>NZ_VSDO01000009.1 GCF_008084145.1 Paenibacillus faecis | reverse complement strand
TCGCCCTATTCAGACTCGCTTTCGCTGCGGCTCCGCCTTATCGGCTTAACCTTGCTTGCAAACGTAACTCGCCGGTTCATTCTACAAAAGGCACGCCATCACCCCTAAAATGGGCTCTGACTTCTTGTAAGCACACGGTTTCAGGTTCTTTTTCACTCCCCTTCCGGGGTGCTTTTCACCTTTCCCTCACGGTACTGCTTCACTATCGGTCGCTAGGGAGTATTTAGCCTTACCAGATGGTCCTGGCGGATTCATACGGGGTTTCACGTGCCCCGCACTACTCGGGATCCGTCTCGGAGGGAGCACACTTTCGATTACAGGGCTTTTACCTTCTTTGGCCGGCCTTTCCAGACCTGTTCATCTAATATGCTCCTTTGTAACTCCATGTGAGACGTCCCACAACCCCAAGGGGCAAGCCCCTTGGTTTAGGCTAATCCGCGTTCGCTCGCCGCTACTGACGGAATCACTTTTGTTTTCTCTTCCTCAGGGTACTTAGATGTTTCAGTTCCCCTGGTCTGCCTCTTCATGCCCTATGTATTCAGGCATGAGTGACTGGATATTACTCCAGCCGGGTTTCCCCATTCGGACATCCCCGGATCAAAGCTTGCTTACAGCTCCCCGAGGCAGTTTCGTTGTTCGCCACGTCCTTCTTCGGCTCCTAGCGCCTAGGCATCCTCCGTGTGCTCTTAGTAGCTTAACCAATTCGCTCCGGTTTTGCGCTGCCCTCTCCTCGTTCGTCGCTTACTGACTTGCTCTCGCAAGCAGCCGCGCACTACCTAAAGTTCGGTCATCCCAAAACCTTCGCTCTGCAGTCACTACCTTTATTAAACTTGTTTTGACACAAGTTCAGCTAAAAGAGTTGTTTCTAAAACGCAAATTTCGTTTCGTTATCCAGTTTTCAAGGATCAATGATGAAATTTTGTAACGATGGCCGAAGCCACGTTCGAAATTTCAGCAATTTTGAGAGTTGAACTCTCAAAACTGACCAACGAGTGAGTATGGTCGACTTCGCGATCGCGAAGCCTAGTTATCGGCGACCTTACGGTCAGCC
>NZ_VSDO01000008.1 GCF_008084145.1 Paenibacillus faecis | reverse complement strand
TACCCGAAGGTAATGAGGTGTTCCATCCGAGTGATGCTTTATTCGAAAGAGCCTTAGCTCAATCAGTTACTGACGAGAAAATTAATTCTCATATAATGGATTTTCAAACGACACAAGGTCGATTTAAATTCCATCATTTTAATACTCACTCGTTGTTCAGTTTTCAAAGATCAACTTCGTTCATTTCATTATCGCCTCATCAGCGGCAACTTTTATATCTTACCACATCAGCAAACCTGATTGCAAGAACTAATTCTTACCAGTTTGCTTACCGCGCCACCGTCGAAGCGGCCGGAGTAATAATATATCACGATAAGCGCTCCAATAACAAGGTGTAATTCCTTCCAGTTCGCTTATCACCCGGTCGATTCCCTGACCGGATTTACAATATAACATGCAGGCTGGAGAAGTGCCAAATGTAATTTCATCCAAAAATTTGTTTCTCCCAAAAGTTTGTTTCTCCATTAGGTTCGATGAGTCCTTACTCCAATCAACCGCACCTAGCCTTCCCCCGCCAAGAAAACCTCAAGCATTAAAATCGTCCCTTAGGTAAATAATGAACCCGTAGGGTAATTCATTAAGAACAAGGGAGATATTCTAATGGGTATTTTGAGCGGGAATCCCAAAGACCAACCGATGCATTACGGCGAGGTTATCGGCATTTGGGAGACCTCGATGATGGCCAAGGGAACCATTTCATGCTACCAGGCGTACTTAAACCATGCCGGTGACAAGGACCTGAAGGAAGTGCTTAAAGACCTTCTGGACCAAGCCAAACTGGAATCCAAAGAATGCGACGCCCTGCTGACCGAGCACGGGGTTTTGCCGGCTCCCGGATTTCCGGAAAGACCTGCGGTATCCTGGGAGGACATTCCACCGGGAGCCCGGTTTTCCGACCCGGAGATCGGCGCGAAAATCGCGGCGGATTCCGCCTTGGGGCTTGCCGCATGCAGCAAAATGATGGGGATGTCCTTCCGTGAGGATATCGGCGCATTATTTGCGAAATATCATACGACAAAAGCGGCGTTCGGCCTGCGCATTCTTCGATTGAACAAAGACAAAGGGTGGCTTATTCCTCCCCCGCTGCATTTCAAAAGATCCGACGAGGATCAAGGCTAACAAGAGAATCCCGCCACAGGCGGGATTCTCTTCATCATTATTTTAAACTTTACCATTCAAAACCCAAACTATCCTCAATATGCTCGATAAACACGGAAGCATCAGGATCCTTGGAAGCGAGCTTTACAAACTGATCCATATTCTTTGCTAAGGCCTTCTCGATGTCCTTTAGCTCCTCCACATCTTCCGGCGACAACTCTAAGGCATCCGGGTTTTCGGCTCCCATCTTCTTATTTTCAATCACCGATTTCAATTCGCTGTGAAAGCCGTCCCAGTCCTCCTGGAGCGATTCCAGCGCCTTTACATCGACGGTAGAAGACTTCGCGTTTCCGTCGGCATACTGGTTTAAGGCAAATTGAAGGTCGAGCTCCGAACCGGCGTTAATGATTTGCCAAATCGTCCCTCCGCCCGATGCAATATAATTGTAAGTAGCTAAATCATTTGTCATCTCTCTGACGAGCTTTTCATACTGTTTCACCCGCCCTGCCAGCTTCGCATCGGACGCCAATTCGGCGCTTCTCGCTTCTCCCAACCGTTCCGCTATAGCATAAACAATGTAGCTCTCCGAAAATGTGTTGCTTTCATTAATAAATAAGACGACCGAGTCCGACGAGGCCGCATAGTCCCAATCCAAGTATCGTTGAAGTTGAGGGGTGCATATGTAACCGGATAAAGTATCCAGCGCCGCTTGAGCGTCCTCTTTTTTGAGGTCCGATTGGATCCGCTGAAGAATCTCCGCTCCTTTTTTCTCCAGGTTGGCGATCGTCAAGTTCTTGACCGAGTCGCTCAGCACGTCATTATACCAAGGCAGCGTACTATAAACCTTTTCTTGGGCAAAATATACAGACGCCCGGGACAAAGCCTTCTGCCCGCTCTTCTTGTTCGGTTCCGTATATTCATTAATGATCACAATATCTTTCAACCCATCCCCGTTCATGTCTTTGAAACCGATCGCTAGAATGTCTTGGAACCGTAAATTTTGCGGATGGGAATCAGGCAGTGTATACAGAACCCGATCCTGGTCATCGGCCAAAAGGAACAGCGGCTTTTTTTCGTCCCCTTTCAAATAATAG
Source organism: Paenibacillus faecis (assembly GCF_008084145.1). Classification (GTDB taxonomy): domain Bacteria; phylum Bacillota; class Bacilli; order Paenibacillales; family Paenibacillaceae; genus Fontibacillus; species Fontibacillus faecis. Next base: position 2,008 of record NZ_VSDO01000008.1, on the reverse strand, counting down.
CCGGAAACCAAGCGAACCTTCCCCCAGGACGCCGTATCCATATCGAATGACTGTTCCTGATCCTGGTTGAACCCGCGCTCATTCCAATCGCTTAAGTTGGCCAGTTGGGGGATTTCTTCCGTGCCGGAAGTTTTATCTCCCACCGCAACGCCGTCCCCTAGATCTTCATCGATTTCACCTATACTTGTACTGGGCAAAGTCTTGAGCTCCTTCGTAAACGGCTCCACCTCCAGATGAAACGTTGTTCCGGTATCTTCCTCGCTCCCGGGGATCGCCAATTCAAGAAAACCGTCCCCTACAAAACCTGAGAAAACCTCATCCATTTTCCCTTCATAGACATAGCCTTTTTCCTTCAAAACGGGAAGGATCATGTCCTCCAAGGCCTGGTTAGCTTCTTGCCCGCTCATATCCTTCAAATTAGGAACTGAATTCGCATCGAGAAACAGATTATAAAGCGGCATTCCGCTAACCCCATCCACTACCGTGCCGGTTTTAACATTGACCTTATAAATGGCGGCCTCCATCCCTTCCGGAGCATCGCCATAATAGGTCAGCATCTCGGCGGAGAGATGTTCGGACGTATCTTTTCCTCGATATTTGAGCCCTTTATCAAAATAACGTTGCATGAGTTCGGTGATCTTCCCCGTCTCCGCGTCAGCATTATTTTCTTCAGTGACCGCTTTTGGTTCCGGCGAACCGCCGCCCTCCGCTCCTTCGGATTTGCCTGAACAACCGGATAGAACCAGACCTCCGGCAAGCAGCAGAATCAGGCTCCAAATTCCAAAACACTTGTGCGACTTCTTCATGCTTGATCTCCTCTCTGGGTACGACATTCCATATTTAACCACCCGCCGAGGAAACATGTCAATAAGGAAAACGCCCGGTTTCCCGGGCGCGTGATCCGATATAAATCTCAGGTCCTATTTGAGTCGTACTGTTGTTTGAGCAGGGCAAAAATGACGGCGTCAGCGAACTGATTTTTCTCATAAAAACATTGTTTCAGATAGCCTTCTTCATGAAAACCCGTCTTTTCCAACAGGTACCTGGAACGAATATTGTCAGGGTCGATATAAGCTTCGATCCGATTCAGCCTGAGATCTTCAAAACCGAAACGCATAATTTCCTGCAGCACCTCGGTCATTACGCCCTTTCCCCAATAAGTGGGGTTTAACTCGTACCCGATTTCGGCTTTATAATGTTCCTTCGCCCAGTTATGGAAGCCGATCGTTCCGATGACTTTGTTGTTCGGCTTCTCGGTAATAGCCCAGCGAAACCCTTTCTTCTCGCTGAACCGACGGTTCCAGGATTGAATTAAATCCTCGGCCTGCCGTAGTTCCACAAAGCTGTCCAGGTCATAATATTTGGTGACTTCATCATTGGAAAAATAATGAAACAAATCGCGGGCGTCCTCGGAAGTCAGCTTGCGCAAAATAAATCTTTCCGTTTCCAATTGCGGGAACAGCTGCATGGCATTCGGTCCTTTCCTACGGAATTCGTATTCCTTATTATAGGGGAAAGGAAGCGCCGGAGAAAGTGGGAAGCGCTTTTTTATTCTATTCTTCTCTATCGGAAATCTCGATTCGGATACCGATCCCGAACGGATCTCTCAATACGATGTCCCCCGAATGGCGTTCGAACGGAATCCGACCGGCAATCAGCCGCTGCTCAAGCTCGTTAAGCTCATCCAAGTTAGGAACGGATACGGTAAAATAGCGGACGCCCACGGCATCCTCCGGCGCGGCCGGCGCTCCGGCCCCTGCCCAAAGGTTCAAGCCGATGTGGTGATGGTAGCCCCCGGCGGAAATAAACAAGGCGGAATTGCCGTAGTGCGCCGTAACCTCAAAGCCGAGCGTTTCACAATAAAATCGCCGGGCCAATTGTAAATCGCCGACATGAAAATGAACATGCCCGATCTTAGTGCCCCTTCAGACAACCTTGATCTTATTTTGCTCTCGTAAAATAATGGCCTTACGTTTGTTCTTGTTTCGCCAGCGTAAATACGCCTGAA
>NZ_VSDO01000007.1 GCF_008084145.1 Paenibacillus faecis | reverse complement strand
CTCATAGGATGGATTTTCAAACGACACAAGGTCGATTTAAATCCCATCATTTTAATACTCACTCGTTGTTCAGTTTTCAAAGATCAACTTCGTCATTTCGTCATCGCTTTGTTTCAGCGGCGACTTTTATAATATAACATAGTCAGCTAGGTTTTTGCAAGAGTTTTTCGAAAGTTTTTTTGTTCCAAATCCTACCTTCGAACGATGCTCACTACGTTGTCCCGAAAAAGCGGAACGTTTGATAATTTACCACATCCCCGAAGAAAATGTCAAACCCAAATTTCCCCATCCGTCGAAATCTATAAAACAATACGTCTAGCATATTTGGAGAGCTCTTTGGAAGGGGCGAATCTGGCATACATCCGAAATACCGTCTTATACCGGTTAGCGATAGCCCGTCTAATTTCACGGTCCAGCCGTTGATCGCTTAAATCAAGCAGCATTTCGTCCAGTTCTTTTCGAAGCACGTAATCAAGTTCCTTGCATTCCTTTTCATTAAACAGCATTCCCAGCATGGCATAACAGCTCCTCTTCATCGATAGTTGCGATTTTTACAAGGACTAAGTTAGGACGTATGGCGGCAGCGAATGACCTTACATTTCCTGGGTATTTATTGTTTAACCTCTTCCCCGCCCGTATAAACCCGTTCTTTTGAACCGCTTTACTGTTATGCTCACTTTCCGGGAAAATTATGACACTTCACCTCATAAGGTGATAAGTTATCGTGCTTTCTATGACTGCCGCTATCAGAAGGAATACCACAATCCAAAAAGCTCCCCTACCCGCCGAAGCAAAAAAATCCTTCCAATTCACGGTCCGGTCCGACCGATCTCTGGCTCCCAATTCACCTAATCCCTTGAGCACAACATAACCGAACTGCATGCCGAACCCCGCCGCTACCAAAATCGCGGGAATCTCTATAATGCCATGCGGCAGTAAACCCAACACGACAAGCTCAAACAGGTCCGCTCCTTGTGCGGCGGCAAGCGACACTACCAGACCCAGGACCATACCGTTCATCAGCAGAAAGATAGCCGGCATGATTCCCAACAAAGCTCCGAGAACAATCACAGCTACGCTTTTTATCGCATTATTCAAGAAGATAAACTTAAAAAAGCTCAGCTCCGGCATTGCGGACTGCGACAGCTCGCGGCTGTATTCCTGAAGCTTCGCGATATCCGGGGCCACCAATCCGGCAATGGTTTCAGAACCCGCCGTCCCCAGCAGGATACCGACTGCGAACAGAGCCAGCGACAAGTACATCGCTTTTTTATAGCGCCTAAGGTCCAGAAAAAATAATCGAGGTGAAAGCATATGCATAAGCCTCCTAATCAAAGTCATAAAGCAAAAAGGTACGAGCATACATTAGACAAGCGGAGTAAATTTATTCTGATGACGAGAGGGGCATCATCCAATGAACAATTTCTTCTATGTCCTGAACGGGAAGAAGATCAAAAGGTTCTTTTTTCTCTTCGCGGCAGCCCTGTTTACGGCAGGTGTAATCTACGTGGAACAGAGCCATATTACCGTCTTCTCCGAAGAAAGCAGCCCGACGGCCATTTACAGCGTATCCACCGACCGCAAGGTCATCGCGTTGACTTTCGATATCAGCTGGGGCGATAAACGCGCAGAACCGATCCTTAAAGTCCTTAAGGACAAAAATGTTCAGAAGGCGACCTTCTTCCTCTCCTCCCCATGGAGCAATAGCCACCCGGATATCGTCAAAGCCATCCAAAAACAAGGATACGAAATCGGGAGCCATGGCCACAAACACACCAATTACAGCGAACTGAGCGATGAGGAAATCACCAAGCAGCTAAGATCGGCCCATACTATTTTAACCGATGTAACAGGTAAAGCACCAAATTTGCTCCGGCTGCCGAACGGCGATTTTGACAAACGCGTGCTGAAAGTTGCCCATGACCTTGGCTACCAAGTCATCCAATGGGATACGGATTCCCAGGACTGGATGAACAAAGGAAGCGATACGATTGTAAAAAGAGTCGTCAGCAAATCGCACCCCGGCGATATCGTCCTGTTCCATGCCAGCGATTCCGCCAAGCAGACGCACGAAGCGCTGCCGATCATTATCGACGAGCTCCGCAAAAAAGGCTACGAATTCGTTACGGTCTCCGACTTGCTCCAGGAAGCCGGGCTGAAGGGAAACCAGGTGAGGGATCAAGCCTGGATATGGCAGCAGGTGGATACGGCGGCGGGAATGTAAAAAAGGAAAAAGAAGCCCGGTTCGGATCATCCGGACTTCTTTTTTTGTTTATGCGTTCTTAGGCTGCAATATGCGGTGCAAAATCAGAATTTGGTATGCGTTGCAAGCGATCAGCGGTGCCGCTATCCATGCCGTCGCCTGATCCACTCCGATTTTGAGCACACCGACCGTTTCCACGATCGTAACCGCAATCATAAAGAATAAAGTCGGTACCCAGGCCGTAGCATTCGTCATCCTCGCTTTTAAAAAAGCAACCCCAACAGCTATAACGAGCAATATCAGGCCAAGAACCATATCCGACGCCCCTCTGCTCTCCCCGCCCACAAACGCGCGGAAAAACATCAACTCCAGGAGCGCAAGCGCGGTAAGTACAATTTGAACGTACAGCCAGGTTCTGCGGGAAAAAACACCGTTTCCCATGTAGTTTACCATCATATACGCAAAAAAGCCCATTTGGGAATAAACACTGACCATGATGCCAACGCCGAGCAGGATGCCGACATTCACAAGAAAATCCGCCGTTCCTTTAAGTTCGACCGTGCTTGTCCATTGCAGCAGCAGACCTACAATCAAAGAACCTGCGGCACCGACGACCAGGGTCGTCCAAAACAAATAAAGCCATCTTTTTAAGTTCAACCGCGACACCCCCACTAACGAAATATTTTACCAACGATCCCGGTAAAAAACCATGGTTTTCGGTTGGATAATTCCTTTTTTCAGACCGCATACTAATGACCAGCGACAAGCATAAGGAGGAAGGAACCATGAAGTGGCAGGGTTATCGATGGTTTGTGTGCATCTTATGTTTATTCACTCTTCCGCTGGCGGCCTGCGGTTCTGAACAGAGCTCCTCCTCATCGCAAGGCGGAGTCAGCTATAAAGACACCAAATCCATGGTCATTGATATCCTGAAAACCGAAGACGGCAAAAAGGCCATCTACGAAGCCTTAAGCGGCCAAAGCAGTTCCGGAGGCGGCGGTTCCGAATCGGGGGGCGGTGAGTCCGGTGGCGGTAGTGGCGGTGAATCCGGTGGCGACGAAAGCGGAGGCGGATCCGGTGGCGGATCCGGAGGAGGTTCAGGGAGCGGCGGGTCCGGTGGAGGGGGCACGATGGGGATCAAGATGATTCTTCCGGGACAATCCTCCGACCAAATCCGTATGGCGGTCAAAGAGACGATCACCTCGCCTGAATATAAAAAGGAATTCGAGAAAATTATGACGGACCCGAAGTTTGCCGGTGATTTTGCCAAGGCGATCAATACGCAGAGCAAGCAAATGCATATGGAGCTGATTAAAGATCCGACGTATCAAAAATCCGTCAGCGAAATTATGAAATCGCCGGAAGTTATGAAGATGTTTCTGGATTTGACGAAGACTTCGGATTTCCGTAAACAGTCCATGACTGTAATGCAAGAAGCCATGCAAAGTCCTTTATTCAAAATGGAAGTCATGGACTTACTGAAAACCGTCGTTCAAGAGCAGCTTCAGCCGAAGGTGGAAAAGGCCCCTAAGTCTGGTGAAGAAGGCGGGCAAGGCGGCGGCACCCAACAAGGTGGGGGCGGCGGTGGCCAAGGCGGTGGCGGCCAAGGGGGCGGCGGAGCCTAGTCATCATCCGAAGCTGAATGTACAAAAAAGACTGACCCCGGGTCAGTCTTTTGTACATTTCGCAATGATTTGCGAAGCCACCTCGCCGTAAATCTGTCCGGCAGGCGTGTCCGCTTTGTACACGGAAGGGGAGAAATCGGGCTCGGCCGGGTGGTTGTCCGGCGCGCTGACCGGAATTTGCGCCAATAGCTCGGTGTGCAGCGTTTCCGCAAGGCGCGCGCCCCCGCCCCGTCCGAAAATATAATCCTTCTGCCCGCATGCCGAACATTCGTAGTACGCCATATTTTCGATGACCCCCAATACCTCATGCTCGGTTTTAAGCGCCATCGCTCCAGCTCTGGCCGCGACGAAGGCCGCTGTGGCATGCGGGGTGGTCACGATGATCTCCCGGCTTTGCGGAATCATCTGGTGCACATCCAGTGCGATATCGCCGGTTCCCGGCGGCAGATCAAGCAGCATGTAATCCAGTTCGCCCCAATTTACGTCGTTAAAGAACTGCCGAAGCATTTTCCCCAGCATGGGACCGCGCCAAATAACCGGGTTGTTATCCTGGATAAAAAAGCCCATGGACATCACTTTGACGCCGAACCGTTCTACCGGAATGATCGCCCCTTCTTGCACGGTGGGGGCCGTCTCGATTCCCATCATATCCGGCACGCTGAAACCGTAAATGTCCGCGTCGATCAGACCGACCCGCTTCCCTTGTCTGGCCAATGCCGCCGCCAGATTGACGGTAACGGTCGATTTCCCGACCCCGCCTTTTCCGCTGGCAATGGCTATGAAATGCACGCCCGACTCGGGATCCAGAATCGGCAGATGCTCCAATCCGGCGCCATGACCCTTTACTGGCCCCGGTCCTTCCGCCGCTTGAGCGGATGCGGATCCCTTCGAAGATGGGCCGGTCTCGGCCGGCTCCGCTCCCGCGTTCATTCTCTCCTGCTCCGACGCTTCGCGAAAGCGGAGATGCACATGAGAGATGCCGGCTTCGGCCAAACGAAACCGGATTTCTTTTTCGATTGACTGCTGTGATGCCTCGTCTTTACCCAGGCAAACGACGGTGAGGGAGACTTTATCTTCCTTGATCATCATATCCCGAATCCACTGCAAGTCGACAAGACTCCGACGTAACGCGGGTTCTGCGACAGGCCGCAGCACCGCTTCCAGCTGCTCCTTCGTTATCAATGACAGCACCTCGACTTTATATGATATAAGTAACTACGTCTATTATGACATTTATTATATCATTACTTGTCGCTGTCCGCTGATTTTCCCGCCCCTTCCCCGGAGGCATACCTCAAAAGGCCCTGGTAAATGGAAGCCGCCACTTTGCGCTGGTAGCCCTCATCCCCCAATAACCGGGATTCTTCCGGATGGGAGAGAAAGCCTACTTCTACGAGCGCCGCGGGGATCTTCAAAGCCTGAAGGACATATACCGGCTTGTCGGAAACTTTTGCGACCCGGTCCGTATTCTCCAGATTCCGCCGTAATTCCTGTTGGATCAAATCCGCCAAGGCGGCGCTATTGCCGTTGTTCGAAAAGTAAAACGTCTGCGCCCCGCGCCAACGTTCGGAAGGCACACTGTTCATGTGAATGCTTATAAATAAGTCGGCTTCTTGCTCCTCGATAAACCGGACGCGCTGCTTCAAATCCTCTGTTTTCCGCTTGCTGTACCCTCTTGTCTCGGCTCCGGCCAAGTCTTTGTCGACTTCCCGGGTCATCACAACGATGGCACCGGCCTGCTGCAAATAGTCGCGCAAATACAACGCCACCGCGAGGTTGATATTCTTCTCGATCAGTCCTTGCTTGCTGACCGCCCCCCCATCCGGACCTCCATGTCCGGCGTCCAGTACAATCTTCCGGCCCGCGAGCGGGAGACTCCAGTAATTCCATACTTTTGCCGCAGGCCTTTCATATATCGCCAACCCCGCCAGTACGGCCAATAGGCAAAGTCCGATCACCGCCTTCTTGATGTGACCGAGGGGAATCCACACCGTCACTTTATCTTGGGAGTCCATAAAAAAATCCACCTCCGTCCATAATGACATTAATCATCATATGGGACGAGGTGGACAAATATGCCGAAAGCCATGCAAGGCTTTTAAATTAAGCTGTATTATATAATGACCTGGTGACTCATGCCTTCAATCAGAACCTTGGCTACCTCCGGACGGGTAAACTCAGGCGGCGGACAAATCCCGTCGCGCAGCAAGCCCCTTACTTTCGTCCCGGAGAGAGTCATATGATCCTCTTTCGGGTGTGGACATGTTTTGCTCGACGCCATGTTTCCGCATTTCGTACAGAAGAAGCTGTGCTCGAAAAACAGCGGCGAGATGCCCAATTCCTCTGCGGTAAAATTGGAGAAGATCTCCTGGGCCTCATAAGTCCCGTAGTAGTCCCCTACCCCGGCATGGTCGCGGCCGACGATGAAATGGGTACATCCGTAATTTTTCCGCACCATGGCATGGAATATGGCCTCTCTTGGTCCCGCATAACGCATCGCCGCGGGGAATACCCCCAGGAAGGTGCGATCCTGCGGATAGTAGTTCTCCAACAACACCAGATAACTCTTCATCCGCACATCGGCCGGAACGTCATCCGACTTTGTCTCCCCGACAAGCGGATTGAGGAAGAGCCCGTCTACAATCTCCAGCGCGCTCTTCTGAATATACTCGTGAGCCCGATGCACCGGATTGCGGGTCTGAAAGCCGACAACCCGTTTCCACCCCTTCTCCGCAAAGATGCGCCGGGTTTCTTCAGGGTCGAAATAGAACTCGCCGAACCGTTCGGGCTGCGGGCGGTTCAATACCGTCACCTCTCCGCCTACATAAATCGGGGAGCGTTCAAACAGTTTTTTTACACCCGGGTGTTCCAGATCGTCCGTTTTAAACACATTCACCGCTTCTTCACGCTGATCCACTTTATAGATGCTGCCTACTTTTAAAAGACCGTAGATAACGCCATCATGTTGGCCGGTAAGAGCCACGGTCTCCCCTATGGAGATTTGAGCCGCATCCTCCTCGCTGATCGAGAGCGTGATCGGAATGCTCCATACCGTTCCATCCGCCAGCCGCATATTTTTAACAACGGAGCGGTAGTCCTCTTCGTTCAAAAAGCCGTTCAGTGGAGAAAAAGCTCCAACACCAATCAGATCCAGGTCGGAAATACTCCATTTGTTGATGGATATGGTCTGCAGTTTCTCCGCTTCTTGCAACAAGCGCTCCCGTTCTTCCCCGGCAGCCAGCCTATTGATCAAACTGCCGCCATGCGGTAAAATTGCCGTCATCTCATTTCTCCCCTTATCCCAGCTTGTGCTGAATTATTTATGCAGTCCGCACTCCGTCTTTTCCGAACCCGCCCAACGTCCTGCCCGCGGATCCTCGCCCGGCATCACCTGACGGGTGCAATGTTCGCATCCGATACTCGGATAGTTCCGGTCATGCAGCGGGTTGTATAGCACATCATTTTCCCGTATATAGTTCCATACGTCTTCACTGGTCCAACTGGCCAGCGGATTAAATTTGACAAGGCCGAATTTGACGTCGTATTCGATCTTTTTGGCGTTGGCGCGCGTAGGAGCCTGATCCCGGCGGATCCCGGTGATCCAGGCATCATATTGCGAAAGTATTCTGGTCAGCGGCTCTACCTTACGGATATTACAGCAAGCGTTCGGATCGGATTTCCACAGCTCCTCGCCATACCGCTCCGCCTGTTCCTCCGGCGTTATTTCGGGCGAAACCCGAACAAAGTCCAAATTGTAGCGCTCGGCCATCGCATCGCGAGTTTCATACGTCTCTTTAAAATGGAAGTCCGTATCCAAATAAAACACATCCGTAGACGGACTGATTTTCTGTAACATATCGACAATCACGACATCCTCAGCACCGAAACTACAGGCAAAAGTAATGTTCGGAAACGTTTCAACCGCCCAAGCGATCACTTCCTGGGGAGTTGCCGATTCCAGCTCCTCCGCCTTCGTAGTGATCAGTGCTTCTTTTTCAAGCAAATTCATCTTTACTCGCCCCTCCATTTATAAAAAGCATAATAGTAAAAGACGTTCGTCATATGAACCAGAGATAATACCTACTAAACAGATTTGAATTATATTTTTTAGTATAGGGGTTTCTCCCGAGAAGTCAACCCGTAATAATATGACCTGATCTGTTTTTATATTGGCATAATATTATCTAGACGTTTGTCTCGTGATATCTAATAACGCCTTTACTCTATAATCCATATGTGTTCTTATGCGGGCCATGCTCCCGAAAAAAAACCTCCAGGACAGTTACCAAATCTTTTGAGATGGTTACATTCTCCTGAAGGTGTCTCACTTGCCTCACGTTTTGGGAGCAGGCCCCAGACAATGTGTTTTGTATCTAAAGCCGAATTACATTTTTGCTGGCTGGGGAAAAGGGTGGTGGGCCAAAGGATTTTTACTCATAGCTATAAGCTTTCCTGACCCCCGGTCGAATTTGTGTCTCATCAGACATCGTGGTAGGAGAAAACGAGGATTCGTTAAATCATATTTAGCTTACGAAAATCAAAGTGCCTACCGTCCTTCCAACCCATCCAACTCTAAAAAGATGCAAATCTGCAGGTATTTAGGCCGATTCCTGAGCGGATGCGAAAAAAAATGTAAATCTACAGGTATTTCTAGTGATTTTAGAGAAACAAGCCGATTTCGTCAAAAATTCCTGCAGAATCGCAGGAATTTTATGTGATCAAGGTTGTCTGATGGGTAATAGTGTTTTCTTAGACAAAAAAGCCTCCGGCCCAATATAGGCCGAAGGCTTTCGTTGCAATATTAACGTTTCGAGAATTGTGGCGCGCGACGAGCGGCTTTGAGACCGTATTTCTTACGTTCTTTCATCCGTGGGTCACGAGTCAGGAATCCTGCTTTCTTCAACGAACCACGGAACTCTGGGTCTGCTTTCAGCAGAGCGCGAGCGATCCCGTGACGGATGGCGCCGGCTTGACCGGAGATGCCGCCACCGTGAGCGATGACGATAACGTCATAGCTGCCGAGCGTTTCCGTCAAACTCAAAGGTTGTTTAACGATCAGTTTGAGGGTTTCCAAACCGAAATATTCATTGATATCGCGTTTATTAATGACAATGCGTCCTTCACCCGGTACAAGGCGAACACGAGCTACCGAATGTTTACGACGACCTGTCCCATAGTATTGTACTTGTGCCATGAAACTGTCCTCCCTTTTAATTATCCGCGAAGTTCGTAAACTTCAGGTTTTTGTGCTGCATGTGGATGCTCCGTGCCGGCATAGACTTTCAGTCTCAGCTTCATTTTCTCGCCTTGGCGAGTTTTAGGCAGCATGCCATGTACAGCCGACTCAATTACACGTTCAGGCTTCGAGTTCAAAAGATCCTTGGCAACTGTCACTTTCAAACCGCCTGGATGCAGGGAGTGACGATAGTACTTCTTGTTCTCCATTTTCTTACCGGTCAGAGCAATCTTCTCGGCATTGATGACTACGACGAAGTCGCCGCCGTCAACATGTGGAGTGAATTGTGGTTTGTGCTTGCCGCGGATCAGTGCAGCTACTTCGCTTGCCAAACGGCCCAACGTTTTGCCTTCGGCATCAACAATGTGCCAGTTGCGCTCTACTTCGCTTGGCTTCGCCATATAGGTGGTACGCATTTAAAAGATCCTCCTTCATTATCGTTCGAAATGGTTCGTCAATGCATAAAACGATCTGGCTCTTCGGGTACCAAGACCGCTTTCTGCCATTTATGTTTCATCGTCGTTATATACATGTTTGTTCATTCTTATGTTACTGCTATGCGGTTTTCCTAACTGGGGGCTGTGGGATAGCCGTTAAGAAAACACAACTTTTATTTTACAGGATGAGGCCTGGTTGCGCAAGTCTTTTTCTTGCAAAAAACACTCCATTTTAATCGAACAGATCTCCGAACACGTCCAGGACCGATTTCTTCTTCTTGTGCTTATAATGCCCTTGCGGATACCCCTGGTGATAGCCTGGTTGCGGCGATCTAGGATCGGGCTTCGAGGAAGGCCGGTGATCGTAGTTCGGATCCGCATACCGGGTCTCCTTCTCCCTCCGCTCATAGGAAGGTTCCCGGTCATGACGCTCATACCATTCGTTAAAAGCGGGGCGGATTTGCCGCACCTCATTCATCAGCTTCTCCAATTCGCCGCGATCCAGCCACACGCCTTTGCAATCGGGACATACATCGATCAGAACTCCGTCTTTTTCTACTTCTCTCATACGCACGTCATGACATACAGGACACTTCATTGGGTAAAAGCCCTCCTAAGGTTCTATAATTTTATTTGCTATATAAATTGAACTATTGATTTGCATGTGGGGCAACCGTGTGAAATGTTCTTCCGATCGCTGTTGCTCCCAAATTTCTAATTAAATATTTATAAAGGTTGAAATCCGATCACAAAGGCGAGCTGTAGCTTATGCTTCCGATGCCAGCTTTCTTTCAGAAAGCTTGTAGCTTCTCCAGAATCATTTTACACTCTTGCCTATTGCTAATTCTTTAGTTCAACTTATATAGATGCTGTAGCATTCCGCTTTCGTATTGTTACGTATGAGAAGTTTAGGAGTTTCGTTAAAATTTAAGATTTCGCCGCAGAATCGGGAGCCTCCGCCAAGTCCTCATACTCTACACTCCAGAGCATGAGCCCTTTACTCTCCGCCGTCGGCCCCGCCGCGGCCCGATCCCTTGCCTCCAGAATGCTCTTCATCTCCTCCGGCTTCCGCTTCCCTTCCCCTACCTGAAGCAAAGTTCCTACGATGATTCGCACCATATGCTGCAAAAAACCGTTACCCGTCAGGTAGATATGAAGTATCCCCTGCTCATGGGTGCCGGCACCATCAAGGCCGTGGTCCACCTCGATCCGGGCTTCATAGATCGTTCTCACATGGCTCTGCTTGGTCGAGTGCCTGGAAGCGAATGAGGTAAAGTCATGCGTCCCCACCAGGTATTTCAACCCTTCCCGCATGGCCACCACATCCAAAGGCCCCGGATGATGAAGCTGGTATTGGCGGTTGAACACATCGAACACCCGGTTGCCGTTGATGCTGTACCGGTATGTTTTTCGTTTTGCGGACCGCCGGGAGTGAAACGACAGAGGCACCTCCACCGCCGACGTAATGCGGATATCGGAGGGGAGTCGTCCGTTCAGGGCATGGCGCCAGCGCTCCACCGGAATTTGCGAAGCCGTCGTAAAATGAAAGGTTTGGGCCCGGGCATGTACGCCTGCATCCGTTCTGCCGGAGCCGTGGATCTTCACGTCTTCCCCCGTCAAATGGCGAATGGCTTCCTCCAGATGATCCTGCACGGTATTTCCGCCAGGCTGGGTCTGAAAGCCAAAATAGTGGGTACCGTCATAACTTAGCGTCATCAGCAGATTGCGCATGCGGCAACCCCCTTCTTTGGAATACCTCACGGGCATAGAAAAACTCTCCGCAGCCAAGCCATATACGGCGAGTCTCAGAGAGTTTAACTGTGGTTGGGGATATCCCCGAATTACGCCCGGTCTACCAGTTCCAGATAAACCATAGGGGCGGAGTCGCCGCGGCGTGGTCCCAGTTTCAGGATACGGGTGTATCCGCCTGGACGCTCGGAATAGCGCGTAGCCAGCTCCGAGAACAGTTTTTGGATTGCGTCTTGCTCGCCGTCGATCGATTCGCGACGAACATAAGCAGCCACTTGACGACGGGCATGCAGATCACCGCGTTTTGCTTTAGTGATCAGCTTCTCGGCGATCGAACGAACTTCTTTCGCTTTGGCCTCAGTCGTTTGGATGCGCTCGTATAAGAACAGGTCGGTTACCAGGTCACGGAACAAAGCTTTACGCGCACTGGAATCGCGGCCCAACTTTTGGTATGCCATGAGTTTTCCCTCCTTCGCTAGAACGATTAAGCAGTCTATTCTTCCGTACGTAGACCCAAACCAAGTTCCTCAAGTTTCTCTTGAACTTCCTCCAAAGATTTACGCCCGAGATTCCGGACCTTCATCATATCTTCTTCGGTCTTGGTTGTGAGCTCTTGTACCGTATTGATACCGGCACGTTTGAGGCAGTTATAGGAGCGGACGGAAAGATCGAGCTCTTCAATCGTCATTTCAAGCACTTTCTCTTTCTTGTCTTCTTCCTTCTCGACCATGATTTCGGCGTCCTTCGCTTCATCCGTGAGTCCCACGAAGAGGAAGAGATGCTCGGTCAGAATCTTCGCACCGAGGCTTACCGCTTCTTCAGGTCTAATGCTGCCATCGGTCCATACTTCAAGCGTAAGCTTGTCGTAATTGGTCACTTGGCCAACACGTGTATTCTCTACAACGTAATTGACGCGAGCAATCGGGGTATAGATCGAATCGACGGGAATGACACCAATCGGTTGATCATCTCGTTTGTTCCGATCTGCCTGAACATAACCACGACCACGGCCGGCATAGATGCGCATGTGAAGTCTCGAACCCGGTTCCAGCGTTGCGATATGCAGATCCGGATTCAATATTTCGACATCGCTGTCCGCACGGATATCTCCTGCTGTGATGACCCCTTCGCCTTCAGCATCGATTTCGAGAATCTTCTCTTCATCGGAGTGAATTTTCAGCGAGAGAGCCTTCAGGTTCAGAATGATTTCCGTGACGTCCTCCATAACCCCCGGAATCGTCGCGAATTCATGCAGAACACCATCGATTTGGACCGAGGTTACCGCAGCACCCGGCAGAGAAGAGAGCAAAATCCGGCGAAGCGAGTTGCCCAGTGTGGTGCCATATCCACGCTCAAGTGGTTCTACTACAAATTTCCCATAGGTGCCTTCATCGTTAACTTCTACGGTCTCGATTTTCGGCTTTTCGATTTCTATCACGAAATTACCCCTCCTTCAAAACGTCGTTCCTTGAAAAACCGTCATGTTTACTGAAGTCTATCATGTAGTATGCCTAAACAACCATTGTTACCAAACGATGATGTTGTTATACCACACAAAAGGAAACTTCATTATACACGACGACGTTTCGGAGGACGGCATCCGTTATGAGGAATTGGAGTCACGTCTTTAATCATGTTTACTTCCAGGCCTGCAGCTTGCAAGGAGCGGATAGCGGCTTCACGACCGGCTCCAGGACCTTTAACCATAACTTCGACGCTCTTCATGCCATGTTCCATAGCCGCTTTCGCAGCGGATTCCGCAGCCATTTGAGCGGCGAACGGAGTGGATTTACGGGAACCTTTGAAACCAAGACCGCCGGAGCTGGCCCAGGAAATTGCGTTACCGTGCGGATCCGTAATTGTAACGATCGTGTTGTTGAAGGTGGAGCGGATATGTGCCACACCAGATTCAATGTTCTTACGGTCACGACGTTTCGTACGTACGACTTTTTTTGGTTTAGCCATTGTCTGTTATCCCCCCTTCTTATTTCTTCTTGTTCGCTACAGTACGACGAGGACCCTTACGAGTACGGGCATTCGTCTTAGTACGTTGTCCGCGAACCGGCAATCCGCGACGATGACGCACACCACGGTAGCAGCCGATTTCAATCAAACGTTTAATATTCAAGGAAATTTCACGACGCAGGTCACCTTCCACCTTGACCGTCTTGTCGATCGTTTCGCGTAGTTTGCTAACCTCATCTTCCGTCAAATCACGAACACGAGTGTCCGGATTGATGCCTGTTTCAGCCAGGATTTTCTGAGAAGTCGTTTTACCGATTCCGAAAATGTAAGTTAAGGCGATCTCAACGCGTTTATCACGTGGCAAATCCACACCAGCTATACGTGCCATTTTACGCTACACCCCCTTCTTTAACCTTGTTTTTGTTTGTGCTTCGGATTTTCGCAAATCACCATGACATTGCCTTTGCGACGAATGACTTTGCATTTTTCGCAAATGGGCTTTACAGAAGGTCTTACCTTCATGTTGATTACCTCCTAAAAGTTTTACGAATGTAAAACTGACTTCGAGAGCATTTGCTAAGTTTTGCGAAGCAAAACTCTCTTCGTAAGGATAAACTAAGTTTTACGGATGTAAAACTGACTTCGAGAGCATATGCCCAGCTTTGCGAAGCAAAACTCTCTTGCAAGGATGAACTATGAACTAAGTTTTACAGATGTAAAACGAATTTCTCAACTCATCGATTACTCAACCTGAATATCATAACACATATTTGTTCCAATTGGTATTGGAATCTATTTACGATACGTAATACGACCTTTAGTAAGGTCATAAGGGGACAATTGTACTACCACTTTGTCTCCCGTCAGAATCCGGATAAAGTGCATGCGCAGCTTCCCGGAAACGTGAGCGAGAATTTGATGTCCGTTCTCCAGCTCTACTCGAAAAGTAGCGTTCGGCAACGGTTCGATCACCGTACCTTCGACTTCAATGACATCTTCTTTGGCCACTGTCATTCTCCTTTCTCTTCAGCATTCGGTTTGGCGGATTCCATATAAACGTTCACGGCATGCCGCAATTTCCCGTTGGTGACCCGTCCGCTTTCCTGCAAACTATGAATGACCTCGCTGCTGATCATCGATTGAAGTTCAAGATGCTGTACATTTTTCCGCTTAGGCTGGTCAAACTTTCGTTTGTCCCCATCCGCGATCAGGACGAATCTCTCATCCACGATCCCGACGATGACATAAGCGGATCCGGCGTCTCTTCCCTTCAACGTTTTCACGATTTGCCCGATTTGAGGTTCCGGAAGCTGTTTCACTGCCATCACCTACGCATCCAGTTTTGTGAAAATTTCCAGACCATCCGAGGTTACCGCAACGGTATGCTCAAAATGAGCACACAATGAACCGTCCACTGTAACGACCGTCCAATCATCTTCCAGCGTTCTAACGTACCGCTTGCCGGCGTTGACCATCGGCTCGATGGCCAGGACCATGCCAGGCTTCAGCCGCGGCCCGCGGTCCGGGGTGCCGTAGTTAGGAATTTGCGGTTCTTCGTGCAGCTCGGAGCCGATGCCGTGACCGACATACTCCCGAACTACCGAGAAACCGGCATTTTCAATATGCTGCTGGATCGCATGCGAAATGGTATACAAGCGTACATCCGGTTTGACGAGCGCAAGACCGGCATACAGCGATCCTTCGGTGACTTCCAGAAGCCGCTGGGCTTCCTCCGAAATCGTACCGACCGGATAGGTCCAAGCCGAATCTCCGTGATATCCCCGGTACTCAGCGCCGATGTCAAGTGTGATGATGTCGCCCTCATTCAATTTGCGTTTGCCGGGAAATCCATGTACCAATTCTTCGTTGACCGAAGCGCAAATGCTGTAAGGAAAACCGTTATAACCTTTAAAAGACGGCACAGCGCCTTGACTGCGAATGAACTTGTCGGCGATTTGATCGAGTTCTCCGGTCGTAATCCCAGGCTCGATCGATTGCGCCATGAGCCTGTGCGTTTCCGCTACGATCCGCCCTGCTTCTCTCATAAAGCCCAGTTCCGTTTCGGATTTACAAATGATCATTACACCTAACCTCGCAGTATAGATACGATTTCTTTCGAAACCGTTCCAATTTCCTGTTCACCATCTACTTGACGCAGCAGGCCCTTATCTTCATAGAACGTGAGGAGAGGTGCCGTTTTGTTGATATATTCGTCGAGTCGAGTTCCCACGCTCTCTTCGTTATCGTCGGAACGCTGGTACAGCTCGCCGCCGCACTTATCACAAACACCTTCCTGAACAGGAGGATTAAAGATCACATGATAAGTGGATCCGCAAGATTTGCAAATGCGACGTCCCGTAAGACGCGCCAGCAGTTTGTTACGGTCCACCTTCAGGTTGATGACATGATCCAGTTTTCTACCTAATCCGCCGAGCAGTTCTTCCAGCGCTTCCGCTTGCGAAAGGGTTCTTGGAAATCCGTCCAATAAGAAACCTTTTTCGCAATCGGACTGCTGAAGACGCTCGCGAACGATACCGACCGTAACATCATCAGGCACCAGAAGCCCTTGATCCATGTATTCCTTCGCCTTGATCCCTACAGGCGTTTGCTGTTTGATCGCAAGGCGGAACGCATCACCGGTGGAGATGTGTGGAATGCCGAATTCATTGACGATGACCTCTGCTTGTGTTCCTTTTCCTGCTCCAGGAGGTCCCATGAATAGAATGTTCATGTCTATCACTCCCTCCAAGACTCACTGAACTGCAAAAACAGAACAATAGGCGCCAGGTGAGTTCTACTTGCGAGCTCGTCCCTGGAACCTATCGCTTACTTATTGATAAAACCTTTATAGTGGCGTTTGATCAATTGGCTTTCGATCGTCTTCATCGTATCCAGCGCAACGCCGATCACGATGAGGATCGAGGTGCCGCCGATTTGAACGGTACGCGGCAAATTAGCCAAAGCGCCAAGGCCTACCGGAAGAATCGAGATAGCCGCAAGGAAGATCGCTCCCGTCATCGTCAAACGGGTGAGCACCCGAGTGAGATACGTGGCGGTTGTTTTCCCCGGGCGAATCCCCGGAATGTATCCCCCGTTTTTCTTCATGTTATCCGCCATCTGCTGCGGGTTCATCTGTACGAATGTATAGAAGAACGTAAAGCCGATGATCATAATCACATAAAGCACCATACCGAGTGGACGGTCGTGGGACAAGTTACTGCTGATCCAGCGAGCCCAAGGCTGCGTCGCCCAGAAGCTGGCGATCACGACCGGGAACTGGAGGAGCGATACCGCAAAGATAACCGGAATCACGCCCGCTGCGTTAATCTTCAGCGGAATGTGAGTGTTCTGGCCACCGTACATTTTGTTACCTACCACCCGTTTGGCATATTGAACCGGAATTTTCCGGATCGCCTGCTGGATGTAGATAACCCCAATTACGATCAACACGAAAACGAGCACGATCGCAATCGACTTCACCACGTTCATGAAGGTTTGGCCTTCCACGATAAACTCCGACTGGGCAATCGATTGAATATGACCCGGAATCCCTGCAACGATCCCCGCAAAGATAATGAGCGAGATCCCGTTGCCGATCCCCTTCTCGGTGATTTGCTCACCAAGCCACATCAAGAACGACGTACCGGCCGTCAACACGATAGCAATGACCAGATAATCGGCGAAAGTGGCGTTAGGCACCATTTCGACATTATACATCCGGTTGAAGCCGATCGATGTCGCGAAGGCTTGAATGATCGCCAGGATGACCGTACCGTAACGGGTAACCTGGGCCATTTTCTTCTTGCCGTGTTCCCCTTGTTTCGCCCATTCCGCAAACTTCGGAATAACGTCCATGGAGAGCAGCTGAACGATAATGGACGCCGTGATGTACGGCATAATCCCGAGCGCAAAAATCGAGAAGTTATGAAGAGCGCCGCCCGAGAAAGTGTTCAAGAGCCCGAACAATTCGCTCCCTGCACCGTTCATGTTTTCAAAAACCGAAGCGTTAACGCCCGGAACCGGAACGAAAGATCCGATCCGGAAAATAATGAAAACGAACAAGGTGAAGAGAATTCGGTTGCGCAGGTCCTGAACGTGCCAAATGTTCTTCATGGTTTTAAACATTAGATCACCTCGGTTTTACCGCCGGCAGCCTCGATTTTCTCTACCGCAGATTGAGAGAACTTATTCGCTTTAACTGTCAGTTTGACAGTAACTTCACCGTTACCCAGAACCTTGATTCCGCTTTTCGCGTTCTTCACGATTCCTTGTTCAAACAACAGTTCAGGAGTTACTTCCGTACCCGCTGCAAAGCTGTTCAGTTCCTCGATGTTCACGATCGCGTACTCTTTCCGCGTAGGATTTGTAAATCCGCGTTTTGGCAAGCGACGATACAACGGGTTTTGACCGCCTTCGAAGCCCGGACGCACACCACCGCCGGAACGAGCGTTTTGACCTTTGTGACCACGCGTAGATGTTTTACCCATACCGCTACCAGTACCGCGGCCCACACGCTTACGCTCTTGGCGGGATCCTGGAGCTGGGGAGAGCTCATGTAACTTCATCGTTCGTTGCACCTCCTTATATATTGTTGGCATTTGAGCATCTCGATAATCCGATAGACGGATTATCTTGATCGACTCAAAGCGACGTTTCGCAGCTTGTGCTTGGAATTATTCCGCGATTTCTTGAACCGAAACCAGGTGGCTTACTTGATTCACCATGCCACGGATGGCCGGATTGTCGTTGTGAACCACGGATTGGTTAATTTTGCGAAGTCCCAAAGTTTTCACGGTAGTACGTTGGTTCTCCGGACGACCGATCAAACTACGCACGAGGGTAATTTGCAGTTTAGCCATGAGATTCCCTCCTTAACCGAGAAGTTCTTCGACGGATTTACCGCGTAATTTCGCAACATCCTCAGCGCGTTTCAGACGGGACAAGCCCTCCAGAGTCGCGTTGACCATGTTGATGGAATTCGAAGAACCTAAAGATTTTGTCAAAATGTCGCCAACGCCTGCCAGTTCGAGTACCGCACGAACAGGACCGCCAGCGATAACCCCGGTACCTTCGGATGCCGGTTTCAGAAGCACACGGCCAGCACCGAAATGACCAACTACTTGGTGAGGGATCGACGTTCCTACGAGTGGAACATGCACAAGATTTTTCTTAGCATCTTCAATTCCTTTGCGGATCGCATCAGGAACTTCGCCTGCTTTACCGATACCGGCGCCAACCCAGCCATTGCCGTCGCCGACAACCACGAGCGCGCTGAAGCTAAAACGGCGTCCGCCTTTAACTACTTTAGCTACGCGGTTAATGTTTACAACTCTTTCAGTCAGTTCTAAAGTGTTCGGATCTACACGCAAGTCGTTAACCTCCTTTTAAAATATTTTAGAATTCCAGGCCTGCTTCACGGGCTGCGTCAGCCAGTGCCTGAATCCGTCCATGGTACAGATATCCCCCGCGGTCGAATACTACGTTCTTAACGCCTTTGCCTTGAGCGCGTTTTGCGATCAATTCGCCAACCTTACGAGCGGATTCTACGTTACCGCCGTTGCCGATTTCACTGCTCAGCTCTTTGTCGATCGTCGAAGCGGATGCGATGGTCACACCTGCTACATCGTCGATCAGTTGAGCGTAGATATGTTTGGAAGAACGGTATACGTTAAGTCTTGGACGTTCAGCCGTTCCTTGGATTTTTTTCCGTACACGCAAATGTCTTTTCAGACGGGCTTTGTTCTTATCGCCTTTAGTAATCATGACTTCCATTTCACTCCCTTCGGTTTACCTTCACAAGCCGTTCCAATCAAGACGCCAAAAGGATGGGTCCGCTAAGAAGAGGTTTATTTCTTCTTACCGGCTTTACCTTCCTTACGAATGATGCGTTCGCCTTCGTACTTAATCCCTTTGCCTTTGTACGGCTCAGGTTCGCGCACGGAGCGAATTTTTGCAGCATATTCGCCTACGCGCTCTTTGTTGATCCCACTTACGACGATCTTCGTATTCGTAGGAACTTCAAATACGATGCCCGGTTCCGGAGTGATTTCTACCGGATGGGAGTATCCCACGTTAAGAACCAGTTTCTCGCCGGATTTGCTTGCGCGGTAACCGACGCCAACCAGTTCGAGGGATTTGGAGAAACCTTCGGTTACTCCGCTCACCATGTTGCTCACTACACTGCGGGTCGTGCCGTGCAGGGAACGATGCAATTTGTTGTCAGAAGGACGTTCCACGAGGATTTGGTTGTCTTCAACCGAAACCTTGATGTCCTTATGAAGTTCACGGGTCAAAGTACCTTTCGGTCCTTTTACCGTAATGACGCTATTATCAAGTGTGACATCCACACCACTTGGTACTGTAATTGGTTTGCGACCAATACGAGACATTTGCTGCACCTCCTTGTTTTGTGACGTTAATTACCAAACGTAGCAGACAACTTCGCCGCCGGCTTTCGCCTGACGAGCTTCCTTGTCGGTCATGACTCCCTTGGAAGTGGAGATAATCGCGATACCCAGTCCGCCGAGAACACGAGGAACTTCGTTGCTCTTCGTGTAAACGCGAAGGCCTGGCTTACTGATTCTCTTAAGTCCGGAGATGACGCGTTCGTTGTTCGGGCCGTATTTCAGGAAAATACGAATGAGCCCTTGTTTGTTATCTTCGATATATTCTGCGTCACGGATGAAACCTTCACGCTTCAGGATTTCAGCGATTTGTTTCTTGATCGAGGACGCAGGCAGTTCTACTGTTTCGTGGCGAACCGTGTTCGCGTTACGAATACGAGTAAGCATATCTGCAATTGGATCTGACATAGTCATACGTGTAAACCTCCTTCCCGTTGTTGATGGATTACCAGCTTGCTTTTTTCACGCCAGGAATCTGGCCTTTATAAGCTAATTCACGGAAACAAATTCTGCAAATTTTGTACTTTTGCAATACCGAATGTGGACGACCGCAACGCTCGCAACGGGTGTAAGCCCGTACTTTGAATTTCGGAGTGCGTTGCTGTTTAACTTTCATCGAAGTTTTTGCCACTTAGCCTGACACCTCCTAGATAGTTTCGGAGAATAGAAACAATGCTTACTTCGCAAAAGGCATTCCGAGTCCGGCCAGCAGTTCGCGGGACTCTTCGTCGGTTTTTGCCGTCGTTACGATAACGATGTCCATACCGCGTACCTTGTCAACTTTATCGTACTCGATTTCAGGGAAGATCAATTGTTCCTTGAGACCGAGCGTGTAGTTACCGCGTCCGTCGAACGCTTTCGTCGATACCCCGTGGAAGTCACGGACACGCGGAAGCGTAACGTTGAACAGCTTGTCGAGGAAATAGTACATGCGCTCGCCGCGAAGGGTTACCTTCACACCGATCGGCATGTTCTCACGGAGTTTGAAGCCTGCGATCGACTTCTTCGCGCGAGTGATAACCGGTTTTTGTCCGGCGATCAGCTGCATGTCGTTTACCGCAGAATCCAGCACCTTCGAGTTGGCTACGGCGTCACCCACACCCATGTTGATAACGACCTTCTCGATTTTAGGCACTTGCATAACTGTTGTATAGTTGAATTTTTGAATCAAAGCAGGTGTTACTTCGTTCAAAAAGCGTTCTTTCAATCTTGCTGCCATGAATCATGGACCTCCTTTCTTAACATTCGTGGATTAGTCGATTACTTCTCCGGATCTCTTTGCAACACGAACCTTTTTGCCGTTGTCCAATACTTTGTAACCGATACGGGTTACTTTTCCGCTCTTCGGATCAACATGCATGACGTTCGATACGTGAATCGGAGCTTCTTTCTCGATAATGCCGCCTTGCGGGTTCAGTTGGTTCGGCTTTTGGTGTTTCTTCACCATGTTCACGCCTTCCACCAACACGCGGTTTTCACGAGGGTAAGCGGCGATAACGCGGCCTTTCTTACCTTTGTCCTTACCGGAGATCACGATGACCGTATCGTCCTTTTTCACGTGCAATTTATTGTTATGGGATTCCAGAACTTTTTTCAATCTAGGCATTCTTTACACCTCCTGTTAATCGGGGTCCCCGAAAAGTATTCGGAGTCAGCTTCCAGCCTGAAGCTTCACTTTTTGGGGTGTTGATTAGATGACTTCCGGAGCCAAGGAAACGATCTTCATGAAGTCTCTGTCGCGAAGTTCGCGAGCGACTGGTCCGAAAATACGAGTACCGCGCGGGCTCTTGTCTTCCTTAACTACAACCGCTGCGTTTTCGTCGAAAGCGATGTAAGAACCGTCTTTACGGCGTACGGAACGTTTTGTACGAACAACAACCGCTCTGACAACGTCACCCTTTTTGACAACGCCGCCTGGTGTTGCTTGTTTTACAGAACAAACGATCAAATCGCCGATTTGCGCCGTACGACGACCGGTACCGCCCAGAACACGGATACACATCAATTCCTTCGCGCCGGAGTTATCCGCAACTTGCAAACGTGTAAATGGTTGAATCATGGATATGTCCTCCTTTCGGTCTAAGCTATCCTGCTATCAGATAATAACCGCTTTTTCAACAACTTCGACCAGTCTCCAACGTTTGTCTTTCGACAACGGACGAGTCTCAGCGATCTTAACAGTGTCACCGATTTTCGCAGTGTTATTTTCATCATGCGCTTTAAATTTCTTCGTGTATTTAATGCGCTTGTGGTACAAGTCATGCTTCTTGTAAGTTTCCACAGCTACAACGATGGTTTTATCCATTTTGTCGCTGACGACTTTACCAATTTGCACTTTACGGCTATTGCGTTCTTCGCTCATGGTTAGCCTCCTTCCTGGACTTAGGCGCTTCGCATACGCTATGCGCATTCTTAACTGGTGATCCCGAGTTCTCTTTCACGTAATACGGTTTTAGCACGAGCTATTTCCTTACGCACGTCACGAATCCGAGTCGGGTTATCGAGCTGGCCCGTAGCCAATTGAAAACGAAGGTTAAAAAGTTCTTCTTTAAAACCTGCGACTTTTTGTTCGATTTCAGCAGTGGTTAAGTTGCGAAGTTCATTAGCTTTCATTTGCTTCACCACCCAATTCTTCACGTTTCACAAACTTCGTTTTGATCGGCAGTTTGTGGGCGGCGAGACGCATAGCTTCACGCGCGATTTCCTCCGAAACACCGGCAAGCTCAAACATGATTTTGCCAGGCTTCACAACTGCGACCCATTTTTCTACGTTACCTTTACCGCTACCCATCCGGACTTCAAGAGGCTTTTGAGTAATCGGTTTGTCAGGGAAAATCTTAATCCATACTTTACCGCCACGCTTGATGTAACGCGTCATTGCAATACGCGCCGCTTCGATTTGACGGTTCGTGATCCAAGTCGGCTCCAGAGCCTGAAGGCCGTATTCACCGAAGTTGAGTTCAGTGCCGCCTTTTGCTTGGCCTCTCATATTACCGCGTTGTTGCTTGCGGTGTTTTACACGTTTTGGTACCAACATGATTAGTTGCCTCCTTCCTGAGCAGCTTGTTGTTTCTTAGCCGTAGGAAGAACCTCTCCACGATAGATCCATACTTTTACGCCGATGCGGCCATAAGTCGTATGCGCTTCTGCCGTACCGTAGTCGATGTCGGCGCGGAGCGTATGAAGTGGAACAGTTCCTTCACTGTAGCCTTCCGAACGAGCAATTTCAGCACCGCCAAGACGGCCGCTAACTGCTGTTTTAATCCCTTTCGCTCCCGAACGCATCGTTCTTTGAATCGCTTGTTTCAGTGCACGACGGAAAGAAACGCGACGTTCCAATTGTTGTGCAATGCTTTCTGCGACAAGAATCGCGTCAAGATCAGGGTGTTTGATTTCAGAAATGTTGATGTGAACTTTTTTGCCGCCTGCGATTTTCGTAATTTCGCCCCGCAGGTTTTCAACCTCCGAACCACCTTTACCGATAACCATACCTGGTTTCGCAGTGTGGATCGTTACGTTCACGCGATTAGCCGCTCTCTCGATTTCAATGCGAGATACCGCGGAGTCTTTCAGTTTGTTCTTCAGGTGTTCACGAATTTTTACGTCTTCCAGCAAAAGATCGCCGAAATCTTTGCCTGCGTACCATTTGGATTCCCAATCACGGATAATCCCTACTCGTAGTCCGACCGGATTTACCTTTTGGCCCACACGTTTTCCCTCCTTATTTTTCGGATACCACCAAAGTGATGTGGCTGGTGCGTTTGTTGATCCGGCTTGCACGTCCCATTGCGCGAGGGCGGAAACGTTTCATTGTCGGACCTTGGTTTACGTAAGCTTGCGTAATAACCAATTTATTTACATCCATAGAATAGTTGTGTTCAGCATTGGCGATCGCCGAGTTCAAAAGCTTCTCCACAATCGGGGAAGCCGCCTTTGGCGTATGGCGGAGAATCGCGATAGCATCGCCAACTTGCTTGCCGCGGATCAAGTCAACCACCAGTTGAGCTTTCCGTGGGGCAATGCGGATAGACCTTGCATGTGCTTTAGCTTCCATGTGTGTTACCTCCTCTCAAACGAAGAACTTATGATTAACGTCTCGTTTTCTTATCGTCGTCCGTATGACCTTTATAGGTACGGGTTGGAGCGAATTCGCCCAATTTGTGTCCCACCATATCCTCGGTTACATAAACCGGAACATGCTTGCGGCCGTCGTATACACCGAACGTGTGGCCAATGAATTGCGGGAAGATTGTGGAACGACGGGACCAAGTTTTGATCACGACTTTCTTGTTCGAAGCGTTCACTTCTTCCACTTTCTTGAGAAGGTAACCATCAATAAATGGACCTTTTTTCAGACTGCGACTCATTTGTTTATCCTCCCTTCGTTACGCTGCTTGTTTCCTTATGACATTCACGACCGTGAAGTGATCCGCTAAACGCGGATTACTTCGTGCGGCGGCGAACGATATATTTATCAGAAGCTTTGCCCTTCTTACGCGTCTTGTAACCCAGGGTCGGTTTGCCCCAAGGAGACAATGGCGATTTACGACCGATCGGAGCGCGACCTTCACCACCACCGTGAGGGTGATCGTTCGGGTTCATGACGACACCGCGCACTTCAGGACGTTGTCCCAACCAGCGGCTGCGGCCCGCTTTACCGATTTTCACAAGCTCGTGGTCTCCGTTGCCTACAGCGCCGATAGTAGCGCGGCAAACCTTCAGAACCTTACGAACTTCGCCAGAGGACAGGCGGATCGTTACATACTTCTCTTCTTTACCCAGCAATTGCGCTTCGGTACCGGCGGCGCGAACCAATTGTCCGCCTTTGCCAGGCTTCAGCTCAATGTTGTGGATAACGGTACCTACCGGGATGTTCTCGAGCGGCATAGCGTTACCGATTTTGATGTCGGAGCCCACGCCGGATTCGATCACGTCGCCTACTTTCAGACCTTTAGGAGCCAGAATGTAGCGTTTCTCACCGTCGGCATAGTGGATCAAGGCGATGTTGGAAGTCCGGTTCGGGTCATACTCGATCGTAGCAACGCGGCCTGGAATTCCATCCTTGTTCCGTTTGAAGTCGATGATGCGGTATTTACGTTTATGTCCACCACCATGGTGACGAACCGTAATTTTACCTTGGTTGTTGCGGCCGGCCGTTTTGCTCAGCGGAGCCAACAACGATTTTTCCGGTTTATCCGTAGTGATTTCTTCGAACGTCGACACGGACATGCCGCGTCTTGCCGGAGATGTCGGTTTATACTTTTTGATAGGCACTAGATTTCCCTCCTTACTTTAGACGATTTTATACCGATTCAAAAAACTCAAGCGGCTTGCTGCCTTCCGCCAAAGTAACGAACGCTTTCTTCCATTCCGGAGTATATCCGAAGTGGCGTCCGTAACGTTTCGGCTTAGCAGGAACACGCAGGGTATTCACATTGCTCACTTTTACATTAAAGATCGCTTCAATAGCTTTCTTGATTTCGGTTTTGTTGGCGCGGATATCCACTTCAAACACATATTTCAGGTCTTCCATGTATCCAGCCGTACGTTCCGTAATCACCGGACGCTTGATAATATCACGAGGATCTTTCATTACGCGAGCACCTCCTCTACCTTCTGAACTGCTTCTTTCGTAATGATCAGTTTGTCGTGCGTCAGCACGTCAAGAACATTAATGCCGTCAGCTGCTACGAACTTCACGCCTGGAATGTTGCGAGCGGAAAGCGCCACATTGTCGTCGTAAGCTGGTGCCACAACGAGAGCTTTGCGATCCACTTTCAGGTTGTTCAGAATCGCCGCGAACTCTTTGGTCTTAGGAGCGTTCAGGCTCAAAGCATCAAGTACGATGATATCCTGATCGATCACTTTCGAGGAAAGAGCCGATTTGATCGCCAAACGACGTACTTTCTTCGGCAATTTGAAAGAATAACTGCGCGGAGTCGGTCCGAATACCGTACCGCCGCCTACCCATTGCGGAGAACGGATGGAGCCTTGACGAGCACGACCTGTACCTTTTTGTTTCCAAGGCTTACGGCCGCCGCCACGAACTTCAGAACGTCCTTTTACTTTATGAGTACCCGCACGCAGGGAAGCACGCTGCATAACTACTGCATCATGAAGAACATGAACGTTCGGCTCGATACCGAATACCGCGTCATTCAGCTCAACTTCGCCCACCTGGCTACCACTGACATTAAAAAGTGCTACTTTTGGCATTTGTTGTTCCTCCTTTCTTCGTTCGATTATTTCTTCACCGTTTGTTTGATTTTTACAAAGCTGTTTTTAGGACCCGGGATCGAACCTTTAACGAGCAGAACATTGCGTTCAGCATCCACGCGAACCACTTCAAGGTTCTGGATCGTAACGGTTTCGCTACCCATGTGCCCTGGAAGGCGTTTGCCTTTAGGAACGCGGTTCGCTTGAATCGAACCCATGGA
This sequence comes from Paenibacillus faecis, assembly GCF_008084145.1. GTDB lineage: Bacteria > Bacillota > Bacilli > Paenibacillales > Paenibacillaceae > Fontibacillus > Fontibacillus faecis. Next base: position 43,232 of record NZ_VSDO01000007.1, on the reverse strand, counting down.
ACCTGGTCTACGATGATAACGGGAACCGTGAGCCATAGGGCCGCGGCTTTGTCCCCAGCGTTTGATAACGCCTTGGAACCCTTTACCCTTCGAAATACCAGTTACGTCAACAAATTCGCCCTCTGCAAAAATATCGACTTTGACCTCTTGGCCAACTTCGTATCCTGCCAGATCAACACCGCGAATTTCGCGAACGTAGCGCTTAGGCGTTGTGTTTGCCTTTTTCGCATGACCTGCTTCAGGCTTGTTGGATCTGGATTCCTTTTTATCGGAGTAACCGATTTGAATCGCTTCATAACCGTCATTCTCCAGATCTTTCTTCTGCAAAACAACATTACCGCTAGCCTCAATAACCGTTACGGGAATAACATTCCCTTCCGGAGTAAACACTTGAGTCATTCCAAGCTTTTTCCCTAAGATACCTTTCATGTTGACACCTCTTTTCCTTTCCTATTTCAACGCTTAATTGGAATTACAATTTGATTTCGATATCTACACCGGACGGCAGGTCCAAGCGCATCAAGGCATCCACAGTTTGTGGAGTCGGGTTCACAATGTCGATCAGACGTTTGTGCGTCCGTTGTTCGAATTGTTCCCGGGAATCCTTGTACTTGTGTACCGCACGGAGAATAGTAATCACTTGTTTTTCAGTCGGCAGCGGAATCGGCCCGGAAACACCGGCACCCGAACGTTTTGCCGTTTCAACGATCTTCTCTGCGGATTGATCAAGAATTCTGTGGTCGTAAGCTTTCAAACGAATACGAATTTTTTGCTTTGCCATTTTAGTCCCTCCTTCTATCGCCCAATTTGGTATCGGACATACTCCGTGAAAATTTTCTGACCGCCCTCCCATGGCAAAGGGGCCGGGTGTGTCAGTAACCTCTCACATCATCGCAACGTCACAGAACAACATTCATTATTATATAGAAAAGCCCGGCGCATTGCAAGCATAAACTATAAAGAATTATTCTGAATTTTCTTTCCTTTAAAAGGAGGTCGATTTACGGTGTGGGGTCACTTCAAGGAATGCTCATTCCCTCTATATCACATATAAAAAAGATCCGCCCTAAAGGACGGATCTCCAAGCAGCAAGTGCTTTATTATTTGCTGATGGTAACAACTGCGCCGGAACCAACGGTACGGCCGCCTTCACGGATGGAGAAGCGAGTTCCTTCTTCGATCGCGATTGGGCTGATCAGTTGTACAGTAACTTCGATGTTGTCGCCAGGCATAACCATTTCAGTACCTTCTGGCAGGTTGATGATACCTGTTACGTCAGTTGTACGGAAATAGAATTGAGGACGGTAGCCGGAGAAGAAAGGCTTATGACGTCCACCTTCTTCTTTAGTCAATACGTATACTTGAGCGGAGAACTCAGTATGCGGATTAACGGAAGCTGGCTTAGCCAATACTTGACCGCGCTCGATTTCTTTACGGTCTACACCACGGAGCAATGCACCGATGTTGTCGCCCGCTTCAGCGGAATCCAGCAATTTACGGAACATTTCAACGCCCGTAACAACGGATTTCTTAGTTTCTTCGCGGATACCCACGATTTCGATCTCGTCGCCGACTTTAACAGTACCGCGTTCTACACGGCCTGTAGCAACCGTACCACGACCTGTGATCGAGAACACGTCCTCGACAGGCATCAGGAACGGTTTGTCCACTGGACGCTCTGGAAGCGGAATGTACTCGTCGATGATTTCGAACATTTCAACGATTTTCTTAGCCCAGTCGCCGTCAGGGTTGTTGAGGGCTTCACGAGCGGAACCGCGAATGATCGGAGTGTCGTCGCCTGGGAACTCATATTCGTTGAGCAGGTCACGCACTTCCATTTCAACCAATTCGATGAGCTCTTCGTCTTCAACCATGTCGCATTTGTTCAAGAATACAACGATGTAAGGTACGCCTACGTTACGGGACAACAGGATGTGTTCGCGAGTTTGCGGCATTGGGCCGTCAGCTGCGGATACAACCAGGATTGCGCCGTCCATTTGAGCCGCGCCGGTGATCATGTTTTTAACATAGTCGGCGTGCCCTGGGCAGTCAACGTGTGCATAGTGACGGTTGTTTGTTTCATACTCAACGTGTGCCGTCGAGATCGTGATACCGCGCTCGCGCTCTTCTGGTGCTTTGTCGATTTGGTCGAATGCTACGGCAGCACCGCCATATGTTTTGGACAATACAGTCGTGATGGCTGCAGTCAGAGTTGTTTTACCATGGTCAACGTGACCGATTGTACCGATGTTAACGTGCGGTTTTGTACGTTCGTATTTAGCCTTTGCCATTTTAAACATTTCCTCCTTAAAATATGGATTGTTATGTTGGACTAACCAGGGAATCCTTCCCCCTTACGGGCTGCAGGAGACCCCGGCTAGCAGATACTGAATTTACTCTCCGCCCTTATGTTTGGACACGATTTCTTCAGCGATCGTTCTTGGAACTTCTTCATAGTGAGAGATTTCCATCGAGAACACGCCGCGTCCTTGCGTACCGGAACGAAGGGTTGTCGAGTAACCGAACATTTCGGAGAGAGGCACTTTTGCACGGATAATTTGCGCTCCGCCACGGGAATCCATACCTTCGATCCGTCCACGGCGGGAGTTCAGCATACCCATAACGTCGCCCATGTACTCTTCAGGAACCGTTACTTCGACTTTCATGATCGGCTCAAGCAGAACCGGTTGACATTTTTCCTTAGCCGCTTTAAGGGCCATGGAACCAGCGATCTTAAACGCCATTTCACTGGAGTCAACATCATGGTAGGAACCGTCGACGATGGTCGCCTTAACGTCTACCAATGGGAAGCCTGCAAGGACACCATTTTTCATGGCTTCTTCAATACCTTGCTGAGCTGGAGCAATGTATTCTCTCGGTACGGAACCGCCGACGATCTTGCTTTCGAACTGGTTGCCGCTACCCGGTTCCAAAGGTTCGAACTCAACCCAGACGTGACCGTATTGACCACGACCACCGGACTGACGAACGAATTTACCTTCAACGCGAGCAGGCGCCTTGAATGTTTCGCGATAAGCAACTTGAGGTTTACCAACATTCGTCTCAACCTTGAATTCACGGCGCATCCGGTCGATGATGATATCGAGGTGAAGCTCACCCATACCCGCAAGGATCGTTTGGCCAGTCTCTTCATTAGTCGAAGCACGAAGCGTCGGGTCTTCCTCGGTCAATTTACCGAGAGCGACACTCATCTTATCTTGGTCGGCTTTGGTTTTAGGCTCAACCGCGATTTCGATAACCGGTTCAGGGAAGTTCATCGATTCAAGAATAACCGGTGCCTTCTCATCACACAGTGTATCACCTGTGCCCGTATCTTTCAAACCGACGGCTGCCGCGATATCACCGGAGTAAACTTCAGTGATTTCTTGACGGCTGTTGGCGTGCATTTGCAGGATACGGCCGATCCGTTCGCGTTTGCCTTTCGTTGCGTTCAATACGTAAGAACCGGATTGCAAAATACCGGAGTATACGCGGAAGAACGTCAGTTTACCAACATAAGGGTCCGTCATGATTTTAAATGCAAGCGCTGCGAACGGCTCTTCGTCGGAAGAGTGGCGTTCCACTTCGGTACCGTCTTCCAAGTGACCTTGGATGGAAGGTACGTCGACCGGCGCAGGCAGGTAATCGATGACGGCATCCAGCATCAGCTGAATCCCTTTGTTACGGTAAGAGGAACCGCAAACGACAGGGAAGATCTTAACTTCGCAAACGCCTTTGCGCAGTGCGGCTTTCAGTTCTTCAACGGTGATTTCCTCGCCCTCGAGGTATTTCATCGTCAAATCTTCGTCCAGCTCGGCAACCTTCTCAATCAGTTCAGCACGCAGTTCTTCAACCTTATCAGCCAAATCGGCTGGAATTTCGGCTTCTTCGATGTTTTGACCCAAGTCGTCTTTGTACATGTACGCTTTTTGGGCGATGATGTCGATAATGCCGACAAAATCACTTTCCGCACCGATCGGCAGTTGGATGGCAACTGCGTTCGCTTGCAGACGATCGCGCATGTCATTGACAACGTTCAGGTAGTCCGCACCGATGATATCCATTTTGTTAACATAAGCGATCCGAGGAACGCCGTAACGGTCAGCCTGTCTCCAAACGGTTTCAGATTGTGGCTCAACGCCTTCTTTCGCACTGAAAACGCCTACTGCCCCGTCCAATACACGCAGGGAGCGTTCAACTTCAACGGTGAAGTCAACGTGCCCCGGGGTATCGATGATATTAACGCGGTGGCCCTTCCATTGAGCGGTCGTAGCAGCGGACGTAATCGTGATACCGCGCTCTTGCTCCTGTTCCATCCAGTCCATCGTAGCAGCACCTTCGTGAACTTCCCCGATTTTGTGCGTACGGCCTGTGTAGAACAAGATACGTTCCGTCGTGGTCGTTTTACCGGCGTCAATATGCGCCATGATCCCGATATTACGTGTATTTTTCAAGGAGAACTCTCTTGCCATGAATCTGTCTCCCTTCAAAATAGAAGTTTATTAGAATAAACCGGATCCTACCAGCGGTAGTGTGCGAACGCTTTGTTCGCTTCGGCCATTTTGTGCGTATCTTCGCGTTTCTTCACGGAAGCGCCTGTGTTGTTCGATGCGTCGATGATCTCCGCAGCCAAACGTTCTTCCATCGTCTTCTCGCCGCGGTTGCGGGAGTAGTTTACGAGCCAACGTAATCCCAAGGATGTACGTCTTTCCGGTTTAACTTCGATAGGCACTTGGTAGTTGGCACCACCGACACGGCGAGCCTTAACTTCCAATACAGGCATGATGTTCTTCAGCGCCGCTTCGAACACTTCCATCGGGTCATTCCCCGTACGTTCTTGGATGATGTTGAACGCGTTGTACAGAATGCTTTGAGCAACGCCGCGTTTACCGTCGAGCATGATGCGGTTGATCAGACGAGTAACGAGTTTGCTGTTATACACCGGATCTGGCAACACGTCTCTCTTTGTAACTGGACCTTTGCGTGGCATAGTTATCCCCCTTTCAGTATTAATCCAAACCTAGTGGTTCAATAAGTCACCTTGCGGTCAACTTAGGATTTTTTTGCTTTTGGACGCTTAGCGCCGTATTTCGAACGAGCTTGCATGCGGTTGTTCACACCAGCTGTGTCCAAGGCTCCGCGTACGATATGATAACGTACACCCGGAAGGTCCTTAACCCGGCCGCCGCGAATCAACACCACACTGTGCTCTTGCAGGTTGTGACCGATCCCAGGAATGTAAGCCGTCACCTCTACGCGGTTCGTCAAGCGAACACGGGCATATTTACGAAGTGCGGAGTTCGGTTTCTTAGGAGTCATAGTACCTACACGAGTGCAGACACCGCGTTTTTGCGGAGAGCTCAAATCCGTCGCTTCACGCTTCAGGGCGTTGAAACCTCTTTGCAATGCTGGCGATTTCGATTTGTACACTTTGTCTTGACGTCCTTTACGGACGAGTTGGTTAATTGTTGGCATGTTAGTTGCCACCCCCTTCCTCAAATTTTACAAGCTTCTTACAAACCCTTTTTAAGCCCACAGACCCAGGCGGTTCATAAAAGAACAAATGAAAAGTTTTTGCCGAAAGCTTCCCTTCAACAAAAACATTCCTATCAACTATTGTCTTACGATCGCAGCCATTGCCGCTCCGACATCAATCCCGCAAGCTTTGCCGAGATTAACCATCGTATCCACCATCGTCACCTTAACGGAGCGTTGGTTGCATAGGGCAATGATCTTCGAGGTAAGGCGCGGATCTGCATCTTCAGCTACATAAACCTCGTCGGCTCGTCCCAATTCCACCATTCGCATGGTTTGCTTGGTGCCGATTTTGACATGAGCGTCCTGTAAACCTTTATCATTAGACATATCTACGTCCTCCAAAGAAACAGGGATATCCGTACTCACGCACTTTGATATATTAGCATCCCGGATAGACGATGTCAAGCCATTGTTTTTGAAGCGGAAAATAAAATTTTTGAGCGGCCGATTCAGTTCATGCTGGACAGTAAAAAGAGAGCAGCAGCGATCCGCTGCTAGCGGGATTCCCCGTAGCACAGCCGCTGCTGCCGAAACCTCACTACTCTACAGATACAGGCTCCAGACTTTCTTCCGCCGTATCTTCGCCTTCCGGCTCTTCGAATTGAACGCTGCGGTAACGGTTCATGCCCGTACCGGCAGGGATCAATTTACCGATAATGACGTTTTCTTTCAGGCCGAGGAGTTTATCCACTTTGCCCTTGATCGCGGCATCGGTAAGTACGCGAGTCGTCTCCTGGAAGGATGCGGCGGACAGGAAGGAATCCGTTTCAAGCGATGCCTTGGTGATCCCGAGCAGGACCGGTTTGGCTACCGCCGGCTCTTTGCCGGAGAGAATCGCATCCTTGTTCGCCACTTCATATTCGTGCAAGTCCACAAACGAACCCGGCAAGAGCGGCGTATCTCCCGCATCGACGATGCGGATCTTGCGCAGCATTTGTCTTACCATGACTTCGATGTGCTTGTCGTTGATTTCTACGCCCTGGTTCCGGTAAACGCGCTGAACTTCCTGAAGGATATAGTTCTGCACGCCGCGGATCCCCTTGATGCGCAAAATTTCTTTCGGGTCGATGGAACCGTCGGTGAGCTCGTCGCCCGCTTCGATTTCCTGTCCTTCGCTTACGCGCAGACGGGAACCGTAGGTAACGGAGTACACTTTCGTTTCCGCTTCGCCTTGAACCTCGATCTCCCGACGGTCTTTGGCCTCGCGGATTTCCTTAATGACGCCGTCGATTTCACTGATCGTGGCTTGACCTTTCGGGTTCCGGGCTTCAAAGAGCTCCTGAATCCGCGGCAAACCTTGGGTGATATCGTCGCCGGCAACGCCCCCGGTATGGAACGTACGCATGGTGAGCTGGGTTCCCGGTTCACCGATCGATTGCGCGGCGATAATGCCGACCGCTTCCCCGATTTCAACGTGCTTGCCAGTCGCCAGGTTGCGGCCGTAGCATTTCTTACATACGCCATGGCGGGCGCGGCAGCTCAGCACGGAACGGATCTGCAGCTTCTCGACGCCGGCGTTGACGATTTCATGCGCCTTGTCGGAATCGATCAATTCGTTGCGGTGAACGATAATCTCCCCCGTTTGCGGATGCTTGACGGTTTCAAACGAGTAACGTCCTTCAATCCGGTCATACAGGCCTTCGATGACCTCTTTGCCGTCCTGAATAACGCCGACCATGAAGCCTTTGTCCGTACCGCAATCTTCCTCGCGGACGATGACGTCCTGGGCCACGTCGACCAGACGACGGGTCAGGTAACCGGAGTCGGCGGTCCGGAGAGCGGTATCCGCCAGACCCTTCCGCGCACCGTGCGTCGAAAGGAAGTACTCGAGGACCGTCAGGCCTTCGCGGAAGTTCGATTTGATCGGGAGTTCGATGATCCGACCCGACGGGTTGGCCATCAGACCCCGCATACCGCCTAACTGGGTGATCTGCGATTTGTTACCCCGGGCCTTGGAATCCACCATGAGCATGATGGAGTTGTAACGGTCCATCGATTTCATGAGAACATCGGTAATTTGATCCTTCGCTTTGGACCAGATATCGATAACGCGGTCATAACGTTCTTCGTTCGTGATCAGACCGCGGCGGTATTGCGTCGTAATCACTTGTACCTTATCGTCGGATTCCTTCAGAATCGCCTGCTTCTCATCCGGAACGATAACGTCGGATACGGCGATACTTACGCCCGCGCGGGTCGAGTAGGTAAACCCAGTTTGCTTGATCCGGTCAAGAATAATCGAGGTTTCCGTCGTATGGTAAATCTCAAAGCAACGGCCGATGATCTCGCCGAGATACTCTTTACCTACGCCGCCCGCTTGTTTTGCCCCAAGGATCCGCTCGGTGATATCGGCGCCTTTTTCATAGATGAAATAATCTTCCGGTGTGCCTTGGAACAGGTTTGCTCTGGAAGGCTCATTGATGTACGGGAAGCTTGCCGGAAAAATATCGTTGAAGATGATCTTCCCTACCGTCGTGATAAGCAGAGCATCTTGCTGTTTCTCTGTAAAACTGGTCTTGCCGAGCGCTTTGACCGGAATCGCCACGCGGGCATGCAATGCGGCCGTACCGCGTTGATAAGCGGAGTAAGCCTCGTTGACCGAACCGAGAATCATGCCGGAACCTTTGGCTTCCTTGTTGTCCATCGTCAGGTAATAGGATCCGAGGACCATATCCTGCGAAGGCGTAACGACCGGCTTGCCGTCTTTCGGGTTCAGGATGTTTCCGGACGCCAGCATCAGGATGCGGGCTTCGGCTTGAGCTTCCGCGGACAACGGTACGTGCACGGCCATTTGGTCACCGTCAAAGTCGGCGTTGTAAGCCGTACATACGAGCGGGTGAAGCCGGATTGCGCGGCCTTCCACGAGGATCGGCTCGAACGCCTGGATCCCCAGTCTGTGGAGCGTAGGGGCACGGTTCAGCAGAACCGGGTGTTCCTTAATGACTTCTTCAAGGACATCCCATACTTCCGGGCTAACGCGCTCCACTTTCCGCTTCGCGCTCTTGATGTTGTGAGCCAGACCTTTGTTTACGAGCTCCTTCATCACAAACGGCTTGAACAGTTCAAGCGCCATTTCCTTCGGCAAGCCGCATTGGTACATCTTGAGGTATGGGCCTACGACGATTACGGAACGACCGGAATAGTCGACCCGTTTCCCGAGCAGGTTTTGCCGGAAGCGGCCTTGTTTCCCCTTCAGCATGTGGCTGAGCGATTTCAACGGGCGGTTCCCCGGCCCGGTAACCGGACGTCCGCGGCGGCCGTTGTCGATCAGGGCGTCAACGGCTTCCTGAAGCATCCGTTTTTCGTTTTGTACGATGATGTCCGGCGCGCCCAGATCGAGTAGGCGTTTCAGACGGTTGTTCCGGTTGATGACGCGGCGGTACAAGTCGTTCAAATCGGACGTCGCAAAACGGCCGCCGTCCAGCTGTACCATCGGACGAAGCTCTGGCGGAATAACCGGGAGCACGTCGAGAATCATCCATTCCGGTTCGTTGCCGGAGCTCTTGAACGCCTCGATGACTTCCAGGCGCTTGATCGCACGGTTACGGCGTTGGCCTTGGGCCGTGCGCAGCTCTTCCTTCAAGAATTCCAGCTCTTTGTCGATGTCGAGGTCCTGAAGCAGCTTCTTCACCGCTTCGGCGCCCATCCCGGCCTGGAACCCATAGCCGTACTTCTCGCGGTAGCTGCGGTATTCCTTCTCGGACAGAAGCTGCTTTTTCTCCAGCGGGGTTTCTCCCGGATCCGTAACTACATAAGATGCAAAATAAATAATCTCTTCCAGCGAACGCGGCGACATGTCGAGCGCCAGGCCCATCCGGCTCGGAATCCCTTTGAAATACCAAATGTGGGAAACCGGCGCGGCCAGCTCGATATGTCCCATCCGTTCGCGGCGCACTTTGGCTCTCGTTACTTCGACGCCGCAGCGGTCGCAGACAACGCCTTTGTAACGAACGCGTTTATATTTACCGCAATGACATTCCCAGTCTTTGGTCGGACCGAAGATTTTCTCGCAAAACAGCCCTTCCTTTTCCGGTTTCAGCGTACGGTAGTTGATCGTTTCCGGTTTCTTCACTTCTCCGCGGGACCAAGAACGAATTTTATCTGGGGAAGCGAGCCCGATTTTCATATACTCGAAGTTGTTGACGTCCAACAAGGAGCATCCCTCCTTAACCAAGTCCTGATATTGACATTTTCCGGCTATCAATCATCTCCGGGCGGCGGACCGGCCGCCGCCCCAGGGATGCTTATTCCACTCCGACTTCCGCGCCTTCCAGGTTCAGACTCAGTTTGTCCCCGGACGCATCGTCTTCGTCGTCGATTTCCTTCATCTCGATCTCCTCTTCGTTCTCGGTGAGGATCTTCACATCCATCCCCAAGCTTTGAAGCTCTTTGATCAAGACTTTAAACGACTCCGGCACACCAGGTTCTGGCACGTTCTCGCCTTTAACGATGGATTCGTAGGTTTTCACCCGGCCGACCACATCGTCCGACTTGACGGTCAAAATCTCTTGCAGCGTATAAGCGGCGCCGTAAGCTTCCAGCGCCCACACTTCCATTTCCCCGAAACGCTGTCCGCCGAACTGGGCTTTACCGCCGAGAGGCTGCTGCGTAACGAGCGAGTAAGGACCCGTGGAGCGGGCGTGAATTTTATCGTCAACCATGTGCGCCAGCTTGATCATGTGCATGACGCCGACGGTTACTTCACGTTCAAACTGTTCTCCGGTACGGCCGTCGTACAGGATGGTCTTGCCGTTGCGCTGCATACCGGCCTCTTCCATCGTATCGAACACGTCGTACTCGTTCGCGCCGTCGAATACCGGCGTGGCCACATGGATACCGAGCTTCAGCGCGGCCATACCCAGGTGAATTTCCAGCACCTGACCGATGTTCATCCGCGAAGGAACGCCCAGCGGGTTCAGGACGACTTGAACAGGCGTGCCGTCCGGCATAAACGGCATATCTTCTTCCGGCAAAATCCGGGCTACGACCCCTTTATTACCGTGACGTCCGGCCATCTTGTCGCCTTCGGAAATCTTACGTTTCTGGGCAATATATACCCGAACGAGCTGATTTACGCCCGGCGGCAATTCGTCGCCGTTCTCCCGGGTAAAGACCTTCACGTCCACGACGATCCCGTCCGTACCGTGAGGCACGCGCAGCGAAGTATCGCGCACTTCGCGGGCCTTCTCCCCGAAGATCGCATGAAGGAGACGCTCTTCCGCGGTCAACTCGGTAACGCCCTTCGGCGTTACCTTGCCGACAAGGATGTCGCCTGCGCCGATTTCCGCACCGACCCGGATGATGCCGCGCTCGTCAAGATTGCGAAGCGCTTCTTCCCCGACGTTCGGAATATCGCGGGTGATTTCCTCAGGCCCGAGCTTCGTATCGCGGGCTTCGGATTCGTATTCCTCGATATGAATCGAAGTATAAACGTCCTCTTTCACGAGCTTCTCGCTAAGGAGGATCGCATCCTCGTAGTTATAGCCTTCCCAAGTCATGAACGCAACGACCACGTTGCGGCCAAGCGCCAATTCGCCCATTTCCGTGGACGGCCCGTCCGCGAGGATATCGCCCTTCTTGACGATGTCGCCGCGTTTGACGATCGGACGCTGGTTGATGCATGTTCCTTGGTTCGAACGCATAAATTTGTGTAATTTATACTTAACAAGATCGCCCTTCACTTCTTTGCCATCCACCGTCTCGATCCGGCGAAGCCAGATTTCGTTGGCGGCCGACCGCTCAATAACCCCGTCGTACTTCGAAACGATACATACACCGGAGTCTTTAGCGGCCTTGTGTTCCATCCCGGTTCCGACGAGCGGAGCCTTAGGAATCAGCAAAGGAACAGCCTGACGTTGCATGTTGGAACCCATCAGCGCGCGGTTGGAGTCATCGTTCTCAAGGAACGGAATCAGCGCGGTAGCGACGGATACCACCTGCTTCGGCGATACGTCCATGTAGTCGACGCGATCGCTCGGCATCGTCAGAATGTTGTCAGACTGCTTATTGTAACGAACGATAACGTTCGCGTCGCGGAACGTATTGTCCTCATTGAGAACCGCGTTCGCCTGGGCGATGATGTAGTTATCTTCCTCGTCCGCAGTCAGGTACGCGATTTGATCGGTGACTTTACCGGTGTTCGGATCGACCCAACGATAAGGCGCTTCGATAAAGCCGTATTCGTTGATCCGCGCGAACGTCGACAAGGAGTTGATCAAACCGATGTTCGGACCTTCCGGCGTCTCGATCGGACACATCCGGCCGTAGTGCGAATGGTGAACGTCACGCACTTCAAAGCCGGCGCGTTCCCGGGTCAGACCCCCAGGACCGAGCGCGGAGAGACGGCGCTTATGCGTAAGTTCGGCAAGCGGGTTCGTCTGGTCCATGAACTGGGACAGCTGGGAGCTGCCGAAGAACTCTTTGATCGAAGCGATAACGGGACGAATGTTGATCAAAGCCTGGGGCGTGATCACATTGGCGTCCTGAATCGACATTCTCTCGCGCACGACGCGCTCCATCCGGGACAACCCGATGCGGAACTGGTTCTGCAGCAATTCGCCTACGGAACGCAGTCTGCGGTTGCCCAAGTGGTCGATATCGTCCGTGCTGCCGATGCCGTGAAGCAGGTTCAGGAAGTAGCTGATCGACGAGATGATATCCGCAGGTGTAATATGTTTCACCGATTTATCGATGTTGCGGTTCGCGATCACCTTCACCACTTTGCCGTCCTCGATCGGCGAGAAGACGTCGATCGTTTGCAGCGGCACATCATTGGCATCAAGAACGCCGCCGGCAACATGGTAGTTCTTAAACCCTACCGAATTCTCCAGGTGCGGAAGAATTTGATCCAGCAGACGACGATCCACCATTTGACCGGCTTCGGCGATAATTTCACCGGTATTCGTGTCGATCAAACTTTCCGCCAGGCGTTGGTTGAACAGACGGTTCTTGATGTGCAGCTTCTTATTGATTTTATAGCGGCCGACATTGGCCAGATCGTAGCGCTTCGGATCAAAGAAACGGGCTACCAGCAAGCTCTTGGCATTTTCAAGTGTCGGCGGTTCGCCCGGACGAAGACGCTCGTAAATCTCGATGAGGGCTTTCTCCGTCGAATCCGTGTTATCCTTATCAAGCGTATTACGAATATATTCATCGTTACCGAGGAGATCCAGAATCTCGGCATCCGTGCCGAAACCGAGCGCGCGAAGCAGCACGGTCACAGGAATTTTACGGGTACGGTCGATCCGGACGTAAATGATGTCCTTCGCGTCCGTCTCCAATTCCAGCCATGCGCCACGGTTCGGAATCACAGTAGCGGTATAGGTCTTCTTACCGTTCTTATCTACTTTAGTGCTGAAATAGACGCTAGGAGAGCGAACCAACTGGCTGACAATAACCCGTTCCGCACCATTAATAATGAAGGTGCCGGTTTCCGTCATCAGCGGGAAATCCCCCATGAAAACTTCCTGCTCTTTGACTTCGCCGGTTTCTTTATTAATGAGCCGGACTTTTACCCGAAGCGGCGCAGCATACGTTACATCGCGTTCCTTCGCGTCGTCTACCGTATACTTCGGTTCCCCGAGACTGTAATCGATAAATTCCAACACCAGATTTCCGGTGAAATCCTGAATCGGCGAAATATCCTGGAACATCTCCCGAAGGCCTTCTTCCAAGAACCAATCATAGGATTTCTGTTGGATTTCGATCAGGTTCGGAACTTCGAGTACCTCGTTAATTCGTGCATAACTTCGCCGAGTGCGTCGACCATATTGAACAAGATGTCCTGCCAACTTATACTCACCCCTCATGTCTACTCACTTAAAAATTTTATTGCGAACCCGTGTTTGTGCCCTTATAATAGGACCATACGAATTCATCCACAAATAAAGAAAAGCCCTTATCGAATGCTTTCGAAAAAAGAGCATCATTATCCGTGTCATTTCCAGCCTGATGTCCCCGTATTCAGTAGATTTACCCAAAATGTACATATTATACGTTAAGCGATGTGATTTTATACATCGCCTGTGCAAAACATGACTTTTTGGTTAAGTAAAGCCACAGAGGGCATCCTAATACTGACATTTTATAATAATAACACAACGGACCACGCAAGTCAAACTCTATTTTACAGCCTTATAGATGCGGTACCCTTTATCCTTCGTAACTTCCTCCACCTGACTGAACAATGTCTCAAGCTTCTGCTTGGCCGACGGCGCCCCCTGCTTTTTCTGAATCACGATCCACAACGCTCCACCGCTTTTCAATCTTGCATGGGCTCCTTCAAAAATGGCATGAACCGTTTCTTTACCTGCCCGGATCGGCGGATTGGTCAATACCACATCGAATTCCCGATCGCCCAGCGCCGCAAACAAATCGCTTTGCAGGACGGTAACGTTGGAAATCCGGTTCGCCGCGGCATTCTCCCTAGCCAATTCCACAGCCCTGCCGTTGACGTCGATCATCGTGACATGCCCCTGACTCGCCAGTCTAGCCGCCGCAAGCCCGATCGGTCCGTAACCGCAACCGACATCCAGCACTTGGGCCTCTTTCGGAATATCCATCGCTTCGATCAATGTGCGGCTTCCGAAATCAACGCCGCCTTTGGCGAAAACGCCCGCGTCGCTCGTAAACCGGAAGGATTGTCCGCGCAGCGTAGTCTCCCACGTTTTTCGATCATGCGCCGCAGTTGGTTCATTCGTGTAATAGTGATCAGGCATCGTTCCAGAACTACCTCCGTTAAAGGCTATTAAAGTGCTTTTGGGACTGGGGTTCCCTTGCCAATCTATCTTACCATCGGGTCCGCGAGCAAAAGAGCACCAGGCCCAAAAACGCATACTCCCATTCATAACCCAAGGTTAAAAGAAACCCCTTGAATCATATTCAAGGGGTTTGCTTTTTGCCGGAAGGGAATTACTTCACTTCTACAGTTGCGCCTGCTTCTTCCAATTTTGCTTTTACGGAATCGGCTTCTTCTTTGCCTACTTTTTCTTTCAGCGGTTTTGGTGCGTTGTCAACCAGGTCTTTGGCTTCTTTCAAGCCGAGGCCAGTGATTTCGCGAACCACTTTGATAACGTTAATTTTGGATGCGCCAGCGTTAGTCAGAATTACATCGAACTCAGTTTGCTCAGCCGCTTCGGCTGCGCCACCGCCGCCACCAGCTACAACTACAGGAGCCGCAGCAGTTACGCCGAATTCTTCTTCAATTGCTTTAACCAGATCGTTCAGTTCAAGAACGGTCATGCCTTTAATTGCTTCCAAGATTTGTTCTTTACTCATGGTAGAACCTCCATTATTTGAATTTGATTGTTTTTAAATGACTGGTTTGAAGAAAGTCTTACGCGCTTGCGCTGCCTTCTTCTTTCTCTGCAACGGCTTTGACAGCCAAAGCAAAGTTGCGAACCGGAGCTTGAAGCACGCTGAGGAGCATCGAAAGGAGACCTTCGCGGGAAGGAAGATCCGCCAGCGCTTTGATTTGGTCCACGCCTACAACGCGACCTTCAACCACGCCACCTTTCACTTTCAACGCATCGTTCTTCTTCGCGAAATCGCTCAGAATTTTAGCTGGTGCTACCGCATCTTCCGCACTGAACGCGATTGCCGTAGGACCGGTCAATACTTCGTCCAGCTCAGTCAGTTCAGCAGCCGCCGTAGCACGACGAACGAGCGTGTTCTTCAGCACTTGGAATTCGACGCCAGCTTCACGAAGCTGTTTGCGCAATTCCGTAACTTGTGCAACGTTCAGACCGCGATAGTCCGCTACTACAGTCGTCGCGCTTTCGCGCAATTTCGCAGTTACGACATCAACGGCTTCTTGTTTTGCTTGAATCACTTTTGCGTTTGCCAACCTGTACACCTCCTGATAGATTTACTCGGCTCTCTTCATGTCCATGAAAAAAGCCTCCGTAGAATCACGAAGGCCTGATGAATCATCAACCACAGAAAACCTGCAGTACACTGATATTCTATCACAACACCTCGGTAGGAAATTAAGCCTCTTCGGCACCTACTGTCTACGGTAAGCATATTCAAATTTAATACTTCGCTGTGGAAACAACTCGTTTAGTTTACCAGGAGATCAACCTCAAGTCAATCTCTTTCTCCGTCAAAGACGGCGGTATTATCTGTAAACGGCTGTATTCACGCGAGCGCTAGGGCCCATCGTCGAAGAAATGGCGATATTCTTCAAGTATACGCCTTTGGCGGCAGCCGGTTTAGCCCGGTTCAACGCGTCGATCAGAGCTTTCAAGTTCTCGTTCAACTGCTCCGCAGTGAAGGAAACTTTACCGATCGGCGCATGGATTTGACCTGCTTTATCCAGACGATACTCGATTTTACCCGCTTTGATTTCTTGAACGGCCTTGGCTACGTCAAACGTAACCGTACCTGCTTTAGGGTTAGGCATGAGGCCTTTACCACCGAGCAGACGACCCAGTTTACCAACTTCGCTCATCATGTCCGGAGTCGCTACGCAGACATCGAACTCGAACCAGCCTTGTTGGATTTTGTTGATCATATCTTGATCGCCGACGTAATCAGCACCGGCAGCTTCCGCTTCCTTAGCTTTTTCGCCTTTGGCGAATACCAGAACGCGTTGCGTCTTACCCGTGCCATGAGGCAGGACAACGACACCACGAACGGCTTGGTCTTGTTTACGAGGGTCAACACCCAAACGAACTGCAGCTTCAACGGTTTCGTCGAATTTCGCAGTCGCTGCCTTCTTCACCAGTTCAACGGCTTCAGAAGGCTCATATGTCGCTTCGCTGTCAATCAGCTTAGCGGCTTCCAGGTATTTCTTACCGTGTTTAGCCATGAAATTGTTCCTCCTTTGTGGTATTAGCGGAATATCCTCCCACTGGTCTTTGATTCACCAGTTACCCTAAGGCTAGCTTGTGAATCAAAGGCAACTTCAGTTGCTTAATGTCTAGTCATTCTTAGCTGTCATGCAACTCCATCGCTTGTACACGCCCAAGAATTAGTCTTGGATCGTGATGCCCATGCTGCGGGCCGTACCTTCAACCATACGCATCGCCGATTCAACGGAAGCCGCGTTCAGGTCAGGCATTTTTTGCTCCGCGATTTGACGAACGACGTCGCGCTTCACGGTAGCCACTTTCTTCTTGTTCGGTTCGCCGGAACCTTTCTCGATCTTCGCGGCAACGCGAAGCAGAACGGCTGCCGGAGGAGTTTTGGTGATGAAAGTAAAAGAACGGTCTTCAAACACCGAAAGTTCAACCGGAATGATCAAACCTGCTTGATCGGCAGTACGAGCGTTGAATTCTTTACAGAATGCCATGATATTGACACCCGCTTGACCCAATGCCGGACCTACCGGAGGCGCAGGATTCGCTTTCCCTGCAGGAATTTGCAGTTTTACCACTTTGATAACCTTTTTCGCCATGTAAAACACCTCCTTGCCCTAATGGTGGTAGACGGAGCTTGGCTCCTCCCACTTAGAAACCCTAAGAAACCTATATCTTTTCCACTTGAGTGTAGTCCAGCTCAAGCGGGGTTTCTCGTCCAAACATGTTGACGTGAACCTTAAGCTTGCTTTTGTCGACCAGAATTTCTTCAATCGACCCGACAAAATTGGCAAACGGACCAACCTTGATGCGTACGGATTCTTTCAGATCGAACTCGATAACCGGCTTCGGTTCTTCCATGCCCATATGCTGCAAAATCTGTTCCACTTCTTCAGGGAGCAGAGGCGTAGGTTTGGATCCCGATCCCGTAGAGCCGACAAATCCAGTGACGCCCGGCGTGTTGCGGACAACATACCAAGAATCGTCGGTTTGGATCATCTCGACCAAGACATATCCCGGGTAAACTTTACGCATGACGGTTTTCTTCTTGCCGTCTTTGTTTACCACTTCTTCTTCCATCGGAACAAGAACGCGAAATATCTTGTCTTCCATGCCCATGGACTCGACACGCTTCTCCAAATTGGCTTTGACTTTGTTCTCATACCCGGAATAGGTATGAACTACATACCATCTTTTCTCCATATCAAGCCACCTAAGGACCCTTCTTAAATTATCGCTTCGATCACAGCAGAGATGCCGATATCAAGAACCCAAAAATAAATCGCGACAGCCACAATTGTACCCAGCACAATCAGCGTATAATTGGTCAGCTCTTTACGATTAGGCCAGCGAACCTTTTTAAGCTCAGCCCAGCTTTCAGAGAAAAAAGAGAACAACGACTTGAAACTTCGTTTCATCCGCGACTACACCTCCAAAGACTATCTGGTTTCGCGATGAGGAACTTGCTCGTTACAAAACTTGCAAAATTTCTTCATCTCCATGCGGTCGGGGTGGTTACGCTTGTTTTTCGTTGTCGTGTAGTTTCTTTGTTTGCAATTCGTACAAGCCAACGTAATAATTACCCGCATGATGTGCACCTCCCGAAGACATTTCTTTTATGAGAAAGTCTCATGAATTGACCTGAAATTCAAAAAAACGCAAATTTAGGCCTACCTAAAACACTTTATCACATGCCAATACCCGTGTCAACGAGCCAAACAAGCTTCTCGCGTCGTTAAATTGAGGTAATTTACCGAGGGATCCGAGTCAAAAATGGGTCGCCAGGAAAGTGCTGGAATCGAATGCGTACTTGTTCTAGTATTGCTCAACTTCTCGAAGGATAAACTTCCTTCCCGCCGCATATGGAAGAGTTCCCGGAATAGCAAAAAAGGACGACCGCAAGCCCTCGTCCCTTGTTTCCGTGGAATAATAGAGAAACCAAAATTTCAAATTCCTCCGTCACGCACTTCCAGATAACGTTCCAGCTTTCTCTTAACCCGCTGCAGCGCATTATCGATGGATTTGACGTGCCGCTTCAGATCTACCGCAATCTCCTGATAAGAGCGGCCATCCAAATAGAGCATCAAAACCTTGCGTTCGAGATCGCTTAGGATCTCGGACATCTTGTCTTCAAGGCCGGTAAATTCCTCCTGGTTGATGATCAGCTCTTCGGGGTCGCAAACCCGGGAACCGCAGATCACATCCAGCAGCGTACGATCGGAATCTTCGTCGTAAATCGGCTTGTCCAAAGAAACATAGGAATTTAACGGAATATGCTTCTGCCTCGTCGCCGTCTTGATCGCGGTAATAATCTGCCGCGTGATGCAAATCTCGGCGAATGCCTTGAACGAAGCCAGCTTGTCTCCCCGAAAATCCCGGATCGATTTGTAAAGACCGATCATGCCTTCCTGGATAATATCCTCGCGGTCAGCCCCAATCAGGAAATAAGATCTAGCTTTGGCCCGCACAAAACTGCGGTACTTGTTGATCAAGTACTCCAGAGCTTCACTGTCACCGTTACGCACGGCTTCGACAATGTCTTCGTCATTTAAAACCTCATAGTCGGATCTAACCCATGTCTCGAGGTTGACACTCACCACAAATCCCTCCGGCT
Source organism: Paenibacillus faecis (assembly GCF_008084145.1). Classification (GTDB taxonomy): domain Bacteria; phylum Bacillota; class Bacilli; order Paenibacillales; family Paenibacillaceae; genus Fontibacillus; species Fontibacillus faecis. The sequence goes on along the minus strand of NZ_VSDO01000007.1, from coordinate 24,281 downwards.
GCAACGCACGGTGCCCCGTCACTCAGTCAAGTAATACGAACAGTATATATGATGCCGCATATGAGCGTCAACAAAAAAAGTACCAAAAGATGTAAAGTCGAACTTTGTCAAGGGCATTTAGGAGGAATCCGACAGAATTCTCGCCTATTCCCTTCGCCATCTCTCGAACATCTGGCGCATCTCCGGGCTTAGCTTTCCGTCCAGCGTATTGCGGGCGGTATTACTGCTGCGTTCCGTCAATTTCGTCTGAATCTCTTTCTCGCTTTGTTCGACTTGCGTCAACAATTCCCTTGCCGAAATCCGCAGAGCTCCTTGTCCAAAAATCACGTGCTGCTCCACCATATCGCTCGTAGCCACATAAATTTGCCTGCGGCGGTGCCAAAGTTCGCCCACCAGCCGCTCAATGCATTCGTCCGCCGTCTCTTTCTCTTTGGTGTAATAGATATCGATTTTGTATTGAGCGAACGATTTTCCGAGGCCGGGTACCCGGTAGGCGTCAAATACCACAATCACCTTTCTCCCCGAAAAGGCTTGATAATCGGCGAGCCTCGCCAGCAGGCGATTCCTGGCCTCCTCCAAATCGTTTTTGGACAAAGCGGCCAACTCGGGCCACCCGCCGATCATGTTGTACCCGTCCACCAGAAGAACGTCGCGCATATCGCGCATAAGTGTTTATCCCTGCGCCCGGCGTCTGCGCAGCACTTCATACATCACAACGCCCGCGGCGACCGAGGCGTTCAGGGAATTCAGCTTTCCGTTCATCGGAAGTTTCAGCAGCACATCGCAATTTTCACGAACCAGCCGGCCCATCCCCTGGTTTTCGTTCCCGATGACCACCGCTACCGAGCCTGACAAAATATCGCCGCCGCCATAGATTTCTTCCTTGGCCGCAACGTCGGTGCCGACGATCCAGACCCCCGCCTCTTTCAACTGCTCCATCGTCTGAACCAGATTGGTCACCCTCGCAACCGGGACGTATTCAACGGCCCCGGCGGAGGTTTTGGAGACGGTGGCCGTCACGGCAGCCGAACGCCGTTTAGGGATAATAACGCCATGCACCCCGGTGCATTCCGCCGTCCGCAAAATCGAGCCCAAATTATGCGGATCCTCGATTTCGTCCAAAATCAGCAAAAACGGTGGCTCCTCCCGCTCGGCGGCCTTAGCCAGCAGCTCCTCCACCTCGACATAGGCATAAGGGGCCGCTTGGGCCACTACGCCCTGATGCTGCATGCCCGGCGCCATTTGGTCCAGCTTCCGCTTGTCCACAAACTGAACCACGATGCCGCGGTTTTTGGCTTCGGCCAGAATCGGCTGGGTCAAATGCTTCTGGGCACCCTCGGCCACCCAAATTTTGTTGATTGTTCGTCCCGCCCTCAGCGCTTCAAGCAGCGAATGCTTGCCGGCGATCCATTCCTGATCCTCCATAACCGTATCCTCCTGTGCAAAAAATATGTTAACCCGCTCAAGTTCGATCCTGCTCCAGCTTGGCAAAGCCCTGTGCAAGCAAATCCCGCATGCGGTCATGCGCTCCCGTGTAGTACAGATATCCGACCAGGCATTCCAAGGCGGTCGCGTGCCGGTAATCCTGCACGTTCGCGTTTTTGGGAACGGTGCCGGATTTGGCGTTGCGGCCCTGCCGGACAACGTCCCTTTCCTCCTCGGTCAGCTGCGGCTCCAGCAGGGCCAGCAGCTTGGCCTGGGCCTTGGCGGAGACGTATTTGGTCGACTGCCCGTGCAGGTGGTGAGGCCGGAGATTCGGCCGGGCCATCACATGCTGGCGGACGGCGACCTCATAGACGGCGTCGCCGATATAAGCCAGCGCGAGCGGCGGCAGCAGCCGGGCCGGCTTAGCCGGCGGCTCCGGGAACCAGAGCGCCGCCGGTTCGGGCGCGGCCGGCTGCGCATCCGCCGGGGCGCCGGGGCCTGCGGCGGCGGACCGCTCCGGCTCGCCGCCGGTTGGTCCCGGGCCCGTCATTTGCGCCGCCATCTCATGCCCTGCGGCGTATCCTCGAGCAGGATGCCCTGCTCGTTCAGCAGATCGCGGATTTCGTCGGCCCGGGCCCAATTTTTGTTCTTCCGCGCTTCCGCCCGCTCCGCGATCAGCGCATCGATGTCCTCGTCGAGCAGCTCCTGCTCCGCTTCCCCGGCGATGCGCAGCACGCCGTTCATCTCCGCGAACAGCTTGTGCGCCGCCTCCAGATCGGCGCGGGACACCTCCTGTCGCTGCAGCAAGGCGTTGACCTCGCTCACCCATTCAAACACCGCCGTAATGGCGTCCGGCGTATTGAAGTCGTCCTGCATCTTGGCGTGGAACGTCAGCCAGATTTCGCGCAGCTTCTTCTCCCATTCCGGAGTCGCTGCACCGCCGTCCTGCGCGTCTGCGGACTCTTTCATCCGGTAGCGCAAGTTGTTCAGGGCGTTTTCGATCCGCTCCACGCTCCGCTCGGCTTGCAGCATCGCTTCATCCGAGAAGTTCAGCGGATTGCGGTAGTGGTTCGACAGCATGAAGTAACGGATCGCTTCGCGTTTGTAGCGCCCGCGGAGGTCCTTGACCAGAACGCCGTTGCCGAGCGACTTCGACATTTTTTCCCCGCCGATGTTAACGTAGCCGTTATGCATCCAATAGCTGGCCAGAGGCTTGCCGGTCAACGCCTCCGATTGGGCCACCTCGCATTCATGATGCGGGAACTGCAGGTCCTGTCCGCCGCCGTGGATATCCATCGTCTCCCCCAAATGGTGGCGCGCCATCGCCGAGCATTCGATATGCCATCCCGGCCGTCCTTTGCCCCAAGGGCTGTCCCAATGAATTTCCCCCGGTTTCGCGGCTTTCCAAAGTACGAAGTCCTCCGGATTTTCTTTGCGTTCGTCCACTTCGATGCGGATGCCGAACTGCAATTCCTCGATGTTTTGGCCCGAGAGCTTGCCGTATCCGTCGAATTTTTTGGTCCGGAAAAAGACGTCCCCGCCGCTTTCATAAGCATAGCCTTTGCTTTCCAGCTCCCGGATAAACGCGATGATCAGATCCATGTTCTCCGTAACCCGCGGGTTGGCCGTCGCTTTGGGAATGCCGAGCCCCTCCAGATCTTCATAGTAGGCATCGATAAACAGCGAGGCGACCTCAGGTACGGTCAATTTCATTTCTTCGGCTTTTCGGATCAATTTGTCATCCACATCCGTGAAATTGACCACGTAATTGACCTCATAGTTTTGATTTTCCAAATAGCTGCGAACGACGTCGAAAAAAATCACCGGCCGCGCGTTACCGATATGGATATACCCGTATACGGTCGGGCCGCACACATACATGCTGGCCTTTCCCGGTTCCCGCGGGACGAAATTCTCCTTCATTCGCGTCAGCGTGTTATAGATTTGCAGCGCCATAATCACGATTCCTTTCCGCATTAAGTTCCTATGGTTATAGTTATTATACCCTGGATTCCCTGCTGGCACCGCCGTTCTGTCGGCCGCCCGAGCTGAATTCAAGACTAGCGTTTTCTCTCCAGCGCTTCTTCCGGCTTCTCTTGCTTCTCTTGTTGCTCTGGTTGCTCTTGTTGCTCCGGCTCCTTATGCATCTCCTTCGTCCCATAGATCCCGCTGTGCTCACCCTGCCGTTCTCCCCGCAGGCGCTCCACTTCACTCTGGAGCCGTTCGATCTCCAATTGAAGCGAGCGCAGCGCATCGACGACCGGATCCGGAAGCTGGTGGCTGAGGCGGTCCAGACGTTTACCGCCCTGCCGGACCACTTTGCCCGGGATGCCGACGACCGTGCTGTCGGCGGGGACTTCCTTCAAAACGACCGAATTGGCTCCGATATTGCTCTGATCTCCCACCTTAAACGAGCCCAGTATCTTCGCTCCGGACCCGATCACGACGTTGTTGCCGATGGTCGGATGGCGCTTGCCTTTCTCTTTGCCGCTCCCGCCCAGCGTAACCCCCTGATAAATCACCACATCATCGCCGATTTCACAGGTCTCCCCGATGACCACACCCATGCCGTGGTCGATGAACAGCCTGTTCCCGATTTGGGCACCAGGGTGAATTTCGATACCCGTGAAAAACCGGCTGACCTGGGAAACGATGCGAGCCAGCGTAAACCACCGCCTGCGGTACAAGGCGTGAGCGATCCGGTGGCTCCAGATGGCGTGCAGGCCGGAGTAGGTGAACACCACCTCAAACCAGCTTCTGGCCGCGGGATCGTTTTCGAATACCGCCTGGATATCGGATTTCATTCTTTTAAACATAAGCGTTCCCCCTCTTTCTGCTTACGTCTTTTCCTGGTCCGTGTAACGCTAACCCCCACCCCGGTAAGTTGAGGAAACTCCTCGGCCGCATTAGCGGTCTTTTGGGCCGTTATTTGGGCCCGATTCGGCTCCACGGGCATAATAGCGGTCAAAAACGGCCTTATTTCTCTGGCGTGAGCTCAAAAATCCGGTTTTTGCCCGACTTTCTCTAAAATAAGGCCCCAAATGACCTCTATTTCACACCGAAAAGCCAAATTCGACAAAATAGCGCCTTAAAAGACCCTTATTCACCTGACTGGCTTCCGACGGAAGCTGGCTGGCTATCGAAGCTCGCCGCCCTGCCCTGGCTCCTACTCTGCTAAGGGGCGGCGTCGCCGACGCCTGCAAATTTCCCCCGCGGCCCGTCGTACGCGCCGGGCCGGTCTTACCCCTTGTCTCTATTCGCACGGATTCCTCCCGGTATTTGCCTGAATCCGTTATCCCGGTACTCAGCCCGGCCCTCGGTCATCTCGGTCATCCCGGTCATCCCCGGCAAAAGCCGGATTCCTGGAATTTGCCGCCTACAAGTCATAACCACCGGCTTAGCCGGTGGCTTCCATCAGCCCTATAAGGGCATGGTACTAGCAAGCGCCTAAGAAGGCGCACTGAAAGTCTGCCAACCGCGAGCGGTCTCGGGCATGCCCCTTAAAGGGGCTTTTTTACTTGCCCTTTCCTACCGACTCACCCGTAAACGGGTCGAACAGTTCTTTCATCGTGAGTTGTTCGTAGTTCTTATCTTCTGTTAGCTGATTCCGAATGTATTCGGCGATCACTTTCCTGTTACGTCCTACCGTATCCACAAAGTATCCTCTACACCAAAACTGTCGATTTCCGTACCGATACTTTAGATTCGCAAACTTATCGAAGATCATCAGCGAACTTTTTCCCTTCAAGTATCCCATAAATTCCGACACACTTAACTTAGGAGGGATACTTACCAGCATGTGAATATGGTCTGGGCATGCCTCCGCCTCATGAATCTCCACACCTTTTCTCTCACATAGCTCTCGAATGATTTTTCCGATTTCTCTTTTTAATTTCCCATAGATCACTTGTCGTCTGTACTTTGGCGCAAATACGATATGGTATTTGCAGTTCCAGCGTGTATGTGCTAGACTGCTCTTATCCATTTCCCTTGTCCTCCTTGATTTCATGATGCGGTTGGCAGACCGGCTATCATTTTATCATAAAGGTCAAGGGATTTTTACTCATAGCTATAAGCTTTCCTGAACCCCCAGTCAAACTGGGGGTTTTCTTCGACAAAAAAGCGCCCCTGCAGCTTTCGCTGCAGAGACGCCGGCTTATGTGCGTGGTTCCACTCTGCTTCGGATAGACGGTTTGACCGGAGCCCCCGCTTGGATCGAGCGGCTTGAAATATGCCGCAGATCTGCCCGCGTGGCTTGGTTCCGCCGACAATATGCCGGCGTCTTCCCGCGGTCTGTCGCTTCGTCCGGCATGCCGAACGCGGATTCCCGGGTTCTATCCCTCACTCTCGCCCTTAACGCGGACGATACGTCAGCCTCTACCCGCCCCAATAATGGCGCGCTCGACGCTGCGGCTCACGGGTGCATTTCCGCCGCGCGTATTGGGATAACTCTCAGCCTCGGCCGCGCCTTAAGCGCGGCTTCCGGTTATCCTCTCTGGCCAATACGTACGCGATGCGTACTTCTCCCGATCTCTGCCTTTGTCCTTATCTTACATGATTGCCTGTAAAACTGACAATAAAGATTTCATGCTACGCCCCGCGGATTTGCGCTTTTAACCGGTCGATGACGCGGTCGCGGCCGAGCAAATAAATCGTCTGATTCAAATCGCGGCCATGCGTTTGTCCGGTCAAGGCCACGCGGATCGGCATAAAGAGCCCTTTGCCCTTGGCGCCGGTTTCTTTCTGTACTTCCTTGATCCAGGCGGCGATTTGCTCAGGCTTGAACTCGGCGGCGGAGGAAGCCTCCACCTTGCCCAGGAAAGCGTTCATGACTTCCGGCACTTGCGGCTCCGCCAGTACGGCGGCGGCCTCCGCATCCATCTCCAGATGGGTGCGGAAGAAGAGATCCGACAGCTCCACGATGTCCGAAGCCGCCGTCATCTGCTCCTGGTACAGGGCGACGAGCGCCTTCGCCCAGGTTTCCTGCTCCGGCGTCAATTCCGCCGGCAGGCGGGACGCCGACTGAAGGTGCGGAATGGCCAGAGCGGCCACCCGTTCCGGATCGGCGTTTTTGATGTAATGATTGTTGAGGTGAGCCAGCTTATGCTTGTCGAAGACCGCCGGGCTGCGCGACAGGCGATTCGCGTCAAAGATCGAAATCAGCTCTTCACGGGAGAAGATTTCCTCTTCCCCTTCCGGCGACCAGCCCAGCAGCGCGATAAAGTTAAACATCGCTTCCGGCAAATAGCCCAGCTTATCGTATTGCTCGATAAACTGGATCACCGATTCGTCGCGTTTGCTCAGTTTCTTATGGTTCTCCCCGACGATCAGGGTCATGTGCCCGAACCGCGGCGGCTCCCAGCCGAAAGCCTCGTAAATCATCAGCTGGCGCGGGGTGTTCGAGACATGGTCTTCCCCCCGGAGCACATGCGTGATTTTCATCAAATGGTCATCGAGCGCCACCGCGAAATTATAAGTCGGGATGCCGTCTTTTTTGACGATAACGAAGTCGCCGCTGATATCCGATTCGAAGGTGATCGGTCCTTTGACCAAATCATCGAACGTGTAAGTGCGGCCTTCCGGAACGCGGAAACGGATGCTCGGCACCCGGCCCTCCGCCTCGAAAGCGGCGCATTGCTCCGGCGTCAAATCCCGGTGCTTCCCGGAATAACGCGGCGTTTCGCCGCGGGCGATCTGCTCCTCGCGCTCTTGTTCCAGCTCTTCTTCCGTACAGTAACAACGATAGGCCAGACCGCGGTCGAGCAGATCCTGCCAGTATTTGCGGTAAATCTCCAGGCGTTCCGTCTGGCGGTACGGCCCGTACTCCCCGCCGACGTCCACGCTCTCATCCCAGTCGATGCCGAGCCATTTCAAATAGGTCAACTGGCTCTCTTCCCCGCCGGCGATATTCCGCTTTACGTCCGTATCCTCGATACGGATGATGAATTTGCCTCCGTGATGTCTGGCAAACAAGTAATTAAACAACGCCGTTCTGGCATTGCCGATATGTAAATGCCCCGTAGGACTCGGCGCATAACGCACGCGAACCTCCGTCATTGCAATCCCCTCCCGTATTTATCCTTCTTCCGGCATCAGAGATACCCTTACAATCCTATGATGATAGCACATCGGAGACCAGGCATACAATACATTGCGCCGCAATCCCCTCGCCGCGCCCGGCAAATCCGAGATGCTCGGTCGTCGTCGCCTTCACATTGACCCGCCGTGCGTCCGCTCCCAGCGCTTCCGCGATAATTTCCACCATCCGCGGAATGTGCGGCGCCATTTTAGGCGCCTGCGCGATGATGGTCGCGTCGAGATTGCCGAGCCGGTATCCGCGCTCGCCGGCCATGTCCCATACGCGGCGCAGCAGCACAAGGCTGTCGGCGTCCTTAAAGGCCGGGTCCGTGTCCGGGAAATGCCGGCCGATATCGCCCAGCGCGAGCGCCCCCAGAATAGCGTCGCTCACCGCATGCAGCAGCACGTCGGCGTCCGAATGGCCGAGCAGTCCTTTCTCGTACGGGATGGTGACGCCGCCGATGATGCAGGGCCTGCCCTCTACCAACTGATGCACATCAAATCCTTGTCCAACCGCGATCATGAATTATCTCTCCCCTGGATTTCTTGTCGTTTGATGAAAATTTCCGCCACATCCAGATCTTCCGGCGTGGTGATTTTGATATTGCGATAGCTGCCCTCCGCAACGAACACGGGAAGGCCGAGCCGTTCGATCAACATCGCATCGTCCGTCCCGATGAACCCGTCGGCTTCCGCATCCTCATGCGCCCGCAGCAGGTCCGACCGCCGGAAAGCCTGGGGCGTCTGTACGGCCCACAAGCTCGTACGATCCGGCGTGCCCGTAACCTGTCCCCGCGCATCAACCTGCTTGATCGTGTCCTTCACCGATACGGCCAAAATCGCCGCCCCGTGCCGGACGGCCGCCTCATAGCAGGAGGTCACCTGCCCGCTCGTGACAAAAGGGCGGACGCCGTCATGCACCAGTACCCAGGGCGTGCCGATTTCCCGCAATCCCCGGTATACCGAATGCTGACGTTCCGCCCCGCCCGGTATGACTTTTACCTTTTTCGTTATGCCGTACTCGTCGATCCAGGCTCGGCACCGTTCCACATCCTGCTCCCCGGTCACCAGCACCATTTCGCGAATCAAAGGATGGCGGTCGAAGACCTCCAGCGTGTGAACGATAATCGGCTTGTCCCGAAGCGAGAGAAACTGCTTGCTCTCCTTCGTCCCCATGCGCGTCCCCCGGCCTGCCGCCACGATAATCACCCCGGCGTCCGGGATGGTCGTTGTCTCCATAAGTTCTGCCTCACCCCGATAAGGAAAATAGGGGTCAACTCCCGTTCTTTTTCGCCCCATGTATTCCCATCATACCGAATTTACTGGGCTTTTTCCAACAGTTTCGGTTTGGCGAAGATCATGCGGCCCGCCGAAGTCTGCAGGACGCTCGTGACGAGCACTTCGGTGACGCTGCCGATAAAATCGCGCCCCCCCTCGACGACGATCATCGTGCCGTCATCCAGATAAGCGACGCCCTGTCCATGTTCCTTCCCGTCCTTGATCACCTGAACCATAATTTCCTCGCCCGGCAGGACCACCGGTTTGACCGCATTGGCCAAATCGTTGATGTTCAGTACCGAGACCCCTTGGAGCTCGCATACTTTGTTCAGGTTAAAGTCGTTGGTGACGACTTTTCCCTGCAGCACTTTGGCCAGCTTGACCAGTTTGCTGTCGACCTCGGAGATTTCCTCGAAATCCCCTTCATAGATCAGCACTTTAACGTCGAGCTCTTTTTGGATTTTGTTCAGAATGTCCAGCCCCCGCCGGCCGCGGTTCCGTTTCAACAGATCCGAGGAATCCGCGATATGCTGAAGCTCCTCAAGCACAAATTCGGGGATCACGACCGTTCCCTCGATAAACCCGGTTTTGCATATGTCGGCGATCCGGCCGTCGATAATGACGCTGGTGTCCAAAATTTTGTGCTCCTCCAGACGGCGTTCTTCCTCCTTGCCGCCGGTCGCCCATTTTCCCGAAACCCACATGGAAGAGAGCTCTTCTTTTTTCTCCAGAGCCACATACAACCCGATATAGCCGAGCAGGGTGGAAACCGCAAACCGGGCAAAGCTCTCCAAAGAGCCAAGCCAGGACAAAACGGGGTAGACCATTAAAGAAAGAAGAAGTCCTGCAGTCAGTCCGGCCGCTCCGGCCGCCATGTCCTTCATAGGGATTTGGGTTAAGGAAGCAATCCATTTCCGCACTCTGGCGGAGACGGCATCCGCGGCAAGCGAGAATGCGAGCAGAAACAGACCCGCACCCGCAGCGGCCAGCAGCAGCGAACCCGCGACCGGACCCATTCCGTCAATCCAGCTCCGCAGCGGTTCGGGAAATGCGCCTGACGCCCCTTTCGTCGTGTACCCGAACCATGCGCCGCAAAGCCCCGCCACGATCAATAACCATTTTTTTAGCATGACGCTCTTCACCTCCTGATAGATATCCTCTTTATCCAGTATGATCCAATTTTTGGCGGCGTAATCGGGGGAACGTCAACTTTTTTTCAGTATGGAAATCCCATCCAAACCCGGAGAGAAGCCGTGTGGTGCGGCATTTCTGGTTGATCCCGGGGAAAAGGTGGCATATAATGAATTCAATTCATAATATTGAGGTGGATGGAAAATGAGCGCACCAAGCCTTCAATCTTTTCAAGACCAAGTTTCCGAACTGTTGCTCCGTCACCGCAGTCTGCTGGATGTCATGTCGAAATTGGGACAAACCAACGCCGCAGCCGTCCGCTCCGTAACCAAGGCGATCACGGAATGCGGCTGTATTGAACTTCACGCCACCAAGCAGGAATTCGAACCGGGTTTAAGCCTCGAAGAGGCCAAAGAACGAATCGGCCGGCACGTCCAAGGGGAATTGTGCGAGAACTGCCGCGATGTCATCAGCAACGAACTTGGACGCAGCTTATTTTATACGTCCGCGCTTTGCAATTTGCTGGGAATTCAACTGGAGGAAGTCCTGGAAAAGGAGTCGCAGAAATGCTCCACCCTGGGGCTGTTCAATATGTCTTGATCTCTTTTTACGCCCATAACGCCAAAGAGCACTGCCATTCCTTTGTGGAATGCAGTGCTCTTTATGGTTTAGGCGGTTATCTTTTGGGCCCGAACAGCCTTTCGGAGTCGTCCTCTTCCCGCCGTTTCCGGCGCAGCAGCCTGTCGATATTCTGTTTCAAACCGTATCCCGCATAGATCACCAGGGGGACGAAGATCAGCTTGGAGGTTTCATCCGGAAAAAGAACGGCGATCACGACCGCAAGAACGACGACAAAAGGAGTCGCGATCACGGCTTTCTTCGGAAGGCCGAGCTTCTTGAAGTTCGGGTATCTGACCGAGCTGACCATCAGGTAGGATAACAGCAGCATGGAAATGATGAAGTAAGGTGCCGTAATATCCTTATGGAACAAAGACAGCGTCGCCACGACTCCGCCGGCGGCCGGAATGGGCAAACCGATGAAATAGCCGGGGATCCCTTTTTGTACGTTGAATCGGGCCAGCCTCAGTGCCCCGCACATCGGAAAAATCGCGGTGACCGCCCAGGCCAATCCCGTTTGCGGCAAGCTGTGGAAGGAAATCACATACATGATAAGTGCGGGCGCAATGCCGAAAGAAATGATATCCGATAAGGAGTCCAACTGCTTGCCGAATTCGCTCTGACAATTCAGCGCTCTGGCGACCCGGCCATCCAATCCGTCAAGCAGCATGGCGACAATGACCATGATCGCAGCCAAGCTGTATCTACCGTCAAGCGCAAGCATCATGGCCAACATTCCGAGAAACAGGTTACCCAAGGTAAACAGGTTCGGAATTGATTTCGTGATCATTTTTTCACCTCAATTGATATTGCTCTAACATACATCCATTGATTGTAGGAGAATTAAATTTGCCTGTCAATGAATACCTGTTCTTGAAGCCGCTTCAATCCTTCCTTGATTGCCCGGGCACGCACCTCGCCGATGCCGTCGACTTCATCCAGTTCCTCGATCGTAGCCGTCAGGATGTTCGGCAGTTCGCCGAATCGCTCCACCAGGTTATGAATGATGACATTCGGAAGGCGGGGGATCTTGTTCAGCACCCGATATCCCCGTGGAGAAATCAGCTCTTCCGATGTAGCCGCCGAAGTGGGATAACCGAGCAGCCGCGTAATATGGTTATCGTCCAGCAGTTCGTCGTCGGTGGAACGTTTAAGTCCCAGGATGATTTCACGGATCGCTTCATCGCTGTCATCCTTCGCATAATCCTTATAGAGCAGCCAGGCCTCTTCTTCCATGTTGCTGACCAGCTCTTCCATCTGCATGCTGATCAGCCGTCCTTCGGTACCCAGTTCGTTAATAAACCGTTTGATTTCCATCTTGATGCGGATGACCATTTCCACCCGCTGAATGACATTGATGACTTCCGGTATTGTAACCAGTTCTTCGAACTCTGACGCAGTCAAATTGGTCAGGGTTTGATTGAGAACCGCCCTATATTTCTCCAGCGTTTGAATCGCCTGATTCGCTTTCGTCAGAATGACGCCGATTTCTTTGAGCGCGTATCTTAACCCGCCCTGATATAACGTGATGATGTTCCGGCGTTGGGAAATCGAAACGACCAGTTTCCCGGTCTGCTTCGCTACCCGTTCGGCCGTCCGGTGGCGAATGCCGGTCTCCGACGAAGAGATGGAGGAATCGGGGATCAATTGAGTGTTCGCGTATAAAATCCGTTTCAAGTCCTCGCTCAGGATGATTGCCCCGTCCATTTTGGCAAGCTCATACAAGTAGTTTGGCGAGAAATCGCAGTTGATGGAGAATCCGCCTTCGACGACCTCCATCACTTCCGGGCTGTAACCGACGACGATCAGACCGCCCGTCTTGGCCCGAAGCACGTTCTCAAGCCCGTCGCGAAAAGCGGTACCCGGCGCAACGAGCCTAAGCAGTTCATTCATTTTCTCCGCTTGGGTTGATTCTTTCATCATTTAGTGCCCCCTAATCTAACGCAACCGCTAGCGCATCTGCAACGGTATTCACACCGATTAATTGAATTTCCTTGGGCCCCTTCCAGCCCTTCATGCTCTTCTCGGGAAGGATGACCCGTTTGAAGCCCAGTTTGGCCGCTTCCTTCACCCGCTGTTCCGCCCGGGATACGGCCCGGACTTCACCGGTGAGCCCCACCTCGCCGAAAAAGACATCGAACGGCTTGGTCGGCAGATCGCGGAAACTGGAAGCGATGCTGACGGCAATCGCCAAATCGACGGCCGGCTCATCCAGTTTGACGCCTCCGGCCAGATTCACGTAGGCATCCTGATTTTGCAGGAACATGCCCATCCGCTTCTCCAATACCGCAATAATCAGATTCATCCGGTGGTGATCCACTCCGGTAGCCATTCTCCGCGGGGAAGGGAATTGGGTTGAGGCGATCAACGCCTGGAGTTCCACCAGCATCGGCCGGGTTCCCTCCATCGAAGCCACCACCGTAGATCCCGCGACGCCCAGAGGGCGTTCGGACAGGAACAATTCGGACGGGTTCGCCACCTCATCCAGCCCCGCTTCTTTCATTTCAAAGATCCCGATTTCATTGGTCGATCCGAAGCGGTTCTTCACGGCGCGCAGCAAACGGTAAGAATGATGCCGCTCTCCTTCGAAATACAGAACGGAATCCACCATGTGCTCCAGCATACGCGGACCGGCGATCGCCCCTTCTTTGGTAACGTGACCTACCAATACCGTGGCGATCCCCTGCCCTTTGGAGATGCGCATAAAACGGGCGGTGCATTCCCGTACTTGTGAAACACTGCCGGGCGCACTCGTCACTTCCGGCAAATAAACCGTTTGAATCGAGTCGATGACCAGAAAATCGGGTTTCACCTGATCGATGGCCTCCTCGATCCCGTCCATGCTGCTTTCGCAAAGCACGTAAAGCTCGGGAGACAGCGCCCCGAGCCGTTCCGCCCGCAGCTTGGTCTGCCGGGTCGATTCCTCCCCGGAGATATACAGCACCCGCAGCCCCGCCTTCGCCATTTCATGGGATGTCTGCAGCAAAAGCGTGGATTTCCCGATCCCCGGATCCCCGCCTACCAAAATCAAGGATCCGGGGACCACTCCACCGCCCAGTACGCGGTTCAGCTCGGCTATCCCGGTTTGGATCCGCGGCTCTTGGCCGCTCTCTATATTTATGATCGGAAGCGGTTTTTCTTTCGTATGAAATAAACCCGAAGTAAGGCCCTGGGTTTTCACCACTTTCTCCGTTTCCTCCACCATCGTGTTCCAAGACCCGCAGCCCGGGCATTTTCCGTACCATTTCGGCGATTCGTAACCGCATTCGGTACAGAAAAACTTTGTTTTTACTTTAACCATTTATCTCTCCTTCTCCGCACTGCAAAATTTGACAAACCTTGCAGGCCGCGCCGCAGAGGCGATATTAAAAGTTTACCATTCTTTGAGGTGAACTGGAAGCATTTCCGGGCAGATCGGGAAAGGTTATAAAGCGGAAAAAAGCAGCCCAAAGCACAAGCTTTGCAAGCTGCCTTTACCCTATTCATCGGCGAAAACGTTGGAATTTTGTAGCAATCGGGGCACTTTTGTTTTTTCCATTTTACATTTGCTTATCGATCAGTTGAGCGATCCCCGTGCTTCGGGCGACCGTCGAGTTGTTCAGGAACAGGACATCGGTAATTTCGTGCTCCTTCACAAACTCGGTCAGACTCCCCGTATAGAAACGGGGATCGATGTAATAAATCGATTCAAAATGCGGGATCAGAAACGGAATGAAGGCATTGGCATAGGAGTCTTTAATCACGGCGATTTTTCGGCCGTTGTTCCGTTCCGTTTGAATCTCGCCCCAGGGAAAGTCCCCTCCCAAAAAAACGGCATATCCGCCGCTCGCCTTGGCGTAACGCGGATCGACGATTTTTCCCGGAAGAGGCTGCCCCTTGGTGGAGTATCGGGTGTATTCGTATTTTGAACCGGGTTCATAATATTCAATGGTGTCGGGATGTGCTTTTAGTTTAGGGCTTAACGTAGCCTTGTAGGCCGTGCCCAAAAAGCCTTCTATCCGCCCTTTGGCGTAGGAATCGAGCGGCACGGGAGTTTCACCCAGCTCTTTCATCAGCTCGGCATACGCATAATAGGCGCCCAAGGCCGTCCAGTGATGGTCGGTCCCAAAGTAAATCTCTTCCTGTTTGTGCCGATCCAACGCTCCGTAAACGTCTATCCGGCGGATCTCGGGATCCAGCGATGCATTAACGTGATGGAAAGCGTTCTTTTGCGAATCGGAAAGCTTCTGGTAAGACGCCTTCCCGATAAATTCGGACGAGGTAGGCGCCAGCATGGAATACACCCCAACCTTCGGATCCACCGCCGCCTTAAAGCGGTTTAACGCCTTGGCGTACGCCTCGGCCGCTTCTTGAGAATATGCGAAAAGCGTGTAAGCCCGATCCTTATAAATCAAATATTGCACCTCTTGCCCCGCCCCGGCGGCCGCACTGCCATCCTTAGCCGCTGTATCCAGCTTCTGGGCCGTGTTATCGCCGCCCTGCTGAATAATCTTCGCCTCATTGTCCGGCAGTCCTTTATATTCCACAAGAGCTGCGCCAGCTTTGGCCATCGGCGTGCGAAACGCGAAATGATCCGAGAAATAATCATCGAATTCCCTCGTGAATTCTCCCGAAAAAAATCTTTCCCATGAAAAAGCGGGCCACTTCGTCAGCGTCCGCTGTTCCAACGAGGATACGTCCCCGGATTGGGGATAAGCCAGATTGAGGATACCTAAGCCGAAGATGACCAGCAAAAAGAAAAGAGTATTCCAAATATAACGAAATTTCATCCTGATCCTCCTCGTCAAAACCGGTAGTATAGAAACGGATTATACGAACTTCCGACAAGTAAAATCGTGGCGAGAATCAAAACCGCCACATTAAACACCTGGCTTCCGGCGACGACCAGTCCCCTCCCGAGTTTTGAGGAAGAGGCCGCCAGCTTTTCAAGTCCCCGTGCAACCAACGGCGTCGAAAGCAGGATTGCTGCGAGAACCAGCAGCAGATTGTCGCGGATATAAAATTCCAACTCCAGATTGGCGAAATCCCGGTGGTTGAGTCCGAACATCGTCAGAAGCGCCTGAATCCCCTGGGAAAGGTCGGTGAAATAAAACCATACCCAGCCCACCAATATCACGATGACCGCATAAATATGGGAGAAAAACGCAGGAATGCGGGCCAGCCATTTTCCGAGAAATTGGCGCTCGATATAAATCAACATCCCGAAATAAAGTCCCCAAATGATAAAATTCCAGCTCGCCCCGTGCCAGAAACCGGTCAGAAACCATACGACAAACAGGTTGCGCAGATAAAACCTCTGGTTCCCGCCCAACGGGATATACACATAATCGCGGAAAAATCCTCCCAAAGACATGTTCCAGCGCCGCCAGAATTCCCCCGCGGACTTGGAGACATAGGGATAATTGAAATTTTCCCTCAGATTAAAGCCGAACATTTTGCCCAGACCGATCGCCATATCCGAATAGCCCGAGAAATCAAAATAAATCTGCAAGGCGAAAAGAATGATTCCGAACCATATGCCCAGCACGGAAGATGACGCCGAACTCGGGGTTAGCAGCTGCGCGGCCGTCTCCCCAAGCAGATTGGCCAGCAGCACCTTTTTCCCCAGTCCCACCATGAAACGGGATATCCCCGCGCTGAATCCCGCCAGGGTGACTTGCGGACGCTCGATCTGTTTTTCGATATCCGTATAACGAATAATCGGGCCGGCTACCAGATGCGGAAAGAAGGAAACATAAAAAAGCACTTTTTTCGGCGATCGTGGAGCGCTGATCGTTCCTTTATAGACGTCGGTCAAATAACAAATCAATTCAAAGGTAAAGAAGGAGATGCCGATCGGCAGCTTCACTTCAGGAACCGGAATGTCCACCGGCAGCAACAGATTCAAGTTATCAACCAGGAACCCGGCGTATTTAAAAAATCCCAGCAAACCTATGTTCACGACGATAGAGGCGACATAGAGCCCTTTGGACGCCCAAGTCCCTCTCGTCCGCTCGATGCCGAGCGCAAACACGTACCCGATCAATGAGGCCAATAGCAGCAAAATGACCCAAAGCGGTTCTCCCCACGCATAAAAAACATAGGAGAATATAATCAATACCCAAATCCGGTATCCCGCATGTTTGGAGATAAAGTAAGCCGCCAATAGAATTGGCAGGAACAGATACAAAAAAATCAAGCTTGAAAAAACCATAGTACTTCGTAGCTCCCCTCTATCTTTAGACACCCGAGGAGAAGTATAAAAGAGGAAGCTTAACATTCTTTACAGCAAATCTTAATAAACTCTTACAATTTGCTTGTGATATAAAAAACGGCGATATCTTCTTTTATCCCTCTCCATAGAATTAGACGGACAAGCTGCTTAAAAGGTTAGCAAACCCGCTAATTCGCATTCCTGACGATTGCGGTGACCGCATTCTATTATAACGCTTTTCCTAACACCCCGAACGCTTTTTTTTCATAAATTACACCCCGGCTAAGGGAAAACGTGCCTCGAACACGGTGCGTTGAGGGTTGCTCGTTACCGAAATTTGTCCTTCATGAACTTCGACGATGCTCTTGGCGATGGCCAGCCCCAGCCCCGTTCCACCCGTCGATTTCGAGCGTGAGCCTTCGACGCGGTAGAAGCGGTCAAACAGAAAAGGCAGGCTGCTGGAGGGGATCTCTTCCCCGTAATTGGTAAACTTGACGCTGGCCCATCCCTCCGCCGCATCGACCTGAACGTCGACGTATTTTCCCTCGGCCCCGTATTGAATGGCGTTGCTCATCAGGTTTTCGAAGGCACGAACCAGCAAATCGCCGTCGGCCAGAATGGGCACTTCCATCCGGTCCACCGTAACTCGGCAGACCATCCCCGCCTGTTCCAGACTGGGTACAAATTCTTCGGCAAGCTGGCAGATGAACCCGACCAGATCCAGCTCCGATAGCTTCAGCGGCAGCCCGTTTCGGATCCGGGTGTACTCGAACAGCTGGTCGATCAGCTTTTTAAGATCCAGCGATTTCTCATAGGCAATGTTGACATAGTAACGCAGTTCGGTCTCATCCTTGTAGCGGTCTTCTTCAATCGCTTTGAGAAATCCCAGGATTGAAGTAAGAGGCGTCCGAAGATCATGGGAAACTCCCGTGATCAGGTCGTTCTTGGATCGCTCCGCCAGACGCTCCTCCTCGATGGAGCGGTTGAGCCGATCCGCCATATGGTTGATGCTCTCGGCAACCCTGGCCAGCTCTCCGGTCTGAAGGGGGATTTTTCGGTCCAGCCGCCCTTCGGCGATTTCCTCAAGCCCGCTAGTTATTTCCCGCAGCGACGAATGGAGCCCTTCCATCGCCCTGTTCAAATTTTCTGCCATATTCCCCAACTCATCGGAGGTACGCACCGGGATTCGCACATCGAAACGGCCCAGGCCGACTTCCACTAAAGTCTGGTCAAGCTCCTTTAAATATCGGGTCGTTCCCCGCGTTAACCACATATAGATCATAACGAATACCACGATACCTACGATGGCCATGGCCGACACGGATCCGATTTGCCGGATCACTTCACGGATCGCCCAGCGGAATGGCGAAACGAACGGGGACTCCGGCAGTTCAAGAATGTACGCCGCCAATTGATGGCATATGAACAGCGTGGACACCGTAAGCAAAAAACTGCCCACGGCAACCAGCAAAAACTTCAAACGCAGCGACATCAAGCGTTTCATGTTCATCGTCCGGACCCCTGCCTACTCAAGGTTTTCCATCTTGTAACCGATGCCCCAAATCGTTTTGATGAATCGGGGATGCTGCGGATCCTGTTCGATTTTTTCGCGCAGCCTGCGGATATGCACCATGACTGTATTTTTTGACTCCATATATTGTTCCTTCCATACTTCCTCATAGATTCGGTCCATGCTAAGCACGATGCCCCGATTGGAGGCCAGCAGCTTCAGAACCTCGAATTCCCGCGGCGTCAACTTGATTTCCTTCTGATCCACCGTTACTTTGTGCATGGCGGTATTGATCACCAGATCATCGATCACAATCTCGTCTTGTGCCGGAGGCCAGGCTTGTTTGGCAAATCGGTTGTAGCGCCTGAGCTGCGATTTCACCCGGGCAATCAACTCCAACGGATTAAACGGCTTGGTGACATAATCGTCCGCCCCGATGCTGAGCCCGGCAATTTTATCCATATCCTGACTCTTGGCCGACAACATGATGATCGGGGTGTCGCGCGCTTCGCGAATACGCATGCAAGCTTCAAGTCCGTCTAGTCTCGGCATCATCACGTCAAGGATGATCAGGTCCACCTCGTGAGACTGAAGCAGTTCCAGCGCTTCCTGGCCGTCCGAGGCCGTCAGCAGTTCATAGCCTTCGTTCCGCATATAGATTTCCATTAGCTTGATAATCTCTTTCTCGTCATCTACCAAAAGTATCTTTTCTCTCACAACAAACAAGCCTCCTTGATCACTATCATACCATTTCGTCAAAAAGGCTTCCTTTCCTCCGCGTTTGCTGCAAAACCGTGTTGAAATCGCTCGAAAATAAAAACGGACCTGCGGCAATGGCAGGTCCGTATCCAAATTTTATAGCCTTGCGGCATTAGGCGTTCTTTGAAAAGGTTCCGGTTCTCTCCACGGTCAGCGAGCCATCCTGCTCGTCGATTGTGAGCGAATCGCCTTTCTTCACGTGGCCGGTCAGCAGCTCCTCGGACAAACGGTCCTCGATATGCTTCTGAATCGCCCGGCGGAGCGGACGCGCCCCGTAGGCCGGGTCGAATCCTTCTTTGGCCAGGAAGGCTTTAGCCTTGTCGGTCAGCTCGAAATCGACATCGTACTCGCGCAGCCGCTTGCGAAGCTCCTCGGACATGAGGGTCACGATTTGACCGATATGCGCTTCCTCGAGCGAGTGGAAGACGATGATTTCATCGATCCGGTTGAGGAATTCCGGACGGAAGCTCTTCTTCAGTTCTTCCATCACTTTGCCCTTCATGTTGTCGTAATCCGCCCCGGCGTCGTCCACGGCGGTAAAGCCGAGCCGCGTATTCCGCTTGATCGCGTCGGCCCCCACGTTGGAGGTCAGGATGATCAGCGTATTGCGGAAGTCGACGACCCTGCCTTTGGAGTCGGTCAAACGGCCGTCCTCCAACACTTGCAGAAGGATGTTGAACACTTCCGGATGCGCCTTTTCAATTTCGTCGAGGAGCACGACGGAGTAAGGTTTGCGGCGTACTTTCTCGGTCAGTTGGCCGCCTTCCTCATACCCCACGTATCCCGGAGGCGCGCCGACGAGCCGGGCCGTGGAATGCTTCTCCATGTATTCCGACATGTCGATGCGAATCACGGCGTTCTCGTCGCCGAACATCGATTCGGCGAGGGCGCGGGCCAACTCCGTCTTACCTACCCCGGTTGGTCCAAGGAAGATGAACGAGCCCATCGGCCGCTTCGGATCCTTAAGGCCGGCACGCGCCCGGCGAATCGCCCGGCTGACCGCCTTGACGGCTTCATCTTGGCCGATGACGCGCTCATGCAGAATTTGCTCCATATTCAGCAGGCGTTCGGTCTCTTCTTCCTTCAGCTTGCTCACCGGGATTCCCGTCCAGCTCGCAACGACCTGGGCGATATCCTCCGGCGTTACTTCCGAGTCGGTCCGGCCCTGTTTTTCTTTCCACTGGTTCTTGGTGACGTCCAGCTCTTCGCGGATCTTTTGCTCCGTGTCGCGCAGGGCGGCCGCTTTTTCGAATTCCTGGCTTTGCACCGCGGCATCCTTCTCTTTGCGGATATCCTCCAGGCGGCTCTCCAGTTGCTTCAGATTCGGCGGTACCGTGTAAGAGTTCAGCCTTACTTTGGAGCCCGCCTCGTCGATCAGGTCGATCGCTTTATCCGGCAGGAACCGGTCCTGAATGTAGCGGTCCGACAGCTTCACCGCCTGCTCAATCGCCTCGTCGGTGATCTTCACCCGGTGATGCGCTTCGTAGCGGTCGCGCAGCCCGTGCAGGATTTGGATCGCTTCGTCCACCGACGGCTGGTCAACCGTAATCGGCTGGAAGCGGCGTTCCAGTGCGGCATCCTTCTCGATGTACTTCCGGTATTCGTCCAGAGTCGTCGCCCCGATGCACTGAAGCTCACCGCGGGCCAAAGCCGGCTTCAGAATGTTGGAGGCGTCGATCGCGCCTTCCGCGCCGCCGGCACCGATCAAGGTGTGCAGCTCGTCGATGAAAAGGATGATGTTCCCCGCTTGGCGGATTTCATCCATGATTTTCTTCAAACGGTCTTCGAATTCACCGCGGTATTTCGTTCCGGCTACCACCGAACCCATATCCAGCGTCATGACTCGTTTATCCCGCAGCGTCTCCGGAATTTCGTTGTTGATGATCTTCTGGGCCAGCCCTTCGGCGATCGCGGTTTTCCCGACGCCCGGTTCCCCGATCAGCACCGGATTGTTCTTCGTCCGGCGGCTGAGCACCTGGATGACCCGTTCGATTTCCTTGCTGCGTCCGATTACCGGATCCAGATTGCCTTCCTTGGCCGAGGCAGTCAAGTCGCGGGCCAGGCTGTCCAGGGTCGGTGTGTTCACATTGGCGGGCGCCCCATGGTGGCTCGAGACGGCTTCACTGCTGCCGAGCAGTTGGAGCACTTGCTGGCGCGCCTTGTTCAGGCTGATGCCGAGGTTGTTCAGCACACGGGCAGCGACGCCTTCGCCTTCCCGGATCAGGCCAAGCAGGATATGCTCGGTGCCGACATAGGTATGACCCAACTTCCGGGCTTCATCCATCGACAATTCGATGACTTTCTTGGCACGGGGCGTATAAGCGATATTGGAAGGCTGCTCCTGGCCGCGGCCGATCAGCGTTTCCACTTCGTCCTGGATTTTTTCCAGGCCCAATCCCAAACCGATCAGCGCTTTAGCGGCAATCCCTTCGCCTTCCCGAATGAGACCGAGCAAAATATGTTCCGTTCCGATATTGTTGTGCCCCAATCTAACGGCTTCTTCTTGAGCCAAGGCCAGTACTTTCTGGGCACGCTCCGTAAATCTTCCAAACATCATGTCTTCTGCACCTCCATAAATTAAGTCCGCTTCCGTTATTTACCCACTTTCTCGCGAATCAGCTTGGCGCGGTACATATCCCGCTCCCCAGGCGAAAGGTTCTCGCCGAACATCTTTTGCAAAAAGCCGGGCTGGGTCATGACGTTAAGTTCATTGAGCACTTGGGGAGGCACGTTATCTATTAACCCGAGATCCACCCCAAGCCGAACATCCGACAGCCGCTGTGCCGCTTCCTTTGAATCCATGATCGACGCATAGGACAATATCCCGTACGATCGCATCACCCGGTCGGTCATCCGCAGCCGGGATTCGGTAAGCAGCTTGTTGCGGGCGTTCTTCTCATGTTCGATAATTTGCAGGACCACGCCATACAAATTCTCAATAATTTCCGCCTCGCTTTGTCCTAGTGTAATCTGATTTGAGATTTGAAACAAGTTGCCCATCGCTTCGCTGCCTTCACCGTAAATCCCCCGCACCGTCAATCCCACTTGAGACACGGCGGAGAGAATCCGGTTGATCTGCTGCGTCAGCACCAGAGCGGGCAGGTGCATCATGACCGAAGCCCGAAGCCCCGTCCCTACATTGGTCGGACAACTGGTCAAAAAGCCCCGGTTGGCGTCGAACGCATAATCGACATGATCCTCGAAAATATCGTCGATCGCGGTAGCTTTTTCCCAAGCCTCCTGAACTTGAAGTCCCGGATACAGGCACTGAATTCGCAAATGATCCTCTTCATTGACCATAATGCTCAAGCTCTCATCCTCGCTGATGAAGGCGGCCCCTTTCCGGGATTCCCCCGCCAGGTTCGGACTGATCAGATGCTTCTCCACCAGAATTTTCTTGTCGAGCTCATCCAAATCCGCCAGCAGCACCGGATGCAGCTTGCCGTAGCCCAGCAGACGCTCGTCGCTTAATGCGCCCTGCAGCAGTCTGAGCACCTCTTCGGATTGCTGGTTGGTCGCCAGCATCGGAAAAGGATGATGAATCAGGTTGCGGGCGATGCGCACGCGGGTACTGATCACGATCTCCGATTCCTTGCCGCCCCGGCTCATCCATTCGCTTAACGGTTGCTGTGTAAAACGAATATTAGGCATTCTGCACTCCTCCTACTCTGCGGAAATTTGCTTCTCTAGCTCGCGAATTTGATCCCGAAGCGCGGCCGCTTCTTCGAACTCCTCCTGCAAAATCCGATATTGCAGCTCGCGTCGAAGGTCATCCAGCTTCCGCTTCACTTGGATGTGGCCTCCGGCCCGTTTCGGCACTTTCCCGACATGGACCGTGTTGCCGTGCACTCTTTTGAACAGAGGATCCAGACGGTCGTTAAAATATTTATAGCAGGAGCTGCAGCCAAACCGCCCGATTTTACTGAACTGAGAATACGTCAGGCCGCATTCCTCACAACGGATACTCTCTTTCGGTTTCGCCGCCGCTGCGGCTCCGGGGATGCCAGGATGGAAATCCATTAATCCCGAGAGCAGGTTATGGATCGAGAAGCCTCCGCTCGTACCCGGGATCATCTCTCCCTTCTCCCGCGCACATGCCTCACAGATGTGAAACTCGGTCTTCTCGCCGTTGACGATTTTTGTAAAATGTAGTGTAGCAGGGCGTTTACCGCATTCTTGGCATTGCATAGTTGTCCCTCCTCCAACAATGGATTGCCTTGGTTTCGTCGCTTGCTGTCATTAGCCGAGTAAGGAAATCAGCATCGCCTTCATAATTCTGGCGCGGATCTGATCCCGGTAAGGCAGCTTCACCATCAGCGCTTCCCTGGAAATCGCCGCCCTCATCAGCGCCGCTTCCCTCCTACTTAGAAAACGAGCCTCCTCCAGTTGATAAATAAGTCCTTCAGCAGCAGTCTGGCCGATTTCGTCACTTATCATCTGATGGAGGTACGTATGCAGGCTATTGGCACCCGGCAATTCGATTCGCCTGATGCGAACGTACCCGCCTCCGCCACGCTTGCTCTCCACCAAATACCCCTTTTCCAACGTAAAGCGCGTACTAATAACGTAATTAATTTGGGAAGGAACGCAGGAAAATTGCTCGGCGAGTTCGTTACGCTGTATTTCTATCGCCCCTTCAGGGCTTTCATGCAAAATGCTCTTAAGGTATTTCTCGATAATGTCGGAGATATTGCGCATCACCCATCCTCCATTACTTAATCGTTGCAACATACCGCGCCACCGTTAACAGGATCCGCAGTGACTATGCTTCACATGTATGAATAGTATTAACCGTATGCGACGGTTTGAATATGGGATGGTCATGATATGTTGACTTTGACTTTCTTTGACTTTAAATTCATTATAACACATTTTCCCGATTTGCCAAGAGGGAACGATTCGGTGTTTGGATGCCCCGTAAAAGTAGCTTATTCGTCCTCACTCTGTTATATAGAACTTCCTGTAAAATGTGAATTCCTGCAAATATGCAGGAAATTTTGGGGAGATAGCCCCTGCTAAGCGAAATTCCTGCAAATCTGCAGGCTTTTTTGCTGCAGGGGCTCCATTCGGGCGGACGGGCCGAAAATTCCTGCACTTTTGCATCTTTTTCACTTTTCGAGGCTGAAACGCTCGGAAATTCCTGCAGATTTGCAGGTATTTTATAGAGCATACTTCTGTGAGCATAGAAAAAGAGCGCTACCGCATCATACGGTAGTGCTCTTTCTCAGTTGCTTGGCGGCGTCCTACTCTCCCAGGACCCTTCGGTCCAAGTACCATCGGCGCTGGAGG
>NZ_VSDO01000006.1:422365-594488 GCF_008084145.1 Paenibacillus faecis | reverse complement strand
GTCCGCTCCATAATACGCGCCCTTAGCTCAGCTGGATAGAGCGTTTGACTACGAATCAAAAGGTCAGGAGTTCGAATCTCTTAGGGCGCGCCACTTTTCAATTTCATAATGGGTAACCATCTTATTACGGGACGTAGCTCAGCTTGGTAGAGCACCTGGTTTGGGACCAGGGGGTCGCATGTTCGAATCGTGTCGTCCCGACCATTATAAGGTGCGGGTGTAGTTCAATGGTAGAACTCCAGCCTTCCAAGCTGGTAGCGTGGGTTCGATTCCCATCACCCGCTCCACTTTATGACAGTAACATCATCCGTTCGATGATGTTTTTTGTTATAAGCGGAGTTTTTTTTAATCTTGAATTTTACTGCTTCACCGTGTTAGGGTAATTAGAGGGTTATCACTCGGGGTAAGCTCAATGTTACCTATCCATTTCGCCAAATAGGATGCCAGGCGTCATCTTCTTTGGTTCACTTCAATCGGGAGCTGCGGCATGTACTCGGCAAGGCTCTTCCGCTTTCCTTTAAATTCCTTACAAATAAAGTGAAGATTTTCAGGGAAGTTTATTGTATTATGGTAGGAAAGCTTTTAGAGACGGAATAGGGATGAAATGGGGGAGAAATATGACGGAATTAACGGTAGCAGCCGGCAAATCGAACACCAATAACCTTCTTCGGCGCGATATACGTTTTTTGGGCAATATTCTAGGAGAGGTCCTGGTTCATCAGGGCGGCAATGAACTCTTGGATATTGTCGAGAAGATTCGTGAAGCCAGTAAATCATTGCGTGCCGTGTTTTTGCCGGAACTCCATGAAGAGTTCAAGGGAATGATCAATTCCCTCGAGCCGGAAATCCGACACCAAGTAATCCGAGCATTCGCCATTTATTTTCAATTGGTAAACATTGCTGAACAGAACCATCGGATTCGTCGGAAACGGGATTATGAACGTTCCGCGGGTGAAGCGGTACAAACCGGCTCCATCGAAGCCGCAGTCAAAGATTTGAAAGAGCAGGGCTTTTCCTTTAGTGAGGCGCAGGAAATTTTGGAGGGCATGTCCCTGGAGCTGGTCATGACAGCTCATCCGACAGAAGCGATGCGCCGTGCAATCTTGGATATTCATAAGCGAATTGCCGACGATGTGATGCAGCTCGATAACCCGACCTTGACTTTCCGTGAGCGCGAGCAGCTAAGGGAGAAGCTTCTAAACGAGGTTATTACCCTTTGGCAAACCGACGAGCTGCGTGACCGTAAACCGACCGTGCTGGATGAAGTGCGGAATGGGATGTACTATTTTCACGAAACATTATTTCATGTCCTGCCCGAGGTTTATCAAGAACTGGAGCGCTGCCTCTCGAAGTATTATCCGGAGCACTTGTGGCACGTTCCCACGTACCTGCGCTTCGGTTCATGGATCGGTGGCGACCGCGACGGCAATCCGTCCGTAACGGCCAACGTAACTTGGGAGACGCTGAGAATGCAGCGCAAGCTCGCGATTCGCGAGTATCAAGGTCAATTGTCCGAGCTGTTCAAGTACCTCAGCTTCAGCACAACGATTGTCGACGTAACGGATGAACTGCTTGCATCGATTCAAAGAGACCGCCTGCAAGTCACCCTGAAGAAAACGCCGCAGTGGAACAATGAGAAGGAACCGTATCGCATCAAGCTTACCTACATGACAGAGAAGCTTCATAACGTACTGGACGATTCGAAGAAAGACACTTCCGAGCGTTACGCCGATGTGAACGGCTTGATCGAAGATCTGAAAATTATTGACCGCAGCTTGCGCCACCATTACGCGGACTATGTTGCGGATACGCACATCAAGAAACTGATCCGTATGGTGGAACTCTTCGGGTTCCATACCGCTACCTTGGATATACGTCAGCATAGCAAGGAACACGAGAACGCCATGACGGAAGTTTTGGCGAACATGAATATTGTCAGCAACTATGCGGAGCTGAATGAAGATGAGAAGGTAGCACTGCTGGAACGTCTATTAAACGATCCACGCCCGCTTACCTCGCCTTACCAGGAATACAGCGAAAGCACGACAGAGTGCTTGAATGTATACCGGACCGTTTTTCAGGCGCAAAAAGAGTTCGGGAAGCATTGTATCACGAGCTACCTGATTAGTATGACCGAAGCGGCGAGCGACATTCTGGAGGTTATGGTCTTCGCGAAGGAAGTCGGCCTTTTCCGTAAAGAAGCCGACGGAACGGTCGTATGCACACTGCAATCCGTCCCGCTCTTTGAAACGATTGATGATCTGCATGCAGCACCGGGCATCATGCGCCGCCTGTTCAATATGCCGATCTATCGCCAATCCGTATCGGCTATGAACGACTTGCAGGAAATTATGCTGGGCTACTCCGACAGCAACAAAGACGGCGGCGTAGTCACCGCGAACTGGGAGCTTCGGGTCGCTTTGAAACAGATTACGGCAGCGGCCAAAGAATTCGGCGTGAAGCTGAAATTCTTCCATGGCCGGGGCGGCGCGCTCGGACGCGGCGGTATGCCATTGAACCGCAGCATTCTGGTACAACCTCCCGAAACGATCGGCGGAGGCATCAAAATCACCGAGCAGGGCGAAGTGATCTCCTCCCGTTACTCGTTAAAAGGCATCGCCTACCGCAGTCTGGAAACCGCCACATCGGCGCTGATTACTTCGGCGATTCAGGCTAAGCTGCGGACAAACCACAATCCGGAAGAGGACAAGTGGGACGAGATTATCGCCGGAATCTCGGAAATATCGCTTAAAAAGTATCAGGATTTGGTATTCCGTGAGCCGGACTTCCTTAAATTCTTCAAAGAATCGACACCGCTTGGGGAAGTCGGCGAACTGAATATCGGCTCCAGACCATCCAAACGTAAAAATAGCGACCGCTTTGAAGATTTACGGGCGATCCCGTGGGTCTTCGCTTGGACGCAGAGCCGGTACTTGTTCCCGGCCTGGTACGCTGCGGGAACGGGCTTATACACGTATTACCAAGGCAAAGAAGAGAACCTGAAAGTGCTTCAAGAAATGTACCAGAATTCCACGTTCTTTAAATCCTTGATCGACACGCTGCAATTTGCCCTAATCAAGGCGGATCTCGTGATCGCCAAGGAATATGCCAAGATGTGCAACGACGCGGAAGCGAAGGAACGGATTCTCGGGCAGATAGAACAGGAATTCTTGCTTACCAAGGAGATGATTCTGAAGATTACCGGGGTAACGGAAATTTTGGACACCAACCCGGGGCTTCAGGAATCCATCAAACAGCGGAATCCGTATGTGGACCCGCTAAGCTATCTGCAAGTACAGCTGCTTCTTGAATTGCGGGCCATCCGCGAAGCGGGGCAGGACGACCCGGTTTTGCTGCGTGAAGTACTCCTTACCATTAACGGCATCGCTGCCGGGCTTCGGAATACGGGTTGATTCGCTGCATGTTCACGTGACCATATAAGCCACAAACAAGTCGGTCCTCTCCTTAAGGAGAAGGTACCGGCTTGTTTTATATCCGGGAATTTTGATAATCGCGAGATGCGGGAATGGTATTGCAATTTACATAGAGTTGAATTAACATTTGAATGAAGTGCCGACGGCCGGAGTTACGTTAGAGGGCTCGGGAAACGGAAGGCCGGATTAACAGGTGTCCCGATTACGCCCATCCAAGGATTTGGGGGAACATATGGTGGTGGACCATTTTGAAGCGAGACTGGTGAAGCTGGCCCGTAAAGGGGATCAGGGTGCTTTTGCCGAGCTCGTTGATTTATATAAGGATAAGATTTTTCATCTGGCATACCGGATGTTGTCCAATCGGCACGAAGCCGAGGACATCGTTCAGGAGGCTTTTCTTCGCGTTTATAAAAATTTTCACCGATACGACGACAAACAGAAATTCTCCACATGGATTTACCGGATTGCAACGAACCTCTGTATCGATCGATTACGCAAAAGAAAGCCCAGCTATTATCTGGACGCTGAGGTAAACGATCAGGAGGGGATGGACGGCTATACCTTGATTCCCGGAGACGAAAGAACGCCGGAATCGGAGTATTTGCTGTCCGAGACGCAGCAGATGATTCACCAGGCGATCGAAGGCCTGCCCGCGAAATATAAGTCGGTTATTGTGCTGCGCTATTTGCAGGATCTGTCGCTGCAGGAAATCGGGGACGTGTTGGACATGCCGGTGACAACGGTAAAAACCCGTGTTCACCGGGGACGTGAATTTCTGCGGAAAAAACTCGAGCACAAAATGAATTAATCGGACAAGTATTTTCCATTTTGCCGCGCAATTTTTTATGAAACGCTTTGTTCGGTGGAACGTAATTTAAGATAGGACGACTATGCCAATAGAGAGTATTGGTTATCCATAGATTGAACTGAAAGGATTGGCGGATATGGATTGCAAACAAGCCTCTTCCATGATACATGAATATCTGGACGACGATTTACCGCAGGAACAGGCCTTGAAGCTGAAAGGGCATCTCGCAGGGTGTTCCGCGTGCAGCGCACGGTTTCACGAACTGGAGCAAACCGATATGATGTTGTTTGCAACCCTCAGACACAACGCTCTTTCCGCATCGGATGAACTCGTCGACCGGATCATGGGCAAGATTCCGAAGCAGCGAAAACAAGCGGCCTGGATCGGCTGGATCCGCCGGCACCCGGCTTTGACGTCTGCGGCCATATTCCTGGTAGTGATGCTTTTCAGCGCGATCTCGTTGTGGGAGAGCGATGATCAGCTGGTGGTGAAGACCGCGGATCTGGACCAAGTCATTATTCACGGAGATACGGTTACCGTACCTAGCGGTTCGACCGTTGCGGGGAATTTGACGGTAGAGAACGGTAAAGCGGAGATATACGGGGATGTGCAGGGCAATTTAACGGTAATTGACGGTTCTTATTACCAAGCCTCCACGGCGCACATTGCCGGAGAGGTCAAGAGCATAGACCAGGCTCTGGATTGGATATGGTACAGAATTACCAATCTGTTTACGGAAGTCGCTTATAAATAGCGGTAAGGACGCAAGCGGCGCCTCCCTTAAGGGAAGGGCCGTTTGTTTTTTTAACTTTAGGAAAAAATTTCTTGTAGTGACGAAACATTCTAATTTTATCGGGCGCTTGCATCTGCTAAAGGAACGTTATAACCTAGAAGTTAAGGGGAACATATATAGACAAGGTAACAAAGGGATGTACATAAACGTTTCTTATTTGGCGAGTTCGTCAAACGGAGACTTTTTGGGGGTTGCACCATGGATTATTTTGCAAACTTAACGTGGCAGGATTATATCAAGGATATTATCGATATACTGATCGTTACCTATATAATATATCACTTGATTTTATTGGTACGGGGAACCAGGGCGATTCAGCTGCTCAAAGGGATTTTAGTCCTTGTCGTTATATGGGCAGTGAGCACCTGGTTTGATTTGTATACGTTGAAGTGGCTCATGAATCAAATGTTTACGTTCGGGGTTCTGGCCATCTTCATCATCTTCCAGCCGGAGCTTAGACGGGCTTTGGAGCAGTTGGGTCGCGGCAAACTATTTGGACGCAGCACCGCGGATGAGGAAGAGTTCGGAAAGCAAATCGGCGAGATCATTAAGGCCATAAATTTTTTATCCCGTAGAAAAATCGGGGCATTAATTGTATTTGAGCGAAACACGGGATTGAACGAGTACACCGAGTCGGGCATTAAAATCCAATCGGTGATCTCCTCCGAGCTCTTGATCAATATCTTTATTCCGAATACGCCGCTTCATGACGGTGCCGTCATTATTCAAGGACACCGCATCGCGGCCGCGGCCTGTTACCTGCCCTTGTCGGAAAACCCGTTTATCAGCAAGGAGCTGGGAACCAGACACCGTGCGGCCATCGGGATCAGCGAAGTAGGCGACGGTATTTCGATCGTCGTGTCCGAAGAAACCGGACAGATCTCTTTGGCCATCGAGGGACAAGTGGTCCGGGATATCAATGAGGAATCGCTTATTTCCAAACTTTATGAGGAGCTCGGTCCGAATTCGGGACAGAAAGAGAAGCGCAAGCCCTTCTGGAAGAAGAAGGAGGCCGTAAAGTAATGGATAAGTGGATAAACCATAACAATTTCGCCAAGGTGCTCGCCCTCATTATCAGCGTAATTCTATGGGCTATGGTTCACATCGACAGCGGAACACCGGTGGCTCCGACCACCGTAATCAATTCCAAGGTGATCGACAATGTGAAGATTCAGGTGACCGGCTTCGACAGTGAGAAATATGTGCTGTACGATCTGGAGCCCGACAAAGTCAGGCTGGAGGTCAGGGGGAAACGGACGGACTTAACCACCAATTTTTCCGATTATAAAGTGAAGTTGAATTTGAAGGATATAGGACCGGGGACCATTACCCTCCCATTGACCCATGAGCTTCCTCCCGGCGTGGAGCTGGTGTCCATGGAGCCTTCTATTATTAAAGTAACGATCGAAGCCAAGCAAACCAAGGAAGTCCCGGTGACCATCGTAACCAAAGGAAGCCCGGGCGAAGGCATGCAGGCCGGCATTCCGGTTGTCGAAGGGGCCGGTACAGTCCGGGTGACGTTGCCGGAGAGCGAAATCGGCGAGCTCCAGAAGGTGCAAGGCACGGTGGATGTGGGCGGGCTCACGGCTCCTTTAAAAGGCAAAAGCGTCAAGCTCAATGCATATGATAAACAGGGGAATGTGATGAAGAACGCGGAATTAACTCCGGACTCCGTGGACGTGAGCGTGCCGATTAACAAGCTTTACAAGAATGTACCTCTGGAAATAAAGGAAATCGGGGAGCTGCCTGCCGGTTATGTCCTGGCCAGTGTGAATGCCAATGTGGAAGGGGTTGCGATTTATGGGTCGAAAGAAATGCTTGAGGGCATTTCTTCCTATCCGGTTACAGTAGATTTGAGCCAATTTCAAGGCACAACGGAGACCAGGTACAAGGTGGACTTGACTCCTCCAGACGGTTTTGAGAAAATCGAGCCGAGCTCTGTTGAGGTCACCGTCAAAATTGAACCTGCCGGGCAGCGACTGCTTGAGAACGTACCGATCACCCTGTTGAACGTAAACGATACGCTCACGGAGAAGTTCCTTCAGCCGGCCAACGCGAAAGTCTCGCTGACGGTTTACGGAGCGAAGGAACTGCTGAATAAGCTAACCGCCGAGGATCTCACGGCGACGGCCGATCTTTCCGGGCTGGGCCAGGGGATCCATACGGTACCCGTCATCGTCAAGCTGCCGCAGTTTGTGCAGTTGTCGGAACCGGGCAAATCGCTAACGGCCAAAATCGAGCTGTTGCCGAAAGGAAAGCCCGCAACGACAACGCCCGAAGAGGAGAAGTCTCCGGATTCGGAGACCCCCGAGACTCCGCCTCCTGCGGAGGAGCAGCCGGGACAGAACAGTTCGGGCGGCGGCGCGGGAAATCCGGGCGGAACTAACGGAAGCAGCGGCGAAACGGGGAATACCGGAACTCCGGGGAACTCCGGGAACGCAGGGAGCTCAGGAAACGCAGGAATCAGTCAAAACGGGGATAAAACGGAAGCGGACTCTTAACATGCGCAAGGCCATTTTGAAACTAAAAACATCAGGCAGAAATAAAGAACTCACGGGATGAGAAAAACCATGAAGCTGCCGCTATATCAAGAGAAATGATGCGAAGCTTCAGAACAAGTCGAAGGAGTGAAATCATGGGCAAATATTTTGGCACGGATGGAGTAAGAGGAATCGCAAACAAGGAATTAACCGCGGAGATGGCCTATCAAATCGGGCGCTGCGGGGGTTATGTGCTGGCAGGTCAAGTGCCGAAGCCAAAAGTCGTGATCGGGATGGACACCCGGATCTCCGGGGTCATGCTTGAATCCGCACTTGTGGCCGGCATGCTTTCCATTGGCGCGGATGTTATTCGCCTGGGTGTCGTTACTACGCCTGCGGTGGCTTATTTGACAAGATTGCTGAAGGCGGACGCCGGCGTCATGATTTCGGCTTCGCACAATCCGGTAGAGGATAACGGGATTAAGTTCTTCGGCAGCGACGGCTTCAAGCTTTCCGATGAGACCGAATTGCGGATCGAAGAATTGATGGATAAAGAAGTAGACGAGCTTCCGCGTCCGATTGGCGGAGGTTTGGGAACAGTCACGGTAGATAATGAATCCAAGTTTGACTATTTGGCACACTTGAAAACGACGATCGGCACCTCGTTCGAAGGGCTGAAAATCGTACTGGATTGCGCCAACGGGGCCGCTTATGAGCTGGCACCCAAATTGTTCCGTGAACTCGGCGCCGAAATCCACACGATCGGGGCGGAGCCCAACGGCTTGAATATTAACGACCATTGCGGATCCACGCACCCGGAGAAGCTCAAAGAGGAAGTAGTCCGGTTGGGGGCCGATTTGGGGCTCGCTTTTGACGGAGATGCGGACCGTTTGATCGCCATCGACGAAAAGGGTGAGGAAGTCGACGGCGACTACATCCTCTGCATTTGCGGCGATGCGATGAACCGGGCGGGCAAGCTGAAGGACAGCACCATCGTCTCCACGGTGATGAGCAATTTCGGTTTCTACAAAGCCACGGCCAAACTGGCGTTGAATACGCAGCAGACGGCTGTCGGCGACCGTTACGTCATGGCTGAGATGATCCGTGGCGGCTATAACCTGGGGGGAGAACAGTCCGGCCACGTCATTTTCCTGGATTACAATACGACGGGCGACGGCATTCTGACGGCGATTCAATTGGTCGACACGATGAAGGCGGCCGGTAAACCGCTCAGCGAGTTGAAAAAAGTAATGAAGCAGTATCCGCAAGTGCTCGTGAATGTGCGCGTGCAGGATAAGAGCCGTTTTGCCGGCAATACGGCGATTGAAGAGGCGATTGCCAGCGTCGAGCGGCAGTTGGGCGACAACGGCCGGGTCCTGGTACGTCCATCGGGTACGGAGTCGCTGATCCGCGTGATGGCGGAAGGCCCTGAGAAGGCGGAACTCGAGCAGCTCGTGGCCCAAATCGCTTCCGTCGTGGAGAAGGAACTGTCCAACAAGGATGAATCGGTTGTTTTGTGACTTTTTGCATAATTTCAAAAATAAGCCGTTGGCACTGGAAAATTCCAGTTTCAACGGCTTTTTATCTGGGTAAAGCCGGAAAAGGGCGGGTCAGGGTAATCAGGACAACATGATCATTGCCAAATGTCTCAAGGATGCATATAATAAGCATATTCAAGAAAAGAAAGCGAGGGTAGTGAGGTTATCGGAAGTGAAAGCGCCAGAGCTTCATTTCGCGCGAGAAAGTCCTTTCGGAAGCAGTGAACAAGCAAGTTGTTCATAAGTGGATGGATTCCGGAATTCAGGACGAATCGGCAAAGGGAAGCTGACGAGGTGGAGGTGTTCGAGTTGTTCGGCGGGGGCCTCCCGGTGATACATCGCACCGTGACCGCAAGGGCAAAAGGAATGGGCGACCGTTCTGACAAACCTTACGGGCCGATGTTAAGATCCCGATGTGGATCAGTGGAGTCGTTTATTCATGAGTGTTTGCAGGAGACGCGGAAATATCGCGGTGAACGGAGAAGCATGGACATTCATGAAAATAGGCATTGTTACGTGTAACTTTTCTGATTTTTCAAAAAATTGAATAGTTCTTTCTCTGTGGAGCCGCGCTTATCTCTCCGCTTGTTTTCTCCTGCCCTAAAAAATTCGGGTGAGATGAAACGGAGGATATATATATTATGTGTGGTATCGTTGGATATATCGGGAAGAGAGACACGCAGACGGTTTTGCTGGAAGGACTGAAGAAGCTGGAGTACCGCGGGTATGATTCGGCGGGGATTGCGGTGTTTACGCAGAACGGATTGCAAATCGCCAAATCGATCGGCCGCCTGGCTAACCTCGAGTCCAAGCTGGAAGGGGCTCCTTTGGTAGGGACCGCCGGTATCGGCCATACCCGTTGGGCAACTCACGGCAAACCGTCGGATGTCAATTCGCATCCGCATACCGACCATAGCCAGAAGTTCTCGGTCGTGCATAACGGCATTGTCGAAAACTACCTGGAACTGAAAGAAGAACTGATTTCCCAAGGTTATGAGTTCGTTTCGGAAACGGACACGGAAGTCATTTCCCATCTCGTGGCTCGCGAATACGAGGGAGATATCGTCAAAGCGGTTCAGAAAGCGATCAGCTATATGCGCGGCGCTTTTGCTCTGGGTGTATTAACGGAGTACGAGCCGAATAAGCTGGTAGCCGTACGTCAAGCGAGCCCGTTGATCATCGGTCTGGGCGAAGGGGAGAACTTTATCGGTTCCGATATCCCGGCAATTCTGAACTATACGCGGAATGTGTATATTTTGAATGACGGGGAAATGGCCGTATTGACCGAAGACGCTGTCGAATTGATGACCATTGAGGGGAATTTTATTTCTCGGGAAATGATTTCTGTCGATTGGGATGCCGTCACCGCAGAAAAAGGCGGATATGACCATTTCATGCTGAAGGAAATCCATGAGCAGCCGAATGCTTACCGGAACACGATGCTGGGCCGGATCGACGAAAGCGGACGCAAGGTTGTATTCCCTGGTCTGAATCTGTCCGATGAAAAAATCCGCTCCATCAATAGCATTCATGTGATTGCGTGCGGAACGGCTTATCATGCCGGTCTCGTCGGCGGCGCCGCGATT
This sequence comes from Paenibacillus faecis, assembly GCF_008084145.1. Taxonomy (GTDB): domain Bacteria; phylum Bacillota; class Bacilli; order Paenibacillales; family Paenibacillaceae; genus Fontibacillus; species Fontibacillus faecis. The sequence goes on along the minus strand of NZ_VSDO01000006.1, from coordinate 583,849 downwards.
GAGCGTCTGGTTCGTATTCCGGTTTCGTTTGACGTAGCTTCCGAATATCGCTATCGTTCGCCATTGATCACGCCGGAAACGCTGGTCATTGTCGTGAGCCAGTCCGGTGAAACGGCGGATACGCTGGCAGCCTTGCGTGAAGCGCACGCCAACGGCGCTCATGTCCTGGCGATCACCAACGTGGTCGGCAGTTCGATCGCCCGCGACGCGGACGATGTGATCGCGACGCTGGCCGGTCCGGAAATCGCCGTGGCTTCGACCAAAGCGTATACTTCCCAGTTAATCGCGTTCTACCTGTTCGCCCTTTACATGGCACAAGCTCGCGGTACGCAAACGGAAGAGGAAGTGGCGCATATTGTCGCCGCTATGCAGGCGCTGCCTGAGCAAGTGGAGAGCATGCTGGAGAACTCGGATGCGATCAAAGCCTACGCCGAACAAATTTCCACGCATGAGCACCTGTTCTTTATCGGACGCGGTCTGGATTATGCCGTCGCTCAAGAAGGTTCGCTCAAGCTGAAAGAGATTTCCTACATTCACTCCGAAGCCTATGCGGCCGGTGAGCTGAAGCATGGTACGCTGGCGCTGATTGAAGAGGGAATTCCGGTCATCGCTCTGGCGACTCAAGAATCTGTCCTCGAAAAAACCGTCAGCAACATCAAGGAAGTAAAAGCGCGCGGTGCCGATGTCATGGCGATCACGCACGAAGAGCATGTCGCCGGCTTGCTGAAGTCCGTCGATCAAGCCTTCGCCATTCCGAAGACGCTGCCGCTGTTGACACCGGCCCTTTCCGTGGTGCCGCTGCAGCTTCTGGCATACTACGCTTCCCTGGCCCGCGGCAACGATGTCGACAAGCCGCGTAACCTGGCGAAGAGTGTGACGGTGGAGTAAGCGTTAGAAGTCGTAAAAAGAGGATTAATGCAATAAACTTAGTTATGCAATCAAAGGAGCTCAGGTGAATAACCTGAGCTCCTTTGTCGTTTTAATGACATTTATAAGTCTAAAGGGATGTGTTAAGGTAGCTTCAGAACAGCTTTTAAACCGTGCTTTTGTATAGCGTTATATAACTTTTTAGAGAGTATAGGGGGTCGACATAACGATATCCCACTAATATAAAAAAAGTGGTCCTTCTAAAGACCACTTCTTGTTTTGGTTAATTTTAAATCTACCTCTTTGAGGAATTGTAAAATTTTGAACTCCTTATAGGAGGATGCGGTTATATCACTTACATGGTGCTCGTATCGATCACGAATCGATATTTCACATCGGAAGCCAACACTCGTTTGTAGGCTTCATCAATCTGGTCGGCGGAGATCACTTCGATCCGGGGAACAATACGGTGTTCCGCGCAGAAATCGAGCATTTCTTGCGTCTCCCGGATGCCGCCGATCATGGAACCGGCAAATGAACGGCGATGTCCGATGAGGGACATCACATTGAGGGACAACGGCTCCCCAGGGGCTCCGACGTTCACTAAAGTTCCGTCAAGCGTGAGCAAGGAGAAATAAGCATCCATATCGATACTGGCGCTTACTGTGTTAATAATTAAGTCGAAAGTTCCGGCAAGCTTTCCGAAGGTTTCCGGATCGTTTGTGGCATAGTAGTGGTCTGCCCCTAACTGTAACCCGTCGTCCTTTTTACTCAAGGTTTGGGATAGAACCGTAACCTCGGCGCCCATGGCATGAGCGATTTGGACAGCCATATGGCCTAGACCGCCCATTCCCACAACCGCTACTTTTTTGCCTGGACCGGCTCCCCAGTGATTTAGCGGTGAATACGTCGTGATCCCTGCGCAAAGTAGCGGAGCGGCCGCGTCAAGCGCAATGCTATCGGGAATGCTGACCACAAAATTCTCGGTCACGACAATATGCGTAGAGTATCCGCCTTGCGTGGGTTCGCCGTATTTATCGACGCCGGCATAGGTGGGAACATTACCTTTCAGACAGTATTGTTCTTCCCCTTTTCGGCAATTCTCGCATTCGCCGCAGGAGTCGACCATACATCCTACTCCCACCCGATCACCGATCTTGTATTTGGTGACGTCAGGTCCTACAGCCGTAACGATACCTGCAATCTCATGTCCAGGGACCAGGGGATAGTTTACCGGTCCCCATTCGCCGTGAGCCGTGTGGATATCGGAGTGGCATATGCCTGCATATTTAATTTCAATCAGGACGTCATGCGCATCCAGATCCCGCCGTTGAATTTCTGCGGCGCGAAACGGTTGGTCCGGACCGTCGACAGCTCGTGCTTTAGCCGTTATCATATAAAAAACCTCCTGTAGTTTATAATTATCGAGATAATTCGATTAGCAAAAACTATGGTAAACCTTATAGTTAACTCTAAGTCAAGCGTTCTTGCGATTTTGACATCCTGCAAAAAAACGTGATAAGATTCCCGAGTCTCATAGAGTTAACTCGAAGTCTAAACTATATAGAACAGGAGACCCGCCCGCGATGAAGACCTATTCGATCAGCGAAGTTGCCAAAGCATTGAATCTTACGCCATATACCTTGCGTTACTACGACAAGGAGGGACTGATGCCGTTTGTGGAACGGACCTCCAGCGGAACGCGATTGTTTAAAGAATTCGATATCGAAGCTTTAAAAGTGATTGAATGCCTGAAATCCACCGGGATGCCAATCAAGGAAATCAAAAATTTTATCGATTGGTGCTCGGAAGGGGATGCCACCTTACAGCAAAGATTCGACATGTTTATGGAACGGAAAGCTACTGTGGAAGCGCAGATGGAAGAACTGAAGAAAACAATGGAAATCATCGAGCATAAATGCTTTTATTATAAAACGGCCTTGGAGGCCGGAACGGAGGATATTCATAAAAACAATAATATAGGGAGCGCCTTTACCCATTAGAAACCATGAAACCACCGGTCATTCCGAACTTCCAGAAGAATGACAGGTGGTTTTGTCTTGTCTTAGAGTTAACTCTATCCTTTATACTCATTCCTACATGCTATTGAAGGAGATGTTTTTTTGGCTAGACGGAATAACTTAATGATTTTCATTTTGACCATAGGGGTTTTCGGTATTTTAAATACCGAGATGGGGGTTATCGGGATATTGCCTTCCCTTGCGGACCACTATCACGTCAGTGTATCCCAAGCAGGGCTGCTGGTGAGCCTTTTCGCGCTCGGCGTTGCCATATCCGGTCCGATTTTGCCGTTATTGTTCTCGGGAATGGACCGCAAGAAGGTGATGTTGCTCGTACTCGGGGTTTTCCTTATCGGGAACATCATGTCCATATTTACGACGAACTTTACGATTGCATTGATCGCCCGTGTCGTCCCGGCCTTTTTTCATCCCATTTATTGTTCGTTGGCTTTTTCGGTCGCCGCGTCCTCGGTTCGAAAGGAAGATGCCGCAAAAGCGGTTTCCAAAGTGTTCATCGGGGTGTCGGCGGGGATGGTCGTCGGCGTGCCGATTGTCAGCTTTATCGCGAATGCAGCTTCCATTGAAATGGCGATGGCGTTCTTTGCCGTGATCAATGCCGTTGTATTTTTGGTTACATTCCTGTTTGTCCCGACGATGCCTGTTAAAGAAAAGCTATCTTACGGAGCACAACTCCGCGTCTTAAAAAAGTCAAAGACCTGGCTGTCCATCGCAGCCGTCATTTTCTTGAATGCCGCCGTTTTTGGAGTCTATAGTTACCTTGCCGAATATCTGGAAACAGTAACGAATATGTCTCCCAATATGATTAGTTTCATGTTATTCGTCTACGGCGGAGCAAATATCATCGGAAACATGGTCGCCGGGAAACTGCTCGCCCATAGCGCGATGAAATCCGTTATAGCGTTTCCTTTTGTATTGGGAGGCGTATACCTCATTCTATTCTTCGCTGGAGAGATTACCTTACCCATGGCAATCATGACTTTCATATGGGGTATCGTGGCTGGAATAGGGGGGAATATCAATCAATTCTGGATGGCGTCCTCGGCTCCCGAGGCTCCCGATTTTGCGAACGGCTTATTTTTGACCTCCTGTAATATAGGAACGACGGTTGGCGCGGCCGCAGGCGGGTTATTTATTTCAGGTATGGGTGCAAAATACGTCGTGCTGGTGGGAATTTTATCCTTGATACTAGGGTTGGCAACGATTTTGCTAAGGTACTATAGGCATGATCCTTCGGAACAGCTTTCCGATTAAAACAAACAAAATCCTCATCACGAAGTCGTGGTGAGGATTTGTTCAAAATATTTGGAATGGGGATTAAAGATTCCGATCTAACAATATCCCGGTTTGTTCTGCCATAACACGAGGGGGGAGAGGCATCCCGTTTCGGAACCACCATTCCACTGCGCCGACGACCGCCGCCCCAAAAAATTGAAGAATGATCTCTTCATATAATCCTTGATTTTTCCCTTCGGTTACATCGACTTCAACCTTATACTCCTGAACGACTAAATCAAGGAAGCGACTGCGAAAATAAGCGGCGCTTTTCGTGTTTAGCATTGTTGAGAAAAACAATCGATTGTCCGCAAAGTATTCGAACCAGACATAATTGCCCTCTTTAAAAGTCATCTCGGATGCGGAATGGCAAAGCTCGCGGAGATTGCTGATATGTTCTTCGATAATCTTGTCCAGCAAGTCATATTTATCCATATAGTGGAGATAAACGGTACCTCGATTAACATTGGCTCTATCGGAAATATCCCGGATGGTAATGTCATCGAAGTTTTTTTCGGCCATCAGTTCAAGAATTGCTTTCTTGATGGCTTCTTGAGATTTAAGTACTCTTCGATCCATTTTAGCCATTTTTGGAGTCCTCCTTTTGCGATAATCGGCAATTATGAATAATGTGTTGAGTAATCCACACATTACGAAAAATTGTTTATTGCAGCCTTATTGTTTCTGTTTAAAATTATAAACACGAGTTGAATAAACAATCAATGTTCATTAATGAAGAGGCTCATTGACCAGGAAAATCGAGAAAGGGAGGAACAAGGGAATGGATTATATGAAACTTGGAAATACAGGCCTGGATGTATCCCGGATTTGTCTCGGTTGCATGGGCTTCGGGGACGCCCGGAAAGGGCACCATCGATGGGTCCTTGATGAAGAACGGGCACGTCCGGTCATCAAAAAAGCTTTGGAGCTTGGAATCAATTTTTTTGATACAGCCAATGTATATGCCGAAGGGACAAGCGAGGAAATTGTCGGGGCAGCATTAAAGGACTACGCGAACCGTGATGAAATTGTTATTGCGACGAAAGTTCATGGACGTATGCATCAAGGACCCAACGGCGCCGGACTTTCCCGTAAAGCGATCATGAGCGAAATCGACAAGAGCTTGAAAAGGTTGAAAACCGACTACGTCGATTTGTATCAAATTCATCGTTGGGACTATAACACGCCCATCGAAGAGACGATGGAGGCCCTTCACGACGTGGTCAAGGCGGGGAAGGCACGATACATCGGCGCTTCCGCCATGTGGGCTTGGCAGTTTCAAAAAGCGCTGCATGTAGCTGAAAAAAACGGGTGGACCCGATTTGTGTCCATGCAGAACCATTTAAACCTCATTTACCGCGAAGAAGAGCGGGAGATGCTGCCGCTTTGTAAGGAAGAGAAAATCGGAGTCATTCCTTATAGCCCGCTAGCAGGAGGAAGATTGGCGAGGGAGGCCACGACACACCGCGCCGAAACGGATGAAATTGCAAAACAAAAATATGATGCGACAGCGGATGCGGATCAATTGGTGGTAGACCGGGTTGCGGATCTGGCGGAGAAACATGGCGTCCGTCGGGTTCATATCGCGCTTGCATGGCTTCTGCACAAAGAACCGGTGACCGCTCCCATTGTGGGGGCTACAAAAATATCCCACCTCGAAGACGCGAAAGCTGCTCTTTCCATGAAGTTAACGGCTGAGGAAATTGCCTTTTTGGAAGAGCCGTATGTACCTCATCGGATCGTCGGCCATGTTTAAATTCACATCAGGAGGCTGAGTCATGAATCGAATCGAAAAGAGCCGAGAAAAGTATAAAGAACTGTTCGGCGACGGAGTGCCGGCGGGATACGCTACAGATCCTGATCTTCAGGATATCCTGACCCGCTTTATTTTTGGCGATGTTTTTTACCAAGGTCATCTGGACGACAAACAGCGTGAGCTTATCACGCTGGTCGTGCTTGCAACGAACCAAACGCTGCCTCAGCTTGGGGCACATACCCACGCCGCATTAAATGTTGGACTTACGCCAGTGGCAATTAAAGAAGCCATTTATCAATGCGCGCCATACCTTGGATTTCCCAAAACCCTGAATGCCATTACAGAAATCAATGCGGTTTTCAAAGACAGAAATATCGGGTTGCCGCTCGAAAGCCAAAAGCAGGTTGAAGAAGATAACCGGTTTGACAAGGGACTTGCCGTTCAGGTAGAGATTTTTGGCGATGTCATTGAAAAAAAACGGGAGAATGCCCCATCCCATCAAAAGCATATCCAGGACTATCTTTCCTCCTTTTGTTTCGGCGACTTTTATACCCGTGGCGGTCTTGATTTGAAAACGCGCGAGCTGCTTACCCTATGTATCCTAAGCGCACTCGGCGGTGCCGAAAACCAAGTCAAGGCGCATGTCCAGGGCAACCTGAATGTCGGTAATGACAAGGAGACGCTCATCGCCGCCATCACTCACTGCCTTCCTTATATGGGCTTTCCGAGAACCCTGAATGCACTCCAATGCTTGAACGAAATCATTCCTGAAAGTAGATGATGAAATGAAAGTAACATGCGGAAACGGTAGCCTTGAGGCCTCCCCTTTGAAATAAAGGGCGGGGCCTTCTTCATTTTCGGGGCGCATAGTAAATGGCGGATGGCATTCCGGAAGCCGGAAGTTCTATTTCGTGGAAAAGAAAGCGAATCCAAAAAAAGTGGAATTTTCCCCAATGGCCGTTCCCTTATGACCTGGGACAGTCGGACTTATAATATGTATGCGGTTACAAAAAATCGGGAAACGAAAAAAAGGGGGAGCAAGTATGAAAAGTATGAAAGGTATGAAACGCGTTTTAGCCGGAATCTCCGCCACGCTTTTGATGATATCGGTGCTCGCGGCGTGCGGAGGAAACAATACAAACCCGAATGCTTCAAATCCAGGCAGCTCAACCCCATCCACGAACTCGGCAGAGACGGCCACAAAGGGCAACGGCGAGAAAGTCACCATCAATCTCTGGAGCTTTACGGATGAAATTCCGAACATGACCAAGAAGTACCTGGAAGTCCATCCCGATGCGAATGTGGAGTTTAAAACGACGGTGATCGCTACCACCGATGGCGCTTACCAGCCCGCTCTCGACCAGGCTCTCGCGGCCGGAGGCAAAGATGCTCCCGATATTTATGCCGCTGAAGCGGCGTTCGTCCTCAAGTACACGCAAGGCGACGCATCCGACTATGCCGCCAACTATGCGGACCTTGGCCTGGACGATCAGATGGTGAAGGATGCGGGCATTGCCCAATACTCCGTGGATATCGGCAGCAAGGAAGGCCAATTGAAGGCTCTCGGGTATCAAGCGACCGGTGGTGCTTTTATCTATCGCCGCTCGATTGCCAAAGATGTGTTCGGAACGGACGACCCTGCAAAGATCAAAAGCGAAGTGGGGCCCGGCTGGGAGAAGTTCTTCCAAGCTGCTGAAAAGCTGAAAGCCAAAGGGTACGGCATCATATCCGGCGACGGCGATATCTGGCACCCGATCGAGAACAGTTCCGATAAAGGCTGGATTGTCGACGGCAAGCTCCACATCGATCCGAAGCGTGAGGAGTTCCTCGATCTGGCCAAGGAACTGAAGGACAAGGGCTATCACAACGATACGAGAGACTGGCAGGAATCATGGTACGCTGATATGTCCGGCTCCGGTGCGCAACCCATCTTCGGTTTCTTCGGTCCCGCTTGGCTCATCAACTATGTGATGAAGGATCAAGTGAAGGACACGAATGGCGACTGGGCCGTAACGGAGTCGCCGACGGGCTTCTTCTGGGGCGGCACATGGCTGCTCGCCAATAAAGATGTTGCCACGAACGACGCCAAGAAACAGGCTGTTGCGGATTTCATCAAATGGGTAACGCTCGACACCTCCGAAACGGGTCTTCAGTATTACTGGGCTAACGGCACGATGAAGGAAGGCGAGCAAGGCACGAAGGACAGCGTCGCATCCTCCGTTGTGATGGAAAAATCCAATGGCGAAGTTCCGCTGCTTGGCGGCCAGAACATGTTCGAAGTGTTCGTTCCGGCCAACGCCAATGCTTCGGGTAAGAACTTGACCCAGTATGACGAGTCGATTAACCTGCTCTGGCGTGATCAGGTGCGCGAGTACACCGCGGGCAACAAAACACGCGAAGAAACCCTCGCCACCTTCAAGCAGCAAGTCAAGGACCAGCTCGGGATCGAGAGCGAATAAGAGGAAGCGAAGGGGCGGGAAATGATCCCGCCCCTTCATATCAACTAAAGAGGTGAGAGCATGCGCCGAAAAGGTGTGAATTACTCGAAATACGGCTATATCTTTACCTTTCCGTTCGTCCTGGCGTTTCTGATTTTCTCGCTGTATCCGATTCTATATACCGCGGTCATCGGGTTCACGGATATGCAGGGGTTAATACCGAAACCGATTCATTTGCTGGATGACCCTTTTAAAAACTTTAAAGACCTCCTTTTTGACAACCCCTCGTTCAGGAAGTCCCTGACCAACACGGGGTTACTCTGGGTTGTCAACTTCATTCCCCAGATCGTTCTGGCGCTCCTGCTCACGGCATGGTTCACGAACAAGCGCCTTAACATCAGGGGACAGGGGACGTTTAAGGTTCTGCTTTATATGCCGAACATCATTACTGCGAGTACGATCGCGGTGCTTTTCGGCAGCTTGTTTGCCTATCCGATGGGGCCAATAAACAGTTTGTTCCAATCACTCGGGTGGACGGACGCTCCGATTTTCTTTCTTCAGGACAAGACGACGGCGCGGGGCATTGTGGCGTTCATCCAGTTCTGGATGTGGTACGGCAACACTATGATCATCCTGGTTGCAGGCGTTATGGGCATCAATCCGGCTCTGTTCGAGTCCGCGGCGATTGACGGCGCCAACGGCTGGCAAACCTTCTTCCGCATTACGCTGCCGAGCCTCCGCACCATCCTGCTGTACACGCTGATTACGTCAATGATCGGCGGGTTGACGATGTTCGATATTCCGCAGTTGTTCCTTCAAGGCGGACCGGACAACTCGACGCTAACCACGTCCATGTTCATTTACGGGCAAGCGTTTAAGGGAAGTTATATGTACAATCGCGCCGCGGCGGCGAGTATGATTCTGTTCGTCATTGCGGCGATATTGTCCGGCTTGCTGTTCTACCTGATGCGCGACCGCGATGCGGCAAGATTGAAAAAAGCGGAAAAGAAGAACAGAAAATCCGCTCACGCTGCGACCGAGATGGAGGTATAAGCCATGGAAAAAGTTCAGAGAGGCGGAAACGCCGGTCTAAAAATAAGCAGGACGATCATTTATATCGTCTGTATTTTGTTGTCGCTGCTTAGCATCCTTCCGTTTTGGATCATGTTTGTCAACGCCACCCGCTCTACGGCGGAAATCCAAAGCGGTCTCTCGCTGCTTCCTTCAACCCACTTTATGAGCAACCTGCAGGTCCTGCTCGATAAGAGCTTCGACCCGCTACAGGGGTTTCTGAATTCATTGATTATCTCGAGTTCGGCAACCCTCTTAACGGTCTATTTTTCGTCATTGGCGGCCTATGGTCTGGTCACTTATAACTGGAAGCTGCGCAAGCCGTTCTTTACCTTCATCCTGTGCGTAATGATGATTCCTTCCCAGGCAAGCGCCATCGGCTTCTATCAGTTCATGTATAAACTGCATTGGACAAACAGCTTCCTTCCGCTGATTCTGCCTGCGATCGCAGCGCCGGCGGTCGTGTTCTTCATGCGCCAATACCTGCTCGCCACGCTGTCGCCGGAGATCGTGGAAGCCGCGCGCGTAGACGGATCGGGTGAATTCAAAACCTTCAACCGGATTATTCTTCCGCTGATGATGCCGGCTGTGGCGACGCAGGCCATTTTTGCTTTTGTGGCCAACTGGAACAACCTGTTTATGCCGTTGATTCTGCTGACACAGAAGGAGAAGTATACGATGCCGATCATGGTCAGCTTGCTGCGCGGCGATATTTACAAGACGGAGTTCGGCTCGATTTATATGGGGCTGGCCTTGACGGCGTTACCTCTGTTTGTGGTTTACTTCCTGTTATCCCGGTATATTATCGCGGGCGTAGCGCTTGGAGGAGTTAAAGAATAGCCGGTAAGGCGCAAACCTGGGGCGTAAGCACAAGGGTGTAGACACCATTGTGTTTACGCTCTTTTTATTATGTTATGGCTGCCGGATGTGAAGGCGAGGAGGAAGCATGAACTTGGTCCTCTTTTCTGTTATGCTCAAATGAGGGAAAGAAAAAGTTGGGAATAAGTGACGGATGCGGTTCCGTGAGGAGGTCTAGCCTATCCATGAAAATCGATTTGCAAAAGCTGCGGGAAACCGCGAAGGCGATTGTGCGAATTCCCGGGCATTACCGTCTGGAGATGGAGGACAGTATTCCGAAAGAGGAGGAGCGGGAGCGCTGCTATATTTGGGAGGACCCGGATCATGGGGAGAACAGCATCGAAATCGCTCTGGACTTGGCCACCGGTGTACTGATGCGGTTAAACATGGACCGGGCTGAAGCGCAAGAGGGAGGGGGAGGGGAGGATACTCTGGAGCCGGAAGAGGCGGCGGTTTCCGGGAACAAGCTTGACCTGGCAAGGCAAGCGGCCGAGGCCCTTATAGAACGGCACCACCCGGCCCCCTCCGCGCTGACGGTCGTCAAGGCGGAAGCCCGCCGGAACCTGTACCATTTCGAATATAACCGGGAAGCACACGGTCTGCCGCTTCATTATACAGGATGTGTCATAACCCTGGATTCCCGTTTTCAGGTGACATGGTATCGGCTGCGGGAACGGCCGGATTTTCCTCCGAAACTGCCGGAGTGGCCGGAAAAAATAGTGGAGGAACCTGTGCTGTTAGGGCAGCTTCAGGAGCAGTTGAGAATGGAGTTGGTCCTGGTCACTTTGCATTCCTCCCTGCATGAGATCGGAAGCGGTGAACCGGAAATTCGGCTGGTTTACGAACCGCTGATGGAAAACAGATGGATCGATGCGGCGACCGGGACGGATCTGTTCGGGCCCGAGCACTACGCCAAGCCGCCAAGCCGTCCATTGCCCCCGGTCACGGCGGCCTCTAGCCCGGTCGAAGAAGAGGATCTTAGTGCGGCGGGCTGGGCACGGCGGCTCGGTATCGATCCAAAGATCTATCGGCTGGAGAAAACGGCGGAAGATGAGGAATTGGAAACGCTGCTCTATACGGCCCACACGCTAAAAGAGCAAGACCGGGATTTGGTTGATCCGTTGTCGGTCGATGGATATATGGAGCGAAAATGGGGGGACCAGCTTCGATTCCTGATGGACTCGGCGATCAAGATTCAATGGGAAAAATCGACGGGAAGGCTCGTCAGCTACCACCACTCGGGCTGCGAGGGAGGTATGGCAGAGGAAGCCGCGCTTACGCGAGAGGAATGCTGGGGGATTGCCGAGCGGTTCCTGGGGAAGTTTTTTCCCGAATATGCCGAGTATCTACAGTTGGAGGACCGACAGGACGATGAAGAGGAAGATGAGCGGCGCCGCGAATTTTTCTACCTGCCCGTGTACATTCGCGGTATTCCGGTAAGCCATGAGCGGGTCATGATTGCGGTGTATGTTTCTACAGGGGCGGTCTGCTTGTATGCGGGGGTCTCTTACGAGATGATCCAAACGATGGCGGCGCTCCCGCTTAGACCGGTACTGTCACAGGAAGAAGCGGCTAAGCGATATGCCGGGCGGATGAAGCTTCAGCTCAAATGGCATTTGGAAAAGGAAGAAGGGAAAGAGCCGGTTTTCCGGCTCGTGTATCAACCTTCCGTAACCGCCATAAATGCGTCGGGAGTGGAGCGCAGAGTGTGGTATATCGACGCTGTGACCGGGGAGTGCATCTTGGGAACATGAGGGGCAGGAACTATCTTTTGTCCCTTTTGCTCATGCCGACAGTAAAGGTTTTGAAGCCGCTCGCCTCATAGTAAGGAACCAACTGCTCGCTGCACATCAATTGAGGAATCACGCCATGCTCCTCGCATTGGGCAGTAAGCCGATGAAGCAGTTCCCTGCCGATTCCCAAGGACCGGTATTCGGGATGGACTCCCAAACCGCATATGACTCCGGTAATTACGCCATCGGAGATGACGCGCCCCATACCGGCAAGACGATCGCCGTCAAAGGCGAAGAGCACGAACCAGCTCTGCCGGCACATGGTCTCCAGATCGGAGGTGGAGAGACCGAGCAAATCCCACCCCAAAGCGCGATAAAGGGCTGCGACCGGGGCATATTCCTCCAATACGCCGGAAACATAACGGATTGTCATCAAAGGGCCTCCTTCTTTTGCATTTTTTTGTCTATAACCGTTTCAGGAATTGTAGTCACTATTCGATTATGATAAATTCTGCCGGTAAAATAAACTGCTAGTTTTGGAGGGATGCAGACGCAGATGATTGCGCACCATAATCAAACGCTGCACGGATTCGACAACATCGACCGCTTTGTTCTGGTCCGGAATTCAGCGGAGACAAAGTTTTGGAACGAAGCTGATGAAGGAAATCGTTTCTTTGACTGAACATTGGGAGGCGGACGACATTGAGCTGAGCGTATCCGAGTTCAAAGCGGCCGCAATCCGGTTTTATGAACGATTAGGCTTTGTTAGCAAGTCTCGCCAGATGGAGTTACCATTGCGGTCTGGAGGCCGCTCATAAGTTAAGCCGAGCTGAATTGTCCTCTTTGCATGGACTTTTTGGGCTAAAATGTCTTTTCAAATGTGGACAAACATACATATAAGCTCGTTGAAGCCGGGAGGGTTCATAGATCTAGATATTGATGAAATATGACAATCACCTACCAAATATAGAGGACATGAACGTCATTGTGGGGGGGAGGAGCCCTAGTGGTGTTGTCCACATTTAGAAAGACAAATTCGGTGAAATGTCTACTGTATAAGGACACCATCCTGTAACTGCAAAAATAATTTAGGCTTGCGCATTCGGTTTGGGCTATGTTATAAAATAGCAATAAGAAATACCCGGCGATGACCAAAGACATGATTTCCTTCACGAACTGTCCAGAGAGAGAGGCGTAAGCTGAAAGCTTCTCCAGTTACGGAGGCGAAGTTACCCCTTTGCAGCCGTGGCGTTGAACCCGTAGGCAACAATCCCGCGGCAGTATGCGTCACCGGAATGATCCCCGTTACCGGATCCGAATGAGGATCTTCCATCCGCGGTTATGGCTGTTATGGCCTTAGGTGCCGGACGGGAAGGTCGAATTTAGGGTGGAACCACGAGCTGAACGCACTCGTCCCTTCTGGGAAGAGATGCGTTTTTTTGCGTTCAGATCACTATAGAGAAGTGGAGGCCCGTAACATGGAAATTCTAATTACTTTACCGGACGGCAGCATCAGGAGGTTCCAGCAAGGGACCACAATACGGCAAGTGGCGGAGTCGATCGGCAGCGGTCTGGGGAAAAATGCGATCGCCGGCAAAATCGACGGGGTTCCGGTGGACCTCAATGTTCCGATTGAGCAAAATTGCGCCGTGGAAGTGCTGACCCTCGACAGCAAGGAAGGCCTGGATATTTACCGGCACAGTACGGCCCATCTCATGGCACAGGCGCTCAAGCGCATTTACGGAGAGAAGTCCGTCAAGCTGGGCATCGGTCCGGTGATCGAGGACGGTTTTTACTATGACGTCGATCTGGAAGAGCCTTTATCCGCCGGTGATCTGGCGGCCATTGAGAAAGAGATGGAGCGGATCGCCAAGGAAGATCTCCCTATTGTCCGGCGCGTTGTAAGCCGGGAAGAGGCTGCCCGGCTGTTCGCCGACCGGGAGGAGCCGCTGAAGCTGGAACTGATCCGCGATCTTCCCGAGGCGGCCGAGATCAGCATCTACGAACAAGGCGAGTTCTTCGATCTGTGCCGGGGTCCTCACCTTCCGTCCACGGGACGGATCAAGGCGTTCAAGCTGTTGAGCGTGGCCGGCGCTTATTGGCGGGGGGACGCCAAGAACAAGATGCTGCAGCGGATTTACGGCACGGCTTTTCCGAAGAAGGCGCAGCTGGAGGAACACCTGCATCTGATCGAGGAGGCCAAGAAGCGCGATCACCGCAAGCTCGGCAAAGAGCTGGAGCTGTTTATGTTTTCCGAGGAAGCTCCGGGCATGCCGTTTTACTTGCCCCATGGGATGACGATCCGCACGGAACTGGAGAATTTTGCGCGTGAACTTCAGCGGAGACGCGATTACGAGGAGGTGCGCACCCCGCTGATGATGAATAGCCGGATCTGGGAACAGTCCGGTCATTGGGATCATTACAAGGACAATATGTATTTTACCCATGTCGATGATTCCACGTTTGCGCTCAAGCCGATGAACTGTCCGGGACATATGCTCGTGTTTAAGAACAGCCTGCGCTCTTACCGCGATCTGCCCCTGCGGATATCGGAGTTCGGCCAGGTGCACCGCCACGAGTTTTCGGGCGCGTTAAACGGTATGATGCGCGTGCGCACCTTCTGTCAGGACGATGCCCATCTGTTTGTTTTGCCGGAGCAGATTGAAGAGGAAATCGGCAAGATCATCGACCTCATCGACGAGATGTACAGGATCTTCGGCTTCACGTACAACATCGAGCTGTCCACTCGGCCGGAAGATTCCATGGGAGACCCGGAGGTTTGGGATCAAGCGGAGTCGGCGCTGCAGCGTGTATTGGAGAAACGCGGCTTCGAATACAGTCTCAATCAAGGCGATGGTGCTTTTTACGGGCCGAAAATCGATTTTCATATCCTCGACGCCCTGAAGCGGAGCTGGCAATGCGGCACGATTCAGCTTGACTATCAAATGCCCGAGAAATTTGACCTGGCCTATATCGGCGAGGATAATCAAAAGCATAGACCCGTCGTCATTCATCGTGCGGTTTACGGTTCGATCGACCGTTTTATCGGGATGCTCACCGAGCATTACGCGGGGGCGTTCCCTCTATGGCTCGCGCCGATTCAGGCGAAGCTGCTGCCGGTATCCGAAAATTACGTCGATTATGCCTACGAAGTCAAGAAGCAATTGGACGAAGCCGGCATTCGCGTCTCCGTGGACGCGAGAAACGAGAAGCTGGGGTACAAGATCCGCGAAGCGCAGCTTGCGAAGGTGCCGTACACGCTCGTACTTGGCGAAAAAGAGAGAACTTCCGGAACGGCGGCCGTCCGGAGACGCAATGAGGAGGACACGGGGACTTTTTCGATACAGGAAATCATCACGACATTAACCGAAGAAATTCGCAGTAAAAAATAAGCCAAAAGCGAGGGACCTGATGTGCGAATATTGGTGCTTGGCGCCGGCGGAGTCGGCGGCTATTTTGGAGGCCGTTTGGCGGAAAAGGGAGCGGACGTCACGTTTCTGGTGCGCAGCCGGAGAAAACGGCAGTTGGAGAGTGACGGCCTGGTCATTCGCAGTGTCCACGGGGATGTGACGATCCGTCCCAAGACGATAACGGCGGAGGAACCTGTGAATGCGCCTTACGATTTGGTTTTGTTCTCTTCGAAAGCTTATCATCTGGAGGAGGCGGTTCGGGATTTGAGGCCTTTTGTCGGCGAGCGGACGGTCGTTCTCCCGCTGCTGAACGGGGTGGCGCATTATCCGGTGCTGCAGCGGGAATTTGGAGCGGACCGGGTCATCGGCGGCCTATGCTTCATTGAAACCACTTTGAATCAGGAAGGACATGTGATCCAGACCAGCAAGGATCATTTCGTCCGATTCGGGGAATTCGGACAGAGCCAAAGCCAAACGGAGCGGATCGGCCAAATCGAGCAGGCGCTCGGGGGGACGAAGGCCTCATTCCTCCTTAGCGATCATATTGAACGGGATATTTGGCATAAATATCTGTTCATCGCCGTGATCGCGGGTATCACGACGCTGATGCGCTCTCCGGTCGGCCCGATTCGCGAGACAACCGGCGGGACGGAGTTCATCCGTAGTGTTTTTCGGGAAATCGAGGCGGTTATGCTCGCGCACGGGGCCCCGCTGGACGGAGACATTGTCGACCGTCATATGGAAACGACGCAGCGGATGTCGTTTGAAATGAAATCGTCCATGCTCCGGGACATGGAGAAAGGCTATGCCGTGGAAGGCGCGCACCTGCACGGTTACTTGCTTGAGTTAGCGGAGCGGCAAGGTCTGGAGGCCCCGCGGCTTCAAGCGATTTACCATAATCTAAAGGTGTACGGGAGCGGATTATCGTGAAGGAATGGCTTACCGACTACTGCTTAAGCAAAAAGGGAGCCTCCCCCGACTATCCGTTCGGGCCCGAACCGCTCGTATGCAAGGTAGGCGGAAAAATGTTCGCGCTGATCTCCGTCGACGGCAAGAACAATCAGGTGCATATCTCCCTGAAATGCGATCCGGTCATCGCCGTCAATCTGCGGGAACAGCACGCCTCCGTTCAGCCCGGCTACCATTTAAACAAGAAGCATTGGAATACGGTCGTCGTGGACGGCAGCCTGTCCAGCGAGGATTTGCGGCAGATGATCGACCATTCCTATGATTTGGTGTTCCGCAGTTTGACGAAGGCGGCTCGCGAAGCGATAACGGCTCTTATTCGATAGAGGAGGCGAAAATCGGATGATTCCCGAAGGCAACTCGAGAGAGAATATCGAACGGTTTTCCGGGTTTGCGGAGCTTTATGACCGTTACCGTCCCGAGGCGCCGCAGCTTGTCGTAGAGCTGCTCGGAAACTATCTGGGACGCAAGCCGGACCTGGTCATGGACCTGGGCTGCGGTACGGGCCTGTCCACCCTGATCTGGGGCGGCCGCGCGGAGCGCGTGATCGGCGTTGAACCGAACGCGGATATGAGGAGCGAGGCAAACCGGAAGCTCAAGGGAGCGGCCGGGCCGGCAGAACGGATTACGTTCGTTCCCGGTTATTCCAACCGGTTGGACACCCCCGATAATTCGGTCGATATCATTACCTGCTCACAGTCGTTCCACTGGATGGAACCCGTAAGCACGCTGAAGGAAGCCCATCGCGTCTTAAAGCGGGGCGGTGTCTTCGCCATTTACGATTGTGACTGGCCGCCCGTGCTGAACTGGGAGCTGGAGAAAGAATACCTTGAGCTAACGGAAAAAGCGGATGATCTGGTCAAGCGGACGATGGATAAGGCGGATCAGGCGGTCAAACGGGACAAGAACGGACATCTGGGCGCACTGCGGGATAGCGGGGCCTTCCGTTTTACCCGGGAGATCGTATTTCACAACGCGGAACATTGCGATGCCGAGCGATTCATAGGCCTCGCCTTGAGCCAGGGCGGCATTCAGACCGTATTTAAGTTGGGGCTCACCGCCCTGGATTCCGAACTGGAGACTTTCCGCAAGCACGTGGAAGACTTTTTCCAAGGAGAATCCCGGGAGATTTGGTTCGGCTACCGACTTCGCCTCGGCGTTAAATAAGCGCTTAGCCATGGTCAGCCGCTGCTTAAGGTTCGCGAACGTATCCCGTAAATGATGACGCCATAAGCCGTTAGAATCGATAGTGGATTCTGACGGCTTTTTTTCGGGTGGAAAGGCGGAGTTAAGGAAAGGTATAATCGAAGGGACAGCTTTTTAGTCGAAAAAAAGGTAAGTGGGGGAGCTATGATCCAATCTGTCGTTCTTTTTATATTGGCCGGCCTTGCCGAAGTCGGGGGAGGATACATGATTTGGCTCTGGCTCCGCGAAGGAAAGTCTTACGGCTACGGTATAGTCGGAGCGATCGTGCTCATCTTGTATGGAATTCTCCCCACCCTGCAGAAATTCCCGTCTTTTGGCAAAGTTTACGCGGCTTACGGCGGCGTGTTTATTGTCCTCTCGCTCCTTTGGGGATGGGCTGTGGACAAAAAAGCGCCCGACCTGTGGGACTGGGCCGGAGCTGCCTTATGTTTAGTCGGCGTTTCGATCATGCTGTGGTGGCCGCGGCACTCATAAGGTCATGGATTTCGGATGTGCGGAAATTCCGGGCATGAGAATACGAGAGGAGAGAGGACCATGTCTGAACAACAAGTAACCTTACGCCCTTTTGAGAAAGAAGATATCAAGGAGCTTCAGCGGTGGACGAATGACCCGGTATCCATCGCCATGGCCGGAAGAATTCCGAAGACCCTTGAGCAGATAGAACAAGAGGTAGAGAAGAAGAGGCGGAAAGGCGACTTCCTGATGGCGATCGAAAATAAGGAGAACCGGCTGATCGGCTGGGTTTTTCTGCGGGATATTGAACCGGAGCACGGACGGGCCTGCATCGGCATCCTTCTTGCGCCGGAAGCGCGCGGACAAGGCTACGGAAAACCGGCGATGGAACAAATGATCGAATGGGGCTTCCAACAGCTCCGCCTGAATAAAATTTATCTGACCACGCGAGGGGTTAACGAGCGTGCGATCGCCCTGTACAAGAAGATCGGATTTGTAGTGGAAGGTCAATTGAGAAAGCATGCTTTCATCAACGGGGAATATTTCGATACTTACATGATGGGATTGCTGGAATCCGAATGGAGACAAAGAGTGAGCAATGAGCATAGACAGTAAAACTCGATTTTTTGAGCGAAAACAACGGGAGCTGGGCATTGCCCTCAACGATACTCAGAAGCAGGCGGTTCTTCAGACCGAAGGAGCCGTCCTGCTTCTTGCTTCTCCCGGGTCGGGGAAGACGACGACGATGATTATGCGAATCGGATACCTGATTGAGGAAAAAGGCGTACGGCCGGCGCGGATTAAGGCGGTCACCTTCAGCCGGGCTTCGGCTCATGACATGAAGGAACGGTATCGGCGTTTTTTTCCGGAGCTCGCGCCGGTGGACTTCTCGACGATTCATAGTCTGGCGTATGAGGTGGTAAGGGAGCACTTCCGCAGGGCGGGAGTGGCTTACCAGATGATCGAAGGCAGCGGAGACGCAGGTCCGGATGGGGGCGAAGATCCGGACCAGGCCCCCTTGCACAAGAAGGCGATTTTGCGGCAGATCTTCAAATCGGTCACCGGGGAAAACATGACGGATGATCAGATGGATGAACTGACGACTTATATCAGTTACATCAAGAACAAGCTGCTGCCGCCCGAGCGGTGGGGGACCGTAAAGGCCGGGGTGACGGAGGCCGAGCGGATCTTACGCGAGTATGAGGCGTTCAAACGTTCCCGGCCGGACAAGCTGCTCCTCGATTTCGACGATATGCTGACGCTGGGCAACGAGATTCTGGAGCGCGACGTCTTTCTGCTGGAAACCTACCAGCGGAGATACGATTACGTCCTGACCGACGAAAGCCAGGATACCTCGCTCGTACAGCATGCGATCATCGAAAAGCTGGTTCGGGGCCACGGCAATTTGTGCGTGGTCGCGGACGATGATCAATCGATCTACAGCTGGAGAGGGGCGGAGCCTGCTTATTTGCTAAATTTCCGCCAAGTTTATCCCCAGGCCCAAATCCTGTTCATGGAGCAGAACTACCGTTCCGTCCCGGCCATTGTTGACGCGGCCAACCAGTTTATTCGGCGAAACCCGAACCGTTACGACAAGAACATGTTCACCGAGCGGCCCGAGGAGGAGAAGGGGGGCGTCATTCTTCGCTCCTTTCCGGATTACAAGGCGCAGACGAAATATGTAATCGGGGAAATTCAAAAAACGGAGCGATTGTCGGAGGTGGCGGTGCTGTACCGCAATAACTCTTCCTCGGTCGCGTTGATCAACGCGTTGGACCGGGCGGGTATTCCTTTTTATATGAAAGATACCGACAACCGCTTTTTCTCCCACTGGGTGGTGGAGGATATATTGAATTTTATGCGGATGACCTTTACCGATAAGCGGCCGGATATTTTGGAGAAAATCCATCTGAAGTTCAACGGTTACATCAGCAAGCAGCAGATGGCCGCGGTCAAAGAAATCCGCAACAACGAATCCGTCTTCGACAATCTGCTTCAATACGTGAAGCTTCAGGACTATCAGCTGAAGCCGCTGCAAGCCAGCAGGGACACCTTCCGCGAGATGAAGGGCATGCCGCCGCTGCAGGCGATCCGCGTGATCCGGGAGCGGCTCGGTTACGAGAAGGCGCTTGATAAAATGTGCGAATGGATGGGGTTCCGCAAGGAGTTTTTGATCGGGATCCTCAACACGCTGGAGGAAATTGCGGAAACGCTGGAAACGATGGAGGATTTCGCGCGACGTCTGAAGGTGTTGGAATCGGCTTTGACGTCGTCCAAAAAGCGGCGGGGAGAACACGCCGTCACGTTATCCACATTCCACAGCGCCAAAGGCCTTGAGTTCGAGAAGGTGTTTATGATCGATCTGGTCGATGGCGTTATCCCTTCCTCGGAGGATATCAAAAAGCACGCTGTCGGGGAAGATGCGCCGATGGAAGAGGCGGTCCGGTTGTTCTATGTCGGTATGACCCGGGCGAAACGGGAACTGGAGCTGCTGACTTATCAAGAGCGGGACGGGGAGAAGACCGCCGAATCCCGGTTCGTCTCGCATGTCAGATCCATCGTACGGCCGGAGAACGACAAGGCGGGGGCCGCCGGCGCGGGGCATTCGGCAGATTCCCTGGCCGTCGCGGCCGGGGATGCCGTCCGGCACCGGGTTTTTGGCCGGGGTGAGGTGCGGGCGAGGCACGGGGATTTGGTCGATATCGCCTTTGCCGAGGGAACCAAA
Organism: Paenibacillus faecis; assembly: GCF_008084145.1. Taxonomy (GTDB): domain Bacteria; phylum Bacillota; class Bacilli; order Paenibacillales; family Paenibacillaceae; genus Fontibacillus; species Fontibacillus faecis. Next base: position 563,052 of record NZ_VSDO01000006.1, on the reverse strand, counting down.
ACGCTCTCCCTGCACACTTGCGTTGAGATGGGACTGCTGGAGCGCGAAGCCTGTGAATAAACCTTGAACAGGGCATAACCCGAATCCGTAACGGAGGGGTTATGCCCATTTTTCACACCTTATTCACAATATCCACAATCACGACTGTGGACAGTTGTCGAATAACTGCATAACTTAGAATAACATCTGGATAACTTTGTGGATAACTTGGATAACAGATGGGGATTACTTCATGTTGATGACTTTTCCGTTGGTCATTTGCAGCAGTTCTTGTGGAGTCAACTTGAATACAGCTTTAGGATGACCGGCAGCGGCCCAAATCTCCTCATATTGGAGCAAATCTTCGTCGATCCATGTGGATATCGGCCCCGGGTGTCCGAGAGGGGGAACCCCGCCAATCACAAATCCCGTATGTTTACGCACATAATCCGCATCGGCTTTGCCCAATTCATCCTGAAGCAGGGCGGCGATTTTGCCTTCGTTGATCCGGTTGACGCCGCTGGCGATCACAAGCAGGGGCCGATCGGCCCCTTTAAGCCGAAATAGGATCGATTTGGCGATCCGGGCCACCTCGCAGCCGATTGCATCGGCAGCTTCCTGGGCGGTGCGCGCATTTTCCGGCAATTCCTTTACGATATGGGGATATCCCATTTCCTTTAATCGGTTTTGAATAAGCTGGGCGCTTTCTTTTAATGACATTTGAGTGACTCTCTCCTTTAACTTAAGTCTCCGCGTAATACATAATCACCTGAATCGTTACGATTTCCTCGGTATGATTCAGGTAACGGTGCTCGAGTTGCCCGGAAAACCGGATGCCTTGTCCTTCGTGTAGGGTGTAGATGTCTTCTTTAATTTGCAGGTTGAAAACCCCAGATACTACGGTGATGTACTCCTGGACTCCATCCTGGTGCGGAAGGGAAACATAGTCACAGCCCGGGCTGAGCATGATTTTGTAGGTTTCGATCCGGGTTTGCGGGTCGTACGGAAACAACAGGTAAAGTTTGCACCTTCCGTTGTCCTCTATGGCGTCGGGTTCTTCCTTACGGGAAACGATGTGGACCCGGGATTCCTCCTCTTTAAGCAGTAAGGAGAACGTGATGTTCAGCCCTACCGCGATTTTCCAAAGGGTGGTTACGGTGGGCTGCGTTTCGCCCCGTTCAATTTGATGCAGCGTCCCTTTGCTGACTCCCGTTAGCTGGGCGACCTTGTCCAGGCTTAACTGCCGCTGTTTCCGAATGCGCTGCAAATTATGGCCTACTCTGATGTGAATGGCATCCAAGTATATTCATACCTCCTCTTGTTTATTATACTAAACATTTATTATATATTACAATACAATATTCGAATCGCAGCTCTGTCTATTTGTGATTTACGCCCTCTCGGCCTCGTACCCGCTTATCATACTGGCTGGGGGAAACGCCTGCGTATTTCTTAAATACTTTGCTGAAGTAGAAAGGGTCCTCCAACCCGCATAAATACCCGATTTCCCCAAAGCTGAGGTGGGTCGCTTCGATCAGTTCCTTGGCATGGTTGATCCGTACCTGGTTCACATACCGCATAATGCTCTGCCCCGTCATCCGCGTGAAAACCCGGTTGATATAATCGTAGTTTCCGCCGAATTCCCGCTCGATGTCGCGGCTCGTTATTTTGTCGGCGTAGTGCCCGTGAATATAACCGAGAAGAGCGTGCACCTTCATGACGGACCGCGATCTGCCCGTTTCTTCGCTTTGCAGGGCGTCGATGAAGTACTCGCGAGAGACTTCGATCAGCCATTCCGTCAGCTTCAGGGCGCTCAAACTCCGGTTGAAATAATGGCGGCGGTACAGTTGAAGCATTTCGTTCAACGCGTGAAAGGAGAGGGGGAGATTCTTTTTCGGCAGCCGATAGGTTTTGGGAAAATAACATAAGGGCGGGTCCTGGATGGCCGGTTCGGTCCCCTCCTTAACCATCAAGCTCCGGGACAGCGCCGGGAGGTCGTCCACCTGGACGGACTTCAAATCCGGATGCTCAAAGTGGATATAATAATAGTCGCAAACGTGCTTCTCCGTGCCCACGTGTTCGACGTTCGGCTCGAGGAACAGAAAATCCCCTTTTGTTAAGTTGTAGGAAACCCCGCCTTCCCGGAGATGAAGCTCGCCGCTTTTGACAACATAAAGAATATGTTCCGAAGTCGTTCTTCGAAAATGCACCCAGGGCTGGGTGTAGGATACGAACCCCATCAGTTTGATTTTAGGCAGAAGCTCCGTATTCATCGCCAGCATATTTCAGCCCTCCCCGGACAACCTAAAAAAGTCGTTTTTGTACAAAAAGAGTATGTTTTCGCCATTCCCGTTCATTGTAACACGTCCTATACTGTAGAGGTAATGCAAACGTTTTAACGGTTGTCGGTGTGCGGCTCGATCGTCGTACGTCCAGAGTCGTGAATAGGAATAGGGGGATTTAAGCAGTGTCCAAAATTAAAGTTACGGTATGGAACGAATACCGTCATGAAAGACATAATGATCAAGTCAAGGCGGTCTACCCGGAAGGGATTCATATGGCCATCGCCAATCACTTGAAGGGTTTCGGGGATTTGGAAGTTAGAACCGCGGTGCTGGATGAGCCGGAGCATGGGCTGACGGACGAGGTGTTGGAGCAGACGGACGTGCTGCTCTGGTGGGGCCATGTGGCGCATGACGAAGTCAGCGATGCGGTCGTCGAGAGGGTCCGGCAGAAGGTGCTGGACGGCATGGGACTGATTGTGCTTCACTCGGGGCATGCCTCCAAGATTTTCCGCAGCTTGATGGGAACGAACACCGGATCGCTGAAATGGCGGGATGACGGGGAAAAAGAGCGGATCTGGGTCATTGAGCCGAGCCATCCGATCGCGCGGGGATTGGGCGAGTATATTGAAATTCCAAAGGAAGAAATGTACGGCGAACGCTTTGAAATCCCGGCCCCGGATGAGCTGGTGTTCATCTCCTGGTTCGAGGGCGGCGAAGTTTTCCGCAGCGGCTGCTGCTATAAGAGAGGGCTGGGCAAGGTCTTCTATTTCCGCCCGGGTCATGAAACCTTCCCGGTGTACCATCACCCTGAGGTGCTACAGGTGATTGCGAACGGCGTCTACTGGGCGGCCAAGACGGAAAGCGCCAAAGTTTCTTACGGACGGGTGGCGCCGCTCGAAGCGGTGAAGACGCCAACGCTGTTGTAATTTTTTTAGCTGGATGGAGCGGGTTTTACGCGCTCCGTTCCGGCTTTTTTTATGTCAATGGGGGATGGAATTGACCTTACTAGGCTCATTGGGGCGAGAATAACGGGAAAACCTCCCGTTAATATGGACCAAACGGCCGACGAATACAAAATAGCTGGAATTTCTCCAGCTAATCTCGGGATCAAGGCGCGAAGCGCTTCATTTTGGTCAAATTAGCGGGAACAATTCCAGTTAAATTGAACCATGAGGACGAAATGAGCAAAATTAGCGGGAGAAATTCCCGTTAATCATCATGTTCAGCGTCCGATTGGATTGTCAACTTCAGTCGTCATGAGCCCTCCGGGTTTTTCCTTTACAACGTTTCGATGACACCCTATGATAAATGCAATCGTAAGGCAACGAAAGGAATGGGAATGAGCATGGCGCATCTAGTGTTGGATCCGGCCGCGTATACGGTCGCCGTCGGGGCGGAGACCGTCGAACTCTTGGCGAAGGAATTCGCGTTGCTGCAGTTTCTATACGAGCACCGGAATCAGGCGTTCTCCCGCGAACAACTGCTGGACCGGGTGTGGGCGCTGGAATACCCGGTAGAGCGGACGGTGGACGATCATATTTACCGGCTTCGAAAAAAGCTGGCCCGCTGGAGTCATATCCGCCTCAACACGATTCGCGGATACGGCTACAGCTTGACGATCGAGGAGCCGCGCAAAATCGAAAATCCATCGATACACGACGAAGAGATGCAGTCGGCGGTGCGGGGACTGTTTGAGAAATATCATTTGCTCGGGCAGGGGAAATCCATCGTGGCTTTGGCCGCTCAACACGAGGTGCTCGGGTTTGAGATCGATGCTTTTTTTCGCCGGTATATCCGGTTTATCGAAGGAGACATCAGGTGGTTCTTGGATACGGATGAGATTGCGGCGGGGGAGCGGTTGTATTGGCTGCTTCTGCTTTACTGGGGCATTGCGGCGGATTCGGAAAGAGCGCTGGAGTACTGTGAAGCCGCCCTTCGCCAAAAAGTAATGACTCCCGAGCAGCACAGGGAAATGGAGATTTTAAATATCCTCGAGGTATATGCGGATGCCGGACAGCCGGAAAAAGCGATCGCGCGTTTTCCCCATACCCGCCGCGTCATGGAGAGCGATAGTTTAACCGGATTCGTCATGCCCGTCGCCATCATGGAAATGTATGTTCACCTGACGGCGGCGAACTTGGCGGAAGCCGACCGGAGCGCGGCGCGTTTGGAGAGGTTATTGCAGAGCGAACCTTATATCCGCGAGATCGGCAGATTCCACATCATGAAGGGCCTGCGGCTTTTGGCCGACGGGGCGGAGCGGGACGCGGAAGAGCGGCTCGACGAAGGGCTCGAGGTACTGGGAATGGCTCTGCATATGCCGCTGTATTTTGCGGCCGTACATCAGATCCGGCTGTTTCTGCACAGGCACCGACCCGACAGCCGGCTCCGGCATAAATACGCCGCACTGTATGATTCGTTGGACAAAGAGTACCGGTTGTCCGAAGTCCGGCCGGAAATGGAGCGCCGCATCGAATCGCTGCTGAACGGCGGCGATCGTTCCGTCTGATCTTCCTCTGACAAAGTCCTGATAAACTGCTGAACAAACAGGACTTAATGGTTGGAGGGAATAAATATCATGTCATTCACGCTCCGCTCCGGGCTGTGGTCGATCCGCGGCTACAGGAGCATGTTCTCCGCATATGCGCTCGCCTCGTTCGGCGACTGGTTCGACGCCTTGGCGGTTCAGGTGCTGGTCGCCTACCGCTGGGGGGCCGATCCGTTGATGATCGCCTTGATTCCGGTCTCCATGGCCCTTCCGTCCGTGCTGTTCAGCTCCTTCGCGGGGACGCTGGCGGATCGGGTGCGGCAGGCCAGACTTATGATGGTTTGCGATTTAATAACCGTCATCCTCTCCGTCGCCGTTTTGTTCGCCCCGAATATGTATTGGCTCCTGCCTTTTTTGGCGCTGCGCGCTCTGGCCGGCGTCTTTCACGTCCCCGCCCAGCAGGCGCTCACCCGCCGGGTGGTTCCGGCCGATTTGCTGCTGCAGGCCACTTCGTATAACGGACTCGTCAACCAGGGATCGAAGGTGGCCGGGCCGCTGCTCGGCGCCGTTACGCTGGTGGCGTTGTCCCCGCAGGCCTGCATCGTCATCAACATGGCGGCCAGACTGCTTTCGGCGCTGCTGCTGTTCGGTCTGCGCCATTTGCCTAAAGCGACGTCGCCGCAGGACACGGAATCTCCCGGAGCGCCGGCGCCTTCCTCCGGTGCCGGCGTATTCTGGACCGAGTGGAAGGAAGGCTGGGCTTACCTTTGGCATCACAAAAAGATCTTAAATACCATCATCTTCGGATTTATCGGCATGACGGTGATCCTGATGATCGACTATCAGTTTCCAACGCTATTGAGAACCATCTCCCCCGCGGACGAAGCCTTGACCGGCCAGGTCGTGGCGGCGATCGGCGCGGGAGCGGTGGTAATGCTCGTGCTGCTGAACCGCTTGAACCGGATCAGCTACGGCTGGGGGCTCGGCGGCGGAGGCGCGCTGATCGGGACGGGAATCGCGCTGCTCGGCTTAAGTCCACCCGGAAGCCGTTCTTTTCTTCTTTGGGGACTGGGCTTTCTGCTCGGCATCGGCAACGGGATGTACATTCTCACTCAGAATTATATCCTGCAAAAAGAAACCGCTCCGAACCTCGTCGGCCGGGTATTCGGCATTCAAAACATGCTGATCAGCCTCGTCATGCTGGCGGCTCCTTTGGCAGGGGGGCTATTGATTAAGGCGGCTTCGGCGGGTCAGGCCTTTTTGTGGATCGGTTCGGCCATGACCTTGATCGGCCTCAGCGGGCTTCTGTTTCGCCAAAGGCTTTGGGGACGGGGCAGCCGGAAGGCCGAGAGCACAGTTCTGCCTGCGGACGCGAGTTAAGCGAAACGAACCAAAAACTGTTAATTTTTTGTCTGTCAAGGCAGGAATTCACTAAGAAGGGATGGAATAATGGGTTAAGGGTAATTTTGTAAAATTGAGGGAGTAGGAAAAGTGCAGATTATTTATATCCTAATGTTCCTGTCGCTCTGGTCTTTGGGACTGTTCGTCTTATTTCATAGGACCCGATCCAATATTTGGATCGGGTTAACGATCTTGCTGGGCGGTTCGGCGAGCTATACGTTCAGCATGCATCTGTCCATCATGCCGTGGCTGGGAGACGCGGCCTGGATGCCGGAATTTTTCAGCCGGGCGCTTTATTTGTCGACTGTGGTGAGCATGAATATTTATTATTTTGTGCTGCCTTACGTATTCTGTATGGGCGGGTTGTGGTTGAACGAGCGGATGTCGTCCCGCTGGAAATGGATGTGGTCGGTACTGCTTCTTCCGGTTGCGATGCTGCTGATCGTCAATCGCGCGCGGGAGGGTGCTTTGCATATTTTCGAGATGGCTGAATTTCGCTGGTGGGACGGGGGCTATATCGCGGTCGGGTGTTTCTTTTATATCCTGGCCTATTTCGGAGAGAAGAACGAGTTAAGCCGGCGCGGCCAGCGGAGAACCTTGCTCTTTCCGCTTGTCATGATATGGGCTTATACGTCCGATTACGTGGGTTTTAATCATCTGGAGCTTGGCTGGTGGTCTTTCGACCTTCGGAGCAACGGGATGTGGCAGGCCAACTTTATCGTGATCCTCGGGACGGTCGCCGCCGTTTTGTTTTTCACGATCCGGTACGGCTTTCTCGGCATCAAGCTGCGGATCGAGCGGGAGCGGATCGATTATTCGATACGCACGCTGACGATGGGCGTGTCCATTCTGAATCACTCCATCAAGAACGAAATTCAGAAGATCGATTACCTGGCCGAGAAGAGCCGTTCTCTGATGAAAGCCGGAAATACGGAGAGAGCGATCCAAACGATGAGTCAGGTGCACGGGTTGACGGACCACCTCCTGCACATGGTGAACCGGATCAAGGAGAAGGCCGAGGATGTGCAGCTGGATGAGAGCGAGAATGATCTGCGCGAGCTATTGGAGGATGTCATTTCCTCCTCGCGAGGGATTACCGAAGCCAAGGGGATCGCTTTATCCGCTTTTTACGGGGTGGAAGGCAGGCTTATCTGCGATGAGGTTCACGTAAGGGAGACGCTTTCGAATTTAATTCGGAACGCGATCGACGCATTGCCGCCCGAAGGAGGGATGATTGAGCTGGTCACGTCGGCGACCCGGAAGGAATTCCTTATTGAAGTGAAGGATAACGGGGCCGGGATTCCCCAGGAGTACCTGACCAAAATATTCGAACCCTTTTTCACGACGAAGAAGAATGCGCTGAACTATGGGCTTGGCCTGTCTTACTGTACCAGTGTGATGAGCAAGCATGGAGGCAGCCTGTCGGTGGCGGAGAGCGTCCCCGGCAAAGGAACGACAATCGTGCTGCATTTCCCGAGGTCCCGATTCAAGCCGGCGTCTCCGGCCAAGAGCCGGTTCAAATGGTCCAAGGAGGGACGGTTGACCCCTCCGGCTAATCCATTTTAAAATTCGTCAGCTTGTTCTTGATGCTGCGCAGTTGGGTTTTGATCGTATTCGTCGACTTGTGAAGCCGTTCGGAGATTTCCCGCTTGCTCAGCCCGCTCTTCCGGAGCTCGAAGACCTCCCGTTCGGTCGGGGAGAGCTCCATGAGCTGCACTTCGCTCCGCATGGCCCGGGCGGCGTCGGGATGAATGGACGCCCGTCCGCTATGGGCTTCGCGGATCGCATGCAGGATATCCTGATAGCTCGATTTATTGATATAATTCATCGCCCCAAGGCGAAAGGATTTCATAATCACTTCCGACTCCGTAATTGAGGTCAGCATGATGACTTTTACGGAGTTGTTTTTTTCCTGGCGCAGAATTTCCTCGGCAGCGTCCAGCCCGTCCAGGTTATTCCCCGTCAGATTGATGTCCATCAGAATCACGTCCAGATCGACACGCGCGGCGATCTCCACGGCTTCCTCTTTCGTGGAGGCTACGCCGGCAACCGCTACGTCGGCCTCATCCGCCAAATCCGCACTGATATGCTCCCTCCAGAAGGGATCGTCCTCCACAAGCATGACACGAATTCGCTCCATCACCATAGCTCCTCTACACCTGGAAAAGGTTACATTTAGCCCTAGTATATCAAGGTTTAAAGCCCAAAGGTAGGATGAATTGGCTTCACCCCGGGTGAAGAAAGTTCATCCTGTTCGCTGTTTTGGGCCTCCTCTATAATCCGAAATGTGGCCGGAACGAACCGGTTGGAAATATGAAAACGGAAGCGGGGGATTTAATACTTTTAGCGGCCTGTGTTTCGGTATGGACGGTTTGTCGGTCGACCGAAGGGAGTGATGGAGCATGTCGATGGCCGAAGAGGTCAGCGGTTTGGCGGAACTGATTCAAGCGAAGTTTCCGGAGGTGACGGTTCACCGTTTCCAGGGTCCTGCCCTTCCTGCGGCAGGGGAATTCGTGATTGAACTCAAACAGGAGACACGGCGGAGCGATTCGCGCAGCCATACGTTGGCGGAAAGACAATACGCCATCGTTTATTACGCGGAGCAGGCGGAGGAAGCCATCCTTAGCCTGGAAGCGTTGAGCCGCTACCTGATGAACGAGCGCACGGAAGCGGGCGCTCTGAAAACAGGTGAAGCGAGGGCCCTCCGGGCGGAATCGTTTACGATTACCTCTCCGGAGAAGCTCGAAGGCGGACTGCTGAAAGGCACGGGTACCGTGGTGATCAACACGCGGGAAGCGGTGGCGATCCGGCAGTACGAGAAGATCCAAAAAGTGGAGTATCGCACGACCATAAATTTGAAAGGTGGCATGAACGAATGAGTGGATCATGGGAACCAACCAGCCTGCCGGTACGTCCGGGGCTGTACATCAGATTTGAAGAGGCCGCGGCGGCGCAGATCAAGGGCGGTGCGCGCGGAACGGTAGCGTTGCCGTTGCTTAAGTATAAGAACGCGGCGGATGCCAAGAAGTTTTTTACGGTGGAAAAAGTAAAGGAAGCCGCCGATTGGTTCGGAGAAGAGAATATCGATCCGATTCGGCTGATTCTGCTCGGCGGAGCGAAGGAAGTGCTCGTCTATACGGTTCCGGCTCCACCGGCACCCGCGGAGGGGAAAGAGGCCGCCGTAGATTACACGGCGATCCGGGATGCCTTCAGCACGCGTCAATTTAATGTGTTCGTATATCCTTCGGAAATCCCGTCCGCGGAGCAGAAGGCCCTCAAAGAGTGGTGCGCCGGCAACCGGGAGGATGAAGGAAAGCATTTCATCACCGTGATCGGCGGAACCGCGGAAGAGGATCAGAAGCCGGACGCCGGGAATACCCGCAGCGGCCTGGTCAAAGACGATTACGTCGTCAACCTGGTGACGGGGGTGGAAATCGACGGAAAGACCTACAGCTCGGCCCGCTACGCACCTTACGTCGCCGGTTTGATCGCGGGGACCGGCATCAATAAATCGATCACATATTCGCCGGTTTACGCCAACGATGTCACGAAGCGTCTGAGAAAGACGGAAATCAATGCGGCTTTGGAAAAAGGTTCCCTCGTTCTCGTCCATGACGGCGAAAAGGTGAAGGTGGAACAAGGGCTCGTTACCAGCGGCAAGAAAATCCGCGCCATGCGTGCGCGTCAAGCTATCTCCACGGATATTACCAAGGCCGCGGCCGATTCCTACATCGGCAAGCTGGACAATAACGCCGACGGGCAGGCGGCGTTGATCTCCGCGATCAAAGCCTACCTGGAGCGGCTGCAGTTGAACAATGTGCTGACCGATATCGTCGTGACGCTGGATCCGGACCTGAAGTCCGAAGGAGACGCGGTTTACCTGCTGATCGCCTTCACGGAAGTCGACAGCATGGAGCGGATCTTCCTGACGATCCGGGTGTAAGATCATAAACGATTTTAACATTACTAGGAGGGGTTTTTAGTGCTGGATTCAACCCGCGTTATCAATGGGACTTACGGATATGTGTATTACGACGGCAAATGGCTGACCAACGTCAAGTCGGCCGAAGCGAATGTGGAAATTACCAAAGAGGAAATCAAACGGTCCGGCACGCGCTGGACGGCGCATAAAGTGACCGGCTTAAGCGGTTCGGGCACGATGACGGGATATAAAGTGACTTCGGAGTTCGTCGAACTGATCGGCCAGATCGCGGACGACAAGAAGGGTGTCTTTACAACGGAACTGATCCTGAAGCTGGAGGATCCGGAATCCTACGGAGCCTACCGCGTACGTTTGAAAGGCGTGACCTTTGACAAGATTCCGCTGATGCATTTCGAAGTCGGAGCGATCGTGGAAGAAGAGCTTCCGTTTAACTTTACCGGCTATGAACTGATGGATAAACTCGTGGCCGAATAATCTTCCCGGAAATGGCATGAACCCGGTAAATCACAGGCGTTTTCGTCCGGGTTCCATGTCTTTTCTGTTTCATGAAGAAAACCAACCCCAACCCAAAACCTTTAAGGAGCGATGGATCACATGGCAGTAACCGATAACAGACAAATTAGCGTACTTCAGGCGCTGTTGAGCGCCGACAGCAAACCGACCAAGGATATTCCGATGAAGCGCCTTGGCGTCGATTTTCAAATTCAGGCGTTGGACGGCAAAACGATCAACAAAATTCAGGAGCAATGCACCCACTATGCGGGCAAAGGAAGCAAGCGGGAAAAAGTGATGGACGAAGAGCAGTTCGGCGCCCTGGTTATTCAAAAAGCCTGCCTCATTCCGGATTGGTCCGCCAAAGAGCTGATCGAGAAATACGGCACGCCGACGGAAGCGATTCTCGGCTTGCTGCTGGCCGGCGAAATCGCCAAGCTGTCCGCGGAGATTCTTGAAATCAGCGGTTTCGACAGCGATGAAGAAGAAATAAAAAACTAATCAAAGCGGGCGGCGAGGCCTTTCTGGTGCATCTTATTTTTCAGCGGCATCATATTCCTCCGGATGAGGTATACAACAAGGACGAGAACGTAAAGCGGTTTATGTACGCCTCGATGATGCTGCAGTTGGAAGAGGAGGAGAAGGCGCGGAAAGAGCAGGAGCGGGCCGCCCGCAGGATGAAGTCGTAGAGTCGCTTTTAGTCAGGAGGTGAGGAAGCTGAGCAATTATTACAATAGGAACAATACGAACGACTATGTAACCAGCAAAAGTTTAAACAATCTGAAGAGATACAACAAAGCGATGGGCGAGCTCCAGACCCGCATGAAAGCCGTCCATGACCTGAACAGCATGGCCAGAGCGAGCGAACAAATGTGGAATACAAGCGGCATGGGCCGCATGATGACGGGATTATCCAAGCTGGAGGCGGCTGCGGATTCTGCGCTTAGCGTGGTCGGCGGCGGGTTCAAGAAGGCTTGGAGTTCGGCTAAACAGAGCGCAGGCAGCGCGCTTACGGTGATTGGCGGCAAATTGACAAAGTGGAAAGGCTCGCTGTCCGGCTACATTACCAAGTTGAGAGCGCCTTTAGGCAAATGGGCCACCGATCCGATTCCATTCCGGAAGAAAACGGATCCGACGGCCGCGGGGGCACAAAATGCATCCCAGAACGGCGGCGGTGGCGATGACGGTGGCATTGACATTGGCGGTGCCATGAATCTGCTCAATTCGGCTAAAGACAAAATTATGGAGGCGGCCAAAACCTACAGCGATGCTTATGGCGTACTTAGAGCCGCTTCAGGGGCCTCCAGGCAGGAACTGGTCAAACTCGCCCAGTCTTTTCGAACCGTCGGGGGGCAGGTGCCGCAAAGCCTGAGCGAAGTCGGCAAAGCGATGGGGATTTTGAGCCGGGAGACTTCGATGACCGGAAAAGATCTGGAGGATTTGACCAAGATGCTCCTGAACGCTTCGAGATTAACCGGCGGCGATAGCGCCCAAGCTGCGGAATCAGCAACAACAGCCATGTCTGCATGGGGCTACGCGGCCAAGCAAGGCGAGGTGATGTTGGAGCAATTTTTCGCCGCGAGCCGGGCGGGAAAAGTAGATATGGTCGAGTTGATGAAGCGGATGGGGCAGTTTGGCGAGCCGATGAAAGACATGGGCATCGGTTTCAATCAGTCGATGGCTCTTATGGCGAAATGGCAAAAATCCGGGCTGAATCCGATCGCAGACGCGCTTAAGGATCCCAAGAGGCTTCCGGCCGGTGGATTCGCGGAAATTGCAGCCAAAATTCGGGAGGCCAAGACGGCTACGGAAGCCATGGAGTATGCTACGGGGATCTTCGGGCAAAAAGTCGGCGGGGACCTTGTAACGGCATTGAAGGGCGGAAAGGTCGAGTTTAACGGCATTCTCGCCTCCATGAATCAGTGCAAGGAGGGAATGTTGAGTCAGGGGCAGACGCTTGAAACATTTAGCGACCGATTTGGAGCTTTGAAGAACCGGATCACGATTGCGCTCGCTCCTCTTGGTGATCTTCTGCTCCCGTTTATGGCAGCGATGGTTGGGGCGCTTGAGTTTTTTATGGAGTATGCGGATATTATGGGGGCTGTTCTTTTGGGGGTAAGCGCGGTATTGATTACCGTCTTTGCTCCCGCCCTCTACGCTACGGTCTCTGCTTTGGCCGCTAACGCCCTTGCTGCTATCGCCCTTGCCGCGCCCTTTGCACCGCTCATTCTTGCATGTCTGGCCGTAGGGGCCGCTTTTGGAGCCGTCGCTTATTTGGTGAAATACCACATGGATGATATGAAAAAGATGGTGGATGATGCAATAAACTTCATTACAAACGGATTTGAAAAATTTAAAGGCCTCTTCTCCAGTACGAATGGGGCTTCCGTGAATCTGAACGCGAAAACCACAAGCCAGGTGACATCCGCAGGAGGCCCTCCTCCCAGCAACTACCACGGACTCGACTATGTCCCATATGACGGGATGATATCCCGGCTGCATAAAGGCGAGCGGGTCATGACGGCGAGCGAGAACCGGGCCTATTCGAGCGGCGGAGGCGGGGGCGGGCCGATTTCGATTACGGGAAACACGTTTCACGTTCGCCAGGAATCGGATATCGACGCGATTGCCCGAGCGTTGGCCCGTGAGATTAAAGCGGCGGGAGGATTGATGGCATAATGGCGTCTCTGCAATTTTGGCTGAAGACCGTGGACGAAAAAGAACGGCTGCGTCTGCCCGTCAATCCCGAGCAAATCTCGGTAAAAAGCTCATACGGCTATGAAGACGTTCAGGTTACCCAGCTTGGCGAGTATACGGTCATCGGAGAAGCGGTATTGCGGGAGTTTTCCTTCGGGGCGTTTTTTCCGCGGGATTACCATCCCGGCTATTGCGAATACGAGGACTTGTTGAAACCGTGGGATACGGTAGAGAAGATTGAAACGTGGATGAACAGCAGGAAGCCGCTCCGTTTCAATGTTACGGGAACCAAGATCGAAGAATTGATGGTTACGATTCGTTCTTTTCAGTACAGCGAGCGCGCTGGAAATCCGGGCGACGTGTTTTATGAACTGGAACTGAAGGAATACAAAAAGGTGGAATTTCGGCAGGTAGAGACGTCCGGATCGGGCAAAGCGATGGTGATTACGGGCGAATATCGCCCGGATACCAAAGTACCACCCGCATTTTATTTCGTCGTGCCCAGAGATACGTTGTGGAAAATCGCGCAGCGCACACTGGGGAATGGCGACCGGTGGAGAGAAATTTATGCGGCCAACGAAAAGGTGATCGGTAAAAATCCGGATAGGCTTGTTCCCGGCCAAAAGCTGGTGATCCCATCATGAGCTGGAGCGTCACGTATAGGGATGACAAGCAAAATGTATACTTGGATCCAATCGTGAAGTCCATTAACTGGTCCGGCGACATCAAACAGGCGGCCCGCAAGCTCGTAGTGGAAGTTTCCAATACGGGGGACCTTCGGGATCTTTACATGATGTTCGAAAAAGGCGCGGAGCTGCGTTTGATTCTGGATGAGAAGCGGGAACTGTTTCGGGGCGTTTTGTTTGCGGATCAAATCAACTCCAAGGGTCAAATGACTTTAACAGCCTACGACGAGAATATCTATTTGACCAAAAACAAGGATACGAAAATATTTCGCAATCAGTCGGCCTCGGCGATCGTCAAGCGGCTGTGCCATGAATTTTCCATCCCGATGGGGGAGATCCAGGATACGGGTTATGTGATTCCCAAGCTGGTTTTTCGTGAAAAAACCCTGTTCGAGATGATGGTCACGGCGCTGACTGAAACTCAGAAGCAGAACGGGCAGTATTTTTGGATTACCTCCAGGGAAGGCAAACTGCAGTTACTGGCACGAAAAGAGCAGAAAGGAAAGTGGGTCCTGGAGAACGGGGTAAATCTGCTCGATGCCACCTATTCGCAATCGATTGAAGAAACCCGGACCCAGATCAAAGTGATCGGCGGGGACGTGGAGAAGAAGGCGATTATGGCGAGCGCCAAGGACGGAGAGCTGATTAGGCGATTCGGTATTATGCAGCATGTGGAGAAGCCGGAGAAAGATATGACCCAGTCCCAGATGGAGCAGCGGGCTAAGCAATTGCTTGAGGATTTGGCTACCATTGAGGACCAGGCCCGCATCGAATGTCTCGGCATTCCGGATGTCGTGTCCGGTTCGTGCGTATATGTCAAAGAAGCGGTGACGGGGATTCTCGGGGGATACTACATTTCCGCCGATGAACACCGGTTCGAGAACGGCAGCCATACGATGTCGTTGACTTTGTCGGCGACGGACGACATCCCGGAGATGGAATACAGCGAACAGAAGGGGGCCAAGTGATGGAACGCATTGAAGGCTCGGGAGCAAGTCAGCTGGTTCAACTGATCCGGGCCATCGGGTACAATTCCGAGATTACTTTTGAACTGGCCACGGTAACTTCCGCGCCGCCTCAACTGAAAATCAAGGTGGATCATATGAACGTAGAGTTGGAGAAGGATGACCTCATCGTGGCTCAGTCGCTGACGAAGCATATGAGGAAGGTGAATTTGAATGTGAAGAAAAAAGCTAGTATCTCCTCAACCTCCATAGATTCACTATATACGTTAACATTACCCCAAGGTTCAGGGGAGTGGTCACTTTTATCCTTTGGCTTGAACTCGGCTGATTTTAAGGTGGAAGAAGCCGAGCTGGAATTCACCGACGAGCTCAAAAAGGACGACCGCGTTATCGTCGTCGGTATGAACGAGGGGCAAACCTATATCATTTTGGATCGGGTGGTGATGTATTAATGGCATTGTCTCCACTGCGAAGCAGGGAAGAACGATTTGTGGAAGTGAAGCCGGCCCCGCTTCCTTCACGGACCTATATGCTGGATTTAGAGTCGGGTCAAATCAAGGAGAGACTCATAGACGGCCAAGAGGCGATTCGGCAGTCCATTCAGAAGGCGGTTCTAACCGCTCGTTATCGTTATTTAATCTACAACAGCCAATACGGCTGTGAAATTGAAACTTTACTGGGACAGGACATATCTCCGCAATTGCTGCACAGCGAAATCACCCGGGTGATTACCGAAGCGATTAAGGAGGATGATCGGATTCAGGCTGTTGAACAGTTTCGGATCGAGCGGGCAAGCGATAAGCTGTTCGTTACCTTTACGGTAATAACAGCCGAAGGAGCTATTGAGCAGGAGGTGAGCATTTAACCATGTTTGAAAATCAGACGAAGGAAGCTATTTTGGATCGGATGCGGAATGCCTCTCCGGAAGGCATCGATACGCGACAGGGCTCCATTACCTACGATTTGCTGTCGCCCGCGGCCATCGAATTGGCTCATGCCTATATCGCGTTGGAAAATGTGCTGAAATTCGGTTTTGCGGGGCCTGATCAGCCGTCCGGGTACCTGGATTTAAGAGCGGCCGAAATGGGAATCACACGGCTGCCCAGCGAGAAAGCGACAGGGAAAGTGGTGTTCAAAGGGGACGACAATACCGTCATTCCCAAGGGCACATCCGTTTCCACCGATGAGGAGGAACCCGTCGTAATTGTAACAACGGAGGAAGGCGTTATTCACCAAGGAATCGCTACCGTGAAGGCCCAGGCGGCGGTAGGCGGCGTGCGGGGAAATGTCGATGCCGGACGAATCAAGCTGATGCTGGGCAATTTGACCGGCGTTGTATCCGTAACGAATTCCGAGGAGTTCAAAAACGGGGCCGAAACGGAGTCCGATGAATCGCTTTTGGTCCGATACTATGATCGGGTCCGAAGACCGGCGACGAGCGGAAACGCTTGGCATTACCGTCAATGGGCGCTGGAGGTTTCCGGCGTGGGCGACGTAAAAGTCTTTCCTACCTGGAAGGGGGGAGGCACCGTGAAATTGTCGATCTTGTCCAAGGATAAGCGGCAGCCGAACGATGACATTATCGGAAAAGTCCAGGACGCCGTGGATGAACGTCGTCCGGTGGGGGCGGATGTTGAGGTTTTCGGAGCGGAAGAAGTCATGATCGACGTGTCCGCAAACATAAAACTGGTACCCGGAGCGGATTTGGAAGCAACCAAGACGCAATTCAGCCAAATGCTGGAACAGTTTTTAGCCGGTATTGCTTTTAAAACAACGATCGTTTCCTATAATCAAATATTCGGTCTTTTGCTGGATATTGCTCAAGTGGAAGATTTCCAGGAATTGAAGATTAACGGGGAAAAAGGCAACTATAAGATCAATGAAGATCAGGTAGCGGTGGCCGGGGCGGTGGAATTCATTGTTTAACGATTTGTTCGAATTTAAACGTGATCTGATAAAAGATATGGCTGACTACTTGCCGACATACTACACCCTTCACGACAACGAGGGCCAGCCTGGGATTGTCGGCAATCTGATCGCTCAGGAAACGAAAGAACTCCTCGAACTGAATCACCGGATTCTTGACGTTTTGGAGCAATTTTTTGTGGAGCGCGCCACCTGGGGGCTGACGTATTGGGAGAACATCTGCGGGATTCAGGTGGATGAAACCAAGCCTTGGGACCAAAGAAGATCGGTCATCAAGTCGAAGCTGAGAGGCGCCGGAACGGTGACCCTGGCGGTCATCAAAGACGTAGCGGACTCGTTCGAGAATGGGGAGATCCGGGTAGAGGAGATTTTTTCCGAGTACAAAGTGGTCATCACCTTTATCGGCACGCGGGGAAAACCGCCGAACGAACCGGATATGCGTCAGGTTCTGCGCGAAATCATCCCGGCCCATCTCGAATTGGAGTTCCGGTACACTTACCTGACTTGGGATGAACTGGATGCGGCGGATTTAACATGGGATGAGCTTGAGGCGATGAACATGACTTGGGAGCGGTTGGAGGTTTGGAAGCCGAAGTTAACCAAGCGTGAAGAAGGGAGAGATGCAACATGAAGAAATTGCCCAGTGGGCTGAACGCTTTTGAGCCTTCTGATACGGTCAGGAGAGAGGCGCAGAATGCAAATATTGAAGTGCTCGATAAATTTATTAATAATGGAAAAGTCCATCGGCATACGGGATTGCCGGGAGATGCTCCACAGATCGGCAGCGATGGAATAGAGAGTGGGGCCCTTGAACGGCATCATTTTAAAAATGGAAGAATAAGTGAAAATGTGGCCAAGTTCAAGCCGGTAACTGTGACAAGTGGAGTCGTTATAGGAATACCGACATTACCCTATTATATAAATAAGAATGATATGAACTGTTGGTTCCTTTCAGAAGCGCATAACTATCCCGCTTCTATGACCATTAATTTGAGTGGATTTTATAAAATCGATGCAATCTCATTTGATATTATTGAAGATCCCGGCCCCATCAATTTTAAAGTTGAAATTGGACCACATGCGGCTGACTGGAGAAAAGTCGCCGAAGGAGAGTTTACTTCCCTTAAAGACGCATTTATTCCAGTAACGGAAGAAACCCAGTGTAGCCTTGTCCGGATAACCATTGATAAACCCGCTTCGGATGATTTTGTCATAAGAATAAGCAAATTGGCGGTCTATAGTCAGGATGCGGAAGGAAATGAAAATGATCCTTTAAAAGACCGTAGAACCTGGGGCTTGGCGGCTCGACTGCAAGGATTGATTGGAATTACGGATTATCCCCTTTATGATTTCGGGGACTCAGTCGCGTTAGCTGGGCATTGGTTTATTGTCAACCCCGTTACAAATGCTTCTATTTGTATATACGGGGGTGGCAATAGAAAATATCCGTTAGGAAATGGTGACTACCTGTATATTGATTTTAAGTATTTTACTTCTAATGAAGATGGAGGAATCTATCCATCCGCAGGAAAAGGCGGAGATTTTTTGGGCCCCCTTACCCCTTATGAGTACCCGGACAGGTTAGTCTTAATGTACCGATCAGGGTCTAAGTTATACTTCCACCCACTGGTAACCGCCAACGTTGAAAGAAAATTTGGAACCCAAGCATTGACGCGATCAAAAGAGGAAGAAGCTTTTAGTAAAGAAATAGTAGAGCAAGACAGGAAGGAAACCAGCGTAAGGATACAGCGTGGTTTAGTGGAGGTTTCCTTTGATGATTTGAATAAACTCAATTCGAATAAGACCCGTATCCAACTTTCACCCGTACAAACGAACAAAGCGGTCATCAACCTCGCACCCAAAGACCCGGGCTATAACGGATACATTTACGACGGTTCTCTGAGAGCCCGATTCGTAAGCGACAACGAAATAGAAATTTCGGCCGCGGATGCTTCAAAAAGCAGTATGATCGTCTGGGAGGTCATCGAGTATGTCTAATTTTTATGCGCAAATTAATGATGAAGGCAGAGTTGTCGGATTAAGTGATCTTTTCAAACCTGTAGAGTCCAAAAAACTGATCCCCATTGAAGAAGAACAATACCATAATCCTATGCTCCTCCGGATGCGTTATGTTGACGGAGCGTTTACGGGAACGGTGGCTCATTTGAAGGCGGATAAGGACAGCATTGAAGCGAATGGTTCCGATGTGCTGACGGTCGATTTATCGATTACCGATTGGCAGGGGAACATTCAGGAGGATTTCAATGAAGAGGTCCAGCTGGAAATGAACGGACTTCAGCAAAATATCAGCGTCTCCAAGGGTCAGGCCTCCCTGACGATCAGCGGTGAAGAACCGGGGGAGTTCCGGCTGCGCACGTTCGGACTTGACCGGAACGCCGAGTTAAAGGTGGTGGTAACGGATGGCAAGTAAAAAACCGCTCCCGAAAACCGCGCATTTTCATATCCCGGCGGACCCGCTTCGGGTCAAATCGGAGGAACTGCGGGCCCGCCACAGCGAACGGAAGGAGCAGAATCTGAAAGGACTTAAAGCGGCTGAGGCAACGAACGAAGTGTTGTACGAAATGCTGTCGGACCTGCTGGAACGCCAGGAACTGCTTGAAGACAAGCTGGACCAATTGCTTAAAGTGCGCCGCTAATACGTCGCTAATCGCGTCTAATAAAAGTGTAGTGAACTCATAGTTTAAGATAAGGACTCTCGCCTAGTTTCAAGAGAATAAGGGGAGGGTCCTTTTTTCATGCGCGAAAAAAGTGAAGGTGGGGCCCGATGGAGGGGCTTTGCTAGCGCCGATTTAACGGGAAAACTTCCCGTTAATCTGGCGGGGGAAGGGCCGCATGAAGGATTAGCTGGAAAACCTCCAGCTATATTGCGGCCAAAGGGCCGATCTGCGCCGTAGGGGATGAATTAACTGGAATAATTCCAGCTAATGCTTACGGATGGCGCGAAAAGACCAGAATTAACGGGAGGAAATCCCGTTAATTTGCGTTGGCGCTGCGAGCTACGAGCTGCGTATTGCGCTCGGCGTATGCTTGGCGGCGGTCGTGACTCGTTTCACCGGCTTTTTTTGTGGGCAGAGTGGAAAGGATATGAGGCAACGCTTGACATTCCATCAGTTTAGAACTAAACTGAATGCAATCCTTGAAATGGGGGAAAACAAATGAACGAAATCGAAGCAAACCGCCCCGGCCGCATGGAGGAAAAGCATGAGGAAAAGCTCGGGGTACTGGTATGGTACCGCCTTTCGCGCATATATAACCGGAGCCTGCGGGCATCCAACCAGCATTTAAAGGCCTGGAACCTGACGGTCGCCCAATTCGACGCCCTGGTTCAGATCGGAGCTCACAAGCGGCTGACACAGCAGGAATTGGCCGATAAACTGCTCGTATCGAAGGGCAACATCACCCAGCTTCTGGTCAAGATGGAGGAACTGGGCTGGATTCGCAGAGAACAGGAATGGAAGAAGAAGTGGCTGTCGCTAACCGATGCGGGGTGGGAGCTTTACCATCAAGCCGTACCGGAGCAGGAGCGGTTTCAGGCTTCACAGTTTAAAGGGCTTAGCCGCGAGGAGAAGCGGCAGCTTTTGGGCCTTTTGCGGAAGATCGAAAAAACACAATAATGAACGGAGGGCTTCACACATGAATCTGGAATTTAAAGGCATCCACCACGTTTCGGCCATCACCAAAACGGCTGCGGAAAATTTTAAGTTTTACACGAAAATCCTCGGACTTCGGCTGATCAAAAAAACGGTGAACCAGGATGATGTTTCGGTTTACCATTTGTTTTACGGGGACGAAGTCGGCAACCCGGGGACCGAGCTCACCTTCTTCGAGCTTCCGAATGCCGGCCGCAACGTCGACGGCAACAACAGCATTTCCGCGCTTTCGCTTCGCGTCCCGAGCGACCGGGCGCTGGACTATTGGTCCGGGCGTTTGACCGAGTTTGGAGTCGAGCATGAGGAAGTGAAACAGCGGGCGGGGCGGGCCACCCTGGCTTTCAAGGATTTTGAGGGGCAGCGGCTTATCCTGGTTTCGGATGAAAATAACGCGGGCGTTCCCGGCGGCAAACCGTGGGACCGCAGTCCGGTTCCCGCCGAATACGGTATTGTCGGCCTGGGTCCCGTTCAATTGACCGTGAGCGAGCCGGAGCTGACGATCACCGTGCTGACGGACCTCATGGGGTTCCGCCCGAAAGGGCAGTACCCATCGTCCATCCCAGGGCAGCCTGATATCCTGGTGTTCGAGACAGGGGAAGGGGGAACCGGCGCCGAGGTGCACATCGAGCCGAGAACCGACCTGCCGCGCGAACGGCTGGGAAGGGGCGGCGTTCATCACGTCGCCTTCCGGGTTGCGGACGAGGAGGAGCTGCGCGCCTGGATCGAGCGCATTCGGAGCGTTCGTTTGCCGAATTCCGGCTTTGTGGACCGTTTCTATTTCCGGTCCCTGTACTTCCGCGAGCCGAACGGCATTCTGTTCGAGCTGGCGACAGACGGACCGGGATTCGCCACGGACGAGGATATCGAGCATCTCGGCGAATCCCTGGCGCTGCCTCCGTTTCTGGAGTCGAAACGGGCGCAAATCGAGGCCCATTTGAAACCGCTGGATACGGTGCAGTAAAGCCATCCTATTAGAGTAGCGGGGATCCTTCCCGCTTAAGGCCGCCGGAGCCCTGAACTCCGGCGGCTTTTCTTTGATTTCCATCAGATTGTCGATTATTTAGTCCGGGAATTTGGGCGCGGCTATAGTATAATGAGGTCACCCGATTGGAAGAGGTGAACATGATTGTTTGGTGCAGAACTTAGCATTGTGGATTATTTTACGGAACAAAATATAGAGCTTTTCCTGGAGCGCTTCCGCTCTCTGGGTCCGCTGCCCGGCATCCTGCTGACGTTTATGAAATCCTTTGTCCCGCCGCTGCCGACGATCGTGATCGTGGGAGCCAACGCTGCAATTTACGGGATGTGGCTGGGCTTCTTATATTCCTGGATCGGGCTCGTGACCGGAAGTTTGCTGACCTTTCTGCTGATCCGCAAAGCGGCCGAAGCCCCAGTCATGCGGCGCTGGGCCGCCAAGCCCAAGGTGAAGAAAGCGATGGTGTGGGCCCGCAGAAACGGGTTCAGCTTTGTTTTTCTGCTCAGCATGCTGCCCGTAGGCCCGTTCGTCGTCATCAACATGGCCGCGGGGCTGACGCGAATGCCGCCCGTCTCCTTCGGGGCGGCGGTGGCGCTGGGCAAAGCGGTCATGGTCTTCTGCGTGTCCTATATCGGCACGCATCTGTCCGACTTTGCCGCGCAGCCCGCCAAGCTCCTCGGCGTCGCGGCGTTTATCGCAGCTTCCCTGTGGTTGAACCGGAAGCTGCAGAGCTACTTCACGGCGGCCGCGGCCGAGCCCGAGCCTGCCGAATAAACCCGGCGGTGCTGAGCCCCCGGCCCCTACACCAGGGGCTCAGCACCGCCGGTACAGGGCCGCGACCGCCTCGGCCTCGGCCCGGAGCCGCTCGCGCAGCTCCGGCGGCCCGAGGACCGCGGCTTCCCGGCCGCAGGCCAGGACCAGTTCACACGCTGAATCCAGCGTGTGAAACTCCACCTCCGCCCGGACCCATCCCGGTCCGTCCGGCTCGGTGCGGAGCACTTTCGCGTAGCGTTCCCGCTTCAGGCGGGCAAGCCGCGGCTCCGCCACCCGCAGCTCGGCCGGGTATCTCGGCAGGCGGCTTTTGAACTCCGCGGTGGACCGCTCCCAGTAGGCCGCCAGGAAGAAGCCGGGCGGCCGCTCAAAGCGTTCCTCCAGCACCGCGGCTTCCGTGATCCGCGAGATCCGGAACGTCCGCAGCTCCCCGCGATCCTCCGCCACCAGGTACCAGACGTTCCGCTTGGCGACAAGCCCCAGCGGATGGACGATCCGTGAGGCGGCCGCCTCCGCATCCGCCTCGTTGCCAGCCTCCTCCGTTTTCCGGTAGCGGATGCTCAGTTTTCTTTCCGCCCATACGGCCTCTTGAATGACGGCCAGCCATTCGAAGCTTTCATCCGAGGCATGCCAGCCGGCCCCGTCGATATGGATCCGCTCCCGGATCATTTCGGCGTCCCGGCGAAATGCCGCCGAGGAAGACGCCATCAGCTTCAGGTGGGCGGTTTCCAGAGACTGCCGGCCGATTCCCAGATCCCCGAGCAGGGCGCCATGGCTTGTAACCAGCAAAGCCAACATTTCCTCCCGTCCCATACCGATCAGGCCGGTCCGGTAATTTTCCGCCAGGATCCATCCCCCCAAAGACCCGCGTTCGGCGTAAACGGGAACCCCCGCCGCACTCAAGGCGTCCATATCCCTGGCGATCGTCCGTTCCGAGACCTCCAGCTTCTCCGCAAGCTGGCGGGAGCTTAGCTTCCCGCCGTTTTGCAGGAGCAGCAGAATCGATAATAATCGGTCCGCCCTCATGGGGAACCCCTCCTTTGAAATTCATTCTTGTGATTTGATTGTACCATTTATATAAGACAAGAGATGACATATATGACTGATAAACTGGGGTTGTAAGTTACAAAGTGATGAGAGGATGGAGAAGGATGATGAACAATCGTCTGTTCACGGACAAACCGCTGAAAGGAAAGGTCGCCGTAGTCGCTGGAGCGACAAGAGGAGCGGGGCGGGGAATTGCCACGATGCTAGGAGCCGCGGGCGCCACGGTTTATTGTACCGGGCGAAGCGTGCGGGGGAGCGCCTCGGATATCCAGCGGACGGAAACCATTGATGAGACGGCGGAGATGGTTACCGAACGCGGCGGGGTAGGCATTCCCGTCCAAACGGACCATACCCGGGAAGCAGAGGTAAAAGCTCTGTTCGAGCGGATTGCGGACGAGCAGCAGGGGAGGCTGGATCTCCTCGTGAACGATATCTGGGGCGGCGAGAAGCTGACGCATTGGGGCACGCCATTTTGGGAGCAGCCCTTGGGGGATGCGCTGCTTATGCAGGAGCGGGCGGTCAAAGCCCACTTGATCACAAGCTATTACGGCGTTCCGCTGATGGTAAAACGGGGGGAGGGTCTCGTCATCGAAATTACGGACGGATCCACCTATAATTACCGGGGCAACCTCTACTACAGTCTGGCTAAAATCTCGCCGATCCACCTGGCCGCAGGCATGGCGGAGGAGCTGCGCCCGCACGGCATTACCGCGCTGGCGGTGACGCCGGGCTTCCTTCGCTCCGAGCAGATGTTGGAGTACTTCGGGGTCGAGGAGCGGAACTGGCGGGATGCCGTGGCCAAAGAGCCGCATTACAGCGAATCGGAAACGCCTTATTTCGTCGGGCAGGCGGTGGCGCATCTGGCCGCCGACCCCAAGGTCGGCGAGAAGGCGGGGCGCGCTCTCACCAGTTGGGACCTGTCCGATGAATACGGCTTTGCCGACGTCGACGGCCGGCGGCCGCATTGGGGCAATTATGCGCGAAGCCAGGGGCTGCCTGTCAACTGAAATCACAGAGCCGGCGTTCTCCATGCGGAGAGCCGGCTTTATTTGCGTATTTAGAACTTTAGAACTGCGGACGATTTTGCCCCTGCGGGATTTGCCGCTCAAACGCGACGATCCAATCCCCCTGGATGGCCGCGTAACCGACATCGCCTTCGGCGACCAGGCCGTACAGGTTTTTTACATCGAGAAATTCCTTGCGCTCTCCGTTTTCAAACTCCAGCGTGATATAGTAGTAAGTGTGTGAGGAAGAATGCATATCGTCATCGTTGGAGTGATGGGTATGCCCGACTTTCATCCGTTTGGATACGATTTTTACGTATCTGGAATCCCGCGGGGAGCGGGCGTTTTTCACGTAGCGGGCGCCGTTGGCGACAAAGAGGGCGATCACGACGACAAATCCGATGACGATCAGGATGGGAACGAGCGTAAACATGAAGTCAAAGCCGCCCGAGGGCCCGAAGCCGCCGCCTCCGAAAGGGGAAGATCCAAATCCGGTATCCATCTGTTTACCTCCTTTTTGATAGGTCTCGCAACTTCAGATCAGGATTCCGAACTTACGCCTTGCTTTTTTAACGCGAGAACAGACCGATTAGTTTCAAAAGATTTCGTTTTTTCGGGTAATACATACGAGTAGAGTATAAATTCAGGAAGGTGACCGATATGATACGACAAAGCAAAAAGGGTGCCGCTTTGATCCGCGAAGTCGCGCAAACGGAGGTCCCGTACGGAACGCTGGCCATTTGGTTTATCGGCCAGGAAAGCGTCATTATTAAAGGGGACGGGATTACCGTCTATGTCGACCCGTATGTCTCGGACTTTTTGGAGAAGCAGCATGGGGCGGTGCGCACATATCCGGCACCGATCACGCCGGAGGATATCGCGGGGGCGGATCTGTGCCTGATCACCCATGAGCATGCGGATCACATGGATGAAGGGACGTTACCCCTTTTTCATGCCCAAAATAGGGAGGCGCTCATCCTGGCCCCGGCCTGCTGCAAAGAACCTCTTCTCGGCATGGGGATTGCGGAGAACAAGATCGGGGAAGCCGAGAACCGGAGAAGGGAGTTTTTCGGGAAGTTGGCCGTTACGGCCGTACCGGCCGCTCATGAGCAGTTGGACACCGATGCCGAGGGCAAACACCGCTACACGGGCTATCTCATAGAGCTGAATGGCGTCAAGCTGTATCATGCCGGAGATACCGTGATTTTTCCGGAATTGATCGACCTGCTGAGCGAAGCCCGTCCGGACGTAGCCTTGCTGCCGATTAACGGCGGGGATTATTTCCGCAGGGAAAGCGGATTGGTGGGGAACATGAACTACAGGGAGGCGGCGGAGCTGGCGGTACGGATCGGCGCGGAGACCGTCATCCCGCTTCATTATGATGTGTTTGCGGCCAATTCGGAGAAACCCGGATATTTTGTGGACTACCTGTACGAGCGCTATCCCGAGCAAAAGGTCCATGTCATGGCGCGGGGAGAGCGGTTTGTGTATGTGTCGGAGCGGGCTTTCCTGAGAGAATAGAGCGATGACCGTGGTTTTTAAAAAAAGGTACTGTTCCTTCCGAATTGGAAGAGATAGTACCTTCTTTCTTTTTTCGGTGCGGCAATATCGTGGGCGTGGACTGTTAGTTAGCCTTAAGCTTAACCGGGCAGCCGCCTCTGCCGCATATTTACGAGCAGGATGCTGGCGACGATCAACGCCATTCCCGCGAGCAGGTTCAGCGTCAGCCGTTCGTTCAGGAACAGGACGCTGCAAATAATGGAGACGACCGGGATCAGGAACGTGAACGAGCCGACCTTCGTTGCCTCGCCCGAGCCGATCAGCTTGAAGTAGACGAGCCAGCCGAGCGCGATAACGAAGATCGAGATAAACAGCGTGTCGTAAATAAACGCTCCGGTCCACCGAATCTTCGACCAGTCTTCGACGGCCGAGCCGTACGCCGTCATGACCGTGCCGCCGATCAGGATCTGCATGGCGGTCATCCACAACGAATCGACCTTGGCCGCCTGCCGCTTGATATAGACGGTTCCGAGCGCCCAACTGAGCGCGGAAGCCAAGGCAAGCAGGATGCCGATCAGGGAGATCCCGCCTTCCAAGCCGCCTACGCTCATGACGGCCACCCCGGCAAAGCCGAGCAGCAGGCCGATCATTTTCCGGGCGTACATCCGCTCTCCGAGCCACATCCAGGCAAATAAGCCGAGCAGCACCGGCTGCAGGAACACGATGGCCGAGAATAGGCCGGCGGGCATGTATTGAAGGCCGACGGTCTGGAAGCCGTAGTAGAAGACGATGCTCAAGAAGGCCGAGAACAAATAGTAAGGCCAGGTCTCCCGCAGCCTAAGCTTCCTCCAGCGCGGCAGCGCGACGACGATAAGCAGAGCCCCGCCGATCAGCGTCCGAAGGCCCGCGAACAATAGCGGCGGCGTGAATTCCAGGGCATATTTGGATAAAGGCCAGTTGATCCCCCACATCAGAATGAGGAAGGATAAATAAAATAGAGTTTGCTTGCGCGTTAGTGCGGTTTCCGACATAAGAGGTCTCTCCTTGTTCAAAAAGGGTCAACCCGAATGATACACTATTTTTTAATATGATGAAAATGAATGATTATTATAAAATGGGAATTCTTGCTTTATTTGAGAAATGAGCACCGGCGTGCTTCAAACCTGACATGGGCGCTAACCTTGCCGGCCTTAATAAGACTTATTCGCCGATGTTAGCGGCGGTGCGTGGCGAACGAGGGCTGGTACCCGCAGCCTTTCTTGCCGCCCACCGAATAACGGCCTTTTGGGCTGTTATTTTGGCCCGATTCGGCTCAACGGGCATACTAATGTCTCTTCAGACATCGGACCCTTCCTATTCCAAAAAGATGCAAATCTGCAGGTATTTTAAGCTAATCCCCGATGGATTTCGAAAAAAGATGCAAATCTGCAGGTATTTCTAACGGTTTTAGAAAAACGAGCCAGTTTCGTCGGAAATTCCTGCAGATTTGCAGGTATTTTGAAATTTGGGGTCAGAACAAGAAAAAAACATGCAGATATGCAGGAATTTTATGTTATCAAGGTTGCCGGATGGGGCACAAGAGGTCAAACAGCCCCAAAGACCTCTATTTCACACCAAACAGCCAAATTCGACAAAATCGCGCCGCAAACGACCCTTATTTGTCTATCCCTTATTCGCCCATCCCTAATTTATCCCCTCTTAAAAACTTACGGATGAAGGAGCGTACCAGTACGAATCGCAAAGGCACACCGCCTGCGATAACGCTTGTGGCGATAACGCTTGTATTGATTCGTTTCACAATAATAAGACTCCTCCGGAATTTACGAATCCCCGCCACGCCGTATGAACTCCAGAACGATATCCTGCGGGTGATCCCCAAAATGGGAACCGAACAAATTAAGTCCCCGTTTGTTGACCGCATCCTCTTTAACTTCAAACCGGACGGAAATAGGTTGATTATACGCCAGCTGAAGCATTTCGATCGAGGTCCCGCCGGCAGGGACTCCGTTCACGAAACTCCCCTGATGACCGATGCGCCATTCCGTCAGCATGCCGTATTCGGTTCCGCTTTTCCAGCGTTCGGGGGTCAGCTTGCCTTTCCGGTCCCCGAAATCGGACGGACAAGTCCAGGTGCCGGCGTCCAGCCCGTTTACCGTGACCGTGATATCCGAAGCCCAATCCGATCGGAAGGAAGGAGCCTCGGAACACAGCTCGGCGCGAATGCGCAATTCATCGAGTTCGACGCCGGGAGGCAGCGGATTGGCGAAATAGTATTCGATATAACCGGCCTCGGCAAACCATAGCAGCGAAGCGTCGATTCGTTCGGGCATATAGAATACCCGGGGATCGTCCTGCGAGCCGATCAAGGTTCCGTCTTTGCCGGCCATGCCGCAGGAGGGCTTCACGGAGCAATGCGAGTACATCCCGATCGGCATATGAATGCTCTCGACGGGATGGAGGCCGTCGCCAGGCTTGGACGGAAGCTCCAATTGGATGGAACGGCAGGTGACGGAGCATATTTTTTCCCGGTTGGCTCCCTGGGTGGAGACGATCAGTTCGGCTTGCTCGAGGGTCTGCACATTGATGGAAATCGTCGGCTGTGCCACGCCCAGAGCTTCGGCCAGCTGGCTGACGCTCATAGGCTTCTCCCCAAGCGCTTCCAGAATGCGGACGCGAAGATCTCCGGACAACGCCTTGGCCACGTCAAGAATTCGGGAAGCCGGGTAGCGGATCATTTCTTGCAAAGGTTCATTCATCTCAAAGTTCCTCTTCTTATACAAAGATTGAATTGAGCTAATTGTACACTGAAGCAGGTGTATTGTAAAACTATAATAAACATTGTAAAAATCATATACTGGTGCTAAAATGGGCGCATAAACCTCTTGCGAAAGGTCGTGCATACTCATGAGTACCTCTTTATTGAACGCCGAGAACTTGTACATTCCTCGCCCGGAGTTTCCTCATCCGCATTGGCAGCGGCAGCATTGGCTGAATTTGAACGGTCCCTGGTCGTTTCGTTTTGACCCGGACGATGAGGGCGCCCAGAATCACTGGAGCACGGACCAGGCAGTTCCTTTTGACGCGGAGATTCAGGTGCCCTTTTCCTGGGCCAGTCCCTTGTCCGGAATCGGTAAGGATGTCAAAGGAATCGGGTGGTACCGACGCGTGGTAACCTGGAGTCCCACCGTCAGCGGGTCACGCCTGTTTTTACGCTTTGGAGCGGTGGATTATGTATGCGATGTCTGGATTAACGGCTGCCATGTCGGCTCCCATCAAGGCGGCTATGGTTCGTTTGAGTTTGAGGTAACCGGGGTCTGGCAAATGGACGGGAGCAATACGATCCTGGTGAGGGCGGAAGATCAGGATCATAGCTACCAGGCGCGCGGAAAGCAGGGGTACGGTGAAATTCGCGGCATCTGGCAGCCGGTTTGGCTGGAAGCCCGCCCGCAGACGTATATCAAGGACGCCAAGTTCAGGACCTATATGGATGGGCGGATCGAGGTGGCCGCAACGATCATGGCGGACCAAGCCGGAACAGCCGAGTTTACTATGGATTTCGCGGATCATACGGTTCGGCATACCTTAACGGCTGAACTTTCGGCCGGCGAGAATCAACTGAACACCTGCTTTATCGTGAACGATCCTCAACTATGGAGTCCGGATACCCCGCATTTGTATGAGGGGGTTCTAAAGCTTGGCGGTTCCTTTGGCCTGGATCAAGTCGCCACTTATTTCGGCATCCGTGAAGTCGGGACGGCCGCTTTCGGCGACCGCGGTTACCGCTGGATTACGCTGAACGGCAAGCCGGTTTATTTGAACGGAACACTGGATCAGTCGTATCACAAGACCGGTTACTTTACCTATCCGTCCGATGAGGAAATGCATGATGAAATTTACCTGATGAAGCGGCTGGGACTCAACTTCGTACGGATTCACATCAAGCCGGAAGAGCCGCGCAAGCTGTACTGGGCCGATAAGCTGGGGATTCTCGTGATGGAGGATATGCCTTGTTTCTGGGGGAACCCGGACGAAAAGGCGCGCCAAGCTTACGAGCAAGAGGCGCTTGAGGTGATCGAGCGGGATTACAATCATCCGTCGATTTTCTCCTGGGTGATGTTCAATGAGACATGGGGGCTCAAGACAGATCCCAAAGAGGCGGGGGTGACCGGAGATATCGGACGGCAGAGCAGCTATTTGCCGGAAACCCAGGAATGGGTGCGCGAAAAATACCGCTGGGCCAAGCGGCTCGATCCGACCCGGATCGTCGAGGATAATTCGCCTTGCAATTATGACCATGTCGAGACCGATATCAATACATGGCATTTCTATATCAACGGTTATGAACAGGTCCGCGCCCATTTGGACGACGTCGTCAGCAAAACCTATCCGGGCTCGCCCTTCAATTGCATCGGCGGAAACGTCCAATCCGATGCTCCGCTGATGAACAGCGAGTGCGGCAATGTATGGGGCATCGAAGGCGGTGCGGGCGACAGCGACCTGGCCTGGCATTACCGCTACATGATGAATGAGTTCCGCAAGCACGACAAGCTGTGCGGGTTCGTGTTCACCGAGTTCCGCGACGTAATCAATGAATTCAACGGATATTATCGTTTGGACGGAACGGGAAAAGAATTTGGCTACGACGCCTTTGTACCCGGCATGACGTTGGCCGATCTGCATTCTCCGGATTTCATCGTGCTTGACGCGCCTCCGTGCCGAACGATTTCCGCAGGTGAACAGGCCGTTGTTCCCATGCTGCGTTCGAGCTTCAGCGACCGGCATCATGGACAAAGGCTGACATTGAAGTGGGAGCTGTGGCATGATGATTTGGGTGTTCGCACCGTGGTCGACAGCGGCCTTTTAAAGGTTGATTGGGAGGGGTACGGCGTTGCGCCGCTTTCCGCGTTGTCTCTGACCATGCCGGACCGGGATGCGGTAGCCGTGCTTGCGGTGTCCCTGATGGACACGGCGGGACAGACGATTACGCGGAACTTTATCACGTTCGATGTAAGAAGCGGCGAGGCCGGCGGATACGCGGCGGAAGGCGGAGGGGTGCAAATTCCGGTAAGCTCTTTCGCGGAGCAGACGTTCGAGCATCACTGGACCTCGATTCAAGGCGTGAAAGTAAGCGGTGCGGGGAAGGGCCGTTTTATTTATGACGTCGCATTGCCCGGTATAGCGGAGCAGAACGCCATTTACGATATCGAAATTTTGTTCGAAGCCGGCGCGAAGCGGGTGTTGGCCCGGAATATCGAAGGCTCGATAGACACCGACATGGGGATCGGCGCGATGCATGGCGCCGACGCAAAGGTGGAATATAACCCCAACACCTATTACATGACCGACGAGGAAAAGCATCCTTCCCGCCTAAACGTGCTGATCGACGGCGAAAAGATCGGCTCCTTCGTTCTGCCGGACGATCCGGCGGACAGCCGCGGCGTATTGTCCTGGCATTATCAGCCGGTCGCGAACAAACTGGATGAAGCCGGATCGTACGGTTATCTGTGCAGA
This sequence comes from Paenibacillus faecis, assembly GCF_008084145.1. Taxonomy (GTDB): domain Bacteria; phylum Bacillota; class Bacilli; order Paenibacillales; family Paenibacillaceae; genus Fontibacillus; species Fontibacillus faecis. The sequence goes on along the minus strand of NZ_VSDO01000006.1, from coordinate 531,710 downwards.
CTGAGCGTACCCGTACAAATGACGGCCAAACTGAACCGCAGCCGTACTTTCCGCTTGGAACTGGAGGCGGAGGAGGGCGGCCTGGCCTTATACGGGCGCAATGCCGGACGTTATCCGCTCGATCTGCTGATCCGGTACAACGGGTAGGAAGGTTCATCGCATGGGGGAAAAAGGAGGCTGGACATGAGCCGAAATTCATTCAGGAACCCGATTTTGCCGAACGGGGCCGATCCATGGATTATTAAGCGGGAAGACGGTATTTATTATATGACGGTTACCTTGGGGGACCGTATCGCGCTTTGGCATGGAACCACCATGACGGAATTGGGAAACTCAGCTCCAAAAACCATTTGGATGCCTGAGGCCCCGGGGCCTTATTCCCATCACTTGTGGGCGCCGGAATTACATTGTATCGAAGGCAATTGGTATATCTACTATACGGCGAACGACGGCGGCGGGGGAGACGAGACCAGAAGAGTATGCGTGCTTCAGCTTATAGGCGACGATCCTCTGAACGACGAGTGGGTGTTTAAAGGAGCCGTCAATACGGAATATCCGGGCCTGGATGGAACGGTATTGCCGCATCGGGGCGAGTTGTATTTCTTTTATTCCGGCTATGGCCATTTTCCGGATTACGGATCGGCCGTTTATGCTGCCCGCATGGCCAATCCCTGGACTTTAACGGGACCTAACGTGCTTATAACGGCACCGACGGAACCGTGGGAGAAGCAAGGCGGGATGGCCATTAACGAAGGGCCGTCGTTTTTGCGGAGAAACGGGCGGATCTATCTCGTGTTTTCGGCAAGCGCCACCTGGTCCGACGATTACTGTCTGGGTATGGCGATGATTCCGGAGTCCGAGGATCTTATGGATCCCCGGGCCTGGATCAAGCATAACGGCCCGGTCTTCGCCAAGAACCCGGAGGCGCGGGTTTACGCACCCGGTCACAACAGTTTTACCGTCTCGCCGGATGGTTCGGAAGATTGGCTGGTTTACCATGCCTATTCCTATTCGGAGGCGGAACGGGATCGTTCGGCGGGCAGCCCGCGCAGTACGCGGATCCAAAAAATCGGCTGGAAAGAAAACGGGGAGCCCGATTTTGGCGTTCCGCTGGCGACGGAGACGCCCCAGCCGTTGCCCTCGGGGGAATGAATACAATTTCCTTAAAAAAACCGGCATATGACTATGCCGGTTTTGTGCTTCCAAGCTTCCAACTCCAAAAAGATGCAAATCTGCAGGTATTTAAGCCGATTCCCGAGGGACTGCGAAGAAAGATGCAAATCTGCAGGCATTTCCAGTGATTTTAGAGAAACGAGCCGGTTTCGTCGAAAATTCCTGCAGAATTGCAGGGATTTTGAAATTTTTGGCCCCAAACAAGAAAAAACATGCACATATGGCAGGAATTCTAGGTTATCACAAGGTTTGTCTGAAGGAGTACGAGTAATAATTGCCCCCCTTCCGGGGTAGGCAAAAGCGGCAACGGCATAGTAGCTTGAACATAGTGAAAGCTAGCGCCTTTAGACGCGAGCCGGTAATAATGGTTTATAGCCTTAGAGCAAACCACCCGTTCACACGGGTGGTTTTGATTTTCCATGGTTAGAGCGCGCATGCCGCGGATTCTTCATAATAATTAATATTATTGCTTTAATACAGCTTTTTGTAGTAAAGTACATTAGAGATTGTTTATTGTAAAATTCTTGGAAAAGCTGCGGGAGGATTCTTATGTTGGAAGTCGGTATCCACGAACCGGATAAATTGGTTCAGGTCGCTCATGCCTTGTCTACGCGGTCCCGGGTCGACATTCTTCGCCTGCTGAATACGCGGAGCATGAATGTGATTGAACTTGCCGAGGCGCTGCAACTCCCGGTTTCCACGGTCGCCAACAATGTGAAGGTGCTCGAAGCGGCCAAGCTGATCAATACGGAACTGCTTCCGGCCGTACGCGGGGCGATGAAGGTGTGCAGCCGGAATTATGATGATATTCTGATATCGCTTAACTCAAGCGTCCGTTCCACCAAGGACGGAATGAAGTTTTATGAGGTGGAGATGCCGATCGGGCATTATAGCGATTGTGAAGTCCACCCGACATGCGGCATGGCTACCCATGAGGGAATGCTGGTCAGAGAGGACGAACCGGCCAGCTTTTATCATCCGAAGCATGTGGCCGCGCAAATTATCTGGTTCCGCAAAGGGTATGTGGAATACCTGCTCCCCTTGGAAATTCCCCAAAATGCGACGATTCAATCGATCGAGCTTTCTATGGAGATGTGTTCGGAAGCGCCGAATTATGACAACGATTGGCCTTCGGACATTTCGGTATGGGTCAACGGAGTCGAAATCGGCATGTGGACCAGTCCCGGCGATTTCGGTGACCGGCGGGGCCTGCTGAATCCGGCATGGTGGCTGGATTGGACCACGCAATACGGACTGTTGAAAACCTGGCGTATCGACCATGAACGAACGACGCTGGATATGCAGAAAGTGTCCGATGTGAAGCTCAAGGATCTGCAGTTGAATCAGCGCCCCAACCTGCGGTTGAGGATCGGAGTTCATCCGGACGCGGTTCATAAGGGCGGCGTCAATCTCTTCGGCAAACAATTCGGTGATCACGCTCAGGATATCGTCATGCGGGTAACCTATACGCAGGAAGAGGCTGAATAATAGGAACCATCATTTCGAGACGGAATGGTGGTTTTTATTTTTGCGGCGAATGAGAAACTTGGGGGAGCAATTTGTCCAAATAGGACATGAAGAGGTAACGAGACAAGTTTATTGTTACAATAAATATGTAACAAAGGCCATAATCGATAAAATATTACAATAAATTAGTTTGAAACCGTTGACAATTGGGGAAACGAGCATTATATTAACTTCAAAGGTACAAAAAATGTGTAATAAAACAATAATAATGCCTTGTACCTCATTAATCGTTAAAGGGGAGGTCAACATGAAAAAAAGTTTTGGAATGGTGCTTGCCTTCATGCTCTCATTGTCTTTGGTGTTAAGCGCATGCGGCGGCGGCAATTCGGGCAGTAACGCAGGGGCGGGAACCACGAATGAGGGATCTGCCGATCAAGGTAATGGAAGCGCTTCAAACGGAGGTGAGAAAGTCACGTTATCGTTCTGGACGCTATTCTCCGGCGGCGATGGTGACAATATGCAGGCGATGATCGACGCCTTCAACAAGGAGCATCCGGACATTCAAGTCAAGAATACGAAACTGGAATGGGCGGAGTATTACACGAAGCTGATTACCGCCGTCGGCAACGGGAACGGTCCCGACATCGGCATTTCGCATATTTCCCGCTTGCCCGACCTGATTAACCAGGGGGTGGTATCGGAGCTGGACGATGTGGCCGAAGAGGCCGGCGTGGACTGGGCAAGCTTTAACCAGAACATTCTGAATGCTTCGGTTGTGGACGGCGTGCATTACGCGGTGCCGATCGATACGCATCCGTTCATCATGTACTACAACAAGAAACTGCTGAAGGATGCGGGACTGCTCGACGACGAAGGTAAGCCGAAGCTGGAACAGTCGGCCGAAGGGTTTATCACTTTCCTGACTACGCTTAAAGAGAAGCTGCCGCCAAAGGTGACGCCTTTTGCCCTTTCGAACACGAATGACGATCCGTTCCGCTTATGGTGGGCGCTCTATTCCCAACTGGGCGGCAATGACGTGGTCTCGGATGATCTGAATTCGGCGCAGATCGATACGGACAAAGCGGTTCAAGCCGCCCAGTATATCCAGGACTTGTATCATAAATATAAAGTGATTAAATTGAACGACCCCGACTTCTACAAGAACTTCCAAAGCGGCACGGCAGCGATTATGATGACCGGGGTTTGGGCGACAGGAACCTGGGAGTCGACGCAAGGTCTTGAATTCGGTGCGATGCCGATTCCGAAAGTGTTCGATCAAGAAGCCACCTGGGGCGATTCGCACACCGTAATCCTCCCGGTCACGAAGCAGGAAGATCCGGCGAAGCGGAAGGCGGCGATCACCTTCGCCAACTGGCTGGCCGACAACGGTCAAGTATGGGCGAAGGCGGGACATATCCCATCCAAGCCGTCCGTTTTTGAAAAACAGGAATTCAAAGATCTTCCTTATCGCAGCGACTATGTCTCCGTAGCTTCCACCGTCAAATTCAGCAAGCCGTCTACGAAGAACTGGCAAATCCGCGACTTGGCCATGTTTAAATATTTGAACGAGGTATGGGCGAATAAACTAAGCCCGGCGGACGGTATCGCCAAAATGTCGGATGAAGTGCAGAAGGTGTTAAACGAATAGGAGATCAAAGCGATGAAATCGGCGGACTTTGCGGCATGGGCCGTAGAGTCTGCCGGTCCTACGGGGAGGTAAGGCGCTTATGAAAATGAATAAATTGAGAGCAGACGTGCAGGCACTCCTGTTCCTGCTCCCCTTCTTGGTCGTTTATTTCCTGTTTACCATCTGGCCGATGATCAAAGGCGTGGAGATGAGCTTCTATAAATGGACGCTGATCAAGAAGATGAAACACGTTGGATTCGGCAACTACGAGCGGATGTTTCAAGATCACGATTTTTGGGCATCCATTTGGCACTCCACGATTTTCGTAATCATCACAACACCGTTAATGATCGTTTTGGCCATCATTCTGGCGCTCATCGCCAACCGTAATTCCAGGCTGCAAAGGTTTTACCGCAGCGTGTTTTTTATCCCGAGCATTCTTTCCGTGGCGGTCGCCTCCTTTCTGGGATTGTTCTTGTTTCAGCCTTATACGGGGCTTGTCAACTCTTTGCTCCATTTAGTGAAGCTGCTTCCCGAAGGTTCGGAGATCTTTTGGCTGACGGAAACGAATTTGGCCTGGATCGCCATCTCGCTCTTAACGTTATGGTGGACGGTCGGCTTTAACTTTATTTTGTATTTATCGGCGATGCAGGATGTGCCGGACGAGGTCTATGAAGCGGCCCGTTTGGACGGAGCGACCGATGCCCAGCTGTTCTGGAAGATCACGCTGCCGCTGCTGAGCCCGATTACGAAAACGATCACGATGCTGCAAATCATCGCTTCATTTAAAGTGTTCATGCAAATCTATGTTATGACCGGCGGGGGGCCGTTGGATCAGACGCGTCCCGTCATCCAGCTGATCTGGCAAACGGGCTTCCGCAAAAACGATCTGGGGTACGCGGCCGCCATGTCCTATATGCTGTTCGCTATTCTTCTTGTGCTGTCCGGGCTGCAATACTGGGTCAATAACCGGAAGGAGGCGAACTGATCGTGAAATGGTTCTACCGGATTTTTTCCTTGTTCATGGCCGTGTTGTTTGCTTTTCCGCTCGTCTGGATGCTTGTGGTTTCGGTGAAAAAAGAAGGCATGAAAATCACCTCCGTCGTGGATTGGTTTACGCCCCCTTATTCCTTCGCGGTCTATCATGAAATTATCACCGGCACCAAACTGATCCACTGGTCCTGGAACAGTTTTTTTATCGCCGTATGCGTGACTTTGTTGACGCTGGTCATCGCCGCGATGGCGGGGTTTGCGATGTCTAAGGTTCCGTTCCGCTACAGGACGTTTATGTTTTTCTTTATTTTGGCCGGGCTGCTTATTCCGGGGGAAGCGATTCTTATTCCGTTGTATCAGGTCGCCAAAGAGATGGGGATTTTGAATTCATACCTGGGCTTGATCTTCCCGGTTCTGGCATCGCCCTTCGCGATCATCGTGTTGAAGAGCTTTTTCGACGGAATCCCGAACGACCTGCTGGAAAGCGTTCAGATCGACGGCGGGGGCATTTGGCGGATTTTCGTAAACATTATGCTTCCGCTCACCCGTCCCGCGCTGGTTTCGATCGCGATTCTGACATTTATCGGCTCATGGAACAATTTCCTCTGGCCGTTCCTGTCGGTGACCGACGACAACCTGTTCACGCTGCCGATGGGGATCCCTACTTTAATGAATCAGTACACGGAAGATTACGTGAAGCCGATGGTTATTAACACCGTAGCTTCGCTGCCGATCATGCTGTTGTTCCTGATTTTCGAGCGTCAAATTATTAAGGGAGTCAGCCTTTCGGGAATTAAAGGATAAGGAACAGCGCTAGGATACGGAACAACACTGAGATATAACTACTGGATAAAGAAGGAGTAGAAACAATGGCTGATCAATGGGTACGCAATGAATATCCCCGGCCGCAATTTGTGCGCGAGGCTTGGATGAGTCTGAACGGGGAATGGGAATTCGACTTCGACGATAAAGGAATGGGCGAGCGGGAAAAGTGGTACGAAAATCATGATTTCGGCGGTAAAATCATCGTGCCGTTCTGTTACCAAAGCCGGTTAAGCGGGATAGGGGATACCGGGTTCCATGATACCGTCTGGTATCGGAAGGTGTTTTCCCTACCCGATGCTTACAGGAAAGGCAGACTTCTTCTTCATTTCGGCGCCGTCGATTATGAGGCGAAGGTCTGGGTGAACGGAAAACTGGTAGCGCTGCATGAGGGCGGGCATACTCCGTTTCACGCCGACATTACGGATGTTCTTGCCGAGGGCGACAACACCGTCGTTGTGAAAGCGACCGATTACAGTCGGGATGTAACGCTGCCGCGGGGCAAACAGTTCTGGGAAGAACAATCCGCGGGGATTTTCTATACGCGCACGACCGGCATCTGGCAAACCGTATGGCTTGAACCGGTGCCGGAAACGTATATCCGGCGAATTCGCCTGACTCCCGACATCGACGGGAACAACATAGCGCTGGACGTCTTTCTGTCCGGCTATCGTCCGGGCGCGCTGGTAAACGTGAAAGCCACGATTACGTTCAAAGGCGAATTTGTGGCGGAAGATGTATTCTCGCTGAAGCATGAGTCGGCGAGCCGGTATATCCATTTGGAGGATTTCAATGACCATGGGCTGGGGCGCTGGTGGACGCCGGAAAAACCGAATCTATACGATTTGGAATTGTCCTTAAGCGTGGACGGAGTGGTTGCCGATCAGGTGAAAAGCTATTTTGGCATGCGGAAAATATCCATTGAGGACGGGAAGCTGCTCCTGAATAACCGCTCTTATTTCATGAAAATGGTGCTGGACCAAGGTTATTTCCCGGAAGGCCTATTGACCGCCCCGAGTGACGACGATCTGCGCAGGGACGTGGAATTGACGAAGGCCATGGGCTTTAACGGCGCGCGCAAGCATCAAAAAATCGAAGATCCGCGCTATTTGTATTGGGCGGATCGGCTGGGTCTGCTGGTTTGGGGGGAAATGGCGAACGCGTACCAGTTCTCCGAGACCTATGTGGCACGGATGACGCAGGAGTGGATGCAGGCTGTAGAGCGGGATTACAACCATCCGTGCATCGTAGCCTGGGTACCGCTCAATGAGAGCTGGGGCGTGCCCAATATTCTGGTCGACAAGCAACAGCAGCAGCACGCATTGTCAATCTATCATTTGACGAAATCCCTTGATCCGACGCGCCCCGTTATCTCGAATGACGGCTGGGAGCTGGTCCATACGGATTTGGTGACCATCCATGATTACGAATGGCGCCGCGAGGTGCTGACGGAGCGATATGCAGCCAAGGAAGCGACGTTGAGTGCGCAGCCGGGGAACCGTTGGATTCTGGTCCCCGGGTTCCCTTATGCGGGACAGCCGATTCTTGTCACGGAGTTTGGCGGGATTTCCTTCAAGAAAAATGAGTGGGAAGGATGGGGATATTCCGGAGCGGAGAATGAAGAGGACTTCACGGAGCGGTTGAGAAATGTCGTGGAGCCGATGCGGCGATCCCCGATCATCCAAGGATTCTGTTACACGCAATTCAGCGATGTCGAGCAGGAGATCAACGGCTTGCTGACGTATGACCGGAAGCCGAAGCTTCCGCTGGAGACGATCCGCGAGATCGTCGAGGGAACCCGAAAATAATGGGAAAACGGCAGATGACGCGATCCGACGATTCTGCCGTTTTTTCTTGAAAAAATAAGGTTTATCGGATTTACCGGATGATTTCCGAAAGGGGAGAGGGGTCGTGCGTTTTGGAAAATGGCTGGCGATCGCTATGCTGCTGTTGTCGGCGGGGGCTTGCTCGTCCGCGGAGCCGAAGCCGGAGTCGGTCCGGACATGGAGCAATCCCGTGACCTTACCGGATGAATGGGAAGAGTACGGATTGGGGGATCCCTTTATTTTTGCGTTCAACGGGTATTATTACTTGTACGTAAGCACGTGGGATACGGACGCGGGCATCAAAGTGTGGAGTTCGCCGGATTTGGTGGACTGGACTTACCGCGGGCTATGCACGGAGGACCCGGTTACAACCGCCGCGTATGCGCCCGAAGTCCGGTACTGGAACGGCAGATTTTATATGTACACCTCTCCCGCAGGAAACGGCCACTATGTGCTGGAGAGCGAGTCGCCTGTCGGGCCTTTCCGTGTGGCGACGGACAATTTCGGAAGGACGATCGATGCTTCGACTTTTGTGGACGATGACGGGACCTGGTACTTCTATTACGCCGGAACCGGCGGTATCGAAGCCGCCCGGATGAATTCCCCGCTGTCCGTAACGGCTCCCGGCTCGCCCACCGGAGCTTACATGGACGGCTGGACCGAAGGGCCGACGGTATTTAAAAGGAACGAACGGTACTATATGACCTATACCGGAAATCACGTTTTCAGCAACGGTTACCGGATCGATGCGGCGGTCAGCGAATCGCCTCTGGGTCCATTCGAGCCGTTCGAAGGGAACCCCGTGCTGATTCGAACGGAAGGAGAGACGGTCGGTTTGGGCCATAACTCGCTCGTTACCGGCCCGGATCTCGATTCCATGTACATGATCTACCACAACCTGGAGGGGCCGGGCATAGTCGGGCCACTGCGCCATATGAACATGGACCGGCTCTTCTGGAATGGGGAGACCTTCACGGTAGCCGGACCGACAGACACGCCGCAACCGGCGCCAGCCTTGCCCGTGTTTGCGGACCGCTTTGAGCGGGATAGCCTCGGAAAGTCGTGGATTACATCCGGGACAGGCGAATGGTCGGTCGATCCCGGAAAAGGCGCCGGCGTCCGCGCACCGGATTCGCCGGACATAGCCCTGCTGCGGACGAAGTCCAAGACGGAGCCAGGGTATACGGCCGAGTTTTACGTCCGCTCGGAGAGCGAAGCGCAGGCGGAATCCCGGGTCGGAGCCGTCTTCTCGTATCGGGATGAACAAAACTACGGAACGGTATGGTTGATTCCCGAGTCGGGACGTATGGAGCTTACTGAACGTTCGGACGGGAGGGAGCGTCTGCTCGGCTCGGCGGCTTTGCCCGCCGACTTCGATTACAGTCAGTGGCATAAAATCCGGATCGAGCATACCGCCGCCGGGAGCACTGGGAATGCCAGGGGTGTCGGGAATGCGGGGAATGACGGGAGAGCCGGGAAAGCTGGGGAAGCCGAGAAAGCCGGGGATGCAGGGAGTGCAGGGAGTGCAGGGAGTGCCGAAATCCGGGTGTACATTGACGAGATGCGGAAGTTCGCCGGTCCGGCTTCCACAGGCGGGGGTGCCATTGGGTACGCTGCTGCGGGTCTGGATGGGCGGTTCGGTTATATCGCATACAGCAATGATGTCAACGGAAGCAGTGACGGGCGTGTTTATCGGCCGCTCCCGGGGCAGGTACAGGCTGTCCACTATGAGAACGGCAAGGAGGGGAAAGCCTACCATGCCGTGAGCAAAGCGACGGCCGACGGGAAGCTCCCTTACCGTCCCGGAGCATTGAGCCTGAAGAGCAGGGAGGACGGCGGCTATGTATTATCCGTGCAAGAGGGGATTTGGTGAACCCCGGCGAATCCGGGCGATATTCGATTCACTTCCGCATCCGGCCTCTGTCGGAGAACGCAAGCTTTAGATTACGCGATCAGAAAAAACGGAAAGTCGCGGAGTTCTCCGCAGTTCAAGAGTCTGCCGGAGAATGGCAGACGGCCTCCGCACAAGGCATAGAATTGCCGGTCGGCCCGCAGCGCTGGAAACTGGAGGTAATGTCAGGGATTTTGGAAGTTGACCGGTTTTGGGTGGAGCGATACCAGCCTGTAGAGAAATGGGAGGATGACTTTGATGACGGTAACGATTTCGGATGGACCCGGTTTGAAGGGATGTGGTCCGTGAAGGACGGAGAATTGCGGGCTTCTTCGGTGTCACCGGCCAAATCGTTGACCGGCGAGCACGATTGGTCCGACTATAGGGTGGAGGCCGATCTGCAGCGGATGGACAACACGGGCCGCGCCGGGATACTCGTTCGTGCCTCGGAGCCCGCCAACGGCTTGGAACAGCATCAAAACCGGAATGACTTTGTCCGCGGTTACTACATTTATGCCGATTCTGAAGGATTGCACCTCGACAAGATCAATTACGGAACAACGCGCTTGAAAAGCGTCCCGTTCCCGGCAGAGGCCGATTCCGTTTCCGCGGACGGCAAGCTTCAACTTAAGGTGTCCGTGCGAGGCGCGACCATTGAGGTATACACGGGGAGTTCAAGTGATCCCGTTCTTTCTTATACCGATCGCAGCGCTAACCCGCTTCTTCGGGGAAGGATCGGAGTGCAAAGTGCGGATGTTGCGGTCCGTTTTGACCGGGTGAAGGTTCAGCCGATACAGTAATAGGAGGGCGGGGCGTCATTTTATTTTTGATTAACCCCTGAGCAAATTGTTTTACGAATAATAATATGTTAAAATATAGATAATCTTAAACGAACGGAGGGTTCCCTGTGATTAATATCAAATTCCGTTTTACCACTTTGCGCGGCTAATTGAATAGTGCCAAAGGCTCTGCCCCTGTGCAGGGCAAACGGAATGGGTATGCTAGGATAAAGGGAACCTACTTTTGAATAGAATATGCCGGCTTTACGTGCGCCAATTTTCGGGAGACGTTTATTTCCCCGTATAGGTGCGTGCGTTCTCGTTTGAACATGACACAGGGGATGCCTGTGTCTTTTTTTGTTTAAGTTTTAGATAAGGGAGGAATTTACATGACGGAACCGTTGCAGCAAAAAGCAATCCTCGTCGGGGTTAATTTGAACCAGCAGGAGGATTTTGAGTATTCCATGGAGGAATTGGCCAATTTGGCGGAGGCGTGCGACATTGAAGTCGTGGCCGTGGTGACGCAAAATTTGCCGAAAGTCAACACTTCTCACTATATCGGCACCGGCAAACTGCAGGAGGTGACGGCCTTGCTGGAGGCGAACGACGGCAACCTCGTCATCTTCAACGACGAGCTGTCCCCGTCGCAAATCCGCAATCTGGAGGCCGACCTGCAATGCAAAGTGATCGACCGGACCGTGCTGATTCTCGACATTTTTGACCAGCGGGCCAAGACGAGGGAAGCGCAGCTTCAGGTGGAAATCGCCCAACTGAAATACATGCTTCCCCGTTTGATCGGTCTCCGTGAATCGCTCGGCCGCCAAAGCGGCGGGGTCGGCACAAAGAACCGCGGCGCCGGGGAAACCCGGCTGGAGCTGGACCGCCGCCGGATTGAAGAGAAGATCAACGCGCTGAGCAAGGAGCTCGACACCCTGGTGGCCCACCGCCAGACCCAGCGGAAACAGCGGAAGAAGAACGACGTTCCCGTTGTCTCGCTCGTCGGCTATACCAACGCCGGCAAATCGACGATCATGAACGCGATGATGGAACTTTTTCATCCCGAACAAGAGAAGCAGGTCTTCGAGAAAGATATGCTGTTCGCCACCCTGGAAACCTCGGTGCGCAGCATCCCTCTGGAAGACAACAAAACCTTCCTGCTCACGGACACGGTCGGCTTTGTCAGCAAACTTCCGCATCACCTGATCAAGGCGTTCCGCTCCACTTTAGAGGAAGTCGCGGAAGCCGATCTGCTCATCCACGTGGTAGATTACTCCAACCCGGAGTACGAGCGTTTGATCGAGATCACCAACCAAACGTTGAAAGAGATCGGCATTACGGATATCCCGGTCATTTACGCCTACAACAAATCCGATTTGGCGGAGCGCCCGATTCCCGAAATTCAGGGAGACAAAGTGTTTATGGCGGCCAAACCGCGCATCGGGCTGCAGGAGCTCGTCCAAATGATCCGGGAGCGGGTGTTCAAGGATTATATCCGCTGCGAAATGCTGATCCCTTACGATCAAGGTGCGGTCGTGTCCTATTTTAATGAGCGCGCCAACATTTTCGCGACCAGCTATGAAGAGGACGGCACCCGGCTTTCGATGGAATGCAGGCTGAGCGACTACGGCAAGTATAAGCAGTACGCTGTAGAGAGTGCCGGGGAGCAAGAGTAGGGAATAGGGGAAAGGTGAAATAGGTGAAAAAGGCGAAAAAACCTGCGATTATGCAGGTTTTTTTGCTTATGTTTAATTGTGGGCTGCCAATAAGGCTAATAACGGCCTTTTGAGCCGCTATTTTGTCGAATTTGCGGCAATGGCAAGAAATAGCGGCCTTTTGGGCACTTATTTTTGGAAAAACGGGCCCGAAACCTAATTTTGGGACCCGCATCAGTGAAATAAGGCCTTTTTTGGCCGCTATTTTCCCCAAAAACGCGAATCGGGGCGAAATAACGGCCCAAAACGCCGCTATTATAACAGGCGGCAAAAAAGATTGCGGATAGGCAGCACCATGTCAGGTTAAATGCAACGCCAGTGTCTTTTGGACCGCTATTTACCCCGCGAAGCCGATTCGGGCCGAAATAGCTCCCCAAAAGGCCGTTAACCCGAGCGGCTAAGGAAATCATAGGGCCGCCAGTCCTGGTGCCAAAGGCCGCCGCCTGCGCCTGGCCGCTACCCGCGCGTGGCGCTGCCTGCGCGACGGCTGCCCGCCCGCGCCTGCCCGCTGCCCGCGCGTAGCCGCTCGCCCGCGCCTGCCCGCTGCCCGCGCGTAGCCGCTCGCCCGCGCACAGCCGCCCGCGCTCCTAGCGCGCGGCCGCGTCTGCTGCGGCGGCGGGCAGCCGCACCTCAAAGGCGGCGCCGCCCCCCGGCGCGCTGTGCGCCGAGATGCGGCCGCCGTGGGCCGCGACGATCGCCTGCGAGATCGCCAGGCCCAGGCCGGCGCCTCCCTGCTTGCGCGTGCGCGAGGCGTCGCTGCGGTAGAAGCGCTCGAACACGTGCGGCAGATGCTCGGCCGGAATACCCGGGCCGTTGTCCTGTACGCACAGCAGCGCTTCGTGCTCCGTCACCCTGGACAAGGTGACGGTGATGCGGCCCTTGGCCGGGTCGGTGTGCTGGACGGCGTTGTGGAACAAATTCAGCACGACCTGCTTGATTTTGTCGCTGTCCGCCGTCACCGTCATCTCCGGTGCCAAGCGGAACACCACGGACCGGCCATCCGCCAGCATGCGCAGATGGGGCTCCATTTCCGCCACCAGCGCGTCGAGCCTGATCTCGCTCCGGCTCAAGACCGGGGCCCGGTCCAGCTTGGCGAGCGTAAGCAGGTCCTCGACCAGCTTCTTCATCCGCCGGGCTTCGCCCAGCATGCTGCTTAGCGCCGCGTTCAGCTGCTCCGGCTTGTCGGCGGCCCCGCGAAGCAGCACCTCGAGAAAGCCGTGGATCGAGGTCAGCGGCGTCCGCAGCTCGTGCGAAGCGTCGGCGATGAAGCGGCGCATCTGTTCCTTCGCCTCGCGCTCCGTCGCGAAGGAGGTTTGCAGCCGCTCGAGCATGCCGTTGAAGGAAACGGCGAGGCGGTCGATTTCGCTTTGGCCGAGGGAAGCCGGGAAGCGCCGGTCAAGGTTGCCGGCGTCAAGCTCCCGCACGGTGCCGATCATTTGATGGAGCGGCTTCAGCGTTTTGCGCAGCACCGACAAATACAGCATCAGGCCGCCCCCCAGGGCGATCAGGGACAAGACCATGAAGATGGTCAACTGGCGGAGCGCAATAGCCTTCAAATGGGCGGTGGCGATACCCATTTGGATCAAGGTGCCGCGTCTTTGGGGCCCATCCGCCGGCCGAAACACCACCAGTTGCTCCATCCCGTTCGGATCCCGAACCACTTTATACGCGTCTTTACGCAGATTGCGGGGTTGGTTGCGAACGGCGGCATACTCCGCTTCCGAAAGGCGGGGGGCGGGAAGGCCGGACCCGTCGGACCGGCTGATCACTTCGGACGAGCTGCTGATCAGCGCCAGGGAAGTATCCGGCAGAAACAGCACCGGCCTCCGTTCGCCCTCCTTCGGGGAGGCGGGGACGCCGCCGATCCGTTCCGCCCAGGCAGGCAGTTCCCCGCCGAACAAAAAGAAGTCGGGGATCCCGCGGATTTGCGACATTAAGGTTTCCGCCTGATTGCGGTACAGAAAATTTTTGACCACCACGTACTGAACGCTGCCGATGAGCGCCAGCAGCAGAGCCAGAACAAGCAAAGACCTGGACAGGAGCTGGGAGCGGAGAGAACGGGGGGATAACGTCCCGCGGCCAACCGGGAAGAACCGATTCCGCCTCATGGCAGATCGACGCGGTACCCCGCGCCCCGCAGCGTCCGGATGAGACGGTGCTCTTTGTCGTTCAGCTTTTCGCGCAGAAACCGGATGTACACCTCGACGATATTTTCGTCGCCGCCGAAGTCGTATCCCCAGACTTGATCGAGAATCGTGCTTTTGCTGAGAACAATCCCGTGATTGATGACCAGATATTTCAGCAGCTCATATTCCGTGGGAGACAGTTCCAGAACTTCGTCCCGATACCGGATCTCTTTCCTGCGGTCATCGAGCCGGAACGGGCCGAAAGAGACCTCGCCGTATAAGGCGGGGAACTGGTTCCGCAAGCGGGCGCCGATCCGGGCGAGCAGTTCCTCGAAGCTGAAGGGCTTGACCACATAATCGTCCGCCCCCGTCGTCAAGCCCTTCACCCGGTCTTCGACTTCATCTTTGGCGGTCAGCATAATAATCGCCACATTGCTCAGGTTCTTTTTCAGCAGCCGGCACACTTCCCAACCGTCCATACCAGGCATCATGACGTCCAGGATGACGACATGCGGCTGAAATTCCAACGCCAGGTTGACGGCGGTCATGCCGTCCGGCGCCGTACGGGTGTCGAACCCTTCGTTGAGCAGGCCGAACTCCAGAAACTGGGTGATATGAGGCTCGTCGTCCACCAGCATCACTCTGACCCCTTTTAGATTTTTCATGATGCGAAGACCTCCAATTATGTCTTAATGGTTCTATTATCGGAAACTTACCTGAGAATTTGCTGAATTTTCCCTGAGAGGGACCTTAATACGAAGCTGAAAATTGCCGGTCCGGCCCCGGTCCGCCCTTGATTGTGGTTCCGGTTCGGGATATACTTTTCTAAGCGAATAACGAAAAGGAGAGTAAACGAATGGACAAAGTATTGATTTTCGGACACAAAAATCCGGACACAGATACCATCTGCTCCGCGATCGCTTATGCCGATTTGAAAACCAAGCTGGGCTGGAACGTGGAACCCGTCGCCTTGGGCGAAGTTAACGGGGAAACGAAGTTTGCCCTCGACCGTTTCGGATTTCAGGCTCCACGCGTGATCGAAAGCGCGGCGGGGGAAGTGAAGGACGTTATTTTGGTCGACCATAACGAACGTCAGCAAAGCGTCTCCGACATCGATCAGGTTCGTGTCGCCGAGGTCATCGACCATCACCGGATCGCGAATTTTGAAACGAGCGGCCCGCTTTACTATCGTGCCGAGCCTGTAGGGTGTACCGCTACGATCCTTAACAAGATGTACAAAGAGAACGGCATCGCGGTACCCGCCAACATCGCCGGGTTGATGCTGTCCGCAATCATTTCGGATTCCCTTCTGTTTAAATCTCCGACCTGTACGGAGCAGGATGTGGCCGCGGCCCGCGAGCTTGCGGACATCGCCGGCGTGAACCCGGAAGAATACGGGCTGGACATGCTTAAGGCGGGGGCCGACCTTAGCGATAAATCGATCGAGCAGTTGATCTCCCTGGACGCCAAGGAGTTCTCCATGGGCAGCGCGAAGGTGGAAATCGCTCAGGTGAACGCGGTCGACGTTAATGATGTGCTCGTACGCCAGGCTGAACTGGAAGCCGCGCTGAACGGCATTGTGGACCGCAAAGGACTGGACTTGTTCCTGTTCGTGGTGACCGACATTCTGAACAACGATTCCATCGGGCTCGCGTTGGGCAAAGCCGCCGACGCGGTGGAAGCGGCTTACGGCGTGAAGCTGGAGAACAACAAGGCGCTGCTGAAAGGCGTAGTCTCCCGCAAATCGCAAATCGTTCCGGTATTGACCGACATCTTTAACAGCCGGTAAAACCGAACCGTCATCAACTTTACATCAAAGCAAAAGGGTCCCGAAACCGCCATTCAACGCGGCTGGGACCCTTTTTTATGTTATGGTTAAAGCTAGGTTGTTCCGGTTCCGGGTTCTTTCATGTTCACGTCGGGTACCGGAATCGGCGCCGGTTTGACCTTGAAGATCGGGATGAGAATCAGCGCGCCGATCAGCATGGCGATGCCGGAAAACGTGTAGATGCCGACCAGCGGGAACACTTTCTTGAGCAATCCGGACACCGACATCATAATGACCATCATCCCCATAAACATCGGGCTCAGCACGCCGTTGACCCTGCCGACGTAAGATTGCTCGGTGGACTGAAGGATCATGGTGTTGATCCCGATCTGGATGCAAGGGAAGGTAAGCCCGTTAATAAACTGCAGGACCAGCGTCAGCGGAACGCTTGTCGAGAATCCCATGCCGGCGATACAAACCGCGCTGACGGCCATCCCGAAGGCAAGCAGCATTTGCGGCGGGATTTTTTTGGACAGCGTCATGATGATACCGCCTCCGATCAGCATCGCCACGCCGTTAACCATCAGAAGGAACTGCAGGAATTCCTTGGTTTTCCCTAAGTTCTCGATTACAACATACAGGCCAAGCGTCTGGATGGTCCCAACGGCAAAACCGGCGATGGCGAAGGTGGCGCCAAGAACTTTCAGAATCGGACTGCGCCATACATAGCGGAAGCCGTCCGCCAGCTCGCGGGTCAGCTTCGTGGTCCGTTCGGCTTTTTCCTCCGTGTGCTCATCGGCCGGAAGCCGGAACAGAACGAGAGCGGAAATCAAGAAGGCGACCCCCATCACTCCGATCGAAATATAAATGCCGAATTGATGGTACGAGAAAATCCCGAGCGTCGGCCCCAGCACCATAAAGATCGCGACCAGGGATTGAAACAAGGCCATGCCTTGCTGCAGCTTATCCGGATGAACATGCTGCTTGAACAGCTTCATAACGGACGGCTGTGAAAATTGGGAGAGGATCGCCGAAATAAATGTGGCGAAATAGACGGCTTCCCAAGAGCCGTACATCAGCGTGAACAGCACCGCGAACACGGAAGCGGCGGACAAAAAGTCGCACCAGATCATCGTTCGCTTGGGTTTCCAACGGTCGGCGAAAGCTCCGCCGATGAAGGAGAACACGAAGATCGGAGCGAATTCGACCACGGAGATGAGCGAAACCGCCACCGGGTCGTTGTTCGTCATATCGGTAACGAACATAAGGATCGCGAAGTTGCGAACCCAAATCCCGATTTGCAGAAAGATGTTGGAAATCAGGATCGTCTGGTAAAACCGGTTCCGAAACAAACTGGTGTTCGGAGGTAAAGCGGATTGCGTTGTCATAGGACCACCTCAATATAATTTCTCTCCACAGCGAGTATTTTCCACCCTATACAATAAGGGATCGGCTTAGCAATGAAAAGGGAAATTTTGAATATACTTAATTTTTCTTTTGGGCCGGACAGTCGTTTAGTTGCTTTGTAAATTGACATTTAAATTAATGTCTGATATTTAAGAAGAAAACAAGTCATAGTCAAACCAATAGATCAAAAGATCCTTCCGGTTACTTGCCGATATGAACGATCCTGGAACGGAGGCTTGGTAATGAACGGGCACGAAGGACAGCAGTCTCTTGGGATAGACGAAACGAGAGAACTTTGGAGTCGCCAAGAGGTGGAAGCGGAGGAATGGAGCCGTTATATTCTTACCAATATGAATGATCTTGTGTATTGCTGTGATTTGAATGGGATCGGATTGTTTTGCTCCCCATCCGTCACGGAATGGCTCGGTTATCGTCCCGAAGAAGTGGTTGGCGTAAAGTACACGGCCTGGTGTCAACCGGATCCGGAGGAGCTCGGGAAGCTGAGCCGTCAATTGCTAAGACATCGGCGGGCGACCGTGGAATGGAGGCTCCGAAGCAAAGCGGGCGAGGAAGTATGGTTTGAATTTGCGGTTCGTTTGAACAAGGATGCTCCGAAAGGCCCTATGCTTTTGGCGGTCGGCAGGGAGACGACCAAGCGGAGGCAGGAGGCCTCCATTCTGGCCGAGACGATGCGGATGACCCGGGTCGGCAGTTGGGAATGGAATGTGCGAGAAGGAGACATCGAGCTGTTCGATCAGCTCTATGCGATATTTGGACTTGAGAAGCAGACGGACCCGCCTTCCGGTGCGGACATCCTGTCCAAAGTGCATCCGGTAGATCGGAAACGTATGGTGGAAGCCGTAAATGCCGCTTTGCGCTCGGGGCAATTTGATTTTGAATGCCGGTTCGAAATCAGGAGGGAGGAGTACCTGTACCTTCATTTGCGCGGAATCGTTACCTATGACGAAGAAATGAATCCGGTCAAAATGAGCGGCACGGTACAGGATATCACGGACCGAAAGCGGGTGGAACGCGAACTGCAGGAGACGGTCGAACGTTATAACTCGCTCAAAAAATACAATCATGACGCCGTATTTTCCCTGGATTTGGACGGACGGATTATCAATGCCAATGCGGTAGCTGAGAGGTTGACCGGGTATAAAATTTCCGATATGGCGGGAAAGCCCTTTTCCGAGTTTATCGGAGAACAGCCCTTGTCCCAGATCCTGTCCGAATCGATGCAAGACGCCTCCGTCGCCAAAGGCATCGACAAGATCCATACCAAGTACGGCCATACGTCCGAGGTGCTGACTACGGTGGCGCCGATCATGATCAACAAGAAGAATGTAGGCTTCTACATTATTGCCAAAGACATCACCGAGCAGAAGCAGCTATTGATCGCCAAAGAAGCGGCGGAGAGCACCAACCGGGCGAAGAGCGAATTTCTGGCGATGATGAGTCATGAGATCCGCACGCCCATGAACGGAGTCATCGGGATGACGGATTTGATGCTGGAGACGACCGAATTGACGGAAACCCAAACAGAGTATCTGGAGATTATCCGCAAGAGCGGAGATACGCTGCTGGCCATCATTAACGACATTCTGGATTTCGCAAAAATCGAATCGGGCAAGTCCGAGCTGCATGAGGAGATGTTCGACCTGCGGAAACTGATTTCCGAAACGCTGGACATCGTTATGGTCCGTGCCATGGAAAAAGGGTTGTCCATGGACTTCAACGTTTCCCCGGACGTTCCCGACCGGTTGTTCGGCGATGCGGACCGCCTCAGGCAAGTCCTGCTCAATCTGATCGGAAACGCCGTAAAGTTCACCTATACCGGCGGCGTTACGGTAACCGTCCGGCGTATGGAGCAAGGGCCGGACGTGAAGCTTTGCTTCACCGTTCAAGATACGGGAATCGGGATTCCGAAAGAAAAAATCCCGCTATTGTTCCAGCCCTTTTCCCAGTTGGATCATTTCATGACGCGCCGGTTCGAAGGAACGGGGCTGGGTCTGGCAATTACCAAAAAACTGGTGGATCTTATGGGCGGGGATATTTGGGTCGAACCTCACGATGGACCCGGAGCGACCTTTGTTTTTTGCTTAGCCCTCAAGCAAACCGAAGATCAAGCCGGAGGGGTCACGGGGACCTTGGAGGAAGTACCCTCCGGCAAGAAGCTGAATATTCTTATTGCCGAGGATAATGAAATCAACCGCATTGTCTTGAAGAAAATGCTGGAGCGGCTGGGGCATGCCACCCGAGAGGCCGCAAACGGCCTGGAAGTGCTTCAGGCGGTAGCTTATGAATCTTTCGATATGATTTTTATGGACGTACATATGCCGGAAATGAACGGGCTGGAGGCGACCCGGGTCATCAAGAGCAAGCTTCTTCCGGAGAAGTGCCCCGTCATTGTGGCGGTGACGGCGAATGCGCTCGCCGGGGATCGCGAGAATTGCCTTAGCGCCGGAATGGACGATTATATGAGCAAGCCGATTAAACCCGCGGTCGTGGCGAAAATCATCCGCAAATTTTTTTAAATTTGAAAGAATAGAAGAGCATTCCGCCGCCAACGGCTGAATGGTTTGGATAAAAGCGCTTTATCGGGCCGGTGACCTTTTTGAGAGGGAGCGGCCTTTTTTCATATAATCGAAAGCGTTGGCGTTGCATCGGACCTATTCTGTAATCCTAAGGGGGATTTTTTCGATTTGGAAAAAACAATAAAATACGGCGGTTGGTTCTCGAACGCGAAAAACGATATCCTTTCGGGATTAACGGTGGCCTTTGCGTTGATTCCGGAAGCGATCGCGTTTTCCATCCTGGCGGGCGTAAGTCCGATGGTCGGGCTGTACGCCTCGTTTTGTATCGCGGTTGTTATCTCCTTTGCCGGCGGGCGTCCGGGGATGATTTCCGCGGCCACAGGGGCGATGGCGCTGCTGATGGGGGGCCTGGTACGGGATCACGGGATAGAGTATCTGTTCGCCGCAACGATTCTGGCCGGGGTGCTGCAAATCATCATGGGCCAACTGAAGCTCGGGAAGTGGATTAGCTTTCTGCCGCATTCCGTGATGACCGGCTTTGTCAATGCGCTCGCCATTCTGATTTTTATGGCGCAGCTCACCCATTTTTCGGGTCAGGGATGGTTGATGTACGCGCTCGTAGCCTTGACGCTGGCGATCATTTATCTGTTCCCGCGGTTGACCAAAGCGGTTCCGTCCGCCCTGGTGGCGATTATCGTCGTATCCGTGCTCAGCATCTCGCTGAAGCTGGACGTTAAAACGGTCGGCGATATGGGGGAAATCACGAGCGCCTTGCCGGTCTTTCACCTGCCCGATGTCGTCATCTCCTGGGAGTTGATCAAGACGATCTTCCCGGTTTCCTTATCTCTTGCCGTAGTGGGCCTGCTTGAGTCGTTAATGACGGCGACGTTGATCGATGACATCACCGATACGGCCAGCGACAAGAATCGGGAGATGAAAGGCCAGGGGCTGGCCAACATCGTTACCGGATTTTTCGGCGGCATGGCCGGCTGCGCCATGATCGGACAGTCGATGGTCAACATGAAATCGGGAGGGCGTACCCGGCTGTCCACGCTGGTTTCGGGGGTGGGGCTGCTGTTTCTGATCCTCGTCCTTGGCGGGGTGGTCAAACAAATCCCGATGGCCGCATTGGTCGGCGTTATGTTTATGGTGTCGATCGGGACGTTTGAATGGGCTTCCTTACGGTCGCTCCACAAAATCCCCAAATCCGACGCCATCGTTATGATCGTCACGGTGGTAACCGTGGTGGCTACGGACAACTTGTCCATCGGCGTAGGCATCGGGGTTCTGATCAGCGCGCTGGTGTTTGCCCGGAAAATCGCCCAAATCCGCACGGTCACGGAGATGCGGGATGGCGTAAAAACCTACAGGGTCGCCGGGCAGATGTTCTTCGGCACCGTCACGCATTTTCTTCAGGAGTTTGACCCGGCGGGCGATCCCGACCGGATCGTCATCGACTTTTCAAAATCCCATGTGTGGGATCAATCGGCGGCGAATGCCATCTCCAAAGTGATGGGTAAATACCGGCAATTGAATAAAGAGGTGTCCATAACCGGAATGAATGAGGAAAGTATACGGCTTGTGGAACGCATCGGTCTGTCATAATAAAGGGAAAAAATATAGGGGCTGTCCATAAGATCCGTGGGATCTTCGGGCAGCCCCTTTTTCTGTAAAGATGTTCTGCGCTATAACATATGGAACCGCTCCAGTTGATCCCACAGTTGTTCCTGGAGCAGAATTTCACGCTGCTTCGGGCCGATCAGATCAAAATGGGGGAAGACGGACCGGCGATGGATATAATCCGGGTTCAACTCATGTTTCAGGCACCAGTCGCGCAATCGGGCGAGATCGGCACAGCCGACTTTGGTGACGGTTTTGGAACCGGGAAAGCGGGGGTCCAGCCAATAATGCGTCAAATAGGCGATTTCTCCCCGGGAGACGGCCTCCTTCCAAGCATTCAGTTCCTCTTTGTTCACTCCGAAAGCCATCGGCTCGTCTCCTTTCCAGCCTGGAGTGGTGGTAGCCTCTCCGGCTTTTAATCTAGGTTGGTCAAATTAAAGGGAATCTTCCCGTTAGTTTGTAGAATACGAAGATAAACTAGTTCTGACGAATTATTATACCATAAAGAGTTTGATTCCCGTTATTCTGGGCGTAGGGGAAAAAGCCCTTTTTTTCCTCGCATAATAATTGGCTGGCGATAGAAGCTAAGGAATGGTTTGAAAGGCCGAGGATTTGTTTTTACATGGATCAGGCTAACGAATAGGAGGCGTTTACATTGGCCGAGAGCCGGAAAGAGAAGCATAAGGGCGGAAATTTGAAGTGGTGGCAGCTTTCCCTGTTGGGCGTCGCTTCGACCATCGGAACGGGGTATTTCCTGGGGTCGGGGCTGGGGATCAGCATAGCGGGGCCCGCGATATTGATCGCCTTCGCGCTGGCCGCTCTGGGAACGTACACCGTGTTTGAGTCCCTGGCGAAGATGACGGCCAAGCATCCGGAAAAAGGGTCCTTCCGCTCCTATGCGAAACAGGCTTTCGGGCGGTGGGCCGGGTTTAGCAGCGGCTGGGTATACTGGTCGTCCGAATTGTTGATCATGGGCAGCCAGTTGACCGCGCTATCCCTTTTCTCCCGATTTTGGTTTCCGGGGGTGCCGATGTGGTTGTTCGCAACGGGATATGCGCTGCTCGGATTGCTGGTCATTTTTCTGGGGAACAAAGGCTTCGACTCGATCGAAAATGTGCTGTCCGTCATTAAAATTGCCGCCATTCTCCTGTTTCTGGGGATTGCCGGAGCCGCCTTGTTCGGCTGGATACCC
Source organism: Paenibacillus faecis (assembly GCF_008084145.1). GTDB lineage: Bacteria > Bacillota > Bacilli > Paenibacillales > Paenibacillaceae > Fontibacillus > Fontibacillus faecis. Next base: position 508,770 of record NZ_VSDO01000006.1, on the reverse strand, counting down.
GGCGGCGGAAACCCTGCTTTCCCGCGGACGCTCCGCGAATTTTTTCCCGCCGGAGCGATGGGGCTTTGGTCCGGATTTATTTTTGCTTTTTACGCCTTCGGGGGCATCGAGGTCATGGGGATGATGGCGTTTCGGTTGAAAGATCCGTCGGATGCCCCCAAAGCGGGGAAAATCATGCTGCTTCTGCTCATGACGGTCTATATCCTCTCTTTGTCCCTGGTGGTTACGCTGGTCTCCTGGAAAAGCATCGTGCCCAAAAAGAGCCCGTTCATCACGGCGCTCGGCGGGGTAGAGATGCCGTTCATCCCTCATTTGTTCAACGGCGTGCTGATCGTGGCCGGCTTTTCCACGATGGTAGCCTCGCTCTACGCCGTAACGACGATGCTGGTTACGCTGGCCGAGGACCGGGACGCTCCGCCGCTGTTCGCCAGAAAGGCCTTGAAAAAACGGCCGATGTACGCGATTGGCTTGACGGCGGTGGGACTCGCCGCGTCCATTGCCCTGTCGCTGGCGATGCCGGGGCGAATTTACGAGTATATCACAACCGCGGCAGGCCTGCTTTTGCTGTATAACTGGATGTTTATCCTGATTACCTCGGGCAAGTTGTTGAAGCTGACGGCCTTCGGCCAGGTCAAACGCTTTGGCGGTTTGGCGCTGATTCTGATCGCCGTTTCCGGAACACTGGCCCATGGCACAAGCAGCCCGGGATTTTGGGGAAGTCTGGGATTTATTTTGGTCATCGGGTCCGTCACGCTGTGGATGCAGTTTAAAGTTTGGAAGCGCAAGAAAACCTCGGTTCGCCGCCATCGGCGCAAGGCGATTTTAATCAGACGGCCCCGGCTTGAATAGACGGGAACGCGGGCTATAACCGCTCCAGCAGCAGAAGAAGAGCCTTATAACCGAAATAAAGCCCGAATCCGATCAGGGAGAGCCCCGAAAGGAACGAAATCCCCCGGATCATACGGTCGCTCAAGATTTTGCGGAAGACGCTTGCGAATCCGGCCATCGTCACATCCCAGAGCAGCACCCCCGCGATAATGGCGCAGCTGTTGACGATCAGATCGCGCGGTTCGGAGGTTGCGGCGGTCTGTGCCAGTACGGATCCGTAGATGCCGAGCCAAAACAGGATCGACAGGGGGTTGGAAATGGACATCATAAACCCCGACATGAAGGATTTCGTCAGCGGTTCGGTCCCCCGCGTTTCGTTTAAGCTAAGGGTTGACGCCTGCTTAATACTGTCGATCCCGGTGTACACAAGGATGAAGAAACCGAATAACCAGAGAAACGACTGCATAAAAGGAGTGTTCAAAAAGTGAATCACTCCGAAATAGACCAACAGCATGTAGATCATATCCGCGGCGATGGCGCCGAGCCCGACAAACCACGCGGGCAGGAAGCCGCCGCGGATGCCTTTGTCCAGTTGGGCTGCGTTCACCGGGCCAATCGGGGCGGACAGGGATAGGCCGAGAAAGATAAAACCAAGAATACTGTTCATGCCGCATACCTCCGAACTCGGAATATTTGTAACTTGTACATCTTATTCACGGACGCCCGCTTGTACGACTAAAAAAGCGGGCTTGATAAACTAATGGGTTTAGTTTAAAATAAAACTAAACCCATTAGTTTTCGTGAAAGGTGTTGATCATCATGAAATTAACGCGCCACGGCCATCTGGTTCAAGTGTCGTTTATGCCCCGGTTGTTTCCGGTTAACTGTTATCTTATCGAAGAAGGAGAGAGCTGCACGCTGATAGACGCGGCGCTCCCGTATAGCGCCGACGGCATTCTTCGCGCCGTCGCGGCCACAACGGGGAAACCGTTGACGAGGATCGTCCTGACCCATGCGCATGACGATCACGTCGGAGCGCTCGATGCGCTAAAAGCGAAACATCCCGAAATTCAGGTGTATATTTCGGCAAGGGATGCCCGGCTGCTGGAAGGCGATATCTCGCTGGATCCGGAGGAAGCGCAGACCCCGATTCGGGGCGGCGTTCCGAAGAAGATCAAGACCCGCGCGGACGTGCTGCTGAAGGACGGTGACCGGGTCGGGTCCCTGCAGGTGATCTCATCGCCGGGGCACACCCCCGGCTCGATTTCCCTGCTGGATACCCGCAGCGGCGCCCTGGTCGCGGGGGACGCCTTTCAAACGCGCGGCGGTATCGCGGTCAGCGGCATGCTTCGCCCCCTGTTTCCGTTTCCGGCGCTGGCGACGTGGAGCGCGGAAACGGCGCTGGCGAGCGCGCGGAAGCTGGCGGCTTTGAAGCCGGCGCTGCTGGCGGCCGGGCATGGGCGCATGATCGGCCATCCGGCGGACGCGATGCGGCGGGCGATCGAGCAAGCGGAGCGGAAGCTGGAAACGGCCGGAAAGGGGGCGGGACGCCATGTCGCCAAGAGCGGGGATTGATCCGGGCGCCGTTCTGCAGGCGGCCGTTGCGATTGCGGACAGCGAGGGGGCGGAGGCGGTGACCATCTCTTCCGTCGCCCAGCGCCTCGGCATCCGGCCGCCGTCCCTTTACAACCATGTGAGCGGGCTGGGCGAGCTGCGGGAGAGGATTGCCGTTTATGCGCTCGGCGAGCTGTACGATAGGATCGTCCGGGCCGCCTCGGGACTGACGGGAGAACGGGCGATCCGATCTTTTGCCGATGCCTATATTGGTTTTGCTCGGGAGCATCCCGGCTTGTACGACGTAGCCCAATTGGCGAAGGACCCAACCAACCGGGAGCTGGCCGAAGCCAGCGGCAAGGTTGTCGATTTCATCGTCGGCCTCCTTGGGGGATATTCCTTGACCAAGGAGGAGGCGCTGCATACGGTGCGCGGACTTCGGAGTCTGATCCACGGCTTCGCCTCCCTCGAACGGCAGCAAGGGTTCGGCTTGCCTTTGGATGTCCGCGAGAGCCTGCAATTCAGCCTTGCGCTTTTTTTGCAAGGTCTCTCGCAGAGAACTGGTTAAGATTTTGCAGATCGGGTAATTGGTAACCAAGAGGGAATTTAAGGCGGAAGAATAAACCCCGACGGGAGAGTTCCCGGCGGGGTGAATTTGCCCACGACCACGGTGGGCGACATTATGGTATACTTAAATTTTTTGTTTAGGAGAAAGGAAAAAAGGAGCACTAGGCTCCTTCAGACTCAATAACACGCGGGCACGTGTGAGTTTATCCACGACAGGGTGGATGACGTAATATTTAACGGTTCAAATCATTTGATACTATAGTAACCTGCCGTTAAAGTGATGTCAACCCCCTATAAGAAAAACTTCTATCGACTTACCTTCAATGGAAGGCAGAGCATCGTCCGTCTTAAATTCCAAAGGACCATTTCAGCCGGTTCTCCAACCGGTTGATATCTTCCTCATCCAAATTCCCCAGATGTTCTTTCAGGCGGACCTTGCTGACGGAGGTCGTTTCCTCCGTTTTGGCCGCGGAATCAAAAGCGAGGAAATCATATTTACTTTTAAAAAGAAAATAATGGCTCTGGAAGCGGGGGATCGGCTTTCCGTCCTTCGTGAGTACGGCTTCCCCCGTTTTGGGGACCGTGCGGACCTTCAGATTTTTGGTGAGCGGCACGACCAGGACATTGCCCGACGTGGAGTTGACCGTATTGTTCGATACGATGACCACCGGCCGTTCCTCGTTTTGTTCGCATCCGATGTTCTCCCCGAAATGACAAAAATGGACCGCTCCCCGAGTCATGTTCCGTTTCATCTGCGTCTTCTCGTGCTCGATCCAGTAGTGGGCCATTTCGATTTTGACGGGGAACCAATCGGTGAGCTGCTTTGTTTTTAGCCTTTTTGCCTGTTCAATCCGCGGATTGCGCGATTTGGGTTGTGGGGTATGTTCTCTGTATTCTTGTTCCCGTTCTCTGTTCATGGTTTTTCCTCCAAGCTGGCGGTAGTAAACATATATACCTTAGAATTACACGTTTTTACATAAAGATTAAACAGTGAGTTGACATTTTTTTTCACTCTGTGATACTTTAGGCTTGAAATCGAGGTGAAGCACTTATGGCCAAAAAGAAGAATAACACCAGTATGCCTTCGTCCGCGGCGGATAAACCGGCCACGCTGAAGGATTTGCTGGGGGCGGAGACGATTGCCAAGCTTAAGGAGCAGGCCGCGGAATTGAAGCAGAATGAAGATCGGAAGAAGGAAGAAGCCCGTGCGAAAGCCGAGGCGGCGCGCAAGGCGGAACAGAAACGTCTGGAGAACGATTTCGAGCATTTGCTGAACACGAGCAAGATGGATTGGCAAAAGTTTAAATAAAGCTTGAGTACCGGGAGAGGCCATGGTTGAAGCCCAGGCTCCTCCCGGTTTTTTGTAGTTCGAAATTACGGAAAAATGAAAGCGTTAACTCGTAAACTCTATCTTACGAAGTATAGAGAGGGCGCCAAAATGAAGAAATACATTCCTTTTACTTATAAAATGCTCGTGCCGTATCTGCTGCTTGTGTTAATCACGGACATGATTATCGGCTATATCGCCTTTACCATGCTGGTCCAGTCCCGGACCGAGATGGCGGAGACGAATATCCGAACGGGCATGGAGCAGGCCAGAAACAACATCCGGTACCAGATGGACGAAATCCAGCGGATGTCGGACACCCTCTTCGGTAGCCTTTCTTTTCAGCGGGCTCTGCAGGCCAAAGGGGAACCCTACGAGATTTATCTGGTCATGCTCGATGAAATCGTTCCGCAAATCACGGCTCCCCTTCAATTGTTCGGCAACGACATCCGGCTGATGCTGTACACGATGAACCGGGATCTCAACCTGGTGCCGGGCGACGATTTGGAGAAACCGATCAAGGGCAGCGATTATTATATCCTGCCGCTTGAAGAAGTGGAGGATAGCCCGTGGTATTCAGCCTACCGGGATTCCGGGGAGGACAATATCTGGCTGCAGATCGACACGGACCAACGCCTCGGCAATATATCCCATATCCGCCGGCTGGTGTCCTTCAGCGATTATAAGACCGTGATCGGCTATATTCGCATTACGGCCTCTCTTGACGATCTGTTCGGCAATTTCGCCACATTCCCGGTAGAGGAGGGAATTACGCTGCGGCTTGTCGATACCGCTCAGGGTGGCGGCGTCTTGTATCAACGCGGAGAAGCGGGGACCGACGGCGGGGGCGAGTTTTACTTGAGTCTTCAAGAGCCGATCCCGGGCACTTCCTTCAACATCGAAACCCTTGTCCCCAAAGCCTATCTGACCAAAGACACCAGCAAGCTGCAGCGATCGATCATCGCGGTTTGCGTATTGAGTTTCGCGGGGATGTCCGTCATCGGATCGGTGGTGGCGAGGATTTCGGGAAGACGAATGGCCCGGATCGTCCGGCTGGTCCGTTCGTTCCAGGAAGGGAACTTCCGTAAACGGATCGCTTTTTCGGGCAACGATGAATTCGTCCATATCGCCGACGCGTTTAACGTGATGGCCGGAAATATCCAGGAGCTGATCGATCGTGTCTATGTGCAGGGTCTGCAGCGGAAGCAGGCGGAGCTCGAAGCGCTCCAGGCGCAAATCCATCCGCATTTTTTGTACAATACGCTGTCGACGATCAGCAGCCTGGCCAATTTGGGCGAGACCCGGAAAGTGACCGACATGGTGCAGGGGTTGTCCCGGTTTTACAGGCTGACGCTGAATCAGGGCAAGGTGCTGACGCTGCTGAAGAACGAAGTGACCCAAGTGGAAACCTATCTCGATATTCAACGGGTAAAATATGCGAACCGGTTCGAGGTTTACGTGGACATAGAGGAAGATATTCTTACCGTGCCGGTGATCAAACTCATTCTTCAGCCGTTCGTGGAAAACGTCTTTAAGCATGCGTGGTTCGGGGAACATCTCTCCATTCGAATTACCGGCCGCAGGATCGCGGAGGGGATTGAGCTCAGAGTCATCGACAACGGGATCGGGATGCGGCCGGAGACGGTCAAGCGGTTGATGAGCTCCCCGTCCCAGAGCGGGGGATATGGCATCAAAAACGTGGACGAGCGGATCAAGCTCAGGTATGGCGGGGAATACGGCATCGCTATCGCGAGTATTTTCGGAGCCGGAACGACCGTGAGAATCCTTCTCCCGGACGACGAGCAGGGTGGAGAGCCCGAAGAAGGGGAAGGCGATCGGTGAAAAAGTATAGGTTTTCATTGAAAACGTTTATGTTCAGTTTGTCGGCCTTAAGCTATTCTCAAAAGCAACAGGCTATTTCGACCGGAGGGACGCTGACCTATGGATATTAATGTGTTGCTGGTGGATGACGAAGCGGTGGACCTGGAGTGGCTGCGCCGGCGGATCGCGGGAAGCGGGCTCCCGTTTCCCTTGCGCGTGGTCGGTACGGCAAACAGCGGATTCAACGCCCTTAAAATTCTGGAACAGGAGCGGGTGGACATCATCCTGTCCGATATTCGCATGCCGATTATGTCCGGCATGGAATTTGCCCGTCGCGCCAAGGAGATGAACGCGCTGGCCAAAATCGTGTTCATCAGCGGCCATGAGGATTTCGAGTACGCCCGGAAGGCGATCCAGCTGGGTGCCTCCGGCTATTTGTTGAAGCCCGTGGAAGACCGCGAGCTGTACGAAATGCTGCACTCGCTTTGCGAGGCGGTCGAGCGGGAGAGGGAGCAGAACCGGTCGGCCTCGGCCGTCTGGTCCGCCGTCGGGGAGGAATTGCTCCTGCGCTGGCTTAACGACCTGGCCTCCGGCTCGGTGGAGTCCCACGTCCTGGAGAACCTCCGTCCCTTGCTGCGGTTTGGAACGGTGGCCGCCCTGGCCGAGATTGACGACGTGGAATGGAAGACCAGCCAGTTGGACGACAAGGAGCGGCATGACCAAATCTATCGGTTGACCTCATTTATCCGCAATTATGTGGAAGACAACATGCTGGGGACGTTTTTTCGCAGCGAGCAGACGCGATGCCTGATTTTGTCGTCGATTCCGGAAGGGGAATTCACCGAACAATTGAACGGTTTGCTGGCCGCGGTCAACGCCCATTTTCCGTTAACGGTGACGGTCGGGGTCGGCAAGTCCGCGAGGGACGAGGTACAGCTGCGGGAATCCTACCGCCAGGCCGAAGCCGCGCTCCGCATCAAATGGCTGTTGGGCAAAAACCGCGTGATCGCCTGGAACGTCGTGGAATGGACTCCGGACGGTGAGCCGCAGCCCTTGCCAAATGTGGACGGTATTTTGGACAACATGCTGCGGGCCATTCTGGATTACGATCTGGTGGCCGTGGATGATTGTCTGGAGGAAGTCTTCGATCGGCGGCACGCGTCGCTTACGCGCAAAAACGAAGTGTACGACCTGATTTTGCGCCTTACGACGAAGCTGCATTCGGACCTGCGGCAGATGGGGGAGAACCTCTATGCAATTTTGAAGTGGGACGCCCATCAACCGGTCATTCTGTTTCAGTTCGAAACCGTTCAGGATATCAAATCCTGGCTGCGGCGGAGATTTTATGAGCTGTCCGAGCTGCTCTACGTGAAAAAGCAGCGGCAAAAACGCAAGCTGATCGAAGAGATCGTGCAGTATGTCGAGCGCCATATCGAGCAGAAGATCACGCTTAAAGAGGTGGCGGCTCACTTCGATTTTACGCCGAATTATCTCGGCTTCCTGTTCAAGGAAGAGACGGGGACCCATTTCAGCGATTTCTTGAACGAGCGGAGAATGGGGCGGACTTGCGAGCTTCTTAACGATCCCACTTTGCGGATCTATGAGATCGCCGAGCGCATGGGGTACAAGAACATTATTTATTTCAACAGGCAGTTCAAACAAATCATGCAGATGACGCCCGGAGAATACCGGAAAAAGAACAGGATTTAACCCGGAATCCATCCTTTTAATTTCCTGATCGTGGTAAAAGTATTAGTTTTAGTTGAGCCGCTGAATTATCGGTTGCGGACCCGCCCCCCTATAATTTAGACAGACACAACGAGAGGGGAGTCGAGGAGCCTGATGAAAGGACACGGCTTTTGGGGAGATGTAAAAAAATATAAAATACTGCTTCTCATGTTGGTTCCGGCCGTTCTGTTTTTCCTGCTGTTCGCCTATATCCCGATGGCGGGCATCGTGCTGGCCTTCAAGCAGTACAATTATGCCGGCGGAATTTTCGGCAGTCCCTGGAACGGACTGGACAATTTCCGCTTTTTTTTCGATTCGGGAGACGCCTGGCGGGTGACCCGGAATACGGCGCTCTACAATATCGCTTTTATCGTCGTCAACAACCTGCTGCAAATTTTCGCGGCGATCCTGCTTTTTGAAGTGGCGGGGAAATGGTTCCGGAAAATTACGCAAACCGTCATGTTTTTACCTTACTTTATCTCCTGGGTGGTCGTCGGCGCCATCGCCTACAACTTGTTTAACTTCGATGTGGGCACGGTCAATGTGCTGTTGAACAAGCTCGGCATGGAGTCGGTCGATATCTACAATACCGCGGCTTATTGGCCGGTGATTCTGGTGCTCGTGTCGGCCTGGAAGACGCTGGGCTACGGCACGATCATGTATTTGGCGGCGATTACAAGCATTGATACGGAGATGTATGAGGCCGCCGAAATCGACGGAGCCAACATCTTTCAGCGGATCCGGAAGATTACGATTCCGAATCTGATGCCGACGGTGATCATCCTAGTGCTGCTGGCGATCGGCAACATTTTCCGCGGCGATTTCGGGATGTTCTACAACATGGTTGGCAACAACGGACTTTTGTTCTCCTCCACCGATGTCATCGATACCTTCGTGTTCCGTTCCTTGATTACATCGAATGAAATCGGCATGTCGGCCGCCGCGGGCTTCTACCAGTCCATTCTCGGTTTTGCCACCATCATGCTGGCCAACTATGCCGTGCGCAAATACGACAGGGATCACGCCTTATTTTAAGCCATGGAGGTAGAGAACATGAACGCAACCGTATCGACAGCAGGCGGAACGGGGACGGATCTCCGGCCGGCCGCACGCAAAAACAGATCCAAAGACCGGCTGATTCTGGCCGTCATCGGTTATACCGCCTTGACCCTATTGGCGTTGTTTTGCATCTTTCCCTTTCTGCTGGTCGTATCATCTTCGCTGACCGAAGAAAGCGGCATTATCGAGAACGGATTTCAGTTGATACCGACCTCCTTTTCGACGGAGGCTTACCGTATTCTGTTCGAGTACCCGGCGGATATGCTGAAAGCGTATGCCGTGACCTTCACGGTAACGGCGCTGGGCACGTTTTTCGGACTGTTCTTGACTTCGATGACGGCCTACGTGTTGTCCCGAAAAGATTTCAAATGGCGAAATACGTTTTCTTTCTTCTTTTTCTTCACCACTTTGTTTAGCGGAGGGCTAGTCCCCTGGTATCTGCTGATCGTCAATTACCTGGAGCTTAAGGATACGCTGATCGTATTGATTCTGCCGATGCTGATGAACGTGTTTTATATCATTGTGATGAAATCGTTCATGGGCAGCATTCCCGAAGCGATCGTCGAATCCGCCAAAATCGACGGGGCGGGGGATTTCCAAATTTATGTCCGGTTTATTCTGCCGCTGTCCAAGCCCGCACTCGCCACGATCGGCCTGTTTATCGCATTGGCCTATTGGAACGACTGGTATAACGCGCTGCTCTTTATCTCCAACGAGGATCTGATGCCGCTGCAGTACTATTTGTACCGCCTGCTCGGCAATATGGACGGGATGCGCAAGGCGATGATGGCATCGGGGGCGGTGATCACCACGAATCTGCCGACGGAGTCTTTGAAAATGGCCATGACGATCGTGGCGACCGGGCCGATTTTGCTGGCTTATCCGTTTATCCAGCGCTATTTCGTCCAAGGGCTCACCATCGGTGCGGTAAAAGGATAAGGATGACCTCAGGGAAACCTGGTTGTCGATAGATTTCTGACTTTCTGACTTTATATTAGGGGGAACTTTAGTCATGAAACTAAAAAACAAGAGATTTACGTTTCTGTTGGCGATGGTTTTGGTCATATCCACCTTCCTGAGCGCTTGCGGGGATAAGGGGGGCGGCGGCGGCGCTTCGGGCAATGCCAACGGCGCGACGGGTACGAACTCCCAAGCTTCGGACGGGGCCGATCTGTCCAAGGAAGTGAAGCTCAAGATGCTTCTCGTAGGCGGCAAGCCGGCCGATTATGACGAAGTGTCCGGCGAGCTGAACAAGCTGCTGAAAGAGAAGATCAACGCCACGGTCGAAACGGAGTTTCTGGACTGGGCCGACTGGACGCAGAAATATCCGTTGAAGTTTGCCGCCAATGAAGACTTTGACCTTGTCTACACGGCCAACTGGGCTTTTTACAACGATCAGGCGCGTAAAGGCGGATTCCTGGAATTGACGGAGGATATGCTCAAAACCTACATGCCGAAAACATGGGAAGCCATGCCGCAAGTGTCCTGGGAGCAGGCCAAGGTGGACGGGAAACTGTACATGGTGCCCAACAACAACCAGGAAGTGACCGATAAAGTCGTGTTCATCCGCGAGGACCTGCGCAAGAAATACAACATGGAGCCGATCAACAGCCCGGAAACCTACGCGGCTTACGTAAAAACGGTCGGGGCCAACGAGAAGGGATTCAACGCGTTCGGCGCAAAGCCGGCCGACGGCTGGAAATGGCACGAGCTCGATCAGATTTTGCTGGAGCAGCAGAACGAGTGGAATCTGGTGGACTACAGCATCCCGCTCGCCTACAAGCTTGCGGACGAGAAAGGCCAGGTCTTCAATGTCTACGATACGCCGGAATTCAAACAGCTGATCGCTTACTATAAAGATCTTGCCGACAACAAGGCGTGGTCCAAAAATATCGTGAGCAATAAAAACGATGTATGGCAGGATATCAAAGCCGGCAAAACCGGTTCTTACGCCCACACCCTCGGAACGTTGGGGGCCAACCTCGCCGAGATGCGCCGCGATAAGCCGGAATTTGAAGGCGCTATTGTGGATTTGACGCCCGACAAGAAAAAGATAGGGGCTATTTCAACCCAAAACGGGATGGCGATCCATGCCACGTCCAAAAACGTGGAGCGCTCTTTGATGCTGCTGGATCTGCTGCAGAACGATAAGGAGATTCATGACCTCACCATGTACGGCATCGTCGGCAAGCATTACGAGCCGGTGGGCGACGACAAATACAAGGCGGGACCGAGCGCGGCCAACTATACCGGGTTCTCCAACTGGGGTTGGAACTCGCTGCTGAACCGGACGGATGCTTCTTATCCGGTGGAAGCGGACGAAATTTTGAAGGCGTGGCAGGAGAAGGTGTACCACTTCCCGCTCGAAACCTTTGTGTTTGACGACTCGAAGGTGAAGAATGAAGTCGCCAATGTGGGCAACGTTATGCTCCGCTACGCGATTCCGTTGGAATACGGACTCATCAACGATCTGGACAAAGGCCACGCGGAACTGATCAAGCAGTTGAAATCCGCCGGCATCGACAAAATTCAACAGGAACTGCAAAGCCAGATCGACGTCTTCCTGGCGGCACAGAAGTAGACAGCCGGGGAGAGGGCGGACCAAGGACCGCTGGGGCCGCGGGCTCCAGCGGTTTTTCCGCATTCCGGTTCGGACCGTGCCGGGGACGACTTCGGGCGGGACAGGGGAGGAACGCTTCCGGCGAACGGATTTTTTTGGAAGATGGGCGGGAGAACGGAGGCCTGATTTCAGGCAGCCGTGAGCCCCCCTGACCGTGCCGGGTCTGCGGTTGCGTGAAATTCCTGCAAATCTGCAGGAATTTAGCTGCTTGCGGTAGAGTATGAGCAAAAAAGATGCAAATCTGCAGGAAATTCTTGCTTTTTCCCTCAGTAGGGGGCCGTTTGAGCGCAAAGCCTGCAGATTTGCAGGAATTCCGGTTTTTCGGAACTTTCCGTCGGAAAAGCCTGCAGATTTGCAGGAATTTGATGCGCTCTACGAAATTTTGAGATTGAAGATAAATAGAAATCATGAACGGAGGATTATTCCATGACACATAAGTTCCCGCCCATTAGCGGCAAGCTCCCCGTCTTTATGCACGGGGCCGACTACAACCCCGAGCAGTGGCTGCACGATCCCGCGGTTCTGGAGGAAGATATCCGGCTGATGAAGCAGGCGGGCTGCAATGTCATGTCCGTCGGCATCTTTTCCTGGGCTGCCCTGGAGCCGGAGGAGGGAACCTTCAACTTCGGCTGGCTGGATCAAGTGTTGGACCGGTTGGCCGCGAACGGCATCTATGCTTGGCTCGCTACGCCGAGCGGGGCGCGTCCCGCTTGGATGTCCGAGAAGTACCCGGAAGTGCTGCGGGTAGAAGCCAACCGTCGCCGCAATTTGCACGGGATGCGGCATAACCACTGCTTCACCTCTCCCGTTTACCGCGAGAAGGTGACTATTATGAACGGGAAGCTCGCGGAGCGGTATTCTTCGCATCCGGCCGTCGTCGGCTGGCACGTCTCCAACGAATACGGCGGCGAGTGTCACTGCGATTATTGCCAGGAGGCGTTCCGCTCTTGGCTGAAGCGTAAATACGGTTCGCTGGATGCGCTGAATCGGGCATGGTGGACGACGTTCTGGAGCCATACGTACACGTCCTGGTCCCAGGTCGAATCGCCCGCCCCGCATGGGGAAATGATGGTCCATGGCCACAACCTGGATTGGCGGCGTTTCGTTTCCGATCAGACGATCGATTTCTACAAGCATGAGATCAAGCCGCTCAAGGCGGTTAATCCGGATTTGCCTTGCACCGTCAACATGATGGATTTGTTCTACGGCCTGGATTACCGCGAGTTCGCCAAGGCGGTGGACGTCGTTTCCTGGGACGCCTACCCGACCTGGCACGAGGCGGAGTCGGAGGTGGGGATCGCCTCCTGGTTTGCCTTTAACCACGATATCTTCCGCACGATCAAGAAGAAACCGTTCATGCTGATGGAGAGCACGCCGAGCCAGACCAACTGGCAGCTTGTCAGCAAGCTGAAGCGGCCGGGGATGCACCGCTTATCCTCGCTGCAGGCGGTGGCGCACGGATCCGATACCGTCCAGTATTTCCAGTGGCGGAAGAGCCGCGGATCCAGCGAGAAATTTCACGGCGCGGTCGTGGATCATGTCGGGCACGCGAATACCCGCGTATTCCGGGACGTCGCGGAACTCGGCCGCACCTTGTCGCAAATCACCGAGGTGCTGGGCACGAACGTGCCGGCGGAAGCGGCCGTCTTGTTCGACTGGGACAACCGCTGGGCGATCAATGACGCCCAGGGGCCCCGCAACGGCGGCTTGGGTTATGAGCAAACCGTTGTCCAGCATTACCGGGCGTTGTGGAAGCAGGGGGTTCCGACGGATGTTATCGGCTCCGGCGATGATTTCGCGCCATATAAACTAATCGTGCTTCCCATGGCATACCTGCTTCGCGAAGAAACCGGGAAGCGCCTGGACAAATTCGTTGAGGACGGAGGCACCTTGCTTGCCACGTATTGGACGGGCGTAGTCGATGAGCATGACCTTTGCTATCTGAATGGATTTCCGGGACCGCTTCGGCGGACGCTCGGCATTTGGGCGGAGGAGATCGACGGCCTTCACGACCATGATCGCAACGCCTTGGTGATGAATCCCGCAAATCGCCTGGAGTTTGAGGGAAGCTTTGAAATCCGTGAGCTCTGCGAAGTGATTCATACCGAGGGAGCGGAGGTGTTGGCGACGTACCGGGATGATTTTTACGCCGGAATGCCGGTGCTTACGCTAAATCAAAAGGGAGCGGGGCAGGCTTATTATTTGGCGGCACGCGTCCGGGAGGAAGGGTTCTACGATTCGCTGTACGGCCGACTCATCTCCGAAGCCGGGGTTCGCCGGGCTTTGGATGCCGAGCTGCCGGAGGGCGTAACCGCGCAACTCCGTTCGGACGGAGAAAGCGACTACGTATTTCTTTTGAACTTTTCCGGCAAACCGGCGCAGGTCCGCTTGGATGACCGGGCATACACCGACTTGGAGACCGGGGAAGTTAAGACGGGCAGGGTCGAGCTCCCGCTTCACGGTTCGATCATTCTGAAACGGAGCTCGCAGTATAAGTAATATTCTTAATGAAGAGTCGGCATAGTGTCGGCTCTTTACTATAATTAGGCTGGGGCGGCGAGCTCTGCCATTTTCCCTAGCAGCCCAGGTTAGCGGCCATTTGAGGCGCTATTTTGTCGAAATCGTCCTTTCCGTGTGAAATAGCGGTCCTTTGGGGCCTTATTTTTGGGAAAAGCGGGCCGCAACCTGATTTTGGGAGCCCAACCAGATAAATAAGGCCCCTTTTGGCCGCTATTTTACCCGCGAAAGCGAATTTGGCCGAAATAACGGCCCAAAACGCCGCTATTATGACGGGCGGCAAGAGAGATTGCGGATCGGCAGCACCATGTCGGGTTTAATGCAACGCCAGTGCGCTTTTTCCCAAAATAAGTCCTTAAAACGCCGCTACTGTTGGCCGATGAGCTTAATTCGACAAAATCGCGCCTTAAAACACCCTTATTCCCCTGTACGGATCGCAAGCGAGCTACGTAGCCGGCTTTCCAGAGAGGCTGGCCGCACAGAATTACTTAAATCATCTTTCATTCAAGGAAGAAGATCGTATGCTTACGGAAATAAACCTTTGATCACGCTCGGAATGCTTGTCATTCTGTTGGCGGCCTGCTATAAACACCTCGCCGTACGTAAAGTGCTGCTCCTGATCCTGACCGGGATGGTCGCGGCGCCGTTCGGAACCTACTTGCTCCTATACATATCGGAGACTTGGTTAAAAATCATTGCCGGGGCGCTGATCCTCCTGTTCGCCGCGATCATGCTGCTGGGGCGCTCGTTTCCCGTCCGCAGCGAGAAGCTGCGGTTCGTAACGGCCGACCTGGCCAGCGGGCTGCTGAACGGAAGCGTCTCGATGAGCGGGCCGCCGAATGAATGAGCTTTTTTTCAGGAAAACGGTGCTGATTCTAATCATCATTTTCGGGCTGTGGACCATACTAACGGGGATCGTTTTAAGCGTCGGTTGACATGGTTTTTCCCGCTGTGATACTTTAGGCATGAATCGAACAACCGGGGTGAAGATTTGAAAGATATCTTATTATGGGTTGGGCTTTTTCTGATTATCGTCATATTGGGTTGGCTCAATCAGAAGCAGAGGCTGTCCGGTAAAGTAAAGGCCGCGTATGCGCAGCTTCGGGCTTTAAACGCGCGAACCCGGGAAGATTGTTCCTCGGATGAGGATCTCGCCTTATGGGAAGCGAATCTTCAGGAACTCGAGAAGCACCCTAACGAGTATAATAAGCTTGACGAGGAGATCCGGCTCCGGGAGGCTTTCGTCTTGTATCTGGAGCGGCATTATCCGGAAGATATCCGTTTGGAGAAGCTCCGGGAGGCGGCGGCTTTTCAAAAGGATTCGGTCTGGGGGATGAAGATCAAACGCTGACTTTGACACGGGGCTCGCCCCATGCTAAGCTGGGGGCTGATCTGAATGGACGGGAAAATTTAGTATGCGAAGGTGGATGAAGGGCTCACTCATGAGTAAATTTAAAAGCGATTATATGATTACTATGGATGATATCGTTCGGGAGGGCGACCCGATTTTGCGCGTGGTGACGGAGCCGGTAAGCGTTCCGCCGACGGAGGAGGATCGGGAGGAAATGGCGGCGATGCTGCTTTTCCTCAAAAACAGCCAGGACCCGGAAATCAGCAAGAAATACAAGCTCCGGGCCGGGGTTGGCCTCTCGGCTAACCAAATCGGCTTAAACAAGCGGATGTTTGCCGCCTTGCTCACGGACGATCAGGGGAATGACCGGGAGATCGCCTTGTATAACCCCAAAATCGTCAGCCACTCGGCGGCGATGATCTATCTGCCGGAGAGCGAAGGCTGCCTGTCGGTGGACCGGGTGGTCCAGGGCTTCGTGCCCCGTTACGAGAAGGTGCAGATTAAAGCCTACGACGGCGAAGGCAAGGAGTTAAAGCTTCGGTTCAAAGGCTTCGACGCCATCGTCATGCAGCATGAAATCGATCACCTGAACGGAATTATGTTCTACGATCGGATTAACAAGGAGCACCCTTTCAAGCTTCCCGAGGGCGTACAAATCACCAGCCTATATTAAAAGCGGAGGTACTATTTTATGACGACACAATCAGTATTAAGCCGGATCGACCATACGCTGCTCAAAGCCGATGCGGGCAAAGAAGCGATCCTCAAGCTGGCCGCCGAAGCGAAGGAGCACCGTTTTGCTTCCGTATGCGTCAATCCGTACTGGGTGAAGACGGCCGCGGAGGCGTTGAAGGACACTCCGGAGGTTAAGGTGTGCACGGTGATCGGATTTCCGCTGGGCGCGTCGGCTTCCGAGGTCAAGGCTTTTGAAACGGCTCAAGCGATTCGCGACGGAGCGACGGAAGTGGACATGGTCATCAATATCGGAGCGCTGAAAGACGGGGACGACGAAGCCGTGGTCCGCGACATGGTTGCGGTGGTGGAGAGCGCTGCCGGCAAGGCGCTGGTGAAGGTGATTCTGGAAACCTGTCTGCTCACGGAAAAAGAGATCGAACGGGCTTGCAAGCTGGCCGTGTCGGCCGGCGCGGATTTCGTGAAGACCTCGACGGGCTTCTCCACCGGCGGAGCTACCATTGAGGCGGTCGAGCTGATGGCGAAGACGGTAGGCCCCGGCATCGGCGTCAAGGCCTCGGGCGGCGTGCGAAGCTTGGCCGATGCGGAGGCGATGCTCGCGGCGGGAGCGACCCGGCTCGGAACGAGCGCGGGCGTTGCGATCGCGCAGGGGCTGAGCAGCCGCACGGATTATTAAAAATACGATGTAAACAGGCTGTCCTTAACGGGCAGCCTGTTTTATTTGGGGCTTTAGCCAGTTGAGCTCGCGAAGCGTGCGAAACAAAAAACCACGTGCTATGCGGGTGGTGCAGTGATGCTTATATTCCAAAAACCATCTGATTGGGGTCGTTATCATAAGAGTGTTCAAGCTACGATGTATAACGAAAGGAAAAGGGTGGCTTAATAGCTAATCGAAGTGATATGTCACATCCAAAGAGGCGCCTAGAGTGCTTCCAAGCTTCCAACTCCAAAAAGATGCAAATCTGCAGGTATTTAAGCCGATTCCCGAGGGAATGCGAAAAAAGATGCAAATCTGCAGGCATTTCCAGCGATTTTAGAGAAACGAGCCGGTTTCGTCGAAAATTCCTGCAGATTTGCAGGTATTTAGAAATTTTGAGTCCAAACAGGAAAAAAGCATGCAGATATGCAGGAATTTTATGTTATCAAGGTTGTCTGACGGGGTACTAGTAATAATCGCACCCCTTCAGGGGTAGGCAAAAGCGGCAGCGGCATAATAGCTTGAACGTAGTGAAAGCTAGCGCCTTTAGATGCAAGCCGGTAATAAAGGCTTATAGCCTTAGAGCACCACCCGTTCAAACGGGTCGTTTTGATTTTGGCGGGTAATGCCATCCTTCGGAACCTTAACGCTTGATGCATAATGCATAATGCAGCCGTTGCCGGGGGATGGTTTTTTGTAATATTTCCAGTTTGATTTTTTAATCGTCGCACGAACTTTTTTGTCAGCCTTCCCGTTACAGGTACAGATACGATCCGCGCGGAGTATTGAATTTGGTTGGAAATGAGGATTTTTTATGATAGAAATTAAACACTTATCCAAAAAATACCGGAGAGGCGGCTTGGCCCTAAACGATGTCACGCTGACGCTTCACGAAGGGATGGTGGGCTTGCTCGGCCCGAACGGAGCGGGAAAATCGTCGCTGATGCGGATTCTGGCCACGCTGGTGGAGCCCACCTCGGGCGAGGCGTCAATCAACGGGATCCCGCTGCGGAAAGCGGAAGATATCCGCAAAATCATCGGCTACTTGCCCCAACAGTTTCAGGTCTACCCGCAGTTGACGGGTAGCGAGTATCTGGACTACGTGGGCGCGATGAAAGGGATGAACGACCCGAAACAGCGTAAACGGGAGATCGGGCGTCTGCTGGAGGAGGTCAATCTTCAGGATAAAGCCGGGAAACGGGTAAAGACTTACTCAGGGGGCATGAAGCGCCGTCTCGGCATCGCCCAAGCCTTGCTCGGATCGCCGCAGGTGCTCATCGTCGACGAACCTACGGCCGGGCTCGACCCGGAGGAGCGTGTCCGTTTCCGCAATCTGTTGACCCGGTTCAGCTTGGGGCGGATCGTGCTGCTCTCTACCCACATCGTAGCCGATATCGAGAGCAACTGCCGGCAGATCGCCGTCCTTGACCGGGGGCGGGTCAGAATGTCCGGGGAGTTGACGGAGCTTCAGGAATTCGGCCGGGGCAAGGTTTGGGAGGAAGTGGTCAGCGAGGAGCAATTCGCAAGACTCGACCCCATGTCGATCGTCTCCACCCGCCGGACAGAGAATGGACTGCGCTGCCGGATCATCGGGGAGACCCCTCCGGCGGGGTCCGGCGCCGTTCAGGTTCGCCCGTCCCTGGAGGATGGTTACCTGGCGCTGCTGCGGAGCGGTCGAAAGGAAGGGGCTTACAGCTATGAGTAAGTGGTGGAGGCAATTTGTTTTTGAATTGGCCATGCTCTTCCGCAATCCCTGGCTGCTTGCTCTTCCTGTGTTTTTCGCCCTGTTTAACGGATTGGCGCTCGGTCGGGTTTCTCCTGAGCAAAATTTGTTTCAAGAAGCTTACAACATGCACGCGTTAATTCAAACCATGACGTTGGGACTGGTCGTGTTTCTCGGCATATTGAGTGTCCGCAGGGATATCCGCCGGCCCTCTTATGAATGGAGCTCCGCGCTTCCGGTTTCCTACGGAACTAAAGTTTCCGCCAAATATTTAGCCGGCGTGCTCTATTGCTCCCTTTTTACGCTCGTGGCCGCGGGCCTATACGCCTGGTTTTCGGGAAGTCAGGGCGTGCTTCCGGAAATTACCCGCGAGTATACAGTCTTTTTTGCCATGACCTATGAGGTGTCCTACCTGGTTACCTTCGCCTTGGCCATGCTGCTGGCGATTGCGATTCCGAATCGGGTCGTCTATCTCATCGGCTTTTGTGCCTGGATGTTCGGCACCTTCTTTATGGATATCTTTCTGATCGATAAAGCCGGCCTAAATCTGTTGCGGACTTTTCATTTGAACCGACTGCTTACTATGGAGGGAGCGCCGCATGACGCTTGGGGGTTTGATGTCCTTGGGAATGAGCTGTTTTATTCCCGTATGTTTGTGTTCTCCTTTACGCTCCTGCTGCTGGCGGTCGGCGTAACGGTGCTGGACCGGATACGCCCGACCAAACACAAGCTGGCGGTATGGACGGCCGGAGGGCTCGCTCTGCTGCTGGCGGTCGGCGCGTTTGTCCCTTACGGGCTGATCTGGAAAGAACGGTACGACGGTTACCGGGCGAAACTGGCCGATCCGGGACTGGAAATGATGGGAGAGGACTCTCCAGAAGGGAAAAAGACGGATATGTTTGTCATCGAAGACTACGATATCACCCTGAAAAAACGGAAGGGGGATTTTCTGGATCTACGGGCAGTCCTCAATATTCCGGCTGGGGAGTTGAGCGGACGGAACGAGATACATCTGACGTTAAACCGGAGCTTTCAGGTCAAGGAGGCCAAGATAAACGGCGACCCCGCCTCTTTCACCCATAATGGCGAGCGGCTGGCGATTCAGCTCCCCAAGGCCGGGGATGTCGCGCTTAAAGTTGAGGTCGCCTACGGCGGAACCTTGTTCGATTATGCCCCGGGCTTCCAGGGGCAAGGCTCCGTCTATGCTTTTAGCAAAGGAATGAGCTTGTTTCTTCCGGGTTATATCGCCTGGTATCCGCTGCCCGGCTATCAATCCATTTACGTAAAGACACAGCACGACTCCGGCATTGAATTGGGCTCTCGATTGCTGGTTCAGGGAAACACCTCTTTGAAACTGAAGGCGGAAGGCTTTGCTTATCCGTTATATACGAGCATTCCGGAAACGAAACGGCAGGAAGGGACACAGATATTTGAGGGACAAATCAGGGATGGGCTAAGCCTGTTTGGCGGGACTTTTACAGAACTGACCAAACCGGGTTTTCCGGGGAAGGTGATGACATCCCCCTATGATCAGCGTTTCGGGAATCTAGTGCTGCAACGCTGGCAGGACATGTACGGGTATTTCGCCGGCTGGGTGGACCATTTTAATCCCCGCTTGACTCAACTGCTGTATCTGCCGAATTACAGTTATATTACTTACAGCGTGGAGAACCAGGCCTATATTATGTCGAACAATTCCTATCCCGAATATTTGGCCAAAATCGTGATGAACGAAATGCTGCTGGGCAGTCGGCGGGACGAGGATCCGAACCTCCAGGTTGAAGAGGACATCCGGCTCCAGCTTCGCGCTCTGATGTGGTATGTTTACTTTTACGAAGAGGAGGGTTACAGCACTCAGGATTTGACCCTAGGCCAAGCGGACAGCAATCTGCTTTACGAACTTTATTCCAATGAGAAGGAGCGCGATCCGAATAGGTTGAATTTGCGCATGATGAATCAGGTGGGCAAGGCTTTGGACGAAGGGAAGCTCGAGCAGGTGAAGCGAGTGCTGAATATTTTTTATGACCGGGGGCTGGAAATCCGGAATTCGGACGGCAAAGACAGCAGTGAGGATCGCAAAATTCCTTATTCCGAGTGGGAACAGGTATGGAAGCGGGTGATGGGCCAATGAAGACGGCTTTGGAACAACTCCGCCGGGGCCTTTCTTTTGACTTCAAGCTGCAAAAGCAGCCTGTTGCCGGACTGGTCGTCCTGATATTTCTGCTGTACCTGATCGGCATTCTGAGCGGCGATCCGAACCGGCCAAGAATGGTATATTACTTTTCCGAGATGGGCATGTTTCCCCTCGTTATCATGATGACCCTCGTGATGTTCCAACGGGAACTCGGAGGAGGGGGGATGGAAATGATAGCCACTTATCCGGTATCTCTTCACTTGATCGCCTTGCGGAAGTGGCTGCTCGCCTTAGGGTACGCCTCCGTATTGAATGTAGGGTGGATGCTCGTTTACTTGGCGAAGTTCGGAGAAATCAAGACTTTGATGTATCCCTGGTCCGGGGGAGAAGGGGTCAAGGTGAGCACGGGAATTCCCGCACTTATGCTGCAGAATTTGCCTGCGTTCATGCTGCTGTCTTCCCTGACCCTGGCTGGCATGCTTATTTTCCGAAAAACTTATGGCGGACTTGTATCCGGTTTTTCGATCTGGGTTTTAGATACGATCAGCAGGGGCGATCTATTGAAGGGATTCACGCTATATGCCGAGTTTCTTCCCGTGGACGGCACCTTTGTGGCCAATCGTCTTGTTCTGCTGGCGGGTGCCGGGGGATTGCTGGGATTCTCGCTATGGCTGATCGGGAAAAGGGATCGCTGGATTGTTGAGGAAGAAGAATAAACGGAAGAAGACGGGAATTCAAAAATATAAATTGAGAACGACCAGGAACGAGAGAGGAGGAGAGGCATGATTTCCGATCAACAATTGGCGGAGCGCATGGCCCAAGGGGAACAGGAGGCCTTCGAGCTGCTGGTGACCCGATATCACGGGCCTCTGCTCAGCTACATTACGCAGCAGTTGGGGGACCGGGCGAAAGCGGAGGATTTGGTGCAGGAGACGTTTATCAGGCTCATTCGGCATCTGGATAGGCACGGGGCGCTGGATCAGCTCAGGCCCTGGCTATACAAGGTTGCGCTGAATTTGTGCCGCGATTACTGGAGGAGCGCCTCTTACCGCTCCGAGCATGCGGCCGCGGACGAAATGCCGGAGGATGCGGACCCCTCGCCGGGGGCCGAAGAGCTGCTGGAGAGGCAGGAAACGGTGGAGCAAATCGCCGAATCGCTGGAATGGCTGCCCGAGGTCCAGCAGAACATCGTAAGAATGCGGTTCTTTCACGAACTGAAGCTGCAGGAGATCGCGGAGATGCTGGAAATACCGCTAAGCTCGGTCAAATCCCATTTGTACGGGGCGCTGCGCAAGCTGAAGCGGGCGCTGTCCAAATCATCGGAATTTGCCTCTTCCGACTATGGCAGGCGAATCAAGCAAAAACAAGAAAGCGAGGTGTACCCTCATGAACCCCTCCATTGATAGAGAATTGGCCCAGTTGGAAAAGGAGCTGGCCGAGCCCCTGCGCCAAGCCGTCCTGCCGCCGCCGTCGCCCTCGGAAACCGCGGCATTGATAGCGGCCCTGCAGCCGGACTTCGACAAGCTCAAAGCCAAAGCGGTATCCCCATCGCTGGATTTTAATCCACAGGTGGAGACGCCTTCCCTGCGCAGGCTGCTGTGGAGCCAATTCCGTTTAAACCGGAAATCGCTAATATTGACCGGGTCGGCGGTGTTCCTTATGTTGATTTTATTGATCGATCCGGAGCGGCCCTACAGGATCATGCTATTCGGGGATACAATTCCCGGCGGATTGTTCCCGATTATAACGCCGCTGATGCTCCTGGCGTCCATGCTGTTCAGTTACCGCTCCTGGGACCGCGGTATGCGTGCCATAGAAAGCATTACCCCTTACCCGCCGGCGCTGGTGGTCTACAGCCGAATGCTTATGGTCATCGCCTTGATGTTGAGTTGGGCGTTGATCAGTTCGGTGGTGGTCGGGCTGCGCGTTTCGTGGGCCGGGGAAACGACGCTGCCGTTTATCCCCTTTTTACTCGAATGGCTGGGGATCTCCATGTTGACCGCGGGAGCGGCCATGTACGTTTTGTTTCGCAAAGGCATGAGCCTGGCTTGTGCGGTCGCTGCGGCAGCCTATGTGCTCTGGTTCGTGCTGGAGGAATATACCCGGACGCACGAATGGACAATGAACGCTAATGCGGCCGTGGACGGGGGAATGCTGCTTGCCGGCGGCATATTGCTTCTGCGTTCCTACTACCGCAGCCTGCGTATGAGCGGGGGGCCGGACGGAGGAGAGCGGCCATGATTATGCTGGAAAATATACGCCACCCTATGGGGGAGCTGACCCTGGAAATCGGGAAGCTCCGCATCCCCCCGGGGCTGACGCTGTTGGTCGGGGCGAACGGAGCCGGGAAAACAACGCTGCTGGAGCTGCTGGCGACCCTTCAACTGCCCCGGAGGGGGGAAATCCTGTACCGCCAGCGGTCCGCCGCCGAAGATCTGCCGCTGCTCAGGAGCCAAATCGGCTATGTGCCGGCCGAGATCGAACTCTACGAGGAGATGAAGGTATACCGTCTGCTCGCTTATTTGGCGGAGTTGAAGGGGGTGTATCATCGAGAACGGATCGATGCGCTATTGTCCGATTTTCGCCTGATTCCATACCGAAACCACAAGATCAAGCTGCTTTCGCTTGGGATTCGCCGCCGCATCGCCCTGGCTCAGGCTCTTTTGGCCGCACCTTATTTTCTGTTCCTGGATGAGCCGCTTAATGCGATGGATACAGCCGAGCGGAAAATGGCAATCAGTTACTTGTCCCGTTATGCTGGAGGGAGGACCGTCATCGCCGCCGTGCACGAAATGAACGAATGGGATGAAGCGGCGGATCATGTCATTTGGCTCAACCGGGGAAAGATCGGTTTCGAAGGGGGGACGCGCCGCTGGAACGACGAATTGCCCTTGGAAGTTTGGGAGGGCCTTATAACCCGGGAGCAGTTCGAGAACTGCTCCCAACGGAATATGATTCACTTTCGTGAGATGGCGGAGGGCATTTATGTTCGCCTGATCGGGGGAAATCGCCCTTTCCCGGGGCTGACTTTGGCGGAGCCGACCTTGGAGGACGCCTACTTTGTCCGCCAGTACGGACGGGATAGCGTGGTGCGTTAAAGAACATACGGCTGACTCCGCGGACGAAGCCGGTTCGCGATACGCGGTACAGCTTAAACAGTACGAAGTACAATCCGACGCTAATTAGGGAAAAGGCCAGAATGAACGTATATTCCTAAATCTAGATATGATAGACGCTTCCGGGGGAAGTGTCTTTTTTGGGCTTTAGCCAGTTGAGCTGGCAAGCGTGCGAAACAAAAAACACCTGCTATGCGGGTGGTGTAGTGATGCTTATAGCCAAAAGCCATCTGAATGGGGGCGTAACTCCAAAAGGATGCAAATCTGCAGGTATTTCTGGCCGGTCCCGTGGGAATTCGAAAAAAGATGCAAATCTGCAGGCATTTCCAGCGATTTTAGAGAAACGAGCCGGTTTCGTCGAAAATTCCTGCAGATTTGCAGGAATTTAGAAATTTTGAGTCCAAACAGGAAAAAAGCATGCAGATATGCAGGAATTTTATGTTAGCAAGATTGTCTGACGGGTACTAGCTAGTAATAATCGCATCCCTTCAAGGGTAGGCAAAAGCGGCAAAGGCACATAGTAGCTTGAACGTAGTGAAAGCTAGCGCTTTTAGACGCGAGCCGGTAATAAAGGCTTATAGCTTTAGAGCAAACCACCCATTTGACGGGTGATTATGGTTAGCGCTTGAGCCCGGTTTGTGAACACGGTTATATTATCTCACGAGTCCCTCTTGTATGATGAGAGTCGTCCATGATTAAGAGGAATGGAGGACGTGAATGATGGAATACAATATTGGCGAATTCTCGGCTCTGCTCGGGATCACGCGGGACACGTTACGGTTATATGAGAAGCACAATATTGTCCAGCCCAGCAAAAATGAGAAGAACCGCTACCGGTATTTTGATGATTTTGACGCGAGGGATCTTTTGATGAGCCGCTGGTATCGGAGCCTGCAGCTGCCCCTGCAAAGCGTGGCGGATATGATGCAGCAATCGACGCTGGACCAAATTAGGGAAGAAGTGGGCGACAGCCGTCATAATTTGCAGGCTCAGATTCGCAGAAGCACCATGCTCCTGGGAAAGATCGACGAAATTTACCGGGAGCTTGAATCTCTGGAGGCAACGATGAATCAATGCCATATTAAAACGAGACCCGGCATGTATCGGTTAAAGCAAACGAAGAAGAACCGCTTATTGAGAAACGATGCCCTGAAATGGGATGTAACGACCTGGATGGAGCTGCTTCCGTTTACGTTCTACTCCTTCCGGATCGAGTCGGGAGAGACGGACGCGGACGAGCAGGATGACTGGGATTACAGCTGGGGATTATCCTTGATGGAAGACGATGTGCGAAGCTTGGAAGTTACCGTGCCGGAACAAGCGGAGTATTTGCCTCCGGCCATCGGCATCTCGGCGACGATCCGGGTGCATCAGAAAGAGAATATATCGAGATCATCTCTAAGCTTTATGTTCGATTACTTGCGGAACAACGGATATAGTTTGCGGGGCGACATCGTCGGGCGGATCATTGTGAATGAAAAACGGGAGAAACAAACCTGGTATTACCTGGAGGTATATATGGCGATTTGACGCGGAACTTTACCGGCGATTTCGCTTGACCTTGGTGCTGCACCAAGGTTTAAACTTCAGGGGGAGCCTGTGGGTGAAGCAACTTTAGTATATCTTTATAAG
Source organism: Paenibacillus faecis (assembly GCF_008084145.1). Taxonomy (GTDB): domain Bacteria; phylum Bacillota; class Bacilli; order Paenibacillales; family Paenibacillaceae; genus Fontibacillus; species Fontibacillus faecis. The sequence goes on along the minus strand of NZ_VSDO01000006.1, from coordinate 483,403 downwards.
TGAAAAAAATCACATTATCAGGCTGTTTAAAGATGCTAAATCAGAACGAGTAAAAAAGAGAGGGAAGAATGAAATGAAACAGGGATGGATGAAAGTCTTTATACTCAGCTGCTGTTTTTTTCTGATTACAGCTGTGCTGGGCGGTTGTCAAGGGGATAAGGTGAATGAAGCCTCCGGCGGATTTAAAGCGGGCAAGTATACGGGACAGGCCGAAGGAAAAGACGGAACTATCAAGGTAGAAGTGACCATGGAGCAGGCGGACCGCATCAAGGATATTCAGGTTATCAGTCAAACGGAAACTGCGGGTTTGGGAGATAACGCGATCGAGCAGGTAAAAAAACAAATTCTTGAAGGACAGACCCTGTCCGTCGACGCGGTCAGCGGAGCGAGCCTTTCCAGTCAGGCCTTGGTAGCCGCGGTTGAAGACGCGGTGAAACAGGCCGGGGGAGATCTGGAGACGCTGAAAGCCGCTAAGATCAAAAAGGCCGGCGAAGGCAAAACGGAAAAACTAGTGGCGGACGTCGTAATTGTCGGTGCCGGAGCCTCAGGGGTGTCGGCGGCCGTAACGGCGGCGGACAAAGGAGCGAAGGTCATCATTCTCGAGAAGACCGGCGTTATCGGCGGGGCGAGCAACCTCTCCTGGGCAGGGAAGTTCTACAACTCCTCGGTCGCCGTTGAAAACGGCGTGAAAGTAAACGTGGAAAAAGAAATCGCCGATTGGATTGTCAATAACCACTGGAGAGTGGATGCGGCGGCGATCCGACAGTACGTCACAAAATCCGGTGAAACTTACGACTGGCTAAAGAGCAAAGGCTACGAGACTACGTTTATCAATTTTGCGGGGGAGCAGTTGCATATGCTGCCGGCTTACGACACCCGGGAGAAGCTGCTGCGTAATATGTTGGCCGAATCCGTAGAACAGCATGGAGGACAAGTTTTGACGGAAACAACGGCCAAAGAACTTATGACTGGGCAGCACGGAGAGGTGACCGGCGTCAAAGCGGTAAAAACCGACGGTACCACCTTGGAGATCACGGCAAAAAGCGTAGTGATGGCGACCGGCGGTTATGCCGGGAATAAGGAAATGGTCAAGGAGAGCTTCGGTTTTGAAGGCGTCAACGGAGGTTTGGGTCAAAATGTGGGCGAGGGGCTGAAAATGGCCTGGGCGGCCGGAGCGAAGGTTCCGGACAACTTCGGCGGTCAGATGCTTCACCAGACCTTGGCTCGAGCGACGGCGAAGTTGAAGAAAGAGTACTCTTCCTTTGAAGCCAGTTATCCGCTGATGGTGTCCTATCTGCCTAATTTCATGAACGTCGGCCCATCAGGGGCAAGATTCCGGGATGAGGCGGCCACGCTCACTTCGGTAGCGGCCGCTAATACGAGTGCGTTTAACGGACCTTACCATTTGGTGATCGTATCTAAGTCGCAATTGGACGCCCTTGCCTCTAAAGGGATGAAGGGGGTTAAAGCGCCGGAGCTTCCCGGCATGCCACCGGAGTTCTATGCCGATTTCAAGGATCGGTTTACGCTGGAGCAGCCGTGGGACAACGCGGAGAAGGTGTTTGAATCGATGGTGAAGAACGGGGACGGTTACAAAGGCGAGACGGTTGAAGAACTGGCCCAAAACGCCGGCATGGATGTTGAGGTCTTCAGAGCGGCGTTCAACAACTATGCGGAAGCCACCAAAACGGGGATCGATACGGAATTCGGGAAGGCCGGGGAATACCTGCTACCGATGGGAACCGAAGGTCCTTATTATGCAGTGATCGCCGAGGTCAACAACTTGGGGTCGGTCGGCGGGCTGCTGGTCAACACAAAGTTTCAAGTGCTGAATGACAAGCGGGTACCGGTCAAAGGCTTGTATGCGGTCGGCTTGGAATCCGAGGGCGTATTGTTCAACGATACATACGTGGGCAACGGAGTTGGGCTCGGCTACTCCTTTACGTCCGGTCGTCTAGGTGGGGAAAGCGCTGCGGCGGAAGCGTTAGGTCTATAGACAGCGAGGGATGGATGGTTTTTTCATAAAGTAAAATTGTACGGCGGCAGCCGGCTCCACTTTTCCGCGGAGCTTGATCTGCCGTCGTTTTGTTTATGCCGCCAAACATCAGGCGATAAAGCACTCTGTAGGGGAGTTTCGGGGGCTATTCCTGCATGCTATTTTAATTCTCAGTTTTTTTATCGGATTTCCTATTTTCAAATAACATTTTATGTGAGAGAATAGTGAACAATATATGATGAACAATCTTCATAATGCCCACTTAAAGGAGGAATCACCCATGTCAGAAGAACGCCAATTTGCACCGGAAACCCTCGCGATTCATGCGGGTCAGGAAATCGATCCGACTACATATTCCCGCGCGGTTCCGCTTTACCAAACGACTTCCTACGGTTTCCGCGATACCGAGCATGCGGCTAACCTGTTCGGCCTCAAGGAGTTCGGCAATATTTACTCGCGGATCATGAATCCGACAAACGATGTGTTTGAAAAACGCGTCGCCGCCCTGGAGGGGGGCGTAGGTGCCCTTTCAACGGCGTCGGGACAGGCGGCGATTACCTTCTCGATTTTAAATATTGCTGGTGCGGGGGACGAGATCGTCTCCTCGTCCACCTTGTACGGCGGAACTTATAACTTATTTGCGAACACGCTGGCGAAGCTCGGCATTAAAGTGACATTTGTGGATGCTTCCAATCCGGAAAACTTCCGCGCGGCGATTACGGAGAAGACCAAAGCTTTGTATGCCGAATCGATCGGCAATCCCAAGGGCGATGTGCTCGACATCGAGGCTGTAGCCGCGATCGCGCATGAGAACGGCGTTCCGCTGATCGTCGACAATACTTTCCCGAGCCCGTATCTCTTGCGTCCGATTGAATTCGGAGCGGATATCGTGGTTCACTCGGCGACCAAATTTATCGGCGGACACGGCACATCGATCGGCGGCATTATCGTGGACGGCGGCAAGTTCGACTGGACCTCGAACGACAAATTCCCGGGGCTGACGCAGCCGGATCCGAGTTATCACGGGGTCGTGTATACGGAAGCGGTGGGGCCGCTCGCGTACATCATCAAGGCTCGCGTTCAATTGCAGCGCGATTTGGGCGCTTCGCTGTCGCCGTTCAACGCCTGGTTGCTGCTGCAAGGCCTGGAGACGCTGCACCTGCGGGTCGAGCGTCACAGCCAGAACGCGCTCAAAGTGGCGCAGTACCTGGAGCAGCATGAGCATGTGGAATGGGTCAGCTATGCGGGACTCCCGAGCCATGCATCCTATGAGCTCGCCAAGAAATATCTGCCCAAAGGGCAAGGGGCCATCCTGACCTTCGGCATTAAGGGCGGGGTTGAAGCCGGCCGCAAGCTGATCGAGAACGTGAAGCTGTTCTCGCACCTGGCCAATGTCGGCGATTCCAAGTCGCTGATCATTCATCCGGCCAGCACGACGCATCAGCAGTTGAGCGAGGAGGACCAACTCGCGGCGGGCGTCAATCCCGAGTTGATCCGTTTGTCCGTAGGCACGGAATCCATCGACGATATTATTTATGACCTGGAGCAGGCGATTGCCGCCAGCCAGGCCTAATTCCAGTCAATCAAGCGAAAGCCGCTGTCCCGGGATCACGGTGAGGTCCGTCCCGGGCGGCGGCTTTTTTTATAGGAGAGCAAATAGCGGGTAAATAAATAGCTAAGGTGAAACGAACGGGAGCACAACATCGTTTATGTTATAGGCAGCGTATATTAACGGTCCATCATGATCGTATAGGATGGAGGAGGTTATATTTTGAAGAGAATGGATTGGCTGCTCCCGACGATGGTCGCCGCCGGACTGCTGCTGGCGAGCTGCTCTCCGACGAGTGGTCCGGGGAAAGGCCTTGAAGGAGCCAGGGAGAATACATCTTTGTCGATGAAGGGGAGTGCGCAGCAAGCGGAAGCTCAAATAACGAATGCTCAAAAGGCGGATGCACACGTCAAGCAAGAAGCGCAAGGCGGAGCATCGGAGACCCCGCCAGCGGCGCAGCAGGACAAACGGACGCCGGGCGCTTTCAACGCAAGCCGCAATGCGGACGGAGCGCTAGTCGCGGTACCGGCCGGTCTGAAAGAGGATTACTTCATCGATAACGGAGCTATTGTTGAGCTGGAGGGAGAGACGCTGGTGATGGCCAACGTGTTTTCCGGGGACGAGGGGGCCGTTAAAGTGATGTTGTCCCATAAACCCGGCGAAGCCGAGGTAAAGACCGTGTGGAGCGAGACGATAACGGACACAAATAACCCCTGGTACAATGCGTTTATTAGACAGCTGCTGGTCAAACTGGATGAGACGAGGGTACTGTTCCTCGAACCGGAAATGACGAATAACGGCGGCAAGTTTCACCTTTCCGAATTCAACGCCCGAACGGGAGAAATCACGCGGATCAGAGAAGATTTTTGGCCGCTGAACGAGAAAGGCGACTATGACTATATCTATCAGTATCGGTGGGATGGCGGGCGGAAAAAGCTGTTTTTGCAGAGCTATCTCGGCTTGGTCAGGGTGTTTGATTTGCGGGGCGGCAAAGATGAAGCTCCCGAGCGGTTGTTCCGGGTGATTCCCCACTCCACGACCGGGGCTCCCTCCCTGTTCCCGTCGCCCGACCTGGAACGGTTCGTTCACGACGACGAGAGCGGGCAGGTAACTTTCTATAAGATGGACGGCACCCCGCTGGGGAAAATCAAGCTGCCTGCGGACAAGTACGTCCCGTCCGAGAAGCTGAAATGGAATCCGGCCGGTTCGATCGCCTGGATGGAGTCATCGCCGGAGGGGCAAGGCCGGATCAAGGACATCGATATCGACTATCTGAGCATCGCACCGCAGCGGATCGATTTCTATGACAAAGACGGAAAGGCTTTGGGATCGCTTCGGGCGGAAGCGGGAGACGACCGCGCGCTGGATATCGTAAGCTGGCTTGACGCATCCACCGCGCACGTCAAATCCTACAGGATCGTGCCGGACGGTAACGATACCTACGGAATCGATGAGAAGGGTGCGGCTTTCTTTACTTATGATGTGCTGAAGAAGAAAAAGCGGAGTGCCGATGGGACGGAGAAGGCGGAGGCGCAAGTGATCGCGGAGCAGACGAAGGTTATCGTAGGGCCGAAAGAAATCGTATTTTCCGAGAAGTAACCGTCTATTTTCCGCGACCTGCCTTTACAAATGCAGAGGGTTAGTTTAAAATGGCAATAAAGTTTCACCAATACAAAATTATTGTCTTAGTTCAAAAATGATTATCGTTCTCAATAACATGCTGCTTCGGGGCTATCCCGGAGCAGCATGTGCCATTTTAAGGGGGTTAACAATAGTATTCATTCTCAATTAGCCCTTTTTAACCTGAAGCACATTACGAAGGAGGAAATCGAAATGCAAGCCAAAGCCATCCATAAATCATTGTCCGTATCAGCGAGTACGAAGAATACCCAAGAACCGAATCCACGACGCCGGGAGTCGCTCCTGCGGTTGTTACGCCATCGCGAGATGCTGCTGGCGCTGGGCAGCGGAGCGCTTATGCTGGCAGGCTGGGGAGTTTCGGGATGGTCCCGCGAGCTCTCCGTGATGCTGTATATTGCCGCTTACGGCCTCGGAGGATTCATGAAAGCCCGCGAAGGTATCGCCACGCTAATCCGGGACAAAGACCTGGACGTCAATCTGCTGATGATCGCGGCGGCGGTGGGAGCCGCCTCGATCGGCTACTGGAACGAAGGGGCGATGCTGATTTTTATTTTTGCGCTGAGCGGCGCGCTGGAGAGTTTTGCGAGCGAACGCAGCCGCAAGGATATCTCCGCGCTCATCGCGCTCAAACCGGAAACGGCGCTGAGAGTGGAAGAGGGCGGAGTCAAGCAGGTTGCGGCGGCGGATTTGGCTGCGGGCGACCTGGTCCTGGTAAAACCGGGGGAGGTCATTCCCGCGGACGGAATCATACGCAGCGGAGGGTCCTCCGTGAATCAGTCGGCGATAACCGGGGAATCCATTCCGGTCGACAAAACCGCGGAGGATGAAGTGTATGCCGGGACGTTGAACGGGGAGGGGGCGCTCTATGTTGAGGTGACGCGGCCGGCCGAGAACACCCTGTTCGCCAAAATTGTCGCGATGGTGGAGCAGGCGGAACAGGAAACTCCGCAAACCCAGAGGTTTATTAAAAAGCTGGAGGGGCGTTACGCGAAAGGCGTTGTTTTCGTGACCGCCGCGCTGCTTTTGCTGGCTCCGTTTGCGTTCGGCTGGTCCTGGCCGCATACGTTTTATAAGGCGATGGTGTTTCTGGTCGTCGCTTCTCCCTGCGCCCTGGTGTCTTCCGTCATGCCGGCCATGCTGTCCGCGATGTCGCGGAGCGCCCGTAAGGGCGTGCTGTTCAAAGGCGCGGCCTACATGGATCTTCTCGCGGGCGTCAAAGTCGTCGCGTTCGACAAGACCGGCACGCTGACGACCGGGACGCCGGTCGTCACCGCCCTGATCGCCGCGGACGGCTGGGACCGCCGCGAAGTCCTCTCCGCCTGCGCGTCGGCGGAACGGCTGTCGGGCCATCCCCTGGCCCGCGCCATTGTGAGCCGGGCGGAGGAAGAGGGGCTGGATCTTACCGCGGCGGAAGAGATGAAGGCCCAGCCGGGCTGGGGCGTCGAAGCGGTCGTCGAGGGCCGGCTGTGGCGGATCGGCAAGGCGGATCTCCAGGACGCGATGCTGCCGGATCCGCTCCGGGCCAAGACGCTGGAGCTGGCGGAAGCGGGGCACACCGTTTCCGTCATCCAGTGTGACGGCCGCTATGCGGGGCTGATCGCGCTTCGCGACGAGATTCGCCCGGAGGCCAAGCGGGCCGTGGCGCAGCTGCGGCAGCTTGGCGTGACGTCCGCGATGCTGACCGGCGACCGCGTCGAGACGGCCCGGGCCGTGGCCGCGGAGGCGGGCATCGACCTGGTCTACGGCGGCCTGCTGCCGGAGGACAAAGTCCGCCATGTCGGCGAGCTCCGCGCCCGGTTCGGGCAGGCCGCGATGGTCGGCGACGGCGTCAATGACGCCCCGGCGCTGGCGGCCTCCAGCGTCGGCATCGCGATGGGCGACGGCGGCAGCGGCGCGGCACTGGAAGTGGCCGACGTCGTGCTGATGAACGGCCATCTGGAACGCGTCGCCGATACGATCTCGCTGGCGGTCCGGGCCCGGCGGATCGTGAAGCAGAACCTGATTTTCGCCGGAGTCGTGATCCTGCTGCTGATCGCCGGCAATTTTGTGCAGGGGATTCCGCTTCCGCTCGGCGTCATCGGGCACGAGGGCAGCACGATTCTCGTCATATTGAACGGTCTGCGTCTGCTTCGATAAATGGTTCGGGAGATGCGGCGATCATCTTCATCAGACCTTCATATAAACTTCACCGAACCCCTCCGGTACGATTGTTGACACTCCGGCGGGGATTCCACATAATTAGTTTCATAGTTGTAGTATTCGCAGACTGCCTTTGAAGGAGGATTTATTATATGTATAAATCGATTATTATCGGAACCGGACCGGCGGGGTTAACCGCCGCGATTTATCTGGCCCGCGCCAATTTGAACCCCCTCGTCATCGAAGGACCGCAGCCGGGCGGACAGCTTACCACCACCACGGAAGTCGAGAACTTTCCCGGATTTCCCGAGGGGATCCAGGGGCCGGAATTGATGGATAATATGCGCAAACAAGCCGAGCGCTTCGGAGCGGAATTCCGGACCGGCTGGGTGAACAGCGTGGATATGAGCTCCCGGCCGTTCAAGCTTCAAGTGGAAGGTCTGGGGGAACTGGTGACCGAAACGATCGTCCTGTCGACGGGTGCTTCCGCCAAATACCTCGGCATTCCGGGAGAAACCGATAATGTCGGCCGCGGGGTCAGCACATGCGCCACATGCGACGGCTTCTTTTTCCGGGGGAAAGAAATCATCGTCGTGGGCGGGGGAGACTCCGCGTTGGAGGAAGCGGGCTTCCTGACACGCTTCGCTTCCAAGGTAACTCTGGTGCATCGCCGCGACGAGCTCCGCGCCTCGAAGATCATGCAGGACCGCGTGCGTTCCAACGAGAAGGTCGAATGGGCGCTCAACCGCACGCCGCTGGAAGTGGTAACCAATGATGTCGGCGTAACGGGGCTGAAAGTGCGAAATAACGCGACTGGGGAAGAGGAGATCATTCCGGCGGCCGGCGTGTTCGTGGCGATCGGACATCATCCGAACACCGGCTTCCTCGGCGGACAAATCGATTTGGATGAGAACGGGTATATTATCGTGAAGCCGGGCACTTCGGAAACCAATGTCCCTGGCGTGTTCGCTTGCGGAGACGTGCAGGATACGCGCTACCGTCAGGCGATTACCGCGGCGGGCAGCGGATGTATGGCTGCGCTTGATTGCGAGAGATACATCGAGAATCTGGAACATCAAGCCGCCGCGGTGGCCGCGAACTAATCCTAGTCGGAAGGGAGGGACCCGTCGTGGACAATGTCATTGTATACACAAGCACCAACTGCCCTCACTGCCGTCAAGTCAAAAGCTTTCTGAGCGAGAAGGGCGTCGCTTTCGAGGAGCGTAACATCGAGCAGAACGAAGAGTACGCCCAACAGGTTTGGGATATGGGAATGCGGGCGGTTCCGGTGACCGTAATCGGGGAGCATCGCATTTTGGGGATGAACAAAACCAAGTTTGAGAAAGTTTTGGCTGAGGCGGAATAAGCGCCTTTCCGAAAAAAACGAAGGGGTACCCTACGATCGGAGATCGGACCGTGGGGTCCCCTTTTTGTGCTGCGGTTTGATCGTCGATAGAAAAGAGCTGTTCCGCCGCAGCGATTGCACCGCTACCTGGACAGCTCCTTATTTTTGCGCGGCCTGAGCCGGTTTATGGATTGCCTAAACAAACGAGGTTAGCTAAGCAGACTTACCACAAGCTGAAAGACGAAGTAGCCGATGACACCGCTTCCGATCAAGCCGAAGCCCGCTTTTTTCCGGCCCTGAAACAAACGCAGCACCCCTAGACTGACCAAGGGAGCGATAATCAGCAAAAAGAACATGACGGTAACGAACAATTCGATGGAAATATCCGAAAGATTGACAATGGTCATAGCTTTTGACCGCTCCGTTTCTATTGAGTTTGAATATGCAATGATTTATATCACAGTACAAGTTAGTTTAATTATACCAAAGCTTGATTCGATTTGGGCAAGACGATGTCATAAAATAAGTCGATTTCACGTCATTTCATTGGATCGGCGGGGGAACATTTTTCGCGGTTTTCCCCCCCATCCGCCTCGACAAAACTAGAAGACCTTTGCAGGACAGCCTGTGCTACAATGGGCTTAAAGACACCGGATTCGCCCGCATCACATTCCAGGAACCGACCGTTGGCATACAGAGGAGGTTAGAGGGAATATGGGACAAGGTACGACTAGACGTTGGATGACGGCAGGGCTGCTGGGAGCTGTGCTGGTAGGAAGCGTTCCCGCCAATTGGAGCACCATTTCGGTATTTGCCTCCACCGAAAGCAAAGCCTATGTCACCTCCGCTGACGCTGTACAGCAGGAGATGGCCGCCGGACTGAAGGCCCGTGCAACCTCTATGACTATCAAATACAAGGGTCCGACGAAACAACTGGAGAAGCTGCTGAAGCAGGCGATGGAGGGAGCGCTGGAATCCGACCCGTACACGAAATATGTGGTCGAAGGGTACGCCTATACTTGGCGGGGAACGGCCGGTATGGCGAAGATCCATTTAAACGTCGACTATCGAGAAACCGCGGAGAATACGCGCTTTGTGGATCAGAAGGCCGCGGAAATATTAAAACGGATTATCACGCCCGATATGAACAGTCATCAGAGGGTGAAGGCCATTCATGATTACGTGGTGCAGAATTTGGAGTATGACAAGGAACTGAAGAAGTATACGGCCTATGAAGCCTTAAAGTCCGGTCAAGCGGTCTGTCAGGGGTACACCTTGTTGACTTACAAGCTTCTTAAGGGAGCGGGGATCGAAAACCGGATCGTCGAGGGTGTGGCCGGCGGCCAGCTCCATGCCTGGAACCTCGTAAGATTAGAAAACAGGTGGTATCATCTCGATACCACCTGGAACGATCCGCTGTCCGCGCCGAAGGACGGGATCCGATATGAATATTATTTACAAACCGACGCCCAGATGCGGAAGGATCATCATTGGACCGCTTCGCGCTATCCGGCGGCTGCCACGCTTTACCGCGAAGTTGTGCGCGGGCTGGCGAACCGGGGGGGAGCGGATGCGGAGGCGTACCGAAACCTGGAGCGGCAGCTCGGTTTCGAACTGTATGACCCCGACAGCGCCGTCCGCACGGCGGCGGAGCTGAAGGAGAAGGTCCGCCAGGAGCTGCGGGCCGGCGGGCTTACCGTCACGGTTCGCTATGCCGGCGCTGAGGACCTCCTGGTCGAGAACCTCGGGACCCTCTACGATTTAAGAAGCATCGATCACATCCAGTATTTTGCCGAGCCCCTGGACGGGACAGGGGACCTTCGCGTGGAGATCCACTGGGAAACAGACTAAACCCAGACCCTACTAATGGCTCGCCGTTCTATGCCGCCCCTATTCCATCGGCCGGGCCGGCGTATCGAGATCGCACTCCTGCAGAGGGATAAGCTTCGACCGCTTGATCCATTTATACCCCAGCCAGACGGCAAGGAACAGCGGAATGCTGATATAAGAAACGACAACGCCATACCAATCGATCCGGCCGCCTGTAAAGGCGGCCATATTTTGTCCCAAAATGACGATGATACAGAGGACAAAAGCGAACAGCGGGCCGAACGGAAACCATCTTGCTTTGTAAGGCAGATCCTTCAAATCCCGTCCTTGGGCGACAAAGGCCCGGCGGAAACGGTAATGGCTGATCGCGATGCCGAGCCACGTAATGAATCCGCACATCCCGGAGGCGTTCAGCAGCCAGTTATAGACGACACCGTCCCCGAACAGGGAGGCGAAAAAGGCGGTCATGCCGATCAGCGTCGTCAGCAGCAGAGCGTTGACCGGCAGCCCGCGGCGGCTCAGTTTGGCGAGAAACTTCGGCGCTTTGCCGCGTTTGGCCAGGGAGTACAGGACGCGCGAAGACGCGTACATCCCGGAGTTGCCGGCCGACAGCACGGAGGACAGAATGACCGCGTTCATGACGGAAGCGGCGAAGGCCATGCCGGCTTTTTCAAAGACGAGCGTGAACGGGCTGACCCCGATGCTCTCCAGCCCGTCTTTGAGCAGGTTGGGGTTGGTGTACGGGATAATCAGGCCGATCACCAGGATCGCCAAAATGTAAAACAGCAAAATACGCCAGAACACTTGGCGGATGGCCCGCGGCACATGTTCGCGCGGATTGTCGCTCTCCCCGGCCGCCACGCCGACCATTTCCGTACCCTGGAAGGAGAATCCCGCGGCCATGAAGACGCCGAGGAACGTGAAGAATCCGCCATGGAACGGAGCGTCTCCCACGGTAAAGTTCTTGAAGCCGATCGCTTCACCGCCCATAATGCCGAAGATCATCAGAACGCCGACAATCAGGAACACAATGACAACGGCGATCTTGATCATGGCGAACCAATACTCCGATTCGCCGTAGCCTTTGACGGACAGGACATTCAGTCCGAAGATCAGGGCGAGGAACAGAACGCTCCACAGCAGGGAGGAGCTTTCCGGGAACCAGTACTTGATAATCAGCGTAGCCGCGGACAGCTCGGCCGCGATCGTAATCGCCCAGTTGTACCAGAAATTCCAACCCATCGCGAAGCCGAGGGAGGGGTCGACAAACCGCGAAGCATAGGTTTCGAAAGAACCCGAATCCGGCATATAGGTAGCGAGTTCCCCCAGGCTGGTCATCAGAAAATACACCATAATGCCGACGGCCGCGTAGGCCAGAAGGGCGCCGCCGGGACCGGCGGATGCGATCGCGCCGCCGCTGGCGAGAAACAGGCCCGTACCGATGGAGCCGCCGAGCGCGATCATCGTCATATGCCGGGCTTTCAAGCCGGGCTTGAGCGACTGCGCGGTGCTGATATTTTTTTTGCTCATCCATAACACTCCACTCTATAAAAGATAAATAAGATTTGCGTCATTCCTGCATCTAGTATCCTCCAGAAGCGGGAAATTCAAGCTGCGGGACCGGGAAAATAGAAAAAGGCCGCGGAAAGGGATCCGCGGCCTGACATATATACCGATGCACCCTCACCATTCTGCAAGATAGCTCAACACGGTTCTTCCGGTGAAGAATAACCGTGACAGTTCTGTCCCTTTCGGTAACAGCCCCAGCACGCCGCGGTACAGAAGCCATGCGGCGATGCTTCGGCGACGGCGCCTTTCCACAGGAATCACGGGCGGCTTCAAACGCCTCCTCCAGTGTACTCTTCACAGTCGCGACCTCTACCTCACCTGAAATGATGAGGTTCCTATTCAATTGATAAACTCGGTCTTGCAACAATGTATTAGTATATAGCAAGCCGGTCGGCCGGACAATATCAAAATTATGACATTGTCTTACGATTTGTCGGCTGGGCGGTCGCGTTTGGCCATCTGCTGCCAAACGGTACCGGCCGCCTGCTCGCCGGATTCGATCCGCTCCACGGCCATTCGGGCCTGGAGACCGACCTCGAATTCGGGATCGTCCACGGCGGCCTTGAGCGCATCCAGAGCGTCGTCCGTGCCGACCTCGTAAAGAAAGCGGGCGGCCCGCCACCGGACGAGCTTGCTCGGATCCTGCAGCGCGGCGATCATCGGTCCGGTTGCGGCGGGGTCGCCGATATCGGACAGCGTATCGCCGGCGGTGCGGCGGACGGCGGCGGAGCTGTCGCGCAGCGCCCCGTACAGCAGCTCCAGCGCTTCCGGCGTGCGCACGTCGCCGAGATACACGACCGCGAGCCGGCGGACCTGCATCTGCGGATCACGGACCGCTTCCGCCAGCAGCGGCAGCGCTTCGGGTCCCGGCTGCAGCGCCTCGAGCCCGGCGTAACGCACGTGCCAATCCTCGTGCCGCAGCCGTTCGCGGACCTCGTCCAGGCTCAGCTCGCGCCGCTGCTCGACGAATTCCGTCTCGCTGCGTCCGTGCGCGATCGCCTGGGCCTTGATCGCCTCCAGCCGTTCCGGCGGATAGGCCGCCTCAAGCTCCTGCTCGACCTCGCGCGCGATCTCCTCCAGCTCGCCGTAGCGGACGCCGTAGTCCGTCAGCTTGCGCTCCTTGATCAGCGTGGCGCTGGCCACTTCGGTGACGGCGGAGACGAAGCGCGTCGCGAGGGAAATTCGTTCCTCGCGGGCGCCGGATTTGACGCGGATTTGCATCGGGATGCCGCGGAAAAACTGGACAAACACCTGGGCCTCGCCGTAGCCCGCCGCTTCGGCCGCCTCCGGATCCCAGGCCGAGTCCACCCGTTCCTGCCCGAACTGCTCCTGGACCTCAGCCAAGATCGCCGCCCAGTCGGCATGGCCTTTCCGGTCCAGCGCGATAAAGTCGGCGGTGTGAAAAATGCTCTTGACCCCCGGGATCTGGAGCAACTGACGGATCCAGGCCGGCGCGGAACGGGCGTTGTCGAGCGTGTATGTTTTGCGGATCCCCGGTTCCAGAGTCTCGTCCAAATGCAGTTTCATGGAGTTGGGACTCGGAGTCGGTTCGATAAATACAATTTTCATAGGATGTTCACATCTCCTTCCAAAGTCTATTTTAACCGATGCCGGCTGAGATCCCAACAATTTGCGACACGGTGTCTTCAACCGCGGCAGGGCGGGGTAAGGAATAAAGTGAAACCCGATTAGCACATGCTACCCATGGGAAAACAAGGGACGGTTACCAGAAGGGGGACAAGACCATGTTCAAAAAGCAGGAAAAAACATTGACCATTGTCTGTCTGGTTGTCGCCGCCATTATGTTATATGCGTTTATCAAAAGTGCCGTTCGGTTCATGAACTACTACTAAGGAGTTGGTGTCGGCATGATGTCCCTGGATCCGGTGACTTTAAGTCGAATTCTTACCGGGGTAACGCTGTTCGTTCATATTATATTCGCTTCCGTCGGCGTCGGGATTCCGATGATGATCGCCTTGGCCGAATGGCGGGGGATCGTCACGAATGATCCCCAATATACGCTGTTGGCCCGCAGGTGGGCCCGAGGCTTTGTGATCTCGGTGGCGATCGGCGTGGTGACGGGAACCTCCATCGGTCTGCAGCTCAGCTTGCTCTGGCCGACCTTTATGCGCGTAGCCGGCCGGGCGATCGCGCTTCCGCTGTTTATGGAGACGTTCGCCTTTTTCATCGAGGCGATTTTTCTCGGGATCTATCTGTATACCTGGGACCGGTTCAGAAAACCGATCTACCATCTGCTGCTCTTGGTGCCCGTAGCCATCGGCTCCTCGGCTTCCGCGTTTTTTATAACGACTATGAACGCGTTTATGAACACGCCGCAGGGATTTACGTTAAAGAACGGCGTGTTCGCCGATGTCCAGCCGTTGGTGGCCATGTTTAATCCGGCGACGCCGACGAAAGTGTCGCACGTGCTGGCCTCGTCCTATACGCTGAGCGCCGGGCTGCTGGCGGGAATCGCGGCGTTCAGCCTGCTCCGCGGACGTAAGGAAGCTTATTTCAAAAAGGCGCTGAAGCTCACGGTCACCGCCTCTTTCGTCTTTGCGCTCAGCACCGCGGTCATCGGCGATTTCTCGGGAAAATTCCTCGCTCAATACCAGCCGGAGAAGCTGGCGGCCGCCGAATGGCATTTCCGCACGATGGAGCGGGCACCGCTCATTTACGGCGGCGTACTGGACGAGCATGGCGAGGTCAAGTACGCGTTGGAGATTCCGTACGCGCTCAGCGTTTTGGCGGGCAGTTCGCCGGATACGAAAGTGATCGGCCTGGAGGAGTTCCCGGAGGATGAGCGGCCGCCGTTGTTGATACACTATATGTTCGATCTGAAAGTTACGATCGGCATGCTTCTTGTGCTGATTCCTTTCCTGTTTTTGCTGCGGAAGCGGCTTCCGGGCAAGCTGCGGGGAAAGGGGTATCCGAAATGGCTTTTGCTCGGCATCGTGGCGCTGGGACCTCTGGCCATGACCGCGATCGAACTCGGCTGGATGTTTGCCGAATTCGGCCGGCAGCCTTGGATCGTAAGGGGCTACATGAAGGTGTCGGAAGCGGCGACTTCGTCGGAGCATGTGGGCTCCATGCTGATTCTGTTCATCGTTCTATACATCATCCTCTGCGTGTCCTGCATTTATGTGCTCGCCAAGCTGTTCCGGAACAAGGATGTGGCTGAGGAGATGAAAGAGCTCGGTATAGCGGGAGGGGATGGGAAGTGAGTTATGAGATGGTCGGCATTACGGTGCTTTGGACGTTTTTGTTCGGGTACCTGATCGTGGCTTCGGTGGATTTCGGAGCGGGCTTTTTCAGCTATTACAGCGTGATTACCGGTCATAAAAATAAAGTGCACAACATCATCCAGCGCTATCTCTCCCCGGTCTGGGAAGTGACGAATGTGTTTCTCATCTTCTTCGTGGTGGGTCTGGTCGGTTTCTTTCCTGATTCCGCCTATTACTACGGGACGGCGCTGCTGGTTCCCGGCAGTCTGGCCACGGTTCTCCTGGCGCTGCGGGGGGCTTATTACGCCTACAATACCTATGGCAGCAGCAAAGAGAACAACAAGCTCTACATGGCCATCTACGGGGCGACGGGCCTGTTGATTCCGGCGGCTCTGTCGACCGTACTGGCGATTTCCGAAGGCGGGATTATCCAGGAAAGAGCGGGACGCGTCGTGTTGGATTGGGGCCGGTTTCTCAGTAATCCGTATACCTGGTCGGTCATCTTGCTGGCCCTGGTATCGGTGCTATATATTTCGGCCATGTTTTTGGCCTTTTACGCCGACCGGGCCGGCGACTCCGGCGCCTTTGAGGTGCTGCGGGGTTATGCGCTGATGTGGAGCGGGCCGACGATTCTGGCCTGTGTGTTTGCCTTTTTTCAGATTAACCTGCAAAATCCCGAGCATTTCGCGAATATGCTGAAGATGGCGTGGATGTTTATCGCCTCGCTGATTTGTTTCCTGCTGGCGGTTTACTTTGTTTGGAAAAGGCGTCACCTCGGCTGGTCGTTTTTGCTGGTTATTTTCCAGTTCGGCTTTGCCTGGTACGGCTATGGCCGGTCTCATCTGCCGTACATTTTGTATAAACAGGTCAGCATCTATGAAGCCATCACGAACGAAACGATGGCGGTAGCGCTGATTACCGCTTTCGTCGCCGGGCTGCTCGTCTTGGTCCCTTCGCTTATCTTGCTGATGCGGCTGTTCCTGTTCGACGCTAAATATGTGCGAGGCCATTCGCCGAAGAAAGGATGAGGGTTTGCGGATGGAACATTTTATGATCATGGTGGCGCCTTGGCTTGTCGTTGTTTTCGCGCTTGTGTTTTTGTTTGTATTCGCCTGGAGGTATAAAGATCCTTCGGATTAATCGGTATGACCGATCGGACCGGCCGTCAAATTTGGATTTGCTTCCTTGGGTGATTTACAATGAATAAAAACATCATCCGGCGGATGGACAGGAATGGAAGGAGGAAGTCTCGGTATGCCGAGAACGCGCTACAACAACCTTGACAATGTCAGTACGGACAAAACGTTAAAGCAATTTAAGCAATGGCGGGAGGAGCGCCGCAGAAAGAAAAAAGATTATTCCTACATTATCCCGAATTCGGAACCCCAACTGGATTATCTGCTGGGCAATAAAGAGGAAACGTCGATCACCTGGATCGGTCACTCGACCTTTCTCATCCAATATGAAGGCTTAAATATCGTAACGGATCCGGTCTGGGCTTCCCGGATGGGGTTTCAGCGGAGGCTCGGGGCACCGGGGATTCCCATCGACGACGTTCCGGATATCGACGTGATTTTGATTTCGCACTCCCATTACGACCATATGCACGTGTCGTCCATCCGCCGGCTTTACGGAAGCGGGACGCAGATCATCGTGCCCAGCGGATTGGCGCGTAAAATGATGCGCAAGGGCTTCCAGCGGACCCGGGAATTAAAATGGTGGGAGCAATTGCGGATCGGGGACGCCAAAATCTCGTTCGTGCCGACCCAGCATTGGACCCGGCGCACTTTGTTCGATACGAACACCTCCCATTGGGGCGGATTCGTGCTGGAACCGGCGAATCCCCGGGAAGAGGTGAAGCGGCAGGTGGTGTATTTTGCCGGAGACAGCGGTTATTTCCGCGGCTTCGCCGAAATCGGCGAGCGCTTCGACATCGACGTGGCGCTGCTGCCGATCGGCGCGTATGAACCGGAATGGTTCATGACGAGCCAGCACACGACGCCGGAAGAGGCGCTCCAGGCTTTCGTGGACGTCAAAGCCAAATTGATGGTGCCTATGCATTACGGCACGTTCCGGCTGGCCGACGACACGGCGCGCGAGGCGCTCGACCGGCTCGAAGCCGACCGGCGGAAGCGCGGCATTCCGGAGTCGGCGATCCGCGTGCTGCTGCACGGCGAGACGCTGCGCTTCCCGGAGGCGTGACGGCGGAGCCCGGCTTGAGGCCGGGCCAGGCGGAGCAGGCGGGGGAGCGGGAACGACGGCGGAGCTCGGCAGCCGGGGGCGAGGCGTGTGACGGCGGAGGCCCGGGCAGGCAGGTCAGCGCAAGGCGGGGGAGGGCCGGTGCCCGGCGGAAGCCCAGTCAGCGCAGAGCAAGCGGGCGTGTGGCGGAGTTCGGCGGAAGCGCCGGCCGGGCAGAGTAGGCAGGGCGGATATGGGCCCGTGCCAAGGGCCAGGCCGAGGCCGTCGTCCGCAGGGGGGGCCGCTGTGTGCAGCGTGGCCGGCCGGTGCTGTTTAGCGGGAGCTTCCGCCGAAATAGCGGCCGAAAAAGCCGTTATTTCGGCCCAATTCGGCTCCAGAGGAAAAATAGCGGTCAAAAAAGGCCCTATTGCCCTGGCGGAGGCCCCGAAATCAGGTTTTGCCCCGTTTTTTCTCAAAATAAGGGCCCAAAACACCGCTATTTCGTCTCATTTTGCCAAATTCGACAAAATAGCGCCCCAAAAAGCCTTTATCCACTAACCTGCCGACTTCAAGGGAGAGTGGATCGCAGGCCCCGCGACCGTTTTGTCGAAACTAATGGAAGGTGCGCCCGCGCTTCTACTTCTACTCCTTCGTACAATCACCTCTCCGGCCGTTTGAATCCATTAGATCGCCGCAAAACAACCGGCTCCTACAAACCAACCCCTTCATCTGCCAGTTTTTCCAGGTCCGAAGATTAAATTAAAGGGTCCCGGGTGACCCGATGTCCAGATAACCGGATAACCCGGTGACACCGGATTCGAAGATTTCCGGGATTCGCTTCTTTTTCATTTTTCAGCTTCTTCACGATCAATGAATGGGCTTCGGGGAGGATCTATGCTATAATATTGACCCAGTAGTGGACAATGGATAAAGGATGGGATTATTTAAATGATCAGTACTAATGGTGTAACGCTCCGATATGGAAAACGGGCACTTTTCGAAGATGTAAATATAAAGTTTACGCCGGGCAACTGTTACGGGTTGATCGGAGCCAACGGAGCGGGGAAATCGACCTTTCTGAAAATTTTGGCGGGGGAGATCGAGCCGAACCAGGGCGAAGTCAGCATGACGCCGGGGGAACGCCTGGCCGTTCTGAAGCAGAACCATTACGAGTATGACGAGTACCCTGTACTGGAGACGGTAATTATGGGGCACGCGCGCCTCTATTCGATTATGAAAGAGAAGGACGCGCTCTATGCCAAGGCCGATTTCTCCGAAGAGGACGGGATGCGCGCGGGTGAGCTGGAAGGCGAATTCGCGGAGCTGAACGGCTGGGATGCGGAGCCTGACGCGGCCGCGTTGTTGATCGGTCTCGGCATTCCGCGCGATCTGCACGACAAGAATATGAAGGAGCTCAGCGGCAACGAGAAGGTCCGCGTCCTCCTGGCGCAAGCGCTGTTCGGTCGTCCGAACAACCTGCTGCTGGACGAACCTACGAACCACTTGGACCTGGAATCGATCCAATGGCTCGAGAACTTCCTTATGGACTATGAAGGCACCGTCATCGTCGTGTCCCACGACCGCCACTTCCTGAACAAGGTATGTACGCATATCGCGGATATCGACTTCGGCAAAATCCAGATGTACGTCGGCAACTATGATTTCTGGTATGAGTCCAGCCAATTGGCGCTGCAAATGCAGCGGGATGCGAACAAGAAGAAGGAAGAGAAGATCAAGGAACTCCAAGCCTTCATCCAACGCTTTTCCGCCAATGCCTCCAAATCGAAACAGGCGACTTCCCGGAAGAAGCAGCTCGACAAGATTACGCTCGACGATATCCGTCCGTCCAACCGGAAATATCCGTTCCTGCACTTTAAAGCGGAACGCGAAGCCGGGAAGCAGCTGCTGACGGTGGACGGTTTGACCAAGAGCCTGGAAGGCGAGAAGGTGCTCGACAATGTGAGCTTCGTCGTCAACAAGGGCGACAAGATCGCTTTCGTCGGTCCGAATTCGCTGCCCAAGACGACTTTCTTCCAAATCGTGATGGGCGAGCTGGAAGCCGATGCCGGCGAATACAGCTGGGGCGTAACGACATCGCAAGCGTATTTCCCGAAAGACAACTCGAAATACTTCGACGGGGTGGACCTCAATTTGGTCGATTGGCTCCGTCAGTACTCCAATGACCAGGACGAAACCTTCCTGCGCGGTTTCCTTGGCCGGATGCTGTTCTCCGGCGAGGAGGCGCTGAAGAAGGCCAGCGTGTTGTCCGGGGGCGAGAAGGTTCGCTGTATGCTGGCTAAAATGATGCTGAACGGCGCCAACGTGCTGCTGTTCGACGAACCGACCAACCACTTGGATCTCGAGTCCATTACGGCACTGAACAACGGGCTGATCGATTTCGACGGGACGATTCTGTTTACCTCCCATGACCATCAGTTCATTCAAACGATCGCCAACCGGATTATTGAAATCACGCCTAACGGTATTATTGACCGTGTTATGACTTATGATGAATATCTGGAGAGCGAAGAAATTCAAAACTTGCGCAAGACGATGTATCCGGAAGAGGCGTAACATCAACCGGACCGCAATTCACAATTAATACCGAATACCGTACCGAAGGATACGCAACAAAACAAGCCGCAGCTGTTTACGACAGCTGCGGCTTGTTTTTGCGGCCGGGCAAGGGCTCTAGGAGCCTCCGGTCCGACGGCGCTGATTATTCGGCTTTTTGTTGTTTTGGCTTTTCAACGTTTTGGTCTGCTGATTTCCCATCATCCCCGGTTTGTTGGCGTTTTGCTGCTGCTGTTTCTTCTGCTGCAGCTTCTGGCGCATCGCTTCGGCCAGATCGATTTTCCGGGGCTCTTTGTTTTCCGTCATCACAATCATCTCCTCAAAATAGAAGGGGGCTGCCCTTATTTTAAACGTTTTTAAATAAGCGTACAACGGGAATAATGAGCCTTGACCACTTTTGCCGGGGGCAACACTGTTTCTCTGGACTTACACGGATTTCATTTGCTACGATGATGTAACGACTTTGATAACTTAGGTCTTGATGTTCCGGTCTGGAGGTGCGGAGAACTTGGATATTTACGAAGATATACGAAAAGGGGAACGGGGAGCTTGGGTCAGTATCGCCGCTTACTTGCTGCTGTCGGCATTCAAGCTGATCAGCGGTTACATATTCGCCTCCAGCGCGCTGCTGGCGGACGGCTTTAATAATTTGACGGATATCGTAGCCTCTGTCGCGGTGCTGATCGGACTGCGTATTTCGCAGAAGCCGCCGGATTCCGATCATGCTTACGGCCATTTCCGCGCGGAAACGATCGCCGCTCTGGTTGCGTCGTTTATTATGGCTATGGTGGGCATCCAGGTCATTATCACGGCGGTGCGCGGCCTGATTGAGGGGAGGCATGCCGAGCCGGATATTTTGTCCGCCGGAGTAGCTTTGATCTGTGCGGTGGCGATGGGCGGCGTGTATTTGTATAACCGCAAATTGGCCAAGCAGATCAATAACCAGGCTCTGATGGCGGCGGCCAAGGATAATCTTTCGGACGCCCTGGTGAGCATCGGGGCCGCGGTCGGGATTGTGGGAGCCCAGTTCGGCATCCCCTGGCTGGACGGCGTTGCCGCGGTAGCGGTAGGGATTTTGATATGCAAAACGGCATGGGAAATATTCCGTGAATCGACCCACAGTCTTACGGACGGGTTCGACGAGCGGGAACTCAGCGATTTAAGGGGGACCATCGCCCGGATTCCGGGAGTGGAGGGCATTAAGGATTTAAAAGCCCGCGTACACGGAAATCATGTGCTCGTTGACGTCGTAATCGAAGTCAATCCGCAATTGTCGGTCATTGAAGGGCATCATATCAGTGATTTAGTGGAGGAGCGGATGCGGAAAATCAAAAATGTGATGCATGTCCATGTCCACGTTGAACCGAAATCGGCGGAATCGCGAAAAGAGAAGAGTCAGTAAGGCGAAAGACCGGGCCCGGTTTCCTGTATAGGAAATCGGGCCCTTTTTATTTGCCTCCCAGCTAGTCTAATAGGAGTACAACGCCATCGAAATGTGTGTGAATCGACGGATTCAGACAAAGTTCGACATGGTCTATAATGGGAACAAGTCCAAAGAAAGGAGGAACGATACAGAATCCGCCTATAGACATCAAGAATATCCTCAGGAGGCATAAATTATGAAACGAAGCATAGCGGTAATCGCGATGAGCGTTGTAATGCTAACTACTTTTACGTCCATGCAGCAAGATGTATCAGCGGCAAATTCTTCGGTTGTGACTCGAGGCCACATCGAGAACGGAGTGAATTTGCGCGACAAACCCTCGCTTTCGGGCCGGGTGATCGGATTATTGAAAAAAGGTTCGGATGTTACCGTGTTGGAACGGAGCAACGACTATTTTTATAAGGTGCAGAGCGGCGATGGCTCGATCGGCTATGTGAGTGCGTCGGATAAATATATCAGCGTTGGGGAAACGGCTGCAACGCCGACGCCAAGTCCGCAAGGGGCTTCCGCCGTCGTCAAATACGGCGTGAATTTCCGGGACGAGCCGTCCGCATCCGGACGAGTGCTCGGTATGCTGCGGAAAGGGAGCGCGGTTACGGTACTGGAGCGCAGCAATAATTATTTCTATAAAGTACTTACCGAAAGCGGGCAAATCGGCTATGTGAGTACGTCCGACAAATACTTGGAAATCGGAGGCACGGTTCCCGGGCCGACGCCTACCGTGCCGGTTCCTAGCGTGCCTACGCCGTCCCCTGCTCCCGCTCCGGGGGCTCCATCCATCAGCGAGCGAATCGAATCGGTCATCCGGACGGGGCAAAAGTATCTGGGGACCCCGTATGAGTTCGGTTCGGACCGCAGCACGACAACGAGCTTTGATTGCTCGGATTTTGTGCGCCAAGCGTACCGTGAAGCGCTCGACATCGTTCTTCCCGCGGATTCCCGCAAACAGGGGCAATGGGTCCGGGACAACGGCACCGCGGTTTACGATATCGGAAGCCTGAAGCGAGGCGATCTGGTCTTCTTTATGGAGTATCGCGGCTCCTCCCCATCGGCCTATCAAGGGGTGGACGTCAACAATGAGCGGATTACGCATGTGTCCATCTATCTGGGCGACGGTCAATTGCTTCATACCTATTCGGCCAAATCGGGCGGCGTGCGTGTGGACAAGTTTGATGGATCTTGGAAACACCGCTTCTTATATGGCGGGAGTGTGTTGAAATAATCTTTAAGTCATCATAATCGCAGTGAAAAAAATCGCTCCGCAAGAACAGGGGATCCCGTGTCTGCGGAGCGATTTCGCGTTAGGAGGATGACTTTCACGTCATCCTCTTATAAATTAATAGGTAGGAGTGTAGCCCGGGAGATAAATCCAGGCTTTTCCGAGCCAGGTATATATTTCAACCCAGTTGTTGACAATTTGGCCCGTCGGACTGACTTTTTGGGGCGCCAGGGCGCTCAGTGCCTTGCCGCCCGGAGTTTCATAGAAATACGTAATCTTGGTAAGCGTAACCGGTTTTGGCGCAAGAATGAGTTCATCCGGAGAGACGATCGGCTCGTCCAAATCCAAGTAAGTGATGTCCGTTACGCTGGACCCCTGCGAAGAAGAAGTTCCGGTTACTTCGACGGTTTGTCCCACGACGGTTGGAACCTCGTTCGTTTCTGTAGTCGTCGTGGCCGGGTCTGCCGACACGCTCGTCGCCAAAGCGGCGGTGAGGAGCATGGAAGCGGATAGTGCTGCTATTTTTTTCATGAATCTATTCCTCCTTAAACAGTATAAAATATATATTCTAATAGTTCATATAAACAGCCAAGCAACCTAAGAATCATTTTTTTGTTAAATTCTTTTACAGTTATTTCCGGGCATTTTTGGGAAATGAAAGGAGGCAGCATGAGGAAAAGGAGACTTTTTATCGGGTTTATCCTTTTGGCGGTCGTGTCGATCGTCATTGGTCTGATTTTGTATATCCGTCCAACGGATCAACTGGACCTGCGGTATTCCGAGATTTCATGGAAGGACAAGCTCTTTGCGATGGCGGAGACCCGGCGGGCGGAATTGACGCTATCCGAGCGGGAATTGAACCAACTGGCCAAAAAAGCGCTGACGGATTATCTGGAGAAGAATGACCTCCCGGTAACCGTGACCGGGGCGGAGTTTCAGTTGAATGGAGACCGGCTGGAGGCCCGTATCCATGTTTCTTGGGGGGGCCTAGAGGCGGGCTTCCGTGCCGGATACCGGATGGAATATTCCGCCGGACAGTTGACACTGACTCCCGAATTTCTGCGGGCACGTCGTTTGGAACTTTCCCCGGGAACTTTTGGCTTGAAGCCGATCACCGTTCAGCTTGATGCCGCTCTTCCGGACGTAGTAAAGATTAAGGCGGTCGATTTTCAGGAGCATTCGCTAAAAATGCGCTTTGCTTTGGATTGGATCGAGTTGGCCGGATATTTGGAAACATGGCTGTAAGACAAAATTAGAAAAAGCGCGAGAGCAAGGTCTCAACCTTGGCATCTCGCGCTTTTTCTAATTTTGACAGGGAAGGAGCCTTAAATCGTTTTCTCTACAAAGAACGGCTTCTTCCTGCAAACAGAGAAATCACAAATAAGACAAGAAAAATGAAGAATAGCACTTTGGCGATGGAGGCCGCTGCCGCGACGATATTAAAGAATCCGAATATTCCGGCAATCAAGGCAATGACCAAAAAAATCATAGACCATTTCAGCATGCGAATCATCTTCCTTTCATCATAAATTGTTGTATAGTGGTACTTAGGAAGCAGTTTTTGCCAACCGGTCGGCTTTCCCTCTAGGAGGGTCATCCGGGAGAACCGGTTGCTTGTAGCTTTCATTAACCCGGGGATTTTGGTCTGAAACAAGCCCGTAAACAGGCAGTTTTTGGCTGTTTGACGCTTTGTTTCGGGACTAAGGGCTTAGGGTAACTATGGTGTATCGAAGCATCCTTACAGAAAGAGAGGGAACGGTATGATTTGGGAACTGAGCGTTGCGCTGATTGCCGTAGCATTTACGGTACTTGTCATCTTTTTGATCAAAACGTTGAAAGCGGCGGAGAAATCGCTCGACAAAACGACGCAAACCTTGCAGGAAGTTCAAAAGACAATTGACGAGCTTAGTTATGAAGTAAAGCATGTGGTGCGGCATGCCAACGATTTGACCGGGGATTTGCAGCATAAGATGGAGCAGATCGATCCGGTGCTCGAATCGGTGAAAAACGTGGGTGAAGTATTGAACGAGGTTACCCTGGCCGCGAAGCAGGTCTCCACGGCGTTTATCGATCGAATTAAAAGCCAGCCCAAACGGTCCAAGGCTGCCAATGTTTCTTCAAACAAGGTGGTAGCTCAGACGCCGGCCGAAGTGCAGAACTATGATCCGGCGTATCAGGCGCCGCACCCGAAAGACGCGCACAAATCGCCGGGCTGGATGAAATGGGTGGATGTGGCCGCAGGGTTGTGGCAGAAATACCGTTCCTGATTCCGGGCGGTACATAGGTTATCTTTTAAGGGATAGCTGAACAGGTTTGCGGATAGGGCCCTATGCCGGACAACGGAAACAATCAGAAAGGGTGAGGAACATGTTGAACGCGCTGTTGCTGCTGGTCGGACTACTTTCTCCCTTTGCCGGTTTTTCGGCGTCGTCTGCCATGGGGCCGCCCCCCGCGGAGCCTGTCGCTGAATTGGCCCTGCTGCAAGCTCCGCTTTCTTCCCTTGCGCGGGGAACGATGACCGCGGAGCGGCTTGAACACTTCGATTCGATGGGCGGTGTCTCTTTATCCGATGATGTTCAGCTGATTTTGTCGAAAAAAGGGGAACCGGAACGAATCGAGGAAGATGATTTTACGGGGTTTACGGAACTTCATTACGGCAACTTGGCGATAGGTCTCTACGAAGATCTTGTTTACTACGTACACACGGGGCCGTCTCCAAAAAACATCACATTGAACGGCAAGGTCATACCTTTGCAAAAGCCTTGGTTGGAGCGTTATCTCGGCAAGCCGGACTTTGTGGCCGAGGACGGGGACGTCTACATCCGGGGACACGCCGCTTTGAAACTTTATAAGGATGCGGACACCGGCAAAATCACCGGGGCGGATTTATTTGACGATACCGTATCGTAAAATCTTGGCTTCAAGCTGTTTCATTTAAGAGCTAACAGGGTAATTAAACCTAGATTTTTGGAATGTATTGAATAGACTGCTTGGAAGGGAGCGGGTATCATGAGCACGATCGACAACAAAGCTTATGCCAAAATCGTAGAGAATGGTGTACAGGCTGTAGAGACGGTTCAAGAACTTCACTCCGCCGGATATGCAGCTGAACATATTTATGTGCTGGCCCATGACCAGGATCGGAGCGATCGGATCGCCGAGGCGGCCGATGCCGGCCACATCGGACTGAAGGAAGAGGGCGTGTTTACCGCGATCGCCAATCTGTTCCGGTCGCGCGGCGACGAGCTCCGCGCCAAAATCATCTCTCTGGGATTTACCGAATCGGAAGCGAGATTTTACGAGAAGGAACTGGATCTGGGCAGAGTGTTGGTCATCGCGAAGAGAACGGCCTGAGTTAAATATTTCAGGTTTCCAAACTTATAGATAAGGAATGGGCGGGTAGTCCCCATTCCTTATCTATGTTTTTGGAGTTTTGTGCAAATCTTGTCTATGTAGGTAGAATTTTGTCATATTATGACAATTCCCCGTGGAAACATGATATTCTGAGAACAGATTTAGATCTTTTCAGATGGCTAAGGAGAGATTTATGAGAATTTTAATCGTGGACGATAATCCGACAAATATCATTATTATAAGAGAGATTTTGAAGAAAGAAGATTATAGAGACACGGTGGCCGTTTCTTCGGCCCTGGAAATGTTTCAAAGGCTGGGGATTGAGACACCCGGCGCTCCGATGGGGAGTGGCTATTCCGATATCGATCTGATTTTGCTGGATATGATGATGCCCGAGATGGACGGCATCGAAGCCTGCCGGCTACTGCAGCAGTACGAGAACCTCAAGGACATTCCGATCATTATGGTCACGGCGGTCGGTGATTCCAAGAAGCTCGCTGAAGCCCTTGATGCCGGAGCCGTCGATTACGTTACCAAACCGATCAACAAGGTGGAATTGATGGCCCGAATCCGTCTGGCTTTACGATTGAAGCACGAGAAGGACTGGCACAAGGAGCGGGACCAGCGGATTCAGGAGGAACTGAAGCTGGCGGCATTGATTCAAAATGCCGTATTAAGCTCGCCTATCCGGGATCCTCACTTTGAGATCGACGCGCTCTACAAACCTTCCTTTGAACTGGCAGGTGATCTGTATTCCTGGTATCCGCTCGGAGACGGGAGATACGGGATCATTTTGCTGGATATGATGGGCCACGGTATATCCTCGTCGCTGTTCTGCATGTTTATCGCCTCGGTCCTAAAGGACACCGTCAGCACCTATGTCGAACCCGAAAAAGTCATTCAGGAACTGAACCGCAGATTCAATATGCTCTATATAGACAGCCAGCTTGTACAGTACTATTTCACGGCGATCTACCTCGTGGTCGATACGAAGCATAAGAAGATCGATTATGTGAACGCGGGGCATCCTCCGGCCTTGTTCTATCAAGAAGGCAAGGAAGTCGCCAAGCTGAATGCGGTTTGTCCGCCGGTAGGGCTGTTCGACAAAATCGAGGCGGCGCCGCAGACGGTTTTTTATGAGGGTGAAGGCCATGTGGTGCTTTATACCGACGGGTTGATCGAATGCGTGGACGGTACGCAGGAGGAGCAATTGGATTGGCTGGAGCGCCAAGTGCGGGTCTCGCACGACTTTAATAAGGAAGAGATGGAGAGACTGCTGTTTCATGAAGATCCCCCCCAGGACCGGGAAGATGACAAGTGCCTGGTGTGGATCACATTAAAAGGAGGAGAAGGCAAGGCATGAAAATCCGCAGCAAGCTGGTCATCGGCTTCAGTTCGCTCTTAATCATCATGCTGATTTTGACGTTCACCGGTTATGACCGTTTAAGGTATATGAATGATGAATTGGACAACATTTATAGCGACAAATATTTCGTGATACAGAACACATCGGGGATGCGGGGCGAATACAACGATATCGCGCGCATTTTAACGAATATGCTGCAAAGGCAAGATAAGGACTATACGGCTGTTGAGCAGAAAAAATTGGAAACCAAGACTCAAAAAGCGGCCGATTACTATGAACAGGTCAAATTGAAAGCCCGATCCGCCGATGAGCAGCAGGTCATTGGAACGATCGACAATGCCTTGGACGCCTTCGAGGACTATAAAAACCATGTGCTGGCCCTGCTGAATCGCGGAGATTACGAGGCGGCGAATAATTACCGGTTGTCCACCGGCCAAGAGGTTCAGGATCATTTGCTGAACACCTTGAACGAGTATCGTGATTACTACAACGCGCAAATTCAAGAGGCCATCAAGGAAACGCAGGCGGAATACGAACGTTCGATCCGGCTGACCATTTCCACGATGGCGGTTGGGCTTCTGGTAGGGCTCGGGATCGTCCTATGGATTCTACCGAGCATTGCCCGCGGTTTAAATGCGGTCAATCAAATGATGTACCATTTCGGCAAGGGAGAATTGGACGCCATTCAACAAGTGGCTATTCCCACTAAGGACGAAATCGGGGAAGTCGCCCGAATTTTTCAGGAGATGTCGGAAGATTTGCAGGAGAAGCAGCAGGCGGAGGAAAAGTTCCTTCAGTTGCAGAAGGACCAATCCTGGGTCAATTCGAACCTTGCCCGGATTACGGATCTGCTGCATGGCATCAATTCATTGGAGCAGATCGCACAAATGTTCATCAGCGAGTTTACGCCGGTGGTCGGCGCCCGTTACGGAGCGATGTATATCCGTTACGAGGATAAGAACCCCGATCAGCTCTACTTGGCCGGAACCTATGCCGGCGGTCGGGACTTGAATACTCCCGAGGCCTTCCGGGTTGGAGAAGGGCTGATTGGACAAGCGGCGCTCGACAGGAAGCCGATTTCGCTGCAGGAGACGCCGGACGGTTATGTTTCCGTCCGTTCCGCGTTGGGCGAGTCGCAGCCGAACCACATTTATATCCATCCCGTCATGTTTGAAGACGAATTGATGGGGGTTGTCGAGTTCGCCTCCTTCGAGCCGTTTTCCCCGGTTCAGGAGCAGTTGATGTCCGGGTTGGCCTCCAACCTGGGGATCATTCTGAACAATATCAACCGCCGCCTGCGGGTCGAAGAACTGCTTCGGGAGTCTCAAGCCTTGACGGAGGAGCTTCAGGTTCAATCGGAAGAGCTGCAGACCCAGCAGGAGGAACTGCGCAGATCCAACGAAAGTATGGAGAAGCAGACGCAGGCGCTGAAGCGTTCCGAAGAACTGCTGCAGCGGCAGCAGGAAGAACTGGAGCACTTCAACACCGAGTTGATAGCCAAGACCCGGGCCTTGGAGGAACAAGTGCAGGAGGTCAAGGAGAAGAACGACGAAATCGAACAGACGAAGCTGGAATTGGAGCGTCATGCGGCTCAGCTGGCGCAAACCAGCAAGTACAAGTCGGAGTTCCTGGCCAATATGTCCCACGAGCTGCGGACCCCGTTAAACAGCCTGCTGATTCTGTCCCAGCTCTTATATGAAAATAAGGAGCGCAACCTGACCGAGAAGCAGATCGAGTACGCGCATACGATTCATATGTCCGGCGCGGATCTGCTCAAAATGATCGATGAGATCCTCGATTTGTCGAAAGTGGACGCCGGCAAGATGGAGATCAACCGGGAATCGGTCCGACTCGACGACTTGACGCGCTTCGTGGAACAAAACTTTGGTCCGGTCGCGCAGAAGAGCGGAATCGTGCTGAACATCGAGGCGGATGCTTCCGTTCCGGCCGAAATTCATACGGACGGGCACCGGATCAAGCAGATCCTGCGGAATCTGATGTCCAACGCTTTCAAGTTTACGAGCCAAGGGGAAATTTCGCTCCGTATCGGTACCGCGGAGCCGGAAAACTTGCCGGAGGGTCTGGATCCTTCCCGTCAGTATCTGGAAATGGCGGTGACGGATACGGGGATCGGTATTCCGGCAGACAAGATGGAGATTATATTCGAAGCGTTCCAGCAAGTGGACGGTACGACCAGCCGAAAGTACGGCGGTACCGGCCTCGGCCTGTCGATCAGCCAGGGGCTGTCGAAGCTGTTGGGCGGCCTGATCACGGTGCGGTCCGCAGAGGGCGAAGGCAGCACCTTTACATTGTATCTGCCGAAGGAGGCGCCGAACCGGCTGTTTGTGGCCGAGCAGGAAGCGGCCGTTTCGAATGCCGTCGTCGCCCCTTACTACAGCCAGAGCACTTACGTCCGTCCGGTTGAGCAGACGGCGGCCGCGGCGGAACCGGTCGAGGACGACCGTGAATTGCTCGCCAGCGGCGACAAAATCATGCTCATCATTGAGGACGATATTCAATTCGCCAAGATTCTGCTCGATATGTCCCGGAGCCACGGTTATAAAACCCTGATTGCCGTCCAAGGGGATGTCGGACTGCAAATGGCGAGGGAGTATTTGCCGGATGCCATTATCCTCGATATCCAACTGCCGGTGATGGACGGCTGGTCCATCCTGAACGAATTGAAGAGCCACGCCGAAACCCGGCATATTCCGGTGCATGTCATTTCGGTCGTTGACGATGCGAAGCAGGGGCTTATGATGGGGGCGATCGCTTACCTGCGCAAACCGTCCTCGCGCGAGCATCTGGAGCGGGCCTTCTCGCATATCGAATCTTTTACCGAAAAGAGTCTCAAACATCTGCTGATCGTCGAGGACGACGATGTGCAGCGACATTCGATCATCGAGCTCATCGGCCATGACGATGTCATGATCACGGCGGTTTCCACCGGTGGAGAGGCCTTGCGGGAGCTTCGCGAGCAGCATTACGACTGCATGGTGCTGGATTTGATGCTGAGCGATATCACGGGCTTCGATCTGCTGGACCAAATTCGCGACGATGAGGAATTGAACGATTTGCCGATCATCATCTACACCGGCAAAGACCTGAACAAGCAGGAAGAACTGCGGCTCCGCAAATATGCCGAGTCGATCATCATCAAAGATGTGAAATCGCCCGAACGCCTGTTGGATGAAACCACGCTGTTTCTCCATCGCGTCGAAGCGGAGCTGCCGGAGGACAAGCGCCGGATTTTGCAGAAGCTTCACAACAAGGAAGAATTGTTCGAAGGCAAAAAGATTCTGCTTGTCGACGATGATGTGCGCAACGTGTTCGCCCTGTCCAGCGTTCTCGAAGGTTACCGCATGAATGTGGTTTATGCCGAGAATGGCCGGGAAGCGATCGAGACCCTTCAAGAGCAGAGGGATTTCGATCTGGTATTGATGGACATGATGATGCCGGAAATGGACGGTTATGAGGCGATGCGCGAAATTCGGAAGATGCCGCAGTTCGCCAAACTGCCGATCATCGCGCTTACGGCCAAAGCGATGAAGGACGATCGGGGGAAATGCATCGAGGCGGGCGCTTCGGATTATGTGAAAAAACCGATTCAGACGGATCAATTGCTTTCGCTAATGCGGGTATGGTTGTATTCGTAACCTTGAGGAAAGGTTAAATATACGGTAAGCGGATCTTTTCCCGTTCAGGGAGGGATGCCCAGTTCTTTTGTAATCGGAGTTGAACCTATGACACCCAGTGATTTTTCGGAATATCCGGATAACGATACGTGCGGCTGGACCTCGCCGGACGAGCGGGAGCAATTGGAAATCGAACTGCTCCTGGAAGGGGTCCATCGGCTGTACGGATACGATTTCCGCAATTACGCGCTTCCTTCGCTTAGAAGGAGGATATGGCACCAAGTCCACGCGGAGCGTGTGACGACCATTTCCGCTTTGCAGGAAAAAGTGCTGCATGACCGGGAGTGTTTCGAACGCCTGGTCTACAGCCTGTCCATTCCCGTCACGGAGATGTTTCGGGACCCGTCCCTGTTTCGCGCTTTTCGCGAAAAGGTCGTTCCCCTGCTGAGAACTTATCCGTATATCCGGGTATGGCACGCGGGGTGTTCGACGGGGGAAGAGGTTTATTCGATGGCCATTCTTCTCCATGAGGAAGGTCTATACGATAAGGCGAGGATTTACGCCACCGACATGAACGGCCGCTCGTTACAGGTAGCCAAAGAGGGCGTGTTCGGAATTGAGAAAATGAAGCTGTATACGAAAAATTATCAGGATGCGGGGGGCACCCGTTCTTTTTCCGAGTACTATACGGCGAGATACAATTCCGTCATATTTCAGCCCTTTCTGCGCAAGAACATGATTTTTGCCGAGCACAACTTGGCCACGGATCAGTCCTTTAACGAGTTCAATGTTATCTTTTGCCGGAATGTGATGATTTATTTTGACGAAACGCTGAGAAACCGGGTCCATTCCTTGTTCCATCAAAGCTTGAGCCACTTCGGCGTCCTGGTGCTGGGAGCGAAGGAATCGATTCATTTTACGGAGTACGATGATTGTTATGAACCGCTGGACCGGGTGGAGAAAATGTATCGGAAGATTAAATGAAGGATGCAGGAGGATTCCATGGGGGTTGAAAAGCCGATTCATATCTTGCTGGTAGATGACCGCCCCGAGAACCTGATGGCCTTGGAAGCGGTCCTGGAAAGTGAACAATATAATTTGGTCAAAGCGACTTCCGGCGAAGAAGCCCTGAGGTATTTATTGAAAGAGGACTTCGCGGTTATTGTGCTCGATGTGCAAATGCCCGGACTGGACGGGATCGAGACCGCTAAGCTGATAAAGGCCCGGGATAAGACGAAGGATATTCCGATCATTTTCATCTCTGCCAACAGCAAGGAGGCGGAGCACTTGTTCGCGGGGTACTCCGCCGGAGCGATCGACTACATGGTGAAACCTTTTATCCCGCAAATTCTGAAATCGAAGATTGAGGGATTTGTGGACATGTACCTGACGAATCAGCGGCTGAAAACCCAAAGTATGCTTTTGCAGCAAAAAACGCTGGAATTGGAGCGGACCAATGAGGAGTTGGTCAAGGCCAAAGAGGCTGCGGAAATTGCGGCGAAAGCCAAAACGGAGTTTCTGGCCATGATGAGTCATGAAATCAGGACTCCGATGAACGGGGTTATCGGCATGATCGATTTGCTGCTGGAAACCGAACTGAAGGAGGACCAGAAGGAATACGCCGAAATTATTCGGGGCAGCGCGGATACGCTTGTCACGATTATCAATGATATTCTTGATTTTACGAAAATGGAATCCGGCAAAATGGAGCTGGAGGAAAGCCCGTTTGAGCTCAGATCGACGATTCAGGAGGTGATCGGCCTCTTTTCGGTGGATGCCGCCCGGAAAGGGCTGGAGCTGGTTTCCTTCGTCGACGACCGGATTCCGCCGGTTCTGTACGGCGACATGGGCCGCCTCCGCCAAGTGCTGATCAACCTGGTTGCCAATGCCATGAAGTTTACGGAACAGGGCGGAATCTATCTGATGGTCAACTGTAAAGAAAAAGACAGGGACAAGCATTTGCTGGAGTTTACCGTGAAGGACACGGGGATCGGGATTGCTCCCGATAAAGTGGACCGCCTGTTCAAGCCGTTCTCCCAACTGGATTCTTCCATGACCCGCAAATACGGAGGAACCGGCTTGGGACTGGCGATTTGCCAAACGCTGGTGCAGATGATGGGCGGCTCGATCCGGGTGGAGACCCTGGAGGAAAAAGGAGCTACGTTTGTCTTTACGGTCCGTGCGAGCGAATATGTGGATGAAAGCGCGGAATTGGCTTGCGCCGCCCAAGAATCGGTATTTCCGGGCGAAGCGGAGTCCAAGGAGCGCATGCTGATTGTGGACGACCATCCGATTAACCAGCGGTTGATGGTCAATATGCTGCAGAAGCTCGGTTATGAGCCGGAGGTGGCTGAGGACGGTCTTCAAGCCGTGAAAATGGCGGCTAACCGAAACTATGATTTTATATTCATGGATTTGCAGATGCCGCAGATGGACGGTCTGGAGGCTACCCGTAAAATTCGGGAGCAGCAGATCCCCGGCAAGGAACCGAAAATCATCGCGATGACGGCCAACGTGATGGACGGCATCCGATCCAAATGCCAACAGGCCGGAATGGACGATTACATCAGCAAGCCGCTCAAACTGGCTTCAGTAAAGACGGTTTTATCCAAATACAGCAAGAATTACATGACTGAAACTTCGGTCCACTGATTCATCCGGCCTTGGTCCGGGTTATTTATAAAGAAACCACAATTCAGGAGAGAGTGTCTATGAATACAAATAAAAATGAGAAGTTTACCGTTACGTCGCAAGTGGAAAACGGGACATGCACCGTCTATCTGCGCGGTGAGCTTGATCTTTCCGTTGCTCCGGATTTTCGCCAGGTGATGGAGCCCCTTGCTCTCAACGACAAACAAGACCTGGTCATCAACTTGAAAGAACTCAAATATATCGACAGTACCGGCATAGGAATTCTGCTGTCGATCTTAAAGACCAGGCATGGAATGGAAGCCGGCTTTTTGGTGAAGGAAGTGCCGGACCAAATTCAAAAGCTGTTCGATATGACCGGAATCGCGAAGTTTTTTGCCGCCCAGGAGAACTCCCAATAGGAAAGGATAGAGTATCATGATAGACGAGGTTCAAAAAGTTGTAATCAGTTTGCCGGCGACTGCGGAGTTTGTGGATATAGTCAGGTTAAACCTGTATGGAATAGCTTCAAAAATGGGTTTCTCGTACGAAGAAATCGAAGACATGAAGGTGGCCGTATCCGAAGCGTGCAACAATTCGGTCTTGTATGCTTACAAGGATACGAACGGCATGATGGAGGTTACTTTCGAAATCATCGGTGATGCATTGTCCATTACGGTCAGAGACGAAGGGGAGAGCTTTGATTCGTGGGGTGAACGGTCGACGCTGCACGATAAAAATTTGAATGAAGCCCAAATCGGCGGTCTCGGCTTCTATCTCATGCAGGCGTTAATGGATGACGTTAGCGTAATGAATGAAGCCGGAAAGGGAACAAAGGTAGTCATGACTCGCCGCTTAATGAAGAGCGAGGAGAAGGTATGACGGATAAATTGACTCCCCCCGAGTCTTTAAACGAATCCACCAGTATGATCTGGGAATATCAACAAACCAAGGACAATGACATCGCCACCGTCCTGATTCAGAAATATGAGCCGATGGTTAAAATGGCGGCGGGAAAAATCGCGCGCAACCGTCCCGATCTCTATGAAGATCTTTACCAAGTGGGGCAAATGGCGTTGATCCGTCTGCTGCAGCAGTACGATATCGAAATGGGAATTCCTTTTGAGCCTTACGCGATGAAGAGCATGATCGGTCACATGAAGAATTTTTTGCGGGACAAGTCCTGGTATATTCAAGTGCCGCGAAGAATCAAGGAGAAGGGAGCCCTCGTCCAGCAGGCGATCGATGAACTGACCGTGAAGTTGGAGCGGTCTCCTGACGTAAAAGAGATCGCCGACTATCTGGAGTTATCCGTGGAGGAGACGGTGGAAGTATTGGCCGGCCGGGAATGCTATCACTATGTGTCGCTGGATTCGCCGTTATCTCAGGAGGAAAGCGCGGCAACGCTCGGCGAGCTGATCAGCTCGGATGCGGACGATTACGATACCGTCGAAAAGCGGATGGATTTGCAACAAGCGCTCAGCCAGCTGAAGGAGCAGGAACAGCAGGTGCTGTTATTGGCCTTTCAAGAGGGGCAATCCCAGCGCGCGATCGCCCAGAAGCTGGGCGTATCCCAAATGAGCGTATCCCGGATTCAAAAGCGGGCGACGGAGAAGCTGAAGCAGATTATGTCCAACTCGAACACGTTGTGACGGCATCGAGTAAAGGAGTACAGCCATGGAAGTGGAGAATCAACTGAGGGTGAAGCGGAGCGGACAAGGCTGGTCATGGATCGACCTCGAAGTGAAGGAGGACGAATGGGATAGCCCGAAGGTCAGGCGTCTCCGGCAGAATTACCCTTTGACTCGGGAATGGCTGGATGCGCTTCCCAAGATGGAATCCAACCAACTATCCGTAAGATTTCCGGACGGCAGGGAGCCCATTCTATATGGCTCCCTGTTTTATTCGGTGCAGGAAGAGATCAAGGATACGCAGGCCGATTGCCTGCTGGCTCATTTTTTTGTGAGCGCCGACGTGCTTGTCACCATCAATTTTGATGCCAATACCACTCGGGTGATGAATCAAAAAGACAATGAGATCATGCTGCTTGATTGCCCGCGGCCGGTCGACGGGTTATTCGTCCTTACCAGGGTGATTCTTCATTACTTTCGGGTGGGGATGGACCGCTTTGAACGGAATTTGCGGAAGGTTGAGGAGCTGATGAAGAAGCGCAACCGGAAGTATTTGATGGACCGGATTTTGAGCGCCCGCTTCGAACTTCTGCATTGGTCCAATTTGTTCATTCCTTTTTTGGAACTGGTGACGGCTGCGCGCGAAGCTTATTTGGAGCAAATGGAGGACAGCATCCCGTTCCGGCGTTTTTTATATCGCGCCGAGCGAATGAGCGGCCTCGTCAAACACTACGAGAAAGAAATCGACACCTTGATTTCCATTGATGACGCGGTTTCGGGATTTCGGGGCAATGACATTATGAAAACCTTGACGATCATGACCGCGGTATTCACCCCGGCCACGGTGATCGGGGCGATCTGGGGGATGAATTTCGATTTTCTTCCCTGGGTCAAACAGGGCCTGTTCGGCTTTGCGCTGATCTGCGGAATCACGTTGCTTACCACAGCGGGATTCTACATCTGGATTCGGGCAAAGGGGTGGACCGGGGATTTGCTGGAAGTGGAAGAGGAAAATTCAAATCTGTGAACATCACGATCAAAAACAAGGTTGCCCTGCGGATAAGGGCAACCTTTGTGCGCACTTCCGATTCGACGTCCGTGCCGGAAGGTTTATTGCTCGGGATCGTTCATTAATCCCTCTTCATGATCCTCGCTGTTCGTCTTCATCTCATCCATATCTTCGCCAAGCTGTTTTAAGTCCTCCATGTCATTGACCATCGAGCCGTTCTCGGCCGAAACGATATCCTTATGCCCGGAGTATTCGCCTTCACGAGCCTCCCGAATCTGTTTCTCCACGTACTCCTGTTGTTCTTCCTCCGCTGATTTGAATCCCATGGGGGAACCCTCCTTTGCCATGCTATAGTCATCAAAATGCAAAGTTATTGTATCCTTACGGCTTGGATTGAATGTAATCTTGCAGGCTTTTGATATAATCGCCAACCATCGGCAAATCCACGAACAAACTGAGAAGCCAGCCCAGCAGACCGAGGATGACGAAGGTCCCCACACTGAGTCCCAGCCCGCGGGAGAGGCCGGCCACAAAGTTGGTTAGCACCCGTTTTTTCGGATTCGTATAGTTTTCCAAAATATCTTTAAAGTCGGCTTTCTCCAGCATATCCGCAATGCTGTCCAGTTTGCCGTTCAACCGTTTTACTTCATGCCTGAGTTCAAAGGGATGGTCTTTGGTGTCTTTGGTGCCGTACGGATTTAAGCGTGCCATCGGCCTTCCTCCTTGCGACGATGAATTTAGGCTCACAAACAGAAATCGCCAGCTGCCCGAGCTGGCGATGTTCAGGGGACAGCCCCGTTTACATAGATCAGTTCACGGAAGAACCAAACTCGCGTTTCGCTTCACTCGAAGCCTGGTTAACCTCCTGTTTTACGTCCTCCGAGCTTTTTTCCGCCTCTTTGCCGACGGTTTGAACTTCTTGCTTAATGTCCTCCGACACATCCGCGGATGCTTCTTTTACGCTGGACACGATGTTGCTGGCGCTGGTGCCGACCGTTTTGGCAAGATCGGTTGTTTTCGAGACAACGGTTTTGGCGAGCTCGGAACCTTTTTCGCAGGCAACCGCCGCCATCTCCTTGGACTTGTCCGTCGCGGTGGAAAGCTTGTCCGACAAGTCGCTGCGCAGTTCGCGTCCCGGCTTC
Organism: Paenibacillus faecis; assembly: GCF_008084145.1. Taxonomy (GTDB): domain Bacteria; phylum Bacillota; class Bacilli; order Paenibacillales; family Paenibacillaceae; genus Fontibacillus; species Fontibacillus faecis. The sequence goes on along the minus strand of NZ_VSDO01000006.1, from coordinate 445,930 downwards.
GGCGCATACAGCAGGGCTGCGGCCGCACCGAGCAGCGCTCCGATCACGAGCCCCTTCGTAAAGGTGCCACCGCTTTGTACTGGGTATTCCGTCTCGGCTTTATTCATTTTGCATCGCTCCTTTATATGGATATTCGTCATTGGATGAAAAAGCGGATTGAAATGGTGACTTCAGGTGCTTTTCTTACTTCGTATATAAACGATCCGGGACGAGGTGAAACAACCGGATGCTTTGCCGCGGTCACGTTTTCTTCGGTATTCATGAATGGCGAACCGAGGCCTGCTGTACTATACTGGAGGGATGGAAGTTTGATGTGCGAAAGGAAGATGGCCATGGAAAATATATTGGTGGAAGAATCCCGCGGGGGGATGCTGGAATGCACCCACCGCGGTCATATATGCATTGTGGATGAGAAGGGCAGGGTCATCAAAGCGGTAGGGGACCCCGATTTTGGCGTATTTACCCGGTCGGCGGCCAAACCGTTCCAGGCGATTCCGGGAATTCGCGCAGGGATTGCGGAGGAATTCGGTTTAAGTTACGACGAAATTGCGATTATGACGGCATCGCATCGCGGCGAGCAAATGCACATCGAGACATTGGAGAGCCTCCTCCGAAAAACCGGTCTCGATGAAAACGCACTGTTTTGCGCGCCAAGTCTTCCGCTGGATGCCGCCGCAAAGAAGCGGCTGCTGCGCAGCGGAGGGGAGCGCCGGCGTCTGTATCACAATTGCTCGGGAAAGCACCTGGGCCTCATGGCCTACAGCAAAATGCGCGGGTATCCGCTGGATAGCTACAGCGATCCCGATCATCCCGTGCAGCGGGAAATCTGGGAGACGCTGGCCTCCCTCGCCGGCCTGCCGTTGCCGAGCATACGCCGTGCCGTCGACGGATGCGGTCTGCCCGTCTTCCATCTTCCGCTGTCCGCGCTCGCTAACGCTTATTTGAAACTCGCTTGTCCCGACCGCATTGACGATCGCGCGACAGCCGCGGCGGCGGCTACGGTCGGGAAGGCGATGAACCGCCATCCGGAGATGGTCAGCGGTACCGGACGGATCGATACGCTGCTGCTTCAAGATCCCAATCTGGTCGCCAAAGGAGGCTTTAAGGGCGTTTACGCTTTTGGTCTGCGAAAAGAGCGGCTGGGCGTCGCCTTCAAAATCATGGATGGGTCCGAAGAGGAGTGGGGCTTGATCGCACTGACGATTCTGGAGCAGTTAGGCTACGACAACAAGGATACCGTGGAACGACTGAGAACGGCGTTTTCGACGGAAATCCGCAATGACGAAGGCATGAAGGTAGGGACGACACAAACGGTTTTCCGGCTTGGCGATGTATGACGGACCGAAGGGTCGCGCTTATTGATTAGCCGATGGGGCATAGGGGTAAAAATGTAGCAAATCCAGTATGGTGTTATAGGCGAGGAGGATTAAGATGATTAAAATAGTCACTTCGGAAGAGAGGCATACGGCCCATGCCGGTCCTGTCCAGAGCGAATTCAGCTTTTCCTTCGCAGATTACAATGACCCCGGGAACGCCCATTTCGGCTGCCTTCTGGTGTTGAACGACCATACGCTCGCTCCCGGTAAAGAACTGGAGGCCCATCCCCATCATGATCTGGAAATCGTCACCTATGTAATATCCGGTTCCTTGAAAAGTTCCGCCGGGTCCGCGGGGCTGGAGCCTTTAGAGGAAGGCTCGTTCCAGGTGCTCAGCTCGGGTACGGGGATCATCCACGCGGAAGCCAACCCTTCCCCGGTCGAGCCGGCGCGTTACCTTCAAATGTGGTTTCTCCCGGAGGGCCAAGGTCTTCCTCCCGCCGAGAGCTCCCGCCGAATTCCAAGGGAGAAGCGGATCGGGAATTGGATGCCGGTCATCAGCGGGAAAAGAGACGGGGACTTCCTGCGCATTCATCAGGATGTAAATCTGTTTGCCCCCGTGCTGACGGATCAGGAGGAGCACTTGATCCGTACATCCCATCGAAGACAGCATCTGTTTGTCGTCGAGGGGCATGTCGAGCTGTCGTGCGAAAACCAGCGGTTTTCGCTGGGGCCCGGCGATGCGGCAAGAATTCGCTGCCCGGACGATCTGGTCCTCCGGAAGACGGGGGAAGGTATGGCGGAGCTTTTGATCGTCGACATGCCTTAAACGAATGCGGGCGAAGAAGAACGAGGAACAGAGGCAGGTTACTTCTTGCGCAAATTGCCCAATTCCTGAGCGACCGCCTCCACCTCGGAAATGCTGAGCCGTTCTTTGCTCATCACTAAATCATAAATGTCCAAAATGTCTTCATATTGGTCCGTGTTAAATGCGGAAGCGTTCATGGCGGCTCCGGTCGCCATTTTCAGCTTCGTTTTGATCGCCTCGATCATATATTCCACGTTTTCCTGGCTTTTTTGAGTTAAGTCCATGGATCATCAACATCCTTTCTCGTTTCATATCCCGGTTATTGTACCACGCTTGGCCCGCGGGCACACCCTTTTTGCTAGATCCGGGGGATTTGCGGTACAATCAGGTTAATTCGGTTGAAAGAGAGGGGATGAAATGCTCATGGATGAAAGGCAGGTACTGCCCGAAACGGGCTTTGCACGAAAAAAGCTGACCGGCGGCGATCTCCCCGAGTTCTTTTTGGAAGTACGAAGGAGGCACGCGGCGCGGGAGATTACATTTCTCTGCATCGGCACCGACCGATCCACAGGCGATGCGCTCGGTCCGCTAGTCGGAACACGCCTCACGGAACAGGGGTTTGCGAATGTGATCGGGACGCTGGATTTTCCTTGCGATGCCTCCAACCTGGAAATGCGGGCCTCCCTGGTTCCCAAAGAGCATATCATCGTGGCGATCGATGCCTGCCTCGGAACGCCGGCCTCCGTCGGCTGCTATCTCGCGTCGGGTCAGCCGCTGCTCCCCGCCCAATCGGTGGGACGAACGCTGCCGGCCGTTGGCCATTACAGCGTGGCGGCCGTCGTCAACATCAACGGGCCTAAGCCGTACTGGACGCTGCAAATGACTTCGCTTTACAAGGTGATGCGGATGGCCGACGAATTGGCCGAAGCGATCGGGCGCGGTTTCAGAGGCGCGTGAATCGGATTAAATATAGGAATCGGGACGATCACTACATACAACTTAAGAGCGACAGTAAACGAATATAAACCCGTATGAGGTATAGAAAGAGAGGGAAGCGTGATGGAAAAAGTAACTGTTGAGGGATTCACGATGGCTTATGAGGAACAGGGCCAGGGAGAGGCCGTTGTTCTGCTTCACGGCTTCTGCGGAAGCTCGGCTTATTGGGAGAAAATCGGACCGATGTTGGCCGATGATTACCGGGTAATCATGCCGGATCTTCGGGGACACGGCTCGACGGACGCTCCGATGGGAGCTTATACGATCGAACGGATGGCGGACGATGTCGTCGCGTTGATGGACCGTCTGGGCGTTTCGAAATTTACGCTGCTCGGCCACTCCATGGGCGGATACGTCACCTTGTCTCTGGCCCAACGGTATGCCGAACGATTAAAAGGCTTCGGCCTCATTCACTCGACCGCTTACCCGGACGGCGAGGAGGCCAAAGAGAAGCGCCTTCAGGCCGTGGCCACGATCGGCAATAAAGGGATTACCCCGTTTGTGGACGGGCTTGTGCCGGGATTGTTCGCGCCGGAATTGCGCGAAACGCTGACCGAAGAAGTGAACCGCGCGAAAGAAATCGGGTACAAGACGCCGCCGCAAGGAGCTTCAGGCGCCGCGCTGGCTATGCGGGAACGGGCGGACCGCCGTGACGTATTGTCTTCCACCGTTCTGCCGGTGCTGCTGGTAGCCGGAGAAAACGACGCCGTCATCCCGATCGAACGCACCTTCACGACGGAAGGACCGTCGGTCACCAAGGCGGTGATCAAGGGCGCCGGCCATATGAGCATGTACGAAGCGCCCGAACAGCTCGCCGCCGTCATCCGCGACTATTTGCGCGGCGTATCGTCCGCGAGCAAGTAACGGCCGCTTAGGCAATCGCGTGTTCGGACAACTGAAGCGCCATCACCGGAGGTCATCCCCGCGTCGTTCGTCCGATGCGGGGAGGCCTCCTGTTTTGCGTTAACTGGATATTCACGTCAAAATGACTTACAATTTGTTCTTAAATAAACCAACCTTGCAGAGGAGACGGAGCCTATGCTGCGGAAAGATTACCTGGTTCGGATGCTTGAGGAAATGACGGAGATGATCGGCAAAGTGTTCGGTCTGAAGCAGCAGCGCAAATGGACCGAAGCCTTATGGGAGCTCGACGAGCTTTATAGAAAGCTGTTCCGGCTGAACTCCCGGCTGCTCGGCTCCCTTTCGGCCAAAGACATCGTGGAAATGATGCGGACCGGCGGGACGGTGGAGTCGGATAAACTGCAAAGTTTGGCGCGGCTGATGAAGGAAGAAGCCGATGTCTTGACGGCGTCGGGACAGCCGGAGGAAGGCGTCCTCCGCGCGAGGAAGGCGCTGCACCTATATTTGGCGGCCCATACGTACGGAGCCGACCCCGGATTATGGGAACTGCACGGCGAAGTGTCGGAGCTACAGGAAAGTCTGAAAGGTTTCCGGCTTCCGGAGGATACCGAACGCCTGCTTATGGGCTATGAAGAAAGCAGGGGGAATTTTGCGCTTGCGGAAAATGCGCTGTATCGTCTGCTGGAAAGCGGGTCGGCCCGGCGGGAAGAGGGAGTCGCCTTTTATACCCGCTTGTTGGCGCTGGACCCGGGGAAGCTGGAGGAAGGCGGCCTCCCCGAGACTGAAGTCCGGGAAGGACTGGAAGCTTGGCTCGCCAGAACCGCCGGTTTAGCATACAATGAAGTCGGCCCAAACGGCGTGTAAAGCACAGCCCGTATTGGTTTAATCAATTCAACTCATTTTGGAAAGAGAGCGGTCTTAATGGAGGAATTACGCAATCTGGTACGTCACATTTCGGAGCAGGGCGGGCTTATTTCCGCGACATTGAGCCAGCGCCGAAAGGCGGGGGAAGGGGAAGACAGTTACAACAAGACCGTCATCAAACCGGTCCTGCTTAAAGGCACGCTTCATTACCAGTTCACTTATCACTTCAGCAAAAAGGTTACTCATGAGAATATCCCGGCCGCGGAGCTCGAGTCCGCCGTTATGAAGCTGTTCGCGGAGACGTTCCGCCAAGGGCTCCTGTGCACGGCGCAAGCCGATTATCAGGTGCTGATCAGCAAAAAGTACAAAGTATCGATTCTGACCAAGTCCCCTACCAAAAAACCGGGGACGCTCGCCCATAACCGGGCCAAACAGTACATCCTTGAGGAAGGGAAGCCGGTTCCGTTCTTGGTGGAGCTCGGAATTATGAACGCGGACGGCAAGGTATTGGCCAAAAAGTACGATAAATTCCGGCAGATCAACCGGTTCCTCGAAATGGTCCAGGATGTGCTTCCCCACCTCCCCGAAAACCGGCCGGTAACGATCGTGGACTTCGGCTGCGGCAAATCGTATTTGACGTTCGCGTTATATCACTATTTGTCGATCGAATTGCAAAGAGAGTTGAATGTCGTCGGACTCGATCTGAAATCGGATGTCATCGAACATTGCGGAATGCTGGCGAAAGATTTGCAATACCGCAATTTGCGCTTTCTTGTCGGGGATATTGCGGACTATGACGAATTGAGCGAAGTCGATATGGTCGTAACCCTGCACGCCTGCGATACGGCGACCGACGCCGCGCTGGAGAAGGCCGTTCGCTGGAACGCGTCGGTGATCCTGTCCGTCCCTTGCTGCCAGCACGAATTGTTCGGGCAAGTGGCAAGCCCGGTGCTTGAGCCGCTTTTGTCCCATGGCATCTTGAAGGAACGCTTTTCCGCGTTGGCGACCGACGCCATCCGGGCCAAGCTGTTGGATATTCTCGGCTACAAAACCCAATTGCTTGAGTTTATCGACATGGAGCACACCCCGAAGAACATACTGATCCGGGCGGTCAAGGGGGAGGTTTCGGCCGCGGAACGAGAGCGCTTATGGAACGAATATGCCGCATTTCGGGACTTTTTGAGCGCCGTGCCTTACCTCGAAAAAGCTTGCGGAGACCTTCTCCCCGCAGGAAAATGAAGCAGCGAAAGAGCCGGTGACATGCAGTTCGTCCCGGCGTATCAAGCGGGATAAGCGTTTGAGGCGATAAAAACAAGTCAACACTTGAGGTGTTGGCTTGTTTTTTTGTATCGAGGAGGGGAGGCTATGGCCGGACAGGAACGGAGAGCAACAGGAAGATTCAATATAAAGTCACGGTCGGACGTGATGATTCGGGGAGCGGTCTTGGGGACGGTCGCCTTTTTGGCCTTGACCGGGGGCATGTTTCACCGGGCGTCTCTTCTAACGCTCGTTCCGGTTTCGCTATGGCTTCTGACGGCGGCTGCAGCGATGGTCGCCTTGTTAAGGAAATCGTGGTGTAGGGGAGGGGATGCCGCACTTCCGGGCGGGGATTGGCCCCTCATCGCCGGTCCCTTTATCATCGCCTCCTTCTACGGAATTCAGCTGCTGATGAGTCCGGTATCTTACCAATCGACGGTTCTGGCGTCCATCCACTGGCTGTTTCTGGGGGCTTTTTCTTTGGGTTTGCTGGCCGCGGGGAGGGGACGGGGCGGCCCCGCCTATCTGGAGCGGGGCTGGCTGCTCGTCACCGGCGGGCTTGCGGTCACGGCGCTGGCGGCCGTGTACGGGCTGCTGCCCGCCCCGGGGGCGATCCTGCGCACGGCGGATCGCGAAGTGGCCGCGGCGGGGGCCCGGCTGGGCGGTCTGCTCCAGTACCCGAACACCTTCGGGGCCGTGATGGCGGCCGCGCTGCTGGAGCGGCTGACCGCCCTCGCCCGGATGCCGGGCGCCGCCTTCACCCGGCCAGCGCGCTGGCGGGGCTGCGGGGCCGGCGCGCTGGCCCCGGTCTTCGCCCTGGCGCTGCTGCTGACGGAGTCGCGCGGCGCGTTCGCCGCCGCGGCCGCGGGCTGGGCCGCCGGCTGGCTGCTGCTGCGCGGCCGGGAACGGCTGCGCTACGCGCTGCACAGCGCCGCCGCCTTGGCCGTGGCCGCGCCGCTCGCCCGGCAGCTCGCCGCCGCGCAGCTGGCGCCGCCCGCGCTGCCCGGGCTGCTGGCGCTCGCCGCCGGGCTCGCGGCCGCTTCGGCGCTGTCCGCGCTGGCGGCCCGCAGCGCCGAGCGGCTCGGGGCGCCCGGCGACCGGCGCCGGGGGAGCGGCGCTTTAGCTGCAGGCGCCGTGCTGCATGCGGCCGTGCCTGCAGCTATGCTTGCCGCCGCGCTCGGTGCAGCGCTGGCCTTCGCCGGCTTGCGCGAACGGCTCTATAGTGCCGCTACCTGGCTCGCCCGGGGCGAGATGTATGCGGACGCACTGCGGTTGCTGCGTGAATGGCCGTGGCTCGGCCGGGGAGGCGATACCTGGCGGTGGCTGCATCGCACCGTCCAGAGTCGCCCTTACGTGGGAAACGAGGTGCACAGCGGATATCTCGATCTGGCGCTTGATCTCGGGGGAATCGGGCTGCTGGCGTTACTCGTCTGGCTGGGTTTCGCCGTTGTCCGGATGCGGCGTTCCCGTATGCCCGGCAGGCTGCTGCCGGCTTTCCTGGTTTTGCTGCTGCACAGCGCGGTTGACTTCGACATGAGCTACGGATTGTACTGGATGCTTGTCCTATGGCTGGCGGTCTGGGGGCTGGGGCCGTCTGGCGGCTCATTCGGCCGTAGGCCGGGGAAGACGCGGAGGTTGGTCGACCGCATGAACGGTAAAAGACGCGTTCAGCTTGACCGGCTGCTGGCGGGGGGATTGGCGGCGGTGCTGCTGACGGGCGGGTTGTCCGCCTTCCGCCAGGCGGAAAGCCTTCGCCTGCAGCGGCTGGCGGAGGTTGGCCCGCCTGGCGTCCGGGCGGCGGCGGAGTCCGCGCGGCTGCTGGAGCGGGCGCTCGCGCTGGCCCCGGCCCGGCCGGAGCTCCGCCTGGCGCTGGCCGGCCGGCTCGAAGCCGAAGCGGCGGCCGAGGTGCTCCGCGGCGGGATGGCCTACGAGCGGAGCCATCCCGGCCTAGCGCTCGCGCTGGGCTTTGCCCTTGCGCGGCAGGGGGATGCCGCCGCGCTCGGTCCGCTCCGCCGCGCGGCGGAGCTCGACCGCTACAGCCGTGCCGTGCAGACGGCGGCGCTGGAAGGCATCAGCCTGCTGGCGGACAGGCTGAAAAGCGCGGGCAAGCTGCCGCAGGCGGCCTCCACCGCTTCGGCGGGGATGGAAGCGTTCCGGCGCTTCCACCGTCTGGCGGAGCAGACCCGGCAGCTTCGCAATGACAGGGGCTTCCGTTTAACTCCAGAAGCCGTCGCTCTCGCCCGCAAGCTGCGGGCCGGGGCCGCCGGATTGCCGCCTCCCCGCCCCGGGGAGGCTTCCGCCCGCCCGCGCTGACGTGCCGCTGAGCCGCCGTGCTGCTGAGCCGCCGTGCCGCCTCCCGGGACTCCTCACCCGCCGAACGCGTGGCGAAACGCTTTGGAGAGGGCGTCCCGGTCCACTTGCCACAATTCGGCGAGCTCGGCGCTGACGCTTTCGTCCCACCAGTCCGCGAGCACCTTTCGGTTGCTGATATTTTCGCCGATCCACAGCAGGTTTCCGATCACTTTTTTATAATAGAGTTCCTCACCTTGCTTGATTCGTTCTTCGGGAATATATACGCCGAGCCGTTTGATTGTGCGGTAGAGCTCTTTGCTGCAGCTTCGGCGGATTTTTCTGGGGGTCGGCAAAGCCGCGGCGTGTTTCCCCGGTTTGTTGTTCATGTTCCCGCCTCCTTCTTGAAACAGCATATGCGCCCGTCGGCTCGGGAGACACTTTGGCCGGGACGGGCGAGTGGATGCATGTCCCCCGCTATGATAGAATAGACTGGTGAAAAAAGACATTTGAGCCTTGCGCTTAAATGTAGGGGAAGAGGGACGGCAAGGTGGAATGGATTTCAAATGTGATAGGCGTTCTTTTTGAATGGATTCAGCAGTTGGGGTATTTCGGCATTATGCTCGGCCTGATGATTGAGGTTATTCCCAGCGAAATCGTACTGGCCTATGGAGGTTATCTGGTACATCTCAAAACGATTAATTTTGTAGGTGCGGTCTTTTTTGGCGTGGTCGGCGGGGTGGTCGCCCAACTGTTCATTTACTGGATCGGACGCTACGGCGGACGGCCGATTTTGGAGAAATTCGGCAAGTACATTTTGATTCAGAAGAAACATATCGATGTGTCCGAAGCGTGGTTTCTCAAATACGGTCCCGGCGTTATTTTTACGGCCCGGTTTATTCCGGTTGCAAGACATGCGATATCGATCCCGGCGGGGATGGCCAAAATGCCGGTCGGCAAGTTTCTGCTGTTGACCACGCTGGCGGTAATCCCATGGACGGTATTGTTTGTATACCTGGGTATGCTGCTGGGCGAAAATTGGAAACACATCGATGAGAAAGCCGGGGCGTATATCATGCCGATTCTGTTGGTGGCCCTTGCGCTGCTTGTCGTTTATTTATTGGTAAAATGGTTCGGCACCTCGCGAAAGAAAGGAGAATTGGAATGAGTGTCAACGTCGCTTACAAATTCGGAAAGGGCATCACGCCCCGGCAATTTATGGAGGGCATGGAACGGAACAAGGAGACTTTTGCCGCGGGGTATGCGAATTTTGCCTGGATCCGGGATGAGGACCGTGAATTTTTCGAGAGTTTGAATTACCGGGATGACGTGCGGGTGCTGATTCTCGCGGCGGATTGGTGCGGAGACGTCGTCCGCAATGTACCGGTGGTGTTCCGGGTGCTCGAAACGGCCGGATGGAAGACGGAAGTGTTTATTTTGGAAGAACATCAGGATCTGATGGATCACTTTCTAACCATGGGCGGGCGTTCGGTTCCGGTTGTTATTTTTGCCGATACGGGCGGTTACGTGCTTGGACACTGGGGACCCCGGCCTGCCCATGTCCAGGAGTTGATGGTGGAATTCAAACAGGAGAATCCCGACCGGGAGGCCCCAGATTATGAAGAGAAGATCGGAGCTGTCCGCCAAAAGATGGCCGAGAAATATGAGGAAGGAGCCGGAGTCAACGCCTCGGTCGTCAGCGAGCTGCGCACCCTGATCTCCGGAATGTAGAATAATATGCTGCGAATAGAGAGCTTTTCTTTGGGACCTTTGCAAACGAACGCTTATCTGCTTCGGGGGGACGACGACGGTCGGGCCGTTATTATCGACCCCGGCATGAATCCGGGTCCTCTGCTGCGGAGAATTGAAGGATTGGAGATTGAAGCGATATTGTTGACGCATGCCCATTTCGATCATATCGGCGGCGTGGAGGAGATTCGGAAGCTTAAGGGCTGCCCGGTTTACTTGCACCCTTTGGAAAGCGAGTGGCTGACGAGCCCTAAACTGAACGGTTCCTTGATGTGGCCGACGGTGACGGGGCCGATCGCGTGCGAACCGGCGGAGTTTGATTTGGCCGAAGGACAGAAGATTAAGCTGATCGGCCACGAGTTTACGGTATACCATACGCCCGGACATTCCCCGGGCAGCGTGAGTTTTCTTTGCGGCGACGATTTGTTCTCGGGCGATTGCCTGTTCAAATTGAGCGTAGGGCGGACGGATCTTCCCGGCGGGCGCGAGGCGGACCTGTACAATTCGATTCGCGGCACTTTGTTCCGTTTTGCCGACGAAACCAAGGTCTATCCGGGCCATGGTCCCAAAACGAGTATCGGATTCGAGCGGGCGAACAACCCTTACGTTTCGGGTTGATGCGTTTAATCGAGCCTATGGTCGGAAATGCCTGCAAATCTGCATCTTTTTCGCTCGCATCGGGCTGAGTTTTTAGAATTCCTGCAAATCTGCAGGCTTTTTCTCGTGAAAAGAGCGCTCTCTAGTCTTTGGCCGGAAATTCCTGCAGTTTTACATCAATTTGTAGGACGGCTCGACAATTTGGCGGAAATTCCTGCATATTTGCATCTTTTGAGCCCCGCCCCGACGTGGCATCCAGCCTGGCCAGGTGCCGCCCATAAACCGTTGTGGCGAAGGCGTTCGGCGCATCCGCAATTTCCTATACTGCGGTCGAATGCGGCCTGTAAGTCTGCTAGCCCATGTGGAGCCGCCGAATTCGACACCATGACAGCGCAAAACGCCCTTGCCGATCTGCCGAGATCCAAGGGAGGGCTGGCCGATGGCCAATTCGAATGACTTCTTAAGCGGTTTTACAACAAATTTTTGCACAAAAAGTGCAAAAATACTGGACAAGCCTGCCGTCCTTTGTTAGAATCATGTCTATAAATATTGTTAACCCTGCGAAGCACGCAAGCTGAGGAATTGTCCCGGTTTGCGTTCTTTTTTTGCGTTTTTTGGGGATCGCAGTATAGGGACATCCCCATAGCGACGATTCGGAATTTTCACTGGCTATACTCCTTCCCTTAAAGTGAATGTCCCCATCTTAAGTCCGCCGATCTCCTGCGACAAGCCGTAAACACGCATTCCCTAACCCTCAGCTGCCGCATTATTGCACCCGCCCAAGCTTCGAGCCAGCTGCTACCGCATTAGCGGCCTTTTGGGGCGCTATTCAGGCCCAATTTGGCTTCGCGAGGATAATAGTGGTCATTTGAGGCCTTATTGTAATCGCTCGGGCCCGAAAATCACGATTTGGCTCGATTTACACAAAAATAAGGCCTTTTTAGACCGCTATTTCCCTCCGGTGAGCCAAATTCGACAAAATAGCGCCTCTTTGGGCCGCTATTACTCGCTCCGAAGCACTCGGCTTGAAAGCGCCTCTTTGGCGTTATCATTTGCTTCGACGCACTCGGCTTTATAGCGCCTCTTCGAGCCGCTGTCACTCGCTCCTATGCACTCGGCTTTACTGGGAGGCGGGCTGTATGAAACGCCCTTTTGGCCTGGTATCGACATGCGCTTCTATGAAAATTGAACAAATCCTAAAATTTTCGCGGCTCCCGGCTCGACTTCCCTGCAAAATGTTGCCCATCTCCGATTTTTTTAGTAGGATAGAAAAATAACTTATGAATAAATCAGGGAGGTAGACGATGCTGCAGTTGGGAGAGAGAGTCGTAATCGTCGGAGATGCTTTTGAGCAGAATCTTCCTGTTGGGGAATATGGCTACGTTATTGCTTACGACCGTAATCCGGATAATGCGTTTGATTACGTGATCCGCGCTCCAAAGACAGGACGCAATTACTACGTTCCCTCCAGTGATGTGGAGTCCGAGGAACTGCTTTTGGAGTATGAAGCCGAGCGGACTACGAAGGAAGCGCTGATCGATTACGCTCTGGCGACGCATAACGAGAAGCTGTTTATGCATGTAATGAATGGCGGCGATCAGGATGCGGATGGGCAGAAGGAACCAACAAAGGAAGTTATGTCTCAGGCCGAGTTCATCAAACAGGTGAATTTGCGAGCATGGATATAAAGAGCCGGCGATGCCGGCTCTTTTTCGTATGTTCCGCTGTTCCGCAGGCTTTCGCCAGGTTTCGCGTTAACGGATTGAACTCGTCCAATTTCTACAATATAATTTTATTCATCTGAATCGTCATGGTAGAATGAACTAATCAGCCCCCGCAGGGACGTTTAAGGAGGAAAGCAAATGAGCATCCAGGTAAAAGACGTGGAGCATGTGGCCAAACTGGCCCGGTTGAACTTGAGCGACGAAGAGCGGGAAATGTTCACGGAACAGTTGAACGCGATTTTACAATATGCCGACAAGCTGAATGAATTGGATACGGAAGGCGTGGAGCCGACGACCCATGTCCTGCATCTCAGCAATGTCATGCGCGAAGACGAGGTGCACGAAAGTCTGCCTCAGGAGAAGGTATTCCGGAATGCGCCGGACGAAGAAGACGGGCAATTTAAAGTGCCTGCGGTACTTGAATAGATATTACGAAGGGAGGATGCGCCAGTGAGTCTTTTTGATTTGCGTTTACAGGAGGTACATAATCGGCTCAGCAAGAAGGAGCTGTCCGTGACCGATTTGGTGGGCGATGCTTTCGCCAAAATATCGGAGCGGGATGGACAAGTAGGCGCTTATTTAACGTTGAATGAAGAAGGGGCCCGCGCGGAAGCGGCAAGGCTCGACAATAAATTGGCCGGCGGGGAAGAGAAAGGCCTTCTTTTTGGGCTGCCTGTAGGAATCAAGGACAATATGGTGACCGAAGGTCTGCGCACGACTTGCGCCAGTCAATTTTTGGCGAATTATGATCCGATTTACGACGCGACGGTAGTTGCGAAGCTGAAGTTGGCGGAAGCCGTAACGGTCGGCAAGCTGAACATGGATGAATTCGCCATGGGCGGGTCCAACGAGAATTCCAGCTTTCACCCGGTGCGTAACCCTTGGGATTTAAGCCGCGTTCCGGGAGGCTCCAGCGGGGGCTCCGCCGCTGCGGTAGCCGCGGGCGAAGCCTATTTTACGCTCGGCTCGGACACCGGCGGCTCGATTCGCCAGCCGGCTTCCTATTGCGGTGTCGTCGGTTTGAAACCGACTTACGGTCTCGTATCCCGCTACGGGCTGGTCGCCTTTGCTTCATCGCTGGACCAAATCGGTCCGATTACGAAAAACGTCGAAGACGCGGCTTACGTCCTGCAAGCCATTGCGGGGCATGATCCGAAAGACTCCACGTCCGCCGATGTCGAGATTCCGGACTATCTGGAGGCGTTGACCGGTGATGTGAAGGGGCTGCGCATCGCGGTGCCTAAGGAATATTTGGATGGCGTGGACCCTCAGGTTAAGGATGCCGTCATGGCTGCGCTGAAAGTTCTCGAAGGGCTCGGCGCCGTTTGGGAGGAAGTGTCCTTGCCGCATACGGAATATGCGGTCGCGGCCTACTATCTGCTGGCTTCCTCGGAAGCCTCCTCCAACCTGTCGCGCTTTGACGGCGTTCGCTACGGCGTGCGCGCCGATCATGCGGGCAACTTGCTGGATTTGTACCTGGAGTCGCGCAGCCAAGGCTTCGGACCGGAAGTGAAGCGCCGCATTATGCTGGGGACGTATGCCCTCAGCTCGGGTTATTATGATGCCTACTATTTGAAGGCGCAAAAGGTTCGCACCTTGATCAAACGCGATTTTGACCAGACTTTTGAGAAATACGACGTTATTATCGGACCTACGGCACCGACCACCGCCTTCCCGCTGGGATCGCAAGTGGATGATCCGTTGACGATGTACCTTAACGATATTCTGACGATTCCGGTCAGCCTGGCCGGCGTTCCGGCGATCAGCGTGCCTTGCGGCTTTGCGGACGGCCTTCCGGTCGGATTGCAAATCATCGGCAAAGCGTTTGACGAAAGCAGCGTGCTTCGGGTAGCCCATGCGTTTGAAGCTCATACGGACCACCACAAACAACGCCCGTCGTTGTAATGGGGGATTTACAGGAGGGTCAATATGTCAACATCCAAATATGAAACGGTAATCGGGTTGGAGGTGCACGTGGAATTGCACACGAAGACCAAAATCTTCTGCGGCTGTTCTACGGAATTCGGCGCTCCGCCCAACACGCACACCTGTCCGGTCTGCTTGGGACATCCGGGCGTTCTGCCCGTCTTGAACCGCCAGGCGGTGGATTACGCCATGAAGGCGGCCATGGCCTTGAACTGTGAAATCGGCGATGTCAGCAAATTCGACCGTAAAAACTATTTTTATCCGGACTCGCCCAAAGCTTATCAGATCTCCCAGTACGATCAACCGATCGGGGAGAACGGATATATCGATATCGAAGTCGATGGGCGTACGAAGCGCATCGGCATTACCCGCCTTCATCTCGAGGAGGACGCCGGCAAACTGACGCACGTTGACGGAGGCTACGCTTCTTTGGTCGATTTTAACCGCGTCGGTACTCCGCTGGTGGAAATCGTGTCCGAACCGGACATCTCCTCGCCGGAAGAAGCGAGGGCTTATCTCGAGAAGCTGCGCGCGATCATGCAATATTGCGAGGTTTCCGACGTGAAGATGGAGGAAGGCTCCATGCGCTGCGACGCCAATATCAGTCTTCGTCCGTGGGGACAGAAGGAATTCGGTACTCGCGCCGAGCTTAAGAACATGAACTCCTTCCGCGGCGTCGTGCGCGGGCTGGAATATGAGCAGTACCGTCAGGCCGAGATTTTGGACGAAGGCGGCGAAGTTGTCCAGGAGACGCGCCGTTGGGACGAAGCCCAAGGCAAAACCTTCTCCATGCGCGGCAAAGAAGAAGCCCACGACTACCGGTACTTCCCCGATCCCGATCTGGTGAAAATCCATATCGACCAGGCGTGGAAAGACCGGATCCGGGCTTCGATTCCCGAGCTTCCGGACGCGCGCAAGGCCCGTTATACGGCGGAATACGGACTGCCGGAGTACGATGCCGGCGTCATTACCTCGTCCAAGCCGTTGGCTGACTTGTTCGAGAACAGCCTCGAATATACGTCCGATGCCAAAGCCGTATCCAATTGGATCATGGGCGATTTGCTCGGCTATCTGAACAGCAACGGATTGGAACTTCCGCAAGTGAAGCTGACGGGTCAAGGGCTCGGCGAAATGATCAACCTGATCGAAAAAGGCACCATCAGCTCGAAGATCGCGAAGACGGTCTTCAAGGAAATGCTGCAGAGCGGCAAGCTGCCGCAGCAGATCGTCGAGGAGCAAGGTCTGGTGCAGATCAGCGACGAAGGCGCCATTCTGGAAATCGTCAAAGAAGTGGTGGCGAACAACCCGGCTTCCGTACAGGACTATAAAGCGGGCAAGGAGAAAGCCATCGGCTTCCTCGTAGGCCAAGTCATGAAGCAAAGCAAGGGCAAAGCGAACCCTGGACTCGTAAACAAACTATTGGTCGAGGTTCTGAAAGATTAGCATTCCGGAACGGCCGGAAGCAGTCAAGGGGGCATCCGTATGATCGTACGTCTATCGCTGCAGAATCCGGACACGGTGGAGCAGTTGTGGAGTCTCCAGCATGCGGCTTACCGTCTGGAGGCTGAGGCGATGGGATTAAGGGATGTTCCGCCGCTGCCGGAAACATTCGAGTCCATTCGAAACAGTGACGAGGATTTTTACGGGGTGCTTTCGGCGGATGGCGAACTCCTCGGGGCGATTGTGACGGCTCCGGCGGACACCGCCGCAAACACCCTGGAAATTACCCGGTTGATGATCCACCCGGATCATCTGCGCAAAGGGATCGGCGCTTCTTTGCTGAAACATGTGATCGACCATCATCCGGAGATCCGAACATTTGCCGTTACGGCGGGGACCCATAATGAACCTGCTGTCTCATTGTACCGGAAGTTCGGATTTATGCCGGGCGAGAGCGTCAAATCCATACCCGGCGCGGGACTCACGGTTTTCCGTTTTCATCGGACTTAACACGAGCACACCTATTCTGGGCCATGCGGCCGGAAGGGTGTGTTTTTGTCTATCGGGGCCCAGTTATTCCATATTACAGGCAGTAATAGAATAGGGTATTATTATACTAATATATAAATATATTTACTGGGGAAGGAGATGGCGATGAATAACAAACCCGTAAAAAAACAACGACGTCATCCCGGCGCACAGACGGTTCGAAATTACGGTTTTCGGCCGAGACGACGAAAGCGCAAGTTCATCGCCTGTTTCCTCGGGGCGATATTTCCCGGTTTGGGCCATCTCTATTTAAAGATGTTCGCGAAAGGGGCCCTTTTGATCTATGGCGTGCTGCTCGACGCCTCGGCGCTGATTTATTTTTCTTCCGTTCGCTCCGGGATTAACGTTCCGTTTTTGATTTTGCTGGGCCTCATGATTCCGGTCATTTATTTCTATAGTATATATGACGTGCTGCAATCTACGGACGTCGTCAACGCCAGGGTAAAGCGCGCGCAAACGGAAGCGGAGGAAGCCTTACCGGAAGGGCGCAAAGCAGAAAAAGGCTATAGCGGGATTCGCCGCGGCATCGTTGCGGGAGGCCTGCTGATGGCAGGGGGAGCGGTCCTGTTCCTGTTCAGGCAAAAACCGCCTTGGCTGGAAGGCTTCATCCAGTGGTCCGCGGGTTATGCGGTTTCGGTTGCCCTTATCTTGGCCGGATGTTGGCTGATCGTGAGGGAGTGCCGCCGTCGCCTGATCCGTACGGGGCGCTTTACCGCCTCGGCGCTTTTAATGGCGGTAGGCGTCCTGCTGTTCATTGACCGGATGAACGGGTGGGATTTGCTGCTGCTTCTGCCCCGTTGGTGGCCTGTTGTTCTGATCGCCAGCGGCGTGGAATACACGGTGGTGTTTATCCGAAACAGAAGGCATACGGAACGTCCGGAACGAAGAATGCGCGCGGATATCAAGGGCATGGCCATCGCCGTATTTCTCGGTTTTTCGGTTTTTGCGGTTACTCAGCAGGACCATTACCTTCACCTATGGAATCGCGTCAGCCTGGACCTGGCTACCGCCGGATCGGAGTTTAGCATGGAGGAAGGGTTTCGGGAGGAGCGGCCGGTGATCGAGGTTCCGATCGATTTGGACACCGAGCAGATTCATATTAACGGCATCAACGGCAATATTGAAATCAAGCGCGCCGAGATAGAAGGGATTCAGATCCGCTCCACGGTTTGGGTAGACCAAATCCAGACCGAGGAAGCCGAAAAGATCGCAGAGAAGACCACGATCGATACCTCCGTCGGAAAAGCGTTGGCGATTACCGTCAAGGATCTGACCTATGGGGAATCCGGAAGGCGTCATCCCCGGGTAAATCTCACCGTCATTTTGCCGGAAAATCGCTTCTTGGATTTGGACATCAATACCTCCAGCGGGAATGTGGTGCTGACCCGGGTCCAAGCCTTGAAGTCCATCAAACTGCAGACTGGGAACGGAAATTTACGGCTTTGGGATGTGGTCGGCAATGTCTCGGCGAAGACGTTGAACGGCAACGCGGAGCTGTACCGGATATTCGGTGATGTGAGCGTGGACACCCAAGGCGGCAGCTTGAAGGCGAACGGCATTAACGGCAATGCCTCGCTCTCCACGATGGTCGGCGATATTTCGCTGGTTCATGCCGAAGCCGAGATCAAGACCAGCACCAAAAACGGGAATATCACGATCGATGGAGTTCCTTTGAATCTTGAAGCGGAATCGCTTAATGGAAAAATTCACGTTTCCACCGATGAGATCGGCGGAGATTGGAGCGTTTATAGTGCGGTTGGCGAGATGCGTATCGAGATTCCCGATACCGGGAATTATACCTTCGCGGGATCCAGCGGTTACGGCAACATCGATACCGATCTTCCTTTTTACATCGAAAACAAGGAGATGAAGGGAATCATCGGAAGTGGGGAGTATCAAATTAAGGTGGATGGCAACAGCGACCTAATTGTGACCAAACGCTGAACCTCTTGATCTAAAAAGGGATGTGCCGACCCGGTGGGAACGGCAGGTTCGTTGACAAACGATTTGTGATGACCGTACAATAAATTTGTAAATCTATTTAAGCGTGTTTTTTTGCATTATTTTAAAGGCGGTGGGCACTATGGCGACACGCGTACAGCATGCGCTAGACCAGTTGAAGAGTAACGGTGTACGCATCACGCCGCAACGTCATGCCATTTTAACTTATCTTATGGAAAGCATGGGACATCCGACCGCGGATGAAATTTACCGGGCGCTTGAGCCCCGTTTTCCGAATATGAGCGTGGCAACCGTATATAACAATCTTAAGATGCTGATGGAAGCCGGAATGGTTCGCGAACTGACCTACGGTGACAATTCCAGCCGTTTCGATGCGGATGTTTCGGATCACTATCATATCATTTGCGAAAAATGCGGTAAAATCAAAGATTTCTCTTATCCATCCCTTATGGAAGTCGAACAGAAGGCCGAAGAGGTGACCGGTTTCATCGTCCATGGACATCGGATGGAACTGCACGGAATTTGCGAAACCTGCCGAAATCGATAATTCAGCCAACCTGCGGGTATTGAGAAACGTGAGGGATTCCTTCGGGAGTTTCTTCACGTTTTATTTTTTTAAGAAGCGAGGTATATAACGTTGAACAGCAGAAAAAGGCTCCACAGAAGATCCAGACGGAGAGGCCGGGGGAAATGGTTGCTGGCTTTGTTGATCCTAGCGGTTGGAGCGTACTGGTACTCAGCGGAATTCCTGCCGAACCGGGAACATACGGAACCGGATTGGAAAGGGAAGGTTGCCAAACCGATGTTTGTCGGAGGAGAACTGCTGGAAGGGAGCGCTATAGGCGAGGGGGACGGGCTTAAGCTGCCTCTTCCGATGATTCAAACCGCAGTTGATCCCCATATCCGATATGAGGAAGAATCCGAGTCCGTCATCTTGACAACGCCCAAAAAGTTAGTTTTGCTGAAAACCAATGAGAAGACGGGAAAAGTCAATAACAAGCCGATGAGCCTGCGCTTTGCTCCTGAGGAAAAGGAGGGCGTTCTGTATGTCCCCGCCTATCTGTTGAAGGAGCTGTACGGCATGGAAGTGCATGAGGATGCCGCTTCCGGCGCGGTTTTGCTCATGAAACCGGGTGAAACGGTCAAGCACAGGCTTGTTCGCGAAGATCCGAAAAAGGATGATTTTACGGTTCCGCTGCGGACGGATCCGAGCATTCACTCGCCTATTTTAGCCGATATGAAACCAGGCACCCAATTAAGGCTTCTGGATACCCGGGATGAATGGTATTATGTCCAGCTTTATAACGGATATACGGGGTATGTAAAACAAAAGGACACGGTGGCCGGAGAGGATCGTACCGTTCCCGAACTTGAACCGGTCTTGTCGCCGGCGAAGAAAAAATGGCAGGCCAAGAAGATCAACATGACCTGGGAGGCCGTTTACGAGGTTGCTCCGAAGCCTTCCTCCATCGGTAAATTGCCCGGGGTGAACGTGGTGAGTCCGACCTGGTTTTCGTTGGTCGACGGCAGCGGGAACGTCCGCAGCAAGGCGGACCCGGCTTATGTCCGCTGGGCCCATAATCAGGGGATGCAGGTCTGGGGGTTGTTCAGCAATAGCTTTGATCCGGACTTGACGACGGAGGCGCTGTCTTCTTTTGAAAGCCGGATGAACACGATCCTTCAAATGCTGCATTACGCCAAGTTATATGATCTTGATGGCATTAATATTGATTATGAAAATGTTCATACGAAGGACGGGCCTAATCTGTCCCAATTTATGAGGGAGCTGCGGCCGTTGGCCATGGAATACGGGCTTGTCGTCTCCATCGATGTAACGCCGAAATCCAACAGCGAGATGTGGTCCGCCTTTCTGGATCGAAGGGCGCTGGCCGAAGCCGTCGATTATTTGATTCTGATGGCTTATGACGAGCATTGGGCTTCCAGTCCCGAAGCCGGTTCGGTGGCTTCGCTACCTTGGGTGCATTCTTCCGTCACCCGCATCTTGGAAGAGGACGACGTATCCCCCGATCAGCTCATCCTCGGAATTCCGCTATATACGCGGGTTTGGACGGAAACGGTCAAGGATGGGGAAGTCAAAATGAAATCAAAAGCGATCGGCATGGAAAAAGCTCAGCGCTTGATCCGCGAGAAAAAGCTAAAACCGTCCTTGTCGGAAGAAACCGGACAGAACTACGTGGAGTATCGTGAAGACAACGCATTGAACCGCATTTGGCTGGAGGACAAGACGTCGCTGCAGCGGCGGGTCGAACTGGCGCAGTCTCTGGGTTTGGCGGGAGTAGCAACATGGACCCGAAGTTTTGCTGCCGATGAAGCATGGGAAGTGTTGCAGCAAATATCTAAATAAAAAAAAGGTTGGACAAGGGAAGCCTTGTTCAACCTTTTTTTACGTTCGTGTGAGTCTCTGGGGAATGGCCGAGTGTTTGCTGGCGCTCTATTTCTTCCGCCGTTATGGTCGCCTGGCTCGGGTCCAAGGTCAAAATGGTTTTGCAGAACATGCACCGGTCCGTCTTTCCCAACATTTTCGTCAGCTTGTGGCACTCCGGACACTCCAACTGGACGGCGGAAGTCGACAGCATCCCCGCCCAAAAATAGATGGCCATGCTGGCCATCATGGCAATCAAACCGATCACCAGGCCGATCCCGGCGATGACCTTGCCGGATTGGCCCCAAAAAACGATGCCTGCTGTCCCCAGAACCATCAGTCCCATTCCGGACATCGTCAACAGAAGGCCCCATAAACGAAATTCATTAATCTTACTGGATTTAAAGAACATGTTTATAAAACCTCAATTCTTTTGAATAATCTCATTCCAAAATGGAAGAAGGAAACTTTAAAGAAGCGTAGAACTATATTATAACGAATCGGCATTAATACGCCAAGCCAGGAGGGTAACGTGGAGCCAAC
Organism: Paenibacillus faecis; assembly: GCF_008084145.1. Lineage (GTDB taxonomy): Bacteria > Bacillota > Bacilli > Paenibacillales > Paenibacillaceae > Fontibacillus > Fontibacillus faecis. The sequence continues at coordinate 424,666 of NZ_VSDO01000006.1, read as the reverse complement.
CTTTTTTTCTTTTAAAAGCCAGGAGAAGAGCGGTCATCAAGCTTTAGGAGCTGTAGGCTTCCGTCACCCCGGCAGTATGTTTAGCGGCTCGTTGCTGCATGATTTTGAGCTGCTCGTATTGGTGGTCTGCGAAGAGACGGATTCAAGCCTTATTCAGATTGAACATTGTTTAAGCGGCTCCCTGCAGTATCAGATGAGGTACATCGGACGAAACGAGCTGCTGCAATGGGTGGTCAGCGGTGAGCATCCCGATATCGTGCATTGTTTCCTGCAAGGGGAGGTTATTTGGGACGTGGGAGGAAAAGTGACGGAGTTGCGCAAAGATTTAACCCGTTTCGGCGGCGGGATGAGAGAACGGCGGAAGCTAAAGGAATTTGCCGGATTTCTGCGTACTTATGTGGAGGCCAAACATTATGCCCACGAACAGGATTTCATGGATGCTTATTATTGCGTCCTGCAATCCTTAAAACATTATGCTCGCATCGAATTGATCGATGAGGGGATTGTACCGGGGGATCGTGTTTGGGAGCAAACTCAATCCATAAATACCGTGGTGCGCAAATTATTTGACGAGCTTACCGACAGCAAGGAAACCCTCGAACAACGCGTTGAACTGGTGCTATTAGCTTGCGAATTTTCCGTTATGTCCAGGATGGAGGACTGTTGTTCGCCGCTCTTGCGGATTCTGGGGAGCCGGAAGGAAGCGTGGAGTATTCAGGAACTGCTGGAGTTGCCGGAATTAGGCTATATCCGGGAAGAACTGCCGATGATGATTCGAAAGCTTGTATATCGCTCTCTCGTTAAACAATCAGCGGTGATTTCCGGCGACGCATCCGTGTGCGGCAGAGAAATACGATATTGGGCATAAACAACCTGATTTTTCCAATAATAATCTTTTGTAAAAATAGTTGACTGCTCTATTCATTCTGTGTTAAATTAGATCTCGCCCCTGAGAGACACAGGACTTGAAAAGCAAGTCAAATAGATTTAAAAAAATGACTTGAAAAAAAGTACTTGACTTAAATGAGGCGAACATGATATATTATAAAAGTCGCCGCTGAAACACAGCGATGACAAAATAAACGAAGTTGATCTTTGAAAACTGAACAACGAGTGAGTATTAAAACGATGGAATTTAAATCGACCCTGTGTCGGTTGAAAATCCATCCTATGAGAATTAATTTTCTCGTCAGTAACTGATTGAGCTAAGGCTCTTTCGAATAAAGCATCACTCGGATGGAACACCTCATTACCTTCGGGTATGAGCCTCCTTCCGATCCTTTATTGGAGAGTTTGATCCTGGCTCAGGACGAACGCTGGCGGCGTGCCTAATACATGCAAGTCGAGCGGAGTTAATCGGGAGCTTGCTCCTGATTAACTTAGCGGCGGACGGGTGAGTAACACGTAGGCAACCTGCCCGTAAGACCGGGATAACTAGCGGAAACGTTAGCTAATACCGGATAATCAAGTTTCTCGCATGGGAGGCTTGGGAAAGGCGGAGCAATCTGTCACTTACGGATGGGCCTGCGGCGCATTAGCTAGTTGGTGGGGTAACGGCTCACCAAGGCGACGATGCGTAGCCGACCTGAGAGGGTGAACGGCCACACTGGGACTGAGACACGGCCCAGACTCCTACGGGAGGCAGCAGTAGGGAATCTTCCGCAATGGACGAAAGTCTGACGGAGCAACGCCGCGTGAGTGAAGAAGGTTTTCGGATCGTAAAGCTCTGTTGCCAGGGAAGAACGTCCGCTAGAGTAACTGCTAGCGGAGTGACGGTACCTGAGAAGAAAGCCCCGGCTAACTACGTGCCAGCAGCCGCGGTAATACGTAGGGGGCAAGCGTTGTCCGGAATTATTGGGCGTAAAGCGCGCGCAGGCGGCTATTTAAGTCTGGTGTTTAATCCTGGGGCTCAACCCCGGGTCGCACTGGAAACTGGGTGGCTTGAGTGCAGAAGAGGAGAGTGGAATTCCACGTGTAGCGGTGAAATGCGTAGAGATGTGGAGGAACACCAGTGGCGAAGGCGACTCTCTGGGCTGTAACTGACGCTGAGGCGCGAAAGCGTGGGGAGCAAACAGGATTAGATACCCTGGTAGTCCACGCCGTAAACGATGAATGCTAGGTGTTAGGGGTTTCGATACCCTTGGTGCCGAAGTTAACACATTAAGCATTCCGCCTGGGGAGTACGGTCGCAAGACTGAAACTCAAAGGAATTGACGGGGACCCGCACAAGCAGTGGAGTATGTGGTTTAATTCGAAGCAACGCGAAGAACCTTACCAGGTCTTGACATCCCCCTGACCGGT
>NZ_VSDO01000006.1:157189-421664 GCF_008084145.1 Paenibacillus faecis | reverse complement strand
GTAAGACCCCTTGAAGACGACGAGGTTGATAGGCCTGAGGTGGAAGTGCAGCAATGTATGGAGCTGACAGGTACTAATCGGTCGAGGGCTTATCCAAAAAATCACCCCACAAAGTGAAGAACAGCTTCGATGCTGATTCCGATTACTTTGCGGGGACCCCGAAAACCAAGTAGGGGCTAATTCGCAAATTCGTTTCGTATTCAGTTTTCAGGTGATCAAACATCTGAATGAAGCTGCATGCCTTTTCTAAGGGCTGATATTTTCTCGCAGCGATTTCGAGGAGCGGATGCTCCGAAAAATCATGTTTGGTGGCGATGGCGGAGGGGTTCCACGCGTACCCATCCCGAACACGACCGTTAAGCCCTCCAGCGCCGATGGTACTTGGACCGAAGGGTCCTGGGAGAGTAGGACGCCGCCAAGCAACTGAGAAAGAGCACTACCGTATGATGCGGTAGTGCTTTTTTTGTTTGTTAAAAGCGAAATACCTGCAAATCTGCAGGTATTTCCGAGCGTTATTGCCTCGAAATTCGAAAAAGATGCAAAAGTGCAGGAATTTTCGGCCCGTACGGCCGAATCGGGCTCCTACAGCAAAAAAGCCTGCACATTTGCAGGAATTCAACGCTGCTCACTAAAACCACGTAGCATCTACTTGGCAGGCACGTTGCGACCCGCTTCATTTGTTAGAGTTTAATCATTGTGCTAGAATGGTTAGGTCTTAAAGGTGCAGAGGAATTACGGATGAAGGATGGTAGATCATATGGAGTTAGTTATCGAGAAAGTAAGTACGGCGGCTGAAATTTCAGTATTGGCGGAGTTGGCCTCGGAAATATGGCATGAATATTACGTTAGTATTTTATCCGAGGAACAGATCGATTACATGGTGGACAAGTTCCAATCTACGCCCGCCATTACGGATCAAATCCAAAATCAAGGGTATGAATACTTTTTCTTGAAAGATAAAGGGGAACCTGCCGGTTATATAGGTGTTAAGGAAGAGGAGGGAAAGCTGTTTTTAAGCAAGCTATATGTACGTAAAGAACATCGCGGGAAAGGCTACGCCAGCAAAGGAATGGAATTTCTCGGGGAGGTATGCAAACAACGGGGGCTTGGGCACATTTGGCTTACGGTAAATCGGTATAATGACGACACAATAGCGGTTTACACCAGAAAAGGCTTCAAACCGGTTCGCACACAGGTGGCGGATATCGGAAATGGTTATGTGATGGATGATTACGTGATGGAAAAAGAAATTCAGTTGGCTTAAGTATAAAAATATAAAATAACAGAAGCAACTCCCAGGAAAGGATACAAGCGATGCTATCCATTCTTTGGGAGTTGTTTAGGTTCGTCATTTGTTAGGGAAAATTACCTGCCGAACGATGATGTGGGGTAGACGCGGATTTCGACGACCTCCGCCCGCGGGGAGCCGTTGGTCGACTCCACAATCAGTCTCAGGGAGGATGCCGAGATCGGGTGGTCAAGCCGATGGATGTTTTTCCGTCTCCTGTTGTTTTTGCGGTTAACGATTTCTATGGTCCCCAAGGGCGTGTGGGCTTCGATCCGGTAGTCCTTCACAAGTTCGGGGATGACCTGAAACGGTGTACGATGATGATGGAGGTTGATTAAATCCTCATTGACATCATCCTGGAAGGTCAGATGAATTTCCCGTATTGAAACTTCCTGTTCCCATTGAAGCTCGATCCAAGCGGCCTCTCCCTCCGCCAACGGTTCGGATACCCAACAGTGCGGTCCGCCATAGGGGCGGTTAAACCCGTCAATCACTTTGTCGGGATCAAGAGCGCGGCCAGTCGGCAACCGAAAGCAGAGGGGACGCCGGGAAAAGGGCCCCGCACTCCATTGCTGGACAGGCTGGGGAGGCTGACGATCACCGTATTCGGCGGACACGACGGGGGGCTCTCCTTTTTGGAAACAAAGCACGCCGGTTAAAGGATGCGACGATGTAAACAAGGCAACATGCGGATTAGCTTTAATGACGATAAAAGCGTTGGATGCTTCCTCCGGCGTCCAATCCAGCGGAACTTGAACCCATTCCGGCTCGCCGGGGCGAAGTGGGATCTCAACGTGTTGCACCGCCGTATGAGGAACATAGTTTTCTTTCCTGCCCGTCGTATAGAGTTCCGCAATCAATATGGTGGCTGCGGAACACTCCGTCAAAAGCTGCAAGTCCGTTAAGCGGCCATCAACGGGAACAAGGATCCCGAAATCCGCCTCTAGTAAAATGCGTTCAAAGGGTCCGGAAGGCGCATAGACAGCGAGTGTGGAAGAGGCGCGAACGGCGGCTTGAGAGGCCAGGTCAGCCGGGTCATCCGCCTTCAACCCGATGATCGACGCGTCCTGGCGAAGCAGCATCCGCTGCAGCTCGGCCAGATGGAGCCTCCCCAGTTTCCGCGGCGTTACTGATTTGGTCTCACATAATGCCGCGGCCGTTCCGGCCGCCTCTCCCAAAATGGCGCAGGTGGCCATTACGCGCGTTGTGCCGAATGCAACGTGGGAGGCGCTGATATTCCTTCCTGCAAACAGTAAATTATTGACGTTGACGGAATAAATCGAACGGAAGGGGATATGATAAATGCCATCCGCAAACCAGTGCTTGGAGCCCTGTTCCTCCGCGTAAACGCCGCCGGGAGGATGGAGATCGATCGACCAGCCGCCAAACGCGATGCGGTCCTCGAAAGGCCGCTGAGCCAAAATGTCGTGCTGTGTCAACGTATAATCGCCAATAAATCGGCGGTATTCGCGTTTACCGGGGAGGCTGCCGACCCACTCCAGCGTCAGGTTCTCGGCTGCGAAGTTTCCTGAATTTTTGATGTAATCCCAGATCCCATAGATAACAGCCCAAAGTTCATCCCGGATCCGTTCGTTATCGTGGACCGTATCCAATTCGCCGCCCCATTCGATCCACCAATAAGCACAACCGTTATCGCCGCTGCGAATAATTCGCCGAAGCGGAATGGAGGTTTGCGTAATATCCTTGGCGAACGAAGGGGGGATAAAGCGAACCGGTTCACCGGCGTCCTTCGTATAGAACAGCAGCGTACTGCCCAAGGTGATCGTATCCGCCTTTTCCGGCGCCCACGGTTCACCGAACTCGGACGTGGACTCCCGGCCGATTCGGTACTTGGCCCCGGCTAGCGCACCAACCAGCCCATCCCCGGTACAATCGAGAAACAAACGGCTGCGAAACTCAATTTTTCGTTCGGAGCCCATCATCCAGCCCGTCACACTCTGAATGTTCCGGTCCTCCTCCGGCCCTTCGGCATGCACCTCATGAACGTCCGTATTCAAGTACAGCGAAAGATGAGGCTCCGCCTTCACGGCCTCCAGAAGTGTAAGATCCCACAGGTATGGATTGCCCTCCATGTTCCGGAACTGATTTTCGAGGAACAGTTCCCCCATGATGCCCGTTTCCCGGGCATACCGGTTGACTCCGTGTCCGGTCGCGCCGCAAACCCACACTCTCACTTCACTGCTGGAATTTCCCCCTAAAACCGGTCGATTATGAACCAACGCTACGCTCTTCCCCAGCCTGGCCGCGGCAATGGCGGCACATATACCGGCAAGGCCGCCACCGACTACGGTGATATCCGAGGTGACAGTCTCATTTTTCATGGCGAACAACTCCTTTTTTACGATCGATCACCGCTGTATGACAATAGTTAATTGTCTTTAATTTCATAGTAATAAATTGTGTTTACTATAAAAATGGCTTAAATTACAATAAACATATCCAAAATTTCAAAAAGGGGTGAAATGGAAGGTGGGGCAAGGAGGCGCATCCGTTTCAATTACGGGCTACCGTTACTGGGATTTCAAGCGTCAGTTTGCTTTGGAGCAGGATCGGAATGAAGACTGGGTGATGTTTGCCTTGGAAAGCGGGAGCATTTCCTATGCGGTCGGTTCAGACTCAGGTGAAGCCGGAGGAGGGGAAGCAATCATCTGCCCGCCAGGGGTATGGTTAAAACGCAAAGTGTTGAAACCGGTCTCTTTTCATTATGTATCATTCCGGTTAAACGGGCTGTCCGACCAGGCTTCGACACCGGCTCAAGAGGGGGATGACATGCTTCGGGCTTTAACATCGAGGTGTCATATCCGTTTTATGGACAGGGAGCGGTTTTTTTCGAATTTGCGCTTGATGAGAGAGGCGGACAAACTGGGGAAGAACGAGGCGGCACGATGGCGCCATTATGGATTTGCCGATTTGGGTATGCAGGTCTTTTACCAGAGTTTTATAAAAAATAACAAGCCGATCTCGACCGATACGCAAATAGAGGAAGCCATAACCGAACTGAAAAAACTAGCCGGCGCCCCCCTGGAAATCCGGCAGGTTGCCGCGCGCTACGGAATGTCGCCGGTTCAGTTTATCAGGCGCTTCCGTAACGCCACAGGCCAGACTCCCCTTGAGTACGTGACGGATTTACGAATCGGCAAAGCCTGTCTCCTGCTGGAAGAGACGGAGGATACGCTTGATACGATCGCGGAAAAGTGCGGATATGAGAGCGGTTTTTATTTGAGCCGGGTTTTTTTGAAGCAAAAGGGGGTTCGTCCCTCGGAGTATCGGCGGTCCTACAAAGTTTAACTAAATTTGTTCACCCTATCGAATAGATTTGTTGACGGATGTTTTCTCCCCCATGGACTACACTCATAGAAGGAACAGACGGTTAAGTGAGGATGGAGGGAAATCGGTGGTACAAACCAGACAGGAACATTACGATATTGTGGTTTGCGGCGGAGGTTTGGCCGGATTTTGCGCGGCCGTGGCAGCCGCAAGGCTCGGCTCTACGGTATGTCTGATCGGGGATCGTCCCGTGTTCGGGGGTAACAGTTCATCTGAAATTCGCGTCACGCCGCATGGTGCGGCGGCTTTCCATGCATATGCCCGGGAGACGGGGATTATTTCCGAGCTGTTGATCGAGGAACGGTCTGTCAATCACGAAACGATTCGGGAGAACGGGTGGACGAACAGTGTTTGGGATATGACTTTATATCATATGGCTGTCAGCACGCCAAATTTGACGTTTTATCTGAACACCTCCGTAACCGGGGTGCAGATGGACGGATCGCGAACGATTCGAAGCGTGACGGCGAGGATGACCGGAGCGGAGACCGAACTTAGGATCGGCGGCCAAATTTTTATGGACTGCACGGGTGATGGGGTTGTCGCCGATGCGGCCGGTTGCGAATGGAGATGGGGCAGTGAAAGTAGGGAGGAGTTTGAGGAACCGCACGCGCCGCTGGCGGCAAGCAACGACACCATGGGCAGTTCCATTCATTTTAAGGCCCGAGATATAGGCAGGCCGGTTCCGTTCAAGGCGCCGGAATGGACGGTGCGGTACGAGGATCCCGCATTTTTTGCCGGTCAGGGAAGGCATTTTTACGAATTGGAATCGGGCTATTGGTGGATTGAGATCGGCGTGCCGTGGAATACGGTGTACGACCAAGAAAAAATCCGTCACGAGTTGACTCGCCATACGCTGGGCATTTGGGATTATATCAAGAATCGGGATCCGATCTTGAAGGAGCGTGCCGCTCATCTGGCGTTGGACTGGATCGGCCAGGTTCCGGGCAAACGGGAAAGCCGGAGAATCATGGGACGTTATCTCATGACCGAACACGATCCGGCCGGCAAAACGGTGTTCCCGGATGAAATTGCTTACGGCGGATGGTTTATCGACTTACATACGGCCGGGGGACTGTTAGCGGGGAGCGCGGAGCCTTCCAGTGCGGAGGGCTACAAAGAAACGACGGAATACGCGGTCAAAAGCTATTGTGGTCCCTACGGCATACCGCTGCGCATCTTGCTCGCCAAGGATGTGGACAATTTGATGATGGCGGGGCGGAACGTCAGCGTCACCCACGCCGCATTGGGAACGGTGCGAGTCATGGCCACCACGGCTCTGATGGGGCAAGCTGCCGGAACGGCGGTGGCTATTGCCCTACGTCAAGGGATCGGCGTGGCGGAAGTAACGGAGCGATGTATCGGCGAGGTGCAGCAGCAATTACTCCGCGACGGCTGCTTTCTTCCGAATGTCCGGGGCTGTGATCCCGAGGATCTGGCAAGGCGGGCCCGCGTGACGGCCAGCAGTTCGGAACCGGTGCAAGGGGCGGGGCCGGACAGTCTCGATCCGACCGGAGGCTTTATTCTTGGCGACAGGGAAGAAAGGCGGCGGTCGAAAGAGCCGCTGAATCACCGGCGCGGTCAATGGATTGCCGTCGGTCCGGAAAGAATCCGCTCTCTATCGGTATGCTTAACCAATGACTCGGGCTCAGAACAAACCGTGGCCGCGGAGCTTGTGGACGTGGAGCACATATGGGATTATCGCAGCCGGGGATCGGCCAGGCTCGCCCAAGCGGAGTTGGTCGTTCCTCCGGGAAAAAAACAATGGATCCGATGGGAGTTATCTCCCGATGAAACCGCGCTCATGCGGCCGGGGCGTTATATCCGTCTTGATTTGCTGCCCTGTCCTTCGGTGGAGTGGCACATCGCGGGAACCGTCATTCCCGGGCATACCTCCGCTTACGAAATGGGCGGCGGCCGCATGCGAAGATATCGGGACGGCGGCACGCTCAGCTACCGGGTAACCCCGCCGCAAAGCTGCTTTTCGGCGGAAAACGTGCTTTCGGGAATCACTCGTCCCTACGATTATACGAACCTTTGGCGTTCCGACCCTGCGGATTCCGTGCAACCGTGGATGGAGATGGAATGGAAAGAAGCGCAAACCATCAGCATTATCGAGGTGACTTTTCCGGGCCACCTGTTGCGTGAATACCATAACTATCCACCGTTCTATCGCGATCCTCAAACGGCGAAGGACTACTGTATCGAGGTTTGGAACGGCGATGGTTGGAGGGAAGTGGTGCGTGTGGAGGGAAACGTCCAATGCAAAGTTCGTCATAAACTGGATGAGGCGATTTGTGCCAATAAATGGAGACTCAGCATTCTGGCAACCTGGGGGGATCCGGCCGCAGGGGTGTATGAAATTCGTTGTTATGGCCCGTAATGTAAAAAATACGTTCTTCCCGTAATACCTGCCTGTGATACACTAGGGCTAACCGCAGCAGGTCATAACTAGACAGGGGAGAGGAGTCTGAGCTTGAACTGGAACTGGATTTCGGCCATTTTTAACCGTCTCAGTTTAAAACATCGCTTGTTTATTTCCATCTTGCTCTTCGTGCTGATTCCGGCAACCATCGTGCAAATCCATAGCATTACCCGGCTGGAGACGATGATGAAGGATAATATCGCGGAGCAAAATATCGGACAGCTGGATTCGTTGAAGAATAGCCTGGAAAATCTCCGGCTCGGTGTTCTCGGATCGATGCTCCAATTGGAACGCGACCCCGAAGTAGTTCGGATGCTTCGGACTCCGGGACACACGAAAGAGGAGGACCGCCGGCTTTTTTTGCAAAACCGCTTATTGAGCGTTAAACAAGGTCTCATGAATGCCGTTATCCCGGTTAATATCACATTAGCCGATCTGTCGGGGCATGTTTATACTTCTCTTGAGGAGGGGACCGAAAGAATGGAAGCGGCGGAGATAAATCCTAACGGGAGTTCGGAGGCGACCGATTCGCTTTTTGACGGAGGTACTTTTCGGCGGTTGCTGTCTACGGAGGAACCTTACTTCTGGACGGTCCATGCGCCCGAAGACAGATATGAGAGCACATTTCCGCCCTCCGAGCTCTTTTCCCTTTACGGAAAACTGCAAACCCCGCAGGGGGATACCTTTGGCTATATCCGCATCAGCTTGGATATCAAATCCTGGATGAATTCGATTACGGGCGGCTTTTTGATCAAGCAGAATTATTATTTGCTGGACGGACAAGGCAAGCCGATTCTATTGGAGGCGGACGAATCGGAGGCGAATCGTTTGCAAACGATGCTTCCCGCATTTAAGAAAAATCCGAGCCGGTATTTCACCGATGCTCAGGATCAATATATGTATAACGGTGTTTACATGCCGAATATGAATTGGTACATGTTGAATCGCTTTCCTCTGGAAGCGTTATCAGGGAATGTGTGGTCCATGAAACGGCAGGTTATTTTTTCTTTCCTGTTGACGGTTATCGTATTTATGCTGGTTACCTATGCGATCGTGTCTTCCATTCTGCGGCCGTTACGTCAGTTACAGCGCAAAATGACGCAAATGGCGGATCAGTATATGCATCTTCACCTGCAGGAGTCCAAATATAAAGGCGAGACGCGGGAGCTGGCGAGATCCTTCAATCAAATGACGGACGACATTCGCAAGCTGATCGCCACTTTACGGGCGGAGGAGCGACAAAAAGAAGCTTTGCGCTTTCAAATCCTGATGTCGCAAATGAATCCTCACTTTTTGCTGAATACTTTAAACACCCTGAAATGGAACGCGCGGAGCCAAGGGGATGCGGGAACCTACGAGATTTGCCAAAATCTCGGCAGACTGCTGGAATGCGGTCTGAATACCGAGGTGGATCTGGTTCATTTGAAGGAGGAAATCCGCCTGGTGGAGTCCTATCTTTATATCCAATCCTTCCGTTACGACCATACCTTTCAGTCGGAGATCGAGATGGAGGAAGGGCTGGATTACGCGTTAATTCCGAAACTCAGCTTGCAACCGCTGGTGGAGAATTCACTGCACCACGGTTTGATTCATATGCGCGAAGGCGGCCGCATTTTCATACGGGTCGCCAAGGAATCGCGTAAATTGAGAGTAGAAATTCTGGACAACGGACAAGGTCCCGCAGCTACGGAAGCCATGCGTCCACCGGGAAGGCGGAGGGGAATCGGAATCAGCAATCTCAAGGAACGTCTAGCCCTGTTGTACAAAGGCGAAGCTAGCTTGGAGCTGGTTCCCGCCAACCCGGGAATGCTTGCGGCGCTTGAAATTCCCTTGCTGATATCCTCACCCTATGATAAGGAGGAAGCCCGACATGTGGAGTATCCTGCTCGTTGAAGACGAACCGTTTGTGAGAAGAGCGATCCGCAACACGATCCCGTGGGAACAACACGGATTTACCATAGCGGCCGAGGCCGCCCACGGCTTGGAGGCACTGGAGCAAATGGAGACGGTGTCGCCGGATATTGTGATCAGCGATGTGCTTATGCCCTATATGGACGGTATCGAGCTGCTTCAGCAGGCGAGAAAACGAGGGAATGAAGCGGCGTTTATTATGCTAACCTGTGCCGGTGAATTTGAATATGCCAGGATGGCGTTGGAGTATGGGGCCTCCAGCTATATTTTGAAATTGTCGATGGATGACGACAAGCTGCTGGAAGCTTTGAACAAGGTGAAGAGCCGACTTCAGCGACAGGTCGAGGAAAGGGCGAAGTTGAAGTGGGAGTATCTGGAGGAACGCCTTCCTTACTTATGGAAAAAAGCTTGCGGTAAAAAGCTATCCCCGATGGAGGCGGGAAAACTAGCCGAGTTAAACATGCATGAGATCGGGAACAAACTTATCCTTCTGACCTGGCTGGAGCGTGAAAAGGAGTTATCTTGCGAACAGGCGGGGGAGATGCTGGCTGACGAAAGGCCGGGTTCATACCGCATCATGGCCTACAGGGCGATGGGGGTCAACACCTTGCTCATTTGTCCCGGCGATGCGGCCGCTTCTTCCGCTTTGACCCAAAAGTTGAATGGCCGTACTCCAAACTTTACGCCGCTGTGCCGTACGGTCTACCTGGAGCAAAAAACGGCGGACGATGTCGCAGGGGAATGGGCTCAAATGTTGCGGGAGCTCGACCGCTATTATTATTTCGGGTGCCGTACGGCGGTTAACGGCGGATATCCGATCGATCTGCAGGACGAATACCCCGCGATTCCTTGGGAATTGGAGCAAGAGATCCTGCACCGTTTTGCCAAGGCTGCTGTCAACGAATGCGCGGAGAAGCTTAAAGAGTTATGGTCCTTCATGGAGACCCATTTGCTGCCTATGGTACAAGTAAAGGAAACGGCCGAGCGGCTGGACAGACTTTTTGCCCGCATTAGCCGCAAACCGTTACTTTCCGGCGCGGAAGAGATGTTGCTGTGTACCCGTCATCAAGCCTTGTTCGAGTGGCTTTCGGAACGGATGATCCGGTATTCCAAGGGAAGGACCAGGCCGGCATTGGAGGAGACGGACCATAAAGAAATTAACCGGGTGATCCATTATGTACTCGAGCATTTCGACGAGGATATCTCGCTGCAAGCCATGGCCCAACGAGTGAACATGGATGAGAATTACTTGAGCGGACTGTTTAAAAAGAAGACCGGCCAGACGTTCATCGGTTACCTTCAGCAGGTTCGGGTGCAGGAGGCCAAGGGATATTTGGAGCAAACGGACCTGACGGTGGCCGAAATTGGCGAGAGATGCGGATTTGCCAACCCCAGTTATTTTTTTAAAATATTCAAGAGGTGGACGGGGCTGCGGCCGAGTGAATACCGTCTAGCTCTAAAGCGTGAGGAAGCCGGGCTATGAGCCCGGTTTTCACGTCTTTACCGCGATCGGCAGCAGGGAGAATAGTGTAATTCGTTCATTCAGCAAAACAGATTTGTTGATTATGGACCGGAAGAGGGTCTGATATCATGCGTTTTGTAAGCGCTTTATATTATTTTAGAAAAAGGAGGCGCATCTTATGCGGCGAAACGACGGATCAAGGCGAATAACGGTGCTGCTGGTGTTTATGGTGATTTTCACGTGGTGTTCAGGCGGTTTAATCGACCCGCCTCTAATCGCCGCGGCGGGCAAGGAGGATTCGGAAGAAGGGGGATATACATGGGGGCAAGTACCGATCGGCGGAGGAGGTTATATTACCGGGATCACGATTCATCCGCAGGAGCCGGATCTGGTCTATATCCGTTCGGATGTAGGCGGGATTTTTCGGTGGAATGAAGAAACCCGCAGCTGGAAGCAGCTGATTGGTGAAGCGGACCGTCAACATGCCAATTTGTACGGTGGGGAGAGCCTTGCCTTGGATCCCTCCAATCCCGATGTTGTTTATGCCGCTTTGGGAAGGTACGATTACCTGACGCCCAGCGATGTTTACAAGTCGACCGATCGGGGCGAAACCTGGACCCCCACCGGTCTGAAAGCCGGAGGCAAAGACGTAAAAATGTCGTCCAACGGCCAAAATCGGGCGGCCGGCGAACGGTTGGCCGTGGATCCGGACAACGGCGACATCGTTTATTTCGGTTCCCGTTATGACGGTTTGTTCCGAAGCAGGAAGGCGGCTGAGCCTGGAAGCTGGGCACGGGTTGATTCATTTCCTTCTTTGAACAATCAGCCGTATGGAATCAGCTTTGTGCAGTTTGACCCGTCTTCGGGCAGCGGAGGGACGGGGAGTTCCGTCCTGTACGCGGGTGCGTACAATTACGGGGTCTATGTTAGTCGTGATTCGGGGGAAACCTGGACGCTGCTGCCCGGCAGTCCGCAAAAACCGAACCGTGCCGCCGTTACGAAAGAGGGAACCTTATATGTGGCACATGGACAGGGATTGTCCAAATTTGAAAATGGGGCATGGACGGACATTACGCCGACGGAGGAGAAAGGCCAACCGTTCGGCTCTATCGCCGTGGATCCGGCGGATTCGAGCACGCTGCTGTCGGCTCGCCGGCAGGACGCGCACGGCAATCCGATTTATCGCTCGACCGACGGCGGGGCCCATTGGGCCAAATTGCAGGTCAGCCGGAATTCGCTGGTCCCCTGGATGCCCTCCTGGCACTGGTCGTCCGCCACGTCCGCGCTGGCTTTCGACCCTTTTCATCAAGGCCGGGTTTGGATGACGGATTGGTATTATGCGTGGAGGACGGAGAACGTCAACGAAGTTCCTTCCCAATGGAGCAACCCCGCCAAGGGGCTTGAGACGGTAGTCAATGTGGCGAATCTCGTGAGCCCTCCGCTCGGTAACCGGGTTCTGCACAGCGGGATCGCGGATAACGGGGGCTTCGACCATCGTTCGCTGGAGAGCTTTCCGGAGTCCACTTACTTTACGTCATCCGGCGGCATCAAGGAGCTGACCACCACGGGGATTGACGTTTCCGCATCCCGGCCTGACTTTGTGGTTCGTGTCGGCACGTATGGATGGAACGGAGACGGCAGGAGCGATCCGGGCGGCGGCGGGTATTCAACCGATGGAGGCAACACTTATACGGCGTTTAAAACCCTTCCCTTCAAGGGAGTTCAGGGCGGAAAAACCGCGGTTTCGGCTACCTACTCCAATAATGCAGTGTGGATGCCGCAGAAAGGCTCGGTACATTATACGCTGGACCTCGGCAACTCCTGGACCAAGAGCGCGGGACTACCGGAAGGCATGATTACAGGAGACCATATTTTTGCCGGTTATTATCAACCGCTGGCTTCCGACAAGGTGAAGGATGGAGTTTTCTATGCTTACGACTACAAGAGCGGGAAGTTCTTTCGCAGTGCAAATGGGGGGAGATCTTTTGAAACGGTTTCCAATTTATCTTCCCAACAAACCCCATGGCATAATGTTCAGGCAGCTCCAGGGGTTATGGGCGAGGTTTGGATAAGCCTGAATGACAAGGGCTTGTTTCGATCCGGCGATGGCGGAGACCGATTTGAGCGAGTGGACAAGGTGGAGCAGGCTTATCTCTTCAGCTTGGGGAAAGCGGCTCCAGGTCGGTTGAATCCGGCGGTATTTGTATACGGTAAAGTCTCGGGCTTTCCGGACGAGGCGATTTACCGATCCGATGATATGGGAGCCACTTGGGTTAAGGTTAGCGTTTCCGATCCCTTCCCCGGCAATGAGCCGAACAGTATGGCTGGAGACATGCAGGTCCATGGCCGGGTATATGTCGGTACCAACGGGACCGGAATTTTGTATGGTGAACCGAGCAAGCCTATTCAGCTTCCGGAATTTAACGACGATAAGGCGCCAAAACCGCCAAAGCGCCTGGAAGTTAAAGCTAAAGGAACCACGTATCTGGATTTAAGTTGGGACACAAGTGTGGACTCGGAATCAGGGATTCGCGGCTACCGTATTTCCAATGCGGCGGGTCAAACCCTGGCTGAAACTTATGGAACCTCATATAGCTTTTCCGGCCTGGAGCCCGATACTAAGTATACCTATTTCGTCCAGGCGGTAGATTTGGCCGGCAATTTATCACAAGCTTCCAAAATTACCGCCAAGACCGAATCCATGGACGTTACCCCGCCGCGGACGCCGCGTGGTTTTCAGGCGGAGGCTCTGTCTTACGCCAAAATAAAACTGACCTGGAACGCCCCTGGAGATGTAGCTATCGCGGGCTATCATTTGTACCGCTCGACCGAGCCCGCATTCGTACCCGGGCCCGCGAACCGGATCGCTTACATGCTGCAGGGCGACACCCATTTGGATACGGATGGGGTGGAGGCGGAGACGGCCTATTTCTATCAATTGACCGCCGTGGATTTGTCCGGGAATGAATCGGCGCCTTCCGGAGAGATTCGGGTGGAAACGCCGGCGGATCAACGGGTTGACATCATCGTCGATAATCGGGATTCCGGCTTTTCCGTGGACGGTCTTTGGCAGAGCAGCACGTATTCGGCCTCCAGATACGGAGAGGATTATTTGCATGACGGAAAAGCGGCCGGAAAGCGGGCCACATGGGTCCCTAACCTGCCACAGGCCGGGGAGTACAATGTCTACATGCTTTGGAACGCCTCACCGAATCGGACGTCCAAAGCAGCCGTGGAGATTTCGCATCAAGAAGGAAGTGAAACCGGGTTAACCGTAAACCAGATGAATAACGATAATCAGTGGGTATGGCTCGGGAAATATCGGTTTGGAGAAGGGACGGGCGGCTCCGTCACCATCCGAACCGCCGGTGACGAAACGACGATTGCGGATGCCGTCAAATTCTCTCTCGCCGCGCATGATCCTTTTGGAGAAACCCATGCGCGATAAACAAATAGAAGGCGAATTCCGCTAAAAACAGAAATATGTGCATGACACTGCTGAGAAATGACAATATCGGCGCTGATCCCTCTTTCGTTATGATGGGAGTATATAACGGAGAGGAAGATGGTGAGTATGAAACAGCACGTCAATTTACACGCACATTCACCCCGGTCCGCCGGGAACATGCCCGGACAGCGGCTGCGCAGGCTCTCGGCGGAGATTTGGAAAATGAGAGCGCTGTATATCATGTTGTTGCCCTGTCTGATTTGGTATTTTATTTTTAAATATCTTCCCATGTACGGGGTTGTGATTTCATTTAAGGATTACAATTTTGCGGAGGGGATATTCGGGAGCCCATGGGCGGATCCATGGAACAAGCATTTCAAGATGTTCTTTGAATCCCCCTATTTCTCCCAACTGTTGACCAACACGCTGTTAATCAGTCTTTACAAGCTATTGTTCGGGGTATTTCCATCGATTATTCTGGCCATCGTCTTTTTCGAATGCCGGGTGGGCTGGTTAAAACGCTGGGTTCAAACCTTGAGTTACATGCCGCATTTTCTGTCCTGGATCGTCATTTACGGTATCTCCATCGCCTTTTTGTCGGAGACTACAGGACTCCTTAACCGATGGATCACGGAGACGGGAGGAAGCGCCATTCCGTTTCTGAACGGGACGGAGTGGTTCCGCAGCATCCTGGTTTTGACGGAAATCTGGAAGGATCTCGGTTGGGGGGCGATCATTTATCTGGCTGCGATCAGCAGTATTGATCCTACGCTGTTTGAGGCCGCCAAAGTGGACGGAGCCAGCCGGTTGAGAATGATTTGGCATATTACGCTGCCCGGAATCCGTAACGTCATTATATTACTGCTCATTCTTCGGATAGGGAGCATTTTGGACGCGGGGTTTGAACAGGTTTTTGTTTTCTATCATCCAAGGGTGTACGAGGTCGGCGATATTATCGATACCTGGGTGTATCGGACCGGCCTGGAGCAAATGAATTTTAGCCTCGGCGCGACCGTCGGCCTGTTCAAATCGGCGATCGGGTTCGTTCTGGTGCTTGGAGCAAACAAGCTGGCCAAAAGATGGGGGGGAAGCATATGGTAACCAGCCGGTCGGATAAATGGTTCAATGCCGTTATATATGTCATCTTGGTTCTGATTGCCGTAGCCGCTGTATTTCCGTTGCTTTATGTGATCTCGATGTCGCTGACCCCCTACAGTGAGGTGGTTAAAAACGGCGGTTTTATCGTACTGCCCCGTAAAATCTCTTTTGAGGCTTACGAACGTATCTTTGCGGACCCTGCATTGGGACGCTCGATGTTAGTGACCGTAATCGTTACGGTTGGCGGCACGCTCGTCAATATGATTTTTACCACGTTGGCCGCTTATCCACTAAGCCGCCGAAATTTGCCGGGACGCACTTTTTTTCTGCTGTACATGGTATTCACTATGTTGTTCAGCGGCGGTTTGATTCCAACTTATCTGGTCATCCAGTCCCTGGGCATGATCAACACGCTGTGGGCCTTGATCATCCCGGGCGCGATCGCTACGTTTAACGTGCTCATTTTAAAAAGTTTCTTTGAGACATTGCCGGAAGAACTATTCGAATCCGCACGGATTGACGGAGCCAGGGAATTCCGCATCCTGTGGCAGGTGGCCATTCCGCTGTCGCTGCCCTCGATGATGACCGTCGGTTTGTTCTATATGGTCGGGCACTGGAATTCTTTTTTCTCGGCGGTGTTGTACATCACGGACACGGACTTGAATCCGCTTCAGGTCGTGATCCGAAATATGCTGCTGCTGACGCAGTCCAGTGAGCTGCAGGCGGAAATTACCGTTCCTACAGCCGCGATGCAAATGGCGGCGGTCATTGCCGGCAGCCTTCCGATCATAGCGGTGTATCCTTTCATCCAGAAGCATTTCACAAAGGGCATGCTGCTGGGGGCAGTGAAAGGTTAAACAAGGGCTGTTGGAATTGAAACCGGGTTGCGGTATTTTAAAACTATAGAGGTGGGACGATCCATGAAAAGAAATCGAATTTGGTCAGTATCTTTGGTTGTCGTTTTGGCGGCGACGCTGCTAAGCGCATGTGGAGGAAAGGAGGAAACGAAAGATAACGGCTCCGAAGGAGCTAAAGCGTCCGGCTCCGTTAAGATCAATGTATCCCAAGTCAGCTGGGGAACGAATCTGCCGGCCGGCGATTTTGTAAAAAAAGAGCTTGATGCCAAAATGGGCATCGATTTGTTGCAAACCTTAGTGGGGGACCAGGCGGATTACGAGAACAAAATCAATGTGCTTGCCGCTTCCAACAACTTGCCTGACTTGTTTATGGTGACCGGTAAGCCTCACCTGCAGAAACTGGCGGAATCGGGCAGCCTGCTCGATTTGACGCCATACCTTGAAAAAATGCCCGATTACACCAAGTTTGCCGGCAACGATGTGATCAAAAAAGGGCTCGTTTCGGATAAACAATATGCGCTGCCGAAGGCGGGGCAGGCCGTCTCGTACACCTATTGGATCCGCAAGGACTGGCTCGACAATTTGAAGCTTCAGCCGCCTGCAACCGTGGATGAATTGCTTGCTGTAGCGAAAGCGTTCACGGAGCAGGATCCGGACCAAAACGGAAAAAATGACACTTTCGGCATCACGGGCACCAATTTTCAAACCTTTGATCCCATTTTCGGCGCCTATGGCATTACTAATATTTATGAGGGTTCCAAGCTGTTTGTGGAAGACGGCAAAGTAACGAATACGCTGTATCACCCGAAAATGAAAGAGGCGCTGGCGACGATTAAAAAATTTGTGGATGCCGGAGTCGTTGATCCGGAGGTCGTGAGCAACAAAGGGACGATGGCGAAGGATAAGGCGTTCCAAGGCAAAGTGGGGATTATCAACCTGGACTGGGCGCAGATCATTAAGGACGATCAGGTTGCGGTATGGAAGGGGGCCAATCCCAAAGCAGAGTGGATTCAGCTCAGTCCGCCGAAAGGACCGGACGGAACGCAGAATTCCAATTCCATCAACATCGGGGCTACCGGCGGTTTGTGGGCCATTCCGAAACGGCTGGAGAAGGAGCCGGAGAAGCTCGACAAAATTTTGGAGCTGATCAATTACCTTGCAACGCCGGAAGGCGGACGTCTCGTGCAATTCGGCTTGCAGGATGTTCATTATACGTTGAACGGCGAGCAAGTGGTCATCACGGACAAAGGAAAGCAGGAGGCCGGGTTTACGTGGTTGTACCAATTTGCCGGGCGGGAGGAGACGGAGTATTTAAAAACGAAGTTCGCCGCCCAAGCCGAGTACATCGAATTTGAGGCAAACCTGCCCAGAATTCAGACGCTCGATGGTTATGTCCAAAGCCCGCCGGGGTACAATGCGGCGGATGCCAACCGCTTCGTGGAGGAGGAAATGATCAAATTCGTATACGGCAAAAGCGGCTTGGACCAGTACGATCAATTCCTCAATACCCTTGAGAGCACCTTTAGTTATAAAAATTATATGGATTCCGCTTTGGAACAGTTGAAGGAACTCGGCTACGGTAAATCATAGAATGTATGTTCGTGAATAGAATTGACATCAATTCCCTTTTCAGGTATATTAGCTATAAATCATAACGGAACGAGCGAGAGAAGCACCTCGCAGGATTGGCTGAATCAGCCTGTCTTGCGGGGTGTTTTTGCGTTTTGGGCCCTGTTGTGAAATGAATGAATCCACATTTGAAGAAGGAGTGTTTCGGATGAATTTGAACAAAGGATTATGCCGGTGGACCCTGAAGTTCCTGCTAACATTGGTCTTATTAACAGCCGTCATGCCGGTTGTCGGCATGTCGACGGCGAGAGCGGACGGTTGGGAGGAGGCGCTGCTGACCGTGGACACGCTGCATGACAGCTTCTCCGCGCTGGAGAGCCTGATCAAGCTGGAGAAGCTGGATACCCAGACCCTTCGGAAGCAAAACAACGACCGATTGAAGGCGATTCAGACCAAAATCAAAAATATCGATAAGGGTAAACTTGAGCAATTCAAGGCAAGCTATGATCAGGCGCTAAAGAAACACGCTCCATCACTGGAACAATACAAGACGTTGACGAAACAGGCCGCGGCCGCAAGAAAAACGAAGGACGCGAAGAAAGCCGCGCTGCTTGACTTGAAGCGGAACAATCTTAAGCCTGCGGTCGACGCGGCCAAGCTGGACATCGCGAACCGGAAATCGGCGCTGACGACGGCCAAGAAGCAGGCGGCGGCCAAGGCTAAAGAAATCAGAACGTCCTTGGCCTCAATTCAGCCTCTTAAGAAACAGATTGCAGCCGAGAACAAGCTGATTAACCGGACGAACAAAAACAAGTCGGCGGCGGAGAAACTATACCGTGCCGCGATTAAGAAAGGAAACGCGGTGATGGCGGCGGCGCAGATGACGATCATGTACGCCGAACTCGGCAAGGTGAACCAATCGCAAAAGAAAATCCATGCTTGGGAGAAACAAATCGAAGGTTATCTGAAAGCGGCCGAGTCCAAACTCCCTTAGCCGCCCGATGCTTGTCGGAAGAAAACCGTATCTGAAACGCTCGCGGTTGACCGCGGGCGTTTTGTCATCTGCCCCAAGGCCCTTATTTAATTTCCGTGTTTAGCGTAAGTATGGAAAAGGGTACTAATCATAGACTAGAGGTTTCTTGCTGACATGCTTCAATCCGACGAAACACAAAGGAGGAATTCCAATTGAGAAGGTTGCGCAAGACGCTTTGCCTGGCGATGGCCTTGTTGCTTCCGGGGTCGCTTCTGACATCCTGTGGCGGAGGAGAATCCGATGCCGGGAAAGTGCGGATCGAGTTTTTTCAAAATAAACCCGAGGCTAAAGCCTCCTTCGACAAACTGATCGCGAAGTTCAATGCCGAGAACCCCGGCATTGAGGTCACCCAGGTCAATCCGCCGGATGCTGAAACCGTTTTATTAACCCGCGTCGTTAAAAATGATGAGCCTGACATCGTCGGGATGGGGGCCACGGATACATTTTCGGTTTTGTCGCAAAGCGGGATCTTCGAGGATTTGACGAATCAGCCCCTATTGGAGGGTGTAAACCCCGTATACGTCAAGCAGCTTACCGACGTTTCCGGTATGCGCGAAATTACCGGCGTTCCGTATGCGACCAATGCCAACGGCATTATGTACAACAAGCAAATTTTCCGCGAGTTGAACCTGCAGGTTCCGAAAACCTGGGATGAGCTCATTGCCACGGCGAAAGCGGTTAAAGAGGCGGGCATCATACCTTTCTATTTTACATATAAGGATGATTGGCAGACGAATTTGCCTTTTAACGCGCTCGGTCCCAACCTCGTAGGGAATGATTTTTTTCAAGCTCGACGGTCCGGTGAAACCACCTTCAAAGAAAACTTCCGGGAAGTGGCCGAGAAAATGCTGGCCCTGCTCGATTATGGCCATAATGACAATTTCGGCAAAACGTATGCCGACGGAAACCGGGCCTTCGCGCGAGGGGAAGCGGCCATGTACATCCAGGGAACCTGGGCGATCCCGGAACTGCGTAAAACGAATCCGAACCTGGAGCTTGGCTTCTTTCCGTTTCCAACCGGTAATAACGCGGACCAAGTCCATCTGGTTTCCGGGGTGGATACTTTGTTAACGATCACGAAATCCTCGGAGCATAAAGAAGAGGCGGCCCAATTTATCGAATTCCTGCTCAAGCCCGAAAATATTGGCCAATACATTGAGGAGCAAACCGCTTTTTCCGCGGTGGAAGGCGTGGAGCAGAAGGACCCGGCGGTCGCCGAGCTTCAGCCTTATTTCGAGCAAGGGCGATTTGTCGATTTTGCCGATCACTTTATTCCGCAAGCCGTTCAACTGAACTCGATCGTCCAGTCGTTCTTGCAAAACGGCAATATCGATGATTTTCTCGGCACGCTGGACCGGGAATGGGATAAAGTGGCGAACCGCCGGCAAACCCATTAAGGGTCCGACTTCGCTTGAGTCAAGCTAGAACAAAGAGGAGGATGGAGGATGACGAGACGTAATTCGGTTTTTTACTGGATGACCATACCGGCTGTACTGCTCTTTTTCCTATTTCACACGTTTCCGGCCCTGCAAGGGGTATATTATTCGTTTACGAATTGGAACGGCTATGGACATAGTTACGATTTCATCGGTTTGAAGAACTATTTCTACCTGTTTCAGGACGGGAATGTGTGGAATTCCTATTGGTTCACCTTTAAGTTTTCCATAGTGACCATGATCCTGATTAATGTGATCAGCTTGTTGATTGCGCTTGGATTAAACGCCAGGATTAAGTCGCGCAACTTCTTCCGTGCGGTTTATTTTCTGCCGAATATTTTAAGCGTACTGATCGTGGGATACATCTTCAATTATTTGTTCTCCAACGTGTTTCCGATTTGGGGGGCGAATCTGGGAAGCGAAACACTGGCGGGCAATATTCTCGGGAGCGGGAAGTTGGCATGGATCGGTGTAACGCTCGTTGCGGTTTGGCAGGGAATCGCTTTTAACACCATTTTGTACTTATCCGGGCTTCAAACGATACCCACCGATATTTATGAGGCTTCCAATCTGGACGGGGCGAGCCGCTGGCAGGAATTCTGGAGAATCACATTTCCGATGATCGCTCCGTTTTTTACCATCAATATGGTGCTGGCCATGAAAAACTCGCTGATGGTGTTCGATTTGATCGTCGCCCTGACCAACGGAGGACCGGGGCGAGCCACGCAATCCATATCCCATTTGATATATACTGGCGGATTCCAGGGCGGCGAATTTGCATACCAATCCGCAAACTCGGTGATCTATTTTATCGTGATTGCGCTCATTTCCATTGTTCAAATCCGATTTTTGCAGAGAAGGGAGACGGAGATGTCATGAGAAGCAGACGCATCAATTGGACCGTAACGATTCTGGTGGCGCTGGGCACTTTATTTATCCTGTTTCCCCTGTACATGGCGATCACGATTTCTCTGAAAAACCAGGAAGATATGCTGGGCTCCGTGTTCGGTTTGCCGACCCACTGGCGGTTTGAGAATTATGCGGAAGCGATCAAGATGACGAATTTTTTTCAAGCTCTCGGAAACAGCGCGTTCGTTACCATAGCAACGGCGGTATTGACCCTGTTGACCAACTCGTTAGTGTCCTATGCGATAGCACGAAATATGGATCGGAAGTTTTTTAAGGGGTTATACTTCTACTTTATCAGCGCCATGTTCATTCCCTTTCCGATCATCATGCTCCCGATCGTGAAGCTGACCTCCGGATTGGGGATGACGAATCTGGTCGGACTGACCATTCTGCACACTGTATACGGTCTCGCGTTTAACGTTTTTGTGTATGTAGGTTATATCCGATCCATCCCGACCGCGCTGGAGGAGGCGGCCAAGGTCGACGGCGCTTCCACCTGGGGAACGTTTTGGCGGATTATTTTTCCGCTGATGATGCCGATCAACGCCACCGTGGGGATTCTGATCTGTCTGTCCACGTACAATGACTTTCTGCTTCCGCTCATTATTATCAGCGACCAGGATAAGTACACGCTGCCCTTGGTCCAGTATATTTTCCAGGGACAGTTCAATACGGAATTCAATCTGGCGTTCGCCTCCTATTTGCTTGCGATGCTCCCGATGATCCTGGTCTACGTATTTGCGCAGAAGTGGATTATTAATGGGGTGACGCAGGGGGCGGTGAAATAGGCTTGAAGGGCAAAGGCACCTTACAAGGTGCCTTTCGCTTTATTATAACAGTGAGGTGGCGAACTTCATTTCGGGAAAGCGGCTATCCGGTCCCTTCATTAAGTTTCCGCCTTGATTTTTAAGATGCATATCGAAGAAATCCAGCATATAGGCATTGATGACGGCGTTCGCTCTTTCGGGTGCAATCTTTCCTGTAACGCCCAGCATTTTGAAAATAGGAGAAATGAACTGGACATCGGTAAAATTCAAATGCTCCGCATTGTCGATATAGAGGACTTGCCCCCCTGCGCCGACCGCTTCGCGCATCCGTTCAAGCTCCAGCTTTTTATCTTCCGTTACTTGATCCATCCACTCTCTTGTTGAACCCGTCCGTTCAAGCTCTTCATCCGTGTAAACCCGGTTGTCCCTCACCATTTTTAATCGTTCATATTCGGTTGCGGAGTGGATGAATAAAAACGGCTTTTGCAGACCCTCTCTGTCACGCAGACGGTAAAGCCCTCCGTCCAAGTCGATTCCAGCCGTGATTCGCGGATCGTAAGCGGCGTCATAGGCCGTCGCTCCGCCGATGGAATGACCGAACACCCCGACATGCTTGAGATCCATTTTCCCTTTAAAACGACTTGGAATCTGCCCCGATTGAATAAGCTCAAACTGGTCTAGCGCAAAAGCCACATCATCGGTTAACACTTTTCCCAATTTATCGCGATTTCCGTTTTCGGTCCGATAATCGTGGTCTGGCGAAAATAAGTCGTTGGTTGTGCTGGTCGTGATTCGACCGTCCGGAAATTCGGTTGCGAATGTATTGAAGGTATGATCGATCACGGCCACGATATATCCGTGACTCGCAAGATTTTCGGCTTGCGACGTATGAAGGAACCTGGAAGAGCCGAAGCCGGGATTCGCAAGGATCAGCGGGTATGAAGTCTGTGACGAAGAGACTTCGGCCCCCGAATAAGCATGACTGGGTACGTATTTCAGGTGTTGAAAAGTAAAGCCGGGAAGGCCGTAGTTCGCCGCCATATAACTTAAAATCCGGGTATCGGGGATAAAGGAGGCGTACTGGCCGGTTCCGGTTTGAGCCGGATACCATACCTGAACCATCAATTCTCTCTTACCTGTCGCGGTTGAGCCAAATGTCTCCTCCCTGTTTGAATCGACGAAATGAAAAACTTGCGTGCCTACCTTAAATTCGCCGGTTGGCGCCGGAAGGTCGAATACGGGGAACACATACTGGAAGCACGCCGTCCCGATTAACCCCATCCCAATAAAAAGGCGGCCCAGCACCCTGCGAATTCGCGAGGAAGTCCGAACGGCTTTCTGCTTCTTGAAAACGTCGATTAGCGAAAGTATAAGCATTAGAATCGTAAATCCGTATAAAAATAAAAGCTGAACCCTGTATCCTTCAACAAGTAAATGTATCCCTAATAAAAAGGAGCCTGCTCCGCTTGTCAGGAGCAGAGCCGATCTGCGGATACGTGGATTGACAATGAACAGGAGCGCCAACAAACAAGCGCTCGTAAAGAATAGCAGCATTTCAAAAAGCCTCACGTCAACTCCCCCTAAAAACAAATCCCATCGATGGACAGAATCAGTATACAGGAGCAGCCAGGTTGATACTATTGATCCAGATTACAATTTCCTTAAACGCTCTGTAAGGTTGAACACTTACTTGAAAAAGATGCATCTATAAAGCTTATTCAAGTGAGAAAGTAATTTTATACCGGGTTCCTTGATGAAGCTTACTGTTTATTTTAATATCTCCACCATGAGCTATAATGATTTGCTTTGCAATCGCCATTCCTAATCCTGTTCCGGAATTATTGACAGTTGCGTTTGTCCCCCGGAAGTATCGGTCAAATAAGTGTTCCAAAGTTTCTTGATCCATACCGACTCCATCATCTTCAATTACTACGAGAATTTGTCCGGGATGAGACAGGTCTTCATGAAGCATGATCTTAATTTTAGTTCCGGGTGGGTTATGCTTGATACTATTGGCAATTAAGTTTTCAAATGCTCGATTTAAGTATTTTGATTCCATCTTAAGGTACATTTGTTCTCTATTCGTTTCAAATAAAAACGCCTTGTCTTTTGATTCTGGTAAGCTCTTCAGTTGTTCCAAGATATCTTTAAGGACATTTACAAGGTTTTTTTGCTCGAGTTGCATCGGAACAGCATCATTTTTCAACTGAAAAGTTAAGTTGAAGTCTTCAATTAGTTGTTCCAAATACGCTACTCGTTCTTCCATGATTTTGGAAAATTGACGCACCTTATCTTGTTCCCAATCATATTCTTGTGAAGATAGTAGTACCGTATATCCCTTGATTACAGACAAAGGGGTCTTAAGATCATGTGAAACCCCTGTAAGCCATTCTTCCCTTGTTTTTTCTAATAACTTTCGTTCCTCCGTATTTCTCTGAAGATGGGATGTAAGCTCAGAAAGGGCTAGCATCAATTCCTCATATATTTTATATTCGGTTTTATTTCTCCAGCGTCTCTTGGATTTTAAATTCCAATTACGATTAAAAGGTTCTTCATATTTTCCTTTAGAAAGATTTTCAATCCAAGAAACAATATAGAGTAGAGGAGCACCTAATTGTCTTCCAAAAAATAGAGCAATTAAAATACCAACTACAATAATGGCAAGAATCCATAGATTATTCGCCCAGTATAGAAAAGGATTATTATCTGTCATCGGTTTCCCTAAAACCCACGTTAACTCCCGAGCATCAATCGTTTTATACCAAGTAGATAGCTGATAGCCCTTTTTAGCAGGATACAAGTAATCAGATACTAGTTCGCCAGGAATATAATGAATTGGTATACTTTGGGGTTTATTAAAAGAAAAGATCTCATCCCCCTTATCATCCAGAACTTGTACCCACATTTTATTTTTTCTTAAATCTTCTTTTATCTTCGAGTCTACTGAAACTCCTTGATCAATGATATTCGTATTGTCCACTATTTTACTAATAGATAATCGTGGAGTTTCAATTTTGTTATGACCAAGAAAGAAACTGAAAAGAAGAATGCTGATCACGATAAATAAACCCCAAGTCAGCATTAACCAGAAAAGACGTGAGACGAAGTAATGGGCGACACGATTTCTTAATTTCACGATACATCCTCATCTGTAGCTACCTCAAATATATAGCCAAGTCCGCGAACTGTTTTTATCCATTTTGGTGTGCTAGGATCTTCTTCTATTTTTTCACGTAAACGTCGTATATGTACCATCACTGTACTATCCCCACCAAAAAATTCTCCCCATACATCCTTATAGATTTGATGTTTACTCAAAATTTGGTTAGGGTGTTCGCAAAAATAAAGTAAAAGTTTCATTTCCTGAGTAGGACATTCTACTCTTTCCCCATTCACAGTAAGTTTTCCTGTATTAGGATCTATTTTAAAAAAGCCGAAATCATAAATCTTTTTTCGCGAATACGGGGATGGAATTTTAGTAGAACGTTTTAATTGTGCTTTTACTCGAGCAACCACTTCCAATGGATTAAAAGGCTTTGTAATATAGTCATCTCCTCCGAAACTAAACCCCTGCAATTTATCTAAATCTGCGGTTTTAGCTGTAAGGAACAGTATAGGTACATCGGTCTCCGAACGAATTTTGTTACATAGCGTAAAGCCATCTGTATCAGGTAACATGACATCTAACAAGATAATGTGCGGGTTGTTTTGCGTTGTTATGAAATGCGCCTCTGCTCCATTAGTAGCAGTTAGGCAGTTTTGAAAACCTTCCTTTTCAAAAACGGTTAGTAATAAATCCAAAATGTGTTGATCATCATCCACCATCAAAATTTTATGATCCTCAAGTTTAAAAGTCACATTTAACTCTCCTTCCGATCTCTATGATTATTTTACATGAAAGCCGATTAAAAAAAGCTATTGAGATAAGAATTAAGACTCCGTTTAGATTTCATAATAATCAAAATACTTATATAACGCTTGGTGTTCTAAGAATGTAAATCGTTTCGGGGAAATTAACGGGGACAATCCGTTAAGCGGATGTTTAGGAAAAGTTTCATTCTTGTTTAGTTAATTTCATTTACGATAGAAACGAGGTGAGGAACAGATGAATGATCAAATTTTACTGACAAATGATCTAACCAAAAAGTATAAAAAGCACACGTCGGTAGATGGATTAAATTTGCGGATCGAACGTGGCCAAATTTATGGATTTCTTGGACCCAATGGGGCTGGAAAAACAACAACGATTCGGATGCTGCTGGGATTGATAAAGCCAACAAAGGGGGATATTGAAATTTTTGGTCAAAACCTGAACAATAACCGCCTACAAATTTTACAACGGATTGGATCGTTGGTGGAGTCCCCAACTTACTATGGAAACTTAACCGGTCGTGAAAATTTGGAAGCCGTTCGCCGGTTACGGAATCTCCCGGAAAAACGCGTAAATGAAGTGTTGGAAATCGTTAGATTAACCAAGGTGGCTAACAGGCTGGCCAAGGAATATTCGCTTGGAATGAAGCAGCGTCTAGGGATTGCCGCAGCATTGCTTAGTAATCCGGATTTATTAATACTGGACGAACCGACTAACGGTCTAGATCCGTCTGGTATCCAAGAGATCAGGGAGCTGATTAAAGAATTGCCGGGGGCAGGAATGAGTGTCCTTGTATCTAGCCACTTGTTGAGTGAAATAGATCAAATGGCAACACAAGTAGGGATCATTAATAATGGGAAAATGATATTCCAAGATTCGATTGAACGCTTAAGGCAAAAACGGAAACCGCTACTTAAAGTTGGAGTTAGTGATGTAATGAAAGCGAATGAATTATTAAAAGAGCGAAACTTGAAGACTGATTTACAAGGTGATTTCTTGTGGTTATCTCAAACCGAACCAGCATTTGTTTCAGAAATCAACTCAATTCTAGTTTATTCGGGTCTATCTGTATATCGACTTGAAGAGGTGAAAAGAACACTTGAAGATATCTTCTTAGAATTAACGGGTACCGAGGGAAGCTTATGAAAAATATATTACGGGCAGATAGATTAAAATTAAAACGCTCATCGTTATTCACTATTGTTTTATTGATCCCGTTACTGATCTTGGCCTATGAGCTGGTGAATATCACCTATCGTTCTGAGCTTGTTGAACAACAGGTTGAGATGTTCGGTGCAGGTTCTATGTGGATGTATTTATTGTATGACAATAGTTTGTTATTTGGTCTAGGCTTCCCGTTGGCCGTTACACTGGCTGCCTCAGTGATAGCAAATATTGAACACCAGGCGAATGGATGGAAACAAACCCTTTCCATGCCTATATCAAGAGGAAAAATTTATTTGAGTAAATTTGTTTGGCTAGCAATTAGTCTGTTCTTTTCCACCACTATTTTTCTGATTGGTATGGTTTTACTAGGAAAAGGACTAGCATTTGAAGGAGATATACCATGGGGCTTATTAATCGGCGACTGTTACGGTATGTTGATTACAGTATTACCAATTATGGCCTTTCAATTTTGGTTATCCATGACGATTAAAAATCAGGCGTTCTCCATTCTTATTGGATCCGTTTCGGCTATTATGGGTCTATTTTCAGCTGCTGCTCAAACGACAAGGTGGTTCCCTTTAGCTTATCCAATCCAATCATCAACGGTTATTTTGCAATATGAGGGCATAGGAAATAATCCGGATTTTTCAGCTTTTCTCGTCATCAACCTGATATTAGGTATAATCCTTATGTTTATAGGTTCTAAGCATTTTGCTAAACGGAATGTCCAGTAAGGGGAGATTACTTTGAAAAACGTCTTATATGTAGAACGGTTAAAATTAAAACGCTCCAAGTTGTGGCTACTTCACTTCATAGGTCCCCTTTTAGGCGTATTTCTGGCTTATATTAATTTCTTTAAAAACTATGATCTTTTTATGCAGCCGGGAGATAATGAATGGCTTGAAGCGTGGACACAAGTAGCGCTATTTATGGGTCCTTTTGTACTACCGATCATGGTAGGGATATACGCAGCCGTTGTGTGCAGGAGTGAACATATCGGGGGTGGGTGGAAACAACTGTTGGCCCTACCGATTAAACACTCAGAAATATTTTTAGGGAAATTTGTAACGGTAGTAAAAATGGTGATTTTTACAATGCTAATCTTATTCATCTTTTTTGTGGGTTTTGGTTATATAAAAGGAATGGAAGGGAGTCTTCCAATATTTACAATAATTGGATTCGTGATTAGAGGCATTTTAGCGTGCTTCCCATTGATTCTACTACAACTAATTATATCCATAAGAGCAAAAACATTCGGTATACCCTTAGCGGTTAGTATTGTTTTTACTCTCCCGGCTATTATTGTTGCCAGCACACCTTTAGGACAGATTTATCCTTGGACACAGCCTATGCTAGCGATGTCACCTGAAGATGAATCACCTATTCAATCCTATTTTTTATTTTATACACTAGTGATTGGAATTTTCATAGGTTTACTGATATATGGTTTACGTAGTTTTATAAAACGGGATATAGCTTAACTGACCCTAGACCAGCTTCAACGTGTCGGAATCGGTCCCGGTATCTCTATAATAGCGAAAGGCGACCTTCCGACACGGAAGGTTTTTTTGTGGAACAAAGCCTTGACAAATCATGGCGAACGAATCATAATGCATATATGAGCACATGATCATATATAAATAATAAGGATGTGATGAGATTGGAAGCGAAGGAACATGCATTTTTAACGGAAGAAGAAGTCGAGTCGGTTTCGCAAATTTTTAAGGCCTTGTCGGATCCGACACGGATCAGGCTACTGTATTTGCTTTCGCAGGAGGAATGCTCCGTCAACCATATTGCCGAGGTGCTGGACATGTCGCAATCGGCGGTATCCCATCAGCTAAGTTTCTTGCGGAACAGACGGCTGGTCAAGAAGCGGCGTGAAGGCAATATGCTGTTTTACAGCTGCGATGACGAGCACGTCATTTCACTTTTGCATCAGGCGATCAACCATTGTGAGCATTAGAGAAGGGGGCAACCACTATGCATAACCATTCCCACCACGGGCACAGTCACCACGGCCACGATCATCATGGCCATCAACACGATCTCGCCAGGGAAGGAAACAAAAAAGGGCTGGCTATTGCCCTGACGATTACCTTCGGCATTATGTTCCTGGAATTCTTCGGCGGACTTGTCACCAACAGTCTTGCGCTGCTGTCCGACTCCGGGCACATGTTAAGCGATGCCAGCGCGCTTCTTTTAAGCCTGATCGCTTTATGGTTCTCATCCAAGCCGTCTTCAGCGAAGCGGACGTTCGGGTTTCATCGATTTGAAATTTTGACGGCGTTATTCAACGGAATCGTCCTGTTCATCATTGCCGGCGTTATCGTATGGGAGGCTGTACAGCGTTTTGATCATCCGCCCGAAGTAGCCAGCGGGTCCATGATGCTTATCGCCTCGGTCGGGCTGCTTGCGAATATCGGCAGCGCCATCGCTTTGATGCGAAAAGGGGATGTAAAGAACAATCTGAATCTCCGCAGTGCATACATCCATGTTATCGGCGACGCCTTGGGATCGGTGGGAGCTATTGTGGCCGGGATCGTGATGATGGTCTTCAAATGGTATCTGGCGGATCCGATCATTTCGATTCTTGTGGCGTTGTTAATTTTGAAAAGCGCGTGGGGAGTCATTTCCCATACGATTCACATTCTGATGGAGGGGGCGCCTGCCGCCATCGATCAGACCGAAGTGAAGAACGCGCTGCTTGCCATTGAAGGGGTGGAGGATGTCCATGACCTTCATATCTGGACGATCACATCAGGCTTCGATTCCTTGAGCGGTCACGTGCTGATTCGAGACGGTGAAGATAACCAGATCATTCTGCAAAAGGCGATTCACATTCTGGAAGAACAATTTCATATTGAGCATTCCACCATCCAAGTGGAGACGGCTAAAATACATCACGGTAAGCTAAATTGCTAGCAGAAGGAGCAGACAGATATGCGCGAATTGGACGTTTTGGTGATCGGGGCAGGACAAGCCGGGCTTGCTATGGGGTACTACTTGAAAAAATCGGAGCTTTCGTTTGAGATATTGGGCATGGAAAAAAGGATCGGGGATACCTGGAGAAACCGATACGATTCCCTGATTCTGTTTACTCCCCGCTGGTACAGTGCGCTCCCTGGGGTTTCCTTGGCGGGGGACCCTCAAGGATTGGCAAGCAAGGATGAAATGGCGGATTACCTGGAGAAATACGCGGAGCATTTTGAACTGCCCGTTAAGCTGGAGACACAAGTGCTGTCCGTTGAAAAAGATAACGAATTTTATATCGTAAAAACGAATAAAGGCCCCTATAAAGTCCTGAATTTAGTCATCGCGACGGGACCTTTCAGCAAACCTCATATTCCGCAGATGGCTGACGGGCTTTCACCGGAAATCTTCCAGATACATACTTCAAGTTACAGGAATGTCGGGCAATTGCACCCGGGAAATGTATTGGTTGTCGGCGCCGGCAATTCGGGAGCGCAAATCGCCGTCGAGCTCGCCGGGGATCGGGAAGTTCATTTATCCGCCGGACATCCGCTTCATTTCTTCCCTTTGCGACTTGCGGGGAAAAATATCTTTTGGTGGTTTCGGATGCTGGGAATCCTCGATCGGGAGAAGGGGAGCAGGCTGGGGGATTTTTTGAGCCGTCAAAAAGACCCGATATTCGGGACGGAATTGAAGCGGGCCATTGGAATGAATGGTGTGCGGATTAGGCCCCGAACGATCTCCATTGACTCGAATACAGTGACTTTTATGGATTCGACGCAGCTCCGGGTTGATAATATCATTTGGGCCACGGGATTTGTACCGGATTACGGTTGGCTCCACATTCCGGGCGTTCTCGATGGACATGGGCGACCTGTTCATCACCGGGGGATCAGTCCGGTCAAAGGACTGTATTACCTTGGCCTGCCATGGCTTACCAGCCGGAAATCTGCGCTTATTGGCGGCGTGGGAGACGATGCGGAGATGATCTATAACAAGCTTATCTCCGAATATAAATCAACATATTTCATAAGCTGAGCGATACCCTGGAACTGCAGGGTTAACCGGCTGTTTAACTTATGCGAAGCCAGTTGAAAGGAACGTTCGACCTTGGCAAAATCCTGCGTTTCCAATTCATTCAACAACTGTTTCATGTGGTCCATGTAATAGATCGTTTTCCTCAAGCTGCTGATGACGATAATTTTCCTCAATTCAGCCAGGGAAAAGAGCCGATATCCGTTCTCCCCGCTCCGTTTCGAAACGATGAGCCCTTCTTGTTCCCAATGCCGGATCGCCGAAGGGTTGACCCCGGCAATTTCGGCCACTTCCCCGATCGTCATCGCTTCCGTAACCTTTACGCCCTTGAATTGGTGAAATCTGCGGTTCGGATCATGCCCATGATGTCTTCCATTCGCTGCTTTTCCGTCTGAAGCTGATACAATTGCCGGTTGAGCAGCCAAAAAGCCGCCTCTGTTTCCCCGTGCTTCATTTTCCTCATTGCCTCATAAGCTACGGGAATCTCGAATCCCTTTAATAAAGCTCTGACCGCCTTGAAGGCTTGTACATGAACAAGACCGTAGCATCTTCGGTTGCTGGGCGTGCGGGGCACATCGGGGATCAACCCTAAACCTTCGTATCTTCGCAAGGTGGTCGTGCTCACATGCAATTCGTGGGCAACTTGGGAAGGGGTAAACACGATACTCATAAGAGTCACCTCAAACTTAAAGTATAACCTTCAAGTGCTATACCAACATTTAAAATGAAGATTCCCGGAAAATCAAGGGGAGCTGAGCGTCAAACCGAAAGATTGCTTGAATGTTATATGATGGTAGTATCTACGGGATTAAAGGAGTGTAAATGATGACGAAAACGGTGCGATTAAACAACCATTCCGAAATCGAGGCGGGATTGGCCGGCGATCCCAAAAATAAAACAATCATGCTGCCGATCGCCAAAAAGTCGGCCACAGGGGAAGAAGCTGAAATATTAAAGCAGTGGGGAGTCGACCCGGAGTTGGGTAAACGCTTTGTGGACGGGCTGTCCGGACAGTTTCAAGTGTTGTACTTTGATTACGAAGGTCATTTATTTCAGCATCCGGAACCCGACCGTCTTACCGCGGATCATATCGCTTGCGATTTGTTGCAAATTGCGGATGAGATGGGAATCCGGAGCTTCAGCTATTACGGTTATTCCTGGTTAGGGTTGATCGGGCTTCAACTGGCGTTAAGGACGGACCGGCTGGAGAGTCTGATCATGGGCGGTTTCCCCCCTTATGAAGGGCCTTATGAGGAAATGCGGATTGTGACCGAAAAAACCTACCGTCTGGCGGAAATGTTCCATGCGGATCATGCGGCTTCAGAGCCGTATCAGAGTCCGGAAGAGACGGATTGGGACCAAATCGAGGTATCCATGGATCCGCGATCCGCGAAACAATTTCTTACGCTTTACCGGAGCTTCAGCGGTTTTGACGATCGGCTTATTCAGGGAGAGCTCAAGATTCCTAGGCTGGCGTTTGCCGGGGAGGAAGACACGATCGTGTATGGTGAAAGATTCGGGAATGTTACGGTAGATATGGCCGGTCTCATAAAAAAGAACAGGACATATTTGGAAATGCTTGGATGGAATATTGAAATCCTGCAGGGAAAAGGAATGGATCACACCAAAGCGATGCAGCCGGCAGCGGTGTTACCCCTGATTACGCCCTGGCTGATGAGAAATCTGAAGTGAAAATGCTGCTTGGATGGCGCGCCTGAACACCGCTTCCTCTAAGATTCATCCAATCGGGATCGGCTATTTGCCGCAGTTGGGAGTTAGCGGCTGGAAGTCACATTCAGGGGAGTTTGTGTCTTTATAAACGTATACCGGAAGCCGCCGTCTGAAGACTAATGGTCTTAGGACGGTTTTTTAGTCGGACAGTCGCGGAGGCGCCGCCTTTTCTCAACTCGCTTTATTATCAACTTGGGGTATGTTACTATAATAACAAATAAGTCGCAAGTCATATGATAACATATGATATGATAATGACTTGCAGAATCGGGCCTAGTTTATTTCCGAAGGAGAAAGAAAACAGATGAAATTGAATGTGTCTAGCCAAAGTCCACTCTATCTTCAATTAAAACAAATCATTAAAGACGATATTTCCAGAGGCGTTTACAAAGCGGGTCAAAAGCTGCCCCCTGAAGCGGAAATCGGAAAGACCTACGGAGTGAGCCGCATTACCGTTCGACGAGCCATTACGGATTTGGTGGAAGAGGGGGTTTTGCATAGTCAACAGGGCAAAGGCAGTTACGTGCGTGAACTGAAGGAGAAGCGAGAGTTGATTTCGGTGGGAAGCTTCTCCGATATGACGACTATGTCCGGAAAAACACCAAGCTCGCAGATCCTTTCGAATCTCGTCATTGAAGCGGACGACAAACTGGCAAGCACTTTTAAAATCCAGTTGAACGACCCGGTGCTTAAGCTGCATCGCCTTCTGTTCATCGATAATCAACCTTTTATTATCGAAACCTCCTTTTTTCCGCTGGATATCCTGCCGGACCTGGAAAAACATATTGGCGAGTCACCCTCCACTTACCACATATTAAAAGAACGTTATGGAGTTGAACCTGCCTTCTCGGAAAAAACGCTGGAGGTTATTCTCGCGACGGAATACGAGTCAAGCTTGTTCCATTGCGACAGGGGAACGCCTCTTTATTTACTCGGAAAAATTACTTATGATCAACAGGACAGACCGGTGCACTATTCGCAATCCGTTTATATGTCCAGCAAGGTCATTTTTACAATCAATTCGGGAAAACGCAAGTAGACGAGCAATCCCAGTGGGCTCTCTATCTTTACTCCTTCCAGGCGAGGAGCAGAGATGGGGGGCTTTTTTTCTTGACGTGGTCTTGTGTTCTCTGTATTAATTATTATAATACAACAAATAACAAGTTGGGGTGGTGCCGAATGAGACTCGTTGCAATCGGAGATAATGTGGTCGATTATTATCAGGACCAAGGCTTGATTTATCCAGGAGGAAACGCCCTCAACGTAGCTGTGGCCGCAAAAAGAAACGGGGCGGAATCTTGTGCGTATATAGGCATTCTGGGAGATGACCGGGCTGCTGCGCATGTCTTTGACTGTATGCGCCGGGAGGATATCGACACCTCCCGAATCCGCCGCGCCTATGGACCTAACGGAGAAGCGAGAGTCACGCTGAACGAGGAAAGGGATCGAATTTTTATGGGCACAAATCGTAATGAGCGCATAACTTCCCTGCTCCAGCTTAAGCTCACGGAGGACGATATTTCTTATATCGGCGGTTACGATTTGATTCATGCGAGTGTAAACAGTGATATCGAGCACGAGCTCGAGGGCTTGTCCCATCTGCCCGTCGCCTTTGACTTTTCCACGCCCAAGCGTTGGAATGAGCTTTACTTAAAACAGGTATGTCCGCATATCGACTATGCTTTTTTCTCGGGGAGCGAGTTGACCCTTGCAGAGATCGGGGATCTGATGGCCTGTGTGCACGGATATGGAGTCAAGGTCATCGGAGTGACACGCGGGAGCGAGGCTGCTCATTTCTCGGCGGAGGGAGTTCGGTTTGAGCAAGTTCCGCTAGCCGCCAACGTGATTGATACAATGGGGGCGGGGGATTCGTTTATCGGAGCGTTTTTGTCCGCCTATCATGGAAAATGGAAGATGGAAGAGGCCCTTCAGAAGGCGGCACGTTCGGCAGCCAGGACATGTGAAAACTACGGCGCATTTGGTTACGGAATTAGAAAATAGGAATGATTACAAGGAACAATGTTAGTATATCTAACATTGTTCCTTCTTTTTTTGAGGAAACATCCCAATAAATGGGTTTATGA
The DNA here is from genome assembly GCF_008084145.1 of Paenibacillus faecis. GTDB lineage: Bacteria > Bacillota > Bacilli > Paenibacillales > Paenibacillaceae > Fontibacillus > Fontibacillus faecis. The sequence continues at coordinate 387,252 of NZ_VSDO01000006.1, read as the reverse complement.
AAGATTATGTAACATAGAGAAAACACTTACATTGAAATTTATCGTTGACTGGTGTTGTATAGAGATGGTATATCTTATAATATAACAACATATACAATCTACTTTAAAAGACCATGACTCATTGACAAAGGAGGCCGGTATGCGCGTAGCGGGAGTTGGATTCAGTTGCATTGACAAGTATGAAAATTTAGGTAAATACTATCCGACCGGGAACAGCGTTGATTTTGTCATTCATCTAAGCCGATTGGGCGTGGATGTCTCCATGGTAAGTGTCGTCGGCAATGATTTGTACGGGTCGATGATGATGGAAAAGCTTAGGGAGGAAGAGGTGGACGTGACGTGTATGCATGTACGTCCAGGCAAAACCGCGATTTTCAAGATGGACTTGAATGGAAATGACCGGGTGCATAAAGAAAAGATCGAAGGCGTAATGGCCGAGTTTGCTTTAACCGGACAGGATATAGAATTTATTCTCCAACATCAAGCCATTCACACCAACCTGTCCGGCCGGATCAATGAACATCTTTCGTACTTCCGCAGTCAGGGGATTAAGGTCATTTACGATTTTTCCACCAGGACCCGGAAGGAAATCGCCGGACCGGTCCTGCCGGATACCGATTATGTGTTCTTCTCCTACGACCGGGAAGACGACTACATTATCGATTTTATGAAATGGGCGTACAACCAAGGACCCGGTTTGGTGGTCGTGACTTTGGGGGAACACGGAAGCCTTGCTTACGACGGTGAGACGTTTCACCGCGGCGATATCGTCAAAACCGAAGTCGTCAACACGGTCGGGGCGGGAGACTCGTTCTGCGCGGGCTTTATGTACGGGCAGTTGAAGGGATGGCCGATTCCCGAATCGCTTAGGCAAGGTGCGGTTGTCGCCGCAGGCGTCGTTTCCCGATTCGAACCTTATTAAAAAACAGCCGGACAGGCGGAAAGGCGGATGATAAATTGATTATCGATGTACACACACACCCTATTTTTCACAAAGCGATCAGCGACGACAAGCAAGTTTTGGACTACCGCAAGAAGGAGTTCGGCATTTTCAAGCAGTCTCCCAGCCCGCTTGAGTCGGTGCTGCAAGAGATGGACTACATGAATATCAGCCGGTCGGTTCTGCTGCCCCTGGATCTGACCACCCAGAGCGCCGGATGGATCGTATCCAACGAAGAGGTCAAGCAATTGGTCGATTTGGCGCCGGATCGTTTCATTGGATTTGCCAGTGTGGATCCGCACCGGAATGACGCTGTAGAGGTCCTTGACTACGCTTTCCGGGAACTGGGTTTAAAGGGGTTGAAACTCCACCCGTCCAAGCAGAAGTTTTATCCGGGTGACGATAAACTGAAGCCGATTTACGAAAAATGCCTGGAGTTCGACAAGCCGATTCTGTTTCATGCCGGCATGAGCTGGGAACCGGACGCGCCTGCGAAATATGCCCAGCCCGTGAACTTTGAAGAGGTAGCCATAGCCTATCCGGAACTGCGCATCTGTCTGGCGCACTTCGGCTGGCCTTGGGTTCACGAAACCGTCATGCTGCTGTTGAAGTACCCGAACGTGTTTACCGATACTTCGCTTCTTCACATGGATAACGCCCTCGATTTTTACCGGCAGGTATTCAAAACGAACATGGGCCCCCTCTGGATCGAGCGGAATTTGAACGACAAGGTCATGTTCGGCACGAACAGCCCACGCTTTAAGGCGAAAAGGCTGCTGCCGGCGCTGGAAGCGATGGAGTTCAGGCCAAAAACGCTGCAAAAAATACTGGGCGGCAATGCACAAGTCTTTTTAGGCGAAAGGAGGAATGATCGGCCATGGTTAAACTAAAAACGATCGTATTGCGTTCGACGGCCGAATTTCAAATGATCAAAATTACCGATACAATCCGCAGCTTTGTTGAAGAATGCGGGGTTCAAAACGGGATCGCGGCCGTGATCTCGGCGCATACCACGACAGGGATCATGATTAATGAAGGACTTGAATGTGTGGAGACGGATATTGAGGAACTGCTGGAGCGACTGGTTCCGAAAGATTTCCCTTATGCGCATGCGCACTTCCTGCCTTCCTACGGAGCAACCGGCAGCAATTCACCTTCTCACTTGAAGTCGATGCTTTCGGGCAATAGCTGCTTGTTCGTCGTGGAGAATGGCCGGATGATTGCCGGCGACGCCCAGGACGTGTATCTTGCCGAATTCGACGGTCCCAAGAGCCGGAAAGTTTATATTCAAGTCATCGGCGAGTAGGACAAGCCGCGGGATGAGTTAGACCCTACATTTCAAATAAAATCTCAAAAGTGAAAGCGAGGATGGAAAATGAAGAACAAAAGACGCAAGAACTTGGTGGGCCATTGGGTGCTGATGATTTCGCTGAGTATGGCGGTTGTGCTGTCCGGATGCGGAAAGAACGAAGCGGGTGCCGGCTCCGGTACGAAAGGAGCGGACGGTAAAACCGCCAATACGGCGTCCGCCGCGCAGGCGGAAAACTTGCCCGAGGCGGTAAAACAGCGCGGAAAGCTTCGCGTTGGCGTCAAAGTCGACTATCCTCCGCTGGGTTATTTGGACGAGACCGGTAAGAACGCGGGTTATGAAATCGGCGTGGTCCAAAAAATGGCCGAATACGCTTTTGGTGATAAAAATGCGGTTGAATTCGTCCCGGTTAACGCCACAAACCGGATACCTTATCTGGATTCCAACAAAATCGACTTTATCGCCGCCACCTTGGGGGTAACCGAGGAACGCAAGAAGCAGCTTGACTTCTCAACGACATTTTTTGACGGCGGTGTCGTTACGGTCGTCAAGAAGGACAGCGGCATTAACGCGATTTCCGATCTTGCGGGCAAGAAGGTCATCGTCATCAAGGGATCCACAGGGTCGACCTATCTTGATGAAAATGTGCCGACGGCCGAGCAGATCAAGATTGAGAGCAATGCCGATGCGTTCCGCGCATTAAAGGATGGCCGGGCCGACGCGATGTTCCATGATGCCGTGCTCATGTCCGAATTCGTAAAAACATCCACGGACTACACGATTGTAGGGGAGCAGGTGGCCTTTGCGCCGATGGCGATCGGCGTCCGTAAAGGCGACGCGGCCATGCTGAAACTGGTGAACGACTCGCTTGAGCAGATGAGACAAGAGGACTATTTTAAATCGCTGATTGAAGAATATATGCCGAAAGCCGGCGATTTGGATCCGATGCAAATGATCCCGAGACCATAACGCCAGCACAAAATCAGGGAGGGGACAGCATGGAAACGAAGCAACCGAAATTATCCATCCGTAATCTGAAGAAACAGTATGGAGATAACCTCATTCTTCGCGGTGTCGATATCGACGTCCATTCCCAGGAAGTGATCGTGATTATCGGGCCGAGCGGCTCGGGCAAAAGTACGCTGCTGCGCTGCATTAACGGTTTGGAGAGCATAAACGACGGGGAGATCTACATCGACGACCAAAAAATCGATTACACCCCGTCTTCCCTGCAAAAAGTCCGGCAAAGGATCGGCATGGTTTTTCAAAGCTACAATCTTTTTCCTCACCTGACGGTCATGGAAAACCTGCTGCTTGCTCCGATGAAGGTGCAAAAACGGGCCAAGAGCGAAGTGCTGCCCCAGGCCAGCGAACTGCTCGATCAAGTCGGACTTCTGGATAAAGCGAACAGTTATCCCGCACAGCTCTCCGGAGGCCAGCAGCAACGCGTAGCGATCGCAAGGTCGCTAGTCATGAATCCCGAAGTGCTTCTGTTCGATGAAGTGACGTCTGCGCTGGATCCGGAACGGGTACGCGATGTGCTGGATGTTATGAAGGACTTGGCCGCCCGGGGCACAACGATGCTGATCGTCACACATGAAATGGGCTTCGGCCGCGATGTCGGCGATCGGATTATCTTTATGGACCAAGGCGTGATCGTGGAACAAGGACCGCCGGAGCAGGTGTTTGGCAACCCGCAGGAAGAACGAACCCGGCAATTTCTTAAAAATGCCATGTAAGATGACACCATGAGGAGGTGCTGAGGCATGAGTTTTGATTTCGGCTATATCATCGATGCATTGCCGCTCTTGCTTACGGGACTCAAAATGACCCTTTTTATCAGCGTGATAAGCATCGCCTTATCGCTGGTTATAGGAATGAGCGGCGCCGTTGTCCGCACCTTGAAAATACCGGTTCTCTCCCAAGTGATCGGCGTCTATGTGGACGTGATCCGGAACACTCCGTTATTGGTGCACGTCTTCTTCCTGTATTTCGGCCTGCCGGCTTTCGGAGTGAAGCTGTCTGCGGTTGCGGTAGGCATCATCGCCCTGTCTTTGTGGGGCGGGGCGTTTGCGGCGGAGAACTTTCGCGGAGGAACCGACGCCGTACCGCATGCGTTGATTGAATCCGGTCAGTCGCTCGGACTAAGCACCTGGCAGATCGTGCGTCATATTATCGTCCCGTTGGGCTTTCGGATCAGCTTTCCCGCTTTCAGCAACACCGCTGTTTCGGTGATTAAAAACTCCGCCTATATGACAAGTATTGGCGTTGCGGAGCTGACTTTTGCGGCGATGGATCGGATCGCCTATGATTTTAAAACCTATGAAATGCTGATTACAATAGCGGTTATCTATCTCCTGCTGGTTTGGGGCACCTCGTATTTGTTCGGGCGGATCGAGCGCAAGCTGGATTACAAAAAAGCAAAGAAAGGCAGGGGGCTAAATGGAAGTATTATCGAAAAATTTAAACTTTCTCCTCGACGGGTTGATTAATACGATCTTATTAAGCCTCAGCTGCCTCGGTATTGCCTTGCTGCTCGGTATGATCGTCGGTGTGCTGCAGACCGCAAATTCCAAAGTTGTCGTCAGGATCATGAAGGGATACGCGGAGTTATTTCGCGGTCTGCCGATCGTGATTACGTTGTTCCTTGTGTTCTTTCTCCTGCCGGAAATGGGCATTCAAGTCAACAGTTACATTTCCGCGATGATCGCACTCAGCCTATGGAGCAGCGCCAATATTTCCGTTGCGGTGCGCGGGGCCATTCAATCCATACCTCCCACGCAAACGGAGGCGGGGCTGGCGATCGGGCTAAGTTCCGCTCAGACGATGCGTTATGTAATATTGCCGCAAGCTATACGGCGGATGCTTCCCTCCGTCATCGGACTGATGTCCAATCTTATTCAATCGACCTCACTATCCGTTCTGATCGGCAATCTGGATTTCCTGAAGTCGGTACAGCTCGTTATTGAGCGGGTTGAGCTCATGGAAGGATTGTCGATCGCTACGCAGATGTATACCCTGGTGCTTGCCGTGTATTTCCTGATCTGTTATCCGCTTTCCCTATTGGCCAAAAGGATGGAACGGGTGTACCGCTAAAAATTTGGAGGCATCTATATGTCGGAGGCGCTGCGGAAATATTCGATGCATCTGTACAACTACTTCTTTTACATTGCCTATGCGTCTTATCTCCCTTTCTTGAGCTACTGGTTCGCGGAGGAGGGGTTATCCGCGCAGCAAATCGGTTTTATTTTCTCGATCGGCCCTTTGGTTGGGCTGCTGACCCAGCCGGTTTGGGGGATGCTGATCGATTATTACGGGATTGAGAGACCAGTCCTGATCCTAAGCATGGGGATCACCCCCTGGATCATGTTCATGTACCGTTTGGCCGATCACAGCTTCGCTGTTTATGTAGCCATATCGGTTGTGTTGGCGGTATTCGCATCCGCCACACAGCCTGTGGTCGACGCCGTCACCGTCAGGCATGCGAAGAAAAACGCGCTGAGTTATGGGGCCATACGGGTGTTGGGTTCCGTAAGCTTCGGCCTCTGCGTTACGGTATTCGGGATGCTGTACGACCGGTTTGGCCTGGCGCTGCTCTTCCCGGTCTATCTTTTCTTTATGATGATCATGTGTTTACTCAGTTTCTTTCTGAAGCCGGAAAAAAGGGACGGGAAGAAAGCGGGAGTGGAGAGTGGACAAGTTCCGCGCAAAAGGATCTATAAGGAAATGATTCCTTTATTAAAAGTAGGAAGCTTCTCCTTATTTCTTATCCCGGTTTTCCTTGCGGCGATCGGTCCGCAGTTAAACAATGCGTTTTATTCCGTGTATATCAGTCATTTTGGAGGCGAAGCTTCCGGCAAAATCGGCATGCTTTATACGGTTTCCTCTATCGCTGAAATTCCCGTTTTCTTATTCTCCGGCTACATCATCGGCAAATTGGGGTATGTCAGGACGCTTACCTTCGTCTCGGCGGCGGGAGCGCTTCGATGGTATATCCTCGCACTGGAGCCCGGGTTTGAGGTGCTTATGTTCAATCAGATTCTATCGGGTGTAACTTATGCCCTATTCCTGGCAACCGGTATTAACTATGCCTACGATAACAGTCCGACGCACACCAAGACGACGGCCCATTCCTTATTTATCGTGGTGTACACGAATATTGCGGGCATTGTGGCCAGCAATATCGGCGGCTTCGTCATTGAAGCGGGCGGTTATCCTCTTCTGTTCGGAGGAGCGGCGGCGCTCAGTTTGCTGGGGGCCGCGGGCTTTTCCATGCTTGGCCGTTTCAAGCCCAAAAAGCTGAACAATTCAACCTAATAATATTAGCAGATCTCTGGGATAGGGGAGAGGCGAATGGGATATGAAAATCTGAGGCTTCGATTGGAACTGCTGCACGCCAAAGTCGGCTTCGGCGATGTGGCGGAGATCGTCAACCGGTTCGGCGGTGATATCGTGTCCGTGGAGACGATTCGCTCGGATATCGGTACCTCCATCCGCGATGTTGACATTCAACTGGAACGGGATGGTTACGAAGGGATCTTGAAAGAACTGGAATTGTTGAACGGGATCCGGATCGTTGAGGTTTCCGATCGCGTCTTTGTGGCCCATCTGGGCGGGAAAATTTCCATTCAGCCCACCATGCAGATCAAGACCACTATGGATTTATCCCGGGTCTACACACCGGGCGTAGCCAGAGTATGTGCCGCGATAGCTCAAGATCCCCAAAGGGCGTATTCCCTGACGTTGAAGAGGAATACAGTGGCGGTCGTGACCGACGGCACCGCGGTGCTGGGGTTGGGAGATATCGGGCCTAGTGCCGCGGCTCCCGTGATGGAGGGCAAGTCCATGCTTTTCAAACAGCTTGCGAACGTGGATGCTTTTCCGATTTGTTTGGATACGAAGGATACGGAGGAGATTATCCGTACGGTCAAGGCGATAAGTCCTATTTTTGGCGGTATCAACCTGGAGGATATCAGTTCGCCGCGCTGTTTTGAGATCGAGCGCAGACTTCAGGAAGAGCTGGACATCCCGGTTTTTCACGATGATCAGCACGGCACGGCCATTGTGGTGATCGGCGGTTTAATGAATGCCCTGAAGGTGATCGGAAAGCGGATGGAAGAGATAAAGGTCGTCGTGAACGGCGTCGGCGCTGCCGGCGTATCCATCTGCAAAATGCTGATTACCGCCGGTGTCAAGCATCTGATCCCCGTGGACCGGAGCGGAGCGATCGTCCGCGGCGGCAGCTATGCGCATCCGATGTGGAGCTGGCTGGCGAATCAGCCTCAGGTGGGTGATCGGACGGGTCAGCTATCGGACGTGATAGAAGGGGTGGATGTGTTTATCGGTGTTTCCCGGGCCGGCGTGTTGTCGGTTTCCCATATCCAAGCTATGGCCGAGAATCCGATCGTCTTCGCCATGGCCAATCCCGAGCCGGAAATTTCCCCTGAAGAAGCGATGCCGCATGTGCGGATTTTTGCAACCGGACGCAGCGACTATCCGAATCAAATCAACAATGTGCTGGTCTTTCCCGGCGTTTTTCGCGGTGCGCTGGATTGTGGAGCGAGTCTGATCAACGAAGCCATGAAACTGGAGGCGGCCAAAGCGATTGCGGATGTCATATGCGAATCCGAGTTGAATGAACGATACATCGTGCCGAGCATTTTTAACGAGAGGGTCGTCGTTAAGGTCAGGGAAGCCGTAATCCGGGCTGCGCTCAGAACGGGCGTGGCCAAGAGGATCCCTTCCGATTTTAGCGCATCGCTGCCGGAGGAAGGAGAGAGGGTTCATGCTGCCGGAATCACATAGAATTGAGAAGGATTTTTTGGGAGAGAAACAGGTGCCCCTTGATGCCTATTATGGAATTCAGACGATGCGTTCCGTGGAAAATTTCCCTATCACAGGTTACCGCATTCATGAACGGTTGATCTGTGCCCTGGCCATGGTGAAAGAAGCCGCCGCGAAGGCAAATCGCGAGACGGGAAGGCTGAAGCCCGAAATAGGCGCGGCCATCGAGCAGGCTGCCGGGGAGATCCGGGCAGGCCGCTTCCACGACCAGTTTGTCGTCGATCCGATTCAAGGAGGAGCGGGAACTTCGATAAACATGAATGCCAATGAGGTGCTGGCCAATCGGGCGATTGAGCTTCTCGGTGGAGTCAAAGGGGATTATACCCGGGTAAGCCCCAATACGCATGTCAATATGTCGCAATCTACCAATGACTGTTTTCCGACGGCTTCGCAAATCGCGATACTTGGTTTAATGGAGGATCTATTAAGCGAGATGGAATCCATGTCTGCGGTGTTTCATGCCAAGGCCGAGGAATTCGATGCCGTGATCAAAATGGGGCGGACCCACCTTCAAGATGCGGTGCCGATCCGGTTAGGCCAAGAGTTTGGGGCTTACGCCAGAGTATTATCCCGGGATATCGGGCGAATTGCACGCGCTAGGGAGCATTTGCTGACGATTAACATGGGGGCGACTGCGGTAGGTACCGGTCTCAACGCGGATCCGAGGTATATCGAGCGGGTAGTCGAAGCGCTGGGCAAGATTAGCGGTTTGCCGCTCCGTCTTGCGGAGCATATGCCGGATGCGACTCAAAATACGGACAGATTCACGGAATTGTCCGCCGCGCTAAAAATCTGCATGCTGAACATGTCTAAAATCTGCAATGACTTGCGCCTCATGGCTTCGGGACCGAGCTCGGGTTTTGGCGAGATTCATCTGCCGCCCCGTCAGCCGGGTTCCTCGATCATGCCCGGGAAAATAAATCCCGTGATGTGCGAGGTCATCAACCAGGTGGCATTTCAGGTCTTTGGCAACGATCTTACGATCTGCCTGGCCTCCGAAGCCGGCCAGTTGGAGCTTAACGTGATGGAGCCGGTGCTTGTTTTTAATTTGCTGCAATCGCTGGACATTATGAAAAACGCCTTCGGCGTATTTAAGACCCACTGCCTTGAGGGAATAACGGCCAACGAGGAACGCTGCAGCAACCATGTGAATTCAAGCACCGGCCTGATTACCGCGCTGAATCCTTATATCGGCTATGAGACATCGTCCCGAATCGTCAAGGAAGCGATAAACTCGGGAAAAACGGTGCGCGAGCTGTTGCTCGCCCACCATTTAATCGACCAAAAACAGCTGGAAACGATCCTGGATCCCTATCGAATGACAAGTCCCGGGATAGCTGGAGAGAGAAAAACGGAATAAAAAGTTGACATTGTATGCGATAAATTGTATAAGTATATATAATACAACATATAACAACTAAACCATGGAGGCGAGATCATGAGCGTAGCAAATGTATTGACTACAGCGCAGGAGCAAGTGAATCAAATCATTGAGGCCTACAAAGAAAGAGAAATCCGCCGGGTATTTCTGGTGGCTTGCGGCGGGTCCTCCGCTTTGATGTATCCGAGCAAATACTTTATTGACCGGGAATCGACCCAAATCACGGCGGAAGTATACAACTCCAACGAATTTATTTACCGCAATCCCGCGACGTTGGGTTCCGATTCATTGGTTATCCTTTGTTCCCACAAGGGAAAAACACCGGAAACGACCGAAGCGGCCAAATTTGCCAAAGGAAAAGGAGCGCTTACCGTTTCGCTGATGTATGTTGAGACCGCTCCCTTGGCCGAAGAGTCCGACTTTATTGTAAATTACAGCTGGGCGCCGCCGGGACAACTGGACCCGCATCCGGAAATCGCCAACTATGCGGTATTGTATCGTTTGACCATGGGTCTGTTGGCCGTTAAGGAAGGGAACAAGAAGTACGAGAAGCTGCTAAGCAGCTTGGACAACTTCGGTCAAGTGCTGAAGAAAGCGAAGGAGCAATCCTTGGAGAGCGCCAAAGCCTATGCCCAAGCTTTTAAAAATGAGTCCGTCATCTACACGATGGCAAGCGGAGTAAACTACGGAATCGCCTACTCCTTCGCGATTTGCATTCTGATGGAAATGCAGTGGAAACATTCCCATGCGATTCATGCCGGTGAATTCTTCCACGGACCGTTCGAAATTCTGGATAAGGACGTACCGTTTATCCTGTTGAAAGGGCTGGACGAAACCCGTCCGATGGAAGAAAGAGCGCATAAATTCCTTAAAGAGCATGGCGAGAAGCTGTTGATTCTGGATGCCAAGGAATTCGACATGAGCGGAATCGATGAAGAACTGAAAGGATATCTTGCGCCGCTGCTGCTGAACTTTGTCCTTCGCGTTTACGCCGTCGAGCTTGCGGCCGCAACGGGACACGCGCTGGAAACAAGACGTTACATGTTCAAGGTTCCTTATTAATCCAGCATGTTAATCGAATAAGTAATAAAAAAATGGCCTCCGCTAACGCTAACGGAGGCCATTTTTTTATCATCTTGCTTAACTTTTGCCGAAGAATCGACTCGGTCCGGATTGTTTTTATTAAAGGTACGCCTCATTCGGGTCGTCGCCGAGCTCTTCGAGGGTCAAAAAGTCAAATCTGACCTCCAGTTCTTTGCCTTGGGGACTGCAGGCGTACAATCCGGCATAAACCGGGGCACCCGGAGGAAGATCCAGGTGAGCGACACGGATTTGCGACCAATGCTCCCCATCCCAGGAATAATCGGCATAACTATTTTGACCGATTTTGGAAAGCCGGAAGAACATCTCGATTTCGCCGCCGGGAAGCGCTACGGATTGGGTCGACCAATCCGAATAGCCCCGGTTTGTCACCACCGCTCCGAGTTTTCCGGTCCCTTCCGCTATGTATTCCACTGAGGTTTTGATCCATAGCTCCTCGGAGAACCGGATCATTAACCCGGCCTGATCGTATCGCGATTTCGGCCGGGCGATGACTTTGGTTGTCATTCTGAAATTTTTCGGAGTAGCCGTATATAAGAAATGCCCGCTATCGGCTTGAAAACCGTAGTGCGTCTTTTGCCAAAAATCCGTGTTCTCTTCGGTATGCAGCACAAGCTGGCTAAGTTCCGTATCAATAAACCAGCTTCGAGGCTCGCCATGCCAGGCGAGCCCCTCAGTTAACCGCTGATCCCGGAATTGTTCGTCCAATAGTAAAGTATTTATCATCATTAACTCGAACTGCCCCTTCTAGATTTATAATAGCCGTGCCCCAGATTTCCGTCACGGTGATGAAAGTCGGAGGATGAGCCCCGGTGACGGGCATATCCATGGCTGCTGCTGTATCTTTTGCCGTAGTGTTTCGCGGAGCTGCTGTAACGCCTTCGATGACGACTATGAGAGGAGGAGTGCAGAAACTTGTCGATCCATTTTCTTAACATCCCTATTCCACCTTTCTAGATGGTAATATTTACTTTAACTTTATTCGGATATTATCACAAAAGGAACGGCACCTTCAACTTTCGGTAGATTCGCCGTATTCATCGTGGAGGCGTCGGAGGCGAAGCAAATCTTCCTTCAGGTGATGAATGCCGGCATACGGCTTCCGCAGCTCCAGCAAGCGTTCCAGAATTTGTCGAAGCTCGTCGGACAGGTCCAGTTCTTCCTGCCAGATCCGATCGTTTGCCTTAGAGGAGGGGGAATCGTCGGGCTCAAAGGAGGAATACAGCAGAAACAGCATAAAATGCCCGATGTCGAAAAGGTCGGTCTGAATTTCCGCGGTTTTGAACCGACCTGAGGAGGAACGGATAAATGGAAATCCCATTCCTGGAGGCCGTTCCCGGGGAGGGGGTTCTCCGATTTTTCGGGCCAGCCCGAAATCGATCAGATACAACCGGCCATCATGTATAAACACGTTCGGAATTCGCAGATCCAGATGCACCAACCCTTTTTGATGAATATGTTCCACCAGGTCGAGCAAATCCAGCGTATAACGGACGCAATCCTCTTCGGTCAACCGCTTCCCTTGGTCAAAAATCAAATCCTCGAACGTATCGCCGTGCAAAAAAGACATGACCAAATAAGCGCCGTTCTTATCTTTAAACAAGTCGATGTATTCGGGAATTTGCGGATGTCCGACGGTTTTCAAGATGTCCGCTTCTCTTTTCAAAAAGTTCTCGGCGCGGGAGCCTTTGCTGGGTCTCGCTTGCTTCACCGCGACGGAGGACCCGCTGATCCGATCCGTACATTTATATATTAATCCGTAGCTTCCCTCACCAATCAACTCTTGGACGATATACCGTTCGGCCAGCGTTTTGTTGGTTTCCAAAGGGTAATCGCGCCAAGCTTTCATAAACGACTTAAAGTTTAACAGGAAGCGCATGTTTGTCGATATCACCGTCCTTACGTTCGCAGGGAGCGTTATCCCGATTTAAGGTAAATTATATCGCATACCGGGGTCCCTCGCGAAATCCCAGACTTTAGTCCGGGTAAAAAACGGTCCGTAGTCGGTTTTTCATAGAGGTTCGTGTATAATAATCTAGAATAATAACAACTTTAGATTCAAAACATTTAAATTCTCGATACATAAGTTGAGGTATAACATCGGATGAACAAAGCAGAGAACCAGCAAGCGGACGCTTGGTACAGGCGGGCGGAGCTAAAGGCCGCTGAGTATTTTTCGAAATTGCGGGCGGATGTAAAAGAAGGGTCTTATCTCCCCGCGCTAATCGAGGACTTTCAAAAGTGGCAGAAGAAGCATGTCCGGGCCGGTTCGATCCTGTCCTTTTTTTCTCGCTTCAACAGGAAGCAGCCGGACTCGACGGATTTCCATCGATATATCGCCTGGTTGAACTATGCCGGAAAACTGGACAGTTACCTGGAACGCAGCATTTCCTATATCTATTTGCGGGATTTGGGAAAAGATTTGAACTCCGGGCGGACGAAGTTCAAAGTCGACCGATTAGTCACCGAGATCAAGACGCTGCTGATCCATCCTTTCGATGAAAATAAAGAGCGCCAACCGGATTTCATCAGTTTAGCCGCGTTTTACCGTTGGGCGCAAAAGGAATCCGTGGAGAATGCGGCCATTTGGGTGATTCACAAAATCAAAGGCGTATCCCCCCGAATCCCCAAAGAAATGAACGCGGAGGAAGCAAAGCGGAAATTAATCAAGATTATCGTCGGCGTCGTGATGCACGCGTTGGATGAAATGGACGAAGGGGAGATTTCTTCCAAGGAACGCTCCCGGAGGTTGGACGAAGCGATCCGGCTCGGTTATTATTATGGACTAACTTACCCGTTTATCGATGATCTGCTGGACTCCGGGGCGTTGCAAGACGAAGAGAAAGAGCGTTATTCCGCGATGATCCGGGCCACATTAACGAATGGAGCCGTACCTGAGCTGGAAGATTGGACCGGCGGTAACCCCGAATTGGTACGTTACGTTCATGATGAGCTGCGGGAAGCTTATGAATACATCAAAAATTACCAAAGTCAGGAGACCCGGAATCTTTTTTATGAACATTCCTATGTTTTTTTTCACTCCCAGGACATGGACCGGCTCAAGGACTTAAAAAAGCCGGATTACAGCAATGAAGAGTTGTATTTGCCCATCATCATCAAATCCGCTTCCTCCCGGCTCATCGTCCGGTCCGTTCTTAGCGCTCCGCTGGATGAAGACTTTAACCAGCGAGTGTTTTACTACGGGCTGTATAATCAGCTGGCCGATGATTTTGCCGATATGTTCGACGACTTAGAGGACGGAGCGGTTACCCCGTATACCTATTATTTAACCTATCGCCATGAACGGCCCGATTTAATCAACCCGTTTGAATTGTATTGGACCGTCATATCTCATCTGATACACCATGTTTATCAATCGGACCCGTTATCGCGCGAAATTATGCTGGACCGGGCCATCAATGGCCTGAAACGATACCAACAACGTGTCGGCCGGGATAAATATAACGAAATCATGGAGATCTTCGCCGCCGGAATCCCGGAATTGAACCAAGTGATCCAGTTCATGGTCCGAAAAGCGGAAGATGTGGACTTTTTTGACAAGCTGCTCCGGGATCAACTGCTTTTAACGATGAGAAACAATCACAAGGAAAAGGAAGAGTTCTATACAACGATCCAAACCGCCCGCGCTCAGATTAATGAATGGTTGAAGATCGAGAAACCTGATGCTTCACCTGCCGCAAACGGGCTGCTCATCGATACGGCCAACTACAGTCTGGAGGGCAGCGGCAAGCGAATCCGCCCCGTACTCGCATGGGTGATGGGGGTTAAGGAATACGGACTGGAAGCTTCCGCCTTAAAGCCGTTATTGAATGCGCTGGAGTATATGCACACGGCTTCCTTGATCTTCGACGATCTGCCGACGCAGGACAATTCGGCGACGCGGCGGGGGAGACCGACCCTCCATCAGGTACACAATAGTGCCATCGCCGAATTGACGGGGATTTATCTCATTCAGAAAGCGATTGAAGAGCAGGCCTCCCTGGATGGGTTTGACAGCAAAACCGTGCTGAGTGTATTGCGATATTTATCCCGCAAGGCGGGGGAAATTTGTATGGGTCAAGCGATGGATTTGAACTCAAAAGGAAAAGTGCTGACTTTGGAGGAATTAAACACACTTTGCTTCTATAAAACGGGGATCGCTTTTGAAGTCTCGCTCGTCGCCCCCGCAATGCTTGCACAAGTGCAAGAATCGGACATTGCATGGCTCAAAAAGGTGGCCTACCACGCAGGAATCGCTTTTCAAATCAAGGATGATTTGCTGGACGGGGAAGGCGATCTTGAATTGCTGGGGAAGCCTACCGGCAAAGATGTCGAAAACAACAATTCCACCTTTGTGACGATTCTTGGGCGGGACGGGGCCGCTCAGGCGATGTGGGAGCACTATTGCCTCGCGATGGAAGCGGTGAAGGAGCTTCCGTTGACTACCGGTTTTTTAAAGCACTTATTGAACTATATCATCGTCCGGGACAATTAGGATGACAGTAAACGGCCTAGTTTTCAAAGCAACGTCCTTTCATAAAAGGGCGTTGCTTTTTTCGTTTGTCTGAGAAAATATCCAATATTGACTAAACAATATTGTCTAATATAAGATATGGGCAAATAGCCAACGTTGACTATTTGAGTTGGAGGAGGAATTGGGATGAGCTGGTTAACAGGCAAAACACCGCCCTTTTTGAATCATGTAGGGGAAGAGGAACGCGAAAGTGTTGCGGAATTGAAGGCTGTACCTATCGGAGACGTAGACCAGTGGATATTGATCCGGGGAGAGAAACGGACGAATCCCGCGCTGTTGTTCGTTCATGGCGGGCCTGGGCAAAGCCACATGTATTTGTCACATCTTTTGGACACGGAATTGGAGAAGCATTTTACGATAATCCATTGGGATCAACGGGGGGCGGGCAAGTCATTTCGGGCGGGTAAACGGGATCCGTCCAAAATGAATCTGGAGCAACTGGTTCAGGATGCGGGCGAGGTCATCACCTATGTCAAAAGGAGGCTGGGGATCGAGCGGTTGTTTGTCCTGGGCCACTCCTTCGGAACGATCCTCGGCATGTTGATCGCTCAGCGGTATCCGAGGCACATTCGAGCTTACATCGGACTTTGTCAGGCCGTAGGACTCTTGGATTGTTTAACCGGCTCGTATCGGTATTTACTGGAGGAAGCGGCGAAAAGAGGGGACGAGAAAGCGGTGCGGGAACTGCGATCCATCGGTGAGCCGCCGTTTCGCCATTTTACAAAAGGGTTGTGGAAGTACTCGGTTATTTTACAAAAATACGGCGGCAAGGTTCATGGCAAAAAGGGGTGGGAGATTTTCAGAGCCATTTGGTCCGCGCCAGAGTATACGGTGTTCGATAAACTCCGTTATGTTCGGGGAGTCACGTTTAGTGTCAAGCATTTGCACCGGCAGCTGCTGACGCATCATTTGGAGAAGGTGGTTCCCCGGGTCGAGGTGCCCGTTTATTTCCTGCTGGGCGCTTACGATCAGGCCACGCCAAGCGATCAGGCGGCCCGGTACCTTGAGAAGCTGGACGCACCGGCCAAAAAGCTGATCGTGTTTGAGCAGTCGGCTCATATGCCCCATTACGAAGAGCCGGAACGGTTTTTACAAGAAATGATATTGCTTCGCGATGCGGGGAACCTCTAAAGAAAGAGCCGGGCGCCATTGCCCGGCCGAGCTTCTCTTTACTGACGGCGCTGCGTAAACAGATGGAAGGTGACGCCGAACCGGTCTTTGACCATGCCGTAAGCTTCGCTGAAGTGAACTTGCTGCAAAGGAAAAACGGTCTGACCGCCCTCAGACAAGGCGTCGAAGAAACGCCGGGTCGTTTCGGCGTCAGGCGTCGTAATGCAGACTTGGACGGTTTCGCTCCGATCCGTGGATGCGGTGGTTTCCAGAGAATCCGCAACAAAAAGATCGGCTTCTCCGATTTTTAACACGGAATGGGCTAACCTGCTTCGTAACCCAGGGGGGAGGGCGTCCCCGGAGGCATCCGGCGCTTCCCCGTAAGTTTGCTTAAACAGCGTCTTGGCCCCTAGTGCCGTCTCATAGAAGTCGATAGCTTCCTCGGCTTGGCCGTTCAGCATAATGAAGGGGGTGATTTGAAATGACATGTTAAATTCAGCTCCTCGAATAGTAAGGTTAACCCGTCCGGCGATTTATCGGTCTAGGTTTGTAATCAGTATACCCTCAGATAGTGACAGGTTTTGTCATAGTTGGATTCGTTGCGAAAAAAATTGACATAATCGATAGTAGTAACTATAATAGTTACAACTGGAGGGTGATTACTTGAAACAAATTAGCACTCGTTTTTCTATAGCGGTGCATACCCTTTCCCTGATTGCCATAAGCCCTGTGGACTGTACCGGAGATTTTATCGCAGGGAGCGTAAATACGAATCCGGTAGTGATCCGCAGAATTATGAGCATGTTAAAAAAAGCGGGGCTGGTGGATGTCCGTCCGGGAGTAGGTGGAGCTACATTGGTCCGGGACCCGGCTCAAATCACGCTTCTCGATATATATCGCGCCGTCCATGTGACGGAAGAGAACCGGCTGTTCCGAATTCATGAGAATTCCAACATTCAATGTCAGGTGGGCCGGAATATCGAGAAGGTTCTGCAGGAGGAATTGGCCGAGGCCCAAACCGCTATGGAGCAAAGATTGGCACAAACGACACTGGATCAACTGATCCACCGATTCAATTGAAAATAAGCCTCTTGAAGAGGCTTTATTTTATACATTTGTTGTAACATAAATAGTTATAACAATAAACATTACAACACATATGGAGGTATGGGATATGAAGATGCTAGTAACTGGAGCGACAGGGAAACTGGGCAAGAAAGTGGTGGAACATCTGCTGAAAACCGTGCCGGCCAGCCAGTTGGCCGTTAGCGTGCGCAATCCGGAAAAGGCGGAAAACTTGCGGGCCTTGGGTGTGGATGTTCGTCAAGGCGACTTTGATGTTCCCGAAAGTCTTGATTCGGCTTTTGCGGGAGTCGACCGCATGCTGCTGATTTCCGCGGACGGGGATAACGAAACACGAATCCGTCAGCATACCAACGCCGTTGAGGCGGCCGTCCGGGCAAAGGTGGGCTTTATTGCCTACACCAGCCTGGCCAATGCTCAGGACAGCAAGCTCTTCCTGGCTCCTACTCATCAAGAGACAGAGAAGGCGATTATGAAGACGGGCATTCCCTACGCTTTTTTGCGCAACAACTGGTACCTTGAGAATGAAATCTCAAGCGTTCAAGGCGTCCTCGCGGGAGCACCGTGGGTAACCTCGGCGGGGAGCGGTAAAGTCGGATGGGCTTCACAGCAGGATTACGCCGAAGCCGCGGCGGCGGTTTTGTCCGGAACAGGCCACGAAAATACGATTTATGAGCTATCCGGCAAACTGCTCAGTCAAGAGGAATTGGCATCCGCAGTCGGCAAGGTGCTGGGGAAAGAGGTTCCCGTACAGCAGGTCGATGATGCGACTTACGCGGAAATCATGAAAAATGCCGGCGTTCCCGATTTCGTTATCCCGATGCTGGTCAGCATTCAACAGGGCATTCGGGAAGGGGATTTGGAAATCCGGAGCGACGATTTCGAGAAAGTGCTTGGCCGTCCGCTAACGTCGCTGGACGATGCGCTCCGTCAACTGGTCCGGACTTTGTCCTGATTGGGCTGAGTTTTGTGCCGCAGGTGGTAAGATCCAACCTATCAAAGCTGCAAGAATATCCTTTCTTGCGGCTTTTTTTATTTGCGGACAATCGTGCTGATCCAAGAGGGGAGTCATGGAAGGTTTGGTTTAGTTGTGATAGAATTAGATCAAATTTATAGGATTTTATCAGCTTAATGAAATAAGCCGAAGGAGTTGATTTCCACTGAAGAACCGTGAAAGCGCCATCTTTGAATCCGCATCGATTTCCCCGTTGGAGAACCGGATTGCCAGTGTATTCGTCCATGTAACGGATTTAAGGAAATCCGCGGAATGGTACAGCCGTTTGTTAGGCCTTCCGGTTTTTGAGGAGCGGCTTAACGGCGGGCCCGTGTATTGGTTTGAGTTTAAGGGAACTCATCTGATCCTTGATTCGAATACGGCAAACCGGCAAAACCCGGAGTGGGATGAAAGCATGAAGCCAAGGATCATGTTCAAAACCTCAAATTTGGAGGAAGCTTACCGATACGTCCTAGAGAAGGGTGAGACCATCCTTGAGCCGGAATATCACGGAACAATGGCGTATTTCAATTTCCGCGACCCCGAAGGAAATGCGCAGATGGTTTGCTGGAGCGCTTCTCCGGCCGAGGATACCGAATTCATAACGGAAAGTCCGATTTTGCCGAAAATAGGCGGGGTGTTTGTGGATGTGAAGCATATCCCGGAGACGGCGCGCTGGTATTCCGATCTGCTGGGCGTCCCGTATGATGCTTCCGCGGCAGGCGGAGCGATATACTCGGTTCCCATGGCAGATGGCGCCGCACTTTTGCTTGATCGGAACGGCTTTATGAATGGCGGTGCATTCACAGAGCCTTTATATTTCGAAACGGAACACTTTGATGTGGCGCTGGAATATATCTCGCGTCAGGGGTTTCAACTGACGGGGGAGCCCGGCTATTTTCCCGACTTGAAGGAAGCGGCTCTGCTGGATCCCGACGGCCATCGCATTATTGTGGCTCAAATGATGAGCTAGGAAGAGTGGGGATTTTTATTTTTTGCTTGACAAAAAACAGGCTCTTGCTTTAATCTGGTAAAAATTATGGAAGCTGTGCAGGAAAGGATGTGAACCAGGATGAAAACACGGATGTTTTTCGTTGAAATTCCAAACTTGGAACAGTGGTCCCTTTATGAGGAGAGCCGCTTATTTCTTCGTGCCCGGAATAGATCTTCATCCTCTTCACGCGGAGTGCTCGAAATATCCTTCTGTATTCGTATAGGTACTGCGTAGGCATTCAAAAATATGTCTATACGTTTTGGATATAAGGCCGCTGAGGAAACTCGGCGGCTTTTTTGCATCTATGTTATCGAAAAAAAGTAAAAAAAGGGTTGACACCCAAAAAAAGCCGTGATAACATCAAATCAGTAAAACGGTAAAACATTAAAGCGATAATGCATGAAAGTAATATCGGATAACGAAAGTACGACAAATTTACGAAGAAAGGAAGGGATAGGTTATGAAAACACTTTTTACGTCTTATTATGCCGAGACCATGTTCAACGAGACGCATCCGTCCAGCCAGGATTGGCGCGAATGCGAGAATAACGAGTTGTTGGCCGGCTTATACGAGGCCTATCTCGAGCCGATTATGAGTAGCTTTTACGTACCGCGTTTAGTCCGTATCATCCTGAAGGGAGGAGGAACGGTACTAACGTGATTGTGAATCGCGGACCGTTCTGAATCCAGATCCGTAGATCCATAGTTTTGTACGTAAAAGGCTGCTTGCACCTTCGCAAGTGGTCCATTTGTGCTTGCCTTCGTCAGCTCATGAAGTTGAATGAGGCCGGTTCAATGGAACGCTTGGAAGGGGAGTAGTCTTTTTTGATCCCCTATAAGGGAACGTATGTGCGATAATTGGGAATCCTTACCGTGCGGTTGTGATGGAATGGCAGACATGCGGGTCTTAAAAACCCGTGAAGCGTCAGCTTCGGTTGTGGGTTCAAGTCCAACCGGCCGCACCAAAAGTACATAACATACGGTTCGCAAAGTGTGAGTCGGTCACTTGCCGGGTTAGTTACGGTGGCCGAACGAAACACAAGCTGTAAAAAATCAGCGGGAGTCAAGCCCGCTCCAAGCCACGATTTACCGTAGTCCATCCACACAGTTTTCATGGCGTGGTGGTGAAATTGGAGAACACACCGGCCTTTCACGCTGGGATTTGTGGGTTCGAGCCCCGTCCACGTCATTTTTCTCCAAATAGGGGTCCATGTCCTCGGCGGCGAGTCTGCCTCCAAAGCAGACTGAGGTGGGTTCGATGCCCACGGCCCCTGCCAATTTTAACATGTACCGATGGGTGAGAGGTTGAAACCGCCAGACTGTAAATCTGGTCCGTAAAAAGCGCGCTGGTTCGAATCCGGCTCGGTACATTTCTGTTCACTTGGCGGCCACAATAACATAAGAATAAAAAAACCAACATTGCCGCTAGATGGGCAAATCCGGTCCGATCCAAGGACCGTCAAATCCAAAGCGAAAGGAAGAAGCCAGCCTTGCAGTACAGGTGAATCCCATGAAAAGAAAAACACGTCAATACCCATTTATTCATGAAACGACATTCCGGAATACGACGGAGCAGGATCTGGAATTTAGCGATGTGCTGAATCGGATTTCCCGTTTCGTCACGGCCGATCCAAGGGGAGTTTATGATCTCGTGATCACGACCGACGCACAGACGCATCCGGGGCATACCAAATTCGTCAGTTACATTGTGGTGTACCGTGTCGGAAAAGGAGCTTGGTTATGCAGCCGTCAGGTGATCCTGCCCCGGGAAATCTATTCCGTTCAAGAAAAGCTGTCCTTGGAGACCTCTTTCAGTCAAGAAATTGCTGCTCAGTTTGGTTATGAAGAACGAGCCGTCCTTGAAAATATCATTTTGCCGCACATGGAACAAGGCGCGGATATCCGGTTTATCGTGGATATTGACGGCGGGAGCGGGCCGAAAAACAAAACCGCAGCCTACCTGGCCGAAATGGTGGGTCGCATTGAAGCGATGGGATTGATCGCAAGGGTTAAGCCGGAGTCGGTAATGGTAAGCATCGCGGACCGCGAAACCAAAAAACCGTATCCCTTCAAGGTTGTTTCGATTTGAGAACCGCGGCGGTATAGGAATATGAGGCGGAGGCTGCGACTTAGCCATCGCCTCTTTTTTATTGCATTTTTTTCTTCAACCCTGGATGATAGGAGTAATATTTTGGGGAGGTTGAACATGGAAATCGTCAAGCTGCAGGAAAAAGATATCCGTCCAGCGCTCGAGCTGGTCTGGAGCGTATTCCAGGAATTCGAAGCTCCGGAGTATACCGACGAGGGTGTGAAGGCATTTAAACAGGTCATCTCGTACGAGACGGTGTTAGAGCGGTTCAGACGGGGGGAGATCCACTTTTGGGGGAGTAAGGAAAAGGAAAACGGGGAATGGAACGGCGTTATCGCCACGATGGGAGAAAGTCATATATTCTTGTTATTCGTAAAACGAGAGCACCACCGGCAAGGGATAGCGAACCGGTTGTTCCGTACCGTGGAGGAGCGTTACCGGTGCTTGCCGGATATCAAACGGATGACGGTAAATTCCTCGCGCTTTGCCGTTCCGTTTTATCGTCGTCTTGGTTTTACGGAGACCGACAAGGAGAGGACGGTTAACGGAATCCGATTTACGCCGATGGAGTTCATGTACTAATTTGGAAATCTGTTACCTGCCATACAAAATTCAAAATTCGAACGTGCTAAGATGTTCCTCGCGGCAACGCAAAAGAAACCAAAGAGGAACAGGAGTGGGTTAGGAGTTGAAGAAAGAAATTGCATGGTCTGCAAGTAAGCGTTGGACTGCGGTAACCTTGGCGTTCTTGATGCTGTTTGGCAGCGTCTTTTTCGCTGCTGAACCGGGGACGGCTTTGGCGAAAGCGGAAATTACCGCAACGGCGACCGCCGAGAGCGGGGAAGTCCAGCCGGGTTCAAGCACAACGATTCAAGTTCATGTCACATCCTCCGAGTCGAGCGCGCTTATGCTCGATGTGGGGATCTATGACGCTTCCCTGCAGCCGGTCGACCGAATCATTATCGATCCGGTACACGTTGTGGCCGGTGAACCGAAAACGGTGCCGGTCGTCTGGAACGTTCCGGGGACACTGGCCAAGGGGAAATATTGGGTTAGTTTCGGCGTGTTCGGTTCGGGCTGGAGCTCGAGCGTGAACGAATGGTTCGCCGGCGCGGCGAAGTTTGCGGTCGGAGGCGGCGGGACAGGGCCGGTAACGCTGCCGGTTCCAACCGGTTTGACGGCCGTGCCGCAAAAAGACTCGGTCGCCTTGCAGTGGAATTCCGTCACCGGCGCGACGTATTATGAGTTGGAAGCGGACGGAGCCGTCCTTCAGTTAGGAGCGGTTACAACCTATAAGCATGCGGGATTGGAGCCGGATACGCAGCATAGTTACCGCATCCGGGCGAAGAATGCCGAAATGACCAGCGACTGGAGTCCGGTTGTCACGGCGCGAACGCTATCCGATGTCATTACTCCGGTTTCCGACATTAAGCTGGAAGTCTCCTGGAACCCGACGGAGTTGTCGACATCCACGCTGGGGCCGAATTTTAAAATTACGAATACAGGCAGCCGGGCGATAAAACTGAGCGATTTGAAGGTCCGGTACTATTTTACGGTGGATGACGAAGATATTCCGCTGTACATCGGCTTTTGGAGTACGGTACCGAAAGAAAGCGTAGTTCCGCAATTTATCACGATGCCGATTCCCTCCGCCAAAGCCGACACGTATTTGGAACTCGGTTTTAAACCGGACGCCGGCAATTTGAGTCCGGGCGGATCGGCTACGATCGGTACCTGGATCTATAAAAAAGATTATCCTTCATTCGATCAAAGCAATGATTATTCGTTTACGGACTCGAATAGCTCCGTGGCTACTACAAAAGTGACCGCCTATTTGGACGGTAAGCGAGTTTGGGGCGAAGAACCGGAGCTGTTGGATATGCCGTCTTCTCCAACCGGGATCACAGCAAGTCCCGCGGATACGACAATCACATTGTCCTGGCAGCCTGTGGATGGCGCGGTTTCCTACGTGGTTAAAGCCGATGGCATCCCTCACGAGGTAAATGGGACCTCCTTTACCCACAAATGGCTGAGAACGGGAAGCCGCCACACGTACAAAGTGAAGACCAAAACGGCGAGCCAGGAAAGCGCATGGAGCGGCCTTCTTACGGTCAAAACAACCGGGGAGCAAGTGATTCCGGCACCTGTGAACCTTCGGGTGACAAAGACGGATACGTCCATTAAATTGACTTGGGGGGCTCCGCCGGACGCGGAAATTACCGGTTACGACATTGAAGTCGACGGCCAAGTTAAGGACAATGGACTGGAAAAGTCCTATGCGCACGAAAACCTGGCACCGGGTTCCGTGCATACCTACCGGGTACGTGCCAAGGAGAACGCGACGCTCGGCGCGTGGACCGAGCTTTTGACGCAAAACACGACAAAGACGCCGACGGGAGCGTTCGACGTGCGGATCGACGTGGATACATCAAAAGACCGAGCGCCGATCAGTCCTTACATTTACGGGACGAACGACGATTTGACCGATACGGAGAAATGGACGTCCCGCCGTGTGGGAGGAAACCGTCTAACTACTTACAATTGGGAGAATAACGCTTCGAATTCCGGCGCCGACGAAAATTACCACAGCGATTATTACGTCGCTCACTACTACGGCGGTGTGCCGTGGAGCGAGAAACCGACGGAGCCGGGAATCGGGATCAGCGGCTTCCACAACAAATCGCTGCAATACGGCGCATACACGCTCGCTTCGCTGCAGATTGCCGGATATGCGGCAAAGGATGCGAACGGTTATGTGCGTGATGGCGAACAGGCGCCTTCATCCAGATGGGTGGAAGTGAAGCCGGAGAAAGGCGGGCCGTTCGATGCGGCTCCAAATCCGAACGACGATGCGGTATACATGGATGAAATGGTCAATTACTTGGTGAAAAAACACGGGGACGCTTCGACGGCCACGGGGATTCGCGGTTACGAGCTCGATAATGAGCCGGGATTGTGGGTTGATAACCACAAGTACATTCATCCGGGACCGGCTGGCGCGGAAGAAGTTTTGAGCAAGGGTTTGGCGACAGCCAAAGCGGTCAAAAAGGTGGACCCGCAAGCTGAAATTTTCGGGCCGGCCACCTTTGGTTTCGACGACCTGTACAGTATGCAAGCAGCTCCGGATTGGCCGCAATTGCAAGGCAATTACGAATGGTATGTCGATTACTATCTCGACAATTTCCGGGTGGAAGGCCAGAAGCTCGGGGGCAAGCGTCTGCTCGACGTGTTGGATCTCCACTGGTATCCGGAGACCTCCGCGGGAGGACACCGGATTCAAGATAAAGATGGCAACAACGTGCTGGCGACGAATCTGGCCCGCATGCAGGCCCCGCGCCAGCTATGGGATCCGAGCTATTCCGAATCGAACAGCCGTTTCTTCCTGTTTCACAGTCAGTTTTTCCCGCTGATTCCGAAACTGCAGCAGTCGATCGATACGTACAATCCAGGAACCAAGCTCGCGTTTACGGAATATAACTACGGCGCGGAAAACAACGTATACGGCGGGATTGCCCAGGCGGACGTCCTCGGGATCTACGGCAAGTACGGCGTATATATGGCTCATTTCTGGAGAATGACGGGCGGGGTCGAACCTTCCACGTATATCACTCTGGCGATGAGACTGTACAACGACTATGACGGCAACAATTCCAAATTCGGCGACACAAAGGTTAAAGCCGAAACTTCCGATATCGAAAACAGTTCGGTCTACGGGTCCGTATACCGGGACAGTGACGATAATCTGCATCTGATCGTGCTGAACAAAAACAATGATTTCGAAATGAACGCGAGCTTTAACATCGCCGGCGGAACCACTTACAAGTCGGCCCGCGTCTGGGCGTTTGACGGCGAGAACGCAGCGATCACGGAGCGTCAGCCGGTTAACAATATAGAGGATAATCGGTTTACTTACACGATTCCGAAACTGACCGCTTGCCATATCGTTCTCAGCGCAAACTGAAGCTGACAGGACAGCACAGCCCGGCTACCGCCGGGCTTCTTTTATAAACGTACAAATAAAGTAGGAGGAAGGGAATCGATTGAGAGCGTTTACGATTGATCAATATGGGGAAAATTCGCTTTTGCGCATGACCAACCAGCCCCTCCCTGAAATCGGGGAGCATGATGTGCTTGTCGAGATCCATGCCGCGAGCCTGAATCCCATCGATTACAAGATTAAGGAAGGGAAGATGAAATTTCTTCTTCCCTATCGCTTTCCACTGATCCTGGGCAACGATTTCTCGGGCGTCATCGTAAAAGTCGGCTCCAAGGTCACCGCTTTGGGGCCCGGTGACGAAGTTTACGGCAGACCGCGAAAAAGCCGGATCGGAACGTTTGCCGAGTATATTGCGGTGAATGAGGAGGAGGTCGCCGTAAAGCCCGTGAATCTAAGCTTTGCCGAGGCCGCTACGATTCCGTTGGTGGGGCTTACCACGCTTCAGGCCTTTACCGAGAAGTTGGACCTGGAGATGGGGCAGAAGATATTGATTCACGCGGGGGCGGGCGGAGTAGGCACTTTCGCTATTCAATTGGCCAAGGTGATGGGCGCTTATGTCGCCACAACCGTTAGCGAAAGCGGCTATGAATTGGTGAAATCTTTGGGAGCGGATCGCATCATCAATTACAGGCAGGACGATTTCGCGGATTTGCTTCGCGACTATGACGCCGTATATGACACGTTGGGAGGAGCGGTCTTGGAACGGTCTTTTCAAGTTCTTAAACCGTTTGGAAGAATCGTATCGGTAGCGGGAGTTCCCAACGCCAGTTTCGGAAGGGAATATGGGCTGGCGTGGTGGAAAAATCTGCTGCTCGCCTTCGCCGCAAGAAAAATAACGGCCTTGGAAACGAAGTTCCAGGCGGAATATTCTTTTCTTTTTATGAAACCTAGCGGTAACCAATTGTCGTATCTGAGCAACTTGATTGAACGGAATCAAATCAGGCCCGTCATCGATCGGGTTTATGATTTTCAGCAAACGGAAGAGGCCCTGGCGTATCTCAAAACCGGTCGGGCCAAAGGAAAAGTGGCGGTGAAGATGAAATAAGTCGGTTAAATCGAGAGGGCATGAGCGGAGGAGGAATTTCCGTTCATGCTCTTTTGACCACTTCGAAATTGTCCGTAATGAGCAGCCAATTCTGCGGAAACGGAAGGCCCAACTTCCAGTAACTCATGCCGCGGAGCCTTAACTCCTTCATTAGATCAAACTTGGCCTGAATGGACCGGGCATCTTCAAACCAGACCTCATGGCGTTTTCCCTCGGCATCGGTATAGTGGAAAAAGGGAGCCTGAGCATTCCAATTATATTGGATTTCCGCCCCGTACTGCGCCGCGATCCGTATCGCCTGCTGCGGACTGACGGCTCTGGCCGTGCTTCCCGGAGTGAAGGGAAGGGTCCAATCATAACCGTAAAGATTTTGGCCCATCATGATTTTGGAAGCCGGAATCTCACTCAGGGCATACCGGAGCACTCTTCTGACCGGCCCGATGGGGGAGACCGCTTGAGCCGGCCCGCCGCTATACCCCCACTCATAAGTCATAATGACCACGAAATCCACAATCTCCCCATGAGCTCGATAATCGTGTGCTTCATACCATTGCCCCTGCTGCTGCCGGCTTGTTTTTGGCGCTAACGCGGTGGATATCAGCCAACCCTCTTGCGCAAAAAGCGATTTGGCTTTGCGTAAAAAGGTGTTGTAAGCTTCGCGGTCAGCCGGCCTTAAAAATTCAAAATCAAAGTGGATATCCCGGAAGCCGTAGGTCCGTGCCGTCCGGACGATCGTATTCAAAAATGTGTCTTGAACGGGGATGTCGTTAAGCAGGATTCGGCCCAGTTCGTCGCTGAAGCGATCGTTCTCCTGGTTCGTAATCACCATCATCAGCACAGCCTGATTCGCAGCCGCGATGGCGGGAAAGTCATTTAGAGGCGGCTCTTTTAACGAACCGTCACGCCGAGCCTGAAAACTGAACGGAGCCAGGTAGGTCAAATAAGGAGCGGCGTTTCGTGCACTGCTCTCGAGTTCCGCCGATACGACGGTTCCACGTGGTTCGACGTAAGCATTGAACTCGGCTCGATACTTCGGCCTCGGGGGGATATACAGACGGGTCCCTATCGAAAGCGTTTGATTCGGATTGATGCGGTTGATTTCAGCCAGCCGCTGATACGGTATGTCATACAATAGGGCAATCGACCATAAGCTTTCACCGGGTTGAACCCAATAGTAGCTGCC
Source organism: Paenibacillus faecis (assembly GCF_008084145.1). Classification (GTDB taxonomy): domain Bacteria; phylum Bacillota; class Bacilli; order Paenibacillales; family Paenibacillaceae; genus Fontibacillus; species Fontibacillus faecis. The sequence goes on along the minus strand of NZ_VSDO01000006.1, from coordinate 359,648 downwards.
TTCGATCGGTACGACCAAAGTCTGCCCGACCACTAACCGGTCGGGATTCGGAAGCGCGTTCGCTTCGGCGATTTGATTAACGGATACCCCGTAAGCCCGGGCGATACTGTAGAGGGTTTGGTTGCGTTGAACGGCATGGATTTGCATTCTTTTGCCTCCCTCGAGATTTGTCTCCGAGACTATCTTATGAGAGAGATGAGTGAGGATATGACGTATCCGGAAATTAAGGAGGAACTGCCCAAATCAGGCTTTGGCGAAAATGGTTTCCGTATAGAACAGCTCCAGGATCAAATGTTCGTTGTAGTTGCCGAAACCTTTTCCGAACAAGGTCAATCCGCCGATATGCAGCGAATCGTCCTCCACGGATAACCCGAAGGTCCACTGTCTACGGCGAATGTCGATGTCCTCCAGCGTCACGTCCGACAGCCGCAATCCATCCATAAACGTCCCCTCGCCGGTAATCCGCAGCCGCTTCAACAACCCGTACTGATTCGTTTGGGAAGGCCACCAGTCGGGGGTAAACTTGCCGCGCTTGTCCCCATAATCCCCCGGACTCGTCCAGGTGCCCAGCGTGACGCCGTTAAACCGGAAAGTGATATCGGACGGATAATTATTATTGGTACCGGGGGCTTCCGAGGCGATTTCCATCGTCAACACAAGCTCCGTAGGCTGCTGGCTCGACAGCAGATAATTCGGGGCTTTATATTCGATGAATCCTTTATTGAACCATAACACGGCGGCGTCAATCCGTTCCGGCTCCCAAAAATAGCGGGGATCGTCGAAAGTGCCGATAATTTTGTCGGTCGTCGCCAGACCGCAGGTCGGTTCAATGTAGAAATCGGAATAGTGGCCGACCGGGATTTCAACGCGATGACTTTGGCGGGGCGGTAGAGCGTTTCCGAGTAAACGGATTTCCGCGGCCGAGACGCCAAGCGAGCACATTTTTTGCAGCCCGCTTTTGCCGGGCATCATTTGTGTCGCAATCAGTCCCGCTTCGGACAACTTGCGGACATGCATCGTCATGATGGCGCTGGAAAGGCCCGTACTGGCGGCCAATTCTTTCACGTTCATCGGCCGTTCGGCCAATAGCCGCAATACGTGCAAGCGTACCGGGCTGGCAAGCGCTTCGTATACAGGAAGCGAATCCGGTGAGAGGTCTAATTTCATGTAACATCCGCCTTTTAAATATGATTAATGTTTATATTACTCAAGTGCTCACGGGTTTGCAAGATAAAACAAAAATGCTCGAATATAACCTGAAAGGGAATTGACGAGGATGGTTTTCCATGGATATAATATTTATGTAAATGTGAATTAATTAATAAATATATTAATTATGAGGGAGTGATGATCGTGACTTTAAAAGGAATTTTAAACGCCGATCAAGGACGAGGAAAAATCAACCGCCATATTTATGGACATTTTTCCGAACACTTGGGCAGATGCATTTACGAGGGAATTTGGGTTGGCGAAGATTCCTCCATTCCAAATACAAACGGTATTCGCAACGATGTAGTGAAAGCGCTTAAGAATATAAAAATTCCCGTTCTCCGCTGGCCGGGAGGCTGTTTTGCGGACGAATACCACTGGAAAGACGGCATCGGTCCGAAAGAGAACCGCAAGCGGATGATCAACACCCACTGGGGCGGTGTGGTCGAAAACAACCATTTCGGCACCCATGAGTTCATGGAGCTCTGCGCCCAATTGGAGTGCGAACCTTACATCAACGGAAATGTGGGAAGCGGTACCGTACAAGAAATGTCGGAGTGGGTCGAATATTTGACGTTCGGCGGCGTTTCGCCGATGTCGGAACTGCGGGCTCAGAACGGCCGCAAGGAGCCTTGGTCGGTAACTTATTTCGGCGTCGGGAACGAAAACTGGGGCTGCGGCGGGAACATGCGTCCCGAATATTACGCGGATCTCTACCGCCGTTATCAAACTTATGTCCGTAATTATGACGGCAATAAGATTCACCGAATCGCCTGCGGTCCGAATGTGGACGATTACAACTGGATGGAAGTGCTGATGCGCGAGGCGGGAAGATTCATGGATGCGATCACGCTCCACTATTATACGCTGCCGAACGACAATTGGCAGGATAAGGGGGCGGCGACGGGATTCGACGAGAACGCCTGGTTCTCAACTCTGAAAAAGGCGCTTCGCATGGACGAGCTGATTACCCGGCACAGCACGATTATGGACAAATATGATCCCGAGGGCCGGGTCGGATTGATCGTGGATGAATGGGGGACCTGGTATAACGTCGAGCCCGGCACCAACCCCGGATTTTTGTATCAGCAGAATACGATCCGGGACGCGCTGGTCGCCGGACTGACGTTTAACATTTTTCATAAGCACAGCGGCCGCGTAAGAATGGCGAACATCGCCCAAACGGTGAATGTCCTGCAGGCCGTCATCTTGACGGAAGGCGAGAAAATGATTCTGACGCCGACGTATCACGTGTTCGACATGTACAAAGTGCATCAGGATGCCGAATCGCTTGATCTCGCCTTGGAGACCGGAAGTTACCGGATGGGTGGCGAAGAAATTCCCGCGGTGACGGCTACAGCATCGCGAGACGCGGCAGGTAATATCCATATCAGCTTCTGTAATTTGCAGCATCAGGCGGAAGGAAAGGTGGAACTCGCCCTGCGCGGCCTGGTTTCAGGCGATGTCGCCATCACGGGAACGACGCTGACGGGCGACAAATGGGATGCGCACAACACGTTTGACCAGCCGGAAAACGTAAAGCCCCGGACATTTGACGATTTTGCGGAAGAGGACGGCAAGCTGGCCGTAACGCTTCCACCGATGTCGGTTACGACTTTAAAACTGGCGGTGAAAGGTTGATTCGGCATGGCGGATACGTCTTGCAAGGCTTGCCGGGACGATTATAAAGTCACGGAAGCCCAGATGGAACGGCTGCTCAAGACCACCATGTTCGCTCCCGAACGCCGGGTCAGCCAAGAAAGCTATGAGGAACGGCTGCGAATTTGCGGGGAATGTCCGAAATTCATGGACGGCGGGACCTGCATGTCCTGCGGCTGCATCATTCCGGTAGTGGCTTGGCTGAAGGAGCGTTCTTGCCCTTTGCCCGGCGGCGGGTTGTGGCAGGCTGAAATAGGATCGTGAAGATGACAAGGTTGCCTAAATCGGCAGCCTTGTTTTTTTAACCCTTGCGAAGGGAAAGTTTCACGGAAAAATTAAATTGTCTATGGGAAAATGTTAAAATTTATTGACAATTTGAATTTAATCGTGTTTCATTTTAGTAAACGTTGTTGAATTCATTTCAATTTAGGAGAACGCGCTTGTGGAACTAGGCAGTAAAATACGAAAGATACGCAAGGCACAGAACCGGAGTCTGGATGATATCGCCAAGGCCTGCGGGTTCACCAAGAGCTTGCTGTCCAAAATCGAAAACGGGAAGACGGTCCCCCCGATCGGAACGCTGATTAAAATAGCCGAAGCGCTCGGGACCAAAATTTCCATCCTGCTGGACGATCAAGACATAAACGGAACGGTATTCACCACGCACCGGATGAGTCTGGATAAAATGGTCCAGACGGATAAAGGATATGCCTTTTCCGCGATCGCGGCGGAGCGCCCGGAGAAGTGGATGCAGCCCTTCTATTTCGTCGCCAGAAAAGGGAAAACCGGAAAAAGAACCGTTTCCCATGTCGGTCAAGAGTTTATTTATGTGCTTGAAGGTACCATGATTTATTACGTCGGAAAAGAAGAATATACATTGAACGCCGGCGACAGCTTGTATTTTGATTCGGTTGAAAATCATAAGTATGTGCTCGTAACGGACGAAGTCAAATATTTATCCGTGTTCTGCTCCAACTCAAAAGCCTAATACAGTCTCTCGATGATGCTCATGCAGGAAATCTTGTAAAACGTGGCAGTTTAAACTTCCAATTTACTTGAATCCCTTCATGGGCATTTTTTCAAATGCGGCAAAGGGGGAATGACAGATGCTGAATATTTTGGTTGTGGATGACGAACCCAAGCACCGAAAGGGATTGTCCCGGATGCTTAAGGAGTTGAAGCCGGAATATAACATTTTTGACGCCAGGGACGGGGCGGAGGCCTTGGAAAGGGTAGGCGTCCATTCGATCGATTTGGTGTTCACCGATATCCAGATGCCAGTGATGGACGGTCTTGAATTCGTGGATCATTTAACACGACGCGGCGGAAGCGAAAGCATCGTCATCATGAGCGCCTACTCGGATTTTGCCTATGCTCAGCGGGCCCTGCAACTGGGGGCGAACGATTATTTGTTAAAACCGGTGGATGAACAAAAGGTGAGGCACTTGCTCGCCAAAGCGGAACAGCAGAGAAGAGCTAGGCGTCTTGCCTCCATTGAATCGTCGATCGCCGAGCTGCTCGCAGGGGAGAATAATGCCGCGGGAGACGCCGCCATTTCGCTTAACGCCTGCTTTCCGGATTTCAAGCAAGGCAAATTTCTCGCTATCGCCTTCAAATCCGCCGCGGATCGAAAATTTTTGCTGCGCGGTCTCAAAGCCATGCTAGGTGCCATTTTAAATGAGGACGGCTATGTCCCCGCTTTTTACGTTGCCGACCATACGTTGATCACTTTAATTCTAAGCCCCGATTTTTCTCCGATTCTGACAAAGGGCTTGGAGAGCAAGCTTGAACAAATGATCATTTACTTCGCACAGGAATACGGAACGGAATTAACGATCGGTTTGGGGCCTTCTTTTAGCGAATGGCCGAATGAAGCGCGAAGGGCCTGTAAACAAGCCTGCGGCGCGCTTCGTATTCAATTTTTTAACGGGGGAGGGAGGTTGTACGATGCGGAAGACGAGATGAATGCGGGGGTATTTCCGGCCGTCGTGAAACTCGACGTGGATGGGTTGACGAAGGCCGTACTGAGCGGGAACAGGCCGGAAATTTCCAACTTTGTGGAGTTGGCCGTAAACCGGGCGATGGATGAAAGACTTCCCGACCCGGAAAAATTAAAGTTTGCGACGGCCGCCGCCATCCATCACCTCACTTCCTGTTTCGCCGAAAAGGGCCACAGCCCTCTGCATAGCGCCGCTTACGAAGAAGCTCTGCTGAAGTGCAAAGATGTGGATGAACTCAAAACAGCGGCCATTTCGTGGATCCTTGAGTTAACGGACCGCCTGGACCAACAAAGGCAGCATAAAACGGAGTCGATTATCGATAGCTGCAAAGCCTATATTGAACGGCACTATGCCGAAGAAGACCTCTCGCTCAGCACGCTTGCCGCGAAATTTCATTTTAATCCTTCATATTTTTGTATCCTTTTTAAAAATCAGACCCGGATGACACTGCACCAGTATATAACCCGAACCCGAATGAGGGCCGCGGCCGATTTGCTGCTGCAAACTTCCCTGCGGGTTTACCAAATCGCCGAGAACGTCGGATATAAAGATCCGAAGTATTTTATCCGCCTGTTTCGCAAGGAATTCGGCACAAGCCCGGAAGAATACCGTCATTTGTCCGCCACACGTTAAATAAGGAAGGGATGCCTTTGAGAAGACGTCATGTTTGGCAGCGCTTAAATGATCTCAGTTACAGGACCAAGCTATTGTTGACCTACACGTTGATCGCCACGATCCCGCTCGCCATTCTGAGTTGGAAAAATTACTACGCCAGCACCGAATTCGTCTCGGAATTCGCCCGGGAGAATCTGTATTCGATCGTGCGGCAGAACAATGAAATTCTGGACGCCGAGCTCTCCCGGGCGGAAGAAAGCAGCCTGGCCATGATCGGGGAGCAGGTGCTGTTCGAGCAGTACTTACAAGCGAACCCGCGAGATGAATACAGTATGATCAATATGGAAAAAAAGGTGAGCCGGGTATTAAACAAATATTTTCCCGAGATGGATCAAATGTTCTCCATCCACTTAATGACCCGTTATTCCAACATCGGATCAACGGGTTCCTCCAACCTTATCCCTTATGAAAATTTCCACCAAACCCCGCTATACCGGGCGGCTTTGCAAGCTGACGGCGGCATGGCCTGGTTTCCCACCTTTTCCTACGAACGAATGTTTCAACGGGAAATCAGTCAGGCCAACCCGCCGGAACATGCCCGACTGCTGGCGGGAGTACGTCTGATGAAACTGTTTAAAATCAACAACAGCGAAGTGATCGAGCTGAATGAAAAGGTCGAGCCGCCGATACTGGTTATCACGTACCGCCCGGAAATCTACCGTTCCCGTTTCACCCGGACGCTCCCTTCCACCGGAGCTTCTTTTTTTATCTTCACTCCCGAAGGGAGGCTTGTGTCCGGTACGGATCAGGTGCGGGAAGGAGCGCTGGCGAAGCCCGAATGGCTGGATAAAGCGGTGAAAATGAGGAGCGGAACGCTGTCGGTGATGCAAGACGGAAAGCCGCAGATCGTTTGCTTCGACACCTCGGAGGTGACGGGCTGGATTTCGGCGGTGACCATATCACCAGACGCCCTGGGGGCCGCTTTTTTGCCGGAAATTAAATCCACCACATTCAACCTGACCCTGCTTCTGTTGATGATATCGCTTCTGTTGGCGTTCATCTTCTCCAGTTCCATCACCAGGCCGATCCACCAATTGCTCCGTGCGATCAAAAAGACGGGGGAGGGCGAGTTCGACACCCGGGTTCCGGTCGATTCCTATAACGAAATGGGTTTGTTGATTCACAAATTCAATCAGATGAACAAGAAAGTCAGCCATCTGATCGAGGAGAATTACAAGGTCAAGCTTCGGGAGAAAGAAATGCAAATGATGGCGCTGAACATTCAGCTAAATCCGCATTTTTTGTACAACACGCTGAACATTATGAATTGGACGGCACTGGAGAACAACCAAAAAGAATTGAGCCGGATGATCGTCAGTTTATCCTCGATGCTGCAGTACACCACCGAAAACCGTCAGGATATCGGCGACTTGAAAGAGGATATGAACTGGCTTCGCCATTACATCTTCATCACCGAGCAGCGGTTTGAGGACAAGTTCCGGGTCACCTTCGACATCGCACCCGAACTATATGACTATAAAGTGCCCAAGCTTTTTCTGCAGCCGTTTGTGGAAAATGCGATCGTCCATGGATTCGCCCGCCTGCATAGCGGGGGAAGGATTGTCATACGCGGCCGGTTGGAAGGGGAGGCGCGGATTTTTACGGTCGAGGACAACGGCATCGGAATCCCCGAAAGCAGATTGGCCGAGATCCGGAAGACGGAAGGAGAATCTGTCGGCATTCGAAACGTGGATCAAAGAATCAAGCTGATCTACGGCGACGGTTATGGTGTATCCCTTCATTCCGTGGAGGGAGAGGGAACTTTGGTGAACATTAAGCTGCCGTTGGCAAACGCATAAAAATACTCCACCATTCCAAAAATGTTCGAATTTTTTTTGGAAGCGCTATTTTTTACAATAAATATACAAATCGTTTGTCTACGAATGGAGGTTGGATGATGAGAAAGGGGAAACGTTTTGCGGGATGGGTGTTGTCGGCGGTATTGGCTTTAACGTTCTCGCTCACGGCGTGCTCGGACAGTGGAGGCTCCTCGCAAAGTCAAACGAACGGAGCCGGCGGGAAGGAGGAACCGGTTAAGCTCAAGTTCTCCTTTTGGGGAGACACGATCGAGAAAAAGACCGTTACGGAAGCGCTTAAACGCTTCGAAGAGAAGACCGGCATCGAGGTGGAACCGATGCACGTTCCGGCGGACTATTTAACGAAGCTGACGACGATGGTCGCTGGGAATGTGGCGCCGGACTTGGGATATTTGTCCTCCGGAGCCGCCTTAAGCTGGGGGGCGGACGGAAAGCTGTTAAATCTCGCTCCGCTGATCGAGAAGGATCCGGATTTCAAGAAGGAGGACTATCTCGATCAAGTCTGGTACGAAATCGCCCCGGGCAATGTCATCGGGATGAGCACCGCCGTCGAAGGATACGGACTCATGTACAACAAAGATCTACTGCTGGAAGCGGGCGTCGAGCTGCCTCCCACCGAGGCGGCTAAGGCTTGGGATTGGGACACCTTTGTGGAATATGCGAAAAAACTGACGCTGGACGACCAGGGAAGAAACGCGTTGGATCCCGATTTTAACCCGGAAAAGATCAGGCAGTTCGGCCTTCAATACGATCCTTACAATATGATGGCCGCGGTCGTTTCCAACGGCGGCAACTTCCTGACGGAGGACGGAAAAGGCTTCGGTCTGGCCCGGCCGGAAGCGATCGAAGCGATCCAAAAGCTGGCCGATCTCATGTACGTCCACCATGTATCGCCGACTCCGCTGCAAACCAAAAACCTGCCGGATACGGCGCTGCAAACGAAAAAAGTCGCCATGACGGTGTCCGGCAACTGGGCGCTGCAAGCTTTCGCGGAACAGGATTTCAATCTGGGCGTCGGCGTCCTGCCGAAACTGAAAGAGAGCAACACGCTGCTTGACGGAGCGCCGACGGTTATTTTCCAATCGACCAAACACCCTGAGGAAGCCTGGCTGCTGTACAAATACATGGCGGATCCCGAGTCGGTGCTGCCGCTAATCGAAGGGGGGCTGTGGATGCCTCTGAAGAAAGAATGGTACACCAACCCCGAACTGATCAACAAATGGGCCGCCGGAAACAAGGCGCATCCGGAAGGATATACGGAAGCCTATATGAAACAGACGATTGAGAACGGCATTCGCACTCCGGGTTTCGAAGTGAAGAATCTGGACAAAATCAACGCGCTGGTCACCCCGGCTCTCGATCTGGTTTGGACCGGCAAAACGACCGCGGAACAAGCGCTTAAGGAGGTCGAACCCAAAGTTCAGCCGCTGATTCAGGGTTACTACGGAAGGTAATTCGGGTGTCCGAATTTGATCTAGACAGGGGGGATTCCTATTCTTCATAAACGCCGTATCGCACTAGCCGGTATACTTTTCGCCCTGCCCAGCATCTTGGGGCTGATGCTGTTCGTCATTTTGCCGATGATCACCAGTTTGCTGCTCAGTTTTACGGATTACCGGATCGTCAACACTCCCAAATTTATCGGATTTGAGAATTACACCCGGCTGTTCGACGGGACGGATCAATACTTTTACAACTCGCTGTGGGTCACTTTCAAATATGTGATTCTCCGCGTCCCGCTAGGCTTGGTTTTCTCTTTTATTATCGCTTTTGTGCTTAACATGGACTTTATCCGCGGCAAATCCGTCTTCCGCACGATATTTTATCTGCCGTCCATCGTCCCGGCCGTCGCGTCTTCCATGATCTGGATTTGGCTGTTCAGCCCGGACCTCGGATTGTTTAACAGCTTTTTGGGAGCTTTAAACCTGCCCACGCTGGATTGGCTGTACGCGGAAGAGACCGTGGTTCCTTCCATTGTGATGATGAGCCTGTGGGGCATGGGGAGCACGATCATTATTTTCCTGGCGGGTCTGCAAGGCGTACCGAGATCCCTATATGAGGCGGCGATCGTCGACGGCGCGGGAGCTTTGCGGAAATTCCGGCATATTACCATCCCGATGATGACGCCGATCATTTTCTTCAATTTGATTATGGGTTCGATCGGCGCCTTCCAAGTATTTACCGAGGCGTTAATTATGACGCAGGGCGGACCGAATAATGCGAGCCTATTCTATAACTACTACATCTACCGCCAGGCCTTCCAGTTCGGGGAAATGGGGCAGGCTTCGGCCATCGCCTGGATTCTCTTTATGATCATCCTTCTGGTTACCGTGATCTTCTTCCGGACATCCAAATCGTGGGTGTTCTATGAAAGCGAGGTGTAGCTTCCGTGAGCAGAAAACGGCGAATCTCGCAGTGGACCGTATATTTGATTCTCATCCTGGGCGCTTGTTTTTGTTTGTTGCCGCTGTTCTGGCTGGTCCGCAGCTCGATGATGAGCTCGCTGCAAATTTTTGAGATGCCGCCGAAGTGGATTCCTTCTCCATTTCACCTGGAAAATTACGTAGAGGCGCTGACCACGATCGATTTCTTCCGATTCTTTCGGAACACGTTGACCATTACCGTCAGCTGCTTGATCGGCGCGCTGATCAGCAGCTCGCTGGGCGCCTACAGCTATGCGCGGCTGGATTGGCCGGGGAAGAAGTTTTTCTTCGGGCTGCTGCTCGCCAGCATGATGCTTCCCGGTGCGGTCACGTTAATTCCGACGTTCATCGGCTGGAGGCTTGCTGAGCTCATCAACACCTATGTGCCGTTAATTCTTCCTGTCTGGTTTGGCTCAGCCTTCGATATATTCCTGCTGAGGCAGTTTTACAGCAGTATTCCGAGAGATATGGATGAAGCCGCTTATGTAGATGGGGCGGGGCCGTGGACGATATTTTCCCGGATTATCATCCCCTTGTCCAAACCGCCGCTCATCGTCATCGGCTTATTCTCCTTTATGAATTCCTGGAACGATTTTATGGGGCCGCTGGTCTATTTGAACGAGGAAAGCAAATTTACGATGGCGCTGGGGCTCCAGATGTTTCAGTCCCTCCACAGTGCCCAGTGGCATCTGTTGATGGCTGCGTCCACCGTGGTGATTCTGCCGGTGATCGTCGTGTTTTTTATCGGACAGCGTTATTTCATCGAGGGGATCACGTTAACCGGAATGAAAGGGTAGGGAAAAAACGAAAAGGTGTGTGAAGCAAACATGGAAGCTAAGCGACTCGACAACGTGAGGAAGGCCTTGGAAGAACTAGGCCTCGACGGCCTTCTCATCGCCAGTCCGTTTAACCGCAGATATATAACCGGTTTTACGGGGACCGCGGGCACGGTGGTCATTACGCGGGACCAGGCATGGCTGATGACCGATTTTCGCTATACAAGTCAAGCCTCGCAGCAGGCCAAAGCCTTTGAGGTGATCCAGGATACGGGACAACTGCTGGAACTCATTCGTGACAAGCTGGAAGGTACGGGCGTCAAAAGGCTCGGTTTTGAAAAGAATCACGTCTCCTACGCCACCTACGGGTCATATAAGGAAGCATTTCAGGGGATCGAACTTGTCCCGACGGAACATCTGGTCGAAAAGCTGAGAGGCATCAAGGATGACAAGGAGCAAGCCTGCATCCGCAGAGCGGTTGAAATTACAGACCTGGCCTTTGCCCATATTCTGGATTATTTGAAGCCCGGCGTTTCCGAGAGGGAGGTGTCCGCGGAACTGGAGTATTTTATGCGCAAGAACGGCGCCGTCTCATCGGCTTACGCCACGATCGTCGCTTCCGGCGAACGTTCGGCGCTGCCGCACGGGCTGGCGAGCGATAAGCTGCTGGGTCCGAATGAGTTCGTAACTCTGGATTTTGGCGCGAACTACGAAGGTTACTGTTCCGATTTGACCCGGACGGTATTTATCGGGAGCCCGAGCGATCGCCAGAAGGAAATTTACAGGATTGTTCTGGAGGCCAACGAAGCGACATTAAACGGTTTAAAGCCGGGTATGACGGGGAAAGAAGGGGACGCGCTGGCGCGGGATATCATTGCCGGCCATGGATACGGGGAGTATTTCGGCCACGGCCTCGGGCATGCGTTCGGGCTGGAGATCCATGAGTTGATGCGGTTTTCCCAGCGGACGGAAGACCGGTTGGAGCCCGGCATGATCATGACGGTGGAGCCCGGCATCTATATTCCCGGCTTCTGCGGCGTCCGGATCGAAGACGATATTGTCGTGACGGAGACGGGGATCGACGTGCTGACGACATCGACCAAAGAACTGATAGTTCTCTAGGACGGAATCGAGGGAGAGGTTCATGAACGCGGAATCAGCGGAAGTCGTGATCATCGGCGGGGGAATTATCGGCATGTCGATCGCCTACTATACGGCAAAAGCGGGAATGGACGTCCTTGTTCTGGAGCGCGGAGAGATCGCGGGAGGCACCTCTTCCAAATGCGACGGGAATATTCTGGCCATCGACAAGGATCCCGGATTTGACAGTCAAATGTCCTTGAAATCACAGGAACTGGTAGCGGAATGGGTGAAGGACCTGGATGAAGAATTCGAGTACCGCGCCCCCGGGAGCATCCTCGTCTGCGAAACCGATGAAGAGATGCTCGCCGCCGAGAGTTGGGTGTCCCGCCAAAGGGAGGCCGGTCTCCCGTTTCGCATGCTGGACCGCAAAGAGTTGCGCGGGGAGTGGCCCTATTTGGCCCAGGACCTCCCGGGCGGCCTGGAATGCGCCACGGATTCTACGGTCAACCCGGTTTTGCTGACCTATGCGTTAGCTTCGACGGCCCGCCGGTACGGGGCGAGGTTACGAACCCATACACCGGTAACCGGCCTTCTGCTGGATGAGAAAAAGCGGATTCGCGGCGTTGAGACGGCGGAGGGCACGATCCATTCAAAAATCGTCATCAACGCGGCCGGGGTCTGGGCCGGGCAAATCGGGCAAATGGCCGGGATCCCCCTCCCGATAGAGCCCCGGAAAGGGCATATTCTCGTCGCTTCCCGGTGGGCGAATATCGGCAAACGGAAAGTGATGGAGTTTGGGTACTTGATCAGCAAATTCGGCGGGAAGCGGCAGGTGGATCCGAGATTCGAACGATATGGGGTCGCTCTTGTTTTTGAACCGACCGCCTCGCAAAACTTCCTGATCGGCTCAAGCCGGCAATTTGTCGGACTGGATAGCCGGGTGGACCAGGAAGTGATCCGGCTAATCGCGGAAAGGGCGATCCGCTTTTTCCCCGTTCTGGAGCACATCCCGCTGCTGCGGACATACGCCGGGCTCAGGCCCTGGACGCCGGATCATCTGCCGATCGTTTCACCCGTTGACGAGGTGCCGGGGTTTTATGTGGCGGCGGGACATGAAGGGGACGGGATCAGCCTGGCCGCGGTTACGGGGAAAGTGGTCAGCGAGATGCTGAGCGGAACGTCGACCTGCATTCCGGTGGAGCCGCTGCGCTATGACCGATTCCGCCAGGGGATTTCCGTAACAGGGGAGGCGATTTATTGAAAGGGTCCAAAATCGTAACAACCATCGATACACACACGGGCGGAAATCCGACGCGAACGGTTACCTCTGGAGCGCCGGAGCTGATCGGCCGCACGATGACGGAGAAGATGGTCTATATGTCCGAACATTACGACCATTTTCGTCAGGCGCTGATGCTGGAGCCCCGAGGGCATGAGGTGATGTCCGGGTGCATTCTGACCGCACCCTGCGACGCCAGGGCCGACCTGGGCGTGGTGTTCATCGAGACCGGCGGTTATTTGCCGATGTGCGGTCATGATACGATCGGCCTCTGTACGGCGCTGGTAGAGGGAGGGATCTATCCCGTAAGCAAAGACGTCATCCGGCTGGATACCCCGGCGGGTCTGGTCGAGGCCAGGCTCGAAATCGAAAAAGGCAAGGTGAAGCAGGTGACCTTCACCAATATCGCTTCTTTTTTATACAGGGAGAATGTTCGGGTTACGGTCGGGGAGGCGGGCGAAATTTCCTTGGACATCGCTTACGGCGGCAATTTTTACGGGCTTGTCGATGCGCGTTCGCTGCAACTGCCGCTCGTTCCGTCCCGGGCCCGGGATATCGTGCGCCTGGCCGTCCGGATCCGGGAGGCGGTGAATCGGGAGATGGAAATCGTCCATCCCGAAATTCCGGTCATCCAGGGACTAACGCATATCGAATTTTTCAGCGATCCGGTGTCTCCGTCGGCTCACTGTCGAAACACGGTGGTCGTGCCTCCGGGAGGCATCGATCGCTCGCCCTGCGGAACAGGGACCTCGGCGAAAGTGGCGGCTCTATATAAGAAAGGAGAACTGGCCATAGGGGAGGAGTTCGTTCATGAGAGCATCGTCGGATCGCTGTTTCACGCCAAAGTTCTGGAGGAAACCGCGGTCGGCGGTCTGACGGCCGTCATTCCCCAAATTACCGGATCGGCTTGGATAATGGGATTTCATCAATTCGTGATGCGGGAGCAAGACCCGCTATACCGCGGTTTTTTTCTTTACGATTGATTATGGTTCGGAGGCTGGACATGGACATCACAAAATGGTATGCGGCGATCGACACCCACTGCTGCGGGGAGCCGCTGCGCATCATCACCGGGGGCTTGCCGCCGATGGAAGGCGCGACGATGCGGGACAAATCGCTGTTTTTCGAATGGCATTTCGCTTCCGCCAGAAAATGGCTCTTAACCGAACCCCGGGGACATTTCGGGCTGAGAGGGGCGGTCGTGACGGCCCCGGTGACGAAGGAAGCCCGATTCGGACTTTTGTTTCTGCACCAAGAGGGCCATTCTTCCATAAATGTCCCCGGTATCATTTCCGCGGTGACGGCATGGCTTGACACCGGTCAGCTGGACCCCGCGGAAGCGGCGAAGGGCATTCGGATCGATTGTCCGGCCGGGACGGTTCGGGCTTATGCGGAATGGGAAGAAGAGGAGCTGCGCGCGGTATCCGTCGAATGCGTGCCCTGCTTTGTTCTGGCGGAGCAACTGATGCTGACCGTGCAGGGGGTGGAAGTGAAAGCGGATCTCGCTTTTAGCGGCGAATGTTACGCGGTGGTCGATGCCGACGAGATCGGCTTGGATTTCGCAGGAGAAGCAGCGCTCCACAAAATACAGGAATGGGGCAGCCTGATTCTTGAGGCCGTGACGAATCGGCTGAACATGGAGCATTCGCGTTTGGACTGGGGTTCAGGAATGTACGGCGTGTTCTTCTACCGCCGGGAAAATCCCGATTCCGGCGGCCGGTTATACCGCAGCACGGCGGTGTTTGCGGGCGAGCAGTTGGACCGCTCCCCCGGAGGGGCGGGGGCCTGCGCCCATATGGCGGTATTGTGGTCACGCGGCCTGCTGGCTCAAGGCGAGAGGGTCACCTACATCGGAATCACGGGAACGGAAGTCCACGCCATGATCCTAAAAGAAACGGAAGCTTACGGGAATAAATCCGCAGTGGTTCCGCGGATAACGGGAAGCGGCCATATCCTGGGATTTATGAATTTGGTTCTGGATCCGTCCGATCCGCTGGCTGATGGTTTTGTTGTTTATTAGATGAATTATTAATTATATTAAGTGAAGGGCAGGTAGGATCATGCCAAGATTCGAAGGTGTCTATGTGGCTTTGGTGACGCCGTTTACGGCGGATTACGAGGTGGATTACAAGCGATTGGGCGAGCTGTGCGAATGGCTTATCTCCCAAGGGGTTCACGGTCTGGTGCCCGCGGGCTCCCTGGGGGAATACGCAACGATGACGGAGGAAGAGCGCGCCAGGGTGGTCGAGACCGTCATCGCGGCCGCGGCCGGCCGGGTCCCGGTCGTAGCGGGTTCCGCGGCTCCGTCCACGAAGCAGGCCGTCGCCTGGGTGAAACACGCGAAGGAAGCGGGGGCCGCCGGGGTGATGGCGCTTCCTCCGATCAATTACCGGCCGCTTGAGCATGAGGTGATCGCTCACTATGAAGCGATAAATGAAGTGGGGCTGCCGATCATCGCTTACAATAACCCGCATGATTACAAAGTCGACCTGACCCCGCAGCTGCTTGCCCTGCTATCCAAGCTGGAAAATATCGTGGCCGTCAAAGAATTTTCGGGGGATATCCGCCGCGTGCACGACATTTTGACCTATACGGATTTGGAGGTGATGATCGGGGTTGACGACCTGTCGATGGAAGGTCCGCTGTTCGGAGCGACGGGGTGGATTTCCGGCGTTCCGAATGCTCTGCCGAAGGAGGGGGTTGAATTGTTCGGGCTGGCAAGACAAGGCAAAGTAAAGGAGGCGACGGACCTGTACCGGAACTTGCTTCCGCTGTTCCATTTCGATGCGAGTCCACAGCTTGTTCAGTCCATCAAATACATGATGGAGCTGGCCGGGTTCCCCGCGGGCCCGACCCGGCCGCCCCGTCTGCCTCTGCCGGAAGCCGATTACGAAGCGATTAAACACGCGTACGACCTTGCGGTTAACCGTGGACGGGTTCAACCGGCGACATGACGTCTTTTTGCAGGCTTATCGAATCAGTTCGAAACAGTTCGAAACAGGAGGGATGGGAAATGTGGAACAGCCGAAATTGGATCGGCGGGGAGTGGATCACACCGTCAGCCGGAACCTGCGCCGTAAATAACCCTTCTTGTGTTCAAGAACAGGTAGGGGTGCTGCATTTATCCGATGCTTCCCAAGTCATTCAGGCGGAGGAAGCGGCACGGTCGGCGTTGGCTTCCTGGTCCCGGCTAACGGGTGCCGCAAGAGCGGAGCATCTGTATCGATTGGCCGGCTCGCTGGAATCCAACGCGGAGGAAGTGGTGCGGCTGGCGTGCCTGGAAATGGGCAAGCCGATTGCGGAGATGCGCGGCGAGGTGATGCGGGGCGTCCATCTCCTGCGCTATTATGCCGCGGAGGGGGTCCGGGCCGTCGGCGCGGTCATTCCTTCCAGCGAGAGGGATGTTCTTCAATATACCAAGAAGGTGCCGTTAGGCGTCGTGGGGGTGATTACGCCCTGGAATTTTCCCGTGGCCATTCCGATCTGGAAAATCGCGCCGGCTTTGATCTGCGGCAATACGGTGATTTGGAAACCGGCCGAAATCGCTTCGCTGACCGCTACGCGGCTCGTGGAAATCTTCGCGGAGGCCGGGCTTCCTCCCGGGGTTCTGAATTTGGTGGTCGGCAAAGGGAGCCAGATCGGCGACGTTCTGCTTGAGAAAATTTCGCTCGATGCGGTCAGTTTCACGGGCTCCACGGCTACGGGGACGCGAATCGCTCAACTCTGCGCCAAGCGCAATATCAAGTACCAGACGGAGATGGGCGGCAAGAACGCCGCCATCGTTTTAAACGATGCCGATCTGGAGAAGATTGTCCCCATGGTGGTGAGCGGGGCCTTTCGCTCGGCCGGCCAGAAATGTACGGCGACCAGCCGGATCATTGTCGAATCGGGGATCTACGATGCCTTTGCCTCCGCTTTGCAAAGGGCCGTAGCGGAGCTTAAACTGGCTCCCGCCCTGGACCCTTCGGCTTATCTCGGTCCCGTCGCCTCCTCGAGCCAGTACGGGGCGGTAACGTCTTTCGTCCAACTGGCCCGGAAGGAAGCCGAAATTTTGGCGGAGGGTCCACCGCCGGCGACCGGCGGGGAGCAGGGCTATTTTATCCGTCCGATCGTGGCCGCCGGCTTGAATGTGCAGCATCCGCTCGTTCGGGAAGAGGTATTTGGTCCGGTTGCCGCGGTGCTGCAAGCCTCCGACTTTGACGAAGCGGTCAGCTTGTGCAACCAGTCCGTTTACGGCTTGAGCGCTTCTCTCTTTACCGAGAATTTGTCCTATGCCCACCGGTTTCTGGATGAGGCTCAGGCCGGGATGGTCCGCGTTAACCAGGAGACGGCCGGAGTCGAGTATCAGGCTCCTTTTGGGGGCATGAAGCTGTCGAGCTCGCACACTCGCGAACAGGGGCAGGCGGCGCTGGATTTCTACACCGAGACGAAAACCTGTGCGATCCGCTACGTATAGGAGGGGTTTCATGCACCCATTGACGATTTGCCGCTGCGAGGAAGTCACGCTGAAGCAATTGGAGGAAGCTTACGAATCGGGGTGCCGCACCTCCCGGCAGCTTAAAATGAAAACGCGCGCGACCATGGGCGCCTGCCAGGGACGGGTATGCCGGTACCTGCTGGAGACATGGGTTCAGACGAAAAACCCGCAGTCCATCCCCGACCCCGAAATGCTGCCCTCCCGGCCGCCGATCCGGCCTGTCACCTTCGGGCAGCTGGCAAAGGAAGAGGCTTTATGGACCGAATAGTTCATCATCCCATTCTTGGTTCAATGTCCCCCACGCGTGAAAGGGTAAGATTTACGTTCAACGGGCAAGAATTGAGCGGGCTCCAAGGGGAGCCGATCGCGGCCGCTCTGCTCGCTTCCGGAATCCGTACACTGCGCAAGCATGAAGAGTCCGGAACGGTACGCGGGTTGTATTGCGGTATCGGCCATTGCATGGAGTGCCGGCTCATCGTGAACGGGGAAGGACCGGTGCGTTCCTGCCTGACCCCGCTTGCGGAGGGGATGCGGATCACCGAAGGCCCGCAGCTCCCGAATGAAATCACCGGGAGGAGGCTGCCGCCATGAAGAGGGGCGGATTCGACCTGCTGATCGTCGGCGCCGGTCCGGCGGGATTATCGGCGGCCGCGGAAGCGGCGGCCCAGGGCCTTGGAATTCTGGTTATCGATGAATTCCCGGAACCCGGCGGGCGCATGTTGGGACAGTTTCACGAGGAGAAAGGAAAGTGGTGGGTTGGCAGAAGAGCGGCGGAACAACTGATTGCGACATGCAGGAAGCTTGGAGTGGAGATCCGCAGCGGGGTTTCCGTCTATGGCATGCAGAGGGTCGACAGCCATTGGGTCGTCAGAACCTCGTGCGGGCCGCTGACGGCCCATAGCGTCCTGCTCGCGACGGGAGCGGCCGAAATCCCGCAGCCGTGCCCGGGATGGACGCTGCCCGGCGTCATGTCGATCGGCGCCGCCCAAGTCATGGCCAATGTCCATTACGTGAAACCCGGCCATCGGGGGTTGCTCATAGGCGTCAATCCGCTCGCCCTGGCCATCGCCCGCGAACTGGCGGTGAGCGGGGTGACGATCGCGGGGATCGTGCTGCCCGGCCCAGGCCCGCTTACCGGTAAAGAGGCGGGGCCGAAGGAAAATATGGAGCGGCTGATGCGCCTCTCCCATATGGCCCCTTCCCCGCTGCTAAGGATGGGGGGCAGGGCAGCATTCGCGCTCGGGATGAGCGGACTTGTGGCACGATTTTTCCCTAAGCGGGGGGTGAAGATTTGGGATATCCCTTTAAAGCTTCGCACGGCGGCCCTATCTATTAATGGGGCAAATCGTGCGGAGTCCGTGACCTTGGCTGATATTAACGGCCGCGGAGAACTGATTTCCGGCAGCGAACGGGAGGAGGCGGTGGACTTCGTCGCCCTGGCTGGAGGGCTTTACCCTTTGGCCGAGCTGGCTTCGATTGCGGGTTGTCCATTCGTTTACGCCAAAGAACTGGGCGGCCATCTTCCGCTGCACAATGAGAAAATGCAGACGCCTGTGGAAGGCTTGTATGTGGCCGGGAATATTACGGGAATCGAAGGGGCGCAAGTCGCCATGGCGCAGGGACAGCTTGCCGGCGTCAGCGTCTGTGCGGACGCGGGAGTCTTGGGAGAGCGCCGGGAAGCGAAGCTGACCGCCGCCATGGAACATGTCCGGCGCGTCCGGGCCGGAGCTCTGATCCAATTTCATCCGGACATCCCCGAGGCCCGGAGTCGGTTATATCAAATGCGGGAAAGCTGGAGTGTGAACTAGTCATGTCTGTTGAAGCCGAGAAGGATGAGTACAAGGATAAGTATAAGGTGCTGCGTCTGGAAACGGATGCTGGAGTACCATGGAATACAATAACCGCGCAGCTGGCAGCCACCGGCGAAAATACGCTATCCGTGCTGGCCGAATGGGACGAAGGCGGCCGCAGTTATATGGACATCACGGTCAGCGAGTCGGGTTATCCGCAAGTTGCCGACGCATTAAGCAAATGGGATACCGTCAAGCAGGCTCTCGTTTCGGACCCGGTATTACGGCTTCACCTGGACGGGAAGATTGAAGTGGTTCCCAAAACGCCGATTCGCAGCCGGGAAGACCTGTCGTGTGCCTATACCCCGGGAGTAGCCCGAATCAGTACGGCGATTCACCGGAACCCTTCCCTGGCCTACTCTTTTACGATCAAAAGAAATACGGTCGCCATCGTCACCGACGGCTCCGCCGTGCTAGGTTTGGGCGATATCGGCCCGCTTGCGGCCATGCCGGTGATGGAGGGGAAAGCGATGCTGTTCAAACAGCTCGCCGGGGTGGACGCTTTTCCGATTTGCTTGAATACCCGGGATCCGGACGAAATCGTTGAAACCGTCAAAAGAATCTCGCCTGCGTTCGGCGGCATCAATCTGGAGGATATATCATCGCCGCGTTGTTTTGAAATCGAGAGAAGGCTGACGGAAGAGCTGGATATTCCCGTATTTCACGACGATCAGCATGGCACTGCCGTCGTTCTGCTGGCGGGGTTGATGAATGCGGTAAAGGTTGTCGGCAAAACCCTGAAAGATTGCAAGATCGTGATCTGCGGCATCGGAGCGGCCGGGGTAGCTTGCACGAAAATGCTGCTATCCGCCGGCGCGAAACAGATTATCGGTGTCGATCGCCAAGGCGCCATTGTCCGGGAGCAGGTTTACGAACGGGAAATCTGGAACTGGTATGCCCAAAATACGAATCCCGACCTGGAAAAAAGGGGGCTGGCAAACGTCATCAAGGACGCGGACATTTTCGTCGGCTTGTCGGGACCGGGGGCGTTAAAGGCCGAAGATATCCGAAACATGCGGAACGACCCCATTGTATTCGCCTTGGCCAATCCCGTACCGGAAATTTATCCGGAAGAGGCG
The DNA here is from genome assembly GCF_008084145.1 of Paenibacillus faecis. Taxonomy (GTDB): domain Bacteria; phylum Bacillota; class Bacilli; order Paenibacillales; family Paenibacillaceae; genus Fontibacillus; species Fontibacillus faecis. Next base: position 339,321 of record NZ_VSDO01000006.1, on the reverse strand, counting down.
ACGGGGCTCGTTCGCGTCATGGCTACCGGGCGGTCCGATTATCCCAATCAAATCAATAACGTCCTCTGTTTTCCCGGCTTGTTCCGGGGTATATTGGACTGCCGGGCTATCTCGATCACGGACAAGATGAAGCTGTCCGCCGCCGAAGCGATCGCTTCCGTGGTGGAGGAGCACGAACTGCATGAAGGCTATATTATTCCCAGTATTTTCAACCCCAAAGTGGTGGAGCGCGTTCGGGAAGCCGTTAGCCGGGCCGCGGGGGAATCCTAAATCAAATCCGAAATGGAGCGTTCATTTATGAAACAGGGATAAAGGAGGGGATGACATGGGGACAGTGACGGAAGATGAAATCATCGTATTAAAAGACATGGAAGCCCTGTATTTGGGCAATCTCGGTACGGTCGAGTTCAACCTCAACTTGCCTCGGGAAGGAAAGTACGGATCGAGCATCACCTGGCAATCGGAAGATACGCGCTTCCTAAGACCTGACGGCAGCGTGTTCAGACCCAAGTACGGAATCGGCAAGCGAACGGTTCGGTTGCGGGCGTCCTTTCAGTATGGCGATTGCGTCAAGGAGAAGATCTATGAGGTTACCATATTGGAGGAGCCGAACAACATTCAAGTCACCCGGATATATCCTCTTCACTTGCAGGCGGAAACAGGCGCGGTCTATCATCTGCCTTCCGTGGCGGTGGTCGAAACGGAGGAACAAGAGGTCCTTTCCCATCCCGTGGATTGGGAGGAAGGGGAGGAGCGCTTATTCAGTCAAACGGGAACCTTTCAAGTTCATGGCGTTCTTCGGGATACGTCGATCCCGGTATATGCGGAAGTACAGGTATCCGGCGAACGCAACAAGGAAATCGTGTCGACCGCTCCAACCGTGCACGGTTTTCCCGCCCACCGGATTCGGCTAAAAGACGGAACCGAGTTTAAGGCGGCGCAGGACCGGAGCCTGAAGTTCCTGAAAACCGTCGACGATGACCAGATGCTGTTTAATTTCAGAGCCGCCGCCGGGCTGGATACGCTGGGAGTTCCGGAAATGACCGGCTGGGATTCGCCGGAATGCCTGCTCCGCGGGCACACAACGGGGCACTACTTATCCGCGCTGGCCTTGTGCTATGCGGCTACAGGGGACGGGGAGATCAAGCGAAAAGCGGAGTATATCATCGACTCGCTTGCGGAATGCCAGCGGGCCTTTAGCGGCAAGCCCGGATTCCGGGAGGGCTTCCTGAGCGGATACTCGGAGGAGCAATTCGATTTGCTGGAGCGGTTTACGCGTTACCCGGAAATTTGGGCGCCCTATTATACCTTGCACAAAATTTTCGCCGGATTGCTCGACGGATACCGTTATCTGCAAAATGGGACAGCGCTGACCGTCGCGGACAAACTCGGGGACTGGGTGTACCGTAGGTTAAGCCGACTGCCGAAGCCTGTGCTGAACAAGATGTGGAGCATGTATATCGCCGGTGAGTACGGCGGCATGAACGAATCGCTGGCGGAGCTCCACTCCATTACCGGAAAACTGGAACATCTCGCGGCGGCCAAACTGTTCGACAACGACCGCCTGTTCGTTCCGATGTTTGAAGGAATCGACGCCCTGGGCGGGCTTCATGCCAACCAGCATATCCCCCAGGTCCTCGGCGCTTTGAAGATTTTCCAGGTGACCGGGGAAAAGAGGTATTATGAGCTCGCGAGTTTTTTCTGGCGGGCCGTCACGGAGGCCCATATCTACTCGATCGGCGGAACCGGCGAAGGCGAGATGTTCAGGCAGCCGGGAAGAATCGGCGACTATCTTAGCGATAAAACCGCCGAGACCTGCGCTTCCTATAACATGCTGAAGCTTACGAAGGAACTGTTTGCCTACCGGCCGGAAGCGGCAATGATGGATTACTACGAACGGACGATGTTCAACCACATTCTCGCCAGCTGCGACAGCGAACCGACCGGGGGAAGCACATATTTTATGCCGCTCGGGCCGGGATGGACGAAGTCGTTCGATAGCACCGAGAACACCTGCTGTCACGGAACCGGATTGGAAAATCATTTTAAATATGCGGAGGGCATTTATTTTCACAAGGCGGACACCTTGTATGTCAATCTGTTTGTGTCTTCCACCTTGGATTGGCCGGAGCGGAAACTTAAGATTACGCAAGAAGCGGATAAGCGCCATCCGGGAAATGTGACATTAAAATTTGAGGGGAGCGGCACGCTGGACTTGAAGATTCGCCTGCCTCATTGGGCCTCGGGGAATTATAAGGTGATGGTGAACGATCAAGAAATGGACGATGTCGCAAACGACAACGGCTACTTGTCCATTCGCCGGGAATGGCGGGATGGAGATACGGTCAAACTTGGCTTCGGCTGCAGTCTCCGTTTGGAGGCCGCTCCGGACCGGAAGGAACGGGTGTCGCTGGCCTATGGGCCATATGTTTTGGCCGCGCTTTCGGACGTCAAGGAGTTTTTGCGGCTGCCGTTACGGACGGAGAGGCTGGAAGAGCAATTTACGAAGGAAACGGGTTCCCCAGGGTTGGCTTTTCGCTATAACAAGGCGGATCTCCTTTTTGTTCCGCTTGCGGATGTACATCATGAAAGCTATCATGTCTATTTTGAACTCATCTAGGGATGGATGCATGGCTGCCGAAGTTTCGGCGGCTTTTTCTTTGCCGCGGATACGGATGATGACAAGCTTAAAATCGTTTGCATTCTTGATTCGGTTGTACTATTTTATATTTGACACTGAAAAGAACGGAATATCGGGGGCTTCTGTATGAGCGTTTTAAAGGAAAAGATTATCCGATCCGCGATCCGGCTGTTTGCGGAGAAGGGGTACCAGGCCACGTCCATTCAGGATATCGCAGACGATTGCAGTATCGCAAAAGGTTCACTGTACAAATTTTTTGTATCCAAGGACGAACTATATATTCGGATCCTTGAGACACGGCAGCAGGAAATGATGCTCGCGGTGGAACGGATCAGACAGAAAGGATTGGGGGCAAGGGAGACGTTTCTGGAGGAAATCGCTTGCCAGATTCATTTTTATATCGAGCATGGCTATTACATCGCCAGGGATCACAATGAACTTACGATGATCAATAATGACCGGATCGGCGGTGTCATGAACCGGCTGCGGGTCGAGATGTTCCGATATTATCGGGATATTCTGGAGCGGAACTATGGAGAAGCCATTTCCGCTTGGACGTGGGATGCCACCGCTTTATTAAGCGGCATGATTCGGGAGTACACTTTTCATGTGCTTTTCGGCAGTAAGCCGTTGGAACCGCTCGTTCTTGCCGCTTTTATCGCGGACAGGATGGATGATCTGGTAACCGGGATCACGGCGAAGCAGCCTGTTCCCTTACTCTCGGATGAACGGATGGCGGAATACGCGAGAGTTGAGATGAAGTCTTTACATGACCTTCACGAAGAGCGGAAAGCGGGACTTTTCGATGCCTTGACCTCTCTAATTCCCGATTTGATCATACCCAATTCCCGAAAAAAAGATTTGCTCGGCGTTCTGGAAATGCTAGCGGTCGAAATCAAGGCGGAGCAGCCCCGCACCTTCCTTGTTCACGCCTTACTGAAGGACTTGGCCGCGGAAAACGAGCTGGCTTTCTATGTCCATCAGCTCCGTCCTTTGGTGCTGGAACAATTGTAAAAACGCAAAAGAACCTCCGCGGAAGGAGGTTCTTTCTTTTTGCTTGCCGCCGACGATACGGGGCTGGAGGGTCATGGCTTGCCGGTTTCCGAAGAAGGGAGTTGCGGCCTTCTTAAAAAGAAGCTTAACGCCAATCCGACCAACGCGATACAGGCGGCCAGTAAAAAGGTTTCGCCGTAGGCGGCCATACTTCCCTGCAACAGACCGGCGGCATCCGAACTTTGTGCCTGATTCGCCGTTAACCTGGACGAGAGGACGCCTGTGAAACCGGCGATGGCAAAGGAAGAGACCACCTGTTGGGTTGCGCTCGTGAGCGGGGTGACTCTACTGACCAGGGCGGGAGGAGTCGCGTTGAGCACATGGGTATTCAGCGACATCATGGAAAGTCCCATCCCGGATCCCAAAAAGAATAAAGCCAGCAGAATCATCACGAGCGGGGTGTCCATCTTCAGGAACGACATCGCGAAAAGCGCCGCCGAGATCAGCGTCATCCCGACGATCAAAGGAGGACGCGCCCCGACCTTGTCGAAGAGCTTGCCCGCCATCGGCATAAAAATCATCGCTCCGATCGCTTGCGGCAGCATGATCAGCCCCGTCTGAAATGGAGAATAAAATTTGATCTGCTGAAGGAGAAGCGGAAACAGCAGTACGGTGCCGAACAAAGCGGTCTGCATGATCCACAAATTAATAATTCCCCGCGTAAAATCCGCCGTTTTGAATACCCGCAGTTCCATCAGAGGCTGAGGGTGCCGGAGGCAGTTTGCGATAAATAAAAGCAGCGCGGCTCCTCCCACCGCGAGGCCCGTCAGTGTCCGGGGGGAGGTCCAGCTTACCCCGCCTTCGCTGACTCCGAATGTGATCATGGCGAAAGCCAGCGGCCCCAGGACCATCCCTCGAATGTCCAAAGAAGATGCCGTATTCCCCGGGAAAGAAGGCAGGTGTTTCGCGCCGATCAGAATGCCCATAATCCCGATGGGGAGATTGATCAGAAATATCCACTGCCAGTTCACGTATTCAACCAGCCAACCGGATAGCACCGGGCCAAGGGCGGGAGCCAGAAGCATGGGGATCCCGAACATGCCGATGACCGCCCCTCTTTTATCGGGGGGCGCCAGCCGGTATACCATGGCGGTCCCGATCGGCGACACCATGCCTCCGCCAAGTCCCTGGATGACCCGGAAAAGAATCAGCTGTTCAGGTGTTCTGGCAAGGCTGCACAGAATGGAGCCCAACGTGAATAAACCAATGGACATCAGAAACACGCGTTTGGGTTGAAACTTATCCGACATCCAGCCTGCCAGCGGGATTACCGCAGAAAGGGCGAGAGTATAGGCGGTGACGGACCATTGAATCACTTGAAGTGACGTATCAAAATAATGGACCAGTGTGGGAACGGCGACATTTACAGCGGTACTGTCGAGAATGACCATAAACGTCCCGATAATTACAGCCATCAGAGGAGCGAACAACTGTTTGATGGAAAAGTCCTTCGACAGTGACTGTGCGGTGCTTTGGGATGAAACGGATGGACTGGACATCTTGCATAACCTGCTTTCGTAAAATAATTTGGGACGCAAACTCCCGAGTGAAATGCATTGAAAAAAAACGGGTAGTTCGCTAAAATGACCAATGAGTTTTACATAAAACCAACAGGTCAAATATTACTGCCGAGCGGGGATTATGTCAAATCCCATTTTTAGAGAAGGAGAAAATATTTTAAAAATTAACTTTCGTTAATCGTCTGTCGCAACTTCCTCTGTTAGAATGACCGTCGAGGTATAGGCATAAAGTCCGGTTATTAAAATCCAGGCCTATACCCCTGTTAAGGTCATTCAAATTAGCGAAGGGGAGGTTATACTTGCACAGACTGAAGAAAATCGGCGTATTGGCGCTTGCCCTGGTCCTGGCCATTCCCGCATTTGCTCCTCGCGTTTATGCGGCTTCCGCCGCGCCATCGGGCGTTAAGGCATTTGGGGCGGGTTATCTCCATACCTTGCTCATCGTGGAAGACGGGACGGTTTGGGGAATGGGAGACAACAGCGCGGGAGCGTTGGGCGACGGCACGACGACCAACTCGTTTCGGCCCGTCCAGGTGATGAAAGCCGACGGAAGCCCGCTTACCAATGCCGCGGCCGTCGCGGGCGGGGGATACTTCTCGGTCGCGCTTTTGAACGACGGTACCGTCTGGACATGGGGCAGAGGAGCCTATGGGAAATTGGGCAACGGGGCATCGGACAACCAGTATCGGGCCGTCCAGGTTATCCAGTCGGACGGCAGTCCTTTAACTCAAGTTCACAGCATCGCCTCGGCCTACGACCATACATTGGCGTTAAAAGATGACGGGTCGGTTTGGGGTTGGGGTTCGAATTCATCCAACCAGTTAACGGATTATTATGACATCAGTATCCAGCGGGCCGTACGGATCAAAGCCTCGAACGGGTCCTACTTGACCGATGTGAAGGCGGTCGGCGGCGGGGATTACCATTCCATGGCCCTCAAAGAGGACGGCACCGTCTGGGCTTGGGGATATGGCGGCTTTGGCGCGCTCGGTAACGGTTCGACGGCGGATTCTGTATATCCCGTGCAAGTTACGGATTCCAGCGGAGCGCCATTGACGGGAATCACCGACCTCAAGGGCAACCGGCTCGGGGGAATGGTTCTTAAGGAGGACGGTACCGTCTGGTCTTGGGGTTACAATGAAAACTACAATCTGGGCAATCCCGGGGTAACGTCATCCAATCGGGCCATTCAGGTATTACAAACGGGATCGGTCCCCCTTACCGGGGTATCCAAGATCTCCGGAGGCGGCCGTTTAAGCATGGCGCTGAAGAGTGACGGAACGGTCTGGTGGTGGGGCATGCAAAATCGCAACCTGCAAGTCGCAACGAAATTTCTGAGCGACGCCCGTGAGATTTACGCCGGAGACAACCACGGACTCGTCATGAAAGCGGACGGTACCGTATGGGGAGGAGGCTGGACAAGCAAAGGGGAGTTGGGGACGTCTTACGAAACGACTTACATTTACTACACCAGCCCGATCCAAGTCTATCCCGCCCGAACGAATATCAGCGCCGACCCGCCGACCCTCTTGGCGGACGGAACCGGGAAGACCACGGTCACCGTTACCTTAAAGGAGGGGAGCGGCTATAACATCGGCAAAAGTGAAGGAAGCGTTCAACTGAACACTACGTTAGGCACATTGGGACCGGTGACCGATCACGGGAACGGAACGTATACGGCTGAACTAACCGCGTCAAAGACTTCCGGTACGGCTACGATCACCGGAACGATTAACGGTTATCCGTTGACCGCGCCCGGAAAGGTGACGATTAAACCGCTGGGTCCCTCGCTGTCCAAGTCGACGCTGACGGCCAATCCTTTGTCGGTTCCGGCGGACGGCGCCAGTTCTTCGACTCTGAGTTTACAACTGATCGATGACAACGGAAACGCCTTGACCGCGAGCGGAGGAACCGTTCAAATGAGTACGACCGCCGGGACGCTGACGCCGGTCACCGATCATAAGAACGGCACGTACACCGCCGTTTTGAAGGCGCCGGTCGCGGTAGGCTCAGCCGTGGTTACGGCCAAGCTGGGCGGGCAGACCATCGCGCAAACCGCGACGGTACAGTTTGTACCGGGAGCCGCGTCGGCGTCCGCATCGGAGATTTCGCTCGATGCGAGCCAGTTGCAAGCCGGTAAGGGGACCGCAACGGCGACCGTACGGCTAAGGGATGCCAATGGGAATCCTTTGACCCAAGGCGGGGATACGGTCGTTATTCAAAGCGCGAACGGCACTATAGGCAAAGTGAACGATCTTGGAAACGGCACGTATACCGCCGTGTTCAAGGCCGGAACGACCGCCGGAACCGGGAAGGTCGGCGCGACGGTCAATGGCGCCGTTTTGCAGCGGACGGCGGAGGTAACCATCACGGCGGACGAGGTATCGTACGAGATTTCGACGTTGACCGCGGACGATTCCACCATTGTTGCGGACGGCGGCAGTTGGACGAATATCACGCTGACGCTCAAGGATCAATATGGAAATTTCCTGTCAAACCGTGCCGGAAAACCAACATTATCCACTACAGCCGGCGCTCTTTCGGCGGTAACGGACCACGGGAACGGAAGCTATACGGCTAGGCTATTTTCGAGCTCCGTTACAGGCGCGGCTACCGTATCCGCCAGGATGGGGTTGAGCTTTAAGCAAACCGTTCAAGTCGCGTTTATACCGGGAGCCGCGTCGGCCGACCAATCCGTACTGTCCGCCGACAGCAGCACCCTTGCGGCAGGAACGGGAAAAACCATGTTGACCGTGAAGCTGAAAGATACCCACGGTAATGCTTTGACCACCGGCGGGGACGCGGTCACTTTGCAGACGACCGGCGGCACGCTTGGCGCTGTGGCCGATAAAGGCGACGGGACCTATACGGCCGCCCTGACCGCCCCCCGGAACGCCGGCACCGTCTCGGTCTCCGGAGCGGTCAACGGCGTGAAGCTTCGGCAAACGGTGGAGTTGAGCGTCGTTCCCGGCCCCGTGTCGGAAGCGACGTCCGTAATCAACGTTGACGCGGGGACACTTCCGGCCAACGGGACGAGTAAGGCCACCGTCACCGTCTGTCTGAAGGACGCGTACGGCAATCCGTTGACGGCTTCGGCGGGGAAAGTCCTGCTGTCTGCGACGGCCGGAACGCTAAGCGCGGTGACCGATCGGGGCGACGGAACTTATTCCGCGACCTGGACGGCGCCGACGGCGGCCGGAGCGGCAACGGTGACGGGCAGCATCGGGGGGAGGGCTTTGGCAAGCAAGGCCACCGTCTCCTTCGTGCCCGGCTCGGCTTCGCCCGCCGCCACGTCCGTGTTGTCGGGCCCGGACGCCATTACCGCGGACGGCGTAAGCTCGGCGACGGTGACGGTCCAAGCCAGGGACGCGTACGGCAACCCGATTACGCAAGGAGGCGACAGGGTTGCCTTGGAAACCACCGGTGGGACGTTGTCCAAAGTAACGGACCACGGGGACGGAACTTATACGGCGACCTTGACGTCATCCACGCAAGCGGGCAAGGCGACCGTAAGCGCCGTGCTGAACGGTACGAAGGTATCGCAAGTGGCGGAAGTCACGTTCGTGGCCGGCCAGGCTTCCTCGGCGACATCGGAATTGTCCGTCGGAACTGCCGCGCTGACGGCCGATGGGATCAGCTCCACCGCCCTCACCGTTCGATTGAAGGATGCCTATGGTAATGCTTTAGTCAAAGGCGGCGATCACGTTGCTTTTCAAACGACGGCCGGCGGCGTCAGCCAAATCGCCGATCTGGGGAATGGCGTTTACACCGCGGTGTTGACGGCTCCCCGGACAGCCGGAAGTGGAACAGTAACGGCAACGGTAAACGGGGCGGCTCTCCGCGAGACGGCATCCATCGCGTTTTTGCCGGGCGCGGCCTCTCCGGAAACCTCCTTGTTGATTCCGGAATTTCCGGCCATTACGGCGGACGGCACCAGTACATCCAAAGTAACGGTCCGGCTGATTGACGTGAGCGGAAACGAATTGGACCGCGGCGGCGATCACGTTGTGTTGACCACAACGGCCGGCGCCCTCGGTGCCGTGGAGGACAACGGCGACGGAACCTATACGGCCGTGCTGACCGCAGGCACTGTTACGGGCCTTGCCCAATTGTCCGGTACGGTCAACGGCGAAGTGTTCCAGCGGTCCGCCGCGGTCGAGTTTGTTACCGGAGCCGCTTCAGCCGCTCATTCGGTTCTCGAGGCGGATACGCGTGAATTGACGGCAAACGGGGTCAACTCGACCAAGGTCACGCTGCGGCTGAAGGACCGCTTCGGCAACAGCCTGAATGCCGGCGGCGATCGGGTCGAAATCCAAACGAGCGCCGGAACGCTAAGTTCCGTGACGGATCAAGCGGATGGGACCTACACGGCCGTATTGACATCCGGTACGAAGGCCGGATTGGCGGAGTTGACCGGTACCGTGAACGGCGTCGCCTTAGCGGCCGGAACCCCGATCGAATTTCGGCCTGGCGGAGCGGCGGCGGAAAGGACGGCTTTGTCGGCGGACCGGACCGCCGTAACCGCGGACGGCAGCAGTAAAGCCGTGGTGACGATCCAGTTGAAGGACGAGTTCGGCAATGAGCTGGGCACGGACGGCGGAGCGATTCAACTGAAGCTGTCCACCACACTCGGCATATTGACGGACGCGAAATATACTTCAAGCGGACGCTATACGGCGGAACTCTCTTCCGCAGCGGCCGGAACGGCCGTTGTGACAGGGACGCTGGGCGGCGTACCGATCGGCTCTTCGGCCACCGTGTTCTTTGAGCCGGGGAGACCTTCCCCGGCGACCTCCACGGTGGGGGCCGACCGGACCACGTTGATCGCGGACGGCAGCGATGAAGCGCTCATCACCGTCCAACTGAAGGATGCTTCCGGCAATACGGTGCCGGATAGCGGGGCTCCCGCGGTGATCCGGATCGACTCGACGCTTGGAACGGTCACTTCCGCCGTTTATGAGGCGGATGGAAGGTATAAGGCCCGATTGATTTCGACCACGGCCGGGACAGCTACCGTTACCGCCTCGATTGACGACGCCGTTGTGGCCGATACGGTCCAGGTGGAGCTTCAGCCGGGCCCCGCTTCGGCCCCGGCCTCGGAGCTGAAGGTGAACAGGGAAGCTCTGCCGGCCAACGGCACTGCGGCGGCGCTAATTTCCGTCAAGGTTAAAGACGCCTATGGCAACCCGACGACGGCTCCGGGAGGAGTGCGTCTCGAGACGACGCTCGGAACTGTAACGGAAGCCGCCTACGGAACGGCCGGTGAATACATGGCTGAAATTCGTTCCACGGAGCCGGGGATTGCGGATATCCGCGCCTGGATCAACGGGGCGGAGGTTCCCGGCGGCGTCCGGGTTACTTTTGCCGACGGAATCTGGTTTACTCCGCCATCCTATCGGTTACAGATCGGAGAGTCGCAGCGGACCGTCGTGGAAGTTACGTATGGCGATATGACGGCGGATTTGACTTCGGAAGCAAGTTTCGAATACAACGACGGTTTGATCCAAATCGGTCAGGCCGCGGATGGTTACTGGTACATTACCGGGCTGCAAACCGGCACCACCGTCATTCAGGCGGTTTACGAGGGAGACGGCGGCAGATTGACGGCCAGAGCGCCCGTTACGGTCTATGCCGTGCCTACCCGGCTTGCTTTCGGTGCCGCAGGCTATGAAGTGAAGGAAGGAGAACAACTCCAACTGGAACTTAACGCGACCTATTCGGACGGGACCTCGGCCGAGGTTTCCGGCGAAGCGTCATTTCATTTGGGCGTCGAAGATATTGCGGCGGTGGACGCCGCCGGAAGATTGCGCGGACTAAAGGCCGGCACAACGCGAGTCAGCGCTACTTACGAAGGTTTAACCGCTACGGCCGAGATTCATATTTTACCGGGTTCCGTGAAGCATGACGGGTCTGAAGGGGAAGGGCCCGGTCGTTCCGGAAGCACGCCTTCCAGCGGAGTTACTAATCCGCCGCGAACGAGTTCCCGGGGGGAGTTGAACTTCGATTTACTGCTGGACGGAGTGGCCGGCCGGACCGTCGTTTTGAATGCCGAGCAAATTCGCAGCGGAGTGATCTCCATCGAGACGAAGGAAGGAAGCAAAGAGTGGGCTCTTCTTGTGAAGCCGGCCGTTCTGGATCGCCTGCTGGAGCAAAACGGCGGGATGAAGCTTGAATGGCAGACGCCGCTTGGAGATTTGGAGCTTCATCTGGCCGATCTTCGTAGGTTCAAAGCGCAACCTTCCCTGGATTCGATCCGTCTGTCGCTGGAAAGTCTCGGACCGGAAAGAGAGTCGCGACTTTTGGAGATCGCGAAGAAGATGGACGCGGAGCTTCGGATCGAGCCGTTCCTTCTGCAGCTAAGCGGGTTGAAATCCGACGGCACGCTCCTGGAAACCGACGATCATCCGATCGCCTTAATATTTGAACCGGCGAGGGACATTCGGGTACCGAGCCTTCATTTGACGGCGGCGACGCTTGATGAAAGCATCGAGTCCTTCCGATATGTGCCGGCACGGTTCGGAGCCGAGGGCGCGGTTGCATTCAAACTGCCGGGTTCCGGCATTTACACCGTGCTGGAGAACCATCGAAGTTTCTCCGATCTGAATGGGCATTGGGCGCGGCTGGATGTGGAGACGATGGCTAACAAGCTCATCGTGAAGGGAACGGATGACGGCAGATTCGAGCCGGAACAATCCGTTACGCGCGCCGAGCTGGCAGCTATGCTGGTTCGTATGCTTGGCCTGGTCTCCGCTTCGGAGACGGCCGCCTTCCGCGACATCTCGGGCAAGTGGTATGAAGCCGAGATTACGGCCGCTTTTCGAGCCGGTTTGGTGAAGGGGGATGAGAACGGCGATTTCCGCCCGGATGCGGCGGTGTCAAGGCAGGAGATGTTTGTCATGATCTCCAGGGCTATGGAGACAGCCGGTTTTACACATTTGTCCGCGGAAAGATTCGCCCTTTATGCCGACCATGCGACCATCGCGGGATGGGCTGCTCCGGCGGTCGAAAGTCTGACGGAGGCGGGACTCCTGAAAGGGAACCCCTCCAACCTGGTAAAGCCGCTGCAAACAGCGACGCGAGCCGAAGCCGCCGCAATTCTTGCGCGATGGCTGCAACTCGATATATAAGAGAAGGGCCAGTGGGCGACGTGTTCGCCGACCGGCCCTTTTTTTGACGGTCAGGATATCCCCGTCGCAGTTCCCGGCGGTTCAAAAGCCAGCCGATCCAAATGGTACTCCGTCCGTTTAATGAACATAAGCTTGCAAGGAGAGCCGGTACCGGCTCTTTTTGTCGTACATGGAACTGATGAGTTGACTATATCGACAAATTTTTTAAAATCCAGTAGTCTAGTATTGATTGGAAAATTGAACCAAGGGGGAAACGTTAGATGAGAAAAAGAGCAGTGTTGGGTGCGATGGCCATTCTATTTTTATTGTCGAGCGCAAGCGTATCCGCCCATCCCGGCAGAACGGACGCCAAAGGCGGCCATTACTGCCGGACCAATTGCGCGAAATGGGGACTTGAGGATGGAGAATATCACTATCACAACGGGGGAAGAAGTTCTTCCCAAAGCAAAAACAAGGTTCCTAGCGCTACTTCATCTTCCAAGTCGAAGAAAAAGACGACGACAAAAACTTCAACCCGCAAAACGCCTTCGGCCGATTACGCGACATCTTCGCTTAAAGTTTTCGTGAACGGACAGGCGGTAGCTTTTAATAATACTCCGGTAATTTACCAAAGCACGAACCTGGTTCCTCTGCGGGAGATGGCCGAAGGGATGGGAGCAGCCGTTAACCTGGACAAAGACAGCGGCACAATTGTCGTCAGCAAAGATACGAACAGCGTGACGATGACCATCGGCAGCAAAACGGTTACCTATAACGGCGAAACCGAAACCGTGTCGGCAGCGCCGAAAGTGATAAAAGGCGTGACCTATGTGCCGGCGCAAGTGCTGGCCAGAGGCCTGGGCGCTAGTCTGGAATTTGACAGCGACAACCATTCGCTAAAGATCACTTTGCCCTAAAGCAATTTCGCTATATTAGGTTGAACCAATGCATTGGCGTTGGGGAAGGATATAAACAGTTTCGCAAATACGTCAAAAATACGTCATCGACAATCCACAATTGGAGATATATCGGAGTTCACATCTTTAACGGGAAAACTTCCCGCTAATGTACCGATCTCGGCTCTTTTATCGGATTTAGCTGGAAAAACTCCATCTATTTCGCCGCCCTATTGCCAATTGGCGCAATTTCAGGCGAATTAGCGGGAGATTCTCCAGCTAATTCGCCTTTACAGCCGCCTGTGCACCAAATTAACGGGAAGAATTCCTTTTAATTCGATGAGCTGCAGGTGAAGAATGTGAAAAGAACCCTCTCCACTGCTGTATAGCGACACCCTATGAGACATCAAGCCTGCCGCAGACATCCTAATCCGTATTAAGCCCGCTGTGATCGAGGTGCCTAGTGCTCTTACAACTCTAAAAGATGCAAATCTGCAGGTATTTAGGGTCGATCCACGAGGGTATGCGAAAAAAGATGCAAATCCGCAGGTATTTCTAGCGATTTTAGAGAAACAAGCCGGTTTAGTTGAAAATTCCTGCGGAATTGCAGGAATTTTGAAATTTATGCTCCGAACGAGAAAAAACATGCAGATATGCAGGAATTCTTGTTAGTTAAGGTTGTCTGACGGGCTCCTAGTCTGCAATCCATAGTTCAAACTATATAGTTATATGAATTCAAGAAGAAGTTCCATAAAATATATTATGTAAACCATATGTAAATCAATGGTGCAAACCCGTATATACGGGTTCTCTTTTCATCATACCGAATATATGTTCTTGTTGGGACTTTAGTAGGTAGGGCTGCCTGCCAATTTTAGGTATGATATAGATGATGGGCTTATATGATAATTTTAATAGTTCTGTCAACTTACGATGGTGGAGGGGAACGGCATTTTGATGGAGATTACGGAGACTTGGATCGACTCACTGGCGCCCAACAGCGCAGCGATCAAGAACGGTCGAGACTTGAACAAAAAGGGAAAATACATAGAACTGCACCGGTCCGAAGACGGTCAAGTCCTGTTTGGACTGTGTGCGGGAAGCGGAAAAACACCGTATGCGCCATCCGCGGATTTCGCGATTCCGGACAAACCGGTCATGCGCTGTAGCTGTCCGAGCCGGCAGTTCCCGTGCAAGCATGTCTTGGGCCTCCTGTACGCTTATGCGGAGGGAAGACCGTTTACGCCGGCGGAGGTGCCGGAAGATCTGGCGGCCAAACGGGAGAAAGCCGGGAAACGGGAAGAGAAGAAAGCGAAGGAAGCGGTGACGGCCGCCGAAGCCAAGCCGAAAAAAGTCAATAAATCGGCGCTTAAGAAGAAGATCACGGCGCAACTCGAGGGATTGGAACTGCTTGAGAAATTAACGCGTTCCTTGATTCGGCGCGGTCTCGGCACGCTGGATGCCAAAGAGCTCAAAGTGATTCAGGAACATATGAAGCAAATGAAAAGCCATTATTTGAACGGAGCGCAAATTCAGCTTGGTAAGCTGTTCCTCCTCCTGTCGCAAAAGGACGGCAAAGAGCAGGCTTATTCCTTGGCCGCGGATCAGCTTGCGATCATTCACGCTTTTATCAAAAAAGGCCGGGCCCATTTAACCGCTAAGCTGGAGGATCCCGAGCTTGCACTGGATCATGAATCCTCGATCGAAGAATGGCTCGGACACGCCTGGCAGTTGACCGAACTGAAAGAGGCGGGGCTGGTCGCGCCGGCTGCCGAACTGATTCAGCTGGCTTTTACCAGCTATGATGATACCGCCCGGCAGGAGTATGTCGACTGCGGCTACTGGATTCAGCCGGACAGCGGGGAGATTCACTATACCGTTCAATATCGCCCCTATAAAGCCGCGAAATTAATGAGGGAGGAAGACAGCTTCTTTGAGGTCGCTATCGTTCCCGAGCTGTACCGGTATCCCGGAGGTCTGAACCGGCGCGTCCGTTACGAATCCATGACATCGAGAGCGTTGGAGAAGAGCGATCTAAACCGGATACGCGAGCATGCGGCGGAATCTTTTGCGGAGATCGTAAAAAGCGTGAAAACCCAGCTTAAAAACCCGTTGGCCGATCCCAATCCGGTCGCACTGCTGTCTGTTGACAAGGTGGTCGCCGATGGAGAGGGAAGGCTGTTTGCCGCGGATCGGCAGGGAGACACCCTGGAGCTTCGCGACATCCTGGATAACGGCACCGTCCATTTATTGAAGTTTCTGCCGGAAGACGCTCTAAGTGAGATTGCGATGCTAGCGATGTTTCATCATGATTCTCTCAGCGGTCGACTTGCCGTGCAGCCGCTGACGATTTTAACCCGGGAAGAACGGGTCCGGTTGCTCTACTAACAACGCGAATTGGAGGAACGTTTACATATGAGTCAAGCCTTACTAATGGAGCTGAACGATGAAATCCGGCGTCTTTATATGGCGGGGAGCGATCTGGCGGCCGGGGATTTCCGGTTAAAAAGGCTGCTTCCGTCTTTTCAACAGCTGGGGGAACGCGCTCCGGTGTTTAAAAAGCTGGCCGAAGGGGTGGAGTCCTTGATCGGCGAAGGCGGCGGAGCGGAATCGGCCCGGCGGCTCCAGGATGTCAATCTTTTGCTTCAGTCGGTGCTTCGTACCCAGGGAAAAGGCTCCGCCGAAGGGGAAACGGCTTTGTTGAACAGCAAGCCCGTCTCGTTGAAGACGATCCGGTCGTACCGGAAATTGTCGGCGGTCCGGCAGGCCCTGACGACGCGAGGCGGCGGGCGGCATGAAATCATCGTCGAAGCTTTCCGCGAAGGGTTGTTTCAAGACCTGCGCCTGCTTCCGCTAGCCATCGAAGCGTTAAACGATCCATACGCGGAGATCGCCGATTTTGCCATGAACGATATTTTACCGTCTTACGGTCCCGAAATCGTACCCCACTTGCTTGAAAGCTTTCAACCGGGCGGGGGGAGGGTTGAAGCCCGCAAGCTGACCGTTATCGCGCGATGCGGCGGCGACGAGGTGCTTTCAGCGATCTGTGAAGCGGCCGCTTCGGGGTCCGATGAAGTGCGCACGACGGCGATTCGCCTGTTGGCGGGGCATGCCGATTACGAAGAGACCCTGCTGGACTTCAGCCGCGACAAGAAGAAGAGCATCCGCGAAGCGGCGTATCAGGCCTTGGCCGACAGCGACTGGGCGAGCGCTGCCGAGCGTCTTTATGAGGCGTCCAAAGGGAAGGACAGCGAACTCGTGAGTCCGGCGCTTAACCGAAGCCGGTCAGAGCTGCTGATCAATTGGTTGGTACGGGATTATGCGGAATTGCTTCAATCGGTCGAAAGCGCGTATCCCGAGAAAGAGATCGACAAAGAGGTCTCGCTGCAAAGCAGACGGTATTTCTGGGCAGTGCACGGCAAGACCGGCCCCGAGATGGAGCCGATGTACCTGCGGGTTTTGCGGAATTATTCTTTCTACGCGCACACGTTAGGCTGGACTTTTTTGACGGATGCAGCGTTGCAGTACATAAACGGGGTGAATTCCGAAGAAGGACGGCAGCTTATCCGGGCTGCGGTGGATACCGAAATGGAAAAGACCGCGGGAACCAGCGCCTTTGTTCGTGAAACTCTAGTCAAGGCGCAGCCCGTGCTGCCTCCGGATCGGCTTTACGAAGCCTATGCGGGGATCCTCAAAGACCGTTTGAACGCTTCCCCGTTGAGCAAGATCGCCACCACCTGCAAACAGCTGCTGGATACGTTGGAAGATCTGGTGATCCAGCGTAAATACCGGGAGGACCAACCGGTTTGGGCGGATGAGAAGAAGAGCTATATGTTCACGGTCGAAATGCTTCCGCCGGAGGAAGTTGCAGCTACGTGGGATTCCCGTTGGCTGGATCATTTTATCGCGCTCGATCATTTGGCGCTGGTCAGTGCTTTTGCCCGGCCGGGACATGAAGGGGTCTCTTCCTACCTGCTTGACAAACTGAGCAAATCTCCGGAGTTTCGCAACCGTTTCGCCAATCTGGCCGTCATGGGGCTGGTTCGCGCGGGCATCCCGGAGGGGGAGCTCCATGAAGCGCTGGTCCGTGCGCTGGAGGACGAGCGGAATACGGAATGCCGCGAAATCGAGCCGTTTCTGTTCGAGCAGCTCTCCCGTTTACCGGCGTCCTATGCGGGCCGGATTCGGGCGGCTACGCCGAAATTCGCCTCCGATGCGGTCCTGCAGCTCGGCTATATTTTGAAGACCATGGAATCGTAAGTCATCCATTAGCATCCATTCATTTCTAAAGGAGAGATCCATTGATGAGCAAGACGGAACCCGTAATGCAGGATATTATGCGCAAGCCCGCGGAGGTGTTGTATCAGGAAGAATTACAGGCATTGATCCGCGAGGATCAAGGCAAAGTTCCGACGGGATGGCAAATGTCCCCGCAATCGGTGCTTAAGTTTATCGTCGGCGGGCAAGCCGGAGGCCGGACCATAACGCCGAAATATATCGGGAACGCTCGCCTCGTGGAGATGGCGATCGCCACGCTGGTGACCGACCGGGCGCTGCTGTTGATCGGCGAGCCGGGGACGGCCAAATCCTGGCTGTCGGAGAATCTCTCCGCGGCCATCTACGGGAACTCCGGGCTGGTTGTCCAAGGTACGGCGGGAACGACGGAGGAGCAGGTCCGCTATTCCTGGAATTACGCCATGCTTCTCGCCCAAGGACCGACCCCGGAGGCTTTGGTCAAGAGTCCGATCATGCGGGCCATGGAAGCGGGCGGCATCGCCCGGTTCGAGGAAATCTCCCGCTGCGCCTCCGAAGTGCAGGACGCGCTGATCTCGATTTTGTCGGAGAAGACGATCTCCGTTCCGGAGCTCGGCAAAGAGGTGAATGCGCGTAAAGGCTTTAGCATTATCGCTACGGCCAATACCCGTGACAGGGGGGTAAACGAGATGTCCACGGCGCTGAAACGCCGCTTTAATATGATCGTTCTGCCCGCGCCCGCCGACCTGGAAACCGAAGTGGAGATTGTAAAGAAACGGGTTGCCGAAATCGCTTCTTCCTATGATCTGCAAGCGGCGGCTCCTTCCGACGAGGCGCTGCAAAAAGTCGTAACTATCTTCAGGGAACTGCGCAGCGGTATGACGCTGGACAAAAAGGAGAAGGTGAAGTCCCCGGCCGGGGTCATTTCCACGGCCGAAGCGATCTCGCTGCTCACCAACAGTATGGCGCTTGCGGCCAGCTTTGGCGGCGGGGAGATGACGGATGAGGATTTGGCCGCCGGCCTGCAGGGCGCCATCGTAAAGGATGACGACAAGGATCGTCTCGTGTGGAAGGAATATCTGGACAATGTGATGAAAAAGCGCGGGGCCGGCTGGCGCGGTCTTTACACGGCCTGCAAGGAGATGAATCAATGAAGACGGAGGCGGCTAGCGGCGCTGGGGTGCAGATTTTCGGCGTCCGGCATCTGTCGCCGGCCGGCGCTTATCATGTGGGCCAATTTCTGGATCGGATCCGTCCCACGGCCGTCCTGATCGAAGGGCCTTCCGACGCTTCTGCGGAAATTGCGCATTTGACGAACGCTTCTACCCGGCCCCCCGTCGCTCTATTGGCTTTCACCGAAGAGCTGCCGGTGCGGACCGTACTTTGGCCTTTCGCCGTGTACTCCCCGGAGTATCAGGCCATGCTCTGGGCGCAAAACCATGGAGCTTACTGCGCGTTTATTGATTTGCCCTCCTCTTCCGCGGTTTGTTTGCAGGATATCCGCGGCGCCGCCCGCGACAAGGAGCTGCTGAACGGCCCCGATGAGCAGGCCCCCCAGTCACCCGTCGCCGGACAAACGGCGGAGGAAACGGGGGCTCCGGGCGGAATGGCGGATGACCCGGATTTGTCCGCGTCGCTGTACGACAAAATTGCCGGAATCGCGGGCGAGCCCGATTATGACACCTATTGGGAGCGGAACTTTGAGCACAATTTGCGTCCGGAGGCGTACCGGCAAGCGATTCTGGCCTATTCCGGCCAAATGCGGGAGCTGACGGAGGAGAAGGAAAGGCGGGACGACCGGCTGGAATACGCTTATAACGCCGTTCGTGAAGCTTACATGTGCCGAAAAATCGCGGAGGCGCTCGCGGCGGGACATAAGCCGGAACAGATCGTGGTCGTATGCGGGGCGTATCACGCTTCGGCCCTGCAAAATCCGGCGCTGGCCATGAGCGACGAGGCGCTGTCGCAGCTTCCGGCCCGCAAGACGAAGCTGACGCTCATGCCGTATTCCTATTTGCGATTGTCTTCACTGACCGGATACGGGGCGGGAAATCGGGCGCCTTATTATTTTGAAATGATGTGGGAGCAAATGCGGCGGGGTGACGTAGCCGAACTGTCCCATCGTTATCTCGCTTCCGTCGCTGCCGATTTGAGGAGAACGGGGACGCATCGGTCCACGGCGGAAGTGATCGAGGCGGTCCGACTTGCTGAAGCGCTGTCGGCTTTGCATGGCGGAAGCGCTCCGACGCTGATGGATCTAAGGGATGCCGCCAAAACCCTTTTGGGGCGCGGGGAGCTGTCCGTAGTCGCCGAAGCGCTGGCGCGAACGGAGGTAGGCACGGCGATCGGCGCGCTGGCCGAAGGCGTCAGTCAAACGCCGATTCAGGATGACGTGGCCCGCCAACTAAAACGGCTGAAACTGGAGAAGTACAAAACCGCCGTAGCGCAAGATCTCGCTCTCGACTTGCGGGAAAACCGGAGAGTCTCTTCGGAGGAAGCGGCTTTTCTCGATTTGAATCGCTCCTTCTGGTTCCACCGTTTGAAGCTGCTGGGCATTCATTTTGTCAAGGAACAGAGAAGAACGGCGGAGCAGGCCGTTTGGTCGGAACATTGGGTTATCCAATGGTCTCCGGAAGTGGAGATTGAAGTGGTGGAGTCGAATCTCCTCGGGGAAACCGTGGAAACCGCCGCGGGCTTCGTGCTTCAGCAGCGGCTGGAGGAATGCTCCACCCTCAAGGAGGCTTCCGAGCTGATTTCGGCCGCCTACGAGTGCGGGATGATTCATCAAATGGAGGCGGCGAGATCGGCTTTGCAAAAGCTGGCGGTGCAAAGCCAGAATGTGGCGGAAATCGCGGCCGCGGCGAGAAGGCTGTCGCAGTTGATCCGTTTTGGCGGCATCCGAAGAATCGAGACGACTCCGCTTGTTCCGCTCCTGGAGCAGCTGTTTTTGCGCGCGTGCCTGTTCTTGCAGGAGGCGTGCCAATGCAACGATGAAGCGGCTCAGGCGATGGCGGAGGCGATGAACGAGTTGAACCATATCGCCGCGGAACATAGCGACGAAGTCGACGAGGCGCTGTGGATTCGGGAACTGTCCGTGTTGTCGGACAGGGATGACGCGCACCCGAGATTATCCGGGTTGGCCTGCGCCATTCTGCTCGAACGGGGGGAATTGTCGGCTGAGGCGTGTTCGGCGGAGGTTTCGCGCCGGCTCTCGCCGGGCATTCCGGCGGACCTGGGCGCCGGCTGGTTCGAGGGACTAGCGATGCGCAACCGCTATGCCCTTTTATCGCGGATGAGCTTATGGGATCAGCTCAACGCCTATATCTGCTCGCTGGAGGATGACGAATTTGTGCGGTCCCTGGTCTTTTTGCGCCGGGCGTTCAGCGTATTCAGCCAGCGCGAAAAGACGATGGTTGCCGAACTGCTCGGAGAATTGTGGGGCGTGGAACCGGAGCGGGCCGCCGAAATGATTACGGAAGAACTGAAGGAGGAAGAAGCCCGGATGCTGGATGAATTGAATGATTTTGATTTTGAGGACTTTTAGACGATGGTCGGAGCGGTAAACCGTGAGGCTCTGTCCCGTTGGCGGCTCATTCTGGGCGAGGCCGCCGAAGGGGATCTCGGCCGCTACGCCGGTCAGGGAGAGATCGGGCTTACGGACGATGAGCGGATTATGGACCGGGCGCTTGCCGCCATCTATGACCAGACGGCCCCTGGTGAAGCAGGGGCATCCGGAAGCGGTTCGGGCGCGCGCGGCGCCGGCCAGGGGAAATCCGCCCCTCGGCTCGCGCAATGGCTTGGCGATGTGAGGACTTTTTTTCCGGAAGATGTGGTCTCGGTCATTCAACACGATGCGATGGAGCGTAAAGGCTGGAAGCAGCTGTTGTTCGAGCCGGAGGTGCTGGCCAGTGTGAAGCCGGATATTCATCTCGTCGGAACCTTGTTGTCCCTAAAAGGAAAAATCCCGGAGAAGACGAAGGATACCGCGCGCATGCTTGTGCAGGCCGTGGTGGATGAATTGGTCAAGCGCATGAGCCATGAGCTTCAAAGAGCCGTAACGGGGGCCCTTAACCGCAGGCGGCATACACCGCTTCCTTCGTTGAGCGGGATTGACTGGAAACGTACCATCCAGCGGAATTTGAAGCATTATGATGCCGAGCGCCAACGGATTATTCCCGAACGTTTCTATTACTTCGACCGGGCGAAGAGAAGCAAGGAATGGACGGTCATCGTCGATATCGACCAGAGCGGATCCATGGCGGAATCGGTCATCTGGGCGTCTGTCGTCGGGTCCATCTTTGCGAGTATGCCCGCTTTGGATACCCGGGTGGTCGTCTTCGATACCGAAGTGGTCGATTTGACTGAGCAATGCGCCAACGATCCGGTGGATATGCTGTTCGGGATCCAGCTCGGCGGAGGCACGAATATCGACAAATCCGTCGCGTACTGCGAGCAGTTTATTACGGAACCGAAAAAAACGCTGTTTATTCTCATTTCCGATTTGTACGAAGGCGGCAATCAGTCCCGCTTGATTCGGCGAATGCGGGAGATGAAAGAAGCCGGCGTAAAAACCTTATGTCTGCTCGCCTTGTCGGATGAGGGCAAGCCGTTTTACGATGAGCAGTTGGCCAGAGCCTTTGCCCGGGACGGAACGCCTTCGTTCGCTTGTACGCCCGCCATGCTGCCGGAATTGGTGGAAGGCGCGCTGCAGGGCAAGGATTTGGCCGAACTGGTGAAAAGGTTGGAGGGCCGGGGGAGAACCCAGGCTTGAAGACCGGAAGAGGTGCCGCAATGGCGGCACCTCTTCCGGTCTGTTTCCTGTAAAATTACGCCGACAAGGCGTTTTTTTTATCGTTCGTTCAACTCGGACAAGGCCACCTCTCGCTCTTGTTCCGGCTGATCGAGGGGGTAAATCCGGGCGGTTTCGCTGCGTTCGTCCACATGCTGAATATAGATGGGTACGCCGTTACACGTAACGTTTACCATCGTAGGCGATTCCACGATTTCCTTAGCGCGTTGGCTGTTCATCGCTTGTCCCTCCTGGGGTGAGTATACTCGAATGGTTCCGTAATACGTTGTCCCATTTTTTCGGGAAATATGCGTGATCAAGGCGGGGCGTCGTACATGCAGGCCGATTCCGCTATAATGGAGGAAGCGAGCGAATGGAGAGGAATGTAAACATGAAGAAAATGATCGTCATTGGGGCGGGCATTCTTGGAGCGTCCACAGCTTATCATTTGGCCAAAATGGGCGCCGATGTCACCTTGATCGACCGTAAAGACGCCGGGCAGGCTACGGACGCCGCCGCGGGAATTCTCTGCCCCTGGGTGTCCCAGCGCCGCAACCAGGCCTGGTATCGGCTGGCCAGAGCAGGGGCCCGCTTCTATAGCGACTTCATCGAAGAATTAAGACGGGAAGGCGAGACGGAAACCGGGTATGCCCGGGTCGGGGCACTGCTTATTCATACGGAGGCGGAGAAACTCGATAAGCTGGAGGAACGCGCTCGGCAGCGGCGTGAGGACGCGCCGGAAATCGGGGAAATCACCCGCCTTGGGGAGCACGAAACCAAGGCCCGATTTCCGCTCCTGGAAGCCGGCTATCCATCCCTGCACATCGGCGGCGCAGCCCGGATCGACGGGCGGGCGCTGCGCGACGCGTTAATCCGTTCGGCGCAGCGGAAAGGCGCGGTCGTTGTCAACGGGGATGCCTCGTTAATCTATGAGGATAACCGCGTGACCGGCGTTAGAGTAGGAGAGAAGAGCTATGCAGGCGACGGTGTTATCATTTGCGCGGGAGCTTGGGCCGATGCCTTGTTTAAGCCGTTAGGTCTCCGCTTTCTCGTCCGGTTCCAAAAGGCGCAGATCATGCATTTGCGTGTGGAGGGGGATCAAGATACGGGGATTTGGCCCGTGGTGATGCCCCCTTCCGATCAATATTTGCTGGCTTTCGACCAGCGGAAAATCGTTATCGGAGCGACGCACGAAAACGAAGTGGACGGGTACGACACGCGGATTACACCGGGCGGCATGCAGGAAATTCTCAATAAAGGTTTAGCCGCGGCGCCTGGGCTGGCCAACAGTACTTTTCAAGAAATGAGAGTCGGTTTCCGGCCGTTTACGCCCGGGTTTCTTCCGGTTGTGGGCAAGATTCCCGGCTGGGATGGATTGTTTGCCGCAAACGGTTTGGGCGCGTCCGGATTGACCACAGGACCGTTCATCGGAAGCCAGCTGGCCAAAATGGCGCTGGACCAGCCGACGGATATCGATTTCTCCGACTATGATGTAAGCCTGGCTCTTGACGATCCGCGGTCGGGGTAGAATAACGGAGAGGCTTTGCCCTAATATAAACGGGAAGAGCTCGGGGACCATATCCCGAGCTCTTTTTTAAACGGGTTATTTTATTCGAGATGGAGTTCCACCGGATCGGAGTTCAACCGGCTGCCTGCCGCGCGAATTACAAATCGGTAGTTCTCCGCGGCTTTGATATTGCTGACGGTCAAGCTGTAATCTGTCTTGCCTGACTCGACGCTTACATACGCGTTCCAGTAAGGTTTGATCTTTCCGTTTGCTTCATAGATTCGGAAGCCTTTCACGGGTTCGGCGCCGGACGCGGGAAGCTTCCAGGAAAGGGTGGCTTTCCCGGCGTTCAACCGGATTTTGGGGTCGCCGACAGGGTCCGGTTTGCGGTCCGTCCGCTTGATCCCGTACTCGTCGTATTTCTTGACACCGTTATTACCGGAGGATTCATCCTTCTTGGCGGCGGTATAAGCCTTGATCTTCAGAACCTCTTCGGAAACGGAAACCTCGGTAAACATCTTTTTGAAAGGCTGGGTATTGATCGCGGCAAAATAATCATCGTACCCCGGATACTTGGTATAAAATTTGTCCCCGAAGGCGTTCGACATCAGATAGACCGTGCCCTTGGGGTTAACGGCGTTTCCTTGCGTGTCGAACGTAGTCTGGGCGGGAGGGACCACCTTGTCGTTCAGCATTTGGTACGATCTCATATACATGTGATCGTGGGCTTCGAAAACGAGGTCGACGCCCATTTGGTCCAAGGCCGGGACGAGGACTTTTTTGTAAAATTGAACGCGGTCATCCTCCCATTCTCCCGCATTGTCCCCGGCGGAATAGGGGCCTTTATGAAGGGCTACGAACTTCCATTTGGCATCGCTTTTGGCCACGATATATTTCATCCATTCGACCTGGTCCTGGAACTGCGGGTCTTGCTCCTTAATTCCGCCGCCGCTCGACAACTCTCCGGCATATTGCGTGTTGAAAATCAGAAAGAGGGCGTTGCCGTATTCAAAAGAATACACGGAGCCGTCATGCGTATCGGCCACAACTTGTTTCGGCAGATTGAAATGGTAGTAAAAGTTCGAATTCGGCGTCGTTTCGTCGCCGTCATAGTCCTGAACTTCATGTCCGCCGAGGACGGGCACGATCGGAACATTCAAAAGCTGTTCCTGGGGAAGCCCCAGCATCCATTGCCACTGTTCTTCCAGGTCCCCGTTATCCACGAGATCTCCCGCATTGATGATGAATTTGGGATCGCCGACCGTTTGCACCGCTTTTCGGAACGTGTCGGCCCAAGGTTCGAAATCCGCCTTGCTGGAGGCTTGCGAATCCGCGCCAGCGATGAAGCGGAAGGGTTCGGCCTGGGCCGTATCGGTCGTAAAACTGCCGGTCCGGCTCCAACTGTTCGCGGCTCCGCTGCCGACGCGATATCGATATGTCGTCCCAGGAGTTAATCCGCTTGCCGTGACTTTGTGGCTGTAAAACTTCTTTTTCTTATTGGCCTTCCGGTCCGCCTTCGTCACGTAAGTGGTAATTTCTTCGGTCGTTCCTTGAAAGGTTAAGGCGTCATTCTCGGGGAAATCGCTCCCGGTTGCTTTGGCCGCTTCGACCACTTGCAGGGCGGAAGGCGACGGTACATCCGTATACCATGCGAATTGACGGGTCGTTTTCGTGTCTCCAAACAGCGTCATGGTGATCAGCTTGGGCTCCGTTTGCGGTTCCTGCGTTCCCGTTGCCGTGCCAGTTACGCGGATATCCTTAATCAGGCTGGAACCGGTATCCCCGATACCTTGGCTCCCTTTGGTATTCGTATTCGAATTCACGATCCAACGGATATATAGGTTATCTTGATTCTCGGCGCCCGCCGGCAGCGGGGCGTTTGCCAGTTTGCAGGAACCCCCGGGGCAGTTAAAGCTGGATTGCGTCATCTTTAAAGACAACCCCGGCACATCCGTCCAGTTCTTGTTATCGGTGCTGTACTGAACCTTGAAATCCCGCGGTCCCGTACCCGATGAAGTTTGCTGGGAGGAAAGGGCGATATCCCGGTAACCTTTAGTCGAAAGACTGACGAGCCAGTATTTTTTGTTTTTGCCGTTGTCCCAACCTTGATAGCTTATCGAGTGCTGGTCGCTGTCATAATACTCGAAATATCCGCCCACATTCCGGAAGCTGGAGGATTCTTGATAGATGCCGCCTGTTGCCGGAAAAACGCCATCCTGATCTTCACCTGAAAAAATCCATTCCGAAAGCAGCGCCTCCGCCAGTGCGGTTTCTGTTTCAGCCGCCCGGGAAACGCCTTGGCTCGAAACGATGATCATCAAGGCGGCCAACAGAGCGCATAATAGGCGGGCACCGGTTTTTCGATGAATTGAGTAGGTCAACATGCCAATCTCCCCTCGTTAGATATTTAAAGCGCTTTAACTTTTGAACGGAACACTATGAAAGGTCGGCCGGCCATTCGCTGATAAATATATGGAAATGGGGAGGAAATCAGAACAAGAAAAAACTCGGGGCGAATCAGGACTGAAATAACATTAATGATGCATGGGGGCAATCGGAGATTGGGGTTAATGCGAGAGCAACATTTTACAATAGGGGATAAAAACTTTCTGGTATAGTGGATAAGGTGGAGTACATACGAGGAGGTTACATGATGACGAAGGAGATCCGAACGGTCTGTTACGACGCTGAATTGAACGTGGAAGCCTACCGGTTTGAGGGGATCATGCAGAAGTTTCCGCATCATTTTCATGACTATTACGTCTTTGGGATTATAGAGAAAGGACAGCGTTACCTGGAATGTAACCAACGGGAGTATATTATCCATCCCGGAGATATGATTATGTTTAATCCGAAGGATGTCCACACCTGTATGCAGGTTGATGGGGATGTGCTTGACTATCGCTGCATCAATATAAAGGTTGACCGCATGCGGGAACTGTCCCTCGATATATCGGGAAGGGAGGAGACGCCGGTGTTTGCCGGACCTGTGCTGCGCGGAACCGAGTTGGCTCCTTTGCTTAAGGAACTGCACCAACTAATCAGTGAGGGCGAAACGGATTTCATCAAGGAGGAATTGTTCTTTGTATTAATGGGACAGATCGTCCAGGAGTATTCGGAGGTTCGGGCAGAGCCTGCGCGCAGCGGGAGGACGGCCGAATTTCGCAGGGTGTGCGAATATATGGAGAGCCATTACCCGGAGAAAATAACACTGGATAAGCTTTGCGGCCTTGCCGGGCTTAGCAAATATCATTTTATTCGTTCATTTACCCGTGATCAGGGAATATCGCCGTACAACTACCTGGAGACGATTCGAATCGGCGCCGCCAAGAAACTCCTGGAACAAGGGATCGCTCCCTCGTTAGCCGCCTTGAAGACCGGATTCAGCGACCAGAGCCATTTGACTCACTTTTTCAAACGGTATATAGGTCTAACTCCCGGCCAATATATGAAAATCTTCCGTGAGGAAGCCGCATCTGTCCCTTTAAAGCGGAAGGATAACGTATGAGCGGCCGGCGTCGTACCACAACCGCGCATACGGCCGCTCTTTTGACCATTTTGATATGGGGCACTACATTTATTTCGACCAAGCTGATGCTGGGGGATTTTTTGCCGCAGGAAATCCTGCTGTTTCGCTTTTTGATCGGGTATGCCGTCCTCTGGGCGATTTACCCGAAGGTGATCTCATTGAGGCCGATCCGGGAGGAGCTGCTTTTCGCGGCAGCCGGGCTCACCGGGGTTACCCTCTATTTCCTACTGGAAAATATCGCATTAACTTACACGTTGGCTTCCAATGTCGGCATCATCGTGTCCGCAGCGCCGTTAATTACGGCCGTTCTAGCCCATTTTCTGTTGGGGGAGAAGTCGCTGCATCTACGCTTTTTGGCCGGTTTTGCGGTGGCTATGGCGGGAATTGTGATGATCTCCTTTAACGGAGCCAGCCAATTGGCGCTCAATCCGTTGGGTGATGTACTGGCCTTTCTTTCCAGCGTCATTTGGGGGATATACTCGATTCTGATGCGCAAAATCAGCTCGTTGGGTATTCCGGCCATTGGCTGTACACGCCGGGTCTTTTTTTACGGGTTGGTTTTCATGCTGCCGGTGTGCTTCTCGCCCGGATTTCATCTCGGCCTTTCGAGGTTTCAAGACAGTACCCAGCTATTTAACCTGTTGTTTCTCGGCTTGGGAGCTTCGGCACTGTGTTTTGTTACCTGGAACTGGAGCGTCGGCGTACTTGGGGCAGTGCGCACGAGCACCTACATTTTTCTGGTGCCGGCGGTAACCGTGATTGCGTCATTTTCCATTCTGCATGAGCCGATATCGGTGATCACGGCTTTAGGGATGATCCTTACGCTGGCAGGCTTGCTCTTATCCGACCGATCGATCCATCCGTTCGGGTTCAAGCGTTATAAAGCGAAATCCCGGGAGGCACACCGATCTTTGGACGAGCTTGGATAGGAGTTCCGATACTATTTCAATCTATATTCGGCAAACGGTTCGCTGTGGACGAATCGGCTGCTTATATCATTCAGCTTGCGCTCCAAATCCGTATCATAAGGAATGGACACGCTTTGCAGGCTGTCCTGCAATTGTTCCACCCGGGTGGCTCCGACAATCACGGTGGATACTGCCGGGCGGTTCATCAACCAGGCTAAAGACAAAGCGGTCGGGCTGATCTCTACTTCTTTAGCGATCTTTCCGATTTCGTTGCCGAGTTGGATTCGTTCATCCGTTAGAAATCTCGCAAAATTGGGGTCTGTATCCGCTCTTGATCCGGCAGGCGCCCGATCCGCAGCGTACTTACCGGTCAAAATTCCTCCTGCCAAAGGGAAATAAGGAATGATGCCGATTCCTTGGTCCAAACAAAGGGGAACCCATTCTTTTTCCGGGGTACGGTCGGCGAGGGAATAGCTGCATTGGAGGGAAATGTATTTCGATAACCGCAGCTGCTCGCTGACACTTAGCGCCTTCATCAGTTCCCAGGCTGCATAATTGGATGCCCCGATGTAGCGGACTTTACCCGAGGTAATCATATCGTCCAGAGCACGAAGGGTTTCCTCCAACGGTGTGAACGGATCGAAGGTATGTATCTGGTAAAGGTCGACATAATCGGTCCTCAGCCGGCGAAGACTTCCTTCCAACTCCTGCTGCAGGTGATAACGGGAGGAGCCCCTTTGGTTGGGGCCTTGGCCGGTGGGAAGTCCGGCTTTGGTCGCAAGAACAGCCTGTTGTCTTCTACCTTTAAGCGCTAGTCCGATGATTCGCTCGGATTCCGTTCCCGCGTAGATGTTGGCCGTATCGATGAAATTAATCCCGCTGTCCAGTGCGTAATGGACAATTCGAATGGAGGTGGGTTCGTCGGCGCGTTTGCCGAACGCATTCGTACCCAGGCCCAGTGCCGAGACTTGCAGCCCGCTGCTGCCGAGATGACGATAGTTCATGGTGATTCCTCCTCTTTTTATCACAATTAAGATTGTATCCATTATCGCAAAGGCTAGGGGAGTAATGCAACGGAACGCCGTATTCCTTAAGAACTACCCAGCTTCTTGCGAATTTAGTTTGTAAGATTCATTGCATGTATAAATGGAAGGAGTATAATGATCAGCAGGAAATTCCTGTAATTTATGGTGTCGACCCCTGATATTTTATTTGAAAGAGGATGTAGGATGAAGAAGAATTATATCGTATTAGGATTAACGGCCTTTTTATTGCTGGCGGGTTTTTCGTCAAGTTATGCGGCAACAAATGTAACGGAACCAACCCATTTCTCGTATGATCATCAGGACGAATGGGAATTTGTGTCAGGCAAGATGCAATCTCCAATCAATATTGTTACGTCCCAAGCCGTTAAGTATAAAGGTTCCGATTTGACGTTGAAGTATGATAAGGTAGGAACTTCGGTCGTTGATGACGGACACAGCATCCAAGTTGGCTTGCGCGGTACCGCGGAAATCGATGATCGCACGTTCTCCCTTAAGCAAGTTCATTTTCATGCCGTAAGCGAGCATACGATCAACGGCAAACACTTTCCGCTGGAAGGTCACTTCGTCCATGAAGCGCAAGACGGCCGAAAAGCGGTGATCGGAGTGATGTTTAAGGCTGGGAAGGCGAACACAGCGTTTCAACAAATTTTGGATGCGGCCAAGTCCAATGCGAGTGGGGAAAAGGGGATAAAGATCGATAAATTGGACATTCAAAAATTACTCCCCGCCAACCTGGGGTACTATCATTATTTGGGGTCTTTAACGACGCCGCCTTTAACCGAAAATGTGGAATGGTATATCCTGAAACAGCCGGTGGAACTATCCCAGAAGCAACTGGATGAGTTCTATCAATACTACGACGACAATCACCGCAACCTTCAGGAACTCAACGGCCGGACCGTTTTCATAAAATCGTAAATCAAGCCTTGGGGAAGGATGCACGTGATGTGCATCTTTTTTCTTTGGGGTTTTAGCGCTTTGAGCCCGAGAAGCGGGCGAAATAAAAAACCAGCTGATGGGTTCGTTATCATAAGAGTGTTCAAGCAAATTCCTGCAGATTTGCACTAGCGTTGCATTAAACTATTATGGTGCTGCCTATCCGCAATCTTTCTTGCTGCCTGTTATAATAGCGGCGTTTTGGGCCGTTATTTCGAGCCAATTTGCCTTTTCGGGAAAAATAGCGGCCAAAAAGGATCTTATTTCACTGATGCGAGTCCAAAAATCAGGTTTCAGCCCGCTTTTGCCTAAAATAAGGCCTCAAAAGACCGCTATTTCCCACCGAAGGGACGAATTCGACAAAATAACGCCGCAAATGGCCCTTATTCTGTGGTTATGATTTAGGGCGAAGGATTCGGCATATCACGTATCGTATCTGGAAATTGGTCAGCGATCGTGTCCTCAGGTTTCAGGGGTTGCCTTGGGCTCCCCATCAATATTCACTGCGTTTAAACGAAGAATGACCCCGACATAAAAATTCGACTTCCTCAATAAAGGAGGGTCGGATTTTTTGGCTTGTCCGCCGCCAATAGTATACAAATTGATACTATATCACATAAATGTGCGTACTGTTCACTTGCGAACCTATAGATTATACTGCCGATAACAACAAAAACTGCTGTAAACGCAAAGGAGAGAAAAAACATGACGAAAGAGACAATGAAAGCCGTAGGTCTTTATAAGTACTTGCCGATTGAGGATCCGGAAAGCCTGTTGGACGTGGAAGTGGAGAAGCCCGTGCCGGCGGGGAGAGATTTGCTCGTTAAGGTAAGGGCGATCTCCGTTAACCCGGTCGACTACAAGGTGCGTTCCCCGAAGAACCGCGAGGAGAGCGAGCCCAAAATTTTGGGCTGGGATGTCGCGGGCGTGGTGGAGCAGGTCGGTCCGGAAGTGACGTTGTTCCGTCCGGGTGACGAAGTCTTTTATGCCGGCAGCATTACCCGGCCCGGAGGGAACAGTGAGTTCCATCTGGTGGATGAACGGATTGTCGGCATGAAGCCGTCCAAACTGGATTTTGCCCAGGCTGCTGCATTGCCGTTAACGTCGATCACCGCTTGGGAAAGTTTGTACGACCGGCTTGGCATTTCCCGCAACAAAGGCGATAATGAAGGGAAGACGATTTTGATCATCGGTGCCGCCGGCGGTGTCGGATCGATTGCGACGCAGTTGGCGAAATATTCCGGTTTAACGGTCATCGGCACCGCTTCCCGGCCCGAATCGGCAGACTGGGTAACAGGACTTGGCGCGGACCATGTCATTAACCATTTTGAGGCCTTCCTTCCGCAGTTAAAGGCGGCGGGATGGGAGCAGGTCGACTATATTCTCTGCCTGAACAGCACCGAGAAACACTGGTCGAATATGGCGGAAGCGATCGCACCGCAAGGGAAGATTTGTTCCATCGTCGAAACGGATGAATTATTGAACCTGACCTTGTTAAAGAACAAAAGCGTTACGTTTGTTTGGGAATTGATGTTCACCCGGTCTACGTATCAAACCCCGGATATGATAGAACAGCATAACTTGTTAAATGAGATCGCCCGGCTTGTGGACGATGGAGTGCTTCGGACGACGACGAACGAAACGCTGACGCCGATTAACGCCGCGAATCTTCGCAAAGCGCATGCCATGCTGGAAACGGGCAGAACCGTCGGCAAGGTGGTTCTGGAAGGTTTTTAAATATGTTTTAGGAGCGAAAGAAATCATGAGAGACCGAAAGAGCGGATACGGATTTTGCCCCAATGATGAAGGCTGCCCGGTGGAATTCACGTTGGACGTGATCGGCGGCAAATGGAAGGGTGTGCTGCTGTATCATTTGATGTCCGGCCCGAAGCGATTTAATGAATTTCGCAAAATTTGCCCGTCCATTACTCAGCGCATGCTTACCCTGCAGCTTAGGGAGTTGGAGGAAGACGGTATCGTGCATCGCGAGGTCTATCATCAGGTCCCGCCCAAGGTGGAGTATTCTTTAACGAATTTCGGCCGGACCCTGACTCCGATCATTGCAGCAATGAGGGACTGGGGAGAGATCTACAAAAATTCGGTTCGCAGCTCGGCGGACCTTGAACCAGCCAATGCAAACGAATGATTTTGAAGTAAAGGCGGGGCATGCCATGGCGGGAGCAGCCTTATACCTGTCTGCGCGATACGATCTTTGCCCATCCTTCGATGGCTGAGACGCTGAATGACCTGCTCGCCAACATTTGAGAGATCCTATCAAAGTTCAATACCGCAAAGGCCGCCATGTCTGGCGGCTTTTTTTTCAAATGCACGTTTTTTTATTCCGCTTTATAAATTTGTTAGAAATAGGTCATATGCTGGTCTCCAGAGAACAAAGGAAAAGGATGGAGAAGCATGAATGACATTATTTTACAAACCAACCGATTATGTAAAAACTTCAAAGGACAAAGAGCGGTTCACAACGTATCCCTGACGATTCGGCGTAATACCGTTTACGGCCTGTTGGGTCCGAATGGGGCGGGAAAGTCGACTACGCTTAAAATGTTGACGGGAATGCTTAAACCCGGATCGGGCGAAATTCTGTTCGAGGGAAAACCTTGGGACCGCAAAGTTCTGCACCGGATTGGAGCGCTGATCGAGGCGCCTCCGCTTTATGAAAATTTGACGGCGAGGGAGAATCTGAAGGTACGGACCACACTCCTAGGTCTTCCGGATTCCCGGATCGATGAGGTCTTGGATATGGTCGATTTGACAAACACCGGACGCAAACGGTCCGGCCAGTTCTCCATGGGAATGAAGCAGCGCTTGGGTATCGCGATCGCCTTGCTGAACCATCCGAAGCTGCTCATCCTGGATGAACCGACGAACGGGCTGGATCCCATAGGAATCCAGGAACAGCGGGAGCTGATCCGTTCTTTTCCCGAACGCGGAATTACGGTCATTCTTTCAAGTCACATCCTCTCTGAAGTAGAACAGATTGCCGACGATATCGCGATCATGGCGGGGGGCGTACTGGCCTATCAGGAACCGGTTGTACCCGGCCAGCATCTGGAGGATCTGTTTATGGAGATTGCCAGAAAACACCGCAAGGAAGGGGTGTAAAGGATGCATCATTTTACAGCTGTTGTTCGGGCCGAGCATTTAAAGGTCAAACGAACGTTTACTCGGAAACTGGTCTACATCGCACCGTTGGTTACCCTGATGTTATGCGTCGTACTGATGGGGGGGCATTTCTTTCAAAGCGGAAGCTTCAATTGGTGGTACGCCATGATGCTGCCGGGAACTTTGGCTCTCCTGTGTATCGGCGTGCTGCAAAAGGATGCCCGGAAACTGCGATATCGTTCGATTCTAGCCCTGCCGTTGTCACCTTCTTTAACCTGGTTGGGAAAAATCGTGGAGGTCTCCAGGCTGTTTCTGATGTCTTCACTGTTCCTTTGGTTGATTCTTACGGCGGGGAGCATGGTATTTCCCGGGACGCTGTCGGCAATCACCAGCTTGATCGCCTGTCTCGTCATTTTCGTCACGTTTCTTTGGCAGATTCCGCTTTGGCTTTATCTTGTTGACCGGATCGGCGTATTCGTCACGTTCATCCTCAGCATGGTCGGTAATGTGGGATTGGGAATTATGTTGGCGACTTCCGATATGTGGTGGCTGGTTCCTTTTACGATTCCCGCCAGGCTGATGTGCCCGATCATCCAGGTATTGCCTAACGGCTTGCCGGTTCCGGAGGGGGATCCGCTGATGGACGGCAGCGTCATTTTGCCCGGATTGCTAATCTCGGTGGGGTTGTTTGTTCTGCTGTCCTTTATTACGGCAAAGGCTTTCGACGCCAAGGAGACGAGGTAACATGAGATTATATTTGCGTTATCTGCGTTCCGACCTGATCAAACTGCGCAGGCAGCCCTTATTGTGGATACATCTGGTCATGCCTCTGGTTGGAATCGCCGTGTTTCTGTCCTATTATGCGTTCAGTCCCTGGGCTTCACAATCCAAGGTTGAAGCCTACCTACAGGTCGTAGCCATTTCGCTTCCCACGATGATCGGGATCGTGTGTGCCTTTGCCGCCGACCAGGAGGCGAATGCGGGGAATTTTCAGATGCTCCTGACCTCGCCCGTCAAACCGCTGCCGTTCGTTAGCAAGATCAGTCTGCTTCTTCTGTTGGGGCTCGCAAGTGTAATGCTCGCTGCCGTCGGTTTCGGTTTCGGCTACATCTATATCCTCGGTTCAACCTTATATGATTTGACATTCTATGTTTGCGCGGGTGGGATTCTTTTTATAGGCAGTATTTTCCTGTACATTCTTCATTTAATAATTAGCCTTCGCTATGGGCGCGGGGCATCCATGGGGCTGGGGATCGTGGAAAGTCTGGTGGCGGCCCTGCTCCTGACGGGGTTGGGCGATTTCAATTGGATTTATGTACCTTGCGCCTGGTCAGCTCGATGGATCACGATTTGGGCGCAATATCCTTATGCCCGGCTTCAAGAGATTCCCCCGGAAATGCTGTTGAACAGAGGGGTCATCCACATCATCGCCGGGACAGCCATCATCGCGATTTTGTTTGGCGTTTGGCTTTACCGCTGGGAAGGGAAACGTTCGCTGGAGTAGGTCGTATCGCAGTTCCATATTATTACATCCGACAGCGGGAATGTTATATATAAGAACGGAATGCGTTCCTAGTATACTTGGAAGAGGGATATTTCATCATTCGAAAATATGCCTATTCTTTTTCTGGAGGATGAACATGAGTCATAATTTGTTCCGGGTTGGGGAGAGGGACCGTTTAACATGGATGAACGAACCGACAAGTTGGGAGTATACCGCAGATGGCGGGTTGTGTGTTCATGCACCGGCCAAAGCCGATTTTTTCAAGGATCCCGCGGGAAAACACGTGGTTCATTCAGCTCCGTTTTTGCATGTACCGGCCGAAACGTCCTTTCAGCTTACGACACAACTGCAGGTGGAGATGCATCATATTTATGATTCGGGATGTCTGATGTTAATGGTCGACGAGGACAATTGGGCCAAGCTTTGTTACGAATTCAACGGTGAACATGCCACCATCGTTTCCGTCGTAACCCAAAACGGATGCTCCGATGATTGCAATTCGGAACGGGTGACGGTAGAGAACCCCTTATTAAGAATCACGAAAAGGGAGAATACGGTTTCCTTTTTCTATTCGGCGAATGGGGAAGACTGGAAACTCATCCGTTACTTCGGGATGAAAGCCCCGGGCGGGTTTAAGGCGGGGGTCGTAGCCCAGTCCCCGATGGGAACGGGGTGCCGGGCCTGCTTCAAATATCTCAGCATGACCAAGCCGGACACCGACAGCAGATTTTAGACATTTGAAAAAAGATAAGCCGCCAATGAAGGCGGCTTTTTGGCTTTAATCCGATGATGCTACTATTGGCCCGGCAATTCAGGCGCTTCGCTTTCTATATCGCTTTCCGTCACCGGGGGTTGTTCCGGCTGCTGGTCAAGCTGTCCCGGCGGAATGTAAGGTTTGACAACCAGCACGCTTGCGGTGAAGGTATGCTCCCCGTAAGTGGCCGTCACGGAAGTCAGCCCCGGCTTGATGCCGATGAGATATCCGCGCTCGTCAACTTGAGCGATATCGGGATTGCCGATCGTAAACCGGGTTTCACCGTTCACGATGGACGTATGGCCCGTATCATCGGTAAATAAAGCAAGGACGTCCAATTCACTGTCGATCTCCAGAGAATAATCCTCCGAATCCAGATAGAAACGCCCGGCGGTTTGACCCGGGGTCTCGGAGACGGTCACCGGCAGCGTTGTTGTGTAACCGCCGAATTCGGCTACAATTTCCGTGGTCCCGACCGATAGACCGGTAACGAAGCCATCGGGGTCGACGGAGGCAATTTCCGGGTTGAGCGAAGTAAGGGTGGCCGTACCGGTGATATCCGCAGCGTTTCCGTCGGCATATACGGCCTGTACGACACTCGGCTTACGTTCGCCGATTTGCAGAGTCAGTTCCGGATTCGCAAACCGGATTTCTTTTACTTCCGCAGACGGCTCCTCCGTTTGACCCGATAATTTAACCAGCAGCATCCGTTGTTTATTGTTTTCGGTAACTTTGCCCGAGAGCATAAAACCGCCGTCATCGGTCATCGTTCCTGTACCCGAGCCGAGAAGTCCCGGTACCTCTAATCGCAAACTTCCTGTGAATTCTCCAGCCGCATCCAATTGATAGACTTGAAATTGACGGTGGTAATTCGGGTAATTCCCTGTAGTATATTGACCCAATAACGCGAACCCGTCGGAGGTGGAGGCGAGTTCTCCCAGAGCAAAGCTTCCCTCATCAACAGTAAAAGACTTCTCCCAAAGAACTTCACCATTGGTTGCTATATTAAGAACGAACACGGTCATTTTATCGTCTAGCCGCTTCGACCCTCCCACGAGATAAGTCCCGTCCGGCGCCAATTGGACGGCATTGGCCGAAATGCCGCTCCCCGGCAAGGTCTGCTTGCGGGTCCATTCAATCTCGCCCTCGCTGTCAAGCTTCACAATGAGGGAAGCGTCGGGGTGTTGTTCGGAGATAAACTCCTCCATTTGCCCGACCGCAAGAATTCCTCCGTCAGGTGTGATCAACAGATCATTAAAGTATTGAAAATCGCCCATCGGGTACTCCACGTCGGAGAAATGGTGTTGTTTTATCCAAACTTCATTCCCATGTTCATCGACTTTCATTAAATAGGCCCACGCCGCTGCCGATGGGTTGATATTATAGCCGGTAACAACAAACCCGTGATCCGGGGTTTCCACGACGCTATCCACATATCCGGAGACTCGATAGTGATTTACCCATTCGAGGTTCCCTTGATCGTCCAACTTTGCCAAAACCGGAACATTGTGCGGCCGGGAACTGCGGTCCGTCGCTGATCCGCCGACGAAGTAACCGCCGTCTTGCGTAGGGATCACTTCTTTCAGCGAGAAGTCATATACATACGAATCCTCTTCGTCAATCCACACGGTTTGCTCCCACTGCTGGTTGCCATTTTCATCCACTTTTACAACATATCCTTTTTGTACGGCTTCGGAGTCGGAGGACCTAACTTCGTCGATATCCCCAACGGCGACGTAACCTCCGTCCGAAGTTGCCGCGACCGCATTGCCTGTGGATCGTGCGAAGCTATGGCCATACGTCGAACTCCATTCTACTTTCGGTGTGAGCGGCTGATCGGGAGATGCGGCCGCGCTGCTTGACCCGGCCCAACCGGTCCAAGACAGAGCGGAGCATAGCATTACTGCCGCAAATCTTTTCGTCAATGACGACATTCGCATTTCTCCTCTCTCAAATGGGGTTGTCAAGGAACTTACCCTTCTATTATCCAGGAAGGCGGAGGGAGAAAACACCCGCTAAACTCCCTAATTCTATCATGCTATGAAATGGTTATTAAGTGGTAGAAATCGAGTTTCAATGCATCAAAGGGAGGGGGACGGAAGAGTGGGGATCGGCGATTTGGGAATAGGAAAAAAGTGGCTTTTATGTTAAACTGTCTAAAATAAATTTAAGGAGATTTCTATAATGAAAAAAACGACCTATCGCCTGCGTCGTCCTACCATGGATGACGCCCAGGCCGTTTGCGATCTGGTGGCCGCCTGCGATACCGAAGACCTGGGGGCCCCCGACATCGTACTTGCCGATGTTTTGGACATGTGGTCCGGATTTGATCTCGACAAGCAGGTTTGGGTTGTCGAGGATACGGAATCCAAGCTGACCGGATACGCTTTTCTCGAGGAAGACAGCGAAGAGAAGCTGTTCAGCTACGGCTGCGTGAGGCCCTCCGTACGCGGCCGCGGAATCGGTTCGATGCTTGTGGAGGCGCTTGAATCGCATGCTGCCGAACTACGGAGGGAATCCGGGGTTCCCAAGCGTCTGCAAAGCATGATTCCCACGCTATGCGGGGATGCCGTCCGGTTATTTGAGAGCAGGGGGTTCGCACCGGTACGGTACTTTAAACGGATGGGGATCCGGCTTGACGCCGAACCGGCGCCGGCGAACTTCCCGGACGGATTCACCGTCGGGCCATACGTGAAGGGGGCCGACGAACGAGCGGTCTACGAAGCTTATATCGAATCTTTCGCGGATCATTGGGACTTTGCGGAACCGTCTTTTGAGAAATGGGTGGAGAAGACACAGCTGCCGACCTTCAACGAACAGTGGTGGATGATCGCTCGGGATTCGGAGGGAAGCGTAGCGGGATTTGCGCTCGCCCGTATGCGCGATGACTTGTTATTCATTGAGAAGATCGGCGTTCGCCGCCCGTTCCGCGGCCGCGGTCTTGCGCTCGCGCTGCTGCACACCGTGTTTGCGGCCTCCTACCGCGCGGGCCAGCCGCTTGTCTCGCTAGGCGTGGATGCCGCCAATCCTTCGGGAGCCTATCGTCTCTATGAAAAGGCCGGCATGAAACCGGAACATGAAATCAGCATCTACGAAAAGACTCTGAGCTAGACAAACCGGTACCGGAAAATTTTGGTTTGTTTACGAGCTTCGCGACGATAACCATCAAGTGCATGAACTGTCTGTCGTCGGCGAAGAGCTTTAAGATTGTGGACGAATGGGCCGAAAAACCATAGACAAAGTAAAAATATCGGCTAAAACATGCCGGAATTCGTGATCGAGCCGCGGAGTTCCTGGACATCCAGCATAGGCGGCCGTCCGTACATTCGGGCGTATTCCCGGCTGAACTGGGAAGGACTCTCGTAGCCGACACGAAAAGCCGCGTCGGAGGCTTGCACGTTTTCCGTCAGCATGAGACGCCGAGCTTCCTGCAGGCGTACCGTTTTCTGATATTGCAACGGACTCATCGCCGTGACGCGTTTAAAATGTTTATGGAACGCCGAGGGGCTCATGTTGACGGACTTTGCCAGCTGCTCGATCATGAGCGGGCGGTTGAATTCCCGATTAATCACTTGAATCGCTTGAGCGATATGATACGCATGACTGCCGATGACCGCAAATTGTTGGATGAGAGCGCCTTGCTCGCTTTGCAGCACCCGATACAGAATTTCACGGGTAATCAGCGGGGCTAGAACAGGGATATCCTGTGGCGTATCCAATAACTGCAAGAGACGCACAAGCGCTTCCAGCAGGCCGGGAGAGGGTTGATTCACGGTAATGCCGCGGGATGCCGCAGGAATGGACACCGGTGGATTCATGTTTTTCACAATATCCAAAATAACGTCGACATCAAAGCTGAGCTTGAGGCTTAAATAAGGGGTTTCGGGGGATGCTTCGACAATTCGGCCCACAATCGGCAATTCAACGGACGTAACGAGATAGGAAGAAGCATCGTAACGGTAAATCTCATCGGCCAGTAGGGCCGTTTTCGCTCCTTGGGCCACGACGCAAATGGACGGTTTATACACCGATTCCAACGGCTGATCCGACGGTTGCGTGGCGTGCATGAGCATCAATGAGGGGACGGCAGTGCGATGCGTTCCGGTCGACGAAGCGTGCCGACTTATCAAGGAAGCCATTTGGTGCAGCGTTTGCTCCATGCGCATAACTTCAACCATGTCGACAACCTCCTTTCCGGGAAACATGTCATTTATTATTATATTATCGTCTCGGAAGAGAATTAGGCAAGGATTGGACAGCAATGTTCTAACGGGTTGAAGCCATAGCTTCTTATAATGAACTTACGAGGTCGAACTTTAGGATCGGATCGGCCAATTCATTATAAAGGAGCAAACCATATGAGTTTGAATGAAAAAGTTGCAATCGTCACAGGGGCCTCTAGGGGCATTGGGTGCCAGGTGGCCATCCAATTGGCCCAAGCCGGGGCAAAAGTGATTGTCCATTATTCCTCCAGCCCGGCTCAAGCGAACGAGGTGGTGGATACGATTGTGCAAGCCGGTGGAGAAGCCTTGGCTGTACGCGCCGATGTGAGCAAGGTGATGGAAGTGGAGGATTTGTTTACGAGGACACTCGAGCGTTTCGGCCGTGTGGATATTCTGATCAATAACGCTGGCATCATGGAGCGCAGATCGATTGAGGACGTCACGGAAGAGATGTTTGACCAGCACTTTTCGGTTAATGTAAAAGGAACGTATTTCGCTTGCCAACAAGCCATGAAACATATGGCGAGAGGCGGCTCGATCATTAATTTCTCAACTTCCGTGTCGGGAGCGATGCTCCCGGAGTACAGCGTATACGCGGCAACGAAAGGGGCCGTCGAACAGTTAACCCGCCAGTTGGCCAAAGAGTTCGGTCCCAAAGATATCATCATAAATTGCCTTGCTCCCGGTCAAGTGGCCACCGAGTTGTTCCTGAACGGCAAATCGGAGGAACTGATCGATTCGTACCGCCGAATGAACGCCTTCGGACGGCTTGGCGAACCGCAGGACATCGCGAATGCGGTCGAAATGCTCGTCAGCGGCAACGCCCGCTGGATTACCGGGCAGACGATCAGGGTTAACGGCGGATTTAACTAAACTGGAAGGGCAAGTTGTCGGGAAGAAAGGGCTTATTTTTAAGCCCTTTTTTTGTTACGGCTTTAGCCAGTTGGACTGGCGAAGCGTGCGAAACCACCTGCTATGCGGGTGGTATAGTGATGCTTATAGCCAGAAACCAACTGATGGGGTCGGTTATAGGGTGTTCAAGCTATGATGTATAACGAAAGGAAAAGGTAGCTTAATGGCTAATCGAAGTGATATGTCACCTACAAAGGGGCGCCTAGTGTGCTTCTAGGCTTCGAACTACAAAAAGATGCAGATCTGCAGGTATTTAAGCCGATTCCCGAGGGAATGCGAAAAAAGATGCAAATCTGCAGGCATTTCCAGCGTTTTTAGAGAAACGAGCCGTTTTCGTCGAAAATTCCTGCAGATTTGCAGGTATTTGGAAATTTCGAGTCCAAACAGGAAAAAAGCATGCAGATATGCAGGAATTTTATGTTATCAAGGTTGTCTGACGGAGGGACTAGTAATAATGCACCCCTTCAGGGGTAGGCAAATGCAGCAACGGCATAGTAGCTTGAACGTAGTGAAAGCAAGCGCCTTTAGACGCGAGCCGGTAATAAAGGCTTATAGCCTTAGAGCAAACCACCCGTTCACACGGGTGGTTTTTGTTGCTGGAACAATTAGTAATGAACCTCGTAACTGCCCGCTATGTACAAAGGAATGGCAACCCGTTAACGAATGGCGGTCTTTTCTTAGTGTGTGATTTGTTCATTTGTAACCATTTGATTTTACATATGTAAATATTATATAAAACAAATGAACACAACTTTTTGACATATGTAAATCAAGGTGTTAATCTAGATTAAGAACCAGGAATATTGTGGAAACCGGGTGGTGCTCGATACGTACAATGTCCAGGTTGGTTGTCTAGTAGGGCACTAGCTGAGAAGGAGGTTTGCAGACATGAACGTCGTTGATGAGATGATTTACGCTGTTCCGGAGTTAAACCGAAATTTTACTCATTATCAGGAACTTAGCGGAGGGCTTTGCAACCAAACATTTAAGGTGTATACGAAACAA
Source organism: Paenibacillus faecis (assembly GCF_008084145.1). Taxonomy (GTDB): domain Bacteria; phylum Bacillota; class Bacilli; order Paenibacillales; family Paenibacillaceae; genus Fontibacillus; species Fontibacillus faecis. Next base: position 297,618 of record NZ_VSDO01000006.1, on the reverse strand, counting down.
CGCACGTATGTGTTACGATTGAACAGCCGGCAGAACGAATATTTGAATCTCACGCGCCATTCCGAAGTAGAAGTCATGCGGAAGGCCTGCCGGAAGGGGATAGCCCCCGAAGTGATATTCGCTGATGACCCGCAGCGCTTTGTAGTCACCAACTACATCGACGGCCGAATGCTCGAGAAGAGTGATCTTAATAACAACGCGATCAAGAACATGATTATGGATCGTTTAAAGATTATACATAGCATGGAAGGGGTGGATCGGACTTGTACGCCATACGACCTGATTTTTGGCTATCTGAAGGGTGCAGATCTATTGGGGGTCAAATATCCGAGCGGACTGCTGCAAATTCTCGATCGCATTGAAAAGATAGCCCATATGCGCAGTAATGACAAAACATATAATAACAAGTTCTGTCATAACGATTCTTTTCTATGTAATATGATTCTTACGGGAGAACAGCTCCAAATTATTGATTGGGAATTGTCGGGCATCGGTGATATATTTTTTGAATTGACCCTGATTCCGTTTTCGAATCAATTTAGCGAGGCGGAAGAGCGTGAGTGGCTTGCGCTTTATTTCGGTTTTTTTGAGGGAGAGACTTTCCGTATTTTTCAGGAAATGAAATTTGTGGCGATGGTCCGTGAAGTGGCTTGGGGTCTTTTTTACAGCGGGCTCACCAAAGATGATCCTGACCGTAATTTTGATTATTACAAATTTGCCGAATCTTGCATTCAACGAATTGAAGAGGGGATTTATCATCTTTAAATCTAAGGAGTGAGGGTCGATTGAAGAGAGGCTTAAAGTGGTTTATATGGATAACATTGGCGGCCATTTTAGGTGGAATTGTGCTAAATTTCTATTTAAATTATTTTACCATCGCTTATGCATTAATAGGTGTACTCATCCTTGTATTTTCGGGGTGGGGGGCCGTTGTAAAATCAAAAAACGATGTGAACAGCCATATGGATCAAATGCGACGGAACTCATCCCAGATAGATGACATAGAACGTTTTACGAGATAATCTCCGATATTATTTCTGCATATTAACATGACAGGGGAAACGAAATGGCGGAATCGTATCTTATTCGAGGAAAAAAACTGCATGTGGAGCTATTTGGCAAACGGCATTCGCCGGCGGTGCTGTTTTTGCACGGAGGTCCCGGAGAAAGCTGTTACGAGTTTGTCTATCACCAAGCCGAAAAACTGGCATCCGAACTCTTCGTCGTCGCCATCGATCAACGGGGAGTGTGCCGCTCGGAAAGAATAGGGGACGACGAGCCTTTTGGCTTGAAGGATCTTATCGATGATTGCGTAGAACTCAGGGAGCAACTCGGTATCGCGAGATGGTCGGTGCTCGGCCATTCCTTCGGCGGTTATTTGGCTTTAATCTACGCAATTACCTACCCGGAATCCGTTGCGAAAGTGATTTTTGAATGTCCGACATTCGATTTTGGTTGGACCGCAAAGAGCCTGTTAACGAAAGCGGCCGCGCTTTTCGAAAAAATGGGCGATGAGGCGCGCAGCGTCCGATGTCTGCAATTGGCTGCGGGGTCTCTCCCTGCAAAGGAACTTTTTGACCAATATCTTCAATTGGGGGATGACCTTGGCGAGCAAAAAGAGCTCATTTATTCCGAACAGGAGGTGTCGACGGATTATTCGCTATACACCGAGAACGAATGGGATCAATTTGACGAGAATACGGAAATCCATCTTAGCCGCCTGCGGGAGGAAGGGAAGATTTTCGATTCCGTTGTGCCCCTGATTTCCCGGTTGACCGTACCGTCGCTCCTCATTTTGGGTGAAAACGATCCGGTCACTTGTGAGCGCCATGTTCGTGCATATCGTGCGGCTCCTCGAGGAAAAATCAAAATTTTCGAAGACTGCGGGCATACGCCGCACAAGGAACGCCCCGAATTGTATAAGAATGTGGTCATCGACTACATATGTTCCGATAGCGATCCCTATTGATATGACATGCATCCCTGAAGGAGAAGTTCCTTTATTGGGATGCATTTTTCATTTTGTTAAGGCGCATTTTTGCTGGAAAAATATCGCATAATACTCACGTTAATCCAAAAGATGGAGGAATGGTTGATGGATAGCGTGATGCTGGCCCGATCCTTGTTCGGATCATCGATGGCCTTTCATATTATTTTTGCCACTCTGGGGGTAGGGCTGCCTTTCATGATCGTCATGGCGGAAATCGTTTATCAAATCAAAAAAGACCGCGACTACGCCATCATGGCGAAGCGCTGGACGAAATGCCAGGCCATTTTGCTGGGGGTGGGGATTCCGTCCGGGACGATGGTCGGCGTCATGCTATCGCTTTTATGGCCGGGTTTTATGGAGATCGTCGGCCAGGTGATCGCGCTGCCCTTCCAAATCGAAATCTGGGCTTTTTTGCTGGAAGCCCTATTCATGTCGATTTACGTCTATGCCGCAGACCGTCTTCCCCCGGCGCTAAGGATTGCTAGCGTGACGTTCGTCGCATTGGGGGCCAGCGCGTCGGCCGTGCTGATCACCGATGCTCACGCCTGGATGAACACCCCGCAAGGCTTCCGGTTGGAGAACGGAAAGGTGGTCGATATCGACCCGTGGGCTGCGGTTTTTAACCCCAGCCTGCCTACGACGGCGACGCACGTGCTGGTCTCGGCTTACGTACTGGGCGCGTTCGCGGTCGTATCCGTGGCGGCCGCCAAGCTGCTCGGACGCAAACGCCCGGAGCGAGAACGGCAGTACCATCGCAAAGGCCTGGTCCTATCGCTGGCCATCGGAGGCGTTATGTCTCTGCTGACGGCGCTTAACGGGCATGAAACCGCGCAAATGCTGCACCATTACCAGCCGGAAAAGCTGGCCGCCGCCGAAGGTTTATTCGAAACGCAGGCGTTCGCTCCGCTGGCGATCGGCGGTTTCACCGATAAGGAGAGCCGGACGATCCGGGGGGCGATCGAAATTCCGTGGGCGCTTAGCTTCCTGGCGGGGAACCGGTTTGACACCGTGGTCAAAGGGTTAAACGACTTTCCCGTGGAAGAGTGGCCGCCTCTGTTCGTTCACACGCTTTTTAATCTGATGGTAGGTATCGGTTCTCTGCTCATCTTGGTTTCGATCGGTTCGCTCGTCTTCCGGTTCGTTAAGAAGAAGGAGTTTCCGCGCTGGCTGCTGGGAGGACTGATATGCACCGGGCCGCTCGCTTTGATCGGGATCGAGACCGGTTGGATATTCAGTTGCACGGGGCGCCAGCCCTGGACGATTTACCATATCCAGTCGACCGCGTCCGCGGCCACCCAGTCGGAGAATCTCGGCATCCTATTTGTTCTTTTTATCGGGCTCTTTGTGTTTATGCTGGTCGTCACCGCTTTGGTGCTGCGTTATCATTTCAGGCGTCATCCGGTGACCCCGGAGATGCTGGAAGCCGGCTAGGGAGGAAGGGGTTGAAGAAGGTATGCACGATTCCACGATAGCGATTTCCATCCTATGGGGATTTCTGTTCATTTATTCGATTATGGGTTCCATCGATTTCGGCGCCGGATTCTGGTCGATGGTCTTCAGCAAAAAAAATCCGCAGGCCGCGAGCCTCGCCAATCGCTTTTTGTCGCCGTCCTGGGAAGTGACCAACGTATTTCTGGTGCTGCTGGTCGTGGCTTTGGTCGGCTTTTTCCCGCGGGCCGCCTATTTGCTCGGAACGCTGCTGCTGGTCCCCGTCAGCCTTGTGCTGGTGCTGCTGCTGTTCCGCAGTTCGTTTATGGTTTACGCTTACTCCGTGCAGCGGAAGGTTCGGAGCTTGCGGCTCGTATCGGGGATTACCGGGGTACTGATTCCGGGACTGCTCGTCAGCGTTCTGCCGATCACGCTAGGGGGCTTTATTCATAGCGAGGGCGGTTATCCGCAGCTTAGATATGCCGAACTGCTGGCGAGTCCTTCCCTGTACGCTTATTTGGGCTTTGGCATCGCGACCGAGCTGTTCTTGTCCGCGCTGTTCCTTTCCGACTTCTCCCGGCAAGCCGGGGATGAGTCGACTTACCGGCATTACCGGACGCTCGCCGTGTACGCGGGACCGCTTGCGATGCTGCTCGCCGTCGTGGCGACCTTCACCATGAATGAGGAAGCAAGGTGGATGGTGAATCGGATGAGAGAGCAGGGGGGCTGGTTCATGCTGTCGGCCGCCGCTTTTCTCGCCGGTTATGTCTCTCTCTGGATCAAGCGGAAAGGTCGGCTTGGGTGGCCTCGTCTAGCGTTTATTTTCGTGGTGATTCAGTTTGCGCTGGCGAGTTATGCTTATGGCAAAGCGCATATGCCGTACATCGTATATCCGTATCTGACCGTGGACGAAGGAATTACCAACCACCCGATGTTTATTTCCCTGCTTTGGGGGTACGCCGTAGGGACCGTAATTTTACTGCCGGTGTTCGTGTTGTTCTGGTGGCTGTTCCTGAAGGATAAACGGTACTTGCAGGCGGAGTAGTTGTCACTGTGGTCATTTCATACTAAAAGGAGTTCACCATTGGCGAACTCCTTTTGTATTTACTATCGCAAAGATTGCAGCAGTTGCCGTTTGCCTCCATTTCCGTTGTGCTTTGTTTCGAAACAGTGATTAGATAAACAGGTTATGCCCGGTCTCTTCCGCTTTGCCCAGGTAGGCGCCTACCCCGCCATAACCAATCCCATCAATCAGCTCGGTCCGGTCAATGCCCATTAAGTCCATCGACATTTGACACGCGATAATCTCAACACCCTGGTCTAACGCTGTACGGATAAGCTCTTCCAACGAAGGAACATTATTGCGCTTCATGAGGGATCGGATCATCTGTGGACCCATGCCGAGCATATTCATTTTGGACATGGATAGCCTTCGGCTTCCTCTTGGCATCATGGCCCCGAACATTCTGCCGACAAAACTCTTTGCGACAGGAACCCTCTCATGTTTTCGTATGATGTTCAGACCCCAGAACGTGAAGAACATAGTGACTTTTTTGCCGCTGGCTGCGGCACCGTTCGCGATGATGAAGGAAGCGATGGCTTTGTCCAAGTCCCCGCTGAAGATCACCATCGTGCTTCGATCGTTAGACATAGTTTTCGATGAAGGAGGGGAAATGGGCTGCATTTCCTTACCGCCTTTACTAAGGTATGCCTCAATGACGCCGTCCTGTCGTCTATCCAGCTGCAACAGCTCGTTCCGCGACATTTTGCTCCACGATTTGATATCTTCATAAAAACCCGGATCGGAAGCCGTTATCTTCAGGACCTGACCCTCCTGCAGTCGATCCATATGCTGCTTCACCTGGAGCAGCGGACCCGGGCAAGCAAGCCCGCATGCATCCAACACCATGTCCACAGTCGGAGGAACAGCGGAGGAATGTACTGTGGCAGCCGTTTCCCGATGAGCGGAAGGAAGATTCAATGACTCAGATCTTATTTCCAAAAGTTTAGGGCTGTAACGGCTCATTTGATAGGTTTTGTAGCCTCCGGTCAAATTTTTAACCCAGTAGCCCTTTTGTTTCAGAATCCGGGAAGCCGTATAACCGCGTAAGCCAACTTGACAGTATACCCATATTTCCTTTGAATGATCCAATTCACCCAAGCGGTGGCGGAGTTCATCCACCGGTATGTTGACCGCACCCTCAATGTGGCCGTTAGCATATTCGATCGCTGTCCGGACGTCCACTAACACTATATTGCCGATATCACGGCCAGTCAAATCCGCTGGGAGTACGACCTCTGTCAATCCTCGAAGTACGTTTTCCGCCGCATATCCTGCCATGTTAACCGGGTCTTTAGCGGAAGAATAGGGAGGAGCATAAGCCAATTCCAACTCTGTCAGATCGGTAACCGTTCCTCTAAAGCGAATTACGGTGGAAATATCGTCGATCCGTTTGTCTACCCCGTCATACCCGACCGCCTGTGCGCCAAGCACCGTTCCATCGGGGCTGAACAACAGCTTTAATGAGATAGGTGTGGCATTCGGGTAATAAGAGGCATGAGAGCTTGGGTGCACATATACGACATGGTAAGGAATATTTAGTTGATTCAATATTTTTTCGCTGCTCCCGGTGATCGCGCCGGTTAATCCGAAGACTTTTATAATGGATGTTCCTTGAGTGCCCTTATACGACGTATTTAGTCCGCACACGTTGTCCGCCGCAATTCTACCCTGCTTGTTGGCCGGTCCGGCAAGCGGAATCGCGGTTTTTTGTCCGTGCACGAACTCCACAACCTCCACCGCGTCCCCGACGGCATAAATATCCGGAATGGCGGTCTCCATCCGTTCATTAACCACAATATGCCCTTTGGGTCCGAACTCCAAACCGCTGTTCTGAAGAAAACCCGTATCCGGCTCGACGCCAATCGCAAGCAATACTATTTCGCTTTCCAAGGTTTTGCCGCTGGCCAGGTTCACGTTGATCCGATTGCCTTGCTCTTGGAAGCCCGTAACCGGATCGGAGAACACCAGTTGTACGCCGCGGCTCTCCAGTTCCTTGGCCAATACGGAGGCCATCTCAAAGTCAAAAGGAGTTAAAATTTGCGTACCCGACTGAATCAGTGTAACGCTCAGCCCCGCTTCACGGAGATTTTCCACCATTTCGACGCCGATAAATCCTCCGCCGATCACGATCGCCGAGCGCGTGCCTTCTTCTTTCACCCTGGCTTTAATCCGGTCCGTATCCGGTATGTTGCGGAGCGTATGAATTCTGCTGCTGTTGATTCCCGGCCATTCCGGACGGATCGGCTTCGCACCGGGTGACAGAATCAATGCATCGAATTCTTCTTCATACACGCCACGTTCCTGGCTATTTACTTTTACTTTTTTATTCGCGGGATCAATGGAAATCACTTCGCTATGCGTTCGCACATCCACGTTGAAACGCTTATGCATAGCTTCAGGGGTTTGCACAAGCAGCTTGGAGCGGTCTTGAATGGAACCGCCTATATAATAAGGAAGCCCACAGTTCGCAAACGAAATATAGGGGTCGCGTTCGAACATGACAATATGCGCTTCTTCATCCAGCCGGCGGAGTCTGGCGGCCGCAGATGCGCCTCCGGCTACACCGCCGACGATTAGTATCTTTTTACTCATGGTTGCTTATCTCTCCCAAAAATAAATGAATTAGTTGTTTAATCTTCTCGTTCTTGACGGAGTAATTGATTTCTAAGCCATTCCGTTCGCTCTCTACAATACCGAGCGACCGAAGCTTCTGCAGATGCTGCGATACCGTAGATTGGGGTAGCTCCAGGCAGTCCTGCATGTAGGAGACGTTGCAGCTCCCTTTCTGCATCAAGCCGCGGAGAATACACAGTCGAACAGGGTGGGCAATGGCTTTTAATAGCTCGGCGGTTTGATTGTAAGCTTTAAAGTTGCTATCCATATGATCACTCCATATATCACTAAATTAATATATTCAAATATTACGATATAAATTCATAAAAGTCAAACTCGCCTTTCAGGGAAATGAAAATTGTTAAGGACTTCTCAATGATGCGTTCCAATTTTATATAAACATGTCCTGTTACGCAATTGTCATCAAAAAAGGGAATTTAGTATAATGATTAGTAATTGCTTACAAAGATTTCCTTAGAGGGATTAGTCACCGGAAACCAGACAAACGGGCCAGCCAAAAATAAATGCCGGGAGGGAGGGAAACCAAAGTCTAACCTGCAACGGGATTAATGACTTTAGGAGCTTTACACATCATGCTTGTGAACGTGCTGTTTATTTTTGTACTTTTTATGTGAGAGGGTAGGTGCATGTCATGAAGTTTAGCGATTACCAGTATGAGCGGCCTGATGTGAAGGCTTTCGAGCAAAAGTTCAAGGAACTTCTGAACGAATTTAAATCTGCAGGTACTTATGAAGAGCAGGATCGGGCGATGACCGAAATCAACAAGCTCCGCAGTCAATTCGGCACGTTTCAGCAGTTGGCCAGTATTCGGCATTCGGTGGACACGAACGATGAATTCTATAAAGCGGAGCAGGATTTCTTCGATGAGAACGGCCCTGTCGTAGAAGAGTATATAACCGATTACTACCGGGAACTGGTAAATTCCAAATTTCGCGGGGAACTGGAGGGGAAATGGGGACATCAGCTGTTCCGCCTCGCCGAGATGTCGCTTAAAACGTTCAGCCCGGAGGTTATTGAGGATTTGCAGCAGGAGAACAAGCTGACGACGGAGTATGCGAAGCTGATCGCCTCCGCGAAAATCCCGTTCGAAGGCGAGGAACGTACGCTGCCGCAGTTGATCCCCTTTCAGGAGTCCACGGATCGGGATATGCGGAAGCGCGCCATGGAGGCTTCCAGCGGTTTTATGGCCGAGCATGAGCAGACGTTCGACCGCATTTATGACGACCTCGTTAAGGTGAGAACGAGAATCGCCAAGAAGCTCGGATTCAACAACTTCGTGGAACTCGGGTACGCCCGGATGGCCCGCACGGATTACAATGCCGAGATGGTGGCGAATTTCCGAAACCAGGTGCTGGAGCATATTGTTCCTATCGCCACAAAGCTGAAGGAGCGTCAGAGAAACCGGATCGGTGTGGATCAACTGCTTTATTATGATGAGAATTTTGTCTTCAAATCGGGGAACGCCACACCGAAAGGCGATCCCGAGTGGATCGTAAGCAACGGGGCGAAGATGTATGCGGAATTGTCTCCGGAGACAAACGAATTCTTCACCTTTATGCTGGAGAATGGATTGATGGACCTCGTCGCAAAAAAAGGCAAGCAGAGCGGAGGGTACTGTACCTATCTCAGCGAGTACAAAGCCCCGTTTATTTTCTCGAATTTCAACGGCACGTCCGGAGACATCGATGTGCTTACTCATGAAGCCGGACATGCTTTTCAAGTATATGAAAGCCGGGGCTTTGAAGTGCCGGAGTACGGGTTCCCGACTTATGAAGCTTGCGAAATCCATTCCATGAGCATGGAATTTTTCACGTGGCCCTGGATGGAATTGTTCTTTAAGGAGGATGCCGACAAATATCGTTTCGAACATTTGGCCAGCGCGCTCCTGTTTATTCCTTACGGGGTTACCGTCGATGAATTTCAGCATTTCGTCTACGAGAATCCGGAAGCGACGCCGGCGGAACGCAAGCAAGCTTGGCGGGAGATCGAGCGGAAATATTTGCCTCACCGCGATTACGCGGATAACGCCTATTTGGAGCGGGGCGGTTTCTGGCAGAAGCAGGGCCATATTTTCAATACCCCGTTCTATTATATCGATTACACTTTGGCTCAAATCTGCGCGTTCCAGTTCTGGAAGAAGATGCATGAGGATCGTCAGGCCGCATGGGCGGATTATCTGAAGCTTTGCCGTCAGGGCGGAAGTCAATCGTTCACGGAGTTGGTCAAGGTGGCGGGATTGATTTCTCCGTTCGAGGAAGGCTGCGTGACATCGGTTATCGGCCGGATCGAAGAGTGGCTTGATGGCGTGGACGACGCGGCGTTATAGAACTAAACAACAAGGTACGAAAACACCGGTTAGCAATCTAACCGGTGTTTTTTTTTGTCGAAGAAAACCCCCAGTTTGACTGGGGGTTCAGGAAAGCTTATAGCTATGAGTAAAAATCCCTTGACCTTTATGATAAAATGATAGCCGGTCTGCCAACCGCATCATGAAATCAAGGAGGACAAGGGAAATGGATAAGAGCAGTCTAGCACATACACGCTGGAACTGCAAATACCATATCGTATTTGCGCCAAAGTACAGACGACAAGTGATCTATGGGAAATTAAAAAGAGAAATCGGAAAAATCATTCGAGAGCTATGTGAGAGAAAAGGTGTGGAGATTCATGAGGCGGAGGCATGCCCAGACCATATTCACATGCTGGTAAGTATCCCTCCTAAGTTAAGTGTGTCGGAATTTATGGGATACTTGAAGGGAAAAAGTTCGCTGATGATCTTCGATAAGTTTGCGAATCTAAAGTATCGGTACGGAAATCGACAGTTTTGGTGTAGAGGATACTTTGTGGATAAGGTAGGACGTAACAGGAAAGCGATCGCCGAATACATTCGGAATCAGCTAACAGAAGATAAGAACTACGAACAACTCACGATGAAAGAACTGTTCGACCCGTTTACGGGTGAGTCGGTAGGAAAGGGCAAGTAAAAAAGCCCCTTTAAGGGGCATGCCCGAGACCGCTCGCGGTTGGCAGACTTTCAGTGCGCCTTCTTAGGCGCTTGCTAGTACCATGCCCTTATAGGGCTGATGGAAGCCACCGGCTAAGCCGGTGGTTATGACTGGGTTGCGGCCTATATTTCTACCCATAAGCTGGGCGGTTGCATAGTATATAAAAAACGATAAGGAGAATGAATATGTACCGTACGAACCTTCGATATCCATACCGCGATCCGGAACAAGGGTACATTCCCATTTTGGATTATGGCTTAAAACCTTTAGTGATTGACCTAGAGCAGGCCGTCGAACAAAACCGTACGTTTCGCACCGCTTTATGGACCGGAAATCACTTTCAAGTCACTTTGATGAATATTAACGTCGGTGAGGATATCGGATTGGAAGTTCATCCCGAAACGGACCAATTCATACGTATTGAAGAAGGGCAGGGGCTTGTGCAAATGGGGGACAGCAGGGAGAATCTCAATTTCCAAGCAATGGCCCGAGAAGGATATGCCGTTATTATTCCCGCCGGGAAATGGCATAACATTACCAACACGGGGAATAAACCGCTCAAAGTATATGTGATTTATGCTCCACCCCAGCATCCCTTCGGCACGGTCCATGAGACCAAAGCCGCGGCGATGGCTGCGGAAAAACATAATTGAATCGAACGGGCGGCGATGTAGTAAATCTCTCCGGATAAAACCACCATCATTCCCTGGACTTTTACCTAATGGTACAATCATAGTAAAAACCGGTGCTGTCCAAAAGGAGATTTCACAATCGTGAGCAATCGCAGGCAGACTTTGTTAGACGCCGCATTGGCTTTATTTATAGAGCATGGCTATTCCGATACAACCATTCAAATGATTCTGGATCAATCGGGAGTATCCAAAGGGACCTTTTATAAATATTTTGACTCCAAGGAAGCATGCATTGCGGCCATATTTGAGCAGCGCTTGCGGGAAGATCTGGTGCTGCTCAGCAACTTGGAGAAGCGGGATTACGCTTCCGAATTTGATTTGTTGGTGGACCAACTAGCCATACCGATGACTTTATCCGACAAGCAGCGTGTACTGGAACTATTCTGGACGGGGTTTTACTCGGGTGAATTCGATTCCACTTCCTTGATCCGCACGCAGTTGCAGTGGTTGGCTGAACGGTTGACGGGATTATTTGGAGACGAAATCAGACCGTATGCTACAGAAGGAGCCATGCTCTGTTACGGTATGCTTCACCAAATCGCGAATATTTCAAGGGGATTTCAGGATCAGCAGCCCAACTGGAAAGAGGTCGTGCCCCGGGTTTTAAGTTACATAGAAGCGATCATGAACATCATGCATGAACAAAATGAACATATCCTGAACATACAAGTTCTTGTGCAGTTTAGTTCCGGCGGGAATGATAGCGCCATAGATAAGGCCGCGCTAGTTCAAGAGCTTCGCAAATTCGATTCAACTATACAAGCATCTGAGGAATCCGTCAGAACTAAGGAAATTACGCAAGGGCTTTTCATGCTTCTTCAAGAGGAAAGGTTGAACAAGTCGCTTATTGAAGTCGTATTGAAGGAATTCCGCAAGCGATTTGAGGCCACACCGTTCCGCCCGGTGGCCAGAAGGATCGAAGATAAGATCTGGAGGTACATGGGGGAAACGGGGGATTCTACGGAATCTGATATAGTCACAAAAATATACGAATAGTATAATTTAGTGCTAAATTTAAATTGAATACGATAGATTAAGATGTAGAATTTGACATTAAATATACGAGGCGTATAAAATTGAATTTAGTTAAATTATTTAAATTTAAATTGTGCGGGAGGAGGACTAGACGCTTTTCAAGTTACTACCGACTAAGATATTTGGAGGGAATAGGTTATGCGTTTGAAAGGTAAAGTAGCCGTCGTCACAGGTTCCGCTTCCGGTATGGGAAAAGCCATAGCCGAGTTATTTGCTCGCGAAGGGGCGAGCGTTATTGTTAGCGACGTGAATCCGGATGGCGCACAGGCGGTGGCCGATGCCATTCAGGCCAGCGGCGGAACGGCTGTGGCTTTAAGAACCGATGTAGCCGATCTTAACGAGATCAACAAGATGATCGATACGGCTGTCAACCAATTCGGTACGTTGGATATCCTGGTTAACAATGCGGGAATTATGGATAACATGGCCCCTGTAGGGGATGTGGAAGACGAAAAATGGGATCTGATCTTCGACATCAACACGAAAGCCGTGATGCGCGCGATTCGCAAAGCGGTCCCGATCTTCTTGGAGAAAGGTAGCGGTGTCATTATAAACACGGCATCGACGGGGGGCTTTAGCGGTGCGCATGCAGGCGCCGCGTATATCGCTTCCAAGCACGCGGTAATCGGCCTGACGAAAAACACCGGGTTCATGTATGCTCAACAAGGCATTCGCTGCAATGCCATTGCGCCCGGAGCGACGATGACCAATATCAGTTCCACAATGAAGAACGTGAACGAGTTTGGAGCTTCCCGCACCAAACTGACGCAAGGGGTTATTCCTCGTATCGGACAGGCGGAGGAAATCGCCGAAGTGGCTCTATTCCTTGCTTCGGACGAATCCAGCTTTATCAACGGCGCCGTTATCGCCGCTGATGGCGGTTGGACGGCCGCTTTCTAACCGAGGTTTATTCAAAAATCAACCTGTGAAGGGATGGTTGTCATGAATACCGCAAATCACGACATGCCGGAAAAAACAGGATTGCCATTCTTCGGCGGGGAGGACGTGAAAGACCCGTTTCCTTTATTCGCCCGGCTACGGGGGATGGGACCGGTGATTCCCGTGCCGAACCCGCTGGGTGAACGGGGACAAGCCTGGATCGTGACCCGCATGGAAGAAGCTATGCAGGTCCTTAGGGACCACGCCCGATTTACCGTGGATCCGAGTGCCATACCGGGCATGTCCGATATCAGGCCGCAGACGGATTCCACGGCTCCGCAAACTTTTTTCACAGGCAAGTCCATGCTCTTTGTCGACGAGCCCGACCATAAAAGATTACGGGCCTTGGTATCCAAAGCTTTTACACCGAGATATATGGAGAGTTTGCGTCCGCGCGTTCAAGAAATCGCCGACGAATTGCTGGACAGGGTACAAGCCCAAGGCAGTATGGATATTGTAAAAGATTACGCTTATCCGCTGCCCATCCATGTCATTTCCGAAATGCTCGGGGTTCCCCGGGAGGACCGGGAACAAATCCGAATCTGGTCGGGCGCGATCGCTCGGGGGCTGGGCTTCGGCAAACAAGATCCCGAGGTAGCGGAGCATTTGAAAGCGTTCGGGCATTATACTTCACAGCTTGTGGCAGCCAAGCGGAAGTCGCCTTCCGACGATTTAATCAGCCAATTGATTGCCATCGAAGAAGAAGGGGATCGGTTAAGCGAAGAGGAACTGATTTCTATGGTCACCTTGCTGATTTTTGCGGGGCACGAGACGACCTCGAACCTTATTGCTACCGGCACCTTCCTGTTATTGAGCCATCCCGAGCAGTGGAATAAACTTAAAGCCGATCTCGGTCTGGTTCCTTCCGCGGTCGAAGAACTGCTGCGGTTTCATGGACCGGCTACAGCTACCGGCCCGCGTTTTGCCACCGAAGATATCGAATTCGCCGGACAGCAAATTAAAAGAGGGGATGTCGTTATCCCTTTAGTCAAGTCGGCCAATCGCGATGAGCTTCAATTCAACCAGCCGGAGGAACTGGAGATTACCCGGAACATCAAGCGGCATCTTGCCTTCGGTCATGGAGTCCATATGTGTTTGGGTGCGCCGCTCGCCCGAGTGGAAGGAGATATTGCTTTTACCACGCTTCTTAAACGTATCCCTCATCTTCGACTGAGCCTTCCTGTAGAAGACATAAGCTGGGAGACAACTTTATCCTCGCAGAGCTTGAAATCATTGCCGGTTTCCTTTTAACTGGAAGAAAATGAGTTTACAAGGGGCGAACCGCCCGCTATAACGCGAAGGACTTAAAAGAGCTGAGCGACCTATGGTGCCTAAAGCGATTAAAGGATGTTTTTCCTTTAATCGCTTTTCTTTGTGAGTTCAGCTTTATTTGGAGGTTAACGGTTTGAAAACAAGAAGTTTTCGACGTTTTTGGCGAGGGGTTTATTGATATTTCTAGTCACTAATCGAGGTCGGCGATCTTTGTTCTTTCAAGCGCCTTACCAGCCGTACTATTGTGGTAGGGGCCGAGCATTCCGATAATAACTTGGGGAATAATCAGCAGAAGTACGATAGAGCCATAGACGCCAACCGTGTAGCTGGCGATATAAGAGAGACCGAACCCCTGATGAAACAGGGTGGAGATCAGGTGAATGAACATGTTCGTAAAGCAAAAGGCATAGCTGCGGATCATCCAGTTTCGATGCCTGGACACGTTTTTCTTTTTAATTTGTACGAAGGCCATGATGGTGATGAACAGCCAGAGTAAATTTAGCGCGTTGAAGCCTATGCCGCTGATTTTTCCTCCCGTCGCGTAGGGCGCCATATATCCGGACGTCAGTACGACAATCAGTACGGACACCATGTAAACGTAGCCGTTTACGCGATGAAACATGCGTTTGTTTTTCAGAATACGATTGGAGAAATTAAGCAGCCCCGCCGCCATGGCGATACAGGCAAAGGCCACGTGGACGTACATTACGTTCAACCAGACCGGAAGATGGAGCTCGCGCGAAAGTCCCGTTTTATGGCTTAAGAAATCGGTCGCGCCGGGATCTACCAGGTAATTTTTTACCAAAGTATGAATGATAAAAAGAAAAGTGACCGCAACCAAAAGCGCATAAAAGGGATTGCGTTTGATCATGAGATCCCTCCTGACGGGGAAAGCCGCTTGCCGGTTAATTTTGAGGCCGGAAGCATACCGGCTTTAGCCGTTCCGGTCATCTGATTTCCATCGGCGACGACTTCAAATTTGAGGTTTAAACGCATCGGTTTCGTAATTCGGAGCGACCAAGTAAGCGTCCCCTCTTTTAAAACGGGGTTTAAAAAATCCAGCGTCTCATCTCCTTGAGTAGCCTTGCCGAAGACCATTCCATCGCTCGTGGATATCATTAGTCTGACTTGCAGCTTCCCGACGGGTGTGGCGAGGGTCGCGTCCCAAATCCCTTCAAACATGGAAGCGGCAGCAACAGGGTTTTCGAAAGGAATTCGGGCCGCTGGAGAGTGGGAGGGTTCGTCGTCATCACCTAATGTCCGACCCTCAGGCGCTAAGCCCTTGTCTTTCCAGACCGTGCCCCGCCGTTCAAATTCGAAGAGCTGTTCCACCGCATGTGCGATGCGGGGCCCGAGCTCACGCTCCACCAGATACAGCGCTACATCGAGCCCGGAAGTGACGCCGCCGCCGGAAACCAGATTGCCGTCGTCCACGATACGGGCGTGAATGGGGACGGCTCCGGTCGCGCCGAGGAATTCCATGCCCATTTGGTTCGTGACCGCCGGCCTGCCGTCCAGCAAACCTCCCATGGCAAGCAGCAAAGAGCCTCCGCATACCGTGGCTACGGTAATTTCTCCCCGCTCAAGAGCCTTCCCGATCAAACCCGTTATTTCTGTTTTCATGGCCCGGCTAAGAATCGCAGGGATGGAAGCAGGCCCCTCGGCGTCTTTGACGTCTCCCGACGCACCGGGAACGAGCAGGATTCCCGCTCTGTCCGGGTTTAACCTTCCGCTCGCTTGGATTACCAAGCCGTTTGTGCCGCTTGGTACTGACCGCGCTCCTTCCGCCGTCACGAGTTCGACGGCCAGCTTGTTTTCGGCATACATAGAGGCCGCGCAGAAAACCTCATAGGGCGCAATAGCGTCCAGCAGGTCGAAGCCATCAAACAAAACGATTTGTACGTTTAGCATACATCAATCCCCTTTTTTTCCTTCTTACTTGATCAATGGGTCCTCATTCCAAGAACATCGTAACAAGGAAATATCTCAAACGAAGTGGTAAAAAAATCACAAAACTATAAACAAAGCATCACAAAACATACCAGGACATCTGTTCCGGCCGAAAAAATGATAAACTTGGCATGAAGGTGGGATTGTTATGGATGAATTAAAGACAGTACTTGTCGTTGACGATGATCCAAGTATCGTTGATTTATTGAGAGATTTTTTGGAGTACGAGCATTTCCGGGTTGTCACCGCGTATAACACCGCTGAAGCATGGGCTTTATTTGAGCAGAGCGTCATCCATTGCATCGTTCTTGATATTATGATGCCTGGACAAGACGGTTTTGAACTGTGCCGCCGAATCCGGGCGGTGAGCGACGTCCCGATTTTGTTCTTGAGTGCCCGCAGCGATGATGTGGACAAAATTCGGGGGCTGACGCTCGGCGGCGATGACTACATTGTCAAAACCGCTTCTCCCGGGGAGATTGTGGCGCGTATCAAAGCGGTACTTCGTCGCTCCGCATCCGGTCCAAAGCCGATCGAGGAAAAAATTTTGGATTATGGCCGTTTCCAAATCCATTTATCCGCTCGAAAAGTCGTCGTGGAAGGGAAGAACGTGGAGCTCACCCGGCGGGAATACGATCTATTGCGTTTGTTTGCCGAGCATCCGAGGCAGGTTTTTTCCTACGAACAATTACTTGAAAAATTTTGGGACGGGGTAGGCGATAAACATACCGTCCGGGTCCATCTCAGCCGGCTCCGCGAGAAAATCGAAAGCGATCCGGACCAACCTCGGGTTCTGGTCAATGTATGGGGCGTCGGATATCGCTTCGAGGTAGGTTGAGATGAGGACACTTCGGATCCGTACGTTTACATTGCTTTGCTTTCTTCTTATCTTGTTCCTGCCGTGGATCTTCTTTGTCACGGCTCACTATGTGGAGACAGGAACCGTCAGCTTCACCAAAAGCCAATTGCGGAATGAAACCGGGCAAACCCGATGGGATACGGCGCTCCGCATGATTGAATCGGGTGCGGAACGCTGGACGGATCCCCTTTGGCAAAACCAATTGCTGGGGGAGCTTCAAAAAGCGAAGATCGACGCGGCTATCCAGTCCTCCTCCGGGGTTGATGTTTACCGGTCCAATCCGCAGCTCAGGGGCTCCTTGTCGTCAACAGTTCGGTATTCTATTATGGAGGATGGCCGGTTGGTTGGGAGAGTGGTGATTTATCTGCCCAAAACCTATACGGTCCAATTGATGTCGGCTATTTTCGGTTTTGGCTTGGCTTTGTTGATGATCGGGCTTGCCATGCGCAGATTTCTGCTTAAGCCGCTCGAGAAAATGAGTACAGCAGCCAGGCAAATCGCTTCGGGGGACTGGAATGTGCAGCTGCCCGGGTCCGGGATCGCGGAAATTGCCGAGGTCCGCGACGGCTTTGAAGTGATGGTACAGGGGCTTCAAAGCTCCCATCGAAAGCAGTTGGAGCTGGAAGAAGAACGCCGATTCGTCATTGCCGCCGTTGCGCATGATTTGCGAACTCCGCTCTTCGCCCTGCGGGGGTATTTGGACGGTTTGGAGCGGGGCATTGCCCAATCGCCGGAGAAAATAAGCCGATATTTGGCGGTTTGCCAAGAAAAATCGGCACAATTGGACCGGCTGGTAGAGGATCTGTTTACATATACGAAGATGGAGTATTTGGGGACGGATCTTCAAGAGGAGACGATCGATTTAGGAGCGGTTCTCCGAAAATCGATGGAGAGTTTGGCTCCTCTGGCCCGTGAAAAGCGGATCTCCATAACGATGCACGGCACGGACGAGTGCATGATTTCAGGGGATGCCCACCTGTTGGAGCGGGCCATGAACAATATTTTGGAGAATGCGGTCAGATATACGCCTTCGGGCGGTGAAGTTAACGTCCAATATACTAAAGAGGGCGATCAAGCAAGGTTTTCGGTCCGCGATACGGGAGCAGGCTTCAATGCGGAGGAAATGGAGCGCGTCTTCGAACCGCTTTATCGCGGAGAAGCCTCCAGAAGCCGTTCGACCGGAGGCAGCGGTCTAGGCTTAACCATCTCCCAAAGGATCATTAGGCGGCATGGAGGTCAACTTGCCGTCGGCAATCATTCGGAGGGGGGAGCGATAGTCACAGGTTGGATCAGGTTAAAGTCCGCCGTGGCTCATGATCCGGAGAATTACACCTAAGCCGCTGGAGGAGAACATTATATGAAGTCACAGAACTTAGATCGCATTAAATTTCCGCCGGGATTTTGGGCCGGAATGCACAGGTTGGGGATTGCCGCCCAAGATGTAGCTCGAACAGCGGGACTGCCGGTTACGGTAATTACCGAGTCCGCCGTCACTAGAGCTCAATATTTCGCGATATGGCAGGCCTATTCCGAGCTTAAGAACGGCCCGGCGGTGGGGATCATCCAGTTGGCCACAGCCTTTGAAGCGGCAAAATACCCGCCAAGCGTTTTGGCGACATACCACGCCCGCGATTATCGTGAGGCCCTGAACCGAATGACGCGGTACAAACCGCTTTGTCCTCCCGAATGCCTGCATATCATCGAGGACGGCGAGCATTGTATGATCGAATTGGACTGGCTAGAACCCGGGCAACCCGGTCCGCAGATCCTGATTGGGATCACGCTGGCCTTTCTTCTCGAGCTTGGACGCCGGGGTACAGGGCACCCTTTGACGGCGAAGCTCGTCGAATTTTCGGACGATATGGGCGATATCCGGGCTTTGGAAGCTTATTTTGGCTGCCCTATCCGGGTGGGCGCAGGCGTCAATCGAATGACGCTGCAGCGCAAAGATCTGGATCTTCCCTTTGTCACCTACAATGAAGAATTGCTGGAACTCCTCACCCCCGCCTTGGACCGCACCCTGGCTGAACACCGGCGCAGCCGTTCCTTCACCGAAACGGTCATACGGATGATGAAACGTTCCCTCACAGGGGGACGCCCCGACATTCGTGTAATCGCGAAGGAACTGAACATGAGCGAACGTACGTTGCAGCGCCGGCTAGCGGAAGAGAATACAAATTTCAAGCAATTGCTCGTACAAGCCAGGCATGAGCAGGCGCGCGATTATTTGGCGGATCCGGAACTCGAGATCAAAGAGGTGGCTCTTTTGGTAGGATATGAAGACCAGAACTCGTTCTATCGGGCCTTCCGCCTCTGGGAAGGGGAGACGCCTTTGAACTGGCGTAACCGACAATGGGGGATGTATTGAATTTTCATTTGGCGCAGGATGCAAGGACTTTGGCGTAACAAACTAGTTACCGACCTCTCCCGACAAGGTATGATAATCACGTTCCGGATAAGTAAAAGACAAGGAGAAGTTGAAGATGGACATGGGATTATACGGGAAAACAGCTTTGGTTACGGGATCAACGAAGGGGATCGGCAAAGCCATTGCCATTGAACTTGCTAAAGAAGGGGTTCATTTACTAATAAACGGCCGAGATCATGAAGAGGTGGAGCGGACGGTCCGTGAAATCAAGTCAGCCTATCCGGCTACCTCACCGCAAAATGCAGCAGCCGATTTAACAGATAGAGGGCAGAGGGAAGCTTTGTTTCAAAAATACCCCCACGTGGATATTCTGGTGAACAATATCGGGATTTATAAAATTATGCAGTATGGGGATATCGACGATGAAGTATGGAACAATTATTTCCGTACCAATTTTTTAACCGCTGACGGATTATCTCGATTTTATCTGCCTGCCATGTTGAAAAAGAACGAGGGCCGGATTATCTTTATTGCCAGCGAAGAGGCTGTGATGCCTTCCGGTCTGATGCCGCAGTACGGGGTAACCAAATCGATGCTGCTATCCTTGGCAAAAAGCTTGTCGAAGCTGACAAAAGGTACCGAAGTCACCGTCAATACGTTGATGCCGGGACCCACCCTCTCCGAGAAAGTGCTTCAAATCATCGAGGGGGCGTATCCAGAGGAAGAACTGTCTTTTTCCGAAAAAGAAAAACGTTTTATGGCGGCGAACCTGCCTCAGTCCGAGCTTCAGCGATTTATCAAACCGATGGAAATCGGGAGATTGGCTGTGTTCCTCTGCAGCCCCTACAGCTCCGCTTTTAAAGGATCCCCCATCCGCATGGATGGAGGATGGTGCCGACCATTTTTTAAATGTGTAAGGCGGGAAGAATGCCGCTTTCGGTTAGGTTTCGAGATGTTCCTTTAAAATTTCCAGACCTTTCCGAAGTTCATCCAGAGAAGTTGTCGAAGAAAGCGCGACTCTTAAATAGCTGCCCTGCGTTTTGCCTCCGGTCCAAAATCGGTCCGAATGATAAACACGAATCCCCTTACTCAAAAAGAAACTCTCCAGGCGGTTTCCGTCTGCAGGGTCGGATATGGGCAGCCATCTATAATAACTTAGCGGGTGGCCCGTGCGCGGAGAGTGGGGGAACAGCTCGTCGAATAAACGGTTGGCGGATAGAGCCAACTGTTTTTTCTTATCCGCCATGGCGCTGGCCTTTCCGGATAAAATCAGCTCGGTCACGATTTCGGCATCCAGGGATGAGGTTTTAACATTCATACTAAAAATCGCCTCGTGTATCCTCTTTTGAAAAACATCGCCGAAAACAAGATAAGCCACTCTCAGCCCCGAACAAATGGACTTGGAGGTGCTGCAAATATAAATCGTTTGTTCCGGGACATGCCGATAGATCGGCGGACTATAGAGGTCGGGAGTTTGAACCGACAAAAAGGCGTGGGGATCATCCTCGATCACGATCAAATGATGTTTCCGAATCAAAGCGGCCAATTCCTTCTTCCGGTATTCCGGCATCACAACCGCTGTCGGGTTACTACAGGAAGGCATGACAAACACGCCGTGGATATCCGATTGTTGACACTGATATTCCAGGGCGTGAGGCAGCATGCCGTGCTCATCTCCGGGAATCGGAACCAGCTTGACACGCAGCGATTTCGAAATTTCGATAAAGTTCGCATAGGTGTACATGTCTACCGCGACTCTTTGTCCGGGTTCAAACAGACCCAACAACGTGACGGCCAAAGCGTTCTGCGCTCCGGATACAATGCACACCTGTTCGATGTCCGCCTCCATACCAAAGCTCTTCATCCAATTCAGCGCGGCCGCTTTTTGGTGCGGCATTCCCGTAGGGTGATTATAATTGAAAAGCTGCTCCAAATAACCTTTCTCCATCACTTTTTTGGCGGCTTCGGCAACAAAGCTGTTGGTTAGTTCAAACGATTCGACAAAACCCAATTCGATGCACTCATGTGACATCTCTTTGGAAATGGTGATGGAGCGTGCGGCATTGGGGGAGACAAACGTACCGCTTCCGGTAACGGCATAAATTAAACCTTTCAATTCGCATAGTTTGTACGCGCGCGTAATCGTCGTAAAGTTGACGTCCAAAAAATCCGCCAGTTCCCTTTGGGGCGGGAGTCTTGTGCCTGGGGCCAGCAAGCCGTTCGTAATATCGTGTTCCAGTAAAGAGGCAAGCGACAGGTAAAGCGGGCGTGAAAGCGCTGTTCGCTCCGGTTTCCAAGACATAGGATAATCGGTAAATGAATTGATCGGCATAGGATAGAGACACCTCTTAAAATTGTAATCCATACAATTATAACATTGATTGTATGGATTTTAGCTGTTAAAATGACCTGGATAAGTCATCTACCAAGGAGTTGCAAGCACCATGAACGACAGAAACGAGGTTGCGACGGCGTTTCGCGCCGCCTTTCCCGTTACCCTTCCGATCCTTGCCGGTTTTTTATTTCTCGGGATCGCCTACGGGATTTTTATGAACGTCTCGGGTTTTGGTCCCGTGTACGCGATTTTAATGAGCCTGCTTATTTTTGCCGGTTCGATGGAGTTTGTGGCGGTCAATCTTTTACTCGGCGGGTTTAATCCGCTCGGCGCTTTGTTCCTGACTTTGATGGTCAACGCGCGCCATCTTTTCTACGGGATCTCCATGCTCGAAAAGTACAAGGGGACGGGGCTTAAAAAGTTATATCTTATCTTCGGTTTGTGCGATGAATCCTTTACCATCAACTACACGGCTAAGATCCCGCAGGGCGTGGACAAAGGGTGGTATATGTTCTTCGTAACCTTGCTGAATCACAGCTACTGGGTAATAGGGGCTTCGATCGGCGGGCTGTTCGGCTCCATCGTACAAATCAATATGGAGGGCCTTGAGTTTGTAATGACCGCTCTTTTTATCGTCATCTTTTTGGAGCAGTGGAAGAACGAGCCGGTTCATTACAGCGCTATCATAGGCTTGGCGGCGTCCATCGTATGTCTGATCCTCTTCGGGAAGGGCAACTTTATTATTCCCGCCATGGCATTGATTCTTTTCGTACTCACGTTGACCAGAAAGCCATTGGAAAAGAAAGCGGGTGAAACGGCATGACCATGAGTATAGTTGAACAAGTAATCACGATTGGCGTGATCGTGGCCGGAACGATGCTGACCCGGTATATTCCGTTTATCGTTTTTCCTCCGGGCCGCCCCACTCCCCGTTACATACAGTACCTGGGTAAAGTGCTGCCCTCGGCGACCTTGGGGCTACTGGTCATCTTCAGTGTTAAAGACGTAAACTTTACGGCGGGCAGCCATGGAGTTCCTGAACTCCTGGCCATGGCTATCGTGGCTTTCCTGCATTTATGGAAAAGAAACATGCTGTTGTCGATCGCTAGCGGGACCGTGTTGTATATGTTTTTGATTCAGTTTGTTTTTTGAGGTATTGTTAGAACGGAGAGGGGCCAACGTGAAGAGTCAGGGGATAAATGGGGGGGATTTATGATAAACCACCAAGAGCTTTTCCCAATTGTAGAGAAGTTAGAGGAACATCGGATCAAATATGCGCTAGGCGGCAGCGGATTACTGTATTTTCTCGGCTTGACGGATTCGGTGAATGACTGGGACATCACGGTCGATTGTCCAAAAGAAGCTTTGCTTAAGGCTATTTCGGAGTATGAATGGATTGAACAGCCAAGCGGGGACGGCCTGTTTGCCAGCGAGTATCGAATAAGTTTACGTTCTCTAAAAATAGACTTTATAGGTTGCTTTGCTTTGCGTTCGGAAGCCGGTGTCGTCCATTTGCCCGTGAGTCCCATGGAAAATTGGGACGGGATCCGGGTATCGAGTCCCGAAGTGTGGTATATAGCTTATGATCTTATGGGCCGGCAAGCAAAGGCGCATATGCTGCTAAACTATTTAAAATCGAATAAACAAAAAGTGAACTCGAATTTACTAAGTGATCTGTTTAAGATCACAGGCCTGACCTGTGAGTTGAGTCAGCAACTTCGATCACTGGATGTACACGCTTAAGAAGCCGCGAAATGACGCGGCTTTTTTATTACGGCTTTAGCCAGTTGAGTGCGTGAAACGCGCGAAACAAAAAACCACCCGCTATGCGGGTGGAGGGATCTAGGGTTTGACCAACAAGACCATTCCCATAAAATTGAGATGTTCAGGCTCAATAATGAAAGGAATGGTCTTAGATGGCAAACAAGAGCTATAGTCTAGCCCACACGAAATGGATGTGCAAATACCACATCGTGTTCACCCCGAAGTATAGACGGAAAGAGATCTATAATCAAGTGAGGAAAGACTTAATCGAAATATTCAAGCGGTTATGTAAATACAAGGGAGTGGAGATCATAGAAGGTCACATGATGCCAGATCATGTACACATGTTAGTGGCGATACCTCCAAAAATCTCTGTATCATCGTTTATGGGATATCTAAAGGGAAAGAGTTCGCTAATGATATTTGAGAAGCATGCCAGCTTGAAGTATAAGTATGGAAATCGGAAATTTTGGGCGGAGGGGTACTACGTCAGCACTGTGGGCTTAAATGAGGCCACCGTCGCTAAATATATACGTGAGCAGGAAGCACATGACCAAGCAATTGATAAACTGAGCGTAAAAGAGTATGAAGATCCATTCAGCAGAAACAGTAGCAAAAAGAAGTAAACCAGTTTAACTGGTAAGTGAAAGTGACAAAAACACTGAGCCTGAACAATTTTATTGTCAGGCTAGCGTCTTTAGGCGCAGTTTGGCAACAGGGGGTTATACCCCAAGAGCAAACCACCCGTTGGACGGGTGGTTATGATTAGTGGATTTAGCCAGTTGAGCACGCGAAGCGTGTGAAACAAAAAACCAGCTAATGGGGTCGTGATCATAGGAGTGTTCATATTACGAAAGCTAAAGGGGGTTAATGGCTAATCGAAGTGATTTATCACATACAAAGAGGCGCCTAGAGTGCTTCCAAACTTCCAACTCCAAAAAGATGCAAATCTGCAGGTATTTAGGCCGATCCCCGAGGGGATTGCGAAAAAAGATGCAAATCTGCAGGAATTTCCAGCGATTTTTGAGAAACGGGCCGGTTTCGTCAAAAATTCCTGCAGATTTGCAGGAATTTTGAAATTTTGAGTCCAAACAGGATAAAAGCATGCAGATATGCAGGAATTCTGTATTATCAAGGTTGTCTAAAGGGGTACTAGTAATAAACGCACCCTTTCAGGGTAGGCAAACTTAGTAGCTTGAACGAAATGAAAGCTAGCGCCTTTAGACGCGAGCCGGTAATAAAGGCTTTCAGCCGCAGAGCAAACTACCCGTTCACACGTGTGGTTTTGATTAAGCCCTCAATTAGTTGACTAAGTCAAGTAAATGGAATATCATTTAAGAAAAATTATCGTTGTTTTTCTGGAGGAGAAACTTATGAATTCCGTTTATAAACCTACCATCCATGCCGTCCGCAGGTTTAACCGATTTTATACGAATATCCTCGGTTTGCTGGACCAGCATATGCTGAACAGCGAATTTTCCTTATCGGAAGCCCGCGTGCTGTATGAAATCGGACATACGGAGTTATGTACTGCCAAACGGCTGATTGAGGAACTGAGTATTGATCCGGGATACCTGAGTCGGATGATCAAACGTTTTGAGAAAAAGGGCCTGACCCGCAGGGAACAGTCCGAAGAGGATGGGCGTCTGTTCTACTTATATCTGACCGATAAGGGAGAAGAGACGCTGGTCCGTTTGGACGCGCTGTCCGACGGCCAGATTCATCAGCTCATCAGCGGCCTGCCGATGCAGGATCAGCAGCAGCTCGTAGCCGGGATGACCTCGATCGAAGCGGCTTTGTCGGGCAAACCGGTAGTTGCCTCGGACCCGATCAGCATCCGCAATGAACTGCGGCCCGGGGATGCGGGGTACCTGATCCATCTGCACGGCTGGATTTACCAGGAGCGTGGCTACAATCACCGTTTTGAAGGTTACGTGTGCAAAACATTTTACGATTTTTTTGAGCACTACCGTCCGGGGAAGGACCGGTTCTGGTTTGCGGAAACCGAGGGGAACATGATCGGCGCGATTTCCATCGTGGAGCATTCACCGAGCAAAGCGCAACTGAGGTGGTTTCTCGTGCACCCCCAATACCGCGGTACCGGACTCGGCAGCAGGCTTTTGAATGAAGCAGTAGACTATTGCCGGGCGAAGAAATATCGGACCGTGTACCTGGAGACCACGGAAGATCAACAGCAGGCGATCGGCATGTATACGAAGGCGGGGTTTGTCAAAGTGGCGGAGCATCCAAGCAACGACTGGGGGAAGCCTTTGCTTGAATTAACCTACGAGTTGAAGCTGGGTCAGTAAAAAAACAAAACCACCCTTTAATCGGGTGGTTTGCTCTATAGCTATACGTCTTTTTCAAAACTTATTTTATATGCCAGTCTGATCAGAAGGGCTGTTATACCCGTGACGACAGAGAGAGTGATCAGATAACTAAGCGATAATTTTTCCATATGCAAGATATACTTGTCGATGGCTTTAAACTGGATAAAAGCGGTTAAAAATCCGGTAATAAAAGCGATCATTCGGAAGGTGTCTTCTTTAAATCGGCAGTTTCTTAACGACAGCAACAATGGAGCCGAAAGATATATGGATGTAGTCGGTATCAACCCGATATAAGTAAAGGTATATTTCTGTGGAGAGGTCACACCGTTTGAAATGATATCCTTAATAAACTCGGATAGTACAATACCCATTGTCCAAAATAGGAAAAACAGCAGAAATTCAAGGACAAACCTATTCAAGTAACTACTTTTTTCAATGCCGATTTTTTTCTCTCTAATCACTTGAAAGATTACGATGAATAACAGTACCAGACACCAGTAATAGAAAATAACAGGCAAGTTGCCGGAGAAAAAACCGGACATCAGTTCAATCCCTTGCCCCAAGATGGTTTTAAGTAGTGAAAACATCCGATCCCCCGTAACTAGTCTGAGAAATTCAGATTTTGAGGTTGGCGGGGGTATTTATCTGCAGCAGCCAGTGAATCGGTTACCGGTATATCTTTCCCCACTTCTTCAAAGCTGCAAGAACTTAACCACACCTGCCCATAACCGGATAGAAGAACGCCGATATTAATCCGGTTGGCTTCCTCTGGGACATCCAGGACGCAAGCATAATGATTCCATTCTGTCGTCCCTTTAATACATCGGGGCTCCATGTTGTCAAAGCCCAGAATATTCTCTGATTTATCATCGATACGCATCCATAGACCGCTCCAGCCGGTGATGTTCTCCGACTTTACAAAACCCGAGAAGCGCACTCTTTTCCCCAGAAAATCGGCCGCCTGAAATTGCTGCATAAGGGTACCGAAATCATTGTCATGAAAGGTTTCCCCTTCATTTGCGCGTAGGGTAACGGAGCAGTTACTGTTTATAAAAACTTTCTTGTCCAGTTCGCAACTATATTTCTCCGGTGTGGTACCTGTAAACAACCATCCTTTTATTTTGTTCAATTTCTCATCTCCCTTTTGTTTAATAAATACCCTCATCTGCTCTCTGTATTTTGATGGGGTCAAGCCATAGATTTTACCGAATGCTCTGGTAAAGGCTTCATGGCTTTCAAAACCTGTTAATAAAGCGATATCGAGAACCCTTTCATCGGTATATAGCAGCAGGTCTACCGCGCAGGCCATTTTTCGAGAACGGATGTATTGTGAGATATTTTTACCTACATACTTTTTAAACATCCTGTGAAAATGGTATTTGGAAAAACCCGTTTCTCTTGCCAAGTCATCAAGGCTGGGATTCTCGTATAAATGCTGCTCAACATAGGATAGACTACGCTGAATCATTTCCTCGTATATGGAAACCACCTCCTGACACCGACTATCTTACAACATCTTAAGATACTAGACTTGATATATTTTGCTGTGATTTAGATACAACGGGAGGGTGGGGCGTGGGGGAATTAACGCTTAACCCACGCCCGTTTGAGATCCATCTCCCGAATACATTCATCCGAGTCGTTTCCGTGAATATCAATCAGCGGTGTCACCGCATACGAAATCATCTCTTCCGACGAATAGGGACGCAGAATCGGATTCAGCGCCTCCAAGTCGTAAGTCTCTTCATCGAGCCACCGGCTTATGTCCTCCTTGGACAAAATCGCCGGCATCCGGCTCTCAAATTCCCCGATCAGCGAATTGGCTTCCGTCATGACCAAGGTGCAAGTACGGAGCGGTTCTCCTCTTGTATCCCGCCAAATCTCGTAAAGACCGGCCACTCCGAACATCCCGCGGTTTTTCATGACGACCCGCACCGGGTAAGCCCGCTTCCCTTCTTGTTTCCAATAGTAAAAGCCGTTGCAGGGAATAATGCACCGCTGCTTGTCCACCAATTTGCGATAGGTCGGATTCCGATGCACATTTCTTAGATCCGCATTGACCGCATCTTTTCCCCAATAGGGGATGAACCCCCAGCGAAACTCATCCAGAATCCGCTCCCCGTTTTGCTGAAGTACGACAGACATGGGTTGTGTCGGCCTGATATTATAACGGTTTCTATAATAAACCATCACGCGCTCGATCTCGAAGTGCTCTTGAACCTCAGGCAGCTCGGCCGCCATGGAAAAACGTTGACACATTAAGCTTCAGCCTCCTTTTGATTTCTCGTATTGTTTGCCAAAGGAGGAAAATTATTCATTTGTTCCAGGGGAAAATTAACTTTCCCAGCCGTCACAGCGGTAAGGGGGAACCTACGATAAGGACCAAAGGAAGGTCTAGAATCGGCTAAAAATACTGAATAAAAAAAGAAAAGGAATAAGAATATATAATTGTACGAAAAAAATGAAATGAAAACGGGTGGTCCAGAATGCTCACATTGAATCGTAAGATTGTTCTTATCGCACTGGTTGTATTAAGCGTGCTGGATTCATCAGCTTCCGCCATATCGGCAAAAAAAGAACCCCATCGTCTTGAAATTGAAATCTACCCCATGCGGCATAAATTGCTTGTTCTTGATCATGGTCAAGTTGTCAAGACCTATTCCGTTGCCGTAGGGAATCCGTCGACTCCGACACCTGTCGGGGATTTTAAAGTCATCTATAAAGGTACGAATTGGGGTCCTTCTTTCGGTCCACGGTGGATCGGCTTAAACGTTCCCTGGGGACATTTCGGAATTCACGGCACGAATAAACCGTATTCGATAGGCCAGCACCTCAGCCATGGATGCGTCCGGATGTTTAACAAGGATGTGGTTGAATTATACGACTGGATTCCCGTCGGTACTCCGGTAAGAATATACGGGCATGTGCTTGGCGACCTGAACCATAATCCCAGGGATCTGGCTGAAGGGGATGCAGGGGGAGACGTACAGCTTATACAATCCCGTTTAAGGAGCGCCGGATATTTTCACGGGATTTGTAACGGGAGATTCAAAGCGAGTACAACCGAGGCCCTGAAAAAATATCAGAGAGACCATCACCTGATTCCAAATGGGGTTGTTTCTCGTCAGGTTTATGAACAAATGGGTTTGATCGAATGAGATATGGGGAGCGGACTGAATATGCACGCCAGAAGTCGTGGGAACCCACGGCTTTTTTTGTTGGTAACAGAACATATGTTTTGTATAATGAGATAGTATAAATATAGAGGATTATTAAGCCTGATATAGGCGGGATAGGGGATAATCTCATGCCCATTGATATGAAAGAGATCATATCGAAGAAAATTCTGAGTGAGGCCAGTGGATATTTAAATGTAGGATTTACTCATTCCTTGAATCCATACAGCGGCTGCGCCTTTTCCTGTCATTATTGCTACGTCAGAGAAATGCCGATTCAACAGTTTAAGGAAATGTCTTGGGGCGAATGGGTGGACATCAAAATCAACGCGGCGGATAATTATCGGCGTGAAGTCATCGGGCTACGTCGAAAAAACAAGCCCATCCATATTTTCATGTCCTCGGCAACGGACCCGTATCAACCGATCGAACGGAAAGCGGAAATCACAAGAAAAGTCCTTCAAGAAATGATCGAGCATCCGCCCGATTTCCTGCAAATCCAAACAAGGAGCCCGATCGTTACCCGAGACCTTGATCTTTTGGTCGCCTTAAAGAATAAATGTGAAGTCCTCGTATCCATGACGATCGAAACGGACCGGGACGATATTCGACGGATCTTTGCGCCGTATGCCCCCGGAATTCCATTGCGGTTAAAGGCATTGAAAACGATACATGATGCGGGCGTATCTACTCAAGCTTCCGTTTCTCCGGTACTGCCCTTTACCCCTGATTTTCCTAAAATGATGGATGGGGCGGTGGATCGGATTTGGATCGACACGTTGAATATAGGAGACGGAATGAACGGCCGGCGGTCCAAACGCCTAGGAATGCCTGAACTATTTGAAGCCCATGACCTAACAAAGTGGTACCGGCCGGATATTCACGCCAACGTAGAAAAATACTTCAGAAGGAGGGCCGCCCTGATCATCCAATACCCGTTGAAAGCCTCCTCCTGTCAGCTTGTCATAAAGCTTGGTGATGGCCTGTTGGAAACTTCCGTAAAAATGCTTAAGCGCCCGCTCCGTCCGCTGCATTTCCTGTTGAATGGCGGATTTCATGGCGTCTTTTTTCTCCTGATCTAAATTCGATGTGTCTACTTCTTCCAACTGGGCGCGCAGTGGATCGAGACTTTGGGATAACGAGCTCTGATAGGCTTCTTCGATTCCGTCCATTACACCAAGACCTTTGTTGATTAAATTTTCCTGTGACTTGCCCCTGTCTAGCAAAGCGCTTGGTTTCTCTTGCGGAGTGGTCTGCAGCTCCTCCCGCGTTAGATTTTCCTTTGCCTTCTCCTGGTTATCAAGGCTATGCGCCACCCGGTTCTTGACCGCGAGGATGTCCTTGCCATTCGGATCAATTGCTTGGATTTTTCCGTTATACAACGGATTGTTAGCGAAATTGCCGCCAATTTTCATACAATATCACCTCTAAATAAACTTATTCTATAATTACATCGGTTAATATCTGGAAAATCATAAGTTTTTGTTGATTTTTTATCGTCGATTCCTTAGGATATGGTACAATTTTTTCGGATTGTTCTTTCAAACCAAACCACAGAGGAGACAGGTTCAATCGATGTCTCAAGAGTTGCACAGAATTAACTAACAAAGAGAAGAGTGAAAAACATGAAGATCGGCTTTTTTGATTCCGGAATCGGCGGATTAACCGTACTCCATCAAGCGATCCGACTCTTACCGAAAGAGGATTACATCTTTTATGCCGACACGGCCCATGTTCCCTATGGAGAAAAATCGAAAGAAGAAGTACGGAAATATATCCTTGACGCGGTTGAATTTATCGCGCAACAAAATGTAAAAGCACTGGTCATCGCTTGCAATACCGCCACGAGCATTGTCATTGAAGAACTTCGGCGGCGGTATGAGTTTCCGATTCTGGGGATTGAGCCGGCGGTCAAACCGGCGGTAGAGAGATGGGAAGGGAAACGCAAAAAAGTCCTGGTGTTAGCCACCAATTTAACCTTAAAAGAGAAGAAGTATCATGATCTGATCAGCAAGGTAGCTCACGGAGATATCGTTGACAGCTTGCCTCTACCGGGACTTGTGGAATTGGCTGAGAAATTTGAATTCGACGAGGACAGCGTGATTCCTTATTTAGAAAACGAGCTATCCGCTTTGGATTTGGGTCAGTATGGAACCGTGGTACTCGGATGTACTCATTTTCCCTACTTCGTAAAGGCTCTTCGTAAATTTTTCCCCAATGAAGTTGACTTGATTTCCGGAAGCATCGGAACGGCAAATCACCTGAAACGTATCCTCGAAGATAAGAATCAAATTAACGAGGGAACAGGGGACATCGAATTCTATAAGTCGGGAACCAAAGTTGAGGACAAAGACACATTGTCAAAATATAAAGGGCTTTTTGAGATGTTGGATGATCTGGAGAAATTAAATTAAAGATGCAACACGAAAAATACCTCCTAGGCCGTAGTTACCCTATCGGCACAGGAGGTATGCTTTTTTTAGTTACCCTACTTTTAGAAAAAATAAGGCTTGCTTTAAATGGACGGGGTTGACGACGGAAGAAGCGAGGAATCGGAAAGGCAAAGCCGATACCCCTTGACCAGCGTTTCGCCGTTGTAGATATCCGTCTCATAAGCGCGTTCAAAGCCGAGCCGCTCGTACAGCCGGACGGCGGACGCCATCATGTCCGACGTATGCAAATGCAACGTCGAGGCACCGAGTCGAAGAGATCTCACCGCCGCTTCGCGAATCAGCTGCGTGGCGATGCCGCGTCCTCGCGCAGCCGGAGATACGGCGAGAAGTCGAATAATCGGAGAAGAAATGCCCATTTCCGGCTTGCCATACGCCTCTTGAGAGGAGAGGAAGAGCTGGACGCTTCCCACGATGCTTCCTTCCAACTCTGCCACGATGCGGGCATAGGGGACATCGCCGTAAACAGAGTCGCGTATGGATTGGGAGTACTCCTCCCACCGGGTCCCGGGCAGATCATACGCGTACTGTTGATAGGCTTCCAGCATCAGGTTGGCAATGGCTTCGCGCTCCCCGTCCCGCGCATCCCGAATCGTCACTTCCTGAACGGTTTTCATCCGACCACTCCTTACTCATTTATTGGATACTTAAGGGCTGGATGCCCCAAAAGACTGTGCATAGTATATCAATTTAAACCAATTAATCACATAGGAAATTATTAATATTAATACATTGATTAATAAATTCTATAAGACATTGAACTCCAATAAGATTGACATAAAATTGTCATCTGCCTAAGATAAGGATAATTATTCACCATTTCTTGCATATAAACCACCTAAACTAATTGGATAAATAGGAATTATAGTGAACTGGGGGGATTACCTTGAATATCGAGAATATCGAAGCTTTTGTCTACATTAATCATTACGGGAGCTTTAACAAGGCGGCCGACGTGCTTTATTTGTCACAGCCGACGGTGACGGCGCGGATTCAGTCGCTGGAACGGGAACTGGATTGCAGGCTGTTCGACCGGCTCGGGAAACAAATCCTTCTTACCGACAAAGGCAAACAGTTTTTACCCTATGCCCAAGAGATCCTGCACACCTTCCAAAAAGGAAAGCATCATCTGCAATCCAAACACACCCTTCCCAACGAGCTGAGAATCGGCAGCACCGTGTCGGTATCCAATTATCTCATGCCGGATCTATTGACGGCGCTGAGCCGCCGGTTTCCGGGCATTCACTTTAAACTGACTACAGCTGGAACGGATGAACTCGCCGGCAGGCTGACGGCCAAGGAAATCGATGTGGCCTTCGTCCGAAAGCAGATGAACCCGGCCTTCCAATCTTATCCTTTATTCGAGGATCCGATCCGTTTGTATGTATATCGCGACCATCCCCTGGCGGCAGCGGGAAAAGCCTCGATCCGGGATCTACGGCATGAGCCGCTCGTCTTCTTCGAGTGCGGATCCCTTGACTGGCTAAGAATTCACAGGGTATTCGAAAGCTTGGAGCAGCCGCCGAATATCGTTTTCCAGGTGGACAATGCCGAGACGGCCAAGAAGCTCGTCCTTGGAGGAGCGGGCATCTGTTTCCTTCCGGGATTATGCGCCAGGCACGAGGAGATGGAAGGATTGCTGATCCCGGTGGAAATCACCGAAACCGCGGGGATCTCCCTACAAACCCATCTCGTCGCCTTGACAGGCCAAAACACCGTGTTTTTGGACGCCTTGCTGGAGTGGGGCGTTCCTTGGTCTTATCGATGATTTGGATGGATGCATAGAAAAACTCTATTAGACGCGCCCTTTAAATCGCGTTAAAGTAAGTGTCAAACCAAATCATACTAAACACATGAGATTTATTGGTTAATGTTTGAACGTGTTGGAAGGGGGAAAAGGCGATGAAACCATCTTCATTAGGAGCCGTGATTGTCATTCTGCTTGCTGGGGTGATCGCGGGATGCGGCGGCGGCTCACAAAGCAACGGAGTGCAGAAGGAGGGCCAGGTACAAGCCGCAGGGGAGAATAGGACGAAGATTATCGTCGGCACGGGCACGTCTTTTCCTCGCATCTGCTTTATCGATGAAAACGGGAAACTGACCGGGTATGACGTCGAATTGGTTCGGGAGATCGACAAGCGGCTGCCGGAGTACGAATTCGAGTTTCAAACCCAGGAATTCGCGAACCTGCTGCTTAGTCTGGAGACGAGGAAAATCGACTTCGTTGCCCATGAAATGGAGAAGAACCCGGAGCGTACGGAAAAATACTTGTTCAATAAGGAGCCGTATGCGCACTGGCGGAACAGAATCATCGTAGCCAAAGATCATGACGACAGTATCCAAACTCTGGACGACCTGAAGGGAAAAAAAGTGCTGACGGGCGCCACCAGCGCAGCCGCCCAAATCCTGGAGATTTACAACAAGGAGAACGGTAATGCGATCGATATCGTCTATCAGAACGGCGCGGCGAATGACACGGTTAGCCAGATCACGACAGGGCGGGTGGAAGCCACGATCGGGGCGGACTTCACGCTGCCGCTGATCGATCCGGAAGGAAAGCTGAAGACGACGGGTGAACCGCTCTCCGAAGGGGACATTCTATTCGTCTTCCGCAAGAATGATCCGGAAAGCCAGAAACTATCGGACGCCATAGACAAGGCGATTCGGGAATTGAAATCCGACGGGACACTCTCTAAACTTAGCCGGGAGTGGTTGGGAGACGACTTTAGCCAATGATGCGATCACCAAAATAGGGAGAAGGGGAGTTAATGGGTGCGCCTTTCGATTTCTCGTATGTGCTTGATTTCCTGCCCAAGCTGGCGGCCACGCTCGGCATTACGCTTCTTATTGTCGCCGGATCTTTATTGCTCGGGATCGTGGTCGGCTTCCTGATCGCGCTGCCCCGCTTGTACAACGTCCCCTTAGTCGGGACGTTCTCCAAGGTATATGTGTCCTTTTTCCGGGGAACGCCGATCTTGATCCAATTGTTCCTGTTTTATTACGGTTTGCCCGAAATCCTGAAGCTGGTTGACGTCGACTTGTCCCGGACACCAGTGCTGCTATTCGTTATCCTGACGTACGGTCTTCACACGGGCGCATCCATGTCGGAGATGATCAGAGCCTCGGTCATGGCCGTGGACCGGGGCCAGGTTGAAGCCGCCTATGCGATCGGGATGAAGCGTCATCAGGCCTTTAGCAGGATCATCCTGCCCCAGGCGCTCGGCATCGCGCTACCTGTTTTTTCCAACACGGTTATTGCCCTGCTGAAAGACACTTCATTGGCTTTTACCCTCGGGCTCATGGAGATGACAGGGAAGGCGCAGACCCTCGGAAGCATTACCCAGCATTTTGTCGAGGCGTACCTGGCGCTGGCCGCCATCTATCTGGCCGTCAGTATGACGCTGCAGAAACTGCTGCTCAGAGCCGAACTTCGGCTGAGGAAGCATGAGGCTCCGGAGGCGCCGACGAAGCAGCCGTTTGGGCTGCGGAGAAAGGGACTCCGCCGGCGATTCGCCGCCGGATTGGAAACCGGGAAAGGAGGCGTGAAGCTTTGAACATCGATCCCTCGTTTATCTGGACCGCGTTCCTCAACCTCCTGTCCGCCGTTCCGACTACGCTGCTGATTACGGTTGTCTCCGTTACGGCAGGCTTTGTCATCGGTCTGCTTACGGCATTTGCCCGTTTGTATCAGGTTCCCGTGCTGAGCCAACTCTCCGCCGGCTATGTGACCTTCATTCGGGGAACTCCCATGCTGACCCATTTGCTGCTGATCTACTTTGGACTTCCGATGCTGCTGGAGGTACTGGCAGCCGGGATGGGATGGAAGTTTGATCCGGCCGCGATTCCGATGATCGGTTTTGCCTTCGTTTCCTTTTCGATTACGGCAGAGCCTATATGTCGGAGGTCATTCGCTCGGGCCTGCTGGCGGTGGACCGGGGGCAATTCGAAGCGGCGTATTCCGTCGGTATGACCACGCCGCAAGCCTTAAAACGGATTATCCTCCCCCAGGCACTGGCGGCAAGCTTGCCGAACCTGTCCAACTCGGTCATCGGCATGCTGCACGGCTCCTCGCTCGCTTTTACGGTGTCCGTGGTGGACATCAACGCAAAGGCGCAGATCGTTGCTTCGACCAATTGGAAATTTTTCGAATCCTATCTGGCCGCAGCGGGGATTTTCTGGGGATTAACCCTCCTCCTCGAACGGCTGAGCGCTGTCATCGAAAAGCGTATCACATTGTATAACAGGGGAGGTATCACATGATCAAGCTGACGAATCTATCCAAATCGTTCGGCAGGCAACAGGTGCTGAAGTCAATCGACTTGACGGTGAACACGGGCGAAGTGGTCGTGATTCTCGGACCAAGCGGTTCCGGCAAAACGACGCTGCTGCGGTGCATGAACTATCTTGAGCAGCCAAGCGGCGGGGAAATAGCAATCGGCAGCTTCTCGCTTCGCTGCAGGCGCGCTTCCAAGAAAGAGATCCACGAGCTTCGGCAGCGATCGGCCATGGTCTTCCAGCAGTATAATCTGTTCCGGCATAAGACGGCGCTGGAAAATGTGATGGAAGGGTTGATTGTCGTCCAAAAATGGCCGAAGGCCAAGGCGAGGGAGAAGAGCGCGGCCCTGCTGGAAAAGGTGGGGCTTGCCGGCAAGCTGGACGCTTATCCGAGCCAGCTCTCGGGCGGGCAGCAGCAGCGGGTGGGGATTGCCAGAGCGCTGGCCCTCGAGCCGGAAGTCATCCTGTTCGACGAGCCGACCTCGGCGCTCGATCCCGAACTGGTGGGGGAAGTGCTTGAAGTGATTCGCCGAATCGCCAAGGAGGGCATCACCATGATCGTAGTGACCCATGAAATGGGATTCGCCAGGGACGTGGCCAACCGCGTCGTGTTTATGGACGGCGGCGTCATTGTGGAGGAGGGAACGCCTGCGGAGCTGTTCCAGAATCCCCGGGAAGAACGGACCCGGCAATTCCTTAAGCGGATCGCGCCGGTGCCGAATTATAGTATTTAGGAGGCGAAAGACATGGGATTAACGATTAGCGTGCTGGACCAAAGTCCGATCTATCCGGGAGAAACGGCGGAGGAAGCGTTCGCGCATACCGTGGCGCTGGCCCGCAAGGCCGAAGAGCTCGGATTCCGGCGATTCTGGGTATCCGAGCATCATGATTCGGACCAAGTGGCCGGTTCTTCGCCGGAAGTGCTCATCGCCTATCTGCTGGCGGAGACCAAGCGCATCCGCGTCGGCTCGGGCGGCGTTATGCTCCAGCATTACAGCCCGTACAAAGTGGCCGAAAACTTTAACGTCCTGGCGTCGCTCGCCCCCGGCCGCGTGGATCTCGGCATCGGCCGCGCGCCGGGAGGCTTGCCCCGCAGTACGCGGGCGCTCCAGCGCGGCGGGCCAGACCCGGCGTCGCTGACGGAGAAAATCGTCGAGCTCCGGAATTTCGTCCACAACAAGCTGGACGAAGATCATCCGCTCGCCGGACTGCGTGCCGCTCCGCTGCCGGAGACGGCGCCGGAGCTGTATGTCCTCGGCGCAAGCACCGCCAGCGCCGAGATTGCGGCCGAGCTCGGCCTCCCTTATGTCTTTTCCCTCTTCATCAATGGGGACGAGGGCGCGGCGCTGGAGGCGATTCGGAGCTATCGCCGGGGTTTTAACGGCTCCCACGGGACGGAACCGCAGGTCTTGCTGGCGCTCTCGGTCGTCGTGGCCGATACCGAGGCGGAGGCGGAGAGGCTGGCCGCGGCGCGGACGCTTGTCCGGATCCATCTGGCCGGCGGCAGGTCGCTGACGCTCGGAACGTTGAAGCAAGCGGAGGAATTCGGGCGGCAATCCGGCGAGCCGTATTCGATCGAAGAGCTGGAGCCCGCGGTGACGAAAGGGACGAAGGAGACCGTCCGCGCCAAGCTCCTGGAGCTGCAGCGGGCATCCGGCATCGACGAATTCATCGTGACGAGTCCTATCGAGTCTTTCGACAAACGGGTTCGCTCGTTCGAACTGCTGTATGCCGCGGTGGCGGAAAGCTCCACGGCGGCCTTTCAAACCGTTGCCGGAGGAGGCATAAACGAATAAGAGCGACGACAAGGAGGCAGGTGAGTCTTATGCCATATCCAACAACAATCGGCGAAGCCAAAGCCGACCGCTTCATTGAAATCCGGCGCCGGCTCCACCGTTACCCGGAGCTGTCGGGCGAGGAGTTCGAGACGACTCGCCGCATCCGGGAATGGCTGGGGGAAGCCGGCATTCGCATCCTGGACGTTCCGCTAGCGACCGGCGTTGTCGCCGAAGTGGGCGGGTATCGGGAGGGGCCGGTCATCGCCCTGCGCGCGGACATCGACGCGCTTCCCGTCCAGGAGGAGACCGGATTGCCTTTCGCTTCGGAGATACCGGGCCGGATGCATGCTTGCGGGCACGATTTTCATACCGCGGCGCTGATCGGCACGGCCCATGCTCTAAAAGAGAGGGAACACGACCTTCCGGGGACGGTCCGCCTGATCTTCCAGCCGGCCGAAGAGAAGGCCAAGGGCGCCCGTCAGGTTATCGACAGCGGGGCGCTGGAGGGGGTCCGGGCGATATTCGGGATGCACAATAAGCCGGACCTGCCTGTCGGCACGATCGGCATCAAAGAAGGCCCGCTGATGGCGGCGGCCGACGGATTCATCGTGGAGGTGGCCGGCCGAGGCTCGCATGCCGCCGTTCCCGAGGCGGGGCTGGACCCGATCGTGACGGCGTCCCACATCGTGACGGCGCTGCAGTCGATCGTCAGCCGGAGTGTGAGTCCTCTGGAGAGCGTGGTCGTCAGCGTGACGAAGCTGCATGGCGGGACGACCTGGAACGTCATCCCGGACAGAGCGGTGCTGGAAGGGACGATCCGCACCTTTGACGAGAACGTAAGGCGACGGGTGCTGGAACGATTCAGCCGGGTTGTAGCGGGCGTCGCCGCCGCCTTCGATACAACGGCGGCCGTCCGCTGGATCGGGGGCCCGCCTCCCGTAATCAATGACGCCGCCCTGGCCGAGATCGGCCGGGAAACGGCAGCCGAACTTGGCTACGAGGCGGTGGTTCCCGCGCCGTCGCCCGCCGGCGAAGATTTTGCCGTATATCAACGGGAAATACCCGGCCTGTTCGTGTTCATGGGGACCGCAGGCCCCCACGAATGGCATCATCCGGCATTCGATCTGGATGAGAAGGCCGTTCCGGTCAGCGTGGATTTTTTTACGAAACTGGCGGAAAAGGCGCTTGAGACATGGAAAGTAAGTCGAATGGAGGAGAGGGTATGAGCGGCGATTTCATCGAAACCTTTTTAAATACCCGTCAGCGGCTGCTAGACGCCATTGAAGGACTAAGCGCGGAACAGCTGCAGTGGAAGCAGGCGCCGAAGGTGTGGAGCGTGCAGGAAGTGTTAGCCCATCTGGTTGATCACAGTATAATCACCTCGTTTCGCCTTCGCGATATTTTGGCGGGAACGGAGGAGCGGCTGCCCTTATTCAACCAAGACGCTTGGATCAGCGGGCAATATGCCAACGAAGGCGCCGTGTCCGATATTTTGGAGACGTTCACGGCCCTGCTGCATTATAATGCGCAGCTTCTAAGGCGGCTGAAGCGAGCGGATTTCGACCAAACCGCCGTCAACGCGAAGGGGGAGATCGTCAGTGTGGCGGATATCGTCCGTGGATTCATCCGGCATGTGGAGAACCATCTGGGCCAGATCGAGCGCATCAAGCAGGCGGCCGCGCCGGTTTGAGCTGCGCGGGACAGTGCGCTTAGGGGCCGCAAGACGCAGGACGAAAGCGAAGCGCCGAAGTCCGTAGCATCATTCATAAGGGAGGAATGGGAAATATGGCAAAGCAGAAGCAATTGAAGCTAGGCGCGCTTCTTCACGGTGTGGGAGGAGGAACGTCGATGTGGCGGCATCCCGATGCACAGCCTGACGCCAGCGTAAATTTCGGGCTCTACAAGAACTGGATACGAAAGGCCGAGGAGGGGAAGTTTGATCTGATTTTTATTGCCGATGGCCTATATATTACCGAGAAATCCATTCCCCATTTCCTGAATCGGTTCGAGCCCATCACCCTCTTGAGCGCCTTGGCGTCGGTCAGCCGGCATATCGGACTCGTCGGCACGCTTTCCACTTCGTACAGCGACCCTTTTACCGTGGCGCGCCAGTTCGCGTCCCTGGATCAACTCAGCGGCGGCCGCGCCGGATGGAACGTGGTGACTTCTCCGCTCGAAGGCTCAGCGTTAAACTACGGCAGGAACGGAAAGACGGAACATCCCGAGCATGACAAACGGTACCGGATCGCTACGGAATTTTTGGAGGTCACCCGCGGCCTCTGGGATTCGTGGGAGGACGACGCTTTCGTGCGAAACAAGGAGACGGGAGTGTTCTTCGATCCCGCCAAGTTGCACACGCTGAATCATGAGGGAGAGTTCTTCACGGTGAAGGGGCCGCTTAATATCGCCCGTTCGAAGCAGGGGCAGCCGGTCATTTTCCAGGCGGGAGCGTCCGAAGTCGGGAAGAATTACGCCTCGAAGGAAGCCGATGCCGTCTTCACCGGTCATGAACGCTTGGAGGATGCCGCAGCTTTTTATAAGGACGTGAAGTCCCGCGCGGTCTCGTACGGACGCCGGCCGGACGAAGTGCTGATCTTTCCGGGGATCAGTCCGATTATCGGGCGCACCCCGGAGGAGGCGGAGCTGAAATACCGGGAAGTGGCGAGCCTTGTGACGATCGAGAATGCGCTCGATTATCTTGGCCGCTTCTTCGAGCATCACGACTTCTCGCAATATCCGCTGGATGAGCCGTTCCCCGACCTGGGCGATCTCGGAAAGAACAGCTTCCGGAGCGGCACGGATAAAATCAAGAAGGATGCCAGGGAGAAAGGGCTTACCCTTCGGGAAGTGGCGCTGCAGGCGGCGACTCCGCGCGGCGATTTCATCGGGACGCCGGAGCAGGTGGCCGACCGAATTCAGCAATGGTTTGAAGGGGACGCCGCGGACGGCTTTATGATTTCCGCGGGCGTACCGAGAGGGCTTGAGGACTTCGTGGAGTACGTGGTGCCGATTCTGCAGGAAAGAGGGTTATACCGGACCGAGTACGAGAGTGATACATTGCGCGGCAATTTGGGATTGCCGGTGCCCGAAAACCGTTACACAAAACAAAAAGCCCTCGTTACGCCGACCTAAAAAGCACGAGGCCTTAAACGAAAGAACAGCGGCCGATCCCGGAGTCTTCGGTTTGATCCGGGATCAGGTCGCTGTTCAGCCTTTTTATGGTTTGATCAGTGAAGAACAACCGTTGGATTAAGCGTTATTTCAAAGGCGCGTCCCCAAATATACTGCGGATTGTCACGATCCAGTTCGGCTCTCCT
The DNA here is from genome assembly GCF_008084145.1 of Paenibacillus faecis. GTDB lineage: Bacteria > Bacillota > Bacilli > Paenibacillales > Paenibacillaceae > Fontibacillus > Fontibacillus faecis. Next base: position 256,958 of record NZ_VSDO01000006.1, on the reverse strand, counting down.
GTATTCCGCCAACGACCAGTTAGAACCTTGAATTTGCCGAACATTATACGCTTTGGACGTGTCACCCCTCAGAAAAGCGGGTTTGGCACGAAGCAGGTCCATATAGGTTTGCATCTGATCCTGAAGCAGTTCGGTCAAATGTTGAAAATCGGACGGCGTATTGAAAATGAGCATATTTTGATCGGCTACACTTTGCGGCAGGTTCGTATATTTCATGTGGCTTCTTGAATAATTCCGGACTTCGGCTATGGCCATCGTTTTATAATAGTAGTCTTTCAGAAAACGCTTGAACAGGAGGGAACCGTGGGCATTAACCGCCTTGCCAAGCGCGGCGGGATGCTTCTCCGTAACCAGAAACGCATAGCGGGCTTGTCCCATGCCGAGGGAAATTCCGATTTTATTCCCCGCGGTGTTCCACGCGCTGTAACCCAGGATACGCCCGGTGCAGGAACTTGCCAACAACGCTTCCGTTACAGCGGAATCGGAGGCTCCCCCTCCTACAAAATCAACCACCACGGTAGCCTGATGATCGCTTCCGTTGCTTGCTACTCTGTTAGCGGCTTCGGAAGCCCGGTCCGCTGCGGTGACGGCGATCACCTCCATATCCGGATCTTCCGAAACAAACTGACCGCCGATGATATCGATATGCCGCAGAAGGTTTTCATGCAAATTCATGTATTCATACGGATTAATGATTGTGGAACCATGAGGACCGTAATATTGAATGCTGACCTTCGTTTTGGCACCTTCCCTATGCAACTGGTTCGCCATGCGGGCCAAGAGGGAATGTCCCAAACCGTCCGCATCCGGCAGGATAATCGCTCGGTCCGGATTTTGCGCGCCGCTGCCGCCTAAAGCCTGGTTAATATAATTTTCCACGAAACGGATTTCATTGATCTGAACTCCTTCCGTCTTCGCATCGTCCACACCAACGGCCAGAAAATCAATATATCCGGGCTTGACAAGCTGGTCCAAAACGTACAGGTTAGTTTTAAATTTATGTTGGCGCGCATGGTAGTAGTGATTCTTATTAAAATAGATAGTGTCCCCGTAAGGAGTGCCGTCAATCGATAGGTCGTATCCATTTATAATCTCGTTGAATTCAGTGAACGGCTGCCTAGGCTGACCCATATGGTTCCGGGCTTCCGTATAGGCGTCAAAATTTAGATTCTCGACAAACGTGTTTGTGGCCAGCCGCATGATCGTATCCAGCACATAAACCGGCTTGCGAGGGTATTGCCGCTTCACCTTCCGAATCACATCGAGCAGATGAGTCGCATCGGCATCATATTCCGGGTACATGCCGCCTCCTCTCGTCCGCAGACGCCTGCTGCCGATAAGCCCGCCATAAACAAGCATATCGATGGAAATGATAAAGCCGTCGACCGATGCGGCGTGTTCCAAGATAAATTCACGGATATTAGCCGTGCGGCCGAAGCGAGGTGATGATGTGCCGAGAAGCTGATCGTCACAAGTGTCCGCTACGGAATCAAGCCGATTCCGGATATCGGACCTTCTTGGCGTAATGAGCTGCAGCCCTGCGGATTGCCCTTGCCGAATGACATCATCCAAATTGACCGGCCGGTCATCTAACGGTACGTATAAGATCTTCTTCATATTTCTACTCCTTTCAAAATGAGGATCAACATGCTTTCACTTATATAGGCAATAATAGGGACAAGGATACAACCGGCAATTCCTTTTTTTTAAAATGGTAGAAAAAGGGGGCTTAAGTTGCCTTTACCCGCCTGTAACGGAAATGAAAAAAATACTGGACTATTCATTCCAGTTGGATTATACTTGAACTCGAAAGGAGGAGGTAGTATGGGACGGACCAAAGAGTTTGACCGGGAGCACGTGCTACGTCAAGCGATGGTCGTTTTTTGGGAAAAGGGATATGCGGCGACCAGCATACCGGATTTGTTGGATTCCATGGGGTTAAGCAGATCCAGTTTGTATGAAACATTTCAGGATAAACAGACGCTTTATTTAGAAGCTATTCAATATTACAAGAAAATGTCGCAAAAAAAACGCGATCTGCTGATCCAAGCTCCTACCGCTATCGAGGGCATCCGCCAGTATTTTGAGGTACATATCACGAACGCTTTTGCCGCGCATGGCGAAGCTTTCCCTAAAGGATGTCTGATCACGAATGCATCGATCGGTCTGGATGAGGTAGATGAGCCGTTGCGGGAGGCGATTCGCGAAAGATTTACGGAGTTGGAACGGCTGTTCTATGAGAAGTTGAAGAAAGGGCAAGAGACGGGGGAAATCGCTCCGGATAAAGATATTAAAATGTTCTCTTACCTGCTGCTGAATCTGAACCACGGCATCAATGTGATCGCCAGGAGCCAAGGCGATATTCAAAAAGTCCGCGCCATGATGAATGCGGTCTTAGAGATGCTGTAATATTTTTTTTAAACAAAATGGAACAATCGTTCCAAAAAAACCTTCTGTTCGAAGCGAAGAAGGCAGGTCGAGTGTATCCAAAACGGAACGATCGTTCCGATATTAGGAAGAAGTATCCCATTAAAGGAGATGTTTTTGGATGACTACCATCGTGAAGAAAAAAGTGGAAAGTGCCGTTTCGTCTGGGATCATGCTGATTCTTGCTGTGGCGTGCGGTCTCATCGCGGCAAATCTGTACTATACCCAGCCGCTGGTGGAATCGATCAGTGCGGCGGTTGGTTTGTCTTCGGGAGCTGCCGGTTTAATCGTCACACTCACCCAAATCGGCTACGGAATCGGCTTATTATTTATCGTCCCCTTGGGAGATTTGCTGGAGAATCGCAAGCTGGTGGTGACGCTGTTGATTCTCACGGCCGGTGTATTGATCGTCGCTGCCGAGGTCCGGAGCGCGGCATGGTTTCTTGCCGCCTCGTTGTTTATAGGTGTTGGGTCCGTAGCGGCTCAGGTTCTGGTTCCCTATGCGGCCCATCTGTCCCCCGATGAGACAAGAGGACGCAATGTCGGCAACGTAATGAGCGGTTTGTTACTCGGCATTATGCTGGCCCGTCCGGTTTCGAGTTTGGTGGAAAATTACTTCGGCTGGAGTGCGATCTTTATTCTTTCTTCTGTTCTGCTTCTGGTGCTGGCTCTTGTTTTGGCCAAATTGCTTCCGGCAAGACGGCCGCAAATCACGCTCAACTACCCGGAAATCCTCTCATCCATGCTGCAGCTGTTGAAGACGACGCCGATTTTACGGCGCCGGGCCCTTTATCACGCCTGCCTGTTCGCCATGTTCAGTCTGTTTTGGACGACCGTTCCCCTCGTTTTGACGAGTCCGTTGTTCCATTTTTCGTCCACCGGTGTCGCCTTGTTCGCTTTGGCGGGGGTATCCGGAGCGGCAGCCGCGCCTATAGCGGGCCGCTTTGCCGATCGGGGCCTGATCCGTCCGGCGACCGTTATATCCATCGCGCTGGTGATTCTTTCCGGCATTTTGCCGATTGTGTTTGCCGGAGGTTCGTTGCTCTCCGTCGTTGTCCTGGTGCTTGCCGCTATTTTGCTGGATATGGGCGTTTCCGCCAACCTGGTATTGGGGCAGCGGGCGATCTTCGCTTTGGGAGCTGAGGTGCGAAGCCGGCTGAACGGTTTGTATATGGCGATCTTTTTTGCCGGTGGGGCCATAGGCTCCGCAGTCGGGGGATGGGCTTACGCGACGGGCGGATGGAAAGCGGCGATGTGGCTTGGCGTTCTTTTTCCCGTCCTGGCCTTGGTGTATTTCCTTACGGAAAGAAAGGGAAAAGCGGCTTGATGCACACGACTTGGGTTCCCTATTGACTGGGTTCAGGGAAATTTTTCTTGTCTATTTTTCGAAAAAATCTTGGTAAGGTAGGAGGGGGAGCAAACCATGAAGAGGTGATACGCTAACATGATGAAAAAACGCTGTTTATTTTGCGATGAGATTGTCCCTACTAAATCGGAAAGCAATTATGACAGATATATAGGCTGCTCCTGTTCTCCCGGCGGATACTACAGCCTGCGGTCAGACAGCTATGAAGCTATCCAGTCGTTCACGCACCAAAAGAAGAGAGAGATGTTTCATTTAATATCCGCTTATATCCGGGAGCGGACGGACTCTGATGATAAGGTTACGCTAACCGTCAACGATTTGGAATCCATCGCAAACTCGCCTGAAATTCCCCTGACCCTTGAGGACAAAGGACATCGTTTACTTCAGTACTTATACAGACACGCCGGCAATCCGGGGGAATCGGTCGTCATTCATCCGCTCTCCAGCAACTATAACCTGACGTATTCTCCCAATCTACAAGAACTGGTGTACATTATCGATACGTTGAGGAACGAGCATCTGCTCGTCCGAGAGGGAATCAGTTTTCAGCTTACCGAAAAGGGATGGAGCGAAGCAGCCGCTATCGGCGGAGGAAAAAAACGGACCCCGTGCTCCGTGCTCCTTCCTGATCAGGAAGAGCTGCGATCGGAGTGGCTCGGCGGACTGCTGCCAAAAATCGAGAAGTACGGCTACCTGCCTCGCGTTGTTACGCTTTCGGGTGCGAGAAACGGGGAAGAGGAATTCTCTTTGGAAAGAATCTCGGAGAGTAAACTGATGATCGCCGATTTAACGGGGCAATCTTCCGAAGTTTATTTTGCGGCCGGTTATGCGTTCGGTTTGAATATCCCGATCATTTGGACGGTGCACAGCAGTGGGGCCCATATACAACTTCCCGGAATCGAAGAGATTCGTCCCATGGTTTGGGAGAGCGTAGAAGAACTGGCGGTTATACTCCAACATAAGTTGGGTTAGGTTCTGTCAGAAAATGAAATTTTCATAGCGCCAATGGCGCTTTTTTTATTTTCTGCGTCGGCAAAATAGATGCTGGTGAAACCAGGTCGGAGTGGTAAAAATATGTCGACTTTTGTCGAATGTTTCTATACAATGATTCTCACATACCGTTACGAAATAGCAGAACACTGTGCGGTCTTTGCTCAACATTTTGAGTTTTTGGGGGAGTTTTTTAGATGAAAAAAAAGATCGCCATCCTCGCGGTATCATCGCTTATCGCTTTGACTCCGCAACATGCTTTCTATGGGCAGGCCAAGGCAAGCCCGATGCAGCCGACATTGCTGCAGGACGGAACTTGGGGAAAGCCGCCCAACGTTATCATGGATATAGAGCAGAACCTTGTGGGAAAATCGGCGGATGCCGTAATAGCGTATTATCGGTCGGCACTCCAGTTCCAGCTGCCCGATCTCACCGGGCAGTCGGTTACCTCGGCTAAACTGCGCATTAAAGTCGAAGCTATTGAAAAAAGTGATGCTGAACTGATTCCTTTTTTGACGCTCTATGGATCCACGTTCGATACCTGGGGGGATTCCTTTCCCCTGAATGATACGGACCAAGCGTTGGAAACGAAAACGGGGGGCGATCTACGGCCGGGTTGGCTTGAATATGATGTCACCGATTTTGTATCGCGGCAAACGGACGGGATCGTTTCTTTTGCCTTGCTTGCGAATGAGACATTTGGCGGAAACATGGACTATCTGGAAATATTCTATAATTCCGATGATGCCCCCTTCGATCAACCGGAGCTTGTGTTGGTAACGGAAGATGCGGCTCCGCCCGTTACGCCTTCCCAACCGCCAGGCGCGATCTACGGGACCGTTCAGGAAGATGCTGTGGCCGAAGGGCTCGTCGTTGCCAAGGTTCCGGGAGATACCTCGGATGTGACGCACTTCAAGATCACAAGCATTACGGGAGGTAAATTGTACCGCTTTAATGATACGGTCGCCATCCACGATGGAGAATTCATCACTTCGGCGGAAGGTTCGGCCGGGTTGAAATTCGTTCCGAATCCAAACGCCAACAGCGTCGATGGAACCTTCTCTTTCCTGATGCAAGCGGCGCAGGACGCCGCCGGTAAAGGTTTGAGCGGCACGGCTGAGGCGCGCATTACTGTCGCCGCGGTAAACGACGCCCCGATCGCGCATGACGACGCGCTTCCGTCGATCGAACAAAATTCGGGCGATTACATGATCTCCGCCCCGGAATTGCTCGCGAATGACGATTCGGGCGCGGTGAACGAGAACGATACGCTGCGGATCGCTTCGGTCTCCGCTGACCCGAGTGTCGGCACGGCAAAGATCTCCCAAGACGGAAATAGCGTTATTTTCACGCCCGCGCACAATTACGCAGGACCGACCTCTTTTACTTATAAGGTTCAAGATAACGGATTAACCGGGGGAAATCCCGACCCGAAGACCAGTGAAAATGAAGCTATAGTCACCTTCCAGATCGAAGCTGTCGCCGACACCCCAAGCGTGACCAACGCCGCGACGGCCGAAGACCAGCAGACCCAAAACGGTCTTGTCATTACGGCAAACTCAGTGATCGGAGCGCCAACCAACTACTATAAAATTTCCGAAATCGCCGGGGGAACCTTGTTTAAAACCAATGGAACAACCCCGATCCCCGAAGGTTCCTTCATTACGGTGTCCGAAGGCCTTGCAGGGTTGAAATTCACGCCGAGTCCGAATGCGCATGGCACTTCCGGATTCGGGTTTTCTGTGCAAGCTGCTCCGGAGACAGATGGCAAAAAATTAAGCGAAAAGGTGCACGCTCAAATTACGGTAACCGAAGTCAACGATCCTCCCGTCGCCCTCAACGATACGTGGGACGATATTGACGAAGACGCCGATCCCGTGCGTATCCCGATTTCTCATTTGCTGCAAAACGACTCCGCCGGCGCCATAAACGAGAACGACCAGACCTTGACGATTACGCCGGTTAACGATTCGGAGAGCGGAACCGTAAGGTTGGATAACGGCGACCTGGTCTTTACGCCAAAGCCGAACTATAACGGTGCGGCGAGCTTCAAATATAAATTGACGGATAACGGGACGACCCATGGTGAGGTGTCGCCGGAAGAGACGGAAGGAACCGTTTCGTTCACGATCCGCTCGATGGCGGACGTCCCCGTCGTAACTGATGGCGTCACGGAGGAAGACACGCAAACCTCCGAAGGCTTGCAGATTGGACGAAACGCTTTTGACGGAGTGGATATTCAGTATTTGAAGATCACCGATATTCAGGGAGGCACGTTGTACAAAAATGACGGAACTACCCCGATTCCGGCGAACAGTTACGTAGCCATGAGCGAAGGTTCGCTCGGATTGAAGTTTTCGCCAAACCCTAACGCCAACAGTCCGGCCGGAGATGTTTTTTCGTTTCAGGTACAGGCCGCGATCGATCAAGACGGCAGGGGGCTGAGCGCCCCCGCGATGGTGACGATTATAGTTCATGCCGTTAACGACGCTCCGGTGGCGGTCGATGACGATCATCTGGAAGCGGTGCCGGAAAATTCGGGCGACTATACGATCCTTGCGTCCGAACTGCTCAAAAACGACAGCAAAGGAGCGGATAATGAGTTTGGACAAACGCTGCGGATTACTTCGGTGGAAAAGGTTCGCGGCGGAGATGTGCGTCTTGATGACTCGGGCAATGTGGTGTTCACGCCTGAACCGGGTTTTCGGGATATTGCCTCGTTCCGTTATCGGGTAGCGGATGACGGCGGGTTGGAAAGCCAGGCCCTTACGTTCATCACCGTAGCTCCGCTCACCGATCGTCCGCAAGTTACCGGGGCAGAGACGGCAGAGGATACCATGAATTCAACCGGTCTCGTGATGATTCCGACGAATGGCGGCGGATCGCCGGCAACGCATTTCAAAATCAGCGGGATCACCGGGGGTAGGCTGTTTCAGCATAACGGTTCAACACCGATCCAAGACGGGGGGTTCATCTCGGTTTCGGAAGGTGCCGACGGCTTGAAGTTTATGCCTAATGAAAACGCCCATGGAAGCTCGGGATTCGGCTTCATGGTCCAGGCGGCGGCGGATGGGAACGGGGCATTGCTGAGCGATGCAGCGGAAGCGGTCGTCCATGTAACCGAAGTCAATGACGCGCCGGTGGCAAAAGACGACCGATTAGGCAAGGTCAAGAAAGGGACCGAGCAAGTCAATTTCACCTTTAACGAACTTACGGCTAACGATGAGGCAGGCCCGCTTGATGAAACGCAGTGGCAGTCCTTGACGATTACCGACGTTCAAGCGGTGGAAGGAGGATCGGTCGAACTGGCCAACGGCCGCGTCGAGTTCAGACCGTCGGACCGGTTCTCCGGCCTGGCCAAATTCAATTATACGGTCAGCGATAACGGCCGAACCGGCGAAAATGACGATCCGAAAACGTATACGGCGGAAGCCAGTTTTTATATATTGGATGAAGATCAGCCTTTTATTACCTTAGCCGGTGAATCGTTAATGTATCTGTTGAAGGGTGAGCCATATGTAGAACCCGGCTATTCCGCTGAAGACGAAGTCGACGGTGATTTGACGGATCGGGTTACCGTAACGGGGGATGTTTACTCCGGCGTAATAGGATCTTATATTCTACGATACAACTTAAAGGATGACAGCGGAAATGCAGCCCCAGAAGCCACCAGGACGGTCCAGGTCATTTCCGACGAGTTGGTGGATTTGTCGATCGGTTCCGCAGCCCTGACCCCTTTGTTCGAACCCGGCGTAACGTCTTACTCCGCGGAAGTTCCAGGTGAAACAAGCTCCATCACTGTTTCGGCCTACCTGGAAGATCCGGCGGCAACGGTAACGATTAACGGACTGGCGGGAACTTCGAGAAACTTGTCCCTGGCCGACGGCGTTAATTATGTGACCATCATCGTCACAGCCCCAGGCGGAGCTATTAAAATGTATGACGTGGATATTACGCGAGCGGCCATGCCAAACAAGCCGGAGCCGATTCCAGACACGAAACCGGATCCGGTTCCGACGCCGGGACCAAGGCCTGATTCCGGTTCCGGTTCGAATCCGTCCTCGGATTCGAACTCAAATTCGAACTCAAATTCGAACTCAAATTCCAATCCCCCGGATGAACTTACTCCGGCAAGTCCCTCTCCGGTAATCCGTCAGGCCAAGGTAGTAGCAGGGGAGAGTGAAGAGAATGTTGCGCGGGTCGAAATTACCCGTACCCTGAAGAACGGGGTTGCTGTAGACTCGGTGACATTCGGAAAATCAAAGGCTGACGAAATCGTGGCAAAAGCCGCAGCCTCCGGCGCCGGCACGGCAAGAATCGTCGTCGACGACATTCCCGGCCAGCCTGCCGATGAAGTCAATGTCAGCATTTCCAAGGAAGCTCTTTTGAAGCTTAAAGAAGGGAGATTGGGGCTAGCCATCGAGGCGGGCGGTGCCAAGATCAGTTTGCCTTTAGATACGTTAGGCCAACTGAACGATGATGGAAAAGACCTTTATTTCCGGGTCGTCCCGATTCGTAAAACGTCCGAAACCGAAACGGTTCAAGATCGGGTAGAGTCGGCACAGGAGTTCCGGGAGTACGCCAGGGGCCGGAACGCGCGTGCCGTCGGTCAACCGATGACGATCGAAACGAATTACACAAATCGGGCCACGAAAGTCATGTTTCCGCTGACAGGTATTGATCTTCCCGAGGATGCCCAGGATCGTAAGAACTTCTTAAACGGTTTGGCGGTGTTCATCGATCACAGCGACGGGGAGAAAGAGCTCGAGTTCGGACAGCCGGTTTACGATGAAACAGGGCATCCGATCGGCATTGAAATCGACGTCCGGAAATTTAGCACATTCACGATTATTTCTACGGAAGCGGACTACAAAACTTATTTACGGTATATCTCCGGTTATCCGGACGGGAAATTCCACCCTACCGAATCCGTGACGCGCGCCGAGATGGCCAGGTTGATCGCCGTCCAAACGGAATTCAGCGAAGGCGCCGTAAATCCGTACTCCGATCTGGCGGCGTCGCATTGGGCCGCGAAAGCGGTTCTCCAACTGACCGGGGCGGGCATTCTTTCCGGCGATCTGGAGGGGCGGTTCCGCCCGGAGGCTGGAGTAACCCGCGCGGAAATGGCGGTCATTGCGTCCAGACTGCAAGGGCTTGAACTTGCAAATACAAACGCGGCGTTTACCGATACCCAAGGTCATTGGGCGGCCGGCGCCATTTACGCGGTACGTGAGGCGGGGTACATGCTCGGATACGAGGATGGTTCATTCCGTCCGAACCAGACGATGTCGCGCGCGGAAGCCATCGCTGTACTGAACCGGCTCTTCGGGCGCCCGCTGTTGGATCGCCAAGAGATCGGCGAGTCCGGATGGTCCGATGTCCATCCAGCGAGCTGGGCTGCGCCCGATATCGAATCGGCCTCCCGGAACCTGCGAGTGCATAAGAACGTTACCGTGGAGATCGCTGCCGAGGACGAGTAGTAAATAGCCAGTAAGAAGCTAAACAAAAGCCAACCAGTATACCCAATACCGGTTGGCTTTCTTCTGTAAGATAGACGAATACCCAGGGAAGGGATATTATAGAAAAAACGAAGCTAATAATGAATGGAGTCTTGACGTCTTATGGAAGATAGAGATAACAAAACAAAGCATGAAAAACTTATTCGAGGGATCAGCTTTGCGACTTGGATGATTATGTTACTTTATGCAGTGATATGGGCCGTGTCTTATTTTGGACGGATTATAGGAAGCTGAGTGGGAAAAAAATAGGAGCTGATTTTGTTGAAACAACGCAAGGCGATTTTAGCCGCAACTCTACTCTATACCTGTTTTGTTCTTTATTGTATGTTTTTCGCGTTCGACCGGGCAAGTTCCGAAGCGACGAGCTACACTTTTATTTTTTTGCCCGAAAATTTCTTAAAGCTGCCGAATCCGTCAGATCTCCTACACCCTACCCTGATGGATCTTGTAAGTATTGGAAATACCGCAGCATTCATCCCTTTCGGCATCCTGGTTCCCTTGCTCTATCCGATTAGATTCGTTCGATTCCTTGCCGGGTTTATCCTGTCGATTCTCGTCATCGAAACCATACAGGCGTTTACTTTGCTCGGCAGCTTCGATATTAACGATGTCTTGCAAAATTCATCCGGCGCGGCGATCGGGTTCGGAGCTTACGCATTGGGAAGACGCGCAACCGGCATGTGGCGGAAAATTGCCGTGACAGGCCTTTCCACCGTCATCCTCCTGATCGGAGTGTGGGGAATCGGCAGCGCCATCGATTCGGTTCTCACCAAACAAGAAGGTCCGTTTGTGGCGTTGAGCGAATTGGACGATAGCCTCGGTCATGCGGCGAAGAACACAAAACCCTATCATTTTAAAATAGGCGGTCAAGAGATTACGCCTCAATTCAATGTATACAGCGCCGAAGGAGAAGAAGCGAAAACCTACACCTATAAGTTGAAGAATAAGGAGCTTTATTTTTCTATGCAGTACGGAATTCCCGATCAAGGCAATTTTAAAGGAAGTATAAGCGTCGTGGTAGACGGTCAGCAAATCCTGTCCAATTCCGCAGATATTCAAGGCCATGCGCCGAATCGTTTCGAATGGTTTTTCGAACAGGCGGACGAGCTTAAGATCACCGTGGAGGGAAATGAAAAAGTGTGGGATATCGGCTATAAAGAGATGAAATATTTCTGGGAGTAAGAGCAAAGAAATGGGAGGTGGCTTCATCATGAAAATTCTTATAGTAGGCCATTTTACACCAATTACAAACGGGTGCAGGGTATGATAAAGTAGATATTGATGCATGCACGCAACTCGGTATTTGGGCAGCCAATGCTGCAGGAGTGAATGCGCAGGCAGTGGCCGAGCATGTGATGGCGCTGATGTTGTCTTATTATAAAAACATACCCTACCTGGATAGTTTCATGGTTTTTGATATGAATGTGCTGGTTCATGCTAGACAAGCCGGTGTACAACCTGACAGCTATGTTCAAATGACGGATTTCGATAATCTTGTAAGTGCATCAGATGTAGTCACTGTACATGCGTCACTGAATCCGCAAACCAAACAGCTGATTGATCAAGAAGTATTCAAAAAGATGAAGAATACCGCACTTTTTATCAATACGGCTCGTGGCGGGATTGTCAATGAAAATGACTTAATAGCTGCTTTAAAAAACAGAACCATATAAAAAACGGTGAAGAACCTGAAAGCAAGCTTAATCAGTGTTGGTACAATCTATAAAACAAATTGGAGGAAATACCATGGAAGCTATCTTACAACATCTTAATTTTAGGATTACGGATGTTCCATCCAGAATCCATACTTATTCTGAACTCGATTTTTCTATTCGAACCCGACCAAACAGTTGGTCAAAAAAGGAAATATTAGGGCATCTGTGTGACTCCGCACTTACTAATTTACAACGATTTGTGCGTTCTCAATATGAATCTCAACCTTACTCAGTGTTAAAATACGCCCAGAATCATTGGGTGGAACTCATGAACTACCAAAACCTAAGTATTGATCATATTTTGGCTCTATGGGTTATGTTGAATAAGCAAGTGGCTGAAGTCATTGCAAACATTCCTGAAGACAAGTTGCTGTATTTATGCGACATTGGTGAAGAAAAACTTGTTACGTTAGAGTGGCTTATAAAAGACTATGTTGAGCACTTGGAACACCATCTCGAACAAATTTTTAGTACATAACTGCCAGTTAGCTTACCAAGAATAAGCAGAAATCCGAAGTTTGGTAACCAGTACGCACACTTGATCGTGGCTTATACCACGATAATTAGCTTTACCTCCACGTTACTTGGCTTGCGTTCGGTGATGTTACGTCTACCTTTTTCAGAGAACAAGAAATAAGTCACGTCCATTTCAACAGTATCTTGAAACGCATCGGTTGGAATCTGCTTTAAAGCAGAGAGAATCTTATGCCGCCAATAAAACAAGGTGACATGCGCTATCGAATATCAACAACAAAGTTTAGCAAAGCCATTTTATTAAAAAAGCATTCGATCACACCCTAGCAAAGTCGCGGAAACGCGGCTTTTTTCTTTAGCGTCAGATTTCGAATCGGGCTTAGGGTTGATGGCATTTATCCGACCAATTTTCCTTACCCGACAGAGAAGGAATTATGTCTATTTTTGGGGGAATCTATAAGGCCGTGAAAAGTTCAATTGAGAGAGGGACAAAAGATGAGAAAAGCATTACATGTTATCCTGACGATCGGCTTAATGCTGGTTTTAGGGCAGAGCATCTGGGGACCGGATATGGCCGATGCGGCAACTGAAGGAGGGCAGCGAATCAAAGATATTGCATACGACAATGCCATTCTGATGGATGATGGCAGCATGTGGACTTTGATGATTGATGGAAAAGGGAAGGTGCTGACCCCCGGTAATGTCGCTTCGATTTCCGAGACTTCCAGGTATGCCGGTTTGGGGGTTACCCGGGACGGTAAGCTGATCGAATGGGATATGGGCCTCAGTCCACGCGCGGTGGAAGGTCAAACGGGACTAAAGCAGGTCGCGGGCTATTATTGGCTAAAAGAGGATGGAACGGTCTGGACCAGCAAGGGCAAAATGAAAGGCCTCGAGAATATCGAGCATATCGGTTACGGAGATCGTTTTTTTGCGGCTTTGTCGTCGAGTGGGGAACTTTACTTTCAAGATTCATACCAAGCGTACGTGTTCCACAAGGTCGGAACGGTACCCGATCCGTCAGCCGTGACGGCCATTGCCGTTTATGATGGACGCGCTGCACTGCTCTATAACAACGGCAAGGTAGTACTTTATCATACTTTCGATTTTGATGACAACGGCAAACCGATCCCCTTTATTGGGTCTGCCAATATGACGGTTGTATCGACAGAAACGGCCGCTTTGGTCAAGAAAGCGATGCAGGGCAGTTTGGCTAATTATGTCGGGAAAAGCTATTGGGTTAATTATTTCCAAGGGTGGGACCGTATTATGAAAGTAACGGTTACGGATATTCTGCCCGATGATACAGGAAGTTTCGTCATCGTATTTAAAACCGCAACCGGCAAAACGCTGAAAAGCTACTCTATGACCTCTGGTCATGTAGCGGAGTTGCTCAGTAACAGAACGGCCTTCTTTAATTTTGATCCCTATAAGAAGTATCAATGGTCCTCTTCCGTCTGGAACCAAATTAAAGCAGGGCATATCGCTCTAGGCATGACGAAAGAGCAGGTGCTCCTTTCCTGGGGAGAGCCCGCTGGTAAAAGTGCGACTCAGGCGGACGGCAAAACCATCGAAACCTGGGTATACGCCAATTTCGATACCGTCGCATTCGTTAATGGCAAAGTGAAGGTCATTATTAACTGATATACTTAAAATGTAAAAAAGAAGAGCACCAGCCATTCCCCGGTTGTCGCGTTTCTTTTGATCGGGAGCGCTGCCGATGGTGTACTTATGATGACGCTGCTTATTGGGCAAAATAGGTAAAACACCTTATAGGGAGGAATTTACATTGGCTGAAGGAAATTCTTCAAATGAGCAAGATGTAAAACGCGAAACATTAACAACTCGGCAGGGTCATCCCGTGACGGATAACCAAAATATTCGTACTGTCGGGAATCGCGGTCCCGCCACACTTGAAAATTACCACTTCATAGAAAAAATCTCCCATTTTGATCGGGAGGAGATCCCCGAGCGTGTGGTACATGCCCGCGGAACCGGGGCGTTTGGATATTTCGAAACTTACGGAAAAGTAGGGGATGAACCGGTCGAGAAATATACGCGTGCCAAAGTTTTTTCGGGCGCAGGGAAGAGGACGCCTCTCATGGTCCGGTTTTCCACCGTCGCAGGAGCGAAGGACTCCCCGGAAACCGCGCGGGACCCACGGGGGTTTGCCGTGAAAATGTATACGGAAGACGGGAACTGGGATCTCGTTGGAAACAATCTGAAGATTTTCTTTATTCGCGATGCGATGAAATTCCCGGATATGATTCACGCGTTTAAAGCGGATCCGGCTTCGAATGTGCCCAACCCCCAGCGTATGTTTGATTTCGTTTCCCGTACGCCTGAAGCCACGCATATGATCACTTTTCTTTTCTCACCTTGGGGGATCCCGGCAACATACCGGCACATGCAAGGTTCTGGCGTTAACACCTACAAATGGGTAAATGACAAGGGCGACGCGGTGTTGGTGAAGTATCACTGGGAGCCCAAACAGGGAATTCGCAATTTAACGCAAGAAGAGGCCGCAAGCATTCAAGCCAAGAACGTGGGGCATGCGACGCAAGATTTATATGAGGCCATTGAGCGGGGAGAATATCCGGAATGGGAGCTTTTTGTCCAGATAATGGAAGATGATTACCATTCTGAGCTGGATTTTGATCCTCTTGACGATACCAAACTGTGGCCGGAGGACAAGTTCCCCTGGTTGCCGGTGGGTCGTATGGTGTTGAACCGGAATCCTGTCGATTTTCACGCGGAGATTGAGCAAGCCGCTTTCGGTACGGGGGTTCTTGTCGACGGGATGGATTTTTCGGACGATAAAATGCTGCAGGGGCGCACCTTCTCATACTCCGATACGCAGCGTTACCGTATTGGCGCAAACTACCTGAAGCTGCCGGTAAATGCGCCGAAAGTACCTGTACGCACGAACCAGCATCGCGGGCAAATGGATATTCGGGACCCTAAGGAGTCCGGTGAAAACCCGCATATCAACTATGAGCCTTCCATGGTGGGAGGATATCAAGAGGCGAGCAAAGAAGATCGGATACCGCATCAACCGATGTATCACGCGGCGGTCATGAGCGCTCCGATCGACCGTCCCAACAACTACGGCCAAGCCGGTCATACCTATCGCAGTTTTGAAGATTGGGAACGTAATGAATTGATTAAAAACTTATCGGAAGCCCTTGCGGTTTGCGATCAACGAATTCAGGAGGCGATGATCCATCACTTTACCCAAGCCGATGAAGATTATGGTCGTCGGGTGAAGGAGGGTATCGCTAAGATAACTGAAGAAATGAAGAGAGAGCACCAAGTTCCCGGTCGAGAAGCGGGTCAATCGAAATTTGGCCAAGGGCCACGTGCGGCGACCAAGGCGGCGGAGGAAGCAGTCAAGCAAAGCCATAAAGCTGACCCGTATTAAATCAAACGTACGATACCGAATGAAATAACCGTTTTCCGGTCTCTGGTGTCCCCGGGGACCCTTTTTCAATTTTGTGTGATAATGCGAAGAGCAATATCAAATAATAAATGACGATTAGGAGCATCACACATCTTTTCCTTAAGCCTATAGTTGGCGAAGGGAGCAGGCGAACGAAAGGAGCGCTGGTGATTGGACACATTTTGGCTGCAATATGTGTGGGCTTTACTTATTCTGATTGGGTTGGAAGGTTTGTTGTCGGCGGATAATGCGCTTGTATTGGCGGTTATTGCAAAACACTTATCGGTTGAACAAAGAAAAAGAGCGATAAATTACGGAATCCTTATGGCGTTTGTTTTTAGGTTCGCCGCTCTTTTTGCCATTTCCTTTATAGCCAATGTTTGGCAAGTACAAGCGATAGGGGCAATTTATCTTTTATATCTCGGGTTAAAACACATCATTAAAGCGCGCAAAAGTAAAGATGCGGAGCCGCTGCATGCTGAAGCGGCAGAACCACCCGCCAGCAAAGGTTTTTGGCCTACTGTCGGGAAGATCGCCTTTGCGGATCTGGCCTTTGCCATCGACTCCATTCTCGCGGCGGTAGCACTCGCCTTGGGGCTGCCGGACTCTCCACTGGGGGAGTTTGGAGGAATGGACGGAGGACAGTTCATTGTGATCGTCCTTGGCGGCATTGCCGGATTAATTCTGATCAAGTTTGCGGCTACATGGTTTGTGAAATTGCTGGAGCAGCGCCCCTCTCTGGAGACGACAGCCTATGCCATCGTTGCCTGGGTGGGGGTCAAGCTTACCGTAATTACTCTCGCCCATGAAGATATTGGAATATTGGATCCGCATTTCCCGCACAGTACATCTTGGACACTTATTTTCTATGGGGTTTTGGTTCTGATTGCACTTCTTGGGTGGTTTGCTCCGTTCAGTAAAAAGTCGAAATATTAATAAAAGTCGCGGATTACTTTCTGTGCAGTACTTTGTTCTTCGTTTTCTTGGGCCGGAGCACCACGAATAGCAGTAGCGGTACGAATAGTGCGAAGACCCCGAACAGGATAGGACGGCTCTCCGTTAACTCGCCCAACTGCACGGCCGAATCGAAGAACCACATGGAACAAACGAGAGCCAATATGCCGACGGGAGCAGCGGCCAGCTTAGCGTTCAAATTCGGTACGATTAAGCATGCGACTTGGCACAAAAAATAAAGGGTGATCCCGATTTTAAGCAGCGCCGTAGGCATCCACGCCGCTGCGATCACCATATCGAGCCGATCCAGGAAATCGGTAACCCGGAGTTGCCGGATCAGTTCATACGGCGGATCCCAAAACATCGTCGTGAGGTCGGGTCCGAACAGCACCAATTCACCTAAAATCATAATGGTCGTGACGGCGATTCCGACGGCGATGCCAGGCAATATTTCGGCAAGGCGGAAGGTCCGTTGTCCGAATAACAACGGGATCAGCATCAACTCGGCAAAATGACCGAAAGCATATAAGGACGCTTCCGCGACGCCGAGCGGCCGCTCCAGCACGGGGCTTAAAAAAGCCAAGCGGGCTTGCCCCGTCAAAAGCGCCGGAAGGAAAAACACCATAACCACGAATGGGGGCCCCAGAATAACGCTCGCTCTAGCCGTTACGACGATGCCGCTTTTGACAAAAAGCACGGCCGTAAAAACGGCGGTACCGGCAAGGACGAACAAGGGGGTCATCGGGAGCAGGTAAACACTAAGCAAACTGACCAGAAAACGGATGTCGTGCGAAATGGTAAAGAAAAAAACAAATCCGTAAAGGAGAAGAACGCCTTTACCGACCCAAGGCCGCCGTGAAATCATGGCTTCAACCAGCGAAACATCCGGGAAACGCCGCTGCACAGCGTCCATCAGCCACAGGGGAAGGAGGACGGCGATTCCCGCTACAATGTATCCCATCCAGGCATCCTGCCGTGCCGCAAGAATCATCGGAACAGGCGGATGTTTGATCCCAATGGACACCATAAAGAGCACGGCGATCATATTCGTTTGCAGCTTGGAAACGTTTTGTTGCATCCGGCAACCCCCTAACGAAAGATACCGTCTATCCAATTCCCCGGTCGCGGGAGATCGGGGCGGCTCGTCATCCATACCCAGATTAGAATGCTTGCTGTATATAGAGCCGCGGCAAACCACCGGTTCGCCGCGACGGCGGATTTATATCCTTTCCACTCCGAAACGAGAGCAAGGACAATCAAGACGACGACCGGGGCAAAATCTTTCATGAGGAAGGCTTCAACTCCTTTGATTTTCGGTCGAGCGATCGAATCAACGCTCCGTCATTCTCCATATTAACGTCAGACTTGACTGTAACTTTGATTTGGGGAAATTCGGATTCCTCCCAGCGATCGCGCAGGCGGGCCCAGTGGCTTCGGTAACGCCGGTGCACAGCGTCTCCGAAGCCTAAAGCATCCGATTTATGCTTTTGCAAGGCGGCGACGGCGTCTTCGACCAACCGCGTTACCCGTTGCTCCGCCGCACGCTCCAACAAGGCGCGCCAACGGTAGTCGGTCGAATCATAATCGGACGTATTTTCGGCAAGGTTCGCCGTCATGGTCAACGAAAGGTCCATTTCGATCCGGCCGTTCTTGAGCTTAGGTCTAATTTGCGACTCGGACTTACTAATCTGAAGAACAATCGCTCTTCTATTTCGTTCCTCTCCTGGAACCATTACTTCGATCGCCGGATTCCGCGCTTGACCCATCGCCAGCAATAAACCGGTAGCTAAGCGGTCCTCCAGTATGGTCGCTAATTTATCGTGTTTGAATACAGCAATGCCCGCCAACTCAACGGTAGTCTTTTGGTCCTTTTTCAAATTCGCCGCCGCCGGAATTTTACGGATCGCCGGAGCGATCGGGTCAATCCCTTCGGTCAACAGGGAATACACAAAGATTCGCATGTTGATCGGTTCAAGCGTGGCCATTTGAGCAAGTTCACGAATCATTTCCGCAGGGGTTCTCTCGAGCGGAGCTTCCGCGGTGAGCACTTCCTTGGCTTCGCCCATCGCAATGAGCGGGAACGAACTCAACCGGTTTTGGGGAAACCGGAAAATCGAATCGAATAGAGGAATGACGCCTTGCCGAGCAAGCGAATCACTGACGATCAGCACCCGGCGGTGGGAGAAGTGGAGAATCCGCGAAAGATGCTTCTGTTCCGCCTCCCTTGTGGTGTGGATCGTCCGGCCAAAGGCGGATTCTACGTGCCATGCTTTCGAACCCGAACTTCCGCCGCCGCCCTGCGGACCTCCCATTTGTCCGACCGCTGCAATCTGCATCGTACTGCGATAGCCTCCATCTTCCATATCGATGGCGGAGCCAACGATAAAGGCAACGTCGTTGATTTCTTTCCGATCCCAACAACCGGCCAGCAGCACCAGACAAACGATCGAGATACCTATTTTTTTCATGGAGACTTTCCACCATCCTTTGAATCACCGCCTTGCGAGAGCCTTCCGTTCTTCATCCGATTACGGTTACGCGACGAAAAGGACGGACGCCGGCTCATTGCCCACCAAGGGGCGCGAATGAGAATATCTTTCTGATCTCCCTTGCGGAATGGTGCGACCCCGGTGAGGTACGGTACACCAAGAGAGGTCAGTCCGCACAGATGGATCACCGTCCAAACCGTCCCCATGACGACGCCATAAACTCCAAACATGCTGGCAAGCAGCATCAACGGAAATCGAAGCATCCGTACAGTAATCGCCAAATTGAACCTAGGAATCGTAAACGAAGCGATACCCGTTAAAGAAACGACGATCACCACCGGCGCGGACACGATTCCCGCTTCCACGGCGGATTGTCCGATCACCAATGCTCCTAATATGCTGACTGCTTGTCCGATGACTTTCGGTAACCGAATGCCCGCTTCCCGCAGCGCTTCGAACGAAATTTCCATAATCAGCGCCTCGATCAGGGCGGGGAAAGGAATCGCTTCCCGTGCCGCTGCGATGCTGAACACTAAGCTGGTAGGCAACATGTCTTGATGGAACGTCGTCACGGCAATATACAGAGCGGGCAAATACAGCGCAACGAATAAGAAACTGTAACGAAGCCATCGCAACAAATTCCCGATAAAATAACGTTCATAGTAATCTTCGCTAGAATGCATCAACTGCCAAAAGGTGATTGGCCCCGACAGGACAAACGGTGTACCGTCGACCAGAACGATCACGCGTCCTTCCAGCAGCATCGCCGCGGCGGTATCCGGCCGTTCCGTGTACTGAAGCTGCGGAAAGGGGGAAAAGGGATGATCTTCGATAAACTCTTCGATATACCCGCTTTCAAGGACGCCGTCGATTTGAATGGCCCGAATGCGCTCCAACACTTTTTGAACGATTTGCTCATCGGCCACATCTTTTAAATAAGCGACATACACCGTCGTTTTGGTTTGCTCCCCAACGAGGGCCGATACCATCTTTAGCTGAGGCGTTTTCATTTTGAAGCGGAGGAGGGCGGTATTTTTTTGAATATCCTCCGTAAACGCTTCTTTCGGACCGCGGATGCTTACTTCCGTCGTCGACTGCTCGACAGATCGTCTCGAGCCACCCTTGACGCGAACGATAACCGCTTCGGCGCATTGATCCATCAACAGAACGGCGCTGCCTTCCGTTAGCTCGCTGACGATATCGGCCAACCGCGTGAAGGTGGTGGAGGACGGAACAGAGAGAAGACTTTCACTCAGAAGCTTCGCCGGAGACGACTCGTCCCCGAGAGCGGTGGAGGCTTCAATGAACGGGCGAAGGGCATTGTCACTCAATTCCTTCGTTTCCACTAATCCGCCGATATAGATAAGGCACGCTTTCGTTCCGTTCACCAAGGTTAGTTGCCGAAAGATCACATCGGCACAATCGGTGAATACGTCCTGCAGCGTTTGAACGTTGCGATCCAATTCGAGGACGAGTTTCCCCGTCGGTATGGCGGCTTCTTTATTGGACATCCTGGATCTTCCCCCGTTAACCCGGCTCATAAGCGCTGTTTGAATTCCGCATCATCGACAACCAAAGTTTGCCACAAAAGGAATTTATTTATGCGCTGTTTCTTGGGGGAAAAAGGTAAAATGAAAAAAGGCAATCTTCACGGTTATGGGTAACCTGAAGATTGCCTTTACTTTCCTATAATTTAAGAATTCCGGTGGTGTGCAGCAGCACCAGGAACACGAGTACCGGAGCGATATACCGGACCATGAACAGCCACACCCGGAACCAGCCCGCTTTAAGCCCTGCGGCTTCCGCAGCGTTCTTCCAGAAATATCCCACAAACACGGTCGTTATGAGCCCGCCTACCGGCAGCAGAATATTCGATGTGATGAAATCAAGCCAGTCAAAGAAGCTTTTCCCGCCCATATCCGTTAGAGCCGGCACGATTCCAAAGGAGAAGGCCGATGGGAGTCCGACCAGCAGCACCAAGACGCTGATCAGCACTACCGACTTCACCCGTCCCCAGCCCCAACGATCCATGGCGAAGGACACCGGTACTTCAAGCAGCGATACTGCAGAAGTTAAGGCCGCTATCGCCAATAGTACGAAGAACAGTCCCCCGAAGAAAGCCCCCAGCGGCATCGCCGAGAATGCGGCGGGGAGCGCCATGAAGACGAGGGACGGACCCGCGTCGGGCTGAATGCCGAAAGAAGCGGTTGTCGGGAATATGATAAGCCCCGCGATGAACGCATATATCAAGTCCCCGGCTCCGATCGCAAGCGTAGCCGCTCCAAGGGACTGACGCTTGTCCACGTAAGCTCCATAGGTAAGCAGAATACCCATCCCGAGCGACAGGGAGAAGAAGGCATGTCCCAGGGCTACCAATGCCGCATTCGGGCTTAATTTCGAGAAATCGGGCTGGAGAAAAAAGGATACGCCAGCTCCGGCTCCCGGCAAGGTAACGGCACGGATCATCAATACGATCAGAAGGATGATCATACCGGGAATCAGTACTTTGTTGAATTTTTCGATACCTCCGGAAATGCCTTTGCCGACAACCCATCCGGTGATCAGAATCGCCACTGCCTGCCAAACGATCGGCATGTAGCCTTGGGTAAACGCGCCGAATTGTCCGCTATAGTCGGAGTTGCTGTAAAGGGCACCGCTGAAAGATTGCACGGCATAATGAAGCGTCCAGCCGGCAACGATCACGTAAAAGGTCAGAATCAGGAAAGGCGCAATGACCTGCAGCAGACCGAGGCGACCGAATACTTTGGAGCCGCCGGCTTTTACGAAGGACGTAGCCGCACTGCCTCTTCCGGAACGTCCAATAGCCAGTTCGGCCAAAAGCAGAGGCAGGCCGATCAGGATCAAGCAGACGATGAACAGCAGAAAGAACGCGGCACCTCCGTTCTCACCCGTAATATAAGGAAATTTCCACATATTGCCCAAACCTACGGAACTTCCGATGGCGGCCAATATGAACCCAGATGAGGAAAAACGATCGTTTTTTCCCTCTACTGGGTTGTGTTGCGATGATGTCATAAAGCTTCCCCCAGTTTAAATTTTGTATCCTATTATTATATTGCATATTTCGACGGAAAGGGATATGAAATTATTGCAAAAAATAGAACGCATCGAATCGACCGATCCGATGCGTCATTTTTTATAAACCTGTACTTTATTCGACTAGCTGTTGATGAACTTCAAATATTGCAGCATCCGTTTTAGCATGACGGCACTCTCCGCGCGGGTTGCATACTTCCTTGGTGAAAAGCAAGCTGCTGAGGTACCTTGAAGGAGACCGGACTCCGTAAGCTTCGCCACGGGCTCGGCAGCCCAAGCGGAAATGGTGTTTGCATCGGAAAAGGCTCCCAGTGCCGCAGAATTCGGTTGCGGTGCCCTTGCATTGAAGCTCAGCGCACGGGCGACGACGACCGCCAACTCCTCGCGTGTGATCCACGCATCCGGCCTGAACATCCCGTCGTGATCCCCGGTAAAGAGGCCTCTTTCCAGGGCCGTGCGAACAGCTCCGGCATACCAGGCATCGGGGGAAATGTCGGCAAACGGGCTGCCTTTCTTTGCCACGGAATCCGTCAGACCCAGCGAGCGTACCAGCAGCGCAGCCAATTCGGCACGTGTCATATGGGCATCCGGAGAGAAGAAACCGTCGCTTCTGCCTTGTACGATCCATTTATTAGCCATCAGTTCAATCTCGTCTTTGGCCCAATGTCCTGCGATATCCTCAAAGGTGTGCTGGGACGAAATAACTGCAAACAGGCCATATTGCTGCGAATAAATCGTCGCTTCACTCGGATCATTGTGGAATACCGATGGAGTAAAATGCATCCCGCCCTGGCCGTCCACCCATACAACTGTAGACTTTACCGGATCCGCTGAAGCGGGGAGGGCGATCGTCTTATTCCAATACCTGTTCGCTTGTCCGTTTGGGATACTTTCTTCTGTCGGCTGCCCATTGATTTCAACCGAGAAAGCGACGGGACTTTCTATTAGCTTCGCTCCCCGCTGGGCAAGCACGGCACTTAGATTGCCTACTATAGTTGGTGCGGGTTGACGGACCCCGATGGTGACTACGCTGTCGGGATCTAACGCGGGCCTGCTCCCGTTTAGCCAATGTAATGGCAGTTGAAAGCCGGTACCGTTCACTTTGAACGTGATGGAATAACCGGATTCAATTGTATCCGCCCGTTTCAGCATATCCACCAAAAATTTCCCCGGCAGGTCAAGATATACGGCGGGCGTATCGTCGGCCTGATATTCCATAAGCACTTCATGATTCGCCGTGAAAACCCGAGCCAGTGCAGAGGCGTCCGGCTTTAGACGAATAGCGGTCTGTCCGTCGGTTGTAGTCTCCCGCGACGCGGCAACCCAGACCTTGGAATGGTTGATGGTTAACTGCGCTAATGACGAACGGGCGTTGCTCTCAGCGGCGGGTGCGGAACGACCCGAAGCAGCATTGGTCCCCGGCTCCGGAGGAGATGATGGGGAAGGCTCGTGCGGTTCCGGGTCAGGCTGTGGTTCAGGCTCGGGGGTCTTGTCGGCAGCAAGCACAATGATCCCCGTATCCAAAATTTGATTAGCCTGAACATCCAAACGCTGCACAAAAGGAGCAAACCCCGAAGCCTCTATGGTCAATGTCTGCGGTCCAACGGGAACCTCATCAAGTTTGAAGTCACCTTGAATATTTGTTAATACGCTGCCCCCGCCTATGGATACCGATGCCCCCGCCAGCGGGATCAGCTCTTTGTCATAGACAGAACTGCTCACGGTGCTGTACACGGCACCTGTTACGCTTCCCGTAGCGGGTTGGACCGTAATGGCGGCTTTTGCCGTCAAGCCGCTCGAAGCAGTGGCTGTAATAACGGTTTGCCCAGGTTTTACAGGCAGCACTTCGCCGTTCAGATTATTAACCTCGGCTACGGCCGGATCGGCGGACACCCATGTTACTTCTTTATTGGTGGCTGTCTCCGGCTCCAGGATCAGGTTAAGCTTGACCGGTTCATCACCAACCATGAGCGTGAGATCCGACGGTTCAACCCAAATGCCGTTGACCGGGATAAACTGTCGGATATGGTCCGCCTCAAGGATCAAGCGATGCCAGGCCTTAATGCGCTGTCGGGCATCTATTTCGTACAAGTCAACGGTTTGCCCCGGTTGCACACCGGGAATATCCGAACCGGGTACATAATATACGGCGTCCGGCGGTAACGTATCTTCGTACAACGGAGGTTCCGCGTCCGTCCGGTCCAGAACAAAGGCCAAGGTAGCGCCGGTTTGCAGCGGTGTTACCGTGATAGCCGTCGTACCGATCTCCGCACCAGGCTGCACCGAGACGTTTTCGAGCGGGGGAGCCATCGTTTTTAGATCAAGCTGAAATGAACGCACTACTGTTGCTCCGCCTTCATCGGTCGCTGTAATGATAACATCATAACTCGAGTTGCCGGAAAGAGCGGAAGTCGGCGTACCGTGGATCTCTCCCGAGGGGTTAAGATTCAGGCCATCGGGAAGGCCTGTGGCGCTCCAGGTCAAACCGGCGTGCGTTCCGTCGAAGCCAGCCAGCATCAATGAGTAAGGCTCGCCCTGCACCGCAAAAGGGATCTCCTCGGTTAGTACCCGAGGCCGCAAATACGGATAACCGTCGTTGACGTTGGCATGGATATTCCAGGTGTGTTCGAAATCCCAACCGGTATAATTAACCCGCTGCTTCATCTCGGCGGTCGTCAACCCTGCGGCTTCGAGCGGACCAGAATTATAAGTGCTGTCCACGCCTACACTAACCATTGAAGTTTCTTTATCGAAGTAAGAACTGTATATGCCGGTTGTGTTCGTATAGCCTGCGATCGCGGACCTGCCTGTATACCAGCCCGGATTCTCCGGATGAATCCGTCCGCGGGAATATGTATTCCTGACGGTATTCTCATTTCCGGGAGTGCCGGAAAAATAGGCGCCTATTCCGGACGTGAATACATGAGAGTTACTAGCGTTGGCCACGTTGCGGATCTGTCCTGTAAAAAAGGAGTCAAGGATGGAGGCGCCAAAAACGTAGCCGGAAATGCCCCCGCCATACATGTTAAAACCCCAGCTGGCGGTGATGGAAGCGGACGAAGAGGAACGCTCGATCCTTGCATGTCCCAATATCCCGGTGATCCCGCCAGTAGAGGTCACTTTATTTGGGTCGCGGGGTACAAGGCTGGTCACATTACCTTCCGTATACGCTCCCACGATACTGCCACCCGACAGGTAACCCGCCACTCCGCCTGTAATGGAGCCGCCGGTTATGTTCACCTTGAGACTAAGGTTGCGAATGCTGCCGTTGGCTTCCCCGAAGAAACCGACGTTAAGCCGGGTATCGCCCTCAATGTTCAGACCCGTAATCGTATGACCCTGCCCATCGAAGATTCCGCTGAATGGAGCAAAGTCATTGCCGCCGAACGGAACCCAGGTCACTCCGGTTAGGTCGATGTCGTTGACCAGGCGGATTTGCTTGTCCAGATATTGCTCTTGATTGCGGTTAATATAGGCCAGCTGCTCCGGTGCGGACAGCAGCACCCAGCCGTTCTCCATCGGCGGTACAGCCCCTTGGGGGTCCGCATGGGAACCGGCAAGAGCAGGTACGCCGTATAGCCCTATCTGTCCTAAGAGGATGAGGCCGGCAAGCAGGATTGCCATCGTTGATTTGCGTCTCTTCATTTAACACTCCCCTTTTATGTAAACCGTAACTGAAAAAAATTATAGTATGTTTAAGCAAACTAAATGTTCCGTCTTTGTTTCAAATTTGATGGAAAAAGAGGCGGTGAAGAGTTCGCAAAGGGAGGGGGAGGGACTAGTGCCCCTTCAGACATCGTAGTAGGAGAAAAATTATATTGAACCATTCGGAGATCAAAGGCCTGGCGCATTTTCCGACTCTTCTAACTCCTAAAAAGATGCAAATCTGCAGGCATTTCTTACTAGAGCTTGCATATCTGGCGCCGTCATCGAAACAGTCGAATCGCAGGCATAGCGGCGGCCATCGGTCAAGATCGGATGCACTTAGAAAAGGTAGGGGAGATCAAATAAAGAGATAGGGGAGTGGAAAATAAAAAAACCTGATGGTTTATCAGGTTTGTGGATTGCATATAAGAAAACTCGATGTTATAATCAGATCGCAAGTTTTTTATGTCTTATTGTCATAAGTATCGCATCTTACATCTTAATAGTATCATGCCGGCAAACTCGTGTCAACTGTTTTTTTCTCAAATCGATGGTTAGGAGAGATGTTCAATGGGTTCACTTGTTCTAGGCTTTCAGGAAATGGAAAAAACACAGCATTCGCTCGTCGGAGGAAAAGGGTTGAATTTGGGAGAACTATCCAACATCCAAGGAATACGGGTGCCGGAAGGATTTTGTGTTCCAACCGCGGGATATCGACAAGCCATCGAACATAATGAAACGTATCATGCATTATTGAATCGACTAGCCACGCTAAAAGAAGAAGATCGAGAGCAAATTGATGCAATCAGCAGGAAGATCAGGGAAACGCTGATGGAAGCGGAAATTCCATCCGATGTTGTAAAAGGAGTTACGCTATATCTCTCCCGCTTGGGCGAGGAACATGCTTATGCTGTCCGTTCCAGCGCGACCGCCGAAGATTTGCCGCACGCCTCTTTTGCCGGTCAACAAGACAGCTATTTAAACATCATCGGCAAAGAAGCCATTTTACAGCATATCCGCCAATGTTGGGCTTCCCTATTTACGGATCGTGCGGTGATCTACCGGATGCAAAACGGATTTGACCATCGTCAAGTCTATTTAGCCGTCGTCATTCAAAAGATGGTTTTTCCGCAGGCTTCGGGGATTTTATTTACCGCCGATCCCATGACCGGAAACCGAAAGGTGCTATCCATCGATGCCGGTTTTGGACTTGGAGAAGCGTTGGTCTCCGGCTTGGTCTCCGCCGATGGTTATAAAGTAAGGGAAGGGAAAATCGTCGAGAAAAGATTGGCCGTTAAAAAATTGGCAATCTATGGGCGGAAAGAAGGCGGCACGGAGACCCGGCAGATCGATCCCGATCGGCAAAAGACGCAGACCCTTACGGACGAGCAAATTTTACAACTGGCACGCATCGGAAGACAGATTGAAGCTTATTTCGGCCAGCCGCAAGATATCGAATGGTGTTTGGACCAAGATACTTTTTACATGGTCCAGAGTCGGCCAATCACGACTTTATATCCGATTCCTGAAGCGAGTGATCAAGAGAATCACGTCTATCTATCCGTTGCTCATCAACAAATGATGACTGATCCCATTAGACCCTTGGGATTGTCTTTTTACCTGTTAATTACACCCGCACCCATGCGTAAAGCCGGCGGGAGGTTGTTCGTCGACGTTGCGCCTATGCTGGCCTCACCTGCCGGTAGAGAAACTTTAGTCCATAACCTCGGCCAATCCGATCCGCTCATAAAAGGCGCACTCATGACGATCATCGAGCGAGATTTTATAAAATTGGTACCGACTGATCAAACCGCACCGGTCCCGGGCCGAAGGAATGCGGATTTGCCTGCGAAATTCGAGAACGACCCGACGATCGTTTCCGATTTGATGAAGCGGAGTCAAGCCTCGATCGAAGAGTTAAAACAAACCATCCAAGCGAAATCGGGATCGGATTTGTTTGATTTTATCCTGGAAGATATCCAGCAGCAATTAAAGAAGATTTTATTCGATCCGCAAAGTACGGCCGTATTTATGACTGCGATGGAGGCTTCAGCATGGATCAATGAGCACATGTACAAATGGTTGGGCGAAAAAAACGCAGCGGACACGCTTTCTCAATCCGTACCAAACAACATTACATCGGAAATGGGATTGGCGTTATTGGATGTGGCGGATGTGATTCGTCCCTATCCGGAAGTCATTGCTTATTTAGAACAGGCAAAAGAGGATGACTTTTTGGATGAACTGGTTAAGTTTAAAGGCGGACAGGAAACCCGTGACGCTATCGATGGTTTTCTCGACAAATACGGGATGCGGTGTACCGGTGAGATCGATATTACGAGAACCCGCTGGAGCGAAAAACCGATCACGCTTGTCCCGATGATTCTTGGCAACATCAAAAACTTTGAGCCCAATGCCGGTAGTCGGAAATTCGAACAAGGTCGGCAGGAAGCTTTGGCTAAAGAACAAGAGCTATTGGATCGATTGAAGGCATTGCAGGATGGGGAACAAAAGGCTAAAGAAACCAAACGAAGGATCGATCTCATTCGGAATTTCATCGGGTATAGGGAGTATCCCAAGTACGGTTATATTAGCCGCTACTTCGTTTATAAGCAGGCATTGCTGAAAGAGGCCGAGCGGCTCGTGCAAGTCGGCGTGATTCGTGAGAAAGAAGATATCTACTATCTGACTTTTGAGGAACTTCATGAAGTCGTACGCACCCATCAATTGGATTACCGAATCATCAGCAAGCGGAAAGACGAGTACAAATTATATGAAAAGTTAACTCCGCCGCGCGTTATTACTTCTGATGGCGAAATCATTACAGGCGAGTACAAACGGGAGCATCTCCCCAGCGATGCCATTCCGGGTCTGGCTGTTTCTTCCGGAGTCATAGAAGGACGAGCACGTGTCATCTTACACATGGAAGACGCCGAGCTGGAAGATGGGGACATATTAGTCACCTCCTTTACGGATCCTAGCTGGACGCCACTGTTTGTATCCATAAAAGGCCTGGTCACCGAAGTTGGCGGGCTGATGACTCATGGAGCCGTTATCGCACGTGAGTATGGCTTGCCAGCCGTTGTCGGAGTGGAGAATGCGACCAAACTGATCCAAGACGGGCAACGAATTCGCGTGAATGGAACGGAAGGGTATATCGAAATATTATAAACAACAAGGCAGCCGGATCGTTTTGCCGATCGGCTGCCTTTATTATATATTACGCGAGCTTGGCTTTCGGCCGTACCACCAGCTCGTTAACGTCCACGTCGGCCGGCTGCTCGATCGCATAAGCGATGGCTCGTGCGATGGCGGAAGCGGGGAGGGCATTGCGCCGATACGTTTTCATCAGCTCCCTGGCCTCTTCATCCGAAATACTCTCAGCGAGCTCGGACTCCGTTACGCCGGGAGACACGAGCGTTACCCGAATGTCTTTACCGACCTCCTGCCGTAAACCTTCCGTAAGGGCGCGCACGGCGTACTTGGTCGCACAGTATACCGCGGCCGTCGGCGATACCTCATAGGCCCCGATGGAAGCCACGTTGATAATATGGCCGGATTGCTGCTGCTTCATAGGGGGAATTCCCGCGGCAATGCCATGCAGAACCCCGCGGATATTGACGTCGATCATCCGGTTCCATTCGTCGACTTTCACCGCTTCCAAAGGAGAGAGAGGCATCACGCCGGCATTGTTTACGATCACATCAATGCGGCCGAACCGGGTCTTGGCCAGTCGGATGATCGCTTGCATCTGATCGATATCCGTCACATCCAACTGCTGATAAGCAACGGAGCCTCCTTCCGCCTCAATAAGGGATGCCAGAGCTTCCAATCTTTCCAGGCGTCTGGCCCCCAGGACGACATGAGCGCCCCGGCCGGCAAGAAGCTTGGCCGTCGCTTCGCCGATTCCACTGCTCGCTCCTGTAATGACAACTACTTTTCCACCGATTTCGCACATTGAACATTTCTCCTTTTAATTGATTCATAACAGTTGGCCTCATTAAATTAACGTCATAAAAAAGTGCATGACTCACTATTTTTCTCGATAAAGAACCATTCCGGCGTGATAAAGCACCGAATCGCGGAAATCGCCGTCCGCCGTAAATCCCGTATCGTCCAAGTATTCGATGTGGTCGCCAACTATAGTATATTTGCCTTGGTAAGCGCTCTTCCGATCTCCGCGCGCCTCGTCATATCGGCCGTTCTGCAGCAGCTCATGCCGGATGTAACCGTCCTTCGTCACCCACATCCCGACATAGGGATGGGGCTGATTGTTTTGAGTACTCATTGAGTTTTCTCCTTTCATTGCGGATCAAGGACCATGCCAGCCTGCCCGGCGTTTATACAACCTTGAAACCTGTTTGTTATATGTCCATTATCGTTTCTTCGGGAGACCAGGCGGTAGCCGGATCATACATAATGATTGCCTAATCCTCCAGGAAAGGATAAAGTTAAGAAAGTTAACCTTATGGAAAAAAAGGGAGGTGAAGAGGGTGGATGGATGGTTCGATCAACAAAAGAGAGAACTGCTGCGGATCCTTGAGAAATTCGCAGAGGAAGATGGGACGCATGATACCCAGGTTCCCGGGTTGCGTTTGATTCGAGCTTCCCGGATATCCGAACCGGTTTACTCGGTCTATGAACCCTCTCTTTGCGTCGTGGCCCAAGGATCCAAGATCGTCATGCTGGGGGAAGAGGTGTACCAATATGATCCAAGCAGCTTTCTCACCGCTTCGGTGCATTTGCCGATTACGGGACAAGTGAGGGAGGCTTCGGAAGAAACGCCGTATTTAAGTCTGCAAATTCTATTCGATATGACTCAAATTCTTGAGATCCTTCAGGTATCCGGGGAAGCCGCAGAAGTCAAAAGAGAGACCCGTCGGGGCTTGAAGATAAGCCGGCTGAACGATACGCTTCTGGATGCGGTGCTGCGGCTTGTCAAATTGCTCGAAACGCCCCGCGATATCCCGGTGCTCGCCCCCTATGTTATCCGGGAGATCCTTTACCGGGTGCTTCAGCACGAGAACAACAAGTCCCTGAAGCAATTTGCCGTGATGGGAAGTCATGCGCAGCGAATTGCAGGGGTGATCGAAAAGCTTAACCGCGATTTTGCCCGGCCCTTGCGCGTCGACGAATTGGCGGCGGAGGCTCGGATGAGCGCATCGTCTTTGTACGATTATTTCAAGGAAGTTACGGGGATGAGTCCAATTCAATTTCAAAAGCAGATTCGCTTGCAAGAAGCACGCCGACTGCTTCTCTCCGGTTCCGTTGATGCGGCCGAAGCTGCGTTTCAGGTGGGATACGAGAGCCCGTCGCATTTTAGCCGGGAATATGCGCGGATGTTTGGGCTGCCACCGGTCAAAGATGTCCGTCGTTTGCGCAGCTCCCTTATTGAAGATCTAACGAGTCATGCGAACTAATCGCATCGCAAACTGGACCTGCCTTAGCCTTCAAAGCTCTGGAAAAATCACATGTTAGGAGCATTAAAGCGTGGAAAACAGAAAAAGCAAGTTCAATAAAATATACGCCATGCAACTGGCGACCATTTTTATCGGATTCATCATTTTCGGATTCTCGGAAAACATTAAGGGACCGGCCATCCCGCGCATTCAATTTGATTTTATGCTTAGTGAAGCGCAACTGGGTACTTTGTTATCCCTGAACGCCTTGGGTTATTTGTTAGCTTGTTCTTTTACCGCTTATTTGACGAAAATATGGGGGATCAAGTGGGTCACCGTTACCGCGTTCGTCTCGATGGCGGTTTCCGGTATCCTCATTTTCTTCTCCCATTATTACCCGATGTTCTCGGCTTCGTATTTCTTGATGTATATCGGCAACGGGATGCTGGAAATCGGCCTGGCCATTCTGAGTGCGCGGATTTTCGTGAAAAACACGGGAATGATGATGAATATGACGCATGGGTTCTACGGCTTAAGTTCAACGGTTGCTCCGCTGCTTGCAACCGGCTTGATGCAGGTGACGATCGGCGGCCATACGCTGGATTGGCGCGGGATGTACATGGTGGTGCTGCTCCTGTCCGTTATCCCGGTTGTGATTGCTTTGTTCAGTACGTTCCCAGGAGATGATATCCCGCACGAAGACCGTATCCCGTTCAAGGAACTGCTGAAAGATCGCGTAATTTGGTTGATGGTGCTGGTGCTCACGTTTGGGGTGGTGTCCGAATTGGCCGTCGGCGGTTGGCTCGTCAATTTTCTGGAAAAAGCCTATGGATGGAATACCGTTAATGCTTCCGGGATGTTATCCGTTTTCTTCTTATGCTTTGCACTGGCCCGGCTATTCCTTGGCCCGCTTACAGATCGAATAGGCTTTGTAGTATCCCTCATTATCTTTTCAGGGGCCTCGGCACTATGTACGTTTATTGCAATATTCGGCGGTGAGAGCGTCGCGTTTCTGTTTGCGGCTTCCGGTATAGGTATTGCGATGATTTATCCCACAGTGATGGCTTTCATTGCGAAGAGATATCCGAAGGGGAGCGATGCGGCGATTACGCTCACGGTCACTTTGATGGGATTAGGCAGTGTCATAGGCAATTACCTCATAGGAGGAGTCACCGAGCTCGTCAAACGTATGGCGGGGGAGGATTCGTCCACAAGTCTGCTTCGCGGACTTCAAGCCGGGTACGGCTTCATTGGATTATGTGCGGCATTATGCGCAATAACCGGACTTATTTTATATGTGCATTTGTATAAGCGAAAAGAGGTCATCTAAATACGAATTCACCGGTCAAAAAAATATAAATTTTATTTTTAATTTTAATAGATTTACATATTTTGTAACCTATGATATGTTAACTTTGAAAGCGCATCCATGATTTGAACAATTGAGCGATTATTTATCATCTTTTACATGGAAAGGAAAGATGGAAATGAACAATTGGCTCAAAAAGGCAAGCGCAATCATGTTGGCATTTGCACTTCTGTTTGGATGGATGACAGCGACCGTTAATGCAGACACCGCACTTTTTACGATTGAAGGCGAAGACGCACAGCTTACTTCCGATCTTCAAGTGGCGACCGAGATATACGGACAACCCAAGCCTGGTTTCTCCGGGAGCGGATTTGTCTGGATGCAGAATTCCGGCACAATCACTTTTACTGTGACCGTTCCGGAAACCGGTTTGTATGAGATCTCCACCCGGTACATGCAAGAGCTCAGTCCGGACGGCAGGCTGCAATATTTAGCCGTAAACGGGGTCACCAAGGGGTCGTATATGCTGCCCTACACGACCGAGTGGTCGAATTTCGATTTTGGCTTTCCATAAACTGAAGGAAGGAAGCAACACGATTCAATTGAAAGCCGGTTGGGGATTCGCTTATTTTGATACCTTCACGGTGGATGTTGCGGATCTGGATCCCCTGGATGTGCAGCCCGTTCTCAGCGATCCTGAAGCCACGCCGGAAACTCAGCTTTTGATGAATTACTTAACGGAGGTCTACGGCAACCATATTATTTCCGGCCAGCAGGAGATTTATGGAGGCGGAAATGACGGCAATTCCGAGCTGGAGTTTGAATGGATCTACAACTTAACCGGCAAGTACCCGGCTATTCGCGGCTTCGACCTTATGAACTATAATCCGCTCTACGGCTGGGAGGACGGCACAACCGACCGGATGATCGATTGGGTGAATAACCGGGGCGGGATCGCGACGGCCTCCTGGCATATCAATGTGCCCCGAGATTTTACTTCCTATCAGCTCGGGGAGTTTGTGGATTGGAAGAACGCCACCTACAAGCCGACGGAAACAAATTTTAATACGGCCAATGCGGTGGTTCCCGGTACGAAAGAATATCAATACGTCATGATGACCATTGAGGATTTGGCGGAACAGCTGCTGATTCTTCAGGAAAACCATGTGCCGGTGATTTTCCGCCCCTATCATGAGGCGGAGGGCAACGGCGGATTGAATGGGGAAGGCGCTTGGTTCTGGTGGGCTTCGGCTGGCGCGGAAGTGTATAAGCAGCTGTGGGACCAACTCTATACCGAACTTACGGAGACGTACGGGCTGCACAATTTGATCTGGACCTACAACAGCTACGTGTACAGTACTTCCCCCGCCTGGTATCCCGGCAACGATCAGGTGGATATTGTCGGCTATGATAAATACAACACCATCTACAACCGTTATGACGGTCTGTCCGGCGTACCCAATGAGGATGCCATCAGTTCGATTTTCTATCAGCTTGTGGATTTAACCGACGGCACGAAAATGGTAGCGATGACAGAGAACGATACGGTGCCAAGCGTGCAGAATCTGACCGAGGAAAAAGCGGGGTGGCTCTATTTCTGTCCTTGGTATGGCGAGCATCTTATGAGTTCCGCCTTTAATTATCCGGCCACGCTGACGACGCTTTACCAAAGCGATTATGTCATCACGTTGGATGAACTGCCCGATTTAACGGGTGGGAAT
Organism: Paenibacillus faecis; assembly: GCF_008084145.1. Lineage (GTDB taxonomy): Bacteria > Bacillota > Bacilli > Paenibacillales > Paenibacillaceae > Fontibacillus > Fontibacillus faecis. The sequence continues at coordinate 222,454 of NZ_VSDO01000006.1, read as the reverse complement.
CCGACACAAAACGCGTCCATCACCCCTACAACCGTCGAATTTGACAAATTCACGCCGGGCCAAAGCGATAAGGCCATAACCATAAATGCTAACGGGAACGCCTTAACCGGTCTTCGAGCGGGTACCACACCATTGACCGAGATACAGGACTATACGGTAAGCGGCAATACGCTGCTGTTGAAAAAAGAATTTCTGGCCGGGCGTGTGTCCGTACCGGCGGGAAACTTGACGATCCAAGCCTTTAACGGCAATACGAGTGACTCCACCAACGGAATTTCACCCAAGTTCAAAGTGATCAACACCGGTGATTCGGCAATTCGGTTAAGTGATGTAAAACTCCGGTACTACTATACGGTAGACGGAGAAAATTCACAGAGTTTCTGGTGCGACTGGGCCAGTATAGGGAATGCGAATGTCACCGGCCATTTCGTAGAACTGGCGACTCCGGTTGCCGGAGCCGATTATGCTATGGAGATTGGCTTTGCGAGCTCGGCGGGAACGCTTGATCCCGGCCAAAGCGCAGAAATTCAAGCCCGGTTCTCCAAAGCCGACTGGTCCAATTACAACCAGACTGACGATTACTCGTTTAAGGCCTCCGGCAGCCAGTTCGAAAACCATACACAGGTTACCGGGTACTTGAACGGTCAGCTCGTATGGGGGATAGAACCGTAAAGAGGATGTACGGGTTGGGGCGGGAGTTAAATCCAGCCCCAACTTTTTTGAGTTAGGGAAGGTAAGAAGGGTATGATTAAAATTAGTCTTTTATCTATGGAAAGTGCGGTGATTGGCTCATGAAAAACTTGACTGCGGAAGAAAAGCAGCAGTCCATTGAAGCGTTTCATTCGATTATTCGCAAATCGGAAAAGGCGCTGGCTCATTTGAAAGCAGATGCGCCCCAGACGAAGTTGCTTGAGAAGCGACTAAATGCAGCTCGGATTGGCCTTAATATGCTCCTTGCACAATGGGAAGGCCAGAAATTTGACGTCGGCAGAACCGATTTAATTGAAGCAAAAAAGGTGCTAGAGGACTTGCTGTCGACCCTTCCTTCCTATTTTGAGAAGGCGAAAGAGGGAAGTGGGCAGCGGACCTACATTTCGAGAAGGATAGAGGCGTTTCATGTAGCGATTTTCTATATGAACGATCGGATTGAAAATTTTGAGCAAGCGTAATCGGCAAACCCGGCAGCACGTATAATAATGAGTCTTATGGCGACAAATCATCATTAAATATTCGCAGGCGGTACGCGTTCATGGCGAATTCACGCAGATCCTCAAGGATGGTGTAATTGGCCCATGCGCCTGCGAGTGCGCCGATCCCGGGCATCATCTGCAGCATTTTCCGGAAGTCGATAGCGTCGCGATACTCGATCTGAAACGTTTCCCAGTCCATATTCCGGGAGTATTCGGCGTCGGAGCGCCACTGTTCTTTTTCAATATGCCAATTTTTGATGGAAGAGAGCAGCCTGGCACGATTTTCCGGCCCCGAAAACGTCATTTGAAATACTTTGAGAATGAAGACCCGCTCGGAAAAGTGTTTGGTATCATAACCATAAACATGCGCCAGCTCGAACAAAAACTTCATCTTGATCGCAATTAACGCCGGAAAGTCCACCAATCCGAGCATAAAGCCGCCAGCCCCGGTTCCGGCTCCTTCGGCAACGGCGATTTTTTGATACAAGGTGAACAATTCTTTCGCTTCTTGATCGGAAGACTCCAGTTCCGGATTACTTTTTACCGAACGGCTAGGCGTATATTCCGCACCAAACAAGGCCGTCCGCACGATCGAACGTATGGTGGTGGTCATCACGCTCTGTACCTTTGGGGGGATCAGCTGGTTTATTCGATTACCGATGGTCTTCGAGGTTTTTTCCAGCCATCCCGGCGATTTGAACATTTTTTCTTCCCAGTCTGCGATTTCCCTCCGTACTTTAAGTTCGTAATTCATCATCAATCGCTCCTCAAACAAGACTTTATATTACGAAATACACCATAATGTCTTTCCATAGCACCCAAGTACGGCAAGCCGAGGCTGTCAACCCAAACAGTATGGTCAGCGGCTGCTTCACAAGGAAGCAGCCTTTTTTCGTTTCGATCGCCTACAGTTTTCTTGCTTTGATTACAAAAGTTACGGGAAGCATCTTTGCTTTTTTTGCAAAATCGTCGTTAACGTCCCGCAAATCCATCAACTCTTGATCCGATTGCTCAACCATCTGCTCAATGACGAATCCCGCTTTTGAGAGCGTATTCACATAGGTTGATAGTTTGCGGTCCGATAAGGATAGCGTGCCTTCGTCCAGGGTTACCGCATACCAAGATTCGTCGAAATAACATTTTTTAAAAACAAGCATGTCGTCTTCCGCAACAACACATTTGTGTATGGGGTGAGACCAACTGAAAATAAACACGCCGTCTTTTTTTAGGTAAGAAGCGATTCGGCGGAATGTACCCTCAAGGTCGGTGGTCCAGCCTATGGCATAAACCGAATAAACATAGTTAAAATAATCCGTGGGTATGCCGCATTCTTCTTCCATGGGAGAGCATATAAAATTTGCCGAAAGGCCGCATGCCGTCAAATGTTGCTTTGCCTTTTCGATTTGTTTGTCCGATATATCCAGAGCCCATAATTCAGATGCATTGCGCTCTCCGTGATATTGCAAAGAATGACCGGTCCCGCAGCCGATCTCCAACATTTTTGATCCTGAAACATCGCCAAAAAGTTGGCATTGTTCTTCCGAGACAAAAGCTCCATAAAGAGGGAGCGCGGTTGCTCCTAAAATTTCATTTCCTTTGGTGTCCCAAAAGTGGATGTTCGTTTGATGAATGGAGTCTTTATCCAGGCTGACCGTGACAGCGTTTCCAACCTCTCCAGCACCTATTACGTTTGTTCTATGAACAGCATGCTTGTCCATATCGTGCCCTCCCCAAAAAATATAGCTTGAGCCTGACTGCATTAATCGAACACCTGTGCGATTAGCTCCCCAAAAATATACCATTTTTTGATACAAAAAATCTATCTAATATCCATTTATCAGGCAGTTATTTATCGAATGGGGGGGAAGAGGCGAGCTATTTGGAAATGATTTGGGGAGAGCACGAATCCCTTTTAGGACTCGGTAATATCGTAACGGGCACGCCCCGTCTCAACCGTAATGGTCTGGCCGTCTATCCGAGCCTGCATTATATTTTCTACCGGGATCAGAAATGCGTTTCCAGGCAGGTTAAGCTCTGTGCCACCCGGCTGGATTACCCGGCCTTCTCCTTGCAAAATCAGCACCGGCCCGCCCGTGTAGTCGTCTAAGGCATGGCTACGATCATCGCGTATGTCCGTATGCTCCAGCTTCAGTCGGACCTCGTCTGTATCTCCTTGTTCCGCTTTGCGGATATGCAGGCTTCTCCCCATATGCTCGTCGAGCCAGTCCATAACGGGTCGCAGGCATTCATTCATCAGTCTCCACTTCCTTTCGCTTACTGTGCGCATTTGGCGAGACGGTGCAGGAGCCTTGAAAACCATCATTCGCTTTCAGCTCATCGAGGTGTTCCCGCATCTTCTCATCACTAGGCAATTCAGCTGTCAGCTTAACTGCGGGCGAGTGAAACTCCACTTGTCCTCGTTTTTCAGTGTTGCTCATTTTTCAACATTCCTTTCCGATCCTAATTGCGCCAAAGCCGAATGCATGTAGTATGACCGCCTCTTTCTGGAATTATCCTGTGTTAAAAATTGAACGATCGGTCGTTAAATTATTGACAACTCTTGAAGATACACCGTATACTTGACCTTAATTCATTGGAAAGGGGTCTGAGGGTGATCAAGAAGAGAGAGATTACATCCAGCCATATCGTCCAAGCAGCATTCGAGTTGTTTGCAGAGCATGGAATAGAAAAGACGAGTTTAGGCATGATTTCGAAAAAAGTGGGAATCACGAAATCCTCGATTTACTATCATTTTGCTACCAAAGAAGAGTTGATTCATCGTACATTTGAGTACATTTTTAAAGGTCATTATTTTGCCGCTTACTTTGACATGGATTCCGTTAATAAAGACAACTTTGTAGAGACTTTAGTTAGAGGCGGTCTGAACATGCTGCCAAGCGATGACGAAGATCATCGTTCAAAACTAAGAGTATTAAGCGAGTTTACCATGCTCGCCGAACGTGACGACCAATTTAGAGCGCCTTTATTGAAAGTTCAACAAGATTTTCTAGACGGTTTTATCCATCTCTTATCGAAAGGTGTGGAATTTGGGCTGATTGCCCCTTCAAATATCGAAGTTAGTTCCAAAATTCTTGCTCTGCTTATCGATAATTTATCCAGATGTAAGATGATGAAGATGGAGATGGAATACCGGATCATTTGGGAAGAGCTCATTGATAGAATGATTTGTCGAGAAATTCAATAGAGAGCCTGCGAGGAGGAGTGATACGCTTGAAACATATTATTATTACAGGAACGTCCAGGGGAATCGGTGAATCTTTGGCTGAACAATTAATCGATAAGAATCATCATCTGATCTGCATATCTAGAACTACGAACCAACGGATTATCGATCAGGCAAAGAAAATGGACTGCAGCCTTGACTATTGCAATTGTGACTTAACAAATATTGGAGAAATCGATCAGCTTCTCGAAGACGTCTTTAATCGAATTGCTCTGTACTCGAACCATGAAGCCATCTATCTGATCAATAACGCCGCCATGTTGGGTCCTGTGAGCCCCATTGAGCGGATCGCATCCGAGAAAATAACAGAGAACATCCACTTAAATCTAGTGGCACCAATGATCATAACCTCAAACTATTTAAAACTTACAAAGAATATGAATGTGGACAAGAGGATCTTAAATATATCCTCAGCATCCGCAAAATATTTATTGCCGTTACAAAGCTGTTACAGCACTGCAAAAGCTGGGTTGGACTCTTTTACGAAAAGTGTGGACATTGAACAAAAGCTTGCTACATATCCTGCAAAAATAACCGCGGTATATCCAGGCATGATCGATACGAATTTGCAATCGGAAATACGATCGGTTAGCAATGACCTTTTCCCCTATGTTAATGAATTCATTCGAATATCTGAGGAAGGGAAATTACAAACGCCTGAATACACTGCGCAAAGATTAATCGAGATTCTATTTGGTGAAGATTTTGGAAAAACGGTTGTTTTGGAATCCATCGATTCGTAAAAGGCAACGGCGTAAACGACGGAGTGCAGGGGAGTCAGTCACTTTTCCAGACAGGATGTTGCTTATTGTATCGTCTGATCATGACCCACTTCCCTGCTAACCTGAAACACAGTTCTCCAACCAGAATTCCTCCCGCAATATCCACCACTACGTGCTGTTTCATATGGCTTTTGAAGGTGAACCACGTTCGATAATTAATGAATTCGGGACAAGACCGTGAAGTCATGATCCGGAGTTGCATAGGGGTACTTCCAATGTAAACACAAAAACATCATCGGCATGATGAAGGGTTAGACAGCCTTGATGCAGCTCCGCGATATTCCTGGCTATAGAAAGACCGAGTCCCGAGCCAGCTTGAATGCCTTCACTACTCCTTGAAAAATCGACCTTATAAAAGCGATCAAACAATTTGTTTACTTGACTCTTTGTGAGTGGAGTTCCCCTATTCTGGACTTCTATAGTGATATGTGTAGGAAGCTTTTTCAATCTGACGTAGATCGTTCCGGGCTTAAATGAGTATTTCAAGGCGTTCATCAAAAGGTTGTCGATCGCTCTGGCGATTTTATCGCTGTCCACATAAGCCATAGTGGGGGAGGGGCCTATCTCTTTCACCATACGGATTCCATTCTCTTGTGCCAGCGGCTCGAATTCGAACAACATTTGCTCCAAAAGTTGGAACAGATCAATATCTTTCCGATTTAACTGAGTATCGTCGACCGACGTTAGCCGGGTATATTCGAACAAATCATCCAGGAGCTTTCTCAGATGAACGGCCTTGTTGTATGTGTTCTGAACAAAGCGTGAATACTCCTCCTTGTCTCGGAATGATTCGGTTTTAAGAAGTTGGATATACCCAATAATACTGGTGAGCGGAGTGCGCAAGTCATGTGAGAGACCGGTGATCCATTCCATTCTGGATTGTTCGATTTTACGTTCTTTCGCGATTTGTTCCTCCAAACGCTCCGCCATTCTGTTGATATTCATAGCAACATTGCCAAGTTCGTCATGACGATCGACAGCTACACGAAAACCCAAATTCCCTTCCGCGATCTTTTCGAGCCCTTGCTCAAGTTTAATCAAATCTTTGACGATTCGGCGAGTCAATAACAGGAAAATCGTAATAAAAGCAATTACAAACAAAGGAAAGTTCAGATAGGGGAAGAAATGAAGATACCAATCAGAGCCCAAAGCGTTGCCAATTTTAACGGAAAGCATAATGAAAACATCGCTTATACATATTGAAATCACCAGGCTGATGATCATTCTAAGCAGAATATCCATTTGGATACGCTTTTTACGTTTTGGCTTTTGAACATGTTCAGTCAATTTTAAACCAACCCTCCATACTGTAATGCTATATTATTCATTGCTTTCCTTTTTACGACACACATAGACAAAAGCGGGAGGAATATTGAGGGGGACAAATTCAATTTTCTCTATGATAAAGTTCTCGGAAAGCTGCTTCTTCATTTGCAGCGAATATTGAAATGCAATGAACAATCCCCCGGGTTTAAGCGCTTGATAAATTTGCTCCATTAAAGTATTTCTTAATGTGCGCTCAAAATTGAAAAAAGGCAAACCGCTAAAAATGCAGTCCAGGTGTTCCACACCGCCGGCCTTTATCGAATTGACTAATGCGGCCGCATTCGGGTGAGAAGTGAAAGCAGGGTACTCTTTCGTTAAATTGTCTCTCATTGTTTGATCCATTTCAAATAAGAACACCTTGGTCTTCCCGTTAGCCTTTTGATGAAAGTATCGTGTGATGGCTCCGGTACCTGAACCGAGTTCCGCCACAGCAGTCACTCCATTCCAAGCTACTTGCTTAACCATTGCATTGGCCAGGAAGCGAGAACTTGGGATAATGCTCCCCACATTTTTGGGATTTTTCACAAAGCTTCTTAAAAACAACAGATTATTATTCGATTTCATTTATTATTCCCCCATCTAGTATCAATTGACCTTGTAATCGAAATACGTTCCATGGCAGAGACTTCAAAAACTCAACGAATGAAGCATCGATAGAACGGGATTTCCAAAGAAAGTTCCTAATGTAAAAAAAGCTAACGTCCACAGCAAAGCGCTTGAATACGTCATCAAAGTAAATTTCTTGTAATGCATATCGCTCATTCCAATCAGTAGAGGCATCACGTAACGCACGATCGGGATAAACATCCCGATACACATGGCTATATCGCCTCTTTTTCTTAAAATGGATTCGGCTTTAAGGTAGTGTTTATTGGTTAATAGTTTTTTCTTAAGTCTGTGACCAAATAGCTTTCCCGCAAAATAAGAAACGGTGATGGCCGTTAGCAAGCCAGCCAGAATACAAATGTAAGCGGCCCAATGATTAATCACACCAGAGGTCCAACACGGAATTATCAATCATTAATGCTCAGCTCCTCATCTCGATAGAGGTAGCATAACGAGAAAAAATAAGGAATTGGTGAGAGTATTTCTAAAGAAAACCTAAAGAAAATCTGAATTTTTGAATATTCCTTTACGGGAATATTCTTGATATGGTATACTCTGGGCATAAGCTAAGCAATTATTCAATGGGAGGGAAGAGAAGAATGAATCAGGAAGTTACAGACTACCTTGGAAATCTGCCGAAATGGCAAGGGGAGATTAGTTCAACCCTGCGGAATATGGTTCATGAGACCATTTCAGAAGTAGAAGAACGTATTCAGTACAAGAAACCTCACTTTTTGAAGAATGGACATTATGCAGCGGTGATCTCACCTGCAAAGGACGCCATTGCGTTCATGATCTTGAACGCAGACGGCATTGATTTTCCTAAAGGATTCGAAGGGCCAGCTGAACGAAAGTGGATCAAATTTCGGGAAGGCGACACTCCGGATCTTGGCCTGCTATCAAATCTTCTTAAACAAGCCTCCAGTACATTGTAACAGGAAGTCGGGTGGGACAATGGATACGACAACTTTGAACGCGCTCGCTGAACCCAACCGATTGCAGATCGTCGAACTGTTGCGCGAAGGCCCGCTTTCGGTCGGGGAAATTGCGGTACGGTTGGATCTTCGGCAACCCCAAGCCTCCAAACATCTAAAGGTGTTGAACGAAGCCGCCCTTGTTGAAGTACGGGCGGACGCCAACCGGCGAATCTACCGATTGCGTCCTGAGCCATTCATGGAAATGGATACCTGGCTCGAGTCGTTTCGAAGCACGTGGGAAGACCGGTTTGACCGTTTATCCGATTATCTTAATCAATTAAAAAAATCAGATAATCCCTAAATCCAAGGAGGAGATTTAATGAATAACAAACCAGGAATTGTATTGAAGCGTGAGTTTGATGCTCCTCGAGAACAGGTATTTGAGGTTTGGACCAATCCGGCACACTTTGGCAACTGGTGGGGACCAAAGGGGTTTACGCTTGAAGTGGCTAAGATGGACGTTCGTCCAGGCGGGATGTTTCTTGGCTGCCAGAAGTCGCCAGATGGACAGCACGCGATGTGGGGCAAATTCGTTTACCAGGAAGTACTGGCACCGGAGAAGCTGGTCTGGGTACAGTCTTTTTCCGATGAAGAAGGTAACACCGTCCGTGCCCCGTTCAATCCGAATTGGCCGCTTGAGATTCTGAATATTCTAACACTAGAAGAGAATGGGGGGAAAACAGTACTCACATTGCAGGGTGGACCGATCAATGCCTCTGCGGAGGAACAGGAGGCCTTTGACTCAATGGCACCCATGGTTGCACAAGGATTCGAGGGCACCTTCGAACAGCTTGCCCATTATCTGGCCAACCAACAGTAAAGTTTTATGGAAGACGAAAGCCTCGGGAAATCTACTCCGAGGCTTGTTTTATTAGTTGCTTTAACCAGTTGAGCTCGCGAAGCGTGGAAACAAAAAAACACTATATAGGTTGAACTGGCCTATCACATCCTTGCCCAACGCCAATTCTTAGTTCGGAACTATATAGTTCTTGACTATGACGTTAGGTCATAGTGCATAATTCTCACCATAAACGACTAGGAGTGAGAGATATGAACATAAAAGCACTGCGTTCGGACCAAATTTATAAAAAAATAGCCCAGGCCTCGCCCGAGGAAAAGCTTGAGCTGTTCAGAAACGAAATGATGGCTCCCTTTATGAAACAATGGCAAATTCAACAGATCCCTTTTAGAGCGGAAGAGGCAAACGGTTTTGACGTGATTACGATGAATAATATAATGCATCGATCCCCTGATCAGATTACCCGGCAGCTCTTACCTGAGATCGAATTGATTTCATCAGATTCGTTCTGGTCAGAGTGTGAGCTTGCGGTAAGAAAAAGCCTCGGCTTGTTTATAGAACATGAAGTAGACCTTCCTGAGACTGAATATTTGTTTACCATTAGGCTAGGGGATCCCGAAAACCGTGCCTTGACCATAAACGAAGGATATAGCGGCTTTGGGGGCATTCCCGGCTTTATCTGGGGGACAATCTTGCCGAATGAGTACACGATTCCTCGAATGAAGGCTGCGCTGGCGCACGAATGCAACCATAATGTGCGATATCAATTTATACAGTGGGATCATACCGTTAATTTGGGCGAGCTTCTTGTAAGTGAGGGGTTGGCCGAAAATTATGCTGTGTTCTTATTTGGAGAAGATTTCCTCGGCCCTTGGGTAACGAAAACTAACGCGGAAACGCTTAACGAACGCATTAAGCCTGTGCTTCGGGAGAAGCTGCAATTAACCGGGTTTGATCAATTTGCGCCGTATCTTTACGGCGACGAGATCGCAAGGCTCCAAAACTTTAAACCGGTCAATATGCCTTATAGCGCCGGTTACGCATGCGGATATCATTTGATCCAATATTATTTAAGAAAAACAGGAACGTCGATCTTTGAGGCCACAATCACGCCGGCTGCTCAAATACTAGACGAGGTAAAGGGATTTTGGGATGAAGAAACCATTCTTGGCCGTTAAAGATATTGTTCAAATTACTGGCATTACAGCTCGGACCCTGCATTATTACGATCGAATTCATCTATTTAAACCGACACACCTGACGGAAAAAGGGTACCGCCTATATGATCGGAGCAGTCTCGGAAAGCTTCAGACGATTTTGCTATTCAAGGAATTGGATTTTTCCTTGAAGGAAATTGCGGACATTTTAAAGCTGACCAAACAAGAACAGAAACAAATAGTAAAGAGGAAGAGACAAGCCTTATTATCGAAAAAACAAAGACTAGAAACCATCATGATAGCCCTCGACGAATACGTCGCAGGGAAGGACATTAGTCAGTTGCAAATCTTCAACCATTCTTCCGTTTTGCCCTTGAAAGAACAATACGCAAATGAAGCAAAATTCATATATGGTGAAACAGAATCGTATAAAGAATTTAATGAAACGTTGGAAAATTTATCACCAGAGGACCAAGAGGTACGTTTTCAATCCATGGAGGAAATATTCAAACAAATAGCGGCTTGTATCGACCGGGATCCAGCCTCCGATGAAGTGCAGCGACTGATCGGGGAGTGGAAAGAAAATCTAAGTCAATTCATGACCTGTGATGCGGAGTTGCTGGCTTGCATTGCCCATACCTACAAATTCGATGCACGATTTAAAAACTATTTTAATCAGTATGGCAGTGAGGATTTAGCGGATTTTCTTTACAGTGCGATCATGTATCATATCAATCGGTAAAATTAATAATAACCTCCCATAAGAAGCTAAGTAGAAATTTATAGCCTCTAAACGGGAGGTTTTGTTATATATCTGAGCTATGGCTGAGGTAATAGTTGAGTATATCTATAGTCGGCCTATCGTCGTTGTCATCTTTTCAAATATGATGTTTATGGATACTTGCGGATTTAACCTTGTTACAAATAGGAAGAGAGGGCTTTATCATGAGCGAAATCAAAGCCGAAACACTGACACAGGTTTTAAGTAATAGGCTGGGTACAATAATAAACAGCGCGGATTTCCAAACCAAGTCATTGCATGGCGGTACAGTGGGGGATGTACAGCTTATAGCGGGAAACGCCAAAACCACGGATGGCGGGAATTTGCCCTTTAAAATCGTTTTAAAAACGCAGAAGAAATGGGAACGCTACGGCGATCCCGATTCATGGCGCAGGGAATATGATTTTTATAAATCGAATTTCGGCGTTCTGTTTTCTGAATCCTTCCGTTGGCCTGAATGTTATCACGCTGAAATGAACGAAGAACAAAACGAAACGCAGATTTGGATGGAATATATCGACGGCCTATCCGGTTCAGACTTGACCGGCGATATGTATGAACGCGCAGCCGAGGAACTAGGGCGGTTCCAAGGCAAGTTATTTGCCGAGCAGCCAGTGGTTTTACAGAGCTTGACCAACCTGAGCAATGTGAATTATATGAAGAACTTCTATCTTCATTATCGGTCATGGAATCGAGTGTACGATTATATACGCTCCGACGATTGCGAAATTCCGAAACACTTGTGTAACATGCTCATCGATATTGATGAAAAAGCAGATGAAATATTCAACCGTATTGAAAAGCTGCCGATCGTGTTGTGTCACCGGGATTTTTGGGTGGCAAACCTATTCTATTCAGACGGTAAAACCATACTCCTGGACTGGGATACCGCGGGGTGGGGGTATTTGGGCGAAGATATCGCAAGTCTGATCGGGGACGAAGCCGATATGGAACATATGGTTGAGTACTACCATAGATGTATCCCGGCGTATTACAAGGGCTTCTCGGAATTTGCGGATATTTCACACCTATCGGACAATTGCATTTACGAGATGATTTTACTCCTGTTCGGGTACAGGCTTGTGGAGTGGTATATGGACGCAGGACCGGGAAACCAACCTCAAGAACAAAACGATGAAAGAACGCTGCACATCCATATCCTGCAAAAAATCCATGAAATGAGGAACTAGCAGGGAATTCCCTGCTTATCCTCCTAATCAGGAATGGAGGGACCTAATGATGAATTCGAAATTAATCCTGGTTGAAGGGTTACCGGGTTTCGGGAAAACAACAACTGCTCAACTGGTTCATGAAATACTTACAGAGATGAACATGAAATCACAGCTATTTTTGGAAGGAAATCTAGAACATCCCGCTGATTACGAGGGAGTCGCCTTTTTTCAGAAAAGTGAATTCGAGGAGCTATTAAGTACCTATATAAATTTCAAGGACTTGTTAAGTCAACATGTGATAAAACAAGATAACAATTACTTTCTGCAATATCGAAGAATAAAGAATGAATACGGGTCGGATTTTCCAGATGAATTGCTGCACGCCGTTGCCAAAAACGATGTATATGAATTGCCGTTGGCTCAACATAGGGAGCGGATTACAGAAAGATGGAAGCAGTTTACGGAAAATGCTTTGAGTGGTTCGGAAACGTTTGTTTTTGATTGCTGTTTTATACAAAACCCCGTAACCATGGGGATGATTAAATATGGGGCAAGGAAGGAAGACGTGATAAGTTACGTTATAGAACTGGCAACCATTGTTGAACGGTTAAATCCATTGTTGATTTACATAGAACAAAACGATCTTGATCATTCTTTCAGTAAGGCTGTTAAGGGTAGGCCTAAAGAATGGTCAGACGGATTTATTGAATACTATACAAGCCAAGGGTATGGAAAAAAGCACAATTACAAAGGGTTGGAGGGGACTTTGCGGGTTCTTGAAGCCAGGAGGGAATGGGAAGAAGAAATTTTTAACCGTTTAACTATAGCCAAGAAAAAAGTGAACAACTCTTTATATCATTTACACGACTACAAGCATGGTTTGGTGGAGATTTTATCGGAATATTTTAACTCATAAAAAAATGATTTCGAAAAAACCGCATTTCTCCCATACCTGTACCACTCGGTTTGCATATTATATCTATAGCTCCTCACTGACAGGAAGGGAGATGAATAGATGACATTTCCTCTTTATATTGTTGCAGGAACTAGCGGTTCGGGTAAATCGACAGCTGTAAAGATAGTACGTAAAATCATGGGTACTGGCTTCAATGTTTATGATATGGACACGATCATTGTCGATGGAAATTTCCAGACGGCTTGCCAACAGTGGCTCAGGATTGCATATGCAAACTCGATAAGCGGGAATACGACCATTTTATTTGGAGCCGTTCCTTATCCGTACGATGTAAATATATGTGATCATTTTCATTTCTTTCATCCCATCCACTATTTACTGCTCCATTGCAGCAGCGTCTGCCGAACGGAACGTTTGCAGATACGCGGCAATTGGACGAAACAGGGGATAGCGGGTACGAATCTTTACGCGGATCAACTGTATAATAATTATATTTCCGCCAACTTACCGATCATAGACACAACGAATATACCACCTGCACAGGTAGCGAACCAAATCAAGGAATGGGTATTAACGAAGAAGATTCCCTGAAAATGCTCGACTTGACCGCGCTGGATGATTACCGCAAATGGACAGGCCGCATCCCGAACAATCACCCGCAACGGAAAGTCGCATCCTAAGGTTTAGGTTCCATGAGCTATAGAAACGGACTAGCGTTCGATCATACGCTAGTCCGTTTCCGCTTGCATCGAGCCGCAAAATAAACCCAACCGCATGATTATTGTATATTGACAAAAAGGAACAAGACCGATTAGAATCGGAACGGTATGTTCAGTACGGGGCAACTGCGTTAGTGGAAAACGACAGGAACCTATAGAAACCATGGAAAGCCGCATACATTGCGGTCTTTTTGTTTTAAGTCGGAGGTTTTGCCAAGGCAAAACATTGGAAAAAGATATCCAGTAATCATTCAGACATCAGAGAGAGAAGAGGGGGATTCATTTTGAAAAGTGGTCTGGTCAACGCGATTATCGCGTATATCATGTGGGGGGTTCTCCCGCTTTATTGGAAGTTGTTCGACAATGTGCCGGCAGGCGAAATACTGTCACATCGTGTTGTCTGGTCGTTCGTCTTCATGGGTATTCTCGTCGCCGTCCAGCGCCGTTGGGGTGACATGAAGCGGATTGCCTCCAGCCGTTCGCTCCTGCTGTCGCTCGCCGCCAGCGGCCTGCTGATCGCCGCGAACTGGCTCATCTTCATCTGGGCGGTCAACAGCGGCCATGTTGTCGAGACAAGTCTCGGCTATTATTTGAACCCGCTGCTGAACGTCCTGCTAGCCGTCGTCTTCCTTCGCGAGAAACCAAGCCGCGGCCAATGGCTAGCGATTGCCATCGCTGGTATTGCGGTGCTCATTATCGCCATCGACTACGGGCGGTTCCCGTGGGTCGCGATCTCACTGGCCGTGTCGTTCGGCTTGTACGGCCTCGCGAAAAAGAAGATCGTCCAAGACGCTTCTGTAGGCTTATTGTCGGAGACGGCTGTAATCCTGCCCGTCGCGCTCGCCTACTGGATCTATTTGGCTGCCGCGGAAAAGACGACGGCATGGTCGCTGCCTGCGTCCACGTTCGTCGAACTGCTTCTCTCCGGCGTGGTCACGGCGCTGCCGCTGCTCTTTTTTGCGCGGGCGGCCGCCCGGATGTCGCTGTCCGCGCTAGGCTTCGTACAATACATCGGACCGACGATCATGCTGATCCTGAGCGTAATCGTGTTCAAGGAATCGGTCTCGCCGGTTCTGCTCATCGGCTTTGCGCTCATCTGGACCGCGCTCGTCGTCTACGCTACGGCTTCGGTTCGCAGCATAAAACTCGCAAAAGCGAGCTGAGGGAGCGGCACCGTCATTACGGCCATTTCCGTCCAATGGGGCGGAGATGGCCGTTTTTCGCTATTTGTTCTTATCCATTCCTAGAGCGGCTGTATATTGCGGGATTACTTCAATCCGGTTAAAGTTTGCGATTTCCACACCTTAGCCCAAAGATATTCATTATGGCAGGTAAAAGGACTTGATTTTCTGTAAGGAATCCCTTATTATTGATCCATCAACCTTTGACGGGTCAATGATGTGAGAGGAGGTCTTAATCATTTCTACATGTCACACAGATGATCTGCTGTATTTGCTCATGCATTTAAACAAGCATATTGCGACCCGGTTTGAACGATGCGCCGGCGTTAGTCCCAATCGGCTCGAACTCCTTTGCAAACTGACGGGCGGCCAAATCAGCCAGTCGGATCTGCAGAAAGCAGTGTCTATTGACCCAGCTGCAGTGACCCGTCATGTTCAGCAATTGGAAGCGGAAGGTATACTTCAGCGGACTAGGTCCGAGAGCGACAACCGAATTACGTTAGTTCAGTTAACCGAAGAGGGTAAAAGTAAAGTAGCTTTGTTTAAAGCGGAGAAAGATCGATTTCTGGAGGAGCTGCAGGCAGACCTCACGGAATCGGAACGACTCGGATTGATTCAAGCTCTTCAGAAGCTGAACAGCCGCGTTCAACTAATTATAGGAAATAAGCAAGACTAGACTGATTCATAAAAAGATTAGGAGAGAATAACATGACTAAATCGACGCTTAACCAAAATTATAAAGACATTATTACTTCCCGGCATTCCGTGCGTGTTTACGATCCGACGGTTAAAATCAGCCGTGAGGAAATGACTGAAATGTTGGAAGAAGCGACTTTGGCCCCGTCATCCGTAAATCTTCAACCATGGAGATTTCTTGTTATTGACAGCCCAGAAGGTAAATTGACGCTTGAAGAGCTTGCTCCAGGTAACAAAAGACAAGTTACAACCTCCTCTGCAGTCATTGCGGTCTTCGGAGATATGAAGGCATTTGACTATGCTGATGAAATTATGAGTATGGATGTGGAAAAAGGGTATATGACGCCAGAGGTTAAAGAACAAATCATGGCCAACTATACTGATCTTTTTGGACGTGTGCCAGCACAAGCTTTTCGTGAAATGATTCTTATCGACGCCGGTCTGGTATCCATGCAGCTGATGCTTTCTGCACGTGCGCATGGGTATGATACAAACCCGATTGGCGGATACGATAAATCCCGCATTGCGGAAGCATTTGGTATGGACAAGGAACGTTATGTTCCGGTTATGCTCATTTCTGTAGGGAAATCCGCTCAAGAGCCGCGCAGAACCTCGCGTCTTCCCATTGACCGTATAGCGGAGTGGAAGTGAGGATATAACGCATGAACCATCGCCGTCCGGGTTAGCCTTGGCTGGCGGTGGTTTTTTTAATGTATTTGACAATGAGAGAAATGAAGTTTGCCATTAACTCAACGATCGTTTAGTATGGATTTTGGCATTGCGGCTTCACAGTTTCTATCCCATAATGTATTCCTCATCGTGCAGCAAATCATTAAAGGACAACCTTGGGTTAAGGCAGACATGGAGCGAACGGCGGATTTTTATACTCAAATATGGTCGAAGTAAGTAAGGAAATTTTTTTTACCCATTTCACTCAACGATCGTTCAGTCAGTCGAATATGGATTGTTTGTAAGATAACCATTTTTTAGAGATCACCCAGATGTTTTGGATAAGGGGTGTGAAACTATGGAGGGCTTCCATCCGGCACATTAAATGTTCGATATGGCCAATGACGAAGAAGGCTTTACCACAGATTAATGAAGGTTCGTGAGCGTTTTCAAGGTAACGTTCACCCGTGATTCGCATCCACATAAGATGAGCCGTCCTAAGGACGGCTATTTTTTTATGAACTCTCGAAACATTTCGGTCAGATCTAATGAACTTAGACGATTAATACGTGCTGGGACTGCATTTCTTATTTTGGATGGAATCGCTTGTTTATACTTCGGTAGCAAGTTCCATGGTAATCCTGGCGCTGCAGTCGCTGTTTGTCATGATTATGCGAATCTGTATAGTGTCGTGGTCTTCTTTGTCGGAGGAAGCGTACTGCTCGTCTACAGCGTGCTGAGTGGCTTTTCCTTAACCAATTACGATTCTTCAGACTGGATGTATTTCCCTTTGCTTGCAATTATCCCCACAATCTTCGGCCAGTATTTTTTCAATCGGCTGCTTAAGTCGATTGGAGCTACCACGGTGTCCGTAGGCATTATTGGAGAACCTGTTTTGGCTATTATACTGGCTTATCTCTTCCTAGGGGAAACCATCTCCGTCTTTCAACTTGTAGGCGGATTAATAACGCTTCTGGGTATGCTGTTGTATTTTTGACTGCAAACCTTGCAATATTCAGCGGCGAAGCGTTAATCTGTGCCGAAATGAAAGGGCGCGGCTCAAAGGATGCGTTATTGAGTTGAAAAGAACTAAAACATATCACTAATTATGTTGAAAAATTTAAGGTCAAATCCCATCAAATATACGATGGGATTTTTAATCATCCGCACAAGTCCGGGGCAAGAATATAGCTCGCTTGAAACTGTGCGGACGGCGCTAAGTTAATGAGGCATTATATGTCCTTGCCACTCATTTATCCCTTCATCCATACGATATGCTTTATAACCTTTTTGTTTTAATTTTTGAACTGCAAGTGCCGAGTATACACAAAGTGGTCCCTGACAGTAAGCGATGACTTCCGCATCTTTGGGAAGTTCCGACATCAATGTATCAAGTTCCTCCATTGGCATTGAAATTGCTCCGGATATATGGCCCATTTCAAATTCTTCTTTAGGACGCAGATCCACCAATACAATGGATTCATTATTCACTTTCTCCATAACTTCATCTATGGACAGCGTTTGAATACCATCAAGGTTGTTCAGAAAATCGTCTTTCAACTTTGCGATATCGGGAAGTTGCTTTTCGCTTATGCGCCAAAGGGATGACATGAAATCGATGACCTCCGGATCTGCCAAAGAATAAATGGCATAGGTTCCTTTTTTGGTGAACTTAACAAGCTTTGCATCAAGCAGAATTTGAAGATGGCGTGATACATTAGCCATATTCATGCCTGTGCATACTGCCAATTTCTCTACAGTTTTAGGACTTTGGGATAATACGTTTAAAATCTCCAGCCGTTTGTCACTCGAAAGACATTTCCCAATCCTTGCAAGCTGTTTATACAGTTCTTCTTTTAATATTTTAGCTGAAGCCAATGAACCTTCCATCATAATCAACCTCAATTCTGAGCTATTTTCTTTTGCTTTATCGCGATTACATCTATCTTCAAACATTAGCTTTATTTACTGAAATGAATCATAAAATCAATTGATTACTAAAAATTTTATCATGTTCTTAAATGTAATCAAAGTAGAGGGATGGGGTTTGCTTGACTAAAATAACAACACTGAAATATAATTCAATTAATCGATTGAATTGTTGAATTTAAGTAGATCGATACATTTATCCAATGGAGGTTCGAAATCATGGCAAAGGCATATCTTCAAATTACACTGAGAATTAATGCACCGGAAAGGGATGCGGCTACAAAGGTCTATACAA
This sequence comes from Paenibacillus faecis, assembly GCF_008084145.1. GTDB lineage: Bacteria > Bacillota > Bacilli > Paenibacillales > Paenibacillaceae > Fontibacillus > Fontibacillus faecis. The sequence goes on along the minus strand of NZ_VSDO01000006.1, from coordinate 204,015 downwards.
CGTATAAGGAGCCTTTTCTTACAGGTATCCCTGGTGCCGTGTCTAAAGAATTGTTAGTACGTGATGAAGATGTTCAAGTTCTGCATGGTTTTAATAACGAGGCTGATGCTAAAGCGTACCTAGAAAGCGATCTTTTTACGAACGACGTTGTAGTGGGACTTAAAAACTTGCTTCAAGCTGAGCCGGAAATCCGCATTTATAATACATTTTAGAAATGATGTTGTGGACTATTCTCGAGTAAATAAATAAATTTAAACCGACATTGGCAGTTCAGCATGTCGGTTTATTTTCTAGTTTAGACCTACCCAGCAAGTAGAGCATGGAATATAGACTCCGATATACAAATTGGCTCTTCGAAAATAAGGAGAATGTTAATGATACAAGCATCCCTAGACAAACACGCATCAGCACAAATTCCCTATTCCATTGTTGAGTATGTGGAATCATCAGAGAAGCAACGCCAGTTGCATTCAAGAACAATGAAAGTTGTTATTGCTTCTCAAATTTGCGGTGGAGCTGGTCTAGCAGCAGGCATTACCGTAGGTGCATTACTCGCTCAAGACATGTTAGGTACTGACAGTTTCTCGGGAGTTCCTACTGGCCTTTTTACATTAGGTTCCGCTGGTGCGGCACTGATGGTTGGGCGACTGTCTCAAAGATTGGGAAGACGGACCGGACTTGCTGCAGGATTCTTGGCAGGAGGCTTTGGAGCTATTGGAGTTATCCTCGCAGCATTGTTCCACAGCATCCCCTTACTCTTTATTTCGATGTTGGTTTATGGAGCAGGTACAGCAACAAATTTACAGGCACGCTATGCAGGTACTGATCTTGCTTTACCCACGCAACGAGCGAAAACAATAAGCATGGCAATGGTTTTCACAACATTTGGTGCTGTTGCAGGCCCTAATCTTGTGGAGGTTACCGGGAAACTAGCATCTTCAATGGGTGCTCCTGCATTAACGGGCCCATTCATGCTCGCAGCTATAGCCTATATTTTAGCTGGCGTGATACTTCTCATTTTTTTACGCCCGGACCCGTTCATTGTAGCTAAGGCTATTGCTAACCTGCAACACGAAGGAACACACGGAGCAAAGTCAATTGAAGAAGGAAGCAGTATCAATAAAAAGGGGATAATGATCGGAGCCTCGATCATGGTGCTTACGCAAATTGTCATGATTGCGATAATGACAATGACCCCCGTTCATATGCAACATCATGGTCATGATTTAAGTAAAATCGGCCTAGTGATCGGAATACATGTGGCATCAATGTATTTACCGTCTTTAATCACTGGGGTACTCGTGGATAGATTCGGATATAATGTAATGGCTTATGCTTCCGGCTTTACCTTGTTGCTCTCTGGTTTGTTGGCTGCCCTCGTACCTGGTGATTCAATGGGATTAACCACACTTGCCCTGGCTCTTTTGGGATTAGGTTGGAACTTTGGTTTGATTAGTGGGACAGCGGCCATCGTTGATGGAGCCCCACCCCATGTTCGTGCAAAAACACAAGGGACAGTGGACGTACTAATTGCTTTATCAGGAGCATCCGGAGGAATGTTATCTGGTATGGTTGTAGCACACTCCAGTTATTCCACGCTTTCTTTAATTGGAGCTTTTTTGTCTCTGTTACTTATTCCAATCGTGGTTTGGTTTCGGAACAAGACGGCTTGCTGATCGGTGCCAGCGCGAATTTAATTGTGGCAGTCATGTCCGTTAAAGAAGGATTTCCGATTCGATTCGTGCAATATTTGTAGTATGGATTTCCGCTTATGTTGCTTTCAATCATGGCAAGCATTTATGTGCACCTACGGTATTTAATTTAATCGAGGGGGAATTTGATTGATGCTGACTTATCAATTTGATCCGGATGTGATTCAAATCCAAGAGAAGGCTAACGAAAAGGATGTGGAATTCGAAATCCAGGTCGTGAATGAAGAAGCGCTTGTTCATGAACTTAGGCAAATTCGAAAGTGGTTCGAAGCCAATGATGTGCATACGGACGTTCTGTTTTATGGCTACCCTGACCGCAAATTTAAAGTGATAGTGCGTCATGATTATTATGTGGAATTTGTATTGGAATTAATGAAGCACCGGCTTCTGCGAAGCGTGGAGTGGAAGAGGTAATCATAAAGGGGACTTTGGACTTTGTTCCCGGAATAATAAGTGCGATAAAAAATGGTTTTCCACGCTAAATTTAGGAATAGCATATGCCCGCATAGTTGAATGGACTGAGCCGAATTAATTTCGACTCAGTCCATATTGCTTGGTGCAGATAAAGCTATATTGTTTTTGTCCATTCAACGACACATATTTAACAACATGACACGAGCGTTCAATTATGAACCAACTCAATATCCGGATATTTTTCCGCGATTCGATCCATAGCGTTATTTGAAGCACCTTTGAGATACTGATCAAAAAAAGCAACACTTACCTCATTAATGATCCGATGAATCGATCTTGGATCTTCTCCCGGGTTAGGCAATAACGGGGAAAATAGATGGAAGTCCGTAAAACTCATATGGGAGGTATGCGGTATCGTCATCGTATATCCGCCTCCTTGCAGAGCATTCGTCCGCCTTCTCACCGTCTCTTCCCAAAATTCTTCGTATTCCTCTTTGGTTTTACCACTTTGGGCTATTGCTTGATCCAGCTTATTGTCGAATACGGTCTTATCGATGCTTTTTTCACCATTCATCTGTAGATATGGCTTAGTCAGTCCAGTGCCGGGCATAGGGTCTCCATATAAGGTTCCATCCATATTGATAGCGGCCTTGATACGGTTATCCTTCAGCAGCATCTGGGCAGCGGCGGCTCCACCGTAAGAATGTCCAAACATTCCGATTCGGTCTAAATCAAGACGGCCGGTAAAAAGGTTCTGTTCATCTTGTTTATTCAATTGTTCAAGTTGATCCAAAACAAAGGATACATCCTCGGTCCAAAGATGCATGTGTTCATCCAACGCTTCAAAACCTGAAGGGTTAGGCATCCGTATCAAAATCTCTCGGCCGTCCGGGTAGACTGTTGCGGCCGCGTCGTAGGGATGGTCGATCCCTACGACGATATAGCCGTAACTGGCCAGCTCTTCAACCTGGAAGGTATTCTGACCGCGGAAACCCGTCATGCCATGAGAGAAAATCAAGATCGGATATTGTTGCTCCGCTGAAGACAGACCGATATTGCTATAAGCATGGGTCTTAACAAGGCCCAGATGGCTTAGCGTCCATGCCGGGAATGACAGCGCATGTTCCAAACCTTGCGTAATAGCAGATACATCGCGAATGTAAGGCACGGTTTCCTGCATTGGTGCTTGGTCGGAAGGATACCAGAGCTGTACCATCAGCTCGCGGTGGTCCGTTGGATCGGCAGAGTATTCATCAGGCCGTTCATTGTCAATAAAGTGATATAAGGTTGTTCCCACAGAGTAGGGACCCTGAGGTTGATTAAAGGTAAACACAGGCAGTAGGACAGGTAATACGACCATGACTGCCGAGTAGAGGATCAACATTGCGGTCCACAACCAGGCTACGATATATCTTCTTTTTCTGGAGCGTTGTTGCCTTTCTTGTTTTCTAAAAATGATACAAATCGTAAGTATAACCGAAGCCGCATAACAAGGTATCATTTGCCAACGGAAATTCCCGACCATCATCTGTACGAGCGTTACGGCATATAGAGCGATTAACGAGTAAATCAGCCAGCTTTTTTTCGTTTTTTGTCCCCAAATGGTGGCTAATGCTAATACGATAATGAAAATAATGATAACCATTTCTCCGAATCTCAAAAAAGTTCCTCCTGTGTTTAACAGCTGCTGTCGTTTCTTTTTTCTAATATGAATCAGCTAGTTGCTCAAAATTACTTTAATAAACCAAAGCGGCGTACAACAAAAAGAGATGCAGGCAGGCCGAAAAGTAGATCAGCCAGGCCGCTTGGATATAAATCCGCTGGATGAAAAGCGTAATGATCATGATTGCCGGCATCAAAAATAGTCCAATATATTTGTTTACGAACTGGTCCGCTTGACCTCCGCTAAAATGGATCGGAATGTTTGGAGAACAATAAAAACTAACAATACATGAGGCTAGGATCGCCAGGACTGTGACTGACAACAGCATTTTAGGATGAAGATAAAGTTTCAAATTAGGGATACCTACCTTTCAATGGTGTGGAGGAGTATCAAAATATAGAACTAGCTTAGGCACACTAACGACCGTGCTGTCCTACAGGACCATGAAGATACCCCATTCTTAATATGTCGGTTTTTTGTAAAACTAATAGGTCATTTTTAATAGTAACGATTAAACGTAGTCTGTGTCAAACAGGGATCCATCAAGTCTTTATCGAGTGGGCAGCACTTCGAACTAGATTTGAGGACTACTGGGGGAAGGTGGAAGTGCGTTTCGACTATACCTGCCTATTTTGCTATATTTGGAAAAGGAAGTCGGAAGCAGCACTGAAGCAGTTAGAGTACAAAAACAAGGTAGCAATCGTACTTCACAGTTTTGAAATTATACCTACAGATTATGTAGGTGAAATCCGAGGTGATAAGCTTGAGTATTTTAAGATACAGTTACCCCACTATGTTAAAAAGAAGCAAAAGCTTGTCTTATCGACAGCAAATTACTTCAATGACAACGGTACTAATGAATTTTTTAGTAGAGCACAAGTTAATTGTTATAGAACCTTTCCATGAGGATGGTTCGATCAGGGACGACTTGGAAGTGCGGAGCTCTGATTTAACCGATTTAGGAAATACATTCTTCAAAGAAGTTTTCCCCAAATGGTCTGCGTATATTGATCGTGGCGGAGATATTCAAAAAACAACCATTCTTGTAAAGGGATTGAACAAGTTGCAAAAATAGCTCTATACCCATAAACATAATGGCGAGTTACATCCCTATCCCAGTCGCTCCAGCCGTGACATGCGCAAATGACCGCCAAGCGGGAAGGCTTTTGTGCGGTATCTAAACCTTTGAATCGGGTCCTTTACCATCTACACCGTGGCTTAAATGACTGGGTAATTTCTAAGGGGGTGCACCTCACCAATTTTATTCCTCGGCTGAAGTGCTAGCAGCTTTCAAATGCCCATAGGTCACAATTCTACTAAACTGAGCAGCTGCTTCATTGGCAGGAAGAGGCTGATCGTTTTTAATCCACCAAATGACAATTCCCATGAAAGCCGATACGAGATATTCGAGCAGCAATTCCTTAGAAATCGCTACAGGAGCATTTTCCTTAGGATTCCATCCCTCGTTTAATTTATCTTTAATGATACTCTCCATTTTTGCTCGAAACTGGTAGATTCTGTTCTCTTCAATTAACATGGCGTAGTAAAAGGTGATGTTGCGCGAAATATGTTCCAGTACGGTTTGCATCACTGTCTCAAGCATAGAAATACTGAAAGAGTTTATGCTGATGGGACAAAGAATGACGGCATCCTTTAGTTCGTTCAACAATTCATTTATACATGTATCTAATAAATTGGGTTTATTTTGGTAGTGAAGATAAAATGTATTTCGATTGATCATAGCCCGATCGGCAATATCCTGAATCGTTATCGCTTCATATCCCTTTTCCTGAATAAGCTCATAAAACGCCTTTCGAATCGATTGTTTCGTGCGAAGTATTCTTAGGTCAGTTTTCTTCTTCATTATTTTCTGTCCCCTTCAATTTATTTAGAGCAGTTAAACGACAAAGTTTATTGAGATGTCTGTTATCCTTCAAAACCAAAAATATTGAATATTGAGCCTGATTTTACCCCCTATTATAATGAGCGATAGATAAATAAACAACATTACGTTCATTATTTATCTAATGACTATAAAATTATAGGAGGATATACAAATGACATCAGAAAAACAAAATGAGCTTGTTCGTAAGGCAGTTGCCGTGCTGGAAAGTTTTGAGAGCGGAAATCCCGAAGCAATTAGTGCTTACGTTCATCCAGATCAATATATTCAGCATAACCAAGGGTTGTCTGATGGTCGTGCGGCCATGCTCGGTGCACTTGACCATTTAAAGGAAATTGGTACAAAGGTAAGTGTTAAGCGCGCTTTGGTTGACGGAGATTATGTAGTACTTCATTCCGTATACGAGTTTTTTGGCCCCAAAATCATTATTGATATTTTCCGTTTTGAGAATGGGTTGATTGTTGAACACTGGGATAATATGCAAGAGATGGAGGGCAAGACACCAAGCAACCATACGATGATTGACGGACCGGTCACGATAAAAGATATCGATAAGACAGAGGATAATAAAAAACTGGTCAAAAGCTATGTTGAAAACATACTGCTTGGGAAGAGTCCCGGTCTGCTAGCCACTTACTTTGATGGGGATAATTACATTCAGCATAGTCCGCATATTGCAGACGGCCTTTCCGGTCTCCATGCTGCACTGCAGGCGCTGAAGGAGAAGAACATCGAATTCGAATATACTCATGTCCATAAAGTGATTGGACAAGGTGATTTTGTGCTTACAGTGAGTGAAGGTTTCCTCAACGGTCAGCCTACTGCTTTCTATGATATTTTCCGCGTGGAGAAGGGGGAAATCGCCGAACATTGGGACGTCGTAGAGGCCATACTGCCGGCAGAAAAACGAAAAAATTCAAACAGCAGATTTTGAGTTTGGTGTATTTGGAGTAGAGGAACATGAGCATGCTGAAAGAAAAAATGACGTGGCTCGGAGTGGTAATCGTACTTGTTGTGTTGATCTTATTCGGATTGGCGACGATGGGCTCGGTGCTCGGTGCGGAGCCAAAAGGGATATCGGTGGCCCTCGTTAACCTTGACCAACCGGTGAAACTGCCGTCTGGCGGAACGTTAGAGGTAGGGAAGACAATCCAGGCGACATTAGGTGCGAACCCGGCGCTGCCATTTGTTTGGCATGTTATGGGTTCCGAGGAAGTAGCCCGGGAAGGGTTGGATAAACGCGAATATTACGGGGCGCTGGTGCTTCCGGCAGATTTGAGCAGTAGCTTGCTTTCGTTAGCAACTTCATCGCCGACTCATCCTCATGTGAAAATCATCGCTAACGAAGGCATGAGCACCCAAGCTTCGACGATAGTAACACAGGTATTGGGGCAAGCTCTAAGAATAATTGGCGAGGAACTTTCGCAACAACTGCTTGAACAGATGGCGCAGCAACAAGAACAAATTACAGCTGAGACGGCTAAAGCTTTTGTGACACCTATGAACATTCAAGAAGAAATCGTACATTCGCCGGGGGTTAACAACGCCTCGGGGAATGCACCGGCTTTGTTAACCCAGATTATGTGGATCGGCAGTCTGGTGACTGGAATCTTCTTGTTCCTGGCTAGCAAGAAGGCGATTGCTGTTGGTTCAAGTAGATGGGCAGTTAGTTTATCGCAAGCTATCGTCGGACTTGTGACCGTGAGCCTTGCGTCAGGTTTTACCATCTGGATGGCTTTATCGTGGTACGGGATGCAAATGGCAGATGCAGGGGGAACTTGGTTGTTCTTATGGCTGGTCGGATCAACGTTCTTCCTGCTGCAATCTTCCTTACTGAATTGGATCGGATTCCGGGCGATGCCGCTGCTTGTATTTCTGATGTTTTTCTCCATCCCGTTACTGAACATGGCTCCGGAATTCTTGCCACAGTCGGCGCGAGATTGGATCTATTCGTGGACGCCATTACGGTTTGCGGCAGGGGGGTTGCGCGAAGTGATGTACTTCGGCGGATTAGACGCGGCCTCTTCGAACGCTTTGATCTTGGGGGGCATAGCTGTAGGATTTCTGATGCTGCTGCTCGCTTCAGGATTTAAGGCCGGTCGAGCAACTGATGCCGCTCCTATTAATGATAATGTAGGTTGAAAATAGCAAGGAGCCGGCTGAGCTGTGTACTTGGTTCAGACTTTAGCGTGGAATGAAACGATTCAATGGGGCATTACCAGTGGGCGTACCCTTGCGGGACATGCTCATGGCAATGCCTTTTCACTTTACAGCGGCATATCCATCACGGCGTATGATAAGATCTTTATATAATGAAACGGCAAGAACAAGGAGGAGCCATGGATCTAAAAAACCTCTTTTTTCATATTCATTACTGCAACCGCCGGGATCCGAACGATCCAAGGAAGCCGTGGACCCGCATCACGCGAACCCTACAGCATCACGAGCTGGTCTTGGTGACCGGAGGGACCGGCCGTATTACTGTGGATAACCGAAGTCATGCGGTGCAGGAGGGCATGCTGTATTATATCCGTCCCGATATTGTGCACACGTTCGAGAACGATGCCCGCGATCCGATATGCTGCTTCACGGTGCATTTTAGCTGCGCGGATATCCGCTTCAACGACGGCGTCTGGTCGGTCGGGGACAAAGCGAATCCACTTCCGCTGCAAGAGGCGCAGCCGCTTAAAAAGGGCTATCAAATCGCCGATACGTTCAAAAAACTGGTGGAGAGCTGGTATGCCAAGCAGCCGGGGCACGAGCTGATCGCAAAGGTGTACCTTCAGCAGCTGCTGTTCGAAATTTTGCAACTTCGGTTAAAGCAAAATGAAAATCACGCCATCAGCTTAAAGGTCGAGAAAGTGATCGAATACATGCATCAGCATATCGGGCAGCGCGTGACTTTGGCGGAGTTGGCGGACCGAGTCCATTTGTCCTCGTATTACCTGTCCCGGGCGTTCAAGAGCACGACGGGATACTCGGTCATTGAATTTTTCAACAAAATCAAAGTGGACAAAGCCAAGGAACTGCTTGCCGAGGGAGACAGAAAAGTTAAGGAAGTCGCTGCGGAGCTTGGATTTGCCGACGAGTTTTATTTCAGCCGAATCTTTAAGCGAATAGAAGGGATCAGTCCTTCCGAATTTTACAGCAAAATTGTCCATGGAATTTAAAATTATGCATGGTGTAATGCCTTTCTTTCCGTTAATATAATCCTGCAATATTGTTCATTGCGCATGCGCAGACATTTCATTTTCACGGGTTTTAACAGAAGGAAGGCTTTGCTGTATGCCGATTTGGAGAAGGAATTTGCTCGTGTGCTGGTTCGGTATGTTTGTGACGGGGATCGGCATGAGCCAGATCGCGCCGATTTTGCCGCTATACATCCGGCAGCTTGGAGTCGACGATCCCGGAGCCGTCGCGCGGTATTCCGGACTCGCGTTCGGAATCACATTTATCGTGTCGGCGATTTTTTCACCGATTTGGGGACTGGCCGCGGATAAATACGGGCGCAAGCCGATGCTGCTGCGGGCCAGCCTGGGGATGGCGATCGTGATCGGCTGCATGGGGGTGGCTCCGAATGTGTACGCCCTCATCGGATTAAGGATGCTGCAAGGGGTGATCACGGGCTATGGAACCGCCTGCACAACGTTGATCGCCACCCAAACGGACAAGGAGCATGCGGGCTTTGCTTTAGGCACATTGTCCACGGCTAATATCGCCGGTTCCTTGCTGGGGCCGACGATCGGAGGGCTTATCGGGGAAAACTTCGGGATGCAAAACGATTTTTTTCTCATCGGCGCGCTGATGTTGATCGCTTTTGCGACGACGGTGTTGTTCGTGAAGGAAAATTTTACGCGGACGGAGACCAAAGTGCCAGGAATGAAAGAAATTTGGAGCGCGATTCACGAGAAAAGCTTGACGTTGACTTTGTTCGTTACCTTTTTCGTCTTGAGTGTGGCCATGTATTCCGTGGAACCGGTCATCACCGTGTACGTCAACCAGCTTACCCAAGGGGCAAGCCATGTCGCGCTGATCGCCGGAATCGCTTTTTCGGCCTCGGGGCTGGCCAATATGTTGGCTGCGCCTCAGCTCGGCAAGGTGTCCGATCGAGTGGGAACCCATAAAGTGATGCTGGCCGCACTGCTTGCGGCGGGCTTCGTGTTTATCCCGCAAGCTTTCGTTACGAACGCTTGGCAGCTGACGGGGCTGCGCTTTTTGCTGGGGATCGCGGCGGCGGGGCTGAATCCGTCGGTCAATACGCTGATCAAAAAAATAACGCCCGACTCCCTGACGGGCCGCGTGTTCGGCTTCAGCATGGCGGCCGGGTATTTGGGCGTTTTCGCCGGTTCCGTGATGGGTGGACAGGTGGCGGGTTGGCTCGGCGTCAAATATGTATTCTTCACGACCAGTGCTTTGCTGTTGGCAAACGCGGTTTGGGTCTATTTTAGAGTGTACCGGAAAATGAACAGGGCGCAGGGAAGCGTCGATGCGGAAGCCAACAAATGAAAAGGAGAGCTGAAATATGACGGATTTGAAAGTGACGGATATTGAAATCGGGAAAACGGCGCTCGTCGTGATTGACCTCCAGCAGGGGATCGCCAATTCCGGACGTCAAGTCGCTCCTTATACGAGCGGTCAGGTCATTCAGAACGCTGGCAGACTGGCGAACGCGTTTGCAGAGAAAGGCGGGTTCGTTGTGCTGGTCCGCGTTTCATCGTCCCCGGACGGCAAAGATTCGCTGAAGCCGCAAACCGATCAGCAGCTCGTTATCGGACAATATCCCGAAGGCTGGGATCGCATCCTGCCGGAATTGGCCGGCGTGAAAAACGCCCATGTCGTCACCAAGCGGCAGTGGGGCGCGTTCTACGGCACGGATTTGGATCTGCAGATGCGGCGCCGCGGCATCGATACGATCGTGCTGTGCGGGATTTCCACCTCCATCGGCGTGGACACGACGGCCAGAGAGGCGTTCCAGCACGGGTACCAACAAATTTTTGCCGAAGATGCCATGACTGCGTCAACGCGGGAAGAACATGATTATGTATGCAAACATATTTTTCCGCGGATCGGCAAGATCCGGACGACGGATGAAATCGTTTCGGCTTTGAACTAAAAATGCACCGGAACAGGCTGTCCCGAGCGCTTAGTCCGCTTGGTGGCAGCCTGTTTGTTTTGGAGCGTGGGTACGGATACGTCGCCTCGGAAGGAATCTGGTTGCGGGGGAGTTGTCGAGGGACAAGGACATGGTCCCAAATGGGAGATCAAACCCTATTGACAAAGCAACTACTACGTGTTACTTTATAGCGGTAGTAAGTAATACTAAATACCAGTCATACAGAATAGTGAAGGGTGATTGTGTTGGAAAACCTTACGGAAATGCTCAAAGGGGTGCTGGAGGGCTGCGTCCTTGAGATTATAAGCCGCAATGAAACTTACGGTTACGAAATCACGCGGCAGCTGAACGCCCTCGGCTTCAAGGATGTTGTGGAGGGAACGGTGTACACCATCCTGATCCGGCTTGAAAAAAACAAGCTGGTAGAGGTCACCAAAAAGCCCTCCGACATGGGGCCGCCACGAAAGTTTTTCGCGCTCAATGAAGCGGGGAGCGAGGAGCTGCGGAGGTTCTGGGAAAAATGGGAGTTCGTATCCTCAAAAATTAACGAGTTAAAGGAGAGGAAGTAATGAATTTCTGGAATAAAATAACTGGCAATGATATGAATAAAGAATTCAAAGCTTTTGAATTGCGAGCCCAAAAGCTGCCGGTTGAATATCAAGCGGCATGGAAAGAAATCAATGCCTATCTCTGGCCGCACTCCGATTTCACCGGCCGCAACCTCATGCCAATTCTTGACGGCGTGCTTGGCCTGCTCGAAGAATCGGCTGCGGAGGGTCAGAGTATCCATGAGGTGCTGGGTGACGATATCAATGGCTTCTGTTCAGCATTGGCCGGCGAAGAAGGGGCAAAGTCTTATCGCGACAAGTGGCGCGAGCAGCTCAACAATACTATTGCAAAAAAATTAGGCAAATAGGAGGTGGATATGATGAGAATACGAGACATCATCGAAGGCAAAAAAGAGTGGCGGGCGCACGTGGCGCGTGTTAAAGCGCTTCCGCAGGATTACCAGATCGGTTTATAAAGAGATCCAGAAATATCTCTTCAAGGTAGGCCCCGTTGAGCTTACCGACGGGACGGGGTTGCTCTCGGGGATCGTCGATCTTTTTGAAGAGGGCGCAGCCATGGGAAAAGGCGTACTCGAAGTGACGGGCAGAGACGTAGCGGCCTTCTGTGACGATCTAATTCAAGATTCAAAAACTTACGCTGAAATCTATCTAGAGTCCGTTGCCCAAAAAGGTAACCAGGCCAAGGATAAAAAGAAGTAAGGGGGATTTCGGGATGGAAAAGGCAATGGATGTGAAAGGTCTGCGAAAGTCTTTCAAGGGCAAAGAAGTCCTAAAGGGCGTCGATTTTGAAGTGAAACGAGGTGAGATTTTCGCCTTGCTTGGCTCCAACGGCGCGGGCAAGACGACGATGGTCAGAATCCTCGCCACGCTGCTCAAACAAGACGGAGGCACCGCCATGGTAAACGGATTCGACGTCGCCTTAGAACCCGAGAAAGTGCGGCATGCGATCAGTCTGACCGGGCAATTTGCCGCCGTGGACGAGATATTGACCGGACGAGAAAATTTGATCATGCTTGCCAAGCTGCGGCATCTAAAAAATCCGCGTCAGGTTGCAGACGACATGCTTAAACGCTTCGGCTTGACAGACGCCGCTGACCGCAGGGCTTCTACGTATTCAGGCGGTATGCGCCGCAGGCTCGACATCGCCTTGAGCCTTGTCGGAAGTCCGCGGATTATTTTCCTGGATGAGCCGACTACCGGACTTGACCCGGAGGCGCGCATCGAGGTTTGGAAGATCGTCGAGGAGCTGGCGGCTGGCGGCACGACGATACTCTTGACCACGCAGTATTTGGAGGAAGCCGAGCAGTTGGCCGACCGAATCGCCATTCTTCACGGAGGCAGAATTATCGCGAACGGTACGCTTTCAGAGCTGAAAGAATTGTTCCCATCCACAAAGGTGGAGTATGTTGAAAAACAGCCGTCGTTAGAGGAAATATTCCTTGCAATAATCGATAAAAAGGAGGCTGTCTAAATGGATACGATGAAGAACCACTTTTTCAGCGATATGGGCGTTATGCTTGGACGTTCCATGCGTCATATTTTCCGCAGCATGGACACCATCATCACGGTCTGTTTCACTCCGATTGCGATGATGCTGCTGTTCGTCTACGTGTTTGGCGGCGCAATCCAAGCCGGTACGGATAATTATGTAAATTACCTGTTGCCCGGTATCCTGCTGATGGCTATTGCAAGCGGTATTTCCTATACGGCTTACCGTTTGTTCTTGGATAAACAACGGGGCATCATCGAGCGGTTTCATACCATGCCGATTGCGCGTTCCGCCGTACTGTGGGGGCATGTGCTGACCTCGCTGGTATCCAATGCGATTTCGCTTGTCGTCATCATTCTGGTTGCCTTGCTTATGGGCTTCCGCTCGTCGGCGGGGGTACTGCCTTGGCTTGCCGTAGCCGGTATTCTCATGCTGTTCACGCTTGCCTTGACTTGGGTGGCGACGATTGCCGGACTGTCCGCCAAATCGGTAGAAGGCGCAAGCGCGTTTTCCTATCCGCTAATCTTTCTGCCGTTTATCAGTTCGGCATTTGTACCCACCGAGTCGATGCCACGGTTCGTTCGCGCCTTTGCCGAAAATCAGCCGGTAACCTCGATCGTGGAATCCATCCGAGCGCTTCTGTCCGACCAACCAGTGGGCAATGATATTTGGGTCGCTCTCGCTTGGTGCTTAGGGATACTGATCGTCGCATATCTAGTCGCGGTACGTGTATACAAACGGAAAGAGACTTAATGTTTGTTCTGGTAACTCAACAATTAAAAGACGATAGCCCGGCGGTGGAACCGATCCATCGCTGATTTTTATTGCTGCAGGACAAAGTCTTGCGGGGAGATATGGCAAGCATTTACAAAATGAATTAAACTGTGTTAATTTATTTAATGAAGTTAACTTTATAATATAAATAGAAAATGGGATTAAATAAAGGATGAGATTACTTTGGTTAGGAAACAAAATACTGTTCCATTGTTGAAAAGATACTGGGTATCTTCTATTGGTGTGTTCTTGTTGTCACAAATATTCTTTATTATATCTGAAGCAACTGGATGGAAACTAAATTACAGAGATACCCATGGAACGATACTTGGAAGAATACTTGATACTCCAATTTTTGCTGAATGGTTTAATTTCTATGAAACGCCCCATTATAATTTGCTGACCGTATTTTTTGGTGTCTTTTTCCTTGTTCCTGGAATGATAAGCGCAATAAAAAATGGTTTTTCTCACTAAATTTAGGAATAGCATGCCGGCTGATTATTTTCGAGGAATTTTATAATAAATTGTGCATTGCTCTTATATAAACCTCCTCTTTGAATCGGTACTATAGGAGATGTAAACAGATATCTGCTATTCAAAAGGAGGTTTCACAATGTTTATATGGAAGCGTTTACTTAAGGTGGCGATGACAGCTTCACTGGTAGGATCGTTGGCCGCCTGCGGCGGAGGAGGAGGAAATTCTGCCGATCATTCGCAAACAGGAAATTCTGGAAACGCGGCTGCGAACACGAGCAACAAGCAAGTTAAGCTGCGGATTATGTGGTGGGGGTCACAGGATCGGCATCAGGCTACGTTAGCCGCTCTTGATTTGTACACGAAAAATCATCCTAACATCACTTTTGAACCGGAGTATTCCGGTATGGACGGTTATCTGGATAAGCTCTCCACGCAAGCGGCGGCTAAAAATGCTCCGGATATCGTTCAATTGGATCCGGGCTGGATGCCGGACTGGATGAGCCGGAATCAATTGACGCCATTGACCGATGTGGATGTATCCAAATTCGATCCGAAGCTGCTCGCGGGCGGCTCGCTTGACGGCCAACAATACGCTGTTCCGCTTGGATCGGTTGCGTTCGGCATGATTTACGATAAAGCCGCCCTCGACAAACTGGGCATTCCAACTCCGGCCAACGGCTGGACATGGGACGATTTCTTCGCGTTAGCCGAATCGTCCAAATCCAAGCTGCCGGAAGGACAATACTTCGTTAAAGATTATGCCGCCAACTACTTCGTGTATTCGGCTTATCAATACGCTAAAGGCAAGGGCCCGGTCATTACGGACGACGGCCATTTCAACATCGACCGTGATACCTTCATCGACTGGGCGAATCACTTTGACAAGCTCCGGAAGGAAGGATTGGTGCCTCCGGCAGACGTAAACACGGCGGACAAAGAGCTTGATCCGCAAATGGATCTGATGGTTTCGGGCAAAATTTTGTTCCGTTACAGCTTCTCCAATGCGCTCACTTCTTGGGACAGCTTGAAAAAAGGCGCTTACTCCCTTGTGACGATGCCTCGTGCGGAGCAAGCGGGGGGATGGGTGAAGCCCTCCATGTATTTGGCGGTTACCAATGACTCCAAAAACCAAAAAGAAGCGATCGAATTTGTGAACTGGTTCGTTAATGATCCGGAAGCGGCTAAGACCCTGGGCACTCTGCGCGGTATCCCGGCAAATAGCGAAAGCGCCAAAATTCTGGAATCCAGCATGAGCGAAACGGATAAAGGCGGTCTGGACATGTATAACGCTTCCGCACCTGACGCGCAAACCTGGACGGCAGGCGCTGGCGGTTGGACGAACTTTATTGATAAAGACTTCCCTTATGTCCATGACCAACTCAGTTTCGGTAAAATTACCCCGGAACAAGCTTTTGATCAATTGAAGGAAGCTTCCGCATCTTACGAAAACTAAGCTTGGCCAGACGCAAAACCCGGAACGCTAACCTTGTTCCGGGTATTATATTACCCGTTTCAGAGATTATAGGAATAGAAGGGGGAGAAAACATGCCGCTTCGAATCGAGGATGTTATTCATGAACTCATCAGGCCCGTGGGGCAGCTCGAAACAACGGTGGATGTGCTTGAATTCGGAGATCCGTCGGCGGAAGTCAGGGGAATCGCCACGGCGTTTGTGGCCTCTTCTGACGTCATTCGTCAGGCCGCAAAGGCAGGGGCAAATCTGCTGATCAGCCACGAAGGGATATTTTTCAGCCATCATAATAATAGAGAGGCCATTAAAAATGATTCTGTAGCCACGGAAAAACGAAAGCTGATCGAGGAAACCGGAATGGCTATTTTCAGGTTTCATGATTATTGGCATCGTTATCAGCCCGACGGGATTATGGCCGGTCTGATCGAGCAGTTGGACTGGCAGAAGCACCTTGCGGAATATCACCCGGCATCGGCCATCATCCAAATTCCGGAGGCGAGCGTACGTGAAATTGCCGGCCACCTCAAGAGCAAGCTTGGCGTTCCGTATGTGCGCGTCGTTGGCGACCTGTCCATGATATGTTCGCGAATTGGCCTGCTCGCGGGATACAGGGGCGGCGGCCTTACGGCGATTCCGCTTTTTGAGCAGGAAAACTTGGATTTGATTATATTGGGCGAAGGTCCGGAGTGGGAAACGCCCGAATATGTAAGAGATGCCGTGCAGCAAGGAAAACGCAAGGCCATCATCGTCTTGGGCCACGCGCAAAGCGAGGAGCCCGGCATGAATTATTTGGCGGGTGTGCTCAGGGCGCGGTACCCCGGCCTTCCCGTTTATTTTGTTGCTGAAAAGCCGCTTTTCCAAATTATTTGACAGGAGCGTAGTGGACGCATGAGCCATACACCATTTTTCGCAAAAAACACGGGCTATCAGGCCTGGCTTGGGTATAACCGGTTAGCAGGTAAAACGCTTGAACAGTATGCTGATTATCGCCGCATTGTCGTTGCGGAGCAGGATGAAATCATCGCTTCCGCCGTGGCCGAACTCGTCCGCGGACTGGAAGGGATGTTGGGGCAAACGCCCGAAATTTCACATACCTGGGATGGCGGTTCAGGCATTGTGATTGGAACCATCGGCGGCAACTCGCTGCTTCAGGAATTCATTGACGAAGAAACGCGCGCAGGCATCGGGGCGGAAGGCTTCGCGATCCAAAGCGATGCGTCCGCCGGACGCATCGCCATTGGCGCGGTTTCTTCCGCAGGCGTGTTGTACGGCGTTTTCCATCTGCTAAGACTGATTGGTATTGGCAGCCCCATCAGCGCTATTCATATCGTGGAAAATCCGGTCAACCAACTCCGGATGATCAACCAATGGGACAATATCGACGGGTCGATCGAACGCGGTTATGCCGGGAACTCGATTTTTTATGCGGACGGCAAAATCACCTCCGATTTGCAGCGAATTCGCGATTATGCCAGGCTATTGGCATCCACCGGAGTGAATGCTCTATCGATCAACAATGTAAATGTGCACCGCTTGGAAACGATGCTGATTACGGAAGCGTATTTGCCGGAGGTGGCCGGGCTTGCCGGGATTTTCCGCAATTACGGGATCAATTTGTTCCTCAGTATCAATTACGCAGCGCCGCTGGAGATCGGCAGCCTGCCCACGGCTGATCCTCTGGACCCGGAGGTTAAGCGGTGGTGGCGCGAGCGGGCGGCGGACATTTACCGTTATATCCCCGATTTCGGCGGTTTTCTCGTCAAAGCCGATTCGGAGAACCGGCCCGGGCCATTCACCTACGGCCGCGACCACGCGGACGGCGCCAATATGCTGGCCGAAGCGCTGGACCCGCACGGCGGCGTCGTGATCTGGCGTTGCTTCGTATACAACTGCAAGCAGGATTGGCGCGACCGGAAGACGGACCGGGCCAGAGCGGCGTACGATCATTTTGTCCCGCTGGACGGCCGCTTTAATGATAACGTCATCCTGCAGGTAAAAAACGGGCCGATCGATTTTCAGGTGCGTGAGCCCGTGTCGCCGCTTCTCGGCGCAATGCCTGCCACAAACCAGATGATCGAGTTTCAGATTACCCAGGAGTATACCGGGCAGCAGCGGCATGTTTGTTATCTGGTGCCGCAATGGAAGGAAGTGCTGGAATTCGATACGTATTTGCAGGGGGAGGGTACTCCAATCAAACGCATCGTTGATGGTTCGGTTCATGGGAGCCGGTACAGTGGCTTCGCTGCTGTTTCCAACATCGGGGACGATGCCAACTGGACCGGGCATTTGCTGGCTCAGGCCAATTTGTACGGATACGGCCGGCTCGCTTGGAATCCGGAGCTGACCAACGAGGAAATCGCGGAGGAGTGGATCCGCCTGACGTTTGGGGACGACGAGCGGGTGGTCCGGACGATTCGCGGTATTTTGCTGGACTCCATAAGTATTTACGAATCCTATACGGCACCGCTTGGCATCGGGTTTATGGTCAATCCCAATCATCATTACGGGCCTAACGTCGACGGTTATGAGTATTCGATGTGGGGGACGTACCATTTTGCCGATTGCCGCGGGATCGGTGTGGACCGGACCAAAGCGACGGGTACGGGATACACGGCCCAATACGCCGAGCCCAATTTCAGGCTGTACGAATCTTTGGAGAGCTGCCCGGATGAACTGCTGCTGTTTTTCCATCATGTCCCGTACACCCATGTCCTGCATTCCGGCAAAACGGTCATCCAGCACATCTACGATACGCATTTCGAAGGCGCGGAGCTCGCCGCCCGGTTGGAAGAAACCTGGGGCAGCCTGGCCGGCCTGATCCCCGAGTCGCTGCACAAGCAGGTCGCGGTCCGGCTGGCGGAGCAAGCGGAACACGCCAAAGAATGGCGGGACCAGATCAACACGTATTTCTTCCGCAAAAGCGGCATCCCTGACGAACGGGGCAGACGGATTTATTAATAGGCGTGACGGATTGCCGTTGGCGGTTTCAAGAATTTCATTTGCGGACTTATTTCGGAGGAATGGGGAGCCATTCCTCTGTTTGCGTTAAGAGTATAAACGAAAAGGTGACGCCGTGTCCGTTAGGATTTTTTCGTGATATTTTAAAAGAAATCGAGGATTACCCTCATTTAACCGCCTAGGAGACCCATCTATACTTAAGCTATCAGACAAACTACAGAGGTGATCGCATATGGGTCGTTCCGCACCCGTAGCCGCAAATCAGGAGAGGATCGTGAAGAAAAGACGACGTTCTTTTTTGAAAAAATGGGATGCTCCCATTGCCGGCTATTTATTTATTTCGCCTTGGCTGATCGGCTTTATCGGGCTCACGGCGTATCCGCTTTTATTATCGCTGTATTATTCGTTTACGAATTACACCCTGCTCAGACCGATCGAATGGGTAGGAACCAAAAACTACGTCAACATCTTTAGCTCGGATCCGAAGTTTGAAGAATCCCTTCGCGCTACGTTCCAATACGTGATCGCCTCCGTCCCTTTAAAGCTGATCGCGGCTTTGTTGATCGCCATGCTGCTGAACAAAGCCATTCGTGGAATCGGGGTATATCGCACAGCGATCTATTTTCCATCGCTGATCGGCGGAAGTATCGCCGTATCCATGCTGTGGCGGAACATCTTTGGCGTAGAGGGAATTTTCAACAAAATCATCGCCGCCTTTGGGTTCGAAGGCAAGGGTTGGATCACCAGCCCGGATACCGCGATGAGTACGCTCGTTCTGCTTGCGGTTTGGCAGTTTGGTTCCGCGATGGTGATTTTCTTGGCGGGGCTGAAGCAAATTCCGAACGACTTGTACGAGGCTTCCTCCGTAGACGGGGCGAACCAATTTGTTCAGTTTTTCCGCATTACGCTTCCGATGTTGTCGCCGATTATTTACTTCAATCTGATCATGGGCGTGATCAACGCGTTCCAAATGTTCACCTCCGCGTTTGTCATCACCAACGGAGGTCCGATGAACTCGACCTACGTATACGCCCTCTATCTGTACGAACGTGCGTTTAGCCGGTATCAGCTCGGATACTCCTCGGCGCTCGCCTGGATCATGCTGGTCATCATCGTTATCGCATCGCTGATCATCGCCGGAACGTCGAGATATTGGGTGTTCTATGAAACGGAGACGGAAGGGAGAAAGAGACGCAGATGATGATCAAAATAAAACCGTTCATCCGGCATATTTTCATGATTCTGTTCAGTTTTGTGATGGTCTACCCGGTGCTTTGGTGGATCGGCGCATCGCTTAAAAGCAATACCGAACTGGGATCGCCGAATATTTTCCCTAAGGTTCCGCAATGGAGCAACTTCGTGAAAGGCTGGAATTCGGTTCCCGGACACACGTTTACGGACTTTTATCTTAATACCTTCGGCCTGGAGATCGCCGTGTTGGCCGTCACCTTGATCTCCAGCTCGCTGGTGGCCTTCGGGTTTGGCAGACTGAACTTTCCGCTGAAGAACTTTTGGTTCTCCATTTTCATGTTAACCTTGATGATGCCCGGACAAGTATTGATCATTCCGCAATACTCTTTGTTCCATCAGCTGGGCTGGGTCAATACGTATTTGCCGTTTATTGTCCCTCACTTGGCAGCGGCAGGCGCCGGCGGTACGTTTTTCGTCTTCCTGCTTATTCAATTCATCCGGGGGATTCCGAAAGAGCTGGACGAATCGGCCAAAATCGACGGCTGTTCCTGGTTCGGCATTTTCTGGCGGATCGTGCTGCCGTTGACCAAACCGGCTATCGTCACCGTCATGATCTTCTGCTTCCTTTGGAACTGGGATGATTTTCTCGGCCACTTGCTGTATATCAACTCGGTTGACAAATATACGGTCAGCCTGGCGCTGCGGATGATCAACGATTCCCAGTCCGCTCAAGAATGGGGCCAGCTTCTGGCGATGTCGCTCGTATCCATTCTGCCGGCCACTTTCGTATTCATGTTCCTGCAAAAGTATTTTGTTGAAGGCATTGCCACAACCGGAATAAAGGGATAAGGATGGTGGGCCGCCAATAATATAACGGTAGAGCTTTGCCGAAACGATTCGTTTCGCGGCTTTACCGTTTTTTCTCCTTATGTACCGGAAAGGAGCACCCGAGAGATGATCAGCCCTTTTAAAAAATTCCGCGTCGACACCCTTTTTTTTCGCAGCTTTGCCGTAGTCATCGTGGTCGTGGTCGCCTGCATCGCGTGGGCCAGCTACATTATTTCCTCCAACGAGCTAGTTAAAACCAGCTCGCTGTATCAGCAGCGGCTGCTGGATGAGTTGAACAACGAGATTATGACGCGTCTTACGATGATCGAACAGATTTCGCTGTCCACCTCCCGCGATAACGAGATTATCTCTTTTCTTAAGGATCGGCGGGACCAATACGACACTTATCGGCGTTCCATCAACGTTGTAAATGCATTGGCCAATCTAACCTATTCGATTCCGTTGATCCAAGGCATCGATTTATATATGGAACACCCTTTTCAGCGGGAAGAGGACAATTACATCCAGTTCCGGGACCTGAACAAGCTAAACCAAGAGGCTTGGGCCGGCGCTTTTGTGAACAATGATTTCGCCTGGTCCACTGAACATGACATTAATAGCTTCCAAGGAGAAGTCCCGGTGCTCAGTTTTGGCCGCAAAATCGTGTACGATGACAAGTACCTGGGGGTACTGGTGATTCATATTAAATATAAAGAGATCGTCAAAATACTGGCCGGCCATACCTCCAATGCCAATCGGCTGATGGTGGACTCCCAGGGCAGGGAATTGGTCAGAACCGGACAAGTTTTGGACCATACGGAGCTGTCCGAATGGATCAATGCCAAAGACGAGGAATCGGGGCATGTCCGGATCCGGGGAAATGCCAAAATCGGCGATTCGCTGCTCGTATATTCCAAATTGCAGGACTCCAACTGGACGCTGGTGGAGATTTCCTCGTGGAAGCAAATCACCGAAGGCAGTTATACGCTTGCCATGGTGATCGGGTTTATCGGTCTCGCCGCCATTTTGTCGGTCCTCCTGCTAACCCATTATCTCAGCAGCCAGTTTACGAAGCCGATCAAACAGCTTGTTACGGCCATGCGGTCGGATTTCGTCGATGGCAATAAAACGGAGCTTCCCCGCGATTACGAAAACGAATTCGGGTATCTGTTTGCCGGTTACCGCAAGCAGAACGAGCGGATTGAGGAACTGTACCGCTCGCTCGAACGGCGGTACGAGCAGCAGCGCAAAGCGGAGATTGAGGCGCTGCAGGCCAACATTAATCCTCATTTTCTCTATAATATGCTGGACCAGTTGAACTGGATGGCCATTGAAGCTGGGCAGGATGAGCTTAGCCGCATTCTTGAGCTGATGGGACGCATGTTCCGTATCGGCTTGTCGAACGGCAACAGCTTCATCACGATTGCCGAGGAACTGGAACATATTACTTGTTATTTGGAAATCCAGCAACTTCGCTGGGGCGAAGGACTTGAATTCGAGATTGAAGCACCGCCGGAGCTTCGCGACTTGTATATACCGAAGCTAACGCTCCAGCCGTTCGTGGAAAACTCGATCGTTCACGGCTTTAATGCCCGGAGCCGCGGCTTTATTCGCATCCGGTTCGAGGATACAACCGATAGCTTGCAAATCACGATCGAAGACGACGGAGCCGGGCTCAGTAAGGCCGCCGACAGGAAACAGCCTCGCCGCACAGGCGGGTACGGGATGCGCAATGTGAGGGAAAGGATCGCGGGTTACTTCGATGACCGCTATGGAGTCAAACTGGCGGAGCGGGAAGAAGGCGGTGCTCGCGTCGTGGTCGATTTGCCGCGTCTGACGGAGCCTCCCCAGTCTGCGGGGAAGGATAAGTAAGAGGATTAGGAGGACAGCGAAATGTGGAAAATTGCCATTGTGGATGATGAACGTCAGGTACTTCAGGGCATGAAGCGGGCAATACCATGGGAACAGCTCGGCGCCGTATGGGCGGGTGAAGCGCTGAATGGAGCGGACGGCCTGGACATGATCCGCGAGACAGAACCCGATATCATTATCACGGACATCTATATGCCGTCGATGAACGGCCTGGACATGATCGAACAGTTGAGAAAGGAAGGGTACGATGGCAAGATCATTATTTTGAGCGGTTATTCCGATTTCGAATACGCGAGGCAAGCGTTAAGATTTAACGTAAGTGACTACGTGTCCAAACCGATCAGCGTTCCGACGCTAAAAAGGATTTTGTCCAAGGTGGTCGAGGAACTAACGGAGGAGGAAGAGAAGCGGATCAAGCAAGGCGAGGTCGAGCAGAAACTCAAGCTTTACGAGCCTTTTATCGAAAAAGAATGGGTAAGATCCGCGGTGGTCGGAACGCTTGAGGGCACATACCGCTCTCCCGACAGCTTGCCGCGTCCATACCGGTATTGGTCGAAATGCAATCATATCGCCATCGGCATCGATACGGTCCGCGATATGCGGGCCAGTCAACTCCCTTTGACCGATTGGAACCTGTTCCGGTTTGCCATCAGCAATATCGCGTGCGAGGTGGCGCGTAAAATCTTTGCGGCGATCGAATATACCGAGCTGCACAGCTCCCGAGCGGTGCTGATCGTCCACCCCCAGCCGGAGGAGAATCGCGGGGAATTGGAGGAGCGGCTGAAGGAACTGGGCATGAAGCTGATCGAAAGCGTTAAATGTTATGTGAAGCTCCAGATTCGCGTCGGCATCGGGGAAATAAAGCAAGAATGGACGAAAATTCCCGACTCAACCGAAGAGGCGTTTCGCGCGATTGATTTGAGAACCCAGCGGCTCACCCCGAACTACGAGATGTATGGGTACGAGAGAGAAGAGAAGGAGAGCGAAAATCAGCAGTCCATCATTTTGTTTCCGGTCAAATTTTACGTTGAAATTGCGGGTGCGATCAAATCGTCCCAGGAGGAAGAAGCCAAGGCCCTGATTGAAGAGCAAGTGAAGCTGTTGGAAAATCAGAAAGCGATTACACCGGAGTATATTCAAATGCAGGCCGGCGAGGTGTGGGGGGTATTCAACTACAGCTTATATGAAGCAGGCATTTTGCTGAATGACTTGTTCCCGAACGATCTCATCGCCAAAGAATTGATTTCGCTGACGGATCCGGTTCAACTCGGTGAATGGTTGTGTTCCAAGATATCCGTGATATGCAGAAGCCGCCAGCTTCGGGGGAACAGCAAACACCGGCAGGTCGTCGATTTCATGACTCATTATATCCATGAGCATTACGCCGAAGATGTTACGTTAGCCGAGCTTTCGGAAAAAATCTATATTTCGCGGAACCATCTGTCCATTATTTTTAAAAACATCACAGGGGAAACCTTCAACAATTACCTCACCCGCGTGAGAATCGAGAAAGCCCGGGAGCTGCTGCTTGAGCGCAACATGCTCGTTTATGAGGTGGCGGAAAAGGTCGGATACAAAAATGTGCCGTATTTCAGCACCTTGTTCAAAAAGATCACGGGAATGAAGCCGACGGATCTGATCTTAGTTAAATAAGAATCACTACGGCCAAAAAGAGGTGGACCGGCTCCAGCAAATTTAGTTTTACCGCGAGCAGCTTCTCGGTGTGATGAGTGCCTAGGGGACTGGAAGTTTAGCTGCCGAAGTATAAATGATAAAAGGAGTGGCGAGATCCATGACGCAGCTTTACCTGATAAGACATGGAGAGGCTTGTATTATAAAGGATGGCATCGTTAATGATTACGGACTAACAGAGCTGGGCGTGGTGCAAGCCAGGAAATTAAGAGATCGGCTAGTTAGATCAAGGAAATCCGGGCGGATGTTTGGATAGCAAGCTCATTTCTTCGGGCGAAGCAGACCGCTGAGATCATTGCCGAAGGGCTAAAAGTTTCTGTTGTTTTGGATGATGATCTTCAAGAGATGCGTGCTGGTCAAGCGCTCGGCATGAACAAAGAGACTCTGGACGAATTACTGGCCTTGCATAACCCTAAGCAGAACCCGTTTTCCGTGATAGCACCCGGAGCCGAGAATTGGCCTCAATTTGTTTTGCGTGTAGGGTCAGCCCTTAATCGAATTTGTCACCAATACGAGGGAAAGACCATAGCAATCGTGTGTCACGGGGGTGTGATCGATTGCTCGTTTCAGTTTTTTTTCGGATTAAACGCCTTTGAAATGCCGAAAGTTGGATTTCAAACGAACCATACGTCCATTACGCACTGGTCCAGGCAAGAAGATAAGACTTGGTCACTTATAAAGTATAATGATGCCCGACATTTGGAAGGGCATTGACTGAAAATTATCTTCATCCGAGGCTGGAAAAAGAACAAATGTGGAAACTGTTGGGGGTAACTGGCTTATGATAAACTGAGTGTAAAAGAGTATGAAGATCCATTCAGCAGAAACAGTAGCAAAAAGAAGTTAGAACGTGGGCTCAAATAAGCACTGTTAATGAAGATAACAGGAGGTGGTTCACAAGGGTGAAAACGACAGCAATTTATTGAGGAGTAGGGTCAAAAGCATATTCCTTTACAGAGCCAAATAAAAGTTGGAAAAGAGGCTTTTAATCAATGAAAAGTAGTATTATTTGGGGATTAGTATTTTTAGCGCTGAGTTTGTTTCTTAAGCCATTATTGGAGACTGTAGGGCTAGATGAAAGGTTGTTCGGATTGCACTGGCAAGGTGAAACTGTGTTTACATTGAGTCCATTTTTAGTTCGGATTATTCTAGCAGTAATTGGAGTTATCATGCTTACCATCGGCGGTAGGCAAGTTGCAAAGCAGAAGAAAAATAGTTGAAACGATCCACGTATTCCGTTGGATCCGGTCATCACCGGGTACGTCGACCAGCTTACCCAAGGGGCAAGCCCATGTCTCACTGATCGCCGGAATCGCTTTTTCGGCCTCGGGGCTGAACCCGTCGGTCAATACGCTGATCAAAAAAAAACGCCCGACTCCCTGACGGGGCGCGTTTGCAGAGAAAGGCGGGTTCGTTGTGCTGGTCCGCGTTTCATCGTCCCTCGACGGCAAAGATACGTTGAAGCCGCAAACCGACCAGCAGCTTGGTATCGGGCAATATCCCGAAGGCTGGGACCGCATCCTGCCGGAATTGGCCGGCGTGAAAAACGCCCATGTCGTTACCAAGCGGCAGTGGGGCGCGTTCTACGGCACGGATTTGGACCTGCAGCTGCGGCCCCGCCAGTCTTTTATCGTTAAGCAAAACCGCAATCATTATGATGGTTGATTAAATGCCAATAAAGACGTTAATGCAGCGAAGTGCTTCGCAGCCATTTTAGGATCGGGCACATCGAGTAAACCTTTTTGGCCAAATTCGGTAAATCTCCTGATAATCCCCTCTTCAGTAGCGTTATCCAGGCTTTCCAAAAACGAGTCCGGCAGGTTGGCGGCTTCCACCATAAGCAGACGGGTCAAAGCCATGTAATCGGACGAACCGTTCGCAGAAGCAATGATTTGTTCGCAAAATAAGATGAGCGCCTGCTCAAGACCCTCAAACTCCCAGAGATGGATGAAATCCCTCGATCAATCATATCCAGAACCGCCGAACTGCTTTCTTCCACAACGGCAAGCAGTAAGTTCTGTTTGTCGCCATAATATTTTAAGTGAATTAATTTACTCACAGCGTGTGCAACTGGTTCATATCTGGTATAATAAAATAATAATCAGGAAGTGCAATGAAATATAGTTAGAACATAAAAAGATGAAGAGGATAGGTGGAACGGCCAATGGCGAAAATAGATCGTCATACTTTTCAGACCAGAACCAGACATATGTCTGCCGATCTGAAGCAAAAAATTAACTCCGGAGCTTACAGCCCGGGAGAATTTCTTCCTTCCGAGTTGGCACTGACAGAACAGTACAATCTAAGCAAAAACTCCGTGAGATACGTTCTGGATGAGCTCGTACAAGAAGGTTTGATCATTAAAATTCCCAGGGTAGGCACGCAGGTAACAAAGCCTGCTTCCAAGGAAACCATTCGTTTTGGCGTATATCCCTCATTGTATAAAGAAGCGGGGATGGAGGAACTAATTAAGCGATTCCACGAGAAACATCCGCATATTCATGTGGAAACGATTGAGCTTCCTTATATGAATTCAGACAATATCGCCAATCTGATCAAACTGGGGATTATCGATGCATTAACCATCAACTTGCAGGATATGTACCAATTCCAAGAGAAAAACTACCTTGATTTGTTTGCCGACCAGGATCGAGACGATACGATATACCCTTTTCTTACACCTTATTTTGAGAAGGAATCGGGTGTTCTGGCAGCACAGCCTTTCGTTTACTCACCTGTTATTTTGTGTTACAACAAGGAGCATCTGAGGGAGAAAAGACTGGGTGAACCAAACAGCAGCTGGAGTTGGGATGAACTGGCGGCACTGCTCAGGGAGCTCAAGGCGCCTCATCGCTACAGCATCGCTTTTCAATTATTTTCCATGAATCGGTGGCCCATTTTCTGGTTGCAAAATGAGGACGATCCATCTTCGATCGATTCCAGTCCAGCTCAGAACGGAACCAGCTTGCCCACAGAAGGATTACGATGGCTCAGGGATCTTGTGACAGAGGAAGGAATATTTCCGCTTGCCTTGGCACAAGGTGAATTCGAAGCCGAGAAATTGTTTAAGGAGCAGAAGATCTCCGTCATGCTAACCACATATTACATGCTGAATGAGCTGAAGAATGCGAATTTTTCCTTTGATATCGCTCCGCTGCCACATTTTAAGAATGATAGAACACTCCTTCTCTCTACAGCCATTGCTCTCAGTGCCGAATCGAGCCGAAAGGACACGGCGGCCTGCTTTGTGAATTATCTCACTTCAGATGAGGCACAGACCTATATCAGACAGTACACATACAGTTTACCTGCAAGCAGATATATTACGGAAACATTTTCAGTGGAGCTTAAAAACAAACCGTCCAGGCTGGAGCTTCATCGAGACTATAGTTCGAAATACATGACGTATCGCGATCTGTCGATTTCTATGGAAACACAGATTCGTTTCGGAGAAAGCCTGAAGCAGTACATGTCTTATTTAACGGATGAAGAGGGACTTGCTGAAGTGTTGCTTCCGTCTAAAAGTCTCAATCTTTAAAACCGAAAAGAAGCCTAAAAAGCACTGCCATGAGGAAGTGCTTTTTTTATTTTATATGAACTACAAAAGAACCAGTTGACAGACAACTTGGCATATGCTAATTTCTTAGTGAAAATAAATACCACATATGATCCAATTACAGAACTTAACAAAGAGAGGTGACTTTATTCGGATGAAGACCGTGGCTGAATTGGAAGCAAAGCTTTCGGAGGCATCGGACCGGCTAATCAGCGACTTATATAAAGTAGACGGGGAGCTTCTAATATTAGGCGCAGGCGGGAAGATGGGTCAAAGCCATTCATCCAGATGCTGCTTGACAAAATCGTCTAGGCTTGCTTCTCTTTCCCAGCCATGAATATCGGAATCATTGGGCTTGACAGCTCGCATGCCCTGGCATTCACCCGTACTCTTCATGAAACCCAGGAGACTCTTTTTTCGGATGTGACCGTGACGGCCGCATATGCGGGCGGATCTCCGGATTTTCCTCTCAGCATCAGTCGTGTACACACTTTTGCCGGCCGGATGACGAAAGAATACGGAGTGAGATTGATGCCCACGGTACAGGAAGTTGCAGAAAGCACCGATGCCATCCTTATCTTGAGTGCCGACGGAAGGACACATCTGAATCAATTCAAGGCCATCTGTCCTTACCGGAAACCGGTATTTATCGATAAGCCTTTTACTTTGTCGACAGCAGACGCAAGTGAAATCATTAAACTCGCAGAAGAGTTTCAAATCCCATTAATGAGTGCTTCAAGCTTACGTTATGCAGAAGCCCTGCCTGAATGCACAAGAGGAGACATCTTGGGGGCGGACGTGTACGGCCCGATGCACGTCGAATCGACGCAGGGGCATTATTTTTGGTACGGCATCCATTCGGCAGAACTGTTGTTTCGAATCATGGGCCCCGGGTGCAGGGAAGTGACCGCCTTTTCCACAGATCACGACGATCTCATTACCGGAACCTGGAAAGAGGGGCGAATGGGAACGATTCGCGGAATCCGAAGTGGCCCAGAGTCTTTTGGAATAAGCCTGCACACCAGAAACGCTACCCGCCATGTCCCGCTTGAACCGAGTTACAAAGAGCTTTTAAAGTCTGTCATAAATTTGTTCAAAAACGGCGTGTACACGGTGCATCCCTCTGAAACGCTGGAAGTCATCCGGTTTTTGGAGTGTGCGGAGCAAAGCCGTCTACAAAAACGCACCGTCCTCATGGAAATGTGATTAGGCCTTATACGGATTGACCCCTTGTTCTAGTGAATCAGATCCACCTATCTGAAGGAGGAATGTTTGATGAAGCTGAAAAAGAGGATTTCCATGCTGCTTGCGACCACGCTGTTAACCTCGATCCTTGCCGCATGCAGCAGCGGTACGGACAAAGGCGGTTCCGCCGCCTTGCCGCCCCAGGAGCCCGGAAAGTACGGTGATACAGGCGGCTTGACTTTGCCTCTTGTAGATGAGCCGACGACCATCACGTACATGCTGCCAAGCAACGCGAAAGATCTCGGTCCGAGCAAACTGGTTGTCCAGGAGCTTGAAAAACGGACCGGTATTAAAGTGAACTTCCAAACCTATTCCCCACAAACCTACCAGGATAAATTAAAAGTCATTGTGGCATCCGGTAAGCTGCCGGACATTTTTACAGGGTTAAAACCGGCCGAACTCAAAAAAATCGGCAAACAAAAAGGTGTAGCGGCCATCAATGAATACGCGGATCAGCTCCCTAACTTCAAAAAGCTATATATGGAAGAAAACGACTGGGTCATCAAATCCTTCGGCGATGAAGCCGGCAACATATATACCTGGCCTATATATAACCTCAATCGAAAAGTAAATCACGGATTCATGTACAGGAAAGATATCTTTGATGAGCTAGGCATTAAGGAATGGACGAACACGAACGAGTTTTACGAAGCTTTGAAAAAAGTAAAAGAAGCTTACCCCGATTCTTACCCCTATGCATCCAAAAGCATGGCCAATATCTTCAGAGATTGGGCCTTCGGCTGGGGGCTCGGCAATACGGATCAGTACCCGGCCTATTACGATGAAAAAGATGGAATCTGGAAGTACGCCGCAGTACAGCAAGAGCATAGAGACATGCTCGATTTCATGAAAAAGCTGTACAATGAAGAACTGCTCGATCCGGAATTTTTGACGGACACGCAGGATTCCTGGACGACCAAGATGACGACGGACAAATCGTTTGTCACGTTTGACTGGATTGGACGCCTTGATCTCTTCTACAACCAGATCAAAGGGCAAAATCCGGACTATGACCTCAGGTATGCAAACCCCGTGGGACCGACCGGCAATGTCAGAACCCTGCCAGAAGTTTCGGATTTCAGCGTTGCCGTAGCCAAGAACAAAAATACAGAAACCTCACTCAAACTGCTCGACTATCTAACCAGCCCATCCGGGAGTGAACTGATGACCATCGGGGTGGAAGGGGTTAACTTCGAATGGGGCGAGGACGGATATCCGGTCTACCCGGAACTGAAGGATCTTCCGCTTGTCGATATTACCGTGCTGGAGGATCGGTATGCCATGTGGCTGGAAGGAGCTTACCTAAGACCGGACCATCGAAGCATCTACTATCGTTTCTCGGAAAAAGAGCAGGAGGCGCAGGATAAAATCGTGAACGAGAATCGGTTCGAACCACTTGATCCTATCCTTAATTTTACGGACGAAGAAACTTCCAAGATCGCCGAGCTGCAGACATCGCTGCAAAAATCGGCTGAGGAATTTAACGCGAAATATATTCTTGACGCCAGCTACGGAGATGCCGAGTGGGAGGATTTCAAAGGCCAAATCAGCAAAGGCGGCGTGGAGGAACTGATGACGATCTATAATGAAGCTCAAAAAAGATACGATGAGTCCAAATAAAAGGCCTTAAACCTGTGAATCAACTGGAGGGGACGAGGCATGGAACGATTCCCTCCTTGCGGGAAAAAGGATTGGAGGCGAAAATCTTATGGCAGACATCGGTACGGGACATTCGGCAGTTTACCATAAAGAAGTGCCAAAGAAGAGCTTCAGAAGCCGGCTTGGAAAAACGTGGAATCATATGAAACGCGACAGGCAACTGCTTCTGCTGTTTCTACCTTGCATCCTATTCTACGTCATCTTTCGTTACGGGCCGCTATATGGACTGATTATTGCCTTCAAAGACTACAGCGTGTTTACAGGAGTGCTTGGCAGCGAATGGGTGGGATTTGAGCATTTCATCAAGTTTTTTACGAACCAAGACTTCTGGATGCTGTTCCGGAACACGCTGCTCCTTGGGTTGTATACGCTCATTTTTGGCTTTCCTTTTCCAATCATGCTTGCCCTTCTGCTGAACGAAGTTAGAAACAAATGGTTTAAAAAGTCCGTTCAAACCTTCAGTTATTTGCCGGCATTTTTGTCCGTGGTCATTATCAGCAGCATGATTATCGATTTCCTTTCTCCGAACCATGGTATTTTGAATCAAGTACTGGCTGCGTTCGGTTTCGAGAAAAAGTATTTTCTCGTTGATCCGGGTTGGTTCCGTCCGATTTATGTTATTTCGGAAATATGGGCGAACGCAGGATACGAATCGATCATTTATCTGGCGGCGATTGCGGGAATCAGCCCCACGCTCTATGAAGCCGCCAAGGTGGACGGCGCCAGCCGTTTCCATATGATCCGCCATATCACGCTTCCCGGATTGTTTCCCACGATGCTCATCATGTTTATATTGAAAACCGGCTCCTTGATTCGCGTCGGTTACGAGAAAGTACTGCTGCTCTACAATCCGATGACCTATAATGTTGCCGATGTATTTTCAACGTATGTGTACCGTAAAGGACTGCTTGAATCGAATTACAGTTATGCGGCCGCAGTAGGGCTGTTCGAGGCGCTCGTGGCCATGGTGATGCTGCTGTCCGCCAATGCGATCAGCAAACGGCTGGGAGGAAACGGCTTATGGTAGGAGAACGCAAAATATCTGTTTTTGGTGTTTTTAACACGCTGATACTCTGTCTTGTTGCTATAGCGACACTCTATCCCATTGTGTACATTACGGCCGTTTCTTTGAGCGATACAGCAGCAGTCGTTCAAGGTAGGGTGTTTCTTTTCCCGAAAGGTCTGAACCTTGAAGCTTATGCCGAGGTGCTTAAAAATGACACGATTCCAAGAGCCTATCTGAATTCTGTTTTTTATACGGCATTCGGCACGTTTGTGAATTTACTTATCACGGCTGTTGCCGCGTATCCCTTGTCCCAAAAAGGATTTTTCGGACGCAAGTTTTTTATGCTGGCCATCGTTCTAACCATGTTCCTGAATCCCGGCATTATACCCACTTATGTAGTCGTGCAGCAGTTGGGGTTAACAGATTCGGTTTGGGCACTCGTACTTCCCAATGCCATCTGGACCATGGAACTGATTATTCTAAAAAGCTTTTACGAAAACATGTCTTCCCAGATACGCGAAGCGGCCCTGATCGACGGAGCCTCCGAATACCGCATTCTGTTCAACATTGTCATTCCTTTATCCAAGCCTGCGCTTGCTTCTATCGGACTTTTTTATTTCATGGGTCACTGGAACAGCTTTTTCCTGCCGCTGATTTACTTGAACGATCCGGATAAATATCCTTTGCAGGTCGTGCTGCGGGATATGCTAATCTACAGCGCGGAAAACGACGCGGGACTTGTCGACCGTTCGGCTCTTGCCCCTCAGTCCATCAAAAATGCGACGATCGTGCTTTCCATGATCCCTGTTCTGCTCATCTATCCGTTTGCCCAGAAGTATTTTGCCAAAGGTGTGATGCTCGGTTCGGAAAAAGGCTAAATCGACATAAGGAGGAGCTCTATCTAATGAAAATCGTTGCTGCGAAGGAAGGAAAAGTTACGATACTGCAAGCGGATATCCCCGCACTGAACAAACGACATGTCCAAGTGAGAACCGAATATTCGGCGATTAGTCCCGGTACGGAGATGAGCGCGATTAAGAGATCAGGCGTATCTCCCGTATACCTTGGCTATAGCGCTGTTGGGATTGTGGAAAAAACGGGAAGTGAAGTCAGAGATATTTTCCCGGGAGACCGAGTGGCTTGTTACGGTGTGCCCTACGTAAGACACGCAGAGGTGATTTCGGTACCGACCAATCTGGTAACCAAAGTGCCTTATCATGTCAAACCTGAGGAGGCCGCATTTACAGGGCTCGGGGCCATTGCCATACATGCCCTGCGTACAGCCGACGTGAGGTTCGGCGACAAGGTGCTTGTCGTTGGACTGGGTATTCTCGGAAATCTTGTGGCCCAAATTGCCGCTGCTGCTGCATGCCACACTGCTGCATATGATCTGAGCGAAGCTCGGGTTCAGCTGCTTCAGGAGCAGATGGGCATTCAAGCGAGCTTTTCAAGTGAAGAGGAAGTGGATCGTTTTGTGGTGAACGAAACGGGGGGGTACGGATTCGATTCCATTCTCTTATGTGCCGGCGGACCTGGAGAAATGCTGATCAACAAGTCGCTTGAATGGCTTCGTGACCGGGGAAAAGTCGTGATCGTCGGTGATTTGTCCATGAAGTTTTCAAGAGATTTGATGTTTCGCAAAGAAGCCCAGGTCCTGATCTCGAGAGCGGGCGGGCCGGGAAGGTACGATATGCAGTACGAGAAGAACAATCAGGATTATCCCATCGGTTTCGTGCGTTGGACGGAAGGAAGAAATATGGATGAGTACGTCAGGCTGCTTGCTGATCAGCGAATTACGGTAAATCCTGCTATCACGCATATGTTTGCGTTGGACGAAGCGTTTGAAGCCTATGGAAATTATCAATCCGACTCGGCTCGAGGGGCCCTGGCCACGTTGATCAAGTATTTTTGATGACATAAAGAAGGGGAGATACGTGATGAAAAGCCTTTTTTCAACCTGATCACCATGTTCATGAGTTGTTTGCTTCGAACCGTATTAAGTCTTTTGATTAGCGCCAAATGGGAAAACAAAACAGCAAGACAATAAAGAGCCGTGCGTATTTGCATGGCTCTTTATTAATAGATCGATCACCACCTGAAAGTAGGTATAGGTTTCGAGATAAAAAATAAGGTTAAGATTGAGACTGAGACTGGTGTTTAACCATGTATTTGATTACGATAACAATAACTCTGTAAGAAGAGGAGGGATCGCGTGAAAAAGATTCTTGTCATTGATGATGAAGCAGCCCTCAGAGATTTAATTGAGCTTGTGCTCAAAAGGGAAAATTTTATGGTGCGGACAGCGGAAGACGGAGGTAAGGGGCTCAAGGAGTTGGACTCCTTCAAACCGAACCTGGTTTTACTGGATTTAATGCTGCCGGACTACTCGGGGTATGATTTATGTAAAGAAATCACCAATAAACAAGCTATTCCTGTCATTATGTTATCGGCGAAGAATGAGATTATAGATAAAGTGTTAGGACTGGAGCTCGGTGCGGAAGATTATCTGACCAAACCTTTTGATAACCGGGAGCTTATTGCAAGAATTAAAGTGGTCCTCAGGAGATATGAAAACAACGATCCGAATACATTAGGGGAAGATCAACCGATGTATTATAGGGACTTGGCACTTGATCTGGACAGAAAAGTGGTGCTTAAGAACGGGGCGCCGGTTTCCCTGACCGCTAAAGAATTTAAAATTCTGGAGACGCTGCTTAAAAGGCCGGGAAAAGTTTTTACACGGGATGAACTTCTGGAGCTCGTTTGGGGCTTTGATTATTTGGGAGACAGCCGTAGCGTGGATATGACCATCATGCGGTTAAGAAAGAAGCTGGAGGACGACACGGAAAACCCCAAATATGTGAAAACCGTCTACGGCTTCGGCTACCAGCTTGGAGGTGGCTCCAACTGAAATATGCAACCCGGCTGCTGTTGAATTATTTATTTTTCTCCGTATTATCCTTTGCCATTATTATTATTTCCGTGAACAAAGCTATCGACTACTTTAGTTTTGTGACGATAGAGAAGAAAATGATGAAGCAGGCCGACTTGTATGAGCTGTCCTTTAGAGAAACCCTCGCCATGCAGGATAGAACGGCGGCCGAGGAACCGGCTGCAGAGGTGGCGAGAATCGCTTTGGAAAGGCTGAAATCTGCAGGCCAGGAAGTGCGGATCTACGACAGCAGTGAGAAGCTATTGGGATGGGCCGTCGACGGCATTGTCATCAACGATGGAACTCCTCTAATTTTTCAGGGAAACCTTCAAAAGGCCCTCAAAGGGAATTATGCGTACACCATCACCGATGCTAAATTGCTCTATTTTACAGTGCCTATTCAAGATAAATATTATCAAAACAGCTTTGTATTCGAATTTGTGGAGGACATTTCATATTTCTACGTGATGATGGATCAAATCCGGTATATCTTGCTTGCCGGGGCAGCAGGATTTCTATTTCTGATTACATTAGCAAGCTTATTTATTGCCCGTAATACAACAAAACCGATCAAATATCTGCTTGGGGCCACGGAGAAATTCTCCAAACAGCAGTTTCAGCAGGTAAATTTGAACAGAAAAGACGAGCTCGGGATGCTGGCCGCTGGACTAAACCGGATGGGCATTCAATTAAATGAGTATATCCAGCACCAGAAGCAGTTTGTTTCGAATGTTTCTCATGAACTGAAAACACCGCTTGCGGCCATCCGAGGATTTTCCCAATATTTATATGAAGAAGAAAATGAGGACAAGGAATTACAAAAGATCTATGCTCATCTTGTAAATGAATCGGACAGGCTGACCCTGCTTATCAATGAGTTGCTGCTGTTATCCCGGTTTGACAAGGCAGGTTCGGATGAAATGGGTAAGGAAAAGACGGATTTAACCGTGTTAACCGAACGTGTGGCCGCAGAAATGAGATCAAAAGCGGAAGACCAAGACATTTTGCTTGACTTCAAGCCGGGGAAACCGGTCTTCGCCTGCGTCAATCCAACCCTGATGTCGCATGCGGCCGCAAATATTGTAGATAACGCCTTAAAGTATTCCCGAGGCGGCACACAGGTTAGAATCGAGACGTTTATCAGGGAGGAGAAGGCGGTCATCCAAATAAGGGACGAAGGCGTCGGGATCCGTGAAGATGAAATTGCCCGGGTGCAGGAAAGATTTTATCGGGCGGAAAATGCTCACGTGGCCAAAGGTTCAGGATTGGGACTCTCTATATGCAAAGAAATCGTTGAGAAATTTGACGGGAAATTGGAGATTGAAAGCAAAGTGGGCGTTGGGACCACCGTGTCCATCCTTCTTCCTTTAGCATTGAAGTTACAAGAATGATACAAGATTGTGATTAGACTAATCATTTGTTTTCATATGATGACTTCATAAAATTAAGAAATCAGTTTGGGAGGGGACCCGTATGAAAGTATTAAGCAAACCTGCAACCCTAATGTTGTCCATAGTCCTTCTTGGGACTTTATTGGCGGGATGTCAGGGAACCAGGGAGAGTACGCCGGAGGCTCCCGTACCTTCGTCAGGCAGTAACCCGGAAGGCGGCAGTGCCGATTCCGGCGTAATCAAGGAAGGAACGATTCCCAAGGACGGGAATGTAATTTTAAAAGAGCTGGCTTTCGTCTACAAGGACAATACCATTGCCCTTTCCGATATCGTTGACGATGCAAAGCTTGAAAGCATGCTGGGAAAAGCGGATGAGAAAAAATCCCACACCTATACGGCAGACGATAAGACCAATATGGATCAGCTGCTTGGCCGCACAAAAATTGTATACACCTTTCCAGGGCTTGAAATCGAAACCTTCAATACAGGAGAAGGTACTGATTTCTATATAACCTCGATTGAAATTACAGCCCCTGAATATCCCACAGTCCGAAATATGAAAGTCGGCGACAGTTTTGAGCAGCTTAAAAAAGCATATCCCGAAGGGAATCTAATGGGCAATGGAGCGACCAGCGCGGAGGATGAATACCGGTATACGCCGGCCAACTATGTGGATGTAATGACGTTCCATATCAAAGATGCAAAGATTGACCGTATTCGCATAAACACGCTTTTGGACTGAGACAACCCGACACAAGAAAATAGGGATGAAGTAACATCCCTGTGGAGCAGTTGGATTCATTCTTCGGTCTGTAAAATTGTTCTCTCTCACTCATAGAACAGCAGCCGCTTCGCATATGCGTTGCGGAAGTCGGTAGGCGTCAGGCCGACGATCTTTTTGAAGGATTTCATGAAATTATGGCAGTCCGAATAACCGAGCTGGAGTGAGACCTCGTTAATATTTTGGTTGGTGTCTGTCAGCAGAAATTTGGCCAGTTCCATCTTTTGCTGCAGGATATACTGCTTCAGGGATGTGCCGGAAATTGTGCTGAAGAGATGAGAGAGGTATTTCTCGTTGTAGCCAAAATAATCAGCGATTTGGGACACCTTGATATGCTTGCTCCGGCTCCATTTGATATAATCCACGATGTCATTGTAGAGCTGCTCCTGTTTGCTTTTTCCGGCAGGAGGGTGCGATGAGAAAAGGACCTGGTTGTACAGCTCGCACAAAATGACGGTGGACATATAATTGTTCAGCGTCTTGTCGTTGTAGCAGCGGACGGAGTCCTGAAGCTGCTTCATCATGACGATGATTTTTTCCAGGCTGCCAAGTGTTCCCGACTGGGGCAGAATCACTTCTCCAGCTCTTACGCTAGGGGAAACGGAGGCGGGCTCTGTCAGTTCGATGGCATTCTCCGAAGAGAAATGCAGCCAGTAGAAGCTGCACTCGGAGGCTTTATACCCATACTGCTTCGCGAGCGGCGGGAGCAACAGGTATTCTCCTTTGGACACGGAAAAGCGCTGCTCGCTGCTGGCAATGTATAATGTGCCGCTGGTCATAACAATAAGCTCGTAATCGCACAGCACCCGGTTCAAATGCACCCAGTTCGGCGACGGCGCAACAAATTTCCCCGTAATCTCCAGATCAACAGGCTTGTCAACCGCCAGTTTGTAAGCAATCATTCGTGTGGCCCCCTTTCTATATAAGTTATATAGATAACTGTAAAAATAAAATTAACATAGCAAGCTTCATAAAAACAACCGGCCTGCCGGAGCGGTGAACCTGCTTGGCAGACCGGGTATTTTTTTATACTACGGATCTGTTGTTCTAGGCTGGCTTAATAATGGTAACTCTGTATTCCTTAGCCGTCTCCAGGTCTTCCGCCTTGACGATAATATGCAAGCTCGTTATAAGATCCGGAAGGAACACTGTTCTCGGAAGGGTATCTTCGATCAGGATGTCATTGATATAGACGAGCGCATTTTTGTGCGACGGTACGGCATGCATCCGCACTGCCGGCGTGCCGGCGGCCACTGTCAAGGTATAGTCGGACTGATCGGGGGCGAACGTTTTGGAGAGGGTGCCCGCATTAAAGTGCAGATCCGCCAACTCCGCATCGCTGCTGTAGCTCGTCATCATCCGCAGCAGATCAAAGATTCCGTTCTTTTGCCCCGGAATGACAAATTTCACTTCTACCTCGGTGGAGGACTGTATCCACTCTGCTGGAATGAGATAGCGTTTGGTATAGAAGGTGCGGACCTTATCTATCATGAGAGTATCGCTGACAAGCAGCTCACCGTCTATATAAATATCAAGGGTTCTGCCGTTGTTGCCGGAGAAGCAGGTGACAGACAAATAGTTGTCCTGATCAGGAAGCACCTTCAGCCGGTAGCTGAACCAGCCGTTGTTCTCCGCTTGTCTCAGGGTATACCCGTCCCAGACGGCAACGGATGTATTCTCTCCCTTGACGCCATGCTCAAGCTCGTATTGATCATTGCCTACCGGCAGACTGTCAATGGTGGCCGCACGGATGGCTTGATTTTGTTTCCCCTGCAAAATATGCTCCTGTAGTTCCTTCGAATCCGGTTCTACGAGCTTCCAGTAGATGCCGTACCGTTCCTCATGCTGCTTGTAATGCGGTGTGAATTCCAGCCGCCCATCCTCATCTGTTCCCCGCAGGACGAAAACCAGTTCATCATTGCTGCGTACAAAATGCTCTTCGAAGCGGTCAAGCCAATCGCCGATGTTCTGGTTCGAAAGCGTAATGAAATCCTTGATCAGCATATTCTTCGTTGGCACACTGACGGCCACTCCTGTTGCTGACTGCGCCAGATCTTCTGTACCCAAAGCGGCGCTGAGTACCACCGGCCCATACTTGAAAGCCACTACATTCGGCGCGTCTGGCAGTGTGTGGTAGTACGGCTTCATCGGCAATTGAATACTCAGCTTGTCGCCATCCTTCCAGCTATTCTCCAGAACAGCATAACCGCCTTCAGTCTTGTAGGCCACCGCCTCGCCGTTCAATTGAATTTGCATCGTCCCGGCGATCCACTCTGGGATGCGCAAATGCAGCGCAATTGTGGCTTCCAGGCTGCCCAGGGTACGTACACTAAATGTTACCGTGTCGTTATAAGGAAGATTAGCCGACTGTGTCAGCTCAATCCGGTGCTGTTCCGACACCAGGCTGGAGCTGGCATATTGATTAATGTAAATGCTGTTGCCGCGGTGGAAATACAGGCTGTCATTCAGCTTGGTGAAGCTCTCCATGCCAGTTCCGGTGCAGCACCAGAAATGCTCGAAAGGTGAACTGTACACCTTGAAATAGCCCGTAGCCATCGGCTGAAAATACATCGTCATGCCGGTGTGCGGATGCTGTGACGAAAGAATGGCATTGATGAATGTATTCTCGTAGAAATTCGCATATTTGTTATCGCCCGTGAGCTTGAACAATTCTCTGGTCAGCTTCAGCATATTGTAAGTGTTGCAGGTTTCGGCGGTAAAGTTGGAGCGTTCCCTGTCCAGAATATCCGGGTCGCCGAAATGCTCCCATTCGCTGTTCCCGCCTGTAACATAGCTATGGTGATTGACAACCATGTCCCAGAACTGTACTGCAGCTTCCAGATAGAAACGCTCGCCTTCTCCCAGTACAAGATAACGGTTGAGCGCACCGAGAAACTTCGGAATCGTTGTATTGGCGTGTTTGCCCTTGAGAATATCCCGGCCTTCATGGATCGGCGTGAACAACGTCAGCTCATCGAACATATGGGCTGCGTACAGATGGTGCTCGTCTTGCGTAATCTTATACAGGTCATACAGGCAATCGTTCATTCCTCCGTACTCAACTGCGAGTACCCGTTCCTGAATTTCTGGCGACCAGGCAGAGACGCGGCGGTACACCCACTCACCCAGCCGGGAAACTACGCTGTACGCCGCTGTGCTGCGGGTTGAGCTGTAGACGGCGACCAGACCTGCGATGATTTTGTGCATGGTATACCAGGGAACCCAGGCAGGCTGTTTATTTTCCACATTATCGAACAGATTCTCGGGAAAAGCCGACAAATAGCCATTCTCGAATTGGCATTCCGCCAGTTCATCAATGATATATTCCAGCCGTTGCAAAAGCCCGCTGCTGCCGGTACTCTGGTAGGCCTGTGCCAGCGCAGTCAGATAATGACCCAGCGTATGCCCTCTGATTTCGGTATTTTCCCAGCCGGGGTATTTTTCGCTTTTGGGAGTGAGCCCCCGGTTTTCGCGGAAACCGGCGAGGAGCCGGTCGGGGTTATAGCTTTTGAGATAGAGGATTTCTTTGGCAAAAGCGTTAACCATATACGGGTCGGTCAGCATAACTTGATTCATGGGAAAGCTTTGAATGTGAGGCTGCAAGGTTGCCAGAAGCGGTTTGTTATCTAAGGTCATATTTTTATTCTCCTATATTTAGATTATATTAGCGAGTTTTCACTTAAAGCTTATATTTTGCACGGGGTGTGCGTAAATAGAGCAACGTTCGAATATGTGTCAAAAGGGTAGATTTCATGAAAAAGAAGATGACAAAACAGTACAGCTCACGTTATGGTAAACCGGGATATTGACAGCGCCAGCGGCTTGTACTGGTATCGATTTTCGAATTTAACTTTAAATATATATAAATAAATTCATATTTACATAAAACAATGCTGTGCTAATTTGGTAATGCATGAACGGTAGACATGCATCCCCGGCTGGCGGGGCACGGGTAAACCGCGCCGATCCTTGGGTGTACAAACATACCGACGGCTGGTATTACTTCACAGCTTCGGTCATGAGCAAACCAGATGATGAGAATATCAAACTCCAAAAATCGGTTGATGTATATGTTAAAAATTGAATTTTTAAAACCCGTTGATGATTAGTTCCAACGGGTTTTATTTTTTGTTAACACGATTATGGAAAGAAATCAAAAAGAGAAAGGGGTAATGTCGGGGGACAAGATCATGTTCCCATAGAAAGTCGCTAAAATAGCGGCTTTTTTGTTTTATCGTCACAAATGTGTATCTTCTATCCTGATGTTAACTAAGGTTTCCTTCATGAAACTAAGTCACTTCATTGAAATTGACATACCCAAAAGTGCGTACTTTTCAAGTATGTCAATTGAAATTATACTGTCAGAAATAACGAAAGGGGGGAGATGAATTGAAATATCGAATCAAAATTGAGGATAGCAGTCTGCGACTTGGGTCGCGAATTGATATCGAGACGACGACGTTTCGATCTGTAGACTCTCAAGAAAAATCGCATTGGGAACTCCCTGTTGGAGCGT
Organism: Paenibacillus faecis; assembly: GCF_008084145.1. Classification (GTDB taxonomy): domain Bacteria; phylum Bacillota; class Bacilli; order Paenibacillales; family Paenibacillaceae; genus Fontibacillus; species Fontibacillus faecis. The sequence continues at coordinate 162,804 of NZ_VSDO01000006.1, read as the reverse complement.
ACCGCGCAAAAGCTATCGTCCGCGAAATAAGTGCATTACTCGAGGCGGTTTGCTTACAGCCAAACCCATGCGCTGCAAGGAGCGACTTTCGTGTTCGCGCCTTATCCTGTGCTGCAAAAAGGGGAGACTCCGAAATTTGGACAGGAAGCGTGGTTGTACGCCGAGAGCGCCGTACCGGCCACCTCCAAAGGTATCCAGACGCTGCGCATCCGTCTTATTCTCCAAAATGATAACCATCTGCCGGTTCCTCAATGTGCACCATAACCCGAACCAGATAATCCTCTGCATGTTGCAATACGATCTCATCCTGCATGTAATCCTCGTAAGCATCGCCCTTAATGACGTACTGTTTCTCCTTTATATATTTAAAGATTTGCGCATAGATCTTATCGGTATCCCCATAATCTGCTCTGGCATAAGACACGAGATAGAATCCCTCCGGCATATAGGCCTGTTTGTGATGTTTTGTCGTCATGAAGCTGTACATATGGGAGATCATGTCGCCATTCGTCTTCAGCAGATCTTCTTTGGGAATGATGACCCCACTGGGGTATCCAAGTGGCGCATGCTCCTTGTTTAGCCGGACCCGAAAATCCTCCCAGAGCTCATCAGGGAACTCCTTTTTGGATGAGTAGATGCGGCGGCTCAGCAGCAAGGGGGTTTTAGGTTGCCAGATGACATACATTTGGCTGGTGTCCAGATGCATGGATTGCTCTATATTTTCCGCACGCTGTATAATCATTTGTTTCGCCCGAGTCAACTTGGCGATCTGCAGTTGCAGATTTTCCTCCTGTTTACACAGCAATCGAAGGGTGGTTTTCGGAGAACGCTCACCGAGATGCTGCTGAATTTCCTCCAGGGACATGCCCAGCTCTTTGAAAATATGAATAACGCCGATCGTTTCAAACTGGCTGTGGCTGTAATAGCGATAACCGTTATCGGCCACAAAGGCAGGTTTGAACAGACCGATGCGGTCGTAGTAAATGAGGGTTTTGCGCGAAACCTCGGACAGCTTGGAAAAAGCACTAATGGACAGCATTTCATTTGGATGCATAAGTACCCCCCGGTCAAAAAAAGCGGATTGACTGTATAGTTACTATACAGTTTATAATAGCATCTGTTCTGATCGTGAGTCTACTTTTGATCGCAGATCAGTGTGTTTATTTTAGATGAGGAGAATGCTTATGGTAAGGAAATTACTGCAAAGTGTACGGGAATATAAAAAAGATACGTGGCTGACCCCTTTGTTTTTACTTGGTGAAGTGGCCATGGAAGCCATAATCCCGCTGTTTATGGCCGAATTAATTGATCAGGGGATCACGGGGGGGCAGATGAATCAGGTGATGAAGTACGGCTTGATTCTGGTGTTGTTTGCCCTTGTGTCTCTGGTCTTTGGGGCGCTGGCGGGTAAGCATTCTGCGATTGCCATGTCGGGGTTCGGAAAAAATTTGCGTTACGACCTGTTCCGTCATGTGCAGCGGCTGTCGTATTCCAATATGGATAAATTCTCAACCTCAGGTATCGTCACCAGGCTGACTACGGATATTACGCATGTGCAAAATGCATTTCTAATGATTATCAGGATTGCCTTTCACAGTCCGGTGATGATGATTTTTGCGACGATTATGACGTATCGCATCAGCCCGTCCATTGCTGCTTGGTTCATGGTTGTTATCCCTGTCCTGGCTATTGGCATGATCATCATCATGAAGTATTCTTTTCCGATTTTTGAGCGTGCATTTGGCAGTTACGATGATCTGAATAAAGTTGTTCAGGAAAATGTACGCGGCATTCGGGTCGTGAAATCCTATGTACGAGAAGAGCGTGAGGTATCCAAGTTTCAAGCCGTATCTCAGCGGATATTTGCACAGATGGTTAAGGCAGAACGCATTATGTCGTACGAACTTCCACTGATGCAAATTGTGCTGTATGCCGTGATGCTGATCATCTCCTGGATTGGAGCTAAACTGGTTGTGGGTGGAAGCATGACTACCGGTGAGCTTACGAGTGTATTCACGTATTCCATGCAAATTCTAATGAGTTTGATGACCCTGGGCATTGTCGTTGTTATGGTTGCCATTGCTCGCGCTTCGGCAGGCCGGATTCATGATCTGTTAAGTGAACAGCCGGACATTACCAGTCCGGAATCGCCAGTTACAGAGCTGCACAGTGGAGAGATTGAATTCCGTAATGTGTCCTTCCGTTACTCCGATAAAGCCGAGAATGATGCTCTTTCAGGTATCAATCTGCGAATTGCTTCGGGACAGACGATCGGTATTATAGGAGCTGCGGGCAGTGCAAAGTCCACCTTGGTGCAACTGATTCCACGTCTATATGATGCCAGTGAGGGTGAAGTCCTTGTCAGTGGAGTCAATGTGAAGGAATACGATTTAAATGTGCTTCGCAGCCAGGTCGCGATGGTATTGCAAAAGAACGTCCTGTTTGAAGGCACGATTAAGGAGAACCTGCGTTGGGGCAATGAAAATGCCACCGATGATGAGTTGATTGAAGCGTGCAAAGCGGCGCAGGCACATGAGTTTATTTCCACGTTTCCGGATGGATATGACACTCATTTGGCACAAGGCGGTACGAACGTTTCGGGAGGTCAGAAGCAGAGACTGTGTATCGCCAGAGCTTTGCTCAAAAAACCGAAGATTCTGATTCTGGATGATTCCACCAGCGCTGTAGATACACGGACCGACGCGTTAATCCGCAGCGTTTTCAAGGAAAGCATCCCGGATACAACCAAAATTATTATTGCCCAGCGTATTGCATCGGTTGAAGATGCGGATCAAATTGTCGTGCTGGATGAAGGCAAGATGGTGGATATCGGAACCCACCAGGAACTGCTGGGCAGAAATACCATTTATCAAGAAGCTTATTTTACACAGACGAAAGGCGGTGAAGCACTGGATGGATAACATCAATTACGGCCGGACAATAAAACGTCTGCTGGCCTACTTTAAATATTACAAATTCAAAACGGCATTGGCGCTGTTCCTAGTTCTGGTTAGTTCCGCCGTCTCTGTCGCTTCTGCGACCTTTCTGCGATTGCTGATCGACGACTATATTACACCGTTGCTCGGAAATCAGAATCCAGTGTTTGACGCCTTGTTACAGGCTTTAATCATTCTGGCTGTAATCTACGCTGCTGGGGTCATTAGTACGTTTGTCTCGAAACGGCTGATGATTACGATCTCGCAACAGATTATGAAGAGGATTCGTGACCGCTTATTCGATCACATGCAGAAGCTGCCGATTAAATATTTTGACCGTAAAGCCCACGGGGATATTATGAGTCATTACACGAACGATGTGGACACGCTGAACATGATGCTGACGGATGGATTGTCCCAGCTGTTGTCCACTGCGGTGACAGTGTTGGTCGTTCTCGGTACGATGTTGTATCTGGATGTGCCGTTAACGATCGTGGTTGTGCTTGGTGCGCTTGCCATGCTCTGGATTACAAAAACCGTGGGTACTAAGGCAACCCAGCACTTTTTCCGGCAGCAGGAATCGATCGGTGTGGTGGATGGATATATCGAGGAGATCATTCATGGGCAAAAAGTGGTGCAGGTGTTCGGTCGCGAGCAAAAAGTGATGGAACAATTCGCTCGCCTGAATGATAGATTATTTGACGACTCGGCGACAGCTAACAAATATTCGAATATCCTCATGCCAATCAATGCGAATCTGGCCACACTAATCTACGTGCTTGTGGCCATTGCAGGCGGAGCTATGGCGTTATCGGGCTGGAATGCCGGTCTGAGTCTGGGAATTATCGCTGCTTTTCTGAGTTTATCCCGTAATTTCACAATGCCCATTGCCGAAATTTCCTCGCAAGTCAGCATGTTTGTCGTAGCACTTGCAGGGGCTCAGCGGATCTTTAACCTGATGGATGAACAGCCTGAAGCAGATGAGGGCCGTGTGACCTTGGAGAAAAACCAGAATCAGGACGGTTGGGTCTGGAAACTGGAGGACGGAACAAGCGTTGTACTGAAAGGCAACGTGGAGTTTAAGGACGTCAGCTTTACGTATGACGGAAAGAAACAGGTACTTCAGAATATGACGTTATATGCCATGCCTGGACAGAAACTCGCGTTCGTAGGCGCAACGGGTGCGGGCAAGACTACCGTAGCCAATCTGCTCAATCGTTTTTACGATATTACAGAAGGCGAGATCATCTATGATGGCATTCATATTCAGCGTATTCGAAAAGCAGATTTGCGGCGTTCTCTGGGAATTGTACTGCAGGATACCCATCTGTTCTCGGGTACGGTAGCTGAGAACATTCGATACGGAAGGCTGGAGGCCAGTGACGATGAGGTGATCCAGGCTGCGAAGCTGTCATATGCGGCGAGTTTTATTGAACGTTTGCCTGACGGGTATGAGACCCGGCTTGACGGCAACGGCAATGGACTGTCACAGGGACAGAGTCAATTGCTGGCGATTGCCAGAGCGGCGATTGCCAATCCGCCTGTCATGATTCTGGATGAAGCAACATCATCCATCGATACACGAACAGAAGCGCTGGTCCAGAAGGGGATGGATAACCTGATGGAGGGCCGAACCGTGTTTGTGATCGCCCACCGGTTATCTACCGTACGAAATTCCGATGCCATTATGGTTCTTGAAAAAGGCCAAATCAAGGAACGCGGGGATCACGAGCAGCTGCTGGCGGCTAAAGGGATTTATTATCAATTGTACACAGGTGCCTTTGAGTGGGATTAACGGACACATTCAAGCATCAACTAATGCAACGCATCCAATTTATCAACTGTCGAGGGACAAGAACATAGTTCCATAGAAAGTCGCTAATTTAGCGACTTTTTTGTTAGTGGCTTTAGCCAGTTGAGTACGCGAAGCGTGCGAAACAAAAAACCACCCGCTATGCGGGTGGAGGGATCTAGGGTTTGACCAACAAGACCATTCCCATAAAATTGAGATGTTCAGGCTCAATAATGAAAGGAATGGTCTTAGATGGCAAACAAGAGCTATAGTCTAGCCCACACGAAATGGATGTGCAAATACCACATCGTGTTCACCCCGAAGTATAGACGGAAAGAGATCTATAATCAAGTGAGGAAAGACTTAATCGAAATATTCAAGCGGTTATGTAAATACAAGGGAGTGGAGATCATAGAGGTCACATGATGCCAGATCATGTACACATGTTAGTGGCGATACCTCCAAAAATCTCTGTATCATCGTTTATGGGATATCTAAAGGGAAAGAGTTCGCTAATGATATTTGAGAAGCATGCCAGCTTGAAGTATAAGTATGGAAATCGGAAATTTTGGGCGGAGGGGTACTACGTCAGCACTGTGGGCTTAAATGAGGCCACCGTCGCTAAATATATACGTGAGCAGGAAGCACATGACCAAGCAATTGATAAACTGAGCGTAAAAGAGTATGAAGATCCATTCAGCAGAAACAGTAGCAAAAAGAAGTAAACCAGTTTAACTGGTAAGTGAAAGTGACAAAAACACTGAGCCTGAACAATTTTATTGTCAGGCTAGCGTCTTTAGGCGCAGTTTGGCAACAGGGGGTTATACCCCAAGAGCAAACCACCCGTTGGACGGGTGGTTATGATTACGGCTTTAGCCAGTTGAGTG
>NZ_VSDO01000006.1:0-157179 GCF_008084145.1 Paenibacillus faecis | reverse complement strand
ATAGAAAGTCGCTAATTTAGCGACTTTTTTGTTAGTGGCTTTAGCCAGTTGAGTACGCGAAGCGTGCGAAACAAAAAACCACCCGCTATGCGGGTGGAGGGATCTAGGGTTTGACCAACAAGACCATTCCCATAAAATTGAGATGTTCAGGCTCAATAATGAAAGGAATGGTCTTAGATGGCAAACAAGAGCTATAGTCTAGCCCACACGAAATGGATGTGCAAATACCACATCGTGTTCACCCCGAAGTATAGACGGAAAGAGATCTATAATCAAGTGAGGAAAGACTTAATCGAAATATTCAAGCGGTTATGTAAATACAAGGGAGTGGAGATCATAGAGGTCACATGATGCCAGATCATGTACACATGTTAGTGGCGATACCTCCAAAAATCTCTGTATCATCGTTTATGGGATATCTAAAGGGAAAGAGTTCGCTAATGATATTTGAGAAGCATGCCAGCTTGAAGTATAAGTATGGAAATCGGAAATTTTGGGCGGAGGGGTACTACGTCAGCACTGTGGGCTTAAATGAGGCCACCGTCGCTAAATATATACGTGAGCAGGAAGCACATGACCAAGCAATTGATAAACTGAGCGTAAAAGAGTATGAAGATCCATTCAGCAGAAACAGTAGCAAAAAGAAGTAAACCAGTTTAACTGGTAAGTGAAAGTGACAAAAACACTGAGCCTGAACAATTTTATTGTCAGGCTAGCGTCTTTAGGCGCAGTTTGGCAACAGGGGGTTATACCCCAAGAGCAAACCACCCGTTGGACGGGTGGTTATGATTACGGCTTTAGCCAGTTGAGTGCGTGAAACGCGCGAAACAAAAAACCGCGTGGAGGGATCTAGGGTTTGACCAACAAGACCATTCCCATAAAATTGAGATGTTCAGGCTCAATAATGAAAGGAATGGTCAAGATTTGTTTCATGGCAAATTATCTATTACATATGTACAAAATACGAGTTTTGTGAACATGTATATGATTCGCTTTGGGTCGGCTGCTCGATGTGCTGATGCCGGCGCGATCTATGATCGTGCATCAGCACATCGAGCCGTTCATTGATCTCAACGTACGTGGTACAAAACCTCTGGAAACGGGCAGCGACATTCGCATCTCGCCTAAAGGAATCCCAGTCTGCCCCGCAGGTTTGGAGATAAAACGCAACGGCTACGGCGCGTCGCAGAAGCGTTTCAAATGGCTCTGTCCGATGATGACGACGAGTACCGAGTGCTCTTGTAATACGCCTTGCTCCCCAGCAAAAGCCTTTATCTTACTCCGCTCCCGCCTTCAACGCTTCGCTCATCGGGATACGGGCTACTTTTTTTCTGCACATCCGCTTTGCAAACTCAAACGTAATCATTACAATAACAAAACCGAGCACCATATAGAAGAAATTAAGTTTGACCGGCATTACGAGCTGCAATGACTCTGTGAGCGATTGATAAAGCGCGCCTATGCTTCCCAGCAAAGCGGGAATACCGAGCAGAAAGCCTGCCGCAACAATGAATGTATTGCTGCCCAATATCAATGTATTGATTTCTTTCTTTTTGTATCCGAACACCTTCATTAGCGATATGCTGGCCCGGCTTTCGTCAACCATCATACCGGTTACAATATAGATGATAATCAGACCGACGATAAATGCAGCAAAGATTAAGCCGTAAATCATTGGCGCCATCTGATTGATCAAGCTGCCGAAGCCTGCAATTATGGCATCGATGGATTTGGTATTCTGGAGCTCGCCCTGAGAAAAGTTCATCGGCATGTCGCTCCAAATACCGATGTAAGCATCCACAGGCAAGCCAAATTCTTTATTAAATCGGTCGAGCGGCATAAACAAAAATTCGCCGGCGTACGTATCCGCCACTTTTTCAATGATAAACGTATGCTCCTTCCCGTTCTCCACATCGAACACGGTCACGCTGTCGCCTGTACTCACACTAAGCTTTTTCGCCAGCGGCGCCGTGATAATGTTGGAATCCGGTTTAAGTACTTGCCCGGAGCCATCTTTCAGAATGATCTTCCCGGTGTCTGGCAGAACGCCGGTCATATAAAAGCTGATTTCATCATTATTTATAAGGCTCACATACGCCGCGCCGAACGGTTCGCCTCCTGCGGGCGCAGCTCCGGTTTTCTCCGATTTGAAAACATACTCATATTTCAGGTTGTACATCTCCTTCACGCCTTTATTGAGCATATAGTCAACCGAGCTTTTCATCGCAAAACCGTATAATATAAGCATTGTGGCGACAACGACCCCAAACAACAGCAATAAGCTTCTCGATAAGCTGCGAACCTGCTCCCTGATCTGGAACTTTGTATTGAATTTCACACGGTCAAGCCGCAGGTTCCGTTCTATGAAATTCGTTTTTCTTTTGGTTTCTCCGCCTTTCATAAGGATGGCCGGAGGCGTTTTTAAAACTTTGCCGATAACGCCCCATGTGACGCTGCAAAGAATGATAACCGGAAGCAGTATGGCGACAATCATCAGCCAAGGATTGAATATCGTTTCATAAACCGGCATAGGGAAGGCCGTCAGCATAAAGTTGAATACGGGGGCCACCAACAATAACCCCAATATGGAGCCGACCACTGAGCCGATAACCGACACCATTAGCGGGAACATCAAATAATGGCGGCGTAATTCCCGTTTTCTATAGCCTTGCGCGTACAATGTCCCAATAATGACGGATTCGCTCCTGATCATCCGCCACATCAGCATTCCGAGCAAAACACAGGTGAGCGCAAGCATGGCAAGCGGCACAACTGCACTCATCGTGGATTGTATGCTTGCCTTCATAGGAACGTAGGATACATTGACTTTCTTTTCTGTGCTTTGCCAGTTCGTTATGCGGATACCCTGCGAACGCAGCGCGTTTTTTAGTGCCGCTTCCTGGGATTTAATATTTCCCCTCTCGTCGAAACGGATGGCGTAAACCTTATTCCGATCCTGCATGGAATCAAAATCCGCTTTGCCGACAACACCGACGCCGAAGGTTTTAGGGTCGTTCATCATCGTATCTTTCGATGGGATAACATAAATAAAATGAGGCAGCAGCGTATAGCCCGAAACGGTATAATTTTTGTTTGCGACATGGATGGTGTCGCCGATTTGGTAACCGTTTGTTTCGGCAAACAGACGGTCGAGCATGATTTCCGAACGGCCCGGTACGCTCCCCTCTTGGACGGCGGGAATATTGACGGTGTTCATCATCGGAAACACCCGCAGCGTTTGACCGGGCTTCACTTCGCTGTCCACCGTGCCGCCAATTTCAAGCTTCGCGGCAAATTGCCGGCTGAGAGCGGCCGCGTCAATGGCGGTATCGGTGGAAAACTCCGCGTCGGACAAAACGTTCCGTTCGGAAAACGTCTTGAACGTATAAATCAAATTGGCTGATGTCATATTTAACATGACAAACATCATACTGCTGATCATCAGTAAAAGCATAGACCCGATATACCTGGATTTATGTTCCAGCATGGTCCTTGTTACTTTTTTTAGCAGTGTCATCACCACTCAATCCTTTCTGCTGCTGTTGTTTCTTCATGCCGGATCGTTTCCACAATCTCTCCGCTGCGCACCTTGTAGACCACATTCGCCATATCGCCGATAGCTGTGTTGTGGGTAATCATCAGGATGGTCGTTCCCAAATCGCGGTTTATTCTCTGCAAAAGAGAAAGCACACTGCGGGACGTCTCATAATCCAGCGCACCGGTCGGTTCGTCGCACAAAAGCAGCTTCGGGTTCTTGACAATGGCGCGGGCTATCGCGACACGCTGCTGCTCGCCTCCGGATAGCTCCCTTGGGAAATTCCTTTTTTTCGTTTCCAGGCCAACCGCTTTCAGCACCGTATCCATATCCAGCGGAGCTTTTGAAATATTGGCTACCACTTCGATATTTTCCATGACGGTAAGATTCGGTACGAGATTGTAAAACTGAAATATAAAGCCGACCGAATCCCTGCGGTAATCCGTCAGCTGATCGTCGTTAAGCGCAGCAAGCTCCAAGCCGTCGACACGGATACTGCCGCTGTCCGCAAGGTCCACGCCGCCAATAATGTTCATCAGCGTTGATTTTCCCGAGCCGGACGGGCCGAGTATGACGCCTGTCTGCCCTTTTTCAAGCCCAAGACTTACCCCTTTCAATATCTCGGTTTTGCTTTTGCCCGTAGTGTAGCTCTTTTTCAAATTCTTTACCGCAATAAACATAGTTATCTCTCCATTCCTTGTTTTAATAAGGCGACCATGCTTTTCAAAAGGCTCTCCATCTCGTTAAATTGTTCTTCCGTAAGCTCGCCCTCAAACTCCTTGGCCTTTGCTATAATGGTAGCAGTAAATTTTTCCGTTACCCCCTGAAAAAACAGCAATAGAATGCTGTCGTCCAGGTCGTTGCGGATCGTTCCTCTTTTTTTGCCGTTGGCAATCAGCTTTAGCTCATATTCCTCACCGACCCTGTTTAATTCGCTATTGGCTTCCTTCGTCAGGCTGCCGTATTTGCCCGAGACGATATCCATGGAAAACGCAACAAGCAGAGGCTCTTTCTTCAACAGCTCAAACCGTTCACGGTTTCCAGATAGAAAGTAATCATAAACATCCATATCCTTCAATGGGGTTTGTCTGTCGATCGCCTTCATAAAATAATTCAGCCCCCATGTGACAGAATATAAAAACAAATCCTTTTTATCGTCAAAGTATTGATAGATGCTGCCCTTGGCTACTCCCGCATTTTGGGCGATCACTTCTATTTTTGCCTGTTCGAAGCCATGGGCCTGAAATTCTTCAATGGCCGCTCGCATGACTCTTTCTTTTTTGTCGTCGTCCAGTCGGTTAAAGGTTCTTTTAGGCAATGTAATTCCTCCGCATTCATTATGACTTAATAGTCATATAATATGACCGAAAAGTCATGATGTCAATGGACTTCGTTACAAGTGATATTTCTATTACCGGCCATGTTTCAGCAGAATACAAAAAAGGCTGCCGATTGGGCAGCCTGCCTAGAGGACGAACGCTAACGTTCTCCACTTCAAATTATCCGGTTGCATTCGAAACCAGGTTTCTATTGTTTGGTTTAATTGCATCCGCACCCAAAAAACTCCATGATCCAGTTAAGGACAGGAGTTTTTTTGTTTTACCCATATACGCTTACCGCTACTTTTGTTTCTTCATCCCCAAACGATAGTATCTAATTACCTTACGATACATCTTCTTATCCGGTAATTGATTAAAAATATACGGGTCAGGTTTGACGTTCACTTCGATAATCCAGGGGGTTAGACTCCGATCGAGGCCGATATCAACGCCGATCTGCCTCAAATACGGGTAGGATTTCTTCATGTGCCGGGCAATTCGCAGACCCAACCCCTTCATTTCCTGGATTAACGCCTCGCGCCGTGAGGCGGAAACATGAGATTTCAGCAGTGTATGGACGTCCATCGGTTTCCCGCCGCTGTGATAATTGGTTACGATTTTCTTCGGGTGACCGAGCCGGCCGATGACTCCGGTAGCTTCCCATTGATTGTCCGGACTTAATTGGACCATCACCCGAATATCGAATCGGCGGTTATTGTGCTTCAACAGATGGATGCCTTTTTGGATCAGGTAGCTTCGTTTTTGAATCAACCGGGCAAGACTCGTATAGAACGCGTCAAAATGGTTGAATGTCAGGCGCTTTTGATTGATTTGATAGGCAAAATAACGGGAATTCTCCATTTCGGCTTTTATTACGCCCTTACCGTAAGTGCCGCGGTCCGGTTTAACGTAAACCATTTCGTACCGGTTGATCATACTCCGTAAATTCTCTTTGGTGAATTTCTGCGTATCGGGGACAAAACGCCGAATGGATTCGTTTTTGAGCAGCACTTTCGTCTTTAACCCTTTGCTTCTTAAAGGTTGAAGCTTATCATGCCCCACGCCACACCTCTCCCGTCTTTTAAATTAGTCATTCATCCTCGTCGTTCTCCCAAGGTCATTCCATCTTATGCGGATCCGCCGAACAAGTCATGATTCAAGGGCCTTTTTTCCAATAAAATAAGATTCATACCTATGCCCTGACCAATTTTTTCAATTTCACATACCATGAACTCGATAGGATATTTGACGCAAGGAGTTGAGGAAATGCCGGAGCGCACCGGAATGCGGATGAAGCACGGGCCCGTCATCGATATTCTGATACCTGCCATTGAAAAAGATTTGGGGACCCTCCCTTATGCCATTGATCATCTACGCCGTTACGTACAGCACCCCATCGGGCAAATTTATATCGTTTCCCCCGCCAGCCAGAGGATCAGAAACCTCTGTGCCAATAAGAAGTGCGTGTTTGTGAATGAAAGATCCGTACTTCCCATCACCAAACAAGACATCCATTATCAGTCATCCCGCTGGAATCGGTCAGGTTGGTTATATCAACAACTGCTCAAAATGAACGGAGATCGAATTGTTAAAGCCAATCACTTTTTAGTCATAGATGCGGACACTGTATTGATCACGCCCCATTCTTTCTTGGCCGGCGGTAAAACGGTTTTTTACTGCCGGGATTGGAGCCAGCCGGAGTACTTCAATACCTACCGAAAACTGCTCGGGGTGAAAGCGCTCAGACCCCGATCTTTTGTCACCCATTATATGCTGTTCGAAAAAACGAAGCTCGCTTCGCTGAAGAAGAAAATCGAAGCCAAGCATCGGATGCCGTGGTATCGGGCGATTATCCACTGTATCAACAAGAAGAAGCAGTTCGGTTTCTCCGAGTACGAAACTTACGCCAACTATCTGTATGCGCTGGCTCCGGGCAGTGTGCTGCTTAAAAGCGCCAGGAACAAAAGCCTGAGTTCGAACGCTTCTTCTTTAAACGAAAAACAAATCCGCAGGCAGGCCCTCAAATACCGCTCCCTCTCTTTTCATAAACGAAAAATATACAGCAAGGTCTCCCGGGCTTAAGGAGGAAGCGCATCATGCATCTAATACTGCTGTGCGGCGGTGCCGGCAAAAGGCTCTGGCCTCTCTCCAATGAGCAGCGGTCCAAATTGTTTGTGGAACTGCTTCCTTCCCCCGAAGGAGGCAGAGAATCCATGCTTGGCAGGGTGTGCCGTCAATTGGATCAAACCGACTTGCTGCGTTCCACGCTTCTAGTTTCCCAGCAAAATCAGGCCGGCCTGGCGTCCCGGCATACCAAAGGTTTGATTCCGATCATAGGCGAACCTTTCAAGCGAGGGACTTTTACGGCCGCCGCATTGGCCACAGTATACCTGCAATCCCGTCTGAAGGTCCGGGCGGACGATATTATCTGTATTGCGCCGGCGGACGTCTTCGCCGGAGACGATTTTTTCGCAACTTTTAAGCTGCTTCCGGATCTCCTGAAGGCCGCAAAATCCGATATTGCCTTAATCGGAACCACGCCTACGCATGCTTCGGATCAGTACGGATACATCTTGCCGGGAAATCGTGACCGTAGCGGGTTTATTCCCGTGGCTGAATTTTTGGAGAAGCCGGATTCCGGCTTAGCCGAAACCCTTTTGGGGCGGAAAGCGTTGTGGAACTGCGGGGTATATGCTTTTAAAACGTCTTTTATGCTGGCCAGCATGGAGAACGCCGGGATGCCGGCCCATTTTGACGATTTGCTTCGTATTTACGAACAGCTGCCGGAGAGGAGCTTCGACAAACAAGTCGCGGAGCAAACGAAAAATGCCGTTGTCTTGCCTTACACGGGAGTGTGGCGAGATATCGGAAGCTGGGAGGCTTTATCCCAACTGCTGGATGCCAACGTATGCGGCAATGGAAGCATCTCTGGCCATTCCCCGGGCTCCCATATCGTCAACGAACTCCCCTATCCGATTCATGTACTCGGAGTTCCCGGGATCATCGCAGCCGCAAGTCCGGATGGCATTTTGATCGCCGACAAAACATCCTCCAATGAAATTAAGGCTCAATTGGGTGATGCTCCAATGGAGCCGATGTATGAGGAAACAAAGTGGGGCAACTACCGGGTGATCGACAGGTTTCCCGGCGGAGGAAGCACTGACGTTCTTACCGTGAAGCTGACGCTTTTCCCCGGCAATCATATCGGTTTGCGCTGTCATCGGACAGGATTTAAGGCCTGGACTGTACTTTCCGGAAGCGGCCAAGTGATTCTTGACGGCCAGGCATTTGAGGTAAAGGCGGGCGACCAATTCTCCATCACTTCCCAAGGAAGTTATGCCATAGGGACCGAAACGGGTATGGAGATTTTGGAAGTGCGTTGCGGGGAAACGTTGAATGTAGACGATATGCCATTGGAAGGATACGACTGGAAGGATATTGTTGAACGGGCACAAAAACCGGATTAGATCGGACGAAAAGTGATCCTGCCCCGATTTCTCTTATAAGACCGGAGCAGGATTTTTCTTCAATCACTTATCCTCCACCAAGCTCGCCCAACTGCTGTTTAATATTATTAATATTTTCAATGAGGCTGGGGATCCCGGTTTGTTCCCAGTTCTCAAGAGTAAAGCCTTGCGCAGCCAACGTTTCTTTAAATTGAGTGACCGAAGTAATCAACTGCTCGTTATAGGAAAGTAACTTCTCATGAACGGCCTCGCCAATAGCCGGCGGATCCAGTTGTTTGAATTCGTTGGCCTTCGTTTGAAGCTGATCCAATTTGTCCTGAAATTGGGCCGTGATATCGGGGTTGTTGACCGCATTCCTGGCCATCTGCTGAAGTTCCGTCCCCGCCGTGGAGACCTGCTCAATATATCCCGTAGCGTCATTCACATAATTTAATGACTGGTTCACGCTCTCAATGGCCGCACACGCCGATAAGAAGAATACGGATAAAAGAAGTGTGGGCAACCTGGTCAAGAGCGGCCTTCGGTTCCATAGTCTTTTCAATCAGTAAGTCCCCCTTCTATAGGCAGTCTTTTAATGCTTTTACCCCGATTCTGAACCTGTAAAACTAGCGTTACTATAGCTTTTTTTCTACCCTATTATATTCGAATTTGCAGACGTATACCACGAGTAGGCGATTAAGGAATTAATCGCCCGTAGAATAGTTTACATAATTTTATTTATGTTATATTTTCTTCACTGGGTTACCACTTGGAGCAGAAAATCTTTGAGATCGACGATCCGTAAATGCTGCGGCCGTTTTTCCGTACCGCTTATGATCAGGGGAACCAGCGACTCTTCCTTACCGAAAGATCCGTGCCCTCCCCCTCCCGGATGTGTCGGCGAACTGGTGTCCGCCAGTTCGTAACCGGGTTTGGCGGTGACAACCAGGAAATTTCCGGGGTGGGAATGTAAGGCCCCGTATAGCCTACGCAGTACATCCGGATAACGGCCGTAGTCTAATTTGCGTTGGGCGGTGTCTATGGTTAAGTCCAGGATGGAAGTATCTTGATCAACGGACCAGTTTTGCCGATAAAGGTCGGTCAGAGGGCCATCTTTTTTAAATCGAAGCATGGTTGTCCCACCGCCCTGAACGACATGGATCCAGTCTCCTTCCTTCCACGAAACGAAGTCGATCCGTGGATCCGCATGTAGGATGCCGGCAAATGTGTCAAGCTTATCCGATTTAAGATCATACACATAAGCCATCGTTTCATTGACCGCGAGAACCGCCTCCGTCTTTTCCGAAACCTGATCCCCCGGCTGCAGCACATTATACCCTTTAAAAAGAGAACGTAAATCAATGACGGATTGATCTTGTTTTGGCAGGATCGGCGTCATTCCGCTGTCGCCAATCACAATGAACACGGCCTGTTGCAGGGCTTCCTTCGGCGAACCGAAGCTGTCCAACAGAGATTGAAGCTGTCGATCCAACTCCTGGACGCCTTTTACCTCCGGGGAAGGGCCTTGCTTATGTATTTGCTTATCCAGGTCGGGCAAATACACATACAGAAAATCAGGCAGCTTGCGGTTCCTGATCAAATAATTGGCCGTTGCCACAGAAAAATCATTATTCAGCCCCATACGCCGGGTTAAACCGTCCGGCAATTTAGCAATCCCTTTAAGCGGATCGGCCAAGCTCCCTAAAGCTAGAAAGTCCGGTCCCTTAACTTTAATGGACTTGGGCAGTGAGGTAGGGGCATGCATCCAGGCGGGCGGAGATAATGTATGACTCTCGGTTCCCCGGTAAATCAGCCCGTTTATACTGCCGGTTCTCCTTCCTAGACGGGCCAATTCCTCATATATCGTAGGCAACTGGGGATTTAAATGGCTTCCGTTCAAGTGGATGACGGCATTCGTCAAAACCGGATCTATCCCTAGCCTGACGACTTCCAACGGGCCCGTTCCATAATTGATCAACTCCTGATCTTCGGTGGAATACCAGGTTAATCCGGGAATCCGGTGGCCATCCGGATAAGCCCCGGTAAGCAGTGAGCTGTCGATCGTTACGGACATGGTGGGAAAAGAACTGACCATATTGTTATAGTACTGGCCATGCTGAATCAGGTACTGAAACGCCGGAAGCTTTTGGTTTGCCACCCCGTTCTCGATGGCTTGAGGCATCAGAGAATCGGCGACAATGAGTATGACCTTTTTCGACTCGCGCCCTTTCAGCGATTTAACTCGGATCAAATCCGGTTCCCTGGTTGTCTGACCTTGCTTAAGACACCCGCTGGCAACCAGACAAAGCAAGATCATCGTCAGTATTAACCCTATTTTGTTTAGCATTGACATGAGGATCACCCGCTTTCGTAACATCTTCCAAACGAATAAGGTTATTCCCTAACCTCCCCGCCTTCCCGGTGATTTATCCCCTCACCTGGCTGGATTTTTTGTCGGAAAATCAGTATGATAGATCAAGGTTTGCAAAAGGAGTGATGAAGCAAAGATGAGAAAAAAGTTTGTAGTGATGCCCGTCTTTATACTGCTATTTGCTGCAATCCTATTTAGCGGCTGCAGTAAATACAGTGAGAAAACGGGTGAATCGGCGGAGCAATCGCAAGGAACAACAGAGCCAGCGTCACCGGCTGCTGAGCCGCAGGAACCGGAAAAGAAATTAAGCTGGGATACCCCGCCAGCGATGGAAATCGACACCGGCAAATCCTACGAGGCTGAATTTACGACATCAAAGGGTAACTTCAAAATTGAACTTTTTGCCAAGGACGCCCCGAAAACCGTGAACAATTTCGTCTTTCTGGCCCGGCAAGGTTTTTACAACGACGTAGTCTTCCACCGAATCATTCAGACGTTTATGATCCAGACCGGAGACCCGGAAGGAACCGGAGCGGGCGGTCCCGGCTACCAATTTGAAGATGAAAAAACAAACTTTACGTACGAGCCCGGGATTGTCGCCATGGCCAACGCCGGACCCGATACGAACGGAAGTCAGTTTTTTATCTGTACCGGTGACGATAGCCGCAATTTAAACCAGACGCCGAATTACACGATCTTCGGCAAGGTGACGGAAGGTATGGATGTGGTCGACGCGATTGCCGCCACCCCTGTCGAAGCGAATCCCTATTCCGGGGAACCAAGCTCTCCGACAGAAAAAGTGCAAATCAAAGAAATTAAAATTACCGAAAAGTAAGTCGTTAATGGACGAAAAACAGGCCTCGCATTCCGAAAGGAATGGCGTGGCCTGTTGCATTACCATGTCTCCCAATGAGCCGAATAAGCAAATCGGTTGCTGGGTTAGTTAATATGATGAATTACTAAGCAAGATAGGGAGTTATGTTGGTTATTTAATATCATTAATAATACAAAATACGCTCTCCACTAAATATCAGAAATCAGCCCCCTTCGACAAAACCCGACATTAATTCATCTCATTAATTCACCGGATTAATTGTTCGAATTATTCATGATTTTGCAGAAGAAGCGGCTGCTACCGTTATGTCTCCTCCATCATGCTCATTAAGGCCCCCATTGGGTCGGAGAGCCAAACAAGCAATCTGGCGCATGTGACGAGATCGAAAGCTTCCTTGTAATCAAGGTGATAAATATCGCCTACTTGGAAAGTCAAGTTTGGAACGGAGCCATGCATTTGACGGGCTTGTTCGATCAACTGCGGATTGGCATCCATGCCGACAACATGGCCTGAGGGCCCTACAGCTTCGGCAATGCCTCGGGTGATCGCACCGGTGCCGCAGCCAACGTCCAAAACGGAGAGTCCAGGCAATAGCATCCCTGCCAATCTCGGATGTGTGCGTTCCAAAGAACGCGAATTTAAGACACTTATTAATTTCCCCGATAACGCTGTGCGATCCTGGACATGATTAGCTTTCATAGAATTCAACCTCCATCCGCTATTCCCTTGGTGACACAAGCTTACTAGGGTAGGGAAAAATCATCCAATCCTTATTTCCTATAAATTTATAGGCTGCACGTTTACATACATACTGATTGTATGCTGAATTGAAGCTATCAAACTTAAATGGTCTTATACTTAACTTTGAAGGGGAGGAAGTATCGGACGGTTTGAAAGCGTAGGCTAACTCCGGAGCTATAAACGAAGCACTTCGAAAAAAGGAGCAGATGCGGACCATCGTCCTCTGCTCCTTTTCCTATCCGGCTAGCTAAAACATAAGATACCAGTAAAGCGCAATTTCATCTTTGGAAGATTCGAAGGTTTTGTAGACATACCGGTCAAATCCGCCGATCTTGAAGCCATATCGTTCATAGAACTTGCAGGCTTGCACATTGTTATGCTGCGTCTCCAGCGTTATCCCGGCCAATCCCCGGGCTTTCGCCCATTCCTTGACCCGATCTAATAAGCTTCTGCCCAGGCCGTGCCGCCGATAGTCGGTATCCACACTCAGCTCCTCCAACAACGCAAGCCGGTTCCAATTCGTGCTCGCTGCCGCCAGGCCGATGATCGCTTGCTCGGTACGGGCAATAACCAGCAATTTATCGGGATCGTTCATATAATCCGCCATGTGAAGACGGTCTTCCGGCTCTTCCGGGTAACGCTTCGTATAGGCAGGTACGGGGATAATTTCATATCGGATCAAATTGTCTTGTATGGTCAATTGAAAGACGGAGTCCACGATAAATTCATTGCGAATATGAACGTGAAGCCCGAGGTCGGATTCGCTCAGTTGCTTGATGATGATCGCCATTTTAAAAGGGGATTCGCCGCGGCTCGGTCATCGTATACCCGTTCCGTGCGGCCCACCCGTTCACCCCTTCCCAAAAAACCTCCAACGCCTCCAGGACGCTCTCGGATTCGGATAATTGACCGGTCATCACAAGTTGACATAGACGATCAAATCCTTCCGGACGATTCGGCAATTCCAGCGCTTCGGACAGAACCCGCGCTCCGGTCGAATAACAAGTCCGGTGATGCAGACCTATCAGCATGGCTCCCGCCTCCGCCGTTTTCACAGCCAGGGCAGGAAGAAAAGATTCCGTCCCCCGGGCACCGGCATTTCGCCACTTCCCGGCGTATTCGAACATCTCCTCAACCATAAGCGCCTGAAGGGCATGGCGAAATTTGGCCTCATCCTGAGAGATGGCGGTTTGCTTCAAATTCGCAAAGAAACCGTCCGGATCGTAAAGCGGCAATACGGATAAAAACTGCCCATGCGTAAGCGGCCAATCCCCTTCGATCGTACAGACATCCTCGAGGAGGATATCCTCACTGACGAAATTGACTTCCGCTTTCCACGCTCCGGCCGACCATTCATGGTTGTATTCCTCTCCAGCGCTATTCAGCACGCAGCGGACCTCCAAATCGGAGTATGGTCCGTCGCTTCCCCGTCCCATGGAACCATATATCCCGATCGCTTTAACGCGTTCCCCGTGTGTCTCCAAAACCCGCTCCTTAATCTCCTCCGCGATTTCCAACCGGGATTCACGGCTCATCGGGAACGGCCCATTCTCCGTCCGTAAGCCCTCTTCCTCCAAACGGGAGGGTTGAAAAACCGTGGCATTCGGGGCAAGCCGGTGAACGTCACTCAAGTAGTTTTTTACTTTCCTGTACTCTTCCAGGGGATATACCGCTTCAAGGGCTGCCGCTACCTGTTGTGCCGTCTGTTCAAACAGTTCTGTCATCGCGTCAAGCGCCCGCCAGATCTGCTCGACGGATCCTCCCGGGAAAGTGAGAAGAAGCTGCCTCCACGTGTCTTGATCCACATACCGTGACAGGAATTTCGCGTTTTTTCCCACGCTGCAAGAGAACCCGGTCTCAAACCCTACTTTCCATATCAACATTTGCAGAAGCATGTTCCGGACGATGTTCATATGGTCATAGGCGTATAAAACCTCCTTGCGCCATAACCCTTTAGCCACGTAGGTCGATACCCACCAAAATTCGTTGCAGCAGTCGCCAAACAAAGCGGCCGTGGGCTTTTTAATAAGGTAGTCTTCATCCGTAGGCGGAGGAAGATCGGGGAGTATACCTTCTTTGTCCAGGAGAATCCGCGTCAACTTATCTTCCTGGAGAAAAAGCTCCTTCTCTTCCATAGGAACGAGGGTCAGATCGATCCGGTTGCCATCGGCGAACAGCATAAGATAGGCGAACCGCCCCCCGCCCTGAGGCGGTACCAACGTCATCGTTTCCGGAGTTTGGAGAATCAGCCGCTCTCCAAAAACATCGATCCATTCGGGATCGTCAATAAAAGAAGTTACGTTATCCACCAAATATACAATGTCATAGTCTTGAAAAAGATCGCGCGTTACGTGCGAGTTCGTGCGTGAACCGTTCATGACAACGGCTTTAATACGTTCGTCACTCTTGGCTACATCTAAGATTAAGTCAAACATTTCCCGTTCGGAGCGCATCCGAATCCCTCCTTTGGTTTATACCCTTTCTTTCTTGTAAGTTCCCATCTACCAAAATAGGAGGTCCGCGGATAACCGAAAGACGGAGTTAATAAAAAGGCTCCAATAAAATCATCATAATTCCTCCTCTTAAAGTATGTTAATACGAGTTTAAGGCAAGACCAAAGCTTCGGATTCCGCCCGGGCTCTAATTTCCGTAACCGTCTCCTCGGGGCTGAGGCGGGAAGTGTCCAGCCAGAGGCCGATTTGCGGAGTTTCCTTCCGTAAGACCGAGTTCAACGCCTCTACCGTCCAAGAACCATATCCCTTTTTCGAGCGTTGCTCCTCTCTTCTGGCGACAACCTCTGGATCGGGGCAAAGGACAATGACGTAAAGCGGCCGGCTGCGGACGTAAGCCACAAATTCGCTCAGCATGGGGCCGATGACAACATCCTGTACGACCACTGTAAATCCGGCTTGAACATAGGTATCGGCGGCTTGCGCGGCCAATCGGTATCTCAACCGAAGCTGATTTTCCGCCTCCGTTCCTTCCGCTTCAGGAGTCATTTCGGCCCGATGATTAACGATCATCTTACGAAAAATATCGCCCCGAAGATGAACCGAGTGCTCCCATTGTTCGGCCAGGAGTTGGGCGACCGTCGATTTTCCGCTGGCCATGATGCCCGTAATCAGGTAGATCGCAGGTGTGGACAAGGTTCTCCTCCCTCCTTTTCCCTTTTATTGTTTTGCAAGTGTAGTTTAAATTTGACATAATTCTGAATAAACCCTTAATGAGAAAGGAAGATGGCATGGTTATCTTCATCGGGGTCCTGGTCCTAGCTGTCGTCGTTGTGATTATCTTATTATCCCAATCCAGGAAAAAAAGTTCAACTCGCTCTTCTGAAGAAAGTTTGCGCAAAGCCCCTCCGCCTCCACCGGTCGCAGAATCGAACAGTGAAGTGTGGCCGCTCGTGAGCTGCTTGGAGAAGTCGATTCCTCCTTCTTACAAAGCGTCCGTAAAGCAGCGTGTTCTAAACGAACACCCCGGAATGACCGAACGTGAATATGAATGGCGATGGCTTGAACTGCAGCGCTTTTACGTGATGTGCGCGGTTTTGGATCGCGTACCGATGTTCAGTAAAGCGGTGGATGAAGTTTGGCATGAAATGCTTATGTATACGAGAGACTATCAGGCTTTCTCCGACAAATATCTCGGCCGCATGCTGCACCATACCCCTAATCCGGCAGCTTCCGTTCCGATTCCCGGAGAGCGGGCATGGTTCGATTTCGTCTATGTGGAGCTTTTCGGCTGGAGCCCTTACAGTGAACGGTTTTGGGGGCGCTTCTTCCGCCACCCGCTTCCGCGCGAAGAGCTAGAGGCATACCGAAACGCTTCCGACCCGCCCGCTCAAGGCGGCCGATTTAATGCATGGACTTACGACCGGTTGCCCGAAGCTCGTGAAGCGATTCAATCCGTAAAAGAGGCGCTCCAATATCGGATGGAAAGGGTCGACGAAGAACTGGCGGAAAATGTTCGCAAGCCCGTTAATTTTAAAAATTCGGAAGTATTGCTCACTTCCGTTGTCTTCTTCTCCATGACCGACCCGAATAATTTCTCGGATTATCTGGCCCAGGAAAAAGCAATCAAGAAGGATTCGTCCGGATCCAGTTGCAGCGGTTCGGGCTGCAGCTCGGGTAGCGATGACCTGCGAGACCACCACAGTGATTCCGGCCATGGAACGGACCATCATGCGGGCTCCTGCGGATCAGATGGTGGGGGATCCTCCGACAGCGGCGGATCTTCCTGCAGCAGCTGCGGCGGCGGGTGCAGCAGTTGAAGTTCCTTAAACGGTATTTTTTAAATAGATAAACTTTTTATCAGAAAAATATTTAAAATTATTCTTATTTCGACAAGATGGGTATAATGTTAAAGAATCCGGGTAAAGGAGGCTTACTATTGAACGCACAATTGGAGTATATAACAGCACGAAACAACGTCAACATTGCAGGCAGCGGCTCACAGCCGCTTATTTTTGCCCACGGATTCGGCTGCGACCAGCACATGTGGCGGTTTGTCGCACCAACGTTTGAAAAGGATTATCGGGTCGTGTTATTCGACTTTGTCGGATCCGGCAAGTCGGACAAGACCGCGTATGATCCTGAACGATACGCCGATTTGTACGGGTACGCCCAGGATGTGCTTGAGATATGCGAAGCCCATGAATGGAGCAACGCCATTTTGGTCGGGCACTCGGTGGGTGCCATGATCGGCTTGTTGGCGGCGATCCGCAAACCGGAATATTTTGACCGCCTCATCTTGGTGGGTCCCTCCCCCTGCTACATAAACGACCTCCCCGATTACATCGGAGGGTTTGAACTGGAGGAACTTCATCAATTGTTCGAAATCATGGACCAAAATTTTATGGGCTGGGCCAATTACCTCGCTCCTATCATCATGGGGAATGCGGAACGTCCGGAACTTTCCCGGGAGTTGGAGGAGAGCTTTTGTTCCACGGATCCTGACATCGCCCGCCGGTTTGCCAAAGCTACCTTCCTTTCGGATTATCGGGCCGAGCTCTCCCAAGTCAGAGTCCCCGCCCTTATTCTTCAATCCGACGAGGATGTCATAGCGCCGCTCGAAGTCGGAGCCTTCGTTCACCGTCAAATTCCCGGGAGCGAATTGCAACTTATGGACGCACGCGGCCATTGCCCGCATGTCAGTCATCCGGAAGAAACGATACGTCTGATCTCATCTTATTTATCTCATGTTTCTTCCGGTATGGAGCTTCCCCGTTAACATGGATGAACGGCTGGACTTGGCTCCTTGCGGCTATCTGGAACTGACGGAAGAACTCCTTGTTCTGGAAGCGAACACCACCTTTTGTCGGCTGCTTGACTTTAAAGTCAACGGGCTCCGCGGCACCCGATTCGATTTCCTGCTGACGCGATCGAGCCGGGTCTTTTTTCAAATTTATTTTATGCCGCTGATCCGTCTTAACGGTCTTGTCGAAGAAATGTACTTATCCTTGAAATCTAACCAAGGTGCAGATGTGCCCGTCCTGTTTAATGCAAGTAAAAGGGTTTCCGAGGGAAAGACTTATTACGATTGTGTCTTGATTCCTCTACGGCGGAGGATGGAGTATGAGCGGCATATTCAGACTGCCGAATCGGAGGCCCGGAAAGCAACGGACGAGCTTAACCGGTTGGAGCGATCCATTGCAGCGAAACGAAAAGAATTGGCGGATCTGGAGAAGATGGCGGACACTCGAAAAAAGCAGAGGGAATGACCCCTTTAGGGGATTCCTTCTGCTTTTATTCGTTATCGCTTGAATCATACAAATCCTTGATATACCAGGCATCGCAAGCAAAGTGTTCCGAGCCTGCCAGCGGGGTGTCCAAGGGTTCAAAACCGTGCTTCGTATAAAAACGATTAGCTGCTGTCATCGTCCGCAGCGTTTCCAGATAGCATTGAGAATAATGCAATTTAGCGAATTGCAGTGCCGTATCCAGTAGTAATCCCGCGATTCCGGTGCCGCGAAGCGGCTTGTCCAGATACATTTTCTGCAGTTCGCAGACCTCACGGGAACCGGCAAACGGAGCGATTCCGCAGCCCCCTGCCACCTGCCCGTCCTTCTCGATCACCCAATATGCCCTGCCTTCGGGCTTATAATATCGGTACAGATCACGCAAGCTCTCGTCTTCCCAAGCCAGTCCCGAGCGATTCCCGCCGAATTCGATCAGGCAGCTCCGTATAATCTTTTCGATAGCGGCATTATCTTGTTCCTCCAGCTCTCTGATCAACAATCTTAGCTCCCTCCACAAAAAAACCGCGATAAACGCGGATAAAGAAATGAAATCTATTTTATCATGAAATCGGTTGCCGCTCAATCCAGGCCAGACCTTCTCTGTGGCGGACACGCATTACAAAGGAGGTATTGAGTTCGGCTGTGCAATAGGTCAGATCCTCCAAAGGGAACTCCGGTCTCCCCGGGTCCAAAAATTTTTGGGCCGCCTCCGACTCCCGTATTCTGCGGACCGTGGCTTCCAAGTCAGGGCCTCCCGACGAATTTAGGATGCCTTGAATGTATTGGGCGCATGCCAGATCGTCATCTCCGCTCGGATGGGAGGCGATCAACTGAACTACGGGAGCTTGCGGCGAATGTTGCTGCAGCACTCTTTTTAGAAAATTGGCCGTACTTCTGGCATTGGACAAACCGGTAACCAGCACGTATTCCGAATTCAGCGCATTCAAGGCCGCTTTTACGCCGTTCGTTGTTTTTTGGATAAGCCGTCTTCCATTTAGCGGGGTCCGGTCGATTCGCGCCGGAGAATTGTCCAGATCAAACCCGTTGATCGGAAGCCCTTGAATTTCCCCGGCGAGCAAACAATCGGGATGATGTTTGCGGAAGGATAACGCTTGTTCCACCGATTCCGCCAGGTAGATCGACCTCACGCCGCTCAAAAAAGCAAAATGCGCCACCGTAAAGGCACGGATCGTATCAATGACCACATTCGCGAAAGTAGGCCCGGGATCCGGATCATGACCCTGAACTATGTTGATTTGCATGGACATCTCCTCTGCCGATATATTGCTTCCCATCCCAGTATATGGGCCCGAGCTTCGGGAAGTGCCCCATATTGTCTTTCGAACCAAAGGGAACCTTTTTCGAAAACGCAAATAATGAAGCTCAAAGCGGGATAGTCTAACATTTAGTACATTTCCGTTCAGAGGAGATCAAACCTATGGCTAAAACGAAATCCCGTAAGCTGAATATTACCTTTGAGAGCGATATCGATCTGGAGCGCGAGTCGGAATCGTCCGAAAAAACGGAGAAAAAGAAAACAAACGGCGGCGGCAAAGGCCGTATTTGGGAATTTATCGCCATTGCCACCATCCCGATTGTCCTAGTCTTCGGCAACTCGATGCTGGTTCCGGTTCTGCCCCAAATGCAAAGAGAGCTTGGCATCAACAAATTCCAGAGCAGTTTGATTATCTCCATCTTTTCGCTGGCCGCCGGTATTTTTATCCCCGTGATCGGTTACCTGTCGGACCGGTTCGGACGGAAAGTGATCATCATTCCGGCGCTGATTGTATACGGCGGAGCCGGGCTGCTTGCGGGGTTCGGCGCGATCTGGGACTCCTATACGGTGATCATTATCGCCCGGGCCATTCAGGGAATGGCCGCCGCCGGAACGGCGCCGATTGCCATGGCGCTGGTAGGCGATATGTACAAAGGGGGAACGGAAAGCCAAGCGCTTGGCTTAATTGAAGCCTCCAACGGCGTGGGAAAGGTGCTCAGCCCGATTATCGGCTCCTTGCTCGTGCTGATCGTTTGGTATGCCTCCTTCTTTGCCTTTCCGGTGTTTTGCGCCCTCTCGCTGCTGGCCGTTCTTTTTATGATCAAGGAGCCGAAGCATGAGAAGAAGCAGGATCTGAAAAGCTATATCGGCAAACTCGGGGAAATTTTCAAGGAAAAAGGCCGCTGGCTCATCACCTCCTTCTTCGCCGGGTCGCTGGGGCTTTTTATCCTATTCGGCGTCCTGTTTTATTTGTCGAATACGCTCGAAGATCCGCCCTATAAAATCGATGGCGTCATGAAAGGCCTCATCCTGGCCATCCCGCTGCTGGGCATGGTCATCACTTCCTACACGACAGGCAGCTTGATCAAGAAAAAGGGAACCTTGATTCGCTGGCTCATAAATATCGGTCTGGTGATGATGAGCGTTTCGCTAGCCGCCACGATCTTTTTCTTTACCAACATTTATGTATTTATCGGGCTGCTCACGTTAAGCAGTATCGGGACAGGGCTCCTTCTTCCCTGTTTAAATACGATGATTACGGGCGCCGTGCAAAAAAGCGAACGCGGCATGATCACCTCGCTTTACAATAGTCTGCGCTTTTTGGGCGTGGCATTCGGCCCGCCTTTGTTCGGCTGGATGATGGATCAATCGGATCGGCTCGTGTTTATCTCCGTTTCGGCCTTGTCCTTCATCACGTTGGGGCTGGTGTTCTTCTTAATCAGACCTCCCGCCAAATTGGCGGAGTGACGCTTTCGCCAGCTCTCGGCTTTGGGCACCTGTCAGGGACTCTACGCATAAGATATCAATGTCACCTGATGACATGAAAAGTCTAAAGAATTGAGGAGAGTTCAGATGAAAAATTCCTTGCGTGGAGTTTGGCCCTCCGAACTGTGCGATCCGAGCGGATTTCGCCTAGATGCCGCGGCGGAACCGGATCCAGAAAGCAGGGCCGCAGGGACGGGACGCGGACAGACGATGGTCATCGATAAGGGGCTCGGCAGGCACTCGTTTACGGACATGATCGAAACGGCCTCTTCCTACATCAGCTGCATTAAACTCGGCTTCGGCACGGCCCCTCTGTACAGCACCGAACTGCTGCTATATAAAATCGACCTGGCCAAACGGCACGGCATTGTCGTCATGCCGGGAGGAACGCTTTTGGAGACGGCCGTACAGCAGGATGTGGTGCCCGCTTTTTTCAATACCGTCTGTAATTTGGGCTTTAACGGGATTGAGGTATCCGACGGCACGATCGATCTTCCGCGGCAGAAGCGCACCGAACTGATCAAGGAAGGGAAACAGCGGGGATTGATCGTGTTCACGGAATACGGCAAAAAATTGTCGGGATCTCTGATCGATGCCGCCTCGCTCGCCGAAACCATGGAAACGGACCTGGACGCCGGTGCCGAACTGTTAACGGTGGAGGCGCGCGAATCCGGTACAGGGGTGGGCGTTTTCGACGAAAAGGGCGAATGTCGGACGAATCTGCTGGACGATGTGCTGAAATTCGTGCCGGATCTGAACCGCCTGATGTGGGAAGCGCCTCTGAAGCATCAGCAGGTTCTGTTTTTGCGTAAATTCGGTCCCGGCGTGCACTTGGGCAATATTCCTCCAACCGAAGTGCTTTCGCTGGAGACGATGCGGCGGGGACTTCGCCAGGATACGTTTGAATTCGGTTTGAAGAAGAAGGAACTCAAGGAATACGTATATGTGATTTAACGGGAACAAGAAAGACTATGGTGATCCCTTTCGGGAAGATCATAGTCTTTTTTTGTCGTGATGCCATATTTGCATTATGCAATTAAATGCGATATAACTAGAGGTCTAGAGGAGATGAAAGTATGGAGAATACGCGTGAACTGTTACAAACGATGACCCGCCACTTTGGATCGTTGAACAAAAATTGCTGCAAGGCCGGCGGCACCGAGGTTTCTTTGGTTCAAAGCCATATCCTGTACGAAGTAAACCGCCGGCACAAGCCGTCCATGCAGGAGATCGCAGATGCGCTGGATACGGATATCACCACCTTCAGCAGACAGGTTCAATCGCTAGTCAAAATGAATTTGTTGAAGAAAAATCCGGATGTGACGGACCGCCGGGTTTACAATCTGTCTTTGACCGCGGAAGGGAACTCCGTCGCAGCCTCCATCGATGCTCAGATGGCCCGGACGTTCGAGGAAATCTTCTCGCACCTGACCGAGTTTGAAAAGGAAACGATCCTGCGCTCCATCCGCCTGCTGAATGAAGCTATGGGAAAATCCAGCTTATGCTGCAGTCCGTAGAGGACTGCTATTTCACCCTAAATTTGCAAATTACAAATTTATTTACGGAGGTTTCGTCAACTCCATGCGGTTAACTTAAATCACTTGCAATCTCGTTTGATTTTTTGTATCTTAGTTTTATGACTATTGAACTAACGAAATCGGATGACACTCTGGTCAAAATTTTTAAGGCTTTGGCTGATCCCACCCGGATTGAAATTATCCGGACATTGTACAACAAGGATAAGGAGATGGCCTGCGGGGAGGTAGGCGAAATTTGCGCCATCTCGAAATCGAACGCATCTTACCATTTTCGTACACTTCGGGAAGCCGGACTGATTACCGTAAGAAAAGACGCGCAAACCCGCTATACGAAAATCAACAAAGCCGCATTTGCCGCTTTCCTTCCAGGGTTCCTTGAGTCCTTGTGACGCAAGGACATTCTTTTTGTCTATTAGTTCAATAGTTGTTGTACTACATAACTACAGACTGCATCGTTGCTGCAAAGGAGATGGCTTCATGAACCCTATTATCGTTCTTTATTTCTTGCTCATGTTTCTTATCGGTACGGATACCTTTCTCATCTCTCCGTTACTCCCGGTTTTGCGGGAAACGTACGGCGTTTCGGTAGCGAGTTCCGGATGGATGGTTGGTGCTTACGCGCTCGGATACGCTTTATTCGCCCTGGTAATCGGGCCGCTATCGGATGGATGGAACCGAAAAAAAGTGATGTTATACGGGATGATCGGCTTCGGGATATCGACTTTTTTATGCGGAATAGCCCCTAGCTTTGCCGTGATGCTGCTGTTCCGCGCTCTTTCCGGCATTTCGGCGGCTATCGTTACCCCGCAAATATGGGCTTCCATCCCTTCGCTTGTTCGTCCTAACCAAATTTTGCGAGCTATGGGGATCGTCACGGGTGGGCTCGCCGTTTCTCAAACTCTAGGGGTCCCGTTGGGGACTTTTATGGCGGATCGCACCTGGTCGCTGCCTTTCTTTCTCTTGGGCGTTTTTGCTTTATTGCTCGCGATACCGATTCGTTTCGTGGTGCCCGATCTCCCGCCGGAACAGACGCCTCGGCGATCGCCCGGCCTCTCTATTCTTCAAAATTACAGGAGTGTCTTTACGGCTAGAAACGGGAAAATTTCGTTCATCGCCTACTTTGCTTTTCAGCTTGGCAACTTTGCGGCTTTCAGCTTTCTCGGAAGTTGGCTGGCCGACGCGTATTCGTTGGGCGTAGCGGGAACGGGGCAAGTTATGATGTTTTTGGGACTCGGCAATCTAATCGGCAGTTTCTTGGGCAGCCGGACCGTCAACCGGTTCGGGAAAAACAAGGTGTTGGTGGTTGCTTTAGGCGCGGCGGGCCTGTTATATCTCGGCATCTCCAATACCTCCTCTCCGTCTTTTGTGAAAGCCGGGTTGTTTGCCATTTTCCTTCTCATGGGCACCCTCTTTCCAGTGATGATAACCGAACTCCAATCGCTCGCACATCAAGCCCGAGGCACGATCGCCGCTTTAAGCAATGCCGCCATGTACGGAGCAACGACCGCTGGCGCATACATCGCGGGCCTTCTTTACGGAAGAACGAGACAATTTATGGCCGTGGCCGCCTTTACTATGGCTTGCTTTATCCTTTCGCTCGGTTTATGGCTAAAGGCCGGAAAACGGGACGTTTCAGTTCAGCATCATGCTACGCAAGGGCATTCTTCCTGACAAAAGAATCGACAGGACCGGACACTCGATTTTGGAAAATGATGCGTCCGATTCACCATTTACATTTCCCCTGCAATATATATAGGGAGATCATTCCGCGGCGATAAGCGACGCATTAATCATCTTCGTAAAGGAGATTATGACCATGCCTGTTAAAAACGGTAGGCAGTATATCGAACGGATAGACCGGCAGCGCATCAACCTTTGGTATCAGGGTGAACGAGTATCCGGCCCCCTGTCCGAACATCCCGCCTTTCGCGGGCTAATCCGCACGCAGGCCGACTTGTATGACCTGCAATGCGACGGGGAATATATCGAACGGATGACCTATCTTTCCCCGCTAACCGGCGAACGCGTCGGTCTCTCCTATCTGCCGCCGGTCAACGCGGACGATCTGGTTCGCAGAAGGCAGGTGACGGAGATTTGGTCGGGGCGGCATCACGGGTTTCTCGGCCGTTCCCCCGACTATATGAACACGGCATTAATGGCCTTTTATACGGCCGCTTCCGTTCTCGAGCAAAGCTCGCCGGATTTTGCCCGGAATTTAAGAGATTATTACGCTTACTGCCGGGAAAACGATATTACGCTGTCGCATGCCTTTGTACAGCCCCTAGCATCCAAATGGTCCGAACCCGCGGACACCGAGGGATCCATTGCGGCTAAAGTCATCGAAACGAACGATAAAGGAATTGTCGTTAGCGGTGCCTTCATCATGGCCACCCAGGGCCCCACCTGTGAAGAAATCCTGGTTTTCCCTTCCCCTTCCTTTTCGCTGTCGGAGGACGGGAATCCCAGCGCTTTTGCCTTTGCGGTCCCGAACGATTTGGAAGGGATCACGTTCATTTGCCGCGAGAGCTATGCCCGCGACTCCGCCTTTGACCACCCGCTTAGCAGCAGATTCGAGGAAATGGACACGTTCGTTGTGTTGGACCGGGTGCTCGTCTCGCATGATCGGGTGTTTTTTTACGGGGATGAAAGGTTGTTCAACCGTTTATTTCAGGAGGGAAATTTCCATGCTTACGCGGGACATCAAATCCTCTCCAGATATATCGCCAAAACCGAGTTTTTGTTGGGTTTGATACTCTCCCTGGCCGAAGAGCAAAACGCGGCAGCGGAGTTGTCGACAACGAGCCGGATCGCCAGAGTAATGACGATGCTCGAGAACCTTCGCGCTTTGAGGCTGGCCTCCGAAACAACGGGTGATACGACCCCTAACGGTTACTATGTTCCCGGGAATCCCCCTTTAATCGCGGCTAATCTTCAGTTTCCCGAATATTATGAAGAAATGATCCATACGATACAACAGCTTAGCGCCAGCAATCTGATCATGAACCCCTTAGAAGCCGACTTGTCATCCGCTCCGAAGCAATATTTGGAGGTTTATTTGAAGGGGGTATCGTCATCGGCCAAAGAGCGGATCTCCCTATTCAGGTTGGCCTGGGAACTGGGGGCGGGTCCCTTCGGCGGCAGACAAAGCCAGTTCGAGCGCTTTTTCTTCGGCAACGCCAAGACGACCGCCAACCGTATGTATCAAAGCTGCGAAAGACAGGAGGACTATAAAGCGCTGGTCCATCAGTTGATCGGAAGAGACTTATAACAAGAAAGCGGCTCTACGTGAGCCGCTTTCTTGCCGCTTTTATCTAATCCTTCTCACTAAGCTTCCGTAAACTATCCCAAATGCAAACAGTGTTACCCCTCCGCCAAACAGCCAGTACTTCTCGCTTAAACTCCCGTTGGCCAATGAAAATAAATAGAAGTTGCCCAACTCGGGCCCCGAGAATAAATTTAGCATATAATATCCTAGCGGCAGCATATAACCCACAACCATATTGTCGAATAATGAATACGCCGCAAACCCTAGGGAACCAACGTTGACCTGCCCATTTCATTGAGAATAATACACTGTGATGCGATTTCAAGCCTCATTCACAGCATCTGCACGATGAGGAATAAATTGAGTCCGACGACCAGCGCGGAAATCATCCAACCCAGTATCGTAGTGATGCGCCGGTTGACGAGCCCGCCCATGATGTCGCGGTTGGCGGTAAACAGGATAAGCGGAATAAGAGCGAAGGCGATGCCGAAGGACAGAACCACTTGGCTCATCACCAGAGCGTCCGTCGGGTTCACACCCGAAACAATGATCGCGAGCGGCGGTACCATTGTGATCGCGCGCCGGAGATATAAATTAATCCGTTTGTTGATGAATCCCTGCATGACCACGTCACCGGCCATCGTTCCCACCGAAGAGCTCGACAGACCGGCGATAAGCAGACCCAGACCGAACGAGATAGCGGTGACCGGCCCGGACAATTGTCCAAATTGCCGGAAAGCCACGTCCAGATCCTCGACCACCATTCCATTCTTGAAGAACAGCCCGGCGGAAACGACAACCATCGCCATATTGACGGCACCGGCAATAATCATGGCCAGGATGATATCAATGAATTCCAGCTTGAAAATCTTCTTCTTCTCCGCCTCGTTTCTGCCGACAATGCGATTTTGCGTCAGGGAAGAATGCAGATAAATCGCGTGCGGCATGACGGTAGCGCCAAGGATGCCCGCAGCGAGCAGGACGCTGTCGATTCCGTCAAACCGGGGGGTGACAATGCCGGTGGCAACCGCGGCGAAATCCGGCTTGGCGACGATCACCTGGAAGGCAAAAGCCAATACGACGATCAGCACCATTGCGGCGATTCCGGCCTCAAGCGAGCGATATCCCCTCCGCTGCAGCTCCAGGATGGCAAAGGAGCCGATGGCGGTGATAATGGCGGCCGGCAGCATCGGAATGCCGAATAGCAAGTACAAGCCGAGAGCCGCCCCGATAAACTCGGCCAAATCGGTCGCAATGATGACCAGTTCGCTTTGAATCCACAAGAAGATAGATACGCTTTTCGGAAAGCGGTCGTGTGCAACCTCCGGTAAATTTTTGCCGGTGGCGATGCCCAGCTTCGCCGATAATGTTTGAATCAGAACCGCCATGAGATTCGAGGCCGCGATGACCCATAGAAGTAAATATCCGTATTTGGAGCCTGCGGTAATATTGGTGGCGAAATTGCCGGGATCGAGATAGGCGACCGCTGCAATGAAGGCCGGACCCAAAAACGGCAGCAGTCGCTTTATCCCCTTCGCTTCACCGTTTAAAGCGGCTTTTGCCGCTGCGGGCAAGGCCGTTCCTTTATGATCCATTTTCGTTTGTTCATGTACGACACCTTGTTCCATCATGTCGATCCCTCCTTATGCAAAGGTCAAAGTTGTCTTCAACCAGTAAAGTTTCCTTAATGCAACTTTATATCATAAGTATATTCCTCCTATTGAAAAATGTAAACATTATTTTTGAAAATGCCGTGAAACCGGCAAACGCATCCAGGCAGAATTCTCCATATAAAAAATCCCCTGGACTAGACATCCATCCAAAGATGCATGTCTAGTCCAGGGGACACCTTCATTCCTTGTATTTAAGACAAAAGCATTAGGGCCGCCTCTGATTTTAATCAATAATCACGGTCTTATACGGATATTCCAGCTCTTGCTTCCGGTATTCGAGCGGGGACATCCCGAAGTAATCGCGGAACACTTTTCCGAAATAGCTTTGGGTTTCAAAACCGCATTCCGCCGCGATTCGGTGGACCGCCTGATCCGTAACCCGGAGGGCGGCCGCCGCCTGCTCAATCCGTCTGCGTCTGACGAATTCCATGGGTGAATAGCCGAGGTTTTTTTGAAATAAGCGGCATAGATAATGCTTGGACACGCCCGCATGATTCGCAATATCTTCCAGAGTTAATGATTCGGAAAAATGCCGTTTGATAAAGTCCTCGGCGGCCAAAAAAGCGGGCTTGACCCGTTCCGGCTCTCGTTCCAATTCGGATTCGTTGGCTTGCATAGCTACGATCCACTCGTACACCTTGGTCGATATCCGATAATGGTTGCGCAAGTTCCCGACGGCGATTTCCCGGTACAGGCTCCAAAACAAGCGCAGCGGAGACGATTCCGGCTGAAGTTTGAACGAGGCCCCCGCCTCTCCGCATAACCGGTCCGCAAACCTGTGGGCATCCTCCCCCTTTACGTTCATCCATATGAACTCCCAAGGTTCCTTTGCCGAGGCCTCATAGAAATAACGGGCTTCACTGGGCACTTTAACCAAAAAGCCCGTTCCGGCAGGCAATTGCTGCTCTTTCCCATTCAAGACGACCCTACCTTCCCCGGAAAGTGTAAATTGAAAAATGAAATGCCCCCGGTCCGCACGACGGAAAACGTCAAAGTCGTATTTATCCGTCGCTTTGCGATCCCACCCGATCGAAGATAAGGTGGCGAATGGAAACGGCTTTTCGTCCGCCGTCCGGAAATAGAAGGATGAAGGCGATAGCATCATGCGTCACCTGCCTTATAGTTGAGGTCAATTTTACGATAATTCCGTTCAATATATTAAGATTGTTCATCCCTTTGTCGCCTGCTAGGATAGATAGCAGCGGAACGAGATAAAATCTCCTGAAGGAGGAACACTATGAATCCCAAAGTACGGCTCATCGACGAACAGGTATTATCCGACAATTGGTATGTGCTGAAGAAAATCACCTTTGAAACCCAAAATCAAGACGGAAGCTGGACCACACAGTCCCGGGAGGCTTATGACCGCGGGAATGGGGCCGCCATCCTCCTGTATAACCGGGCGAAAGGAACGGTAATCCTGACCCGCCAGTTCCGGATGCCGACCTACGTCAACGGAAATGAAACCGGAATGCTGATTGAAGTCTGCGCCGGCCTGCTGGATGAGGAAAGTCCCGAAACGGCGATCATCCGGGAAACCGAAGAAGAAACCGGGTATCGGGTTTCCCAAGTGCATAAAGTTTTCGAGGCTTACATGTCGCCCGGTTCCGTTACCGAAATTTTGCATCTTTATATTGCCGAGTACTCCGACGATATGCGTGCCGGCGACGGCGGCGGACTGGCTCACGAGCAAGAAAATATCGAAGTGCTTGAATTACCCTTCGGCGAAGCGCTGGACATGGTGGCGTCCGGAGACATACGGGATGCCAAGACGATCATGCTTCTGCAATATGCCGAAGCGAAGGGGTTGATTCAGCCGAAGTTTTCGGAACCGGAATTCCCCAAGCCTTCATTGCATATTTTGATCGCGGGCCCTTACCGCTCAGGGACGAATGACGACCCCGCGCTCATTCAGCGCAACGTCCGTTTAATGCAGGCGTTCGCCTCCAAAATTTATGAAATGGGGCATTTGCCCGTCCTCGGCGAGTGGTACGCGCTGCCGCTCATAGAAACGGCGGGATCGGCCCGCATCGGTGACGAAGTGTTTAATCGAATATTTCATCCCTCGGCGGTTCGCCTGCTCGATCATATTGATGCCGTTTTGCGGGTCGGCGGTCCGTCGCTAGGTGCCGATGAAATGGTCAACACGGCCAGACGCAAAGGGAAGGCCGTCTATTACGAGCTGAAAGATATCCCTCCGGCTCGTTAAAACGGCCTTTGTTGAGTCTAACCCATCCGCTAACCATGAAGATTTCCCCGGGAAGCATGGTCCATTGCATTTGCCGGCGATCATTCGGGAGAACGAAGTCGGTTCACCACCGGCTTCGTCCTCCATCCCTCTCCTATTCGGCGACTTCCCTGAAAGAATCCGGCTTGCGGGATAACTGCTTCTCGGTTTCTTTGCGTTCGTTTCGCAGATAGATCACGATTCCAAAAATAATGAACCCGCCGCCGGCAAGCTGGAAGATCGAGACCTTCTCATCAAAGAGCAGGTATCCGAATACGACAGCCGCAAAGGTTTCGGATAGCATCCCGACCGAGACGGTCGTAGCTTTCAGCCATTTCAGTAGCCAATTGACGACCGACTGTCCCAGCAAAGTCGGGATGATGGCGGTTCCGATAAATCTCAACCAATCCGCAGCCGGGTATCCGGTCAAGGCATAACCTTTACTCAGGACATATAGGGCGCTGAAGCCCGTACAGAACGCATATAACGCCAGCGTATAAGTCATGGAAGAAAGGGATTGTCGGCTGTGCTGACCGATAAAGTAATAGACCGTTCCCATGAAGGCGCTGGTCAGAGCCAATAGGTCCCCCCAGAAAGCCATCCCGCCGATTGCCGATCGTTCATGAAGGATCCCTCCTCCTGGTCTTCTTAGTATGGGAAGTCGTCCCAACAAATTGGCGTAGTCTTGTTGTTTAGCCAATCCTCACGGAGGATGGCGTAGCCAATGGAATCATAAATGGCGCCGTCCTCGGACGGCCACGACTGGCGGTGAACCGCTTCTTTCACAAAACCGGCCTTATGAAAAACCTTGCGCATGGCCAAATTGTCGACCCGTGTATGTCCTTCCAGCCGGAGTTTGTCCTCGTAAGTGGTGAAGACGAATTCCACCAGTTTACGCAAAGCCTGCAGGCCGATTCCGCGGCCCCTGTGGCTCTCGGCAATGCGGAGGTCGAACATGGGCGTGGGATCCCCGAGATCAAAGACCCGGACCAAACCGACTCGTTGTTCCTGCTCATCCATCGCCCAAAACGTCTTTTTCTCTTCATCGGAGTGATACCGGCCTCGCGCGATCTGCTCCCGCACGGTCGCTTCCGCCATCGTGGCCGCCCCGTGAAACGGCCAGGTTTTCCCCGCTAGAAAAGAAACCAGCTCCTCCGCCTCGGTTTCCACAAAAAACTCACGTAGATAAACGCTCATACTACTCCCCCAATTCCATAACTGCGGTTATCTTAACTAGCTTAGCAAATCGCAACTCCCGTCGTATAGTATCCTTTCGGATACTTTTGGTTCCGTCTTATTTAAGCTTCTTCTCTCGAAGCTACCGCCGCCCGTATCTCTCGTGCTCCTCCAAACTTGAACAGCAGGATCCCGCTTCCGATGACCAGCACGCCCACGAGCTGCTTCATCGTAAAAGGGACGACTTCCAGACCCAGAAATCCGAAAGAATCCCATAACAAGGCGAAAAAAAGTTGGGAGCACATCACGATCGAGATGGTATAAGTGGGACCGAGCCATTTCATGCCGTTGACCATACATACCACGACACCGACTCCAACAATGCCGCTGAACCAGAACCAGGGCTCCATATGCTCCAGATGGAACAGCCTTTTTCCCTCAATCGCCAGTCCGATCAGGAAAGAGGCCAGGAATCCGAGTCCCAACACCAAAGTGGTGGTCGGCCAAGTACCCGCCCGTTCATTGACCCTGCTGTTAAATATATTTTGCAGACCGACCAAAGAGCCGGCCAGAAGCGCTAGCAACAATCCAATCAACATAAAGAAGCCTCCCTTATTGATATTCGTAGATATTCCGGATCGCCATTTTGCCCAAGCCATCCAGGTTTTTCACCAAGAGCCCGCCCTTTTTCCGCTCAAGGAGCCCGTTGGAGCAAAATTGCAAAATAATGCGATTCAAATGCCGGTAGCTGACCCCGATCAAATTAGCCACATCTTTTAGTTCCGCCGTGCTGAGCAGTCCGGAAACAGGATTATGTGACTCGTCGGAAAAAGCGGCGACCAGGTAGCTGGCCAAACGCACATCTACGGGATACATCATGTTAAGGCTGATGGAGTTGGATTTGAGGTAAAATTTCCTCGTGATCACTTTCAGCAAAAACTGCAGCAAAGGCGCATGCTCCTGACCGTACCTCCTAAGGATCCGGTAAGGCACGGCGATCATATGAACTCCGGTCACCGCCTCCACCGTGTTCAATATATCCGTCTCTTGAACGTATTCAATATCCCCGACGAGCTCAAGCGCGGTTTTAAAAGAGATCACCAACGTTTTCCCTTCGGCATTGGTCGTAAACACTTTAAGCTTGCCCTTGACGAGAATATATAAAATTTCCGGACTTTCGCCCTGGGAACAGATCAGATCCCCGCGGTTATATTCGTACAAAGCGCAGTAAGGTCTGATTTTTTCGTACAAAACAGGTTCCAGTCCGTATTCCCGAAGATAAGTTTCCAATAGGATCGGATCTTTGATTTCTTTCATGGCTCACCACTCCCGGCGTTCTGCTTAAAATTTCAATATGATAATGCCGATCACCATCAAGGCGATCCCGATAAACTGCGGGAGACGCATTTTCTGCTTAATCACGCCGAACCAGCCGTTAATATCGACTAAAAAAGTCAAGCTAAGCTGGGCGATCAAAACAGCCGCGACGGTCAGCGTAACCCCCACATGGTGGATCGCCGTCATGTTGCTCGAGATGATGATCGCGGCCAAAGCGCCGCTGGTTAAATAAATGGGCTTGACCTCTTTGAATCCCCGCCATCTCTTCTCCTTCACAAACAGAAGAATCAACAACGCCGCCGCAAAGCCGGTAAATTGCGTGATCGTCGCCGCCTGCCAGGTGCCGATCCCTTCGCTGATCCGGGAATTGGCCACCCCCTGCAAGGTTATGAAGAACCCGGCCATAAAAGCAAACAACAGTCCTTTCATCTTCATTTCTCTCCCCAATCCTTATTGATATTCCCTATTAAAAGGGATCTTTAAGTATTTGGGAAGGACATATGTCCTCAAATGCAAGGACCGTTTTCAGCTCTGTTTCACCTTGCGGATGAGCTCGAAGGTAAAGCCGGTGCATCGCGGACATCCCCTATGTTTGAGCTGTTCGATCGTGGCTGCCTCCCCTCGCTGCCCAACCCTCACCTGTGTCTTGCAGCGCTTGCATTGATAAATGCGCAGGGTTCGGTTCACTTCCCCGGTATACATCTCCTCCTGGAAGCTGCCCGTTATTTCCGGCGCACTCTGATCGGTTGTGCGCAGCACGAACATCTGGCTTCGGTTGGCGATCGACCCGGCCCCTTCATAGATATTGAAATGGGGATAGTTCGCACAGACGGTCAGCCCCATGTTTACAAACGCCCGCTGCATCGACAAGGTAAAGCCGGGTGGTTTATGGGCGAAGGACAAAAAGATCGACAGCCCGCTTTCTTGACGAAGGGCGCTAAGTCCCCGGGAAAGAAACAATGACATTCCCTGCAGGGTATAGGGCGGATCCGTAAATATACTATGATACTCGCCCAGCATATCGTCAGGCAGAGGTTCGCGCAAATCCCACAGTCTGCAGCGTATGGGTAAATGATAAGCAGCCGCCAACTCCTCGATATAGCTTAAAAATCTTGAATCGATATCCACGACCTCGATTTCGGTGGCCCGGTGGTCGGAATCCGGAAAAAGCCGTTTCAACAAAAAACCGGCCGAAACGCTGACCAAATCGTCATCGCCAACACAGAGAATTTTTTTACCGATAAGAGCTTGCTCCCGGAGAGACAGGACCGCTCTCTTCAAACTGGTTTCCGGCGTACATTTGGCCTGGTCCAGTTGGACGTTTGCCTGTGGCCTTAATGCATAGCCATGCTCTAGCTCGGTAAGCAGGCTTTGAACCTCTTTTTTCCATTCTGAAGAATCTTCGGCAATAAGTTGATGGTAAAGGGCTTTATCGATCCCGCTATATCCCCATTGCCTATCAACCCAGGCTTCTCCCTCCGGGGTGCAGCGGACACCGCGATCCTGCGTCAAAGCGCCGGCCCGGATAAATTCTCTTTTGACTGCCGCCGTTAAAGGGACGGGCAAGCCGCATTTTACCGCTAAGGCTTTAGTCGATATCCCCGGGGTTAAGTAGCATTCCACCAGAACCCTCTCCAACGCGGCCGTCCCTTCCTGAAGCTGAATTTGCTCATATACATGTTCAATTAAGTTTTTCATCCCATCGCTCCCTTTTTCTATATCCTCCTTCAACTTCCGGTTTTATTTGGCGTACAATTTGTTTCATTCCGATCACTCCCGGTTCAAAATATAAAAAAGAGCGGTCCATGAACACACGTTCACTCCCGCTCTTTTTTGCGCTGCCCCAATAGCCCCTAAACAAAAAATCCGCGCTGAACTCAGCACGGATATGTGTTAGGCATATCAAGACGACTCCAAATTCGGAGGGTATCCGCTGTTCTTAACTAAATCCATAAGCCGTCATTGCCCGCATGAAAACAAACCCTTCTGATCAGTCGTCAGAAAGACGGGACAAATGAAGCTTATTTATGGAATTATCTTAGTTAAGAACGACTCCGGACATAAAAACTTCTCCTTATTGGAAGATAGTTACATGATAATATAGCCGATCTGCCCTGTCAACCACAAGGCATGAAGGCCTTCAAACGGATCACGACGGCACAACCACCACCTCGGGCTCCGGCACAAATCCGTAATGCTTGCTAAAGGCATCCTGCACTTTATGAATCAGATACAGGATTTCTTCCGCTTTGGCGCCTCCCCTATTCTGAATCACATTGCCGTGAACGGGAGAGATCATGGCGTTCCCGTACTGCAATCCCTTGAGTTGGAGACGGTCCGCCAGCCTGCCGATCGGTTCGCCGATATCATAATTGTTTTTGAACACGGAACCGCAGGAAGGGTAGTCAAAATGATGTTTTCCCGTGCGGTCTTCAATGACTCCCCGCATCTTGCTTAGCGTCCGCCCTAGCCGGGCCTCCAGACGATCCAGCGCACCAGCGTAAAAATCATAAAATTCCGGCAGGCTGGAAATGGCCGTCTTTTCCCGATCCATATGGACCAAAAAGGGCTCTAAAGCATCCGGGTTGGCCGGGCAGCGCTTAAACTTTAAATGCGCTCCGGTAATGAACCAATTCTTCTGCTGAAAAATCGAACGTTTGTAACTGAATTCACATTGCTCCGCGGCAATCGATTGAATCCCTTGGCGCAGGTCATCCAAATCCACATAGTAAACGGTATCCAAAAAATCGCTGATATGGTGTTCGAAATACTTCGCGTTCATGTAGATTCCGCCCCCCAATGTCCCCGGTAGCAGATAGCAGAAATCGAAATCTTCGGTTCCGATTTCGGCGCCGACAAGCGCCAGCAAGGACATCGGCGTCCCCGCCGAGACGTATATGCGCTCTCCGCTCATCGAAAGTTCACGGTGGGATCTCGTCGAGATAAATAAAGTTTCCTGGCTCGGTCTATCGGGAAACAACAAGTTGGACCCCATCCCGAAGAAAACGGGGTTCAAACCATGGGATTGCGCCGCCTCCAAAACGGCGCGGATGTCGTCGTCGGTCTGCGGCAGAGCCAAAAATGCGGCGGTTCCTCCGATTTCATACGTGGAATATCGGGATAAAGGCTGGTCCTTGAGAAGAGAGGCCAGGTCCAGGGTAGACATGTATGTAAGCTCCTTCCTCATGCTCATGCTGTCGGTGTCAAACAAAAAGCACACATCATATACGTTTATGTATATTATGTGTGCTCTTATAGAAAGATGCAACAAACGGGGGGTACCTATTTTCCAGCCTCAGGAGAGCGACTTCAGCAATCTGCCGTGCAGCGAAAAGATCTGCCCGCGGTGATGAGCTTCATGTTCAATCAAATGGTAGACCACCCACTCGGGGGTGACATCATACGGTTCCAAGACTCGGGGGCGCCGCCAGTCTTCCAGACTCATTTCCCGAAACACCGCCAAAAAAGCGTTACGCACGCGGTCGAGCCTTTCAAAATGCCTTTCGATGCTTTCGCCTTCCACATGAGACAAATCGTCGTTGTCTTCCCGGCAGTCGACCGGAAACAAAGCTTTGATGTCGGGATTCCAAGGGGAACAAAGCACTTCTTCATAAAGCCAATCCGCTTCGATGAGAGCGATATGATACAGGAGGGAACCGATCGAAGCAGCCCCTTCCAGCCGGGTATCCAGGACCGCCTGGCTTGCTTCCGCCAGCCTCGTCTTTATCGTTCTTCTTACATCCTCCATTCCCCACAACCAACGGCCGATTTCCGGCTCGATGACCGGAACGGGGGTAATCACCAATGACTTGCGCTCTTGATTCAATATAGGAATTCCTCCTGATTTCTTTGAATTTGGTTTAATCGGCTTTCCAGGTTGCCAGCATCCCTCTGGCCATTTCCATATCCTGCTCCTTCCCCGTCGTTAGCGCAAATTTCGCGACCAATGCGGGGTACGCCGCCCACTGCTCGGCGATATGTTCAGACATGCGAGGCCAAGTCCGGCCCCCGGAGCGTTCATAACGCTCCAGTAAATCCTCAAGTCCTTCGCGCCCGAACAGCGCATAATAAATGGTGAAATCCTTTCCCGGATCGGCTACTTCCGCTTCGGTCCAGTCAATCAGGCCGGTGACTCGCTGTTTGTCATCGACCAAAATATGAGGCGGATGCAAGTCACCATGGATCAGGACCGAGAAGTCCGGCCAATAATGATCCGTGGCCAACCAACGATTCCATCGGGTACTCAGGGATTCGGGAATAGTAAAGTGTTCGGAGATTTCCCGGATGTGATCGGCATAGCCTTGTCTCGCTTCCTGCGGGGACTTTACCCGTAAACCGGCTGCTGCCGCGGCGTCCCGATCCGTCCCGTGAAGGTCGGCAAGCGCAGCGGCAAGGGAATCGAAAAATGCATCCTCCAGCCGATCCTGTTCAAAAGCCCAGGAATACCCACCGGCGGCGGCATCAACGACCGCGACGGGGAATCCCGGAAGCAGCGGATAGGCGATCAACTCCGGATCGAAAATCCGCCAGTCGGGGACTGCCACAGACAGCTGGTTATGAAGCAGGCCTAACACGTTTCGTTCGTTTACCGCCCTCTCCCAGACATCCTTCCTTCTGGGCTTGCGAAGCACCCAAGTTTGGTTATCATTCGCGTCTTTGACAAAACCGACCAGGAAGTCCATTCCCGTTTCATTGAGCTCCAGACTCTTCGGGTCCAGATTTAATCCAAACCGCCGAGCATCCGAAATCAATTGATTCTCCACAAGCTTATTGCCGTGCTCATTTCCGTTACCATTCAAGTTTGATTGTGTCATAACTCCGCCACTCCTCATCTTCAAAATAAAAAACACAGGCAGTCGTCTGCCTGTGCGGATATCGAAAAAGGAATGGCTTCGCAAAACCAAGTTGGTTAAGGGCAAACAGACACACTCGATCACATGCACCTTAACAACACAAGTTGATGAAGACACCCGCGGATAGACATACCTCTCCCGATTTCCTGCGCACAGGCAGAACGAAAACAGCTCCACAACAAAATCATGGCCGTCTCAATCGGGAATAATCTATCACACGAAAGCCTCCTTTATATCAAGTGGCGTAATCATATCACACCTTAGAGCCCGAAGCAATCCAAATTTATCCTTTCGCCGTATTCATGTTTGCTTTGGATTTGGAAATCGCCCGAAAGCTCCCCAAGCCGACTATAATGGCGAAAAGAACGCTAAGTGCGCCGATCCACGTTACCGATGCCAGAGAAATATACTTGATCGCCAAACCGCCGATTCCGGCTCCGGCAGCCATAGCCAGTTGCATCATCGACTGGTTTAAGCCGAGGAGGACCCCGGAGGATTCCGGCTCCATCGTCGCCATATGATATTGCTGGGTCGGACCGGTTGACCAGGCCGAAAAAGACCAAAGAATCAGTAAGAGGAATATACCGGTTATGGTCCCGGCTACCACCGACAAAAGGACCAACATCAGAATATGCAGCAGCATCCCGCCGGTCAAAGTGACCTTAACGCCCCAACGGTCCGTGCTGTATCCTCCGAATTTGGATCCCGCCAGGCTGGCCAGGCCGAAAGCAAGCAGCAAAGGACTTAGCAGCTTTTCCCCCATTCCCGAAACCTCGAGCAAATAAGGAGAGAGATAGGTATAAGCGATGGAGTACCCGCCCAGCCATAAAAAGGTGATCGACAGTCCCAGCGCGACATGTCGTTTCTTCAAGAGAGATAACTGCTGCATCAGGGGGACCGGTTTATCCCCCTCAATCGGTTTCAAGGTTCGAAAGAGTACGATCATGGCGAGGACGCCCATCACGGCAATCCCGCCGAAAACAGCCTTCCACCCCCACATGCCGGTAACAATCCGGCCCAAAGGCACTCCGACGATAAGCGAAGCCGTAAAGCCCATGATGACGGTAGCGATAGCGCTCCCCTGCTTTCCGGCCGGCGCTATTTTGGCCGCGATATTGAGAGCGGTGACGACCACGGTCCCAGCTCCTAGCGCCATGATTACACGGGCCAGCACAAACAAACCATAGCCTGGAAGCAAAAAAGCCAGAGCGTTCGCCGCAACGAACAAACCTAATCCGTAGAGAATTAACTTCTTGCGGTCCATTCGAGAGGTTAAACCCATGACGATGGGGGTCCCCAGCCCATAGACCAGCGAAAAAATCGTGATAAGCTGGCCGGTCGCCGCAATAGTAATTCCCAGATCCTCGGCGATTTTATCCAGTATCCCGGAAATGACATATTCCGAAGTCCCGACCAAGAAACTAACGATAGCGAGCACATAAATTTTCCAAGTATTTTGCAAGATGTTCACTCCTATTCCGCTACTTTGCTCGTAATTCATCTATATTAAAACAATTCGCGATATATCGATATGTTGAATATTAAACAGTCATATCGCGAATTGTCGAATTATCTGACGAAACGAATCCCGAGCCCTTACTCTCAGCTCAGGATCCGTGATTTTAGATTTCCTGCTTTAAATATTCCGCAATTTCCGCGATCGCAGCCTCGTCCCTCCGATAATAAGTGAACTTGCCGATCCTTTGTGTCTTGATCAGCCCGGCTCGCTGCAAAATCGTCAGATACTGGGATGCCGTGGATTGCGTCATATTCAATTTGTCGGTGATTTGAGATACGCAAACACCAATTTTGTTCATGTCAATGCCTTCATGAGGTGTAAAGTGAAGATCGGGTTGTTTCAGCCAGTGCAGAATTTGCAGTCTCGACTCATTCGACAACGCTTTAAATACTTCAATTGGTTTCATGATTATCATTATATCGA
Source organism: Paenibacillus faecis (assembly GCF_008084145.1). Classification (GTDB taxonomy): domain Bacteria; phylum Bacillota; class Bacilli; order Paenibacillales; family Paenibacillaceae; genus Fontibacillus; species Fontibacillus faecis. The sequence continues at coordinate 118,422 of NZ_VSDO01000006.1, read as the reverse complement.
TGATTTGCGATATGTCAATATTCAATCAGCAATTAAATTTTAATCCCGCTAAGGCTTCCGCCTTTTGCAAACAACCGGTCAATATTCTTGTCCACGTCGGCATCCTGTACAAGCGGCGGGGCTTGGTGCGGTTTGGAGCGCGCGTCAATAATGACGTTGTCGCAGCCCCAATGCTTGTTGTCATAGTAGCTGTTGACGCCATAAATATCATGGGACGGGTTGCTTCGCGTAAAAGTCACCCAAAGGAAGTTTCTCAGATCGGCGCTTACGATAGAACTGTCATCACATAGGATGATCATCGGACAAGCAGGTAGCGCTCCCTGCTCGGATACCGCCTTCGTCAATGCCTCCAGCTGTTTCTGGGCCTCGGGGTAACTCCCGAATTGCGGGCCTTGAATCGCCACAACTCCCGGCATAATAAGCCGGGGATTTTCAAAGCCCCTGACCCGTTTCAGCGAATCCGGCACTTCCCTGCACAGTTCCCGCTTCTTGTCTCCGTAAGCCGCAAATACCACTTTGCTGCCGCTATTCAGGCCGGTTCCGGAATAGTCGAGCGTGTCGATCGTTGTCTGGGTCTGGAAATGAATGTCCCGATGCAAATCGATTCGCTCCAGGATGTAGGTCAGAAACTCCACTTCCCGGTGGGTGTCGAGCGGCATCCCGTCTTCGGCGGTAATAAACAAATACTTCGCCAGGCTCAACTGGCCGGTACCCAGAATCCGGTTGGCGATCGTAAGCAGTTCGGCCGGACGTTTAATATTTTGATAAGGCGTGTACCGCTCGCTTCCTATGGCAAACAGCAGCGGATGGACCCCCGCCGCATCCACGGCGTGTACTTCTTTGACGCCCGGGATTTCCTGACGTACCGCATCTCCGGTCAACTCGTGGATCAACTCGCCGAAAGCGGTATCCTCCTGCGGCGGACGGCCGACTACGGTGAACGGCCAAATCGCGTTGGTTCTGGCGTATACTTTATGCACCTTCATCACCGGAAACGGATGGACCAGGCTATAATACCCCAAGTGATCGCCGAACGGTCCCTCCGGCTTGGTTTCGCCGGGGTGGATCTCGCCGGTGATCACGAAATCGGCCTCATTGCTGATGCAATAGCCGTCCACGTAGCTGTAGCGGAATCGGCGCCCGCTTAACATCCCAGCTACCGTAAGCTCGCTTAGCCCTTCCGGCAATGGCATGACGGCCGATAGCGTGTGTGCGGGAGGGCCTCCGACGAAAATGCTCACTTTAAGCGGTTGCCCAAGTTTGTTCGCTTTATCTTGATGGATGCCGATTCCCCGGTGAATTTGGTAGTGAACTCCCACTTCGCGGTCCGGCTCGTACGAGTTCCCGCTAAGCTGGACCCGGTACATCCCCAAATTCGAATTCATGATCCCCGGTTTGGAGGGATCTTCCGTAAACACCTGTGGCAGGGTTACGAAGGCTCCGCCGTCCATCGGCCAATGATGAATGAGCGGCAGGTCCGAAATCCGGATTTCTTGCGCGGTTACCGGACGGCTTCCCCCCTTCATGGGCAAGGCTTTAAGTGCCGCCCAACCGGTGCCGATACTTTTAAACGGCGTTTTCAACGCTGCCAGTGGGTTGCTCTTCAGAGCGATAATATTCTGCGTATTAGTCCAGGTTTTGCGGAAAATGAATTTGCTGCGCTCCAAGGTGCCGAAAAGATTGGAAACGGCCCGGAACTTTGTGCCTTTAACGCGCTCAAACAACAAGGCGGGTCCGCCTGCCTCATAAACCCGCAGGTGGATTGCCGCCATCTCAAGGTAAGGGTCCACTTCCTCGCGAACCCGAATTAAATGTCCATGCTTCTCCAAATCCAAGATACACTCTTCCATATTGCGATACATAACGGGATTACTCCATTCTAGTCGATGTTACTATCAGCATAATCGAGAATCCCGCAAGGTTCAACCGCCGTTTACTAGTTTCGGCTGTCTTCCCGTTCGATCAGACGGAGGATGATTTTGATTTTTTCGAAATGCATGCCTTCATGGTACAAACAAAAGCTCAAGAACTCATTCACCTTGGATAAATGAAGACCTTTGGAAGTCGTGTAAGGCTGTTTAACTTCTTCTTGGAGCCGAGCGGACAACGCGGATTCGATCCGCGTCATTTGCCCGCCCAGCAAACCGAGGATTTCCGCAAGCGCGAATCCCCCGTCAGCTCCATGTTCTGGACGAGTGCCGGAGGCGTATAACTCCCCGAAGCCAGGCGGAAGATGCATCCCCTCCCCATTGAAATGGAAGGCGAATTTCTCCTGTACAAAGTAAATATGGCCAAGGTTCCATTTAATATGGTTGCCAAAACCGTCCAGGAGAATCTCCGATTTCCGTTCATCCACCGTACTCGCCAGCTGGAGCGTATTGTTCCGCACAAAATTCAACTGGCTAAAAATATAATCACTCATAGGTAGAGTCCCTCATCTCAAGAAATATAACGCGCTGAAAGACAAAATTCTGTCTATAATAAGTTGAATTAAATAAAATTGTCGTTAGGCAAGGATGTGACAGGGTTTCGGAAAAAGCGTTGCCAACATCCACAAATGTGGATATAAGGTCCCGCCGTCGGAGTCTACACCATTAACGGGAAAATATCCTGTTAATGTACCCCTCTTGGCCCCCTCGATCGGATTTAGCAGGAAAAACTCCATCTATTTCGCGGCCCTATTGCCGAAATACACAATTTCAGGCGAATTAACGGGAGGTTTTCCAGTTAATTCGCCTCTGCAGACGCATATGTGCCAAATTAACGGGAAGAAATCCCTTTAATTCAAACCAAACATTTAGTTCCACATCCAAGAGTGTAAAGAACGCTCTACACCGCTGTCTAATGTGCAAATCAATAGTTCAACCTAAATAGTCCCTGTTTAATTTATCGTATATCAATAATTCATGACATTAACAATACATGATGTTAATAATAAACTACTGCTCAAGGTTGCTCGGATCCATATACAAAACTTCCCAAAGATGCCCGTCCAAATCCTGAAAACTCCAGCCATACATAAAACCGTGGTCCTGCGGGTCGTTATATTTGGAAGCACCTGCCGCCATGGCGCGGTTGACGATATCGTCCACTTGCTCCTTGCTGGCTGCGGAGAAGGCCAGAATCATCTGGGCCTGAGTTGTCGTATCGGGAATTTCTTTGTTTGTGAACCCTTTAAAATGTTCTTCCGTCTGCAGCATGGCGAAAATATGCTCGCTTATGACCAGACAAGCAGCATTCTCATTCGTAAACTGCGCATTGAATTCAAAGCCGATCTCCTTATAAAAGGCCATGCTTTTGTTCAGGTCTCTCACCGGTAGATTAATAAATACCTGATTTAATTGAAGCGCCATACGATTACCACCTTTATCCTTAATTTTGTGTGGACAAATTCTGCGATCTTGCCATGCTGTTCTCCTCACACATTTTCACAGAACAGAGGTTCGCCTTCATTCTAGCATAGAGTTCAAAATTATGGAATTCAAAAATTAAGCTAAAGGTTTCCTTCCGTGGCTGCTCCGGTACCGATGTTCCGCCTAATCCCGGATGAACACCCGACCAGACCATCTTTAAAACAGCTGCAATAAAGCAAAAAAAACCGGGCCCGCCTAACGGCGAAACCCGGTCTCTCACTAATGGTCCTGTTGATTATGCCTCATCAAATTCCACGTTATGATACACCTGCTGCACGTCTTCCAGATCTTCCAGCGCATCGATCAGCTTCTCGAATTGAGCGACGGAGTCCTCGGGCAGCGTCACATAGTTCTGGGCCAGCATCGTCAACTCGGCCACCGTGAACTCCGTAATGCCGGCTTGCTTGAACGCTTCCTGCACCTCATGGAACTGATCCGGCTCGGCGTAAACGATCACGTTGTCGTCTTCCTCAAGGATGTCGCGAACTTCCAGATCCGCCTCCATCAGCAGTTCGAACACTTCGTCAATCGATTTGTCCGTGACGCCGATCACCGCGGTGGAATCGAACATATAAGCTACGGAACCGCTGACGCCCATGTTGCCTCCGTTTTTGTTGAACGCGGCGCGTACGGCGGAAGCGGTACGGTTCACGTTATTCGTCAAAGCGTCGACGATGACCATGGAGCCGTTCGGTCCAAAGCCTTCGTAACGCAGTTCTTCATAGGTTTCTTCCCCGCTGCCTTTGGCTTTGTCCAAGGCCCGGTCGATGATGGCTTTGGGTACATTGTAAGTTTTTGCACGTTCCAATACGACCTTCAACGCGCGGTTGGATTCGGGATCCGGCTCGCCTTTTTTGGCCGCAACATAAATTTCTACGCCGAATTTCGCATAGATTCGACTGGTGTTTGCATCCTTAGAAGCTTTCTTCTCTTTGATATTGTTCCACTTACGCCCCATGGGTGTACCTGCTTTCTTTATAAAATTTACGGTATCTATTATAACACCATAACTAGAATAAATTGAAGTCCGTTACCAGGGCAACCGGTTCGCCGTTGTCCCCGATCCCCCAGTAAGAGGCGTAGTGCCCGTCACCATAGCCGGAAGCGAACAGGATGACATTCAGCCCGTTCTCCTCCTTAACAAGCAAGTTGCCCCAATTATCCTCGTTCTCCTCAAGGATAAACTCGATTTTATTATCATAGAAGCTGATAAATTGATCCCCGAGCTCCCGGGCAAGCCGTTCTTCGAGCCGCTCCATTTCCTGAATCGCCCTTGCATCGGCAAAGCAGCCAAGCCCCGCATCGACGGGGAAACCAAAAACGGACCCCGGCTCCAGCGACGAGATATTCTGCCCGGGTCTGACGGCCATTTCCCAACGCACCGGCTTCTCCTCGGACAATCTTAATTCCGCTCCGGCAATTCTTTCTTCCTCCTGGTGCCACCAGAGGATCACCGGGTACACCCCAGGAGAAACGCGTTTGGCGAAAGGCTCGTGATGAGGAATCAGAGGATCGCAGGCTATGATCTCACCGGAAAACACAGTAAGGCTGCCGATGGTTTCGTTTGTGATCGATGCATCGATCACTCTGTTTTGAATCTTATCCAGCAATTCGGACATCCTTTTTCCCCCTTAACCCAACCATAATTTGAACGATAACTTTCTATAAAGCGGCAGCGCGGTTGCTTCGCGTATAATAAAACAATCCGTCCTTTAATTCCTCCGCTTTCGCTTGTTTAGTGTTGAGGCATCTTTGCCGCTTCTTGCATTTGTTCGATCCAACAGCTCCGGACTTCATCGGGGATCGGCTCCCCCATTTTCATATACCGGATCATGAAGAACCCTTCCCGGTTAAGCAGGCTTAACACCAGTTCATGGTTCGTCCCTTGGCTTCCGGGCGTTCGTGTTTCGATAATCGAATGGCTTTCTTCCACCTCTAACGCTTCGCCGAAATCGAGTTCCTGGTCCAAATAGATTGCCGTATGCTCATGGATATCCGAAGCCTCCATCGTCTCAAAGAAATCGACCGAGAACTTTTCCGTCGTCCGGTAGCTGAAAATTTCACGCTCTGGAAAATAGCCAATGAACTCGCTGCCTGCATAGGTATGGTATGTAGCCGGTTTCAGTCCGTCCTTGCGGAAGCGGGAAAGCAGCGGCTGGATTGCTCCGAAATACTGCGCGTTAGCCGGTACTACCGCGGCTTCTCCCGGCAGGATATCCCCGGATCGGTCCAAATACAGAACGCTGTACGGCGTATATTTGGTAATCCAAAAGCCGCGCTTCTCGCGAACTACTTTTACGTAGTAGCTGGTTATGTTGTTCAAAGTGGAGCTCTGCTCGTCTTCAGGATTTTTACAGGTGTAAAGATGTTTTCTGGTATACGTAAAAACGGCCTCCTCCTCCGAGCTATCGATCTTCTCGAAGTGGAGGATTTCCGAGGTGATTTGGTAGATTTGAAAATTCATTTGTAATTGAACATGACGCGTTAATGACATTCCCCGCTGATCCGGATGAAAACTATCATTCAGCTTGAGCTCGTCTTGCTCCATGTAGGCGTCCTCCAAACGGCGAATAAAGCGGAGAAGTTCCTCCTCGGATGCGGGGGATTTCTTTTTGAAAAAGAACATACTTCACCTTCCCGATTAAATACTTTTGCTTAATAAGTAAGTGAGTTTATCACGATTCCGCTTATTGATGTATTGTTTCTCGACCATCATCCCGATCTTTTCCGCCACGCGTCTGGAGGCATGATGGTCCACGGCCATATTGGCGCAGATCCGGGTCATTCCCAATTGCCGAAACCCGTAATCGAGGCAGGCGGCAGCCGCTTCCGTTCCCAGGTTCTTACCCCAATAGTCGGCGGACAAAATATACCCGAGATCGTTCTCCGTCTGCCCGTCCAATTCGGCCCGCATAAATCCGACGTCACCGATGATTCGGCCTGTTTCCTTCAGCACCATGGCCCATCTCCCAAACCCCAAAGTTCGATTGGCTTCAAAGCTTCGCTGCAGCCAGGCTTCTGCCTGTTCCCTTGTAAAAGGGGCCGGCCAGAATTTCATCGTTTCGGCGTCGCCAAGAATCGCGGCCAGTTCCTCCAGGTCCTCCTCCTTGTACCGCCTGATCAACAGCCTGCCCGTTTCCAAGACCATTAAATTCTCTTCCATGAGTCTATTTCCTTTCTTCGGTTAAGTCCCATTCCTTATAAAATTGAACCAGGAACTGCTCCATAAATTGATGCCGCTCTTCCGCCAGCTTCTTGGCGTGCGCGGTATTTAACAGGTCTTTTAACTTCAACAGCTTTTCGTAAAAATGATAGATGGCCGATTTATCGCTCGATCGGTAATCCGTTCCGCTGAAATCCTGTCCGGGCAGATGAATGGGCCTTCCCTTGGCCCCCGAATAGACGAAGGTCCGGGCAATGCCGATCGCCCCGATCGCATCCAGCCGATCCGCGTCTTGAACCACTTTCCCTTCCAATGTATCCATCGGCGGATTCTTTCCTCCGTTAAACGACATGGTCGAGATGATGGACAGCACTTTTTGCTTCACGTCCTCCGCGGCCCCCTGATCGCTCAGCCAACCGCGAACCTTGTCCAACCCCGCTTCTTTCGATTCGTTCAGCTTCTCGTCCGCAATATCGTGAAGCAGCGCGGCCAGCTCGCAGATAAACGGGTCGGCCCCTTCCCGTTCCGCCAGCAGCACGGCGAGTCTTCGGACACGCTCGATGTGCCACCAATCATGTCCGCTCGGCTCGTGTTCCAGCTCTTTTTTTACAAAGACTTCGGCCGCCTGGATGAGATCTCCCTTATCCGTCAGCCTCTTTTCATAGCAAAGACTTGAAGGGCAACCGATATATTCCCCGTACGGCTCAATGGGGACGAACCCGTGCTTCTCATAGAAGCGCACGGCTTCAACCTGATCGGCTCCCGTCTCCAGCTTCATGGACGTAAACGATTCCGCGCGGGCCCGCCGCTCCAATTCCCCCAGAATCAGACCGGCGACGCCTTGATTCCTGCAGGATTCGTCGACAAAAAATCTTTTGATTTCCACGCTCGACTCATCCACTTTTTTTATAGCTCCGCATCCCACCGCTTTCCCTTGAGTATAGGCTACGATGAATTGAATTTCATGAACGTAAGGATCATTGAAATCAACCGTAAACACTTCCTCCGGGGGATAAAGTTTAAACAGATACTCGTCCAATCGGGCGATAAGCGCTTTTAGGTCCGCATGATGGGGCGGAACCTGAATTAGTTCGACTTGAGGCATAATCCTTCTCCTCTCCCGGAATTCGAAATAGAATTCGAAATCTTCATAGATGTTTCAGACGCCAAGTGACCGCCCTCACAAGCCGGATTCACCAGTCAGTTAAAATTTAATTATACATCGTTTATATAGGATGAGAGTGAGGAATGAAAATATGAAATCCAAATATATTCCAAAACAGCACGGCGCCTGGGCTATGCTGATTATACCATTTTTGCTCGGCATGTTCGCCTCCAGGCCGGGTCGGCTACACATCCTGCTGTTTGCCGGTTGGCTGCTCGTGTATCTGTTCACCTTTCCGCTGCTGCAATGGATTCGCACGAGGAAAACAAGCCTTTACGGTAAACCGATGTTGCTGTACGGCGGTTTGTTGATCCCGCTAGCGGCGGCATTGCTCGTTCTTGATCCGGTGCTGTTGTTCTGGATTCCCTTATTTCTCCCCTTGTTTCTGGTTAACGGCTATTTTGCCCGGCGCAACCGGGAACGGGCGTTTCTGAACGATCTCGCGGCGGTGATGCAGTTTAGCCTGATTCTGTTCGTCGCTTACCAAATGGGCGGCGGGAAGGACTGGCGATTCGCAGGGAGCTTGTTTCTGTTAAATATTCTGTATTTTACCGGAACCATTTTTTATGTCAAAACGATTATCCGTGAGAAAAACAACCCGTTGTTCTACAAGCTATCCGTAGGTTATCATATCGCTTCCCTGGTGATTTGCGCGGTGTGTTTCCCCGCCGCGCTGCTGATTCCGATGACCGTTCTGCTGCTGCGGGCCGTATGGCTTCCGAAAACAAAAATAACCGTGAAACGGAGCGGCATGCTGGAAATCGCCTTTTCGCTTCTGTTCACCGTCTGCGCCTTGGTCATCTTGTAGCCGATGATAAATATAAAAGGTCCCTAAAACGCGTTTTCGCGAATTTAGGAACCTTTTTTGCAAAAGAAGCGACATTAGCCTCCGATATAAGACATCCCGATTTTTTTCCGGTTTCTTGCGGTAAATTCGGTCCGCTCATCGGAATAACGGTCGGTCCGCTTCTCCCATACCGCGCGTATGGCTGCCGCCAGGTCCGCGTCGTCTGCGCCTTCGCGCAGGAGTTTCCTCAGGTCAAAGCCTTCGGACGCGAACAAACAAGTAAACAGCTTGCCTTCCGACGATAGCCGGGCTCTCGTGCAGGACGAGCAGAACGATTCGGAAACCGAGGTGATGAAACCAAGCTTCGCGGTACTTCCACTATAACGGTAATACTTGGCCACTTCACCGAAATAGGAAGGCTCGACGGGTTTAAGATCATAAGCCTCGCCCAGCATCCGCAGCATCTCCGCTTTCGGGGTGACCTTCTCAAAACTCCAACCGTTATCGTTGCCGACATCCATATATTCGATCAGGCGCAGCGTGAGGTTGCGATCCTTAAAATACTCGGCCATCGGAATGATTTCCCGATCGTTCATTCCTTTCTGCACGACCATATTTACCTTAATTTCATAGCCTAACTTGCCGGCAAAATCGATATTCTCGAGAATCCGTTCAGGGCGAATGCCCCTCCCGTTCATCGTGCCGAAGATCCCGGGGTCCAGCGCGTCCAGGCTGATATTCAGCCTCCGCAGCCCCGCTTCAAACAACTCCTCGCCATATTGGTGCAGGAGCAGTCCATTGGTCGTCATGGCGATGTCCTCAACGCCATCGACGCCTCGAAGCTGCCGGATCAGCCCGCCAAGCCCGCGCCGGAGCAGGGGTTCTCCGCCGGTCAAACGGATCTTTTTGACTCCGAAGGTCACAAAGATTCTCACCAGCCGTTCGATTTCCTCAAACGAGAGCAGCTCGCTTTTCGGCAGAAACGGGTAATCCTCCCCATATTTCTCAATGGGCATACAGTAGGTACAGCGGAAATTGCAGCGATCCGTCACGGAAATCCGCAAGTCGCGCAGGGGTCTATGAAGTTGATCTTGCAACGGGTTTTCCATGATCCGTCATCCTCCAATCAGCCGCTCTTCCTCCGGCTTTCCGCAAGCTCCGAAAAAGTTCCCACATATCGGATATCTTCTCCGGTCTCATCTTTTATAGCACTTATGTTCAACCATTGTAAATAGACTTCGCCATTTTTCCGGCGATTCCAGATTTCACCCTGCCACATCCCGGTTTGCTTGATGCTCTTCCACATCTTTTGATAAAAATCCGCCTGCTGCCGGTCCGTTCTCAGGATATTCGGCTTCTTCCCGATCGCTTCGTCTTCCTCAAAGCCAGTCAGTGCGGTAAATGCCGGGTTCACCGCCGTGATAATACCCTTCGCATCGGTGACCAAGATCCCTTGATTGGTCTTTTTGAACACTTCCGAGGATAGGCTCAGCTTGTTTTGATATACCATCCAAATCACCAGAATCAGACTCGCCAACGCAATTTGGGACAACAGCATAAATCCGATGGAATATTGACCGGTCATGGAATGAATCGCCGACAACAGCAGCGGCGGGAAGAATCCGCCAAGCCCCCCCATCATGGAAACGATCCCGTTGACGATCCCGGCCTGTTTGTTGAAATATTGCGGGACCAGTTTAAAAATAACACCGTTCCCGGTGCCAGCGCTGACCGCAATGGCCAAGCTTCCGAACGTGTAAAGCGCGATGGTCGGCGAGAAAGCCAAAACAATCGCCGCTCCCGTGAACGCGGCGAACACGCCGATCAGCAAATATAGCGCGTTAAAACGGTCCGCCAACCAGCCTCCGACCGGACGCATAAAGGTGGCGAGCGCGATGAAGCCTGCGGTGCGCATGCCTGCGTCCACTTTGGTCAGGTCAAAATTCGTGACCAGGAAATTCGGCAGGTACACCGTAAAAGCTACGAAAGAGCCGAAAGTGATAAAATACAGCAAGGAGAAGAGCCAGAGCTTTTCGTTCTTGTAAACGCCTTTGATCTGCACGGATAGAGATGTTTTGACTTTCGTTTCCTTCCGGTCGCCGAACAGAAAGTTCAAGGCCGCAAACACAAGCAGCAGTACAAGATAGAACTTAACGGTCGCGGACCAGCCGAAACGGTCGGCCACAAGCGGTGCGGCAAAGGTGCTGACCGCGGTACCCATATTCCCTAGCCCGTAGATCCCGTTGACCAGGCCGTGCCGTTCTTTCGGATAATATTTTGGCAGTGAGGTAACCCCTACCGAGAAAACCGAACCGCCGATACCGAGGAACAGGCCTCCTATAATTAAAGCCGAATAGGAAGTCGCTTCACTAATGAAGTAAACCGGAACCAGCAGCAGGATGAAACTGATCAGAAATACGATTCGCGCCCCGAAAATATTGGTGTAATACCCGACCGGGATGCGCAGGACCGATCCCAACACGACGGGAATCGCCGTGATAATGGCGACTTTGTCCGCCGGAATGGCGATGTCTTCCCTCATATAAGGAAGCAGCGAAGAAATAATGACCCAGACCGCAAAGCCTACTATAAGGTTCAAGGTTTGCAGCGGCAATTGAGCTTTTTTAATCATATCGATCACCTTTCGCTTAAACTGAAATGAAGCCGGATGAATTTCCCCTGCACGTATTGTAGCGCAGAAAAATCGCCTCCTTTAATAGGGAACTCCCCTAATCGGGAGGGTAAAAACCCTATCGGCGAGGTTTTGACACACAAAAGCCCAAAATCATCAAGGGATGATCTTGGGCTTTTATAAGGGAAATGTCCAGTCAAACTTAAAAATCAAGCAATTTCTTCTTCAAAGCGTATTCCACCAGTTCCGGCCTGGTTTTCAAGTTCAATTTGTCCATCAGTTTGGCTTTATGGGCTTCTACGGTTTTTACGGAAATATGGAGCATTTCCGCGATTTCCTTGTTGCCGTATCCCTTGGCTACCAGAGGGAGAATTTCGATTTCCCGCGTGGACAGCACCTGGTAGGGGTTGCTTTCATCCACGCCGTGGTCCTTGTTAATGAACTCCCGGACCAGCGAGGTGGCGAGCTTGGGATGAATGTAGGTCCCCCCTTGATGGACCATACGGATCGCCGTAACGAGCTGCTCATCCGGTGAATTTTTGAGAACATAGCCCCTCGCTCCGTTCTTGAGCACATGGAACAAATATTCTTCATCATCATACATGGTCAAGATGAGGATCTTCGTATCCGGGAAGTCCTCATTGATTTTGCCTGTGGCGATCAAGCCGCTCTCTCCGGGAGGCATGCTCAGATCCATCAGCAGTATGTCCGGCCGATGCTTGGCGACCATCTGATAAGCCTCGATTCCGTCCGCCGCCGTGGCGACAACCTCCATGTCCTCTTGAAAATTGATGATCATTTCAAAACCGCTTCTAACGACCGCGTGGTCATCCGCAATGACGATTCTCATTTCTCTTCCCCCCGACCATAGCTTTTCCCGGGATCTCCCGATGCCGGAGCCGCAGCGGCCTTACCCGTAGGGATCCGCAGATGAACGGCGGTGCCTTTGCCGGGCTCGGAAGTGATCGTTAACTCCCCGTTCACCAGCTCGGTCCGCTCTTTCATCCCGTATAGGCCCAGGCCGGTCCCTTTCGGATCCCGGGCATTGACGTCAAACCCGCAGCCTTCGTCCCGGACGATCAACTCGAGGCCGTCTTCCCGCTCAAACAGCCGCACGGCGATCTCGTCCACATCCGCATATTTTAGCGCGTTCAATACGGATTCCTGGCAGATGCGGTATACGACCGTTTCAATTTCGCTGTTAAACCGGGTTCCGTTCAATTCCGCCGTGAAACGCACGAGAACGCCGTAATTCTTCTCGATCCATTTGAAGTGGGAGCGGAAGGCCGCCTCCAAACCCAAATCATCCAGGGACGCGGGACGGAGTTCGACCGACAGATTGCGGATTTGATCCAGCAAGCGGGTCAAGGAAGCTTCCGTTTGCTGGATCTTCTGCAAGGCTTCGTCCTGCACGTTCAAGTATTTGAGAACCCGGAGATCCACCAGGGAACTGATCAGCTCCTGTGCTACGCTGTCGTGCAGTTCGCGGGAAATCCGCTTGCGCTCGTCCTCCTGGGCTTTAATGATGCTTTTCGTCATCGTATTCCGGTTCAAACTGTCTTGCGTCATGAGCGGGCGGGTCAAATCCCGGAGCATCAGCACCCGGATACCCGACTCTTCCTCAATGGGGAAAAAACTGGCCGAGAACGGCAGCAGCCCTCGCTCCTTCGTCTCCAGAAACAGCTGAAACGAGGCAAAATCACGGGCCGGAGAGGACAGATAGCAGTTGAGGCAGGACATCAGTTCCTCTTCGCTCGTATAGCCGCGGCAGGTAAAACAGAAGGCGTTGTTGCCTCCGGAAGAAAGCCGGCTCAGCAGCTTCGGGTCAAACAAGCGCTCGGCAGCCGGATTTATCGCGATTATATGGTTAGCGGCGTCAAAGAACAGGACGGCTTCCGGGCTGTTGCGGTACAGGTTCCACAGCAGGTCGGATGAAATTCCAGAGGTTTGCGGAGTCATAACACGGACATCTCCTTGACTTCAAAATCACCGAACTCGCCTCGGAGCTGCGCATGTAACATCCGCAGCCCTTCTCTCGTAAAACGACTGTTCTCCCGGTAACCCGCAAGCAGAATGCCCTCCACCCGCTCAAACCGGTACAAGGGAATCGCGGCGACACTGGTTAACCGTTCGGAAATCAGAATCGGATAATTGAACAGGTCGCCCGAATTCAGTTCATCCGCAACATCTTCAACCAGCATCGGTTTCCCCGTTTTATATACGATTCCGGCGATTCCTTTGCCCGACTGAAGCACAATCCGTTTGTACCGGTTGTTCAAATTACCGGAGGCATACTGCCATGTTAAAACGAAACCATCCGCCTCGGACTGGGCGAAAGCCAGCGAAACGAAATCATAGCCCATCTTCTCTCTCAATTGATCGAGGATCGTTTGGTATTGACCGGAACTCTGGTGCATAGCTCTATCTCCCTAACATTATTCCTGTACATTTCTGAACGACTTAGCGACGTACGCTCTGCTGACGATGTTTCCTATAAAGGATATAGCTTCTGCGTACATAATTCAAGGGTACGCTCCAGACATGAACCAGTCGGCTGAACGGCCAGAACGCGAAGATCAGGAAGCCGGCCACCACATGCATCTTGAACGAAAGCGGAACCTCGCTCATCAGAGAGGCGTCCGGTTGGAACAGGAACAGATTGCGGAACCAGACGGAGATCGTCTCCCGGTAATCAAACTCCGGCTGCACATTCGTAGTCACCAAGGTGGAGAACACGCCCATAAATACGATAAACAGCAGCATGACGTTAACGATCAGATCCGAGGTGGTACTGAGCTGACGGATCGTACGTTTGGTTAGGCGGCGCGTGGTCAGGAGCAGCATCCCCGCCAAGGTGATCACTCCGAAAAGTCCGCCGATGTAAACCGCTCCGATATGGTACACATGCTCGTTGACGCCCATGGACTCCATCCATTCCTTAGGAATCCCCAGACCGGCGATATGGCCCATAATGACGGGGAGGATACCGATGTGAAACAGGAGGCTGCCCACCATCAGCTGCTTTTTCTCGATAAACTCACTTGATTTGGCCGTCCAGTGAAACTGATCGTACCGGAATCGAAAAATATGACCCACCACAAAAACCGCGACGCATAAATAAGGAAAGATGACCCAGACGAAATGATCCAGCCAGTTCATGATTCCAGCGCCTCCTTCCGCAAACAGCATTTAAACGTTTCCCTTAACGCCTTCACCAGGAAAAAATAAGGGCTTTCGATCTTCTCCAGCGCGTTCATCAGGGAATACGTGCCGTCCTCCAAAACACTGAGCAGCGTACTTACGCCGAGTTCGGCTTTCTCTTGGCCCACCCATTCCGCGGCATAAAGAAACTCGCACATCAGGGGCAAGTAGTCCGGAAGCTCGCTGTCCGCCATTTCGAGCCCGAACGTCTCATAGATGGCTTTCAGGGCGGATAGCATATTTCCCCGCTCGCGAGAATCTTCGAATTTAAAATAAGTCATGTACAAGGTCGTGCTTCTCTGAAAATCGAATGTTTGCACATAGCTCTCTTCAATCTCTTCCATACTAAGCAGCTCCATTTGTTCCCGGTACGTGTTCAGCAGCTGGGCGACGGGCGGGGGAACGTCCCCGTCCATCGTCAGATTCTGCATGCTGCGTTTCTCGGGATAAGCCAGTTGCCGGGCAAAAAAGCCAAAGGCTTCTTTATAGTCGTTTAACTTGACCAGATCAATCACGCCAGATCCCCCCGTAGAAGTTCTCCTCGTACAGCTCCTTGCCGCTCTTGCTTTCCGTCCGCGGCGATGCCGGTCCGCATCCGTCGCAGTTCATGCCGCCGAACCCTTCCATCCCTTGCGCACGGAAAGGATCCATGTAACCTTCCTTGTGCGATGTCGGAATAACGAATCGGTCCTCGTACTTGGCGATCGCGAGCAGCCGGTACATCTCCTCGATTTGCCGGGCGTTCAAGCCCACGCGGGCCAAACGGTTTTCGTCCAAAGGCTGCTTGGAGAATTCCGCCCGTTTGTAGGAGCGCATCATCGCCATCCGCTGGAGGGCCTCCTTGACGACTTCGGTGTCTCCGGCGGTCAGCATATTGGCCAAATACTGAATCGGCGTTCTCATTTCCTCGATGGCCGGGAAGATCAGGTCCGGATTCTGGATCGAATCCTTGCCTTCGAAATGGCTCATGATCGGGCTGAGCGGCGGCACATACCATACCATCGGCAGCGTCCGGTATTCCGGATGCAGCGGGAACGCCAGCTTGTACTCGATCGCCAATTTGTACACCGGCGAATTTTGCGCCGCTTCGATCCACTCTTCGGCGAGCCCGTCTTTACGCGCTTGCTCGATAACTTTCGGATCGTGCGGGTCCAGGAATAAATCGCACTGCGCCCGGTACAGATCCTTCTCGTCCGGCATGGACGCCGCATCCTGTACGCGGTCGGCGTCATACAGCAGGACGCCGAGGTAGCGAATGCGCCCGGTGCAAGTTTCCGAGCATACCGTCGGCAGTCCGGCTTCGATCCGCGGGAAGCAGAAGGTACACTTTTCCGCCTTGTTGGTCTTCCAGTTGAAATACACCTTTTTGTACGGACATCCCGTCATGCAGTAGCGCCAGCCCCGGCAGGCTTCCTGGTCGACAAGCACGATGCCGTCCTCATCCCGTTTGTACATGGCGCCCGACGGGCACGAAGCCACACAGCTCGGGTTCAGGCAGTGCTCGCATAGACGAGGCAGATACATCATAAACGATTGCTCAAAGTTGAATTTAATCTCTTCTTCGATCTTCTCGATATTGGGATCCTTCGGGCCGGTAATATGGCCTCCGGCGAGATCGTCCTCCCAGTTGGGCCCCCAGTCGAGATCCATCGTCTCCCCGCTCACCGCGGATTTCGGACGGGCCACCGGCTGATGCTTCTTCTCGCCCGAGTTCGTCAATTTGGCATAGTCATAGGTCCAGGGCTCGTAGTAGTCCTTCATTTCCGGCATATCGGGATTGTAAAAGATTTTCCCCAGCGCGATTTTGGACAGTTTGCTGCCGGATTTCAGCTCCAGCTTGCCTTTACGCAGGGTCCATCCTCCCTTGTACTTCTCCTGGTCCTCCCAACGCTTCGGATAGCCGATCCCCGGCTTGGTCTCTACGTTGTTGAACCACATGTACTCCGCACCTTCCCGGTTCGTCCAGGTGCTTTTGCAAGTCACGCTGCAGGTATGGCAGCCGATGCATTTGTCCAGGTTCATCACCATGGCGATTTGCGCTTTAATCTTCAAGCCAGTCGACCTCCTTCATTTTGCGAACGGCCACGTATACGTCCCGCTGGTTGCCGATCGGTCCGTAGTAGTTGAAGCCGTAACTGAGCTGCGCGTAGCCGCCGACGAGCTGCGTCGGCTTGAGATGAATCCGCGTCGGCGCATTGTGGCTGCCGCCCCGCTCGTTCGTGATCGATGAGCCCGGAACGTTGATATGTTTGTCCTGGGCATGATACATGAACATCGTGCCTTTCGGCATCCGGTGGCTCACGACGGCCCGGGCCGTTACGACCCCGTTGCGGTTGTAAACTTCCAACCAGTCGTTATCGCCGATCTGGTGCGCTTCCGCGTCTTCCCGGCTGATCCAGACCGTCGGACCGCCGCGGAACAACGTCAGCATGTGCTGGTTATCTTGATAGGTGCTGTGAATGTTCCATTTGCCGTGCGGCGTCAAATATCTCAGCACCAGCGTATCTTTGCCTCCGGTCACCTGTTTGTCGCGGGGGCCGAACACCATCGGCGGCAAAGTCGGCTTATAAACCGGCAGCGATTCGCCATACTGGATGAAGATCTCGTGATCCAGATAAAAATGCTGGCGTCCCGTCAGCGTGCGGAACGGCACGAGACGTTCGATATTCGTCGTAAACGGCGAATATCTGCGGCCCGATTTGTTGGAGCCGCTGAACACCGGCGTTGGAATTACTTCCCGCGGCTGCGCGGTGATGCCGGCGAACGTAATCTTCTCGGCCGCCCGGTCCGCGGAGATGTCTTTCAGCTGCACGCCCGTGTCCTGCTCGGCGGCTTCCCAGGCCCGCTGCGAAACCCGGCCGTTCGTCGCTGACGAAATATGCAGCACCGCGTTCGCCGCGTGTCTGGCCGTATGCAGCTTCGGCCGGCCGTTTTTGATCGTTTCGTCAAAATACGTGCCGTTGATTTTCTTCAATTCCTCGTACTCTTCCTTCACGGAGAAGGAAACGCCGTGCGCTCCGACCTTGCCGTTCTCCAGGTTTGGTCCGAGGGTGACGTATTTATTGTAAATTTGCGTATAATCGCGCTCGACCACCGTAAAGCCCGGCATCGTTTTGCCGAGGACCGGTTCGACCTCGCCCTTCCTCCAGTCCTTCACCAAGCCGTACGGCTGGGCGATTTCAGCCTGGGAATCGTGTCCCAGCGGAGAAGTGACGATATCCTTGTAAACCCCCGGCAGATGGGTCTTGGCCATCTCCGAGAACGTATAGGCCAGCGCCCGGTAAATATCCCAATCGGATCTCGATTCCCATAACGGGTCGATCGCCGGATTGAACGGATGCACGAACGGATGCATATCCGTCGACGATAAATCGACCTTCTCATACCAGGTAGCCGCCGGAAGGACGACGTCCGCGTACATCGGAGTGGCGGTCATCCGGAAATCCAGTGCGACGAGCAAGTCGAGCTTGCCCTCCACTTCATCACGCCAAACGATTTCCTGCGGCTTCTCCTCTTCGTTCGGCGTGGACAACAGTCCGTTGCTCGTGCCGAGCAGATGCTTCATGAAGAACTCCTGCCCTTTGGCGGAGCTGGAGATCAGGTTCGACCGCCAAACGAACAGCGTGCGCGGGAAGTTCTCCGGCGCATCCGGGTCCTCGACGGCGAACTTCGTTTCGCCCGATACGACCTGCTCATAGGCATGCCGGATAATATCGGCATTATCCGTGAGCCCTTTGGCCGCGGCCTCTTCGGCGAAGGCCAGGCTGCTCTTGTTGAACTGCGGATAGGACGGCAGCCAGCCGAGCCTTGCGGCCAGGACGTTGTAATCCGCGGGATGGGTATAGTCGATCGGCCCGCCGGTCGGTGATTTCAGCGACGCGTTGCTCATCTCTTCGTATTTCCACTGATCCGTGGCGAAATAGAAGAACGATGTCGCGTTCTGCAGCCGAGGCGGCGCCTGCCAGTCCCGGGCGAACGCGATCGAGGACCAGCCTTCGATCGGCCGGCATTTCTCCTGGCCGACATAGTGGGCCCAGCCGCCCCCGTTGACCCCTTGGGACGCGGTCAAAATGACCAGGTTTAAGATCGACCGGTAAATCGTGTCGCTGTTAAACCAGTGATTGATCCCGGCGCCCATGATGATCATGGATCGGCCGCCGGTGTCCAAGGAGTTCTGGGCGAATTCGCGGGCGATCTGCACAACCAGCGACGCCTTGACGCCCGTAATCCGCTCCTGCCATGCCGGTGTATAGTGGGAATCCGCATCTTCATATCCCGCCGCAGCCAGTCTGCAGCCGGGCCGGTTCACGCCGTACTGGCTGAGCATCAGATCGTACACGGTGGCGACCAAGCGGGTCGAGCCGTCGGCCAAGGTAACTTCCTTCACCGGAATCGTACGGTTGAACGTCCCGTTGCCGGCGTGGTCAAAGAACGGGAAGACGATTTCCGTCCATTCCGCCCCGTGCGTCTCAACGGACAAGGCCGGTTCGATCTTCGTGCCGTCCCCGCGCTCCAGGATCAGATTCCACTTCACTTCTTTTTCCCAGCGCTGGCCCATCGTTCCGTTCGGCACCAGAATTTCATCAGCCGCTTCGTCCAAAATGACGGGTTTCCACTCCGCATGCTCCGAGGTATCGCCCAGATCGCTCGCCCGCAGGAAGCGCCCGGCTTTATACTTGTCTTCGTGCGGCTCCAACATAATCAGGAACGGCATATCCGTGTACTGCTTGGCATAGTTCAGGAACATCGGCTCCTGGCGCCGCACATAAAATTCGTCCAGGATGACGTGCGTCATCGCCTGTGCCAACGCGGCATCCGTCCCCGGATGCGGGGCCAGCCAGTTGTCGGCGAATTTGACGTTCTCCGCATGGTCTGGGGCGACGGAGACGACCTTCGTCCCTTTATAACGGACTTCCGTCATAAAGTGGGCATCCGGCGTCCGCGTTAAGGGGACATTCGAGCCCCACATCATCAGGTAGCCGGAGTTGTACCAATCCGACGATTCCGGCACATCGGTCTGCTCGCCCCAAATTTGCGGCGATGCCGGCGGAAGGTCCGCATACCAGTCATAGAAGCTGAGCATCTCTCCGCCAAGCAGGGAAATGAAGCGCGCGCCCGAGGCGTAGCTGATCATCGACATGGCCGGGATCGGCGTAAAGCCGGCGATGCGGTCGGGGCCGTATTTTTTGATGGTATAGATCAATTGCGCGGAGATCAGTTCGGACGCCAAATCCCACGTGACCCGGACATGACCGCCCTTTCCGCGGGCTTGTTTGTACGATTTCGCCGTTTCCGGGTTCTCTACGATACTGGCCCAGGCTTTCACCGGGTCGCCGTGCTTGGCTAAAGCTTCCGTCCACAAACGCAGCAGACGTCCGCGCATATAAGGATATTTCACGCGGAGCGGGCTGTACTCGTACCAGGAGAACGAGGCGCCGCGCGGGCATCCGCGGGGTTCAAATTCCGGCATATCGGGACCGCAGGACGGGTAATCGATCTGCTGGTTTTCCCAGGTGATAATCCCGTTCTTCACAAAAACCTTCCAGCTACAGGATCCGGTGCAGTTCACGCCGTGCGTGGTGCGAACAACCTTGTCGTGCGACCAGCGGCCGCGGTACATGTTCTCCCATTCCCGGCTTTTTTCCTCAAGAATCGACCAATTTCCCGAATAGCTTTCCGTCGGTTTAAAAAATCTCAAGCCTGTTTTTCTTTTCATGTGAAGCGATCACTCCTTCGTCCAGAATGAATCATTTGGAGGGGAATCCATCAGCGTTCATTCTTCTAATCCCATTATGAAAGGGTTGCGCTTTGGTTCACATAAGGGAAATCCCTGATGATCCGGGTAAAAACCCTGTTCACAAAAACGACGCAAAAAAGCCTCGAAAAGAGTGATCTTTGTCGAGGCTTTTTGACCTGCTGTGTATAGGGAATTTACCCGGTCCACTAGGGACCGCTCCCGTCCCGGGCTACTCTGGGGCTGTTGCGGACCGTTTGAGGCCGCACGCCCCGCCGACGGATTTCTAACGGACGCAATAGCAGCTATTTCGCACTTTTGGGCCGATTTCGAAATCTAACGGACACAGTAGCCGCTATTTCGTGAACCCCCCGCCTTTTCGGGGGCGGAGGACGCAAATAGCGGCTATTAGTTCCGTTAGCATCCGATGCATAGGAAGCGCCGGGTTCGTTTGGGGACGTTTGGGGCCGCTCGGGGTGCTCTTGAGGCCGCGCTCCCCGCCGCCGGATTTCTAACGGACGCAATAGCAGCTATTTCGCACTTTTGGGCCGATTTCGAAGTCTAACGGACACAGTAGCCGCTATTTCGTGATATCCCCGCCTTTTCGGGGGCGGAGGACGCAAATAGCGGCTATTAGTTCCGTTAGATTCTCAGAATCGCCGTTTATCGCAAAATAGCCGCTATTAGTTCCGTTAGCATCCGTTGCATAGGGAGCGCCGGGGACGTTTGGGGCCGCTCGGGATGCTCTTGAGGCCGCACACCCCGCCGCCGGAATTCTAACGGACGCAGTAGCGGCTATTTCGCACTTTTGGGCCGATTTCGAGTCTAACGGACACAGTAGCCGCTATTTCGTGATATCCCCGGCGCTCGGCTCAAGAACAATAAGTGCACCAAAACACCCGTTCCGCCGGCACGGCTGAATCGGATGGCGTCAAATGAATAATCAGGTCGCACTCTTCCGTTCCGATGCGTTTGTCTTGATCCACGTCATAGAACTGAACGATCTCCACGCGATATCGGCCGTTTTCCAGTTCGATCCGGTATTGGGAACAGTTCCGGTCCGGGATTTCTTCGTCCTCAAATTGGGCGGCCATCGTCAAGCAATCGTAGTCCACCAAGTACAATGACCCTTCCGTTACTTCAAGGAAGCCTTCGGCCCGCCGGAGGTATGGTCCAGCCGGTGATTCCCCGTCCACCCGGACGTCAACCTTCCAGGAATGCTCAATGCCTTCCTCGGTCATCTGGCAAACCAGCAGATGCCCGTCCTTCATCTCGTCTCCGAAATGTCGTAACAGTCCTTCAAGTTCCCAATCTTCGTCCACAAACGACCGATACGTATCCGGATTGGCCATGCCGATAAAACTCGTATCGCCCGATTTCATATGAAACTTCATGAAAGGCCCTCCCCTTTTTAAATTTGACCCAAGGCATGAACAATCGCCTTTGCGATTTTGGAGTCCTTGTTCTGCTCCGCACATTTAAAATAGACGCTTCTCAAAAGATTTCGCACGTTCCCGCGAATAATGCTGTCTTCGGGATATTTTCCGATGGTGTTAAACTTCGTTACTTTATGCACCCAGGCTACTATCGGATCATCGCCCAAAAGACCTTTCTTGATGATCGTATTTACGACTTCCGCCATCCTTTCATCTTCACCATCGACAAAGTAATGCGTATTTACCTGGATTTTTTCGAGGATTAGTTCCATGATCGCAAGCTGATCGTTTCTCGTTATGCCTCGACATTTTACGAGGGTTTCGAAAGCATCGGAGGTATGAGCCACCGCATGTGCCCACCCCTTAGCCTCCACGTACCCTCTCAAATCGTTCTCCTCTCTAAAATAGCGGCAGAGCCGCTCAAAAACATGGCGAATATCTTCCTCGGATAAAAAGGGCCTGGAAAGATGGCATTCCAGGATAAGCGGAGATATCAACACCGAAAAGGAGCGGGTAAACACCGTGTCCTCATCCGAACTCCCCAGTCCAAGGAACAGGTGGTCCTCGTCAAGACTTGTATAGAGCATATTTTTCATCGTTTCCGGACTTAACACGTTTCTCTGGATCCAATGATAAAAAGTAAAATAGATAAGATCATCCCGTAGCTCGAAATCGATGGAGCCGATTTCACGCAGCATCTCCTCCACCAACCGCTCCGTGTCCGTTCCTTCGGGGATCTTATTGTCATGTTCTTTAATGTCTTGCAACAACTGCTTTAACTCCATGTCATCCTCCTATACCAACGGTAAAAAGACCGTTCGGCAACCTCTTCTCCTGAATCCAGGATTCCACCGTTTCATTGAAGAACATCGGTCTCGCTAATGGAAAGCCGTGTCCGAAGCCCATACCGATAACTCCCTGACTTCCTTGAAGGTTTATCAGGAGGTCTTTCGCCGAACGCATCATGATTTTCTTCTCCCCTTGTCCTACGGTAATCAACACTTTGGCACGCGTCTGCTTAAAGCTGTCCGGAATGGCGAAAGACATATTCTCTTTGAGTATTTCCGTAAGCAATTCCGGTCCGATCTTTAGAGAATCCTCGTAGTACTGTTCAAACATGTCTTTGTCTATGTATAGCTGCTTGGCCTGGAGTTTGGCAAATGCCCGGTACCGCAGCAAACCGTGCGTCATTCTCACGGAGGTTCCAATCCACGGCTGTATCCAAGTCAAGGGACGGTTAACGCGCTATTGATGACCGCGTAGTCGGCTAACCAGGGATCGAGACTTAGCATTTTGACGATAACTTGGGTGCCGAGTGAAAATCCAACCAATGTGATGGGGGCCCCGTTTTGATTTGATTTTATCAAGGATAGGATTTCCTCGGCGCTTTGGGACATGCTGAACGTCCGGCTTTCGCTTTCGCCGTGCCCGGGCAAATCCGGCACTAAACAGCGGTAGTCACGAAAGAAGAACTCCACCTGTTTCTCCCACATCCAGCCGCCGACGCCCCCGCCATGCAGAAATACCAGCAGCGGTGCCCGACTTGGTCCGACATCTCTATAGAACAACCCTAAGGTAATCACCTCCCGGATCTTTTGAGAATGAGGTACAAGCCATAACCAAGAAGGAAGCCGAGCGTGTTTAATATAAAATCATCGATGTCCCAGCTTCCCCTTTTGGTGAGTAACTGTAAAGACTCCAGCACGAAGACGCCACTTAAAAATAGGCACAACGATTTAAGTAGCAGTCTCCCCTCCTTCAGAAAGAGAGGAAGCAGCACCCCGTAGGGCACAAAAACCCCGACATTACCAACCAAGTTCATCATCCACACTTTAGGACTAAAATGGTCTACCTGCAAAAACTGACGAATGGTACATAAGGGCTTTAAGTTAAATAAATAACCGGGCTGGGGCTCTCTACCGAATCCGAACAGCATCCAATAGCCGATCAGTAAAGTGTAGCCCGTTATAACCAGAAAAACGACTCTTCTCATGGAGCGCTAGGTCTGTATTTATTGTATCGCTGAAGTTCTTCGCGCTTTACGTCCGCAACTTCTTCAACCGTTCCGCCTTTCACGGAATAGCGGTGCAATTTGAATTGATCCGAAGGCTGTTCACTGATGGCGTCGATCACTTCACCGTCCGTACTCCACAAAATATAAGCTGTCGAAATATATGGGGCATCTTCCGCCAAATTCAGTGCGGTTTCTTTTTCAAAATCGTACGCTGCAATACTGCTGGAACTTGTATCGCCGTAGGCGTAAGCCAAAATGCTTCCATCCGGCGACCAGTTGTAGGCGTGGATCGTCTCAACTCCCTCGTTTTTCCCGGAGGCCAGCTGATTAAGATTTATTTGATCCCCGTTCTCCAGATTGAGAATGAGGATCTCATGGCCAACGTTGTTCTGAAAAAGATCCACGGCCAAAAATTTCCCGGTTACGGACAGAGCCATGGCTTCGACCGAGCTTGGTTCACGTTCCGGTTTAAGCGAATAGGTCTTCCCATTGGTTTTCACGCTCAATGCGTGCACTTCCTTCGGCGACTTCTCAATCACCAACTCGACATGGCCCGACATCCAGACTACCTTGCCCTCCTGCGCTTCCTGCTTGATTTCCAAATCAGGCTCGTAATAGGCCAAGCTATTTTCTACGGTCTCATTCGTGGCCGGATCGCTCTTCTCGCCCTGCTTCATCTCCGTTCCTGAAGAAGCCGGTTTTTCCTGCAGGCGATCTGCCGCTGTATTTCCTGCTCCTGGGGTATCCGTTTTTCCCGCTTCATGTCCGGCACACCCCGTCAAAGCCAGCAGCAAGAGCGCTGACGCGGTCACCCATCCTATTCCTCGGTTCATTAAAGCCACTCCCGTCTCATGTCAATTTATCATGTGAATTACACATAGTATTAACGCAAAAGGAAGGCGTTTTGTTCCATTCCAAAAATAAGCTTCCTGGATATATAAATATCCGTCTCTAGTGTGGCGTTCCGTTAACGGCAACAACCCCAATCCGTCAGGATTGAGGCTGTGGGTGTATGCCCCTAAAATGGAACTATCGAACGAAGCCGCGAAATTCAAGAACGCGTGCGCTCATCGTGCAGTGTAGTGAGCAGCATCAGTACCAGCCCTTGCCCGTATAACGTAGGAAAAACAGGAACCCGATTGTAATCATCAACCGAAGCGAGCACCGGGGTCCCCCCCGATACGCCCGACACCCTTCCGTCCGCGCCGATTTGCGCACTTACGCCTTCCGCCGCATTCAGCGCGCATTCGCGGAACGAATCGTCCAGCAACCCTTGGCTTATACCGTGGATTATACCGCAGGCGATACCGGCGCTTCCCGAGGTTTCCGGTACGTAATCTGGGCGGTCCAGCACGGTCGGCCACAGCCCGTCGTCGCGCTGTACCGCTCGTATCGCTTGCATCATCTCCCGGTAACGGGTTCCGATTTCTTGAGGAACTTCGCACAAACCCTGGATCTCCCGGTAAATCATGGGCGTTCCCAGCGCCATCCAGGCGTTTGCCCGGGTCCATCTCGCGGCCGACATGTGGGATTTTAAAGAACAGTTATATCCGTGGAAAAACAAGTTCGTTTCGACATCCTGCAGCAACCGGTAATGTACCAAAAGCTGACTTGCGGCTTCTTGCGCATAATGTTCGTCCCGGAACAAGCGGGCCGATCTTGCAAGAAACACGACCGCCATAAAAACGGTGTCGGCCCACACCTGCTCGCGGAACGCTTCGCTCTCGGTCACCGTATGCTCGAACGCGCTTTCTTTCGTCCGCGGGGCTCTTTCGATGAGCCAATCGGCGATCTTCATGGCCGTTTGCTTGTAAGATTCATCGGCGGTAACTCGGAACAGATCCGGATAGACCGCAAACGGCGCCACTGAATTAATCACCATGCTTCCACCATGAAACGGGGGCTCATTTTGATTGACCCAGCAGACGATTTCGTTCAGAACTTCACGGCGATCCGTCACCTTAAAATATTCCATCGCCGCTAGGATCGCCACGCCGGGATTCCAATCCCAACGGTGAATATTCATGGCCCAATCCCGCCATGGGTGGTCTCCCCACTCCTCCTCATGGCTGTGCATCATGTAACGGTATACCGGCTCAATTGAGGTCGCCAACTTAACTCCCCCCATCCCGCCGGCCTTTTCCTGCATTTGCAGCGGGATCTTTGATCGAAATTTCTACGACAGGTTCCTCGGCGGAACTCAACTGAATTTCCCGTGGGACCGCATCGACGGCTTTGATCTCCTGCAGAGAAACCTCCGCGTTTCCGCTGGTCAACGTACGGAAGCGGAACTTTGCCAGCGGAAGGTTTTCCTCTGCATCCTCAGGCAGCGATTTTCTAGTGGCCGCGATTTGGATTATTCCGGTTTCCGGATCGTTCTTGATCACCCAAGCCTGGAAAGATTCGGAGATTTCCACGCTGTTCTTGCCGGGTAGCTCAAGAAGATCCGGGTCGTAGACAAGTTCGAATTGGATGCCGAACAACCCCGGAACATCCTGGGTCTTGACGGATATGTCCACGAAGGAGCCTCGCTTCAACACGGCATCCTGGTCTTGCAAAAACAGTTCGATTTGGCTTTTCGTCCTTCCCTCGGCCTGAACAGGATTTGCGGCCAAGGCGAAACATGCCGACAACATCGCTAAACACGCCAGCCCGGTCTTCACTGCTCTCATACGGCTTCCTCCCAGGATCCCCTGCAACTTCCGTCATTATCGGCGAAGCCGCAGGGGAAATCATTATTAGGTTTATTCGGACTGCAGGATTTGAAGAGCTACGTAACTGAGATCCTCAATGTCGATGACGCCGTCCCGATTGACGTCGCATGCCGCCTTGTAGCCCTCGTCTCCGCTTCTCGCACCAAAAGCTTTCGCGACCAGCACCAAGTCGTCAATGCCAACCTTCCCATCCCCGTTGACGTCGGCCGCCAGGAGCAAGAGGGTCTTGTGAATCGGCGATTCAAGAATCGTCCGCTTCCCGGTGCTGTCGGAATAATCGGAGCCAGCCATCAGCGTTAATTCAAATTCATTCAACGGTTTCAGCCGATTGAAAACGAGCCTCAGCAATCGAGCATCGCCATCTACCCCCGATTCTCCGTCCAGGGCGGTTCGGGTCCCGACGATTCTCACCCTGTCCACTCTTTCTTGGAATGTCACGTAGGCATGTTCTCCGAACTCGTCATTGGCCTGGGCGCGGGTCAGCTTCAGTTTCTCCCGATCATAGTCCAGATCAAATACAAATCCATACAAGTCCGATGCCTGCGAAGCCTTCAGATCCACCACGACCTCTCCGTTCTGTCCGGGTGCCGCGCCTATGAATTCAAAGTCAAACGAAGTGGAGTCGCCGGGACCCGGAACCTCGTCTTCAATCGTTTGAACGCGCACTTGGTCGATCCACAGTTCCGAATTCCGGTTCATAAAGCCAACCGAACCGCCCGTGATGTCCGAAATCTGCTTCGTTTCCATAATCAGTCGGCCATTGATCGACAAGGAAATGACATCGCCTTCCCCGCGAATTTTATAATCGTTGTATTGGTTGAAATCGAAATCGGGAAGCTTGGCAGCGATCGAAACCGGCCCGGACAAATTGATAAAGCCTTGTTCGGAAGTATATTTCCAGAAGGAAACCTCGTTGGTGCGGGCGCTAAATTCAAAAAATGAATAAGCCTGCACGTTGGCGAACCGGACGAGGGCCCGCATTTGCTCGCCGGAACCGCCACCGGTTGTACCGACTGAGTACCTGGCTTTAAAAGAAAAATCATAATCCCGGTTCGTACGTTCGTAATCGGTCCACGCCGCGGATTTTGCCACTTTACGGACCGGATTTCCGTTAGTCGCCGTACTCGTTCCCTTCATCACCATCGAACCGACCGCAGGATCGTTCGCATGAGACCAGCTGCCAACGCTTCCGCCGCTGTCCCACTTCGTGACGATGTCGCCTTCGAAATCGTCCGCGAACAGCTGGCGCAGCGCTCCGGCCACCTCGATCGAACGATCGTATCGATTGTTGCTCTGATCCGGTTCCCGCCAATCCACGGCTCGGACCGAGACGGATAGCGAGTAGGTTCCTTCAGCTTCAAATTTCCAAGGTTCACTGGACACCGTAACTGTCTCGCCTGCGGCGAGCTTATCCGCATGGACGATCGTGGAAACGGGATTGCCGTTCAAGCTGAACACCACCTCAAAACCTCCCGGCGTATCGGACAAACCGGCGTTTCGAACCTTTGCCTTGAAGGTGACCTCTTGGCCGGCTTGAGGAGTATCCGGTACGGTTCCAACGCCGGTCACGGACATGTCAGGTTCCGCTTCCGGTGTATGGATGGTCCAATTGTCAAAATCATATTCGCTGGTCTCCCCGTCATGCATCAGCGTAAAGATTGGGCTTCCCACCTCCTGACGCATAAACGGATTGTCGATGAGCGGCCACGATGAATAATCGACGGGTTCCCCGTTAACGCTTCGTTCCCCGTTGAAGGTCAGGCTTAACGTATCCCCGGCAAGCGAATGATAGACGACAGCGGGATTCGCATTCTCCAACCCGGCGGCATCCACCTTCGTGCCGGCTTTGATGGCTTCCCTGAAGCGGGCGAGTTCGCTAGTCCGCCGTTCGTCCGCCGTCATGCTGTCATCCCCGGCTTCGGCGTAGTCCCCCGGTTTGGCCGTCTCCACGATCACCGCATTCTTCAGGCCTTCGCTGCGAAGGACGGGGATGACCAGCGGCCCGACCGACTCTTCGGCCCAGCTGTAAGGCTTGATGATTTTGACCGCCAGCAGCACGTTGCCTTCATGCGCAAAGATCCAGCCGCTTGAATCTTCCACCGTCTCGATGACGCCGGACGGCAGCGGCCCGGCGATATACGGCTTCGGATCGCTCGCCGGAATATGGGTCACGGTCAGCAGCGTTCCCCCATGTTGAAGCACCTGCTCGTATGGCGTGGCTCCCGACTGCAAGGCGCCGTTTTTCGGATGAGATACATAAAAAGTGCTGAAAGCGTCCTCCGATTTCCATCTGACGAACCACCGTCGCAACTGATCCGACCATCCTAAGGTGCCGTAACCGTCAAATTGGCTTGCCACGCCGTAATGTTCATCGATGTAGGTGGTCTTTCGGTACCCGTGCGGCCAGTTCAGTTTGCTCGATGGATACTGATCATGACTTTCAAGATTCGTATAAGGCTCGCTCCGTTCAAGCGCCGCCGCTCGAATCCATTCCGGCACACGGTAAGATGAGACAGCCGCAATTACGGAATACATCCCTTCCGGATAATTGAGTTCATTATTAAGAAGACGCGGCCGCTCTTCTCCGCCAAGATACAACCAGGCCATAGTCGTTCCGGCGGCGCCGAGTTTGGGGCTCATCCCCATATAATCGCGAACCGTGGAAGATACCCAATATCCGTCAACCCATTCCGCGGCCGTATTGGCGATCATCCAGTCCAGCGCCATTTTGGCCTTTTGCTTCATTTGCGGATCGTCGGCCAGATCATGCAGCATTAACAAACATTCGACGTAAAGCGCCCAGTACGTCGTGGAGTCGTATTCCTTCATGCCGTACTTGACGAACCGCTCCAGCATTTCGCCGATGTCGCGTTCGGCGAACGCCTTCGTCGCTTGCGCCTGGCTCCAATCCGGCCAGGTCTGGGCTACCAGATAGCCGGCCGTCCGGAATTTGAGAAAGTGATTCTCCGTACTGCCATTATTGGAGTAGTCTGCGGCAAGCATATTGGCTTTTACCTTCTCTCTGAGCGATTCCGGATACAGATGGCCGTATTTCAAATAACTGTCGATGTTGGCCGTGTAAAAAAACATGGACGCACCGGCGGGGTTATTGTTAATACTGGATATATATTCCAAGCCCTGTTCGACATCAACGCCGAGCGCAAACCTCGCCTGGGCGTGGAAAACGGCTTCCTTCACCCACAGCGTCCGGTCCGTCTGCGTAGGTTCGCTCGTGGCGAGAGTTTGCAGAATATACTCTGCCCGTTCTTCAAACTCGGTCCGCTCCGCAGCCGGCTGCCGCACGGCAAAATAGTCCACTTTCGCATTGTTCCGGTTGTCCGTTTCCTGAACCTCCGCGCTCACCTCGGCTTGTAAGGCGTAAGTGCCCAAGGAAGCCGTCCAGGTTGTCGTTCCCGTCACGGTTACCGTATCGCCCGGTCCCAGACTCCCGGCATACACCGCATCGGTTACCGCCGTATCGTTGACGGCCGGATTTAAAGTGAACGTCACCAGGATGTCCGAATCCGTCACAACCCCCGTTCCTTCATTCCGGATCTCCGCGCTGAATGCGACTTCATCTCCCGGTTCGGGCACGGATGGAGCCAGGTGAACCGAGGATACCGAAAGGTCGGGCAACTCCGGCGGAACGTGATTCGGATCCTGATACACTTCCAGCTCGGCAAATTGAATGCCGTTCGGATTGGAGTTGGATGTTCCGGTGAACCGGACATAACGCAAATCCGCGGGTGCGAATCCCAATTCGACGCGGTGCTTCGGGTCTCTTTGGAACGAATATTTCGCTTCGGGAACAAGCGTCATGTATGTCTCGCCGTCCCGGCTCCCCTCCACGGCAATGGATTGCGTTCGCGCCGTCCAATTCGGTCCCAGGCTCATGGCTATGCCTGCGACCGGATAGACCGATTCCAGGTCGATCGTAATCGACGCCGGTTTGACTGCCGACTCCCACTGCGTGGATAGATCGCCATCGTTCGCGTTGACGGCGACCCGGCCGCTGGAGGAAACCTCGGAAGACGCGGTGATCGGTTTGCCGCGGGCCAATTCCTTGCCCAGTGCCACCGCGGCCGCAGAGGATAGCTCCAATTCTCCGGGTGCAATAACGTTATCCTCTTCCGGCACACTTTGACCCGGCACGTTATTTCCCGGAGTATTTTCTTTCGAAACGCTCTCCATCGGGACATCCTCCTTTAGAAAAATACGTTCCTCTTTCTGTGTTATCAAATCGGCAGGTAGGGCGGCGGCGTTTTCGGAAGAGGCCGCCGCATGACCGGACAAAGGGGGATAAAGCGTAAACAATAGCGATATGACGAGCAGAACAGACCAGTATTGGGGTATTTTCATACATTTCCTCCTCATGATCCTTTTTAAAAGGCTGCTTCCGCCGGAAGGGCGGCAAACTTCTTCGCTTGCAAAATCCGGATAGCGACATAGGAAAGATCGATAATATCGATGCCTCCATCCTTGTTCATATCCAGATTTGGAGCGTAGTTGGCTTCTCCATTCCTGGCGCCGAACGCTTTGGCGATCGCAACAAGCGCATTGGAACGCGGTTCCGACCCCGTAATGGCATAGGAATCCGCCACCGCGAGCGGATAAGTGCCGTCGGAACCGGTCGAAATTACCGCCATGCTGTCGGAGATTGCAACCTGATCCGTGGCCAGGGTCGTGCGGCCATCCTGCTGCCGCGCCGTAAACACAATCCGCAGCAAGTCTCCATCGCCATCGATTCCCCTCACCCCGCCCAGCCGGCTGGCGGCAATGCGCAGCTTGCCTCCGAGATCGGAATGCATCAGGAAGCCATCGCCGTTATCGTCGCCTTCCCGGAAAGGCTCCAACAATTCGATCGACCTGAACTCAAACAAATCCGGATCATAGCCGATTTCCAGCGAAATGCCATAGAGGTCGCTGGCCTCCTCAACCGAAACGGTCAATGCCGCCTCCTCGCCGACTTCCACAATGCTTTTGTCCGCAACCAGCTTGATTTTTGCGCCTTCCGCCGGCGGCCCATTGCCGTCCTCCGCTTTCACCAGCGTGAACGCGTCATAAGCTCCGGGATTTTTCCCGTCCGCCAATCCCTTCGTCCATTGGATGAAATTATCCCGTCCCATCTGATAGTCGGCGTCGTTTACCGCGAGGTTGTAGCCGATAGCGTTGCCTTCCGTAAGTTCGAGATGATGGATCATACTGGCTGGGAGCGCGATTTCATAATAGGTCGTCTTCTCCTTTTCATCACGGGTTATGCGGTACGGAAACCCTTCGCTGACATTGCCGTTCGGATTCGGCGCGCGGGAGAAGAAGATATTCGCCAGGTGACGTCCATCGTCATGATGCGCAAATCCCCACTCCATGTCGTCGTTGTTATAAGAAGCCGTACTGTCCCTTAATGGGTCAACGGAGAATTGCAGGGAATCGTTTTTCCATAGATTGGGCGCATCTTCCGAATTTTTATGAATATCGTCCTTCACCTCCACCGCAAGGTACAGATTGTCGTCATCCCACATGGCATAGGCTTTCGCATCCAGGTTAGCCGGATCGTATCGACCGGTCTGATTCCGCTTCGCCCCGCGCAAGTGCACCGGATAGGCGGCCTTCCAATCGTCCAGAATTCCGTCGATGACGGGGGGCTGAGGGCTAAACCTCACAAGCAGGAAGTCAAGCGGCACTTGCTCGCGCAAGAGCACGCGCCGGCTGTCCGTTTCGGTAATGATCAATTCACTCATGTACTCGTGGTAATCCGACTTCGTCCGGTAATTCCACTGAAATTGCATCGTGATCGACCGGTCTTTGGCCAGATTGGTAAACGTATCGCCGGCCAGCGGCTGAAGTTCTTCCCCATCCGGGCCAAGTACCGTAACTTTACCGCTCTTCGGGGCTTCCGAGGAGCCTGTGATTTGAACGGTAATGTTCCCCAACTCGCGAACATCTTCGGTCACGGGCAAAATTTCGGCTTGTATCGTATCCTCAACGCGGAAGTCGAGTTCGGCCGAGTCGATCGGTTCGCCGTTTCTTTCAACAATAACCTTCGGCTGGTACTCACCGGTAACCGCGCCAAACGGCACCTTAAGGGGAACATCGAATCGGAAAACTTCCTGAGGACCCATGTCCGCTGACAAATCAGGTATGGCCTCCCAGCCTTCCGGCACTTGGAAACGGACGGTCACTTGCTGCTCCTGCGCCGTATCGTTCGCTACCGTCCCCGTTATCGCGCTTGGACCGCCCGGTTCGCCCGATCTTCGAATAGGCGTTACATTCAACCATACGCCAACGTAGACGGGTTTATCGGCTTCAAGAATTTGTCGAACCGTACCGGAAAATTCGCGCGCAAGCAAACCGTATACATAACTTTGGGGCGTATTCCCGTGCGAAGCGTGTTCCTCAGCCAATCGCCCATAGCGGTTCGCGCGCATAAGAGCGACCGTGGAAACCGGCAGCAGTTGGTCCTCCCCTTTAACCGAGGTGTAGATTTGGTTTGCGCTCTGCAAGTTTTCCTCATAAGCGGGCGTTCCGCCTTCCACCCCCACCGATGCCTTCATGTAAATCAAGGCCTTGGCTACCGATTCGGCGTAATAATAGAGAGATTCCAAGGCGGCAAACGTCTTGATCCGCTCCAGCCGGCCCGCTTGAATTTCGTCGGCCATGCTGCTCATCAGCTCATAGATATGGCGGATTCCTTGTTCCGTCAAATCGGCTCTCGCGATGGCATCCCCTGAGGCAACCGCCTCCAGCAAACCGGATTTGATCGTATCCATCCGCCGCATCAGGTCGTCAACGACCGGTGCATTATCCGGCGTTTCCAGTTTCGCGATATCCGCCGAAGCCGCCCGATGATGATCTTCAACCGCCTGCCCTGCGGCCTGAAGAAGCATCTTCTCTCCCGGATTCATCACATAAACCGGGGAACCGGAAACCGGGATATCCAGGCTGCCTCCGTTGACAGTCTCGATCCGCTCAACCCCGTTGATGTCCCGCACCGTGACGGTGTCCCTGTCGGAACTTATTCGGATTTCCGAGGTTGCCGGGTTTTCGCCGGAATCGTCCTTATGGTCAACGGAACGCCATGCGACGACCAATGGCTCGCCGTCTTTCAAAAACACATACACCCGTTCCCGTTGGTCTCCCGTATCGATACGGCCGACGTATTCGGCTTGGTCCAGCGTGGTCATCATGTTGCCTACGGCAGGATAGGCCAGCTTCGGACGTCCGTTCACGTCCGTAATGCCCCAAAACACTTCGTAATAATTTTCATCCGTACCGTCGTTTTTAAAGTTGTAATATTCCCAGGCGCGCACCTCGGGCCGGGTCAGGTAGATCAGAAAGGCCCGGACGATATAATCCCGCTGAACCTCCTCCGATACGTTCGGATAACCGCCTTTCGCCGTCGGCCATCCGCCCTCGGTCAGGTAATAATCCTTCCAACCTCCGTATTCTTCCATCATTTCCCCGATGTCATCGACAAACGCCTCGATCGCACCGTCCGGCATCGCATTGTACACGTAGGGATGCCACGAAAAGGCATCGGCATAATTGTAGGCACCCAAGTCCAGTTCCGCGGGAAGGACGCTTCTGACGCTGGACGTGTGGCCGCCGGCAATGAACACGGAATTCAAATCGGCGGCTTTTGCCGCGATATAGGCCCGTTTCCACTGTTGAACCACTTCATAAGGAATATAGGGTTTTGTGAATAACTCCGGTTCATTAGGTGTCTCGTAGTTTCGGATCTTCCCTTTATATCTGTCGACGCTTTCGGAAACGAAATTTTCAAGCAGCCTTAACCCTTCGTAAGAAGCCGCCTGCTTCGTGTCTTGAATGAATCCGAGGACGGGGATATGGTTTAACCCGAAGCTGTTGATTTTGGAGATATAAGCGTCCGCCTTGCTGTAGTCAAAAATAGGATCGCCAGCGGAATCATAACGTCCGGTAAAAATTTCCGACAAGTTCAGCACGCTCCGGTGGTGCTTTGCGCCCGTCTTGTGCACCGCGTCCATGATGTCGTCACGCCAATTCAAATCATAATGCGTGTTAAACCCGAACTTCGATTCCATATCGAGATCGGGCTTACCTTGTTCCGGGAGCTCGCGTACGATAGCCATCCTCATCCGCTTCGTCATTTGATCCATCAACGTCCCGTCGATCGATAGACTAACCCGGACATCATAGGTACCGATCAAATGGGACGGCAAGTCGAAGTGTACCGCTTCATCCACCAAACCGTAAGCTTCCAGCGAGAATTCTTTTTCCCCGGAAGTGATCAGCGCCTTATCGCCGTCCGCCCGGTGCACCGTGTACTCCACCTTATACGTATGCGCTTCAGAACCTCCCGCCAAATATACGTGAATGCCCGCTTGTTCGTCGGGTCCGTAGATACCCGTAAAATTTCCCGCCGGTTCTACGTTATAAACATGGGACGGCTCCAACGGCAGGAGCTCCAATGAATCGATCATTAGGTCGATGCCGTAGACGGTACCGAATTGAATCCTTCCTTTCTCCATCCGGAGTTGATCGAAATCATCCACGGAAATGACTTTTGTTCCGTTGATATAGAGTTCGTGCGTAATACCCGATACGCGGAGTTCATAGTCCACCCAGCGGTTATCCAGAGACTCGTTATACGTGCCAAGATGATAATTCCCGCCCAGTTCGGTTTTTCGCATAATGAAGTACCGCCAATTGTGTGTTCCCCACTCCACCGCGTAGTTGTTGTTTTCATCCTCCATTCGGTAGCGCAATCGCCATACGTTGTAATCCTGATTACTGGTCCGTTCGTATTTGGCGCGAAATTTAAGGATAAAGTTGTCTATATTCCGATACATGGGTGCCGATAGCGTGGCCGTAGGGAAAATTTGGCCCACCTTGCCGTTAAGCCGGAGCACTTTTTCGCCGGTAGCAAGCTCCGCTACCTTCGCGTCGCCCCTGACGTTCCACCCTTCCGGCACCGCACCGACCGGCACGTTCTCAAAATCATTGCTGTACGGCTCAAACGCTAATTGCTCAACTCCGCTTTCATTGACCGGGTGGCTGACTGCAACATCGGCAGCCATCATGTTCACGCCTTGAGAACGGAATCCGATACCGCCGGTTGGATAATGGTTGGCAGGATCGGTGGCGGAGATGGCCGACTCTCCGTTAACGAACAGCGGTTCATGGATCATCCGAATAGCCTCTACCTCGGCGGAAACCGAAAGCGGCAACGAGCCGCACCATAACACCACGACCATGAGCATGGCGATCGTACGCTTTAGAGCTCTATCCGTCATTTCCCGTACTCCTTTACGCTGGAATGGGTCAGCCTTTAACAGAAGATAAGTTCACGCCTCGGATAATGTATTTTTGCAAGAACGCAAAAATCATGAGCGGGGGTATCATGACGATCGTCAAAATGGCAAATTTCACGTTTTCCTGAATATTGTTGGTTTCACCCGAAAGCACGTATTTGTAAATGACGGAAGCGATCGGATATTTTTCCGGACTGGTGATGACCACGCCCGCCCAATACCACTCGTTCCAAGTTTGCGTGAAGCCGAAGATGAGGATCGTGGCGATGATCGGCAGCGACAACGGGAAGGCGATCTGCAGAAAGCAGCGGATCTCCGACGCCCCGTCCATGCGGGCCGCTTCGAACAATTCTTTATGGATGCCGTCGAAGAAGCTCTTAAGCAGCAGGATCCAGAACGCGTTGGCCGCCGCCGGTAGCCAGAACGCCCAGTAGGAGTTGAGCAGGCCGAGGCTTTGGAGGTTCAAATAATTCGGAATCATGTACGTCGCCGAGGGAATCATCAGCGTACACATGAAAAATAACGTAAAGCCCTTGCGAAACGGAATCTTTAAATGCGACAGGCTGAATGCGGCCAAACCGATGAACAGGACAGCGAACAGCATATTGCCCGCAAAAATCAAAAACGTATTAGTCATATGGCGGCCCAGGTCCACATACTTCAGTACTTCGCCAAAATTCGTCCACACCCAATCCTTCGGCAGCAAAGACGGCGGAAAGGTGTAGATGTCGGTTTTCGTTTTGAACGCGTTAAAAATCGTGACGAGGAACGGATAAATCATCGTCCACGCCACCGCCAGCAGCATGACGACCATCACGCCGTAACCGATTTTGACTCTTCTCCGC
The DNA here is from genome assembly GCF_008084145.1 of Paenibacillus faecis. Taxonomy (GTDB): domain Bacteria; phylum Bacillota; class Bacilli; order Paenibacillales; family Paenibacillaceae; genus Fontibacillus; species Fontibacillus faecis. Next base: position 82,028 of record NZ_VSDO01000006.1, on the reverse strand, counting down.
CGAAAGTCGTGGAAGGAGATGATCCCCCGCTCCTGATGCGAATCGCCCTTCATGATTCGTCTCCTCCTTTCCTTTGCAACGCATACAACAAGATGGACAAAAGGGTTAGCGAAACGAACAGCAGCACGCCCATCGCCGATGCCTTGCCGAAGGCGAATTGTTTGAAGGCGCCGTCAACAACCATCAGCATATATGTGGTGGTCGCTTCATTCGGTCCTCCACCCGTCATCGCCAGCTGCGGTTCGTAGGCTTGACTGTTGGCGATCAACTGCATAATCAACATTAACAGGAAAATATGGCGGATCGACGGCAGCGTGATGTATTTGATTCTCTGCCAAATCCCCGCTCCGTCCATTTCGGCCGCCTCGTATAAATCCTTCGGAATGTTCATGACCGCGGCCAGATAGATCAACGCCGTAGAGCCGAAATAATGCCAGGTGTTCATCAGTACGATGGAGAACATCGCCACCGATTTATCTGTCAGCCACTCTACCGGAGGCAGCTGGAAAATCGTCAAAAAGTCGTTGAGCGGACCGATCGGCTCGTATAGCCAACGCCACATCCCGTACAAAGCGACGGCCGGAACGATGTTCGGCAGGTAAACGACGAGCCGCGCGGTCGCCTTGAACTTCCGCAGTTCCGATATGGCGGTTGCCGCTACCGCCGGAACCCAGTAGCCCATAACCAAGCCCAGGAATACGAACCAAAGCGTATTGCCGATCGCCGTAAAAAACGCCTCGTCTTGGATGATGTCCCGGTAATTTTGCAGCCCGACAAACGTATTGCCGCGGATAAAATTGATGTCATGCAGACTGTAGTAAATCCCCATGATGATCGGCTTCCATAAAAAAACACAAAATATCACAATTTCCGGAATCAGAAATAACAGTCCCCAAAAATAAAGCCGCGAATGCTTGAGAAACCGGGTTCCGCTTGTCGGTTTTTGCGCGGCCAGTTGCGTTTTCATGCTCCACCATCCCGCTTCCGTCGTATTGTGAAACCTATCCGACCGGTCAAACGTGGAGTTTTCGGGTTCGGATAGGCCTCATATAGGCTTTAACGACTCCATGGCCGAATCCACACCTTGCCTACAGGGGGGCTACAGTTCAATCTTGTCGAGATAGGCGGCTTGCATTTTCTCCGCGCCGTCTTTTAGCAGCTGCCGCAAATCGGCATTTTTATTGCTGAAAATCTCCTGAATGATGTTGGTCATGATCGCATAGTACTCCTGGGCGTCGAAAGGAGGCTCCGGCATCGCGTTCGAACTGTAGATCTTCATAAATTCGGGATCGTATTCGTAAACGACGCCGGGATATTTGGCGTACATTTCATTCATCCGCTTCGCATATTCCGAATCCAGATTGTAATAAGGCATCAGCTCCGGTATATGCATCTGCTTGTTTTTCTGGCGTTCCTGAATTTTCAGTTCCTCCGTTTCGATCCCGCTGTCCTGGAAGTAATCGTAAGTGATAAACTTGAACGCCATCTCCTGCTGTTCCGGTGATTGCTGCGGGTTGATCACAAAGAAATTTCCACCGGTAATGGCATAGTTCGGCGAACCTTTCTCCATGCTGGGAAGCGGATAAATTTTGGCGTCCTCCGGCGCGAAACCGCCGTCGTTTATCCCCGTGTTCAGCGATCCGGAGTGAAAAATAATACCTAGGCGGCCTTGCTTATACAAGTTCGATAAATCCGGATTGGCCAAGTTCCAGTCCCCCGGCAGCACATTATACTTCCATCTCAAATCGCGGTACAGTTCAAGCACCTTCAGCCCCGCTTCGGAATTGAACGTTGCCGTCACCTTGCCGTCTTTGACTTCCTCGACGAAATCGCCAGCCTGATACATGAAGTTCGTCAAATTCCACCCGGCCGCATTGCTTTGTCCGGCTACGGCGAAACCCGCGATCCCTTTGTCCGGGGCATTGACGGATTTCGCCGCTTCGATCATTTCCTCCCATGTCCAATCGTAAGGCGGAAGCTCGGCCCCATTGTCGCGGAACAGCTTGGCATTGAGGCCGACGCTCATCACGTAGCCGCCCTGCGGGATCGCGTAATATTTCCCGTCCACATGGAAGATATCGAGCAGCGATTGGTTAATCTGATCCTTGTACTCGTAACCGTTCAACAAAGAGGTAATGTCTGCGGCGTAACCTTTATCGGTTAAAATCTTCGCTTCGGTCGCATACGTGTTGTAATAAGACGGCGCCTCCCCCGCAGCCAGCTTGAGTCCCAATGTCGCCGCCCCGCCGTCGCTGTAGAACCAATCGCTTTTTTCAATGACCACTTGCGGATACTGCTGTTGAAAACGCGCAATCTTGTCATCCATTGCCTTCCGGTCCACTTCCTGGTCAGGCGGCGGATACTGCACGGTGATGGTCACTTTTTCGGATTGCCCCGCCCCCTTCGGATTTTCTTTGACGGTTCCGTCCCCTTCCGGTTGGGCCCCTCCTCCGCCCGCACCGCTGCCGGAGCATCCCGCCAACGCCAGCATGAACGTAAGCGCCAGCAGCATGAAGATTTTAGCCTGTTTCATTTCTTCTTGCCCCTTCCCTTTGTGGTTGAATGCATTTGTTCACGAGTCATTATAGAAAAAAAGGGAAGGAACTTGATTTCAAATCCTTTGGGAAACGCTTTCTATTCTTTGTGGGTCGATAAATACCCGCCTTTCCGCAAATCGCTCAGCATCGCCTTACGTACCGTGTAGCCGTTATAAGCGTGATCATGCTTATCCGCATAATCGCTCCAGCCCTTGTCGTCCAGCGGGGCATTCCCGTAAATGAATCGGGCCGCCATTTGCTCGCGGAATAGCTTAAGATCGTCGATCAATTCGGCACGCTCCATCGCATATCCCATCGAGTATACCGATCCCCGCTTGCCGCCGTTTTGTATCATGCTGCGAACAACCTCGAACTGCCGCTCATCCGGGAACATGGCTCGCATTACCTCTTCATCGTCCAGAAACAGGCTGCGCTCGCCGATCAGACTATATACCTCCAGATACTCATTCTGTTTTCCTTCGAGCAGCCGTTTCCGGCCTTCCTGCCGAACGTGATTGACGCCTTTTTTACCGTAAAGAATCAGTTCCCGCCCTTCGTCACTGTAATACCAGTTCATAAGCTCGATAATCTTTCGGACTTTTTCCGGGGACTTCCCCGCTTTTTCCGTGATACCTACGGTCGTGGGAACGTGGATCGTCGGCCAATGCGAACCGGTTCCGGCCGGTCCTACCAATGGCGGTAAATAGGCGATATCCGCCTGCGGATTATACGCCTTCATTTCCTGAATCAGCTCGGACGGGTAACCGGTGTAGTGAAAAATACCGACCTGCCCCTGCACGATCTTTTCCCGTTTGGTATTGGAGTCGTTGGTCGCCAGGTCCGGATCCAGGGCGCCACTCTGCATCAGTCCGTTCATAAAGAGCAGGTATTCCCGGTATTCGGAACTGGTCCAGCCCCCTTTCAGCTGTCCGTCCAGCAAATATTCATCCGGAGACGTATTGCCGGTAAAGGCCGAGAGGAGTTCCCAAAAATCCTGGCAGCTCATACAGCCCCCAGCGGTAAAACCATAGGTGTCGTCTTTCCCGTTTCCGTCCGGATCCTCCTTTGCGAATGCCTCGGCGACCTCGGCAAACTCCTGAACGGTTCGCGGCGCATCAAGCGAAAGGGCGTTCAACCAATCTCTACGGATGAATAAGCCCTCCACGGCAGGTCCGGTCCGATTGGGAATCCCGTAATACTCCCCTCTGTCATCCGAAATGGTACGAAGCATATCGGAAGTGATATAATCCAGATGTTCCGGCAGATCTCCCGACTTCAAGGCTTCATTTAGCGGAATGAGATACCCCTGCGTGCGGGCGGTCCGGTAATCCATCATGTTGAAAAAATAGATCATATCCGGCAGATCGCCCGAAGCCACGCGAGATGCCAGCTTTGTCCTCCAATCCTGCGATCTTCCGGTCGAGAAGTTGAATCTTAAATCGATATTCAACCGCTTGCGGATCGTCTGCAGAATGAAATCTTCCTGCGGATCGGGAAACTCCACGTTATACGGATACCATCGGTCCACCTCCAAAACAACCAGCGGTTCCTCCCTCGCGGAATCCGAACAAGACGCGAGCAGTCCCGCGCTCGCCAGCAGCAACGCCAACAAAAACAGGCGCTTTAAATGAATGGCCAATTCACCCACTCCTCTCGTCAATCTCTTGTTTCTATTTTGTTATAATAGTGGTGCAATGTGGATGCTAAATTTCCAAAGGATACGAACGTTTATCCAAAGATTTCGAAGGTTCGCCGTACAGACTCGCGTTACAATTAAACAACTTCCTGCTTAAGGAGCATGGTTGATGGCTAACGTTAAAGTTATGGGGATCGGCATTAAGATTTTTTGGATCAGTTTTTGCGGAATGGCCGGATTGATTGTCCTGATCTGGTATCTAACGCAAAATTTTATGATGGATACGTTCAAAACCCAGCAGACCCGTTATGTCGCAAATTTGCTGGAGCGGACGGAGGTTCATTTGAACCTGTTTATGAAAACGCTTCAGGGCAATCTGCTGGCATTATCCAGGGACGAGCGACTGTTGTCCGCTACGGAAGAAGAAGCGATCAAGCTGATGGAGAGCTATCGCATGTACTGGAATCAGGATCTGAAAAATATGTATATCATCCGTCCCGATTTGAAGATCATCGGCACGTCGGACTATTTATGGGACATTAAAGGGCACCGCATGGCCGCGGATATCTACAAAGCCGTGGTGATGAGCGATCAGATCTATTGGTCGGAGCCTTATGTATCCGACGTTTCGGACCACACCGTCACCGCAGGCGTCAACATCTACGATAAGGATGGACGGTACGTCAGCGTACTGGCCGTAGACCTGGACCTCCAGAACATTTTATCCAGCTACGGCCGCTGGAACTTCTCGCAAACGGAAGATTTGCTGGTCGTCAGCCGCGACTTTCGGCCGATTTCCATTTATCACTCGCTAGTGGGTTATAACGCCTTTCAAGACGAATATCTTGTCAAGGACATTTCGTTTGTACGCCTGGCGGACACGAACCGCCGGGAATGGAACTACCGGGATGAGCGCGGGAACAGCTGGTTTATCTCGCGGGCCCGGAACAATAACTGGGGTTGGCAGATTATGGCCGTTTTGCCCGAAGAGGAGCTCTACAGCAGCATCGAGAAAATTCGCTTTTATTCCATCTTGGTCGGATTGATCGGCGTTATGCTCTCTCTCATCATTTCCTATTACTTGTCCCGCTACGTCTCCCGCCCGATTTATATGCTGATCCGCCAAATGAAAAAGGTCAGCCGGGGGGACTTCCAGACACGCATTACCCTGCCGTTCCGCGGAGAAATCGGTATCCTTGTCCATAGCTTCAACCTGATGGTGCAGAAAATAAAAGGTCTGATGGACGAACTGCTTCAGAGTGAAACGAGCAAAAAACAATACGAACTGAAGGTGCTGCAAGCGCAAATTCAACCGCATTTTCTGTACAACACCCTGAACTCGATCAGTTATCTCGTACGGCGAGGAGACACCAACGACGTGGACCGCATGATAACCAGCCTGGTGGAAATGCTGCATTTCCACTTGGACAAAATCGACGAAATCGTGCCGATCCGCCAGGAGATCCAAGGCGTGGAGCATTACGCATACTTATTGTCCATGCGCTATCCCGGCCGATTTTCATTGGAAGTTGAGTTGGAAGATAGCGTCTGCGCCTTTACGATACCTAAGCTGACACTTCAGCCGCTTGTTGAGAATGCGATTTTTCATGGCATTCTGGCGGATGACCGGTGCGGTACGATCGTGTTGACCGGACGCGTAGAACATGAGGCCTTCGTTGTGCTTGAGGTATCCGACGACGGCGTCGGCATCCCCGAAGCGAGGCTCGGCTCACTGCTCTCGTCGGGTGCTTTAGAGAGCCGCAAAGCCTATGATCACTTGGGGATCAGAAATATTCACGAACGGCTGCAGCTCCATTACGGTCCGGATTACGGCCTCTCCGTTCATAGTGCCCAAGGCGAAGGAACGACCGTAACGATCCGGCTTCCGGCCGTTCGTATTCCAGAGATGAATCTGCCGAAGGAAGGAGACGAACATGCTGCGAGTACTGCTCGTTGATGATGAATATATGGTGCTGGACGCTCTTTGCAACGATATCCGCTGGGGTGCGCTAGGCATGGAGATCGTCGCCACCGCGGTGAACGGCAAGCAAGCTTTGGAGCGGTGCGCCGTGTATCAACCGGATCTGGTCGTAACCGACATTACCATGCCGGTCATGGACGGCTTCGCATTGATGGCCGAACTGTCCAGGGATTTCCCGGATATTCGCTTTGCGATTTTGACCGCCCACAAGGATTTTCAGTATGCCCGTCAGGCTTTGTCGGCCGGCGCGCTTGACTATTTGCTGAAAACGCCGATGAATATCGAAGAAATCGAAAAAACACTTCTACGCTGTAAGGACGCGGTGATCCAGCAGAAGGAAGTGAAGCGGCGGGCCCTGCTTGGCGACCGCCTGCAAAAGGAGCATATTTGGGAGATTCGCCGGCATATGCTGGAGCAAATCCGCCGCGGTGTGTTCAACTATTCGGCGGAAGCGGAGAACTTGATTCGCGGTGACAACGGCAGGTTGGGCCGGGCCCCGTTTTTCGTGCTGTGCGTGCGCCTGGCGCAGCGGTCGTCCCTCTTTGCCCAGTACCCGGAAAGCGATCATTCGCTGATCTGCTTTACGATGAACCAGGCGATCTATGAAATCGTCAGTGAGCAGGTCGTGGGCGATGTCCTCCCCCACATCAACGGAGAGGCGTTTATTCTTGTGCAAAGGCCGGCCACTGCGAGCAAAGCCGAAGCTGAAACGCAAATCCACGGACTCTACCATGCGCTTAACCAGTGGTTTCGTAAATTTTTGAACACCACGCTGCTATGCGGGATTAGCCCGGTTTTTCCCGAACTTTCCCTGCTCAAGCAAGGAATCTCGCAGGCGCTCCAAACCTTGGAAATCCAATTCTATGACAACCGCGGAACGCTTCATTTCCACCACGACTATCAACGTGTGGTATGGCGGCATGATAGCGACTACGATTGGGAGATCTTGACGGAAAGACTATTGTTCCAATGGTCCATGGAGGAGGTCGAGGGACGCATTCAAGGACTCCAATCGCTTCAAGCCTTTGTGCGGGAGAAGCGTCCGCGTCCTTCCAAGTTGAAAGCGAATATTATCGAGCTGTTGGAGCGGCTGGCTCTCCCCCTTACCCGCCAAGAATGGATGCAGCTGGAATACAGCGACACGCTGGAGCATTGGAACGCCCAGCTTGAAGCCGTGCTCTGCAAACTGCCGAAACCGATCGCCGGCCGTCAGGCCAACAAGCATCCGGACATTCAAAAGGCGCTTTCCTTCATTCATAACCATCTCGGCGAAAATTTGACTCTGCAAAAGGTGGCCGAACATATCCATATGAATCCGAGCTATCTGAGCCATCTTTTCAAGCTGCAAACCGGAGATAACTTCCTCGACTTTCTCACGATGCTGCGCATTCAGAAGGCTCGAGATTACCTGCTGCGGCCGGAATTCAAAAACTATGAGATCGCCGAGAAAGTAGGGTTTACGAACTATCCTCATTTCTGTACGGTGTTTAAGAAAATGACGGGCTTAACGCCGGGCGAATATCGGCGCAGTGTCCGTACATAGCCTGCAAAGCCGCTTGGAATAATAAGGCGGGAATAACCAATTCAAAACAAGGGGATATGCCATGACTAGCTTACAGCAAAAAATCGCCGTCGTGACCGGCGGCGCCAGCGGGATCGGTCTGGCCACGGTGGAAGCCTTCGTGGATAAAGGAGCGAAGGTGGTCATCGCCGACTTTAACGAAGCCGGCGGAAAAGCGGTAGAGCAAAAGTTAAAGGACAAAGGTGCGGATGTCCTGTTTCTGAAAGTAAACGCGGCTGACGAAAAATCCGTGGAAACACTCGTGTCGGAAACCGTCGGCAAATACGGAAAAGTGGATATCATGGTCAATAACGCGGGGGTGGGCGTGTTGGCCGCTACGCATGAATTGAGGTATGAAGATTACCGGAAGGTGATATCGGTGAATCAGGATGGCGTCTTTTTCGGATCCAAGTACGCGATCCGTGAGATGCTGAAGTCCGGCGGTGGCTCGATCGTGAATACCGCTTCGATCTTAGGCCATGTCGGTGAAGCGGGCGCGTTCGCCTATAATGCCTCCAAAGGGGCGGTGGTCACGATGACCCGAAGCCTTGCCCTCGAATACGCAAAACAAAACATCCGCGTTAATGCCGTCTGTCCCGGCTACATCGAAACGGGGATGGTCAACAAGAAAGCGCTTGGGGATTTTTATGACGGGCTTGTCGCGCGGCACCCGATCGGGCGGCTTGGGGTGCCGGAAGAAGTCGCACACGCGATCGTCTTTCTGTGCGAAAACGACTTTGTCACCGGCACCTCTTTGTTTGTGGACGGCGGCTATACGGCTCAATAATCGCAATCGCAGCAAACTTCAAACTTCAAAAAGCACCGGCTGCTCCGGCAATCGGTGCTTTTTGAGTATCGTTACTTTTCATCGGCTCGACCAATTTGAATAATAACGGCTCCTTTTTTGCGTCCGGTTTCGGCATATCTGTGTGCCTCGGGGATTTGTTCCAACGCGTACCGCCTGTCGATCACCGCTTTTATTTTTCCCGATTCCATGAGTTCTCGTATCAACTCCAAATCGTCCGGCTTGACCTGGGACATCCCTTGTCCCTCTACTGTCACATACTTGCCGGTTGGCTTCAGAGCCTGGATTGAGAGGTTTTTTTTCAGTTTCCCGACAGCGTCGAAAATGAGATCATAACGCTCCCCGCGCTTCGTAAAATCCTCTTTCGTATAATCCAGAGTTCTGTCGGCACCCAATGATCTCACCAATTCCAAGTTAGCCGTGCTGCACACACCGGTCACATCCGCGCCAAAATATTTTGCCAATTGAACCGCCATCGTTCCCACCGCACCGGATGCCCCGTAAATGAGGACGTTTTGTCCGCTCCGGATCTGACCTTTCCTTAAAAAATACAAGGCGTTGGTTCCTCCCATCGGAACGGCTGCCGCTTCCTCATACGTGGCATTGGCCGGTTTCGGAGCGATTACGCCGCCTTCGGGCACACAAGTGTATTCCGCATAAGCCCCGAACCTCATCCCGGTTAGTGCGAAAACCCGATCGCCTTGCTTAAATCGCGTGACCCCTTTTCCGACCTGCTCGATTTCCCCGGCCAGTTCGACGCCAAGTATCGCTTTTCTAGGTCTTCTCAGACCCAAAAATAACCGCATCGGAATCCAGAACAGCCAAGGACTAGTAAAGCTGCGAACCCTTAAATCCCCGGACGCCACCGTTGCCGCGTGTATTTTGACCAACACTTCACCATCTTTGGGAGCGGGTTTCGGAACCTCCGCCAACTGAAGTACATCGGGCAATCCGTAATTGGTGCAAACCATCGCTTTCATCGATTTTCCCCCATCGCACTTTTTCAAGAAGTATATACTTTTGCGGGACGGGATTATAGATACTAAAGTATGGTTTTAAAAGTCAATATTACAGAAGTCCCCGCTCTCGAGCGAGCGCGACCGCTTCTGTCCGCCGTTTTACCTGCAGTTTGTCAAAAATAACCCGGTTATGCCCTTTCACAGTAGACAGCGCGATAAAAAGCCGCTCGCTGATTTCCTGATTTGAAAGGCCTTGGGCGATCAGCCGCAGCACCTCCAGTTCCCGCTCGCTCAGCGGCTCGATCAAAGGCGCGGTGGCCTTCTTCGCATACGCCGTGTTGATAGGTTTGTAGACGGGCAGCACCTCGCCTTCAAAAGCCGCTCTCAATCCGGCCAATTCGGCGGAATTCCCCGCCGCAACGCACAGCAGACGGTACACCGGAAGGCCCTCATCGATAAAACTACGCTGATGTCCCCCAGGCCTGGCCAGCGTTAAAGCGGCCGTGAGTTGCTCCACCGCTTTGGGACGGTCGCCGCAGGCTTCCAACGCAGCCGCCTTCAGGATTTTAATCTTCAACTGTCGGTCCTCCCAGCCCATTTCCTCGGCCTCCCGTTCCAGCGGTTCCAGTTCCTTCAATGCGGCGTCTGCCTCCCCCTGCGAAAGGAGCACGCGGATCAGGCTGTACCTCTCATTCTGCTTCCGCGCCAGATGAGCGGCCTGGACCCGATTTCCCCGGCGCAGCAGCGCCAGAACCTGTACGGCGGCTATGGCCGGCCGCTGGGTTTCGAAGTTTTGATAATGGGCGATTTGCTCCGCTTGCACTAAGATGGATTCCGCTTCGGCCGCTTGCCCCTGAGCAAGCTTGATTTGCGCGAGAACCACTTGGCCCGCCACAACCCGGTCCGATTGATCGAACCGCCTGGCAAGCCGGATGCTCTGCGCGGCATGCTGCGCTGCGCGATCCAGGTCATTCCATTCGTAGCTTATGCGGGCCAAGCCCAAGTGAGCTTCGCAAGCCGCCGGCGGTTGAGGTTCTCCCGCCCATTTCAACACGTTGAAATAGGTCTCCTCCGCTTCATGAAGCCGGTTGTCGCCCTCCTGGATCATACCTAATCCCAACGCAGCCATCATGGCAATCATCGGATGTCCGATCGACCGGCTTAGCGAAAACGCCTCGGCATATGCCTTGCCCGCCGCGCGACGGTCCCCTTGGAGCTGGTATGCATATCCGAGCGTCCAGATGGCGGACGCCCGCACCGGTATATTATCCGGATGCAGACATTCCAGAGCGCGGAGCGACTCCGCCAGGATCGTTTCGGCTTCGTGAGCGCTCACGGCCAGCGTGGCTCGAATGGAAGCGATGTGTCCGATCAGATCTCGGGATCGTTCATCTGCTTCGGCATTTTGCAAAGCCGATTCGCCTGCCTCCAGTTTCCGGCGCGCCTCGTTCATCTGCCCCGTCATTAGCAGCGCGGAAGCATACATCACCCAAAGCGAAGGTCTCGCATCCATTTCTTCGACGGGCAGCGAATGAAGCCAACTCAGAACGGGGGCTACCGCTCCGCGAAACAGCAGCGGCATCCGCTCTCCCTCCAAAAGCCGGGCGGCACGCCCCGTATCAGCCGCGGCGACGGCATGCTGAAAAGCCTGAAGCTCCATTCCCTGCATTTCATACCATAGGCTTGCGCGGATATGCAGCTCGGCCACATTGTCCCTTCCATGCTGCTCGCTGGATGCGGCGCTGTCCTGCAGCCGCTTTTGCAGCAGTTCCGCAAAAAGCTGATGATACCGGTACCAACGCCGTTCATTGTCCAGCGGTACGATCAACAGATTAGCCGCTTCAAGGCGTTCCAGCATATTTTGTGCCGAAACGGTGAGGGCATCGCCTTCCCCATCAGCCCGGCTGCCGAGAACGGATTCGCACAAAGGACCGGACAGTCGATCAAGGATGGAAGTACGGAGTAAGAAGGTTTGTACCTCACCGCTTAACCGCTGAAACACTTCTTCAAGGAGATAGTCGACGATGTAGGCATGGTTGCCCGAAAAAGAGCGGATAAAAGCGGCGGGATCCTCAAGCCCCCTCAATGTTAGAGACGCCAGTTGAAGCGCGGCAACCCATCCTTCCGTCCGGGATTCCAGCACGCCGAGATCCGCGGGTGAAAGCATTGATCCCGTTGTGTTGCGCATAAATTCGGCGGCTTCCTCCCGCGAAAACCGCAGTTCGGCGGTTTGCAGTTCGGTAAGCTGGTCCCGGACTCGCCATCTGGCTAATGGCAGGCGCGGCTCTTCACGGGTCGCAATCACGAGGTGCATCTGCGGCGGCATATATTCGATCAAATAAGCGACCATTTTTTCGATCGTTCCGTCCCGGATGACGTGGTAATCATCGAACACGAGGTTAAAGGGATCCGAGATGAAGCCTATTTCTTCAAGCAAGGAGGCCATTAACGATTCGATAGGCACAGGCATGGGAGACTGCCGCAAGCCAAAAGCGGCACCTTCAAATTTCGGCCCGGCGAATTTCAAGGCTGCGCTCAGATAGGCAAAAAAACGAGCGGGATCGTTATCCCCTTCATCCAATGACAACCAAGCGATCGGCCTGCCGCAGCGGCGAGCCCATTCGCTGATCAGCGTCGTTTTCCCATAACCGGCCGATGCGGAAACGACGCTAAGCTTGCGATGCATGCCCGCATCTAACCGCTCCGTCAGACGCGGACGCACCACGGTGTTGGGCCGGGCCAGGGGGATATGCAATTTGGTGGATAGCAAAGGTATGGTCATCCCGCACGCCGCCTTTCCGAATAATGATGGATTCTCTCAACCGCCTTTAACGTTTAGCAGTACCCCTAATGATATTCCCGATATGATCGCGGTCGCTCAACTTTTTCTTAATATATAATCGACAAACCCCTGCCTGATTCGGTTGCCCTCGAAATCCCGTTCAAGAACCCGGTATTCCTTATATAAGCATTCCATATCGGAAAATAAAGGGTCCGCCTCAAAATATTCGTAATACGAGTGTATGACGTTCTCCCCGTCTTCAAATTGTTCATATTGCGTTTCTCCCAGATCAATCCCCTCGCCAACCCGGAAATCATGGATGTTGAGAAAGTTGACGAACAAAAGCCCGCCCCTTCTCAGAACACGTTTCATTTCTTCGACGGCGATTCGCACATCTTTCTTTCTCATATGAAAAACTGAATTATAGGAATACACGAAACTGAAAGCTTCATCCGCGAAGGGAAGTTTTCGCATGTCTCCTTGCCGGATATTCAATTGCTGTCCGCGTTGATCGGCGAATTCATTCGCCAGCTGAATTTGACGCTCGCTTAGTTCAATTCCACTGGTCAAGTATCCGTGGGAATGAAACAGGCTTAAAGGGGGCATGTCTCCTCCCGCTCCGCAATCCAATATTTCCTTCTTCAATCCCGTTTCATTGCACAACGTCAAAAATCTGTATAATGGAATTTGTTTAAAGATCTCCACGTCGGTTCCGCTCCTTCTCTCCGAAAATGTCAAGAAACTCTTTCAAAACAGCCGTTCTGGTCTCATGATCCGTCTGTTCCAGCATCTGCACCAGGTTTGCGGCAAACCATTTCACATAGGAAGGGTCCATTTTGGCATTCTCGTCAAAAAAGTCCGCAGGATAGCCGTAAGTCTGGAGAGCATGTTCATTTACAGCTCCCAAATACTCGAACGCATATGAAAAAGTCCCTTTTTCAATCAACTCGTCAACGATCTGTTCAATCCGTTCGCGGGTGACCCGATCGACCAATACAACCTTGGATGCGGCCCAGTAAGCACCATTCAGGCCATGCCCTTTTACTTTATGGTCCTCCCTGATAGACTCTAAACATTTATAAGTATAGAAATCCGCTATCCATGTGGTCGCATCGGGAAAGGTGACGACCACATCCACATGGGCGTCCTCCGGATCCTCGACCCAACTTTCAGCGGCTATTCGCACATGGCGTTTTTTTTCAAACATCGTCATCGTCTCCCCCTTTCCGGACTCTATTGTTCACACCAGTTAATTTCATTCATTTGGGGCAGCAGCCCGCTGCTTTCCAAAATCATAGCCGTCATGCCTTGTTCCGATCTCGAACTATGGATTTCGCCGGCCTCCCAGAACGCCGCGTAACCCGCTTGAATTTCGTACGCTACTCCCTCTTTTCCGCTGACCCATCCTTTTCCTTGGATAACGATAAACAATTGATCGACAGGCGCTTCGTGTGCGCCTAAATTTCCACCTTGTCCGATGTGGACGCATCCCAGATGTACCGTATTGTCATGTTTGACCATCTTCGTAAAAAACGCATCCTTGCTGCCGAAATTCGAAATCGGGTGGGCATGATCTTTACCGAAACTGAAAATCTTCAATCGCTCGATCTCCTTTCCTAGTAAGCCAGTCTTATGAATTACCAGATGAATGTGTTCTTTACTCTTTCCGATTTCAAGAAATACGGGATCCAGATAGCGCATATGATGGCTGATTTCACTACTTCTCTGATGGAGCTGACGTCCAACATTCCTGCCGCCATCGGAATCTGGAAAATTAGAACGGTGTCAATGATACCGAATAATAATCCGACACTATAAGCTATGATCATTAGCCTGGGCAAAACTCTTTTTTTGCTATAAAACATGATCAGAATCATAATACAAAATATGAACATCGAGACGAAGTATACGGCTTCGAAAATAATGGCAGGTCCCCAAAGCGGGTGATATGCGGGTGAAGAAGGTGTGGTAAGAATCGACCAACTTTCCGGATTTAACAAAAAACCAGAGACATATTCCCGCATTCTTGCTAAAAGCATCAGAATCGTAGCGTATAAAGAAATTTGAACCAAAACTAGCCAGCCCCCCAATCCGGAGACTCCCAAGTTAGAATGGTTAGGCGGCTCTGTCGGCAGATTATTTTGCATTTGCATCATAAACACATCCTTTTTACAATTTTTTCATAAGATCTAGTCTGGTTTCCCGTCAGACAACCTTGATAACATGAAATTCCTGCATATGTGCATGTTTTTTTCTTGTTGGGGGCCAAAATTTCAAAATTCCTGCGATTCTGCAGGAATTTTCGCCGAAACCGGCTCGCTTTTCTAAAATCGCTAGAAATTCCTGCAGATTTGCATCTTTTTCCAAATTACCTCGGAGATCGGCCTAAATACCTGCACATTTGCATCTTTTTGGAGTTGGAAGGTTGGAGGTGAGCTGGCACATTGATGACCGCGGTATAAAAACGATTTGGAATTCTGTAGGCGTGAGACCCATTTAGTTGAAGCAGCGGCGCATCCACACTTTCCCCTACTACAGTTATCTCATGAGGCACTAGGGTTTCAATGTACATAAGAAGCGCTCCACCCCGGGATATTTTTCGCCAAGGGACGTGACCTGAAATCCGGCTTTTCTGTAGAAATCGACCGCATCCCGATCCGTTTCAACCACCAGTTTCAGCACCTCCGGGTACCGAGTCATGAATTCCTTGATTAGTTTCGTTCCGATCCCTTGCTTCCTTCGGCTCTCGCTCACAGCCAAATGCGCTAAGACAACGGTGCCATCAGGCAGGAACTGAACGCCCATCACCCCCGCCAATTCGCCCCCCTCATCGATCCCCAACAATTCTCTGGTCGGATCTTCCCCGTACTGTCCAACAATCCGTTCCGCCTGATTTGAACCGGCATACAGGCATAGCTTAAGTAATTGGATAACTTTATCCGTGTCCTTATGTACTTTCAGACTATACATGCTTCTTCATTGCCCCCAAAATGAATCGATCGTCTGGTCCAAATAATCCAGATTATCGCAATAAGCATCTTTAAAGATGGAGTTGCTTATAATCGACACCACTTGATGATCGGGAACTTGGTCATAGTAGGCGAATTGTACCTCGAGCTTCTGTATTTCCTTAAAAATACAATTCAAGTCGTTCGAGAAGTTGTCTAACTCCTTAAGAGGAATATCCACGGATCCCCTCCATCCTCCCCCGTTAGGCTGGAGACTTTCACTTCTCCCCCTACGCGAGCGAATCGCCTCGATCAGTGAAGGAAGTTGATCCGAGGAGGTACCTTCGAATGCAACCTGCATGAAAGGTTCGAGAATGATGCAATCCGCTTCCTTGATGGCTTGCTTGAATCCTATCGTCGCCGCGACCATATAGCACATGGCGCTGGAATCCGTTGCATGATAAGAGCCTTTAAACAAGGTGGCTCTGAAATCGACAACCGGAAAACCGCCTGCATATCCCTGGGTCATGCTACGTTCAAGCCCTTTCTTTACAAAAGGAACAAACTGGAGAGGGATCATCTCCTCATCCTGAATTTGATTGACAAATTCAAAACCGCCGCCTCTCGGCAAAGGTTCGAACCTTAACCAGCAGTGACCGTAACGTCCCAGGCTTGAGGATTGTCGAATAAACCGCCCCTCCGCCTCAAATGGTCGAACGAATGTTTCTTTGTACAGCACTTGTGGCGCCTCAGCCTTCAGTTCGACATCAAGCCGATCGGTTAGGCGTCTTACGGTATCGGCCAGATGCTGCTTGCCGGCTCCGGCAAGGACAATCTGTTTCGTTTCGTCCTTGGTGAAAATCAACAGCCGGGGATCCTCATCCATGCCGCTTTTTAAGGCCAAGAATACGTTTCTGACTTCGTCTTTGGTGCGGAGGTGGCCTAAAGACAAAGTGAGCGCCATGTACGGGGCAAATAAATTTGTATCGGGCAACATCGTCATCTCCTTTCACTAAAAGATTTCGACAAATTGGAACATTATCCCTGCCCAACTGGGAAAACCTGCTTACGCCGATTAAATAAAGCTGCAATCATTTGGTGCGAAATTACATCTATTTCTTTAGAGTTCCACTAGCAAAAAAGCCCGGGAAGACCTTCCCGAGCTTTTTCCATATAATCTAAGAACCTGCCCCGCGATAGCGGCGCACCCCGTAATTCCACGCCGTCAGTCCGATCGCAAAAAAGATCGCGCCCATTAACGGCGTCAGGAATGCCATGTTCCGCATCTCCTCCCGTTCGAGGAACAAGGATGCCGGGTATACGCCGACAAAGGCGAACGGCATAATCCAGGTGAGCAGCACCTGAATGGCACGGTTGTAAATCGTCACGGGATAGCGCCCGTACCCCTGCACGTTGTACATCAACGGCAAGATGCCCGTCGGCGCGTCCGAGTAGAACGACAGCGACGTCAGAGCCGTATAAATCCCGGTGTAAATCGCCACCGCGCTGATCGTCAGAATGATCAACGCCGGAATTGTCCACCATTCGAACGCCACATCAAGCTGGGCGCCGCTGACGGCCATAATGACGATGCCGATGATCGAGCCGACGAGGGCCGGCGGGTCGACATTTTCCAAGAAAATCTGGAACAAATTATGCGCCGGCCGGGTCATCACCCGGTCCATCTCGCCTTTGACAATATAGCGTTCACTAAATCCCCACAGGTTGACGAAGCAGCTGAAAATCCCGAAAGGCACCATAAAAAACCCGTACACGAACACCACTTCGCTTTGGCTCCAGCCGCCCAGACTGTCGGTGTGCATAAAAATAACGAAAATAAAGATCAGGTTCGTCACCTGGAACAGCAGGTCGGAGATAACTTCGACCCAAAAATCGGCCCGGTAGGTCATCCGGGTTTTGATGTAGTTTTTCAAATACTCGCCAATTAAGCCGAAATAGTAAGACATCCACTTAACCTCCCTGCACAAACAGGCGCTTCCGGGAAGCCCGGTACAGCCAGACCATCGGAATCAGCAGCAGCACGAACCAAAGGACCTGTACGCCGAGCACATTCCAGATCCCCACCCCTTGAATCCGGCCCGTGAACACGGAACCCGGCAAATAGGTGATCGCCTGAAACGGCAGAAATTCCATGATGCTTCCCAGCCATGAGGGGAATAAGCTGATCGGGATAATCAACCCGGAGAACAGGTCGACGACCACGCGCTTCATCCGCATAAAGCCTTCGTTATTTTCCACGAAAAAAGCCATAAGTCCGGTGATGATGTTAAGCTGCGAATTGATCAGAAAGCTGAAGAACAGCATCACGAGAAATCCGGCCCACGCCTCCGGCGCGGTCGGCAGTTTCACCGGAAAGAACAGCATGGCGATCGCCATCCCGGGAATCATGAACAGCATAAACCGGAACAGCCCTTCGCCGAAGCCCTGCATCATTTTGACCATCAGATAGTTATAGGGCCGGATAAACTGAATCGCAATGCTGCCGTCGCGGATATCCGTGGAGATCTCCCGGTCCAGATTGTTGAAATAAAACGCCCGGGCCATCCAGGATACGGCCAGATACGTCGTCATCTGCGAAGCCGTAAAACCGCCCAACTCCCCACCGCCGCCGTAGATAGCTTTCCAGGTGAAATAATAAACCCCTATATTCAAGGTATAGATCAAAATGCCGGTATAGTAATTGACGCGGTAGGCCAGCATGGTCAGAAACCGGATCCGGATAAAATCGAGATAAGCGCCGCCGGTACCGTTAAACATGGGTCGCCACCACGCCCTCGTCCTCGCGGATCGTCGCATCCGGCTTCTTTTCCGCCGTTCCGGATTGATAGATGCTTCTGACGATGTCGTCCGTATTGGTCTCGATTATCTTGATGTCGGTAATATCCGCCTTGCTTACCACCTGCCCGAGAACGTCGGACACGTTGATCTCCAGCGGAATCCAGACCTTGGCTTCCAGCTCGTTTTCAGCCGACCAGGCGAGCGCCGGTAGGGCTTCGGTCCAGCTCCTCAGCTGTTCCAGCCTTGTGGGCGTTCCGAACTGGAACTGGACTTCGCGCCCGGTTCCCCAGCGGTTTTTGAGTTCCTCCAGCCCGCCGTCGTAAATGATTTTGCCGTCATCCAGCATAATGACCCGGGAGCACAGCGCCTCGATATCCTGCAAATCATGGGTCGTCAGCAAAATCGTCGTACCGTGATCCCGGTTCATATCCTTCAGGAATTCCCGGATTTCCGATTTCACCACGATATCCAGACCGATCGTCGGTTCATCCAGAAAGACGATCGACGGATTGTGAAGCAGCGCCGCCACCAGTTCACAGCGCATCCGTTGGCCCAGGCTCAGTTTGCGAACCGGCCGGTTCAGCAAATCCTGGAGCTGCAGCCGCTCGACCAGCTCATCCAGCCGCCGTTTAAAGTCCGGCTCCGATACCTTGTACACTTTTCGCAGCAGCTGAAAAGATTCAATCACGCCGATATCCCACCAGAGCTGGCTCCGCTGTCCGAACACCACGCCGATATGCTGTACAAACTTCTCCCGCTCCTCGTAAGGAACATAGCCCCCGACGGTGAGATGCCCGGAGGTGGGGACCAGAATCCCGGTCAACATTTTGATCGTGGTTGACTTCCCCGCCCCGTTCTCTCCGATATATCCGCAGATCTCCCCTTGCGGGATGCTGAACGAGATATCTTTTACCGCGGCGACTTCATTATATTCCCGCTTGAACAAATCCAGAAATGCGCCCTTCAGTCCTTCGCGGTTCTTCTGAACCTTGAAAGTTTTGCGCAGATCCTTCACTTCAATCGCGTTTCCACTCATCGGTCTTGTACCTCGCTACATTTAGTATTGGTTATGGAACGGTCAGTTTCATAAAATATCGCCTTAAAATTATATAGCAGCTTTCGAAAAAGCGCCAGTCCGGGAAAACATTCCGGTTCCAGTCCTAATCGCAAGGGCAGCCACCGATTCTGAAAAATAAAATAACGGGAATGATTCCCGTTATTTTAGGCGCCTATCGTTCGCTTCGCCTCGCATTTCCAGCACTCGGCGGATCGCTTCTTCCACGGTCAGCGGCGTTTTCACGCCGAGCGAACGCCGCGCCACGAATTCAACCCGCCCTTGACCGGCATCCTTGCCGATGACGATGCGAAACGGCAGTCCGATCAGATCGGCATCCTTGAACTTCACACCCGCACGCTCGTCGCGGTCGTCCAGCAGCACTTCGACGCCGAGTTCCGTAAGACGTTCGTAAATTTCTTCAGCCACTCGCTTTTGCGCTTCGTCCTTGATCGACACCGGCACAAGGTGAACGAGGAAAGGCGCCAGGGAGGCCGGCCAAATTATGCCGTATTCATCATGGTTCTGTTCAATGACGGCGGACAACACCCGCGAAACGCCGATGCCGTAGCAGCCCATAATAACGGGCTGCGACTTGCCCGAAACGTCGAGAAACGCGGCGCCCAGCTTCTCGCTGTATTTGATCCCTAGTTTGAACACATGGCCTAATTCAATCCCTCGATAGTACTTTAATGTACCTTCCGCGCAGCGGGGACAGGCTTCGCCCTCCTGAACATTGCGGAAATCGCCCACCTGGGAGATGGTCAAGTCTCTCCCCGGCACCACATGGCGGAAATGGTAATCCCGTTCATTCGCCCCTATGATGGCCTCTTCCATCTCGGCCGCCGTGGAGTCGAACAGAACGCGGATCCGCAGCCCGTGAGGACCGACAGACCCTACCGGTACGCCGGTCAAGGCTTCGACGGCAGCCGGATCGGCGGGTTCGCAGATTTCCGCGCCCAAGGCATTCTTCACCTTCAGCTCGTTGATCTCCCGGTCTCCCCGAATCGCCACCGCCACCGGCACGCCGTCGGCCATGAAGACGACCGTCTTCATGATGTCCGCCGGTCCTACTCCCAGCGAATCCACCAGGTGGGATATCGTCTTAACGCCCGGCGTGTGGAACTTCTCCATCCCAGGACGGCCGCTGGATGCAGCCGAATGCTCCGTTTGTTCCTCTCCGCGTTTCGTCGCCCGCCCTTCCCGGGCTTCCGCTTTCTCCAAATTGGCGGCGTAATCGCAGCACGTACAAACAACGATCGTATCCTCCCCGATATCGGCCAAGGCCATGAATTCATGGGTTCCTCCCTCGCCGCCGATCGCTCCGGCATCCGCCTCCACGGCGCGAAACTCCAGGCCGCAGCGCTGGAAAATGCGGTGATAGGCCGCGAACATCGCTCGGTAGGAGCGGTCAAGCCCTTCCCAGTCCGCGTCGAAGGAATAGGCGTCCTTCATCAGGAATTCGCGCCCGCGAAGCAAACCGAAGCGCGGTCTGCGCTCGTCGCGGTACTTGGTCTGGATTTGATACAGGGTCATCGGCAATTGGCGATAGGAGTTGATCTCCTGTTTCACTAGCGACGTGATGACCTCTTCATGGGTCGGACCCAGCGCAAATTCCCGGCCGTGCCGGTCCGCCAGCCGGATCAACTCCGGACCGTATACCTCGTAGCGTCCGGATTCCCGCCATAATTCGGCCGGCTGCATCGCCGGCATCAGCACTTCCTGCCCACCGGCCCGATCCATTTCTTCCCGGACGATTTGCTCCGCTTTCCGCAATACCCGGCGGCCCAGCGGCAAATAAGTATATATCCCTGCGGCCAATTGGCGGATGAAGCCGCCCCGCAGTAAGAGCCGGTGACTCGCGGTTTCCGCATCGCCCGGCGATTCCCGTAATGTGTTTAACAGTAATCCGCTTTGTCGCATCTTCGATCTTCCCCTTTCCACCCTGAAAAAAATAAGACACATTCGTCAGGGACGAATGTGTCGTGGTACCACCCTTTATTTAACCGCAGCCCGTTCCTTCCGCAAAAAAGGATTCCGCAAGGAAACAAGGGCAAAGGTCCTTCATCGATAACGGCATAGGCCGGCCGGCGAATGATCGTATCATTGACGGCAGCTCGCAAGGTAGGATCTCCAGTTCTTCGCACCGGGAAACCTTTCAGCCGGCGGGTTTCTTCTCTGAATCGGCGAATGTTGAACCGAGGGGCCTTGGTCTTCGCTTATTGGGATTTCATGCAATTTATAGCTAAATTACAAGATTACCGCTAATTAGTCAAGATGAAACGAGCTTATTGTGAAAAAACGCCCCAAAACAAGGATAAACGAAGCTTGATTCAAAATGATACATTTGTCATAGTCTGATATGGTGATAAAAAAGATAATTTAAACCGATAATATTTTTTTATAGCCAAAAATTGTTGAGAAAAGAAGGCTTGGTCATGAATCGAAATTCGGTTGCTCCGTTCATAAACAAACCGCTCAAAGCTTCACTTAAACCGATGCAGGAAGTGGGGGTGATCCTCTTATCCGCTCTGCTGGTGGCCGCCGGTCTAAACTTATTCCTGATTCCCCACCAGCTTTTGTCCGGCGGTGTGACGGGGGTCGCTTCCATCATCGGGTATATTACGGGATGGAATATATCCTACGTTTTCTTCGTCTTAAATATCCCGCTTATCATTTGGGGATGGAAGTCGGTGGGACGCAGATATATCGTTCTGAGCTGTATTTCCGTCATCGGCACGACTTGGTTTATGGAGCTGATTCCCGTCATCCAAATCACCAAAGACCCCATTTTGGCGGCCGTATTCGGAGGGATTATTTCGGCGGCGGGCATCGGGTTCTCCCTGCGGGCCGGCGGTTCCACCGGCGGTTTCGATATCCTCGGCTCGATCGTGACGCGTACCCGGGACGTTCCTATGGGTAATATTCTGTTCCTGATGAACGGAGCCGTCATCCTGGCCCTCGGTTTTTTTCAGAGCTGGGATCTGGCCCTGTATTCGATGCTGTCCACCTTCGTCAAAGGCAAAGTGGTCGACATGATCCATGTCGGGCACATCAAGGTGACCTGCTTCATTATTACGAAGCATAAAGACCAAATGCTGTGTCAACTCCGCAAGCTCCATCACGGGATTACCTGCATCCATTCGGAGGGCGGTTACAGTGAACAAGAAAACTATACCCTGATGACCGTAACGACCCGTTACGAGTTGGCCAGCGTCCGAAAAACCGTGCTGCAGACCGATCCCCAGGCCTTTATGAACGTGGTGCAGTCCACGGAAATTGTGGGGCGCTTCGCGAGACCCAAGCCCTAGTGTCTCCCCCTGAAGGGGTGCGATTATTACTAGTCCCCTTTCAGCAACCTTGGTAACATTGAATTCCTGCGTATGTGCATGTTTTTTTCTTGTTCGGGGCCCCAAATTTTAAAATTCCTGCAAATCTGCAGGAATTTTTGACGAAACCGGCTCGTTTCTCTAAAATCTCTGGAAATGCCTGCAGATTTGCATCTATTTTCGCATTCCCTCGGGAATCGACTTAAATACCTGCAGATTTGCATCTTTTTGGAGTTGGGAGTTTGGAAGCACTCTAGGCGCCTCTTTTTATGTGACATTCCACTTCGATTAGCCATTAAGCCACCTTTAGCCTTCGTAATACATAGTAACTTGAACACTCCTATGATCACGATCCCATTAGCTGTTTTTTTCTTTCGCACGCTTCGCGAGCTCAACTGGCTAAAGCCCTAAACAAAACAGGACAGCCCCGCACTACATAAGGACTGTCCTGTATATATCCATTTAATTAATATGATTAATTACGCGTGAAAATCCTGCCCCGCCCGAACTTCTTTCACGTACCCGGCACGGATCGTAAAATCGCCGAAATGCTCGCCTTCATGCCGTTCTTTTGCGTAACGGGCAAATAATTCCTGTAAGGAGTCCAAAATTTCGGTCTCCCCGATATTTTCCTTGTACAGCTTGTTCAGCCTTTCGCCCGCAAAGCCGCCGCCGAGATACATATTGTACTTTCCGGGCGCTTTGCCGATAAAAGAAAGCTCCGCCAGCGCCGGCCGTGCGCAGCCGTTCGGGCAGCCGGTCATCCGGATTACGATCTCTTCCTCGCGCAGGCCGTTCTCTTCCAGCAGCTTCTCCACTTTGTCCAGCAGAGTGGGCAAATACCGTTCGGACTCCGCCATCGCAAGGCCGCAGGTCGGCAGCGCCACGCAAGCCATCGAATTCCGCCGCAGTGAAGTGTAGCGCGCCCCATCCGTGAGACCGAATTTGCCGATCAGCTCTTCGAGCTTCTTTTTCTTGGCGCTGGTCACATTGGCAATGATCAAATTTTGATTGGCCGTCAGACGAAAATCCCCGGTATGCAGCTTCGCGATTTCACGCAGCCCCGTCATTAAAGGATAATCGGGATCGTCCTTGATCCGGCCGTTCTCGATAAACAGCGTGAAATGCCATTTGCCGCCGGAGCCTTTTACCCAGCCGTAACGGTCGCCGTGATTCTCGAAATAGTAAGCCTTCGCGGGCTCCAGCTCCCACCCCGTCCGCCGGGTCAGCTCCGCGATAAACCAGTCGATGCCGCGGTCGTCGATCGTGTATTTAAACCGGGCGTGTTTCCGGACCGAACGATCGCCGTAATCCCGCTGTATGGTCACGGTCTTCTCGGCGACTTCAATCACCTGCTCCGGCGTGCAGAAGCCGATGACCTGCGCGATTTGCGGGTAAGTCTTTACGTCGCCATGCGTCATGCCCATACCGCCGCCGACGGCGACATTGAAACCGGCCAGCTTGCCGTCTTCCACAATCGCAATAAAGCCCAGGTCCTGCGAAAAGACGTCCACGTCATTCGAAGGCGGGACAGCCAAGCCGATTTTGAATTTCCGCGGCAAATAAACCTTGCCGTAAATCGGCTCTTGTTCGACGCCGTCCGGACTTTCCGCCACCTTTTCCCCATCCAGCCAAATTTCATGGTACGCGCGGGTTTGCGGCTCCAAATGCTCGCTTAAACGGCATGCCCATTGATAGACTTCCGCATGAATTTCCGACTGGTGCGGATTCGGGTTACACATGACGTTCCGGTTCACGTCGCCGCAAGCCGCCAGCGTGGTCAGCATCGACTGATGCACTTCCTGAATCGTCTTCTTCATATTCCATTTTAAAACGCCGTGCAGCTGAAAAGACTGCCGCGTGGTCAACCGGATCGTTCCGTTGCCGTAGGCTTGCGAGATCCGGTCCATCATCAGCCATTGATCCGGCGTGACGACACCGCCCGGGGCGCGGACGCGCAGCATGAACTGATAAGCCGGCTCCAGTTTCTGCTTTTTCCGTTCATTCCGCAAGTCCCGGTCATCCTGCATATAGCTTCCGTGAAATTTCATCAAGCGGTTTTCGTCTTCGGGAATCGAAGCCGTAATGCGGTCTTCCAGGACTTCCGCCAATTTCCCCCTCAGGTAGTTGCTGCGGATTTTAATATCTTCCACGTCGCTGTGCGGGGCACTGTTTGGCGACATCAAATTATTTTCTGACATGCTCCAAGTCTCTCCTCTCGCGGGTCCTTAGGGAACTTGCTTCTTAATAAACATCCCGCTGGTAACGTTTTTGCTGCTGCATGCGGGTCAGATACTCCGAAGCCTCTTCAGGACTCAATCCGCCCTCGCGTTCCAAAATAGCCGTCAGTGCGGCATGCACGTCGTGGGCCATCTTCTTCTCGTCACCGCAAATGTAAACCGCGGCGCCGTCTTGAAGCCATGCATACAGCTCCCGGCTCTTCTCGAGCATCCGGTGCTGAACATACACCTTTTGCTCGCTATCGCGGGAAAAAGCGACATCCATCCGGGTCAGAACGCCCTCCTTCAACCAGCGCTGCCATTCCACCTGGTACAGAAAATCCGTGGAGAAACGTTGATCGCCGTAGAACAGCCAGGTTTTACCGGTAGCTCCCGTCTCCTCGCGTTCGCTCAGGAAGGCGCGGAAGGGAGCGACCCCGGTTCCCGGCCCGATCATGATAATCGGCGTCTCCGGATTCTCCGGCAGCTTGAAATTCGGGTTGTGCTGAATGAACACGGGGAGTGAATCGCCCGGCGCAAGACGCTCCGCCAGTTGAACCGAGCAAACTCCGTAACGGTTGCGGCCGTTCGCCTCATAGCGCACCGCCCGGACCGTGATATGCACTTCATCCGGCACGGCTTTCTGGCTGCTCGCGATGGAGTACAGCCGCGGGGGAATTTTCCGCAGCAGTCCGGTGAGCTCGGCCGCGGAGATCCCCTTCAAGCCGAAATCCCGGATCAAATCCAG
Source organism: Paenibacillus faecis (assembly GCF_008084145.1). GTDB lineage: Bacteria > Bacillota > Bacilli > Paenibacillales > Paenibacillaceae > Fontibacillus > Fontibacillus faecis. Next base: position 56,670 of record NZ_VSDO01000006.1, on the reverse strand, counting down.
CAAATCTCTATCTTGAAGATAAGCCTTCAATTTCTCGGCTTGTTCCGGTTCAATCAGTTCCTTCAATCCGGTGTTCCCGCTCAATTCGGCAATTTGCGTGACCAGCGGCTTCGTTAACACCGTGATTTCGTATTGGCGCAGCAGCGCTTCGCGAAGCGGCGCGGTCTCCCCCGTTTTGCCAAGCGTTACGATTTCGTCCGCCTTCCAGCCGGCCGCTTCGATCAGCTCATCCACGAGCTGGGGATGGTTTTGCGGATATACGCCCAGGCTGTCACCGGGTTCGTAACGGAGATTCGAACCTTCCAGCGAAATTTCCAAGTGGCGGGTCTCCCGCTCGGAACCGCGGCCGTTCAGGTTCAGGTTTTCCAGCACCTCGGCTTGGAAAGGACGGCTGCGCGAATACGCCGGTTCGGCATCGCTGACCGCGAGCGAAGGAGCGGAGCCGATGGCCGCACCCGTTTGCGGAGGCCCTACTTCTTGTGCGGCCGAGTCGGTCAACGCGGTAACGACCTGGCTCATCCAAGCCGAGGCCGGTTCTTCGAAATCGACATCGCAGTCGACGCGCGGCACGATCGCCTTGGCGCCCAATTCGGCCAACCGCTTATCAAAGTCTTTGCCGGTCTGGCAGAAGAATTCGTAAGACGTATCGCCCAAAGCCAGCACTGAGTAGCGGGTCCCTTCCAGTTGCGGCGCTCTCTTGCTGTGCAGAAACTCATAAAACGGGATGGCGCTGTCCGGCGGCTCCCCATCTCCATGCGTGCTCACGACGATGAACAGATTTTCGATCTTTTTTAACGTATTCGGTTTGAAATCGCCCATCGATGTCAGCTGCACCGAAAATCCGCGCTCTTGCAGCAGTTTAGCCAGCTTTTTGGCCAGTCCGTTGCTGTTTCCGGTTTGGGAGCCAAACAGGACCGTGACCTCCTTGGTGATCGCCTTGACGGGAACGGGTTGAGCCGACACCGCCGCTCCTCCCGCTTGTTGTATCCCTGTTCCGACTGGGACGGTCGCGGCACCGCCGTGCAATGCCGTAAGATATCCGCTAAGCCATAACCGCTGAAGCTCGCTCAGCGTAGGAAGCAATCGATTCAATAATTCCGCCTGCTCTTGATTAAAAGGGCTGTTTGTCACCTGCAGTTCCAATAGATCCACCTCACAAAAACTTCCGTAAATTCAATTCCTACTAATATGATCAGAATTATACTATCTTGAAATTATCACAGGTTGAAAGAATGGTCAATTCGAATGATCTTATAGGAACTATCAGGTTTGCTGATAAAGTGAAAAGCGGACAAATCCAAGTCATTTTGGATAACCGGATTATTTTGGTTTACATAATATTTTATATGTTACTTAAATTTAATACACGCACCAATTCTGGGCGAATGCATAGAATATTCCAAACTAAAAACTTGGAGTGTGACATTGTGAACGTAAACCCCATGCCCCACAAACATTTGGCCTGGCATGAAACGATGGAATTGCATGAACTGGTAGCCTTTCAATCGTCGCATCTGGTTCTCTTCAAAAAGCTATGTCCGACCATACAAGATCCTACCCTCCGTTGTCTTTACGAAGAGACAATCTGCGTCCTGGAGCAAAATCTGAAGGACCTGCTGAAGTTTTACCCTATGGCTCCAACCGCGCACCGCAGCCACTTCCCGGATCCTACGGCCTTTGAAGCGGCCAACCTGCTCGGGTTCTTCAAGACGGCCGTGCGTACCTACGCGATCGCCATTACGGAAACGGCAACCCCCAGCTTGCGCGAGACCTTTCTGAGGCATCTGAATACCGGCGTAGCCCTTCATGCCAAAGTGTTTAACTTCATGTACTCGAACGGCTACTATCCTTCCTACAACCTGGAGCACCTGCTCGCCAACGACATCCAAATGGCTTCCGCCGCTTTGAGAATGTAAACAAGGGAATAGAAAAAGAGCACGGCCGGACGTTTCCTTCTTCATCGGCGGTGCTCTTTTTATCGTTGGATGACGGGGCTCATCAACTTTCATTTCCATTGCAGCTTGTCAGTTTGTATGGTATTCCCTCTCCACAGGTAATAAATCACTATTAAATGAACCGTGGCTAATTTGTCGTTTGCAATCGTGAACCATATCTGTAATGTCATTAATCGTATGTATCCAATCGTTTACATATTTCTGCACCGCTTCTCCTCTTAATCCGAGTTGAATTGCTCTTCGATCCAGTTTGTTTCCGTAAATATCTCGATCGGGATCCCATTGGCATACCACATCAGACTCACTCAACATGGCTTTCCATTCGGCGGACGATCCATGAATCTTAGGTTTATATTTGGTTAATACCGCCTTGGATAAAATATAATCAAATCCTTCTCTGGAAAGGTCGATGGACAATATTCTTTCTTGGTCGTTTTTGCTTCCCCAGCCGGATCTATGCATCATCCATAAAAATGATGGCTTGATCCATGTCATTCTATCCAACTTAAAAGAAGGACCGAATGTTTTTTTATCCATGATTTCGTCCGCAATGAGATGATTAAACGCTTGGTAAACCGTTACATATCTGTCCGTATATTTTGCGTAAAAGCCCTTATAAGTTGGCACTCTCTTCAACCTTTCTGATTCCAGTATCTAAAACGCCTCAACGTCAAGGCGTGATTGACTGACTTTTCCTTCGCTTGATCCGTATCGCCTTGTTCAGATGGACAAAATTGTGCCGGGTGGCCGGCATTAGCACAAGGCCTGCCCAGGTCTTTTTCCCCCAAACGGGTATCCGGGGTAACCGCGGGGTAGCGTCGGAACTGTGCTTACGGCAAATTTTGCAGGAGGACATCTTCTAGAGTTTCAGATTCAGACTGGGATATGTTGGAGGAATGAAGCATGGCATGCTGATTTAAAAAAGTTCGACAGCCTTCTCATGCTCCGCAGCCTTTGTCAGAATCCCCGTTAATTGTTTGTGATTTTCGTTCCAGCGTTTTCTTTGATACAGATCCATACATCGTCCACGGCTCCTTTTACTCCATTCAATTCTATGAACTTGTCCGAATTCTTCTTTATGATCCTCCACAAATTTTTGAGGGGCTATATATTTCATCATAATGGCTTTTTTCCCAAGTGCAAACGATTCGCGGTATAAAAAGTAGGTGTTGTCACACCAAAATTTAATAAACAGCCCCGAGTGCGAATGCACCCGAGGCTGCTTGCGTGTTATTTCTGTTGTTTTGGTACCTCGATGAAACCGGAGTATTCCAACAAGCGAAGTACCATTACGGCCGTTTCGGCATGTGTTGCTTTAGCCCGGGGTTTTAATGGTTTACCCGCCAGACTTCCCGTCTACCCATCGTTGCGGAGCGAGAATGCCATGGCCGGCTGGGCCCCATGCGAGGTTTGTGAACTGCATATTTCTTTATATGCTTCCTTCCGATATCGGCGGTAGCAAGAGCGGAACCTCAGGGTTGTTTATAAACGATTCATGACCGGAGGATCCTTGATCCCGTCGAGCTGGGCATGAACCGGATGTACCATTTGTGCCAGGATGGTTCCCGTTAAGATGATGCATACCGCAAGTTTTGCCGCTTTCCTCATGTTTACCTCCCTTAGATGCATGCTGCCTAGTAACACTTGGCCAGTTTTTTTCCTAAACCGCGAGCTTTCCTGGCTTCCTCATCGTCTCCCCTTTCTTGGCTTATTCACAAATCTAATGGTAAAAGAAAATTCGTCTTCATTTTGTAGCGGGATTCACAAAATGAAAAATTTAAATCAAAACTACCCGTGTCTCGCGTCTAAAGGCGCTTGCTTTCACTACGTTCAAGCTACTATGCCGTTACCGCTTTTGCCTCCCTCTGAAGGGGCGCGATTATTACTAGCACCCCTTCACACAACCTTGATGACATAAAATTGCTGCATATCTGCATGCTTTTTTCCTGTTTGGACTCAAAATTTCTAAATACCTGCAAATGTGCAGGAATTTCCGACGAAACCGGCTCGTTTCTCTAAAATCGCTGGAAATTCCTGCAGATTTGCATCTTTTTTAGAATTCCCGCGGGGACCGGCCAGAAATACCTGCAGATTTGCATCTTTTTGGAGTTCGAAGCCTGGAAGCACACTAGGCGCCTCTTTGGATGTGACATATCACTAAATCATATCCACCCGTCCAACGGGTGGTTTGCTCTTGGGGTATAACCCCCTGTTGCCAAACTGCGCCTAAAGACGCTAGCCTGACCCCAAATCCGTTCAGGCTCAGTGTTTTTGTCACTTTCACTTACCAGTTAAACTGGTTTATTTCTTCTTGCTCCTGTTGCTGCTGAACGGATCTTCGTACTCTTTTACACTCAGCTTTTCTACCGCTTGGTCATGTGCTTCTTGTTCTCGAATGTACTTTCTTACCGTTGCTTCATTTAAACCCACCGTACTCACATAATATCCTTCTGCCCAGAATTTTCGATTTCCGTATTTATATTTGAGCTGGGCATGCTTCTCAAAGATCATTAGCGAACTTTTTCCTTTTAGATATCCCATGAATGATGAGACTGCAATCTTCGGTGGGATCGCTACCAACATGTGTACATGATCCGGCATCATATGACCTTCTATGATCTCTACACCTTTGTACTTACATAAGCGTTTGAAGATTTCAATCAGATCTTTTCTCACTTGATTATAATCTCTTTCCGTCTATACTTCGGGGTGAATACAATGTGGTATTTGCACATCCACTTTGTGTGAGCTAGGCTATAGCTCTTGGTTGCCATGGAAGACCATTCCTTTCCTTGAGCCTAAACATCTCAAGTTTATCGGAATGGTCTTAGTGGTCAAACCCTCAATCCTTCCACCCGCATAGCGGGTGGTTTTTTGTTTCGCACGTTTCACGCACTCAACTGGCTAAAGCCGCAACAAAAACGCTATCCCGTAAATCCGGGATAGCGGTAATGGTCGGTTTATTCGCTTTTCATTCGCCCAGCTGGGTTTTATAGGCGTCGAGCTGTTTTTGCAATTCCGCCAGCACTTTATCGTAGCCCGCCTGTTTGAGCTTGTCGCGGAATTCTTCCACCGCCTGGGCCGGATCCCCCGCCTTGCCGAGGACAATCGCCGGCCCCAGCTCGCCCGTCACCTGCGAGATCGCCGTCAACTCGGCTTCTACCGGCGTCTTGTCAAAGACGAATTGCCCGTACACATACGGCTTCTTAATTTTGTCGTATTCGGCATACAGCGTCTCTTCGATCTGATCCCAAGAGTTCGCGCTCGGAATTTCAAATTTGTCGACACGCCCACCCCAGAAGTCCGAATAGTACCCGTGCTCGGCATCCTTGAAGCCTTCCGGCTGAACGCGCTTGCCGTCCTTCACCTCGTACTGCACCCCTTCGATCCCGTAATTGATCAGATGGTAGATCTCCTCGTTATTGCGGATCAAATCGTAAGCCATAAGGGCGCGCTCCGGGTTTTTGCTATGGGCCCCGACGGATGTGCCGCCATGGGTAATCGACAGCTCCATCAAATTCGTACCGCGGGTGCGGGAGAACGGAAACATCTGCAGCTCGGATCCCGGTTGTAATTTATCCATTTCCACGCGCAGGCCCGAGAACGTTTGGGTATGATGCTGGTCCAAACCGGACAAGCCCGCCTTCAGGGCATCGCGGTTGTTGTTTTTGTTGTTCAGCGCATCTTCGCGCCAAAAGCCTTGATCCGCCCATTTCTTCATCATCGTTGCATATTTCACAAAAACGTCCTCAAACACGGGACTCGTGACCGTAAATTTCTCATCATAGGACTTTGCCGTAAAGACGGGCAGGAATCCGGTTGAAATCGGCAGCTCCAACTGATCGGTATACGACTGGATAAATCCGCCCCAGGTCTGCGTCCCCGAAGCCGCATCCCACGGGATCACACCGGGTTTATGATCTTTGATATATTGCAGATAAGTTTCGATGCCTTCCCAATCCTTGATCGGCTCCGTTAGGCCGGCCTCCTTCGCCCAGTCGCCGCGGTAAAAGAAGCCGTGGTTTACCCATTGCGTGTAGTCGTTTTCCGGGATCAGCACGATTTTGCCGTTGTATCGGCTCTCCTTCCAGTCTTCCTCGGGGATGGACTTCCACGTTTCCGGCGCGTACTTGGGCAGTAGTTCATCGAGGTTCATAAAAGCGCCGCGCTGCGCATTTCCCCAAGTGTCCAGCCAGTCGGTTCCGATCGTAATCAGATCGATGGGCTCGCCGGAGGCCAGCGCCAGATTATATTTGGTCTGCCAATCCGCCCATTCGATCCACTTCCATTCGAGCTCGGCATTGATTTTTTCCTTCATGAACTTGTTGACTTCCGCCAGCACCTTTTCGAACTGTCCGTTCTTCGGCTTATCGCCGAGCACCAAATAGCTGATCTTGACGAACTTCGAGGTGTCCGGACCGGAACCGGGCGCCGTTCCCGGGGTGGATTTCCCCGTCTCCTTGCCCTCGTTGCTTCCGCCGCATGCGGAGAGAATAAACACCATGACGGATACCAGCAACACAATCGAAGCTTTTCCCCATTTCGTCTTCATCGATCATGACCTCCCCTTTTCCTTCGTAATGAAATTCAGCCTTTTACCGCCCCAACCGTAATTCCTTTTATAAAATAACGCTGCACGAACGGGTAGAACAAAATGACAGGGCCCGTGGCAACGATGGCGGTCGCCATCTTCATAGACTCCAGCGGCACATCGCGCAGCTCCACATTGGAGGCCGCCGCCGAGTTCCGGACAAAGTCCGCGCTGGTGATCACGTTATAGAGAAACAACTGCAGCGGCCGGTATTTCATATCCGGCGACAGAAACAGCATCGAGTTGTACCATTCGTTCCAGTACCCCAGCGCGATGAACAAACCGATGGTCGCCAGCGCCGGCGTCGTCATCGGCAGAATAAGCTTGATGAAAATCGTGAAATCGCCGGCGCCGTCGATTTTGGCGGATTCGGTGATCGCGTGCGGGATGGAGCGGACGAAGCTTTTCATCATAATAATCAGAAACGGGCTGATCAGGCCGGGAAGCAAAACCGCCAGGTAGTTGTCCTTCAGATGCAGGTATTGCGTGACCAGCAGGTAGAACGGAACAAGGCCCCCCGTGAACAACGTCGTAAAATAGATAAAAAATGAAATTTTATTCCGGTACTCGAAATCCGGCCGCTGCAGCGCGTAACCGGTCATGGCAACGAGGAACAGTCCCACGGCGGTGCCGACCACCGTAATACCCATCGTCACCAGATAGGAGCCGATGATCAGATCCGGGTTCTCGAAGACGATTTTGTACGAAAACGCGCTGAATTCCCGAGGCCAAAAATTAAACCCGAACCGTTTGATCGCATCCTCGGAAGTAAACGAGGTGCCCAGCACGAGCAGGAATGGCAGTAGACAGCACAGAGAAAACAATCCGATAAATACGTAGCCGACGATTTTCACGAGGATTCCGCTGAAATCCGTTCGGACGCTTCGGGTTTCGATGAGGTCATCCATGCGTAACGCCTCCTAGAAGAGAGAATTGTCGGGCGAAAATTTCTTGACCAGCCAGTTGGCCGTAAGGACTACGGCAAATCCGAAGACCGACTGGTACAAACTGACCGCACTGCCGATCGAGAAGTTGAAGTTGGTCATCAGCGCGCGGAACACATAGGTTTCTATGATGTCCGTCGTCGCGTAAAGCGCGGTGTTATTGGCTCCGACCAGATTGAAAAAGAGCCCGAAGTTGCCTCTGAGAATCCCGCCCAAAGAGAACAGGAGCAGGATGATAAACGTCGGTTTAAGCCAGGGAAGCACGATGTAGCGGATTCGTTGAAAGGCGTTGGCCCCATCGATCTCCGAAGCTTCGATAATCTCGTTGTCCAATCCCATAATCGCGGCGAAATAAACGATGGAACCGTACCCCGTCGACTGCCACAAATAGGTCAGGATAATAATGAAAGGCCAGATGCCGGCGTTGGAGTAGGTTTTGACGGGCTCCATCCCGAGCGAAGTCAGAATCGAGTTCAGCAATCCGTAGTCATAGCTCAGCACATTGTAAGCGATCAGCCCGATCAGAACGGCCGAGATGAAGTGAGGCAGAAACATGAGCGTTTGCGATACCTTTTTGAACCACTTCAGACGAATTTCATTTAAAAAGACGGCGACGACGATTTGCAGCACATTGCCGAGCAGAATGAAGGCCAGGTTGTAAAGGACGGTATTTAATGTGAGTCTCCACAAATCGCCGGTCATGACCAGGAACTTGAAATTATCGAAACCGACGAACGGGCTCTTGAATATGCCGTCCGTGTAGTTGTACTTAATGAAAGCCAAATACAGGCCGGGCATCGGCAAATAAGCGAATACGATAAAGAACAGAATCGCGGGCAGACACATCAGCAGGAGCGTTTTGTTGTTCCAGAACCGTCTCCTCCGGCTGCCGGAATGCAAGTGCTGACGTTTGCGGCTCCGGGCTTGTGCAGCAGTCTCCATAGCGAACCTCCTTATACGGGTATAAAATCCAGCGCCTCCAGTCTTCCGGATGCCTGCGGATCAACCGCCTCCAGGTAGATCAGAAGCCGCGCTTCCTTCCGATCAAGCCATGGCCCCGGGAGGTAGAACGAATCCGAGCTACCCCCGGTCATCACCGGGCGGCCGGCGCCCCCCGGCAGCCAAAGGCGGCCGACGATCGTCTCGTTCAAGAACACGGTGAGCTTAAGCCCCGTGCCGGCCACATGCACCCTCCAGCCTTTACCGGCGGCGGAGTTCCCTACAACGCCATGCAGCCAGCCCACGGCGCCGGGATCCATGGCGATAGGCAGTTGGATCGGCTCCTGCAAATCTTGTGCGGCTTCCGTCCCGGCGCTGGCGAGAAGTTCCGGTTCCTCCCCCGCTCTTATCACGTAATCGGCCGCGGAGACTCCCTCATACAAGATGACCCGTCCCGCGGATTGGCCCATCATGCGTTGCAGACGGACGGTCAGATGCACCGTTTCGCCGGGGACCACATGAGGGGTAACGTCGACGAAGGGATCGCAGGGATGGATCAAACCGGCGTCGATGCCGTTCACAAACAGCCTGGCCTTCCCCCGCAAGTTTTGAAAGTGCAGAGTCCAGCGGTTGACATCCGCCGAGGTAGTTAAAGTTTTGCTGTAAATTTCATCCGGATACGGATCATCGGACAACCAGCCTCCGAACCCGACTACCGGGTGCCAAGCTTCCTCCGCCTGGAAGGCCGCCGCATCACCAGCGGAATGCTCGGCTGCCGGAGACATTCGCCAATTTGAGGTGATGTCGCGGATTCCCGTGACGGCGATGATACTTTCCAGGCCCTTCTTCGAATGGAGCCGGAGCCCCGGGAGGCGGATATCGTCGAAATTGGAGTGCCCCCAAATTTCCACCCTGACGCGGATCGGGAGCCCGCCTCGATCCGGTTCCGCTCTCGCATTCTCCAGGGGGGCATAGACGGTCCCTCCGCCGGGTGTGAAAGTTCCGGCATACCGGCCCGAGGCGTAAAGCGACAAAACATCCCCGGCTTTGCTTACAAGCACGCCCGCCGCTTCTTTCCCTTCCGGGATGGCGGCTTTGGCTTCATACCAGGCAAAACCGCGATAGACGCCGAGTCGTTCCAATGGTTCAAGCCTGCTGTCGTGCGTTTCGCCAACAGCTTGAGCTTGAACGGCCGGCTCACCTTGTTTTGCCAAAGATCTTTTCCAGCTCACGCCCGCACCTTTGTCATGAAGCCGTTCTTCACGGAAATCCGGTTCAGTAACGGTCAATTCCCCGTTTAGCGAGACACTTTCGGCATAAAGCGCTTTCAAACGGTCGCTGATGACGACCGTAAGCTGCCGCCCTCCCTTCAAGCGGAAGCGAATACAGGCCGTTTCGGCGCCGGTTCTTTGGATCATGAATCTGTCGTTCTCAAGGATCACCGCCGCCGCGTTTGCTTCAAACTCTACGACGTCGCAAAGATCCAGCGCAATCTCCCCGCCATCCGCCGCCTGATGGAAGGCCAAAACCGTCCCCCCGTCCTGCGGTTTCGCCCAATAAAGCTCGGCCGTTGCGTAAATCACTTTGCCGTCAACGCCCCAAAGCGAAAGGGGGACATCGACAGGCAAGATTAAGGACCCGCGCGAGGTGAGGGTCAACGTTCCCGCGGTCGGAATGCTTCGCCCGTCTTGGGCCCGCAGTGCGAAAGATCTGGCTTCCTCCGCTCCATTGGACAAGAAAAGCAGACTGCCGCCTCCTTTTAACCGAAGCCCGAACGGACCGAAGACTTCCCTCATATCCCCCTCTCCGCTCCAGAGCCGATGCGGACCTACCGCCGCTGCCGCCAGAGCTGGACCATAAGACTGAAGCAATCTGGCAAGCAGTCTGCCTTCGTAGCCTTCTCTCCGGATATGCCCTTCGGGAGAAATCATCCCCCCGAAATCATAATCCGAAGCCAGGAAGGCGAGCGGTCTGCCCCAGTTATTGGTGGCGTTCGTAAACCCGAAGTTCGTGCCCGATACTTGCAGGTACGGACCCAGCAGTTTCGCCCCGGCCGACAACAGCCTGCGGAGCAGATAATGGTTCCGGTTCGTCTCCGTCACCATTAACGGGAGCCCGAGGTCGGAAAGTGCCGCGCGGTAATGCAGCACCTTGGCCTCAAACTCGGGATCGCGATCATCGGGATAGAAATTGCAGGTCGGGATCACTCCCTGCGCCAGCCCCGTGGCCTGGACAATCCCCCCCTGTCCGGCGCAGGCGATCAGCGGAACTTTGATGCCATGAGCCACGGCCATATCGCGGAGCGCCGACATGTAGGCTTCGGGGTCGCCGCATCCGTAGAAATCAAGTTCGTTATCGAGTTGAACCAAGATGACGCTTCCGCCTTCCCCCGCCTGATGGCGGCGAAGGATCGGCAAGATGACGCCGTACCATTTGGCAACCTGCTCCAAAAAGCCGGGATCGTACTCCCTCAGCTTTATCTCCGGTTCCTTCGCCAGCAGGTAGGCCGGCAGAGCCCCTCCGTCCCATTCGGAACAAATATAGGGACCGGGTCTCGCAACGACCCATAGTCCGCATTCTGCGGCGATACGCAAAAACGCCTCCGCGTCGCGTATCCCGGTAAAGTCCCATTCTCCTTCCCGGGGTTCATGATAATTCCAGGGAAAATAAACGTCGATGCAGTTATACCCCATCGCCTTGAGCTGCAGCATTCGTTCCTTCCACAATTCCCGCGGAATCCGAAAATAGAAGAGCGAAGCACATAATAAAATGACGCTTTCGCCGTCGATATCGACGGATTCAGGGGTTAGGCGAACAACCGACTCTGCATGAACATGAGAACTCAATCAACATCACTCCTCACAAAGCGGAAATGAACAGACTGCGTAACTCTATATGAAACCCATTTCATGAAACCCGTTTCATATTGGCGTATTCATAAATAATGGACTGTTAATCATGACAGTAAGCAGCATGCGGCTATTCGAAAATGATAAAAATGAAACCTAAGAAGGTCGGTAAAACTTAATGAAATGGGTTTCATACCTCGGAGAAGTCAGGGATACCCTCGCAAACTGGACGACAAACCTGATTTGGAAGAAAATACTTGGAATTCTTGAATGAAGAATAAAAAGGATGACGTACGAATTGGTGCGAAGAGGAGTATGATTAGTAGATAAATGTAAGGGTTTTCATCGATATTTTAGCTTAGCCCATCACGGTTGTCAATCCTGGAATTTGTTCGTAAACGCCCCCGTCCGAAAGTTCAATGTGGCGCGGGGGCGCCCGTAGATTCCCGGATGACCAGTTCGGGCTTGATCAGGGTGGTTTTGGGCACCTTGCTTTTGGTAATCATCTTATGCAGAATTTCCGCCGCCGTGCGTCCAAGATCATGAGCCCGCAGCGATACGGTCGTTAATTCCGGGATACTGTACGACGCAAACGGGATGTCGTCGTATCCGATAATCGACATGTCCTGCGGCACCTTCAAACCGGCTTTGACGGCGGCTTTAAGGACTCCGATCGCCACCAAATCGTTCAAGCAAAACACGGCGGTCGGGCGATCCGGAAGCCGGAGCAGCCGGTCCATAAATGCGGTTCCGCTGTCTACCGAAAATCCGTCGTGGAGCAGCCACTCCTTTCGAACCTCCAGCCCGTACCGCTCCATCGTTTTGGTAAACCCCGCCGTGCGCTGCACCGTGTTGCTCATGTGCCGATATCCGCCGACAAGGGCGATTTTGCGGTGGCCGAGCTCAATCAGATGCGTGGTCGCCAGCTCGGCACCAAACCGCTCATCGCTTGCGACGGCGGGAAGGCCCGCCCCGGGGATTCGGCCGTTGATCAGCAGAACAGGGAGCCTCTTCCCCACATCGACCACTTCTTCGACCAGTTCTTTGCCCGGCTTGGCCAGATCAATTCGGCCCCCCAGCATAACGATGCCGTCCACTTGCTTCTCCGCCAGCACGTTTAGGTACTGCGACTCCCTGACATACTGCTCGGCATCGTCCGCGTTGGCCGACACCGTGTCGCAGAGGAAGTACGTATATCCTTTTTTCCTCGCTTCCTGGTCGAACCCCGACAACACCTCCGGGAAAAAAGGATTCGTAATGTCCGGCAGAATAATGCCGATCATGCCCGTTTCTTTTTTGATCAGACTTCTGGCGAGTGCGTTGGGCTGAAACTGATATTTGTCGATCAATTCCTTGACGCGCTCCCGGGTCTCCTTTTTGACGGGCGCGGTGTTATTCAGCACCCGGGAAACGGTTGCGACGGAGACATTGGCTTCTTTCGCGATGTCATAGACTGTAACCGATTTCATAGTTTCACCTGCTTCATTTTAGTTGCAGATCACACCCAGTATATCAAAATTCCCAACCTATGGAAACGACCTCGCGGAAACGCGACAAGACGCGGGCCGCAAAGGGTTCCCTTCGCAGCCCGCGCCCCATTTCATTCACATCAAGAATCTAGCCATACCCTCCATTGTCTCTCAATACCCCAGCAAGCTCTTCGTGCCCTGCGATTTGAAGGGGTCTATATGGATTCCTCGCTCTCGCTGTATGTCAACTGTCAACTTGCCGGCGTATGGAAATACGGCTACTCCACGTTTGAACTGGACATCACCCCCTATATTCAAAAAGGTCCTAACGGAATCCAGGTCCGGGTCGTCCATCAGTCGCCCAACTCGCGCTGTAGCGTATCCAAGGCTCGCAAGTGCTTACCTTTATTTTTTGCCGAGAAGTCAGTTTGACCTGAAATGGTTTCGTTTTGTTCCTTGCTAAGCGGAAGTAAGATAGGTATGGCCTCGTCATGGGGGGCTGGGGCTGTTTTATCCTTACCTCCTCCCTCCCACTTGCAAATAAGCTATTTTGCTTATATATTAAGTGATATAACTTATATTATGTGAGGAGTGAAACTGAATGAGAATAGATCATATCGCCATTTGGTGCGAGGACTTGGAGAAAATGAAGGACTTTTACCTTACCTATTTCAACGGACGTGCCAACGAGAAATACGTGAATCCCCGTACCTCCTTTTCGTCCTACTTTATTTCTTACGACGACGGCTGCCGTTTGGAATTGATGCAAAGACCCGACGTGAAGGATCCGCATCAGAACACCGTGGATTTTCAGGCTCTGGGCTTTATCCATATGGCCGTCTCGGTCGGCGGCGTGGAGCAGGTTGACGCATTGACCGCGCGTTTGAAAAATGACGGATACGCCGTGATCGGCGAGCCCCGGTGGACCGGGGACGGGTGCTATGAAAGCGTCGTGCTGGATCCCGAGAACAATCGGGTCGAAATTACAAGCTGACCTTTAAATTAGAGGCCTAACAAGGAGCGATACCGATGGACCAGGAAACCCGATTGTCCCTCATTGAAGACATGACCAAAACGATGGCATTAGTGACCGTGCAAAATATCTGCGACACGTTTCAAGTATCGAGGGACACGGCAAGACGTGATCTGGTCAAGCTGGAGCAGCAAGGCCGGATCACCAGAACCCGAGGGGGCGCCGTCTCTTCCACGATTCAAACTTATGCGCAGCGGAAGGAAGAAAGCGGAGACCTTAAACGGAAATTGGCGAAAGCGGCCTCCTCTCTGCCGAAAGACGGGGATCTGCTGTTCATGGATTCGTCCACTTCGGTAGCTTGTATGGCCGAATTTATCGTTGACCGGGTCTTGACGATCGTGACCCATTCCCTCCATATCGCTCAAGCCTTCAGCCATTCACCGAAGGTGGAACTGATCCTTCTGGGGGGACGACTCCATTCGCGGGATCAGTATGTATACGGATCGGCTGCGCTTGACGCCTTGGAACAATATCGGGCGGATTGGTTTTTTACCGGGGCGTGCGGGATCGATGAAGGAGAAATTACCGGGGTCCATTTGGAGGATGCGCTGATCAAGCAGAAAATGATCGCCAGAGCGCGAAACGTGGTCATGCTGGCGGATCATTCGAAAATGAACGTGAATTTCCCCTTTCGAATCGGGCGGCTTGAAGAGGTCGACATTCTTTTTACGGATCGGGATCTGCCTATGGATGCTGCAGACCCCACATCAAAACCAAAGGAGATTTGCATAGTTTCATAAATTCCGGCGCTAAACTGATCCATCTGGATACGCCCGATTTCCAGGCACCGGACTTCTATCTCAAGCAAGGGTATGAGGACTTTGGCCTGCTTGAGGACATACCTCTACCCGGCAATGTTGGGTACAGAACAAAATTAGCGAACCCACAAACACGAATTCAGATTCCTGCCGTTCCAAGCCGAACACCTTATCTTTCCTCGGGAGACCCTACTAACATGGGTGCTAACCTTGCCAGCCTATATTAGACTTATTCGCCGATTTTAGCGGCAGCGTGGGAAACGGGGGCTGGTACCCGCTGCTTCTCTTGCCTCCCATCGAATAACGGCCTTTTGGGCCGTTATTTTGGCCCGATTTGCATTTTCGGGAATAATAGCGGCCAAAAAGGGCCTTATTTCACGGATGCGGGTTCAAAAATCAGGTTATAGCCCGCTTTTCCTTAAAATAAGGCCCCAAAAGACCGCTATTTCTCACCGAAGGGACGAATTCGACAAAATAAGGCCGCAAATGGCACTTATCCACCCGCCCGGCTTCAAAGAGAGGCGATTACAGCCATTAGATCCTTCGGGCTAATGCAACGCTAGTGCCACACGACAGGAAATAAGGCCTTTTGACCGCTATTATCCCTGAATGGGTGAATGAACCGAAATAACAGCCCAAAAGGCCGCTATTGCTGCGGGTGGCTGAAATTGCGGGGCGCCGAATTCCGACTAACGCGCATATAGCCGATGGTGATGGAGCATCAGGCGTATTCTGCAATTTTTAAATATTTGAATTTGAAATTCTGTAATCAAAATCAAGAAATTGAGATTTGACCTTGCCGCTGCGTCATGCTTTATAGTGAGTCTGACAGAAGACGATTGGTAAGGTGGGCGATATCCAATGAATATCATCATAGAGAACACGATTGAACAATATGAAATGCTGTTCTCCTTGCAGGGAGAACGGGAAGACTACTTTCGCTATACCATGATGAAGCCTTTCGAGCGGATGTGGAGTGCGATAAACATTCCTTTGCTGGCCAAGCAGCCGCAGGGTTACGATGTGATGATGGCCTCCCGTATGCTCGGTTACCTTGATGTAAATGAAACCGAAACCGGAGTTGCCGCCTTGCGGACATTGAAGGAGATACAGGCGCTGCAAACGGCGGCTCGTGCTTTAAATGATTGCGGAGCATTTATTCGCCAGCACGATCTGAAGATTAGTGCCGACGATTTAAAATTCGGGCTGTATATTGCCGATCCCTTAACACTTGAGTTGCAAAAAGGCTACTGCGGCTTTGGCGGAATACCGGGGTTCATTCATATAGCCGTCTATCCGAATGAGTACAATATCCCGAGGTTGCCGGCGGTCATCGCCCACGAGTTTCATCATAATCTTCGGTTCTCCTATTTTGACTGGGATCACGGAAATGTCACGGTGGGCGATTATTTAATTATTGAGGGGCTGGCCGAATCTTTCGCCAAAGAATTGTATGGAGCGGACCACTTAGGGCCCTGGGTGACTTCTTTTGATGAAGAAGACTTGGCATATTCGATTGAAGTGGTGAAAGGGGCCCTGGATATAAAGGGGTTTGCCGAGGTAAGCAGCTATATGTTCGGTGACCGTCTGGCCAAAGAACAAGGATACGCGCCGGTAGGCTTATCGCCGTTCGCCGGATATGCGGTAGGTTATCGTGCGGTCCAGTCCTTTATGCGGCTAAATCAGGTTGGCATAGCGGAAGCCTCGTTGCTTGACACAGACAAGATTATAAAAAACTGTGGTATTTTCTAACTTAATAGACAGTCAGGGACCGCTACCAAGAGGGCCTAGCGCACTTCCAACTCTTCCACTCGAAAAAGATGCAAATCTGCAGGTATTTAGGCCGATTCTCGAGGGAATTCAAAAAAAGTTGCAAATCTGCAGGCATTTCTGGTGATTTTAGAGATACGAGGCGGCTTCCTCCAGAGCGAGATGAACCGCCTCCTCCCCATTCGACGCCTCGCCGACCCCCTCAAGCTGTCCGGTGCTATGAATTAAATTCCGAACCCCGCTGCGAAAAAGCGGGTGGTCATCCGCCAAAAAAATCCTCATGAAATCTCCTTTCTAAGTACGGCAATATGACTTTAATGCTTGTACTGCCCTGTTCCGACCAACATTCACGCTTTTCTCCTCCAGGGCACAGCAATTAATTTAATTGAAACCGATATGTACGTTTTGATATTTTTTGCGAACTTGGTCTGAACCAAAAAAAGGAGAACCCGCCGCGTGTTCACGGCGACGACGGTTCTCCTTACCCGATCAATCAATATTACACCTGTACCGGCTTAAATTCTATCCAATCGATTTGAATGCCGGGTTTGATGAACTCGAGAGTCATCTCGTAAACTCCGGCTTCCAACTGGACTTTCACCAGTTTCTGTCTCACCCAGTTCCCTTCCGTCCCGTTCGTTTGTACGGTCGTCATCAGCTCGCCGTTCAGCAGGACATTGCAGGCGCTCTGTGCCAAATTGGATTCCGGCGACATCACGTTCACGATAATCCGGTATTCGCCGGTTTGCTCCGCCCGGAATACTGTCGAACCGGCCGCCGCGGGCTTGACCTGCGTATTTTGAGCCAACGATTGTGCCCCTTCGCCGGTAAGCGATGGATTGGCTTTGAAGGCATGGACGGTTTCCACGATCTCTTGCTTCCGGAAGAAGACCGGCGCCTGCATCAGGAACTCGCAAATATTGATGGCACAGCGCTGCAGTTCCCCCCGGGTAAGCGTTCCGTTCTCCAAGGATTCGATCGTATTGTCGTCCCAAGCGTTGATTTCGGCGCCATAATTGCTGACCACCATATACAGATCGTTTTGTGCCCGAACCATCCAGTTAGTGTACTTCCGATCGGCCGGTCCGCCGTTTACCGTGTCATTCATTATGGCCCACCAATCCGTCATCACGATGCCTTTGAAGCCCCATTCCTTACGCAAAATGGTGGTGTTCAAATCGTAGTTCGACGCCGACCAATGCCCGTTGACCGGGTTGTAAGCGGTCATGACGGAGTTGGCGCCGCCCTGTTTTACCGCGATTTCAAAACCTTTCAGGTAGATCTCGCGAAGCGCCCGTTCGGACACGACCGCATCCACTTTGCTGCGGTGCTTCTCCTGGTTGTTGCAGGCAAAATGCTTCAGCGTAGCGTTCGAGCCGCCCTTCTTGATCCCCCGCGTGCAGGCGGTGGCAAACAGCCCGGTGACCAGCGGGTCCTCGGAGAAATACTCGAAATTCCGCCCGTTCAGCGGACTGCGCCGGATATTCAGCCCCGGCCCGAGCAGCGTATCAATGTCGTTGCTGACCAGTTCCTGGCCTTCCATAACATACAGCTCTTCCACCAGGTCCACGTCCCACGTCGCGGCCAGCAAAGTTCCAATCGAGACCTGGGTGGCTTTCAAACCGCTGTCCATCCGGATGCCGGACGGGCCATCGGCCGTACAACCTACCGGAATGCCGTAGTTAAACAAAGCGTCGCTTACGCCGCCGAAGGCGGAAGCGGTGCCCGGGGTCACCAGCGGGCTGCTCATCCCCTCGCCTCTTACAATCGTGGCCAAATCATGATCCGAGAGCTGGGCGATAAACGCTTCCATGCTGACCTTACCGTCATACACATCCCTTAATTTGTAACCGCGGTTCCCGGTTTGCTCAAGCGTTTTGGGCAGGTTGTTTTGAATGCGGTCCGCCAAAGAAATTTTTCGTTTCGGCACCTCTTCATAAACGAGTTCGTAAGAACCGTCCGCCTTTCTGACACCCGGCTTCATGCGCCGGTAGCTCTCGGTAGGGGCCAGAGCTTCTTCCAACTGCTCCACGACTTGAAGCCGGTCTAGCGTGTAACCCTGCTGACCGTCCACAGAAACAGGGGACAGCTTCTTGACGCTGTTTCCGGTATAGATGACATAAGTTCCTTCCTCAAGGACATACGCGGAAGGATGTCCTGTCACACCGCCGTCATCATAAGAAGCCATGGTGCTGACCGGAAAACCGAGGGTCAGCCGCTGCGATTCACCCGGCTGCAGCAGTTTGGTTTTCCCGAACGCGACCAGCACGCGAGCCGGCTTGCCAAGCTTGCCCTGCGGGGCCTCCGCATAAACTTGGACGACCTCTTTCCCCGCATAAACCGTTCCTGTATTTTTTACCGTTACCCCGATTTCAAGGAAGGTCTCGCCTTCCCGCTCAACCCGCTTCGCCGCTTCCGGTTCGATTTGAAATTCCGTGTACGACAAACCATAGCCGAACTCAAACTGAACGCGGTCCGGGCAGAAGGTTTCAAAATACCGGTAACCTACGTAAATGTCCTCTTCGTACAGATTTTTAAATTCATTGCCGTAATTGCGGGTGGACGGGTAATCGTCGATGGAATAGGCGATCGTATCGGTCAGCTTCCCGCTGGGGGTCACCTCGCCCACAAGCACGTCCGCAATTGCGTTGCCCCCTTCCATCCCGCCATGCCAAGCGTAAATGACGGAAGAAATCGGGTTGACATAGTCCGAGTCGTCAAGCCAGCTCATGTCGATGATATTCGATACGTTCAATACTACGACAGTCTTCTCAAAATGAGCGGTAACCGCCTTCAGCATTTCTTTTTCCTGCGCCGTCAATTGATAGCTTCCCGGTTCGTTGGCGTTATCCTGATCCTCCCCGGCGGTCCGTCCGATGACAATAATGGCCTTGTCCGATTTCCGTCTGGCTCCGGCAACGAGTTCGTCGGTCAAAGGCATTTCCTTCTGAAACCAAGGTTCCGCCGCCCAACCCCCGCCGCCGTTATCGAACGGGTTTTCTTCAATCCATTTCTCATAGACCGCGGCCAGCTCCTCATTGACGGAAATGTCCTTCTTGCCGCGCAGGCCGTCCAATAGATTGGTCGTGTAAGGCACATTCACACTGCCGCCCGATCCCGTACCGCTGCGATAGTAATTCACTTGAATTCTCCCAAAAATCGAAACGCTTTCGCCCTTTTGAACCGGAAGAACTTGATCGTCATTTTTCAAAAGCACCGCGCCGTCCGCGGCTACCTTCCTGCTGAATTCCGCAAAGCCCTTTAATGTAATGCCCAGTTTCTCTGTGTTCAACTTATTCCCTCCACATCTAGTTATCTGCTCTGTTTTCGGACTACCTATCCCTATGTATTTCCCCGGGACCAGCCCTTTTTTTATCTATAACCTCTCTCCATTATTCTCAATATTGAAAACATTTTCAAGAGGGAAATCGTTTTCTGATCGAATTTTACATACATAATATGTTATATTATCCGAATAAAACTAGATTACATCCAGTAAAATGCAAATTTGGCCGTCCCTGGTGGGGCGGCCTGCCGTTATGGACTTCAAAGTTGGAGCGGTCGGATTAAGAGCGGTTATTCTTACCCGCAGACTTGTCGTTCCTGTCCCTGACTTGATCGGAAGGGTAGGTCGTGATGTCATCCTGCTCGGGCATAAACCCGGTTTTCGTATGCGGGCTTGTGTCCTCGTAAATTGTGTTGGGGTCTCCGTCGGTTTCGTCGGTCGTCGGATTATACGGCATGATCAGCAACCTCCTTATGTTAATTCGCCTTGTTAGCCTTCCCCCTATTCGGATTTTCATGCGATAACTACAAGGAGAAACGTGCCGGGATCCAGGATCCCTCCGCTTTGCACCACTCGGTTATAGGCGAGCCTGAGGTTCTCTCCTTCGAACATTCGCTCTAGCAAGTCGTTCTTTGCTTCGCGAGAGGAAGGGCGATATGTGCCGGTGGATAGCTCGGTGCTTCAGCATACCCTGACGGCTTCACCATTTCTCTTTGCTGGCAGCTCCCTTCCGGGATTTTTGACTGTCTTTGCTCTTCACTCGAACGAATCGGTTTCCTCTCTCCTTTCGGCTTACGCCCTTCCGCTTTCCGGCGTCTCGTACTTACTGCTGACTACTGTAGGTTCAGCGCAACCTCTCGGTTGCTATTGGTAGGCCTGCCACTCCGGTATCCCCAGCTTCCGTAGGTTTTGTACCTTTGTCCACGGTTTCTTCCACTGCTTCCAGATGTACATGCGAAGGCGTCTTCTTAGCCACTCGTTCCAGCTTTGCAGAATTCGTTTCATGTCCGCTTCATAGAAATACCTGACCCAGCCGCGTATACTCCGCCGACCGTTCCCTTGCCCATTGCTTGCGGCTTGCCTGCCCTGTTACGAACAAACGTCTTCATTTCTCCGATTAAGTTAGCATCATTGATTTTCCCTACTCCTTCACGGAGCCTTCAATTAGAGCATCAACTAGACCCGTTTGCCGTGGATCCAATAATACCGACCGTACCGGCTTCTTTAGAAAGAGCAGCAAACAAGGATCCCAGGTGCTTTTTCTTGCGATTCTCCGGCCAGAATGCCAATTCTGAGGCGTGTAGATAATGAATGGTCTCAGAACGAGCCAATACTTTATTTTCTGCCGATTGAACCGTGATCTTTGATTTAAGGGCGGGCTCTTTTTGCGCTCACTGTCCTTCAAGGCTGGATTTTCAAACGTGAGACGTCGGCTGTTATTCCGCTTGCGCATTGGTTTAATTTGCTCGGGAATGTAGTCATAATAAAGCCGGAACATGTCATAAAGGTTTTCCGATGCGCTTGAGTCCTGAGCAACAATAAAGGCGTTCTTTGCTTCTTGAAATGAAAGGCTTTATTTTACAAGAGTTTAAGCCTGTTTCGTTTGTAACGTTACACGCTTCTTTTTCAATACACAATTAGGCTCAGGAAAATTTTCCTGAGCCAACTTAATTTTAGATTATAACATGGTCAAAGGATGACCACGTTTTCCCTTATCTTCATCATTCCGTTGCGGTTTTCCTCGCCCGCTCGGACTGCAGAATCAATTCGTTTTTCATTAGTCTAAAAAAGTTGTATAAATGCTGTCTGGCACATTTGGACTCTTATTAGCATTATTCCTCATTACGCACATAGCTGCTTCGCCTGCCATGTAGGAAGTATAGACTCCGGTTGGATGCCTGTAACCTTGTCGGTGAAGCCATGCATGAAATAAAGATCCAAAAAGAGTCTGATTGGGAAGATCTGTTCGATTTAATACTCTTGGATTAATTGTAACACTCAAAGAGACGGTGTCTGGTCTAGTACCATTAACGGCTTTTACAGTGAAATTTGGTATTGTCGAACTCGGCACCTGATACCTTATAAGAGCTCTTGGAGCTCGGTTAAATCCGTTGGCTACTATTTGTTGGGTTAACCCACCCATCATCACATTCGCTGCTCCTGCCCCATTTGCTATTCTCCCAGTAAACCAAACAGGACTAAGATTGAATCTAGCATATTTGTTTGCACAGATTTGAAAACTCGATCTTGCACCCGATGATCTCTGAGTATAGTGCGTATTCCAAAAAGCAAGAACTCCCGAAATCATTATTTGAATTCTATATCTTTGAGCAGTTGAAAATCTGTTGTCAATTCCAAACCTCATTGTACTGGGCAATGTAACGCCTGCTGGAGCTGAAGGAACAGGAATTGTAACTAAAGTGTATGATTGGGTTATCCTCGCTCGTTTTTGAAGATTATTCTTGACCATGTATTTTACCAAACTCCCTTCCCAAGACGGTAATTTTCTATCCCATCCTCCTGAATATCCTTATCTTATGCCTTCGTCTGTAGTAGTGTTAGGATAGTTACCTATCACTCTTAATATATGTCCTTTTGTAGAGCGATAATTATCACCATAAATGGGGGCTAGGAGATCGCGGTTGGTCCCTTTTGAGTTGAATAGTTTTTTATATGCGGTGCAAACAAAAAAAGGGCTGTGTATTAACGCTGCCCCTTCTGCCCTTTTATATACTTCAGCTTGTATCCGAAAAGGTGTGCGAAACACCTCCTGTTTAGCCATATGCACAAGAGAAAAAGCACCCTATACGGGTGCTTACGCTCCTCTTCGATGAGGCGCTCGCCAGGAGCCATTCAAACAACATCAGGTTATTAAGGGGTTGATATAGTTCCTTGAATCCAATTTTTGTACCATGCCTCCCTCGCCCGTCTATAAGAACAATACAATTCCCAACAACAGCTAGTTGGACCCGCTTCCACTTGAGGATCGTAGCACAATTGAATGCAAATTTGCCCAGGTTTAGGATTAGCTTCACATTCTCTCCACTTATTATACAAATCATTAACGTCCCCTTCTTCAGTGGGCACACCTTCACAATCACAATCAGCGGTTAAATTTACAGGATAATAAAAATAACCTGTATTAACAGGATAATGATAATAAGGGTAGTACATCACACAAACTCTGTCAGGGTAATATTGGTAGTAATACATCCCCGATACACTCCTCTTTTGGGTTTATTGCCTATTTTATGCAATAACCACCCAAGATGCGAGTCGAGGTGTGATCACCTCACTCCCCTCCGGTTAATCAAACTGAAAAGAAAAAGCCGCTTATGGAGCGACTTAATCAACACTGCCGTTATTCATTCATAAGAAGTGGAGTATCCGAAAAAAAATATATTGAATATTTCTCGACTATATCTCATAAAAATTGCCGCTCCCGAAGGAACGGCTATGGAGGAATAGGTTATGATACCATGGTTGGGTTAGTTAGAGTGTAACGCTTATAAACTACACTTTTGCTACGTATTTTAAGGACATTTGATCGGCGGTCGGTCTCATACACGCTATCAGCCCGTTTGCCGACTCTCTAAATCGATCCAAAACCTATTCCCTTTCGTAGCGGTTCTCATCTTCAACTTCATCACTAATCTGGAATACTCCTCTACAAGTTCAATAATCCGTTTCATTGCATTTTTATAGAGCAAATCGTCTTCCAACCAACTACCTCCCCTTTCTGAACATAATAAGTGCCTACACTTCTATATCCGTATAGTGGCTAGCCCATCAATTCCTTTACTTCTCTCTCGGCTTAAAGATATGATAGACCCTAGAAACTCATACTCTGGGACTAAAGGAGAGAGGTCAGAATGAAGAAAAATCAACTGGGGAATTCCGATTTGATCGTTAGCGAGATCGGCCTTGGCTGCATGTCCTTGGGAACGGACGAAGGCAAAGCGGTATCGCTGATTCATGAAGCTTTGGACCGGGGGGTCAACCTGCTTGACACCTCCGATTTATATGACAGCGGCCGGAACGAAGAACTGGTCGGCAAAGCGATCCGGGGGCGCCGCGATCGGGTGATCCTCGCCACCAAGGCGGGAAACCGCCGCATTCCCGGACAGGAAGGCTGGGTTTGGGATCCCTCCAAAGCGTATATTTTATCCGCGGTCAAGGACAGTCTTCGCAGACTTGGGACGGACTATATCGACTTGTATCAGCTGCATGGTGGGACGATCGACGACCCGATCGACGATACGATCGAAGCGTTCGAACAACTCAAACAGGAAGGCCTGATCCGGGAATATGGCATTTCCTCCATTCGTCCCAACGTCATTCGGGAATATGTATCGCGCTCTTCCATCGTCAGTGTTATGAACCCGATCAGCATCGTCGATCGCAGGGCCGAAGAGACCGTTCTTCCTCTCCTGCGCGAAAAAGGGATCAGCGCGATCGCGAGAGGCCCGCTGGCGAGCGGAGCTTTGGCTGCGGGTCGGGAACCCGTCAAGGGCGTGCCGGACTATGAGTTGTCCGAACTGCAGGAGCTGCGCTCCCGGCTGAAGCAACTGGAGACACCGGGCCGGAATTTGACGCAGTTGGCGATTCGCTTCACCCTCTCCCAGCCCGCCGTAGCGACCGCGGTTCCGGGGGCGAGCTCCCGCGAGCAGTTGCTGCAGAACCTCGCCGCCGCGGACATCCCGGAGCTGAATGAGGAGGAACTGGGGCTGATCCGGCAATGGAGCAAACCAAACTTGTACCGGCAGCATCGGTGATCAGTCCGCATAAACAGACTTTGTAAAGCTCGTATAGCGCCCGCTGGATTGCCATGAGCGGGCGTTTATTTTAAGGAACCGCACAGGATGTTCCCTTTAGAAACTTTCGGGTATTCGGTAATTATTGCGGAAAAGGGTTTATAATTCACCCTTCTCCAACTTCTCAATCAAGGTGGAAATCTTAGTACCACGAAGCGGTCGCTTTTGATATTTAGGCTTACAATCCTCCGCAAGCGCCTCTGTAAAGATAATATTGGCTCGCAGAGCCTCGAATGAATAGCCCCTACCCAAACGGTTAATAACACGGAAAAGGCTGTTCAGAGACTCCGTATAATCGTTAGCAATACGGTGGTCGAAGTAAGCGAATATCTCCTCCTCCCAATTCATCATGGCTTCTATAAGAGGCACAAAAGCGGATTGGAGTTCCTTCGGTATTTTGGCTTTCCAATCGTTATATTTAATGAATGCCATTTGTCTTGAATCGCCATCCCAAATATCGAAGAACGATTCCTTCAAGCTATACGCAATACCGAGAATGGGGTAATTCTTCGTCCATAGATCAAGTGTTATTTTATCCGTCTCTGTAAGCTCATTATGGCGTTTCAGAAGGATAAGTCGATCGTGCATGAGCCCACGCCGCTCCGTTGCCGATAAATCCTCTCTTAGCTGTTTATGTATGTTCTCTAACACTTGGTTCGCCAAACGGACAACATGGAACTTATCGACGATTATAGTAGCTTTTGGAAATACAGCCTTCACAGCGTCTTTATACGGTTTCCACATATCCATCGTGAAATACTGTATTCGCCCTTTGTTCGGAAGGCTTGAGAGAAATTCAACAACCGTTTCCTTATTGCGATTAGGCAGAATGTCCAGTAATGTTCGTCCTTCAATGTTGGTTAATACACAACGAGGCTTGATAATATGAATTTTCTCTATGCCAAGCCAATTGGGTGTCACAAACCGAAATGTTTCCTCGAGGTAGTTAATGTAATCGCGAAAGATGTTTCGGATCGTCTTTTCGTTAAGCCCTACGTCTTCTGCAATACTGACGAATGTACGTTTAAGGCTCTGCTTCTCCACGTAGGACAACAATCGTTTTGTACAGTTCCGCCTTTCGTCAATGGTGTGGTCCAAGCGTTCCCAAAAGGTTTGAGTGCAAACACGACAACGATACCTCTGACGCTTTACGAGAAGTTCTACACGCTTACCGTGAATAGGTAAGTCCAAACAAACATGTTCCCTGTTACCGTGCTTGTAGAGGTTCGCTTGACATCCACAATGGGGGCAAGCTAAAGGTGGAGAGTTCGTCACCACTTGTATTAGAAAATCATATTCATGCTCACGAATACTTAGGATGTTGAATTTGGGAAGATTTAGAATATCCATCATTCGAACTTCTTCTATGCATTTATGATGCATAATCTTTTTTTGTTTTAACGTGATTAGTCAAAATGCCACTTGCTATAAATGAGCACAAGGAACCGGCAAAGCATATAGCCGCAAATATACCTACGGCAGAAAAACCGTTAAATGTCGCATAAACCAAGCCGGCGAACCAAGAGCCGAGCGCTGTCGCGGCGTACATTATCGAGTTGGCCAAGCTAGAGATCGTGCCACGAATTGTCGGATCTAGTGAATTCAGCATTCCCATAATGAGCGGAAATACGATGCCCATGGTTGCGAATATGAAAAAGTATACCCCTTCGAATAACGCAACCGATGGAAGGTGAGATAAAGCAATAAAACATGCAATAGAGACGAGAATGCTCACAACCATCGTATTGAAACGATTCAATATTTTGATCACATATGGACCGCTAAAGCTTCCCACTATATTCCCTAGGCCAAGAAAAAACATGACGTACCCCACTTGATCAACCGAAAGGTGAAAGCGGTCCGTCATCCATCTTCCAATGAAAGAAAAGGCAGCAAAAAATCCACATTGAAATAAGAAATGAGCCAGAAAAGATCTTCTCGCGATGCGGCTTGTCAATAGCGGGACGTATCTTTTAAATATCGGAAGCCTGGTTCTTGGGTCTTGTTTCGGTTTCATTTCGGGCAAAGCATACAGGATAAAAATAGCCACCAACAACGAGCATGCACCGATTGTAAAAAAAGGATAAGACCAGTGGTTTACAGCAAGCAGTCCTCCAATCGGTATGCCGAACGCTTGGGAAGCAGCCAGGCCTGCCATTACGATTCCTGATACTTTGGCGGTCTTTGCCGCAGGGAACAGTGCGGGAATAGAAGCCCAGACTTGCGGCGCTGTGAATGCTGCGCTGACTCCGGCTAAAAAACGGAATAAAAACATCGTCCAAAATCCTGTCGCAAAGCCACATAAAATGGTTGACACCGAGAAACAAACCATACCTAAAAACATTACTTTTTTACGATTCCATCCATCGGAAAGCGGTCCGGCTAACAGAGCGAATATGGCATATCCCAGCGCATAGGCCCCGACCATCCAACCGGCATATTCAGTCGGGATATCAAACAATTTCTGAAGAGTGGGGATGAGCGGAGAAATCAAAAATGTATCCGTACCGATAACAAACATGATGAGAAAAAGTAAGATTGTTAACTTAATCATGTGATTCATCTTCTCCTATCGTTCCTAGTTTTGTTGTAAAAAAACTTTTGAACTAATGAAGAAAAAAAAGGATTTCTTTTCTACAACGTATCAAGAAATCCCGGCAAGTAAGAGTCAAAGGTCTCCATGTCGATACTTGTATACTTCGTTTGGGCTTCCTTTCGCACTTTAATCAATTTCGCCTCCCTTAAAGTCCGCAAATGATACGAAGTATTCGACTTGGAAGTATTGCAAATGTCCCCAACTTCTCCGCAATTCATCTCCTTCCTGTTGGCGTATAGAACTCGTATGATTTCTAATCTTGTTTCATCAGCTAGTGCTTGAAACATTTTGACTCTTTGCTCATTATTCAGTGATTTTTGAGTAATCATAAAACCATTGTACTAAGAATTTGCTACGATTCAAGTCTTTTTCAAAAAACCACCAAATTCTCCGATTTATAAGCAATTCTAAAAACAACAAAGCACATCCGCTTCAAACTTCGAGTCGGATGTGCTTTTCACTTCTCGCTTATCGCTTATCGCCAACTACTCGCTTTTTTCCTGTTATTGAAATCCTCGATCAGGGGCAGCACCGATTCACTTCGGATCGGTTTGCTTACATACGCATCCATTCCCGCTTCCAGACATCTCTCTTTATCCCCTCTTAAAGCATTCGCGGTGACAGCCACGATAAAGGGGCATTCGTTCTCCGGCAGTGTTTCCTTGATCTGCCTTGTCGCCTCAAATCCATTGAGCTTAGGCATATGGACATCCATAAATACAATATCGTAATGGGCGCGCTTTACGGCCTCCACCGCGTCCTTGCCGTTAACCACATTGTCGACATGGTGGCCTTTTTTCTCGATCATTTTCCGGAGAACCAATTGATTCACTTCGTTATCCTCAGCGATCAGGATTCGTAATGAATCGGTTCGCGCCCTCTCATACTCGTGTTGATAGATACTGATTTCCTCGGAAGTCTTGGTTTTGAGCCAGACTGTAAATACAAAGGTCGTTCCCGGTTCCTTGTTCTCTTCAATCCAGATGTCCCCGTGCATCAATTGGACCAATTTTTTGCTGATGGCAAGCCCCAGCCCCGTCCCTTGCGGTTTCCGGGTCATAAAATTATCCAACTGATAGAATGGTTGAAACAGATGTTCCCGTTTTTCCACAGGAATGCCGATTCCCGTATCCTTCACCCTGAATCGGAAGCAGGCGTCAAACTCCTTAACCTCTTCCAGACGGACGTCGATGTCAATACGCCCTTCCGAAGTGAACTTTACGGCGTTTCCGATCACATTCGTCAAAACCTGTTTCAACCGGTAAGCATCCCCGAACAGGGGAGTCGGAATTTTGTCATCCAGCGTTAAGCCGACTTTCAGCTTTTTTTCGCGAATCCCCGGCTTTACCATATCGATGGTTTCGTGCACCACGGACTTCAGATCAAATGGACCGTCAATGAGGTCCGTCTTCCCGGATTCGATCTTGGAAAAATCGAGGATATCGTTAATGATGGCAAGCAGCGATTCTCCGCTCTTCTTGATAATTTCAATATACTCCTTCTGTTCGCCGCTGAGCCCTTCGGTCTCCAAAAGCAAGTCGGTCATACCGATGACTCCGTTCATAGGCGTACGGATTTCGTGGCTCATCATCGCCAAAAATTCACTTTTGGCCTGACTCATGCGCTCGGCGGTCTCCTTCGCGATGAGAAGCTTTTTCTGTTCGGTGATATCCTTGGCAATCAGGTAGAAGCCGACATTTTTGTTATTGATGATAATCGGGGCCAACGTGGCCAGCACTTCCGTTTCATGTCCGCCCACATGCAGGATTTTATCGATTTCCTTTTCCGCCAGTTCATATTGCCCTTGCTCGATATGCCGATAGTTATCCTCACCGATAAAGCGGGCGATCGGGGTCCCTGCCATTTCAGACACCGGGCATCCGGTCATCTCGATCGCGACGGGGTTGGCGTTCATGATGTTCCCCTTCATATTGAAAGAAATGATCGCATCATGGTTGTATTTCTTGAGCGATGTATAACGTTCAACGGATTCCTGGAGTTTAAATTCAACCAGCTTCCGTTCCGTTATGTCCTGTAAAGTCCCGTTGATCCGAATGGGCCGGTCGTCTTCGTCAAACGACATAATTCCGCGTAAATGCAAGTGTTTCTCGTTACCATCCGCGTTTACATAACGGTATTCGAAATCCAGTGGTTCCCCTTTTATAGCCCATTCGATATGTTCCCTGAGCCGCTTACCGTCGGCCGGGTCGATGAATTTGAAAATATCGCCCGATCGCAATGGCCCCCGGCTGCGCTCAAGTTCGAAGATTTCGAAAATTTGATCGGAACACGAAATGTAGTCGTTGAGGATATCCCATTCCCAACTGCCGATGGAAGCGATCCGTTCGGCCTCCGCGCTGATTTCTTCATGCTTTTTCCGTTCCGAAATGTCGCGGCCGATCGCCAGAATTTTTTGGTTTTGTCCGGCCTCGCCAATCATTTTACAGGTCGTTTCAATCCAGAGGTAATGTCCGTCTTTGTGGCGCAATCTAAGCCGGAGAAGGCTGCCGTTCGTGAAATTGATATGCTTGATCCGTTCCAGATCCTGAGGATGAAAAAATTCGAAATTGGTCTTCCCTAAAACGTCATCCGGCGATATTCCGAGCAGTTGTTGGACGGAAGGCGAACAGAATTGGCACTTGCCATCCGTAGAGGCGATGTAGATGATCTCTTGGGCGTGGGTTGAGATCAGATTAAAAATTTCTTCCTTGTAAGCCATCTTCTGCTCGATGGCCTTGCGGTCGGAAATATTAACGACATGGCAAATAAAATAAAGCGGTTCGTTCGTCGGTTCATCCCGAACGAGGGCGACGTGCAAGGAGATCCAGAGAGTCTGACCATCCTTCCGGACATAACGCTTTTCATATTGATATCCTTTGGATTTCCCTTCCAGCAATCCGCAAACATAATCAAAGTCGCCCGCCAAATCGTCAGGATGGGTAATGTCCTGATAAGTCCTCGTCAGAAGTTCTTCGCTCGTATACCCAAGCATTTGACAGAAAGCGGGATTCGCTTTCGTCCATTGCCCTTCAGGAGAAGCAAGCGCAATCCCAATGGGTGCCTGTGTATAAATTTGTTCGAACAGCTCATGATGATCGACCCTTTGAACCTGCATCAGACGCTCTCCTTTTGCTTATCAGCTCAAATTATAAACAGGGATGAGCCAAGCCAAATCGAGATTTGAGCTTAGCTCTCCTGGTTATGTTTTATTCGTTTAAACGACTCACTCTCTGGTTTATACCCAATTATTCGACAGATGAATCTAAAATTTTAAATAAATTTATTGCGGAACTGGATTCACTATCTCTTTCAGATAGTTCATCAAATCCTCCCTGAGCTCCTCATTTTTAAGGGCATAGTGGATCGTGGTTTGGATAAAACCGAATTTTTCACCCACATCGTGACGGTTGCCGTCAAAGTGGTAGGCGATTAGATCCTGCTCGGCGCCAAGCTTTGCCAAAGCGTCGGTCAATTGGATTTCGCCGCCAACTCCCGCGGGGAGTTCTCCCAAAATATCAAATATTTCGGGCGTCAGGATATAGCGTCCCAGAATCGCCAAATTGGACGGAGCTTCTTCCCGTTTAGGCTTTTCCACGAATCGCCGCGCCTTGAATACGCGTTCGGAGAGTTGCTCCCCGTCGACCAGACCGTACCGGGAAACCTGTTCCCAAGGAACCGGTTGAACCCCCACGATCGAAGTTTCATATTGTTCGTAAATGTCCAGCATTTGCTTCAGACAAGGTATATCCGACTCCACAATATCATCGCCCAGCATCACGGCGAACGGTTCGTTGCCCACGAATTTGCGGGCGCACCAGATCGCATGACCCAAACCGCGCGGCTCCCCCTGACGGATATAATGAATATCCGCCATTTCCGAGGAACGCCGAACCTGGTTCAGCAGCTCCCATTTTTTCTTTTCCGCCAAGTTGTATTCCAGCTCAAAGGAGTTGTCGAAATGATCCTCGATCGCCCGTTTGCTCTTTCCGGTTACGATGATAATGTCCTCAATCCCCGAGGCGACCGCTTCTTCCACAATATATTGAATGGTCGGCTTATCGACGATCGGCAGCATTTCTTTGGGCATGGCTTTGGTGGCGGGCAAAAATCGCGTTCCCATCCCGGCTGCTGGAATAATGGCTTTACGGATCTTCATCTCTCTTCCTCCTATACAAAATGTCTATAATTACTGTACTCCACCATTTTCCGGAGCAATACGCGCATCTCTTTAGGGGACTTCAGACGATAAGCGGCATGCGTATTCCCGGATCCGATTTTGATGGAGTAAGCCTCCTCGGGCAGGGCCGCAAACAAATCCTCATCCGTATGATCGTCCCCCACGCCGAGAATGAAATCATACTTGTCGTTTCGGGTCAAAAGATGCACGCCGTGTCCTTTGTTCACTCTGGCATCCTTAACTTCCAGCACCTTGTTCCCTTCAAGAACACCGAGGCTCATCGATTGCGTAATGGAAATCAGCGCCTCCCGGAGTTCGTCCCGTTTCTGCGCGATCGTATCCGGTTCGCACTGCCGATAATGCCAAGCAAGCGAGTAATCCTTCTCCTCGATCAAGGATCCCGGCATCCGGTCGGTATACATCTCAAGAATGTGGCGAATCGGTTCTTTCCACGCATCGTCCACATTGATCGTCTTCACCCAGGAATCACCCGGCTTCCGGAACCACAGGCCGTGCGAGGCGATGATATAGACATTCAGATCCCCGAGCCACTTTTCTATGATATGCCGGTCTCTGCCTGTAATGATGACTACTTTATTTGCCGTATCTTTGCTTAATTCGGTCAACAGGCGTTTCAATTCTTCATCCGGTTTCGCTTGATCCGGCGTCGCTTTAAAGCCGACTAACGTGCCGTCGTAGTCGAGGAACAGCAGACGATGCTCGGCACTTTGGTAAGCTTCTTCCAAGGGAGAATCCCCCGTCAGTTGGAGTAGGGGCTTGCTCGGCTTCGCATCTTGCTCCGCGCTGCTAAGCGCATGGATAAACTCGTCCGCCCAAAAACGCACATGGTATCGCGAAATGCGGTGGTGCATCCGCCGGTTCCGTTCCATGATCTCCGCTTCCGGCATATCCAAGGCGGCCTTGATCCCTCTGGCGATGGCCCCGTGGTCATTGGCGTTCACGATGACGGCTTCCCCCAGCTCACTGGCGGCGCCGGCGGTCTCGCTCATGACGAGCATACCTTTAAAGTCATGTCGCGCGGCGATGTACTCCTTGGCGACCAGGTTCATTCCGTCCCGCAGTGGGGTCACCAGCAAGACGTCGCTGTGGCGATAGAACGCGATCAGATCCTCCTGGCTGAAGGTGCGGAAGAAGAACCAGACGGGCATCCAATTTACGGTGCCAAACCGCCCGTTCACTTCGCTGACCAGCGTTTCGATTTCCCGTTTAAGGCGGTCGTACGTTTCCACTTCAACCCGCGAAGGAGCCACGATCAGGTTCAAGCGGACCCGCTCGTGATATTCGGGATAATCCTCCAGAAACCGTTTAAAGGCGCGGATACGATCCGGGATTCCCTTTGTGTAATCCAGCCGGTCGATCGAGACGATATTTCGGATCTCCTGGGTGCTTTCGATGAACGCCTCCAATTCTGCCGAAACCTGCTCGGTGCGATGCTTATTGAAATAATCATAATCGATCCCCATCGGAAACGCGTCGACTCGAACGGTATGGGTTTCGCAATTTAATTTGTAAAGATTATGCTCGATGCCCAAGATCCGCCGCACACTGCTGACAAAATGGCGTACATAGTCATAGGTGTGGAAACCGATCAGATTCGCGCCCAGCAGACCCTGCAATATCTCCTCCCGCCAGATCAAGAGTCTGAATATTTCAAAAGACGGGAACGGAATATGCAGGAAAAAGCCGATCCGGGCTTCCGGATACTTCTCCCGAATCATTTGAGGCAGCAGCATGAGTTGGTAATCGTGGATCCAAATCGTATCTTGGTCCCCTATGACCGGGATAAGAGCTTCAAAAAATTTTTCATTAACCCGTTTATAAGCCTCCCAGGTTTCCTGACTGTACTGCGTATGGCCCGTGAAATAGTGAAATAAAGGCCAAATCGTTTCGTTACAAAAGCCGTGATAGTACTGATCGATCTCCCGCTCCGACAAAAAGACCGGTAGACACTGGTACTTCTTCCGCAGCTCTTTCCCGATCGTCTGCCGATCTTCCTCCACAAGCGCATCGCTTGCGATCCCCGGCCAGCCTGCCCAAAGGCTGCCTCCTTGCTGATGGTAACTCTTCAAGCCGGTGGCCAGACCCCCGATGCTCTCGTTATAAATCAACCCGGTTTCCTGTTTTTTTACGGTAACAGGCAATCGGTTGGATACAAAGATGATTTTGCTCAACGAACTCGCCCTCCTTTACTTGGATCACGAACACCTGTTTCCGGTGAACCATTCGGTAATACATTTACCCTTTTCTTTCAAAAGAGACGCAGGCCTCCTCCCGGTTAATAACTAAAAAAGCGAGCCTCATTAAGGATTTAATCCTTAATGAGGCTCGCGTTTTATAGTCCGCTGCTGTCGCTGGTTTCGTAACCGTAGTCGATCGTTTCCGTCGTACCGTCATCGTATTCCAGAATAAATTTGTCGATTCGAATCGTATGTAAGGCGCCCTGATATGTAAACAGATCGAATAACAGCATCTTATCGCCGGGTTTTACCGGACCCACGTATTTCAGCTTAAATGTGCTGTCACCCGTCATTTGATCGTGAGACGGATCGCCCACAGGGTTGAATGTGCTGATTTCGGCGGTGTAGTAATTGATGGTTTTCCCCGTCAGGTTATCCCCTTCCCACGTCAGCTTGACGCCATCGGCACTGTTGATGCTGTAATTGAACGTAATCGGCTCCCCGATCTCTCCCCCGGTTACCACTGTGGCGGATTTGCCTTTCTCTTGCGCGGCGTCGGTCGGGTTTTGATCGCCCTCCGTCGAACCGGAATCCGGATCGGATACCCCCGCATTTGTTCCGGTTTGCTTCGCCTCTGTGTTCTTGTCGCCTTTTCCGTTGGCATCCGCCGCGTTAACCGTTGCTCCCTCCACGGCCGGCGGCCCGAACCCGTTCTTCTGAAGGGCTGGAGCCGCATAAACCCCGGCCAGAAAGGAGATCATCATCGCCATTATAATACTTAGAATCATATTAAATTTCTTCATGCTGCCTCTCCTTGCTAGTCAATTGGTAATACTACCACATTAACACAAGGACCATAGACCTAACAATAATATTTTTTAGGGCGTTGAGCCCAATGAATAATGGATCTTTTTGTCTATGCAACTTTTTCCATAGTTTGAACGTTTATTGCTTTGTGAGATTTTTATTGTTAGTACAGGAGGATATTACACATGCAAAAAAAATGGAGAACCATCGCACTTACCACCACAATTACCTCTCTTCTGCTCTCTAGCGCCCCCTTATATGCCGCCGAAACTCCGACCGGGACCGATTATCAGCAGAGCATTTCGGCCGTTGAGCTGGATCAAGACGTCACTTTGCGGCTAACGAGTGCTCTAAACAAAGTCGCACCGGGACAACAAATTCAGTTCACGGGTGTCGATAAGAACATCGAATCAATGTGGCAAATCAACGGGACCTTGACCGGTAAATCGGATGCGGAGTTTATTCAGCAATATAACCCGACAAAAGGACGGGTTGAATCCACCACCATTTACTACAAAGCGGAGGGGCTGAAGCAAGTTCTGGACCCCGCGTTACAGACCGGCGTCTCCTCTTTTTTGAAAACTTTCGATACCGGAAATGTCTTCAAGCCCGAGGCGTTATGGCGGGTTTACTTCCCATACCAG
This sequence comes from Paenibacillus faecis, assembly GCF_008084145.1. GTDB lineage: Bacteria > Bacillota > Bacilli > Paenibacillales > Paenibacillaceae > Fontibacillus > Fontibacillus faecis. The sequence continues at coordinate 21,840 of NZ_VSDO01000006.1, read as the reverse complement.
GACAACGAACCCCGCAATTATTGGGTGATCTGGGGGACTAACCAGAGCCTGGAAATCGATCTGGATCGTAACAACCAAATCACGGCAAAGATTTCAACCCCGATCAGCAGCGCTAATTCGAAATTCACGAACCAGGCGAACCGGGCACTAAAATCCCTGGGGATCACAAAGACGATCGCCTTTGAATACGCGGTCAAGTATAAACAAGGGGAAAAAGAGTTTACGTGGATTTATCGTGACGACAATGACCTGAATCGGGTTGTGATCGGGGCGAAAACAGGGAAAACCTGGGCTGTTGTCAATGAATTCGGCAAGGATTGGGCCGATGACAAGGACTTTGCGCGGTCCTTCGCCAAACCGAAGCTCTCCAAGAACCAGGCGATCGCGGCGGTCAAGACGAAAGCGTCCAGCCTGTTTGGTTTGAATCTGAAGGGGTATAGCGTCACCATTAAGAACAATGAATATACGTTTACCAAGAAAGGCGCCCCTACGCTTCTCGGCAAAATCAATAAAAAGGGGAAATTCTATTCGTTGGAGCTTATCCCTGCTAATGGCATAAAGTCCTAATTGTTTCTTCTCTAAAAACAAGGAAGCTTCGACATCGCCGTCGAAGCTTCCTATTTTTTGGCCAAAATCTCCTCTTTATTATATCAGCCGTTTATATACCCTTTTCACCATCTCCGTTGTCAGCCAACTCCCTGTTCCGGCCAGAAAAGCGTTATGCATTAGAAGCAGCCAAGCTTTGTAAAACAAAGTGCCTAGACCGAATTCGATCAGGATAAAATCCCGGACCGCCGACGCTTCCATCACATAAACGCGAAACTCCCCATCCGCTGTTGCCGCCTTCACCATTCCCACCCCGCTATTATCTTTTTCATAGCTATATGCCGGACACAACATGTCTAAGAAGGTGGAATTTCCGTTATAGTCTCACGGATTCGTTTAGTGGAACAAGCCGGCCAGCCCGGCGATCAGGACGATAATCGCAAAAATCATCCGGTAGTATACGAATACCTTCATCGGTTTCTTTTGCAGATACGAAATAAACTTGCTGATGACGGCGAGCGCGACGAGAAACGAAACGACAAAGCCGACGCCGAGCGAAATCAGTTCGGTCGAAGTCATCGATGAAAATCCACCGATCTTCATGATTTTCAGGAAACTCATTCCCACCATGACCGGAATCGCCAGGAAGAACGAAAACTCCGCCGCCGCCACCGTGGTCAAGCCCGCTACCCAGCCGCCGATGATGGTCGAAGCCGAGCGCGACATGCCCGGAATAATGGCGAGGCATTGGAAAGCGCCGATGATCAGCGCTTGTTTGACCGTGACGTTCAACTCGTCGCCTCCGCCGCCCAGCCCGTTGTTGCGGAATTTTTTCTCCGCGTAAAGCATCCACAGCCCGCCGAAAAACAGTGTGAACGCCACGATAAATGGCGTAAACAGATGCTCATCCGACCAGTCGTTCAGCAGGACGCCGAACACGCCTCCCGGAATACAGGCGATCGCCAGCATCAGCCAAAAGCGGAATCCCGACTTTTCAAAACCGACCTTCTGCGGGAAGAAATTGACCAGCGTATCCTTGATTTTGCCCCAATACAGGACGATGACCGCCAATATCGCTCCCAGTTGAATAACGTACGTATACATCTCCACATAAGACGGGGTCGTCCCTTTGAAGCCCAGCAAGTTTTCAAAGATGACCAGATGGCCCGTGGAAGAGACCGGCAGGAATTCGGTAACTCCCTCCACGATCCCCAAAATAATCGATTTCAGGATTGAAAAAATGGTTTCCATAGCTTTGAGATCTCCTTTTTCCATTTAGCGGTCACATATTTTACGCAATTCCTTACAACGACTCCTTAATTACCCGCTTATAGAACAGCACCGACAAAATGCCGAAGATGCTGTAAAGCAATGTATAGAGGAGCATGACCAGGAACATCGGCGTCCATAGTTCGGTTCCGAAGAAGAACCAGCCGGATTGGACGGCAAAATAACTGTGCGATAGCCCAACCACGAGCGGAATGCCGAAGCTGAATATCTGCTTGATCTTAATACCGCGCAGCAGATTGCCTTGCGTAAACCCGAGTTTGCGCAAGATCGTATAACTCGGCTTCTCCTCTTCGCCCTCCCCCATTTGCTTGAAATACAAAATGCAGCCGGAGGTAATGAGGAAAGTTAGACCGAGAAAAGCCACGATAAACATGATGAGCCCCATGCTGCTTTTTTGATCGGCAATGCTGTTCAATCGGGAAATATAGCCATTTTTTTCGTCAACCCTCAACTCATTGTAGAGATCATTCGCCTGTTCCAGCCTGCTTTGATCGGTGATATCGATTCCCATGTATACGCTGGGCATTCTTTGCAGGTCCGGCACCTTCTCTTTGTCCAGCCGCTCGAACACCGTATGGTTCACGACGAGCGTCGGAACCCCCTTGGAAAAATACAAAGAAACCACCGATTCTTTATTCAATCCCTTGACATGCAAAGGAAACGATTGCGTCCGTCCCTTCAGCTCCAAATCCCCCGTGGACTGGATTCCCATAAACTGCTTCATGGCATCGCTGGAGCCGGTTAACAAGGCTTCTCCGGGCAAAAGCTCCGCCCCTGCGACCGATTTCTCATCGACGATGGGCAAAGACATGATCCCGTTTGACCCTTCCGCCACGCTAACCCCGACTAACCGGGAAACATCGGCATCCATCACAATCACATCCCGGCGAATCACCGTGTAATCGATGCCTTCTTTCTGCAGAGCCGCGGTAAACGCCGTTATATCCTTTTCCTCCAACAGCGTAAAATGATTCGGCGCCGTTTGCCTGGACGACTCTTCCGCCGAATAGTAGGAGATATAGCTGAGCGACAACAACCCGATGGCCAATGCGGACACCGTTGTGATAATTGTGAGCAGCAGAGCGTTCGATTTCATCCGGAACATGATGGACGAGAGCGAGAGCACTTCATTGAGCGACAAATAACCGCCTTTGCTTTTGCGGATCAGGTTGAAAACAAAGCTTACCGATCCTTTATAGAAGAGATAAGTTCCCACAATCACCGAGCCCAGGATCAGAAGCATCGCCATAAATAACTTGTTCATCTGGTCATAAGCGCCACTAAACAGCTTAGTGGACACATAATAGCCGAACAAAATAAGCGAAATTCCCAAAAAACCGATGATCACTTGCGATAATGTCATTCTGCGGACCGTATTTTCGGTCGTGGAAACGACACGGAACAAGGAAAGTATGCTCTGCCGTCTGATAAACAAATAATTCATCAGCATAATCAACAAATAGATCGCCGCGAAGACAATGACAGTCTGCACTAAAGCTTGTACCGAAAAATTCAGCGACGCTTGGGCATCCACGCCGATGATCTTGAACAGAATCATCAATAACAGCCTGGAAGAGGCAAAGCCGAGGAAAATACCGATCAACATCGAACCGAAATAGAGAATCAAATTTTCGCTGCTCAGGATGCGGAATATTTTTCCTTTCGTCAAGCCGATCAACTGGAACAAGCCGATTTCTTTCCCCCGCCGCTTGATAAAAATATTGTTCGCATAGAGCAAGAATACGGCGACGATCACGACGAGAAGAACCGAGGCGGCGGCAAGTCCGGCCGCGCCTTTAACGGAGCCTTTAATCTCCTCCATGGCCGGATCATACTGCAGCGTAACGAACGCGAAATATAAAGCCACGCTGAAAATTAAGGCGAATACGTACAAATAGTAGTTTTTCAGGTTTTTCTTTAAATTGCGAAAAATCAGGTAGTTGATGTTCATCCCTGAACACCGCCCAATACGCCCTGCGTCTTCATAATGTCGTTGAAGAAGGCTTGCCGCGTTTCCTCACCTTTATTGAGCTGCGTATAGATTTGTCCGTCCTTGATAAAAACAACCCGGCCGCAATAGCTCGCCGCCACCGGATCATGGGTCACCATGATGATCGTGGCCTCCATCTTGCGGTTTAACTCGCTCAGCTTGTTCAGCAGATCGGAGGCTGATTTGGAGTCCAGTGCTCCCGTCGGTTCGTCCGCGAAAATAATGCTAGGCTCGTGAATAAAGGCCCGCGCCGCCGAAGTCCGCTGTTTTTGACCGCCGGAGATCTCGTTCGGATACTTGTCTTTCAGTTCGTAAATCCCCAGCTCCGTGGCCACCTCGCGGAATTTATGGTCCGCTTCCTTCCGGGAGACTTGTTTGATCGATAATGGAAGGAGTACGTTTTCCTTTACGGTCAACGTGTCGAGCAGATTGTACTCCTGAAATATAAAACCCAGATGATGTTTTCGGAATTCGGCCAAATCCTTTTCTTTCAGGCCTGTGAATTCTTTGCCTTCGATTTTGATGCTGCCGAGGCTGACCTTGTCGATCGAAGACAACACGTTCAGCAGGGTGGTTTTCCCCGATCCCGAGGCGCCCATAATGCTGACGAACTCGCCCTTCTCCACGCTTAAATCGATGCCTTTCAGCACTTCCTGCTTATTGAATTTATTTCCGTAGCTTTTATAAATTTTACTGGCTTCCAAAATTGCCATTTCCACCACTCCTTCAGTTCATGCTCTAATCATAAGCGAGAGGCCCGGCTCTTTCCTTCGATTCGACGAACAAAGCAGAAAAGCATGTGACAATGTTGTCACATGCCTCGCTACAGCTGACTCAAACTTACGAATTCATTGCTCTTCGGAAAAACGAGCGAGAAGGTGGCTCCCTCTCCCTGTCTGGACTCCACTTCAATCCGGATGGACAACGCTTCCGCGGACTTTTTCGCCAAATAGAGTCCCATACCGGTTGCAGCGGTGTCCTTGTGCATCGTCGTCGACGTAAAGCCCTTATCAAAAATACGCGGCATGTCCTTCGGATCAATCCCGCGGCCGTGATCGCGAATCCGCAGCCGGACCCGCCCCTCCTCTTCCTCGCTTTCAATCACGATGTCGGAAGAAGCGCTGCTGTATTTCACGGCGTTCGTCAGAAGCTGCCTGAGGATAAAGCCCAGCCACTTCTCGTCCGTCAGCACTTCCTCCGCCGCGAGGGACACATCGAAGCCGATCCCTTTTTGCAGGCACCAGGATCTGAGCGCTTTGATTTCCTTGTGAATGACGGCTTCCAAGGTGGTCCGCTCGATATACACGTCATTTTTCATAAAAGGAATCCGCTTCTGGTGGAGCTGCTGATCCAGCAAAAGATGAATGCGCAGCCACTCGTACATCAGCTGGGATTTGAGCGCTTCGTCATCCATCCGGTCGATGATCAACTGCAGGGTGGTCAGCGGCGTTTTCACTTCGTGGATCCAGGAAAGGAGGTCGTCCTTCTCCCTTTCCAGCTCGACAAGGTGCTGCGAGGATTCCTTTTTGAACCGCTCGGTTTGCAGCGTCAGCCGGTCCAGCGCGATCGTTTCGAACGGGCTCTCCGGGGGAGCGATGGAGGAAAGATCATAGGTATCCTCCCAGGAATCGAGAGTCTTATAGAACTTCGTTTCTTTGGTATAACGGACCAGAAGGAAGCCCGTGAATATCAACAGCGATAAAAACGCGATATACACCATCGGCAGAAACGGGATCGTATTGTCCAAATAAGCGACAAACAACAGCAGCCCTTGGAGGAACAGCACGAGCAAAATCCAGCTTAGCCGCTCCCGTATGTATTTACCGATCATAATGAGCCGGCCTCTTCCGTCGCCATGTAGCCCTGCCCCACCTTGGTTTCGATGTAAGCATCCAGCCCGAGGGTCTCCAGCTTCTTCCGCAGGCGGTTGACGTTGACCGTTAAGGTATTGTCGCTGACAAAATGCTCGTTATCCCAAAGACTGCGGATCAATTCCTCCCGGCTGACGATTTGATTCTTCCGCTCGATCAGCATTTTTAAAATGAACATCTCGTTCTTCGTCAACTCCACGGAACCCTTTTCGTCGGCAACCGTATTCTTCACGTATTCCACGGTCGCCCCGCGCCACGTTCTTAACTCTACGCGCTCCGTATTATAGTTATAAACCCGCCGCAGGGTGGCCTGAATTTTGGCGACCAGCACTTCAAAATGGAACGGCTTCTGGATAAAATCATCGGCACCGAGCTGCATGGACATGACCATATCCGTCGGGTGATCGCGGGAGGACAGAAAGATGATCGGCACATTGGAGTGGGCGCGAATCATCCGGCACCAATGGAACCCGTCGAATTTAGGCAATTGAATGTCGATGATGACCAAATCCGGCCGGATCTCCGTAAACTCCTGAAGCACGCGGCTAAAGTCCTCCACGCCGTATACCTGATAAGACCATTGCTGCAAACGGTCCTTTACCTCTTGAAAAAGAGTCATATCATCTTCAATTAGCATAACCTTAAACACTGAAGTCACCACGCTTTATCATCTGCATCATTACCCAGTGTATAGCAAATCAGCGAGATACGCCATCCTTCCGGTTATAGCGCGCATTCTTCAACCTCGAATCCAAGGTCTTCGATCATTTGGTGATCGAGGGTTATCTCTTGCCCGGAGGTTGTTAAATAGTCACCCACAAAAATCGAGTTTGCCGCATACAGCGCCAGCGGCTGCAGCGTCCGAAGCGTCAGCTCGCGTCCGCCCGCCACCCGGATTTCCTTGGACGGACAAACGAAACGGAACAAGGCGAGCGTCTTTAATGCTTTGGCGGCGGGCGTCCGCTCGGCCCGAGCCAGCGGGGTTCCGGGAATCGGATTGAGGAAATTGACCGGGATCGAATCCGCGTCAAGCTCGCGCAGCGCGTAAGCCATTTCGACGATTTCCCGATCGGACTCGCCCATCCCGATGATGACCCCGGAACAAGGCGACATTCCCTGTGCCTTGGCCTTCTCAACCGTCTCTACCCGCTGCTCGTACGTATGCGTCGTCGTAATGGAGCCGTAGTTCGACCGGCTTGTATTCAAATTATGGTTATATCGGTGAACCCCCGCCTCCGCTAGCCTTCGGGCCTGCTCCTCACCAAGGAGCCCCAGGCAGGCGCAGATTTTTAGCGGCATCGTTTCGCGAATCTCCTTCACCGCCTCGATCACCTGTCCCAACTCCCGTTCCGTCGGCCCCCTTCCGGCCGCTACGATGCAGTAAGTTCCGGCCTTTCTGGCCATCGCTTCCCTGGCCCCGGCCAAGAGGGTCTCCTTATCCAGCATCGTATATTTGGGAACGGGAGCTTTTGAAATGACCGACTGCGAACAGTAACCGCAGTCCTCGGGACATAATCCGCTTTTCGCGTTGATGATCATATTCAGCTTCACTTTATTGCCGTAATAATGCCTCCTCACCTGGTAGGCCGCCTCCAGGATGCTCAAGATCTGATCATCCGCCGCCGCAAGTACGCTCAGGCCCTCCTCAATCGTCAAAAGCCCGCCGTTCAGCGCTTTTTCCGTAAACGCCTTCCAATCCCGCCGATGGTGCATCAACCGTTTCTCCCCTTCTAGTGGATATTTTAGTTAGCTTGCGTTAATTGTCAACCAAAATAATAAACCTTAAGTTGACAATTAGTCCACTAAAATTTTTCGTTACGACCGAGAAACGGAGCGGCAGGCAAACGGATGACATACAAAAAAGACCATCCCTCATGATGATTCCGGATGATCCATTCAGTAAAGCTATTGCAACTTTTTATTTTTTGTATTCGCGCCGGCTTGTTCGATTTCCGCAAAGACCGAGATTTCTTTGGAATTCGAGCCGCCCTGTGACCCTGCCGTCGCGTTTGCCCCGGAAAAATACTGATCCAGCAACTCTTTCAATTGCTTTAAGGTAACGGGAGCGGCATCCTCAAGAAGTTCATAGCCAAGCTGCCCGTTCGGTTCGATCGTCGCTGTTTTGACGTCGCTGTGCCGCCGAATCCCCGCTTGACGCAAATTGATTTCAAGTTGATCTACGGTCATTCTTATCTTTTTCAAGGCCTGCGGCTGGATTTCTCCATCCTTAATCACGATATAGGCTTTATTCTGCATGACCCGTTCGAAGAAATTCCATCTCAGTTGCAGTCCCTCCAAAAGGATCAACAACACGACGAATACGGTGGCGGCCAAGAGCGCAAGCCACACACTCCTTTCGGCAATCGGCTGAACGATGACCGTCCCGATGGAAATCATAATGACTGTGGTCGGAATTGTCATTTGGGAAATGGATTTACGGCCCGCAAACCGCAGCAGCACCATTCCGCCTAGAATCACGACCACCGATTTCCAGACTTCATTCCAAATCGCTACCCCATTCATGAAAATCCCTCATTCCGTAGGATGCTCATAGCATGTTGATTTTCTAAGCATCTTATTCGCTGCAATCCGGTGAATGCAAAAACTAGGGTTGTTATTTGTAAACATTACTATTAAAATGAATCCATAATCTTCCTCACTCTATCTGAAGCGTACTATTAAAAGGAGTTATATCTTCATGCTTTCATTCTCTTTACCCTATGAGGACCTGCTTACTTTCCGCACGATGTTCATCAGTATTTTTCTTGAGGCGCTGCCGTTTATTTTGTTGGGGGTGGTCTTTTCCGCCTTGCTGCAGGTTTTCGTCTCCGAACAGAGGATTGCGCGAATGATTCCCAAGAACCCGGTGTTGGGCGTCCTTGCGGCATGTTTATTCGGGATTCTTTTTCCAATCTGCGAATGCGGCATGATTCCCGTCATCCGGCGTCTCATCGCCAAAGGCATGCCTGTGTACATAGCCACTGTCTTTATATTAAGCGGACCGATCCTAAACCCGATCGTCTTTTTCGCCACGTACACCGCTTTCCGGAGTCGTCCCGAAATTTGGGCTTCCCGCATGGGACTGGCTTTGATTATCGCCTTCAGCATCGGATTGATCATCTATCGAGTCGTCCGGTATCCGCCTCTGCGGATTCGGGCGGAACATCTTTACGCTCAGGAAAACAGCGGACAGGGAACTCCTCATTCCGGCGGGAGAACGGCCAAACTTACCGGCTTTTTCAACCATATGAGCCAGGAATTTTTCGAGATGAGCAAATATTTGCTGCTTGGCGCATGCATTACGGCCCTCATTCATACGTTCGTGAATACCGCCCGATTGTCGGCCTACGGCCAAGGGCCGTTATCATCCCACTTTCTGATGGCGGGCTTCGCTTATGTGTTGTCGATTTGTTCCAACTCGGACGCGTTTGTCGCTTCCTCCTTCGTCAATGTATTTTCCGCGGGTTCGCTCATTACGTTTCTGGTGCTGGGGCCGATGCTGGATTTAAAAAGCACGCTTATGCTGCTGTCTGTATTTAAAACGAGGTTTGTTATTACTTTGGGAGCTTTGATCGTCGTGCTGGTGCTGGTCTTCAGCGTCGGTCTGGATCATCTGCTGCTCCGGTAGGAGGAGGTGTACTTTGAAAAATAAACGTTTGCTTTTCCATAATGTAACCAAAACCGTCCTTTTGCTGGCCCTGTCCGGCTATATCGCCTATTTGGTGGAAACGGATGCCCTTCAACTGTATATCGGAACAAGAATCATGCCGCTCGTCAAAGGGTCGGCCCTCGTCTTGTACGCCCTTGCCGTGATTCAAGGCTTTATCGCCTACCGTTCCTATAAAGGTCAAATGGCCGAATGCGATTGCTGCGAAGTACCGCAAACCTCCAGTCGATTCGGAAGCGGCTTGCTCTATGCGCTGTTCATTCTTCCGCTTCTGCTCGGTTTTACGCTGCCGGACACGGTGCTAAGCGGTTCGTTGGCGAATAAAAAAGGGATGCAGCTCGGGACAGTGCCGCTCAGGCAGGTAAACCCGGCAACTTCCCCAGGAAATACGACACCCGGTGATTCGATCGTTACCGGCGCTTTGATCCAGGCCGAAGAGCCTGACCTGGACCAGCTGTTTCAGGCGGACAATGACTTCGACCGGGATTTGGCCGAACTGGCGAAAAAGCTTTATGTCCTGCCCGCGATCGAAGTCAAACCGGAGATCTACATGGAAATTCTATCGTCGATTATTACGTTTGCCGACCCTTTTATGGGGAGAGAGATAGAAATCACCGGCTTTGTATATCGGGAGCCGGACCTGGCCGCCAACCAGTTCGTCATCGGACGGATCGCCGTCCAGTGCTGTACCGCCGACGCCTCCCCGTACGGCGTGCTTGCGGAATCGGAGAAAGCCGCCGAATTTAAAAACGATACCTGGGTCAAGGTTAAAGGCACCCTGGGCCATACCGTGTATAACGGGAACTCCATCATCAAAATCGATGTGCAGCAAATCGAAGTCATGGAAGCTCCGGAAAATCCATATATATACCCTAACTTCGAGTTTCTGAACGTCAGCCTCCCTTAAAATCTAAAAAGTCAGGAGCGATAATCAATGAAGACCCCCGTTCTTATCATCAGCGGTTTTTTGGGCAGCGGAAAAACGACCCTTCTGCTGCAATTGCTGAGCGACATCCGCCAACGCGGGCTTAAGCCCGCGATTCTGATGAACGAGCTCGGACGCCAGGATGTGGACGGCTTGATTCTTACCCAAGCACTGGATGGGCTGCCGCTGGAGAAATTGTTGGACGGCTGCATTTGCTGCAGCAAAAAAAGCGAGATTTCCGGGGCACTCCAACATCTCCTTGCCCTGAGGCCTGCCCCCGATCTGCTTGTCATAGAACTTACCGGAGTCGCCAATCCGGAGGAAGTCGTGGACGCCATGGCCGATCCGAGCCTTCGCGACAGCGTGATATTGGACAAAATCATTACCGTACTGGATGCGGAACACGCGTTGGATTACAACAGTATATTTTCCACGGATAAAGAGCTCGTTCATACGCTGCGCCGGCAAATCGATGTGGCCGATGCGGTAATCATCAATAAGACGGATCTTGTGGACTCTTCACATCTGGCCAAGGTGACCAAGCTGGTGGAGAAGCATAATCCGTTCGCGCCGCGGCTTCCCGCCGTCAACGCCAAAGTCGATTTTGACCTGCTGCTTCATGGGTTGCAGCCTTTGCGGCAAACCGGCAACCTCGCACCTACATCCCGTCGGTTCCCGGAACATGCTTCGCACCGGCATGAACATGAACATGGGCATCGGCATAAGTCGCATTCCCGCATTCAAAGCATCTTTATCCCGATCCCGGAACAAGCCTCTTTCTCCGAGAAAAAGCTCGAAAAGTTTCTTAAACACCGGGAAGGCCGAGTGTTGCGAGCTAAAGGCTACCTTTCCCTGGACGGATCCCCCCACGCCTCTCTGATTCAGTTCGCGGGCAAACGGATGCGGAAAGAAACCTCCCCGTACGATGGCCCGCATTATCTGGTCGTCATCGGTTATGAACTGGACGAAGCCCGGCTGCTTGAGGAGTGGCGCTCCGTCTGTTAATGCGGCAAAAAGCCTTCTAACCTAAGGGTATAACCCCTGCGATTAGAAGGCTTCGCTTTTTGCGGTGCCCGCCTATTTTCCGCCTTGTGCCGCGCGGATGGCAGCCCCTTCTTCCTCATTGGGCCCGTAAACACCCGGTGGCACGACGCCGGCTTGACGCATCAAAATGGTCATTTGGCCGCGATGATGGATTTGGTGCCGAACTACCGTGGTCAAGACGCCGCTATAGGTTGTATCGATAAACCCGAACAGCTTCAGACTTTCCGACAGTTTTGCATCATTCCATTGCGCTTTCAGCGCGTTAGTAGCCGCGGCGCTCATTTGCCGGTAGCCTTCCAGGATTTCCGCCGCACTGCTCGGTGCGGGGGCTTTAAAATCGGGACCTTCGATCCGAAGCCCCGCACCTCCCAAGATGCCCCCAAGTCCGCCAAGCAGATGCCAAGCCAAATCGCCCAAGCTGCGAGGCTGTTGTTCCGACACCGCTTGCTTTAAGGAAGCGTCCGTCAACCGTTCGAGCACTTTAATCGTAAGGGCCTCTTCCTGCCGCCAATCGTCCAAAAATTCCTGAATTGTATGGTACATAGACTAATCTAACCTCCTTGATATGGATATGTAAGAATGTACTATTAGTATACCAGTTGGCGGAGGGGCTTCTCAAATGATCAGCCTTGATCCGATGCGGGCGGTTCACACCATATGAGATGAACCATCCCGGCCATCGCATGCTCGGCATGCTGGACTTGGAGCGGAGAATCCGCAACCAGCTTCATGATATCCCGGCTATGGTGGCAACCGACAAAGCGGTAAGCCAGGGGATCGACAAGCTTCTGGCCGAACGCCAGAACTGAATTCGAACTCAACCCATGTTCCAGCAAAAGAATTCGGCCTCCCGGTTTGCACCATCGGCTCATCCGCCGCAATACCTTGCCCGGATCCCGATAAGCGCACAGGGTAAGGGTCGAGACGATCGTATCATACGAGTTCTCTTTCAACTCCAGCGTGTCTATATCGCCCTGTATAAAATTCGCCTCAATTTCATATAAACGGTCATTCGCCGCCTTAGCTCTCTCCAGCATGGCCGGGCTAAAATCAACGCCGGTTAATCTGATTTCTTTCCGGTAAAAAGGAAGATTGCTCCCCGCTCCGATACCAAGTTCCAGCACCTTTCCGCTTGCGGACTCCAAAAGCCGCCTTCGCAAGGTGCCGAGTTCACGCTTTTCTCTTTTTTTATCATAAACGACCGCTTGCTTCTCAAACCTACGGATATTTTTGTTTACGCTCATTGTCTCCCCTCTATAGCATACTACAAAGATATCTATTAAAATACTAAAAAGTATGTTGACGTTATAATTTAAACCCGTATATACAGAAGCTATGTATTACGGGTCGTTTCTTAGGTTCTGGGCGCAATTCCACGCCACAATACTTGGGCTACCGTCTCCAGTAAAGGCTTCAACTCACAGCGTACCGGATCAATGAGCCATTCGATGAGCAGGCCTTTGATTAGACCGTCAACCATAATCCCTATCGCTCGCGGGTCGAGCCCCTCGGCAATGTAGCCTTTCTGCTGCATTTGTGCCAGGAAATCCCCGATCGCCTCCAGACTTTTACCATATACCTTCTGAAGCTTCGCACGAATTTCCGGTTCCCGGCTCGACGTTACAAATTCAAAGAACAACATCGACCCGCCATCGCCGTTCTCCAAACACGCAAATTGGGCATAGAGCCATGCGGTCAGGGCCGATTCGGGATTCTCCGCTCCCAACAGCTGTTCGATATCCAGTGGCAACTGCTGCAGTTGCTGGGTCAAGTTACGCTCGATAATGGCCAGAAATAAATCCTGCTTGCTCGGAAAATGCCAGTAAACGGCTCCTTTAGTCAAACCCGCTTCCGCCGCGGCTTTCTCCAACGAGGCCTGGGCATATCCCTGCTCGGCAAACACTTTGGCGGCCGCCTCAAGTATTCGCGTGCGGGTATCGGCAAGAGAGCCCTGCCGCTCCATCTGTTGTTCCATCAGCCATTTCCGCATTCCCTGCTTGTCTCCAAAATGCCGGCGCACCGCCGTCCAATGCACCCCCGCGCGCTTTGCGATTTCGGCAAAAGTAATTTGATCGAATGGCTTGCTTCTTACTAGTTCCTCGGCCGCTTTGTAAACCTGATCCCGTACTGTCAATTCGCGTTCACTCCTGCTCGTCGGCATGTTATAAAAATACCCATAAGTATGTTAATATAATATTCTATACAAAATAGGGTGTCAAGTTCAGCGCCGTGCATAACGGAAAAAAGGAACCCGCGCGGGTTCCTTTGCTCTCTTGCTTCATTCATTTGTCTTCTTTTTCTTCCGGAACGTCGTATTTGTTAATATGTGCCGTGATCGCTTCCACAGCATCGTTGACATTTGTCGTCGCCGGAACTTCCTTTACTTCATCCTCGGTCTTGTCGAGGAAATTTTGATGGTCCGCCCGAATGGCTTCGATTTTGTTGCTCATCGGTCTTGTCACCTCCCAGTACGAGTTTGAGGGCAAAAGGGAATCCGCCGGTTTTTAAACCAGGGACTCCAAAGGTAGCGGATGGAGAGCATGGGTTTCATGGAGATAGATAAAAGCGTCGTACCTGGCCGCTATATCGGAAGGCACATAATTCCCACGTTCATGCCGAGGATCATACACCACCCCAATAGCCCGATGTCCCACGAGTTCAGGAATCGCCTCACGGGAATGTTCCTCCGTAAAAAGGAGCAGCAGATCTTCTCCTTCCCCGGCCTGCGCCAATAAATCTTCCCAACTCCCTTTCATTGCGGGAGGAACCGTCATCACTTCGACCGGAGCTCCCCAGGCGGACCCGGCCAGAACTTCCCCGTGGTGGGTGCCGAAGCCCACGCTAAACGTATCATGCTTCAAATACTGCTCCCGAACGAGTTGGCCTACATTCACCATGCCGTCCTCGGCCATATCGGTTGCCCTGGCGTCACCGATGTGCGTATTGTGCTCCCAAATCACCGCATGCGCATCGGAGCCATGAAAGTCCAGAAGTTTCTTCAGGGCGTGAACCATATGGCGATCCCGCACATTCCAGGACTCCGGCCCGCCTCGGACCATCGTTCTGTAATAATGCTCGGCATCCGCAGCAACCAGGGCATTGAGTTCCGCACTAAGCTCCGCTTCCCCGCCGCGATGGCTTTGGTGTCCTCCGGACCCTCTGTCCGAAGTACGTATCTCCTGCAGCAAGCGAATCACTTCTTCCTCACAGCTCTCACCAAGCAGGCCGGCCGAGATTCCGTAAGACTGAGAGTCTTCACCATAGGGCTCAAAACAGGCGAAAGCATGAAGGGCCTGCTCCAGAAGCGGCGAACCCGTACGCTGCAAATACCCGATGATCTGCTGCATCGATTCCCATAAACTGTATAAGTCCAGACCGTAAAAACCGATCCTCTCCCGCGTTGACCGCTGCAAGTTGTAAGCTCTGAGCCATTCCGCAAACTCCTCGACTTCCCGGTTGGCCCACATCCAGGACGGCCACCGGTTAAAGGCCTCCATCGCTTCCCTCGCTGAATTGGCTTCATTATCCTCTAGGTCCTTTACGTATTTATTCAATTCAAAACAGGAAGGCCAGTCTCCCTCGACCGCGATAAACCGGATATCGGATTCGGCAATCAACCGCTTGGTCAACTCCGCACGCGTCGTATAGAATTCCGAGGTTCCGTGAGACGCTTCACCCAAGAGCACCACACGCGCCCGTCTCGCAGCTTGAACGATAGGCCGGAGATCCTCCGGGTTCCGATAACGAAGAATCCTGCTTCGGAGTTGTTCCACCGTCGGCGCATCCTGTAACAACCGCTGCATGATCTTCCTCCTTTCGCCGCTTTCTTTCCATACTTTTCGAAAATTCAAGGCGTTCTATGTATGGCAATATTTTCGCTTCTCCGCGGCAGTTGCTTCACAAAGGAGTCGGACTGCTTGAGCAGCCTTAAAACGGATTCGTAATCCTCCTTGAGCGAAGTCCTGTCTTCAATAGCCTGGAACGTTCGCAGCGACACCGCCCGCCCGTCCCGAAATCCGTTTTTTCCCGGTATAAACAACACCTCATTTTTGAAAAAAGAGCCCTCCGGCAAATAATACCGCCCCCCTACCAGATGATGCTTCACATTCAGCAAATCCTGCCCGAACACCGTAAACTTTCGCTGCACCAGATCGATTCCCATCAGGTTCGCCAACGTCGGCAAAATGTCCATTTGTCCGCCTGTCCGCTCGATCACCCGGCCTTGCTCCTGACCGGGCAAATGAATGATCAAAGGAACGTTTAATCGACTGATCGGTTCGTGATAGGGGACCCCCAAGGCTTTGCTGACCTCTTCCGGTTTGTGCAGCTGTCTGTTTAACCCAAAATGATCGCCGTAGACGACCACCACGGATTCATCCCAAACCCCGCTCCGTTTCAATTGCTCAATAAAAGTGCCTAAGGCATAGTCGGCGTAATGAATGGCATGGATATAGTCGCCGAGGCGTGTCTTGTCCAAATCCTTCGTCAGTTTGATACGCTTCATTTTTTTGGGAATGACAAAAGGAGAATGGCTGGATACCGTCACGAACTGCGTGTAAAACTTTTGTCCCCTCTCCCGGAACGACCGGATCTTCTGAATACCTACCCGGAATAATTCCTCGTCCGATGCACCGAAATGGTTAAATGAAGTTGCCGGGAAATAGGGCTTGTCGTAATATTGATCGAAACCTAATGCCGGATAAAGCTCATCCCGGTTCCAAAAGCTCGCTTCATTCACATGAAACGTCCGGGACGTATATCCCGAAGTCTTGAGCAGCCGGGGAAGACTCGGGATGATCCGGTCTCCAAAGGCTTCCGACATCGCTTTGCCCCCGATCGGGTAAAGGGACGTATTGCTTATAAATTCCGCATCCGACGTATTCCCACGTCCGATTTGCTGAAAAATATACGGGAAATACAAACTTTCCCGAGCCAGCCGATTTAAAACCGGGGTGACCTGCTGCCCTTGAATGGAAGCGTAAAGCATAAAGTTTTGCAGCGATTCCAATTGAATCATGATCAAATTGCAGCCCTTCGCCGCGCCAAAAAACACTTTTCCCTTGCCGTTTTCATCAAGACTGCGATGCTGGTTCAAGGCTTGCACCCATTCGGATTGTGAAGCGGGCGGGGAAGGCCGGAGCCAAGGTTCACCAACGGTATGAAACCAATACAGCAGCGAAGCACCGAGTACCAGAACGGCCAATATATTTCCGGCGCTTTTTCCCATACGAAAACCACTCCGTTCAGACATTAGTATCTCAATAATTTGCCGCCGTCCGGTTCGGATTATGTGTTAAATTTACGCCTTCCCGATGCAAAAGAAAAAGCGCCGTGTTTCGGCGCTTTTTTCGTGCTCGCATTTGACTCGAAGCTCTTTAGCTTCAATCGCCACTACTCGTCAGGCATTTGCTCCAGCTTTAATTTCATTTCGTCAATCGCCGCCTGTCCTTCTGTTTCAATCCTTTCAATCGCTTCGTCTACCGTGATTTTATTCTCTATGGCTCCCTCGATCACGTTTTGTCCCACTTCTTTAAAAGCGTTTATGATTTCATGATGGATATAGTCATAGGGATTGTTACTTTTCGTTACGGGTTCCAGCTCGTACAAGGGAGATAAATCGTGGCCCTGCACAGCTTTAATCAGATCCATTCTTGCGGGCAAACCCATGGATAGTTGATCTTGCTGATTCTTTGTCATTTTTTGCGTATCGTTCGTTATGAAATTGAGCAACTCCCAAGCTTCTTCTTCATGCTGCGTTTGAGAGGAAATTCCGTAAATCTCCTGTACCTCGTAATAGTCGCTTTGCCCTCGACTCCTACTACCTACCGGAACGGTCACCATGTCCCAATGGATAGGTTTGGCACCGATAAACCGGCCGTAATTTTCAAAATTATAGGCTATCGTGTAAGACTGAATTTCCATCGCGGCATGGCCGGTCAATATAGGTGCCGGTTCGATTTCCCCCGTTGGATCGTCATCCTTGTCATATACGGCTTTATCCCGAAAAGCCTCGACGACCATCTGAAATATGCTATGCCATGCGGCTGAATCCATATTCACTTGCAATGTTCGAGCATCCACGAAATTTAGGCCTTCCGTCTGACCGATTCTAAGGATCATCGAGAACGGTATATTTATGTAATAATTTGATTTAAAACCATACAAGGTCTCACCGTCCGCATTTTGTTCCGGAAACCTTTTTGCAAGAGCAAGCACTTCTTCCCAGGTCATTCGGTTTTGGGGTAGCGGAATCCCGTATTGCCTCAAAAGATCCCTATTATAATAGAGAGCATGACTGATAAAAGATGGACTTAGGGCGTATAAGTGACCGTCCGCTTCCGATCGCAATGCATTCACGACGACAGGGCTAAACTCCGAGATCGGATATTTTTTATCCCTGAGCTTTTGTTCCAAATTAAGAAGTTTCCCTTCCTCCACCAGCCGGTTGTAGACGGTAACTTGATCCATAAACAGCACATCGGCAGAGGGCACCGTCGACTTGTCGCCCAGATCCTCGTTGATGACTTGAATCTTGATATGACTGTATTTGTCTTCAAAATCATGCCCATACATTTGATAGAATAGCTTTTCGGAAGGAAAGTTAATCGTAATGGTAACAGGCTCCTTCATAGGACGGATCGAACATCCGGACGCCATCAGCAGGCTTATTGATAAAAAAATGATGGTCCATTTACGTAACATCTACTGTTTCCCTCACTGTAAAAAGGGGGAATGCCCCCCCTTTTCTTAAGATCGAATTTTACCAACTAGCTGAAGCGTAGGATTGATCGCTGGATGTTCCATCGGTGTAATATGTTCGCGATGCGGCATTCAAAGAATAGGAATTGGAGCTAGAATACGTGCTGTCTTTTGTATACCATGCTGCCTCATATCCCTTTTTCGTTGCGGATGAGCTTCCCGACTCCTTTTTCGTGGAACCCTGATAAAATGTTCCGGTCACGTTAATGCTTTTGAACTTTGAATTTGCTGATGATGCATATGCCTTACCCCTGACGTAACTGCTCGATTGTTGCGAATAACCGATATACGCATCGGTAGTCGCGTCCGAATCTTTGGCGGCAAAAACCGGAATAGCTGCGGTTACAGCCATTACAACGGCAAATGCGGCAATACTCCACCTTTTCTTCATAAAATCAGTCTCCTCCCAAAATTAATTTTTCTGACTTTTCCGGAAGTAAGCATGTAGGTACGAACATGATGAAAAAATCCTTACAAACTAACACTAGTATTTAGCTTGCAAGCTTCATCTATGCAATCAGAAGTCATTCGACTCCACCTACATCAATCCATCGGTGTCATCCTTTTTAATTCTTGGTCGGCCTTGGTCTGTAATGAATCCAATCCTTCTTGTACGGAGAGGGTATGATTTAAAATTTGGTCTAAAGTCTGCTGTGTGATCGTCAATAACTCGTTTGGCAATATATCATGATCGTGATCTAGCTTCGGTGACAATTTATAAAAAGGGGTCACTTTTTCTCTATCTTCAAATTTGGAAACCACTTGATCCAATAAAGAGGAAAATCCGTAATCGGAACGGTATTCCCAACGGGCGACATCGTCAGAACAGAAAAATTTAAGTAGTTCCCAAGCCGCGTCCATATCGTCCGAGGAATTTAGAATGACGAAAAATCCGGGTACCCGTAAGGAATCGGACTGATCCGCTTGAGCCGGATCAATAGGCATGGTAACGGTTGACCAATCGAAAGGAAGCTTCTCTTGCTCCAGACGCTTGTAGTCATCGTAACTTACTACGGCCATCGCTCTCTCTCCCGCCAAAAAAGGAGTCAAATAGGAGTTTTGATCCGCGTTGATATCTAAAGCCCCATTAGTATAGGCCTGAATAGCGTTTTCCCAAATAGGAATCCATGATTTGCCGTTAAAAGACACTTGCTGTTGTTGGCGGTCGTATGCCTTGAGGCCGGATGTTTGTCCAATATGTAAAATCAAATCCAGTAAGTTCGTATTTTTAAGCGAAATTCCTTTGATATTGTTAGAATCGGTTGACGGGAATCTGCTGGATAGCCATAGAATGCTTTCCCATGTCATTTGATCCTCGGGATATTGAATTTTATATTTCTCAAACAAATTCTTATTATAAACAATGGCGCTGCCATAAAAATTCGTCGGTAAACCATAGATCTTTCCGCTGCCATACGTTTTAGTTAATTCAATGACGCTGGGCACAAATCTTTCCAAGTCAAAATCGTCCTTTTGAATCAATGGACCAATATCCGCAAGCAACCCTTCTTGTACAAATGAATCCATAAGTTCCGAAGGCAAATAAATGAGATCCACCTGATTTTCTTTTACCCATTGTACAGGGTTCGTGTCGGGATTTAACAGCTCTTTCGTCGAGACAACATTAACCCTGAAGTTCGGATAATCGTCTTCGAGTAAAGCCGAATACCTTTGTTTGAAATGCTCCTCTTTGGTATATCCAACGTCCAATGTTACATCTTTGTCCTTGGTAAAAGATCCAGTTTCCTTGGAGCAGCCGGAAATTAGAATCGTACATAGCAGAGTGCAGACTATCATTTTTATCTTCGAAGACAATCTTGCAAAACCTCCATTTCCAACGAGCAAGCATAAGTTAAAAATTTATTTATTTGGTATATAATTACTTTTATAGCAATCTTACTTCATTTGTTAGTATGCGTCAAGATTCAAAAATAGTATTGCATATGCGCTTTTCCATATGACAGACTCCAAGTAATCATTCAGTTTGCGTCCATCCGTCTCGGATTCCGTGCTCTCAAATTAAAAAGACGCCTCCGATCGAGCGTCCAGAGTCTTTTTCATTTTTAAGCTAGCATCATACTCCTAATAAAATTTCATACTACCCTTCATATACGACTTCCGTTCCCGCAATAATATCATGAATCGATCTTTTGTCTTCGCGGAGCCCAACCATAAATGCACTGACAATGGTTGCAATGCCGAAGGTTATTGCATAAATTATGCCGGCAACTACATTACGCAATAACATCGTACCAATCCCCGGGGGTGATAGATCGCTCACCTTTCTGATTTTTATTCCGCAGATCCGTTTCCCGATCGTATACCCTCCCCATACAACAGGCAAAAGCAATGTATATAAGAAGGACAATAGGTTGGTTATGATATTATCATCAAAATCTCCGGTCACAATATAGGAAAGAATAGCCAAAGGAATACCCACGATGATTGCATCCAGGATCGCTGCCCCCAACCTTATCCAAAATCCGGCTTGCATTGTTGGTCACACTCCTTATAAAGTAGATTATTTTAAATTTATGATCCTCTTGACGATTTGTTTCCGGTTGCTTGAGATTCTATACCTGCCTCGTTGCTGGAGAAATTAATCTTAGGCTTGTGTTTAATAGACGGGGAAGCCCGTTGAAATTTTCTCCTTCATTTAGTCAGCAAGGCAACAGCGCGGATACTCTGTTTAATTAGTTCATTAACTGCTTTTTTAAATATAAAACGATGTCATCATTTACTATAATGCTATCACCATGCTTTACATATCGTTCACCATTGTGAATCCCTTTACCGTCCGGAATATATCCGCGCTTTATATAAAGTATTTGGGCGTTACCGTAATCTGAAAACAGACCAACACCGATACCCGCTACCCGAGATTTCTCACGAATGATTTCCTCTGCTTTGTCCATAAGTTTTGATCCTATACCCCGTCGTTGGTATTTCTTTAAGACATTAAAATCACACACTTCAGGTATATTACATTCTCTAAAATAGTCATAATACGAACTCCAAATAACGTTAACGTACCCAGCAAATTCCCCTTCTAATTCAGCAACCAAAGAAATTCTTTCACCGCAACCCTGCTCTTTAACATATTTGTGATATAACTCAACCGACTTATGCCAACCTTGTTCTTCAAAAGCATTGGAAATAACGATAGGATCTTTCTCAGTCATTTTACGAATGTGTAAATTCATATCTAAATTCTCGCTTTCATTGGAATTGACCTCTTCACCATGCCAAACAGATACTTGCATGCTTTCTTCCATGATTATACATCTAATAACCTAGGGACGGTAGCTCGCAGCAAAATAATGTGGTGTTCTCCTCACTGACCCTGTCGCTTTTTCACAGCAGCCCCTCCTATTGTAGCTTATAAGGATAATTAGTCATTAGATAGGAGAAAACTTTTGCGGAGGGAAAAATTCCTGCAAATGTGCAGGAATTTTTGGGGAAATAGCCCCCGCTGAGCGAAATTCCTGCAAATCTGCAGGCTTTTTTCGCTGTAGGGGCTCCATTCGGGCGGAATGGCCGAAAATCCCTGCACTTTTGCATCTTTTTCGCTTTTCGAGGCTAAAACGCTCGGAAATTCCTGCAGATTTGCAGGTATTTTAAATAGCACACTTATTGAGCATACAAAAAGAGCACCACCGCATCATACGGTAGTGCTCTTTCTCAGTTGCTTGGCGGCGTCCTACTCTCCCAGGACCCTTCGGTCCAAGTACCATCGGCGCTGGAGGGC
>NZ_VSDO01000005.1 GCF_008084145.1 Paenibacillus faecis | reverse complement strand
GGAGCAAGCTCCCGATTAACTCCGCTCGACTTGCATGTATTAGGCACGCCGCCAGCGTTCGTCCTGAGCCAGGATCAAACTCTCCAATAAAGGTTCGGAAGGAGGCTCATACCCGAAGGTAATGAGGTGTTCCATCCGAGTGATGCTTTATTCGAAAGAGCCTTAGCTCAATCAGTTGCTGACGAGAAAATTAATTCTCATAGGATGGATTTTCAAACGACACAAGGTCGATTTAAATCCCATCATTTTAATACTCACTCGTTGTTCAGTTTTCAAAGATCAACTTCGTTCATTTCGTTATCGCCGTGTTTCAGCGGCGACTTAAATAATATATCATATCGTTTCGTAGAAAGCAAGCACTTTTTCGAGAAAACTTTTAAGTTCTAAAAGCGAGCTTTCTATCCGACAAGTCTGTCCGCTCATCGGGATAATTAATATACCATAAAACAACTTCGGGCTCAAGCAATTAAATGCTAGTATTTATTGGATTTTTTCAAAAATCATTAAAAAAAGCGGAGGGCTTACCTCCGCTTTTAAACATCTATTCTTCTATCACCCGTTAATCCAAGGGTTTCGCAGCTCGGATTTTGCACCGCGAATCTCTGAGTTTGATTTCTTTTTGATAGAACCGGATGCTCTTCTTTTACTTCCATTGGTTTTCCCCGGAATCGTTCTTCCCGATATTTTGGCGTCTTTTTTGGTTTTGGATTTTTCTCTTGTTCGAGTTTTAGCCGTCTCAGAAGAGTCGTTGGCCTGGCTTGTTGTCGCATTAGCCTCCCACGCATGGTCCGTCACCGGATCCGAAGGAGCATTTGCCTCACGATCAAAGTAACCGGGCACCGTTGCGCCAAAGCCTCCAAGAGGAGCTACGGGAACATGCGGCTGATTGGGGATCTCCGGCATACCGTGCAGCCCCGTCATCCCTTTCATCCCGTGCATGTCGTAATTTCCGTGCATTCCTTGGCCCGGCATTTCAGAAATTCCGTAAGGGGGTACCGGATAGTGCGGCTCCGGCATCGGCATCATATGCGGATAGTTCTCTCCAGTGGGGTAATACGCTTGATGGTAAATAGGCTGAGGACCGCAGCACGACGATGGAATGTAAGGAGCCGGCCAACTATAGGGTTGAATCCCTCCGGGCGCTTCATGGGTGAATGGAGCGTTTACCGGCGTAGGATATCCCGACCACGGCTGCTGCCAAGCCGGTTCATGGGTATGGTGCATATTAGGGTGATACATATTATCGTGATGCATATTATTTTCCCATGGTTTCTCCATATTGTCGCCCACAGCGTAACTTCCCACTTCCGGCCCGATATTGTCGGGTGCCATATACATGGGTGCATTGGAAATCCCCGGATATTCCCCACTGTAAACATGCTGGGAAGGCATCAAATGTTCCATGGAATGAGGATAGTCGTAATTTGCAAAAGCTTTTTCCGTTTCCATAGGATATTGATGGAATAAGTGTTCATTTTCATGTTTAGGTACGGAACCGTGACAGCCGCAAGGCGAGCTTGGATAAACTTGAGCCGGAGCTGTGAATGTGGGTTGCTCCAATTGGTAATTGTACGGGGACGGCAGGACGGGATACTCCGGCTTGGGCGGACATGGCGTCTCTTTGGACTGGACGGGCTGGATATTGATATTTTCGTAAAAAATCGGCTCATAAGAGATATGCTCCACGCCAATCTCTACTTGAACGGGTGTCGGCATCGGAACAGGCGGCTTGGGTGGTTCCGCATTGATCGGAGGAGCCGGCACCGTTTCGGAGAGGGCGGAAGGAGCCGGAGCTGGGGCCGGTTCTACATTTGGAGCCGGAGCGGGAATCGGCTTCGTTTCCTCCGCCTTCTGCACGTTTTCAACCTTTTCCTCTTTCTTGACCTCCTTGATGGGAGCGGTGTTTTTCTTACCTGCAGCCCCGGACACAACTGGCGGTTTATTCGAGTTGTCTTGACCCGCGGGCGAAGACGACTGCGAACCGCCGGACGGAATGTTGATAACGTCCCCCACTTTTAAATCATTGGGATCGCCGAGCTGAGGATTAGCCCCGATTAAAGTTTGCAGAGACAGTCCCCAGGCTTTCGCAAGCTTCCACAAACTGTCGCCCGACTTCACCACATGTTTGTATACGTTGAAGCCTTCCCCTTCGACCGGAACCGCGGCCGCCGGAATTTTCACCTTGTCGCCCAGATTCAATTGTTCCGGGTTAACGATTTGCGGATTGGCTTCAATCAGCTTTTGAAGGGGCACATTATACTTCTTGGATAGCTCGAATAAAGTGTCTCCCTTTTTTACAATGTGAATTTTCACGCGCTAAAGACCTCCTAAATATCTTCTCCGGTACGTGATTCTACCGCCCGGGGCCCAATTAATACATCCTATGCAGATGCCCAGGTTTTTGACTCCGGGAAAATAAAAAAATCCTATCCGTCTCTTCCGAGATAGAATAGGATTTCTTCTAAGGTTCAGCGGCTTACCATACTTTAACGCCGTCTTTATCGACGATGCTGCGGAACTCCTCCAGCAACGCCAAGGTAATCGGTCCGGCATGTCCTTCGCCGATGATCCGGCCGTCGACTTCCCGAACCGCAATGACTTCAGCCGCCGTCCCCGTCAGGAACACTTCGTCGGCGACATACACATCATGCAGCGTAAAAGGCTCCTCTTTAATTTTGTAGCCTTTTTGATGACAGATTTCAATGATCGCCTGGCGGGTGATCCCGTCCAGCGCGCCAAGATAGCAAGGCGGCGTTGTGATGACGCCGTTCTTGATAATAAAGATATTGTCCCCGGAGCCTTCCGTAACATACCCTTGGGCATTCAGCATAATGGCTTCGCCCGCACCCGAAAGATTGGATTGGATTTTCACCAGGATATTGTTCAGATAATTCAGCGATTTGATCTTCGGATTGAGCGCATCGGGAACGTTGCGTCTCGTGGACACGGAAACGGTCTTCAGGCCTGTTTTGTAGGCCTCCTCCGAATAAATCGCCAGCTGTTCCACGATAATAATGACCGATGCCTTCGGACAACGGTTCGGGTCGAGTCCCAAGTTGCCCGGCCCGCGCGAAACCACCAAGCGAATGTAACCGTCGCGAAGTTCATTCCGCTTCAGCGTCTCAACAAGAGCCTCTTCCATCTCCTGATAAGTAAGCGGAATATTCAGCATGATCGATTTGGCCGAGTCGTACAGCCGGTCCAGATGCTCCTTACATTTAAAGATATTGCCGTTGTAAATGCGAATTCCCTCAAAGATCCCGTCACCATACAAAAAACCGTGGTCGTATACGGAGACTTTTGCATTTTCCTTTGTCACGAATTGTCCGTCTAGATAGATCCATTGTTCTGCCATGATTGCTGCACCTCCGATTTTAGTCCTTCATAAGTGTAACTGGGATAGCTGCCCAGAATACGCACCTGACAACCAAGCGCCTCAATTTCCCCGATGGCGGAAGGGAGCAGTACCGAGTCCATCGGAGCCAGTACGTCCATATAAAAATAGTAGCTCCCCAACCGTTTCTTGGTGGGCCGCGATTCAATCCGGGACAAGTTCAGCTTGCGCCAGGCAAAAGCCGACAACACCTGGTGAAGCGCCCCCGGAAAATCTTCCGGCAAGGTCACGAGAATGCTCGTTTTTTGCTCGAAGCGGTTTGAGCCGACCTGCAAGCTCTCGGGCCCGATCAGCACGAAACGCGTGTAGTTGTTGTTATGGTCGGTTACCCGGTCGGCCAGAATGTCCAATCGATGCCGCTTCGCTCCCAAGGTGGTCCCGATTGCGGCCCATCCCGCCCCCGGATGCCGGCTGACGATCTCCACCGCCTCGGACGTGCTGCCCACATGCTCCAACTCGGCATACGGCATATGCGAGCGGATAAACTGCATACATTGAGCCATCGCCACCGGGTGCGAGAGCACTTTTTTGACTTTGGAATAATCCATCGTCCCCTCCGCGCCCGTTTGGAATTCTTCCCTTCTTCCGATCAAGTTCTGAATGGAGGGATAGACCCATTCGACTTGCATCGGGATGTCCACTTCATGAACTAGCCAATCCATATGCAGACTTACGGAACCTTCGATCGTGTTCTCGATAGGTATGACACTGTACTGGGTTTTTCCGGCGGCCGTCGCCAAGAACACATCCGAGATTTGCTTAAAATGGTGCAATTGTACGGGCTCATCACCGAACAGATGGAGCACCGCCTCATGTGAAACCGAGCCCTCCGGCAGCAAAGCGATTTGTTTCATGCTGTTACTTCCCCTTTAACGATGTCCAGAAATGAACGTTCTTGTTCCATAGTAATCTCGGCGGCTCCATGCGTGCAAGGTTTTAGCCAAAGAGTTGTGGCGGAAATCCCCTCGCTTTGGAGAACTTCGAGCAGAAAATTCCGCAGTTCCTCCCCCTGCCGGTTGTTGCGGTTCGTCAATGCCAGAATCGTGGGTCCGGCTCCGCTTAACGCCGCTCCAATCGCCCCGTGGCGGGGAGCCTCCTCCAGAATTCTCGCCATGCCGGGAACAAGAGCCGCCCGGTAAGGCTGGTGCAGACGATCGCGCATCGCTTCCGCGACCAGATCCAGCCTTCCGGAAGCCAAAGCGCCCGTCAGCAGCGAGGCTCGGCTGACGTTGTAGACCGCGTCGCCCAGGCTCACTTGCTTGGGCAGCGCCTCTCTCGCCGCGGTAGTCGACAGCTGAAAATCGGGAATCGCGACGAGCACATCCAGCTCCTCCGGCGGTTCAATCCGCAACGCCGTGGCGCGCACACCGTCCCAAACGGCGGTGATGATCCCGCCGTACAATGAGGCGCCTACATTGTCGGGGTGGTGCTCAAGGGCGGTGGCCATGTCGAAAAGTTGTTCGCGCGTCAACGGCGAGCCGATAAGCAGATTGGCGGCATAGAGAGCGCCCACGATGGCCGAGGCGCTGCTCCCCAATCCCCGCGTCAGGGGGATGTCCGAGTACATCGAAATTTCCAGCTCCGGCACGGCGATCCCGGCCGCCGTAAATACGGACTGGGCTACCTTGTAGATCAGATTGCTTTTGTCCTTGGGCAGTCCGTCCAAATTGTCGCCGTATAAATGAAACACCGTAGCGTCCGCCGGTTTGACTTCCAGCCAGGCATAAAGATTAAGCGCCATGCCCAGCGTGTCGAAACCCGGTCCGAGATTGGCGGTGCTGGCCGGCACCTTGACCCGCACCCCTTCCCGCCGGATCATAACCAACCTCGACTATATTCTTTACAAATATGCTGCGTTATAAAGGTATTCAAGGCATTCATGATTGCGAAGCTCCTTTAACATTTGGAATTCCGGGTCCTGAGTCGTCCTCGGCAAGTTACCCTTCCACCCGGTATACGCTTTTGACCCGGCGTATCACTTCCAGTGTTTCAAAATGCTGCAGCACCTGATTCATACTTGCTTTGCTGGCATTATGGGTAACGATCATAATCTCGGCATCCGGCGTGTCCGCGTTAGGCGATTGAACGACCGATTCCAAGCTCACCTCGTACTCTGCGAAGGCCTGGGTGATCTGAGCAAGTACCCCGGCTTTGTCCGCAACCTGAAGCAAGAGGAAATTTTTGAACATAATCTGCTCATCGCTCTTCAGCTTTTTGGGTTTGTAAGGCACGATGGCCTTCAGACCGTTCACGCCCAGCTTTAAGTTCTTCACGACGGCGACCAGGTCGGCTACCACCGAAGTAGCCGTCGGCATCTCACCCGCGCCGGCCCCGTAGAACATCGTTTCGCCAACCGCTTCCCCGTAGACATATACCGCGTTGTAAACACCGTTTACGGCGGCGATCGGATGGCTCTTCTTCACCATGGTCGGCTGAACGCTGATGCTGAATTCGTCATCCTGACGATCCGCGATGCCAAGCAGCTTCATTTCATACCCCAGCCGCTTCGCGTATAAAATGTCTTCCTTGCTTACCGACGAAATTCCGCGGACTTGAACATCCTGCAGCTCCACATTGGTGCGGAAGCCGAGGGTACCGAGAATCGCCATTTTGCGCGCGGCGTCCAGCCCTTCCACATCGGAGGTCGGATCCGCTTCCGCGTAGCCAAGGGCCTGGGCTTCTTGAAGAACATCATCGTAGGAAGCCCCTTCCTCACTCATCTTGGACAAAATATAATTTGTCGTGCCGTTGACGATCCCCATGATTTTTGTGATCCGGTCCGAGGAAAATCCTTCGATCAACGTCCGGATAATCG
The DNA here is from genome assembly GCF_008084145.1 of Paenibacillus faecis. Taxonomy (GTDB): domain Bacteria; phylum Bacillota; class Bacilli; order Paenibacillales; family Paenibacillaceae; genus Fontibacillus; species Fontibacillus faecis. The sequence continues at coordinate 732,256 of NZ_VSDO01000005.1, read as the reverse complement.
GTATGCCCCCGGCTACGCTGGCTTCGTAGAACACGTCGCATTGCTTCTCCATAGCTTTGGCCAGAATTTCCGATCCGTATAGCGCCATAAGGTCTTTATTGGCGGTTACGATATGCTTTCCGCGGTCCAACGCCTCAAGAATATATTCCTTCGTCCCGTTGACCCCGCCCATAACCTCGACGATGACATCGATCTCGGGATCGCGGATGACTTCCCATGGATCCTCCGTTAACTTGCTGCGGTCGATTTCGATGCTCCGCTTTTTGTCCATACTTTTGACAGCGACCTTCTCGATGACGATCGGGGAACCGACCTGACTGCTCAAATCCTCCTGGTGTCCCTCCACAATGCGAACCACCCCGGTACCGACCGTACCTAATCCAAGAAGTCCTACTTTAACGGGTTTCACGATATGCCCCCTCCTGTGCTTCATCATATTGTCCGGCAGGAACCTAGCCCCTGTGCCGGTTGTATTTATCCGCCATTAACCCTGTCCGACGATTTGCGTTTTTTTGACTCCCGGAATGCCTTGAAGCATTTCCATCATCGTATCCAAATCCTCGGTCATCCGGGAGGTCTCCACGGAAATGACTACGTTCGCTCTGCCCTGCAGCGGAATGCTCTGATTAATCGTGAGTACGTTTCCGCCCGCTCCGGCAATTTGGGCCAGAACTTTGGATAGAATCCCCGAGCGATGCTCCAGATCGAACGAAATGGTAACGATACTCTCGCGTTCGATCTGATTCAGCAAATGAATTCCATCTTTGTATTTGTAAAAAGCGCTGCGGCTCAGCCCTACCTGCGCCACCGCCTCATGGACCGTCTTCGCGTCCCCCACGGCCAACAACTGCTTGACCTGCAACGTTTTGATGACCGCTTCGGGCAAAATATCCTCACGGACCAAATAATAGCGTTCTTTCACAAACGTCCTCTCCTTAGAGACTCTTGTTTACGTATAGTGGACATTATAACGAAATCACCGGTCCGAGGCAATCCTTATTTGTAAAATTCCGCGCCGATTTATATGTAGCGGCGATTCCCCCGTTTTACCCCGTATGGATGATCGCGGTTTCCGCCGAAATAGGCAGAAACGGCTACAGCATCCCTCTGGGGACGGTACCCGTTTCGTTTCATTCACCTTATATCAACTTTTTAGTAGTAGTAGCTGCTTCCTTCCACAAATTCGAACTCAAAGTCCCCGATGCGAACCAGAGTCCCATCTTTGGCCCCTCGGTTACGCAGCTCATCGTCAACGCCCATATGGCGCAAAGTCCGGGCCAGCTTAAGAATCGCATCATGCGTGTTCAACTGCATCCGCTTCATCATCCGTTCGATTTTCGGGCTCTCGACGATGAACGTTTCGTTCTCCCTGCGGATCGTAAAGCTGTTGTCGTCGGTTTTCTCGAGCTTATAGATCTTTCTTTCCGAAAGTTCGGTCACTTCTTCAATCGCCGGCGCTTCCGGAATTTGATCCAGCATGTCCGCCGCCTTGTACATCAATTCCTGCACCCCTTGGCGGGTTAACGAGGAAATCGGCAGGATCTCCAGATCCGGTCGAACTTCCCGAATTTGCGCCGTGAACCGCTCCAGGTTTTCTTCCGCTTCCGGCATGTCCATTTTATTGGCGGCCACGATTTGCGGGCGGTTCTCCAGGTCGGCATTGTACAGCTTCACTTCATCGTTGATTTTCAGCCAGTCCTCGAAAGGATCGCGGCCTTCCGAACCCGCCATATCCACGACATGGATAATCAGCCGCGTTCGTTCCACATGCCGCAAAAACTCATGGCCCAAGCCGACGCCTTCATGCGCGCCCTCGATCAATCCCGGTAGGTCGGCCATGACGAAGCTGCGTCCTTCGCCCACGTCCACTACCCCGAGGTTCGGCGTAATGGTCGTAAAATGATAGGCCCCGATTTTCGGTTTGGCTGCGGATACTACGGACAGTAAGGTGGATTTTCCGACGCTCGGAAAACCGACCAGCCCCACATCGGCCATCACCTTCAGCTCCAGCACGATCCAGCGCTCTTCCCCTTCCTCCCCGTGTTCGGCCAGCTCGGGAGCGGGATTGTTCGGCGTCGCGAAGCGGATATTGCCGCGGCCGCCGCGGCCCCCGCGGGCGACAACGACCTGCTGCCCGTGCCGGGTCAAGTCCGCCAGCACTTCCTGCGTATCATCGTCGATGATGACGGTTCCCGGAGGAATCCGGACGATCATATTCTCCGCGTTGGCCCCATGCTGGCTTTTGTTCCGCCCCTTCTCTCCGCGCTCAGCCTTGAAATGCCGCTGATAGCGGAAGTCCATCAACGTCCGCAGACCTTCGTCCACGCGAAAAATCACGTCTCCGCCCTTGCCGCCGTCCCCGCCGGCCGGCCCTCCTTCAGGTACGTATTTTTCCCTGCGGAAAGCCACGAGGCCGTCGCCGCCGTCGCCACCTTTAACATATATTTTCGCTTTATCTACAAACATGCCTTCACCTCATTCTAGTTTGCGCAAGCCACCCTCAGTCTTAAAGAGATCAGCTTGGGATCAACCTGCTCGGCCAGCACTCTTTTCCCGGAATTCCACAAATCCAGATGCCTTTTCAAAATATCCGCATTCTCCGCGGAGCCGCCGTCTCTCTCGAAAATCGCGAGCACTTCACCGCCCTCCCGGCACAGGGACAGTTTCAAATGCAAAACCTCTCCCCAGGAAGAGCGCCCGCTAAATTGGTAGGCCCGGATTGTCTCGATAATCGCTTCCGTGAATTCCTCGGCGTCTTCGGCGGTGAGCAGATCGCCAAGCTGCAAATCGTCCGCGATGGAAACTTCAAGCTGGACCGACCGGTTCAGCTCGCGGAACGAATGGAGGAAGAATACGAGCGAGGGAATCCCCAATCTGGAGATCTTGCTGTCCGCAACCATCCGTTCTTTTATTCTGTCCACACATCCGGCCAGTTTATCATACTTGCCCAACTGAATATAACCATACAAAATCTGCAGATCGTTCATCCAATCATGGCGGTGATGTCCCAGCGTGGCCGCCGCCGTTCTCTGCACGGATTCCAGCAATTGTTTGCGCTCGGCTTCCGCCTTCTTGCTTATATACTTTACATACCCGTAAAAAACGCCGAGAAGACATACGCTAAGAAGAAGATAAGCCGCCGGTGAGTGGAGGTAATACATTAGAATCAGACAAGCAATGGATAGCCCGGCAGCCAAAGCCGGTGCCATTAGCCGATGTTTCATGCGTTTCCCCGTTCCTCTAAACAGATTGGGTGTACCTTCCACCCTGACATCAATACCCAGTATATCATAAACCTTGTCAGAAAAATGCACATCCGTATAAGCTTTTGTCGCGGGGCTTTGGAATAAAAAAGCCCCTGGCATCCATATGCCAAGGGCTTCTACACCTCGCTAGTCAGCAAAGCTCTTAAGCTTCTACCGCAGCCGCTACAGGAGCGGTTTCCACTGGGTAGACGCTCACTTTTTTACGGTCGCGACCCCAACGTTCGAATTTCACGACGCCGTCCACTTTGGCAAACAGCGTGTCGTCTTTACCGATTCCCACGTTGGTACCCGGATGAATTTTCGTGCCGCGTTGGCGAACGAGAATGCTTCCGCCGGTAACCGTTTGGCCGTCAGCACGCTTAACGCCCAGGCGTTTCGCGATGCTGTCGCGTCCGTTCTTCGTGGAACCTACGCCCTTCTTCGAAGCGAACAACTGAAGATCCAATTTCAACATTGTCCATCTACCTCCTTCTTCAAGTAATCACGTCTTTTATTTGAATATACTTTCCGTATGATCCTTCGATACTCCGCAGCATAACGACCATGGATGAGAGCAGCAGTTGTACTTGCTGTGCCTGATCCGGACGAACTTCGCGGGGAAGCTTCGCGTTCAGAAAACCGTTCTTCATCTCGGCTTCCATCACGGTTCCCGCAAGCGCCTCAATGGAGTTCACCGTACCTACGGTAACGGCGGAGACACCGGCGCACACAATGTCCTGTCCCGGCTTGGCATAGCCCGCATGACCGGATACTTCAAACCCAGCGATGTCGTTATCCTTGCCACGCAGAATGGAGACGATAATCACCTATCGCACCTTCTTACGCTTGGATTTTCTCGATGGTCACTTTTGTGTAAGGTTGACGATGACCTTGCTTCTTGTGGTAGTTCTTTTTCGGCTTGTATTTGTAAACGATGACCTTTTGGCCTTTGCCGTGCTTCTCGACTTTCGCCGTAACACTCGCGCCGGATACCAATGGAGCTCCCGTTACCAAACCTTCGCCTTTCGATACTGCCAACACGCGGTCGAACGTCACGCTAGCGCCATCCTCAGCGTTCAATTTCTCGATGTAAAGAACATCGCCCTCTTGAACACGGTATTGTTTACCGCCGGTTTCGATAATTGCGTACATTTGCTTGCACCTCCTCATGTCTCAGACTCGCCTGATTCAGGTGCCGCCGTCGACGAAGACAACGGACTTTCCGACCCGATCGGAGCGGTTGCAGCATGTGTACAAGACCAACTCATAACACATACCCTAATATACTATCATGCGATACCTCAAAAATCAATCATTACTTGAAAATTGCGACTGCTCCCTGATCCGCTTGCGCGTCATTTCCAACAAACCCAGCTTGGTCCAGCCCAAAATATGGTGCTGCGTACGGTCTCCGTTCATCGACTTCTCCAACATATCCAGCACGGCGGTGCGGTGACTTTCGCTGCTCATGTCGATAAAGTCGACGATGATGATCCCGCCGGTATCCCGAAGCCGCACCAAGCGGGCAATTTCCCGGGCCGCCTCCAGATTCGTCCGGTAAACGGTATCCTCCAGATTGTCCCCTCCGGTGAATTTTCCCGTATTGACGTCGATCACCGTTAAAGCCTCGGTGGTATCCCACACGAGATAACCGCCTCCCGGCAGCCAAATTTTGCGCTGAAAGTCCTTGTCCAACCGCTGCCTGATGCCATAATGCTCAAAGATCGGGACATCGCCTTTATACACTCGGATGTTCGGCTTCTTCCCCTGCAGCATGGCGGCCAAAAATGCGGAGGCTTCCCCCGCCTGCTCGGAACAGTCCATGACGAGCTCGTCGGTTTCCGGGCTGTATACGTCCCGCAGCAGCCGCTGCACCATACTGAGATCATGATGCAGCACGGAAGGCGCGGGAGCATGCTCCCCTTTTTCGAGAATCTCCTCCCACTGCGTCCGAAGCTGGCTCAAGTCTTCAAGCACCTCCTCCTCGCCGGCATGTTCCGCCACGGTCCGGAGAATAAGCCCTTCCTCGGAGCGGCGAAGCGTCTCCCCGATTTCCTTCAGGCGGTTGCGCTCCTCCTCCCGGCTGATCTTCTTCGATACCGCCACGTAACCGGCCGACGGCATGTATACCAACCACCGTCCCGGGAGCGAATAGTGCGTCGTCACCCTCGCGCCCTTGTTGCCGATCGCCTCTCTGACAACCTGGACGACGAGTTCTTGACCCGGACGAACCAGATCGGTGATCGGCGGTTTCGTCTTCGGCTGCTTTTCCAAGTGGGGATGCAGCAGATCATCAATATAAAGAAACGCGTTTTTCTTATGGCCGATGTCGACAAAAGCCGCCTGCATGCCCGGAACCACGTTCATTACTTTTCCCTTAAAAAAACTGCCCATGAGCCCTCTCTTTTGAGATCGCTCAGCTGCGTATTCCACCAGCTTATCCTCTTCCAGCAGCGCCATCTGGGTGGAATCAGGACCGCAGTGAATCATCAACTGTTTCATTGATTTCACCCTCATTCGTACGTTCTGACCAAAACGCTTTTTTATATTATACCACGGCTTTTACGCATCAGGCGCCCGGGTCCCCCCGCAAATAGGAGGAGATGACCCGTTGTTCCGGCACTACCGCCACAATCCGCCCCTGTGGATTCATGATGTATACGAAATGATACTTCTCTCTCCTGAACAGACGCAAAAGCTGGTCTAAAGGTTTCGATCTATCGGCGATAATGGGCTGGGCCAAACTGCCGTTCATAAGGTGGCGGGTGAAGGCCCCCTCCCGGTTGACGAGAAAACGCACAAACCGATAAGGAATATTCCGGTAATCCACATAGTTGGAATAGAGCAGAAAAACGCCGACGAGCAGCAGATTAAAGTGAAGCGGTCCGGACCCAAGGAGAAGCGGGGTCGCCGAAAATAAAACGACGAGCGCGCTAAAGAACAGACTGATTCGAATCGACCAAACCAGGGTAGGATGAAACGGAAGCACGGTCCCGCAAAGGGTCTGACATATTTTACCTCCATCGAGCGGCAAAATCGGCAGCAAATTGAACAGCGCGATGAGCAAATTACACTCCACAAAATAAGCGTAAAAAGGACCGTCCCAGATTCCGACGGCGTGAAGCAGCCAGGAAATACCGATCAACAGCACATTTTGGAGCGGCCCCGCCAAAGCGATGGCCATTTCGCGGGCCGCACTGAGGCGGCCGGTATCTTCCATGACGGCTACGCCGCCAAAGGGAAGTAACTGGACCGAAATGACGGGGATCCCGAACATTCGGGCCGCCGCGACATGACCCAATTCATGGACGAATACAATAGAAAACAGGGCCGCAAGCTCAATAAAATGCCCGGTAAAAACGGAAGCGAGCATCACCAGCACAAACAAAGGATGAAAGGAAATCCGCATGCCGCCCCATTTATTCAAACGGAATCACATCCGCGGGATCGATATACCGGTTTTGCTTTTTCAGGGCGAAATACAAGGTAGGATGTACACCGTCCGAAGTCGGCGGCAAGGCTCCAAGCGGGTCGCCCCCTTCCAACCAGTCTCCTTTGCTCACGGCAAGTTTCCCTAAATGCCCATACACCGAAACATACCCCTCGCCATGCTGCACCGTTACTGTCGTTCCGGTTAACGCATCGTTCGTTACACTAAGGACACGCCCCGTTTCTATGCTTTTAACCTCGGCTCCGGTAACCGAATCCGCATTCGGGATCACTTCCACCCCCTTGAGATTAAGCACAAAAGGCTCGGCGAGCGTACCCTGAATCGGCGGGACAAATCCGTGCGGCGCATCGACTTTAAGTCCTTGTTCTTCATGATGCTTGAATATCGGAATAAAGCTGGGCGAACCCCCAAAAATTTGCTCGTACCAAGCCTCCATGGCCCCAAAATCCATTTCCTGCGTCAAGGATTGAGCTACAAAAACCCGGACCGGCAAAGCCCAGTCCGGCTGAAAACGTTGAATCCCCCATATTCCCGCGAACAGAGCCGCGCTAAGGATCACACGGATTCCGAGAGACGACCAAAAAGAACGGCGCTTCTTCCCGGGGTCCCCCCGATCGCCTCCGGAAGAAAATAACTCCGTATCGTTCCACCGTCCCTTCCCTCGCTTCCATAGAAGTTCCGGGTCGGGATCCTGTTCTCGGTCCGTATCCGCTATGGCGGGCGACGGATTACCGACCGAAGGGGGTTGCTCCGCTTTCCCCTTTCCGCCGCGGCCCATCCCGTCCGCCAAGGCTTCGTCATAAGCGGAAATCCGGCCGGAATCGGCCAAATCTCCAGCGGTCAATTGCCGGATACGTTCCTCGCGCCGCTTTCGAACATTCGATTTTACGTCCATTACCGCACCCTCCCGGTCGCATCTAGTGCTATATATGTATGAGGAGCTTGACCGAAATATGAACAAGCTGTCGATGCAGGCAGGAAATCGAAAACGCCATAAGAAAAACCGGAACCTCCCGGTTCCGGTTTTTAATCCACTTTATATTTCTCCTGATGCAACTGAATGCTGAACACCAGACCGATACAAAGCATATTGATCAGCAGGGAAGTCCCCCCGTAGCTGATAAACGGCAGGGTGATCCCGGTAATCGGCATCAGTCCGATCATCATCCCGACATTTTCAAAAATTTGAAACAAAAACATCGCCACGATTCCCACGATGATATAAGCGCCCATCCGGTCAAAGCAATGCATCGCAATCAATATCATCCTGTAAATAAAGAGAAAATAGACGAGCAGCAGCGCGGAGGAGCCCAAAAAACCGAATTCCTCGCCGACCACGACAAAAATGGAATCGGAGTAAGGATACGGAACGAATTTTTTGTTCTTCAGTTCGCCCTTCATATAGCCGTCCCCCGTCAAGCCGCCGGAGCCGATCGCGATCTTCGCGTAATTGGACTGGTGCTTGTCGTCGTTGGAAGCCTGATCGGGATTAATAAACGTGTTGATTCGCTGATACCAGTGCAGTTTCTGATGCTTCTCCAGATAATCATGGATTTGGGTATTATAAACGTTGAACAGCGTTACGAATGCGATCAGCGCCGCAATGACCACGGTCAGACCGATCAGCACATGGCTGTATTTCGTATTTCCGATCCACAGCATCGCGATGAGAATAACGAGATATATTATCGCATTCCCCAAATCGGGCTGGATCAGAACGAGCAGGAACGGCAGCATCGTCATAGCCGTGATCGGAACGATATCGCGCCGAAAACGCAGAGGCTGCCCGTTTCGCTGTCCCAGCATATAGGCTACCGTCATAATCAGTATGATCTTCACTAGTTCCGCTGGCTGAAACTGCAGGCCCCCGGGCAGCTCGAACCAACTGCGGGCGCCATTGATTTCCGGAGCCAGCAAATAGACCGCAACGAGCGATACACAGCCCGCCCCGTAAATATACCAGCTGTATTTTAACAGCGTTCTGTAATCCACCAAGGCCATACCGAAAACAACAATAAACCCTGCCACATAAAATGCCAGGGTTTTCAGATCATAGGCCCTGAATTGGGTCTCATAAGGCGCGATTGCGCTGCGGACCAGCATCGTGCTGAATATCATAAACAGGAGCAGGATCCCCACCATGGGCCAGTCCACTTTTTTTAGTTTAAAGAACAACGAAAATCAACCCATTCCAAAAAACTTTTTAAAACGCGTAAACACGCCTTTCTTCTGATCCAGCAGCATCAGCGGGACCGTATCGCCCAGGATCCGGCGGGCGATGTTCCGATAGGCGATGGCGGCTCTGGAGTCCGGATTCATCACCGTGGGTTCGCCCGAATTGGCCGCTTTGATGACCAGTTCGTCATCCGGGACGATCCCGATCAGATCGATATTCAGCACTTGAAGGATATCCTCGATTTCCAGCATGTCCCCGGATTTGACCATATTAGGCCGTATCCGGTTTACGACCAATTTGGGCGAGGCAATATGCGAGCTTTCCAAAAGCCCGATGATCCGGTCCGCATCGCGAACGGCCGCATGCTCCGGCGTGGTCACGACGATGGCCTGATCCGCTCCGGCGACCGCGTTCCTGAATCCCTGTTCGATCCCGGCCGGGCAGTCGATAATTACGTATTCGTGTTCCTTTTTTAACTCCAGGACAATATCCTTGACCTGTTCCGGCGTAATGGCGTTCTTATCCTTCGTTTGCGCCGCTGGCAGCATGTACAGTTCGTCGAAACGCTTGTCTTTTACCAGCGCCTGATTTAACCGGCACCGGCCCTCGGCCACATCGATCAGATCGTAAATAATGCGATTTTCGAGTCCCATCACGACATCGAGGTTGCGCAAACCGATATCCGTATCCACCAGGCATACTTTTTTGCCGAGCAGCGCAAGCGCGGTACCGATATTGGCCGACGTCGTCGTTTTGCCGACGCCTCCTTTTCCCGATGTGACCACAATAGCTTCTCCCATAGATTACACCCCTTTAAACACGTTAAAATCCGGCCGAATCCGAAATAGGTTCCCAATCTTATCGATCTGCATCTTTCCGTCACGCAGAAAGGCAAACTCCATACTTGTCTCCCGGTTCTCCCACTCATCCGGAGGGCGGCTGATCACCTCGGCAATCCGCAACTGAGTCGGCGCCAAAAAAGAGGCCGCAATGACCGCCTCCACATTGCCCTTCAGTCCGGCGTGCGCCATTCCTCTCAAAGCCCCGAGTATATAAATATCCCCCGTGCAAGCCACGGTCCCCCCGGGGTTGACGTCCCCCAGAAACAACAGGTTCCCTTCATGATGAAGCACCTGCCCCGAACGAACGATCCCCGTCAGGGTCGTCAACGTCTTCAGCGGATCTACCGCCGGCATCAGCTCGGGCATCTCGATGGAGCGAACCAGCAGGTTTCCTTTGCGGCTCAATATATCAAGGATCATTTCTTTCTGATCATCGTTCACGATCCGGGTTCCCAATTTCACGTCAACATGTATAATCGGCCCCGTCAATATGTTCTGATGGCTATGTTCCAGTTTATAACGCAATTCCTCCAGCAAAGTTCCGAAGTCACACTTGTCGTCCAGCAGGAAAACCAGGCCATCCTTGATGCCTTTGATTGTAACATGATTCGACTTTACCGTCATAAGCCTGTCCCTCCCCCCTATTCATTTCGTGCAGGAGGCGGAAAGTTCCTGCTAGTTTCGTTGGATGTGACGAAAAGTCAAGCCTTCTCCTCCGGGGAACGGCGCTTCGTAATAATCTCCAACTGCTTCCGCAGCGGTACATAGATCAGCAAAGCAAATAAAAACTGAACGAACACATTGGGAATGATATGATGCATCACGGCCCAGGAGTACGGCTCGTGCACCACGCCGAACAGTGAATAAGTACCGAAAATAATCGAATCGAAGAGCAGGCTCCCGGTGATGACAAAAATCAGCATCAAAGGCAGCGGAGTTTGCTTGCTCCGCGACAACAAGCCGATCAAATAGCCGCAAAGGCCCATAGCAAACGAATAAGTGCCGACCATCGCGCCGTAAAACACAACATCATGCAAAAGGCCGAAACAAAGTCCCAAAATGAGCCCGGTATGACGATCTTCATAGATGGAGAAAAACAAGATAGCGATATACACCAAATGCGGATTAATCCGGGTTTCCCACGCTTCCGGAATGAGCCAGGGGAGGAGGGTGCCCTCCAGAATGAAGAGGACGAACAGGAGCAAAATCAGGATCGTTCTGCGCTTATTCACTGCTCTCAGCCTCCGGGAACACGATAAACAGCTCCTTCCAATCCGTAAAGCTGGCCGCAGGCGTAATCGTCGCCGTATAGGTTAACCCGAATTCGCCCACTTTGACCTCCTTGACCTTACCGATAATCATTCCTCTAGGGAATACGCCGCCGACACCTGAAGATACGATTAGATCCTCCTTGGCCAACGGCTTTGGATCTTCAATCCGGCTCATCAGAAAAGTTCCGCTCTTCTTATCGTAGGACTCGATCACGCCGAACACCGAGTTTTCCTTGCCTTGCGCCGTAACGGCAATGCCGTTGGAATTCGGGTCGCGCGCATCCATCGTCGTAATCAGCTTCACCGTCGACGTCAGCGTACTGACACGGCTGACAATGCCGACCAGACCTTTGGACGAGTGGACCGCCATCCCCTCTTTCACGCCCTCCCGGCTGCCGAGATTGACGACGATGGTCTGATTGACCGGATCATCATTCACGCTGATAACCTGTGCAATCTTCCAATCGTATTTATACAGTTTCTTCTGCTCCTCCGTAAAATGAAGATCGTTTTGCAGCCGGGTATATTCCTGCTCAATCCAGTTAAACCGGGCTTTGTCGCGCGTATAGTGGGAGAGCGCAATTTTGAGCTCCTCGTTCTCTTCCTGCAGGGCATGCAGCTCAGAAATATCTTTAATCAAGCCCGCCACATAGCTGGTGGGCTTGTAAAATACGTATTGCACGAACCCGACCGTGTCCTTGACAAATTTCTCCGGCCAGGACAAGCCGGCTCTCGATCCCAGGGTGAAGCCCATGATCGCAATAAAAAGGATAAGTCCCATCAACAAAATAAACAGTCTTTTGTTGCCCAGCAGCTTAAACAGTTTCAGCACCCTCCAACCTTACTAAATTCTCCCATTTCAAGTTACTCACTATAAAAACAGAGAAAAACGGCTTGGCCGTCCGGGTCGGACGGCGCCGCTTTATCCAAGGGGCATATGCGACCTATCGTCTGGAGCGAAGGGCCGAACTGCTTTTTGACTTAAACAAATGAATGTTGTCCAAGGCTCTGCCCGTTCCGATCGCCACGCAGTCCAGCGGGTTCTCCGCGACGATAACCGGCATACCCGTTTCGCGGGCCAACAGTTTGTCGAGATTGCGGAGAAGCGCGCCTCCGCCGGTCAACACGATCCCGCGATCCATAATATCCGCGGCCAACTCGGGAGGACATTTCTCTAAGGTGACTTTTACCGCTTCAACGATCGCGTTCACCGTATCGCTAAGCGCTTCGGAAATTTCATCCGACGTGATGGTGATCGTCTTAGGCAGGCCGCTCACAAGATCCCGGCCCCGGATTTCCATCGTCTCCACCTTTTCCAAAGCAAGCGCGGAGCCGATATCCATCTTGAGCTGTTCTGCGGTTCTTTCTCCGATCATTAGATTATATTGCCGTTTGATGTATTGGATGATCGATTCATCCATTTCATCCCCGGCCACGCGCACCGATTTGCTGGTAACGATGCCGCCCAGCGAAATCACGGCGACCTCGGTCGTACCGCCGCCGATATCGACGACCATACTGCCCGTCGGTTCCCAGACCGGCAGATCCGCACCGATTGCCGCAGCAAACGGCTCCTCGATCGTATAGGCCTCGCGGGCCCCGGCCTGCTTGGTCGCGTCCTCCACGGCGCGCTGCTCCACGGCCGTAATGCCCGACGGAACACAAACCATCACGTTAGGATGGCGTTGAAACAGGGAACGCTGCTTCTGCGCCTGGCGAATGAAATATTTGATCATCGTAGCCGTCGTGTCGAAATCCGCGATTACGCCGTCCTTCATCGGACGAATCGCCCGGATGTTGCCCGGCGTTCTCCCGATCATTTTCTTGGCCGACTCGCCGACCGCCACGATGTTCTTCGTATCGGTATGAATGGCGACTACCGAAGGTTCCCTTACGATAATGCCTTTTCCACGCGTATAAACCAAAGTATTTGCCGTTCCCAAATCGATTCCCAAATCTTTCGTAAAGCCACCCAACATGCTGTATCTCCCTTTCCTTCTATATCTTATCGATTATATTACATCAAGCCCTGCTCCTTCAAACTGACGAACTTTCCGTCTCCGATCACAATATGGTCCAGCACGTCGATGCCTACGATTTCGCCAGCTTCCAATAACCGCCGGGTCATCCGGATGTCTTCCGGACTTGGCGTCGGATCGCCGCTGGGATGATTATGGGCACAGACGAGGGAGGCGCTGCTGCATTTGATAGCGGCGCGGAACACCTCCCGCGGGTGAACGATCGAGGCGTTAAGACTTCCGATCGACAGTGTTTCTTGAGCAATGATATGATTTTTTGTATTTAAAAACAAACAGACAAAGTGCTCCTTCTGCAAAAAACGGAGCTCTTCCATGAGTAGGTCTGCGGCGTCCCGCGGGCTGCGGATGACCCGCGCCTCGGGCAGCCGGGCTTTGGCAAGCCGCTGACCCAACTCGATGCCGGCTTTAATCTGGACGGCCTTGGCGGGGCCGATCCCTTTCATATTCGTTAATTCCTCCAGACTCAGGTCCATCATGCCGCGAATGCCGCCGATTTCCCCGAGCAGCCGCTGCGCCATATGAAGCGCCGATTCACGATGGGTCCCCGTCCGCAGCAAAATAGCCAGCAGCTCCGTCTGGCTTAAAGCTCCCGCCCCGTAACGCAGCATGCGTTCTCTGGGGCGTTCCTCATCGGGAATGTCACGCAGCATATAGGTTGTTGCATTATCCAATGCGATCCCTCGCTTCCGAATGTATTTGCAAAGCCAAAAGGCCTTACGACAAAGTTACGATTCGGAAGGATATGCTTTATCTCTTCCCTTACAAGTTAAAACACTTGGATTCCGAACGATGCCAGCATTTCCGCAAGCAAGGACAAGGGTAATCCGACTACGTTAAAGTAACATCCTTCAATGCCGGTGACGATCGTCGCGCCCAGGCCTTGAATCGCATAAGCGCCCGCCTTGTCGAGTCCTTCACCCCTCGCGGCATAAGCTTCAATCTCTTCTTCGTGCAAAGCTCTCATCGTCACCACGGTCCTGCGGTAATCCACTTTACTGGCGCCGGTGCGGCTATCGATACAGGCTACACCGGTGTAAACCTCATGGCTTCTGCCCTGCAGAGAACGAAGCATCGAGGCCGCCTCCCGTTGGTCCGCCGGCTTCCCCAAAACGGTGCCGTCCCTGACGACGATCGTATCGCTGCCGACGATCACGCCTTGTCGGTCCCTGTCATCAAGTTGCCGGTATACGGCTTCGGCTTTCCGTTTGGCGAGCTCCGTCACGATTCTGTCCGGCGACCAGCCCTCCGGGGTCGACTCTTCGGCATGGCTGGGAACAATGTCGAACGGAATATGTAAAGAAGCGACAAGCTCGCGGCGTCGCGGGGATGTCGAAGCTAGGATAATGCGTCGAGTTATGGAAGCATCCAAGATGCACTTCTCTCCTTTGTTCGAAGCGGGCTTGTCCGAAGGAAGCCTCTCTTCCTTCTTGCTGCCGACCTCTAAACTCTCTTTGTTGGTGAAAAACGATTACACAGCTTTAAAAGCTGTCCGCTCGCCATTTTTTGACACTTCATTATTATAAGGTTTATTCAGCAGCAATACAAACACAAAAACGGCAGGGGAAGGTATTACCATTCCTGCCGTTTTATATACCCGGAGGTCCTGTACTAAGCTTGACCCCCTACCATTTTTTGTTCCCCCAAAATAAAGCTCATGATTTCATCCTGCACTTCCCAAAGCAGCGTTTTTGCCCCTTTTTTCTGGTACTCGGCCATCGCCTCGACCGCGCTGTTCATCGCTTTCTCCAGATTTCCGGCCTCCAGCGCGAAAGCTTCGGGCTGGTTGGCGCGGACCGCCGCCGCGCTTTCCGTCCATCGCTGATGGCGCTCGCCCAGCTCCGATTGTTCCTCCGCCGACAAAAGCTGAGGCTTGACCTCCACAAGACGGGACGCGGACAATGTACTGAGCCAATCGATCAACTCCGCGCTCCGGGCAAAATATCGTTCCAAGGCGGTTACATCCCCGTTATATAGAATCTCGGCGGAAGAGGGAAGCGCGATTTCGTGAAGAATCAGATGTACTCCCGCTGTTTTGAGTTGGCCGCTCAGCAACTTGGCTTGTTCCCGGTCCGAAGAAACCCCGGCATAAACCCGCTTCTCGTCGACGGTGTCGCGGGCTGCGGCAATCCCCGACGCCTCCAGTTCCCGTTGAGCCAGTTCGACTCCCTCCGCCGTAGAAAATACGCCGTACTGCAAAAAGTGATAGGTCTGTCCCGGCAGCGCGATGTTTACCGGCATCCCCGCATTCCCTTCATCCCCCGGGTCCCCGCCGATTTCCCCAAAAACCGGAACATCCGCAGACTGGCCGGCTGAGGAACGATCGGGCACGGAAACCCCCGGGATGGGAACGCTCACGTCCCCGTTAAACATGGACAAGACCACGAAACCGAACAGAGCGCCCGTAACGATGGCGCCGGTCAAGGAACCCGCCACCTTCCACCACGATGTCCTTGGCTTACGGGTGGTATACGACGGGAGGATCGCCCCCCCGGTCCCGGTATAATCCGTAAACGGGTCGTTCCAGTCGTCGACGATTTCCACCGGGCGGTAGACGGTCTCTCCACCGGACGGCGACTCCCCGCGATGCCGCGGTTCTCCGTCGGATATGGAGGCAACCGGTTCTTCAACCGGCGGCAGCGCCTCCGGCTTCATTTCGGCTGCCGGAACCACACGCGGCGCGCTCTCCTCCATGCCGCGCCGCCGCTGCTGCCCATCGTCAAAACGGAATGTCATTTTGGCCTTATCCACTGTCCGCACGCTCCTTGTCCATTCTTCTAAAGATACCATATGAGCGGGCGGTTCTTTATATGCCAAACCGCAAGAAAAACCTCGCAGTTCAAGTCCGCGAGGTTTTTTCTTTTACATTCGTTTTTTCTCCATATCGTCCTGATCGGTTAAGATCGGGCGGATCCGTTAATCGGTCAAAGTTTTGGCCAGCGTATCTCCGACCTTCCAAATATCGCCGGCGCCCATCGTAAGAACCAGGTCCCCCGGCTGAAGCCGGCCCTGCAAGTCCGCGATGACGTCCTGCTTCGTCGGAAGGTACCGAGCTCCGGCATTGCTGTTCTCCTTGATAAGTTCAACCAGCTTGGAGGAATGGACCCCTTCGATTTGCTGTTCGCCGGCTGGGGAGTATATGTCCGTGATGATCACCTCATCCGCCTCGCCAAAGGCCCGGCTGAACGCATCCAGCAGGAAAAACGTGCGCGTATACCGCTGCGGCTGGAACACGGCGATAATCCGTTTGCCCGTCGCTTTGGCCGCGGCGATCGTCGCCTCGATTTCCGTCGGATGATGGGCGTAATCGTCAATCACAAGAACGCCGCCCTTCTCTCCCAGCACCTGGAACCGGCGCTTTGCACCATGGAAACCGATGATCGCCGACGCGATATCCGCGAAAGGGATGCCCGCCTCCAGACAGACGATGACCGTAGCCATAGCGTTATATACGTTGTGTTTACCCGGTACGGAAAGCTCGATCGTCCCCAATTCCTGCTGTCCCTTTTTCATGAGGAACGTGACATGCCGATCCCCCAGCTTGATGCTGTCGGCCGAATAATCACAGTCCGGTCCCATGCCGTAAGTGATGACGCGGCAGTTGAGATCGGGAAGAAGCTCCTTAATATTAGCGTCGTCTCCGCAAACAACGGCTACTCCATCCGGTTTGATCTGGTTCAGAAACTGGACATAAGCTTCTTTCAGCCGTCCGAAGTCCCCGCCATAATTCTCGAGATGGTCCGCCTCAATGTTGGTGACCACACCCATGGAAGGATGGTATTGGAGGAAAGACCCGTCGCTCTCGTCCGCTTCGGCGACGACAAAACGTCCTTGTCCCGCCTTCGCGTTAGTCCCGATCCCCATAATTTCTCCGCCGATAATGTAAGTCGGATCCGTGCCGCACTGCTCCATGACCAGCGCGATCATCGACGAAGTCGTCGTTTTGCCGTGCGCGCCGGCAACCGCAACGCCCTGCCGTTCATTCAGCAAGCGGGCCAACATCTGCGAACGGTGCAAGATCGGAATTCCTTGCTCCTCCGCTTCAAGCCGTTCCACATTATCCTTCGGAAGGGCCGTGGAATAAACTACAAGGTCCGCACCGTGCACATGCTCCGCGGTATGCCCGATATAAATTTTTGCCCCTTTGGCGGCCAACTTCTCGGTCAGTTCCTGGGAAGCGACATCCGATCCGGTCACGGTATACCCCATCTCCAGCATCACTCGGGCAATAGCGCTCATGCCATAGCCACCGATACCGATAAAATGCACATGTTGTTCAGTTGTATTTAGCAATTTCCATTCACCAGCCTTTTTCAGAATCGGTTTGATGCAAAAGGGTTGCCCGCACATCCGAGATCATATACAACGTGCCGGTGACCACCCCAAGATCCTCCCGTTCCGTCCGTGACTCCAAAAGCGCAAGCGCCTTTTTCCAATCACGCTCCACAACGATTTCCAGATCGGGCTTCGCCACTGAATCCTTCAGCTCAAGTACCAGATCGTATAACGCGCCCGCATCCAGTTTTCGGCGGAAATCGGGCTCGGTCAGTATAAGCGTATCCACTATAGGTAATATATGCTCGAGGTAGGCGCGATGATGCTTATTCGCCAGCATCCCCATCATCAAAATCAGACGCCGATAGCGGAACGTTTCCCGCAAGCTTTTGGCCAGCGACTCCGCTCCTTCGGGATTATGGGCTCCGTCGAGCACGATGCGCGGATTCCCGGACACCTGCTCCAGCCTTCCCGCCCACGTCGTGTTCCGGAACCCGCGAAGAACATCCGCGTCCTCCAAACAGAAGGCCATATACTGCCGCAAAATTTCGAGAACCATCATTACGCCGGCCGCATTTTTGCATTGATGCTCTCCCAACATGGAGAGGTTCAACGAAAAGTCGCGAAACGGTCCACGGAACTGCATATCCTGCCCTTGCTCGCTAATTTGAGAACGTTCATAAAAAAACTGCTCACCAAGCAAGTAAAGGGTGCTCTTTTGCCCGGCGGCCGTCTCCTTTAGTACCGCGATCGCCTCGGGCTGCTCGACACAGCTCACTACCGGAATCCCGGGTTTGATAATCCCCGCTTTCTCCTTGGCGATTTGCTCGATCGTGTCCCCGAGGATGTCCGTATGATCATAACCGATATTCGTGATTAAAGAAACGACAGGCGTTACAATATTTGTAACATCCATCCTTCCCCCAAGCCCGGTCTCCCATACTACCACATCCGGATAACATTCCTCGGCAAAATAAAGGATAGCGATCGCCGTACTGACCTCGAACATCGTCGGTGAGCCCAACTCGCTTTCCGCGATATCTTTGACAAAAGGCAGTACCCGATTGCTTAGTTTAAGCAGCGTCTCCTCGGGAATGTCTTGCCCGTTATACTGAAACCGGTTCGTAAACTTGGTAATGTACGGCGAAGTGAACGTCCCTACGCTATAACCGCATTCCAGGAGGGTACGGGTTAAAAAGGCACAGGAAGAGCCTTTCCCGTTCGTCCCGGCCACATGAATAAATTTCAGGCGTCGATGCGGATTCCCCAGCCGCTCCATCAACTGATGAATCCGATCAAGTCCCGGACGTATTCCAAACGGAATCAAACCGTTGATCCAATCGACGGCCTCGCCGTAGCTTTCGAGCGCTTCGCCGTTATCTCCTTCTATATGAACCCCCATTTGCATTCACCTTCACATCTTTAATGGAATGAACCTGCTTATATCAGCAGATAGCAAGCATCCGGCTGAGCCTCTCCCGATGCCGGGAAGAATTCAGCCGGATTGTCTGCATCCTTTTAGCTTAAGCTTTCAATTCGCTGATCCGTGCCAGAACCTTATCCCGCTTTTCCGCGTAATCCGCCATCTTGGCCTTTTCTTCCTCGATGACCTTGGCCGGGGCTTTGGAAACAAACCCTTCATTCCCCAGCTTTTTCTCCACGCGTTCGACTTCTTTGTTCAAGTGGTCCAGCTCTTTTTCAAGCCGCGCGATCTCCTGGCTGATATCGATGAGCCCGGAAAGAGGAAGATACAGTTCGGCTCCGGTAACGACCGCGGTCATCGCCTTATCCGGCACCGCCGCCTCAATGGACAGGTCCAACCGCGAGGTGTTGCAGAAACGGCTGATGTAATGGGCGTTCCGGTTAGCGATGTCAAGCAGTTCCGAATTCGCCGGTTTGACAAGCAGCTCGATTTTCTTGCTCATCGGCACATTCACTTCGGCCCGAATGTTCCGGACGGAGCGGATCATATCAACCAGCAGGTTCATTTCTTGAACGGCGTCCGGCGCTTCCAGCGCAGGATCGTATTTCGGCCATTCCGCCAACGTAATCGTTTCGCCGTCATGCGGCAGGTGCTGCCATATTTCCTCGGAAATAAACGGCATGAACGGGTGGATCAACCGCAGCGTCCGGTCCAATACGTAAGCAAGAACCGATTGGGTCTTCCGCTTCGCCGCGGCGTCTTCCCCGTATAGAGACAACTTGGCGAACTCAATGTACCAGTCGCAAAGATCATCCCAAATAAAGTTATACAACTGACGTCCGGTTTCCCCGAACTCATAAGCGTCGATCAATCGGGTAACTTCCCGCGTCGTTTCGTTAAAGCGATGCAAAATCCAGCGATCCGCCGTGCTCAGCTCCCCGCTGATGTCGATGTCCTCGAATTTGACGCCCTCCAGGTTCATCAAGGCAAACCGCGAAGCATTCCAGATCTTGTTCGCAAAATTCCGCGCCTGCTCTACGCGTTCCCAATGGAAGCGAAGGTCCTGCCCCGGAGTGCTGCTCGTGGAAAGCATATAACGCATGGCATCCGCGCCGTACTTCTCGATAACCTCCAGCGGGTCGACCCCGTTGCCGAGCGATTTGGACATTTTACGTCCTTCACTGTCCCGAATCAATCCGTGAATCAGCGTATCGCGGAACGGAATCGTTTGAGTGAACTCCAGACCGGTGAAGATCATGCGGGAAACCCAGAACGGGATAATATCGTATCCCGTCACGAGCACACTCGTCGGGAAATAACGTTTCAGATCCTCGCTGGCTCCGTCCGGCCAACCGAGCGTCGAGAACGGCCACAACGCGGAGCTGAACCAGGTATCCAATACATCCTCATCCTGCTTGAGGTCGTCCCGTCCCAGCTTGGCCCGCGCCTCCGCTTCATCGTAAGCCACAACCATCTCGCCGGTTTCCTCGGAATACCAGGCCGGAATCCGGTGTCCCCACCACAATTGGCGCGAAATACACCAGTCGCGGACATTTTCGATCCAATGAAGATAGGTCTTTTCAAAACGATCCGGTACAAAATTCACGCCGTTTCCGGATTTTTGGGCGGCGATGGCCGTTTCCGCCAACGGCTTCATTTTGACGAACCATTGTGTGGACAAATAAGGCTCGATTACGGCGCCGGTACGTTCGCTATGTCCGACTTGATGCACATGGTCTTCAATTTTAATCAAAACGCCCAGCTCCTGCAGGTCCTTGACGATTTGTTTGCGGCACTCTGTGCGGTCCATCCCTTGGTACTTGCCCGCGTCCTTATTCATTTTGCCGCCTTCGTCCATGACGGTGATCTGAGGCAATTGATGACGTAAGCCGACCTCAAAGTCATTCGGATCATGGGCCGGTGTAATTTTCACGGCGCCGCTGCCGAATTCTTTGTCGACATACTCGTCGGCAATAACGGGAATCTCGCGGCCGATAATCGGTAGGATCAGCGTTTTGCCGATCAAGTCCTTGTATCGCTCGTCCTTCGGGTGAACGGCAACCGCCGTATCGCCGAGCATCGTCTCCGGACGCGTCGTAGCCACGGTGATCGAACCGCTGCCGTCCTTCAACGGATACTGCAAATGATAGAGGTGTCCATTGACTTCTTTGTACTCCACTTCGATATCGGAAAGGGCGGTACGCGCTACCGGGTCCCAGTTAATGATATATTTGCCCCGGTAAATCAAACCTTTTTCGTACAGTTTCACAAACACTTCGCGTACGGCCTTGGACAAGCCCTCGTCCAGCGTGAAACGCTCGCGGGAATAATCCAGGGAGAAGCCCATTTTCGCCCATTGCTCATGAATGGACTCGGCATATTTGTCCTTCCACTGCCATACCTGTTCCAGGAATTTTTCACGCCCGAGATCGTAGCGCGACAACCCTTCCTCCCGGAGTTTCTGCTCCACTTTCGTCTGCGTGGCGATCCCGGCATGGTCCGTGCCCGGCAGCCAAAGGGTGTCATACCCCTGCATGCGTTTGGTCCGAATCAAAATATCCTGCAGCGTACAGTCCAGCGCATGCCCCAAATGCAGCATTCCCGTCACGTTGGGAGGCGGGATTACGATCGTGAACGGCTCGGCGTCCTGTTTTTGCCCCGCCTTAAAAAATCCCCCCTCCAGCCAATAGCGGTACCATTTCTGTTCCGCCGCTTTCGGGTCGTATGTCGTCGGCATTTCCGCCGACAAAGGTTGCTGTGTTTGCTTTTCTGTCATTTGTACTTGACCTCCATTACATTTGAAATAACTTTGGCACAATTTAAGTTTGAGGTTTGATCATGATGGGCCAAGAAAACACAAAAAGCCCCTCGTCTCAAAGGACGAAAGGCTTTACTTTCGCGGTACCACCTTTGTTTCGCAGGCAGGCGGTCAAGGGACCCTGAATCTTCCCGGTTGACTCCGCAAGGCTTGCGACACTCATACAGATAACGGCTGCGGCCGGCCCGTTCTAGCATACCGGAACGATATGGATCAAACGGACGACTCCCGGGCGACTTCGGTCAGCTGTATCCTACGGAATTTTCCAGCGTATCAATTCCGCTCTCTGAAGGGTTCACTGCCTACTCTTCCCGTTCCTGGTCTTTGTAATGGGTTATACATGGCGTTTATCTTTTTCATAATAGCTTGATTATGTCCCGGAGTCAACCTGACGATACAAAAATGGACATTTGTCCTCCATGTAGAGACAAAACAAAAAAGCCGCACAATTCACTGTGCAGCTTTCCAAGGTACGCATCCGGTCGATTAGGGAATATACAGCACCTGTCCCTCATTCAAATGCTGTTCGCTCAGACGATTGTAAAGTTGAAGTTCCCGCGTACTGAGCTGATACCGCTCCGCGATCTCATCCAGTGTCTCTTCACGTTGGACGATAACCAGCTTGACTTTGCGGAAAGGTGTCTGCTCTTCGTTGTTGCCGATAAACAGGCTCTTCCACCGTACTTCCTCGCCGTCCCCCGAATCTTGGGCGGCAGCCTGAACGCTTTCTTGCTCCCCGGCTTCAAATGCAGGTTCGGCATCCTGACGTGGAGTGGACAGCAGCTTGCTGATTCCGAAATGGTCGTCACGCTGCCCTGCCTCGTTCTTTTTGCTGCCAAGGGCGATTTTCATCTCCTTTTTCTCTTCGGCGGGCTCCGGACGGATCTGGTCCTTATCTTCCAAGGTTTCCGATACGGCCTCTTCGAGTGGGTCCGCCTCGGCCAGGACAGGAAGCTCGTTCTCGTACTCCGCCAGCGGCGCGGATTCAGGAGCCGCCTCCATCCGGTCCCGTTCCTCCAGGTGCTGTACCGTTTCGGCGGCGGTTACGGGTAAAGCATGCTCCGGTTCCCTCTGGGCGTCATCCGGCTCCCGAGCCGCTTCCCGCCATCTCCCGTACCGTTCATCCGGCGCTTCGTCCGCATTTTCGGCCCATTCCTCGAAAACGGGTTCCCGAGGTCCCCCCGGGGTCTCGGTCCAATCCGCATCCCCCTTGTCCTCCAGCACGGCCTGAGCAAACAGCGGCGAATCTACATTGTTCCACTTCAGAACCTGCGGCTGCTCGTCCGCATCTTCCGAACCGGGCTGGGCTTCCTGCTCCCATGCACGGAACGGATCGGCGTAGTTCCGCTCGTTATTTCCGGTCTGGAATTCCCGCCCCCACGGGTTCGAACGATTCGTTTCCGCCTCGCCGCGAAAATCTGGAGCCGGTTCATGGGAAGTTACGAATTCACGGTCCTTCCACTCTTCCGGGTCCACGCTGACCGACGAGGTTTCGATTCCCTGAAGCGAAAGAACGCCCGTAATGTTCAAGCTTCTGGCGCTAAGCAGGTCCACGTCGAAATTCTCGATTTCGACCGCAATGTCCTCCAGCTTACCGACCCGGCTAAGCGGAATCGTAATCTCTACCGGGATCCAATGCTCCAATTCATGCGTGCCGCCTTCCCCCCGATACAGTCCCGACAACAGCAGATGCCCGCGGAGGGAAGCATACTCTTCGCCCGGAACGACCTGGATTCTCGGAAAAAGTTCGATTTCCTCCAATTCGTCGATTCCGGTTACCTGTTCCGACAAATGTACGCGTTCATAAATATCAAACCTTAAACCGTAGGATGAATCCGTCAAATAGGTTGCCTCCTTTCAGCATTACCAGACCTGATTGGGGTCCGCACAGGATGAAGGGCCCCATCATCGCTCGTTCTTATCTATATGCTTGAAAATAGAGTGCATGCCTGATTTTTGACGGAATTCCGGCTCATTAGCGGCGCAATGCCACGCATGTCCTTTTTAGGATTCTTTCCCCTGTCGCAACTGTTCACGGAGCCGGTTCCATTCTTCGGGCCAGGGGTCATCCACGCGGATAAGTTCCCCCGTCAATGGATGGGGAAAGGTCAGACTCTCCCCGTGCAGCGCTTGGTGCGGAAAAAGACGGGAACTCCCGCCGTAAAGGGCGTCCCCGACCAACGGGTGCCCCGCATGGCTCAGATGGACGCGGATTTGGTGGGTTCGCCCCGTATCCAGCGTCAGCCGCACCAGGCTCGCTTTCGGATACGTCTCGACCAGTTCCACCCGCGTCAGCGCGTCCTTCCCCGACGGGGAAACCCGCCGCCGGGAAGGGTGGTGCCGATCCCGGCCGATCGGCTCATGGATCACGCGGAGGGCCGGGGAGACCTGCCCCTCCACCAGCGCCGTATAAACCCGGCCGATCTCCTTCCGCGCCATGGCCGCGTCCAGTTTCAGCTGGGCCATGGCGTTCTTGGCGTAGAGCACCGGGCCGGACGTATACTCGTCCAGCCGGTGGATATGGCCCGGGGCAATGGGTTCGCCCCGCTGCGCAAACACCGCCGCCACAAGGTTCGCCAGCGTAGGGGGTGAACCGGCCCCGTCCGGATGCACCTTCAGGCCGGCCGGTTTATGGACGACGAGGCAAAAATCGTCCTCGTACAATAGGTCGATCGGCCGCTCCACCGGGGCATACTGTGATGTCCTCGGCGGAAACAGGCGCAGCCGCAGGCGATCCCCGGCCAGTTTAATCTCGCCGGCCGCATCCAGCTCCCGGAGCAGTTTGTCCGGGAAGCCCAGCTCCCGCGTAAGCCAAAGGAGGGCCGCTTCATAGCGGCCCCCCGGCTCCGAAGGATTCAGCTTCCCCGGCATCAGTTCGTACCATTCCCCCCGCCGGGTTCCCGAAACCCTGGCGCTCACAGCTTTTGCAGCGCACGGCGGTGCGCCTCGATCGTCGCGTCGATATCCGCCTCGGTGTGAACCCCCGAAACGAACATGCCCTCGAACTGCGACGGCGCGATATTGATGCCTTCCTCGATCATCGCGGCGAAATACCGCCGGAACATATCAAGGTCGCTGCTCTTCGCCGTATCGTAATTGACGACTTCCGCCTCCGTGAAGAACGGGCATACCATCGAGCCGACGCGGTTGATCCGGCACGGAATCCCCTTTTCCTTGGCGTTGGCGATAAATCCGGCCTCGAGCCGGGCCGACAACATTTCCAGCCGGTCGTACACTTCCGGTGTAAGCAGCGAAAGCGTCGTATATCCTGCCGTCATGGCCAGCGGGTTGCCGCTCAAAGTCCCGGCCTGATAAATCGGGCCGACCGGAGCGATTTGCTCCATAATTTCGCGCTTGCCGCCATAGGCCCCGACCGGCAATCCGCCGCCGATCACTTTGCCCAGACAGGTCAGATCCGGCGTTACCCCAAAGCGGCCCTGGGCGCAATGCCGGTCAACCCGGAACCCGGTCATCACCTCGTCAAAAATCAACAAGCTGCCGTGCTCCGTCGTCAGCTTCCGCAGGCCCTCCAGAAATCCGGGCTGCGGAGGCACAACGCCCATGTTGCCCGCCACCGGCTCCACGATCACCCCGGCGATCTCGCTGCCGAAGCGCTGAAACGCCAGCTCGACGGAAGCCAGATCGTTGTACGGCACCGCAATCGTATTGGAGGCCACGCCTTCCGGCACCCCGGGGCTGTCGGGCAATCCGAGTGTGGCCACACCCGAGCCGGCCTTGATCAGCAGGCTGTCCGCATGGCCGTGGTAAGAGCCCTCGAATTTCATGATCTTGTTTCTTCCCGTATAGCCGCGGGCCAGACGGATCGCGCTCATCGTCGCTTCCGTCCCGGAACTGACCATCCGGACGATGTCGATCGACGGAACCCGCTCGGCCACCAGCTTGGCCATCTCCGTTTCAAGCAGCGTCGGGGCGCCAAAGCTGGTGCCCTTGGCCGTCGCTTCCTGCAGCGCCCGCACGACTTCGGGATGGGCATGTCCCATAATCAGCGGTCCCCAGGAACCGACATAATCGATGTACTCGTTACCGTCGATGTCGTAAATGCGCGAACCGGCTCCG
The DNA here is from genome assembly GCF_008084145.1 of Paenibacillus faecis. Lineage (GTDB taxonomy): Bacteria > Bacillota > Bacilli > Paenibacillales > Paenibacillaceae > Fontibacillus > Fontibacillus faecis. Next base: position 706,642 of record NZ_VSDO01000005.1, on the reverse strand, counting down.
CGCTCTACATATACCGGGGTCAGACCGACGGATTTAAAAGCGCGAACAGGACTGTTCACGCCGCCCGGCATCACCGTTTTTGCTTCCTCAAACGCCTGGTGGGACCGCGTTTCGCTGCGCCGCCCGATCTTTTCACTCATGAGAACCTCTCCTCACCCGTTGATATAAGTTTTATTTCCCCTCGCGCAGCCAACGTGCGGCGTCTTTGGCGAAATAGGTGATAATGATATCCGCACCGGCCCGCTTCATGCCGAGCAGCATCTCCGTAACGATGGCCCGCTCGTTGATCCAGCCCCGCTCGGAAGCCGCTTTGACCATGGAATACTCCCCGCTGACGTTATATGCCACAAGCGGCAGATCGAACTGATCGCGGAGCAGGCGCAGCACGTCCATAAAGGCGAGCGCGGGCTTCACCATCAGCATGTCCGCCCCTTCCAGCACGTCCGATTCCGCTTCTCTTAGCGCTTCACGCACGTTGGCCGGGTCCATCTGATACGTCTTGCGGTCGCCGAACTGCGGTGCCGAATCGGCGGCTTCGCGGAATGGCCCGTAGAACGCGGACGCGTATTTCACCGAATAGGACATGATCGGAATATGGCTGAAGCCCGCCTCGTCCAACCCGGCGCGAATCGCCTGCACGAAGCCGTCCATCATATTGGATGGCGCGATGATATCCGCGCCGGCTTTGGCTTGGGAGACCGCGGTGCGTACGAGGAGGTCCAGCGATTCATCGTTCAGGACATCCCCGCAGACATGGCCGTCCCGTTCAAAAGTATGGACCATTCCGCAGTGCCCGTGATCGGTAAACTCGCACAGGCAGGTATCGGCCACGACCAGCAAATCCGGATACAGCGCTTTGATTTTGCGCGTAGCCTGCTGGACGATACCTTCCTCGTCAAACGCGGAGGAGCCTACGCTGTCCTTCGTTTCCGGAATGCCGAACAACAGCACCGCCGGAATCCCCAGGTCGACGATTTCCTTGACTTCCTCTTCAAGCGTATCCAAAGAAAAATGATAAACGCCGGGCATCGAAGAAATCTCGTTCTTGATCCCGCTGCCGTGGGCCACAAATATCGGTTGAATGAAGTCATCCACCGTCAAAACCGTTTCGCGCACCATGCCGCGAATAGCCGCGGATTGCCGCAGCCGGCGGTGTCTTACAATCGGAAAACTCATGAATACAATCCTCCCTTAAAAAATCAATCCAGCTTTCGGCGGCCGCCGGCTTGCTTCCAGCCAAGCAGGGCGGCCACCAAGCTGGCAATCGTCGCTTCTTCGGCAAGAATCTCTACCCGAAGCCCCGCCTCCTCGGCCGTCTTCGCCGTGACGGGGCCGATGCAGGCGATGGCCGCGCCTTGCAGCGCCGACGCCGGGTCTTCAAAGCCCATGCGTCGCAATGCACCGAGCAGATTCGTCACCGTCGAGGAACTGGTAAAGGTAACGGCATGAATCTTGCCCTCCCTGAGCAATTTAGCCAATTCCTCGTCCTCGTCCCCTAACGGAACGGTGGCGTACATCACCGCCTCCGTAACGTCAAGCCCCCGGTCCCGAAGCGCTGCGGGCAGCCAGGAACGCGCCAAGTCCCCGCGCGGGAGCAGCACCTTCTGTCCGGCCCGCAGCGACGTCCCGAAGGCCTCAAGCAGCCCTTCGGCCTGATAGCGTCCGGGGAGCTCCTCCGCCGCGATGCCGTAGCGTCTCAGCGCCTCTTTCGTAGCGGGTCCGACCGCCGCGATTCGGGCGTGGTGCAGCGCTCGGATGTCTTTACCCATTCTTTCCAAATGGTTAAAGAAAAACTCCACGCCATTCACGCTGGTAAAAAACGCCCAATCGTATTCCGGCAAACGTTCCAACGCCTTCTCCGCGGCGGCCAACGGTTCGCCCGAAGGCATTTCGAAGTCGATGACCGGAAATTCGTAAGGCTCGCCGCCAAGGTCCTCGATTTGGCGGACCAGCTCGCTCGCCTGGGAGCGGGAACGGGTCACCAGAATCCGCATGCCGAACAACGGCAAGGATTCGGCCCACATCAGCTGTTCCCGCTGCTTTACGACCTCGCCCACCACGATGACGGCCGGTGGCTTGAAATCCGCCGCCATTACTTTTTGTTCGATATCCGCGAGCGTGCCGGTCAGCGTCTCTTGTTCGGCGCGGGTTCCCCAGCGCACGAGCGCTACCGGGGTCTCGGGAAGCCGGCCGTGCTTGATCAACTGCCGGCTGATATATCCGATTTTGGCCACGCCCATCATAAACACCAGCGTACCCGTCGCGTTCGTAACTTTTTCCCAATGAATGGATAAGTCCAGCTTATCCGGGCTTTCATGCCCGGTGATGATCGACAGCGACGAGGCCATATCGCGGTGGGTCACCGGAATGCCGGCATAGGCCGGCACCGAAATCGCCGCGGTGATTCCGGGTACGATCTCATACGGAATTCCGTGCTTGCGCAGCAGCTCGGCTTCCTCCCCGACGCGCCCGAAAATGGTCGGATCCCCGCCCTTCAGGCGCACCACCGTTTTGCCCGTCAAAGCCAGGTCCACCAATAGCTGGTTGATGTCCTCCTGTTTCATCGTGTGCCGATCCGTTCGTTTGCCCACATAGATTTTCTCCGCACCGCGCTTCGCTTTACCGAGCAGGCTGGGATTCGCCAGCCGGTCGTAGACGATCACGTCCCCCTTCGCCAGGCATTCCAACCCCTTCACGGTAATCAGCCTGGCATCGCCGGGCCCCGCGCCAACCAGATATACTTTCCCCGTCATCTCCATCACTCCCTGGCTGCCGCCAAAATTTCGTCCGCTCCTTCGGAAATGAGCTTATCCGCCACGGCTTGCCCCAGCAGAGCCGGGTCATTCCCCGCCATCGTTTCTTTCAGGATCACACGCCCGTCCGGCGCTCCGACCATCCCGGTCAAAACGATCTCGGGGGCATGATCGCTCCCCCCTCCCGGAACGCTTTTGCCCAATACGGCATAAGCGCCCACAGGCACCTGACAGCTTCCTCCCAATACACCGAGAAACCGGCGTTCCGCGGCTACCGTCAGCGCGGTCTCGGGATCGTTGATCAGGGCCAGCAACTCCCGGACCTCCTTGTCGTTCTCCCGGCATTCAATGCCGAGCGCGCCTTGACCGACCGCGGGGAGGCACACCTCCGTCGGAAGATAGGCGGTGATTTTGTCTTCCCAGCCCATCCGGAACAGCCCCGCCGCCGCCAAAATAATCGCGTCGAACCCTTCCGTCTCCAGCTTGCGCAGCCGGGAATCGATATTGCCGCGAATCGGCTCCAGCACGAGATCCGGCCGGTAGGCGCTAAGCTGGCTCGATCTTCTCAGACTGCTCGTGCCCACCTTCGCTCCCTGCGGCAGCTCGTCGAGCGCGCGTCCCCCCTTGGAAATCAGCGCGTCCCGGGGATCCACCCGCTTAGGAACGGCGCCGTTGATCAACCCTTCGGGAAGCTCGGAGGGCATATCCTTCATGCTATGTACCGCCAGGTCGATCTCCCCGTCCAGCATCGCCTGCTCAATCTCTTTCACGAACAGACCTTTGCCTCCGACCTTCGACAGAGTCACGTCCAAAATCCGGTCGCCTTTCGTTATGATCTTCTTGATCTCGAAATCATAAGGGAGTCCCCGATCCCTGCAGATCGCCTTCAAGCCGTCGATTACCTGTCCCGTTTGCGTCAGGGCGAGTTGGCTCTGCCTAGTTCCTACCACAATGGTTCGTCTCATCCTTCATTCCTCCCGGTATTCATCCATCCAAGCGATCCATTTATTTTCATTCCAAGCCTGAAAACGGCCCTCACGGATCGATGCAAGCACATCCATCTCCGCCAAGGCTTTAAAAAGCACGGCTCTGCGATGCGCGTCCGGCTCCCGCTCTTTGATCATTTTTCGGGCCGTACTTAAAAATTCCACATACGTTTCATAATCCTCGCCGAAATGCGCATCCAGGTCCCGGCTTAACTTTTTCGCCACCAGCGGGCCCGCCCCGGAGGTTGAAACGCATAATACCAACCCACCCCGCCGGACGACGCTCGGCGAAATAAAGGAGCCCTTTCCGCCTTCCCCCGCATGATTTACGGGAATTCCCAGGGCATGGGCCTCCGCGGTCACGGCGTCGTTGACCTCCGCTTGATCGGTTGCCGCAAAGACGAGAAAAGCGCCTTTCAGATCGCCTTCGCGATAACCGCGCCGCTCCCAGGTCAATCGGCCTTCCGCGATCCATTGCTCCAGCGGGGAAGTCGCCTCAGGGCTAATCAGCACGAGCTCCGCGCCCGCATCGATCAGGGAAGCCGTTTTTCGTTCGGCGACTGAGCCGCCGCCCACGATGACGCATCGGCGGTTTTCCAGGTTTATCATCAGCGGAACGTAGTATGTCATAAGGTAACCCTTCCTGAAGTTTCCGTATTGTGTATAGCATACTGTACCCTTTTGCATTTTTCCAGCGAACGGGTCGAAATACAGCAAGAAACCCCGAACCCTCGCAACGTTCCGGCAAATCCAACCGAAAGTCAAACTGAAGGCTCGGGGCATATTTTTACACGGATGCTTGTACCAGGGAGAGGGGAGGTGCAGCCGGCGCGGCCTCGTCTTCGGATAGCTTCATGACTTCCTTGGAGGCTCCGCTTTCAAGGCTTGACTCGTCCAACATTTTGATGTGTTCTTCCAGCGCGAATATCTGAGTAAACCAGTCGAGCGCCTCGGCTCCCTTCTCCTCGCCCGCCAGTTCCTTAATCCGGTTGATCGGATCATGCATCATCTGATTCACAATGCTCTTGGTCAATCGGCGAATCACTTTCCGCTGACGCTCATCCAGCTCCGGCAGTTTGTTGAACATGCTCTCCAGCGTCGTCTCGTGAATGGCGGAAGACTTCTCCTGCAAGGCTCGGATGACCGGCTTAACCCCTAAAGTTTGCAGCCAGTTTCCGAACGCCTCGATTTCCGCCTCGATCATTTCTTCAATCTTAACGGCTTCGCCCCGCCGCATTTCCAGATTGCTCTCCACGATTCCTTCGAGGTCATCGATATCATACAGAAAGACATGATCCAGTTCGCCGATAGACGGATCGATATCCCGGGGAACCGCAATATCGATCATGAACAGCGGCCGCTCCGGACGCTGCTGCATGCTCTTGGCCACCTGGGATTGAGTAATGACATATCCTTCGGCCCCGGTCGAGCTGATCAAAATATCGACCTCGGTCAGCCGGTTCATCGCTTCCTGCATCGAGCAAGGCGTGCCGTTGAACTTGGCCGCCAGCTCTTGCGCCCGTCCAAACGTGCGATTCGCGACGATAACCTCTTCCGCTCCCGCACCGCTCAGGTGTTTGGCCGTCAATTCGCTCATTTTGCCGGCGCCGAGAATCAGCACACGCTTCCCGGTAAAGCTGCCGAAGATTCGCTTTCCAAGCTCCACGGCCGCATAACTGACGGAAACGGCGCTTTCGCCGATCGAGGTTTCCGAGTGCGCGCGTTTGCTCAGGGTAACGGCCTGCTTAAACAGCATGTTAAACCACTTTCCGGTACCTTTCTCCCTTTGGGACAGCAAAAAAGCGCTCCGTACCTGCCCCAGGATTTGCGTTTCTCCCAACACCATGGAATCCAGGCCGCATGCGACTCTAAACAGATGGCGGATAGCTTGCTCATCTTCATACATATATAAATGTTTGGTAAACTCCTCGCGCGGAATGCCAAACCATTTCTCCATGAAACTTCGGATAAAATACCCGCACATATGCAGCCTGTCTACGACCACATATATTTCCGTGCGGTTGCAGGTTGCGATTATGACGCCTTCCAATACACTCTTGGTGCGTTTCAACTCCTGCAGCGCTTGTGGCATATCCTTATCCGCAAACGCAAAGCGTTCCCTTACTTCCACAGGCGCCGTCCGATAGTTTAACCCGACTACGACAATGTGCATTGCAAGTTCACCTGCCTTTTAGAAAGTTGTGACTGCATTTCCCTTAAACAAACTATGTTAATTATATCACAGAGGTAAGCGCAAACTTGGGGTTTTCCATGAGTTTTTTATGAATTATTTATGAAATGTAAAATTTTAATAAAATAAATAACCATGGAAATTCTTCCATGGTTATAATATCTTTCCCATTTTCTAAGTAAATATATCGGTCTTAAACCAACTCCGCTTGATTAACGACCGGAGTCACGACCTCTAGCTCGCCCAAACCGCGAATCAGTTTCTTCGCGTAGCATTTTTCCGGCTTTAATACGGAAACCAGGTAATCGATTGCCAGCTGCGGGTCTACAGTTTCGCCGCAAGTGTAACAATCAATCGCAGCGAATCCTCTCTCAGGATACGTATGAATCGAGAGATGGCTCTCCGACAGTAAAACAAGCACCGTGGCTCCTTGTGGTTCGAACTGTTTGGATTGCACGGACAGCACCGTGGCTCCGCAAGATTCGGCAGCTTCCACCATATGAGCTTGCAGCAGCTCTGCGTTGTTCAGTACCTCAAAATCGACTCCCCAAGTATCAACAGCAACGTGTCTTCCGAAAGTTGAATATTCCATCTTTCGGTTCCCCCTTCCTAGGAATAAAATGTTTGAAAAAATTTCATCCGCTAGGACCTACGTCATTCACTTCCCGAGGGAAAAATCTCTCGCAACATCTCCATGTCCTGAGTGAATCCTGGTTCCTATATTCTTTTCAACGAGATTAAAAATACCATCTATCGGAGACAAATGCAACACTTTTTTGACCACAGATAAATATTATTCTCCCCCCGGGCATTTGGTGCGGAAAAAAAGCAACGAAAAACCCGCGATTCAAGGTCTCCCCTTGGATCGCGGGCTGCATAGAAATTCATTGATGGGATGTTTAGTAGTTGGTAAACAAGGCCATAGGATCAGGCTTCCAGAACGAACAGACGGCGTGTATATCCCCGCAGTTCATCGTCGATTGCGGTTACCGAAGCGGCCTCTTTGGCGACGATACGCTGATCGAGCAGTGCATTGATGCGGGAATGAATGTTTTCGATCTCCCGTTCCACATCATTGTTCCGGTAAATTCTTTGAAGCTCGCCCAATGTATCTTTAAATTCATACACCAATTTGTAGGAATCGCGGGAAAACTCCACGATCTTGCGTACCCGGCCTTCTTGATAATAATACATCATCATGAATCCGTTATAAATTCTGGTAACCATACCCGAGCCCTTGAAGGCGGCGAACAGGAGTCTCATTACATTGGTCAAATGGGGTTTTTCCAAGCGGAAAGACAATTCACAGACATAGTAACCGTCTCTGCGGTCAAAAGGCAGATGGACTTCCTCTCCGCTGTCATCCTCCAGCACCACCTCTTGACTTCCGTTATCCAGCACCTTAACCCGCTGGCGGACATGAGGATCATACACTTTGTGAATAAACTGCGACATCTGAACTTCCGACAAACGCAAACTGGCATTAACATACTCTGTGGCTAACCGCTGAGCCATAAAAATCTCCTCAATTCTTTTAACAATCCTTTAAAAATAATTATACACTACTCATTTAATCATTTGCTCAGCGATTAAAACGTGAAATCCTGCCATTTTTCAGAAAAAAACGGATTAAGCCGTTTTTAGCCGCAACAATCCCCCTGCATGCTCACTTTCCTGCCGATTGTTCTCCAAATCCCTTCTTGATCCATCGATTTAAGCAAATTTTACTAAATCATTTCTCGGGGGCGTCCAAGCTCTCCGGCATAGCAAACCGGGATATTTGGGACCACAGCTCGTCCCGGCCGATGCCTTCCTCGGAAGAAAACATGATGATCTGGTCGCCCGCGCGCATCACGAGCGCCTCCCGGATCACCTTCAGATGCTTCTGCCAGCGGGACTTTGGAATTTTATCGGCCTTCGTCGCCACCACGCAGACGGGCAGGTCATAATGTTTCAACCAGTCATACATCAGTTCGTCATCCTTGGACGGCGGGTGGCGCAAATCGATGACAAGCAGAACCAGCCGGAGCGTTTCCCGCTCCAGCAAATATTTTTCAATCATATTTCCCCAGACCTGACGCTGGGACTTGGACACCTTGGCATAGCCGTATCCGGGAAAATCGACAAAATACAGCTCGTTATTGATCCGGTAATAGTTCAAATGCTGGGTTTTCCCGGGAGTCGAGCTCGTCCGGGCCAGGTTCTTACGGTTGATCATTCGGTTGATCAGCGAGGACTTGCCCACGTTGGAACGCCCTGCCAGAGCGATCTCCGGCAAGGCGTCTTCAGGGTATTGCGCGGGTCCTACAGCGCTGATCACAAACTCTGCACTGGTTATTTTCATCGTTTCAATCCTCTCTAATGCACTTCCGGCTGCTCCACAAGCGCATGTTCCAGCACCTGGTCCATATGGGATACGGGTACGAATACCATGTCTTCCTTTACGCTGTCCGGGATGTCGCGCAAATCGCGCTCATTGTCCTTCGGCAGCAGGACCTTCTTGTACCCGGCGCGATGGGCGGCCAGCGATTTCTCCTTCAAACCGCCGATCGGCAATACGCGTCCGCGCAGCGTAATTTCTCCGGTCATCGCGATATCCTTCGATACATGCCGTCCCGTCAACGCAGAAATCAGCGCGGTTGCGATCGTAATGCCCGCGGACGGACCGTCTTTCGGGATCGCCCCTTCGGGAATGTGAATATGGATATCGTTCTTCTCATGGAAGTCGGGTGCGATCCCCAGCTCCGAAGCTTTGGAGCGCGTATAGCTGAAAGCCGCCTGGGCGGACTCTTTCATCACGTCGCCGAGCTTCCCGGTCAGCGTCAGTTTGCCGCTTCCGGGCACGACGGTCACCTCGATAACCAGCGTCTCGCCGCCAACTTCCGTCCAAGCGAGCCCAGTGACCGTACCGATTTGGTCTTCCAGCTCCGCTACGCCGTATCGGTATTTGGGCACGCCAAGATAGTCTTTAATCTCCTCGGGGCTGATCCGGATCTCCTGAAGCCCTTCGGATACGACTTTTTTCGCGGCTTTCCGGCATAATGCGGCAACCTGCTGCTCCAGATTCCGCACCCCCGATTCCCGGGTGTATTCCCGGATCGTGCGGAGAAGCGCCTCTTCCCCTATCTCCAGCTGTTCCTGCTCCAGACCATGCTCCCGTTTCTGCTTGGGCAGCAGGTAGCGGGTGGCGATCTGCAGCTTCTCCAATTCCGTATAGCCCGGAATATAGAGCATTTCCATCCGGTCCAGAAGCGGGCGCGGGATGTTATGGACCGCATTCGCGGTCGTTACGAACATGACGTTCGACAAATCGAAAGGAACCTCGATGAAATGATCGCTGAACGTGTTGTTCTGTTCGGGATCAAGCACCTCCAGCAGCGCCGACGAGGGATCTCCGCGGAAATCCGAGGCCATCTTGTCGATTTCGTCCAGCAAGAACACCGGATTCAACGTCCCGGCCGTCTTCATCCCCTGGATGATCCGTCCCGGCATCGCGCCCACGTAGGTCCGGCGGTGTCCGCGGATCTCCGCTTCATCGCGCACCCCGCCTAAAGAAATCCGCACGAATTCGCGTCCGAGCGATTTGGCGATCGAGCGGGCGAGCGAAGTCTTGCCCACCCCGGGCGGCCCCACGAGACAAAGGATCGGTCCCTTGAGCTTCTTCACCAGTTTCTGTACCGCCAAATACTCCAGAACGCGTTCTTTCGGTTTATCGAGCCCGTAATGATCTTCGTTCAGCACTTGCTCCGCCTTGGTCAAGTCCAGATCGTCCTCGGTCTTCTCGTTCCAAGGCAAACTCAGCAGCCAGTCCACATAATTGCGGATGACCCCGCCTTCAGCGGAACTGGCCGGCATTTTCTCGAGCCGGTCAATCTCCTTCTGCGTCTTCTCGCGGACTTTCTCCGGCAGGTTCTTCTCTTCGAGCAAAGCCCGCAATTCTTCGACTTCGCCGGCCCGTCCTTCCTTTTCGCCAAGTTCTTTCTGGATCGCCTTCATCTGTTCGCGCAGATAGTATTCCTTTTGGGTTTTCTCCATCTGCTTCTTGACGCGCTGGCTGATTTTGCGCTCCAGCTCCAATACTTCACGCTCGTTATTCAAAATGTCGAGCAATTTCTCCAGACGCTTTCGGACGTCGATCGTCTCCAAAATTTCCTGCTTATCTTTGATTTTGAGGGACAAGTGACTCGTAATGACGTCGGCCAGGCGGCCGGCTTCTTCAATGTCCGAAACCGCCGCAAGCGTCTCGGGGGTAACCTTCTTCGATAAATTGATATAATGTTCGAATTGGGTGAGTACCGTACGCATCAGCGCATCGACTTCCGGATCGGCCGTATCCTCTTCCGGCCGTTCCTTGGCCATCACCTCGTAATACTCTTCGTTATCCAAATATTCCACAATCTCGGCCCGTTCCATGCCTTCGACGAGCACCCGGATGGTGCCGTTCGGCAGTTTCAACATTTGCCGCACTTTCGCGACCGTGCCGATACGAAAAATGTCTTCCTGGGTCGGTTCTTCAATGTTCACTTCGGATTGAGAACAGAGGAGAATCAAATTGTCGTCGACCATCGCCTTCTCCAGCGCCTTCACCGACTTTTCCCGGCCTACGTCCAAATGAAGCACCATACTCGGGTAGACGAGAAGGCCGCGCAAAGGCAGCAAAGGAAAACGACGACCTCTGGATTTATGGGGTCCCATCGTTTTCGCACCTCCAAACGTTCTCGTTAAGATATCATTCCTATTTTAACAAATGTTACATGAAAACACCAATGAAGAGCGGCTGCCGTTTGGGCAGCCGCCAGGGAAACAACCTAGACCACACCGTTGGATGGCGGTGACTCGGCATGCAGAAACGGGGCCGGCGCCGGCAACGGCGCAAAAAGCTCTCCGCCCGACATAAAACCGAAATCCTTCTCCGCTTCGGGGCCGAAGACATGCCGGAACACTTCACCGACCGACTCGACGGGAATGACCCGCAACCCGTCCAGGCCTTCGAACAGAGTTTGCCAGTTATCTTTCGGAATAAGCACCGTGGTCGCCCCGGCCTGAAAAGCGGCCTCCACCTTGGCGACCACGCCGCCGACCGGCTTCACCTTGCCGTGGATGCCGATCTCCCCCGTCATGGCCACCCGGTGATCCACCGGGATCCGCTTGATCGCCGAAGCGATGGCCGTCGCGATCGCAAGCCCGGCGGAAGGCCCGTCAATCGGTGTCCCTCCGGGAAAGTTAATGTGCAAATCAAAGCCGGAAGGATCGATGCCGATCCGCTTCAGCACGGTCAGCACATTTTCGACCGAGCCTTTGGCCATGCTTTTGCGCCGAAGCGTGCGGCTGCCCCCGCCGATTTCTTCTTCGTCCACCACACCGGTGATGTTATAGGTACCTTTGCCGGGTTCAACCGGAACCGCCGTCGCTTCGATTTCCAGCAGCGTTCCCATATTGGCGCCGTAGACGGCAAGTCCGTTGACCACCCCGATTTCCGGCTGGGCCGGAATTTTCCGATCCGGACGCGGCACAAGCTGGCTGCTTGTAGCCACCCATTCCAGATCCGCGGCCAACAGATGATCCCTCTTCTCCGTCAAGGCCAGGCCAGCCGCCAATTGGACCATGTTCACCGCCTCACGGCCGTTGGTGGCGTATTTCTTGATCACCTCCACCGCTTCCGGACAAGGCTGAAACCCGATACGTTTGACGGCGTCGTCGGCGATCTGCGCGATCTCCTCCGGCAGCAGCGGCCGGAAATAGATCTCCATACATCGGGAACGCAGGGCGGGCGGAATCTCCTGAGGCGAACGCGTTGTCGCGCCCACGAGCCTGAAATCGGCCGGCAGGCCGTTTTGAAAAATATCATGAATATACGCGGGCGTCCCGGTATCCTCTGAGTTGTAATAGGCGCTCTCCAGGTAGACCTTACGGTCCTCCAGCACCTTCAGCAGCTTATTCATCTGAATCGAATGGAGTTCACCGATCTCATCGATGAACAGAATCCCTCCATGGGCTTTGGTGACGGCCCCGGGTTTCGGCTGGGGGATCCCGGCAACGCCCATCGCCCCGGCCCCTTGATAGATCGGATCATGCACCGATCCGATCAGCGGATCGGCAATCCCCCGTTCATCGAAGCGAGCAATCGTGGCGTCGATCTCCATAAATTTCGCGTCGGTTTTGAAAGGGGAAACCGGATTCTTCTTCGCCTCCTCCATGACGACGCGCGCCGCCGCGGTCTTGCCTACACCCGGTGGCCCGTAAATGATAACGTGCTGCGGATTAGCGCTGCACAGCGCCGCCTTCAAGGCGCGAAGACCATCCTTCTGGCCGACGATATCGTTCAGCGAGGCCGGACGCGTCCGCTCCGCCAGCGGCTTCGTCAACGAAATCGCCCGCAGCTTGCGCAGCTTTTCCATTTCCTTGCGCGATTCGCGGTCCACCGCCGTCCGGTTTCCCTTTTGACTGCGCAACTGGTTCCAGAAGTACAAGCCGATTACTACAGCAAAAAACATTTGAACGGACATCAGAATGACACTCAAATCCATGTCACAGAGCCTCCCCACTTTAACTGATACTTGGTAGTATAGCCCTTTCGCTCCATCATAAAACGACCATCACGGAAGAATCGTGTCTTTTTCGAAAAAAAAGCCGCGGGCTGTCGGTATGACAGCCCGCGGCTTCATGAAATCCAGACTTATTTCGCGCTAAGCGATCGATGTTCCTTGCGCCCCGGAATTTCACCGGTCGCCTCGTAAACCTCCACGATGTGGTCTATCTCTTTTTTCAGCTCGGACAGCAGATCGGCTTCAGGTACTTTGCGGATCATTTCTCCGTAACGGAACAACAATCCTTCCCCACGCGCGCCGGCGATGCCGATATCCGCCTCCCTGGCTTCGCCGGGACCATTCACCGCACACCCCAGTACCGAGACTTTGATCGGTACTTTCAGGTTCGCAATGTAGTCTTCCACCTCATTTGCGATCGAGAACAGATCGATGTCCAGCCGACCGCAGGTCGGGCAGGATACGAGCGTGGCCGCGTTGGTGATCAAGCCGAATGTTTTCAGCAATTCACGCGCCACCTTGACCTCTTCCACCGGGTCGGCGCTAAGCGAAATCCGCACGGTCGAGCCGATCCCCATCGAGAGCAGCGCCCCGATCCCAGCCGCACTCTTCACGGTACCGGAGAAGAGCGTGCCAGCTTCGGTAATGCCCAGATGGAGCGGATAAGGAATGACTTCCGCCGCCTTGGTATAAGCCGCGATCGCCATCGGCACGTCCGATGCCTTCAGCGAGACGATGATATCGTGAAAGTCCAGCTCTTCGAGAATTCCGATATGGAACAGGGCGCTTTCCACCATCGCTTCCGGCGTCGGGTACCCGTACTTCTCCAGAAGATGGTTCTCCAGAGAGCCTGCGTTTACGCCGATCCGAATCGGAATCCCCTTCTCCTTGCAGGCCTTAACGACGGCTTCGACCTTCTCTCGCCGGCCGATGTTCCCGGGATTGATCCGTACCTTGTCAATCCCGTTCTCGATCGCCAGCAAGGCCAGCTTGTAATTAAAATGGATATCGGCCACAAGCGGGATGTGAATCTGTTTCTTGATTTCCTTGATGGCCGCGGCCGCTTCTTCGTTATTCACCGTCACGCGAACCAGTTGGCAGCCGGCTTCCTCCAAACGGTGGATTTCGGCAACCGTCGCGGCGACGTCCGCCGTTTTGGTCGTACACATACTCTGAATAATGACTTCATTACTTCCGCCGATCGTCAGATTACCCACCTTCACCGGTCGCGTATCTTGTCTTAAGAACATATTCTGGCCTCCCCTCATAAAGCAAATCTCACTGTGCTTTGAATTCGATCACAGCTTTCGAAAAAAGTCCGTTAAAGGCAAAGAAGGCCCCAAAGGGCCATTCCTGCAGTTGTCGAACTACTTATCTATAACGGGCGCGATTTCGGCTAACGCCTTATGCGCTCTCTTCCTGTTTCTTGTTCTTGCTGCCTTCCAGTTCCGGCGAAGTTTTCTCGAGTACGACTTTCTCGGTGATGACGCAGTCGGTAATGTCGTCGCGGGACGGCACTTCATACATCACGTCCAGCATAATGCCTTCGATGATCGCGCGGAGTCCGCGAGCTCCCGTATTCCGCTTGATCGCTTCGCGCGCAATGGCTTCCAGCGCCTTCGGTTCAAACTGAAGGTTGACATTGTCAAGCTCAAGCAGTTTCTGGTATTGCTTCACGAGCGCATTCTTCGGCTCGGCCAGAATGCGGACCAATGTCTTCTCATCCAGCGGCTCTAAGGTCGAAATAACCGGCAAACGTCCTACGAATTCCGGAATCAAACCGAATTTCAAGAGATCCTCCGGCAAGACCATCGAAAGATATTCGCCCGGTTTCAGATCCTTTTGCCCGTCGTTGGCCGTGTTAAAGCCAATGACCTTCTTGCCGATCCGGCGTTTGATCATTTGCTCGAGACCGTCAAAGGCACCGCCGCAAATGAACAAAATGTTCGTCGTATCGATTTGAATGAACTCCTGATGCGGATGTTTACGGCCGCCTTGCGGCGGTACAGAAGCAACGGTGCCCTCAAGAATTTTCAAGAGCGCCTGCTGTACGCCTTCCCCGGAAACGTCGCGCGTAATGGACGGGTTCTCGGATTTGCGCGCCACTTTATCGATTTCGTCGATATAAATAATGCCGCGTTCCGCCTTCTCCACATCATAATCCGCCGCCTGGATCAGTTTAAGCAGAATGTTCTCCACATCCTCGCCCACGTACCCGGCTTCCGTAAGCGAAGTGGCATCGGCAATCGCAAACGGAACGTTAAGGATTTTCGCCATGGTTTGCGCGAGGAGCGTTTTGCCCGAACCGGTCGGCCCCAAGAGAAGGATATTACTCTTCTGCAGCTCGACATCATCGTTCTTGCTCTGCGAATTCACCCGCTTGTAATGGTTGTAAACCGCCACGGAGAGCGACTTCTTCGCCTGCTCTTGACCGATAACGTACTGATCCAAAATATCGCGGATTTCCATCGGTTTCGGAATTTCCTTCAGATCGAGCTCTTCCTCATGTCCGAGCTCTTCCTCCACAATCTCCGTGCACAATTCAATACATTCGTCACATATATAAACGCCCGGTCCGGCAACCAGCTTGCGGACCTGTTCCTGCGATTTGCCGCAGAACGAGCATTTTAGTTGGCCTTTTTCATCGTTGAATTTAAACATGTAAACACCCCTTTATGGTTTAATGGGCTTGTTGATGACCTGGTCGATGATCCCATAGGCCTTAGCCTCTTCCGCGCTCATAAAGAAATCACGGTCCGTGTCGCGCTGGATTTTCTCAAGGGGTTGACCCGTCCGATCCACATAGATTTGGTTCAGCTTCTCCCGTGTCTTGATAATCCATTCGGCATGGATTTTGATATCCGCCGCTTGCCCTTGAACTCCTCCGAGCGGTTGATGAATCATCACTTCGCTGTTCGGAAGCGCAAAGCGCTTGCCCGGAGCGCCTGCCGTCAGCAAAAGCGAGCCCATGCTGGCCGCCATGCCCACGCAGATCGTTGACACATCGGGTTTAATGTACTGCATCGTATCATATATACCCATCCCCGCAGTGACAGAACCACCCGGAGAGTTGATGTACAGATGGATGTCTTTATCGGGATCCTCGGCTGCCAAGAACAACAGTTGGGCTATCACGAGATTGGCTACGTCATCGTCAATCGCGTTGCTTAAGAAAATAATGCGATCCTTGAGCAGTCTAGAGTAAATATCGTAAGACCGTTCTCCCCGGTTTGTTTGTTCCACGACCATAGGTACCAGACTCATGTGACCAACCTCTTTTCTTTATCAAATTTCCTTCGCCCCAGACTATTTTATCACGTTCAAAGGCGCATGTCATTTTTCACCCAATACAGTTTATGTGCTTGAATTTACAATATATAACCGAAAGGGATTTCCTATTCCCCGGGTGGAAATAATTGTCTGGCTAAAAGATGAAAAATTAAGGCACGCATTAAGTTATACGTGCCTTAGCATTTGCCTTGTGGTGTATGATCATGTAGTTCCTTGCGGGCAAGGACTTATTATTCTTCGTTTTGTTCTTCCGCCGCGGAATCATCCGCCTTGGCCGCTTTCTTCGTTGACTTCTTAGCCGGCTTTTCGGCTTCCTCGGATTTCTCCGTTTTTTTCGCAAATTGCTCGGCAGGAACTTCCTTCGCGTTCTCGGTCAGGAACTCGATCGTCTTGCGAAGAAGAACTTCTTCTTTCAAGCCGCCCAGCGAACCGTTCGCAGCAAGGATGTTGCGGATTTCTTCAGGCGTGCGTTTGTAAGCGTCGGCCATATCCTGAAGTTCCTTATTGATTTCCTCTTCCGTCGCTTCGATCTTCTCGGCTTTAGCGATTTGCTCAAGAACCAGGTTGTTGCGAACGCGCTTCTCGGCATCGTTCTTCATTTGTTCTCTCAGATCTTCAACCGTTTGGCCGGAGAAACCGAGGAACATGTCCAAGTTCATGCCTTGCGCGCGAAGACGGTTGTCGAAATCGCGTACCATGTTCTCAACTTCGCTGTCGATCATAGCTTGCGGGATTTCCACTTCAGCATTCTCGCCGACTTGATCAACGAGAATTCTTTCGCGCTCGGCGGAGCCTTCTTTTTCCTTGCGGGATTCCAATTGTTTCTTCAGATCCGCTTTATACTCGTCCAAAGTATCGAATTCACTTACGTCTTTGGCAAACTCGTCGTCCAATTCAGGAAGCTGTTTGCGTTTGATTTCGTGAACTTTCACTTTAAATACCGCTTCTTTACCCGCCAATTCTTCGGCATGGTAAGTTTCAGGGAAGGTAACGGTTACGTCCTTAAAGTCGCCTGTAGCCAGCCCCACAACCTGATCTTCGAAGCCAGGGATGAAGGTATTGCTGCCCAGTTCAAGGGAATAGCGCTCGGCTTTGCCGCCTTCGAACGGAACGCCGTCCACGGAGCCGTCAAAGTCGATGACAACGGTATCACCGTTTTGTGCGGCTTCTTCGTCGATCACGACGAGCTCGGCATGGCGTTCTTGCATGCGGGTAAGCTCTTCATTCAACTCTTCTTCGCTAACTTCGATGTTCGCAGCAGGAACTTCGATACCTTTATATTCGCCAAGCTTCACTTCAGGCTTCACGGTTACTTTAGCTTTAAACTTGAAAGGTTGTCCCTTAGCAAATTGCTCAACGTCCACTTCCGGGCGGTCTACCGGGAAAATCTCCGTTTGATCAACCGCTTCAGTATAAACTTCAGGAAGCAAAATATCGATGGCGTCTTGGTACAAGCTTTCCACACCGAAACGGGCCTCAAAAATCGACCGAGGCACTTTACCTTTACGGAATCCAGGTACGTTTATTTTTTTGACTACTTTTTGAAAAGCTTTATCCAGTGCAGCGGC
The DNA here is from genome assembly GCF_008084145.1 of Paenibacillus faecis. GTDB lineage: Bacteria > Bacillota > Bacilli > Paenibacillales > Paenibacillaceae > Fontibacillus > Fontibacillus faecis. The sequence continues at coordinate 689,308 of NZ_VSDO01000005.1, read as the reverse complement.
AACGCGTTCCGCTTCCACTTCGACCTCGAGAACGCCGAGGTTCTTCTCTATTTTTTCCCAAGTTGCTTTCATTTTATGCTTTCCCCTCCAAATTTCACTTATACTGAATACTGAAACCGAATCGCGCGATAAAGCAGCTATCTTGGTTCCAGTATAGCTGTCTTAGTCCACGTTCGAGAATAACCACTATATTATAAACAACAATACAGCTTTTTACAAGAGCCGTTAGTAGTTTCCCCTCACGTTCCCAGGTTTACCGGTATTTAGGCACTGCCTTGTATACATAACTTTTCAAAATAACTTCTTATTTTTGTCCCGCGTTTGCGAACTGTCGCATGGATCGGCAGGCTTGCTCGAAACGCAGCCGCAAACTATCGGTGATGCCGTACAAACTTCGAATTTCCTCTTCATGAATTCCGCCGGGCAAACTGTCCGCGACCATTTGATGGAGGGCGGCGGCCCAAATATCGATCATGCTGTCCTCATCGCTTAATAGCGACCTGTAATCCATCGTCCCGTAGATCGCCATAATAAACTGCGTCCAAAGCTCCTGGGCAAAATAAAACAGCGTCGGATCATGAACCTGGGTCTGATCGCCGACGCGTTCCAGAACCTGCTGAACCGGGGATGGAAATTCCTCCGGTTTGATCGGGACGGCTTCGATTTCGATCTCCACCTTCTCCCCAAAGCGAAAAAACGAAACGACCCCGTGAGTACCGCGGCGTTTTAAGATCTGCATTACCCGGTATTGAAGCAGCGGATGCAGTTCATTCCGGGTCAGCCAGTCGATCAGCGCCTCGTCCACTTCCGGCCGGTCCAGGTAAGCCAGCTGTTCCAGAGCAAGAAACGTCTGCTCCGACATCGGCTTTTCGGTAACGGCCCGCAGCAGCTTGTCGGCATATTCGTGATCCTCGGCCAACTTGGCCTCGACATGCCGTCGGGCAATAATATCCTCGCCCTCCTCCTCATCCTCCGGTAGCCCCGTATGATCCATCGCTTCGTTCTGCAGCATGGGAAACGCGTCCGTGAGCCAATTCAGCAGGTTGCTCCATTCCGCGTATTGCCTGTCGTCCTGGCCCTGGCACTGCAACAAAAAACGCAATAGCTCCGCCGCCTCGCCGTATCGCTCGGTCTCCAGCATTCTAGTCAGTTCAATCTGATAAAAATCCAGGGTTTTGGGAAACAAGACCACGTTGTCCTTCTTGTTGTTCGTGTTGCTGATATGGGCACCTCCTTTCATCCGGTCTAATTTATTGAGATTATAGCATAGAGATGAAAGAAGGCAAAAATCACCCTCCCTTTCGGCAATTTCAAATCACCCTATTGCGCAAACTAAGTCGCCATGATATAATCTTTTTTGCTTCTGTTTTTTATATTACCATGTCCCAGTAGCTCAGCTGGATAGAGCAACGGCCTTCTAAGCCGTCGGTCGGGGGTTCGAATCCCTCCTGGGACGTATAGGAAACCAGTCCATGACATGGACTGGTTTTTTTCGTCCTAAGGGGATGAGAACCCCCATTGGGGTTCGTCGGAGCGAGACGCCACGCGGTTTAGCGGGGATGGGCGAGCGGAGTCTCGCGCCGGAGCGCGAGTACCCCTCCTGGGACGAAAAAAACCAGCCCATATCGGCTGGTTTTTTTCGTCCCAAGGGGATGAGACCCCTTGGTGGGGGTTCGTCGGAGCAAGAACTTCTGCGGTTAGCGGGGATGGGCAGTAAGCCCATTTGGAAGAAATCGACGGCAGGGAATTGAGTAAAATTCATGCTCGTGAGCTTTCCGATCGTTTGGCAAACTGGGTCCGGCAATCGCGGCTTCTCTGACCGCCGGCCAACATAACGGTCATTTGGACCGCTATTTCGGCCTGATTTGGCTCCACGGGCAAAATAAAGGTCAAAAAGGAGCTTATTTACCTTTGCAGCCCCCCAAATCAGGGTTTAAGCTACTGGCGTTGCATTAAACCTAACATGGTGCTGCCGATCCGCAATCTTTCTTGCCGCCTGTTATGATAGCGGCGTTTTGGGCCGTTATTTTGACCCAATTTGCGTTTTCGGGAAAAATAGCGGCCAAAAAGGACCTTATTTCACTGATGCAGGTCCAAAAATCAGGTTTTGGTCCGCTTTTCCATAAAATAGGGCCCCAAATGACCGCTATTTCTCACCGAAGAGACAAATTCGACAAAATAACGCCGAAAATGACCGTTATCCTCTCGCCCGGCTTCAAAGGGAGGCGACTACAGCCATTAGACCCTTCGGGTTAATGCAACGCCAGTGGTGTAAAAGACGCTTATCAACCTCCCCTGTGCCAGGGCGACACGGAAAACACCGTCTTAATCACGCTCCTCGATCACATTCAGCAACTGACCGAGCGAGTTAAGGTTCTGTAACGGCAACTCGGTCAAAACAGCAGCGGAGCCGCCTTCGAGTGACGGGTTCCGCAAACCAACCAATCCTCGTCAACCCGGCTGGACGCATCGCGCCCCCCAAGGGACATCAAGGGCATACCTTGAAAATGAACTGAACATTCGGACGCAGTTCTAGTCCACACTCTTGAGACATGTTCAAACTGTAACGCCTCGCGGAGTAAGGTAGTAGCTCACGGTTACGTTCGCCGCGAGGTGTTCGATTTACCGTTACTCCAATAGGATTGTGACGGAATATCGGACCGAACAATAATATTGTCCGCATTGCCAAACACAAGGGCATGCCGGGCTCCCTGAACATGTCAGTGACCGGTACAGTACGGCTTAGTCGGCCCCCCCTTATCCGATCCCGTGAGTTCCCGTAACCGTTTCTCCGTTACCCGCTAAGGATTGCGGATGCCGATATCGCGAATCAACACGGTCCCCCGGGACGATTGATCGAAAACGAAGGAGATTTTGTTCAGACGTTCCGGTTGAAAATTCGGATTGGCCGCCCTCAAATCCGCCATCCCTATTGAAAAATTTTGAAAAACCGGTTCTTTGGTCGGCACAGCTTTCGCAAACGGCCGTTTAACGATGTTGCTCTCAAACATCGGCAGCAGGGTTCCGCCGCTGCTTAACGGGACGGATGCAACGTTCCCGTACCCGTCTTCAATCTGAACGCTCAGATCGGTTAATCCTGCGGAATCGGAGTCCTTTTTACCATCGTCCGCGTCAGCCATGGAAAAAACAAAGGCGCTGTCGCCATCCGCCGCCGGCCCGTGCTCCGGCAGCACGATCGTATAGGTCGGGACGCCGGATACCTCTGCGCTATCCCACTCAAGACGCAAGGCGCTATTATACAGGTCGGGGGCAAACTTCATTTTCACTTTTTCTTCTCTCCATGTTTTCAGATAAGCTCCGATCGCTTGCCCGCCGGGAAACGTCGTGGAACCGAGATCGAAATCTTCGCCGAAACCGGCAATGATCGTCGTATCGGCGTCCAGATAGTTGGCGATATACATCGTGTCCGGCAGCCAATTCAGGGCATAGCCGAGATCCTGGAATACAGCCCGGTACTCGCTTTTACCGTTCAATGTCGCTTCGAGGAATGCGGAGATCAGCGTTTTTCCGGCCTGAAGCTGTTCTTCTTGCGGCATTAGCTGGGCCGTATTGTACAGTTTGTTGCCGAGTCCCGGAGCGTCCTTTCTTCCCCAAACGGTGTTGAATTGCCCGTGATTGGCCCCGTATATATAAACCGATGCCTTGAAGTAGTCGCCGCTGCCCGTAAAACCGGTCCGGCTGTACTGACTCGCTCCGTCAAATGAGGAGACATCCATGTCGTGGGCTCCCTGCAGTGCCAGATAGTTCGTATCATGCAGACGTGTCGGATGTCCGGCCGGTTTGTACTGTCCATCCGTACCGGCGATTGAAATAACGGACCGGATGCCGAAACGATAGTTGAATTTCATATTTCCGTCTTCCGGATATGCCGGAAGTTTGTTCAACGCCGCAGCGAGGGCGACCGCTTCGCCTCCCCGGGAGTGACCGATCAGGGCGATTCGGCTCATATCCGCCTTGCCGTAAAACGGATTTCCCTTCGTCTTGGTCCACTTGTCCCACACCTTCAGATGCTCCAGCAGCAGCAAGGCTCTGGCCGGATTCTCCTTCTCCGGCGTGCTGAACGCGAACCAATCGTCAAACAGCGAGGTATTCAAAAAATTTTCGTCGACGGAAACGAAAATATAGCCGCGGCTCGCCAGCAATTCGCCCAGATAAGCGTAGCCGGGATCCGAATATTCGGTCGCCGTGTGATTACCGTGGACGGCGATCACGAGCGGAAAAGGCCCTTCCCCCCGCGGATACCATATCGTACCGTTCAGGGGCATCCGCTCGGGCCCGAAGCCGAACGTCTTTGTCCGGGTGGACGACCATTTGTCCACGAAAGCCGAGCCGTCTACCTGTTCGGTTACTAGCGAATCGGGCCGGTTGAACTCCTCGCGGTAGCTATTCTTACTGCCGTAGGTAAGCGTAAGTACAGGGTACGCCCCCTGTTCGGCCGGGTTTTCCATCGTAACAGGGTAGCGGTCCGCCGGCTTTACAACCGACAATCGGTACGGCTTGGCCGCATCCCCGCTCTCTCTCCCGTCATCCAGAAGCCAATACCCGCCGATGCCGACAAAAATCAGCAGCGCAGCCCCCAACCCTGCGACACCCGTTTTGACCGCGAGTCCCGCTTCCCGGTACGCCCCCGCCCTCCACCGAAAAACAAGCGCCCCCACCGCGGAACTAGCGATAGTAATCGTGAGCGCCACGAGTACCATCAATGGCACCGGGCCGATGAACGTCAGGAATATGAGGACGAATGAAACGGAGGCCAGCCAGAAATAGCGCGAAGGCATCCGCTTTGCCAAGTGAAAGACCGCGGCCAGTACGCCGGTCGCGAGCACGACCGCAATAAGAAACAGCAGCGTCCCCAGCAAAAAATCGCCGGGGCCTCGCGAACCCAGCAGAAGATATCCCTGGGTGAAGTATGCGATAACTGCGACTGCCCCTAACAAGAGGGAGGCCCCCTTCCACCCCGGAGAAAGCGGCGCGGCTTTTAACTTTTTCACCGCCCGCCGACGCACCTCCACCTCAGTATCCCGTAACTTTTGTTCCATCTGATAATCCCTTCTCCCTGTTTCATGGTTAAACGCTTTATATATCCACAGGTTAAATTATAAAACCCTTCGCTTTCCCCCCACTTTCCCATTTCTTACATTATCCTTACAACACGGCGGGAGACGAAGGAAATCGGTAAAATGAGACCGAACTACAACAGCTATAGAAGATTCCAGGGAAGGACGGAGGGTCAAAAATGCGTAAAACGATTCTGTTGGTCGATGATGACGAGGATATCGCCGGGTTGCTCCGATTGTTTTTGGAACAGGAGTACGAGATTCTGGAGGCGTATGACGGTCAGGCGGCCACAGAGTTATTCTCCCGGACCGATGTGGACCTGGCCGTTATCGATATCATGATGCCGCGGCTCGACGGCTTTCAGTTGCTGCAGTGGCTTCGCGAACGATCGAAGCTGCCGGTCATCATCCTGTCGGCGAAGAACGAGGATTTCGACAAGATCGCCGGGCTGGGACTTGGGGCCGACGATTTTATCGCCAAACCGTTTAATCCCTTGGAGGTGGTGGCGCGTATCCGCGCTCAGTTGCGCCGAACCTATGAGTTTAACGAAATCCCGGTGACCCCCGAAGAAGTAACGGAAACGCGGGTCGGTGATCTGTCGCTGCATCACGATTCCTGTATGCTCTACAAACGCGGAAAGCCCATCGCGCTCAGTGCGCTCGAATACCGCCTCCTGAAGTTGTTTATGGCAAGCCCGGGCCGCATTTATACGAAAAAGCAAATCTTTGAACGAGCGTGGGCCGATGAGTACATCGCCGACGATAATGCCATTATGGTGCAGATCAGCCGCTTACGGGATAAAATTGAGGATTCTCCGCGCGAACCGGTTTATTTGAAAACGGTGCGGGGGCTCGGCTATCGTTTCGCCAAAAAGGAGGAGCTACATGCGAAGTAAACCGACGATATTCCGTACCCTTGTCCGGAATTATATTTTCTTTTCGCTAACGGTCGGGGCAAGCGTCGCATCCCTGTTGATTTATTTTGTGGAAAGGACGGACCGGTTGGCGGAATCCGGTAGCGGGACGAGCGCGGAAACGTTGGCTCTGTTCTGGAAGACGCTCGCGGAGACGGGATTGCTGTTCCTGGTGCTGTTTGGGATCAACGTTTTTCTTTACAGCCGCCTGACTGCTGTCAAGCTGACGAACCCGCTCGGCGACATCGTCGCGGGAATCCGCAGCATAGCGGGCGGGCATTATCATGAGCGGCTGCGGTTCGAAGCTGAATACGAGTTGGCGCAGATCCAGGAAAGCTTTAATGCGATGGCGGAAAAGCTCGAGAAGGCGGAGAAAGAAAAACGTCTGCTGGAGGAGAGCCGGCGGCAGATGCTCGTCGACATATCCCATGATTTGCGGACGCCGATTACGACGATCCAAGGGTATGCCAAAGCGCTTCAGCTCGGCATCATTGCAGATGAGGAGAAGAAGCAACGCACGATCAAGCTGATCTGTGACAAGACGTACTTGGTTGCCAAGCTGATTGAAGACGTGTTCGAGTTATCGAAGCTGGAAGCTCCCGACTATCCGGTAGCGAAGGAGCCGACCGACACCGCCGAATTTCTCCGGGAAATCGCCGTCACCTTTTACGATGCGTTTGAAGAAAAAGGATTTGTGTTTGACACGGAAATTCCCTCCGGCGAAGTCATTGCGGAGTTCAACACCACGCTGCTGTACCGGGCCGTTTCCAACCTGCTGGCGAATGCGCTGAAATACAATCCGCCGGGAACCCGTGTCCTCATCGGACTGGAAGATCACGGCGAGACTGTCCATATCGAGGTCACCGACGACGGCATAGGCATTCCCGGGCCGTTGAGGGACAAGGTGTTCAACACCTTCGTTCGCGGAAACGCGGCCAGAACCAGCGACGGCGGCACGGGCCTGGGTCTTGCCATCGCAAGACAAATCGCGGAAAAGCATGGAGGTTCCATCTCGCTGGACGGAGATCAGGACGCTACACGCTTTGTGCTGGTGATTCCGAAAAAGTAATGGTCAAGGGATCAAGCATGTTCAGCAGCGTTAAACTCCTTGGGGATAGACTCGTCTCTACCCCTTCCCCCGCTTCATATATATGCGCTCGTTAAATCCCGCCAGTTTGGGGAACAGCCGCTGTTTTTTCCGTTTGATCTCGGTGTACCCCAGTTTTTCATACAGTCGATAGGCGCTGGTGTTCGTATCCACCACTTCTAGGATAAACTCGTCATAATCGAGCTCGGCGATCAGGTGGTTGTTGAGCAACGTGGCGATCCCGCGTCCTCTGGCCTCCCGGGCGGTGGCCACCGACTCGAAGTAGCACTGGCGGTCGTTGAAATCGAGCGGTTTGCCCAACTCCCCATGCAGCACCTTGTAGATTAAAGAACCTTTAATCCGGCCGAATTCTTTTTGAAATACTTGTTTATCGAACGAGAACGCCCGGGCCAGGTTCGTGGAATAAGCAAAAATGCCGAGAACCTTGCCGTTTTCCACCGCCGTATAAAACTGATCGCCGACAAAAGCATGCCTGAGCGCTCGGGTCAGCCTGGTCTGGTCTTTGGACATGAACTGTAGCGAACGTAAAAAAGCGTCCGTAAAAATTTCAACCGCCTGGTCCCGTCCGGATGCGTCGAGATCCGCCAACTTTTTAATAGAAAGGGATTCCATGCCTCTCTCTCCTTTTCACAGCTTTCCTCATACCTCCACTATATTTCAAGACATGACGGAGAAGAACAGGCTGGAGGCGGAAGTGCCCTCGTTCCCAAGGCTTAAGCCGCGTCTTTACTTCCGACTGGCCAGTCCTTGAATGGCGTTCTTGATGATGGAGCAGGATTCGTTGAATTTATGCTGTTCCTCCGCATTCAAATTCAGCTCTACGACCTCTTGGATTCCTCCTTCGCCAATGATGGCCGGAACCCCGGCGCATACGCCGGTTTGGCCGTACTCTCCCTCCAAGATGGCGGAGATCGCGATGATTTTATGCTCGTCGTTTAAAATGGAGCGAACGATGTAAGCGAGCGCGTTGCCGATACCGAACTGCGTATTGCCTTTCCGGGTAAAAATCTCCCATCCCGCATCCTTCGTTTTTTGCGCTATTTCTTTCAAATCGACCCCTTGAAAACGTTCCTTATGCTGCTCCAAAATTTGCAGAATCGGCTTGCCCCCGATCGTAACATGCGACCAGGCCACGAATTGAGAGTCTCCGTGCTCGCCGAGCGCATAGCCCTGAACGCTGCGGGGGTCGATGGAGAAAACATCGGATAACAGCGTTTTTAACCGCGCGGAATCCAGGGAGGTTCCCGTGCCGATCACTTTATTCCGGGGCAGCCCGGACACTTCCCGTACGATGTGCGTCACCACATCCACCGGATTCGCGGCTACGACAAATATGCCGTCAAAGCCGCTGCCCATGATCCGATTGACGATCCCGGACGTAATTTGCTCCGCCGCCTCCAGAACATCCAGCCTGGATTGGCCCGGTTTCGGATTGGCCCCCGCCGTCAAGACGACGACATCGACATCGCGGCAGTCTTCCAAATCGCCTGCATAAACTTTCGTTCGGGTCGACGTGAAATCCATACAGTGCGATAAATCAAGCGCCTGGGCTACCGCACGGTCATACGTTCTGTCCACCATCATGATCTCATCGCATATCGACTGATTGATCATGGAATAAGCGCAGGCCGCGCCGACAAGCCCGGAACCCACGATGGTAACTTTTCTTGTTTTTCTGGCCATCTCTCCATCTCCATTCCCTGCCAGTTTTGATCTGCCTAAATTATAACCGTAACCTCCATTTGCAATCCAATGATTTACTTTCTGTTTTTTTGCACTTTTACGTCATTGTCGTGAGAATTTTGATTTGTGTCAAAATTGAGATTAGCCTGTGACATCGGTTACTATGGAAGGGACACTATTTCTAAGGGAGGAAACGCATATGAGCTTTACGTTAGCGATTGGTGAAAAAGCCCCGGACTTTCGGCTTCCGGCCACGGACGGCAAGGAATACGCATTGGAGAGCTTCGCCGCTTCCCCTTATTTGGTTGTTTTTTTCACATGCAACCACTGTCCTTTTGTGATCGGATCCGACGAAGTTACGAGAAAAACCGCCGAAGCCTTCAGGGAAAAAGGGGTTACGTTTGTGGGGATCAATTCCAACAGCGAGCAGACGCATCCGAATGACTCTTTTGAGCATATGGTGCAGCGCATGAACGAGCACCGCTTCCCTTGGGTTTATTTGCGCGATAAGGAACAAACGGCCGCCAAAGCTTACGGTGCCCTCCGGACCCCTCATTTCTACGTATTCGACTCCGAACGCCGGCTCGTCTATACGGGACGGGGCGTGGACAATCCCCGGGAAACGGACAAAATGACCGTCAATGATTTGGAACGGGCCCTTACGGAATTAACGAATCATCAGCCGATTTCGGTACCGTTGACCAACCCGATCGGCTGCAATGTGAAATGGGAAGGACAGGATGCCCACTGGATGCCGGCGGACGCCTGTGATTTGGTGTAATGATGCGCTTATACGATTTCGAAGTAACGACGATCGACGGACGGAAAACCACGCTGGAACCCTATCAAGGGCAGGTCTTGCTGATTGTGAACACCGCCAGCGCCTGCGGACTTACGCCTCACTACAAGGGACTTCAAGAGCTTTATTCGAAATATAAAGATCGGGGCTTCAGCGTGCTCGGTTTTCCCTGCAATCAGTTTGCCGGACAGGAGCCGGGGACCGAAGAGGAAATTAAGAGCTTCTGCGAACTGAACTACCAAGTGACTTTCCCGATGTTCGGCAAAATCGAGGTGAAGGGCGAAGGAGCCCATCCGCTGTACAAGTATCTTGTGCAGCATGTCCCCGAACCTTACCGCACCGGGGAGATCGAATGGAATTTCGTCAAATTCCTGATCGACCGCAGCGGAAATATCGTTAGACAGTACAACGCCCGAACGGAACCCGCGGAAATCGAGCCGGATATCCGGGGACTGCTCGCCGCTCCGTCTGCAAGCGTTGAACCTTAAGCCATTACTCCGCGGCGGGGTTGATTTCCCCGAAAAAAAGCCGCCGAAGCGATTCGCTTCGGCGGCTTTTGTTTTGTTGCTTCACGCAGCGGGGATTATTTTTTCAGCTTTCTGTTATTGATCCACAGCGGCACGCGGAAAACCAGATTGATTAGGAGCACGACGAACACAAGCACGGCGGCCGACTTATCGGCAATCTGCCGGGCATCCTCCACGATCGCTTCCGATTGGACGTACCACAAGTGAACGGCCAAAGTTTCGCCGGGGGAGAACAAATTAAAGTCCCACATCTCCCCCGAGGTGCTCAGCCCCGCCGTCAAAATGATGACGGCCGACTCCCCGAAAGCGCGCCCGGCCACCAGGCAAATACCGGTGATGATCGCCTGCATCGCCACTGGGATGACGACGGTGCGGATCGCCTGGAAATGCGTCGTTCCTAGGGCGTACGCCGCGTTCCGAAGGTCGTTCGGCACCGCCCGGACCGCCTCTTCCGTGACGCGGGCCAGCATCGGCAAATTGAGGAAGGCCAAACTGACAGCGCCGCCGAGAATCGTCAGGCCGACATCGAAATACTCGGCGAAAATCGCCAGGCCGAGCAGGCCGAATACGATCGACGGCACGGAGGACAACGATTCTACGCAAATGCGGAGCACCTCCGTAAACCGGTTGTTCGGCGCGTATTCCGCCATATAGATGCCCGCGCCGACGCCGATCGGAATCGAGATCAGCAATGACAGGGCCAATATGTAAAACGAGTTGAACAGCATGGGGCCGATGCCCCCGCCGGCATCGATTTCCTCCGGCAGCTTGATCAGGAAGTCCCAGGATATTTGCGGCAGCCCCTTGCTCAGGATGGTGAACAACAACCAAAAAATCAGCAGCATGATCACCGCGCCCAATCCGTAAAAACAACCGGTTGCGATACGATCCCATATCAGAGAACGGGTGTTTTGACGGGAGATTTTAAATCCGTTCATGACCTAGGCCTCTCCCTTCCTACCGATAAAACGGATGATCAAAATCAGTACGAAGGAGATGAGCAGCAGTAAAAACGCCATCATGTGCAGACTGTAGTTCCACGTTGATTCAAACTCGACATTGGAGATTTGCATCACGATGTTGCTTGTCAGCACCGAAGCGGAAGCAAACAGCGATTTGGCAAGCTGCGGCGTATTTCCGATCACCATGACCACAGCCATGGTCTCGCCGATGGCCCGGGTCATGCCCAATATAACGGCCGCGACGATGCCGCGGCTGGCCGACGGCAATACAACCTTGAAGATGGTTTGCAGCCGGGTGGAACCCAGCGCGTATGATCCGTCACGGTACTTTTTCGGGACGGACGTGATGGCGTCGTCGCTGATGCGGCTTATCGTCGGCAAAATCATGACCGTCAGTACCAGCGCCGCGGCCAACAAGCCATCTCCCAATCCTTCACCGCTCCATTCCCGCAGCAGCGGAAGCAGTACCGTCAGACCGAGATACCCGTAAACGATCGACGGAATTCCGACCAGCAGGTCCAGCAGCGGGCGAATGATTTTTTTCAGCCAAGCAGGCGCAATTTCCGCGATCAAGATGGCCATGCCCACGGAAATAGGGACCGCTATGATCATCGTCAAGGCGGTTAAGGACAACGTGTTGACAATGAATAACGCAGCGCCGAAACGTTCTTCCTCCGGCGTCCAGTCGAAGGAGAAGAAAAACTCGGCCGGCGACACATCCCGAAAGGTTAAAATCGCTGTTTTGCCGATAAAGAAGATAACCATCGCCAAGACCAGACACAGCGCCAAAATACTGAACAGAAAGTAGTTTTTAAACAGCCGGTCCACCAGCTTTGCCCGGAAATTTCTGGACCTCTGTCTCCGCTGCCCCTGCGGGTCCGCGGCCGAACCGGAGCGCGGAACGGTGTTTTGAGCAGGTAGATTCACCCTGATTCCTCCCATACATAAAACCAGCCCCGTAACTCAGGGGCTGGCCCAATTGATGCTGCCTGACTTATTTCATTGCCGAGATCGGAATGAACTTTAGCTTTTTCAGGGAACCTTCCTGGAACTTTTTGCTTTGTACGTATTCGATGAATGCTTTCGTTGCTCCGGTAGGCTCTCCCTTCGTCATGTAGTACCCGTAAGACCAAATTTTATATTTGCCGTTGATGACGTTTTCCACCGTGGCTTCAACCCCGTCGTGCTTCACGGCTTTGATGTCAGTTCCACTGATATAGGTCAGGTCGATGTAGCCGATGGAGTTCGGCGTCGTGGCTACGGCTGTTTTCATGTCGCCGCTGGAACCCACTTCCTTGTAGTTCTTCGCCTTCTTCACAATATCCCCGCCGTCAAGCGCCTTGGCTTGATAATTGACGCGCGTGCCCGAACCGAACGAACGGGTAATTACCACGATATCTTCGTCGCTTCCGCCAACCTCTTTCCAGTTGGTGATTTTACCGGCATAAATCCCCTTCAACTGTTCCGTCGTAAGATTGTCCACATTCACGCTTTTATTGACGATTGTGGCAAACGGAATCACCGCCACTTTATTGGCGACTTGCCCTTCGAACGCTTTAAAGCCCGGTACGTCCATACTGGCGTCCCAGTCACAGGCACCGATGTCCGCGATGCCCTTCTTTACAGCCTGCGGGCCGGTAACGGAGCCTTTCCCCGACGCGGCGATCTTTACTTTCGGATGCAGCTTTTGAAACTCTTTAGCAGCCTGCAACGTAAGCGGCAAAAGAGCCGTCGAGCCGTTGACCGTAATTTTCCCCTTCAAATCGTCCTTGGCCCAAGCCGAGCCGGAAATCGTCGTTGACAGCAGCACCGCTGAGGCTACAGCAACCAAAGATAATTTTTTAACCCAATTCATTCAAAAAAACTCCTCTCGCATTATATTATTTAGTTAATTCCGTCGTTTTGCCGTCCTTCACCAAAATCACTTTGCCGTCCGCGATGACCGCGATCGTTCCGTCCGCCGCCACGGCCCATTCCGAAACGGCCGCTTTCGTGCCGAACAATTCCGTCTTCGCGCCCGCTGGAGCTACTTCAAACAGATGGCAACCATTCGCGTCCTCGGCAAGAATCATCAATTTGCCGCCGATCACTTCGCTCGAAACAACATCGACGTCGGCAACCAGATTGCTGATCTTTGTGCCGTCCGGGGAGATAAGCTTCAGGACACTGTTCTGAAGCTGCCCTTCCGGATCGGCGCTGATGTAGCTCGCGCTTCCGTCCGGCAATATGGACAGATATAACTTGTTATCCTGATCTTTGGTCAATTGCACCGGTTTTGCTTCTTTATTGCCAAGTTTCTCCAGCGAGAAAGCTTGCGTTCCGGCTTTGGAATAGTCGATGGTCAGCGACCCTTCCGTGCCTTCTTTGTCCGTTTCGGCTTTGCCGGTCGCGGTCACAAAATACACGAGTTTCTTGCCGTCCGCGGATACTTGGACCTCCGATTTGTTCTCGACTTTGTCAGCCAGCACTTCCGTCACCTTGGCCTCATCCAGACTTATGTATGCAATCTTCTCCTGTTTGTCGCCCTGGATAAAGTAAATCTTCTTTCCGTCTGCCGACCACGTCAAATCCGTTTTCACCGATGTATCGGTGCCAAGCCGTTTCACCGTTCCGTTCCCCATGTTCAGCAGAAACAGGGCGCCGTTCTCATCCGTAAAGGCAGCGGCGGTACGGTCGGGAGAAAGTGCGGCCCCCACGATGTTGCCGTTGTTGGAAAATACGTCGTATTGTCCATTTTTCCCAATTTTGATCAGTTGCGGAATTTCCGCGTCTTCTTGGGTGACGAGTAAATTCCCGGCGGCATCAAACAACGGCGCGGAAAATTGGCCGCTCAAGCGAGCCATGCTGCGGATTTCCCCCGTATCCGGAAGCGCTTCCCCTCCCAAGGCGTTGACAAGCGCAATCGGCTCTACGTAAAGTGAACCTTGTACCGATTGCGGAGCCACCGCAAACTGGGCGTCTGAGCCGTCAACTCGATAGCTTTTGGCGCCGGCCTTCAAAATTACCGCGTGCAATCCCATGCTGTCCGTAACGGTCAATTCGGTGCCCGATTGCTTAATGGACGCTCCCAAGCCGCCCGCCAAATCGCGAAGCGAGTATAAAGCGACTTGGTTTACCGTCACGCTTTTCAGTGAAATACTGGCGCCGTCGATCACCACGCTTTGGTTAACCACTTTCAGTTGGCTTGCGCCGGATTGCGTCGCGGCTGGCTTTTGGCCGGCAGCCGCTGCAGACGTTAACGTCGCCGCCGATGTCACAACCGCGGATGCTAAAATCATGCCCAGAACTCTACTCATCTTCATTCGTTTTCACCCTTTTATATTGGCATCGTAACTATGAATTGATTGTCGTATACATTTGTTAAAGCAATTCCGCTGGATTGTAATACTTTGTAAATTCGCAAAAAAAACAAAACTTTTGTGGAGAGGGACTCTTTTTTTCTTTTTTAAATAAAAAATGTTTCCTTATTAGGAAGGTATAGGGAGAAATATGGGGAATTTCGTCGAAAAATAGGCCCCTGGATCGATGTCTTTCGTCACGATCTTCCGCTATAATCGTAACTACTTTGCCGTGCAGGAGGTATTTATGATTAATCGAAGGACTGAACCGTTTCGCTATTCCTTTAATCCGCCGCTCGATGCTTGGATCGAAATTGTTGAAATCAACGGAAGCCCGTTACCGACCAAACCCGCACCCATCGAATTGGTCGACATCAGCAAATCGGGTTGTCGAATCCGGACCGCGCTAAACCTTCGCGCTTTTTCGCACAACATAAGACTTCTCCTGCATGTACGTCTCAATGAAAACTCTTATGCCTTTACAGGGGAAATTCGTTGGCAAAAGGAGCTTGAACCGCAGATCATCCACTATGGAATATGCCTGCATCTTAGTGATGAAGAGAAAGAGAAGCTGAACGTCGAGTTAAGAGGAATGGCGGCCGCCCGCAGAATCGTCGTCAAGTGAATGGAAAACCACGAGCCAACAAGTCGATGACTTGATCTTTGTCCGGGTTCGCGTTATAATATTCCTTGCTTAGCTTTTGCGGGTGTAGTTCAATGGTAGAACGCCAGCTTCCCAAGCTTGAGGCGAGGGTTCGATTCCCTTCACCCGCTCCATAAAGACTTTGAATATTTTATAAATTGAATACCAGCATATAAACACACTGACTATTTGAGCCAAGAAACTCAAGCGGGAGGTGTTTTTTTGTAGTTTGCATCATACCGGCTGGGGGTATATTGTAAACGAAACACTTCGTTAAACGGGGTGCTTCGTTCATTGTCCAACCTTTAAGGTTTGAAGTTGCCCTTATGTCATAAACTATTCGGATATTTTTACCGGTGTCTTTCCGCATCGCAGTTTCCCTTGGCACATTCCTTGAAACCCGTCCCCTTGCTGCAATCCTTATGAATGTTCCGAACCGTCTTCTCATGAACCCCAATCAAATTCGCAATTCCTACATAAGTATAATCGGCGATTAGCAAGTCTCTGATCATCTTAACGAGCCGTTTGGTCATCCTCCTTTTGCGGTCCACTTCAGAAAGTTCCTCCCAAAATACAGCGGCGCAATTTCTGCACTTGTACCGTCTCCTCAAAATTAGCAAACTAACATGTTTTTGCTTTACAGGCAGGTCCAACACCACTTGCTCCCTACACCCGTGTTTATGTAAAGGCTCCCCGCTCCCGCAATAGGGGCAATTTGTGGGAAAAGACGCTCGCTCTACCGGGATCATCAGATCCCCCGGATATTCCACGACAGGTCCACGGACTTTCAAATCCGACAGACCGTGCCAGTTCTGATGGTTCGCTAACATGTTAGGCCTTTAGCTTGCGGAGAGGGAGCAAATAAATTAGAAACAAGACACTCAAGGTCGTATATGCCGCCGTAAGCCCGAAACGATCCGTCAATGCACTCGCCAGAAGGGGACCGAGCATCATGCCAAGCGAGTAGGCCGTGTTATATGCCGCAAATGTAGCGCCTTGGGAAGAGACCCCTATTTCCTGCGAGATGTCGGCAAGCTTCGGAAGCGCGGGTGTCAACACCAATCCCAAACTGATTCCCAGGCCGATCAACCCGATAATTTGCACCCAAATTTGCGTGGGAAGAGCATTTAGCGGCAATGCGACCGCCGCCATGACAATCCCCATCCGGATCGTTGCAAGATGCCCCAGCCGGGTAGATAATGAACCGATCCAAGGAGCAGCCGCACCGTAAATCAAGGTGACTACCACAAACATCAGACCGATCATGGAGGGGGACAAGTGCAGGTCCTCATTAAAATGAATCGGCAGCGTCGGCTCTATACTTGCAAACAAAGCGGCTCCCACCGTAGCCACGCCAGCGATCACTATTACTCGCTTACTCCGCAGCAAACGGAAGGGGGAAATAAATTTGTCCGCTTTGGTATCGTTCAAATGACGCAGAAGCACAACGCTGATGGTCGCAGCCAAAAGAGCGATTCCCGCCGCGATCAAAAACGGAAGACGGTAGCCGCCCCATTCATACAGCCAGCCCCCGGCCGGCGGACCGAGCAGAATTCCCCCCGCCTGGCCCGACATAGCGATGCCCATCGCTCGGCCGCGCTCATTTGCAGGGAAAACCTCGGCGAGCAAGGAAAGTCCCGCCGTCCACGGCGCCGCCGCCGCTACTCCCTGCATGGCCCGCGCCAGGACCAGAACCCAAAAACTCGAAGAAAACGCATAAACCAAAGTTGTCGCCGACAGCACAATCAGCCCGGCCACCAGCATCTTTTTTCGGCCTAACCGGTCTGCCAGAGCCCCGACGAATGGCGTCGCTATAAATAAAGCGATGGCATAACTGGCAAAAAGCAAGCCGATTTCCGATTGCGAGGCACCCAGCGATTCGGCATGGAGCGGCAGAAACGGAACGATGATACCGTACATTAACATATCCGCAAATATAGCCACGATCACAACCAACAGAACGGATTTTTTAAGGGGGTTGGAATCCATGAAGCTCACACCCCTCTCCCTAAAATCCCCAGTATTTCATCGATGCATTTAAGCTGAAGCTCGCATTGGTCATAAATATTATGAAAAATAACATCGATTTTCGGAGTTATTTCTCCCGGTACATTCCGCTTTTTCTCGTATCCCGATTTCATGCTGGCGTATACCTTTAAAGTTTGCGTTTTCTGCTCTTCCAGAGCTTCCACGATTTGGTCCTCTTCCAGGTTCTCCATAAATGTCAAAGCCGTGTACAGGGATGCGGGGAACATAACGGATGAGTTGGAAAAAGAAGTCTTCAATAAGCGGCTCAATTCTAAAACCCCGTCCTGGGTAATTTTAAAGATGGATTTGGTCCTCATCCCGGTTTTTTCGACCTTTTCCAACACCACTTTCCCTTCCTCCTGCAGTCTTTTTAGAGCATGGTAAATGGATGCCGGCTTCACGTAAGCCCACAAATCGGTCTGGGAAGATTCCATCATCTGCTGAATTTCATACCCCGACATCGGACCGTTGGCTTTTAAAAGTCCCAATACCATGGTACGGGTCATGATTGTTACCTCCTCTAATAACTTTTATAGTAATCGTTTAATACTAAACGTTTAGTATATGGGAAATACTATCACAATTTCCTACGATAAAAAACGGATTTAGGGCATTTCACCACATAATCCGATTTCTCTATAAGTTTGAACTATAGAAAGTTAGTCGGAGTAACTAAGTTGATCTCATTGATTCGGATGAGGTAGTAGAGGATGGCGATATACGCGCTGAGGGGGATGGGGAGGGGACGGGGATCAAATTAACGGGAATTCCTCCCGTTAATTGGGTGCCTATACGGCTGCAGAGGTGGATTAACGGGAAAAACTCCCGCTAATTCGGCTGAAATCGCATATATCGGCGGTTAGGTCGCAAAATAGCTGGAATTTTTCCAGCTAAATCGAATCTAAGGGACAATAGTGGAAAATTAACGGGAGGTTTTCCCGTTAATTTGTGGAGTGTGTAGACTGGTTGCAGACAGTGCCGCTTTATATCTACTTTGGGTGGAATTCTACACAGTCGCGCTCCCGCGCGAGACTCCGCTCGCCCCTCCCCCGCTAATCCGCGGGTGGTCTCGCTCCGACGAACTCCTACTGGGGTTCTCATCCCTTGGGACGAAAGAAACCAGTCCATATCATGGACTGGTTTCCTATACGTCCCAGGAGGGGTACTCGCGCTTCCGCGCGAGACTCCGCTCGCCCCTCCCCCGCTAATCCGCGGGTGGTCTCGCTCCGACGAACCCCACTGGGGGTTCTCATCCCTTGGGACGAAAGAAACCAGTCCATATCATGGACTGGTTTCCTATACGTCCCAGGAGGGATTCGAACCCCCGACCGACGGCTTAGAAGGCCGTTGCTCTATCCAGCTGAGCTACTGGGACACAAAGTTATGTAAAAAGGATGCGTTATTTATTATAACGCATCCTTTCTATTTTTCAAAGGGGTTATTTGGCCTTATGACAATTTTGGGCCGTCACTCCCCCGAAATGGACGGCGATAGTCCGTCGTCAAGCCGTTCCTTGATCGCGCGGTCCGCCAGCAGGCGCTGCAGAAACTCGGCCCGCTGCCGCTCGGGAGACGGCCAGCCCTCGCGGCAAAAATCCTGCTCGGCCACCTCCTCAAACGCCTGGTGCATATTGTTGTCGTACCAGTCTGTTTCGAGGTCGGCATCGCTCTGGATCATGCGCACGATTTCGTACTCCCCGCCCTGTCCGCCGGACGAACGAGCCACGTACACAAAAAGATCGGGGTCGTCCACCGCCCCCGGGCGGACCAGGATTTCCCCGCAAGGCGTTCCTTCAACTTCGGTGATCCGCCGGAATACGGCATCCTTGATGTAGTACATCCCTAAACCTCCTCGCTCTCCACCATCCCGGGAGAAATCCGGAGGGAGCGGTGTAACTGTTCACGCGTTTCCTCGGTACCCAGCTTGTAAATCTGCCGATAAAGTTCATCCACTTGGCTTTGGTAGCTGGCGTTCACGTCCTCCTCGGGACTATCCGGCCAAGGATACGTGTAGGCAAAAAAGGTGCTCACTTCTTTTTCATCAATTTGCTCCAACATATGACGTATCGTGTCAGCTTCTTCCGGGGTCGCGCGGATCTCCCACTCATAACCCGTCGCGCCCTGATCCTCCAGCAAGGACCGGCCTTGCAGGGATACATAGTATGTTTTTTTCTCCATCGCCTACCTCCTGGCCCCGGGGAAATCCCCCGTTTGCTCATAGTTTTCCTTTAAGGACAGACATTTTATGCCCCGGGTAGGCATAATTTGTTAGTACTTTTCAGCCGGCCCAAAATGGGAACGTAAGCGATCATAGAGAGGAGAAACCACCATGTGCGGAATCACGGGTTTTATCGAATGGAATCGAGATTTGACGGCAGAGCTGGACCTGGTGCTGTCGATGACATCCTGTTTGGAAAAAAGAGGGCCGGACGCCCAAGGGACCTGGATATCCGGGCCCTGCGCTTTCGGGCATCGGCGGCTGAGCGTCATGGATCCCGAAAACGGCGCTCAGCCGATGGTGATTCAGGAGGAAGATGCCGTTTACAGCATCGTATATAACGGGGAGATCTACAACGCCCCCGAACTAAAAGACGAACTTCGCCGCAGGGGTCGTTCATTCCGGACAAACTGCGATACGGAGGTACTGCTCCAATCCTACATCGAGTGGGGGCCGGATTGCGTTTACCGGCTGAACGGCATCTTCGCTTTCGCGGTCTGGGATAGCGTAAGACAGCACGTTTGTTTCGCCCGCGACCGGCTCGGCGTCAAACCGCTGTTTTACAGCGAGCTTGACGGGACGTTGATCTTTGCCTCCGAGCCCAAGTCGATCCTCAAGCATCCGAAGATGGAAGCCGTCGTCGGGCCGGAAGGACTGGCGGAAATCTTCGTCATCGGGCCGGCTCGAACGCCGGGGCATGGGGTCTATCGCGACATGAACGAGCTGCGGCCCGGCCAGGTCATGATCTACAACCGGTCCGGGCTCCGTACGTACGCTTACTGGAAGCTGGAGGCCGAGCCGCACACGGATTCCGTGGAAGCGACCGCAGGCGAGATCCGCAGCCTGCTGCAGGATACGATGGAACGTCAGCTCATCTCGGACGTTCCGGTCTGCACCCTGCTCTCCGGCGGTCTCGATTCCAGCGCCCTGACCGCGCTGGCCGTCGATTATTACCGGCGGACCGGGCAGGGTCAGGTGCATACGTATTCGGTGGACTACACCGATAACGACAAGTATTTTCAGGCCCACAGCTTTCAGCCGGGGGCCGACACCCCCTGGATCAAACGGATGGTCGAGGAGCTCGGCACGGAGCATCACTGGATCTCGTTTGATACCCCCGAGCTTGTCGGCGCGCTGCCGGACTCCACCCAGGCCCGGGACCTGCCAGGGATGGCCGATGTGGACGCCTCCCTCCTCCTGTTCTGCCGGGAGATCAAAAAGGGCGCCACCGTCGCCATTTCCGGGGAGGCCGCCGATGAAGTGTTCGGCGGATATCCGTGGTTCCACCGGGAGGAATTGCTCGGCTCCGGCACGTTTCCGTGGTCGATCGCCACCGGGCTGCGCGCCGGCCTCCTCTCGCCGGAAATCCGCGATTGGATCGCCCCGGAGCGGTACGTCGCGGACCGGTACAGCGAGGCCTTGGAAGAGGTGCCTCAACTGAACGGGGAAACCCCGGAACAGGCCCGCATGCGCACGATGTCGTATCTGAATATCACCCGGTTCATGCCGACCCTGTTGGACCGCAAGGACCGAATGAGCATGGCGGCCGGATTGGAAGTGCGCGTGCCTTATTGCGATCACCGTCTCGTTCAGTACGTTTGGAATATCCCCTGGGAGATGAAAACGACGGGCGGCCGGGAGAAAGGGATTTTGCGCAAGGCGCTGGAAGGAGTTCTTCCGGACGATGTCCTCTACCGCAAAAAAAGCCCCTACCCCAAAACGCATCATCCGGCCTATCTGGAGGCGGTGCGGGGACAGATGCTCGAAATTCTGGATAACCCCGCCTCGCCCATCCTGCCGCTGATCGATGCGGACCGGATCCGCGAAATCGCCGCTTCTCCGGAGTCTTCGTCCCACCTGCCCTGGTTCGGCCAGTTGATGTCCGGGCCGCAGCTCTTTGCCTACCTGGCTCAGGTCAACCACTGGCTGACCACCTACAAGGTGGCCATCCGCTAGGCCGCCATGCAACTTCAACCAAAGAAGCCGCATTCCCTGCGAACAAGCGCGGAATGCGGCTTTCTAATTTTTCTATAGCTTGTGCACGGTTTGCTCCAGCTTCTCCGCCAGTTCTCGCAGCGCCGCTCCCCGGTGGCTGACCGCCTGCTTCTCTTCCAGGGTCAGCTCGGCGAGCGTCTTCTCGTACGACGGCAGGTAAAACAGCGGATCATAACCGAAGCCGCCGCCCCCCGCCGGCTCCGAGGTGATCCAGCCTTCCACGGTGCCGGAGGCTTCGGTAAATTCCCCCGTCGCCGGGTCATACAGCGCCAAATGGCAGACGAACCGGGCGGTGCTCAGCAGCGGCTGCTCCGTATCTTCGCCCTGCTGCAGCTTCTCGAGTTCCGCGAGCAGCTTGCGGTTGTTTTCTTCATCCGCAGCGCCCTCCCCCGCGTATCTGGCGGAATAGACGCCGGGCTCCCCGTTCAGTTTATCGACGCAGAGACCGGAATCGTCCGCAAGGACGGGGTGCCCGAGCAAATCCCCGGCGGTCTTGGCCTTCTTCCTGGCATTCTCCGCAAAAGTCTCGCCGTCCTCAACGATTTCCGGGACCTGCGGGTAGTCGTACATGCTGTGTACCGGCTTGCCCAAAAACTTCAGCGCATGCGCGAACTCGCGCACCTTCCCCTGATTGCGGGTAGCGACGATAATCACGGAATCCTCTCGGTTGCTCATGCATTTGCCCCCGTTTCGCCGCCGGATATTTTTAAGCCGATCGGTCCCAAAGCTTCGCGCTGCTGCTCGATCATCTCCCGGATTCCTTTCTCCGCAAGCTGCAGCAACCCGTCCAGCTCCTGTCTCGAGAAAGGCTTCTCCTCGCCCGTTCCCTGGACCTCGACGAACTGTCCTTGCCCCGTCATGACGACGTTCATATCGACCTTGGCTTTCGAATCCTCTTCATAGTTCAGATCAAGCAGCATCTGTTCGCCCACGACGCCGACGCTCACGGACGCCAAATAATCCGTTATCGGAAATACGGGCAGGGAGTGCTTGACCGCAAGCTTGTTTACCGCGTAAGCGAGTGCGATAAAAGCGCCGGTGATGGACGTCGTCCGCGTTCCTCCATCCGCCTGGATCACGTCGCAGTCGACCGTGATGGACCGTTCGCCAAGCGCCTGCAGATCGACGACCGACCGCAGCGCCCGGCCGATGAGACGCTGGATTTCCATCGTTCGGCCGCTGAGCTTGCCCCGGGCCGATTCGCGCTGGTTCCGCGTATTCGTCGCCCTCGGAAGCATGGCGTACTCGGCGGTCACCCAGCCTTTGCCCTGTCCCTTCATAAACATCGGCACCTTCTCCTCGACCGTGGCCGTGCACATGACTTTCGTGTCGCCGACCTCGATATAGACGGAGCCTTCCGCATATTTGTTGATGTCCACGGTCAATTTCATCGGCCGCCGCTCATCCGCTCCACGCCCGTTTATTCTCATTCTGATTGCCTCCTACGTTTCATGCTGTCTTTATAATGACTTTCCCTATTCTACCAAAGTGTGGGCATAAAAGCATCATTCCATTCCTCCCGCCGCCCAAATCCCGATGTCGCCGAGCAGGCGGAAAAAGACCCGCTTTCCGCGGGTCCCCTTACTCCCCAAACCCGCTTTTACAACGGGATTTCATTGATGCGTTCGGGGCGCAGGACCGGCTCCCCGTATTTCTGGTTGTCCATGCCGACGACGTCCTTTTGCCCGTTCAGCCAGATTCGCACCTTTTTGTCCGGCGCGTTCTCCGTCACCGTCAGCACCACCGATTGCAGCATCTGGGCGGGCAGCTTCTCGCCCGGCTCGAACATATCGTCCTCGAGGGAGACGGTAATCACCCCATCCTCAGACAGCTCCACGGCTTTCAGGACCGAATTGTCCGTAAGAACGCGCTCCAGGCCGTCCCCGCGGGCCGGACCCTTGATCAGTTCGCCCAGCGCCCCCGTCACCGGATTGCTGTCCGCATCGACAAACCGGGTCACCGGAACGAAATACGGCTCCCCGTCGGGGTTCGACGCCGAGAAAAAGACCGTGACCGGTCGCTTTTGCGAAAGGCTCGTTCCCTCACCCAACTGCAGGTTGATCCCGACGCTGCGGGTCAGCGGCCGATCCAGCGGAAAACCGTTGACGGGCATTTCGTTGAGTTTGGCTCCATCCATCCAAAGCTGGACCTTGTCGATGTCGGGATCGTCCACAAGCGTCCGGGTGACCGCCTCCACGATTTTGCGTTCGTCCTCGGCGGCATAGTTCCCGAACGATTTGTTAAATTCCACGACCGCCAGCTTCTCGTCTTTTTTCAACGTGACGGCCTGGACCTGGGTTCCCTGCGGAAGCACTCCTTTAAATCCGGCCGGCAGCATGCCCTCATAAGCTCCGTCGGTTACGAGCATCTCCAGCATCCGGTTCAGCTTATCGGCAGCATCGCCTTTGCCTTTGGGCAAATGGAGAGAGACGGGCGCCAGCAACCCCTGCTCGTTCTGCAAATAAACGGTGGACAACGATTCCTCGGTTTCCGCAGCGGACCGATTCGCGGTTTCCAGTGACTTCAACATCTGCATTTCCATCTCGCTCGGGGGCGGATCGATTTGCGCCGAAGAGCCTGTCCCGAACAAACTGCAGCCCCCAAGCACCAGCGGAATGGCCAACACGCCGGCCACGGCGGTTTTTCGTAAATGGCGGTTTGAGATCATAACCGGGTTTCCTCCTCAACTGACCTGTTCTGGGATTGCCCGAAAAGATGACTTTTTGAACAACCTCTATTACTATGTATACGAGCCCTCTTTCGGAAAATAACTAATTTTTCGGGAAGGTGGACAGACTGCATCATAGCTATGTGTCTTTGACGGGAATCCTAAGGCAGGCACTTTGAAAATTGCGAGGAGTAGGTGAAGGATATGGACATCGAACCAAGAAAAGCAAAAGCGCCTTACAGTCTGAACAGTAAAAAGGTGGCCGACGCCACGAAAATGTGGCTGGAGAAAAGGGGCGTCAAAATCGAGGAAATCGCCGAATTGGTGATGCTGCTTCAAAAAAAGTATTATCCGAATCTGACCATGGAAGAATGCATTCATAATGTCGAGCAAGTGCTTAAAAAACGGGAGGTCCAAAACGCGGTGCTCACGGGAATCCAACTGGACATTCTCAGCGAGCAAGGTCTGCTGATCCCCGAGCTTCAGGATATGATCGCCAACGATGAGGGCTTGTACGGCGTGGACGAAATCCTCGCCTTTTCCATCGTGAATGTTTATGGAAGCATCGGCTTTACGAACTACGGCTATGTGGACAAGTTAAAGCCGGGGGTTTTGGAGCGCCTGAACGACAAAACGCTCGGCCCTTGCAACACGTTCCTGGACGATATCGTCGGCGCGGTAGCGGCCTCCGCCAGCAGCCGGATCGCCCACCGCAAGCAGACGGAACGGGAGATGGAGCAAGGCGAAGAGACGCTCGGCCAGGACATCGTCCGTTAAACATGCGTAAAAGGCTGTCCCGCCCCTCTCGTTCAAGATGAAGGGCGGGACAGCCTTTTTTTCGCCAATTAACGGGATATTCTCCCTTTAAAATGTTACGCGAGCCGGTATGCCACGGTTCCGTCCAGGTCGGCGGCTTCTTCGACCGCCCGGCCCCGACGGACCAGCTCCACCAGATGCGCCAGCGCCTCCGACATGGCGAAGCGCATCTGGTGAATGCCGAGGTCCGTCCCAAACAGGGCGGCGCAGACTTCAAAGCCGCTCATCTCCCCGCGGGCCAGCAGCGCTTCGATCATGGCGAGTCGCTCCTCGTGATGGGCGATCAGCGCGGCACACCGTTCCGCGAAATGGGGGAACGGATTCCGGTGGCCGGGGAACGCCTTGGCCACCTCCACCGCCCGTAGTTTGGCCAGGGAAGCCATGAAGGTCTGCAGCGGCTGCGGATCACTGCCCGGCAGCAGGCTTACATTGGGCGAAATTTGCGGCAGCACGGCATCCCCGCACAGGATCAGCCTGCGTTCTTCTTCGTAAAGCGACAGATGCCCCGGGGCATGCCCTCCGGTCTCGATCGCCATCCAGCGCCGTCCGCCCATGACCAGCCGATCGCCTTCCTTCAGAAAACGGACGGAAGGCGGCGGCGTCACCTGCGCAAAAAAGCTCCGCAGATGGGCCGGGAGCTGCCCGCTCCATTCCTCCGGCATCCCGTGCCGCCGGTAAAGGCTCGGCAGCGCTTCGTTCATCGTGCTGCCCGATCCCCACATCCGCCCCGTCTCCTCATAGGCCCGCTCGGACATATAGACTTCGGCTCCGGTGAGCGATTGCAGGTACCCGGCCAAACCGTAGTGATCCGGATGGTGGTGGGTCAGTACGATGGACACGACTTCATCGGGGGACACCCCGAGGGTGTCCCATGCCGCCTCCCATACGGCTTCCGATGCCTCCGACCGGGGACCGGGATCCACGATCGCCACGCCTTCCGGTCCGCGAAGAAGGTAACTGTTGACCCAACGGAGCGGCGGAGCCATCGGAATTCGGAGCCGGACCAGGTCCTCTTCGTCAAATCTTTCAAAATCGACCGCTTGAATCATGGACGCCTCCCCACCATGATCATGCGGGGCGACCGCTCGGGATCGTAGCGCTCCTCGTCGTAGCCGCCGTGCACTTGCTCCAGCACAAGCCCCGCCTCGACCAGCATCGCCTCGAAAGTCTCCCGCGAATACAGCTTGATCCGCTCCACATAACGCCGGGGCGCTTCCCCGGGATTCGCTTCATTCGTAATGGTAATCCATTTTTTTACATAGCCCTGCTCAATCGCCCGCTGTTCGTCAATGCGCTGACCGTCATCGACCCGCTGCGAAACGGGTACCAAATGAGCCGCCGTATATGCCGGGTTCAAAAAGTCGATGATAAACCGTCCCTGCGGCTTCAGCATCCTGTGGATTTCCCGAAGCACCTTGACGTGCTCCTCGTCCCGTTCAAAATATCCGAACGAGCTGAACAGGTTGACGACCGCGTCATATCCGCCGTCCAGCGGCAATTTCCTCATATCCGCCCGCAGCCAGGCCACTCTGCCTTCCGGATCGTTCCTGCGCGCTTCCCGGAGCAGCACCTCGGACAAATCGACCCCCGTCACCTCGAAGCCCGATTCGGCGAGAGCCAGCGAATGCCGCCCCATTCCGCAGCACAGATCCAGCACCTTGGCCCCTTTGGGCAGTCCCAGCCAGGACGTCATTTTATGTACTTCCCGCTTAGCGCCTTGCACATCCCGGTGTTTGTAAACGAGCAAATAGTCTTCGCCAAAACTTTCCTCAAACCATTCCGCCATCCTCTTCTCCTCCCCGTTCCTTAGCCCCTGCTTACTCTATCTATGGGTTCATAGCTTTAATTGTACCTCCTGGCTCCTTCCGAAACAAAGGAGAAAAATCGACAAAGACCGCCCCAAACAAAGTCTGTTCGGAACGGTCCCCGCTTAACCCGGCGAAGCCCGGGATAGGGATATGGGTGAATGAATCGATCTTTTATTTCACGGAGCCTGTCATTCCCGCGACAAATTGCTTCTGCATGACGAAGAAGACGATGGCCGTAGGCAGCGTTGTAATGACGATCGCGGACATGATCAGCCCGTAGTCGGGCGCGTAACCGGAGCCCAGGTTGGAGATCAGCAGCGGTACGGTCATATTCTCCGGCGATTGCAGGACGATGAGCGGCCACAGGTAATTGTTCCAACTGCTCAAAAAGGTGATGATCGCCGCGGCCGCGTAAGTCGATTTCATCGTCGGCATATAGATGCGGAGAAACAGGCCGAGTTCGGACAGACCGTCGATTCGCCCGGCCTCCATCATATCCTTGGGAAACATCTTCGTGCTCTGCCGGAAAAAGAAAATCAGAAACGCGGTCGTAAACGTCGGCAGGATGACGGACGCCGCCGTATCGATCCCCAGAAAAGGCACGACCGAAGACAGCTTGGCGAACATCCGGAACAGCGGCACCATAATCGCGGCAAACGGAATCATCATGGAAGCCAGCAGAATATTAAATACGATGTCCTTGCTGCGGCTGCGGTACATTTCAAACCCGTAGCCGGCCGCCGAAGCGACCAGCAGGGACAGCACGGTCGTTACAATGGAAATTTTCGCGGAATTCCACAGGGCCCCCCACATATCCACGGTGCTGAACAGATTTTTCAAGTTCTCCAGCAAATGCGAGCCGGGGATCAACGTACCTTTCGTCACTTCAACGGAAGGGTTCGTGGCGCTGACCACCATCCAGATAAACGGAAAAACGGAAATCAGAGCGGCGATTCCCAGAAAGAGGTACGTAAATCCACGTTTGGTTCGGTTCATCGTTTATCGCCTCCAATTTTGTTCTGCAGCATCGTCAAAATCACCACCATCAAGACGATCGAATAGGAGACGGTTGCCGCATAGCCGAAATCCGGCGTGTATTCGAAGGACAGATTGTAAATATACTGGGAAATCGACATGGTCGCGTTGCCGGGACCGCCCTTCGTGATGTTGACCACCTCGTCAAAGAGCTGCAGCGTTCCGATTGTCGATGTGATTGTCGTAAACAAAATGATCGGCTTCAAGAGAGGAATCGTGATTTTGAAAAATTGAGTAATGGCCCCCGCTCCATCGATCCTCGCCGCTTCATACACGGATTTATCGATATTTTGCAAAGAAGACAGGTAAAAGATCATATTATAGCCGGTAAAACGCCAGGTAATCGCAATAATGATGGTAACTTTGGCCCAGAACGGGTCGGTGATCCATTGGATCGGATCCTGAATCAGATGCAGGTTCAGCAAAAATTTGTTGACGATGCCGTCGGGGCCGAACATGTATTTAAACACGACCGAGTAAGCGACCAGCGACGTCACGGTGGGCAGAAAGATCGCCGTACGGAAAAAACCTTTGAATTTCAGTCGGTCGTCGTTGAGCAGGACGGCGATAAAAATCGCCAGTACCAGCATGATCGGAACCTGGACGATCAAATAAATGAACGTGTTTTTTACGGCCGTAATGAAATTCGCGTCACTGAACAGCCGGATATAATTGTCGGCGCCCACGAAGCTCAAATTACTGCCTCTCCCGGATTTTAAGGACAGGATAAAGGCTTGAACCATCGGATAAAAGTAAAAAATGCTGATCATAAGAACCGGGATCAGGACGAACAACCATCCCGTCTGACTCGTCCGCCTCCGGGCGTTGTAGCCGCCGCGGGGCCGCGGGTTTATTTCGGTACCGACCGTTTTCACATCGCTCCACACCCTTCTATGTTTAACCTTTTCCTTCGTTTCCCCGGAGGATGTTCCCCCGCCCTTTTCCAAGAAGCCTCGGCTTTATTCGGAGAAGGGCGGCTGGGAGTTTTTTGAAACAGGTTGTTATTGGATCTGGGTATCCGCCTGGGCTTGAGCATCCTTCAGTACCGTATCCAAGTCCTTGCCGCCCAGGTAGTTCTGCATGGCCACGACCAGGATATCTTCAATCGCGTACGTGTTCATCCCGTAATTGACATTCGGAATTTGCTCGGTCCATGCCGCAAAATCGGAAACCACTTTTTGCCCCTGGAAAAATTCGTCCGCGGCCGCGTAGGCTTCGCCGCTTGCCGCCGCTTTCAGCGTACCGATGACCCCGATTTTCGAGTTCAGCGTTTGATACATTTCCACATTGGAGGCGAAGGTCTTCGCCAGGAATTCGGCCGCCGCCTCTTTACCGTCCATATTCAGCACGTACCAGGAACTGCCGCCCAGGTTGGACGCATGTACGGAACCCTGCGTCTCGCCAAGCTTCGGAATCGGAGCGACCGCCCATTTGCCGGATTGGGAAGCTTCGGCTTTGATGGACGGCGTGATCCAGTTCCCCGTCGGAACCGTCGCAACCTCGCCGCTGTTTATAAAACCTACAAACTGGCTCCAGTCGGAGTTCACTTTTACAATACCGGCGTCCATCATTTCTTTATACAGAGCAAAGGCTTCCTTCAGCGCCGCGTTATCCGCGATCGTCGGTTTCTGTCCGTCCTCGGCCGTATACCAGGAACCCGCGGACTGAATCATCATGCGGATTAGCCCCAGGTCGTTCGGATCGAGCGTGATCATGCTTTTGCCGGTCTTCTCCTTCACGGCTTTGCCGATTTCAATATACTTCTTCCAATCGATATCCTTCAGGTCCTCCAGCTTGTATCCGGCTTGCTCCAGATAATCCGTCCGCACGTACATCCCGGTGACCCCGGAGTCGAACGGAACGCCGTATTGTTTGCCGTCGACACTGGTCGGTCCGATTTTATAATCCGCGAAATCCGCGGCCTTCACGACATCCGTCAGGTCATGGAAAGCGTCGGGATACGCTTGCAAGAAGCTTTGCGCCCGATAATCCTCAATCAGCACAATGTTGGGAAGCCCTTTGGTCGATCCGGAATTGAGGCCCGTGTTGAGCTTTTGGACGATATCCGCCTGAGCGTTCTCTACGATGTTGATTTTTACGTCAGGATTGATGTTCGCGTAGGTTTCTTTGGCTACGTTCATCGCGGCGATATTAAATGCCGGGTCCCAGGCCCATACGGTGATTTCCTTGGTGTTCGCGGCGGCGCCTTCGCCTCCCGAGCCCGAATCTTTGGCTCCCGTGGAGCAGGCGGACAATACAACGGCACTGGCCAGCAGAATGGAGAGTAACTTTTTCAATGCGTAAACCCCCTTCAAGTTCGTGAATAAAAACAAAATGGAAGCGCTTCCTTTCACGCTTCCATCTTATCACTTTTGTATTCGCTGTCTTTTGCACTATCTTTGTGAGCTTTTGTGCTTTTCTTGGGTTTTGGCTTTGTGGCGGCAGCCTCCAATGGCACTATCTTTGTATTTTTGTAATTTATTTAGCTTTTAATGAACGGCAGCGCGATAGTGACCGTGGTTCCCTCCCCCGGCTTGCTGACTATATCTACACCGTAGTCTTCTCCGTAAAGATATTTAATGCGTTCGTCCACATTCCGGATACCGATGCCGGAAAAGAGCTGCCGCTTTCGCTTGGGCGCGGGCAGCGGCTCGTCCGCCGCGTCCGCGTCCTGACGCTCCAGATCCATCCCGTCCCCGTTATCGGCCACCTCGCAAACCAGACGGTCCTCCTTCGCGGCGATCATGATAATGATGCTGCCCTCTCCTTTTTGATTAAATGCGTGGAAGAATGAATTTTCGATGAACGGCTGAATCACCAGCTTGGGCATCTGAACATCAAGGCACTCCGGCTCCACATAGTAATGAACCCGAATTTTTTCTCCGTAACGCACATGGTTGATGAACACATAATGCTTCAGCGTGTCGAGCTCCTGCCGGACCGGGATGGTCGAGTCGACATTGCTGATCGTATTTTGCAGCAGCGAGATTAACGCATTGATCGTCTCGGCCGCTTTTTCCTTGTTGCCTTGCTGTACCAAAAATTTGACCGAAGCCAGCGTGTTGTAAAGAAAATGCGGGTTAATCTGCATCTGCAGCGCCGCCAGCTCCGCGTTTCTTTGCTGTCTTTGGGTTTCCACCAGCCGGCCGACATAGGCGTTCAGTTCATCGAGCATAAAATTAAACGCGTTCCCGAGCTCTCTGACCTCATAGCTGCTGGCGGTCACGTCGATATGCCGGTCGAAGCCCCGCGTCGGTACGCCCGACATTTCTTCCACGAGCATACGCAGCGACCGGGTCATCTTCCGGGTGATGAGAAAGACGACCACCAGGGAAATAGCGACGATCACCAGGGTCGTCAACAGCACGGCTTTGGCGTTCACCATCTGCCCGATCGCCGCCTGCTTGTCGATCAGATTCACCAGATAAAAGCGGAATTCCGGCAGATATTCCGACAGCACGATCACTTCATTCCCGTTGACCAAGGCCGTCTCTCCGTATTCGGTCCCGGCGGCCGCTTCCTGCTCTGACGCTTTGTCCAGCAGCCCCCGATCCTTCAGACCGATCAGGTCCCCCCGGCTGCTTGATACGATCTCCCCTTCTTCATTTAACAGAACGACGTCATTGCCCTCACTCGTGAAATTGGCGTAAAAAGGCTGGAAGCTCCGATCGTGGATCGCGACGTACATCACACCGTAAATGTAGCCGTTCGACGGTTCGTACAGCGCCTTGGACGCCACAAGGACCGGGTCGCCTTTAAGACCTTTTCCCGTCTCATCCTTATATAACTGATATATGATTTGTTTGGGATGCTCCTTTGTTTTAGTTGTGATGGAATGCTCTTTCAGATCCTCGGCGGTAACGGGCCAGTACCAGGGATTCGTGGTGTGGCTTCGTCCGTTGACTCCTACGATCATGATGCCGACATCATAGGCGCTGAAGTTGGAACGTATCGCTTTCATCCCCTGCGTCATGTTGTACGTCTTCATGGCCAAAGTGACGGCATCCGATTCCCCGCCGGACAAATAACTGCGCATCGCCGCATTTTGCGCCATCATCGTGGCGCTGGTCGCGACGGCATTATGGTAGGCCTCCAGATTGGATTTCATCTGATTCAGCAGCTTCCCGTTCGTAATGCTGAACGTTCGGATAAACAGCCTTTCCGACATGTTGATCGTAATCGCCAGGGTGAGAAGCGATACCGTTACGATGCTGACGAGCGTCACCAGAAAAAGCTTGGGGAACATCCCCTGCTTTTGGAGTTTATGCATCCAGCGGTTCTTCATAGCTTTCGCATCTCCGCCGCATGCTGACGGCGGTACCGGCTGGGCGAAACCCCCGTCATCTTTTTAAACACTTTCGTGAAATAGCTTTGGTCCGAATAGCCGACGCCCTCGCTGATGTCGGCAATGGCGTCATCCGTCGTCAACAATCGCTCCTTGGCTTTCTCCAGGCGGATGCGGTTCAGATATTCATTGAAACCTTCCCCGTTATGCGACGCGAAATAGCTGGACAGATAAGAAGCGTTAAAATGAAACTTCCTGGCGACCTCCGCCAAAGTGATCGGTTCGGCGTAGTGTTCGTGAATGTATTCCAGCAGATTGGCCATATTCGGGTTCACCTGCTGCTGCGGCCCCTCCACGATCGTCCCCGCCTCCGCCAAGAAACGATCGACCACGGAAATCGCTTCGGATGCGTAAGCCGCTTCATCGATCGCCCGAAAAAAATCATATTTGGTTTTTTCCAGGGGGCCGATCTCGAATTTCATTTTTCCCAGCGTTGTCGTTACGTTAAAGATAAAATTCCCGAGAAGCGACTTGAATTCAAATATATCGGCGGTATAGTCCTTCGCCCGTCGGGACATATCCGCCTGAAAGTCGGCGAACGCCTTGACGAACTGTTTGCGTTTCAACAGCTCCGTCAATTCCCCTAGATCAAATCCCGGGGACGGGTCCGGGCGGTTCGGAAGATGGTTGTGTTCTAAAATGAGACGGTCCGGCAAATAAAAGCAATACCGGGCCAGTTTCGTGTAGTGCTCCCGGTAAACTTCACCGAGCTGATAAAAATCGGAGAAACCTTGACCGATCAGAAAGTGAATGCCCCGTCCCCGTTCCGTCACAAGATCCTGCGCGAGGCGCCGAAGGGCCAGCAGCAGCTCGCCTTCATATTTCGGATCAAAATTCAGGAGATACAGCGCTCCATCCGCGACCTGTTTGAGCCGCAAATGGACGGTTCTCTCTATATCGAGCCGGTCCATCTTTTTTTCCAGTTCCGCGGCAAACCGTTTCTTGGCTTCCGTATCCTCAGCTTTCTTCATCTCGGCGCCAAAAAGCAGAAACCGTGGCGACGGAAGTTTGGCCCGAACCAGCTCCGGATCGATCTCCGCCTCGTAACCGGTCAACAATTTCTCGACCGCCAGCTCCAGCGACCGATCGGCGCTGCGCTCCTCCGGTCCCTCCGTATGAAAAGCCGCCATCTTGGCCGTCGTCCGGTTCAGTACCGACAGGAGATAGTCCGCTTCCAGTTTCGGCTTGAGGATATAATCGGCCACGCCGCTCTGAAAGGTGGAACGGACATAATCAAACTCGCTAAAGCTGCTGAGCACGATGATCTCGATCTCCGGATATCGCTCTTTTACGATCCTGACCAATTCCTCGCCGCCCATGACCGGCATGACGATATCCGTCAGAATGAGGTGAGGCTTCAGCTCCCGGACCAAATCAAGCGCTTCCATTCCGTTGGACGCTTCGCCCGCGATCCGGTAGCCCTCCCGCTCCCAGTTCAAAAGATGCTTGATGCCCTGCCTGACCAGGAGCTCATCGTCAACAACAATCACTTTCCATAACGATTTCATGGTTATGCCCCCTTTAAACCCACGTTCGTTTCTCCTCAAATGATAGCATTGCCCCTTCACGCACACCACTTCGAACTTTAGGAAAATCGAGGAGGTGGGCGCTCGCCAGCACCCGTTCGGGACGCTCCCCCTAGAGATGACGCCCTTGCTGGGCGTACATTGAAAAGACCGCGGCATACGCCCCGGTCTCGTGCTACGCATATTTATTCTTAATACAGCTTGTCCGAGATGGCCTTGGCTGTCACTTCCCTGAATTTCAGTGCCTCTTCCTTAATCTTGAGTGTGACGCCGACATTTAAAATATCGACGATGACCAGCTGGGATATTTTAGCCGAGAATGAACTTCCCTGGAGCGGATTCTCCCTCGCGACCATCAGCAGCACAATATCGGCCAGCTTGGTGATTGGAGATCTCGCATTGCTCGTAATCACTATGATTTTGGCCCCGGCCTTTTTAGCCAGACTCAAGGTTTCGATCGTATCTTTCGTGCTTCCGGAGATCGAGATCCCGACCGCCACGTCACCGGGACGCATAAGCGATGCGGCCATCGCCTGAAAATGCGTATCCGTCTTGGCCTGGCTGCGCTTGCCGATCCGGGAAAAACTGTGGGCGGCTTGAAGCGCCGTCAATCCCGAAGATCCCACGCCGAAAAAATTAATGTTATCCGCCTGATGCAGCAAAGCGATCGCTTGCTCCAGCTGTTCCGAATTGACCAGTTCCGAGGTTTGCTCAAGAGCCCCGATATGCATGGAGATCACCTTGCGGTTCAAGGTCGACGCATCGTCTTCTTCAGTAACTTCATTATATAAACGGTCGGAAGGCTTAACCAAATCCTGGGCGAGCGAGAGCTTGAAATCCTGAAACCCTTGAAATTTCAATTTCCGGCAAAACCGCAGCACCGTGGTTTCCCCCACATCCGCTCTTTCCGCCAATTCCGTGACCGAGTGGTAAATCACATCCTGGGCATGATCCAGGATAAAATGGGCCACCTTTTGTTCGGTTTTGGTCAATCCGTTCAAATGGCTGCGGATTGAAAGCAGCGTCTTACCCATTCCTTGTTCGCTTGACAAAAAAATTCCCCTTTCAGGCATCTTAACTTACTTTAACAGTCGTAGCCCGATGTTCCAGTACATGTGATGTCTTACATATAAGTCTACATCATCTCCGGAAAATGGCAATCGCATTTGTACAAGCACCCGGCGGCCTCCTATGGTTCGTAATACTGTCAGATAAAATACTCCGCAACAGCCCCGACGACTCCGCCGTCGTTGCCCAGTTCCGCGGGAACAATCGGGATGGGTTCGGCGGCTTCCCCGTAAACAGGGAGCAGACCTCTTGCAACCATCTGCCTAATCCGGCTAAAGAGAAAGTCCCCTTGTTCCGTCACCGCGCCGCCGATTACGATCCCCTGCGGATTAAAGGTATGGATCAAATTGGCCAGACCAATGGCTACGTACCGTGCGTAGTCGTCCACGAGGTCAAGCGCCGGTCCGTATCCTTCCCTGGCGCTGTTAAATACGTCCTTCGGCGTGGCGAGCAGACCGGGGGTCGCTCTTTCACGGACCATGCGAATCAATGCCGTTACGGATGCATACTGTTCCCAGCAGCCGATTCTGCCGCAGTTGCATGAAATCCCGCCGGCTTCGATGACATGATGGCCGAACTCGCCTGCGAAACCATCCCTGCCGCGATAGGGACGGCGGCCGAGAATCAGACAACCCCCGACGCCGGTCCCCAGGGTGACGCAAACAAAATCGCGCCAATTCCGTCCGGCGCCTACCCAGGCTTCGCCGAAGGCCATCGCGTTCGCGTCGTTATCGATGGCGACGGGCAATCCGGACCTGGACTGCAGCAGTTGTGACAGTCTCATGCCGGCCCACCCCGGCAAATTGGCCGTCGCTCCCATGACGACGTCCTTCTCGCTGTTGATCTGCCCCGCGGAGCCGATGCCGACGCCGCGGATTTTCAAGGCCAGGCCTCCGGCATAGGCCTGCAACGCCGAGATGATTTCGGTCAGGCGGTCCATCAACGCCTCGGGACCTTTTTGAGCCTCCGTAGGCAAGCTAAGGCGATGGATAATGGATCCATCGCCGTTGACCAGGCCAGCCTTGATATTCGTTCCTCCGAGATCAATGCCAATCGCGATTTCGTTTCTCATGCCCATTAGTGGACACCTCCCGTTTCGATAGCAAAGGCTACCTCAAACATCCGTCTCCACGGCAGAGACACGGATTGAACCTTCAGGCGATCCGCAACCTGCCCGGACAGATACTCTTCCGCGAAACGGTCCAGCTCTGCCTCGATTCGGGCGCATACTTCCTCTATCGCATGGGAAAGCGCAAAATAGCTGGCTCCAAGACCCGGCAAGGATTCCTCGCATACTTTTTGCCGAACCAACGCCTGGTATCCCCAATCCTCGATCAACCGGGAAATATAAAAACGCCTGCTGCCTAGACGGCGCTCATCATCGCTTTCGGCGGGCAGTCTCCGGTAATAGGATTCGATTACCGCGTGGGCGATAACGGTCCCCAGGGAATTTCCCGAAGTATTCCAGGCGGCGTAACCCTCCAACCGTCCCAGTAGGCCGCGCTGATGAATCAGCTTCATCAACAGGTGATCAGCGCCGTTGCATAAAGCCACATCGGCAAGCATCACCAGCCGCCCGGCATCCAGGTAATACTTCATGGCCTGCACGAATTCCCTCGTATTGATTTCCGAGAAATAGGATCGATGCCTGTCGGGCAGGGCAGTCCCCGTCTCAGCCATCTCGCTCTGCCCGACGGCCGGGGAATGCACCATCAGTATGGCGTCCGCTTCTGCCGAAGTGTCGGCTATCACCGCCCCCGCCGAGGTCAAATGCGCCTTGATGCTTTCATTCAGGCTCCGATCCTCGTATTTTGGAATGCAAAGCGGCCCTTTCGTGGATGAATATCTTACAAACAAGGCCGGAGTAAATCCTTTGGCCGCGCAAAATACACGGGCAAACAACGTGCAGCCGATCTCGTCCGCTCCAGGATATATCGCTACTCGATCACTCAGCCCGGCCAATTCGGCTCGGACGGTCAACGCTCTCTGCTCCATCGCGCTGAAGCCGTATTGCGAATTATCATCGAGCGGAATGACCAGATAGTCAACCACGCCCGCTTCGACTAGTTCCAAAGCCATGCCGTTCACGGCCGAGTTCACGCTCCGGCGGGTGCGGTAATCCTCAAGCACCTGGCCGGGAATCGCGTCCAACACCTCATTCAGACGGAGCTGTTCCTCTTCCGTCAGGCCGACGCTTCCGCTTTTGTCCGTCAACCAGCCGAGTTCGTAAATCTCTCTTCCCACCGCGTCGTAATATTCCGGCTCCTCTTCGCTGCTGGAATAGGCGGGCACCCGGGTTATGAGATTAAACCCGTAAATCGCAAGCCGTGGATTCATCGACTTCAATGTCCGGAGCAAATCCAGCCGCCGCTGACAAGACTCCACGGTCTCATGATGCAGGCGGGAAGGAACGATGCCTCCGTGAACCAGCATATCCAGGGAGACGATCAGCACATCGGCATCCCGGCATTGTTCCTTTAACCAAACGCCGACACCTTCCAAGTCGGCCCGCTCTTTTTTGCGGCCGAGCAATTCCGGCGGCGGAGCCACCATCGTCAAATCGGTCATCGCCGCTAGCTGCTGCGGATACAAATAGTTGCACGGCCTTTCATCCAAGGGCAAATAGATCACTTTTGTCGTCATTGAATAACACCAGCCTTAACCTAAAGTTTACCGGGGAACAGCTCCTATTCTTTGACCGCACCCGCCGTAATTCCGCGAATAAACTGTTTTTGCATAAGCAGGAACAGAACGATCATCGGAATCAGCGACATGACCGATCCCGCCATGATGGCTGTCCAGTCGATATCCCTGGACGATTTGAACAGCGCCATCCCTACCGGAAGCGTCCGCATCTTGTCGCTGTTCGTTACCAGAAGCGGCCACAACAGATTGTTCCAGGCCGTATTGAACGTGAATATAGCCAGGGTCGCCATGGCCCCGCGGTTCATCGGCACAACGATCTTCCAGAACGTCCGCAACTGCGTGCTTCCGTCAATCGTTGCCGCCTCCAGCACCGCATCCGGCATGGACAGCATGAACTGGCGAATCAGAAAGATTCCGAAAGCGGTGGAAATCTGCGGCAAAATCAGCCCCTGGTACGTATCGATCCAGCCGAAGCTGGACACCATGCGGAACAGCGGAATCATCGTCGCTTGAAACGGAATCATAAGCGTAACCAGAAACAGCATAAACAGGAGGTTTCTGCCCGGAAACTTCAATTTGGCGAAAGCATATCCCGCCATCGTGCACAGCAGCACGGTTACGGCCGTAATCAGGAGCGCGACAGCAATGCTGTTAATATAATATTTTTCAAAAGGAATCAGGGAAAACACTTTGCGGTAATTGGCAAAGTCCAGCGAATCGGGAATCCATTTGGGCGGAAAGCGGAACACTTCACTGCCCGGTTTGAACGACGTCGACAGCATCCAGGCGAGCGGAGCCAGATTCAGCACTAGTCCCGCGCACAGAAGCAGGTATATGAACGAAAGCTGAATTTTCTTTTTTCGGAATTCTCCCATATCGGTTACCTCATTCTTCCTTCTTATAGATCAACTTGAACTGAATCAGGGAAATGATCAACAGCATGAATAAAAAGATATAGGATAAGGCTGAAGTGTACCCCAATTTCAAATATCTGAAGTTGGTGAAGATCTGGAAGACGATCGTTTCCGTCGATTTGACCGGTCCTCCGCCGGTCATAACATAGATTTGGTCAAATACGTTGAAGGAGCCGATTACCCCGTAAATCAGCAGGAAGGCCAACGTGTCCTTTAATCCGGGAAGCGTCACGTTAAGGAAGGATTTAAAACCGCCCGCTCCGTCGATTTTAGCCGCCTCATACAAATGCTCCGGAATTTTCTGCAGCGCCGCCAAAAACACGATCATGGAAAATCCCATACCCTGCCATATGCTGGTAACGATGATGGAGTACATGGCGATTTTTTTGTCGGTAAGCCATCCCACCGCATCGAAGCCGAAACTGCCGATCAAGTAATTGAGCAATCCCTTCTCGTTGTAGATCAACGTCCAAACCAGGGATACGACGACCATCGGCGTGATGACCGGAATAAAATAGGTCACCTTGAAAAAGCTCTGGAGCCGGGATAGCTTATCGATCGCCAATGCGAGAATCAGTGCAACGAACATCCCGCCCGCTAAGCTCACAACGGCAAATTTCACCGTATTACGCAATGCTTTGTGAAATTCTTGGCTCTGCATGATGCGGGTGTAGTTTTCGATCCCGATGAACTTGGCGGGCTGCAACCCGTTCCAGTTCGTAAAGCTCATCAGGAAACCGTACAGCATCGGAATCAGGCTGAACAGGATCAGCAGGATGACGGGGATTAGCACAAACGCATAAGCTTCCTTGCTCTTTCTTATCTCTTTAAGGATATTGCGCCGCCGCGGGAGCAGCTTGGGCTCCTGTCCGGCCGTGAGGTGTCCACTCATCTTCTTCATCCTTTCAATAAAGAGCGGGCATGTGAGTCCTACCCGCCCCGAACATTCCGCGATTGCATGCGTGTGCGTCACTTACTCTTGCGCAAGAATCTCGTTGACTTGCTCCGCAGCTTCATCCAGCGCTTCCTGCGGCGTCGCTTCATTCATAACCGCTTTGGCGACCGCATCGGAAATCGCCTGGCTGATTTCCTGCCAGGAACTGACGACCGGGTTAGGCGTGCCTTTTTCAACCGCTGCCTTAAACACGTTCATCGGAACTTCGTTGCCGAAGAAAGGATCCGGAGAATTGACTTCCGGCGATTCCAGGGCCGGCAAATATCCGGGTGCCGCGCCGGAGGTCTTGTAGATTTGAATCGCATTTTCTTCACGGCTCAGAAATTCGATGAATTTCCAGGCTTCTTCTTTGTGCTTCGATTTTTCAAAGATACTGAGATATGTTCCGCCGATATGCGTCCCGTATTGTTTGTTGCTCATCGCATCAGTAATTTTCCATTTACCTTCCTGTTCCGGGTTGCTGTTCTTGATCAAGCCCATGACGTACGGTCCGTCCTGGAACATGGCGATCGTGCCGTCCTTCAGTCCGGCCACATAGCTGCCGCGATCCGGCGTCCAGTTCACCCCGATTTTATGTTTGTTGACGAGATCGGCGTAAAATTGCAGGGCTTCAACGCCTTCCGGACTGTTGAATGCCGCCTGTTTGAAGTCGTCGCTCAGCACCTTGCCGCCGTTTGCATAAAGGAATGGCTCATAGTGGTACCAGTCCGGCATGACGAGGAAAGCATATTGGTCCGTTTTCCCGTCTCCATCCACGTCTTTGGTCAGCTTTTTGCCGACTTCGACAAGTTCGTCCCAGTTCGCGGGCGGAGCCGTTACCCCTGCTTCTTCCAACAAATCGCTCCGGTAGTATAGCGAGTAGGAGTCGAAGTCGTAAGGAATCCCGAACAAGCCCTGATCGGTCGTTGCGGCCTTGATCATTCCTTCACTGTACACCGAATTAATATCCTCGCCGTTGATCTTGCCGCCGGATAGCGCATTGAGATCGGCAAACAGTCCGAAGACGGTATATTTCGGATTCCACATCAGGCCGGTGGTAGCGATATCCGGCGTTTCCCCTCCGGATGCGGCCGCGGCCATTTTGTCCCAGAAGTTATCCCATGGCTGCTCCTGAAAATCCACTTTGATGTTAGGGAATTCTTCTTCAAATTTGGGAATCAAGGGTTTGATCGGCGTAGTCGCTCCATAGTTATCCCAAATCGTAATCGTAACCTGCTTCCCGCTGTCTTCCTGCCCTTCCTTGGCGGGCTGATTTCCATTCGCTTCCGAACCCGAGCCGGAACAACCGGATAAAACGACGATAGATAGTAATAATGAGGACAGCATAGCCGACATTTTTCTTTTGTGTTTCATACATAACCCTCCTTTAGTGGTGTTCAGGTATTACATGCCAAACATGATTCCGTAAAAAATGAAGACGCCATCACCCCTCTCCAAATTGGTCTCCTGAGCCAAAAGGGATTAGCCATGCACAAAGTGTGCCATCGCTTCGGTATATTTTCTGGTGATCGTATCGGGTCTGGTGATCGCCCCCCCGATCACTACGGAGTACGCTCCTTCCAGCAAACAGCGGACCGCTTGTTCGGGGCTATGAATCCGCCCCTCTCCCAGCACGGGAAGCGAGACGCTGCGGCTAAGTTTGGCGATCAACTGAAAATCGGGTTCCTTCGATTGCGGACTGTACGGCGTATACCCGGATAAAGTGGTTGAAATGAGATCAAAACCGAGTTTCTCGGCCGCTACGCCTTCCTCCACCGTCGATACGTCGGCCATGAGCAGCACTTCGGGATAGGCCTGCTTGGCCTTCTCGACCACAGTCTTGAGCGGCATTCCGTCCGGACGGTCGCGCGAGGTCGCATCCATGGCAACGATGTCGGCCCCCGCGGCTATAACTCCCTCCACTTCCTCCAAGGTAGGCGTTATATATACGTCATATCCGGCATATTCCCTTTTCCACAAACCGATCACCGGCAACTTCGTCACGCGTTTGATCGCCCGGATATCGGACGGTGTATTTGCCCGAATGCCCACCGCATGGCCCATTTCGGCGGATATCGCAAACCTGGCCATATATTCGCTCCCGTAGAACGGTTCCCCTTCGAGCGCTTGGCAGGAAACGATCAGTCCGCCTTGAAAGGATTCAATTATGGGGTGTGTCATAGATAAGACCTCCGATATACTGGTTTATTTCTCCTGAAATAATAAGTATGGGAGAATATTTTCTCCAGATTTGTTTTAAAAAAATATCCGTTCAAGCTCACAGGGGTTGATTGGATATTATCTTCTTTTTATAAATAAAAAGTGGTTATTTCCTTCATTATAGAGTGAGCAGTTTCCTTTGTAAACCCATTTTTGGCATTCGTCATAAATAAATTGTTAGACGTCCTACCACCTGCTGTTCTAACCATGAAAACAAAAAAAGGAGAAGCCGTTCAGCTCCCCCTTCTATTAGACAAATATTTTATTTTGTAGCCTTATTACTTTCGGCAGCCGAATTCTCTGCACCATCCGTCAACATGTTCTTGATGTTCGCTTTGTTGCGAACCTCATTCAGCCACGATCCGCTCAATTGGGATACCTGCTGCGATACGAGCGTCTTGCGGATTTCCTCCTTCTTCTCCTCCAGCGTTGCGGAATGGGCTTCCTTCCGGTCCGTTAATTTAATGACCTGATAACCTTCGCTCGTCTTCACCGCACCGCTGATTTCGTCTTTGGCCAGCTTGAATGCCGCATTCTCAACGGCTTCTTCCCGTTCGCCGCGCGCGAAAAAGTCGGTGTCTCCGCCGTTCGCCTTCGTCGCTTCATCCAACGACTTGCTCTTCGCCAGCTCCGCGAAATCTTTGCCCGCTTTCAGTTCCTTAATGATCTCATTGGCTTCCGCCTCCGTTTTGACCAGTATAACGGAAGCGCGCACCTGCTCCGGCGTATCGAAGCTCGCTTTGTTTTCTTCAAACGTCTGCTTAACCTGCTCGTCCGTTACTTTTACCTCAGGTTCAAGTATTTTGGTCAGCAGCTGGTTCATTTCGAGATTCTCGCGCAAAAGCTCCATCGTCATACCGCTTTGAGTCAAGGCCAGATTCAGATTCTCCTCCGAGCCAAAGTTTTTCTTGTACGTTTCGATTTCCTTGTCGATATCGGCCGCCGTAACGGTGATATTCTTCTTGGCGGCCTCCTGACGAACCAGTTCCTTCATAATAAGCTCATCAAGCGCCGCTTCGCCGCCTCCGGCTTTCGACAGCTCGTCGTACAGCTGATCCTTGGTAATCTCTTTGCCGTTAACGGTTGCCACGGCCTCGGCTTTATTCGGAACGAATGGAGGCTTGACCAGCACAACAACTAGGAGTGCCGCCAGCACAAGGGAAATGATCGGCCACACCTTTCCGGATTTTCCCGCGGCTCCGGCTGTTCCGCCTGAGGCAGGTGCGTCTTCCTCAGATCCCTCTCCGCTCACCGCGCTCATCATCGCTATCGTTTCCGATTGTGCCAGATTTACTTCGGGGATCACTTCTTTTTCATCCTTTGGAGATTCAGGGGATTCAGCGGTTTCCGCCCCCGTAGTCTCCTCTGTATTCTGAACGGAGGCTTGTCCTTCCGCTGCCGGTTCCCGGCCCTCTTCCGGCTGCTCCGGGTTTACTTCCCATTCTTTTTTCTCTTTTTCATCCATTCGTCGATTGACTCCCTTCATTTATTGACGCTGCTCTTGCTAATGCATCTCTTATGACTTTATCAGAATTATGCCCGGAATACCTTAAGGATTCCTAAAAATAAGGCGGATTTTTTTAAGTTTATTTTAATGTCCCTCCGCAAAAGCTATACTCGCATTCGTGTTATGGAAAGAAAAGGTGTAAAATAAGGAAGAATACACTGGTCGGGAGGAAGCTGACTTCATGGAATATCAAGCTTATTTTCAACAAAACAGGGAAGAACATTTAAAAGAGCTCGGAGAATTGCTCGCCATTCCGAGCATTTCCGCCTTGTCCGAGCATAAGGGCGACGTGCTGAAAGCGGCGGAATGGATCGCCGACTCGCTGCGGCGCGCCGGCATGGAAAACGTCGAAATTCATCCGACGGACGGCCACCCCGTGGTCTACGCGGAGCATTTGCACGCTCCCGGTAAACCGACGGTCCTCGTTTACGGGCATTATGACGTTCAACCGGTCGATCCCCTGCATTTATGGGAGACGCCTCCCTTCGAACCGTCGATTCGCGACGGAAAGCTGTATGCGCGGGGCGCTACGGACGACAAAGGGCAAGTCTTCATGCACATCAAGGCGGCTGAAGCGATCTTGAAGCAGGAGAAGGAACTGCCCGTCAATCTCAAATTCTGCATCGAAGGCGAGGAAGAAGTGACGAGCCCGAACCTGCCCGGCTTCTTGGAATCGCACCAGGACAAGCTGGCGGCCGATGTCATTCTGATCTCGGACACCGCGCTCCTGGCCCCGGGAAAACCGGCGATCTGCGTCGGTCTCCGCGGGCTTTGTGCCTTGGAGGTATCCGTGTTCACCGCCAATACCGACCTCCATTCGGGGACGTTCGGGGGCGGGGTGCCGAACGCCCTGCACGCGCTCGTGTCCTTGCTGGATTCGCTGCATGACGAGAAGGGCCGCGTCGCCGTGGAGGGCTTCTACAAAGGCGTTCCCGAACTAACCGCGATGGAGCGGGAAGAATTCGCCAAACTGCAATTTGATGAAGACAAATTGAAAAAGGACCTGGGCCTGAGCTCCCTGTACGGGGAAGAAGGGTACTCGTTTGTGGAGCGGACGGGCGCCCGCCCGACCCTGGAAATCAACGGGATGTACGGCGGTTTCCAAGGTGAAGGAACGAAAACGGTGCTTCCGAAGGAGGCTCACGCCAAAATCACTTGCCGCTTGGTCGGCGATCAGGATCCGCAGGATGTGATCGATAAGATCGAAGCGCATTTGCACGCCCACCTGCAGCCGGGCGCAACCCTCGAGGTGAAGGCGACCGAGAAGGCCCGCGCCTTTACGATCGA
Organism: Paenibacillus faecis; assembly: GCF_008084145.1. Classification (GTDB taxonomy): domain Bacteria; phylum Bacillota; class Bacilli; order Paenibacillales; family Paenibacillaceae; genus Fontibacillus; species Fontibacillus faecis. Next base: position 645,242 of record NZ_VSDO01000005.1, on the reverse strand, counting down.
TCCGGCCGATCCGATGCTGCAAAAAGCGGCCGACGCTTACGAGCGCATCTACGGAACCCGCGCCCTTTTCACGAAAGACGGCGGCTCCATTCCGATCGTCGAGACGCTGTCCCGCGTCCTGTCCGCCCCGTCCGTAATGATGGGCTTCGGCCTTCCGGACGAGAATCTGCACGCGCCGAACGAGCACTTCAATCTCGAAAACTTCGATAAAGGCCTCCTGACGATCGTCGAGTATTTGAAGTCGCTTTAAAACTATATTCCAAAACTAAACCGTCCAAACGCAAATGCGCTTGGACGGTTTTTTGTTGCCAATTCGACTTAGTTATAATAATATAGAACTTAAATTAAGTTCTATATTTATAGAACATTTATTTTAGCCCTAAAAGAAAGGAACATGTACCTGTCATGTCATATAAAGTCGAAGTGGATTTTGCTCCGGTTTATGAATGCGTAACAAGTCTGAGTACTTTTTTTAACAAACAAAACCATGGTGCGATTGAAGCCGGAAAGACCTGGGTCCGTGAGGTTCAGGATCTGTTTGCCCCCGTAAGTTTGCACAAGATGCGGGATGCAGTCAAACTCTTGAATGACTTCAGTCTATCTCCTTTTATTTGGAGATGTCCCGGCCCCCGTACAGTAACTGGCTTTTTGGATTGGTTTGAAGGTCTTTCCACCGGCCAATTATTCGACATCTCGGCGGCGTGCGGACAGACGGTCCCCTCCAATCTCACAGAGCTACGAAATTCAGCTTCCGAAATTTTGCGGGAATGGGATTTGAATTATTTCAGCCGGATTGATTCACGGATTCTGGAAGGGCTTCAGCAGGAAGCTTTGTCGCTGCAGTCCCGGCTAAACAAAACAAAAAGTATGGACATATATGAAGAAGCAACAGGGGGAATGCGCCTGTACCCGCACGAGGAGCTTAAACAAGTCGTCTTAATTCCTCAGTACCATTCCCGGCCGCTTGTCACCTCCAGCTTCTTTGAGTCGATGATATTCACTAATTATTCCTGCGATCTCTTTCCTGAGGCGCCCGGTTACCCTTCTCCAAGCCTCCTCAGGCTAACCAGAGCATTATCGGATGAAACCCGGTTACGCATTCTCCATTTATTGTCACGCAAGCAGATGACTTTTACAGAAATCGTGCGCGAGATTGCTTTATCCAAAAGTACGATTCATTACCACTTAATCGCGTTACGGGCCGCGGGTCTGGTTATCGTGCACTACTATCCCAAGAATATGGAGTTCAAATCCGTAGAATACAGCCTGCGCAGCGAGGCCGTGAACTCTCTTCCCCTCCAAATCGGCGCCTATCTCAACTATGATGCCCCTGTAAAAACGAATACAGAGGCATAGAGGGGATGATTTTGGTGAAAGGGCAAAAACATGCTTATTATGGGCTGCTATCCACCGTCACCCTGAGCGGTTTTGGAGATGCCTTCGGCTTACTCTCCATGGAATGGCTCGTATACGAGATCACCGGCTCGAAACTGGCCATGGGGGCACTCGCGTTATCCTCCGGAATCCCTGAACTGATCCTCCGCCTTCTCGGTTCTCCACTCTCCGACCGATGGCCTCGCAGCCGCCTTATGGCCGCTCTGGCCGCCTTACGGCTAACTGCCGTTGTTCTGCCGCTGATCGCCGGACTGATCGGTCAACTCCAACTTTGGCATTTGTTCCTGGCCGCAGGACTTAGCGGTTCATGTTCTGCCTTATATTTGCCGACCGCGATGGCGCTCGTGCCAGATGCCGCGGACTCACGTAAGCTAACCCGGGCTTTTGCGGTCATCGATGGCTGCAGGAACGCGGTGACCTTGATCGGTCCGGCGATGGCCGGCGCCGTGGTTGCCGGCGTGGGATCGCTTCCGGCGTTGGGCGTGAATGCCCTATGTTATATAGCGGCCATTATCATGTTGCTGTTCCTGCCGAAAACTTTTCGGCCCGGCAAAACTTCGTCCAGCCCTTCTATTGCGGCCTATCTCCGGGAAATCGGAGAGGGGTTCATCTTCTACAGGAAATTTCCGGCAATGCTGGCCATTATGGGGATGGTCTCGATCAGCAATATGTGCTCCGTAGCCATCTGGACGATGATGGTTCCTTATGTCAGTGAAGTGTTGCACCGGGATGCCGAGGCCATGGGGACACTGACGGCCGCTACGGCCTTGGGCACGTTAACAGGGCTCGGACTCATTTCAATATTAGGAGAGATCAAACAACGGAGAACGGTGATGATCTCAAGTTTGGCCGCCATGGGTTTCTTCAACATGATTCTGGGACTTGTGTACAGCTACACGATTGCGTTAGCCGCACTGTTCGCGGTCGGTGTATCCGGTCCATTCTTTGGCGCTCTGAGTTCTTCGTTGCATGGCAAACTCGTTCCCGGTCATCTCCAGGGACGCGTCAATGCGATCCGCTTTCTGATCGGAGGAAGCCTGCAGCCTGTAGGGGCCTTTGTCGGCAGCGCGGTAGCTGATCGCTATGGCGTGCAAATGTTGTTTCTGGTTGCAGGGATCATTCCGATACTTAGCTCTTTCGCCGGCTTGTTCTTTTCCAATCTCAAAACACTCAATGGGGACTTGTCCGAAATAGAGGCCCGAAGCCAGAAAAAATATGCCTTGGGGGATGGAAAGGGCCAGGTACCCTTTGACAAATAACTAAAGAAAACCTTATTAGAACGGCAAAAGACCTCCGATCCGCTTGTTCAGCGGCTGGAGGTCTTTCCTCTGAATCAACTTTTCAACAATGTCTTCGCCTAATTCTATCTCTCTTTAGCTTTTCCGGCTTTAGTTCCGAATATTAGTCTATAAATTTCAACAACCTCAACAATCTCTTTATGACTGAAGCTGCCTCTGCTCGAGTAGCGGTTTCCTTCGGGTCAAGAGTATCCTGGGATTTTCCTTGGATCAACCCCTGACTTATAGCTTGGTTCATTGCCTTCTTCGCCCAAAGGGATACCGTACCCTCATCTTTGTATGCAGGCAAGTTAGGAGTATTGGAACTTTCCCTTTCCCCGTTTCCTTTAACATACTCCAGCGCTCTTTCAGCGATTAGAGCGATTTCCTCCCGGGTTATAGGATCATTGGGAAGGAATTTGTTATTCTCGTTCCCCTGCACCAATCCTGCTTCTATCGCCGCTCCAATACTTCCGGCATGCCAATCGTTGGCGGTTACATCTGAAAACCGATCCGACTCCGCGTCTTCTTGTAATCCCAACCCTCTTGCGATTAAGGCGACAAATTCGCTACGGGTTATGGGTCTGTTCGGATCGAATTTTTCAGGGGTTACGCCCTGTAAAATAAGCTTATTTGCCATTAGTTCCACATCATCGTATGCCCAATGGCCATTCATATCCGAGAATTTTTTATCTGCCGAGATTACGGTATAAATACTGTTGTGAGCTGTCTTTATAGTAACCTCCGTAGACCCGTCCTCATTTTCAAAGAGTGAAGGAACAAAATGCAAACGATTCGTTTCAGGATTCATCCATACCGCAGTTGAATTTTTTGCGGAAACCGTTTCGCTCAAAAGGAGTTTTCGCTCAACATATTTATTTGAAAAATCGGAAATCTCCCGCTGACCGGCACGAACCAAAAATTCAGTTGGTCCGGGTTCGGCTTGCACTGCTTTTTCATTAACAACCATGCCTTGAATCAATGATTTCGTCTCATTATCCAATTTGGTGATTTGGATGGACAATGTTTCTTCGTTATAAGTCTCCGCCCATTTCTGGATTAGTTCTGCAGGTAGGAAATATTGAGCCTCAGAAGAACCAAATCCAATACGCAGATTGCCGAATGCCTCTGAAATGCGGAAAGAGTTCATAGGCAGATTAACTATAATATTTGACCCAAATTGGGCTGCATCTATCATTAAGGTGTGGGATCCATTTTTGCGTAACTCCTTGGTCAGATCGTCCTCATTAATATCTAACGTCGTCCGCTCACCTGCTTCAGTCAGCGTGGTTGTTTTTTTTGCATTAACCAGTATCCCACTTTGCGAGTTAACCAAAGGAACCGAATTTGATACACCGGTAACGGTCCCCCCATTATTCTTCGAACCTTTGTTAAGTGATACAGGCAAGCTGCCAAATTTCCACCCGTTCGACCCCAAGATACCCGCGAACGGGTTGCCGCTGCGGTCCGTGAGCGTTCCCGGCGTCACTTCCACGTAGTACGACGTTCCCTCTTCCAGTCCGCCGTCCAGATACAGATCCGCTCTGCTTCCATTCAACGTTCCATAGCCGGTTGTAAACCTACCGCCCGACACGTGAACTTGTTTTGCTATACGGCCATCCAAGGCTTCATGTACTATGACGTCGCCCGTTCCCCACTGCACCGGTTCGTTAAACGTCATGCTCAGCCCTGAAACTAACACCGCTCCGCTGCCTTCCGGACTCTTGCTCACCATCTGCGGGGCCGTTTGATCCACCGTCCGGAAGCTCCACGATCCGGGGCCATAGATGCCGCCAAATCCCTGCCCCGCTCCATCCTGGAACATCCCTGAGCTCACTTGGACGTAATACGAGGTGTCGTCCGCCAGCGGACCATTCAAACTGATCATCGCCACGCTTCCACTCAGACGCACGTTCCCGCCGCTCAGACGTTCCACCACTTGGTCGTCCGATTGCCGGTAAACCGTAATCTCTCCGGTTCCAAGCCGAATCGCTTCGCTAAAGAGAATGGTCAGTTCCGGCTGTAATGCCGCACCGCTGTTATGCGGCCACAGGCTCGTATAATACGGGGCCTCATTCCAGGTCGTAAACGTCCACCCGCTCGACCCCAGGATACCCGCGAACGGGTTGCCGCTGCGGTCCGTGAGCGTTCCCGGTGTCACTTCCACGTAGTAAGATGTTCCCTCTTCCAGTTCGCCGTTCAGATACAGATCCGCTCTGTTTCCATTCAACGTTCCATAGCCGGTTGTAAAGCTACCGCCCGACACGTGAACTTGTCTTGCTATACGGCCATCCAAGGCTTCATGTACTATGACGTCACCCGTTCCCCACTGCACTGGTTCGTTAAACGTCATGATCAGCCCTGAAACTAACATCGCTCCGCTGCCTTCCGGACTCTTGCTCACCATCTGCGGGGCTGTTTGGTCCACCGTCCGGAAGCTCCACGATCCGGGGCCATAGATACCGCCAAATCCCTGCCCCGCTCCATCCTGGAACATCCCTGAGCTCACTTGGACGTAATACGAGGTGTCGTCCGCCAGCGGACCATTCAAACTGATCATCGCCACGCTTCCACTCAGGCGCACGTTCCCGCCGCTTAGACGTTCCACCACTTGGTCGTCCGATTGCCGGTAAACCGTAATCTCTCCGGTTCCAAGCCGAAGTTCCTGATCGAATAACAAACTAAGCAAGGGGGTCAACGAAACCCCGCTTCCGTGTGGGAGTGTTTGCAAAAGCTCCAACGGATCGTTCGACATCACATAAAAAGTTTGAGGGATGTCATGAGGTGAATCATACGTCGAGTCTGTAACAGTTAAAGCGCTGTCCGAGTAGGATTGATTTGCTTGATCTTGTTCTATCTTCCCACTCGCGCTTGCATAAAATGGGCTTGTCAAATTTATCACTTGAGAAGTCAACAAAGTAACTTTTAGAATATGGTCTACTTTCTCCAGCTTTCTTTTTTTTCCGGCCATTGCGATGTCTCCTAACCCCTATTGGAAATATGAAACCGACTTATAATATCTTTGGACTGCGCATAGTCCTGCTGACAGTTCCATACGAAATCCCCGAAATGTAAAACAACTTTTTGAGCCTTACTTAAAGCTTGGCGCTCATTTCTAATAGAATCCATCTTGCTGTATAAAAACTCGTAACCCGACCGATTTCTCGGTAATATGTATATCTTGAAGTACGGATTGCCTATCATCGCCGCAAATAGTTCGTCAAACTCGGCCAAAGCCACATTCACCTTCTCATCCAGCCCGAACTTAACCCAGTTAGCCAACTCCATCAACTTCTGCTGCAGTTGTCCAAAAATCTGCTGAAACAGCTCTCCCTCCCGCTGTAGTTTACTAATGTTTCTCTTAAACTGAGCTATATCGTAACCGGAAGAGATGTTATCGAACATCCATGATGCATCGACTGTTTTTACTTGGAGCCTTAGTTTGATAACCTCATCCAGATGAAGGAATTTTGTTCCTGCGATTTGAGCGCCATCCCGGGTTGTATTAATAAACTCAATCCCGGGACTAGAATGAATGTAAAATTCCATTTCTCTCTTCATTTTTATAAAAGACGGGTTGCTGATGACCTCCCCTCCGTTTACGCCTTCAATTTGGGTCATTCCTTCCCCGTAGGGAATGCCTGTCGAATTCGTTATTCCGGATGCATAGTACTTCCGGTTGCGGTAAGCCAAGTTTTGCCCAACCAGAATAACCAGCCCCACCTTCATACGAATCATACATTGTAACGCAATCACCGCAACGGAAGGTGCATCATTGATAACAGGGGGCGCCTCGCCTGATTCGTTACGAAGCAATTGCATCGATACTTCATCCTGGGTAATAATAACGTGCATTTTGGGGCCCGGATAAAAATCCAGCGTATTTCTGCCTACCGTACTTCCAAAAACAATAGGGATCGTATCTATTCGTTTATCAATTATTTTCTTAATTACATCAACATTATAAGGATTTGGATCGTAGCTGAAAGTAGCATGCGGGTAAATCCCATGTTCTATCAATGCATTCACGGCCGAACCTACTGAAAATATATAGGCAAGCCCTTTCTCCTTAATCGTTCGGAGATGCTCTATTTCATCATTAAGTGAAGGCCCGGCGGAAACGATGACTACGGGCTTTCCTTCAAGGTGAGACCCGCCTTCTTTCAGAAAATTAGGGGTATTCAATACAAACGGCATATTATGTAAGCTGTTTAAGGCCCATTCTTTTTCATAGAACTGATTGACCTTTATTCTATGTTGCTTGTAATCCACCAATTGTCGAAGTGTATTATTAAATTTCTCGAGTTCTTTCGGAAACATCCTCGTATAAGCCGGCCAGACGACAACCAGGATTCTGGAAACGCGGTCGATCAGTTCTGCAAGCGCCGGCACGGCTTTCTCAAATGGATCTCCCAACATCATTTGATCAACCGATGATAATATTCCATATTCATTTGGAGAACTATGCTCTAAGAAAGCAGACATAATTCCTTGATTTGGCTCAAACACGGAAAAAGGAATCTCAGGATGCTTTCGCCGAAATGCCGAGATATGACACCCAAGACCTATACCAAAAAAAAGTACATGTGTTTCCTTCATCACATGTTCAAATTGAGCCATCCAATTCGCTATTTGTGCGTCGGGATCTCCCTGGTCGTACATGTAGTTTTCTGAACCTTTATGAAGCATCTTTAAATTGTTCGTTCCCTTGTCCACAGGGAGGATTTGAATTTCATCACTAGATTTTAATTGCAGTAAGTGCGGAAACCTTTGCTGAATTATGTATTTCGGTTTAATATCCATCTTCCATGATTCTCCTTTAATATTACAAAAAACAAATCTGATTCGCCCGCTAAATTTTTCTCATCTGGTAATTTCGACCTATTTCAAGAAAAAACCTTTTTTTTCGTGTTTTTTTGCAACTTCACTCCTGAAAACGATGAAATGTTACTTCCCGTTAAACCCGGAGTTTTTATGATCGTCTTGATGATTTTGTTTTCAGGGCTTTCTGTTGATTTCCTTATGATTCGGTAGTCCCCGCCACCCAAACAAAAAAACCTCCTCTCCCTCCCGCAAATGCGGGACGAAAAAGAAGGCTTGCGGTTTTCCGGGCGAGGCTTTTGGAACACCGTCAGATTTTTAACTCCCCAAGCTTGATCAGCTCGACTACCGCTTGCGCACGACCCTTGACGTTCAACTTTTGCATGACATTGGAGATGCATTTTCAAGCACGCAACATTAGACATACGTTTTTATGTCGATATCTCCTGTCTTGGAGACGTCGATTCTCTTTAGTACTTGTTGTAATAGTGCGCGCGTTTTCTCAACATCAGTATATGACTTCATTTCAGAGAGCTCACGTAACGCCCGTTTTGCATCTTTTACCAGACGTTCGATATCTAGGCTTCGCTTTTCCTCAGCATAAATCACGGCAAGCCGTTTTTCAATTTCTTTAATTTCGAGTTCATACTGCTCTCGCTCAAATTCATATTGGCTTCTTTCTATATCACCGAGCATGTGCTGACGACGGATCTCAAATAATAATTTTCGGTTGTCCTCGATCCGTTTTTCCAATTTGCGTTTTTCCTTGTCCAAGTCATTTTTAGGCATCGAGGTTTCAATTTCAAGTGTTCCTTTGGACTCTAACGATTTTAGCTTTTTAGATATTCTACTTAACACCTCAGTAATTATCTCGTCTCTCATATCGTTATACGGAATCCATTTACCATTGGCGCATCCAATGTCCCCAACTCTCCGGTGCCTGCTACACAAAAGATAGCGATATTCTTTATCTCTTGCTCGATTTCGGCTTTTCATTGTCACCATGGCTGATCCACATTCTGCGCAAAATATTAGTTTGGCGAAAACATTGACAAATGCACGCCGCCCTCCCCTAAAGGCTCCTCCCCGTTCCAATCTAATCTCTTGAACGTGACGATACTTTTCAAGTGGAATAATTGCAGGATGAGTCTGTTTTTCGGCCCATTCCCATTCAGCTTCTGGCCTTTGAACAAGTTTTTTTCTCCGATTCATCAAATCAGTAATGTCGTCGTAAACAACCTCGGTCGTATACCTCCCTGAAACATTGTATCCAGTATACGTTGGGTTCCTCAGAATGCTTTGTACTGTAGAGAGCCCCCATGGTTTTCCAGTGTAAGACTTATAAAACATCCCCTCTGGGTTATCCCCGTTGAGGTAGTTGACGATTGTCTTATCTCCCATACCTCCGATATAAAGATCATAAATCAGTTCGACAATTGCAGCTTGCTCAGGAATAATTTCATAAGTTTTTCGCTTATCTACGGTCACCTTCTTATAGCCGAATGCCGGCTTAGAAGCAATGATGTTTCCGTCCTCAAGCGCGGATTTCCGGATACCGCGCCGAGATGATATGCTGATATCACCGCTGGTATTTTGGTTTACTACTGACTTGATACCGAAGAGCAATTCATCATCTTTTTTCGCTGAATCGTACCCATCTTCAATGCTGACAACTCGGATTTTAAGCGCGTTAACAAGAATTCTCTTTAGAGAGATAGCGTCTAAGGCATCCCGGCTGAAACGAGAAAGTGAGGCGAACCAGATCGATCTGATTTCGCCTCTCTTCGCATCCTCGATCATTTGCTGAACGTCCGAACGGGAAACGATGCTCGTTGCAGTATCGCGATCCTCATAAACTTTATCAATTTCTATGCCTTCTCGAGCAGCTACCTCTCGAATAAAGGATTCCTGGTGTTCCGGGCTGTCTTGCTGGGATTCTTTTAATGTCGAAACCCGGACGTAACTTCTGTCACTTTTGATCATTACGTATTTCCTCCGTAATATATTTGGACAAAACTTCTTCCAAATTGTACGACACAGCCCCATGTTTTGTAAAAACCTTTTTTAATTCAGTTCGCGCTAAATTTCGCGCTATTTCAGCGGAACGATCCTCCACACAATGAAAATGCAGCCTGAACGATTTCTCCTTTTGGCTCCCCATATTTACATCACCCACTATAGGTTATGAGAAGGGGCATGGCTAAATTTCCCCCTCATCACTCCCGCTGTTCATATTCTTTTCAACAAGCAAATTCAGATCCGCTGCCAATTTATAAAATGCCTTCCACCTGATCTTGCTGTATTTCCCCTCGCTGATCGGCGGCTGGAACACATGATTGTATACATGATAGTCCGTTATATAGTCATGTTCCTTGGTCAAATACCTCTCCTCGATCAGGAACCGCTCCATCCGTGGCATCCGCCGGACCACGCGCTCAACTCGTTCGCAGTACCATTTACGCTGAGCCTGTTTATCTACGTTATGGACAGCAATGTCCGCTGTCTGGTCGCTGGTGACATTGGTCGGGCCGTGAAACCTTTCGTTGTAACCGGCCGTAACGCTCGCTTCTCTCTCCTCGTAAGTGAGGAACTTATAAATGCGGTATTTCTCCAGGGCATCCTCAACGGCTGCCTGCGTTAACTTCCGATCAATTTCAGGAAGAAAGCTCAATTGCCCCACTCGCATTCACCTCCAGGATGATTGGGGATTCCCCGGCCGGAGCCGGGGCTGTTCATCACATCGGCAGATCATCCGGATCCTTATCATCCACGCCATCCATCGGGTCATTCCCTGCGGCGCCCATTGCTTCCTCCAGAGTCATCTGGTTTTTATCCACTTCCGCCGTTCCGTCCGGATTGATCTTCCCCTTCAGGCCCTCGCGGTATTTTTTCTGGTGCTCCTCGAACTCTTCCAGCGTTTCGTCCGATTCGGTGATCGTCAGCACGACATCATGGCCGGCCTTTTTGTAAAACTCGAACGACTTTTCTGCTGAAGCGTCGCCCTTTACCTCGAAATCCAGGACCGTTTTTTTCGCGTCCTTAGAGGATTTCTTAAACTCAGCGGTAAGCTGCTGTTCAACGCCTTCGATGCTGAGGATGACCACTGAGCGCGTCATTTCGTTGAGCTCCGGCTTATGCTCATCCTCACCTTTGACATAGAATTGCACCTGTTCTTTTTTCGAATCTTTCGTTTGTTTATTGAATCCAGCTTTGATTGTGATAGACATTTTGATTTCCCCTCTCGGAATAATTTTTGAAATGATTTCAGGTGGATATGACAGGTTTCTCGGCTTCTGGATCTTGCCCCTCGTCTAATTCGCCGTAGTTTTCTAGCAAGTCCATACCATAGTTTTCGCAAATCTCCCGGATTCCTCGGGCGATGTAAAACTGTTTGTGCTCAAGTGACTTGCTATCATTCGCTTTTTCGATGGTATGGCATAATGATTCTATGAATTTGATTTGCCGTTCCTCTCTGGCCAGATTGCTCACTTTGGTAGCGTCATAAAGGTCGGCTTTTCGCTTGATTTCCTGAAAACTCTCATAGCTTAGAGTTACAGTGGCATCTTTCATTTTCCCGTCCCCCATTTCTTAATGTACTTCCCGTTATGCCCCTTCTGGCTGTCCGTGATTGTATTGTCCACGTACCGGGGAGGTGGCGGACCGTCGGCGCCGATCTCCTTCAAGTGTGCGGCCAACCGCTCCGGTGTCCATTTCTCGGTTTTAAGCCCTTTGTCCAGCATGCAGATCACCCTCTTTGATTTCATTCACAATCGCTTGGAGCTCCCGTGCTATTTCCTTGCTGACCGGCGTTCCCCAGCGTAGTTGGTCGGCTATGCGACTTTCCAGATTCAAAACAAGTTGAGTTCTTTCGGCTCTCAGTTGCCCTATCTCGGAATTCTGCCGATGGAACCGGGTTTCCTCAGCATGATGATGGCATATCCAGTGTGCAGCGCATTGACTGGCCTGGCGGAGTTGTTCCTGGAGGGAGACAACAAGCCTGTTTAATCGATCGACTTCAGCCCATCCTGCCTGTTCCGAGATCAACGTTCGTTCCAGCGGATCGCGAAGGGGGCTCACAAATGGCCTCCACTCGTGGATGAGCTCGCGTATCTCCTTCACCTGTTTTTCCGTTAGCCGTTCACTCATAGTTGCCCCTCCCAATTCCAGAGCCCTTGTTGTCCCTTTACTGGGATCGGTTCGGTCAACTGCTGAACATCAGTCAATTCCCATGCATAACGTCCTGGGGTGAAATCACCAAATTCATATTCTGGGGAGTATATCAGCCTTCTACCTTCAAGCTCATATCCATCTGTCCAGGTATCCACCGATTTCAAGCAATCGATCAGTTGAGCAGTTGCTACTATTGCTCCGGTCGGGAGATTGTCCGCTTTATACCCGTGCCGAGCGAGCGCCGCGCTGATCTCTGGCACCCGGCAGGCGTCATAATCTATTTTTTTACCGGCATGGATAGCAAGCGCCCCGCGATGCTTGGTCAGCCAACTCCGCGTTTCAAATCGTTTCTCCCTGATAGCGATCAGCGTCGCCCAGGGCTGTAATATCGTTATGGTTTTCATGCCTTGTCCCCTCCAATCGGATGAAACGGCCCAATGTCTTCGCCATAAGCTCCCTTGTAAGCCTCGCGGTCATGATCCCAGCAGCCGCGGCACATCCGCTTACCTATGGCCAGGTCAAACATGTGCGGATAACTTAATTCGACCGCAGGCTCGCCGCACCAGTCACATTCGCTGAATTCAGGCATTGTTTCCAGCCAAGCAAACAAATCTACCTTTAGATTTTCATTATTAGTTGCTTCAGCGTAAGCTTCGAGTGCCGCTCTTGCTGCCGGGTCCGTTGCAGGTTTAAGGACAAAATAGTCGCCCTCAACTTCCCGCCCAGTCTCCCGGTTGATGATCTGATACTTGTTATAAAGTCCTTTATTTAGGTCACCCATGGTTTTGGTCACTCTCCCTTCGATCATTTAACTTCCAACAATACAGCTTCGAGAACATTTCCATCTCCCGGGTCCACTTGGCCGCTGATATCTCTTTGAGCCGGTCGTATAGGTCGCGGTAATCAATAACGTTGGACGTCTCGGTTGCGATTTTTTGTTTACTAACCAAAACGCTCTCCCCCTTAAAACAGGGCCAACTGTTCGGGTTCCACCTGTCCGTTCTCCAAATCCTTTAACTGCACAAAGTTTGGTGCTTGCTCCCAAACGTCGCCACCATAACCGCGAAACTCGTAATCTCTTCGGATTGTATCTTTATCTGGCCGCGCAACGTATACATGCAGACTTCCTGCAAAACCCCCTATTAATGGCCTCCCGATGAAATCCCATTTGTAGAACCTGTTTACTGCTATCACTTCAACGTTGAAATGAAGGGTGTCGATTAAGGCCTTGATTTCTTCCGCATGCTGAACCATTTCAGATTTACTTGCCTGGACGGCATGCCGCGCCCCAGCATAGAAGCATTCGTACATGCAACCCCTCCTCAAAATAACGTCATTTGTTCTACCAACTGTGGCTGCCGTGGCACCGCGAACCGATCCCAATTTGCTCCCGGCCACGCCCCGGAGCCGTCCGGCATCCGGAAGTAGACTATCTCCAAGCCACCCGGGGCCTCCACGCGGGAAACGACTCTTGCCGGACCGGTCTGGATCGTGTTCAGATCGTGCGTCCAGTCTCCGGGAGGGGTCCGGCCAATCTCCCGGAAGAGCGCGGCGCCTTGTTCCCATGTGATTTGCTCCATACCGGTCTCACCCTTTCCATTGCAATAAAACCAATCCGCGACGTTTGCTCAGGCCGACTTGCATTCGGCGTGCGTTGCGGTGACGGCAGCCCGAACCAAATCACTGCTTAGGTACAGTCCGGGAGCCTCGTTTCGGAAGATAGTACACTCCCAAGCCTGCAAGCCATCGTCTCTGATCCCGTCCCATGTCACCCACACCGCGGCGCCGTCTGCCGACCGAAGGACCAGATTCCTGCCAGGACGGGTGAACTGCAATGCCCCGATTGTTTGCCGGGAATAATGTCGATCCGCCAGCATGCGACAGGATTGATCGCCTTTATGAGTTATCAACCAGGGGCCATATTGCGGCAGGTTGAGCATAATCTGATTCATCAGTGAACCACCGCCGGCTGTTCTTTATCCTGCGGCGCCACCCAGATAGGGTCCCAACTCATTGAGAACGTTTCGCCGGCTTCCGCCTGCGCCGCTGCCAGTAGGATCACATTACCCATCGCCTTTGCTGCGTCGCAGGGTACCGCGTTCCCGATGTATTCCCGAGCCTTGGCATCTGAGCATCCCTCCAACTGAAACGGGCGGCCGTCGGGAAGATATCTCGGGAAGCTCTGGAGCATCGCGAGCTCATAGGTGGTAAGCGGGCGGTGCCAAGTGCCGTCCTCAGCAATCAAAACCCACGCTCCTCGATCGGTGTCCGCCGGAATCCGCGGATCAGCCAAGGCTGCCGAACCAGAATGGACATCCCCGGAACCAGTGACGGTTTTACCCGGTTCGTTCCAATCCTGAACCCCATATGAACCAGAACGGGGATTACATTCAAGGCGCGGATCGCTTACACTGGCCGGGCTGTTCATAATTCGGCTGGCGCCGCGGACCGTCTTCCCCGTCGCATCCCAGTCTTGTACCCCGTAACTGTCCGGCATGAGTTCGGTTTTTACCCTCGGATCAGCTACCGCGAGAGCACCGCTGCCGAAACGAGTACCGGTTACACATGGCGCGGGCTCATCCGTTCGGACTATCCGGTAAACGCCCGGGTGCCGCCCTTCTCTGTCCTTGAGCCTCGGGTCTGAAATAGAAATCGCCCCGTTGTTTGGCCGATGGGCACCTGTTACCGTAGGGCCTGGCTGATCATCCCGGCAAACCCGATAAATCGCGCCGTGAGTGCTCTCCTTGAAGTTGACTCTGGGGTCTGATACAGCAGCCGCGCCGTTGCTCCGCCCCGGGCCAGCCGTCCCCGTGACCGTCCGGCTTGTTTTGTCCCACTCTTCTATCGCATAGGCTCCGCCACGGGCCTCATGTACGATTCGGTATTGTTCAAAGGGGACGTTTTGAAGGTCACGCCAGTCTCCGCCCGCTTTGATAAAGGCCAGCCGGACCCACGTCTTCCACTGGAGGTTGGGTAGCCTATGGAGCGGTCCGCCGGCTTCTGTATCCCCCGGCATTGGTAACGGGCCAATGACGTCGCCTATGGTCTTGAGCGGCTTCTCTTCTGGGTAGTAAATGAAGTTGGGAACTTGCGCTTCGTCCCGCGACATTATCAGGAACCGGAGCCGATCGGCCCCCAATCCACCAATTTTCCCGAGGTTATGATCACCCCGCATGTTTACTGCAAAGCCGTATTTTTTGAGCATCTTTTCTATTTGTTGCAGGAGGCTCTTTCCGCGGGTACGAATACGCGGAACATTTTCAAGCTGAATGATTGCTGGTAATCCGTCTCCGTATTGAATGCATGCCTGGAGCACAAGCCAAATGCCGCGGACAGTAAGCTGATTGAGAGCCTGATATTTGGCTGTCTTGGCCGACTTTTCCGGCAGCAGCCCGCTTAATCCCTTACAAGGTGGGCTTGTAAAAAGGAAGAACGGGACCTGGTATCCAAGCGCCACCCACATATCCCACGGGGTTAGTTCCTTCCAATCAGGGGGCGGCTCCTGGCCGTTCCAGGCGATGTACTGCTCGCGGGTAAAAAGGTCCATGCATATGGATGTCTTTTCCCCCGTTATTAGGTCGTGGTTATGGCATGCAATCGGATCGAAGTCTACTGAACCAAGAATTTTGAACCGGTAAACCTTTCCACCGTATTCGATTTGCGAGTCCATCAGCCCTGATGTCTCCCCGCCAATGCCGCCGAATAGAATAAATGCTGTCTTGTATTGGATACTATCCAAAGTTTCAATGCCCACTTTCTCACCTCAGTCCGTGATTTTCTTTAATGCATGCTGTCCACTCAATCGCCCATTCTTCAAGTTCAATGCCGTTCGCTTCACGTATTCTGGTATAGTCGGATGGATATACCTCTTTAAGTGGCTGCCGGCTGTAGTGCAGGTATGGTATGCTGCGCATAATCTTCGTTCCTGTTTTCTGCACTTCACGCAACTTGTCATCGAACCAGCAAGCTTTCAGGAAAGATAACGGCTCGCTCTCGATGATTTCTTCCCAATCCATACCGATATCCCGAGCCCCGTCGCAGTTAAACGGACATAGATAACACCGGCTGCGCCGCATCGGGAAGTTGTTTTCCTCTAAAAACCGAATGCTATCCGATGTTGTTAAATTCTCCTCTACCAGCGGGTAGGCAAGCCGCATATACTTGAACTGCGGCGACTGGTCAGTGTTGATTCGGCGGATCTCATCGTAGGAAAATCCGATATCGATAATAAATCCGATATGGTCAGGCATCTTCTGGCGATACTCCAACCCGAGCTTCTCCATTACCATCCGGCGGGCGGCCTGCTTGACCGGGATAATCTTGAAATCCACCGTGCATTGGCGCGGCATCATCCCCGCCGGCTTGATCTCCCCTGTCTGCTGATCCAACGTTGAACAATATACGGGCATCTGGAACCGCTGATAGTCGGTTAATATCCAGCGCATCAACATCTCTTCCAAGCCGCCTTTCATAATGCTGTGCCGGGCAATGATAAACGGCGTTTTATTACCGAATGACCTCTGCCGAGCTCGCCACCATTCAACCTGTTCGTGAATAAACTGCGGTTCAGCTCCGGTATCCGAGAAAATGATGTAATCGTAATGGATTCTCCCCTGCAGATGCTGCTCAAGCAGATGCGCGGATTGCGTTCCTCCTCCAAAGCTGAGGACGTAAACTATCTCGTCCCGTCCCTGCTGCCGCAGTTCCAGCTCCAGCTCCGCTTTTTCACGGAAGATCCGGTTTTTGAATTTCTTATGACTTCGGAAATCGGGGGCCAAGTCAAAAAGCTCAAGTTGCTCCACCTTCCCAGCCTCAATACTTCCGGTCCAGCCCGAGGGCCAGTGCCATTCGATTGATGTCGTATTTGCTGCGGCCAAGTATCTTCGCTGCCTCTGACCTTTTCCGGCCGTCATAGTGTTGTAGCATCCATTTCCGCTCGTCATCTGAGATCACCAATGGCACCTCTTTCGGCGGCGGCGGAGCGTAGGATATTTGCCTGTTGATCGCGCTTATATCGTCCGTAAGCTTCAGCACGCCCTTTCTTACCTTGATCAAAACCCGATCCCGGATAAGCTTCGATATACAGGCACTGAGCGACTGATGCTCGATACCCAACTTCTGGGCAGCTTCTTTTCTGGATGGGTAGCTGAACACTTGAGTCAAGATTTCTGCCTCCCTCTGGGTGATCAAGTCATCTTCATAAAGTTGATAGATGCGATCTTTGAGTTCAAAGTCGATTTTCGACATGTTTCCGGCCTCCTTTCGGCTAAAATAAGAACGGTTGTTCTGTCAAATGGGTGTGACTATCCGCCGCCGCAGGCTTCCCCCGGCGTTTGTTCGATTTTTGTTTTGGCTTCTTCGACTCCTTGGGAGGCGGCTTTACAATCTTCGTGATGACTTCTCGCTGATAAGGCAAGTAATCCTCAAGCCAGCTTCCCTGCTGCGCCTCGTAAATCCCTTTTGCAATATGAGCTATGATAAAGGCGTCAGTCACGTTGTCGCTTCCGTGTTTGTATCCGTAGTGAGCGAGTACGGCCGCGGCGATGATCTTCTTCTTGTCTTCGCCCTCCTTGGCCCGCCGGTTGCTGTTGACGAAGGACTTTGTATAGTTCGGGTTGACGTCGAAGTAGTCAAGCTGCCTGCGGATAATCATCGTTCGTAGTCCGCCGTGGATCATCCCGGTTGTCACGCCCATATTCGTGCCATACGCTGGCTCTTCGATCGCTATAATGTCCCCGGGTTGCAGTAACCTGTAAATCTGATTCTCCAGCGATACGAGCTGATAAGCGGTCAGACCACCCGGTTCCTTTCGCCCCTTCCCGATCAGCTCCACCTCGACCTCGACGCTGCCCTGCTCATTGAGCGCCACGAATCCCGTTTTGGTTGCCGGGTCGATACCTACGAACCGCATATCAGTTCGACGTCCTGTAAGGCAGGATCAGGTACAGGCTCTCTTTGCCGTCCCCCGGCCGGATGATGATCGGGCTCATGGTTCCGGTAAATCCGATGTGCAACTGCTCGCTGTCGATCACCTTCAATGCATCCAGCATGTATTTGGAGTTGAACGAAATCCGGAGCGGATCGCCAGTGAACTTCTCGGCCTCGAGTTGTTCTAGAACCTTTCCGACGCCGGACGACGCAGATGTTATTTCAACCGCACCATCTTCCCCCGCTTGCAGCCGGACGATGTTCGTTTTTTCTTCCCGGGCCAGCAGATACGCCCGGTCGAGCGCATCTCCGAACGCCTTGGTCCCCACGTCCAACTCCGATTTGAAGTTGGTCGGTATGATCTTCGTTGTATCGGGGTAATTACCGTCCAACAGGCGGCTGTAAAAGTGGACCGCTCCGACATTGAATAGAACCTGGTTTCTGCCGATCGAGATTTCCACGCTTTCCTGGTCGGATATGATCTTGACCAGCTCGTTCAGCGTCTTGGCGGCGATGACGATGTTATGAAAGCTCATGTCCTCCGGAGCATCTATAACAGCCACTGTGCTCGCCAGACGATGACGATCGGTTGCGAGTAGCTTCAGTCGAGCGCCGTCGAGGTTCCATAGCACGCCCGTCAGAATCGGACTCTGCTCGTTGGTTGAGACCGCGAACACCGTTGACCGGATTAACTCCTTGAGCTTGCTTCCCGCTATTCTGAAAGTCAGCTCGTCGTCTACCGCGGGCGCCGCTGGGTACTCTTGTGGGTCCATGCCGGCCAGTTCGATGTCCGTCCGACCAGACTTGATTCGGGTGTTAAATCCCTCTCCGACCTCGATCTCAACGGTTTCTTTCGGCAGCTTCTTGATGATTTCGACTAGAAATTTTGCCGGGAGCACTACGCAACCCGGTTCCTCTACCGTGACCATCTCCTTTCCATTGGCCGCCGTTATCGGAATGAATGCCTGAATCGTAGTGTCGATGTCACTCGCCGTGAGCGTCACCTGGTCTGACGTGACATCCAGCTTAATGCCGGTCAGGATCTGAAGCGTAGTCTTGCCACTGATCGCCTTGGAGACGTGCTGGACGGCTTCGTTCAGTTCGCGCTTTGAAATGGTGAGCTTCATGCCCGCTTCATCCTCCTTTGCTGGCTTTTTGCTTTTCGATATGCCAATTTTTGATTCTTCTTGCAACGATTCTTGTAAGATGTAGCTGCCAACAACCATTCTGTTCTTAGCTTTTCAACTTCATCGTAAGGCGTCGCATAGTTATAACTTGCTTCGAAATTCCCGGCGATCAAATCGGTGTAACCGTAGGAATAATGATCTTTAAAGTGTGTGTCCTCAGAGCTACGGCCGCAAAGTGTTATTGTTTCAACTACGCCCCAATAATCCTCGCTCCATGATCTATGGGAGAGCTCTTCCCCGCAGATGGGACATCCACCTGTTCTAAATTTCCTCCGAAACTTCGCATCGTTGAGCTCTGCTTGTAGATAGTCCCTATCGGATTCAGACAGGGTGGACAATTTCAGTAGTTTGCGGATTGACACTTCTCGCATCTCAACACCGTCCTCTCTTAATCATCCAGCCAGGCCGACAGGCTTGGCTTGGGTTTCTCCGGTTCCCGTTTTGGTTCCGGTCTACTGGCCGCCGACGGTTGCTTTGCCGCCGCGGGTGCGGTTTCAGGCGGTGAGGCCCCTTCCGCCGAATTATCAAACTCCTGAAACGTCCATCCGAGAATCTTGTACTGCTCGCGGAGCCCCGGGTATTCTTGTACCATCCGGCCGCGGCGGTAGTACTCGGCGAGTTCCACCGTCCGATCGTAGATGGCAAGTTTCCGTTCCCTCTCCGCAGCCGTCATCCCGCTCAGCGGATCGTCCAATTCAGCGGCCAGTTTGAATTTCGCATCCTCGGCCCGTTGCCATTCTTCATCGTCTTTTATGACTCTGCTCATATTCCCTCACCTTCTCCGCCAGCTTTTCCTTGTCTTCCTTGGTAAGGTTGATAAATCGGCCCGTATCCTTCTGGAACACCATTTCAAAGGTTCCCGTCCCGATATCCCGGCCCTTCGCGACGATCAACTCAACGATTCCCTTTTTGATCGTGTCGGCGTTGTAATACTCGTCTCGATAGAGGAACACCACCACATCCGCATCGCTCTCGATATCCCCCGATTCACGGAGGTCGGACATCAGCGGGCGTTTATCGGGTCGTTTTTCACAATCCCGGCCGACCGCTGAAATAGCGACCATGCAAACATCCAACTCGCGGGCGATTCCCTTGAGGACCTTTGTGATATAGCCGATTTTCTCGTTGTTCTTGGTGAATTTCCGTTCGGTATTCAAAAACTGCAGGTAATCCACGTAAACAACCAGCTTCGGGTACTTTTTCTTGAGTTGCTTCACCTGCTGCCGAACATACTCCACGGTGGCGCCCGGTGTATCGTCAATGAACAGATCCCGACTGGCGATAATCTCAACCGCTTTGCTGTATGAATCCCAATCGTTATCCGACATCAATCCGGATTTAATCTTCTTGTTTTTGATACCACCAATGGTGGATACCAGACGTTCGACCATTTTTAGGGCCCCCATCTCTAGGGAGAAGATGACCGCAGCCCACCCGGCCTTTGTAACGGCGTCCATATCGTTCAGGATGTACTGCGTTTTCCCCATGCTGGGGCGCGCTGCGTAAATCTCCAGGTCCCCCGGCTGATGCCCGCCGCTCATCTGGCTGATATCCTCATTGGCCGTTTTAGCTCCGGTGACGCCTTGAGACTGGGCCCGTTTCATGATGGTTTGACCGTGCCCTTCAAGGATCGACGCCATATGCACGGGACCTGATCCTGCTTTCCCTCGTTGCAATTCCGCCAATTCGTTCATTTTGAGCCGGAGTTCCGATAGGTCTCCGCCGCCCTCGGATGCGATTCGCTGCCCGACCTCCTGTAATTCACGCTGTATTCTTGCCTCACGTACACTTTGTTGGTAGTGGGCGAAGCTTGTCGTACTCGGTACAGACTGACGTAAGGACAAAAGATGAGATAGCCCACCAACCTGCCGGAGCCGCTCTCCCCATTTGGAGGCCAGCAACACCGGATCAAACGGCTCCTTTTCGCCTTCGAAATGCTCTTTGGCGTATTGGAGTACCTTGAAAAGAGTGCGGTTCCCCTCGTATTCACTGAAATCATCCGGCGAAAGAAAGCATTCATCCATCAGTTCATGGTCCTTGAGGAGTGAACCGAGAACAGCGCGTTCAGCTTCAAGATTCATCCCGGTTCACCCGCATGTTTACGAAGAGGGATTCTAGACGCTTGGCGATGTGTTCCGGCATCGGCTTAACCTCTTCCCTTTCGTGGTACTCTTGGAGTTCCAGCAACTGCTGCTCGTTCTCCAGACGCTGAATCTCGTAAATCGATAATAAGGATTGCTTCTGCACGCACGCCTGATATATCTCCGCTGGCGTCGGGGCAAAATGTTTATTTATTTGGCAGAGTTGCCGGGTCTTTTCCATAGCCAACTCGTTCGGAATTTCTCTTAAAAGATCATGCCAAACTGCGACTTCTTCCTCGGCTTGGGTTTCATCGACCGTCCGGAAGCTCCGGTACGCTCCCGCGATGTACTTCATCAGTAATATCACGCCGGTGCGGTCCATTCGCATCTAACTCCTTTCGAAGTAATTTATCCAACGCGTTGCCTCCCCCGCTTCCAATTCGCTTTACATCTTCAAGCCGCTGTTCGAGATACTTCGGAAACTTGCTTGGTCTAAAGAGTGTTTCATAATCCAGGTACTTTTCTTGATCGGTGCCGATCCACTCCGCGCACTTTACATCAATCACATGGAAACAGTCTTCTTTGCTGTAACCCTCGTTTAAACGGGCGATGATGAGTTTCAAAGTTCCAGGAGTTGCCCTATACTTTTTGCCTACCTTTTTGTTCAAATAAGCGAGCAACTCTTTAGCTATTGGTTCATGCTCTTTACTCGGCATATTATTTAAACATTCTCCTTTGTAACCTTCTTCTTTAATACCTTCTTCTTTCTGTGGTCGCTGTGCTGGTCGCTCTGCTGGTCGCTTCGTAAAATCCTGCTGGTCGCTTGTGACTGAAAACCCTTGTCCCGCTTGGGTTTCTGCTGGTCGCTTTTCGGAATCCTGCTGGTCGCTCTGCTGGTCGTTCTGCTGGTCGCTTTTTAGGTGCATTTCAGGCACATAATCGAATGAATAGATTGAAAATTTGCTGTATTTGGATACCTGATGAATGAATCCTTCATCGACCAGCTTTTTGACCAGGGTCCGCAGCCTCCGCTCCGAAATGTCCATCCTCGTACTCCAGGACGATCTCCCGAAAATGAATTCTCGATAGTTAATCGTCACCTCTACCCCGTCAATCACCCTGACCTCAGGTTTGGTAGAGTACCGGGCCAGAAAGTACATTTCGCAGAACACATTCCAGTAATCCTTATCCCGGCGAATCCAGTGATTTTGTAACTCCCTGCCGATCGGGATAAACCCGCTCATACCTCCTCACCAACGTTCAGGTTTGTAATTGCTGCTGCGCATGCTCGACGATCTGGCTGGTAAGTTGATCGATCAGCTTTTCATCCAAATTCGAACCCAACCAGTCTTTAAGGAGGGTTTGGACATCCGCCTGGAACCGTTCCGCCGGGGTCTGCTCAATGGTGTAGCCGTTGACCAGGGCTGAAATGAAATTCCAACCATTTTCAGAGGCGTATGATCTAATAACAGTTAATCTATCTGAACCGAAGGTGTGCACATCAAGCATTCTATGGATAATTTCATCAATATCACGGCCATCTTCTTTAAAGTCCTTGAGGGCTTCCGCCACTTCCCTCGGCAACTCGACCAACTCCTGCTCCCCGGCTGCCTTTTCGATTGTTTCGAGTAGTATCTGGCGCCCCTGTATTAAATCAGCCATCTCCTTCGCATGCTTGGCCAGGTCATCGATTGCCTTGTCGCGCTGCCGCAGAATCTCGTTGTATTCGGCTTCGGTGTAGAGGAGCTCGCCGTCTTCCTTGCGGACCCCTCTATGAAAGGGGCTGGGGAGATCATTTTCTTTGAGCATGTAGTTTGTATTTGAAACGAATGAAACATCATAGATCATTCCTGCTTTGCCTTCGTACCAGGTTCCAACAACTGATCCGTTTGTGATCAAGACTTTCGGCAATGTAATTCCCCCTCCAAAATCTGAATGATTTTCTTGACTTGGCGCCCGTCATATGGACCTAAGAATTCGCCTTCGATCACTATGATCAAGCCGCCTTCGTGTTGGATTACTCCGAATTTCATTTTTGTAAAATCCATTGCGGAAGCCTCCTACACGACTTCGAGATAGTAGTCTCGTTTATTGATTAGTCCTTTTTCAAAGAGCGCCAATCGCGCCGCCTGCGATGCAAGCTCCGGCGTGTTGTTGTTGCTGCTTAAATGGGTCAGATAGATTCGCTCGCCGCGGCCCTTGATCAGCTTTTGCAGCGCGGCTGCCGTCTGGTCGTTGCTTAGGTGGCCACGGTGCGGATCGCTAATCCGTTCCTTGAGATAGTCGTCATACGGGCCGTACAGCAGCATATCCGAGTCGTGGTTAGCTTCTATGATGTAGATGCCGCTCCCCTCCATCATGTCGAGCATCTCGTCGTCAATATGGCCGGTGTCAAACACCACGCAGGCCCGAGCGCCGCTATCGTCCTCGATCGCGTATCCAACCGGTTCGTAGGTATTGTGGTGAGTTCGGAAGGGATGGATCGTCAGCTCGCCAATCTGAACGGGATCATATTTGCTCCAACGGGTTTCCAGCACCCGGCGCAGCTCCTCGTCTACACCGGATATGCCTTTCCATTCGCCTTCGGTGGCCCAAACCTGGACTCGGTACTTATTTGCCAGCGTCAGGCCGCGGATATGGTCCCCGTGAGAGTGGGTAATGAAAACGGCCTGGATATCCGTCGCGGCATTGATCCCCCGAGCCAGCAGCCGCTTTTCCAAATCCCGCTTCCACTTGCCGGCATCGATCAGGATCCCAGTGGAGCCGCTTTGCAAGTGGATACAGTTACCGTTCGATCCGGTTGCTAAAATCTCGACCTTCATATTGCTCGCTCCCTTTTGATTCGTTCCTGCCATTCCCGGTCAAAGGTGCATCCCTTTGCCGGCCATTCCTTATACCGGCGTCCCCTGGAGAAGGAAACGAACAAGTCCGTCGCCTTCTCGTAGTACACGCCGTTTAGCGGCTTCTCGCCGCTTAGATCAGCGCCGCCAAATAGGTCCAGTTGTTCGACTTCACATCGGGAGCGAGTCATCGGCTGCCTGCTTCTCAGCGATATGGAGGTCCATGACCTTCAGGAGCGCCTTATATTCGGCAAGCGTCGGTTTCTCGCCTTTGATCTTGCCGTGATTGGCGATGTATTCTTCTATCCCCTCCGGCGTGGTGATACCCAATTTCGAAAAATTCTCCTTCATTTTTTCGCGGCATTTTTTGAGTTCGTCAGCGTCGTCAGCCGGTGTCTCATGTTTAGGCTCTTCCTTTTGGGCTGCTGCATTAACTTCAGCGGTGATGTCGCGGCGCTGTGGTTCGGATTCCGGTAGGATAGATCCTGCACCCGGGATATCATCCTCACTGATGTCGATTCCAAATTGCCCTTTCAAAGCTCGTTTCGCTACGTGCTTTTTGAACATATCGGCCGTGTACTTTGTCCACATCGTTTTTTGGTTCGGGATTTGGCTGTTTAAAAAATGCTCGACTTCGCTCCAATCCATCAGGACAGTGAACGGTGGGAATCCGTCCCGATAGGCAATGGCGTACGCACCAACGATTTTTCCACGCGGGAACCCGATTTCATGATCTACAATGATCCATTCATCTTCGCGTTCCCCGGTTTTTTCGTTATAAACGGTGGATTTCTTGGCTTTAAATGTGTCGTTTTCGCAGACGATTTGGGCATCATAGCCTCGGTATCCCTCATGTTGCTTTGCAAGGTATGCAATCCCCTCAATACCGATCTGCAGCGACATTTTTCCTTGGTAGACAATGGCGTAAATATGATTTAAGAAAGGATTGAGTCCCGATGCGTGCGCCGTCCGTAAGAACAACTGAAACTGTGAATCCGTTGTTCCTGCGGCAAGTGTCTGCTTCATTGTTTCGATATCTTCGATACTCCAGTTTCCGATTGTTGCTAGTTGATTTGTACCTGCCATATGAATAATTGCCTCCTAAATGAAGATGGTTTTTTCTGTTCCAGCGAAACGGTGGGTTAGAACCAGGCGATCCGGAAGCGCCTTGGACACAAGCCAGTTTTCCGGGTTCAGACCTGCTTCCTTGATTGTGATCATCTGGCGGCGAGTGGGGTTCTTGCCCTGTTTCATCCAAGGTCCTCCGTTTCGATAGTGAGTGCGCGGCCTTTAACCGCTTGGGCTGTGATCAGTTGGCCGTAAATCTTGAACTCGCCTGTATACTCGCCGATGCCATCGACAAAGGTCGGAACGATCAATTCGGATTGCTTGAAGAGCACTTCGGTGAGCTCCAGCCCCGCGGTGATCTTTTCGCCGACCGAGAGTGTGGCGTAATCCTTACCGTCCATCTGGATGCTGAAATCCGGCTCCCATTCGTCCGAGGTTTTGACATATTTGAATAGGCGAATCTTGAGCCTGGTGAATAGAGACTGGACCTTCTCGGCCTGTAATTCGGCCTCCTTGGCCCGGTACGCCTTGATGGCATCCAGGATAAAGATAGACTCTTTCAGGGCCGCCAGCGTTTCGTCCTCGGCCTGTTTGGCTGCTTCAACATCATTCTTGAGGCCCTGCCGGGCTTTGTCTGCGTGGATTGTATCCTCGAGTTCATCCCGTTTTCGCTCCAGCTCCCGCATGTCGCCCCACAATTTGGAGACGTCGATCATTTCCGTGCCGGCGAGTTGTTCCTCCAGTTCCTTGCGTTTTGCGACCAGCGCAGCATGCTCGGACCGTAGTTCTTCTTTCCGCTTCTCCTTGCTGTCGGTGACCGCCTTAACAGCTTCCTCATCCAGCGGCCGCTTGCAGCTTGGGCAGGTATCCTCAATCGGCTCGTTGTAGACCTTCATATACCGGTCCTTGGCGGCCTCAACTTGTTCTCGCGTTGCAGCGAGTTGCGACTGAACCGCGGAACGCTGATCGTTGGCGATCTTGGTCGCGTCAATTTGCTTTTCAATAGTCTTGATTTGCTCAAGCAACGCGGCAGATTCGGTTTTTGCTGCTTCGATATCATCCGGCGCGGCTGGCAGGCGGTCGAACTGCTCCTGCAGTGTCTTCGTCCGGCTTTGATCTGCGATATGCTGCTTTTCAAGCTTCGACTTTTGGCCGCCGGTCCCGCCGTGAATCTTCTGAAGGTCGTCGAGAGAATGCTTCTTTGTCAGCTCATCGAGCTTGGCCGCAGCTGGGTTAAGCTCGATGTCCTTCGGCTTTTGGCCGGGGTCAGTCCGGCTCATTTCCGCCAAAACCTCGGACTTTGCCGGCAGAACAGAATTTTTTAGGATCTGGGCCCGCTGTTTTGTCCAATGCTGGGTAAAAAAGAAGCCTGGGTTATAAAGGGATAAGAAGTCCTCTTTATCGAATAGGTCGGCCACTGCGGCCTCATACTCCTTTGCTTTGACCGGGACATCGTTGATGTAAAATACATTGGCACCCTTCTCGTTGATCTCCCGAGCGAAGGTCGATTCCTCGCCGTCGATCGAAATGGTAAGGACCGAAAAAACCCGATCAAAATCGTAGGTCGTAGGGCTGGGATTGTGCTTATTTCCGAACAGGTCGCATCCCCACAATGTCCATACCGGGCCTGTGCCGATTGTCGATTTGCCTTCTCCGTTGTGGCCGGACAATTTCGTGATATCGCCATATTCCACGACGATATCTCGCAAGCTGGCGAAGTTCTTTCCCGCCCATCGGATAAATCTGACTTGCTTTGCCATTCACGTACCTCGCTTTCCGTGGTAATATTGATTTGAACTATTTCTTATTGACCGCTCCTATCAGGGCGGCTTTTTTTTCTTTCTACCGTTATTCCGTATTTCCGCTCAATCCGCTCGAGCTCGCTAATCAAGTGGGCCCGGGTATCTCCGTTCGTTTCCGACTGAAGCCAATCCCAAGCAAAGAGGTAATTTTGAATATCGATCCGGACAACGGCCGGAAGCCGTTCATAAATCGCTTGAATAACTGCAGCTGGTAATTGTGGTTTTTCGGCCATGCGCTCCCTCCTACAACTCGGCAAGCTCTTGCTCGAGCAGGTTTATTTCTTCCTGGACTTGGTTCAAGATGGCTGCTTTGGCTTTAAGGGCGAGTCGTTTGAAATCGTAGCTTGGTATCTGGACGCATCCGTGGCCACCCGCGGTTATTTCAATATTGCTTTTACCTTCACTGTGCTTAATAAAATCTCTAAGCCTAGCGATTTTCTTCTTAATTTCCCGGGCCTTGTCAACCCGTTCGCCCATGTATTGCAGCGTTTGGTCATCCATGGTTTTCCCTCGCTTTCTGTTGATTTTGGGCTCAAAACCCCGTTTTTGGCAAAAAAATAATAGGACCCTATGAATCCAAGTCAATTTCCCCGTCCAATAACGTCCAGTAGGTGTTACCCATGTTGTCAGAGACATAGATATCAACCGTTCCGTCCGGCGCTTCCTGCGCGTCCAATACTTCGATCTGACGGGTAACTGTTCCCTTACAACCGATAAGGTCGTTCCGCGTTTTAGTTGCCATCGTCTTCCTCACCTCCCTCCAAGTCATCCTCAAGCCGCTCGTCGCGTTCCCGCTTGTATTCGGCCAGTTCATCCTCCCGCCGCGTCCGGCGCTCCTGCTCGCCCCACAGCGGCTGAGAGAAGCGGTCCAGATCTATGCCAGCCATGCAACCCAAACCCCGCGCTGGACCCGCCCTACAAAATCCTCAAACGTGATGCCATAACGTGCTCTGACGTTGAAATGCTCAAAATATTTGCCGAGACTATGAAGCCGATCGTCCGACATCCGAACCACCCCAATTTGCAAAGTACATTTCCCGGTTTTTCCGATATTGTTGTCTGGCCCACTCCGCTACCTTCATCCGGTTATTCGCCTTGGCATACGCCTCGGTTCTCAGGAACAGGACCATCTTTTCTATGATGTTCAAGTGATTTGCGCCTCCATTTCGTCGAGTTTTTGGCTGAAGTGCTGGACCAGGTCCATCTGATCGTTGCACTGTGCTGCATAGGCCGCTTCCTTAAAGCCGTCGATTTCCTGCACCAGTTTTGCATTGACCTGCATGCAGTGCATCAAGTCAGCCGCTTCCAGCACCGTCAGCTGGCGCTTTTTAATGATCAAGTGCAGTTCCGCCAGTCGGCGATGCACCGGAAGGATCATGATCGCCATGTGCTCACTCTCCTTTCGTTTGGTTTCAATTCAGTTGTCAAAGAGCAATTGGGGATTAACTGAAGGCCATTTGAGTATTGGCCTGTTCTATATCCCGCAGTAACTTTCCGTGTGGCCGCCAGCTGGCGACATATTCCTTCGCCTTGTCAAAGTCCTTCACCAAGGTGTTTTTGTAAGAGTTGGTGTTGAAGTATCCTTTGAAGTCCCGCCAGAGCGCCGAGTAAGTCTCGCTCCGGATCGTCTTGTCTAAGTAGGCCGGACTCTCTTTTCCTCCGAGCAGGGAGACGATTGTTTTATTGGCTATCAACTGCAGGTCGTTTTGCTGGCCGTAATCAATAGTCGTGTTGTTCTCCAGCCGGGCCACCCGGACCTCAAACTCCTGGGTACGCTGATCGAGCATGAATATCGCTTGAAGCTCTTGGCTAAGCTGTCCGTAGGGGTTAGACTTAACCCGGTAATAATCGTCCACCAGCATCTCGTAAGCTTCCCAAGCTTGGTCTGTGTTGAGCGACTTGGCGTGCATCCAAGCGCCTTTTTCGGTCCAGAGGTAAATGACAGGGGCGAATTTAAGGTTGGCATCAAATTGATGTGAACCTTTGAAATCATCCAGTTCCTGACCTCGAAGCTCGAAATAGTGCTTCCCTGCAGTGTACCGATCCTTATTACGGGAAAAGTTGTTTGTGATGATTTTGCTTTCAGTACCAAATGCCTCCGCAAGTTGGGACGTTGTTAAAACCCGTTGATCATCGTGATTAACGATCTGAAGCTTGTTCATTTGCACCATTCCTTTCCATGTGAATAAAAGTTAGATTATTGGGCTAAACTTTAACATCTTGTATTTCCGACATCGGCAGCGTGTTTAAATCAATTTCCAGACAAGAAGCCAACTTATAGAGTGCATCTACGCTCGGAAGATAACGCCCATTTTCAATGTCAGAAATGTAATTTCGAGATAAACCGACTTCTTCAGACAGTTGATTTTGTTTTAATTTTTTTTCTTTGCGCTTCTGCTTAATAACAGCTCCGACGATTTTCTTGTCAAGTGACATCGTATACGCCCCTCCTTTCGATAATTGAATTGTATTGTATTTCCGACATTTTTGTCTAAGAGCATTTTCCAGCAAATTGAAGCAAATAAGAGCGATAACTATATATTTACTTGTATTTCCGTCTATTTCCTCATTATTACTTGTATTTCCGTCATTTTATTACTTGTATTACCGACATACCAACGTTAGAATAAAGTGAATCCATTTAGAAGGAGCTACAATAATGTCCATCGGAAAGAACATTAAGACTTTTAGAAAAGAAAAAAAGCTGACTCAAGTTGAGCTTGCCAAAAAAGCTAATATGTCTAGATCTTACCTGGCGGACGTCGAAGGGGATCGATATAATCCTAGCCTAGATACTCTTTCTGATATTGCTGAAGCTCTTGGAGTATCAACTGCGGATCTCCTTCACGGAAGGGAGTCGTTTGGAAAGTTCATTAGATTAGAAAGAGAAATGGCGGGGTTATCTTTAGAAGAGGTTTGTAGGAGAACTGGGATTAATGAAACACAACTATCGCGCATTGAGAACGAAGATACGACATCCCACTACTTCGATGTTAAAACAATGAAAAAACTAGCTGAAGTCCTTAATGTATCATATGTTCAACTATACGAAGCTACGGGAGCACTAATTGATTTAACTGAACAAGAGAAAAAAGAATTTTTTGAAAGTTTGTACAAAGAAGATTACATAAATGAACAGGTTTTATTTACTTTAAATTTATTTGATTTTACTGATGGGAAGAATAAAGAATTGCTTGCTGAATTTATTAATACTCTGTCCGAATTAATCGTTAAATCCAAAAAGAAGTTTACTTTTAGTATTAATCTCGAAAAACCAGAGAATTATCAACAACTAAAAAATAATTTGATTGATCATAATGATATTGACTTCAAATCTAGCGTGATAGAAGCACTAAGCAATCTCGCTTTACAACACAAAATTACAGAAAAAATAAACCCTCTTCCATTTAAAACCGAAAGAGAGTTTATACATGATGCCAAAATCGATTTGGCTGATAAGGATTTAGTTAAAAAATATCCAACTATTTCAGTTGATGGGCGCCCTCTGTCAGAGAAGGAACTTCGGAAGATAATTGGGCTGATTCGTATGGATCGGGAACTCGAAGAAGAGTGAGTACTTTTTTTCTAAAAAGAAGTGGGTCTTCTCCACAAACCATTGCCAGATCAAATAAATTGATTTCTGTTATTTTTTCATGTGAACTAATAGGTCATCACTCCCAAGTTGTTATATTTTTCCGTTTGAGATGTTAAGACGAGCATATCATAAAATACGAGCAAAAACCAGAACATCCGTTCGTATAATTCAATGAAAATGGAAAGGAGTTTCCAATGGCGTTCCTACTCGGGGAATGCCTGCTACTGGATCGTTTAAAGGAAAAAGGAGTCACTCAAGCGGAATTTTCCAGACGAATGAAATGCTCCCGCGCTTATGTGACGCAATTGATCTACGGGGATTCTAAGATGTCTCTTGAATTTGCGATCAATGCCGCCCATTTCCTTGAATGCCGTGTGACTGATCTATATGTATTAGAGTGGTCCAGTGACAGGAATGAGTAGATTATCTACTCACCCCTGGGAATGCTGTTAAGTAATTCTTAACATCTCATTAACCCATTGTATAACCTTCTCTTCGCGTTTTTCGTCGTAAAATGTCGAAAGTGCTTACTTGTAAAATAATCCAAAATACCTACGCATGACCGGAAGTAAACCGGACAAAATTCGGCGCCTTCACCTACCTTTCGTTTCGAGAAAACGCAAAAAAGCCACTGAAATCCAGAATAGTACGGGACAAAACGTCCGTCTCGTTGACTTTAGGCAACGAAACCCGTTTTTTTATATCCGTATTAATCTGGATCTCAGTGGCATTTTGTCATTGGAATATAATGACGCCTTCCCGAGATTCACTGAATTAGCTGAAAATCAGCTTTTAGCATGCCCCTTTTGCGCATGCTAGGGGATTGAGGAATAAATAATAAAGGTATAGGACTTATGATAGCAGATGCATTTGAACTTTGTAAAGTACTGTAAACTGACTATCTTAAGTATACCCCAAATTCACGATCAAGTAGCATTACAGTCTCTGCATATCCGTCACTATTAAATGTGGACGAAATCATGTATGTTTTATTATCTGCTTTAAGGTCCTTCATCGAACCTGAATCCACTATAAACTTTTTATTAACTGAATCATATATATAATCCAAATTTCTTTCGTTAGTTTCTTTTAGATAGTTTTCCCCATACATTTCCTCAATTTCACCTTTCAGCATTCCGACTCTAGCTCCCTTAGATGTCTCATAAACATCACTAGATCCTTCGTTCAGTAAGATTACTACGACTTTATCATCACGATATGCAATAACAACCCCTGATTCGTAATTATACGAATTCCTTGCCCCAACGCCGTCCCCCTGTTTTTCTCCAACCCCCAGGACTTTTTCAGCGTCTGTACGAGTCATTCCGTAACGAACTACTTGCTTCTTGTCATTAATTTTTCTAATTGCCAAGTTATCCGCAGAAAAAGATGATCCTCCCCCGCAACCAGTGAGGAGTAGAGCAATGACAATAAACCCAGCTACAATTTTTTTAATCCCCATGTCTTCCCGCCTTTTTTACCTAAAATATAACAAAAATAAGCCTCCCTGACTATGCTAGGAGGCTTATTTGTCATATATCTCTATCGACAATATGTCTTCAATCGCAACCCACTGCCATTCGCCCGCCCCAGTAGCAAGCTTGATCTCCCGCCGATACGTCTGCACGGCCGTCACGATTCCCGCGAGCTCTCTGTCCTCATACTCCCCAAATACCCGGAGCGTAATGCGCCGGTGATCCCGGTAAGACTCGGCCAGCGCCCTCTCGATCAACTCCAGTTCTTGGGCGTCTAGGGTGGGGCGCTGCCGCCTTCCCTCCCCCAGCCTCTGCCGTTCCATCGCTTCCCTATGCTCGGGAAGAATAAACTTTGTGGACCATAACCCATCACCTAATCGGCTGCTCATGATCACCACTCCTCAATATTTAGTCCAATAATCTATGCCACTTGATGGCCGTGTTTTGGGAGTGATCGGCTGATCCCGCTCCCATCCCTCAAGGATAACGATCGTATCCAGGCGCGGTTTGTCTGGCCAAAATATGTACCTCTCTTGCACCAATGTATTAAGCGCCGCCTCAATGTCGTGGTACCGGCGCCCTGTCGTGCGTTCCAACTCCGGTTTGGTCGGCATACGGTGCCGCTGGCTATTAAAGTTATACAGGATCCGGAGTAATTTTCTTTCTAAGTCATCCAACATTTTTATCACCCCAAATATACGAACGTTTGTTTGTATTATATGCGAATGAATGTTTTCTACGCAAGATGAAAAAAAGACCACTCTGCTTCATGCCTCAGTGGTCTTCTCGTTTCACAATATTCTTATTTTATATCAACTAATTGATATAAAGTGTTGACTTGTATATCACAAAGTGGTATATTTATATCAGGAAGTTGATACAAGAGACTTCCCGAGGAGGTGAAGTCAGTGGAAAAACAACTCATGAACGCATTTGAAAAGCTTCAAAAAGCAGAACACCTCCTAAGAGTGACACGCGACCAGTTCGGGCTGGGGCGCATCACCAAGGAGGAGTTCAAAAAGCGTGAGGCGGAAATCCTTGAGCGGTATCGCCTAACGCTGGGTGAGGAACGGGCTTACGACCTGTACCTCAGAATGAAAGGCAAGCGCAGCAGCAAGTAAGTTGCGGAGAGGGGCTAATTAAGCCCCTCTTTTCTTTTGCTTACACCGCTGCACCTGTTTGATATTAATCATAAACGAATCATAATCATCGATCAACAAATCCATGTCGACGTATACGAGCGGTATTAGGAGATTGCCGTCCACTTTATACTCAATTACCCTGGGTAACATGTTCGTCCTCCTCATCTTCTTTATATTCAAAAATCTCGCCAACCGTGACGCCGAGAAACTTACACAGCTTATCGATTGTATCCAGATCGACCCGCTTAGATTCGTCTCGGTACAAGCCCGCAACTGTATTTATAGCAAGACCCGTTCCGCGCACTACATCACGCTGAGTCAGTCGTTTACGCCCCATAATTTCGCTTAAGTGGTTAATCATCATCTGTCGTTCAACCTCCTTTTGATACTCAGTATAAACATATATAAATAAAATATCAAGAAGTTAATATTATGTATTGACTAGTGTATTATCATCTGGTATATTTATATCAGGAAGTTAATACAACACATAAGGAGGCAATGAAAATGTTCAAAAAGTACAGAGCAACAAAAGCGAATGTAATCTTACTGGAAAGTGCCATGAAGGCGCTGGGTTATCCAGTCGAAAAAGTAAGCGCGTCGACAGATTACAAAAGCTTTAAGTACTTCAACTGGCACACCATGTTTAGCAATAACGTTAATGCAAAAATGCAAGAGTTAGAAAATGCCGCTCACAATCAATCGTCCTTGTGAAGTCATAACTGTAAGACGTGGAGAAGTCAGCTCCAAGCAAAAGAAAAGGAACCCCTAAACGGCGCGTGCGACGCAGACGTTAGAAAGGTTCCACCGGAGAGGGTTAGCGCCCCTCTCCTCCCAATCTTAACACAAAGCTAATCAAAAATGAATCGGGAGGATTCAATTATGAATAACAGACTGGCAGCTATTTTACGAGTGATCGAAAAACGGAGAAGTCGGGGAGCAACAGACCGCGACATCATGAATTATAAAGAGAGCTTGGCTCGTGGCGTTAAAAATGAGCAGGTCAAGCAGCAGATTCTGAACCTGAGATAGACCCGGGGGCTTCGTCCCCTCTATACAATAGCCGGAGGGCTTTAAACTTGGAGGACTACCATGTTGAATGAAATTACTGTATCCGATAGCGAAAAGATTATGCTTGAGGTCATGAGAGAAACAGGAATTACCCCTGACAACGTTGCGCAAATGGCACGATCCCATGCGATCAAAATCAAGAGTTATGACGTTGAAAAATACGACAAGTTAGCGAACACGTTGGCACGACGTAAATAATCCGCCTGATGGTGCCGCAAAGACCCATCTCGCCCAACACTTACCGCCTCTCTACCGTATAGCTAAGCGCTATAATCGGTAGAGAGGTGTTTTTATGTTTATCGATCCTATGTTACTCGCAACAGCACCGGGTCCGTTCAGCGATCCGCGCTTTATATTTGAACCCAAGATAGATGGCCATCGGTTGATCTATTCTCAGCAAGACGGCACTGTCCGCCTATATACCCGCCACAATAACGACTGCACTCGGCAATATCCCGAAATTGCAGACGCTCTGTTTCCGCACGACATAGTCCTGGACGGCGAGATCGCATGCGTGGACCCGGCGACCGGAGTGTCCGATTTTGAGGCAGTGATGACACGCTTCCAAGCTAAAAGAGCCGACAAGATTGTGCGGTTAGCCGCTACCCTCCCGGCCTACTATGCCATTTTTGACATCCTGATGTACAAGGGGGAGGACATGCGCCGACGCCCGCTAAGGGAACGCAAAGAGTTGCTGGCGAGCCTCAAGATGCCGTCAAGTAGTTTTGGGATAGTACCGCATGTTGAAGGCGCAGGGGAAGCTTTATTTGCGCAGATTGAAGCCCGCGGCATGGAGGGTGTCGTCGGTAAGCGGGCTGATAGTGCTTATGAAACCGGCCGCCGATCGAATAGCTGGCGTAAGGTCATTAACTGGACATATGCTGACGTCTATATCACGGGTTACAAAAAGGCGGAGTTTGGCTGGTTGGCGGGAGTGGCCGACGAAACCGGGAAAGTGCGGCCTGCTGGGATTATCGAGCTAGGTGCAGGGCCGACGGAACGAAAAGCATTTTATGGCGTAAGTAAGGCGCTGGTTACCGGAGAGAATCGCAACTTTGTTTATGTTGAGCCGAAAATCCGCGCACGTGTAAAAATACGAAATTGGACAAAGTCGGGGTTGTTGCGGAGTCCCGTTTTTGAGGAGTTTATAGTATAGCCTTATCCATCGATTTCATATCGGTGGTTTTTTTACATTACGTTCCCTTTCTGTTCGGTTGTGTTACACAACTATTCGTGATATTATTTAATCAACAGCAAGAGACACGGGACCAACAAGCCGGAGATACCGGATGAGGAAAAAGGAGCAAATATCCATGAGAACATTTAGCGATTTGAACGAATTTAACTCGACGGTGATTGAATGGGAAGGAAAGACTCTCAAAACTACTCAAGACCCGAACGTAACCGATGAAGGGGACATGTACACGGCCCCCGCGATCGATGCAGCAGGAAACGAATATGTACTTGTTTGGAAGGTTATTGACCCGGAGATCACAGACGAATCTTCAATTTGTGATTGGGATAATCCAGTTGGTGTGACGCTGGTAAAGTAGCACCGCCCCTTGAATACGTTGGAGCTGCGTGGGTCGCCCGCCATATGGGCACCACGCAGCAGAACGTCTCAAAGTCTGGCCTTAATGCCTTGAAACCTGGTTATCGGGGCTCAATGCTTCGGCCTGATGCTTTATTTGAGGGGCGGCCTTTATGGTTAAAAAGCCGGTTTGAGAGTGAACAATGATACAAGGTCGGAAATGTAAACAGTGCGGAGCATCATTTCAGGGCGGTCCGCGTGCGTACTACTGCCCGTCGTGTCGAGCGGAAAGAGCAAAGCAGGATAGAGCGGAGTATCGGAGGCGGAAACGACAAGGAGAGGTAAGAGAACTCGGCAGCACGGACACATGTGAACTTTGCGGATCGGATTATACCGTTAATAGCGGATTACAGCGGTTTTGTCCCGAATGTCAACCTGTACATAATGCCGAATACGACCGCGAAACCGCTCTGCCATATTATCATGCAAATAAGGAGAAGATTAACCCGGCTCGAAAAATAAAGCGACGTAAGCGGGGAAACATTTGCTTATGGTGCGGAAATGAGTTTGTGCCAGTGAATGGAAGCGTAACATGCTCGGACCAGTGTCGGCGCCAATACACCAATCAGTACGCCCGGGAATGGAGGAAGCAGAAACGCGCCAAAGATGCAAAAAGCAAAAAAAGCCCACCGACCGATTAATGGCCAGTGGGCATTTCTTCGTCCTACTTCTTGTCTCTGAACCCCTTCCCTGCTTCCGGATTGCTAACGATCCCAAGCACAACCAGAACCCCCAGAAGGGCATTCACGGCCGTCATGATCTGATCGTACTTTTCGGGGGCAAGCTGAAACCCCAAAATATCTCCGCATGCCTGCACCGCCAGCAAAACAGCCGATACCAATGATACCCACATCCCATAGTTTTTCCATTTGTTCATGATTATTTAGCCTCCTTATTGAAAAATCCCATATTGAAAAGCATTTGAATCATCTTGATTTCCGAAAGACTCTTATCTGCGCTGGTCTTGATGGCTCCGGCTGCTTTGGCGGCCCCTATAGCCTCTACTGCCCACGCTGGAGGTTCTTGGTTACCGGAAATATTAATGTGCTTCTCAATGGCTTCTATGCGCTTTTCTAGCGCCTCAAATTCTTCTCTCTTCACTTCGTCGTCCTCCTGTTTTGGTTTTGAAATAATCCAGTATTGCTTTGCTTCCCGGGCAAATACGATCTCTTTGACCTTTATCTTGCCGTCATCCCTTACACCCTGCTCGATCAACCCGTCGTTACCATACTTGCGGTTATCGTGGTTAGGATCATAGACGTCGATCCAGCCCTCTTTACTAATGCCGACGAGGTGGATGTAATGGCCGCCGCCCGTGGTATGGCCCGGTCCCATCGATGCAATGGCAAGTTCCCCCGCTTTTAGAGCCGCCTTTACATCAGCTAGGCTGCCGGTTTGCTTACACTCAAGCCCATACTGCTCAAAAAATTTCTTAAAAAACCCCCAATCCGTGCCGCTGTTGGCCGTGCGAAATCCTTTTTTGACGGCGAAGCTCGCCGCCTCTGTCGGCAAAATTGTTTTGCCGGTATAGGAACTCGCCACCATAGACGCGCAGGTGGGGCCGCATGCAGATGTACCAATAGTTTGTTTTTTGTCCCCCGTAATCGAGTACATGACGTTACGCCATCGCGGGTCCTCTTGGCTGTAATAGACCAGTTTCATTCTTTTGCACCATCCTTTCTGGATTCAGCTCGCTGAATTTTCTTGTCCAGTTCACTTTTCACCCATTCCATCAGCCCGTTAAGAACCGGCAACGGCAGCCAGTCCCCCCATCCCGCCCGGATGCTATTGGCCGTCATACTCTGCAGGACGTGGTATAAGGACCCCAGAGCTAGCGCCCCAAAAATGACGCCCGGCAAGTAAAGAACCACGTCCAGAAGGTGGCCCCCTGCAGGGAGCAGGAGGATAAAAAACGTCCTGATGATGCCGTCCAGGCCGTAGCGACTGGCATAGGTATTGTCCTTTTTGGCGGCGCGAACGCCGGAAATCCAGTCCATAATTACGAAAAACAGCAACGCCACCATGATCGCAGCCACGGCCTCCCCTTCCCCATACAAGTAGTCAAAGATCGGCACCAGCCCAGCCCCGAACCCCATAATCCCCGTTTTAACTCTGTCCATATGCTTCCTTCCCCCTCAAAAAAATTAGCCCCCAGGGCGTCCCGAGGGCATAAAAAATACGCCTTCCGGCGCGTTCTTTGTCTTATTTCTCTGCTCCAGTTACTTCCTTATACTTTTCAGCCAAATACTCATAGTTACAAATTCCACAGGTTCCAGTATCATTTTTGTAGATGAATTGCCCCGGAATGGCCACAAGTTCGGTTTTATCTTTTTTCAACGTCACTGACTTCAATGTTCCATCCGGAGCAAAAGCTACATTTACGCTCATTCCCGTGAAACTGATGATTGGCTGGATCGTGGATAAATCTTTAAACTCTATTGCTTCCACACGTTCGTTCGATTGAAATGTTCTAATCATCCTCATCACCCTTCGTTTTAGTAGTGCTATGCCCGCGCTCTTATGGTTACATCTGTATAGTCACTTACCCCTTGTACACATCAAATGATGTAGGCGTGTCATCTCCCTTTGATTAATCCCCAAAAGCATACCATGTCGCTGAAAAATCACGATTCGTATAATAAGGGTTAACGGGAACCAAGAATCCTGTGCTTGTCAAATAAGCATTTCCCGATAAAACAACGCCCATCGATCCGCTTGCGGCACTTGAAATAAATAATTGAGCTGCACTATCATACCGGAATTTCATGCCATCTCTATAAATAGTTTCGAACCCATAGCCAGTGCCGCTGCTCAAATCATTACCTACAACTAATAGTGTTTTTGGGAGGAAATTCAACCCAGATACCTGAAGATATTTCATTGGGACAACGACTCCGTCGTGCCTAGTAAATTCTAAGGTATTTGTGTTAGATACAGTGGCAGTTCCAGTGGCGTAAAGTGACCCCAGCTTTATTTGCCCAATCTTTTGCGCCAAAACCGTGTTCAAATCATTTACACTAGCGGGTACGCCTTTGCCTGTAATGGCATCTGCTATTCCTTGTTTTTCTGCTGTGGTCATCCGCTCCAAAGCACCAACCAAACCAAATATATTGGTGTCTTTCGGCAGGTTCCCAGCAACAAAATCCGGGTCGTGTGAAGAAATGTATACATTATCTTCGTAATAATACCCAGGCGGTACTTTTGAAAATAAGTTACCCACACCATCGGCATACCCAGCATCTGGTGATGCGGGCCTCGCACCAGATGCCTGCTTAGGCATTGCTCCGGCCTGATTATTGCCGCTGGCATTGGAAAACGTGTACCCGCTCAATACTTGTGCCGGTCCTGCGTTGCCGGTGGCTCGGATAATCGCTGCCATTTTGGCGATTAACGAATCCCAACTTTCTGCTGTGGTCGCCGGTATACCTTTGGCAACAAGCGCGGCAACCACTTCCGCTTTCCGCTCATTGCCAGACTGAAAAGCCTGGTCAGCTCTGGACTGCGCAGTTGCCGCCGCTAAATTTGCTGCGTTCGCGGTGTTTTGCGCCGCCGTGGCCGCATCATAGGCCGACTTGACCGCCTTCGGTGTCGCTGCCAGTGTTTCGCTGCTGCTGTTCGTTGCGTTGGAGAGTTGAACCTTGCCCTTTACCGTCAATGAGGCATCAGGGATCGTTATGCCGGCGATCGCTTCGTTGAGCTCATCCTTAGTCACGTATACAAGCGACTCGTCAATGTTCGCCGTGATGCTCGAGGCTGCGCCGACGAACACGTTCATATTGATTGCCTTTTCAATCACGCCGTCACCCTTTGGTGTGATATAGTCAGCGGTTGATCCGGCATTAGCGTACATGTACAAGATTTCACCCAAGTCCGGGTCCGTAGCAAATATGCCAACCTCCCGGAGGTAAAAGCCTGTTGTCACGTCCTGGTTAGTCAATGTGGCCCCGATTAAAGCCCGGGTAGATCCCGGCGGCCGCTTTAACCGTGAAATGGTCAGGTCCTTTACCGGAGTGATCAAAGCGCTCATATCCTCAAGGGATTGTCCGCTTAAAGTGCCACTACCGACAGCCATCCTCGTATAAACAAGTTGGACGCCAGCCTGCGCTTTAGCCTGCAACTGACGCCCTTTATTTGTGAGTGCATAACTCCAAGAGCTCATTTTGTAAATCACCTACCCTATCGTTATAAAATCGCCGATGTGCAGCGTCTGGCCAAAATAGAGGTCATTGGCTGGGATGGTCTCCTCCAGGATCACCGTCTCCAGCCAGGCCGACAGCCGCTTAACCGAGTCAATCGCCCGAACAAACTCCTCGGCCTTTTCGTTGGTGGCGGCCGGATCACTGGTTCGCACTCGAAAGTATCCCGGCTCTCCGCCATATTCGAACCATTCTTCGACAGCCCCAGTGCCGAACAGGATCGAGATAAGTTCCTCAACAGCCGCCGGGGTCCCCTTTCGTCGATGGAACCGTATGGCGTTTTTGACCAGTTCCCGTTTTTGCTCGATTGGTAAATCCGGGTCGTAAAAATCGACGTGAAACTGCCAAGCCATCTCATCAGCCTCGTCATTGGTCAACTCATCCAATCGGGAGATTCGTGGAAGCTTGTTGATTTGCTCCGTAAGCCCCTGCAATTGGCTGTCAAGCGCCTCCGCCGCAGCCCTGATGTTTGGGTCCTGCTTGAGACTGTCCGGCAGCATATCGAGCATTTTGAGGCTCTTTAGGTCAATCATCGGCAAGGCCTCCATTTACGACATTGACGGTGGCGTCCTGGGCCACTTGCAGTTCGGATACTTCCGTAAATACCGGTGCCGTAACCTCTACCCGCAGCGCCCCCGCCGACATTACCCTCCAGATCAGCTCCGAAGGGTTAATGTCGCGGCCAAGCTTGGATTTTTGCCATAGTCGGTATGTGTCCACCGCCGCTTTTACCGCCGCCTCTACACTTGTCGCCTCCGTAGCCCGCGCACGGTCCACATAAAACTTGATGTCGATGTTGTAATTGACCTTTTCAGGGGCCTGGACGGTTACCTGATCAGTAAGCGGCCGGACTGACCTGTCATTGAGTACAGCCGAAACGTCGTTAAGGATGTCTTCCGTGGGGAGCTCGCCTCCCCGCAGGAGCGGTACCACGACGACCTCACAAGGCGCCGGCGACTTGACTGCCACATCAATGATCGACGAGCTCGCCGTCATCGCCCAATACCGATACGCCCCCTCTGGCCCCGCCACGGAGAAGCTCTCCGGAGCGGATCGGATACGCGAGCGGAAAGCGTCGTCCGTCTCCTCCTCGGCCCCGCCCGTGCTCTCGGTGATATTTGCGACGCTCTGGATGAATGGAATGGGGTCAACAAGCGTGTTCAGCTGCCCGGCAAGGAATCCGTTGCCCACAATCCCCGGGACCGTACAAGAGGCCATGACGGTGCCTGATACTCCTCCCGCAGGTATCTCCAGCACCTTATCCGTCATAAAGAGGATGGTTCCGGCGCCGCTCGCCGGGCCGACCCGGGTCCCCGCCGGGATAATCGTCGCCGATGTGAGTGGGATCGACAGGTTAAACTGGAGCGTGGTGATTGCTGGCTCAGCTGGTAACCGGGTCACATCGTACAAGACCGCGATATGATCCAGCATCGGCCCGCTTGCGTATTTGAGCAGATCGTTTTTTTTGTTGTGGTTAAGGAGCGCTTGCTGCTGGATGATGATTTGAGCCAGAGCCAATAAAAAGAGGCGTCTCGGGTCCGCCGGATATAACCGGGTGCCGTCGATAGCCTCAAACGTGGTAATAATGCTGTTTTGGATTTCAGTCGGGTCAACATCCACAAAATCGATATCCTTTAACGTGTCAAAACTGCTGCTCAAGTCGTCGCCTCCTCCGCCAAGGTGTATTTAATCACGGGGAGCAGCCGGCCATAGAGAGCGGATTCCTCCTCGGTCTCCTGAAAATCTATGCTGACGATCCTGGCCCGGGGCTCTTGCTCCATGATTGCGGCCGTTATGATGCCGCTAAGCCGTGCCCGCAGGATAGGGATGGGCTCATCCACCAACCCGGTATAATCCGTGCCTATCTCCCGGGAGCCTGGTGCGGATCCGAGACTCGTGCCGATGATCGTTCGGATATTTTGTCCAACCTCTTCGGCCGTCGAAGCCGGAGAAAAGTTCACCCACGCCCCTTCCCCGCTCATATCCACTGTGTAAATCATAGGTATTCCTCCAATGTGATGGTTGCGGTAGCCTTCAGCAGGTTGCCCTTGCCGTCAATCTCCTCCCAAGACTGCTCAAGTGATGTTATTTTCCACTTGTTTACCCCAAGCCCCTGGCCGCCGACTATCAACGGCATTGCCTTCCCGGCCCGCTCAAGTTCAACAAGTTTGCTGAGCTCTTTTCGGGGATTGATACGGTACCGCACATCAAAACGCATTGTAAACGAGACCGTATCAAGACCCGGTCCGATAAACTGAGATATGGGCTTTTTGCCAAGTACCTCATGGTTTGCCCACCGCCCGGCAGAGGACCGAGAGAGCTCAGCAAATGTCCGGATCGCCTCCGGCCCCACCACGAATACAACCGGGCCAAGGCTCCCTATTTTATTCAAAGCACTTCACCCGCCCTTTTGATCGACCCAGTAACCTCCAGATCGCCATCGATTTTGACGCCCCCCGCAGCCTTTACAACGAGCTTTCTGATGCTCCGGTCATAATAGACCTGGCTGCCATCTTCAAACCAAACGCCGCGCTGCTCGTCCGTCCCGGGTGGCTTTTCATCGTCTGTATAGTAGGAGCCGAGGCAAATGCCCACCTGAAGACCATTCCCGAGAAATGCGCAAAGGACGCTCTCGCCCGGCAAGGGGACGGAGTTTCCTCTCCCCCAGCCGCCCGGGGTCAGAACGGGGAGATCATCAGAAACCAGGTCATCCCGATCTGGGAAGGTAACCCGAACAGTTCCGGCTGACGGGTTGGCGCTCGATACGATGCCAGCACGTATCATGTTTTGTTCAATGCTCATTCCTACCACCCCAGGACCTTTCGGATTTCAATTGTAGTTACATACCCGCCCCCGCCGATCTGATGACGGCAGCTATCGATGATGTACTTGCCGTCAAACCGCCCCCAGCCTTTGATGTCGATCGTCACACCTGCGGCCATCCGGATATCACCAACCAGGGTGAGCGACGCTCTTCCTGCCTCCTTGTTTTTCTCACGGAGGCTCTTTCGGGCCAAGCGCTGCGCAGCCGCCGCGGAGTCAACCTGCTGATTTATTTTTAGGATCGGCCCCGTCTTCGGAGCCTTGGG
This sequence comes from Paenibacillus faecis, assembly GCF_008084145.1. Taxonomy (GTDB): domain Bacteria; phylum Bacillota; class Bacilli; order Paenibacillales; family Paenibacillaceae; genus Fontibacillus; species Fontibacillus faecis. Next base: position 602,514 of record NZ_VSDO01000005.1, on the reverse strand, counting down.
CGGCGTGTAGGTGTATTTGATCGTCTTTTTGGACTTTGGAGGCTTGTAGCTGACCTCGCAGGCCCGGTAAGCCGTGTAAGCCGTCCCCCAGCTAAACTGATAAGAGAGGACGTTATCCTTTCCGCGCTCGATCGTTACGGCCGCCTTCTTTTTCTCATACTCAGCCTCATCAAAAAGGACCAACTTGCCTGATGCGATCTTTACGGCGATCCCTTCCTGCTTGGCCTGATCATTTAAAAAGGCGAGGTCAGACTGTTCCGTCTGGTCCAACCGATCATATGAGGGATTGTCTTTTGCTTCGTAAAGCAGCTTCAGCTTGGCTTTTTTGGCGACATCCGCGGCAATCGTTTTGAGAGTCACTTTCTCCCATGCCCGCGTCCGCCGTTCCGCCCGAGCATTGGAGCCGACAGGCAGTGATATCGCCTTGATCGAGACGGTGTCCGGCGGTCCTGCAAATTCAAAGCTATCCACCTCAAAGGATCCTAATGGCAAGCTTTTGATTTCGCCGGGCTTGCTCCAGTTGATCGTCCGGATCTCAGCCTTGATTTTGTCGGCCTCCGTCGGCTGCCATGGTCCCTGCCATTTCCGTTCCCGGTCCGATAGGGATATTTGAAGATCATCCATGGTCCCCGGGGCCGCGTCATTATACGAAAAATCCAGCAGGTAATCGGCGATATCCTTCGTAACCTCCTTGCCGTTGTAAGACAGCACCAGCACGGCCCGGCGAGCATCTTGTATCCCGTTCATGATCATTCCTCCCGCTTCCATGGCGGCAATGTATCGGCCTGTTCCGCAGGGATTTCTGGAACAGCCAGCATCACGCCAGCCGCAAAGATGGCCGTCCCCATATGTTCCGGGTTGGCCCTCATGAGATTAATCGAAAAACGCTCCTCGCCGAATAAACGAAAGGAGATACCGCTAAAGGTATCCCCTTGACTGGTTGTATATTTCATTTAAAGCTCACCCTCTGCTGTTGTTGCTGATATTGCTTGAGTTTTCGCTCCCAGTCACCTTGGTTATCCTTAAGGGCATCACTAACCGCCCCCTTATCCACCGGGGCGTAGAAATTCAGCACTGGACTGTAAACTGGCGCAAAGTTACCGCCTCCGGTGCTGTACCCCAAAGCCTCCCCAGCAGCCGCATATAGAGCGTGGGAGCGTTTGGAGTTGTTGACCGGGATGATAAACTCATCGTCGCCGCCCTCGCCGACCCATGCCAATTCTGGTGAGGTAATATGGGCTCCTTCGGCATAACCATTAAAGCCTGGGTCCCGTAACTGGATTTGCTTTAGCTTCTTGCCGGCCGGGGTAGACATATCCGGAATTGTTCCAGTTTGCTGCCAAACGAGCTCGATGTTCACCTTTTTAGCATCCGGGATCATGTCCATTGCCCGATTGAGTTCCGCGATGTCCTGCATGGCTGCATCAAATCGCTGCTTTTCGGCGGTGGACAACTCTTTATACTTGGAAGCTTGCTCACCTATTGTCCCGCCCAAGTCCATTTCGATAAGCGCCTTCTGGTTGTCATAGAGAGATTGGAAACTTTGTTCCGTGTCGATGATTTCCTGCTGAGTTTTCTTCCATGATTCATAATTCTCGTCGATAACACCCTTGAAATTATGAAAATCACTCATTAAATTAGCCCAGTTCCCGGCGTAATAATTGCCAGTAGCTTTTTCTATCTCAGCAGCAAGTTCATATAACTTAGTACTCTCCTGATCTTCTGACAAGGAAGGGTCATTAACAATTTCTTGCTGGCGATTGACGTAGTCAGAGTATTGCGCGTAACTAGCTTTAGCTTTTTGGTAAGCTTCGTCGGTATCGGCCAACTTTTGATTTAGTCGGCCATACTCTTCTACCAATTCCGGAAGGTCTGCTTGGCCTTCCATAACCGACATTTCCACTTCACGGCGAGCCATCTCAGCACGACTTTGATTTAGTTCATCAGCAAGACCCAACTGTTCACGGAAACTCTCACTCTTGGCATCTTCGGCCCGCAGAATATCCGGGTTAAGATCAATCAGTTCCTGTTCAACATCCGCCATCTTACGCCGGGCTTCTGTCAGCTCTGCGGCAGGTGTCTTGGCGTTGTTGATCTTATCTTTCAGACGGTCGTACTCTTTAATGAGTTCCTTCGTCCTGTTGGTCTGGCCCTCGACAGCAGCATAGTCGTCGAATGCCTTATCGATGGCGTCGCCCATGTTGATGAGTTCTTGCCTTGCCTTTTCCTGATGATGCTTATAGGCGATCACGCCGAGTGTAAGGGCACCGAGTGCACCGACGGCGAGACCGATCGGATTGGTTAAGAGGCCAATCGCTCCGCCAAATTTCCCCACCTTATCCACGGTACCCATCAAAGATTTGCCCACCTTGGCAAAGTCCTTGCCCATAGAGACGGTATTTTTAGCGAGCATGCCCGCCGGAACGGCGAGAGCAAGGGTCTTTATCAGGTCTTTGTTATCCGAGGCCCAAGCTGTTAAATCGCGCAGCACCGGCATCAGGTCCTCGCCGATCGGGATGACCACTTCTTCCATCAGTTCGCGGCCGAGAACCTTCAGGTCCTGCGCCAGGTTGTCGTATTTGACCGCCGCCATGTCTTCCATGGTTGACTCAGTCATGTGAAATTGATGCTGAACATTACCGAGTGCGGCCACGACGTCCTTCTCCAGGTCCTCCCACTGGGTGCCGAAAAGCTCCACGCCCAGCGCGTTGCGATATACCTTGTTGTCAATGCTGTTGAGCTGGGCGATGACCTTTTGCATGACATCTTTACCCTTGAGAGCGCCAGTGCTCAGGTCCGTGAGTATTTTGTTACCTTCGCCCATGATGCCGGACAGCGCCTTAAAGGTATCCTCGGACCCTTTGCCGCCCTTTTGTAGGTCCTTGACCATTTGCTTCGCGGTATCAGCGGAGACGTGCTTGAGCAGTTCCAGGTATTCAGCCGACTTGGTCCCGCCTTTGGTCAAAGCCATCGTAAATTTCTCGATATCATCGGGAGCAAACAAGGCCGCAAGGGCGCTCGCTGTCTTATCGCTGCCGTCCTGGATCCGGATATTGAACTCTTTCGCCAGATCCCCAACCTTATCCAGATTCCACGCACCGGCCTCAAGACCGGCCGCGAAGAAGTCGAACATCTCATTTGCGGAGTATCCAAGCGCGGCAAACTGCGGCGCGTACTCGTTCGCGGAGTCCAGCAGCTCGCCGGACTTATCCAGCCCCCGCTGCGCCCCCTGTGCCAGAAGGTTCATCGACTGTTCGGAGGTGATGCTGAATTGCCGCATCATGGTGTCCGAAGCCTTTAGGGATTCAGGAATATCAAATCGAAATACGTCTTGCAATACAATCGCATTTTTGGCCGTACGCTCGAGTTCATCGCCCTGCTGTTTGGTTACGTTACGAGCAACGACCAGCGCATCCGTCAGGTCGTTCACGCCCTCGCCGAGACCTTGACGATACAGGGACTGGGAAATTCCTTGGAGCTCCTGTAATTCCTCGGCCGTTGCCCCGGTGGCTGCGCCGAGCTGCCCCGATTGTGCATCAAGTTGCCCAATCGTGCTTACCATCTCGCCGATCGAGCCGGTCACCTTTTCGATGATCGCATAGGCTCCAGTATATTGCCCGACGCGCTGCAGGATGTCTCCGAATTCCCGGACGTTCTCCCTCAACTCACCGAAAGCGCCGGACGCATGATCCGCTTCCCGAGTAATCTTGTCCAAGCTCTTGGTTCGCCGTAGCTGACCAAGGTCCTTTTCAAGCCCGGTCACATCCCGAGAAAGGCTATCGAACGACCGCGTGAGTCGGGGGTCGATTTTCCCATTTAATTCAAATGACATTTCGTACTGCTTTTTTCCTGCCATGGTCAACCCCCTTCTCTCGCTTGACGTTCTTCTTCATGTAATTCACCACGGGCCAGAAACCATTCGTACAAAAGCCAAATAGGACGGCTCATCCAACTATTCGGATCGCCGCCCATACGAGATAGCTTTATTGACCATTTCATCAGCTTTCGAAGAGGGTTATCACTTAACCCAAATCGGTCAAAAAACGTTGCGCTGCACCTGTCACTTTCTTAAAGTCTTTGGCCGAGAGGAGTTTGGTCATGTTCGGGTGTACACCTGCTGCCTTTGCCGCCAAAACAGCCAAATAGGCCGGGTGCTGGTCCTTGAGGGCAACAAAAACGTTCTTCTTGCCTGCCACAAAATCCATAAATTCAGACTCTGCATCAATTACGTCTTCGCCTGTCAAGTCATCGAATCTAAGGGTCAATTCCTTATATTCCACGTCCTCCCAAACAACAGGCCGGGACAGCTTAATCACCGTCCCGGCCTGTTTTACTTCCTCCAACTTATCTACGTTTACCTTTTGTTCGCTCATTATTTATTGCTCCCTTCTTTTAATTGTACCCGAGGGCTTTTCTCACATCGTACAAGGCATCCTTGCCGTTGATCCGGAAAATATAATTGAATTTATCCAGTTCAAACACAGACGATCCTTCGATAAAAATCTTGATGTACGTGATTTCGACAGTGTTTGATGTGTCAGTGGCCGCGTTTTGCGCCAGTGTACCGAGGTCGATTCCCTTGCTATGGCCGCGAATGACAATCTTGATAGCCTTTGTTACGAGTCCTTTGTTTACCTCGTATTCTTGAAAAGCCCCCCTGAATTCCATGGAGGCTTCCTCTGCACCGGCAATGCTAAAAACGCCAGTGTTAATGGTCTTCCAGGCAACCCCCAATTCAAGGGAAGAATAATGGCCCGGTGACGGGAGGTCCAACTCACCTAAAATACCTGCCCCGGACAAAGTGTCAGTCATCTGAGTGAGTGACGGCAGTGTGATATCAGCGGTTGCAAACTCTGTATCGTTGAGAAACGACCGGAGGCCGACCAATTTTACTGGGATGTTTTGTGCCATGGTGTTTGTTCACTCCTTTCCTTAAGCTGCCAGAGCAGCCAAATAAATTGGGTCGTATTCGACCGTAAAGCCAATCTCTTGGGCCATGGATGGCGGCGTAATAAACACGCGATACTTCATTTTCCCATTCTCCAGCTGGTCCGGCGGATTGTCAGATGCCCAGAACTCAACGCGCCCGCCAAGAAGGTAACCTGCACCGACTAGGCCGTTGATCCAAATGTTTGCGCCGTCTGTGACTGACTCAATCAGCCGGCGATCAAGCGGATTGTCTACCTGCTGCCAGTGACGGAGCACGAGGTTATTTTTGATGTATGAGAACATCCGCCGAACGGGGATAAACGCTCGCTGAGCGTCGGTGAACTCTGGGTATGCTCCCGTGCGGTTGCCCCAGGCTTTAAAGCCGTCCTGCCAGCGGCTCCCCGTTACAATACCATTGGAGTTCAGGATGTTGGCCTGATCAAACGGAAGTCGAACGGCCGAACCGTCTTTGTAGACAAACCCATCGGCTGTGATCGGCTGATTGGACGGGGTCTGGACCGGAATCCCTCCGTTTTTCTGATCGGTTGCGACCATGGTCGCCGTGACCAGCGTAGACATGTGGTAAACGCGGCCCTTATACGTGGCCATCGGGTAGGTATTAGTCTGCAGGTGACTGGTATACCCGTTTTCTTCTTTCCATGCCGGAATATCCACATACTTCTGGCCAGCGTCAAGATCAGTGACCGCATGCGCCTCAAAAAGGCCGTTGATATCCTTCGCCTTGGCAACCATTATGGCCGCCACCGTAGGATTGTCCGACCAGCCTGGGGCGACGATGAGGTTCGGCACGAACGAGGTCTCAAGGAATACGTCCTCGATCAGTTCCAGGCCCGTCCGGACGCCAGTTTGTGAGTCAGTCCCACCGATAATGCGGGCAGCATTAACCGCGGATGGCTTCAGGGCTTTGTATCCTACCTTGAGGGTAGTCGTTCCGGCCGGAATGGTCCCGCCGCTCATGATTGCGATCACAAGCTTGCCCGCAGCGTCAAACGCAAGGGCGTAGTCTTTCCCCGCTTGATAGGTGGTTGTTCCATCCCCAACCGATACCGAAGCCTTCAAGACCCCGTCTTTCGGGATCGTAAACATGCCGTCGGTAAATTTAGCATCGGCCGGCGCCGTCGTCTCGGTGTCGGTTACGTCAAGGACGTTAACAAAGGCGACCGGGCCCTGCTCAGACTCCACAAAATGGGCATAGGCCGCCTCACAGAGGGTGTATGACTTCCAATCCTCCGAGTAGCCTAGTTTCGCCTTAAAGTCTTCGAAGCTTGTTGCCAGTATGACCTTGTTCACCGCTTCCGCCGGGTTCGCCACCTGGTTGATCGGCGCGGTGCCAAAATAAATAGGCAGCGTATTGGTTTGCACCACCGCTGCCCTTGGGGCAAAAATTTCGGTTGCTCTTACACCGTGAAATTCTGGCATGTATTACACTCCTTTCAACGACAAGAGGGCCATATTAAGCGCCGTTCCCGTCGTATTGATTTGTTTTTGCGCGTCTCGGAGTTCCGCCACAGGGACAAACAACTGCTGGATCATCGGGTATTTGTCATAAAGTGCCTTGTAAAACCCCGGATGCCCGCCGATAAAAATCTGGTTTGTCCGAAGGGCCAACCCATTATCCCGGAGAGAAGGGCCGATATAGATCAACTGCTCCCGCTCCGCAGGGGCGACCGGTTCTTCCGGCGTAAGATCCGGAGTAGCCGCCGCCTTAATCTCCTGCGCCCCTGTTTCAGGAGCATCACTTTTCGCTTCGTCTTTTCTAGTAGCCATGATTCCAGACCTCCATTTCAAATCCAGGCACTTCCCATGTGGTGGACATGTAGCCCATCCAATATGGGTCAGCCTGTTCCTCGTAAAATCCCATTGAGAGCGGCCGGGTTAGCCGGAACGACCATCCCTTCCACGTAGCTCGCAAAAAAGAGGCCCTGACATGCTCCATCAGATGCAACACATCCATGTAGCCGTCGGCGCCCCTGCCCTCGCACCCAAATTGGAAATCAACCGTAGCGGATCTGTAGCCCTCATCGTTATCCTCCGACTCGGTATAGACGATGATGATAAACGGCCATCGCTCGTCCCGCTCGTCCTTAATGGTTGTGTCCGCCGTTGATGCCGTGATATCCACGACCGGCAGAGACGGGTCATAATCCGGCGTTGCACGCGGGGGCAGATCGACCTTGTAAATGTTCGGCCGGAGCCGTAGCGGACCCAGAAACATCTCGCTGGTGATCTCCTGCAGGTATTCCTGCAGCTTATCCATCATCAAACTGGGCGTCATGTACTCAGCCTCCCTAACGTCCGATTGAGTTCATGCGGCAGCCGCTTCAACATCTCCTCACCAAAGACGCCCTGCACATGCTCGCGGACCTCATCATTTGCCGCCATCGACGGCACCGCAGGCCCGCGGAGCTCCCGGATCGGCAGCCGCTTCTTCCCGGACCGCTCAAATACCCCAAGATGGCTGCCGGTCGTCGCGATAAACGCTCCCGGGATGGGCTTCTTTGCTCCGCCCCGGTATACCGCCGCCTTAAGCGCCTTGGGTGCCTTTTTGAGCTTACGCCTCGGAGCGACGCCGAAGCGGATCAGCGGAATGGTGTGCCCCTTGGATGTCAATGTGGCCGTCAATCCCCCGGCCTTCGCCTTTTGGACCTTGATTGTCTCCAAGACCTCTTTTTGCTTGACGATGTACTTTTCCCGGACCTTCCGGCCGGTTTCCGTCTTCGCCCTCTGCGTGGCTCGGTTAAGGCTGGACAAGGTCGCCTGACGAACGGCCTTGTCCATTTGCTTCAGCGATCGATTGACCTGCTTTAGGTTGTCCTTGATTTCAATAAAGTCGCTCATGATTACCGCGCTCCATTCGCTTGCAACACGATTTTAAGCACGCCGGTATCGTTGGAAACACCCTTGACCGTATAAGTAGCCCCGTCCAAAACAAAAGCCTGGTCCACTCGTGGAGGGTAGGCCAGGACTTCGGGAGCGATATGGACAACTGCATTGTAGACCGACACACCTTCAGCGTATTGAAGTGGCTTGCCGTCAAGAGTGAATTTTTCAATAACCATCGGCAGTGGTCTCTTTACTACGCCCTGGTTTGGCGTAACTGTTGTGACCTCATGAAGCTCCGCGAACTCCTCGGGGTTAATGAAGACGTTTAGCACGTCCTTCGCCATTTGCTCCTTAAAATTCACTACGATCAACCCCTTATTCGGCTGCTTCCTTCGCTTTCTTTGCAGCAGCTTCTTTGATCGCCTTCGCTTCAGCCTCAGGATCTTTGATCGCCTTAATCGCGAGCAGGTAATCGATGTCCTCTTTTTTCATTTCCTTAGGAATCGGCTCCCCAATTGCAATTTTCGTACCGTTGTGACGGATGTTCCATTCTGCGATATATCCCATGATATTAACCCTCCTTATTTTTTGAGAACCTTAGCTACATACCAGCCATCGACGTTACCAGGAACACAAATAGGACGTGACAGCAATTGCAACTTACGACTTGGCGGCTCTTTCTCACTCAGTACTTGTGGGAAAATCTTTGCCTGGGCAAAAACAAAGGCGCCTTCATCGTTGGCAACCAGGTTCGCGCCATAAAGGAACTCAAATGGTTTTCCATCAGGCAGCAAAGCAAGTGTTCCAGCCGGGATGTAACTCACCTCTTTGCCTTCCTCATCAGTATAAGAGTTGGTATAGGACCAAATGTGAAGGTCAGCTTGTCGCAGATATCCGTGATATACTACGCCTTCGGGCAAGATTTCACGGTTGAGGTTACCCACATCCAGAGTTTCTTTCTTAGCCTCGATCAGCGCAAGCAAAGATGGATGGCTCGTAATTCTGGTACCGACTTCATAGGTTGTCAGCACTCTACGCATCGTCCTCCCGCTCTTTCGCATTACTTCCATCTTCTTTTCGGTGAGGTACTCTACAACGTTGAAAGAATCATCCGAAAAGTCGGTTCCTGACAGCACCTCAATATTCGTGAAACCCCAGTCAAGAATCTGGCTTACTCCTTCACCGATCTGCTCGGTTTTACCAGTAAACATGGTTTGAGAGAGTTGCTGCACTTTACGACGATCGATAGTATCCGTCAGATCAGCTAGGTCCTCTACAATCAGTTCCTGGTATCGTTCCTCGGGATTCTTCGGATTGAGCAGCGTTTCGCCGATCTGCTTCACTTTCAAATCGTGTCGGGTAATGACCCGCATCGGTTTCAGCAACGCCGGCCGATATGTTTTGGATGTGAAACCTGTACGCAAAACAACCTTGCCGGGAAGCAATTCATTTACATACGGCGCCAACGGGCGGTGACCCTTCTTAGTTTGAATTTCGATTTCATCTGTTTCGAAGACCCTGCCCTCACTTGCATATGTGTCGGTCAGGTAGTAAGAGTCCTCCGGAAATGCTTCAACGACCTGCACCAGTGTTGGAATCTCTAAAATTTCATGGTAAGATGGCATATTTGTTTATCCTCCTTATTTAACTACTCGTTTCGTGATCAGGCCGATATTACGCATTGCGACCTCATGTTGGGCTACTGTATCCGTGCCCCCAAATTTGAGTGCGTCACGATTAAATTCACCGTCGAGATAAGCTGCAGCTCGGGCATCGCCCGTGGTAGCATCAATAACAGAGTCAGCCAGGATACAATACGGATTCTGGGAACCGTCTGTTTTTGTGGAATCAACCGGGGCCACGATCGGCGTACCTGCATACAGGTCGCTTTCAGGCAGTTGGCTCACGCGACCTAAAACAGTACCGCGAGTAACAACTCCGGATCCTGACTTGATGATGATCGCCGTCATTCTCTCTGGCTGTACTCCCCCTGCAAACAACTCGTCAAACGATGGGCTTGTATACTCTGCCATTACATACGTCCTCCATTCTTAGATTTAATTTTCTGGGCCATAGCAATCATGCTGGCCACTGCATTGGCTTTCTTCTCTTCTTTGGCTGCGTCTGGTGTTTTTGCCTCGATTGCTTCAACGTCATCAACGCCGCTTTCCTCTGCATCAAGTTTTCGGTTTGTAGCCTCTTGGCCTGCTCGTTTCATCGAAGCCTCCATAACCTTCACCGCAACATCCTGAACAGTTTCACCGTTCGTAATAGCCTCGTTGATGAATTGTGCGGCGCCTGGGGCTGTCGCGAACGCTTGTAAAGCAGAAATGCGAGCACGCTCGGCCGCTTGTGCCTCGTTTGTGATCTGCGCGTACAGATCAGGGTATTTCTCCTTCAATTCGTTCATATCCATAGGTTTTGCGTCCTCCTCATTTTCTTTTTTTGCCTTAGGTTCTGGATTTTCTGGGCCGCTAGATGCGGCAGGTGCACCACCGGGTAACATGTTTTCACGGATCAGTTTCGACTTGATTTTGTTCATAATCTCGTTCGAAAACACTGGTGCTGACACGGAAGCGACAACCTTCTCTGTTTGGGCAAACATAATTTCATCAGCGAATCCATGAGTAATAGCTTCCTGGGCGTTGAAGAATGTTTCACCGTCCATTAAAGCCAACAGTTCGGCACGATCCTTGCCAGTCTTGTGTTCGTAAGCGTTGAGCATGCCTTCATCTACGCTATTAAGCATTTGTGAAGCCTGATCAAATACGTTTTTATTGCCAGACGCCACTGTCAAAGATCGATGAACCATTATCTGGGCTGTTGGTGACACCATGACCGTTTTAGCTCCGCACATCGCAACGGACGCGGCACTTGCAGCAACGCCGACGACCTTGGCTGTTACGTTCCCGGAATATTCACGCAAAGCCGTGTAAATCTCCGATCCTGCCCAAACTTCTCCCCCGCCGGAATTGATGTATAATTCCACATCATCACCGTTGGCTTCCTTAAGTTGTTCGTTTATCAACCGAGGGCTAACATAGTCCATTTCGAACCACTCATAAAACCAAGCATCGTCATTCGGCACGACTGTACCGTAAAAATTAATTCGTTTTGGCATTAGTTCTGTTCACCCCCTTCCTCGTCGTCGTTGTCTTCGTCGCCTTCATTTGAAGGTTCGGACAGTGTGACAGGCGCTGGAGCAGCTTGCACAAGCCCTAACTTTTTCAGGCGGCTTTGCTCATATGCACGCTGCTGGACGTTGTCTTCCCACGATCCACCATTGATCTCGGCTGTTTCGCGCGTTCCGGTGGATAAATTGTTGTCAATCCGCATGACGGCTGCTTGTACCTCTTTGGTTGGGTCAAGCAATCCCTGCGATGGTCCATGCCATTCCGCCTTTGTGTAGGCAGCAAAAATAGCCGGATCATCAAAGATGCCGGGTGCGTCAATTCTTCCTTTGGTTACTGCCTCCACAAACCACTCTTCATAGATGGGCTGACAGAACGTTTTTGCGAGCCAAGAGCGGCGCATACGATACATTTTCCAGGCTTCCAACAGGGCGCCGCGGGAAGCTGAATAAGAGCTAGTGAACTGCTTTGTCAGGATCTCGTATGGAAGCTCGAGGGCCGCGGCCATTTGCTTAAGCATGGCTCGGACAAATGCCTCATAGTTAGGATTCGGCCTTGTGGGGTCGGCGAATTTGACATCCTCCCCCGGATCGGTCCGCATGATAGCCCCTCGTCCAAGCTTAATCTCGTCTCCTGTAGCACCCGGTACACTATCAACACCGTCCAGATCCTCATCATCCATCCCGACGCCATCAAACGGGCTTCCTCCCTCGTCATCTGCCGGCGTCGTGATAAAGACTGTATACATGGATGTGATTACTGCGGCGGCAAGTTCGGCATCCGTGTACTGGCTTAGCTGCTTCAGCGATTCGATGATTGGAGCGATGACCGGGATGCCCCGGCGTTGCCCTGGCCTTTCCGCCTCGAACAAGTGGAGTACGTTCACTCGCCCGGTGCGCTTGCCGTATTTTTCAACGCGTACCCATTCGTTGACTCCGCTCAAGCTGTACCCACCTGCGCCGGGGTGGCGGTTGCTGAAGTGGTAAGCTACAACCATTCCGTCTGAATCAACCTCGACCCCCGATTGAATACGTTCCCTATCAATGTTGACCTTATCCGGAGGGGTTGCGCATCTATCGGCCTCGATCAGATTCACCTTAAGGTCATACACTGACCAACGACGCGGCTTGCTTGGCATCAGTGCGAACACATCGCCGCTCATAAGGGTTGAAATAAAGGCTAGCCCTTGCAGTTCATAAAAATCGTTCAGGCCGGCCGCGTCACACTTGGTCGTCTCGGCCCACAAAGCCCATTCCCGTTGAATGGAGCTACGCAGCTTCTCAGCTTGTTCTTTAGTTAAACCAAGATATGAGGCGTCAAAGGCTGGATTCAGCCGCAATCCGGTTCCGACAATATTGGTCCGTAGTCCTTTGTGAGCTGCGGCGACGATGTCAGAACCCATATGCAGGTCCCGCGCCCTCTCGCGCAGTTTTGGTACGTTCTGATGGATATCCGTGTCAGCATCGCCGACAGGGGTCTGCCAGAACATCATGGATGACTTGGTTGTGCTGGCCCCATGCTTACCATAACCTCGCCCGTTGCTCCCAGATCCTCCAATTAAGCTATTGGCGACCTTCCGGACCGCTTGTTGTCGCACAACCTCCGTTCTGGCCTGCTCGCGCTTGGCGGCAATTCCTGGAGCGAATACGTTTAGCGCCTTATCAATGATGTTCATCGGTCAACAGGGTAAAATCCCGACGTTCTGGAACGACGTTTGCCGCCATTCTCATACGCATCAATGATTCGGCCATACTTTCGTTTCATCATTTGGATTTCTTCCATGGGGATTCTCGTTAACGATCGGCCCGCAATGGAATAAGCCGCCCCAGTTGAACGCGCATCCTCTGCATCACTCCACATTTTGTATTTCGCTTTGGCTTCTTCGTATGTTATCCTCGGCATTTTCCCTTCTCACCTCCTTTCAAGGGGGCTATATACTGCTCGTGACGTTCTTTTTCTTCGATTTCCTCGCCCTTTGAATCTGAGTCATTCCACCCGGAGTAACCTTTGGCCCATTAGGCTGTCTTTCAACTGGCAAGGAGAGGTTCGGTCTAAGCATCTCGAGGACCGCTCTATTGTACACCGCCAAATCGAACGGCTCGTTGCGGTCCCTAATCTTGACCCAAGTCTTGTACTTAACACCTTCTTGAGTAACGATCCTCTGCGTTTCGGAAGTCAGACCAAGGAAATATTCCTCGGTGTAACCCTTATCCTCGCCAGGAAAGTGACAGTAGAGGGGACCGGGCTTATCGACTTTCAGCGAATCGAAGACTTTCACCTTGCCATCATCTACGCCGAGCTTGATCAATACAGCTTTCTCGATTTGAGTTTTGCTGTGGCCTGCGATAAATGGGATATCGTGAGCCGTTTTCGCTGTTTTACCCACGCCCTTGATAGCGTAGATGTTCCGGTAATTTCGTGCTTTCGTGAACGCATATACCTCTTTGGTGTAATGGCCGCCTGAGTCCATGAAAGCTCCGACAATTCGGAATTCCCTTCCGTTTGGCCCAGTCCAGGATCGGCAAAGGTATTCGTCGAGCCGTTCCCACACCTCTTCCCTATCCAAATCGCCGTAAATACGATGGTATTCGATCCTCCATGACTCTTTCCCGGCTCCCCACCCGATAACTTCAACCTCGAATCGGTCGTCCTGGGTATCGATCGCTGCGGTGAGAATCTTGACGCCTTCGGGAACCTCATATTCATAACGCTCTCGGCGAGCTGCCAGCGTCTTTTCATCGACGCCCTTGACCTTTGTCTCCCACGGCTCGCCTAATACGGTGTTCACGAAAACCTTAAGCTTGTCGACACCCTCTCTTTTTGCAACCAAAAAAGCCTTCGCAACCTCGCGCCAATCTGACCACGGGCTGGAAAGCTGGTTGATGTGGAATCCGCGACGGGTTGAGTGTTCTTTCTGAGCAATCCACTGGCCCTCGCCCCGCTTCCATTCCTTTTCTGAGCCAAGCATGCCGCAGTATGCGCAGCGGTGTTCCGCCTTGGTCACTACGATTTCGCCGGACTCAGAGACATAGTGCTCGAATACAATCCCCCAATCCTTCCCCCTCTTAAATTTGAGCGGTTGAAGTTCGCCACAATGTGGGCATGGTAAGCACCACTGCTCCATTGTGCTATCTTCGTAAAGCTGATAGATTCGGGATGTCTCTTTATCGACGGGAGTCGATACGAACAGATGCCGCCGCTTATGCCGATAGGTTTTTGTCCGAGCTGTTGCAAGTGCAATCGGATCACCTTCTTTCCCGGATGAAACTGGGAACCTATCAACTTCGTCGCATAAGACAATCTGAATCGGTCGCGACGAAAGGTCTTCCGGGACATTGGCCCCTGCAATTGCCACGTAACCACCGGGGAAGGATTTTTCATCAATGGTATTGCTGCTACCGCGCGACTTAGCAACTCCAATTTTAGACCTCAACACTTCGCTACTGTTGATCATAGGGGTGAGCCGCTTTTTCGAATAGGCTTGAATCAAAGTGTCATTGGGCAGCACGTGCAGGATAGGGCAAGGCTCCTGATCGATATACGATCCGGTAACATTAAGTAGAAATTCCGTTTTCCCGACCTGCGCCGAGGCCATGATTACGACCTCTTCCCATTTTTCAATGGAATCCATAATCTCACGCTGATATGGCGCACGATCAGTCCGCCACGGCCCCGGCTCCGCGCTGCTTTCCGTCGTGAGAATCCGGTTAACGTCGGCCCACTCAGAAACAGAAAGCCGCCTCTTCGGTTCCCACTGCTTGTTTGCCCGGACAAATAGATCAATCGTCTTCTGTGCTACCATGATCTATTTCGCCCCCAATCTTATCCGGGGTGTACTTCGCCAGAGCTGCCAGCACGGTTTCAATCTCCCGGCGAACAACCGCCTCTACCACATCGGCAGGTTCGTTTTCACACTCCGTTGCGATCCGACTCGGCACCCCAAGCAGCCGGGATTTTGTTGTCAGGATGAGATCCGAAAGCAGGCGTTCAACATCTCCCGCCACATGAAGATTCCCTTTCATCTGCTCCAGTTCAAGCACGGCCTTTTCGGCCTTCGCCTTTTCGTGTTCTGTCTTATAATCGATGAGCCGCGGCTTCTTATCGTCATCCTTACCACCAGAGGCGTGCTCGATGTAAGCTTGGATCGCGTCGCCAAGAATATATTTGCCGCGTTCCACCTGCGTGAGCACCTTTTCCCCAGTCAGCTGCCGGACCCATCGATCCGATTTCCCGATAATGGCCGCCAATTCCCCGGTTCCGACGACTCTATCATGCAGTTTTGTCTCTTCCGCTTTATTTTTGGCCATTATCTCACCTCAACTTCCGTTTTTTGATCGATTTAAACCCATCTCCGCCCAATCGCATAATTCGAAGCAAAAATTTAAAAGCCCCGAATCAAGACGATTCGAAGCGGAAGCGGAACTAAATTTTTGAAATAATTTCTAGCGGAATTTCGGGGTCGTCCGCACCCGCACTCATCCCGAGACCCCAGAAGGACCCATGACCGCCAGATTTGCCCTAGATTCGATTTTACGGACCACCGTCACGTATTCGTACTGGCTTTCCATCGAACGCTGATAGGGGCCATTCTGTGCGTCTGATGACGCGCGTTGAATTCAGCACACTCCCGTTAATGTACAGTTGTGATAATGCTGTTTATTCAGCGCCTTAAAGCCATGCCTGATCCCGTGTACCTTCGATGGGAAGTATGCAACATCCGTAAATGGTATTTTCCACCCGTATGAATACCAGATGTGATGCACCCGATGAACACCTGTTATGCGCTGTAATAATCGTGCGATTGGTTTCTTTGCCATGATCACTTTCCCTCCTCATCGATCGGTACGGCAATGCCTTCCTTCACCATGTACTCCATCTCCAGATCGAGGATAGTCAGGATGTCCTCGCGGTTTACGACGATCCCCTTCTCAATGAGCTTCCCGAAGATATACTCCACCAGTTCTTGTTCATCCACTTCCATGTCTATCATCCTTTCTATGTCGAAGGAATAGCGGCTATCTGTCTCTTGATCTCGTCACTGATCGCCTTGGCCGACCAGGTCCGTGCTACCGTATCAGTGCCGGCCTGCAGTTGAGCCGCGGTTCCTGTCGGTGCAGTTTCGCCGGGATCACCCTTGTCGCCCTTATCACCTTTCGCCCCGGTTGCTCCTGTCGCCCCCGTATCTCCTTTCGGACCTGTCGCACCTGCTGGGCCTGTGGCTCCTGTATCCCCTTTGTCGCCCTTGGGTCCGGTTGCTCCTGCAGGTCCTTTCAGGTTTGCTTTCTTAGCCCATGCCCCGGACGCTTTTTGGAACAGATCACCGGATGTGGTATTGAGGTATACATCCCCGTCTTTGCCCGTTGCTGCTGCCGGGTCAGCTGTCCCTGATAAAAAGGCAATGGCTGATCCTCCTCCTCCCTCTCCTCCAACGCCTGAGAATGGCAGTGGATTAGCCGGTGATACAACAACCGGATTCCCTTCATTATCAAGCGTGTAAAGAAATTGTCCTAAGTACGATTTTGGTTCCACGTTCTTCATCTCCTCTGTTTTGGTTTGTTTGCTCAAATACTGATAGTCCTCATATTCCAAGGTGCCTGGTGTCTGGATCCGCTTCTTCTTCTCCACCAGCTGATCGATGGGGATGATCAAGCGCTCCACCTGCTCGATATGCATGAGCCCTTTCACTCTACTGGGGATCGTCCCGAGCATCACTTCATTTTCAAATAGCCCGCTGCCTTCAATAGTTGGCCCGATATAAATCAATGTGTCAGCTTCTATGGTCATCACCCCCTCTCTGGCAATTAAAAAAGGCCACCCGTATCTGATGACCTTGGCTTGTCGTATTCAGTTACTTCTTTCTGTCGATTATCGAGACAATAACGCCTATGAGCACGATGACGAGCCATAAAGGCCAGTATGCGACGAGCCTTTCCCCTTCCGTCAAATGTATCATATCGTCGATAAACTGTTTGAACATGGCGTTCACCTCGTTAGAACTGATCATGTATCCCCACATCAAACCGCCTGTGCGACGCATGCAGGAACGCTATGATATTCCCGTTGTTCTTTGCCGGGAGCTTTTCGAAATGATCTCTCACCTGGTCCTCCCATTGCTTTATTGGAATGTCGGAGGATTTCAGGTGCTCTATCTGATTCATAATCCATCCATACTGATCTGTTGTTACCCTCATATGCTGTTTGTTCTTCTTCTGGCTGAAGTATTTCAGATAGGTTTTTATATAGGGATTATCCTCTATTTCAAGAGAGAGGTATTTATTTAATCTTTTATCATTCGTTATTATATTATCATTCGTTATTAGCGTTGGATTTTCCACAACTGGAAAACCCGATTCTGGACGTAATGACGGGCTTTCGTAAATATCCAGCTCCCACGACATGATCTTTCCCCGCTCATTTTTGACCGGGTATCGATGAATGTATCCCAGTTGCTCGAGCTCCTTCATGCCGGCGCGGATGCTGTCCTTTCCCTCGGTCGTGTGCCTGACCAGCTCGTCGATATAAAAGCGGAAATTGTCCGGCTTGGAGAGCATATAGGCGAGCAGCCCGCGGGCCTTGAATGAGAGCCGTTCATCCTGGAGCGGATCGTTCAGGATCCGGGTGAATGGCGGCGCCGCCTTGCCTGATTTGTTGACTCGATGTGTGGCCACCTCACTCCCCTCCAAAATAAAAAAGCACCGGTTAGGGTGCTTAATAAACTATTTTCTTTGAACCTCCTCGCACCAAAATGAAATTTTCAAATCGATGCCCGCGGCTCCGCTGAGATATATGAAGTCCCGTTCTTTCACTTCATACAGCATCCCCTCAATATAGACTCGATCTCCCGCATTAGGATAAGCAATGCTCTCGTCAATTTTGTAAACCATTTCGTTGTTGTGGAGCACTACTTTATCCATATCTAAAAATTCCAACTCAATTCTCATAGTTCTCACCTCCCAGCAATATCACAATTCGACATTTGGAAGGTTTATCCTTTTATTTCAAAAGAATAAGCCGCCTATCTAAGCGACTTGTGATATAATCATTTTGTCTTCCTGACAGATTGCCTGTTCGAGTGGCTTGCCCAAGAATGGGAAGGGGTTGCCCCATGGCGAATCCGCCCTTTCTGGAAGGAGGATCGGGATGAAAATTCGCCTAGAATTAGTAATCTCGGCAGAGTGCCTGGATAAACTGCTGAACTTAGCAGTTGTAGTCTCCGGCATTCTCAAGCTCCTGCAATAGCAGGGGCTTTTCTATTTCAAAGAAAAAGCACCTGTTAGGGTGCTAAACATAATCACATTTCATAATCAGGTATCTCAAATGTTCTGCATTCAGCTGGTGAACCGGATGAGTCCATCTTTTCAATTACCTTCAAAAATCGTCCCTCTGCTTTAAACATAGTGATAATTCTCTTTGCCTTAATTCGATCGATGCCTCGTTCTTCTAATTCAGCTTCTATATCGTAGTATCCATTAAAGTCATTCAGCTTTTGTTCGTCAGTAAAGTATTTGTTAAGTACCCTTGACACAAAAGCTACCTCTTCAGAGGAAATTAATTCTAAACTTTCAATTTCCCGCTCAAGTGTCTCTTCAAATCCATTCAGCAATCCAAAAATAGTGTCATTTCCCACGGGACAAATCACACTCTTAGAATGCTTCTGAATTCGGTATATTTCCCCCAATATTTTTCCTAATGTAAGCTTAGTTTCTTTTTCCACACTATCACCCTCCTGTCTCATAATGTTCGACACCAGGAGCCAACTTCCTGCATTTGCCAAGTCAAAGTGATTTTAAAAGATTCCGTAGCCAAATTACCCCTTATGTACCTTGTCATATTGTTTAGAAGTCTTGCTTGTTCTGTTTTACTATCTCATCCCTAATTTCAAGACACTTGCCACGCATTACCTCAGCTAAAGTAATCAGTTCACCCTCGTAAAGCATATAATTCTCATGGTTCCGAGGCTTCGCTGAAAACTTTTTACTAATGTCAGACAGCCCTTGAATAGTCTCTGAGACCACCGCAACCAGTCTTTTGTCCGTGCCGATTGCTTCGGATTGATATTTGATAATAGAATTGTTAAATTCTATGACTTTTCTAAAAAGCTCCCCGTATTCGAAATTCTCGGTTGCAAAATAGGACCAGGCAGAGTTTAGATGCTCGCTTATTAGTATAGAAAGTTCGTAAATTTTTTTGTGCTTTGAAGGCTCCTCCGCCTCTCGTTGCTTACGAACTTGCCAAACAGCTATACCGTATGCCCCGAGTACCCCAACAATACTACCAGCAAAACCGCCCCAGTCAAATCCCATAGAAATCCCCACCCTGTAAAATAATCTCAATGCCATAATTCGACTATTTCATGAGAATACCTTCAAGGCAAAGGGATGCTGCTGCCAAATAAATCAGCCCCTCATTGCATCAAGCCACGTAAAACGTGACCCAAAACACTGAAGGGCACTCCCAGAGAATCGGATCGGAGCTTTCACCTTTGTGAGGTTGCCAGCGACTCGGCCGGCGACGTTACAGGGCGTTCACGCCCCTGTGGTGTCCTCTCTCGATTCTCCATGCTATAACTATAAGCTATTAAAAGTCCAATAACTCATAGGTTTTTCCTATTTTTTTCTTAATTTTTTCTTTGAAATCGAAAAATCACGTAGAACAAAAAAAAGGCCGGATTGATCCCAGCCTAGATTTCTTCAATATCAATATTCACGATCGGCTTTCCCGTACCCCTCATTACATGCCGCTTCTGTTGCTCAAGCTCGTCGGTAGTCAATTCTTCACGTTCCCAGCAGTCAACAATCTCTACGGTTTCTGGTTTGTCCAGATTGCCTACCGTATAAACATACTTGTATTTGAACCCTTTTTCCCTGTAAATCCTGGTAAAATCTATTTGAATTTCTTCGCGTTCTATAAGCGTTTTTCGTTCCTGGGCTTGAAGGACTTTTTCCTGAGCTATCATTTCTTGCGTCTCCTTAAGAATCCTTCCATTGGGCTTATAATCTTCGAACGCCTTCTTAAACTCCGTGACCTTTTCATGTAGGGGATTGTCCTCAATAACTTCAGCACCGCTTTTCTCGGCCATATTCTTAAATTTTTCTTTTTGCTCCTGCAACGTTTGTGGAACAGGCTCATCAGACCTTACATAATCGTGTTTATCCACAAAACAGCCTCCGTTTTCATTTTCTTGAGTATACCATTTCTTTATCACGGAGATAAGATACCACTCCAGTAATACAGGAACTACTAATTCATTCGTTCACTGATACTCCGATCGGAGCAAAACGTTTCAGAAAAATAGTGTTCATGCTGTTTATACTGATTACGCCGTCTTTTTTGGAATACTGTGCGTAGATGACCTCGTCATGAGCCGTTTTATCATGCATCTCCAAATAAAAACCATTGGCTAAATAAAGACAGTAATGACTTGGGGTGTCTTCCTCAAGGAAGAAGGTACACTCCCAACTCCCATATGGACCGAACATTTTCTTTAACCTACCCACAAATTCCTTACTGCTCTTCTTTTCAATCGCTTCATAGTCAATCTGTACCCTCAGATCACCGGCATTCATTTCCTCTTTCATTGTAACCATCCCCATTCTCAGTTTTCCTCCATTCGATAAATGTATATGTACAAAAAAAGAAGCATCACAATGTTGTGTGCTTCAAATTATATTACATTAGAAATATGATTTCGGACGGTTTTCTCGCTGATAAACAGTTGGCCCGCAATGTCGCGCGTCGTTTTATCCTGCACGAGGAGTTCGAAAACTTCCCGTTCACGATGTGTTAACAGATTGCTGTTGCGATCGCTGCTCTTCAAAATGCGTCACCCCTCCTTGCTCGGGTTTTATGGTTTTAACAAGGTTAAGGGATACAGTCAAAACATCTTATGAAGAAGCAGCGGCAACGGTGCCGTCACCGGATAAAATGGGCGGATCTATTTAAAAGCCATCGCGGCATGGACGGCTTTCTTCCAGCCGCCGTACAGCGACTCCCGCACTTCCGCCGCCATGGCGGGTTCAAAGCGCCGGTCCAACTTCCAGATACCGCAGATTTCATCGCGGTCGTCCCAATAGCCTACCGCCAGTCCGGCCAGGAAAGCGGCTCCCAGGGCGGTCGTTTCCCGGACGACGGGCCGCTCCACCGGCACGTTCAGAATATCGCTCTGGAAGGTCATCAGAAAGCCGTTGGAAACGGCGCCGCCGTCGACCCTCATCTTGGTGACCGCAAAGCCCGAGTCCCGCTCCATGGCGCTGAGGATATCCTTGGTTTGGTAAGCCAGCGATTCCAGGGTCGCCCGGATAAAATGCTCCTTGGTCGTGCCCCGGGTAAGGCCGAACACGGCTCCTCGGACATCACTGTCCCAGTACGGGCTGCCGAGGCCGACGAAGGCGGGCACCACGTATACCCCCTCGGTGGACTCCACGCGGGCGGCATATGCTTCGCTGTCCTTCGCATCGCGGAACATGCGCAGCCCGTCCCGCAGCCATTGGATCGCCGAGCCGGACACGAAAATGCTGCCCTCCAAAGCGTACTCCACCTCTCCACCGATGCCCCAGGCGATGGAGGTGATTAAGCCGTGTTCCGAAGAGACGGGGTGCCCGCCCGTGTTCATCAACATGAAGCAGCCGGTGCCGTAGGTCGTCTTCAGCATGCCCTGCTCAAGCAGGTCTGGCCGAACAGCGCGGCCTGCTGGTCTCCCGCGGCCCCGGCGATCGGCACCTGTTCGCCGAAGAAATGATAAGGCGCGGTCGTTCCGTAAATTTCCGACGACGAGCGGACCTCCGGCAGCATCGCCTTCGGAACGTCGAGCAGCTTCAGAAGTTCTTCGTCCCATTCCAGCTTATGAATATTAAACATAAGGGTGCGCGAGGCATTCGAATAATCGGTGACATGAAGCTGGCCGCCCGACAATTTCCAGATCAGCCACGTGTCGATCGTGCCGAAGAGCAGCTCCCCCCGCTCCGCGCGTTCCCGGGATCCCGGCACATGGTCGAGAATCCATTTCACCTTCGTTCCCGAAAAATACGGATCGATCAGCAGCCCGGTTTTGGAGCGGAACACCTCGTTCCACCCCTCGTTCTTCAACGCTTCGCAAATATCCGCCGTTTGACGGGACTGCCATACGATCGCCGGATAAACGGGATTTCCGCTCTCTTTCTCCCACACCACCGTCGTCTCGCGCTGGTTGGTGATGCCGATGCCGGCGATTTGCCGCGGCTTGATGCCGGATTCGGACAAGCAGGAGGCGATGACGGCCAGAATGGAACCCCAAATTTCATTCGGCTGCTGCTCCACCCAACCCGGTTTCGGAAAATACTGCGGAAATTCGCGCTGCGCGGAATGGACGATCTCCCCCCTCCGATTGAACAAAATCGCCCGAGAGCTGGTGGTCCCTTGATCCAGGGCCATAATATACGTTTCCATGTCGCATCTCCTCCACCTGACGAAATCAATTCGCGCTTTCCCTTTTCTCCGTTGGCTCCTGAGAGTATGTCTTCCGCAGAAAATCAACCGATTGGCGAATTAAAGCCTCCAGAATTTCTATACGTATATCCTCTATTTTATTAATATAAACGCATCCCTTTCCCGCGGTATGCTTGCCGAATTGCTGCAAGAGCTCTTCACGTTCCGGATCCCCGGTGGCAAAATACAGACTGATCTTGGACTTCCTGGGCGAGAAGCCGACGAGCGGCGCGGCGCCTTCGTGTCCCGATGCGTATTTGTAATGGTAGCTGCCGAATCCGATGATGGACGGTCCCCACATTTTGGCTGAATATCCGGTCGTCTCCTTAAAAATAGTCAACAGCTGCAGGGCGTCCCGGCGTTTCCCCGGATGCTCCACGCTTTCAATAAACTCGAGCACATCCCTATCGGTTTCCTTCGTCTTTGGTTTATACATCGCCATGGCCCCCTCTGGAAAATAACATGTCCGAGCGACGGCATGAAAAAAGCTTGCCGGTAGCCAGCAAGCCGCTCCATTCCGTTTGTGGTTTAGGCCTCTTCGCCGTCATCCGTGGGCTCGTCTTTTCCGAGCTTCTCGATCACGCCGATCAGCACTTCAAGCTCATGGGGCTCCAGGCCCGAAAGATACGATTTGAGCACGTTCCGCGACCGTTTTCGCGCTTCCTCGTACACCTGGTCACCGAGTTCGGTCACCGACAGCAGCACCGCGCGCCGGTCTTGGTCATCATGCCTGCGCTCCACGTACCCGCTTTGAACGAGACGGTCCGCCATCACTGTAATCGCGCTGGGCTTGACCTCCAGTTTGTCCGACAAATAACTGACATTGCAGTTTTTGTTCTTGGCGATTAGCGCCAGCATATGAAATTGGGGCCCGGTCAGACCCAGTTCACGGTGATGCATGATCTCGCTCTGCATTTTGCGTACCGTTTTGGACCAGGCGGACAAGAGCCGCTCGATATATTCATCAAGATTAGAATCCACTATCCCTTTCACCTCTTCGGTCATTCATGCTTACAATCAGTGTAGTATGCACCCGATGAAATGACAAGAAAATCTATGAGTTCCCAGGAAAATCTTGCATTCCGACAGAGAAACGATTATGATGAAATCAAAATTATTTTCACTATATCATAGTAATCCCCAAAAATTATTTTCAAACTTAAAAAGAGGTGACGCCTTTGCAGACACCCATCCTGCATGCGCTCTCCAGCCATTTGGAAACGCTGCCTCCCCAGGAAAGACGGCTGGGGGAATATATTTTAAAGTCACCGGCCTCCGTCATCCACCTCGGCATCACCGAGCTGGCTTACACCTGCGGAATCAGTCCCTCGACGGTGACCCGTTTTTGCAAAACATTCCATTTTAAAGGGTTTCCCGATTTTAAAATGAAGCTGGCCGGCGAGTTGGCCCATCAGCCTTCGCAAACCCAGTATCAAGATGTGATCGCGGGGAACGATCTGCACAAAATCGTGCAGGCGATGGAAGCCAATCACCTGGCCTCCATTACGGATACGACGCGCCTTCTTGACATGAACGAACTGCGCCGCGCCGTCGATGCCCTTTGCAAGGCGGGACGGATCGACCTTTACGGCGTGGCCACTTCGTCGATTATCGCCCAGGATTTCTATCAGAAACTGGTTCGGATCGGCAAGCACGCTACGGCGTTCGCCGATTCCCACATGCAGATCACCTCGGCTTCCTCACTTGGGAGCGGTGATGTCGCCTTTGCCGTCTCGTACGGTGGAGAGACGCCGGAAACGATCGATGCGCTCCGCTGCGCCAAAGACAGCGGGGCCCTGACCATTTCGTTGACCCAATACGGCAGCAACACGCTCGCTTCTCTGGCCGATATATCGTTATTCTCTTCTTCTCTGGAGGAAGGTATGCGCCGGGGAGATATGGCATCAAGAATCGCGCAGCTGCATGTGATTGATATTTTATTTACGGGAATGGTAAGTATGGAGTTTGAGCATTTTATTCCGAAGCTGGAAACCTCTTACCAGAACGTGCAAATATACAGAAAACAAAGGGAGGGCAATTCGCATGCTTAACATTATCAAGGTAAAAGACGAGCAGCAGTTCAACGAAACCGGAGCCGGCATCATCGCCAGTCTGCTTCAATCCAATCCCCGGGCAATCCTAGGGCTCGCCACAGGGAGCACTCCGGTCGGAGTATACGGCAAATTGATCGAACTTTATCGCGAGGGCGTGGTCAGTTTCAAGCAGGCCAGCAGCTTTAACCTGGATGAATATATCGGACTCGATGAGCAGCACCCCGAAAGCTATCGCCGGTTTATGAATGAGAAGCTGTTCAACCACATCGATATCCTGCCGGAAAATACGCATGTCCCTTCCGGAAGCTCGTCCGATCCCGAACAGGCGGCCGCGGAGTATAACCGGCTGCTGGAACAGGCCGGGCAAATCGATCTTCAACTGCTCGGATTGGGCCATAATGGCCATATCGGCTTTAACGAGCCCGCCGAGGAGCTGACCGGACCGACGCATATCGTCAAGCTGGAGGAGAGAACCCGCCAGGCGAATGCCCGCTATTTCCCTTCGATCGATGAAGTGCCGACTCATGCGATCACGATGGGGATCGGTACTATTTTGCAGGCCAAGCAAATTTTGCTGATGGCGAAGGGAGCCGATAAGGCGGAAGTGGTGGCCCGGGCGCTGCGCGGACCGATCACCACCCAATGTCCCGCCTCGCTGCTTCAGACCCATCCCAACGTCGTCGTGGTGCTTGACCAGGCTGCGGGGGGGCTGCTCTGATGCGACAAGGGTCCGTGCAAATTGTACATGCCGACGTCATTACGCCCCGGGGACGGATTTCCGATGGAGCCGTGACCGTCAAGGACGGCGTCATCACGTATGTCGGCTCTACCGCCGGAGCGCCCGCGGAAACCACCGATTCCGTGGAAGTGGTCGATGCCCAAGGCGGCTTGGTCCTGCCCGGTTTCATAGACGTTCATGTCCATGGCGGAATGCTTCATGATTTCTCCGAGCCGGGACAAGAAGCCTTCGACGCGATCACCAAGCTTCATTGCAGTCAAGGAACGACCTCGATGCTGGCCACGACGATGACGCTGCCGAAGCCGGTCATCGAACAGGTGCTGGAGGAGGTTCAGCGCTACATCAATAACGGAATGCCTTACGCCAAACTAGCCGGCGTTCATTTGGAAGGCCCCTTTATCAGTCCGAAATGGCCGGGAGCGCAAAATCCCGCCCATATCGTACCGCCGAACGCCGGGTGGATCGAGGCCTGGGAGGAGCGGTACCCCGGATTGATCAAGCAGGTTACTTTTGCCCCGGAACGTGAGGGAGCCCATGATTTGATCCGGTTTTTGCGCAAAAAAGGAATCGTTGCGGCGGCCGGTCATACGAATGCGACCTACGAAGAAATGATGGCCGCCGTCGAAGTCGGTCTGCATCATGCGGTGCACACCTTCAACGCGATGACGCCTTTGCATCACCGCAAACCCGGGGTGGCCGGAGCGATTCTGAGCTCTCCCGCCATCAGCGGGGAGATCATCGCCGACGGCATTCATGTGCACAAAGCCGGTATCCAACTGCTGGCCAGCGTCAAAAAGAACCATAATCTCATCCTGATTACGGACGCGATGTCGGCGACAGGACTTGGCGACGGCGAGTACAAGCTGGGCGATCTGCCCGTTGTCGTCAAAGACCGCGTCTGCACGCTGCGCGACAGCGAAGGAACGCTGGCCGGAAGCACCTTGACGATGATCCGCGGATTCCGGCACCTCGTGCGGGAAATCGGGCTCTCCGTTGAAGAAGCTTCGGAAGCCGCCAGCTTGAACCCGGCCAAACTGATTCGAATCGACCATCTGACCGGATCCGTTGAAACCGGAAAGCTCGGCGATCTGCTACTCCTTGACCGGGACTTGGAACTTCAACACGTTTGGGTCGAGGGACGTAAATTCAAAGGGTAAGTTGAAAAGCGTGGCCGCAAAAGGGAACTCATTCCCGGATCGGCCACGCTTTTTCGCTTACATCGCTATTACCTTGTGACCCCGCCGGAGTAGCCGCCGGTATTCATCCCGCCGCGGTTCGCACCGCCGGTATATCCGTTAGGCGTTGTTGGCGCATACCCGTTCGGCCCGGTCATCGTTCCGGTACGTCCCGGGAAGATCCGGTTGATCATATTCTCAAAATCCGCGATATACCCTCTAAGCGTTCCACCCGTCCCCCCGCCGCGGGATTGGGTAGCGTAGTTCCCTACATGCGTTACGAAGTCGGGGTTGCCGGAAACGTGGACATTCCGGATATGCGGCGCCGTTTTTTTGACGATATGCGACACTTGGTCTTTCACATGCTGAGGAACATTGTCCGTAACATGACCGGCTACGGTACCGTTGCCTAACCCGTTAAAAGTGCCGGTCCCCGTTCCAACTCCGTTCATCCGGCCTGTTCCGCTTGTTCCGCTTGTTCCCGTTCCAAGCCCACTCATCCGGCCGGTACCGCCCGTTCCCGTGGTTCCCGTCCCTTGTAAACCGCTCGTTCCCCTCGTTCCATATCCGCCCGTCCCCACCGTTCCTGGCGTGCCCGCTCCGTTCATGTCGTTCAATCCCATGTTTCCGTTCGTTCCGGACAGACCGGTTCCCGTATGGCCCCCAGTCAATCCGCTTCCCCGAGTCATATCGAACAAGCTTCCTGCGGTTCCCGAACGGCCCGTCAATCCCAAGGCCAGACCGTTATCTCCGGCACCTCGGGTTCCGTAATCGGCTCCGTAAGGGCCGCCCATATTCGCGGTTCCCCGGTTGCCGCCGATGCCGGTCGACATCCCCGTGGACATGCCGCTCATATTGCCGCCATGGCCTCGGGTGTTATTGGCCCCATGCATCGTAAGCGCCACATAAGCATCGCGGTCGGTTACCACGACATGAGCCGTTTGTACGTCCCGAAGCTGGGCTACCTTGTTGCTCAAGGCAGGGCTGTATCTCAGCGAAGTGATCCGCTGGTTTTGGCCGCTTCCCGCGCTGCGGGAGAAGATGCGGTTCCCTTCCGGCAAGGAGTTTACGTCATAGTTCCGGTTTTGCTGACGAAGGCCTTGGGTCCGAACATTGTTGTTGTCCGTACGGTTTCCGCAGCCCGTAATCCCAACCATACCGGCAATCAATGCAGCGGATAATGACAAGCTTACGATTTTTGCTCCTCGCATGAAGTCATCCCCTATCCATTTATAAAGTTTATGATGAACAGGACTTAGGATGCGCCGACGCCTTCTTCGGAATACAGGTAAACTTACCCGATCTCCTCTGCTGTCCCATGCCAAATTTAACCCTCCTTCATACGATACGTATTATGCGCTCATTCAAGGGAGGCCATGGGAATTGAAGACCGCAGTCGTTACCGGCGGAGCAGGGTTTATCGGTTCGCACCTCGTCAACCGGCTGATCCGCCAAAGCTATAAAGTCATTGTCATCGATGATTTAAGCACGGGACACAAGCAAAAAGTACCGCAGCAGGCAGAACTTCATATCGCGGATGTCCGGAGCGAGATGACTCGGGAAACGATCCGAAAATCCAGGCCGGATCTGCTGATTCACCTGGCGGCTCAGGCCGATGTCAGGCAATCCGTTGACAGTCCTACTTTCGATGCCGACGTCAATGTGGCAGGAACCCTGAACCTGTTGGAAGCCTGCCGGGAAACCAAGGTAAAGAAATTCATTTTCGCCTCGACTTCCGGCGTATACGGCGATCTTGCCAAAGAGGTGCTGACCGAACTCGATCCGGTAAAGCCGATCTCTTTTTACGGACTATCCAAGTGGACCGCGGAGCAATACATCCGGCTGTATGACAAATTTTACGACATCCCCTATACCATTTTGAGGTTTGCCAATGTATACGGCCCCGGGCAGACCATCAAGGGAGAGGGCGGTGTGGTTGCTATATTCATGGACCGGCTCAAAAAGGGACTCCCGCTTCCCATTTTCGGGGACGGGGAGCAAACCCGGGACTTCATCTATGTACAGGACGTGGCAAAAGCCATTGTGGCTGCCGCGGAACGGGGGACGCAGGACACCATTCATGTAAGCACCGGAAAAAAGACTTCGCTGAACCAGCTGATCGCGTATCTGCACGAGCTGCATCCCGAGGAGATCGAGGTGCTGTATCAAGCGGCGAAACCAGGGGATATCAGGCACAGCTGTCTCTCCAATCTTAAGGCGCGCAACGACTTACAATGGAAGCCCGAATACGCGATAAAGGAAGGACTCGCGGAAACTTACGCGAACTGGGCTCCTTTATAGCCCTAAAACATACCAAAAGGCTGACTTCGCAATTTTCGCGAAACGTCAGCCTTTTGATTATTCGTTTTTGGGAAATACCGAACCCTGCAGGGAATAAGGCCCCGTTATGACGGCCCGGCTGTCCGCGGAGCAAGCGGTCAAATAGTAGTGCTGAACCGGAACGTTCCCGATATCCGTCACCCTCTCCATCGTATAGGCCTTTTCAACACAGGTTTCCAGGATCCGATAGATCACGGGGCCATCGGGGCTATCCTTCCGGATCTTCAACTCGATTTCACCTGCATCCCCATGTGTCGGTTTCTTCCATCCCACATCCAGCCGCAAAACCAGCAGATCGCCGGGCGAAATGCTCATCATCGTCACCGACGTCAGGATGACTTCTTTCCCGCCAACCAAAAAAGGCGGAAAGGTTCCGGCGGCCGTCCCTACTTTATGCGTATATTTCAAAAACCGTTCCCCCCTCTTCCCTCAACAATTTCCTGGAGCATCCCGATAAAATTACGGCAGTACACCTCCGAATTAAATTCGGTCTGGACATGCAGAAGCGCGGCCGATTGGATGTTTTGGCGAAGCGGGCCGTTATCGATCAGTTCGATAGCTTCCCTGACGGCATGTTCAATATCGCCGAGCCTGTAGTTCTTGCCGGTAATATTGTGAACGACGGAGGCAAACACACCGTCACAATCCGCCGCCAGTACGGGACATCTGCAGCTCATCGCTTCCAGTATAGCCTGAGGCGAGCCCTCCGCTTTGGAAGTGGAGCACAGAAACCCGCCCGAATCCCCGATCCGTGAAAAGTAATGCATCATATGGTCATTAGGCACATTGGAGCGTACCGTCAAGCGGGAACTTAATTGCAACAGCTCCACCATGCGGTCGAACTGTACCTTTTCCTCGGGATCGGCTAAATTGGAATCTTCGAACATCCAAAGCTTGAGCTGGGGATAATGCTTTTGGAGTGCGTATCCGATATATAAAAATTCCCGCCAGTTTTTGTTGTCTTCGATTCGGCCCAGCCAGGCGATGATCGGCGAATCGGCACCGTGACCGGCCTGCTCCCGGTAAGTAAACCGCTCATAATCAAAACAGTTGTTAAATTGAAACAACGGGATTGACGGATACATTTCCTGCAATAACAAAGCGATGTGCGGCGTATTGGGGTTAAGAAGCGCCGAAGCATGGGCCTGGATCGCCGGAGCCCCCTCCACCAGTCTACGGCGGGCAAGCTCCGGTGGGCCGTATCCTTGAATTTCCAGCGCCATTTTCCCGGTATAGCCCAGTTTTCTGAAACGCTCAAAACACGTGAAGTCCGAAGTCACGACGATAAGGTCATAGTTCCTTGACCGCAAAATGTGCGCGGTTTCTCGATCGTCCCGGGTCAGGTAGACCGGAAAATCCTCCAGGCTTTGAAACCCCGCCCCCCAGTCGTAATACAGGCAATCCGCCTGAATCCCGTGTCGACGCAGGGCGAGGCAACGCTGGCGATTTAAGGAATGGACGCCGCCGCTGGGTACGTAAAAAACGAACAGCACCTTCACCGTCCCACCTCCCTGATGTTAAGTTTCCCGTATCGCATCCTCCTGAGTGAAGATAGCCACGGTTTCCTGCTGGTTTCGGGCGAAAAGGGTCAAACCGGTCCTATCATAATTCGGCGCGTTGGTGACCACGAGGATTTCAAAAGGAGCATGCTCAGTCATGATTTTCGGAATCGTCACGCTCTCTCCCTGTCCCAAATGATAAAGGCGGCGGTGAATCAGTCCATACGGCCCATATCCCAACAGTAAAAACTCAAAGCCGTTCCCTCCCAAATTGGTCAAAGATACGTCCACAGTTTGAATATATCGGGAATCGATTTTTCCGTTTTCCGTCGCCTTGATTCTTAAAGTAGACATACCAGCCCTCCAATGCAGAAATCTTCTATAAGCCATGGTATGCTTTTCCTCTTCAAAGGGAAGGGCACCCTCCCGCCGGGTACAACCTATTCTTAAAAGAACAGCTTCGAAATGCCCGTCGAAAGCAAAAAAACAGGCGGCCCCGGTGGCGGGAACTGCCTGGTTTTTTCGCTCAAGGCTTCAGCGGGTGAGTTCCAAAACCTCCGAATCATAGACCATATATCCTCGGGGAAGATGGGCGAGAATCCGGTCCCACACCGCGGAATCGACCAAAATTTCGGGGTGAGCCGACGGTACCGCGAAAATCCGATTATACAGATCTCCGCTGACTTTATGAGATTTGGTAGGAGGGCTTGCCGCACCTTCCGTCCGCTTGTGGATGGGTTCAGCAACCGCCAAATGATAGACGGACAACAATCTTTGAATCATCGCATTCATCGACCAATGGACGCTCCCCCAAGCCTGTGCATTTCGTCCGAGTTCCCTGCGGAGAGCTTCATTTTCAAGCAAAAGAGACAACTGGGAGGCCAGGCTGGCGGGATCGTTTACCGGCGAAATCAAGCCGGTCTTGCCGTGTTCCACCATTTCCGGCAGTCCCCCTGCGTCCGAAACGCAAACCGCCAGTCCAGCCATCTGCGCCTCCATCACCGAAAACGGCTGATTATCCTGGATGCACGAGTGAACGAATATATCGGAGATCGCAAGCAGCGCGGGCACATCATCCCGTTCCCCCAAAAAAAGGACGTCTTCCTGCAGTTGCAGTGTGGCGACTTGCCGCTCCAATTCCTGGCGCTTCTCCCCTTCGCCCACAATCCAGCAGACCCAATCCCTTCGCGCGGATTTAAGGATCCCCAACGCCGAAATCAACACGTCGATGCCTTTTACCGCGGTGAGACGCGCCGGAAAAATAATCACTTTCTTTCGTTCGGGGCGCCTGATGGAGGTTCCGCGTATTAAACTCTGCCGGAAAGCCTCGGCATCCAGTCCGTATTGAAAGGCGGCGATCCGCGAAGCAGGGACCCAGTATTCATGGATCAACTTGTTCCGCTGCACCTGGTTGGCGGTAATCGCCAGATCTCCGGACATCGCTCCATAATGCTCCATGATCTCGAAATACCGCCAAGCCGGCGAGCTTGCGTTCACATTCAGATGCGGGTTCTTGATAAAGTGATTTTTTAATTCCGTGGCTACCGACCCATGGAGATGTGCGATCAGGGGAATGTGCGGCGGCTTAACCCTGGCAAGCGCCCTGGCGGAAAATATATCCTGAGTATGAATCACATCGTATCGGTCCAGGCCGAAGTAGGCGGCCGACAGCTCCATCATATAGCGATCCAGCTCATAGAAATCGATGGGACTTTGCGCATGGAGCAAGGGGGCTTTGGCTTTGTCCAGTTTGGCCTCCAACAGCGGGCGAAGTTCCGCTTTGGGCAGCTCTAAACCCCGATTCCAAATGTGGTATTTACTGTAATCCGGACTATTCCCCATTAAATCGACTTCATGTCCAAGCGCCTCCAAGTGCTGCTTGATCTGCATCATAAATTTCCAGACTCCGCCCACATGCGGGATAAGCCAATAAGTTGCAAGCAGGATTCTCATGCCTTCTCCTTC
The DNA here is from genome assembly GCF_008084145.1 of Paenibacillus faecis. Taxonomy (GTDB): domain Bacteria; phylum Bacillota; class Bacilli; order Paenibacillales; family Paenibacillaceae; genus Fontibacillus; species Fontibacillus faecis. The sequence continues at coordinate 570,375 of NZ_VSDO01000005.1, read as the reverse complement.
CCGGGCGATCGGCCTTCCGGCAGAGCGCGACTTAAGTGAACTTGTGCGATATTACAGTATATTCCCCTTCCCGAACCCCCGGTCACGTCATTGGCCTTTCCCCCGGGACAAATTAGAAAGACAAATTTAAGTCATAACCACCGGCTTAGCCGGTGGCTTCCATCAGCCCTATAAGGGCATGGTACTAGCAAGCGCCTAAGAAGGCGCACTGAAAGTCTGCCAACCGCGAGCGGTCTCGGGCATGCCCCTTAAAGGGGCTTTTTTACTTGCCCTTTCCTACCGACTCACCCGTAAACGGGTCGAACAGTTCTTTCATCGTGAGTTGTTCGTAGTTCTTATCTTCTGTTAGCTGATTCCGAATGTATTCGACGATCGCTTTCCTGTTACGTCCTACCGTATCCACAAAGTATCCTCTACACCAAAACTGTCGATTTCCGTACCGATACTTTAGGTTCGCAAACTTATCGAAGATCATCAGCGAACTTTTTCCCTTCAAGTATCCCATAAATTCCGACACACTTAACTTAGGAGGGATACTTACCAGCATGTGAATATGGTCTGGGCATGCCTCCGCCTCATGAATCTCCACACCTTTTCTCTCACATAGCTCTCGAATGATTTTTCCGATTTCTCTTTTTAATTTCCCATAGATCACTTGTCGTCTGTACTTTGGCGCAAATACGATATGGTATTTGCAGTTCCAGCGTGTATGTGCTAGACTGCTCTTATCCATTTCCCTTGTCCTCCTTGATTTCATGATGCGGTTGGCAGACCGGCTATCATTTTATCATAAAGGTCAAGGGATTTTTACTCATAGCTATAAGCTTTCCTGAACCCCCAGTCAAACTGGGGGTTTTCTTCGACAAAAAGGCCGGCCCCCGGGTATACCCGAGGGCCGGCTAGAGAGGGAGTATGCAGGGTTAGAGCTAGAGCGATTAAACGGCGGGTTCGGAATAAGCGGCGGCGATCAAGCTTTCGGGACCGACGCGAGTCGGCGTAGCTGTCGTGCTGTTCACGGACACAACCGCTTGGTAAATCAGGAAGCCATCAGGGTTCGGCGGATGATAATCGGCTCCGGCAATCGTGAAGGCAAATTGCCCGCCTTCGCCGCTAACGGTCGGGAAGCCTTCGGTTACTGTGTAAACCGGTACTGTTCCCAGCGACGAAATCCGGTTAATAGTAATTGTTACATTGGTGGGAGCGGTACTTGCAACGGAGATTGTCACCGTGGCGGAGAACTGAATTTCCAGGTCGGGACCCGCGGCCGAAGTATTCAACCCGAGCGTACCGAAAATGGCGGGTGTCGTCGTGACCGCAGTGCCCCCCAGGGAATTTACGGCTACCTTCGCGTCAAGAAATTGTCTTGGCATTAAATTCTACCTCCTTTCATAATTCTATCGTATGTAAGTAGAAAGATTTCGCATGGACGAACTTTCCCGTTATGTTAAAAGAGGCTCTTAAACAGATTAAATCTAATAGAGACTTTTCAGCAGCTAAAGCAGGGGTATATGTAAAAACCGCCGGGATCCAGGATCCCGGCGGTTTTTGAACATGCATTACACAGGAGTCGGCAAGTCGGAATAAGCTACAGCCTGGAAGCTCTCCGGACCAACCCGGGTCGGGGTGACGGCCAAGCCTGCCGGAATGCTGACAAAAGCTTGATAGATGATGAAATCCGCAGGCGGCGGGGTATCGATTCCGCTAATCGTGAAGACATCCGTCGTCAGCAGCAGTGTTCCGACCGGCAGTGATTTCGTGGCCGTATAAACCGTTGTCGGTACGCCGTTAATAACACGTCGGATCGTGATCGTTACAGGGACAAGAATGGATATGGTGGCGCTCAGCGTAACGGTGGCGCTGAAGTGGACACGCAAGTTGGAACCGGCATCCGCCGTGTCCAATCCGAGTGTGCCAAACAAAGCGGGTGTCGATGACGCGGCGATCGAAATGGAATTCGCGGTCGAAGCGTTCTGTGAAAGCTGGCTGTCTACTAAAAAGTTCGGCATTGGTTTTCTCCCTCCTTTCTGATGCTATTCTATGCAGCGTGCCAGAACAGGGTTGGACGAATTATCCAAGAATAGCAAAAGAGGCGAAAGGAGGTAGATTAACTTTCCGAATTAATAGAATGCTATAGATTCGTGCGCGCCAACACTTGAAGCAGCGCTTCCCGATGCCGGGCCTGCGTATTCAAATATTCCGGCATAATCTTCTCCTGATGACGCAATGTTCCCATGGCATCATGCCAGCGGTAGGCCGTCAGCGCCTCGTTGAGAAACGGAAAACACGTACCGCTCACGATCGCCCGAAACCAGAAATCCAGGTCATGGGTGTAAGGAAGGCTTTCGTCAAACAGGCCGATCGTCTGAAACAGCTCCTTCTTGACCATCACCGTACATCCGTTAACGGGGTTCCCGTTCAAAAAGCCGCGGTAGAAATCGGTCGTTACCTTGAATCCCGGAGAAACCTGATATTGAGTCACCTTTCCCGTTTGATCGATATAGTTAAAATTCGTATGGGAAATGCGTGCGCGCTGATCGCGCATAAAAGCTACTTGATGTGCGATTTTATCGGGGTAGAACAAATCATCCGAACTCAGCCAGGCGATATATTCGCCGGAAGCGTTCCTAATGCCGTGGTTCAGCGCCGTGGCCGTGCCCCCGTTCGCTTTTCCCATATAACTGATATAAGGAAGATAAGGCGTAAGACGGTCGGCATGCCGGGTGGATCCGTCATCCACCACGATGATTTCCAAAGGTTTATAAGTTTGGTTCAATGCGCTCTGTACGGCCTGATCGATATAGGCGCAATTGTAGAAAGGAATGACGATGGTAACTAACGGAAGCACCTCAATCTCCTCCTTTCGCTTCATCCCGGTAGTATCGGATTATATCTTCCAGGGAAGTCCGGAGGGGATAGAGGGGAACCCACCCGATCCTTTCCAGATATTCCGGCTGGATGACCTCGGCCGTGGAATCGGCCGTCGGGTTGTCTCCCCACTCTACCGTCATCCGGCTGCCCGAGAGGTTTAGCATCGTCGTCGTCACTTCTTCGAGCGTTCGGGGCTGGCCCGAGCAAACCTGATAGATTTCCCCGCTGGAACCATAGGCCAGCAAAAAGGCATAGGCCCTTACCGCGTCGCGGACATCCAAAAAGTCCCGCCGCTCCTGCCGGGAGGAGACGCGAAAAGGGGGAGTCCCCCCTTCTCTTTCCTCCTGAACGATCCGTCCGCCGAGCAGCGAGCAAAAGCCCGTCGAACGTCCGGGGCCCATCAAATTGCTCGGTTCCGCCAGAATGACATGCTGGTCGAACAGCTGTTTCCAGGACAGCGCGACCAGCTTTTGCAACGTTTTGCTCAGCCCGTAAGGATGGTGGGGACGATAGGAAGAAGAAAGCGACGGCCCGGACAAGCGCGATCCCACCACAAGCGTACGGCAGGCGGGAATGTCCCGCAGCGCGTCGAGTAAATAAAGAACGGAGAGCACGTTGGATTCCATGTAAAGCATCGGATCTTTCCATGACTCGGGAACGGAATTTTTGCCGCCCAAATGCAAAACGTAATCCGGCCGAATCCGGCTCACCGTTTCCCGGACCTGTTCATAAGACAGCAGATCGCAGCGATGATAGGTGACTCCGCCCAGGCCGGCATGCCCCTGTTCATCCCGCACCACCGCGGCCACCCGCATGCCTATGGAAGCAAAGTAACGACAGGCATGACTCCCGGTGAACCCCGAGGCGCCCGTGATGAGAATCAGCTTATTTTGTAATAATTGCGTTCTCTCATCCATCTCTCCAACTCCTTCAGCATCTCCCGGTAAGGAGGGACTTTGTAGGTCCAATCGGTGCGGGTCGACACCAGCGTCCGATCCTGTACGGGCGTATCGCTGGGAACGACGGTAATCCGCTTGAGATCCCAGATTTCTTGAATCAGCAATAGCAGATCATGCTTGCTGACCGGGATCGGCTGGGCCAGGTGAATCAGCCCGGAGAGGGACGACTCCATCACCGCATCGATGGCCTTCGCCAGTTCCAGTGTGGTAACCCCGTTCCACAGAACGCGCGTATACCCGGACACCTCGCCGTTTGAGCTCATAAACCAGTTCATGAGCCCGATGCGCCGGGTCCGGATTTCCGGCCCGATGATCGAGGTCCGAATCGTTAAATGGCCGGGCGCCCGGATTTCCCCGAGCGCTTTCGTTACGGCATAAACACTTTGTCCGTCCGGCTCATCCTCCTCGTTGTAGCCGCCCCGCGTCCCCTCAAAAACACAATCGGTGCTGATATGAATCAGCCGGGCTCCCGCCAGGTCCGCCGCCCGCTGCAGGCGGTGCGGTAAAAAACCGTTAATATGGTAGGCGTTGATTTTATCCCGCTCGGCAAACTGGTTGAGCACCCCCACCGCGTTGATCAGGATGTCCGGGCGGACGGTTTCGACCACTTTTTCCACCATGAAACTGTCGGACGCATCCAGGTAGAGCCCTTGGGGATCTTTGGGATCCCGGCTCGTATAAAACACGTGGTGTCGCCCCTGATGCCGGAAATAGTCTACCAGCACATGGCCGGCCATCCCGTTCCCTCCGACAATGAGCAGCTTCATGACAAGAACCCCCCGCGCCGCAGAATATTCCGGATCTCGTCTTTGGTCATCAGATTATGCTCCGAGCTGAAGCTGCTGAAAGAGACCGGGTCGCAATGGCTATAATGCTCCCGCAGGCCGGGGATGCCAATCGTCGGCAAAATGACCAGATACGCTTCGTCGTAAACCACGGTCGTCAGACTTTCGAAATCGCTCATCAGAATCTCATGAATTTTTTCGCCGGGGCGAATACCGCTTTCGGTAATCTTCACATCCGGCACCCCCGAATCCTCGATCAGCACCTCCGCCAAGTCCACAATCCGGCAGGTCGGCATCGTCATCACGAAAATTTCACCGCCGACACTTTCAACGGAAGCTTTAAACAACAGGGATATCGCGTCGCGGAGCGTCAGGAAGAAGCGGGTCATTTTCATATCCGTGATCGTGACCTGCCCCTTTTGCCGGATCTGGCTCTTGAACAGATGAACCACACTGCCGTTCGTGCCGAGCACGTTACCTCCGCGCACCGTAACAAAACGGGTTTTGCTGCGGAGCAGATTGGCGTAAACGATCAGCTTCTCCCCGATCGCTTTGGTCATGCCGTAGAAGTTGGACGGATTCGCCGCCTTGTCCGTAGAAATATAGATCACCTTTTCCACTTCATTGGCTATGGCGGCTTCAATGACGTTTTGCGTCCCGATCACATTCGTTTTCAACGCTTCGTAAGGCTGGTCCTCGCATACCGGCACATGCTTCAAGGCCGCCAGGTGAAACACGTAATCCACGTCCTGGGAGGCCTGGATGAGCGCCTCCTTGTCACGGATATCGCCGATGCAGAATTTCAAGCGGTCATCTTCAAATTGACGGCTCATCGCTACTTGGGTGGACTCGTTCCGGGAAAAGACGATCACCTCCCGGGGCTGCTGCGGCAACAACTGCGTGATTAACTCATGTCCCCAGGAACCGGTCCCTCCGGTTACCAAAATCCGTTTATTCTCAAACATGCCGTTTCCCTCCAAGCAGAAATTTAACAACCTTCTCCGACACCTTATCCGCCAGGTACCCCTCCGGACATTCCCATGACCGGTCCATCTCCGTCATCAACGCCACCGACCGGGCGATGCGCTCGGCATCCAGACCGGACACGATGTTGCTGCCGCAATCCACGGTCTCGGGTCGCTCGGTCGTCCGCCGTAAGGTGACCGTGGGAACATGCATAATGCAGCATTCCTCCTGCACCGTGCCGCTGTCGGTCAAAGCGCAGGAAGCCTGTTCCTCCAGCCGGACGAAGTCAAAAAAGCCGAAGGGCTCGTGAAATTCAACGAGCGGATGCATTTCCATCCGCAGATCGCTTGCGATTCTGGAACGGGTACGGGGATGGATGCTGCAAATCAGCCTCCGCCCGTAAGTCTCGGCTACCTTGTTCAAGCCGGACATGATCTCGCGCAAATGCTCCGGCCGATCCACGTTCTCCGCGCGGTGGGTCGTCACCAGGAAGTAATCGCCCGGCCTGAGGCTCAAGCGCTCCAAAATGTCGCTGCTTGCGATTTTTTTCTCGTAATGGCGCATCACTTCATAAATCGGATTGCCGGTCAGCACGATGTTTCGGCTCGGATAGCCTTCGGCGATCAAATGGCTTTTGCTCTGGGCCGTATATGGCATATTTACGGAGGAGATCGCGTCGATCACTTTCCGGTTCTTCTCCTCCGGCACATCCAAATCAAAACAGCGGTTCCCCGCCTCCATATGCACTACGGGAAAGCCCATCCGTTCCGCAAGGATGGCGCACAAGGCGCTGTTCGTATCGCCCAACAACAGCACACGGTCCGGTTGCTCCAGCTCCAAGATCCGCTCCACTTGGGAAAACATCGCCGCCATTTGGCCGCCAAGCGAGGCCTGGCGGTCCTGCAAAACGTAATCGGGCGCACGGAGACCGAGCTGCTCAAAAAAAATACCGCTCAGGCTGGCCGTAAAATTCTGGCCCGTATGGACCAGAACATGCTTGCTCGCATACCGGTCCAGCAAGGGAATAATCAGGCTCAAGCGGATGATTTCCGGTCGCGTCCCCAGGATCGTCATAACCTTCACCTTAATCTCCACCCCCTGAAGTTAAATGGTCTAATCCGCCTTCACGGTTACCTTCTTCCCGCCGCAGCTCTACGCCGGGAACGACGGCGTCTCGAACGACCGCGCCGCACCGTCCGGCGGCTTCTTCCCGGTTTTCGCCTCGCCTTCCGGCTTGCGGAGAAGCGAGTCCGCCGCCGCCGCCGCGGCAATCCTTTGCGTTTCAGCCTCCGGCCCCGCCGTTTAAGCGGTATTCCCGCGGGTCGGGCTGGTGTCGGTCCGACAGGCTCCGGCAAAGGAGCGGGCGCCTCCGGGGAGGCGTCGAAGGCATACAAAGCTTCCTCCATCGGGACCGTCTGGCCCGAAAGGGACAAAATATGCCCCAAAATGCTGAGCAACCGGCTCTCATAGGCTTCGGAGCCGAAAATGCTCTCCACACGCCTTTGGTTTTCCAAACCGACTTGTTGCAGCGCATCCGGTAATTCCAGCAGCTCCGAAATTTTGGCCGTCAACCCTTCTTTATCTCCGGTCGGTACAAGGTACCGCTCATTTCCCGTAAATTGAAGAATCTCCCGAAGCCCGCCGGAGGCATAAGCCACCACAGGCTTACCGAAGATCATCGCTTCCATGGCCGTCATGCCGAACCCTTCACTGAGCAGGCTCGGGATGACCACCAGGTCCATCGCGGAATAAGCTCCTTCAATGTCCTTCTCGTAATCAATGAAGAGAAACCGGCTGCTCCGGCCCGAATCGGCGGCGTTCTTTTTGAGGGAAGCGTAGTAAGTCCGGTCCACCTCGCCGCCGATCACAACAAAATACAGCTCCGGGTATTTCTTTGCCAGCAGTCCCGCCGCTTCGACGAAATGATCCGCCCCTTTCTCGGCGATAAGAAACGAAGAGATGTATCCGATCACCTTCGCATCGGCTGAAATCCCCCAGGCCTTTCGTTTCGCCAGCCTTTTGGCGGGCCATTGGTCCGGATGAAATTCATCTCCCCAGGAGGGATACAGCAAACTCACCTTGGATTCGGCCGGCTTCCCTTGAAAAGGAGCGACCGCGGTCTCCGAAATCCCAATAATCCAATCGCTGTATCGATCGACAATCGCCACAGCCCCTTCCGTGTGGGCGTTGTCCCGGATGATCTCCGTAATGTGCCAGATGACCGGAATGCCCCGGGATTTTGCGGCCATAGCGGGAACGATGTTCACGCACGTATTGACGAAAACGTAAGCGGGAGCTTCCCGAACGAGCAGGTCCACCAGACCGGCCGTGGCCGGATGGTTCTTTAACTGCTGCGCATCCCGGTTCAGAAATTCGTTGGGGTCACACATGGTATAAAGCATGGGCGTCTCATAAAACAGCACCCGGATGCCGTAATCCTCGGCGAGTTTCGTTAAAATTCCCTCATGGGGAGCCACGATCACACAATCGAAATGGAGCGACAGCTTCCTGGCCAGAAACAAGAGCAGCTTTTCGGCACCCGTGATACTCCGGGTATTGCATACATGTGAAAAAAGCATCAGCTTTTTTCTTTCCGACATCTTCGATCACCTCAGCATCGTTATGAGGAGCTGCCGCCTCCCGGTATAGTCCGTATTCGCACCGGTTATCCGAAAATAATGCGAAGCATTTCGTCAATCCGGTTGCTGTACGTGTGCTCACGGTACGTTCTCTCCAAGGCCCGGAGGGCGATGTCCTGTCTCTCTTTTTCATGGGTCAGATAAAAGTCCACTTTCTCCAAGAGCTCCTGCGGCGAGGTAAACGTCTCGATTTCCACGCCGGGTCTATAGAAGGAGGCCAGATCGTCCCGGGCGTCGACCATTTGCAGCGTCGCGCACGCCGAAATTTCAAAGGTCCGCGGGTTTGGCGATATCGCGGGAATCCCGGCCGCGTTTTTATTCACCGTCTCTTCAAAAGGAGAACGATGCAGATTGATCATGATTTTTGTGCTGCCGTAGACTTGCGACGTCTCCAGCGGTCCCATCCATTTTCCGAGATCGATTCGTTCGGCGTAAGCCGGGTATTCCGGAAGGCGGTCCCACCATAGGCCGTTCATGCTCAATCCCCGGTCCATTAACGGCCCGATAATCGGCTGGAAGAATGTTACCCGGTTCCAATAAGCGGATCCGATAAACCCGACGTTCCGAATCTCGGGCACTCTCGCGACGCTAGGCCGATAATGTTCGGGAAACGCCGCAAACGGCAAATAGTGGACATTCGGGCATCCGAGAGACCGATAAAGGTCGATGCAATTGCGCTCCAGCGTAAAAACGTAATCGTAATGAGGCGCCATATTAAAGGTAATATCCGTATAATAAGGGTCATCGGTCATCCATACGGCCGTCCGGATGCCGAGGGTACGGACCTGGTCGATATGCTCCAGCGATTGTTCCATACCGTCCAGCACCAGCACCAGATCCGGCCGGGTTGATGCCGCAAGCTCGGGCATGGGAACGCCGGCCTCGCAAATGATCGTCTCCGCGGTCATCTGGCGCAGGGTGGATATCACAGCCTCATCGATCGGCGAGTAGGGGAATCCTTTACCGGAACCGACATAAAGCACCCGGACCTGGCGAAACGGAAACTGAGGTTTGACCCTTTCCACAATCGCATTGGAGCGTCCGCGTAAATATCCTTCGAGATAACCGTCTCTCAATCCGTCCTGTCTTCCCCGTTCCCAGGAGGTCAATAGTTCCCCGCCCACAGGTGAAAAAACTGTTGTGGTCATTTCGTCACCGTCACTCCTTCTGTTATTTTCGCGAAAACACCGCCTTCAGAGTTGCATCGCCCCAAGCAGCCGGTGGATCCGGTCGGTGAACGTATGATACCGTCTCGTCGTCCACAGGGACCGCCAGGCGATCCGAAGCCGATCTTGCTCGTGATTCAGATAGTGCTCGATTTTGTTCCGAAGTTCGTCCGCGTCCCGGAACGTTTCAATGTCATATCCCGGCCGGTAATAGTCCGTCAGGTCCTGGCGGATGTCGGTGATCTGGAGCGTCCCGCACCCGCTGATCTCATAAGTTCTCGGATTGATGGAGGAACCCGGCACATTATGGGAGTTGCGGTTATCGTGACCGGCGGCCGTAGGCCGGTGCATATTGATCACGATTTTGGCTCCGTTATAGAACGAAACCGTTTCTTCGACGGGGATCCATCCATTGTGAATAAAAGCGGATAACGACTCATAATTTTGAAGACGATCCCAATGTCCTCCGGCGATCATCACTTTCTTGCCCTGCAGGAATGGGGCCAACCGATCGAACAGCTCCACCCTGTTCCAAAACGCGTTGCCTATAAAGCAAATGTCGTATTGCTGTTCCCGGGGAACCTGCAGCGGGCGAAAGAGCGCAGGATCCGCGGCTAGCGGAAGATAGTGCACCTGCCCGCAGCCGGCTTGGCGGTACAGCGGGACACACTCCAGTTCGTGGGTGAATACGGCGTCGTAATATTGCGACAGGCGTACCGTATCCTCCGTAAAATAAGGATCGTCTACAAACCATACCGCCGTCCGGATCCCCATTTGACGAATCTGTACGATCTGATCGGCGTGATTCTCGGGGAATACATGCAGCGCGTTCATCACGAGCACCAGATCGGGACAATGGCTGATAGCGGCCTGAAGCATCGTATCGGGGGAAGCCACGATGCATTCTTCCGTCATCGCTCGGAGCGCATCGGCCACACCGCCGTCGATCGCCTCAAACCCTTGCTGAACATAGAGCACGCGGAGCTTCCGTTTGGGTGCGGAAAATTGCGGAACGCGGGCGAGAACCGCCCTGCATCCCCCGTAACGGTAGCCTTCGGTATACCCGGCCCGGTATTCGTCTCCGGTTCTCGCATCCATCACGTTGTTCAAGGCATTCATCCTATCTTTTTGGATTTCCTGGGTCCCTATAAATATATGCTCCAAGGACACGTGCATCATGGACGACTACCCGGTAGCCTGAGAAATTGGCGAATGCCTTGAATGCCCCTTGAATGCCAATAAAAAAAGAACCCCCTATCCCGAATGATGATCGGAATAGAGGGTTCTCCCCCATGAAGCCGGGCAGCCGTGACCTGATTAGACCCGCTCGGTATAAGCCATCGTATGCCCGTCCTCGTAACCTTTGGCAAAACCGGAATTAAATCCTTCCTGGTACGCTTCGTTATAGGACTGTTCATAGGCGGCCGGATCTTCCGGAGCGGCGGCTGGCGGAGCCGATTCCGGAGCGGCCGTTGGCGGGGCCGCCTCCGGAACCGCGGGTACATTTTGAGGCAAAGGCTGTTCCGGAACAGGCGGAAGCAGGGCGGGGCCGGAAGCTGGGACCAAATGCAGGCGCCGCTTAGGGCGAAGCTGTCTTTTACGCCCCCGCTTCAGGCCAAGCAGCCTGCGGCTGCGCCGAACAATTCGCTTGCGCTTGGGTATCCGCGACTTTACCGGTTTTCTCGTTTTAGCCCGGCGTCTCCGCCGCAATTTCGTCATCGTTGTCATCTTATCCCTGATCCTCCTGTACTCCTCGGGTAGCGGATGCTGCTGGGTAGCACAAGTTCATAATCCATGGCGACGAAGGAGTTCCGTAGTGTACGCGATGTACGCGGATGCCGCATACCGTTCGCGCCATCGCGTCTTGGTATTTCGCCAGAATAGTGATATTGGCGGCCAAATGGCGGGCCGTCTCCCCGGAATGGACGGAGACGTCCGCCAAGCTGTCCAGAATGCGGGCCATCGCCATCTGGCTTCTCGCAATCGACTCGATCAATTTGAGTTTTACCGCTTCCTCTTCCTGAAGGTTCCAGGTCATTTGTCCGAATCCTCCAGGTCAAAGCTGCCGCTGAATAGGCCGCCAAAACCGCCGTCGTCCCCCCCGGATTCCTCTTCTTCAGGAGGAAGCACCGTCTTTAAGTTGCTGCACAATCCGTTCTGCAGCTTGGTAAGCCCCTCGATCACCTCCACGAGCTGCTCATGGACATCGAGCGGATCGGACAACTGCTTCTCGTGCGATTCGAAGCTGTGGGCGTGCACATGATTCACGATCCAGTTGCGAACTTTTTCGGCCTCCACCGCCTTCGCTTCCAATATCATCGCGACGTTCCACTGGATTTTGGAGGCGGCATCCAGTATTTGCAAATACGCCTGTTCTCTGCTCATCCCATCATCCCCGCTATCCTCATCCTACTCTTCCTCCTGCCCCCGGGTCTCCTTCAGCACCAGGCCGAGATTCTCGGCCATCGCCTCCTGAAGATCGGCTATGGCATTTAAATAGGAGATCACGCTCTTGTTTACGCGACCTGTATTCTCCAGCAACCCCGGCGTTCCTTCGAAAACCGATTCCCCATCAGGAATGGCATGCACAATCTGAGCCATGCGGACGGCGACTTCCCGTTCGGCATCGATGATTCGCGCCATTTGCTGGTGGGAATTTGACATATGAACGATGATCTCCGATATTTTTTGCTCCATCCTGATTCCTCCAACTAAGAGCTTGGATTGCCCCGCAGGAGCCACGGCGCTTCCGCCGGTACGATCCTGTTCTAGCATATGCCGGAGTGACCGGAGCCGTTCCTTGGCGACTCCGGTTTATAGCACATCCGAAGCCAGAATGACGGGCGGCAAAATAGGATCTCCTTCGGGCATATCGGACAATCCGGCGACCGATGAAGACGGAGACGGCGTCGGCAGCCCCCAGATCCGGCAGGTGTAGGACGCCAAAATTCCCCTCCGCACGCCCCGGTCGATTAAATAGAGGCGTCCTTCCGCATCCTGAAGAACCGTCAACTGTTCTCTCTGTCTCCGCTGCAAACCAGACAGTTCCTCCGGATCGGAAACCTCTGGACCGGGGGAAATCTGCATCAGATCGACGACGGACAACCGTACCGCCCGATTTCGGATCTCCTCCGTTGTCAAGTGCGGGGCCAGAAGTCTGCGGATGCCGCCTTCAAGCCAGTAAATTCGTCCCGAAGCGCTCCGGACCCAGCACAACGGCGGATAAAAGTCGGACATGTCCAAAACTCTGCCGGCGGTCCGCAACCGCTCTTCCCGGGTTTGCAAATAGGCGTAGACGGAGCCCCACTTCTCATTAAAATAACCGCCGTTTTTCCCGTTTACCTCGGAAACCTTCCGTTCGCCCAGTTCCTTCATCGTCACGCTTCCATAGTGATGGACGAAGGTATCCCCGGCGATTTTCATTTTTTTCCCTTGAAGCCGCAATCGGAGAATCCAGTCATCATCCTCGTAATTACCGACTTCATAACCCTCGTCAAAAAAGCCGATTTGTTCAAAAGTACTCCGCGGAAAGAGCAGACAAAATCCGACCAGCCGGTCCGTATCCCGCCACTTTCCCGGGTCGCTCCGGTTATAGGCGGCCGCGAAGGCGCGCATCCCCGGGATATCGCCGTAGGGCGTCTCGATCTGCTGTTCGCCGCTGATGTAATTGGTAACCGGCCCGACGGCGGCGGCATCCGGACATTCGCTCAAGCATTTTAGCAGTTGGACGATCCACCGCTCCGTAACCAGCACGTCGTTATTCAGCAGGACCAGATAACGCCCCTTGGCCATCATCAGGCCGGTATTGACCGCCCGGGCAAAACCCAGGTTGGTCTCGTTGACGGCCAGACGAAGCGGGCCTCGCCGCCTCCGCAGTTCCTCCGCCGTACCGTCCTGCGACCCGTTATCGACGACGATCAGCTCGTAGGGATAATCGGTAAAGGCCTCGATACTGTCCAGGCACTCCAGCAGCATTTCCTTCTTGTTATACGTAGGAATAATGATGCTGACGCCGTCAAAACGCCTGCCGAAGCTTTGCCTTCCCGCCGAAACTCCTTGGGCATACCCCGCTTCATATCCTCTATGAAAATCGGCCTGTCGATTCGGCATCCGGCTCTCCACCTCCCATTATCATATCAACGGGACCTCCCCGCTCACGAGTTTGTCGGCCATGTGGCCGAAATCCAGCGCGGCCTTTCCCGATTCGGCGGCGATGCCGGCGCAAATTGTCACGGCCGCGATGCCGGCGGCCACGAGAGCGAGATCAAATTCGATTCCCGCCGCCTGTTTTACGATCCGGTCCGCGTCATGGATCCCGTTGACGGGAGCGATCACGCCGCAAATCCGACAGCCTTCGGCCGCCAGCCGTTCGGCCAGGGCCGGCGCGGCATTGCCGACAAGGAGCAGGCGGCGCCCGGCAATCAGCTTGCGGAGCCAGCCTTCCTCATTGAGCGCATAATTGATCGTTGAGGATGTCATCTTCAGCGCCCGATAGTCCAGGCCGTAGTACCGGAGAACCGGAAACAGCAGACCTTGGAAGAAAGGGTGCCTCGATTCCGGCACGCCGACCAGATCCGCTTGCCGCAGCGCCCCGGCCAGCGCCTCCCGGGCCGCCCGGTCCGGCAAATCAACGCCGGCATAAGGAAGAAACGTGCCGTACCGCTTGACCTGTTCGGTCGGAAGGACGGTATCATGCGCCAAAGTGAGCAGTTCCCCGTCGCCCAGGCGAATGAGGGAGAGCGGTTCTCGTTCGTGCAAAGTCCGCTCAAAGGCCTTATACACCTCGGAGGGCGTTTTGAGCCGCATCAAAAACGAAGACAGCGCCTCAAGACCCGCACGGATCACGTCATCCAATCCCAGCTCGGGAAGGATCATATAGCGGGGAAGCTGAAGGCCCACCCGGGCTTCGCCGCCGTCAAACAGACCCGAACGGTATCCCTCGTCATAGGCTTCCGCCCGGGCCGCCTCCAGGCTCTGCTTCTTGGCCGGCAGCGGAGCCATGCCCGGCGGGAGCCCGGCGGAAATACCGCCATGCGAAGCAGGCGGCGAATCCGCTGACGGTGGCGGCGCTGCAACACCCGCTTCTCTCTCGCGGTTTACGGCTATCGTCCCGCCATGGCTCCCCGGGATCCCCTGCTCCCCCCTCCGGGTCAAGACCCCGCTATCTTGCGGTGAGCCGACCCGGAGCGTTCCGTTTCGGGTCGGTCCGGGTCTGCGACTGGCGGCGAAGCGTTTTTTGCGTCGTGCTGGGGTCAACCGCAATTTTCTTCGTTTCGGGAACCTAAGGCCGAACCTGGACAACGGTCTCTTCCGGCGTCTGGCTCGCATTCGCATTTTCTCCCTTCCTTGGTCTATGGCAGTACCCCTTTCATATGCTCGGCGGCTTCCTTCAGCGATTCGAAGGTTCCGGCATCCCCCCACCACAGCTGCAGTACGTCGTATTCCAGCTTTCCGTTACGAGCGTACAGATTGTTCACATCCGTAATTTCCAGTTCCCCGCGCGCGGAGCGGTTGATGCCCTGAATCCACCCGAACACCGCGCCGTCATACATGTAAATGCCGGTGACCGAATAGTTTGATTTTGGGTTCTGGGGCTTTTCCTCAATATAAGAGATCAGATCCGGGCGATCCGGGTCGAAAACGGGAACTCCGTACCGCCGGGGGTCCTTCACGGGTTTAAGCAGCACTCTGGCGCTGCCCGGCGGCTGCTGCTTAAATTTATCCACGTAGGGCGTCAAGTCGTCCAGAAACAGGTTATCCCCCAGGAGCACCACGAATTTTTCGTCCGGGGCAATGAATCCTTTGGCCAGTTCCAGCGCTTCCGCGATGCCCCCCGCCGACTCTTGAACCCGGTAAGTCAAATTCACTCCAAAATGTTCCCCGCTCCCGAAATATTGGGTGTACAATCCACCCGACTGCTTTCCGATCACCATGAGAATATCGGTGATTCCGGCTTGGCGCAGCCGTTCTATCCCGTAACTAACCATGGGATGATTCCCGACCGGAAGCAGATGCTTATTGATCAGCCGGGTTAGCGGGTATAGACGTGTACCGGTGCCTCCCGCCAAAATCACACCTTTCATGAGCTCCCCTCCTAGTAAGATTCCTTGATATTGGAGCGGGCGGTTTCCGCGGAATTTCAGCTAAACGAATTCCCATGGATCCACCCCCCATTTATCGATAAACAGCCTTCGGTTTTTTCGGATCAGGTCGTTCCAGCCCTCCGGATTCTCGGCTTTAAAGCTGGCGCTTCCCGCGTGGTAGACCAGGGTGTCCCCGCACACGAGCAGTTTGTACCCCCGCTGTCTTGCCCTGTAGCTGTAGTCGTCATCTTCATAGTGTCCCGGTGAAAATCGTTCGTCCAGGTAGCCGACGTTCTCCAGCACCTCTCGCTTCATCAATAGACACATCCCGATGAGGCGGCGAACTTCCTGCCACTTCGCCGGGTCCGGTCGGTTCATCCGCTCGGCGAGCGAGGTAAAATCCGCTTCTCCGGCCCACGGAAGATCGATTTGCTGGCGGCCGCTGGCGAAGTTGGTAACCGGTCCGACTAGACCGACCTCACTTGCGCTCCATAGCGCCGCCAGCATGTTGGAGAGCCAGCGCGGCTGCACCTCTACATCGTTATTGAGCAGGAGCAGTTGATCGCCGGACGCGATCGACATTCCCCGGTTGCAGGCCTCGGGGAACCCCCTGTTTCCCGGCAACGCAAACAGCACCAATTGCTCCCGCACCGCGTAAGCGACCGTCTCATCGGAGGAGCCGTTGTCCACGATGATAATTTCATAAGGAACCTCCGTATGGCGCCGGATCGACTCCACGCAGGAACGCAGCAGACCGAGTCCGTTGTAGGAAGGAATGATGATGCTGGTCAGGCCGAATTCGCTCACCTTGCGTTCCTCGCTTTCGCCAGCTCGCTTCGCGATAACCGCGTTGTATCGAGCCGGATTCCCTTCATCTGCATTACCGTTTCCAACGCCTCGATATGGTCGCCCACGATCAATTTCGCCACGGCGTTCCCGGCACCGGTATTTCCGGCGCGTATCCGGTTTTTGCGCAGGACGTTAACCGCGGAAGGAGCCGTCACTTCGAAGCCCCGGGCTATCGCGAGAGCTTGGGCCTTCGGGGGAACGGCCAATGCCGGCGTCCCGATGGCGTCGATCAGCTTCCGGGACAGGGCGTGAGGCACCGCCGTCAGCGAATTGGCCTGCAAATCCGGCCGGCCCAGAAGCAGATTGAGAAGCGTTTTGCTTCGGGTCACCTCATCCTGTTGGGGAAAAGGCGGGAGAAAGGGCGTTATATCGTTCAACGCCATATCCGTCCCGCGGTCGACGGCCAGCAGAAACGGGGCCAACTCCTCGGCGACAACCGGAAGGTCTCCGTCGACGAACAGGATCGTTTCCCCCCGGACCGCCTTGGCTCCCACCGCCCGGCCCACGTCGTGGCCTAGGCGTTCCGGAAAATGGAGCTTCAGCACCCGAGGATGGCGGAAAACGGCCTCTAAACTTCCGTCGGTGCAGCCATTGAGCACTACCATGATCTCCTGAAGCGGCAGCTTCTCCAGTTCGGAGAGCACGAGAGGCAGCGTCTTTTCCTCATTGCTTGCGGTGACGACCGCCGATGCGGAGCGTTGCAGCGGAAGCGGAATCTCCTTCGGGGGGATGCCCGAGCCTGCCGAATACCCTTCGCGGAAAGCCAGCGCGCAGTCCGTGATTTCCCGGACCGTCCCGCCCCCCTTCCGCGATTCCGCCGCTGCGGAAAACCAATCGTTAAAGGCTTCCCTGAATGTAGTTCCGCATCCTCTCGAAGCGGCATGGCCGGAGCCTGCCGTAAAACCCGCCTTTCTCGCGGCCGTTTCCATCCACCCCGGTCGTCCGGTTTCATCGGAAGCCGCGCGCTGACTCAGCGGCGGAATTCGGCCGTGTCCGGTACGCTTTCGTCTTATGCCTCCGGCACGGCTCTCCGGGCGGCCTCGGCGTAATCCCTTGCGGTTCATGTTATCACCTAACCTTATCGCGCAATCGTCCAAGATCGTCATAGCCGCCTCTTGCGCCTTTCTCCCGGATCAGCCCGTGGATCGCTTGCAGGTGATCCCCCAGCACCAGCGAGGTCAGTAAATCGCGGCAGCCCTTCCGGCGGCGGCGGGGATTTAATCGTCCCACCTGAACCGTATGAACCGCGCGGACCTCCAAGCCCCGGAGTACCGCCGCCGCCAGCGCCAGAGGCGGGACGTCCAGAACGGACGAACCGATCGTCTGCAGCGCTTTCCGGCTCAAAGCGTGGGGAATTGCCGTCAACGAAGCTCCCCGCAGGTCCGGACGGGCCAGCCAGGCGTTCAACACATGCTTCGCGACGACAACCGGATGGGGTTCCCGCCGGTTCGGCGGCCCCGAGTAGCCGTTAAGCGCCACGTCCACGCCGCCTTCAAGCACGGCTTCCGCGAATGGGCGCAACTGCCAGGCGGGAATGACCATATCGGCGTCGATGAACAGGAGCGCCCGGCCCTTCGCCGCCTCCGCCCCTACCCGGCGTCCCACGTCATGGCCCAGCGGGTCCGGGCTCCAAATGACCCTGGCGCCGAGTCTTCGCGCCACATCAGGCGTCCCGTCGGTCGACCCGTTCGCCACCACAATCGTTTCGCTTCGCGGATGAACCCGTCCCGCTTCGCGCAGGACAGCCGGAAGCGTGGCCTTCTCGTTCAAGGCCGGAATAATGATAGAAACCAGGGGCTCGGGATGATTGATGAGCGGCTTCCGCTTCTTGGGACGAATCGTTTTTTTTCGGTTCGTTCGAATGCGGGGGGTTCGCTTGCGAATCAAACCTGTCACCTCCCAGTCCTGTATATACTGAGCATATACCTCAGTGTATGTCGGTTGCGAAGGGTTGCAACGGCAAACGTACAGCCTTTCGGGTGCCTTCCTGAACAAAGAAAGGCACGGGGGTATCCCCCGTGCCTAAAACTTCGGAATCCTCAACAAGCCGGAATCCCGTTAATATCGGCCCTCCCGAATCAGTCGGACCCAGCGGCTTGCGGTATGATCCCAGCGAAAATGCTGCCTGGCCAGCTCTCTGCCGCAGCAGCCCATTCTTCTTCGCAAATCCCGGTCTCCGAGCAATTGCAGAACGCGTTCGCTGAGCTGCTCCCTCCAGGCTTCCGGCGAATAAAGAAATCCGGCTTTGCCGTCAGCCACGACTTCGGGGATGCCCCCGACCCGGGCGGCCACCACCGGTACGGCCGAAGCCATGGCTTCGACGTTGACCAGCCCGAACGCCTCCTCCTCTCCCGAGGGAACGACGAGAACGTCGGCCAAATTGTACCAGTCCGCCACTTGGGGATAAGGAACAAACGGCAAAAACCGGACCGAACCGCCGTACGTCGCGGCCTCCGCTTTCAATCTCCTCGTATATCCCGTCTCCCGGTCGTTCCCGTAAAAGGCGCTGCCGACCATCAGCAGCATAGCTTGGGGCTCCGCCTTCACGATCTTCTCCCACGCCGTCAGCAGGTGATGCCCCCCCTTGGATGGAATGAGCCTGCCGACGAACAAGACGATTTTGGCGCCTTCCCAGCCCAAATCTTTCAACCTGGCCTCACGCAGCGCTTCTCCCGCCGGGGTCCAGCGGGGAGCGAAATCATCAAGGCTGACTCCCAGCCGGTTGACGTAAATTTCCTTGACAAGGGAGGGGAATCTCCGGCGGATCTCCAGCTTCAGATACTCGCTGTTCACGATCAGGCCGTCCAGGGCTTCCAAGTAACGAAGGGCCCGGTCGGGCCGAAGGCGGGGCGCGGATATGAAATTCGTCGAATGGAGGGTGAGGAGGACACGGGAACTCGGAAGTTTTGCCTTTAACCGATAAGCCAGGGCGGGCCGGTTGTGGACTTCCACGGCATCCGGCCGCCATAATCTCAAGTGACGTAATATGGAAGGAATGTACCGGGAGCCTCCCGGCAGCCGCCAGCACGGAACCCCGGCTACCTCCCCCTTCGCCGGAAGCCCCGAACCGGCCACCCCGTAGATCCGAACATCGAGCAGCCCCGAGGCCAAAGGAGACACTTTTTCCACCACGCGCTCCACCGAACTGCTGCGCCCGGAAGGAATGACGAAGGACCCCGGGGTAACGATCGCCACCTTACGATTTGCCATTTCCCATCCCCCTCTTTGAGATCCTATACGTAAACCTTCAAGCTCCGCCGAGGGTTTTATAAAACAGGCTGTCGCCGGAGTACAGTCGTCCACGCCATTTCGCCCGCATCCCATATATTGAACAAGAAGCCGTATCGAGGAGGAGACACCTATGGGACAGAACCATGTCGGTATTCTGCTTAATTCCAGCATGTACAGGGGGATCCCCCGGCGAAAGACCGGTCAGGAGTCGCTTGGCAACTATGAAGAAGCCGCACGGAGATACGGATTAATTCCCTGTTTTCTTCGTCTCGGGGATATGGATTTAAAGCAAAACAAATGCGTCGCCTATATCTGGAACGGACGGGATTATGCCAAAACCGTCATGCCCATTCCGACCGTCATTCATAACCGGGCGCTCTATAGCGATCAGGCCGCTCTCCGCAAATTGGCGGCGTTAGGCGCTCGCGGTAAAATTATATTCAACATGAACAACCGATACGGCAAAGACGTCATTCACCGGATTTTATGGAGCGATCCCGATCTGCGTCCTTACCTGCCCGAAACAGTGTCGGCATCGGCGGGTTCGCTGCAAACGATGATGAAACGGTATTCCGATCTAATTTTGAAACCGGTGCGCGGGTCGGTCGGCCGGGGAATTATGAGGTTAAGAGACACCGGCAGCGAGTGGGAGGTTCTGTATCCTCCCTCCAAAAAGTCGTTCCCGCCTCGTTCGCCTGCCCGCCTCAAGCGGGAGAATGCCGCAGCTTGGCTCAGACGTCAAAGACTCCCGGTCCCCTACCTGATCCAGGAACGGATTCCGCTGGCGGAGGCGGAGAGTCGCCCCGTCGACCTTCGCGTGACCGTACAGCGCGGGCTCCGGGGCACCTGGGCGGTTACCGGTCTGTTCGCCAAAGCCGCGCCGCCGGGCAGTTTCATCTCCAACATCGCCAAAGGCGGCGGCGCATATCCCGCGGCGGAACTGCTATCCACCGTACTCCCGGGGCACCTCGTCCCCGCCATCATCAGCCATGTGGAGGCGCTCTCCCTGGCGGTGGCGCGACGCCTATCCTCCGGTTTGCCGCTGCTCGGCGATCTGGGGATGGATATCGGGATCACCTCCAAGGGGTACCCTTACTTTATAGAATGCAACGGCCGTGACCAGCGTTACGGTTTCCGGAAAGCCGGGATGGAGAGCGTCTGGAAGGAAACCTACATCCAGCCTATGGCCTACGCCAGCTACTTGCTGGAGCAGCGGGAGTTTATGGCCCGGTTTCCCCTCGGAAGCCGGGCGGAACAATTATAACCACCCGTCAAACGGGTGGTTTGCTCTTAGGCTATAAGCCTTTATTACCGGCTCAAGTCTAAAGACGCTAGCTTTCACTTCATTCAAACTACTATGCCGTTGCTGCTTTTGACGACCCCTGAAGGGCTGCGTTTAATACTAGTCCCGCTTCAGACAACCTTGATCATATAGAATTCCTGCAAATCTGCATGTTTTTTTCTCGTTCGGGGCCCAAAATTTCAAAGTTCCTGCAAATCTGCAGGAATTTTCGACGAAACCGGCTCGTTTCTCTAAAATCGCTGGAAATGCCTGCAGATTTGCATCTTTTTCGTTTTCCCCCGCGGGGATCGGCCTAAATACCTGCAGATTCGCATCTTTTTGGAGTTTGGAGTTGGAAGCTTGGAAGCAAGCACACTAGGCGCCTCTTTATATGTGACATATCACTTCGATTAGCCATCAAGCCACCTTTCCTTTCGTTATACATAGCGGCTTGAACGCTCCTATTATAACGACCCCATCGGGTGTTTTGTTGTTTCGCACACTTCGCGTGCTCAAATGGCTAAAGCCGCTAACAAAACGGCTGTCTCCTGTAAAGGATGCAGCCGTCGTTGTTAATTTTGGGGTGTCTGAACACCGCCGAGCCCGAGCTCTCTTTTTCTTGAATTCTTCCTGCAAATTTAGTAATTTCTAATATCCGCTATACTGAAAACCGGCAGCGTGCCGCCAAGCAGCAGCGCCAGACTTACGGCTCCGAGCAAGAGCGCGGCGATCAGCAGATCGAACTTCGTGAAAACCGAGGGATAGTAATACGTTCTTCCCCCTTTTCCGTCGAACGCTTTGGACTCCATCGCGACGGCCACCCGGTGAGCCCGGCGGATGCTTTGGGAGAGCAGCGGCACCGCATACAGCCGGATTGCCGCCACCCATCCGCGGGGACCGCGAAGCCGCTGTCCCCCCCTGATTCGCAGCGCATTTCTGCGGATGAGAAGCTCCTCCCAAACCATGGGGAGAAGGCGAATGGAGGCCATAAAGCTGTATGCGAATTTGGGCGGAAGCTTGGCGTTTTGCATCAGGGCATAGAACAAGCCCACCGACGGCGTGGTCAGCACAAAGAGCAGCCCTTCCGCCGCCAGCGTAACCGACTTGAGTCCGATATGAATCCCCCGGTAAAAACTTTCCTCCGTGATCCGAATAAGCCCCCATTCCCACCATAACGCCTCTCCTTTACCGAACAGCATCATGGTAGAGGAGGACGAGATAAACACCAGAATGAAGGACAAAACTACCAACAGGATTTTCCAGAAGGCATATCCGCTTTGCCAAAACAGCAGCAAGATAAACACAACGGCCTGATACAGCATAAAATCGGGCCGATGCGTAAACAGAGCGAGAAAAAACAGCAAGATCGACCCGCCCAGCTTCAGAACCGGGTTGGCCCGGTGCATCCAGGTCCGGTACGAAGGGGCAAACACGCCTTTCATACGCTCACCCTTTCGCCATTCGCGGCGGCCGTTCCCTCAACCCCAACGGTAGCGGGATTCGCGATGCCCGCCCGCGGCCGCCCCCGCTCCGTCAAGCCGCAGTCGGTCAGCACCCCGTCCCTGACTTCCCACTTCCGGGTAGCGATCGTTTCCGCGATTTTTTCCTCGTGCGTGACCATGAGAATGGCGGCCCCTTCACGCCGGAGCTCTTCGCACAGATCCAAGATCGCAAACGTATTCACCGCATCCTGACCAAAAGTGGGCTCATCGAGCAGGAGCACCGGTCTTTTCAGCACCGCGGCTCCCGCCACGCTCAACCTCCGTTTCTGGCCGAGCGACAACTGATACGGATGACGGGCCTCCAAACCGGCGAGACCGAAGCGGATCAAAGCCTCATCGACCAAGCGCGATACTTCCTCCGAGCCGGCCGTCTCTTCCAGTAAGGAAAAAGCGATTTCTTGGTCTACCCGGTTCCCGACAAACTGGAACTCGGGATTTTGAAACACAAAGCCGACCTCCCGGGCGACGGCTCGAACCATCTTGTTGCGGAGCTTGCTCCAGCTCATGTCTTGGCCTGACAGACGGTAGCCCCCTTCGGAGGGGAGAAGTCCCATCAGGCTGAGCAGCAAAGAGCTTTTCCCCGCTCCATTCGGCCCCGTCACCGCGATAAAATCGCCGGGGTATACGCTGGCCTGCGCGGCGTGGATAACCGGCCGTCCCTGACGGAATCCGCGAAAGTCCGTCAGGACCATGACGGGTTGCCCGACAGGTTGCCCGGCGGGTTCTCCGACGGATTTCCTTTCCGTCAACGGAGCGGTTTGCCCGTGCTTTTTCCCGGCCGGCTTGCACACCTGCGCCCCCTGCTCCCGGCCTTCCGGCGCTTGCCTATACGAGTCCGCCTTCTGCCCGCCGACTGTCGGACCGGTCTCTTGGTATGCCTCCAGGAAGTCGGCAACATAGCCGTCCCAAACTCCCGGATGCCAGATTCCGTACGCCAGCAGCTCTTTGCGGTAACTGCGGAACAACTCTTCCGGCGGCCCCTGTCCCAGCAAACGGCCCTCCGGCCCGAACAGAGCGACCCGGTCGACGAGCTCCAGCTCCAGCAATTCTTCGATCCGGTGCTCGACGATGATCAGCGTCCGCGCTTCGGCCACCTCCCGCACCGCCTGCCAGATTTGTTTCCTTCCCGGCGGATCGAGCAGGGCGGACGGCTCGTCGAGAAACAGCACCTCCGGCTCCATCAACAGAATGGACGCCAGGGCCAGCCGCTGCTTCATCCCTTGCGACAGCGTCCCGATCGGCACGTGGAGCTCTTTTAGCTCGAGCCCCACCTTCTTCAGGACATCCCGCATCCGCGGTGCCATTTCCTCACGCGGCACACGCCGGTTTTCCAGCACAAATGCCAGTTCCTCATCGACATACGGCATGCAAAACTGCGTGTCGGGGTCCTGGAACAACATCCCCCAGGCAGAGGGAAGCACCCGCTCCGAATAGCGCATGGGGACATCGACGAGCTCCGGGATCATCCCGGAAAGCACCTGCAGCAGGGTCGATTTCCCGCTGCCGCTCGGTCCGAGCAGCAGCAGCTTTTCCCCGCGCTCCACCCGGAACGTCAGATCTTTGAACACGAACGTGTCCTCACCGGGAAACTTTAACCTGAGATCCCTTACCTCTCCTGCCGGTTCCCCGGACATCGGCGTTTTCGCTGCGCCAGCCGGCGGGAGATCCGCATGGAAGCCGCCCATATCAATCGTCCAATGCCGCCACGTCTTTGGCGGTAACGGGACGGATCAGCGAAGTAACCCCGGTGGCCTCCACCGCCTTAGCCAGGGCATAAGCCAAATACCCCGCAAACAGCATGGAGCTTATGGCGCGCATGCCATACTTCGCGAACAACATCCACGTTTCATAATCCGCCACATAACCATAGTAGATATCGGGAATGAGGGAACCGATCGCCGAGCCGACTCCGGCCATGGCAGCCACCGTGCCCGAATAGTTGCGGTAGCGGAACAAGGCGAAGACCAGCTCGGCCCCAAGCCCCTGCAAAACGCTGTAGAGAACGAGCTGTATCCCCCACTCGCTGCCGAACAAAATTTCCACATGGGCGGCCGCCACTTCGGCCAGCAAGGCCACCCCGGGCTTACGAATCAGCAGAAACACGAGCGTGGCGGCAATAAACCACATCCCGTAAACGAGCTCATCCGCTTGAAAAAATACCGGAGGTACCAGGCCGTAAACAGAGCTCCAAAAATGATAGACGACGCCGATTACCAAAGATACCAGCACAGTCACCAAAATATCGCTCAGTTTCAACCCCTTTTTTAATACCGCATTCTCCTGTTGTTTCATGTGTTACCCCTCTCCTTTTTCGTAAATATCGTTGGAATGGAACAAAAAAACCGCCTGAATAAGCTCAGACGGCTGCTAGGTCCACAGGAAAATACACCCCATAAAGTGAACGTGCATTTCGGACGACAGATTCTCTACGCTGGCATTATCCAGTTCAGATTAACGGTCCGCAGCGGAGTATGCTGCCATCTCAGCCTGATTCACTCAAGCCCCCGTATCCCATATGCGATTGCAAATAATATACTCCAGATGTTTACAAATAGGCAAGGAAAAAATTTAAGCAATCGCTTTCGCGGTTGATTTCGTACCTATTCTGTGTCAATATAAGCGGAAGTGGAAACGGGTCCTGAGCGACCCGTTGAACCTGATGATGTTTAGGAGGAAACGACTTGGCTGCACACTGGATGAAATGGATGACTGAACTAACCTCCCGGAAGTGGATTTCCGGGCTAATGGGCAGGTTCTCGCATTCCAGGGCGAGCCGCCACATGATCCCGTGGTTCGCCAAATCCTATCGGATTCCGCTGCATGAAGCGGAAAAAGAATTGAAAGAATACCGGACATTAAACGAATTTTTTACGCGCAAGCTGAAGAGCGGTATGCGCCCGATTCACCCGGAACCTTCGGGACTAATCAGTCCGGTCGACGCGCTCATCACGTTTATGGGCGAGATTCAATCCGGCACGATTTTTAATGTAAAAGGACAGGATTACACTCTGGATGATTTGCTAAACCATTCTCCCCGGGTGGAATCCTACGCGCACGGATACGCCTTCGTGCTTTATTTGAGCCCGACCGACTACCACCGGATTCACGCGCCGGTAACCGGCACCCGGCTGGAAAGCGAGCACATCAAAGGAAGAGTTTACCCGGTGAACGACTTCGGAATGAAACATATGAAAGGCGTACTCACCCGGAATGAAAGACTGATTACATACCTGTCCCATGAACGCGGCGAAATCGCCTTGGTCAAGGTGGGGGCCATGAACGTCAGCAGTATCCGTTATAGCGACGAATCCGCTTCATCCTGGAACCAGGGCGATGATTTGGCCTATTTTGAGTTCGGCTCCACCGTCGTCCTTTTGATGGAAACCGGGACTTTCGAGCCGCTCCCAGACAGAGCCGTCGGCCAAAAAGTGCGGATGGGCGAACCGCTGGGCCGATTCTTCGCGCCCTCTACGAAACAGCCCTAATCCCAATCATGAGATCATGCGGTAAAAAAGGAAGAGCCATTACTGTACCGTAATGGCTCCCACGGAAGCGTTCAGCGACAACAGCGGTCCTCCGCTGCCCCGCCGGCTCCGGCCATCGGGGACCCCGCTGATTTCGCCCAACTCCGCCTTGGCCTCCACCTCGCAATTCAAGGAATCCGCCAGCTTGGCTTCAATGCTGCCGATCTCCGCCTCAACCTGCAGATCCGCTGCCTCTTCCATCCGCGCGATTCCCAGCTCAATGCTTCCCGTAGAGGCGCTGATCGAGGAAGCCCCTGCTATTCCCGCATCACTTAATTGCACCGAACCCACTTCACTCCTGACGCGGTAGCTTCCCTGAAGTCCGGTCATAGCCACATCGCCAACCTGGCTCGTAACATCATAGGAGACGATGCTCTCCGGAAGCCCGAGCGTATAATCGATGCTAAAATCGGAGAACCGGTATTTCTTTTGCGCCCATTTCCACAAGTTCATATCCGGATCATCCTTGGCATGCACGGCAATATACATTTCATTGCCTTCGGTAGTCACCGATATTTCCGCCTGGTCAAAAACCTCGGTAAGCACATCCCGGTTAGCCAACTTGTTCGCGGACCAGATTTCCGCCTCAATTTCGAGGTCGCTGCCCTCCGCGGCCCGGATCGCGATATTTCCCACCTCATTCTCCAGCCGGATTCCCGTCGCCCGCCCCGCCGGTTCGGTTGCGGATAAGGATCGTGAAGCGCCTTCCTTTTTCAGTTTGCCTACATGGGCGTCGACCGTATCGCTGACCGCTTGCCCCAGGCTTTCCGTCGTCCGGCTAACGATTTGCTTCGCCTGTTCCTCCGCCTTCAGCGTCTCCGTACATCCCGCCAACAATACCAGCACGGCCGCCGCCCCCGCCATTGCCGCGAGCTTGGATTTCGTTTTCATTTTTATCCTCCTGACAATGATGAGATCGGGGGACCGAGCATCATAAGCGCTTCATCAATTCGGCCCCCCGCCTTTATGTATGATCCTTCACAAAACAGATACCCTTATCATAATTCTTCACGAGCCTGCCGCACACGGTCTATGGACCGGACCCTCCCTGGACTTAAGTCGGGAAAAGTTCCTGCCTGCTTAGGGGATAGTGGAGTTGGTGGAGTTGGTGGAGTTGGTGGGGTGCGTTGAATGCGTTGAGTGCGTGGAGTTTGTGGAGTGCGTCGAGTGCGTGGAGTCGTCGAGTGCGTGGAGTGCGTCGAGTGCATGGAGTCCGTCGAGTGCATGGAGTGCGTGGAGTGCATGGAGTGCGTCGAGTGCGTGGAGTGCGTCGGGTGCATGGAGTCGTCGAGTGCGTGGAGTGCGTGGAGTGCGTCGAGTGGATGGAGTGCGTGGAGTGCATGGAGTGCGTCGAGTGCATGGAGTCGTCGAGTGCGTGGAGTGTCGAGTGCGTGGAGTGCGTCGAGTGCATGGAGTGTCGAGTTGCATCGAGTGCGGCGAGTGCATGGAGTGCGTCGAGTGCGGCGAGTGCATGGAGACGACTTCGGCAGCCGCTATTGCTTAGCTGCCCGCCGCCTTAACAGCCTTTTGGGGCGCTATTTCGGCCAAAATCGGCTTTTCCGGGTGAATAGCGGTCAAAAGAGGCCTTATTTTGCTTCGGCGGGCCCCAAAACGGGGGTTGCACCGCTTTTTCCCCGAAATAAGGCCTCAAACGTCCGCTATTTCTCTCCACTCAGCCATTTTCGACAAAATAGCGCCTCTTATGGCCCTTATGGCTCTGCCAGGCTAAGCGGACGACTTCGGCAGCCGCTATTGCTTAGCCGCCCGCCGCCTTAACGGCCTTTTGGGGCGCTATTTCAGCCAAAATCGGCTTTTCCGGGTGAATAGCGGTCAAAAGAGGCCTTATTTTGCTTCGGCGGGCCCCAAAACGGGGGTTGCACCGCTTTTTCCCCGAAATAAGGCCTCAAACGTCCGCTATTTCTCTCCACTCAGCCATTTTCGACAAAATAGCGCCTCTTATGGCCCTTATGGCTCTGCCAGGTTAAGCGGACGACTTCGGCAGCCGCGGATTCCTTAGCCGCCCGCCGCCTTAACGGCCTTTTGGGGCGCTATTTCGGCCAAAATCGGCTTTTCCGGGTGAATAGCGGTCAAAAGAGGCCTTATTTTGCTTCGGCGGGCCCCAAAACGGGGGTTGCACCGCTTTTTCCCCGAAATAAGGCCTCAAACGTCCGCTATTTCTCTCCACTCAGCCATTTTCGACAAAATAGCGCCTCTTATGGCCCTTATGGCTCCGCTAGGCATAGGCAGAAATAAAAAACGGCCGGCAGGTATCCCCGCTCGACCGTTTTTGCCTATGATTTGCCTATATGAAGACCGGGAATCTTCATCCCCGACTTAATATCAAGACTGTGGTTAGAACCAGGTTTCTTCTTCCCGATCGGGACGTCTCCAACGCCGGAAACGATATCTGAATATGCTGCTGCCCGGCACCGAAATTCCCCGGCTGCGCATCCGCCGTCTTCTTCCCATACTGCCACCTCCTCCCAGACTCCGGCTATAAAATGGATTTACCCGCCAAGAATTGGGATGAAACAGCCAGGGAGAATTTTTTTTGCGAATTTGGAGATATCAGCGAATTTCGGAGGGACTTTTGCCGGTGTATTGCTTGAATTGTCGGCTGAAAAAGAAAATATCCCTGTATCCGAGCGCATCCGCCACCTCGGTTACATTCATCCCCGCATGGAGCAGGAGATGCTGGGCCCGGTCGATCCGCGTCTTGATGATATAGGACTGGACGGATTGCCCGATGATTTCCTTGAATTTTATGGAAAAATATCGCGGCGACAAGCCGGCACGTGCGGCCAAATCCTCCACTTTATGCGGTAAACCGGGATGCTGAAGGCAATAATTGGCCACCTCTTGAATCACTTCGTTCAACTGGTGACTGACCTTCTTTTCCTTCGGCGTTTCCTTTTCCGCACGCAGCAGGTAAATGAGCAGTTGCTTCAGAATCAGCCGGGCTTCTTCCTCGGCGCCATACGCCTTGATCAGGAACAACCGGACATACCGGGAAAGCATATATTCAAAGTCCAGCGTCTCCTCCAGCTTGCGGTAAGGACCGGGAACTTCATCAACCGGTTCGTCGATATCGAAATGGATGTACGTTAACACCAGCGGGCGCTGAGGATTATGCGTGGCACTGGTATGGTCCCCCTTCCGGAACAAAAAGCAGCTTCCCGGACCGACCTGAATCGGCTGATCGTTCAACACCACGGTGCCTTCACCGCTCCATACATAAAACAAATCGTAGTTTTGCAGCGGCTTCTCCCGCTTATGCCATTTCCAACCGGGCTCGCATACAATTTTGGCGAACGCGGGCTTCAGGATAAACGAAGACGGGGATACGTGAAGCATCTCCTCACCTCCTCGGATTAAATGATTGTATTCATTACCTGGTCTTAAAAACCGATTAAGCCGATTATACTCCTATTTTTTCATTTCATAAATATCTTTCCACGCCTGCCCCATGCGGTATACCCCTTCGACCAAAGCGGCGTCATCCAGATGGGAAAGACTGAAGCAGGCCGCCGGTGGGCCTGGGGTCAGCCGGTACAACTCCCCGTCGCGAAACGTAACCCCTCGGCGCCCGGCCGCTTCCCGAAACGCGGCAAATTCCTCGGGCGCCCGCTTCCAGTCCGCATAGACGAGCAGGCCGGCCTCAGCCATCCGCAGCCCGAACAGTTCCGGGATGACCTTGGCCAGCGTTTGACGGAACAGCTCGTGTTTGGCGCTGTAGATCCGGCGCATCCGGCGCAGATGGCGCTCATAATCGCCCCTGCGCATGAAGCAGGCCAGCGCGCGCTGCTCCAGCCGCGCGGGGGAAACCGGCTCGTACAGGGCTTTGGCCCGTACGGCCGGGCCGACCAGGCCGCGCGGCAGCACGGCATATCCAATCCGCAGGGAGGCGAACATCGTCTTGGAAAAAGACCCGATGTATACGACCCGATCCTCGCGGTCCAGCGCCTTGAGCGGCTCCAGCGGGCGGCCCCGCCAACGGAACTCGGTGTCGTAATCGTCTTCGACGATGACCGCGTTCCGCTTGGCCGCCCAGGCCAGCAGCTCCTGCCGCCGCGCCGGCGACAGCACCGCCCCGGTCGGGAACTGCCGACCGGGCGTGACGTACAGCACCCGCGCGTCCCAGTCGCGCGGGAGGATGCCGTCCCCGTCCACGGGGGCGGGGACGGCCACCCCTCCGCAGGCGGCGACCGCCCTGGAGATCCCGTGATAGCACGGGTCCTCCAGCACGGCCGGCTCGCCCTCCCCCAGCAGCAGCTGGGTGAGCAGCATGATCGCCTGCATCGAGCCCTGGAACAGGCAGATCTGCTCCGCCTCTGCCGCAATGCCCCGGCTTCGCCGCAGGTGCGCGGCAATGGCGGCGCGCAGCTCCGGATCGCCGGCGGCTTCCGCCGCGCCGGCCGCGGGCACGGCCCGTTCCCGCGCGGCCCAGGCGAGCGCGCTCTTCCACGCCGCCTGCGGGAACCCGGCGGCGGGCGGCCCCGCATCCTGGAACGTGATGGTTCCGGCAGGGTCCGGAACCGGCGGCGAAGCGGATGCGGCACCCCCCTCCAGCGGCAGCGCCGGCTTCATCACCCTTTGTCCCCAAGGGGACAAAGGGATGTCCGCCGCGGCAGCCCGCCCGGGTATGGCCCGCCGGGGCTCGATGCGGGCCACGAAAGTGCCGCTCCCGACGGCCGAGCGGACGTAGCCTTCCGCATGCAGCAGGTCGTAAGCATGCGCGACACTGCCGCGGGACAAGCCATAAGCTGACGCCAAATCGCGGGAAGAGGGAAGGCGCGCGCCTTCCTGCAGGGTTCCGTCCAGAATCGCCGTCCGGATCGCATGATAGAGCGCCTCGTATTTGTAGCGGTATTTCCGCCCTTGCGTTTCCAGCGGAATCGAGAAATCCAACAGGAGGCCCCCATTCTTGATCTTTTTATAATTGGACTATAAAAAATAATGTAAATTGGTT
Organism: Paenibacillus faecis; assembly: GCF_008084145.1. Classification (GTDB taxonomy): domain Bacteria; phylum Bacillota; class Bacilli; order Paenibacillales; family Paenibacillaceae; genus Fontibacillus; species Fontibacillus faecis. The sequence continues at coordinate 539,552 of NZ_VSDO01000005.1, read as the reverse complement.
CTTTTTATATGTCAATCGAGCGGCTAGACTTGGAGAAAACGTCAAAACTATCAGCCGAAAACAAGCTTAAGATTAGGATCAGGAGGAACTACAGATGAGAAGAAAAGAATTTACCGTCGAGGACCCCAGGGAAATCGAATCCTTTTTGCGGGAGATGAGCTTTGGATTTCTTGGCACCGTAGGCCCGGACGGATGGATTCGGGTCACGCCGCTCAACTTTGTGTACGACGGCCGCTGTATTTATTTTCACGGCAGTCGGGCCGGCGAAAAAATGAAACACCTGAAGCAGGATCCCCGCGTCAGTTTTACCGTTGCCAAGGAGTATGCGATCATCCCCTCTTATTTCACCGATCCGCAGCTGGCCTGCCCGGCCTCGGCGTTCTTTAAAAGCGTCATGGTCCGCGGCCTCGCCGAGTCTGTGGACAACCCGGAAGAGAAGGCCTCGGCGCTCACGCTCTTCATGGAAAAGCTCCAGCCGGAAGGGGGGTATGATCCCATTACCCCCGAAGACCCCAAATATACGGGGCAGCTTAAGGCGGTATCCCTTTTCAAAATCGTTCCGGAGGAGATCAGCGCCAAATTTAAATTCGGGCAAAACCTGACCGAGCCGCGCTTTAACGATGTCACGTCCGGATTGGAAAATCGAAATCTGGAGCTGGACCCCGACACCGTTTCGCTGATGAAACGATTTTGCCCGCAGCATGCCGGAGAGACTCCTGGGGACGCGTGATTAGACCGTGACGGTAGAGGGACGAAATGATATAATGTTAGGCAGTCAAAACGGCATTGTCCCTTAATAACCGATTGGAAGGATGAACGCGTGATGAACCCACTTGCGGAGCAGTTAAACGAGAATCTGAAAGCCGGCAATATCCATGTGTACGAAATGCTGTCCACCTTGGGGAAGGAGATTTATTTTCCCAAGGAAGGCATTCTGAGCCAATCCGCCGAAGCGGCGGCCGGGGCGAAGAAGTACAATGCGACGATCGGGATCGCCACCGAGGACGGCGGGCCGATGCATCTGTCGGCCATTCAGGAAACCTTGTCCGCATACAAACCGCAGGATTTGTACCCGTATGCGCCGCCGGCCGGGAAACCGGAACTCCGCAGCGCATGGCGCGAGAAGATGATCGCGGAAAATCCGTCGATCGCCGATAAAAGCTTCGGCAACCCGGTCGTTACGAACGCGCTGACCCACGGTCTCAGCATCGTCGCCGATCTGTTCGTAGATGAAGGCGACGCGGTCATTTTTCCGGACAAGAACTGGGAAAATTATGAACTGACCTTCGGCATCCGCCGTCATGGTGTGATCGTCAACTATCCGCTTTTCACGGAAGACATGAAATTTAACAGCCAGGGGCTTCGCGAGGCCCTGCTGTCCCAGAAGGATAAAGGAAAAGCGATCGTCATCCTGAATTTCCCGAACAACCCGACAGGCTACACGCCGGGAGCGAAGGAAGGGGACGAGATCGTCGCCGCGATTACGGAAGCCGCCGAGGCGGGCATCAACGTTGTCGTGGTGACGGATGACGCTTATTTCGGGCTTTTCTTTGAGGAGTCCTTGTCCGAATCGCTTTTCGGCAGATTGGCCGGACGCCATCCACGGATTCTGCCGGTGAAGGTCGACGGCGCGACCAAGGAAGAGTATGTCTGGGGCTTCCGGGTCGGGTTCATCACTTATGCCGCCGAAGATGCCGCGGTTCTCTCCGCGCTGGAGCAAAAGACGCTCGGCATCATTCGCGCGACCATATCGAGCGGCGCCCATCCTTCCCAAACCTTCGTGCTGCATGCCTTGAAATCTCCGGAATTCCATGCCCAGAAGGCGGAGAAATTCCGGGTTATGAAAGGCCGCGCCAACAAAGTAAAGGCGCTGCTGGACAGCGGAAAATACGGAGATGTATGGGAATACTATCCGTTTAATTCGGGATATTTCATGTGTCTCAAGCTTAAAAACGTAAACGCCGAGACGCTGCGGCAGCACTTGATCCGCGAGTACGGCGTCGGGACGATCGCGTTGGGAGATACCGATCTGCGGATCGCCTTCTCCTGCATAGCCGAGGAGAATTTGGAGGATCTGTTCGATCTGGTGTACCGGGGAGTGCAGGATCTCCAAGCGTAAACCCAATTGTCGGGAAGCCGTTATATACGCCCAAGCAGGGTTCCCCCCCTGCTCATAGAATACTGTGTACTAAATGATATCTATGAGAAAGGGGATTTGCAGAATGAGCGGTGTTGGAGAAGATAGAGGCGGATACGGCGGCGGATATGGCGGGGGCTTATGGACTAGCACGGGGGTTATCCTGGTGCTCTTCATCCTGCTGGTGATCGTCAGCCGTTCGTTTTTGTACTAATTGATATGCCAAAAGACCGTCGGAGCTTCGTGCTCCGACGGTCTTTTAAATTGGGAAGGCGGCGGCCGCCCGGTAACCCCAAGAAAGGCATCGTTCCCGAATTTTATCGAAAGAAATCCCCGTTAAGCTTGCCTTCCCTTACTCTTCCTCTTCTTCCCGCCATTTTCGCTTCCAGGTGGACCGTAGGCCCACAACCAGGACGATTCCTACGGCGAGACTGCCGATCAGATAGGTGAGGTTCCCGCCTGGGCCGAAGATCATCGGGATCCACAGAACCACGGCGATTCCCGACAGGACGCGGGTGGCGAGATTCACGATCTCCTTCGGGCGGGAGCCAACGGGAATCGGGTAGTAGGCGTCCGCGGGTGTGTCGCTATGGACATGCCGCAGCGCGCTTAACTGGGTTCCGGCGAGAAAGATGAAGAACAGGTAGATCGCCGCGCCGAGCCAGGTTTGTCCGTTCCATCCCACAATCAGCATTCCCAGCAAGGTCAAGCGGGCGATGATGCCCAGCAGCTCGCTGCGAATGAACGTTTTGGTCAACAGATAGCGGTAGGCGCCGGCCCGGGACCACGGGATGCGGTTTCCGAACGCGGAAAGCCAGCGGCGGCGAATGACCTTCTGCCCTTCCGCGGGCACGTCCACGAACCAGCCGAGCAGCAGCATAACCCGGGCGGCTCCCGATTTTTCCGCGGCGATGAGGTTTTCCCAAGGAACGTTGTGCTTCATGGGGAACCGCAAAGCCAAAACGTAGTTAATTCCCACCAGAACCGTAAACAGGGCGCTCTTCCACGCCGGCTGCCATAGCCAGGCGGCCAGCATCAGCCAGAGAAAGGACCAGCGAAGCAGCCTGTAGCCCATGCGGGCACGGGCGGTCGAGATCCGCAGCTCCTGCCATGCGCCGTAGGCGCTCAACAGCTTCAACACAAACAACACCGACACGATCAGCCACAGCGGGTGCCGCACTTCAAGATCCGACCGGATGTAGAGCGGCCACACTGTTAAAAGAAGAATATAAAGGCCGATGAGTTTATACACGATTCCGTTTCGGAAAGCGGGCTTAAGATATTCGCTCATCCCGGCTTCCTGCGGCAGCAGAAAGATCACGTCGGCCGGCTGCATATAGGTCCGGAAACTGGAGTACACCGTCAGCGGCCCGAGGAGAATCAACAGGATCCAGAGGACGGGAAGCCCCGGCGGCAAATTTTGCAGAAAAGCCGTATACCAGGCGGAGAAGGCAATCAGCAGCAGCAGGAACAGGACCGCTACTCCACTCTGGAATATATAAGGCACAAACGGGAGCACTTTGCTCCAAAAAGACGATTTACGCTGCCTGTACAGCTCCTGAAGCTTCATTTTCTAATCTCCGCCTTTAACTAAGCTGTAGAAAATATCTTCAAGCGCGGCACCCGGCATCCCGGCCTGCTGAGCGATCTCCTCCAGGGTCCCCCGCGCGATGACCGCCCCCCGGTGAAGCACGATAAACCGGTCACAGTAATTTTCGATCGTGGACAAAATATGCGAGCTGAGCAGGATCGAAGCCCCGCTCTCTTTCATTTCCAGCATAAAATCGAGAAGGGAACGGATCCCGAGCGGATCGAGACCCAGAAAAGGCTCGTCGATGACGTATAACGAAGGCCGGGCCACGAAGGCGCACATGATCATGACCTTCTGCTTCATCCCTTTGGATAGATGGATGGAGAGGCTGTCGGCTTTTTCCTCCATGTGGAACAGCTTAAGCAGCCGCTCGGTTCTTTCGCGGTAATCATCCGGGTTGACCCCGTAAGCGCGGGCGGCAAATTCAAGATGCTCCCGCACCGTCAATTCCTCGTACAAAAGCGGGGATTCGGGGACGAACGCCAGGGAGGATTGGTAGCCTTCAGGGTCCTCCTCCCGCGTCTTCCCCCGGACGGCCACTCCGCCGCGATGCGGTGTCATCAGTCCGAGGATATGCTTCATCGTCGTGCTTTTGCCGGCACCGTTCAGGCCGATCAGACCGACCATTTCGCCCGGCATCACCTCGAAATTGATATCATGAAGAACCGGACGTCCGAGGCTGTAACCCCCGGTCAACTCTTCTATTTGTAAAACGGGCGTTTCACTCAACACAAGATCCTCCTCTAACCAAACTCGTACTACCGCTGGATTCCATCACTAGCGTTCCTAGCCGGCTAGCTCCGCGACTGCTTCTCCTTCAGCCATCTTGGAGCCCCTTTGTTCTTCCCGTCCGTCTTCTTCCGGTCGTTCTTGCGGGAAGCGGACGGTTTCGGTGCCGCTTTGCCCGAGCGGGCGGACGGGCCGGGCTTGCCGCGTCCCGGCGAAGCTTCAGCCGTCCGGCCGGAGGCGTGGCGGGCTCCTGCCGTCTCAGCGGCTTGGAGCGCTTCTCCGCTTCCGGGCTTCCCGCTTTCACGCTTCTTTCCGGGGGCGGCTACCGTCCCGTTCCGGCGACTGCCCTGCGCGGACTGCGGATCCACCACTTGTCCGCCGTACATGCCGCGCTGCCGGATTTCGATCCCGAGCTCCTTGGAGAATTTGCGCATGATGAACTCTTCTTTCGGCGCGACGATGGAGACGGCCAGACCGTTTCGCCCCATCCGGCCGGTCCGTCCTACCCGATGGACGTAATGCTCCGAATCGATCGGCGGATCCAGGTTGACCACAAGCGATAACTCTTCGATATCGAGCCCCCGTGCCGCCACATCCGTGGCCACCAGCACCCGGATTTTACCTTCCCGGAATTTGCGGAGCGTGACGCTTCTTACCGTTTTGTCCGCATCCCCATACAGAGCGCCGGCGCTCAGGCCCACGAAGTTCATCTTCGCCTCCACCTCGGCGATTTCCGAGGTGTTATTGATAAACACGATCGAACGAGCAGGGTCATAGTGACGGAGAATCCGGCGCAGCATATCGATTTTGTCACGTTCGCTGACGAAGTAAACATGCTCCACCGTCTTGGAGGTCCGATGCTCCGGCTCGATGCCGACTTCCACCGCGTCCTTCATCTCCTGCCCGGCCAGTTTGCGAATTTCCGGATTGATGGTCGCGGAGAGAAACAGGAGCTGCCGCTCGCGCAGGGTACCGCGCAAAATATGCTCCAGGTCGGCCGTCCCACCAAGCTGGAACATTTGATCCACCTCGTCGACGACAACGGTTCGGACCGTGTGCAGCTTCAATTTGCGCAGCGCGAGCACCTCCCGGATCCGGCCCGGCGTCCCGACGATGAGCTGCGGATGCTGCTTCAGCCGCTCGAGCTGGCGCTTGATGGCCGCACCCCCGATCAGGGCCTGTACCCGGATTCCCAGCGAATCGCCGTATTTCTCGGCCTCCCGGACGATCTGCATCGCCAGTTCCTGGGTCGGTGCCAGAATCAATCCCTGCAATGCTTTCTCGTCGGGATTGGTGTTTTGCAGCAGCGGGAGAAGGTAAGCTAGCGTCTTGCCCGTCCCCGTCTGCGATTGCGCCAAAATATCCCGGCCTTCCAGAGCGGCGGGGATGCACTCCGCCTGAACCGGGGACGGCTGCGTAATGCCATAGTCCGCCAATTTCGCGGTCAGCGCCTCGTTAAGGCCCAGACCGGTAAACGTTGTTATCGTCATGTAAGTTCATCCTTTATCAATTCAATCGCGATCATTATTCTCATTATATGCGAAAAAACCGCCCCGACCAAATCCATCCAACCTTTCGGGACTTGCCGGCCGAAAATAAAGGGACGCTGCACCCTTAACGCGCAGCGTCCCCTTTCCATCCGGCACTATTTTATGTGATTAATGAACTGGTGTGTACGGACGAACCACCCACACGCTAGCTCTATAAATATGTCCGTTAAAGGCTGCCGTGATCTGTGTAACCCCGGGGCTAATCCCCCGAATATTCCCGTACTCGTCCACTGCGGCGACGGCAGGGTCATCCACAGCAAACACGGTATCCTCCGTAACCTTGGAGGTCAGGCCCGTTTCATCCGTGTAAAAGGCGGCTATATCCAGTTCGGTTCCTACCGACAGGGAATATTCGTCAGAATCGAGGAAAAAGCGGCCGGGGCCCGTTTGCCCTTCCGTCACTTCCACCGTTACGCTGGCCTGCAATCCCGAAAAAGTTGCCTTAATTACCGTCGTTCCGGGGCTGATGCCGGTAATATTTCCAAGCGGGTCAGCTTTGGCAATGCCCGGGTCCTGCGAATTGTAGCTCGAGGAATAGGTTACATCCGTTACCGTAGCGTCGGAGTAAACCGCCTCAACGACGCTATGCACGGCTTGTCCGACGGCCAGATAAAGCTTATCCGTTTGAAACCGGAGCTTGGAAAACTTCGGGTTAGTCGGGGCTTGGCCGGGCACGGCGATTTTTGCCAAAGGAAACGTTGTTTTAGAGCCCGTTTCTGTTTTTGTTAGGAGGGTCCCCGTGTAGACAAGCCCGCGGTCATCCAGGGAGATGCCGCCTTTCGAAATGTACAATTCGTGCGTTCCGAACAAGTATTTTTTGATCGGAATCGCATTATCATCCGTCAAGGTGACTTTATATTTATAAGACTTTCCGGCATATTCCGTAGACTGGTTGGAGATTACGGCAAACCCGTCCTCCATAGGCTGAGCTTGAACTATATCGCCGATCGCTGAAGCGGATAGCGCATCCGAAACTTTTTCCCACAAAATGTCCCCGGTTTCGGTCATCTTTTGAAGATAGTATCTCTCCTCCTCCGAATTGTATCTGGTCAGCAAGAAGGTTCCGTCCTCGGAAGGGAGCACCGCCCGAATTTCGTCGGTCTCCTTCATTTTTTCCCACTCCTGATCTCCATTCGGGCCGAATTTGGTTATGAACCGATGACTATACGGGCCCCATCTGGAGTTTACCTTCTCACCGGTTACAATAACTCCGTCGTCGGGAGTGACGACCATGTTATGAAAATAGGTATAGAACCCGAATGAATAAGTTTCGTACCAGGCTACATCTCCATCCGCATTTATTTTTAGAAGGAATGTGTGCGTCGGATACCAGTTGTCTGTTCTGGCCCCCCCGCCGATAATCGCCCCTCCATCCGAGGTTTTTTGGATCAGCTCCGCCCGTTGAGTGTAGTATGAGAGGTCAGGATAATTTTTTTTCCACAACAACTCCCCGTCGGGACTCAGCTTGAAGACAAACGGAACCGCACGGCGCTTCCGGTCAATATCTTTCCGGATTTGTTCTCCGGCGATCAGGAGACTTCCGTCGGAAGTCTCCGTCACGGCAAAGGCTCTATTGGTTGAATAATCTCCGTGTTGATCCAACACATCGATATCGTTTTTCCAAACGATCTCACCGTTGCCGTTTACCTTAACGACATGGGAAGCCCCCTTCTCGGTGAGTGAGGAACCACGATAGCCTACGAAAACATAGCCTCCGTCTGAGGTTACAGTAACAGCGCTTCCCTTCGCATCTGTTTTCGAGACATCGATGCCTTCCAACTCATGCGACCATTGCACAGAAGCTGCTTCTTCCGGAGCCGCGGCGTGACCGCTTCCGGACCACCCCGTCCAAAGCAGAACGGATGAAAGCATTACGACAAAGGGCTTGTACAGGTATTTCCGCATGAACAACACTCCTTCTAAAATGGAATATTCGGGAATAACAATGCAATTCAATTCCATTATTCACAAGGATATTAAGGTTTGAAAATACTTCCAATTACTTAATTTTCTGGGACTCTCCCGTGGATTCTGTCGAGCTGATTCTAGTCCTTCAGGATAACAAGGGATTGGTGGGCATGAAGGCCGAATGGCTCCCTCCTTAACGACCCGAATCATCGCCGTAGTCACGGAACGCGTCCGAAAGGACCGTACCCCCGCAATGGGCCTTTGAAAAAAGGGCCCAGAAGTGTCGGGGTCGGCCGCGCCCAGTCCGAAGCCCGATCGTAAAATCTAACGGACGCCATAGCGCCTATTTCGTCCTTTTCGGACGAATCGGAATTCTAACGGACGCAGTAGCGCCTATTTCGGCAAAATGAGCTCAGTTTGGCGGTGAAATCCGCAAATAGGCGCTACTATTTCCGTTAAAATCCAATGGAAGCCATTTCTGGCGAAATAGCAGCTATTGCGTCCGTTAGAGCAATCGGTGTGAGCGTAGCGTGATTCATCCGCTAGAGCACCTGCGTCAGCGCGGCAGCGATTCATCCGCTAGAGCACCTGCGGCGGCGCGGCAGCGATTCATCCGCTAGAGCACCCGCGTCAGCGCGGCAGCGATTCATCCGCTAGAGCACCCGCGTCGGCGCGGCAGCGATTCATCCGCTAGAGCACCTGCATCAGCGCGGCAGCGATTCATCCGCTAGAGCACCTGCGTCGGCGCGGCAGCGATTCATCCTTTAAAGCACCCGCCGCCCCCCCAAAGGCCGTTCTGCTCTATGTGTCGTGCCTCCCGCTGGACAGTTTACGGCCTTGGCCAGATGGTTTCTTTTTTCAAAGGAAGGACAGCCCTGGGCAATCACCTTTTGAGCGGCTATTTCGCTCGGGCCAACAAAAAAACACCGACTGCGGGAAGTCGGTGTTCATCTTATTTCTTATTCAGCATGCGATAACTGAGACGATCGGCCAGACGGGGAAATACTTGATAAAATTTCGCGCCGACCCCCGCGGTCCACGGAAGATTGATTTCCGTCGTACCGGTGCGAACCGCGTGGACCAGCGCCTTCGCCACCCGTTCGGGCTTCATCATAAACCATTTGACATTGTTGACGTAATGCCCCTCCGGGTCGGCCAACGAGAAGAACGGCGTATCGATCGGACCCGGGTTGATCGTGGACACGGTGATGCCATAGGGGCGGACCTCCTGACGGAGCGCGCTGCTGAAGCCCAGTACGGCATGCTTCGTGGCCGTATAAGCCGTGGATTTCGCCGTTCCGATCTTGCCCGCTATGGAGGCGATATTCACGATCCGGCCGGATCGGGCCTCTTTCATCCGCGGCAGAACCGCCTTCGTGCAGCGGACCATTCCCATATAATTCACGTTCATCATCGCTTCAAACTCATGAAGCGGCATTTCATCAAAGGCGGTAAATTTCCCGTAACCCGCGTTGTTGACGAGGCAGTCAACCCGCCCGAACTCCGCGTAGATCTCCTTGAAACCCGCTGCGACGGATTCGTCGTCGCCGACATCGAGTTCCACGATCTTGCTGGGCCCCATCATCCCGTTCCGGATTTCCTTCAACTTATCCGCCGACCTGGCGGCGAGCACCAGCGTGGCTCCCTGTTCCGACAGCATGCGCGCGGCTAAAGCCCCGATGCCGCTGGACGCGCCCGTGACGACGATTACTTTATTGTTAAGCGACATGCTACCCTTCCCTTCAGATCAGTTTCCTCTATTTTAGGAGATCATGACCTGAATATCCAATTCGCCGATTCCGTCCATGACGAGCGGAATGCAAAGCGCCTTGCGGGGAGCGGCTTGGCCGCCTTCGCTTTGGATCACCTTCGGCGGTGTAATATCCACGACATAGCCCTGATTGGACAAAATCGTGCTGGCATTGCCGCTGATCATATTGCCCAATTCGGAGATGGCGCTGCGGCCCATTTCGTCCATTTCCGTCAGCACGAACCCGCCCATCATCGCCGAGACAATGCGGAGAGCCACCTCTTCCTGCAGGCCGAAAATCACCATCCCGCTAAAATGTCCCGTCATGTCGATTTGAATCCAAATATGATCTTCCACCGGCTGGATTTCCTTGACTCCCAAACTTCCCGTCGAAGGAGAAACCTGAACGACCTGCTGAATTACGGTACGAGCCGATTCCAGAAAAGGATTGATTACTTCCGCTTTCACTATTACGCCCCTTTTCGCATAGAAGTTTAATAAACCGATACAAAAGTCCCGAACAAGTTTGGAATTTATTATACTTTATTCCTAGGTATAAGTCATTAAAAATCGAGCGGTCTCCGCCAAGTAAGTCTTATATCCTGAAAACCTTCCGAGGGGTTGTCATATCCGTGTCATTGATTTAGCCTAAAAAAATCCTCTATAATTAATGAATACGAGATTTCGGAGGAAAGGAGGATTCGGGTGAATATCAGTCAATTGGAAACGCTGATCACCATTTCGAAGACCAAAAGTTTTCGAAAGGCCGGAGAACTGTTGAATTTGACGCAGCCCGCCGTTTCCGCCCAGATCAAAAGCCTGGAGGATGAATTCCGCACGGTGCTGGTCGACCGAACTCAGCCGGTGACCTTAACGGACCGGGGGCAAGTATTTCTGGAGAAAGCGGAGCAAATACTGGATATTGTCGAAGAGCTGAAGCAGAAATTGACCGATCTGGAGCATACGCCACAAGGACATATCGTCCTGGGTACAACGACCTCCATCGCCATTCAAATTTTGCCGCGTATCCTGTCTTATTTTCAAGACCAGTTTCCCCTGATCAAAACAACGATTCAATCGATGCCCTCCAGTTTGATTTATCAAAATGTGGAACAAGGCCTGGTCGATATCGGGATCGGCTATTTAATCGAAAACAACCCGCAGGTGCTATCCACGGTGCTGTATTACGATACGTTTGAGCTCGTCGTCTCCCCACTCCACCCCTTGGCCGGTAAACCCATTCCCACGCTCGAATCGCTGCGAGAAGTACCTTTGATCATGCTGTCCCCCGATACGGTCGGACGCCGCTTCGTGGACGAAGTTTTCCGATCGCATAACATCGAGCCGCATATCGTCATGGAGCTTTCCAGCAGCGAGGAAGTGAAACGGATGGTGGAGATCAATCTCGGGGCGGCTATTATATCGAAGCAGTCCATCCTGAGAGAGCTGCGCCAAGGCTCCTTAAAGGTCGTACGCATCCCGGAACTCGAAGTCACGCATCCGGTGGGCGTCATTTACAAATCCAGCAGGTACGTCAATTCCGCCATGCAGCAATTTCTCGGAGACTTGAAAGGCATGCCGGAAAACCGCTTTATCAGTTCCGAATAAAATCCAGCCAGAAGGTTAACCAGGAAGGAGCCAACTGCATGAAGTTCGATTTGCACACCCATCATTTTCGCTGCGGCCACGCCGACGGCAACATCCGCGACTATGTGGAAGCCGGAATCGCCGCCGGTCTCGCGGTGATCGGAATCAGCGACCATACGCCTTACTTCGGTGACCCCGAAGAGCACCCTCTTCCGCACATCGCCATGGCCAAGGCGGAATTCGCCAATTATGTCAATGAAGTGCTGAAACTGAAAGAGGAATACGCCGGGAAGATCGATGTCCTGCTCGGGATCGAATCCGATTATTTTCCGGCTCATGCCGAGGTTTACCGTAAGATTCTCTCCCAGTATCCTTTCGACTACATTATCGGGTCCGTCCATAGCGTGAAAGAGGTCAGCATCTTCAACAAACGACGTTGGAAAGGCCTGAATGAACAGCAGCGTATTGCGGATAAAGAAGCCTACTACGCGCTGATTCGGGATTCGGCCCGCAGTGGCATGTTCCAAATTTTAGGCCATATCGATGCGATGAAAGGAAACTATCCCGCTTTCTCCGATATTCCGGCAGCGGCGGCGATCGACGAAACCCTGCGGGTTATTGCCGACAACAAGGTCGCGATCGAAATTAATACGTCCGGCAAAACCAAACTGTCCGGTGGCTGGTATCCTTCCGATGAAATATTGGAGCGCGCCTTATTTTTCGGCGTGGATGTCACGTTCGGGTCCGATGCCCACACGCCGAAGCGCGTCGCCGATGAATGGGAGGATGTGGCCAAGCGTTTGAAGGAAATCGGGTTTACCGAATGGGTATATTACAAAAACAAACAGAGAATGCCCGTCCCCCTGTAGGGGAAATTGCGGGCAAAAAAAAGGGAACCCGTACGCTACTCGCCGGATTCCAAGAGACAAATATATTCAAAAGGGGGTCATGTAATAAGTGTACCCTCTCTCTATTAGAGATTGATCACAGGTATATTTCATTTGTGTAACAAATGCTCGCCGGCTTGCTTAAATAAAAGGAATGGATCTCGTTCCCCGGCCCGCCGCCATAATCCGAACCGGATTGAAGCCGCTCGCCCGCAAGCTTGACCGGCGTAAACCCGCATTTGCGCAGCACCTTTTCCGATGCCGGGTTATGAATGCTGCATCGCGCCTCGATTCGGCTTAATTGCAGGATGTCGAATCCGAATTCCACCACGGACCGGGCCGCTTCGGTGGCGAACCCCCGGTTCCAGCAGCTCGGAGCCAGCAGATAGCCCAACCGGGCCCTGCCGGCCTCCCGATCCCAAAACTGCAAGGAGCAGATGCCAATCAGCCCCGTCCCCTCCTTGATTTCTATCCCGAAGTGAAGATCGCGCAAACTTTGATAAGTGTCGTCAAAATACCGAAACAAACGATCGGGAAACAGCAATGTTCCCTTTTGAAAGGACGTATGGCGCCGTACCGACGGGTCATTGACACAAGCAAACAGCGTTTCCGTGTCCTCCTTTTCGATTCTCCTTAGTCGCAGCCGTTCACTTACCAACACCGGAAACCGTTCCCTCAAGCGATTTCGCAGTTCCAAACCGACCCTCTCCTCTCCGGATTATTCGGGGGATGCCCCGGCATCTTCCTCGAGTTCCTTTTCATTACTCATCGATTTCGAGGCGTCTCCCCCCATCTCCTTGTTAAAGATTTGGCGAAATACCCCGATCATCGATAGCGCGTAGGCGACCGTAATAAAGCTGAAAAAAATCTCCATCACCACAATCAGCCTCGACGTATTATCCATCGGTTGGATATCTCCGTACCCTACCGTCGTAAATGTCGCCACGCTGAAATAGAAGAACGTAATCAATTGGGACAAGGTATCTTCCCCCAAATGATCCCCCGCAAAGCTCGCCCCTTTAAACAGCTTGTATATCGAAGTATACACGACCGTAAAAAAAACAATGCAGCTCATGGCGGCAATGCTGATCCGAATCACGGCGGACTTGAGACTGACCTCGCGCTTTACCGCCGAGTCCGCTATCTCATGAAAAATAAAGAGAAGATAGAAAATAACGGATCCTAAGACAAACAGAAGGATCACGGCCCTTAATATGGCCTCCGATTGAAAAACCGCTCCGAAATCAACGAGGCCGAGCAAATCCTCCAGCGAGACGGCGACGTAAACGAGAATCGGTGCCAACAAGATTACCCGGCTGGACAATTTTTTGTCGAGCAGATAAAAGAGCAGGGACAAGCCGATCAGACCAACCGCATTGAGCCAAAGCACCCAGGATTGCAAACGAATCCCCTCCCCTAGACGGCGTTTGGGAACCTGAATAACTATCATTACCCAAACAGGGGAGGGGAAAATCGAGCTTCCCGCTGGATTTTATTTTTGTTCCGGGACCGGACCCGAGAGCCGCCTAAGACGGAAAGCGCCAAGAAAGTAGGCAACTGCGTAACTGAACGCCGTGAGAAGAAACATCCATTTGCAAAAAGCCAAAGCATGCCGTAAATGGCCCGGATCCATAAAATAGACGGCCATTTCCCTAAGGATATAGATCGGGCGATGCCAAATATCCCAGCTGTTAAAGCGGATAAACCGGCCGAGATAAATCCCGAAGCTGCTGAGCAGCAGGACCGATACCGCGAAAATCCAACCCGCAGCGCTTCCGAGCCAGCGGCGAACCAGTCCGTGAACGGAAGCCAGCGAGACAGTTCCCAGGGCCAGACCGAGCAGCGCCGTAAAGAGAACGGTATACAAATGATCCCAGAACAGTATATCCGACCAGAACCGCCCTGCCCCGGAAATGGGAAAACGGGCAAACGGATGGAGCAGATCGGTTACCATGTAGGCCGCATTGGGATAAAAGAACAGCCATAACAGCCCGATGAACAACACCATCGCACTCTTCAACACGCTCCGGCGCATCAGGCTGGCCAAATCCAGCAGAATCGCAAGCCCCGCCGGGATCCAAGCCAGGAACGTATTCCAGACCAGGAAAAGATAGGGCGGTCTACCTCCATCCGGCAGTCTCACCTCAATCACGTATTTCATGCCGATTATAGTGGCAGCGACGAGAATCGCATATAATATCCCTTTTTCCGGGTAACCCAATTGTCGTAACGGATGTTGCAAAGTCGCTTCCTCCCTAGTCAGCCTTTTTTAAACGTCCATAGCTTATTTACAGCCTATATACGTCCGGGCAAGGCCGAAAGTTACGGCTAAAGAGGGAGCAGCTTGGCCATGTAGAACTCGTCGATATACCGGTCTCCGAGCCGTATCGCGTGCTTTCGAATGCCCTCGACTTCAAATCCGCATTTTTTGTACAAGGCGATCGCCGCCTCATTGTGGGCCATCACCGTAAGCTCCAGCCGATGTATCCCCCGTTCCGCCGCCCAATCATTCAACTCGGCGAACAGCCTGGCCCCCACACCTCTTCCCGAGTAGGACTGCAGAATGCCTAGCACCAGGCTTACCGTGTGTTTGTTCCGCTTGTAATTCGATCCGAACGCACCCAAATAGCCGATCCATCGCCCTTCCGCCTCGGCCGCAAAGATCATCGAGGTTCCCTGCTCCAACAGCGAAACCAGTCGGTTTCTCTCCTGCTCCAGCGTGGTGACGCGCTCGTCAGGCTGGAGCAGCATAAACTCAGTTTCCCGGTCCAGACGACGGCGAAGCTCCAGATAGGCCTCGGCGTCGGCTTCGGTGACTTGGCGAAACTTGATTTGTGGTTCCTCTCTCATGTCAGGATGCTTTCCCCTCTCCCAAAATACATCGTTCCTATTCCATGGCCTCGTTCCGCAGCACCATATGAATGTGATCCTCCCATTTTCCATGGATGTTCAAATATTTCAAGGCCAACCCTTCGTGATAGAACCCCAGTTTCTCGACCACGCGGAGCGAGGCCGCGTTCCTCGGCATGATGTTCGCCTCGATGCGGTGCAATCCTAATTCTTGGAAGGCGTACTGGACGACGGCCTCGACCGCTTCCGTCATAAAGCCCTTCCCTTGCTCCTCCCCATCCAGCCTGTATCCGAGATGGCAGGACAGAAAAGCGCCCCGCACTATATTGCTGAGCGCCACGGAACCGATGATCCGCTCCGGCCGGTCCTTCCGAAAGATCCAAAGTTTGTATAAATTCTCTTGTTCATGTTGGAGCCGTTCGTTGGCCAACAGTCTTTTTTGAACATCCAACGTAAAGTACGCTTCCTCCTTCTCCCGCTCCCAAGGCCTCAGGAATTCACGGTTGCGTACGACATAGTCCAGAACATCCGCCGCGGCCGCTTCATCCAGCACTTTCATTAACAATCGCTCCGAGTGTAAAATAGATTTCATAATTTCCCTCATTTCTATCGTCAGATCCATGTTCTATCACCATAAATGGAAGGAGTATCGGAATGCAACCTTTTACCGCACAAGTAATTGAAATCATTTCCGCCATTCCGGCGGGTAAAGTCATGACTTACGGTCAGGTCGCCGGTGCCGCGGGGAGTCCAAGAGCCGCCCGGCAGGTCGTTCGGATCCTGCACTCGATGAGCGGCAAACACGGTCTGCCTTGGCACCGGGTCGTCAATGCCCGGGGAGAAATTGCGATTCGCGAAGAGGAAGGTTTTTTTCTGCAAAAAATGTTTCTGGAGGGGGAAGGGGTCGAGGTGACGGAGGATGGGCTCGTCAATTTGGCCCGGTACCAGCATCACCCCTCTTAAGCGGTATAAAGGGATATCGTCAACGGATCTCGTACGTTTTCAGAACGTCGGCAATACCCGCGTTTATCGCTTTCTGATCCGCCCCCTGTGCCGGTTTGTCGGTCAAGCCGTATTTTATTTTCAGCTGTAAGATGGGATAAACCCGTTCATCGAGCATTTCCCCGCTGATCTCCCCCTGTTCGACCGCCCGTGTTATCGCCTGAATTACAGCCTCCTGCTTGGCCGGATCATGCCCGACCAGGGCGATATTTCCGCCGGCCCGGATAAAGCGCACCGCCGCTTCTTCGATTTTGTAATGCTGGGTAATCGCCCCCATCGTCAAATCATCGGAAATGACCACGCCTTGAAAATCCAGCTCCTTACGCAGCAGGTCATGAATGATCGCCTCGGAGAAGGAGGCCGGGGCTTTCGGGTCCAGTTTCGGCAGCAGCAAATGTGCGATCATCACGACGTCGGCCCCCTCGCGGATCGCATCCTGAAAAGGAAGAAGCTCCAATTGACGCAGTCTGTTCAGATCATGCGAGAGCACCGGCAGGCCAAGATGGGAGTCCACCGAGGTGTCGCCGTGACCGGGGAAATGTTTGACGACGGGGATCACGCCTTCCGCCTTTAATCCGTTCATAGCGGCGATCCCCATTCCGCCGACCCTTTTGGCCGTGTTTCCGAAGGAGCGGTCCCCGATCACCGGATTATCGGGGTTGCTATGAATATCGAGTACCGGGGCGAAATCCATATTCAGGCCGAAGCCGGCCATTTCCTTCCCGATCAGGCGATACAAAGCTTCCGCCGCTTCCACTCGCCCCGTTCCTCCGATGGCCGCGGCGGACGGAATGTCGCTGAAATCGCCGGGCATCCGGGATACCCGTCCGCCCTCCTCATCCACGCTCAAGAACAGGGGAACCGGGTTGGCGGCATTGTCTTGCTTAAGCCGGTTGAACAGGGCCAGGGATTGGCGGCTCGTTTTGATGTTGTCCTTGTAAAAAATAAAACCTCCGACATGAGCGTCTTCGATAAATTTCCGGGTCTGCTCGCTCGGTGTCGTCCCTTCCATGCCGACGAGGATCAGTTGGCCGATTTTTTCCGCCGTGGTCAATCGGTTCAGCAGTTCCTCGGCGGGATCGGCCGAGCCTGACTCCGGGGCCGACGGATCTTGGGACTCCGACGGATTCTGAGGATTCGGCTGGGGAGACGTCGCGTCGGAATGTCCCGGTCCGGCGAAGTCGGCGCGCTGCGGAACCGTTCCCGCTCCATTCTTCGCCGGTTCGGAAGTCCCTCGATTCGAGCAGCCGCCAAGGGTCAGGATGACGGCGAGAAAAATGAGAACGGCAGGCCTGGATTTCCAGTCAGGTCTCATAGCGTAGCGTATCCTCCTCTCCTTATTCCCCGGAAGGGGATGTCCCCTCCGTTCCGTTCCGCGGCGGCACCTTCGCTTCCTCGGAAGCAAGGCCCCAGCGGTGACGGTATTTTTCCAGCCTGGGATGCAGGGCCTTCGGTTCTTCCGTTAATAACAGACGGATTTTAACGATCCATTCCTCAAAGGAGGAAAACGACGCAAATTGGTTCCCCATCTCCGGCGTGAGGTACAAAAAATAAGGGGAAGGATACTTTTCGGTCAAATACCTCAGCGCCGAGTCGATCGGCGTGTATTTCTTCCGTTTGCCCTCCCAGCCTTCAATGGAAATATCTGCGTTGTCCTGCCCGCGTTTCCAGTCATGGAGCTCGTCCTCCCGCTTGTAGAACGAACGCACCGCGTCCTTCGTCATTCTTCTGACGGTCTCCTCATGAAGCGGGTAGAGCACCAGGCGCTCAAACGCCTTTTGCCTGGCAACCGTCGCGGCCCTCTCCAAATCTTCCGCCGTCGTCCGCTCGAAAGCGTCGTAAAAGATCAACGTGCCTTTCCGCTCCTTCACAGGCGGCTCATAGCCGTAAGGAACCTGAATGTTATTTCGTCTCATCGCCTCGGTCCTCCAGTTCATTTAACATCGAAACCTTTGCGCAGAAAGAATCAAGTAAAAATTACCCTTCCCCCTCCCGTTTTATTCGCTTTCCGCGAGAATCGCCAATGTTTCGTTATCTTGCTATTCTATCCCAAAGCGCGTACATACGCACGCGGATCGAGGTATAATGAGGTCCAGAGGGGTGAACGAAAATGAGCGAGATTACGCAAGAACGCTGGCAAGCCATCATCGGGAACGACGCCGCGAGCGACGGGCAATTCTACTACGCGGTCAAAACGACGGGGATATTCTGCCGTCCTTCCTGCAAGTCCCGGCCGCCCAAAAAGGAGAACATCTCGATCTTCGCCAGTCCGGATGAGGCGATGTCCGCGGGGTATCGCCCGTGCAAACGATGCAAACCCACCGGCAGCCGGCTGCCCGACGAGGAGTGGGTGGCGGTCGTCACGGAATACATCGACGAGCACCCCCATGAAGCTTTGAATCTCCATTCGCTGGCCGAATTGTGCCACGGGAGTCCTTATCATCTGCACCGGACTTTTAAACGGGTAAAAGGGATCACGCCGCTGGAATATATCCAGGCTGTACGTGTGGAACGGGCCAAGCGGCTGCTGTTGGGTACGGACCTGCCGGTTTCGGACGTCGGCCGCCGGGTAGGTCTGCCGAATACACCTTATTTCATCACGCTGTTCAAAAAAAACACCGGCCTTACACCGGCCGGCTTTCGCCAATCGCCGGTTTCTCCGGCTCAAGGAGGCTTATAAAATGAAGACGAAACCTACTCTGTCCATCTACTGGATGCATTATCGCTTCGAGAACTGGAGCCTTTATCTCGCGGCCACGGAGCAAGGACTCTGTTATGTAGGATCGCAAGGGGCGGATTTTCAAGAGCTCGTCGACGGGATCAACCGCAGATTCCCTCGCGCCGCCCTGATCCGGGACGAAGCACGGCTACGGCCTTACGCCGCGGAGCTCACCGCCTATTTTCAAGGAAGCCTTAGCCGCTTTACCCTACCTTTCGATTTACGGGGGACGGCGTTTCAATCGGCGGTCTGGGCCGCGCTGCTTCAAATCCCTTACGGGCAAACCTCGTCGTATTCCGATATCGCTGCGCTCATCGGCAGGCCGTCTTCCGTCCGTGCGGTCGGGTCGGCCATCGGCGCCAATCCGGTGCTCATCACCGTGCCCTGCCACCGTGTCGTGGGCAAAAACGGGACCCTAACCGGTTATCGCGGAGGACTCGAGATGAAAGCCCGGCTGCTGGAACTGGAGCGGAAGGGGAGCGAGGGAAACGCGAGGGGCACCGAGAGTCTCGACCGAACGGTAGGCTAGACCGACAGCTCCCACAAATAAATGGAGGCGACGGAGCCATAGGGCGAATACCTGGCACGATAGGCGTCGAACTGGGCTTTCGTCAAGGCGGACAGCCCATACAGCCTCATCATCCCCCGGCGAATCGCCAGGTCTCCCCAACTGACGACATCCGGCCGCTCCAGACTGTGCAGGAGCAGCATCTCCGCCGTCCAGCGGCCAACCCCTTTTAACCGCATTAACTCCGTGATGATGTCTTCATCCCCAAGCCGGGACAAGCCGCTGAAATCCAGTTCGCCTTCCGCCGCCTTTCGGGCGATTTCCCAAATGCACAGCGCTTTTTTCATCGTCATGCCGCAGCCCTGGATCTCATCCGCCGAACGGGACGCCAGGCTACCCGGCGAGATCTCGCCAAACCTCTCCTGCATGCGTCCCCAAATCGTATTCACCGCCTTCGTCGAAACCAACTGGCCGATAACGGCGTGTACAAGCGCCGTAAACAAGTCAGGAATGACGGGCCGCTCCGGGCGGCCGATTCTGGCTATCGCCTCCCCCAAATCCGGGTCCGCCTGCGTCAAATAATCGATCTGTTCCTGACCATAATCAAAATATTTAATGGATAGGCCACTCATTTCGCGATCGCCTCCTCTTATACCTCTAACTATAACGGATCAGAGGGTTGAACATCCCTTTTGGCGAGTGAAAAGGCAAGATATCGAAAGGTAGTATTACATGCCGTACAGCAGGGGGACATGAAAACCGAAAGATAGGATTACATGCCGTACAGCAGGGGAACATGTAAACGTAACATAGGATGGACATGCCGTGCAGCAGGGGAACATTGAAACCGAAACATAGTATCACATGCAGTGCAGCAGCCGAGCCGCGTCTTGGTGCAGCCCGATCGTTTCCAGCTTGCGGCAGATCATCCGGAGCGCCTCTGTAGCCGTATTGAATTCCGCTTGAAAATCCCGCACAAATGCCAGAAACGGCACCACATCCGCCCGCGCGATAAAATCCTTGATTTCGTCCGGAGCGTTCCACGGAATCTCCTTCCCGGACCACGGGTGTGCCGAATAAGTTTCCCCCATCTCCTCTTCCGAACGCGGCAGGATGCCTAACCCGTCTTTTGTGGGAAGCACTATGGATTTTTCGCGCTCAGCCCGCAAGGTTTGAATATAGCGAAAAGGATGTTCAATAGGCTCGAATTGAAATTGATCGATCGCCGCCTCGCTGACCCGCTTTTTTTGTTCTCTCCATTTGCGGTGATCAAAATACGCCGTGGTCTGGTCCTCCTCTTCCCCCACCCGATACCGGGCATATTCCTGTTCCGAGCGAAATTCATTAAACAATAATCCCTCGTGACCATAGAAGAGTAGGGAGAAAAAGTCGCTGAGATTCCCGGCAACAAGGTTTACGCAGTTCCCGAAATCCATAGGAGCTACGCGAATGACCGGAGCTTGTTCCAAATCCGCCGCCTTTCCGAAATCCGTTAACAGCGAATAGTGGACCCCATCCATCCCCGTGTTGGCGAACAGGATCGAGTCGGCCGGGGAACAAGCGTAGCCTCCGTTTTCATTTTCGCGAAATCCGAGAAACAGCCCCGTCGGCTTTTCAAGATAGGGAACCTCAGGTACCATACGGCGCTCCCACTCGATGATTCTTCTCAAAAGGTCGGGAATGGAGTAACTATCGTTCATAAATATAAGACCCCCTTATCTATTATAAAATGTAAACTCCCCTGTTCCCCCGGTCCTGTGTTACGCTTATGAGCGGAAACACAAGGCTAGCTTTTTCAAGACAGCACCAGGATCGGAGGAAAACTTAAATGGACGTTACCTCATTTCAAGAATGGGTGAAAGACTACTATGAATCCAGAGGCTGGTCCGAGTTGGACATTTTTATAAGGATCGGCTTTCTGGCGGAGGAAACCGGGGAAGTCGCCCGGGCCATCCGAGCCTTGGAAATCGGCAGGGATCGACCGGACGAGCCCCCGGGAACGTATGAGCACAACAAGCAGGAATTAACCGAAGAGCTGGGCGACGTACTGGGCAACCTAATCGTGATCGCCAATAAGTACGATATCCCGCTGGAAGACATTTTTCAGTCGCACAAAAATAAACTGTCGGCCCGTTATGCCACCGTCCAGCGGAAGGAAGCTTCATCCTGATAGAAGCGGGCTGACGGCGCGCTAACGGAAGAAAGCACCATCCCGATCGAAGCGGGTTGATGACGCGCTAACGGAAGGAAACAACATCCCGATAGTAGCGGGCTGATGACGCGCTAACGGAAATAATAGCTGCTATTTCGCGAATATTCGCCTTTTCGAAATTCTAACGGACATACTAGCGCCTATTTGGGCTCTTTCCCGCAAAATGACCTCATTTTGCCCAAATAGCGGCTACTGCTTCCGTTAGAATTCTAATTCGGTCTCATTGGACGAAATAGCTGCTATAGCTTCCGTTAGAAATTCGGCCTGAGCCCGGACTGGCCCCGGCGAACATGGTAGAGCTGCGTGCTGCTTTTTACGATGGGACTCTCGCTCTGCTCTGCTCTGCCCTTGCCTTGCCCTGCCCTTTACGAAGCCTGCTAACCGCGCTAACGGAAATAATAGCCGCTATTTCGCGAATATTCGCCTTTTTGAAATTCTAACGGACATAGTAGCGCCTATTTGGGCTCTTTCCCGCCAAAATGACCTCATTTTGCCGAAATAGCGGCTACTGCTTCCGTTAGAATTCTAATTCGGCCTTTTTGGACGAAATAGCGGCTATAGCTTCCGTTAGAAATTCAACCTGAGCCCAGACAGGCCCCGGCGGAACATGGTAGAGCTGCGCGCTGATTTTTACTATGGAACTCTCGCTCTCGCTCTGCTCTGCCCTTGCCTTGCCCTGCCCTTTACGAAGCCTGCTAACCGCGCTAACGGAAATAATAGCCGCTATTTCGCGAATATTGGCCTTTTTGAAATTCTAACGGACATAGTAGCGCCTATTTGGGCTCATCCCCGTCAAAATGACCTCATTTTGCCCAAATAGCGGCTACTGCTTCCGTTAGAATTCTAATTCGGTCTCATTGGACGAAATAGCTGCTATAGCTTCCGTTAGAAATTCGGCCTGAGCCCGGACAGGCCCCGGCGAACATGGTAGAGCTGCGCGCTGATTTTTACTATGGAACTCTCGCTCTGCCCTACCCTGCCCTCGCTCTCGCTCCGCCCTGCCCTGCTCTCGCTCTGCCCTGCCCTGCTCTGCCCTGCTCTGCCCTGCCCTGCTCCGCCCTGCTTTGCCCTGCCGTACTCTCGCTCTGTTCTGCCCTAACCTCACTCTGCTCTTCCCTACCCTTTCGAAGCCTGCTAGCAGCAGGAATATCTCCCTTCTCCGGCCGGAGTCACTCCGCTCTCCATCTCGTCTATTCAGCTGCCCCCATCAGCGATTCCGCAGCGGCGGCCAGATAATAAGCCAGGCCGGTTTGCTGTCCTTCCAGCATGCGCCGGTGAAAGTCGTCCTCCCGGAAAAACCGGGTCTGCTCCACAAAATCCTCGATCCGGGCGGGATGGCCATGCCGCTCCAGGAAGTTTAAATGACGGCGAATCAGTTGTCCAACCTCTTCATCATTATGCTTAATCCCATCCCTCAGCGCTTCGGCCATCCGGGCCATGAAATCCGCCGCTTCCGCCGCCTGCTCGTTTAGCGTCGGAACATCGATCCGCTCCGAGTCCAACAAATCGACGCCATAGCTTTCTTTTAAATGCCGGTTTTGCTCTTCCAGCGCTTCGGCCCAAGCCGCTTCGTTGTCAAAACCGCGAAACATCTCCCGCCCGTCCATCGGCTCGCCCCGTTCCGCCGCAGCGATCGATTGTTCCAAGGTCTCAAGGATGGCACCCAGTTTCCTCCGCTTCCGCAACAGTAGTTCCTTTTGCTCCTTCAAAATAGTTCCCCGATCGGTTCGCCCCGCAAGCAGCTCCTTGATTTGCTCCAGAGGAAAGTCCAACTCCCGATAAAACAAAATTTGCTGAAGCCGCTCCAATTCCCCGTCACCGTATAAGCGGTAACCTGCCTCCGTGACTTCCGCCGGGGCCAGCAAGCCGATTTTGTGATAGTGATGCAGCGTTTTTACCGTGACCTTTGCCAGTTCAGAAACCTCTTTTACAGAAAGACGCATCTCGCCTCACTCCTTTCGCTCCCCAGCTTAGCCCCTGCCCTAAGGTAAGAGTCAACACTTTAAAATTTCCGGCCCCCCTTGACCCTCTCCTCGGGTTAGAGCTTACGCTGATCCAGAAAAAATAAAACTGAGGAGGCCGTTCTACATGGTAAAAAACAACCCGTTAAAGCTGTTCCGGAGCCGGTATGTTCGTGCGGTTATCGGATCCAGTCTGTTCTCGCAGTTGGGGATATGGATTCGAAATTTCGCCGTACTTCTTTTCGTTATGGAAGATACGGACGGCGATGCCTTGGCTGTATCGCTGGTCTCTGTAGCCGAGTATGGCCCGATCTTGCTATTCTCGTTGATCGGCGGGGTATTTGCTGACCGCTGGCGTCCCAAAAAAACCATGGTTTGGTGTGAAGTGCTGAGCGCCTTATCGGTCATTTTCGTCTTCCTGATGCTTCAATCGAACTCCTTTTTGGCCGTTTTGCTTAGCCTACTGGGCTCTTCAATTCTGTCACAGTTCGCTCAACCGGCCGGCATGAAGCTGTTTAAGCAGCATTTATCGGAAACGGAGGCCGCCCCATGCATGTCTCTGCTGCAGGCTTTGTTTGCCGTGTTTATGGTTGTCGGACCTATTCTGGGAACCTGGGTATACGGACATTTCGGCATTGAAATCACACTGATCATCGTCTTTACGGCATTCCTTGGCTCCGCGGCCGCTTTGCTGCGCATTCCGCCTGATCCGCATTCGGAAGCCCAATCCGCAGCCTTGCCCGCTTCTTTCTTAAGGGAAATCGGCGAAGGGTTCCGGTACGTATGGGAGAACCCTATCCTAAAACGGCTTTCCTTCACCTTTGCCGCGGTCGGATTCGGAGTTGGCCTAATCTCTCCGCTCGGTATTTTTCTCGTGACGGAGAAGCTCGGCTTGCCCGCCCAGAATATCCAATGGCTCAGTGTCCCGTATGGACTGGGGGAAATCGCCGGCGGCATGGCTGCCTTTGCTTTATCCGCCAAAATTCCCCCTCTTCGCATGCTGCGGATCGGTCTCTTGTGTAATGCCATTGGCATCGCGACAACCGGCCTCTCCCCCGTCCTGTGGTTGACCATGCTGACCCAAGGGTTCGTGGCCTTGCTGCAGCCTGCGATTCTTATCGGAAACCAGACGCTCGTCATGCAGCATACGGACTCCGCTTTAATCGGGAGAGTTACCGGTATTCGTACACCGCTTATGACGGGGACGATGCTGCTCGGCATGAGCCTGTCCGGGCTGCTGAAAAAAGCCTTTCCTTTGGAGGCTTGGTATGGAGCCGCAGGGCTGTGCTTCCTGGCCGGGTTTCTGGTTCTGATCCCTTTACGGAAAAATCTCCCGGCCGCATAGGGATCGGTACTCGGAACCAGCCAATCGGCGCTCGGCTCCCATTCTCAACGACCGGGTCCCCGTACAAAGAGGAGGGATCCTCACGGACCCCTCCCCTAAACCTGATCTTTCGTTCCGCATACCGGCTCGAACCCACTAACCTGTATTTTAGCGCACACCGGCTCGGTCCCACTAAGCTGCACTTTACCGCATATCAGCTCGGCGCCACTAACCTGCGGTTTACCGCACGGATTGGTCTATCTTGCCCTGCAGCTTTACCAAGGTCATGATCACCGACGCTGCTTCGGCCCGGGTCACTTTGCCGGCCGGGTTAAACCGTCCGTTTTGCCCCTGCAGCAACCCTAGCTTCATGGACAAGGCGACCTCGCCCTTATGCTTGACTTCTTCCTTATCGGACAAGGAATTCAGGCTCTCGTCTTCCGTCAAAAACGAAGCCATCTTGTTATACTTGACCATCGAGGCCAGCATAACGGCCAACTGCTCCCGCGTCAGCTTCGCTTCGGCTTGGAAGGCCTCCTCGGGGTTAATCCACTTCCGTTCCGCGGCATACACCACTCCGTTATAATACGGGCTGTCGGCGAGAACTACGGAAACCGCCTTCGACGAAGCGGGCGAGTCGAGGCCATAATTCTCCGCATACGGATTAACCGCCTTCGCCATCATCGTCAACCACTCTCCGGCCGTGATCTCTTCATCCGGCTTGATCTGTCCGTTCAAATCCGGAGAGATGAGGCGATATTGAAGCAGCACGGATAAATCTTTTTCCGCCCGATGGCCTTTCAGATCGGTAGGCTCCGTCTGAGGTCCGGTACCGTCCCCATTCTCATATAACGTAATCCACCGCCCGCTCGTTGCATCCAAAACTTGGCCGTTCTTTGCCGGGTCTTTGAATTCGGCCACATAAGCCAACCGGATCTTTTCTTTTACATAGGAATTATCCACATAATGACCGCCGGTCTGCATATACTGCAGCTTTGCACCATATTGATCCCGGAATATCTTAAGCGCCTCTTCCTTCGCTATCTTGGTCGCCGGATCCCCGTTCAACTTATCCAAGCCCGGCTCACGGCCTATGCCAAAATACTGCAGGTCTCCGTTCAGATCTAAAGTTAACGTCAGTTCACGGTTATTTACCGGGATATCTTTAATAAAACGTCTGAAAGAGTAGCGATATCCCGATTTATTTTCCGTAAGGTGGTCTTCGCCCTCCTGTTCCACCAGCTTATAATCGATGTCGGCCCGGGGTACCAGTTGATTCACCAGTTCAAAAGCTCTCCGCTTCGCCGCTTCCTTCGAAAGGGTGGGCACTTGCGCCGCTATGGAGGCCGCCGTCGTTCCGTCGGTTTGAACACCGTATTGTTCCATCTGGAATTCAAGCAATTGTCCGGTTGACGCGTCGACTTCCGCGCTGGTCTGTGCCGGAGGCGTGTTAAGGTTGTACTTTCCGTCCTGTCCGTCCCATGTAAGCCGCCAAATCTTCCGCTCGGGATTCATATAATCCGTATCCAGTCTGGAGTAGGATAGCGTTCGCCCTTCCGGAATCTTGACCGCCTGCTTCACCACTTTTACCGCTTCGTCGGCGGTCAGCTCTTTTCCCGTGTTGTTCGGCACAAACCGTTTCTTTCCGGCTGGAATCGGCGTATATCCCCGGGGAGCCTCCGAAACGTCTTCCCCCTGGTAATCGAAACGCTTTCCGGTGACGGCATCCAACGGATAAGAAGAAAGCTCGGTCGGCTTCCAGGCCAGCACCCAGTCCGTGATTTCCGAGTTTCTATAGACGGGACTATAAGTCAGCTCCACATTCAGTTGGTTCTTGAACAGCTGTTCCGCCTCCGTCTGCTTGATCGTGGCCGCGGCTTCCGGGTATACCGGGCGATCCGATGATTTCGAGAACGAAGTCACACGACCATTGCCATCGATGGCGATATAGACGTATTCGGATGAAGTAGGAATTCCTTGATGCAGCACATTAAAATGAAAATTGTATTCCACCGGGCCAAACAAGGTGGCCGTCCGCCCCCATACATCGGTATCCCCGGCCTTCAGATCCTGCAGCGAAAGGGAGGGCGCCGCCTTGGCAATAAACGCTTTGGCTTGCTCCAGCGCCTCTTCCCGCGTCAGCTTGGGAGGATAGTACGTCTCGTTCTCATCGCCCGGGATCGAGAGATATGTACTGATCAAATCTCCCGTCATCGCGTCCACCTGCGAGTCGAATCCATGATAAGTGTTACCGTTCCGGAAGCTCCAGCTAATGTTCCAAACCATTTGATTGGCCGGACGAGGATAGACGTTTGTGATACCTAGTTCGATCCGCTCGGCTTCAGCGTTTTTTAAATCCGGAAAAAGCTCCTTGATTTTGGCCACGGCCTGCTCTTTCGAGAACTTGGCCAGCGCGGGGTCCGGCGTCTCCGTACCCGGCATCGGTATTTCCCCGGAGGCGATCTTCAGCTTCATCTCGTCGGACAGGTGATCCAGGGAGATCCCTTCCGAGGTACCCGCTTCAGCTTTCGCTGCAGCAAACGAATGGACGTGCGGTCTTGTCCCAGCTCCCTCCGCTCCTGCCCATCCCGCAGGCATCGCCATTGAAATCGCTATCATTCCGGCGAATGACGCCCTGGAGGCAAACTTGTAGCGGTCAGCCTTTTTCTTTGACACGAAATCCCAACCTTTCTAGATCCCATACTTTCTTCTTATTGTAGCGGGGTTCATTTGGGATTGCCATAATTATCCTCAAAATTTGCAAAAAAAGGAGACCGGCTGGCTCCATGCCCGGTCTCCTTTTCAAGACGATCTTATCGGTTTCCCCTTTGCTGCAGCAACCGTTCAACAGCCGCCGCCGCTTCATCCACACTTTGCGCTTGAACGGTAATGAACTCGGCTCCTTCGTACTGTTCTTCCGTGTAGGCGTAGCGCGGATCATAATAGTACAAGAGCAGCAGTTCCACCGCTCGATCGTAACCGCCGTTCTTCAAACATTCGCCGATCTCCACCGCAACGGGGCGATGGATCCGGGAGGCGATTTTGTCAAAAGCTTTGAGGCAGGATTCGGGATGCTTCCAAGGCTCATAGTCTTTCAGGATATTTTGAACCCTCGCCTCGATCGGAAGTTCGATGCGGATATGCGTGCTTTGTTCTTTTTTGGCCATGACCA
Organism: Paenibacillus faecis; assembly: GCF_008084145.1. GTDB lineage: Bacteria > Bacillota > Bacilli > Paenibacillales > Paenibacillaceae > Fontibacillus > Fontibacillus faecis. The sequence goes on along the minus strand of NZ_VSDO01000005.1, from coordinate 511,665 downwards.
GTTCGGGGATCACGACCTTCCCGATCCGCTTGCTTTCCGCCTCCATCAAGACATAAGGCGCGCTGGCGGTCTCGATCAATTCGTCCAGCAGCAGAGCATCGAACGTCTTTTGGTTGTGCGCGCGCAGCCCGATCTCACCGAATACCGAACCGCGGTGCCCTGCCAATCTTTCGAGGTCGATGACCGGATAGCCCCTCTCCTTCAACAATCTTAGTAAAGCGGTCTTACCGTTGCCGGTATGCCCGTGGATGACATAGGCCGGAGGCTCGTAAGACATGCTCTCCAGCATGGCGACCACCCATTGCCGGTAGGCGCGATAACCGCCGGTCAGCCGGTAAGAGTGAATGTTCATCAGGGAGAGCAGCGTCGCCGTCGTCCGGCTGCGCATCCCGCCCCGCCAGCAGAATACCGCTTTTTTCCCGGGGACCGCGGCGAATTGTTTAATAAATCCCGGCAGCTTGGCCGAAATGATCTCAAGCCCGCGTTCCTGGGCGGCGTCCACGCTGACCTGCTTGTAGAGCGTGCCGATTTCCGCCCGTTCCTTGTCGTCAAAAAACGGGATGTTCAAGCTGCCCGGAATCGTCGACTCCGCATACTCGGACGGAGAACGGACATCGATCAGTACAAGCCCCTTCTCCCTCTGCTCTGCCAATTCTTCGATGCTGATATCCTGAAACATGGGGTTATCTCCTTTATTCGACCACGATGCGGCCCGGATGGGCTTCCGTCGTTTCGCCGATCAGACTGGCTTCGACCCCCGCCGAAATAAGCGATTGAAGCAATTCGTCCGCCTGCGGGGCAGCGACGGCAATCAGCAATCCTCCCGAAGTCACCGCATCGCATAAAATATAGCGTCCGATCTGATCCAGCTCCGCCGGAAAATCAATGTCTTTCTCCACATGGGCAAAATTGTTCTTCGTTCCGCCCGGAACGAAGCCTTGTTCGGCCAATTCGCGAACGCGCGGCAGGACGGGCACATCCTTGTGCCGAATCTTTACGCCGACGCCGCTCCCCTTGGCCATTTCCAGAGCATGCCCCATCAGCCCGAACCCGGTGACATCCGTGCAGGCATGCACGTCATAGGCCTGCATCGTTTCGGCGGCCGTTTTGTTCAGTGTGGCCATGACACGGGTTACCCGTTCGATCTCTTCCGGCGTGAGCGCGTCCTTTTTAATCGATGTCGTCATAATACCGACCCCGATCGGCTTGGTCAAAATCAACCGGTCGCCCGGTTTGGCGCCGGCGTTGGTTCTGACTTTATCGGGATGGACCAGCCCGGTCACGGCAAGGCCGAACTTCGGCTCCTTATCGTCGATGGAATGGCCTCCGACCAACGTGGCTCCCGCTTCGTTCACTTTATCCGCGGCCCCTCGCAGAATGTCCGCCAGGATGCTTTTATCCAGGGTGGAAATGGGAAAAGCTACGATATTAAGCACCGTCAGCGGCTTCCCACCCATGGCGTAAATGTCGCTGATCGCATTTGCGGCAGCGATTTGACCGAACGCATACGGGTCGTCCACGATCGGCGTAAAGAAATCCACCGTTTGAACGAGCGCCATTTCGTCGGTCAAACGGTAGACGCCCGCATCATCGCTCGTGTCCAGACCGACGAGCAAATCGGGATTCGGAACGGAGGCGGGCAGGCTTCGCAGCACCTGGGACAAATCGGCGGGACCGATCTTGCAGCCGCACCCTCCCTTGCTGGATAAAGACGTCAGTTTGATTGCATCGGATGCTGCCATATATAAATCACATTCCTTCCGTGAAAAATGATAAAGGTTTTGCTCCATACCTTATAAAGCCTACTCCTCTAATCCCGGGAAAGCAATGCCCCCGACTTCTCCGGGCGTTTGTGATATACTAGAATGCGTTTCTGGAAATGTCGAATTGTGGAGGTAACATCCATGTCAACTACATCACGATCAAACGCACAACATCCGCACCCTGCAAGCCGGGGAAAAATGTGGCTCTTCATCGCCCTGTTTGTCATCATTGCCATCGCCGGTCTAAGTTATGTCAAATGGTGGCCCTATTACGAAAAAGCCTTTAAAGCCGCGACCCAGCATACGATCGGCTCCTCGATACTCGGGTCCGATGCGGCCGCCGCCCCTTCCTGGGGAGCCGCCGTCGACTATGCCGCCGCTTATTTTAAATCGGTCTGGAAAGCCGCGGTCCTGGGCATTCTGCTCGGATCTCTCGTCCAGGTTCTGCTTCCGGCCCAATGGCTGTACAAAGTTCTGGGCAAAGCGAACTTTAAAAGCACGCTGCTGGGCGGAGCCGCTTCCCTGCCCGGGATGATGTGCAGCTGCTGCGCCGCTCCGGTCGCCTGCGGCCTGCGCCGCCGCAACGTCTCGATCGGCGCGAGCCTCGCCTTCTGGATCGGCAATCCGGTGCTGAATCCGGCAACCCTGGTCTTCATGACCTTCGTGCTGTCCTGGAAATTCACGCTGCTCCGGGTAGGTTTCGGATTGATCCTGACGTTCGGGGTCAGCTATTTGGCAAACCGGTTGGCCGACTCCAAAACCGCACCCGACAAGCTGGCGGAAAAAGCCCAGCTACCGGTCGAAGACGAAGAGACGGCGAAGCTGCCGTTCGGCATCCGCTGGCTCAAGAGCCTGGGCCTGATGATCCTTAACGTCGTCCCGGCTTATTTGATCTCCGTGCTGCTGCTCGGCGCTTTTCAGCACACGATGTTCCCGGTCGCTCTGGGCGGCGGGCTCCTCGCCATCATTGTCTTCGCCTTCGTCGGTACCCTGTTCGTGATTCCGACCGCGGCGGAAATTCCGATCATCCAGTCGTTTGCCGCTATGGGACTCGGTGCCGGCCCGATGGCCGCCCTGCTGTTGACGCTGCCGACCATCAGCCTGCCTTCCCTGTTGATGGTGGCCCGCGACTTTCCGCGAAAAGTGCTCCTGTTCGTCTTCGCCGCCGTCGTCTTTATCGGAATGGTGGGCGGTGCGGTGGGCGCGCTCGTGCTCTAAGGTTGGCAGCACCGGCTTATGGAGGGTGAATTCCTCAGGCCTTTGCGGGATAGCGTCGGCCTTTGCGGGAAGAGCCGCTTCATTAACGGGAAAACCTCCCGTTAATGAAGCACTCTTATCCTCCCGGTTGAATTTAGCTGGAAAAGTTCCAGCTAATTCGCGGTCCCAGTGCCGAAGTCTCCCATTTCCGGCGAATTAGCGGTAGAATTTCCAGCTAATTCGCTTCGGCAGCGGCATAGGCACCAAATTAACGGGAGGAATTCCATCTAATTGACCTAAGACAACAGCCTGATGAGTAAACCTATAATAAGTTTTTTACAGCTGCTTATAGTAAAAAACCGTAGCCTCCAACCGGCCGTCCGAGGAGCGCGCATACCCCGGAATCCGCCCGGCCGCCCGATATCCCAGCGATTGATAGAGCAGATTGGACGGGTCGCCTTCCCTCGTATCCAGGATGAGCAAGCTTCTCCGCTCTTCGAGCGCGGCCCGCTCCACTCGCTCCATCAACCGGCGGCCGATCCCCTTCTTCCTGTAACCGGGGTGCACCATCAGTTTAGCCACTTCCGCGCGGTGGGCCCCGTTTGCCTTCATCGCCAGATGCAGTTGAACGGTCCCTACTACCTTTCCGTTGATCGCCGCAGCCCAGAGCAGCACATCGGGACCCAGGACATGATCCCAATAATCCAAAGCTTCCTCCCGGCTTAAAGGTGCCAGAAAGCCCACGGACGCGCCGTCCGCCACGACGGAGATCAGCAGTTCGGCCAATTGTCCCCTCTTGGGTTCGTCCAATCCCTCAACTTTCATGATTTCTACTTGTTCGCTCATGACCATCCTCCACCTATTTGTTGGTGACCTATCTCCTTTTTTTCAGGATAAATAGGACAGGACTAATTTGAAAACATAAAATTCCTGCAAATCTGCATGTTTTTTTCTCGTTCGGAACAAAAATTTAAAAATACCTGCAAATCTGGTTACTACTTAGGTAGCAGTTTAGAATTGGAGACGGCCCTGAAGAGCGGAAGAGAGCGATTCCAGGATAGGGCGTTTTTGTTTGAGGAGGGTAGAGATGACTCCGCGAATACGGGCGAAATGTTCTGCGCCGGCTTCGGTGCGGAATGCTCCAGAAATTTTAGTCTTCACCTTGACCATACGAATATCTCGCTCGGCTTGGTTATTGTCAAACGGTACGTGGGCATCTCGAAGAAAGGCGAGGATAGCAGATTTCCATTTCTCAAACCGCTCTGCTAAATTCCCGGCCTTTCCTTTGGCTTGTCTGCCGCGTACGCCCTTTTTCCTGGCAACGACGTTCTTACTCCATTCTTCTCTGCCACGAAAAAGAATATCGTCATAGTGCTGCTCGATTTCCTGGACCACCAGTTCCGGGAGAGGCTTGCCGGATTCGCGGGAGGCGCACACCAGGCTCCAACTTTCTTGCAGCAATGTTTTCATTTCCCCCGACCATTGGTGCTTATCGTTCTCGGTAATGCCCTGACATTCCCGAAGGAGATGCGCATTGCACAGAACGTGGCGGAACGAAAACGACTTTGGGTTGAAGTACGGACCATAGCAATCATGGACAACCGTACCTTTATAGGCGGGCAGGATCCCTCCCGCCGCCATTCCTTGGGTACCGCGGCTACTGTGAACGGTGAGGTGTGTGAAGCTGCCATTGCTCGCCGTATGCATCCAGACCCCGCTTCCGTTAACGCGAAACCCGGTCTCATCCGCATGGATGAGCGGGCTCCGGAGCAGGTGCTGTTGGATTTGTTGCTCAGGCGTAGTTAAGGAGGTATACATCTGCTGGAGGTGCGAGAGCAGCGTAGCCTCACTCGGACCGTGATCTGTCAAATCTTCGAAAAGCTGAGCAATGCGTTCCAAAGGCAGCAATTGGTAGACACTCAAATAGCTGGTCCAGGCCCGTAGCGTATCACCGTACTGCACAGGGGCCTTTACTCGCTCAGGAAAAGCAGCTGTACTTGTGGCCCTGCAGGACGGACAGCACTTCGTTTCGGCCCGATGTTCGGTGACGCTCCATTTGACAGGAGGTAGATCGAAGACTTGCCGGGCTTCATACCTTTGAGCAGGGATGTCTGCCAGAGACGTATGGCAGAAAGTGCAGATCGCATGCGGATGAATCTGGATTTCATCCGGTTGTGCCACCATACGCAGCGTCTGCCCGGGATGACCTTTGGGTGCCCCTTTTTTTCCACCGGATTGCCGGAGATTGTTGGTTTTACGGAACCCATCGCTAGAAGGCGGCTTACTGCTGTTGTTGCTATTTTGACCGAGTTGACGTTCAAGTTCCTGAACGCGTTGCTCCAACTCTACAATACGTTTGGCCTGCTGATCGATCACCTGCAGCAAGGCGTTAAAGGCAGTGATAATTTCGGGGTCGCCCTTGCATATGGCATGGACTTGTTCAGGGGATAGATGCATGGGTGACGCTCCTCTCATGAATTGGATTAACTTACCTTTTTGACAAAAGAGTTATAAACCCTTTTTTATAGAAAAAAAAACTTCCCGCACTTAAGCAGGAAGTCCTAAGTAGTAACCAAATCTGCAGGAATTTTCGGCGAAACCGGCTTGTTTCTCTAAAATCGCTAGAAAAACCTGCAGATTTGCATCTTTTTTCGCATACGCTCGTGAACCGGCTTAAATACCTGCAGATCTGCAGGAACTACACGGTGTAAGAGGAGCAAAGGAGATGATCATCACAAAAACCCCCGTCCCTCGGATTTGCTCCGGTAGACAAGGGGCTTTTTCAGCGGAATCAGCGGAAAAGTGGAACCGTGGACTCCCTGACAACCAGCTCCGCAGGGAAGGTTTTATGGGCATGCGTCGTCTTTTTATGGATCAGATCGAACAGGATTTTGATCGTCTCTTCGGCGATTTCTTCGACCGGCTGGCGGATCGTGGTGATCGACGGATTATAGTAATAGGCGATATCCAGCCCGTCGAAGCCGGCTACCGAATAATCACCGGGAACCGATTTGCCGCTCTCGAAGATCGCCTTGCAGGCGCCCACGGCCAAGCTGTCCGACACGGCAAACAGCGCGGTGAAATCCTCCCCGGAGGCAAGCAGTTCCTTGGTAACGACGTAACCGTTCTCCATGGAATAGCTTTCGATGTCTTCTTTCATAGAAAACACCAGCTTGTCATTCACTTGCAGACCGTGATCCTCCAACGCCTTCTTGTATCCTTCATACCGGAGTTTTCCGATGCTCACGTCATCCATGGACGCCGTAAGGATGGCGATTTGCCGGTGTCCCAGCTTGCACAGATAATCCACCATCTTATAGCTTTCTTTGAAGTCATCGACCGAAACGGAGGAATATTCGTGCGGATCGTACTCCGCGGCCATACCAATCGTGCTCAGCACGAAAGGAACCGTCAACTGCTCCAGCTTCTCCTTCGCATGCGAAAAATTACCGCCGAGAAAGACGATCCCTTTTAACCGCTTCTCCTTCTCCAACTCAATCGCCACATCGATCTCATCCTGGTTTTCGTCTACCCGTTGAAGGATGAAAGAGTACTTCTTGCGCTGAATTTCTTTCTCAAACACCTGAATCATCCGGTTGAAAAAAGGGTTGGTAATCCCCTTGATCAGCACGGCGATCGTCTTGGAAGCGGAACGCTTCAAATTCCGGGCGCTGTTGTTCGGAACGTAATGATTCTCTTTGATGACCTTCATAATCATCGCTTTCGTCTCTTCGCTGATATCGGGATGATTATTTATGGCCCGGGAAACCGTCGTCACGCCAACCCCACACATCTTCGCGATATCGATAATTGTCATTGAAGCCATATCCGATCTTCCCTTACTCCGTAATCTGTCTTCTAAAAATATATCAATACCGGTAACTGAAGACAAGAGGATCTATATAGAGTAAGGTTTTTAAATGAAATATAAAATAATATCATAATTCGAGGATTTTTAATATGCTAAAAATGTTTAAAAATCAGGAAGCAGGGGGGGAATAGGAACGTTACAAGCTTTTGAGGCCTTGGGACTCATCAACAAGGTTTACAACCGCTACAAGGGGAAATACGTCTACCGTCAGCTTCAGCTGTTTGTATGGCAGGATGAGGGCGTGTCGATGAACCACAAGAAGGTGATGCGTCTATGCAAACTCTCGGACTTCTAGCTAGAATTCGCCGGAGAAGCCGGTTTAACATGCAGTATAAGGCTGAAGAGCGTGTGGCTGAGAATCTCCTAAAACGCGACTTTAAAACTCAATATCGGGTAGGCAAGCGCTGGCTATATCTTTCTGCCGTAAAAGACTTTATTCAATAATGAAATTTTCGCTTACCAGTTCGGTGAGCGTAATGACAATGAACTTGTTCTGCAGACATTCGCAAAGACTTTTGCCAAACATAAAGATGTGACGGACTCGTCGTTCACAGTGACCAGGGATTCCAGTACACGTCTCATGCATACCACGACACGCGGCCAAAGGTTGGCGCCCAAATCAGCATGTCTCGTCAAGAAAATTGTCTAAATAACGCCTCAATGGAGAGCTTCTTCTCGCATCTCAAGACGGAAGCGCTCTAATCTTATGATATCCGAAGGTCTTCTGAAGCACAAAGCCGAATCGAAGTATATATACAATTTTATAACCAACGACGACCACAGCATGAATTAAATAAACTGACGCTGGTAGAGTACCGGCGTCAGTTTATAGCCTAGGTGTTTTTTTCAGTGTCTACTAAATTGGGGCTTGACCAAATTACAGCAATTACAGGAGTTCTTTTTAAAAATATATTATACAAGCTCATGGTAGGAATGAGTAAGTTTGGTATCCGACATCAATGCCTAGGTTATTATAGTTTACTTTAACAACTACAACATCCCCGGTGGCTTTAGTAATTTCGCAATTACCACGATAATAATCACGTGTAAAAACAACTGAAGCTTGTACAACATCAAATTGTGGTCGACCGCTAGCATTTGTAAACTTTGTATATGTCAGGTCTACATAACCTATTAATTCACCTGTTATTTTGCTATAAACTTCTTTAGATTGAATATATGAAGAACTACTTGTTGCCGCTGCTATCTTAGGAGTAGAGTAATCAGAATTAGATGCAAATGCTGCTGTCCCCATCGAGCAAACAAAAATTACAGTTATTAAGGCTGAAATAAATAATTTGCTTTTTTTCATAATATATACCTCCTCTAAAAATAAGTAATAGTATAAGACTTTTTATGACTCTACTTTAAAAAACCATAGAATGCCCCCCTTTTTAATAGTTATATAGATATATCATCGAAAACATTACCGGTATCATTTTCGGTAACGTTTTCAATTATAGAATACCATGTAACTCCTCGTAAGTAAATATTTTCTATTTGTAAAAAAATAATTTAAATTTTCAATTTACTGTTTCTGAAAGATTAACTACATTGAATGTTTTTGAAAAGAACAATTAAATCTCCCCCACTAAGAAGGTATCTATAAATGTAAGACGCTCTCTCAATATTTTCACATCTATGAATCTACCATATCCACTAACCAAAAATAATCCGAGAGAAGAGATGTCGTTGAGAAACCAAAACTATTTCGCAAACTACCTGACCTTATCTGGCTGTTGATTTAGTTCGGGTGGGTTGTCAAGGTTACTACCGCTACAAGCCCATGCCATTCTTACCCTGATCGAGCATCCTATTCTTAGGGTAAAGTCTTCTGGAAATCTGGCTCCTGACAAGTAGTAGCCAGAGTAGAAAACCGAGCATTTTACCGCTGATTAACACAATATCCATCCCAATGTGCGTGTCATCCTTCAGTTGGAAGGTCAACCCGAAACGTCGGAAAATACGTCAAAAGAATAAGTAACTCTGCCTTGGCTACCGAAGCCAGCGAAACCCCAGTGAAGTAAAAAAACAGAAGATATTCCTATCCAAGTCTCTATTGAACCTTAAGGTCAATTGCCAGTGCAATAAGGTATTGAATGGCTTCAAAATCATATTTCCCGCATATCAATATAAAATTTGTTTGAGCTTTCAAAAATATTAAAAAAGCAGATTCCCTGCACTGTCAGAGAATCTGCTTGAGAGACTGCTTTAAATATAATAACTACACGCCCAACCAACGTTTGAACATATGCTTGGTCGTCGCTTTGTTCATTTCGGCGATGGAGGTCGTCAACGGGATGCCCTTCGGACAAGCGCGTACGCAGTTCTGCGAGTTGCCGCAGCCTTCGATGCCCCCGTCCTCCATCAGCGCCTCCAGCCGTTCCTCGGCGTTCATTTCGCCGGTTGGGTGCGCGTTGAACAAGCGCACCTGGGAAATCGCGGCCGGGCCGATAAAATCGGTCTTCTCGTTGACGTTCGGGCACGCCTCCAGGCAGACCCCGCAGGTCATGCACTTGGACAGCTCGTAAGCCCACTGGCGTTTCTTCTCCGCCATACGCGGCCCCGGCCCCAGATCGTACGTGCCGTCGATGGGAATCCAGGCCTTCACGCGCTTCAGCGCATTGAACATCCGGCTACGGTCAATGACCAGGTCGCGAACGACCGGGAAGGTCCGCATCGGTTCGACCCGGATCGGCTGCTCCAGGTTGTCGACCAGCGCGGCGCATGCCTGCCGCGGCTTGCCGTTGATCACCATGGAGCAGGCTCCGCACACTTCTTCCAGACAGTTGGACTCCCAGCAGACGGGAGCGGTCGATTCTCCCTTCACGTTGACCGGGTTCCGCTGAATTTCCATCAAAGCGCTGATCACGTTCATGCCGGGACGGTAATCCAGTTCGAATTCTTCCGTATAAGATGCGGAGTTCGGGTCATCCTGGCGTGTAATGATGAACTTGACTCTTTTCGCTGTTAATTTCGGTTCCGCTGTAGCCATGGTTTCTCCCCTCCTATTTATCCTTCGAGTAATCGCGAATCCGCGGCGGAATCAGCGAGACGTCCACTTCTTCATAGGAAATCTGCGGTCCGTCCGGCGTCCAAGCCGCCTTGGTCGTCTTGAGAAACTCCTCGTCATTCCGCGTCGGGAAATCCGGCTTGTAGTGCGCGCCGCGGCTTTCGTTGCGCAGCAGCGCCCCCAGCGTCATCGCTTCGGCCAGCTCCAGCATGTTCCACAGCTGACGGGTAAATGAGGCGCCGGTATTGTTCCAACGGGACGTATCGTTGATGTTGATGTTTTTGTAACGCTGCTTCAGTTCCTTGATTTTGCCGATCGTCGCTTCCAGTTTGCTATTGTAGCGGACCACCGTCATATTGTCGGTCATCCACTCGCCAAGCTCTTTGTGAAGCACGTACGGATTCTCCGTGCCGTTCATGGCCAGCAGCCCCTCGTACTTCTCCTCCTGTTGTTTGCGGTAGCGGTCGTAAACCGCCGGATTGATGTCTTCCGCCGACTTCTTCAGGCCGCGGATGTATTCCACCGCCTTCGGTCCGGCCACCATCCCGCCGTAAATGGCGGACACCAGGGAGTTGGCGCCGAGCCGGTTCGCCCCGTGGTACTGATACTCGCATTCCCCCGCCGCAAACAGGCCGGGAATGTTGGTCATCTGGTTATAATCCACCCACATGCCGCCCATGGAATAATGGACCGCCGGGAAAATTTTCATCGGAATTTTGCGCGGATCGTCGCCCATGAATTTTTCATAGATTTCAATGATGCCGCCGAGCTTCACGTCCAGCTCCTTCGGGTCTTTGTGGGAAAGGTCGAGATATACCATGTTCTCCCCGTTGATCCCCAGCTTCATATCGACGCACACGTGGAAAATTTCCCGCGTGGCGATATCGCGCGGCACCAGATTGCCGTAAGCCGGGTATTTTTCCTCGAGGAAGTACCAAGGCTTCCCGTCCTTGTACGTCCAGATTCGGCCGCCTTCCCCGCGCGCGGATTCGGACATCAGCCGGAGCTTGTCGTCCCCCGGAATCGCCGTCGGGTGAATTTGGATAAACTCGCCGTTCGCGTAATGGACGCCCTGTTGGTATACGGCGCTGGCCGCCGTTCCCGTATTGATAACCGAGTTGGTCGTTTTGCCGAAAATGATCCCGGGGCCGCCCGTCGCCAAAATCACCGCGTCGGAAGCGAACGTGACGACTTCCATGGAGCGCAGGTTTTGGGCGCAAATGCCGCGGCAAGCTCCTTCGTCGTCCAGCACCGCGGACAAGAACTCCCAGTTCTCGTACTTGGTCACGAGACCTTCGGCTTCATAGCGCCGTACCTGTTCGTCCAGCGCGTATAGGAGCTGCTGCCCCGTCGTCGCTCCCGCGAACGCGGTCCGGTGATGCTTCGTTCCTCCGAAACGGCGGAAGTCCAGCAGACCCTCCGGCGTCCGGTTAAACATGACTCCCATGCGGTCCATGAGGTGGATGATGCCCGGGGCCGCCTCGCACATCGCTTTGACCGGCGGCTGGTTGGCGAGAAAATCGCCCCCGTAGACCGTATCGTCGAAGTGCTCCCAAGGGGAGTCGCCTTCGCCTTTGGTGTTGACGGCTCCGTTAATCCCGCCTTGGGCGCAAACGGAGTGGGATCTTTTGACCGGAACGAGCGAGAACAGTTGAACCTGTACTCCGGCTTCGGCCGCCTTGATCGTGGCCATGAGCCCCGCCAGACCGCCGCCGACGATAATGATGCTTTGTTTAGCCATCTCTATTTCAACTCCTAAACGTAGTGTATAGCGTGATTTTTTTAGCCGATCAAGATTCTGAACGTTTCCAGCAGCGCGGTGCCTTCAGCCTGGAACTCCGACCCGCGGAACGCAAACATCGACCAGGTGAACAACACGGCCGTGATGACGAACAACCCCATGCAGATATAGGAGGAGACCCGCTGTGCCCGCGGTCCGACCGTAATTCCCCAGCTGACCATGAACGACCACAATCCGTTCGCGAAATGGAATGCCGAGGCGATGACGCCGATCAAATACAGTACGAAAAACACCGGGGTGGTCAAAATATGATGCATGACGCCGCCCAGTTCCTCGTGTGTCACATTGCCGAGCGCCACCTGAACCCGGGTTTCGTACAGATGCCAAATCACGAAGACAAACACGATAACCCCCGTCACCCGCTGAAGCAGGTAGCGCAGGTTCCGTTCATTCGGGAACCGCTTGTTGTTCGGCTTCGCCTGAAACGCGATGTACATGCCGTACACCCCGTGATACAGAAGGGGAAGCCAAATCCCGAAGGTTTCCAATACGATCACCAGCGGCAAGCCGTTCAAGAAAGCGACCGAATCCTTAAACCCTTGCGGCCCGCCCTCTACGGCGGAAAAGTTCGTCAGCATGTGTTCCAGAATAAAAAAGCCGAGCGGAATGACACCCAGAAGCGAGTGCAGTTTTCTGGAATAAAACCCTTTCATAAGTCCATATACCCCTTTCCCGTTTCCAACGTTCCTCAATTCTCATTCAATTTCGTCATGCTTCGACTGCTGGACGTATATGATAAATTACACGTTATTGCAGCCGATTCCCCTTGTTACAAAAGTAACATGTGAACAACTTGTGTCACTTTTCATGTTACTCCTTTTTATCTTATAATGGAATTGCAATATACTTATTAATTGTTATAACTTTTTCGCATAAGAGGAGGAAAGCGGCAATGCTGGAAGATTTGCTGGTTTTCACAACGGTCGTCGAACAATCCAGCCTGAACAAAGCGTCCAAACTGCTGAATTTGTCTCAGCCCGCCCTGTCCCGAAAAATCACCAAACTGGAGGAAGAATGGGGCGTATCCTTGTTTACGCGAAAAGGAAAACGGCTCGAGTTGACCCGCGTCGGGCACGAGGCATACATCTATGCCCTGGAGCAGCGTCAGCGACATCAAAATTTCCTCCGGTCCGTCTCCCGCTTCAAGGCTTCCGAACGCAGCGTCGTTACGCTCGGGGCGAGTCTGACGACCATCCAAACGACGCTTCCGCCGCTCGTCAAAGCCCTGATGGAGAAGTTTCCCGACATCGAGCTTAAGCTTGTAACCGGCAAGACGCATGAGATTGTGGCTCACATCCGCGACCGCAAGGTCGATTTGGGCGTGGTCGCCTCCTCCATCAGCGAAGCGGGCCTCCGCTGCATCCCGCTGTTTCAGGATCATCTGGAGCTCGTCGTCCCCCGGGGACACGAATTGGCCGAAAACCGCCACCCCGGCATGGAGGATCTGAACGGACGGTCCATGATCGTCTTTTCGAAGGGGACCTGGTACCGGAAACTGATCGACGATTTGTTCGGCCGCTACGGGATCATCCCCGACATCCGCATGGAAATCGACTCGTTCGAAGCGATCGTCCGGCTGCTGCCTACCTGCAAGGCCGCGGCGTTGCTGCCCAAATCGTATCTCCGCAAGCAGATGCTGCAGGATAACGGGCTCGTCTCGCTTCAAATGAAAGAATTGGACCAGACCCGGCGGGAAACCTGCCTGGTATACGGCGACAAATCCGAGCTAAGCATGGAAACGCAAGAGTGGATTTCGAAGATCAAAGAAAGCGTCGTGGAAACCCTCGCCTTGTAGTCGCATGCGTGAGTGCTGTGTGGCGTGCGCTGTGTGCGTGCGCTGTATGGCGTGCGATGTGTGCGTGGGCTGTATGGGTGCGCTGTATGGCGTGCGTTGTGTCGTGTGGGTTGTGGCATAGGCTGTATGGCGTGCGCTGTGGGGCGTGACCACTTGATGTGCGGCTTTGCGTGGATAAGCCGAGAGATTAACGGAGCGGGAGAAAAGCCGAAGAAAGCAAGCATGGCCGATAGGAAGCCTGCGGGGCTGGTCCCCCGTCAGACAACCTTGATAACTTAGAATTCCTGCAAATATGCATGTTTTTTTCTTGTTCGGAGTCAAAATTTCAAAATACCTGCGATTCTGCAGGAATTTTCGGCGGAATCGGCTCGTCTCTCTAAAATCGCTAAAAATTCCTGCAGATTTGCATCTTTTTTCGCAATCCCCTCGGGGATCGGCCGAAATTCCTGCACATTTGCATCTTTTTGGAGTTAAAAGTGTTGGAAGTACGCTAGGCTCCTTAATCACCGTGGGCTAAATACGATTTGGTATATAACGGGGAAGGCTCCGGGTAATTGCTGAGCAAACGCTCATCCCCCCTGTTTTAGCCCTTCGGGGCCCGGTTCGCATCCTTCCGGCTACCCCCGAGTCGAGTACGGTATGGCCGCGGCTTCCTCCCGGACCTCCAATCCCAGCTTTCGCGCCACCCATGCGGTCGTGCTGGCTTGAACGACGATGGTCAGGACGATCGCCATGAACGTTATCGCCGATATAATTCCGGCATGCGGCAACCCCATGCCGACGATCATCCCGGACAGCGCGGCCGGAATGACGCCGGTCTCGCGGACCCAGCACATAAACAGCAGCTCCCGCCAACTCCATCGTACGCCCCGATCCGGCAGGGCACAGAGCAGCACCGTTAGCGGCCGGGCCACAAACATGAGCACCAGAACGGCCCCGAGGCTTGGCCAGAAATAATGGCCGAGCGTTCCGAAATCAACCTGACTCCCCAGCAGTACGAAAATTAGCATACGCATCATGACGGTCGTATTTTCGGCAAATGACCCGACCTCCAGCTGTTTATCGCTCATGGATAAGCGGAACAGTTCGGAGTTCCCCCAGATCAACCCGGCGACAAATGTAGCCATAAATCCGCTGACATGCAAAAGGTCGGCTACAAGGTAGCTGGACAAGGCGCAGACGATCATTACGATCGTCGTGTACTCCCTGACAAGGCCATATTTCACATGTGCCGTAAAAAAAGTCAGCACACCGGAGACCACCAGTCCGACGGCGATCCCGCCGAGTGAGGTCGTTAGAAACGCCCCGGCCATCCCGGCAAAATCCAGAGTGCCGGTTCCTGCGGCCGCGGCCAGCAAAGCAAACGTGACGATCGAGCCCGTCGCATCATTAAAGGCTGACTCGCTCTCCACCGTTTCCCGCACGCGCTCCTTGATCTTGACCTGCTTGAACACGGGGATGATCGAAGCCGGATCCGTGGAGGCGATGACCGCCGCCGCCAAGAAGGCGAGGGTCCAATCGACGCCGAACAGAACGTGAACGCCCAGGCCGACGACAAGGACGGAAATCAGCACACCCGGTACGCTCAGCATAGTCAGAGTGATCCAAACCTTTCGCAGTCCGCCCAGATTCAGATTTCTCCCGCCATCGAACAAGATCAGCACGGAACCGACCGTCAAAATAAGCTGATTGATCAGCGAGCCGCTGGATTCGTGAATCAAACCGAAACCGGGCCCCATGAGCATACCGGCCGCGATAAACACGGCGACGTCGGGCAGCTTGAGCAGGGAGGCCAGCTTCCCCGCCGCCATCCCTATACTGATTACAACTATGACTAAGATAAGAAAATGCCGGATCGCTTCCGTCGCCGCCGATTCCATGCCAATTCACACTCCAGATTATGCGTAATCTCTGTACCTTATAAAAAAGGAATTAGTCGTTAATGACAGCTTCGAATTCCTCGATGTTCTTGTTGGCACCGATAATGACCATAATATCGCCGGCGGCCAAATAATCCATCGCCGTCGGGGCGATGATGATGCCGCTTTCCCGGTGGATCGCCACGATGCTGCAGCCGAACTTAGCACGCGGATTCAACTCGCCCACATTTTTTCCATTCAGACACTCGGGCACTTTCAATTCCACGATGCTGAACTCCTTGGACAGCTCGAGATAATCGAGCAGGTTGGGGGTCACAAGTTGATGGGCTACGCGAATCCCCATATCGCGCTCCGGAAAAATCACCCGGTCCACCCCCAGTTTTTCCAAGGCCCGGCCGTGCAATACCGAAATTGCTTTGGCTACGACCGTTTTGATGCCAAGATCCTTCAGAAGAATCGCGCTCAATATACTCATCTGAATGTCGTTGCCAATGGCGACGATCCCGCAGTCAAAGTTGCGTACGCCGAGGGATTTCAACACTTCCTCATCGGTGGCGTCGGCAACCACGGCATGCGTCAACAGATGGCTCCATTCTTCGACGACGTCTTCATTCCGGTCTATGCCCAATACCTCGTACCCGAGTTCCATCAGCTCCAGCGCCAGACTGGAGCCGAAGCGTCCCAATCCGATCACGACAAACTGCTGTGTCTTCATCTTTTCTTTCCCCTTATCCGATAATCATTTTGCCTTCAGGGTGTCTGTATAGTTCTTTACCCTTCTTCGGCCCCAGTGCATAAGCCAAGGTCAGCGGTCCGAGCCGACCGGCGAACATCGTAAAACTGATGAGAATCTTACCCAGGACGGTAAGTTTTCCGGTCAGGCCCATCGTCAGACCTACCGTGCTGAATGCCGAAGTCGTCTCAAACAGGATGCTCAGAAAGCTCGCGTCCTCCGTGGTAGACAACACCATGGCCACCGCGATGACCAGAAACAGCGCCAGCATCGTGATCGTCACGGCCTTAAAAATACGCTCTTGGGCCAGCCGATACCGGAACAGCACGAGATCCGAACGACCGCGGATCATGGAGATCACCGCGCCCACAAGAATCGTGAACGTCGTCGTCTTGATGCCGCCCCCCGTCGAACTCGGAGACGCGCCGATAAACATGAGAATAATGATAAAAAACTGGGTGGCCTGCCGCAGCGCGCCGATATCCAGCGTATTGGCCCCCGCCGTTCTCGGCGTCACCGACTGGAAGAAGGAGGCCCAGAACTTCCCTCCCCACCCCAACGGCTCGAGCGTTCTCGGGTTGGTAAATTCGAACACGAATATCACCACAGCCCCGATCACGATCAAAGCGCCGGTCATCGAGAGCACGACTTTGGTATGCAGTGAGAATTTGCGGCGGCTTCGAAACTCGATCAAGTCCGACAGCACAATAAAGCCGATCCCTCCCGATACGATCAGAAACATCGCCACGAAGTTGACGATCGGGTCGTTAACGTACTGGGTGAGGCTCCGGTATTCCCCGAACAGATCGAACCCGGCGTTGTTGAACATGGAGACGCCATGGAAAATTCCGTAATAAATCGCCCGTCCGAGCGGCATATCGAAAGCCCAGCGAATCGCGAAAACGAGGGCGGCGCCGGACTCGATAATCAGCGAGTACAACAGAACTTTGCGAATTAGCCGGACGATGCCTTCCATCGTGTTCTGGTTCATCGCCTCCTGAAGCAGCAGCCGGTCCTTCAGCGAGATTTTACGTTTGAACACTAAGGAGAATAATGTGGCCATCGTCATGAACCCCAGCCCCCCCACCTGAATCAGCAGCATGATGACCACCTGTCCGAACGTGGAGAAATAAGTGCCCGTGTCCACGACCACTAGCCCGGTCACACAGGTTGCCGAAGTCGCCGTAAAAAATGCATCAATCCAGGGGAGCGTTTGCCCGGTCACACTGGAAATCGGCAGCATCAGCAGAAAAGACCCGAACAGGATGATGGCCGCGAAGCCCAGCACCAGAATCTGCGGCGGTGAAAACTTAAACCAGTTGGAACGCAAAGGCGGTTCACCTCGTTTG
The DNA here is from genome assembly GCF_008084145.1 of Paenibacillus faecis. Classification (GTDB taxonomy): domain Bacteria; phylum Bacillota; class Bacilli; order Paenibacillales; family Paenibacillaceae; genus Fontibacillus; species Fontibacillus faecis. The sequence continues at coordinate 494,263 of NZ_VSDO01000005.1, read as the reverse complement.
TGTATTGGCCAAAAATGAAAAAAAGAAAAAAGCACTGGAAATCCAATGCCTTTTGATTGGTCCCTGCAGCAAAGGCCTACGAGGTTAGCTGACGGATTCGGGCTTGCTAGGTCTGCCCTATTCGCCTTTCGCACCAAGCGGTCCGCTTGCTGCCGGCGAAATTCACCCCTAAAGATCGGTTCCCCCGTTTTCAATTGAAATTCGGCCAACATATTAGTTTCATTATTTTTCATTTCATTTTCGTCAAATGGATTATAAGCCTTATTCGAGCGTACTACAAAGTGATAATTGGATGAAATAATGCGATAAACCCTCAAAAGGGAGGAAACAGGCTTCCGGGTGTCGTCTTATCTAAGCCTTGCTTTTCTTTGCCGTCGTTATTGCGGTTTCTCATGTTTTCCCCCGCTTCTGTGGCGAAGAACCGCCCCCTGTGTTATCTTTTACAGTGACAATCGATTTGTTCTGTCATACGGATTCAAAAAAATCAAAAAGGAGTTTTGACATGTATTCCGACCCAAAACCGCAGCGCCGGATGAAGACCGGAACCTTGTGGGGACTTGCCGCTCTGGGATTAGTCTTGTTTGTCCTGCTCCAAATCCTCCCCTCAACGGCTTCCGAAACCCTGCAGTTGGAACAATCGGCACAAGTGCTCACCAAGGAGCAGGCCAAGGCGGCGGCCTTTAAGTTTGCGGAGGACGAACTGGGGCTTTCTCCCGGACCAGACGCTGTCGTCACTTATCAAACCCAATCCGACGTATACGGATATTTGGCCAAAGAAAAATTAACGGACGATTATCTCCAAAAATATGAAAAGCAATTTCCTTATGATGTGTTCCGCGTTTACTTCAGCCTGTCCGAAGAAGGATGGGACGGGGTCACCATCGACGTACATATGACGACGGGGAAGGCGGTCGGCTTCAAAAAAATCCCGGCGACCGATTTGCTTGTCCCGCCGGATGAATTGCTGAGCAGCCAAGGGCTCGCGCTCAACCTGGACGAGAAAATCAAGCTGGCCGAGCCCTATCTTAAAGCTCTCGGCTATGGAGAGCAAGGTTCCCCTGCCGTCAAGGAAACCGCCTCCGGCCTCCGGTTAACGTTTCAAGAATACAACATCGGCGATGCCGGAGCCCGGTTGGATATCCGTTACAAAGACGGGCAGGTTGCCGAGATCGTCGGCTCTTTTGAGGTGCCGCAAAGCTATACGGATTACGTGAAGCGGCAGAAAACGATCGCCAATTGGCTGACCTATGCGGGGTATGCCTTGTTCACGTTCGTGCTCGGGATTCTGGCCATTGTATACAGCGCCCTTACGCGGGCCTTTACTTCCTTTAAACGCGGGATCGCGCTCGCTGCCGTCTATTTTCTGATTTCGATGGGCTCGGCTTTGAATATGCTGCCGTATCTGGAATCGGAAGGGGTTAACGGCACGCTCCTGATGTTCGGATTCGTTGTTCAGGGACTCGTCACGCTGATCCTGGCCTCGTCGATCTACTTCTCGCTCGTCGGCGGCGACGGACTCTGGCGCAAGCAGGGGATCAATCTGTGGGCAAGAGCCAAAGAGCGCGGATACGGGCGGCATGTGCTGTCATCCATGGCGGACGGCTACGCCTGGGCCTTGATCCTGCTCGGTGTGCAATCGGTCATCTTCTTTATCCTGGAACGCACGATTCATACGTGGTCCACCACCGATGCTACCCAGTCGCCTTATAATATGCTTTATCCGGCCCTGCTCCCGCTGCTGGCTTGGGTGGCCGGCATCGGCGAGGAAGCGGTTTACCGGTTGTTCGGCATCCCGATGCTGAAGAAAATGTTCCGCAGCACGCTTGCCGCCAGCATCATCACCACGTTGATCTGGGCCTTCGGCCATACGCTGTATCCGATCTATCCGGTGATTTCCCGGCCGATCGAGCTGTTGTTCATCGGCTTGCTGTTCAGCTATATTTTCCTGAGATACGGTTTTATCGCCGTCATGTTCGCCCATGTCGTCTTCGACAGCATTCTCATGTCGCTCAGCGTCATGTTTATGGGCGGAACATTAAACATGGTGTCCGGCTTGTTCTTTATTGTTCTCCCGGCCCTCGTGGCTTATGTGGTTTATCTGTTCAACCCTCCGGGCAAAGAGCGGTCCTCCGCTCCCGGAAACCTAAAAGAGGAGCCGCTATAGCGACTCCTCATCCCGAAGGGCTTGAATGATTTGATGGGCGAGCTTGTCGCCGATGGAAAGAGGCCGGAAGTCTTCGACGGAGGCCTCTTTTATTTTTTTGAGCGAACCGAAGTGCTTAAGCAGCGCTTTACGGCGCTTCTCCCCGATGCCGGGAATGGCGTCCAGCTTCGAGACAACCATCGATTTGCCGCGCTGCTCCCGGTGGAACGAGATCGCGAAGCGATGGACCTCGTCCTGAATCCGCTGCAGCAGATAGAACTCCTGGCTGTCGCGCGGCAGATGGACCGGCTCGGGCGGCTCGCCCACCATGAGCTGGGCCGTCCGGTGCTTGGCGTCCTTAACCAGACCGCCCACCGGAATAAACAGGCCGAGCTCGTTCTCCAGCACGTCGATCGCCGCGGAAATCTGCCCTCTGCCGCCGTCCACGATAATGAGGTCCGGCTGGGGCAGATTTTCCTTCAGGACGCGCTCGTACCGGCGGCGAATGACCTCGCGCATCGTTTCATAATCGTCCGGACCCTGAACGGTCCGGATTTTGTATTTCCGGTATTCCTTTTTGGCCGGTTTCCCGTCGATAAAAACCACCATGGCGGATACCGGGTTCGTCCCCTGGATATTCGAGTTATCGAACGCCTCGATCCGCGACAGCCGCTCCAGACCGACCGCCTGGCCGAGGCTCATGGCCGCTCCCATGGTGCGCTCCTCGTCCCGCTCGATCAGGCGGAACTTCTCTTCCAGCGCCACGCGCGCGTTCTCTTCCGCCATCGTCACCATCTGCCGCTTGAGCCCGCGCTGCGGAACGAGCGTCTTCACGCCAAGCCATTCCTGCAGGGCGGTGGCCCCGCTGGCCGCATCCAACAGCGTTTCCGCGCCGCCTTCGCCATCGTCCGGGGCGCTTCTCCGCGTCCCGGTTTCCTCTCCGGCGTCCGCGGACTCCGCCTTGTCGGGAAGCAGAATTTCTTTGGGCAGCGCCGGGTTATCGCTGTAATACTGCGTCACGTAGGACAGAAAATCGCTGTACGCCTCCCCGTAAAAAGGAAACACCGACGCATGGCGCTCGATCATTTTCCCCTGGCGCATATAAAGAATTTGCACGCACATCCAGCCTTTGTCCACCGCATAACCGAATACGTCTCGGTCCTTGGCGTCGGCCGTGGTGATCTTCTGCTTTTCCATCAGGGCGTCGATATTCTGAATCTGGTCCCGCAATTCCTTGGCCCGTTCAAAATACAGTTCCTCCGCGGCCTCATGCATTTTCCGCTCCAAGTCCTTGCGGATTTCCTCATGACCGCCGCTTAAGAACGAAGTGATCTCCTGCGTCATCTTCTCATATTCCGATTGCGGAACTTCTTTTTCACAGGGCGCCAGACACTGGCCCATATGGTAATACAGGCAAACTTCCTTCGGCATGACGTTGCATTTGCGCAGCGGATACATCCGGTCAAGCAGCTTTTTGGTTTGTTGGGCCGCATAAGCGTTCGGATACGGGCCGAAGTATTTGGCTTTATCTTTAACCACCCGGCGGGTGACTTCCAGACGCGGATGGGTTTCATTCGTTATTTTGATATAAGGAAACGTCTTGTCGTCTTTTAGCAGTACGTTATAACGCGGATAATGGGTTTTGATCAGGTTGCACTCCAGAATGAGCGCCTCCATGTTGCTGCCGGTCACAATGTATTCAAAATCCCGGATTTCGGAAACCAGACGCTGGGTCTTGCCGTCATGGCTCCCGGTAAAATAGGAACGGACCCGGTTCTTCAGCACCTTCGCCTTGCCGACATAGATAATCTTCCCGTCTTTGTTCTTCATCAAGTAACAGCCGGGCAAATCCGGCAGCAAAGCGAGCTTATGGCGGATGTTCTCCATCGCCTTCTCCCTGTCCTGCTCCTGCTCCCGCTCCTTCTCCTTCTCCTGCTCCGGAGCCTCATTCGATACGGAATCCATGCTTTAAAGCCTCCTCCCCCACATGGAACAAATTGCCTACTTCTACGCAGAAAGCGCCCCCGGGACATGCCGGAGGCGCAGACCAAGCGTTCAAGGATGAATTCTTCTTGACCTTATTGATGTTTGGCGATCAGATTCTTCAGCGTGTCCTTCGGATTCAAGCCCACGACTTTATCCACGGGTTGACCGTCCTTGAAGAGAATCAAGGTAGGAATGCTCATTACGCCGAAACGGGAAGCGGACTCGGGGTTTTCGTCCACATTGACCTTGGCGATTTTAACGGAATCGCCTACTTCCCCGTCCAATTCCTCCAGGATCGGAGCGATCATTTTGCAAGGACCGCACCAAGGAGCCCAGAAGTCCACCAATACGACGCCTTGCCCTTCGACTTCATTATTGAAAGTTTGATCGGATACGTTAACAATTGCCATTTGCAATCTCCTCCTTATATTTGTGTCCGGTAGTCACAGCGGCTTCCGAACAAATTTGTCAGAATGGTTAGCACAATAAAGTCTCCGCACCAAACAGGCGTGCGTGTTGTCAATTATACCACATTTTTTTAGTAAAAGAAAAATCGTAATGAAGACGCCTTCTTTACAAATTTCAAGGCGATTGGTTATACTAATAATAACCCAAAAACGGATTGTCTATGATGTTTATTATTGACAACGAGTTTATTTTGCGAGGAGGCCTCGTCGCCATGGATGCAAATACGCATGTGAACGATCCCCGGGAGCATATCAATGAAGAACCCCGCAACGATCTTTTCGATCTGATGAACGGTTTCTTCGGCATGCTCACGTTTATGGCCGTCGTGTTCTTCGGTATGGTCATCGTGAAATTTATTGCCGGCTAACAGCGCGCAAGAACGAACAGAGCCGGGTTCTCCTTTGGATGGAGAGCCCGGCTCTTCGTTATATAGTTAATCGCGACCGCGTTTATTCGTTCCTCTGACGGTGACGACGTCCACAAACGGGGCGATCCGGTCCATCAGCCGCTGACCCTTGTGCAGCTCCTCGCCGTCTTTGCTGGTGAAGCTAAGATGTTTCTCGAGCACGCTTAAGGAATAGTTCGAGGTGTAGAACGTGGGCTTGCGGTTCATCCGATAATTCAAAATCGAGCCCATCACATGGTCCCGCACCCAGGGATTCAAATTTTCCGCTCCGATATCGTCAAATATCAGCAAATCCGCCTGCTTCATCACTTCGGTCGTCTCTTTCAACTTCTGGCTGTCCTGCAGCATGGACTTCAAATCCTCCACGAATTCGGGCATATAGACGATCACGCCGGAATAGCCTTCCTTCGCCAGTTCATGCAGCAAATAACACATCAAAAAGGTCTTGCCCGTACCGAAATGACCTTCCAGGTACAGCCCTCTCGTTTTCAGGCCCGACTCTTTCGTCTCGTTGATATATTTAAACACCTGGCTCACGGCCGGAGCCCGCATACTGTCTTTGGCCATAATCTCGACTTCGTCGTACCCTTGCTGCAGAGCTCTCTCATCGACATAAAAACTGTGAATCCGTTTCTTGACGGAAACTTCATGCTCGTGACGAAGCTGTTTCGGGCAGGGGACCTGATGGTCCACCAGCTGGGGGCCGGCCCCGATCCGCTCGACGGTTAGTTTGGTGAAATGTCCGGGAAAATCGTTCGGGCAGCGCTCCAGCCCCGGGCAATTCGCACACCGCCGGCTGTCGTTCACATATTGATACAGCTTGGCCATCCCGCGAATCAGGTCTTCTTCCTGCAGTTCGGGATGACGGATGCATAAATCCCGCACCAAAGGTTCGTTCAGCATCCTTGCGTTTAATTCCTCCGACCGGCGCCGCAACTGCGGATTTTTAATCTGCGACAGCAATTCCCCGAGGGATTCCATGGTTGTTCACCTTCTTCCTTCCGTGAGTTTTAAACACATACAGCTCCCGCGATAATAAACGAGGGGAGTCTGGTACACTATCAGCCATTGTAGCAGGAGAAAACTATCATTTGGAGTGAGATTCTCGATAAGTACGCTGTCTCATGTCCGCAGACATCCGAATCGTATTGGGCACAGGGGCTTTCAATGTGCCTAGTGCACTTGCACTTCCAACATTTCGGAATCCTTCCGGCTCCAAAAGATGCAAATCTGCAGGTTTTTAGACCGATTTCCGAGGAATGCGAAAAAAAGATGCAAATCTGCAGGCTTTTCTAGCGATTTTAGAGAAACGAGCCGGTTTCGCCGGAAATTCATGCAGATTTGCAGGAATTTTGAAATTTGTGTTCCGAACAAGAAAAAAACATGCAGATTTGCAGGAATTCGATGATTCGATGTTATCAAGCTTGTCTGGTGAGACAACCGATAACCTGGCGCGATTACCCCTTCTTCTTGCTCGCCTTCATTTGTTCGGCCATTTTCAATAGCTCGGCAAATTCCTCTTCCGATACGGCCTGTTCCGCCCCCGTACTCTGGACGATGGGAATGTCCGGCTTCGGCTTGCCTCCGCGGCTTCCATAAGCTCTTCCGCGGCCTCCGGCGGCTGCGGCGGACGAAGCGGCGGCTTTATCCTTCACCTTCGCCTGATCGCGAATATACTGCACCGCTTTCTCGTAGGTGTCGATTTGTTTCAACAACATATTCGAGGCGATCGCATCGACAAAATTGCGGTTGATCCGCTGTTCTCCTCCCGACGTCAGCAGGGACATCAGATAATGGATCAGCACGTTGATGACTTCGCCCGGCAGCTTGTAGTTCAAATCGATTTTCTCGAAAATATCGAGCAGGTTATCGGGAACCGCCCCGGGGAAAAAGGTCTTCAGCAGGCGGGTGTAAGGCTCGTTCCTCAGCATCATATTGTACTGATGCACATCGCATTTGCTCTGAAACTGCGGCGGAACTTCCACATAGTACTCCATCTGCACGGCGACTTCCTCCTGGGCGTGCACCGCTTCGGAGCCTTTCAGCTCTTCGCCGCGCAGGCTTACCACCTTGGCGAAGGCCACCTCCCGTTCCTCCCGGCGGCGTTTGCCTTGCCGGAAATGCAGGTTGGCCTTATGCTGAAGCTCATCCAGCAGCAAATTGCCGCTCACGGGGTCGAAGACCCCGTCTTCATCCAGCAGGCGGGACAAATCCTGCACGCTGAGGTCGTATTTGTGGGCGACGTAATTGACGACGCCCATCCCCTCGGGATCAAACCGAAGCTTCTCCACATAGGCGCGGTTGATGGACTCCCGCGGAAAACGCAGGATGATATCGGCGTAATTGATCGCCGCTTCCTCCTCGACGGCCTTAAGGCCGGGCTGTCTCGCGATGGACGTCTCCGCGATCGCCTGCTCCAGTTCATAATCTATCGAATGGGCGTTCAGTTCAAAAATTTCATAGAACGGAACGGAAATATTTTCTTTGTTGTAAGTCAGGCCGTACATGTCGCCGGGCTCCATGCGGAAGAAACGCTCCCGTAGGGACAACACCGCGAACTTGCCGATTTTGTCGCGCAGCAGCAGCGTCAGGTGCTGGGTCCGGAAAAATTCGGCCGGGGACAGCGGAGCCTGAAGCTCGTATTCATACAGATAATCGTCGCTGTCCGGTATGTACAGACGGCTTGTTTGCAGCAATCCGACCGCTTCCAGCTTGGAAGCCTGCTCGATCAAACACGCGCGCCCTTTATCACCGGGTTCCAGGCCCATCGTCAAAAAAAGGCCCCTCTGCTGCTCCACCGCAGAGTACCCCACTTGATCGATCGGAACCTGCTCCGCCAGCAGCCGGTAGAACGCGATGGCCAGCGCTCCGACCATCGGCTGGTAAATCAATCCGAGCATTTTATCATCCACGGGACTGAGAGAGAAGTCACGGTAAACGCAATATCGGTGATTTTCGGTAAAATGCAGCATGTTGTTCATGCGCACGGCTTCATCGCTCCTTCCCTGTTCTCGTACTTTGAGACTTTTTCTATTCTATCATAAATCGGGACGACCCGAATCGTTAAAACTTTACAAAAAACGCGAAAAAATCCCCTCCTTCACCTCGGCAGGCGGGCATGCTTTCTTTTTGGCTAATTCTAGCGAATTGTCCATCGAACCAAAAAAGCTCCGGGCCGAAGCCCGGAGCCTACTTGCGGTCCAATTCCGCAAGAATGGACTTAAAACATTTTATATCCGCCCAAACGCAGCTTGCGGATCGTCCACCCGCTCAAAATCGCGCCCGCCAATCCCGCCAAGGCGGTCAGATAATCGACGAGCCGGAAGGAGGCCAGATACGCCCCGAAGGTCTGATCATGCTCCCAAAGGCTGTACACCACGATCGGCAGAATGACTAGAATGAAGATATATGCAGGAAACCAGGTTGTTTTCATTAGCATATTTAAAATAAATCCGATGCCGAACATCATAACAAAGAACAGAACCATCAGCACCAATACAATGAGCCAACCCACCTATGTTCCCACCCTTTCAGAATCGCACTATAATTTAGATCACATCTTTAAGAACTAGTAGATAGTTTACTAAAAAATATGTTGCGAATCAATGAACTTTCCCTAAAACCACACGGAATTCGTTTGCCCCGCTCCTCCACGTTAGGATACAATAAAGAAAGTGCATCCGGTTTTTTAGATGATGAACAATTTGACGATACAGGAGTGATCCCATATGAATGAAGCCGCCTTGACTTTGGAGGGATGGTACGCCTTACACGATTTTCGTTCCATCGATTGGTCGGCCTGGAAAGCGGCGGATGACGAGGAACGGGCGGGTGCGCTGGAGGACCTGCACCAATTCCTTCAGGATTGGAATGCTTTTGAACAAGAGGGGAAAGGCAGCACGGCGGTGTATTCCATCGTCGGTCAGAAAGCCGATTTCGTCTTTATGCATCTGCGCGAGACGTTGGAGGAATTGAACGCGCTGGAGAACGCTTTTAACAAGACGACGTTCGCCCAGTATACGACGAAAGCCTATTCTTACGTCAGCATCGTGGAGTTGAGCAATTACATGGGTTCGGGGGACGGCGATCCGAAAGCAAATCCGGAGGTAATGGCCCGTCTGCAGCCGATCTTGCCGAAATCGAAGCATATCTGCTTCTACCCGATGAACAAGAAGCGCGACCTGAGCGATAACTGGTACATGTTGTCCATGGAAGAGCGGCGGAGCATGATGCGCAGCCACGGAATGATCGGACGCGGGTACGCCGGTAAAGTCAAACAAATCATTACCGGCTCCGTCGGACTGGATGATTGGGAGTGGGGCGTCACCTTGTTCTCTGACGATGCCCTGCATTTCAAGAAACTGGTTTATGAAATGCGTTTCGACGAAGTCAGCGCCCGATTCGGCGAATTCGGCTCTTTCTATGTCGGCAATCTGTTGAACGAGCAGCGGTTTGAAGAGATGCTGAAACTGTAATTTAACACGAAGAAGCGCGAGCCGCGGGATCTCCCGCCCGGCTCGCGCTTTTTAACGTTAACCTCTACTCGTCGTCATCATCCTGCTGCTTCCGCAGGGACTCCAGAAACTCCGCCGTGGCCCGGTCCCGGTCCCGGCTCTTCTCCTTCAACCGCTCGATCGCCGGAAGAATCAAAATATCCACTTCCCGCTGTACGGTATAGGCCAGATCATATTTCCCCTGGGATTCCAGGTAAGAACCTACCTCCATCAGGGCGTTATACCGCTCGAGCTCGTCCCGCGTCAGCAAGCCCCTGACTTGTACGCTGCAGTGGCGCATGTTATAGGAATCTGCCTTTCTTCAGAACGAGGGGGATGCCCCCGATCGTGAACAGATAGCGGATATCCACCAGCTTCTTGAGCTGCGCGGCCACCCAGCCTTTGTACTTCTTACCGAAAGCGGAGGCGATGGCCTCGCCTTTACCCAAAGAAGCTACCGTTCCTTTGTTGCTGAAGACGAATTTCTTCATCTCCTTGCCGCGAATCGCCGAGACGACGTTCTGCGCGCAGGTGACTCCCTGCTGCATGGCGATTTGGGCTGTCGGCGGATAAGGGCGGCCCTCCGGGTTAAACATCAGCGAATTGTCGCCGATAATAAAGACATTATCGTAACCGGGGGCACGCAGATAATCGTCTACCTTGACCCGGCCTCTCGCCGTTTCGAATCCGGCGGCTTCCACCAGCCGGTTTCCGCGGATGCCTCCGGTCCAGATGACCGTGGCGGATTTGATTTCTTCGCCGGTGGCCAGCAATACGCCGTCCGGCGTGCATTCCTTGATGGCGACGCCGATCTTGAACTGTACGCCCTTCTTGCGCAGCACATCCATCGCATAGTCGACCAGTTCCGGATCAAATCCCGGGAGGACGGTAGGCGCCGCTTCCACGTTATACACGTTCACCATATTCGGGTCGACGTCATATTCCTTGCACAGCTTAGGGATCCGGTCCGCCAGTTCGGCCACGAACTCGATGCCGCTGAATCCGGCGCCGCCGACCACGAAGTTCAAGCGGTCCGTGCGGCTTTCGTCCGCTTTAAACAGCGCGAACTGGTACTCGATATGCTGCCGGATGAGACGTACGGAGTTGATGCTCCGGATCGTCATGGCGTATTCGGACAGTCCCGGAATGCCGAAGGACTCCGGCTCGCCGCCAAGAGCGATCACCAAATAATCATAGGACAGGGTCCCGTCCTGGAGAACAACCTTTTTGTCCGACAAACGAATTTCCTGAACATTCGATTTGACAAGGTCGATCTTGAATTCGTCGATCAGCTTGGAGATCGAAACGCGCGTATGCTCGATCGAATCCGTCCCCGCGGCAGGCATATGTAGATGGGTCGTGAAGTAATGGTAATCATGCCGGTTGACGAGAGTGACGTCGGCCTCATTGTAATTTAGTTCTTTCTGCAGCCTCTGTGCTGTCAAAATGCCGCCATAACCCGCTCCAAGTATGACGATCTTAGGTATGGTACTCATCTGGCTTGTTCTCCTTCCAGGGTTAAAGCTCTATATTTAGTATTAACACCAAAAACTTCAATGTGAAAATATACACATAAAAAAATAGTCTCTGGTAAAAATAACATATTTAAAAGCGGTTTGCGATTGTGCGATATTTGTCACAGTTATTTTAAACCGAACCTGAATATTTATCAAAAATAATACACAGGATCTACACTAGTTCATCATAAATGTACCGGTTTCGTCACAAATTCGGGTACATACATTTGAATAATATCGGCTTTTGTATAAAAGATCAAGTCTTATTTTACGCCACTTTCCGCGGTTTTACAGGGGTTTTCAGGGTTCGACATCCCCCGTCCGCTTCAACTTTGCAAGACGGAAAGTGAGGGCTATAATAAAGTAGAAATGACAATATAAGCTTGTTTGAAATTATTCGGAGGTGTTTGCCAGTGTCATCCCAAACTGCAAGCGGCGAGTTTACCGACCTGCTCATTATCGGAGGCGGGCCGGCTGGCATGTTTGCCGCTTTTTACGGCGGAATGCGGAAAGCGTCCGTTAAATTAATCGAAAGTATGCCTCAGCTGGGAGGACAGGTTGCCGCCCTTTACCCAGAGAAATATATTTACGATATCGCCGGATTTCCCAAGATTACGGGCCAGGAATTGGTCCACAACCTGAATGAGCAACTGAAACGGTTCGATCCGGACATACGTCTTGAAGAAAAAGTACTGCGTATCGAGAAGAAGGATGAGCGTCATTTTGTCGTCACCACCGACAAGGAAGTCCACTACGCACGGGCCCTGATCATTACGGCGGGGGTCGGCGCTTTTGAACCACGGCGGCTTGAGCTGGAGAACGCGGCCAAATTCGAGAAGAGCAACCTGCACTATTTCGTCAGCGATCTCAGCCGCTTCCAAGGCCGCCGGGTCTTGATCAGCGGCGGAGGCGATTCCGCGGTGGACTGGGCGCTCATGCTGGAGCCGATCGCCGAGCAGGTCACGCTGATTCACCGCCGCGACAAGTTCCGCGCCCATGAGCACAGCGTCGAGAACCTGATGGCCTCCAGCGTGCAGGTCATCACCCCGACGGAAATTACCGCCCTGCACGGCGACGACCGGATCGAGCGCGTCACGCTTTCGCACACGAAGACGAAGGAGACTCAAGACATCGAGGTCGACGACGTGATCGTCAATTTCGGCTTCGTCTCCTCGCTCGGCCCGATCGCGGAATGGGGGCTTGAGATCGAGTCCAACTCGATCGTCGTCGACTCCCGCATGGAGAGCTCGATTCCCGGCATCTTCGCGGCCGGAGACATCACGACCTATCCCGGCAAGCTCGATTTGATTGCCGTCGGCTTCGGGGAAGCGCCGACCGCGGTCAATAACGCCAAGGTGTATATCGATCCGGAAGCCAAGCTGTCCCCGGGACACAGCAGTAATCTTAAGCTTTAATTACATGAGTTGACACAAAAAGGGGTATCTTAACTTTACGCAGGAAACCTTGCTGTAAAGGAGAGATACCCCTTGTCCTATATCTGTCCGTTATGCAACGGTATAGCTCCGTTGACCGCAACATGTCCCGATTGCGGGCATGTCCTTGAAAATGCCGGTAAGAAACAGGACTACGTCGGTCCTTACAGCCCTTACGGGTCGGCCGATCAGTACACCTCTGCATCCACGGCTCAAGCTCCTTCCGGCTGTGAACATGTCGTCCTGTGTCCGCACTGTCACGAAGCTTATATTTATCATGTCAACGCTTGGAAAGCGCCTTAACTTCATCGACATCAGCTTGTCCATCCTTCAGCGACAACTCGTTCCCTAATGTAAAATCGGCGAGTCGGTTATCAGATCTCGTCTATGGATCTCTGCCAACAGCAATGCGATGAAATCCCGGTCCAAGTCGAGCATAGTGGCCAAGTGATAGGATTCAAGCAGCATCTCGTCTGTCAACATCGCCATTAATAACACATCCCTTCTATTTTTTTCCTCATCATAACAAGAAACCCTAATCAGAACAAGCGTTCCTCTTATCCACAAAACACTGTGGAAATCCTGTGAATAACGTGTTAGCAAAACCTGGAACACATTGTAGAATATCATTGGATAATGTGGATAAAAGTTATTCACAGGATGGTAAGCCCCATTTTTTGACGAAAATTTTTTTTACTTGCGCTTAAAAGACTGGTTATAAATTCATTAACCTGTAAAACACTGGAATAAACCGCCTGACTTTGGTTATTGCGGGCGGGTATTTACCTCGAATATCCACAGCTTTCCGCTTTGGTCGATCCCATAGTCAAATCCAAGCTGGTCGATCCCCGGGAAAGCCGCCTCCATAATCGCGATGCACGTATTCGTAAGATTCCGCATCTCCTTGCGTTTCTTGATCCCGGCTCCGCGGCGGCGAAGCGAAAGCTCCAGTCCCTTGCGGGCCGTCAGTTGGGTTCCCCCTTTGCAAAGATTGGTAACGAACAGACCGGGTCTGGCCAGACGTCCGACCATGGAACGGTACACCCAACCCCCGTCCTGCTTGACTACCTTGACTCTGTAGTCGATCGGACGCCCGCCGATCCGGGCCAAATGAATCCCCTGCTGGATCATGTACCGACGGCCGACTTTGGCACGGTTTAAAGCCCTGAACATGGCCTCGAAGCTGGAGAATGATCTTTTGGAGGACATATAGGTAAAGGAGTAGATCCCCCTTGCGCAGGATACCTTGATCACTCCGTACCCGCCCCCGCCCCGCAGCGGCTTGATCACCACCATGCCAAACTGGTGCAGCATGCTCCTTAACGACTCCGCACTGAACATTCGGGTTTGCGGTATGTGGGCGGCCACGTCCGCGTTTCTGAGTAGCGCTTCCGTTTTCAGCCATTTATTGGCCAGTTGTCTTCCCGCCATGACACCATCCCCTTTCCGTTATACGATATTCATACTCAATCGGCAGAAGGGGTTCTTGTATGTTTGTCCGAGGCGTGAGCCTCTTTTCCTCTTCTCGCATTTTTGTTCAAATATGCTAAACTAACGTTAGTATGGGCTAGCAAGATTTTTAGTGAAGGAGGATTCCTTTGGAAACCGAAGCCGCTTTATTCGAAATCCTGTATTGGATCGCCATGATCGCCATGTCTCTGGTGCTTGCCGGTATTACTGTGCTTTTGTTCATCACCGGCCTTAAATTCGCCAAAGGCTCGCGTAAAGGGCTTGGCGCGGGCTGCATCCTCTTCTCGCTGGTGGCGGCCGGCATGGTCGTGCTTATGGTCGACCGGCAGTTTTTTTGAACCCGCGATCGGGCCGGGATTCATACGCTTCGCACTTCGAAGCGGCATGAATCCTTTTGTTTTTTGAAAATGTCTGAAACCAAATGGATTTTTTACGTAATATAACTATAGTAAAAATTTGATTCATCGACAGGAGGTTCATTGCTTTCATGGGGGGCACGCACATCTGGAGTGAACGATTCAAAAAGTTTTTCCTTGGCAACCGCTTTGTCATTTTTCTGCTGATTTTGCTGCTGATCGGACTTAATATTTTTGTGCTGGACAAAATATCTTTTATCTTTACCCCGGTCGCGGTCCTATTAAAAACGGTACTGCTTCCGATCCTGCTGACGGGCGCGATCTACTACCTGCTTAACCCGCTGGTGGACTGGCTTGAGCGCAAAGGGATTCCGCGGGTCTACACGATCGTCGCGCTCTACCTGCTCATCGTCGGTCTGATAACGATCGTCATCCTGTCTATCGTACCGGTAGTTCGGGAGCAGATTATGAGCTTGATCGAGAACTTTCCGAAATACAGCTATGAAGTGCAGTTGCAGTTCGAAGGCTTGATCGGCAGCGACTTCTTTCATCAGATTCAGGAATCGACGGGCTTTAATCCGACTCAGCTCGCGCAGACCGTCTCGGAGAGAGCGACCTCGCTTTTGGAGAACGCCTGGTCGGGCCTCGGTGGATTTTTAGGCGCCTTGAAGGACATTATTCTGGCGATCGTTACGGTGCCGTTCATTCTGTTCTATTTGCTGAAAGACGGGAAGAAGCTTCCTAACTTTATTTTGCGTTACGTCCCTATCCGTTTCCGTACCCAAACCAATCGGGTGATGTCGGAAATGAACGGACAGATCAGCTCCTATATCCGGGGGCAGATTATCGTCAGCTTTTGCATTGGGGTATTGCTGTACATCGGGTTTCTGATTATCGGGATGGATTACTCCCTCATTCTGGCTATTATCGCCGCATGTACGAGCATCGTGCCGTACCTGGGCCCGGCTATCGCCATTACGCCGGCTTTGATCATCGCCATCGTCACCTCGCCGCTCATGCTGCTGAAATTGATCGTCGTCTGGACCGTCGTTCAATTGGTGGAGGGGAAATTTATCTCCCCGCAAATCATGGGCAAATCCCTGCGGATTCATCCGATCACGATCATCTTCGTGATTCTTACCGCCGGGAACCTGTTCGGCGTCCTGGGCATCATTCTCGCCGTTCCGGGATACGCCGTGCTCAAAGTCATCTTCACGCACCTGTTCAAATGGTTCGAAAATCGTTCCAAGCTATATGAACCGGTCGCCGCGGAATCGGCGGCGCCGGAACATGACGCGGAGCGAGTGGACGGGGACAGCAAGTAATCGAGTAAACGGGCCGCTCCGTAAGGAGTGGCCCGTTTGTGGTTGGGCGGGGGCTCAATCTACCTTACGGAGCGTAAACAGCCGCGAAGCAAAATCGCCTTTATCCATCACATTGTAGCTCACGCCTTCCTTCCAGGGCGGGGTCAACAGCAAGCCCACATGCATCAATTCGCCGCCCGAGTAGGATTGCCCCAACTCCTCGACATGGTAGACAGCCTCCGGGATCAGCCCTTTTAGTTTAAGGCGCTTATAGGCTTCGTTCGGGACGGACAGCACCTGATACCAACCGACGATCGCTTCGCCTCTCTCGGCATTCACCGTCATCCAGGCGGTTTCGTTCTCCTCAAACGGACTTTGCAAGCGGAAGAAGTCCCCTCCGGTCAGAAGCTTTCTGTACCGTTTGTAAAAGCGGATTTGCGTCTTGATGGCCTCCCGCTCCTCCGCCGTCAATGCGACGGGGTCCAATTCGTAACCGAACACGCCGAAGTAAGCGGCGTTCGCCCGGGTGTGCAGCGGTGTTATCCGGCCTACCTGGTGATTGGGAACACTGGATACATGGGCCCCCATACTGCTTAACGGATAAGCCATCGACGTGCCGTACTGGATTTTAAGCCGTTCCACGGCGTCGCTGTCGTCGCTGGTCCAGGTTTGCGGAGCATAGTACAGCATGCCGGGATCAAAACGCCCACCTCCCGAGGCACAGGACTCAAACAAGATATGCGGATATTGGCGGACCAGCTTGTCATAGAGGCGGTACACCCCCAGGATATAGCGGTGAAAAAACTCCCCCTGACGGTCGCTTCCCAAGCTGAGCGAATAGGCTTCGGAAATGTTGCGGTTCATATCCCATTTCACGTATTCGATATTGGCCGACGACAGCACCCGGTCCATTTGTTCAAAAATACCTTCCACCACCTCGGGCCGGGAAAAATCGAGCACATACTGGTGGCGTCCTTGTTTCCGCTTTCGGTTCGGCGTGCCGACGACCCAGTCGGGATGGGCTTGCATCAACCGCGAAGCCTCATTCACCATCTCGGGTTCGAACCATAAACCGAATTTCATGCCGAGCTTGTTGATCTCCCCAGCCAAGTACTTCAGCCCGTTGGGAAGCTTGTCCCCGTTCACGAACCAATCCCCCAGCGAGGTGGTGTCGTCGTTGCGCGTTCCGAACCAGCCATCGTCCAGAACCAGCAGTTCTATGCCGAGGTCCGCGGCCGCTTTGGCGATGGCGAGTATTTTCTCCTCATTAAAGTCAAAATAAGTCCCTTCCCAATTGTTCAACAACACAGGCCGTTCCTTTCGGGCCGCCTCGCCGCGGATCAGGTGGTTGTTATACAGTTTGTGGTAAGTCTGGCTCATGGCGTTCAGCCCGCTTGAAGAGTACACCATCACGGCTTCAGGGGCGTGGAAGGTTTCTCCGGGATGGAGCAGCCAACAAAATTTGTCGGGATGGATTCCGATCATAAACCGGGAAGTTCCGTAGTTATCCACTTCAACTTGCGCCAAAAAATTACCGCTGTATACGAGATTCAGGCTGTACACCTCGCCCCCGTGCTCCGTCGTGTCCGGCTTGGCCAGCATCACCATCGGATTGTGAAAATGGCCGCTGGCCCCCCGGGTGCTTCCGACCGCCTGAACGCCGGGGCGAAGCGGGGTCCGGTAAAGATGGCGCTCTCTTCCCCACGCGCCCGACAGTTGAATAAACTCAAAGCGGTCCTCCGGCAGATCGAAGCTGGCGCTCATCAACCGGTTGATCTTCAACCCTTGATCGCCGCCGTTCGTAACCGCCACCGAGCGGGTGATCACCGGCAGGTCCCGGTAAATCGTATACTTTAGGGCCGCTTCAGCCTGTGTCAGGCGATCGACCAGCTTAACGATTAAAGTCTCCGCTTCCCCGGGAGCGGTAACGAACGTGGCGGGAAGCTCGGGAAGCAGCGGTTTGCCGCTCTGAATTTCATAGCCCGCATACTGAAATTCCATAATATGTGAACCGTCCCCCTGCAAAATTTCGAGGGCCGCTTCCCGAAAATCGCCGCTCCCGGAGGAGGGAAATTCCTGTTTGATGCTGTCCAGCGAGATAACGAGGTCGCCGGTAAACTCGCCTACCGACACCGGCCGGTAGCTGCGTTCAACGAAACGGCCCGCGTTTCCGAGATAGCGGAGGGCCGGCCCGTAATATAAGTGTTCCAACTGACCGTTCTCCATCACGCGAAACAAGTAACTGATCGCTTCGTTGCGCAAATGAAAAGTTCGTTCCTGCTCGTTAATCTGAATCTCTGCCTTGGCTTGTCTGTATGAATTCAATGCGTACGTCTCCTTTGTCTCAAATCGTGGTTTCGGCGTTTTTCGAGATCAGAATACCATGTCCGGCGGCCGATCTACATGCTATTTTCCCAGCGTTATATAGCAAAACTTAATATGATTCAGACAAGGTCTTCAAAAAACGAAAGAATGCGTTCATTTGTGCCGCCCCTTTGTTTTCGCTATATTGAAGTCAAGGGAAGGAGCGATGAAATGAACGGACAGATGATCCAATATGTAGATACGACGACCAGCATTCAGCATAAAAATACCGCCGATTTGATTTTATACAACTGCGGAACCGAGAACTGCGCGCCCGGCCATGCGTTCGGCCCGATTGCGCGGGAATTTAACCTGATCCATTTTGTCATCGGCGGGCGGGGCCGTTTGGAAATTCGGCAAAAGGAATTTGGGATCGGTCCCGGCCAGGCCTTCCTGATCCCGGCGAACGAAGTCGCCTACTATCAGGCCGACCGGACCGATCCCTGGGAATACTGCTGGGTCGGCTTTATGGGGATTCGATCCCAGACGTACCTGAGGAGTATGTTCCCCAGCCGGGATCAGCCTTTCGTTCTCGACGTCGAGGATATCTCCTATTATCAAGCGACCATTCTGGAAATGCTGCGGATCGGAGACCATCGACTGACGTCCTCCCTCGCCATCCAGGGATATTTGTACCACATGCTTGCCAGACTGGTGAAAGATTCCGGGGATGTCCGGGAGGGAGACCGGCGAGTCCCTTATTCGACCCAGGCGATGAACTATATCGAGAAAAACTACAACAGCGGCCTGCAGATTCACGACGTGGCCAGCTATCTTGGGCTGCACCCGAACTATCTGTCCGCCGTATTCAAACAGGAAACCGGAAAAACCCCAAAACAATACATGATGGAACTACGGATTCGGAAAGCTTCCGAACTGCTCCGGCAAACGGATTATCCGATTCTGGTCATTTCCAAATCGGTGGGCTATGCCGATCAACTGACCTTTTCGCGCGCCTTCAAAAGCATGACGGGGATGTCCCCAACGGACTACAGACAGCAATTCCTTTGATTTTGCCATAAAGATCATAAACCCGGCTCTATTTGACCCCGCTCCGATCTGTTATCGTTTTGCTGTTACATAGTCAAGATCTATAGGATTTTGGCAGAAACAGAAAACCGCAACGAGAGAGAGGGGTTTATTCAACATGTGGATTGCTTTTGTTTCGGCTTTGGGCTGGGGCGTTATGCCCATTCTGGCCCAATGGACGAAAGCCGGACCGCGGGAGCAGCTTTTGGGCACGTCCGCCGGCGCCGTGCTGTTCGCAGCCGGGCTGTACGCGGCCTCGCCGACGGTCTTCTCCCCCGGCCCCTACATGATCAGCTTTATATCCGGGATTCTGTGGGCGGTCGGCCAATGGCTTCAATTCGAAGCGTTTCAACGGATTCGCGTATCCGTCGCTATTCCTTTTATCTGCGGGCTGCAGCTAACCGGCACCACCTTATTTGCCGCCCTGGCCTTGGGCGAATGGTCCACCCGGTTCCAGTTGCTCTTAGGAACCGCCGCGCTGGCGCTTGTATTGGCCGGTGTGCTCCTGACCAGCCTGCAGGAACGGAGCGCGGGGACGAAACATGGGCTAACGCCGGGGCAGCTGTCCATTCTTCTCTGCTCCGCCTTGGCCTTAACCGGCTATGTCGTGATCAATCAGTGGTTCGACATCAGCGGCCTGGCGGTCATCCTCCCGCAATCGGCCGGCATGTTCCTTGCGGCCATCACCATTGGCCTGTTGGCCGGAAAGCGGCCGAGCCCCCGGATGGTTATTCGGAATCTCGCCACCGGATTCGCCTGGAGCGTCGCCAATCTGGCGTTGTTTGTCGCGAACGGCCGCATCGGCGTAGCGGCCTCGTTCCCGGTTTCCCAGGTCAGCATCGTGATCGCCACTGTCGGAAGCATTCTGATCTTTAAAGAGAAGAAAAGCGCTGCGGTATGGATGCGAGTGCTGCTGGGCAGCACGGTGCTTATGGCGGGCGTGTTCCTGATCGGACTCACCAAATCTTAGATTGCATCACAAAAGCCGCTGACCTTCGGTTCAGCGGCTTTTGTGCGGCATGCGGCCATGCTTGAGCCGCTCCGCCATCAAATTAACAGGCTTTTTTTCAAGTTCACGAAACGCTCGCTTCGTTACCGGTGACACAACGAACCCTCCACGACGATTCTCGCGGAGGGTTCTTTTTTACGCGCACAAGTTTGCTCCGATTTCGGACTCTATCCTTTTACGGCCGAACCTACCGTCATCGCATTTTCCACCTGTTCGCTGAAGAAGAGATAGATGATCACGAGCGGCAAGCTGGCGATCGTCATCACCGCCCCCATCCCGCCCCAGTCGGTGCTGTATTGCCCTTGGAAGAACAGGAGACCGAGCGGCAGGGTTTTCATCGTTTCGTCCGAGATCAGAATATAGGCAAGCATGAATTCGTTCCAGTTGTTCAAAAATTGGAAAATGGCAACCGTCGCGATGGCCGGGGTCACGATCGGTACGATAATCTGGAGAAACATCCGGTAAATGTTGGCTCCGTCCATGCAAGCCGATTCTTCCAGCTCCCCGGGAATGCCCTTCATAAACCCGTAAAAAACCAGACAGGAAAAGGGAAGTCCGATCGCGACGTACGGAACGATCAGCGCGCCGTACGTATTGGTCAAGTGAAAGTCCCGAACCAGGATCGCGAGCGGGATCATGATGACCTGAAGGGGCATGAACATCCCCACCGTCATATACAAACGGGCACTTTCCCGGAACTTCCAGCGCATGCGGGCGATCGCAAACGAGAACATCAGCGACAACACCAGAATCAGCAGCGTGGAAATCGAGGACACGACCAGACTGTTCAAGAAATATTTGGGGATATTGAACTGGGACCAAGCGGCGATATAGTTCTCGATGCGAAAATGGGTCGGTAAGCCGAACGGGTTGGTCACGAAAATTTCTTCATTATTTTTAAGCGAATAAGAGATCATCCACACTAACGGATAGACGGAAATCACAAAATAGATCCATAATGGCAACTGCAGCAATGCCGTTTTGATTTGCTTCATCCTTTAAGCACTCCTTCTTACCGCGACCGGCCTTGGCTTACGCTTCATTCCGGTCAAACGTCTTATTAATAACGATCGTCGCCAGCAGCGATAAGCTCACCAGCACGACGGATACGGCGCAAGCGTAGCCATAATTGCTCTCCAGGAATGCGTATCTGTAGATCATGAAGGTCAGCGTATAGTTGCTTGTGCCGGGACCGCCGTTGGTCATAATCAGCATCTGGACGAAGGCCCCGATTCCCGAGGTAATCGCAACGATGAAACAGAACTTGTAGGTTTCCTTCATTAAAGGAAGCGTTACCTTGAGATGGGCCATCCACTTGGAGCAGCCGTCAATGGTGGCCGCCTCCATATATTGCTCGGGAATCGATTTGACGCCGGCATACAGCAAGCTGAACTGGTATCCCATAAACTGCCAGGCGTTGACGAAAGCGATCGCGATAATGGAGGCGGTCGGGGAGGTCAGCCAGTTTTGCTGATAGGGAATGTGCAGGAGGCTGAACAACCGGTTGATCAACCCGTTCGTCGGGTCATACATGGCGATCCAAAGCTGACAGACGACCGTAACGGAAAGAACTACGGGGATGAAGTAAGCTGTTTTCAGCAATTTCCGGGCCTTGATTCGCGGGTCCGCGCAGGCGAGCGCCAGAATCGTCCCCAGCCCGATCTGAAAGACAACGAGTACCACGGCAAAAATAAGGCCGTTGCATAAGGACGTGATCAACAGCGGATCGTGAAACAAATCCAGATAGTTGGCGATGCCGTTCCAGGTAGCCGCGCTGAGGCCGTCCCAATTGAAAAAACTGCGGTAAAACGTTTGAAGCACCGGATAAATGATCACCACGCTGTATATAAGCAGCGCCGGCAGCAAGAACAGGATGATGGCTTTTTTATTGCTCAGGTATCTGTTCATAGGTTCAATCCACTCCTTTGGGTGAAAGGATACCGACCCGCGGGAGGTCGGTATCTTTCGGCTGCTAACTCATCTATTTGTTTTCTCTTGCCATAACGCGATTGATATTGTCGACGAACTGCTGAACCGTATATCCTTTGACCAGCATGTTCTGCGTGCTGTCGTCGATCGCGTTCTTGATCTGCACATTATTGATAGGCGTCATATACTGCGTCGCGTTCGGAAGAACCTCTTCCGCGATCCGCTTCATCATTGGCGGAACCTCTACCGTTATCGGTTTGTCTACTTTAATCGCAGTAATCGGGCTTCCCAGCTGAGTGTACTTGTATTCGCCGTATTTTTGCGCCAGGAAACTCGCGACTTTGACCGCAACATCTTTATGCTTGCTGCTAGGCGAAACCGCAAATCCGCCGGGAGCACCCGAGCCGTTGATGAAGCCTTTCCCGCTCTCGTAAGCGGCCTCATCCTTAGCCGGCCAGTACATCCAGTCCACCTTGTCGCCCAGCTTTTCGGTGCTGCTGTAGATCTCCCACTGTCCGTTCACGAACATCGCCGCTTTGCCGGAGTAGAATTGGGCCGAAGCCTGATCGTAGTTCGTATTCGTGGCGTTGGCGTCGAACAGGTTGGCCTCCTTCAGCTTGTACATCTCCTCGGCCGCCCGCACAAAGGGATCGGGCATGGCGGTCGTGCCTTTGGCCTCCAAGTCGCCGTAGCCCGTTGTCCCCTGCTCGCGAGTCACAAGCCCGGCGTAGAATGCCGTTGTGATCCATTTTTCCTTGGCGAAAATCGCCATTGGAATATACCCCGCCGCGGAGAGCTTGTTGGAAGCCTCGATCATCTGGTCGTACGTTTTGATCGGCGTTTGAATCCCTACTTTTTCGAAAATCTCTTTGTTGTAATAAATCAGCTGGAATTCGATGCCCGGATAAGGAAAGGCGTACACGTGCCCATCGGGAGCGACCAGTTTGGATTCCACCCCTTTGTTCAGCTTCGCTTTAAATTCGGCGGTTTCCGGATAGTCGTCGAGTACCTCAACATTTTGCGCCTTGGCAAAGGTCTGCAGCGTCGCCCAGTCGGTATCGTAAATATCCGGCATATTTCCGGTGGCTGCATACGTTTTCAATTTTTGATATCCGTCCTGTACCGCCTCGTCGAGAATGATCTCCACATTCGGCATCTCTTTCTTCAACTCAGCGACCGCGTAATCGAAGGGCTTGGCCGTATCTTCATCAAAATGCTGGGCGTACACCTTCAGCTGAATCTTCTCTTCTCCGCCGGAGGCTCCGGTATTTCCGGATTTCTGAGCCTTGTCGCTCCCTCCGCCTCCGCATCCCGCGAGAGAAAGCGCCAGGACCGTCGCCGTCAGCAGACTCAATGCCTTTCGATAATTTTTCCCCATGATAGATCCCCTTTCTTTGTATGAAACGAACCTTAGGATTCACTTCCCGCGCTCATTGATAGCGTTTTCAGAAGTGGTGTTTTTATTATAAAAAAAGCCCGCCACGACCGGTTAGGGCTAAAGCGGGCATGATCGGTAATATTCGGGACAAATGAAGGGGCGGCCTAACGGCGGGTGCTGCGGACCCGGATCTCCCGCTGTTCAAATTCGGAAGGCGGCATGCCGTAGTATTTTTTGAAGCACTTGCCAAAATAACCCGGATCGGTATACCCCACCTTTTCCGCGATGTCCGCCAGCTTAACGTTCCCTTCGGCCAATAACTCCTTGGCGCGCCTCATTCGGATATACATAATATAGTCCAGCACGGAAATATCCCCTTCTTTGCGGAATACCTTCCGCAAGTAACTGGCGTCCACAAACATCCCCCCGGCCACCCGCTCGACCGTCAAATCGGGGTCGGAATAATGTTGATGGATGTACCGCTTCGCCGCAAAGTATAAGTTATAGGATTTGGACGGACGGCGGTCTTCCTTGTATTCGATGACTTGTTCATACAGGCTGATCAACCATGCCTCGACCTCCTTCCAGGAGGACAGTTGGCGTAAATAATCCTCCGGCGAACCCGCCGGTTTCCATAAGGATTCAGGGTTCATCCCCCGCTTGCTTGCATAGGAAAGACAGAGGGAGACATATCCCATCAATACGGTAAAAGCGAAACGCCCCCCGGTCCGATGCGGGCTGAATAGCGCCACGGTGCGCCGGATTTCAGTCTGGGCCGCTTCGGGATCGCGCATTTTCAAAGCCGAAAGCAGCATTTCGTGCGCCCCGGGATGCAGTTCATACGAAACCGGCGCTTCATTTGGATCACGTCCTTGAGCTTCGGCCGGCTCGGCGAACAGCCCGGCTCCGTCCAAGCTCCCTGCCGGTTTGTTCGCGCCGTCCTGCCGGGTTAGGTCCCTGACGTTCGGATGGAGCATCCCCACCTCTTTTTTCCCGAGCTCCAGCTTCTTCTTCACTTTGGTCAACACCGCGGCGAACTCTTCCTGATTAAAGGGCTTGAGCAAATAGTCGAACACGCCGAGCCGAAGCGCCGCCTGGGCATATTCGAATTCGTTGTGACCGGTGACAAAAACGACGACCATCCCCGGCAGATTCAGATTCAGCTTCTCGGTCAACTCAAGCCCGTTGAGATAAGGCATGCTGATATCCACCATCGCCAGATCGGGATGGCTGCGTTTCGCTTCCTCCAGCGCCTCCGCGCCGTTGGCCGCCTCGCCGCAGATGGTAAAACCGTGGCTGCTCCAGTCCAGCTTCGTACGCATATAATAACGGAAAAGCGGTTCATCATCGACGATAAGCACTTTATACATCGTTGTCATCTCCCTCCTTGCCGGGTACTTTCATCTCGATGGCGGTGCCCTCTCCGAGGCAGCTTCGGACCGTCAGACCGTAAGCTTCGCCGAAATAAAGCTTGATTCGCTCGTGAACGTTATAGAGGCCAATCGACGTCTGCCGCCCCTTTCCGGATAGGGATGCTTCCACACGCTGAAGCTGTTCTTCGGACATCCCAACGCCGTTATCTTCCACCGTGATCATTACATTCTTATCCGACCTTGCCGCCCGGATCGATACACTCCCCTGCTCCCCTTTGGTCTTTAACCCGTGATAGATCGCGTTCTCGACCAGGGGTTGAAGCGATAATTTCGGTACGTTCACCGACGCCAGCTCCTCCGGAATTTCGATGGAATAGCGCAGAACATCGGGGTTACGGACCTGCATAATGTTCAAATAATCACGTACATTGCTGATTTCCGCCCCCAAGGGAATGATCTCGCTTCCTTTGCTGAGCACCGCCCGGTAAAAATCCGCGAGCGCTTTGGTAGTGTCCCTCGCTTCCTCGTTCATCCCCAAATCATTGAGCACATAGATCGTATCGAGCGTATTGTACAAAAAATGAGGCTTGATCTGGGCATGCATCAACGCCAATTCATAAGCCCTCTTGCGGGCCTGGTCCTCGGTCACGGTACAAAGCAGTTCCTTAATCTGTCTGACCATGGAGTTGAATACCGAGGAGATCAATCCGACTTCATCCTCCGTGGCCACGTTGGACGTTGCATCCAAGTCCCCTTCCTTTACCCGGCGCATGGCTTTGGTAACTTGAAGCAGCGGGCCGACGATAATCTGCGCCAGTTTTCGGGTCAACAGCAGGGCCAGAAGCAAACCGAGAAACCCTACCGTAAACGTAAGCACAAAATTGCGGTAAATGATGCCGTTCAGTTCCTTCAAAGAAACGATACTGACCAGTTTCCAGCCCAACTTGTCATATGGCGTAAGAGTGGTGAGTTGTGTCTGCTTGCCCCGGCCGATGATGTCGGAAACGGTCCCCTTCCGCTCCAGCAGCCGAGGCGAAGACAGATCGGAAAAGGGGGTCAGCAGCCGCTCCGAAACAGGGCTGGACACAATTTGACCCTGGCTGTCCACGATGTAATACTCCTTGGAAAAAGAGTTCTCCGGCGTCATCTGCAAAAATGAGGCGAAGGTCGTTTCTTTTACATTTACAAACAGCGTCCCCAGCGTCTTGCCTGTGTCCAGGTCGAACACCATTTTCCCGAGGGTGAGTACGGGAACCGCGGGATCCGTCACCATAAAGTTCCGCCGTTCCATCGGAAACCAGCGGTTGACCCCGTAACTGCCCTGGGACTGCACCATTTCGGGCATGGGGCTGTTCAGCACTTCCCGATCCCGTTCCCCCTTCTGGGGATAAGAGGAATAGATTCTGCCCGAAACATCCAAAAACACGGCGGAGTCTACGTCGGGGAACATTAACAAGTCGATGGAAAGCCGGCTCTCCATTAAATTTTGGAATCTCTTGTCGTCCACATCCGTAACCCTTGCCGAGTACTCTTTATATAATTCATGGATATCCGCCGTCATGATATTAGTGCAGCTCTCCGTATTCTGGATGATGCTGTCCAGTTGTGAAAGAATGAGCCGCGACTCGTCCCGGATATTGATCTTCTCTTTTTCCACTACGGTATCGCCGAACATCTTACTGGAAATCAAGCCAAGCGCGATAAGCGGAATTAGGCTGAGCGGCAAAAAAGTGTACATAATTTTGCTATGAATCTGCAGTCGTCCGAACCAACTTTTGAAACTTCGGGTTATCCGCAACCGGGGCAGCCTCCTCTCGCCGTAATTCTCCATCGCCGGACTTTTACTATTGCTCAACAGACAACGTTGATCACATTGAATTCCTGCATATCTGCATACTTTTTTCTTGTACGGAATAAAAATTTCAAAATGCCTGCAATTCTGCAGGAATTTTCGACGAGATCGGCTCGTTTCTCTTAAATCGCCAGAAAAACCTGCAGATTTGCATCTTTTTTCGCATCCCCTCGGAAATCAGCCTAAAATACCTGCAGATTTGCATCTTTTGGAGATGGAAGGGTTGGAAAGTGTACCAGGCACCTTGATCGCCGTGGGCCCCATAACTTGCCTTAACGTTGATCATAGATGTAAACGCTGTATTCTGACAAGCCATAAATCCCAAAATCCACGATTTTACAGGCGGTCATGCGAGGGAGAAAAGCCAAAAAGCCACCCAATTCGGGTGGCTTTGGCAGGAGAGCCGAACCAGTTACGGTTCAAGCAGCAGATCAAATTTCACTTCGGGGTAAGCGGGACTCGGCCCGTTTAGCAGCTTCGGTCGACTGCCTTTCAAATACGTATCGAAGAAATCCAGCACGTAGGCATTTACGATTTCCGCACCGCGAGCCCCGTCCAGTTCCCCCGTCAATCCGGTCAGCTTCACCAGGGGAGAGTAGAACTGCAAATCCGTAAAATTGTAGTGCTCACTCCGCTCCACATAAAGCGCCTTCCCGTGATAATTCGCGGCGGCTTCCATTAGAGCGAGCTCATTGGAGACGATGCGCCGCCCCACTTCGCTTTGGATTTCCCCTTGTCTGAGCTTGTCGGCGGATGCCTTAAAATCTGCCGACTCCAGAAACAAAAACGGCTTCTTCATCACGGTCTTCGCGTCAAACTTATCGAACTGGGTACCATCCATGTTGATTCCCGCCTTAATCCGCTCTTCCGTCAAAACAGCGTGGTAAGCGGTAGCCCCGCCGAACGAGTGCCCCATCATCCCGATCCGATCCAAATCCAGTTTCCCCTGAAACGCGCTCCTCTCTTGTCCGGCATTTATCGCTTCCAGCCAATCGATGACCTCCGAAACATCACCCGACCAAATTTTTCCTATGCGCGGCGCCGCCATGAAGAAGTCTTCTTCCCCATTCGGTTCGCTCACCAGTCCGGTCATTTTCCCGTCCGGAAATACGGTCGCCGTCGTGTTATACGTATGGTCGATCGTCACAACCACATAACCGTGGCTGGCCAGATGCTCGGCTTGGGAGACATGCAGCATCCGGCTTGTCCCCATACCGTGGCTCAGGAGAATGACCGGGTAAGGCGTGCCGGATGCCAGCAAATCCGCGTTTTCAAAGCTGTTGCCCCGGAAGTCTTTCCAGTAGTCCAGCGCAAACGAAGGAAGGCGGAAAGTCTGGGCAAAAGCCCGGGTAAAAGGGGCCGCCATGTCGGATTGCCCCGCAACCGGAACTACCTCTGCTAGACTCCGCCCTTCGGTGTTGTCTGCCGGGTACCATATTTGAACCATCAATTCCCGGGTGTCCTGCGGATCTTTCGTGAACGGCTCCGGACGGTCCGTACCGGAAATCCGTGCGGTTTGCGTTCCCACCGCATAAACCCCATCCGGCTCAGGGAGCCGAACGACCGGCAGCAGAACGGACAGGGCCGCCGAAACGGCAACCCCGGCCGCCATGATCAGAAGCAGCATCCCCTTCCCGGCTATTCGCCGCCAGCTTCGGGACGGGCTTCCCTTGGGCTTTTTCAAGAGGCTCCAAAGAACAAGCCCCCCCGTAGCGACGCAAGCCGGAAGCAACTGCCAGCGGTAATCCCCGGCCAGCAGACAGCCGGCTACGGCCCCTGCGCCGATAAGCGCCGCAACTCCATTCCCCGTTCTGCCAAGCTTTCGCCCGGTCAACACGTAAATCCATAAAGCCGTTCCCGCCAAAATCAAAAATAGTTCGCTAACTCTCATACTAGTCTTCGTTCTCCCTTCGCTAAAAACAAACCGGTTTATGCTAACAGCATAAACCGGCCAGTTTAAAACCCGGGGGGGTGCGTGTTTAAAAAGGGGTTAATTTTAACTCGTAACTATAACGCTAACGATTACGTCTTTCTTCACGTCTTCCGCTCCTTAGTCCGACTAATCCGCGCCATAGTTTAGTCAATCTGCGCCTGGTTTGCCAAGTCTTGAGACTCTTCTTTCTGCGATTCTTCGTCCAAAGGACATCTCACTCAAAATCTGGCGCTTAGTAATCATAGTTCCCTCCTATGTATGAACCGTCCGCTCTCAACATTAATTGACTCTAATGACCTCTATTCAATTTGGATCTTATCGACCGATACACCTAAATTTTACCATATTATGATTCGTGACTATTTTACTAGATATTTGACCAACAACATATTTGACCAACAACAAAATCAATAGAACGCTCATCAACACGTGTTTTTCTTATTTACACGTATTTTAGTACGTGTTAAAATGTTAATGTAAGGACGGTGGCGCCATGAAGGGTTTATCTTCGCGGGAAGTGATAAAAATAATCGAGGCCGACGGATGGTACTACATAAGAGCAACTGGCGACCGCTACCAATTCAAACACCCCCGCCGAAGGAGGCTTATATATGAAAGATCGTTATATATATCCGGCTATTTTCGACTATGCAGACGACGGCATCTCCGTAGAGTTTCCGGACCTTCCCGGTGCATTAACTAGCGGCGACTCCGATGAAGAGGCGCTGCATATGGCGAAAGACTGTCTCGCGCTGCATTTATACGGAATGGAACAGGACGGCGATTCGATTCCCGACCCCACTCCTATTTCGGAACTGCCGCAAATGCCAAAGAAAGTAGTCGTCTTAATCGACGTGTGGATGCCGCCTTTTCGCGACAATATGGCGGAACGCGCCGTTAAAAAGACGCTGACTATTCCGAAGTGGCTCGACGATATTGCCGCGGAGAACAAAGTTAACTACTCGCATATCCTGCAGGATGCCTTAAAGGATTATCTCGGCGTCAGCGAGCGGAAGAAATTACGATGAGGGTACCACCAGCCCTCCTTTTGACCATTCTTATTCATTAAACGAAAAAGAACCCCTCATCATAGTCTTTAAGACCTGACGAGGGGTTCCGTTATTTCGCCCTATTCTGTTAAGCGAACGTCTCGCCTTCGCTTCTGTACAACAGACCCTACCGTTGCCTCGGGGTCGTGATCCTCACCCGCAAACGGCGTTTTAAGGGTAACTCAATCGCAAACTTCCGGCCGGCCCTCTTCGTCGCGCATGCGGAACGATTGGCCGCAGCCGCAGGAAGCGATCGCGTTCGGGTTATGGATGGTAAAACCGCCGGACATGCCGGATTCCTGGAAGTCGATCTCCAGTCCGTTGAGATAGCGTACGCTGTCTTTTCCGACGACCACTTTAATTCCTTTCACGTCCAGGTAGACATCCTCTTCGCTTTCCTGATCGTCCAGTCCCATACTATATGAAAAGCCGCTGCATCCGCCGGGATTTACGCCAAGGCGGAGAAACATATTCGGGGTTTCCTCCCCGGCAATCATGTCCTTGATTCGCTTAGCAGCACTATCCGAGATTTCAATCATAATCAACCCTCCTTATATACAAAAAGTATACTCCACATCGAAGTTCCCCTCAAGCGGTGTGATTTTTATAGCAGCAAACTTGGAAGATCCCCGTTCCGCTTGTTGTCCCTTTCTCCATCGAGGTTTATAATAGGGAAGGTGGTTAATCAGCCTGCCGGGATGAATGCGGTTCGGATTCTCCCCAGGGAAACGGAGGTATTATCATGTTCACTGCAGTAACGCCAAGCACTGATAAAAGAATGGCCGAAATCGTAGAGAAGGTAAGACAAGGTGAGCGCTTAACCCTCGAAGACGGGGTGTATCTATATGAAAGCGACGATTTGTTGACCATTGGTCAGTTGGCGAACGAAGTCAACTTGCGCAAAAATGGCAAGAAGGTTTATTTCATAGAAAATATGAGCTTGTATTTTACCAATGTGTGCGAATCCCACTGCGCCTTCTGCAATTTCCGCAAGGATCAGGGGGAGGAAGGGGCCTACACGCTGTCGGGCGAAGAAATGGTCGCCTATGTCGAGCAGCATATTACCCCCGGCGTCCGGGAGTTCCATATTGTCGGCGGACATAACCAGCATGTTCCTTTCCAGTATTATGTCGACTCCCTCAAAGCCCTGAACGAGAGATTCCCCGACATTACGCTGAAAGCCTACACGGCGGCGGAAATCGAGTTCTTCACCCGAATCAGCGGGCTCAGTACCAAAGAAGTGCTGACGGAACTGCAAAAAGCAGGCTTAAAAACGCTAACCGGCGGCGGAGCGGAAATTTTGTCCGATCAATACCGGCAAAAAATGAAAGTGGAAAAAGCCAACGTCGACCAGTACCTGGATGTTCACCGGACAGCGCACCAACTGGGGATGAAAACGCATACAACCATGCTTTACGGATCGATCGAATCGCATGAGGACCGGATTCGCCACATGCTGCAAATCCGCGGGCTTCAGGACGAAACGAACGGATTCATGGTGTTCATCCCGCTGTCCATGCAGCCGCGGAACAAGAACGCCGGCATTATGCGCCGGAACTCGGCGTACGAGGACTTGAAGACGATCGCAATCAGCCGGCTGATGCTGGACAACATTCAGCATATCAAGGCTTATTTTATCAATATCGGGGTACAGTTGACCCAGGTCGCTTTAACTTTCGGAGCGTCCGATGTGCACGGCACGATTCTGAAGGAGCAAATCAGCCACGCCGCGGGGGCGCTTACGCCGGATGGCTTGACCCGGAAAGAGTTAATCTGGCTCGTGAAGGGAGCGGGGCGCATCCCGGTTGAACGGGACACGTTCTATAACGAAATCGAAGTTTACGAATAAAGAGCCTCATGCGAGGTTCAGTTATTTAAAAAAGGCTTTACGGCGGGCGGCAAGCCCCCTGGCAGAAGGGGAACGATAGCGATGAGACAACTTGTCATTCTGGGTGGCGGCTATGGTGGAACAATGATTGTGCACGAGCTCTTCAAAGGAGGGATTCCGGCGGATGTCCGAGTTGTCCTGGTGGATCGGCTCCCGTTCCAAAGCTTAAAGACCGAATATTACGCGTTGGCGGCCGGAACGGCATCGGATTATGAACTTCGCGTTCCCTATCCCCACCATGAAGGACTGACGATGAAATACGGGGAGGCCGCTTCGATCGACCTGGATCGGCGGATCCTATATTTTGCGGACGAGGCGGAGGAACCGCTGTTTTACGATCAGCTCGTCATCGCTCTGGGCTGCACCGACAACTATCACAATATCCCGGGCGCGAAGGAGTTCTCCTGCAGCATCCAGTCTTTTGCCTCGGTACGGGAATCCTACATGCTTTTGAACAATGCGAAGCCCTACAGCAAAATCAACATCGTCGGCGGGGGACTCAGCGGAGTCGAGCTCGCCGCCGAACTGCGGGAAAGCCGCCCCGATCTAAATATCGCCCTCATCGACCGGGGGGCGCGTCTGCTGTCGGCCTTCCCGCAAAAAGTGTCCGCCTATGTGACCAACTGGTTCCACGAACATGAGGTCGAGACCCGCTCTCATATTTCGATTACTTCTCTGGAGCAGGGCGTGATTCATTACGAAGGCGGAGACATTGCGTCCGATGTCACCGTCTGGACCGCGGGAATCCGCCCGGTGGAGCTCGTTCAGAACCTGAACGTGCCCAAGGACCGGCAGGGCCGGGTCGTCATCAACCCGTACCATCAGATTCCCGAATACCCGGAGGTATTCGTCTGCGGCGACTGCGCCAGCCTCCCGTTCGCTCCCAGCGCTCAGGCGGCCGGAAGCCAGGGGCACCAGATCGCGGAAGTGCTCACCGCGCTTTGGCGCGGCGAGACGCCGAAACTGCAGCCGATTAAGCTGCGGGGCACGCTCGGCTCGCTCGGCAAGAAGGCCGGATTCGGCCTGATGGGCAAAACCCAGGTGACCGGACGGGTGCCGCGGCTGTTGAAGAGCGGCGTGCTCTGGAAATCGAAGCATCATTGGGGCTGAGGCTGATGATTGGGTTGATTATCGGGGCGGCTTATTCCGCGTTCCCATCCATCTCGGCGATGAGTTCTATGATTCGCCGATACAGCCCTTCGGCCGTCTCCGCTTCAACGGTTTCCCCGTCGAGCAGACAGTATGGGGACATATAACACATGCCGCACCCCGTAAGGCAGCCGTATTCATAAACTTCACAGTGCTGCTCCTCCTTCAGCCGGTTCATGATTTGATCGGTGCCGAAGGCGGCGTTGTTCGCACAAAATTCAACAATATGTTTCAAGCTGGTCCTCCCCGTCAGCGAAGCATTTAAATTTAAAGTTTTTTGTAATATAATATATAGGAAAGGAAAGGAGTTGAAAACCATGAGTGAGAACGTACAAGATAAATTGTATGACGAAGTTCTGGAAGTTTTGGATAAACTGCGCCCCTTCCTGCAGCGCGACGGCGGTGACGTCGAACTGGTTGACGTGGAAGACGGTATCGTTAAGCTGAAACTGATGGGGGCCTGCGGCAGCTGCCCAAGCTCTACCATTACCCTCAAAGCAGGGATCGAACGCGCCCTGTTTGAAGAAGTGGAAGGCGTGCAAGAGGTCGTACAAGTATTTTAATGATATACAGCGCAAACATAAAACACGGTCCCCCGGAGTATCCGGCGAGACCGTGTTTTTTTATGGTATATGGAAGGGGTATCAGGAGGGCTTCACCCAAGGCCGAATCGGGTCCAGCCCCCCGGAGATGTCCATAATGTTGCCGGTTATGAAATCGGAGTCATGATGGCAGAGAAACGAGATCACCCGCGCGATATCCTCGCCGCTCCCCGGGCGGCCCAGCGGGGTTTCCCCGTCGGATAATCCGCGCGCTTCCCGGATGGAAATCTCCTTGTTCCGGCCCCGGATGTCCCCGGGACAAACCATATTCACCGTAATGCCGAACGAAGCCTCTTCCACCGCCAGCGTCTTGGTGAAGGAGACCAGCCCGGTTTTGGCGGCGGCGTAGACCGCACGATGCGGCCAAGCCCGCGATTCCGCGGCGTGACCGAAGCCGAAATGAATGATCCGCCCCCAGCCTTTTCTCCGCATGTCCGGCAGCACGAGATGGTCCAGCAGCATCGTGCCGACCAGATTGCCGTCGATCATGGCCAGAATCTCCTGCTGGCTATAGTCCGCAAACAGCTTGCGCTCCCGGATAAACGGCCCGGCGTTATTCACCAGAATATCGACCGGACCCAGCGAGCCGCGGATTTCTTCCACCAGCGCCTCGATCTCATCCCGCCGGGAGACATCGGCCCTCACGGCAATACAGCGCACTCCCGTCGCTGCGATTTCGGTACGAAGCGCTTCCGCCTCCGCCTCGCTATGTACATAGTTCAGCGCGATATGGCATCCCTGCTCTGCCAGCATCAGGGCGGTCTTCTTGCCCAGCCCTTTCGCACTGCCCGTAATCAGGGCGACTTTTCCCACCAACGTCGTTTCCTCCTCACGTAAGGCCTTCCATTTCAGTATAAAAGATTTGCACCGTTCCCACAAACCGGGGAATGTGACCTGAACCGGCACTAGCGGTGCATTAAAACTGATATGGGTGCTAACCTTGCCGGCCTTAATGGGATTTATTCGCCGATTTCAGCGGCGGCGTGACGAACTGGGTCTGATACCCGCAGCTTCTAGCTTCTCCAGCCGCCCGCCGAATAACGGCCTTTTGGGCTGTTATTTCGCCCCGATTTGCATTTTCGGCAAAAATAACGGCCAAAAAGGGCCTTATTTCATTGATGGGGGTCCCAAAATCAGGTTTCGGCCCGACTTTCTCTAAAATAAGGCCCCAAAAGACCGCTATTTCACGCCAAAGAGCCAAATTCGACAAAATAGCGCCTCAAAACGCCGCTATCGCACTGGCCGGCCCGCCCCCCCAAAGCTCCGCTGCAACAAAAAAACCGCTGCCGGATGGCAGCGGGACGAAGCTAAAGCTTTTTTATTAGAATACAGGAACCAAAGCGCCTTTATAGGTGTCTTCGATAAATTTCTTCACATCCGGCGAAGTCAGCGCCTTGGCCAATTTTTGGATGGCTTCGGAATCTTTGTTGTCCGGACGGGATACCAGAATGTTGGTGTAGGGCGAATCTTTGTCCTCGATGAAGAGCGCGTCGGTCATCGGGTTAAGCCCGGCTTCAAGCGCATAGTTCGTGTTGATCAGCGCCAGGTCCACTTCTTCCAGTTGGCGAGGCAGCATAGCCGCATCCGCTTCCTGGAACTTCAGGTTCTTCGGATTTTCCACGATATCCGCTTTCGTTGCCGTGATGCCCGCTTCTTCTTTCAGCTTGATCAAGCCTTGCTTTTGAAGCAGCAGCAGCGCGCGTCCGCCGTTCGTCGGGTCGTTCGGGATCGCCACTTTGGCGCCGTCCTTGATTTCTTCGGCCGATTTCAGCGTTTTGGAGTAAGCGCCGAAAGGTTCAACGTGAACGCCTACGACCGGAACGAGGTTAAAGTTGTTTTGTTTATTTTGCTCGTCCAGGTACGGCTGATGTTGGAAATAGTTCGCATCCAACTGCTTCTCGAAAACTTGCACGTTCGGTTGCACATAGTCGGTGAATTCTCTGACTTCGAGCTCAACGCCTTCTTCTTTCAGCTTAGGCGCGACGAATTTCAGAATGTCGGCATGAGGCACGGTAGCGCCAACCACCAGTTTGACCGGCTCGGAAGCCGCCGGAGTGTTCTCCGCCCCTTTGTCCGCCGCGGGTGCGTTGCCCCCGTTGCCGGCAGCGGCGTCGTTCTTCGCCGCGTTGTTTCCGCAGGCTGCCAAAACCAGCACCAAAGCCAGCGTCAGCAGCGAAAATGTCCATTTCTTCATCACAGTATGACCTCCCAAAATGTTTTTGAATAAGGATGAATCTATATTTAATGTTCCTTATTTCCGGGTAAAATAAATCACCAGCCGGTCGCCCAGCATTTGCAGCACCTGCACCAGGACGACCATGAAAATTACGGAGACGATCATGACTTCCTTCTCGTAGCGGTAATAACCGTATCGGATCGCCAGGTCACCGAGCCCCCCGCCGCCGACCATCCCGGACATCGCCGTGTAGGATACGAGCGTCACCGCGGTAATCGTCATTCCGGCGATCAGGCCGGGCAGCGATTCCGGCAGCAGCACCTTGCGGATCACCTGGAAGCTCGTCGCGCCCATGGCATGCGAGGCTTCGATCACCCCGCGGTCCACCTCGCGGAGCGCCGTCTCCACCAGCCGGGCGAAGAACGGAGCGGCTCCGATCACGAGCGGCGGAATCGTGCCCTCCACGCCGGAGGAAACGCCCATGATCGTACGCGTCAGCGGAATCAATGCGACGATCAGGATGATGAACGGCACCGAGCGGATAATGTTCACGATGAGCGACAGAATCCGGTACACCCAGCCGAGAACCGGCGAAGCCGATCGCGAAAAACTGTACAACAGCACCCCGAGCGGCAGCCCGATCAGGAACGTGAACAGGGTGGCGTAACCCATCATTTGCAGCGTGTCCGTGGACGCCGTGCCCATTTCGGACCAGTCGATTTTGGAAAAGTCCAAGCCCCACATTACCCGATCACCTCCACATCAAGATCCCGTTCTTTAAGCAGGGACAGCGTACGTTCCACCTGCTCGTCGTCCCCCTCGAAGGAAACGGTGAGCTTGCCGTACGGCACATCTTTGATCGTCGAGATCGTTCCCTGCAAAATCGCGAAGTTGACCCCGGTTTCCCGGACCACCTGCGACAGCACCGATTCGTACGTCTTCGCGCCGAGGAAGGTGATCTTCACCAGCTTCGACCAGGCCGGATGAGGAACGGAGCCGGCCAGCTTCAATCCCTCTTCGCCCTCGCCGCCGGTTGCGTCCCGGTTGATAAACTCCCGGGTTACAAAATGCCGCGGCTTGAGGAACACTTCGGTCACCGGCCCTTCCTCGACGATACCGCCCTGATGGATGACCGCCACCCGGTCGCAGATGCTTTGAATGACATGCATCTCATGCGTAATGAGCAGGATGGTGAGCCCGAATTTCCGATTGATGTCCAGCAGCAGGCGCAGGATCGAGTCCGTCGTCTGCGGGTCCAACGCGGAGGTCGCCTCGTCGCAGAGCAGAACATCCGGATCGCTGGCCAGAGCCCGGGCGATACCGACACGCTGCTTCTGTCCGCCGGACAGCTGGGCGGGGTATTTCCCCCGGTGCGCCTCCAACCCGACCAAAGCAAGCAGCTCATCCACTTTTTTCTGGATCTCCGCCTTCGGCGTCCCGATCAGCGTGAGCGGAAAAGCGACATTGTCGTAAACCGTGGCGGAAGACAGCAGGTTGAAATGCTGAAAGATCATTCCGATTTTACGGCGCTTCTGCTGCAATTCCCGCTTGCCCAGCTTGGTCAGGTCGACACCGCCGACCCAGACCTCGCCTTCCGTCGGCCGTTCGAGCAAATTGATGCAGCGGATGAGCGTACTCTTACCCGCCCCGGAGTGCCCGATGACCCCGAAGATTTCCCCCTTGTTTACCTTCAGGTTCAAGCCGGACAAGGCGGTGGTCGTCTTTCTCTTGGTGCCGTATATTTTAGTCAACTGTTTGAGTTCGATCAAACCGATTAGCCTCCCGCTCTCGAAGTTTCATAATAAAAAGATAAAAAATAAAAGAGCCCGACAGATTCCGAGGGCTCTCTTTACGTAAAGACAATGCCTTCTCATCTGCCAAAACCGTCTCATGCATATCATGCACGGTTTTGAAGGATTTAGCACCATGACACTCGCCCGCGGCTGCGCTAAGGATGCGTCTTACTGCCGGGTACGAATCGGTTGCTGGGCTTCATCGGGCCTTTCCCTCC
Organism: Paenibacillus faecis; assembly: GCF_008084145.1. GTDB lineage: Bacteria > Bacillota > Bacilli > Paenibacillales > Paenibacillaceae > Fontibacillus > Fontibacillus faecis. Next base: position 456,945 of record NZ_VSDO01000005.1, on the reverse strand, counting down.
GCCTCTCTCGATAAGAAAAATATGAAATTAAGGATGAACATTTGCTGTAAGATCCTGAAACTATTTTTGAGTATAGAAGCTTTCCGTACTTTTGTCAAAGGAAAAATAGAAAAAAGATTTTCCAGCCTTCCCGCTACTTGGCCGAGACTTTTTTCCAGCGCTCATTGGTGTAGTTGAACACCGTTTCCAGCGTCTCGCACACCATAAGGTACCCGTTCTCCAAATCGCGGAGATGCCGGTCCAGGTCTTCCAGCTCGATTTTGCCGTGAAGGGCCTGGTGCCGCTGCCATAGATCATCCTGCATTTCCGAGTTCATATAGTGAATCTCCGTGTTTCTGCGCTTTCTCAGCACGGCCATGGCTTCCTTATGCCTTTCTTTAATGGCGACCAGCCGGTTGCCGAGGTCGGGATGCACCTTTAAATATCGGAACTGCCGAAGCACCGTGAAATAGGAAAAATGCGCCTTCACCTTGGACGTTTTCAGGTCATACAGCTCGTTCAGCACCGTTCCCAGCTTGTCCAAAGTGGAAAACACGCGAATAAATCCGTCTTTATAAAAGAAAACATATCGCGCGTAGTCGCTCCGTTCGGCGGGATCCATGTCCTCCACAAAGTTATGCCGTACTTTGCGGCGGAAAAAACCGGCCGCGTGCAAGCACTGCTCCAGCTCATCCAGAGAAGAGATCAGCCCCAGCGTCCAGATTTCCAGCTTCCGAAAGTCATGCGTCGGATCTTTGGAAAGCTCCGTCTGTTTTTGCAGCAGCTTCGTCGTCTGCAGCATGGCGTTCATCGTATTGGCGAGCAATCCCTCATTTTCCCTTGGTGGTTCGCCCAGCAAGCTTCGCAGCATTCATAATCCCCCGCTTCTATCGTTGTTCCCGAGCATGTCCAGAGAAAACATGAGGTTCTCTTGACCTGTAGATTATATCTTTTCCCTCCCCCGCAACCGTTCATCCCAAGCGGAAGATGAATTACGGGGCATTCCGGTGGACTTTTGGGGCCGAGCCCAAATCGTTGTTCGGATCCCTGGCTTCCCTGGTCTTTCGGCTGCCGGCCAGTTGCCACGTTCGGACGCTCATATAGCTGAGCACCCCGAAAAGCGCGGCCAAAACGAGGATATGGGCCAGCGAAGTGAACAAATAGACCTCGTAATTGGTCAACGTAAACACGATGCTTGCCCCGGTCAGCACCTGCACCACGACCAGCACGGCCGCCGCAATGCCGAGCGAACGCATTTCCCTGTTGCCGGGATGCTTCCAGAAGGCGATATGGCCCAACGCGGCGACCATCACCAGCAGCACGGCCGCGGCCACCCGGTGAATGAAGGCGATTCCAACACCGCCCGAGAGCTCGGGAATCAACGCGCCGTTACAGAGGGGCCAACCCGAGCAGCCCCCGGCCGAATCGGTATGGCTGACATAGGCGCCGATATACACCACGATATACGTGTAGGCGGTGGTGAACCACGTAAAATTGCGGAACCGCCGCGACACGGTATAGTTTGGCGCCGATTTTCCCTGCTTCTCCCGCGTTTCGTCCTCGCGGATCCCCAGCACGAGCATCACGGAGCTGGCGAACGCGATCAGCGAAAAGCCGAAATGCAGGGCCATCACGGGCGAAGAGGTCGGATAAATTACCGCCATCGCTCCCATAAACGCCTGCACCATAACAAAGACGAGCGCGAGGAAGGCGTAAAACTGCAAATCCCGCCGCTGTTTACGGTAAAGCCAGAAAGCCACGAATGCGGCTACGGACAAGAGACCCGCCGCCCCGCTCACCGCGCGGTGCGAGTATTCGATCAGCGAAGCGATCGTATGGGCCGGGACAAACTTACCGTGACATAAAGGCCATTCGTTGCCGCAGCCCAGCCCCGATTCCGTCTTGGTCACGACGCTTCCGCCCAAGGTGGCCAGAAACATCACCAGGCAGGAGATGTAGCTGAGCCATTTCAATTGTTTCGTATTCAAGGCTTCTCACCCGCTAGATCGTATTGGAGTTAAACACAAGCGAACACACTCTAGACTTCCGTGTACAAATCATACCCATTATACCCGAAAGGGCGGGTGGAATCATAGAGGTCTGTTACAGATTGTTCACCAAACAAGCAAACCCCCGGTTATTTTCCCGGGGGTTTGTGATATTCCGCATTTCATTTAAGTCGCTTATTCTTCTTTTCGTTCCGCCGTATCGTTCAGGGTACGGTAGACATCGATCGCCTTGTTCAGGAAATCTTCGATTTCTTCCCGCGATTTGCGCAGCTTGTTGACGAAGCGGACCAATTCCCGACCGTCCGCGTAGGCCACGAAGCTGGGAATGCCCAGAATGTTCTGTTCCTGACTGACATCTCCCACCTTGTCCACATCGACTTCGATCAAAGTCAAACGGTCCTTGTACTTCTCCTCCACGTCCGGCATAAACGGATCGATAAACTTGCAATCCCCGCACCAGTCGGCTTTAAATACCGCCACGACCAGATTTCTCGATTGAATGCTCACCTGAAATTCGGCAGCACTTTGCACCTGTTTCATGCTTCTTCCCTCCTGGTTCAATTCAAAATGGATTTTTCGCGTTCTATGTAAAGTCAACCAAAAGCGCGAGTGGAAGTCAAATTTCATGGCCATACTGGAAACAGAGCTATTTTAAGGTACGTGAACAAGAAAGCGAGGAGTCCCATGAAGCAACTGCCTGGAGACCCGGACAGACCGTTCAAGGCCCCGGGGATCATGGAGTTTATCCGCCGGCTGCCGTCGGCGATCGGCGAGGCGGTCAAAGGCAAAGCGGCCGGGATTGCCGACTCCAGCCGGATGCGGGAAGAGCGGATTCCGCTCGGCTGGAACGAAATCGCGGCCCGGACCGTCGCCGGGGAGATCGAGGAGCTGCTGCGCCGCGGACCGGCCGACCGGGCCGGGCAGGAGAGCGAATGGAGCGAAGCGGACCGGGCGCTCGCGGAGGAGATCGCTCAGGAGACCGGACGGGCCGGCATCAGCAATATCACCCGCACCGAAGCTTACCTTGCCTGCTATCAGGCCTATCCGGAGCTGCATTGGGCGTTTCTCGCCCATATGGTATCCCGGAATGCCGGCTGGAATATGACGGATTTACGAGGGCGTGCGGCCGATCTGTTGGACGAGCAGCGGAAGCGGTCCTATTACCGTTTCTTGGAGCGGAGCAATGCGTTGATTTTTCAGGATGCTTATCCGCAGCTCCTGCTCTATATGAAAAGCCGGGAGCTGGGGGCCAGCCATTTTCACCTGCTTCCTTATTTTCATGTATCCCGGTTTATGCGGCCGTTCTGGGAACGGTTCTGGATCGACCGGGGGAGCGCGCTCTTGACGGTCGGTCTGATTGTCAACGAGCAGAATTACATTGAGAAACGGGTCATCCGCCATCCGTTCTACCGCAAGCATGTCACCGGGCAGCCGGCCTTCCATGTGAACAGTCTGGCCGGGTTGAACCAGGTCGTCTTCCCGCTCTTGGAAGAAGACGACGGGGAGGGCCGCCGGGAGATGGGAGCGGAAGCGGTGCGCCGGCTGGCCGGGCGCGTCGTGTCCGACTTCGGCGGCCTCGCGGACCGCATCGCGTTAGGCAAAAGCCTGTACGCGATGCTGATGGGCCTGCGCGCCGTGCGCCGCGGCGCGGAGCGCTTCGCCGCGCGCGTGCCGCACAGCGGCTCGCGCGCGGACTATTGGCCGGAATGCTTCACGGCCAATAGAGAAGAAGCGCTGACCTCCGCGGCGCAGGGGTCAGCGCTTCTGGCCGGCGGGGCGCTGCCGCCCGGCCGGCGTCTTTACAGCCCCAAGCTGCTCGACGCTTGGGGCGACACGCCCTATGAGCCAATTTCCCGTGAGGATTGGCTCAAGGACACGAGCGCGCTGAACGCCATCAGCGCGCCGCAGCCGCCGTTTCTGTGCGACATCAGTCGCGAACATCGCGGCGGCATTCTCAAGGTCGCCCTCGCGCATGACGCGGCGGGCGACCCGAACGAAAGGCCGCACTAGCCAAACGGCTGTGCGGCCCCCCGCCCCCGCCCGTCCGCGGATGCTTAGTCCGCGGACCCGGCGCGCCCTTGGCGCTGCAGCCGCATCAGCGGCGACAGCAGCTTGCGCAGCGGGCCGGGATAGCTGGACAGCTCGTCCCGGCGGACCACCCGCAGCAGCACCAGCATGACCGGATACAGCGCCACCACGGCGAGACCGACGATCGCGCAGGTCAGGAAGAAGGCCACCCGGTCGGGCAGGATCGAAACCATTTGTATGCCGGCCTGGTTCAGCCCGTAGCCGACGGCCGCCAGCACGACCAGGGTCGGCAGGAAGCCCGTCCAACGGCTGCCCATAATGGAGAACGGCACGATCTTCTTCATCGCCCGGACATTCAAGAGCGTAATCAGGAAGAAGCCGAGTCCCGTGGCAAGGATGATGCCGTAAATACCCCAGAATGGAGCCAGCGCATAGCTGGCGGCGAGTTTTACGGCAATCCCGATCATGACATGAACCATCGACAGGTTCGCTTTGCTAATGCCGAGCAGAATCGAGTTACTGGTCATCATCGTAATCTGGAAGATGGTCATCAATGTCAGCAGCGCCACGATGCTGCTGCCGTCCCGCGTACTGAACAACAGGCCGTTGACGGAATAAGCGGCGGTGCTGAGGGCCAGGATAATCGGCATCCCCGTCAGGATAGACACGCGCATCGCCAGCGTCACCTGTCTTTTCAAGTGCTCGCTGTCTCCGCGGGCATACGCCGCCGAGATGATCGGCACAAGGGACTGGCTCAGCGCGATGGCCAGGATCGGCGGAATGCCCGCGATCATTTGCGCCCGCGCGCTGAGGATGGCGAGAACATTCGTCGCTTCTTCCGCACCCAGTTGACCGTTCAGCAAAGGCTTAAGAATCGAGGTGTCGATAAAGTTCACGGCCGGCACGGCCAGCGCCGTCAGTACGATCGGAATCGACAGCTTGAAAATCTCTTTGTAGATCCGGGACAGCGGCAGCCGATTCTCCCGCGCTTCCTTGGAAACGAGGCGTTCCGCGCGGTCGCTCTTCCGCACCTTCGCGTTGAAATAGATCATGACGATCAGGGCGGCAACTCCGCCGAGAACCGCGCCAAACGTCGCGCCGGCGGCGATTTTCTCCCCGGAAAAGCCCCAATGGTAGAACAAGAACGCCAGAAGAATCCCTGTGATGACGCGGACGATCTGCTCGATAACCTGGGATACCCCGCCCGCGATCATAATGTTGCGGCCCTGCAAATAACCCCGGATAATCGCGATCAGCGGGAAAAGCAGGAGCGCCGGCGCCAGCGCCCGAATCGCCACGGCCGATTCCGGCAATTTCGTCAAGGCGGCATAATAAGGCGCCATCACATAAAGCAGAGTAAACATCACTACACCTGCAAATGCGGCGAAAATCAGGGCCGCCTGGTAGACCCGGCCGGCTTCTTCGGGGCGGTCCAGCGCATGGCGTTCGGACACCATTTTGCTGAGGGTGCTGGGAATGCCCGCCGTCGCCAGGGTAAGCAGCATAAAGTAAGCCGTGTTAGCCTGTCCATAAACGGCATTCCCGACATCCCCCAAAATATGCTCCAGCGGAACGCGCTGAAACAGCCCGAGCAGCCTCGCGATCAGGGCGGCCCCGGCCAGAATCAGCGTGCCTTTAATAAAAGACTCTTTCTTCGACAACCAAAACGCCTTCTTTCTAGAACGAAATGACCCAGATAAAGAAAATGATGATCATGGCCAATTGGAGCACGATTTTGACGACGATGCTGCTGAACAGGCCGACGACGGAGCCCACCCCGACTTTAAAAGCCTGCTTGGGCGACTCCCCTCTGATCAGCTCCCCGATCATGGCGCCCAGCAAAGGCCCCAGAATCAGCCCGAACGCGGGAATCAGAAACGGGCCGACGATAATGCCGATCGTGCTAAGCCAGACGGAGAGCTTGCTGCCGCCGAACTTTTTGACGCCCCAGGCCCCGACCGCATAGTCCGCGATCAGCAGCGCCACGACGATCAGGGTCTGGATGGTCCAGAACAGCCAGCCGAACGGCTCGAACGAGAAGAACCACCCGTAGACGAAAAAGGCAAAGTATACGGCGAGGACCCCCGGCAATACGGGATACACCGCCCCGGCCATGCCGATGACAAACAGGGCGATGACCAAAATCCAACCGAGCACAGCCATCCTTTACGCTCACTCCTCCGTCAAAATATAATCGCGGATAATCCAGGCGATGCCATCGTCATTATTCGAAGCGGTGACGACGTCCGCGTTCTCCTTGACCGCAAGCTGCGCGTTGCCCATCGCTACGCCGAGCCCGGCCGCCTGAATGGCCGCCAGGTCGTTCAGGCTGTCGCCGATCGCCACGGTCTCCGACATATCCAGTCCCAGCAGATCGCATACGATCCGAATGCCGGTGGCTTTATTCACTCCGGCCGGATTGATCTCCAAATTGTACGGGGAGGAGTTGGTAATTTCCAATCCGCCCAGGTCCTGCAACCGCACGATAATGTCGTGGCGAATCGCGTCGTCTTCCGTATGGTACCCGAATTTCATCCACTGGTTGAGATCCAGCAGCGCCGGGTCCCAATTTTTCTCGTTATAGCTGCCTTCCACGGCATAAGCCCAGAACCACACGCCATACTCCACCGCGATCGCGTGCATGTTGGCGATCAGCGCTTTATCTAGCAGCTCCCGACGATATAATTCGGTCGGCGATTTCCAGACTTCGCTCCCGTTCACCGTGATCATCGGCGTATTGAGACCCAACTGCTTGCCGAACGGCGCGGCTTCGTCGTAACCTCTCCCCGTGGAGAAACAAACATGAACCCCGGCTTCCGCCGCACGATGAATCCATTTTTCCGTCTCCGGCGAAATTTGGTGGTTATCGTTCAACAGCGTTCCGTCCATATCCAGCGCCAGCAATTTATACTTCAACTTCAACAGTACTCCTCCATTCCGCTTTTACGACTCTGTTCTTTTTATTTATCGGTTCTCATAGCATAACGCCATTTTATCACAAACGGCAGGACCCAACAAAGACGGTAGCGCGGCGGAAGGGTGGTATTGGCACATTCGCGGCGTTGGTGGCGTTGGTGGCGTTGGTGGCATCCGTGGCATTGGCCGCATCCGTGGCATCCGTGGCATTCGCTACATTCGCGGCATTGGCGCATCCGTGGCATTAAGACATTTGGTGCATACTGACGAATCAGGCAATAAGCAGCTGTAGGGGCGTGATTTTGTCGAAAAAGACGACTTTCCGCGAATTAACGGACGTATGGGACTTTATTTTACGAAGCTGACGTTAGAATAGCGGCCCGAACTACACTAGGGGTTGCATTAAACCTGACACCATCCCGCCGATCCGCGATCTCGCTTGCCCCCCGTTATAATAACGGCCTTTTGGGCCGTTATTTCGCCCCGATTTGCGTTTTCGGGGAAAATAGCGGCCAAAAAGGGCCTTATTTCACTGATACGGGTCCCAAAATCAGGTTTCGGACCGATTTTTCCTAAAATAAGGCCTCAAATGACCGCTATTTCTCACCGAAGGGACAAATTCGACAAAATAGCGCCGCAAATGGCCCTTATCCACCCGCCCGGCTTCAAAGGGAGGCGATTACGGCGGGAGGGAAATGAAATGGGTATAATAAAGACAACAACCATGTAGAAAAGGAAGTTTGTTAACGATGACGCATGACGTATTTGATCAAATTTTCGCCATCATGGAGGCTTCTTTTCCGGAAAGCGAACGAAGAACCTATGCCGGGCAAAAGAACTTGCTGGCCGATCCGCATTACCGCCTCATCACGGAAAGGACTGAACAAAACCGAATCATCGCCTTCATGGCCGTCTGGGAGTTCTCGTCGTTTCGCTTTGTGGAGCATATCGCCGTGGATTCGGCCATCCGGGGAGGCGGCCTGGGTCGAAAATTAATGGAGGCCTATATCGGAGAGTCTCCCAAACCGATCCTGCTGGAAGTGGAGCCGCCCGACACGGAGCTGGCGCAGCGGAGAATCGGCTTTTACGAGCGGTTGGGCTTTTGCCTCAATCCGTTTGAATACGTACAGCCCCCGCTTCAGGAGGGGCAACCCGATTTGCCGCTTCAAATCATGAGCTACCCGGAACCGCTCACAGAGGCGGCGTTTAGTTTGTATAAAGAAGTCCTATATGAAAAGGTTTATAAACTGGCGAAGCGGGCGTAAAGCCCACGGCTATCAAGGTGACGAGCGCGCGTACTTTCAACATTCCCGCACTATCCAACACTTCCAACTCCAAAAAGATGCAAATCTACAGGTATTTTTGACCGATTTAGGAGCGTATGCGAAAAAAGATGCAAATCTGCAGGTATTTCTAGCGATTTCCGAGATATGAGCCTATTTCGTCGAAAATTCCTGCAGATTTGCAGGAATTTTGAAATTTCCGTTCCGGGCAGGAAAAAAACCTGCAGATTTGCAGGAATTCTAAGTAGGGGGGGATTTCCTTACTTCCTAAAGCCCGCAAGTTCCTCTTCCCAGAATCCCCCCTCTATTAAACACGCTTGATCCACTTGACGAAGACGATCGCAAACCCAATCCAGGCTTTCTTTAGGGGCATTTTTGTCAAGGTAGGCGCCCCTTCCGTTGATGGTATTTACTTTATTGATAAATTCCACGTACACCAATAACGATTCCGCGAGCTGCGGAATGGAGCTGTTCATAAATACCCTCGCATTCTCATTATCCCCATCTATAAAAACAACCTCGCCATTGGATTCATCGATACACACCGGGGAGCCGCTCCCCGTAAATCCCAGATAGATGTACCGCTCGTAAGCCTCGTCCAATTGGTCATTATATTGTGTTAACCGGACTCCCCCTCCCTCGGCCGATGACTCGAACGTGAGAAACGGCGGAGCCGATTCGGGCAAACCGGCTTGAAGCAGAAAATTCCGGGTCTCCTCAGGTAAAATGAACGGCTGCAAACTAGATTCGTCATATTGAACCAACCCGTAAATCTCACTGTTCCACTTGTCCAAAAACGCTTGCGGTGAAATCATCCGTCTCTCTCCATTCCTAAATTAAATTCATTGCCCCGTCCAATCACAGTCTAAAAGCCATGATCAAATTCGATCTCATAAAGATCTACCCAATTTACATGAGGAGGCGCTTCCTTTTCCCGGGCAAAATAAAGCAATATCTCGTAAGCCTCGGCTCTCCCGACATAACAACAGCTGGGGATTCGCATCGGCTCCCCGCCCACCCGGTGCTCCACAACCTCAAAGTCGCCGCATTCACGATAAGGGACCAGGTAATCGGGATGACGCAGGATCAGAAAGCCAAACGGTTCATCGTAAAAAAAGATCATACGTTCATCCATTCCATCGATTTCAAGACACGAATCCCCGCTTCCCCGCAACCAGTAGTCGGGTGATGAGCGCAGGATGATCTCTTTTAAGAATTCATCATCGGGGTTTACCGTCCGTTCATCGATAGGCCCATGATAGATTACCAAGCTCATTCCGTCACCTCCCAACAGGTGTGATAGGATCCGCGACAAAGTTCGTATTTTTTGCGCCTAAGAAGTAGTATACTAAATTTCCCAATAAGGAGCGTACGAATGATGAAAAAGTTGCGGGCGGTTTTATGCTTGCTGGCAAAGCGGACTGGGACCCGAAGACGAAAACCGTAAGCGTAACGAATACCTCCTCCAAGGACTTCGACAGGGTCAAATTAACTCCGATTGAAGGAGAGAAGCGTATAGACTAGAGGGACATCCTTTTATTTCAACCCGCCATGTCGATGGAACGAGGCAGGTTTTAATTTGCGCCAAATTTGATAAAGGCTAAGGAGGGTTATGGAAAGCTTGCTTGACATTAACAGAAGGGGATGTTATTTTTTATGTAAAGTTAACTTTCCATTGAAAATGTTCTAGAGGTGATCGCCCTGAAAAACAAACTGGAAGAAATACGTAAACAGCGTGGAATTAAGCAGGAAGAACTCGCTGAAGCGCTCAGGGTATCGCGGCAGACGATCGGCTCGCTGGAAAACGGGAGGTACAATCCGTCGATCATGCTGGCCTTCAAAATCGCCCGTTACTTTGGAATGAGCATAGAGGAGATCTTCATTTACGAGGAGGAGTCATCATGAAAAGAAACACACCGATATATATAGCCGCCCTGATCGCAGGCATTTGCTGCATTGCGGCCAGCTTCTTTTTCAAAAGTGAGGAAGTGAAAACCGTCTCCGGGGTACTGCTCGGGGTTGGGGCCGGGTTGTTCGGGATGGGCGTAGCTCAGCTCTATATGAAACGGTTTGAATTTAAACACCCCGAACATGCGAAGCAGACGGAAATCGAACTCAAAGACGAGCGGAACACGATGATACGCTATCGGGCCAAAGCAAAAGCCGGCGACATCACCCAATGGCTCATTATGGGCATTGCTTACTTGTCGATCATCATTTCGGCCCCTTTATGGGTCACGTTGGCGATTGTCGCCGTTTTTCTGGCCCATACCGTCATCGGGCTTTATTATATGAACAAGTATCAGAACGAAATGTGAGCCGTAAGGCACGACACCTGACTTATGCCGAGTAAAGAGCGGGAACGGAACCACCGGAAACTGAAGAAGCCCCGCACCGGCACTATGGTACGGGACTTCCTCCACAAGCGGATTTATGCGAGTCCGATCGCTTAGCGATCCTTCCAGCGCTGCACGGTAGCCGTAACCGATTCTCCACCGCCGGCGGTGGTCTTCGTGCGGTTGCCGATGTCGCTGCCGTTACTGTTCGCTTCGACGGAAGCCCAGCTTCCGCGTGTGAACTTGTACGAAATCGTCGTGCCCGCCGCCAAATCAAGCTTGATCGTATAGGTTCCATCCGCTTGGCGAGTGAGCTGGTAGGCCGGGTCCGCCGGATTCCACCCGTTGAAATCCCCTGCGATATATACCGTATCGCTTTCCGTGGTGTCGGATGGGACATTGACGGTAAAGGTCAGGCCGTCCGTCTGCGGCTCGCCTTCGGCAATATTGCCGTTCACCAACGTCCAAGTGCCCGTGGAGAAACGATAATTGTTGCCGCTATTGTTGTCCCAGGTTCCGCTGCCGTTATTGAAGGCGGCCGTTATTCCGGTTGACGTTCCCACGGGCAGACTGACCGTATAGTAGCCGGGCTGGGCCGCCGGTGTCATCGCCACGCCCGGTAATGTCGTCCAATCGTTCTGTCCGTCTATTTTGAAGTGAATATAGGGGGTTGCGAACGAGGTTTTGTAATAGATCGTTACGGTACTCCCCTGCGGTGTCGTTACGGTGGCCGGATCGCTCGGCCCGGATACATTCCCCGCTGCATCCTTGGCCTTTACGGTATAGGCGTAAGTCGTATTCGGCTGCAAGTTCGTGTCCTGATAGGATGTTGTCGTTACTGTTGTCAATAAAACATCATCTCTATAAACCTCATACCCGGTTACCCCTACGTTATCCGTCGAGGCGGTCCAACTGATCTGAGCCCCCGTGGAGCCCACCAATGCGGCCGTTACATTTCCCGGAACAGTCGGGGCTTCCGTATCCGGAATTCCGCCAGGCGTCGTGATTGTCGCCGCATTGCTGAATGAAGAGGCATTTCCGGCCGCATCCTTTGCTTTGACCGTGTAGGTATACGTCGTATTGGGCTGCAATCCCGTATCGCTGTATGAGGTTCCCGTTACCGTCGCAATCTTGGCCCCATTCCGATAAACCTCATAGCCCGTAACCCCCACATTATCCGTCGAGGCGGTCCAAGTGACATCCGCTCCCGTAGTTCCGTTCAACACGGCCTTCACATTCCCCGGAACGGTCGGGGCTTCCGTATCCCCAGCCGTCTTCTTCACCGCGTAAATTTTATTGGAATTGCCGTTGACGGTGATGGTGATTTGCTTGCCGCTGACTCCTCCCGCCTGGACCGTGATCGTCTCCGAAGGATTCATCAGATTCGTTAATGTCGTTCCGACGGTCAGTGCGCTTTCCGCACGAAGCGGAATGGTCTGGGTCATCGAATTCCCCGAGTTGTTGAAGGCGGCGATGACTTCATCACCCGCATGGGCACCGGAATCGATCTTCCGCGAGAAGGCATAGAGGTTGGCAGCCGACCACATCTCCCTCTGTTTGCCGGTGCGGAGCGCCGGATAATCCTGACGAAGCTTATTCAGCTTGGCTACAAGCTGGTACGTGTCCGTATTCGGATTAAAATAATCGGTGATCACGTTTCCGTTGCCGTCGCGCTTCACCATAGACCAGCGGTTCCACGTATCGGCGATGCCGCCCGTGATGATGGCACCGTTGCCGTTGCCTTTGTTCTGCTCCGTGCCTTGGAATACGACCGGCACGCCGCGAACGGTGAATATAAAAGTCAACGCATTCTGCAGCTTCTGCACGTTTCCGCCGACTTCCGTCAAGAAACGGTTGCGGTCATGGTTATCGATGAAGGTAACCATATGATTCTCGTTTCCTTTGTACAGGTGATCCTGGGCCAACGTGGGCTTGAGGGTGGTGTCGAAGGACTGGCCGTAAGCAAAGCTGTTCAGGATCTGGAAGAACAGCGGGAAATCCAGCATCCCCCATTCGCCGTTGCTGCCTACCCACCGGGATACAAACTCCGCGTTACCGTCGAAATTTTCGCCAAAAGAGTTCACCCCGACATATTGCTCCAATTCGCGAATGACCGAAGGCTTGATCAGCTTCGCGGCATCCACGCGCATCCCGTCCGCTCCCGTATAGTCAAACCAGTCTTTTATCGACTTGAAAATGGCGTTCTTGGCGGCCGCATTATCGTGGTCGATATCGTCCAGGCCCGCCAGGTCATGATTTTCGATATAATCCTGAGCCCATTGCGTGTAGTTGCCGTCCACCAAGGACCAGTCGATATCGCCGTTGTGGTGATACCAGGAAGGGTTGTTGAAAGGCGCGGCCGGCTCCAGGCCGGGAATATCATAGTAATTGTTGGTTCCGTACATGTAGTCGCCGATATGATTGGGAACGACGTCGATAACGACTTTAATCCCGAGATCGTGGGCGCTGTCGACCAACTCCTTCAGCTTCTCCTTTGTGCCGAAATAAGGATTGGCCTTATTGGGGTCCTTCACGTTAAAACCATGATAGGCCGTATTCCGTCCCGTCCCGTTGTTGTCGCGGCTCGTCACCTGCGGCTCGGCCACGGGGGAAATCCAAATGGCGGTATAACCCATCCCCTTGATATAAGGCAGCTTGTCGATCACGCCCTGCCAGTCGCCGCCCTTCATGTAGCGGAAATCTTCTTCCGAGTTCTCCGCATAGCGAATCATCGCCCCGGTCGCATTATTGGACTTGTCGCCATCGTGAAAACGGTCGACCATAATTTGATAGATGGTGTCGTTCTCGTCAAAACCGAGTCTAGCGGCTTCGGCTTTCCCGGCAGGTCCCGCAATTCCCCAGAACAATGACGCCGTTAGGGCAAATGCCGCAATCAGGCTGATCCCTTTTCTCATCATCTTGAACTTCAACTACTATCCCTCCCAATTCGATCAGAATCGCTATCTTAGAATGAGGAAGCCCAATAAATCATTTTTCACACTAAAATGTTAACGCTTACAGTTTGATTCTATTCAACTCTTCCCTCCCCCCATAGGAATGAATATTGTCCTTTAAAATCAACGTTTCTCCTTGCAACCAAACTGGAGTCTCATGTATGATTGGCCTTTTTGTGTTTCCAATTGGAGGAACCGGTTTCCTAAAATAAAAATAGCATCTGTTCGTTTGGGGGTCAATCTAAATTTTCATATTTTTTCAATATTTTGAAAAATGATTTCTCCGGCAGGTGCGGTTTTCCGTTTCGGTCCTATTCCCGAGATAAAAATAAGCCCTTCGAACCACCCAGGCTCGTCGAGCTTCTTTTTTATCATAACGCGCTTCCGGGTTTTACGCTGGATTCTCTCACGATCAAGTGAGGCTCAATCCAAGTCTGGCGACTCTTCGCCGCCTCTTCCGGCGCCGTATCCTCATCTTGAATAAGTCCCATCAGCAGTTCGGCCGCTTTCGCGCCGAGTCCGAAAGTATCCGTGTGAAGGCTGGATAAAGGCGGGGAGGTGTAGGGCGCCAGTGGCTCGTTGTCAAAAGTGACCATGCCCACCTCATCGGGAACGGAAATTCCCCGATCCCTCAGGCATCGAAGAGCGCCATAAGCGACATAATTGTTCATACATAGGATCGCATCGGGAACAATGGGGAGCCTGAGCATCTTCTCCACCGCGGCGTAACCGCTCGCTTCGGTACTCCCTTCGGGAAAGCTCCATAAAGGATTGACGCCGCAGCCCCGCCGACGCAGCGCCTCGGAATAGCCGGCGAACCGCTGCGAGAATAAGTGCTCCTTCTTCCGGCCGCCGATGAAGGCGATGCGCCGGTAGCCCTGCGCAAGCAAATGCTCCGTTATTTTTACCGCGCCCAATCGGTTATCGATGTCTACACAAGGAAATTTGCGTTCCTCTCCCCAAGCCCCAAGCACCACAAAGGGGGAGTTTGCCTCGAGCAAATCGGATGCGGCGGTTTTCTCCAGGATTGAAGTATCGATAATCAGTCCGTCCGCCTTCTGGCTTAACGCGTACCGATGGAGAAAGTCCCGGCTGTCCTCTTGAGGCACGTTGCAGATCGTCAAATCGTATCCCTTGGAGCCGACTACGCTCTCGATCCCGCCGATAATGTTATAGAAAAATTGATTTAAGAAATCGTTCCGGCGCGAAAGATCGATCATCACCGCCACATTGTTGCATTTCCGTTTGGCCAAGCCGGTTGCCATGCTGCTGGGGATATAATTCATGTCCCTCATAATGGCCCGGATGCGTTCCTTCGTAGCTAGCGGGATGCTGGGCGAATCGTTCAGCACCTTGGAAACGGTCGATTTCGCTACGTTTGCGGCTTTGGCTATGTCGTTTATGGTTACTTTCACAGGTATGCATACCCCTTTGCCTTCATATTGAGGATAGAATCACTCAATCCGACATGATTTTGCGGTTCAGGCCCTTCGCTACTTCTAAATTAAAATAAAGAGGCTGCATATCGCAACCTCTTCTGAAAATTTTAATGAAGCACTTTTGCGCTAGCGAAAGATCAATACGGCAGCCTCGTCGTCCAACCATCCAATTCACGAATAAGCCTGACCCATCCATCTTCAAGATCAACGGGTACGAGATCGAGATACTTTTTACCGAACGCGTAGTCCATGAGAAAATGATCGAAGCTGCCGAAACATTCCTCCGGCCAGTCCACAGGTTCGTCCCCGTAGAACATGTATACCTTTCCATCGGTTTTGTTGATGACCAGAGGCTCGTACAGAATGTGTCCTATAAAGAGCCACGTTTCCGTTCCTCCGGCCAAGGTCTCCACATAAAACTGATTGCGGGAAAGCTCACGAACAGGAAAAAGAATGATCTCCCCAAAAGACGCCCCGTCACACTCCTGCAAAAATTGAGTATATTCCGCCAAGGCTCCGTTCTTGTCCTCCATCTCCGGCTGGGGATTCCCATCATGAATTTGGCCGATGAGGATGCTGTCCGGGTTAGAGGCGAGTTGTGTTTTTAACTTATTTATATTTCTTTTCAGGCTTTCATTCATCGTAGTCAGCCCCCCTCGTTCAATAACATTAACGGGAAAACCTCCCGGTAATTTATCGCGCTTGGCCCGTGGATATGATTTAGCTGGAAAAGCTCCAGCTATTTCGGGGGTCAACCGCCTATATTCGCAATTTCAGGCAAATTAACGGGGGATATTCCAGGTATTTCGTCTCTCCTGCTGCTTTGGCATCCTATTAGCGGGAGAAAATCCCGTTAATGGGCGGATGGGATCCGGACAAGGCAAAACGAAATCCATCCAATCGGGTACTCAGATAGATGTTATTCATAGTACTGAATGTACCGGGCTTCGAGCGGCAGCCATTCGTCGTCCTCGATCTCGACTTCCAGCAATTTAGGCTTATGCTCCAGCTTGGCGATGAACAGGGCGCAGAAATCGCCGCCGGTAGGATAAGAGAACAAGCCGTATCCTTTTGGAGAAATCAGCTTGTTGACTTCTTTGATCTTTTCCGGGACGTACTCGTATTCGAATTTTCCCAGTTCCTCGAGCTCCTCCTCGGATGCCAAATCAAGGTGGTGGGCAAATTCATAGTCCAGAATAAAATTCACAATCTCTTGATCCTCTTCCCCGCGATGGTCGAGATAAAGGAACTGCTTCGTTTGAAACCCGTAATCCACCAGATCGGTGTAGTCGTACAGGATATCCGGGTTGCTTAATAGCTCCTGATTCCCTTCAAAAATGAGCGGGATGATGGCTTGTAATGACATATGTATGTCCTCCTTGGAAAATGAATGTAGGATTTATAATTATGACGATTGAAACAGTTCCCCATGTTGGTTCGGAATATATTCGGGGTAATGCCGGCGATAAAAATTGTCGATCATACGCAGCATGGGGTCCCGCTCCGGGTAAGGCTCGGGACTGGCAAACTCCATTTTGGCTTCCGGGGTATTCATTAAAAAATCGTCACCCTGCGCAGGAACCGGCAGGCCTCGTTTGGTTCTGACATGTCTGAGGAATAAAATTTCATAAGGATAGAAGCCGTATCGATAATCGCCAAATTCGTGGAACTCCCCGATCTCGGAAGCCTGTATCGAGTGGAATAATGCCATGCCGTTGATTAACGGCGCTATCTCTGCCGGGTCAGACGACAACCACCGATCCAGTGCCTGCCGGTACACCTCCAGATCATCCGGGATCGAGTCATGCGGCAGCCCCGCTTCTTTCAACTGTTGCCTCACAGCGAGATGTACGTTCCGGTCGGTTCCCGCGACGGTCTTGTTCCTGTACTGTAAGTACAACTCCAGCAAAAACCAGACGTGTTTGTTCTCCTCGTTAACGTCCAATATGTTGCTGCCCAAGCGGTTTACTATGAAATCAAAGAGAATATCTTCTTCCTTCGCCCACCCAAACATCGCAAAATGAATTAAAGCTACGATAACGCCACGAAAATTGTAATTCTTTATCATTTTGGGATACCTGACTTTATAAAGATCCTGTGCCATACACTGATAGAAGACGACCACCTGCATCTGCTTGAGGCCGTCCAGCCGGTTTCCTCCAGTAATCAGCACGTCGCTTTTCCATTGGGATAAGTAATAGGAGGCGATGGAATTCAAATCAATCAGTAAAATATGATCTTTTTCCGTTTGGTTCGAATCGACGATTTCAATCACTTCTTTATGATTCTCTTGATATCGTCTTTGAACTGTCTCAAACTTAATTCCATCCCCGAAGTTTTTGCTGTATCTTCTGAACGACATATCGAGCTTCTTGGGGTTGAGCATGTTATTAACCATTAAAGTATTCCTCCTCCGTGACCATCATGCCAATAATCAGGGAATCCATCCAGTACAATCCGCTCCAATTCTACTAGATTCTGCAAAACCCGTTCAGAACCCGTCGGAGCTTTGAGAGACTAAAACTACAGATCAACCCCAACCCGATACTCCATCCGCAAATCAGCCGTACTTTTTCTAAACACATCGATGAGCTTCAGGGCATTTTCGGTAGGAGCATATTTGAATTTCAGCTCAAAAATAAATCCGTCAACGGACTTCGCATCCGGGTATACCGCGTAAACCTGCCCGCTTTCAATAAATGAGAGATATGCATTCATTTTGTCCTGCAGCAGGGTTAGATGCTGAAGCTCGTCGCTCCAATCCAGGTGATCCGCCAGCAGTAACGCTATTTTATTCTCCGTGTTGCTCTTACCGATCCCATCTACTTGGTTCTTGTCCAAGATCGACATATGTAGTCTCCTTTTCCTAATCCGGATCTGATAGTTTTAACAGTTCCCCCAGATTGCTTAATTCTCTCAATTTAGTTATTCTATTAACTCCCCAACAACACCTTAACAAACCCCTTAGAAATATTAAAAACTCAATATTTCTAAGGTTCGCTCCGAAAATCTATTCACGCTACCTCCTTCAAGGTGCCTTCCAACCCCCCTTCCAACTCCAAAAAGATGCAAATCTGCAGGTATTTAAGCCGATTTCCGAGGGAATGTGAAAAAAGATGCAAATCTGCAAGTATTTCTAGCGATTTTAGAGAAAGGGGGCGGTTTCGTCAAAAATTCCTGCAGAATCGCAGGGATTTACATTTTTTCGTTCCAAACAAGAAAAAAACATGCAAATATGCAGGAATTCTATGTTATGAAGGCTGTCTGATGGAGCACTACCCCGATATCTCGCTCCTGACCGCTATTCTCCCAGTGCCAAAATGCTCCCGAAAAAAGCGGGGATCAAATAAGCGTCCGGGAGAACTTGTATAGGTATGTACTGATTTAGCGGAGCGGGCCCGATTCGTTCTGCTGCTATTCATAAAGTCGTAAGGAATCGTTTCATCGAGGTTAAAGGTTAAGGTGATTCGTGGCCTGCTCTCGGCTACAATCCTGATCGAGGCGTAGCAATCCTCCAGGAAAGATAGCCTCCCCCCGGAGATACATACCACATCTCCTTTCCGCAGGGTGTATGGCCAGCTATGGTACCGCCGACGCCCCGTATGAAAGCCGCCTTCAACCATTTCGAAATCAGCCCCCTTCACGCCTTCGATCCGCACGTGGATGGTTCCAAATACAAACAGCGAATCCTCCTCCGAACGAACCCCGAGACGCTCCAGTTGATCTTTAACATCAAAAATATTTATTACGGTGTTCATTAGTTCAAATTCATAAGACCCGCTTATATCCCTGGGAAAATTCAGAAAAATCACCGGCGAAAATTCTCCGTCATTCGCTACAATTCCATCGAACTCTTCGTGGCTTATATCCAGCGTAATGATCATAAGCTTTCTCCCGTCTCCATCTCTATCATTTCGATGAACTTCCAAATATCTCATGCATTTTCCTTACAAAATGACCGCAGATCCTCAGCGGAAATATAGTTCTGTATCGTTACTTCATTTAGAATTTGAATATGTTCCATGCTATCTCTCCAGTTCAAGGGACTTCTTCCGGTTTTCTGAACAGACAAAGCGTCTCCAGGGCTTCATAAATACTGTCTCCGAATTTGTATAAGGAAGCTCCATTCTTTCCAAATACCTTGCCTGATTTCGAGATGAGCAAAATAAAATGACCGCGGTATGCCTCTCCAACGACAATAAGCGGCTCTTTCACACGCTCCTCAAATTCCGCGAAGTCTTCTTTTTCGTAATAATCCCCTACAGTCTCTTCAGGACTAAAATGAAAGGCTTCCCAACTCCCATCCGGATGCGCAAACTTAACCTCCCTCCCGCCAAATAGGCTTAATGTCTCAAGCACAGCATCGAATACTTCATAACCCATTGCTTCCAAAAATTTCACGGTCGGAGTTATATCGATACTAGTGTCTGGATTCCAGCCTGACTGGTGAAGCATCTCTTTGGTTTTGATCGATATATTATCCATAAAGTCACTCTTAAAAGCTTCCTGTCGCTTGCTCATCTTGCCTCCTGAAATAAGAGAATTTCAAATCTGTTAAATAAGATATAATAAACTTATGTACATATAGCCGCTGAATCTATTTAAAATACAAAAAGGTGATTTCAATGAAACCAAAAACCATACATCCCTGGGAACTAAATGAAGAAGAAGCTGTTTCCCTACAGCGGGAACTGGCCAAAAAGGTCATCCAACAGGATCAATCCCACGATATAACCTATGTGGCTGGTGTGGATGTAGCGTATTCGAAACAAAGCGATGTGTTGATTGCCGCCGTAGTTATTTTGGAGGCGGCTTCACTAAAGCTTGTGGAATCCGTAACCGTGGAAGATCGGGTCCATTTCCCTTATATTCCCGGACTGTTTTCCTTCAGGGAACTGCCCCCGGTCATAAAGGCGTTCGAGCAGATCAAGATCCAGCCCGACCTGGTCATCTGCGACGGTCAAGGCATCGCGCATCCCCGCCGATTTGGTCTGGCGAGTCATTTAGGTGTTCTTTTGGATATTCCGACGATCGGCTGCGGAAAAACGAGATTACTCGGAACCTATGATGAACCCGGGGATTCTCGCGGGAGCCATTCCCCTCTCATCGACAACGATGAGGTTGTCGGCCATGTCCTAAGAACGCAGGACCATATTAAGCCTATATTTGTTTCTATTGGGCACAAAATCTCGTTGAATGCCGCGTCAGCATGGATCTTGAAACTTTCGCCGCAATACCGTCTGCCCGAAACAACCCGTCAAGCGGATCACCTTGTAAAAATCGCCCTAAGCAGGCTTAATCCTTCCTAGGGACGGAGCCTGCCAGCAGGCTGCTGTTTATTTTTTCTTAGTCAGGAGATAGCTCTGTTTAATCATCTCGTGTATTTCTTCTTCCGGGACGCTGCCGTCCAGAATAATGGAATTCCAATGGTCCTTATTCAGATGAAAAGCCGGAACCACCGAAGGGTAGGCCTGACGCCAGAACTCCAAGGCACCCGGTTCACATTTTACATTGACCCAAATATGGCCGTCCTTTTCAAAGATCCACGCAAACACTTTATTCGTTTTCATGTGCCGCACTACGGTCCAATTTTTATCGCGAAAAGGAGTATCTTCATAGGCAGTTCCCAAACTCAAACAATAATCAATGGCTTCTCGTCTAGTTTTCAAGCAAAGTCCCACCTCCTATCCCCTTTCTTAAAACATTCCCCACGGCATAAACCCATGCCCGCTTATCAAGTGATCCCAAGCTTCCATAGCGGAGTCGCCCAACTTCCCGGTACTGCAGTACACCTTTCCGCTCTCCGAAACAAACAGCAACAAGTTATCGCTGTCGATCATCCCCACAGGAACTAATTTCTCTCCCGCATATTGTTCCTCCGATTTGAAACTACCGTGTCTATAATAGTCCGTGAACCGGATACTTGTATTATGCGTTTCTTCGTTTACCGTATCCTCGATCACCAAATCGCCGAATTCTCTCATGAAATCCTCGACCGTCGGAAAAACAACATAACCCCGTTGTTCGAGATCTTCTTTTATTTCGGTTATATCGATTTTCCTTCCTGCATACCATCCGGAGTCTCTTAGTATTTTCAGTGTTTCTTTGGTCGGTATATCCCCAGTCTTCATGTATCGGTCCCCTTAACGTGCTCCATCCTTTGTTATGCTTTCGATTTGAAACCCATCGCTATCCGACCTCACCCGGTACAGCTCATCAAAGCCTTCCTGATAAGAAGGGGGCTGAAGCTTTTTCAAGGTACTCCGGATTCCCACCTCCGCCACCTTTTCCTTCCCCTGCCTCCGCTCGTTTCGCTCCACAGACAACTCATAATTAGGTTCAAAATAATAGCCCACGATCTTGAATTTATACTTTTGCGCCAATTCGATATACTTTTTCCGGTCCTCCATGGTCGGATTCGTGTTATCCACGACAAACGGGAGACTGGTTCGCAGCGAGGCCTCCAGAAACACGCCCTCCCGATGCCTGGACCTCAACATGTCGAGGTTGATTCTCATATGGGTTTTAAAGAACTTTTCCTTGTAAAAGGTGGATTTCCCGGAAGCCTGGATTCCGATAAAAATAACGCATTCCATCACTATTCATCCTTCGCCAAATAGACGTATTGGTTGATGTACTCCCGATCCTGGCTAAAAATCGGCGTATCGAGATCCACTTCCCACCTGCTGCGCACCGCTTCTCCCTTTTGGTACGATTGCTTTGTAATGCATGCTCCCCGCTTTTGCCAGACGGGCAGGTCGTTCCAGTTGATGCCTTTCTCCAGGAACAGCTTGTCCTGAAGTTTTTTCCCGTCCAGCCCTTGCAATTCCTCATGCGGAAAATGGGCCTGAGCCACCATCGAAATGCTGTTTTTGGTCGCGTCCTGCTGTCTCCAGAGAAAATAGTTCGCCACTTCATCATGGGGCAGCACCCAAGCCCGGCTGTCAAAGGTAGCCAGCGGTTTGTCCGGGTAAGCTGGTTTAATCACCTCATTGAACTTGGCGGTAGCCATGGAGGCTGAAACGGAGACGATCTTTTGCAAATTATTTTCGAACCAGGACTGTGTGGTCAGCTTATCGTAATTGGTCAACAGGATGGAAATTTCGTCGCTTTGGTGGTAAACCAGCTTGCAGCCCATGATGTTCTGGGCCAGATATTTGCACGTCTCCCAAAACGCTTGAATTAATAACTCGTCAAACGGCTTCTTCATTTCCCGGGTAAAGGTGTGAAAATGAGAACCGTCGATCCGAATGATCACCGGGAGCCGCTGGGGCAGCGTTTGCCGGAAAATATTTTCGTACCCCTTCATGCGATTGCCAAAGTCGTCTTTTTTCATAATGTCCGCCTTACTCTCCTTAATTCAATTTACTCCTACCGGCTTCCCGCAAACAACATGGCGGCGAACCGATTGTCCGTCGTTAATTCCCCTCAGTAGATTCGCAAAGCTCCAATACGTCCGTAAACACCGCATCACCTAACGTCAACCTTCTGTTAAACGGCCTAAGCTCACTTAGTTTATCTCATTCATAAACCGTGTCATAAAAATCATACAGATAGCTCAGTTCGGTGTAACCATGCGCGGACATCATCTTGTGTATTTGGTTGGATCCTTGAATGAGTTCCAGCGATTCGGGCGTACCTGTCATTTCGTATGTACCTTCAATAAGGTGATGCCTGAGCGAATAACTACAATCCATAATGTAGACCGGCAGCAGCTTCGAAACTTTTAGACTGATTTGCTCTTGTAAGTAAAAACCCTCTCCACCTCTACGCGGCTTCAAAAACAGATGGATATCGAACGAAGGATACATTCGGTTTCTTAATTCCACGTTCTTAAACGGCTCCAGACAGTAGAGCTTCTCCGGTACTTTTGCTTCCTCCGCGCACTTTTCCATGTACCAATCATCCAACTCTCTGTGGATCAGTAAACGCTCGAAAAAATCCCCAACATCCGGATGTTCCTCGATAAAAAGCTTTCCATGCTCCATGTTCCCAACTTCCTAACTCAAAAGATAGAAATGCTAACTCATAAATCGACCGCTAAATCGACGCTGCCATGAGCAGTGCTTAAAACAAAAGATGTTCCTCTAAAAATTGGTACCAATCGTCATCTTTGGAACCCATCGTGCTTACACTCTCGCCGGATTCGACAAATTTCCGTCCGATCTCCGCGTAAGACTCCCCCAAAAAATATCGCAGTATAAAGTGACGGAAGTCCCCATAGTTCTCCAGGACATAGGATTGATCCAACGGGCCTCCGAATAAACAAGCTACATGACCATCGCCTTTGTTAAGGAACAGGGGGTACTTATCAATTTTCCCTATGCAAATCCACTCACCGATACCCCCTTGCATTTCCTCCGCATAAAACTGGAGATCGCCGACTTTTCGCTGTCCAAAAATCGTGATGACGCCTCCGTTCAATATCTCATAACGATTTGTAATTACATAGTAATCTTTCAAAACACTATTTTCGAGGTTGGCAACTTGCTCCTCAGTAGGAGCTCTAACCATCTCGGCAAAAGTTAAACTAAGCGGATCTTCACTTAAGATCTCTAAGATGTTGTCGATTGTGTTGATGATCGATTCGAGCATGTCTGTCTCTTCACCTTTCTGTTGGATTAATAAGGCCTTTACTACAGTTCCAACCGTATTTTTTCGTATTTAATATGTATTCTCTTACCGGTACAAAAAACGATTCGTTAAATTCCAAACTCACCTTGGCCTGCGTAGCTACAGACAAATCGCATCTCCCCCTAACCATTGGTAAAAGTATCAAAAATTTCTTTATAGATTCCGATTATATTATAGAGACAGCTCTAACAACCTAAATATTGGAAAACCAGAAAGGTGGAATGATATGTATTCCAAGTTAATAACCTCACTCGTACTGTTTGCCCTTTTGGCAGGCTGCAGTTCTTCTCCGGCTTTGACCCGCAACCGTGACTCATCCGATCTGGCTGCGACCGGGAAATCTACGGCTTCTGCAGCTACGGAACAAAAGATTTCGATCACAAAGGGGAAATATGTAACTGCCCCGGGAACCTCCTTAAGTTTTACTCTTCCAACGGATTTCCAACCTGCGAGCGGTTTTGCAGGTTATGAGAGTCTGAAGCACCAAGCCAGTATCCTGATCCTTGAACTTCCCGTACCCGATGGATCGCAGGCTATCTCCCATCTAGACGAAATGTACACCGCCGACCTGCTAAAAAACAAAGGTTTAGAGCTAGTTTCAAAAGAAACCTTAACGACTTCCCATCAAAACCAGGCTCTCCTCCTCAAATGCAGTGTCGCTAAGGACGGGATCACTTATACCCAATGGATTTATCTCTTGGAAGGTAAAGGGCAAAAAATGGGGCAAATTCAGGTAAGCGCTCCGGAAAAACAATTCAAACTCATTGAGGAGCAAATCACGGATATGCTCTCCACCTTCCAATGGGAAAGTAAATCCTTGGAATCGGAAACTTACTATGCACTCGATTTACCGACGGATTGGAAACTTGCGAAACAATTTGGTGTTATGGAACTGTACAGTAAAGGCGGCATGTTTCCCATCCCCGAAGGTGAGTCCTCCCTCGGCGTGACGAACCTGCAACAAACCGTTCCCGCCAAAAAGAGACAGGCGTACATAGAAAAGATGAATTTGAAACGAAATTACTATACCGACCTGGAAGTCATCGATTCCAAGGATGTTGAAATCCATGGATACCCCGCTAATATCTCCTATGTTTCCGGGATCGAAACAGAGACATCAAAGCCGGTGGTCAAGCAGTATTGTTACATATTTCTGGATCAAACCGTTATTTTTATTGAAGCCGATCAAACGAAAGACCTTGACGAATCGGAATTTGAAAAGATTGCGACCTCCTGGAAATTAAAATAATTCACAAGGCTCATTCCCTTTCCTCATTCATGTGGAATGAGCCTCTCATGGGAACAAGGCTCACTCCATTACCGCCAATACTTCATCACCTGGCTTTATCTTCGTAAAATCCTCGGAATCATAAATAATAAGTCCAATATTTATACCTCCCCAGATCGAGGTGGAGATATCCATTTTTTTCACTTTAAATATCAACTCTTCAGTGGCGGTTCTTACTATAATATACTTATCGACAAGATAAGGTATTTTTAAATGGTTTAAGGTAATCTCCGGACCCAATCCCCCTGAGATCAGAGAACCCAGTTTTGTATCCATGATAGCCATCCCGACCCGCATGATGTGTTTATATGCCGGAGGCTTAGAGCGGATGTATACCACCGACCCTAATGGTATATCTGAGGGGGTTATTGATGTACCGAGACAGATGCCCACCCTTTTTTTATCAGTCGGTGAATTAGAAACCTGAACCGAAACCACTTTCAATTCTAACCCCGTATGGTCCGGTGTCTGAAGAATGATCAAGTCGCCAATCCCATTTATCGATGCCGGAACAGGGTGGTTTCCGACTATAATAGTTCCGTATTCATTGGATTCAAACACATCATCGACATCCATTAACTTTTGCATTCCTTACCTTCCTTCCACTTGCTTTTCGTGTTACATGAACAAAGAAGGAACATTCAAAATTTGGAGGTTGCTAAATGAAAAATCTCAAGTTACCTTTTTCACTAGCCCTCATTTTGATTGTACTTGTGTGTGGTCTCGTTGGTTTATTTGCAAAGGGTCGTGACGTTTCTAACAGCACCAATTATACCAAAAATGGGGAAATTGAACTTAAAAAAAGCGACTTCAGCAAAGTTTTTGAGGGTGACGTGCCTGTTTACTTGGGGGACGGATTGTGGGTTGAAGAACTCTCCTATGAGGAATTAATTCACCAGATTGCTGCAAATCGGAATGAATCTACAGAGAAGATCAGGAACATTTTTAGCAAAAGTGGATCATCCGGAGCAGTTGATGAGATTTTTTATGTTCATTTTTATCAGCCATTTGAAGTTGGAAATACCGGTTATCTACTGGGTCATAAATGGCGACTTTTATGATAATGGTACTACCCAAACATCTTTTAGTGGGGCGGTTGGAATGGACGATGACGCTACGCTAAGCTTTTCGGTTGAAAATCAAAAGGGGCACTTCGGGTATGTTTATAAAACGGGCTATATGGACAACCGATAAATTCCTGCATATCTGCATGCTTTTTTCTTGTTTAGAACAAAAATTTCAAAATTCCTGCAAATCTGCAGGAATTTTTGACGAAACCGGCTCATTTCTCTAAAATCGCTGGAAATACCTGCAGATTTGCATCTTTTTTCGCATTCCCTTGGGAATCGGCCTAAAATACCTGCAGATTTGCATCTTTTTGGAGTTGGACGTTTGGAAGCACACTTGGCGCCTCTTTGTATGTGACATATCACTTCCATTAGCGATTAAGCCACCTTTTCCTTTCGTTATACATAGTAGCTTGAACACTCCTATGATAACGAACCCATCAGGTGTTTCGCATGCTTCGCGTTCTCAACTGGCTAAAGCCCCAAATAAAAAAGGGACTCTTAGCCGCCGGCTGTGGAATCCCTTTTTTACAATACCAGCTTTAATAGCTGCTTTATTCTACATTTTCGAACTGCAGGCCGCCGTTATTAAGCACGAATCCGTACGCGTTCCCCAATTCCTGCAACTCGCTTTCACTCACTTCAACAATCTTGCTGATGTTGTTGTTCTCATCCCGGACAACTTGAAAATCGGTCGCTCCGCCCCCGTCATAATAAAATTTGGCGAACTTCCCTTTCTCTTTGGGGTCCTGATCCAGGAACAGGCGAATATGCTTGCCATTGTACAGATATCCGTCTTTGGCTTTATCGTACTTCAGGCCATAGGCTGTATAGTCTTTTAACGCATCGTAATTAAAATCGGCTATGGCTTCTCCCTGCTCCGAGGAGGCCGAGGAAGGCGCAGATTGCCCTCCGGCATCACCCCCGTTTTCCACGGCGTTCATTTCTACCGCGGTTCCTGCGAAACTGCTGCTTTCTTCTCCGCTTGATTGTTCCGCAAATGCTGACACGGCCCCCAACACTAAAATGAGCGAAATGGCCGCTGTCACGATCGTCACTTTTTTCAATTTCATAATGGACACGATCCTTTCCCGGGTCGCATTTTTGCTAAACCCCTGATATAAGGGAGTGTATCTCCCTTTGTGCTCCGCTATCGACAAGAGGCATAACGCATAGTCCGCTTTGTGCTTGGTGCCGAGATGGTTGATCACTCTTGAATCGCAGACCATTTCGATCTCCCGGTTCAGATAGAAGTACATCAGCCAAACCAGCGGATTGAACCAGTGCAGGCACAGGGCCGCAACCGCAGCCATTTTCCATACCGCGTCGAAGTGTCTGATATGCATGTATTCGTGGGTAAGAATATACTCCATTGCGGACTCGTTCCCCGTATCCAAGGATTTGGGCAAAATAATCTTCGGCCGCCATATTCCGCAGGTCAGCGGTGTATCAATCCGGTCATAGGTCAAGATGGAGAGCTTCCGCCGCAGGGGGTGCTTTTCCAGCCAAGCTTCAATCACAGGGTGATCTCCCCGCAAAGGCAGCGCGGTCCGCAGTTCCCTGCTGCTCCTAAAATAAATAACCAAAACCGCCATAACCATCAGCCCCGCGCCCCCAAGCCAAATGGCCGTAAGATGCTCCGGCTTTAGCCGCCAATCGGAATCCGTCAAGGCTGCACGATCCGCTTTAAGCTTTCCGTTCTGCTCTACGGTATGCCCGGAAGTTGGACCGGGGCCCGGGAACACCACGGCTGAGCCTGTATTTGCGTCATAACCGGAATCATGGAATTCAACCGGCACAGGCAGCTGCGGAAGGATGGGAAGGGATACGGGAACAAGCAGTCTGGCAAGCACGATTCCCCAAAGAACGAGAAATAACAATCTGGGTAATCTGTGGATAGCCACAGACCGCAGCAGGGCAACAAGAATAATCAGAGCACTCGCCGACAAACTCATCCGGAGAATATCCATCATCGCCGCCTCAGCTTAAGTTTTCCACAATTTTTTTCAATTTGTCGATCTCTTCTTTGCTCAAGTTCTTCTCATTGACAAACGCGGAAAAAAACATCTCCGCCGACCCGTCGAACATTTTGTTGATCAATTCCTTGGTCTCGTGCGACTGCACCTGCTCTTTGGGAATAAGCGCTTCGCAGACAAAGCCCGGGTCGGATCGCCGGATGGCTCCTTTATCGATCAGCCTTTTGATGACCGTGTAAGTCGTATTCCTGTTCCAGCCCGTTTCCCGTTTTAAAACAGCCGCCAGTTCACCCGCCGCCAGCATCCCATCCCTCCATAAAATTTCCATTACTCTTAATTCGGAATCAAACAGTTTAATTTCCGTTCACCTCTTTCCATATGAATGACTACTGTTGTAGTCATCAATCATACTACTCCAGTAGTCACCTTTTTGTCAAATATATCCTTCAGTTAGGCATATAAACAACTTTGTGCCGTGCGCAGACCGGCCTGTTTCCGTTCCAAAGCCCGGGGAGCCGACAGCAGTGAAAAGCCGGAGCAGCGTATAATACGCGCCCCGGCTTGTTTGTGAGTTAGTAATTACCGTGATCCCTTCCTCTTCCTAAGTCCCAATTTGTCTAAAATATCAACCCTCTGAACTTCCAAAAGAACAGTATAATCATGATTCGGACAAATAATGGATGGATGCTTTCCTGTATCTGGACCTTGATAGATAAGGATTTCACCGCATGTTGGGCACGGTACTTTTTCACCCTTTAAAACCCTGTTGTCAATATCCTTGAATACGTCGTATTCATGGGGATTCATATCTATTACACGTTTGAATTTCATGATTTCAATCAAGAGCTCCGTATTTACGTTGTCGAGGGAAAGATTTAAAATCTCCTCAAAATCCGCTTTCCTTTTTGGATTTACCAGCCATTCATCGAGTTCGACATCTTTTAATCCGGGAGGCAAATGCTCGAAATCGTCCCACCATTTATTCATAGCCTGAAGTAACCAACCGTATTGTCTAGGGTTCTCCGAAACTTTTCTATCCAATGCGATAAAAATGTGTTTTAACGCATCTCCTAGCTGGGCATCTTGAATATACTGTGTATTGTCTCGATAACGGATTGCGCTTTGGGCCACTTTAGATCGCCTTCTTTATTAAGTCTTGGATGGATCAAGCAAACAAAGTCAATAGCTTGAGTTTACTTGACACGATTTATGGATATATCCTCATCGGGCAGTGCTAACCTTATTTTCAACAGCAACATCTCTTGAAAGGTACCCGCTATTAAAGTACCCGGTATTTTTTTACATAGATCAGATACCTTTTGTAGAGTAAGGCTTAATGCATCACGTAATTTTCTTAAAAAACGAGATTTATTCTCCCCATGCTTCAAAATGACTAATTCCCATTCTCCCTCTTGTTCTAGAATTGCTTTTCTTACTTCATTTGGAGTCTGGTCTCCCCAATCATCACTTACAACCTCATTCCCGCAATTGACACAACTGTAAGCCTCGCTCCAAGCTATTGCATTGTTTACTATGTACTGTTTTACCTGTAATACCACATTCTCACCACAACGAGCACATCTAACTTTCATTACAGCCATTTCATTTATCAAGTCCTTTCATCTGAGCTGTGCCCGGTAGGACAAGAGAGGCGGCAGAACGATCTCCTTGCTATCAGTAAAGATTTCATATTACCGTCCTCAGTTTTTCTTTCGTAACTCATTAACATAATGATCAATCTTTTCTTTATGATCTTCTAAATAATCAGGTAGTGAATTCAGCTTATTCAACGAGATTTCGTTGCAGTTTTCCCACCACTCAGGTACTTGTACAGTACCATGTGAGAAGCTTTTACAACCACTGCACCAAATCCACATTCCTCCTTTAGGGGACTTTTCATTCCACTTGTGAAAATAGAAATGTACCTGTTTTCTCCCGCAAACCGGACAAATTAACGGAACATCTCCTGCTTTCTTATCCATAATACGGTCGAATACTTGTTCAAGTGTATCGTCTCTATCATTCCACATTTCATCGGCCTCCATTTAATATAAACCGAAATGCCAATTAACCAATTTTAAAATTTGGATGATGATTAGGGAATCTATCCTGTTTCAACATCGGGTCTGTAATTCCAATACTCCTTACTCACCAAGTCATGGCATTCACATTCAACTGTTTTTTGAAAAAGAGGACGCATCGCCCTAACAATAGTCGGACTATCGTATTGTAATTTTCCATTCAACAATATAGCTTCGCCGGCTCCATTATTTATGTGGAACCAGCCTTTACCCTTAAGTTCGTCCTTTTGATAAAACCTTACGGATATCCAGTAACCATTTACTGAATCGGGCCAATTCATTACTTTTATATCGTTTATTGATAGCAACTCAACAGTACTGGCCTCATTGGAAGGTACGAAAATATCCCCATTTGTAGCACTTGATCCAGATTCGTCTAAGGTTGCAGGAATTACTTCTGATAAATAAAACGCATCTTTAGCTTCGGGAGTGGGGATGATATGCCCGCCGAAATTCAGAGCACTGACCCTTTTGCCGCTTCTGATTCCCGTGTATTCCGTAATTCTCAGTTGTTCTACATCCAGTGGGATTATAGTTGATGGAGTGACTTTTTTATCTCGAAGTTTCAAAGGACGTAAGGAATGTTCTAATAAGATAAACAGACTTAATATCTCCTTTCGATATTTAATTGGGGTTTAAATAGGACCCCGCCCATATATCTGTAAAAATCATGCAGCAATTCTTCTACTCAGGGCCAATACTACAATCTATTGATAATAGAACGTTTAAAAACCATCTTCCTCGTAAGGGTAATTCAATAGCGCTAAATTTTCTTTTGTCATATACCATATTCGATACTCATCTAAATTACTGTTATCAAATCTCCAATTCTTCCAAATCTGATTAATGTATTGCATTTATTTTTATCTACTTCACCAATGATATTTGTTACTTCTCTCCTCATTAATTTTCAGGCCTTCAATAATACAAAAAAAGCCAGCAAATTAGCGGCTTCTAATGGAATGATGTTCGTGTCCTTCGACACCTCGGTTCAGTAAATTCCAAAATTGTTCAACCATGACCGATGGGGGATATGGCATCGAACGGATTATCCACCATTCCAATATACCCACTGTTGCTGAAGTTAAAAACTGTACCGTAATGTCCCTGTTTATTTCCTTATCGAGATTGATTGAATCCAGATACTCACTCAGATTTTCCCCGAACATGGTCTCCATTTGATTTCGAAATACAGTGCTTCCCTTACTCTTCAGCATTAAGGAGTAGAAAGAAGCATGTTGTTCCAAATGTTCAAAACTGTGAAGTAATGCGGTTTTGGAAGGGAGATGAACCAGGTCATCTCCAGACATACAATGTCGAAGTAACTGGTTAATTTGAGCTGCTATACATTGCTCGCGCAGATCGTGCTTGTCATTGAAATGCAAATACACCGTTCCTCGATTGACATTTGCTTCTATCGCAATTTGATTGATCGTTATGCTCTCGAATTCCTTTTCAGACATAACCTCATAAAAGCATCCATAATCGCTTGTCTCGATTTTTGAATACGCCTGGCCATATCCTTCTCCCCTTTATCCTATCCCCAAAATGATCACTTCGAAGCCCGCTGTTGAAAAATCAACAACCGAGCTCGTTTTAACCATTGAGCCCCATTTATCACCCTGATACATTCACTATATAAAACATATTTTGATAATTCAACATGTGTTCAAATCAAGAGGAGGGTATGATCGTGAAACTTACAGGAAACACGATTTTCATTACCGGTGGCGGTTCGGGGATTGGACGTGCGTTAGCAGAAGCACTCCACCATCTTGGAAATAAAGTTATTATCTCTGGCCGAAGTAAAGAGCGTTTGGAGGAGACAATCAAAGGGAATCCCGGCATGTCCGCAATGGAATTAAATGTACAAGACCCTGCCAGTATAGAGGGGGCAGCCAAGCAATTAATCGAAGAATTCCCGGATTTGAATGTCTTGATTAACAACGCAGGCATCATTCAACCCGATAACGCAGCGGGTGTGATCAATGAGGATGTTTTGGTTTCGACAGTCGCCACAAACTTGCTAGGTTCGATTCGGTTGACTTCTGCGTTAATCGAACATCTGAAGTCCAAGGAAGAAGCCGTTGTCATTAACACAACTTCGATACTTGGATTTGTTCCGTTAGCGGCAACTGCTGTATACTCCGCGACGAAGGCAGCACTTCATACCTATACACTTTCCCAAAGATACCTGCTTAAAGACACATCGGTAAAAGTAATAGAGATGGTGCCGCCATGGGTTCAAAGCAACAACAATGAACCGCGTGCCATGCCACTTGCGGCATACATTGAAGCAACGATAAAGATACTTGGTACGGAAACAGATGAAGTTGTGGTCGAAGAAGCGAAAATGTTTCGAAATAACCCTGGCCCGAACGAGGGGGTTTTTGTGACCCAGCTTAACGATACGATGAAGTCTGAACCTCCAAAGATTCATTAATCCAGCCCAGCCTCGGGGAGTCTTCTCCGTTCACGAAGCCTCTATCTTCCGTGGGATATGACGAGGATTTTAGTCTAGGGTGTGTACGCAAACTGTAAATTAAGGAAACAAGTTTGCGTACAGTCCCTAGCTCGCATTGTGGAATTATTCGATCATACTGTTGTGAACAGACCTCCACTAATTCTCGATAAATTCCATACATATTATTTATGAGTTTATTTTTTATCCAAACCCAAATTTTCAATCACGTTGTTCCCTTTATAGTCAATCATTACTTTGAAATCGTTATTTGGACAAAAAACAGAAGGATGTTTCCCACTTCCCAATTTATTTATAATAAGCAGTTCACCACACTTTGGACAGTACACTTCTTCTCCAGCCATAGCTCTATCAGCAATTTGTTGTAAAACTCTAATCTCCTTTATAAATTCATTTTCATTCATATCTTTCTTTACTCCTTTCTGTATGGTAGCTCCGGATAAAGTCTATCCACCTGATTGATGATATTCCGAATCTCCCCAAATGATAAATTCGGATTTAGGTGTTTCGCCTCTCGAATATGCGCTATTACTTCTTCCCTACGAGTATAAGTTGCCGAGTTGATTCTATTGTGGGTAACTTCATGTATAATTATTTGTGCCGTCTTTTGTACCGATTGTGTATTTGCCACATAAACAATAGATTTATCAGCTCCAAACGCCTGTCCATATACTCCTTGTTTTTTACTGTAATCTAATAGGATTCTAATTTTATTTTCTACAAT
Source organism: Paenibacillus faecis (assembly GCF_008084145.1). Classification (GTDB taxonomy): domain Bacteria; phylum Bacillota; class Bacilli; order Paenibacillales; family Paenibacillaceae; genus Fontibacillus; species Fontibacillus faecis. The sequence goes on along the minus strand of NZ_VSDO01000005.1, from coordinate 423,749 downwards.
TAAGTCAAGTGTTTCTCTTCCAATCTCCGACTTTCTAAGTTCACGATGCAAATTTTTAGGCGCAATCCGCTGACCATCTAACGCAAAGTCGTTTATAAACATTTCACTTGGTCTAGCTTCTTTCGTCCCCTCAATCCCCTTCCCCTCTACCTTATCCAACTCCGTAGTCGTGTTAACCTTAAACGCTCCACTACTTTTATTCAAATCGGGAATGGAAGGCTTGGTGGGTTTCATTTTAACCGGACTTGTAAGCATAGCCGCCAGGCCGATGCTGTTTAGCCAATGCTCCTTGGAATAGGCTTCTTCCGGATTAACGGCACCTACAAACGTTTGATGCACCCCGGATAATACCCCTGAAGATAACCAATCTATATAGTCATAAGTTGATTCGTTCCGCTTCTCCCCTCGAGCTACATAGCCATCGTAAATCCCCTTGGGAATGCCCATGGTCAGGTAGTTCAAAAAATCGCCCGGCGAATCAAACGCCTTCTGAAACCGCGCATCGGAGGCGGCCAGCATATCGGAGCCGATTTCCTTGAAGCTGTCGATGGACTTTTCAAATCCGTTTCTCGTGTCTTTGGATTTTCCCAACATGTCCGGAATATAGCACATATTAAAAAGATTAGGGGTCTGCTCGATGAGTCCCTTTTCCAAATAAATCAGGTTCAGCAGCTTGTAGTCTATTTTACCATCAACCCCAAAGCTGTGTTGCAGTTCCTTCGCAAGCTCGCTGCTGTTGAACTCCGCTTGAAAGGCCTCGATCGCTTGCAGCAGTTCGGGAGTATACTCCCCCGTAATCTCACCGTGAAAAAGCCCCTTCTCAGCTAAATGCTGCTGCACATACTCGATGTTCGGTTTCGGTATGGCTTCGTTATACTGTGCCATTTTCAGGGCGATTTCCTTGCGTTTGGCCTCCGCCGCGATCGCACCCGCCTCGATCTGGTCATAACGTTCCCGCGCCCAGGCTTGATACTTGCTATGGGTCATCCCCAAAGCGATAGCAAATCGCTGCTCGCTTATGGTCGGCATCACCGAGCCGTCGGTCTTGTACGGATCATATCTCAAGGCATCCAAAGGCGACCCGGAATAAAGCGCCCTTAAATCGACCTCCGCGGCGTACCACTTCTCCGACACCCCTAACTCTTTTAGCTGGGCCCGGGCCTCAACCGCCAATTGATGCACTTCCTCCATATACTTGGCATTCCCGAATTTGCCATAGACCGCATATTCCATCTGACACCGGGCGATTCGGTCAAAAGCGTTCACGATCAGCGTAAGCTGTTGTTCCGCCAATCGCTGTTCTTCCAACGTTCCATGCTGGAGCATCTCCAAGTACGCCTTGATTTGCTCATCTTCCCTAAACCGGCTCAGTTTCGCTTGAAGCGTGAGTTCCTTGGCTTGCTGCAGGGCTAGTTTGACCAGGTCGAATGGACTATATCGTTTCACTAAGTCAAAAAAGCGCTGAGATAGCTGCTTGGGTCCTATAACGAATTTCAGCAGGCTCTTCTTCACAAGATCCTGGCTCTTACGCTCGACTTCTATGTACTCTTCCGCCGCCGTTTTAAGTGCATGGCCCTTACTATGTAAACGATCATGTAATTGCCTGGCGTGGTTTCGAGTGTCCGTCAGCACGGCTTCGACCTCAGCAAGCGCCGATTGCACGCCATACTCCGGATAACCCGCCCTCACTTGAGAGGCGACATTCCTCAACTCCGACTCCAGCTTCGTTACCCGTTCCTCCAAAATTTGTTCCAGACGCCTCATATCGTTAGATAACTGAAGCAGCCGATCCGGATCGACACTTTGCTTCAAGCTCATTTCCTTCACCCGCTTTACCCGTTACATTTATTTACAAATGCTAAGACCAGAATAGCAGGGTTGGAAAATTTTATCATGATGCAGATGAACTAGCTCCTTTACTTCAAAGGGAAGTTAAGATAAGCTGAACACAACTGAAATTAGCAGTACGTACTTCTTTGGTAGGTATTACCCGAAAGGATAGTGTAGATATGGGGATGACGGACTATAAAGGAAAGGTTAGGCGGATCGAGGACACCCCTTTTGGCTATACCCTTTCCGTGATTGGCGGCAAGTGGAAAATGGTGATCATCTATCTTTTGGCAGAGAATCAACCGGTTCGTTTCAATGATCTGAAACGCCAAATCGGGGCGATTACCTATAAAACCTTGAGTGCGCAGCTCAAAGAACTGGAAGCGGACGGCCTGGTCCTGAGAAAAGAATACCCTCAAGTTCCCCCGAAGGTGGAGTACCGCCTCACCGAAAAGGCGGAAACTTTATTGCCCGTGCTGGAAGGATTATGTGAGTGGGGAGCGAAGAATCAACATACTTAAAAAAGTTCTTCCTTTGCGGCGCATACTTCCATCATTATCAACGTTCCCAGCTGAAACCCGTGCACAAATGAGGCGGTGGCATACATCGACTCCGACTGACCGCGTAAATCGAGCAGCTTTTCTAGCTGGTTAAAATCGTCGGGAGACAGTTTTTCCTTCCAGAAGCACATAGCATCGGATATGCTATTGTTTATGTTGCGGTACTCGGGATTTTGGGGAAGGATGTTTTCCTCTGGACGGAGGTTACCGTAAAAGAGTGCTTCCAGGACACTTTTCACTTTATCATCTCCCTTTTATTAATGAACTTCAGTGTCAGTGACTCAAGTCTTGATAAATGCTATGTAACGGTATTCCGTACCACATTTTCATTCTATCACGCTCCTCCGTTACAAACAAGAGGGCATTAGGGATTTTTTTTAGAAAAAAATGGAGGGTCAAAACCGTTAGAAAGGTGGATTTCAATGCCGATTCGGCTTCGTTTGAAGGAGATTTTAGAAGAACGGGGAATGAGCCAACGGGAACTCGCACGTAGGATGAACATCCGACCAAGCACGATTAGTCATCTTTGCTCCGATAAAGTCAATGCCGCCTATTTTGATACCCTGGAACAAATCTGCAAAACGCTTAACATTGGCTTGCATGAACTTCTGATAATGGAAGAAGTGGAAGAAGATTAAGATGGCTGAAAGCAAAAAAGGCTTATTCCTCTATCATGTAATGGGAATAGGCCTTTTTATATTTACACAATCTATCTAAGGGCAAGTCCCCCATCCGCAATCTCAAAAATCGATATGGGATATGACCCTTCCATCCATCGTTTTTTGAGTAATGCCAATCAACTCTTTTTGATCGTCATATTCATAATATTCAACCATTGTCGGTTCATAGTTGTTCTTGGAGTATAACGATACCTCCTTAACTATATCGCCCAGCGAATCGTAGTACGTTTCACGAACAAAAAGCAATTTCCCATTTTCAAACAGATGCCCGCGTTTCTTATATCCTTCGTTTGTCGTTTCCTGCACTGCTAAAAAGTCTGCGGTTACATTCCCATACTCTTTTAAATGCACTGCTAAAAGTTCCGCAAAGTTTGTTCCACAATTTTCGTATCTAACTACGAGCACAGCACCTTTTTTAATTAATTCCGTTTTAATTAATTCATCTTTTGCAGAGTAAAATTCTTTACTGTATTCCTCATCATTAGTTATGCATTCCTCATTAATAAACTCTCCAAACTCTCCAAGATTATTTTTAAATCTAATTATATGTACCATTTTGCATCACCTGTTCCTTCAGTTTATCTTTTCCCAGCCACTCTCGCTTTTCTTCTCGTATGTAATAACCTCCTCAGCCGGAAACCTGTTCCCCAGCATTTCACTGACTTGGGACTTCCTAAAATCAATGGATTCATGCCTCTTACATATATGCCAGCGACACCGCCATCAACCTGCTCAAGGAAAAACACATGATCTAACCTCTCGTTATCCTCCTCATCATGTAAATAAATCATATTTAAAATTTCCTTTTGATCGAAGTAAGGATCGAACTTTCTTGTGAAAGATAATATATAAGGATTCATATTCAACCCCTCATTCCAAGCCCTATTCTTATAACAACTTGAATTTTCTCCACATACGCTCAATGCTTTGCCGGTCAGCAGTCCTAGATTGGGGAATTTTATCTAATAAATTTGGATAGAAATCATTTAGAAACCCAAAAATAACTTTTTTAAATTCACCTAACGGGAGACGCACGCTGCCATCTGCTTGACTAAAAATAACCTGACTATCTCTATAGATAGAATTATCCCACACTATTTCAATTTCCCGCTCGACACGTCTAAAATATATATTAGGTAAATAGGAGCCTCCTCTACTTGAAAACCAATTATGCCGCATTGTCCACGAACTCTTTGCATGGTACCAATAGTACTCCTCGTCATCTTCTTCCGGAACGTGTCTCTCACTATTTAAAATCAACTCTTGCACGCTATCTCCCTTCACCGGGAGTGGATAAGGGTCATAACCCAAAACATAAATTAAATTACTACTGAACCAACCGACAATATTGTCCAAATACCAAACATATTTATAGGTTTCATTTTCGACCTCATGTTCACAAATATTTTTACCATCAACGATTAGTGCAAAGTTTCCCCATGACTCCTTTAAATATCCACTATCATCAATAGGATTATCCAAAAGGGAATACTCAATAGAGAAAAGTTGGGGATTGCCAAATCTCTTGACTTCTATCTTCTTCTCCCCCTTTATTGTTTGATCCTCGTTCCCACTATTCATTCGCAAAGTTCACTTCTCGAAATGAGTAATTCAGAATTTTTTTAAATTCTCCCTAGTAATATACTTAATTCGATACTCATCCAAGTTAGTGTTAACCAGCGTGATACTATTTTTTCTTTTCATTACCGAAAAAGAACAGTCATCCAATAAGAGTATATCTCCAGCGATAGCCTTCAATAAGCGACCAATCAACTCGAGCAATTTCAACCACCCAATTTCAAATGTTTTTGAAAGCAATTGAACACTAATATGAATATTTGTATCGACGTAATGATATCTGGCATTCATCTCACGATACTCTTCTCTGTCTTCATCATCTAACTCAATATGTATTGTAAAATACTTACCATTAACATATAAATAATGATATCCTAGCTCACTCCGTACCTTTACACACTTTATTTCCTCGTTCAATATACCACTCAGCATTTTACTTAATAGATCCCCTAAACTCATAACATCTAGCTTAGTATTAAGAAATAAATCGTAGTCCATTCCAATCCACCTCCATAAATGGCTTGCAAAGTTCCCTGAAGATAAGGATAAGCCCCCCCATTCTATCAGGAACTTAATTTTGGATGTCTATAGCACCAGTTACCATCGTAAGGTTGTTTCTTTATTTTTTCCAAGTCCTCGAGTGTATAGAACCAATCTTCTTCTACCCATACTTTGGCACGTGGATAAACTTTCAGAATACCGTAAACGAATCGCAATAGCAGATCTTCATTCTCCCAAAAATCATCGGATTCCATGGCCTTGAAATATTCCTCACCTGTATCATCCCATTTGAAACTAACGGTTTGATATTCATAAGGTTCATCAAACAGGCTAAAACAAAGCGGTCTCGAACACTCCTCTGTGAATGGAAAATCGCTGATATAAACACGACAGTATTTAAGATCCCCGTTAATCGTATATTTTTCTTCCTCCGTATCAAAGTAAAGGTGATCACGTATGCAAAGGTTATTAATGCTCCACAGGAGGTCGTTTGCCGCAATACTTTTTCCACATTCGAACAATAAAAACGTTGAAATTCCCATTTTCGATCCAGTTCCCCCTACCAAAGATCAAAAGAATCAGGTTTATAAATCCATCTTCCGGCAACGCCTTCGTGAAATTGACCCACATTTTGAAACTTATTCTTGATAACTACTTCTCCAAGATAATTTAAATAACCCTATTTTCCACCAGTCTTCAATCGAAAACCCGCAAGTCCCTCTGAAATCCCTGACCTTCCTTCAAAACAATACAAGAGAAATGTTGGTTGTTTCTTACCGCCTGTTTAACCTCGGCTTTATGATCGGCTCGAAACCAAGTTTCAATTTTCCACAATAAATCAAACCGCTCGAGGATATAGTAGTTGCGAACCTTTTTTTAAGATCGACCGAGTATTCATTCCTTACTCCTTTCCCTGCAACGAAAAAATAACCTCAAATGGATCTTTGCCTTCGAAAAAATCATCATATAACTTCCTTACTTCCGGCGAATCCAAATCCTTTTTCTGCGTATTAATTAACTCGTCGAGCCTCTCCAGAATACGTATTTCCTTTATTGACAGCACGTTTGCCGCAATCAGGGTTTCCTTTCTATTCGGAAGCAAACCTCTGGGCCAACAGTCCGCGTATACCCCCGCATAGGAGTCATACAAGAATGTTATCTGGCTGACTTCCGCATATTTCCGAACATGAGGATGCACCAATAATAAGAACTGGGCAATAATTCCGGAACGCCAGCTTATACTAGACAATTCCTTTGCCTCAGCTAACCATTCCGATCGATCCTTTGACACATTCACCGAATCATCGATTTCTAACCGTGAGAGTATTCGCAATAAATACTCTTTGCTGTCCAGATTTTCAACTAACTTTACGACAGCCTCACTTTTGCTAATCCCGGCATGAAAAAAACCATACAAACATTGAATAATGTCATCGATATTGGCAGCATATTCACGCACACATAGCATATATTCATCAAGGAGTTCCAGACAGTATGACTTATCGACTGCTTCACAACTGTAGAAACACTGGACAAGCGTCTCGATTAATAGCGCCCTATCATACTTATCCTCAATTTTAGGCAGAAGTTCTATGAGGTACTGAACGAATTCTTCTCCATAAAAATCAAGTAAAGGAGGGATATTCTTCATCTTTTCGAGTAGAGTAAAAAAAGTGAGATACTCCTCTGTTTCATGATCCTGCGTTAAATAACGGAATACTTCATTCACAGCACTGACTCTTTCAGCTAGGCTTGCTTCTCTCTTCCACCTCATGGTACTTAAGCTCCTATGATTTGTATATTTAAAGACATACAGGTGATATCGGAAAATCCACCTAGATTATTTAGCAAATATTAACTTTCGCGTTTAAACCAAAAAAGCCCACTCCTAACTCATAGATCAAGTTGGAATGAGCCTGTACTTTTCACGAAATTCAGACTAAGAATGCCCTTTATACTGCTGATTGTCTATTTACATTAAAGGGGTCGACGTTGTTTTCCTCCAATAAGTCCTCAAATTTTTCTGCTCCGTATTTAGCAAAATAATCAAATTCTGATTGAGAGATATAGAAGACCGATAGTATTCTGCCAACCTCATCGTTAGTATGAGTACGAACAACACTATATTCTTCCGGAAAAGCGTAGGGTTCAGTAAAATATATTGCGCTTTTATTGTATTTTTGAACAAACGTGGGATCCAGGTTTTCAATGCCCCGTATCGCTAACCCAGTACCTATTTGCATTTTGTTACCGATACAATAAAATAAAGTGCTTGCTAGAAGATATCCCGTACTCCTAAAAGCCCCATCAACTACCATGGATACCTCAACGTTGGCCCCTACGATTTCCTCATACTTACTTAGTCCAAGTGAATTGTATACCAAACACTGCTCAAAAACATTTTCATATCGGAGAATCTGTATACTTGGCATTTCATTAGTACTTTTAAACACCTCCCGGCCAATAGGCTCCCTTAAAAAATCGCTATAATGGTCATAATAAAGTTCTCCATAGTTAATCATGTTTTTATTCCTTTATAATAAGATTTTGTAGACTGCCTTGTTCAATGGAGAAGCTTCCAAGATCATCTACTATTTCTCGCATTTGTGGTGTTACTGCAAAACAATCCTCTAAATCTATCTCATCATCCAGCAGCGCCCAATAGATAATTGTATTCCAGTGGATCATAGCATCATTTGTAAGAAAGTATCTAATTTTCTGCCACGCCGCATTTTGTTCTTCGCCGTCAGATATTGCATCGTTATATGAACCGACAATCACGATCATGAGGGCGAATTTTTCTTCAACACTTAGCTCTAGACTTTCATAATATGAAATGAATTCCGATAATCTTGTCGGATCGGCCACAATATACTCCCAGTCCTGAAAAGGAATATCATCTGGAAATTCTATTTTACTGCGGAGGTTTTTTATAGCCTCTCCGGTAACAAATTCAGGAAACGAATGTTCCATCTTTATCTTACACCCACTTTTATATACTGTTGATATATATATTTGCGGTAAATGCCCCTCATTTATTCCTCGCGATAATAAAATTTCATTTTTCAGGACTAATAACTCCCTTACGTCGTACTCTTTCCTTAGTGCACTTTTTTCAAAATCGCTCCAGCGATCAAAAGTGAATTATATTACTACATTATATTTATGAATTGTTGTAATAAAGAGAGCCGCTTTATAAGTATTTACCTATATAGAGGCTCTCTTATTTATTAGTGAATTACAATAGCCTATCTAGTCACACTTTTCATAGATCATCCATTACACATAAATCATAATCCAGTTTCATAATCTTCCACCAAATGCGACCAATATCCTTCTTGATCTTCCATAGCTACGTAATCATTCTCATTATATACTTTTTTTAATTCCAGAGCATAATCAAATGAATTGAATTTATTCCTTTCTATCATATTTATTGCTATCTTATTTTTAATGAGATGGAACAAAAAAAATGTCTCTATATTTTTGTTCATTATATATATTTCAGGCTCATGATAGGACGAGCTAGCAAAAAGTTCATCCTCATTTTCTTTTAGAAATAACCCATGCTCACCAAAAGAGAATTGGCCAATTTTTATTATATTGGTATTTTTAAAGGTAATTTTCTCGAATTTTTCGAATTCAAAAAATATAAAATCAGAAAAAACTTTTGGTAATCCGCTACTACTAATAAAGTTTGCATTTTCACGACTTATTCCCACGTTAAGCAAATCATTTAATTTATATTGCCATACATCTTCTCCATAGTATTTAATAATTTCTTTAATATCAAAATCCATATATTTACTCCTTTATTTTTTCTATTTCTTTAGCTAATTCAGCGTTTCCTCGGTCTCTTGAGGCTTTATCGCCATACTCAACACTATAGGTTACTTCAGCATCAGGAAATTCTTCAGCGAGTAACTCTTTGCAATTATGTCCACCAAGAATGCACGGCTCTCTTTCAGTATATACTCTGTAAACTTTATATGTTTTTCCATTTAACTCAGCAGCCTTTTTTTCTTCTACTAAAACTTTTTCGGAATGTACCTTTTTAAATTCTATAGTTCCATCTTTTTTGATAACTGGCCGCGATGTACTTTCTACAATTTTCAAGGTACGAACACCGTCTATTTCAACCTCTGCTACTACGAGATTTCTTAAGTCAAATGCTTTATTCTCAATACGATAATTCTTCGCCAAAGCGCTTAAATCAGACTCACCATATTGAACTTGTATAAGGGGGGGTGAATTAAGAAATCTATTATTTGGCTTATTTTTATCATTCTCCCATATAACGTTTTTATCACCATATTTCCCCCTAAAATAATCATACCATTCATTACCGAATATTGGATTCTTAGGGTTTACCGACTTATATTTTCCTTCCTCATTTGTTACCCATTCAACATTATTTTTTCCATACTTTATCTTGAAGTCCTCGTACCAGTCCTTCCCAAACATAGGACTCTTAGGATTACGGTTGTTTTTCGGTTTGTTTGGGGTAAAACCTGGTGTAAAGACTTCCTCTACTCTATCTACAGACGCCGTTCCCCTGCCTATAGCATAGAAATCATTCGACATTTCTGTGGCGAAAATTTGTTGTTCTAATGACATGGTTGCAAATTGCGCTGATAGTACTTGTTCTAATTGAGTCTTCTCTTCCGGCTCCTCTCCCGTTACCCAGTATATTAATTTATCAACTAACTTATCAATAGGATCCTTCTTTGCTGGTTCAAACCACCATTCAGGTATTTCCTCGTCTCCTCTGAGGCTAACACTCACATTCATTTCCCGCTTCAATCGCTCAACAAACTCTTCAGCCGTCATATCGCTTTTTACGCCGCGGGCAGCCATAAACATCTTCCCCATGAGTCCCGCACCCGCCAGTTCAAACCCAAGCCGTTGCATTGCATCGATCTGCTCTTGAAACGGATTATGCGAAGCTGCTAGAGACCTGCCTAAATTCGCTGCCCGGATCGCCCCCCCTACAAAAGGAAGGCTTGATGCAACAGACATGGCAATGCTGCTTATTTGAGCCACTCCTAAGCCAGCTCTTGCCCCTGTTGCAGCTGCACCCACCCTAGGAAACATGCCGGCCACTTGCAAACCTAACTGCGCCATCCCCAAGATCCCGACTGGTCCACTTGCTTTATCTGTATTTCCCGCCTCTGAGGCAACTTCATCGACAAACGGCACCTCGGGTACGGGAGGCAAGTCTTCTATGTACACTGGTGATTTTTTTAGTCCTTCCACCTGTAAGCTCCCGGCCTTGATGTCCGTTTCCCCATCCAGAATCATGCTGCTGGATTTGCAATGTACATAGATGCCTTCTCCAGCGTTGACTCGGAGGCTGCTTACGGAAGCTAAAATATCTGCATGGCTCTTGAGAATCAGGTCATGCTCACTTTGGAAGGTTAATCCGCTTTTGTCGTCAATTTTCAGGAATACTCTCTCTTGCCTTGCGCTTACGGTAATATCACTACGCTGAAACCGCATCTCCTTCCCGAAAGGAGTGGCCCATACTTTCGTTGCCGGATCTGAAGCTCTATTAGGCAGAGGCGCCCTTCTAAACGAACTTGTGACGATCGCCGATTCTTCTCTGACCGATGGAAAATAGACACGAACAGCGTCACCGGACTCCGGCATACTATACCATCCGCCCCCATGCCCTTCAGCCGCATAAGGAGTTTCATAGGCCAGCCAATGTCTCACCTCTCTTTCACCGTCGAGGGTCAGATGGACCTGAATTTCGCTCCCTTTTACCTCGACCACCGTACCGTCCAGGGAACTGCCTATTAAGGGCGAATTGTATAAAGGTTTTTGCAAGTTTTTTTCACTAGGTGTGAATTGGTACTCATACACGAGCCGGCCTGCTTTAAATTGCCCAGTAAACCCGACAACGGTAAACTCCTTCTCCAAGAATTGTATTTTGTCGCCCAATTTATATAATTGCTCTGTCTCCACCGTGTAAATTTGTTCATCGATTTCGCCTTCCTGGTGGATCGTTTGCTTCCTTATTTCTTCCTCCCGAGCCAGATCCCGATGCAACACATATGGTTGAAGCGCCAACTCCCAATAACGCCCCTCCGGAATTCCTAGAAATAGTTTGGGAGAAGCTGCGGTGACTTCCGGAAATACGGCCGCCCCGAACTGCGAAGCAATCCGACGGATAAATGCCCAATCCGTTTCTTTATACTGTAACACCATTCCCGCCGGTCGCTGATTGTTCAGGATATTATCAAGCTTGTCAGCCCCGTCGTAAGCAGCCAGAACTGTATCCACAATGTCTCGATAAGTCCCTTCCTCCCCCGAAAAAGAACGACTTCTCGGCTCCAAATCCATCAGCATCGAGTAAGTTACGGCACTTAATTCCAAATAATAAACGCCCTGAATGGCACTGATGCTGACCTCTTGTACCAATCCTTGAAACAGAACCCGTCCCGGTTCTCCCTGGTCGTCCACTTCCTGAACGGCTATCGTTTGATGACTAACGGGAAGTTGTATGTAGGTATCTTGTTTGTTATCGGGAATGATTCCCCGTACGAGTAATTGCCCATGTTCATTCAAATTCTGCTCGATCCGCAAATCCGTTAAGGTATGTATCTCATAAGGTGATATAAGCCGGACTTGTCCGTATCCGGCGTAGGCCTGTCCCGTCCCCATAAGCTCCCTCCTCGGCAACCCTCACAACTCTACTCTTCCTCGTGCAATTTCAAATCCCGTTGCTTCAACTCCTGAAGATATTGATTGAAAGCCAGTTCCTCCATGTCTTGGTATCCCGTAAAAAACACTTGATCGACTTGCTCATGATTAAATAAATACAATTGATTCGGATCCAGCCCCTCCGGATACAAACAGGCGATATAATCCCATACTTTTCCTGTGTCCGCTTGGGTCTGCATCCGGCCAAAAATCATGATTTTCTTGTTTCCGCCTTTTAGTTGGACGATAGAACCATTGGGTAAGAAGTGCATAGGAAATAGTCCTTTCATTTTTCCACTTTCTTGATTTTGAAAAAAGACATCTTATCGACTCACTTATTTTTTTCTATCCAGTACCTTTCGTTGGAATGAGCAATCTCTATTAATTCATGAAGTATCTTTTGCCACTGCACTGCAACATCTCGCCGAATATGGATTAAATCAATCATCTGATGCTGGTTTATATATTCCTCAAAAGTTTGGTACTCATCTTCGTCATCCGGATAATCACTATCCCATTTATAAAACGGGCTAATTTCGAGGTATATTTCTCCATCAATATTGTAAATGTATGTCTCAATGCCAACTTCTGTAGGTGTCGACCAGACTATTATTTTCTCGGCTGGATCATAAATATCTCTATTATCGGTTGTAAATAGCTCATGCAAGTAAATATTGTGGTAATAGCCAACCCCTTTATCAACAAATTCCTTGTTAAGTTGAAGCTCATTATTCATTGCTCGTGTAAGCAAATTATAAAGTTGCTTTACTGCCTCATTAATAAAATCATTAACAAATAAATCGTATTCAACATTTCCACCACGCCAATATTTCAAAAATACATCGGTAGTAGGAACAATGTCCTTCTTTTCACAAGGTAAATATAAAAGAATTGCCTGCGACTTCGATATGTCAAGTCTAATTGTATCGACCATTTTTCCCCCGCCTTTATTTGCTTTCAAATTCTTTGATAAGGTCAATTGCTTTTTGAGTTAATTTGCCCTTCCCGCCAACTACTCTCACATAACCTTCATCTGTGAGAGCCGATTTCATAGGTTGGGTTAGTGGTTTTAGATTAGGATCGCTACTTTTCCAAGGTCTTACATGGCCATGGTATACGCCATCAACTGTTTTATCCAATACGACAAAATTACCGTTCGAATCTATCCCTACCCTCCTATCTGTTGTACTTTTTATTTCAAGCGAGTTATCTAATGCGAATTGTCCATCTTGAGGTGCTTTACTTTTTACCGAATTCCCTGTGCTTCCGTGATAACCAGCATTTTCGAATTTCCCATTTTTATACGAGTATTTGGGTTTTGAAGCCCCTCCCCCACCCTTAATCATACTATACAAATCGCTGGCGCTGCTTCCGATATTCTTCGCACCTTGTACGGTTACACTAGAGCCATAGGCAACCCCCGCGGCGGCTGCTACTGCGGCCGGGACCCCGACAGGCGCTGCCACACCTGTTGCGGATATTGCTACCGAACCGCCAAGTCCTACACCAGCCAATATGGTTTCCACAGCCCCGACAACTGTGGTGGCGGTGTGACCGACAATTTCACCTGTTTTCCGGGCAATCGGATGATCCGTCTGAGGTTCGTTGACTAGGATCCCTAGAGTAGTATCCGTTAATGCCGCGTCCCCCGCTCCATAAAGAAACTCCAGAAATACATTTGAATCTGAACCTTCCTCTTCTTCCTTACCTGGAACCTTGCATTCCCCAACATCAACATTCTCACTAAAAACAGGTGCCAAATTCTGCCCGTCATCCAGGATTTTGATCATGCCGCAATATAAACACATATTCGTCGACTCTTTGGTCAATGCCGCATATCCATCAACGATTTTATCTTCCTTACCGTTAAGCCACTCTTTCGTTAATACGGGGACACATGGCGCCTTACGAACACCAAGGATATCGATTCTCCCATTAGCCACTGCCGGGTTTAAAGAGCTTGTACAGTACCCGAAAGGCATCACATTTTGAAAAGGCTCATAATCATTTACGTTCATAAGGGCCTTATCCTTGGTATACACTCCGTGACATAAAGGGAGTTTCAAACGGCCAAGCTGTGTTCCGTAGCTGCAGTGTACGATCGCTCCCGCAACAGCATAGGGAATATGATCTCCTTCAGGTCGTGTCACTCCTTTAGTATGCATTTACACCCCTCCCTAACAAGACTCTTACACACCTTTTCCTGGTGGAATATGCCTTGACTCTTTTAGCGATCTTCCTGTTCCACCGAAATCAGTTTCAGCCCCGTAAAATCTCTTCGCAGTATGCTCTCCGCCAACATCAGATTTACGATGATGTAATGCTCACGAGAACCTTGCAACTGAAAAATAGGATGATTGCCTGCTTTAAAGCTATCAATGACGATTCGCTTCAAAGTTCCATTCGGATGAAACTCACTCTCCGCGGACAAACAAGCTACTTGAGGAAAAGAAGCAAGCCAGTACCAGTACTGCTCCCTTTTTTCAAGATTCATCAAACCGACAGGAGCAAATTTCATTCTTGGGCAAAATTTTTCAGCAAGCTGTTTAAGACGATTGGAGATCAACGGAAGCGGTCTTTCAATGAAATCCACCTCCACTACTTTCTCCGCCTTTTGAATCGGAAATTGCAAATGGATGGACTTATCATTCGCTTCTTCCGGTCGCAAGTCCACTCTCCCCAAAGGCTTTAAAGCCCCATCAATTCGCTGGTCCTGTGTCAACATATAAAAGTCCAAGTTCATTGATCAGTTGTTCCCTTCAGGCTCGGTTCTACTTTCAAACACTTTTTCGCTCCAGTCCATGTATCCCCCAACACGAATTTCAAAGGTATCCTCTTTATCAACTGCAGCATATTCCTGCGTTTCTACCGCTACAGGCAGAGCCGCGCGAATTAGAGCAGAAACAACTTCATGAATGATTCGCGCTTCTTGTAGGCGGAATTTTTCAAAATCGACAGGAGTGACTTTTCCGGCATAAATATGGCTTTGCTCTTTTAGTCTTTGAGCCCAGATCTCCTCCATCCAAAACAAAGGCTTCATCACCCAATTCACTTCATAGATGGATTTAATCGGCGTTCGATCCAACAACCACGTAGCATCCGTTGCCTCTACCAGAAACAAACCCTGATCCTGCTGCAGTTGCGTCCGCAGCAAGGAGTATGTAAAATGAGCGATTTTCCCTTTCGCCCCCCGCTTCTGCTCGTCTGCAATTTGAACACAAAACCGGCAGAAATGACTTATAAACTCGTTCAGCCATTCATTTTTGTTAGATTTAATATGCTCATTGAATAACTTCACGGCTTCCATACGAGCAGGGTTAATAACTTCTGCAATAAATTTCAACCTGGCCTCGCCCATGATCTCCTCCGATGTTAATTGGTCCTCAACTCCGTGCCGACAATTTTCGTATTTCCATTTAATAAGATTTGGCTTTCTTTACAGGACATTCGAATTTCTTCTTTGGCGGAAAATACGATCGACTGATCCGCGTTCATAACCAAATCTTGTGGAGTATTCAACTGAATCGGCAAGCTGCTGGAGATTTCGATGCCATCTTTTTCGCTCAAACGGATAAAAATCTCACCGTCTTTCCCTGTAATTACAATTTCTTCCGGACTGAACATGAGTTCTTTCCCGGACGGTGTACGGAAATACTTAATATTCGGGTTACCTAGTTTATCGCTCCCACTCTCGCCCGCTTGAGTTCTCATTGAACTTGTCGCAAAACCATCTTCCTCTTTATTTCCTGGAAAATAGATTCGCACATGATCCCCTTTCTCGGGCATGCAGTACCATCCGGTGTTTCCTTCTGCCGTATACATCGAAGAGTAGCGGAACCAATGCGCTTCTTCAGGTTTTTGCGAAGCATCCATATCCAAATGCAGTTTTACTTTATCTTTGGTTACATCGATCACTTTTCCTTGAATCGAGGCCCCTATAATCTGGTCATTAAAATAAGTGGGTTGTCTAAGCCCCTCTCTTGTACTCAAAATATATCGATGCGTAAGTAAACCGTTCTTCATCACGGTATATGCTTCAAATACATAAAGCTGCTTCCCTTTGAATTCAATGGCGTTCCCCAAATCGAATACCTTAGGAGACTCAACCTCGTAATATACAAAATCATCTTCCGCCACTTTTAAATTAGGCTTATGAAGGGCTAAACGATAGGCATCCATTCGCTTGCGGACTTTATAATTAAAATTAGAAAGTTCTCCTTTAGAGCTGCCATCCAGCAATCCAAAACAAACCTTGGGCGTGTCAAATCCAGCTGCCGGCATTAAACCCGTCCGAAATCTTGAGACGATTCTTCGCAAAAACTGCCAATCGGTCTCCTCATATTGAAGCGTGAAATGACCTAATGGGGTCTTTCCATCCGTGGCAGCATCCAAAATGTCAAGGTTTGGGTACTCAGATGTCATAGTCTCTAGCAACTGGGTGTAGGTCATTTTTTTATTCTGGAAGGACCTGCGCTTTTTCTCTAAATCAAGCAGATAGGTGTAGGAGATCCCCTCCACATTCAGATAATAAATATCGCGAACCGAGCTTATCGATATCTTTTGAATCAGGCCGCAGAATAACGGGGCACTCTGCCCTTCCTCATCCATCTGGCTAATCACGACGGGTGTATCGGATCTGCTCATGGAAACGTAACTATCCTTTAGCTCTTCGGGGATCATTCCTTTAAATGTGAAATAGGCATGTTCATTGAACTTTTTCGTTATCGTCAATTCTTGTAAATTGACCAATTCAAAAGGACTGATTTTCAGTTGGTGATAGGTCAGAGCACTATCGTTCCCCATCAGCTTACCCCTCCTTTACAAAGCGAATAGAGTCCAGCATACTTTTTGCAACAGGTCTCCAAGCCTCTTTTTCCTGATTCAAGCAATTGAAGGTTACCAAAAGCAAAGTGCCTTCCAACTCCGCAAAAAAGAACAGATTGTATAAATTGGCGTTTATCACGGGGGTGACAAATTCGAAATATCCCACCTTCTTCTCCCCCAACTCCCGCACCCCTTGTTCGATCCATTCGATAATTTTTTGGGTCTGCTTGAGGATCTTGGACATCTCTTCCATCAAACCGTCAAATTCATCCGCCTTAATGGTGTCGGCAGTATGATTGAAAGACAGGTTGACCGTGTTCTCCCCGTTGGTCAGAATCAGCTTTGGCCGATGCTCCGAAGGATACTTTTGAGAAGCCATTTCGGGAGTCATTTCATGAAAGGTCTTCGGTACAGTCACGATAAGCCGATCATCAAGTATGGATCTTTCTCCAAAAGGAACCCGCTCTCCATTGATAACTATAAGCGGCTGATTTAGGTCGGGTTGTTCCGAAGTCTCCGGTCGTATTTCTTCCTTCAAACCTTCTCCCACCGGTTCCTCAGCATCCAACCTTTCATTCATAGCAGAAATGATTTTTGTATCCCAATACTGTTCCACTGTGATTCCCCTCCCCTAATCCACAATCATGCGCAAGCTCCCGCCCGCGCTCATCCCCAGCCGCTGGCCGCCGCCGCGGGTGTTGTCGAGGATGCGCGACAGGTACTTGTGGATTTCGATATTGCTGTAATCCTTGTACGCGGTGCCGAGGCGGTTTGCGATGTAATGCAAAATGACATTCCGCCGGATCGCCCCCTCGTTCAAGCACATCATGGCAAAAGAGAAGTCCTGCGCTTCTCCGCCCCCCCGCCGCATCATCTCCTCCCCAAACATCCGCAGGATCACCGGGGAAACCGTGCTCTCTCCATCCGCCGCGAAGCGTACGTGCAGCAGGTTAACGGTGTTGTACTCCGTGGCGAGGTCGCGGAAGTTCTGGTAATCCTGGCGCAGCCGGGCCCCTTCCTTCAGCTTGAAGCGGCACAGTTCAAGCTCGGGAGACCCGGACTCTCCGGGTTCGGTCAGCACGATTTCGCTGGGGTGACTCACCCAGTCACTGTCCTGCTTGCCTTCCCCAAACCGCACCTTGACCGCCATTTCCCGCCCGGTGGCCCGGTACGCGATCTCGACCGGATGGTTCAACAGATACAGCCGGTCCTGGTGCTTGAGTATGCCTGGGGCAATCGTCAGCGTGTCGCGCTCGACCCGGATCGTCGCCCCGGTAATAATGCCGTCCGCATAGTCCTGGTAGGCGATATCCAGGGCCTCGCGCGGGAAGTCGCGCAGGTTTTCCAGCATCGCGGTTTTCAGGATCCGCCCTTTTTCAAACTTCGGGAATAGATGGTTAAACAACGGCTTCGCCTCCTTTCGCGATTTTATATAAGTTGAACTATTGATTTGCATGTAAGGCAGCCGTGTGAAATGTTCTTCCGATCGCTGTTCACAAAGGCGAGCGCAGCCGATGCTTCCGAAGCAGCTTTCTTTGCAGAAAGCTTGTAGCTTCTCCAGAATCATTTCACACTCTTGCCTAATTGCTGTTTCCTTAATTCAACTTATTTAGCTACTCGCGCCCGCACCAGTTCCTCATAAGCCTGGAACCAGGCGCTATCCGGGTGGGGGGCTGGGCTGGTCCCCCTCCTCACGCTATTTTCGTAACCCCGTCCATATTCTTCTCCGTCTCGGCCAGATAAGCGGCGAGCCGCTCCTTATCCACGACATACGCCTTGGCCATCTTATCGTGGAGCCCTTGCCGATGTTCCGTGAAGATCACCATTAGGTAGCCGATGCAGAGAACCAACGAAGAAATGATTTTGCCAAAATACCGCCCGCTCGCCTTCCCGAACGAAATCCGTTCATTCATCTCACCGACCACGATGCTGCCGATGGCCAGCTTGCCTACCGTCGCCTGCAGCTTGGATGATTCCATCGCGGCATAATAGAGCCAGGAGAGGATTACGCTCAACACAACCGCAAATTTGAAAAAAAACCCACTCTCAAAAAAAATTCCGCCGATCGCCTCTAAATCGACATCCATCCTTTCGCTTTGGTTTAGAAGGAAGTCGTAGTACAGCGAACGAAAATTCAGAAACCCGATTAGAAATACTTGCAAAATAAACTGGATCACCAGCACATCAATGAGCCAGGCGATTACTCTTTTTCCAAAACTAATCCCCCTGAAAAGTAACAAAAAAGCCTGTTCCTACTAAACAGAGTAGAAACAAGCTTTTGGTAAATCGCGCACTATCTAAGTTCATGTTACTGTAAATTACCCCAATCCATTAAGGAGTTCTTCCTTAGCCGCATATATCTCTATCATCATTAACGCCCCAAGCTGAAATCCATTTATGAAGGTAGATGTGGCATGCATCGACTCCGACTGGCTGCGTAACTCGAGCATCGCTTCAAGCTGGTTAAAATCATCATTAGATAGTTTCTCTTTCCACATTCCCATGGCCTCGGATACTCTTCTGCTTATTTCACGGTACTCAGGATTCGTAGGAACGATATTTTCTTCTGGACGAATTTCACCATAATATAGTGCCTCCAACATACTTTTCATTTTTCATCTTCTCCTCGTATCGATTGCACCGCCTGAAAAAGAAAACTTATACATTGATAGTTTAAATGTGCGAACTGCCTCTCAGAAATTGCCGGGAGAAAACGGAACTCCATTGGTAGGGTCGCTGCTTCCTTTTCATAGTTCGATTAAACCTCGTTTTTTCGTAAAAGTAATATTGGCATAACTCGGTGGTTTCACTGTGCCTGGTCCAGCCCTCCGTTATACATTTCGTTTCGGATTATTGGAAGGGACCCAAGCTTCTTTATTTTTTCACCTCCCGAATTTATAATCGATCCAAGGAAAACTATATATAATTGGGTACTCTTATAACTACAGCATCAATTAACATTGAGGCTTGATATGATAACTTATCCCTGTAATGATAATTGGACTTATCCATTTATATATATCATTTTCGATGTTACGATATAACGTTATTAAGTAATTTCATTTATATTATAATTACGTTATTTCGTAATGTCAATATCGCATGATTGCGTCATATATCGATTTATTCTATGATTAATTTTTAGAGGGGGAGTCCTATGCATCTGATTATTCGGTTGAGTGATATTTTAAAGGAACGTGGAATGACACAAAAGCAACTTTCAGAACTCACAGGTATCCGACCTGCGGCAATTAGCGAAATCTGTAACAACCAGAGAACCTCAATAAATCGTGAACATATCGAAAAAATTGCTGATTGCCTCGGCATACACGATGTTGGAGATATTATCCGTCTTGAAAAATAAACTACTGCTTTAATTATCACGTTGCTCGGATATAAGCATCTGTATGGGGCGTAGAGTCAAAGGCAATTCTTATGCACATACTCTAGAAAGCCTAAAACCTTGCGTTCTCAGAACTATAAAGTGACCAGGACGGTGGGGGCGCGTACGACTAAGCTAAGACAACAAAAAAAGGTCAATCATGCTGGTATCTGGCCATGATTGACCTTTGATATGTAACAAAATACCGCTATTAAGTTTAAATTTTATTATGCCGTCACGTTAATGAACTAGATTAATATGGGCTAACAAATAAAGCAAATAACCCCTATAGTTGTAATCTTTAGTTATTATTATTTTCAAATTCCTTCATTTTATCAATTTTAATCCTATCACTTTCGTCTTGCGGAATATTATTCAGGTACTTACTTTCCCAATACTCCAACCTATCTGAGGGGCCAAAGTTAGACTCTCCCCATTTTGTATAATCGTATTCAATCTTTAGTTTTCCTTCAGATGTCAGTTTCATAGTTACTGAGAACCAAGGCTCTTGTCCATTTTCTAAAAATACATTCTTTAGATCGTTTGTAACTTTTAATAACTTTCTCATCGATTTTTTATATACTTCTGAATTAATATGATATTTCTTTAAAATATCTCGACAATAAATATAATCATGCTTGTTTTTTGGTTTGAAGAAAAAGAAAACTCCTCCTTCTCCATTTTCCACCTCACCATTAAAATAAAAATCTTCCCAGTCCTCTGGTATCAATTCATTTATTGTTTCCGCTATCTCTCTATATAGAACATTCATCTGCTGTTCCATCCCACTA
The DNA here is from genome assembly GCF_008084145.1 of Paenibacillus faecis. Lineage (GTDB taxonomy): Bacteria > Bacillota > Bacilli > Paenibacillales > Paenibacillaceae > Fontibacillus > Fontibacillus faecis. The sequence goes on along the minus strand of NZ_VSDO01000005.1, from coordinate 402,898 downwards.
ACCTCCCGCTTGATTTAGTATTGTTATAGTAACTTCCTTTTTATTTCCAATTTGGTAGGTTACTTCAAATAAATCCGGTCTCAACGAATCCCCTGAATAGACTGGTTCAATTTTTACTGTAACCCTTTTAGGTGGCACTTCTTTTAGAGCATTTGCCCACTCTGTTTCCATTTCAAACCAATTACCACCACTTCGATTAATCTGACTATTCTGAGGAACAAGATTATCAATATCTTTTGGTCCTTTAAACTACGCTCCTATTAAGTTGACCCCATCATCTTCTTTTTTCTATAGCATCTTGTTACACTATGATAGTTAACAAAAAAGGTCAACCTTGGTGATATCTGACCATAATTGACCCGTTGGGTGTAAAGGAAAAACGTTAGTATAGATTTAAAATTCAAGCATTTGATATAACTAAAAACAAAAAGAAGAATTTTCACAAGAATTACATGGGCTATATGTAATTTTTGTTGAGTGGATGGGTTATTCCGTACTGGTAGTTTAACCAAAAAATTTTGCAGTATCATCCTGCTTTTTATCCAACAAATCAAAATCAATATACTTCTTTACTAATTCATCATATTTACTCTCAGAAATCATTACAACATAGCCTGGACTAATGGTGTAGCGAGCTTCAAACCCTACATCGGCTGGCTGTTTCTGCTCCAGCATAGCGGCTAATTGGATGCGTTGCTCTTCTGTGAGCTTAGGTGGTTGTCCAGGGGAGGAGTGTCCCATTTCCAGTCCGGACAGACTCTGGGTTTGATAACTTTGCCAATAGTTATTGATGATTTGACGAATGTCAGAGTAAATTACCGATCTCTGCAAAGGTATGACCCTCTAATCGCAGTCGTACGGCTAGGTACCTTTCGCAAAACCGTTTATCAGATGTTTCTTTCATGGCTAAGTTTAAGCACTCGATTTCTTCGTTTTATTTTTTTTATCGCCACCTTGGGTTGATCTTACTGTTAATTACCCGATTTGGTGGTTGAAGTATAAAAGTTCATTTTTTAATTGCGCTCTATAAGGCTATCGAAATTCAAAATTATATATCGTTAATATCAAATGGTTCGTTTTGTGAACGGCTTAACCAGTTACGAACTGGAAAAGATCCTACATTAGTAACATCAATAAAACCTGACCTAACTATAAAATGTACGCCCTTCTCGAATAATCTTATTATTGGATCATAAATATCTAAATACTTGTGAACTTCTTTAATTTCATCTGATATTACTGATAATTTTAAATATGATTTAATCAAATAATATGCATACATGTTATTATTCACATATTCAAGCATTTCTCTAGAATAAAACTTCTCTGTATCTATGTTGTTTTGAAAACCCAATTCATTGGCAATATCAATGACAAAAGGATTTTGAGGCATTACGTTATGGGATACAGAAAAAATAGCCATTCTTCTCAAAAACTCTGCCATTAGTTTCGAATCTTCTCGTGTACCTGCTGTACCAAGAGTTGTCAAATTTACTTTATTTATTCTTTCTATTGCTATTTTACTATACATAATCTTAACCACCCGACTTATTTTGTATTAGTAGCCATTTGAGTCTTTTAAAGCTCTGTTAAAGCTGAATTCCGGATCATTCATAATCCCTGGAAAAGAACCTGGCTGTGCTGGTGCTGCGAAATGAGCGCTCTTGCTGGGATCAGGAAGATAATCGCCTGAAATAGGATCATATGTGGACACATCTCTTAATGGCCATCCTTGATCCATTAATACTTTCTCCCCCAATTCATGATCAGCCATTTTTCTGAACCACTCTTTCTGAGCAACAGTTAATTCTTGCTTTTGAGCGGTTTTCCATGCACACGCTAAATCAACATCTGCTTGGAAATAGCTTGTCGAATAACTCTTACCATCAAAAGATACTTTATCATGTAAATCCAGAAAAACATGCTTTTTCATATTAATAACTTCTTGTTCTGTTAATCCTGTATTCTTTGCAACAGTAACAACATCATCTAAACCAACTTTTCTTATTTCAAAATAATTTTCTAACAATGCTTGGTATCCATGGCCTGGTGCTGGTTCAGGTATATATTTTCTCATTCCATCAGTATAAGGAGTAAATTCACCCGTCCCCTCAGGAGGATCTTTAGGTGGAGATGGTGGATCTACTTCATGAGGCTTAGGTTTAGGCGGAGTACCACCATCTCCGCTCTTACTAAGCTGAATAAACGGTTTATCTCCCTTACGCTCAATCAAGTAATATTTTCCAAACATGTTATCCAGTTACTTTTTGAACAACCGCCTCTTGCATGCTTGTATTGTTTAGTTTATTGCGGCGAAAATAAATAAACCACAACACGGCGGTGAAGCTCGCATTGTGGCGTTGTTGTACAATTTTACCCTTACATAGTGATCGGATTTACATTTTTTATAAATTGCAACAACTTTAACTATACGCTATGTTCAATCTGCACTAGATAACTACCAAGATTTTTTCTTCATGACTAGGTATCAAATGAGTTCCAGCGATTTTTATCTACAAGAGCTTGAATGTTACAAAAATCATAAACTTCTATCATACGCTTTGTTATGAGAAAGCCATCACCTTCGTCAATCTCTTCCTGAGTATATTCCTCTTCTTTTAATGACCAAGTAATTATAGTCTCCACATGAATTTCCAAATCAGTTATTAGGATACTACGAATCTCATTCCAAATAGTTTCTTCTTCCCTTTTTTTTTAAGTGCTTCTTCATATGAAGCCACAATAATAGCCATAAGAGCGTACTTTTCATCTACACTCCAATTATTAGATCTATAACCATGAATAAATTCTTGAAGTCTAGAAGGATCTGCAACTATAATTTCCCAGTCAATGTAATGTGCATCTGATAAATCAAATTTTTCGATAAGATTAATTCTTGCCTCTGGTGTAATTCCTATCGGATATTTGTTCATTTTATCACCTTTCTGGCTTTGTAGGATGGCTACTATTGTATGGATATGCACTTGTTATACTGTTGTCCTCTCTAACAATAATTGCTCTATCTGCTGGAACCTTTTCTCTTGTTCTCAGGAATGATATCCCTCCAACATTACTGGACAATTCTATGTGATAAACTCCCGGTCCTTGTTTTCCAACTTCTGATATTTGTAGAGTATGCATGACCAAATGTGGGCAGACTCTTTGGTACATCCCATTTCCAATTTGAATATAAATTAGGGAATATAACATTCTGAGTTGTTATCTTAAATAGGCTAATAAAAAGATGATAGCCGTTTTACCAACTATCACCCTGTCTTCAATATTCAATTCGATTTAGTTTGAAGCTAATGCTTTGTATTTGTCACATTCATTTGGAACTTACTGATTTGCAATAAATAACCCATCAATAAATTCAGTAAAACTACTTGCAATAAATCTTATAAACTCTGATTCTAGTTCAATTCCCTTTTTAATATAATCATCATATCCCAAATCAAAATGGAAAACAGACCCTTTATTCTCACCCTTTACCGCCATACATACGATATTTTTTCTTGGAGTCTCTCCAATTGGTAAGAATAAATTTTTAATGACATTACTTTTTGTATATAGTAGATAGATATTCTCGAGATTAGATGTTGTTTCATCTGTAAGTGGAAAGAAGAATAGAATCGATGACTCTACTTCACCTTCTTTTGTGGGATCATTAGTAAGAAATCTTCTTTTAGGCCCTGTTTTTCCACCATTGTTTATTAATAAAAATTGTTTATAATCATCCGGTAAAATCAAATCATACTTCTTCTCAAACTTTACTAATTTTTCTGCAGTAGTTGATGAAAAAGTACTTTCAATTTCAAATTTCCCCATTAATGATCACCTTTTTTATATTATTTATTAATTTCTTCATCGACTAATGTAAACTATCCAAAAGCTCAGAAAATGAATCACATATTTCTATTATACTATATTCATCAACTTCCTCATGATCATAAAAAACAATCGTTGGCTTCTCTTTATTTTTTCTAAAATCAAAACAAATCTGATTACCAAAAGGATCAGTTGCAAATGGAAATATTCCTAATGGTATTTCATCTCGAATAAATTCATAAATAACAACAATATTAGGATCACTAGTAAAACTTAGCAAGTGGTCTATAACCCCCTCGCCGCCATCTTTATAATAAAAGATATTTGGTGAAGGGTGACCTCCATTATTTTGAAAAACACATTCCTTAAAATCTTTCGGAAATGCAATATTATAAGTTTTTTCTACTTTTCCAATAACCGCATCATTAATTTGTCCCACCACTCGTTTCCATGTTACTCCCAATTCAGTCTCTCCTTTAATTCACTTATTATTTGTCTTTTTAGTTTCCCACTTCTTGCTTCTTTGCCTCCACCCCAGTAAGCTCTTCCTCCAGTATGTGAAGCCAAGTGTTCAGTATAATCAACTAATTGCATTTTTCCAGGATCTTGATGGTGATGCCAAGTAAATCTATCTGGTTTTTCACCTTTTCTAAAAAGTTCAAGTTCCGCTTCTGTGAATTTTTTCTTTAATTCTGGATCCTTCATTGCTTTTTCATAAAGTTGTTTTGATAAATAGCTAAACTGCTCGGAATCTCCAGCTAAATAGAGGCTTTTAGGTAGAGTTGTATCGAATTGAGAGTTGAAAATCGCATGTCCATCTTGGTCATATTTTACCTTTATTTCTTTACCACCTTTGTCAATGATATATGTGACTGTTCCGTCATCATTTTCTATTTTCTTCTTATATTTTTTAGGTTCTACAGGCTTCCTAGTGTAAGGCGGTAACCTGTCAACTGCATCTTCCATTGCCTTGTCAACAGCTTTATCAAACTCCGATTTTGTAAAATTACTCGTCCCCCCACTCCCACTACTAAACCAAACCTGCGGCCCATCGACAAGCTGGCTGGTAACACGACCGCCTGTCCCGGCTAATTCTAGGCCGCTTCGTCCAAAATTGGCTGGGTTGAAGCTTGACTTCATGTCGTCCATAATACTATGGGCCTGTTCCAGCTTTGTGCCCACCTTGTCCAAGCCTGCTCTGACTGCTGGATTCTTGATATTTCGCAACATTTCGTTTCTTGTTGATTCCACCGTTAGGTTCATTACGTGCCGTCCTACTGACTTCGCTATAAATGCAAGGTCAATGACCGCTAAAGCGTCCCCTGTCGTATCCAAAAGTTTCTGGGCTCTATCCAGACCTGGTGTGTTATATTCCCCGTTTTCCAATTCCTGCAACTTCATGGAGCTGACGGCCATTTGACCGATCCCCCAAGCCCCGTTCAAAACTACAAACAGGTAAATTGATGTGCCTCCTGAGGGAATAGCTGTTATAAGCACCGCAATTGCTCCAAAGACCATGTTCCATTTCGCTTCTGTCTTCTGCGGACTAATGATGAACTGCTCGATGAAATAGCGGGAATAATAAATCGGCTTGCTCTGGTCTTTACTTAAATAATCCGGTTTTTTGGGAACCACATACTCCAGATTATACCAGTCCGACATGGCTGTCATCAATTGCTCGCCAAGGCTTGCCGTACCGGATTTCATTTCTGCTTGTCTCTCTGCGATTCTCTCCGCTTGTCTTTCTCGCTCTCGTCCAATGGCTCGCAGCATCGACGTTTCTTCCTGTAACGCTTGAATTGAGTTCTGATTAGTCAGGCCCTCCATCCATTCCGGATCATTGATTCGTGCCTGTTGCTCCACAATTCGTGCCTGTTGCTCCACAATTTGGGTCTGTTGCTCCACATAGGATTTGTAAAAGTCATCATAATCTTCCCGCTCTTTTTCCTTTTCTTTCTTTGACTTTTTCTTTTCCTCCACGGGTTTCTCCCGATGAATCACCTCATAGTGAAAAGATAAGGCCTCTTTACTTTGCTTGGCTACCCAAGTGGTGGAGGTCTCTCTGCTTCCCGGCTCTTGACGGATTCGCTGCCTTATCCGTTCCCTTACCCCATCTACTTCCTCTTGACTTGGCTCAGGTTCAGGAGGCTCCGGCATACCTAATGCGTAATCGATTAATCCCGGAACGTACTCAAAGACTTCTTTGGCTACCGTCCATCCGTTTCTCTCCTTTTCCTTTTTCTCCTCCATATATCGTTTCAGTTCATCTGACATCAGCGAGTCAACATACAAATCTTCAATATCCTGTTCATTCAGCATATCAAGCAGGCTCATTGGAGTGATATTCATATTAATTTCCGGGGCCCGGATCTTGGTCTTATGCTCCATTACCTCAATCATTTGGTTACCTGCATAAACTGAAATGATAGAGTCCGCGCACATTTTAATATAATCCGGCATCCTATCCTTACTGCCGAGCTCCAGGTCATTGGCCGCCACGATTAATATGTTCTCATCCGATTCCAGGGTAATATCATCGGCATTCAAATGAAGTCGTACCGTATTCTTTTCGAACAATACGCCATCTTCTCCGAGTTCCATCTTGGCATTGCCCGGTACATGGAACACTTTTGTGGTGGGCTTTTGAAATACAGTGCGTCCTTTCATTTCCTCGTGGCGTCCTCGGACTGCATTAATCGCAATCGCCTTCTTCTCTTCGCCGCCGGGAAAATAGACGTTAATCCGTGCGCCTTCCTCCGGTAAGGCGTGAAACATATTGTTCCCCTCTGATGAATACGGAAACCACCAGTTCCCACCGTTATCATGTTCTTCGTCGATATCCAGATGGACCTTCACCATATTGTTGGCGCGGCTAATGACTTTTCCACCTAAAGATACCCCTTGTATACGATGGTTTTGCTGGACCCGGCTGCGTATTCCCGACCGTTGTACAAGTTTGTACGCATACGTCACAATGCCTTGGTCATAACGCATATCCGCACTATAAACTACCCACATTTGGCCTTTAAAAGAAACGTTATCTCCGACCTGGACATATTGACGGCTCGTTACTTCGTAGCTGACGTAATCGGCGGAATTGGTTCGTGTATCACTGTAACCCACGTGGGTCTGTAAATAAAGCTCCCGATCCTGGGTCATGGTGTATCGGTACACATGGAGCTGCTTCCCCCACGAAAAGTCGGGGACGCCAAAATATACCCTGGGAGCGTCCAATACCACGTCCGGAAGAATGACCGTACCTACCAAGGAAGCCACACGCTTCATAAACTGCCAGTCGGTTTCCTGGTACTGGACAAGGAGCTTTCCGATCGTTGCATCAGGTTCGGTAGCCTCGTTCATCGCATCCCCGTCTTTATAAGGAGCAACGAGTTGTTTGATCAAGGAGGTATACGTTAAATTTTTATTTTGATAGGATCGACTCATCCGTTGATGGTCCATATCATATGTACGTGAAATTGCCCTAACGGAAACATGCCATATCCCATCTTCCACATCCATATCGACTGCCGCTATTCCACCCGAGAACCAATACTCGGTCCCCTCCGGGGTTTCTCTGCGAATATGAACCGTATCCCGCATGCTCCCCTTTTCCAAACACGCCATCGCATGTTCTTCAGTCATAACAATGGATAAATTGCATTGGGTGTGCTCATTAAATTGGCGATCTACGTGAAGATTGCGGACTGCCGTAATGGGATAGGGAAATTGGATATGAAATCCGGCCCCTTGATACACTTCTTGTTCAGCTTGGGACATAGGTATTCACCCTCTTTCTTCTCCTTGATCCTTAACCCCGCTGGTCCATTAATTCGCCAGGTACAGGTTCCATCCCGTTGCTCAACAATTTGATTTCGCCCCCATAGAGGCATCTTAGGCAGGACTTGCTTGTCAATGCGGGCACGCCATTGATTTTTATTTTCTCGTGTCCGTTCTCCCATTCTCCTCCCGCAATATCTAAGCCAAACGGGCTAAAAAATATCTTTGGCATAATGATAGGAACGCACGGATATAACCGATTTTCGTCTCCTTCCTTAGTCACACCGGTGTCGGGGTCATAGTCCTGCATTTTCGGTTTATACGGTACCCCTACATTTCCGACTTTTAAGGGATGAAATTCCGACCGGCAATACCCGAAGGAGTGCAAATTTCCCTCTACTTCCGGCTTTGGTTCACGATAAGGGACTCCAGCAAGCTCCTCACTCTCCGATGGCGAAACCTTGCAATCTTTCACTGTCATGATGGGGTTTCCATTCAAAAACACCCCGTTTTTTTCAGTTTGATTCAGGATATCCTCGTGAGTTCCTTTCGAACAGTAGATATACGCCCCTCGACTTACAAGTGTGGTTTTTCGCCACGCCGCATTCATTAATTCATCCACCACGGACTGCTTCAGAAAATTACGGTTCGTTATTTTGGCTTTATCTGCCATGATTTAATCACACTCCTTAAGTTGAAGTCGTTTCACCGCTACCCCGTACAAGCCCGCTCTTAAAACATGCTCGGCCACATCCAACCGAACGACAAGATACCTTTTACGGTGATAGGTCACTCCAAAAAAGGGATAGTCAGAAATATCGCCCCTCCGAAGGCTAAACCCCAATGCTGCATTACTTCGTTTCAAGTCATCTGGAGGAATGGGGGCCATAACCTCCACTTCCCGCATGTTGAGCAAGAAGTAATTTAACTGCAAACCGTTCAAGGTTTTATCCATGATGGAGACTGTTTTGTAAGCCATTTGGGAGTCATATTTCGTCAACAACCTACGCAATTCATTGGCTACCAGCAAGGTTGGCTGCTCAAGCATACACCCATAATCCCTGACTCCTTCGCCATGCACCTCAACCAGTTCATTATCCTCAGCAGCCTCGTAGCCCTGCTCCAGACGTGGGGAACAAACGAGTCCCACGGCCAAATGATCCAACCGTTTATCGCGCTCTAACACGAAAAATTCCATAGCCTCTCCTTCCTGGCAGGTAAGATTCCCCTCCGTATCAAGACCATATAATGGACGAATACTGTTCTTCTGAAAGATGAACCCTTGATTCATCCTCTTTTAGCATGCGGCTGCCCGTAAGATTGGCGCCTTGAAAATCAACCCCATCCAAAATAGCCCCACGAAAATCCCCGGCAATGTAAGCACTGCGAAAACTTGCATTTGTCAGATCCGCCCCTGTGAACTTAACAGGATAAAGCCCAAAATATACGGCATCTTCTTCATTCACGATATTTACGGGAGCTATGACTTCATCGAACCGGGCACCGGACAACATTGAATTTGTAAAATCCGCGTCAAACATCGCACTGCCGGTAAAATCGGCATTCCGAGCCTCACAAGCATCAAGTCTACTTCCTAGCAAGGAGGCACGGGCTAGGTAGGTGTCTGTCAGATCAACCTGCTGTAACCAGGTATAATTGAGATTGATCCCTTCATAATTCATTTGTGACAAGTCGACCTTTGTTATATGTTCATGCACATAATCATGGGGAAGCTCTCGCGCCAACCAGGCTTTGATCGATTTTTCCGAACGTTCTATGGAATTGCAATAGTATACGGATTCTCCTATGGTATGATCTCCGTACTCACCGACCACCATTTCAAAACCCTCGCCTCGTTGAAGAGATTGAAAAGACGGTAGCACCATAATACGTGGAACAGCATATCGAACGGCATGTACCATATAATTGTGAAAAGAAAATAGCTGACTACTTCGCCAATTTTCAAAGAACCATGGCTTCAGTAAGCCCATATAAACCCGTAGTTGGTCTTCACAGTTCCTATTCCAAGCTTCATAGAATTTATAAATCCAAGTCGCTTGGTATCTGAAGGGCGTCATGCGGAAGATAGGTATAGAATGTTCGTCCACAGCTTCACACATATACTCAAATACTCCTTCAAGCAATGAGGTCCTGAGCAGGGAGACACGAATCATGGTACAGGCTTGCATTTTACCGGCTGCTTGTTGCTTCACAGCATCCTGACATACTTCATCGATCTGCACCGCTATTTCGGCGGCGATTTCCTCAATAGCTTGGCCATAATAGGTATGTAGTGCCGTCACTTGATCTAATCGTGATGGGATGACCGTAGTTTTTAGAAAGTGATCCCATGCTTCTTTTTTATCCATATCGACCCTCCGTTCTGCCAAAACACCTACTCTTCCATAACTACTTCCACACCTTTGATCTGGATTTGCCCCTGATCCAGCTTAATCCCCGAAGGCCCGTCTTTCGTAGACATCTCAATCTGATTGCCCAGCAGTACGATGGAATTCGCGGCCATTTCAATCTGCTTGCCTGTATGCAGCGAGATTTTGTTGTTACTGTTTAAAACTAAGGTGCCTTCATTCATTAGTGAAATCCAAGCCCCTCCTCCTGCCCCAATAATTGTAATTTTGTCCTTCTCAAACTTAATCTGCTGTCCATAAGGCGTCATGATAAACTTCGTATCCGGGTTTGCCATTAAATCTTCCTTCAAATCCTTGTCATAGTGCACAATAGGCTGAAGCTGCTCGGTTTTCACAACAGTATTCGTCACCGTTTTTGTGTTGGATCCTACACCAGCACCCGCACCAGTCCCCGAAGCAGCCCCCATTGCCTCGGCCGGCAACTTTTTGCGCACCGTACTAAGTGCGATGCCTTCGGCTTCTTTGGCCCCAGGGAAATAGATCCGCACATCATCGCCTTTCTCCGGCATGCAGTACCAGCCCGTCTGATCCTCAGAGGCGTACATAGTGGAATATGGGAACAAGTAAGCGGTCTTCGTATCCCAATCTTGATCGTATTCGAGCTGTACCTTGACTTCATCCCGTACAACATCCTTGACCTTCCCCTGAATGGAAGCGCCAATAATTCGGCGATTATAGGATTTGCGCTGATAGGCCGCTCTCTTGGACCGCAAGGTATAGGTGTGTGTTAATATACTCCGATGCATTTCCGTCAGGACTTCACTTACGTGCAGTTTCTTCCCCTTGAAGGTCACCATGTCCCCAAGCTCCAGCACCTGGTCTGTCACGATTTCATAGCAGATGAAGTCCTGCTCTGTCAGGGAAGCCTGCTCGTTATCGACAATATTTTTGTAGGCGAGAATGTCCTTATACACCCGATAATGAGTTGCCTGAATTTCCCCCACATCCTGATGTTCCGGCACTCCCAAATAAACACAAATTCTGCTTTGGGCTACTGAGGGTACGAGAGGTGCGTGATAATGCGAGGCCAACCGTTTGAGAAATTCCCAATCCGTCTCTTGATATTGCAGGGTAAAGCCGCCCAGTTTTTTTTGCTCTGTAAAAGTATTGAGCAGGCTCGCTCTTTCGTAGGTTTTAAAAATATGCTCCATGACTTCCGGAATCTTCATCGCGGCGTTTTGATACGAACGATACTGAGGTTTGATATCCATCCCATACGTATGCGATACCGCCTCCGCTTCCAGCCAATACGCATCCCGGTCTACGCGGACATGCAGCTTCAAAATCAAGCCATGGAACAACGTATGTACTTTGCCCTTGTGATCGGTGTAGTACATTTCAACCGGAAGCTGTTCGCTTGCCATCTTGACATACTTCTCTTCCATTTCCTCCGCGATGATTCCCGTAAAACGAAGCCGCGCATGGTCCTGAAACTTCTTCTCCAGTTTTAGCTCCAACAGCTTCATCTCAAACGGCGCGATCTTCAGCGTATTATAGTCGACAACCAATGAAGACGACATTCCACTCATCCCCTTTATACGATCGGATTTTTGTTCACAACGCGCGTTCCCCTAATCCACAATCATCCGCAAGCTCCCACCAGCGCTCATCCCCAGCCGCTGGCCGCCGCCGCGGGTGTTGTCGAGGATGCGCGACAGGTACTTGTGGATTTCGATATTGCTGTAATCCTTGTACGCGGTGCCGAGGCGGTTTGCGATGTAATGCAAAATGACATTCCGCCGGATCGCCCCCTCGTTCAAGCACATCATGGCAAAAGAGAAATCCTGCGCTTCTCCGCCCCCCCGCCGCATCATCTCCTCCCCAAACATCCGCAGGATCACCGGGGAAACCGTGCTCTCTCCATCCGCCGCGAAGCGCACGTGCAGCAGGTTGACGGTGTTGTACTCCGTGGCGAGGTCGCGGAAGTTCTGGTAATCCTGGCGCAGCCGGGCGCCTTCCTTCAGCTTGAAGCGGCACAGTTCAAGCTCGGGGCTCCCGGACTCCCCGGGTTCGGTCAGCACGATTTCGCTAGGGTGACTCACCCAGTCGCTGTCCTGCTTGCCTTCCCCAAACCGCACTTTGACCGCCGTTTCCCGCCCGGTGGCCCGGTACGCGATCTCGACCGAATGGTTCAACAGGTACAGCCGGTCCTGGTGCTTGAGGATGCCCGGGGCAATCGTCAGCGTGTCGCGCTCGACCCGGATCGTCGCCCCGGTTATAATGCCGTCTGCATAGTCCTGGTAGGCGATATCCAGGGCCTCGCGCGGGAAGTCGCGCAGGTTTTCCAGCATCGCGGTTTTCAGGATCCGCCCTTTTTCAAACTTCGGGAATAGATGGCTAAACAACGGCCTCGCCTCCTTTCGCGATTTTATATAAGTTGAACTATTGATTTGCATGTAAGGCAGCCGTGTGAAATGTTCTTCCGATCGCTGTTGCTCCCAGATTTCTTATTTAAATTTATTAAGGTAGAAATCCGGTCACAAAGGCGAGCGCTACACTTCTCCAGAATCATTTCACACTCTTGCCTATTGCTAATTCTTTAATTCAACTTATTTAGCTACTGCGCGCCCGCACCAGTTCCTCATACGCCTGGAACCAGGCACTATCCGGGTGGGGGGCTGGGCCTTCCTGGCCGAACTCCAGCACAGATTGATTCACCACGAGCGTACCGGTCACCAGGTCATGCAGCGCCTGCTTTTTGGCGGTGAAGCCCGCCATCATGTAGCCGATGCTCACCGTCAGGATGGATAGGAATCTGGCCCAATACCGCCCGCTCGCCCGCCAAAAAGACACTCTCCCCAGCCGCTCGTCCACGACCACCAGACCCATGATCTTTTTGCCGAATGTGGACCGGAGCGTCGAAGCTTCCATGATCGCGTAGTACAACCACTTAAAGATGATGAAAGGCAGGAACCCCACAAATATTTGCAAATAAAGCCGGATGGGCGGGAGCTCTTCCAAAGTCACGGGGGCGGCCGTGATCGGCCACCACCCGAACAGCTTTCGAATGACGATGATCAGAAGACCGAAGACGACAAAGAGGATATACGTCGCAATCCCGTCCAAAAAACAGGCGCACAGCCGCTTCCAAAAGCCCGCATACAACAAGGTACTTCCTCCTTTCCAACTCTATCGATTCCCTTAGCCCTCAGGGGTTATCGCCCCTGGACCGGCGTTTCCCGGCAGCGGTTGGTTCCGCTGGGCAGCGTCATAGGCCTCGGCGATTTCCAGCATCCGCTTATCGACCACATATGTCCCGGCGATCTTGTCATGCAGCGCCTGCTTCTTTTTCGTAAAAGCCGCCATCATAAAGCCGATATACAGTGTCAAAAGGGACACGATCCGGCCCCAATACCGCCCGCTCGCCCGCAGAAAAGACACCCGCTCAAACCGCCGGTCCACGACCACGATGCCCAGCGCCATTTTTCCCAATGTAGCCCGGCAGGTGGACGATTCCATAAACGCGTAATAGAGCCAGCCGAAGGAGAACAAGAACAGGAAATGCATAACCAGACTGATGAGCCCGTAAAATTCATAGGCCCCGGAGATCCCGAGCCGTTCAAACGCAGCATAATAAATGCTGCTGATACTAAATTCCAGCAACAGCAGAAACAGATTAATGATGATCCCCGCTACATAACAAAGAATCCCATCCAGCAGATTCGCGCAAAATCTTTTCCAAAAACCCGCATACAAACGCAAGCCCTCTCCTCCTTATCCCCTCACCCGACCTTTACAACGTCCTCCATTTGCTTTTGCATGGTGGTCCGGTAAGCGGCCAAATGCTCTTTATCCACGACATACGCCTTGGCCATCTTATCGTGCAGCCCTTGCCGATGTTCCGTGAAAGCCACCATCAGGTAGCCGATATAGAGGATGAGGGAGGAAACGATTTTACCGAAAAAGCGACCGCTCGCCTTCCCGAACGAAATCCGTTCGTTCATCTCACCGACCACGACCCCGCCGATGGCCAGCTTGCCTACCGTCGCCTGCAGCCTGGATGATTCCATCGCGGCATAATAGAGCCAGGAGAGGAGTATCCCCAGCACCGCCGCAAATTTGAAGAAAAACCCGCTCTCAAAAATTCCGCCGATCTCCTCTAAATTCACATCCATCCAGTCTCTTTGGCTTAGAAGGAAGTCGTAGTACAACGAACGAAAATTCAGAAACCCGATTAGAAATACTTGCAAAATAAACTGGATCACCAGTGCATCAATGAGCCAGGCGATTACTCTTTTTCCAAAACTAATGTACATTGTTGTCTCTCCTTTAAATTGTTGTCTCGTCTCGCAAGTTTCGTCTTGCCGGGAATGTACCCGACTTAATCAATCTCCCCAGTTAAAGCCGGTCATCCGCCCGCTCCGAAGGTCGCCCTTGGCTTCCACTTCTTCCCGGATCTTATGAAGTTGGAGCTTTTCTTTGTGGACGACATAGGAAACCGCTATTTTGTCATGCAGCGCTAGCCGTTTGTCCGAAAAGATGGCCATGATATAACCGAGGCTCAAGATGAATCCGGACAAAATCCTTCCCAGATATCTCACGAAAGCTTGGCCGAAGGATAACTGCTCGTGACTCCAGTCGACCACCACGATCCCCAGGAGCATTTTCCCTAACGTGGCCTGGTATTTGGAAGATTCCATCAACGAATAATATACGCACTCGCAGACAAGCGTCAGCAGCATCGGGAGTCCCGGTGCCAGTAGATTTGAAGTTTCGGAGAATAGCTGCCCGGGAGAGAACCAGATCAAGCTGAGCAGCACGCCACCCAGTCCGGTAACCAAGCGGTCAACCGCCATAGCCCAGTACCTTCTCCACAACACGTTATACATCACTTCTCAACTCCTCTCCCGGCCACCTCACCGCGTCCACTTTTCCATTTCGGTCCGCTTCTCGTCCAGCGCCTCTTGCGCCTCCGCGCAGGCGTCCCTTCCGATCTTGCCGCCGATCCGTTCGATCAGCTCCGCCGCTCCCCGGATTCCGGCCGGAATCCGCACGGTCCCGCCAGCTCCCTGCAGCAAAAACTGCCCGCCGAAAAACCGGGTGTACCCCACACTTTGCAGCTCCCCATAATTCAGCATCCGGCGGCCGCCCAGCGTGCGCACCGCGAGCCAGTGCTCGCCGGCCTTGGCCCGAAAAATCAGGTGCTGGACCACCTGAATGAACAGCAGGAGCGCTCCCGCCGCGATCAGATAGACTATCACCTCAAACTCCTCGCGCGCCTCATCCGCCAACAAGATCGGAAGTGCCGCCGCACAGATCAGGAACCCAAGCAGGCAGGAGACCAGGACGAAGCGGGACTTTTGCAGCAGCAGTTCTCCCTCAGGTCCTCTGGCTGCCGGGAGAAACGGCTTTTTCAGCATGTTTCGAACGATCGTTCTTATGAACCATATATTCATCGACCAAATCCTCCTTACGTTGCTTAGCCGATCCTTAAACGGAACCTCATAATTTTCCAAGAAAATATGTATTTTGAGGTTCGGCGACGGAGTCTCTCGAAACTCGAAACCGTCCCACCCCCTGTTCCCGCAAGTCCAGCCAATCCTTATGTACTACATAGGTTTTTGCCATCCGATCTAAATTCGCTCCGCAGAAGCTAAACCGGACGAACTCAGTCTTCACTCTCCGTTCTAACGGAAGCCATAGCCGCTATTTCCACCAAATCGGACGATTTAAAATTCTAATGGAGATAATAGCCGCTATTTCCACCGAAACCCGTCGTTTTGAGCGCTTCTGAGGCAAATAGGCGCTACTGCGTCCGTTAGAATCCGAAAAGTGTGTTTTATGCCGAAATAGCAGCTACTGTGTCCGTTAGAATTCCGGGGCTTCGGCGATAGCGCACCAGCGAAAAAAACAGGTATCTCACAGCAGAACCGGACCGGTTGCTTGGGTTGCTCGGGTTGCTTGGGTTCCATCGGCTCCGTCAGTTCCATCAGTTCCGTCAGTTCCGTCAGTTCCGTCGGCTCCGTCGGCTCCATCGGTTGCATCGGTTGCATCGGTTGCATCGGTTGCATCGGTTGCATCGGTTGCATCGGTTGCATCCGTCTCAGCTTTCCAGCATCCGCTCATCGGTTCCATCGTCCGTATTGCCACCCGCAACTACACCGGCAGCGAACTTCACTTCCCCGCGCCTATCCTACCGGCTACAAGCAAGCCGGCGCCACCGCCGCCCTACTTCATCCCGTCAAAAAAATCCTCCCCCGACCGCTCGCCCTCGAACGGGAACAGCTTTTTGCGGCCGAGGTGCAGGCCTTCGTCGAGGCGCGCGATCGGGAGCACGTGGAAGCCCCATTGGCTGTCGTCGGCGAAGACGAAAAACTTCGTCTCCCCGTTGACGATGGAGTCGGTGTCGTCCTGCGGAATCCGGTCCCCGTAGACGGCCCGGATGTCCTCGTACTTGACCGCCTCGTAGCGGTCGGTCCGGTTCGCGTACACAAACCGGTGCCGCAAATCCCCGCGGCTGCCGCGGAGCAGGAACTCGACCTCCTGCGTCTGATACGGCCGCGAGATGAAGCCCAGCCCCTGGCTGCTCCGCTCCAGGCTGCTGATCAGCACGACCTCGCGGCGGTCGTGCGTGTACGCGCTGACCGAGTAAGGGATGACCGCCGCGTGGCTCGTCAGGCTCGTCTCGATCCGGCCTTCCTTCTGGGCGTTCAAGTAGCGGATCGCCCCGCGCAGGCAGGCCAGCTTCAGCTCCGGCACCCGGCCCTCGGCCGGCTTTTGACGGAACTCGATGCTCCGCCCCGGCACAAACTCCTTCAGCGCTTCCCGGAACACGTCGATCCGGCACGATTGCCCCGTCAGCTTGATGATCGAATAATCCCCGAGCGCCCCGCTGCGGTAAAACCCGTCCAGAAACTTGCGCACGATCTCGTAAATGTCGCCCTGGATCAACTGCGTGATTTCCTTGATGTTGAACACGACGTTCGGGATCTCGTATTCATCCTTAAGCTCCCCGCCCCGGTACACCGACAGAAACCAGCGCTCCATCGTCATAATCTGCAGATCGTCGTCGTCCGCCCCGCTCAGCTCCGCGTCGAACCGGTTTCGGAGAATCCCCGTTTTGCGGAAAAACTCTTCCTTCATCGCCCCGGCGATTTCCCACAGGAAAAAGAAATTGCCGCGCACCCGCACATATTCGTCCCGCGAACGGCTTTCGTACCGGGCAAACGCCGTCGGAATCACCGCCTCGGCCTCCCGGTATCTCCGCTCCAGCTCGGCGTAAACCGCTTCGACGCCCCGCTCGTCGATTTCCCGGAACAAATCGTTGGCCGGAATCCCGATCAGGTCGTCGATATCCGTCACCCGGCGGCGGCCGTTCGTGTAGTACTCGGCGAAGACGATTTTCATAAATTGCATGATTCGGTATGTAAGATTGTTGCCGCCAAAATGCGTATCCCCGTTTTCGTAGCTCGTATCCAGCGCAATTCTGTAAGACATATGGCCGTCCTCGATCCGGAAGCGGCAGGAGGACAGATCGGTCGTTCCGCCGCCGCAGTCGATCACCAGCGCCTGATATTCCGCCCCCTCCGTGAAAACGCCCCGCTCCAGCCCGTCCTCGATCGTGTTGTACAGCACCGCCATCCCCTCGTCGAGCGCGTGGGTCTCCTCGATGTCATATTCCTTCAGGATTTCCTTGAACATGTCCAGGTAAGGGGCTTTCATCTTCACGGGGGAGGACAGGTGCAGCTTTTTGAATTTGCACTTGAATTGATGCTCCGCCAGGGTGATCACATACTTCAGGTAAGCGCGAATCAGCTCGCTCCGCGGCACGGTCGCCGTGTTCCCTTCACCGTCCATGATCTCCACGGTCCGCTCGTAATCGTGGACCCAACGCTTCAGCCCCTGGAACACGGACGCCCGGCTGCTGTAGCTCCCGCGCCGGATGCCGAGCAGGGCCTCGTACCCGAACTCGTACTTCACCGCCGCCGGGTTCGAGCAGTCCGCCACGCGGATCGCCGTCGGCAGCGCCTCGGTCCATTCGGGCACCCGGTAAGACGGGTCGGGGAAGCGCACGAAATTCACCTCGTTCAGGCGCAGGCGCCCGTCGGGCCGGTCCGAAGAAAGACCCGAAAAATGCTTTACATAGCCCGGGTACAAAAAAGCCCCCGCCGTCGTGTTCGATGTCCCGAAATCGATCGCCAGCACCGCGTCCGTCCGCTCGAGTTCGCGGAGCTCCAGGTCGGCCAGCGGGATTTTGAAGTAGGGCAGATGGGCGGGTGGCGGCGCCTGTTCCCGGTAGTACGTCGTGTACACGTAGTCGGACTCGCGCTTCCGCAGGAACAGCAAGCTGTACTGGCGGTTGGCCGTACGCACCCATTCAGCATCGCTGTCCGCCGCCAAATAATAGCTGCCCGAGCCGCCTTCCTCATCCTTGTGCAGTTGAAAAATCCCGCACAGCTCCTGGTTGTCGTTGACGAGCAGCACGTTCGATTCCGCGAACCCGGCGGGCGCCTTCACCTTGTACCCGTCCGCCCGATCCACGGCGATGCCGGGGTAGATCACGATCCGGGCGGGCACCGAGATGCCCCCGTCCCCTTGCAGCGGCGACTGCAGCGACCGCTTCATCATGCGCTGCACCCGGTCGAACCCGCCTTCGCACACCCGGCCGATCCACTTGTGCTCGTCGGCTCCCAAATATTTCAGAATGAGACGGATCAGTTCCTCGCGGTCCAGCCGCTGGCTCATCCCCTCGACGAGGCGCTCCCGGTAGCAAATGTTCCGCAACTGGTAGGTCGTCATCTCGACCAGCGCTTCCCGCGTGTAACGGACCGCGCCGCGCACCCGCTCTTGACTGGTGGAATCGGTATACAGTTTAAATCCTCTCATGTGCACAATCTCCTTTTCCCGCGGCGGGTGCCTTTTCCTCAACCTAAACTTTCAAACGCCTTCAAATGTTCAATACATCGCGATCCGGTCCAGAACCATCGTGTCCTCGGCGCCGATGATGCCGACATGGCAATCCCAATACACCTCGGTGCGGTACCGGACCGGCAAAAACAGCTCCATCAGCAGCTCCAGCTTGCGAAGACCTCTCTCCGTGCGGCGCTGGCCGATGTAGAACAGCATTTCGTCTTTTTCCTCGCTGTTGACATAAATCGTCGACCGCCGAAAAATCCGGCTCACCGTGCTCCGCAGCAGATGCAGCGTCTCCCCCGTGTCGTACATCCGCAGCAGCGCGGCGGCGATCACTTCCTTCTCCTCCCGGTCGAACAGGCCGATCCGTTCCCTGACCCGCTCCCCGAAAGCCCCGGCTTCCAGGTCCCGCAGGACGAAGCGGATGTAAAACTCCCGTTTGTTCATCCCCTGCATCAAATCCAGCTCGGCCAAAAAATGAATCAAAATATCGAACAAAGTCAGCCTGAGCTCCTCATCCTCCGTCAGGTTGATGTCCAGCAAATCACGGAACACCGCGGGGAACCGGTAATGAGGATTTACCTCCACCTCCACGTCAAGCTGGCCGGCCGTCGCGTTGAGCGCCTCCAGGCTCAGCTCCATGTAAGGCGAGTAGACCTTGGCCGGGAGGAAGCGGATCCCCTTCTTGTCCATCCCGGCTTCCTGCGCTTGAACCAGCAAATCCCAAATGTAATTCAAGCCCATTCTCCTTCACAGCGATATTCGGGAAAAGACATCTGCACCTGGGAGACGAGAAAGCTCATCACATCCTCGGCCAGATAATCGTGCCCCCGGCCAATGTTCTGCTTGCCGAATCCGAGGCACATCCGCCATTTGCCGTTATCCACCCGGACTTCGTCGGTCATAAACCGGTTCAGCTCATAAGTGAGCGGGTTCGCCGCGCCCGGCGGGCGGATCTCCACATGCGTCAGCTCCAGCCAATCGGATACGTCAAAAGCGTGGATCATCCGCACGATCTCGCCCCTGGAGCGGACGATCTGCCCCTGCTTTCGCCCGTAGCTGCCGATAAAGTCCAGGCGCTGACGGTTGGACATCAGCGGATACGCGGGCTTGACGAGCCCCGTAATCCCCGAGCCGACCGGTTCGACCAGCTTCAGCACCTGCCAGGCGTCCGACTTCTCCAGCGGGGACACTACGACCAGCTCCTCCGGGGCGCGCTTGACGTACCGGATGCTATCGTCGTTCACGTCGACGAGGTAGCCGTGCTGGGTCCCGGTTTTTCGCAGCGGCAGCACATGCTCATAGTTGACCCGGTCGGCCGCCGGTACGGGGAACCCGCCCGTTTTCAGTTCCAATCGCTGAATGTTCCACAGCGGGACCAGGTCCGTTCTTTTGTAAGCCTCGTATTCCTCCAGGTGCACGGAAATCTCCAGCACTTCTTCGTCTTCGGCCAGCTGTCCGTCCACCCCGGTCAGAACCGCATCCACAAATTTGTAGGCATAGGGATGATTCACCGTTTTCCAGGGCAGGCCATTGCTTAAAAAGATCCGGTACAGCTTCTCGATCTCCCGAATGTAATCCATGTTCCGTTCCAGCCGGACCCGGATGGCATAGGTTCCGCGATCCGTCCGCAGCTCCCCGGGGAAGCTTTTTGCGCTCTGCAGCAGCTGTTGAATCAGCGGGTACCCGCATTCCAGAAACAACGAAAAAAGCCGCACCTCCGCGCCTCCACTTAAAGCCGCGATTACGTCTTTCAGATCAATGCGCCTCGGCTCGGTATCCTGCGGAAGCACGGGAAACAAGTATTCGTGCAGCGGGTCCCACTCTTCCCTTCGGCACATGGACACATAGACGTCGTGCTTGCTCTCGTGGTCCTCCACTTCTTCAAACACCCGGCGTTCCAATTGCCGGTTCAGCTCCTCCTGGTATTCCACGAGATTGAGGAACACGCTGTTCATCAGACTGCGCAGCACCCGGCGCTGCTGCAAATCCTCCATTTTGTTCAGCCGGTCCAAAACGATGTCCTTCATGAAGCGTTCCCCCCTTCCGCCTTATCGGCTTGATCCTTGCCGCCCGGAGGCGAAGCTGTCCCGCCGGCTCCCGAAGCGCCGTTCGGCGCTGCGCCCGAAGCCGGCGTCTCAGTTGCCGAATCCGGCGCTGTGCCGGACTTTGTCCCCGGCTCCGCGTCGGGCGTCGAGCCTTGCGCTCCCTGCTTCTCGCCCGGTTCCGCGCCCGATGCCGCGCCGGGCTTCGTCTCCTGCTTGGCGCCCGGCTCAGCGTCCGGCGAGGCCGCCTCTTTCCCGCCGGAGGCCGCCCCGGAACCGGCCGGTTTCGACGTCCCGGCCGGCTTCGTCGTGGACCCCGCGGTGCCGGAAGCCCCGGCGGCGGCGTTCCCCGCCGGGCTTCCCCCGCCTCCGACCGCGCTCCCGCCCGCGGCCGCGCCGGTTGCGGCGGTCGCACCGGCCGCACTGCTCGCACCGGCGGCGGATCCCGCGGCTGTATCCCCGCCCGCGTCCCCGCCCGCCGGCACGATCGGGTGCAGCTTTTCATCGGCCTTGGCGATTTTGCGTTCCATGGCCAGCACCCGCTCCAGCTTGTCGATCTCCTGGTAGATCTCCTGCGCCAGCGTGTACGCCTCGATCGCCCCGGCGTAATCCATCGCGGCCAGGCTGCGGTCGCCTTTTTTCTCCAGATTGTCCGCCTTCAGCGTCTTCGTCTCCGCATACAACTGGTCGATCTTTTCCTGGGCGGCCTTGATCTTGTCCTCCGCCTGCTTCTGCCCCTCGGCATAACCCGCGTCGATCGCCGCCGTTTTGGCCTTGTTGTAGGTTTTCTTCGCGTTGTTGTAGTCCTGGCCCTGCAGCTGCTTGTCGCCCTCCTGAAAAATCACCGCCAGCTCCGCGATCATCCCGCTGCGCGCAATGCGCTCGCGGATATGCTCCTCCTTGAACACCTTGTACTTCCCGGCATCCTTCAGCGCTTTCTCGTAGCTTTCGACCGCCATATCGTAGCTGCCGTCCTTCACGTAGCCGTCGCCGTCCGTGACCGCCTGCGCCACCTTCTGCTTGTTCCGCAGCAACTGAAAATGCAGCTTGTCCTTCAGCCGGCTAGCCGCGTTTTTCGCTTCGCTGTAGGCTTTCAGCGCCTTCGGATAATCGCCGGCGGCCGCGTACTCGTCACCGTCCTGCTCGAACTCCGTCATCTGCACGACGGCTTCCGCCAGCTTCGCGGCCTGCCGGGCCTTGGCGTACCAGATCCCGCCGCCCGCGATCGCAAGCGAGAGCAGGATCATCGCGATCCGCAGCGCCCATTTCTTGTAGTTTTTCGGCTTCTCGACGAACGCCTTGTTCACATAAACGGCGGCGCCCGTGTAATTGTCCACCGTTTTTTCCTGGCGGCTCAGCACAACCTCTTCCAGCGTATCGGTCAGGGTCTCGGGATCGCTCGACGCCGTCAGGGCGTCCAGCATTTCCGGGATCTCGACCTTCTTCCAAAGCCCCGGCGTGCAGAGCAGCAGCACATCCCCGTCGGAGAGCGGGGTCTTTTTCGAAACAAACGGCTCGAACCGGTCGGGCTTGCCCATATAATTCAGCAGATTGCCGCGTTCCTCATGCCGGACCGCCCCCGCCTCGGACAGCTTGCCGCTGTCGGTCAGCAGCTCCGTCAAGCTCTGGTCCTTGGAGCGCAAATTCAGCCGCCCCCCGCGAAAATGATACATCCGCGCATTCCCGCACGACGCCCATACCATCCGCGTATAATCCGTGACGATAACGAGCACGCTGGCCTTCAGCCGGACGCGCCGGCTCTCGAATTTCAGCCACTCGTGGGCCGCCTCCAAATCGTTCCGGATTTTTCGCCGGGACAGCGACGGCTTTTCCATGAAACTCTCCAAAATCGCCCGGATCACCATCTCCGCGCTGCTAACCTCCCGGTCCTGATCCAGCCCATCCGCGATCACGTAGCAAGCCATGTCGTCGAGCTCCACGAAAGCAAAATAGTCTCTGTTGTCAATATAAGAACCCGCCTCGGAGACAAAAGCGGTTTTAAAGTCGCTGTTCTCCTTCCTCATGCCTTCCTCCGTTTCCCGTCTGGTTGCCGGTCCATCCCTCTTCAACCCCTAACAACCTCGATACTTATTCGCCTTAAAAAAAGCTGTCACTTACTCGCGTTAGCGTCCGGCTACGATCGTGCACTTGCGGCCACACCGCAACTAGTCACACACCCCACTACACCGCAACTAATCACACTTTCCGCAGACCACAACTAGTCACACACCCACCAGGCCCCAACTAGTCGAGATCCCGGAGACCGAACCCGGCGGTTTGAGCATTCGCGTTAGCGACCAGTCACAATCACTTACTCGCATACCCAGCCACGATCACTTACTCGCTACCGCTGCCCGATTACCGCTAGTCTTCCGACGGCCCTCATGCGCTAACGGAAATAATAGCTGCTATTTCGCACATTTCCGCTTTTTGAAAATTCTAACGGAAGCCATAGCGCCTATTTTGCCTATTTACCGCCCGAATGCCCCCATCTCGCCAAAATAGCCGCTATTACGTCCGTTAGATTCCCGATTTGCTCCAATTGTTCGATTTAGCAGCTATAGCGTCCGTTAGCGCGAACTTTCGGCCTTCGCACTCGCTGATTACACCCGTCACACGCTCCGCTACACCACAATTAGTCACCGCTCGGCAATACCTCAACTAGTCACACACCCGGCCACATTACAACTAATCACACGCTCCGCTACAGCACAAACTAGTCACACTCTCGGTCACCCTACAACTAGTCACACACTCGTTCACACCACAATTAGTCACACTTTCGGCTACACCACAACTAATCACACACTCCGCTACACCACAATTAGTCAACATCAGCTACACCTCAACTAATCACACTTTCCGCAGACCACACTAGTCACACACCCACCAGGCCTCAACTGGTCGAGATCCCGCAGACCGAAGCAGGCGGTTGAGCATTGAGCACTCGCGTTAGCGACCAGTCACAATCACTTACTCGCATACCCAGCCACGCTTACTTACTCCCCACCACTACCGATTACCGCTAGTCTGCTGTATCCCTTATGCGCTAACGGAAATAATAGCTGCTATTTCGCACATTTCCGCCTTTTGAAAATTCTAACGGAAGCCATAGCGCCTATTTTGCCTATTTACCGCTCGAATGTCCTCGTTTTGCCAAAATAGCCGCTATTACGTCCGTTAGATTCCCGTTTTGCTCCAAATGTTCGATTTAGCAGCTATGGCGTCCGTTAGCGCGGACTCCGTTCCGACCGTACGTACTTACTAACCACAGCAGGCCGCGATGTCTAGGACACGGTCCACGCAGTCTGCGCAATTCGGGCACTCTTTGGACGCAGTCCACATAGTCCGCGCAATTTGGGCACTCCTGGGACACAGTCCACGCAGTCTGCGCAACTCAGGTACTCCTAGAACACAGTCCACGCAGTCTGCGCAACTCGGGCACTTCTAGGACGCAGTCCACACAGTCTGCGCTATTTGGTTACTCTAGGAGGTAATCCGCACATTTCCTGCACCCTGGGACGCAACCCACTCAGTCCGCACATTTCCTGCACCCTGGGGCGCGCAGTCCACGTGCAGCCCTTGACGCTACTCCATCCGAGCGAAAACCGGGCGCAGCCCGTCACTCCTTGCTCCTCTATCGCCCCGCGCCCTTGGCGCCCTCATTACCGGACCTGCTCCAGAATAATCACCGTCGCGTTGTCCTGGTGCTTGTAGCCTTTGCGCTCCACACTCCCTTGGCGCCCCCTTACCGGGCCTGCTCCAGAATAATCACCGTCGCGTTGTCCTGGTGCTTGTAGCCTTTGCGCTCCCCACTCCCTTGGCGCCCCCTTACCGGGCCTGCTCCAGGATAATCACCGTCGCATTGTCCTGGTGCTTGTAACCTTTGCGCTCCACGCTGGCGATGATTTCTTCCGCCGTCTCCTGCGGCGGCATCCGCTGCAGCAAAATCTGCTCCAGCTCCACCTCCGTCAGCGCGTCGCAAACTCCGTCGCTGCACAGGATGACGATGTCGTCCGGTTCAAGCGGAACGGGTTCGCCGACCTCCATGCTTTTGAAGCCCCCGTAGCCCAAATAATTGGTCAAGTGGCCGCGCATGGGGTTCGCCTTTGCTTCCTCCCGCGTGATTTCGCCGGCCAGCACCCGGGCTTCGAGCACTTGCTCCAGCGTATCCTTGGAGTTGACGGGAAGGAATTCTCCGTCCCGAAACAGGAGCAACAAGCTGTCGCCGACGGCGGCCCAGTGCAGGCGGCCCTCGGAAATCACGGCGGCGACCAGGGTCGTTCCGCCGATGGCTCCGCCCAACTGCTCCAGAATGGCCCGGTTGCTTAACACAGCCGCTTTCTGAAAGAAGCCGGGAATCTCGTCCTGCCCGGTGACCTTCAAATATTCCCGGCTGAACATCGTCACGGCCAGGGTGCTGGACATGCGCCCGTGAGCCACGCCGCTGATTCCGTCGGCGATGACGGCCATCGTCCCGACCCGGGTGATCGAGCTGGCGAAATAGTCGTCCTGCTCCTGGCGCCTGCCGATCGTCTGGGCGTTGCCGACGGCGATTTTGCCGCTCACCGGCTCCCATTCCGGAGTCGCCTCGGCGACCACCGCGCCACCCGTTCGGGTTCGCGGCGCAGCGGCGGCAACGCCGGCTACTTTTTGCCGAATCAAAACAAGCAAACCGACCAGCGCCAACGCGGCCCCAAGCACGCCATAGGACTGCCAAAAATTCAAATCTCCCATCCCCATCATCCCGATCTATCCGTTATCCCACTCAAAATGCGGCCCGCACAGCGGAACGAACACGAACTTGCTTCGTCCCAGCTGGATCAAATCGTAGGCGTTCAGCTCCACCGGCGTATAAACCGCTTCGTTGTTGTGGTAAGCCAGGCCGGAGGCGTCCCCCGGCAGCAAATAAAAATTCCGTTTCTTCGGATCGTACACGATTACCGCGTGGTTGCGCCGGGATACGGCGTTATCCCCGATGATTCGGATTTGCATTTCCTCCGCGCGGCCGATAAAGTTTTTTTCCGCCATGATGCGGTAGTCTTGGCCCATCTGCGGGCCTTCCACACAAACCAGCCAGCCGGTTACCGGCTGAATCCCGGTCGTCTCCCCAAGATAGGGCATCGTCTTGTCATCCGTCTCCGCGGCCGCCGGCGGCCGGCGCGTCTCGCCGCGCGAAGGCTGCTCCAGCACCGTGTTGCAGTAAGGACACGTGTTGCCGTGTTTTCTCGTACTGAACATGTGTCCGTTTAGGCATCTCGTCAAACTCATCTTTAGACTCATTCCTCCGTATGTATTCGTGCTTTGGCTTTGGGCCGGATTATTTGACTAGCAGCCGCGTATTCGCGATAAACACCATATCTCCCGTGCCGATTTCCTGCGGTTCTTCGGCGACGAGCCGCCGGGTTTCACTGCTGCCCGCCTTGCGAAGCCCCGTCCCGCTGTGGGATTCCGTGTCCTCGATATACCACCGGTCTCCGACGCGGTTTAAAACGGCGTGCTCCGGACTGACAAGCGAGGCGTATTCGCAGTCCGACAAATCTATATCAACCCCGCCGCGGTGGCCATTTTTGCCAATCAGGACCGAGGTTTCCCCTTTGACGAACCATTCCTTGACGCGTTCTCCGTCATCGTCGAGCAGCACGATCTTGGCGACCGCCTCCGCCCGCTCCCGGACCCCGATACTCCGGGGACCCCCCGTCCAGACGAGCGCGCTGGCAATGATGGCCGACACCGCGACGGTAGCCATTTGCAGCTTGTAATGTAAAGGGCGGAGAAGGGCATAGATGACCATACCGGCCAAAATCCCGTAAATTAACACATTCAGGAAGACCATCCAGCCGGATCTCTTCAATTTCACATCCGCTACCTCCGTGATTTCGTAATTCCGTTATTCGTAACCCCGCATGCAATCTGTGATTCATCCGTTATCCATGCTCCGTACGTCATCCGTATTTCCGTCTGTTATCCGTATTCCTTACGTCATCCATAATTCCATCAGTCATCCGTAATTCCAGCTGTCATCCGTATTCCGTACGTCATTCGTAATTCCGTTATCCGTAATTTCGTACTCCATCCAAATTCCGTACGCTATCCGTAATTCCGTACGCCATCCTTAATCACGCACGCTATCCGTATTTTCATCCGTAATTCATCATCCATATTTCTTCTGCTATACGGTCGTGTCGGTTACTTTTTTCGATATCCAAAAAATTGATCAAACATCGCGGTCGTATCCAGCGGGTTCTTTCCCGCCTCCTCCGCCTTGGCCCCTGGGCCGTTTTCTTGTTCACGGTTCCCGGAAACTTTTGCGAAAAATTGCTCAAATTGCTGTCGGATGCGCACCGGATCAAAACCGTCGATCCCGACCCCGCTCGCGTTCGCGCCTGTGCCGGCCGCCCGACCTGCCGCCGATCCCGTTCCGGCTCCTCCGGTCTTTCTTTGCGTGCCGCCGCGTCCGCTCTTCACCGAATCCAGCTTTCGGTCGTACTCCGCCCGAAGCGACTCGTCGTTCAGCGTTTCATATGCTTCCACGATCTGCTTGAAGCGCGCTTCCGCCTCCGGGTTGTCCCGGTTGACATCGGGATGGTAGCGCTTGGCCAGCTTGCGGTAAGCCTGCCGGATCTCGGCGATCCCGGCATCACGGGCAACGCCCAGTTGCGCATAGTAATCGGTCATCCGCGTTTCCCCGCTTTCCCCTCTGGAATCCTTGCCCTACCAGCAAGGTAATTACAGTAAATCTCAAGGGGGAAGCCCCCTTGAGATTTACCTGCCGTCACTGCCCCATGACGCAGTTCCAGCGAATCTTACTTGCCGAAGTCGTATCCGCCGTTAAGCGTAGCCAACTCGGTTTTGTCTTTCTTTTGCTTCACGTAAAGCTCGAATTGCCCTACCCCTTCGGTGTCGCCAAACGTTTCTTTGTAGTCGACCACGAAAGCGTTCGGGAAGTGGATTTCGCGAACCACTTGGTCAGCGGCGATGACTTCCAGCGTCAGTTTGCGGTAGCAGTCCGCTTTTTCGGCCGGAACGAGGGACCATTGCGCCAATTTCAGCGTGTCGTCCGCTTTGTCCCCGTCGGTGGCGGTGATGACCTTGCCGATGATTTTCAGCGTAGAGCCCACATCGGTGGATCTTGCGTTGGAATCGTCCGGCGTGTCGGTGTCATAAATCACCTTTTGAATGTTGTCCAAGCCCAGTTCAATCGTTTCTGCGCCTTCCACTTTCAATCTGAATCCCATAAGTACATTTCCTCCTTAAGAAAAATTAGTGCTCGGCCGAAGCCTTTCGGCTTCAGGGCCGAAAATTTATGTAACAAGACGAGCCGTTAGGCCGCGTCTTCCACATACATCAATGGGTTTGCCACACCTAAATCTTCACGGCACTTGTGCCCTTCGTGATCATGACCTCGAGGTTCTTCACGTTGCCGTTGTAGATCAGGTCGATATGGCACAGGTTGTTTTTCTCGTCGATGACGTAGCTCATATCGTCCCCGTCCTGAATGATCGAGTTGATAAAGCCGCGTTTCGACAACCACATGCTCTTCTGGCTGCTCGGGTTGTTGCTGAAAAATTTGACGATATTCTCATGCTTGAAATCGGCGGTCTGGAATCGCAGGATGCGCTCGATATATGTACTGACCAGCGTCTTGTAAATGGAATCGAAGCCGTCCTCGGATTGGGCCAGGCTGCGCGCTTTGTAGACCGTGATGCGGCGGATGTCCTTGCCTTGCAACTGAGCGTTTTCCGAAGAGAAAATAAAGCCGAAATTCTTGCGGTTGATCGAATCCTTGATCGTGTTCGTGAACCCGGTAATTTCCTTCGCCATGGTGGTCACGGCCCGCAGGCTGTTCTCGCCGGCTTCGATGTCGAAGCGCACGCCCGGGAAATCCTTGCTCGTATTTTTGAACGATTCCTTGAGATATTCCGGACACTGGTAGGCCGAGACGATCCCGGCGGCCACGTAAGAAGCGCCCACGTACACGCCTTCGATCCACAGCTTGAGAATGTCTTCCTTCTCGCGGGAGAGCTGGGCCCCGTTTTCCGTTTGCACCATGCGGCTGTCGATGACCACCCCGGATTTCTCTTTCGGGATCACCGTAAAGTTCGGGATGCACGGAATCGCGTATTCGCTGTATTCCTTGCGGATGAGCGGCGCGCATTTGTCGATGTACTTGTCGATGCCGGCCGTCGCCATGTTGTTGAACGTCGTCTCTTCTCCGGTTTCGAAGCTGAAGAAGATCTGGACTTTGAACTCTTTGACGACCTGCATCAGCATGGACAGCGATTCCATCGTATTGCCGTCCTGCTTGGCGATCTTTTCGTTCCCCTTGAACCGCTCCCGGGTGACCTTCACCTTGCCGGCGGTCTCCAGTTCCACCGAAGGAACGATGCCGAACCAGATCGTATCCGAGAAATCGTTCTTGGAGTTGACCGTGTTCAGGTAAGTTTCCAGCCGCGGAATGTTCGCGCTCTTGACCAGCATTTCCAGCTTCGTGTTGGTCACGAGCAGGGAGGGAGCCATCCCTTTGTTTTTGACCGCGTATTGGTCGAAGAACATTTTGACGCCGAGGATTTTTTCCACCAGCGGTTTGACGGTCTTCACGAAATCGTCCTTCGCGGTTTTATAGAACTCCAGGTAGGTGTTGTAGTTCTGAACCTCCTGTTCGACGTTCACATCGCCGGCCACGGCAGGCAGCGGGCTAAAGGTACGTACAACCAGATCTTTTACGTATCCGGACGGCGCCTCCGTGATGGAGTTGTAATCCTCTTCAAACACCTGGGCCAAATCGTTGGATCCATGCTCGTCCAGCAGCACCAGTTCCGTGCTCTCGCTCTTCGGAGCTTCGATGATTTTCAGTTCGCCGCTCTCGCCGATCATCAGCATGCCGATTTGAACCGCTTCGGCGTCGTTTTCCTCGTTCGATCCGCCCAGCAACAGGCGCGTCTTGATATCCTCAATCGCCAGCGGCAGCATCGCCATGACGTTGTTGTAATTCGCGCTGGCCTCCTCGAACATGGCGTTCAGCTTGTCGCCCATATCGAGTTTTTTCGGATCCTCGTCGTCCAGTTTCTCGTATTGTCCGTACAGGTAATGGATTTCCTTACGGACCTGGCGGATATCGTCCATCACTTTTTTCGGGGAAATCATGTCGAGCAGATGCTCGAATTTGAAATCCACGTTCGTCATGCCCTGGCTGCGCTTGGTGTCGATCAGCGTAAACAGCATTTTCAGGAAATCGTTGTTCTGATCGATCCGGATTTCCGAGATCGCGTCCTCGGCGATGCCCTCCGGCTTTTTCAAGGTGTAAACCACCTTTTGGTTGGCCGCGTTAAAAAACGAGTACACCGTCGGCGAGAACTTGTTCAGGAACTCGTCGAAGCTGCGGACCAGCAGATGTCCGTTGATCTCTTTGATTTTGTCGTCGCTCAGACTGTCGATGCCTTTGACATCGCCCACGATCGTGATCAGGTCCAGCTTCTCGGGATTGATCTCTTCGAACAGCATCGTTCGATTCGTCTGATTAATAATGTCCACCGTGTTTTTCCTCCTCCCGTTTCCGAAGCGTCTTCGGCCTGACGGCTTCGCTCCAAACCTTATCCCTGCCGAACGCTTGAAATA
Organism: Paenibacillus faecis; assembly: GCF_008084145.1. Taxonomy (GTDB): domain Bacteria; phylum Bacillota; class Bacilli; order Paenibacillales; family Paenibacillaceae; genus Fontibacillus; species Fontibacillus faecis. Next base: position 372,348 of record NZ_VSDO01000005.1, on the reverse strand, counting down.
CTGATGTTTTTCGACGGCAGTCGACCGTCTTAGTGATACGGACCCAAATGATAAGCGAGTGGTTCGCATTACCCGGGTCTTAGGGGTAAATATAAATGCCGCCTCGACAAATTGTCAATATCTTGAATCTCTGAGCAACACAGGGACTTATAGCCTATACAAAAATGAAATAGAGGGAGTTTTATCCAATGAAAGTCCTAATTTTTGGAACTGTATACAGAATTCATGAACTGCATCCGATATATCCTTAGATATACATAATCCGATGGTCACTTTCGCTCCAAACGACACATTCTAGTACATAAGGCGGGTATTGAAGATGAGGATGGAAATGGATCAAAAATTCGCCTCCTTAGGCAAAATGACTTTTAGGACTATTATCCTGTTTTTAATTTTTACGTTACTTGTTCCGATTTTTGTCACTTTTCCGCATGTTTCCGCTGAGGATTCGCCAAAAAATCCGGGGGATGCCTTTGACGCGGTATTCGTGCTCGACACAAGCTACTCCATGAACCACGCCGACCCGAATAAAACGGCGAATGAAGTCATCCATATGTTCATGGATATGAGTGAGGCCAGCCGGACGCGGATCGGCTTCGTCGCCTATAACCATCATATCGTGGCGTCTTCGCCGCTGACTCCGATTTCCGTGACGGCCAACCGCACGAGACTGAAACAGGCGATGGCCGGACTGCGCCGAACCGGTTATACGGATTTGGGCCTGGGACTGGTGAAGGGCGGCAATCTATTGTCGGCCGGTAAGAAGGGAGCGGATGCGGGGAGCGGGGCAAGAATTCCCTTCATGATTTTGCTGTCGGACGGGGAGACCGATTTCGGTCCCGTGTCGCCGACCAACCGGACGGTGGCCGATTCGACGAAAGACGTGGAAAGCGCGATTCAAAAAGCGCGGAAGGAAGGTTACCCGATCTACACGATCGGCCTGAACCATGACGGGACCGTGAATCCGGATGAACTGGAGCGGATCGCGGCCGAAACCGGCGGGGCTTCTTACATCACGAGCAGTGCCGACGATCTGCCGGAGATTTTCAATCAGATCTTCGCCGCGCAGATGAGATCCGTGCTGATGCCGGTCGCCGGGGTGACCGCGACCGGCAAGCTTCAGGAAGTCCCGGTGGACATTCCGAATTCCAGCATGGGCGAGGCCAATATCATCCTGCTGTCCGAACATCCGCTGCAGGAGACCCAGCTGTTCTACAACTCCGAGAACATCCGGATGTTCAAATCGGGAACCTATACCTTGATCAAAATTAAAGAACCGGGACAAGGGACCGCCAAAGTCAAATTCAGAGGAACGACGGGAGATTTGGTTAAAATCAGCCTGCTGGGAAGCTATGCGCTCGAGGCCGAGGCCCGCTTGACCGCCGACACCGTGCTCAAAGGCAAGCCGACCGGCGTCGAAGCCTATCTCACCGCCGCCGGCCCGGGCAAGCCGTTGGAGGATCTGGATGTTTATGCGGGGATGAGCGCGAAGCTGGTCGTACTGGATAAGAAGACGAACGAGGAAACCAGCGTGGATATGAAACTGCAAGGCGGGCGGTATACCGCCGAGTATACGTTTCCGAAATCCGGCGAATACGCGTGGAACGTGAAGCTGAACGGCCCGAGCTTTTACCGGGACAGCCCTGTGGCGCCCGTAAAAGCAGCCAACCTGGCCCCGGCGGTCACAGGCCCGCTTGAACTGGGGTTAATCAAGGAGGACGGCCTGTCCGAACTGCCGATGGACAAGTTGTTTACGGATGAGAACGGGGATTCGTTAGTGTATGAAATCCAGGGGGAAGCCGCGGACGGCGGGAGCGTTTCGGCCGAACTGGCGGGCGATAAGCTGCGCATTTCCCCGCAGCGAACCGGCCACGGAACCATTACGCTGACGGCGACGGATCCGGAAGGGGAGACCGCGACGGCGGTGCTGCAGCTTTCCGTCAAATCCAAATATACCGCGGTGTTCTGGTCCATCGCCGGAGGTCTGGCTGCCGTCGCCGCCGGGTTCCTGCTGTACCTGTGGCTCCGCCCCAAACCGGGCTTCGCCGGGAAGCTGGAAGGCTATTTTCTCGCCACGGCCAGCGGAAGCGAAGTGCCGGTGAAATCGTGGCCGCTGACCTCCTTTACGGGAAGAAGCGTCAGCCTGGGCGAACTGTTCCGCAGTCTGGACGTCAACGAACCGCTGCCGGAAGCCGAACACATCGTGTTCAAGCCGGCCAAAGGCGGCAAACTGTACGTCAAGAACACCACCCGCTGCTCCCTGGTGCGCAACCGCACCCCGCTGCCGAAGAACAAACAAGAAATCCTCGAATATAATGACAAATTGTACATTACATTCGAGGATGGCATTACGGAAATCGAGCTGCGGTATAAACCGATCAAGCCGAATACGAATATCTTTATCCGGACCGACGCTTCTGCAGGAAAGACCGGCTAGCGAAATACTCCAGCCGGATCGCCCGCTTCAGCCCGTTCAGCGAGGAAGCGCGGCGTTCCGGCGAAACGGCCAGGGCCCGGCGCACGGCCCGGGCCAGGAACGGCCAGGACCGCCGGAGTCCGGCGCCGAGCGGCTCGAGGCTGTCGTCGAACAGCCGCTGCCGGACGTCGCGCGGCGCCTCGCCCCGGCAGCAGTAGTACAGCACGGCCGCCATGGCGTACACGTCGCTCACCGGCCCCTGCCGGGAGTGCTCCGAGTACAGCTCGAGCGGCGAATACCCGGCCGTGGTAAGAATCGGATGGCCGCTCTCTTCATAGCGGACAGCCGAACCGAAATCGAGCAGCTTGGCACGGCCCTGCTCATCGATGATGATGTTGCCCGGCTTCACATCCCGGTGAATCACGCCGCGGCGGTGGAGATGCTCCACCGTCCCGATCAGCGGCAGGATGCTCCGGTACAGAAAGCCGGGCTCCGCCATGTCCGGGCGGCCGCCGATCACCTGATCGAGCGTCAGGCCCGGGCAGTATTCCATCACGAGATACGCCGTGCCGTTCTGCTCGAACCGGTCCAGGCACCGCACGACACCGGGATGCTCGCAGTCCTGGAGCAGGGCGCCTTCCTGAAGGAAGGCGTCTTTTAGCGTGCCGTATTTTTCCTGCGGCATCCCGGTCCGCCGGTGCACCGACTTGCCGTCCCGGCCCCGACGCACGAGCGCCCGCGGAAAAAACTCCTTGATCACGCACTTCACACCCGCCTTCTCCTGGCGTGCCGTGTACACAATCGCCAGCTCACTGCTTGAAATGACGCTGCGGATCCGGTAGGTTGCTCCTGCTGCTCCTATTGCTCCTGTTGTTCCCCCGCCCGCCTTGCCGGCATCCCCGCCGTTTAATCGCGTATTGCGCCCAAGCGCTTCTGCGCCCGCCGACTCGATCATCCCGATCGATCCGGTGCTCTCGATGGTTTCGATGGTCTGGATTTTCCCGCTCACGTCGATCCCCCTGCCTTTTTTATTTGCTCACGCAGTTTCTTCCTTTTTTCTTAGCCCGATACAGGGCCGTATCCGCGGATTTCATCACCGTGTCCGGCGTCTTATGTTTGTCGCTCTTTTGGGAAACCCCGATGCTGATCGTTATGTAAATTTGTTTTGATCTTGCCTTGCCGGAGCCGCGGCCCCGCGCTTTCCGTCCGGACTTGCCTTTACCCCTGCCGCTCCGGCGCAGCGTAAAGGCCCGTTTTGAAACTTTTTCCCGTAATTCCTCGAGATGGGGCAGAACGTCGGTGCTATTTTTTCCCGGAAAAAGAATCGTAAATTCCTCGCCGCCGTACCGGTACGCCTTCCCGCCCCCGGTCACGTCCTTGATCGTGGAGGCGACCAGCTTCAGCACCTCGTCCCCCGTGTCATGGCCGTAGGTGTCGTTGAACTTTTTGAAATGGTCGATGTCCAGCATCGCGATCGCGTAATTCATCCCGAGCTTCATCATATCCTGCTTGAGCGCCCGCCGGGAAGGCAGTCCGGTCAGTTCGTCCGAGAACGCCATCGAATAGGAGTCCTGGATGATCGACACGATCAGGATGATGCCCGACACCGCAAAAGCCACCGCGTAAAGCACCGGATTACCGCCGCCGGTTTGATGCAGGGCGTAGAACAGGGCGCACAGCACCGCGATAAAAGAAATATCCTGGGATGAGCGGTGTGAGACCTGCCGAACAATGAGGATGATCAGCGCCGCCAGAAACAGCAGCAGTGAAACTTGAGACAAGGGCGTTAGCGCGCTTGATTTTACCGCCGGGATCCAGGTTTTGCCGAGCGTTTGCAGCAGAGGTTGCCGCGCGGGATCCAGCAGCCAGTATGCCAGGCCAACCTGGGCGGCGATCGCGGCGATCCGCAAAATCCCCCATAGACTTAAAATCCCCCGCTCCCGGAAAAAAGAGAACAGCGCGATGTTGAACGGAAGCAGCAGGCTTATCAGCAGGTGAAGATCCGTTCTGCGCGCCGCCAAGCCTTTCAGCGTCAGCGCCCCGGCAAGATCGGTATACGCCGCCAGCCCCAGGGCCAGCACCGTCAGAATAAAAAATTCCCGGCTGCGGTTGAATTTCCAGGATATGATGCCCCCGATCAGAAAGATCCCGTAAGGGGCCCATTTCACCATATCCAGCTGCGCCGGAGATAAGGCGGTGGTCTTCGTGTAGAACAAATAAGCCAATGCCAGCAATGCGAAAGGAAGCACAAGCTTAAACGTCGTTTTCATGATTGTCTTCAAAAGATGAGCTCCTCCATTGCGAGGTGATGTACAATGTACATTATTATTATCGGCTGGAGGCAGGGCTCGGCTTAGCGTTCATGGCCATCTGTCATAAACTTCACAATCGCTTCGGCCGTCTGCCGCTGCTGCTCTTCCCGGGAGATCGCCGCCGTGCCGTCCCCCTTCTGCTCCCCGTAATCGCCGAAGTACGCGTGGTTTCCGCCGGCGATCTCAAGGAGGGTGTTCGGTGAAACCGGCAGCTTGCTCCGGTCCAGCACCCGGTCTTCGCTGCCGTAAATCTCCAGCGTGGGGAGATCCTCGGGGATGGCCGCGGCGGAATAGGCCCCGAGCAAAATCAGCCCCGGGCTGCCGCCGTCCCGCTCCCGCCCCGTCTGCTCCGGGTCCGGGCGGAACACCCACATCTTTTCCAGCGCCTCCACCTTTCCTGACGGTTCGGCCAGCACTTGGCGGGCCGCCGCGTCCGCCCGGTAGTAGTCCTGCGCATAGATCCAGAATCCGCCGCCCGCCGCCAGCAAAACCGCGGCCAAGCCGATCGCCGCGTATTTCAGGCCTTTTTTCCACTTTGGGGTCATTTTGAGCCTGGCACCTCCTTGTTTCTAAACCAATTTTCTGCACCAACCGGGCCTTCACCTTCCAACTTGATTAAACCTGACATGGTGCTGCCTATCCGCAATCTTTCTTGCCGCCTGTTATGATAGCGGCGTTTTGGGCCGTTATTTCGACCCAATTTGCGTTTTCGGGAAAAATAGCGGCCAAAAAGGACCTTATTTCACTGATGCGGGTCCAAAAAACAGGTTTCGGCCCGTTTTTCCCTAAAATAGGGCCCCAAATGACCGCTATTTCTCACCGAAGGGACAATTTCGACAAAATAACGCCTCAAATGACCGTTATCCATCACTATTGACCAGCCCGCATCATAAAGAGGGATCCGGCCGCGGCAACCAATTTCTCTTCTAAACCGACAGAGCACCCCATCCTCACCAAATTACTCGGGCAGAAGCTTTTCCTTCCAATCTAGTTTCCGGTACAGCAGTGTTCCTTCCGCCAGCAGATCGTACATCGCCGAAATTTTCAAATACTTGGTGATCCCCGGTTTGTCATCAAAATAATGGCTACCGCATAAATAGGCGCAGTAGAACTCCTTCCAGCTGTTATATTTGTTCTGCAGCAGGGTTGCGGCTTCCAGCTTGATTTCCCAAGCTTCTTCCTTGCTCAAAAAACCTTTGGAAACGCCCACCCGGCTAAGCATAACGGCCCAGGCCCCGCCATAAGCACTGACATCGCCGGAAGGCAGTTGATGCAGGCATTTGTTCACAACGTCCCATTTGGCATATTCCTTCTCGCCCTGCTCCCTCTGGATCGTCTCGAGATACCGGCTGCGCGCGTCACCCGTGAGGGCCGTGAGATACCGGTGTCGAACGAGGTACTCCTCACGGTCCCCGTCATCCAATAGCCAGCGGATTTTCCGCTTTAAACTTTCGGCATCCTGGATGCTCCATGTTTTAAGGACGTCGCGAATGACGCTCTTGCGAACCAGCCGTTCCATCAGGCCAAACTCGTACGCCACGTAATAGTTTTGCAGCGTGCCTTTTAAGCAGCTTGCCGTGAGACAGCGAAAATACAACTCCAGCCGTTTCCGCTGCCGCTTGCTGTATTGATGCGACATCGTTGAATCCCCCCTTCTTCCTTATGTAAAAGACAATCTGGCGGCTCTCCAGGTTTTCCAGGCGCATCCGCCCAGAATGACCGGCAGCACCCAGAGTGACACCGGCGGCAGGTGGAATACAAAATAGACCAGCGCAAACAGAAACAAATACAGCCAGCTTAGACGGAACATGATCAGGACGTAAGTCCAGCGGCGGGCTTTTTGCGCCATCTTTTTCAGCTCGGCATAATTGGGATTATGCTCCTGGGGGTAGAGGCGGGAATTCCGGAGCATGATCAGCATCACATTGTACCGGAAGTGATAGAATTCTTCCCATGTCGGCCGCGCCTCCGCGTACTCCTCCCAAATGCTCTGAACTTGCCCCAGCTTCAGCTTCGCCTCGGCCGACAAGGCGAGGAGATCCTGATCCGGGGTGTAGTGTTCCCGAGCCGACTCGCATTGCCGGATAACGTCCTCATACCGCCCTTCCTCAAACAACCCTTGGGCGTACAGCTGCCGGGCTTCCCGATCCCGGGGTCTCAGGTCAAGGACCCGTTCCAGGCACCCCATCGCCTCAGGTTTCCGTCCCGTGCCCAGGTAAAGTTTTGCCCGCATCAATGACAAGTCGGGATCCTCCCGGAACATCCCAGCCGCCTCGGTCAATGCCGCTTCGGCCTCCTCCAGGTCGTCCTCTCTCAGGGCCGACTGAGCTTCCTGCCTAAGATCCAGGTAATGCTCGATATCGAAATCCAAGGCCTTTTCCGCAAAACATTCGTATCCCAATTCGGCGGTTCCCCGGATTTGCTCCAGGATATAGTCCACCTCCTCCTCATCGTAAGATTCATATAGTGCTTCCTTGGACTCCAGCAGCCGAAAAGAGTGGTCCAGAACCGTCCATACTTCCCGCGGCATATGCCGATGTCTCTCCAAAAAATGCATCAAACCGTTCACCCGAACGTCCTGATACTCCATATTCCACATAAAATCTTCCGCCATGAGCGCGGTCCACGCCTCGGGATCGATCCGGCGGGGGAAGTCGTCGTAAAGGTTCCTCATCTTTTCAAAAAATACCTGCACCGGATGCGGCTTCGTCCCGGTCGGCACACGAAGGTCCGCCTCTGCCTGAAAATCCTCTTGACGCATAACCGCGATTTCTTCATATATAGGTTCGTTCCATTCATCCGCTTCCCGCGCAACACTCGCCCCGGCCTGATCCGGATCGCCGGCCCGCTTCATCGCCCATTCGAAAGCTTCGCGAAGCTGCTGGTACCCTTGCGGATCCTCTTCCGGATGATGGAGCTTCAATTGCCTGGCGTACGCTTTTTTAATCAAGGACTTATCCGCCGTCGCCTCAATCCCCAATATCGACCAGTATCTCATTGCCCGGTTACTCCACCTCTCACCGCTTGAATTTCAAGCATGATTTCACAATAAAAAACCCCCGGCAGCGAATGCGGGAGCTATGTTCATTATAACATAGGAGGCTGTCATACTCATCCAGGGCGAAGGGCTTAATTGGCGGCCGGAGACGCGTTAACCGCATTACCCGAGTAACTCTAAAATCACGGAAATGTGCGATTTATCAGCCACCGATTGTTCTTCCGGCGATTTTTAAAATTAGCTGTGCTTCTTCTTCCGGCGGCTTCAAGCAATCGGAGAGAATCCATTCTTTAAGAAGTCTTACTGTTCCATACTGAACGTACGAAGCAATCGCCTTCTTTTCCTCCAAATCCAGGTTTTCCGGTAAGTGTTTAATGACCATATGATCAAACTGCGGTAGTGAGATTTTGATGTGGGAGAGTAGGTCATAATTATCTAGATCTAATACAAGTTTTGCAAATTCAAGATTGTCTTTTATATATTGCAGAACCTGAGTCAGACATTCATCGATATTTTTGCCTGCCGCCATATCATTTATAACGGTAAATGAAGTGCTTTGTATGTACGTGTCAGCAATTTCATTTAATACATCATATTGACTTCCATAGTGATTATAAAATGTAGTCCGATTAATTCCTGCGACTTGGCATAACTCTCGTATGGATATTTTATTTATTTTTGTTGTCTTTAGCATTTTTAATAAAGCCTCGCGAATCAAGCGTTTTGTTAACATAACCCTCTGGTTGACATTACTTTTTTCTGACATAGTTCCTCCATTGTATTTCGACATTTTGAAAGCATCTGTCGGTTGCAAAATAGACATATGTTGATATCATTTTAAAGTGCTAGTGAAATATGTCAATGAAAAGGAGAGGTGGACGTGAAAAAAAATAAAAAAAGAATATTAACCGTAATCATTGTGTGTATGAGTCTCGTGATCGTACTTATTGCCGGCTATCAAATCAAAGAAAATGTCCGAATTAACAGAATAGTGAATTCACACAAAACGGAGCACGCAGAACAAAACAATGCTGCAAGAAGCAATAATGAGAATGACCCTGAACATATTACGACCGCAGTTCAACAGATTATGATAGGAACCATGAGTAATAATTATGATAATGCTCTACAGACATTACTTGCTATCAAAAACGCAGGTTATGAAGCTATCGAATTGAATGATTTTATGATTCACAAATCTTCTTTGCTTGTAAAATTAATGACAAAATTCTCAGGTATGCCTATTGGCAATGGCGGCAAGCTCGATTGGCCGAAGTTGATTCAAGAAAGCGGACTAAAGGTCGTAAGCATACATAGTAATCTGGGGAGCATTGAGAACGATGCTAAAGCGATAGCCGATGAAGCGAAGAATTTTGGGACAGATACTGTAGTGATTACTGGGATGTACAAATTTGATTACAGTAGTCTGGATGATGTGAAGGAACTTGCCCAACGTCTGAATCAGGCTGGAAAAGCTCTATCGGAAGAAGGAATACGTCTTCTGTATCATAATCATAATGTTGAACTGCAAAAGGTAACCTCCGAAAAAACAGCTTACGACATCATCATTGAAGAAACAGATCCTGCCTATGTCAATTTCGAGTTTGATAGTTACTGGATGGCCGACGGTGGTGCTAATGTTCCGGCCTTGATGGAAAAACTGGGTGGCCGAATGAAATTATGGCATATCAATGACCGCGGTTATACCAAATCAGGTCCTTATATGACACCAATACTGAAAGAAAACGCTACGGAGTTAGGATATGGAAATATGGATCTGGATACACTCTCGGCAATTGCTATCAAAAACGGAGTAGAAGGGGTCATCTTAGAAACTCATAAAAATTGGATAGATAACGATCCGATTAAGAGCCTCCAGGTTAGCGCAGAATACATGCAGGAGAAGTTTGGTGACCAAGAAAACGTTAAATAAAATGAAGCACAGAAATATAATGATACCGAGGCAAATTTATTATATTTCAAACTCTCTATTGCAACGGTTGAACGGCTTCTCTCAAATCCCTTTTCTTGGAAGATTGTACTCCTTACTGTGTTGCTTCCCGTGCTCACGAATAAAATTCCTGCAAATCTGCATGTTTTTTTCTTGTTTGGAACCAGAATTTCAAAATGCCTGCAAATCTGCAGGCATTTTCGACGAAACCGGCTCGTTTCTAGAAAATCGCTAGAAATACCTGCAGATTTGCATCTTTTTTGCGAATCCCCTCCGGGATCAGGCTTAAATACCTGCAGATTTGCATCTTTTTGAAGTTGGAAGGGTTGGAGTGTGCGCTAACTAGGTACCCTGACCGCCGTGGGCTAAATACGATTTGGATACCTGTGGGCGTGAATGCCGCACAAACTAACCCATGTAATCTTCAGCGATTTGAATGTGTCTCTTAAGTTCTAAGTCCGGATACCTTCTATCTAGTTGGTACAGTAACTCTATGTATTTTTTACTTTGTAGGTTGTATGCTACATCTTCAAATACTTCACTAAGAAATGAGATTTCCGTTTTCGAACATTCTTTCAAAAAACCTAATGTTAATCCTTCATCTTCACTAAGTAAATCAATTAACTCTGTCCACTTTTGCGTAATTCTAGGATCATTATCATCGAGTAAGGCTCTAGCCCCCAAAACCGCACGTACTTTCTCATTAAACACAATACTTGTGACCTCCACTGGGTTCTTCCCGGGAATCGCCAACATCGAGGAGTGGCCTGCTTGCTCGGCGACTTCCTTGGCGAAGCTGAGAGATTTCGGAGATCTCTCTTCTCCTTAGAAATAATCCCTAATCATACCCACAAATTTACTATAACTTCAATTCGGCAGCAAACGGCCTATTTTCCCAGACTGTCATCTTCCCAATCTATCCCCATCTCCTCAAACGATGTCCGGCTCTCCCTCCAACCCTCGGGGCTTTCCGCTCCAATGACTTCGAGCTCCCCGCGGGACAAAACGATGCTCCCGTGAGGATTACTAATTTTCCTCTCATATATCGACTTCAGCAAGTTTACTTGCTCAGCAGTCATATCATAATAATCCCGCCACGATTCAATCGCGGTTTCCGGCTCCATCAGTTGACGATCCAGCAAATACCCGCCGTATTGCACGAGTCCGACGATATGATCCACCGAAGTCATCGTCTCGTGATCTCCCCAAAAAGCGGTCGTTATGGACGGGGAAATCGTACCATCCTCACGCTGATCCAGCAAATATTCCAAAGTTTCGGTTTTTGCCAACTCCACAACTTCCCGTGGCGCCCCCGCAAAGAAATCCAGCGCTGTAGGCATATCCGGGCGCGTGTCTTGCTCGCTCCGAAAAGCCCCCACACAATAGTTCTCTTTGAACGTAATCGTCCCTCTTCCTCCCGAGTCGTCGACAACACTGTAGTTATCTCCATCCCAGGAGTGTTCGTACGAAAATTCGGGGTAATGGGCGACCATGATCGCATGGGCTATCGACGCCAGCAGGCATCCGCTCCATAATTGCTGTTTATTTAATCGGCTGTTTAAAACGATCGGTTTCATCTATATCTTCCTTCCTTTAGGTAAAAGCGGTCATTCGGATGGATGCATAGACTAATCTACTACAACTCAAACCACGCAGCAATCCGGCGATCTCCCGATTCCATGGTTGCGCGGGATTGACAACTTTTCCGCGTTCTTTTAATATTTTAGACATCTAACATATTGGTGGTGTTCATTTGGACCTGTACGCTCGCGTTAAACAAATCAATGAAGCCGAATATGCCATAAACCGGCTGATCTTCAAGCAGTACAAGAAGGCTCTAGCCAGTCAGCTCACCACACAGCAGGCGGTATTGCTGGACATCGTCTATGCTGCGGGAAAAATCACGGTGGGGGAGCTCGCCCTGGAGATGGACATCAGCTCCAGCGCCGTAAGCCAGCTGATCGCCAAATTGGAAAAGAACGGATACGTTCACCGTTCCGTCAACCCGGATAACCGGCGCGAAGTTTTTATTACCTTGGGTCCGCAAGGACTGGAGTACTTCGACAAGCAGGAGCAGGTCCAGCGCGCCGTGGCCGAGCGACTGTACGCCAAACTGACACAGGCCGAACTCGGGGATTTGGAGCGGATTACGGCAAAATTAATGAAGATTGCCCAGGAGGAATTCCGTTGAATTCCCCGTCCCCAATATGTTAGTTGTCTAAAATAATTAGGAGGATTAACTATGCGAACGTCTCTTTTTTCTATCCGTCAACCATTGGAACAACTAAAATTCAACGGTGCGGTGTATCTGCAAACCGGCGGGCAAGAAGGCAGGCAGCTGACGATAGGTTATGCCGATCTCGAACAAACCCGGCCGATCACGGAAAGCACGCTATTTTACATCGCATCCTTAACCAAAATGTACACCGCCGCCATGATTCTGCAGCTCATCGATCGCGGCACAATCCGGCTTGAGGACCCGCTGACCGGCTGGTTCGAAGCCCGCGCTCCCTATGACCGGGTCACGATCGAGCACCTGCTGACGCATTCCTCCGGGATACCCGAATATTTCAATCCGGAGCTCGGCAACGTGGAGGCTATTTTGAAAGGCGACTGGGAGCCTTATTTTACCCCGGGTGAAGGGTGGCTTTACACCAATACGAACTATGTTCTGCTCGCCCGAATCCTCGGGCGGACAAGCAGACTTTCTTATGAAGCCTGTCTGCGCAACAACATCGCCGGTCCGCTGGGACTCCGGCATACCACCACAAGGCCCGACCCGGAACAAATCGCCGTCGGCAAATTGTACGATTACCGGGAGCGCCAATTTACCCCGGTGACGAAAGATCCGTTGTTCAAACAGATCGATCGCCTGTATGGCCATTATGACGGAGATGGCGGAATTTATGCGACCGCCGCGGAGGTGGCCCGATTTATGCAGGGATTTCTTCGCGGGGAATTGGTTTCCCATGAACTTGTATCCCGCGCGATCACCGCTTCTCCATTAAGCCGGGGGCACGGATACGGATACGGATTCATCATTCAGGAGGAGGCCTTCGGCCATTCCGGAGGATGGCCCGGCTATTCGGCCCACGCCTTGTGCTCATGGTCCGGAGACGACCTAACGGTTCTGCTTACCAACGAGGAAGTCAGCCCGGCCTACGAGCTGCAACTGCTGGACCTGTTGAGTCACTCCGCCGCCGTCCCTCAGGAGGAGTTCGAACGACGCGCCGCCGGTCTTCCCCCCAAGCATCCCGAAGTCCTGTCTGTTGCCGGCGCGGCCGAGGAATGGAATGACCTTGAAGGAACTTATCGGCTTGCGGACGAACACCAAACTAGTTTTACGATTCAAATTGACATCGAATCAATCAGTCCGACTGTTTCTTTTCCCGACCAACTGGCCGCCGGTTTGCTCAAAGTCGAGCCCCATGTATACTGGATCCGCAATACGATGAGCTATATCGATGTGGCGAGGATGATATTTGTGGACGAGGGAATTGAAGTCCCGTTTCGAAAGATGCCGTAGCTGCGCTGCTCCACTGATGCACTCAAGCACTCAAGTCCGAGAGCTAACGGAAATAATAGCCGCTATTTCGTACATTTCCGCCTTTTGAAAATTCTAACGGAAATAATAGCGCCTAATCCCTACTTTTGCTTCAGAAATCAGGCCGTTTTTCCAAAATAGCAGCTATTGCGTCCGTTAGAATTCCAAAACGCCCTGAATGCGCAAAATAGCAGCTACTGTGTCCGTTAGAATCCCAAACGGCCCTCGACGCACCAAAGCAGCCAGCTACTACGTCCGTTAGAATTCCGAAACAGCCCTCGATGCGCCTAAGCAGCCAGCTACTGCGTCCGTTAGAATTCCGAAACGGCCCTCGATGCGCCTAAGCAGCCAGCTATTGCGTCCGTTAGAATTCCAAACGGCCTCAATGCGCAAAATAGCAGCTACTGCGTCCGTTAGAATCCCAAACGGCCCTCGATGCGCCTAAGCAGCCAGCGATGGCGCCCAATCACCCGAGGTAAATATCCGCACAAGCAAAAAAAGCTCCACACCCCGGCACATTTCATGCGCCTGGTGTGAAGCCTCCCCAGCTTATGGCCGTCCGAGATCATCGGTTATTGGCCACAGCATTTTTTATATTTCTTGCCGCTGCCGCATGGGCAAGGATCGTTGCGTCCAACCTTGACCACGCGAATCGGCGTTTTGCTCGTTCTCCCCATCACGGTCGGTATCGTGGATGACTTCCCGGTTCCCAGCTCCGCCGGCGTGTGTCCGCAGTTGGACCAGAGTCGCGTATGGTTGGACACATCCACCAAAAGTTGAGCAACCTGCCGCACTTGCTCCTCATTGTCGAACACCAGCTCCCGGCGTTCAAACTCATAGATCAGCCCCTGCATCGGAGCTTCCATGGAACAAGCCAGCTGGATGTCGTCCACCAGGTAATGGGCCATCTTTTCGTCCAGCCCCATGCTGCCGACCACAAACTTCTTCAATGCCTCGAGCTGCGGCGTCATCTCGAAATAGCCATCATCCGTATAACGAAGCAGCTCCGCTTGCTCCGGTACATAATACGGCTTGCCCTGGATTCGCTCCAGCAAAGCTTCCAGCTCGCCTTCTTCTCCGCTCTGCGCCAGGCCCGCGTCAACCAGCCAACCGTCCTGCAGCACAAATTCCCGCTCTCTCTGGAGAATATCGTCCAGGTGACCATGGAACTCTTCCAGGGTGAGCTCGTCCGCATTTTGGCCGTTGAAAATGTCCACCAACTTCTCCGGCTGAAAAACCCCGTATAAATGGGTCAACGCCAGCAAATATTGATAAACCAGCGCCCTTCTGCCGCGGGCTTCCCGGAACTCCGGCGTATTGAGCCGGGCGTAGGCGGCCCGGACTTCCTCCGGAATGACCAAATGCAGCGCGCCCTCGTGGAAGTAGGTAAATAACAGACCCCGATCCAGCAAGAAGGCGTAAAATCCATACGGCACATAGTTGTCCTGTTTGGACTTGCGGTCCACCGCGGAGGCAAAAAGCTCCCATTCCTCGGCATCCAGCAGGAGGATCGTCGATTCAAGACGGTTTAAGTCGACCAGCGCTTCATGAACCGCCTGGATCAGCTCGCTCTGCTTCATTTTGGATCTGCCGGGGATGCTGTAGGTTCTGGCCAGCGAGGCCAGCCGGGTCTTGGTGAGTCCGCCCAAAATATCCCGTAAGGACGTCTGCACTTCCCCCACGATCGCATGCCGGATATTGTTTTCTTCCATGACTTGATTGAAATCCATTAGCTTATAAACTCCTTTTTCTTCATTAATAAAGCGTGCATTATAAAGCGTCAAGCGTGCATTTTGGCTTCCGCCTCATCCCAAGCCACCGTATAGCCCTGTCCCTTGGCGCAAAAGATGGAAGAAGACGTATACTCCGGGTCCGCATCCTTATCGTAGCCGATCCGCTCTATCACTTCCCGTTCATTATGACAGCGATCGTATCCCGCAAGCGTCAGACTTAACTTCCCTTTTCCTTGGGTAAAAGAGGCCAGCTGGCTCCCGTAGTCCATAAACGTCGCTACAGGCACCGTGCCGGTTAGTACCGTCAGGCCCCCCTCCGCCACCGGCGCCTCGAACCGCCCGTTGGCCTGGCTGATATCGGAGATCACCCGTCCGATGTGATCCGTGTCCACTTTGATTTTGAAGTGGTAATACGGCTCGAGGAGGAGGTTATCCGCCTTTTCCAGACCCTGGCGCAATGCTCTGAACGCGGCTTCCCGAAAATCGCCGCCCGACGTATGTTTGTTGTGGGCTCTCCCCGTCAGCAGGGTGATTTTGATGTCCGTCAGCGGCGAACCGGTCAGCAAACCGTGATGATCCCGCTCAAACAAATGGTGCCGAATCAGATTCTGATGGCCCACGGATAAATCGTCGACATGGCAGGCATTCTCGAAGGTAATCCCCGAGTTGCGTTCGCCCGGCTGCAGGCGCAGGTGAACCTCGGCGTAATGCCCCAGCGGTTCGAAGTGGCCGCGGCCGACGACTTCGTTGTCGATCGTTTCTTTATATAAAATTTCCGGTTGGTCAAAGGCCACTTTTAACTTGAAACGCTCGTAAACGAGCTGTTCCAATACTTCAAGCTGAATCCGGCCCATAACATGAATATGAATTTGCTGGAGTTTGTCCTCCCAAACCACATTCAGGGAAGGATCTTCCGCATTCAGCAGGTTAAAATAGGCCAGCGCTTCCTTGACATGAACTTTCGGTTCAAAGATGACCTTGGACCTTAACGCGGGGGCCGTTTCATATTTCGCCTTTTCCCGCAGCGCTCCCGCGCCATCCCCGACCTGGGCCCGGCTCAAGCCGGTCACGGCAAACAGTTCGCCCGCCTCTACCTGGTCGACCGTCTTATACTCGCTTCCGTTATACAACCGGATTTGGGTGATTTTTTCGGTCACCGGGCTCTGCGCGTCCCCGTATTCCAGGGTATCCCTTACTTTTAGCGTCCCGTTCAACGCTTTAATGAAAGTAACGCGCGTTCCTTGTTCGTCATGGCGAATCCGGTAAACTCGCCCGGCAAACGGGCCCTCCCTAGTATAGTCCGTCACCGTCAACCGCTCCAGCGTGCGGAGGAATTCCTCGATCCCGCTTCCCTGCAAGGCGGAACCGTACGCATACGGGAAGATCCGGCGCTCTTTAAACAAAGAACGCATTACCTTCATCCACCGGTCCGGGGCGTAACCGTGCTCCAAATAATATTCCAGCAGGGATTCGTCCCGCTCGGCGATAAAATCAACCAGGGCATCGCTCATCCCGCCGTCATCCGCCAGGTGGCCCGGCAGCGCGCATAGCTCGGCCCCGAATTCCCGGCGAAGCTCCTTGGCCACACGGGCCGCGTCCGCACCGATCCGATCCGTTTTGTTGATGAAGAAGAAACAGGGAATTTCGTGCTTCTTCAACAGTTCCCATACGGTTTCCGTCTGCCCCTCGATGCCTTCCACGGCGCTGACCAGAATAATCGCATAATCCATCGCCTGGATCGCCCGCTCCGTCTCGGGAGAGAAGTCCATGTGCCCGGGCGTGTCGATCAGGTAGTAGACGGAATCCCCGCAGGCGAAGCGGCCCTGATCGGCAAATACCGTAATCCCCCGCTGCCGCTCGATCTGATGGCTGTCCAGAAACGCGTCCCGATGATCGACCCGGCCGCGGCTTTTGATGCTTTTCGTATAATAGAGCAGTTGCTCCGAGAAGGTCGTCTTCCCGGCGTCCACATGCGCCAGTATCCCAATGGTCTTATTCATGGTTGCCTCCGGAAATAAACGTTCGACTCATATTATAACACAGGGACGCAAATGCTGATTTTTGCTATTTTTCGCGGCCGTTTTCCTTGTGGATTCTAAAAGACACCGATGTTCCCTGACCGGGGACACTGTGAATCTGCAGCCCCCGCCCATAATGCCGTTTTAAACGGAGATGCGTATTCCATAGCCCCACGCCGGTCCGGCTGTCCGTCCCGCTGTCCAGCACCCGCCGCCATACTTCCTCTTCCATGCCAACACCGTCATCTTCGACCAGAACTTCGGCGTAGTCCCCCCGGTCTTTAACCCGAACGGTGATCTTCCCGCCGCGGGAACGAATCGTGATCCCGTGCCGGATCGCGTTCTCCGCCAGAGGCTGAATCGTGAGCATCGGGATTTCCAGGTCCCGGCAAGTCTCATCCACGTCCCACTCCACGCACAATCTGTCGCCAAAGCGGACCTGCTCGATGTACAAATAAGACCGGACGATGCTCAACTCTTGCTCCAAAGGGGCGGCTTCATCCTTATTCTGCAGTCTGAACTTGTCCCGCAGAAACTCTCCGAACACTTCCAGAAGATCCCGCATCCGATCCGGTTCCGTCTCGCTCAGGGCCAAAACCGAATTCAGCGCGTTGAACAAAAAATGCGGCTGAATTTGCGCTTGAAGCCAGGCCGCCTCGATTCGAAGCCGCTCGCGGAGCGATCGTTTGGTCTCCGTTAACGCCCGGACACGGGACCTGAGTTCCTTCGCATCCACCGGCTTGGTGACGTAATCGTTCGCCCCCGCCAAAAATCCCTGCTCAATGTCCTCGGGCTGGCTTCTTGCGGTCAGCAGAAGCACGGGCAGCTCCGTAACGGAAAAACGTTCGCGGATTCGCCGGGCCAGCTCATATCCGGACATGCGCGGCATCATCACGTCCGAGAGCACCAGATCCCACTCCCGGGAATCGAGCGCCTTCAAGGCCTTTTCCCCGCTTGTAACCGTCGTAATGGAGTAATCTTCCGCGTCCAGGATCGCCTGGATAACATCCAGATTCACCGGGTCGTCGTCCACGACCAAAATCCGCGAGCGGTCCCCCTCCGGAACCGGCCCCGGCGGCGTTACCGCAAAAGCCCTAGCAGGCGTAAGCGCCTTGGGGCTCGAAGCCTCGGCGCTAGAAGTCTCGGCGCTGGCCGCAGCCGTTTCCGCTTTCTGAAGCGGCCCAAGCGATCTCAAAGGCGCCGTTTCTTCCGCCTTCGTCTTGGCCAGCGGTAGAGTAAATACGAACTCCGAGCCTTGGCCGGGAGAAGACTCCACCCGCAGAGTCCCGCCCTGCAGCTCCGCCAAACGTTTGCTGATGCCGAGCCCGAGCCCGAAGCCGCCCTCCGTGAGCATCCTGCCGGAGTCGGCCTGTTCGTAAGGCTCGAACACGCGCCGCAGCGTGTCGCCGTCCATGCCGATCCCCGTATCCTTGACGGCGATATGCACCTTGTCTTCCTTCACATATCCCCGGACCGAAATTTCCCCTTCCGGCGTGAACTTTAACGCGTTATGCAGCAGATTGAACATCATTTGAATCACCCGGTTCTCATCGGCGAAAACCTGCGGCAAATGTTCCGGGATCTCGTCGATCAGCTTCACTCCCCTGCCTTCCGCCATGTAACGGAGCATATCCAGGACCCCCGTCGAAACGCTCTGCACGGCAAAAGGCCGAGGCTGAAGGCGCAGCGCATTTTCCCGCAAGCTCATCGTGTCCAGCAGGTCGTTCAGCAAGAGCGACATGCGCCGCCCCACGTTCATAACGGTTTCCAGCTCCTTGGCGCTCTGCGGATGCAGCGTTGGTTTCTCCCGCTCCAGAACCGCTTGCGACAGGTTAAGCATACTGTGCAGCGGATTGCGCAGCTCATGCGACGTATTGGCGAGGAACTCGTCCTTCAGCTTGTCCGCCCGCTGCAGCTTTGCCGCCATTTTTTTCGTATCGGCATGAACCTGGAAGTAGTTTTTAAACCAAACGGCGACAAAGCAGGCCATGCAAAAGATAAGATCGAACGGGTAGAAGACCGTCTTGATCCCCAGGGACAATTGAATGCCCCACCAAATCAGATTGCTGGCGAAGGCCGTTACGGACAGAAGCAGCAGCAGTTGGTTTTTGGGTTCTCTTAAGGACGTCCGGATCATGGAACCTATCGTGATAAATAAAGATACGCCCAGTAGAAGGCCGTACAAAGGCTGAGCCAGGACGATTTCCCGGACAGGCCGGAAAACCGCGAGCAGCAAGCCGGCCCCGCAAAGGGCGGCGTACCCCGGCGACAGCTTGCTCCAGAACCGGGGAACCTGATCTTTGACGCAGCGGATCATGGAGTAAGCGATAAAGACCATGGACATATGTACCAGTTTAAAGCTCCAATCGTAATCCATCGTAAACCAGTAGCTGAACAATTTCTCGTCGCTTCCCAACAGGTACATCATCATGGCGCTGACGCAGAGGACGGAGAAAGCGAGCAGCCGCCGATCCCGGTTGCCCACCAGGAACATAATAAAGGCGTACCCCGCATGCATCAAAAATACGACGGCCACCAATTGCTGCATGGCGATGGATATCTGGGTTTCGCGTTCGACGGCCTCCTTCAGTCCGAATTTCACCGAACGAACGATGCCGCCTTCCCGCGGATCTTTATAATTCGCCGCCTGTATGACGACGTCCATTTCCCCCCGGCTATTGGCTTGAAAGGAAACGGTCTGCGGCATATTTCCCGCGGTGTAATCGCGCCCGCTTTCCGCAGGCTCCCCCGACTTATGAAGCAGCTGCCCGTTTACGTAAATCGCGGAGGAACTGCGGACACTCGTAATCCGTAAACTGTACTGCCGGGAGCTCCCCGGTTCGACAAGAATGCGCAGCCGATAAGTGCCGTAGCCGTAAGGGGTGCTCTCCCCCGGCTTCAGATGGTCGTCCCAGCCTTCGGGGACCTGGATCAAGGCCGGGGCTCGCGGCCCGTCCTGCGCCCGCGGCCCGATCAGCCAATCATACGGATAAAACTCCCATTCCCCGTCCAGGGTGACCACCGGCGGTTTTTCATTCGTCCCCCAGCCCCGCAAGTCCATCCGGCCGCCGACGGCCCGAAGATGATCCCCATGGTAAAACCCATCGATCCAGAGCATGCGAAAACCCGCCAGCAGCAACAGAAACAGCGCCAGCAGGGCGACGATTCTCCAGGTAGATCTCTCTTTTCTTTTTTTCCTTAACAAATGTTCGGACTCCTTATTTCCTAAATGATCTCGCCGTCAGTTCGAATCTGCCAAAATATTCTTATTTCAAACTATGAAAAGTATAGCCCAAGCCTCTGCAAGAATTCAATTTCTACTATAAAAAAACAATCCCGGATACGCCTCGCGGCAATGTTAATTCTGTACAAAATCACAGTAAAAAACGACAAGTTTATGCGCCGGCAATTGTGCTATAATCACGTTGATTCGCTAAGCCGATAAATTTGTAAGGCGTTTCAACAACCGTGTGAGAACACACAGAAACAGGTGATTACATGTTCGAGCTGAAATGGCTGTGGCAGAACCTGGAGGGAGACCGTTCGCGGTATATTCTGGCTCTCATCCTCTCGGTCGTGGGGTCGTCGCTCACGATCGTCAATCCGTACATCAGCCAGCGCATCGTGGATACGTTCATTTCCGGTGAACATGCGATGCAGAACCTGACGCAGGAGCGCGGGCTTCTGATTATGCTATGCCTAGGCATGATCGGCTTCACTCTGCTGCGCACAGGTTTAGCCTATCTGACGACGATGCAGTACGAGCAAGCCTCGCAAAATATGCTGTACCGCATCCGCATTTTTTTGTACAACAAAATTCAGGGTCAAGACATGGAGTACTACGACCGCAACCGGACCGGCGATCTCATGACCAAGATGACAGGCGATCTGGACATGGTGCGTCACTCGATGGCGTGGATTATCAAGACGATTATCGAATCGCTGACGATCTTTATCGCGGCCGTCGTTTATTTTTTCTCCATCGATGTGGAGTTGACCCTTTGGCTGCTGATTCTTTCGCCGCCGATTTTTATCGTAGCCTACATATTCGCCAAGCGCGTTCGTCCTATGTATGTGGATCTGCGCGAACGGCTCTCCCAACTGAACACGATCACGCAGGAGAATATCGCCGGCAACCGGGTGGTCAAAGCGTTCGCCCGCGAGGATTACGAAGTGGAGAAGTTCACCGAGAAGAACGTCAACTACGCCAAGGCGAACAAGGCGGCCGCCCTCGTCTGGCTGGACTACTTTCCATATCTGGAGTCGTTTGCACAAGCGTTTAACGTCATCCTTATGCTCGTCGGCGGCTTGTTCGTCATGAACGGCCGGATCACTTTCGGCGAGTTTGCGGCCTTTTCGTCGCTGATTTGGGCCGTATCCAACCCGATGCGCAACATCGGCATTATCATCAATGATATTCAGCGGTTTTTCGCCAGCCTAAGCAAGATTGTGGATGTCTATTATGCCCGGCCGCACATCGTGAACGAGCACAACGCCATCGATAAACGGCGTTATGACGGCCGCATCGAGTTCGATCACGTCAGCTTCAAATACGATAACGTGAAAGTTCTGGATGATGTGAGCTTTACAGTTGAGCCGGGTGAAACCGTTGCCATCATGGGCTCGACGGGATCGGGCAAAACGACGCTCATCAACCTGATCCCGCGTTTCTACGACGTCTCCGAAGGCCGTGTCCTGGTCGACGGTACGGACGTACGCAAGCTGGAACTCGACGAGCTGCGCGGCAACATCGGCGTGGCGACGCAGGACGTGCTCCTGTTCTCTGACACCATCGACGGAAACATCGCTTTCGGCGATCCCGATCTGCCGGAGGAGGACACGGTGAAATACGCCCGGCTGGCCGCCGCGCATGACTTTATTACGCGAATGCCCGAAGGCTATGACACGATCGTCGGGGAGCGCGGCGTCGGCCTGTCGGGCGGGCAGAAGCAGCGCATCGCGCTGGCCCGCGCCATGGCGGTGCGCCGGCCGATCCTCATCCTGGATGACACGACCTCCGCGGTCGATCTCGAAACCGAGGAGCACATCCAGCAAAGCCTGCGCGAACTGGACCATCCCTGCACGAAGATCATTATCGCGCAGCGCGTGTCCACCACCGCGCAGGCCGACCGCATCCTTATCCTGGACGGCGGCCGTCTGATCGAGGAAGGCACCCACGCCGAACTCCTGGCGAAGCGGGGCTACTATTACGAAGTATTTATGCTGCAGAACGAAGGTATCGGAAGGCAGGTGAGCGCCCATGGCAAGGAATAGGTTCGATATCGACGAAAACCTGGAGTCCCCTTTTGACATCAAGCACTTCCGTCGGGCCATGATCTACATCAGGCGGCAGAAGAAACCGATGATCGTCGCGTTCTTACTGAGCGCCTTGTCCGCGGCCATCGCGCTGTCGGCGCCGCTCATCCTGCAGCATGTCGTCGACGTGACAATTCCCGAAAAAGCGGTCGGTCCCTTGTTCGGCTGGTCCGCGCTGATGCTGGCAACGATCGTCGTCAGCGTCGTCCTGGCGACGATCCGCTCGCGGATCATGACCCGCGTGGGACAGGACATTATTTTTGAAATCCGGAGCGATCTGTTCAAGCATTTGCAGCAGCTTCCTTTCAAGTATTACGATGACCGCCCGCAGGGCAAAATTCTGATCCGGGTCGTCAACTATGTCAACTCGGTCTCGGACGTGCTGTCCAACGGGATCATCAACTTTATTCTGGAAATGTTGAACCTGATTTTCATCGCGGCGTTCATGTTCGCCGTCGATGTCCGGCTCTCGCTCATTACGCTGGCGGGGTTGCCCGTCTTCCTCGGCATCATGCTGATGATCAAAACCCGGCAGCGCCGGGCATGGCAGGCGGTATCCAACAAGAGCTCGAACCTGAACGCGTATCTGCAGGAGAGCATCAGCGGGATCGGCGTGACGCAGATCTTTTCCCGGGAAAAGCGAAATGAAGGCATCTTCACCCGCCTCGCCGCCAACTTCCGCAAAGAATGGATGCGGGCGCTGCGTTTCAACGCCCTGATTCCTTTTTCGGTCGATAACCTGGCTACCATTGTCAGCGCGCTGATCTTCCTGGTCGGTCTGCTCGCTCTGGGACCGGGAGAAGCGACCTTCGGCGTCATTCTCGCCATGAGCAGCTATGCCGCCCGGTTTTGGCAGCCGATCCTGAATCTGTCGAACCTGTACAACAGCTTTATCAACGCGGTGGCCTATCTGGAGCGGATCTTCGAAACGCTGGATGAACCGGTTACCGTCAGCGATGTGCCGAACGCGAAGGAGCTTCCGCCGGTGAAAGGCCATGTCCGATTCGACGACGTCACCTTCGCCTACGATCCGGGTCACAACATCCTGGAGCATCTGTCCTTCGACGTCAAAGCCGGCGAAAGCATCGCCCTGGTCGGTCCGACCGGTGCGGGTAAGACCACGGTCGTCAACCTGATCTCCCGGTTCTACAATCTGACCGGCGGGCAGATTCTCGTCGACGGCCATGACATCTCGCAGATGACGCTGAAATCGCTCCGCAGCCAGATGGGGATCATGCTGCAGGATAGCTTTATTTTCTCCGGCACGATTATGGACAATATCCGCTACGGACGGCTCGACGCCACCGAGGAGGAAGTGATCGCCGCCGCGAAGACGGTCTGCGCCGACGAGTTCATCCGCGAGTTCGAGCAGGGCTATCAGACGGAAGTCAACGAGCGCGGCTCCAAGCTGTCCCAGGGGCAGCGACAGCTCATCTCGTTTGCGCGCACGCTGTTGGCCGACCCGCGGATCCTCATCCTGGACGAAGCCACCTCGTCGATCGACGCGAAGACCGAGCGCCTGCTGCAGCAAGGCCTGAACGAGCTGCTGAAAGGGCGCACGTCGTTCATCATCGCGCACCGGCTGTCCACGGTCAAAAACTGCGACCGCATCATGTACGTCTCGGACAAAGGCATCGCGGAAAGCGGTTCGCACGACGAGCTCATCGCCCGCCGCGGCCTCTACTACCGGCTGTACACGGCGCAGAAGATGGAAGCGTAAAGCCAGCAGCGCGCCTGACGCGCCACTTCAAAAGGCTGCCGATTCATACGGGTTCTAACGAGAACCTGACTTGAACCGGCAGCCTTTTCGGCGCTTGGCCTTTACCGCGTAGCGTTTGGTAAAGGCGTGCGTGGGGCCCGGACTTTAAAAAGCCTGCAAATCTGCAGGCTTTTGGCGCGGATTGGGCCGAAAATTAAAAATACCTGCAAATCTGCAGGCTTTTGGCGCGAATAGCTCATCCCCGGCGTAAATCCGTTGAAATTCCTGCATATTTGCATCTTTTTCACATTCGCTCGTTAAACTGGCTGAAAATTCCTGCATTTTAGCATCTTTTTCGGCTTGGGTTGATTGGGTTGATTGGGTTGATTGGTTTGGTGGGGTGGTTGGAGTGGTTGGAATGGTTTGTTGAGTTTGTTGAGTTTGTTGAGTTTGTTGAGTTTGTTGAGTTTGTTGAGCTAGCTAGCTAGCTTGCTTGCTTGAGTTGGCTCGGCGGCTTCAGCCCGTTCAGCCACTTCAGCGGAATCATCGCCTCATCCCCGCAAATTCCAGCCTGCTAAAGGAAGGAATGGATCGGGGTGGCGGGCTTCGAGTGCGGAAAAGGGAGAGTTTAGTGGACCTCAATCATGATTAACGGGATTTTCTCCCGTTAATTATGTTCGTTCTCCCCCTGTGACGCAATTTAGCGGGAATTTCTCCCGCTATTTCCGGCCTAAAGCGCCAATTTAACGTTGGTCGCGCGGATTAGCTGGAGGTTTTCCAGCTAATTGTGGATGCGAAGCCAAATCGCCCAAATTAGCGGGACTTTTTCCTGTTAATTCCCCTGACCTGCCCTCGTTACGCTATTTACTATTTACTATTTACTTTTTACTTTTTACCCTTGTTCCTCACTTTACTCCCTTACTCTCGCTACTCTCCAACGGACTCATCGCCTATCCCAACCTGACGATCCGTCTCGCATACACATCGCAATCGAAATCGCCTTCGTCGCACATCATCAGTTCTTCAAAGGATTCATCCCTGTGATGTGGAGACAAGGGCAGCACGCCTAAAATATAGTATCCCCCATGCGCCGCTCCCCCTCCATCCCCGCCTTTGGCGCGGATCGGCGAATCGACGAGTTCGCAAATATAGGGGTCGTACGCGATGTACAATCCGAAGGCGTTGGGTTTCTCCAGGTTCGCGGTGTAGTAATATCGCTTTCCCCGGCAAATGTCCGCCAATAGCTCCCGGTCGATATGATCGCCGAAAATCCGGGGCGTACCTCCACCGCACAAATACTCCCACTCCTCCTCGTCAGGAAGCGAGAACCCCGACCGTTCGAACCGTTGGATCACCTCAAAGTAGTTGACCAGCCCGCCGTTCTCACTTTCGATCAAAGCGACGTTTCGTTCCACCAGCATCGGAGAAATCCGCACTTCCCGGCGCGGTGAAAAAACACTCCGCAAATACGCTTCGGCCTCCTGCGGAACTCCGGCCACCTCCAGTTCTTCCTCAATCGCGGCGGCGATGCCCAAGTCCGCGTCGTGTTCATCCAATCGATCCCATCCCAGGGTAACCGGGCCGCCGGGTACGAAGATAAACTCGCTGCCGTTCAGATCGAATACGCCGGTACTCCATTTTCTGCCATTACGCTCAAAGGTTTCGACCGATGTCAAACGAAAAGCATGCCCGTTCCAGCCTTCGAGCGATTTTAGCCATTTTACTTTCTCGTCTTCTTCCATCAGAATCCAGTTGTCATAATGAAGTTGACGCGCTTCCTCCGGTTTCATGTTCATTCCGTCCTAGACCTTCCCCTTTTCTAGTAATGGAGAGATTTCCTTTAATTATATCAATTAAAGTCGAACGGAGGTCAAGCTACACCGGGGGCACAAACCCGTCATTCCCTCGCTATCTCGTCCTCTTTCACCCATTCCTCCTTCATTCCCTCTTCTTCATCCACTCCTCCCAGTCCGGCAGTTCCTCCAGCGTGATCGTCCGGGGATGGCGGTACGTCTTCCGCAGTTGCTCCAGCTCGGTGTACTCTTCCGAGTACGCGAGCCTGCCGTCCTCCTCCTCCCGGTACACGAACGTACCGTACCAGGTACAGTTCCAAGCCCACGGCGTTCCGTCCTCGGCCATCCGGTCCGGATCGGGAACGACGCCGTTTTCCGACAGCGCTATGATTTTGGAAGTCCGTGTGTAAGATTCTGCGGTCCTAAAACGCTCCTGCTGGGAAGAATAATCCCGGACAGGCGCATAAATGTCTTCACCCATGATGTCGACGAACTCGTCACCCGGATACCAGTCGGCATGCTGCCCGTTCCATACCCAAATCAGATGGTTCAACCCATGCTCGTAAGTCAGCCGGTGATACATCAGCTTCCATAACGCGATGCATGGCTCCGGCCCCTTGGCTCCCCACCAGAACCAGCCGCCCGACGCTTCATGCAGGGGACGCCACAGCACCGGAACCCGCGCATCCGCCAGCCGCTTCAGTTCTACCGCGATGGCGTCGATATCCCGCAGGATCAACCGGTACTCCTCCGAACCTGTATCCGCCATCGCCTTCTTCACATCGAAGGTCGTCGCCTTCGTGTAAAATCCGCTGCCCCACGTCCGGTCCGGCGGCAGATCGATCAAATCCTTCGGCGCGTTCCAATGCCAGCAAAAGGTCACGATTCCGCAGCGGTTTTTCCACCAGTCGATCGCCAGGTCCGTATCCCGGCAAGTCACCCCCCGTTCCACGCGGGACGGGGAGTAATTCATGAAGTCGAAACCGGCCACCGCCGGATAACGGCCGGTCACCTCATGGATCAAGTCCAGCTCCGGCGTCGACAGGACGCCGATCTGCTGTCCGGTCAGCATGCTCCGCCCGTAAATGCTGCATAGATACCGCATCAATCCCCGCGCCTCCGGCGAGGCGGCCGGGTGGACCAGCACCGGCTCCACCTGAAACTTGGGATCTTTCGCCACCTTCTCGCCATGTTCCGGCTCTTGCAACTCCTTGTTTGCTTGTTTGTTGCTCACTTGTTCCCTGCTCTCTAGTTCCCCGTTCACTTGCCCCCTGCTCTCGTGTTCCCCGCTCTCTTGCTCCCCGCTCTCTTGTTCCCTGCTCTCTTGCTCCCTGCCCTCTTGCTCCTTGCTCTCATGTTCCACGCTCACGTGTTCCCCGCTTACTTGCTCCCTGCCCTCTTGCCCCCTGCTCTCTTGTTCCACGCTCTTTAGTTCCCCGCTCACTTGCTCCCTGCCCTCCTGTTCCCCGCCCTCATGTCCCTTCTTCGCTTCTTCCTCATTCGCCTTGCGCAGTTGTTCCACCGGCCATCCCCCGCTTCCATTTGGCATATTTTCGCTAACCCACGACCCCGGTCCGCTCCACGCTCTCCACAAAATGCCGCTGCACGAACAGATACAGCACGATCAGCGGCAGGATCGCCAGCAGGATACCGGTGTCCACGATGAGCGCCACATGATTCGGGTCCGCCTTCGCCGACGCATCCAGGCCCATCAAAGTGGGCAGGAACTGGCTCGCATCCGCCGGCAGCGAGGCGACCTTCAGCGGCATCAGAGCGCTCTCGCTCATAAACAGCGAGGTATAGAACGTATCGTTATACTGCCACACGAACGAGAACAGCATCACGGTGATCAAGGGCGGAATCGCGTTCGGCAGCATGATCGTGAAGAAGGTTTTGATGCCGCCGGCCCCGTCGATCAGCGCCGCTTCCTCGATCTCCTTCGGCAGACCCCGGAAAAACTGGCGGAAGATATAGATGAACAATCCCGCTTTGAGCCCCGTCGCCGTGGCCGACGTAATGACGGACGGCCAGAAGCTGTTCAGGAGGTTGACGCCCTCCTTCCCCGTGAACAACTGGACCAGTCCCAGCACATCGAAGTTTCTGAAGTGCAGATACATCGGCACCATGAGCGTGCTCATCGGGATCAGGATCGTCAACACCACGAGACCGAACAGGAGGTTGCTGCCCGGGAATTGAAACCGGGCGAAACCATAGCCCGCCAGCGCGGTCGACATCGTCGTCAGCACCATCGTCACGAACACGTAGAGCATCGTATTCAGCAGCAGCGGCCAGTAATCCAGCAGATCCAGCCCCAGCTTGAAATTGTCCAGGGTAACGTGCACCGGAATCATATATATCGTCGGGTTATAGATGTCCTCCTTCGCCTTGAACGCGACCGAGAACTTCATCAGAAGCGGATAAAGGATCACAAACGTAATTCCGATAATGAGCAAAAAACGGCAAACGGACCATAGCCCTTCCAGCGACTTGTTTTTCACGCGGTTAAGACGGTTATGATTCGTCACATCATTCAGATCTTGCAGATTTTTCAGAATCTTGAGATGAGATCGATCCGCCAGTTTCAGGTTCGACGCCATGCCCCTGCCCCCTTCCTAGTTGTGGTAGAACGTTTTTCGCGCCACGATGTAGCCCATGACGACGAGCAGCAGGCTGACCACGATCGTATACAGCCAAGCCATCGCGGCGCTCAGTCCGAAATTCTGCGTCTTGAACGCCGTCTCATAAATCATTTGCGTCACCGGGCTGTCCGCGAAAGAATCGATAATCGTGTAGATGATGTTCGTCAGAATCAAGGGGCTGACCATCGGGAACGTCACTTTCCAGAACGTCTCGTAGGCCGTGGCCCCCTCGATTTTGGCCACCTCGTACAGGTTCCCGGGCACCGACTGCAGCGCCGCCAGAAAGATCAGAATCTGCACGCCCGAGTTGCTGATGATTTCATAAATGCGCATGACCGCTTCCACGATGTAGTCGATAAAGCCGATCGGGAAGCCCGCCTGCGACAAAATCATCACCATGGAACGGACATTAAACTGGGAGGAAGCCTGCCCCAGCTGCTCCGCCACCTCGCTGTTTCCGACGAGATTGATCAGCCCCGAACTCTCGGCGGCCGCGATCGCCCCGGATGCCAGGATGACGGGCAGGAAAAAAATCGCCCGCGCCAGACCCCTTCCACGAAATTTCTGATTAAGCAGCACGGCCGAGAACAGGCTGAAAAAGAGGATCAGCGGCACGTCCACCGCCATGCCCCCCACCGATTCCGTCAGAATCCGGTTGAAGTTGGCGTCGACGAACAGCGCGTCGTGGAAATTACTCCAGCCGACGTTTTGCAGCTCATAGCCCTGCGGCGAGACCATCAGCTTGCTGAAGCTGAAGCGGATCGACTGAGCCAGCGGTCCCGCAAACAGGAACAGAAAACCGATCAGCCATGGGGCGATAAACAAAAGACCGAGCAGGGAACGTTTTTGCGTTAAAGATATCGATATTTTCGGTTTCACCCCTCGTCACCCCCTGCGGTAAAATCCTGCGCTTCCACGGTCATCCCGTTCACGGTCACCGGCCGGTCCGTATAGTTGATCAGGATGGAGGCGCCGCCTTCGTATTTCACTTCCACCACGCCCGCCGCATGCCGGACATGCTCCAGGATCGGACGGCTGCGCAGCGGGCCGAGCACCTCGCTTGCCTCCCGGTAGAATTTAACGGCCTCATCCCGCCAGGCCTCGGACTCCACCGAGAACATCCCGTCAAACCGCGTGAACTTCAGCGTTGGCGTCGGCTCGGCGGACCACAGAAAGTGCGGCGCCGTTCCGTACTCCACGGATTTCAGCAGCTGTTTGCGCAGGTTCTGCTCATCGGCCAGATTCAACACCGCTCCGGCATAATCGAGATACCCGTGAATGACCATTTGATAAAAAGGAACCTCCTCATCCGTCAAGCTGAACCGGCTGCTTGCAACCGGAACGTCGATCACGTGCTTCGCATAGGGCCAGCTGTAGGCGTTGGCGTCCGAAACCATCAGGTCCGGAAACGCCTCGCGCAGGACTCCCAGCCGCTCCGTTACGATTCCCTTGGCTTCCTCGCGGAACACGACCCGCTGCACCCGGTAATCCGAACTCAGAACGCCGCCGAGATCGCGCAGCGACAACCTGCTCACGCCGTATTTGCCGTAACTGTCGGCGAATTTATCTACGTAATAAGGCAGCTTCGCGGGGGACAAAAGATAATACGTCCCGTAATACATATCCTGCCGGTTCAGGTTCCGGTCATAAGGATGCAGCTCCGCGATTTCCCGGGTCACGAACCGGGCCGCGTCCGCCGACGGATTGAAATGCCCGTCGTCCCGGTACACGTACTGGAACGCCACATCGGGATAGAGGGCTCCGCCTTGTTCTGCAAGCTGAGCGGCCAATTTCTTCAGGCCGGCGCTCCCGCCAAGCCCGCGGTCCGGCTGCGCCTTGACCGGCGGCCGATGATGCATCCCCTTGCCGAACCAGCCGAGGTAGCGCATCCGCACATTGGCGACGCCCTCCTCCGCGAGCGCCTGCGCCATGTTCCCCGCCTCCGCGAAGCTCGTCATCGGCACGACCGCATCATAAGGGATGCCCAGGAAC
This sequence comes from Paenibacillus faecis, assembly GCF_008084145.1. Taxonomy (GTDB): domain Bacteria; phylum Bacillota; class Bacilli; order Paenibacillales; family Paenibacillaceae; genus Fontibacillus; species Fontibacillus faecis. The sequence continues at coordinate 341,937 of NZ_VSDO01000005.1, read as the reverse complement.
GATTTTTGTTTATCGATGCTGCCGAGCACATCCACGTAAAAAGGCAGGTTCCCGCCTTCTTCAAGCGGACGGAGCTTGCCGTCCTTCGCCAACTGCTCCCGGTACATCCGGGCCATCCCCGAATAGCTGGCGTCCGCTCCGGTCAGGAACCGGTAGCGCACCGTCAGGTTTCCCCGGTAGAGCTCGTCGCTCAGCAGCTGAATTTCCTGAATTTGATCGCCCGTATAAAGTTCCAGTTCGTCTTCGCCGCGCACGCTAAAGCGGCTGAACACGTAGTTGTAGGCATTTTGCTTGCCGCTGACGTCCGCGGCGACGCTGGCGATTGCGTCGCCTTCCTCGATCACCGCAAACCACCCCGTATCTCCGGCTTTCATACCGTACACCGGCATGGCCGCCTTCCGGGTCACTTGCCCCCGGCTCACGCTGTTATCGTTCGGATCGTCGCCGTACACCCGCTGGACGTATTGCTCCTCTTTGATTTTCCCATTATTGAGCCGGATCAGAGCGCCGCTCCCGTCGGGAACCAGCATATAGCCGTCGTCTTTCGTGCCCGCCGCGCCGAAGAAGCGCAGCAGGTCGATGCTGCTGATCCGGTGCTTCTCGCTCTCCGTCACCCGGGCCAGCGGCACCGTCACGACGAGAGCGTCGCCGTCCAGCCGATACTCCAGCGGCACGCTAAACTTCGGCTTTTGCGCGCCGCCCCCGGCGGCTGTCCCGCTCGCCTCATTGTCCGCGGCTAGGTCCTCCGCCGTATACCCGGCCTCCTCGAAGGCGGCCAGCATTTTTTTCAGGACGAGCGGTTTCTTCACCTGCTCATCCAACCGTTCCAGCAAATCCGCACCGTTCTTGACCGGATAATAGCGGGCCTCGACATAAGCGGCCAGCGTTTCGTCCAGCTTGCTGAGCACCTTCTCCTCCAGCCGGGCCTTGGTAATCCGTTTCGGCAGCGCGTCGATGCCCAGCGAGACATCCCCCAAGGTGTACGTCACCCGGAGACCGTTCTCCAGGCTTTCCGCCGTAAAATTCCGGTTGACCACGCTCCAGGGATAACTCCAGTACGTCTCCAGAGTGCCGATTTCATCGCGAAACGAGACGGCGAACTGGGAGGACATCACCTCTTTTTCGAACGGGGACGCGATCGCGTCCTCATTGCGCCCCGCCGGATTGCTGTACCAGACTTCCCCGCTCTTGCGGTCTTTGGCGGCGACCTCGGCCGTCTGCTCGTTATAATACAGGGCCAGCGCTTCGTTTTCGGCCACCAGGGTCATGCCCGGAACGCCGCCGGACCCGGCATCCGGGAGCGCGCGCAGCTCCTTGCCGGCCTCGGGCGCCACCGGCGCCGGCTTGTAATCGGCGGGGTCGGCAGCGGGCGCCCCCTGGTTCAAGAGCAGAAATCCCCCGGCGATTGCCAAAATGACGGCACAGGCGAGCAGCGTTATCGTCCGTTTTCTTTTTTTCACGTCTTCCGCCCCCTACACCCTAAATATGAGCTCTCGGTAGATGTTTGCGATGAATTCATAGATTTGCTGCAGCATGCTGAAGATGAGCGTGCCCAAAAAGACGATAATCCCCATCACAATAACCGTCAGGATCATCGTCAACACCGTTTTGGAAGGGGTGTACTGGTGCACGGTCATGATTCCGACGAACAACAGCCCGAGGAACCAAAGGGCGGCCACCGTATTCAGCAGATAGTAGAAGGCCGTCTCCTCCTGCACCATAAACCGGCTCGCGAGCGTCATCGGCGGATAGATCAGCACCATCGGAACGAGCGCATACGAGGTCGCCATCACGATATCCCTGAACTTGCCCTCCCCGCCCATGAGCGTCGTCACCGACCAGTTGGCGGTACACCATAAGAAAAACGGAAAAAGAACGAAAACGATCTCGCTAAGGCTGTTCATCCGCCGGGGATCGTTAAAGTTGACGAGAAACCCGGAAAACTGCTTCTGCACGATCATCGCCAGGATCAGCAACGCCACAATGGCCAGAGCCACGCGCAGCCTCCCTTTTTGTTCGTATTTCATATCCCAAAATCCGTCGAACGGATGAACGATCACATGGAGCGGAAATTTAAGATAGTCCTGCTTCATGGCCTCTTTTCCCCCTTTGCTTCCAGCGTCTCGCGATCCTGTATGCGGCAAAGGCCAGCGCGGCCGTGAGCAGCACTGACATCACCGTGCCGAAATGCTCCTTCATAACCTCTCTGCGGTACCTTTTATAGGCGACCGAATAATTTTTGCGGTCCATCCCGAGTTTGAAATACTCGAGCGCTTCCTTGTTCTGTTTGCGCATCAGCCGGGCCTTGCCGATTCCGATATACGCGATGTCATAATTGCCGTTCAATTCGAGCACCCGGTTCCAGTAGGCTTCCGCCTCGGCATCCTCTCCCCGGTAATGCAGGCGGACCGCGGCGTTGACGTTCAGGCCGAACTCCGTCGGTTCGAACATCACGACGCTTCCTTTTCCCCGATCCAGGACAAACTGGCGCTCCCCCATCCGCTCGACGGCGACCGGCGTCTTGAACAGGCCGAGCTGATTGCCGCGTCCTCCGTAGATGTAGAGCAGGTTGCCGTTTTCGTCATACGTGAACACCCGCCCCTGCGTCGAATCCAGCGCACTGTACATCCCGTCGCCCAGCACTTTGATGTCCACGAATTTGGAAGGGCCGGTCGTCCTGCGATAATAGATATCCCCGGCCACGTCGTAATAGCCGAACCGCTTCAGCACGTCCTCGCCGGACGGGTTCAGGCGCTTGATCGGCTCCTTCGATCCGACGTCGATATTGGTCGCGTAAACAAAGCCTTTGTGATCGATATCCAGATTGGAAAACTCGGTCGGGATAAATAGCGCCATCTGCGCCATCTGCGCCTTCGTGGAGACCAGCCGCCAGAAATAATCGATATAATTGCGTTTCACCTTGATCGTTCCGATATATCCGATGAAATCCCCTTGCTCGTCGAATTGCATAATGCCTTCGTAGACCCCGCGGGCGACCACAAATACCCGACCCGCTTCATCGACCGTCACCTTGAGCGGTACGAATTGGAATCCCTGCGGCAGCACCTCCGACTGCGGATTTTGAATGATGCGGATCAGCTTCCCTTCGGGACTCAGCACCACGACACGCCGGTGATCCGTGTCCGCCACGTAAATCCGTTCCTCGGCGTCCGTGAAAATCCCCGACGGATTGGCGAATCCGTCCGGCTTGCCTTCATTGTCGAAGGAGGAAATCACCTCGGCCTCATTCAGATCTCCGTCGATCCGCACGATCCGCTGGTTGCCGGAATCCAGCACGTACAGCAGCCCGGATTCCGAAATATGCAGATCCGCCGGCTCCACGAAATCGCCGACGCCCAGCTCCTTGCCGGTAATCGACCGGCCCGGCAGATAGGCGGCCGGCATCGGCGTCGCTTCCTCCCAGTAATTGTAGTTGTAGCTCTCATACGGTGCCGGAGCGGGTTCGGACGCCGGCGCCGCCGGGGAAGCGAAGTCCGCCGCTTGGGGCGACGAACCGTAAATCTCGCCGGAAGGAAGCAGGAGTGCCGCGATGAGGGCCGAAACGATCCATTTTTTTGCTGTCATGGGCTCCCTCCTAGTCTTTCATGCCCGAAGTGGCCATGGTTTCGATAATCCGGCTTTGCGAGAACAGGAACAGCGTGATCGGAACGCTCATGAGGATAAGGGCTACCGCCGCCCCAGCCCCGGCCCGGGCAATCCCGCCCAGAATGATCTGATTGGCCGCGTAATGAAGCGTCTTGAGCTGCTCGCTGTAGATAAACCCGTTCCCGTCGCTTCCCCACAGCATCTGGAAGAGCAGAATGATCAGCGTCAGCCAGGCCGGCTTGACGTTCGGCATCACGATCGACCAGAAGATGCGGTACTCGCTGGCCCCGTCGATCTTCGCCGCCTCCAGCAGCGCGTCCGGAATCTGCTCCATGAACTGTTTCATCAGGTAAAGCCCGAGCGAGTAGGCGAAAGCCGGAATAATGACCGCCCAATACGTATCGACCATGCCGAGCCAGGACAGGATCATATAGTTCGGCGTCTGCGTCACGACCGGCGTAAACATGAGCGACAGTACGACCGTCGTGAACAGCAGCGACTTGCCCGGGAACTTGTGCTTCGCCAGCGGATAAGCCGCCGCCGACGCCAGAATGACATGGCCGACGATCCCCATCCCCGTAATAAACACCGTATTGAAGATGTAGCGGGAGAACGGGACCCACGATTGGCCGAGCAGGTTCATCAGATCCAGGAAATTGTTCCATGTCGGATTGCGGACAAACAGCGTCGGCGGAAACAGAAAGATTTCATCCAGCGGTTTGAACGCGTTGTTGATCGCGTACACAAGCGGGAGCGCCATGAACGCGCCGAACGCCGCCAGCATCAGGAATAGAAAAAAGGTGCCGGCGAACGAACGGTTTACCCGTTTTTTTCCGGCGCGGAGCTTCAGCTTGAGCTTCACGGGACGTCCGCCGTCGTTCCCCAGTCCGGTGCCGGGCATCCTGGTTGTTGTTTCAGCCTTCACGTTTACTCACCCACCTTGTGCAAAAGTTTCTGGACGATCAGGTTCGTGCCGACCATCAGGACGAACAGGACGGTGGCGATCGCCGAAGCAAAGCCCATCTCGAACCGCGTCGTCCCGTAGTCGATCAGGTGAGTGACGATCGTTTCGGCCGCGTAATTGACGCTCGGAAACCCGGCCAGCGCAATCGACACGTCGGCGACGGCAAACGAGGTGGTCAACTGGATGACCGCTCCGAACATCAACTGTGGCCGCATGGACGGCAGCGTGATGAACCACAATTCCTGCCAGCGGTTGCGGATGCCGTCCACGGCGCCGGCTTCGTACAGCGTTTTGTCGACCGTCTGCAGCCCGGCGATAAACGCCAGAAACCCGGTCCCCAAGCTGAGCCAAAGCTGAACGAGAATGATGATCGGCATGATGTAGCTTTCCGTCTTGAGCCATTGAATCGGCTCCAAAATCAGGCCGAGTTTGATCAGAAACCCGTTGACGATGCCGTACCGGTCTCCCGAAAAAATGATCAGCCAGATAAAATACACGTTCCCGGATATCGAAGGCGCGTAAAAGACCAGCGTCATGAACGCCCGCATCTTCGGACCGAGTTCATTGATGATCCAGGCAAAGATAAAGCAGGCCAAGTAGCTGACCGGTCCGGTGACCGCCGCAAACAGCAGAGTATTTTTCATCGCGGTCAGAAATATATCGTCCTCCAGGAACAACCGGGTATAATTGTCCCACCCGACGAACCGGGGAAACTCCAGCATGTTGAAATAGGTAAAACTGAGCACGATGGAGATGAGGACCGGCAGCACCGTAAACAGCATGAACAAAATCATATAAGGGGCCAGCAAAATATAGGAGTGCTTACTGGCCTTCATCTCCCGCCATTTCAAGGCCCACCACGAACTAAGCATGTCGATTCCCCCCCTACTCCCGCAGCCCGCCGAATTCCTTCTGCTTGTTGCGGATTTCATCGTGGATGTACTGCACCGAATCCATGATCGCTTCCCGCGGTTCGATGCCGCCGATGACCGACCGGTAAAACGCGTTGAACAGATGCCTTCCCGTGGCGTAGCCGCCGGGAACCTCCGGAATGCCTTCGACCCAGCGGAACTGCTCCTCCAGGCTTTCGAAATCTTCCACCGGCCAAGGCAGCTGTTCCAAAGCCTTGATATTGGCGGTCGGATAGCGGGCGGCCGCCCCCATCAGGCCTTCCATTTCGCGGCCGTAGCTCGTTTGCGTTTCGTCACTCGTCCACCATTTCATAAATGCCCAGGCCGCCTCCTTGTCCGCGGCGCTCTCCAGCATCAGCACACCGCTTCCGCCCGCGGGAACGGTGCGATCGAGGCTTCCGTCCTCCCGCTTGGTGCCGGGCACCGGCGCGAAGCCCCACAGCCCGCGAATTTCCGGAGCGAAAACGGCAAGCTGGTTATAGGTGGTGTAGTCGGCGATACCGATCGGCATTTGCCCGGTCCGGAAGCGGTTGGCGAAATCGTATTCCCGCTCCAGCTTGTAGTCCGTGTAGTATTCCGTCCACTGCTTGAACGACTCGATCCCCGTCTTGGAATCGAGATCCGATTCCGTGTCGGCATCGCGGTAAAACTGACCGCCGTTCTGCATCAGCAAAGTGGCGTACATCGAGTTCGGCGGCAGCGTCGTCCACTGGTTCGGCGCCTGGGTGACGACAGGCAGACCGAAGCCCATATGGTTCTTGTTCAGGACGGCCAACAGGGCGGCGACGTCATCCCAGGTCTCGGGGACCTTTAGGCCCAGCTCGGCCAGGACGTCCTTTCGGTAAAAGAGCATGTTGAACGTCTGCGTTTCCGGCAGCGCGAAGACGCCGTCGCGATACTTGTAAGGGACGATGGCGCTCTCCCGGAACCTTGCGGCGACCTCTTCATAGTCGCTGAACTGCGTCAGGTCCGCGGCCGCGCTCCGCATGGCGAAATTCACCGGCAGGTCGTTGCCGATCTGCATCGCCACGTCCGGACCCTGTCCGGCCAGCGTGGCGGGGAGAATGGTCCCCATGTTGACCAGCTTCAGATTGACGTTGATGCCGGTCTGCGGCGTAAAGGTTTCGTCGATCATCGCTTTGATCGCGTTCGCCTGATCCCGGCCGCTGCCGATCCAAACCGTTACGGTCCGCTGGTCCTTCTCTTCGGCCACGTTGCCGATCCGGTTGTAATCGATAAAGAACGAAGAAGCGAACGTCGACAATTCGTGCACGATTTTGTCCCCCGCCCCGAGTCCGCCGTCCGGCAGCTTCTTGTCGGGGGAGGCGACGTAAATCTCGTCGATCATCAGCGGCTGCTCCCTGGCCTGCTGCAGCCAGGTGCCGAGCCCCCCGGTGTTCGTCTTGTACGTTTCCAGCCGCCGCGGGATCGTCTCCGGCTCCTCCACCATCTCTTCCAACTGGAGGGCCATCGTTTTAAGCAGCGCTTCCTGGTCGCCGGATTGCCCGGACAGTTCCACCAGCCGCGCGCTGACCGCGCGCAGGCGTTCGCTTTCCGTCCGGAACACCTCCAGCAGTTCGGGAATCCGCTGCTCGACGCGGTAATCCCGGAATTCATCCGGCTTGGTGCCGGTGATCATCAGAACCTTGCGGTACATGGCGTTCAGGTTGAGCAGGCTCGCCTCCACCTGCCGCAGCAGCGGAGCGAATTCGCCGAGGCTGGCCTCCAGGCGCAGCACATGCTTGCCTTTGTCCAGCTTGAACAGGTACGGGTCGTCCCCGCCCATCACATCGACTCTGTAACCGCTGTCATAACGAAAAGCGGCCCGGTTCATTTCCGCGAACGGTACTTGTCCGTCAATCGTTAGCCGGCGGGTCGCATAGATCCCGCGCACGAAGTTTTGTTTGGAGCGGAAGCCGATATGGTACAGTCCGGTCTCGGGAACCTCGACTTCCCATTCCAGCCATTGCCCCGGCAGCCGCCAATTGTAGCCCCCGATCGTATTGATCCTTACCTTCGAAGCGCTGTACGGGGTGACGCCCGGACTCGACCGCTCGCTGAGCGGATACAGCGTCGGCGACGATTTGGCGACGGCCTGCTCCGCCTGGACAACGATCATGTGCCCGGCGGTTTCCCGAACGCCGCCCTCCGCTTCGTACCGGGCCTTCACCTGCTCATACGGCAAGGCCTCCGGCTGCTGAAACAGCTTCAGACGGTGAATCACCATCGGCTCCCGGGATGCGGTCAGCGTCAGCGTGTGTTCCCCCTTGTCAAAATAAAACCGGAACGGCTCCGTCACGTATCCGTCGGAATCCTTGAACACCGTCTCCCGCCAGGCCGGCCGTTCGACCTGCTTCGGCCTCAGCTCATTGCCCTGGTTATCGCGCTCGATTTCCGGCTTCGCGTTGTCCCAGATCCGGTCAAATTGCAAATACCCCGCCTCCTCAAAGGGGAAGCGGCCATCGATCTTTAAAGACCGCTCGATGGAAGAGCTTTTGCCTTCCACCGGATAGTAAAGCAGCGACAAATTGTAAAGGCCCGCTTCCTCCACCCGGACCTTCCATTCGACCTCTCCTTTTTCCCCGGTGTAAACGGAGAGCCCCTCCTGGCCCTCATAGTCGCGGAGCTTCCGGACCTCCGCATTCCCGGCGCGGGCATAATCCGCGGCGGGAATGACGATTTCCGCTTCCGGGCGGGCGGCGTTCTTGTACCCGGCTAAATAATCGTCATAGGCGGGGCTGGAGGAGCTTTCTTTTCCCCCCGCCACCAGCTTGATATCCGGAAGCCGCGTCGCGGTTGCGGTCTTGCCGGATCTCGCCGAACCGTCGCCCCCGGCAAATCCCCCCGCGAGCCAAACGACCAGCACGATCGCGGCCGCCGTGACCAGCAGCCAGCCCCATCCCTTGCTCAGTTTTCGTATCCCTGTCAATGTCCATCCTCCTCGCACCCGGGTGTGGAACAGGAAAGGGACGCGGCAGCCCGTACACGTCCCTTCCCTCCCTTGCTATTCAGGCATGCGGTACTAGCATTTGGTACTGTCTTGGCCGCCTATTTGCCCAGCTTGTCGACGGCGGCTTGCGCCTGCTGTTTGTATTTTTCCGCTGTGGCGGCTACGGATTGATTTTTCACGATAATATCTTCGACAAAAGCACCCGTAGGATAGTTCGGATACGCCTCATCCACGGTAATGACTCCGGTTCCCGAGATATGCTCGCGGATCATATCGATGTCCTCCTGATTGGCGTAAATGCTCTCCATATAATCCTGGCCGGGATATTCCTCGGTAGGCGGGATATCGAAAGTCTCTTCGTAGATTTGGTAGACGATGGCCGGATCTTTCACGCCTTTCGGAATGAACTTGGCGGCCGCCGCCGTAAAGGCGTAGGTCTGCTTCGGTGAGCCCTGCGGCCCGTTCGGAATCGGCACTACGCCGACCTCGAAGGTCAGGTCCTTCAACTGCCATTCCGCCGCGACAAACATCGCCACATTGCCGTCCAGGAAGGTGTTCGTTTCCTCCCAGTTTGTTTTGTTGCCGGATTTTACCCGCACGACCTTATCGACGTTGTACAAGCGGTTCACGAATTCGGCCGCTTCGATCGTGCGCGGGTCGGACAGCATTTCCTTGCCGTTCTCGTCATCGACGATTTTGCCCCCATTGGCCGCCGTAAAATGCTTCACCGCATCGATCGCCCAGCCGGAAAAGCCCCATACATCCGTCTTGCCGTCGTTATCCGTGTCTTTCGTTGCTTGCTTCGCAATCTCCAGAAATTTATCCCAGTTCCACTCTCCCTTGTTATATAGCTCCTGCAGATCCGGAAGCCCGAGCTTCTTAAAAATATCGCGATTGTAATGAATGCCCAGCGCGATCGTGCCGGGGTTGTCGAAGGCGTACTCCCCGCCCCCCAAGGCCGGAGATTTGATCATCAAGTCGGCCTTGTTGTTGATGTTGTTCTTCTCGGTCGTAAATTCGCTGATCGGAAGCAGCTGCCCCTTCAAAATCGCGGGCAGCGCGGACTTATATTCCAATTGGACGATATCGGCGAACGGCTCGCCGGCCAGGACGCTCGTCGTAAATTTATTCATATATTCCTCAAAAGGGACGTTGACGAATTCGATTTTGCAGTTGTACTTCTTCTCGACTTCGGCGATTTTTTCGAGGCGCGCTTTCTCACCGGCGGTGGCCCCTGCCGGCTTCAAGTCCCACCAGGCCGCGACTTTGATCACGCGGCCGCCCAAGTCGACGGCAGGCTCCTCGGCGGCAGGCGGCTCGGATTCGGCCGTATTTTCCGGGGCCTTGTTGCCCGTTTCCGGAGCGGGCGGCGGTGTGTTTCCGGCCGCATTGTTACCGCCGCCACAGGCGGAAAGCAGAAAAATCAAACAGAACAAAATCAAAGAAAGCCCTTTCATTTTTCTCATGGTTGAAACCTCCCCATTGTTCTATAGACCTTGTCTTGCATGGAACCCCGCTTGTGATTTCTTCTTGATCCTTCCCCACGCTCAGTACCTTTGTTTTGTTTGTTTTGCATAGTTTAGCTAACAGTATAGATAACTAGACATAACAAAATTAAAATTATCACCACTCCTTGTTATTGCTATTTGCCAAATAATATACCTCTATCTATAAACCACGTCAATAAAATTATGCTAACGTTTACATTTTTATGCTAACTTATACTAGCCGGACACAAAAAAACCCTGCAATGCGCACATTGCCAGGGTTTTTATACTAACAGCCTGTCTCACCTGTCTCTAAAGTTCCGGTTCTTTCTGGGTTTTCTCCCTCAGCACGACCTCGGCCTGGATCAGAAGCTTCTCCGGGTTGGAGTACGGGTTGGCCATCCGCCATACCAGCTTGTCCACAGCCCTCATCCCCAGCAGTTCCTTATTCACATCCACGGTAGCGAGGAGCGGCAGCTCGGGATCGGTATTGTCAAACCCCGTAAATTGAACGTCGCCGGGAACCTCGATTCCCTGCCTTTGCAGCGACTCCATAGCGAACTGAGCCGTCGTGTCGTTGTTGCATACGAACACCTCGGGGAGCGGATGCTTTGCGATTACCCTCGGGACCGTGTCGTGAATGTTGGCGATCTCCGGCCCGATCAATTCGGGAATCTGCCGTTGCCCCAGCTTATAATCCTCCAGCACGGAACGGAATCCCAGCCAGCGCTCGTAAAAGCTAGGCGCATCCCCGATTTGTCCGACAAACTGAAAGTTGCGGTACCCTTTGCTGATCAGTTTGATCATCATTTCGCGCATCGCGGACAAATTGTCCGTAAATACCGAGTCGCTTTGAAACGCCGGGTCGTGATGGTCGACCATCACGACGGGGATGTCGAGCCTCTGGATCTCAAGCAAAATTTGCGTGGACACGGAGCCGATCGTCAGAATCCCGCCGATCGCCTTCGGATTAAGCAGCGAGAACATCGAATCCCCCGACGGTTCCGTCAGCGTCAGAATGTCCGCGCCTATCTGATTCAGGCGGGCGGAAATCCCGTTGAATACCGGCCCCCAGTATAAAGAATCCGTGTTCTGATAGCGCACATTCGGGAAAAGCACCAGGATCGCGCCGACCCGGGCTACTCCCTCCCCGTCCGCAGACAGATTCCAAGCGGAGGCAGGGGAGGCTGCGGAGGCGCTTGATTTGCCTCCGTCTTTGAAGTAGCCGAGCTGCCCCGCCGCCTTTAGAATCATTTCTCTCGTCTGCGCGCTGACTCCCGGTTTTCCCGAGAGCGCCCGGGAGACCGCAAACTTGGAAACCCCGGAGAAGTCCGCGATTTCCTGGATGGTTACCTTTTTCATCGTATCTACCTACTTGAATGCAAATTTTATCGAAATCGCTTCATCTTAACTAGACTACTTGGATTTCGCCTTTTGTTAGGTTCCGTTAGGTCAATCTCATAATACCACGGAAAAGCCATAAACCCAAACTATAAGTTGTGGAATAGTTGTGGAGTAGTTGCGAAGTGGTTGCGAAAGCGGTTGAGGACCTCTGCCGGAAAAGTCAATTTCCGATTATTTTATCACAGAAACTGAACACATTCAGCGGACCATCCGATAAATATAATAAGAGGGAGACCGCAGCGGCACCGTAAACTTCGTAGACTTCGTAAACATCCTAGACCTCGTAGGCTCCGTAGACTTCGAAGCCTCGTAGATCTTAAGACCTCGTAGATCTCGTAGATCTCGTAGACCTCGTAGATCTCGTAGACCTCGTAGACCTCGTAGACCTTGTAGATCTCAAGATCTCGTAGTTCTCAAGATCTCGCAGATCTCGTAGTTCTCGTAGTTCTCGTAGTTCTCGTAGTTCTCGTAGTTCTCGTAGTTCTCGTAGTTCTCGTAGTTCTCGTAGACTCCGTTACCGTCGCAGGCCGAACTATCCTCGATAGATTATTTTTATAGGAATTTAGCAGGAAATTGCAGGAGAAAGGAGGTGTGATCATGGACAAAGCGATCGTACATAAGCTTGTGGATGAAGTAATCAATGAAGTAACCGCAGCGAACCGGGAAGCCCTCGAAGCCGATGGCATTTCCAAGGCCAGCATCGAGCTGTCCGTCCGCATGTCGGCCATGACGACGCTCCGTATTCTTGAGAAGCTGGAACTGATCGAGAAAGGCTAACCTCCCCCCCCTTTTTTTGCGGATGCCGGCCTCCCGGGACCATGTTCCCCGGGCGGACGGTGAACCCCTTCGTACCATCAGAGGTTTAACCAAATGTTTGACGGCGATTACTGGCCGAGAACACCGGCCCCGGGCCTTAGCCGGAGTTAGCAGCCCGGGGTTAATGACTATGGCTTAGGATCCGGAGCCTTAGAGCTGAGCCGGGGCCATCGCTAACTCTAACGGACATATTAGCGCCTATTTGTTGACTTTCCCACCAAAATGACCTCATTTTACGGAAATAGCGGCTACTGCGTCCGTTAGAATTTGCAATTGTCCCAAATGGACAAAATAGCGGCTATGGCTTCCGTTAGAATTTCGGCCCGGCCAATGGCCTTGGCTTTCCCTTCAATCCCGAACCAGGAGCCGGGGCTACAATCCGAATCCTTTGAGTCGGATCGGCCGATCTACACGACACACTGCGCACACCGCGGACACTGTGGACAACGCCGCACATTGGATCTAACGCGAACTGCACGCCGGGCGCTGGTTCAGCTACTTTAACGAACTCAGCTGACTCTACAGACCTAGCTAACTTTAACGGACATAATAGCTCTAGCTGACACCACTCTTTCTAACGGACACAACCAGCTCTAGCTGACATAGCTAGAGCTAACGGACGCAGCATCGCTAACTCTAACGGACATAATAGCTGCTATTTCGCAAAAATCCGCACTTTTGGAATTCTAACGGAAATGGTAGCGCCTATTTGTTCAGTTTCCCGCCCAAATGACCTCATTTTACGGAAATAGCGGCTACTGCGTCCGTTAGAATTTGCAATCGCCTCAAATGGACGAAATAGCGGCTATGGCTTCCGTTAGAATTTCGGCTGCGCCAATGGCTTTGGCCTTCGATCCCCAACCAAGTGCAGGGGCTGCAATCCGGGGCCCTAGAATCGAATCGGTCCGATTCGCACGACTCTCAACTGCACGACTGCTCGAATACACGATACACTGCGCACACACCGCGGACCACGCCGCACACGCCGCACACACCACACACACTGTGGACAACGCCGCACATTGGATCTAACGCGAACTGCACGCCGGGCGCTGGTTCAGCTACTTTAACGGACTCAGCTGACTCTACAGACCTAGCTAACTTTAACGGACATAATAGCTCTAGCTGACACCACTCTTTCTAACGGACACAACCAGCTCTAGCTGACATAGCTAGAGCTAACGGACGCAGCATCGCTAACTCTAACGGACATAATAGCTGCTATTTCGCAAAAATCCGCACTTTTGGAATTCTAACGGAAATGGTAGCGCCTATTTGTTCAGTTTCCCGCCCAAATGACCCCATTTTACGGAAATAGCAGCTATTGCGTCCGTTAGAATTTGCAATCGCCTCAAATGGACGAAATAGCGGCTATGGCTTCCGTTAGAATTTCGGCCCGGCCACAATGGCCTTGGTCTTCAATCCCGAACCAAGTGCCGGGCCTTCAATCCTGACCAAGTACCGGGCCCTACATCCGGTGCCTAAGAGCCAGAGTGAGGGGGACAATCTGGTGCCCTAGCATCTGGAAGGGTCGCCGTTTACACGACTGCACGCCGCGGACTCCCTTTTCCCCATCGCTACCCACCGGCCAGCATCAAACGCAATGCTCGCCCCCTCCCCACCTTCGGCTTGGTCTTTTGCCGGAGGCGGCAGCATAAAAACGGACTTTCAGTTCGTTACTTGGGCGGAGTTCACCACCGAGATAACGTTTCCGAAAGCCCGCTATATCACTTCTATTAACTCATGGGTAGACCGGCGCTGGCACAATACCGAGTCTACGAAGCGAGGGCTTAGCAGGAATCCCCGCTAAGCTCTTTCCGCCCTCCGCTTTAACCGCCTCTGCTTCAAAAAGTGGCGCAAGCCTTTAAAGAAGCGGCCGTTGGCCATCATCAGAAGGCCGTCCACCATCGGCATGTTCACGGCACCGCCCGTCATTCGGGCAATGCCGCGGAACGGGAGATGATAGATAGACATCATGATCAGATTCGCCGCGCTTCGCTTGCCGATTTTTCGTAAAAACCAATGGGCAAACACGATGCCATGGTAAGCCAGTCTGGCGATCGCCCCCTTGGCATATTGGCACTGCTCAATCGTGTCGTTGTAGCCGAGCGGTCGGGACCGATCCCAATCGGCCACCGGCAGGGGACGGCCGATCAGCTGTTCGAATTCCACGGCGCCGACCTGCCGCACGTTCCCCGAGTAATAGGAAGGAAGCTTGTCTTTATCGTAGGGCAATGGCGCTCCCGTTCCTTCCACGAAAAGCGTGTCCTCCAACCGGATATCCGCGCTGGAGGCTCCGATCATAATGCGGTATTCCGCCGCCTCGACCTCCCAGGAGTCGGTCTTTACGTTGAAATACCGGAAGGTTTTGTCATCGAAAGGGATCGTGACCGTTTTGGACTCTCCCGCGTTGATAAACACTTTGGCAAATCCCTTCAACTCTTTTGCCGGTCTAAAGATCTCCCGCGACTTGCAGCCGACGTAAAGCTGAGCCACTTCCATCCCGGCCGTAGACCCCGAATTGGCCAATCGGAAGGTGACGCCGTCCCGGTTCACCCGGATATCCGAATATTCGAACGTGGTGTAGCTGAGCCCGTATCCGAACGGAAACAGCACGTCCACCTGCGCCGTATCGAAATACCTGTAGCCGATATAGATGCTTTCCCTGTATTCCGCGGTGACTTCATTGCCGGGGAAATAAGGAGCCGACGGCGTATCCTCGTAATGAAGCGGGTACGTTTCCGCCAATTTCCCCGAGGGATTCACGTCGCCCGAGAGAACCCGCAGGATGGCCCGAGCCCCGGCCTGTCCTCCCAAATACCCATGGAGCAAGCCTTTCACTTTGCCGATCCAGGGCATTTCGACGGCGGAGCCGCAGGACAGGATGGCTACGATGTTGGGATTGACCCGGTACAGGGCGTCCAGCAAATCGATCTGGTTGTCCGGGATCCGCATATTTTGCCGGTCCAGCCCGTCGGCTTCCGTCACTTCATCCAGGCCGATGTACAGCAGGATGACGTCTGCCTTCGCGGCCAAGGCGCAGGCTTTTTCGATTTTCTTCGGATTTTTCTTTCCGTAACGTTCGAACCCTTGCTCATAACCGATGCTGATAATGCCCGATTCCTCGAAACAGTCCATCGTATGGTCGAGAATCGTGGGATTGACGATGGAGGAACCCGCCCCCTGGTATCTGGCGTGCTGGGCGAACTCCCCGATCACCGCCACCTTTTTGCCGAACTTGAGCGGGAGAATGCCGTCCTCGTTCTTAAGCAGTACGATCGACTCTTCCGCGACCTTCTGGGACACGCGGTGGTGATGCTCCACATTGAAATCGATATGCGGTCTGCGGTAAACGGCCTCTGTCGTAAAAATCAGATCCAGCAGCCGGTCCACACATTCATCCAGCACTTCTTCCGGAAGTTCCCCGCCGCGGACGGCAAGGACGATGTCCCGGTCCGTCTCCCCTCCCGTCGTCGGCATTTCCAGTTCGTTGCCGGCCAGCAGCCCGGCCACCCGGTCGTTGCTCCCGCCCCAATCCGTGATGACCGTCCCCTGATAGCCCCACTCCCCGCGCAAAATGTCTCGCATCAAATGCAGACTTTCGTTGGTGTAAGTTCCGTTCAGCTTGTTATAGGAAGACATGATCGATTTGGTCTTGCCCTCTTTCACGGCAATTTCGAACGCCGTCAGGTAGATCTCCCGCAGCGTCCGCTCATCGACGATCGCGTCGATCGACATCCGTCTTTGCTCCTGGTTGTTGACGGCAAAATGCTTCACGCAAGCGGAAATGCCCTGGGACTGGATGCCCCTGATATAGCTTGCCGCCATTTTCCCCGCCAGGTAAGGATCTTCGCTGAAATACTCGAAGTTTCTGCCGCACAGCGGGTTCCGCTTCATATTCACGCCAGGTCCGAGCAATACGTTTACTTTCTGGGTAATGGCTTCTTCTCCGAGATACTCCCCGACCTTTTCTCCGAGCTCCGGATTCCAGCTATTGGCCACCGTGGCCGCCGTAGGAAAACAGGTCGCGGGCACACCGGCATTCAGCCCCAATTTATCCGCCGCCACAGCTTGTTTTCGGATTCCATGCGGTCCATCGGCAAGAAACATGCTGGGAATCCCCAGACGCTCGATATCCTGGGACTGCCAAAAATCCTTCCCCGACATCAAGGACGCTTTCTCTTCCAAGGTCATGCTCGCAATGAGTTCTTTATACTTCATCTCTATTCCTCTTTTATGGTCTAGGCGGTAAGTTCAAGGATGACCGCGTATAGAACATTCTACTATAGATTTCGGGGACAATCTAATATAAAGAAGCAGGAAACCTCATTCGGCTCCTGCTTCCGCTAGGGTTAATTGAACCCTACCAATCTTTGCGATATTTTGTAAGCTCCGACGGAAATGCTGCGCCCCGCGCGCCCCGGCAAGCTGATCAGTCCGCCCATAATGCCGTATTTCAGATGGCGGTAGAGTCTTACATCCTTCTCCTTGATATACTTCCACAGCTCTTTTCGCTTTTGCAAATTTTCGACCGTGCCCGAACGGATCAGCAGAATGACCGATACGACCGTTACAATCTCCAGATGCTTGAGCATATAACGGCGAAGATTCTCGTTCTGGATCCGCTCGAGTTCCACCTGCTCGATCATCAGCTTGTTCACTTTCAACTGCTGATCGATTCTCTTAATCATGATGCTTTCCTGCACGGACTGGTCTTCCCGGCCGATATAATACCGGTAGAAATCCACATTGAGATAGTACATCGTCTTCACATGCTCAAGCGGCGTATACACAAACAAATTATCGACGTAAAAAGTATGCTTTGGCAGCTCCAGGCCGCAATCCCGCAACAACTGGGTCCGGTAGATCACGGAATGCATCAAGATGTACTGCCCTTTCCGGAAGGGCTTGACTTCGTCCCAGGTGAAAACCTTCCCTTCCGGCAGAACATCGTTGTATTTCATGATCTTTCTGTACTTCGCGCCTTCTTTTTCGTACACAAAATTGCTGATCAGCATATCCACCGTTTTATGTTGGCTCGCCAGATCGGATAAGGCTTTTACTATTTTCAGATACGCGCGAATATCGACCCAATCATCACTGTCAACGACCTTAAAATACAATCCGGACGCATGCCGAATTCCCGCATTCACCGCGGCTCCGTGACCGCCGTTTTCCTGATGGACCGCCTTCACGATCGTGGGATACCGCTCCGCGTACTCATTGGCGATGTCGGCGGTTTGGTCTCGGGAGCCGTCGTTCACGACAATCACCTCGACACGGTCTCCGCCGGGAAGCAGGGATTCGATGCAGTATCTCATATAATCCTGCGAATTATAGCAAGGGATAACAATAGATAATAGTTTCATATATTCACACTACCTGTTCTACTTTTCGGATTCTTGTTTGAAAATAATTTTGAAAATCGGGAAGAACACCCAGAAAGAAATCGCGCTGTTGATGATCATCGTGATCACGTCCGCGGTCGTTTCGCCCACGGAGCCCATCCCCCATGTGTTCATAAACAAGTTGTAAATCGGCGCTTTATAAAAGCCTTGCGCTGCGGCGGCGCCGATCGTAATGACGATATAGGCCACGACATACCAGAAGGCCGCCTTCCAGATATTGCTGTTCGATTTGAACGTAATGCTTCTTTGCACGAAAAAGTTGAGAATCTGCGCGATCGCGATCGTGATCTGAACGGCCAGGAAATAGGCCAGACCGCCACCGCCGCCGGAAGAAAGCGAGCCTGCGGCATAATCGAACACGTAATAAGGACTTCCGTCGAAGTTATGGCCGAACTGCAGCACCTGAAAGCTCGAATGGACCAGGGAAGTCCCGGCAAACATGCTTTTAAATACCGGCATAAGTACGAGCTGCAAGACGGTAATTCCGTTGCTCAACATAAAGAATACCAGAAACTGAGCAATATTGGGGTGTTTTTCTTTGTACCTCGCCCAGAAGCCGAGCGGGCCCGGCGTCGTTTTTGGGTTGTTCATGCTTATCTCTCCTCCGCTGCCAAAACACGCTGTTCTTTCTGTTTCGCGGCTTTCAGCATCTTGCTTCTTTCCTTCAAAAAATGGCGCAGGCCTTTAAAGAAACGGCCGTTGACCATCATCAGAATCCCGTCGAGCATCGGCATATTTACAACGCCGCCGGTCATTCTGGCGATTCCCCGAAACGGCATATGGTAGACGGACATCATAATGATATTGGCCGTGCTCCGTTTGCCGATTTTCCGAAGAAACCAGTAGGCGAATACCATAAGCCGGTAAGCGAGCCGCGCGGCCCAGCCTTTGGCATACTGGCACTGGGCGATGGTATCGTTGTAGCCCAGCGGCTTCGTCCGGTCCCAGGTCGACACCGGCACCTTGCGCCCGAGCAGCGTTTCAAACTCCTGCTTGCCGACCTTGTTGGCCCGGCCGGTATAGTAGGAGGGCAGCTCGTTCTTATCGTAAGGCACCGGCGCCCCGGTCCCTTCCACAAAAAGGGATGCCGCAAGGCGGATATCCGCGCTGGAGGCCCCGACCATGATTTGATAGTCCGCTTCCTCCACTTCCCACCGGTTGGTTTTTACATTGAAGTAACGGAACGTTTTGTCGTCGAAAGGAATCGTTACGGTCCGCGTCTCGCCCGCGTTTAGGAATACTTTAGTGAATCCCTTCAGCTCTTTCCGCGGCCGGAACACCTGGCCGTCGCCGCATCCGACATAGAGCTGGGCAACCTCCATCCCCGCCCGGTTTCCGGTGTTGGTGATGTTGAAGGTGACGCCGTTCCGATCTACCCGGATCTCGGAGTACTCATAGGTGGTGTAGCTTAGTCCGTATCCAAACGGAAAAAGAACCTCTACATTCGCCGAATCGTAGTAACGATAGCCCATGTACAGACCTTCTCTATACTCCACGCTGACTTCCTTACCCGGAAATTGGTGGCAGGCCGGCGTATCCTCGTACCGGAGCGGATAGGTCTCCGCCAGCTTCCCGGAAGGATTCACTTCGCCCGTCAAAACACGCAGGATCGCCTTGGCTCCGGCTTGACCGCTGAGATAAGCGTGAACCAGTCCTTTTACCTTGCCGATCCATGGCATTTCGACCGCGGCGCCGCAGGACAGGACCACCACGATATTCGGGTTGACTTGCTGCAAAGCGTGCAAAAGCTCGATCTGATTATCCGGGATCTTCATGTTCTGTCTGTCCAGACCTTCCGCTTCCGTCGCTTCGTCCAGACCGAGGTAGAGCAGGACCACCTCCGCCTTCTCCGCGAGCGCGCAGGCTCTTTCGAGTTTCTTCCGGTTCTTTTTGCCGTACCGTTCAAAACCCGGTTCATACCCCAGGCTGACGATGCCGAATTCCTGCAAGCAGTCCAGCGTATGATCCAACCGAGTGGGATTGACGATCGAAGAGCCGGCTCCCTGATATCTGGCTTCCTGGGCAAAATCCCCGATGATCGCCGCTTTGACGCCCGGCTTCAGCGGCAGGATGCCATCCTCATTTTTCAGCAGCACGATGGATTCTTCCGCCGCTTCCTGAGCCGCCCGATGATGCAGGTCGACATCAATTGGCTGTGGCTCGGCCCCTTTGAATACCTCTTCGGTCTTAAAAATCAGGTTCAGCAGCCGGTCCACGCATTCATCCAACACGTCTTCCTTGATTTTTCCGCTCTTGATCGCTTGAATGATCTCTTCGTTGGTCTCTCCACCGGTCGTCGGCATTTCCAGTTCATTGCCGGCCAGCAAACCGGCAACGCGGTCATTGCTTCCGCCCCAGTCCGTCACGACCACACCGTCGAAGTTCCATTCCTCGCGCAGGATCTCCCGCATCAAATGAAGATGCTCATTCGTATATTCGCCGTTTAACATGTTGTAGGAGGACATGACCGTTTGGGTCCCGCCTTCCTTCACGGCGATTTCGAATGCGGTCAAGTAAATTTCCCGCAGCGTTCGCTCATCCACGATCGTATCGATGGACATCCGCCGCTCTTCCTGGTTGTTTACGGCAAAATGCTTAACGCACGCGGAAATGCCGTGCGTTTGGATGCCTTGAATATAGGCCGCCGCCATTTTCCCGGCATGATACGGATCCTCGCTGAAATATTCGAAATTTCTGCCGCACAACGGATCCCGCTTCATGTTAACGCCCGGGCCGAGCAGGACGTTTACTTTCTGGGCGACCGCCTCCTTGCCCAGATAATCGCCGATCTTCCTTCCCAGCTCTACGTTCCAGCTGTTCGCAACGGCCGCCGCCGTCGGAAAGCAGGTAGCCGGAATGCTGGGATTCAGGCCGAGGTGATCCGCCGCGGCCGCTTGCTTGCGGATTCCGTGCGGCCCGTCAGCCAGAAACATACTGTTGATGCCGAGCCGCGGAATATCCTGGGACTGCCAGAAATCCTTGCCCGACATGAGAGACGCCTTCTCCTCCAACGTCATTTGCTCTATCAAGTATTTGTGTTTCATCTCCCGATACCCCATTTAGCTTTTGAGCGGTAGCCTCACAGGCTACCGCCAAAGCATTTTCTGTTTATTTTTGGACTTACAGTGTCTCCGTCTCGGCCGCTGCCTGTTTCACCTTTCTTCTCTTATGCGTCACTTTGTAGAACCCGAGTGTCAGCAAGGCCAGAAGAACGAGGTTTCCGATACCGAGGGCCAGCACCCAGAACGGATATGGCGTCACATTGATCTCGAAAGCGTTGCTGTTCGCCACGGTATACAGAATGTTGTGGCTCGCTTTTCTCATCGCCTGTTTGCCGGTATTGGTGTCCGTGCTCAACTTCGATGGCTTCTCCCCGATCGTCGTCAGCATCAGGTCGTTACCCGCGCGAATCGCCCGGTCCGTATCCATATGCGGGAACAGATCCCAGTCCGTGATGACCATGCCTTTAAAGCCCCATTCGTCGCGCAGTACGGTTGTGAGCAGTCCATAGTGCGCGCCCGCCCAAGTCGTTCCGAGCCGGTTAAAGGAGGACATGACCGCGGTGGACTTCCCTTCCTTGACGGAAATTTCAAAAGGCTTCAAGTACAATTCGCGAATGGCTTGTTCATTCGACCAGACCGCAACCCCATCCCGGTTGGTCTCTTGGTCGTTCAAGGCATAGTGCTTGATGTAGGAATATACGCCTTTGGTAAAGGCCCCTTGTACGGCGGCCGCCCCCATTTTGCCCGAAAGCAGGGCGTCTTCCGAATAATACTCAAAGTTTCGGCCCGAGAACGGTGTCCGGTGAATGTTCATGGCCGGCGCGTACAATCCGCTAACCCCGTAAACAATCGCTTCGTTCGCCATGTACTCGCCCATTTTGTGCGCAAGGTCCACGTTCCATGTCGATGCAAGGACCACTTCGCTCATAAACTGTACGCCGTTGATCCCGGTCAAGAGCGCGTTGACGCCCGCCGGACCGTCCAGATCCGTGGTGGCCGGTTTCTTGATCGACTCGATGGCTTGCGTCGCATATCCGCCAAATCCGATCAACTGGGCCATTTCATCGATGGAGAGCTGTTCCAGCAATTGGGCCCATTTCGGATCGTTATAATCCAACCCCACTAGGTCTTTCAGCTCCAGTCCATGGTCCGCAAACGTAATGTCCTTGTCTTCCGGATTGTCGACAGGCTGCTTGTTCTCCAAAGCCTTGATCAATTCCGGAGAAGCTTCCTTGTCCGCGGTGCGCTCTTTGGGCAGCGTGCCTTCCCAATCCGCCCGGGATACGTAGGTCACGTCGCCTCTGGCATCGTCAAACACATTCGTAGCTACCGTTTGATCCGAAGCGCGCTTGTTGTCCTGGTTATATACGATCGTATCTTTCACTTCGTACGTTCTGGAATCGATGACATCATGGGCGTTGCTCATCAGCTTGATGCCATATACGCCGGCCTCGAGGACATACGCCTTCTCTTTCCGGTCATCGTAGGAAGCCATCTCCTCCACCGGAATGTCGAGCTTGATCGTCTCGGATGCGCCCGGTTCAAGAACTTCCGTCTTATCGAACGCGCCCAGAACCACATGGGACTTTTCAATCCCGCCCTCGTAATAAGGCGGCGTGTAATACAGCTGAACCACGTCTTTGCCGGCTTTGTCGCCGGTGTTCGTTACTTTTACTTCAACGGAGATCGTATCTGCCGAAGTTTGATAGTTCGTAATTTCCTGTTTAAAATTCGAATAGCTTAAACCGTAACCGAACGGATACTGTACGGCTTTTTGGTAGGCGGCTTCATCCACCTGACCCGTTTTGTTGTCGACGTACCGCGTCTCATAGTAGCGGTAACCTACATAAATCCCTTCGGCATAGTTAAGAAAAGCGTGGTACTTTTCGCTCTCTTTGCCGAACTTGTCGACCGCTTTATGCTTGGTGTTGGAATAGCTGAAGTTACCGGCGTTGAAATAAGCCGGGGATGTGGTGATATCATAAGCATAGGTGTCCACCAAACGGCCGGACGGATTCACCGCGCCCGCCAGAATGCGGCCCACACTGTTGTTCCCCGTAGCGCCGGGACCGCCGATCAGGATCGCCGCATCGACGCCCTCTTTCTCCAGGAAGCCCAGTTCCATCGCATTGCTGGAGTTGATCACCACAACCACCTTCTTGAAGTTGCGGGAAGTGACCAGATCGATCATTTTCTCTTCCGCTTCCGACAGCTTCAGATAGTGACGGTCCTTCGATCCGCCGTACTCCGAGGTTTCGAACGGAAGGTCGCCGCCTTCGCCGCCGGAACGGGACAATACGATCAGCGCCACATCGGAGAATTCCTCCGCCTTCTTCAGCAAATCCTCGCTAAACTCGCTGGTGGCCGGCTCGCTTAAGGTGTAGTCGCCGCCATCCAGATTAAAGTTGTCCTGTTTCTTCTTTTCCGGCGCATGCGTGTTGTAGAAATCCGTCAACTCGCTGTTGACTTTGAAGCCCGCGTTCTCCAACCCCTGCTGGATGCTGACATTCGCACTCTCATCACCCGAGCCGGACCCGCTTCCTCCGTATACCATGCGGACGGACGCCTGGCCAAAAACGTTTACATTTTTCTCGCTGGCGCTATTCTGGTCGAGTGGAAGGACATTCCCCTTATTTTCCAGCAGGACGATCCCTTCATCCTCGATTTGTTCGACAACGGCTTTCGATTCCGCCGTCACTTGGGCTTTCTTTTCTTCGTCGATCTTGACTTTGGTCAAATACTGGTTAATGACGACCTGATAGTGACCGATGCCGACGTTAAGGGCAATGACGATAACGAGCCCCAAACTGAGACACGCCAGCCAAAACCTCCGCCAGCCCTTTTTCTCGGTCTGATTTCTTCTGGCCCAAACAAAACCGAAAGCGGCGATGAGCACCGCAAGAATGATGACCGATACGAGCAGAATTTTCAGCGTTTCCGCAATCGATACCATTGAAACGGTTACAATTGTACCGATCAGCAGCGCCAAAAAGACGACCGCCCATACCCCAAATGATTTTTTGTTTCTACCTGACTTACTCACTTCGTTCCCCCTCCTATGTAAGACGCACATTTTCCGGCCAAGCATGATCGATCGCTCCCGTTGTATGTGCTTTCATGACTGCAAATTAAGGGTACCTTATAACTTTTGAAATAACTATCAACCAATCGTTAGGGGGAGGTAACTTTTAGTTTAGCATGAAAAAAAGCCGCTTTGATGGCCCCCTCCAGCCCGTCAAAACGACTTGCATTTCTCTTTCACATAGTTTTGAAACAACGCGACCGCTTTGGATTGGATCCCTCTTTTTCTGTAGACCAGATAGATATCCTGCGGGATCTTTTCCTTCAGCCTGATCCATTTTAAGTTATCGTTTTGGAGCGATGCCTCGACAAAATCGATGGAAACCGCCACAGCTCCGTATTGTTCGCACAGCCGGTGGGCGGAGATCAAATTGCCGAATTCATGGACGACCTTAGGCGTAAATCCATATTCCAGGCATTTTTCGATAAACCCGCTTTCTTTCCCTTGACCCGCCGATTTCGTCACCAATTCTTCGCCCGCCAGATCAAGGATCGAAATCTCATCCTGACGGGCGAGCCGGTGATCCTTGGAGACGACGACAACCACTTCGCCGCCGGTAAGCCGCTCGAACTCGCATTCTTCCGCTTCCGCCGTCCCGACAACCAGGCCGACATCCACTTCCTCTTCGAACATTTTGGAGATCGGATAATCGTCCGGGTATTCCTTCAGTTTAATCTGAATATCCGGATGCTCTTTCGAGAACCGGTATAGCAGATCCACCGGGAGCACGGAGGTGATCGAGTAGGTGATCAGAACGTTCAACAAGCCTTTGCGGCCGCTGATAATGCTGATTTCTTTTTTTATGTCTTCAATCAGGTAATGGATATGCTTGGCCCGGGCATGCAGCAATTCCCCCGCCTGGGTGGCCTCCATTCCCCGAGGTCCTCTATAAAACAATTCCGCTTCCAGCTCCAGCTCCAACTGCCGGATCGTTTTGCTGATCCCCTGCGGTGTTATGTACAGGTCCTTCGCGGCCGCGGTAACGCTCTTCTTCTCGTAAACTTTAATGAAATATTCCAATGCCTCTGTATTCATGCTGGTTGAACCCCCTGATTCCATACCCTTCGAGTCGGCAAACCGAATGGTATGGTCTAGTATAACATATCGAAAGGTTGCGGTGGTCTGTAGTTGATCCCATTCGTTTTATGCTAAGATGTGAATGTGTTTTTTTATGTCAGGCCATCAAGAAAAATAAGGAGTTTCCCATCATGTACGATTACTTGATTGTCGGCGCGGGTTTGTTCGGCGCCGTCTTCGCTTATGAAGCGGGAAGAAGAGGCAAAACCTGCCTCGTCATCGATAAAAGAGACCATATCGGCGGAAATGTTTACACGGAAGAAATCGAAGGGATCCAGGTTCACAAATACGGAGCCCATATTTTTCATACGAACAGTCAAACGATTTGGGATTATGTGAACCGGTTCGCGGAATTCAACCGCTATACCAATTCCCCGATCGCCAATTACAAAGGGGAAATCTACAATCTTCCCTTTAACATGAATACCTTCAATAAGCTGTGGGGAGTGGCCAGCCCGAAAGAGGCGCGGCAAAAAATCGAAGAGCAGCGCTTGGCCGCGGGGATTACGGAGCCTCAAAACCTGGAGGAGCAAGCCATCTCTCTGGTCGGTACGGATATCTACGAAAAGCTGATCAAGGGCTATACGGAGAAACAGTGGGGAAGATCCGCAAGGGAACTGCCTTCTTTTATTATCAAGCGCCTTCCCGTCCGGTTCACGTATGACAATAACTACTTTAACGATCGCTATCAAGGCATTCCGGTCGGAGGTTACCGGGCCATTATCGAGAAGATGCTAGCGGGGGCGGATATCGAGCTGAATGTCGATTTCTTTGCGGCCAGGGACGAGCTGATGCAGCGGGCCAAAAAGGTCGTTTATACGGGCATGATCGATCAGTACTATAATTACCGGTATGGCGTTCTCGAATACCGCAGCCTGCACTTTGAAACGAAGGTGCTGGACGAATCCAACTTCCAGGGAAATGCGGTGGTCAACTACACGGACCGGGAGACGCCTTATACCCGGATTATCGAGCATAAACATTTTGAGTTCGGCACGCAGGACAAGACGGTGATTACGGAGGAATATCCGAAGGAATGGAAGCCCGGGGACGAGCCTTATTATCCGATCAACAACGAGAAGAACAATGAGATCTACCAGAAGTATAAAGCGTTGGCCGACGCGGAGCGGGACGTTATTTTCGGCGGACGGCTGGCCACTTACAAGTACTATGACATGCACCAGGTCATCGGGGCCGCTTTGACGGCGGTGGAGCGGGAGTTTGAGGAGAAGTAAAGGGGTTTTGCGGTGAAAAGCAGGATCTCCTCCGGTGTTTGCGGGCGGGATCTTGCTTTTTTATAATCGGTAAAAGGGAGAAGCGCCCCGACCGTATGTGCAACAGAACAGACATACCTCACACTATTTGTGAATTAGTTCACAATAATTGTGTTAAACCTTTGGTATAGTGAATTACGGTGAAGCCGAGAGGTTCGTACTTTCGCTCACCGTTATATTTACATATCTCAGTGGAGGGGTTCAACATGAACAGGAAAGCACCAGCAGCACTTCTTCTCATCCTCTCGCTCATGCTCGTCATCGCGGGTTGCGGCGCCGGGAACCAGAATCAGAAAGAAGGCCAAAACCAAAACAGCGCGCCAAAGGAAACCGCCGCACAGGAAACCCAGAAGGCCGAGGCCGTTTCGGGCGCGTCCGAGAAATCGTACACCCCGCTCGATCAGCTTAAAGATAGCTACGATATCATCATCGTCGGGGCGGGCGGAGCTGGCATGTCGGCCGCGCTGGAGGCTAAAGCCAGCGGCATGAACCCGGTGATTTTCGAGAAAATGCCGGTTGCGGGCGGGAACACGACAAAGTCTTCGTCAGGCATGAACGCATCCCAAACCAAGTTTCAAAAAGAGCAGGGCATCGAGGACAGCAATGATCTGTTTTACGAAGAGACGTTAAAAGGCGGTCACGGCACCAATGACAAGGAAATGCTCCGCTTCTTCGTGGATCATTCCGCCGAAGCGATCGATTGGCTGGATTCCATCGGCATCCGCTTGAACAATCTTACGATTACGGGCGGCATGAACGAGAAACGCACGCACCGTCCGGAAGACGGGTCCGCGGTAGGCCAATACCTCGTCAACGGCTTGGTCAAAAATGTGCAGGAGCAAGGCATTCCGCTCTTCGTGAATGCCGACGTCAAGGAGATTACGCAGCAGGACGGCAAAGCGAACGGCGTGAAAGTGGTTTTGAACCAAACGGAAGAGAAGACCATTGCGGCCAAAGCGGTCGTGGTGACGACCGGCGGGTTCGGCGCCAACATGGACATGATTAGCGAAGTCAGACCCGATCTGAAAGGATACGTCACGACGAACCAAATCGGCAGCACCGGGGACGGCATTCGAATGATCGAACAACTCGGCGGAATCACGGTCGATATGGATCAAATCCAGGTTCACCCGACGGTTCAGCAAGAGAAGTCCTATCTCATCGGGGAAGCCGTGCGCGGGGAGGGAGCGATCCTCGTGTCCGCCGAAGGCAAACGCTTCGCCAACGAGCTGGATACCCGCGATAAAGTGACCGCCGCCATCAATGCGCTTCCGGAGAAATCGGCCTACCTGGTGTTTGATTCCGGCGTTAAATCCCGCGCCAAAGCGATTGCGCAGTACGAAAAAATGGGCTTTGTCATTCAGGGGGATACGGTGGAAGCCTTGGCCAAGGCCATGAATGTTCCGGCCGATGCGCTTCAAAAAACGCTCGATACGTGGAACGCCGCCGTGAAGAATAAAAAAGACGCGGAATTCGGCAGAACGACCGGGATGGACAACGATTTGTCCGGAGCCCCTTATTATGCGATCAAAATCGCTCCCGGGATTCACTACACGATGGGCGGCGTCAAAATCAACACGAACACGGAAGTGTTGAATAAAGAAGGCAAAGCGATCCCCGGCCTTTTCGCCGCGGGTGAAGTGACCGGCGGCCTGCACGGCCAAAACCGGATCGGCGGCAACTCCGTAGCCGAAATCATCATCTTCGGCCGCCAAGCCGGGATTAAGTCGGCGGAGTTTGTGAAGGGACAGTAAGAAACGGGTCGCCTCCCCTCACTCAACAAACAACAAACGCTTGGGCTCATAGGAGTCCAAGCGTTTGTTCGTTTTAGTGCCGGCGCAAAAACGGAATGCTTATGCATCAAGGCAAGCCTACGCCTCGGGAACTAACGTATAGAGTGTACCACTCATCACGGCTTAATCCGATGTTCTCGGCTTCCGCACACGCCCGAATTCGGGAAGGGTGGGTTGTCCCGATGACCGGCTGGATGGCGGCGGGGTGTTTCATCAGCCAGGCAAGCACGATCGCTTCCGGCGAAGTTCGCTTCTCTTCCGCCAGCCGTTTCACCAGCAAAGCCGTTTTCTTTACATTTTCGTCGGCATTCTCCAGACTGGCTCCTGAGTATAAGCCTTTGGCCAATGACCCCCAAGCTTGAAGCTGAATGTTCTCCATCTGGCAATATTCGAGTGTGCCCTCGGGAAAAATATTGCTACGCGCCGCGTCTTGATTTACATGGATGCCGGTTTCAAGCCAACCGATTTTGTGCAAGCTCAATTCCAATTGGTTGACCACCAGTTTTTCGCTGCAATGGGCTTGCAGTAAACGAATTTGCCCGGCGCCCATATTGGAAACGCCAAAATAGCGGACTTTTCCCGACGCTTTTAGCTGATGAAAGGCTTCCCCTACTTCCCGCGCGTCCATGAGCGCATCCGGTCGATGCAAGAGCAGAATATCCAGGTAATCAACGCCCAGTCTGGAAAGAATCCCGTCCACACTCTCCAAAATGTAGGCCTTGGAAAAATCATAACGTGCCGGAATGCCGCCCGCTTCATCCGGAAAGCGAATCCCTAATTTGGACTGAATGATCATTTTTTCTCTTAACTCCGGCTTTTCCTGCAACACCTGACCAAAGACGGTCTCGGCTTTTCCGAACGCGTAAATATCCGCATGATCGAACATATGGATTCCGCTGGCCAAAGCCGTCTCTACCGCTTCATGCGCCTGTTTTACATGTTCGGTTAGAATGGGATCCCTGCTCCAGCCTCCGCCAAGCCCCATACATCCAAAAATAAGCCGGCTTGCGTTCAATCCGTGATGATGAATAGGCAATACTGTCATCTTTAGCACATCCTCTGTTATACAAAATATTGTTTCATAGCTCCATGTTCATCCGTGTAATCGATCACCGACTGATTCGTTTTAAGATCAACGAACAAGGTGCAGCGCGTTTCATCCTTTTGCCAGGAAAGCCGGATTTCATCCGCCGCGGAGTCAAGCACTTGAAATTCCCCGTTAAACGCCTCATATTCATTGCGGAACCGGATCAGCTTCAACAATCTCTGAACCGCCGCTTTTTCCAAAGCCTGTTCGATTTCCCCAAGGGTAAAGTTGTGGCGGTTAATTTCCCGACCTTCCCCGGTTTTTTTCACATTTTCCAGATCGTTTTCCCCGGCCAGCAGCCCGACATAGTAGACCTGGGGTACGCCCGGCGTAAAGAACTGCAGCGCCCGGGCAGCCAGATAGGCATCGTCATCGCCATTCAGAACGGAATAATACGAACAACGGATTTGATGAACATCAAAACCATCCTCGGCTTTATGCTCGTCCGATAAAATCAGACTGAGATTCGCCCCTCTTTCCAAGCAGGTGTCGACTAATTTTCTCGCCTCTCGGGTATCCAGCAAATCGTCCAAATCCGGCTTGACCGGAATGCCGTCATGGCAGTCCAGCATCGTAAACTGTTTATGCGGCCGAGTCTTCAAGTATTGCTTCAGCGGTTCGCCGGTTTTATCGATTAACGCCTCCAGTATGCGATAAGGCAAAATGAAATCGTAGATCCAATAGCCGTGTTCCGCCAGCTTGTACTGGATGGAGTAATGAGCGTGTACTTCCGGAAGCAATTCAATGTCCAGGGAATCGGCAAGCTCCTTGATCCAATCGAGAAATTCGTAGATTTCCGGCTCCACGAAGAAGCAGCTCGTCCCCAACTTTTTAATGACATAACCGACAGCGTCGAGACGCACAATTTTTACATGATGCCTTTTAAAATGCATAAAGAAGTCGGTAAACAACTGCTTGACCTTCGGCGAGTTGATATCCAAATCGATTTGTTCGGAAGGATCGGTTTTTCCAAATGTCGTCCACACCTTTTCTTCCCGGCCGGTTTCTTCGATGGTAAACGTGGAATACGGCAGCCGTCTGCGCAAGAACATTTTTTCAATATCCGCTTGGACCGGTTCCCCGTCTCGCCAAATCTTATCCAGCGTAATAAAATAATCAGCGTACTCGGATTTCCGGCCTTTTTGGAGAAAATCCTGAAAATACTCCGACTGCCGCGAAATATGATTCACCATCAAATCGACCAATACGTCAGACTTCTCGCCAATCGCTTTCACATCGTCCCAGGTACCGAAATTCGGATCGATTTCCAGATACGTAAGCGGAGCAAACCCCCGGTCTCCCGAAGAAGGAAACGGCGGAAGGATATGAATCCCGCCTTTAAAAATATCCGAAAAATACGTGGAGAGAACGCGGTTGAGCGTCTTTAAATCACCTCCCAACGAATCCGGATACGTGATCAGCTGCACTTGGTTTTGGACTGTCACTTGTTTTCCTCCTATAATCCATACATGTTTTTAATAACTTCCAGCCTTGGCAAATCGACAATGGCGCCGGTATATTTCAACTTATAGGCGCTGACCGCAAACCCCAGGGCCAAGGCTTGTCTGATGGGATAACCTTTTATAGCCGCCGCGTAAAATCCCGACCAAAAAGCGTCTCCCGCGCCCGTCGTATCCGCCACCTCGGTAGCCAAGGTGTCGAAGCGGACGGTTTCCGTACCGTTGGAAACCACGGCGCCGTCTTTTCCCAAGGTTAGGATGACGAGTTTCGCGCCTAGCTTCAGAAACGTTTCCAGATAACGTTCTGGAGTTTGTTTTCCAAACAATCTTTCCGCATCGTCTTCGGACGGTTTTACAATATCCACCTTCCCGATGATCGACTTCACATATCGGACGCCATCCTCACCGTCTTCCCACAGCATCGGATGATAGTTCGGATCAAAACAGACCAATAAATTATTCATTTTGGCGGTGGCTATGATCTTTTCAATCGTGTCTCTCGCCGGTCTTCTGGATAGGGGCCAGCAGGAAAAATGTACGATTTTGGAGTTTTTCAAACCCTCTTCAAGCTCCGGGGTGTAAGACAGATGATAATCCGCGCCCCGGTAAAAAATAGGAATCGGTGTGGAGCGGCTTTTGGTTACGACAACCATGCTTGTGGAATAATCAGCCGCCCTTTGAACATATCCCGTATCGATTCCGGCGTTTTCTAATTCATGAATTAGATAAGAACCTAGCCCGTCTTCCCCCGTAGCCGAGGCAACAACCGCCCGTATCCCCAATTTCTTCGCGTTCATCGCGATATTGGAGGGCGACCCGCCAAAAAAACGATGATAAGTACCGCTTGTCGAATTATCATTATAATCCGCGGAGATCATATCGATCAGAATTTCTCCCGCCATGAACAGATCGTTTACGCTGTTTCTAAGCTCGATGCGATGATCAAAATTAAACATGCCAGTCCCCCCGGAATCCGATTACTTTGCCCATATTCTTGTTGAAGTTCTTACTTCTTGGTTCGGATTTTTAAGCGCCGTGTCCATCATCAAAGAAATATAAGTATCTTGCAGCGCTTCTTTTAAAGAATAAAAATCGGTCCCCGTGGCCAGGTATTCACCCATCCGATCCAGGCATGTGGACACGGCAATTTCATCATCGTTCAATCGGGCATTCGCAAACGGATTCCTGTACACGAACTCTTCGCCCAACATGATTCCGTTGTGGGACCATTCCTGATTATTGTATTTACCTAAGTCGATACGGTTTAATTCCTGAGTTACCGGCACGTTATCGGACGTGAGGTACCGAACGGTCAAGTCGTCGATCTCGCCTCTTACGCCTTGCACGGTCAGTTGGCGGGTACGGATAAACGAGTGGTATTGCGCCGGATCGGAAAAATCAAAAAACGCGACTTTCCCGTGGTCGAATTCCAAAGTCAAACGGTCCCTGGTACAGGAAAAAATCTTCCCGTCCAAGTCCATACCTTCACGTCCGTAGGTTTCCGTCACCTCGAAGGAAAACCTTTTCCCGTAGATCATGCAATTTTCATATCCCGCGTCCAAAAACTTCCTGATGATGCTGACGCCGTGATATCCATGCAGGGACGATAGATTGATATTGCTGACTTCCCCGAGTTTACCGTCCCGGATCACTTTTAACCAAGCGGCATACAGCGGTTGTACGAAGTACTGTTCGGCGATCTGAATTCTGGCGTTATATTGATTGGCTTGTTCCCACAGTTCTTCCAAGGCCTCTACCGTTTCTCCCGGCGGGGTCTCGCACAAGACGGGGATTCTCTTTTTAAATATATCGATTAAATAATCGGTAACAATCCCTCTTTTGACGGATAACACCACAAAATCAGGCTCGCCCTTCATTAGCTCGTCCAGCGACTGGACGACGTTAACTCCAAACTTCCGCGCGAATGCTTCCCCTTTTTCCCGGCTGCGGATCAGCACCCCGGTTAATTCGAACCTCTCGGGAAGGGCCTTTGCGATACGAATGTAAAATTCGGCTCTCCATCCTGAACCGATAAGACCAAATTTAATTTTACTCATCCTCATTCTCCCTTTGCTGTTTTATCCTTTGATTCCCCCGGAGGTTAAGCCGGCGATGATTTTCTGCTGGAAGATTAAAACCAACACGATAAGCGGAACCGTGACCACAATCGATGCCGCCGCCATGTCACCCCATGGCAGTTCATAATTGCTGGGAAACAACGCAATCCCCACCGGTACCGTGCGCATGCTGTCATCCGTCATGAAAGTCAAACTATAAATATACTCATTCCAGGAATTGATAAAAACCAACAGGCCTACCGAAAAGGTGGCGGGTTTAATGAGCGGCAGCATAATTCTGAAAAAAGTTTGCAATCTGGAACAACCATCGATGGTCGCCGCTTCTTCGAACCCCTTCGGCAGTTGGCTGAAGAAGTTCGTTAACAACCAGATCGCCATAGGCAAGGCAAATGTGGTATAAGGGATAACTAGACCGGCATAAGTATTTAGCAGGTTCATATTTTTCAAAATTAAAAATAATGGGCTGACTGTGGAGATCGTCGGAAACATGGAAATCGTCAGGATCGACAGCAGGATGACCTTTTTCCCTTTAAAGCGCAGTCTCGCCAAGGCATAGGATGCCGATGCGCCGATTAAAATGCTTACAACCGTGGTGATCGTCGCAACAACCGCACTGTTCAATAAATACCTGGCAAACGGATGTTTCTGGAAAACATTAAAATAGTATTCTACGTTCATTGTGCTGGGTATCCATTTGGCCGGAATAGCGGATATCTCCGCAAGCGGTTTGATTGACGTTAAAAATTGCCAGATGTAGGGCAGCAAAATGAAGGCTAAAAACAATAAAACCAGCACATATAATAAGCTCGACTTAAACGTTCTCGATACCTTAAGATCCACCGTAACCTTCCCCCTTTCCAAATATATTAGGCAAGATTTTTGCCGATCGATTTCATATAAATTAAGCTAATGGCAAATACAACCAAAAAGATCAGAACGGACAGCGCCGAACCATAACCGAAATTCAGGAACTTCATGAGGTGGGTGTAAGCATATAAAGATACGCTTTCCGAACCGTTTGCCCCGCCGGTCATGACAGAAACCAAATCGAATACCCTGAACGCGTCGATTGTTCTGAAAAGAAGAGCGACGAGCACGGTGCTCTTGACCATCGGTAAAGTAATTTTTACGAATGCCTGAAAAGAATTGGCGCCGTCGATTTTTGCCGATTCATACAAATCGCCGGGAATCATTTGCAGCCCCGCCAAGATAAGCAACGCCATAAACGGAGCCGTCTTCCAAACATCCGCTATCACCAGCGCCATAAATGTACCGCTTTCCGTGCTTAACCAAGCTCGATAGCCATCGATCATCCCAAGTCTGTAAAGTACATCATTAAACAAACCGTACTGGTCGTTATATATAAATTTCCACATCAAGGCCGATACGGTAGTCGGAATCGCCCATGGAATAAGAATCGCCGCTCTAACCAGCCCTCTGCCTTTAAACGTTTTGTTCATAATCATCGCCGCAGCAAAGCCGACGACTAATTCAAAAAAAACGGTCGCTATCGTAAATTTAAAGGTGAAAAAAATCGATGCTCCCGCTCTCCCATCCCGAAATATATCCGAATAATTTTTTAAACCGACGAATGGATATCCTGAGCCCGGGTCTGTTAACACCATTTCATGCAGACTTAACCAAAATGTCCTTAAAATCGGATAAACCGCAATGACCAATAAAATAATTAGCGCAGGGAACATCATCAGCCAGGCATCTCTAGTTTCCTTTCTTTGCTGTAAACTCTTCATTCCCTCATTAACTCCTTCTGATGACATGGGCTGCGGAACATCCGGTGCCATCCCGCAGCCCATGCAGGTTTAATTTCTTTATTTGCTCAATGCTTCAAGATCGCTTTGAATGTTGTCCAATGCCGTTTTTATATTGATATGATCCGACAATGCCGCATGGATGTTAGTTTGAATCGAATCGGAAACTCTGGAATATTGAGGAGACATCGGTCTTGCCTTCCCATTCATAATAATGTTATAGAAATCCGCGTAGAATGGATTCGCTTTCAAAACTTCGGGATCTTGATAAACCGTTTTCAATACCGGTGGTTGGGCAGCGATCAAATTCATCTTCTTCTGTACGCTTTCGCTGGACAGATATTTGATAAAGTCGACGGCGGCTTCTTTATGTTCATCATCAATGTACTTATTGATCACCAGATTCAGACCGCCCAAAGTGGAATGCCCCTCTGTACCCTTAGGGCCAACCGGTAAAGCGGCAACGCCCACTTTATCTTTGACTTTGGAACCTTCTTTGTTGGCTTGGCTCCAGAATCCGGACCAATCCCGGATAAACAGCGCTTTGCCGTCCAGGAATACCTGTTCGCTTTCCGGCTCCGTATAAGTCGTTACCCCTTCGGGAGCATACTTTTTGACCATATCAAGCATGATTTGGGTCGCTTCGATATTATTCTCCGAATTGACAACCGGTTTGCCTGATGCGTCCAGGACCTCTCCGCCGTTGTTGGCTATATATTCAACCCAGTTGCATACCAACGCTTCGGACAGCGCCGCTTGAAAAACCCCTGTGTATTGAATATCGTTCTTGCCCTGCACTTTGCTTTGCAGATCCATCCAACCTTGATACGTAGTAGGCGGTTCTACCCCCAATTGATCGAGTACGTCTTTACGGTAAAAGAGAGCGCTTGCATTTGTAAACCACGGAAAAGCGACAAGCTTGTCGTTGTACGTCGCCGTTTCAATCGTACCCGGCAAATATTTATCCTGCGTTGCCTGATCAAAATACGGGGTTAGATCGGTTAACCACTCGGCCGCCGCAAACTCCGCCACAAAGACCACGTCCAAAGCCATCACGTCCACGCTTTTATCGCCCGAGGCCAGCTTATTGACAAAATCATCGTGGACCACATTGGCGTCCTGCGGCAAGATTTTCGTTTTGACGACGTATTTATCTTGGCTTGCGTTATATTCATCAACAAGCGTTTGCGCCGGCTTTCCGATTCCTTGGTCAAATGAAAAAGTGATGGTCACCGGTTCCTTGGTGTTTGTTGATTCCGACTCCGACTCAGCCGAATTCCCACCGCAACCCGCCAATGAAAAAACGAGAGAAGCTGCAATCAACGGCATCCATATTTTTTTTCCTTTTAACAATGTCATGAAAAAACCCCCATTGAAGTAAAATTGTTAGTTTCCAACAAATAGAGCGCTTTCTTAAACGTTTAAAAAAATTAGCCCCCTTTAAATCATTGTTCAGGAAAACCTTTTCCCGTTAGACAAAAAAATCACCACACATTTTTACCTCTAATTCCCCCTTGTTTTAGTTAAAGTCTAGCTTTTTAATCCACATCAGGAAAACCTTTTCCTGATGTGGATACATTATACCCCGGATTTTTAGTAAAAATCAATAGAAATAATTCATTATATTTTTCGAACACTAATTCTTCTAATGATTTTATGGGGAACAAATTGGGTTTTCGGTATGGCTTGCTGGTTATGATGAATCAGCTTGAACAGGGTCTTGATCGCTTTAAGGCCCTCATCAAAATAAGAAATCCGTACCGTTGTCAATTCGGGACTGAAGTATTTTCCGAACTCCAGGTCGTCAAACCCCATAATGGAAATATCGGCAGGGACCGAAACTTTTGCCGTTTTTAGAAATCGTATGGCCCCGATCGCCATCACATCGTTGCAGGCCATTACCGCGGTTGGCAGGGCACTATTTTCCTCATATATTTTTCTCATGCAATCATATCCGGAATCGAAGGAAAAGTTCCCATGTTCGATATAAGAAACCGGAACTTCAATGTTGTGTTCTTTTAGAGCCAGCCTATATCCCTTTAAACGTTTCTGTCCGGAGGAATAGTCGTTTTCCGGCCCGCCTATAAACGCTATTTTTTGATGTCCGTTTTCAATTAAAAAGGAAACCGCATCATACACGGCCTTCACATTGTCATGAGTGACCGTATGAATGATATCTTCACCTTCCGAAGCTTCTTGTGTCACCAATACGATAGGGTATCCTTGCCTTTTCATCTCTCCTACCAAAGCAGAATTAACATCAACTCCCGCAAACAAAACGCCATCTACTTTTTTATCGGCCAAAACGCCTAATAATTCAACCTCCTTTTCCTGCTGCCCCCCCGATTCACAAACCATTAAGGTATACCCTTTCTGTTGGCAAAAGCTGTTGATCCCCCTGGTCAATGCCCCGAATACCGGATTCGAAATGTCGGGAACGATAATCCCGATAATGTTTGTTTGATTCGTGATTAACCCTCTTGCCAAAGAATTAGGCTTGAAATTTCTTTTTTGAATCACATCATTGACTCTTTTTTTCAGCTCCGGACTGACCGCCTTGGAATTATTGATGACCCTTGAAACGGTCGCGACCGAAACCTGCGCCTCTTTGGCGATATCTTCAATCGTAACTGACATGACACCACTCCTAAAAACTCGCTTATCGTCTTGTCGCCCGGATAATTCCGAACGCCATCTAAACCTAATCTTGACAATATTTTAACATTAAATCAACTTTAATTCTCCCCCCCTTCAAAACCACTGCCGAATGATTCATTTGCGTTTCCCGCCGTCCCTTATATGATTTGCGGAACGCAGAGAAATCGTGCCTTGAAAAGTAAAAGAACCTCAAACGCCGGTTCAACTCAAACGTTTGGGGTTCTTTTATGTGATAGCTTAAAGCCTGCGCAGCCTAAACAATCTCAGAAAAATGATTATTACTTGGATTCCAAAGCCTCCACATCACTGCTGAACGCCTCGCTGTACTGTTTAAACGGACCGGTATCGAACTCATAGCTCGGATCCTCGGCTTTAGGCGGGTTCTCTTTCAGCTTGGCATACAGCGTGTCGATTTCGCCGGAAAGCTTGGTCCATACCTGTTTAACATCGTCATACTTGGCGTCCAGCCCTTGCACATAGGTGTCGTACTCCGCTTTTTTCTCCATGGCCTTGCCGAGACGCTCAATGACGAAGTCGATGTCCAACGTCTCCCCGGTGCTGCCTGTCCCGCTGTTCGCATACCAGCTTATGTTGACGAAACCTTCATTCCAGATATCGGAGGTAACAAAGTTCTGAATCTCGCCGAGTTTGGACTCCACGCTAGGCGGCTCCTCCGCGGTTGCGGCCCCTTCGGCCAGCGAAGTTTCAAGCGATTTCTGAATCGCTTCTTTCAGTTTTTCTTCATCGGTCTTTTCCTTACCCGCACATCCGGTAAATACCAGAGACATGGCCAAGACCAGACCGATCCATAGACTCCCTTTTGCCATTTTGAACACGTTTGACTACTCCCTCTCTGTTATATATTTCCTTAGTTATATCGGGTTTGGTTTCCAAATTTTGAAGATGCGCTGGCCAAATAGCGCAAAAAAGCCTTCCATTCGATCGAACGAATGAAAGGCTTCACCGAGGCATGAATATAGAAAGGTGAGGAGGAGTGGGACCTCCATCTTCCTCTTAGCAGGAGGGTGTTTTGATTAAACTATCACCTTACACAGGAAGGATTGGGTACCTTCATCTCCTGCGTGAAAGGCAGGCACCTTAGTTAAGCCACTGTGTGAGAAAATTTTAACATATGCTATGATGGATGTAAATCTTTTCTCAAGGTGGTATGATGGAGAACCCCGGAACGACAACCGAAAAAACCGAAAACGGCCGCAAACCTAGATGCTATATATGCAAAGAACCGAATCCGATCTTACATGACCACTATACCCGATTGTGCCGGGCCTGCGGGAAATTCAATGAAATGAAACGGACGGCTGTGCACCGATTGGATACGTTCACCGCGTTGGTGACGGGCGGCCGCACCAAAATAGGCTACCATACGGCGCTGCGTCTGCTTCGGGATGGTGCGCGGGTGATTTTAACGACCCGTTTTCCGTATGATGCCTTGCACCGTTATATCCAAGAACCCGATTTCGCTCATTGGAAGGATCGCATTCATATTTACGGGCTGGATTTCCGCCAGATCGAGAGAGTTGAGAGGTTTGCCCACTATATCGATCAAGAGTTCCCCTATATCGACATCATTGTCAATAATGCCGCGCAGACGGTAAGGATGATGCCGGAAGAATACGAGACGTTGACGCTCCATGAGGCGAAGCTTCAAAATCAACTTTCGGGCGGGCAGGATCGACTGCGGTTGCCCGATGGGACGATTCTTCCCCGCATCGCCCTTCAGATCGGCAGCGAAGCGGCGAAACCGCCGATTTCGCAAATGCTGGTACCAGAGTCAAGCCCGGCGCTCTCCGTCTCGCAGTTGCACAATTCGTGGACGGCGGAGTCCCATCAAATCTCTGTAATAGAGATGCTCGAAGTTCAGTTAATTAATGTCACCGCTCCTTTTTTGATCAATACCAAGTTGAAAGGGGCTATGTTGCGAAGCCCCCACCGCAACCGTTTCATCGTGAATGTGTCCGCTGCGGAAGGCCGCTTCCAGATGAAAAGAAAAGGCGGTTACCATGTTCACACCAACATGGCGAAGGCGTCGCTCAATATGATGACCCTCACCATGTCTAAAGAGTACAAGAAGGATCGCATTTTCATGACCAGCGTGGACCCCGGTTGGGTGTCCAACCAATTTCCCGAGAAGGTGCAGGCCCGTAAGTCGATTGAGTTGCCTCTGGACTTCGAGGATGCCGCGGCCAGAATCTGCGACCCGATCTATGAAGGTATAGACGCAGAGCGCCCTTGGACCGGAGTATTTCTGAAGGATTACAGGCCGGTGGATTGGTGAAGCGGGAATGGATTGCCCTATGTTCCCGCTCGCCGAAATAGCGCCCCAAAAGGCCGCTATTTCGGTCGAATTACGCTCCGCGGGGGAAATAGCGGTCAAAAACGGCTTTATTTCGCGGCGGCGGCCTCAAAAGCCGGTTTTTGCCACTGACGTTGCATTAAACCTGACTTCGTGCTGCCTGTCCGCAACTTTTTCTGGCCGTCGTTATAATAGCGGCGTTTTGGGCTGCTATTTGGCCCAGATTTGCGTTTTCGAGAAAAATAGCGGCCCAAAAGGGCCTTATTTCTCTGGTTCGGGTCCCAAAATCGGGTTTTGGCCCACTTTTCCCTAAAATAAGGCCCCAAATGACCGCTATTTCTCACCGAAGGGACGAATTCGACAAAATAACGCCTCAAAAAGCCCTTATCCACCGGCCAGAGTTCAAAGAGAGGCGGTTACAGCTATTGAACCCCACGGGTTAATGCAACGCTAGTGGGGTTTCTGCCCGCTTTTCCCAAAAATAAGGCCTCAAAAGGCCGCTATTTCCTGGCGAATGGCCAAATTCGACAAAATAAGGCCGTTTTGGGCCCTTATCCCGAGGGCGACCAACCGCCCCCGCATTTTTCACACCCCGCACCTCGCATTCCCACGCCACACATTCACATCCCACATCCCACATCCCACATCCCACATCCCACATCCCACATCCCACATCCCACATCCCACATCCCACATCCCACATCCCGCAAAAAGAACCCCGGACGGATTCCAAAGAATCAGCCGGGGTTCACCCATCCCTTATTCAGCTACAGCTTTACGCAAATTGAATCTCGCTGATCGCGACCGCTCCCGACAGAACCAGATACACGTCCTGCCGCCCGGCAACACCGTTCAGCTCGCAAGTGTACTCCTTCCACTCCCGGGAACCGCTAGCGTTCGCGTTCGAGTGCCACGCCAGCTTGCCCGCAAGCACTCCTTCCGGTGAGCCGAGGCGCACCTCGACGGCGGAGTCCGCCGCGCCCACTGCCGCGCGCACGCGCAGCGTCCCTGCGCCGCTTCCGAATTCCGCGTCCGCGAATGCGATCCATCCGCCGGTGCCTTTCAGCTCGACCGCGCTGCCGCCTTCCGCGCACTCCCCGATCCATACGCCTTCGTAGTCGTCGTAATTGATCGCTTGGGTCGGCTGCTTCAAATCACGCGGCGGGATCGTCTCGCCGTCCACCGTCAAGCCGGCCGACAGCGGCAGGTTCTCCGAGGATGCACCGGCCAGGAACGTGTAAGTGCCGCTTTCAACGCAATAGCGCTCGCGCGTCACGTCCCAAATCGCCAACTGCGAAACCGGGACGGCGAATTCGACTTCGGCCGTCTCACCCGGCTGCAGCATCACCCGGCGGAACCCGAGCAGCTGCTTGCGCGGGCGTTTGACCCGGGATTGGTTCGCACTTCCGTAGATCTGCACGACTTCCTCACCCGCCAGCTTGCCGGTATTCGTGACGCGGCAGGTCAGGCGGACCTCCGCTTCCGGAAAGCCGGTCGCATCCAACCGCTCCTCGGCAAGACGAAGCCCGTCGTACCGAAACGTCGTGTAAGACAGACCATGGCCGAACGGATACAATACGTCGCCCTCAAAATACTGATAAGTTCTTCCGCCCTTGATGATGTCGTAGTCCATAAACTCCGGCAACTGGTCCACGGATCTGTACCAGGTCATATTCAGGCGGCCCGCCGGATTGGTATCGCCGAACAGTACGTCGGCCAGCGCATGGCCAAGCTCTTGTCCGGCATGGGACGTGTACAGAATCGCCGGCACGTTGGCGTCCGCCCAGTTCAGCGCGTACGGATAACTGCCGACCACGACGACGACCGTATTCGGGTTCGCCGCGTAAACTTCCCGGATCAGCTGCTCCTGCGATTCCGGCAGCGTAATATCCGGACGGTCGATCGTTTCCTTCCCGTTGATCAGCGGATGGTTCCCGACGAACACGACCGCCAGCTCGGCATCCGCCGCGGCTTCCTTCGCCGCTTGTAGCTTATCCGTCACGATCTCCAGTTCGAACTCGTCGGCGTGGATGACTTTGGCTTCCGCCCCGGAGACTTCGGCCGCTCCCGCGACATTGATCTCATTCGCCGTTTCCGCCGCCTGGCCGTCCCCGACCAGCAGTTCGCCCGTCGCTTCGTTCACCGTCACCGGGGTGCCGTTCCAGGTCGAGAACGTGACGCGATCCGGCGCATGTTCCTTCGGCTGCACCAGGAATACTTCCTTCGTGAACCACTCCCAAATCTGCTCGGCCGAGGCTTTGACGATCTTGTCATCCGTGGTCCAGTAGCGGCCGTTCTCTTCCGCGATCAGGGTATGGCTGCCCCAGCCCCAATCC
Source organism: Paenibacillus faecis (assembly GCF_008084145.1). Lineage (GTDB taxonomy): Bacteria > Bacillota > Bacilli > Paenibacillales > Paenibacillaceae > Fontibacillus > Fontibacillus faecis. The sequence continues at coordinate 300,461 of NZ_VSDO01000005.1, read as the reverse complement.
GTCATCTCGAATACGGCGGCTTCTTCCGCCCGCTCGGCCGTGGCCGCCAGCGCCGCAGACTCGCCGGCCTGGATCACGACGTAGCGGCCGGTCTTCTTCGATTTCAGGCGGACGCGGTCCGTTCCGGCGGCAAACCGGGTCTCCGCCTGCTTGCCGGCCGCCGACAATTTCTCGCGGATGCCCTGCAGCGGCGTAATCGCGTAAGGCAGCGATCCGCTGTACCAGTCCCGGTAGACGATGTCGCCGAGCGGTCCGATCACGGCGACCTTACGCAGCGCGTCCGCCTGAAGCGGGAGCAGGCCGCGGTCGTTCTTCAGCAGCACGGCCGCTTTCGCGGCGGCTTCCCGCGACAGCTCCGCATGCTCGGGCCGCAAAATGACGGACTCGTCGATCGCCGCGTACGGATTGCCCTCTTCCGGATCGAACTCGCCGAGCCGGAAGCGAACGCGGAACGTGTTGCGCAGCGCGGTGTCCAGGTCGCTTTCCGCCAGCAGCCCTTCTTCGAGCGCTTCGCGCAGCGCCTGCTTGATCACGACCGAGTCGTCCGTAATGCTGTCGATGCCGCCCTCCTTGACGGAGCGGGCGACCGCTTCTTTGTACGTGTCGAGGTAGCCATGATCACGGACGGTCCCCGTCACATCAAAGGCGTCGCTTACGACAAAGCCGTCCATCCCCCACTCCTGCTTCACGATCGCTTTGACGTCCGGACTCAAATTGGCCGGCACGCCGTTGATGGCATTATAAGCCGTCATCATCGACTGGGCGCCGCCTTCTTTAAACGGAATTTCAAACGCTTTCAAGTAATATTCCCGCATGTTGCGCGGATCAATGCTGACCGAAGCGTCCCCCCGGCCCACCTCATTGTTGTTGGCGATAAAATGCTTCAACGTGGCAACCGCTTTCAAATAAACGGGGTGATCCCCTTGTATCCCCTGAATGAGTGCGGACGCCAGCTTCCCGGTCAGAATCGGGTCCTCTCCATAGGCTTCCTCCGTGCGTCCCCAGCGCGGATCGCGCTCCAGATCCACCGTCGGCGCCCACAGCGTCAAGCCGTTGATTTCGGGATTCCGCCGATAGAAGCCTCTGGCTTCGTCGCCGATCACGCTGCCGATCCGTTTCATCAGCTCCGTGTCCCAGGTACAGCCGAGACCGATCGGCTGCGGGAACCCGGTGGCCTCCCCAAGCCAGGCCATGCCGTGCGCCGCTTCCGTTCCGTGTTTATACGCTTTCACACCAAGCCGCTCGACAGCCGCCTGATACTGAACCATCAGTTCCACTTTTTCTTCCAAAGTAAAGCGGGAAACCAGATCATTTACCCGTTCCTCTAACGGTAAGGATGTATCTTGAAATGGATAGCCGGTTTGTGCTGACATCGTTATCATCTCCTTCAGGCGTATTTTAAGCCAGATCCGAATGGGAGGATACCCGTAAAATTAGAGGCGTTTTCATATAGAATTCATTGGTGCGGATTGGAGAAAAGATACGTTTGGCCATACTGAGACTATGCTCGAGAGGAGGTGAACCCGGTGGACGATCAGACCGAGAAAGCCAAGGAACGGCTCGAACAGGCGCGGGCCAAAGATTCGACCGATGAAGGGCGGAAAAGCGCGTTTATGACAAAAGACGCGTGGAACCAGGACGGCAATCCCGCCGCGGCCGAAGACGAATTCGGTCCCGAGATGGAGCAGGAGCCTCCGCCCACGCTCAACGGCAAACCGCTGTAAAGCGCTGTAACGCGCACGAAAGAGGGGCATCCCGCCCCTTTTCCCCGTATTTTCACCTCCCCTTCCAAACCTCCTTCCCCGCCATGTTGACAAAACGAAAGCGACATTCTAAGATGTGGGGTAATCGTTTACGCTGTATGCAGCGTAAGAACTATTCCATCGTCTACGGAGGCAGCAGGAATGAAGCCAACCATTAAAGACGTCGCGTCCAAAGCCAACGTCTCTATTGCGACGGTGTCCCGAGTTTTGAACAATTTGCCCGGGTACTCCGATAAGACCAAGCAAAAAGTATATCAAGCCATTGAAGAGCTCGGGTATCAGCCGAACGCGATCGCCCGCGGTCTCATAAATAAACGTACCCATACCCTCGGCGTGATGTTTCCCAACGTTTCCAGCGATTTTTCTTCCGAGCTTCTGCGAGGCGTAGAGGATTTCGCACAGGATAACGGGTATAGCGTGATCGTGTGCAATACGGATTTCGACGGCAAAAGAACGCTGAAATATTTGCAGGTCCTGCGGGAAAAGCAGATCGACGGGCTGATTTTTTCAAGTGAAGTGCTGAAACAAGCATATTATGAAGTCCTGGAGGACATGCAAATTCCCGTCGTCCTGGTTTCCACCGAGAGCAAGTATCCCGTCCCGTATATCAAGGTCGATGACTTCCAGGCGTCCTTTGATGCCGTGGAGTACCTGATTCATTTGGGGCACCGAAACATCGCCCTGATCAGCGGGACAAAAAGCGATACCCTCGCCGGTATTCCAAGGGTGGAAGGATACAAGAAAGCCCTGGAGAAGCATGGAATTCCGCTAAATCCATCCTATATCGCCTACGGTGATTTCATGTTTGAGAAGGGCTGCGAGGCGATGGAGACTCTTTTGCACAACAACTCCGACTTTACCGCGGTTTTCGCCACCAGCGACGAGATGGCCGTGGCCGCCCTTGCGACCGCTGCCAAGCATGGCATCAAGGTCCCCGAGGATTTGTCCATTATGGGCTATGACGATCTGAAGCTGGCCCGGATGGTCGTCCCTCCCTTGACCACGGTTCGCCAGCCGCTGTACGACATGGGCACCATCGCCGCCCGGAAATTGATTCGGATGATCGAAACCGGAGAAAGGGAAGACAGCCAAATCATTGCTCATTCCATTGTGGAGCGACGGACGGTGAAACCTTTTCTATAGAAGACGGGGGCTGAGTTTCCTCGGCATAAGCGATACATCGGTCTACAAACTCCAATGCCTCTTGGGAAACCGGGTATAGCCCGGTTTCTTCCGCAGGCCGCTTGCGGACTTCCCAGAATTTCTCCTCCAGCTCGGCATCTCCCTGAAACGTTTCCTTCGTGAGATGTATGAACTCACGGCCAATCTCATACCCTTCTTCCGATTCCGGAGGGATCCGGTGTTTCATGCACCGCTCGATTCGCCGCAGCAAAGCCATATACCGCCGGGTGGTTTCATTATTTTGGCTGATATTGGGGAGAGACTTTTGCAGAAGCGCCTTTTCCTCCTCTTGAAAATAATCCGTCCATTTCTTCGCACCGGTCTGCGTCGACACTCGCACCAGCTGCGCCACCTGTTCCCAAGACAACGATTCTTCCAAATCGATCATATTGATTAGCGATGTGGTATTCGAAATGCTGGTTTGCAGTTTGGAGAGTTGTTCCTGCAAGTAATTATAATGCGAAACCAGAATTTGTTTATAAGTCAGCTTATCCAGCAAATCGCGCATGTCCTCCAAGGGGAGAGAGAGCGATTTGAGAATCATGATTTTCTCCAAATGAAACAAATCTTCTTCGGTATAGAGTCGGCGGCCGGAATCATCCTTAAAACTCGGCTTCAGGAGATCGATCTGATCATAGTAACGAAGCGTGCGAACCGAAATATTGCGCTGCTTAGCCACCTGGCCTGTCGTCCATCGTTTCATTTTTCTCCTCCTTCTGAAAAAAAGGCATTGAAGGTGACGTAACGTCATCCAATATGCTTAGTTTATAACATCCGCAGAAAGAGGGGAAAGAAGCAAATGAATGTCCAAAAAATAAGTTGGAAGGAACGGGATGCTTGGGGCCGGAAAGAATTTGTACTGCTAATGCTCCTTGAGTTTGGATTCGTCATAGGCTGCATTAAATTCGTCCTTCACCCCATGTATTCCCGGTGGCTGCATAATGATCTGTATGCCGGAACTTTAATGGGGCTGACCATAGCGGTTGTCCTTATTTTAGGGGTCTATGCGGTGGCCCTCCGCCCCAAAGGGCTCTCCTGGACGGAAGTGGGGCTGAAGCCGTTTGACCGGAAAAATTGGAAACTGATTGCTCTATCGAGTGTTGCCCTTTTGGTCGGTGCCGTGATCATTATGGAGCTTACCAGCTTTTTGGGGAATACGTATGAGAACAGCAAAACCGTGGCCTTACGGGAAAATACCACCTTCTTGGCGGTTCTCATCGCTTTCATCACCGGGGCCGTAATCTCGCCGCTTTACGAGGAGATCTTTTATCGAGGTTTTTTGTACCGCTGGCTGCGGACGCGGGTAGGTTTAACCGGCGCTCTGCTGCTAAGCGCATCGATCTTCACCCTTATCCACATTCCGACCTATAATGTCATGCCGGCGAATTTCTGGAGCGGCGTTATTTTTGCGTATGCCTACGAGCGTACGGGTTCCATCTGGCCTTCCGTTATCATTCACGGGGTAACCAATGGAATTATGGTTTTGTTGACGGTTATGGTGGGGTAGGGCGAAAAAGATGCAAATCTGCAGGTATTTTAGACCGGGGATCGAGGGAATGCGAAAAAAGATGCAGATCTGCAGGCATTTCTAGCGATTTCAGAGAAACGAGCCGGTTTCGTCGAAAATTCCTGCAGATTTGCAGGAATTCGATGTTATCCAGGTTGTTGATGGGCACCAGCCCAAAAAAAAGCCTATTAGACAGAGGCTTGTCTAATAGGCTTTTGATTAATAGAACAAAACAATCATTTTACGCGCCACCATGCTGTGTAAAAGTGGTGAAAATTGTAGAAGAGGTTTGATTTACACTACTTATGCTTGGATTAAAAATTATTAAGGATGCAAGTAAAGTCGCTACAATAACTAATTTTTTCTTCATACTAACAACGCACCTCACTAATTATATTTCTGTATTGTAAACACGTTTCTTCCGTGGCCATGTGTCTGGCCTGTTCAAAAAGTAACATAAACTTAATAATACTGCCTTCGTTATTAATAGATACTGAATTTTTCAGACCGGGAATAATATAATTAAAGGCGTTGCTGTAGTCTTTTTTGCGCACATAGTAATTGGAAAACTCATACAAAAACTTGTCATAGTGGTCGGGAATTACCTGATACAAATAAAAATCCTTGGACTGATTCTCATAAGCTTCTATTTCCAAACTAAATTGTTGGAGGATATGATCCACATCAAGTTGGTATCTATTAGCGGCAAACAGAACATTAAGTATACCCTGTAAGATCTCCTCCGGATGTTGATGGAGATACTCTACGTACTCGGTGAGAACACCGATATCCCCTCCCAAAAGTTTGTTGACATAGATATTAGCCTGCGACCATTTTGTGAACAAATCCAACCAGTGTTTAGTATCTGGGTCCGTTTCTTTTACCCAACTTAAATCCGCGTATTCATAAGTGTACTGCAATGCTCCCTCATAATCATACCTTGAATCACTAGCATCCGCACATAACAGTTTCGCGTACGCAATGTAGACAAATAACGGCCTGCTTAGTTTGCTCTGGATTTCCTGGAATTCCCTATCAGACCGCTTATCACTATAATATATTATTTTTGCCTTATGTTCCATCTCTTTTGCTAATGTCTCCACCCGGTCCCATTCCTGCAGAGCACGATACAAGTTAGCCAGATCCTTAAGCGCATCCAATTGCAGAACTTCATCCAATCGGTCAACGAAGGGTTCAAATTGATGCGCATATTTTAGATTTCTCGCCTGGTCTTCGCCGATTCGAATTTTGAACAGCCTGTACTGACATAAGGCCAGACGTTCGGAATACTGCTTCTTCTCGCTCATCGCCACATTTTCATACAGGATTTCGGCTGCTTCGAAGTTGCCATTTTTAAATAGCTCTTCCGCCAGTTCAAATAAAGGGGTGGAATACATTAAATCATCTAACAGCAAATTTACGATTTGCCGAACACAATCCAACTTTCCCAGCGTGGCGCATTTATGAAGGAAGGGGCCAATTCGGCGCCAATCCGGGTTTATATCCTGCAAATATTCTTTGATGTATCTTTCATAGAAATGTCCTTTAGGAAGTCCCAATACCTCTGTCATTCGGTCCAGATGATCTACGGTTAGCGTACGGTTTCCGTTGATCAGGTAGCTGACCGTTCCGACGTTAATCTCCAGCTTCTTGGCGAACTGGCTGATGTTCAAGTCATTCTGTCTGATGTATTGCGTAACTTCTGCAAGTATCGTAGATGAACTCAACCCAACCACCCCATATAAATTCTATTTAATAGCTTCAGGATTACATCTACAATATTGTATATGATGGTATTTTCTGTATATTAATGACTATATCCTTTTTTTGTACTCCGGTCAATTTTTATTGAGAGTCAAAGTTCCCTCGCAAGAAACAATTTTTGAGTGAGGGCGTTTATATATACAGGAAACTGAAACAACAGACTTTAGAATGAGGTGAATAATGAAAACACTAGACGGCCTCTAGTGCCCCTTCTGAGATCATACTTGGGAAAATGGGTAATAACATGTAACCCATTGATTTGAGGTGAGGGACATGACTGTATTTGTTCGCGACTTATCGAAAGAAGAAGGGAATCGACTTGTACGGATTGCCCGTAAAGGTGCCGATCCGGTGCAGGTGCGCCGTGCCCTGCTTATCCTGGCTTCGGCACAAAAAATGAAAGTGCCGGAAATCAGCCGGCTGTACCATATCTCGGGTGAACATATCCGTCATACCATCCACCGCTTCAACGTGGAAGGCATGGACTCTTTAAAGCCGCGGTACTGTGGAGGGCGTCCACAGACGTTTACGGCCGAACAACGGGCAAAGATCACGGAACTGGCCCAGATCCCTCCCCAAAGTGCGGGATACCCTTTCACAAACTGGTCTCTGTCCAAACTGAAGCAGGCCGTGGAAGACCGACACATCGTTTCTTCAATATCATTGGAAACTCTTCGAGTGATCTTAAATGAGGCCAAAATTACCTACCAGAACACGAAAACCTGGAAGGCCTCAAACGATCCGGAATTTGAATCTAAAAAAAACGAATCGAAGAGCTCTACAAGAATCCTCCAAAAGACGGGCGTGTAATTTGCGTGGATGAATTTGGCCCGCTGTCTCTTCAGCCTTACAAGGGCAAAGGCTGGTTTCCGCAGCGGAGACCAACCCGGCTTCGGGCAACCTATAATCGCCCTCATGGCGTGAAGCATCTGCTGGCCGCGTTGGACCTGAAGACCGACAAGCTTTACGGACATGTCTCCAAGACGAAGAGGCACCAGGACCTTCTTCGTTTCTTTCAGGTGCTGCGCCGACGGTTTCACCATAGCGAGCGCCTCTACCTTATCCTGGATAACTTTTCCCCGCATCAGCATAAAAAAGTGAAAAAGTGGGCCTCCGAGAACAACGTAGAACTCGTGTTCACCCCGACTTATGCTTCCTGGCTGAACCGAATCGAGTGCCACTTTGGACCGCTTCGGAAGTTTGTCCTCGAAGGAAGTGATTTTGCCAAACACCAAGATCTCGGATTAGCGATTCAGGCGTATTTACGCTGGCGAAACAAGAACAAACGTAAGGCCATTATTTTACGAGAGCAAAATAAGATCAAGGTTGTCTGAAGGGGCACTAGCTTCCCGTAAGGAGGTTAGAGAGCATAATGAGCAGAAGTGTCAAGAAATCCCCCGTATGGACGGATCACCGTACTCCCGGTACGCGATGGAGTAAGCGACAGGCCAGCAAGGCCGTACGCCGATTTGCGGGCGATTTTAAAAAAGGAAAGTGGTACCGAAAGGTGTATTGCTCCTGGAATAATTGCGACTATCGTTTTTTCAAAACGCGACAGCAGGCAATCGAAGAATGGGAAACATCACCATGGCGTCAAAATCGCTATTTGACCCGGGCCGAAGTTATCCAAGATTGGGAAAAGGTGTATAGAAGAAAATAAGCTCAAGCGTCGGTAAGGGAAGCCCGGCGCTTGAGCTTTTTATTCCAGGATGTTCCGGAGCTCGGGATTGCAATCATACTTTATCTCATCCCTTATAGATGTGGGCAGGATGTGATTAGCGATCATGATCGCTACACAGCGCTTACGGCAAATAGAACATAAGCCTCTTTGGTACAACGTAATTAGAATCTTTTGACATGAAGGAGTCGGATTCTTCTCAAAGATCTCCAATATACTGTAGCCAACGGTATGAAACGAGTCCTTGTTACGTCTTTTAAATACAACACGCTCCAATAACTGTAGATCGCTTTCAATAAAATTATGAATAAAAAGATCCAACGCTTCAATCTCAGTACTTTGCTGACCCATAAGCTGGATAGCAAGCCTATGAATGCGCTCATCCTTCATATTATGAAGCGCACGAATGGCCGCCGATCGAATACGGGGATGCCTCGATTGTACCAATTCCATTATTTTTTGCGGGTCAAGCGGGAATGCCCTTTTACCAAATATAGTTAAATACACTTCGAGCTTTTTGAGACTTCTCTCTTTCAGCAGATCACGGGCCGCTCTCAATAAGTCTTCTTCCGAGGCCTTCATGCCCCATTTAAGATAAGAGTACAGGGGGCGCTTTAAGTTTTCCAGAGATACCTTCAGCTCATCATAGGACATGTCGTAAAGCGGCTTTGAGGACAAGTCCTCCTTTGATTCCCGGGTTGCCGAACGCAAAAAAGCCTGTATATTCGCATCTTTCCGGCTCCCCAATAACTTATTTACGTTGTCTTTTCCCAAGTGCTCATAAGCAAAATCCAAAAGAAATTTATCCGCGATATAGTCTGAGGACATGACTTCCTTACCGATTTGTTCCGCAATAAATATTAAGCCTTGTTCACCGCCAGCTTCAATAACCTCCTCCCCGCCAAGGAAATCATTCCAGTCTTCGCGGTAACGGAACGCTTTTTTCATGGTCGCCAGAGCCGTCGGGTTGCCATTTAAAGCAAAAAGCTTTGCTAACCGAAACACCTGCAAGAAGTCCCAATCGTCTTCTTCAATATCTCTCTCCAACGTTCCGAGAATTCTTTCTTGCAAGGAATCGGACGCATGAGATAGCTGCATGACCTCCCAGAGATAGTTCTCCCTGCTTACATCACATTGAGGATCGTAGGCCGTATTTTTTATACAAGCCTCATATATAGCTTCAACGTACTTATCGGAAAGTGTCGGTGATTGCTTCAGATAAAGGATAACGCTCCCCAAGCCTCGGGCCAAATCATGGCGAAATTGTTTGATATTCATAGACTCCCCCTAAAAGCAAAAACCCCTCTATTCCTTGTAATCGTCTTCATCCCAAATGGAATGTTCCCCGTACCCCAGAAACTCCCGTACCTCGAGCACTTCCTGGCCCTTGAGGATGATTTCAATTCCATCTTCATAATCCCATTCCATTCCGGCGGAAAGGACAGCTCCAAACCGGGGATCCTGTGGATCATAGGGATTTCTATAGATATGAATGTCGCTTATAGAAATAAAGGGTAAAATACTCCTCCCCTGGGCCTCCAACAATCCCTCGGCTCTCCCCAAATTGGGATAAGTCTCGGTCAGGACTTCATCTTTCCAGGCACACATCTTATCGCACAATTGATCAACCGCCTCATCGGGCAGAGCATTTAAACCATGTTCGATATACGACTCCGCTTCCTCTAGGCACATGTCCTCCTCTCTGAAATGATACTCCACTCGATCATTCGTCAAAGCAAACAGGCCAAAGCCTGAAATGGCCTCACCATTTGGCGCGTAAATGTCTTCCTCTTTTCCGACACTCTCTAAATGAAATTTGCTGATGATGGATATTCCCTCCCATTATAAAAAGATGCAAATCTGCAGGTATTTGAGCCGGTTCACGAGCAATATGCGAAAAAAGATGCAAATCTGCAGGTATTTCTAGCGATTTTAGAGAAACGGGCCGGTTTCGTCGAAAATTCCTGCAGATTTGCAGGCATTTAGAAATTTTGGTCCCGAACAGGAAAAAAACATGCAGATTTGCAGGAATTCGTGATAATCAAGATCGTCTGATGGGGCATCCGTTACCGCAACCTCCCCTTTTGGCTTTGATGATTTCAGAACGGGCAGTGGTTACTTACTTTTCATCCTTCCTGTTATGTATCCATTCCAATTTTCGACAATTATCCCTACTTTCCTCTTTTGAGGTAAAAGAAAAGTCCCGCTATGGCCTAACTCTTACTGAAATGTCCCGCAAATCCTGTTCATTCATAGCAGTGGATACGCTGGCCTATCAAAAAAAGAAGGGCTGAACCCAGCCCTTTAACTACATAAATACCCCATGGCTACGCGCTCCTTATCCGCAATCTCGAGCAAAAGCTTGGAAGCCTGGTTTAACTCCTGCTTGTTTCCCGTTCTACCCGCAAAGTCGATCAATGAAGAAACGTTAACCCACATTGGAGCGATTTCAGTAAACATCAGGTATGCCTGTTCTACTTTTGGGTCTCCAAACAGATCGACGCATTCTTTAAGAAAATCCCGATACAGATTTCGAAACAAAGCGCCGCCCGTTCCCGCTCTTTCCATCAATAACGCAGTCAAGCATAGATCATGCTCAAAATTTTTGCTGCGCGAAGGCCACTTCAGGATTTCTTTGCTCATTTTCACAATGCCTTTATTCCCGATATTGCGAATGGGCGGATTCAAGTAGTCTTGGGCATTCCGGGTTAAGGATGACCGGATGGCGGGGATAAGCGGTGGAAAGGTGCCGATCGGCTCGATCGTAAAGGAACGATTTCTGGAGCTCATGGGTCCCTTTGCGTTTCTAGCCATCGCCAAATGGGCCAAACTCGTCTTCACAAGTCCTCCCTGTTGTCTGGTATCCGCCATGTAGGCGTATTCGTCATCCATGCCATAAATCACTGCATAGTGGCCGGCGAAGTGCACTTTGTTCGTGAAATAATCCAAATAATAGGAGTCCAGCTTAAGCCCCACGGGAATTCCGCTTTCGATGAAGCTCCGTACGTTCCGCCACGCTTTTTCGACGGACGAGGTTTCTTGCGTCTTGACGGTGATGTTGAGCCGGGATGCTAGGCAAGCAGTGATTTCATCCGGCTTCACCCTTCCCCCAATAAAAGGAAAGTCCATTCCCTTCGAATCCCAATAAATGAAGCCCAACCCTTGCCCAAGACCAAATAACATCGGCTCCGATAGTCGGACTCCTGCAAATTGAAGTAAATTGCCCATGGTTGTCGTCTCGCAATGTTCCCCTTGAAAAGGGCTGAAGCCTTCAATGATCTTAGTCATGATCCCTCGTCTCCTCCACCAATTCGTTGATTATTTTTGCAACGAACGCTTGCTCGCTCTCGATAAGACTCATCGGATGAAGGAATAACGCCCTTACGTACAGCGGTAATCGAATCGAGCCTTGCGATTCGTACTTCTGTCTTATATGTTGTAAAGCCTCCCCAAGCACAACCTGCCGTTTCCGCAAAGCTTCAATCGCTTCATCCTTATCGATAAAAGGTAAAGCGGCAAGCCCGAGATCGAATCGGTTATCGCGCTCTCGCGAAGAAGATAGGCCGTTGATGATTTCATTTCTCAGCGTTGCCATCCCGGCTTCCGTGATGACAAATCGGATCGGCATAGGTCCCTTGCCGGACTTCTCACCTGAATCCTCGGACTCGATCAATCCTTTATGGTTCAATTTCTTCAATCCAGCGTAAACCGAAGTCGTGCCGATATTCGCCCATTCCCGAAAGCCGCGTTGATCGATTAACTTGTTAATGTCGTAACCTGACGCTTGATTGCATTCCGCGATAAGTTGCAGCAGCATAAATTCAACATTCGAAATTTGGTTCATTGCGAGACCCCTTATAATTAATATTTCATATGTGTAATATAACATGAGTGTAATATAAGAGCAATCACGTCGCTTCCATATCGTGGGCTTTATCATGGACTTATTTAGACGAGGATATTTGCTTGGAAAGGCCACAAGACATGTCCTGCCACAATCCTGTAAAATAAGAACTTAGAATATATACATAGGAGCGAATAAAAACCATGAGGAATCATTTTAAAGGCCTATTCCGCAAAAACGCCGAACCGCCGCAGCCGAGCGAATTTATCCAAACCGTCAACAAGCTGCTGGATGAGTACAAAGGCTTGTACCAAGGGGAGTTCCCCTATGTGCTTCATGAAAGATTATCGGAAATCCAGGTGGAACAGTTTGAGGCGGCGGCCGGCACCCCGCTCCCGCAGGACTATCGGGATTTTCTGATCTATATTGGAGACGGAGCCGCCAAGAAGCGGCAATTTCCCTTATCCCTGTCTCATGCCAAGGCTTGCTTGGAATATTGCTTGCAGGAGGAAACGGAACCGGATTATATAAGCCGCCCTTTCAGCGCGGACAGCTGCAACCGGGCGTTTCATGAGGATTACGAGGATGGGGACAGCGACATGGATGAGGATGCGGCGGACGAGCACTATAACCGGCTCTATAGCGAAGCGCTGCAAGGGACGATTACCCTGCACCATGACGGATGCGGATATTATATCGTGATGATTGTTACCGGTGAATTGGCCGGTCAACTCTATTACATAGACACCTGTCATGGACAAGGTATACGTAAAGTCAGCGATTCCTTTGCCGAGTATTACCTGAAATGGCTGGAGCGCCGGATATTGGAGAGACGAGCGGAGCTGGAGCGGAATGATCCATTCGATTGCGTCATCACCAAGGTCAAGCTGGGCGGCAATGTGAGGGATTTGACGGTAAAAAAGGCGGAGCCCCCTTTTGAATTTCAGTTTGAGTATTTCTGTCCCGGCGATTTTGCCCTTGAAGGGGGACATACGGAGCTGACCCAGGTTCATGACCGATTGGTCGTCTCCTTGTATATGGAGGATAGGTCGTTTAGTCCTGTGGCGTACAAAAAGCTGGAGGAAAGCGCTAGTCCGGTAAGTCCGGCAAGTCCGGTAAGTCCGGCAAGCCCGGCGCCACCCGAGACCGGTAACTCCTCCGGTCCGACTATGAATCTCATCGGAGACCGGTCCGAGCATATCGTGATTGGCCAAGTCCGGAGATTATTCAAGTATGATACGGGCGAGCTCGCCTTCCCTTTGTATGTGGAGGGGCTGGAACAAGAAATTCTGATCCGGGGGCTGGACATTCCCGATTTGGCGGTAGGAGACCGACTGCAAATTCAAGGCAGATTGTGCGGAGAGGTGTATCGGATTCAGCGGTAGGCGAGTTAAAAGGAAACAGGGGAACGAGCCTTGCTCGTCCCCCTATCTGCACTGAGCAGGTGTAAGGAGAGGTCCCTAACACCGTACATATTTTCGTTTAAATCCAAGCTTTCCCCGGTCCAAGGTCTTCTGTATGTTTTCGGAAGCCTTCAGGAAGCTGCTCTTTTTGTTGTCCTTCTTAAGTTCCACCGGTCCGACGGCCTTGGCGGTCTCGACCGCCTGATGGTGGAGCGGCAAATACGATACAGCTACGGTGTAGATAAAGTTGTTCATCGCGGACTTCGTTCGTTCGGGAGCCCCGTGAATCGTTTTTTCCACAGTTTCAAGCATACGGGCAAGTTTGCTCTCGGAAAATTCATCATCCGGCCGGCTTCCCAACAGCCAGCAGTAACAGCTCCACCCCGCCGACATTCTCAGCTCTTCGCCGCTGGCGATCCACTTGTCGGCCACTTCTTGGGCGATCTCCGTTTCCGCCAAGGTTACCGCCACCACATAATCGGACAGCATATAGAAATAAGCCCCGTCCATCCAGCGCTCAAAGTCCGCCTCCGTCATCGCCTTGGGATCGGCAATGATGCCGGCAAAATACATCGCGTCGTAATTCCCCGTCGCGTACAACTGCTCGGCCAACGGCTGGTTGATTTTGATTTTCCTGAAGAGAGGCTTCATCTCTCCGGTCGCCACGCCAAACAGCGGTTCACGGGCGCCATTGGATACGTACATTTTTTTGAGCCGTTCCTTGCCGAGCGCTTCGAGCTCCTGCATCACCGATTCCAGATCCATGGTTTGATCTCAAGCCTCCCTAGAATTCATTTGAGTCTTCATTAAGCTTACTACGCGGAGCACCCAAGGCTCAAGCTCGGATCAGGTCCAGAACTTAAGGGTAAACATGACACCGCCGTCCTTGTTCTCCACCCGGTATTCACACTCGTGCAGCTCCAGAATCCGTCTGACGATGGCGAGTCCGAGGCCCGTCCCACCGCTTTTGCGATCCCTCGACGGTTCCGCCCGAAAGAATCGCTCCCAAATTCGTTTCAGGTAAGCGTCGGGAAGCGCCTCGCCTTGGTTATGGATGGAGTAGACACAAGCCTCGCCTTCAGCCGAAACGCGGATCCGAATCGTGCTGCCCTCTTCGGCATGGCGGATGGCATTGGTCATCAAATTCATCACGACCTGTTCCATTTTGGCGGCATCCGCCATAATTTCCCGTTCTCCATCCCGAATGACCCGGGCGGTAAGCCTCTTTTCCCGCAACTGATAGACGAGCTTCTCCAGCATATCCTCCGTAAGTTCGCCGAGCAGGATCGGAGATTTGTAGAGTTTAACGGTAGGCGACTCCAGCCGCAGCAGATCCAGCATATCCTGAACGAGCCGCTCCATTTTCCCGCTTTCCTCCAGAATGACGCCGACATAATGATCCTGCCGCCCCGCGCTGATTCCGTCCCGCAGGCCTTCCGCGAATCCCCGCACAATGCTGATCGGCGTCTTGAGTTCATGCGAGGCGTTGGCGAAAAAGTCTTTCTGCAGCTGTTCCAGCTCCTTGTTCTGCTCGATCTCCCTCCTTAAGCGGGCATTCGTTTCATTCAGCTCGCCCAGCGTCCTCTCGAGCTTGCTGGACAATTCAAACAAGGTATTCGACAGGCTGCCCAATTCGTCTTTCCGTTGAACGGGCTGTCCCCCGGAAAAATTCAAATGCTTCATTTCCTCGGCGCGCTTGTTCAGCAGCAAAAGAGGACGCGTGAGCATGCGGGAATAAAAAATGGAAAGCAGCATGATCAATATGAAACCGCCGAGGCCCAGATACCCGTAGAACAGGCGCAGCGCGCTATTCGTCTCCTTGATTTCCTGCAGTGAGGTCACGAGAAACAGCACTTCAATCCCGCCGTTCCGGCTGAGCACCGGCTGCATGATAATCCCGTTGCGGCTTCCGGTCCACGGATCGGTCCACCTCTGCTCGATCGGCTCCATTTGCTTTAACCGTTCCGTATAGGCTGTCGACAGCGGGAAAAATTCGTCCATCGCCGAATACAGCACACCGAGACGTATCCCCGCTTTGCTAAGATTGGGGACGCTGATCTTCTCCACTTTGCCTCTCACCACATCGGATTCCGTCCCCCCCGCCTCGATCCTTCCGATTTCTTGGAAGGCGCCCGGATGGGTCCCGTCGATTTTTTTGAGATAATGCGGATAAAAGGTGACGCTGCCCGTACTCACGCTGCCAGCACCCTCGGCGAACTCTCCTCGCACTTCCACTTCTTGTCCGACCTTAATATTCATGCGCTTGAAATCCCGCCGGTAGGCACTGACGAAATAAGACAGCGAGACATCAATCACCTTGCCGTCTTCGCGGAGGATCCGCATCCGAAAAGGATCATTGATCGACACATTGCCCGCAAAATCCGTCAGCGCGAAGTCGGCTTCATTCTTGTGCATCTGCAGCCAGGTCTTCGAGTACGGTTCGCGGGCCGCTTCCGGGTCCTTTTGATATATGGACGCTAACGCCGCCGCCGCCCGTTCCAGCTTGTTCATCTTCCGATGCTCATAAAACTCGGGAAAAACCAGCAGCTGACACAGGAGCACGATCACATAAAAAAGAATAAAGATGACGGCCGTAGCGATAAAAAGCTTGGTCGTAACGCCGAACCGCTTCATGGCGCCTCCTCATAGATGTACCCGATGCCGAAAACGGTCCTGACGCAGTCTGCCGCCGGCCCCAGCTTGCTTCTCAGCTTCTTGATGTGCGTATCCACGACTCGGATATCCCCTTCGTAATCCGGCCCCCAAGTGTGGCTTAATATCGTTTCCCGCGGCATTACGATCCCCCGGTTGCGCAGCAGTAACTGGAGGAGTTCATACTCCTTGGGCGTCAGGTCGATCGACTCCCCCTCCCTTTCCAACCGCCGATTACGGATATGCAGCATCACGCCGCATCCCACCGGCGCATAGGGATTGGGCGTGAGTTGACCGTCAATCCGCCTCATCAGCACTTCCGCTTTCGAGACGAGCACTTTGGGGCTGAAAGGCTTCGTTACATAATCATCCGCCCCCAACTCATAACCTTCAATCTGACGCTCATCCCCGGACACCGCGGTCAGAATAATGATCGGGACCCCGGAACGCCGGCGAATCCGGCGGCACAATTCCCAGCCATCCATTTCGGGCATCATCAAGTCGAGTATCACCAGGTCCGGCACTTCCGTTTCGAACACGTAAAGGCCTTCTTCGCCATCCGCCGCCTGGCATACCTCCCAGTTTTGCGCAGCAAAATAATCCGAGATCAGCTCCCGGATGCGATGTTCGTCCTCAACAATCAATACTTTTCTCGTCAAAACCGCGCCTCCTTCCCGACGGCCCTTCATTTTTCGTTGGCAACGCCGTTGATTCTTAAATAAAGATACCAACTGTCCGTTAGTGTGCATACCCCAGAATTCTTCCCGCCATGATAAAAATCAAACACCAAACAAAGGCGCCGATGGACGCAAACAGACAGTATTTCCGCAGCGGCATTCGGCTTATTCCGCACAGGTAGCAGGTGACATGCCGAAGTCCGGGAATAAAATAGCCGATCACGATGGAGAAAGGGCCGTATTTATTCATCCATCTTTCGACCTTGGCGATCCGGTGCTGCTTTAACCCCACCCATCTCCCGAAACGGTCCAGAAAGGGACGTCCGGCTCTTTTGCCGATCAAGTAGCTGATGAGCATGCCGCTCAGCGCGCCGACAAAGCTAAAGAACAGCGCATAGGGCAGCTTCATTGTACCGATCAAGGTCAAATACCCGACCGCGGTCATCAGCAGTTCATCCGGTATAGGCAAGCCGACGATCCCCAGCGTTAAGAGAAAGAGTATAGCAACGTACCCGTAATCCGACAGAAATTGAAGCGCCGATGCCATCAGCAGTCCTCTGCCACTTCGGGCTTTATTTTTTTCAAACTGGGAAAAGAAATTCTGCTGACCATCAGCAAACTAAGCAGCAGCGTTCCGAACGCCACGAACAGCGGCGGCAAAGACACGCTCAACAGCAGAACGAGCAGGGCCGCCAGCGGGATCGGCATCCCGACAAAGCCCGGCATATGGCTCTGCGCAGCATTAAAGCGCGCTAGACGCAGGGCACCGCAGCAGACGTAAGCCAAGCAGCTGACCGCTCCCCATACGCGAATCTCTTGCAGCGAAGTGACGTAGGCCAGTGCGGCGGGTGCGATCCCGAAGGTGACAAGATCGGCCAGCGAATCCAGCTCCTTGCCCAGCTCCGAGACGGCATTCAGCTTTCTGGCGCAAAAACCGTCGAAAAAATCACAGAACAACCCCAGCAAAATCAGCATCATGGAGGCTGCGGTTTGGCCCTGATATACGAATAAAATAGCGGAAAAGCCCAACAATAAATTGCCCAGCGTCAATACGGACGGAAACACTTTTTTCATTATAAATCACTCCACATCATTCGGCTTGATCTCCGGCCTGTCCAATTTCTTCCGACCGTTTGACAAGTATAGACAAAAGTTGTGTTCTTCTTGTGTTTTCCGCGAGGCATGCAAAAAGCCCTTCTCCGTCAGAGGAAGAAAGGCCTCAATATTACTATAATACACCTATTTCTAAAACTTCGGAGCCCGTCTACTTGCTGCGACTTACCCGAAAACCCTGATCGGGGCCAAAGCCGCTCGCTTCGAACTTGCCCCGAAAAGACAGCTCGCTGCTGCTGACGTCGCCGATCCAACCGCCGCCCTTCACCACGCGGAACGCACCGCCGCTGCTTGCCGAATCTTCTCCATACCAATCCCAGCACCATTCCCTGACATTGCCCGACATATCATAAAGTCCCAGCTCATTGGGTTTCTTGAGACCGACGGATCGGGGCTGGCTGTTGTTGCTTTCGATGCTGGACCAGTTCCAGTCTCCGGATAAGTATCGGTCTCCGGCGTTCCGCCAATACCATGCCGCTTCCTCCGCCCGATCGCTTCCGCTGTAGGTGTAGCTTTTGCTCATCTGCCCCCCGCCGGCGGCATATTCCCACTCCGCTTCCGTCGGCAGCCGGTAACCGTTGGCCCCCTCATGGATCGTTACCGTCCATTTCAAAGGGTCGTATTCGCTCTTGTTGTTCGGGTCCTTCGTCTGCTTATCTATATTGTAAACCGGGGTTAACCCCTCTTTTAGACTCCTTTGATTGCAATACTCGATAACGTCGTACCAACTTACCATTTCCACCGGCAAATCGTCGCCTCTGAATTGGGAGGGATTGCTTCCCATGATTTCCACCCACTCTCGCTGCGTCACCTCATATTTGCCGATATAAAAGTCGGCAGGGGTTATATTTTTCCCATAGAAACTGGACTTTGTGTTTTTAAAAGACCCGCCTTTGACGAAAACCAAGTCACCCTTCTTCTCGGCCGGTTTTTCCGATGAACAGGCGCTTATGACAACCAAGATGACCAGCACTGGAAAAATCAATAGCTTTCTCATCGATAGATCTCCTTTAGAACTAGGAATAGCCCTCTTTCCGCAGTATGTAGTTTAATAAGGCCGCCCGGCTGAGAGGCCGAGAGCGGCCTCAGCAAAATGAACTTCTATCCGGTTACAGCGATTACCACACCGTCACGTTGGAGCTGCCGCTGCTTTGGTACCCCTCCGTCGCCAGCACCTGGTAAGCCCAACTGCTTCCCAAGTTCATGCCTTTACTTCTCCACGCGTTGACATGGTTGCCAAACGTGATGGCCACGTTGCTTCCGGTCGGTCTTTTCGACTGCCGGACGCTCCAGAACTGTTGGAACGTCTGCGTTCCGTCAATCGAAGGTGCGTTGTATCGCATCGTCGTATAGATGTCATAAGTACCACCATCACTGGTCACGGTGCCTTTATATGTTCCGGTTGGTCTGTAAGTCCCCCAGCTGTCAACGACGTAATATTCGATCAGCGAGTTCCGCGTCCATCCATAAAGCGTCAAATACGCATTCCCGGACGGGGCCCAGACGCCGGCGTTATAGTTGATCGTTCGATTTGGCGATCCGTTGGCCCAGCCTTTACCGACCACAAAATTCCCGGTATTTTGCCATGTCACACTGTAATTGCCGCCCGATCCGTTGACCGCGTTCACGGTCCCGCCGCCGTCGGTCCAATTTTGCCAATACGTATTCGCGCTGGCGGTAACCGAAAACAAGCTAAGACTCATGGCAGCCGCCATAAAAGTTGCCAGAACTTTCTTTTTAAACTTGAACATGCATTGTACCTCCTGAAATGTTTTGGTCTTCCCCCTGGCGTCTCCAGGGAGTAACTAACACGCACTGTCACCTCCTTTTACTTGAAATGTATAGGAAGGAAGCGCATACATTAAACTTCACAAATTAAAGGTGTTATCCCCTAATATTTTACAATTGGCTGTTGGGAGTGATCTGGTCGCATGGGGGAAAAGTATAAAAAAGAGCTATCCCATGGATAGCCCTGCATGCGTATAACGCATAGTTCTTAATTGTTCCCGCTATTTGTCTTTCGGCAATACTTCCACCGCTATCTCCGCCCACTTCATCGAGCCGTACGGCGAAGTCATTCCCCCGACGAACACGTCCGGACTAAGTATATTAATCAAATAATTGCCAGGCTCATTGATCGTGACCGACCCGTTAAACTCCTTATTCTCGTTCATCTGAACGACTGTTTTCTCGCCGCTTGTTTGATAGTCTCCATGCTGAAACTTCGTCAATTGAAATCCAAGAACCTGACTCTGAATATATTCCGTAATGACAGATCCGCTAATCTCTATGGCTTCTCCAGCCTGTACCCGCACGAAGCCTTGTGTTGGCTTATTGAACACAATATCTTTCTTATACTCATCATAAACATATCGGATAGGAATCAAGGACGGATCCTTAACAATCCGATGGACGACGATGTCTGCAGATGGATTGTCATTGGAATGAACCTGCAGCGGATTCGGTCCTGGACGGAGATCAACGGTAAATTCAACCCGACTAAACTCACGATTTCCCATTTTAATCGACTTGTCGATGGTCTCTGGCCCTTTTAAAACACTAACGGCGGTCATACCGCCAAATCCCATGCTATGCATTAAATAAACGTCTCCGTACCCTTTTTGGACCAATGAACTGAACGTAATACGCCCCGCTTCTGTCGTATAGACAGGGTGCAGGACCTTCGCTGACATCTCATTCCACGTCAACTGCAAAGTTCCCCGGCTCCACTTGTAGTTGATGTTCATCTTCGGCAACATTGAAACCGGAATGTACAGCGTATTGTTTTTCATAAACGGCGGCAGAATTTTCTGGGCATCCTCAAGCACGGTAAGTTTGCCGTTCCCTTCAATATATAGCTTGGAGCTGTTAGCCCTGAAATGAAGGTTAGAAAAGGTAGTCGGATGACCTGGACTAAAATCGACCCAATAACTATTCGTTTTTGTACTTTTCATGATCTTTCCCACATGCGCTAGCTCCAGCCACTTGATCGGTAAGTAGAGGTTGCCGTTCTTCCTAAGCAGCGGAGATGCCTTCAAGGACTCCGAATCCAAGGTGATGGTGGACTTGTTCAATTTTGCGGATATTTTGTGCGGGTTCACTTGAAACACGGCCGCGTCACTTTCCATGATCGGCAGCTCGGATTTCGCTGCCTGTGCAGAGCCAGCCTGTAACGGAAAAGCAACAGAAGCAAGCAACCCGGCACATAGCCATAATATCGTAATCATTCGTCGCACGACGCGATCACCACTTTCCATTTTTTTGTATAGACGTGCAATGTTGAAAAATGTTGTGGTGCAACTGAAATAGGAAAGAGCGCTCAACATAAGCCCCTTGACTTTCCCATTGTAGGATAGTTTATGATCGCTTTGCATAACCAATAAGGGAGTGAAACCATTGGAAGCTATTACGGTGAGAGAACTAAATAAGACATTCAAAAACGGAAAAAAGGCTTTACACAATTTCAACTTAACGGTCTCTCAGGGAGAAATCTTTTCGCTGCTTGGTCAAAACGGGGTGGGGAAATCAACATTGATTAACATTTTGACCACTTACATCTTACCGACTTCCGGGGAAATCACAATTATGGGGTATCATTTGAAGAATGATAGCCAAAGCATCCGAAACTGCATCTCCTGTGTCGCACAACATACATCCATAGACAAACATATGTCGCTTAAGGAGAATTTGCAGTTTCAAGGCAGACTGTTCGGACTGGACTCAGCCACGATCCAAGCTCGCAGTGAAGAACTAATTCAAGCCTTTCACCTAACCGAATATTGTGATTATAATGTTTCCGAATATTCTGGAGGGGTGGCAAGACGGCTCGATATTGCCATGAGTATGATATCCCATCCCAAAGTTTTATTTTTGGATGAGCCAACCGTCGGTTTGGATATAGAATCAAGACAGATTTTGTGGCAAATGATGAAGACGATTCAAGAGAAGTTTAACACGACCATATTTTTGACAACTCATTATTTGGAAGAAGCCCAATTACTAAGCGATACCATTTGTATTATGAAAGACGGGCAACCACTAATTCAAGGTAGCATGGAAGAACTTAGGAAATATTTCAGCGAACCTGTTATTCGAGTTGAACTTAATACCGTTGATGATATTGCTGCGATCGTAGAACGTTTGAATGCTCAGGACGTTATCAAACACGTAAGAGTCGAGGAAAAGACATTATACATCTCTGTAGATGACAGCTCCGAAGGCTTCGCCAAAAGCAATTTATTATTAACCGAGAATCATGTTGGATTTTGTGCCATAGAGATTCAAAATCCTTCATTATCCGATATTTTCCTGAAATTCACTAGTCAGCCCATAAAGATGAACTTATAAATTGATTATACGGGGAGGAAGTAAAATGAGAACCTTCAGCATTGTCATGAGAAATGTAAAATGGCGGTTTAAAAATATGGAAACTATAATTATGACACTCATACAGCCGTTAATTTGGCTACTGTTATTTACTACGATGTTCCAATCGGAAACGTATGTTGGTGATAATTATACGGCTTATACACTTCCGGGAATTCTCATTCTCGTAACGCTAACTTCATCCGGTATGAGCGGAATTTCTAACTACTCCTGGAAATCCGACGGGATTTTTTATCGAATATTCATCTCTCCTGTGAAAAGAAGCTCTATCGTATTAGGGCATATTTTTGATGCAGCTATTTTAACTTTTGTCGAAGTTTTTATACTCTTTATTTTTTCTTTTTTCCTGTCCGTCAAAATAGCAACTGGAGTGCTCGGGTGCCTACTTATTATTGGTTTAATTTTCTTATCCGTTTTTTTTGTAGCAAGCCTCTCCTATGCACTTAGTATGATTTTTAAAACGGAAAACTCCTTTTTGGCCATTGTCAATACATTGATACTTCCCATCTTTTTCGTGAGCACTTCACTGATGTCTTATGAATATATCCCGGCTTCTTTCAAAATCCCGGTCTCGTTAAACCCTTTCACCTATGTTATAAATTGTATAAGGGAGTTAATTTTACAAAACTCTATTAACTGGAACTCTATACTAGGAACCTTCTTATTACTCCTGACCCTGGGCGTTTTGGCATTTCTGATCGCTGTACATGTATTGAAAACCAGAAACTAGTCATGTTGGGGAGGATTTCGATGCTTAGAATTAGTGACTTTTCAATACTTTCGCAGTTAAGCACTAAGATGCTGAGGCATTATGCTGACATTGATTTACTTCCCCCAGGCTTTATTGATGAAAGTACAGGTTATCGGTATTATTATGAGCACCAGTTAGCAATAGCTAACAAAATAAACATGTTGAAAACCATGGGATTCAGTCTGCATCTGATAAAAAAGATTTTATATGAATATGATGAGGACATTCATCTGATGAAGTTCTTGAATATGCAAGCGGCACAATTGCAGGAGGAAATAAATGAGAAGCAAGATAAGATATTGTTGATCAACTCCATGATTAAACATCTAAACGCTCAGAAAGACGCATCAAAATATACGGTTACAGCGAAGAAGATTCCGCAAAGACGGGTGATTTATTTACGCGCACAGCTCAAGCAGTATCAGGATGAAACCCTGTTATGGACAAAACTGTCCAGGATCATTCGCGCCCGGAATATACGACTAAGCTACCCGCATTATAATACAGCCGTTTTTTACGAAGAAGATGTCCAAAATCAAAGAATTGATGTTGAAGTTCAAAAATCCATTTCAGGGGATTATGAAAATCTGCGGGAAGCAAATATTAAAACAGAAAATGAACAAACCGTAGCTTCATTTATTTACGAAGGACACTATAACAAACTTAGTGAAGTGAATGAAACCGTTGCTCATTGGATCTTAGATAATGATTATGAACTGAACGGCCCCCAATTCAACATTTATCATATCTCCCCTGAAGAGGCTAACGAATCTGCCAACTTATTAACGGAGATTTGTTTTCCTATCAAGAAAAAACTAATTCCGTAGGATGCACGGAGTTCGATTAAAGATCACCCGGTACCTTCTGAATCATATTGGTATACACTTGGATAACATAGAATTCCTGCAAATCTGCATGCTTTTTTCTTGTTCGGACCCCAAATTTTGAAAATTCCTGCAAATCTGCAGGAATTTTTGACGAAACCGGCTCCTATCTCTAAATTCACTAGAAATACCTGCAGATTTGCATCTTTTTTCGAATTCCCCTCGGGGATCGGCTTAAATACCTGCAGATTTGCATCTTTTTGAACTCTCGCCTAACCAAACATCTCGAATTTTCACATGATACACGGTGTCTTCACCATAACTAAATTTAACAGTTGAGGTCTTGTACGACCTGTATTTTATGGATTCTACTTCTTTTGCGGTCCTAACCCCTAGTTCGACGTCCTCCTGAAGCTCAGAGAGGCAATAATCAGCTGTCTCAATAACATGGTCCCATTTCCATTTTTGCAAGCCAGGTACTGCACCAAATTGTTGCACAGGAAATGCTTTTTGATCGTTACTCTCATGGAAAACATGATCGTAGTAGTTTAAGCTTTCGCGAAAAGCCACTACCACCTGTGTCTCTACCATTACGACCTAACTGTCCGATGTCCAAATCAATATGTCGCATTTTCCATTGTTCAATCTGCCTAATTTTTCGCTTCCAACCCCGGATTTTCTTTTTATTACGCATTGGAGTTGCCAATCCCCCTTCTGGAGCGGGTCTCATTATTCTTGAGGTATAATTTTCTATATGCTAAGATAAAACTATATAAGGGACCGGCTGCAACCGGCCCCTCTGCACAACTTCCGCTATAAGAGCGGTCGGCATCGGAACGACGGAATAGACCGTGTCCTACCAGGGCGGTCTATTTCCTTTTATGGAACGAAAGTATCAACACAACCAATGTCGCAAATGAAATCATCAGCGTCAAAGCTTGGTATACTTCCATGGCATCACCTCCCTTCCGGGAGATTAGCCGACCGCCCTTACATCCGTTCAGTTGTACAACCTAAATATTACCATAAGTCGGATATTTCAAATAGTATGTGCATTTGATCTTTTGGCAAATTATTTATAGAGAATGAAAATCCCCCCTGTATATAACTGGATATTTTAAACACACTAAGATGACCGATTATATTCCACACGTACAAAGGAGCAGGATGGATGAAAAATAAATGGTTCACGGCATGGTTGTTAACGTCCGTGCTTGTTTGCAGCATGGTGCAGCCCTTAACCGCGCACGCGATCACAAACACAAACGGGCAGAAAGAGGCGATATGCCTAAGCCCCAAAATGGTGCAGTTGAAAGGCGATATGCAAAAGGTTTGGATCGACCATACGATATGGACCCGGAGCTACATTGTCAGTGCGATGTCGAATCGTGCGGATCAGAAGGACGTGTTGGATCGGCTTTTGCGGAACCAGCAGGACATCGGCAATGTAATCAAGCCTTATTATGGGGAAGCCGCCGGCAATAAACTGGCGGACCTGTTAAGGGAGCACATTTTGATCGCGGGAAAAATTGTAGCGGCCGCCAAAGCGGGCAATCAAGCGGACATGGCAAAATTGGAGAAGGATTGGCACAGAAACGCCGACGATATCGCCAAATTTTTAAGCAACGCCAATCCCAACTGGCAGTTTAAGACGCTGCAGGATATGCTCTACACGCATCTTCAGTTAATTAATGAGATCGTCATTAACTGTCTCAAAGGAGATTGGAAAGCGGATATTGCCGCCACCGATAAAAATGAAATCCACGTGATTCATCTAGCGGATATCTTGACGGAAGGCATCGTCAAGCAATTTCCGGAGAAATTTTGACCGTGAATCGATATGCTGAACCGGGTAAACACCAACACAAAAAAAGGGGCCGCTACGGCCCCTGAATTAACTCATCTTCGATCCCTCATCCAATAAAGCAAGAGCAAGCCGTGCTCGTTGGCTTTTTTCGCATAGTTGCATTCATGTGCCGGATTAAGCGTACGAAAAAGCTCAAAACGACTTGGGAAAAGATACCACCCCAATACAACCTCCCTAGAAACATCTAGAGGGGTTAAAATCAGTTATTTCAATCGATTTTTATTAATAAAATTGGTAAAGTCATCCTCTTGATTGTGTTGATTCTCAATTCGTTTCGCATTGTATTTCTCATATTGGCCAAGTGCCAATTTTTCGGCAACTTCTTGTGATATCTTCCCTGCATCTGTAAGAATTTCATGCTCATTAAATTTTAAGAAAGAGTTCAACTTTTCAATCCAATCCTTCATATACATTGGATTCTGTCGTTCCGCTTGATCTTCCGCATAGTCCAAATACATGGTTACAATACGATTCAAGGACTGCAATTCCTTGTCGGATAAATAATTTTTGGCAATAGTAACATCGGACTTTCTTACTTTATCGCCCTTCCAACTTGTTAGCCCCATATTCTCCTTCTCAGCATCGGCACGTTCTGCGATTAATTCAGCTGCTGTATGTCCATGAATAGCAAAATGCAGTTTATTCTGAACGGTTGCGAAGAACTCCTTAGACAACTCTGCTTGTGCATCATAATCGATTGATGTAGCATATATATCCGTAATTTTGCGATAAAACCTTTTCTCTGATGCACGGATATCTCGGATACGCTGGAGCAATTCATCAAAGTAGTCTTGTCCGAAATTACGTATATCCTTCAAGCGTTCATCATCCATTGTAAAACCTTTGACGAGGTATTCGTTGAGCCGTTCTGTTGCCCACCGCCTGAACTGCGTACCTCTATGTGAGCGGACACGGTATCCGATGGCGATGATCATCTCAAGGTTATAAAATGATACTTCTCGTTCTACTTGTCGTTGCCCTTCAGTTTGAACTATTCGGTTTTTCCGAATAGTTGCTTCTTCGTTCAATTCACGTTCTTCGTAAATGTTCTTTATATGTTCATTTATTGTGTTTACACCCTTCTGATACAATTCCGCAATCGCCTTTTGCGTCATCCAGACTGTGCCGTTTTCTAACTTGACATCAATCTTAGTATTTCCATCTTCTGTCTGGTATATTAAGATATCTGTATGGTTGTCCATTTCATTCACTCCTTTGCTATATCCATTTTACCACCCCCTACGGCCTGAGAGTCCAGGCCGCAGACCTCATCGGCAAAGAGAAAAAAGAGTACTCCCCATGTCCGATCATCACTCGATACTTCAGCGCATGCCGTAGATTCGTACGATTTCAGCAGCCTCCATTGAGACGTCTGTTCCAAAACTCACTCTGCCGTAAACTCCTCGGTTGACGGCATATTATCCCAAACCTTCCCGTCAGAACGGTAATACTTTCTCACATGCGAATCGTCTGTTTTTGTATAGTCTATAACAAAAACTTGCCCTGTTTCTATCAGCATCGGATAGTTGTCATAAGGCAATACATCGCCTGTTTTTGACTTATCTTTGAAATCATTGTACGCATTCTCCAAACGCCAAAACTCCCGGTATGCATAATCTTCAAATCCGGTCAAATCTTGTTTTCCAAAATACGAAGCCTCATATTTTTTTTCGTTAACTACTATAGTATCCACTCTGCTCGGTTCGATATCTTTCGCTAACCCAATTAAGTCTTCCGAATAAATGTTGTTGCCGTAAACTTTTTTCAACTGATTTGCCATGCTGGGAACGGAACGCGTAGTGTAATCCATGCCGTCAAACCCGGTATGCGCTCCACCGTAAATCCCCATCACGCTTTCGCCACTTAGATTGTTAAACTCGCGGATAAAGTTCTCCGCCATTTTGTTTTCGCGATACGCGTCATCGGAATTTCCATAGTAATATTTACCTTGCTCAATAGCCTCCTGCGCCAGCAAGTATTGCTCAGAGCCTTGCATGTTGTTTTTTTCCAAATACTTTATAAATCGTTCTCCGATCGTATCGTACTGGTGGCCAACATCCGTACCATGAAAAATCGTTTTGGGACATTTGCTTTTTATCTTCTTATAGAACTCCTTAATATCAGGGTTATGCGACGCAGTATCCATCCAATCCTCATAGATCTCGTCTAAAATATCATCGCTATCCGACCGCATCCAAATGTTTAAAAACTCCGCGGTATAGTACGGAGTTTCAATAAATAAATGTCGCATATTTTTGTTGTTGTAGTAATCACTCCATAGCTCTAATTCTTTATCTAAAATTTTTTTTACGCCATGCTGTTCCCCATACAAATAAATCTGACCTGATGGTTGCGATGAGGACGCAGGCTGATCAATCGGCGTGGGCTTATCTGAACAAGCAGCTAACACCGTCAGCAAGACCATCGCCACGACAAGCGCAAAGTATCTTGTGCTTTTCACAAGCTATTCCTCCATCGTTTTATTTCGGTTTCCGATTCTTTTTAGCTCAAATTGTGTTGCTTGCAACATCAAGATAAGCCTTACTTCATCATTTTTGTTCAAACCTAGCACATCCATTTTGAATAATCTATAAAAAAAGTCCTCGTTATAGCATATCGCAGTAATATCATGGAGTGGTCTTAAGTTCATATTAGTAAACATCATACCGCAAAAACTTGGACCAAAAGACCGATCGCCTGTTTGAGCATACTTGTATGGGGAATCGCCTTTAAGTCCTCCGACCATCATCACTCAGCAACGCAATCGCCAGCTGCACTCCATCTTTTACGCCTTGCATATACAAGCCTTCATTCTCTGCAGCTCTTCTGCAATGAAGCTTGTCCTCCCAATCCAGAAACTCCGGTATCTGTGCCTTGTTCACGCCAGGAAACATAGCATCAAGAGCCGCATGCTCTTCGGCCCCAAGCTTTCGTAACTCGGGCTGACGTTCGATTTGAACCATAACGCTGTTCACCCTCTCCTGAATCACACTATGAAACCATGACGGAATCTGCATTGCAGTTGCCCTCCTTCAATTCATGTCCTAACGCTTCAATGTTGCGCAGATCGGCCTTTTTAGTGTAGCAGCATTCATACGCCAGATCCTCTTGAGCCTATTATCAGTCTGTTATACTAACTGCAACAGATAAAGTTTCCAACAATATGTAATTGTTTTACAAAATTAAAAAAAGAAAATCGAGATCTGTTGATGATTCCTTGTGGATCGATCTTATATTTCCATGATTGAAGTTGGCAGAAATGAACCCTCTGTAACCAAAATATTTGAACTTTGCAAAGGGTTAAAAATCAAGCCTTCCGACTTTTTTAAACTGGTAGAAAACGAATATGTAGAGCTGTAAAAGAAGGACAATGCGAACAAATAAGAGCGGGTATAGGCCTAAAGGCAGCCTTTCCCGCTCTTGTTGTTGTTAATAGGTTTTTTCATGCAATCCTCGTTATTCCAAAATACAGACACCCTATTACCCTCGTCTTTAAGGCCGGGTAACCAATCTTCTATAAACTCTTCTAAGGCAATGCTTTTAGGGCTACCTTCTTAATAAAGTACTCATACCTCTTATTAGCAGGTAATTTTATGACACCTTCAAGTTCCTTAATGTCCATTGAGCCACCCTTATTATTTTCTTTCTGCCATACCCACTAGCTGTCAAGGTGCCTTGCGTACTCCCAACACTTCCAATTGCAAAAAGATGCAAATCTGCAGGTATTTCAGGCCAATCCACGCGCAGATGCGAAAAAAGATGCAAATCTGCAGGCATTTCTGACGATTTTAGAGAAACGAGCCGATTTCGTCGAAAATTCCTGCAGAATTGCAGGAATTTTGAAATTTGGGCCCCAAACAAGAAAAAAACATGCACTTTTGCAGGAATTCTCTGTGATCAACGTTTTCCCATAGGCTGCTGGTACTGGCAGATCGATGATGGCATGATACAGCCGCATTTAACTCCATCCTGTATACTCCTGTCCAGCGTTACGCCCACTCGAACCGGAACTCCCCCGACCTACAACGTCTCCGTATTCAGCGTAAATCCTTCAATCACGGCATCCTCGTCTACCTCGATCAAAATACACCGTTTCCCTTGATAATTCACCTGTCTCACGTACTTCAGATCCTGCGGGCTGACCGAAATCGTGGCGACCTTCGTATCGATCTTAATCGATTTCGAAGTGAATTTCGGGACGACGCTGGTCGCTTTGATTTCGTAGTTCCTGTCATCGACGATCGTTTCGAACGCCCGTTCCACTTTTTCCGCCGTCACATTCTCCACGCCGCTGACCATCAGCATGCGTTCCACATCTTTATAGTCCAGCTTCGGCGGTTCTTCCTCTTCATGGGTCTCGATGACCTGATGAATTTCCTCGTACACGCTGGCGATCGTTGAGGCGTCGAGCTGTTCTCCCGCCACTTCCTTCACGATCTCCTCAAAAATAGCTCTCTCCTCCAACGCCGTTACGGTCTTCTCGGCATTCAGGACTTCCTCGATGAAATGCTGATTCGGTTCGTGCGCCCTTCCCGAGCAGTACAGCACCCGATTCACGTCGGAATAGCCGTCCGTTACGCTGGGGTAGAAAAAACCCTGCTCCGGCGAACTCAACTTAATGATCGGGTCCACGATCACATTGTATTTGAATTCCCGCTCGACGTAATCGAACATGAGCGTTTTCTTTTGCTGCTCCGTAGAATTGATGCTGCACAGAATGAACGGATTGGCGAACATCTCGTCGTTTTCGCTTTCCTCGGCCTCTTCGTTTCTGGCTTTGGTCGGCTGATAGTATTGCCCGCGGACAAAAGTAATCACCGTATCCTTTTCATAATGGGTGTCCGCGAGCATCTTCTCCACCAGCAGGATCATCAGATCATGCCATTCCTCCGCATCCCCGGTTACCAGACCTTGATGGAGAAGCACCCGCGTAGGCGTCTCCGCTTCTTCGTGAAGCTTCAGCTCGAACAGCTTTTGATCCAATTCGCCGGCCAGCAGCTTTTTGAAATTCCCCATATAGAGCTCCTGCTTTTCCCTGTCCACCAGCGCAAAAGGCTGTCGCTCGTAATGATAAATCTCGTTCGTTTCCTTCATAATATACACATTCAAAATATCGTAAATTTGGAGCTTTTCGTGATCCAGCTTAAACTGCTTGCGAATATATGCGACTTCTTTCTTTAGCATGTTCTATGGGACATCTCCTAAAAGTGAAATGGTCTTTCCGAAACCGAGGTGCCTCCCGTACTCAGACCCTCAGCGAGCCGCGGAACCCTCTGGCGGCATAGTAGGATTCCGCGCCATTGTGGTACACAAACACCGTCTCGTAGCGCCGGTCGCAAAAGAGGGCTCCGCCAAGTTTTCTAATATTGTCGGGGGTGACCACCCAACTCGATGTTTTCGTATCAAACTTTCCAAGCTTCTGCAATTCCCGGTATTGTTCTTCCGTTAAAAGCTCAATCCCCATGGCGGCCGCCATATCCAGCGCGCTATTCTGCGGCTTGTGTTCCTTCCGCGACTCCAGCGCTTCGCGGTCATAGCAAACACTTCGGCGGCCTTTCGGGCTTTCCGCGGAACAATCGTAAAAAATGTATTCGCCTGTCGCTGGATCATGACCGACCACATCCGGTTCGCCGCCGGTTCTCTCCATTTCATAGAGCGACCACATTTTCTCGGCGTTCGCTTCGAGCTTGGCTTGAACTTCCGCCCATTCCAGGCCGTCATGGCGGTTCCTATTTTTCTCAAATCGGGCTTTCAATGCCGCGAGCAGTTCTTCCCCCTGTTCTGGGGACAGCACCTTGTTGTCGCTGGATTCATTCCTCTTGGTCATGGTCGATCCTCCCTCATTTCTACCTCAGCTCTTTATACCACATTTTTATTATAGTTTAAATCATCCCAAACTTCGTTTATTTCTCCACAATCTTTTAGCCGGTGTACAATTTTTTGATGTCATCTAAACATGCTATAAACTTCTGAATGAGTTCTTCAGGATAAATAATACGGACTTTATTTCCAAAACCAATAATTTGCGCGATAGCTTTATCAACCGTGTAATAATTTTTCTTTACGAGGATCGTCCCGTCCGGATGATTTATGATTTCATCTTTCTGAAAATGATCTAATACTTGCGCCCTCATCTCTGGGCTAAATTGGAGGCCAACCGTGATTACGCCGCTATCCGCTTTCCCGTCATCCTTGCCATAGAGATCTTCAATCGTATAGGCACGCCTGGTAAAATAGCGATCTGTGTTATACGTTTCAATGATCCGGGTTAATTTAAAGACTCTGAGTTCCTTCCGCAGTAAACAATGCCCCCAAGTATACCAGTGATAATCTTTTAAAAAGATTCCCATCGGTTCCATATCCCGTACGGTTTCAATTCCTTTATGATCCACGTATCGAATCCTGATTACAGTACAATTCTGAATGGATTTGTATAGGGCTTGAATATGTTGCAAACTGTTATTCGAATGCGAAATTTGCAATTGGATGCTTGGGTCTTGCGCGGGGACTGTGTCGATTAAAAGATTGATTTTTGAAATCAAGTCGTGGATATCCTCGAACCCCGTAGCCTTTTCAACACTTCTTAACGCCCATTGGATCGAGAGTAAATCCTCTAAAGTCAGATACGTTTTATCCCATTTGAACCCATCCATTAATTCATAACCGCCGTCTTGTCCGGAAAGCGATACGATGGGAATCCCTGCTCGATGAAGAGAATCGATATCCCGGTATATCGTTCTCTCGGATACTTCAAAATACCTCGATAGGTCCTCCGCCTTCATCCTTTTCCTGTGAATCAGCAGCACAATGATCCCTAATAACCGTTCGATTTTCAAGGTTCAGTCCCCCGGAATCTCATTTCTTAAATATTGTGCGGTTATCGAGTTGCATCGGGTCACCAAATCTTGCGGCGTGCCTGCGAACATGATCTCTCCTCCATGTTTCCCGCCATCGGGGCCAAGATCAATAATCCAATCCGCTTGTTTCATCACATCCAGATGGTGTTCGATCACAATGACGGTACTGCCGTTATCAACCAAGCGATTGAGAATGGATATTAAATGTCTCACATCGGACATGTGAAGCCCCGTCGTCGGCTCGTCCAACACATAGATGTTCCCGGATCGGTGAAGCTCGCCCGCTAATTTAAGTCTTTGGCATTCCCCGCCCGATAACGTATTCAACGGTTGACCCAACGTCATATAGTCTAATCCAACTTCCGATAATGCTTGTAAAATGGAGACCACTTCTTTCTCCCGGAAAAAAGATAGAGCCTCTAATACGGTCATGTCCAGGACATCCGATATGGATTTTCCATTTAACTTATACTGAAGAACTTCTTCTTTGAACCGTTTCCCATGACATGTTTCGCAAGTCGTTCTAATACTTTCAAGAAATGCCAGGTCCGTAGTAATAAACCCGTTGCCTTGGCAGTCCGGGCAAGCCCCTTCCGAATTAAAGCTAAAAAGCGACTTGCTTACCTTGTTCGCTGAGGCAAAGGCATCCCGAATCGCCTCCATCATGCCCGTATAAGTCGCCGGGGTTGACCTGGTCGAGGTACTCACTGACTTTTGGTCGATCACAATACTATCCGGATGCTGCTCCAGAAAAACATCAAAAATCAATGTACTTTTCCCCGAACCGGCCACTCCCGTAATGACAGTGAGCACACCACAAGGGATATGAGCAGTAACATGCTTCAGATTATGTTTTGAGGCTCCAACAACGGAAAGATATCCGGTGGATTTCCGAGTTTCCTTTTTTAGGGATAGGGTATCCCTCATATACTTTCCGGTTAATGTATCGGCATCGCACAACCCCGGGAAATCTCCTTCATAGACAATTTCGCCACCACTTTCACCCGCGCCTGGTCCAATATCGACGACATGATCGGCAATCTGAATCACATCCTTGTCATGCTCGACCACGATCACGGTGTTTCCTTTGTCCCGGAGTCGCTCGAGCATCCGATTGAGGCGGTGTACATCACGGGGATGCAATCCGGTACTGGGTTCATCAAAAATATACATCATATCCGTAAGACTGCTGTTCAGATGCCGTATCATTTTTACGCGCTGCGATTCGCCGCCGGACAAGGTTGATGTTTCCCGGTTGAGCGAAAGATAGTAGAGTCCCATGTCTACAAGATGATGCAACCGAATGGACAGATTGGAAATGATCGGTTTGGCTATGGGATCTTTTATGGCTTCGATGACTTTTAACAACTCGCCTATTTCCATAGCAGCGAATTGGGCGATGTTATAGCCATTTATTTTGCAATTTAATACCTCGTGGCTTAACCGGGTTCCATTACATGCCGTGCAATGGGTTATGGTAATAAACTTCTTGACATTGTTTGATAATTGATGAATTTCTTTTTCCAAAAACATGCGTCTAAATCGGTCAATTACCCCTTCGAAATACTTGACAGGTTCGTTCTTTAAGGGGAGTACGATTTTCTTGTCTTTGCCATAAAGCAGCATTTGCCACTCGGTCTCCGTGTAATCCATTAACTTTTTGTCCGGATCAAAAAGGCCTGAGATGAGATGTTTCTGCCAATACCAGGTCCCCACGGAGAAGGTGGAGAACAAAATCGCGCCTTCATTCAGTGATTTTGTCTTATCAAACAGCTTCTCTATATCGGGCTCCACCCTCCGCCCAATTCCCTGACACCTCGGACACATCCCCTTCGGATTATTGAAGGAAAAAACATCCGATTCGCCTATGAAGGGCTGCCCGATCCGGGAAAATAATAATCGCAGCAAGGAGTAAGTGTCCGTGACCGTACCCAACGTTGAACGTACGTTTCCGCCTAATCGCTTTTGATCGATCACCACGGCCGGAGACAGGTTCTCGATGGACAATGCGTCCGGTTGACTGTAGGTGGGCAAGCGATTTTGAATATACGCCGTAAATGTTTGATTTAATTGACGCTGGGCTTCCTTGCTGATCGTGTCGAACACGATGGATGACTTTCCGGAACCGGAAACGCCCGTAAACACAGTGATTTTCTTCTTGGGAATAGAGAGTGTTATATTTTTTAAGTTATTTTCCTTTAAGCCTACAAGTTTGATATATTGATTCGGATCCATCGGATTTACCACTCCTGTATCGTTTTGACTTTTATTTAAAGCTCATTATACAGAAGTACCCTGACAGCATTATGTCAGGGTGAGTATAGATTATTTAACTTGGATATGCTCTTTCGCCCTAACAGAATCTCCTAACTTTCAAAATTTCTTAGCAGGCTAGCAACATTACCTCATTGATTCTGAAATACACGTTTGGCCGCTGCCACAGCGTTGAGCACTTTGGGGAATCCTGTATAGGGAATGCACTGCATAAAAGCTTCCACTATTTTTTCTTGCGGGATTCCCACGTTTAACGCGCCTTGAATGTGTACCTCTAATTGCGGCTCGCAACCGCCTGCGGTAAGCAGACTGGTGATGGTAATCAATTCTCTTTCCTGCAGGCTCAGCCCTTCACGGCTATAGATGTCGCCAAACGCAAATTCAATAATGTATCTTCCTAAGTCGGGAGCGATATGCTGCAGTGACTCGATGACATGCTTACCTCCCTCACCATCCACTTCCGTCAGCTTTTCCAGACCACGTGCATAACGTTCAGTTTCCATTGCATGACTCCTCCTCTGTGTTGTATAGTACCAGCATACAATCTGGAGTTCACTCCAGATCAAGCATATTTTTAGGAGGCGGTCCAAATTTGTTATTCCATCGGAGAATTTTCGGTCCTCACAGGTTTAAGCATAGATACGTTGCGCTATTATGAGAAGGAGCATCTTATTCGAGTTGCGCGAAATGCGGCTGGCAGACGCTGCTATACCGAAGACGATCAGAACTGGATTTTGTTTATTAAGCGTCTGAAGGAAACCGGTATGGCGATCAAGGAAATAAGGGACTATGCCGACCTTCGTTACCAGGGCGACATGACGATGCAGAGCAGATTAAGTATGCTGACAAAGCATCGCCTTTTCGTTCTCGCCGAAAAAAAGAAGTGGGAAGACAATTTGAAGCATTTGGACGATAAGATTCGAATCTATGAAGAAAAATTAAACGGCGGCTTCCTCCAGAGCAGTTCAAGCTGAAACGCCCTAAACAAAAGATCATTTCATAAACAAGGCACTGAAAATAACGACATCCTGCAAAAAATGAATCAACAGCGCCCAGAAGAATCCTTTCGTTTCCAACATCGATTTGGCCAAAAACCAGCCGATAAAAGCAGCCATCAATACACCCGGTATCCCGCCGGGGTTTCCAAAATAATGAACGAGTCCAAAGGTCGCCGCCGCTAACCCTTGCGCTGCATACGGAGAGAATCCATATTTACCAACAACGGCAACAAATGAATATCGAAAAATGACTTCTTCAGTAAAAGCATTCGTAAGCGCAAAACCGACAATGAGAAGAACCCCGGGAAACAGTTCCAGGCTTACGCCTCCCCCGTGAACCACTTGAAAATAGATGACAACCGCCGTTACCAACGTAATCACGATTGCAAAGTTTACACCCAGGTTTTTCCACGACTCCGTCTCTTTGGGTTTAATGCCGATCCACGGTTCGGGTCGTATTTGCCCATCCCGCCTCTTTAGGCTCAAATACGCAAGTCCCTTTTTGCCTGATAGCCCATATACCATGCCGATGACGATGACCGCCAGGAACAATGCCGCCATTTGATAGCTAATCTCTAAATTGTATACTTCACGATCGAATACTTTTAAGGCCAGAGGCGGACTGCTTCTCATCCACAGCAGGAGAGGGGCACAAGCGATCACCACGACCGCGATAAATAGGAGGGGAGCCAGGCTGCGCTGTTTTAAGTTCATTCTCGTTTCTCCTTTTCGGAAGGCTGCAACAATGCCAACGCATGTTCACACCACTCGATCGTCATTCGCAGGTATCGCTCACCGTAATCGAGCGTCAACAGCCATAGCTGTCCTTGTCTGCTGTTCCCGCTGGGAACACTCGCTTTAATTCCGGCAAGCACCGCTGTCATTCGCTCACTCGCTTCTAATTCTTCCTCCAGAAAAGCGACTAGCTGAGGGATATGACGTTCCTCGGAGACAAAAATCTTCATAAGCAATTCGTTCCTCATCACCGATTCCTCAGGCGGCAGGGCTAACCAGGCATCCAGTTGGTCACAACCCTGCTTGGTAATACTGTAGACGATTTTACGTCTTCCCGTCTCCGTTTCTTCCACAACCGACACAGCGCCCTCTAACTTCAACTGCTTAATGCTCTTGTGAATATGTCCATAGGATTCGTTCCAGAATAGACCAATGCTTTCCTTCGAGAACTTAACAAGCTCATAGGCGCTCATGGGCTTAATACGAAGCAAACCGAGAATGGCAAAATGAGTGGTATTGATTCTTTTCATACGTCCCCTCCCTCACGAACAATATATCTTTGAGATATATTTATATTTTGCATCATACCCCATTAAGCCACAGATTACAATCCAATCCCCTTATAAAGAAAAGCCCATGCTATCCTCAGCATGAGCTTTTTGACATATTTACAGGATCCACCCTTCACAACGTATTACGCCGCAGTTCATAAAAATACTGCACAATCGGATGCTTTAACTTCATCCCTTCGGACATGTTCAAGATCCGCTTTTTCCCGATCCTTCGATCCACCAAAGCCAGAACGTTCAATAGGATTTCATCGCTCTCCAGGCTCTCCTCGAAAGGGGTGGTTAGGAACTTATTGGCCACCACGATAAAATTGGATTTACTTAATGAAGCCTGTGCGGACAAAAGCGCTTTGGCATGCTCCGAACTTTTTCTGCTTCGCGCAATGACTGCTAAACGCTCCTCCGGCACGGGCCCTTTGGTATCTTTTCTGACCGCCTCAATGTCGTCACTGGTGATCGGAATTTGGATATCGGGATCATTCTTGATTTCCAGCTCCGTCTGGTACCATCTGATGGGGTTCGTCTTATCACTCATATTAAGGATGTTCTTCTTATCCACCGAGATATAGCAAATCCCTGATTTATCCGGCACATAACGGTAACCCGGTGCGCGGTATTCCACCCTTCCCTGTAACGCCGGACTGAGAAAGCTCTCCAACTGCTGCTTCAATTTGCTCCAGGACATATAAACTCCCCCTCTATATAAAAAAACAGAGGAAAGGCGTGTTGGTACGGGCTTGTCCCATCTCCATTTATCCGATCCCCCATCTTTTTAGTTCTCTCTTCTATTTTAACTCGGCAGCCTAATCCCCGCGCTCCTCCGCCCCGGCATGCTCCTTGTTTCTAAACTCATCCAGCAGCGCGCGTGCTTCACTTGTGGACTTGGTGTTCATCAAGCTGTTTCTTAACTCGCTCGCCCCGCGAAATCCCCGGACATAAACTTTAAAAAATCGGGGCAAAGGGCCGTACGAACGCGGCGGCCCGAGTGCCGAGTAGTGATCATGGAGATCCAGATGCAGCCTCAGCAAATCAAGCAATTCTTCACTGCTATGTTCTCGCGGCTCCTTCTCAAAGGCAAACGGATTTTGAAAAATACCGCGCCCGATCATAATCCCATCCACCCCGTACTGCTCGGCCAGCTTGAGGCCGGTCTGCCGATCAGGGATATCCCCGTTAATGGTCAGAAGAGTATCCGGCGCCACCTCATCACGAAGCTTCTTGATCTCCGGGATGAGCTCCCAATGCGCGGGTACCTTGCTCATTTCTTCCCTTGTCCGCAGATGAATGGACAGGTTCACAATGTCTTGTTGCAAAACATGGGTCAGCCAGTCACGCCATTCGTCGATTTCGCTAAAACCAAGCCTTGTTTTTACGCTGACGGGCAGCCCGCCGGCTTTGGCGGCCCGGATAAGCTCCGCTGCGGTTTCCGGACGGCAGATCAGGCCGCTGCCCTTCCCGTTCTCCGCTACATTCGCTACGGGACAACCCATATTAATATCGATGCCTTTGAAGCCTTCCTTCGCCATACCGATGCTCATTTGACGAAAATATTCCGGCTTATCTCCCCAAATATGCGCTACCATGGGCTGTTCATCCTCCGTAAACGTCAAACGCCCGCGCACACTATGGTTTCCCTCCGGGTGACAATAGCTTTCCGTATTCGCAAATTCCGTAAAAAACACATCCGGTCTGGCCGCCGCACTGACGACATGACGAAACACAACATCCGTCACATCCTCCATGGGCGCCAGAATAAAAAAGGGCCGTGGCAAATCACGCCAGAAATTATTGTTCATGTCAAAACCTCTCTATAGATACCGGGACAGTTCTTTATCCCGTAGTAGTAAAATCAACCTGTCTGCTAAAGGTAGACATCTAAACGAGTATATCATAACCCCAGGTGAAGTTCACTTACCCAATAACTTCAAAAAAACCATGAAAATCGAATCATGGAACTGCACGAACGAACCCTGAACAAATAAAAAGGCATGGGTTACGCAAGCAATGATCCGCTTGGTAACTCATACCCTTTACCTTAATGTTTTCCGCCATACCCCTTATAAGTAGCATAAACTGCATCTGCATAGAGATTAGCCAGAATAGGACGGCCATATGAATCCGTGGCTCCCGGATACCAGTTATCTCCTCCATTATAATGTAATAATCCGTTATATATATTTCCAAACTTCACAATCTTCTCGTCTAAAATCATTGCGCCCATACATACCTGATCCTGTTCACTGCTGTGATTATACGCACGGCCAAATTTTGAGCTGAATTGCGATAAATAGGCATTGCGTGTGTTTGGTTCTACTTGCATCAATCCGTCGCCGGCTGACGGACTACCTGGTAAGCCTGCTCCAAAACTGCTTTCTTTTTTGATAACCGCACTGAGCAATAAAGCAAAATCTCCGCCTTTACCAAATTTGTTGTCCACATTCATTACATATCTCCATATATGGCTTGGAACTTCGGACGGCTTTGTTACTGAAGGAGATGGCGAACCCGTATAAATTTTAACCGAGGACATTTTATCATTGATCGCGTTGCCAACCCAGGAAGAATCCGAAGTAAAGGTCCACTTGGTTCCTCCGAAATTATCATTCTCATATACTTCAACAGTCCAACCATTAGGAACCTTGAGAGAGGACATCCAGTCATTCGGAATTCCTTTTGCGTTCAACTGAGACAGTGTGTAATTGCCTGTTCCAACTGTTACTGCCTTCCCGCCATAGTTGATATCCGCATAGAATGTCACTCCGTTAGTCGGTGTTGTTGGTGTAGTCCCGCCACCGCCCTTCTTCCACAAAGCAGGAGCATTGGGCGGCTCCCAGCCTGCGAGGGAAGTGTGCGCCTGAAGACAGGTATAAGTACTTCCACTATAGGTTACCGTGTCATTTACCGCATATGCCGTATTCGGAGCCCATGCTCCTCTAGCTGCTGCGCTCGCCGATGGTGGGGCAGTGAACCATGTGGATAGAAATACAGCCAAAACTACCAAAAGTGATAAGGGGTTAAAAAGATACTTTTTTGTAGTCATTTCAAACCTCCTTGTTCAGTAATTATTCCAATTATATTTTATTTCCACTTTTCAAATTAATTCCTATGGCGTTCGGGTATTTTATCATTATTTTTACAGGTGCTAATAAAAAAAATCTCATCATATTTTAAAAAAGATTATTTTAACCAGGAGGAATTGAATTGAATCACGTTAAAGTCCGTCTACGGCCTATGGTTAGCGGGATAAACTTACCCACCGTATTAAAAACCACTTTCCTTCCGGGTGATTCCATCGAAAGTATTATGATTGCAACACAGGTCGGTGAGATCTTTTATATTAGAAACGGAACGATAGGGACTTTTTTAGATATTCGCCAGCGAATCTTAAAACTGGGAGGCTCCGGCGGCGGATACGATGAAAGGGGGCTGATAGGTCTAGCTTTTCATCCCGGATTTTACTACAACGGATTGTTTTATCTCCATTACTCACTAGCCGGAACCCAAGGTCCGGTCGCTTTTTCCGAATCCTTTAAGCCTAATCCGTGCGATCCCCGGACGTTAAACCTAAAGTGGACCGATAGAGAAACAAAATATGATCATATCGATACCGTTGAAGAATGGATTCTGCAATCGAACGGGCAACCTCAAAGGCGGCGTACATTACTGAATATAAGAAGGCCCTTTTTAAATCATAATGGGGTCAATAGCTTAAACTTTTCGCCTGAAACCGGAAAACTGGTTTTAACGACCGGAGATGGCGGATCCGCATATGACCCGTTTAATTTAAGCCAAGATTGGATGGAAATCGCGGGGAAGATCATCGAAATTGATGTAGGCATGAATTCATTTATTGATCACCCGCCTGTGGTTACACGGTTTAATGAACTGCCTGAATCTATTCAAAACATGCTTACGGTCACTGCAAAAGGAGTACGCAATATAACGGGCATTTCATATCAAAGACACTATAATTATTATATGAAGTACGTAGGGAATGTCGGACAAGATCTGGTGGAATCGATTTTTTCATTCGTTCAATATACGCCGATACCGGTTACCCAGCTTATTCAAGCATCAATGGCGGGGTCTGTGACCGGACAAAAAGGATTTATTAACTTCGGCTGGCGAGGGTGGGAAGGTGATTTACCTACCTCTGTAATAAGGGACTGCCCTGCAAATCCAGATTGGAGTGAAAAAAATATTTCATATTTCAATGAAACCCTGGAAACTTCAGTGCTGCGCCTTCCGCCGCTAACGAGTTATTATCATGAAGATCCCCGTCCCGACAAGTTTGGAGGGACTGCACTCACCGGGGTCCAGGCTTATAATGGAAACGATATCCCTGATTTATCTGGAAGCGTTGTGTTCACCGATCTCGCTCGATCTCATTCAAATCCTGTCAGGGGCGTTCTAGCCTATACCAGGGTAACATCCGACTGCAAACCAAACGATTACAATGTCATAGAAACGGATTATCATTTTGGGTCTAGTGCCGCGTATTACGTTAGTTTAGGAGCAAATCAGAATCAAACCCGGCTATTTTTAGGAGTTTATGGCTCTATAAAAGTGGCTGAGCCGAACCAAGGCACTGTATTTGAGATTGTTCCCTTATGAGCAGAATTGTTGACTATAATCATATTCTACCTAGTAAATACGGGATAATACCACTAATATACAGACAGTTACTTTTGAGGATTAAGGGAGAATACCATGCAGAAATTTATATTTACGAAGGATTATAAAAACAATGAAGCACTTCGAAAGAGTTTTTTCGAACTTGCTACCGACACTTTTGGTTTAAGTTTTGAAAATTGGTATCAAAAAGGATTTTGGAGCGAACGATATATTCCCTTTTCATTTGTTGAGGGAGATAAGATTATTGCAAATGTTTCAGTAAACATTCTTGAATTAATTATGAATGGAGAGAGGAAGAAAGCCATACAAATTGGAACCGTAATGACACATCCTGAATATCAAAGAAGAGGATTGTCTGCAAATTTAATGAACAAGGTTTTAGAGGAATATGAGAACAAGTATGATTTCATGTATCTCTTTGCTAATAATACGGTTCTTGACTTTTATCCCAAATTTGGGTTTAAGGCAGTAGAAGAGCATCTGTTTTCAATGGACTTTATACCAAGCCAATATGAGCATAAAGGCATTAGAAAACTAAATGTAAGTCAAGCAGACGATTTACGTTTAATTCATAAATTTGCATCAGAGAGAATGCCCGTTTCTCAACGTTTGGGAACGGATTATACGCAAGGAATATTAATGTATTATTGCTTGAACGTTTTTAGTGATGATATTTATTACTTGGAAAACGAGAACGTTATTGCTATTTATAAGAAAGAAAACAACCACATGGACATCTTCGATATTATCAACACAAAGGAAGTCAAAATTCATGATATTTTGGCTAAAATTGCAGGTCGGGATACCGAAAAAATAACTTTCCATTTTACTCCGGATTATAAAGGTATCGATATAGAAAGTAATACCTTTCATGGCGGCTTATTTGTAAGAACAAATGGCGAGAACCTCTATCCTGTCCACGTAAAACACCCAATTACATCAATAGCTTAAGGCTAGGTCGGACAAATTTTTTGTTATTTAAATTCCGACTAAATAACTTGGTTTTCATCAATAACAGAAGCATAGATGTAATAATACTTTCCCTAAGCAGTGGGTAGGGGCACAATAAAGGACGACTGTCAATAGCCGCTCCTAATCGAACATATGTTCAAAAAAAGAAGCGGGACTGTACCCGCTCCGTTACTGTATACGCCAATACACCTCAACTACAATTCTTCCTGACCATCAGTGAGCACTCCACAGGCACAATGCATCAACCACAAGCATTGATCATGCTACAAGAACAATATGAGTAGGATACCTTACTTTATGGAATTTCACTAAAACAACTCCAGTTGTTTTCCCTCACTCCCGATCCTGTCCATCGATTCCGGCGCGTGGTCACGGAAATACGCCTGTTGAACCTGCTGCTGGGGATCGACAATTTGCTTCCCTCCCCCGCCAGCTGCTGCACGCAAGCGACAGCTATACACGACTGGAAAATAATCCTGAAGGAACTTGCCCTCCACATGTGCGGTTAAAGCAATCATTTGGAAGCCTAATTGCTCAGCGATATAGAATACGGGGCTGAGAACATGCTCACTCGAAGCCTTGCCGAACGGATTATCCAAAATGACCGCACGGTGACGTTTCATCTGACTATGAATATGCTGGCGCTTTTCCGCCACATAATTCAGAATCCCAAGGAACAAGGTCATGTTCTTGCTCCACTTCTCACCACCTGACCAGCGGTTGGAT
This sequence comes from Paenibacillus faecis, assembly GCF_008084145.1. Lineage (GTDB taxonomy): Bacteria > Bacillota > Bacilli > Paenibacillales > Paenibacillaceae > Fontibacillus > Fontibacillus faecis. The sequence goes on along the minus strand of NZ_VSDO01000005.1, from coordinate 257,284 downwards.
TCCTCCCAGGAATAAGTAGCCCCTGTCACCTGTTGATCGTTATTCACTTTTCGGCAACTGATGCGTATAGCCGCGCCTTGCTGGAATACTTTCTGCAGCAACTGCTTGGCATCCAGCCACCTCTCGAGATCCTTGCGGATTGCCGCCGACTGCTCCATTCCATTCACATCCCGGTACTTGACGTGCTCCAACTGTGAGATGATCCATTCGATATAGGTACGGATTCGTTCCTTGCCCTCCTGCTCATCCCAATCCGGAACATGGAAAACATAAATCTCCTTATTACCGCTTTCGGTTCGGACCCGGGTCCTCTTGGGCAACTCACGTAGCTCTTGTGCAATCTGTCTTAAATGGGCTTGTATGTGCGTAATAAACTGTTGAAGCTTCTGGTCCTCTGTCTGCATCCGCAGTTCAGCGATCTGATTGGCCTTCTGAATACTTGCCCCCATCATCGCCTCGAACTCCTGCAGCTCTTCATAATTGTCCTTTGCTTCTACTCCCCGCTCGGCCATCTCCCGTAACTTTACATCCTGGACCTGTCGCTGACAGAATTCCCGGAATCTCTGACGGCTAGAAGTAACTCGGTCCCGCTCCTTCCCAATGGCTTCCCGCTGCTGTTCCAAGCGCCTGATCACGTCCTGACTGCCGATCTCCAGACGATATGCAATCTCTTGCGTAAGATCTCCATCCGAATCAGACAGCTTCAGAAAAGGATCATCCAACTTATGCACCCGGAGATAGCTGTTCCACAATTGCAAAACCCGGCGCGTCTCGCTCAATCTTTGTTCCACTACATTATGAAGTCGATCAAGTTCTTTGCGGGCTTCATCCTGTTGCCGTCGTTCATTTGCTTGCCTCTCGCGCACGCGGCTAAGCGGCTCCAAAAACATAACCGGTCGCTCGTTATCAAATTCCTTCTCATACTGCTCCTGCTGGATGCGGATCCTAACTTCTTGCTCGCTCAGTTCACGCTCCTTCCGATCCCACGCTTCACGGACCCTCTGAACCTGCTGCTCCAGTGTACGAAGCTCCGCCAATGCGGCCTTTATTTTCGACTCGACATGCAACGGAAGCTCTAGCTCCGTATCCAGATCGTCATATGCAGCCGCAAGGCGCTCCATCAGTCTGGAAGCCTCCACTTGCCGGTCACGTTGATGCTCAAGTGCCTGCTCTAGTTCCGACCGCTCCTTCATGATGCGGTGCCGCTTCAGGTTAAGCCCCTTATGTTCCTCGCGCAACTGAACAATCGATTCATCCGTGGGGAGCGGTAGACAATCCTGAATATCCGGATACAGTTCATCCTCCCGCAGCCGTTGCAGTTTCCCGTGAAGATCAGCATGGTGATTCTCCTGCAGATTCAGCTCCCGCTCAAGAGCTTCCAAACGCCGCTCCCAACTGTTTATCGAACGTTCGGCCTTTTCGAGAGTCTCACGAGCAGGCAGCAAATCTTCCTTAATCCTTGCCGACTTCTCGGAAAGCAGCATATAGAGCTGCCCTTGCTCCAGTTGATAAGCCACATGCTGCTGACGCTGGGAAAGCAATTGCTGGGCCTCACCTAACTCATCTTTCTTGCGTTCCAGTTGTTGCAGATCCTGCTCGATATCCGCGAGCTTCTGCTCCAGTCGCCTCAATATTTCCAATCGCTCCGCGTGCCTCTGTTCTTGCTCATGCACGACAGCCAAAGGATAACTGCGGAAGAACCTCTCCGCAAGCTTCTGAGCATCCCGCCATACCTCAAGCTCGTTCTCCTTCTCCCGTCTGTTCTGTTCGGCAGCCTTTGCCTCCCGGATGATCTCCTTCTTCCATTCCTGAAACCGGTCTAGGTCGTGAAGAGTTTTCCAATGGGCTGGCTCCACCCAAGCGCCATCCGCCTCCGCAGGGGATTCACCCACCGGGGTGCTACTGACCAATTCCTTCGCTTCCTGAGTCGATAGGATGCGGATCGGATACTGCAGTTGATCGGCCGTCTCGGCAAGCTTACGTATAAGAAGCGGCTTTTCCTGCGAAGTCGTCACAAGCGTCACAGCCCATAGCAGCTTGTCATCGGACGAATCCGGCACAGCAGAAGCATAGCGGAGCCCCGTCTCCAAAAGCGAAAATTGGTTGCTCCATTGCTCGGCTAGTCTTGCGGCTTGAGGATCTGCGAAAAACTCCTCTTGATCCTCGTAATCATCTACATAGCGGAATGCCAGCCGTTCCTTGTGAAGCAGTTGCTGCTTCTGCCGCATTCTCATCCCTAACCCGTCGGCCAACTTTTCACGAATCGAATCCGTTTTGTCATGTACAGAAGCCATCCGCTCCCAGGAGGAATGCAACTCAGCCAATGTCCCCTTTACCTGTTGATTCTCCTGCTCGTAGCGGTCCCGCCAAGCCTGTAGCTCAGTCAGCTCCTCTTTGATCCTAAGCTGATCTGAGGATGCCGCTTTACCTTCCAGTTGCAGTTCGCCTTTCCTGCGGTCTAGCTTCTGCAGTGCTTTCGTTTGCTCCAAGCCCTGCTGCTCCAGCAGTTGCTGTTCAGAGAGCCACAATGGCATCTGCTGCTCAACGGTTTGCGAGGACAGCTGGGACAATATTCTCCGAGCAATCCCGCCCTGCTGCTCTTGTATCATTTGAATCTGTGTATCCAAGCCACGAATCCGAAGGAGCTGCATTTCCCGCTCCTGAACAGCGGCATCCCGCTCGCGAAGGCCGTCCTGCCTCTGTTCCTTCAGTGTATCAAGCCCTTTCTGCACCTCCTGCATCAACTCGGACAGACGCTTTTCTTCCCGATCAAACCATGCTTTAAGCTTCCGGCCGTTAAGCTCCCACGCCTGCTCAAGCTCCTCCTCATCCTGCGACTGGGCCACCTTAGCCAGTTCCTGCTGCAGATAAGTAATCCGCTGCTCCGCTTCCCGAAGTTTCTCCCGTTGCTCCGCATATTCCAGAGAGTGGTAGTAACGCGACGCCGAAGCTGCTTGTTCCTCTAGTTGCTCTTTTTCATCTCCAATAGCCTGCAACTCCGTCTCCAATCTCCCAGCTTTCAGTCTCTCATCGGCGATTGCAAGGGATACCTCCCTTTTACGCCAATGCCTGAACTCTCGTTCCCAATCCTCCAATCGTGCTTGAAGACGGACCTGCTCTGCCTGCTGTTCCTGCTCGACATTCATCACTACATCGAGATAAGCTTTGGCTTCCTTCCGCAGCGCCTCATACTTAAGCTGTTCCCGATGCAGGATCTCATAGCCGGCTACATACTTGTGCAACTCCGAAAGTATACGCCGATTTTCCTCGATTTTTTCCTTCAGCTCTTTATACTGCTTAAATCCCTCACGCTGTACCTGGAACAAATCTGCAAAGGTCCCCTGCTTGAAACCTTCCATCGATTCTTCTATCGTCGGTATTAGCAGCCGGTCTACCAATTGGGATGAAGTTTTACATTCATCGAAAAACGCCTCAACCCCACCCTCGCTGGAATTGACCTTTATAATCGCCTCCCATTCCGACTGGATGATATGAAAATGCTCTTCAATATATTTCTGAAACCCCGTAATCGTATCAAAGGTTTTGGCCACCAGCGGATTCTTCGACTGCATCGATTGATAATACTCCTGAATCTCACCCTTCTCCGTTACTCTGAGCTTTCCGCCGCCCATCTCTTTCGTGAAAGGTAGAAGTCCCAGCCGATGATCGTCATTTTCGGAATACTCATACACATAACGCAACGAGTCTAGCCCGGTCGCACTCATAAACAAACTCACGCAGGTAACAGCGTATCTGCGCCGGGGTTTATCTGCCAATATCCACTCAATCGCCACATGGGCCGGGCCATTCTCAAGCGAGAGCGTATCCTTCATCTTCCGTCCCGCTACATCACTGTGAGGCAGCACAGCCTGAATCGCAGTTTGAATGAATACCGTCTTCCCGCCCCCGTTCTCCAGAACTATCGCTCCGTTATGACCGTCAAAATAAAAAGTGGAATCATTGTAGCGCTTGGCTCCGCCCTCATAGATTACATTCGTAAATCGGATTTTCGAAATGACAGGCATCGGATTTAAGCCTCCTCTTTCCGTTTCGGCTCAAGGCCATATAGAAATTCCAGAATGCCACGATTATATTCTCTCTCCATAAAATAACGTTGCACGATCATTTTCGTTTTCTCCGTCAAATCCAACTCATCGGGTCCAACTTGTTTTACCAACTCCTGATCGAGCATGAATTTCCGGACCGTATCAAGAAAGCTCATCCGGCTAATGGTTGCACCGCTCTGCCGCTTGGCTGTCTCCTTCACATCATCCATAGCATCCCACTTCTCAACAATGTCTGCCCAATGGTAGGAATACTCTTGACTAAGCGCCTTTAATTCCTCTACGGAATGCTCCTTCAGCCCGTTGATCCGTTGCTGAACCATATTCATCCATTCTTCCATCTGAAGAAAATTACGCGTCGCTTCCGTAGTCTGATAACTATCGTAAAACGCACCGATTAACACAATAATGGCCACATACATCAAGTACAAATCTGCATTCACCGCATTGCCGCGTAGATACATCCGCTTAAGTGATTGATTCGTAATATGAAAAGGAGACAGCCTAACCAACGGAACCAGCATCAAGCGGTCACCCGCTCCCATCACAACACATTCCACTTCAGCGGCAAACTGATCCAAAAGCCCTCGGATGTGGTCGTCCGCCTCCACCTGTAGCAAACTTTCCTTATCGGCTACCCCGGTTCTGGCCAGCTGCGCATAGATGCGGAAAGCAGTCATGACCTCATCACCGGTGTAATTCATCCTGGTCCCCTCCCAACCGAATGATAAGTTCTTGGATAGAGTAACGCTCATTAACCCTAAGAATGCACTCTGTCTCCTGAATGATCAGCGTTCTCCCCTGCAATTGAGAACGGATCGCCTCATAAAGATTTTGGTCCGATTCCCCGGATTTCACTTCATCCATAACCGGATGAATCGGGCTGCGTTGATGTAATATAATCCAGCAATCGTAAAAATCTCGTTCCTTCTTGAGATAAGCAGCTTCATCCTGATCCAAATACGCAATAAATTCACTCAACCGGACTTCATCCCGATTTAACTTCTCATAACAACGCAGAAGAGCTTCTACCACTTGGACTAGACGCTCTTTACGCTTCCGCAGATAAGAAAAATTCTCCTCTTCCTCATCCAGAGCAAGAAGACTTTCTTCAATAACAGACCCATCATCATGTCCCGAAAGCTGTTGTTTGGCAAATACCGTAAGAGGCGACCATACCCTGACCTGTTCCAAATGCAAGAACGGGGCTACCACTCCCTTCATCGCCTCAATTGGCAAGGGAGTGCCGAATAGGAATGATGCAATATCTTGCTCAAAGTTAAACGCATTCATCCCCGTGTAATAGAGTGACTCTTTGGCAGCGCGAAGAGCGCTGCTCTCCAGTTCCATACTTTGTTGTAGCAGTCTTGTATGTTCGTTGTGCACTTTTTCTAGTTCGATACCGATTCGAACGATAAACTCATAGGGCCGTTGGTTTTTCATAAGTTCCCGTTCAGCGTAAATCCGATCCTTCGTTTCCCTTACAAAATCCCTGAGCTCGTTAAATTCTTCATTTTCCCGTTTCAGCCTGAGATAAATATCCTCTAAAAGAGAGCGATAGCGGGCAAATGTTTCTTCAGAAACAATGCTTCGCTTAATTTCATGCTCCAAAGAGACAATTCGGTCTTGTAAGGTTTCCACATCGATCATCATCTCATCGATTTGGCGCAGTGCTCCCTGAAATTCCCCCTTTTCCAACTGCTTGCGCAGCAAAAGCTGATGGATGGACAACTGAAACTCCAAGTAAAACTCCTTAGTAGCAAATACCAGTTCGAGACCATCCTCATCCAATGCGTAATATTGGGTATTGGTCGCTACATCATACGAATCAGTACGCAAAATCGACGTATAATGAACCCCTTCTTGCCCTGTTCCCAAATGAAAAAAAGAAAACTCCCGCTTCCGTCCGGAGGAAGGGCGAAACACATGGATGATTCTTCGTCCGATGTCATCCAGTTCTTCTTGGTCGAGATCATACTTGTCCTCCAGAACAGCGGCTAGAAAGCCGACCAGTTCCTTCACACTGGTCTTCCGGCTTCGCATCAGCTTTTTCTCAAAGAAGAACAGCAGCGTCAATAGCCCCAATTCCATCATCGCCACTTGTTTCCCACCACGATCTGTTTTCCTTTGCCGACTCAACTCGAACAGCGGATCAAACAGGGCAAGCTTGCCCATTCGTTCTTGGAAGCCAGACAGTATGTCATTCAATTCGATTGGTATCCCTTTTGACTCCATACGGTCTCCCTCCCAACTCGAATCAATTCCTCACTTTTCAGAGTTTCTTGCGGGATATAACATCCCTCACCCAGCATGGCATTGATCCGATTGGCTTCCTCATGGTTGAAAAAACTTATAAAGGCGTGCAAAGCCTCTTCATTTAATCGGTGATTTTGCTTCCCTCTAGCCGAAGGCTTGTCTAAGCATGCCAGGTAGAAGGGCAACGCTAGCTTCACCCCGAACTTCACATGAAGGTCGTACCAGATCATAATTCCTTCCAGATCAATATCTCCAAAATAGTAAAGTTCATGGTCTGCGCTTTGAACCGGGTACTGCAGACTGAGCATCCCCAGGTTCCCTACAATTTTCCGGCCATAGCCTAAAATCAAGGAGGAGAAGGCCATCCCCGGAAGCTCTGGTACCAGCCCTTGGAATGTCGATTTGTTCTCAACAATAAGATGCAGGTGGTTCTTGCTGGTAAATCCGATGGAAGGATTGACCGCTAACATCAAGGGATCGCTAACCGGGACAATCTGGAGTTGCTCCCATATGCCTAGACGCTCCAACAAGGCTTGTCCTCCGTGGTCCGTAATCCACTTCTCGTCCTGAACAAGCTCATAACTGCGTTCGGGAGCCGGTGCTTGGCGTGTTGGCCTCGATCCCCGCTTTAAATACGCATCGATCTGTTCAATATAAGGCAGGTCCGCACGCCATATGTCTGGGCTGAGGCGATAGTAAGCATCCAGACTAATGTCAGGGTGCAGTCTTGTGCTCCACTGATGCAGTTCTCGAACATACTCTCCTTGCAGCAGCCGCTTATTTATGCGGTAATGATAGGCCAACGATAGCTGCTTTCCATTCCGGCCGTGTGACTTGACCGCTCCAAGACTTCCCTCATTTTCAAGCTCCAATACGATTTCGGCAAATGTTTCATAGTCAATCTGCTCGCCTCGGAACGCTTGCTCCAACTCCGAGAGGCTGATCATTACCTTGGAAAAAGCACATAAAAAGTCGATCAGTTTTTGTTTGTATCGCATCATTTGCCAGCCACCGTTTCGTAAATTTAGATTTGCTCTCGATCACATATCCACTTTCAATAATATCTGGGCTAATTTATTCTCCAATCCTTGACCATTCCCACCCGGCTTTAAACAATAAGCCCCCATCCGATATCGCTGGCGATATTCTTCTTTAAATAGGACGAATTTTGTTGCCTCAGTGCCCTGGAAGATTAAGGTCAAGGCGATATTCTTATGCTCATGCTACTTCGAATGGTTATTTCCAGTATAAATCAGGATTTTTAACTTTGATCTCATGAAGCTCTTTTAATTTTTCCAGGAAAAACTTCTGAATCTCGTTGATGTGATCCTCATGATGAAGAAAATCGATTAGCCTACGGTCACAGGAAATCCCTTGCCATTCTGCGTCAGTGTTTAGATTGAAAGTTCTCCAGTCCGGATGTGCAGCCATAAAATTCTGCATGGCAGCCACTACTTTAGGAACGTCTGGGCAGCGTCGTGGACAGAATTCATAAACGACAGAAACGAAGGGATAATCTTCATCTGTTATATAAAACCCTACAACCACCTCGGTGGCTCGACCTTCCTGCTCGCTAGCTTTAACGTACCGTTCCATGTACTTTAACTGGGTGTGACGGTTGTTTTGCTGAATCGCCTTACCGAAATGTTCGGTCATCACACCGTCTGTTACTCCATCCATGCACTCATCCATCATGCGTTGCAGCCGATTCATATTTTGAATAGCATATACGTCAACAGGCGTGAACTGCCGATTATCTTCCAATCCGATCTCCTCCATATAATCCAAAACTTTGGACGCATAGATGTTCTTCGCCTCCAGTTGCTTAACCCACTTGAAAATTTGAAACCACCGCTTCTGCCTGAAAACTACGTTTTTTTGATTCGCTAATATGAGGGATACATCCTTTTCATCAAAATATTGAGTTAAGTAAATTAAGTAACAATTCGTTCCTTGATTAGTGAGTACGCCGAGATGATCCGCATATCTAGACAGTTGGTCTGTTCCTTCCGGAGAGCCTAGCTTGCTTTCGATGAACAATACATAAGATTCCTGTCCTTCGTAAAATCGAATTACCATATCCGGACGGCTATCCATCTGATGATGGGGCAAAGCCGGAAAAGTTACCTGCGTTTGAATGGATGAATACTTCACTTCCTGCACTGGAATTTCTAATACATTTCCGAGAAAATCTATCATCATCTCCTGATCACAGAGAAGTTCAGCGAACACTTCTGTCAAAAAGTCTTCGTGAGGATGGCCGCTGCTGCTATTTAACACCCGAAATAGTCGTGAAAAAACGTTCTTCATCGTCTTCTCCTTTTAAAGAATTCAACGCTCTAAGTTTCTCTTGAAATGCAGATACTCTCACCATTTAAGCTCTCTCCCTATGTATGGATTATTCGTAAGGATTAGATCTTAACGTCATTCCCGGATTGACCAACGAAAGCATATATTGATGTTCCTCGAATATTTCGTTCAGCCTGGACAGCAATGCAGCATCCAACTCAATAGGCATTGCCTGGCAGTCTTCAAAAACACAAAGGGGAACGGCACCTTCTAAGATTGGGAATGCAGATTCCATGCGAATGTATCCTTTATGCTGCCACATTGTCTCAACAATCGGGTCCACATCTCTGCCAGCCACTTCTTTATAAAAAGGGGTTACAATCAACGCAAAACCATCCACAAATTGATTTTGATCTCCCAAAAGCTTTTTCTGGCAAATCCAAATATAAAATGGACCCTTTAATATTTTTTTCGATTTCTGCTTGGAAAGGGCTTGGAGTGCTGATAAATATACATTTCTAATATGCTCGTTAATGGTGTCTTCATTTAGGTCAGTTAAAACAGACAAATCAAATTGGTATGCCCAGCCCTTAGATTTAAGAATTTCCTCATTCAGCTCTACTGTTTGCAATGAAAACATCTCCTCTCAACTGCTGTCCTCTTAAATTATAAATTAATGACTGGACATATATATGTCAGGAAACATACGTTCTTCATAATGAATTTATTCATCTCGAAATAGTCCTACTTCGTGTCTTCGTCAGTATCCAACAATATCCTGCAAATTGAAAAAAGTCTCCCAACGTGGAGATGTCGGGAAACGATGCTTTTTACTATTTATCCATAGGTTTTAATCGCTCTAGATGATATTCTGTATTCTTCCCACGTCGCTCATTATTTTCTCGTAGGTTATATTCTATCTTTCTTAGACGAAAAACATCAGACGCAGAAAGTGTATCTACTTTTATTTTGTATTGGCCCAGCTGATTTAAAAGCTCGGCTTCTGAGGAAAGAAGATTCATATTTAACAAACTCTTGCTATTATAAGAGTATGCGCGCATCTCAAACGTATATTCTAGAAAGCTACCAAACAAGTAGCTGATATCATACCCTAGTTCCACCTGATCCGGAAGGTCATGACCATCAAGTTTAGAATTAAAGCTAAATTGATATGCCCGATCCTTCCTTACTTCAAGTTGAAGCTCTTGCTTAAGTTTACCTGACCGCGTCAGAGCAATAATTATCATGGTTGGATCTTTCACGTATTTAGCAAATGATATATCCATATTACTGGGATATGCCCATTCAAAAAAGTACTCTTTATTAGGATGGCTGTGATAGGTCCCCACATATTTGGATGTGGCCAATAAGGAGCGTGCACTCGTTATAGCTAAGTCTATCTTTGGATCGTTCTCTATAGTATCGGGAGTTCGTGATTTTACATTTCCAACCGGAAACACGTAGTCACACTCTAACATACCATCATCTTTCCCTACTCCAAATAACAGGCCATGTGTCTCACCTTGAAATCGTCTTTTGTTTGCAGGAAAATACTGAATGGCATCCAGTAGCAAGGTAGAAAACGAATTTTGTATTAGTTGAAATGTCTTTGGCCGCTGCTTTATATCCATCTGTAATCCTCCCTATGTTCAGTCTGTGTATAGGTAATTTGCAAACACTACAGTTTGCATATGTTTAGGTGCGACTAGTACCGGCCAATAAAATGGATGCCCATTCCATCCAGCACTACATCTCCAGCATAGCGGGAAGCACTTCCCAAACTGATGAGGCGCACATTCCGACAAAAAATCTGCCTCCATGCCGAACATCAGGTTGATCTGCTATAAACTTGGAAGCACGTCATCCCGGTACGGTTTCACCTGATCGATAAACGCTCTGATCTCCTGCATCTGGGACTCTAGTCGAACGACGCATCCAAATGCCATTCCTTTGCCTTACGCTGACCATATCGAGGTATCGCCAACTGATCAAGGTACAAGCTAATGGTGTTAAATATTTTCTCGTACAAGCATAATAGATTCCTATTGCTAGTTGAAGAAATACGTCTCAAACTGTTCGCGGAATTCCTTGGCATGAAAAGAAGGGTGTATTAAGTGCCCTGCTGTTCGCACTCCATTTTTTTTACAGATCTTCTCTGCTTTTTTTCCTACGGAAATAACCTTAATCCCCGGAAACAAGTCCATAACCGTCGAAAGTGCATACGCCCCCATCTCCAGTTCAGCAGAAGTTGGAGTCCTATTTCCCCCATTCTTGTTCCTAGGGTGCAGCGGAAACGCGTTCCACATCACCGGTGGCTTTGACAACCGATCCACCGCCCCCCAAACAACAGTTGCCGAAGCTTCGGATTTATTGCCCTCCACTACAAATCGGGTACCTGGAAAATGACGCTCCAGTCGTCTTTCTTGAATCAATCGTTCCGAAGTAAAGGGAATCCCCGTCTTTACGCAACCATGAACCCCTGGCGCCTCACCGATAAACATCCAATCGGGCTTAATCCAGAATAACGCACTAAAGTATTTAATTAAGTTCAGTCTCCTCATATCCGAATCTGCGTAAAAGTTCCCGACTTCGGGTAGGTCCTGTCTGGCTAACCAATTCACCAAATCTCGGGTCTTGCTCTTGAATTCCTCTTCTTCCTCCACCTCGGGGTGGAGCCAAAAATCTCCGTATTCAGAGTAACCTTCCCTGCTAACTACCCTACGCTCTACCGTCGAAATCAGCTTAATCGTTTTGGGGTCCCCCTCATCATGCCTTTTGTAATTGCTTTGGTTTACATCTTGTTCCTTCATCTCACGATCCCCCTACTGATTTCCATTTTGAATCATCAATAGATTGTTTTGCAAACCCGATTTCTGTTGATCATCACTATAACGCTTCTACGTATATGCTAGGACGGTTATAGGGAGAACTTCGCTTTTCGCACTATTTTATTTCAATCTTTATCTTTCCATCATTCCAGAAATTGGGTTGATAAATTAACTGAAGACCCGTATCCCCTTTGGGTTGCTCGAAAACTATTACACCGTTGACTTTTCCTTTGGGCGCTAACTCACCTGAACTCAATTGCTTATCTTGCTCGGTCAAGGTGAATGCTCCGTCCAGGATCTGCCCCTGGCTATTCTGCATGGTGAAATCGAAGGGATTATATGAAATAGTCTCCGACCCACCATTTTCAATGGTAACTTCTACGATAATGTACTCGTGTCCCTCTTTGGGAGTATCAAATTCATTGTCTCCTTGTGATCTAGCGAAGCCATTCACAGTTAAAACATTATCACCAAGCGCAATTTTTTCTCCAATCGCGAAGATGGTATCCTCAGGAGCAGCGGTTTGTTCTTGAGAAGTTTCTTTTTCATTTGTGGAAGATGTATTCGAATCTTGATCTTGGTTGACTACCACCGGGGTTTCCGCTGTGCAGCCGATTAGTACTGAAAAGAGTGATAGCAAGAATAATACAAAAAACACGGTTTGAACTCTTTTAAGCAAAACATTCATCAAGAGAACCTCCTATAAATTGAAATATTTAATTCGATTATTGCATTCTGAAGCGACGTGATGTTGTCAGCGAATGCACGTTCTGCTGCAAAAAAACCAAAGGTTCTAATAAGAACCTTCGGTTTTTCAAGCATTTATGAAACGTTAATTTTAAGCGTTATACTTTTTGTTCAAGGCAAGGCTACTACTTCAATTCCATTTCAAGCTCGGTCAATATACGCTCCAACTTCTCCATTTACTCCACCCCTAAAGCTTTAAACACCGCATCTTCAGCCGTTTGGTAAAAAATAATATTAAAGCAGCCGATCAGCTCAGAGGGGACAGTTCCGAGATCAACAGCTGACGTAATAGGAACCAGTACTTTTTTAGCGCCGCTGTCAAGGCAGACCTGGAGCGTATTGGCGAGCTCCTCTACCTTGATAATCGTGCCGCCGATGCTTAAATCGCCGAGAATAACGGTACTGCTAAGTATCGGCTTATTAAGAGCAACAGAACAGATAGCGACAACTGCAGGTAAAGTTAGATATTTGGTCATGCCAATGCCGTTCAGATCCTGAACATGCATCAGGTAATCTTTCGTTGTTGTACTCAATAATCCACTGATATTTCGACCATTCGCTTTCAGATATCGGTAAGCAGTATCCACGGCTTCTCTTGCTTCCCGATCGGAACCGATCCCGGTCTTTTCAAATTTACCGGTTCCCGCCGTCATCTGTGTCTCCAGTTTATACACGCCAATCATCCCGGACTTGCCGTGCGACACGGTATAGACATGTCCCGGTTTATTCATCCCTTCCGGAATCAGCTTGCCGCCTCCCTGCTCGGGAACGGAGACGTATTCTTCATTAAATGTTTCCTGATCGATATAGGAGAAGTTCACGTCATAGAACTCCATTCCACCGATCTTCTTCAACTGTTCCTTCACCCGACGGCGCATTTCCAGCGCAAATCGGAGTATCTCCTCCACATTTTCTTTCGTAAAACGTCCGTCGGGATGGACCAGTTTGATCAAACCGGAAACGGTCTTCCTTACGGCAATAACATCGCGTTGGTTCAAATTGTTGCCCAGTTTGAAGTACTTATCAAATGCATCGCCATAAGATATTTTGCGCAGTTCCCGCATCATTTCCGCGAAATAGTCCGTAATAAAGCCATAATCGTTCGTAAAAAACTCCGGCCGATATTTCGGGATTTCCCACCCTGGAATGTAGCAATGCATCCGGTCAAGGAATGCGGTGTCATTCGCCATAGCGGCCGGAAACGGATCAAATAAATGCGATGTTTTCAGGATCACGTCTACACTTTGATTAATATTGCCGACAAAAGTCATCGAGGCATACGCATTTTTCTCTTCTTTGCCGCGGGCAAACGAACCGGACGCCATGTAATCCTTCATGATCTGAATTCCATCCTGATCCTTGAATTTGATTCCCGCCACCTCGTCAAAAGCGACACAATCCCATAACCCGACCAGACCCACCGTCTTGTTCCCCATATTGTAGAACAAATTCGCTACCGTCGTCTGCCCCCCGGAGACCAAGATACTGTTCGGACTGATTTCCTTATAAATGTGGGACTTGCCCGTACTTCTTGGTCCCAGTTCACACAGGTTATAGTTGTTCTCGATCATCGGAACGAGTCTGGCCAAATGCAGCCATTTCACCCGTTTCGTGAACTGGGATGGCTCCATGCCCGTACTTCTCAGGAGCACATCCATCCATTCTTCGTCCGTGAAATAGCTTCTCGCTGCCTTGACCTCTTCCAAATCCAGACTTGGCATTTGAATCGGATCGAGCTTACGGATGATGAACGGGCAGCGGTTCTTATCCGCTTCGTCATAGAAATACTCCATCTGAACAATACACCAGATCCCACCAGCGAGTAGGCGCTCATACTGGGAGACATATTTCTCCCCGATCGGTACGTTTCCAATCCCGAGATTGGAAAATTCGGCTTCGTATACGTCATTCTTGTAATTCAATTTGACGGATACTTTATCGATTACCGTGTAACTACCCTTTTCCCGAAGTTTGGAAATGATTTTCTGTGCTTCATCCGGGCGAACATAATTCTCCGCCAAAATGCTCTTCACATTGCGAACACCGGCTTCAATCTCCTCCTCATCCATGGAGGAACAGTACATGCCGAGCAAGTATTCCAATACATATACCGGAACGTTGGCGCCTTCTTTGATTTTCTTGGTTAAATCTTTACGGACAATTTTGCCGGCAAAGTAAGTGTTCAACTTATCGATGAGCCCGGATTCACCTTCTAATCGGCCAGAAATTTCATTCATCTTGATCCCCTGCCTCACACATTAAATCCAAAATCATTGGCAAACGCAACATCCATCACTACGGGATGCCGAAGCACTTCTACATTTTTATCATCGATCGCTATGAGATAATATGGCTTTGACTTGTCGTAAAGCTGGTTTTTGAAATTAAAACGCAGACGGAACATCCGCTTATGCGGTTCGGTATCTTTGCTATCCGCAACATAAGTATTCTCGTTCGATATTTTCTCATTGTCCTCGGATACAAAATAGAGTTTGTAGCTCATTCCTTTTACGACATCGCTGACCGGATCCGATTGAATAAAATCCAGCGTGGTAATCAAATTTGTAATCTTTTGCACCATGCTGACAAGCATAATCTGAACAGGACGGGTTTCCTTATGCCCCTTCTCGGTCTTGACTTGAATCACCGGAACAATCATCTCCTGCGGCGAAGACCCGCCATGAACATAGTTCTGACCGCCGCCGGCTACTTTGAATACATGGGAACTGACCGGAACAGAAACAAACTTTGGATCCTCATGGCCAAGGATCATGCTCAGCGGCACGGAAGCGATTCCGTCTTCCTGAACGGCGTTCTTCGAAATCATGAACCTGCGGTTCACGAATGACTCTTTGCCAGAAACACCCGCAATCTTTTCGCTTTCCTGCAGCTTGTCCCGCTTGTATATAAATCCGTGATCTGCGGTAACGATAAAATTCGTGGCGCTAACATCTTCGGTTAATCTTTTGATTAATCCAAATACCTCATCAATGGCTTCTTCACAAGCAAAAAACACTTCATTCTCCGTATTCAGCTTATCTCCTCGTGCATCGATCTGATTGTGATATACGTAGATCACATCCATGCCGGCAAACAGCTGGCGTACAGCATCCCGTTTCATGGACTTGAGATCATCATACTGGACACAGCGGCTATTCGGGCTAACTTTCTGCAGCACAGCTTCCCTCTGCTTCAAATCGTCGCATGTTGCGCCATCCACCAATACACGATAATCTTCGGTGATCTCAAGCGTTTTATGAGGGAGGAGCGACGCCATTCCCAGTCGGGTGTATGAGGGAAGTACACTCAACATGGCTGCCATCTCTGCCGTACATTTCTTATCATCCTGCAATTTACTCCACAGCGCCCGACCCGTTTCATAGCGCATCGCATCGGATATGATCACTACAACCCGATCTTTCACATCCCGGATATATTTAGAGTAAAACTGGCGCTGCAATGGAAGAACGGACATCAGTTCTCCTTGAGACCAACCTGCATTCCACTTGGGAAGAAGGGTGCCTAAGTACTCGTTGCTGTAGATGTTCTCCACCAAATCACGCAACGCTTCGAATTCTGCATTGTCTTCAATCCGATCATAACAAGCGTAGAAACAACGATAATAAGAATCCAACCGATGATCGTTTCGAAGATATTGATTCACGATTCCGTGGACATCATTTGAACAATTGTAGTTCGCATGCCCAATCAGATGCCATGCCTGAATCAATAGTTCATAATGCAGTTTATAAATATCGCCGAAATGCATTTTCATTCGCTGCTCGCATAGCTGAGGAATCGTCAAACTGCCCAGCTTTGCACCTGAGTCTTCAGACAATAAACGTCCTGCAATCCAGCGGATAAGAAACCGATCAATGACCGCAAAGGTTTCACAATCAACCAGGACCTCCGGATCTAATGAAGCAAACTTTTCTTCCACCCGAAGGGCTTCGGCCACCTGACCGCAAAGCTCACGATAGCGTTCTCGATAAAGCACACTATTCATCAAATTGTCCAGGAAAGCAATGATGTTGCCGGACTTATAGGAAAGTAGGCTTACCCAAGCCTTAGGCAGCTCTCCTTCCATATATCGATCCGTATATGTTATGAATAATGTATGGACCAGCTTTTCCAAGCTAGGATCCGAATCAGTGTAACCGAATTGTTGTTCACATAGCCGCCAAAAAGCGGGCAGAAGATCGTATTTATCAAACTCGGCCAAAAACTTGTTCTGCTCCAGATCATCATCCGTAAGCACAACCCGAAACACTTCTTCAAAAGAAACGGTCCGGGTTTTACAACAGGCGCTCATCAAGGCGATCTCGATGACATCCTCTGTGAAATTTTCGATCTCGAGGTCATAGAAGCGACGGGTGCGGTCTTTAGCTCCGAAAAATTTGATATATTTTTGGATGATCGGCTTGTGCTTCTCATCGATGCCCAGATCAACAGCGAGCAAGGAGGCACGATCGGCATAAAACTGTTTCGAATACTTGACCGTATCAGCCAAATGATTGTCCCTTACAGGCGGTTTCGGAAACGGAGCATAGATGAGGTAATTTGTCGTTCGATCTAACCGCTCCAGAAAGTACTTAGTGTAGAACTGGTTGTCCGGTTCCAAACGATACACCTTGGCATTTTGCAACTCAAGCGCATCAATATCCTCGGCAAACTCTCCTTGGTCATCGTACCAGAACACCAGTTTTCGGGATTCTCCCGTAAATTCCTTATTCAATTTATCCGCAATTTGCTTCAAATTCAGTTCAGCCATGGCTCTGCTCCGTTAAGTTAGTTGTTGTCTTTATCATACATTCGTGGTAAAATGATGATACTAATAAGGCTTCAAGAGGCTGATGGCAATCCACTCCGTGGGTTCGGCGTCAGTCTCTATTTATTTTCAATAAAGTCGTAAATCGTAAGCAATCTCCGCATCGATGTAGACACACTTCTAATCCCATCAGCCTTAAATTTCTCCAACTTCTCTTTCAAATACGTTCCTACTTCCTGCTTGTCCAATTTCGGCGCATTATAAGCAATAAGATCGTATTCTTTATCCGGTTTCAGTTGTTGTTCCAAAATTTCCTTTAACGAATCTGCCTTGATTCGGTTGGATGGATTAATTGAATCCAAACAAATTTGCGGACCGGTAAATTTCGCTATTCTTTGGTTAATTTTCTCGATTTCAACGGGGTGAAGATTGGTTTTATCGAGATCAATCCCCTCAACATATTTAATAAACGGAATCCGTGAATTGCTGTTTTGACTCGCAATAAAGCGAAGCGCAATATCCGTATGAATGGAACGGCCGCCAAAGAAATAATCAAATAAATATGTGAGAAGGTCGGGCATTTGAAAGATATAGGTGGTATCTCCTAACGCAACAACCAGTTTTTCATCACCAATTCGTTTCTCGATATCTTCCAATTCTTCAGGTGATACCAAGAGCGTGTTTAGACTTCCTTTTTTGCCTCGATCAAGGATCAGCTGCTTAATAACATGTTGGTATTTCCGCACTTCCGAAGGATGGATCCCTTGATCAATCTCAGACAGAATTTCATACAGCAGTTTATAGTTATCGGTTCGAAGTACCGTGTACTCACAACCTAAATCCGTATCAAAAAAGGTCTGTTCGACAATTCCCGTCTGACCTTTCTCCCATTCCACAATGATAATTTTGGAAGCTAATCGTTTGAGTTCCTCTTTCGACAGCGACGAAGAAAAGTCCCGCAATATTTTCCGTACATTTCCGTCGGTTAATGAATAGCCAAAGAAAATAATTGGCGAATGCAGGAGCAACGAAATGATCTTGGCGCTGATGAGAATGGAATTTTTCGAAAACTGCGCATAATCCGCTTTAGAAATTACGATCGATTTCGGATTTGTTGCACAACCATGGATTTTATAAATTTCGGCCCATCCATAGGTGGATTCAAAGAACCCCTTTTGGCCGATATATTTTTTCATCCCAAGGGGATTAACTGAATTAACGGAATCCTCAATAAATGTATCATAGTTTGTTGTAATGACAATTTGTGTTTTATTCAAGAAGGTTTTAAAGGACGCATATTCCTCTTCCATCCCTTTCTTTACCTGGTAGGATGAAAATTGATGGGCAATGGCCATTTTAAATGGCGAGATATCAAATTTGTAGGCTTTCTCGGTATCAAACCCTGGAATTTCTATTTCCTGATGAAAGAACTTTTCGTTAAAACGGTCTTCAATCTCCGATCCGGCTTGAATATTCGTCAAGAAATCCACATCATATTCCGTGTCCGAAGTTGTTTCTGACATATGTCTTTTCAGTGTACTCAAGAATCCGTAGAAATCTTTGCCCGTGTTTAATTGGTCCCAGAATTGTTTGAGCAATTCCTCCCATCCTGGAAAGGATTGAAGATATCGCTTCGACATTCCGGAACCGATAAACACAATCGGATATTCATTATTTCTCTTTAAAAGCTCTAATGCGACACTCATCGGAACACCTCCATCAACCGAACTTGTTCTTAATACATTCGATAAAAGTTGGCGTCCTCCTGTCGGATTAGAGCTATAGTAACTAGATCTTTGCCAAAATTTCGTAGTTCTTGCCATCCCCTGCCGTTTGCACTTTCTCGTAATTGACTTTGACCCCATCATCCAAATCGATTTCAATCCGGGCAAGAGCCAGGTGAGCAATTTTCTCATCGTATTCTTTCGTTTCCTTCAACTGCTTGGTCAGCTTTTCTTTCCGTTTCGTTGCCGCGGCGACCTCACGGGCATTCCCGCTGTTGTCGATTGTCTCCTGCATCCGGGCAATTTCACTATCGTAAACCCGCTGCATCCGATGCAGATAGTCAATCCGCAAATTCCCGATTGTATCGGCATTATATCGATGCATGTACACCAGTGCTTTAAAGCCATCCGCTTTCCCGCTATTAAACAGCCAATAGATCGGCCGCTTCTGATAAATTTTGCAGTGATCCTTGAAGAAGTCTTTCAGGAAGTAGTTCCGAATCACCTCACGGGATGTGTTCCCTTTGTTGCCTAGCGCTTTTGCGATGAAATCAAGATTTTCCTCCAGCGTCTCTTCTCCAAACGTCTTCTTGAGGAAGGCACAGAACAGACCAACAATATCATCCTCAAAATACTCCTCATCCGTAATAGGTATCACGTTGTCCTTATCCGGGATAAAGGTCTTGTATTTGCTGCTATCCCACTCTCCACCGGCATAGACAAGTCCATCCACATCCAGGCTGTACCGTCCGAACATGCAGCCGACGGCATAGGAGAGGAAGGAACGGACATCTCGACCGAGGTCGGCTTTGCGGATGGTGATGTCTTTGTCGTCGACTTCTGGGGTGAGCTCGTCTTGCAGTCCGTAAATCTCGATGAAAATGCGGTTGAGTTCTTCTTCGTTGGATTTGATCTGATTGAACATATTATCTAGTTGTTGAGACCAGTTAAAATATGAAAGTTTAAGGCTATTAGTTGATCGGAATATAAAGAATGGATGACGTATATAATCCCAACTATTTTCAAAATAATTCCACTCATCTTTTGATAATTCAATACTGCTTAGCACAAGTTCATTTATTATCCCAGTTTGTTGTGAATTAGGTTGTAAATAAGGTATGCTACGAATATCTCTAACTTGTATCGTAATCACTTGAGTAATGACTTTTAACAAATAATCTGTTACGCAAGAATTAAGTAATCCAATGATTAAAGAAAGATCCGATTCGCTTTTACAAAAGATCGAGACTCCCGTCTTCTCAAATAAATTTGCTTCTGAAAGTAGCCTAAATCCCACTTTATTGGATGCTATACGGCTCCAGGTTATTCCTCGGCGAAAACGAATATATTCAGGTACAACGCGAGCAATATGATCCTTTTTATAATGCACTAAAGCACTCTCTGACCAATCAATAACTTCTTCGATATTGCCGTACCATTTTCTGTATGCCCCCCCCCGAGCACATAAAACCCAATCATTACCTACCTTGAATCTATTTACTTCCCACCAATTTCTAAGAAATCTCTCATTGTTACCGGTAATATTCTGTCCATCAGATATTGTAAAATCTTCCGTTAACGTATTGTTAAAAAGCCTATAAATATTCGTACTTGCCCAATATGCTATAGGAGCGCCTGGAATTCTATAAAAGTGATGTTGTTTTGCTGTATAGGGGTCCATCATATTTAAATACGCGCATTCTTTCTCCATCTGGCTGTTGAAATCAACTAACCTTGCGTATTTTCCATAATGATTCAATATTAGACTATCTCTAAACACAAAACTCGTTGTCTGTACAACCTCACCACCAATTTCTTCAAATGCTCTTGCACCTAAGTGCGCCATATTTACAATATCATGCTTCAATATCTTCTCTCGCAACTTCTCATAACTAGACAAAAACATCCATGCATGCTGCGTGATCATTGCTTGGAAACAATTCTTCTTCGTCATCTGTCCACAACGTTCAATTAGCACAGCGAACAAGTCACTCTTACTATCCGGATAATTCTTCTTCACATAATCCGCCAGTTTTGGCCCCATACCACTGCTGCCCATATACGGCGGATTCGTTACCACTACGTCATACTTCCGTGCCATAGAGGCAGCAATCAGTACCAATTGTCTCAACTTTAACTGTGTGATATCCAAATCAACGGTATCGGCTGTCACTTGACCATCCAAATAAGCCCGTTCAACAAACTCCTCCAGCAAGTCCCATTTCAGTTCATCAATGATCAAAATGGATCCATACTCTTTCGCATCATGCATCGTATCGAGCAGGTACTCCATTTGATGCAGAGCCATGTTTCGATCGGATTCATCCAATCCCATACCGAAGTATTTCAACTGTTCCCGGTTGATCCCGTTGCTTTCCTGGATCGCATAGAGATGGCACTTCGTTTCACCGTTCAGGATCCGCCGGTTGTATTGTCTGGCTTTCATCATGACGGCAAAATAAGCCAGCTGATATGCACGTTTGTCGATGTCGAGACCATAAAGGTTATGTTCAAGAATACTCTTGGCCGCATCGCGCTGGCTGTAGCCATAGCTCTCATAGATTTGCATCAATACATCAAAAGCATAGACCAGGATGTGCCCGCTCCCCATACAAGGGTCGATCACTTTGATCTCTTCCGGTTTGATCGTTTTATATTGCTCCCGAATCGCTTCCAGCTGTGCCTGCACCTCTGGCTCTTGCTCCGCTTCGTCTAAATAATACTTCCATCCGGCGCGGAGCTCATCATTGGGATGGCCCTCCAACCAGAGGCGGCCGAGACTATTTTCAACCATATAACGCACGATCCAATCCGGGGTAAACAATTGAGTCGCTGCAGGAATTCGCTCTTTTGTAATCTTGACGTTCTTTTTGAGCAAGGCAAAGGTTTCGTCTTTAAGTTCCGTGTTGTAATACTGATACAACCACCCGATGATTTCAACCTGACCTTCCTCTTTCACGTCGAAGTCACTCTCTGGGATATCATTCACCAGATGATAGACAACGCCTTCTTGATCCGTGAAGGACACGTTGAGCAGCAGCTCGGTATAGTCGCTCGTTTGCTCAAATAATTCAGGCAGGATGGCGTTCAAGGCATTACACTGCTTGATAAACAGCATTTGAAACAGTTTGTCAAGTTCATTGTTGTTTTTCAGCTTGATGATCTGTTCCTTTTCATCCTGGCTATACTCCAAATCCGCATTAAACGGTGAAGTGACCAGATCCGGTTCGGATTTGCCATTGCTGTCCGACGAGAGCACTCGTACCCGTGACGGAAGATAATCGTTTACCTCCATGAAACGAACCGCAATCAGACGGTTGAACCAGGTATAGGCGACTTCTTCTATCACATTGTTAAACGCGGACTTATAATCAGACCGCTCCATTCTCTCTTGAATGACTTCGGCCAATTTTTTGCGTTGTTCAATTTCAATGCCGCTAATCGAATACGGTTCCTTTGTGCCTATATCATAAAACTCGACATCGTGGGTAGATTGGGGCAACGGAGATTTTATCTCCTTATCCGTAATCCCGAGCAAACCGGCTTTATAGGAAATATCCGCGATCAGCTTTTTGCGGGCCCAGATTGCAAAGTTCTTGATGGCTGTCTTGTTCATTACATGCTGCTCCTTTTAAAACTCAATATTTACGATCGTGTTCTCTTCCAATTCCTTTAAGATCCTCTGTTTTAGTTCTGCTACATACTTCTCGACATCCTGTGGCGATTCAATTTGCCAGGAGGCGGAGAGACTGACCGATTTAATGCTGATGTTTTTTCTTTTCTTCAACTTTGGCTCCGGAGCAAGTTTTGGAATTGTTTGCCCTTCGGATTGGTCCACAACGAGTTTCGCTTGTTGTTCCTTAACTCGGTCAAGGGCGATCATTTCATCTTTACGAGCCAATTCATTTAGCAGCCTCACCTTCAAGGCATCCGCTTCGATCTTGATATTTTGCAAGGTCGCCACATTGTTGCAGGTTTCTGCTTTTTCGGAAATTTCCTTAAACAACATGAGGAAACGCGACTTAAACTGCTCTTTGTATTCCTTCGTCTCCAACACTTCGAATACTCTCTCACGCGCATCATCAATCGCCGCTTTCACGGGAACAACCATCTCTTCCAATAACCCGGCGTACAGCTCGGCAAAACGATCCAGCAATTCCGGAAGCTTTGGAATATCTCCGTATGGGGATTCTTTCCTCAAAATTGCTTTTATATCAGATACCACTTGCTCTACTTGTTCATGAACGATAAACGTTTTACTTTGGTCATAAATGCTTATCAGGTTCAATGCCTTCTCATAGATTGCCTTCTGTTCACCGCCAAAGAACAATTTAACGGGTTCAAAGTCTTCCGCAAAATCGAGCAATTCTTCCCGTTCGGCATGGATTTTCTTATAAAACTCCAACTGGAATTCCATTTGCAAAATCGAACGCAGCAAGTTCTTACCTTGAGCAACCACGTTTCGGCCAGGAAAAGATTTCGCCTGGTACATAATTTCATACTTGTCCAGTTCATTCAGCAAATTGCGGCTGTACGTTTGGAAACCGCGCATTAGGGCATCGTCATCTTCATGGCTGCCCGAAGTACCGAACAGCTCTTTCATCACTTCACGAACCGACTTCTTTAGACGCTCATCCGGCTTTTCCCGCTTTTCGGTCAGCAGCTTCTCAACATACTCCCGCTTCGTAATATAACGAACAATCTCCTCATCCGACTTATTAAACAAGGTCACGTTGGAACCGTTGACCGTAAAGGATATATCGCCATTCTTGAACAATTTAGCTACAAGCCATTCGACATCATCTTCCACAAAGCCGTATGGAGCTCTCATAAAGCGATCCATCAAGCTTTTCATCGACGTCTTCATGTGCATCGAAGAATTGGTGGATATATAACTAAGCATATCATTCAACGCATGCTGGTTGGGCTCCGTCCCATTTTCCAGAGACAGAGCCATCTGATCGGAACTTTTAAACAAAGCGCGAATATTGGCTTCGCTCATGGCTGTATCGATATAGGATAGTTTATGGTAGACCGTATTCACAAGCCGTCCCAACGCTTCATTGATCCGGGAGGAGACCTCCTTGGAACCGATCTGTGACTTATCCCCATTGACATAAATATCCGCCTGCTTCAGAGACTCCGTCAGAAACAGCTTGGCATTATCGTTCCGTTCCCGCATTTCAACCCGCTTGGACTCCTTGATTTGGTCAAATTTAGGCAAGGCGCTGGTCGTATTCAGCCGCAAATATTTCTCAATTTGCAGGGCACGACGAGTTTCATCCAGGAAAGCGGAATCGTTTGGCAACACGACAAGAACTTCTTTTTGTTGACCGGACATGATGCGAAGTGTCGTTTCATCATCGCCGAAATCAGAGTTTGGCGTAAGAATCCGAACTCCGATATCATGGTTCTGATTCGCTTTATAAGGCCGGTCATCAATCACTTGATTGAAGGCAAAGTTGTACCTGCCGTTAAAGGAGGGATAGCGGTATTTATTTTCCTTGAAAATATCCTCAAACACCAGTTCCGAGACCTTGCCGATGACTTCCGACATTTCCACATTCAAATGGTCAATTTCCTTGTTGATTTCCTGCTCTTCATCCGTCAGAAATACGTAAATTTCACCGTTTTTCTGAATGAGAGTCTGGCTGGACAAAACTTTCAACGCTTCCTCTACTTGCGCCTTCAACACAATTCTGTCCGTATCGATATCGGAAATCATCAAGCTGGTGATGTTATCGATGTTAGCCGTAATTTCCTTGACATATTTAATCATAAACAGGGTCTTCAATACATTGACCGCAAAACACTCTTCAACCTTGTCCGGATTAATGATTTCATTATCCATAGCCTTGCTGATGACACCCTTATGGCTATGGTCAAGGAATTGATGCAGGGCATCATAGAACAGGTTAAACGGGACAAGCGTCCCTTCCGCCCGTTCCATCAATCTCATCGCGGATTCCTTGAACAAGGCGATCATCGAGCGCTCCCCCTCAGCAAGGTGTTTGCCCGAAGCGCCGTGAGTCCGAATCGAAGTGAGCACGCTCCCTAGCAGGTTAAATTGATAGGGAATAAACGGGTAAACGGTCGAAAAATCCTCTTTATCGGTATAAAGTTTTTTCTCAACCCCATCATTGAACACAATCAAATTTTTGATAATGGTTGATTTTTGTTCGTAGAGCAATTTTAGGGTTTGATCAGCAGTCGTGTTTTTCTCCAATATTCTCTTCTTGATCACTTCATCGACATTCGCGGACGACAAGGACAGACGGGTATCAAACCGGCCCTGGATTTTGGAGAAGTCATTGCCTTTCGTCTTCGTTATCGAGTCGATATCCTGCTGGCTGGTGACGACGATCCAGACTTTCCCTTTGCAAGCTGTCCCCAAATCTTCTGTTACAGTTTGCAAATTCAGCATCAATTTGGAATCATCGCCAATGTATTGCCCGATTTCGTCGACTAGAAAAACAATATGATGGTTGTTGCCCCGGCGCTCGATGTATTCCTTTACGAGACGAGCAAAATCATCAATGCTGATATTGTAAGGTTCGACCGCTCTCTCACACCAGTTACGCGCCGCTGCTTCGCTCATGAAGTTCATCTGGACCAATACATCGACAATGCTATCCTGAATGAAGTCAAACTTGTGGCGGGAGGTTTCCCACGGCTTGCCATAGTCCGCTTCAAACAAACGCTTGAATTCATCGTAACGTCCAACTTCAACCAACTGTCTCTCCAGATCTGCCAGAATCGGAATCGATCCGCAAAATCCCTGCATTTCATTAAATACCTTCAAAAAGACGGAGACAATCGCATCCTTGGACTGCTTTCCCGACATTTCGCTCTTGGAGTCAATATTGAATAGGACAACATCCGTCGTAACACTGGTAGCGAGTTTCATGTCTGCCAGGACCATCGGATCCGTGATTTTACGGTCATCGATAAAATAATCCAGCGCTTTCTTACCTTCGACCTCACGATTTTCAAGCAAATAGGAAAGAATTTTCAGGAAATGAGATTTACCGCTCCCGAAGAAACCGGAGATCCAGACCCCCATTTTGTCCGTGTAACCGTTGATCCCTTTTTTGTAACTGGCAAAAAAATCAGCAAAATGCTTCTGCAATTCCCTCGTAACGACGTATTCATCCAGCTCCTGCTTGACGTTGGCCTCATCGCCTTGTCCGACTTTGATAACCCCTTTAATATCCCTGTCGATTTCCCTGATAAACATGTCCTGTATCTTCATTGTTTACCTCTCCCTGTCATTCCACGAGCCTGAACGCTCGATAATAATTGTCATCCTTGATTTCCGAGAAAAGTACAAGTTCCTGCCCATCATAGGTTCCCGGGAAAAACATGACCACCGGCACGTGATCCACGGACTGGTGCAGGTTGTTCAGTACTTTGTGGGAACGGAGCAGTGGATAGCATTTTCCGACCCCGGTCAGGAAAACAACCGCGTTCTGCGGGGTTCGTTCCCGGATATGTTGAACAATCACGCTTGCGTCATCGCTGATTTGAAGCAATCGCCCAACGGACTCCACGATCCGCTCCATCCCTTTCTTTTTCTCGAACCGAAAGCAATCTTCCATGAAATCTTCCTGCTCCAAGGTGTCGATAATGATGTCATACAAATCAAATACCAACAGTTCAAAGTCATGGTAAGACTTTGAATATTTCGCCTCCATATACCGGGTCCATTCTCTAATCACCATTTCCTGCTCTGCCGGATAATCAAATACGTAGTAGCCGACTTCATTACCCAGGCCTTTATTCTGGCGAAAGCTCGGTTGTTTAATAATCTCCTCTGCTTGTTCCAGCCGTTCCTGAAGACTTGCCATTATCTCACTCCTGTCAGTGCGTTTATCATCAGGTCCATGCCATGTTTTCGCAACCATGCTTCCAATTCAGGGTCCAGAATGGGTTTAAGTATTGCTCTGCTCCCGGGAGCTCGATCCGTCAAACCGGCTTCCATCAGCATCGTCTTGTAGCACCTTCCTAGACGTTTCAACGTATATTCCGTCCAAGCAGCCACTTTGTCGCTTTGGAGTTGTTTCTCCTTAAAGAAAATCCGAATATCGCTGTCTGCCAGTTCATGGCTTCCGACAATCATCTTCTCCCGAACGACCTCATAAACAAATTCAAAAAACAATCGATCTGTCTGCATAATAGCTACCAAAGCAATCAGCTTCTGGGTTGACACATCACTCTGCTCGAACAAAGGATAAATGGAAGCGTCTAAACTGGCTACCCGTGTGGCTATGGTATTCATAATTTGCGTAGCTCTTTCCTGAGTTGGAGCCGCAAAAATATTCTGTTCCTTATTCAATGCCTTAATATCCGTTATTGTCATTCCTTGATCCAACAGGTGAACCACCTTGCGAAATTCGGAAAACCAGAACGATTGTTTTACAGTTCCTGCGCTGTATTCGGCTATTCGCTTCATTGTTTATTTCACCCGTAGCTTTCATTGGTTTTAGGGAGAATTCCCTAGTTTCTCATAGTAATAAGATACCACATTTACGCTCCTTTCTTAATAATGCGTTAAAGGCACTTTGCTTACAATGATACCTTTCCAAAGTGACTGTATATGGTCAGCGAATATACGTTCTATACTCCACCTCCCATCCAGTTGAGTATTGCTTTTTTCATACTCCGTTCCTCTCCTCACAAATATAAAACACGCTTCGCTCGGAAACGTGTTTTTGAGAAAATCCTCTATTTATTGTTATTCTCCTTCTGCTTCTCCTTCAACTGTCTGAACAGCTTTTCTACCGTACTGCTCCCCACGTTATTATATTTTGCAAGAATGACAAGTTCCTTAGGCAAATGTTCAACTCTCGTTATGTGATCTTCATTCAGCTGTTTTAACAGATTAGGGAATCCAGTGAATTCGTCTGTATTAAGTGGTATTTTTGATAATTCTTCCGTGACAACAATATAGTCCTCTTTAAAGAAAAAGAACAGTTCCCCAGGGCGCTCCATCATCAGTTTTCTACGGATTTTTTCTTCTTTAATATATTGCTTCAACTCTTCAAAGAATATTTCTTCATGCTTGTCATTGAAACGTTTGACGTATCGGTGCAATCCTTCCAAATGGTTGGGCAGCTCGCTCATGATTCGTGCCTGTTGTTCCGCTCCCAAACGGACAAGAAATGTTTCCGATTTCTCAAAACGCTGAGGCAGCAAGAATGCATCACGTAGAAAGTATGGAATCTCCACATGTTGATCATGGTATGTAATTGTTCGAATCGTTGTTAAGCCGGGCGTTATTGATTCAGGAACTGAGATTGTTGCAGCAACCTCCTCTGGCACTCGGCTTTCAGACTCCTCCTTTGTTTTTTGTAGAGATGAGACAAGTAACTCCTCAACAGCTTTTAGCCGCTCCTGAATTTCAGCGATTCCATAGGCTGAATTTATCTGCGTCGATGGATCTTGATAATTAGGGATATCCAAACTTACTGGTCCATACACTTCAACATACCATTTCACTATTTGGTAAATGGATTCCCAAGAAGACAACGCTTCAGAATACCTGAACATCCGGGCATTATGCGCTGCTTCATTCCCAAGTTTGCGAACAAAATGGAGATCGTTTCGAATGTCCGGTGGGAGCAATTCATTATTATTCAGCAAATCAATTTTCTCTAAAAATCCGATTCGCTGATTCTCAGGTAGCTTCTCCGCCTGAATCACCTTCTGTAGTATATTTTCAACAAAAGTTCTGGCATGAGTAAGCATCGTACGCGGACTGTTAAAAATACTGTTCTCAAGTTCACGTGCCACGAGGGCAAGCTCTTTAGATATAGGTTCTAAAAAATGATAAAAATATGCCGGCTGCTCGATTTCCATGACGTATTCCTCCATAATCAATAATTTATTATTTAAACGTTTAAGCAAAAATTTTATATTGCCTCTAAATCGAACATTCATTCGTGACACCCCCCTGTCACCTAACCTCCTTTACACTAGCAGTAAGCCAATACATAAAGGAGCCGATAATGATGAAATACATCGTATTTGACCTGGAGTTCACGGTACTCCGCTCGCAAAGGCATACGGCGGAAACGATTGAGATCGGGGCGATTGAGCTTAGAGCCGATGAGCATGGCAAACTGAACATGACCGATTTATACCACACTTACGTGCAGCCTTCACGAAGCCCCAAAATTTCCAAGCTGACGACGGAATTTACTGGGGTCACGCAGTCCAACATAGATGATGCCCCGCTGTTTAAAGAAGCAATAGAAAACTTCAAGGCCTGGTTAGGCGAGGATTATTACCTTTGCTCCTGGGGACCGGACGATAAATATCAATTGGTACGCGAATGCAGCGCCAAAAAAATGGACTTGGGTTGGATAAGGAATTACAATGATATCCAGTTGTCCTACACCCGTTTGAACGGGGCCGATATTGGCCAGAGGATGGGTCTGAAAAAGTCCTTGAAAGCGGAAAATCTCCCCTTTATCGGGAAACAGCATAACGCGCTCGACGATGCCTTCAATACGGCAAAACTGTTCAAAAAACACTTTCCGAAATTCGTTTTGGAACGTAATAACGCCGCCGAAGAATCTTTGTTCGAAACTAGGATCGTTTATTCGACTGATAATGAAGAAAAGTACACGCCTTTCCACGAGCTTGCCCATTTGTTAAAAATCGCCCAATAAACCAAGAGGCCCTAAATAAAAGGGCCTCAAATCATCTTCCATGCGGCTAACTCCGCACCTCAACGTCTGAATTATATAGGGCCAGCCAGTCAGTTAACTGTTGTTTTAAAGTCTCCCTGGCTGAAGCCGGTTCCAAAATTTCCGCCGCCGGGCCGTACTGCTGAATCCACATGAGAAATTCCTTTTCGTTATTGACGGTAACTTCAAATAACAGGCTTCCGTCCTTCAAATCCTTCATCCAAGGCTGGACGAACAGCTCCTCTTCCTTAATGTAACGAGCT
This sequence comes from Paenibacillus faecis, assembly GCF_008084145.1. Taxonomy (GTDB): domain Bacteria; phylum Bacillota; class Bacilli; order Paenibacillales; family Paenibacillaceae; genus Fontibacillus; species Fontibacillus faecis. The sequence continues at coordinate 227,654 of NZ_VSDO01000005.1, read as the reverse complement.
ACTTCCGGAGAAAATCGTACTTTAAAGCGCGTATTCTTCTCTCCGCGATCAATCGACCAGGTGTTTTTTAGGTACTGTTTGAGATTAAAATCCCCTTTATCGAAAGTTCCCGCGGTAAGTTCAACCTGCTGAAAACGGCTGATCCGGAAAGTTCGGATTGCTTGCTTCAAATGACAATAACCGATCAAATATAACCCTTGTTTCCGCGGAACGAGGAAATAGGGATCTACATGGCGTTCCGTCGTTTCGTCCCGATATTGCGTATGGTAGATGGTATGGAGCGTTCTTTTTTCCAAAATCGCTTGAATCACCGGCTGCAAAAAATTAGGGCTTTCCTGACGATAAGCCGGCGTCCCCATTTGAATGACATCAGCGATATCCTCAATGATGCTGTTTTGCTTGGACTTTTCCTTCAAATGCGTCCCCATCACTTTGTCATAGGCCGTGTCAAACCCGGGAGGCAGTTTGTCCATATCCAAAACCGACGGCAATAAGGAAAATGCGAGCGCTTCTTGTTCCGTAAAATTGAGCGGATACAAAAAGAACTTGCCCATAAAGCGATAGCCCGTCCCTCGTTTCTCATTCGTTACAGGAGCAATTAAATTCAATACATCCAGGTCTCGGTAGATAGTTCGGATGTTAACGTCACATTTTAGCGCCAAATCCGCAGCAGAAATGCCCGGATTAGCTTGGATCGCATTAATAATATTAAAAATACGAATGACTTTATCGATCATACGATTCTCCTAGATAATTAGTTCTATATTCTTGGTAGTTATTAGTTTCTATATCGAGGAGTAATTTCCTTCCTGGCTGCACTTTTAGGACTTCCACCACGAACACGTTTACCCGCGTGTTTCTTCTAACGCTCTGTTTGCATCTCCTGTTGTACGGTAAAATACGAAATTTGGCAAAAGAAAAGACAGCCCTGCGGCTGTCGTCGAGTTTAAGCTTTGGGTGGTGATGTAGGGAGTACATTTTTGCTTACTGTCTCAGCAGTTTGACTTCTTCCATAGACAACCCCGTTGCTTCCGAAACAGTTTGCAGATCTACTCCTCTGTTCAGAAGTCTGACGGCAATTTCTTTGCTTGTTTCCGTCTTGGCTCCCTCAATTCGGGATTTCTCATCGCTCAGTGCCTTCATCCGGGCGTCATAAGCCATTCGAGCTGCCCGATCCTGGCTTAGAAACTCCAGCGTATCCATCGCTTTTTTCAGCATCGGCTCCTTCATCGTCAGCACCTCCCAATTTGATTTATCTACACCCTTTAAAAACAGCAACCAGTTCACCAGACCGCCTTCTTCAAGCTCTGCTGCATGCTCATTCAGCTTGGTCAGCTCGATGATGTGAATCTCAATATCATCTAGGAGCGGAACCCCTGTGCGATCCTCACGTAGATGAAACACACTATGGTAGCGGTCGTTAGGCAGAGTTGAATAATTCAGTATATTGATGGTCACGCATTTCTTTAAAGTATTGTAATTGCCACCCTTAGGTATCTGATGGTAGTACATTTCAGACCAATAAAACAGTGTACGTTTTTCCATATGATACGGGTTGAACAATTGCATTTCGATATTCAAAAGTTCGCCCTTGGCTGTCTTGGCCTTGATGTCCATAATCGACTGCTTATCATTCGGACTGTCTGGCTCAGTGTAAGGGTTGAGCAGCACAATCTCGGTTAGCGGCGATTCGCCTGCCTCACGAAACGTGCTGTTCAAAAAAGCCAGCAACACATCCTTATTACGCTCACTGCCAAAAATTCGCTTGAAGATCACATCGACACGCGGATCAAGCAGCCGAACATGCGCATCCCACTCCATTCCTTATTCCCTTCATTATACCATTTTATCCTGCCAGGTTGAAACGAGGCACTTCAATTCTTACCCGGGAGCTAACGAGCAAAGAAGCACATTTAGGGAAACCTTAAAGTCCGTCTATAAAAGCTTAAGGAAATCGTTATCTTTTTCCCACTAATTCTTAAATTTTGTGCTTTATCTTTGAATTATAAAACAAAGACCAGCACGAAATGAGGGAGTTGTAGTGAATACCAAAAGAATGAGCGGCGGTATGGTGATCGCGGCAATGCTTGCCATTTATATGTATATTGTGGTTAAAGTGATTCTATTTAAGTTCCACAGCATTGACCCGCATTTTATCAAGCAGCAGCTAAAGGCACACTGGCACAGCCCTGAGATGATTATGGACCAGTTGACGTTCAGGGCGAATCTCGTTCCTTTCCATGTGATTTTCACGTATTTCGAACAAGCCACCCTGCACAGCTGGGTGAATTTTGCCGGAAACATCCTGATCTTTATGCCTTTCGGAATGCTGCTCCCGCTTCTGTTCAGAGGGATGTCGAATCCCTGGTTAAAGGTGCTCATGCTATCCTTCACCTTCAGCTTAGGACTTGAGACTTCCCAGTTGATCCTGGCGATCGGCATGTTTGATGTGGATGATCTGATTTTGAACACTTTCGGGGGCTTGCTGGGGTATGGGATGTATCGGGCTTGGATGATGACAGGATCGCCGCTGCCTCGTAATAACGGTAAACCTGCTAGAAGTTGAAAATATGGAGGGACTTTAACATGAGGGACCTGTTACCAAAAAATCTTCCTGAAAAGCAAATTTTATTACAAAAAAAGGGACAACGGGGGCGAAAATAACTTTCCATTCCATTCCCCGTTTCGTCCCCAAATCCCCTAAACACCTACTCAAAACCCTTATAAATCAAGGAACAAACAGCTTCCACATGTGTTGTTCTCGGAATAGGAAGGCACTCTCCCCCTTTCACTTCGCAAGGACTTTTTTTGCTTATGCATCTTGCTTTGGATGCTGTTATGAAAGCCGGTCTTATAGACAAAAGTCAGTTTGTATGGCTCGGGACTTTCCTGATTGGAGTTCTCCCCAATAATCACTTTATCAACGATGCTTTCGAAAACGTTCCGATCGAATGCAGTCAGAACTTCATTTGTTTGAAGCACTTTGCGGAAATGTTCAAGCCGCTTTCCCAAATCAATTTCATCTTGTGCGGATTGCTCCAGCTGTTCCTTTTCTTCGAGCAATTTAGTAAGCGAAGTATCGAGTTCCGCATACTTCTGTTCGTAAGTAGCCCTGTCTATTTTCTCATCCAGGCACAAATCAATCAGTCTGCAACGTTTTTGCTCCATGGCCTGAATGTCGCTGATAATTTTGTTCAATCGCTTTTGATGATTCTGGTCGCTAAACACCGACTCCATTCTTTTCATAAGCTCGTCCAGCACGTCCGAATTATTGCGGCACACCAATTTATACGATTCGACAAAAGCACCCTCAATCAGCTTTTCCTCCAAGGCTTTACTGTGAGAGCAGTATTTCTTCCCTTTTTTCGTGGCCGTCACGCACTGCCAAATCACCTTCTCGTGCGGGGTTCCGCTGTGCCAGTTCCGCCGGGAGAGATTGCTTCTGCAGAAAGCACATTCCAATTTGCTGCTGAAAGCAAATTTCCTGCTGTACTTGTCCCGCTTGCCTTTTGCGCCGCGGCGGCGATTCTCGCCTCTTCGATGCAATATGTCCTGCGCCTTCTCAAATACTTCCTCGCTGACAATCGGCTCATGATGATTTTTGACATAAAACTGATCTTCCTCGCCGTAATTGTCCAGTCTTCTCTTGGAAATGGGATCGACGGTAAATGTCTTTCCTTGCAGCAAATCGCCTTTATACTTCTCATTCTTTATGATACCAAGAACGGTTGTGTCCTGCCATTCGACTCTTCCATACTTGGTTTTATGTCCCGCCTCAGTCAGTTCCTTAGCAATTACGTAAGCGCCGATCCCCGATGTATACCGTTCAAAAATATAGCGGACGATTTCGGCTTCTTCTTGATTAACGGTGATCTGTTTCGTATTCACATCGTAATCATATCCCAGACAACTTTGGAAGCCCACCAGTTCGCCGCGCTTCATTTTCATTTTCAAACCTTTTTTTACGTTGGCTGAGATGTTCTCCACTTCCTGCTGCGCTACGGAGCTTAGAATGACGAGCAACAATTCACCGTCCATCGTCAATGTATTGATATTCTCATCTTCAAAAAGTACGGCGATGTTCTTTTCTTTCAGCATACGGACGTATTTCAACGTGTCCAGCGTATTTCTTGCAAACCTGGAGATAGACTTCGTGATGATCATATCAATTTTCCCATCCATACAATCGTTAATCATGCGTTGGAAATCCTCGCGCTTCGTTACCTGAGTACCGGTTATGGCTTCATCTGCATAAATATCAACCAGCACCCAGTCGCTTCGTTTGCTAACGAGATCGGTGTAATAGGCGACTTGCGACTTGTAGCTGCTCAATTGCTCCTCGGTGTCGGTACTTACGCGGGCATAAGGGGCGACGCGAAGGACATCCGATAACTTTCCGGCGTTGCGATCGGATATTTTCCTACTTGCTTTAATTACTTCTACTTCGAGAGCCATGGTGTTGTCCTCCATTCTTATTTACTTGCCATCAGTTTAATAAGAGATGGGCGGCCCGACAAATGTGCGAATCAAGAAGTAAGGTCCGAAATGATGCCGTAATCCCGCATCGTTTTGTTCTTTATCAAATGAAATTCGTTTTCGGTAATCAAAGATAATGCCAGTAATTGTTTTATCATAGCGATTTGCATGCTGTACCGGATGAGTTTATGGTTCATAAAAACCTCCCAATAATCCAGAAAAGCTGAAAAACAGAGATGCGCGACAAACATTACCGCTTGTGCGCATCTCTGTTTCCGCCTCTGTTTTGGTTGCTTCTCTTCCATTAACCCTATCCGGCGGACAGTGGTTAGCCGTCCTCATAGGCTTCAAACCTCTTCCAGGATCGCTGCAAGCCGCCCCCATTGCGATGAGCTATGGCTGGACGGAAGTATCATTATCCCTCCGCATGGATCTTCGCCTTAAATGGAACCACCATTTATGGATTGCATGGGCAAAATCGCTCGCTTTCTGACGGTTCCGCTACAAGACATGCAAAAACAAGAACCGGCAAAACGGTCGTGGCGCGCCTGCAATTTGGCTATCCTTCTAGGCCATGCGGGGAACGTACCGGATAAGATTGTATTCAGTTTTCAAGGAGCATTGAGAGGTTGAATAATGTCCCTCTAATATTCATTTCATTTTTAGGGTAAAATCGGAACTGCTTGCCCAAAAAACTCCCCTCCGCGGCTTCCATTTTTTGATACAATCAAATATGGAGTGCTACGATAAAAATGCAGTCGAAAAACCCCCTCATATGAAATAAAATGAAAGCTGACGAGGGGACGAGAGACAATGAATCGATACGACAAAGCATTCAAAGAAGAAGCAGTAAGATTGAGCGATGAGATTGGACCCAAGAAAACCGCCGAGCAGTTAGGTGTATCCTACTATACCTTGCAGGAATGGAGAAAGCGAAGAATCCTGCACGGTGACGGAGCGCATATCGGGAGCGGACGCGCTTATGCATCTGCCGATAAGACTGCGCGTGAAATCGAATTAGAAAGAGAGATAGGCGAGTTGCGCCGCGCGAATGAAATTCTCAAGGATGCACTCGGTTTTTTCGCAAAAGACCGGAAGCGGTAAAGGCATGCCAGCTCTATGCTTACATCCGTGAACGACGGGATCAGTGGACCGTCAAGGAAATGTGCAAAGTACTTGCTGTCAGCGAATCGGGCTATTACCGTAGCTTGAAGCCCACACCGAAACAGGAGCGGCAGCAACTTCTTCTGGTCAAAATCAAAGACATCATTGGAGAGCATGAAGACAACCGAAATTACGGTGTCCAGCGTATTCTGCTGGCGCTGTCCCAAATAGAGATCACGACCAGCTACAGCACCGTCTACCGAATCATGAAGAAGCATGGCCTGCTGAAGAAAACCAAACGTCATCCAAACGGTATTACATGCGAGGATGCCGCAGCTCACAAGAGCGAGAACCTAATCCAGAGAGACTTCAAATCCTCAGGACCCAACCAAAAGTGGCTATCGGATATCACCGAAGTCCCTTGTTTAGACGGCAAGTTATATCTATGCGCGGTACTGGATTGTTTCAACGGCGAGATCGTGGGCCTCGCCATGGACGACAACATGCGCAAGGAACTCTGCATTCAGGCCTTTGAGAACGCTTGTAAAGCAAAGAATGCTCGCGGAATGATATTTCACAGCGATCGAGGCAGTCAATTCACAAGCCATGCATTCCGAGAGCGTCTAGCAAAACGAGATGCCATTCAGAGCATGAGCGGCACAGGGCGTTGCTTGACAAAGCAAGGATGGAAAGCTTTTTTGCTACGCTAAAGAAAGAAAAGCTGTACAAGATCAACACGGAGCGCTATCCGATGGCCTATATTAAATCGATCATCTTCAGATACATCATGGTCTACTACAACAGACAGCGGATCTACACCTCTAATCCAGGGGCTGGCCCCCAGCTATTTATCGCGAAAGAATGCTGTCACAGGCAGCTTAGTAACGGGTTTTCTGTATGAGGGTGTTTTCAAACTGCACTTTTTTTGACAACTCCATTTCCAATATGAAGCGCGATTCCCCTTCCATAAATTCGAAGTGCCCAAAGCAGTCATTCCATACATAGCAGAGCAGGTCGAGTCACCGGCAGAGCTGTACGCCCAAAAACGATTGGGCGGGTCGCTCCATCACCTACCATCGAACACAAATCAGAGATTCTTTCAAATTGGGTATGGTTCGCATCACCCAACGGAATACTTCCCCTTCCGCTTTGGACAATGCAATTGTTTTAGTCGCACAATTTTGCTCGCCTTGGGCGAAGCCGCGGTTTGTCTGCTTTCCTGCATGAAAGGTGTAGTCAATTCATGCGAGGATGACGAATCTTGATGTGATCAGTCATTACTCGTAGAGTCCGGCATTCGTATCCACTCCTTATGTTATTTTAATCAAATAATTAGGTATTTGAATATAAAGTGTATTGTATAGGCAACCAAATCACAATCCATGCGCCGGTATGCCCTTCTTTCCAGAATGTTTTTGGGTAAAGTTGTGTTATGATATTCATATATTCAAAAGTATAGTGATCAAGGAGGCGTTAGCAATGAACCAAAATATCCAACAGTTTAAAGCCGATTTTTTTAAGGCGCTGGCGCATCCCATGCGGATTCGAATCCTGGAGGTTCTGAGTGAAGGAGATAAAAACGTAAATGAGATACAGAGTATTTTAGGCTCAGAGGGTTCAGCCGTTTCTCAGCAGTTGGCAGTATTGCGAAATAAAAATGTGGTGACGGGCTTAAAGGATGGTACTTCTGTCATTTATTCGTTACGTGACCCGTTGATTAAAGATCTACTCGCAGTCACAAAGCAGATCTTCGATAATCATCTCGTTGATGCCATTTCATTACTTGAGGTCATTCGAAATGAATCTTAAACTGAAAAACAAGGGGTTCCATGAGTAACATCAAGGATCTCCTTGTTTTTTTGTTTTGCAGCCGGAAACATGCGGAGCGACACGAGATTATTATGATTGACATTATTCGATGACAGGAGTAACATTTCACTTATATTCAAATAATCAAATATATGAATAAGAGAAGGTAATTCAGATGAAATGGACGGGAAGATTTGAAGGATACCATGCGGCCGCATTCCGCAAGGATATCATTTCAGGCCTCATTGTTGGTATTATCGCCATTCCATTAGGGATGGCGTTTGCTATTGCGGCTGGTGTAAAACCGGAATATGGCATTTATACCACCATCGTTGCCGGTATCTGTATTTCCTTGTTCGGGGGTTCTAAATTTCAAATCGGCGGCCCGACCGGTGCATTTATTCCGATCCTTTTCGCGATCGTCATGGAATATGGATACGAAAATTTATTGCTTGCAGGATTTTTGGCGGGAATTATTCTTGTTCTCATGGGGCTATTTAAACTCGGTGCGTTGATAAAATTTATTCCTCGCCCTGTAACCATCGGATTTACCGCTGGAATTGCCGTCATAATCTTCAGCGGACAAATTGCCAACTTTTTAGGTTTGAGCGGTATCGAGAAACATGAGAATTTTCTACCAAATATGAAGGAAATTGTAACGCATCTCGCAACTACGAATCTCTACAGTATTATCACAGCGGTCGTCTGTTTGGCAGTTATCCTCCTAACACCGAAATTTTTACCGAAGGTCCCTGGTTCCTTGGTAGGGCTTATCGTATCCACTATAGTGGCGACCGTATTCTTTAAAGGGGAAGTTGCAACGATTGGATCGTCATTTGGAGCTATTCCAAGCACCCTACCCCATTTTCATTTCCCTGATCTAACCTGGGATCGCATTGAAAATTTGATTCGCCCCGCCTTTACTATTGCCATGTTGGGCAGCATCGAATCTTTATTATCGGCGGTTGTTGCCGACGGCATGACCGACAGTCGTCATAACAGCAATCGGGAGCTGATTGGGCAAGGCATCGCCAATATGGTAACCCCTCTTTTTGGAGGCATACCAGCGACAGGAGCCATTGCACGAACAGCAACCAATATCAAAAACGGTGCGATCTCACCCCTGTCAGGTATTATACATGGTATTGTTGTATTGCTGGTGCTCATTTTGTTTGCACCTTATGCATCAGAGATCCCACTTGCTAGTATGGCACCGATTCTAATGCTGGTTGCCTGGAACATGAGCGAACGAAAAGAATTTGCCCACGTCTTAAAAATCAAAACGAGCGATTCTTTTGTCCTTCTCATTACCTTTTTGCTAACGGTCTTTACGAATTTAACGACTGCCGTTGAAGTCGGATTAATTTTGGCTGTTATACTGTTTGTGAAACGAATGAGTGATGGGTTATTGGTTTCCAAGGTATTGCCTGACCCAACAGTTAAACATGAAAAAGTGAAAGCTCATATGGTGACCGAAGGCCACGATTGTCCACAAATTGGGATCTATACCATCGAAGGCCCCCTCTTTTTCGGCGCCGCGAACATGTTTGAAAAGTCCATTATGGATTCGATTCATCTAAGACCGAAAGTGTTACTGCTGCGCATGGGAAAAGTACCTTTTATGGATACGACGGGTGAATCAAATCTTTCCAGTTTGGTGAAGCATTTCGAGAAATTTGGTGGGATTATTCTTGTATCCGGAATTCAAGCTCAGCCTTTAGATGTATTGAAGAGAACAGGGTTGTATACGCTGATTGGGGCTGAACATTTTTTTGGACATACCGGTGAGGCACTTAACTTCGCGCTATTGCAACTGGATTTGAATAAATGTCTAGGTTGTAAACATTTTGCTTTCCGTGAATGCGCGGCGTTATCAAACAAGGAGTCTCAAAAAGAAGTGATCACCAGTTTAAAGGCTGATCCAGCAAGGACATAGCCTAATCTCATTTGAAATCGCCCTAAAGACGAAATGAGGTGAATGGCTATGCAACTTGCACTTCAGCGTTACCATGATTGTCGAGCGGATAAATAAAAAAGTGTTCTAACAATCTTATCGTTTATCTAAGCAAAAATGAGATCGACTGCGAGGCGCTCTCTCGTCCAACTGAAACAGTAACATACAGACACGCCCATGCTCGGATTCTTCTGTTACACAGCCACTTTCAAGTCATCCTCGGCAAATGATTGCGAATGATTCCCACTATAATATACGGTTGCGTAAGCAGAGTTCGAACAAAATAAATAAGAGTTGTCGGGATGAATGGTTTCTAAAGCAGAAGCTTTAACATGTACAGCAATCCATCCTAAACCACTCCTCATGTAGACGAGAATGGGCTTAAGGGTGAGGATACATTTCTTTCTTTACTCATTTAATCCTGCCCATGGAGTAATGACAATGTTTAGTCTACAACTTTACATTCCCGTTCAAATTTACCGACCTTCGGCTAGAAACTTTTCGATACGCGACTTAATCGCATCCCGAACCGCTCGAAATTGGCTCATGATTTCTTCCTCGGTGCCGGTCGCCTTGGCCGGATCATCGAAGCCCCAATGCCATTTCACGACGTTTTTATTCGAAATCACCGGACAATGTTCGTCTGCATGGCCACATAACGTAATCACATAGTCTGCCAGATTCAAAATCTCCGGATCGATGACATCAGATGTATAGCTGCTAATATCGACGCCAGCTTCCTTCATCACCTGGACGGCACGGGGATTCAGCCCATGTGCCTCTAACCCGGCGCTTTTTACTTCGTAGCGATCAGTACCGAGAGCCTTCAAAAAGCCATCCGCCATTTGGCTGCGGCAAGAGTTTCCTGTACAAAGGAAATAAACGAGTTTTTTGTTTTCTGACATGATGAGTCCTCCTGTTTATATTAAGCTGCTTGCTTTGAAAAATACTTCCGCTGGAATCGGAGCGCGACGTTGACTAAGGCAATCATCACGGGGACTTCCACAAGAGGACCGATGACGGCCGCAAATGCTGAGCCGGAATGAATACCAAACACCCCGACGGCAACGGCAATCGCCAGCTCGAAGTTATTCCCCGAGGCGGTAAAAGCCAGTGTAGAAGTCACCGGATAACCAGCCCCTGCTTTTTTGCCCATGAAAAACGAGATCAAGAACATGACGACAAAGTAAATCAATAGCGGAATCGCGATCCTCACGACATCGAACGGCAATTGGATAATCATTTCGCCTTTCAGCGAGAACATGACGATGATCGTAAACAATAACGCGATCAGCGTAATGGGGCTGATTTTCGGAATAAAGACCGTTTCGTACCAGGACCGTCCTTTTGCTTTTACAAGAGAATAGCGAGTAATCATTCCGGTCAAAAACGGTATCCCTAGATAAATGAACACACTCTTGGCAACTTCGGCCATCGTAATGTCAACAACGACACCTTCCACCCCGAACCATCCCGGCAAAATCGTAACAAAGATAAAGGTGTAGACGGAATAAAACAAAACTTGAAAGATCGAGTTGAAAGCAACGAGTCCCGCCGCGTACTCAGCATCCCCTTTGCATAAATCGTTCCAAACGATGACCATTGCAATACAACGAGCTAAACCGATCATAATCAGGCCGACCATATATTCCGGATAGCCTTGGAGGAAAATAATAGCCAGGAAAAACATTAAGATCGGGCCAATGAGCCAGTTTTGAATCAATGAAATGGTTAACACTTTGCCATTTCGGAAGACACGACCGATTTCTTCGTATCGTACCTTCGCCAGCGGCGGATACATCATTAAAATAAGGCCAAACGCAATCGGTATCGATGTGGTTCCGACTTGAAATTCATTCAACCGGCAACAAAGTTGGGAAATACGTAGCCCAAGCCAATTCCTATCGCCATCGAAATAAAAATCCATAACGTCAAATAGCGATCCAGAAATGAAAGTCGCTTTTTCTCTTGTTTACACACTTGCTGTACACCCCCTTTACTCGCAAATAACCGTTAGTCCTTGTTGCTCCAATTCCCGCAGATCCTCGGATAGATCAGGCAAGTGGAACAGAGCATAACCAATTTCCTCTAACCGCTTCTCATTGATGGAGTAAAACACCCATTGCCCCTTTCTCGTTTCGCGGACCAGTTCCGCCGTTTTTAGACGGCTTACATGTTTGGAAATGGCTGGCTGGGAAATGTTAAAGATGGGAACCAGTTCACACACACAGCAATCGCGAACACGGAGCAAAGAAAGGATTTTCAGCCTTGTCGGATCGGCAAGAGCTTTCAGAATATCTGCTATCTTTTCAAATTCCATTGTCGTGATAATCACCCCACACCAAAACCATATAACCATATTGTTATTTATGTATGGGAAAAAGTCAATACGAAAAATGAAATTTTAAAAATCCTGTCTAAGAACCGAGTTCCTGTTTTTTGCATTGCAGATAAATTAAACACTTGCAACTTGCAATCATTTGTTGTATAACTGTTTCATGAGGTGAGGCGCCGTGGAAAATGTACGTGAACAATTTCAAATCATGACTCGTCGCTTTGGCTTTCTGAATAAAAACTGCTGTTCTGCCGGTGGCTGCGACATCTCCTTAATTCAAAGCCATATTCTTTACGAAATTGATCGCCAACACAAGCCTTCCATCCAGCAAGTAGCAGAGGCATTAGGGACCGATATCACGACATTCAGCCGACAAGTCCAGTCGTTAATCAAGATGAAATTAGTGAAGAAAACGCCCGATCCCGATGACCGGCGGGTGAAGCTGCTTTCCTTAACGACAGAAGGAAAATATGTTGCGGCGTCGATTGACCAGCAAATGAATGACTATTTAAACGAAATTTTCTCACACATGAACGATTTTGAAAAAGATACCGTCATTCGCTCGATCAAGCTATTAAACGAAGCGATGGCGAAAACCGGCCAATGCTGTTCCACCCCTTCTTGTGGGTGATCTTTTTCCTATAATACTTGCATTTTGCAAATATTCTAAGGAGGACTTGGAATGTCAGCGATTTTCGATGGAATAGTTATCGGGGGTGGGCAAGCCGGTCTTGCTTCCGGATATTACTTGAAGAAGAATGGGCTGCAATTTGTGATCCTGGAAGCAAGCGAACAGGCAACCGGTTCTTGGCCACACTATTACGATAGTCTAAAGCTGTTTTCGCCAGCTCGGTTATCCTCATTGCCAGGCATGAAGATACCCGGAGCTGCGACCCATTACCCGTTGCGAAACGAGGTGATTCAGTATCTAAAGGCGTATGACCAACGTTTTGACTTGCCGATCCGGACGAATCAGAAGGTTGTTGCCGTGGAGAAAACCGACAACTGCTTTTCGATCCGAACGGCTGCAGGAGACGTCATCTGACGAGAACGATCATCAATGCGACCGGTTCCTTTCATAATCCCTATACGCCGAACATAAACGGAAAGGAAGTCTTTCAAGGAGAAGTCCTTCACTCTTCCGCGTACCGCAATCCGGATCGTTACCGTGGGCAACGAGTGGTCGTCGTCGGGCGCGGAAATTCTGCGGTTCAAATTGCAATAGAGCTTGCCGACAGCAGCCATACATTGCTCGCCGTTCTTCGGCCCGTTCAGCTTACGAAAACAAAAGTATTGGGAATAGATCTTCATTTTTGGATCAGAGCTGTCGGCTTAGATACCTTTCCATTCTGGCGATTTGGCAAAAAGCCTCCAAGTCCGAGTTCCGTTGCCGATTTGGACGATTACCGAGCAAGACTAGAGGCTGGGAAGCCGGACCAACGGCCGATGTTTACCTCGTTTTATTCCGATGGCGTCGTTTGGACAGACGGAACGAAAGAACCGGTAGCAACCGTCATTTTTGCAACCGGGTATCGCCCCGATCTGTCTTACCTTCACCCTCTCGGGGCGCTGGATGCCGAAGGGAAACCGCTACAGACCGCCGAAATCAGTCTTTCTGTTCCGGGACTGTATTATGTCGGCTTGGAAGGACAGCGTTCCTTTGCTTCCGCCACATTAAGGGGGTGGGGCGGGACGCGAAATACGTTGTTCGCAAACTACGACGTTTTGTGAAAAATGACTTGTAGGGAGGCAAGTTCCCATGAACTTGAATTGGTTTGCCACGGAATACCTTATGAAACAGGAGCAGCGTGAAATAGAGCGCTCGGCACGGGAAGCTTGGAAATGGCAAAATCCCACGGAGTTATCGAGCCGGTTCCTTTGGAGACGGCAACTCACGATTGCAAACACAGCAGCTTGTTGCACCCCTAGCTACTGCTGATTTGATAAAAAAGTTGAAGGAGAGAAGATTCATGAATCAAATAACGAACGATCAAATTCGCCAAAATGTACGCAGCCGGTATAAAGAAATCGCCTTACAAAAAGTGGAGTCGGGTTCGTGCTGTTCGCCAGCTTCAAGCTGCCGCGGATCGGCCGATGACGTTTCTTCGCAGTTGGGCTATTCATCCGAAGAATTAACCGCTGTTCCTGACGGTGCAAACCTTGGTCTTGGTTGCGGCAATCCGCAAGCCATCGCGGAGCTTAAACCGGGAGAAGTAGTATTGGACCTCGGCAGCGGCGGCGGTTTCGATTGTTTTTTGGCGTCCCGACAAGTAGGGGAAACCGGCCATGTGATTGGGGTCGATATGACGCCGGAAATGGTAAGTCGCGCCCGCAATAACGCCGTCAAAGGAGGATTCACGAACACCGATTTTCGGCTAGGGGAAATCGAGCATTTGCCTGTTCCCGATCAAACGATGGATGTCATCATTTCCAACTGCGTCATCAATCTTTCTCCGGATAAACAGCAAGTGTTTCATGAAGCGTTCCGCGTTTTGCGCCCCGGTGGTCGTCTGGCCGTTTCCGATGTCGTGATGACGGCAGAGCTTCCGGCGGAAATCAAAAACGACTTGGATGTTTTTTATTCGGGGTGCATATCGGGGGCCTCGTCCGTTGACGAGCTGAAAACGATGCTAACGCAAAGTGGATTTAAGGATGTGGTGGTCGAACCGAAAGAGGAATCGAGGGCGTTTATTAAAGATTGGGTTCCTGGGTCGAAGGTGGAAGATTACCTTGCCTCTGCCGTTATAAAAGGAGTTAAACCATAACCCAATCGGCACAGCAGATCATAAGTAAAGCAAAGCAGTTCTATCGTTGTTTGGATAGGACTGCTTTTATTCGGTTAGCTCGCCATTGCCTCGCATGTCATTACACAGGAGAAGAAGGCTTCGGCACACCGCATACATATTACAAATGACTTTTTTCGTAAATCCAATCAAACTGCTACATAAGAGACGACATCTACTACTGCGGATACCGTTCCGATAAACATCAAATAAGGATATACCGTCAAAGTTCACCGTGTCAATAACTCAATAAGCGACGACCATCCGATGCACCTATACGGGCACTTCTTCCAAGGCCTAAACAAAAACGGGAAACCGCTTGAAGGGTCCTCCGTTATTAAGGATACGGTGAATTTGAAGCCGGGGGAAGAGTACGTTGTTGCATTCGAAGCAGATAATGAAGGGAACTGGATGTTCCATTGTCACGATCTTCATCATGCTTCGTCTGGTATGGTAAGGGAATGAAAATATATAGACTATAGGACTGATTTTGTTGCAGACCCGAATGCAGGAAATAAACCAAATTAATACAAAAATGAGCGTTCACTCGTAACCCGGCCATTTTGTCACATCCGCTCCGTTGCACCATTTTTTAAAGTTGGTTCTTGCTTTCGCTATTTTTCTGCCGACAGGGAGGAATTTTGTTGTGAAGAATCAGAAAGACTCGGCCTTCCAAACAACACTTGCTTATCCGAATCAAACAAGTCCCGAAACACCACCTGCCCGCGACTTGAGGAAGCATCTACAACTTTGCCATCACCCGCATAAATCCCAACGTGAGTAATATCCATAAATCTACCATTACGCTCGTAGCTCCAAAACACAAGGTCACCCGGAACCAAGTCGGCCGCGCCTACTGTAAGGCCATTCTCCACGCAAAATCTGGCCTGCTCAGCTGCGGTTCGCAGCAAGCTAATACCTAGCTGACGATAAACCCATTGGACGAGATAGCTGCAATCCGTATAATTACCCTGCCCGGCCTTCGGTTGGCTGTAAGGATCGCCTAGACGAGTCAGCGCCAATTTGACGGCTTCACTGCCCAGTTCGCCTTTGGGCAAATGCTGTTGAACCAAATCAAGCTGCTCCGGCGTCAAACCAATATCCGCACCTTTTCCAAGTATTGCATACATGAGCGGGCGGAACTCCTCGGACAGCATTTCCTTCATTAATTCCATCTGTTCATTTGTAAAGCGATATATATCTGCCTGTTGCTCCGCAGTTTGGCTAGTGACGGTAATATGCAAAATGCGCTCATATCGGGTAATCGTTTCTTCGCTGGTGCTCCCGTCCTCATGTTCTACCGTAACCGTTTCCTTATGTTCTATCGTTTCAACACGAGATTCCAGCGAATTCATATCCCAAAACACCGATCGAATGATACCGATTCTTGTTGCATCAAGCGTAGCCACATCCATTCCGTTTTCCGCATCTGTGACGGTCTTCACGGCAAAGACGACGATAATGTCCATCCAGTTATCAATTCTAGTGTTGTCCGCGCTGCCGGGATAATGATATTCCACCCGGTCTACATGGCCAGCGGATCGCTGCATATCTGCAATTCGGGCGGCGAATTCATCGTCTATTTCCTGAACGATTCGGGTAAGCGGCTTTACATCGGCATCCGTATTTTCACCAGACACAAAGATACCGAACGGAGAGGAAATGACAGCGGCTACCGCCATGATAATGCACAAAACTACAATTACCGAACCGCTGAATCCCAGAAGCGCCGTCAATCCCTTGACAAGCAAGGCAGTGGCTCTTACAAGCAATTTAACGATAAGGCGATTCAATCTCGCGGCTGCACGCGCGGTTTGAATGGACCGGCGAGCTGATATCGCCATATGCGCAGCCCGATGAGCTTCCTTGACAGCATCCATTCTCCCTTCAGTTGAAGCATCCGAATAATCGTTAGCGTGATCTAGCCGATGCCCATTTTTTATAAATGGCGCTAACGTCTTGAAATTTCGCGCTTTCCGTTTGATCGTATGACCTGATTGTTTCATTATAGTAGACGGGACTCGGGTTAACGGTTTCACGCGTCCATTTGCTGAATGAGATACCGCGGCGGAGAATGATTCCTTCTTCCCGACCGGTTTTAGAGGGCCGATATCCCGTTTTTGCATCCAGTCAGGATAGCTGCCTGTTCGAGAACGATGCAGAAGCCGGGCATTGACCCGGCTCCGTATAAATCGTTGTTTTCCTGAATGCGAGCCAGAAGACAAGATGTATTTTCCATCAACCGGCTTTCGCAGACGTATCCTACGGGCAAGTCGCGGTGTACGCGAAATCGATGACTCCGTATGAACATCAATCGGACTCTGACTTGTGACAGAATCACCGTCTGGAAACGGCTTCCTTTTTAGAATGTGCCGGATCAATCTCTTGTTGATACGCACACTCATCCCCATTTGGGCACGTATTGTTTTTTTCGTAGCCGCTGCGGAATGGCGCTGAGCAAATTCAACTGGAGACTGGGAAGTCGTCTTGTCATGATCAACTTGCCGCTTGGCATGAGCGCTTGAACGCTTTACACGATGCAACACGTTTGGGAATCTTTCCAAACGTTTAATGTCCTTCACAACATTCCTCGTTTTAATCTCCTTCATCGTTCCATTCAACTCCCAATGTCGGCAGACATTCAGCGGTTTTGTTCGGCCAGCCGTTTGATCGTTCTCTCGTTACTTTGGCAATAATCAGGGTAACGAAGACGAATCGCTTCAAAAAAATAGGGGGCATAGCTGCAATCGAATAATTCGTGGGGAGTGGAGTAACGTTCGTCGCCTGCTTCGGTCCAGCCGTTCCATAAATTAAAGGCGAGCCGACACACTCGGATGGTACCGCCGGTTTGCCATGGGGCCGAAAGACCTTCGGGCTTAATGCCGCCATTAGAGAAATCATATAAATCGCGGATATGACTTCTGGTTTCTCGGGAAATGCCCAATGTATAGAACAGTGCCCGGTGGTAGCCATCGCTGCATTTCTCTGCATCCAACATCTGAACGTAAAATCTCTCGTGTTCATCATCTCGAAACCAAATCGGATGCATCGTCACATACCCCTTTCATGGAGAATTCAGCGGCTGGTTGCAACCAGCCGCTGTCTGAACATGGTCCTCTATATAACCGTTCATTTTGGCAGGAAAATCGGACCCTCCGACGAATCGATTACATGTTTTTGAGCAAGTATTCCATTTTTTTCAAGCCTCGTTGGATCGATTTACGAACCGCCCGCTCATCGACATGCTCGGCTCTGGCAATATCGACTTTGCTCATACCCAAAAAATAATGGGCATAAATCCGTCTGGCTGATTTCACCGGCAATTGACACATAGCTTCATAGAGTTGCTGCCGTGAAAGCTTGCGCTCGTAAACCTCCTCCGGTGAAATCGAGAGAAATAAAACATGCTGCTCAATCCCGTCGTTGCGATCCAGCGAATAATAGGCCCTATGACGATACGTCCGCAGTCTGTAAGCGCTCTCTTTTAAGTCAAAGCGACGGATTTCATCGGCAACCTCTTCATCTACATCAACCCATACATCCGACCTGAAAAAAGGATACATATCTCGCAAATTCATCTTCTTCATTCAAGTCCCTCCATTTTGGTTTAATGGCAAACCAAAACAGAGGGGGGGGAGCGACAGCCAACGCTCCCCGACAAGCAGGAAGCACAACAAAAAAGACCCACCCGCAGAGAGCGCCAACGCGCGATTGCGACCAGGCCAATTGGATTACATTCTTGCCGATTAATTCGCCGTTTGCAGTTAAGAGCAATAGGGATACATTACCTTCACCCTCTTTCTCACCTGGCAACACCGAGTGAGAAATTAGGCGGGCTATGATGTATGGTGCTGCCCTAAGCTTGGTTCAGCTCCTTGGCAACCGGGATTTAGCCGACGACCGCATTGACACAATAAAAAAAGCGCCGTAATCCTTTCCGCTGGGTAGCAGGGAAAGAATCGACGCTTGATAAAGAGTGACCACAGAGTTTTCTTGTTGCTACCGCTGCACTGTCTGTCCACGCTATCATCATAACACGAAATCTGTGCATATCGTGTGCATACTTCGTGCAAAAAAAGGCACATCCGGTGCAGCGTTCGGTGCATGTTCGATGCAATTCCGGCACTCCAATCCTCAAAATTGAATTACTGGGACAGATCTATGCGCAACGAATCTTCTGAATTCATTCAATCTGCTTGAGAAGACTCCAAATCCAGCAAAACCGTCCGATCTTTGATTTTCATGTAGATTTTGCGTAAAATTCGCTTCCGATGATAGAAGTATGCGCGGCGGGAAAGTGCCAGGCGGCTCATGGCTTCTGAGGACGCCAGATTATCAAAATATCTCAACCGAACAAATAAGCCCTCTTCCGAGGTGAGCGCCGTGAGAGCGTAGTCGATCAGACCGATTCTGGATAGCAACAATGGGATTTCATGTTCAGTGATCTGTATGCGTCGAATGACCGTTCGCAATACCGTTTCCTGTTTTCTGCTGCTATGAGCCGCAACCATATCCAGGGTGCGCGTCAATTCTGGGATGTAAGTGAGTTCGGATTGAACATACTTCAATCTCGCTTTCCAGTCCTTATAGGACTTTAGCCATGATTCAACTTTCTCGTAGGGAATGGAGACCGGGTCCGCGACATCACAAATCCCTCCTTGCTGTGCATGCTTTCTTAACGTTTTCCGCCAGTTTCGGCAGTCAATCGACTTCGTTGTACTTTGTTCACTCTCCATTTCTATCGTCATCTTCCCTTCTTTTCTAGTTTGGCATAAGTTGACAAGGTACTATTTTCACAACCTTCGTTCCGCTTTTTACGACTCTCACCTCCGGTAAATTCCTCCTAATAATATCCATCTGCACCTACCATTTTACCTATAAAGCGCTTAAATATGGAGGGTGATTTTTTCATCACGCTATCAATTCATAAAGTGTCGAATGAACGCAAAATGACTCGAATCGAGTACGAATCGCTAACACATGATTCGATCATGCCGATCGTACAAGCCTCTTCGTTTTGCTTTTTCCGCCGCTTCATGAATGGAGCAAGCGTTGAATTTTCGAATGATGTTACGAACGTGCGATTTCATGGTGTTCGCTGTGACGCCTAATAACTCTCTGATCACCGGCTGTCTATAGCCCCAACCGATCAACTGCAAGATCTCTTTTTCAGTGGGCGTCAGCATTCGATGTAATTCTTTTCGCTTATCCAGCCCAATTTCATTACGGATAATGGATGCAACATCGGCATGAAGAGAAGGTTGCCCCCGATACGCTTCCCTTACGGCATTTACGACATCAGCATAGTTTATCTTGGTAATATAATTGATCGCCCCGGCTAGCACAGCTTCCACAATGATTTCAGGCTCGTAGAGGGAGGTCAAGATAATGATTGGCATTGATTTCATTTTCAGAACTTCGGAAATTGTATGGAGTCCATCCTGTTGCGATGAATGAAGTATCAGATCAAGAATCATCACGTCTAAATCCAATTGCACACTCGCTCGAATGGCCGATTCCTTGTTTGTTGCAATATGAAATATATTCATATCCGGCTCTGCATTGATAAGCCCCGCCATCCGTTGTTGCCAAATGGGGTCGCTGTCCACCAGCAATACTTGGATCTTGCCTTCTTTCCAACGCACGACTTCATCAACTTCTACGGCATAACTTGCACGCTCCTCCATCTTTTCATCACCTCATTGATTGTTCTGGAAAAACAAAAAAGACACGTACCCTCGGAAGGCCGTGCCTTTTCCTGACAGCATTAGAGAGGGTAACCCGGCGATCATTGCAAGCATGCGGAAGACCCGTGGCTTTGCGTCCCAGTCTTTCGAACTGGTTTGCCTTTTTCCTGTTGGAACTTGTCGTCATTCGTTATACTGCCCCATGTCCGTTGTTGTCTTTTTCATCACCACTAAGCATAATCCGGAAGCTCGCAAGGCTACGAAAGAAGATGCCTCGGGGCATCTCCTTTACATCTCGGTCGTCTTTGAAACACCCGTAACCGCTTCGTTCCTGTAACCTTAGCAGCATGGATACCGCTTCCACCCGAGTGGCCGTAATGTCCGGAACGAATTTGCTGCCGTTCGGCCGTCAATAATACCTAGTTTGCGGATCGTTTCCACCGAGCCTTTTGCCCACCTCGGAATGTTTTCGTCATCAGCAAAGCCCGTTGTTGTATGCGAATTAAGTGAGACTTTCAGCGTTTTTGCGATCATCGATATCATCTCCGCTCGGGTGATCTGAGCATCCGGTCGGAAGCTGCCGTCCTCGTACCCGCTGACGATTCCCGCTTTTACAGCGAGAGCAACCGCCTGCTTGGCCAGTCACCGATCTTCGTCTGATCCGTGAAGGTAAGGGTTGCATCAGTTCCCTCCAATCTCAGTGCGTCTGCTAGCATAACCGTACATCCGCAGATCCATGCCGTATTCGTGTCTCAAACGCTTGTTGATGTTCAGCAGGCCGACGCCCTGACGCCTGTCCGATCCGGAAGCCGGCAGTCGACTTAGCTGTTCGCTCTCGATGCCGACACCGCTATCTTCAATCACAAACCAATATTCGCCCTCCGTTTCAAAAGTCGTCAATTTGACCGTTCCGCCTTCTATCCGATTGCCGATCCCGTGCCGAATCGCGTTTTCGACGAGCGGCTGCAGCAGCAGGGGAGGGATGCTCACCCGGTACATCCTCGAATTGTAAGCGATCCTTGAAGCGCGCTTTTTCAATATCGACGTATGTCCGGATCAGGTTGAACTCTTCACGAAAGCGATCCGCTTCTCCATATGGCTTAACCGGAAGCTGCCTCGCAAATAATCGACCAGATCCGCGGTCAATTTTCGCGAACGTTCCGCATCCGTATAACTTGATGCAACGACGTTGTACAAAAAATGCGGGGCTTGATCTGCGAATGCAGAAACGCCACTTCCAGATCGACCGCTGGTATGCTTCCCTTTTTAATTCAGATAATGAGGCGTCACGAAAGCGTACTCCGGTGCTTTGACCGGACGTTCGCTTAACAGGGAAGCTGCTATCGGTTTCCCGCGTTGCCTGCGATCGGCAGGGTGAATGTGAACGTCGTGCCGACGCCTTTCGTCGAAGATACCGTTACGGTTCCCTTTAGCAACTCGACCAGTTGTTTGACGATGGACAGCCCGAGCCCGAAGCCCCGGCGTTCCGCTCGCTCATCAAACAATTGGAACGCTTCGAACAGGTGCGGGATGTGCTGCGCTTCGATTCCTTCCCCCGTATCTTTGACCGAAACTTCAATCATGCTGCGATTCTCCGCCGCTGTGACGACAATGCTCCCGTTCACCGTATGCTTGACCGCGTTGTCCGAGCAGGTTGCCGACGATCTAGCCGAACCGGCTTTCATCGGCAATCGCATAGGGCAAATGTTCGGGGACACGGTTTTCGAGCCGGATGTTGCGGTCCGCGCACAGAAACGAATAGATGCGCACCTGCATCTCGACAGCCGGGCGGACATCGACCGGCATCGAATCGACGGCCAATTCACCTTGCTTCAGCCTGGAAAAATCCAGAATATCGTAAACCAGCTGCGAAAGCCTGCCGGTGATGCTCGTGATTAATTCAAGCTTCTCGCGCTGCTCCGCCGTCGGCGGATGATTGGCGTTGTCAAGCATCGACCTTGCGATATGCATGACGCCGTGCAACGGCGACTTGAACTCATCCGACGTTCTGGCCAGAAACTCGTCTTTCAGCTTGTCCGCTTTCAGCAATTGAACGGAGAGCTCTTCGATTTTCCGGAATGCGTTGGAGAAGCGAAGCGACATGAGCAAAGCCAGCATCAGCAGGTACACGAGCGGTTCGAACGGAGGCACCGAATCAACCGGTACGGCGAAATAGACGTTCAGATTTTGCACCAGCGCAAAGACGTTCAGGGCGATCACGGCGACGGCCAGATACAGGCTCCCCTCCACTTTGCGGGAAGGTGGCGTAGATCGTGACCAGTTGCCTAAACAGATCCGTCGCGAACGGGGGATGAAGCCGATTGCCCAGACCGCCAGAACCGTCCCAAATATCAACCCGATCCGGATCAACCATCAGGAGTAAACCGGACGGAACGCCGTATACACGTACAGGAGAAATCCCATGCCGCGCCAAGCGCCGAAACCATCTGAATGCGAAGATACAGCCAGAACGGAACGGAGCCGAACAGGCTGAACAACACTCTTTCGCCGCGCGTGCTGGTGAACAGGGCGAAAAACATGCACACCAGCCCGAATACGATCAGGGAATAATCGTTTTTCCGTTGGGAGTACTAGCCGACAAAATACAATCACATCATCAGAAAGGCTGTAACGTAATCAAGTCGTGCGTGAGCGCCTTGTCGCGCAGCCCGGAAACTTGCGCGACATACCCCAAATAGATCGATTCGTTGATGCCGCTGCTGGCGGGAAATTCGGACAACATGTCGTCCAGCATCCCCTCGAATGTCGTCACATCGGCAGCCGCCCCGTCCAGCCGGATCGTGAACCCGTTTCCGGCTTTGTCTACGCTTATGGGGACGTCATGCTCCTGCAAGCTTCTCCGCAAGTAGGACAGACAAGTATACAAGTAGCTTTTCGCCTTTTTCACATCGCAACCCGGCCAAATCGACTCAATGATGAGCGCGGTATCCGCGGGCGTCCCTTCGTGATGGATCAAAAAAGCGCAGACTTCTTTTTCTTTGTTCGTTTTCCAGGAAAGCAGCTTGTTTTCGGCATGAGGAAGCCCAATGGAAAAGCCCCCCATACATCGGATCAAAGGACGGACGTTGGCGTCCGGGCGAGCTCGAACCGCGGATAAGGCTGCTAGATGCGCGATACCGATTGTTGCACATTCAATGCAATTTCATGACCACATTACGGACATATTCGACAACAACGGTCCAACTCCTTGCCTTTCGTCGGATTCGCATACTACGAACGTAGTCGTCAGCCTTCATTGCCGTTCATCTGAATTAAAATGCTATTGGTCCATCCATGCACGTTGTTTTAGCAAGGGGGGAATTTGGAAAGCATAAGAAGAGGTTCATCTGAAAGTGGTGACAAGTATCGCATCGGTCAATCAAAAAATTTCGTTGCTGCAAGGATACATGGTGATCCTGATGGCGATAGGCATTCTGAATCACGTGATTATTATCCCGCTTCTGCTGACTGCTTCCAAAAGGGATGCCTGGGTATCCGTTTTAGCCGTATTGGCAGCATCGCCAGTCTGGATCGCCTGTTTATCTTATATTCTCAAAAACATGAACGGGACACCGATCAAAACCTGGATGTATCGTCATTTCGGCAAACTGCCGGCAAACGGTATGCTCGTTTTTTTCACGATTTACATGTTCTTTATGGGCACCATTTCGCTAAAAGACACCATCACATGGACGATTGCCTCCTATTTGCCGCAGACGCCGGCTTTGGCGTTAGTGCTTGCGGGAGTCGGATGCAATCTATTGGCGGCACTTGCCGGTTTGCGCGTGATTGCAATCGTCACCGGCATTTTGCTCCCGGTTGTGATCGTGCTCGGCGATTTTGTGATGACAGCCAACTACAAGTATAAAGATTACAGCCTGCTGTTTCCGGTCTTCGAGTTCGGGTGGGAGCCTGTATGGAAAGGCGCACTATATGCGGCAGGGGGACTTTTGGAACTCATCTGCATTCTTTTTTATCAGGAGCACTTATCCAAACGTCCTCGCTTCGGCACTCTCATGCTGGTGAATGTACTGTTGGCCGGATTGATTCTGGGACCGCTGATGGGTGCCATAGCCGTATTTGGACCTGTTGAGGCGGCAAATCAACGATACCCTGCATATGAGCAGTGGCGCTTGGTTCAACTCGGGCACTATATTTCGCACCTTGATTTCTTCTCCATCTACCAGTGGCTTTCCGGCACATTTGTTCGCGTCTCGCTGGCTCTGTTTATTATGGTTGATATTTGGAAACCGAGCAAGCGATTGCCATGGCTCATTTTATACGGCACGCTGATGATCGTTGCCGTTGTGCTGCCTGTGAGCGATGCACGGTTCCTTGATTCTCTCGGGAGCGTGCTTTTCCCGTCGTCCGTTTACGCTGCTTTGGGCTTGACGGCATTGTTTGTCGCGAAAATCTGGATTTCCAACAGAAAGAGAAGGTGAATCCCCATGCTCAAAAGGTGGTTAAGACCATTTCGTTTCCAAAGACCTGTCGGGGCGGTTGAGGCTTCTTCTCGACCAAGCGCCTCACCTTCCGAACGGCCAGCCGTTGAACTGGCCGATGCTTCCGCTATTTTAAATTTGTTCAATCGTTGCGCCGATGTCAAGCATCATACATACACCTTGAACGCACGGGAGGAACGTTCAACCGTACTGTTCGTCTTCTGCGAAGGGATGAGCGACAGCCAGCATATGATTCATGAGGTGGTACTTCCCCGATTGCATCGTTTTTATGAGTGCTACGGGTTTACGGACGCGGGCATGCTTCAAACAGCGAGCCAACTTCAACTGGAACGTCTGCCGGATGATGATTGGCAACGGAAAGCGACGCAACTTGTTTTTGAAGGCAAATTGCTTATGTATATTCCCGCGCTTCGGCTCATCTGTTCCGTTGATATTGCCAAGCTGCCGGGGAGAAAACCGGAAGAATCCAATGTCGAAGTCTCCGTTCGGGGCGCCAAGGATTGTTTTGTGGAAGAGTTAGCCATCAATGCCGCGCTCATCCGCAAACGGCTTAAATCCCCATCGTTAGCCTATGAGCAAATGGCGCTCGGCGAACGTACGCAAACCCGAATCGGATTGATGTACATGTACGATATTGCCGATCCAAAGGTCATACAGGAGGTGAAGCAGCGCCTGCAAAAGATAACGATCGACGGAGTATTCAGCGCGACGGAACTTGAAGAAATGATCGAACCGACATGGGCGTTATTCCCGCTTATGGCGTATACAGGAAGACCGGACTTTGCCGTCAACTGTTTGACGAACGGGCGATTTGTTTTGCTGGTGGACGGAACGCCGGCGGCGCTCATTGGCCCCGCCAACTTGCTGCTCCTGATCAAAACGCCGGAAGACATCCACTTTACAGCGTTATCCTCAACGTTCGGACAATTATTGAGGCTGTTAGGTTTATTCGTGTCGCTCATGCTTCCGGCATTTTGGCTCTGCCTGCTTTCGTACCACCAGGACCAGCTTCCGTTTTACTTGCTGGCGACGTTGACCGTGAATCGTCTCGGAATCCCTTTATCTGCCGGGCTGGAAATGTTTCTTGCGTTGATTTTTCTTGAAATGTTGCGCGAGGCCGGCGTTCACCTTCCTTCCGCTATCGGTTCGACGCTTACCATAGTAGGCGGCCTAATCTTGGGGGATGCAGCCATTCGGTCCGGAATTTTGTCGCCCGGAATTGTGATAGTTGGCGCAATTACTCATGTATTCGGCGCATCGCTAACCAATCAAGCGTTAGGAGGTACGGTAAGCGTGCTGAGAATTATACTGTATATATTTTCATGCATTTTCGGTTTATACGGTTTTTTTCTCGGCGTATTTTTATTGCTGGTCTTGCTGGCGTCTCTTCAGTCTTTCGGGGTTCCATACCTGGCTCCAATGTCTCCTCCGTTTTTCAGAGACTTGCCGCATGCTTTGTTTCGGTTGCCTTTGGCATGGAAGAGAAAGCGTCCGAAGATGCTTCATCCGATTGATGATACGAACCAGGGAGAACAGTCAAAATGAAAGTCGTGAAATTAACTGGAATTCTGATTGTTCTGCTCGTCATCACGACCGGCTGCTGGAATATGAAGGAACTCCAAAATATCAGTTATGTAACGGCCATCGGGTTCGATTATCATGACGGGAAGTACGTTGTGTATTTGCAACTACTTGATTTCTCCAGCGTCGCCAAGTTGGAAGGCCAGCAAAAATCGAAGGAAGCGCCTGTATGGGTAGGGAAAGGCTCAGGAGCATCGTTTACGGAAGCGGCAAACCATTTATATGAAACGTCGCAACAAAGGGTGTTTTGGGGGCATGTTTCCACGCTCGTATTCAGCGAACGTATTCTGAAACAAAATAAATTTCAGGATGTAATGGATTTGCTGAACCGTTACAGGGAAATCCGCTATTTGGTTTGGGTTTTTAGCACCAAGGAACAGATTGAAGATATCTTCAACACAACTTCTTTTTTCAATGAGTCTCCGATGATGTCCATTTTGCACAGCCCGGAGGAACCGTATCGGCAACGATCGATCATTTCACCGATCAGGTTGTATCAATTTGTCATGACGCTGAAAGAAGATTCGCGTATGAGTTACCTGCCTGCTCTACGGATTGAGAAAAATCAGTGGGAAGTAAGCAGAAAAACGCAACCGTTGTTGGAATATGCAGGAATTACCGTGTTTTGGAACAATCGGTACCATGGAAATTTGGGGCTGGACGATTTGCAAGGATTGCCCTGGATGCATAAAAAGACGGTTCGAGTGCCGCTTTCTCTAGAACGCGGAAAATCGTTAGCGGCTGTTCTGGTCATGGAGAAGCCAAAAGCGCGTATCAAGCCGTCGGTTCAAGATCTTCGCGTTTATTTTGACGTCGAGCTAACGATAAAGGCAGGCATTAACGAGTTGCATCAGGAAATGTCCGAAAAAGAATTGATCGACCTGGCCGAACGAAAGATTGAAGAACAAATTCGCCATACTTACCGGAAAGGCTTTGAGCGAAAGGTCGATGTTTATAATCTCGGCGAGTCGTTGTTTCGACGCTATCCCACGGTATGGCACCGGATTGAAGACGAAAATCATTTTGTGTTGCATGAGGATTCTTTACGAAACATACGAATCCATGTTCAGTTGACGAGTACGGGGAGGTACAAGTTAAAGGCTAGCCAAGCCTAGATGTTGGAAATTCCGATTTTCAAATGATGGATTCGCGGCGCGATTGATACATCCGATCAATCGCGCTTCCACGTCGGCAGCAATGCCGTAACCATTTTACATCCATCAAGCTTTCTTTCTGAAGACAACCTCCTATTCCATTTCGGACAATTCCGTATCGGATTCCATCGTTAGCAGCTCCTTGAACAAAAAAGCAACAAACTCTTCTTCAAGTCCCATGTTCAAAGCTGTCGCTATACATTCGAGCAGTTGTTCCTTGCTAAGCAGCCTTGTGGCAACCCTCCCCCTTATTTCTCGCATTCCATTCTCAGTCTGTTGACTTACGTTTTCCAGTAATCGAGTCAGTCTTGTAATCTCCTTGGAAAGCTGGACCACTTGATTATGGCTCAAGCCGATTTCCTGCCGTTTCCCAAACAATACAGTCTGCGCAGCGATCATGACATGATGCATAACTTTCGACTCCTTTTATCTATAGTAGACATAAAGGAATGTCTGACAAATGAAGCTCCGTGGAAAATTATATCTCAGTGATTTTAAAGATACAATCAATTGAATAGACTGTAGTTTAGGAGTACTCCATCCCTCCGACTGCTTTGATTACACTTTACTTTAGAGAGGGGTTGTGAGAGACGATATGGCTACCTTTGCGCAAATAGTCGGAGCAAAAATTCGCTTATACCGCATGGAGAAAAATTTGACGCAGGAACAACTAGCCGAATCGATCGGCATGGCCGCGACATACCTGGGCCAGATTGAACGCGGCGAAAAAAACGTCAAACTTCAGACGATTGAAAAAATAGCTATGGCATTACATATGAGCGTATACGATCTGTTCAGCAACGATAAAGAAGCCAATCTACACCAGAAAAAATGGTTATGGGCCAGCATCCTCTTATTGCTCAAACACAACGATGCCAAACAGCGGCAAGCTTATCGTATTTTACGAGAATTGTTGGAACCGGCTAACGATGATTCGTAAAAAATGATTCAAGCTATGAAGAAAGCAAGCGGTTGGTACGATCAGCGACCAACCGCTTGCTGCTTATCTAACACGATTCTCTATGTTAAATGGCAAACAAGATCTTTACCGATTTTTGGATAAATATGGTTCATTCGGAACACCTGTTTGGAAGGAGTTGGCGCTTTTTGCGCGAATTATTGGGTATAAAGAAGGATTTTGTCGTAAATCATTTAACTTTATTCAAAAGGGGGGAGTTCTATTTGTAGGTCCTAAGGCTGATCCCTTTCTTTCAGGATCATAAAAAACGAAACGGCAAACCCATTGAAAAATGGGGGCGCAAAACTTCAGGCCTAAGGATGATATCTATGGTAGCTGGGTTGCCGAAATGATGCTTCCGAGCTCAAAGCTGCCCCAAATCGGGGTGGCTTCTTATTTTGATTCTCCAGCAAAGGGAGTAGCCTCGATGCCGAATATCGAACAATTGATTGTACAAAACGATTTTTATCATATGTTCCAGCCCATCTTGGGGTTTCCCGAAAAGAGAATCCTTGGTTACGAGGCCCTCATTCGCAGTAACTCCAATATGAATCCAGATCTTTTATTTCAGCGCGCCATGGAGCAGAACAAGCTGTTCGAAGTCGATTCTTTTTCTATTTTCGAGGCCATTTCAGCTTACTTCGGATTTCCGGGCTCACGGGAACATACCCTGTTATTTATTAACATTTTCCCTTCAACTTTGGTCTCGCCTTTGTTTATCAACTTACTCGACTCCCTTGTCGAGCAATTCGGGCTTTATAGGAACCAAATCGTATTTGAGATTAACGAGTCCATTTATGAGAGTCTTTTATGGAAGAGCGCCTCTTTCAGAGATGCCATCCGTCTGCTGCGTGAACTGAATTTCCTGATTGCCCTGGACGATGTTGGAGATGGAACAACTTCGTTTCGGAATATACTGGACATCTCGCCGGATTTCATCAAAATCGACCGATTCTTTGCATCCGACTTGAGTACATCCAGGAAGAAACAAAAAGTTGTCGCGCTGTTTGCCGAGTACTGCAATGACGAGGCCAATCTGATCCTAGAAGGAATTGAAAAAGAAGAAGATTTGGATACCGCGCTGTCTTTGGGTATCAAGATGGGACAAGGCTATTTATTCGGAAAACCGTATCGGTTAACGTAAACGGTTGAACGTGAAGTCTCACCCGAACATGAAGGAGTAATCAAGATGCAGGATAAACTGAACTATTTCCGGAAAGCAATGCTCTCCTTGAAAATTTCGGAGTTTGAAGTTCCGCCTATGCAGGATTTGTTGATCATCGGGAAAAAAGCCCCGATCGGGCCGGAAGCGGTAAAGCGAATGGCGCAGGCGATATCACCGGAACAATTTACAATCGTTAAACTGGAGCACGCCAAAATTGAAGCGGTCTTGATTCGGAACTCCCTTCTTCAAATGTTGGACGAACGTATGCTGATGCAAATCATATTGGAAGAAGCGGACCGGTTGATCAGCGACAACATGGTTCTTCGTTCCGAACTGAAAATTTCGGTATCAATTCAGCGGGAGGTGGAGTTGCAATGAAGGTGGCGGAATTCATGTCATCCCCGGTCTATACGGTTTCATCCGAAAGAAGCGTCCAGTACGTGTCCGATATGATGAATGAACTTAAAATCGGTTCGCTGGTCGTCACGGATCATGGGACAATCGTGGGGATTGTTACGTCGCGGGATATCCGTTCTTCCCATCCCAATCGCATTGTGGCCGACGCGATGACCCCAGACCCGATCAGCATTTCGCCTGACCAATTTGCTTGGGACGCGCTGGTAATGATGGAGCGGCATCACATTGAACGCCTTCTTGTCGTTCATGAAGATCAGGTAATCGGGATCGTGACCCGCGAGAAGCTTCAAATCAAATTGAACCAACTCGTTGACCCTCTAACGGGACTGTACCGTGCACCTTATATCCAACATATCGGCGAACATTTTCTGAACCGTCGCCAACAATTCCGTTTGCTCTTTATTGATCTCAATAACTTCGGTGAAATCAACAAATTGCATGGGCATCCGGTAGGGGACGATTTTCTTGTCGAGTTCTCCAATCGCTTGCGTGCATTAACGAACGAACAGGATTATGTATGCAGGTATGCAGGGGATGAGTTTATTGTGATTACTTGCCGTAATGAATACGATGGCTTGCAATTGGAAGATGCCCTGTCCCAACCTGTCGTCATTCAAAACGTTGCATTGTCCGCATCGATGGGAGTCATCAACGGCTTTCTCGTACCTGACTTTTTTTCGCTGTCTTTTCGAGAACTGATCAACAGAGCGAGTCTTCTATCCACTTCTTTGAAACAAAAATCTCTTGCATGATGGAGAATTCGACTTTTCGCCAAACTTGAGAGCGGTAAAAAGCGTCAAGCATTCTGACACGCGTCCTAAGCGTAAACAGAAGGTTGGCGCTATTATTTTAAAACGGATGTTCATCCGATCAGAACGTGTCCGACTGTCTCCGCGGTTCAATCCTGCATATTTTTCTTCTTCCATTGTTTTCTGATCCAGGCCACACCGAGCAGCGCCGCGGGAATGCAAACCAATACCGTCAATGCCGAAAAAATGATCGAAGTCGATAACGCATGCGTCAACTCCTGCAGATTGGGCGCGACCCATACGCTCATTAACAGCAGTAAGAAGCCGACAGGGAATACGATTGGCTTGTATTCACGAAGGCTCATCCATTGAGCGGCGCCCATGGCCGTCACATAAAAGAAAACACATATTTTAACAAATGCGCCCAACACCCAAATAGCCATAAAAAGTGACTCCAGATGGGTAAAGAAATCGGCCAGGTTGATGTATCTGGCGACAATCAGGAAAGGATAGGTATAATTTCCCGTTAGGTCCCCCAATAGCAGCAGCGTAACCAGGTTGGATGACACAAGCGTCACAATGACGGCCAGCAAAGTTATCGCCATGCTTTTTTTCACTTTTTCCGCACGGTTTGCAAATGGAATTAAAAACGACACGGTCAGAAATTCGCTGAACCATGCTTGCAAAACAACCGAACCTGAGAGGGAAGGCCCGATACCTTCTCCCATGATCGGCAGCATCTTCAGAATATGAAGATCCGGAAGCAAGGGGATGATCAGAAGCAGAAAGAGCAGCGCAAAAACAGGGATAAATACATCGGCAAATCTCGCGATGATTTCCACGCCGCTGCGAACAACAATGGCACAAACGAGCACCATGCTTCCGGATACAACCAGCAACGGCGTTTGAACAAGAAACGCTCCGACTACAAATTCGCCGTATTCCCGAACGATAATGCCGCTTAAATACAAATAGTACAACAGTATAACCAGCCCGAACACTTTACCCAGCATTCGACCTAATATACGTTCGCTTGACTGAACGAGATTCTCGCCTGGAAACAATGTTTGAAACCCTAACGCAATACCAATCGCGATCAAGCCGCTGAATGCCCACATCGGAGATATCCACAAATCCTGTTTGGCATATTGATACGTAATCGCCGGCGTGCTTAAAATAGCCGTCGGAGTAATCGCCAAATAGATTATTTTTCCGATTTGCGGGGCGGATATTTTTCCTTTTTCAATCATGTTTCACCCGTTCCTTCGTACGGTAAACTTCTCCATCAAGTCGACCAACGGTTTGTAGATAACATCCAGCCATTGCGTAGGGCCCGGCATTTGGGGATCGATCACAAGCAAGATCGCCAAAATCGCACCCAGTCCGGTCAGGGCGCAATAAGCCGTCTTCTCCCGCTTCGTATAAGACGGCATGGAGCGCCAATCATGCAAAACCATCAAAGTAAGCACCGCGGCAACGCCCAGCAGTTTCCCCCAAATCAAGATCATATCATCACCTCTGCGCCGGCTTGAATATGCTTCTGTTGGTCATGCCGGGGCGGACAACCTTGACTTTCGCCTGTACGTTGACTTGCAGATGGGAATAAATTTCGTCCCAGCGATCCTTGTTTCGGTTCCACTCCTTCGGATACTTCCGGTAAAAAGCATCCGCAAAATTGAAAATATCGGCTTTCATCTCTTTTTGCGCCCGTTCTAGCGCCATTTGAATGCGGCGTTTAATATCGTCTTCCAGCTCGCGCTCCAACTCGCTGATATGGTCCGGCACGGACAGATCCAGTTCCGACGTGTTTTCAACGATGTCATCCTGGGTTTCGATTCGAACCGTCAGGCTCCATTCTCCTCCTTTAAGGTGCGGGATCAGATCCGTACGGCTTCTCAGCAATTGTAGCGACACGAGTCCATTGCTCTCGCCTGGGGAAACGGTAACCGTCGCTTTTTTCACTTCGTTTCTCAACCACATGATTCCGCGTGTCTCGGCATCGTTCATGCGGCCGATCATCTTTCCATTTTTCAGAACCGCCGTGCCTTTAATGAATGCGAACGCTGCTTGCTTTCCATCGCCAGGCTTGATTTCGACCCATGGGATGACGGCGGATCTGGATCTGCCCGCCATCATCTCCGCCAATTCTTTCAACGTAATATTCAGACCTGTTTCATTTTCAGCCATTTTACGCAGAGCATGCGAAACCGAGCGTTCAATCGGCGGATCGAGTCCCAGTACTTCCTTGGCAGGACTTTGGCTGACGAAAACATTGGCCCGCTCTCTCGGAATCGGATGCCTCGTCAAAAATTCCAAAGGTTCGGCGAGCCCTTCTTTCGCCAGCTGCTGACCGAATACGAACACCTCGTCCTGGCCCCAAAACACTTTGCGGCTTAACACCTGCTGCAAATGGGATGCCGCATCGGCCATCGATAACCCACGGGAGGAACGAACAACCGATTTGCCGGAACCTCCGCCGGCGTCTGAAGATACGCTGCCCGATTGATCGGAGGATGATGGCGATACCAAATATTGCTTGACGGAAAGCTCCAGTTTCCGATCTTCCGTCAGGTCCAATCCGCCGGCTGTAAGGATCGCCAAATCATTCACTTCCATCCGGTCCCAACATCCGGACAGCAGCACCGCCGAGGCAATCAGCCCCACCATCAACGTCCTCTTTGCGCTCAGCTTCGTCAATCTCCTGTCTCCCCTTTATGCGGGCCCGGGCGTTGACCGCGGGGCTGCCTTATGGGATTCCACGCCCCCGTCATGTGGGGACGTTTGGTCATGAGCCAGCGCGGAGCGCGCCAGAGTACATCGTTCAGGCTGCGCCACTGCATCGGGGCCAGGGGGGCCATATACGGAGCGCCGAACGAACGCAGTTTGAACAGGTGATTCAGAATGAGAATGCCTCCCATAATCAATCCCAGCAGCCCAAGAAAGCCGGCAAGCACCATCATGGGGAACCGCAGCAGCCTGATGGCAATGCCGACGGTAAAACGGGGGGCCATAAACGACGCGACGCCCGTAATGGCCACGACCATTACCATCGGCGCAGAAACGATACCCGCTGCAATGGCCGCCTGACCGATGACCAGCGCTCCGACAATACTGACGGCGGTGCCGATTTGCTTCGGCAGCCGCGCGCCGGCTTCGCGCAGCGCTTCAAACATGGATTCCATCATCAATGCCTCGATAATGGCGGGAAACGGGATTTGATCCCGGGATCTTGCCATTGTAATCAACAAAGCGTTCGGTATCATTTCCTGATGGTAAGTAATAACCGCAACGTAAAAGGACGGCCCCAGCAAAGAGATCAAAAAGAAGAAATAGCGCAGCCAGCGTATTGCGGTACCTACAACAAACCGCTCGTAATAATCTTCCGGCGACTGCAACAAGGAATAGAAGGTAATCGGTGCAATCAGCACGCTGGGCGTACCGTCGATCAAAACGACGACGTGTCCTTCGAGCAAGTAAGCGCTCGCCACATCCGGCCTTTCGGTGGAAAGCAATTGCGGGAACGGGGAGAACGGGTTGTCCTCGATCAGTTCTTCGATGTACACGCTCTCCAAAATGCCGTCGATCTCGATTCGTTGCAGACGGTTCGTCATTTCTTCCACCAAAGCAGGGGCTGCAACCCCCTCCAAGTAGGCGAGCGCAATCTGCGTGCTCGTATAAGTCCCCATGCTCATCGTGACGATTTTGAGATGGGGAGTTCGGATTTTACGCCGCAACAAAGCCGTATTGGTGCGAAGCGACTCGATGAACCCTTCCCGCGGTCCGCGTAACACCGATTCGGCGGACGGCTCGTCGATGGCCCGTTTTTCCCATTTCGGCAAGCCGATCGCCAGTCCGTGAGGCTCACGTTCCATCAGCAATACGGGATTGCCGCCGGATATTTCTTCAAGCACCTTGGCAATCGTATCCACCGGCTTTATCGAGGAGACGGCAATTTTTCCGCGAATGTCTGCCAGCGTGCAATCCATAGGGAAATCCTGTTGCAACGGAGCGAGCACATGTTGATCCACTTCTTCGATATGAGCCAGACCGTCGATGTAAACGAGCACAGCCTCCATGCGATTGCCTATGCAGAACTCGTGAAAAATCACGT
Source organism: Paenibacillus faecis (assembly GCF_008084145.1). Classification (GTDB taxonomy): domain Bacteria; phylum Bacillota; class Bacilli; order Paenibacillales; family Paenibacillaceae; genus Fontibacillus; species Fontibacillus faecis. Next base: position 192,908 of record NZ_VSDO01000005.1, on the reverse strand, counting down.
CAGAACAACGAGTATACAAGCGCTGAAGCGCCTGAACATTCTCGGCCAGATTTGCGGAAAGAACCTGATCGAGTTGCCGATTTTCTTCCTGATGAGCAAAGCGTTCGGTCTCGCGCTGATTGGAACGCGGGCGGCGGCTCCAAAATCCGTTCGATTTCCCCATGGCGATCCCCTCATGTTTCATTTCCATTTTATTGTTGGCAATTTACCCCCTTTTTATTCAGTGTCGGGGAGGGGGCGCACACATTAAAAAATCCCGATCTCCGTCGGGTGAGGGGATCGGGACTTGCACTCATACTTTGAACTTGCCGACTAACGTTTTCAGGGAATCGGACATTTCGCCAAGCTGGCGAGCGGTTTGCAGCATTTCCTGACTCGTGGCCGCCTGCTCCTCGGTCATGGCCGCAACCTCTTCAGTGAACGAGGCGGTTTCTTCCGTAATTTTCGTAATTTCCCGAATGGAACCTTCAATCGCTTTGCTGCCGGCGGACATCTGTCCCACAGAAGCGGCAACCTCCATGACTTGAACGCTCAAGTTGTTCACTTCGTTCATGATGGCCCGGAACGACTCGCTGGCTTTCATCATGGCCTGAACGCCATCCTTGACGCCATGGCTGTTCTCATTTACTTTCTGGACGAGTCCGTTGATGCCGTTCAACATCACTTCGATGGTTTCATGGATCTCGCGGGTCGAATGCGCAGCCTGGTCCGCCAGCTTGCGGATTTCTCCGGCGACGACGGCAAACCCGCGGCCTTGTTCCCCGGCGCGCGCCGCTTCGATGGCGGCGTTCAGCGACAACAGATTGGTTTGATTGGAGACGTCCTGAATATATCCGACCACATCCCGAATTTTTTCAGACAGCGATGCCAGTTCCGCGGCGGAAGCTTGAATGTCGGAAAACGTTTCTTCGATCTGGCCGATTTTTTCCGCATTTGCCTGCATTTCGCCGGCATTCTCCGTCGCGACGGACTGCGCTCGCTTGGCAAGGTCGGAAACGTCGGTTGTCGTGGCGGCAACCTGCTCCAGTCCCGATACCGTCTCCTGCAAAATCGCCGACATCTCTTCCGTCTGGGATACTTGTTGTTCCGCTCCCTGTGCTACGCGCTGGACAGATTCAGAGATTTGATCGGCGGCTTTGTAGCTCTCGTCTGCGCCAACCTTCAACATGGATGAGGAGCGTTCCAATTCCAGGGTCTTCCCTTGAATATCGGCGATCATGCTCTGGAGACTGGCTAACAGCAAGTTCGTTTGATCCGCCAAATCTTTCGTTTCATCTTTGGTCTTCACTGAAATTCGTTTCGTCAAATCGCCGCCGGAAGAAGCAATTTCTGCGATGGCGTTCCCGACTTTGCGTACGTTCCTGGCCGTCAATGCGCCGGTGAAGTAAGACGAGATAACCGAAACGATGAGTACCAGCAACAGGGAGCCGTACAGTTGCAATCGGAGTTGACCGTTTTTCTTTTCGAGCGCCGACACCCGATTCAACGTGAGCTGTTTTTCGATGGAACGGAACGACGAAAGCTGCTCGCGCAGGGCATCCATATCCTGCTTCCCCGGATCGTCCTGGAAAAATTGCTGGAGTCCCTTGTTGTCATTGGCCTTTTTCAAGGCAATCACTTTCTCGCCGGCGTCTTGAATCCAATGTTCCACATTTTTTTGAATGGCTTTCAAGTTGTCCTGTTGGCTTGGATTGTCGGCAACAAGCTGGAAAAGGGCCTCATAGTGCTTCTGCCAATTGGTTTTGCCGTTGTTGTACGGGTCCAAATATTTGTTTTCCCCGGTTATAATAAAACCTCTTTGACCGGTTTCCATATCTACCAGATCCTTCTCGATGGACTGGGCCAGGCTATGTACTTGCATATCATGATCCGTAATGAATCTCGTTTCCTTCTGGAAGGAAGATAGTTGCCGGGTTACGCTAAGAATGGCGAATACAAAAAAAATGACGACGACGAGAAATCCAAGGCCGATTTTATTTTGGATGCGGTTTAGACGAATGGGTACAGTTTTCATAAATTTGAACGCTCCTTGTTGTAAGTTGAATTCAGAACCGGATTAACGTAAAATGACTTTGTTCAAATCGTTAGGCCTTGTCTGTGAAGCACATGTCAGTCATTGTGGCGGCTTAATTTTTGCTTGTACATTCTCTTGTCCGCCATTCTCAAGAGCTCGCCAAGATCGGCGCTCTCGTCGGGACAAACCGCATAACCGACAGAAAGATACGCGTGCGTCTTCAATTCCTCCAGCGATATCGACAGCGCACTGCCAAGACGTCTCTGGAGCGCTCTGGCTCCTTCTTCGTCGGTGTACGGCACAATGACTACAAATTCATCGCCTCCCCATCGTGCAACATAGTCGTACTTGCTCGTTGTTTTTTCAAGCAGGTTTGACAGTTGACATAACACACGATCTCCGGTTTCGTGAGAGTATGTGTCGTTAATATACTTGAAGTTGTCTACGTCAACATAGAACACGAGCAGTTGTTTTCGCAGCCTTTGAGATCGGCGAACCAGTCTGGGGAAAACGCGCTGAATGAACCCGCGATTATACGCCCCGGTCAAGTCGTCTCTTTGCGAGAGCCGCAACAGCGTATCGAACCGCTTGCCGCACAAGTAGGCCAACGGCAAAAAGACCGCGAGCGACATGGCCACGGCCTTATCCACTGCCTCGTAAGCATACTTAATATGAATGAGCAGAACAGCGACAAGAGAGATAACGGAAACGACAGCCGTAACTCGCCCGATCTTGTACATAAACCCCCGGTTACTTCAACGCTTTGGCCAGCGTCTCCAGAACTTTCTCCCTTTGAAACGGCTTGACGATAAAATCCGCGGCTCCTGACGTAATCGCATCGACAACCCGATCTTTTTGTCCCATTGCGGAACAGATGATGACTCGCGCCATAGGGTCTATTCGTTTTATTTCCTTCAAAGCGGCGATGCCGTCCATTTCAGGCATCGTAATATCCATCGTGACAAGTTCGGGTCTGTACTGCCTAAAAAATTGCACGGCCTCTTTTCCATTCTCCGCTTCCGCTATCACTTCAAAGCCGCAATCCGTTATGATCTCTCTAAGCATCATTCTCATGAACGCCGTATCGTCCACAATCATAATTTTGGCCATGACAACCTCCCTCATGCCAATTACTCAAAAAGGCCTACTGATATGTATAATTATTATACTCGAAATTGGCACTTATTTCATAGTCCGCCGTTTTAAGAATCAGGCAATCAAATTTGTTTGTCGATATCATGATTATTCATCGACAAGAAGGGGCTGACCTCCACCAGAGACCAGCCCCTTCTTGCCGCGTCCTTCTATTCACCAGGTTTAGTAGTCATCAAGCTGTACAGCTTCGTATGCCGCGGGAACTTGTCGGTAAACGGCACAAGGGAGCTGCCTACCTTCATCAATCCATTCCCGGCGTCAACATTGGTAATATAAGAGAGTTGCAGTTCCGAAATATTAAGCAATTCGGCTAGCTCTCTCCGGTCGGTGCTGGCCTGATTCAGCATGACGATAAATTCACTGTTTGCCAGCATGGTGCGGGCCGTATGGCTTTGCAGCAAATCGTCCACGTTCTGCGTAATGCCCGTACAAAAAGCGCCATACTTTCGAACGCGCTTCCAAAGCGTGAACAAAAAGTTGGCGCTGTATTCGTGCTGGAACAGAAGATAGATTTCATCGATTATAATAAACGTATTTTTGCCTCTGGCCCGATTTTGTGTAATCCGGTTTAAGATGCTGTCCAAGACGACCAGCATGCCGATCGGGAGGAGTTGTTTGCCCAAGTCGAGAATATCGTAGCAAATGAGACGGTTATGGACGTTAACATTGGTCGGTTTGGCGAACGTGTTCAGGCTGCCCGAAGTAAACAGTTCGATCGCCAGCGCAATGTCCTGCGCCTCCGGCTCCGCTTGCTTCAGCAATTCCTCACGAAAGTCCTGAAGCGTCGGCGGCTGCCCCTTATAGTTGCTCTGCAAATACTTCCTGTATACGCTGGCAGTGCAACGGTCAATGAGCGACTTTTCCTTGGCTCCCAGCTGATATCCGCCAATCAGCTGCTCGCAAAGCGAGAGGATGAATTCCGACTTGAGAATAATCGGGTTGGCTCCGTCGCCATATTGCCGGTTCATATCCATCGCATTGATATGGTTGGGCGAGGTGGCAGATATATGAATCGTCTCGCCGCCCATTGCGTTTACCAGCGCGGAGTATTCCCGTTCCGGGTCGATCAGGATCATATCGTCGTCGCTGGCCAGCATCTGGTTGACGATTTCCCGTTTCGCGGTAAAGCTTTTGCCGGAACCGGATACGCCGAGAATAAAGCTGTTTCCGTTCAGCAGCTGCTTGCGATTGGCAATAATCATGTTTTTGCTGATCACATTTTGCCCATAGTAAATGCCGCCCGAATGCACGATTTCCTGTGCCCGAAACGGAATAAAGACAGCCGTGCTTTCTGTCGTTAACGTCCGCAGCGCGTGAATCTTCCGCAAGCCGTAGGGGAGCGCCGTATTCAGACCGTCCATTTGCTGATAGGTCAGCGTAGAAAACTGGCACAAATGCTTGCGGGCGGTGGTGAGCAGCGCCTCCGTATCGCTTTCAAGCTGCTCCTTGCTGTCTGCGATGTGGACCATCGTCAGCAGGCCGAACATCATCCGCTGATCGCGGGTGGTCAAGTCGTTCAGAAATTCTTTGCTCTCTTTGCGTTGCTGCTCCATGTCGTAGGGGACCACGGCAGAAAAATTATTGTTTCGGTTTTGTCGCCGCTGCCAGTTGGTGATGTTCGTCTCCACGCCAAGCAAACGGCTCTCCACCTCACGAACGGCCTCGTCAGTCGGAATCGGGATAATATCCAGTGACAGCAGCAAATTCCGGTTCAGGTCACAAAGCTCGGACACCATGCTGTCCTTTATATAGCTGGCGTATTCCCGCAGAAAGATGACGCGGCCAAAAAAGTTGCCCATCCGAAAATGATCTTTTTCAAACTCGAACGTATCCGGGCAAATGTAGTCCTTGAAATCATGACCCTTGCGCATCGTTTCGGACAAATGGAAACGAAAATCCGCTTCCTCGCCGATCCGAAAGAAATCATGGAAAATGCGCAGACGGTCGGTTGCATCCAGTTCGATACATTTGGAACCGAGACGGGAAAAATGCGTCATCAGTTCGGTTCCGACCCTTGCGAAATATTGACGGGCTTCCTCCACATTTTTCTTGACCACAGAAATGGTAACGTACTTTTCCTGAATCGTACCGTTTGCGCCGATGGCCTTTGCGAGCAACATCTCGTTGTACTCCTGCCGGTACACATCTAGATGATCCTCCCGAAGCGGAATCAGAATCGAGCTTTCAAAATCGGCCCGATTCAAACGCCGGTTATGGATTGTAATTTTCGTGGTCGCTCCGCTGTCGAAGGAATTGAGCAACTCGGAATAAGACAAAAACATCGCTTCCTTGTCTTCTCTGGACGCTACGGCGTAGTTGATATCCTCGAACCGATACGATTTGGAGAACTTGTTGCCGACAAAAAAAATCCCGTCCGGCCAGAGGGCGCGAATCGGGATGACTTGCTGAACGCCTTTCGGAATGACAAATCGTTCCTTGTCCTGCTTGATGATGCGTCTGAGCGTTTTAATCATGGCGCTTCATCCTTTCCTGCTCGTAACTATGCATGTTCTTTTTCAGCGCTTCAACATAGACATTGGTCGAATAGAAGACGAAGCGTCTTGGCAGCAGAAATTCCGATTTCACATACGCCCAAAGCAGCTGCTCGGCCGTCATGCCGTGATAGCTGATGAAACCCAAGGCTGCGCAGGGCGCAGCCCCCAAAATGCACATCCAGCTGAGCGTTTCCAAGCCAAAGCGGCCGCGCAGTCCAAAATATAGTCCGATCGCCACGCCAACAGCCAGCACAGAAAAAAAGAACTGCCGCAAGGACAGTCCAAAGTATAAGCTTTCCGTATAATCCCGGATTTCCCGGTTGATTTTCACTTCCATTTAAAGTCCTCCCATAAACGATGCTCACTGTGGTCTACAACTCGGTCCCATCCTCCGGTTGAACCGTTGTTGGCTCTGTCTTTTTCGATCTTGCCAACACCTCATCGCCGGATGGAAGAGGATCGGCCAAAAGCGCAAATACAAGCTGAGCGCCGTCTCGCATGCCTTGCAAATATAACCATTCATTCATAATCGACTGTTTAAAATGGTGCTTATCCTCCCATTCCATAAACGCCGGCAACTGCGTCATATCCACGCCGGAAAACATCGCTTGAAAAGCCGATTCCTCTTCATCGCGACATCTACGCAACTCGGGATGGTGTTCGATCCGAGCCGAAACGTGGTCCAGCCGCCGCTGGATCGCATTTTGAAACCATAACGGAAACTCCATTGACATCCCCCCTCCTTGTGCGAATGCGATCTAGCGCAACTGATGCTCTCGTCCGGACTTCCTTTGAAGCCACTGGACAATCCATTCGTCCACCTTCCGGCTTTGAGCCTGAACCGCCTCATTCTCAAACAGAGGAATTCCCTGATCAAGAGATTTTTTCCCAAGTTCGTTCAACTTTCTTCTTTCCTCCTCCAATTGACCAAGCAAACGTGTCATCGGTCGGCCTCCCCGTGTCTTCATTAGATCGGCGTTCCTGGCTGTCTGAAAGATAGATTACCTCTCTATTTTATTGCGTAAATCGGTTTATTTCATTTTAATGCGATATTCGCATTAAAACAACGATGCACTCACGTACAATTTTGCTTGTAATGTGAGGTGCATACAAATGAAACATCGTAAAGAACCGCCAGGCGACAAAAATATAATCGGCGTGAGAGTCGTTGCCATCCGCAAGGCAAAGGGGATGAAACAGAAGGAGTTTCTCGCCAGACTGCAAACGGCTGGTCTCGACATCAGTCCAACGAGCCTTTCGCGTCTGGAAGGGCAGTATCGGCTTGTTCAGGACTACGAAGTCGTTGCGATCGCCAAAGCGCTGGATGTTTCCGTCCGGGAATTGTTGGGCGAAGAATCGGAATGAAGCTACAGCCCCATCATCTCCCTCACCACCCGGTCCGCCATTTTGACCGTCCCCACGAGCACCAGCATGTTAAAAATCAGCTCGCCGATGTACGTCCACACCATCGTAACCGCGCCAGCGCCTTCATCGACCGCCGGGGGAGCGGAGGCAAAGGCGGAGTAGATGATGCAGGCGAGTATGATAATCGCTCCCTCTAGGCAAGCGGCCGCATACCCTTTGAGAAACGATTTACCGATATTTTGGCTCGGCTCCCCGGCAAAGGAGGAAAGCGGAACGGGAGCGATCGCCGTATATAAGTAGATACGAAAAAAACGTCCGTACACCGAGAGGATCATCACAAAAGACAGCACCGTGATGAACAGACTGCCCAGAAGGGTGACAACCCACAGGGGAATGCTTTGCCAAAAGCCGACATCTTCAATCGCTTTTGCAATGGTGTTCGGCAAAGTCATAGCCTCCGTCCTTCCGAACCCGGAACGTCCCATCATCGTGGAGATGATTCCCTGAACAATGGTAAACAGCGCCATCATGAGCTCCAGCCCGTAGGTAACGACCGCTTTGGCCAGGACAAAACGGATAAACAGCTTGACGGCCATCTCCGGCTTTTTCACTTCGGCAAAATTGCCGGTCGTCTTCACCACGCCGATCACAAAAAACAAGACCAGAAGCGCCAGTCCCGTCGCCTGCAACGCGCCGTGAATGTCGGTAATGACGCGCCAAACGCCGCCGCCCTTGAAGTCGGCCGGCGACTCGGTAACAAGCTGCCAGATTTCGTTCATTTTCTCGTTCCATGTATCGAGCGCATGTTCGAGGTTGTCAATAATCCAACTGTTTTTGGCCATATTCTCACCCCTTTTCTGTAGACGGGGAACGGATAAATCGCCCGTTCCCCTCATGTGCGACTCCCGTTTAACCGGCTATCAGGGTAAGAATTTCCTTCGTGAAGGTAATGATAATTCCGCCGGCGAGCGTCAGGAACCCGTTCGCTCGCTGGGAAGGATCGTGAGACTTGAGCGACAATCCGATCTGCACAATGCCGAAGCCGAGTATGATCATACCGATGGCCCGTATTAATCCGAATATGAAAGTGGACAAATTATTGACCGTCGTCATCGGGTCGCCCTCGGCATAAGCGGTAGAGACGAATACGGTTCCCGTTAACATCAGCATGATGTACAGTGCCAGCAGCCGTTTCTTTTTGAACTTCATTTTCATCATTCCCCTCGTAAAAATAGCGACTCCATGTCTTCTTCCGACAGAAGCTCGTACTCTCCGTTTTCATCAAGCGTCACGGTTCGCCAATCGAGCGCAAGTTCCGTGCCCCCATGCTGGTAGGGAGGACCGTTGCCATCCGTCGTGAGAGCGACATGGGGATGCCTGAGCAAATCGTATTTGTCGTCCTGAACAGGACGCTCGCCGCGAATAAAGAGCAAGGCATGACGGTTATCGAGAAGCCGCACCTCATCGGGCGTCAGCAAGTCGCGGCCGGACAACTGATAGTTGATCGAATAGCTGCCGCTGCGTCCCTTGCTTTGGCCATAGGTGTTCGTGTCGATCGTTTCCTTGCCCAGCAGCTCCGATACGTATTTGTGGGTGGATTGTTCATTGCCGCCCAGGTACAAAAACACATCGCAGTTCCCAACGATCGATTCCCACGACTCCTTGTACAGCGATTTGAGCTGCGCCAAATTTTGCAGGATGATGGAAACCGAAATCTCGCGGCTGCGTATGGTGGAGAGCAGCTTGTCGAATTCATCGGGCAAGGCGACGTTGGCAAATTCGTCCATCACGAAATGCACGTGCACCGGCAAGCGTCCGCCGTGCCGATAGTCGGCCTCGTACATCAGGCATTGGAAAAGCTGGGTGTAAAGCATCCCGACGATGAAGTTGAAACTGCTGTCGTTGTCGGGAATGACGGCAAACAACGCCGTCTTCTTTTCTCCCATGACAGCCAATTCCATTTCATCGACCAAGCTCATTCCGGCGATTGAATGCAAGTTGAACTTCTCCAGCCGAACGCCTAGGCCGATCAATATCGATTTGGCTGTTTTCCCCGCCGCCAGTTTGAAGATGTTGTACTGTTTGACCGCCAAATGCTCCGGGTCGCGCATCGCCAGCCGTTCAAACAACTCGTCCAGCGGACTCTGGTAGGTTTCGTCTTCTTCCCGCACTTCGGCGGCGGCGATCATCTCCATCACCATCGGGAAATTCTGTTCCTCCGGCGGCGCTTCATAGAGCAAATACAAAACGAGCGCCTCCAATAGCGCCGTTTCGGATCGTTCCCAGAACGGGTCGTTCGTGTTGCTGCCCTTCGGCGTCGTATTGCGAATCAGGTTGGTGACCAGTTTCAGCACGTCCTTGTCGTCGTGCAAATAGGCGAAAGGGTTGTAGCCGTGAGAGCGGTGAGGATTGATCAGATCGAGCACCTTGATGTCATACCCTTTGGATTTAAGCAGATGGCCGGTATCCCGCAAGATTTCGCCTTTCGGGTCGAGAACGACGAACGATGTGTTCGCTTGCATGACGTTCGGTTTTGCATAAAACCTTGTTTTGCCGGAGCCGGAACCGCCTACGACGAGCACATTCACATTTCGGCGATGCTTGCGGCCGTCGAGTCCGATGCAAACCTGCTTGGTTAAAATTTTGTTTTGTTCCTGCTGCTTGCTTCGATATTTGGCGCATATGCTTTTCGCCCGGCCCCATCGCGCGCTGCCGTGCTCCTCTCGTCGTCGATAGTTTCGCGGGGAGGCCAAGTAAATACAGACGCCGAGTCCATAGGCCAGCGTAAAAATGAATAGACAGCGCGGCGTATCGTCTACCCACTGAATGTCGAACGGGTGATTGATCGCCGCGCTGAGATGCTCCACAATCGCCGGCAGCCCCCCGGAAAATGCAGGGGCGGTCAGCATCGCCGCCCACAAGACGGGAATTAAAAAAAACGCAAAGAGTATCAAATGACTCCTTGCGGTTTCAACGCGCCTCATGATGGCTCCGTCGCTTATGTTTTTGATAAGGGGCATCAATCGTTTTGAGCAACAGTTCATCGACGGCGTCGGTGGGGCGCTTCTCGCCGATCAAATCGTTTCGCAGCGCATTCAGCGCATGCACCACAATGCCATGCTCGTAATGATCCAGACAAAGAACCCGTTCTTCCTCCCTCACAAGCATTCCCTCCCAAGAGAAATTGCACATGACGACACGCTTACCTTGCCGGTTCCGTCCGAAGCTGCTGCCGATGCTGCGCCAGCATCCGGTTCATCCTGCGAGCCATGTTATGCGCGGTATCTTTCATCATCGTTAATTCGGCGCGGATTTGTTGCGGCTCCATGTTCTTCAGCTTCTCCGGCACACGATGAAAGCGGAAGAAAGACGTATCCACGCCGTACTGTTTGCACAGGATGTAGGAAGCGCAGTATGCATGGAACGTAAAATCGGAGCGACTGTAACGTCCATCTCCGCGATCCAGCTCCGCATGCGCCAATTCCTGCGCAAGCGACCGGAAAATATCCCCGGCATCCAGGCCGCGGCGGATGACAATATTCCTCGTGTCCGGCTGGTAGAGCGCATGCATTTCCGGCGGGAGCGCATCGCCAATGACGATCGGGACGGGGGCGCGATCCAGCAGTGCTTTGATGCGCATCCGGTCGTCCGGGTAAGTCGGCTGTTCCCTCTTTTGGCTGGCCGTCGTTTGTGCGATGTCGAACATTTTTTTGGGGTTATAGCTAATGCCGGTGCTGCCGTCATCCCTCCGGTACTCCTCTCCCGGCTCTAAGATGTAAAAGCCGGTTTCCTTGCGGCGGATAAATACGCCTTGTTCTTTCCACGTATCGAAATCAGAGATGCGGGTCGCCTCCGGCCGCTGTGCGAGAATCAGAAGTGCATTGGATACGCTGTAGCGATCGAAACGGCTCTGCACATCCAGATAACGCTGAAACTCATCGCCGCTTTGCGCAATGGACGATGTCGCGGCATCAATCGTCTCGTAAGTCCATTGCCTAAGTTCCTGCTTTTTCTGTGCCCAGGTTTCCTTGTCAAAAGGTTGCTCAGACGGATTCGTGGATGATCGACTGGCTGCATCCTGACGGAATAAATCGTCCAGATTGTTCACTTGGCTTTCCCTCGCTTTCGAGATCCGTTGGATTTTCCCGTCTTCGCTTTATCGGCATTTCGCACGCTTCGTTTGGGCAGCGACGGTTCCTTGACGATCTGACGCCGTTCTTTCTCCGCCCTTCGATTTTCTTCACGAATCTCGCGCAGCAGTTCGCGAATCGATGGCCGTTGCTGCACTGTCTCGGCTTTCGGTTCAATCGTACCCCTTGCGGATGCTTCGCTGCGCCCGGAGGTAGGCTCGGACGGATGGGGCGGCTCCGTCGTCGCCATCGTGGGGTTTGTTTGAACGTGTGTCGGGAAAGTTGGCTGCTTTGATTTGTTCTCCTGCATCAATTCGTCCAAAAAATCGTCGGCTCTCTTTTCCGGAGTCGTTCCCTTGGACGCGATGTCTTGCTCCACCGTTCGCTGCTGGGTTTGATCCAATGCTTGCTCATGCCCTTGCTCGGACGCATGTTGAACGGGCTGTTTTCCGGCGCGGGATTTCTCAATTTCGCTTTTAATGCTGGCCGTATCCACGGTCGCCAGTTTGAAGCGTTCGACAATACGGTTGATTTTGGATGCGTCCTCGGCCCGCACCATCACATCGCACAAGCCATCGACATTCTTTTTGTCCCGCAGGGCACAGTACAAAACGCCGTATCGTTTGGCCTCCTTGCAGAAGGTAGGCAAGTCTTCGTTTTTGACGGCAAATACTTTCAATTCCTTGCCGCTGCGGAGCAAGCTTTCCAGACGAATGCTGCCCTTTGTCCGTTTCTGCCCCTGCAGGGCGGCAAACAAATAGACGGCCAGATGCTTAGCGCCTTCGCCGGAAATCTTGGCCATCACCTCGATGCCCCGAAGACTCATGTTGACGACCTGATCGGCCGCCTCGGCACCACTGCTCATGGATGGAATCCTCCCTTCGTAATGATTGATTTTTCCTGTCACCATGTAGTTTAGTCATCATTTCCCCGGATCGGGCCAGGATGCCCGCACACAGCTTCACCTCCTTTCGAAGCGCGGCAAGCCGCTTGGATAATACGGCTATCTGCTCTTTGCAAGCGTAGATCCGGCCTTCCTCCTTGCAGCGGCGAAGACGGTTGTACAGCGCTTTGCGCTCGCTGGAAAGTAGGCGCATCTCCTGTTGGGCAATGGATACATAGTCCAAAAGCTGCTCTTTGCTGGAGATACGGCGCTGGCAGAGTAGTTTGGTCTGAGCGGTAATAACCGCCAAGTGTCGCAAGTCTTCCCGTAATAAAAAAGGCGTCCTTCTCACGGACGCGCGAAAACGGGGCCACATGCCCATCTCATATAAATAGCGCAGGTACAATGCTTGTAAGCCGCTGAACTTCCTGCCGGATCGAAGCGTTCCTTTGCAAACGGCGCGCCTGCGTTGCGGCATTGGCAGAGGCTGTGTTTTACGGGGAATGCGATTTCGTAAAATCCGCTGTTTCAGAGCCTCTTCCGTATAGTCGTCTCCCAAGCTGCGCAAACGAACGAAACGTTCCTTACCCGGTGGACGAACCGCCATATGCTTCACGGTCGTTTTCACGTCATAGCCCTGCTTTTGCAAAGAGGCGATAAACTGGGTCCACGTCATGGATGCCGCAATCGCCTGATCCACATCGCTCCGAATCGTCCCCCTCCAAGTCGGCTTGCCTTCCCGATCTGCTTTCCATTCTCCATAGTGTTTGGCCTTGCTCTGCTCGGGTTGCTCGATCACAGACAATGCATGTTCACGGCATAGCCGGTCGGATGTTCTTCTTAGAAGGGCGTAGGAAGCTTTGTTGTCGTAATACCGTTTACCGTCCATAAAAGAGACGGAGTTTAGCACAAAGTGATTGTGCAAATGCTCCTTGTCCAGATGGGTCGATACCACGACTTCAAATCGATCGCCCCATAGCTCCTGCGCCAACTTAACGCCAATGGCGTGCGCCGTTTCCGGCGTCGTTTCGCCTGGTGCAAAGGCTTGGTAGCCATGAAACGCGACGATGCCATCCATCTTTTGAAATTGACGCTCGGTGCGCTGCATTTGCTCATAAGCGGTGAGCGGATCGCAATTGATTCCGCTCACATAAAGATGCCTCTCTGTTTTGACATCCGAGGCTGCATATACGAGCGCCTGTTGCAAACCTTCATTCTCGATGCGCCCTAAATCCGTTTTGTCGGGATTGGAAGCATAGTCCAGCACGCGCTTGAGTCGATCGGTAACGTCCCAGATTGCAGTTGTCGCCATACGCATGCCCCCCTTTACGGCGGATGTACGTTCAGATTCCCGCCGGCTTGGTTCTAGGCTCCGGCGCTGTTACAGCCTGTTGAATGTATTGGACGGCGCGGCGCAATTGATCCGCCTCCTGCTGAAAAGCGGCCCGATCCAGATGCCCGGTTGCGTGCGCCTTCGCCGCCAATTGATTGAGATTATTGCCGATTGCGTGAAGCTCTCGCATCATCGCATAATAATCCGGCGGCGGCAGCGGCTTCGGTATATACCCATTGATGAGCGCCCGGATGTACGCTTCCCGAGAAAGACCTGTTTGTTTCACTTCATTCATTAGACGAACATGTTCGCTTTCACTTAAACGAAGCAGAAACGAGATCGAACGTTTTCTCAACGAACAACCCCCTTTCAAAATCAACTATTCGAAGAAGTTTACGCCGCAATAAACAAGCGATCATGAAGGGTCTTAGGGGCGCAGGCCCCTAACAAGCGAATTTGGATATCCAAATTCAGTGCTTGCTGCAACACGAGACATTCGTCTCGTGTCGCCTTCAAAGCACCTGCCGGGAAAAAGAGAGGCCCCAAAAACACAAAAAAGACGCCGATCCGCTCAGCGTCTTCCGCAGAACTTTTTTGTTATCGCACCAACCAGCGGTAATCCTGGCGGCAGTCTACAATGAAATCGACATACACGATTTCATCCTGAATCTGATACAACACCAGATACCATTTATCTACGAACATTTTGTGGTACTTGTTTGACGGAATAAATTCCGCTTCCAGAAAAGGATAGCGTTCCGGCATTTGCGCCAAGGAACGTATCGCTTGCAGCAATTCGTTTTTCGTTTTCCGCGCCGCATCCGGACTTTTCTCCGCAAGAAATCGCACATGAACCGCCAGCATTTGGCGGGCGCGATCGGAGACGACGATCTTATAACGGGGCATCTTTTCCATGCTGAACCTCGTCAATAATGCCCTCCAGGTAAGCGTCCAGTTCGTCCGGCGTCACACCAGCACGGCCCGCCAAACGATCCTCTTGCACAGCGAGCAGTTCTTCGCGCAGCTTTAACATCTTCTCGCGACGGGAGAACGTCTCAATGTCCATCACGACGAGATCGCCTTCACCGTTCTTGGTCAGATAAACCGGTTCCCCGGACGATTTGCATAGATCGGCGATTTCATTATAGTTTTGCCGGATACTGGCGGAAGGTTTGATAATCATCATGGTCACCCCTTGCATAGCTGTATATTGATTTTATTATACCTATTACATGCTATATAATCAATGCGGTTGCGCTTATCCCCAATCTATTCACATCTTATCCACATACAGTGAGAATTTTCCGTAGCCCAGAAAGAAAAGACGCCAACCGTTCAGCGTCTACCGCTATCGGGATGGTTCACCGCGTCTTCTTCGGAATTCCATTAAATCGTTGTTTACATCCTTTCCGAACTTAGGCGGCTCATCGAATATGAGAAGGGCTGGAGAGAGGAGTCTTTGTATCGTGGCTGCCGCCAATCGCCCCGGCTCATCATTGTCCAGATGCAGGACAAGTCGATTCACCTGGGGAAAGCACTGCAAGTAATGCATTAGGGCTGACGGGGGAGTAGAGTCCTCCCCATTTGTCCTGGGCCTGTATATTCCGGCCAGCGACAGCTTATGCGCCTGCCGCCAATCCCGGCCAGCGAGATGTTCCAGCGTACAGTAGGATAAGAGATCAATGGCGCTCTCAAACAGATGCAGTTCCGTACAGTTTCCCGAGGCCGGAATGGAAAACGAATACCGCTTGTCGCTGCCAGCGGCTTCCCCCATATAACGGGTGCTTGTCGTACCGCGTATCGCCGCATAGCGCGGCGTTCCTTGCTGGTCGAAACCGACGAATACCGCGTTGTGATAGCGGCGGCTTTCATACAAACGCCCCGTTTCGAGACAGTAGTCGATCAACGTGCGATGGATACCGCGTTTGCTGAGATAGGCCATGACGCGATGCGATGTACGATTCGGTTCGGGAAGCTCAAACCGCGCTGGAGAATAGCGTTGTTGCAAAGATTGCGAAAATGCAGGTGCGCTGCCCGGATGAACGCCTTCAATTTGCAGCACCGCATCGGGAAAAGACATGCCCCGCACTTTGATCAAATAGTCCAGCGCCGAGCGTCCGCCGATCCCCCTTGACCACCAGTACCATTTGCCGTTGGAAATTTTCAAGCTGTCGTGTATCCGGGTGGTGTAGACATTGCGAGAGCATCGGACCAGTTCTGCCGGCTCGTGCATATGCAAATATGTGAGCAGATCCAGTCTTTTGGCACGTTCGATCTGTTCCTTGTTTACGTAGCTCATTGCCGCAGCTCCATTTGGAAATCCAGACAGCGTCCGATGGGTATATTGTTCATCGTGCTTTACCCCTCTTTTTGGGGTACAGATAAGCTCTGCCTTCCTTCAACTTCGTAACGCCTTTCTTTTTCATGAATGCGTCTAAATCGCCTTCATGAACTTGACTGGTCACCCCGTTTGAGTCGCGGATGTAATAATACGTGTCGCCAAATCCGTTCTTCTCTTTGGATATCAACTCCAATGACGGCACGGTTTCTCCCTCCTCGATCAAGCCGGTTCCATAACAAAAAGGCGGCAGAATCGGACAAAAGCATCCGCCGCTTGGGATGGCATACAACATGTTCATTCCTCCGGAAATGAGAAAAGGACCCCAAAACCGGAGTCCAATTCATCATGTGATTTATAACTTTAACAAGTGAGCTATCTTCGACCTGTGAAATGCTCGCACCGATACCATGTTCTTTTCCGTAATGGTCAGCAAGAAGTTCCCTTTCAGGGGTAGGAACGACGGTGTCAGACCGTTATCGCTCACGGCCCACCACCCGCCGTTCCGGCGCTTCCGGTTCTTCGTCCGGCACGCTGTCCACGGCTTCGTTTTCTCGCTTGTCCATGTTGAGCAGCGCATTCAATTCCGCAAGACGCGCCGCTTTCGTTTGCAGCTCCTGCTCCTTCTCGAATGGAGCCGCGATTTGTTCCTTCGCCGTTTCCATTTGCTGCCGCAAGGTGGCAAGCTGCTCGCGGGCATGCTCCAGCTTCGCAGGCAAGTCGGACAAGGCATTGTTGATGCGGCTTATGTTGCCGCCCGCATCCGCTCCGAGCGTCACCGTATGAGCGAGCGCGCCGCGCAGCGTAACCTTGTATTCCTTATGGAAGCTGTCAAAGGACAGCCAAAAGGAAAAGCCCCGGTAGCTGCCGATTTCCTGCGGATCGGGCGAAGTCATTCCTTTGCAAGCGTCCAGCAAAGCCGCGCCCGCTGCCGCCCTCTCCGAGTAGGTGTAATCTTTGACCGTCATGCCGGGGAATTTATCTGCCCCATCTGCCTCGGATGCCAGAGAACGTGTATACAAAGCAACGTCCTGTTCATAGCCGGCAATTCGTTCCTCCGTGGACTTGATTTGCTGCGGCAGCAGCTTGAGCAGCCGGTCCTCCAGCGCATAGCGCTGGCTCAAGTGGTTCGCTTTGAGCAGCTTCAGTTTGGATACCTGGATGTCCAAGTCCATTTTCTCCTTGATGTACGGGTTGCCGGTCGCCAGCGCCTTCACCTCGGCATAGGAGAGCGCCGTCTCGTCAATATCCTCGGCGGAACGCACCGGCGACTTGCTGGTCATGATCTGCGAAATGAAACGCTGCTTGTTCTCCAGCGTTTGATAAAGGTACGCGTCGAACGTGTTCTCCGTCACATAGCGAAAAATATGCACCTCGCTGTTCTGGTTGCCTTGCCGGATAATGCGCCCGCTGCGCTGCTCCAGATCGCGCGGACGCCAAGGGCAGTCGAGGTCGTGAAGGGCAATCAGCTTCGTTTGTACATTCGTTCCCGCGTAGGGTAAGCGCCCGGCGCCTTGCCGCATTACTACGGCAGGTTTCCAAACGCTCCCCTCCGAACCGTACATACAACTCTCGCTGTATACGGCTCTCCAGTATTCTTAGTCTAGCAATCCAGCGTGTAATTTTTTATGACAGCTAACACAGAGCGCCATCGTTTTCCGTTTCCGAGCGACCATCACCTTTTCCCAAGCCCGTTTGCCCTTTAGGTCTTTTAGCTTCCTAACATGATGCATATGGATGGAGACTCCTCCTTTACCGCACCATTCGCACTTGCAGGCTTTTATCCGGTCCATCATGCTTGTTCTAGCCATAGTGACCGAGATATTGTCGGGATTGTTATCTATGGATGGCCTCGTATCCGGCATTTCTTGGCGTCTGAATCCTCCATTGTACAGAAACAGCGTCTTTTCACCTGAAGTCGTCTGGTATCTGACCGCGAACTTCCCGTCAATGCAATATTTCCTTTTGAGTTTTCCAATACTGCATTGGTATTTCAGGCAAAAGGTTCTGTACATGCTGTATTCCATCACATATTTAAAGCTTTGGAGGTTACTGACGTTGTGGGCTAATCGGTAATAATTGTACATCCCCAGAATTTCGCTATTGTACTTTTTCAGAATCTCAAGGTCATCATTGTCTACCAGATACCGTCTATGCTTAGGTCTCCAGATTTTTTTTTGGTCTCTGTCCGTTTTGATGCGAAGCGCCTTATAGGCCAGCAGTTTTTTCAGCCACTTTTCTTGCGGCATATACAGCAAGACTCTGTTGCTCATGCTGCGCCTGCCGTAGTGTGTCTGTTGATCGCGGCAGACACAGATGTCGTAGCCTAGAAACCGGGCTTTTGTTGCCGTGTGTGTAATCAGCGTTTTTTCCTCGGACATTTCCAACTTCAAGGTTTCCCGAAGATAGTTGCCAATATCACGTTTAACCTGTACGGCATCTTCTTTTGAACCGATAATTCCGACCAAAAAGTCATCTGCATACCGGACATATTTGAGCCTGCGGAATGTGGGATCAAAGGGATCGCGACAATGCACGCTCTGCATGCTGGTCTTCAAAGCCTTGATTTCCTGTAAAGCGAGTTGTTTCTCCTCGTCGAACATACCGTTCCATCTCGCCGTGGTTTCTTTGCGCTTGACCGAGAGTTTGTATTCCCAGAAGCGGTATTCTTTTGTTCGTTGGTGGAAAGGGAAAGTTCCTCTATCAAACGATTTGATATACTTCTCCATATGTTTATCAAACCGGTCAAGATAGATATTTGAAAGAATCGGACTTATGATAGAGCCTTGCGGCGTGCCCGAGTAGGTATTATGAAATTTCCAATCTTCCAAATATCCGGCTTTAAGAAACTTCCATATCAAGGCGATGAAATATTCGTCATCGATTCTTCGACGTAGTGTATCGACCATAATATGATGATCGATGTTGTCGAAAAATCCTTTAATGTCGCCTTCAACGAACCATTTCGCTCCTGTAAATTCCTTTTTGATTTGCACAAGCGCGGTGTGGCAGCTTCTGTTTGGCCGGAAGCCATGAGAAAGACGGGAGAATGTACGCTCATAGATGCTCTCCAGCATCATGCGAACTACTTCTTGCACCAGTTTGTCATCGAAAGATGGGATACCAAGAGGCCTCATTTTTCCGTTTGCTTTCCGAATGTATACCCGTCTTGCGGGATTTGGTTGGTAAGAATGATTCCTCATACTGTCGATGAGCTTGGAGATACGTTCCATTCCCATGCCATCAATGGTTTGTCCATCCGCGCCTTTGGTCATGTTACCCGGTTTTGCGTAGATGTTTTGGTAGGCCATCAGATAAAATTCAGGGTTGTACAAATTCCGATATAGCCGTTGAAATCGGTACTTGGAGTTACACGCCTTTGTGCTTAGACTTTTTAATACCTCTAAAGGATTTCTCAATGTCTCGCACATCCTTCCTTTTTCAGTATTAAACGAATACCTGTTTCCCTTCGCCATGTAGACGGCTTTCCCGTCCTCGGACTACTATGGAAACTCCGTTGCCTTATCGGATTTTCAGAGCCTTACGCTCATAGCTTGTTGCAAGCGTTCCGACTTAGGCAATCTCCGTTTAGACGATTGAAAATGGCATGCTGTGATGTCGGATATGACGTTCGTCCTTTTCCGTAGATTACGGCTTGGAAACATGCGGTATAGTGTAAATGCACATGGGATACCGTACATTTACGCATGTTATACGGCGTATCAACTATCTTTCGCCGTAGCTGCACAATAGGGCCCATCGGACTGTCATTCAAGCAGTTTAGCCTTTATCCTCATTCACAGCTTTTCATCTCGCCATTCAGTCGCGGTAGCGATAGTTTACCGACTTATGGCTTTTCCTGCGTGCTATTGTCCCCGTCCAGTTTCCCTTTCGAGTAAGCAGGCTGATGATAGAGTGGTGTTATGACACCGTTTATACCTTTCTCTACTACCTTGCCACAGGTAGAATTCTCAATCGTCCACAGATCAGCTAGAAATCTGGCTGACCTTTACGGACGCACGCCCATTTTGAATGTCGATCCAAGCAGTATCCGAACCTGTCCGCTGCGTACTTTGGCGAACAATTCCTTTTTCTTGATCTCGGTATTAGCGTCGTGAATAAAGGCGATTTCGTCAGCCGGGACACCTTTCTCCATCAGCTTGCGCCGCAGCTCGTCGTACACATTGAAGGTACCATCCTGTTTCGGAATGGACAAATCGCAAAACACCAACTGGGTCAACCGCGTCTCCTGATGTTCCTCCCAATACCGGAAGACATTGTCCGCGCAGGCGCTGACTTTGCTGCCTTCGTCGTCGGGAAGCAGGGGATTAGCCAGCCGCTGATCGAGCGCCAGTTTGCGTCCGTCATTGGTGATCGTCAGCATATTGTCCTCATGCGGCTCTACTTCCTTCGCCCGCACCCGCTCGGCGCGGCGGGCAAGGTCCGCGACCATATCGCGCTGAAAGTCGCTCGGCGGCACGGCCACATTATGGAAGTGGGCTTTCGGCACGGGAAGCTGGAGCATGTCAGCCGTCTGGATATCGGCCACTTCTTTGAACATATTCATCAGTTCCGGCAAATTGTAAAAACGGGCAAACCGGGTTTTCGCCCGATAGCCCGTTCCTTCCGGCGCAAGCTCGATCGCGGTGACGGTTTCGCCAAATGTCGAAGCCCAAGCGTCAAAATGCTGCAATCCCTGCCGCTTGAGCCGCTCGTATTGCAAATAGCGTTGCATCGTATACATCTCAGTGATGGAGTTGGAGATCGGCGTCCCCGTCGCAAAGATGATGCCCCGGCCTCCGGTCAGTTCGTCCAGATAGCGGCATTTGGCAAACATGTCCGACGACTTTTGTGCTTCGGTTTGCGACAGTCCGGCCACATTGCGCATTTTCGTATAAAGAAACAGGTTTTTGTACGAGTCGGCTTCGTCCACGAATAGACGGTCTACGCCCAATTCCTCGAAGGTGACGACATCATCCTTCCGGCTCGTGTCGTTCAGCTTCTCCAGCTTGGTCTGCAGCGTCTTTTTTGTTTTTTCAAGCTGTTTGATCGCATAGCGTTCGCCTCTGGCTTCCTTGAGTTCCCGGATGCCGCTTGTAATTTCCGAAATCTGTTCGTACAGTTGCTGCCGTTGCCGCTCCATCGAAATCGGAATTTTCTCAAACTGCGAATGGCCGATGATGATCGCATCATAATCGCCGGTAGCAATCCGCGCGCAAAACGTTTTGCGGTTTTTCGTTTCAAAGTCCTTCTTGGTCGCCACCAGAATATTCGCCGACGGATATAGCTGCAAAAACTCCGCCGCCCACTGTTCGGTCAGATGGTTCGGAACGACCAGCATGCTCTTGTTGCACAGTCCTAGATGCTTGCTCTCCATCGCCGCGGCGGTCATCGCAAAGGTTTTTCCTGCGCCGACACAATGCGCGAAAAGGGAGTTGCCGCCATACAGCGCCCGGGCAACCGCATTGACCTGATGCCGGCGCAGCCGGATTTCCGGGTTCATCCCGGTGAATCGGATATGGCTGCCGTCGTATTCGCGTGGGCGGATGGCATTGAACCGGTCATTGTACAGCCGTGTCAGCCGTTCGCGCCGCTGCGGGTCTTTCCATATCCAGTCGCGGAACGCTTCTTTTATCATCTCCTGCTTTTGCTGGGCGATGGCCGTTTCCTGCTTGTTCAGCACACGCTTTTCCACGCCATCCTCATACACGGTGTCAAATACGCGCACGTCCCGCAAATTCAGCGTATCTTCGAGAATTTTGTACGCATTGACGCGGTTTGTGCCGTACGTGACGTTCGCCTTGATATTGTTGCTGCGGTCGTCGCTTTTGCCTTTGACGTTCCAGGCAGCCGTATATTCGGAATACATGACATTGATGTAGGTCTGGTACATCGGCGGCGTGTCCACCAGCTCAAACAGAAATTGCCGAATGTCTTCCGACGGCAGCCAGGTTGCGCCCAAGCGGACATCAATTTCGGAGGCGTCCAGGTCTTTCGGCTGCACCGCTTCAAGCGCTTTGACGTTTTCGCCGTAACGTTCGGCATCGTATGCGGCAAACTGTCTGGCCACACGCAGCTTCTCCCGCACATTGCCGGACAAGTACGCGTCCGCCGTTTCGTAGATCAGCTTTCCTTCCTCGTCCTGATTTTCGGGATTGGGAAAGATGACGCCGCGCAGCTCTTTTATCAGTTGTTCTTCCGTCCAACCGGTTAGCTGCGCCATATACGGCAGATCGACACGGGCTTTTGCGCCGATGGAGACGGCAAGCGCCTCCGAAGCGGTATCCACCTGTTCCACGCGGATGCGCTGCCGGATGGTGCGTTTGGTGAACATATCCGCCTTGCGCAGCAGCCGTCCTTCCTCGTCGATGATTTCCAGCGAGCAAAGAAGAAAGTAGGAACTGTCGTCCGAAAAAGCAAGGCTGTTGGCGCGGCTGTTGATCAGGCCGTATTGCGCCGTAAACCGGTCATACTGCGTATTCAGCTTGCGCTGTTGCTGCTCTATCATCTCATCGCTATAGTCTTCGGTTTGATACTCGATCAGCTCGCGCACGGTGTCCCGCAGCTGAATCATTCCCTTGATGCGGCCTGCCGCCGTAGCAGAAGTGTCCACACGCCGCATTCGGCTGTTCTCCCGATAGTAGATTTGTCCATCCACCAGCGCAAAGCTGAAATTGCGGACAGACGGATCGGCGGGGAGCGAAGGTTCTTCTTCCTCCGGCTGGTCTTCCCGTTCCAGCTCCACCCATTCAGCATGGATATTGGACAACGCTTCGCGCAGCAGCTCATCCAGATTGGCGTCCGGGAATGGCTTGCAGGACGTTTCCTGCCGGTTGCCGTACATCCGGTCGTCAAAAACCATGGTGCCCAGCACCATATCGGGATGTTCCGCGAAATAACGATTCACCGGCACACCGTCCGCTGTCTCGGACAGGGAAAGCCATGCTTCGGTTTGCTCGCTGACGGCAACCATGCGATCCCGTTTCTGTAAAAAGATAATGTCGGCGGTTACTTCGGTTCCGGCATTGGCCAGAAACGCATTGCTTGGCAGACGCACCGCTCCGAGCAGTTCGGCGCGTTCCGCTATATATTTGCGTACCGCCGGGTTCTGCTTGTCCATCGTTCCTTTGGACGTAATAAAGGCGATGATGCCGCCCGGACGCACTTTGTCCAGTGTCTTGGCGAAAAAGTAATCATGGATGAGAAACTTGTGCTTGTCGTAACGTTTATCCGCCACGCCATAACCGCCGAACGGCACGTTCCCGATGGCGAGATCGAAGAAGCTGTCCGGCAAATTCGTCTGTTCGTAGCCGCTGACTGCAATCGACGCCTGCGGGTATAGCTGCCTGGCAATACGGCCGGTAATGCTGTCCAGTTCCACGCCAAACAGCCGCGAGCCTCGGATCGACTCCGGCACCAGACCGAAGAAATTGCCGATGCCGCAAGACGGCTCCAAAATATTGCCGCTGCGAAAGCCCATCGATTCCAGACAGTCGTACATCGCCTTGATGACGGTCACAGATGTATAATGAGCATTCAGCGTTGACGCGCGAGCGGACGCATATTCCTCCGGCTCCAGCACATTTTTCAGTTCCGCATATTCGGCTGCCCACTGCGTGTTCGCTTCGTCAAACGCCTGCGGAATGCCCCCCCATCCAACATATCGAGCCAGTATCGCCTGCTCGTCCGCTGTCGCTTGCCGCTGCTCCTGTTCCAGCTTGTTCAGCAGCCGAATTGCTTCCATGTTCCATTTGAACTTCGTTTTTGCGCCGCCATGCCCCAGTTCATCATCCGTAATCCGGTAGTTGACAGCCGGGACAGACGGACGGGCTGGCGCGGTGCGGCCGGCCGCACCATCAGAGGAAAGGGAAGTGTCTGGCTGCGATACGGTCTCTGGCCCTTCCGTCACCGGCTTCTCCTCCGGTAAAACCGCATCTTCCGCCGTTTCCCATGCCGTTTCGTCAGTCCATTCCGATTCCTGCTCTCCGGTAATCAAATGATCGTTCAGCGGGTTTTCGCGCAGCATTCGCTCAAAATCCCGACGATTCACCTCTTTGATGAAGAGCGGGAACTGACGGTCTTGCAGCACCACTGTTCGTTGCTCCAGCTGCACAATTTCATATTCGTCCGCACCGATCCAGACCGTGCCGCCCGCGTCATAACCGTAGCGCGCCCGTTCCCGGTTCACCGGCATGCGTTCCGGTTCCGCTTGCGCTTCCGGGTGGGGAACCCCCTCCGAGGGCGATACATCCGGCTGCGTCACATCGGACCTGGCCAATTCCGCCGCTTGCAGCCGCCGCTTTTCCTCCTGTTCTTCCGCAAAGGCGGGCAATCGCTCGGCTTCCTGCCGGTTCAAGTAACGCCCCGCTGCCAGCAGTTCGCCGATACGTTTCTGCACGTTCATCCACGGCAGCACCACCTGCGTATCCGGGTTTAGGATCGAGCCGCGGGTCAGCGTGATGCCTTTGCTGTCATGATTCATGTGAATATCCGTGCCGATCAGCGCGGGAAGACGCCCGCCGGTCCCGTATTCCCGTTTCAGGAAATCGGCGTTCTCCTGTGCGGACAGCGACTGCTGGAAATGCAGCGCAATGCGATACTTGCCGTTCTCAAAGCCGCTGCCGTTTTGCAAAATGGCGTCAATGACCGCTTGCGGCATGAAAAAAGCGGAGGCTTTTGCGTCCTCCGCTTGTTCCATCCATAGCGTCTGTTGCTCGATAGATGGTTCCAACTTTCGCGACAAGTCAAATTCGTTTAACAGCATCATGCTGGCGATATGCCCGGCGATGACGCCCCAATCGTAAAAGCTTTGCGCCGTTCGTTTCTCCGCCGTCCCCGTCCACAGATGCAAAACGTTGCGATACGGTTCAAATCCTGCTCGTACGCCTTCATCCAGCGTCAGTTCGGTGATGCCTGCCGGAAACAAACCGCGCACATACAACATGCGCTCGCGCTCATCCTCGTGAGCAAGGAAAAATGCTGTGATGTCCGACTTGCTCTCCCGCAGCGGCGCGGCTCGGAGCATGTCATTGATGATGGCATGGTCATGAAAAAACGGAAGACTTCGGTCTTCCGTTTCCCGATCAAACCATTTTAATGATAAATCAGTTCCGCGAGAATCAGTTCCTCCGCCTGCTGCTTCAGGTTGTTCATGTGCCCCGTCCAGCCCAGCGGATCGCTCGCCTTGTCCGGTGCCGGGTTCAGCCGAAGCATCTCCTTCATCGTCCGGTCGATCTGCTCCCGCGCTGTCCGGTCGATGTCCGCCAGATGCCGGTTCAACTGCTCCGACAACATCAGATGGGCGTACATGCCCTTCCGCTCGGTTTTCAGGAACGTCTTGCGCATCATCCCGTACTTCCCGATGGTCGTCTCCGCTTCGCTCAGCGTCAGGTTGGGCAGCAGATAATCCCCTTGCGGCGAGTACGTCAGTTCCATGTTCATCCTTCCTTTCTTGTCGAGTAGCTTCATTGTGCGGCAAGGAATCGGGTCTTGCAAGGGTATGAAACGATTGCCCCTCATTTGCACGTTGTGCCTCCCGGCGCAACGCTCGAACGGTCGATTCCACTTCCCGCAGCATCATCTCGGACACATCGCTAATCGCTGCGCCCAAGTGAGACAGCGCAGGAAGCGTGTTGAAATACCCGATGCCGGACAAATCCTCGATGCTGATGTAATGTGCGGGATCGAGTCCGCAACGGGTCATCGCCGTGTAAGCGACGGCCGTTTCGGCCATTTGCTTGAACAGTAATTCCACATGTGGTATGTCCAGGTCTTCCAGCAAACTGTGTTCCCGCTCTTTCATCAACTCCGCCACATAATCGGCGCTGTTGTCATCCACCGCATTCCACGCAGCAGCGAGCAACGCAGCAGGCAGATCCGCACGTGGTTCCATCTCATCCGACGCGCCGAACGCATTTTCCAGCGTTTCGATGACATGAGCCGTATCGCTGTCCTGCAATCGCCAAAGCGACACCTGCGGCTGGCGTCTGCTCTGGGTATCCGATACGTCAAACACATGGCGCAGGCCCAGGTGGTTGCCCCGATCTTCAATCAGGGCAATCCCTTTCGCGCCGCGCTTCACCCATCGATCCAGCCGTTTGTTCCAGACGTCAATCGGCGCGCAGGCCGTTGCGTCAGGACGTTGTGCGTAGATCAACAGTTGATCCTGAAACGGATATTTATAGTTCCAGGCCGCCGTCCGCAAAAAATCCGCCCAGCGGTCAGGGTGATTCGTCACCGTGCGAGCCGTGCTGGCAGCCAGTTCGACGATGCGCTGCAACTTGGCTGTCATGAGAGCACCTCCCTTACCGAAACGTGATTTGATTGGTCAGGCGAATGCCTTCCTCGGAATAACGAGCCGTAATCCGAAGGAGTCCGATATGCTGCAACAGGTGCAGATTGCGACGGACAGTCGAATGGGAAAGACCCACCTCCAAAGCCAGCCTTTTGCCGGACAACAAGACGCAGCCGTGCCGCCCGCCCGCGCGGTCCATCAGGTAGCTGTACAATAGCTTTGCGGCAGGAGATACCTTCGCTTTGGCCAGCAGTTGATACCGGGTGAGATCGTTCATAAACTTCCTCCTCGGCAGACGCTATCGCCCCGGCGATCGTTCCGACAAACGCTCCGGCCGGATGTAGCAGTACAGATAGAAATTGTAGTCTCCCGCATGCGGGAAACAACGCAGGTAGTACCGATGGTGTGCGGTTTGAAAACAAAAGCCGTATACGCCGGAATGCCACGCCCCCGATAATCGGGCCTCCGGATGCGACAGGCAAAGTTGATGCATTCGGCTGCGGCTTTGAAGCCATCCCTGCTCCGTCAATGCCTGCACAACCGCCTCCAGTTCCGCCCGGAAAGCCGGCGTTTTTAGCGTTGGCAAATGTTCGAACCAGTTTGCCCAGAATGTCTCGCCGCTGCTGCCAAAATAACCTCGCAGGTGGCCGATGCAGCCACGTTCGATCTCCTCTGCGGCAGAAGCGGAATAAAAATAAGCCGTATCCTCTGGCGCGGCACTTTGCAGCTTTTCCAACATGTTTATCCCTCCCGTCCGGTGAATTTAATGGGTGCCTCCCGTCCCAAAGTCGTCGTAGCTGGACAAATCGGCATGATAAAAGACGACGTCGCCGTCCAGCAGGGAGAACGTTGCCCCGTATGGATCGACGAAGCTGCGCTGAAACCCTTCCATCCGCCACTGATTGTCCAGCGGCGCGTTTTTATATTGCAGATGCGGGTGGTTCAAGTCTTGATTGCGGATCGTTTCGATGTTGAAATTGACGATGATGTACCCATCCTTCAGAAATACGGGCGCATGGTCGTCCAGCCGGTGCGTGCGGCCGTACTCGGCCAGATTGAAGCCTTTCGGCACCACGTACGGCGCGGCGGGCAAGCTGTATTCGCCAAACCACTTCTGCACCGAAGCGTTGGCGCGGGCCGCATCGATGCCGGAGGGCACCTGCATGCTTCCGACAAACGTCCGAAGCCGAGGCGGCAGCAGCATGATATCGTAGCCGCCCACATAGGTCGGCTTCTGCGCATCCTTTACATATTGATCGATAAACGTCTGCCTCGCTCCGGGCGAACCGTTCAGCGACCAAAGCGTTGCGGCGGTGCCGGTCAACTCCTGCTTCGGCACATTGCGCAGGCGAGCGTCGAGCGTCACATACCGTTTCTCCACATCGTCGCTGGAGCCAATACGAATAAACCGCTGACTGCCTGAATGATAGTAGAGATCGACTTCCTGCCTGTTCTTCCCCTTGCTGTCCACAAAATAAAACGTCGGTGTAATGAGGATGCCGTCGCCCGAGCCGAACATGTTGCCTTTCGTCATGACTTCGAATTTGACATGGTAACCCGTTTTGACCGCAACATTTTTCTTGCCGCTCTCCGGGTGACTGCCTTGCCGTACCGGCAGCACGTAAGGAGGGGTATTGCCGCGCGGTGCGCCGTCAATGCCTTTCGTGCCGACCCAGTAGGCGTTTCCTGTCGGCGTCGCGCTGCCCTTTTGGGTGCGGAACACCGATTCCCAGGCAAAATCGGCAATGTCGGTGATGCGGAAATCATAGAGACGTCCGATCACTTCCACTGGAACCACCTGCGCAGCCACATGGTTGGACAAGTCCAGATTGGCATTCATCTGGGACGTAAAGGAGGCCGGACTATTCTCGGCAAACGTTCGGAATAACACGTCGTAATGGCCCTCGTCCACCCAAACGGGCAAGTAGAAGGTCGTCTGCAACTGACCGACCGGGATGGACACCCACGTGTCCTTGGGGACGAACGACGTGCGATCCGCTTTGTACACATCGAACGGAAAGCGTACCTGCTTGTCCCTCACATACTTGGCATAATCCCGATTTCCGTAGCCCTTGATGTCCATGTGCGGGCCGCTTGTCGGAATCGTCACGGAGAAGGGCCGGTCCAGAATGAGCGCCGACCGCCCGGCAGTCGGCTGCGTTTTCTGGTTGTGGGCCTGATCGTCCGACACCGAGGCGTAGTTCACCACCGGCGTATGCACCGTCACCGGATTGATGCCGCCGATCGGATAGCTCTTGTTTTCTCCGCCGCCAATGCCCTTAACCAGTGTATAAAAGATGGTTCCGGTGCTCGGTTGATTGGCTTTATTCGTTTTTCCGGCATCAATGACATAGCCAGAGCCGTACAGCACATCTTGCCCAATCATTGGCGGGGCCGGTATCGCCCCCGGCGTCGGACCTTTTTCCTCAACGATTCGATTGTCCATAATCGCATTTCCGTTAAAAACGAACGAGTCGTTTTTTACCTTGATCTTGCCGATGGCTTTCTCGGCCTCGTTGGTCCAGTCCTCGTTTGGTACGGAAGGCCGCCTGGAGCCGCCGGAAATCGTTTGTCCGGGAAGCGTCACATTCGAATAGACCGGATCGATGATATGCGCGTTGAGCGACGCATCATGCGCAGCGGAAACGGTTGGCGGCGTATAGCCATTCGGCTCCAGCGTAACTGTTCCCGAAGGAAGCGCATAATTGGAGACCGTCGCCTTTTGAATGCCGTACACTTCGAGATTTTGAATCGTCCAGAAGCTGTACTTGCGTTCAATCGAATAGTTTTTGGTGACCGTCTGTGTATCTGAACGCGGAACGGTAATGGTGGTCGGATTCCCGTCCGCATCGGGCGGGCCGGATCGCGTCTCCGTCCAGGTGAGGGTATATGTTTTACTCACCTGAATCGGGTATTGCTTCGTGCCGGTCGTTTCCGTGAACGTGTTGCGATACAAGTACGATTTGGCCAAAGCGTTCACATACAGGTTCTCTGAAGTCGGAATGCCTTGCAGCACATCAAATTTTTCTGCGCCGCGCGCATCCGCCTGAATGACAGCAGAAGCGCTTGGCTCCATCGCTTCGGCCTGCTGGGAAGCGCCGGGCTGCGGTTTTCCGTCGCCGTCGCCTTTGCGTACCGTATGATCGGATGTCGAGTCCCCCGTATTGCCGTCCACATCCTTCACAACGACGGTGATTTGCACGCTCACTTTGTCGCCGGACGTGAACGGGATTTTGATCGGAATCGTTTTACTCGTTGACGTGCCGGAGAGGTTTCCGGTTTTGTCGCCCGTTTGAACGAGCCTGGCATTTCGAATATCCGTGATTTCGTATGACTGCAAATTTTTTAACGACTTGACTTCAAAAACAAAATTCCCGTCCACTTCGGTCACGTTTTGGTCGACCGTTTCCGGCGCTTCAATCCGGGACGCGACCGTTACCGAGGAGGGAATTTTGTAAATGCCGATAAAGTTGGAGCCGCCCGATCCCACCAAAATGGAACGCTCTTTGAGTTTGGGGTCGCCTTTTTCCAGTACGAACAGCTTCTCGTCGGGTTTGTTATTGTTCGTAATGTAAGAGCGGATGATCTCATACGTCTGACCGCCATATGTGACTTGCTCTTCGAACGTATGATTCGCCTCATCCCCGGTTGCGAAAACGCCTTTGTCCATTTCCTTGAGCTTGGTGCCGTCTTCCTTCTGATATATGGCCTTCACCGGATTGTTCTCCGCATATTCGGCAACCGCGTCCGTTCCGCCCAGATGCACCGTAAAGCTTCGCGTTCGCACCTTCGGATTCGTTTCGGGATTTTCTTGCAGCCAGTCTTTCCGCGTCGGGTCCTGCTTAGGCGACAAATAGGATCGAACGATCGTATACGTTTTTCCGTTGTCCTCAATCGTTTCTGGAAATTCATGATCGATCGTTTCCCCAACTTTGTACTTGCCCTTTAGAAACGTAACTTGCGGTTGCTCTATGACTTTTCCGTTCACGGTTTTCGCAATGACATCAACGGGAAATTCCGCGCTTCGATAGGGTACATGAATGCCGAAATAATCGTCCAAGTCGTCCGGATGCGCCCAAGGTTCAGCCCTTTTGATCTCATCTAACGTATAAAATGGCCCTTTGCGCACGTTGCCGTTTCCGTCGATAGACACCATGATGGCATGCAAATATAAGTCGTCGTTGTCTTTGATGTCGCCCATGCCCGCTTTCCACATGCCTTCCGTGACGAGCGCCTCGCTGACTTCGTAATAGGTCGTGACAGGCTGGCCGGGGATGGGCGGATTCGGTTCCTGTCCTACTTGCCGTACTTGCTGGTCCAAAAAAGAAGCGTGTTGGCCGCTTCTCGGATCGCCGCACTGCTTGGGCGTCGTATTCGAACATAATTGGTCACGGCGCACTGTCCACCCCACGGTTCTGTATTTAATGGACGATGTTGCAGCCGTACTGGTGATCTTAAATTTAATGGTGCCATTTTCAGTTCTGACATCGGGAGGTCCCGCGAAAACAGAGGTTGGAATGGAGAAAAACAAAAATAAGCATGCCAGCAGCATGCTCAACAATCGTTTATGCAATTTGTTCATATCTCTACTCCATCCTTTTAATCGTATGGTTGTAGAATAAACTAGCGCTCGGACTTACTTTCAACGTTGGCCCCCAATCGCCTCCCACATTCGTGGACATCGAGATATCGGTGTAGCCTTCATACCAAATTCCTTTTTCCAAAGATTGTTGGTTAGGGAACCTTTCATCATAGAGCAAGTCTTTACTTTCCTTAAACGAAACAAATTTAATCCTGAATTTGGATCGGATATAATTATCGCCGAATCCGTTCCGATAGATCATGGAAGGCTCGGGATCAAGGTATCCTTCGATCTGAATCTTGTTTTCTTTCACCCACTCCACATACCGCCGGATATATTTCAATTCCGCATTGGAGCTTTGCACTTTCGTGGCGAATACCGCCTGCGCCCACGAATCGTCGATCGTGTTGTAATCCACATTCAGCCACAACGCGCCGAACGTTTTCAGCCGGTTCATCCATATATCCACGTTTTTCTTATTGAATTCCGGTATGGTCGAATAGAGCACCAAAGAAACCTTGCTGTCCGTAGGATGCGAGTAGGGATAGGCCATTTCATAGGCTTCATTCGGCACATCGGCCAGAATGTACGAGTAATCTTTCGCGTTCTTCGGCAAATTGGTTGTGCGAATCAGGCGGCCCCATTCATCGTACTTTGCATTGGCATCTTCTTGTGTGGAAATAAATACGGTCGATGTCGGGCTATCCCAATTCACTTCCGCCCCCAGCGCTTCGCTGACAAAACGCAGCGGGACAAACGTCCGGCCGCCGCTGGTAATCGCCTTCGAATCGAAGACCACTTCTTTACCGTTGACGAGCGCCGTGCTATCGCCGATCGTAAGCACAATATGCAGGTCGTCCCGCTCAATCGGAACGGTCATGGTTTTGGGCTCCCATCCAACTTTCGCGCCCATCTGTTCCGCGATGAATCGAACCGGCACGAGCGTCCGGTTGTTTTCATCGACAAATGCTTGCGCATCGGGAAACCAGATTTTTTGTCCGTCCATGACGACGCCGACAAAGGATGGAGAGTTGCTCGCCGCGCTTGCCGTTACGGTGAACGGGCTGCAAATCATCGCGGCGACAAGTCCTGCAATTACCCATTTTCTCACGCCATTCGCTCCTCTCTTAATAGGGGTCATGACAAGTTTGGAAGATTTCGACTGTTAGGTTCATCATAAAGCCGATCTGACGGCGTGTCCACTTTCCGAAACATCGCTGTCTCGTTAAGATGGCGAGACAGGACAGTCCAGCGGCATATAGCCTTTTTGCGCGGCCGCTTTTTCGCTGGAAAACGTCTCTTCCACCGGATAAGTAAAGCCGCATGTGCTGCGATAATACACTTTCATGCTTCCTTTCCTGGCTCCGACAATCTCCGGCTTCTTGAGCACGCGGCTTCCGCCGAGCGCATAATTGTTGTAAAACTTGCCTCCCATCGGAATGCCTTGGATAAAAGCAAGCACCCCGACGTCATCCACGGTATTGTTCCATTCTTCCTGTGAAATCGTTGGCAATGTAAACGTGTAGGAGAGACCAAATCGGGAAACCGATTCGTTGTGTTTATTGATCCGGTACGCGAGTTCGTCTTCAATTGCGCGGACGATGGTGCTCCGGCGCACCTGCTCAAATCGCTCCGCATCCTTTAATAACGTAATATTCGTCTGCTGCCCGACGTCGGCGCGCCAGCCTTCGTGCCAGCTCCGGCTGATCGCATCGTAAGCGAGGACGAAATCGTCCAGCGTAAACGAAAGGCTGTTGCCCTTTTGATCGGCGTAGGCATACGGCTTTTTCGCTCCCCAAACCGGTTTCCGTTCCGTGTTCCCGTCCGCTCCCGTCCACTCCTCCTCGGCATAGACGTAGAAGCCGTCGTAACCAATCACCGCAATAGCCGGGATATACCGACCCAGCACGCCTTGGGCAACGGGATCGTCGGCAATGCCGAAGCTTGCGTACAGCGTCCGATAAAAAGCGGCAATCGCCTCGTCCTTGTTCAGCGCCACCCGCTTGGCCGATTCGTATTGCGTCTCCCGCTGCTGGTTCGCATTGACGGTCAACATCCGCGCCGCGTCATCCACCGCCGCATCCAGCGCGGTGTTATACCGAAGCTCGGTCAGCATCGCCTTCCGCTGCAATTCGACATCGATCCGGTTTATCGTCGCAAACGGCAGGAAAATGAGCGCTCCGACAATGGCCCATTCAATCAGCCTCATTGCGCACCACCCCGCCGTAAGGAATGAAGATTTTTTCGTTCGGACTGATAGCCTGATTCAGAAAATCGAACAGGATCGTGCCGGGAGTCCGGTTCGTATTTTTGACCGTGACCGCAAACGTGTCGCCGACCCGCAGCTTGTAGCGTCGCGCCGGATCGTCTTTTGCGGCCGCGCTGTTCGGGAAGAGAACAGGCAAAATCTGCGCGTTGTAAAATAGGTCGTAGTGCACTTCGTAGCTGCCCCGAAACGTATCCGGCCTTGTCGGGTCGTCATAAACCGGCACGTACTTTTTGCTGCCGTGTTCCATTTGCACATCGAAGGTGTTGCCCGTTGCCGCAATCGCCTCCATAAAGTCCGTATACATGGTCGGCGACACAAAGCCTTTGTCCCGCACCGCATCCACAAATGTTGTCGTCGCCCGCAGGACGACCAACTCCGAAATATCGTCCTGCTGGTCGAAGGCTGCGGAAATGGGGTAGAGGTAGAGCAAAAGAACGGCAATGAGCGCCGCGAAAACTTTCGAGAAACTGTTCATGGCATTCTCCTTAGCGTAAAGCGAAAATGAGGCGCAGCAGCCGCCCGGACGCATCCCGCTGGGCGACTGCCGTATACCGGGCATTCAGGCGAATGCCGGCGGGGACGAACGGGTCCCGATCGAGCGGCGGCGCGTATCGAACGCCGTCCACCACAATTTCCGCGTCTCCCGTCTCCAGCCGGGCAACGGACTGCGCTACCTCTGCGCCGGATACGGTGCCGTCGCCGGCAATCGGTGAAAACGTCATCTGCATGTTGCGATCCAGCGTCTTTCCCGACACATAGGCGGTGGCGTTCAGCGCGGCCCCGGTTTGAAAGAGCATGAGTCCGCTCGTTGCGGCCATCAGAAAGAGAAGACAGGCCACGCTCATTTCCAGCATCGTTCTGGGTGCATGTTCCATCGGCTTCCTCCTTGAAAACGCCGGGGCGTCCGTCTATACCCGAAAGGACGCCCCGTCAGCGTTGTGATGTCAGTAAAGACGCTTACTGCTGCCGAAACACGATGCCGCGAATGACGTTGCTGCTGTCATGCACCAGTTGCGCCCGAAATTTGCCGCTCGGATTGACGTAGTTGATATTCGCTTCATCGAGCGCATGGCTCAGTTGCCCCGGCGCATCACCAACCACTGAACCGTAGGTCACGCTGTCGATCGGAACACCCGTGTTGATCACCTTGCCATACCACTGACCCGCCGGATTTTTCCCGGTGACAATCTGGATGCCGAACTCTTCTTTATCACTGAACTTGCGCAGCGCGTTGACCACCTGACTGCCCGACAACGTCGTGTTGTCGTACACCGTAAACGCCGTTTGCGACAGCTCCGTCTGGATATTGCTGAAATTGCTTTGCGCCGCCTTGGTGGAGTCTTGCGCGGAAATAAACAGCACGACCGCGAGGGTAATGAGCGCGATGGCAAGAAAAATGCCTGCCGCCATCACGAGTGCTTTTTGCGCGTTGGACATGAACCGATCTCTCCTTTAAATGAAATTTGGAATAAAAAAGACACTTCCCGTTTGGAAAGCGCCGCAACATGTCCGCTTACTGAATGCGCTGAAGCTGTTCGTAGTAAACGGACATCTGATGCAAGCTGACGATGACGAGCGGAATGACCAGATAGCCGAAAATGAGGGCCATCATCGGCGCAAACCCGATCCATTTTCCCCAGCCTGCCTTTTGCTCAATCAATTGCTCGTACTCCTGTTTGCGCTGCTCCTGCGCGTAAGCCTGTTCCGACTCCAGGTCGTCGAACGCTTCCCGAATCGGCAAACTTTGCGCCGCCAGTTCCAGCTTTTCGACCGTGCGGACGAACGGCACAAACGGCGCATCCTCTTTCAGCTGCGCCAGCGCCTGATCTGCGCCCTGTTCGAAATGGAGCAAGCAGGTTTGCAGCGGTTCCTTGAACACGCGGGCAAACTGTTCCATCCAGATGAGCAGATGCTCGACCGACATCCGGTCCAGATCCGCCAGCATGGCGATGACGGCATGCAGCTGATCCACTTCATGCTTCATCTCCATCTGCCGCATGCGCCGCTGAAACATCCGAACGCCGACCGGCATGGCGTAGCCGCCCCATCCCGCGAGAGCGGCGAGGAGCGCTTCCCACCACATTACATACTGATTGTCCAGCTTCGCGAGCTTGCCCATAATGCGCCGAGCCGCGGCGCGAAGCTGATCGTCCTGATTCGTCGTCGGTAATTCACTGCGGAGCAGGGCCATCACCGTTTCTTCGGTGCGGTGCTTCACCTCCTTTACGCGATCGATGATGCGGCGATCGATCGCTGCCGCCTCGCGCGCCTTGGCTTCCTCTTCCGGCGAAAGTTGACCGAACAGGATACCCGGCTTTACCGGCGCATACAAGATTTGATGCCGGCTTGCGGCATGAAGCGCCATAAACATCCCGAGCACAGCCAAAAAAGCCATGCCCCCGGCCACGATGCGCTGTACATAGAGCCATTCCAGCCGAAGCGGCGATGCGGTGTCTTTAAGCAGCTTGACCATGCGGTCAGCTTCTCGGGAACCGGGGGCGGGACCGAAACGATGCACAAGCCAGCGCATCCATGGCCATTCGTACACCCGTTTCTCCCATCTTTTTCGGCCGGTCGGTTTTGGACTCGCGTCCAACTCCTGAATGTTCCGCAGCAGGACGTAGGACAGCCATACGACCGCCATCAGGCCGATTTTCACGATCCAGCCGGTCGTGCTCGCATAAAAGGCGTCCATGGCCGGAAAGTAATGGCTGGCCCAAGCTTCGATCGGCCGGGTAAACAGCAGCGGCAACAGCGCGATGGCGGTCAGTCCTTGCAGCAGGAAGCCGAGGCGCTCGCGGCGCAGCAATTCCAGATTCAGTTCTGTCGCGAGCTTCCCGAGCGCCTTCAAGTACACGGAACCGGCTGCGGTTCGTTTGTCGCCGTATTCCTTCACCAGATGCGACAGCCCGGCCAAGCCCTGCAAATAGCGGTTCGGCGCGCTCTCGATATACTGCGCCAGCCGCTGCTCGGCGTCGCTTGCCGTGAGCACTTCATATATTTCGTGTCCGTGCAGCGCCATCTCATACGGCGCGCCGTCCGCCGCTTCATAAATGGCTTCTTCCACCATGCCATGACGATGATAATGATGACGCACATCCGAAAAAAAATGCCGGAGTTGCCGGAGCAGTCGCGTCTCCAACCGATGGACCAGGTTATCCGAAAAGATTCCGTGGCCAACCCAGAAGCCGATGCCCATCATGCCGAGCGTGGCCGGGTCGCGCACGCCGATCGCCAGCGGAACAGCCGCCGCGAGCAGCACGCCCCAAATCAGCAGTGCCGTCCGCATCGTCTCCAGCCGAAGCTTCCATTCGTCGCCAAGCTGGAGAATGGTCATTCGTTTGCGAAGTTGGTGCAAATAAGCGCGCAGGATTGGCACGCGTTCGCATAGGCGATACAACTGCTGCAACACGCTGTACATCGCTTGCTTCTTGCGGGCTTTGCCCGGTTTGCGCAGCGCTTCATACCGCCGAACAGCCTCCGCGTCCGAACCGTGGCGGGATACCCATTGAAACGCAGCCACCATCGCGAGAAACAATACCGTCGCGGCGCCAAGCAACAGGGACAGCCATTCAAGCCTCATCGCCATCCCCCCAGTGAACCGCCAAAAACGCTTCGAACGCCGCCTGGTCCGGCCCGGCGAGGCATGCGGCGATTTCCTTGCGGCTTCGGTCGGACAACGGATAAACGGCGACATAGCGTCCGTCGCGGTATTCGATGACGTTCCGCGCGACGTAAAGCGGTCGGTCCGTCGATCGGCGGAAATATTCCAGCATCGTCTCCATGAACGCCGTCATTTTCTCCTCGGTCGTCGTTTTGTGGCGGAACGTCTCCGGGTAGCCCTCTTCCTGCTCCACCGGGACGCATTCGGTAATCCGTTCAATGTAGCGATGTCCGTCCGCGTCCCGCCTGAGGTGAATGTCGAAGTTGATGACGCTGACGACCTGCTGCTCGGCCACTTTTTCGTTCGTAAACACCCCTGTCTTCAGCAGCGAGTTGCGGAGCGAATAGACAAGATCGCGGAATGTTTTGGCATGATGCGTAAACAAGGTGAACAGCGAAGCGACCTGCGCCATCTGCACCATCCAGGCGGCAACCGGGTCGGTCGCCACTTCTCCCAAAATATTGACCGAGCCGTCCGTTTTTTTCTGGATGTCCAGCCAATCCTGCCCGGAGATCGTTTCCGTTTCCCGCAAGCTTAAAATGTTGCGTTCCCGGTATATTTTCCGAAGCTGAAGCTCAAAGCTCATTTCCTGCACCCGGATCGGCAAGATGGCCGGAATGTAGCGCACCATCGCCATCAAGAGCGTCGTTTTGCCGCTGCCCTGCGCACCGGTGATGGCCGTAATGCGCTCGCCCATGACCAGATATCGGATCAGCCCGATGGGCAACTCCGCATTGTCGTCCTGAATCAATTGTTCCAGCGCTGCGTTTTGCACATCGAATTTGCGCACAAAAAAAGCCCACGATTCGCTGAACCGGGGGCGCAGCACGACGACGCGGGAGCCATCGGCCATTTCGTTCACCTTAAAGCCGTTCGCCTCGGACAATTGGCCGGGAAAATTATGTTTGTACACGTTCTGGCACACGCGCCTCAGTTCTTGCTCCGAGCCGAAGGACAGGAAGCTCAAATGAATGGATTTCCCTTTATAAAACAGCCACACGCTGTCATGCGACCTTGGCACCTCGCGCAGCAGCGCTTCTTCCTCCAGGCTCCACTCGCCTTCCCACATCGAGGGCGGGATGCCGGAGACGCCGCCCGATACGCCGTCGATTTTCATGTCGCGGATTTCGTCGATGACGCTGAATCCTTTGTATTGCTGATAGATCCGCTGCACAACGATCTGCATTTTGTCCTCGGCAGACAGCTTGCGCGCTTCCCGCTTGTAAATGTCGCGGATTTCGTCGGCGGTAATCCGATATGACTCGGTTTCTTCGTCTTCCATACTCCGTTTGGGGCGATCCAATTCGTATTTTTGAATCAGTTCGTCCAGTGCTCTCAACCGATGTTGTTTCTTAAACAGATAGAGCAGGATGTCAAACTGATCTTGCGGTGAGAGCGCCTGCGGGTCATCAAACGGCAGAAGCCGATTCAGGTTATTGTCGTCCAGATTGTAGCGCTGTTCGAGCAAATCGGCGATGACCTGCTTCACATACGCCTTGTCCCGCAAATCTCCGGACGTGCAGCCCCGCAGCGCTTTCTTGAGTTCTGCGCGCTTGTTTTTGCGACGGCGGTATTCTTCTTCCGACAAGCCGAAGTCGATCAGGCTGCTGCTCGTCATCTCGTGCAGCGCCTCTTTCACAAACGTGGTCATCGCTTCCAGCGTGTAGGCCGGTTTTTCGTCCGGCTGCTCCGGCAAGCGGCGGCTCATGCGCAAATAGAGCAAGACGCCAATCGCGATGAGGATGCCCGCCAGAAGCAAGCCGTTCAGCGCGAACATCATCGGTCATCGTCCTCCTTCCCGCCGAAAAGAGGCTTGTTCAGTCCGGCGTTGTTGATGAGCGCCTGCGCCAATGTCCGCACTTGCTGCATAAACAGTGAGTTTTCATGACCGCGCGGCACCTGTCGGTTGCGAAATAGAAAACGGACGGCTTCTCCTTGTTGGGTCGCATCCAGCCAGCCCGTATTATGGACAATCGGGTACGCAGGCTCCCGCCGATGGAACTGGCGCTTGATATTCTTAACGGTCAAAGCGGAGCGAGGATCGTATTTTCCGAATACAAGCAAATGCTTCCGGTTGGACTGAAGCTGCGCCTCCATTAGCGGAAAGACCTGCTCCAGCTTGAGCCCGTTTTGCGGCAGACAGACGACCAGTAAATCCGCCTGACGCAGCAGCGCCTGTGTCCACGCCGACAAACTGCCGCTTCCGCCGTCCAGCAATACCAGATCGTAAGCGCGCCTTGCCAGTTCCAAAAGAGGCGCAAGCCATTCCTGAGCGGCTGAAACAAACGATGCATCCGGCTTGTTCGATCCCGGAAGGATGTCGAGCCGGTCGGCGAGCAGCGGCAGCGTGTAATCCCGCAACCTGTTCGGTTCCAGCTTGCGGTTCTGCAAGAGCCTGAGCAGCGCATCGATACCCGCGTCAGGCGGAGCGTCCGCTTTGCTCATCCAGGTCCGTCTCGGGTAAAAGCTGCGTTCGATGACCGCGTATTCGCTTTGCAAATGCCCAAGCAGCAAAAGACGGGAGGAGTATTCAAGTCCAAGCAGCGCGGCGGAGGCGATCAGGTTGCTCGTCGTACCGGCTTGTCCCGAAACCGGACTCCAAAACACCACGGTAAAACCCATTGCTTCATCTCCTTTCGTGCAACTTTACCGGCCTCACGCACGCTTTCGCGCACGCACCCATGCCCGCCGGGCCGTTTTGGCATCGCATTCAAACAACTGTTGCAGCATGTCCAGCACGTTCCGGCGATACACCCCTGACAGCCGCCTGATATCGATGCGGCCATGATGCTGGTTGTCCAGTTCGACCGACATATCCCGTTCGTCCAGCGGAAAGCGGAACACGGCCTCCTCCCAGCGTACAGCCTGCTGCGGCAGCAACAAATCGATATACGACTCAGGTATGGCGATCGGCAAGGTAGGGGTAATCAGTTTGTAAAACGAGAGCGGCTGGCCCTCCGCTTCGTGAAGGCACAGCCGCTGCATCAGATTCGCGTTGATTTGCATACCGAGCCGACGATAATTGCTGCACCAAACCCGCTTGTCATAGCCCGGCAACTCCCGTCCTTTCACAAATTCGGTGTGATCGGTGTCGAGCAGCATGACATCGTATGCTGTTTCGCCACCGGCTTGAAGCAGGCAACGCTCCAGTTGCGCTGGCGTGATGAACCCGGTCGCCACATCGATGCCTTCAAACTCCCGCAGCGAATAGCCGAATTCTACTTGCGGCAAATAGCCTTGCATGGACTGGGCAAGGGTGGAATCCACGATCAGCACCTTTCGCTCCATCGCCGTGAGCAGCTTGCCTAGCACGAGAAGCAGATGGCTTTTGTCCGGCGCGCCGAAAAACACGACTTTTTTCATGACAGCCTCCTTCACTGATTAAAAATTTGCTTCAATTTATCCGTGCTGGCAGGCGCTTCCGACGGCGATGCTGGCGTTGATGGCGCTGGCTCCGCGGACGCTTCCGGTTGATCTTCATTCGTCGTTGTCGGAGCGGAAGGGGAAGGCAGCGGTTGCGCGGCTGGCGGTTCGTGATCGACCGTAGCCGTTGCGCCTGCCGGTTGCGGCGATGGAACCGCTTCTTGCATGGCATTGCCTTGCCGCGTGACGATCCGCTCGTTTTGCAGTTGCTGCTGAACCGTCACGCTGCCGCTCGTTACGCGCAGTTTGTCCGACTCGCTCATCGCCTTGAGATTGTCATCAAGTTTCAGGCGAAGCTGGCGGGCAAGCTCGGTTGTCGCTTTTTCGAGCAGGTTCGGATCATGTTCCATCAAATCAAGCACTTTCGGATTTGCGGGATAATTGACCACAGCTGCTTCCTGCAATCCCGGCTCGATATACGGCAGGGCATACAGCCGTGCGCCTTGCAAGTAGGCATCGATAATCGCGCTTGACGTTTGCAAAATATCCTTCTCGTTCATTTCGAGCCAGATGACCGTTCCTGACAACTCCCGCGCTTTCTTCTTCGCTAACAGGACATAATCTTCTCCTGTCGGGAAGTTGATTCGCACGTCGATGTACTGTCCCTTTTGCAGATTGGAGGGAAGCTGAATGACATGAAACTCCTGCACCCGCACATCCTTCGGGATCGGCGTGCTCTCGTACAGCATGGACGACATCAGCGGTGTTCCGGGCTGCAATTCGATTTTGGCGCTTTTGCCGATGGCCGCTTCCCGTTCAGTAATCATCCCGGATGGCACCAGACTCGCGGGCATCGGGACGGACTGGAGATCCTCCGCCGTGACGGTACCTCCGGCCGGAATGGTTCGTGCCACGGTCCAGACGTTCCTGCGCGATTGTTCCTCTATCGTTTTCAGTTCCTTGATCTGCCTTTCGTAGTGTTCCTTCATCTGTTGCTGTTTCTGCTCTTGCTCTGATTGCTTTATCAGAGAATAAATGGCCGCAGCCACAAGTAAACAAACACTTACGGCAATCGCGGCGATAATAAGCGTCTTGCGGTGCCGATACGTCCACGACATCGCTCACGTCTCCTTTCTCCTATATATGGAATTGCATCTCTTACCGGGCCTCGTCACGGCGCTTAGGCTTTTGCTGGGATACAGCCTGATGCTGCTCCAGTTTTTCTTGCGCCCATGCGGGCATATGCTCCGGTTTTATCAGACCCATAAAATCATCCCGATTCCAGCGAGCCTCCTCACCGGTATACAGATTGATCACGTAAACGGCGCGACCTCGGGAATAGGCAGAGGTGCCAAACCCGCTTAGCGCCAGCACAAGCTGGTTAACTGCGGTGCGATATTCGGGTCGCAACCGTTCCGGCCGGATGACAACAACCTGGTTGTCAATGCGCATGTCTTCGCGATTCGGCTGGCATTGGGCTTGGGTAAGGGGAGATAGGGGCACCTTGACACTGGCCCTTTCTTCTTTGAGATCCTCCAGCTCCCATTGCACGCGGGAAACAAAGTCATGCACGGCCTCAAGATAATCCGCGCCGGCCGCAATCGCGTAATATTGCTCGACACCCAACGAATTGTTTCGGGTGCAGGTACAAACCATGTACGGACGTTCGGCATTGGTTTCGTCTATGCCAAGCAGCACTTCCACCTTCCCGATGGAGATGGCCTGAACGACTTCGTAGTTGTCCACCATTCGCTTCATTTCTTCCATCGTCCGTCCTCTTTTCCTGGAAAGTTGCGGTCTTCCTTCGTTCCCCGGCTTCGCTTTGATAGGCCGGCTTCACGAGATTTCTTGTTTCGCGTTTGCGGTTCCTCGGTTTCATCCTCCAAAACTTCAATGCGATTGAAACCCGGCTTTTCTTGCATCAGGCGTTCATACTGACGACGCCTCCCTTTCGTGAAATACACCATGAATCGCCTCCCCAAAAATGGGCATAAAAAAGCTCTCCGTCTTAGGGGAGAGTGCTGCCGAACAGGATCGTTATGTTTCAGAAACGGGTTAACGTTCCTGTTCCCGTTGCCGTTTTTTATACCAGCTTTCCAGTAGTTGAACGATCAGGTCTTCCTTTTGCTTTTCGGTAAACTCCCTCGGGAAGAAACGGTCGACCCGCTCGCGCCGAATGGTCATCTTTTCTTTCTGGTTCGGCTTCTCCTCCGTGAGAATCGAGAAGATGACATCCACGTTAAGCCGCCCGTCCTGGCTCAGTTTTTTCATGCGCTGCGCCTGCGCCAGCGAAGGCGTGCAGTCTTCGGACTGCATCGTTTCGTACAGGGCTTGCTGTTCTTCTTCGGACAAGTATGAAAGTTCTACGGCCGGATTGAAGGCGATCCGTTTATCGTCCACCATTTCGAGAATGGAGGGGGTCAGTTCGGTAAGGCGGATATAGCGTGAAATTTGATTCTTGCTCTCGCCAACTTGTTCAGCGAGTATTTCCCTAGATTCTTTTCCCTCTAACTTCCGCCCAAGTTGGGCGGAAGTTAGGTCTGTTCTCTGTCCTTGTCTTTTCATCGCCTCCAACTTCATCTTATAAGCAAAAGCCTTCTCGCTAGGCAAGATATATTCCCGTTGCAGGTTGCTGTCCACCATAATAATGGTCGCCTGATCGTCGTCCAGTTCGCGGACGATACAGGGCATCGTTTCACTACCCGCCAGTTCGCTCGCTTTTTTGCGCCGGTGTCCGGCTACCATTTCATAGCCGCCGTCCGCTTTCGGACGTACCAGTCCGGGAACAAGTACTCCGTATTGCTTCACGCTGTCCGCCATTTCCAGCATCGCTTCATCCGCTTTCACCTTGAACGGATGACCGGGAAAATCGCTGATTTCAGATAAAGGGATGTCCAACACTTTTTCCCGCTTTTCATCGGCGCGACTCTCCTCGGTGGAGAATAAATCAGCGACTGTGGTCAGTTTGATGCTGGCGCGCATGTCGTCTTTCGCTGCCAATGCTCTGTACCTCCTTCGTAAAGGCGGCATACGCTTTTGCCGTTTGACCATTGGGGTCATGAGCATAAATGCTTTTTCCCTTGGCGCTCGTTTCCGCCGCGCGAATGGATAAGGGAATTTCGGTGTTGAACACGCGCAGCTTGTCGCCGTAGTCGCGCCGAAGAATAAAGGAAATGTCCTTGGCGAATTTCGTCCGGCTGTCTACCATCGTGAGCAGCACGCCGTCCAAAACCAACTTCGGATTGATCTGCCTGCGCACACGGGAAATGGTCTGCAAGAGCTGCGTCATTCCCTTGGCCGGCAAATAATGCGCCTGAACGGGGATAATGACGCTATCTGCCGCAGCCAGCGCATTGATGGTCAACATGCCCAAACTCGGCATACAATCGATCAGTACGTAATCGTAGTCGGCCTTAACCGAATCGATGTACGAACGCAAGATCGTTTCTCTGCTCATCGTATTGACGAGCGATACTTCTACAGCGGACAGTTCAATATTGCCTGGCATCAGATCAACACCTTCTTGGTGATGCAAAATACCTTCCCGCGCTTCATAGGATTCTTCCAGCATCGTTTTCGCCAGCAATGTGGCCAAAGATACCGACAGATTATCCGGTTCGTGGAACCCTAACGAATCCGTCAAGTTGCCTTGCGCGTCCGCATCGACCAGCAAAACCTTTTTCCCATCGGCTGCCAAACCGATCCCCAGGTTGACCGCCGTTGTGGTCTTGCCCACGCCGCCTTTCTGATTGGCGAGGGCAAT
Source organism: Paenibacillus faecis (assembly GCF_008084145.1). Taxonomy (GTDB): domain Bacteria; phylum Bacillota; class Bacilli; order Paenibacillales; family Paenibacillaceae; genus Fontibacillus; species Fontibacillus faecis. The sequence continues at coordinate 149,260 of NZ_VSDO01000005.1, read as the reverse complement.
CACTTTGGTCATCCAACATTTCTCCTTTCACGCAAAAAGCCGGTTGCGCTGAACATGTCAGAGTAACCGGCTTTTTGAATTGTATCTATATAAAAAGAGAACGCCCCCGATAGTGGAAGACGTTCTCTTGAGCATTTCTTAATTTAAGCAATTTGCATATAATAGATCGCGAACCTACGGAAATTTTAATTATCTATTCTCAACCGGATTGTATTGAGTGCTCTATATCTGTTTAAAGCTTCAATTTCGCTGTAGACATCTAACGAACCGCTGACATCCTCAATAGTAACAACAAGGGCATAGGGAACATCATCATTTTTATCCTCCCAACGCGAAAACAGTTCAAGCCAGACCTGCCAGTCGCCAGCATTAAATCTAGAAAAGGTTTTACTGAACTGTTGACAAACATCCCATTTTTGTCGTCCTTCTTTGAAGTCTTGTTGAACAGGCTGCAATGTCACTCCGTCCACATGACTTTTCTTTAATGATGCCCGTATATAAGCCCCTAAATATTCTGTTCCCTTTGTTCTATCCACCGATGGCCTAGACACACATGTTACAGAAACCTTTGCAACATTACGTCCAACCTGGGCTGCCAAAATTTGCGGCATAAATATGGTTACTCTTTCCTTAGTAGTTCTGTTCAAAGTGCCTGTCCTAACAAAAGTTACTTTTGACTGAGAGGAATATTTGCTGTCGACTACATTGGAAATTCCCCTACCATACAGATTATGCGCTAGAGTCAGTTCCTCTTCCTCCATCCCATCAACGTCCCACAAAGCAACTGCATTATGATAAAGCAACGCTTTCGATAATAGCGTATCTCGATCCGGAATCGTATTTAGTATTTCTGCGTAATCACCTGCTACAATAGGAGCAGAAAAGCTAGTGCCCGCATCAGGTATTAACCTTCCATCTTTTGAAATAACCATTGAAAATGGATCATTAGGTACGGATGCATCACTACCATCCAGAATAATCGTTCCTGCATATGCGCTTAAATCCGGTTTAGAGAATCCTTGAAAACCTGGTCCGCGTCGACTATAAGGTGCAATTTGGTTTCTCTGAGAAAGACTATTTTGGTGGTCTGCACCGATAATTGATCCAACCACTACCGACAGCATCGAATCTGCCGGTGCGGATATTCTTGAATCATCATCATCCAAAATATCTTCCAGACCAAATTCCGTTTGCCAAAGCTTATGATTACCCGCCGATACAAAAAACTGTACGCCTGTTCTTGATTGTAAAGCGTCTAGTTCATACCCAATAATACTCATTTCATCTCCTTCTATAGGGGAGGAAGCGTTGGCAGATAAATTATAGATTTTAACAATATCCGAATGAGCACTTACCGCAGCCTGTATTCGCTGAATAAAGATATTTACCGGCACGTTACCATCGAGTATGTTGCAGTCAAGAATTCTAGTACGAGGGGTAATTATTGATGATGATAGCTGTTGATTAATATATTTAAAGGCCACTCGGCTTGCTACCTTAGTTCCATGATCGCTATCTCCTCCACTAGAGTCTGGAGCAACCCAATTCTTTATGATTAACGATGATAATGACTCAGGGAACATTACACCGGAGTCCAAGACAGCGACAATCGGAAGCTCTTCTAAATTAACGCTAGGATCAAGCTCAAGTTCCCCCATATCAACAGAGGCCTCTTGAGTAGTCTCTACATTAAAAAAATCTGTTTTCTCGATTCTATAAATTGCAGAATCGTTCTCGAAACGAGTCAATGCATTTGATGGGATTATGGCACGGACAACTGGCGTGTTATCCGATAAATAATAGGGTGATTCCTGGACATGCCCTCGCGTTTCATTTATTTTTTCAATTAGATGCGTCAGAGCAGAATGATACAAATGGTTTTCCAAATTTGGTATCAGCATAAGTTGAATATCTAAGGTAACAGGCACCTGTGCAGAAGCGGTTAATTTTCGCAATTCACTTGAATTCTTTTCGGAACCAATGTATGGTTTGAAATCTTCAATAAAATCAAAATAAGTTCTTCCACTGCCATTACGTGTATAAGCGTCAACCCGATTTCTTAACGTTTGGAACTGACTGCTTGTTGAAGTCACGATAGCACTCCGTACATTTTTAACAGCTCTTACCTTCATACCATTAGAATCAAATAAACTCTGCTTGTCTTGAATCTTCTCCCCCTGAGGCAACTCGATATTAAATACAAGCAAATCCGAATCTGCTAAAGAATTGTCTGAAGCTACTGCTTCCAATGTTTGCTTTATTGCCTGCAAGCTGTGACTCAGTTTGGAACCATGCTCTGAAAAGGAAACATTCCTTTTTGTTGGCAACGCTCTTAAGGTTTTATCAACTCGTTGAACTTCCTCATCTGGAATCCAAAAATGACTTTTCTGCTCATCACTCATCGCTCTTTTCCTCCTTATTGAACCGATAACTCAAAGTAGATTTAGAAATCCCTGTGATTTCTTCAAGTGTACGCATCGAAATGCCACTTTTATTTAACTTATATAGGGCACGAGTATAAGCATCACTGTCTTCGCTAATCAAAAGAGAGGACTGCTTAACCCATACATTCGCAATATCTTCTTTTGTGACAATTTTAGTTTTGTGTTGCATAATACAATATTTGGCTAGAGCCTGTAAGAAAGTACCAACTTGAGCTCCGCTCATTCCTTCTGTTAAGGTCGTAAGGATCTTAATGTCCATTTCGTAAAGCTCAAGTGTCTCGTTAATAAATTTAGTGATAATGCTTTCACGTTGCTGTGCATTCGGTAGTTCTAATAAAATTGAAGTATCAAATCTTCTCCAGATTGCTGGATCAAGAAGGTGATGATGATTGGTTGCCGCAACTAAAAACACGTTAACAGGCATCGAGTCCAAATTTTGAAGCAGTGTTGTCACTACCCTCTTTAATTCCCCTAATTCGTGCGCATCATCCCTTTTTTTAGCTATGGCATCGAATTCATCAAGAAACAACACAATTCGTTTGTTCTTAACAAACTCAAAAATTTTTCTTATATTTGTTCCCGTCTGACCAAGATACGACGAGACAAGACCATCTAGCCTTACATAAGCGACCGGAATATCAATTTCTCCTGCAATTGCATTAGCTGTTAATGTCTTGCCGCAACCGGGAGGTCCACAAAGTAATATCCGATTCGTTGGAGAAACACCCTTAGTTAACAATTCCTCCGCTTGCTTTTGCTCCTCAATAATTTGAAGCAAAGCTTCTTTCGTTTTCTCTGGCAATGCTACATCAGACAATTTGACTTTGGGCTGCAATACTTCAATCAATTCTAAAGCGCTATCCTTATCTTTAGGAGTGGGTAATGCGCTTTGCACAGAAAACGACATTTCGGACAGTGGACTCGAGTTAAACGAGACATTGCTTTTTTTATCGTAAGAATAGGCGCTCATAAGAGCATTAGATAATGAAGAATTTCCTTTTCGTTCTTCATCACTTGCCAGATTCTCAAGAGCTTTCTTAAACGCATCCTCATTTCCTGAACAATGCGCCTCAATTAATTTAATTATTAAACCCGACTTCATTTGTTCCCCTCAATTCATAGCTAATTATGTAATACATTATAATTCACAACCACACTTAAGTCAAAATGAATATTGGACACGATTGGACAAACCAAAATGAAATCAAGTTAAATCGCATGTAATATCAGTATTTACATTCATTAAACAGAAAATTAAATCGGACATTATTGAACTTTCTTAGTATATAAAAAGAGAACGCCTTCGATGATGAAGTAACGTTCTCTTGGGTATTCCACGATTATACAGTTCTCGAAACTATTCTCCTGCATTAAACATGTCTACACACCCGACGTCCAAATCCAGATCCAAAACGACCGAAACCTCAATTTTGTCTTTAAGCACCTTATTTTTGAAGTCGTTGCCGTCCGCCGTGAAAGTCATAAAACGCGCAAAGTGTTGAAAATAAAGGATTTCTACGTATCGATTCGTTGCATTCCTATTACGCACTCCACATGCACCGTATGCGGAAACATATCCACCGGCTGCACCTCGACCGTCCGGTACCCGCCGTCTTCCAGCACGCGCAAATCCCGGGCCAAAGTCGACGGATTGCAGCTCACGTACACCACGCGCTCCGGCTTCATCTGCAGGATCGTCTCCAAGAGACGAGGATCGCAGCCTTTGCGGGGCGGATCGACGACTATGACGTCGGCTTCAACGCCCTGCGCCTTCCAGCGCGGAATTACGTCCTCCGAGGCGCCGACCTCAAACTTCACGTTGGTCATCCCGTTCAGCTGCGCATTGCTGCGCGCGTCCTCGATCGCTTCTTTGACGATCTCGACCCCGTACACCTGGTCCGCGTGCTGCGCCAGGAACAGCGAGATCGTACCGATGCCGCAATAGGCGTCGATGACGGTCTCCTTGCCGGTCAACCCGGCGTATTCCACCGTCTTGTTATACAGCACTTCCGTTTGCACCGGATTCACCTGGTAAAAAGATCGCGCCGAGATCGCAAACTGCACCTCGCCGATATAATCATAAATCACGTCGCGCCCCCACAGGACGCGCGTTTCGTCCCCGAAGATGACGTTGGTCTGCTTCGGGTTCACGTTTTGGCAGATGCTGACCACTTGCGGGATTTGCTCCCGAATGAGGCCGATCCAGGCATCGGCATGCGGGATGTCCCGCCCGTTGGTGACGAGAACCAGCATCATCTCGCCCGTGCGGAACGCCTTCTTCACGACGACATGGCGCAGCAAGCCGCGCCCGGTCTCCTCGTTGTAGGCGGTGACGCCAAGCTGGCGGCCGATCGCTTTGACGCGGGAAACGACATCGTCGTTATGTTCGTGCTGAATCAGGCACGTTTCCATGTCGACGATGCGGTGACTGCCCCGCGCGTAAAAGCCGCCGACCAGGCCGCCGTCGGCGACGCCGATCGGCACCTGCGCCTTGTTGCGGTAGCGCCAAGGCTCGGCCATGCCGAGCGTCGGCAGCACCGTGACACCCGGGCCGCCGGCGTCCCCGGCCACTGGCGCCGCCCCCGCCTCCGCGCCAGCTCCCGCACCGGCGCCGCCGGCGTCCCCGGCCACTGGCGGCGCCCCCGCCTCCGCGCCCGCGCCAGTCGCCGCACCGGCGCCGCCCGCATCGCCGCCGCGGGCCTCGCCCGCCACGCGCAGCTTGCCGATGCGCTCCAGCGCATCGACCACGTGCTGCCGCTTCCAGGCGAGCTGCCCGGCGTAGCTCCAGTGCTGCAGCTGGCAGCCGCCGCACTGGTCGTAGATCGGGCAGGGCGCAGCCACGCGGTCCGGGCTCGGCGTCAGCACGTCCAGCAGCTTGGCGTAGCCGTACTGCTTTTTGGTCTTGAGCACCTTGACCCGGACCTGCTCGCCGGGCAGCGCTCCCTGCACAAAAAGCGTATACCCCTCCGCGCGGCCCACACCCTCCCCGTCATGGTTCATGCCGATGATGTCGATGACGGTCTCGTCGTTTTTGGCCACAGGAAGCCCGGCGATCGCCGCAGCAGCCGCCCCCGCGTTCCCGGCACTGCGCCCCCGGCCGCCCCGCTTAGCCCCGGTTTCCCGGCCTTGGTTCAGCCCCGGCCCTGGACCATTTACACCGCCAGCGCCCTTTACCTTGGCCCCGCTCTCCCTGGCTTCGCTGCGCTTCCCTTGCCCATTTTGCGTCCCACGCTGCCTCTGCTGTTTCTTCATGCTCCATGCCTCATTTCCGCTTCTATTCCTGCATTCGCGAGCCGCCTCGCTTCGCGCGATTTACCTCGTCTAATCACCTGACACACTTACCGCAAACGGATCATGGCCGTTTCAGCTGCACGGATCACGCAGGGCCATCCTCCGCCCGCAATCACGCCATCCCTGCATCCAACCGCTTCCATCCACACAAAACCCCCGCCGCCGCCGGGCAGGGGATTCTCCAACACTCGTCATGTTCTGTTCAAAATAACAGGATTTTATACCGCTAAATTCCCGCTTTATCGCCTCTTCCACACAATTAACTGGAAAAACTACCTCTATTTTTTGGGAAAATAGCACTTTTGCGCGTTTCGGCCTCATTTAGCGGTAAGTTCTCCATTTAATTCGCTCCCCTGCCCCTGTAACTCGAAAATTAACTGGAGAAATTCCAGTTAATCGCCCCGGAGGGGCTGGAGTTATAAGGCAGCCCCGGGCCCACGGGCCCTCGGCCACACAGCTCCCGCAGCCTACGCAAAAATCCGCAAGTGCTGCGGCAGGATCTCGAACACGCCGGGCAGTTCGCCGCCGAGCTCGCCGTCCAGGTTGAGCAGCACGTTGCCCGGCGAGGTCACTTCCATCCGCCTCGTCTTGAAATAGACGACGTGCGGGTCGTTGAAGTGATCGCCGCGCAGCGCCATCGTGACCAGGCGGATGAACTCCGCCAGGTTGCATTTGCGCACGGCGATGACGTCGAGCATGCCGTCGTCGATCTCCGCGCCGGGGGCGAGCTTCTCGAAGCCGCCGACCGAATTGCTGTTCGCGATCAGGAACAGCATGAATTCGCCCTCCATCACCTCATGCCCCTCGGCGTTGATGATGAGTTGGGTCGGCGACAGGCTGGCCATCTTCTCGATGCCCTTCATATAATAAGCCAGCTGGCCGATCAGCGTCTTCAGCTTGCTGGGCACTTCATACGTCAACTCGGTCAGGGAGCCCCCGCCCGCGATGTTGATGAAGTGCCGCCCGTTCACCTTGCCGATGTCGATCGGCCGGGTTTTGTTCTCGATCACCAGGTCGCAGTACTCTTCCCAGCGCTTCGGGATCTTCATCGCCCGGGCGAAGTCGTTCGTCGTGCCGAGCGGAAAAATACCGAGCGGCGGCAAAAATTCCTTCCCCGCCTGCCCGGCCATGCCGTTGACGACCTCGTTGAGCGTCCCGTCCCCGCCGGCCGCGATGATAATGTCGTATCCGCGGGCACAGGCCTCCGCGGCTTCGCGCGCGGCATCCCCTTCTCCCGTCGTCGCGTGACAGGAGGTTTCGATTCCGGCCAGATCCAGCCGGTCCAGCACATCGGGAAGCAGACGCCTCATTTCTTCACGCCCGGATGTCGGATTATATATTAACCTAGCTCTTTTCATGCCATGAACTCCACCTATTTGTCGTCTTGTATTGCACCTTCCGGCCAGCCATGCCAATTTCGGCTCCTATGATTGAAGTATACCCCATCCGAAGCCAAATGAAAGAAGGCTCCTACCCAAAGGAGAGCCTTTTCCCAGGAAATAGGGATCGGTCGACAAAAAAGCCATGCCGCAGGCTATCTCTCCAATGATCCCATTATATTCAATATTTGCCCTAACATCCAGCGGGATAATAAGGGATGGGGCAGAAGGGCATCCCCCGAGTAGCGGAAAGTCAGTCCGGCGAGCCGTGACGGAATCGCCGTCTTCGTAAAATAGCCCGCGCTCAGGAACAACGGAGCCACAAGGACCGTGAAGCCGCGTTCCTCGCTCCAGTAGCCGACCTTCCGGCGGACGCTGTCCGGATTGAGGAGCGCGTAGTCAGCATGGGCCAACCCGCTAACCTCGCCGGTGTGAAGCGCCAGCGACGAAATCCCTTGCTCCCAGCGCTGCCGGAAGCCGTCGTGGATGCTGCCGTGGCCGACCAGAAGCAGGACCTCCCGTGCGGGGTCCGTAGACAGCGGCTTGACCTTTTCCCAGACCAGTTCGGCAATGACCGGATCGTCGTCGATCGGATCGCCAAAAAACACGCGTGCGGAGCAGCGGAGACTTTCCATGTCGGTCTCCTTCTCCGGCGTGTTCTTCACACCTAAGGCATAAGCTATTTCATCGATATGCGTGCTTCCGGACGATACGAACAGTGGAAGGACGATTAAATCCGTGACTCCTTGCGCCTCCAGCCGGTCGATGCCATTCTGGATCAGCCGTCCTTCCACCGTTTCGAGAAAAGAGGCCTCGATCGGCAGTCCGTCCGGCAGCCCGGCCGCCGCGGCTGCGACGGCCTCATCAACCAATTCAACCCAACGCGGGTCGGGAGAACCATGGCTGATGACCAGCACACCAGCCTGACGTGGCTTGTCCCCCATCTTAGCGCCCCAAACGGTCCAACGTCATCTTGTAGCCGTCGTTTCCGTAATTCAGACAGCGCTTGACCCGGGAAATCGTAGCGGTGCTGGCGCCGGTCTCCGCTTCGATCTGGTTGTACGTATTTCCCTTGCCGAGCATTCTTGCCACTTCCAGACGCTGGGATAAAGATTGTATTTCGTTGACCGTGCATAAATCGTCAAAAAAGATATAACATTCCTCGATGTTCTTCAATGTAAGAATCGCTTCAAATAATTGATCAATCGTTTTATCGTTCAATTTCTTGAGCTGCACTAGATAATCATCCCCTACCGTTACTTAACCACAATCCCATTGTACCCGAGCGGAGTATCCCTTTTCAAGCATTAACGGTTTCACGCATCACAGAAAGAACGCCCAAATCCGGCGTGGTCTTGCTCCCCCGGGACATTCGTCTATACGCATTTGCCCCGGGGATCATACAGTGTACTATACAAACGCCTAAATCAGTGGAATTCACGGGCAAAAAAACAATTCCATTTTCTCAAAAAGGAAAGTGATATCATGCCACATTATCAACCTCCCCGTCGGAGTGCGACGCCGCCAACCTATTCCCCTTATACCTCGTTTTATCCAGGAATCAATCCTTATGAAGAAGCCGAGCCGCCGGTCAAAGCCGAGTCCTCGGCGCTGGTGCCCTTGTCTTCCGGATCGGCCAGCCCGGTCCAAGCGCTGCCCGCGGCGGCCGAATCGGCCTCCAAATCGTCCGGAGGCTTCTCCATACCCAATTTGGGCGATCTCAAAGGGATCATCGAAAAACTGGGCGGCATCGAGGGCATCGTCGCCACGATGGGCAAAGTTCAGAAGGTCATGCAGACGGTGCAGCAGTTCGCTCCCATGGCCAAATTGTTTACCGGCCTCCTGCCGGGGCTTAAGGGCTCCAAGGGCGGAGGGGGCGGGCTTGATGAATACAAGCCGACCCGCCGAAAGAGCCGCAGCAAGAAAAGCCGTAAAAGAGCGCCAAGCTCCCGCGGCCGTAAAAAAACCGGAAAACGCCGCCGCTAACCGCAGGCGGCGCTTTCCTTTATTTGAACCAGCCGCGTTTGTGGAAGGCGAGAATCATCCAGACGGCCAGCATCACCATCAGGCCCAAAACGGCAAAGTAGCCGTAACGCCATTGCAGTTCGGGCATGTAAGCGAAGTTCATGCCATAGATGCCGACGATGAGCGTTAGCGGCATAAACACGGTGGTGATCACGGTCAGCGTCTTCATAATGCCGTTCATCCGGTTCGAATTCAAAGAGATGTAAGAATCCCTCAAATCTGCGGTCATTTCCCGGTCGGTTTCGATCATATCCGACAGCTTCAACAGGTGATCGTAAATATCGGCGAAATAAGCGCGCGGTTCCCGTTCTCCCTGGATATGCTCGGAGTTCAAAATCCGGTACATCAGGTCCCGCATCGGCACGATCGTCCTCCTCAGCTTGAGCAGCCGGCCTCGTAAGTCGAACACTTGATTCATCAGCAACTCTACGGATTCGCTGCTCCCCCGGTTCTCCAATTCATCCAGCTCGTCCTCCACGGCGTAAACGCAGGGAAAATACTGGTCCACCAGCGCATCGATGATCATGTAGGCGGCCGCGTAAATCCCGCGGTCCCATTTTTTTCGATGCGCCAGCCGGCTGTCCATCTTCTCCCACACTTCATCGATCTCTTTAATAGCGCGCTGGTGGAACGACACGAGACAGTTGCCGCCGAGGAACAAGTTCACTTCCACCGTCCCGAGCGTATCGGGATCGAGCGCGTGCAGCACAAGAAATTGCATGTCCTCATAATGATCCATTTTCGGGCGCTGCAGCACGTGAAGGCAGTCCTCGATCGCCAAGGGATGAAAGTGAAAGAACGTATCCAGCTTTTCCGACTCCTCCGGAGACGGCGCGTTAAAATCCACCCAACTCCATACATAATTCGGGCTTTGGGTGTCCTCCAGCGACAGCCCTCTCTCCACCCGATGATCCCGTGTAATGCCCATGACTCGTATCAAAACGCTCCCCCCTCCCTCATCCGCTTGAATACAGAGAAAAGCCAACCTGGACAGATTGGCTTTTCTTGATCTTTTTTATGGAACAAGCCGTTAAAACAGCAGCTTATAAATCAATCCGGAAAGCACGGCCACGATCGGAATCGTAATGAACCAGGCGATGACGATTCGTCCCGCCAGCGACCAGCGGACCGCGGAGAAGCGCTTGGCCGAGCCGACGCCCAGGATTGCCGAGGTAATAGCGTGCGTGGTGCTGACCGGCAGATGAAGCATCGTCGCGCTAAAGATAACCGAAGCGCCCGTGATGTCCGCGGCGAATCCGTTGATCGGCTCGATTTTGAAAATCTTCGTGCCCATCGTCTTGATGATCTTCCAGCCGCCGATGGAAGTTCCCAGCGCCATGGCCGTGGCCGCCGAAAGCTTGACCCACAGTGGAACCTCCATATGGTTCTGATATTCGGCGGTAACGAGCGCGAAGGTGATAATCCCCATCGCCTTTTGGGCGTCATTCGTCCCGTGGGTGAAGCTTTGAATCGCCGCCGTCACGATTTGCATCGTCCGAAAGCCTTTATTGACCGTGTGAGGACTGCGTTTCGCAAAAATCCATTTCAAAAGCATCATAATGATGTAGCCGACAACAAACGCGATTACCGGCGATAGCAGCAGGCCTTCAATAATGGTCCGGAAACCGCTCCAATTCAGCTTCTCCGAGCCGGCTCCCACAAACACCGCTCCGGCAAGGGCGCCGATCAAAGCGTGCGAGGAAGAAGACGGAATCCCGAACCACCAGGTGATGAGGTTCCAGATAATCGCCGCCAGCAGCGTAGCGATCAGCACCTCCAACCCGTTATCCAGCTTGGCGGGATCCGCCACGCTACCGCCGATTGTCTTGGCTACCCCGGTGAACATAATCGCTCCCAAGAAGTTCATGACGGCCGCCAGCATAATCGCCGTCCGCGGCTTCAGCGCCCGGGTGGAGACAGAGGTCGCAATCGCATTTGCCGTATCGTGAAAGCCGTTGATGAAGTCAAACGCCAGCGCCAGTATGATAACGATGACAATAATAAGTAGACTCGTATCCATATCTTATTTGCACAGACCTTGGTTTCTCTATGTAAATCCGCGCAATTCCAACCTCCCGAAAATCGATTGTAAAACCAAAGCTTCTTATGAATTGCGCATAATGATGGATTCCAGCATATTCGCCACATGCTCGCAGGCATCCGTGGTCGTTTCCAGGCGTTCGTAGATCTCTTTTTTCTTGATTAATTCGATCGGATCCGAGACTTTCGCAAACAGTTCTTTGATACAGATCCGCAGCAATTCGTCGCCCTGGTTCTCCAGATCGTTCAAACGGATCGTATGCTCGCGGATGGCCAGCAGCTTCTTCTGCGACAGCAGATGAATCGCCTTTTGAATCTCATAAGCCGAATTGCGGAGCATTTCCGCAAATTGAATAATATACTCGTCAGGCTGGCTCAAATGGTACATAAAGAACCGGGATGTCGTCGCCTCCAGACCGTCAATCACGTCGTCCAGCTTCGTCGTCAGGTTCATGATATCGTCGCGTTCAATGGGGGTAATAAACGTCTTGTTCAGTTCGACAATAATCGTATGTGTGTAGCCGTCGCATTTGGATTCGAATTCTTTCATTTGCTTGGCAAATTGCTCAACATCCTTAAAGTCCGACACCTGTTGGGCGAAATAATCCGCCGAGTGCACGATCGTATCGGCCATGTTCTCCAAAGTTTGGAAAAAGATATCCTTTTTCTTCACTCGCATTTGGGTTCCCCTTTTCTCTTTTGTGTAATTTTTACACTCCTGAAACAATCCCTTAACACACTTGAATATATTATCACAACTGATACGGCTATAGTAAATTTTGTCGCAAACATTTCATCTTCATTCGCTTATATTTACCCAACAATCCCCATTCTTATCCTTCCTGTTCCAAAATCAGCCATAACCTGCAAAATTCCGGATATCACGCACCCTACTCCACCTTAAGATGACTGTCGAAATCCGGCTGATTCGGCACCACATTGAAATAGGTCGTCCCCGGCGCAAACGGAACCTCCTGATTGTCCTTCACGAATCGGATGACATCGTCCGGCCGGTGAATCCACTGCCCCCGAATCATTTTCCCGCGCTGAAACAGCACGGCCTGTCCTCCCAGCTCCAAATCGACGGACAACCGTCCCACGTCATCCAGCACTTTGTGATCCGCGCTGAGAACGACTACGTTCGCTGCGGTCAGGATTTCTCCCGTTTCCCGGTCGTTATGCGGGCTTCCGTTGACGTAACGCTGATATAGCTGGGTCGCCGCATCGTATTTATATGTAACTTTATAGTTATTCAGTTGGAACTTGATCTCGACCGAGTTTGCGGAATCGCCCGCGACAAGGTCGCCCTCTTTAAGGAAGCTGTATGTCGGAACGGAGGTGTCTTCGGTCTTGTACTTGCGCTTAGCCGCCCCTTCCAGAAGCTTCTCCACGTTGGAGTACAGATTGTGCGGAGCCTTTCGCGACTTGTCCCGCCAGAAATAAGCACCCGCATTCGTAATCTCGTCGAGATCTTCCTTCTTCTGCCGCTGCAAAATCGCGTAAGCGTCATTGCTCGCGCCGGCGTGGACCAGCACCCCGTGGTAGCTCTCGCCCAGCTCGATCATATACGGGCGGATGCTGCGGATCGGCCCGATTTTGGCTTCATCCGCCCGGCTGTGGAAGATCGAGACGAGCCGGGTGACGCCGCCTTCGGCCAGCACTTCATATACGATATCGGCGCCGCCGAGTCCCGATTGCGGCCTGGCCGCGGGCGCATTATTGACCATGACCGCCAGCGGACGCCGGGTTAACGGCTCGTTGAGCGGCATCCCCGTCAACGGTGCCGTGTAGGCGGCCGCAGGCCGTTCCTCGGAAACGGGAGGCTCTTCTTCCACCGTAATAGTTTCAACCGCGGGTTCTTCCGCGGCGGGGGGATTTTTGGCGGTTCCGCAGGCTGGCAGGGCGATCAGACAAATCGACAACAGCAGGAGAACAAAACTGTTCCTTATCAGGTTTAAATTCATGATTCCTCCGTCAAAATATGTAATAAGTTCTATTATACGTCGAACAAAGTCGGAGCGAAAAGAATTTTAACCTCCCCCTGCCGTTTTTACTTATTGTTAAAATTTTAAATATCGGGTTTAATTAGGGGAAAAGGAGGGGACTTTATGGTTGTGAATTGGTTAAGAAACAGCCCGGTGGCTGCTTGGCTTTTGACTCTGGTCCGGATTTATGTCGGATATCAATGGCTGACTTCAGGGTGGGGAAAAATAACGGGAGGTTTTGATGCCGGTGGATTTTTGCGCGCGGCCATCGAAAAAAGCGGCGGCGAGCACCCCGCCGTTCAGAGCTGGTGGGCATCCTTCCTGGAGAGCTTTGCGCTTCCGGGAGTAGGACTGTTTAACGTCCTCGTTCCCTGGGGAGAAATTCTGGTAGGTGTGGGCCTCATTCTGGGGTTATTGACATGGGAAGCGGCCTTGTTCGGGATGATCATGAATTTCGCTTTCCTGTTCTCGGGCACGGTAAGCACCAACCCGCAGCTGGTGTTGCTGCAGATCTTTATTGTCGTCGCCGGATACAACGCGGGAAGAATCGGCCTCGACCACTACGTCACACCGTTTCTGCGCCGCCGTTTGGGGCGCAATCGGGATTATGGCCATCTTTCGGGAGCCAGGTAATTCCGGCCGGCCCCCGAATTTCGCGGCAATCGGTCAGCGGTCCGGCCGGTTGCCGAACATCCAGCAGTTCAGGCTGAGGCTGCCGTATTGGTAGTCCTGGAACAGCTTGACGGCCTGGCGGTCGGAATCGGCAGCCCCCATCGCGTACAGTAAAGGAGCGAAGTGTTCCGTCGCGTAAGTAGGCACGGCTTCCTTGGCATGGGGGGCCTTTTTGTCGTACTCGAACAGGCTGCGGAGATTCCATGAGACCAGCTGTTCTCCGATCCAATCGTCAAATAGAACCGCCCACGCCGCTGGATCCGTTCCTTCGCCGGCGATTCGCCGCAAATTGTGCACCAACCCGCCGCTTCCGATGATCAGCACATTGTCGCTGCGGAGCTCCCCCAGCATTTTACCGATCGCATATTGCTCCGCGGGAGAACGCTTCGCGTCTACGGAAAGCTCGACAACCGGGATATCCCCTTCCGGGAACATCGCCCTCAGCACGACCCAGGCCCCATGGTCCAGCCCCCGCCCCTCTACGGTCCGGGAGGGCAGGTTCCCCGCTTTAAACCTGGATATGATCTCATCGGCAAGCAGAGGATCGCCCGCCGCGGGGTAACGGATCCGGTACATCTCCTCCGGAAACCCGTAGTAATCATGCATCGTCTGATGACGATCGTCCGCGCTTACGAGTTGGACCGGCGATTCCCAATGCGCCGAGAAAATCACCGCGGCCCGCGGCCGATCCAGCATCTCCTGCCCCAGCCGTCTGAGAAACTTCGTATAATCATTCTCCTCGATCGCCAGGGTCGGCGACCCGTGGGCTACAAACAATGCAGGCTGAACCATCTCTCTACCTCCCGTAACAAAGCCTTTCGCTTTAATTTCATTTTATCCCGAAAGGAAGTTATTTACCACTTTTACGGAAAAAGGAGATGGGTTCAGCCTGTATTTGCAGCCATCCTAGTTTTTATCTTCAGATCATCCAGTGCTTCCATTCGTTCTGCTCGGCTTCCCGTCCGCTCAGCCAATCGCGGGTCTTGCGGATCAAGGGCTCCCGGGTCTCGCCGGAAGAGTACGTATGATCCGCCTGAAAAATAATTTCCTTATCGCAGCGTCCTTCCATACGCATCCAAAACACTTTCTGATACAAAAACGCGTAATCGGCAGGGATGACATCGTCGCTCGTCCCATGGACGACCAACACATCGCCGGTGAACTTCATCGCTTCCTGCATCGGCTGGTACGCGCCCAGAGAATTGAAGAAGGCCGGGGTCAGCGCGTAGCCCAGATAATCCGCCGAGCCATGCTCGATTGCCCGATCATACACTTTGCGCCCGGTGATGTTGACGATATCGTTGAATGGATAACCGACGGCAGACCAAAGAATCAGATTCTTGACCCGCCGGTCCCGAACCGCCGTAAGCAGCGCGATCATGCCTCCCAGGCTGTGTCCGATTAAGGATACGCGGGTCGGGTCGATATCCCCCAGCCCAAACGCGTAATCCAATACGGCCCGCGTCTGGGCGATCAGGGAATCAACGCCTTCGCTTCCGTACTCCCCGCTGCTCTCGCCGCATCCGACATGATCGAAACGGACGACCAGAAATCCCGCTTCCGCCAAGGAACGGGCCGTCTTGACGAAGAGGCGGTCAACGCCGATCCGGCTGCCGACAAAGCCATGACAGATAACCACAAGCGGAACGCGTTCTTTGCAGCGGCTGCCCTGTACCTTCGCCTCCGCGTAGTGCACGCTTGCCGCAATCCGTTCTTCTCCATACGGTATGCTGATTTGCCGTTCCATTGCGATTCCCCCTGCCGATGAATTCAAATTAAATTATTCCGATAAGTTTAATATGAATAATAAACTTATCTTAGCATCGGGGAAAACCGGTGTCAATCGCTTTTTGCTACTGGTAATAAGACTGCAGGAAAAAGTCGCGGGTCTCATCCTTCCCTTCCCACCGGTCGGAAAAGTCGTCTCCCTTGCCCTCCTGCCCGGCCGTTTGCGCATCCACGACCAAATCCAGACTTTCATCCTCACTTACGACTTCTTCCAAGCTGCCTCTGGATTGGCTGTTTAATAAGTAACGGCGCGTCAGCTCCGATTCAAACTTGTCCATCCTTCCTGCCTCCTTTACCTTTTTGCTGTAGTTTCGGCGTAGGGAGCGTTTTTTTATTCCCGCTTCACCAAAACGTCAAACCTAGCGATCTCTTCTGTTGATTCTCCAGTCTCATCAGTCAGGTCACATCGGAAGGCCCTTGCATCCATGACAAAATTTGCGCTATACTTTTGCCGTACAAGACTGGGGAAAACCGGAAATTTAAATGCATAATGGGAGAAATTAGAGAAATGGACAGCATGGGAGGAGAGGAAGCCCTTGTATATTCATGAAATGATTCATGAAACGAAGACGCTGAGACAACAAATGACTCCGGAAAATGAAGCCTACTTCGGGGAAATGGTGAAGTACATCCGATCCGGCGGAAGTTCCTTGACCGAGGCCAAAGGGGAAGAGGTACTGCTTGGATTAGCAAGGGAAATCGTCAAAAACCAGTCTAAAGGCATTTCCGCGGAACAACTCTATGGCCCAGATGCAAAAGCATACTGCGAACAGGTCGTGGATGACGTCAACATGCGCAAGCCTCGCAGTACGAAAGAAAAAATTATGTATTACACGATGATTCCCTGGGTGGCACTGACTTGGGTATTCTTCATTTACATGATTACAGGCTTCTTCAGCAAATGGTTTGGCGGGGAGCTGGAGTATACCCTCATCAGCAGCGCGTCGCTGCTGTTGATCGCGGGGCTTTCGATCGTCCTGGTCGAATTGGTCATCCGTTTTCTTGGCCCGGGTTCCCGTAAAAACAAAGAGGAAGCGTCCCAGACGCCTCCCCGCAAGTTTGATATCAAGACACTCGGCACTTATCTTGCCATCGCGGTGGGGATCATCACCGTCGGCGTATTCTTGGGCCGCATCATGCCCTCGTTTACCGTATCGCCTTGGGATAGTCTGATCATCTTCGTCGTCGGCATTCTCGGACAGAAATTCATTTTCGGTCGCAGGCCGAAAGCATAACTAAATAAGGGCCGGAACGTCATGGAAATACTGACGCTCCCGGCCCTTTTACTTATGCCTTTTTAAACGCCCCGCTTCATTTCCCCGCCGGTTTGAGCGGGGTGGGGGCCTTCACTTTATCGATGACGATAATTCCGTCGTACTGCTCCTTCGGTATGAACCGCATGACATTCGGCAGAACCTGATACGTGGTCAGCCCGTCCTCGGAAGCGTAGATCGGCCGGAACATCCAGGCATTTTGCGCATTCTGCACTTTATGCTTGCTCAAATCGATAAAGGAATTCGCGTAACCGCTCTGCATAATCAAGTGCTCGAGACTTCCTTTTGTTGCCGGCTTGATCGTAAACGGCTTACCCGAATCGAGTGTCACCGAAGAACCACGGTTCATATACAGCCCGATCACATACATTTTATCTTTCAATTTGCGGTGCATCAGCTCGCCCATGCTTGTAAAGCTGTATATCCATTTTCCGCTTTCGTCCTTAACCCGCATTTTCGAAGTGTTTTTGGCCAAATGGTCATTATGGGCCCACAAAATCACCTTTTTTCCCGGGTACAGCGTCTTCATCACCCATTCCAGATTCTCCGTCATCAACCGGTCGCGGGAGGAATAGCCATCCTTGACGTCCTTCAACCCGCTCTCGAGAAAGGCGACATGATCTTTCAAGGCCTTGAGAATAATTTCATCGATATGGGGTTGATTAGGAACAACCGCTTTGATCTCGGCACGATGCTCCTCCACATATTTGATGGTTTCCTGATATTGCGGCACATATTTGTCGATCACGGCCCTTATTTCTTTTCTATAAACCGGATCCTTACTGAACATCGGGTATTTGTTAACCACCCCATACCAGTCAGCAATCGCCTGGAACTCCATTTGTGCGAAAGCTTTCCCTTTATCAAGATCCAGTTTGCCGATCACTCCGCCAATAAACTGGGTCAGATAATAGCTCGTAAATTGATTGTCATACCCCGCCAGATACAGGGGATCGTCGCCCTTTCCCTGCTCCTTGATATAATTGAACAGCTCCAGGGTTTCGCTGGAATGCCAGGCCCCATGGATCGAACCCCCCATCATCTCCTCCGGAGTAAGGTAATCCCGGGTTTCAAACACGGCGGCCGCATCCCCCATTCCCGATTCAAAAGCGATCACATCAAAGCCCATCTCTTCGTGTAAAAATTTAATCAGCCTTGTTTTTACACTGCTGTACTCGGCCACACGGTGATAATTTTCCCCGAGGCTGACAACGGTTTTGTCCTTCAGCAGCGGCTTTAAAAAGGCGAGATCGCTATAATCCTCGGACTCCAGCGAGTTCAGCTTATGCGCGTTTTGCTGCAGCCATTGCTTCTGGCTCCCGGAGGCAGCCGCCGAGGCGCTTGTGGGTACCAGAAGCAGCGAGCAAGCCACAATCGCGGAAAAAATAGCGGTGGCCGTCTTTTTCAAACTCATTTTCATAATTTACATCTCCCGTGGTTTTTTAAATTTCCATTTTCTTGCGCAGCAAATAAGTCATGGCGTAGAACATTACTCCCGCAAAAGCGGCTTCGTACAGGAAAGGAGCAAAGCTCAGAAATTCAATGCCGCCCGTAGCCTGAGCCCCCGAGGCATCCGCACCGGCGCCGAGATGAAAAACCCCGATCCGCAACCTTGGAGGGTCGTTGTCCCCGAACAGCAGCCCCTCCAGCCACCCCATCACGCTGCTGATCATGAAGAAGGAAAGGATGGAGATCCAGGTTCCCGCTTTTCCCCGTATACTGATGCTCGCACCGATCGTAGTCGCCGCAAAAATGATCAGCAGCAGTAAAATGTACCCCCATGCCGCAGTCAAAGCGATCAGGAACAAGTCCATTAGGCCTCGGCTTCCCGACCCCATGAAATTGTGATAGGAAATATGGTGATTGTTGAAATATATAAACGCGTGTACGAGCGCAACAGCGGCAACCACAGCCGCCGTCAGCACACCAAGCAGCAACGAGGAGAGCACGGTCCAGGCCGGATGAACCGGCAAAAGCCTGCGATGGTAAGCTTTGATATTCGATTCGAACGTTTTACAAACCAGGATCATTGTGATAATGCCCGCGGTTACATAAAAAATAAAGGAAGAAACTACGATCACACTCTCATCCCAGCCCCTGACTTTTCCGATCATCGACAGGATGATTTGAACAAGGACCAGTACCGCCAGCAAACCCGAGAAGGTATTGGCATTGCGTTTCCAGTCGTATTTCAGCAGCTTCATCATTCCGCAAACACCTCTTTAAACATGTCGTCCACACTTTTCCCGTGCTTGAGCCTCAAGTCTTCCACATCTTCCTGCAGCACGATCTCCCCATCCCGGATAAACATCACCTCATCAAAAATCCGTTCGATATCCCGCACCAGGTGGGTGGAAATCAGCAGGCTGCTATCTTCGCTGTAAAACTCGACGATCGCGTCCAAAATCTTCGTGCGCGCTACCGGATCGACCCCTCCGATCGGTTCGTCCATCAGGTAGAGCTTGGCTCTGCGGGACAGGGTGAGCGTAAGCTGCAGCCGTTCATTCATCCCTTTGGACAGTGAATTGACTTTGTCCCGTTCCTCCAGGTGCATAAACTCCAGCATTTTCCGCGCCTTCTCCTCATCGAAATCCTGGTAAAAATCGCGGTAAAAGGCCACCGCATCCCGTACCCGCATCCAGGGCTCCGATAAGGGACGGTCTGGCATAAAAGAGACGACCGCCTTGCTTGCCAGGCCCACCGGCTCGCCCGATACGGTCACCTTCCCGGCCGATGCGGGAATCAGGCCCGCGGCGATCTTCATCAACGTACTCTTCCCGCTTCCGTTGGTCCCGAGCAGGCCGATGATTTTTCCCGGCCCAACGGTAAAGGACACGTTTTTGAGCGCCGGCTTTGAGCGGTAAGACTTGGACACTCCTTCAAACTGCAGCAGATTTTCCACCATGTTCTGTATCTCCTTTTGACTTGCCCGTTATCGTCTTTCCTCGGCATCGACCGCTTCCGCAACGATCGCCGCAATATCCCGATTGGTGAAGCCAAGCTCCTGCATCCCGTGAATGAACCGGTCCAGCAGGTCGCCGGCCATCTCTTTTTTGATCGTCATAATCTTACCTTCCTCACTGGTTACATATCTCCCTAGACCCCGTTTGGTTTCCACGATTTCTTCACGCTCCAATTCCTGAAACGTCCTCTGTACCGTATTCGGATTGATTTGCAGCTCGGCCGCAAGTTCACGAACCGAAGGGATTTTATCCCCGGCCTTTAGCCGGCCGGTTACGATCTCCCGTTTGATGTAATTCATGATTTGTATATAAATCGGCAGATTATTGTCGAATTCCATTGTCACAATCGGCCCC
This sequence comes from Paenibacillus faecis, assembly GCF_008084145.1. Taxonomy (GTDB): domain Bacteria; phylum Bacillota; class Bacilli; order Paenibacillales; family Paenibacillaceae; genus Fontibacillus; species Fontibacillus faecis. The sequence continues at coordinate 129,045 of NZ_VSDO01000005.1, read as the reverse complement.
ATCCTTTCCGCCGGTATTCAGGCCTCCCATATTTCCGGCCGTAGAGGGATGCCGATGCCGGATCAGCATCAGGCAACATCCCGTTTTTTAAACGTAACAAAGCTTGCTCCAAGAAACAAGGCCAGATAGACGAAGATAACCCCCAGCGAAAAAGGTAAGGTGACTCCTTGCACCGGAGGAGTTCCCCCGTTCAGATACACCGACAAATCCGCATGGGTAAACAGCAGGTATTTGGTAAACGCGTACCTCGACAGGAGCTGCACCACCAGACCTTCCATCAGCACGATCATCATTCCGATACCGATGGAGGCTCCGGCCGAGCGGGTCAGCACCCCAAGCAGGAAGGTGATCGTTACATAAACGATCATATAGGCATAATGAATTCCGGCGGCCGCGAGGGCTCCGACCAGTCCCGTTTCTACGCCCTGAAACCCGAAGGCCGCTCCGCCCGCGGCAATGCCGACGAACAAAGTAACCAGGGACAAGGTCAAGCTATACAGCAGAACGGTTACATATTTCGAAGCCAGTATCTTGCTCCGGCCCTGTCCCCGGATCAGCAGCAGCTTGATCGTCCCCAAGCTGTGCTCCTTGGCGAGAATGCCGGCCGAACCGATGATCGCCATGAAGGTGAGCATCTGTCCTGTCCCGTTCTTATTGAACAACCATGCCGAGAACTCGTATCCGGACAGCATGCCTCCCTCATTCGCACCCATGGATTTGAACAGATAGACGATGAACAGCACCATGGCCGCGAGTACGGCATAAGGAACAAAAAAGCTGCGCTTTTTGTACAGCTTTAACCATTCATTTGTCAGCAACTTCCCGAAACTACGCAATCCGGTTCCCTCCCGTCCACTTCAAGAACTCATCTTCCAGCGATTCCTTGATCTCCTCAATCCGGTATAATTCGATCCCTTCCGCCCCCAAAGCGCCGACCACTCTCGGAATATACGCGTCGCGCACCGCGACCGCCACCTGCCGCTGTTCCTCCGACACGCGGAGAATTGTAATTTCCTCCATCCGCGCCAGCCTTGCCTGAGCCTTCAACGCGTCGTTGACCCGGAATATCACCTGAACCCGGCCTGCGTTGTCCACGTCGGCCGCCGAGCCGAGCGCTCTTTCCGTAACGAATCTCCCCTCCTGGATCACGACCACGCGGCTGCACATCAGCTCCATCTCCGACAGCAGATGGCTGGACACCAGGATCGAGATCCCCTCCTCCGCCGCAATCTTCTTCAAATAATCGCGCATTTCCCGGATCCCCGCGGGATCGAGTCCGTTTGTCGGCTCATCCAGGATCAGAATGGAAGGCTCATGCAGCAGGGCCTGGGCGATGCCGAGTCTCTGCCGCATCCCGAGGGAGTATGCCTTCACCCGCTTATTCATCGCGCCTTCCAGCCCGACAAGCCTGGTCACCGTCTGGATTCGCTCCTCCGTAATCCCTTCCGTCATCCGCTGGTACTGCTTCAGATTATCGTACCCGGTCATATACGGATAGAACTCCGGATTCTCGATGATTCCTCCGATATGGGCAATCGCCTTGGCAAAATCGCGGCGGATGCTCTTCTCTTTTACCCGCACATCGCCTTCGCTCATGGAAATCAGTCCGACGATCATCCGGATCGTCGTCGTCTTCCCCGCCCCGTTCGGTCCCAACAGTCCGACGATTTCGCCGGGATACAATTCAAAAGAGAGCCGGTCTACAATTCTCCGGTTTCGAATGATCTTGCTTACGCCATCTACGGACAAAACGGCCGTCTCATTATCCGCTAAACGTCTCTCATTCATCGACTCCACACTCCTTGGTCAGTTTTGCGTCATTAGTCGGTTCTGCGTCTTAGTCAGTTTTGCGTCATTAGTCGGTTCTGCGTCTTAGTCAGTTTTGCGTCGTACTAGTGTTATAGTTGAATAGTACACTAATATATTAAGATTGTAAAGGGCGCTTTGGAAAAATAAAAAAAGCGTACACCCTCAGGACTTCTCGTCCTTGGGCATACGCTTTTTACTATATAGTTTGAATTATTGATTTGCTTACTTGTGCTCCGTCAGGCAACTTGATCGCATTGGGTGTCTCATGGGACTGTAGGTAGCGTGGAGTGAGTTCTTTTCACATTCTTCACCTGCAGCTCATTGAATTAAAAGGAATTCTTCCTGTTAATTTGGTGCATATGTTGCTGTAAAGGCGAATTAACTGGAGAATCTCCCGCTAATTCGCCTGAAATTGTGTATATCGGCAATAGGGCCGCGAAATAGATGGAGTTTTTCCAGCTAAATCCGAAAGAAGCGCCAAGAGCGGTGAATTAACGGGAGATTTTCCCGTTAATAATGTAACTCCGATATATCTACCATTGTGGATGTCGGTGACGTATCTCCAAAATCACTTCATATCGTCATCCAACGCCAATTCTTTAGTTCAATCTATATAGACTGCCGTTATTCGCATTAAATCAGCAAGTTAAACAAATTCAAATCACGGTTCAATTCGGTAAAGGCGATTCCCTTCGCCTGCATCCGCTCGACCAATGCTTGATAATCCTGCTTGTCGCTCAGTTCGATCCCGACCAGCGCCGGACCGTTCTCTTTGTTGTGCTTTTTCGTATACTCAAACCGGGTAATATCGTCGTTCGGCCCGAGCACCTGCTCCAGAAACTCGCGCAGGGCGCCGGCCCGCTGCGGGAAATTGATGAGGAAGTAATGCTTGAGCCCTTCGTAAATAAGCGAGCGCTCCTTCATCTCCTGCATCCGGTCGATGTCATTGTTGCCGCCGCTGATAATGCAGACGACCGTCTTGCCGCGAATTTGCTCGCGGTACATGTCCAGCGCCGACACCGGCAGCGCCCCCGCCGGCTCAACGACGATCGCACTGTCGTTATACAGCTCCAGAATCGTCGTACACGCCTTTCCTTCGGGAACCTTGACGATATCGTCAAGCAACCCCCGGCTGATCTCGAAATTCAGATCGCCTACCCGTTTAACCGCCGCTCCGTCCACAAACTTATCGATCGACTCCAGCGTGACCACCTTTTGCTGCCGGATCGACTCCGACATCGAAGCCGCCCCGGAAGGTTCGACCCCGATCAACTTCGTTTGCGGGCTTACCGTTTTAATGTACGTCCCCACGCCGGAAACCAGCCCCCCGCCGCCGATCGTCACAAAGACATAATCCGCCGGAGCATCCAGCGCCTCCATAACCTCCATCGCGACCGTCCCGTTGCCGGCGACGATTTTCGGATCGTCAAACGGATGGATAAACGTCATTCCGCCTTCGTTGCACGCCTTCATGGCCTCTTCGTAGGCATCATCGTAATTGTCTCCGGTCAGGATCACCTCCACGGAGGAACCCCCGAAACGCTTCACCTGCTTAATCTTCTGGTTCGGCGTAGTGCTCGGCATAAAGATCTTCCCCTGAATGCCCAGCGCATTGCAGGAAAACGCCACACCCTGCGCGTGGTTGCCGGCGCTTGCGCAGACGATGCCTTTCGCCAGCTCCTCCCGGGTCAAACTGCGGATCATATTGTAGGCCCCGCGAATTTTGAACGACCGGACCACCTGCAGATCCTCCCGCTTCAGGTACACCTTGCAGTCGTACTTGGCCGACAGTGTCGAATCGAGCTGCAGCGGCGTCCGCCGCACGACTTCCTTCAGAACATGGTGCGCCCGCACGATGTCCTCCATCGCTACCGTATGCTGTTCCGTATGGCTCATCCCTATCTCCTCGCTTCATAACGTATCTCTCATTCTTCTAACGTTACACCGGAACCGTCCGCGGTTCAAGAGGTAGATTTATGATAACCCTTCCAGCAGGCAAATCGCGCAAAAAACGCCCCTGAATTCGCCGCCAAAATATCGGCGGCGAATTCAGGGGCGTTCCGCCAGAGCTTATTCCTATTCCTTGTTCGGAGTCAGCCTCGGATTGGTGCGCCCTTCGGCATGCTTCACCTGGGCCAGCTCGGTCAACTTCCACTCGGTCGTGCCCAATACCAGGTCGGCGGGAAACTCGTCGCCCTTATGCAAATATTCCTCGCGGCCCGTCTCATCGGCGTAAACCCCTTCAACATCCACCTTCTCGTGCGAGACCGGCAGCATGTTCCTGTTCTTGTTGTTATTGCTCACCTTATCGCCTCCTCTTTGATAACATCTCCAAAGTGGCGGCTCTTATCCATAACGGCCTTTCGGGACGATCCAAATCGTCTGGGGCCCATGGCGATCAAGAAGCCAAGCGGCGCTTTCAACCAGTTTTCTAGGTCTCCAACTTGTCAAAACCTTTCTAACCTCTCTCCCCCCTCTACCCTCTCCAACCTCTCTAACCTCTCTAACCTCTCTAACCTCTCTAACCTCTCTAACCCTTCCAACCTCAACCTCTCCCACACTCCAACACTCCAACTCCAAAAAGATGCAAATCTGCAGGAATTCTAGGCCGATCTCCGAGCAGATGCGAAAAAAGATGCAAATCTGCAGGTATTTTTAGCGATTTTAGAAAAACGAACCGGTTTCGTCGAAAATTCCTGCAGATTTGCAGGAATTTGATGTTCTCAAGGTTCAGATGGAGCACAAGCAAGCTAGTTTCCAGACATAACTATATCCACACGCCATCCGCACGCCGATCCCATACACCGGAGAGTGGACCGAACTTATTTCAGTTATGCCTAAGCTTTGCTAGGCGCGAGCGGTTCAAAAAGACCTTATTCCCCTACCTGCCGAGACCCCGAAATCATGGGTTGACCGACTTATTCGCTTAATAAGACCCCAACGTCCAGCCCGCTATGCGCTCTGTTCCCTGCACCCGCCCCCATTCCCCCGCTAACAAAACACAAAAAGACCGCCCCCTCGGGCGGTCTTCCTTCAACCCCTCTAAACCAACGCCTTGGCGGCGATATCCGTGCGGTTGTGCTTGCCCTCGAAGCGGATTTTTTCCGCCGAGGCGTACGCCCGCTCCCGAGCTTCGGCGATATCGCGCCCGAGCCCGACGACGCCGAGCACGCGGCCGCCGTTCGTGACCCACTCGCCGGCTTCGTTCTTGGCCGTGCCGGCGTGGAACACGAGGCCTGCCGCGTCCGACTCGGCGGCGTCCAGCCCTGTAATCGGCAGGTCTTTCGGATAGGACGCCGGATACCCGCCCGACGCCAGAATGACGCAAACCGCCGCCTCGTCGCTCCACTCGATTTCCGCCTCGGCCAGCGTGCCGTTCACGGCCGCGAGGAAAATCTCCAGCAGATCGCTTTTCAGGCGCGGCAATACGACCTGGGTTTCGGGATCGCCGAAACGGGCGTTAAACTCGATCGTCTTCGGCTTGCCGTCCAACGTAATCATCAGCCCGGCGAACAGCACGCCGCGGAAAGGGCGGCCCTCCTGAACCATCGCTTTGGCCGTCGGCTTAATGATCGTCTCGATCGCTTCCTCGATAATCGAATCGGCGATATGCGGCAGCGGGGAGTACGTCCCCATCCCGCCTGTGTTCGGCCCTTTGTCGCCGTCGTACACCTGCTTGTGGTCCTGGGCCGCCGCCATCGGACGCACCGTTTCTCCGTCCACGAACGACAGAATCGACATCTCCTGGCCGGTCAAAAATTCCTCGATCACGACCTGGCTGCCGGACTCGCCGAAAACTTTGTCGACCATGATTTGCCGGAGAGCCTGCTCAGCCTCCTCCTGGGTGAAGGCCACGGTTACGCCTTTACCCGCCGCGAGTCCGTCCGCCTTGATCACGATCGGCACCGGCCGACTCCGCAAGTAGGCCAGCGCCTGCCCGTAATCGTCAAACTTTTCGTAGGCCGCCGTCGGAATGCCGTATTTTTTCAACAGATCCTTCATGAACGTTTTGCTGCCTTCGATCAAAGCCGCATTTTTTCTCGGTCCGAACACCGGAATGCCTTCCGCTTCAAAAGCGTCGACAATCCCGTCCACCAACGGATCATCCGGTCCGACGACCACCAGATCGATCTTGTTCTCGCGTGCGAACGACGTCAATCGCGCAAATTCATGGACTTGAATCGGTACGATTTCCGCAATTTGTCCGATCCCCGCATTTCCCGGCGCGCAATAAATCGTCCTCGCTTTCGGGCTCTTCGCCAACGCCCAGCAGATCGCATGCTCGCGTCCGCCGCCGCCAATCACCAAAATATCCATTTTCCTACCTCCCGGGTAACGAAGTCTCCGATAAAAAAATCGGCAGGGCCGCCGCAGCGGTCCTGCCGTCCAGGCCTTAGCCAAAGTATTAGTGTTTAAAGTGTCTTACGCCGGTGAATACCATCGCGATGCCATGTTCGTTGGCCACTTTGATGGATTCCTCGTCGCGGACCGAGCCGCCGGGCTGAATGACCGCCGTGATGCCGGCTTTCGCCGCCAGTTCGAGCGTATCGCCCATCGGGAAGAACGCGTCCGAAGCGAGCACGCTGCCCTTGGCTTTGTCGCCGGCCTGGTCGATCGCGATTTTCGCGGAACCGACGCGGTTCATTTGGCCGGCGCCCACGCCGACGGTCATATCATCCTTCGCCAGCACAATCGCGTTGGACTTCACATGCTTAACGACCTTCCAGCCGAACAGCAGTTGCTTCAGCTCTTCCTCGGTCGGCTTGCGGTCGGTAACTACCTGCAGATCGCTCTCTTTCAGGGAGTGAACATCGCTTTCCTGAACGACCATGCCGCCGTCGATCGAGGTGACGACAAACTGGCTGCTCCGGCTGCCGCCGGCCGCCAAATTGCCCAGCTTCAGCAGGCGGATATTTTTCTTCTGGGTCAGTACCTCAAGCGCTTCGGACGTGAAGCCCGGCGCCAGGATAATCTCCAGAAAAATCTCTTTCAAAAGCAGGGCCGTCGCTTCATCGACGATCCGGTTCGCCGCGACGATGCCGCCAAAAATCGAGACCGGGTCGGCTTCATACGCTTTCCGGTAAGCTTCATAGATACTTTCGCCGACGCCCACGCCGCAAGGATTCATGTGCTTAACGGCGACAACGGCCGGCTCTTCGAATTCCTTCACGATCTGCAGCGCGGCGTTCGCATCGTTGATGTTATTATAGGACAGCTCCTTGCCGTGCAGCTGTTCCGCCGTCGTCAGCGTATCCGCCGCAGCCAGCGGTTTGCGGTAGAACGCCGCTTTTTGATGCGGATTTTCGCCATAGCGGAGATCCTGGATCTTTTCATAGGTTACCGTGTAGCGTTCAGGCAGCGGGTCCCCGGTTACATTCGACAAATAATCGGAGATCAGCGCGTCGTAAGCCGCCGTATGGCGGAAGACTTTGGCCGCGAGCCGTTTGCGCGTTTCCAGCGTCGTATCGCCGCCCGTCCGTACCTCCTCCAGCACGCTGGCGTAATCGGCCGCGTCCACGACCACACTGACAAAAGCGTGGTTTTTGGCCGCCGAACGAAGCATGGTCGGTCCGCCGATGTCGATATTTTCAATGGCGTCTTCGTAGGTGACATCCGGTTTGTCGATCGTCTCTTGGAACGGATACAGGTTCACGACAACCAGGTCGATATAATCCAGACCGAGTTCTTTCATTTGCGCCTGATGTTCCGCGCTGTCCCTAACGGCCAACAATCCGCTGTGCACCGCGGGGTGCAAGGTTTTGACGCGCCCGTCCAAAATTTCCGGAAAGCCCGTCACCTCGGAAATCCCGATGACCGGAACCCCCTCCTTCGACAAGAGACTCTTGGTCCCGCCTGTCGAAATAATCTCCACACCCAGCTTTGACAGCTCGCGGCAAAACTCCACGATGCCTGTTTTGTCCGAAACGCTAACCAGCGCTCTTTTGATACCCACGATTTGGCTCCTCCTTTATGATGGCGAATGATTGACCCGATATTTCTCGGGAAATATCGAAACGAACAACACGACTCCGGCTGAAAAAGACTTCTTTCGCAGCAAAGGCAAAATGGCTCCCATAGTTCGCTATATCGCAAGCGGGTAGAGACGAGCACGAATCCGCCCGTTATACCTATACCGACTTAACCGTCACTTTTCGGCCTTCCACCGCGATTCGGCCTTCGGCAAACCACGTAACGACTTGCGGATAAAGCTCTTTTTCCGCTTGGTGAATCCGCTCTTCCAGCGACTCGATCCTGTCGCCGGGAAGCAAGGGCACCGCGGTTTGAGCAACAACCGCTCCGGTGTCCATGCCTCCATCGACCAGATGAACGGTAACGCCGGTTACTTTTACCCCGTACTCCCGGGCCTGGCCGATCGCGTCTTTTCCCGGAAAAGCCGGCAAAAGCGAGGGATGGATGTTGATCATCCGTCCGGCGTAGCGATCGACCAGCACCGCGGTCAGCAGCCGCATATACCCTGCCAGAACGACCAGGTCCACCTGCCGTTCTTCCAGTTCCGCGGCAATTTCGGCTTCGTAGTCCTCCCGCCGCGCATAGGCCTTGGGCTGGAACACAAACGCGTCCACGCCCGCGGTCCGCGCGCGTTCGACAACAGGCGCCTGCGGTTTGTCGCTGACGAGCAGCACGATTTCGGCCCCGCCAAGCCCGCCGGCGCGGGAAGCATCCAGCAGCGCCTGGAAGTTGCTGCCCTGCCCGGAGGCGAATACGGCGATCCGGTAAGGGGACGGCATTAGACGTCCGCCCCTTTAAAAGTCACGATCCGCTCGCCCTCCGTCACGCGTCCGATCACGTACGGCGTTTCTCCCGCCGCACGGAGAGCTTCCAGCGCGGCCGCGGCGTCCTGTTCCGCCACGACGATCACAAGGCCGACGCCCATGTTGAAGGTCGTGAACATGTCGCGGTTGCTGACGCCGCCTTTCTCCTGCAGCAGCGAGAAAATCGGCAGAACCGGCCAGGAACCGTAGTCGATCTCGACGTTCACGCCTTCCGGCAGAACGCGCGGGATGTTCTCGATGAAGCCGCCGCCGGTAATGTGAGCCATGCCCTTCACCTGCACCTGCTCCAGCAGGGACAGTACCGGCTTCACATACAACTTGGTCGGCGTCAGCAGCACTTCGCCCAGCACGGCGTCGCCCAGCTCGGGCAAACGGTCCTGCAGCGCGTAGCCGGCTTGCTCCAGCAGCAGCTTGCGCACCAGCGAGAAGCCGTTGCTGTGCACGCCGCTCGATGCGAGGCCGATCACCGTATCCCCTGCGGCGATCGTGCTGCCGTTTACGATTTTGCGCTTATCGACGACGCCGACGGTGAAGCCGGCGATGTCGTACTCGCCCTCGGCGTACATGCCCGGCATTTCCGCCGTTTCGCCGCCGATCAGCGCGCAGCCCGACTCGTGGCAGCCTTCGGCGATGCCGGAGACGATGGCCTCGATTTTTTCCGGCACGACTTTGTCGCAGGCCAAATAATCGAGGAAAAACAACGGCTCCGCGCCCTGCACGACGATGTCGTTCACGCACATCGCCACCGCGTCGATGCCGATCGTATCGTGCTTGTCCATCGCGAAGGCGATTTTCAGCTTGGTACCGACGCCATCGGTCCCCGAAACGAGCACCGGCTCCTCATATTTGTCTTTGTTCAAACCGAACAAAGCGCCGAAGCCGCCCAAATCCGTCATGACTTCCGGACGAAACGTCCGTTTGACGTGCTTCTTCATCCGCTCTACCGCTTCATTCCCGGCCGCGATGTCCACCCCGGCGTTTTTGTAAGCTTCAGACACGTAAGGACACTCTCCTTAAAAGTTATTGAGTTGAAAAAACTTGGTGCGACGCCAATCGGCACCGCATGAATTAGTGTCACATGAATCAGCACCATATGAACTAAAACCGCACAAATTAGTGCCGCATGAATCAGCTTAGTACTCGCCAATTTAACAGGAATAAATCCCGTTAATTTCGCCTGAATCAGTCCAAACGGAGAAATAGCTGGAAAACCTCCAGCTAATTTCGCAAAAATCGCACCAACTAGGCGAAAACCGCCAATTTAACTGGAGAAATTCCAGCTATTTCCCAAAAGCTCGCCTCTCTCGGCAAAATTAACGGGAGAAAATCCTGTTAATCCCACACTAAGGGATTAATCTCTTCCAAAGATTCACCTCATGAAATACCTATGAGGTGAACCCGCCGTCCCGTTTCAGCACGTGCAGCCGAACTTCTCCTCACCGTCAAAATCGGTCCGCGTCGGATAATCGTTGTCGAAGCAGGCCATGCACAGGCCGCCCTTGTAGTCGTCCCGGTTGTCGCCGCCCACGGCGCGGATCAGCCCTTCCGGACTCAAAAATTCCAGTGAGTCCGCATGGATCTCTTGGCGGATCTCCTCGACGGATTTGTACGAGGCGATCAGTTCTCCGCGATCCGGCGTGTCGATGCCGTAGAAGCACGGGTTTTTGAACGGCGGCGAGGTGATGCGGACATGCACCTCGGTCGCGCCCGCTTCGCGCAGCAGATTGACGATGCGCCGGGACGTGGTGCCGCGGACGATCGAGTCGTCGATCATGACGACACGCTTGCCTTCCACCACGCGGCGTACGGCGCTCAGCTTCATCTTCACGCCCTGCTCGCGAAGCTCCTGGCTCGGCTGGATGAACGTCCGGCCGGTGTATTTGTTTTTGATCAGACCGAGCTCATAAGGAATGCCGGTCTGCTCCGCGTAGCCGATGGCGGCGGAGATGCTGGAGTCGGGCACGCCGGTCACGACGTCCGCGTCGACGAACGACTCCTGCGCCATCACCTGGCCCATCCGCTTGCGCGAGGCGTGCAGATTGGAGCCGTTCAAATCGCTGTCGGGACGAGCGAAGTAAATGTACTCCATCGCGCACAGCGCCTTCCGTTCGGGAGCGGCGTACCGCTCCTCCCGCAGCCCGTTCTCGTCCAACACGAGCAGCTCGCCCGGCTGGATGTCGCGGATCGTCTCCGCACCGACCACCTCGAACGCGCAGGTCTCGGAAGAGAACAGGTACGCGTCGCCCAGGCGGCCCATCGTGATGGGCCGCAGGCCGTTCGGGTCGCTGGCGACGAGCAGCTTGTCGTTCGTCAGCAGCAGGAACGCGAACCCGCCAACCAACCGGCGTAGCGCATCCTTCGCCGCTTCGACGAAATCCTTCGGCGACCGCGCGATCAGATGCGCGATCACCTCGGTGTCGCTCGTCGTTTGAAAAATCGAGCCGCTCATCTCCAGCTCGCGGCGAATCTTCGGCGCGTTCACGATGTTGCCGTTCGTCGCTACCGCCAGGTCTCCGTCGCGGTACTTAAAAATCAAAGGCTGCGCGTTCGTGATCCGGCTGTCTCCGCTCGTCGAATACCGCACATGGCCGATCGAGCGATCGCCCCGCAGGGATTCCAGCTTGTCGCGGTCGAACACCTCTTTGACCAGCCCCATGCCGCGGTGGTAGTTGAAGGCTTCACCGTCCGTCACGCAAATCCCCGCGCTCTCTTCTCCCCGGTGCTGCAGCGCATGCAGACCGTAATAGGAAAGGGAGGCGGCTTCCGGATGGCCGTAAACCCCGAAAACGCCGCATTCTTCCTTAAGCTTGTCGAAAATATCGCTGCGCGTCGTTCCCTCGTTATAATAATCGCCTGTCCAAAGACCGCGCCCTTGCTCTTGCTGTCTTATTTCATCAGACATGGAATGGTGTCCTCCCAGACCCGCTTGAGTCCCTCCACCGGTCTGTTCAAAGCGGAAGCCCCGCCGACGCGGATGACCAAATCCCGGCCTCCGACCTGGCCGATCCGCTGCACAGGAACACCGCGCGAAGCGATGAACTCTTGCAGTTGGTCCGCCTGATCGGGAGAAGCCGAAAGCAGAATCCGCGACTGGGTTTCACTGAACAAGGCCACATCGGAACGCAGCGTAGTATCAAAATCAACCTGAGCGCCCAGTCCGCCGCTGATGCAGGATTCCGCCAGCGCAACAGCCAGGCCGCCTTCCGACAAGTCATGCGCGGAGCGGACCAGACCGCTTTGAATCGCGCCGAGCACCGCATCCAGCAGCTTCTTCTCCACAGCGAGATCCAGCTGCGGCGGACGTCCTTCCGTCAGGCCGTGCACCACGGCCTGGAACTCGCTGCCGCCAAGCTCCGCCTTCGTTTCGCCGAGCAGGAAGATCACATCGCCCTCCGCTTTGAAGCTTTGCGTCGTAATGTGGTCCGTGTCGTGCACGAGACCGACCATACCAACGACCGGCGTCGGATAGATCGCGCCTTTGGCGTTCTCGTTGTACAAGCTGACGTTCCCGCCGATGACCGGAGCATCCAGCACGCGGCACGCTTCGGCCATGCCGTCGACCGCTTTTTCCATCTGCCAGAAAATTTCCGGTTTCTCCGGGCTGCCGAAGTTCAGGTTGTCCGTAATCGCCAGCGGCTCCGCGCCCGAGCAGACGATGTTCCGCGCCGCTTCGCTGACCGCGATCCGGCCGCCGACCTCGGGGTCCAGATACACGAAGCGACCGTTGCAGTCCGTCGTCATCGCCAGCCCCTTGCGGGTGCCGCGAATCGTTACGACCGCCGCGTCCGAACCCGGACGAACCGCCGTGCTGGTGCGGACCATGTAGTCGTACTGGTCGTAAACCCAGGCTTTGCTTGCAACCGATGGCGATGCCAGCACCTGCTCCAGCGTCGCTCCCAAATCCGTGACTTCCTCATACCGGAGCGTGTCTACCGCTGCGTTTTGCTCATAATAGGCTGGTACTGTCGATGGCTTGTCGTAAATCGGGCACTCGTCCACCAGCGCCTTGACCGGCATGTCGCCGACCAGTTCGCCGTGATGGAACAGCTTCAAACGCCCGTCGTCCGTCACTTTGCCGACCTTCGCACAAATGACGCCCCAGCGCTCGAAGATTTCCATCGCCTGCGCCTCATCCTTCGGCTCGACGACGAACAGCATGCGTTCCTGGGATTCCGACAGCATCATTTCATAAGCCGTCATTCCGGACTCCCGCTGCGGCACCTGGTCCAGATACAGCTCCAGCCCGTTGCCGGCCTTGCTCGCCATCTCCGCGCTGGAGCAGGTCAGCCCCGCGGCGCCCATGTCCTGGATTCCAAGGACGATGCCCGTGTCGATCAATTCCAGGCACGCCTCCATGACCAGCTTCTCCATGAACGGATCGCCGACCTGAACCGCCGTCCGCTTCGCTTCCGACTCCTCCGTCAGTTCTTCGGAAGCGAACGTCGCGCCGTGAATCCCGTCGCGGCCGGTTGGCGGCCCTACGTAGAACACCGGGTTGCCGACGCCTTTGGCTACGCCGCGCTGGATTTTGTCGTGATCGATCAGACCGACGCACATCGCGTTAACCAAAGGATTCCCGTCATAGCTCTCGTCGAACACAACCTCGCCGCCGACCGTCGGAATCCCGATACAGTTGCCGTAGCCGGCGATGCCGGACACGACGTGCTCGAACAAGTACTTTACGCGCTCGCTTTCCAGCTTGCCGAAACGAAGCGAATTCAGCAGGGCCACAGGTCTTGCCCCCATGGAAAAAATATCGCGGATAATCCCGCCCACGCCCGTCGCCGCGCCTTGATAAGGCTCGACCGCCGAAGGGTGGTTATGGCTCTCGATCTTGAACACGACCGCCTGATTGTCGCCGATATCAACGATGCCGGCGCCTTCGCCGGGTCCCATCAACACGCGGGGACCGCTGGTCGGAAAGCGGCGCAGCAGCGGCTTGGAGTTTTTGTATGCGCAGTGTTCGGACCACATCACGCTAAACACGCCGATTTCCGTATAGTTGGGCTTGCGGCCAAGGAATCCGCAGATCAGCTCATATTCGCTGTCCGAAACGCCCATCTGTTTGTAAATTTGCTGCTCCGCGATTTGTTCCGCGGTCGGTTCCTTAGCGGACACTTGCTGACTCATGCCGATCCCTCCATGCCTTTAATATTGAAGTGAACATTTTCTTTCCGTCTTCGGAGCTGAGCAGACGGTCCACGGCGCGCTCCGGATGGGGCATCATGCCCACCACGTTGCCGCGTTCGTTGGAAACGCCGGCGATATCGTCCACCGAACCGTTCGGATTGTTCACATAACGGAAAATAATCTGGTTATTCTTCTTCAACTCCGCCAACGTGGCCTCATCGCAATAGTAATTGCCTTCGCCGTGCGCAATCGGGATCGTGATTTCTTCCCCGGCAGCGTACTGCGCCGTGAACGGATTGGCGTTGTTCTCCACGCGAAGCACCGTGTCATGGCAGCGGAATTTAAGCGACGTGTTGCGCTGCAGCGTTCCGGGCAGCAGTCCCGCCTCCGTCAAGATTTGGAACCCGTTGCAAATGCCGAGAATGTATTTACCTTGTTCGGCGGCCTTGGCCACCTCGGCCATTACCGGAGCGAACCGGGCGATTGCGCCGCAGCGCAGGTAGTCACCGTATGAAAAACCGCCGGGAACCAGGATGCAATCATAGGCGGACAAATCCGTGGCCGTGTGCCATACATAATCCACCTGCTCGCCGATCGTATCCTCCACCGCCTTGTAGCAGTCGATATCACAGTTGGAACCGGGAAATACGAGTACCGCGAATTTCATGATTAGCCCTCCAGTTCAAAGCGGTAATCTTCTACCACCGTATTGGCCAAAAGCTTCTCGCACATCGCCTTGACCCGGGCTTCCGCCTCGAAGCGGTCATCGGTGTCGAGCTCCAGCTCCATATACTTCCCGATCCGTACGCTGCTAACTTCCCTGAAGCCCATCGAATGCAGCGCCCCTTGCACGGCAACCCCCTGCGGATCAAGTACGCTTTCCTTGATGGTGACATAGACTGTCGCTTTAATCATATCCCTGTGTTCCTCCTAGTCATGGATTATGCGGCACGCCGCGAATTTGTATAAAAAAGATTATTGCAGCTCCTGTCCGGTCAACCGGTGAAAAATATCGCGGTACCTCCGGGTCGTTTCCTCCACGACCTGCTGCGGGAGCGGCTCGGGCTGGCTGTTCTTGTCCCAGTCGGAGCCGGCCAGATAGGTCCGTACCGGTTCTTTATCCATGCTGTCGATTTCGATGTCGAGCGCGTAGTTTTCCTTCGCCCAGAAGCGGGAGGCGTCGGGCGTGAACATCTCGTCAATGACGATCAGTTTGCCGTCCACCAGGCCGAATTCCAGTTTGCAGTCCGCCAAAATAATGCCGCGTTCCTCGCAATAATCGCGGGCAAACCCGTAAAGCTCCAGCGTCCGGCTGCGAAGCTGCTCCGCCAAATCGGCACCGACCATACCGGCCATCGTCTCAAACGAGATGTCCTCGTCATGGCCGACATCATTCTTGGCCGCCGGCGTAAAAATCGGCTGCTCCAGCTTGGCGTTCTTGCGCAGCCCCGCCGGCAGCTGAATGCCGTTGATCGCGCCCCCGCTTTCGTACTGCCTCCAGCCGCCGCCGGTGACATAACCCCGGACCACGCATTCGATATCGATCCGCTGAGCCTTGCGCGTCACCATAATCCGGTTGCGCAGCGCTTCCCGATGCGCCTCGGGGACGACCTCGCCAAGCCGGTCCACATCGGTGTGGATCACATGGTTCGGAATCAACTCCTTCGTCCGTTCGAACCAGAAAGCGCTCAGCCGGTTCAGGACATTCCCCTTGTCCGGCACCGCCGGCTCCAAAACATAGTCGAATGCGGAAATCCGATCCGTCACGACGATCAGGTAATGCTCCCCCAGGTCATAAAGCTCCCGGACCTTGCCTTTATAGAGCAGCGGAGCGTTTACCAGCCCCGCCGCCGTGGAAATTGCCGGTGTCGACATCCTGCGGCCTCCCTCTCCTCAACTGCTTTACTTTACACTCTTCATTCCATGTCCCCACCTGGTGGACATTTCAGATAATTTGTCTTTCCAAATGTGGACAAACCGACTATAGTTCGTCCCACCGTTCAAAATCCATATATGGTACTCCAATCCCAAACCACCATCGATATCTGGTTAAGAGATCCACTCGCTGCTCAATCCAACAAGCGGTTTGCGTGTCCACCTTTGAAAAGACACTTTAGCCCGAAAAATCCACCTCACAAGGACACCGCCAGTTACCTCGGAATCCCCGGCATCGCATTTCTTAATTTGCGCCTTTTGTATTTGCTACTATCCAACCGTGCTTCTACTGCTCGCTCCTGGTGCTTGCGTACTCTGCTGCTTACGTACCCCTGCCTGCGTACTCTGCTGCTTACGTACCCCTGCCTGCTTGCGTACTCTGCTGCTTGCGTACCCCTGCCTGCTTGCTTACTCCTGCTGCTTGCGTACTCTTACCTGCTTAAGTGCTCCTAAGTGGCTTCCCCCAACACTGTCCTTCTACTGTCCTTATAGGGTAGACATTCTGCCAATTTGTCTTTCAAATAGTGGACAACCAACTTTTGCTCATATCCCCTCGGCGTCTCGTCCCAAAAACTACATCTTCTATTCGGAATACTTGCTCTGGGCTATATCTAGTTCGGTAAGTCGCCCTGTTTCCCGGCAGGACAAGTGTTCTGTTTGTCCTCATTTGCAAAGACATTTCAGCCCCAAAAGTCCACCTGGTGAGGACGGATGCATTGTCTGCAATGTCTGCAATGTCTGCAATGTCTGCATTGGCTGTACTGTCTACTTTGTCTAATTAATCGATTAAGCCCAGCTTGCGGAAGATCGTGTCCACGTGCTTCAGATGCCAGGACGGATTGAACGCGTCGTCGATGTCCTCGCGGCTTAGCACTGAAGTGATTTCCGGTGTCTCCTCGATGATTTCGCGGAACTGGCGCTGTGTTTCCCAAGCCTGCATGGCGCGCGGTTGAACGGTATCGTACGCCTGCTCGCGGCTGAAGCCTTTGTCGATCAGCTTCGTCATGACGCGGCCGGAGAACGGAACGCCGAACGTGCGGCCCATATTGCGCTTCATGTTTTCCGGGAACACCGTCAGGTTTTTTACGATATTGCCGAAGCGGTTCAGCATATAATTCAGCAGCATGGTCGCATCCGGCAGGATCACACGCTCTACGGACGAATGCGAGATATCGCGCTCATGCCAGAGGGTGACGTTCTCGTAGGCTGAGATCATATGGCCGCGAATGACGCGCGACAGGCCGGAAATGTTCTCGCAGCCGATCGGGTTGCGTTTGTGCGGCATCGCGGACGAGCCCTTTTGACCCTTCGCGAAAGCTTCCTCCACCTCGCGGAATTCGCTCTTTTGCAGGGCGCGGATCTCCGTCGCGAACTTGTCGAGCGAGGTGGCGATCAGGGCCAGCGTGGCCATGTACTCGGCGTGGCGGTCGCGCTGCAGAGTTTGGGTCGAGATCGGCGCCGGGCTCGTGCCGAGCTTGCGGCAAACGAACTCCTCGACAAACGGGTCGATATTGGCGTAGGTGCCGACCGCGCCCGAGATTTTGCCGAACTGGACATTGTCCGCCGCCCGGCGGAACCGCTCCAGATTCCGCTTCATTTCCTCATGCCAGAGCGCCATCTTCAGACCGAAGGTGGTCGGCTCCGCATGTACGCCATGCGTCCGGCCCATCATCGGCGTGTCTTTGTAAGCCAGCGCTTTTTCGCGGAGAATCTCGATAAAGTTGACGATGTCTTTTTCCAAAATCTCATTCGCCTGCTTCAGCAGGTAGCCCAGCGCCGTGTCGACGACATCGGTCGAGGTCAGCCCGTAGTGAACCCATTTGCGTTCCGGCCCCAGGCTTTCCGAGACGGCCCGGGTAAAAGCGATTACGTCATGGCGCGTTTCCTGCTCGATCTCGTAGATCCGGTCGATGTCGAAGGAGGCGTTTTTCCGCAGCAACGCGACATCTTCTTTCGGAATAACTCCGAGTTCCGCCCAGGCTTCGCACGCGCAAATTTCAACCTCCAGCCAAGCTTTGAACTTGTTCTCCTCGGTCCAGATGGCCCGCATTTCCGGTCTGCTGTAACGTTCGATCATGAGTTTTGATTCCTCCAAATATTGGTTTGCTGTATAAAATCAAGTCCGTCCTGGACATCCCCGCAAAGCAGATTCACATGCCCCATTTTGCGTTTGGGAGCCGAGCCGTTCTTTCCATATAAGTGTACTTTCGGGATGACCCGAAATCCAGCCGGATCTGCACCGCCTTCCGCTTCCGCGCCCCAGCGTCCGGTAACCACCGCTTCTTTGACGGCGTCCAGATGCTCGCCCAGGACGTTGACCATAACGACCGGGGTCCGAAGGGCCGGATCCCCGAGCGGCAGATTGCATACGGCCCGAACGTGCTGCTCGAATTGCGAGGTGGCGCAGGCCTCCATCGTATAATGCCCCGAATTATGAGGACGCGGGGCGAGTTCGTTGACGAACAGTTCCCCGTTCTCCGTCAAAAACATTTCGACCGCCAGCAAGCCGACGGCTTCCATCGATTCGGCAATCCGGGCGGCCAGGCGCTCGGCCTCCCGCAGCACCGTTTCCTGGACGCGGGCCGGGACGATGGACAGGTGCAAAATATTGTCCACATGAATGTTCTCCGCCACGGGAAACGTGCTGATTTCCCCGTGCGGGCTGCGGGCAGCGATGACCGACAGTTCCTTGACGAACGGGATGAACTGCTCCAGGACAAGTTCCGTGCCCGCGCGGCTCAGCTCGGCATATGCCGGACCGATCTCCTCGTCGGACCGGATGACCCATTGGCCTTTACCGTCGTAACCGCCGGTGGCCGTCTTCAAGACCGCCGGCAAGCCCAGGCGCCGGACGGCCTCCCGCAGCTCCTCTTCGCTGCCGATCTCCGCATAAGGCGCCACCCTGGCACCGGCGGCCTCCACCGCGCGCTTCTCGCGCAGGCGATGCTGCGTAGTATACAGCAGCCGGCTGCCCTGCGGCACGTACGACTGCTGCTCGAGCAGCGCCGCCACCTCGGCGTCCACGTTCTCGAATTCGTACGTGATGACATCGGCGCGCTTCGCCAGCTCGCGCGCGGCCTCCTTGTCCCCGTAGCCGGCGACGATCTGCTCCGCGACCTGGCCGCACGGCGATTCAGGCGTCGGATCGAGCGCGATGAAGCGGTAGCCCAGATTGCTGCCGGCGAGCGCCATCATGCGGCCGAGTTGGCCTCCGCCCAGTACGCCGATCGTCGCGCCCGGCCGCACCTGACGCTCCCGCCGCTCCGCGGATACCGCCTTGCCGGAAGCCGCTTCAGCCTCGCGGGCCTTCGCCGTGCTCCCCGCCTTGCCGTCCCCCGTCTTTGTACCGGAGGACTCCAGTGAACCCAGTAACTCCCGGCGGATCATAGCGAATCACTGCTTTCCAGCACTTCGCTTGTGATTCGGTCGCGGCGGGCCTGCACCCGCTGCTGGACCGCCGGGTCGAACGCGCCGAGGATCTGCGCCGCGAGGAGCCCCGCGTTGACCGCCCCGGCCCGGCCGATCGCTACCGTCGCGACGGGGATGCCTCCCGGCATCTGCACGATGGACAGCAGCGAATCCAGCCCGTTCAGCGTCTTCGTCTGTACCGGTACGCCGATCACGGGCAGCGCGGTCTTGGCCGCGACCATCCCCGGCAGATGCGCCGCTCCGCCGGCGCCGGCGATGATGACGCGAATGCCGCGCCCCGCCGCCTCCTCGGCAAACCGGAACATCAAATCCGGCGTCCGATGCGCCGATACGACCTTTTTCTCATATCCGATCTCCAGCTCGTCCAGCACCTCGCACGCATGCCGCATCGTCTCCCAATCCGAGGTACTTCCCATGATGACAGCTACCTGTACCGACATTGTTCAACCTACTTTCCGTTTATTTTAGAGTTAAAAAAAGCCCGACCTTCAAGCGAGAAAAGGTTCTCCACCGGGAAGATCGGACCATGACGGGAATGTTGGCGCAGCCCTTGATCCGCGGAAAAACCCGGACGAAAAGACGACAAATGTCCGGTTTCCCCCTAGCTTCTCGGTAAAATGAAGCCGGGGATCACGGCTGACGCTGAATTCCTCGTAGTCCGGAAATTTACGGTTCCCGGGTAGAAACTGCCGGACCTTATTCCCGGCTTTATACGAGATTGATATATTTATTTTAATATTTAAGAAAAGAAGCTGCTTTAAGTTTACCAATCCCCTACGCCGAATGTCAACTTAAACCCGAACATTCATATGTGTAGTTTTTGGAATGTTCGTTTTTGAACAATACCTTCGACCTCCCTCTCTTTTTTTCGCGCGACCTTTCATCGTTTTATACGTATTCGTAATAGACTAAATAAGGAAAATCAAAAATGGAGGAAATCGCACATGCACTTGATTTTAGAAGATATCCTGAAGGACTACGGCGGGAAAAAGGTGCTGCGTGGTGCTGGATACAACTTCGAGCAAGGGAAGATTTACGGTCTGCTGGGCCGCAACGGAGCCGGCAAAACCACCCTATTCAACTGCCTGAGCGGAGAAACGAAAGCCGATGGCGGCAAAGCTTATCTTAAAGAGGCCGACGGAACGGTTCGGGAGCTGCGGGAGGAGGACGTCGGCTATATCTACTCGCTGCCGATTCTGCCCGAGTTTTTGACGGGATATGAATTCGTGAAGTTTTTTATGGACATCAATAGCGACAAGCTCCGGCCGGACCACGATATCGACGGGTATTTCGAGATGATGCGCATTGAACAGGAAGACCGGCATCGGTTAATCAAAAATTATTCCCACGGAATGAAAAATAAAATTCAGATGCTCCTGTTTATGATCACCCGGCCACCGGTCATTTTGCTGGATGAACCGCTGACCTCTTTCGATGTGATTGTGGCTCTGGAGATGAAAAATCTGCTGCGGGAGATGAAACGGGATCATATCCTGATTTTTTCCACGCATATCCTGCAGCTTGCATCCGATTTATGCGACGAGCTTGTGGTGCTCAATCAAGGACGCCTGTCGTCCGTTCCGTCCGAGCTGCTGCATAGTCCCGAGTTCGAACAAAGCGTAATTGATTTGCTGCAAGATGAGCCGGGAGAGGAGGGGTGAGCCTCTTGCTGAACACACTTCGTATGATCTTGAATTTGCGGGTATCCTCCTTTGCGAACATGCTCATCTATTATTTGCAAAGGCTGCCGTGGCTGGGGCGCCGCATTTCGGATCGCATCTACGGCAACCTGCGCATCAAGCGGATCGCGGCCGTCTTCGCCTTTTGTCTTAGCCTGCTCTGGGGATTCCTGGCGCATTCGCTGTACGTGGGGCTCGTGATTTTCTTTCCGGTCCGGGCGGCCGACGGGCATTTGAGTACACCGGAGCAATTGGCCTTATTTTGGCATATCTTCTTCCTATTGAGCTTCATCATCGCCGGTGTGGCCAATATCAAAATGCTGGAGCCCAAGCGGGACAAGTATATTGCGGTCAAGCTCATGAGGCTGTCCGCAACCCGATACATGCAGGCGACTCTCGGCTATCGCTACGCGGCCTTTCTGGTGTTCCTGCTGCCTGCTTTGCTGTTCTTTTCCGCCCGGCTGGGGGCTTCTCCACTGACGGGCGTCATCGTAGCCATAGCAACCACACTTTGGCGGCTCGTTTGCGAGCTGCTTCATCTTTGGATTTTCCGCCGGACCGGGACAATCCTGATCAAGCATAATCTGATCGTCTGGCTAGTGATCCTGGGCGGTTTGGCGGCGGCTTACGCGCCGCTGCAGCTGGAGTGGATTCCGGCGACCGGAACGCTCCTGATCAACGGGCCGGTCATGTTCTTGATCGCGGCGCTGGGCCTCACGGCGGGCATCCGGCTGTTCCGCTTCACGCGGTATGAGGATGCGGTCGAGGCGGCGACGAAACGGGATGATCCCCTGCTGGATCTCGGCAAGGTGATGGCTGATGCGCAGAAAAGCACCGTGCGGACCAAGGAGAGCGACTACACGGCGGAGACTCTCTCCAGCAAGGCCTTTGAGGGGAAAAAGGGATTCGCCTATTTGAACGCGATCTTTTTCGCCCGGCACCGCAGTTTGATCTATGAGCCTGTAAAAAAACGCCTAGCGGTTCTAGGCGGGCTCGGCGCGGCCGCCCTTCTCGCCGTCTTCGTGTTCCGCCAACAGGCGGCGTCTGTAGCGGCTGGGCTCGGTCATCTGCTGCCAATCCTTCTAATCGTCCAGTATTTCCTGTCCGTCGGCGAAAGAATCTGCAAGGCTTTGTTCTACCACTGCGATCTCAAACTGCTCCGCCACAGTTTCTACCGCCAGGCGGCGGCCGAGCATTTCCGGCTCAGGCTCGCCCGAATCCTCGGCCTGAACCTGCTGATCGCCGGAATTCTCGGGTTGATCCTGACGATCGTCGCGTCCGTTGCCGGAGACTTTAGCGTAAATCGGAGCAGTCTGATACTTATGTGGATATGCGTTCTTTCGCTGTCCGTCTTTTTCTCGGTGCATCATCTTTTCTCGTACTATATTTTTCAGCCGTACACCACGGAATTGAACGCCAAAAACCCGTTTTTTCTCATCTTCAACTGGGTCATTTCCATGGTCAGCGTGATCACGATCCAAATGCGGCCGGATCCGCTTTACTTTACTATAGCCGTGCTGGCGCTGAGTGTCCTTTATTTGGGATGTGCGTTCGCTCTTGTGCCCAAGTACGCTCCCCGGACATTCCGTGTGAAGTGAGCCTTGCTTGAAATGGCATCAGCCGACAAAACAGGCGTCCTCCTAGGCCGCATTTGCAAAAAAAGCCCTCCCGGGAAATGGACCGGCAATTTCCTGTCCTTTCCCGCGGAGCGGCTTCTTTTTTCTACAAAATATATAGTTATTTCACGACCAGTACCGGAATCCGGGCATGCTGCACGACATTGTGGCTGACGCTGCCGAGCACGAACTCGCGAATTCCGCCCAAGCCCCGGCTGCCAATAATAATGACATCATTGCCGTGTTTGTCCGCGTAATCCAGAATCGATTCGGCCGGAGCCCCTTGCACCATTTCCACCTTGGCGGCAACCCCGTCGGCTTCCAGCCGGCTCTTCACTTCCTCGACCGTCTTCTCGGCGAGCTCGTAGAAATCCTGGTTCACCTTGGCCGGAACGGGAGCGAAGCCCTCCGCGATATAAAAACGCGGAAAGTCAAAGGCGTGTACCACCTCGAGCGTCGCGCCGGGCGTCATCTTCATCAGCTCCACCGCTTTATCGAGCGCTTTGTTGGCCGCTTTGGAGCCGTCATAGGCCGCTAGTATTTTGGAAAATAACATAGGAAAGCACCTCACTTCTCTAGAGTATGTACTTCTCCAACCTGTCACACTTGCCAAAAACGAATGCCTCACTGCATAAAGAAGGCCCTCAAGTAAAAAAATACCCGTATAACGCGGCGTTTAAAACAAGGAGCGCAGGGATGCCCACCCTGAAGCTGACGTGCTTCGTCTTATGCCGCTTTAATTGCATGGCCAACAGTACGCCCGGCGCTCCGCCGATCGCGGCCAGCAGAAACAGCGTCTTCTCGGGAATCCGTTCCTTCCGCTGCCTGGCCCGCCGTTTGTCATCGGACATGACGATATAGGCCACGGCATTAATAAATATCAGCCAGACCAGCAAGCCCGTCCTCATTACCTTATCGCCTCCTCGTTCCCGTCGGGTTAGTTATGCGGATGCCTTCTGATTCCATTATAACGCCAACTTTTTAAATTAGGAAAATAAAATAAAGTGCTCCCCTTGCGGGGAGCGCTGCGTCTAAGACTCCTGCTTCGGAATCTCGTTGAGGTTCGGAGGATACTCGGCCTGCTTCTTGGGCTTCAGGGCGATATGCTCCTCCAGGATACTGGATTTATTCTGCCGGTTCTCGGTTTTCTCCGCTTTGTTATGCGGCATAAAATCACCTCCCGGGCTTAGGATTCCGGGCGGCCGCGGCTTTTATTCTATTCTCCCTTCTTCTCCAGCGCCGCTTTCAGGAGTTCCCCGAGATTGGAACCGAGCGATTCCTGCTTCGCATACTGCTTGACCAGCTTTTGCTGCTCCCGCTTGTTGACGTGCTTCGCATCCTTGTTCAGCGTCTCCGTAATGCCGCACGGGAGGCACTGCACGTACATGCCCGCCTTGCCTTCCTTTAGCTCCATCTTCTTATGGCACTGCGGGCAGCGCCGGTTCGACAAGCGCTTCTCTCCCGAACGCCGGTAGCCGCAGTCCTCGCTCGGGCAGACCAGCATCAAGCCGCGCTTGGATTTTTTCTCGAGGAGCCGCGTCCCGCAGTCCGGACAATGGCTGTTCGAAACATTGTGCGGCTTGTAGGTGGCCTCGCTGTTTTTTACGCCTTTGACGAGGGTCTGGGCCATCTCCCGGATTCCGTTCAGGAACGGTTCCGGCTTGCCCTGCCCTCGGGCGATCCGCTCGAGCTCCGCTTCCCATTTCGCCGTCAACTCCGGCGAGCGGAGGTCGGCGGGCGCGAGCTCGATGAGCTGCTTGCCTTTGCCCGTCGGATGCAGGCTGGGTCCCTGCCGTTCGATCGTGTCGGAGCTCACGAGCTTCTCGATGATATCCGCGCGCGTCGCCGGCGTGCCCAGGCCATGCTTCTCCATCTGCGTCAGCAGCGCGGCTTCGGTGTACCGCTTCGGCGGCTGCGTCCGGCCGGATTGCAGGCGGCACCGCTTGACGGTCAGCTTCTCGCCTTCCTTCAGCTCCGGCAGCGAGGCCGAACCGCCTTCTTCCTCGCGGTCCTCGTCGTCTTCGTCTTCGCCGTCCGCGACGGCCTGCCCGTCGTACACCGCTTTCCAGCCGCTGTCCTTGACCGTGACGCCTTTGGCGTGCAGCTTCTCCCCGTCCACGTCGATCACGACCGCGACGTTGTCGAACCGGGCCGGCGGATA
The DNA here is from genome assembly GCF_008084145.1 of Paenibacillus faecis. Classification (GTDB taxonomy): domain Bacteria; phylum Bacillota; class Bacilli; order Paenibacillales; family Paenibacillaceae; genus Fontibacillus; species Fontibacillus faecis. Next base: position 104,492 of record NZ_VSDO01000005.1, on the reverse strand, counting down.
GAACAAGCTGATAAACCGCCGCACGATGAGGTCGTACAGCTTGCGCTCCTCCGTGCTCAGCGTATTCAACAGCACCGTCTGCTCGGTAGGAATAATCGCATGGTGATCCGTCACCTTGCTGTCATCGACTACGCGTTTGCCCGGCTGAAGCGGCTTGCGAAGCAGCGGTCTGGCCAGCGACGCATAGGGTCCGACCGCTACGCTGGTGAGGCGCTCCTTAAGCGTCTCCACCATGTCGGAGGTCAAGTAACGCGAATCTGTGCGGGGATAAGTGACCAGCTTATGCTGCTCATAGAGCCGCTGAAGCACGTTGGAGGTCTGCTTCGCGGAGAAGCCCAGCAATCGGTTCGCATCCCGCTGCAGCTCCGTCAAATCGTAGGCCTGGGGATGCGGCACCTGCTTCTCGCTTTTGGTCAGCTTGACGATCGTTCCGCCCCGCCCCTCCAGCTTCCGCTGCAGTTGCTCGGCCCGACCCGGCTCAAAAATCCGCGAATCGCCGCCGTTTCCCCGCCATACGGCCTCAAAAGAGCCAAAATCCGCGCGGACTACTTGATACCCCTCCGACCGGAAGGACATAATTTCGCGTTCCCGCTGCATAATCATCCCCAGGGTCGGGGTCTGTACCCGTCCGGCCGACAAGGGCGAACCGAACTTGCAGGTCAGCGCCCGCGTGACGTTCAGACCGATCATCCAATCCGCCTCCGCCCGGCAGCGGGCCGATTGGTAAAGCCGGTCGAACTGCGAGCCCGGCTTCAATGAAGCAAAGCCTTCCTTGATCGCTTTGTCCGTTTGCGAAGAAATCCACAGCCGTTTAAACGGCTTGTTCCATTTCGCCATATCCATAATCCAGCGCGCCAGCAATTCGCCTTCCCTGGCCGCATCCGTCGCGACGATTAGCTCGCCGATGTCCTGGCGGCGCAAGAGCTGCTGCACCGCTTTATATTGATGGCTGCTCTCCCGCAGCACCTTGAGCTTCATTTTGCCGGGCAGAATCGGCAGGTCCTCCAAAGACCAGGTTCCGAATTTGCCGTCGTAATCCTCCGGCTCGGCCAGACCGACCAAATGGCCGAGCGCCCAGGTAACCACGTACTTGGGACCTTCGAAATGGCTCTTATGTTTTTCGCGGCTGCCCAGCACCCGCGCCAATTCCCGGCCAACAGACGGTTTTTCCGCCAGTACCAACGTTTTCATGACTGTTTGAGCACTCCCTTCTTTCCTTCATCCATTATAGCATCCCAATAAGCATCGCGCAGACTCGCCGGTGTTTTTTCGCCTAGATCATTTAAGGGTATGAGTGTATAAAAAAGGGGACTTGGAAAAAGGATACAAACCGGATATAATGTTTTTATCACCAGGTACTAATACCAGATAACAAAATTATCGAACATATGACTAAGGAGTGATTGTGAGTGAACCCGAAATCCGCAGCCCGCATCACCGCTTTGGGAACCTATGTACCCGAACGCCTGCTTTTGAACGATGATCTCGAAAAGCTCGTCGATACCAGCGACGCCTGGATTGTCCAGCGTACCGGGATCCAGGAGCGGCACATCGCCGCCGATGACGAATTCACCTCCCATTTATGCGTGCGGGCCGTTGAGAACCTCCGCGGTCCCGGCGGGGAAACCGTTGGCCTGGAGGACGTGGATTTGATCATCGCCTCCACCACAACCCCGGACTACTCGTTCCCCACCGTCTCCTGCCGCATCCAAAAGCACTTCGGAATAGAGGACGCCGGAGCCGTCGACTTGAACGCCACCTGCGCGGGCTTCACTTACGCCCTCCATATGGCGAACGGAATGATCACTTCGGGACTTCACCGCAAAATATTGGTCGTCGCCGGGGAAACGATGTCCAAAATTACGGACTACACCGACCGGAGCACCTGCATCCTGTTCGGGGACGGAGCCGGCGCCGCTTTGGTGGAGTATGCGCCGGATCAGCCGGGCTTCGAATCCGCGATTATGGGAACGCAGGGTAGCGGCGGTATCCACGTCTACCGCTCCGGCCTGTCGGCGGAGATGGACGGCGAGCCGCTGGCCGGCGAAGGCCGCATCGTTCAGAACGGCCGGGAAGTGTTCAAGTGGGCGGTCCGCACGGTCTCGGCCGGCATCGAGAAGCTGCTGGACCAAGCGCAGCTGACCGTGGACGATATCGACTGGTTCGTTCCCCACAGCGCCAATCTGCGGATGATCGAGTCCATCTGCGAAAAGTCCGGAATTCCCCTGGCCAAAACCCTCCAGAGCGTAACGGAGATGGGCAACACGTCTTCCGCGTCCATCCCCCTCGCGCTGCAAGCCGGCGTCCGGGCCGGGCAGTTGAATCCCGGCGACCGGGTGCTGCTCTATGGGTTCGGCAGCGGTCTGACCCATTGCGGGCTCCTGATCCGTTGGGGAGTAACCCCGAACTAGTTAAAACTCCCGGAACAACAGGCAGGTATATTCATATTTGCTGGAGGGATATTTGAAGACCAGCTTGATGCCTCCGCTCTGAATTTTTACCGCTTTTAGAGCGGGGGTTTTGACAAAACAACGAACCAAGCGGGAAGCGGCCCGTTGATGGCCTCTCCGGATCGCTCTGGCCAAGGCCGCACAATAAGAGGGACGACGGGCCATTTCCCGGTAGTACGGCAGAACGGCCCGGGCGATCCGCTGATGAATCCTCGGATTGAAGTGAAACTGAACCTGCCCCGGCGGAATGGTCACCCCGCACGAATAAGAGGACGACGACGGTCCGCTAAAGGAGATAAAATATCCGATCCCGTTGCTCCCCAACCCGTGGTGGGCCAGCCGCGGCGCCGCTACGCACAGCATTTTTTTCATCCCATCCAGGTCCGCGCCGACCACCGCCCGGCTCCAAGCCTCCGCAAAACGCGGATTGCAGGCGACCGTTTTGTACAAAGGAAGCATGCCCGCCGCCATCCTCTGCAGCAAATAGGCGGTGGGCGTCTGCCTTACCAGTCTTTTTCCGCGCCCTCCTCTCCTACCGCCAAGCCGATATCCAGACATGTCATATCCTCTCCTCAATGAAATTTTGAAAAGTCTTTTTAAAAAAATCGCGTCTCTTACTTCATCATATGCATAAGCCCGGGGGTACGGTTGGGCATTCCTTTCGGGTACCATGAGGCAACTGGACATTCAATAGGTTCGTTGATATGCTGGTGGCAAGAAACGAAGAGAATAGACAAGAGGAGATTATATACGCGTGCCAACGATCAGACGACTTTTGACCGAGCAGGATTTTCAGGAAGCGGTGGACCGTAAACTGTCCGTCCGTATTTTCCGCGATAACCATATGGTAGATAGCAGCACCTGCATCATCCGCTTTACCGACGACACCGTCATCACGCAAAAAGGCGTCAGCGAGCTGACATACCACCCCCGCAGCGACAGCCAATTTTTTGAGCTGAGAAAATAAGGCGGCCATTCCGGAAGACCCGCGGGCGAGGAACCGCTACGCCGGGTTGGAGACGGGTAGGGTCGGCGAGGACACGCTGGGGCAAGACGCGGGGCGGCCAGGACGAGCTGGGGCGGAGATGCGGGACGGTGAGGACGGACGCACCGTGCCCGAGTGAAGGCGAGCATGTGACGGCAGCCGGACACAGAGCGGGCGGAGACGCGGATCGGTGAGGATGAGCTGGAGCGGAGATGCGGGACGGTGAGGACGGACGCACCGTTGCCCGAGTGAAGGCGAGCATGTGACTGCAGCCAGACCATAGAGCGGGCGCGGCGAGGCGCGGGCAGTCAGTTGCTGCTCATGCCCCGCCTTTTTGAGGCAGCTTACGAAAATAGCGGCATTTTTGGGTGCTATTTTGTCGAATTTGGCACAAAAATGAGGAATAGCGGCATTTTGGGCCCTTATTTTTGGAAAATCGGGCCAAAACCTAGTTTCGGGGCCCGAAACAGGAAAATAAGGCCCTTTTTGACCGCTATTATTCCCCCGGAGCCAAAATGGGGCGAAATAACGGTCAAAAATGCCGTTATTTCGGCGGGCGGCCAGAGATTCGGCACGAAGGGCCAGAGATTCGGCGCAGGCAGCCAGAAATTCAGTGGGCGGCCAAAAAATAGCGCAGCGTGCCGGATCCCATTGCCAAGCCGCTCATTAGGGTGGCGAGAAGGACGCTATACCGAGTCCGATCCCATAAAAAAACGCAATCGCATCCCTAAAAGGGTCGCGATTGCGTTCAAAAATGACCGGCGGGATCATGCCGGTTCTTTAAGCACTTTTGGCTCAGGCTCGGCCGCAGGGGTTTCTTTTCCGTAACGGATAAAAATCCAGACTCCGCTCAATATGGCCACCCCCGCAACCAACTGGACACCGGTCAGGCTCTCCTTCAGCAAAAGCCAGGCCAGCAGCGAGGAGAAAACCGGCTCGCCCAGCACGGCCATCGAAACGGCGGCCGCACTGATGAATTTCATCAGCCAGTTGAACAGGTAGTGCCCGAACAAGGTCGGAACCACCGCGAGGAGAAGAAAAATCCCCCACTCTTTTGACGAATAACCGGTGAACTCAAACCCCTTGGCGGCGTTATAGCCCGCAAGTGTCGAAGCCGCGATGAAAAACACCCAGAAGTTGTAAACGAAGGCGCTCATATTTTTGAGCAATTGTTTGCCGAACAGCATGTGAACCGCCACGGCCACCGTGCCGAGCAGGGACAAAATATCTCCGTGCAGGGCGGTACCCGATAATTTAAAGTCCCCCGCACCTATCGCGATCGACCCGACGAGCGCCAGTCCCATTCCGGCGAGCATAGCCCGGTTTACTTTGGCTCCAAACAGGAAAAAAGAGCCTATCATCACGAGGATCGGTTCCAACGTCAAAATGACTGTCGAACTGGCCACCGTCGTTAGCCGCAGCGAGCTCATCCAGAGCAAAAAGTGGAGTCCCAGCATCACACCAGACAACAGCAGGCCTCGCCATTGCTTGGCAGTGAGAGAGAATATTTCCTTGCGGTACTTCCAGACGAACGGCAGCATCAGCAAGCACGTCAAATAAAGACGGTACATGCCGACGACGGACACCTCCGCGGCGGACCAGCGAATAAAGATCGATGAGAAAGAAATCGCAATGATTCCGATAACGTAAAGAAGCTCAAATGAAACAGATGACTTGGTACTCGATTTCATGGTGGTGCTCCTTGCTCTTTTGAATGTGTCGGCGACGTTTTTAAAAATTACAGTAAAGTCAGGCAGACCGAACCTAATTATAGTCTAAAGGCCAGGCGGTGTGCTACATTGAAAATAACTTTCACCTTTGTATCGAAAAAAAGCCATTTACTTAATGGAATGAAAAGGAGAGCCTGAACTCATATGACCGATCCCATCGTAACGCCAAAATGGGTCCTGGCCCGTATGTACGAGCCGGACCTCGTGATCGTTGACTGCCGGTTCACGCTGGGCCGTCCGGACGCCGGCCGGGAAGCCTATGCGGCATCGCATATTCCCGGCGCGGTTTTTTTGGACCTGGAGGCGGACCTGTCCGCTCCGGTCCGTGAACATGGCGGCCGCCACCCGCTGCCGGCGCCCGAGCAGTTAGCCGCCCGTCTCAGCCGGGCCGGCATCGGCAACGCCCACCGCGTCGTCGCCTACGACGACCAGGGCGGCATGTACGCAGCGCGCCTGTGGTGGCTGCTGCGCTGGCTGGGCCATGACGACGTGTACGTCATGGACGGCGAGTTCGCCGCCTGGCAGGCCGGCGGCTTCCCGGTGACCGACGCGCAGCGGACCGCGGTGCCGGCCGCGTTTGTGCTGAACGTCCGCGACGAACTGATCGCAGACGTGGACCAGGTCCGCCGGGCGCTCGGCGATCCCGGCGTCCTGCTGGTGGACTCCCGCGAAGCTTCGCGCTATGCGGGAGTCCAGGAACCGATTGACGCAAAAGCCGGGCATATCCCCGGCGCGGTCAATCGGTTCTGGAAGGACGTGCTGGATGACCAGGGGCGTTGGAAAGCGGAAGCTGCGCTCCGCGAGCAGCTCACCCCGGTCATCCGGGCGCTCGACGACGGACGCGACGCCGTCGTCTACTGCGGATCCGGCGTCAGCGCCTGTCCCAACGTGCTGGCGCTGTACCGGCTGGGCTACCCGCAGGCGAAACTCTATGCGGGCAGTTGGAGCGACTGGATTAGCTATGAGAACAATCCTATCGCAAAGGGAGAAGAACGCTAAAAGTTGGAATTGTAGAAGCCCGCGCCCGACGCGGGCTTTTCTTTTTTTAGATAGCGCCTGGCAGACGCACCGCTCCCCCCGTTGCTTGGACAAAATTCCATAGCAATCAAGCAGCCCCAGAAGAATCAGCGCGATTATCCGAAAACTAAAAAGGACAAGAAAATGACCCGTTACGGAAGTCACCCCTTGTCCCAAAAATGAGATCGTCCATGGCTGTTCACTGTTTCTCTCCATTCTAGTTGTAGTTATTTGTGTATTTTTTCACATTTTATTTAACATCAATTTACAGTAAGTTCGTGCCCGGTGATTTCTAAAGAATAATTGGCCGAGTCTTCAACACCATAAACGCCAATATAATAAGTTCCTCTAGGAGGATTAGACAAACTGAAGAACTCTTGTGGCGGTCCGTCGTTTCTACGAATCCAGTAAGAAGATGGATCCCCTTGGTACGGATTTGATCCAGGCGCCCAAATCACAAGATCCAGATTTTCCGCCTTTTCATTTAAAACTAGCAAGGTGGCATTTAAATCAGCAGCACTTGAATTGACTCTTACAGCATATAAATCCACGTTTCCTTTTTGAACGCTCCCATTAGGTACTCGAATATAGGTCCGATGCGTATCAAAACTCCCGGATGATTCTTGAGCAGCATCTTTGATAGACTCATATGCCAGCACTCTTCCATTGCCGTAGTTTTTATCGAAACCTTCTTCTCCCATATCTGTTACTGTAAAATTAATGCTAGATGAAACTCCACGGGAATAGGCGGCATCATACATCAGCGCAAACACACCTGAAACCATCGGCGTAGCCATGGAAGTGCCAGAAAGTGTCACATATTCCTTCCCCGTATTGGCTGCAGCAGCCCGAACATTGTGACCCGGTAGTACTACGTAAGGGCCTTTATTATAGGATACATTTTCATCAGTTCCGCGAGAAGAAGTCTCTGCTAGTCCCCAGCCTCCTTCATAAGGGTCTTTAATATTTCCGACTGAGGTAGAGGTGTATTTAGCGTAAGTCGATAAAGTGTCGTAATAAGGTTCATCGTTCCCCTCATTTCCGGCTGCTACAAAAACCGGGACACCGCGTGCTTTAATTTTATTTATCGTGTTAATAACTTCTTTCCTGCTTTCATATGATGCTGTAGTTCCTATACTCATATTAACAACATCAATGCTATATCGATCTAGATTTGCTAAGATCCACTCTAAGCCTTTTAATGTATCTCTGGGATCACCGGTTTGACCTGCTCCCGGTAAAGTTTTTACACCTACTAAAGCTGCGCCTGGAGCTACCCCTTCTTGTACTCCCGGATCTCCTTCTCCAGTTCCGGCGGCAATGCTAGCTACATGGGTACCATGCCCGCGATCATCATAGGGCTTGGTTTTTCCGTTAACCGCGTCGTACCAAGCAATAACTTTACCACCGTCCAAATCTACATGATTAGCATCAATTCCGGTATCTACAATGGCTATGACTACATCCTTTGTAGAATAAACATTTTCATTTCCATCTAAATCACCTGTTACCTTAAAGTCCTTCCTTGCCTTTTTGACGCCGATCATGTCAGTAGACGAATTAAGGTTGATACCGATTTCCTCCCCCCCTTCAGCCGCTTTATCGGGAACTATATAATTATTAATCGAGGCTATTACAAGAACCTCTTTTAGCATCTCAAGCTTGACCAGTTGCTCGTAGTTGATATTTTCAATAAGATAAGAGCTGATTTTTCTCTTTGTTAATTCTAAAGAATTTCCAAATAACTCCTTGTACTTCTGTTCAAACTCCTCGTCGGTATAATCGAAATGTACCAAAACCTCTACATCAAAGGTGGTCTCCTTATCTTTATTTAATTCTAATTCCTCTCTCAACATATGAGTAATCTTTGACTCAGGCTCCTCATCCTTCTCGAAGTTTTCCTCCTCAGTTAAAACAGGTAATTTAAATGTTTGTGTTTCTTTTTGCACACTCTGCTCATCAATCTGCTTTAAGATCAACTTCTCTTTATCCATGACGAGCCCATTTCCATCTGCATTAGCTTGAATTGTTCCGGACTGTGTCATCCCGCCAAAAACAATGGAACCTGCCAGAAGTAATGTAACCGTTTTCTTTAGCATGCTTGCTTTTCTCCTTTCATAAGTTAATTTACTGACAAGATTTTTAACTCCACGTTCATAATTATTCTTGAATCCCGCCGCCCATAGCCCCTCCTTTTGTTACCGTTCTGGAGTAAATGGTTTCACTTACTAATTTTCATAATTACATATTTTAACTTTATTTACAGTCGGTTTGCGTCGATTAATTGTGTCCAAAATTTTACTTTTCTCTAATGACGCACCCTCTCCCCAATTTGTTGCACAGAAAAAGGCCGATTCCCCAGAAAATCTTCCTGTTTGAACCGTCTACAAAGACATTCAAGCAACTCTCTCGCTTAATTCAACAGCCGGCCAACAAAGCGTTGCTATGTCTTCAAGATCACGGGAATAAACGGAACCCGGAGGCCCGTTTTTTCGTAGTAATATATGGACTTTGATTGTGGTAGGGATTTCCATGTTGTCCTACCCTTAATAGAATAAGCAAAATGGAGATGAACCGATATGGCAGACCATCCAACCAGCAAGGATATTTTTCGAGAATGTTGTTCCAGAATCGCTGCGGCCTGCGAGTCTTGCGGATTCAAGTACTATAAATCCAGGAGAAGCATGGTCAAACAAGTGGGCCCCTTCACGGCCGAGGTGCGTTTTTCGAGTCATAATTCCAATGTGGCCGGAAGTTATTTGGAGTTTAACACCGATTGCCGAATGATAAATACGGCCAGCGGAAAAACATACTGGTATATCAGCTTGAGCAGTTTCCGAGACAAAGGCAAGGTATGGAATCTGGCTAAAGAAGCCACCCGAGAGCGGGAACTGGCGGAAATTATCACGTTGATTCAAGACAAGGTTGTTCCTTTGGTGGACAAGTATGGTACGAATCTTGAGGAGGTACTTGAGGAAGCCATTATGACCGGATGGTTTTTGCCCCAGGCGAATCCTATGGAGTTTTATGTGATCGACATCATTGACCTGGTCGTTGATTTCGGCTCACCGGAACAGATCAGTGCATGCGCGCACCTATACATCCGCCATTTACCTGAGGATCTACAAGAGACATTCCGAAAAGACTTTGAAGCCTATCAAAGGGAGGAAAAGGCTGCATCCACGATCGCATTCCGTAAATTGATCCCTCTTATGGTGGAGAGAAATATTACTTTGCCGCAGTAATCCAAAGGATACTATATAAGTTGAACTAAAGAATTGGCGTTGGGCAAGGATATGATGGGGTTTCGGGATATACGCTGCCAACATCCACAATTGTAGATATAGGGTTCCGCCGTCGGAGTCTACAACATTAACGGGAAAATCTCCTGTTAATGTACGGCTCTTGGCTCTTCCAGCGGATTTAGCTGGAAAAGCTCCATCTATTTCGCGGCTCTATTGCCGAAATACACAATTTCAGGCGAATTAACGGGAGGTTTTCCAGCTAATTCGCCTCTGCAGCCGCATACGTACCAAATTAACGGTAAGAATTCCCTGTAATTCAAACCAGACATTTAGTTGCAGATCAAGAGTGTGAAAAGAGCCCTTTACATCGCTGTCTAATATGCAAATCCATAGTTCAACTTAATATAGTGCCGTTTTGGAGCGGTCTCCACAAGGATACAGTGAGCACTTTTTCAAAAGTTAACATCCAATCCGTATTAAGCCCACGACCATCAAGAGCCCCGCGAACTTCCAACTCCAAAAAGATGCAAATCTGCAGGTATTTAAATCGATCGGACGAGGATATGCGAAAATAGATGCAAATCTGCAGGTATTTCTAGTGAATTTAGAGATAGGAGCCGGTTTCGTCAAAAATTGCTGCAGATTTGCAGGAATTTTCAAATTTGGGGTCCAAACAAGAAAAAAACATGCAGATTTGCAGGAATTCTATGTTAATCAAGGTACGTTGGCTCAAGGTTGTCTGACGAGGTGGGGCACTAGGCAAGGACCGCAGACTGTCATATACTGCGGCCCAGTCGACCCAGCGTCTCCGCCTATCCAAACGTTTTTGGCTTTGGAAGAGGCCGGCTTCCTTCCACATCCCACGGCGTCCATCCTTTTGTCATATTTCAGGACTATAATGCAACCGCACCTCGCCGCTTGCTTCCGCGTGATAGCAGGTAAAGTCCATAACCGATAATATTTGTTAACAGAAACAGTGCAATCCAGCCTATATTGCCTTTCCCTTCATAATAAGCATTCATCCCCGCCCAGACCGTAAACAGCAGGCAGTAGCCGCCGAGCAGGAACAATCCCAAGCTGTAGAAAAAGGTATAATTGAAATACGTGGTCGCCACGCTGACGATGAAAGAATTCTCGTCAATCGTCTGAGGCTGCTCCGTGGCTGAATGGCCATGGCCAGCTTTAGAAAGGATCCTGGTGTGGATGAAAAAATGGGATTTCGGCAAGGAGTCGCCTTCTCCTTCGGATTCCATATGAGGCGAACGGAAATAATTGAGCCATTGTTCCGCCTCCGGATCGGCTGCATACATAAACAGTCTGGGAGACGCATTCTTCTGATAGTAAGCGCGCTCGACGCTAATTCCTTTTACCCCCCAGGTGTCTTCCACCCAGGCTTTCAGTTTCTCCTGAAGCGGCTGGGATAGCGAGGTGGTACCGGGAGTGCTTAATTCCTGCCCCACCATTTGATAGGCGTCTTCAGTAAACTTTGCTACCGTCCGCTCATTCCATACACCGATGATCAATCCCAAGCAGATGGCAGACAGAACCAGTAAGGTAAGTGCACTGCGGAGTACGCCGGCGGCAAAACGCCTTTTGACGGTGTAGATTTTCTCCAGCTCGCGCTTGACTTCCCCGGCTTCGCCAAACTGCGACAACGCCATAGTTACCGCCTGCTGCTCGTTGATCCCGGTATGCATGTGCTCCAGAACCCCCGAGATCAGGTTGGCTGTCATCTCCTCGCGAAAGTCATTGATTTCCGCAGCGGGTTCTTTCATCAGTCTGCACAGTTGGTCGACATATTCCGTAATCCGGCGGGTGGATTCAGTGGTTAAGCTCATCGTTTTCATCATCGGTCTCCTCCTAGTAATGTATCTATAATGTTGCGGAACACCGCCCAGCTCCGCTGGTTTTCCTGCAAGCGTGTTTGCCCTTCCGGCAGCAGCCGGTAATATTTACGCCGTCCGCCGCCGCTCGATTCATCGTCTTCTCCCCAGAAGGCCTCCACCAGACTCTGCTTCTCCAACCGCTTAAGCGCCATATACAAGGTGGCTTCTTTAAGATCCATCGCGCCGCCGCTTACCTCGCGCACTTTCTTGGCAATTTCATACCCGTACATCGGCTTGTCCTGAAGTAGACTCAAGAGAATGACATCGATATACCCCTTCAACATCTCTTTGTCGAAATCCAAAAAACTATTCACCTCTTTCAAGTACTTCGTAACATTTAACTACCTCGCAATACGAAGTATATCATAAAATAGTTTTTGGTAAAATACAAGTCCGCACATAAAACGTAAAACCAAAGCGGCCCTTGCCGGACACACACAAAAAAGCCCACGCTATCGCGGGCTCTTCGTTTTAAAGATCATACACAGCAAATTTCCGAGTATGTCGATTCCGTTCCTCCGCTCAAGCCTCCTCCTCCGCCACGCCGAGCGCGAGATTACGCTCCTTGAACTTCGGATTATGGGAGGAGACGTAGGCCATCCTGTACGCCTCCGGCTCCAGATACTGCTTGGCGCTGTTCACCGCCAAGGCGGCGTCGGTAAACGCGCCGGCGATCAAATGCAGCTTGCTCGCATAACTCGCCACGTCGCCGGCCACAAATACGCCGGGCAGACTGGTCGCCAGCCGTTCGTTAGCTTGAATATCCCACTCTCCCATATCCAGCCCCCAATTGACGATATTGCCGAAATCGCCGCGCAGGCCGTGGTTTACGATCACGGCGTCCACGTCGAGCCGCATGGCAGTGTCCCCCAATTGGCCGTCCGAATTCACCTGGGCGATGGATACTGCCTCAATCGCCTTGCCGTCCGTATTGCCGTGAAGCTGCTTCACCGCATAAGGCGTAAGGACGCGGGCGGACGACGCCATCATCCGTTTCACATTGCGCTCATGTCCGCCAAAATGCTCACGGCGGTGAACGACGGTTACGCTTGCGGCGATCGGCTCCAATTCGTTCGCCCAATCCACAGCGGAATCCCCGCCGCCGGAAATGAGCACCCGCTTGTTCCGGAATACCTCCAGTTCCTGCACGGTATAATGCAGGTTGCTGACCTCATAGCGCTCGGCTCCCTCGATCTCCAGCTTTGCCATCTTCAGCACCCCCCGCCCCAACGCAAGAATCACCGTGCGGGTCCAATGCCGTTCGCCCGTTTCCGTCTTCAGCAGCATCGTTCCGTCATCCAGACGCTCGAGCCCGCAAACTTGCTGTCCCAGCACGATCGTAGGATCAAACGTCATCGCCTGATCGATCATTTGCCGTGTCAACCGTTCACAGCGCACGGGCGTTACTCCCCCCACATCCCAGATCATTTTCTCCGGATAAATCAGCGTCCGGCCGCCGAGTTCTTCCTTCGCCTCGATCAGCTTGGCCTTCATATCCCGCATCCCGCTATAGAATGCCGCGTACAGCCCGGCGGGCCCGCCGCCGATAATCGTCAAATCATAAAGTTCCAAATCATGCACTTCAGGTTACCTCCCGCTTATCATCTAAGAACTTTTATCTTGTCTATCTATCGATCCGACACCCGGTCAACACGGCCGCAAAAAACTTAAGTTCCGAATTGGGCCCGGTGCAGGCGGCTGTATACGCCGCCGGCCTCCACCAGCTCTTGATGCCGTCCCTGCTCGGCGATGCCTTGATCGGTTACGACCACGATGCGGTCCGCCTCTTTGATCGTGGCCAGCCGGTGCGCAATGACCAGCGTCGTCCGTCCATTCGCCAGCTCGGCAAGCGACTGTTGAATCGCAAGCTCCGTCTCGGTATCGAGCGCCGAGGTCGCTTCATCAAGGATCAGTATCGGCGGATTCTTCAAAAACATCCGGGCAATCGCCAGACGCTGCTTCTGACCGCCCGACAGCTTCACGCCCCGCTCGCCGATTATCGTATCCAGCCCTTGCTCCTGGGTGCGGATAAATTCATCAAGCTTCGCCCTCCGGGCGGCTTCCCACACCTCTTCATCCCTCGCGCCGAGCTTGCCGTACAGGATGTTGTCGCGGATCGTCCCCGCGAACAGGAACACATCCTGCTGCACAATACCGATCTGCCCGCGCAGCGATTCCTGGGTCACGCGGCGGATATCCACGCCGTCGATGCGAATGGCGCCGCTATGCACTTCGTAAAAACGCGGCAGCAGGCTGCACAGCGTGGTCTTGCCCGCGCCGGACGGCCCGACGAAAGCCACCGTTTCTCCCTTGCGGATGACCAGGTCAACCCGGTTCAGCACCTTTTTGTCCTCTCCATAGCCGAAGGAGATGTGGTCGAAGTGAATTTCCCGCTGAAACGGCTGCATCTCTGCGGCGTCCGGCGCATCCTCGATGTCCGGCTCCGTATCCAGCAGCTCCGTATAGCGTTTGAAGCCGGCAAAACCCTGCGGATAGCTTTCCACTATAGCGTTGATCTTCTCGATGGGCCGGAAGAACACTTGGGTCAGCAGCAAGAATCCGACAAATTCGCCGTAAGACAATCGCCCCTGAATGACGAACCAGGTTCCGCAGACCATAACAAACACCGTAACAAAACGCATCATCATATAGCTGATGGAGCCATTGCGGGCGATCAGCTTGTAGGAGGCCAGCTTCGTCAACCGGAAACGCCCATTGTTCACAGCGAATTGCGCTTCCTCGTGGGCCTCGTTGGAAAAGGCCTTAACGACGCGAATTCCTCCCACGCTATCCTCAATCCGCGCATTAAAATCGCCAATATCGCTAAATAGCTGGTCGACCGCTTTCGTCATTTTTTTATTAAAATAAATCACGACCCAGACGATGCCCGGCACAATCACAAAGGTCAGAAGCGCCAGCTCCCAGTTGATGAACGCCATCAGTGTAAAGGAACCGGCGAGCGTCATCACGGCGATGAACAGATCCTCGGGTCCGTGGTGCGCCATTTCCCCGATCATGTTCATATCGTTCGTCAGCCGGCCGATCAGGTGACCGGTTTTGGTATTGTCGAAGTACCGGAACGACAGCTTCTGGATATGGGAAAACAATTTGCGGCGCATATCCGTCTCAATATTAATGCCGAGCATGTGGCCCCAATAGTTGACGATATACATCAGCACCGCGCTCAGGATATACAAGGCGATAAGAGCTATGGAAGCCAGCAAAATGACATTCCACTTTCCTTGCGGCAGCAGATCGTCGATAAACACATTAACGGCCATCGGAAAGGCCAGCTCCAGCAGCCCGGCGATAATCGCACAGCTAAAATCGAGCAGAAACAAACCTCGGTAAGGTTGGTAATAGGAGAAAAATCTTCGGATCAATCGAAATCTCACTCCTTTCCTGTTGTTATAACCCTTATGATTATGATAATCATTATCAATAAATAATCAGACGTATGCCTTTTTTTCAATAAATTAGCTGTACTCTTTATTTAGGCGGTAATCTTTACTTAAACAGGTCCGGATACATCTCTTTGGCCAAAATCTCAATTCCGTCCAGGGTATTGTACCCATAGCCGAACATGTAGTTATAATCCATGGCGTAGATTTGTTTGTTTTTAATGGCTTTCATGCCGGACAATTTGGGATTGGCGTAAAGCCCGTCCTTGATCTTATCCGGGCTCGTGCCGTTGCTGATGCTCCAATCCGGAATAATCAGCACATCCGGGTCGGCCTCGATCAGCATTTCTATATTCCCCTCGCCCGTCTGATCCTTCAACGCGTTGTCCAATTTGATCATATTCATCGCCCCGTTAAAGAACGTCTCCCCTTCCAGCGTTAATACGCTCACCTCTTTGGGATCGCTCATATGCAGGTAAACGTACGTCTTGTTCTCCGTAATGCCGCTTAACTTGGAAATGACCGCTTCTTGCCGGCTTTTGAGCTCCTGGGCGAATTCTTTGGCTTTGTCCTGCACTTCAAATATCTCGCCCAAATTTTTAATATCGTTATAGATGGATTCATACGTCCCCCCGGCTACGGAAGATTCAAGGACATATGTACGAATTCCCATTTCGTTAAGCGTATCTACGGTACCGACGCCCCAGTCGGCATTGTCGAACAGCCCGCCCCGACCCATGACCAGATCCGGATTCGTTCCCATCGTTACTTCTTTGCCCACATATCCGTCGCTAAGAATGTTCAGCTTGGCGTACTCCGCTTCCACCGCTTTGTCCGGCTGTCCGAAACTGGCGCCTACCCCTACGATTTTGTCGGCCAAGCCCAGATGCAGCAGCAGTTCCGCGGACGGCCGGGTGTTCGCCATGATGCGCTCGGGAGCTTTGTCGAAGACTTGATCTTTTTTCTCCCAAGTGGTTCCGCCCTCCGTCTTTTTGAAGTTTTGAATCGTTACAGGGTAATGACTTGGCGTTTCGGATTCCGCTACAGGTGAACCGCTTTTCGCCGAACCTCCGCATGCCGCCAATGTCAACATGAGGGTCAAACCGATCCCCAAAACTAAAATTCTTTTCACTTTCCTTCCTCCATTCTTAAATTCCATAAGCAAAGCCGAGTCCGTTCGTTACCGGATTGATGTAAGTCTGGCACTTGACTTGATACAACGCCTCGATAACTTCAGGGGTGAGCACCCTATTCGGGATGCCGTGCGCATACACTTCCCCGTCTTTGATGGCGTATAAATAATCACAATAATGCGCTGCCATTTCCAAATCGTGCAAAGCAGCCAGCACACCTATTTTTAATTCCTTGACGCAGGTTAAAATTTCAAGCTGATAGCGGATATCCAAATGATTCGTCGGCTCATCCAGAATCATAAATTCAGGCTGCTGGGCGATGGTCCTTGCCAAAATCACCCTTTGCTTTTCCCCGCCGGATAAGGACAGGTAGCTCCGCTCCCGGTAATCGAGCAGACGGGTTCTGGTTAATGCGTCCTCGACGATCCTGTAGTCTTCCTGTTTATCCGACTCCAGCATCCGTTTATGCGGCGTTCTGCCGAGCATCACCATTTGCTGTACGGTCAAATCGAAGTGCATTTCGTTAAACTGGCCGACGACGCCCAATCGCTGCGACACTTTTTTTTCGGATGATTTCAACACGTCCAGCTCATTCAGAAAGACGGATCCCCTTTGGGGAACCAGGCTTTTGTAGATGCTTTTTAACAGCGTCGATTTCCCGCACCCGTTCGGGCCGATCAAACCTACGAACTGCCCGGTTTTGACCTGAATCGAAACATTTTTTACGATCTCTTTTTTGCCGAGCCTGATCTCCATTTCCTTCGCGGTCAATTCCATGCTTGTTTACCCTCCGAAATTGTAGCCTTTTTTAACAATCATGTAGATAAATAACGGCGAACCGATAACGGAAGTAATGATGCCGATAGGCAGTTCGACATTATGAATTAGCGTCCTTGACAGGATGTCGGCCCAGATGAGAAACAGCGCCCCCAATAGCAGGGTACCCGGCATTAACCGTTTATGATCCGCTCCGAACAAGCCTCTGCATATGTGCGGAACGATAAGACCGACAAAACCGATCATCCCCGCATACGCTACCATCGTTCCGGTAATCAGGGCGGTGGCCACCAAATACAATTTGCGATAACCGCTCAGGTTGATACCGAGAGTTACGGCGGCTTCATCGCCAAGCAGCATCGTATTCAGGACCCGGTGTTGAAAAAGAAACATCGCGCAGCCCAGCAAAACGACCACGGCCATGATCGGCGTTTTCTCCCAACTGGACGAAGCGAGACTCCCCATAGACCAAAAAGTAACGGTTTTGATCCCTTCCGTGTTGTTGGCAAAATAAATAATCAAACTCGAAAATGAACCGCACAACGCGCCGACGACAACCCCGGACAGGACAAGCTTCACCGATGTGGCTTTTCCTCCTATACTGGATAGAACCAACACCGCTAACGAGGTGATCATGGCGCCGGCGAAGGCTCCGAATGCGATGCCGAACTGCGACAAAAACGCGCCGCTTCCAAATCCGACCAGAATCGCAAACGTAGCTCCCAACGATGCCCCCGAAGAAATGCCGAGGATGTACGGATCGGCGAGCGGGTTTTGCACGACGGCCTGCATGACCGTCCCGCACAACGACAGCCCGATGCCTATAAGAAGGGCGAATATAACCCGAGGTGCCCGCACTTGCAAAATAATGTTCAAGTAAGATTCGCTTTCGATATGTTCCAGCGAACCCAGATGACCGTTTGTCATGGCATGTAGCAAAATCTCCATCGCCTGGCTGAAGGGTATGTGAACCTGTCCAATCGATACCGAATATACCGCGGACAACAAAATCATGCCGATCAAAACGAAGATCATCGCAAAGTAGAGGCCCCCTGTTTTTACTCCAACCGGCTTTGATAGCGTTACACTCCTACTCGCACCCGCGCTCTCACTTTTCATATTCCTAATTCACCTCCCTGCATCCATCTCTATATGAAAATGATTCTCATTCTCATAACGATAATATTACGAGAATATATTTTAAATTACAATCAAATATTTTCCAAAAATAAAAACAGCCCTTACTTCAGCGTAAGGGCCGTCCTTTGATTACCATGGGTAACCATGGTTTTTATGACTCTGCCACAATTAATTTTTGGAGATCAGTACAATTCGCGACACTTTCTCATCGGCCAGCTTCTTGGTCGTTTTGCCGTCTTCGCTCATCCAATACAACCGGCCGTTATCGCCCGCATTGACATAGAAGACCCCTGCCACATCTTCTTTATACACGCAGAGATCCCACTCCACGCCCACCATCTTGGTCAGGGTCAAATCGGCATTCAGCACATAAGCGCCGCTCTCGGCAAACAAGGCCGTCGATCTGACTTTGCCGCCGCTGGTCAAATTCCGTACATACCCCACATCGGTCAAAGGAATCGCCTTGGTGCTCGCCACTTTGCCGTTCGCCAGCGTACTTACATAGGCTTTGCCTTTTGCGTCGACATAAACGAATTTATTCCCGCCCAGGGCGGCAATTTCGTAAACTCCGGTTTGGTTCAGTTGGATGTTCTTGCCCGACTTGTCGATCAGGAAGCCCTTGGATTTGGAGTAATCATAGCCATCACCGGAGCCGGGAAGAACCCCTTTGTTGTACAAGTAATGATCGCCCGCCCACATTCCGGAAAACACGGCGTTCGCGTCCAATGGAGCTTTGGCGTTCAAAGCCTTGGCGGTTCCGCCCGCGGCCGGCATCGAATAAAGCACCATACTGTTCAGGGAATATTGGGTTTCCATCGGCTTGGTATCCACCATGAAGTAAAGGGTGTTGTTTTCTTTATGTAAGTAGTAAGAAGATGAAAGCGCACCCTCGGCGATCCATTGAACCGTTCCGCTGCCGTCCGCCGATTTGGCCGCAACCCAGATGGTTCTGCCGTTTTTGAGCGCATTGTAGTATACTTTGCCATCCAGCACAGTGAACTGAGGATGCTTGGTGTCGGCCATGTCCGCAATCAATGTGCCTTCATCCACCTTCTTGGCTTCCGCAGGCGCACGATAAATGCGTCCTTTATCGTCCATACAGTAAACGAAATTGCCCTCGGTGGTAAAGTAAAGAATGTCATGATCCCCGCCAAAGTCGGCAGCCTTCGCTTTGGAATCCACCATGGACAATTTAAGCAAGGTGAGTGATTTCTCATCAAATAAATGGAACAGATAATCGCCCGCCGGCTTCAGTTCAACGCCGAAGAAATTTTCACGGATTAGCTGGGCGGGGCTGCCGTCCGTCCGTACCCGGTACAAATCCCCGTCAGATACATAATACACATAGGCATCCGTTGACGAAGCCTCGGCGGCTTGCGCTTTCGGAGCGGCCGCAGCCGCTCCGGTAAAGGCCAGCAGGACGGCCAAAAGCGGGAGCAGCATTTTTCTGGTAAATTTGACACAGCTGTTCATTCCCATTCTCCTTCTTCTGAAAAGAATATATGTATAAAAGACTATACTTCTCTTTTATCGGAGACAGCTGTGTATATTTTCCATAAGCCTTTAGACCCATATTTTACCTGAAGCGAAAACTATAACCTCAACATCCGCCCGAAGCCCGACAGCTTTACCGAATTATTACTTGAAGTGCTTAATTTCCAGGTTGCTGAATACCGCCGTTCCCCCTTCGGCAAAGAGCGCGATGCCCAAGTCGTTCCGTTCGGGAAAGATAAGATTGGAGAATACCACGGAACCGTCATTCACATAGACCTCAATGCTGGTCTTATCCACCAGTATTTTCAGGTGCGCTTTATTGTCGGCGGGATGAAACGGAGCTTGACTCTCCAAATAACGGCCGTTCAGGTCGGGATGCCCGGTATATGACCGGTTCACATAAGCGTACCCGCCTTCCGTGTAAATCCCGACATCGGCATGACGGCTCCCATCGGCGGATTCCCGGAGCCTGAATCCTACATTCTTTATGGCTGTCCAGGAAATGTCGGCATCCAGCTGATAGGAATCGCCCGAAGCCAGTAGGGTTCGGGAGCCGTTGACAGTGATCGGTTCGAACGATTCCTGCGAAACCACGGATTCATCCAAGGCGTCTACCGGCTTGGAAACCAAGCGATACTCTCCTTCCGTGGACTTTCTGAGTTCAATTTCCCGCACGATCGAGTCCATGCCGTTGTAACCTTCCTTTAGCGTGGGCGTACGATTGGCGTAACTCCAGTTGTTCATCCAGGCCAAGGCATACCGGTGACCGGTCTTGTCGCTGTCCGTTCCATCCTCGAACGTCACCGCCCCGTACCAGTCAAATCCGTAATCCAGCCACCCGGGCTCAGGACGGTCCGGCATAAACTCCTGGCCGTCAAAGCTCCCCGTCCAATAAGCGTAAGTATTGGGCCGTCCCGTTGAAATGCCGTTGGCGCTAACCCCAAGCACCCACTTATAGACACCATCGTCCGCTCTCATCATGAATAAATCCGGGCATTCCACCAGACCGATATTATCCGTGCGGAAATCGCCGGTATAACGCCAATCTTTCAGGTTGGCCGACTCATAGAAACCCACTTTCGTTCCCTCCGCCAAAACCATGGCCCATTTTCGGGACCGGGGGTCCCAGACGACCTTAGGGTCTCTGAAGTCTTTTTTTCCCGGATTCTTAAGCACGGGTTGGTCCCCGTAGAACTTGAACGTCTTCCCCCGATCGGTGCTGTACCATAAAAATTGCTCCTGTCTCCCGCCGTTGGCGGAGGGCTGTGTCACGATCGCAACCAACGCACCCTTGCCGAATCCGGCCGTCCCCGACTCGTCCACGACAATCGAACCCGACCAGGGGTCGCCGTTCCGGTTCGTATATTTGGGAATCGCCACGCCCTGATCCTCCCAGTGGATCAAGTCCGAGGAGACGGCGTGCCGCCATTCCGTGCCGTTACCGGTAGGGTAATCACGGTTATACAAATAATAGTAATGATACTTCCCGTCCAGATAGATAGGTCTCTGCGGATCGTTCTTCCATTTGTCCGGTACGGTGAAATGGTAATTTGCCCGCAAGCCTTGTTCGGGAACGAGCGCTTGGGCTTGCGTTTCCGTTTTCTGCGCGTTTTTCTGCGTACTAGTCATCATCGGAACCTGCACGGTTAAGCCAAGAGCCGCCAAACAACCGCCGCAAACGGCCCACGTCACAAGTTGTTTTTTCATTCGGTTCTTCATGTTGCTGTTCATAAGGCCCCTCCCCGCTTGTAAAAATAGTAAAGAAAATGCCAATATCATTGACATTTTCTTTACGTACACCCTATTGGAGAACGGGTTTATTTCACCGTCAATTGTCCTTGTTCAAGGATACTGTCCTTCACGACGGATGTTTTGGTGCCTTTAATGTTGACGAGGAAGCTTGGCGCGAAGGTGGAATGATGATCCTCGAAGAAGCCTCTGTTCGTCATGTAACTCGTAATGACCACGTTGTTACCTTGAACTTGCGGAACCGCAAAATGCGCATAGGTCCATGTCACGTCTTTGGGATCAAGATCCTGATGCAGCACCAGTCCGGTCCCGTTCAACGGCTTGTAAGGCCCGGTCAGAGAATTGGATACGTAGCCGAGCATATAGATATCTTCGGCGTCAATGCCGTCCACAAACATTTTGGCGCCTCTTGTATCGGTGAACAAGTACCATTTCCCGTCCAATTTAAAGATGTTGGGGCGCTCGATTTCGTCCGTTACGGTATTTGATGCGATGAGCGGCTTCATGACCTGTTTTAACGTGTAGTCGTCGTTCAGTTCAATAATCCCCAGAGCGCCGTTGGCCAAAGAAATGCCTTTCTTATCCGGACTTTGCGACAATTTCTCCCGCTCGGATCTGAAGAAATTCATGCTTCCTTCGTAGAAGGCCCGGTTGTTGAAGGAATCCTCGCCTTGATAACCCGTTTCCGTTCCGGTGTTCGCTTCAAAAACAAGGTATTTGCGGCCGTTGTCCTCCACATAATGCGGATCTCTCAGGGTATGGTTGTCCGCGTAGTCGCCTCCGCTAAAAGCCTGATCGACCGTTTGATACATTTTGCCGTCGCCGTCAAAGATCGACTTAAAGTCCTCGACACCGTTCACCTGGAGGGTGCCGGATTCAGGTTCGGACACGTTGATTTGAGCGGTCGTCAACGTTTGCTTGCCGTAAAAACCGTTCGCGGGATCCCAGCCATGACGGTTGGTGTAAAACAGGCGGATATGACCGTCGGAAGTCAGCGTGGCGGAACCGGACCACTCTTCTCCCTGCTTGTTCAGGATCGGGTCGTTCGGCACGTCCTTGTCCGTGTTTTTGAACACTCTGCCTGCATTTTTCCAAGCATCGATGGAATTGTCGCCGATTTTCTTATAGAACATATAGATGAATGTGTCCCATCCCCGCTTCGGATCGCCAGCCAGACCAAACACGATTTCATAGCCATTGTAGTTAGCGACGGTTCCGTCCGCGTTTTGCAGCGGCCAAGTGTCCCACACGTCCAGGTCAATGACGTTGCCATTTGCGTCCAAGCCTTTGGCGGATGGAAGATTCCGGATCGTTGAAGCGTCGAATTGGGGAACCTTAAATTGTTCGCTTGTTTGTTGCCCCGGGATATTCAGGGCATCGGAGCGTGTAATATGGGAGAAGCCGTAGCTCTCTTTGTAATCTGAACCTTTTTTTGCAAATACCGACGTTCCTCCTGCTGCCAATAAAGCTGTTGCCAAGGTTACTGCTGATGCTCTTCTTACGATGTGTTTGAGATTCATACTTGTTCTCTCCCTTTCTCGTGTAATTTTCTGGAGAACAGAAAAAGACCTAAAAAGCCTTAGAGCGTGGTGGACACACCATTCCCTAGCGGATTTTTAGGTCTTGCCTGCTTACCAGTAACAATCCCGACATATTCAAATGTCAAAAGTAATTCTATCCTGTCATGGCCCGACATGGCTATAGCCCGTATTTCCCGATTTCCACAAGGACCAAAGGCCCCTATTCCTATGCGAATTGATAGAAAAGGGCTAATTTTTCGGCTCCCCGCGTCTGGTTCCTATCCGATTAATTTCCAAAGCGATCACAACCCGTTGACTCTCCGTAAAAACGTACCCGTATTCCTCCTCAACCCATTCTCCGATTTCGCAGGCCTGTCCATAAGCTTCCGTAAAATTGCTTCTTGCCATCGCCACAAGCTCCGGGACCAGTTCGTTGCGAAGTCTGCCCGATTCATCGGTCTGCAGCATATTCTCAAGCTGGGTCAAAAGCCGTTCATAATTGGCGGAACGCCGGTTCAACGTTACCCCCGCAGCACGCTCCACCCCCTCAGCGATATCCCGGATCATTGCCGTTTTCTCCGTCGTCTTCCCGCGGGTCCCCGAGTTCTTCCAGGCGGTATGAATGTGCATGGCGATATAGCCCACCTCATCCTCCGGAATATCCACCTGTAATTTCTCGTAGATCATGGTTTTGGCATGGAGCCCGATCTGGAACTCCCTTGGATAAAGGATGCGGATCTCCTCCAGAAGCGTGTTCCGGATAGCGATTCCTTTACGGATCCGCTCCAGGGCGAATGAAAGGTGGTCGGTCAGAGCGATATGGATATGTTCGTAAAAGGCGACCCCCAGTTCCTGCTCGGCGAACGTAATAATTTGCTGGGTCACCGCGATTTCTTCTTCCGGTAATGTACCCAGCATTTCCTGAAGATGGTCGTATTGCGAAGGATCGCTCATGATGAACACTTTCTCGATGAGGGCGGGGTCAACCACGTCATTCTTTCCCTTCCCGAAGACAATGCCGGCACCCAGGACGATTTTTTCCTCTCCAAAGTCGTTGACAACCGCTGCGTTATTATTCAGTATTTTTTTGATTTTCATGATCGTCTCCTATGCCTGATCGTTTTCCAAGTCGTTTAGCTAGTCCTTCATGCATAAAAGTTTGCTTCGTACCGAGCAGCCAAGTGGCGCAAAATGCCGTGATCAGGGCAAGCAAAAAACCCGTTAAATAATGGATCAGATTCATCGGTCCAGGTTGGAGAACAAAAGCGGTCATCGGAATTCCGGTTAGACCGAACGAATTGGACACGACCTTATGAAAAGCGACATACGCCCCGCCGACGGCCCCTCCCGCCGCAGCGCCCAAAAAAGGGCGCCCCAGCTTCAGGTTGACGCCATAGACGATCGGTTCGGTGATACCGAATAGAGCGGTGATGGAGGCCGGCAAGGCCACTTTTCTTAAAGCCGTGTCCCGGGTTCCGACATAAACCGCAAGTCCGGCTCCGGCCTGGGCGACATTCGCCATCGACCAAATCGGCAGCAAAAAATTGACGCCGATGTCCGGATTGGAAATCAATCCGGCCTCCACCGCCTGAATGCCGTGATGGAGTCCGGCAATCACAATCGAGCTGTAAATCCCGCCCAGCAGCAGACCGAACAGCACGCCGCTGGAGGCGAACAACTGCTCCAGCCAACCGCCAAGAGCCCCACCCAGCCGGAAGGTAATCGGCCCAATGATCAGCACCGCTATGCCTCCCGCCATGGCAAAGCTTATAAAAGAGGCGAGTGGAAACGCCCCCCACGACGGAAGCCGGCGGCGCAGCCCTTTCTCGATGAAAGTCAACAACAGCGTCGAAAGAATCGTAGGAATCAGGGCCCCCTGATGTTCAAATTGAGGGGCCATGAATGGGACGCGCATACTCGCCTTTTCCGTAACTAACCCGGTTAGTTCCAGAAAATCGGGATGTGTCATGATCAGGCCCATCGCCGCTCCGAGAACCGGAGTACCTCCAAACCGCTTGGCCGTGTGATACCCGAACAAGACCGCCATAAGTTGAAAGGCCGATCCCGTTAACAGCGACAAGGCGCGAAAACCGACGTTGCCGGGATCATTCCAGCCCATAGCCCCCATCAAGCCCAGAAGGCCGAGCAGAAGCCCCGTCCCGACAAATAGCGGAATCACGGGCACAACGACATCCGAAAAAAACTGAACCGCCTCCAGCAACCGCGACAAAAGCGAGAACGTCCCGCACTTCTTGGATGAGGATGCCTCGAAACCGTTCCGGGCCTTCTGCCGCCGCGGTGTTGACGTAGCGGCCGCCTCCAGCAAGCCATTCACTTGACGGGTGACTTTAACAACAGCTTCCGGCCCAAGGATAATCTGCAGTTGCCCGGTTCGCACGAACAGCCCTTGGACTTCGCTTATCTCGTTCAGACGCTCCTTATCGACAAGATCGCTATTTCGCAGCCTGAGACGGAGCCGGGTCGTACAGTGGGTACATTCCATAATGTTCTCGGCACCGCCGGACAGCCCGACTAGGCGGGTGGCCAATCCCTTCATCGAACCGCGAACCTGAGTCACACGCTGCTCATCCTGCGGCATGGCGATCCTCCTTTTTTCAAAATTCCTTAAAAAGCTCACCGGTCAAAAGGTTACAATTTCGTCATCTTAAACAATAGTTCTATTGTGACCACTTCACTTTTCAAAATCAAGGGTCAAGAAATACCATTTTAAACCACGGTATATTTTGAGGTGGGTACGGGGAAACAACTTTTGGGGCAAAAAGACGGAAAGCCCGCGTATCCACGCGGGCTTTCCGTCACTGTATTTGAATGTCCTCGCACTACTCCGCCACCTGCGCCAAAAGCCGCTGCACATAATCGGTATAGTAGCGATTCCCATTACGGGTATCGAATTTCCCGGCGGCGGTCAGGGCCCGTTCCGCGTAGATCTCCGACAGCAGGGATACGTCGCGGGCTGCCGCGGGATCGGTAATATGTCCAGGCAGCCGGATATCAAATTTCACCTGCTCGCGGGCCAGCCGCCTAAACAAGACCGCCGCCGCACCGTCAAAACCCAGGCGAAAAAGCGGGTTCTCATGGTTAACGGATAACGGAGCAAACGCCTCATAAACCTCGAGCCCTCTGAAAGGATCGGCCTGGCTCAAATAGGCGATCTGCTGACCCGCCGCGAATAGAAAATCGCGGTTTCCCTTGATCAGGCGGTAGCTTTTTCTCTCCAGGTCGGCTGCCTCTTGCCGCTTCCCGGTTCGGTACAGCGGAAGCAGCAGCTTGGGGTACGTAAGATGCGGCACTTCGGCGCAGGATAATCTGCCGCTCAAGATCTTTTGAGCTTCCTTTAAAGTTCGATCATCGTCCCCCGTCCAATAATAGAATTCGACCAGCATATCCTGCTCACAGGCTTGACAGTTGCTAAGCGAATCCCGGTCGGCCGGCCTCCACTGATCCATCCATTGTTTGGCCTGTTCCAGTTCTCCCGTCGATAAAGCCAAACTGAACCGGTAGTAATGATACGTCCTTTCCGAGTAACCGGCCTTCTTGGAGCGGAGGCGGAAATCCTCCAGCAGGTTTTCGATTTGGGCCAGCGGGATATCCGGAAACGACGGAAGATCATGGAGAATCCATTTATACGACCACAGCAAATCATGCAGGTCATGCTCGAATCGCTCGGGATGCTTATCGTGTTGGCCCAGTTGCCACGAAAAAGCAACCAATGCTTTGAGCGGATACCCGTTAAAAGAGGCCGTGTTCACCAGCATACCGCGCGCTTCATAACCTTGGTCGATATCGCCCGCCGTATCGGCCACCCTGATCGCCTGCTCCAGCAGTTCGATTTTGGCCGCCGAATCGGGCATCCCCATGGCTTCGTCCATTAAATCCTCAAAATCCAGCTCCATGCTCATGGTGTTTCCCCTCCCTTTCCATAGGCCGATAGACCCAAATCGATAAAGCGCAAAATACCTTCGTTCAGCACCTTCATTTCCTTTCGGTTCAGCGGATAATGCCCCATCATAAGCGCATTGACATACAGCATCTCGACCGCGGCAACCAGGATGGCGCGATTTCCGGAACCGAAAACCCGGGCTACGACTTCATTGTCCAGGTTCAAATACAAAGTGGAATAGAGCTGATCCTCATAGGCGGAGCTTAAGCTGCCCAGTATCGATGACAGCTCCGTCGTGCTCACCTCTTCGGCAGCGACAAGGTTCCGCAGATCGGACGATTCCTTCGATAAAGTGAACAAGGAAGGAAGCGTCGACGGTTTAAACCGCTTCAACTGCACCCGGCAGCGAAACCGCTGCAGCGCCGCATCCCCATCCCGGGTCAGCTCGTAATACTGTCTCCGTTCTTCCGCCGTAAGGTCGATAAAAGAGAAGGATACATCTTCCGGCAGCAAACGCTCGATTTTTTTATGCGGGTATAAATACGGCAAACCGGCAAGCAGCCCGGCATCATAAACATATCCCCCGTTGATGACCGGCAAGCTCTGCGCGGAAGCTACATGCATGATCTGCCTGTACTCATCGAGCGTGATCGTATAGTAAAGCTCATCGTTCTCATCCAGCAGTTCGCCCAAATCGCGGCGGCCATAACTGCTTTCAAAGGGCAGCCAGCGGTGTATCATTCGGAAGAACGCTTCGTCCTCCACCGCCAAAGCCTTCATGGACAGCGCGTGCAGTTGAATGATTCCTTTCAGCCGTTCCGGGTCCAGGTCGGCCAGGGTCATCAGTTCCCGGCGCAGCGATTCGCCGAGCTCGGAACGAACCGTCTCCAGCTTCTCGTTTTCATAGAAGTGCTCCCGCGAAGCCGTCGGCTGAAGCTCATCCGTCCAGATGATGCACTTGACGAAAAAGGCCCAATCCGGAACGATATTCTCCGCCGATTCGGAAACCAGCATATACTTCAGGTATACACGATGCGACCGCTTAGCGCTTAGGTTGACGGCATAAGGCAAAATATAAGCGATTCCGCAGGTCCGCCCGGAGGAGGAGGTCAGCGGTATAAAATCGCGAACCGATTCTCCAAGCAGCTGTTCACCGAACTTCAGCACTTCCTCCCTACTACCCCGCGCAAGCGCCAGGTTGTTCATCCAATCCGGATGCGGCATGTTGATCGTCTTACAGGAGCCCTCCGCCTCAAATAGAATCGGATACGGAAGCAATGAGCCGTAATCGCTAAGCCAGGCTTCCACATTGGCCGGGTCGAAGTACAGCTCGCTGCCCGGCTTGCATCTTAAATAGACTTTGGTGCCGCAGGACAACTCGCTCTCCAATTTGCGTATGCTGTATGTACCGTCCGGCTTTCCCCGCCATTCCAGCGAAGGGCCTCCTTTGGCCGACCGGGTCAGAAGCACGATTTCCTCGCTGACCATAAAGCAGGACAACAAGCCGATTCCGAAGCGGCCGATAAACGAAGTTTCCCCTACAAGCTTTCCGTCTTTCCGCTTGGACGATTGGCCGATCATCGCCAGAAACTCGTGAATATCCTCCTCGGTAAGGCCGATCCCGTTGTCTTCCATGGCCAGAGTGGCGCCGCTGCCGGTCCCGATGATCTCGACTCTGACCCGGCCTTGATGGGATGCCTCCCGCTCCCGCATGGCGGTAATCGCGTCGACCGCGTTCTGCAGCAATTCCCGTAAGAAAACCTTGGAACTGCTGTACAGGTGATTGGACAAAATATGAATCATTCCGCTAAGATCGACTTGAAAGCGAAAATCTTCCTGGGCATGCCGATTCATGAAACTCCCTCCTTTTTTAATAGACTACCTACCTCATTAATTTACCATATTTTGCACCCGGAGGCAGGAGGACGTGGCGGTTCGCGGTTTTCGGTACCTGCTGTTCCGCCGCATAGAACATGAAATGATCCGTTATCGGCAAAATCATAGAATGGAGGAGCGTATGCTATTTATATTATTGATGGCGGGAGCCATCGTAAATGGCGCCCTGTGTGCCGTAGGAGGTGCCATTTTATTTATGGGAGTGGTGTTCTATCTGATCGGACTTCCTCAATTCAAGCGCTCCGAGAAAACCAAGGTTCGCGACGGGATCAGAGAATCGCTTCCCATCTTTTTTACCTTACTGATGATCCTCTTCTACATGGTGATTACCTACTGGTGCGCACGCACCGGAGGAACTCTGGCGTTCCACTCCGTTCCTTCCGCGGACGATTTGAGTCAGGCGAAGAAACTCGTTCTATTGGGGATCGGGCAAGGCCTATTCTCGCTGATCACCTTCAAATGGATCCTGCCCGGTGCCATCGGCGAACTGAAGCTGGACCGGAAACATAAATGGGGGATTGCGGCCGGGGTGATCGTCACGATGGCGGGCGGCGGCGCAGCCTGGCTTACGGCGGTTTAATCACAGTACGGCCTCCCTGTTTCGCCGAGCCGCTCTCTTCCCGGGCTGAGCTGACCTATCGTAGCCACGGTGCAGCCGGACGCGAATTAGGGGGCTATTACCTTGTTTTTTTCGTATAATGGATGAAAAACCCAAACCTACCGAAAGCAGCAGGTGACGACTTGTGATCTATTTATGCGCATGCGAAGAGCCCGAATTGGGAACCTATTATTTTGAAACCGATCAGGACGGTGTCGCCCTGAGACAAATCGTGATCGAAGAGGACGGCAGCCGGGTCACCTCCCATCGGAAGCATGAGCTGTATCACTTCATGTTGGCCGAGCATCCGATCGATCTTTCCGACCCTTCCTATGAGAGAATCCCCAAAGCCCGGTTTGAAGAGCTGTGGTCCGAGGTTTTGCTCGCAACCATGGAGGAATGGCGGCAAATCAAACAAGCTTTACCGATCGGCCAAAAAGTGGCGGGGAGCATTGAAGCCTTTTTTCCGCAGGGCACTTTGGTCGATTTGTTTGAACACCGGGCGGTCGGATTAGCGGATACGGCATTTCTAAAACAACATTCTCCCCGGGAATGGATGTACCCGGGCTACAAGCTTACGGCCAGCGTGAAAGGCTATGACGAGATCAATCAATGGGTATTGCTTGATCAAACTCGCATGCTGGACGGGGAACGTCGTGTCGTTGAACGATAGCCTGTTTTTCGATAGGCGCCGTTTACCCCAGCCTTACTTTCGTTTTATGGCTAATGGCCACCATGCTCGCCTCGGGCCGGATTGCAACCTTGTTGAATATCACCCAACGTGAGTAGGACCACTGATCGGGGTCATATTTTTGGATCAAGGCTCCCGTCGTGTAATTAATCACCTGAACGGCAGGCATATCATAGATCCACATCTCTTCGTGCTGCTCGCTGACGTAAATTTCCTCCACATCATGCAGGCCTTGGTCGAGCAGCACTTCCATCCCTTCCGAACCGTTCCGATACCGGAGGAGGCGAGAGGGGGTATTATGACGATATTGTGCAAAAATAACGCGGTCTCGCGAATCCCAACAGAGTGCGCTGCAAACGGATTTCTCCGGCATCGGGATGTCCTCCGTGCGAAAGGCATCGGTCTCGGCCAGATGAACGATCCGAACGGTCTGGCGTGACGCATACGCTAACTTTTTACTGTCCCGACTAAAAGCTACCGTCTGCGTCATGCCTACCCGGGACGGCAACCCTAGCCAGACGAAATCCATGTTCTCGTACACAGCCAGACGCGTGCTCATCTCCCACAACTTGATGCCCTGGCCGAAGCACCCCGCAGCCAGCCATCGTTCGTCGGAGCTCATTTGGACCGCCGCAATTTTATATCCCTCGGGAAAAGTATGCTGCAGCACAACTTCACCGCTTGCGAACTCCACGCAATAAAAGGTTCGGTAGGGCTCGGGGATGCCAAAACCGTCATCGCCTTGAGGATCATAGCTGGCCGCGGTCGGTACCATGATCAAATAACGGCCGGTCTCGCTGAATGTTACGTAAGTATACTCCTCATAATACGCGTTCCGCTCCAGTTGCTCCCAATCCAGTCCGGGATAAGCGTATTCCGTAAGGGGTTCCTTTTTTGCAAGATCATAGACCTTCACGATTCCTACGCCCAATCCTACCGCGAGATACCGGGAATCCGGGCTAAACGCCAGGCCGGCTTCGCCCGCCTTTTCGCCTTGAAACAGAGGCCGGCTGTCCGAAAATGAACACACTTCATTTCCGTCAGTCGTACGCAGCACCTTTAGCTCGCCGTCCTTGTACATGACCGCCAAAAGAGAGGCATCCGGGTTCAAACTGACCTGCACGACCCATTCCTCGTAATCCCCCAGCTCGATAAAAGCCCGATGCCGGGCTCTCAAGCTCTTATAGTCCAGCCGTTTGCGCGCCTGGATGTTATGGCGGAGTTCATCGATCGGGCCGGCAAAAAACGCAGCTTCTTCCTCGGAAATTTCCGAAAGCTTCCGCTCGGCATCCACCACGTTGTAATCCAGGTAGTCCGCCAGCGCCACGAAGTATTGGATCCTGGAGGTCCAAAAAGGCGGCAGTTTTCCAAACTCGAGCGATTCGCCGAAACTCCGCAGGCAAACCTCTGTTTCTCGCTCTTTTGTAAATAAGAAGGCCATGTCCTGCAGCATATTCCTCATATGCACGGCCTCCCCCAATTCCTCTGGATTCGCCTCGGCCGCGATCCGGTAAAGCTCCTCAAATCGCCGGGCGGCCTTCGCGGCCTTCACGGACTCGCCAAGCAGAACCGCAGCCTCCGCAAAAAAATACAAGGCGTGCAGAAGTTCGATCCCCTTGGGCAATGATGGGCCATCTCCTCCTAAGCCCATTTCTAGCAGTTGCGGCTCCCATAACGCGATCGTGTCCGCATATCTGCCTGAGCGATTCGATTCCATCGCTTCTTCCAACAACTGCTCCATTTGACTCTAAACCTCCTGTTAGTTTTGCAAAAAAAGCGGCGGCTACCGCGTGCCCTCAGGGTTACCGACAATCCGGTTCGGACTGATGCAGATGGTCCGCATCGCGCGGTGACCTTGCAGCAAATTGACCACGCGGGGTTCTTGCGAGTCAGGCCGCACGGGACGTCGGACCGCGCTGGGGCCCTTGCGAGAGTCGGACCGCGCTGGGGCCCTTGCGAGAGTCGGACCGCGCTGGGGCCCTTGCGAGAGTCGGACCGCGCTGGGGCCCTTGCGAGAGTCGGAGCCTCAAAGCGGCTCTATTCGAGGTCCAGGCTGTTCGGCGGGCCGCCCGGCAACTGCTCGGCGGGCCGCCCGGCAGTTGTGACGGCCCTCGGCAGGGATTGGCCGACCTCGGCTGGTTCCAGCAGAGGGCTAACGGAAATAATAGCCGCTATTTCGTGTTTTTTGGGCCTTTTGGATTTCTAACGGAAATAGTAGCGCCTATTTCGGCTCATCCAGGCCCAAAACCCCTCTTTTTCCCAAAATAGCGGCTATTGCGTCCGTTAGAATTCTCAATAGGCCGATTTGGGCGAAATAGCCGCTATGGCTTCCGTTAGACGCTCGGACCGGTCCGTGGCTGCATACTGTTTCCGCAGCCACGACGACCCTCGGCGGGGATTGGCAGGGATTGGCCGACCTCGGCTGGTTCCAGCAGAGGGCTAACGGAAATAATAGCCGCTATTTCGTGATTTTTGGGCCTTTTGGATTTCTAACGGAAATAGTAGCGCCTATTTCGGCTCACCCAGGCCCAAAACCCCTCTTTTTCCCAAAATAGCGGCTATTGCGTCCGTTAGAATTCTCAATAGGCCGATTTGGACGAAATAGCCGCTATGGCTTCCATTAGACGCTCGGACCGGGCGTGGCTACATACTGTTTCCGTAGCCACGGCGACCCTCGCCGGGGATTGGCAGGGATTGGCCCACCTCGGCAGATCCCTGCCGAGGGCTAACGGAAATAATAGCCGCTATTTTGTAATTTTTGGGCCTTTTGGATTTCTAACGGAAATAGTAGCGCCTATTTCGGCTCACCCAGGCCCAAAACCCCTCTTTTTGCCAAAATAGCGGCTATTGCGTCCGTTAGAATTCTCAATAGGCCGATTTGGACGAAATAGCCGCTATGGCTTCCGTTAGACGCTCAGCCCGGTCCGTGGCCGTGAGTCGTGACCCCACCGCCACCCTCCGTGTCCCGCCGTGACCCACCATGCCCCGCCGTAACTCACTGTGACCCCTCCGTCACCCGCCATGCCCCCACCATACCACGCCGTAACTCACTGTGACCCCTCCGTCACCCGCCATGCCCCCACCATACCACGCCGTAACTCGCTGTGACCCCTCCGTCACCCGCCATGCCCCCACCATACCACGCCGTAACTCACTGTGACCCCTCCGTCACCCGGCCATGCCCCCACCATACCCGCCGTGATCCACCGTGACCTCACTGTGACCCGCCGCGTCCCCACCATAACCCGGCATTGCGGCTGGATGGGATTGTTGAAACGGCCTCAGGGCCTGGTTCTCTTATAGTAACCGTAGGCTTGCTTTATAGGAATCTGAAGCAGGGCGGCGATTTCCTGGATCCCGTTCCCTTGCGCAAGCAGATTCCGAACCTGCCCGATCAAATCTTCCTCGTAAGTCTCGGCTGCATCATAGGCGGGGGCCAGCATCATTTTCCATATCTCGACGTCGGCATATTCATCTTCAGCCACGATTTCAGCTACGAGTTTGTCCAGTTCGGATCGGGTGACCGGAATCGGTAGTTTCCGGTTATCCTCCTGTCCCTGTTTCTGTCCCTGTCCCTTTTTTTCAGCTATCCATCGATTCACTTTCTCCAGGGCTTTTTGTAATTGTCCGATCGAGCCTGCGATATAGCTGCCCGCTCCCCACTCTCCCATACCATGCATCAGGTAGGAAACGGGCTGCCTCGCTTCGCCGAGATCCACAATGATCGGGTCGCCGACCAATGGCGTATAGCCGATGACCACCCATTCCGGCTGCCAGGCCCCTTCTTCGCGGGAAGCCAAGGATCGGCCTTCAGGATCGATAGCGTAGCCGACTTGGGCCCGCTCCAGCTCATCTGGCGCATGAAACGCCATATCAAGCCAATCTTCAGCCTGTTCCCATTCCCTCTTAAGCAGTTCCAAAGCTCCCTCTAATTCGCTGTTCAAAGGCATTTCTTCACCCTCTCTCTATCATCTCTCTATCATCTCTCTATCATCCCTCAATCATCTCTCTACCATCCCTCAATTATCTCCCTACCATCCCTCTATCATCCCTCTATTATCTCTCTATCATCCCTCTATTATCTCTCTATTATCTCTCTATCATCTCTCTATCATCTCTCTATTATCTCTTTATCATCTCTCCACCATCGCCTATCTGATTTTCTGAAATTCGACTAGCCACATCATTAATATTGGCGATAATTGGATTCTACGAACGAATCAACCATTTGGCAAGTAAAGGCGGGCCGTGGGCCGCGAGAATCATTGAAGCCCCCTTCGGCCACAGGATATACTAGTGGTTAGTATTGGCAGACCCTATTTGCCGGGATGGAGGAGGTTAACATGATCACACAGCGACGCGCGGAGTGGAACAATACGAGCAGGCCGGAAAAAGAACGCTTCATGCGCGAGTTGGAAGGAAGTCTGCCGGAGGGCTTTTCCTTTCGGGGAATCGAACGGTTTGAGCGCTATGGACAATGCCTGGAAACGGGTGTTTTTACATATAAGGGGAGCGAATTTCTCTGGGTTCCGGGCGATGAGGTAACGCTCGGCTGGAGCACCGATCAATGGCCGGGCGATATGGACCAGGCCACCCTGGACGATCTGCTGACGGGACTGAAGGCGATGGGGCTGGACGCGTCGGAGGCGGCCCGGGTGCTGCAGGAGCAGATGTCCCCGCCGCGTAAGGCCGTGATCGGTGCGATGCTGGTGGAACGGTCTCCGCGCTCCACCGGGTGGACCCAGGTAACCGAACCGGAGCTGGATCCCGAATTGCACGCGGAGATCCGGCAGCAGCTGCCTCTTTTCAATGAGTCCACCTCCTTAAGTTATGAAGTGTATGAGTCCTACCGGCTGGAACGCGATGGGGAGCGGATTCGGATCCATCTATTTGACTACACCGCGGACTTTGCGGAATGGTCCGCTAGCCATTTGGAAAAGCCCTTCAGTATCCTGACGGAAGACGAATGGGAGTACCTCTATGGCGGCGGAAGCCGCACCCTGTTCCCCTGGGGCGACAGCTTCGACTATACGATGAAGGTCGGTCATTTCGGCGAACTGGATCGGCCCGAAATGACCGTATTTAATTTGGAAGAGGGGGACGAAAAACGGCCCTATGACCTCGAGCTTCCCAACGGCTTCGGTCTATGCTTCCTCGGCGATCCTTACCGCGTTGAGCTGGTCGTCTCGCCGGAAGGCGTCGCATCCGGCAAAGGCGGGGACGGGGGCTGCAACATTTGCGGCGGGATGGGGATTTTCTGGGGGTACCTTCCGGTTGCGACCTATTATCGGGACCTGAAGGAGAACGAACTGGATTGGGTGGATCGGCTGGATTACTTGCATTTTCGCCGAATCCTGCGCCTGCAAAGATGAATCCTTTGGACCTGCTGGTTTAATTCCCCAATTGATATAATAGGATAATTACACCAATTATCGGGGGATATCATGGACCAAACGCTTATAGAACAATTGAACCGATGGCATGAGGAAGACGAGCAGCAGCAAATCGTCGACACCCTCTCGGCGATTCCCGAAGAAGATCGGGATTATGAAGCCGTAGGCCGCTTGGGCAGAGCCTATAACAATCTGGGACTCTACGAGGAGGCCCTCGCTCACCTCGGCACCATCGCCGAAGCGGGAGAGCGGGATGCGGTGTGGCACTACCGGGTAGGCTACGCCCTATTCCATTTGCAAAGATATCATGAAGCGGCGGAGGCCTTCGCCACCGCGAACCGGCTTGAACCCGGTGATCCGGATTTCGAATATTTCCTGCAAATGAGCCGGGGAAGAGCGGAAAAGCAGCTCAGACAGGAGCGGCGCCTTGCCGCCAAACGGGAGGCCGCCTTGCAATCCGGAGGTTCAACAGCCGAGAACCACACTCCTTTCGCTGGGATGTCGCTCGCCGACTTTTGGGAAGATAGCGACTACGCCAGAAAGGAATACGTTTCCGCGCCGCCAACCGATGAAATGATCGCCTCGGTCGAGGAAGAGCTGGGATACAACCTGCCCGCATCCTATATCGCGCTGATGAAGCAGCAAAACGGCGGAATTCCGAAGAATACCTGCTTTCCGATGGAGGAAGCGACTTCCTGGGCCGAAGATCATATCGCCATTTCGGGCATTCTGGGCATCGGCCGGGAAAAAAGCTATTCCCTCTGCGGTGACTTGGGCAGCCGGTTTATGATCGAGGAATGGGAATACCCCGATATCGGCGTGGTGATCTGCGACTGCCCTTCGGCAGGCCATGATCTGGTCATGCTGGATTACCGGGCCTGCGGGCCGGATGGCGAACCGGAAGTCATTCATGTCGATCAGGAGGGCGACTACGAGATTACCTTCGTCGCCGACAATTTCGAGGCGTTTATCAGAGGGCTCGTGCATAGTTCGGAATACGATACCTCCGACGAAGATAAGATAACAGATCTGCACAACGTAGCTCACGGCGGATTCTCTCCCTTACTCGCGGAACTGTGTGCCAACGTCACGGAGCTCGATCAGATCGATCAAAAAATCCGCCGCATCTGCACGCAAATCGTCGAAGAAAAAGGTCATTTTTCCTTTCATGCGGATGAACGGTCGTACCTGATGTATGATGTGCAGTTCTGGCTTTACACCAAGTCCTACCCGGATACGGATCGCCAGCGCTACCTGGACATTTACCCCAACATCATCGCCTTCGGCGCGGGGGAATTCAGCCAGGGCGGCTACGGGCCCGGATGGATCTCCGGCTGGCTGGACCTCCGCTTGAAGGAAGGGCGGATCGTCAAGGAGCACGGGCGAATCCGGTTTACGGATCAGGCCGCGGCCGAATTGATCGGACGATTGAAGGAAGCCTGATTCATCCGGCCAGCAGGCTGGCAGGCTGACATGTCAGGATGACCGGCCCTCCGCCACCGAGTGGCATAAGCAAAAGCCCGCGCAAATGGCGCGGGCTCTTTTTCGCTCAAATCTGAAGTTTGAGCTTACTTCAACAATGTCAACATTTGGAGCGCCACCAGCTGTTCCAGGCCTTCCTTCAGCGGAGGCTGCGCTTTCCGGGCCGCTGCGGCCAATTTTTTGACGCTCCCGAAAATCCGGCACAGTACCAGCTCGCGTTCATGTATCTCTTTCCCCTTCAACACCTGGACAAGCGCTTCGGCGAGCTCCGGAGTGTCGATGACGGCATTTTTCACCGGCCTGCCCTCGTCATTGCCCCCCAGCAAAATCGCAACGAATACCGGCATATGCTCTGCACGTAATCCATGCGCCTCTATAAACACTTCCGCATAGCTGTCCTGTACCATTTGATGCTCCGTATCCACCAGCTCCATATAGCGGCGGACTAACGGGAAATAAGATTCGCTGTACAAGCCCAGGCCCATAACGGCGTAGGTGCCCGGCATGACCGATTTTTCGCCCGATTCCACATCCTCGTACCACGCAAACTCCTCCATCGCGATGTCGGCATATTCCGCCAGCTTAGGGAAGAGAGCCGGATAACTGAGCGCGTTGGCAAAAAACTGGTGCAGTTTGGACTTCGCCAGCTTTTTCAGCGGCAGGAAATGCTTTTGGCTGCTTTTCAGTTTCAATTGATAGCCTTTGGGAAATCCCTGACGCAATAGGCCGATGATATAGTCCAAAGCTTCTTCATAAGCCGACGCTTCTTCGGTAAGGATCCGAATTTCGATCGTCCGCGTCACATCGTTGTTCTTGCCCTCCACCCGCTCTCCACGATAGATGCTGGCAAACTTTCCGCTGCCCGTTTTCAAATAATCGGCGGCCCGCTGCGAGCCGAGTTGGACCGCCAGCTCCAGATAGTCCTGACGGTTATCCGGCTCGGTGAGCCCGACCTGCAGGGCGGCATACAGGAAGAAGTCCAGTTCACCGCCGTCAACCGCTTGTAGATCCTGCCCCGTCTTCAAAGTCCAGTAGTTTCCATAGTCACGGGTACGATCAAAATACCGCGGCAAAAAATATTCCTGCGCCCATCGGTTAAAGGCAGCGGTATAGTGCCGGATCCATTCGGCGTGGCGGCTCGGGTCGGTACGCAGCTTCGCGGAGAGCCGGCGGACCAGCGGGTCGATCTCTTTCTCCTCCTGCCGCATCAGCTCCGGATCGACCAGATGATCGGCGAAGAAGAACAGGTCTTTCTCTCCCGGCATGTCCCCGGGCGACTCGGAAACAACCCGCGTTTGAATAAAATGCTCCAGCGTTTTGCGGAGTTCCGTCCGCTTGGCTTCATTTATCAGTCGGCGGTTCAGCGAAATGGTGGACGTCTCCCGTTCAAATTCAAACACGACTTGAAACCGGAAATCAAAGAAGGACGGACCGAACTTCTCCGAACGAAACAGCTGGTCCACCCGATCGCACAGGGCGGGGAAAAATTCCTCCGTCAATTGCTCGTCGGTCAACTCCGCGATGTAAGGACCCGCTTCGATTTTATAAGAACTATCGCTCCAGGAGAACGGCTCATAGATATCGATATGAATTTTCCCCGCTTCCCAGGTGAATTTCCCCTTTCTCCAGGCCACCTGCAGATAATCCATAATTCCCGCCTGCAGGCTGCTTCGGTGCTCCAGTTCGCCGATTTGCGTGTTTTCCTTGGCGTAAATCGTCATGACCTCCTGCCAAACCTCATTAAGAAAAGCTTCAACCGCCTGATTCATGTTGGCCTGTCCTCCCGATCATAGATTTGATAAGAGTATAAATAGAATGACGTTAATGCTGCACTTCCTGAACTTCCTACACTTCTCCGTCTAATTGTAACCGTTGTCTTAAGCTTAAGGCCAACTCCCGCCAACGCTCGCCTTCCGGGTTCCTTGCAAGTTCCGATTCGTCTTTCTCCAGCCAGTAGTCCCCGTCCAGCAGCTCGTACATGTCGAACAGCGTAATCTCCGGTATGGACGGGTTGGCGAATGCGCAGAGCATCGGTTCCGGGCCGTCGTCTCAGTTGTACCCGTTCACGACCGCATGAAGCAGAACCGGGGAGTCCAGACGCCGGATTTTGTCGCACATGTCTTTGCCGGATTCTTCATACAAAATATCGTCCACGACCTCTTGTTCCTGCGGTGTCAATGTGAGGCGGACCGCTCCGGCGGTCCCGAGCAGCATGTCGGCGATTTCCTTGTTGCCGCGGGCCGCGTTCCAGGCGGTCGCCAGGATGCCCCCCGGGGAATTCAGCTTCGCACCGGCCTCAAGCAGCTTGCGGATCGCTTCCTTTTGCTTGAATTTGACCGCTTTTTTGAGCGCCGTATCCCCCAGCCTGTCTTCCGCTTCCAGATCCGCTCCCGCATTCAGCAGCACTTCGATCGCCTCGACCGGCATACGATGCGTCAGAAACAGCATAAGCGGGGTTCTGCCCCGGTCGTCCCGCTCGTTTACGTCCAGCTCGGCTGCGGCGTTTCGAACCGTTTCCAAGTCTTTCGTCCGGCTGACCTCGTTCCAATTCATAGACTCAGACTCCCTCCATATTTTGATAGACTCGACTCGAACTCGTAAGCGATAATTCGTCAGGTTAAATATTCCAACCATTTAGCCGATAAACAAAGAGTGGCAGCCATTCTCAACTAAAGGAGGTGTTTTCCATATGAAACTTGAACCTATATCCCTATTCAGGTCGAATGCTTCCACGCCATCCGCTCCCTCGTCCAAATTGGATCAGCTTATGCAGATCTCCCAAAACAGCGCATCAGCGGCGGAGAAACGAAAGATGGCCCGAATGATGCAAATGCAGATGGAGCAGGAATCGGTAGGAACCCTATTCGCCCATATCCCTGAAATTAAAGGGAAAGCGGAGAAGCCGTCCAAGGAGGACGCGGAGAACGGAGATAAAGTATCGAATGAGCATGGAGATACGGTACAGATTTCCGATACGGCCAAACAGCAGTTCGAGACTAGCCGCTCCGAAAGCGGCGGGTCGGCTCCCGAACCGGCCGCTACATCCTCACCCGCCACCTGACGCGGCGATTGACGGTGTGCAGAGGCTGTCCTATAAGGGACAGCCCTCTTTTGACAAGGCCGTTTTTTTCCGGCAGGAAAGCAAGCTGATTACCCCATGTACCAGTACCCCTTCAGACATCATAGCAGGAGAAAAATCGTATTTAACCCGCGGAGATCAAGGACCTAGCGCACCTTCCAATACTTCTTCCAACTCCAAAAAGATGCAAATCTGCAGGTATTTCCATCCAGTCCCTGAGGGAATTCGAAAAAAGATGCAAATCTGCAAGCTTTTCTGGCAATTTTAGAGATACGAGCCGATTCCGTCGAAAAATCCTGCAGAATCGCAGCAATTTTGAATTTTTTGTTCCAAACAGAAAAAAAACATGCACATATGCAGGAATTCTATGACTATCAAAGGTTTTCTTCATATGGACACTAGATTGGAGCAGCTGTTAAGGCTGGCTTTGCAATCATACCAGGTATCTTTTTATTCGCTGTTCAAACAGCGTAACATAATGAAATTTACGAGGATACTTGTCTTCACGCAGCACATCGAGCAGCACCGACTGTCCCTCCGAATAGCATACCGCGTACTCGCACTCGTCATATAATAGCCGCGACAACCTTTGAACCTCCTCTATATTTTCCTTGGTCCGCCATCCAAAACGAATCATATCCAACTGGTCCAGCGGATCACGGTAAGTGTCCAAAACGACGCAACTGCCCGGCTGTTCTTTCCTGCCGAATACCAGCACATCCCCCGTGTTCACCGGATGATCAAAATAACGCTCATAAATGGCCTCTATAGGCACGCGGATGCTGAGCGTATCCATCACCGCCTGAAAATTCGGATGAGGGATATACTCGTCGCGCTGCTCGTCCGGATAAAATACCAAATCGGAAATCGAGGCCATGATCGAAAAATCAATATACATAGAGTAACCTCCTTCATTTTGGAGGGAAGATCCCCATTAGGTCCGGCTGACAAACCTCAGGCCAGCACCGCCAACCTCCAGCTAGCCCGACCGCGAAGCGCGCACGCTGAGCGACCGCTTCCTAACATACTTTCAGCTTTGCTGATACACGCTCGCGGTCAGCCTGTCCTCTGGACATACGAACATGTATACCAGCGACAACAGGATATTTTCCGCGATCCCCCTATCTCCGTCCCCGCCCCCGTTCATAAGCTCCATTGCATATTCCAGCAACCGTCCGGCAGGGAATACGTTCGGTCATGATGATTCCACCTCCAATATTTAACGCCCTCTCCCTCTCAGATAAGGATCCAAAATAGTTCTGAGCATTCCTCTCACTTGCAGCAAAGATGCGGGTACCTTCCGCTCCATCTCTTCCATGGTGGCAAATCCGAACTCCTCCAGACGACGGCGCACATTCGAACGGACATAATCCCGGTCCGTCCGATGCTGCCGGAGCAGCCGTTCGTACGACTCGAGCAGCGCGGGATCGGGCACGTCCGACAATGCCTGAACGGCGATGAGCTGCACACGGACTTCCGGATCTTCGAGCGCCGTCATGAAATCGGACAGGTGCTCAGCCTTCCTTGTGGACTTCCCGGCCCGATGGACGGCCTGTACACGAAATGCCTTGTCCGGATGACGAAAAAAAGGCAGCATCCATGGCAGCACGTCCATACCGGCATCATCCAAAACGTACGTCATGAAGCGAAATGCCTCCGCATTCGTTTCCTGCGGCAGCAAACGGATGATATCCTCTGTAAAGCACCGCTCTCCCGGGGGCATATACCACTTGATAAACTGTAGAGCGAGCAGGCGGCCTTCGGCATCCGTCCCGTTCAGCTTTTGGCGGATCAGCGGTTCCGCCCGGCCGAACCTGGTTTTGGCCAGCACCTGCAGCGCCCGGCGGGCTGCTTCCCCCGAGCTCTCCCGGCATAGCTTCTCTAGGAACAAAGCCGTTTCTTCGGTGATCTCCGGCAGTTTGAGCATGCCTTCCAACGCCTCCAGCCTGACCGCTTCTTCCGTCGCCGCGGCATACAGGTCCATCAGCAATCGATCATCTCCGCCCCGGCGCATGCCGAACCAGGAATCGTCGTAACCGGCGATCGTCTCGTCGAGCCAGCGCTCATACCAATCCAGGAAATTGGCTTCATATGTAAAAAAAGACCGGTGGCTGTCCAGATCCAAATAAACCACCTTTCCCCGGTATTCGCCCGTTATGACCAGCATCGTTTCATAGCTGCATCCCTGTTCGCCGATATTCAGCAGACTTTGAACCTGTCGGGCGACCCACTCGTCATACTCCTCATCGCTCATCGTGTCGGGATCGGGATCGGGAGCGTGGGTTCCTCCGCCCGCGATGTCAGGACTCGTCTTAGGACGCAGGGTCGCAGGCTGGTTTATACGATCCAGTTCAATAGATTGCTTGGTCCCCAGCGGATGAATCCCGTAGTAAGGGCCCGCCCCGCCGTTCCCGATTTCCGTCAGAAAAGCGGCATAGGCTTCGGGCAGCACGATCCCGTGCGTTTGCTCAAAGCGCCGCAGCTCAACGGAACTCAACGGTTCATTAATCCTATACCGATGCGACTTGGCGCCGAATACTCGATATTCCGAATCCGCTTGAGCGGCCAGCACGAGTTTGCGGCAAATCCGATCCAATTGATTGTTCAAACGAGGTACCTCCTTCTAGCCAAAAAAACTATGGTATACTTTGGGAATGACATTTAACGGAAAGGATGCACGAAGCCTGATGTTAAAGGAACGGATCGACTATTTGTGCAAAAAAAGAGAGATCGCCCGCAAAGAGCTGGTGGACGGCCTTGTGACGCAGGCCCACTTCGCCAACATTTTGGCGGAGCGCTACCCGCTGCCCGAGGATTTGGCGGTGCAGATCGCGGGCCGGCTCGGCGTCACCCCCGCCTATCTGCTTGAGGCCTCGTCCGTCTCGGAAGAAACGCTGTCGCGGGCGGAAGCGGTCTTCGACCTGTTGTCACGGTCCGCTGCCACCATCGATGAACA
The DNA here is from genome assembly GCF_008084145.1 of Paenibacillus faecis. Classification (GTDB taxonomy): domain Bacteria; phylum Bacillota; class Bacilli; order Paenibacillales; family Paenibacillaceae; genus Fontibacillus; species Fontibacillus faecis. The sequence continues at coordinate 61,969 of NZ_VSDO01000005.1, read as the reverse complement.
GCAGGTTGGCGAGCTGCCCGATAAGGATGACACCCTGACCGTCGAACTGACAACCGCCTTGATGAAAGCTGTCTATTACCGGCAGTTGAACAACACGATAGCCTATGATTATTTACACCGGAACTACCTGGACTTTTTCCTCGACAAGTATGGCCGCCCGGAAGGCAGCAGCATGCCTCATCTGCCAACGCCGGCAAAAAAAGCCCTCCACTACTACCATATCCAGCTGTTCCGCTCCCAAGGCCGTTACGACGAAGCGCTGAACCAGTCGCTGCTTCTGGCGGAGACGATTGAACCCGGAACGGAAATCTGGTTGACGGCGCAAAACTTTATGCTGGAATCCTACATCTATTTAAAACAATTCGACCAGGCGAAGCGGACCTTCGAGCATACGTTGAAACACGTCTATGAACAACGTTGGTTCCATCGTCTGTCCGAACTCTATATCGCCTACAGCGGCTATAATTTCTCGGTCGGACTCGTTCAGGAGGCGCTCCTTGCCCTGGCGATGGCGGAAGCCAACCTGGTTTACGCCTCCAACCAAGGCGAACTGTTTCCGGCGCTGCTCAACAACCGGATCATTATGCTGATTCTGCTGGGCGAACATGACAAGGCCGAACAGGAAATCGCCCGTTACGAAGCGATGGCTCTCCGGGAACCGGAGGAGATTCGGGCACAGTTCCGTCCGCTCATCCATGTATACCGCTGCGAGCTTGCCGTAAGCCGAAAGCAATGGACATTGCTGGAGAGCGAGATCGCCATGCTTGACCGAACCGCTCATAACACCGACCAGCAGATGTCCCTGCTGTTTTACCGCAGTCGGCTGTCGCTGGCCCAAGGCCAATACGACTCCTTCATGGAGCAGGCTTTGGCCTGCCTGCCCTATTACGAGTCGATCCGGCAGGCCAACCGGCTGGAGCCGCTGTACGAGGCGCTGGCCGTCGTCTCCGAGGAGCTCCGCAAATATAAGGACGCGGCGGCTTACTATAAGAAGCTCGTTCAGCTGTTGAGGAGCAAATAGAGCAAATAGAGCAAGTAGACCAAGTAACGGAGGCAGAGGCAGCAATCGCTCCCCCTGGCCGCCCTCTGCGGTATTTAGCGGCCTTTTGGGCCGCTATTTCGCCCCGATTTGCGTTTTCGGGAAGAATAGCGGCCAAAAAGGACCTTATTTCACTGATGCGGGTCCAAAAATCAGGTTTCGGTCAGCTTTCCCCTAAAATAAGGCCCCAAAAGACCGCTATTTCTCACCGAAGGGACGAATTCGACAAAATAAGGCCTCAAATGACCCTTATCCTCCCGCCAAGCTTCAAAGGGAGGCGATTACGGTTATTAATCCCTTCGGGTTAATGCAACACTAGTGCCAAAAAGGCCCTTATTTCCCTGATACGAGTGCCAAAATCATGTTTTGGCCTGCATTTTCCAAAATAGCGCCTCAAAAGACCCTTACATCGAAGAGTAATTGACGATGATCGCCTCCCGCGAGGCCTCGTCGTAAGCGATCCACACGTCGTCGCCGACCTCCACCCCGTACACCGGTTCAATCGTTTGGGTGATGCGGTAGACGACTCCGCCTCTTTCCGCCGTGATCGTCGCCAGCGGACGTTCCCCCAGCGTTCCGGCGTATTGAACCGCAGTCACCTTCGCCGCCCCCTGCTTACCTCTATGCAGCCGGACTTCCTTCGAGTAGTCGTCTTTTCTCATCGTGACGGGAAGAACCACGCCGGCTTTTACCGGCAGCTCTTTCGGCACAAACAGACTGTTGATCTTGCGGAGCCGCTCCGGTCCCTCGGTTAACATGACTTCGAACAGCATGAGCTTCCGTCCCCCGATCGCAATCGGGAATTCCTCCACCCGGAGCACTTCGCCCTCCATGGAAATTTGCTCCGCATGTTCGAAGCTGCCCCCGTCACCGTAACTGTAAAGCCGCACCGTCCCCTGGATCAGCGCCAGGGAAGCCCGTTCGCCGACGCGGTATTCGAACCCGGGAGGCTGCACCACCGGCACGGCATAGTCGCGGCCGTCGGCCGTAAAATGGAGTTGCAACGCCTGTCCCCGGTTCACCCTGCCGCATGCCTCGATCCGCCGCAGTACCGCGTTCTTTACGATCTCCGGTCCCGATTCCGGTCGCTGCCCCATGTCCTTAAGATCATCTTCCGTGATAAACACGGCCTTGTTCTTTTTCCGGTTATAGCTGATCATGACAGGATCTCCAACCTTGATATCGTTCAGGTACGAGATGACCTGTTTGATTTCAATCTCCTTAACCTGCCCCTCGTCTTCGAACCGGACGGTAAACCCGACCTGCGGTCGCTCGTTCACATAAAGGCCCGTTTCCCGCATATCGACGATCTTGCCCGGCAGCGCCACACCTTCGGCGATTTTTTTGGATCTTGTTCCCCTTAATAGGCGAGGAAGCAGAGCTCCGCTGAGGAAGGTGACAAACGGAATAAACAGCCAGACCACCCAGTTGATAACGAGTGCGTTGCCTTGCTTCACGTAATTCCAGAAGCTTTGAAGCGATAGGCGAGTTTCATTTTCCGCAACCACCCAGCTTCTGACCTGATCGCCCAGGAACACCTGGGCCTCCCGGCTTTTGACATTGACAAAGCCCGCCGCCGCATGCTCGCCGTTTACATAGTAAAGCATATCGCTGTCCGGTTCTTTGTGGAAGCCGGTATCCTCCCCTTTCAAATCCTCATAAGAGAGCTTTCCGAGCAAATCGGTGGCATCGCTGTATTTCCCGGTTTTCTCATTGAACACATAGCCCAGCACAGTCCCGTTCAGCTCATCTTCCGCCGTCGATCCGGCAATCAGCACCTCTTGGTCGTTCAGCAGAAAAACCTTGGCCTGATAAACCGGTTTGGGCGTCGGTACGGCGGCTCCCCATTCGCTCTTGGCCGCATTATAAAACACGGCCTTTCCGGGATAATCGCCATTCTCCCGGACCAGCTTCGCGTTGTTGAAGCCGAAGTGCTTGGCGAAACTCGCCCCGGCCCGGTCCTCCGCCTCGAACGTGTTCTCCTCCTTGTTCTGCAGGAGCACGAGCGGAAGCCCGTTTTTGTCCAAAATTCCGCTGACGAACGCGGTTCGGTCGTCTTTCAGGCTCACCGAAAAGATCGGAACCGCCTGATCGTTCTCAAAGCTGCGGTGAACTTCGCTCACACTGACAGGTCTCGCCGGAAGTAGATCGGGCTTATTGAAATTCGCAATTTGCAGCTTCCCGTCTTTCACCTGGGCCAGATAGAGCGCATCCCCTATCGTTTTCCCGGACACAATCAGCCGACCGCGCCACGAATAAGTCCCCGAGCCCATTCCCCCGGGGATGTGCACCGTTGATCTTGCCAGTTCTTCAACCTCCCCGGACGGGCGGATAAAGTTGATCCGCAGCCCGTTGCTGGTATTATACGTCGGTATGATCACACCGCCTTGCTGATATACCGCCGGTCCCAGTTCCCCGCTAAAGTCGGAATCCAGGACGAACTCCTTCAGCACATTTCCGGTGGCGGTATCAAACAGCCGAGCCGTAAACTGCTCTTCGCCGAGGTCCTTTTCGAAAACCCCCACCGCTTTTTTCCCCTCATCCAGCGCATAAACCCCTTTCGGAGTCGGCAGGTAATCATCGACATTCCCGACATAGCGGTTGTAATCGTTCCAGACGAACACGCTTAACAGAATTCCGGGTACAAAGAACACCAGATTCAACAGCGATATTCCCCGCATTTTTTTCACAATACAACCTCTCCCTTCCTAAAACACACGGCCGTCCCCAGCCTCCTTACAGATACGCTCCGAAATAGAACTCCGCCTTTTCCCTGGAATAACCATCCTCACCCCTCCAGGTGGCCATCGAGTTAAAGTCGGTGCCGCGGCCCCGTTCCTTCCGGTAGTCGTCTCCGGACTGCAGCAGTCCGGCGTATCCCCAGATTTCCATCACAAAGTCCCGTTCGTAGCCATTGGACGGAAAAACATCCTTCCAGCGTTTCTCCAACTGCCGAGCCGCTTCTTTGTCTCCGCAATCTTCCACCGCTTCAAACATGCGCCTAAGGATCGTCACGTCCTCCGCGATGACCGCGAATTCCTCCTCCTGCCCGGCGAGCAATTCCAAGTCCATCAGACAGTAGCTCAGCCAGTTTAAACGGACGCCTCCCCATTTCACACGCTCAAAATTAAGGACATTCCAGTCCTCATCGCGATATAGTTCGTTCGCCATCAGCCTTCTGTCGTTACAAGCGCTGCAAGTGGAGTAACTCGGCTGTTCGGCCGCTTGCGCCGTATAGGTATGTAAAGACAAGTCGTACGTTAACGCATAGCTGGACAGGGCGCTGCGCAAATAAACTTTGCGCGTGGATAAACTGTGCAGGAAGGCGCGTACGACTTTCTCTTTTGTAATCGACTTCTCGTGCAGCTCTCTAAGCCGGCGAATGCACTCGTCATGCGAGATCGTCACCGGGTCGAACATAACGCCTTTGCTCTTCGCATACTCGAAATCTTCATCCGTACAGAGAGGACCGCCCGCTCTCCAGCGGCCGGAACTCCAGTAGGTGTTCAGCAATATCTTTTTGGCCTTCGCATCCATTGCCTTACGCCTCCGTTCACTCAAAAATCCGCTCCACATAAAGTCCGGGGTTTGCCATAAATTCTCCGTATTTCGCCAAAGGCGCGTATTCCTGATGCTCCACGTCATAGTAACCGATCATTTTGGAGCCGGGATGCCAGACGAGAAGGATATCGCTGTAATTGTCCAGCTCGGCGGACAGACGCAGCAGCTTTTTACGGCCGTGCTTCATCTCAATCGTGTCGGTCAGGCTGAAGAAATCGATATAATTCACATCGTATTCGTTATCCGGCAAGGCAAGACGGAGCTCATCCCCGCTCAAAAAGGCCACCAGCTCCGCCGGAAGATGATAGCTTTTGAGCGTATGCAGCTTGATGCTCCGGTCATGAAACTCCGGCGGCTCCAACGCTTTGAAAAACTCCGCCATATCGCGGTTTTTCGCCGCTACGGCGATCGTATACGGCCGCTCGCCATTCTTCTCGGCCAGGGTGACATCCGCCCCGCGCTCGACCAGATAGCGGACCATGGCCATGTTTCCGTTTCTGGCCGCAACGGTCAGCGGGGTCGCACGGTAAGGGTACACCATGTCCGGTTCGTTGTAATTGATATCGACCCCGTGGTCCAGCAAATATTCGACGATGTTCAACTTATGGTCGGAAACGGCGGTGCGCAGCGTTTCGCCTCCGTGCTCCCGTAGGTCGAGCCCCAGCTCGCGGATCAGCGGAATATGGCCTGATTTTCCGTAGTAGGCTTCCTGATAAGCCCCCGAGCCGACATGGTTCACCAAGTCGATTCGGGCCCCCTGCTCCCGGACGAAGCGGACGGTCTCCTCCCGGCCGTACCGGACCGCCAGCAGAAAGGCCGGATTTCCCGGTTCGTTCAGCTCCGCTCCGTGCCGCACCAGCAGCTTTACAATCTCCAGCCGATCCATAATCAGGGCCAGATCCAGAGGGGATAGCTTGATACGGGTCCCCAACTTTATTTTTTCTTCCAAATCCCATCCATCCGCCAACCTCGTCTCTATCGCCGCCACATCCCCTTCGTAGATGTATAGCGCCATTTCCGGCAAAGTTTCAAATTTCCCTTTATCCCTGATCTTGTACATCATGATCCCCTCTCCGCCATAAATTTGGCCAAACTTTATTCCGCCGCCGTAAAAACCAACACCCGCCCGTCGGTATTGATGACCTGCGTCCCGTTGCCGAGCTCCGCCATGGGCCGATCCCAATGGATATGTCCGCAGCAGACCAGCAGAGGCGGCGCGGCCTCAAGCTCCCGCCGGATTCCCGGATGGCCGGGCAGCCCTAGGGCCGGTACGTCCGGCCCCTGATGCAGCAGCAGCATATCCGGACCGCGGCGAAGCAGGTTTTTCAGCGCGGCCAAAAAATCCGCCTCGGGCATCCGGTTCGGCTTGCCGGCCCTCCCGGTCACGCCGCCCAAGCCGCCAACGACAAGGCCGCGGTGCGGGGCTGTCTTCGGCTCGGCATAGTAATCCACACCCGGGAGCGCCTCGAGCCTGGCTCTCCCCTCCGCTGTCAACAAATCGTGATTGCCCGCCACGCCAAGCACGGTGCCGAACTCCCGGCGGAACGCCTCCCATACCGGAAGCGGATCGCCGCTGGAGCCTCTTTGGCCCGGGTCGGCGTACAGATCTCCGCATAGGAGCACGACAGCCCGTTCGGGACTGAATTGCGGAAGGCAGTCTTCCAGCACCAAAGCCAATAGTTCAGGCAACTCCTCGCCGACCAGCCTGGGGGAACGCGTTCCTAATGGACCGTGTCCGGCCACCCCTTGAAGATCCGAGGCGACGATCAGCGCATCCACCTCGTCCGGAAGTCCGAGCATCTCCCCCAGGTAAACCGGCAAATATTCGTAGGACACCCCTTGGCTTCCGGGGGCGGCGGCGGTATAGGGCAGTCGCTCTATCGGTTCCTCCGCCAGACAGACCACCTTCAACTGCGCTTTGCCTGCGCTGCTGCGGGACTTCATAATGCATCACTCCTGACTTTCGGGTCACCCGATCGTAGAGACCACATTTCCATCCTGGTCCTTGATATGGGTTTTGACGACCTGAATAACCAAGCCTTTATAAGTAGATATCCGTACCGTCTCTTCTCTCGGCTGCAAGGTCCGCGACAGTTCTTCCGCCGCCGCTGCATCCAGCCTCAACCGTACCTCTTCCTCGCCCGCCTCGCAGCCGGTTTCTTCTCCCGGCTCCAGAACGACCCGCAGGTCGTGGCTCGCCAGGGTCAACTCCTTCCCTTTCAGGAGCCGGCCGCGCAGCAGCTTCGCTACCGTCGGCGCCTGCTTGGCTCCCAGCGTAAGCACCGCCGGCGTCTTGCTCAGAAGGCGATTCTTGCCGGCCTCCCAGGCCAATTGATCCACGAACAAAAAGCCGGTGCTTGAGCCGTCCCGCTCGATCCCTCGTTGGATCGCTTCGTTTACAGCGGGAATCTGCAGCAGGGAATCGCGCGACAAGTCGGTGATGTATCCCGGGAGCGCAGCCCGGCCGGCCTCCAATACGCTCAGCGTGCTCCATGTCTTCATCGCTTCCAGCTCATCCTCCGTAATTCCGATCATCTGCAGAAATTCAACCCGTCCGTTCGGAGTATGTACGGCAGGCAGTTCGGGATCTTCCATAAAAGCCAGGGCGGTCAGCAGGGTGTCCGCGCCCAGGCAGATCGGCCCGTTGGCGTCCAGATAATCGCCGGCCGCGAAAATATTCCCGCTGTTAAACACGTACCGCCCCATATTTTGCAGCAGGTTCAGCGCCCACATCGGAGGCTCCTCCTCGTCTTCCTTGCGCGCCACCCGAAACGTAAGCTCGAATCCGTAGCCGCTGTAATCGGGATCCTCCGATTCTTTTTCGTAAAGCTCGGAAAATCCGAATGTCACGATATGCCAATGCGGGGACGGCTGGTCCGCCTTATAGGCGCTGAGGCCGTCCAGCGGATCTTTTCCTCCCAGCATATAGGGGATCACCGTGCCGTAATGCTTGGGCTCCTGCGTCCCGTAAATCCTGGTCATCTGCTCCGTAATCGCATCCCATCCGATGGTCACTGCCTCTTCGCTCATCCTTTATTCCTCCAAGTCATTTTTTTGTTATATTTTGTTAAACGGGCACCTGCCCGAGATACCGAGAGTTTCTAAAATCCATGAAACGATGCCTAGTGTCCGTCAAATGTCCGTGTCGTCCGTCGAAAATCTCTGCAGATTTGCAGGAATTCTAATCAATGGTGTCAGATGGGGCACTAGTACCTATCAGACAACATGGATTAACGGGAAAACCTCCCGCTATTCTACCGTTCTTGGCCCTTGAATTGAATTTAACTGGAAAAGCTCCATCTATTTCGCGGCTCAATGGCCGATCTGCACAATTTCAGGCGAAATAGCGGGAGGTTTTCCAGCTAAATCGCCTCCCCAGCCGTATAGGCACCAAAATAACGGGAGGAATTCCCGTTAATAGAAACCAAGCCGTCGGATTACCAGCCAGCCCCCCACCTGTTCACGGCAGCTTACGCTTCGGCTTCTTCGGCACGACGGGTTTCCAGGCTATCGATATTCCGGCTTCGCCGCAAGCCTGGTTGACCGTGTCGAGCTGCTCCGTTTCCACCTCCCACAGCCAAAAGTCGTTCCCGAGCTCCGTCAGCTTTCCGTGCTCACGGCCGCTAACAATCCATTCCCCCAGCTTGACCCCGCCAATATCGATCTCAAGATGCCGATGGTTCACCAGGTTGCAAGGGTACACCATCCGGAGCATCTCCCCGGAATACCGTCCCTTTCCACCGTATAAACCGGGCGTTTCCTTGTTAAAGGCAAAGCGGTTTTCATACGGATACACGGCCGCCCCTCCATTCCCCGCGGCATATAAATAGGCGTCGGTCATCTTTTTGGCACTGTAAACCACGGCGTAACTAAAGCGGGGAAAACGCTTCACCAAGTTTTCGAGCCACGTTTTCAGCGGGGCGTACACTTCTTCCAGGGAGAACTCGCAGAACGCCGTCAGATGGGGAAATCCGCCGAACTCCCCGGTTTGCCGGCTGAAGGCCGCATGCCAGGGGACCGAGCCTTTTCGCTCGTGATAAAGCCAGTAGGCATCGCAATCGCCGCTCAACACCATCTCTTTCAGCCGGTCCGGGGCAACCTCGAACAGGTCGTGATCCCCTATGTGGTCCCCGTCGCTTAAAAGCCTGTAGTACGTAGCGGAGTTTACGCTGACGCCGATCGTCTCGAAAAAAGACCGGCCGATGTCCAAAGCCTCCCGCGCGGTAATACCCTCCGTATCGTAAATCGCAATCCCCGTACTCACGGCAATCCACCTCCGTTTTTTTTGAATAAATGATGTAAGTAATGGTTAATCCGTATTTCTTATGTATGATGCAAAATGGTGGGGAAATCGCATTCGTATTACATGGTAAACCCTCCTCTCAAAATTCTGTAACTCCGCAAAAAATGAACTAGACTCGCCGCAAACGAAGGCCGGCTGCTTTAGGATGAAGCCAATCCGTTCGGTTCAACGGGTTTGCTGAGCCAATGCTCGTCGGTTTGCACATGATTCTTCCGGACAAACTTGGCGACCGAGCGCTTGAAGTCCTCGTAAGGAAATTCGGAGGCCAGCCGGACCACGTAGCCCTCTTGCTCTCCGCCGCACCGCGACTGCTTCGTATAGCACGCCTTGGCGGCTTCCTCGCTCCAGATCCCGCGATACAGCACCGGAACCGACGGGATTCCGAGCTTCTCCGCCCAGGCTACCGTCTCATCCCACGACAGACAAATATTGCGGTCATCCCATACCGAGAAGAGCAGGTAATAACCGGGCAGTGCCGTATAGTACAGCGAGTGCTTTGCGTACACGTTTTCCCCGCACAACCGGTATCCTTCCGGGATCAAATATTTGATGCCGCCGTGGAGCGTCTTTACGTAATGGCGCGACGTGTGGTCTTTGCTGTCCAGCGATCTGGCGTGCATAAAGTCCCGGTACATCGTCGTGTTCTCCCCGTCCATTTTTTCCGTAATGACGACCTCCCGCCCCGTAAAATGATCCGTATTCCGCAAAATCTTGTCATCGTCGGTGTAGCTTCTGGACCACGGCAGGTGCATCGTTTTCGGGTATTTCACTTTCATTTCATCACCTCCTCTATTTGCCGAACGTGTCCGCTTCGGCGAAGAAATACAGCTCCGCAAGCATCCTGTCGCCAAGCAAATGATAGATTTTCGAAGCTCCGGCGTCTCCGCCGTGCAGAATCTCCATATGGAAGCTCACCAAATCGACCACATGCAAAATAAAATCGTCCCCGTACCCAAGTTCCTTCAGAACGTGGCAGGCGATCGCCGCGGATACATGCTCGTGTCCAAAATACGAGTAATAGCCCCGGTTCGGCTTCCAGACCTTGCAGAACGGCTTGCCCGCGTCATGAAACAAGGCGGCCAGCTGCATTTCCAGCAGGTATTCCCCTTCGTAAAAAGCATCGACATATTCCAGAACAGCCTGAGTATGCTCGGACAACGTTTTGGAATGATAGGGATTCTCCTGGTCAAAGTGCAGCATCGCTGCAAAATAGGGAGAACTCCGCAAATAGGCAAACAGCTCGTCATGGCCCGGTTTTCGCGCAAGCAGCTGTTCCAGCCCAGCCCTCTCCAGCCCGGTTTCCGCGGGCGTACGAACGAGGTGCAGCTTGTCGAAACCTTCGGCTAGCACGGGAAACTCGAAGTTCTTTGCGTACTTCTCCAGCACCCGGTCCTCAATTTTGCGTTTTCGCTGCTGCACCCGTTCGCGGGCCAGCTCGTAAGGCGTGGTAAAAATATGGCATTCCACCGGAACCGCCTTGAATCGCTTTACAAACTGCATCCGCCGGTCCCTCGCTACGTTCGTCGCGTCAAACACGACGTTTCTCCCGGACGCCAGCGCCCGTTCGATCTCGGCAAAGGCTTCGTCAAAAATGCGATAGGTGTTTTTTTGCCGGGTTTCGCTCCCGAACAGCCTTTCCCGGATCGCATCCGTCGCCACCAGCACGGCTCTTTCCCGTTTGCAGCATTCTTTCGCATAGTGGCTTTTGCCGCTGCCCGGAATACCGGCCAGCATATGAATGGTACTCATCTTCATCACCTCCTCTCCAAGGCTTGATGTCTCAAGTATATCAACCCGCTTTCCTGTGCAGAAGGTATTTGCGATGAAACAAAAAAATCGGCGGTCTAATGGATTAAACACATTAAATCGCCGATTCAACAAGGGTATGCAGCTTGCTTTCCGCAAAATTTACGTGCCAATTCTGAAATAGAAAACCATCATTCACTTTTTTTATTGTATGGATTACCAGCGCAGCGGCTCCTGGTCCCGCCACAGCATCCAGCGGTCCGTTTCCAGAATATCGGCCGTTCCGATGCTGTATTCGCTCTTTCGTCCGCTGTCCAGGTCCAGCAGATGGAGCATGCCCCCGTACGTGCCGACGGCCAGCATCTTATCGTCCGCGGTTACCGTCATGCCGAAGATCGTACTGCCTACGAAATACCGCCAAATCTCCCGGCCATCGCCGTCGATCAACTTGAGATAGCCGTAGGCGTCCCCGAGAATAAAGCCTTGCTTCAAAGACACGCCCGCATAGACCCGCATCTCTTCATTGGTCAAAGGCCACTCCGCTTCCCTGTCGCCGAGCCGCCCCTGACCGGACTCCGCAAACGGCACTCGGATCGTCGCCCCGTTATAAAAGTGACAGGCATTGTACCACACTTCACGGCCATCCTTTGAAAACCGGGCAAAGTGCGGGTAGCTGGACGCCGGTTCGAAGGCGTAGACCTCCCCGCTTTGCAAATCCTTCAACATATGCGAGCTTCCCTGCGTGCCGTAAGCCAGCCACCGGCCATCGGGCGAGACGTCCCCGTGAACCATATCCTCAATGGTATCTTCCGCTTTGTACTTGAGGAGGTCCGGGAGTTCGGGATAGAGCAGCTCGGCCTTCCCCTCGCTGTCCAACAAATAAACCCCGTACCCGCAAACGAGCAGCAGCTTCCTCCCCCCCATCAAAAGGAATCACCTCGTCCATCACGTTCTCGGGATGCGCTTCATCGGCCAGGGATTCCAAATCCGGGATCGCCGCCTTCAGCTTGCCCTGCACCTCTTGCCAAAGGTAGACGGCTACGCGTTCGCCTTCCGTATCGGCGGTCATGCCATGAACCACGCGAATGCCTTCCTCATCGACCAGAGCGACGTATTCGCCGTCCCGCGATCCTCCGGCGAAGCACGCGCCGGATACTTCGCCGAGCCCCTCCTCCCGGGCGACATAAAGCGTCCCCCGTTCCCGCTGGCCGCCGACATGCACCAGCAAGCTGCCGTCCCGCAAAAAAGCCAGCGGTTTGACCGGCTGGAGCCGCTCCTGAAACTCGGAGGTAATCGGCCAGGATGCCGGCGGAATCTCCTCCCGCAGGCGCTTCGTCTCCCCGGCCCGATTGGCGCCGCGAATCATGCCCAGGATCTCTCCCGCGAGGCTGCGACGCTGGTCCTCCTCCGGCGGCGTGAGATCTTCCGGCCAGTCGGTTTCCATGCCGACCCGGACATATTCGTTGATGTCGGAAGCGTAGCGTTTCCCTTCCGTCCGCCACCGTTCCGCGATTTCTTGATTCAACCAACTCATCGTATCAATCTCCTTATGTATCGAACTATTGATTTGCATGTAGGGCAGCCGTGTGAAATGTTCTTCCGATCGCTGTTGCTCCCAGATGTCTTAATTAAACTCATTAAGGTAGAAATCCGGTCACAAAGGCGAGCGCTACGCCTCTCCAGAATCATTTCACACTCTCGCCTATTGCTAAATCTTAGGTTCAACTTATATATATATTAAACGATAAGAACTCGCAGAGGTGTTCCGCGCGCTCCGCTCCCAGCAATGCCCGAAGTGGCGGTTCTACTTGCTCCAAATAAGCCGGTTTGGTTTCATAGGTTTCTTCATCCACGACTTCTCCGCCAAAAGCGCGCGCCCCCTCGATCAAAATCGCCAGCGCCAGGAACAAATCTCCCAGCGAGGACGCGACGCATTCGGGACGTCCCCCGGCTACCCCTGCATATACCGGAGAACCCGGCACAGAAGTATCGACAATCAGCGGATCGTCGTTGAAATTGGCGATGACCACGTGCTGACGCGGCCAGGTTTCGGATTCCCGGTAGGGCTCGCTCTGACCGATCCAGCGATAGCCCAACTGCTGGCGGTGCAAATGCTCCGGCGCGGCAAAAAACAACACGGCGGCATCCCCGATCTCAACGGCGGCATTCCTCAGCTTCTGTGTCCCTTGCGCCTTCGAGTCTCTTATTTCGTAATGGCTGTATAAATACATAAGCTCCGGAGAAACCGGAATCTGCTCGTCGATTTCACAATGAACCGGCTCGGGGCGGAGACGGATCTCATGCTCTTCGAACAACCCAAACTCCGCATTGTAAAGATCCTGCTGCTCCAAGAAACGCTGCAAAGCAGCTTTCAACTCCTCCACAATTTACCTCCCCTCTGCCTTAAGAGTCCCACTCCATAGGCCTATCTTTTTATGATACACTGGAAAAGCTAGGAAGCGGTAGGTACAAAGTATTCAGAAAGGCAGGGATGAGGATGTTCAGTTTTTCAGCGGAAACGCTGGTGGATCGGGAAAACCACGCATGGGAGGAGATCCTTGAGCTGCTGCGTCAGGGCAAAAATCCATATATGATCGCTCCCGCCGTGCGGGAATCGGCGATAGACACATTATACAACTTGCAAGTGAGTACAAAGTCCTATCTGGGAGCGGTGGCTTACGAGACGGGAGGCATCCAGTGGGACGAAGGCTGGATTACACTGCTTGGAGCGGGTGGTCCGGGTATCTTCGGCAGTCTGAGCTCCTGGAATGGGCTGGGGACGGAACCATCAGTAGTCACGCCCGAGGACGGCTTGCTGGTGGTCGCTTATGATGCGGCCGGAGGCTTTTTTGCGCTGGATACGGACAAATTCGGCCGAAGCGGGCTTATCTATTATTTCGCGCCGGATACGCTGGAATGGGAATCGACCGACCTGCAATATTCCGGTTTCCTGGCCTGGCTCGCGGAGGGCGATTTGGATTTGTTCTATCAGACCTTCCGCTGGAAAGGCTGGCAAGCCGATATGAAACGCCTTGAGGAAGGCCAGGTTTTCGCCTACTACCCTCCCCTCTGGACCGCGGAAGGCGGCGGAGAGTCGAGCCGGAAATCACCCGTTTCCGTTGCGGAGGCCTGGGGCGTTGCCGTGGGAGGAGCCAAATAAACGTCGCGGACCCAGGCCCAGGGCGCTCTTCGTAAGGGGGTGGAACGATTCCCTGTACGACGGACCGCGCTTTTGAAAGTCCAACCCACTAACGGGAATTTCTCCCGTTAATTTGGCTCATAACGTCCTCAGGGGGCAATTTAGCTGGAATTTCTCCCGCTATTTCCGCCCACAAGGGGCAAAACCGCCTCTTCACCGGAGATTAACTGGAGGTTTTCCCGTTAATTGTGAGCTTCCGGCTATGTGGGTTAAATTAGCGGGAGATTTTCCAGCTAAATGTTCGGTATGTGTTCCGGCCATATATAAAGGCGCGGCGGGAGCCCGAATGTCCAACGGGCAATAACCGGGCGGCCTCAAGCCGTCAAACCAACGGCCTAAACCATGTCCTCCCGGACCCGGACGTCCCTCGTCCTCTCTCCATACCAGGCGTAGAACGACTGCCCCCAAACGGCGGGAACGTCGGACAGCTTCTGATGGAGGACGGGGCGGGCCCGGTTTGCCACATGCACGGAAGCCAGCCCCAACCAACGCTGCAGTACGTTCCGCGTGACCTTGACCTCAATGATTTTATCCCTCTTGCTGATAAACAGCCGCGAAGTTAACCCGCCGGTCCGAAATTGCAGAAAAGGACCGTGGATCGCATAAGCGGTATTCCAATAATTCAGCAAACTCCATATCACCGTCCAGATGAACAAGCCAGCCGCTACCATCCACCACTCCACAAAAGACATCCATCCCGGAACCGGCGGAGGAAAGCGAAGCAAAATCAGCGCCGCCGCGGCCCAAACCCAGCTGTATTTGATCATACTCGTCCCCAATGAGCGACGGGGCAGCGGGTCCATCCCCGGCGCTATCTCATAGGCGGGCAGCATTTCCGACACCAGACGGTAGGCTTGCTGCACCGGCAGAAAGGGATACAGCGAGTTCACCTCCTGCTCTTCCTCCCCCGTTCCGCCGGCGGTAATCAGTCGGACCTCCGCCAAGCCCAGGAGGCGCTTCATCGGGGATTGCGTGATTTCCACACCCTGGACCTTTTCCTTCGCGATCGAGAACGCCGTTGTCTCCACCATCCCCTTGGCGATATAAATCCGCTCCTCGTCGGAGGAAAGTTCGAACTTGCCGAATTTGTAAAAAGTGACGGCGATCCCCGCAGCGACGGAAACGACGGCCAGCAACACGATCACCCCGCCCGCCAGCCACCAGGAGCTCATCAGCACGGCGAGCACCCCTTGGGCCTTATCTTCAAGGTCAAGGTCGATAAAATCCTCGGCCTTGGAATAAAGCGAAAAAAGTACCGGAATCAGAACGAGAAAGCTTAACGAAGTGAAGGAGGCTTTAATCAACTCCTTTCGCGTCGGGCTAAAGTGCATCCTCCAATCGGGTTCCGGAGCGCGCGGCGCTTCCGGAGACGCCGAAGGATTCGCCGAGAGGTCTCGAGACGCCGTTTCCATAACGGCTTCAGCCTGCGCTTCCGCCGACTCTTCTCCCACGTCCGACGCGTCCGACGGTCCCTCCAACCGGATCAGCCCCGCCACCCGCTTCTCCATCCGCTCCGCCTCCTCATTAGAGACGACCTTAAACTCGACGGCGGCATCCTCGCCATCCATCCCGGTTTCAAACCGGATGGCCGTCACCTTGAAAATCCGGTGAAACACCGTCGTATGGCGGTTTATATTTTGGATTTTGGCGAACGGAATCACTTTTTTCGATTTGACGAAGACCCCCTGCTCCAAACGAAACGAAGTATCATCAAGCTGATACCGGCGGGTCAACCAGTTCCACCCGATGGACAATAAGCCGATCCCTGCGATAACAAGTATAATTAGCCTCCCGTACTTCACCCAGGCTGCGTCGGACCCCGCCTTAAGCACGAACAGGAAGAAAAAGAAATAGACCGTGTTCTTCCCCAGGTTCCAGATTCCGAGCAGCATAACCAAGGGATGATAACGCTTCGCCCGGCTCATTCGTCTACCTCCTTCAGCTTGGCATATCGCGCGATCTGATTTCTTAATGCCTTGGCCACATCCTGCTCCAGCACGGGAATCGTATGCGAGGAGCCCATCGTTTTGACCGTGACCGAGCAGACTCCGTACCTTCTTTGCAGCGGCCCCTGTTTGGTCGCTACCGATTGAATTTTGGCCATGGGAATCAGCTCATCCGTTTCCGTAAAAGCTCCGTATTTTAACTGCAAAAACTGCTCCGACACGGCGTAGCGCCATCTGGAGTAAAGAATAAACGGCTGCAGCAGCAAGGACCAGAGCGTAAGCACAGCCGCGAGAACGGCCGCTCCGAACAGAATCCAGCCCACCCAGAATACCCAGGAAAACCGGGCATCGAGATAAAATAACGTACCGAGCACCAGAAAAGCGATAAGGCTTCCGACCGCCTCATGGATGATCCATATTTTCACCGCGTGTCGGGATAAACGGTTTTGGGGATCTTGTAATGTATTGGGCAAAACGACCACTCCTTTCAACCGACACCTAGTTTAACAAGGGTGTTCATGTATTTCAATACATATTTATTGTTTTTCGATAAAACATTGTTGATTTTCATGATACCCTGTGCTAAATTGAGTTCCAGATCACCATAACTTTCGGGCAAAGGAGCATCATCCATCATGAAATCCAAAATGATTTTCAAGCTGGGGTCCGTTCTTAGCTTGGTCGTATTTTATATCGCCCTGCTCATCTGCGTGCTGGAAGCGCTGGAACATATCTCCCATCTGTGGTTCGCCGACAGCGGGTGGACCGGAATTCTCGGTACCTTTGAACCGATTTTCAGCTATGTCGATATTCATTTTAAGCAGCATCCGGATCTGTATCAAAGTAAGTCTTACATTGCCCTGTCCTTCGTAAACTCCATCAGCGCGATGCTTTTGACCACCATGTTCGCATGGTATATGCATCGATTGCTGAGAAACATTTACCGGGACAGCCTGTTTATGAATGAGAATGTTCCGGTTTTTTACAGATTGGGGATCAGCATTATTGTGCTGGGGACGTTGTTCAACTACACGGAAGGTGTGATGTTGTCCCAAGCCATCGGCGAACTGCAAATCACCAACGCCTCCATCTCCTTGACCGATATTTCCTATGTGGACAGCCTGATCAGCGGATTCATTCTGATCATCATTGCCTCGGCCCTCAAGATCGCCGTTCGCGCGGTAGAAGAAAACAAAAATACGATCTGATGCAGAAAGTAGGTGACGGGCGTGATTCGAATCAAGCTCGATGTCGTGATGGCTCAGCGGAAGATGTCGTTGACCCGGCTCTCCCAGCTGGTCGGAATTACGCAGGCCAATCTGTCCATCCTCAAGAACGAGAACGGCAAGGCGATTCGGTTCTCCACCTTGGACGCGCTTTGCCGGGCGCTCGAATGCCAGCCCGGGGACTTGCTGGAGTATGTGGATGACGGAGAAGAAAGCGGCGGACGGAGCAAGGGGACGGAGGAAGAACGTTAGAGGTATAAAAAGAACGGCCGGTTCAGGCGGATCGCGATCGCGACAACCTGAATCGGCCGACGTGAACGGCTCAGACTTCGTTAATGTTTTGCAGCTTTCATCAGCTCATAGATTTTGCGGGTCGTATTGACGTTTCTCACCGTAACTTTATAGTAAAGCTTTGTCCCAATCAGCTTCTGCATCCCGCTCTTGGTCACATGCTCCCGGTCCACCGACCACAATATCGCTCCCGGAACGTAGATCACCCGGTCGAATTCGGGCTTGATCACCAGTTGCTCCAGCGAGCTTTCGTGATCCACCTCATCCCAGAGAAACAGCACATCGCTTTTCATGGCCGGGCCGTTGCTCCAATCGGGAGGAAGCGCCTCGGCGATCCGGGAGAATTCTTCGAAACTGCGAACCACCACCCGAATCTGCAAACCGAAATCCGCCAGAATCGCCGCTTCCAGCACGGCGGCCAGCTCGCTGTTCGATGGGATATCGGAGTCGAAAATAATATTTCCCGTATTAATATAGGTTACGACATCCCTCATCCCAACCCGCTCGAAGCTCGCTTTCAGTTGCTTCATATCAATCTTGTTGTTGCCTCCGACATTGATTCCGCGAAGCAGAGCAATATAAATCACGCGCTTCCCCCTCTCAAAAACTCAATGACTACTATTAAAATCATATTTGAACCGTCAGCTTTTGTATATATAAGTTTAACTATTAGCATTTCACACTTTCGGACGTCTTCCGGGTTGCGGCCCAGAACAGGAACGCCGCCGCGCTGATTCCTCCTCCGAGCGCGCAAACGCCGAGCCATCCAGCCCGGGAATAAACGAAAGTCGCGGCTACCGCCCCCGCGGCGCTTCCCAAAGAATAAAAAATCATATACCCTGCGGTCAGCCGGCTTCTCGCTTCCGGACGAACGCTTAATATCATGGTTTGATTCGTGACGTGAACCGCCTGAACCGCATAATCCAACATGATTACCCCCAAAACAAAAATCCATAAAGACTTCTGCAGCAATCCGATCGGCACCCAGGAAAGAGTTAGCAGCAG
Source organism: Paenibacillus faecis (assembly GCF_008084145.1). Taxonomy (GTDB): domain Bacteria; phylum Bacillota; class Bacilli; order Paenibacillales; family Paenibacillaceae; genus Fontibacillus; species Fontibacillus faecis. The sequence continues at coordinate 43,653 of NZ_VSDO01000005.1, read as the reverse complement.
CAGCGCCAAACCGGTTGTGCGTTGACCCAGCCCCCTGTCCGCCAGCCGCCCCGCACTTCTGGCCGCCAAGGCACCCGCAGCTCCGGCCAGCCCGAATAAACCGATCGCGGTATGGCTTAACGAAAAAGGCGGGGAACTGAGCGGCAATACCATTGAGGACCATAAGGTACCGAAGGCAGCAAAGATAAAAAAGGCCAGCATCGCGCGGACCCGCAGCAATGGAATGTCAAGGAACAAATCCTTCATCGAGCTCAGCAATTTCAAATATGAGATACGCGACGAACGTCTACGGGCGACCGGAGTGACCAGGACGAATGAAATGGACATGATTAAGGAAATAGCGGCCGAAACAATATATACCGTGCGCCAGCCGGACAAGTCCGCCAGCGTCCCCGAAAACGTCCGGGCCAGCAGAATTCCGATGACGATACCGCTCGTCATGAGCCCGATAACCTTGCCGCGATCACCGGGTAAAGATCTTGCCGCTGCGAGCGCAACAAGGACTTGCGCGACAACGGCCAAAAAGCCGACCATTCCCATGCCGAGAAACAGCACAGTAGCGCCGGGTGCGAACGCCACCAGACTTAGAGCCGCGGACGACAGCAGCAGCATCCAGGTGACGAGCCGGCGCGGCTCCAGTATATCGCCCAGCGGGACGAGGAAAAACAACCCCAGCGCATAACACAGCTGGGTCGCCGTGATCACCGTCCCGATTACGGCTTTACCGATACCAAATTCGGTGGCGATAACATCGAGCAACGGCTGGGAAAAGTAAACGGTGGCCACCGCGGTACCGCACAGGAAGGCATAGAGCAAAGCGGCCGCTCTGGAGAGGTGCGTCGAAAAATCCGAAGATTCCGGATTCGAATCGGGAAGAAGTACAGGATGGGACAACAAAACAACCTCCTTTTTTGTACCAATCGGTATTTAATTTTGTTCATATTACCTTGAACCTTTCTCTATTGTCAACTGGAATTTGACGAAACCGCAATTAAATCCTATGATTATTTTATACTGTTCGGTATTTTAGAAAGGGGAAGACTATGGGCAGAATTCGCGAATTCGATGAACAAAAGGCTTTGACCGAGGCGATGCATCTTTTTTGGGAGAAGGGATATGAGGCCACCAGTTTGAGCGATCTGACCGCCCGCATGGGGATTCGCAAGCCTAGTCTTTATGCGGCCTACGGGGATAAATCGTCTCTATTTGAGGCGGCGCTCCGCAAGTACAATCACCTGCATGCCCAGCAGGTTCGTGAACGGCTAAAATGCGAGACTTCTGTTAAAGAGGCTTTTCGAAAACTTTTTCACGAGGGGGCGTTCCCAGGCTCCGTTCAAGGAAGAAGCGGTTGTTTCTGCGTCAATACGATGGTTGAACTAGCCCCCCATGATGCGAGGTTTGAAATATTAACCCGCGAGCATCAACAATATCTGGCGGTAATGTTTGAAGAAACGCTCGCACGTGGTGTCGCATCCGGAGAGCTCGGCGAGATCGGGGATAAACGGGCCGTCGGACAGACCCTGGTAGCCTCTTTTATCGGAATTACCGTCCTGAAAAAATCGAATCCGGACCCGGCATGGATCGGAAATTGCATTGATACGGCGTTGACGCTGCTTCCCGATCCGAAAGGGAATGGATCCTGTTCATCCGAATTGGGGGGCATTTATGAAAAGCGACCGTAAAAAATACATGTTCCTTTTTGCCGCTGTGCTTCTCGTAATCCTGGCCCTTATGGTCATTCCCACCCTAAAGAATTCATGGCAAATGCGGACCCTAAAATCGACCGATCTGACGGATTTGTCCATCATGAACATAAGGCCGGGCCAAACCGAGAACTCTGTTGATTTTTCTCGGTTTAAGCCCTCGCCTGACTTTGAAGACCAAACCCAACACGGTATTCAATACAAATACTTTGAAGACTTCATGGTCGTCTTCGATTCCAGCGGAACGATTGTGAAGCTGCAAACCTTGTCCGATAAGGGCCTCCGAAGCTTTGGGGACGGGACGATCACCGATATGGCGCAGGTGGAGAAGCGCTGGGGAACCGATTTTGTCGTGCGCAGTTATAACCGTGAGCAAGGGCTGACCGCGAGGATTTATGAGGATAAGCAAAACCGGCTAAAAGCGGAGTTTGTGTATCCCGGAAACGGAGAACTCGACGGTAAGCTCGTTTTTTTGATACTGGAGAAATACTAACCCGCTCGGCCCCTCAAATTCCGACGCGTTGCGCGACGTACTGGCGGTATCCGAAGCCGGAGCGGATAACACGACATCTTTATACCGAACCCCCCGGAATAAGATCCCGGGGGGTTTGCTTTACTCCTCCATAACCGCCCAAAAGTCCGGCCCATACTCCCCCTCCGGCAAAAGGACCTTCACCTCTCGGTAAGGGAACTTCCCGCCCGTCTTTAAACGGTGCAGTTCGTTATAAAGCGGCGAGCCGAAGGTGAATTCCAGTTCACCGTCCTGCAGATTCAGCAATAACGAGTGAACCGTTCCGAAGTTTTGCCGGTAATTATGAACTGTAATTCCATCCGGGGATTCTTTGAGGGTCAAATCTCTTAGTTCTTTTTTCGAAACAGTATAATTCCCTCCAAGCATCTGATTCATCTTATCGTAACGAACTTTGGACTGCCGCAGTGTTCCATCGTCTTAGATTCCCGGCAATAAAGCATGATTCGTTGCGGTGATATATCCCGTCTCCCGGTCGGCTCTTTTCATGGCTCTCCGGCCGTCGTATGTCTCAAACAGGGCGGCATGCCCCTGGCGATCGGCCATCAGCAGATTCATATTGGCCCCGATCGGCATATCACGCAAGTAAAGAATCGCTTCCTCGACATCTTTGCAGTTCTCGAGCAAGGCCCTCACGATGATGCCGAATTGCAAACCGCGGACAACCGGCCTTTTCATGCCGGGATGAGCCCCGACCGGGATGCCGCAGGAGGCGAAAGCCACCGCTAACCCCCTCTCATTTATACCTTCGCTGCGGCCGAAGAAAGATACCGAGAACCCGCTGTGACTGTATTTTCTCCGGACTCTGGTCGAACACAGCCGCATATCGGATATTTCCGGAGTCAAATCGTAGTTCCGAAGGAGATAGGTTTTCCGGTCGGTCGATTTAGAGGGTAAAATCGCGGCTAGACTGCATCCGCCGGGCTCCAAAAAGTTCTCGTCAAAAAACTTCAGCGACCTGCACTCCACGTTCAATGAATCCGCAACGGCTTGCAGCTCTTCTTGAAGCCCGGGACAGTATTCTTCCAATACCGTTATCGATTGTTTAAATCTTATCGGTTCCATAGGGTGGGAGGAAACCCATCTTTCCGCCCAAGGGAACGATTTTATCTCTTCTCCCTGTATTCTGCCGACCTCATAGCTATCTCCTTCCAGATAGGAAAAATAAGCCGATACGCTTTCTGCGTCCGGAATTTCCGCCTTCATCGTACGGCCCCCTCTTTCCGCATCTCGGCATAGTGTTTTCCCGCTTCAAACGGATGTCCTTTCAATCGGGAATGATACTGATACACTGGTTTTCCTCCTTTATAAGCGTTCTACTAAAAGAATAAACTCTCCAGCAGCTGGAGAGTTTACCCTCTATTTCGCCTATGAAACTCGAAGAACATGATGTGTTATTCCCAAAGCGCGACGGGCACGCATAATTTGGTCATAAGTTCGGAAGGCGGGAGACTTAAATCGGGATGAATCTCTCTACCGGTATATTCCGACGGAACAAGTCCTTGTTCGTAAATCTCCAAGTAATCGCCTTTTCGAGTCAAATTTTGTTCGGCCAGCCAGTGCTGCAGTCTTTCGTAACCAGCTCCAAGCTCGGAGTAAGGCCCCTTTATCTTCAGGCAAGCATAGGTCCCCGCAGGCAACACCTTACAGCCTTCGATCTGAGCGTTCCCCTCGACCGGTAGAAGGAGCTCGACATCCGCTTCTCCTTGACTCAAGCCCCGCTCATGAAAAATCGCCATCAATTTTCCCTTGACGGTTAGGTTAAACGCGTAAACCCGGTCAAATAAATCTTGGACCAGGTTATCGATAAAGACAGGTTTAATGTGCCGCCGAATCGTATAAACGCGCAACGCTTCCCGTTCCTCCAGGCAGCACTCCGACATCATCGGTCCCGGAAGCAGCGACGATGCTTTGGCGACCTGCTCCTTTAAGCGGCGCATCTGTTCCATTTGTTCATCCAGCTGTTTTCGCTTCTGTTCAAGCTCGCGAAGCTTTTCTTCAAACAAACCCTCCCAGGGTCCCGAGTCCTGGTTTTCCAAAAACTCGCGAATTTGTGCCAAGGAGAATTGACAGCTTTTCAGCAGTTTGATTTTTTGTACGGCTTGGATTTTGTCATAATCATAGTATCTGTAATTGGTGAATGGATCGATAAAAGAAGGCTCTAGCAGCCCGATTTCACTGTAATAGCGCAGCGTTTTGACCGGGACTTTGCAAATTTCGGAAAATTTCCCTATAGAGTACAGCCTGCTCTTCCTCCTTCCCCGTCTTACTTAGGCCCGCCCGGCACAGGCCAATGAAAAGGGCGCGACAGACCGGCGGGAAGCTTTGTTCCCGCATCGCCTTTGGCCGCATTCACCTGGAATTGGGACAGAAACAGGCTGTCCCTCAGGTCCGCCCCACGGAGGTCGGCGTCACGCAGATCCGCTCCGATCAGATCCGCCACCCGCAGATCCGCTCCGCGCAAGTCGGCCGCGATCATATAGGCGCCGCGCAAGTTGGCGTATCTTAGATCGGCTCCCTTTAAACTCGCCCCGATCAGATCGGCGCCCCGGCCCGCTTTTTTGTGGGGCTTCCATGGGCCCTTGTGTCTCCGGATAGCCTCGTTCCGCACCAGCTCGCTCGTCTGCAGCAGCAGCACGTTGACTTCCGCGCGATGGGCGGCCACATCCAGCTTGACCAGCGCTTCCGGGTCCAGCGCCGTCATCCGCTTCGTCTCTTCCAGGGCGGACGAGAGCTCTCCGTGAATGGACTGCGCCGCCTGCCGTTCCAGCGCTTCCGTCAAATACCACAGCAGCTCGTGCAGCTGACGCATCACCGGAAACACTTCGTACATACGCCCGGCCGTTTCCGGAGCCTGCCGCCAGTCACGCCCGGCGTAGGTCACCTGCGAGACCTGTTGACCGGCCCCAAAGCAGTCGTACACGGTGCAGCCGCGGAAGCCCCGCTCGCGAAGCGTGCTGTGAATGCCGCAGCGAAAATCCTCCTTCAGGTTGGAGCAGGGCCGGCCTGCCGGCTTGTCGACGGCAAAATCGACGGAAGCCGCAAAAGGCAGCGCCACGCAGCACAGCCCAAAGCAGTTCTCGCAATCCGCCTGTAACCGGGACGGGTTTTCACCGGAATAGGGCGGTTTTTTTATAGAGTTCTCAGACATTCGAATATCCTTCTTCCTCGGCTTAATTCTCTCTAATTCAGATAGACTAAATTTTATCGCAGGCTCGATGAGATGAACAGAGAGAATTTTTGCTGGCAGCGCGGGTCATGGCTGGAACCAGGCTTCCGCCTTAGCGCTGGCCGCCGGAAGGTCCATTCCTTTCTTCCAAACCAGAATGCGGTTCTTTCCTTCACCGTAATAGAATGCCCGAATTTCATGGTTCCCGCCGTACTTCGCTTGGTAAATCTTATTTTCGACATCGATAACTTCATAGTAACTAACCGCGATTCCCACATTACTTTTTATAGGGATAATTGGACGATAGGGCACGATATGAAAATCTCCATTATCATCCATCACATACTTGGCCCGATTCGATTTAACCCCATCCGCGAAGGCGATATGATAAGCTACCTTGCCATTTTCCAACCTGCTCACCTCCGAGATCTTCATGACTTCGGGCGGAACCGGGACGATACTCCAACGGAAAAGACCTACATATCCCAAAGCTATCACTCCGCAGACGGATACCGCCACTGCCGCACCTTTTATAAATGACTTCCATTTCGAGCGATTCCAAAAGACGGAAACCTGCCTTAGCCCCTCCGCCTCCTTGCGGTTAGTCTCCCTGCGGCTGGCCTCCCCTTGATTACCCGGAATCGGTAGCTCCGCCTTCATCTGTTCAAGCTCCCTCCGAATAACGGGCGAAGTCATCAAATACGCCTCCACCAAATCTTCCGTTTCCTTGCTGCACACCTTATCGGCATACAAGGGCAGCAAATCCCGGATCACATTTTCATGAACCTTGCTCAAACGCCCCATCTCCCTTCAACATATCCTGGATTTTTTGCTTGGAGCGGTAAAAAGTCACTCTCGCCCAGCCCTCGCTTTTCTCAAACAACTCTCCGATTTGGGCAAAAGACAACTCCCCGAACACCCGCAGACTAAATACTTCCTTGTACGGCTCCTTTAGCCGATGCAGCGCCCCATGTATCCGCAGGGTTTCATCTTTGTTCAACAAGGCGTCCTCCAGGTTCTCACGAGGAGACGGGAGGTCGGTGCGAGACTCCGGCAAAAAACGCTTTTGTTTCTCAAGGTGGGAAAAATAAGTATGCTTGGCGATTTGGCAGAGCCACACGCTGAGCTTGCAGTTGCCCTTAAAGCCGTCAATTCCCTTAAGCGCTTTAAAAAACGTTTCCTGGGTGATTTCCTCGGACAGTTCCTCATTCCGGCTTAATGAATACACAAAGCGGTAAACATCGCGAAAATAGAGGTGATAGATTTCCTCAAAGTCAGCCACTTGTTCACATCCTCACAATGATTAGACCGGCCAAACCACAATTCGTTACAAATTTTTCTCACTATTGATAGCTCAAATATATAACTAAAAAAGAGAGCCGACATTCGGCTCCCCCTCACTCAACTTTGTTGGAATAACGTAGCTGTCAGCTTGTCTTTTTCGCACAAAAACATATACAGGATTCCTTCGCCGTACTCCTCCAATTCACTCCAATCCAGTTGAGCGATGAAGTGCATGCTCTCGCCGCAGCAAGGGCAAGCCGGATACTCCGCCTCCTGAATCCAACTCGGATGCCCGCCAATTTGGGAATTCGTCTGGGTCAAGCCCCAAACCGCCGCATGGAAGATGGAACGCGGCTTGGTTTCCAACTCAAGGAACGGCCCGGAGTTCAGATATTCTTCACCGTAATCTCCCAAATCGATCTCCGGCATATATCCCGGCCTTTCATTGTACTCGCTCCAGCTTGCGACTCCCCGATCATCCAGCTTCATAAAAATCGTGCTGTAGCAGCCGCACCTCATACAGGTTTTAAAATGCAACCGTTCCTGCCGCAAGGACAAACCCGAGATAGAGGGATGATGGGTATCTAGGTTAATAAGAGCCGTCAGCTTACCGCCGCACCAAGGGCAGTCGTCTCGATCCTGCAGCAAAAACTTGCCGGGTTCCCCGCTATCAAGTACTGCCGCGGACGGCTCCTTCTTCCTCAGGATTGCATAGGCGGGGGTTCGAATCAGGTCCACCCGCGTCCCGTCTTGGCCGAGCTCCCATCCGGCCGCGTATGTATATTGTTCCGGAGGAACAGGCAGCTCTTCCGCCCAAGAAGGGGGATCTTCCCTCCACTCCTGAAACCGGGTTACCACTACCGCATCACCAATCCAGCTTAAAGCCGGCAGGAGGAAATCGAGATTTTCAACGTCCGATTCCAGTTGTTGAAGCAATCGATCCCGCACCTCCGGTCCGGCATCTTTAAACAGGATCGCGGGATAATACATCCCGTGCTCCATAAGTTTGGGCAGAGCGCGCGAAATATTATATCCTCCGTAACAGACCAGAGAAGATAATAGTTCCCTACACATCTCCTCATCTCCGGAGACTAATTGTTCCAGCGCCTCATCAAGTATTTTGCCCGCTTCCGCTTCCGTTAAAGATACAAATAACGCCTCATTCCTTACATTTGTCATCGGCTTACCTTCCTTTACTTCTTCTCTATTGCAACCCGTATTCCATTATAATCCAACCCCTGGAAATAAGCCTCAGGGACAAGGCGGAAATTTGCAATTCAGGACCAACGCCCTGCTTGATTTATGATAGAATGGTCATGCTATATCGAAATGACTTAAAGAGAGGAACGTCCCACATTGGCACAATTGTTTTACAAATATGGAGCGATGAACAGCGGCAAATCGTTCGAAATTTTGAAGGTGGCCCACAATTACGAGGAACAGAACAAACCGGTCTTGATCTTTACGTCCGCGTTGGATAACCGGGATGAGGTCGGCTATGTGTCATCCCGCATCGGATTGCGCCGGGAAGCGATTCCCATCGATGAAGATACCGACATTTTCGGCATCGTTCAGAAACATACCCCGAAGCTCTATTGCGTTCTGATCGATGAATGCCAATTTTTAAGCGAAGGCAGCATTCGGCAACTGGTGCGTATCGTCGACGAGCTGGATATCCCGGTCATGGCGTTCGGACTGAAGAACGACTTCCAGAACCAGCTTTTCGAAGGGAGCCGGCAACTGCTCATTTATGCGGATAAAATCGAGGAAATGAAAACGATCTGCTGGTTCTGCGCGCGGAAAGCCACGATGAACCTGCGGGTGGAGAACGGCAAGCCCGTATACACCGGCGAGCAAATTCAAATCGGAGGCAACGAATCGTATTACCCGGTATGCCGGAAATGCCATGCGAATCCTCCGTTGTAGGGTTGGTTTTGTTTGGGGTTTTAGCCAGTTGAGCACGCGAAGCGTGCGAAACAACAAACCCACCTGTTATACGGGTGGTGTAGTGATGCTTGTAGCAAAAAACCACCTGATTGAGCATAGGAGTGTTCAAGCTACTATGTATAACGAAGGAAAAGGTGGGCTAATGGAAGTGATATGTCACATTATAAAGAGGCGCCTAGTGTGCTTCCAAGCTTCCAACTCCAAAAAGATGCAAATCTGCAGGTATTTAAGCCGATTCCCAAGGGAATGCGAAAAAAGATGCAAATCTAGGAATTTCCAGCGTTTTTAGAGAAACAAGCCGGTTTCGTCGAAAATTCCTGCAGATTTGCAGGTATTTAGAAATTTTGAGTCCAAACAGGAAAAAAGCATGCAGATATGCAGGAATTTTATGTTATCAAGGTTGTCTGACGGAGGGACTAGTAATAATGCACCCCTTCAGGGGTAGGCAAATGCAGCAACGGCATAGTAGCTTGAACGTAGCGAAAGCTCGCACCTTTAGACGCGAGCCGGTAATAAAGACTTATAGCCTTAGAGCAAACCTCCCGTTCACACGGGTGGTTTTGATTTTTTGGGGTTGCCCGCGGTATTAACGGGATAATCTCCCGCTGCTTTACCGCGGCCGTGCCCGCCGGGTGCTCATAAATCGAACCCCAAATCTGTTTTACGTTTTTGATTTAAACTATATAAACCATATGTTACGCTGTAATCCGTCCAAAACGAGGGGGAATGTACAGTCGGAGTCTCTACTAATGGAAGTGAAAAGGGCATCTTCATCCCCGGTAATACGCCAAAAACGCGGCTTGTCTTCATACCGGACTGTAAACGCGCGACTTCAACGTCATCCTTTTGTTGCGAAGGTCCGTCGCAGACGGTATGACGGTACCCGATTTCCCCGTTCTCCTGAATCGTGACTAATTGGGACATGCTTTCAACGGATGTCGGATCTATGGCCGCATTTTGGCGAATATCGTCGTCAAAATATTTTTTAACCTTGTCTACGATCTGTTTGGCGTAAGCTGGATCCGAGTTCATTCTCTCTTGAACCGCCGGATGTATGATAACAACGTGCAGACCGTTTGGTATTTTCTCCAAATCTTGTTGCACCCAAGGTTCATAGCCTGAGGCCAGACGAGTTTTGGGCTTCCACGAGCTTAATTCATGGATTGTATTTTCATCAACCGTGTCCTTAAATAGCTTGGATGTGGGGAAGTCCAGTCTCTCCCAGTATTTAAACCGGGACGCGTCCAATACATGATATTTCAGATCAGGATAGATTTCTTTTAAACTGTGCTCAGCGCTAACGAATGGAGTATTGTCATTTGCTTTTTTCAAAGCGGCACCCATTAACTCCCGAAAGTCGAACCCAAACCTCGAATTCTCAGTTGCATTACTCGGGTAATTAAGCGCATTCAGATATTCCCTTGCTCCAACCCCATATATATTCACTTCACTTGCCTCCTTATTTCGACAACCTTGTTATGTCATCAACTCCTATGTACTACTAATATGTATCGGCTAGATTCCAAAATTTATGATATGGGTCCACTAAAAATTTCCTGCCTTCATCGGTTGCTGAGCATGATCCTACTCTCTAAGCTTGGAGCTATTCCTCGTATGTCTATCCTTCACGACTCTACATTGAAGCTTCAGTTGGGCGGAAGGGGGCGAAATGGGCGAAACGGGTTTGACTCGGCTAGCTCACTTCTACCGTAACGGAAGCCATAGCGGCTATTTTGTCCTTCAAGCTATTTTTGGCCCACTAACCGGACGCAATAGCCCCTATTCAGGTAAATGCAGGTCATTTTGTCGGGGAAAAGCAGGAATAGGCGCTATGATTTCCGTTAGATTTTCAAAAGTGCCGATTTTTGCAAAATAGCAACTATAGTTTCCGTTAGTCTGGCATTTTCCGTTAGCCTCGCGGCCTCCGTCGGAGCTTCCTAACTTCCGCTGAGCAACCGCTTATGGCCCAAGGAGCGGACCCGCTTGCCGCATCCCCATACCGCTGCTATCTCAGCTTCCCGCAAGCTTCACGTTGCCGATCACAAATCGGCTTTCCGGCAACGCCGGCATCCGGGACAGCTTGAGCGTCAAATCCTGCTCGGGAACCGTGTAAGAGATGCGGTTCACCAGAAAGTCCAGGCTCACTTTCATCAGATCGATCGTGAGCCACTCCCCGGCACAGCGGTGCCCGGTATAATGATCCCCGCCGCCTTGGGGGATCAAGTCAAACGGACCGCCCTCCCAGAAGCGGAAGCGCTCCGGACGAAAGGACTCCGGGTCCACCCAGAGCGAAGGGTCCCGGTTGGTGCCATAAACGTCCAGCAGAACCATCGTCCCCTCCTTAAACTCGCAGCCCCGCCAGACAAAATCCCGGCTAACCTCCGCTCCAAGCAGCGGGGTGAACGGGTAGAATCTGCGGACTTCCTGTACAAACCATTGGGCATACTCCCCGGCCCCAGCCCCGGCCTCAGCCCCATTTCCATAGGCCTTCCCGTTTCCGTACGCCTTCATTCTCAACTTATCCGCACAGGCAGGATAGTCATGCAGCGCCAGGGCCGCGAACATGACATACCAGCTGATTGCGACGATCGGCCGCACAATGTTAATGAGCTCTACAGCAGCCACCTTGGCATCCAGCAGTTGCCCATCCAAGCCCCGGTGCCAGGCCATCGCATGCGCCGCGGTATCCTCCGGCACCTGACGCAGGCCACCTCGGATCTCTCCGATCAGTTCGGCGATACGCCGTTCCGCTCTGGCACGGGCTTGTCTTCCCCGCCGATGCCGCAGCCCGACGGCGCCAAACGCATCGATCATGTCGATGTATTCCTGGCCGCGTTCCCGCACCTCGTCTTCTTCTAAAGGTACACCGGCCCATTGGTGGGCGGAACGGCAAAATACATCCCTCGCCTCGTCGAACAAAACCACCGATTCTCTCCCTATCCAGCGATTCGCGGCCTCCAGCCAAGCCTTCTCCGTTATCCCCTCCAGCTGTTCCAAACGCTCCGGCGTCATCAAATCCATGAAAAGCCGCTTCCGGTGGGCATGCTCCTGACCATCCAGCGTCTGCACGCCCTGCTGGCCAAACAAAGACTTTTGAATCCGCTTCGGAATCGCGCCCCGCCGATGAAAGCGGTCGGTATCGTAAAACAGTCTGGCCGCTTCCTTGCCCCCCATACATATGGCCGGCTTGCCAAGCAGGCGGGTCTCAAATATGTCGCTGCCAAACTCCTTGCGTCGATTGAAAATAAACTCGTAACCTTCATTCAATAGGGCCACGCTGCTATCCAGCGTTTTTTCATGCGGTACGGACTCGTGCTCAAACTCACTCACCTTGACAGTTCTCCCTTCATGGCATCGCTTTTCTATATCTTTACCGCTTTCTGCCATCCGGTAATCACGGTCCTCCAAAATCTGTTCTTGGCGATTAAAAATTCATACGCCTCCGTCCTTTAGGTTCACGTTCCCGCCGGGACCTGACAATCCGCTTTACCTTCCCGTTTGTCCGCTTGCTCGGCTGCGTTTTGGGCATCCCACGTTTCAGCCAGCAGCAGCACATAATCTAGCGATTTTTGCAAATCGAGCATTTCCCTAGTGAATACATACTTCCGGTCGTCCAGCAGCGCGAACACCTCGATCTCGCCGGGCGGTTCGCCGTAAGCGCTGTGCCAGAACACATGAGCGGTGTGGACGAAAGCTTTGACAAGCTCCTCATTGTTTTCTACTAAAAACTTCTGCACCTTGACTTGATGCGGGCCCAACCGGCTTGGCCAAACCGCCTGAAAAATGACGGACAAATGCCTGTCCAGCTCCTTCACCTTCGTTTCCCAGCTTTCGTACAACGCCAGAGGATACTCGTAAATCAACTCCCCCGTGATTCGCGTCAATTGCGCCACAATGACGTTATAAACCTGCCAATAATGTAGCGAATCCTTAAATGTGGCCTTACTGCGCGGCCAGCGCCGGTTAAGCAGCACTTGAATCGGCGTATGAATCCGAACGGCCGGTTCCAAGGTAAAGTAATCGTGGATCGCATGCCCCACGGCATATTGTACGCGATGCTGCCACGTTACTTTGAGTTTAGCGGGTTCACGGCTTCCCGAGTCTGTCTGCGATCGGAGCCATTCCTCCAATACATAATCGACAATGCGCTTCGTCATTTCTTGGAAACGGCCTCCAAGCTTCGGGCGAAATTCACGCCGAATTCCCGGCACAGCCCCTTCTCTTCGGGACTCGGCCCATACTCCACTTTCAAGCTGTCCTGAACGATGGAGGCGCCGAGCTTCCTCAGTCTTCCCTCCAATTCGTCCACGGCTCCGCAGTATAACCGGTAAGTTGTATCGCCGCTTCCAAAGACGGCAGCCGGGCCGCCCTGAAGCCGAATGTCCTCCAACTCATCCGCGAAATCCGTAAATTCATCGGGCAGCTCTCCGTCCCCCCAAGTGTATGTCCCAAGCAGGTATCCGTCGTATTCCAACAGGAGAGCCGCACTGCAATCCTCCACCATCTTCAAGTCGGCTGCAACTCCGGTGTCACGGATTCCTTCGGCGATCAGTTCGGCCATTTCTTCCGTGTTGCCGGTCAAACTGGCATAGACAATGATGATCTTGCTCATATCCCTCATCCCCTTATGGCGACTAAAATTGATATCAGAAGTATAATTGATAATGATTATCATTGTCAATTGAGAAAATAGATGCACAAAACCCGCCCAGCGTCTCTGCAGACTTGGAGCGGGTTTCTTTTTCGTGCGCCAACGTGTTTTCAGTCCATATCGTAAATCGTTCCGACCTTCAGTCCGTATAGCTCGTTGTAGATTTTCTCGGCGTAGGCGTCCGTCATCCCGGCGATATAATCGATGATCATATGCTCCCAGGTCCAGATCGGATCTCTCCGCCGCTGGTCCCGGTCGAATCTGCGCAGCCAGTCCCCGGGAATGATCGATTTCGAGGTGACCGGGTCGACAAAGGCGTCCCAGAGCCTTTTGATGATCCAGGCGCTCCGCTTCTGGAGCCGCTGCACCCGCAGGTCCCGGATCATAGTGACCCACGCGAAGCTCTTCAGGACGCTGACGGTCCGCAGCATATCTTTGTCTTCCCGCCCCTCTTTGACGAACGTGACTTTTTTCCAGTTCCCGTCCTCCACAACGCCCAGGCTGCCCACAAACAAGCTGACCCAGTAAGCCTTCACTTCGCGGCGGGTTCGCGAGTAATCATGGTCGCAGATCGGCATTTTGGCATTCCAAATGTTCAAAAAAGACGTGAGCACCTCTTCCACCTTGACCCGAATTCCCTCCGGCGCCCACCCCTCCCAGAAGAAATCGTCCAACGTCAAAATTTTCTCCACGATCAGACGCTGAATATGCGAATCGAACAAAAAGTGCTCGTGGACTTCAATTTTTCCGGCTTTGATGCCGTCTTCGAGATCATGAGCGGAATAAGCGATATCGTCGCACAGGTCCATCAGTTGGGCTTCGAATGTCTTCTTCCCGGCCGGCATCCCCCACAGGTCCCGGATATGGGAAATGTACTGCCATTCGTGGCGGTACAGTCCCTTCACGTTTTCCGTGCCGGGGAAAGGATATTTGTTCGTGCCGAGCAGGACGGCGTCGGACAAGTTCAGCCCGTCGATATTCTCGCGCTTCTCCAGGAACATCATCAGGCGGAAGTTGTGGGCATTGCCTTCAAAATGCTCATATTTATGCCGCATCTCCCGCCGAATCGCCTCCTCTTCCTCCGGCGCCGCGTTCCGGTTTTGCATCGTCTCCCGGACTTTCTCGTCGATGAGGTTATTCAGAATGTGCTGAAGCACCTCTTCCCCTTTGTGCCCGAAGGGAGGGTGGCCGAAATCATGGGAAATCGCAGCGCATTCCACGACTTCGGGATCGATAATCAGGCCCGGATGCTCCGCCGCTTCCGCCGATAGGGCCGGATAAGCCCGCAGCAAGCTGCGCGCCGCTTCCCTGGCAATTTGCGCGACCTCCAGCGAATGGGTCAGTCGTGTGCGATAATAATCGCCGGTGCCGGCGCCAAAGACCTGCGATTTCCCTTGAAGCCGCCGAAAGGTCGGCGAATGGATCAGCCGCGAATAGTCCCGCTCGAACGTTGCGCGGTTCGTTTCATGCCCGATATTATCGGGATACTGCCGGTGTTCTCTCAATTCCTGAATATTCATGCTGCGCACTCCTTTTCTCTATATCAATGTCAATTACGCTGTTATGGGTGATGTACAATACCTGCCTTATGCTATTGTAGCTCCCAACGAAGCTGGCTTAAAGCCATGATTTGTACATTTTTTTGCATATTCCTATATTTTAATCCGGATACGAACAACCTTATTTACTTGATCGCCGTATTCGGGCTCAGCCGAACCGTCCGGTTTACCCCGGAACAACGTTAAAGAAGCTTTGGCTTAGTAAGCCAAGGCTTCTTTTTTTAGATTTAAACTAAACTTAAACCCGGTTATATCCGTCGTATGATAAGATAGTACAATCGAGAATCTGATGATACGGAAGGTGTTTTACCGATGATGAAGTCTTATCTGTTTCCCATATCCTATGCCTTTATGGCGTTTCCATTCGCGGCGCTGCTGTTTACGCTGCCTTTTCTTGTGGTTCAATACCGCCGGCACGGCTATATCAACAAAGTCCGCGCGTTCGTCTTGTACCTGTTCCTTCTCTATTTGATGAACGCGGTGTTTCTGGTCATGCTGCCGTTTCCGTCGACCCGCCACAACGCTCCGCTCCCCGGAGGAGCCGTTCAAGGGATTCCCTTCAATTTTATCCAGGACATTCTCAGGGAAACGTCGATCGTCAAAGGACAGCCGTCCACGTATTGGAGGCTCATAAAAGAACGGGCTTTCCTTCAGGTCGTATTTAACGTCATCTTGACCGTGCCGTTCGGGATGTTCATCCGCTACTATTTCCGCTCCGGGCCGCTCCGGTGTTTGCTGCTGTCCTTTCTGCTGTCCTTATTCATTGAAATCACGCAGCTAACCGGGATCTACGGCGTGTTCGATCATCCCTACCGGGTGTTTGATATCGACGATCTGATGGCCAACACGTTGGGCGGCATGATCGGTTTTCTCGCCGCGGAATGGCTGTCCGGGCTGCTCCCCAGGATCGAACACCTGGACAAAAACGTCGACCTTGCTACCAAAAGAGTCTCTTACACACGGCGCGGTCTGGCGTGGATGTTTGATATTTTCCTCTGCGTTATCCTTACGACCATATGCTATAAGTTGGGGATCCCGGGGGCCTATCTCGTGGGGACGGGGCTGTATTTTATGCTGCTCCCCTATCTGACCGGCGGCTGCACGTTCGGCAAATGGCTGGTGCGAATCCGGCTGACGGCCGTGATACCGGAAACCGGACAAAACGCGAACTCATCCGGCTTCGCGGAGACATTGAAAAGCCTCTGGACGAAAGAGGGGCATTCCGAATCCGTCACTCTGTTTGCGCTTATGGTCCGTTACGGCTTGCTTTATTGGGTAATCATCGGACTGAATTATACGGTTGTGCTGGCTCCCGGATCGCTGGGCGGATTTTTGAGATGGGTGGCGGCCATGTTCGTCCTCATCCTGGACGGTTGGTTCTTCATCCATTTCGTCAAACATTTACTCCAAAAGGACTCTATGCTGTTCTATGAAAAAATGAGCGGCACCCACCATCGGATTCTGATTAAGCAGCCTGCCGCCGAATCCGACGCCGAAAAAA
The DNA here is from genome assembly GCF_008084145.1 of Paenibacillus faecis. Lineage (GTDB taxonomy): Bacteria > Bacillota > Bacilli > Paenibacillales > Paenibacillaceae > Fontibacillus > Fontibacillus faecis. The sequence goes on along the minus strand of NZ_VSDO01000005.1, from coordinate 27,310 downwards.
AGTAAATTCTAAAAAACGCCCCTTCCCAAAAAGGAAGCGGGCGTTTCTTGTCCTGCAGTTATGTACGGATTTTCGGATTTTAAAACACGTTATCCAGATAATAAGACGATCCAGGTTCGAAGTAATTTTTGGCGATTTTCAAGGAAAATCTTTCGCATTTGACGATCCAGTGACCGGTTACGATATAGTTCCGAATGACCTCGTATTCTCCCCGATCCAGTTCATCCTCGAACTGCCGGATAATTTCTTCGGGATCCCCTTGCCTGGCCAATCGCTTATAAATAATATGTTTCTTCGGATTCAGGACGCGGGATACCAGCCGATACGCCACAACCAAAAACCAGGCGACGAGCAGAACAAAAATCAGAAGCATCATCGAAGCACCAATGTAAAAATCCCGTGTCGTATCCAGCACAAAGGGATAATTCGGATTGTTCCCGATATCCGGACTCTCCTTGAAATAAGCTTCCATCATCGCATCCATGCCGGTCAAATTCCCCCTGAACCGGAGTTCATCCTTGCGGATGGCGCCCGAATCGGCTTTAAAAAACATATAGCTTCCGTCGATTTTGACCAGTCCGTACTCATACATCGCCTTTCTGATCCCATGGAAACGGTATTCATCCACCATAACCGGTTCGGAATAGCCGTCGATCGCTTCCGACAAGTCCACGAGCCGGTTGGACCAGTCCCCATTCGTTTGAAAGTCCCTTAATTCCTCTGCGGAAACGGCCACCGGTTTCTGGAAGACGCCCGCAATCATCCTTCTGTTATGTAGAGAAAATCCCACCACCAACAGGAAAATCAGGATTACGACAACAAAAAGATTCCGGTTTGTCCGCTTCATCGCTCGTTCAATAAACCCCATCCATTCACCCCCTTTCCAAATGGCATGCATGACAAAAACCAACTGTAAGGGAGATTCCACAATTTGTCAATGTCAACCGTTGGGGGAGGAAAAGTCAGGCTTGATCTCCAGAATTACAGGGCAGTGGTCGCTCCCCATGATATGGCAGTCGATTTTGGCGTCCGCCAGATACGGTGTCAGCCGTGCCGAGGCCAAAAAGTAATCGATGCGCCATCCGACATTCCGCTCCCGCACTTTGGGCATGTACGACCACCAGCTGTAGACATTTTCCCGGTCGGGATAAAAGTGTCTAAACGTATCGACAAAACCGGATTCAAGCAATTGCGTCATCTTCCCGCGCTCTTCAAGCGTAAACCCGGAGTTCCCCTCATTCGATTTCGGATTCTTCAAATCGATTTCCCGATGGGCTACGTTCAGATCGCCGCAGACGATCACCGGTTTGCGGCCGTCCAGTTCCATGAGAAAGCTGCGGAAGCGGTCCTCCCATTCCAGCCGATAATCCAGGCGCGTCAAATCGCGCTTGGCGTTCGGCGTGTAAACGTTGACCAGATAAAATTCCGCATACTCCAGAATGACCAATCTCCCTTCGGGTTCTTCATTCTCTTCCATCCCGTAGCGGACCGAGAGCGGTTTGATTCGGGTAAAAACCGCTGTGCCGGAGTAGCCTTTTTTCTGCGCGTAATTCCAATACTGCTCGTATTCTTCTCCAAGCTCCAGCGAAATCTGCCCTTCCTGCAGCTTGGTTTCCTGAACGCAAAAAATATCCGCGTCCGCCTCTTTGAAATAATCGTAAAAGCCTTTATTCACACAGGCTCTCAGCCCGTTGACGTTCCACGAAACCAGCTTCATGTCTCTCTCCCTGCCGGGGTACAGCCTTAGCTTGTCCCCCTGTTTTTATAAAAATTTTACCCTTTGTCCGAAAAGACCGTCAATCCAAGAAAAAAGCCGCCCGAGTGGCGGCAGAATAACGAAGGCCGAAATTTCGGCCCTAACACGATTGGGGATTGTGATTGGAGATTAGCGAGCAGCCTTGCCCCGCTTAACAACCTCGGCCTCGTACATCTTTACTTCCGTCCCGAGGACGAACGCCGGCGGCAGTTTCCCGCGGTTTTCCTTATGGCCTTGGATATGAGCGTCGCTCTTCTCCCAATTTTTCCAGGCCTCCTGGGATTCCCAGCGAATGATCACCACGACTTCTTCTTCCTCTTTGCTTCTGGTATTCACCATCACGCTGACGTCGATTAGTCCGTCCATTTCATGCAACGGGCTCGGTTCACTGAACCGGGCGACCACTTTGTCGCTGTTGCCCTTTTCAACCCGTATCGTTCTTGTCATAACAAACAAGGATAACGCCTCCTTATAGTAACAAACCCATCACGTTCCAGTTTAATTGATAATAATTATCATTGTCAATCAGTGAAGCAAGTTTGGTTTGTACCGTGCTTTATGAACAACATCACATTTTTTAAACCCGGCCCGTGCTACGATAATGGCATTGTTCTCAATATTCAAAGTTTTGAATATACGAAGTTATGGATACAAGGGAGGGGCTTATTCGATGGACGTGAGTTTGCAGCAATTCAAGGCCGAATTTTTCAAAGCGCTTGCCCATCCGATGCGGATTCGTATATTGGAGGTTCTGTGCGAAGGAGAACGCAATGTCAACGAGCTTCAGACAATCCTCGGTTCCGAAGGCTCGGCCGTATCCCAGCAATTGTCCGTGCTTCGGGCCAAAAACCTGGTCAATACGGTGAAAGAAGGCACAACGGTCGTCTACTCCCTCCGCGATCCTTTGATCAAGGAGTTGCTGGCGGTGGCCCGGCAGATCTTCGACAATCATTTGGTGGAATCGATCTCCTTGCTTGAGGGGATCCGGAAAGAGAAGTAAGAATAAGTGTTTTCAACAACATACGGAAAAGAAGGGCTAGGAAAATGAAATGGACAGGTCGGTTTAGCGGGTATCAAGCGGGGGACTTACGCCGGGATCTGATCTCGGGATGCATCGTGGGAATTGTGGCGATTCCGCTCGGCATGGCGTTCGCCATCGCCTCGGGAGTGAAGCCCGAGTATGGGCTTTATACCACCATTGTTGCCGGTATACTTATTTCACTGCTGGGGGGATCCAGGTTCCAGATCGGCGGACCGACCGGCGCATTTATCCCCATTCTGCTGGCGATCGTGCTTCAGTACGGTTACGAGAACCTGCTGATTGCCGGGTTTCTAGCAGGGGTGATGCTGCTGCTGATGGGGCTCTTCCGGCTCGGGGCCTTGATCAAGTTTATTCCGCGCCCCGTGACGATCGGCTTTACCGCAGGGATCGCCGTCACGATTTTTAGCGGGCAAATCGCCGGTTTTTTGGGGCTTGAAGGTGTCGGACGGCATGAATATTTCCATGAAAGCATGCTGGACATCGCCCGCCGGCTGCCTACCCTGAATGTCTTCAGCATCTTGACGGGATGCGTCTGTCTGGCCGCGTTGCTGATCACGCCGAAGATCCTGCCGAAAGTGCCCGGGTCGCTGATCGGCATCATCGTATCCACCCTGGCCGCGACCTGGCTTTATCCGGGTGAAGTCGCGACGATCGGCTCCGCTTACGGCGCGATTCCCGGCGGCCTGCCTCGCCTCCATCCCCTTGACTTGTCGTGGGATCATATCGGCAGCATGCTGCAGCCGGCCCTGATCATCGCGATGCTCGGGAGCATCGAGTCCCTGCTGTCGGCCGTGGTCGCCGACGGAATGACGGGGACCCGCCATAACAGCAACCGGGAGTTGATCGGCCAAGGCATCGCGAACATCGTGACCCCGTTCTTCGGCGGCATACCTGCCACCGGGGCGATCGCCCGGACGGCCACGAATATCCGGAACGGAGCGGTGTCGCCTTTTTCCGGCATCATTCATGGGGTCGTCGTGCTTCTGGTCGTAGCGGCATTCGCACCCTATGCCTCGAATATTCCGCTGGCCGCCATGGCGCCGATTCTGATGATGGTAGCCTGGAATATGAGCGAGCGCAAATCGTTCGCCAAGCTGCTTCGGACGCGGACCAGCGACACCTTCATTCTGGTGGTCACCTTTTTGCTGACCGTGTTCACCACACTTACGACAGCCGTGGAAATCGGGCTCGTTCTCGCCGTTCTGTTCTTCCTTAAGCGAATGAGCGAAATGCTGACCGTGGATAAAGTCCTGCCGGATCCCGCCTCCAGCAGAAAGAAAGTCAGTGCCCATACCGTTACCGAGGAGCATGACTGCCCTCAGGTCTCTATCTTTACGGTAAACGGACCTTTGTTTTTCGGGGCCTCCCAGACCTTTGCCGATTTCGGCGCCCGCCTGGAGCGCCGGGATTTGCGTGCCGTCATTTTCCGCATGAGCCAGGTTCCCTTGATGGATACGACAGGGGAAGCCAATTTCGCTTCGCTCGTGAAATGTCTGCAATCGGCAGGGGTCGCCGTCATCGTTACCGGCCTTCGCCACCAGCCGCACCGGTTGCTTCAGAAGACCGGTGCCCTAGAACTCATCGGAGAGTCGCATTTGTTTGAGCATACCGGCGAGGCCATTGAATATGTGCTGGGTATGTTGGATAAGGACAAATGCCTCGGATGCCGCCATTTCGCCTTCAGCGAATGCGCGGGATTCTGCGGCCTGGCCGCTGCGCCTGCTTCCCCAACGGCTGCGGCGGCCGCAAAGGCGGCGGAGCCGGCATTCGGGCAGCAGCGGCCCAAGCCCTCGCTGCATTAGTATGCCATACGCAAAATGAGCATTTAACCTGGCTCCGTCCGCCCCCTAACTCCGGTTAGGGAACAGACGGAGCTTTACTTTTTTCCGGCATTCGGTTATGTTAATTAATAACTGATTAGTTAGTTATAAATTTGAATGGACGGGGGTCCAAATCATGCTTACCTCCAAAGGCGAAGCGAGCAAGAACAAGCTGCTGGCCGCGGCGGAGCGGCTTTTTGCCGACAAAGGCTATCACGCCGCCACCGTAAGTCAAATCGTGAAAGCCGCCGGGCTTACGCAGGCCTCTTTTTATCAGTATTTCAAGAGCAAGGACGAAATCCTGCAGGAATTGCTCAGCCAATTTGCGGAGCAACTGCGTCCTTTTACCGATGCGGGACGCGAAGCGGGGAACAGGCCGCCCGATCAGCTGGAGACATTCGTCATCCAAGCCTTTACGGGTCTGTTCGAGCTTCTCGGTCAGAACGCCAATCTTACCCGGATTGCGCTGCTTGAGTCGGAGGAAGGGGCTTCCTTCCGGGAATCCATCGTCCGGCAAATCAGCGGCAATATGATTCGAAATCAGCAGGCCGGGATCGTCCGCCCCGATGTGGATCCCGAGCTGGCCGCGGAGTCGGTGGTCGCCTCGGTGGAGCGCCTGATTTACAAATACGGGACTGCCGGAGACAAGACCGCGGCGGAAATGGGCGAACAACTGGGACGTTTGTTCCTGAACGGCATCTTACTTCACCCGGCGAGTCCTGTTTAAGCCATGGGGGTGATTGCGTGAGCCTATTGAATTTTTTAAACGAACATATTCAACTGGTCAGCCTGTTCTGGCTGTTCCCGGTAACTTTCCTGTTCCATGACTTTGAAGAACTGCTCACCGTAGAGAACTGGGCCGTCCGGCATCGCGACCGTCTCGACAGCACTTTACCCGACTTCTTCAAAAAGATGCTCGCATCTTCCCTTCGGATAAACACGCTCCATTTCGCCAAAGATGTGTTTGCGGTTTATACGATGATTGTCGTCGCAACGGGACTGGCCGTCTTTTTTCAAGTCTATCTGCTCTTCCTGGCGGCCCTCCATCTCTACTTTCTTCATGTTTTCACCCATATCGGGCAAGCTCTATATTTAAAAAGTTATACTCCCGGCGTCATCACCGCCGTCTTTCCCGTACTGCCTTATTCGCTCTACGCCTACTACCGTTTGCTTTCGGAAGGCGTCGTGGACCCCGGGAACTTGATCCAAGCTTTAATCTTAATGCTGGTCATCGTCCCGGTCGCTCTGTTTCTACTGATCAAGGGAAGAAACCGCTGTGCCGACTAAGCCCCCTCCGCCATAGCGGCCTTTTCCTTTTGGGGCACTGTGCCGCCCGGCTTCAAAGGGAAGCTGGCGCTGTCAAATGAAATCATAACACCTGTCCAACGGGTGGTTTCCTGCATATGTGCATGTTTTTTTCTTGTTCAGAGCCCAAAATTTCAAAATTCCTGCAAATCTGCAGGAATTTTTGACGAAACCGGCTCGTTTCTCTAAAATCGCTGGAAATGCCTGCAGATTTGCATCTTTTTTCGAATTCCCGCGGGGACCAGCCAGAAATGCCTGCAGATTTGCCTCTTTTTGGAGTTGGAAGCTTGGAAGCAAGCACACTAGGCGCCTCTTTGTATGTGACATATCACTTTGATTAGCCATTCAGCCACCTTTTCGTTATGCACAGTGGCTTGAAACCTCCTATGATAACGCCCCCAACATTAGCTGTTTTTTGCTTCGCACGCTTCGCGGGCTCAACTGGCTAAAGCCCCAAACTTAAAAGAGCCCGTGTCTTTTATGACACGGGCTCCTCGCATCTCGCCAAGGAATTATGCCGCAGCCGGTTCTTCGGAAGAGTCTGGACCCTCGGAATCACCGGATTTTCCTCTTGGAGATTCAGAATTATTATTCGATGAATTGGGGGCCGGGTCGGCAGATTCCAAAGTTGAGGCTTGGGGCGCTCCTGGCCGAATATCGCCATTCCCGTTGTATGTCCATGTTCCGGCGTTGAAGAAATAATTTCGTTGGTTGTTGCTGTCCCAATTCGCTTTTCCGTCGCTAAAGCAAGCTTCCAAACGCGAAGCCATTCCGATATCGATGGTCAGCTTGCTGTATTCCGCTACCTCGGACGGCTCCATGGCCACCCCCGGCGCAGTCGTCCAGCTTTCGCCTTCCGGTCGGTAATGAATAAACGGCGTGGTAAAGCCGTGTTTGTAGTAGACCGTCACCTTGTTGCCTCCGCTTCCGGCCGGCTCTGTGGTCACTTCCACCCTGTCGCTGGCCGACGACTCGTTGCCCGCGGCATCGTGCGCTTTTACCGTGTACTGATAAGCCGTCTCAGGCGTCAGCCCCGTATCCGTAAACGTTGTCCTCGAAGCGCTGCCTACCTTAGCATTGTTGCGGTAAATGTCATACCCGGTTACCGCTACATTATCGGTAGACGCGTCCCAACTTAACGTCACCGTCGTATCGGTAGTCCGGTCGGCTCTCAATCCACCGGGAGCCGTAGGCGGCTCCGTGTCGCTAACCCCGTCCGGATTCGCTTCATGCCAGGTTCCGTCGTACCACCCTTCCGAGGTTCTTACGAATCCTGGCTGCCCTTGTCCGGGATTCTGCCTGCCGCGGCTGTCCCGGAAAATCAACGTCGCACTGTCGACGCCATCGATGGTGTAAGCATACCACTCTCCGCTCTCCTTGATCATCGCAGGAGACGTCACCCAAGTGGGCTCGGTTACCTTCGGAATGGTGTCGTAATAATACAATTGCGGCGCTCCCCAGTCGGCCGGCTTCTTGAAGTGGACCGTCAAACCGCTGTTGGGGTCTTTTTTGGTATATTTATACTCTTGCAGGGAGGAACCGTGTTGATTTTCGGCATATAATCGCAGCATGGCCGAATCGCCAAACTCCATCGCTTCGCCGATCGTAATCTCCGTTCCGTCCGTGTAGCTGATCCCTTGTTTGGGATCGCTTCCGTCCAAGGTATACTTTCCGCTTTCGGCTTTATTGACATGCAGTTTGATGTCCAAAGTCTCGGTTTTGAAGCTGCCCCCTGCGGGAGAAGCGGATACGGCCGGCAAATCGGATTCCTTGATCTGCTCGATCAAGATGAGTCCATGGGCTCCCGGCGTGAGTGTGGCGACACCTCCGCTTACCAAGGTTTCGGCCCCGGTATAGGCATCCCTGACGGTGGTTCCGTCCGGAAACACGGACGCCACGTTCACCTGGGTAGTCCCCGAAGCGCCTATGGCGACTACTACCTTGTCGGTGATCCCGTCTTTTTCATAAGTGCGCTTGAAGGTGTAGGGACTGTCGGCAATTTTGGCATGGCTCCCAGCTCCTACGGCAATATGTTGATTCCGGAATTGGCCTACCTTCTGCCAATGCGAAAGTACATTCTGATTGAGCTGATTCCAGTTCATGGAAGAGCGCGTCCCCTGTTGGGGATCCGAGCCGGTATCTCCGAAGGCCCTCGCCGCCTCGTCTCCATAGAACGTTTTCACTCCGCCCGGCAACAAAAGAAGCGCCGTGCCGGCCTGAATTAACCCTCCCCGATCGTACAGCTTAGTATCGTGCGAGGAAATATAGCTTAATACGTTAAACTCGGGATCGTTATTGATCTTGGCGGCGTAATCGGCATAGATGCTCTCCAGGGAGTTTAGGTTCGCCCCCTGAAAGGAGAAATTAATGATGGAATCGAAGCCGTTGTTGAAATACTCGCTTTTGCCTACCCCATGCCCCCAGACTTCGCCGGTCATCCAAAAAGAATCGTTCCAATCGGCACCGGGTTTATCCGGATTGTTTTGTCTCCATCTTTTCAGGGCCGCATCGCTTTCATTCTTGAGCTGTTTCCACCTGTGAAGCTCCACATGCTTGGCCGTATCCGCCCTAAATCCGTCAATGCCAAACTCCTCCACCCAAGCCGCCAGCCACTTGATGACATAATCGGCCGGGGGAAGGCCCAAATCCTTACGCAGGTTTTTGGCCGAAGGAATGATCCACGGCTCGTATCCGGCGGTTTCTTTGCTCCATTTTGTTTTCAGCAGAGGAGGGAGCCCGATATTGTCCGTCACGTTCGTGCGAAAATCAGGTAGATTTCCTACACATTGCGTCAGATCGCTGCCTCCGCAGCTCTCATAGCCGGCGATGCCCGCCCGAACCCAACCTCCCCACCATGCGGCCCAGGCCGAAGCGTCGTTATAATTTACGTTATCGTGAAAGCTGTGCCAGGTTTGACCGCTTCCCGGCGTCCAGCCGGCCCCTATATTGTTGCGGGCGCCGAAGCCGTATTCCTCCATGTCTTTCAGGGTTCCGTAGCCCGGGTGGTTCAAAACGACGTCCAAAATGACCCGGATCCCTTTTTCATGCGCGGTATCCACGAATTCCCGCATATCTTCAACGGTGCCCATGTTTTTATCCATCATGGTAAAATCAAGCGCATAGTAACCATGGTACCCATAATGGGCGAAGTCCCCGCCGGTCCCGCCACCGACCCAACCGTGGATCTGCTCGTAAGGGGCCGTGATCCAAATCGCATTGGTCCCCAGCTTCGTGAAATATCCTTCATTCAGCTTCTCGGTCAGCCCCTTGAGGTCACCTCCATGAAATGTGCCGATATTCTTGCCGGTCGCATCGCGAGTAGGTCGGCCATAAGCGTTATTATTGCTCGGATCGCCATCCTTAAAACGATCGGTTATTACAAAGTAAACGTTTGCATTTTCCCAGCTGAATGTAGCCGGTCCGGTAGGACCCTCCGTCTCCGTAATCTTCTCCGCTGAAGCGCCCGGCCTTGCCTCAGAAGCATCCGCATACTGAACCGGTAAAACCTGCGAGCCAAAGAATATCGTAATCAGGAATATAAAACTGAGAAAAAATGACGCACACCTGAGGGTCTTTTTCTTCACGCGTTTACTCCTTTCAAAATAAATATTTTTCGTGCAAACGTTTGTATTTTTTTCAAAAATACACTCTTCCAAACAAGATTTCTTTCTTATCCATTGGAATATGAGGAAGTGCAAACGTTTGTTTTTTGAGACATACTCACCTCCTTCTGTTCAACTTGCAGCTCCGCAAAACAAAATCATTTTGTAAGCACTTACAACATTAATGTTGTTAATTTTGTTTAATATTGGGAGTTGCTACCTGGATTGTATCAGATCCCCTCACACATGTATACCCTGTTTTTATATAGCCAATTTCTTCAGCCCATCCGGGTCATTTTTTACCCGGTTGTTTAAAAACTCCCTCTTTGGTTAATAGTAATCGACAAGCAAATTAAACACATAAGAGGTGATACGAATGGGTTTCTTATGGTCCTTAATTATCGGTGGCATTATCGGTTGGCTGGCAGGGTTAATTATGGGCAGAGATATTCCCGGCGGCATCATCGGTAATATCATTGCAGGCTTCATCGGTGCTTGGCTGGGCAGCCTGATTCTGGGCAACTGGGGTCCGGTCATCGGGGATTTCTACTTCATCCCGGCTCTGATCGGTGCCGTCGTGCTTGTATTTATTGTCAGCCTGATTATGGGCTCAATGAGACGCGGGCGCTCGTAACTTAATGCGAAATAAACCCAAAAAGAACCGCCGAATGGGCGGTTCTTTTTGGTGCTGCCGCCTCCTCAGGAAGCCGGGTCTTCCCGGTATTCCGACGGCGTCATGCCGGTGACCTTTTTGAACACCTGTGTGAAATAACGGGGATCTTGATACCCGACGAGCGGGGCGATCTGGTACACTTTGACCTGACTGTTCTTCAAAATATATTTGGCTTTCTCGATTCGGCACTGCGTCAAGTACTCGAGAAAAGTGTATCCCGTGACCTGTTTAAACAGCATGCAGAAATGGCTGATGCTCAGATCGGCCACTTCCGCCACTTCCTCAATGCTGAGATCTTTATGATAATGGTTGGCGATATATCCCTTCGTCTTGTCGATCATGCTCTGGATATGTTCTTTCGGCTGAGAGTCCCTGCTCTCCCTGATCCATTTACCGAAATTCAGTTTTAGCAGTCCCATCATCTCGTTCAAAGTATCCATCGAATGCAGTTCCTGCAAAATTCCCTCCAGCGACCACTCCAGCAGCAGCTTCATATGCTCGAATTCCCGGTACAGCACCACCGTCAGCTCCACAATCATGCGTTCCGCGGTTTCCTTGGAGAACGCCTGAGCTTCCAGATAACCCCTCGTCTCGTCCAGCAGAGCGATCAGGCGCTCGTCGTCCAACGTCCGGACCGCATCCAGCATCCCCGATTCCAAATGCTTCGGATATTTCGCTTCGCGCGTCGCTCCGAGCTCGGGGACCGGCTCGACGAAGACCCCTTCCCTGTCGCTGTAGAACCGCTGATACAGCGCTCTGGCCGCGCTCTGGTAGGCTTCGCTCAATTGGCCGATCCCCTTCGCCGTCTGGCTGAAGCCGATGGAACAGGACAGCTTCGTATTGACTTTGATCCGGTGAATAATGTCCCGGCCCAGGTTTTCCCTCCGCTCGCTCATCGCCGCCGGAAACAGCATGACCCATTCTCCGCTGTGAAAAGGAAACACCGTCAACGCCCCCTGGGCGATCGACCATTCGCTTAAAATATTGCGGATCGCGAACAGCCACAGCCTTCTTTCTTCCATGGACCATTGGTTGTACAGCTTCAGATAGTGGTCCAGCTGCAGCACGGCCACCATATAATCCTCCTGAAGCTCGCTGTTCTCCAGCCATTTCATATGCCGCAGATGGCTTTCACTGTGATTGCCTTCGATCAATTCGGCAAACATCCGCTCACGGGCGAGCATCGACAACATTTGCACGGAATGAAGCAGCTTATCGTTCTCCATTTGCTTTTCGAGCGTCTTGATGGCACGTAAGATCATTTGAATCAATTCATCGTGGTCGATCGGTTTAAGCAGGTAATCGAAGGCTCCTTCCCGCAGCGCTTCCCTGGCATATTCGAACTCCCCGTAACCGCTGATAAAGATAAACAGGCGCTTCGGATTCTCCGCCATGACTTCCTTCATCAAGCTGATTCCGTCCAGCCCCGGCATGCGAATATCGCTGATAATCATATGCGGAGACAGCTCGCGGACCAGCCTGAGCGCCTCTTCTCCGTTTCTCGCTTCCCCAGCGATTTCCAGATTCAGCTCATCCCAGGGAATCGCCACCTTCAAGCTTCGCAAAATAATCGGCTCGTCATCGACGAGAATCACCCGATACTTTGCTTCTTTGGATTCCATAGAGCACCTCCAGACCATTAATTGGGCAGAGAACTGTTGCGTTGCTTCCAGTATTGCTCGGATGTCGCCTGTATTTGTTCGAGCGCGTCATTCGGCGGGATTTGGCCCGCCAGAATCTGTTCCACGACCTTGAGGAACGTTTTGTTCACCTCGGGAGACAAGGCATTGTCATACGCCAAAAAAATCTCGTCGCTCTGCCGCATCAGCTTCACGACCTGATCGAACACCGGCCCGGTGCGTTCCGAATCGAACGTGATTTTCATCGACGGAATCCGCAAGCCTTCATAAACGACTCGCTCCTGGATCTCTTCCGTATAAAACGCTTGCATTAATTCCAAAGCCGCTGTCCGCTTCGCCTCATCGAGATTGGACGACAGCGCGATTCCGATCGTATAACCGCCCGCCAGCGAGGGCTTCTGATCCGGAAGCAGCGTCGGAAACGAAGTTACGCCGACCCGGTCCGGGAAGTTATCCCCCGGTTCATTTCCGTTATGGAACAGATTGATATCCCAGCTTCCGTTCAAATACATGGCCGCTTTCCCCGACGTAAACAAATCGATCGCCTCTTCCGTCGACAAATCATTAGCCGGCTCGCTGAACGCTCCTTCGGAAACCCAGCTTTTAAAATGCATCATCGCCTGCAGGTAGGCGCTGTTGTTAAAGTCCGCTTTGGGGTTGCCCCGGGTCAGTTGGTTAATGAGTTCCGGTCCCGCATAACGATCCATAAAATAGTGGGCGAAAATCGCGGCGGGCCAGCGCTCTTCATTGCCGAGCGCAAATGGAATCACCCCATTCGCCTTAAGCCGTTTCACCACCTCATCCATTTCCTCAAGAGTCCGGGGCGGTGTGATGCCGTATTCGGCGAAAATCTCCTTATTATAATAAAGCGGCTCGGCATGCCCCTCGATCGGCAGCCCGTAAATGCGGCCGTCGTAAGACCACGCCTCGAGATCCTGAAATTTCCCCTCCAGCCCGCTCTCCCGGACGAAATCCGTCAGATCCATCAGCCGGTTGGAGCGGACATAAGGTTCAATCTCGGCGCCGGCGAACAGTACGAACATATCCGGTGCCGTCCCCGTCACCATTTCGCTTTTGAGCTTTTGCTCCCGGTGGACGGTCTGATCCATCCCCTCAAAATTCACCTTCACATTCGGATGGGAATTTTGAAAGGAATCCACGACTTCCTCAAAAATGCTCAGCATCTTCCGGTCATGCTCCTTGATCCAAAAGTGACGGAAGGTGAGTGTGATTTTTTCGGTCTGCCTCTCTTCGATCGGCTCGCTCCCGTTCTTGGAGAGGATGAGCACCGAGACGGCCAAAACCATGGCGTATACGACGATCCAGCCCCAATTGATCAACCATTTCACGACCGCTCTTCCCCTCCTCATGAATCGATTTTCGGGATGCGAATCCGTATGATCGACCCGAATCCCGGGGAGGAACAGATCATGATGCCGTAATAGCCGCCGAACCGGATGCTGAGCCGCTCGTGCACATTTTTGAGGCCGACGCCGTTCTCCCTGTATTTTTTCAAACTGCCGCGTTCCTTGCTCCATAAGGTCATCAGCGCCACGTGATCGAACCCGGGCCCGTTGTCCATCACGTCGATGAAGATATCCCGCCCGCCATCCCGGGCGGTGATCGAAATAAAACCGCGCTCCTCCATCGGCTCGATGGCGTGGTACAGCGCGTTTTCGACGATCGGCTGAACGATGAGCTTCTGCGTTTTGTAATATTTCAAGGATTCCGGAATTTCGATTTGATACGTGAACTTATCTTCGAACCGGAATTTCTGAATGTCCAAATAATGCCGGACGTGCTCCATCTCCATGGACAAGGGAATCAACTGCTGGCTCTCGCTGATGCTGATCCGCAGCAGTTTGCCGAGCGATACGACCATTTTGCTGATATCCTTATTCCCCTGAAGCACGGCCATCGAATTGATCGATTCCAAGGAATTGTATATAAAATGCGGATTGATCTGCGCCACGAGCGCTTGCAGCTCGACCTCTTTTTTACGCGCCTGCTCCGTCTGCACCTGTTCGATCAGCTCGGAAATTTGCGTACTCATCCGGTTAAAGCCGTCGATCAGCAAATCCGTCTCGTCCCCGGCCCGAAGGGTGGGCGGAATCGGCACAAAAATCCCCTGCTGTACCCGCTTCATACCGTTCACCGCACTGATAATGCTGCGCACCAGCCGGCGAACAAAGTAGCGGTCGAACAAAAAGGCCGATACCAAGGAGACCAACACCAGCACCATAGCGATATTGCGGATCTGAATCGACTCCGAGGCGATCAGCTTGCTCGGCGTAATGGCGACGAGATGCCAATCCTTGTTGTGCGAAGGCAGATAGGTAATCAGCGATTTCTCGCCCGCGTATTTATCGACATAATAGCCTTTTCCGTTTCCGTCCGGCTTCGGACTCTCTTTTAAAAACGGAAAATCCGTACGTTCCCCAATATGCTCGCCCGACTTGTCGAAGACGATATTGCCCTGCTGGTTGACCAGCAGAATATCCCCCTGTTTAAGCGTGGCGGCGTCCCAAAATACCTGATCCAAAAGTTCCGGCTTCACATAAATCACGACGGCTCCGATATCCTCGAGAGAATAATAATCCTTAATCACCCGGGCCTGGATCAAAACCGGCTTCCCCGTGGAGGCGCTGCCATTTTCGCCCGGGCCGACCCAAATGGGTCTGCCTTCGGCCGCTTTCATCGCCTCATACCAGTTTTGTTTGCTGAGCGTATCGAATGACATGGCCTCATTATATTGATACAATAGCTTATCCTTGGAATAGAGCCCGAAAGAAGTAATCATCGGATGGTTGATTAAGTTGTTGATATCCTGCCTTTGATCATAAGTGACGACAAAGTTTGGTTGCTTCAAGGTCTTCTGAATGACCGGCTGCGTTATCGCCGAATTCGAGATGGTGGTGACCTCGTTCAAGGCGTACTTCAGCTTCCGGTCGGTCTCCAGCAGAGAGACCCAATAAAAATTACTCGACTTCTTCTCCATAGCGCCCGAAAAACTGAAATACGAAATCGACCCCATCAAAATTACGGGGATAAACACAAGAAGAATAATAGCCAGCAAGATTTTCCGACGGAGCTTCAAGCCTTCGTCCCCCTCCACAATCTCCTATCTCTATTATTCTTCGTTATGCGTCTTATCTCCTTGCCACCCTAACAAAAGTCCTAGCTTTTTATCGCGCCGGAAGTCAAACCGGCGATCACCCAGCGGCTGAACAGCAGGAATACGATCAGAAGCGGCAGCGTCGCCGTAAACGTGGCGGACATGATCATGCCGAAGTCCAGACCGTCTTTATTGGTGAACAACTGCTGCAGAGCGATTTGAATCGTGTAATTCTCTCTGTTTTTCAACACGACCAGCGGCCAGAAGAAGTCGTTCCAGACATTCATAAAGTTCAGAATGCCCAGCGTTGCCATTGCCGGCGTAACGACCGGAATCGCGATATTCCAGAAAATGCGGAAATGTCCGCCGCCGTCGATCCGTCCGGCTTCCAGCAGTTCGGAATGCACCGCCGAGGCGATATACTGCCGCATCCAGAAAATCCCGAACGCATTGACCATCGCGGGAACGATCAGCGCTTTATAACTGTCGATCCAGTGCAGCTTGGCCATGATGACGTACTGCGGAAGCACACCCAATTGAGCGGGTACCAGCATCGTGGCGATGACGAAAACAAACAGCGTTTTTTTGAACGGAAACTCATATTTGGCAAAAGCATATCCCGCCAGCGTACAAAGGAAGACGACCGAAATCGTGACGGCCGAGGAAACGACGACGGAATTCAATAGCGCCCGGAAAAAGTCCGTCCGCTCCAGTACGCGCGAGAAGTTGTCGAAAAACTCCGCTCCCGGCGTCAACAACGGCGGGATATGGAAAGCGGCATCCTTATCGTTGGTAGCCACCACGAACATCCAGTAGAACGGAAAGATGGATACCAGCGCTCCGATAATCAGAAACAGGTAAAAGAACGTCTTGGCGACCAGACCCGGTTCATCCGGTTTTTTGCGGCTTGCTGCAAGCGTGCTCATGCTTTTTTCCCCCCGGTGTCTCCGCCCATCCGGCTCGATAGCATCATATTCAGGACGGAGAAAAGAATCGTGGCGATAAACAACATTACCGCCGTGGCGGCCGCGGTTCCGAAGAATCCGTTTTTGAACGCCTCATTGTACAGGTAGGTCACCATCGTAACCCCTTCCTGACGCGTGGAGCCTGTGCCGGACTGGCCTAGGAATACGTACGGCTCGGTAAACAGCTGCAACGCCCCGATGGTCGATACCAGCGTGACGAAAATAATGAACGGACGAAGCAGAGGGAGCGTGATATAGATCAGCTGCTGCCCGCGGCTGGCCCCGTCGATTTTAGCGGCCTCGTAAATATCCGTAGGAATGCTCTGCAAACCGGATAAGAAAATGATGGCGTTATATCCCATCCAGCGCCACATCACCATGGTGGAAATCGCGATTTTGACGCCCCACCAGCCGGAGTTGAACGGCACGCTTTCCATTCCCAGGTTGTTCAGCAGCCAGTTCACCATCCCATTGTTCCCGAACATGGTGCTGAACACCAGCGTTACGGCAACAATGGATGTGATATTGGGCATGAAATACAAGATGCGGAACGTGTTCTTGAACTTGTTCAGGGCGGAATTGAGCATGACCGCCACCAGGAGGGCGACGATCAACTGCGGCACCGTCCCCATCAAGCCCATCAACAGCGTATTGGTGAAGGAGATCCAGAAGGTCGGATCGCTCGTAATCAGCTCATAGTTTTTGAATCCGACATATTTCATCGGACCCAGCGCATCCCATTTAAAAAACGACAAATAAATCGTAAAAAGTATCGGATACAATCCGAAAATGGCGAACAGAATAAAGAACGGCGAAATAAACGTGTATGCCGTTAGCTTGCTTCGTCTTGATTCCGTCCAGAATGGCCGCTTGGCCGGAATCGGCTGCGACGGTTTCGCGGTGACTGTGTCAGCCATGACGCACCTCCAGGAAGTCATTGATAAATCCGAATCCGTCGGAGAGATATGCATCTCCCCGCGAATTCGGATGATAAATTGCGCTATGCAGCCGCTTCGATCTTGTTCGGCTTAGCTGCGTTCCACCAACGTCTTGATTTGTTTCATCGCTTCATCCCACTCTTTTTGCGGGTCGGCTTTTTTCTCAAGCACGTTTTTGAGCGCATTTTTGATAATCGTATCGACTTGGTCGTGCAGCGGGCCGTAGTAGACCGGTTTTACGCGTTCCGCCGATTTGGCGTAGGCTTGAGCAATGATTTGCCCGCCGAAGAAATCGTCCTTCTCTTCGCTGAACGCCGGTTCGCTGTAAACCGCCGGAATCGACGGGAACAAGCCGCTGTCTTTAAACGATTTCAACTGGTTCTCCTTGTTCAGGACCCAGGCGATAAACTCGTAAGCTTCCTTCGGATGCTTGCCTTCTTTCGGCAGCGTCAGGAAGGAGCCGCCCCAGTTTCCGGCGCCTTCGGGCATTTGAGCGATCGCCCATTTGCCGGCGCTGTCCTTGGCGTTCCGGATCGTACCGGCGATCCAAGCCGGGCCGAGCATGACGCCGAAATCGCCTTTGTTGATCGCGTTTTGCCATTCCGGCGACCAGAGGACCCAGTTGCCGATCCAGCCTTCTTGAATCCCTTTTACCGTAAAGTCATAAGCTTTCTTGACCTGAGGATTGGTGTCCCCGATGAAAGCGCCGTCCTCTTTGTTGAAGTAGATTTGGTCCGGCGATTGGTCGCGCAATCCGTTGTACACCAGGTCCGTCAAATCCGCAAACGGTTTGCCGGTTTTATCTTTGAATTGTTTGGCAACGGTTGCGAACTTATCCCATGTATCGATCGCCGCGCTGAATTGGTCGGGATCCTTCGGCAAGCCGGCTTGCTCAGCCAGATCCGTGCGGTAGTACACTACCGTAGGACCGATGTCCGTTGGAAGACCCAGTTGGAACGAGCCGTCCGTGGAAGTTGCCTGTTTCCATTTCCAATCCAGGTAGTTGCCTTCGATATCTTTGGCCCCGAGATCGTAAAGGTTATAGAACTTGTCTTGATTGCTGATGAAGCGCTCCATAAAAGCGATTTCAAGTTGAAAAATGTCAGGCGCGCCTGACCCTGCGGACAATGCTGTCGTCAGGTTGTTGTGATGCGCCGTTTGGTCGGACGTATTCTGGAACTTGAAGGTGACGTTCGGATGTTCTTTCGTGTATTCCTTCGCCAGATCCTCATAGTTCGTCGTACCCAGCGACCAGAAAGTGAGCTCGACTTTTTCGCCCGAGTCCGTTCCTCCGCCATTGGAGCCGCCTCCTTCATTAGCGGTCTTCGCCGGAGCGTTTCCGCCGTTTCCGGTCGCTTTATTGCCGCTTCCGCCGCATGCGGACAAGGAAGCGACCATCAGAACGGCCACCAGCAGCATCGCCCAAATTCTCGTTCTCTTCATTGCTTTGTAACCCCTTTCTTGGTAACTCGTATTTTCATCCTTAGTCTAATGGAGACGGGCGTTTTTTTTGAGGAGACAATATTGCGATTTATGGTTGGAATTTTTATGATTCGGGGATAACCTGCTGTTTTGGCGGCACTTGTCCACATGGGGATAAATCAGCCGAGTATATAGAAAATTGTGTACAGTTTGTTAATATCCTGTGTATAAGCATTTTTCTATAAAAAATAGCCACAAACACTCTCTTGCGCCATGAAATCGGCTCGGGCTCCATGGCAAGGGAGTGCTTATGACTCTATATGGGTGGATCTTATGATATCGGATTAGAACAAGCCTACGATTTCTCCCTGTTCGTCGAGTTGGATTTGCTCCGCCCCCGGGGTTTTCGGCAATCCGGGCATCGTCACGATATTGCCGGTGAGCACGACAATAAATCCTGCACCGGCCGACAGCGTTACGTCCCGTACCTGGACGACAAAGTTCTCCGGCGCGCCAAGCAGGTTCGGCTGATCGGAAAAAGAGCTCGGCGTTTTGGCCATGCACACCGGCAAATGCCCGAAGCCCTGGCGCTCGAATTCCTGTATTTTCGCCTCCACCTTAGCGTTTAGACGGATGCCCGCGCCTCTGTAGATCTCCCGGACGATGGTCTCGATTTTCTCCCTGATGCCAAGCCGCTCGGAATAGAGCGGCGCATACCGTGATGATTCCCGTCGAAGCATGGTTCTGAGCGTTTCCGCCAGTTCGATCCCGCCTTCACTGCCCCGGGCCCAGACGTCGGATAGCTCCGCCTTGACGCCCAGGCGGGCGCATTGCTCTTGAACGATCCGGATTTCCTCCGTCGTATCGCTGGTAAAATGGTTAATCGCCACCATGACCGGCACACCGAATTTGCGGATATTGTCCACATGGCGGTTCATATTGGCCAAACCGGCTTGCAAGGCTTCGGGATTCGGTTTATCCAGCTCCCCTCTCGGAACGCCGCCGTTATACTTCAGCGCTTTGACGGTGACGACCAATACCGCCGCGTCGGGCTTAAGCCCGGCTTGTCGGCATTTGATGTCGAAGAACTTCTCCGCGCCAAGATCGGCCCCGAATCCGGCTTCCGTCAACACGATGTCGGCCAGTTTCAGCGCGGTTTTCGTACCGATAACGCTGCTGCAGCCGTGGGCGATATTGGCGAACGGCCCGCCATGCACGATCGCCGGCGTGCCTTCGGCCGTCTGCACCAGATTCGGCTTGAGCGCTTCCTTCAGCAGCACGGTCATCGCATCCGCGGCGCCGATGTGCTCGGCGGTCACCGTCTCGCCGGACATCGTGTAAGCGACGACCATACGGCCCAGGCGTTCTCTCAGGTCCCGCCGATTCTCGCTAAGGCATAGCACCGCCATCACTTCGGAGGCGGTCGTGATCATAAACCCGGATTCGTGCACAACCCCGTTTCCTTCCCCAAGTCCTACGACAATTTGCCGCAAGCTTCGGTCGTTCATATCCATCGCCCGTTTCCACAAAATCCGGTTTGAATCGATTTGCAGCGCGTTTCCCTGAAATAGGTGATTGTCGATCATGGCCGCCAATAAATTATGCGCCGACGTAATCGCGTGTAAATCGCCCGTAAAATGAAGGTTGATGTCCTCGGATGGCATCAATTGAGCTTTGTTGCTGCCTGTCGCTCCACCCTTCATGCCGAAGCATGGGCCTAACGACGGCTCCCGCAGCGCAGCGATCGTCGGCTCGCCGATCGCGTTGAGCGCTTGCGCCAGCCCGATCGTGGTCAGCGTTTTTCCTTCCCCGGCCGGCGTCGGATTCATCGCCGTCACCAGCACCAACTTCCCGTCCGGCCGGTTCTTTAAATCCTCGCGCAGGCTTAGATCTATTTTGCATTTGTACCGTCCGTACAACTCCAAATATTTTTCCGCAATCCCGATGGATTCCGCCACTTCCAAAATAGGTTTCATTGCTGTTCAGCTACCTCCAGCCATCACATTTCATTTTCTGCAAGCTTATGAAAATACTATTCCATTGTACATGAAGCGGCCGGAAATATAAGTGACGGAAGTGGTAACGTAGTAACGCGGATGCAAATTCCTGCAAATCTGCAGGAATTTATGGGGAAATAGCCCCCACCGAGCAAAATTCCTGCAAATCTGCAAGCTTTTTTATCGATGGGGGCTCTATTGGAGGAAATAACCGGAAATACCTGCACTTTTGCATCTTTTTCGATGTCCAAGGCTTAAGAGCTCGGAAATTCCTGCAGATTTGCAGGAATTATTGTAGAACATAGAAACTAATCTTATAACGATTTTATAGATAATTTTTTGTTTATTCGATCTGTTGTTTCTTGCCTAAATTCGCCTCCTGGCAACTACCTTCGAGGCCCCCGGCATGAATAGGAGTTATAGACTGTTGGTGCCGTCTTCGAATTGAAACTTCCCACCCTCATTCTTCCTCATATAACCTTCTACCTATTAGTGACCTTGCTTCACTTTCCTCCAAGTCTACGAGCAATCCTATACGATTAAAGTTTATTTCCCTATTTCCGAAGTTAACCATTTCTATAGACTTCACAAGTACTTTTTTGTTTTTATAGTCTCTACAAATTAAAGTATCGCCATTCTTTAAAACGGTCCCACGATCAATGATTTCTCCCCCAATTACAAATCCTCTACCACTGATTTTAAATACATCTATCACTTCAATCTCAAACATGTATGTCACGCCCTTAATGGCAGTTTAATAGTGCTGAATTAAATTCTTGATTCCAATTGCCTTGAAATTTCATTCATCGTATTCACAATATGCTTCCAATCAGGAGTATCCGCATAAAGCAATTTCTTGTTTTCAAACGCTGAAACGAGCTCTTCGTATTGAGATTGATTGGTTAATATTTGTTCACTGTCAATCTCCAGATCGGTGGGGTTACTTTCTAACAATGCAGAAATCTGCTTATTCATATCTAAACCAAATGCTTTAAAACTTTTTACCAGGTCCTCTATAAATTCGAAATAGTTACAGGAAAATGTTCCTTCATGGCTGCTCCATAATGAAATACCTTTATCATTTTGATATTCAGCAAACCAATAAATATGTAACTGATCCTCATTTCTTATTAAAAAACAATCAGGACCTCCTGTTAAATATCCAAAATCCAGCCTTCTACAGTAAAGCCAACCACGGGCCACCTCGTACACTTCGTCAAATTGTTCGTCACTTTCATCCCAAGCTAATTCGATCCAATTTTTTAACAGTTCTATGTATTTCTTTAATTTATCCAATGAATTTATCTTCTGAAAAATTTCGTTCGGAACTGAATTTTCTACATGCCGAATAACTTCGCAAATATCCCAAAATATCCTGGCAAATGGATAATCCACAAATTTAGAATCATTCTCCGGCTTCCATTCCCTAATGATTTCATCACTATATTTAGGAAACTCAACGCCTTTAAAATTAAACCAGTAATGAGCGTCGGTTAATGCAAACCAGTGTAACGTTGAACAGTTACCGTTTTGCCAGGGAACAATCTCCTTCCAGTCCTTCAATTGATATTGAATCAAAAGATCACTCCTGATCTTCAGGTTTTGTTACATCCACATATATCCAAATTCAGGTTTATCAAGCATCGTTAATTGTTTTTCGAAGTCTTCTATTGGTTCTATATCTTCTACAAAATGCCACTTGTTTTTACTGTCCTGCCAATATACTTTCCATTTCC
This sequence comes from Paenibacillus faecis, assembly GCF_008084145.1. Taxonomy (GTDB): domain Bacteria; phylum Bacillota; class Bacilli; order Paenibacillales; family Paenibacillaceae; genus Fontibacillus; species Fontibacillus faecis. The sequence goes on along the minus strand of NZ_VSDO01000005.1, from coordinate 5,299 downwards.
CTTCATCGTTTCTGAATTGAGCGATCGGCAACTCAACTCGTTCTCCTGGCATATAGGAAGGTCCGTCTTGTGAAAGAGTAATTGTGTTACCTCGAAACTTATATATAATGTTATATTCTGACTTGAGATGGCCGGGGATCTTCTTATCTATGTAGTTATCAAGTATTTTTTCAAGTCTTTTCTTAGTAAAGGCATCAAACGCCATAAAAATCACCTCATCGAGTATTTAGCTATATTTCCTTATATTAACGGTTCTTCTCCAAACCTTGCCCACAATAGAGGGTATCTAACTTCCAGGTCTTCTTCCACCCAATCAATTTCAATATCCATGGGTTCAAAATTATATCCGTGAGCTTCCAATTCATTCAAAAACTCCGTGTTGGCAGAATCGTTATACTCGTACGTTCCGGTTTTTTGATAAGTGTAAGCATCTGAAGCCGCTAATAACATTTCTTCTAATTGAGGTGCAAATTCATCTTCCTGTAAATAATCCTCAGTTAAAAATCCAGCTAAAAATTCAGGATTCTTTAAAGCTTGATTGAACACTTCTTCTCCTCGGGAGATTAACCAGCCCCTGAAATAATCAAATCCATCATCCGAACATCCTCCCATAATAACATAGGCCGCACCCCATAATGAAGAAGTATATGATTGTACCATCTTATTCTGAAACTCTATTTCGAACTGAATAATTTCTTTACTCGTTTTCTTGGTTAATTCATTAGTTAGCCATTCTATTTGTTCTGCGCCATACTTTTTGGAATCACTTATTAATTCCCAAAAAATATTTGCTGCCATAGGATTAACCTCCTCCAACGTACTTTTTTCCTATGCGGGATTTCGCCTGAATCCGCTGTAATACGGTGTTATCGAAAGTTACCGATTTCCTCGAATTACTGAACACCTGTGTTTGAAATTATTTTCTCCTAAACATACGATATCTTTAATTCCTTAACGTATACTGCGGTTCCTGAGATAAATACATCGATTGATTTCCCATTTCGTTTTGCCATTACAACAACTCGTCCATCTTTTCCAATCTCTTGCCCTTGTTCAACCAGGAACTCCGCTTCAGCTGTTTCCTTACTTACATACTGCAAATAATAAGCCCCCATGACTCCAGATGCCGTCCCAGTTACGGGGTCTTCAATTGTTCCTGAATAAGGTGAAGAAAAGTGTCTTGCATGCATGCTAGCTCGTTTATCATAAGTTTCTAAACAAAACGGATGAATCGAAGCACGACTATTTTCCGTAAGTATTTCTGGAAAAAGCGAGTTGTTTGGCTTCATCTTTGAGAAACTGTTTAAACTTCGAATTGGAACAAGTAATGTCCATGTCCCAGTACTTCCATATACAATAGGCATCTTATCGTCTATTTCTTCTTCGGTTAGTCCGATACATTTAGCAAGTTTGGATACTGAACCTTGAAAAGACATAAATTCAGGTTTATCCTGTTTCATCATAACTTGTAGCTCGCCATTACACTTGTTGAAGCAAATGGGTAAGATACCTACATTTGTTTCAATAGTTATTTCATTTTTGTTTGCGTCTATAATTCCCAAAGCCTTTAAACAATACATGGAGCCCACCGTAGCGTGACCACACAAGTTTATTTCATGCCCAGGGGTAAAATACCTCAACCTAAAATCTGCTTTTTGCGAAAGTTGTACAAATACAGTCTCATTAAAGCCAACTGACTTGGCAATTGCTTGCATGGACTCATCATTTAAGCCATCCGTATCCAGAACAACCCCTGCTGGGTTTCCTTTATTGGCTACTGACGAGAATGCGTCATAATGTAATACCTTTATTATTTTCATCTTGAACCCTCTTCCATTATGCTTTCACCCAAATTCCTCTTACATGAGTATATCTAATTTTTGTTATGCGCAAGAATATTAACTAATTTATTATATGGGTCCCGAACATAAAATCTCCGCACACCCCATGGTTCATTTACGGGTCCATACTCAATCTTGAAACCTGCATCTGTCATTCGTTTATAAACTTCATCAATATCATCTAACTCAATGGATAAATCAGGCGTAACGGTTCCTGCCCCTCCCTCGGACGCAAAGCTAATTTGAATGTTCATCTCATCCTTGGATCCGTAGGTTGCTATCCAACCATGATTCATCATCAATTCGAGTCCCAATACGTCTTGATAGAAAGATTTAGCCAACTCTATGTCATGCGAATGAATGTTGGCCACGATTCGTTTAACCTTCATTTCAATCCCTCCTGCTGTTTAATTCGTCACCTATTCTTAGCCAAGGCCTAATGGCGAACCGCGCTTCTCCTGTTCTATAATCGAAAAATCTTTCTACAATCTTGTCGATTCTATTATCAATAATTAATGACCATGGGCTTCAAATTTTTGAGAGTTCTTTTAATGCATCTCGTGCAACTCTCTGCACAATCAGATCCCCATGGTTCTCATAATTAAGGAGTAAGGGAACATATTTCTTGTTGTAAGTAATACCTATAGCATAAAGTGCATCAGCTAAATCATGAGGCTCAACCTGATCAATACGTTCCGCAAGATAATCTAGCTGTTCTCTTGAGTAATCAGTAAGTAACTGAAATAGATCATCCTTTATATTTCTATCTTGTTCTTGAAACAGTTGTTTCTGTAAAAGTAGAATGATTTCATCAAAAAACGGCAGATTATAACCAAAGTACGGATCAAGATATCTGTCCAGGCACAGTAAAAGACTTCGCTTCTCATCATAATCGGCTTCACTTAAGTACTTCTTAATCGCTACCGAACCACTTTCAACAATTTCATTGTGCTTCTGAGAATAAGAAATATATCTGGATCCATTATCGTCCATCGATTTCACCTCTCTGCTTTCAGTTTTCTTGTTGCCTCAATAGCATATAACGTCGTTGTAATTCTTAACCCGAGAGGCTAAAGTCCTCCGTCAGGACCGGGGGTGGCTCCACCACTTAGCCTCGTAGCGTTGTTTGCCTGACTCCACGTTACTGGAAAACCTCGGGAAGACCAAATCGTTTTTCGAGACCTCATTCCTTGATTAAATTCTTTGTCATTATTATATCTTTACCAAAATCTTCAGACTCTATTATTTCTAATGCATGGTATCCAAGCTTCTCATAAAATCCTTGTGCCGTAATGCTACTAGGAAGCTTAAGTGATGTAGTCCCGGAATCAAGAGCTATTCGTTCAATAAAATCAATCAGAAATCTACCAATTCCCTTATTGTGGTGAAGAATATCAATAAAAACTGTGTAAATGGTATCTTGATCAAGGCTTGCAGTACCGATTATCTTATTACCTTCAACTACAACATATACTTTTCTGATTTTTGATATCGAAGATATATATTCTGGGGTGAAGATTCTACTCATATTCTTTATTATCTTTTCTGGATAATCTTTGATGTTTACGTTTACTAAGTTTTCTTTGATAATGCTTGATACCATTCCGGAATCCTCATCAATGAAATCCCGAATCAATAAATTAGTATTCAATAATCTCACCTCTTATTAGAATTAAATGTTTGGGTGGTGAATACAAAGTTAGCCGGTGCAGGGTTGTCCGCTGATGCCACTTCATCGAATTATCTCCTAGCGGAAAAGAGCCAACAGGCGACCACGAGTGAATATGGTGTTAGACGATGTTAATGACCTCTCGATCAAACATTCTTGTATTTATAAAAAGACCCAGTCTCAGAAAGCACTTATCCTAGGCTGGGTCACTTATTGTTTTGGGTTCTTTCCTTAAAATATTATGTTAACAGTCTCGAAATCTCCTCGTTGATCAGTTTAGCCTGCTCATGATTTATTGCATGTCCTGCATCTTTAATGACCTTATAATTTAATTTATTATCCTCAAGTCTCTTTATGGCCTTGGGATAATTAGTTAATCTATCATATTCTCCAATTAGAAATATTCCCTTTTCTCTTAATTTAGATAACTCTAAGTCACTGTGGATTTCAATTTTATGTTGCATCATTGATTTATTGTTAAAGTACTTCAATAAGTAAAACCAGTGCTTCATAAGAACATCATTCTCTTCAAACTTGGAGAAGTTCGGCCTGCTTAATTTTCTTAGTAATTTTCTACAATTCTTCTCTGTTGGAAACAGCGCCTCCGGCAGAAAGGCAGCCATCATTTTTGAAAAAATCTCAAATTGACTTGTAGGGATTCTGCCTGCCAGGCAGATTGCCTTGGTGACTTTGTTGGGTCTCTTTAATGCGTAGTAATAAGATAAGTATGCGCCGTATGAAACTCCACATATATTGGTAGTATGTATTTCTAATGAGTTTAATATGTCGTCAATCCAGATCGCTTGATTAAAACTTTTGAAATATTCTTCATTAGGTTCACTTTTTCCTGAACCTCCAATCGCATCAACCGCAATGATGTAAAACTTCTGTGATAGCTCCTTTATGTTGTATATCCACATCATTGCCGAATTATCGGCAGTTCCATGAAACAGTAGTAAAGAAGGCTGCTGACGATCGCCGACAATAATCACGTGTGTCAATCCATAAGTAGTTTCTATATCCTTCTCTTCAAAGTCCGAATCCCAAGAGTTTAACAACATGTCGTATGTATCGACAATCAATTGCCTTCCGGACAGACTTTTATATCTTTTCATCGGCGTTATCCTTTCATAAATGGTTCCGTATGAGAATCACAAACTAATTAATATCTCCATCTTTTCCCTCAAGTATATCAGTATAATAAAATACGGGGAACCAAATTATGAATGACTTTAAGGTCCCCCCCCCCCCGAAGTCTTTCTTTTTGTTCGGCGGTGCTCTACTCTCCCGGGCCTTCGGTCCAAGTTCCATTGCGCTGTAGGACATAATGGTCTTGTTCGAGATGGGCAAGCCGTGGAACCCTCACCTTCGCCACCAAACATGATCATTGCGCTGCTTCCTCAGCCTGACTTTGCCAGGAAACATATCAGACCTCAGTTACAGCTTTCATGTGCAATATAAATTCCTGCAAATCTGCAGGAATTTATGGCTAAAGGACCCCCGCAGAGCGAAATTCCTGCAAATCTACAGGCTTTTTTGCTTTAGGGGCCCCATTCGGACGGACGAGCCGAAAATCCCTGCACTTTTGCATCTTTTTCGCTTTTCGAGGCTAAAACGCTCGGAAATTCCTGCAGATTTGCAGGTATTTCGCTTTTAACATACAAAAAGAGCACCACCGCATCATACGGTAGTGCTCTTCTCAGTTGCTTGGCGGCGTCCTACTCTCCCAGGACCCTTCGGTCCAAGTACCATCGGCGCTGGAGGGCTTAACGGTCGTGTTCGGGATGGG
>NZ_VSDO01000004.1 GCF_008084145.1 Paenibacillus faecis | reverse complement strand
CATGTATTAGGCACGCCGCCAGCGTTCGTCCTGAGCCAGGATCAAACTCTCCAATAAAGTGTTTGACTTGCTCATTTAAAAAACTGACGAGAAATTCTCATTTAGTACTCACTCGTTGTTCAGTTTTCAAAGATCAACTTCGTTCATTTCGTTATCGCCTCATCAGCGGCAACTTTTATAGTATAGCAAGCATTTACTTGAAAAGCAAGAACTATTTTTTGTCATGTTTCGTCTTAATGTCTTGCTCTTGTCGTTTTATGCTGTCGCTTGCGGCGACATTTATTAATATACCAGACATGGCGCTCAATTACAAATTGTAAAACCTGTGTAAGTTGCATCAAATATCCAACCATATGGATCAGCGGCGTATTTATGCCGCGTGGTGCGAGGTTAGATTTTTTCCCTATATATAAATAAGAAAGAAACCCGCTAAAGCGAAGAACGCTCCAAGCGGGTTTTTTAGACCGTTTAACCTTGGCTTCCGAAGAACACATAGCGGGCAATGATGAGAACAGCCAGGATCCACATCATCCAGTGAACTTTATATTTCGTTTTACCGCGCAGGTTCGCGATGGAAGCCAACACAACGTAGAACACGATGCCGAACGAAATCCCGTTGGCAATGTTATAGCTGAACGGCATCATCGTAATCGTCAGAAACGCCGGAATGGCGACCACCATGTCCTGGAAGTCGATTTCACGGATCGACTGAACCATCAGGACGCCGACGATAATCAGCGCAGCCGCGGTGGCCGAACCCGGAATCAGAGCGGCGATCGGCGCGAGGAACAGAGCGAGCAGGAAGCACACCCCGGTCGTTACCGCGGTCAGACCGGTACGTCCGCCTTCCGCAACCCCGGCCGCACTTTCAACATAAGCCGTCGTCGTGGACGTCCCCAGCATCGCACCGCCGGTAACGGCTACCGCGTCGACGAGCATCGCTTTACCGACACGTTTTTTGCCTTCTTCCGGATTCTTCATGATCCCCGCACGAGTTGCCGTACCGACCAAAGTTCCGAAAGTATCGAACAGTTCCACGAACGTAAACGTAGCTATTGCGGAGACAATCCCCGTATGCAGAATGCCGTCCCAGTCAAACTTCATGAAATTGATCTGGGAAAAATCAGGAATCCACTTGGCTTCGCTGGTCGCCACGGAGTTAAAATCAACGGCTCCCATCAAGATGGCTATGACCGTCGTGCCCAAAATCCCGAACAAAATCGCACCGCGTACCTGGAGTACCATCAATATCCCGATCAAGAGCAGGCCGATAAGCGCAAGTTGAACATTGGTGTTTTCCAGGCTGCCCAAGTGGATTACCGTTTCAAAAGACAAGACATCGGTAAATTTGTGAGCCGGGATATCGTTGCCGGCTTCGACGCCGATCGTCATCAGTCCGCTATTTTTCAGACCGATAATCGTAATGAACAAACCGATCCCTACCGTAATCGCATGCTTCAAAGCATCCGGAATCGCCTCCAGCAGCATTTGCCGGACGTGAGTGATCGTAAGCAGGATGAAAATCAAACCGGAGATGAATACGGCCGTCAAGCCCATCTCCCAAGTAAAGGGATGATCCGTCGTGGCCGAGGAAAGCACTACAGAGGCAAAGTAAGCGTTCAGACCCATACCTGGTGCGAGAGCTACTGGGAAGTTAATAAAGAGACCCATTGCGATCGTAAAAATGCCAGCCGCAAGAGCTGTCGCCAGAAAAACAGAATACCAGCCCATGTCGATTTGGCCGAATGCCGTAAGCGTGTTGGGGTTGACCGTCAGGATGTAAGCCATGGCCATAAAGGTTGTAAGGCCGGCCATAATCTCCGTACGAACCGTCGTACCATTCTGTTTCAGCTTAAAAAACCGATCCATGATTCAAAAACTCCTCCTTATTATGAGTCGGAAACGACAAAAAGCCCGGGGCCAATTCTTATCCCCGGGTACCGTGACAGCATAGAAGAAGCATGTGACGGGAGTGCAGATCGCAACAGCCGCGCTTCATGGCTGTAACGAAACCGCTATACCTCTCCCGCCGATGAATATCGGCGCTTCTTCTTTTCGTAGCCAGATCATTTACGGTGACCTCGTAGAGACTTCCGGGCCCATTCCCGGAATTATACGAAAAGCATGGATGAAGTTTGTCGAAATTTCCGAACAAGTCCTGATTTCAAGACTTATCACACGACTTATTCTAGGCCTCAACCCGAAGATTGTCAATAAAAAAGCGAATATTAAATCAATAACAACCATTTATTGTTCGCTTTTGTGATAAATTTGAAGATTTTTGCTGTTTTCATACGCTTAGTGTTTCCGAATTGCAGAGGCCCTATCACGAACCGACGCAAAAAAAAGAGCCCTCCCTTAAGCAAAGCAAGTTTGCCGTCAGGATGCTCTTTTATTAGCTTATGTGCCTGCCTATTCCCACTCGATCGTCGCCGGCGGCTTCGAGGTAATGTCGTAAACGACGCGGTTCACGTTGTCGACTTCATTGACGATCCGCACGGAGATTTTCTCCAGCACGTCCCACGGAATGCGCGCCCAGTCGGCGGTCATGCCGTCGATGGACGTAACGGCACGGATGCCGACGGTATAAGAGTACGTACGCGCATCTCCCATGACGCCCACGCTCTTCATGTTAGGCAGCGCGGTGAAGTATTGCCAGATTTCACGATCGAGCCCCGCCTTGGCGATTTCCTCGCGCAAAATATAGTCCGAATCACGAACGATCTTCAGCTTCTCTTCCGTCACTTCGCCAAGAACCCGAATCGCCAACCCCGGTCCAGGGAACGGTTGTCTCCATACGATTTCCTTCGGCAGACCGCATTCCTCGCCCACCTTGCGAACCTCATCTTTGAACAGCGTATTCAGCGGTTCGATCAGTTCGAATTTCATGTTCTCCGGCAAGCCGCCCACGTTATGGTGAGACTTGATCGTCTGCGCCGTGGCCGTTCCGCTCTCAACGATATCCGTATAAAGCGTTCCTTGCGCCAAATATTTAAAGTCGTCGAATCGGCCGGATTCTTCCTCAAATACATAGATGAATTCATTGCCGATGATTTTCCGCTTCTGCTCCGGATCGTCAACTCCCGCCAGTTTGGACAGGAAACGCTCGCGGGCGTCGATTTTGACGACTTTCATGTCGAATTTGCCGACAAAGGTTTCCATAACGCTCTCGGCTTCGCCTTTGCGGAGTAAGCCATGATCAATGAACATACAGGTCAGTTGGTCGCCGATCGCTTTGTGGATCAACATGGCCACGACGGACGAATCGACCCCGCCGCTCAAGGCGCATAAAACCTTTTGATCGCCGACCTGCTCGCGGATTTCGCGAACCTTGTCCTCAATAAACGTCTCCATGCTCCAATTGCCGGCACAACCGCAGATCTCATAGATGAAGTTTTTGATCATCTCGTTGCCGTGCACCGAGTGGCGCACTTCCGGATGGAATTGAACCCCGTACATTTTCCGCGCTTCATTGGCAAAGCCGGCGATCGGCGCATGGTCGGTGGAGGCGTCCACCACGAATCCTTCCGGCAGCTCCACCACGTGATCGCCATGACTCATCCATACCGTCTGTTTCGCGTCAAGGCCTTTCGTCAACGCCGAATTCTCGGCAAAATTAACGTCGGCTTTCCCGTACTCTCGTTTAGCGGCCCGTTCCACTTTACCACCCAACTGCTGCGCCATCAGCTGCATGCCGTAACAAATCCCCAAAATCGGCACGCCGACGTCGTAAACCGCCGGGTCGATGTGCGGGGCATCCTCCGCGTAAACGCTGGAAGGGCCGCCCGAAAACACAATGCCTTTTGGCGCAAGCTCTCGAATCCGCTCGACCGGCGTGTTGAACGGCAGCAGTTCGCTATATACTCCCAAATCCCGGATCCGTCGGGCTATCAGTTGATTGTACTGTCCCCCGAAATCGAGAACCACAATCATTTCATTTGGCTTATTCATTACCGAGCCTCCCTCAATTAATGAAACTAATTATACGAAACGACAAAAGAGGTCGTCAAGGCGCATACTACGGCATATTCAGCGCTCCGGAAACGCCAGCCCCCGGCATAATTTGAGGAAATCCCGGCTCCGGGTTCGATCAAACCCGCTCCCCCCGTAGTAAAGGTGTTCCCAATCCCGGAGAAAGCGGCCTAACTGTCCGGCCCGATCGCCAAGCAGAGGCGAAATGCGTTCCACATATTCCCGGCCTGTCATCGCCGCGGTTTTTTCGCCATAAGAAAGACTCAGCTCTCTCCATACCACATCGGCGGCTCGCAACAGCTCATCTTTACCGGGGAAACGACGGCGGCGCCTTAACAAGTACAACCGGAGCAGAAAACCGCTCCGACGGATCCAGGTTTTTCTGTGAATGACCCCCATTGAAATTAGAAAAATCAATGCCAACAGGACGGAAGTTACCGGCAGCAGATGCGTACGTACCCAACTCCAGCCGACAAAAAGCACGGCGCTCCCCTTCTTCACCAGCATTCCCGTAAAAGCGAGCACTTTATCCCAATCCAAAGGTCCTCCCGTAAGGGCTGCATCTCCGTCGGTCAAAGGCGTCATGTCGGCCGCCACGGCCGGTTCAAAACCCGGAGTCGGATCAAACGGAATCCAGCCTGCTCCCGGAAAATAAACCTCCACCCAAGAGTGGGCATCCGCATAACTGACCTGATAGCGCTGCTCGTCATCCGAAACGGGGGTGCCGGGGGCAAAGCCTTTGACCCATCTGGCCGGGATACCGCCGCTGCGAAGAAGCACGGTCATAGCCGTCGAAAAGTGATCGCAATAGCCCATTTTTTGCTCGAACAAAAAATAGTCGACGAAATCCGCGCCTTCCGGCGGAGTCTTGGTGTCCAAGCTGTAAGCATACTGTTCCTCCAAATACGAGGAAACCGCCTGTACCGCGTCGTATCGGTTCGCCTGACGGGAGGTAAGCTCCCTACCGAGCCGCTTTACCCGTTCGGGCAACGTCTGCGGCAGCTGCAACTCCCGGGCGGAAATCGCCTCGGGATCCGCTCCTGCGGCGAGGCGCAGCCGTTCCGGCGAGGCGGAAGGCACGACGGCCGTAAGCTCGTAGCCGTAAAGTTTCTGCCCGGAAGCGCCGGGCTCCGCGTAAACGGCATCGGCGTAAGGATCAAAGCGGGTGTTCGCCCGGCCGGATCCCCCGGGACGCTCCGAAAAAAGGCGCTCCACGGCCAGCGGCAGCCCGCCGCTAAAGAGCGGGCTCGTTCCGTTCACTTGACCTTTGAAAACGACCGTTTGCCGGATGGTTTGGTTCGAAGGAACGCCCCTCCGCTCCTTGGCCAGCTCCTCGTTCACCTGGGCCAAGCTCGGGCTCCACTTGTCTGAAGCGCGGGAACCGGACGCGTGTGCCGACCACCCCCGGCCGGTGTAGACGCTTTTACTTTCTCCGCGCCAGTACGTCTGTTGAGGGGAGATGGCCGTAAAAAAAGTCTCATGCCGCAGCCGCAGCGGCACACCGAGCCTCGTGTCATCCTTACTGTAGCCGGACAGGGCGTAATCGTCCGGCCTGCTGCCGGTCAGACGGGCGCCGCTCCACTCCTCCCAGGTGTGAATGACCTGGCTCCAGGAAATGGGGCGGACCGGTTGAACCGGAAGCAGGAGGCTCAACCCCAGAGCCCCAAGCACGCAGAACGCGGTGATGGTGGTCCCTGTCAGCAAGCCGCTGCCGCCTTCGGAGGAGCCGCCGGGTACCCTGGCCACCTCACTACCATAGGTCAGCGCCCCCTCATCCCCACCGCTGGGACCAAGGCGGAGATGACAGCGAAACAACAGGGCCTGCAGGGCCAGTCCCCACCCGGCGGACCGGACGAGGCCATGATAAACCTGAACGCTGCCGGTCATTTCCAGCAGCAGCAAATAAATAAGCGTGGCCAGAAAAAACAGCAGGATGCTCTGTTTGCTGAGCGCCAGCATTTGCACGGACACCACCAGCAGAGTCCAGCCGATCAACAGAAGCAGAAAACGGGTTTCCCCGCTGATGCCGTAAAGCCGGCCTGTCTCGAAAATCTCCGTCACGTCGGCGGACAGCAGCCGGGCGTATCCGGCAAACCAGGATGCCCCATCCTCAAGCCCGTATAAAAAGAACATCGAACTGCCGATCATCAGAGGCGGAACCAAAACGAAAAAATACGATGGCAGCCGAAGGCAGCCCGCCGCCAGCAGCACGCCGGTCAGGACGAGAAAGAGGCCGACGGTCCGGCCCGAGTCGCCCGCCATAAAAACGCGCAGCGGATAAAGCCACTCTCCGAACAGGCCGAAGAGGAGGGCGGATATTAGCAGGGGCTGCCAGACCGCTGCGAACCGCCGCCTCCGGCTTGGAGCGGGAACAGCGGCGGATACGACGGGCCCCGCGGCGGATGCCGGAATCGGCGAACCGCCGCCCTGCAGCTTAGGCGATGACATGGCTGGCCCCTCCTTCCGCCAAACCGGGCAGACCGCCGCGATAACGGCTCAGATCGATAAGCCGCAGGCCCTTTTCGCGCAATCGGGCCGCATGTCGGGCGGCTTCGGGATCCCGGTCCCGCAGGTCGGCGCACCAAATCTCCAGGGCCGCTCCCCGCTCGGTCAGAAGCAGCGCCGCCTCCGTCAGTTCCGCCGTCAGCGAACCGGTGATGAATGTCATGGAGCGGCTTCTGGCAAGGGGCCAGGCCCTTTGCAGCAGGTCCGGGCCGGACAGGCTCGAAACGAGAGCCGCGCCGGCGAGTTGATCGAGCCCTTCCTTTAGCCCATGGCGGCCGGATAGGCTTTTCCAGGCGACGCGTCCTTCCCGCGCCGCAGCGTCGCCCTGGCGGAAATCGACCTCGTCGGAGCGGGCAAGCTCCCGTTCCAGCCAGGCGGCCGCCGCGCTGACGGCAAGCTCAAACCCGTCCGCGTCCGCGCCGCCGCCACCGGCAGGATACGCCTCAGGGGACGTATCCAGAAGCAGGCAGCGGGAAGGGGTCACCGGTTCCTCGGGCACGCGCGTCAATAAAGCCCCCTTTTTGGCGGAGCTCTTCCAGTGGACGTGCCGAAGCGGATCCCCCGGCGCATAGCTGCGCAAGCGTCCCAGATCGGACCCGGACGGCAGCTCCGGAGCCCGCCCGCTTCCCGCACCTTCCGCGTCGGGATCGAACAGTCCCGGTCCGCCGGATAGCGCCGTCAGGGGAGCGGGATGCACGATCAATACATCGTCCGCGTCCGCCCGGAAGGTACGCTTGAACCACCCGAAGGAATCTCCCCAGGTAATCCGCATCCCCTCCGCTCGGTAGACGCCGCGTTTTACCGGCTTCAAATCATAAGTCCCGGTCCATTCCTTTCGCCAACCGCCAAATACGAGCTTGCCTCCCGGCAGTTCCTCTCCTGGCGGTTCCGCCCCCTCGCCGGAGTGCCGCCATTCGTCGTCCGCTCGAATCCATAAGGGAGGAGAGCCCCCATCGAGCGAGACGCGCACGGTTACCTCAACAGGCTCACCCGCTCTGGGATGCCGCGGATGATAGCTTCTCACCACATGAACCTGCCTGGGACCCAGCCATTGGGCGGCCGCTCCCTGCAGCGCGACCAGCAGGATCAGCAATAACAGGAACAGCAGGGAAGTCCCTCCCCTCCATCCGTAAAAAGCCCCCAGGAAACCGGCGGTCAAAGCCATCAAAATCCAGATGCCGAACCCTTTGTTCATAGGCCGCCTCCCGAGGCCTTGTGAAATACCGGAATATTTCCGTGATTCAACAAGTCGCCCACCACTTGCTCAGGGCTGACCCCGGCGAGCGAGCTTTCCGGCTTCAACATCAGGCGATGGGACAAGACGGCTCTCGCCACGCGTTTGACATCGTCGGGAATGACAAAGGATCGGCCCTGAAAGTAAGCTATCGCTTGGGAGGCGCCCATCCAGGCAAGCGTTCCTCTGGGGCTGATGCCGAGCGACAGCTGGGGATGCCGTCTGGATGCATCCGCCACCAGCACCAAATACTTTTTGATCCGCTCGTCTACCAGCACGGTCCCGACCTGCCGCTGCATGACCCGTATTTCCTCGGGCAAAAGAACCGGCTTGATCTCGGCCGGCGGCTCCTGCATGCGGCTCAGCATTTCCATCTCCTGTTCCGGCTCGGGGTATCCCAGGGACAAGCGCATCAAAAAACGATCCAGCTGCGCTTCGGGCAGCCGGTATGTCCCCTCGTATTCCAGCGGATTTTGCGTCGCCAGCAGCAGGAACGGCTGAGGCAAGGCGCGCGTCACTCCGTCCACGGTGACCTTCCGCTCTTCCATGGCTTCCAGCAGGGCGGACTGTGTCCGAGGCGCGGCCCGGTTGATTTCATCCGCCAATACGATATGGGCGTGAACGGGTCCGGGACGGAATTCAAACTGGCCGGTATGCGGCAAATAGACGGACACCCCCGTCACATCGCCGGGCAGCAGGTCGGAGGTGAATTGAATCCGCCCGAAAGTCCCTCCCACGCAGGCAGCCAGCGTTCGGACCAGCTTCGTTTTGCCGACCCCGGGTACATCCTCCAGTAAAATATGCCCGCCCTGCAGCATCGACACGACGGCGAGCACGATTTCTTCTCTTTTTCCGATAATATTCCGTTCTACGCGTTGAACCAATTTATCCAAAAGTTCACGGGCCTGATTGTGATCCATAGCGATCCCTCCATCTCCAACAAATCTATCAACCAGTTTTCCCAAAAACTAGTTGTCATAGACATGTCGCAGCGGAAGAAAACGCACGCTACATGGCCTTGACCCGTACGGCCGTTTCTCTCTTCGAGACCGAAGCTACCGGATGACCCGTCAAATCCAGGAGCTGCCTCAGGGACACCCACAAAGCCCCGTTCTTCCGGCTAAACCGGGTCTCATAGATTAGAGGCTTTCCGTCAACGCCGGCCCGTGTCAAAGTTTCCGTTTCGGCATTCACGTTTACGCTCACATCCCCCCAGCGGATGATGGCGGACCGGGTCTTCTCGTTCCAACGTACCTCGGCGCCCAATCGTTCCATCGTGGCCCTCAGCGGGACGATATACTGACCTTCCCTAAGTTCGTATTCCCCCGGGTCCAGCCGGATTCCCACGCCGCCAGCCTCCACCAGCAGCGGCCGACCGGGCGCGAAGAGTTCGGCATTCGGCATCACATGCGTCTCGATCCAGCTTCGGGAGGGCGCGGATTTCTTTCGCGTTTTGGAGGAATCCGCCAAGGTAAACTGCACCGGTTCCTGCTCGGGGGATAGGGTCCGGAAGGTATAACCGTGCTTTTTATAAAAACGGATAATGTCCGGCAGCGCCTTGACGGACGCCTCGTGCCCGGTGCCGTCATGCAGAAGGACGATCATTTCCTGCCGAAGCTTCGCGGATTTGATGTTGGCCAGAATTTCCGACGCGGGCACGTTTCTGCGTTTGGAATCCCCGCTGTCGACGTTCCAGTCGAACACCTTGTAACCGCCGAGTTTCAGCAGGTCGAAATACGTCCCGTCAAAATGGCCGTATGTCCCGCCGGGAGCGCGGACCATCGCCGTCCGTTCCCCCGTGATCTCCCTCAGAATTTCCTCCGTCCGTTTGATTTGCTCCCAAAACCTCGGAAAACTTTCATAAAGCTCGTCGTACTCATGATTATAAGTATGATTGCCAAGGGAATGGCCGGCTTCCGCGATGCGTCGTATCACTTCCGGGGAACGCTCCGCCCGCTCGCCAAGCACGAAAAAAGTCGCCGTCACCCGCTCTTCCGCCAAAATGCGCAGCACCTCGTCCGTCAGCTTGCTCGGGCCGTCGTCAAAGGTGAGATAGACCACCTTATCTTTTTTGCCGCTAGTCAGCCCTGCTTTAAGGGGTGAGGTCTTCTTGCCCATACCGGCTGCCCATCCGTTCCCGGCTTTCAAGGCTCCGTCATGTACTTGGGCCCGGTCGGACATCGGCTTCGACGCAGTTTCCCCTATTCGGTCCTCGGGAATTGTCCGCGGTACTTGCTCCGCGGCAGCAGCCAAGGGCTGCTTTACGGAACCGGCCGCCAGGCCCGCCTCCTTCTCCCCGAACGTCCAAATAGCCGCGGTAAGCAGAACCGTCGCCAACACCGCCGCCCGAATGGTTTTGAACCGCGTGCTCCACATTTTTCTCATATATTTCGACCTCCACCGTTTATATCAATCCTCAGGCTTTCTGGTAGATTGTATGAAGGTAGAGAAGAAAATAGACTTCTTCAATTTCGGGAAAAACGGGTCGATATATATAAACAAAGGACCGCCCTCTCCTGCCGAAACCCGGCAGCGGACGATCCTTTGTTTAGCGCAAAGCTCTAACGGCTTCGACGACTTGGTCCGCATGGCCTTTGACCCGGACTCCCCGCCATTCCTTGACCAGACGGCCTTCCTCATCAATCAGAAAGGTGGAACGCACAATGCCTTCGTACTCACGGCCGTACAGCTTTTTGAGCTGCCACACGCCGAACAACCGGCAAACTTCGTGATCTTCGTCCGACAGTAAAGGAAACGGCAGCTGTTGTTTCTCCCTGAAACGGTCATGCGATTTAACCGGATCGCCGCTTATGCCGAGGACCACCGCCCCAAGCTGCCGAAACTCGCCGCTCCGGTCGCGAAAATCGCAGGCTTCTTGCGTGCAGGCGGGCGTCATATTTTTCGGATAAAAGTAAATGACCACCTTGCTGCCGCGCAATGAGCTTAAAGTTATATTTTCACCTCCGCTGGCCGGGAGTGTGAAATCGGGGACAGGTTGTCCCGGTTGTAGCAGATTTTCCATCACCGTTTTGCTCCTATCTCGTCTAAAAAGTGGTTAAATATGATAAATTGATTGTAAATATAAAAGAAATTATAATGTAATGATATGAAGACATCCATAATTCAAGCGAATTTATCCGTTTTACGCTGAAAGGAACGAACAAAATGACAAAACGCACAAAACGGGCGATCCTTTGGTCTGGGGCCGGGGTTTTGATCGCTGTCGCCGCCTTCGTGGCTTACTATTTTATCGCGATCTACAACCAGGTCGACAATTTTCAGAAAACCGGCGAAGAATCCCCTTTTTATAATGTGAAGCCTACCGAAACCAAAGTCCCCGAACCTCCCAAATGGGAAGGCACGGAGCGCGTGAATATTCTGCTGATGGGCGTGGATGCCCGCGGTTTGAAAAAGGGCGAGATCCCTCGCTCCGATACGATGCTGGTCGCCTCCCTTGATCCCGTTGCGAAGAAAATCCATCTGTTCTCCATCATGCGCGATACGTATACGAAAATTCCCGAACACGGTTCCGACCGCATTAATGCCGCAATTACGCATGGGCCGAATACGGCGATGAAAGCCGTGTCCGATCTGCTCGGCATTCCGATTCAATATTATGTGTACACCGACTTCCGGGGATTCATCGAACTGGTCGATGCGGTCGGCGGGGTTGATTTTTACGTCGAAAAAGATATGAAATACACCAGTAAAGCGGATAAACATGAATTCGATATCGATCTCAAAAAAGGGCAGCAGCATCTGGACGGCAAAACCGCCCTGCAATACGTCCGCTTCCGGCATGACGCCATGTCTGATTTCACGCGGACAGAGCGCCAGCGCAACTTCCTCAAGGCTGTCGCGGATAAATTGAAGTCGACGACCTCGATCATGAAACTGCCAACCATCCTGGAAAAGGTGAATCCCTACATCGATACGAACCTATCGGTGGAGGATATGTGGAAGCTCGCGACCGTCGGCTACGACAGCCAAATGGGTTCCAGCGAGCAGATTCCGCCGATGGAGCTGCTGGTGGAGAAGAAGGTCGGAGGTTCGGATGTGCTTGATGTACGAAGCGAGGACGAACTGAAGGAATACGTGCAAAACGTATTCACCAAAACGGAAGAGCCGGAGACAACGACGAACGGAACGTCAACGACCGGGGAGCCGAAAGAGGCGGACAGCGGTGCCGGCGGAACGGGAAGCTCTGGCACTAGCTCGGGGACTAGCTCTGACACTAGCTCCGGCTCTGGCTCGGGGACCACTTCCTCCGGGCCATAAGGGCCGGAAGGCCGGTAACCGTCCGACGGTCTCGATCCGGCAGGAAGCCGGCGGGCCCCTTAAGGCGTCCGCCATCCGAACCCAACTGTGAAAGGAAGTTATTTGGAATGAACCGAAAACAATCCGAGCTTCTGTACGAAGAAGCTCTAAAGCACATTGTCGGCGGCGTCAACAGCCCCTCCCGCTCTTTCAAGGCGGTTGGCGGCGGGGCGCCCGTCTTTATGAAAAAAGCCGAAGGCGCCTACTTCTGGGACGTGGACGGCAACCGCTACGTCGACTACTTGGCCGCCTACGGCCCGATCATTACCGGCCATGCGCATCCGCATGTGACAAAAGCGATCCAGGAAGCGGCCGCGAACGGAACGCTTTACGGCACGCCGACCGAGCTGGAAATCCGGCTCGCTGCCATGCTGAAAGAAGCCATCCCGTCGATGGATAAAGTCCGGTTCGTCAACTCCGGTACCGAGGCCGTGATGACGACGATCCGGGTGGCGCGGGCCTATACGAAGCGCAATAAAATCATCAAATTCGCCGGCTGTTACCACGGCCATTCCGACCTTGTGCTGGTCGCCGCCGGCTCGGGCCCATCCACCCTGGGCATTCCGGACAGCGCGGGAATTCCGACGAGCATCGCCCACGAGGTGATCACCGTGCCGTTTAACGATGCTTCGGCGCTGAAGGAGGCGATCGACCGGTGGGGCGACGACGTCGCCGCCGTCATGGTGGAGCCGATCGTCGGCAATTTCGGCATGGTCATGCCGCAGGACGGCTTCCTTGAGGAGCTGTGCCGGCTGGCCCGGGAGTACGGTGCTCTCGTCATTTACGACGAGGTGATCACCGCCTTCCGGTTCCATTACGGCTCCGCCCAAACGTACGCCGGCCTGAAGCATCATGACCGGATCAAGCCGGATCTGACCGCGCTCGGCAAAATCATCGGCGGCGGTCTGCCGATCGGCGCGTACGGCGGCAGCAAGGAAATCATGGAGCAGGTGGCACCGCTGGGCCCGGCCTACCAGGCCGGCACCATGGCGGGCAACCCGGCCTCGATTTCCGCCGGCATCGCCTGCCTGGAGGTGCTGCAGGGCGGCGGGATCTACGAGGAGATGGACCGGCTCGCCCTGAAGCTGACGGACGGCCTGGCCGACTCGGCCCGCCGTCACGGGGTGCCCTTGACGATCAATCGGATTCGCGGCTCGTTCTCGACGCACTTCTGCGATCATCCGGTCACCAATTACGCGGAAGCCCAGGATACCGACAGCGAAGCGTTCGCCGCCTTCTTCCGCGCCATGCTGAACCGCGGCGTCAATTTGGCCCCGTCCAAATACGAAGCCTGGTTCCTGACGACCGCCCATACGGAAGCGGACATCGACTTCACGTTGGAAGCGGCGGAAGCGGCGTTTAAGGAAATAGCCCGATAATTGAAGAAGGCTGCCTTGGTGAGAACCGGCAGCCTTCTTTTCATATGTGATTAGGGCTTATAAGATTGCAGGTAGGAAGCAACGGCCTGGACCGTTTGCTGCATTTCCGAAAAATTCAAACCGCCTTCCGGTGACACTCGACTTATTTTCACTAAAATATTGTCGTATGAAATCATACATTCATCATAATTGTGCAGAAAGTCATGTTCGTTGTAAGTATTCGTCTGTTTGGTGGGCCAAAAGATCATATCTTTGCCAAGCGAAGCATTTAAATAAATCAAATCGATGACCGTGATGACCTGATTTCCGTCTTGGTAATAGATCCTCTCCTGCGTTTCCGTATTCGACTGTTCCCCGTCCAGCGTTAAAATCGATTTTTTTCCCAATGAAAACTCTTTATCAATGGCCACTAAATTAATATCATCCGTCTTTTCAATCAGCTTAGACGATGGCAGTTCCAATTGCGCCGCCATATTTCTGAACAACGCCCGATACTGCTCATATGAAATCATAGTATGGTCAACTTCGTTCATAACGGTGTTGGGAGATGATTTGGAACAACCAACAAGCATTAACAAACCAAAAATAAGCACAATGGCTAATTGTCCTTTAGCATTTAGTTTCCGATATTCAAGAGTGGTACCATTTTCATTTACAGCCCCTCCCACAACCTTGATAGCATAGAATTCCTGCAAATCTGCATGTTTTTTTCTTGTTCGAAACCAAAATTTAGAAATACCTGCAAATCTGCAGGAATTTTCGGCAAAACCGGCTCGTTTTTCTAAAATCGCTAGAAATGCCTGCAGATTTGCATCTTTTTTCGCATTCCCTCGATAATCGGTCAATAAAACCTGCAGATTTGCATCTTTTGCGCGTAGGATGGGCGCTTGACTGTGGCTTCTATATAGGTTCAACTATTGATTTACATATTAGACAGCGGTGTAAAGGGTTTCTTTTCACACTCTTGACCTGCAACTAATGGTTTGGTTCGAATTAGCGGGAATTCTTCCCGTTAATTGGATACATATGCGGCTGCAGAGACGAATTAGCTGGAAAACCTCCCGTTAATTCGCCTGAAATAGTGTATATCAGCAATAGGGCCACAAAATAGATGGAGCTTTTCCAGCTAAATTTGATCCAAAAGCCAAAGGCGGGATATTAACAGGAATTTCTCCCGTTAATGGGTGTAGACTCCGATGGTGGGACCTTATGTCTACGAATGTGGGTGTTGGTAACGTGTATCCGAAACCCTATCATATCCTTGCCCAACGCCAATTCTTTAGTTCAAACTATATAACGAAAAATATATTACCTTCACCCCTAGTTTATTCCATATTCTTCTATACGTAAATAGAAACTGGTATTAGGAAGTTTCGAGCCGTGCTACTAACACTGAACCGACAACCGAACCGAATGATGCCCTTGATCACGCCCGCCAGCATTGTGATCGGCGTGCTTCGCGGCGGCTTGCGCATCAACGGCGGCATGCGCAACATCAGCGCCGGCGCTGTACTCGCCGTCACTTATTTCCCTGCTCCGGTTGCCGTTCCGGTCGTGCTCGGGATGGTGTTCCAACAGATGATGGCCTCCCTCGTCGGCCTTGTGTTGGGGCGGCAAGCCCGCGCACGGCAGCGGCGGACGGACACGGCGTCGGCGGCGTAATCCACGACGACGGCGGGCGGATTTTGCTCTACCGCTGTTCTTCATTAGCGCATTTACGTATAATAGAATGATATACCAGAATAATGTCCCGGCCATGAGGCCGATAAGGCAGCAAAATATATCTTAGTCAAAGGATGGGAGTACCTTGAATCAATCCGCAACCAAGTCCCTTAAACGCAGCATTCCGCCATTTCGGGCCGATCAGGTAGGCAGCCTGCTTCGGACCGAGGCGATTAAAAAAGCCCGCGAACAGCGCGCAGCCGGCAGTCTGTCGGCCGAGCAGTTAAAGGAAATCGAAGATCAGGAAATCCGCCGCATGGTGGACAAGCAAAAGGAAATCGGGCTTCAAGCCGTGACGGACGGCGAATTCCGCCGTTCTTGGTGGCATTTCGATTTTCTTGAGAATCTCGATGGTGTGGAAGGTTATGAACCGGAAAGCGGCATCCAGTTTCATGGGGTGCAGACGAAAGCCCACAGCGTGAAGGTTACCGGCAAGCTGGATTTCAGCGACCACCCGATGCTGGAACACTTCAAATTTCTGCAGGGGCTTGCCGGCTCGCATACGGCGAAAATGACGATTCCAAGCCCCAGTATGCTCTACTACCGCGGCAAAATCGAAACACCGCTTTACGAGGATAAAGAAGTCTTTTTCCGGGATTTGACCCTGGCTTATCAAAAAGCGATCCGCGCTTTCTACGATGTGGGCTGCCGCTACCTGCAGCTGGACGATACGTCCTGGGCTTCCTTCTTCTCGGAGGAATCCAGAGAAAAGCTCCGTGCGGAAGGCAAAGATCCGGAAGCCATGCTTGAACTGTCGGCCAAAATCATCAATGAATCGATCGGAGCCCGCCCGGCGGACATGGCGATCACCATGCACATTTGCCGCGGCAACTTCCGCTCCACCTGGACCGCTTCCGGCGGATACGACGCGGCGGCGGAAGCGATTTTCGGCGGCTTGAATCTGGACGGGCTGTTCCTGGAATTCGACGATGAACGCTCCGGCGGCTTTGAACCGCTTCGTTATGTAAACAGACCTGATCTGCAGGTCGTGCTCGGCTTGATTACGTCCAAGTTCGGAGAGCTCGAGAACCCGGATACGATCAAACGGCGCATCGAGGAAGCTGCCCGTTACGTTAGCCTCGACCAGCTGTGTCTGAGTCCGCAGTGCGGCTTTGCGTCCACCGAGGAAGGCAACCTGGTCGCCGAAGAGCAGCAGTGGGCCAAACTGCGCCACGTGGTGGAAATCGCCGCGGATGTGTGGAAGTAACCAAACCAAGGTCATACCATAGTCAAAAGCCGTCCCGGTCTTCGGGACGGCTTTTTCCGTTTCGCTCGCTTACTGCTGCGGCGCCTTGTCAAAGAAATTCTCCTGCACATATTTGGCCGCTGTGTCCAGCTGTTTCTTGGAGTCGGTGCCCTTCTTCGAGAACGATTCCTGCACGACGTTGGACATGGTCGCGTAGTAATCCTGCGTGCCGAACTGGGCCTCCGGCTTGCCTTCCAGCAGGCTGAACAGCTGCGGATCGTATTTGTACACATTGTCGTATTTGTCGTAAATCGCCTTCACTTTGGCGGCGTATTCCGAGTCTTCACTGAAGTACTCAAGCGGCGTCGGAATATAGTACTTGCCTTCGTCCTTACGGGCTTTGATCGTGTCCTCCACGGATTTCAACGCGTCATCGGTAAAATAGTCGAACGTAATATAGCGGAACGCCATCTCCTGTTCGTCTTTGGTCGCGTTCGGATTGATAACGAGATAGTTGCCGCCCAATATGCCGTAATGCTTGCCGCCTTTTTCGGCCGCAGGCATCGGATAGGCGATGACGTCCTCCGGCTTCATACCCCCTTCGTTCAGCGCCGCCTGAATCACATCGAACGCCCCGGCGATCACCATCGCCGTCCGGCCTTGTTTAAAGGAGCTGATCGCATCTCCCCAGCCGAGCGCCCAGTCCTGCGGAATCGCGTTGGCCTCCCATCTCAGCTTCTTGTAGAAATCCAAAGCTTTGACACCGGCTTCGGAGTTGAATACCGCCGTCAGCTTGCCGCCTTCGCTGGTTTGGATGTCGCCGCCGGCTTCAAACAGAAAGTTCGTCCAGTTCCAGCCCGCTTCGTTTCCTTTTCCCATCGGCGCGATGCCGGAGATGCCCTTTTTCGGATCCGCCGTGCCCTTGGCCACATTGTACATATCATCCCAGGTCCAGTCGAACGCCGGCATCGGCACGCCCTTGTCATCCAGCAGCTTCTTGTTGATCACTGTCGAAGTCACGTATCCGTTTTGCGTGATGCCGTATACTTTATCGTCCACCATGAATTGATTTTGCAGCACGGGATTCATTTCGTCCTTGTACTCCCAATTGTTCCACAGGTCCGTGATATCGGCCACCCATCCCCGTTCCACGAGCAACTGAGCTTCCGTCGCCCAGGTATTGTAAAACGTCGGCGCTTCGTTGGAGGCCATCTTCGCTCCGATTTCGTTCACGTCGTAATCCCAATCGTCCTTCACGATCGTCACGTTCGGATATTTCGCCTGGAAGCGGGCGATTTTATCATCTTCCTGCTTGCGCAGCGTCGTTTCATCCGGCAGCGGATAATGGATCTTCAGCGTGACCTTGCGCTGCGTGATGTCTCCCGCTTCGCCTCCCGCCCCGGCGTTCCCTCCGCTGTCGCCGCTCGTATTCCCCGCGGTGCCTTTCGCGCCCTCCCCGCTATTCTTGGGGGCGCCCCCGCAAGCAGACAGCAAGGAACCGAACAGTACAAGACACATCAATAATACAGAAAACTTACGCATTGAAACTCCCCTTTTCGTGTATGGTTTGTCGAGTGTTCGCAAAGCCGTTCTCCTCTCTCGATCGCGAAGATGCCAGTAACCTGACTTTTCGAACTCGCAGTTGAAATGACATCTTCATCTTAAAAGAGAACTTGCCGGCATACGATGTGCGATCGTATTCCTATCGTGTGCAGGCCTACGATTTTTGAAAGCGTTATCCCTTGACGGCGGACAAACTGACGCTGCGCATGATGAACTTCTGGAACACCAGAAAGACGAAAATCGGCGGGATCATCGCCATGAACAGAATCGTAAATTTCACGTTGGTGTCGAGGCTCCGCGCACTGACCACGTATTTGTAAATCGCCGTAGCCAGCGTGTACTTGTCTTCCGTCTGCATGACCAGCGAAGGCCAGAACCAATCGTTCCATGCGGTGGAAAAGATAAATATCGCAAGGGTGGCGAAGATCGGCACCGACAGCGGCACCGCGATGCGGATAAAACCGGTCCACTCCGAAGCCCCGTCGATCCGGGCCGCTTCGAAAATTTCCGGATGGATGCCGTCGAAGAAGTTTTTGATCAGCAGGAAATAGTAGGCGCTGGCCCCCGCCGGAAGCCAGAAAGCCCAGTACGTGTTCAACAGGCCGAGCTCCTTCAGATTGACGAAGTTCGGAATCATATAGCTGGATGCCGGAATAAACAGCGTCATCAGAATGAAGAAGTAAATCGCCCGGCTGAAAGGGACACGAATCCGGGAAATGCTGAAGGCGGCTAGCCCCAGCACGAGGATGATCATCACCAGGCTTCCGGCAAAAACGAGCATCGTGTTCTTCAGATAGGTCGGCAAATCTATAAACGTCCAGCCTTTGGCGAAGTTCTCCCAATGCCATTCCTGCGGGAAGAAGCGCGGCGGAAACGAGTTGACCTCCGGATTGCTCTTGAGACCGTTAAACAGCGTCATGGCAATCGGGTACAGCATGGTCACCGCCATGACCGCGATGCACAGCACCATCAAGCCGTAGATCGCCTTATTGAACGGCTTCCGCAGATCGGAAGGCGACAAAATCCCTCTTTCTTTCATGCTAGTACTCCTCCTTGTTCAGCTTGAATTGAGCGATCCCCAGAATCGCCAGCACCAGGAACATCAGGACGCCCAACGCCGTACCCGATCCGTAATCCAGCTGGGTGAACGCGTATTTCACCGTCAGCAGGGCATAGGTGAGCGTGGCCTTATTGGGGCCGCCATCAAGCATGGCCAGCTGGGACTGGTAAGCTTGCGAAGTTCCGATCAACTGCAGGATCAGCATCAAAGCGATCAAATTGCGCATCGACGGCAGCGTAATGTACCGAATCCGGTTCCAGACCCCGGCACCGTCGATTTCGGCCGCTTCATACCAGTCCCGCGGGATGCTCAGTACCCCCGCCAAATAAATCAGCATCGCCGAGCCGAACTGCTGCCAGGTTTCCATAAATACCAGCGAAACCATCGACCACTTCGGGTCGGAGATAAACGCGACCGGATCGACGCCGAAAGCGCCTAACACCGCATTGATCGGGCCGACCGGGTCATACATCCATCGCCATAGCCCGTACAGAACGACCCCGGGGACGACGTAAGGCAGATAGGCCGCTATGCGGGCGAAGCCCTGGAAGAACTTGAGCTCCGAGATCGCGATGGAAGCGGCGATCGGCACCCAAAACCCGATCACGAGACACAAAAGCATATAATAAAGCGTGTTTCGGACCGACAGCAGTACGTCGGGATTGCTTAGCACCTTCGCATAGTTTTCCAGTCCGACAAAGGTGTTTCCGTTGACGAAATCGATATGATAGAAGCTGTATACCATTCCCTTCACGATCGGTACCCATAAAAACACAATAAAAATGACGATCGCCGGAACAAGGAACAAATACCCCGTCATGTATTTCTTCCAGTTCGATCCGCGCCGTCGTTTGGTTTGGGTCGGTTTTTTCGTATCCTGAAGCTGCCCGCTCTCCGATCTCAAGACCGTTTCCCCCATCTGTCTCCCTCTTTTCTTCTTAATGTCTTTTGTTAATGCGAGTTCAAAAAGTCGGGTTTTCAGCACCGAGAAGATTGGGTGAAGCTAGGGACTGAGTAGCGGAGCGTAGGCGAACCTACGTGAGCAACTGAAATGTTTCCGTAGGAAACATGCTTCGGAAGCATACGCTAGGCCCGGCTGAATTCAAAATTCGACGTCGAGTTCGCTTCCTGACCTGCTTCGTGATCAAAAGACGACTTTTTGAACTACCTCTATAATTGTAGAAAAGAGGGTTACCCGCGAACATGTCTAAAACTATGTGAAGTATGGCCGATCTTACTTCTTACTTCTTCAGCTCGCTGGGGCTGACGCCGAAGTATTTTTTGAAGATCTTGCTGAAATGCTCCGGTGATTCGTACCCGACCCGTTCGGCGATCTCATAACGGCGCAGGTCGGTGTTCAGGATGAGCGACTTGCTTTCCTCCATCCGCAGCTGGATCACGTATTCCCACAGATTGTGGCCCGTATTCTTTTTGAACAGGTAGCTGAGATAATTGGGGCTGACGTGGTTCTTCTTGGCGACCTCATGAATCGTCAGGCCTTTCTGTCTGTAATTTTGTTCAATATAGACCTTCGCGCCGTCCACGATTCGGTTGGTTTGCGTGTTCAGTTCTTCCCGTGACGGGTCCTCGGCGTAGTTATGCCAGGTGAAGTCGCCATAGTAAAACACATGGTAGTCCCGATGCTCTCCGCTCCACAGAATCGCTTTATCCGCCTGATCGCCAAGTTCGCGGAGAAAACGGGGGCCTTTCAAAATCTGGCTGATTCCGACGATACACCCCATTCCCAAATATTTGTGAATATGATGGTGCAGGGTCCGCCCGATCATTTCAAGCTGGTTGATCTTGTTCACGCCGGACTCGGCGTATTCCGCTTCGCTCCACTGTATAATGATGGCGATCTCCAATTCATCCGTGTAAAAAGACAATGCGTTCCATTCCCGGTGCAGCAGCTCCTTGACGATGTTCAACGCGGCGTACTGCAGCAGCCGGACATCCCGTTCCCGATATGCCGACGGTGCTTCTCCGCCGGGAAGAGCCAGTTTCAGTTTCAGCACGGAAAAATAAGGCCCCGCCACCCCTAAGGGGCGCATATCTCCCGAATCATCCCCTTCATAAGGCTCCGCTAGCTCGGACGAATCGGCCAGCAGGCGCTTCAGCCGCTCGACATTCTCCGGGTGGAGTTCCTCCATCTGAAAATGCTCCCGGTCTCCGGACAACCATTCGTCCATCCTAGGCACCGGCTTATCCATCTTTAGCAGCGTGTTCCGGACGGAATCGAGAAACTGTTCGCCGTTCAGCGGCTTGATCAGGTAATCCTTGGCGCCGAGCCGGATAGCCATCTGAGCGTATTGAAACGTCTCATGGGCGGAAATAATGATCGCCTGCACCCAAGGTTTGATCATCTTCGCTTGATGCATGAGCTCGATTCCATTCATCTCCCCCATTTGGATGTCCGTCACAATCAGGTCGACGTCTTCCATTCGGACATAATCAAGCGCCTCATGACCGTTATAGGCCGTCATGATTTGCCCGATGCCCAGGCCCGAGGACGTTAGCAGCCCAGCCAGCCCTTTGCAAATGAGCGGTTCGTCGTCCACAACCAGGATGTTGTACATGTTCTATTCCCCCACTTCGTTATTTCTCCGCCGGCTCCGTTTGGCCAGGCAGCGTGACGGTCACGAGCGTTCCTCCCTCCGCCCGCGCCTCGTATCTCAGGCCGAATTCGGTCCCGAAATGCAGACGGAGCCGCTGATGAATGTTACGGATGCCGTACCCGACGGACGGGCTTGGACTTTCGTCGTTAAGCAGCTTGTCGATCGCCGGGAAATCCACCGTCTTATAACCGTTGTCCCCGATGGCGATTTCCACCCGACCCGCTCGCTCCCTGGCGCGGATGAGGATCTCTCCATCTTCGCCCATATTTTTGACGCCATGAATGATAGCGTTCTCAATTAACGGCTGGAGCGTAATTTTCGGTATAATGCACGCGTGCAGCGCCGCGGGAACGTCCCAGGTTACCTTGAAGCCGTACTCGTACCGGTGCTCCTGCAGCTTGATGTAGGCGGTGACGTGCTCCAGTTCCTCCCCCAGGGTAATCAGCTCTCTGCCCCGGCTCAGGCTGATTTTCATCAGTTTGGACAATTCCTTGATCATCTCCGCGGAGGCCGTGTTGCCTTCCAGCGTGCTTTTCCAATAGATACTTTCCAGCGTGTTGTAGAGCAAATGCGGGTTGATCTGCTGGTAGAGAATTTGCAGTTGAGCCTCTTTCTGTTTGATATCCATCTGGTATTTGTAATGCACCAGTCCGTTCAGTCGCCGCGCCATCTCGTAAATGGACGATACGAGCACGCTGATCTCGTCGTTGCGGCGCCATTTCGGGGTTTGCGGCACCACCTTGCCCGGTTCGTATCTTCTGACGAAATAGACCAATTTTTGCAGCGGCGTCATCAAAGCCCGCCAGAAATAAAGGATCATGATCAGCCCTACCGCAAAATAAACGACGGAAATGAGGAGAA
This sequence comes from Paenibacillus faecis, assembly GCF_008084145.1. Classification (GTDB taxonomy): domain Bacteria; phylum Bacillota; class Bacilli; order Paenibacillales; family Paenibacillaceae; genus Fontibacillus; species Fontibacillus faecis. The sequence continues at coordinate 854,530 of NZ_VSDO01000004.1, read as the reverse complement.
TAATCCGTTTGATTTCGTTTTGCTGCTGTAACAGCGCCTTGAGCGGAATTTTATAGATCAGCTTATGCTTGAACATGGCGTTATAGTTAATGACGTAAATAAAATCATCCGTAATAACGTCCTTGGCCCCAATCATGGAATCCCCCGCAGCCGTCCCCGCTTCCCGTGGCAGCTCCAGCACCCGGCCCGCTCCAGGAACGGTCGACGTCAGGATCCGGTTGTCCCAGTCCGTGAAGTAAAGCTCGCCTTCGGGGATGGAAACCGTCTGCAGCGACTCCCCGATGCGCGCGTCCACGTTCGTGACGACCAGCACGCCGATCGTGCCGCCCTTGGCGATATTGTTGATCGCCCGGATGTAAGCGAGCGTACGCTGGTTTTTCTGCCCTCGGTTCGGCGGCGACAAGTGCTCGATCAACCGCAAATAGCCGTTCCCTTTCTTGGCGACGGCTTCATCGAACCATTCCGGCTTCTCCCGCTCGTTGAAAAAATACCCTCCCGCCTTCCGGGACTCCGGATAATACGGCGCGAAGGAATACGAGTTCGTCGGGTCATACACGAAAAGCGAGTAATAAAGCGGCGCCTGCTGATTGCTCTCCGCGGAATAGCTGTTCAGCAAATTTTCCAGCCGCTCGTAATTTTTGACCCGTTCGAGCATGCTCTCGTCCTCGGCCGGATTTAACTGCTGCACCAACGGATGTTGGAATACGGTCGAAGTCACCTTGTTGATCGATTCGATATCCCGGCTGATCAGTTTAAAGTTTTGTTTGTTCAGTTCCATATAGGCGTCGGAAACATTTCGTTTTAAAATTTGGTCCGCCCGGTAGTTGCCATAGGAGTTCAAAATGAACAAAGGGACGACCAGCACCAGAAACACCAGGATCAGCTGCTGCTTTAAACCGATTTGTGTCAACGGATTTTTGAATCCGGAATTCACCTGCCATGCACCCCCGGTCACTTTAACTATAGCAAGACGGAAAACCCGTAAGTATGCGCGTTTCTACGGAAACTGTGGCGGTTCCTATGATTCGCGCGGCGCGGCGTTCAACAAGGATGCCTGGGACGGGCCGTTTCTCTTAGTGTAGGGCATTTCCGGCGTTTTGCCAGTATCAATTTGAATTGAAGCCAATATGAGGTGGAAGAAGGACGGTAACGCCATATTCCTGCAACCATAAGCACCCGTCAAATGGGTGGTTTGCTCTAAGGCTATAAGCCTTTATTACCAGCTTGCGTCTAAAGGCGCTAGCTTTCACTACGTTCAAGCTACTATGCCGTTGCCGCTTTTGCCTCCCCCTGAAGGGGCGCGATGATTACTAGCCCCCCTTCAGACAACCTTGATAATATAGAATTCCTGCATATGTACATGTTTTTTCTTGTTTAGGGCCAAAAATTTCAAAATTCCTGCAAATCTGCAGTAATTTTCGACGAAACCGGCTCGTTTCTCTAAAATCGCTGGAAATGCCTGCAGATTTGCATCTTTTTGGGGTTGGAAGCTTGGAAGCACTCTAGGCGCCTCTTTGTATGTGACATATCACTTCGATTAGCCATTAAGCCACCTTACCTTTCGTTATACGTAGTAGCTTGAACACTCCTATGATAACGAACCCAATCAGATGGTTTTTAGCTATAAGCATCACTACACCACCCGAATAGCAGGTGTTTTTTTGCTTCGCACGCTTCGCGCGCTCAACTGGCTAAAGCTCCAAATCAAAAAAAGGTTCCCCATCCGGAACTTCGGATCGGAGAACCTTTCGCTTACTTTTTCGCCGCCAGTTCATGCAAGCCGCTGACGACAAGGTCGGCGGCCGCCAGAATGTTCGGGTCGCCGATGCCGACGACGCGGCAGCCGGCGGCTTTACCGGCCTGCACGCCCGCCTCCGCGTCCTCGAACACGACGCACTCGGACGGCGGCAGACCCAGCGCGGCACTGGCGGCAAGAAACACCTCGGGATCCGGCTTCGCCTTGGATACCTTCGTGCCGTCGATGACCGCGTCGAACAGCTCCGCGATACCGAGCCGGGATAGAATGAACCCGGCGTTTTTGCTCGCCGAGCCCAGGGCGATCTTCACGCCCCGGCCGCGCAGTTGGAGCAGATAATCCCTGGCTCCGGGCAATATTTCCGACGGCTCCAGCTTCGAGATATACTCGACGTATTCCCGGTTTTTATCCGCGGCCATCTCCTCGCGTTCTTCCTCCGTCGCTATCGCGCCGCCTACCTCGAGCAGGATGCGCAGCGACTCCATCCGGCTGACGCCTTTCAGCCGTTCATTATCGGCTTCCGTAAACTCGAAGCCGAGCCGGCGCGCCAGCGAACGCCAGGCCAAATAGTGATATTTGGCCGTATCGACGATCACGCCGTCGAGATCGAAGATCGCCCCTTTCATCGTGTTTAGCATGATTCCATTCTCCCTTATGATGATATCGTCGACACATGAATTTCTTGGCCCGGCGCCACGGCAAACTCCCGTCCGCCCGCCTCAACCGGCAGCGGCTCCGGATTGCCCGCTTCCGCCGTAATCACGAGCGCTTCCCGCTCGACGCGAATCCGATACGCGCCTTGGCGGAGGCGGACCGGGAACTCTACGGCCCGCCAGGAGGAAGGCAGAGCCGGCTTCAGCGTCGCCTTGCCGCCATCGTACCGAAGCCCCGCGAAGCCCAACACGGCGGCCATCCAGGCCCCGCCGTTCGCCGCGGGATGCGTGCCGCCGATGTAAAGGTCGCCGACGTACTGCTTGGATTCCCCGGTCAAGTCGATCGTCGCCGTCCGCATGAAGTACGGATACGCCCAGTCCGGTACTCCGATGTCCGCCGCCACCAGCGCGTAAATGCACGAGCTCAAACTGGAGCCGTGTTCGGTGCGCGGTTCGTAGTACGCCCAGTTGGCTTTTTTGACGGCCGGGTCGAAGCAGTCCTTGAACAAATGCAGCATCAGCACCACGTCGGCCTGCTTCAATATTTGCGTCGTCGTCGCCAGGCCGTTCCCGCCCCCCAGGTATTCGTGCGGGTTCAACATTCTCGATTTCAGGTCCGCCAGGGAGACATCCTCCAGGGTGTAATACCCGTCGAACTGCTCGATCAGCCCGCTCTCGGCATCCGGCTCCGGCACATACAAACTGTCGTGCATCTCCCGGATTTGCTCCGGCCGGACGGAAGCGCCCGAGAGCAGCGCCTCATAACGGCTCGGATCGCGGTCTCTCAACAGATCGAGCGCATCAAGGGCGATGCGGAGGCACAATTTGACCATCCGGTTCGTGAACGCGTTGTTGTTCACCCGTTCATGGTATTCGTCGGGTCCGGTGACGTCGAGAATTTCGTACCGCTGCTTCCGCGGGTTGAAATAGCCGTACGTGTAAAAAAACACGGCGCACTCCCACACTACTTCCGCTCCCCCGTCCAACAGGAGGCTTTCGTCTCCGGTAAACTTGTAATACTGCCAGATGCCGTACGCCACATCCGCGCTGATATGCACCTGCTTATCGCGGAAGTAAGTACGCATCGGACGGCCGGTAAACACGTCGTTCACGTTGAACAGCGTGCAGGCGTCGTCGCCCGTCTCCTGGCTTTCCCAGGCGTAAAAAGCTCCGCCATAGCCGTACTCCGCCGCTTTGCGCCGCGCTCCGTCCAGCGTGTGTACCCGGTACATCATCAGATTCCGGGCCACCTCCGGCCGGGTGTGCAGGAAGAACGGGAGCATGAACATCTCCGTATCCCAGAACACCGCGCCTTTGTAGACCTGGCCGGATAATCCGCGGGCCGGGATCGACACTTTCTCCGAGCGGTCCGGCGCGATGATATGCAGCTGGTACATGCTGTAGCGCAGCGCCAACTGCGCTTCCTCATCGCCTTCGACCACGATGTCCGTCGCGTCCCATATGCGCTCCCACCGCTCGGCATGCTCGCGCAGCAGCCGGTCGTAACCCAGTCCCCGCGCTTCCCGGCTGGACGCGATTGCCGCCAAACGGGGATCGCCCGCCTCCTCCCCCGTCTTGTCCAGACCGGTGAACACGGAGACGTATTTCGTCCAGGCATAGGTGGTCCCGGCTCGACAGTTCAAACGCAGTGTACGCCGGATCGCGGTCTCCCCGCGGAGAAGCTGCCGCTCTTGCTGCTTCCCGAACCCGTCATCCACCGCCTCCGCCACGGAAACCGGCACGTTCCGTTCATGCGTCCATCCGGTGAGCGTCAGCACGTCCCCGGATTCATCCTTGTCGCTCCCGGTTTCCAGCCGCTCCAGATGCGGTCCGTTGATATCCCACACGTCGCCGTCGATGCCCGTGACGATCGTAAGTATGCCGTCCCGGCTGCTCTCCACGGAAATCCGGTTGACGATCAAATGCGGCCGGGCCGCGCTGCAAAACCGCTCCGAGGTGACCGTCACCTGCGCTTCGTCCGCCGTGCGGTACGTTGTCCGCCGCCGGTGGACCGCATGGCGGAGATCCAGCGACTGCTCGTGCTCGAGCGGTTCCGGAGCGGGGCCGACATGCTCACCCGCCCCGCCGCTCAGCACGTCGAAAGGCGCCCCGTCCCAACGCAGCGCCATCGCCAGCCCGTTCGGCGCGTTCACCGGCTCACGCCATTTGTGTCCGACCCTGTCGTACAGCCCGGCAACGATCGTAGCGGTTAATTCCTCTTTGCCGAACTCCTCCAGCGTTCCTCGATACCCCAAAACCCCGTTGCCGATCATAAATTTGTTGCCGTTCGCCGTTATCCTGCCCGGGTCGAACCCGCGTTCTTTCACGACCCAGCTCATCGCACTGCCGCCTTCCGCAGCGGCACCCGGATACCCGTCTCATCAACGCGGCAAATCTCCCCGTAGACCGTCATCTCCACTTCACCGCCGGAAGCCGCCCGGATGGACACCTGCTCCTGATCCACCTCGACGAACACCTTTGCCCCCTGGTACGTGATCGGGAACCGGTAACCGGTCCAGCGCTCCGGGATGCTCGGGCTTAAAGAGAGCCGATCCCCGTCGGAGCGCATCCCCCCGAACCCGTAAACGATGTTCATCCAGGCCGCGGCGATCGAGGTCGTGTGCAGCCCCTCCCGCGTGTTGCGGTTATAGTTGTCCAAATCGAGGCGGGTGGCGAATTCAAAAAACTTGTAAGCCTCCTCCGAACGCCCGATTTCCGCCGCCAGAATCGAATGGATCGACGGTGACAAGGACGACTCGTGAATGCAGCGGGGCTCGTAGTAATCGTAGTTCATCCGCTTTTCCTCCGCCGTAAACTCGCCGCTGTACAGGAACATAAACATCAGCACGTCCGGCTGCTTGATCATGTCATAGCGGTAAAGCCGGTCGTACGACCAATGCGAATACAGCGGAAACTCCGTGACCGGAATGGACTGGATATCAAGATGCGGCAGATCGAAAAAGCCGTCATGTTCCTCGTAAACTCCCGTCCGGTCATCCCGCGGAATTTTCATATGCTTGGCCTTCTTCCTCCAATCGTCCTGCTCTTCCTCCGTCAGGCCAAGCCGGACCGCCAGTTCGCCGTAAGCCGCCGGAGACTCGCTTTGCAGCTCATCCAACACCTCCAGCGTGTATTCGAACAGTTTTTTGGCCATGAAATTGATGTAGCAGTTGTTGTTGACCATCAGTTGGAACTCATCCGGGCCCATGACGCCGAAGTAACCGAATTGCCCAGTCTTTTGTCCCCACTGCCCCCGCGTAGCGTAAAAGCGGCTGATTTGAATCAGCATTTCCGCGCCTTTTTCGTACAAAAACGCTTTGTCTCCGGTCATGCTCACATAATGGCGCAGCCCGTACGCCACCGCCGTGCCGACATGAAGCTGCAAATTGGAATGCTGCCACAGGTCGCAGCTCTCGGTTCCGTCGATCGTGGCGATCGGATAAAACGCCCCTTCGCAGTCCAGCTCTTTCGCCCGTTTCAGCGCCTCGGGAAGCGTTTTGTAGCGGAATTCCAGCAGGCTTTTCGCCGCTTTCGGATTGTTGAAAATATAGAACGGCAGGCAGTACGATTCTGTATCCCAAAAAGCCAGTCCCCGGTAAGCCTCCCCTGTCAAACCTTTCGCGCCGATGTTGAAGCCGGGATTATCCCCGTGGTAGGTCTGATACAGCTGAAAAATACAGAAGCGGATGCCCTGCTGATTTTCCGGATCCCCTTCGATCACGATATCCGAATCCGCCCAGACTCCGGCCCAATACGCCCGCTGCTCCGCGGCCGCCGCATCATAACCGTCCCGCGTGTACCGCTTGGCGTGTTCCATCCCCGTTCGCCAAACCGCATCGGCCGTAGCGGAACCGTCCTTTTGGGCGACGTTGACGACGAGTTTGTCCAGCACCGTCCGAGCGCCTTGCGTAAGCTTCAGCACCAGATCCCGGCCGATAAACCGGTCACTCTGGACCGGCTTGTTCTCCAGCGCGTCCGGTGCCTCAATGCGGAATGCGGAGAACAGGCGGTTGCCGGTGGTTGCCGTTTGGCCCAGCATGGCCACGATTCCGCTTTCTTCCCCTTCCTTTATCGCCTCCCAGTAGCCGCGCTCCCGGTCTTCATGAATGACGGCGAAATCCAAGCCCGTCCGCACGTTGACCGTACCGGAAAAGTTCAGCGGCTCAAACGTGATCCGCTGGCAACCGAGATAGCTCACCTTCATGCTGACCAGACGCTCAAAAGAGAGCTTCAGGTCTTTTCCCCCGGCCAGATGCCAGACGAACTCCCGGATATAGATCCCGGTGCGGAAATCCAGCTCGCGACGAAACCCGCTAAATCGGCTCTCCGCCAGATCCAGCGGCTCCCCGTCCAGCTCAATCCGCGTATGCAGCCAATCCACCGCGTTGACCATAAACCGCAGCGATTTGATGATCCCTTTGTAATGGGCCGTGACGGGGCTTTCTTCAAAAAGCCCGTTAAAATAGCTGCCGAGCAGCGAATCACCGCTATAGCCCTCCTCCGGATAACCCCTAACCCCCATATATTCGTTTCCCAGTGAAAAAATAGATTCGGACACCCGGTTTCGTCCCCGGTCAAAACCTTCCTCCACCACCTTCCATGGATCGATGTGCAAATATCTGTCCGCGATTTTCGGCATGCTCCGTCCTCTCCTTCTGCATAGTAAAGCCGCTTACCCATTCAGCTTAGCGGAACGGCAGAGTTTGCCGAATGTCCATGTCTAATGAGCTTATGTGCGATTTTACGAAGTTGAAGGGGAACCTCCTGTTTAATAGGAATCTTACACTTAATAGACAATACCTATAACTGCGATTCGATTTATATATTTCCGCAATTGAGCCGCGTGTCGCATAATAAACTCAACACGAATTTTAAGGAGGGGGACATCATGAGCGGACAGCAAGTTTGGCAGCCGGGGATATATGATGACAAGTTGGGTTTTGTCTCGGCGTACGGGAAGGGCGTCGTCGAGCTGTTGAATCCCCGCAAGGGGGAGCGCATCCTTGACCTGGGCTGCGGGACCGGGGATCTGACACAACAAATCGCCGACGCCGGAGCCGACGTAACCGGCATGGATTTATCGGTGCCGATGATCGCCCAGGCGCGGCAGAAATATCCCGGCCTCGACTTCCGGGTCGGAAACGCCGAGCGTTTCCGGCTCCCCGAGCCGATGGATGCCGTATTCTCCAATGCGGCCCTGCATTGGATGAAGAATGCGCCAGCGGTAGCCGATTCCGTTTGGCAGGCGCTCAAGCCCGGCGGCCGCTTCGTCGCCGAATTGGGCGGCAAAGGCAATGTTCAGGTGATTGTCGAATGCCTGAGCGAGGTACTGCGAACCGATTACGGCTTGGATGCCGGCACGCTGAATCCCTGGTACTTCCCCAGTCTCGGCGAATACAGCGCCTTACTGGAGGAGGCCGGCTTCCGCGTTACTTTTGCGGCGCATTTTGACCGGCCCACCCGGCTCGGCGACAGCCGCGAAGGCTTGTTTCATTGGCTGGACGGATTTGCGGCCGGCCCTTTCTTGTCCGGCTTCGGGGATGCCGAGAAGGGGATCGTTTATCATAAAATCGCCGATTTGGCGGAGGAACGGCTCTATCGTGACGGCTCCTGGCACGCGGATTATGTGCGGCTCCGGATAGCAGCCGTCAAGCCACCGGGATTATAAGTTAATAAATACCGTCTTCAGTTTTGCGCTGTATTGGATATCCAGTCCGATCCCGGAAACGAGCACGGCCAACGGAGCATAAACCTTTTGCTCGCTTCCCGCCTGGTGCAGAAAGGCCGGAGACGCCGTGGCGACGCGGGCCCCGTTCGCGATGATTTCCTTCGCGCCGATCGGGATGCCGACCGTTCGCCCCTCATAGGTGACTGTCGCGGTTCGCGTTTTGGCATTCCAGCGCGATTGGCCGCCGATGGCATCCGTAATATCTTTCAAAGCGACGAAAGTTTGTCCGTTGTTCACCACGGGCGGATATGGCGTCAACAGTTCTTGTCCCTTAATCACGATAGATATTTCCCTTTTGCCGGTTTGGGAGGAGCTCTTCCGGTATTCTCCCCAGATACTCTCCGCCATCACTTTGGCTATCGTTTCGTAACCGGCCTGAGTCGGATGGACATCTTCCTTGTAAATATGGGTGAGGAACAGTTCCTTCCCGGCAAAAGCTTTAGCCACATGGGCCGCTTTTATATTTATGCCCGCAGCGGTAAACCGGGCCACCAGTTCGTCCACCTGCGAGGTGAACGTGCCGGCAACCTTTTGCAGTTCCCGGTAAAGGGCCGCCCCGGCCAGTTTCGGGACCGGCTGATACTGGTCGGCCAAAATGATTTGGGCCCGCGGATTCATCTCCGCCAAAAGCGTTACGGCCTTCTCCATATTCGCCCCATATTCCGCCAATACGGCGGCCGCTTCGGCCTTCAGCTCCGCTTCCGTCATATCCCCGGCTTTGTCCATCAGCGCCAGGATATCATTGCCGCCGATCGTTATGGTAATGATGTCCGCCTGCTCCACCCGGGCTTTCGTCTCGGCGATGTTCGAGAACAGGGCAGACGCCCGCGGATCCGGCAAACCCTGCTGGATTTGGTCGGCCGAAACCGCCTGCCCTTTCTGGATCGCCGTCAAATAATTCAGCAATCCGCTTGTCGTCAGGCCGAGAATCCCATAGTTGACCGCTTCCGCACGACCGTGATACAGCGCTTGTTCCCTCAGGCGTTCCACATATCCGTAAGGCTCCGAATCTTCCGTCATGCCCGGTTCATAACCGGCCGTGATCGAATCGCCGAGCGCGACGATAAGCCGTTGTTGTTTGGCTTCGGAAACCGCCTGCCTCAGTATCGGTCCTTCACCCGCTCCGTCTACCGGCGCCGCCGCCAGAGCGGAAGTTCCGCATCCGCCGAACAGCACCGCGGCCGCAAGCGTAGCGGCAAGCAGCCTGTGTCTTCCTTTTTTTGAATCCGTATAACTCTTCATTGCATGGTTCCTCTTTCCCCATTGATTCCAATCGTTTTGTTGCAAACAAACGTATTCAGTAGCGGAGGGGACCCCCTCCCCGTTAAAAATACCCAAAGCCGGCCGCCGAAATAGCGGTCCAAAAGGGCGGTCTTATTTCCTTCTCCAGGGTTCAGCAATCAAGTTTTGGGCTCTCTTTTTCTTAAAATAAGACCTTAAAACACTGCTAATTCCACTAGCGTTGCATTAAAACTGATATGATGCTGCCTGTCCGCACTCTCTCTTGCCGCCCGTCATAATAGCGGCGTTTTGGGCCGCTATTTCGCCCAGATTCGCTTTTTCGGGAAGAATAGCGGTCAAAAGGGGCCCTATTTCTCTGGTGCGAGCTCAAAAATCCGGTTTTTGCCCGACTTTCTCTAAAATAAGGCCCCAAATGACCTCTATTTCACCTCGAAGGGCCAAATTCGACAAAATAACGCCTCAAAAAGCCCTTATCCACCCGCCCGGCTTCTAAGGGAGACGGTTACGGCCATTAGACCCTTCGAATTAATGCAACGCGAGTGCTTAAAAGCCCCTTATTCACCTGCCCTACCTCCAAACGGAGTTGGCCGCTGACAAATTTGCTCGAGTTGAATGCAACGCGAGTGGGTTATTTCACACTGATAAGCCGAATTCGACGATATCGCGCCCCAAAAGGCCGTTATTCACCTGCCCAGCTGTCCCAAAGGGAACGGGGCTCAAAGAAAACACCCCGAAACAAGTCGGGGCGTTCCTTTGGTAAACTTAGCGCCGGGGCCGAAACGTTACTTCTCCGTCTGCTCTTTCCCCGTCTGCGCTGCTCTCTTCATGTAATCGTCATACCGCCCGTCGACTTCCTTGGCCATACTCCGGTACTTTCGGGTTTCCTCCACAATCGGGTCTAAATTCGTCTGGATGCGAATCTCGTATCTGGGCGACAACCTTCTCCGCTCTTCCCTTTTGCGTTCTTCCTCGCTCCCGATTTCTTGTTCCGTCAGCATCTCGCTAAGCTCTCTTTCCAGTTCTTTGTTATCGCTCATCAGATGACACTCCTTCCGGAAAATAGAGTATAGAGTATGGGAACCGGGTTCCTGCTACAATCCCGTTGCCCCCGCAGCCGAAACGACATCAAGCAGCTGCTGCTGAATTTTACCGTTGCTGGCGATCAGATTGCGGACTCCAATGTCATAAGGGTTGCCCGCGGTATCCGTCACTATTCCTCCCGACTCGGTGACGAGCAGCGCGCCGGCCGCCGTATCCCAGGCGTTGAGGTTTACCTCGTAATAGCCGCTCAGCCGGCCGGCCGCGACATAGGCCAGGTGCAGGGCGGCCGATCCTCCGGCCCGCAGGCTCCGTGCCCGGTCGGCCAGCGCCGTGATCCCCTTCAGATTGATGGGGGCGGCCACTTCGCGGTCCGGATTGAAGCCGATCGCGATGACGCTGTCGGCCAGGAGCGCCTCCTTCGAGACTCGTGTGGGATTGCCGTGCATATAAGCGCCCTTGCCTTTTTCGGCCACAAACATTTCGTCCCGCATCGGGTCGTATATGACCCCGATAATGACCTCACCCTTGTATGCCAATGCGATGGATACGCAAAAAAACGGGAATCCCTGCACGAAATTGGTCGTTCCGTCCACAGGGTCGATAATCCATAAGTACTCGGATTTCTTCGCTGCCGTTACAGCGGCAGCCGAAGCCTCCGCTCCGGGGGCCACGCCTTCTTCCCCCAGAATGTCATGGTCCGGAAAATGGGTCAGGATCAGCTTGCGGATCATCGTTTCCGCGCCCTTGTCCACATCGGTGACCAAATCCTGCGGCGAATATTTCGTGCTCAGATCCTTCACCGAACCGACACGGCTTTTGATCCATTCCCCCGCTTTCGCGGCGCTATTGATCGCCACCGCCATCGGACTTTTGCTGCCTACAACATAAGGAATACTAGGTTTCGATTCCAATGGTTTCACACTACTTTCTTCAATAATCTATAAGACCGGTGCAACGACTCTATAAATCTTCTAAAATTTCCCTTTTTAAAAATATACGCCGGTAGGGTTGCAAAGTTGCGCCTTTTTCCGACCTTCCGCCATAAAAGGGCCATGTCCGAAGTGTCTTCCATTATATAAAAAGTCCGCCCCGGCAAGGCTGGCCTCAGCCGCCCGGGAACGAACTTCTTGTCATTTTAAAGTCTCGGTTAAGCCCCTACGATATTATACCCGCCATCCACGTAAATCACTTCACCGGTTATACCGCGGGACAAGTGGCTGAGCAGGAACATCGCGGTATCCCCGACTTCCGCGGCGTCCGTCGTCTTGCGGAGCGGCGCCTTCTCTTCCACCTGTTTCAAAATAGAGTTGAAATCGCTGATGCCTTTTGCCGCCAGCGTACGGATCGGACCGGCGGAAATGGCGTTTACCCGGATGTTCCGGGGGCCCAGGTCGTTGGCCAAATAGCGGACGGAGGACTCCAATGCCGCCTTCGCGACGCCCATGACATTATAATTGCGCATCACGCGCTCCGAGCCCATATAGGTCATCGTCATAACGCTTCCGCCTTCGGTCATAAGCGGAGACAGCCGCTTCGACACGGCGACCAGGGAATAGACGCTGATATCGTTGGCGAGGGCAAACCCTTCGCGCGAAGTGTCCTGAAACTCGCCCGCCAAATCCTCCGCTTTGGCGAACGCGATGCTGTGAACCAGCCCGTGCAGTACCCCGAATTCCGTACGCAGCGTGTCGGCCAGTTTATCGATATCCTCGTCGGCCGTCACGTTGCAGGGCAGGATCAGCGAATTCGGTATGCTTTCCGCCAGCTTGCGCACCCGTCCTTCCACGCGTTCGCTCTCATATGTAAAGGCGAGGCGAGCCCCCTGCTCCGCCAGGCTCTGGGCGATCGCCCAGGCAATGCTGCGGTCATTGGCCACGCCCATGACGACGATATTTTTTCCCGCCAACAATTCTCCCATGAATAAAAGACCTCCTCATCAAAATACGTCCGGCTTCTTTGTGTCCAACTTACCTTATTTGCCCAACATTTTCAAGGCCGTAAGCTAAAGACTTACGGCCTGATTCGTACGCTGGCTCCATTCAGAATTTCCACCCCGTCGCCTTCATGGCGGGCCAGCTCCTCCATTAGAGCGAACAAAGCCCCGTCCTTGAGCTTCGCTTCAAGCATGACGTCGACGCGGTCCGTGCCGCTCGCGATCTTGCGCAGAAAATCCAGCAGCGGCCCGACAGCCACATGATCCGCGTGTCCCCGCGGATCGCTCACACTCTTGGGGCTGGAGGCGTGGATCTTCGGGGGCAGCGGATCGTCCTCGGGTGAGCCCGCCTGCGCGTAAGAACTTGTCCAAGTCCGCTTGATTCGAGGCCACAGCTCCGCCGGATCCTCCCCCTCGTTGTTCACCCACTGGTGGTGGATATCCAGAACCATCGGCAGTCCCAGCGCTTCCGCTATGGCCAGCGTCTCCGGGGCGTTGAAGGTTTTGTCGTCGTTTTCGAGCGTCAACCTTTCCTTCATTCGATCCGGCAGGGCCGCCGCGTTCTCCTTGAACCGCTCTCCCGCGGACAACTTGTCCCCGTAAGCGCCCCCGACGTGAATGTTGTTCTTGGCCCGCCCGTCCAGGCCCATCGCTTCCAGCATGCCGACATGGTACGCCATATCGCGAAGCGAGCTAGCCAGCACTTCCGGCCGAGGGGTGCTGAACACCGTGAAATGATCGGGATGGAAAGAGACGCGGATGCCGTGCTTTTTTACAAACTCCCCCACCTCGGCGAAGGATTGCTCCAATGCCGGAAAGGGATCCCAATCCGCAAGCGCCTCATGCGTCGCCAACGGAATGAGCTTGGAGGAAAAACGGTACACCATGATATCGTGGGCCACGTTATGACGCAACAGCCGCAGCGTGTTGTGCAGATTTTCCGCAGCAATCGACTCGAGCTTGCGAACGGCGGCCTCACGGTCCAGCAGGTTGCTAAACGTTTTGAACGTCATCGTCTTGGAGGGAGAAGCATTCGCTACGACCGTGGACATCGCGACATAACCGAACCGTACGATCACCGCGATTCGGCTTCCCCGAAGAACATTTCGTAAGCCAGCGCCGTCTGGACGGCGGACTCCTCTTCCGTCAGCGGTCTGATGAGCTGCAGCTCCACCGAAGTGACTTCTTCCCCGTTGAAATTGATCTCGGCCACACAGGCCGTTATCTTAACGATCGCCACCGCCTTGTTGGCGGGAGTGTAGGCGATCACCTTTTGCCCGGTGGGAAATACGCGCAAACCTTGCTTTAGCATTTTGCCGCGGCCGTACTCCAGCAGTTCGTATAGCTCCTGCTCGCTCTTAAACTTGCACACCGAGTTGAATTCCGTTTGAAAACCCATCGTCTATTCATCCTTTCGCTTTGGGAGTCTGACGTGGTGATTTAGTTTGTCGCCTATACGACCCCGTTCTCGAAGTCGAGGTTCTGCCGCATCTCGTACCGTTCCAGCGCGAGTCCGATCAAGCGGTCAAGCAGCGCTTCGTAGGAGACCCCGGTTTCGCGCCAAAGCAGCGGATACATGCTGAACGGGGTAAATCCGGGCATCGTATTCACTTCATTGACCAACAGACGGTTGCCGGATTTCGTCAGGAAAAAATCCGCCCGGCACAGTCCGTTTCCGGCGATCGCCTTGAACGCTTTGACGGCGAGGTCGCGGACGCGTTCCGCGATCTCCGTATCCAATGGAGCGGGAATCAGCATCTGCGATTTGCCGTCGAGATACTTCGCCTGGTAATCGTAGTATTCACCGGAGGAGACGATTTCTCCCGGTACGGAAGCGATCGGCTCGTCATTGCCCAGTACGCCGACCTCCACCTCGCGGGCGTCCACGAACTCTTCGACAATAACCTTGACGTCGTAACGGAAGGCATTCGCAACGGCCCCCAGCAGTTCTTCCCGCGTTCTTGCCTTGGAAATCCCGACGCTGGAACCGAGATTTGCCGGTTTGACAAAGCAAGGGTACCCCAGCTTCTCTTCCATGCCCTGGAGGAGGACATGACTGCTGCGTTCCCATTCGGCAGCGGTGAAGTAACAGTACTTACACTGCTCGAGCCCCGCCTCGGCGAACAGCTTCTTCATGATGACTTTGTCCATCCCCGCCGCCGAAGCGAGCACGCCGGCTCCAACATAAGGAAGGTTCGCCATCTCGAACAATCCCTGGATCGTACCGTCTTCCCCGTTGGTTCCGTGCAGCAGCGGAAAAGCGACGTCGATCGCCGGCTTCCCCTCGGCCAGCCCGCTAAACAATAAATTGATCGCTTCCGCCGTACCCCCGGCGGCCCGCTCCAGCTTCAGCTCTTCGAGCGCGGCAAAAGGAGCGTCCAGCTTGCCGCCGACTCTCCACTCGCCCCGCTTCGTAATATAAAAAGGAAGCAATTCGTATTTCGCGTAATCAAACGCTTTGGAAACCGCGAACGCCGTTTGCAGCGAAACTTCATGCTCCCCCGATTTTCCGCCGTAAATCAGCCCTACGGTCAATTTTTCCTGTCCCATGTGCAACCTCTTTTCAAATATGGTAAGGGTCGTTTACCTCACCCCTTAGTATGGTCAGAACCTGTCGGCAATATGGAAAAAACGATAAACGGTATTCTCGGTCCAGGCGTAGGAATCCCGATAATCCCAATACCTGTGCTTGCTTGGCACGGTGTGGGCGTTCACCAGCGGCATTCCCCCCGCGTCAAAGGCGGTGACGATAGTGCTGTGCTGATAAGCTCCGTCGCCGTCCCAATCGTAAATGATCACGTCGCCAAGCTGGAGCTGCTCCGGCCTGCTTACGAGCTCCGCCCGAAGTCCGGCGTCGCTGTGCGTCAAATAACGTTCCAGGGCATTGGCCACCGACCAGCTGTAGCTCCAGGCCTCCCGGCCCCCGAGATATCCCTTGTACCACCAGCCCGATTCTCTTTTTCCAGTATAGTTTATCGGGGCTCCCCCTGCAAAGAGGCACTGGGAGATGTAATTGGTGCAATCGACTTCGAACGCGGCAAATTCGGGGTTAAAACCGTCCCACCAGCGATCCGCATACAAAACTGCGTCCTCGCGCCGATAGGGATTGCTCCGAAGCCCTCCGCCGCCAAGGATGTCCCGGTTCAAAAAAGGCCTCGGCGAACGGCCCGCCTCCCCCTGCTGCCGGTAGTTCCTCCCCTCTTCCGCACCGGGTAAAACCGGAGGCGCGCTCCTTTCGGGTACGGGTTGAAAGACCCGCGTAACGCTCCAGCTCTCCCCTTCCCGCTGCAAGGTTAGCCGCTGTTTGACGATCCGTTCCTCCTGATGGCGGGCGCCGCCTTTTTCGTAATCCATTTTACGGGCCAGGAGCAGCTCGACTTCCATCTCCCCCTCACGGCGCTCGATTTCGCGAAGCAGCCGGGCCCGGGTTTCGCACCGGAGCGGCACGGCGCCGCGAGCCCGGTACCATTCGTCCAATTTTCGCTTCTGCTCCCCGCGGCGGAGCAAATAATCCAGGTCCGTAATCAAGGTGTGATCCGCCCGCATCCGGTAATCCACCTCATCCTGGTTGCTTTGATTCACATAAAGGGACAATGTTTTTTTCCAATCCTCCGCCATGGTCCGGTCTCCTCCTCGGATCTATTGCTATCAAAATACAGACTCCCTTGTCCTGCTTCCATTTCCCTGCGGATTTCCCACTACGGAAAGTATATGACCCCCGGGGGCCGAGTATGTGCTGAAAGCCTATACACGCGCACCGCTGCGCCAAATCGGCAGCTTGAATGGGAACAAAAAGTTCTTTACTCGTCGGCAGGAGGACGGTATACTTAATGTAGTGAGTTTTTGAAATTGTGTTTCATCTAGTGAAACAAGGAGGTCCAACCATGCCAAAGAATGATTTTTTCTCCAGCAGCCGGACGCTTGAAGTCGGCGGCAAGAGCTACCGCTATTATGACCTGCAAGCGTTGGAGCAGCAAGGACTCGGAAAGATCGGCAAACTGCCGTTTTCCATTAAAGTGCTGCTTGAGGCTGCCGTCCGTCAGTTTGACGGAAGAGCCATCACGGAAGAACATGTTAAGCAAATCGCCGGCTGGAGCGAAGGCCGAGATGAGAATAAGGAGATTCCGTTCATTCCCGCGCGTATCGTCCTGCAGGACTTCACGGGGGTTCCGGTCGTCGTCGATCTTGCCGCCATGCGCGACACCGTGAAGAAAGCCGGCGGGGATCCGAAACAGATCAACCCGCTCGTTCCCGTAGACCTGGTCATCGACCACTCGGTGATGGTCGACGCTTTCGGTACGCCGGAAGCGCTGGAATACAATATGAACGTTGAATTCGAACGCAATGAGGAACGCTACCGGTTTTTGCGCTGGGCGCAAACCGCGTTCAACAACTTCCGCGCCGTTCCGCCGGCAACCGGGATCGTACACCAGGTTAACCTGGAGTATCTCGCTTCCGTTGCCGCAACCAAGACGGTCGACGGTGAAACGGTCGTCTTCCCGGACTCTCTCGTCGGAACGGATTCCCATACGACGATGATCAACGGCCTCGGCGTCGTCGGCTGGGGGGTCGGCGGTATCGAAGCCGAAGCGGGCATGCTGGGACAGCCGCTGTATTTCGTTACGCCGGAAGTTATCGGCTTCAAGCTGACCGGCAGCCTGACGGAAGGCGCTACGGCGACCGACCTCGCCCTTACCGTTACACAAATGCTGCGCAAGAAGGGCGTTGTCGGCAAGTTCGTCGAATTCTACGGGCCGGGGCTGGCCAACATCAGCCTGGCGGACCGCGCAACGGTAGCCAACATGGCCCCGGAATACGGCGCGACGATCGGTTATTTCCCCGTCGATCAGGAAACGCTGGCTTACCTGCGCAGCACGGGCCGCTCCGAGGAACAAATCGCGCTGGTTGAAGCTTATTACAAAGCGCAGGGCATGTTCCGCACGAGCGAAACCGAAGATCCGGAATTCAGCGATCTCATCGAGCTGGATCTGGCCTCCGTCGTACCAAGCTTGGCTGGACCGAAGCGGCCGCAGGACCGGATTGAGCTGACCGAGATGAAGGACAGCTTCAACAGCATCATCCGGACGCCGGTGGACAAGGGCGGATACGGACTGAGCGACGAGAAGATCGAGCAGAAAGTGCCCGTGAAGCATCCGAACGGCGAGACCAGCGTGCTGTCGACGGGCGCCGTTGTTATTGCGGCGATTACGAGCTGTACGAACACCTCGAACCCGAGCGTTATGCTGGGAGCCGGCCTGCTGGCGAAAAAAGCCGTGGAACGCGGTCTCAAGAAGCCGGGCTACGTCAAGAGCAGCTTGACGCCGGGCTCCCTGGTCGTTACCGAATACCTGGCGAAAGCCGGGCTCATCGAGCCGCTGGAAGCGCTCGGGTTCCACGTCGCCGGCTACGGCTGCGCCACCTGTATCGGCAACTCGGGTCCGCTGCCGGACGAAGTCAGCGCGGCCATCGCCGAAAACGATATGACCGTGGCGGCCGTCCTGTCCGGGAACCGCAACTTTGAAGGCCGCGTTCATGCGCAGGTCAAAGCGAACTATCTCGCTTCGCCGCCGCTCGTTGTGGCCTACGCCCTGGCCGGTACGGTCAATATCGACCTGCAAAACGATCCGCTGGGCTATGACCAGAACGATCAGCCGGTATATCTGAAGGACATCTGGCCTTCTTCCGCGGAAATCAAGGAAGCGATCGGCCTGTCCGTCAGCCCGGAAATGTTCCGCGCCAAATACGAGAACGTATTTACGCAGAACGAGCGCTGGAACGCCATTCCGGTACCGGAAGGCGAACTGTACGAATGGGACGGGAAATCAACGTACATTCAGAATCCGCCATTCTTTGAGAAGCTCGGAGACGGCCTGCAGGATATCGCCGATATCCGCAGCGCTCGCGTGCTGGCCTTGCTCGGCGATTCCGTCACGACGGACCATATCTCGCCGGCAGGCAACATCTCGCCGACCAGTCCGGCCGGCATCTACCTGAGCGACCGCGGCGTCGCCCGCAAGGACTTCAACTCCTACGGCTCGCGCCGGGGGAACCATGAAGTCATGATGCGCGGCACGTTCGCCAACATCCGGATCCGCAACCAGGTGGCTCCGGGAACGGAAGGCGGCGTGACGAAGCATCTGCCGACGGACAGCGTTATGTCCATCTACGACGCTTCGATGAACTATCAAGCCGACGGACAGAACCTGGTCGTAATCGCCGGCAAAGAATACGGCACCGGCAGCTCCCGCGACTGGGCGGCCAAAGGCACCTATCTGCTCGGCGTCAAAGCCGTCATCGCCGAAAGCTTCGAGCGGATTCACCGCAGCAACCTGGTCGGCATGGGCGTTCTGCCGCTGCAGTTCCAGGAAGGCCACGGCTGGAAGACCCTCGGTATCGACGGAACCGAAGTGTTCGATATCGTCGGCCTCAGCAATGAAGTGAAGCCGGGGCAGCAGCTCACCGTCATCGCTACGCGCCAGGACGGCACGCAGTTCGAGTTCCCGGTCACCGCGCGTCTGGATAGCATGGTCGACGTGGACTACTACCATAACGGCGGCATTCTGCAAACCGTATTGCGCCAGATGATTCAAGGGAATAACTAAGCCGCGGTTCTGCGGTTCGCACCGCCCCTGAATTCTCTTTGTAACCTGAAAAGGCTGCCCTAAGGGCAGCCTTTTCTTTTACTTTAAAGAGCCTATGTGTACATGACAGGATGTCATACGGCGTCTCCCACCAGCATATCCCGACCTCCATCAGCATTGAATTCTCGACATGATCGAGGACTACTCATGGACGTTAAATGTCTTTTAATGTTTAGGCGTAATCCACCGGAATTGCTCCACCGACAATCCGAACTGGCGCAGCGTTTTAATGCTTACATGAAGACGGTCGAATACGATCTCACTGTTGCTCTCGTTAAGCGTATATTTTTTTCCGCCGACATCAAATTGAAATCCGGATGACTTCTCCTTCTCTACCTTTCCCCCCAAGGCCTCCGCTAGCGGAGTCAACGGAAGCCATGTGTTGTTATTCACGTCGGTGTAACCATAAGGGAGCAAAATGGTGCGGCCATCCACCGTTATGCTCGCTTCATAAACCGTTTCTTCTTGTACCTCAATAGCCGGAATCTCCGCGGGATCGATATTCGGTTCACGTTTTGCCGGGACGACCGTCTTCGTCACAGGAAGAGGTTCCGTATTCTTGTAAAACGATTCGATTTCCGCTTGCCCCGCCTTGTGTACTCGTCGGTCGGCCAAATTCAAGACATAGGATTTTCGTGTAGGCTCGTTATAGGAAATAAGCAGCCGGTTTCCTTTGGCGTCGTAAGCCTCCATCTTGGCCAAGGCAACCCGCTCCACCTTGTCCGTAGCCGGATTGAGGATCACGATTTCGCTTTGCTTCTCCGATTCACTGTACCATTGCACCAACAACCGGTTATCGGGAAGCCATAGGTACCACATGGACTTCGAGGTTTCATGCCATTTTCGCGACTCTCCGGTTTGCATATTTTTAATATAAAGCGTGTAGTTATTTCTTAGCTGGCTGCTGAGGTAGGACTTTTCCAAAGAAATACCGTACTTGCCGTCCGGGGAAGATTCGTATACACGCTGACGGGTCACCCGATCGGTAGAAGGGTCATAGAAATTCGTTATCAAGCCCTTTTGCACCTGATTTTGTCCCAAATACAACCTGCCGGATCGCTCATCGGGAAAAATATCCACGTACTTTTCAGGCAAAGCGCGCCAGCTTCCTTCCTTATCAACAAACAGTACCCGGCCTTCCATCGAACCGTTTCTCCAGGTTCTAGCGTTATAGTAGTCCCGTCCCGTTTGTTTATCGGTAAAGACCGGCTCAATCTGCCAGCCTTCATCGGACGCCGCGGAAGCGGAAACCGTAAATAAGCTGGCGGCCGAGGACAGGACCAGCCCAAACAGTAGCAAACATTTTAAATACAGTTTGTTTTGCATTGACTCTCATCCCTTACTTTCCCCTGAGAATTTTTTACAGTCTACTTCCTATAGACGGATTTCACCAGGGGAAAGTTTCAAAACGAGCCATGAAACCAAAAATCTAACGGACGCTATAGCCGCTATATCGGCAAAAAGCGCTCTTTCCGCAATCTAACGGACGTATTAGCGCCTATTCCCCTCCATTTCCATCAAAATGGTCGATGATCGCTTAAATAGCGGCTGCTATTTCCGTTAGATTTTAAAACCGGCCTTTTGTGCGGGAATAGCGGCTATTATTTCCCTTAGACATGATCCTCGGGCCGCTTAAGCCTTGCTATTAATTTTCACAAATAAAGCTCCCTCATGCACCAGGCTCCGCAACGGCCACCCAATGCCCGGGAACGATCTCCTGCAAGCGGGCACGCTCCACCTTGTAGAGGTCTTCTCCCGAGAACTCCCGCAGAGGGTCTCTTCTCTTCAGAGCCTCGGATTTAGGGTCGGGAAGGGGGATGGCCGAAAGCAGCGACTTCGTATAAGCATGCAGCGGATTGGAGTACAGCTCCTCGCTCTCCGCCAGCTCCACGATTCTCCCCCGGTACATCACGGCAACGCGATCACTGATATGCTTGACCATGGACAGATCGTGTGCGATGAACAAATACGTCAGCCCGAGCCGCCGCTGAAGCTCCTCCAGCAGTTGTACGATCTGCGACTGAATCGAAACGTCGAGCGCGGAGAGGGGTTCATCGCAGACAATAAACTTGGGATTCACAGCCAGCGCCCGGGCAATCCCAATCCTTTGCCTCTGTCCCCCGGAGAATTCGTGGGGATAGCGTTCCGCACTGGAAGGATTCAGACCGACCTGATCCAGAAGCTCCTCCACCCGCTTTCTCCGTTCTGCCCGGCTCCCGGCCAGCTTATGTACGTCCAGCGCCTCCCCGATAATGTCCAATACCTTAAGACGAGGATTCAAAGAAGCGTACGGATCCTGAAAAATAATCTGCATATCGCGCCGCAGCGTCTTCATCTCCGCCCGCGTCATCCGGTTTATCGCCATTCCGCGGTAAAGGATCTCCCCGCCCGTCGGCTGGTGAAGGCGGAGGATGGCGCGCCCGGTCGTGGATTTACCGCTGCCGGACTCACCCACCACCCCCAACGTTTCCCCCTCTCGGATGGAGAAACTGATATCGTCGACCGCCTTCAGCACCCTGCCGCGCCCAAGATCGAAATACTGCTTGAGCGATTTCACCTCGATCAGCGGTACGTCCGGCTCCGCGTTTTCCCGGCGGATCGGGGCGGGTTTCGCCTTCTTCGGCTCATTCAGGCGGGGCAAAGCATGGAGCAGCTTCCGGGTGTACGGATGGGACGGATGCTCAAAAATGCGCTCCGTTGTTCCCGTCTCGACCACCACCCCCTCCTTCATGACCACGACGCGGTCGCACATCCCGGCGACCACCCCGAAGTCATGCGTAATCAGGATGATCGAGGTACCCAAACGCTGCTGCATGTTCTTCATCAGGTCGAGGATTTGCGCTTGGATCGTCACATCGAGGGCCGTGGTCGGCTCGTCCGCGATCAGCAATGCCGGGCGGCAGGCCAGGGCGATCGCAATCATGACGCGCTGGCGCATCCCCCCGGAGAATTCATGGGGATATTGATCAAACCTCGTCTCACTGTCCCCGATTCCCACCCAATTCAGCATTTCGAGCGCCTGTTGTCTGGCTTCTTTCGCCGACAGATTCCGGTGTTTTATCAAGCTTTCGGAAATCTGTTCACCGATTTTCATCGTCGGATTCAACGAAGTCATCGGATCCTGGAAGATCATGCCCATATCCCGTCCCCGGATGCTCTCCATCTCTTTTTCCGAGTACTCGGCCAAATTTTTCCCCATAAACAGAATCTGTCCCTCTTTAATTTCCGAATTTGCGGAGGATAACAACCGCATAATCGCCCGGGCGGTCACGCTCTTGCCGCTCCCGGATTCGCCCACGATCCCCAACGTCTCTCCCTTCCCCACTTCAAAGCTGACGCCCCGGACGGCTTCCGTTTCTTGATGCCGGTTTCGGAAGGATACGGATAACCCTCGAACTTGCAATAACGGTTCCATGGTCACACCTGCCAATTCTACAATTCTATAATTTTGAAGCAAATTTAGTAATTGACATAAAAAACACCCTAAAATAATATATACTATATCGATCGGAATAATGCAATTATTGACAAATGAGGAGGCCTGTAAGCCTTGGAAATCGCGAAAGAACCCCAAATTCCCATTCGAAAAAATTCCAGGTTATCGCGCCGTGCCGGCACCGCCTTCAAAAAAATGACCCTGACTCCCGCGTCCAAATACCTGTTGCTGGTGCTGGGCGCTCCGGTTGCTCTTTATGTGCTCGGCTTATTCTTATACCGCAGGCGCCGTGATCCCTATAATGCGCTGCGAAAAGAGACCGAAAACGAGCTGCTTGCCTTGGGGCTCAAAGCCAAACTTAAAGCGGAGGCCGTCGATCAACTGGAACGGAAACATCGTTTCTTCGGACGGACGGTCAGCCGGGATCGGACGATGCGGGAAGCCGAGAAGATTTCCCATGAGCTGTTTCTCCAACAGGTCCGGGAAGAAACCGAAGCTAGGCTTGCGAGGAAGAACCTGACGCGAGAGGGTTATTTTCACACTTTTCAAAGCCTGTTGAATAACCCGGTATTTCTGGTCCTTACGTTAATTCCCGGGATTCTGATGTACATATGGATCTTTTTGCACAGTCAGCCTTATCTCAAATTCGTATTTGACCGATTGGTTATGAGCCTGTTCGTCATCTTGGGGGTTTCGGTACTGGTGTTTACCCTGCTTCACCTTTCGCCCATGAACCCCGCCGCGAACATTCTCGGAGAGACGGCCACGGAGGAACAAATCCGGCATTTCAACGAAATATACGGTCTCGATCAATCGTACCTTGCCCAACTTTGGAACACCTTGAAGGGTATCGTTACCTTCGATCTGGGCAAATCGTTCTCGGGCAACGAGCAGGTCACGGCGACCATCGCGCGCAAGTTTCCCGTTACGCTTACGCTGACGCTTATTTCGCTGGTCTTCGCCGTATTGATCGCCGTACCCGCCGGGATCCTGGCGGCGGCCAAACGAAATTCCTTCTGGGACTACTCCTTCATGTTTATCGCGTTGATCGGCTTATCGATCCCGAATTTCTGGCAGGGGCTCATCTTTATTTTGAATTTCTCGATCAAGCTCGATTGGCTCCCGGCCACCTTCAATCCGCAAAACGCGCTGTCTTATATCATGCCGACCATCGTGCTTGGAACGGGGCTCACCGCCGCGGTCGCCCGCATGACCCGCTCCTCCATGCTTGAGGTCATTCATGAGGACTATATTCTTACGGCCAAGGCTAAGGGTCTCGGCAGGCGGCAAGTTCTGTTAAAACATGCGGCACGCAATGGCGTCATCCCCGTCGTCACCGTGATCGGCCTGCAGTTCGGGGGGATGCTGGGCGGCTCGGCCGTGACGGAAAAAGTATTCAATATCAGCGGGATCGGCAGCTATATCGTGGACAAACAGTTCATCCCCGATATTCCCAGTATTTTGGGCGGCGTGATATACACGGCCATTACGATTTCACTGGTCAATGTCATCGTCGATATCTTGTACGCCTTTACCGATCCGCGTATCCGAACCAAGATGAAACAACAGTAAAGCAGGTGAAACCATGACCAATACAAGCTTGAAACTATCTCCGGAGTACAGGGATGCGGTCTTCTCCGGCATAGCGTCCTTGATCTTGACGGGGATACTGCTGGCAAACAGCTATGATGTTTCGAACCGGAGCCTTAAATTGCCGGGACTTATCCTATCCTTGGCCTACTTGTTCTTCACTGCGCTTCAGGCTGTCATCATTTTGTGCATCCGAAGGGATCTTCTGCGGCGGGGGAGCCTGCGTCGATCGACGCGAGCGCTCGGGTTTATTCAGCTGATCAGCCTGCTCGGGGGGAATTTGTTTACCGCCGTAACGGCCTTTCATTTGGTGAAGGAGCGCAAAAACACGGAATACACGCTGGCCGTCTATTCCTTTTTGACCGGCTTGTTCGTGATCGCGATCTCCGCCCTGAACCTGTTTAAGCCCTACGTATCGGACACCTTTCTTCCCGCCATGATCGGCTTGGTCGCGGTGTCCCTGGTTCACTTCGCGTCTCTGCTGATCGTCGCCAAGTACGCCGGCGGCGAGCAATCGCCCGCGTGGCTTGTATGGCCCGCCGGCCTGCTCATGCTGAGCTCCCTGACGGGCAATTTGTTCGCTCTTCTGCTCGGGGTGCAGCTCCTGCTTCGAGTCCGCAACGCCGGAGGCTTTTCACGGGGCAAATGGGAGGAAATCTGGGAAAAGCTCGTCGCCAATTCAACCGCGATGCTCGGCATGTTCTTCATCGTATTTCTGTTCTCCCTGTCGATTTGCAGCTATTTTACGTTTGACTACGCCATGGCGACGGAGAACAATTACGCCGCGATACTGCAGCATCCGAGTTTGACTTACCCGCTCGGGACGGATAATTTCGGCCGGTGTCTCTTCTCCCGGATTGTATTCGGAGCGAGGATCTCCTTGATCGTCGGCCTGATTTCCACCGCCATCCCCGTCGTGGTCGGCGGGATTTTAGGGGCCGTCTCCGGGTATTACGGGCGGCATACGGACAATATCATCATGCGCTGTCTGGATGTGCTGTACTCTATTCCGGGCATTCTGCTCGCCATTGCGATTATCGCCGCTTTTGGAGCCAACACGGTCAACCTGATTCTGGCCCTGAGCATCGGCTCGATTCCGACCTATGCCAGGACGATGCGCGCCAACGTCATGCTCGTCTCCACTCTGGAATATGTCGAAGCGGCGAGGGCTCTGGGCACCGGCGACCGGGTGATCATCTTTAAGCATATCGTTCCCAACTCCCTCGCCCCCATGATCGTCAAGGCTACCCTGACCATCGGGTCCGCCGTCATTTCAACCAGCAGTCTCAGCTTTCTGGGGCTCGGCGTTGAACCGCATATTCCGGAATGGGGCCACATTCTGAAACTCGGCAGCACTTATCTGGAGTCCCACTCCTATCTGGCGGTTTATCCCGGGCTGGCGATCATCGGCCTGGTTCTGGCCTTCAACTTTTTCGGAGACGGCCTAAGGGACGCACTGGATCCAAAACTCGGCTGAAGCCGGGTTATCGACATCGACCGCCTAGTTTAACTTGATTTAGCTCGATCCGTCCGGATGCTTTTCATTTTTCCCCATGAAAAATGAATTCATATAAAAATTAGAAGTGTGAGGAGGAACCACCGCTTATGAAGAAAAATCTGATGTTAGCCTTATTGATGACCGTCGCCCTGATCGCCGGCGGATGCTCGGTCCAAACCAAGTCCGATGTCGCAAACAAACCGAAAGACGCGGAAACGGAGGCGGTCACCGACTCGTCCCCCGTTGACATTGAGCTGCTGGGCATGAGCTCCAATGAATCGGATCTGAATATCATCCGGGATCAGTTAACCAAAAACGGATTTAACGTCAAACTCAACATTCAGCCGGACTACGGCAGTTATAAGGCTCAGCAGGACGCCGGAAATTTCGATATCGCCCATTCGAGCTGGACGACGGTAACGGGGAATCCCGATTACGCGGTCAGATCCCTGTTCAAAACCGGGGGGGACTACAGCATTTTATCCGATCCCGAAATCGATAAGCTAATTGACAAGGCCGCAACGGAAACGCCCGAACAGTACAAAGAGACCTATAAGCAGTTGGAACAGCGCCTCGTGTTCGATAAAGCTTATATCGCACCGCTCTACATTTCCTTGAAAAGCCAAGCCGTGAACAAGGACATTTTGAATCCCGATACCGTCCGACTGTCCAAATCGCGGGCGTTGGCTTGGGAGAGCATCGATTTTAACGATACGTCCAAACGGGATAAGGACCCTCTCATCCTGACCCAATCGGCCTCGGTCTTGACGTCCCTCGATCCGATCAAGGGGAACGACGGGTCGATCAATCAGTTGAACACCAACATGTACGTCAGGTTAATCAACCTGACCGATGACGACAAGATCACTTCGGACGGATCACTGTCCCATAATTACAGCATCGCCGAGGGGAATTCGGAGTACTATTTTCTCCTGCGGGACGATATCAACTTCGCCAAGATCGAAAATAAAAAGGCCGTCGACACCGGCGAACGGGTAGGAGCGGACGATGTGATCTTCTCCCTCAACCGGGCCAAGGACAAAAATTCCGTACCGGATCACCGCACGTACAGTTTGCATGAACACATTAAAACCGTGGAGCTGGTCACGGACCCGGCGGCTTTGGAAGCCATCAAGCCGGCCGGGGGCGGCGGAACCGTCAAAGAAGCGCTGGAAGCCGGGCTGGAAACGAAGATCAAGCAGCTCGTCGCCGACAAACGGGAGGCCGATAACAAAGCCGGGAAATACCAGGTGATCAAATTGACGACCACCGAGCCGTTCCCGCAGGTGCTGAACTATCTGGCCCACCAGTCCGCCGGAATCGTGTCGAAGAAACAGGTGGAGAGCATCAACACCTACGATGTGGCCACGTTTGACGTGAACAAAGATATCCCTTACGGAGATCAGAATACCGTCACGGAGGGAAGCCAGTACAACAATACGCTGTACGCAAGCGGCCCTTATATTCTGTCCTACAAGAACGATTATGAAGGCGTGTTTTACAAAAATCCCGGATACAGAAAAGGGAGCGATTACGCACCGAAAATTTCGACGGTGAAAGTCCGCTTTATCGCGGAGGCCGACAGCGCTTTGTCCGCGTTACGGAGCAGCGAAATCCATCTTTACTACGGTGTGCCGGAAACCAAGTATGATCTGGTCAAGGGCGACAGCAAGCTCAAACTGCAAACCATAGAAAGCAACGGTGTCAGCTACCTGCTCTTTAACACTGGGAACCGCGAGGTTGCCAAAAGCGAGGATTTGCGAAAAGCGGTGCTGTATTCCATTAATCAAGACGAAATTTTGGCCTTCTACAACGGCAATAAAATCAAGGCCGTATCGACCGTCAGCCCGCTCGTGAAAACCGGAAACGAAGTGACCGCCGATCCGGCGAAAGTGAAAGAGTTCCTGGGCAAATATAAAGCGGGCAAGTAACGCAAAAGACTGCTCCTCCATCCTCGTTGGTGGAAGAGCAGTCTTTACTGTTTTTTTAAGAAAACCTTAGATCCTGTCGACTTTGAACGCCGGCGCGGCCTCGGTGACGAAGCCCTCCCGCGAAAATGGGCCGTCCTGTCCCAGTTCCAAAACAGCGACGAGGCGCTCTTTTTCCCCAACACCGTAATCCCGGCTTAATTGCGAATCATAGAACCATTCGCGCATCGTCCATTGGACGCCGAACCCTTTCTCCGCGGCGAGCAGCACGAAGTTTTGAACCAGGCAGCACACGGCGGCGAAGTCCTCTTTCCGTTTATGCGGGTCCGCGTCCTCCTTCATGACGACAAGCAGATACGCGGAGGCCGGATTCTGCAATTCGCCATGGAGTCTTCCGGGTTTGCGGTCCGCATAGATAAATCGCCAGGGCTCCCGAAGCCCGTCATTAGGGGCCCAGACTGCATCGTTCAGCAGTTCCAGCACCCGATCCCGGGAAATGGCTTCAAGCTCATTAATTCGCTTCGGCGCCGATAATGGAAACCAATTCATTGCCACCCTCCTTCGCCCTATGCAGGGCATGCTGTTCAACCTTCAAATACGGACCATTTTTGTTCGGCAGGCGTGCGGGGCCGGGCTTTGGGGGCCTTGTCGAAATAGCCGATGTGCAGAATCCCCGCTACCCGCTCATGTTCCCCGAGGCCGATCCTGCGAAAGAAAGTCTCATTATGAAGCATCGGCTCCGTATCCCAAAGCATGCCCAGGCGTTTCTCCCAGCCCAGCAATTGTAAGGTCTGCATCAATCCGCAAACCGCGGCGTAATTGCGCTCGCTGCCGATTCTGTCGGCGGGATCGATCCGGTAGATCACGACCAAATGGGCGGGAATGGAAACGAATCTTTTTTTCAGGCTCTCCTTCAACCGGGCGGGCAGCAGTCTCCCCCAACCGTTCCCTGTCATCTGCTCCAGCAGCGCGTCGACGAGCCGCTGATTTGACCCCGGATTATCGGCGAGCAGGCATCTCCAGGTTACCGGAACACCCAACGGGTTCCATCGAGCCGCCGTTTCCAGCAGTTCCAGGATCAAATCGCCGGATACCGGTTCGCTATTAAACTTCCGAATACTTCTCCGTTCCCGAATCAGTCGGGAGATGCTTGCGGTACCGGAACTTTCCCGTTCTTCCGTCATGGGTTCGCCCCCTCCTCCATCCTTTGCTCCAATTCCATGCTGTAATCCAGCAAAAAATGCTGTATAGTTCGCAATTCTTCCTCGGAATACTGGTCCAAAAAGCGAAAAAACCGCTCTTTCTCCTCTTCATGCAGCCGCAGGTGCAAACGAAAAATTTCCTTCCCGGCCGGAGTAATGCGAAAATAGCTCTCCTTCTTGTTGTCATTCAGTTGGGTTCGTGTCACCCAACCCACTTCCAGCAGCTTGCCCGTTATTTTAGTGATGCTCGCTTTCGACAGCTCCATCATCTCCGCAATCGCCGTGCTGTTGATCGGCTCGTGGCGTCCAATGCAATCCAGGACATGAACGGCGGTGAGATTGAGATCAAATCCCTTGATGTTTTCCAGTTGGCAAAGCTTTTGGAAATGGACGATTTCCGTTCCGGACAAGCGTTCATGCTGATGAACGAACTTCAAATAACCTTCATGGAGCTGTGATTTAATCCTTACGTTTGGACCCACAGATATGTTCTCCTTTCAAATCGACATAAAATAATTTACTAGTAAACATGATTAAAACAAGAAAATCCTCTATTTATTAACGTTTATAATTTACGTGTAAACAATATTACCTTATTTGATGGGGTACTTCAACTCTTCCGCTTTACTTCTACATATCTATCTGTTATATTATTTGTATAACAGTTATAACAATGAAACGAAAGAAGGAGGAGCCTCTTGATCATTGAGCTTGATTTACAGTCGGAGATCCCCATTTACACCCAACTGGTGAATCGGATCATCGAAGGAATCGCCAGCGGCCGGCTTCTGCCGGGAGAACCGCTGCCGTCCGTTCGGAACCTGGCCTCCGATATCGGGATCAATCTCCACACCGTCAATAAAGCCTACACCTTGCTTAAGCAGGACGGCTATATCCAGGTCCACCGCCAGCGCGGTGTAGTCGTTCATCCCGACGGCATGCCTCCGGTCACGCCGGAATTTGCGGAGAAACAGCAAAGCACCTTGCGGCCTATCGTCGCCGAAGCGATCTGCCGCGGGATGAAGCTGGATGACCTGCTTCTGCTCGTCAGCACGTTATATCATGAAATCAAACAACCCGATGAGGTGAATTAACTATGCAAACTCTGTCCGTCATCCTGCTCGTACTTATGCTGCTGCCGGTTGTGCTCTCGCTCTCGTTCATGCCTTATTTGACCCGAGAGACGATCAGCTTTGGCGTTACCGTCAGCGAAGAAACCTACCGCAGCGAACCGCTGCGCCGGATGCGTCGGTCTTATGCTGCGGTCAGTCTCATCCTGCACGGCATCCTGCTTATCGCGGGTCTCGTCATCCTGCTGCAGCCGGGAGGAGCCGCAGCCCAAGGCACGGTATTTGCGGTTGGAATCGGCCTTATGGTGGCGATTTCGATCGTGCTCAACCTCGTTTTTCACCTGAACATGAAGAAACGCCAACCGTCACTGCCTTCGGCTCCGGCTGAAAAAAGCAAAATCATCATCGATACCGAATTCCGCCGGAACAAACTGATCTGGTCCAACACCTGGTTTCTCGTTCATGCCGCGATTATTGCGGGAAGCGTCCTGCTCACGCTGGCCAATTACGATGCCATTCCCGATCAAATCGCCATGAAATTCGATTTTGCGGGAAATGTGACCCGGTTTGCCGATAAATCGGTGCAGACCGTCCTTTTTCCAAACTTTATGCAAGTGGTTATGACGCTTCTGTTTCTGTTCATTAATTGGAGTATTCACCACAGTAAGCAGCAAACTTATGCCGGGGATCCCGAGCGGTCCGTACGCCAAAGCACGCTGTTTCGCCGCAGCTGGTCGCTGTACACCTTGATTTCCGGGCTGGCTATGGTCCTGCTGTTCTCCTTCATTCAGCTTAATATGCTGCATCCGATGGACACGGATCTCATTATGCTGATTAGCTTGGCGGTGCCCGTCTTTGTCGTCCTGTTTGCAGCCGTGCTCTCCTTTGTCACGGGGCAAGGCGGCAGCCGGATCGGCCGCAAACGGGACGCTTCCGCGGTACAACCGGCCAATGACGACCGCTACTGGAAGCTGGGCGGTGTTTACTATAATCCGCAGGACCCTTCCATCTTTGTGGAAAAAAGAATGGGTATCGGCTGGACGCTCAACTTTGCCCATCCGGCCGGCTGGATTATTTTGGGCGGCTTGCTGATCGTCATTGCGGTAGCCGCCCTGATCTCGGGTTAATCCTTTACGGATTCACTTATATAACATTGGATTCATTCTTAAGGAGGAGGAACAATTCATGTCGAAAAAAAATACCTCGGTAAAAACGGCGGCTTCCATCGCGCTGGCGCTTAGTTTGACCCTTCCTGCGGCATCGGCCTTCGCCGACGCTTCGGCCGGGTCTTCCCAGAGCGGGACCGCTCTGGTTCCCGTAAGAGAAACGGCTTCCCGCCTCGGCGCGGCAGTCGATTGGAATCAAGCCGAACAAACCGTAACGGTTACCAAAGGAAGCCATACCCTGATTCTCCGGATCGGCCAGAAGGAGGCCCTGCTTGACGGAAAGCCGCTCGTTTTGCGCGAACCCGTCCGGGTCGTCTCCGGTCAAACCTTGGTCGACGCCGCCTCCCTGGCCGAAGCGTTCCAGGATACGAAGGAAACGACCGAGGGACCGGCCGACGCTTTCATCGCGAAACTCCAAGCCGGCCAAGGGGCCGAAGCCGCCAAGCTGCTCAGTCCCAATCTGGCTCCGGCTTTACCGGCCGAACTCCTGAACCAAGTATGGGGCAGCTATGAAAAATTGTTCGGACCGGTGAAGCCGAACCCATCCCGCTCCGAAAGCTCCAATGCGGTGCATCGCAATGTCGCCTATACCTTCCAGGCGACCATCCCGTTCAGTCTGACCGTCCGTCTGAATGCGGCGGGCCAGGTGGACGACTTCTATGTGGCGGGCGTGACGCCTTCCACCTACCGGAAGCCGGCCTATGACAACGCCGCCCTATACACCGAGCGGGAAGTCAAAGTCGGCGAAGGGGCCATGGCCCTTCCCGGCACATTGACGCTTCCGGCCGGCGGTGAAGGCCCGTTCCCGGCCGTGGTACTGGTGCACGGCTCCGGTCCCCATGACCGTGATTCCACGATGGGCGGAGCCAAGCCTTTCCGCGACCTGGCCGTAGGGCTGGCTGCACAGGGCATCGCCGTCCTCCGGTACGACAAAGTCACCTATGAGCATACCGCCAAGTTGTCAACGGACGCGAAATTTACGCTGAAGCGGGAGAGCGTGGATGACGCCATTTCCGCGGTTAAGCTGCTGAAGAACACCGCAGGTATCGACGCTTCACGCATCTATGTGGCCGGGCACAGCCAAGGAGCGTTTGCGATGCCGATGATCATAGATGCGGACAAGGACGGCAGCATCGCCGGCGCGATCCTGTTGTCCGGGCCAAGCGGCAAGTTCGCCGATCTGCTTGCGCTGCAGCAAAAGGAGCTAGTCTCCCGCGTGAAGCAATCCGGCATGGACGCCGCACCTTACGAACAGCAGGCGGCCCAATACACCGCGATCGCGGATATGGTGAACGACCCGAAATACACGGTCGACAACATGCCCAGCCAATTCCCGCTGCAGCCGGCTTACTGGTGGTTCGAGCAGAAAAACTACGTTCCGGCCGAACTGGCGAAAAAGCAGACCGGCCCGCTGCTGATCCTGCAAGGGGAAAACGACTGGCAAGTTCCGGTCAGCCAACTGGAAGGCTGGAAACAGGCGCTCAAAAACCGCGGCGACGTCGAGTACAAATCCTATCCGAAGGTCAATCACCTGTTGACCGAGTTTGACGGGATTTCCACCGGAGCGGAATATGTTCAACCTAACAATGTAACGAAAGCTATCATCGATGATATGGCGAGCTGGATCAAGAAAACCAAATAGATAGCGAAAAAAATAAACAAGGCTGCCTTACGGTTACGGCGGCCTTGTTTATTTACATAGGTTGAACTATTGATTTGCATATTAGACAGCGGTGTAAAGGGCTCTTTCACACTCTTGATCTGCAACTAAGGGGTGGGTTCGAATTAGCGGGAATCCTTCCCGTTAATTTGGCACGTATGCGGCTGCAGAGGCGAATTAGCTGGAAAACCTCCCGCTAATTCGTCTGAAATGTTGTATATCGGCAAAAAGGCCGCGAAATAGCTGGAGTTTTTCCAGCTAAATCCGATCGAGGGGCCAAAAGCGGTACATTAACGGGATATTTTCCCGTTAATGGTGTAGACTCAGACGCCCAACGCCAATTCTTTAGTTCAACCTAATATAGCAGGTTTTTATGGCAGTTAAGCCTTGAAGCAAACCGCAATCTCCTCAGCCAGAGCCGCCGGGGCCATCACGACGGCCGAGTGGTCCTGACCGGCCATTACGCGATATTCCGCGTTCGCCAGCAGTTCGACGAGCGCTTTGGCAGAACTGTGCAAAAACGAAGGGGATTTTTCACCGCAAAGCACATGAACGGGAACATCCACGCTCCAACGTCCCTTAGGCAAAGGCTGCCCCGATTGAGTATCGCCCATCACCATTCCATCATAAGCCAGCGTATGGGCAAGCTGCTCCATGGCCTTCCAGGAAGGGTCGGCTTTCATATACTCCACAAATTCGCTCGGCACGCCTAACGCCTGTGTTAAAAAATACTCCACCGCCCCGCTCCGATCACCGGCATCCACCAATCGATTCAGGTGCTGCACATAGTCGCTAGGCACCGGGGATCGGCCGTCATCGACAATAAACGGCGGTTCGTATAAACAGACTCCGTCGATCCCCTCCTTCAATCGGCTTGCCGCCTCAAGGGCCAATACGGCGCCTGACGAGCTGCCGAAAAGCAGGGCCGATCCACCCGACTCCGCAATCAATGCCTGAATGTCCTCCACTTCACGTTCAACCGTATAGGAAGCCGCATCCGTACTGGCGCCTCTTCCCCTCCGATCATAGTTGTAAACCGTAAAGTGTTCTCCCAACCGTTCCGCCAGCTGTCCCGCATCCCGGTGATCCGCGGCTGCGGAGGCCACCAGAATAAGAGCCGGTCCTTTCCCTTGCTTGTCATAGGCGATTTGGATACCGTCTTTCGAAATAACATGGTTCATCTTTAAATTCCTCCTTATTTTTACTTTCCGCTAAAATGATCCTCAAGACGGTTTATCGTCTCCTGGTAACCTTCGATCATGCCCATGGCTTCCGCCTTTTCCAGTTCCTCGGCTTTTGAAAATTGCGTAGTTATCGTAAGCCGCGTTCCCCCGGTCTCTTCTTCAAACGTAACGAGGGTAGGCATTTCGCTCCCCTTCACGACATTCCATTCCCGGTCGGTGAAGGAATCGATATAGGCAAGCCGGATCGGCTCGCTTATTTCGCTATATGTAGCCAGACAATAAGCGGTATCCCCGTTTCCGTCCACGGGAGACAGACTATAACGCCATACCCCTCCCGGCCTTACATCCATCTCATAAACCCGGGCAGCGAAGTTGCCGGGGCCCCACCAATGGACGATATGCTCGGGTCTAGTCCAGCCCAGCCAGACCAATTCCCGCTTCACAGGCAAGAAACGTTCGATAATCAGCCTCCTTCGCTTCTTGTCTTTAATGACCACGGTCTTTCTCCTTCTCAAGTACACTTCCTCCTTAAAGGTTGTTAAGCAAAAATCACGCTACTCCTTTCCTTGAATTCCGGTTAAGTAATCCTCCAGATGGTCGAGACGTTCTTCCCACAAGCTGCGATACGAATCGAGCCAAGTGTCCAGCTCCTTAAACGGCTGCGCTTCCAGACTATAAATCCGCTGCTGCGCCTGCCGACGGACACTTACGAGGCCCGCTTCGCTTAAAATCCGCAAATGGCGGGATACCTGAGGCTGGCCCATCTTTAGCTCCTCTACGATGTCGGTAACCGAACACGGGCCGTTCTTCAGCAGTTCTATGATGTTAAAACGGTTAGGCTCGGCAAGAGTCATCAAAGTAAGTTGCATTGTAGAAGTGTTCATAACACAAATATACACTAAAACATATATACATGTAAATATATATACTTGCAAAAAAATATCCCCCTCCGACAGCGCTAACCTTACTATCGAAGCGGGATACCCCAATTCAACTTTCTAAGGAATTTAAGTATGAATCATCATGCCCATCTCCCGGGCCGCCTCGATCAGCACCGGAGCCATCTTCTCCAGCGTTTGGGGGGAAAGGCGGCTGACCGGCCCCGAGACCGACAAAGCGGCCGCGACCCGGCCGTTTCGGTCAAAAATCGGCGCAGCGACCGCAGCCGCTCCAGGTTCGCGCTCCTCGTAGCTGGTCGCATATCCGGCGCGTCGAATCTCCTCCAGTTGGGACATATATGCCTCGCGGTCGACCGCGGTCGGCCAGTCCGGGCTGTCCAGCACGGCCCTCAGAACCGCGTCCTCGGCGTAGGCGACCAGCACCTTGCTGGAGGCGCCGACGAAGAGCGGCAGCCGGGCGCCGACCTGGGCCACCCGGCGGATGGCCTGGTTGCTCTGCACCGCCTGAATCCGCAGCCGGTCCGTGCCGTCCCGCAAGTAAAGGCTGACCGTCTCCCCGAGCCGGTCGCGCAGCTGTTCCATCTGCGGCAGCAGCAAAACCGCCGGGTCGTCATTGTGGGACAAATGCGCGGACAGCTCCCAGATTTTCAATCCGAGCCGGTATTTGTCCGTCGCCGGATTACGGATGACGAAGCCTCGCTCCTCCAACGTCGTGAGCAGCCGGTGCACCGTGCTTTTGTGCAGTCCGATCGCTCCCGCAATCTCGCTTAATCCGAGGTCGCTGTCCTTCGTAAAGCACATTAATATATCAAGCGCCCTCTCTACGGCGCGAACCGTCAATTTACGGTCCTCCATCGGGACCACCCTCCTTACGTTTCACTCCATGAAACACGGTTACATAAATTATAATGAAGCGAATGGGAATCCGTCAACGCGTTCAAAGCCAAATATCCCCGTCGCATTGACACAAAGAAAAACACGACTTACGATATTTTTATGTTATTCGTCCCTATTCGACATTTTCCGATTGTCCGAAAGGACATCGGGTTATGTATTTTATTGAGGTTTTCCATGCATAGAAATAAAAAAACGCGATTCGACGAGGAGGGGAGAACATGAGCCAAAGCAGCCGCGGCGATCTTCCCGTGCAATCGGGATTCAAAGAGAACCCGAAAAAAGAAGCCCCTACGCTCGAACTCAAACCTATCCGGTTAAAGCACGTGATCGTCGCATTGCTCCTGTCGATATTATTTTTCCTGATATTCTGTTTCGTTTCCCTTCACGGCTATATCGCCTGGGTGCTTTCGAACCCTACGGTCGCTCCGCTGTATTCGAATCCGAAGCTCTCCAAAAATCTGGACTACGAGGACGTATCCTTCCCAGCGGCCGATGGCAGCCGAATGATGCAGGGATGGTATATTCCCGCCGGCGGCGACTCCGCCAAGACGATCGTGTTCAGCCACGGCTACGGGGCGAACCGGGAAGAAGCCTGGATCCCGATGTATGACCTGGCCCACTACGCGCATAGTCTGAACTTCAATGTACTGATGTTCGACTATGGCTTTGCCGCTCAAAGCAACAGGGAAGTCGCCACGGGAGGCAAAAAAGAAGCCCAGCAGCTGCTCGGCGCGATCCGGTTCGTCAAGCAGCGCGGGAATGAGGAGGTGATCGTCTGGGGCTTCTCCATGGGGGCGGGCACCGCCCTGCAGGCGGCCTTGACCAGCAAAGACATCGACGGCATGATCTTGGACAGTACGTTCCTTCTGGAGCCGGATACGATGTATCATAACATCCGTCAGCATATCGATCTGCCCCGCCACCCTTCGCTGGAGATCATCGGGCTGCTGCTGCCGGTGCTGAACGGCACGAGCCTGCATCAAATTCCGTATACGGACGTCAAGTCGGCGGACTATCCTTTTCCCACGCTGTTTATCCATGGAACCAAGGATGAGAAAGCCCCTTACCCGATTGCGGAAAAATTGGCGGAAAACCAGTCCAATCCCGCTTCCGGCGTATGGATCGTGGAAGGCTCGCATCATGAGCTTATTTTCCGTGAGCATCCGAAAGAATATCTGCGCCTGGTATCCACCTTCCTTAGCCGGGTAAGCCGGGATCAAGACCCGGCCAAAACCGAGCCCGTTACAAAATAGCATAGGCCAAACCTCCCGCGGAATAGACTGGTTACAACGATATTACCGAGGAGGTTTATCCTGATGCTGTTCGTATACGGGCCTTATTTGCCTGTCCGGATTCTCGAAGAGATCCGCTTTTGGAAAGAGCAGGAAAACGAGCACACCGATGTCATCAAAGCCATCATTCCCGGTCTGGAGCCGATGTTCGTCAAGCTGCTGGACGAGTGGAAACAAGTTTTCGCGGCAACCCAGGAAGCGGCGGACCGCCTTCTCCAACATGCCCTGGCCTCCAAAGAGGCGGCATGCGATCCCCGGTTGATCCGGGAAACGGAGCGGATTCTGGAGGTGTCCTTCCGCCAATCCCAAGAATTTATCCGGCAGCTGTACTATCTTCTCGATCAAAGCGCCGCCGCCAAAGCCGCCCCTCTGGCCAAAACGGTGCTGCTGCATATTATCCGCGAATCGGAATATTTCCTCGGCGTATTGGAAACGCTGAACCGCCCGGGACAAATCGCGAGCAGCATGGCCGGCGCTCCGCCGTTCCTCGACCCTTACCGCCAGGGCGAAGCGGACCAGAATCCCGCCGGGTCTTTTTCGGCCGCCGACGCTTCCCCATCGGCGGGCATCAGCTTTTCCTCCCCAACCCCGGCCACTCGCGACGAACCGGCCGACCGCAAAGAGCCGGCGGGAGAAGCGGGTAACGTTGAAGGGACACTGCGCCCGAAGGCCAATCCCGTCCCGATCGGCAAACACACCCTCCCCCCGCTCCCGTACCCGTACAACGCGCTTGAACCTTATATCGATGAAGCCACGATGCGAATCCATCATGACAAACACCACAAAACCTATGTCGACGATCTGAACAAGGCGGAGCTGAAGCTCCAGGAAGCCCGCAAAACCGGCAATTTTGATCTGGTTAAGCATTGGGAACGCGAGCTGGCGTTTAACGGAGCCGGCCACTATCTTCACACGATTTTTTGGGAGACGATGAATCCGCAGGGCGGCGGCCGGCCGGAAGGTCCGCTGCTCGAACAGATCAAACGCGACTTCGGCAGCTATGACGCCTTCCACAAGCAATTCTCCAACGCGGCCGAAAAGGTCGAAGGCGGAGGCTGGGCCATCTTGGTGTGGAGCCCGCGCAGCCACCGCCTGGAGATTCTGACCGCGGAGAAGCACCAGAACCTGTCGCAGTGGGATATCGTCCCCCTTCTTCCGCTGGATGTCTGGGAACACGCCTATTATCTGAAACATCAAAACCGGCGCAAAGACTACATCACCGATTGGTGGAACGTCGTCTACTGGCCCGCTGTGGCGGAACGTTACGAACAGGCCAGAACCTTGATGTGGCCGCCTTATTGAGCCGTGTCGAATTGCCCTTCGGTTTCTGGCAAAAAAGGGTTGTCCCCCACGGCCGTATGCGCCTGGGAACAACCCTTTTTTTATAAACGAACTGGAACTACTCTTTGATGAGGGACAGAAATTCCGCTCTGGAAGCGGCATCACTCCGAAATGTACCGCGCACGGCCGAAGTTACCGTTTTGCTGCCCGGCTTCTTCACGCCCCGAGCGCACATGCAAAGATGCTCGCCTTCCACGACGACCATGACCCCTTGCGGCTTCAGCACCTCGTCGATAATGTCGGCGATCTGCGAAGTGATTCGCTCCTGTACCTGCAAACGGCGGGTAACCGCCTCCACCAAGCGGGCCAGCTTGCTGAGCCCGGCGATCTTGCCGCTCGGAATGTATCCAATATGCGCTTTGCCGAAGAAAGGCGCCATATGGTGCTCGCATTGGCTGTAATAGACGATATCCTTGACGATCACGAGCTCTTCATGATTCTCATCGAACGTCACTCCCAGCACATCGCGGGGATCCACCTCATAACCGCCGAAAATCTCCTCGTACATCCGGGTCACCCGGGCCGGTGTTTCCAGCAGCCCCTCCCGTTCGACGTCCTCTCCGATGAGCTTGAGAATCTCGCGGACATGATGTTCAATCTGCTCACGGTTGCTTTCTACCCGGGTATTGACGTAATCTTTAACTCCAGACATTTAGCGCCTCCTCCTTTCCGTCCAGCCGATTTCCAGAATGGCCCGCTTATTTCTTTCTGCGTTTCCCGCCAGCAGGCGGCATTTGGCCTTGATTCTTCATCATTTGCTGGGCACGCTGCATCTGCTTGCTGTTTAAATTATATCCCATCTGTTTCGCCATTTTCTGCAGCATCTCCGGATCGCTTTGCATCTTCGTCAGCTGTCTGCGCAAATAAAAGACTCCGATGAGAAAGCCGCCGACCAAACCGACGATAAGCGTAATAATAGGAATTACGATATCCATATTGTTAGCCACCCCTGTGTCAAAAAATCATGCGTCAAGCCATTCAGCCAGCACACTCAACATATCATAGCATTCAAAACCAGGCTATTCAAGCAAGAACCGCCTCGATAAACACGGTCGTTTCCGTGGCCAGATCCACTTCTTTGACTTCCATCTCATCGCCGGCTCCCCTGACGATCCGGACGGCAGGCCGCCCGGGAAGGCCGCGGTGCTGGCGCACCACAACGCCGGTTTCTTTCGTGGACAGCCGTACCGCGGTGCCGGTCGGATAGACCGAGACAATACGGGTAAACTCCACGAGGACATCCCTGTCCAACAGTTGTTCGGAACAGGCCATCAACTCCTCGCAGGCCTCATGCGGCAGCATCGGCCGCCCTTTCGCGTCCCCGCCGCCGATCAGGTTGTCGTACATATTGGCGGCGGCGACGATTTTGGCAAACAGATGAATCTCTTCCCGCTCCAAGCCTCTCGGAGCCCCCGTCCCGTTCAGGCGTTCATGATGCTGGAGCGCCGTATGCGCGATAAGCAAATTAAACTCGCGCTTTTGCTTTAAAATTTCGTATCCCCGCCAGGTGTGATGATTCTTGGGATCCTCGGGATCGGCGTGATCCGGAAGCGGTTTTCCTTTGCCGATATCATGCAGGAGGGCACCGATCGACAGGTCCTTCAGCTGCCCTTGATTCAGACCGAGGTTAAGCCCGATCATCGCCGAAACCAGACATACGTTCACCGCGTGCAAATATGCCGCATTGTCCGCCGTCCGAATCTCCGTTAACTGAAGCAGGACATCCTTGTGATTCAGAATATCCCGAAGAAGCTGATCCACGGAAGCGCTGATCTTCCGCGGGTTCCAATCTTTGCCCGAACGAACGGCGTGCAGCGTTTCGCTCATATCCTTAAACACCGCTTGTTTCGTCGACTCGCTGAGCACATCCTCGATCTCGATATCCTCAAAGGCGGAATCTTTAATATACAGCATCGTAACGCCGATTCTCTTCAGGGTGTTAATCATGTAAACCGTCAATTGAATTCCCGCGGACAGAAGCACTGTCCCGTTGGCCGAATACACGGTTTTCCCCAACAGTTGACCCGGTTCGATATCCTCCACGCTGATAAATCTCATGTCTTGTCCTCCCAGGCCTAGATCACGATTCCTCCAGTTTGGCGCGAGCGGTTTCCAAACGCTCCAGCACCTCGGGGTCGGTTTCCCTTTCGGCCGCGCGTTTGATCCCCAGCAGCGCCTCTTCCCCGCCAATCCGGCTTAACGCCCAGGCGGCGGTTCCCCGCAGAACCGGTCTCGGATCGTGTATCATGATATCTATTAATTTCGGCACGGAGGAGCTATCTTTGAAGTTCCCGAGCGCAATCACCGCGTTTCGTTGAATCGGCTTCTTCCCCCGCCAGGCGGCGGCGCTGTTGCCGAACCGCTCCTTGAATTCCCGGTTGCTTATATCGAGCAGCGGCAGCAGCAAAGGTTTTGCCGTTTCGGGATCCGGCAGCAGCTCGGGACGGTGGTTCCAGGACTTTCCTTTGTTTTTCGGGCATACCACCTGACAGGTATCGCAGCCGTACAGGCGGTTCCCGATTTTCAACATAAATTCCTCTTCCACAAAACCTTTGGTCTGCGTCAAAAAAGAGATGCACCGCTGCGCATTAAGCACCCCCGGCTCCACCAACGCACCTGTCGGACAAGCGTCCAGACATTTGGTACAGTCGCCGCAATCCTCCGTTACCGGGGTGTCCGGGCGGAACGGGATATTGGTGATCAGCTCCCCCAAGTAAATCCAGGAGCCGAATTCCGGCGAAATGATCGCGCAGTTTTTGCCATAAAATCCGATTCCCGCGCGTTGGGCCACCGCCCGGTCCGAAAGTGCTCCCGTATCGACCATACTTTCGATCCGCGCATCCGGCACCCGCTCGGCGATGAACGCCTGCAATTTGGCCATCGCCTGCCTCAGGACCTGATGATAATCCTGTCCCCAGGCCGATCTGGCCAGGATTCCCCGGCGTTGCCCCGGCTCCGACTTAGGCGGGTTTTCCATCTTGGACGGATAAGCCACCGCGATCGCAATCAGCGAAGCCGGCTGCTCCAGCGAGAGCTCCGGATAAATGCGCTTGTCGATATCCGGTTCCTCAAAACCGGATTCATATCCTTTTTCGCGCCGGTCCAGCAGGATCGATTTCAGCGACAAAAAAGGGTCTGCCGACGCAAACCCGATTGTGTCGATCCCCAGCGATGGCGCGGCCTCCTGAATCTCGCGCTTCAACGCGTCCCAGCGGGCATAACCCGCTCCGGCACCGCCGGCGCTTGCGTTTTCGGTCATCGCCATCTCCAAGCCTCCTTCTGCTTAAATCATGCTGTTCTTTTATTTTTTTTTGCTTGTCGCCCCGTTACTTCGAGATCAGCCGCTTGATCGCCTCTCTGGCCAACAGATCGCAATGGTTATTGAGTTCGTTGTCACTGTGGCCTTTGACCTTGACGTACTCCACCTCATGAATCCCCATGAGCCGCCATAATTCCTGCCACAGCTCCTTATTCTCCACAGGCTGGTTCTTGCTGTTCTTCCAGCCGTTCTTCAGCCAGCCGCGAATCCAACCCTGCTGAAAGCAGTTAACGACATAGGCCGAATCGCTGTACACCTTAACCCGGCAAGGCTCCTTCAATTGGCTGAGCGCCGAAATGACCGCCTGGATTTCCATCCGGTTGTTGGTGGTCATCGGTTCTCCTCCCGACATCTCCTTCCGATGCCCGTTGTATAAGAGAACCGCTCCCCAACCGCCGGGACCGGGGTTGCCCGAACAGGCTCCATCGGTATAAATCATAATCTCTTTCAATCCAACAACCTCCAACATTTCGCGTTTCGAACTATAAACCGCGTATTTTGGTGATGGGCCAGAACACAAACTCCGCCCGGCCGACGATCCAGCTTTTCTTGACGCTCCCGAAATACCGGCTGTCCTTGCTCTCCCCGGCATGACGGTTATCCCCCATTACGAAGTATTCTTCCTCGCCCAAAGTAACGGGAGGCATTCCTTCCCCTTCGATCACCGTATCGGTGTAAGGCTCATTCTGCACCTGTCCGTCAACGTACAGCCGCCGGTCGCGGATTTCTACCGTTTGTCCCGGCACGGCCACGACTCGCTTAACCAAAAATGGTTTTTTGTCCGGGTCGGAACTCGGATCTTTCAGTACAACCACTTCACCGTGCTTGGGATCCGTAAA
Organism: Paenibacillus faecis; assembly: GCF_008084145.1. Taxonomy (GTDB): domain Bacteria; phylum Bacillota; class Bacilli; order Paenibacillales; family Paenibacillaceae; genus Fontibacillus; species Fontibacillus faecis. Next base: position 812,215 of record NZ_VSDO01000004.1, on the reverse strand, counting down.
GCGGTAGACGATCTTATCGACGAAAAGCCGCTCCCGTTCCTCCAGCGTAGGTTCCATCGATTCTCCCCGAACCAGGGACAGGTTAAACACGAATATATTCAAAACCACCATGACCGCAAAAGCGATCAGCACGGTCTTCGTCCAATCCCATAACTCGGCCATCCAGCCCTCCGGAGCTTTTTTATTCTTGGCGGAATACATTCCCTTGCCCGCCTTTGGCCGGTTCGTATCCTGATGGCTAGGTTCCATTGGGCACACCTCAAATTTCATGATAAGCGGGGTTCATCCCCTACATAATAGAAAAGCATATCGCGCACCCTTTTGCAACGGGCGGGAGATATGCTAAATTTCTGCAAAATATGACAGAACGTTATATTCTCTTCTTTATCTGGATCCCGACAGGGAGCTTACCGCAGCAATGCCCAGCTTTTGAAATGCCTCCAGGAATTTGCTCGCGCCATAACCCATAGCCTCGTAAAGAGGCGCGATCGCTTTATTGTGAGGATCTCCAGCGATCATGATTTGACGTACGTTGCGTTGTTGGAACTTTTGTTCCATCGCTGTGACGAGATTTTTGCCCACGCCTTGACGGCGGTAGTCCGGATGAACGGCGGTCCGGTAAATGAAGCCCGTATTTTGATCAATCGTGCCGATCAGCGTGCCTACAATTTCCCCATCCACTTCCGCGATCATGATCAATTCCGAATCCCAGGACAACTGTCTGGCAAACGCCCGCTTTGTGTCTTCATAGCAGTCTTCCATTAAAGCCACCTGCAAAAGCTCCATCACCTGATTAACATCACTCAACTGGAAGGAACGAATACGCATGCAATGATCTCCCTTTTCTCTGCATATGATAGATTCATGTAAAAAAAGAGCGGTGCCTTTTTACATCAACCAAATAATTAAAACAAGACAAAAAACGAGAAAATACTGCTTCCTTGTCCATTAAACCATATAAATCTACGAAATACATCAATTTTCTTCTGAAAGCGCTTTATATGAAGCGTTTACATTGATTTATTAATAATATATTTCTAGTAATGGAAATGAAAATGCTATTAATGTAATTGTATACCAGTTGTGAAAATGTTGTTTTCAATTTTACAATTCGTTTGTATTTACCGGAAAAGGGTAAGTGGTAAACAAAGGGAAAAGGGCGCTCTGCGGGGGGGCGATGCATATTCATTAAAATTGGCACCATAATACACATGGAACCCATCCGCACTTACAGCGTTCGAACGCCCCTTTTCGTTGATTAGCGTGATGTAGGTGACTGGCGAAACCATCAGGATCAGGAGGGATTTTCATGTCCGACAAGTCCAGCGACAAGCAAAACGGGTTGACCAACGACCCGCAGGAACTGCTCCAGGCCAAGCATGCGGCCGACAAGCAGAAGCAGCAATTCACCAACTTCGCCCGCAGCGTCAGCGGCGACACCCCGACCGACCAAGGGCAAGTTTCGGCGGACAGCCACCATGAGCCCGATCAGCAGAACCATATGAAAGACCAGGAAAACCGGATGATGTAACCTGCCTTAGTGATGCGAGTGCGAACGCCTGCAAATCTGCAGGCTTTTTTTCGTATCCGGACGCCGCTCCCCGTCCCGGGGGCTCTAGCTGATATCGTAGGCGGGGCCCCGGGCTCTCACGGGGCTCTAACTGGCAGAGACGAAGTGGCGCTCACAATGGGGCTCTAACGGGCAGAGTAAATTGCGGTGCGATCGACGGGGCTCTAGCGGGCAGAGTAATGTGATTGCGATGCGATCGACGACGTTGCTCTAACGGATTAAGTAGCGCGATGCGATCGACGACGTTGCTCTAACGGACATAATAGCCGCTATTTCGCCAAAACTGCCCCTTTCTAAATTCTAACGGAAATAGTAGCGCCTATTTGCGGGTTTCACCGCCAAACGGAGCTCTTTTTGCCGAAATAGCCGCTACTGCGTCCGTTAGAATTTCCATTCGTCCCGAAAGGACGAAATAGCCGCTATGGCTTCCGTTAGAATTTGTTCGTCGGGCCTTCTGGTTAGGGCATGATGCTCACGACAGTTTACAGTAACGGAGATAGTCGATGCGGCGCTCTCAATGGTTACTCTAGCGGACAGAGTAAATGCGGTGCTCTCAATGGTTACTCTAACAGACAGAGTAGATACGGTGCTCTCAATGGTTTCTCTAACAGACAGAGTAGATACAGTGCTCTAAATGGTTACTCTAACGGACAGAGTAAATACAGTGCTCACAATGGTTACTCTAACGGGCAGAGTAAATGCGGCGCTCTCAATGGTTACTCTAACGGGCAGAGTAAATGCGGCGCTCTCAATGGTTACTCTAACGGAAGAGTAGATACGGTGCTATCAATGGTTACTCTAACGGACAGAGTAAATACAGTGCTCACAATGGTTACTCTAACGGGCTAAGTAGCGCGATGCGATCGACGACGTTGCTCTAACGGAAATAATAGCGGCTATTTCGCCAAAACTGCCCCTTTCTAAATTCTAACGGAAATAGTAGCGCCTATTTGCGGGTTTCATCGCCAAACGGAGCTCTTTTTGCCGAATTAGCCGCTACTGCGTCCGTTAGAATCTCCATTCGTCCCGAAAGGACGAAATAGCCGCTATGGCTTCCGTTAGATTTTTCGTCAGGCCTTCTGAATGGGGCATGGCGCTCACGACAGTTACAGTAACGGAAATAATAGCCGCTATTTCGCCAAAACTGCCCCTTTCTAAATTCTAACGGAAATAGTAGCGCCTATTTGCGGGTTTCATCGCCAAACGGAGCTCTTTTTGCCGAATTAGCCGCTACTGCGTCCGTTAGAATTTCTATTCGTCCCGAAAGGACGAAATAGCCGCTATGGCTTCCGTTAGAATTTGTTCGTCGGGCCTTCTGGATAGGGCATGGCCCTCACGACAGTTACAGTAACGGAGAAATCGATGCAGCACCCACGGCGGCTGCTCTAATGGACATTACAGACTTTATGGCTTTCGAGCCGCTCCCGGTTGTTTAAACCGACCTCCCCCAGGGATGCCGCCCCCTCTTGCACCGCCTGTTCTCACCTTACTCTCCTATCTGGTTACATCGAGGCGCGCGGCCGCAGTCGATGAATTTGTATAAATACACAACTCCAGTTAAACCCGAAAAAGAAAAAAACCGCAACACGCGGTTTTCAACTTACCTATTTAGTATTATATGTCACATGTAAACACCTTCGCGCGGCCGGTTGCCTTAGTTAAAAACACCGCTTAGAATCCGCAAAAACACATTGGGAAACGCCAGGCCTTCCATATCCGCTTTACTGATCCAGCGATACTCTTCAAGTTCGCCCCGCGATGAGTCCGGCGAAGCCGATACCATCGAAAGGGGCAATACGCCTTCCTCCATCGCTGCGCCCGCTTCGGCCACGAACGCCATGTCCGTGGCACCGCCGTAAGATGCGGGCGACGGCGTATATGCGGCCGGGAAAGCGGAATCCGCCGCGGCCGAAAAGCGGTAGACGCGCAGATTCCAGTGGATGTGACTGAACGTATGCTCCGCGTTCATCACGAATCCTGCCGGCTGCGCGGGAAAGCCCGCCGCCGCCAGGGCCGCGGCGAGCCGATCCATCGCCGGCCCGTCCGGCAGGCCGGCGCCTTCGCCGGCGTCCGCGGCGGCGGGGATGTGGGGCAGCTCCCACATCCGCGCAAGCAGCCCCGACGCCGGACGCCGGCGGACGAGCACGCGGCCGGCGTGCTCCCCATCGCCCTCGACGAGGGCGACGAGCCGGTACTCCGGCCGCGGCGGCTTCGCCTTGCTCTTCACCGGCAAGGCATCCTCCGCGCCTTCCAGGCGCGCGGCACAGCGGGCCATCACCGGGCAGACCAGGCAGCTCGGCGACTTCGGCGTGCAGATCAACGCGCCGAGCTCCATGAGCGCCTGGTTGAAATCCGCGGCCCGCCCCCGGGGGATAAGGCTCGCGGCCAGCTCTTCCATCCGCGTGCGGGTCCCCGTCTTCATGATATCCTCCCGGATCAGGAAGTACCGCGACAGCACCCGCATGACGTTTCCGTCGACCGCCGGCTCCGGCTGGTTGAAGGCGATGCTCAAAATCGCACCGGTCGTGTACGGTCCGACGCCTTTAAGCGCGGCGACCTCCGCCTTCACGGACGGCACCGTGCCGCCGTGCCGCTCCACCACCTGGCGCGCGGCGGCCTGCAGATTGCGGGCCCGGGAGTAGTAACCGAGCCCTTCCCAGCATTTCAGAACATCTTCCTCCGGCGCTTCGGCCAAATCCTTCAGCGTAGGGAACCGTTCGATAAACCGTTGAAAATAAGGGATGACGGTATCCACCCGGGTCTGCTGCAGCATAATTTCCGAGACCCAAATGTAGTAAGGGTCCCGATGTCTCCGCCAAGGCAAGTCCCGTTTGGATCGTTCGTACCACTTCAACAGCTCCGTACCGAAATATTGTTTGTTCTCCGTATTCTCCGTATTCTCTGTAATCTCCGTGCTCTCCTTACTTACCTTGTTTTCTATGTTTTCTTGCATGATGGTCTCCTTTTATGTCAATCGTTCCACTACGGCAAAGGCGGAAGCGAGCTGCCGCTCGTGCGTAATGCTAAGATGGACGGCGTACTCCGCGGCGGATAACCCGAGCCGCGTCCAGGCCCCGTCCGAAAGCTTTACGGCCGGTTTCCCCCCCGCATCCGGCAGGATTTCCATATCGCCGAAGCTCAGCACCTTCCCGATGCCGCAGCCGAACGCTTTGCTCACCGCTTCTTTCGCGGCAAACCGTCCGGACAGAAACTCCGCGGGCCGGGCCGAACATCCGGGAAGCGCAAGTTCCCCGGGCGTGAGGATGCGGCTCTTCAGCTTCCCGCCGGCCGGGCCCGCAAGCATGCGCTGCAGACGGCCGATTTCCACCACATCATGTCCAATGCCATAAATCAAGGGCAGTTCCCTCTCTTCCACCATCATGGGATTAAAATTAAACAATCTGTATTGCCAATCACATTGTAACAGGGATACTCCCGGGATGCGAGTCCCGCCAGGCTATCCTGTAGCTTCGCGCCTGCCCGCGCGCCTTTGACTCGGGTTCTACCGGACCGTTCCCGGAAAGGAGTATGGTATAATCAGGAAAGTGGAACAAACCTTCTTTTGATGAAAGGACGGATTGCGATGCCTATCGATTTTCAAATCCCGCTGGAAGACGGTCATACGCTCCAATGCACCCGGTTTCCGGCTCAGGAACGAAACGAAAATACCGCGCTGCTCATCATGGCTCACGGCTATAAAGGCTTTAAGGACTGGGGCATGTTCCCTCCGGCAGCCGAGTACCTCAGCCGCTTTCATGAAGTGGTGACCTTCAACTTTTCGCATAACGGGATTGGAAACGTCAAGGACGAGTTTACCGAACTGGACAAATTCGCCATGAATACCTATGATCGCGAGCTTGCGGATTTAAGCGCCCTTGTCGCACGGTTGACCGCTGAAGCGGAGTTCGCCGGATTGCCGCTTTTTTTGCTGGGACACAGCCGGGGAGCCGGCGTATGCCTGATCCATGCTTTGGATCATCCGGGGCAGATGCGGGGCGTCATTTCCTGGAACGGGATTACGAATCTGGACCTTTTCAGCGATGAGCAGAAAAAAGAAATGAGGGAGAACGGACGCAGTTATGTCGTAAACGGTCGTACGGGGCAGCGCATGCCGCTGGACGCGGCTATTTTGGAGGACCTGGAGCGGCAGCGGGACCGCTACGATCTTTTGGGCCGGATGGCTCGGGCGAATGCTGCGGAGTTCAAAACCATCCTGATTCAAGGGTCGGAGGATGGCGCTCATTTACGAAAAGGTTCGGCCGAACTGGTCAAGCTCCGTCCCGACATTCCGTGGGTGCAAATCCCCGGGGGAAATCACACCTTTGGAACGGTACATCCTTACGCGGGCATGACCGGGCTTTTGGAAGGCGCTCTCCGGGCTACGCTCGCTTTTATGACCGATACAATCGCCGAATCCCCACGCTTCAATCCCCGTGAACCGGAAAGCAAGAATGATCAAATTTAATAAATTCCCATCCTCTATACTTAATCCATAGACCGGTCTGGAGGAAGTTCATGAACCATTTGGATGTCATTCGCAACAGCATCGATTATATTGAAACGCGGCTTGATGAGGATTTGACTTTAAAAGGAGTGGCTTCGGCCATGCATTATTCGGAGTACCATTTTCATCGTACCTTTCTCTATGTGGTCGGTGAAACGGTGACCTCGTATATCCGCAAACGCCGTCTGTCCAAAGCCGCCGAGCTATTGGCCGGCAGCGATTCGAAACTGCTCGATATCGCCCTGGAGTGCGGGTTTCATTCCCACGCGGCCTTTACGAGGGCATTCCGGAAAATGTACGGCATCTTGCCGACAGCCTGCCGGCGGCTCGGCCAGCCTCCGTATTTGTATCCCAAAGCCGAATTGACCAATATCGATGCCCAAAACTTTGGAAAATGGGGAGATTATGCTATGGAATATCGGATTGAGACTTGCCCGGAAATGAGAATTATCGGTTACTCCATCAAGACAACCACCGTCGAGGGACAAAACAGCCGCGAAATTCCGACATTTTGGCAAAAGTATATGGAAGAGCGTCTAGGTGAGCACATTCCCGGCAAAAAGTGCCCGGATGTCGAGATCGGACTATGCACTACCTATGAAGAGGACGGATCTTTCCACTATATCATCGGATTTGAAGTGGATGAAGCGACCGCCGTACCGGAAGGGATGGTCGAATACCGCGTGCCCGAAGCCCGATACGCCATCTTCACCACGCCGCCGGCCAGCCAAGCGGACTTCACGGCGTCCATTCAAGAAACCTGGAACAGAATTTTCGCCGAATGGTTCCAAAGCTCGGGTTACGAGCAAGCGTACGGCCCCGACTTTGAATGGTATGATCAACGCTGTTGGCCGACGGAGGGCAAACAGATAGATATATATATCCCCGTTCAGCCCGCCGCATCCGTTTAAAAAGTTTATAAAGACCCGACCCTCTTGATAAATGAGGGGCGGGTTTTCTTTTTACGAAAATTAACGGGATCTCCTCCAGGTAATGCTCGGTTAACCGGCCGAACCAGCCAATTTACCTGGAGCTTTTCCCGTTAACCGGTCTGCGGACGGCGCGGAGTTGGCTCCAACGCCCCCTCCTCAACAAGCCATAGGGCCTCTCCCGAATGCAGTCCTGTCTGCAACGGAAGAAGCCCTCGGTTGTATTATTCATAGCGAAGCGATTCGATCGGGTGCAGCTTGGACGCTTTATTCGCGGGGTAAAGCCCGAAAAAGATGCCGACCGCGGCCGAGAAGCCGAAGGCGAGCAAAATCGCCCAAACCGAGACCACAAAGGGCCAGCCGGATATAAGTGCGAACGCGTATGCCGCGAGCAAGCCGAGCAGCGCCCCCACCGTACCGCCCAAAAATGAAAGGATGACGGCCTCGATCATAAACTGGAGCATGATCGTGCCCGGCGTGGCTCCGATGGCTTTGCGGATCCCGATTTCCCTCGTCCGCTCGGTCACCGAAACCAGCATGATGTTCATGACGCCGATCCCGCCGACCAGCAGGGAAATTCCCGCGATCGAACCGATGATCGTCTGCAGTATGGAGAAGGTGCTGGACACCATCTTTTCCGCGTCCTTGCCCGTTTCGGCCAGGTAGGAGTCCGGCTCCACGTTTTTCCGGTCGGCCAGCCATTTTTTGAGCATATCGATGGTTTCATGCATATTGTCGGGCGACGTTGCGACGATCTCCAGCGATCCGAGACGGTCGCTATCCCCCGTCTTCTCATCGCCGAAGGAAATCGCCGTGATCGGCGCATAACCGGTGTAGAGTTCGCCCTGCATGCCGCTCATGATGTTCTCCTCCGGCTTATAGACACCGACGATGCGAAACCTGTCGTTCCCCAAAACAAACTTGCGTCCGACGGCTCCTCTGGCCGAACCGAACGCCTTCTCCGCAAACTTCAAGTCAACCACCATCACTTTCTGGCGGCCTCTTTCTTCCTGCGCGTTAAAAAATCTCCCGGCCTCCAGCTCAACCTTTTGCATTTTCGGCAAAACCGAGGTCGTGGCCGTCACATCGAAGCGGAGCTTCTCCTGCTTCAGCTTGGTCGTCGAACCGTAGCCCAGCGAAGCCGACACGTAACGGATCCCCGGGAGTTTGCGAATTTCCCCCATATCGCGCTGGCGGAACTGGGCTTTCTCCACATTGCTCTCGTCGCTGTAATTCGGATAGATGACAAAGTACCCGTCCTCAAAGTTGGAAACCATCGAGATAATGGAGGTCTGCCCCGCCTGACCGATCGAAACGACGGTAACCACCGCGGCGACCCCGAATACGATGCCGATCATCGTCAGAAAAGACCGCAGCTTGTTCATTCGCAAATTATCCAGGGCGACCAGGATGCTCTCCCAAATACTCATGCTCGGTCACTTCCTTTACGGGTGTCCTTGAGCAGCTTGCCGTCACCGAACAGCAGCACGCGATCCGCGTGCTCCGCGATATCCGGCTCGTGCGTGACAAGAACGATCGTTGTCCCTTCCCGGTGGATCTCCTTAAACAAAGCCATAATTTCGTGAGACGATTTCGTATCGAGATTCCCGGTCGGCTCGTCCGCCAGCAGAATCGGGGCTTCCATCGTCAGCGCCCTGGCGATGGCCACCCGCTGCTTCTGACCGCCGGACAGCTCGGTCGGACGATGCTTGACCCTTTCCTTCAGGCCGACCTTTTCCAGCAGCTCCAAAGCCCGCGTCTGGCGCTTCTCCCGGGGAATGCCGGCGTACATCATCGGCAGCGTCACATTTTGCAGCACGGTCTGCCGGCCGAGAAGGTTAAAGCTCTGGAACACGAAGCCGATCTTCCGGTTGCGCACCCGGGCCAAGTCGTCCTCGTTCAGGGTATGGACCTCTTCTCCGTCGAGGATGTAACTGCCCGTGGTCGGCACATCCAGACAGCCGATAATATTCATCAAGGTGGATTTCCCCGAACCGGAAGTCCCCATAATCGCCACGAATTCACCGCGGTTCACCTGTAAACTGATCTTGCTCAGCGCTTCGACTTCCAGCGGACCGTTCTTATAAACTTTGCTGATATCCTTGAGCGTAATCATCGAACAGTCACCTTATCGCCATCCTTCAGCGATTCCAAGCCTTCCACGACAACCGGTTCCCCCTTTGCTACGCCCTTCGTGATCTCGATCTGTTCATCGCCTTCCTTGCCGGTCTGAACCGGAACCTTCACCGCCTTGCCTTCCTCTACCGTGAAAACATAAGCCTGCTCCCCTTCGTACTGCACCGCACCGATCGGGACGAGCAGCCGGGGCTTGTCCGGAACTTTCATCGCCACCGTCACGGTGTAGCCGGGCCGCAGCTCCGCGGCCGTGCTCGATAAACGCACGACCATTTCCACGGTGGCGTCCTTGGACGTCGAGTCCACGATTTTGGCGGTCGGCGCCAGATAGTCCACGACGCCCTCATAAGTGCCGGAGATCGATTCACCGGTGACCACCGCCTTCATGCCCACCGCGGCTTTGCCGGCATCCAGCTCGTTTAAATTGGCGCGAACCTTAAAGCCGGAAAGATCCGAAATTTGGGCGATCTCGCTTCCCTCCGCGATCATCTGTCCGGCATCCGCCGTCAACGAAGTGACCACACCGCCCGCCGTAGCGTATACCGCGCTGTTCGCCAGCTTGTCCTCCAGGGAGGCGATCGTCAGCTTGCTGCTCTTGATGCGCAGATCGAACGAGGTCAAATCCGGTTCCTCAACGTCCAGGCTTGGATCCTCGCTGACGGATTTCTTGAAGGCTTCGAAATGCTGTTTCTTTGCCTGCAGCCGCTCCGCTTCGGCTTGCTCCAGACTCAACCGCTCCTTGGCCAACTGCTCCCGGATACCGTCCTGCTTCAAGGTCAGCAGCACCTGGCCTTTCGTGACGGTATCCCCGGCCTTGATTCGCAGTTCTCCGACAATCCCGCTCACCGGCGAGTACAGCTTGGTCGTTGCCTCAGGTTCCAATTTGCCGTTCGTATAGATCTCCTCGGCGATCTCGCCCTCGGTCACTTCCGCGGTTTTGACGGCGAGCGCCCGGTTCATATTCATAAGATTTACGCCGACGAGAACCACTACGACGATTCCCAGCAATATTCCGATCAACCATTTCTTCTTTGACACTTTCCATCACCTATTCCTGTTAACTTGGTCGTTTAAACGAACAGCAGCGAACCCAGAGAAAAGACCAGCCAAGCCCCGACAATCCAGATGCCGACCTTTTTCCGCGGGCGTTTCATCATGACCGAAGCCCCGATCACGTAAAGAACAAGTCCCCAGATACTGAATGGATTCGCCAGTGACAAAAGATAATACAAAATCCCCGTTTTTTCCGGAACAAAGGCGGCAAGGCTCAGCGTAAAAGCCGTGATTGACTGTGCGCCCGTGGCCGTCAACATGATGCCGGTAATCAGTCCGCCCAGCAAGCCGGGCAAGGCCGAAAACGAAGCGACCGTAACCAACTGCATAAACTTGGCTTCTCCGCGAACGATCAGATTCAACAATACGAACAGCAGCGCCACGATAAACACGCCGGCGGCCGCGGTAATCGGAGTAATGATTAGCGTGGTGGACTTGCTGCCCGCTACCAAAGCATCGTACGTACTCGGGTCTATCCCCTGAACTTTGCGCAGACTTTCGTACATCGCGGCCTCCATCGCCGGAAGCTGCAAGTAAACGACCACGGCCGACAAAACAATCAGCAGAACAAACGGAAAAATCCAGGCCGTTTTGCTCTCCCGGGCCCTCTGGAACGTAGCCTCCGGAGAAACAAAAATGGTGAACAGGTTTTTCAAACCGATCTCCCTCCCAATTTTTCAATCTCGAGCTCTAACTCTATCCACACCTATGTAAAAAAAATAGCAGTCATTATATATACGGCATTGCATGTGGAAAGATTCACTAAACTTTTGTCTTTTTCCCGAAACCTCCTGTCTCAAAAAAAACAAAACGCCCCAGCCGGTAAGAACAACTCTAACCAACAGGGACGTTTGTCTACAATCGCTTATTTAATTCACATCAAGCAGATTAACGGCAAAAACGGTCGAATGCGCTGGTCAGATCCGCGGCGATCTCCTCGGCGGAACGATCCTCAATTTGATGGCGCTCGATGAAGTGAACGAGCTCTCCGTCCTTCATCAGGGCGATCGACGGCGAAGATGGCGGATATGGGGCAAAATACTCGCGCGCTTTGGCTGTAGCTTCCTTATCCTGACCGGCAAAGACGGTATACAGATGATCCGGCGTCAAATCGTGCTGAAGCGCTTTGGCTACGCCCGGACGGCATTGGCCGGCGGCGCATCCGCATACCGAATTGACGACGACAAGCGCCGTTCCTTTGGCCGTCGGCAGGGCGTTCTCCACTTCCTCCGGCGTGCGCAGCTCCTGAATCCCGAGGGAAGTTAACTCATCGCGCATCGGTTGAATCATGTCTCTCATATATTGATCAAATGACATGGACATCGTTTGGCTCACTCCTTATGTTTAAAAACTTGGCTTAGCGGCGGAAGCTAGCCTTCCGTCTCAGCTTTACGCTATGTTTAATTATACATTCATAAGAAAAAGGAAAGCAAATGATTCCGGCAGCCGGTTATTCGGCAACGGCCGGAATCCCCTCCTGCCTTTGCAGATGTTCATTAAAAGGAAAGAACACCGTAAAGGTCGTCCCTTTTCCCTCCTCCGACTGGACGCTGATTTTTCCGCTATGGCGTTCCATAATGCTTAAACATAAGGAAAGGCCGAGCCCCGTCCCCTGCGCCTTGGTGGTGAAGAACGGTTCAAACAGCCGTTCCTGCTGAGCCGGCGGGATTCCCGGGCCCGTATCCCTGACGTACAAGGCAACGCCGTCGGCAACACACCGGGTTTCCAGCACAAGCTGGCCTTTCTCCGGCATCGCCTCCATCCCGTTTCGCCCCAAATTCAGAATGAGCTGCTTGATTTCCTTCGGGTTCAGCATAAGCCGGGGAACGGCTTCGTCCAGCTTGACTTCAATGCTCTGCCCCCTGAGATTGGCATCCGCCCAAAGCAGCGGGCTCAGCTCCCGGATGATATCGTGAAGATCGCAGAGCTCCATCTGTACCGGGCGGTTCTGAGCGAGCGCCAGGAAGTCGTTGATAATACTGTTCGCCCGGTCCAGTTCCTCCATCACAATCCGGTAATAATGGTCCAGCGACGAAGGGCTCTTCTCCCGCATCAGCTGCAAAAATCCGCGGACCACCGCCATGGGATTGCGGATTTCATGAGTGATCCCCGCCGCCATCTGCCCGACGAGACTTAGCCGCTCAACGTGATTCAGTTCCTTTCGGAATGTCTCGAGCTCCGTAATGTCCTGAATGACCAAAACCGCTCCGATCGGTTCTTCGGTGCGGCCTTTTTTGATCGGGGCCGTACTGGTAAAATAGATCTGATCCCCGCTTTGCAGCAGTTCGCCGGAGCTCTTGTTTCCTTTCAAGGCTTGAGCCGCCCGGGGCAGCAGCATCTCAAGCCGGATGTCGGACAGCACCTTGTCCAGTTTGAGCTTGACGAGGTCCTCGCGGCTTTCGGCGGGATAACGCCGGCGGTATAATTGAAGGAAGGATTCATTAACCGCCGTAATATCTCCCTCCCGGTCGAGCAGAATAATGCTGAGCGGAGCGGCATCCAGGCTTTGCTGAAGCTTTTCCGCCTCGCTGAAATAACTGCGGGACAACTGGAGAACCTGTAGGCGCAGCTTTTCTTTTTCAAGCGTATGTTCGATCATGTATACAAATAAAGCTCCGATCAACAGCGTTGCCAAGATGTTCATTAAGGCGGCCGACAAGGAAAACGGATCGGCCGGAAACGTTTCAGCCCCGCTGATAAACGGTGACGAGGTAATCATCAATTCGCCGGCGACGAAAAAAAAGGAGAGTATGGCGATCTTCCCGCGGCGGTCGGTCTTTGTAAAGCGTTTCGAACTTAAGAGAACCAATGGGTACAGAAGAAGGCCTGTCTCGAGCATTAACTTAGGCCATGTGAAGTTTAATGCAAATAAAGGATACAAGATCAGGTGAAGCAACCCCAAAGCCGCACCGTCGCGCAGCCTGCCGTAAAGCATCAGGGCGAACAACGGAAGAATTCCGTAGTGGAGCGGGATATTCCCCCATAAGCGGGTGGAAAATATCAAGCACAGCAGCATACTTAACGTACAAGTGTACAGGAGTTCGGCGGCATAGGGATATTTGCGGATTTCCCCCTCCGCATCGCCCGTGGACGGACCTCTTTTCCCGTAGGTCAGCGGGAACAAAAAGGCCGGCAAACCGGCGATCAGCATCTGCAGCAAAACTTCCTTTATCTCCCCCATCTTCTCCCTCCTCTGGCGGAAGAAATCGTTCTCATTCTCGATTAAATCACAGGCGACAAAGTTTTACAATATTTCTTATTTTAGAGAGGCCACAAAGTTCTTTATTGTAATAAAGTGCAAATCATTTTTTGACACGAAGGAGGAGTCCATCATGAAAAATTACGATGTCATCGTAATCGGAGGCGGACCTTCGGGCCTAATGGCCTCGATTGCCGCCGCGGAGCAAGGAGCACGGACGGCCTTGCTCGACAAAGGGGACAAGCTGGGACGAAAGCTGGGGATATCCGGCGGGGGGCGCTGCAATGTGACCAATGCCAAAGAGATCGATGAGCTGATTACCTACATTCCGGGGGGAGGGCGATTTCTTCACAGCGCCTTCTCCTTGTTCAGCAACCGGGATATTATCGAATTTTTCGAGAACCTGGGGATCGCCTTAAAAGAGGAGGACAACGGAAGAATGTTTCCGGTGTCCGATAAAGCCAAAACGGTGGTCGACGCTCTGGTCGGCAAGGCCCGGTCGCTGGGCGTACAGTTGTTGACGCATCACCCCGTTCAGGAACTGGTTTACGGACCGGAGGGCGTGGAGGGCGTAAAGCTGGCAGACGGAGAACGATTCGGCGCCAAGTCGATTATCGTGGCGACCGGCGGCAAATCGGTGCCGCATACGGGGTCCACCGGGGACGGGTATCCTTGGGCCCAGGCGGCCGGCCATACGATTACCGAGCTGTACCCAACCGAGGTTCCCTTGATATCCAAAGAACCGTTCATCACCAGCCGGGAACTGCAGGGACTTTCCTTGCGCGACGTCAAATTGTCCGTGCTTGACCCGAAGGGGAAAACCGTGGTGTCTCACCGGGGGGATATGATCTTCACCCACTTCGGACTGTCGGGCCCGATCGCGCTCAGATGCAGCGGTTTTATCCGCACCGTCAAAAAGAAGCACGGCGTCGCCGAAGTTACGATGTCGTTGAACCTTTTTCCCGACAAATCCCCGGGAAGCCTGGACGAGCACCTGCGCCGCTTGGCGGCGGCCGAGCCGAAAAAGGCGCTGAAGAACGTGCTGAAAGGCACGATCCCCGAGCGCCTGCTGCCGCTTCTGTTCGAAAAGTCCGGACTCTCCGGCGATACGACCTATGAACATCTTCCCAAGGAACTTTGGCTGGCGTTTGTGGCGACGGCGCTGAACTTTCAGATCCGGGTGACGGGGACACGTCCGTTCGAGGAAGCTTTCGTCACCGGCGGAGGCGTTCACCTTAAGGAGATTCATCCGAAATCGATGGAATCGAAGCTGATGCCGGGGCTGTTTTTTTGCGGCGAGGTATTGGATATCCACGGCTACACCGGGGGGTATAATATCACCGCCGCCTTTGCCACCGGCTATACGGCCGGCCATCATGCCGGCTTGTCCGCGCTCGGAGAGCGGCGGAGCTAGCCCTTGCCGGAATGACGCCGCCGGCCGAGCGTGAACAGCCCCGACAGCGAGGCGGCGGCCCGGGTCAGGAGCAGGCCCGCCGGAATTCCGGCGATGACGCCCCACCTGTACAGTTGCACTTTTTTTCTGTTCCTCCTTCGGAGATTTACTCCAAACTTTAACAGCGGCGTGGCAAATTGGGGCTGGCACCCGTAACTTCTCGAATCGCCCAGCGAAATAACGGCCTTTAGGACACTAGCATTGCATTAAACCTAACACGATAAAATAAGATCTCAGTATTTACTAAATATGTTAAATATCATGTTATTTTCATGGATTAAAACAAAAAAAGCTCCTATTGTTGAGTTAGATGCGTTACCCATAACTCATCTCAACAAAAGGAGCCAACCCATGGGTAACATACACAATTTATCTGTGATTCGTCAATGCTTTTCTTATATTTCTGAAGAAAATTTTTGCTTACCAATTTCCGATTATCGTGTTCGTAAGCTTACAACCTTCAAAAGTATCAAGTTGATTTTGGCCTCCCAACTCGCTAAGTGGGATTCTTATGAGCAAATATCTCAAGCGCTTCGAACAAGCACAACATTGCAGGAAAGCCTGGAACTATCCAGCATCAGTGGCTCCCAAATCTCCAGGCGTTTAAAGACGATTCCTACCGAAATACTCGAAGGTCTATTCCTTGAACTCATCGGCAAGGTCAAGCAGAAAGCCCTCCCATCAGGGATCAAGGACAAACAGATTCGGATTATCGATTCGACTTGTCTAAAACTTCCGGCGACACTGGCCAGTTGGGCGTACGTAACCCGTGATCATACTCAAATCAAAATTCACGTTCGAGTCTTGGTTTTGACCAAAAGTGAAGAAAAAGAGGTCATTCCTGAGAAGGCCATCCCTACTACGGGAAATGTGAGTGACTACGAAACCATGAACTTACTGGTTGAAGACGATGGCACAATATACGTTATGGATCGCGGCTATGTCAAGTACAAACAGTTCGATACTTGGCTAGAACAAAAAGTTCAATTCGTAACCCGTATCAACGAAAACCATAGGGTTTGGCAGGTGGAGCAAGAGCTGCCGGTTGATCCCGATTCAAACATCACCCGAGATGCTATCGTTCAATTAGGGAGCGCCTTCCGTAAGACAGAGAATTCTTTACGCCTTGTAGAGTTTTTGGATGAAAAGGGTCGCAAGTATCGTCTGGCAACTTCGTGCTTGGATCTAAGTGCTGAGGAAATCGCGGATATCTATCGGCAGCGCTGGCTGATCGAGCTATTTTTCAAGTGGATGAAGCAGCATTTGCGATTAGTGAAGCTATATAGCTATGATCCTCAAGGGATATGGAACCAGATCTTTATCGCTCTGATCGCCTACGCTATTGCCATGCTCATTCACGTGAGCAGTGGAACCCGAATGAGTTTATGGGAAGTGCTTCAATCCCTTCGTCTTTTATGGGAGAAGCCGAATTTGCTACTTGAAACCGAGCTTCATCGAAGGAGTAAAAGCCAGAGCAACAAAGGGCGTCAAAGGGGTACAAAAATATACAAGGAACCGCCTATTATGAACACGTCAGTTGGAATAATCAAGCCAAGGGGAAAATGAAGCTGAGAGAAGAGGCAAAATAAAACAAAAAGTTAATATCCAAAAAATGGAATAACGCATCTATTTTCTGCCCCCCTTCATTTTTTGACCAAATACTGAATAAACCAAATGGAAAATATTTACACAGTATCTCTGTGAGTCACCGTGTAAGCTTTGATGCAATGCCAGTGCCTTTAGGACCGCTATTTCGGCCAAAATCGACTCCGCGGGAAAAATAAAGGTCAAAAAGGACCCTATTGCCACTAGCATTGCATTAACCCGAAGGGTCTAATGGCCGTAACCGCCTCCCTTTGAAACCCGGCGGGTGGATAACGGCCGTTTGCGGCGCTATTTTGTCGAATTTGGCTCTTTGCTGTGAAATAGCGGTCTTTTGGGGCCTTATTTTAGAGTAAGTTGGGCAAAAACCGGATTTTTGGGCTCGCACCAGAGAAATAGGGCCCTTTTTAGCCGCTATTTTTCCCGAAAAAGCATATCTGGGCGAAATAGCGGCCCAAAAGGCCGTTATTTGCTTGAGAGGGCAATTGCGGGGCGCCGGATTCAGCCTGCTACGCCGAGGCGAAGAGAATTCTACTACGGATGGCGGATGAGGCCCTAGCCCTTACCGGAATGACGCCGCCGGCCGAGCGTGAACAGCCCCGACAGCGAGGCGGCGGCCCGGGTCAGGAGCAGGCCCGCCGGAATTCCGGCGATGACGCCCCACCAGGCGTGAAACAAAGAGGCGCCCAGCACGCAGGTCAGCAGCAGCGTCCCGGGGTAAAGAAGCAGCCGCAAAGAGAGCGGAGCCGCCCTGTACTCCGTCCCTTCGGGCAGCGGCAGCAGGGGCATCAGCCCTTTGGCGAAAAACGCCTGCCTATGCCCGTTAAGCCAATAGGCGAACAGCAGCAGCAAGGCAGCGAATACGATCAGGTTGACGGGGTAGGCCGGAAACCAGACCGCCGCGGCGCCGTACAAGACGAATTGCGCATACAGCCTCCATTCCGGCCCCCGGAAAAAGGCTTTAACGATCGATTCGGCGATCACGGCCTCCGGCCGGTTCGAGCGCAGCAAACGCCCCCCTCGGCGGAACAGCCAGGGCCGGGTTCGGACCGCCGGCGGCCTGTCCATCGTCCCCGCCAACAGCAGTCCCGTAAGCACCGTCCGCTGGCGCTCTTCCTCCCGTACTTCCGCCTCGAATCTGCCGCGCAGGCGGAAGCGGATTTCGGCAAGGAGAACGGTCAGCAGGACGCAGGCGGCGAGCACCGCGGCAGACGCGAACGCGTGAACGCGCCCGCCTTCCATGACCAGCCAGGAAACAAAGCCTGCGCCGAGCAGGATAAACGCCGCCGAACGATAGAGGACACACCGCCACCCCGTCCGCATGATCTGAATCAGGTTCTGCAGAAACAAATGGACGGCTTTTATCCCGCAGGCGACGGCAAAAATCCGGAAAACCTCCCCCGTCTCCAGGCCGTGAACCCGGACGAGGACGGGAGCGGCCAAAGCCACGGCCGCCCCGATCACCGCGAAATGGCCGGGAAGAGACACCAAAGCTGCTCGCCGCATCACAGCGTGAATCCATTCCCGCCGCTGTTTCAGGAAGAGCACGTCCGCCGCTTCAATGAAAAGAATCAGGCCTCCCGTTGCATACATAACGAGCAGCAAATATGCGGGGAACACGGTAAATGGAAGGTGAAGGAGCCAGGCCGGGAGCGCTTCGCGCCATAGGCCGTAATAAACGCGTCCCACCAGCAGCAAGCCGGGAATTCCGATATACAGCAGCACGATGCCGTCAAACACGGACCGGAGCATGACGATCTGCTTTTTCCAGTGGTCCGCCCACCTGCGAAGAAACAGACGTCCCGCCGTCATGTTCGAGGTCATTTCCATCATGGATCCCCGCTCCCTCATGTCAGCACATCGAAGCAGTCGAATAACGGAGCTTCGGGCAATCCGGCGGCAAGGCGGATATCGTGCAGCGTCCCCTTGGCGGCCACTCGGCCGTCCGCCATCAGAATGAAGTCGTCGCAAATCCGCTCGGCCGTGTCGAGCACGTGCGTGCACATCAATACCCCGGCCCCTCTGCTTCGCTCTTCCTCCAACAGGCCGAGGAAATCCTTCGTCGCTCGCGGATCCAGCCCGATAAAGGGCTCATCGACGATGTACACCTCCGGTTTCAGCAGGAATCCGATCATCAGCATCATCTTCTGCCGCATCCCTTTGGAGAATCCCCCGGGCAAATGGTTCCGCACCCCGGTCATTCTGAATTTCTCGAGCAGCTCGCCGCCGCTCCGCTGGAATTCCGCATCGTCTATTCCGTAAACCGCGGCCGCCAGGCTCATATGTTCCCATAAGGTCAACGTATCATAGAAAACGGGATGCTCCGGCACATACGCGTATTTGCCGTGTCCGTCGGCAAACCGCACGTCCGCCTTAATCTCGGGGATCAGACCGAGAATCGCCTTCAAGGTCGTGCTCTTCCCCGCCCCGTTCGGCCCGATCAGCCCGGTCAGTTTCCCGGGCATCACCTCCAGGGACACCTGCTTGATCTTTGGCTTCCCCGCTTCGTAGCCGGCTTCCTCAATTTCTACCCGCAACAATGGCTCCATGCTGTTCCCCGCTCTTTCTTCATAAGTTGTCTTTACTAATACGTTCGGGGCGCCCGCCGGGTTTCATTAAAGCCCGGCCGCCTGCTGTTGCTGGAGAGAAGTCCGATCCCGTTTCATAATCATAGATTTGAAGAAGAGTAGTAGAAGAGCCAGCAAGACCATGAGCCCTCCCGACAAAATAAAAGCGGGAGCCGGACCAAAGGCGGTCACGATATAGCCTCCGAACATCGGCCCCGCGACCGCCGCGGCGGAAGTGACGCTCGTGACGGTTCCGAACACCCGCCCGGTCAGCGATTCCGGCGTCCGCTGCTGGAGCGTCACCTGGAACGGAATAAACACGAGACCGGCACCGGTGCCGGCAAGGAAATACAGAGCCAGCATCAAGGCATGGCCGGAAGCCCCGAGCAGGCCGCCGCTCACGGCAAAGTATCCCGCCCCGGCAAAAACGGCCCCGAGCAGAACGCCGCCCGTCCCCATCTTCATAAGGGGGGTGCAGCGACGCAGCAAACCGTTTAGGCCCGCGGCCGCCAAGGTTCCGAACCCGCTGAGCGCGATGCTCCATCCCAGCATATCCTCCGGCATCCCCGGAATTTCCCGGAACAAGACGACGGTCTGAGAATCCGCAACCTGGAGGATCAGGAGCGCCATCGCCAGCATCAGCAGGCCGAAAGCGATAAGCGGAATGCGGGCGATGGCCTTCACCCCCTCGGTCAGCTCCCCCCAGAAACCGGGCTTCTCCCCCGGATTGTCAACTTCCGCCGAGCTGCCGGCTTCCGTCCTTCTTCCGGGAACGGCGAGCAAAATCAAGCCGGATAAGAGAAAGGAAGCCGCGTCGATCATAAAGCAGGAGGTGATGCCAAAGGCAACGGTCAGCACGCCGCCGAGCGCGGGCCCGATGATTTTGCTCCCCTGCTCGATTATGGCGCTGTATGAGACGGCTTTTTCCATATGCTCGGGGGGCACCACTTCCTTGATTTTTCCGTTTTTGGCCGGCGAAAAAAGCACATCGAACACGCTTTTGGCGATTAACAGCGCATAAACCTGCCAGAGATGCGTCACGAACACAAGGCCAAGGACGATAACAAAGCGGACGGCGTCCGCAACGATCATCAATTTTTTGCGTTCCATCCGGTCGGCCAGCACTCCTGCGGCCGGGCCGCCCAGCAGCATCGGAATCAGCATGCAGAGCATGGTGGCCGTAATCTGCCACGGCGTGGCCTCCCACTTTAATCCGATCATCGTCAGTAAGGCCAAAATATGCAGCCAGTCCCCCAGATTGGAGATCAGCTGCGAGGCCATCAAGGCCAGGTACGCCTTGTTTTGCAGGAGTCCTCCTTCGGCAGCGATTCGGGCTTGCGGTTGTTTCATGATAGATCCCACCTGTTCCTTTGATTTACGAGATCTATCATATAAAAACAGCCGCTTCCTTCCCTCCTTCGGCCGCCTGATTTCCGCGGGTTCCTGTGGAATGAAATTTCACTCGGTCCCGGGACGGAGATTTCCCATAGTTAGACAAAAAATTAAATCTGCAAATTGTGATAAATTATATTTTTTTCAATCCGCCAGGTGTTCTAAGATAGCAGTGACAGTAACTCCAATAACCATACTTCACTTCGATATTTCGAAAAAATAGAATAAGGCGGGATGAACATGTTGAAAACCGAGGAACGCGGAACCGATTTGTCTTTGCATCTCTACCGGGTTTTTGCCAAATCGTTCAAGAGCGTCAATGAGCATGCCGTAACCGGGAGCAAGATCCAAGGGTTTAATCCGACGGCTTTTGCCGTATTGGAAGTGCTTTATTACAAAGGCGCCCAGCCGATTCAGCAAATCGGCGCCAAGCTGCTCCTGCAAAGCGGAAACGTCACTTACGTCATCGACAAGCTCGAGTCGGCCGGGTATTTGCACCGCACGCCCTGCCCACGGGACCGGCGCGTTATTTTTGCGGAGCTGACGCCGAAAGGCAAGGAATTAATGGACCAGCTGTATCCTGAGTTCTCGGAGCGGATCAACCATGCGCTCAGCGGGTTGAATGACGAGGAGAAGCAAATCATGATCGAGCTGTTGAAAAAAATGGGCCGCGAAGCCGAAAAATTAGCCCCGCTTCCCCGCAAGTAAAGAAATCGGAATTGCGCTTCAACCGAGGAGAACACTCCTTGTTGGGGCGCAATTTTTTTGTGCCTGGAATCAAATGGCCAGGTTTAAAAAGATGCAAATCTGCAGGAATTTCGGCCAGTCGGAGGGGCATGTTTTAAAAAAGATGCGATAGTGCAGGAATTTTCTGCGGAGTCAGGGGTTAGAGGGGTTCTATGAATAAAAACCTGCAGATTTGCAGGAATTTCCGATTTTCGGGCCTCATCCGGTGAAAAAGCCTGCAGATTTGCAGGAATTCACAGTTGCGGACAGATGTATTGGTTAACTGCGAACAGATGTGGTGGTCAACTGCGAACGGATCTGTTAGCAGGAACAGATCTGAGGGGAGATACGGTCAGCCGCGGCAGCCGCGGACACAAAACAGGCCGCCCCTTGGGGCAGCCTTGTCTTGTAATCCGAAATCCGCTTAATGAGTAGGGTCCATATCTTTGGCCTTGTGATGATGGCGGGCGTCCGCACGCTTCTGGTCGTTGATATCCTGCTGCATCTGCTGCGCCTCCTGGCTGTTGACCGGGGAGCGGTCCAAATCCTGAACGACATTGCTCAGGTTTTTGTCGGCGGATCCTTTGACACGCGTCATTCGGCTGTCCTCCCTTTCCTATGTCGATTTGGTGAGCCGGTGGAGAGCTTGCGCACATTCATGAAGATGACGGACATAGTCCGAAGTCATCTCCTGGATTTTTTCGCTCCGCTCATTGACGGTCTGCCCGTCCTTCTCCACATCGACCAATTCCACGCGAACCTCGCGCTGGTCCATATAAGAACATTCAAAATCGAAAGAGTAAAACTGCCGTCCCGCCGCATCGATATGAATCCGCAGTCCCCGCGGGTTCCCGAGATCCGCCTCCACCCGGGCCGAGTCGCCCGGATTCAAATACTCCGGCAACTGCCGCTGCCAGGCATGGACAAGCGAGCTTTGGTCCAGTGTCAATTCCTCATTCATGCTAACACCTCCCCTTTCCCGTTATGGTGCGGAGGAGGGCAGGCTTTTATACCTCTTCGGGTTCCGGGGCCTTACTCCGCAATCCGAGAGTGGACACCACGCCGAAAACGGCGATGACGGCCATAATGATGAACAGGACATGCAAGCTCCCGCCCAGCACATGCCTCAGCTCGTCCCACAGTTCTTGGGGCAGCAGGTGGACTTTTTCCGGCGACAGCAGGTTGTTGATGTCCTCCTGGGTCACCGGGATGCCCGAAGCCGTTCCGCTGGAAGTCCGCGATACAATGCCGAGGTTGATCAGCGCCCCGAACACCGTTACGGCAATCGTCTGGCCGATCGACCGCACGAACGAATTGAGCGCGTTGGAAGCTCCCCGCAGATCATAATTGACGGAAGATTGCGCGATGATGGTGAACACGGAGAACGAGAACCCGAAACCGAGCCCGTATAGCGCATTGAAGATCAACATGACGAAGATCGGCGTGTTGTCGTTGATGAAAGCCATTCCTACGGCCCCCAGGGCGATAATGCACATACCGATCAGCGAGGTCATCCGCGAGCCCCGGCTGATAATCCAGCGGGAGCCGAGCACGGACCCGAGCATCCAGCTGATCGACATCGGCGCCAGCACCAGTCCCGAAATCGTGGCGTTCTCCCCAAGCACTCCCTGCACAAACAACGGCAGGTAAGAGGTCAGGCCGATCAGCAGGGCGCTGGCCAGAAAACTCGCCACATTGGAATAAGCAATATCCCGGATCCGGAACAGCTTTAAAGGAACCAGCGGCTCTTCGGCACGTTTTTCGATGATGAAAAAGAGGACCAGCGAAATCCCCGCCACGATCAGCAGCCCGATCAGAAGCGGCGAGTTCCAGGCAATTTGCTGGCCGCCCGTAGCCAGGCCGAACAATAGCGCCGTAACCCCGACCGTAAACGTGAGCGCGCCCGCGTAGTCGATTTTGACCTTACGCGGCTCCCGCTGTTCTTTCAAATACTTAATGATAAAAATCAACGACACCAGTCCGAACGGAACATTAAATCCGAACACCCAGCGCCAATTCAACGAATCGACAAAATAACCGCCGAGCAGCGGTCCGACGAGCGATGAAATTCCCCATACCGAGCTGATCCAGCCCTGAACCTTCGCCCGCTCTTCCATCGAGTAAATATCGCCGATAATCGTAAAGGTCACCGGCGTCAAAGCGCCGGCCCCGATGCCCTGGATCGCCCGATATAAGATTAACTGCTCCATGCTCTGGGCCATCCCCGACAGCACCGAGCCCAGC
The DNA here is from genome assembly GCF_008084145.1 of Paenibacillus faecis. Taxonomy (GTDB): domain Bacteria; phylum Bacillota; class Bacilli; order Paenibacillales; family Paenibacillaceae; genus Fontibacillus; species Fontibacillus faecis. The sequence goes on along the minus strand of NZ_VSDO01000004.1, from coordinate 788,840 downwards.
AAAAACAGTACCGAACCGATCACAAACACCGGTTTTCTGCCGTATAGGTCGCTGATTTTGCCAAAAATCGGCGTCGATACCGCCATCGTCAGCAGATAAGCGGTAAACACCCAGCTGAGCAGCTCGACCCCGCCCAGATCGCCGACGATCCGGGGGCCTGCCGGACCGATGACGGTCCCTTCGATCGCGGCCAAAAACGTGGATAACAGCAAACCGATCAAAATATACTTTCTTTTCATGTCGGTAACCACAACATAACTTCCTTTCTCTCCCGTTCGGGTTTTCACAAGAGTACTATTATAAAGGAAGCCTTATTAAAAAGAAAGGCAGCATGTCCCGGACAAACGCTCCGGTCTCTGCTGCCCACTTCTTCTAATATTCCCGTAAACGCCCCTTCTCCATCGTCCAAATGCGGGTCGGTTCCCCGGCAAAAAACTCCGGTTCATGGGTGATCATCAAAATCGACTTTCCCTGGGCCACAGCCTCCCTGCACAGACGCGAAAGCAGCCGGGCGCCGGCGTAATCGGTTCCGGCCGTCGGCTCGTCCAGCACGATCAACCGCTTGCCGGACATCAACCCCGCGGCCGCGCTGAGCAGGCGCTTCTCACCGCCGCTCAGCACATACGGCGACTCGCTCTCCCGGCCTGCGAGGCCGATCTGCCGCAGCAGCTCGGCCGCCTGCCGCAGGAGCGGCTCGGGCGTCGGCTCCTTCGCCCGCAGCCGCAGCGCGCGGCGCGGTCCGAAGAGCAGTTCGTCCAGCACCTTCGCGGCGACGAATTGCTGCTCCGGATGCTGAAACACATAGCCAATCTCGGCGGCCAGATCGTAGACCGACAGGCGGGAAGCATCCCGCCCTTGCCAGAAGACGGCTCCGGCGGGGGCCGGGAGCAGTCCCAGAATGAGCCGGGACAACGTGGTCTTGCCGGACCCGTTCTCCCCCCGCAGGATATGCCATTCCCCCGGGCATATCCGCATCGACACGTCCCGCAGGGCGCAAGGCCCTGCGGGGAGGGCGCCGCTCCGCCGCCGCGCGGCCCTTTTGCCTTCGCCATAGGCAAAGGAAAGGCCGCGAATCTCCAGCAGCGGCGGCGAAGCGTCCGCTCGCGCCGCGCGCAAAGCCGCGGCCGCGGGCGCTGCCGCCGCGGAGACCCGCGTCTCCGCCGGCAGCAGGCCCAACCGCGCGAGCCGCCCGCGGTGCTCGCGCAGCAGCGGCTCAACCGGCCCGTCGAGCACGACGCGGCCGGCATCGAGCACAACCAGCCGCGGCGCGGCCAGGGCGAGCTCGTCGAGCCGCCCCGTCACCGTCACCAGGGTCCGGCCCGCCTGGTGCAGCCGGCGCAGCAGCGCCAGCAGACGCCGCCGACCGCCGGCGTCCAGATTCGCCGCCGCCTCGTCGAGCACGAGGATCGGCGGCTCAAGCGCCAGCACGGACGCGATCGCCGCGCGCTGACGCCCTCCACCGGACAGCTCGTGCACCTTGTCCCGGCGGCGCTCCAGCAGCTCCACGTCCCGCAGGGCTTCGTCCACCCGACGCCGGATCACGTCGGGTGGCAGGCACAGATTTTCCGGGCCGAAGGCCGCCTCGTCCTCCACCAGTCCTTGGACAAGCTGGGCATCCGGGTCCTGGAACACCAGCCCGATCCGGCTCGCCAGATCCGCGATCGCCGCCGTTGCCGGGTCCAGCCCGTCCACCTCGATCCGGCCTTCCCGGTGGCCGCCGCCGGACCGCGGCAAATACCCGCTAAGCAGGCCGGCCAAGGCCGACTTGCCGCTGCCGCTCGCGCCGCACACCGTAACCCACTCCCCCGTCCGGACCCTCAGGGAAAGGCCGTCGATGACGCTCCGTGAGCCCTGCTCATAAGCGTAAGTCACGTTTTCAAGCCATATGGCGGTTGCCGGGTCCATTTAGCCCTCTGCTCCCCGATGCACCGCAAACCTCCGCAGCAGCCCACTGCGGGAAAGGGCGTCGCCCAGAAGCTTGGACAGCAGGCCGCATAGGACAATCCCGCTTAAAATCCGAACCGCCAGGGCGATAAGAAGAATATCGGTGCCCCATTTCATATAGCCGAACATCCGGGCCGCGAAGAAAAACCAAATCGGTACCATGGCCCCTCCAACCAGCAGCATAATCGGCAGATTCCACTTCCGGTACCGAAAAGCGGCAAAGATCGTCTCCGCCACGACCATGTAACAGCCGGCCGCCACAAAGCAGGAAGCGATTCCGTAAGCCGTCCCCATAAACGCTTGGACCACCGCGCCGATTCCGAAGGTAATCACCGCCGTCCCCGGTTTGCGGATGATGTAACAGGCAAGGAGTCCATAGACCATGTACAGACCGGTGATGGTCGAGGTCGCGATAGGACCTCCGATCCCGTTCAGCGCCTGATTCACCGGCGATATGTAAACCGTCAAAACGGCGTTGGCCGCGGCCAGCATCGCCATCAACACGATATCCAGCGTAGTGAACGCGGACCAACTAAACCCTTTTTTCTTTCCAGCTTCTTTCATTGCAGTTCCTCCCTCTCCAACCTCATTGTCAACCTATTGATAAAATATAGGTTGACAATAAAGATTCGTCAAGGTCTTTTTTGCAATTTGTCTTAGGAAATCCACAACAGCAGCGACGCCCCCGTAACGCTCAGCAGCATGACCGCATATCCCCCCGCCGATATGCGCGCTTCCCGCAAAAAGGTCCGGTGCCGAAATGCGCCAAAACCCTTGGCCTCCATGGAACCGGCCGTTTGTTCGATTCTCCGGACCGCCCCGGTAAAAACCGCGGTCACATTGCCGCGCCAGTTCTCGACGCGCTCCCCGAATCCCCGCGGCTTCCTTCCGTAGCGGATTTTGCGGGCTTCCGCCGCACTTCTGCCTTCCGCTTCCAGCATCGGCAGAAAGGTCAACGCCATCGAAACCCCGAAAGCGAAGCGGTATGGCAGCCTCAGCCGAATCGTCATCATCACGACGAAGTCCTGCGGATCGGTGGACTCGATATAAATCAGGGACGACAGAAACAGGCAAAACATCCGCAGCGTAATCGCCGCGGCGTAAGCGACCGGGCCCTCCGACAAGCGGATCGGCCCCACCTCGAGGACGGCCCCGCTCGGAGGCGCCGCCAATGCGGTGAGCAGCAGCAGCGGCAAGCCGAATATGGCGATATAAGCCATCCGTTTGGAGAGGCGGCGCCAGGTCATACCCGCCCCATAGCGAGCAACGGCCAGCAGTAGCGCCAGCATAAGGACTAACGGCAGCGGCCTGTCCCAATGCATGGCCAACACGGCGATGCAGAACAAGGACACCAGCTTGCTGAGCGGATCCAGGAGCTGAAGCGGGTCATCCTTGGCCGCCGCCGTCATACATTCGCGCCCCCCGAGTTTAAGCGCCGGTCGTAATCTTTTTTCAGCAATGAGTACATAATCAGGTCAACGAAACCTTCCTCGGTCTTCTGGTATTCCCGAAGCAGTCCCTCCTCCTGAAAACCCAGCGCGGCAAGCAGCTTGCGCGAAGCTTCGTTCCGCGGGTCAACCAGCGCTTCAATCCGGTTCAGCCCCATCGTCTCGTAGCCGTACCGGATGACCGTGCGCAGCGTTTCGGACATGTAGCCGCTGCCCCAGAACTCTTGCCCCAAATCGTAGCCGATTTCTCCCCGGAAGGCTCCCGCCAGTTCCCAAGTATTAAAACCGCAGCTTCCGATCACCTGTCCGGTTTCCTTTAATTCGATCGCCCAGCGCATCGCATCCTCACTCTCGGCCAGACCGTTCAACAGGTCGATCATCTGATGAGTGTCTTCGATGGAAGCAAACGGAGGGATATTCATATACCGGACCACCTCCGGATCACTCCAAAACTTGTGCAATGCCGGACCGTCTTCCCGCTCCATCCGCCGCAGCCGCAGTCTTTCACTCTCCAGCACCGGTATTTCACCGCCGCATTTAAACAACTCCATCTCCTCCGATTCCTGAAATATCCATATAATATTAGACCGCAATAGTCCTATTTTATCTAACCATACCTGACCGGCCAACGTCAAAATCCCCCATATCCAAGCCTCGTTTACATAAAAAATACAGTCATCGCGATTTTCTTCGCATTCTTTCGGTGATACTATTTACAAAAGACCTTTTGCGGTTGCGGCACCACAATACAGACGGAAATGGGATAGGAGGTTGTCACAACTTATGATGTACTCGATTCTGATCCTCGCGGTATTGCTTTTGCTGTTGGCGGTTAACGGCATTACGCGGTTTGCCTTCCGGCAAATTACCCAAATGAAGCTTCAAACGTTCGAGAGCATTTTCGATTATCTTGAAGGCTCGGGCGTATTTACCCGGGAACGCTTTAACACTCTGAACAAAAGGGAGGTAACCATCACCTCCAAGGACGGTTTAAAGCTAAGCGGCTACATCGTGGAGCCCCATCCCGGCGTAAACAAGTGGGTAATTATCGTGCACGGGTATACCGTTTCCCTTCATGTATCCACCCAATATATCGATATGTTTGAACAAGAGGGCTTCAATCTGCTGCTGATCGATCAGCGCAGGCACGGAAACAGTCAAGGCACGTATACCACCTATGGTTATTACGAAAAATACGATGTGCAGTGCTGGGTTAACTGGCTGCTGGAGCAGTATGGGGACGATTGCGTCATCGGCTTGCACGGGCAATCGCTGGGCGGAGGAACCGTGTTGGAATATTTGGCCATTGCGGATCCGCATGTGAAATTCGTGGTCGCCGACTGTCCATATTCCGATCTGACCCGGTTGATGCGCCATCAGATAAGCGTACTGAACAAACTTCCGTCCTTCCCGCTCTTGCCTCTCGTGAACAGACGTATGGAACGCGTTGCCGGATTCCGGATGGAACAGGTAAGTCCGCTAAAAGCGGTGGAGAAAAGTCGGATTCCGGTGTTGTTCGTGCACGGAACTCGCGACAACTATGTTCCGACCTATATGAGCGAGGAATTGTATGAGCGCAAGCCTGAGCCCAAACGGCTGCTGCTCGTCGAAGGGGCCGTGCATGCCAACGCTTACGGGGTGAACCCCGCCCGGTATGCCGAAGAGGTGCATGCCCTGATCCAGGACGCATTGGAAGAGAATGTCCACCCCGCGGCGGCTTCCCACGTTCAAGAGTCCCGGCATTCCGCAGCCTACTCCTGAGAGAGGCCCGAATCGCTTAATTTCCCGAGCATTTGCGTCTGAGCCAGCACGATGTAATGATCCAGCCGTTGGCTGAGCTCCACGACGGCCTCGCTATTAAAGTTTGTCTCATCGGCCGCATGCATCAATTCAGCGCGCAGATGCTCGATCTTGTCCAATAAATCGGCGCTGACCTTGGGACGGCGCAGGCCTGGGGCGGAGCCGTTCGAGGAGATGGGCATAAGTTCACCTTCTTTGACTTCTTCCCGTCATTTTAGCTTATGATGCGAAAAACAATTTTTTCAAAATTTTGAAAAAAATTATCGTACTTTGTCAAATGTGACTAGCCAGCATTCAGCGCACCCAAAACAAGAACCGCCCGGACTTGGACCGGGCGGTTCTTGTTCGTTCAGGCAGAGCCGGCCTTGGCCTTGCTTTCCGTTTGATGAACCACATCGCATAGGCGCTTGAGCACCGTACGTATTTCCTTTATCTCATCCCTACCCGCGCCGGTGATGGAATACACATCGTTATGGGCGGTCAGAAAATTGTCTTCCGTCAGGCGGTCCAGTTCCTGCTTTACTTCGCGTTCTCCCACCTTGTATCCCTGTGCTTCCAGTTGCGTGAGCGTTTCGTTGACCGTGAGGTCTCCCTGTGTGGCTTCATGAAGCATCTGTATGCGTATGAACAAATTCTGCACGTCGGCGCGCATGGTAAGAACTCCCCTTTCCGGCGTTAAATCGTTCAATTTTTATATACCCCTGCCAATCAGCGCGGAAACAACGGGAATTCAGGTATAATAGGGGTATACGCAAAGGAGGAATTCCCTATATGTTTCAAGCCGAACAACCGACGGGGCCCCGTGAAGAACAGCAGCGGGCGGTTCTGTCCCAGCTTCAAGCGCTAATTGCCGGGGAGCGCAGCGCGGCCGCCAATCTGGCCAACGCTTCGGCGCTGCTCCATTTCTTTTTGCGGGACATTAACTGGGTAGGTTTCTACCTGTTTGACGGGCGCGAACTTGTGCTCGGTCCGTTCCAGGGACTCCCCGCCTGCATCCGTATTCCGCTCGGCAAAGGCGTATGCGGAACAAGCGCCGAACGCCGGGAGACGCTGCGAATCGAAGACGTCCACGCGTTTCCCGGACATATTGCTTGCGATGCCGCTTCCAACAGCGAAATCGTCGTTCCGATCGTCAAGGACGGAGAGCTGCTGGGCGTCCTCGATATCGACAGCCCGCTTAAAGGCCGCTTTGACGAGCAGGACCAGGCATTCCTGGAACGCTTTGTGGACGTTTTAAAGGAAGGCCTCGTGCTCCCGTTATCCTTGGTCTAAGTTTATGTCAAAAGGCCCGCCGGACGGTCATCTCCGCCGACGGGCCTTCTCACGCTCCGTTAATAAGTCTCGTCCGGCCTGCGGACGATCTCCATCCCCTCCACATGCTGTTTGGACATCAGCTTGCGCTTTTTGCGGTTTTCTTTCGTATCCAGCACGATGTCCAGATCATAATCCTCCGGATACAGCTGATCTTTTTTAAGATAGGGTTTCAACCGCTTCCGGTTGACTTTGATGCGCTGCTTCTGGATCAGGACGCCGACCGTCCCCCGCAAGTCTTCGGGTTCGCTGACGATGCCGATCTTCCCGAGAGCCGTTACATAGACGGCATCTCCGATCTCAAACCGATGAGGAGCCAGCTTCATCTCGTCCTCCCGCTCCTCCTCGCCGGAAGTATCGGTTTTAACCCGATGTCCGGAAGTTCCCCGCGCCTCTGGCCATCGGCGTTCCTTCTCCGTTAGCGCTCTAGCTTCGAGTTGCTTGTCTTCCTCCGGCCGAGCTTCGCTTATCCTTTCCGAGGCCGTTTCTGTTTGTGTTTGCGGTTGCGGTAACTGTCCGGCTATCGAATCCGCCGGCGAATCATTCCTTGCCGGCACGATCTCATCCCATACGGACACTTTGCCCCCCGCCCCGATCTGACGGCTGACGATATGCTGCGATCTGGCGATAATGTCCGCCGTAATCCCCAGTTTTCTGGCGATCTCGATGGCATAGCTCTGCCCGGCCCGGCCGATGGTCAGCTTATACAGGGGGCGCAGGGTGTCCGGGTCGAACTCCATCCGCGCATTCTCAAACCCCTCGGCCCGGGAGGCGAAAGTTTTCAGCTCGTTGAAATGTGTCGTCACCAGGACGGTCGCTTTTTTTCGGCTGAATTCCTCCAGGATCGCGATCGACAACGCGATTCCTTCTCCCGGGTCCGTGCCGGCCGCCAGTTCGTCGATCAGCAGGAGCGTCGACGGGCCGGCGACTTTTAACATCGCCACCAGGCTTTGAATCTGCGCGGAGAAGGTGCTAAGCGATTGCTCCAGGTTCTGCCCGTCCCCGATTACCGCCATGATGCCGCGGTAAACGGCAAACTCGCTGCCGGGGCCTACCGGTACAAGCAGGCCGGATTGCACCATCAAGGACAGCAGGCCGAACGTTTTGAGCACCACCGTTTTCCCTCCGGTGTTCGGTCCCGTGATGATTAAAGTTTTATAATCGGCGCCGATTTCCAAATCCAACGGTACCATGCTGCCGAGCAGCTTCGGATGCTTCGCCCCGCGCAGCACCGTTCTGCCTTTGTCATTGACGCCCACGGCTGCGGCGTCCATCGAAGCGGCATATTTCGCCTTGGCAAAGATAAAATCGTACAAGCCGGTAATTTCGATATTCCCGGTGATGCTTGCGGCCTCCTTCTCCACGAGCTCGGTCAGATAGCCGAGAATCTTCGCTTCTTCCCTGGCTTCCTCGCCCTGCAGCAGTTCCAGTTCCCCCTGCAAGGACGAGATTTCGTCCGGTTCGATAAATACCGTCTGCCCGCTGGTCGACTGGTCCAGCATCCGCCCCTTGACCTGCCTGTAAAATTCCTTTTTGACCGGTATGACATAGCGGCCTCCCCGCACGCTGACGATGCTCTCCTGTAAAATCGCCGCGTGCCGGGACATGACGGAGTGCATTTTCTTATTTATTTTCTCTTTAAGCATATCGATTTTCCGGCGGATTTTCTCGAGGTCGCGGCTCGCTTCGTTCGTAATGACACCGTGCCGGATGCAGCGCATAATCTCCTGCCGCAATTCGGGCAAATCCCGCAGGGAAGCCGCGTAAATACCAATCTGCCAGGCGGCGTCGCCTTTGGACTCAATATACTTCTTCAACTGTCCGCAGCTCTGCAGGAAGGTCTGAACCGCCGTCAAATCCTGTTCCGTGAACAAATACCCCGTTCCCAGCAAGGAAGCGACGAGTTCGATGCCTTCCAGGGACGGCAGCGGAACGCTCGATCCTCTGCCGATCAGTTCCCGCGCCTCGGCCGTTTCGGCTATCGCGCGTTCGATCGGTCTGAGTTCTTCCATCGGGACCAGCCTGGCGATGCGGGCCCGCCCCTCGTAAGAAACGGCGAACGCGGACAAGTCTTGTTTCATACTTTCGTACTCCAACATATTTAACGTAAAGTTTTCCATGATCCATAGATTCCTCCTGTACATGTGGTAACAACAGAAAAAGGGCAAAAGACAGCACGAAAATGCCATCCTTTGCCCTTTTTTATCCGCAAAATGCAAAATGTCTTTTCTTTATCGGATGTGAATGCCGCAAAAAAAGCCGTGCTGAAAAACAGCACGGCTTCGGGAATATAGATCCGAAGAAACAGACAGCGGCCAAAAGCGCTGAATGATTGTGTTCGTGTGTTCTTAACTAAATTCAGAGACCGAAAAGAGGCGCAAAAAATCAGAGGTTCCCTTGTGTCTCAAAAAAAACAAAACACAATGAACCGAACCTTCGTTTCTTCCGGTCGCTATGAAATTAATTAGTTAAGAACGCTCACCGACATCAAAATCTCTCCTACACTTTGCGGATGCCTTCAATTTACCAAAAAATACAGTTAAGTGTCAACTAAGCGATATAAGGCCCGTATCCCTGCCTTTCACTTGGGATATCTTGTTAAATGTGTGAATTGATTTATTTTGTTCTCCAACTCTTTTCATGTATTATATTAAGGGTATTTAAAATGTAAAGGCAGTATTAATATTATCTTCATGAATCGCGCATCGAAAGGAAGGATCGTACCGTGCCTGCTTTAAATCGTATCAGGCTGGGCAATATTAAGCCGTTCGTTTTCTTCACCTTCATTTTGATTCTGAAAACGTATCTCGCCTGGATTGCCATCTTCGAGGAGATGCCGCCCTGGGGCCCCCTGCTTAAAGAGCTGCCGTTCATTTGGGCCTTGTTCTGCCTCATCGAATGGTTCTCGTCCAAGCGCAAAATCGCCGTTTATCTGACGGTCAATTTGATCGTCACGGGGATTTTCTTCGCCGCCATGATGTATCATAAATATTACGGTGTTATGGTGACCTATCACGCCCTCCAGCAGGTGAACCAGGTCACGGCGGTCAGCAACAGCGTGTTTTCCCTGCTGGCGCCGTACTACCTGCTGATCTTCCTGGATATCGTCGTGATCGGGTTTTGGCTGTTCCGCAAGAAGAGAGCCGAGAAGCTGAAGGCTTTCTTTAACTTGAAGAGCTTGCGTACCGGTATCGTCGCGACGGTGTTTGGCGTTTCGGTCGCCCTGTGTATCTTCAACGTGTGGCCGAACCGGGCCAGCATGAACGAGATCAAACAGGCGGAACAGATGGGGATTCTCAATTACGAAACCTATGTCATTTTTTCCAACAGCAGCAAGAAAGAGGACCTGGTCGACAAGAACGAAATCAACCAAACGAAGATCGACCAGTTGAAGGGTGTCACCCCGCCGGCGCATCCGAAATACTTCGGACAGGCGAAGGGAAAGAACCTGATCATCATCCAGATGGAGTCCTTTCAGAATTTTCTGATCGACCTGAAAATCGACGGACAGGAAATTACGCCGGTCATGAACAAGCTGGCCAAAGAAAATATGTACTTCAAGCATTTTTATCAAATGGTAGGGCAGGGAAACACGTCGGACGCCGAATTTGTCGTAAACACCTCTTTCTATATCCCTTATAATGAGGCGGCTACGCAAAATTATCCGGACAAAGAACTGCCGAGTTTGCCGAAGCTGATGAAATCGGCCGGCTACGATACGGCTACATTCCATACAAATGTGGTCGATTTCTGGAACCGCGGCGAGCTGTATAAAGCGATCGGCTTTGACCGGTACTACGATCAGGAGTTTTTCGGTCAGGAGGATACCGTTTTCTTCGGTCCGTCCGATGAGGTGCTTTACAAAAAAACGGCGGAAGAATTGGACAAGATGCAGCAGGCCGGAAAGCCGTTCTACACCCAGGTCATTTCCATGACGGCCCATCATCCGTTCACCATGCCGCATGAAAAGGACCGCATAACGCTCCCTGAACGTTATCAGGACAATATGGTCGGCGATTACATCCGCTCGCAAAATTACGCGGACTACGCCTTGGGCCAGTTTATCGAAGACTTGAAACGAAGAGGCATCTGGGACAACAGCGTCGTCGTCATCTACGGCGATCATTTGGGATTGCCGATGTACTCGCTGGATAAACATGGGCTTGAATTGATGCATGAGATCTACGGCCGGGACTACGGATATATCGATATGATCAACATCCCGCTCATCATTTCGGCACCCGGCGTCTCCGCGCCGAACACGTTCGAAAATGTCGGAGGCCAGGTGGATATTCTGCCTACGGTCGCCAACTTGATGGGGATTTCGCTGGACCAGCATCTTCACTTCGGCCAAGATATTTTGAACCAAACCTACAACCTGCTCCCGCAGCGGTATTACCTGCCGTCCGGTTCGTTCCTCAACGACAAGGCGCTGTTTATGCCGGGTGTGTGGTACAAAGACGGCACGCAATATCCCGTCGCCGAAGACGGCGTGAGCCAGGCGCTCACCACGGAGAAGGAATACAACCGTGCGCTGGAGCTGCTCCGGCTCTCCGACAGTTATGTGCAGCAGCTCCCGGACCGGGTTAAAGCCGAGGAAACGGAATAATGGCAAAAGGCGCTCCGATTAGAGAATCGGGGCGCCTTTCTTTATTTGCAGCGAGATCGCCGTCTTACACGCAAATCGCCGGATCTCCGGTCCGCGTCCTTTCCATATCCGCTTCCTTCATCCTCAGGAACTTGCGCTCCCGCCAGCGAAGGAAAGAGAGCACAGCGCGTATATATTCATCGGCGATCATGCAGGAGTAAATCGCGATGATGCCGTAACCGAGCGAAACGCCGAGCCAATAGGAACAGCCGGTGGCGACGACCCACATGAAAATCAGCGAGATGTTCATGGTATATCGGGTATCCCCCACCGCATTGAGGGAGTTGCCGATGGCCATGTTGACCATTTTACCGGGCTGCAGCAGCAGATTTAGCCACAGCAGCGCGCCGCAAAGCGCGAGAATATCCTGGTCTTTCGTAAACAAGCCCAGCACGTTGTGACCGAAGACCACCAGAATAAAGGCATTGACGATGACGAGCGGCAATCCGATCGCCAGCACTTTGAATACGGCTTGATAAGCTTCCTTCGTTCGGCCCGCTCCGTACAGATGGGCGATCTGGATCTGGGCGGCCAGTGCGAGCGAGAAGCCCAGCAGGAAGCAGAAGGATTCCAGCGTATTCATATAGGTTCGGGCCGCCAATTCCGTCGACCCCAGCACCGCCAGGAACGAGAAAATCGCCAATTGGGAGAACACCCAGCTCGCCGAGTTGACGCCGAGCGGCCAGCCGATGACCAGAATTTCCTTGAACAGCTTGCGGTCGAACAAAGCGAAGTCCTTTCGCTCGATTTTTCGGTGGAAAGCGCCGAGGAAGATCACGAACAGCACGATGGTGGCGAGCAGCCGACTGACGACCGTGGAGATCGCCACGCCGGTCAGCCCCCATTGCGGGAAGCCGAATGCTCCGAAAATAAAACCGTAATTCATTACGATATGAATGACGTTCATCCCGATCGCGGTCATCATCGGTCCCTTGGTGTTGCCCGTGTTTCGGATCGCCGTGCTGAGTACGGCCATTAAGGCCGTCAAGATCATTCCGCCGCCGACGATGGAAATGTAAACTTCGGCCAAGGGCAGCAATTCCTCCGGCAATTGCAGGATCCGGGCGATCGGCCGGGGAAGCGCGATCAACAGGATGCTGAGACCCAGGCCGATCGCACCAGTCGCGTTAAACGCGATAATCCCTACCGTACGGGCGTCCTCTTCTTTGCGCGAGCCGATTTTTTGCGCGATGACGATGCCGGCACCGCTGGCCACGGTGGCAAACAGCGTGGTCAGGGCGTTAAACAGCTGATTGGAGAAACCGACGACGGCCACCGCGTTATCCGATATCCGACTGACCATCAACGTATCCACCGAACCGAGCAAAAATTGCAGAAACTGCTCGATAAATATCGGCCACGCCAAAAGCCACAAGGAGAATTTACTTTTTTCGCTCCCCTTATTTTTCTTCATTATTAAAACCTCCTGTTGTACGGGGACCTTTCTTGTTGTCACCACAAACTTTTTAGCATGAAACACATTATAGATGGTATAGTTATATCGATGTATCAGAAAACCAACTCAATCTTTCAATATTTAAACCTGAAAACTTCACTGCCTGGAGGTGTGCCGTGCCGCCTATTATCGAGTTTACCGCACCGCCGTTACCCCATTATATCGTCAGCGGCTTATCGGCTCTTCCGGTAGGAGGCAAGCATCCCAGCCGCAAAAATATCGGCGCCTTTGACCTTCTCGTCGCCGTCCGCGGATGCCTCTACGTCGGCGAGGAGGAGCGGGAATACGAAATAACCGAAGGTCACGCCTTGATTCTGCGCCCGGACAGTTACCATTACGCTTACGAGGGCTGCCGGGAAGAGTCGCTGCACCATTGGCTTCACTTTCAGATCCTCGGCGACTGGCGGGTGCTGGACGAAGAGGAGTACTGGTCCAGCCGAGGACGAAGCCACGAAAGCGATCCGCAGGACTACTTGTCGCTACATCCCTTTGCGACTACCGCCTACACGCTGGCCCTGCCGCAGTTCACCAGGCTGGCCCAGCAGCAGAAGATGGCGGAGATCATCAGCGAGCTTACGGAGATGAACCGACACATCCATTTGCCGAGCGTCCGCTTAAAACAGCAGGCGTTGTTTCAGGAGGTGATCCTGCTTCTCTCAGCTTCGCTGGAGTCGGATCGTCCTACCCCGCAATCGCTATGCGCGGAACGGGCCGCCTCTTACTTGCGGGAGCATTATCGCGAGCCGTTCTCCGCCAAGAAACTGGGGAAAGCGATTAATTTTCACCCCGTATACATCGCCCGCTGCATGCAAAAAATGTTCGGCTGCTCGCCGTCCGTTTATTTGCTGCGGCTGCGGATCGACCAATCGAAGCTGCTTCTGCTGCAAACGGATTTGCCGGTCGAGCGGGTCGCGGAGGAGGTCGGCTTCAATCAGGCCGCCTATTTTACGGCAAGCTTTTCGCGTTTTGAGGGGATGTCGCCACGCAAATACCGGCAGCGCTTCGCGTATAACAAAAGCTGAACATATGGCGCGGATTGCCGCCATATAATTAGGGCCTAGGTAACTTCTTTGCTTTATGCATCGCCGCCCACTATAATCAAAGAAAGCTCCTGTTCTTATCAAATAAATACCTAATTGGAGGAAATGCGTTGACACAAGTGAAAATATTCGCGGACAGTATCTCCGATATCCCCGAGTCCTGGATGACCCGGTACGGCATCGGGATCGTTCCGCTTTATGTCGTGTTCGGTGAAACGGCCTACAAAGACAAACTTGAGATCACCACAACCGATATTTACCGGCGGGTCGACGAAACCGGGGAGTTGCCCCGGACGTCGGCGCCGTCTCCCGCCGATTTTATCGCGGCCTTTTCGCCCTGGATCGAGAAGGGCGATACGATTGTATTTATCAGCATGTCTTCCCGGCTCTCTTCAACCTGTCAAAACGCGTTGATCGCCGCGGAGGAACTGCCGGAAGGCCGCGTTATCGTCGTGGATTCACTGAATGTGTCGGGCGGAATCGCCCTCCTGGCGCTGAAAGCCGCCCAAGCGGCGGAGGCTGGAGTAAACGCCGAGGGTATCGCGGCCATGCTGGAGGAACTCCGCGACCGGGTGGAGATTGAAGTGCTGGTCGACAGCCTCGATTATCTTCACAAGGGCGGACGGGTGTCCAGTGTACAGCATATGATCGGAAGCCTGCTTAAAATCCGCCCCGTCCTTCGCATAAAGGAAGGACTCGTCATTTCCGCCGATAAATATAGAGGAAAGACCGAAAAAGCCGTGGAGCGAATGGTCCATCATTTTACGGAAAATATTCACAAGGTTGACCGGGATCTCGTGATCGTAGCCCAAACGCTTGCGGAGAAAGCGGCCGATTACATCAAGACGACCCTGCTCGAAAAAGCCGACATTCGCGACGTGGCCGTTATCGAAGGGGGCTGCGCGATTTCCTGCCACTGCGGTCCCCGCACCGTAGCGATCATGTATTTACGCCGGCCGGGCTACAGTATGTAACCTAACCGGTTTTGAACGGTTTCCGGGGGCTCGTCCGAATGGGGACGGGCTTCTTCTGCTTAGGATGTGTAATGTACGGTCTTCAGCGTGTAATGATACGTGAGGAAACTTTTTGACGGGATGGATCGTAATAGTTGAAGAGAACTTGTATTCGACGGAGGTGGTGAAGGATGCGCCTGCGCTCCGCTTTAACCAAAACCGCATTAGTCCTGCCGATCGGCGCAGGGCTGCTATTCGGCCCGCTTCTGCCTATGGCCTCCACCGCGCATGCCGGCATTTTCAGCGATTTCTACCAGGGAGCTAAAGAGCTGTCCGAACTTCCGGGAGAGGTCAACGAGCTGAAAGCCAACTATGAAATGACGCTGGACAAGCTGTCGGAAGCGGAATCGACCCTGGAATCCTACCGTGAGCAGAATGAGGCTCTGATGGAACAAAACCGCGAACTGGCCGCGTCCGTGACGGCTCTGACCGAAGCCCAGCAGAAACGCGAGGCCAACGCACGGAAGACCCGCATCCTTATTTTGACGGGGATCGCTCTGCTTGCCGGTTATTTTCTATTGCTGCGGGTGATCCGGCTGCTGCTGCGGCGGTAAATAGATAAAAGTTAGCGACTAGACTTTGGGCTGACGAGGAGAACTGAGGAATGAAACTGGTGTACGAAAGCGATCCGTCCGGTTTTGGCGGACAAGCCGTTACTTTCCGGATCGGGGAGGGCGAACTGCTCCACGTGCTGCACCCGGCGCAAATTATCGCGTTTCGCGGGCATGCCGGAAGCCGGACGGACCGGCTGATGAATATGAAGGGGATCTACCGAAAGAGAAAGTTCATTCGTGCTGATCTCGCCGGTCCGTGCGAATTTGTAGCCGCCATGCCCCCTTCCGTGACCCTGAAGTCGATTAACCTGTCCGACGGAAGCGACCTGCTTTACGATTTCAAGCATCTGTTCTTCTATACGGATGGCGTGCGCATGGAAACACGGATGCTGAGCATGAAGAACATGATGATTACCCGTGACGCCATCAAAATGAAATTTTCCGGCGAAGGGCAGATCGGCATCCTGACGCAGGGCCAGGTCCTGGAGCTGCCGCTGTTGCCGGAGGAACCGTTATACGTAGAGGCCGGCTGCGTCATCGCCTACCCCGAGAACGCCAAGCTGGAGCTGTCCGTCTACGGCAACCATCTGGCCAGCCAGCATATGAAATACCAGTGGAAAATCACCGGGCACGGCACCGTACTGATTCAGGCCGGCGGCGGAGGCCGGGAACTCGAGCGCGATCTCGACAATAACGACGGCATCGTCAAACGGTTTTTGCGCGAGGCGATCCCGTTCGGCGGGGTATTTATCAAATAAGCAAAAAAGGCGCTGTGCCCAACACCCGAAGATGGTTGGATACAGGCGCCTTTTCTTGTTCGGAACACGCTGCGTTATTTTTTGCCCGGATCGATATCCTGCGGCCGCAGCCCCTCCCAAATGTTTGGAATGTCCGCTTGATCCGGATCGTCGAACACCAGAAAGGCCGTCGGCAGATAACGCTCTCCGTATTGGGACGATGGCTTGTTCACGATCTCCCCGCCCTTCGAGATCAGCACCGTGGAGGAACCGCCATCCAAATTGGCCGCGATAACCGCACCGCGTTCCAGCAGTATATTCTGGACGTCGTAGAGGCTCGCGCCGATGCTGTATCCCGGCTGACGGCCGTCGATGACGACGAAGAGGATCGCGCCGTCTTCCCTTTGTCCCATCGCGGTCCGCGGGGCGATTCCCCAGCCGTCCTTCTGGCTGCGGATCTGTCCCTTGCCGTTGACGATAATCCGCGGCTGGAACGTTACGGCTTCCTGAATGCCCAGCTCATCGAGCTCTTTAAGGGTATACCTGCCGGCAATCATTTTGCCCTTCTTATCGATTCCGACGATTTGGGTTGAAGCCTTGGAGCCGATGCCGTTGTAGTACAGCTTGCCCCGTGAAATCACGACTCCGATCGGCTTGAATCCGTTCCCCTTCCAGTTCGGGTCGGCAAAGCCGCCGCCGTTAACGCCGGCGAGAGCCCCGGTTCGGGCAACCATGCTGGATACCTTCTCGCCTCGGCCGCGTTTGGCCGGAACCCCGAGCCGAATTTTCGTCGGATCGTTCACGGTCAGCACATAACCGTGATAGCCATCGCCCGAAATTTCCTCCGTTTCGATCAACGGCTTCTCAGCCTCGGTTTCGTTTTTTTCCGAAGGCAGGTCAATGGTATGGGTGTCCCTCTCTTCGCCCATCTGTTCAAACTTCTCTTGATAAGCCGCTACCCTTTTATCCAATTCGGCTTGTCCGATAATATATTTGGCCCAATGCCGATGCTGCGTCGTTATGAGCGTATCCGCCATCAAATAGCGGACATCGTTCCCCGAGGGCGTAAAAAACAGCCAGATCCCGGCGACCGCTCCCAAAAACATCATGACCATAATCAATCTGCCGATAAAGCGGAAAAAGCCTCTTTTTTTCTTCTTTTTCGAGCTTTTTCGCTTTGGCGTGCCTTTTCCCCGCCGAACGGACGACCGGCTAGGCAGCGATGAAGGCTGCATGGTTTGCATAGTTCTCTGTTCTCCTGACTCCTTGTTTTCTACTCTCCAAGTAAACGTCTGCCGAAGACAGAAAGTTTCACTCGCCATGAATAATTTATACATCAAAAAAAGCACGGATTCGCCTCAACGCCGAACCCGTGCTTTGAACCGGCATATCCAATCAAGCGCAAAATCCGCCACGTACCGCGTAAATCTGGCGAAAGCCGCGGTTTTTCAGCATCCTGGCCGCGCGTTTGCTCTGATACAAACTGCAGGATAGGATGATGACGGGCTCATCCGGCGATAATTCCTTGCTCCACACGAACGGCAGCCGTCCAAGGGAAATATTGATCGCGCCCTGAACATGGCCTTGTTCATAATAAACCGCATCGCGGATATCCACCAGCTTGGCCTCACCCTTCAGATTCGCCGATTCGCGGAGCTGGCCGGGCTCCACAAAAGCAAGCCCCTTTACGGGCCGTAGACGGTAAACCGTCCAGCCCGCCAGAGCCAATAAAACGATCGCTGTTACGGCCATCATCCCTTAAACCAGCTCGCTTCTCCAGGCCAAAAGCCCGCCGGTCATGTTCACCGCATCATACCCCTTCTCCGTCAGCAGCTCGCAGGCAAGTCCGCTGCGGCCTC
Source organism: Paenibacillus faecis (assembly GCF_008084145.1). Lineage (GTDB taxonomy): Bacteria > Bacillota > Bacilli > Paenibacillales > Paenibacillaceae > Fontibacillus > Fontibacillus faecis. The sequence continues at coordinate 771,030 of NZ_VSDO01000004.1, read as the reverse complement.
CGCTGCGGCAGACGACGAACCATTCCTTCTCCCGGTCCAGTTCCTCGAATCTTTCCGGCAGCTGCCCCAGCGGGATATGCTTGGAGCCGGGGATATGAGCTTCCTCCCATTCGACGGGCTCGCGCACGTCCACAATATTCAAATCCTCTCCACGCTCCAGCCGCTGTGCCAGCTCATCGGCCGTAATCTCCTTATTCGCTTGGAAACTCATCTTCATCCTCATCTCCTTATCTTCATCGCCGTTTACCGGCTCTTGACCAGCAGTTCGACGGCTTCCTTGACGCGTTGATCCGCGCTTATTCCGTCGGTTTCCTGCAGCAGGCAGTGCTGCAGATGGTCCGCCACGATCTGGGCGATCGCTTTATCCGACGCATTGCGCACGGCGGACAATTGACTGACGACTTCCTTGCAGGACTTCCCTTCGTCCATCAGCCGGAGAACGCCGCGAACCTGACCTTCGATCCGCTTCAGGCGCCGTTTTAAATCTTCCGAATAAGTTTCCATCGGAATCCCTCCATCTCGGGGTCGAACATACCCCTATGGGTATAATAATAGTGAAGCCTTCCCCGTATGTCAAACGCATTCCTTCCAACCCGCGACAGGACTAGCGCCCCATCAGACTTCGTAGTAGGGGGAATTGAGGGTACATTCTCACGCCCATAGATATCCAAATCGTTTGGGGCCTCTGCGATCAGGGTGCCTAGCGCACTTTCCAACCCTTCCAGCTCTAAAAGATGCATATCTGCAGGTATTTAGGCCGATTTACGCCCGTATGCGAAAAAGGATGCAAATCTGAAGGCATTTCTAGCGATTTTAGAGAAACGAGCCGGTTTCGTCGAAAATTCCTGCAGATTTGCAGGCATTTTGAAATTCTTGTGCCAAACAAGAAAAAAAACATGCAGATTTGCAGGAATTCTAGTCCAACACCTTATCCTATTCGGCGGAGCCCCGTTTTCCCTTTGAAAGCTAGGTTGGTGGATCGTGATAAGAGCTTTTTACACCCCTATTTTGTCGAATTCGGCTTAGACGCCGGGAAATAGCGGCTTTTTAGGGCCCTATTTCAGGAGAAAGCGGGCCAAAACTTGATTTCTGGACCCCACGGCCACTGGCGCTGCATTAAACCTGGCATGGTGCTGCCGACCCCGCAATCTCACTTACCGCACGTTATGATAGCGGCATTTTGGGCTGCTATTTCGCCCAGATATGCTTTTTCGGGAAAAATAGCGGCTAAAATGGACCTTATTTCTCTGCTACGAGTCCAAAAACCCGGTTTTTACCCGCTTTTCCTAAAAATAAGACCCCAAATGCACTAGCGTTGCATTAAAACTGATATGATGCTGCCTGTCCGCACTCTCTCTTGCCGCCCGTCATAATAGCGGCGTTTTGGGCCGCTATTTCGCCCAGATTCGCTTTTTCGGGAAGAATAGCGGTCAAAAGGGGCCCTATTTCTCTGGTGCGAGCTCAAAAATCCGGTTTTTGCCCGACTTTCTCTAAAATAAGGCCCCAAATGACCTCTATTTCACCTCGAAGGGCCAAATTCGACAAAATAACGCCTCAAAAAGCCCTTATCCACCCGCCCGGCTTCTAAGGGAGACGGTTACGGCCATTAGACCCTTCGAATTAATGCAACGCGAGTGCCCCAAATGACCTCTATTTCACACCAAAGGGCCGAATTCGACAAAATAGCGCCGCAAAAGGCCGTTATCCACCCGCCCGGCTTCAAAGGGAGGCGGTTACGGCCATTAGCCCCCTTGGGTTAATGCAACTTTAGTGCCCCGCGGCGGGAAATAAGATCGTTTTTGACCGCTATTTTCTCGGTGGAGGCGAATCGGGCCGGAATAACGGCCCAAAAGGCCGCTATTGCAGCGAAAGCGGGGCCTAGAGAAATTGTGGCGGGGACATGCAGAATGAAGCCCGCTACGACGAGGCGCAGTGTCTAAAAACTCCTACTACGATGTCTGATGGGCACCCGGATGCTAAAAAAACAACCTGCCCCATAGATGGGACAGGCTCCACAGATACAATGACAACATTACAACGCTTCCCGCTTGATCTTCTCCAGCAGGGCGTTGCATCCTTCAACGACCATTTCATAGACTTCCTCAAAATTGCCGGTAAAATAAGGGTCCGGCACTTCCCTCACCTTGGAATCGGGCACCAGGTCGAGCAGCTTGACGATTTGGGCATTCGCCTGCCGGGCCAAAGCCTTCAGGTCGCGTTCATTCTGGTTGTCCATCGCGACGATATAGTCGAACCGGGTAAAATCCTCCACCCCGACCTGCCGCGCCAGCAGTCCTTCGTAGGAGATGCCGTATTGATCCAGGATCGCCCGGGTTCCCTCGTGCGGCGGCTTGCCGATATGCCAGTTGCCGGTTCCGGCGGAATCGATCAGGAATTGCTCCGTAAGCTTCTCTTCAGCGACCCGATGCCGAAAGACCGCCTCCGCCATCGGGGAACGGCAAATATTCCCCAGACATACAAAAAGCACGCCGATTTTGCGGTTTTCGTTCATGTTATTCACCTCTTGTCAGATCGTACTATAAGTCCCGCCATCGGACAAGCCCTTGCGTGCGGGTGTTCCGCGGCACAGAAAAAGCCGCGTTCGTTCGCGGCCTTTTCCGGAAAAGAAAATCCTAGAATGAGCTGAACAGGCTCCTTACCCGTTCAAGCATTTCCCGGCGCTCCTGTTCCGTTACGGACTTGTTGACCCCGCCGAACAACAGCTGTTCCGCGACTTCGACGCCGCAAAATTCAAAGATGCCCTCGCCTGAAGTTTGCTTCAGCGCCTCTTCCATGCCGATCGCTTCGTAATAGTCCTCGGACGTTCCGTAGGTGCTGATAATCACCCCTTTTTTTCCCGTTAACAGTTTGTCCACCGTGCCTTCACCGTTGTAAGTATACGCAAACTTGTATGCAAAAACCCGGTCGATATATCCCTTAAGAATCGCGGGAAGACCCGCCCACCAAATCGGGTAAATCAAAGTAATGACGTCCGCCCCGGTCAAGTGGTTTTGCTCCGTTCGAATGTCCTCCGGCAGGTTTCCTTGCTTCAAGGCTTTTGTATCCTCCAGGGATAATACGGGGTTGAAGCCCATTTTGTAAAGATCGCGGATTACGACCTCGTGACCGCCCGCTTTCAGGGCATCCACCGCCGTTTGCAGGATTTTGTGGTTCAAGCTGTCCTCGTTGGGGTGGGCGTACACAATGAGATGATTCATGCCTTGCAACCTCCTAATCGCTATGGCCTCGGCCTAAAATCATCCGTATTATGCGCTATTTTCAAGATTATAACCCCAAATCTCCGCCGGTTTCGGTTAGGGACCCGTCTATCCTCTTTTAAATCTCGCCGAACGAATACTCCCGCTCCACCTTGCAAATCCGAACGGTGTAATTCTCGTACCAAACCTGCCGCCCCTGCTGCTGGGCCGTTTTGTGCAGTTCGTTTTGCTTCCAGTTCCTGATATCTTCAAGGCTGGCCCAATACGAAATGGTAATTCCCTTCCCCTCATCGTTGCGGACGCTTTCCGCTCCCAGATAGCCCGGCTGATTCACCACCAGCTCGTCCAGCTTTTGGTCCATTTCCGCATACCCGTGATCGCCGGCCGTTCTTTTGCTCGAAAAAATAACGGCGTAATACGGGACTTCGGATAGCCGATTTTGTTCATTCATGATAATCCTCCGTTTTTCCTCTAATCTATCAGGTTCCGCTGATATTTGTCACTACATTAAAAAGCCACCCTTTTTAATGTAAACTAAAATTAGAGAGATCACATTTAAATGGAATAACGAACATGGAGGATCTTATCTATGAAGGATATACTCATTAACAAAGTGCTGACCCATGCGGATTGTGACATTCACTACTGGATTTCAAATCGCGGGGATTCCCCCTGGCTCATTTTTTTACACGGCGCAGGTGCCGACCATGAAATGTTTACTGAACAGTTAGAGTCTGTAACTAACGAATTTAATATCTTACTTTGGGATGCGCGGGGGCACGGTCAATCCAGACCCATGGGGAAGCATTTTAGTATTAAAATGATTGTGGAAGATCTCGTTAAGATCATGAATACCGAACGTATTCAGCGTGCTACGCTTATCGGCCAATCTATGGGGGGAAACATCGCACAAGAACTTGCCTTTTATTATCCGGATAAAATTGAGAAGCTGGTATTGATCGATTGTACCTGCAATACAAGGAAGTTGACCCGCTTGGAAACTTGTTATTTGAAAATAACTCCTGTTTTGATTCGTTTGATTCCTTGGAAGCAATTGGTCAATGCAAGTGTTAAAGCAAGTGCATTAAGCCCCCATGTACAAGAGTATTTAAGAAATTCATTTAAGCGGATAGGAAAAAAAGATTTTGTGAAGATATTCCTGGCGACCACTTTTTGCCTGCACTACGAACAGAATTATCAGATTAACAAGCCACTCCTCCTTGTCTACGGGGAGAAAGATCATACAGGGAATATCAAAAAAATTGCTCCCTCCTGGGCATTAAACGAACCCTATTGCACATTAGTTGAAATCCCTAAGGCAAGCCATTGTTCAAATCAAGATAATCCTTCGGCATTTAACCAGGTGTTTCTACAATTTTTGAACGATTTTACATCACCTGAAAAAACCTAGATCCTCTTGAGGAATCTAGGTTTCAGGTTTCCCTTAGATTTTATAAGCCCGCATCGCTTTTTGCAGCTCTTTAAGGGTCGGACGTTTGCCGTAAAGCAGCACGCCCGTACGGTAAATTTTCGCGGAAAGCCAACCGAACAGGAAGATGGCGGCAAGCAGTACGGCCAGCGAAGCGAGGATTTCCCACATCGGCGTATCCCCCAGACCGATCCGGACGATCATGGAAACCGGCGAGAAGAACGGAATATACGTGCTTACCTTCAGCAAGGTTGAATCGGGGGCGGAAAGGCTGAAGATTCCGATATAAAAAGCGGCCAGCGACAGCATCGTGATCGGCATGATCGCCTGCCCCAACTCTTCCGTACGGCTAACGAGCGAACCGATGGCGGCAAACAAGGTGGCGTACAGGAAATAACCGAGAATGTACAGAATGAAGCCGAACACAAGCACTTCCACGCTGATTTGGGACAGATCCAGATTCAATTCGGACAGGATCGGCTGGTTATGCGGAAGCGCCACGTTAATGGCGATCACGGCCGCAAAAATGAAGATCTGGAACAACCCGATCAGGAACATGCCGATGATTTTGCCGAACATTTGCGCTAGCGGCGATACGCTCGTAATCAGAATTTCCATGATGCGCGAACTCTTTTCCGCCGTCACTTCCGCGGCGATCATATTGCCCGTCATCATAATCGTCATGAAGAAGAGAATGACCAAAACGTACACGATCACATAATTAATAAGTGCGGCTTTTTCCGTCTTGCCTTCCCCCGTTCCCGCCTCTCCCGCAGCCGCCTGTTTCTGCGCTTCGATCTGAACCGGAGCCGTCAGGGCTGCAATTTGCTCCTCGTTGAGCGTCCCCTTGGTGATATATTCGGCCTTGACGCTCTGCAGCACCGCTTGCAAAGAGGCCTGAATGTCTTGCGGCACGCTGTCTTTCTTGGACACATAGGTCACGCCCGGAAATTCCCCGGCTGTACTTGCGCCGAATTGGAGGTAACCATCAATTTTCCCGGCTTCGAGATCCTTTTTTAAGGCCGCCTCATCCGTTTGCTCGTACTCCGCGAGCGTGAACCCCGGCGTCTCCTGTTTTTCATAGTAAGCTTTAAAGGACTGCACGATTTCCGGTTGCGTGCCCCGGGCTAACCCAATCGACGCCAGCCCGTCGTCCCCGCCGGTAAATTTGGCGATAAAATAAGGCACGTTCATGCCGATAGTCACTAGCAGCGCCAACACCAGCGTCGTGATCAAAAACGATTTGGCTTTGACCTTATTAAGAAACGTAAACCCGATAACGGTGGTCATTTTATTCATGCGATTCACCCACTTCTTTAATGAATATTTGATTCAGAGTCGGTTCTTTGATTTCAAAATGCTCCACTTCGCTCTGATCCATCGCCGTGCGCAAAATGGCTTTGGCCGCTCCCACATCGGAGATGCGGATCAGATATCCCCGTTCCTTGCGTTCCACACCGGTCACGCCGGCGATCCCTTCCAGCCCCGAAACTTCCGAAGCGGTATGAAGCAGAACTTCCTCTCTCGGGTACTGTTTCTTGATCTCGCGCAAGCTGCCCTGAAGCACGGTTCTGGAGCGGTGCAGGATCGTGATGTTGCGGCACAACTCCTCGACATGCTCCATCCGGTGCGTCGAGAACAGGATGCTGGTCCCGCTGTCCCGCAGTTCCTTGACCGTCGCTTTAAGCAGCTCGACGTTAACCGGGTCGAGACCGCTGAAAGCTTCGTCCATAATGACGATTTTTGGCTTGTGAACGACGGCGGCGATGAAGCCCATCTTTTGCTGGTTCCCTTTGGACAACTCCTCGATTTTCTTGTCGTAGTATTCCGGAACCTCGAACCGTTCCAGCCAATATTTCAGACTCTTGTCGGCTTCGGAAGCGGACATGCCCCGCAGGCGGGCCAGATATATGATCTGGTCGCTGACCTTGACCTTGGGGTACAACCCGCGCTCTTCCGGCAAATACCCCATCAAATGCTGGAGTTCGGAGCCGTAAGGCTTCCCGTTGTACAGAATCCGCCCCCCGTCCGGGTAAATCAGACCCAGCACCATCCGCATGGTCGTCGTTTTGCCGGCCCCGTTGGCCCCGAGCAGCCCGTAAATTTCTCCTTCCTCGACCTGCAGCGATATTTCGTTCACGGCGGTTTTATCGCCGAATTGCTTGACTACCTTTTCCAATACCAATGGTTTAGACATGAAACTCCCTCTTTTCCTATGAAATGAGTTCTTCGGGCGGATGCCCCTGAATCCACAGTTCCAAAATTTCATCGAGCTCCAGGCTCCGGCTTTTGAGAATTTGAATCGCGCCTGCCCGTTCTTCCGTTTCCAGCCCGGCGGCGTTCTTGGCCAGGACGCGGACAACGGACGGTCCATCAGGGACGCAGCTCAGGACGCCCGGCACCTCGGCAAGCTCCTCCGGCTCCGCGCCGCGGACCCAAACTTCTTTCCAAATGCTGAACAAGGCGTCCTTCTCGGCCATGCCCCAGATCCGCCCTCGATGGACGAGAACGATGAAGTCGGCGAGGCGCTTCACTTCCTCCACGACATGGGTGGAGATGACGATCGTAACATCCTCCTGATCCAGGCAAGCGCGAAGCTGTTCGATCATATCTTTCCAGGCGAACGGATCGAGACCCGACGACGGTTCGTCCAGCAGCAGCAGTTTGGAGCCGGCCGCCAACACCGCAGCGATTTCGAATTTTCGCCGTTCTCCTTTGGACATTCTGTTCAAGCGCTCTCCGCAGGGGATTTCGAAGCGGGACACCAAAGCTTCAAAACGCTGCTGATTCCAGGTTGGATACCAGTGGGAACGAAATTCCGCCGCTTCCCTCGCCGTCAGAAAGTTCTCCTCCAGGGCCGGGTTTTCGGGAACATACCCGATCCGCTGCTTTAAGTCCAGCGGCAGTGCCTGATTGGCCGGCCCCCCGTACCAGGAGATCTCCCCCGCATCGGGATGGATCGTCTGCAGCATGAGGTTCATGATCGTGCTCTTCCCGGACCCGTTCGGACCGACCAAGGCGACCACATAACCCTGCGGAATGCGGAGATCCAACGGTCCGATCGTTTTTCTTCGTCCTTCTTTTACGACGCCTTTCATTTCAATCGCATTTATTTGCTCCGCAGCCCACGTCACTTGAATTCCCCCTTGCTTTTCGCGTCCCCGTATTTCTGTTTCAAAATCTGCAAGAACAAATTCTTCAGCTCATCTTCCTTGTACTGGACCGAAATCCCGGTGTCCACGGCCGCTTCCACCGCTTCCTGAACCACGGTCCTCCGGTAAGCGTCGCGTTCCCCGGCCCCGACGCTGGCCACAAACGTTCCCGTCCCCTGCTTCGTACGAAGCAGCCCCTCGTTCTCCAGATCCTGATACACCCTCCGGACGGTGATGACACTGCAGTTTAAACTGCCGGCAAACTCGCGGATCGACGGGAGCAAAGTACCCTCCTCAATCTGCCCGCTGACGATCAGGGACCTGAGCTGGGTCTCGATTTGGTGATACAGGGGTTCGGCGCTATTTTCGTTGATCTGAATAGGAATCCACACCTTCCGGTTCACCTCCGGTTCCGGGCAGAGCTTTGACGTTCATCATCTTGCCAGATCCCTCCTGCCCAATTGCCGAAACGTGATTCTGCTGAATAGGAAGAGAAGTAACGCGCCTCCAGCCAAACATCCCCACATCACCGGAGACAATAATCCGAAACGTCCGGATTGGTTTAATGTAAAATCGAGCAAACTGCCGTTAAACCAGGAAATGACGAAGGCCAGAATGCCGACCACAAACATGAAGACAAATGTCATCCACAGATAAGTGCGGCCTTTTGTCATAAGCTCCAAAAAGATAAAAGGACCGTTCATCGCCAAGGCGTACCCCATCCAGGTCAGCGCAAAGGAGATGTACTGGACGCCCGCGATTTCCTCACCCATAAAGTAAAGCATCGTATACAATGCGGTAAAGAAGATGACCCCGTTAAACACCACGGCCGTTACCAGCTGGATGAGTCGGCTTCTCATAATCGTCCGGCTCGGGATCGGCAGCGTTCTGTAATAGAGCAGCATCTGCGTGTAGGAATCCTCTTTAATGTAACTAAAGGACCGCCGCGAAAAATAAAAGCCGATCATCGGAATCAGCATGAGCGCCATAAAGTCAGCCATTGGAGTGAGAAGCCTTTCCACCGCGGCCTTTTCACCGGACTGGAACAGGAAACTGATCATGACGCCGGAATATACCATAAAGACGACGTTCCAAATCAGATACAGGCGGTCTGCTCGCAGGTCTTTCCTAAAAATAAACCAGGCATCCTTCCAGGTTTTCAACTTGGATCCCCCTAACTGAACTGTGCTTACTGTTTATATCTTTATACACACTATATACTGTGCTTATGATGACGTCAACCCGTCTTTTTATTTTGACTCGCTATAACCGCGCAAAAAAACCGCCGGAGCAATCTGCTCCGGCGGTTTCACGCCATCGTTTCTTTACAGCCCAAAAATAACTTCCCACACCGGCTTCGTATGTCCGCCGGGATACAACACATACAGAAGGACATACACCGCCACACCCGTGATTGCCGTAAAAAACCAGATCACGGAAGTGGTCCGCCCCCATTTCCGGTGCTTCGCGTATTTCTCCTTGAAGCCCAGAACCAGCGTGGTGATCCCGAATACGGCGGCCACCGTGGCCAGCACGATGTGAAACACCAGGAAGATCTGATAGTAGATTTTCAAATCATCCGGCCCGCCCCAAGATGTATTGCCGATAAATACGGTCCGCGACATATAGATGATGAAGAAGAGCAACGCGGCCACAGCGGCGGCGATCATCGTCTTCTTGTGCGCTTCCCGTTTTCCCTTAATGATCAGATTCCAACCGATCGCCACCAGCACGGCGCTGATCACAATGAACGATGTACTGATCGTAGGGAACAAGGTGAATAAATCCATGAGAATCCTCCTGTCAACGCGTCAATCTAAACCCGGTTCAGCTTGAAATCCTCCGGCCCCATCTCTTCCTTATCCTCACGATTCTCCTGCCGATACCATTGAAAAAATACATAGGCGAGCATCGAGGCAAAGATGATCTCCTGAATGAATTTCATCAATATCCCTCCGACCTGCTGATCCACCCGAGGTTCGAGATAACCGAAGTATTCCGGCCCTCCGAATCGGCTGAGCAGCATGGCCGGGTCTCCCGATACGCAGTATCCCATCGCTTTGGCCCAGACTTCGGGATCGCTGTAGGTCGCATAAAGCGGCTCCGGCGCAAAAATAATCAGGCCGCAGGCCGGCGTCAGCAGCACCATGTTGAGGAAGATGAAGCCCATCTTCTTCAACCCGTGGGCCCCCGCCTGTTCAGGCAGCGGTTTGACGAGCGTCCACCACATCAGCACCGAGGCGAGGAACAAAATAAAATAATACAAGCGGTGAACGCCAAAGTGAAGCATGACATAGTCATGAACGACCGGAAGATGGTAGATGGAAAAGAGGCCGTTAAACACCACCGCCGCCACCACCGGATGCGTCAAGAACCCCAGCCGGCGCAGCGGACCGCGGCCTAGGAACGACGCGACCGACCGCCATACCCAGGCGGGAAGGCCGAGCATCAAAAGCGGGGGAGCCACCAGATAGGATAACGCCATGCTCACCATATGAAAGCTGAACATCATATGGCCGAGCAATTCGACCGGGCCGCCCTGGGCCAAATACAACACGGTCATCCCCAGGAAGAACAAACTTTTGCGGCCTGCGGTTACCGCGGGTTGTCCCCATTTTTCATTGACCGGTCCAGTCAATACAAGATACCCTGCCGTGATGAGCAGCATAACCGCCAAAAATACAGGACTCCAAACTTCCGCAAATTTAAAATATTCTAACCCCAGCACGCTGAACCCTCCCTTCCCGCCTGGTTCTTTCTGTCGATTTTGTGAACGAAACAATCCCTTCAATAACATGAAAGAGGCGGCTTGAATTCAAGCCCACCTCTTTGTATTTTACCACCACATCCAGTATAGTGCCGCTATGATCGCCGTTCCGGCGACGAAAAATCCGCCGGCCATAAATACGATCGGAATCATATGGCCTTTATCCTTCATATGCATCCAGTAGCCGAGCTGAACAAGAACCTGCAGCACGGCCATTACCAGCAGAAGCAGCACTGTAAAGGCGGTATTCACGCCTCCGGCCGCCACCGCCGCAAACGCGATCAGCGTCAAAATGATCGAGAAGATGAAGGCGACGATATGCTTCTGCGGTCCCTCTTGACGGTGGCGGTGCTTCACCGCTCCTCCGTTCGAATCGTGACTGGTCATGTTAACCTACCACCTTTCCGAGCAGGTAAACTACGGTGAAGATAAACACCCACACGACGTCGATAAAGTGCCAGTACATAGCGGCCACATAGACTTTCGGAGCCGTCACGACGTTCAGGCCTTTTTTGAACAGCTGTCCGATCAGAATGGAAATCCATAGAATGCCGAACAGAACGTGCGCTCCGTGAAAGCCGACCAGCGTATAGAAAGCGGAACTGAATGCGCTGGTGGTCATCCCGTAGTCTTCGTGGATCATATACTCCGCAAACTCGTAAATTTCAAGCACCAGAAACGCCAGACCGAGCACTACCGTTACCGCCAGCCAATTCGCCAACGATTTGCGGTTCCCCCGGTGCATCGCCTGAATCGCGAAAACACTCGTCAAACTGCTGACCAGGAGAATAAACGTAGCCGCCGCCGTAATCGGCAAACTGAACAGTTCACTGGCGGACGGACCGTCGGCCACCTGGTTTCGCAGCGTCAAGAAGGTGGCGAACAAGGTCCCGAACAAAACCGCTTCGCCCCCGAGGAAAAGCCAGAAGCCCAGTACTTTGTTGCGGCCTTCCAGCGTCGCCTTTTCCGGCTCATGGGGAAGTTCGCCCGAAACCTGCTGTGCATGAGGTGTCGTCATGCTTTTACCCCCTTGTCGTTCAATTCATCCGGTTCAATATGCCAGCCGTGATCGTCGAAGAGCGAGCGAAGCAGCATGGAGCCGAACGTAATGGCCAGGCCGATTCCCGTGATGATATAGTTGCTGAACAGGAAATTCAGCAGGCCGTTGCCGAAGTCGTCCTTCGTAAACATAAAGCCAAGCCCTGCGATAAACAGCCCGACCGACATGACAAACGGAAGGATGGTCGGCGACGGCATATGGATCGGTCCCACCGGTTCGGCAGGCGTCATCTCTTTGTTGCCGGCCATCTTTTCTTTCCAGAAAGCGTCGATGCCGCGCACAAGCGGAGTTTGCTTGAAGTTGTACTCCGGCGGCGGCGAAGGAATCGCCCACTCCAGCGTACGTCCGTCTTCCCACACGTCCCCGTCAACGCCTTTCGGCTGTTTGAACGAAATGACCACATTGATCAAGAAGACGATAACGCCGACGCCCATCAGGAAGGCCCCGACCGTACTCACCAGGTTCAACAGGTCAAAACCTTGGTTCGGCAGGTACGTGAATACCCGGCGCTGCATCCCGAGAAGCCCGAGGAAATGCTGCACGAAGAAGGTCAAATGGAAGCCGATGATAAACGTCCAGAATTCGAGCTTGCCGAGCTTTTCGTTCAGCACGCGCCCGAACATTTTCGGCCACCAGTAATGAAGCCCCGCGAACAGCCCCAGCACGAGACCGCCGACGATAACATAGTGGAAATGCGCTACGACAAAGTAAGTATCATGATACTGGTAATCCGCCGGAGCAGAGGCCAGCATAACCCCCGTCACCCCGCCCATTACAAAGGTCGGGATAAAGCCGGAAGCGAACAGGTTGGCCGTCGTAAAGCGGATTTGCCCGCCCCACATCGTGAACAGCCAGTTGAAGATTTTGATCCCCGTCGGAACGGCGATCAGCATGGTCGCAATCGAGAAGAGCGCGTTGGCGACCGGCCCCATTCCCGTGGTAAACATATGGTGCGCCCAAACCATGAAGCCGAGGAAGGCGATCAGAATCGTCGCGAATACCATCGAGCTGTAACCGAACAGCCGTTTCCGGGAGAAGGTGCTGACCACCTCGGAGATAATCCCGAACGCCGGCAAAATCAAAATATAAACTTCAGGGTGCCCGAAGATCCAGAAGATATGCTGCCAGAGCACCGGGTTCCCGCCCATGGACGGATTGAAGAAATTCGCGCCCAAAATCCGGTCAAAGGACAGCAGCACCAGACCTACCGTGATCGCAGGGAAAGCGAACAGGATCATCGTCGAAGTGACAAAGGTGGTCCAGGTAAACATCGGCATGCGCATGAACGACATCCCCGGCGCGCGCATCGTGATGATCGTGGCCAGGAAGTTAATGCCACCGATCAGCGTACCAAGGCCGGCGATCTGCAAACCGATCGTGTAAAAATCGACCCCGTGCGTCGTGCTGTAATCCGTGGAAGACAGCGGCGTATAGGAGGTCCATCCGGCATCCGGCGCCCCGCCCATAATCCAGCTCAGGTTCAACAGCAGACCGCCGAACAGGAAGGTCCAGAAGCCGAGCGAGTTCAGAAACGGAAACGCCACGTCGCGGGCGCCGATTTGCAGCGGAATGACCGCGTTCATCAGCGCGAAAATAATCGGCATCACGCCGAGGAAAATCATGGTTGTTCCGTGCATCGTAATCAATTCGTTAAATTGCTGGGCAGTTACGAAATCATTCATCGGTTTGGCCAGTTGAACGCGGATCAGCAGCGCTTCAATCCCGCCGATGCCGAAGAACAGACCGCCCGCTATCAAATACAGGATAGCGATTTTCTTGTGGTCGACTGTCGTCAACCAGTCCATCAAACCCTTGTACCGCTTGACACTGTGAGCGTGAGCCAAGGTTTTGTACCCCCTTTAGAGTTCCTATAACCTCAATGCCGCCAGAGGCACCAAAGATCAATACGATAATTTGTAATCGGCCAGATACTGGGCAATCGCGTCGATTTCCTCATCGCTCAGGCCCAAATCTTCCTTCGGCTGCGGCATTTTGTTGCCCGGCTTCACCTTTTGCGGGTCCTGCAGCCATTCCACCAAGTTGTCCTTCACAGGCTTGCTGTTCGCCGGTTTCCCCGAGCCTTCTTCATTCAGCAGGATGCTTGCGACGCTTTCCCTGCCGCCTATGCCGGTGAGGTTCGGACCGCTAGGTCCCCCCTGGTCGCCGACAGCATGGCAAGTCAAGCACTGCTTCTTGAAGACCTCGGCCACGGCCGGATCCTCCGGCAATACCGCAGGCGCTTTCATGGCATCGACCCATTTTTTGAAGGAATCGTCGCTGACCGCCTTCACTTTAAATTCCATAAAGGCGTGGGACGGACCGCAAAGCTCCGCGCATTTCCCCAGGTAAACGCCTTCCTTGTCCGCTTCGAGCCAAGCCTTGTTGACCGTACCGTCCGTGTTGGTATCGGTTTTCCCGGCCAGCGAAGGCACCCAGAACGAGTGGAGCACATCCGCCGTTTTCAGCTCCAACGCGATTTTCTTGCCCGTAGGAATGATCAAATCCTGAGCGGTCGTAATACCGTAATCCGGGTAATTGAACTCCCACCAGAATAAATGGGATGTCACCTTCACCTTTACCGCGTCTTTGTCTTTTGAATAATCTTCTCCATACGCAAATACTTTTTGAACGGTGGCCACGGCCAGAATCAATACCAGTACGAGCGGAATAGCCGTCCAGATAATTTCCAGCTTAAAGTTGCCCTCCACCTGTTTCGGAACCTCATTTTGCCCCGGTCTCCGGCGGTACTTGATCCACACGTACGCCGCAATCGCAAACACGATTACCATGACCGCCACCATGATCGTCACCGAAAGCTTGATCAAGCCCAATTGTCCTTCGGCTACCGTTCCCTGTGGTCTGAGTACCGACAAGTCCTCGCGGCCGCATGCGGACAACAAAAGCGGTAGCCCGGCAAACAGAGGTACGAGCCGCTTTCCAGCCTTCCACGGTTTCATCATTGATCTACCCCACTTTTCCGTTTTCTTCCCGGTTATGTACAGGCATCCAGCACTCATAAAACTACCTGTCTTATCACGGAAACTGCACTTCTGTCAATTACAACAATCACCTATTAAATATATGATCGAACCCTTGTTTTGTCAATGATCGGCGGCGAGTTCACAAATTGTTCAAAAAGCCGAAATAGCGCGTCATAAGTGGATTTGCGAACGTTTTCAACCTGGCATGTCCCTCTGAAAACTCTCCTGAACCTTACTAGGTTATGTCAGTTTTCCCGCTTTAAATCCTTATTTTCATTTTTGACATTTCCCAGAACTTTATTTAGATATTTATAAAAAATCTATAGATAATCGTGTGCAGAGGATACAGTCTGACACATGTGACCCCGTCTGCCGGAGAAAGAGGCCAATCCTCTCCCTTCTAGGAAGGTAATAACCGCCGAATAGGCCGCTATTTTGTCGAATTTGGCTCATCGGCATGAAATAGCGGTCTTTGGAGGCCTTATTTTTGGAAATACCGGGCCAAAACCCGATTTCTGGGCCCTGAACAAGAAAATAAGGCCTTTTTTGACCCCTATTCTCCCCTCGGAGCCGATTTTGCCCGAAATAGCGGCCCAAAAGGCGGTTATTTTGCCGATCCGCCCAGGAAATGGCTTAGCGCCCGCCGTTCGCCGTTCCCCCGCTCTCCGTTCTCGCTGCCAGCCGTTCACTACCCGCTGCCCGCCGCCGCGATTCAAACGAGCAAAGAAGATGCCGCCAAATTTTTTACCAAAAAAAGAGAGCTTGCGCTCTCCTCCATTTTTTATATCGTCAAAATGACCGGGCCATCCTCCGTGATCGCCAGCGTATGCTCGTAATGGGCGCCCAGGCTTCCGTCCGCCGAACGAATCGTCCAGCCGTCGTTGTCCCACAGCACCGCGCCCGTTTCGCCCAACGTAAAAATCGGCTCGATCGTGATGACCATGCCGGCAAGCAGCTTCACGCCGCTGCGGGGGCGGCCGAAATTCGGCACGTCCGGCGGTTCGTGCATCTGGCGACCGATGCCGTGCCCGATCAAGGGCTTAACGATGCCGACGCCGGCCTCCATGGCCACCCGCTGCACGGCGTAACCGATGTCGCCGATCCGATTCCCGGGTTTCGCCGAGTCGATGCCGGCATAAAGAGCTTTTTCCGTAGTTTTCAGCAGCCGGTCCGCCTCGGGATTCACGTCCCCAACGCGGTAAGACCACGCCGAGTCCGCCAGCCATCCGTTCTTGTTCACGACCATATCAATCGTGACGATGTCGCCGGCGTTTAACCGCTGCGGCCCCGGAAACCCGTGGCATACCACTTCATTAATCGAAGCGCAGGTCGCATAAGGGAAGCCTCGATATCCCTTCTGTTCCGGTTTCGCGCCCCGCTTGGCAAGAAACGATTCCACGAACCCGTCGATCTCCGCCGTGGTGATGCCGGGAGCCATCATCTTGCCGATCTCCCGATGACACTCGGCCAATATCGCTCCGGCTTCGCGGATTCGGGCAACCTCTTCTTTTGACTTCAAGTTTGGTTTCAATCTAGGAATCCCCTTTCGCGGCACTAAGCTGTTTGTCCCTGACTACACATAACCTCTTGGGTATTTCATTATATGTTAAAAACAAAGAAAAAACGCCCCGGCTTTGGCCGGGACGGTAATTAGCCTATAGGTATTGGGTTCAAATTTATGAACGACAGACTTCAGGAAACCGACGAATTCAACTTCCCCATTTCCGTCTCTACCAAAAGGGTCAGCTCTTCCTCATAACCGCCAGTAATCCGGTATTTGCGGACATATTCCTTTACGAACTTCTTCGGGTCTTTCGGCTTGAATATCCGGGTCATCTCCCGCAAACTTTCCTTCACTTCATTGTGACCTTTCGTTGCCATACCAAATTCCCTCCCAGAACGTTTCTAGTTCAATGCTCCGATCTCGAGAATGCGTAACAAGCAGTACTTCATGAAGTCAGCTTACGGTTTAACTTATTCAGCTGGCGCATGACACTATACATACCCGAACCACTTCCCGATGAATCAGGCACGCGAGAACAGCGTCTTGCATGTTTACCGGTCTTAGCAAATCAAGGAAAGACCTTTATGTCCCCTATTGTAACATATTCAGCAGGCAGTTACAGCTTTCTTCCATTCACCCATTTTTTGCTTCTCCCCATTCGCTTTATTTGAATCCCGCGCCGTTGGTTAAGATATGGTTAGACGCATTTCGAACCTTCGGGGAGTTAACGCCGCGTTAATCATACTGTTGTATTCTCAAACAGGAGGACATATATGTTAAAACAGTCCGCCGATCCAAGCCGCTGGACCCCTATCGACCAAAATGTGCGAAGGGCTTACCCCAAAATCCGCAGCTTGCTGGTATGGCAGAGCGGGACGCCCAGATTTGAGGCGTATTACAACGGTTACGATGCTTCACACCTACACGATCTTCGGTCCGCGACAAAAAGCGTACTGTCCCTCCTGCTCGGCATCGCCCACCGCCGGGGCGAACTTCCCGGCCTGGATCAGCCGGTTTGGGACGACGTTAAAGACCACGCGCCGGCAAGGCCCGATCCCGCATGGTCCGAGTTGACTTTGCATGAATTGCTCTCCATGACGAGCGGACTCTACTGGCAGACCGGGCCCAAGCTGGGGGAGCGGTATATCCACCGGTTTCACCGCAGCCGGAACTGGAGGAATTTCATCCTGCGGCTTCCCGTCGTTCCGGAGCGGCGCGGCGCATTTATGTACTGCAGCCCATGCTCGCATTTGTTGTCCGTGCTGCTGTCCAAATGGACGGGGTGCACCGCTTTGGACTATGCGTCCCGCCATTTGTTCCAGCCGTTAAATATCGCCGGCGTCCGCTGGGAAGCTAGCCCGGAAGGCTATTCGGGCGGACATGTCGGGCTCCATATGACCGCTGAACATATGCTGAAAATAGGCATCCTGTGCCTCCAAAAAGGCAAATGGGAAGGCCGGGCCCTGGTTTCGCCGGAATGGATCGGCCTCGCGTGTTCACCGCAATGTCCGCCGTTTCACACCTATGGCCGTTATGGCTACCATTGGTGGAACGACGAATCCTCGGGCATCCGTTACAGTTATGCCCATGGGCACGGGGGACAGCAAATCTATGTGATTCCCGATCTGGAGGCGGTGGTTGCGAGCGCTTCGGACAGCAAGGTCAGACGCTATAAAAACCCTAAAGTTCTTCTGGAACATCACATTTTGCCCGCTCTTCAATCGACATCATTAAGGGGTGAAGGTCCTTGAACGTGAAATCGCCAAAAATCATGATACTTTACGCCAGCTACGGGGACGGGCATTACCGCGCCTCCAAAGCGATCGAGGCTTGCTTTCGCAGCAAGGGGATTCACGATGTCGTGCTGCTGGACCTGATGGCGGAATCCCATCCAAGACTTAACGAATTCACAAAATTTATATACTTAACCAGTTTCCAGGCGCTCCCTTTTTTATACGGCTGGATCTATAACGCCACCAAAGATTTGCGAAGCGAGTCCGCCTTGCTGCGAGCGGTCAACGCCATCGGTACGGGGACATTGAAGAAAGCGATCCGCCAGCACGAGCCCGATCTGGTGATCCACACCTTTCCTCAACTGATCCTGCCGGAATTGAGCAAACGAGCCTCCCTATCCCTGCCGATGGTCAACGTCATTACCGATTTTGACGTGCACGCGAGATGGCTGCATTCGGGAGTCCACCGGTACTATGTGGCCACCGAAGATATGAAGCGGGAAATGATCGAGCGCGGCGTCCCGGCCGAACGCATTCTGGTAAGCGGGATCCCCCTCCGCCCGGATTTCGGGCGCGACGAACAGCCCCCCGCCGATACGGGGATTGGCCTCACTTTGAATCCCGGAAAAAAAACGATCCTGCTGATGGCCGGCGCATACGGCGTAATGCAGGGAAACCGGGAGATCTGCGAAGCTCTGCTTGCCGGGGGGGACTACCAGATCCTCGCCGTGTGCGGCCGAAATCAAGAGCTGTATCAGGGACTTGCCTCCGATTTCGGGGACCATCCGGACATCCACTTGTTCGGCTTTGTCGATGAGGTGGCCGAATTTATGCTGGCGAGCGACTGCATGATCACCAAGCCGGGCGGGATCACGCTGTCGGAAGCGCTCGCTTGCCGTCTGCCCCTCTTCCTGTACCGCCCGGTTCCCGGCCAAGAACTGAACAATGCCCGCTACCTCGAAAAGAAAGGAATCGCCCGCATCGCCGCCGATCCCGTCTCCCTGCGGGCCGAAATCGATGCCTTGCTGCAGGACGGCGGGCAATTGTCCACCGTTATGGCCAATATGGAAAACCTCCGCAAGCCGATGGCCGCGGAGGTCATAGTCAACGATATACTGGAGCAATGGTTTCAGTCTGCTTCCCGCAAGCCGGTCACTGCGCAAATCGGTTCTGCTCCCCCCAGGCTCGTCATACATTGAGTACTGGGTAGGCAACCGTATTTAGAAAGCAGGTGATTCCTTGTCCCCTTTCAAATCTTCAACAGGCCTGTACGAGAATGTAGCCGGTTTTCTTTGCTATCTTTTCGCCTTCGTCGGCGGAATCGTGTTTCTAGCCGTGGAACGGAGAAGCCGCTTCGTGTTGTTCCACGCCCTGCAGTCCGTTATATTGTTCGGCGGACTCATGGTATTTCACGCGCTGGCCGGCTTTCTGCCGATTATCGGGGCCGTCGTTGGACTGCTCCTCTCGATAGTCGGGCTGGTCCTCTGGCTGGTCCTCATGCTGGCTACACTCCAAGGAAAATGGCTGAAGCTGCCGTGGATCGGCGAGATCGCGGAAAAGCAATTAAACCGCATGTAACCCTTTATCCTCCTCCGTAAGGCCCCCCGGTTCCCGCAAAGCGATCAAAGCTGCTCCTTTGCGGGAACCGGCGTGCTTTTCCGGCCGAGACCGTTAAACAAAAGGTTCATCACAATAGCCGTAAAGCTGCCTGCCACAATGCCGTTATCCACCAGAATACGCAGCCAGGACGGCAGGCTGGCGAAGACTTCAGGCACGACCGTCACCCCGAGACCCATGCCCACCGAACAAGCGATAATCAGCAGATTTTCGTGCCGGTTGAGATCCACCTGATCGCCCAGCATCCGAATTCCCGAAGACAGAACAAGCCCGAACAGGGCGATCATGGCTCCCCCGAGTACGGAGGTAGGCACCAGCTGCGTCAACGCCGCGATTTTCGGCACGAAACCGATCAGGATCAATAGGCCGCCGGCGACCACGATAACATCGCGAGTTTTGACCCGGCTCATCTGTACAAGTCCCACGTTTTGGGAATAAGTCGTATAAGGGAATGAGTTAAAAATACCGCCCAACATGATCGCCAGGCCTTCGGCGCGGTAACCCCGGGCCAGATCTTTGGACGTAATGTCTTTGTCCACGATTTTGCCGAGCGCCATAAAGACGCCGGTCGATTCCGCCACGCTGACAATCGCGACGAGAATCATCGTCAGGATCGCCGAAGCGTGGAAGGTCGGCGTCCCGAAGTAAAACGGCTGCACCATATGAAACCAGCTCGCCTCCTTTAGAGGCGTCAAATCGACTTTGCCGAGCAGCGCCGCGGCTAAGGTCCCGACAATCAGACCGATCAGGACGGAGATGGAGCGCAGAAAGCCTTTGGCAAACCGGTTCATCAATACCACGAACAACAGGACGCCGAAGCCGAGCGCCAGGTTGGCCGGACTCCCGAAGCCGGGCTTGGACACGTCACCGCCGCCCAAGTCGGTCAGGGCAACGGGAATCAGGGTTACTCCGATAATGGTAACGACCGAACCGGTGACGACCGGCGGAAACAAGGCGATCAGTTTTCCGAACAAACCGGAGAACAAGAAGACGAACAGCCCTGAAGCGATGATCGCTCCGTAGATGGCGCTGACGCCCATGCCGTCCGTAAGTCCGATGGCGATCATCGGAGATACGGCCTGGAAGGCGCAGCCGAGCATAACGGGAAGTCCGATGCCGAACAACCGGTTCCCCCATACCTGAAGCAGCGTAGCCACTCCGCAGGCCAGCAAATCGATACAAATCAGATAAGTCAACGCCTCATGGGACAGGTTCAGCGCCCCGCCCACGATGAGCGGAACGATCACCGCGCCGGCATACATAGCCAGCACATGCTGAATCCCAAGCGACAGCGTTTTGAGCGGATGGCGGTTCCTTTGAAAAATAACTTCACGTTCCATGAATATGAAAGCTCCTCTCCTTGGTACCCGGAGTTGTTCCGGTTATGCTATATTCCTTTCGATCAGACCTCGTGTACGTCTTCCACAAAGGCAACCGTCCCGTTCTCCAAGGAGGCGATCCGGACGAGCGATTCGACTCTGTACCCCGCCTCTTCCAGCAGTCTGGCGCCAGGCTGGAACGATTTTTCGATAACGATGCCAACCCCGACCACGGATGCGCCGACCTGCTCCACAATGCGGGCCAGACCGAACGCCGCTTCCCCGTTTGCCAAAAAGTCGTCGATGATCAGCACCCGGTCCTCGGGGTGCAGAAATTTCCGCGATACCGTGATCTCGTTGCTCTCCCGCTTGGTGAAAGAATAAACTTTCTCCACCAAGATATCATCCTTAAGCGTCAGCGATTTATGCTTGCGGGCAAAGATCATCGGTACGCCCAATTCCAGCGAGGTCATAATCGCGGGAGCAATGCCGGACGACTCGATCGTCAGCACCTTCGTAATTCCTTCGCCGGCAAATCTGCGGGCGAATTCGCTCCCCACCTCTCTCATCAGGACAGGGTCCATCTGGTGGTTCAGAAACGAATCCACCTTAAGAACGTTTTCCCCCAGGACAATTCCTTCCGCCATGACCTTATCTTTTAACAGCTTCATTCCGCGTCTCCCCCTTGATATCGTTCGTCCTTGCAAACTCAAACTTCTGCCGTACCTAACGCCAAGCATGAAAAAAAAGCCCATATCCCGGACCGACCGGAATATGGACTAGAGCAAGGGAAAAACCGGGGTTCAGAGCAGAACCTCCGGCGGCTCGGGATCCCTCCCAAGCGCCGCGGTTCTCTTCAACCCGCGGTATTCCCCGTAGTCCGACCATTCCGGTGATCGGGTAGAGACATGCAGGCCGATTCCTGCACATATACGAGAAAATATATGAAAAAAAATGTCGATTTTCATGCAATGTTAGAAGTATAACGCAAACCCGGCGAAGAAATAAAGAGGAAATTTTATGACCGGCTCGACGTCCTAGATAGGACGGGACTCACCGGGAATAAGATGATTCAAGAGGGAGCGCAGCTCCGTATCTTCTTTGTAGCTTTTATCTCCCGTGTCCAGACGGCGGATTTTGATCTGCGAATAGTCCGCTCCCGGGTCCGTCGGCTTAAAGACCAAATTTTGTTTGTCCTCCAGCCGCAGTTTGTAACCCATCTCCCCAAACATAGAAAGAAAATCCTGCTCGGAAGGAACCTTTCCTTTTTCCAAGAAGATTAGGCCCCTTAATTCTTTCACCTCATTCTTATGATGGACGTCAAAATGTACGATGCACTCCATGCGCTTCATGCTCCTTTCACTAAGTAAATGACGATCCGCACTGATGTTAAGCGTTCCCCCGGCTCTGCGTTTTCATCCCGACGCGAACCGAAAGTCCGCTGACCGAAACGCAAGCGGCACGGCTCAGGGAGAGCCTTCTCTCCCGAATCCGTGCCGTCAAGCAGCGGGCGCCTCTCCTTCTACTACGGATAAGATATCCGTATTTCGGGCCCCACTTTTTACAAATTGGTGAATTAGCCAAAGCCAGACTTAAATTTGCTCGGATCCGCAGTGAGGACACCATTTGGTCCCTTTGACGAGCACCGAAGCACAGATTTGGCAGCTTACTGTCGGAATCCCCGTTTCCAGCGCGGAGGAAACCTGTTTCTTCGGCGGATCGACATTTTCCTTCCAGGTACGAATCCGGCGGTCCAATTCCTCCTGCCGCTCGCGCTCGCGCTCCAGATCCCGTATGCGGCGGAATTCGTCGGGATCCCGCTCCTCTTGGACCACGGGGGACATCGTGGCCGCCGGCTCTTTATAAATGATCGTTTCGTCCGAAACCGGTTCTTCGAACAAGGACAACGGATCTTTAAGGTCATGGCTTCCGTGACTTCCGTAGCTTCGAATCTCCTCCGACTCCTTGGCGGCGTTTTTCCTGCCGACGGCCGTCTTGGCCTTATCCAGCTTATGTCCGCAGTACTGACAGAACATGGCGTCCTCGGCGACCGCTCTCCCGCAAGCGCCGCACAGCCGTTCATTCTTCAACTCGGCGATTTTCGCGCGGACTTCGTCCCGCTCTTCCGATAACAGATCGCAGGTTTTGGCCAGCTCGATCATCTCTTTTTCCGCATTGGACATATCTTTGCGGGAATAACCCTCATAGAAAACTTCGCCCATTCTTTGGAAATAAAGCCCCATCTCCCGCTCAATATTCGAAATCTGTGTGTTCAGCCTCCCGATTTCCACGGCGTTTTGCGCGCGGTCGGTTACTTTTCCAGCACCGTCTTTAATCCTCTGTAAAAAATTCATGAATGCAATCCTCCCATTCCATGGCTTCCCCGAAAAAAAGCAACCGGAAAAGCTTTCTATGCACTTAGAGCCTCTTAATCATGCCTATGATATAAATTTCTAGAAGTTATCATACCAGATTTGGGGCCGCGGTGAAAATCCGCCCGTTGATTCATTGGAATGGCCCCCGTGTATTAATGTGTAGATCACAAACGCTCCCTATTAGGAGAGGAGGAATGGCGAATTGACATCCCCGAAAAAAAACTACTATATTTCCGTGACGCACCGCCTCGTTCAGGAGGTGCCGAACGAGTCCACCGAATTCGAGGTTGTGCTCGATGAAGAGGATCTCTCGATGCTCCGCGACAAAATCGGTGAGCTGGCCAAAGAGGATGAGTATACGTTGAAGCGCGCGCCCGTACCCTATAAATCGGCCGATCATGACGAGGCGTCCGATCGGTTCAACCGCCGGCTGACCGAGATCTACGTGCTGCTGTACCGCAACGGAACCGAGAAGACCCGGGAAGCGATCATGAATATGGGCGTGCTCAGCAATCTGTCGAACACGGACTACGATCATCCGGGATATAACGGCGGCTCCCCGCTAAACAGGTAGACCAGGACGCCTGAATTCCGGGATTGGAACCACTCTGCATTTCTTTTGAAATTCCAGGCCTATTCAAGGTAAAATAAACGTAAGAACTTCAGAAGAAATGGGAGTAGATTAGACTGAGTATATCCAACCCGAGTAACAAAGACGGCCTGCTGAACCAGTTGGACCTTCGCGAACTGTACCAATGGGAAATCAAGGATGACGCGCTGCGGAAGCTGGAGGAATGGAAGAAGCTACCCACGCTGTACCAGCTCGCTCTGGATGAACTGAAGAACAAGATCAAGCTGATCCAGACGGAGTGGAAGATCCATAACGGGTACAGCCCGATCGAACACATCAAGACCCGGATCAAGGAACCGAGAAGCATTTTGGAAAAACTGGAACGCAAAGGCTTCGCGTTGACGGTCGACAATATGGTGAATCAAATCCACGATATCGCGGGCATGCGGATCGTCTTTTCCTTCGCCCAGGACATTTATAGCCTGCTGGACCATCTTCGGCAGCGCGAGGATATCAACATCATTGAAATCAAGGACTACATCGAGCAGCCGAAGCCGAACGGCTACCAGAGCCTGCATGTCATCGTGGCGGTCCCTTTGACCCTGTTCGAAGGGCAGCGGTGGATGAAGGTGGAAATCCAAATGCGTACGTTGGCGATGGATTTTTGGGCCAGCATGGAACACATCCTGTTCTATAAGTATGATAAACAGGTGCCCTCTCATGTCATCCGCGAGCTGACGGAGGCGGCCAAAGCGGCCGACGCCCTGGACAAAAAAATGCACGGGCTGCGGCGCGAGATCATGGGGGCCTCGGAAATCCCCGCCCGGCGGACCGAAACCGAACCCCTGCCGAAATAGACGCCCCCCGCTTCCAAAAAAAAGCTGTCCCCCGCCGTGTTCAACGGTGAGGGACAGCTTTTTGTGCAATTGCGAGCGTGCCGGGGAGCTAACGCGGCTTTTGGGGCGGATGCGCAGCTTGAAGGTCCGCGGCGCGCTCCATCACCCGGCCGGCGACCAGAGCAAGGCCCCGGGCCGCGCCGGAGACACCGGGCAGGAGGCCGGCCCACGGAGCGGGATCGGGGCCGGGCTCGCGCCCCGGTTCCACGTGCGGAGGCGCAAGCTCTCGCAGCTCCGCCTCCACGTCGTGGAGCTGCGGGCCGGGCAGGTGCAGCCGCCCCTCGGCGGCCAGCTCCGCGAGCCACTCGGCGACGTTCGGCCCGTCGCCCGCCGCGGAGCGCTGGGCTTCCGGCCCGCCCGCCGCTTGGCGGAGGGCCTCCTCCGGCGCCGGCAGCGGCCGGGCCGCGGCCCAGCGCTCCAGCACGGCCGCGGCCAGCGCCTCCGGCGTCCAGCCGAGCAGCGCGAGCCGCAGGCCGGGGTCGGCCGCCCAGGCCGCGTCGGCGGCGGCCAGGGCCTGCGGCACGTGGCCGCAGCCGGCCGCGACGCAGTTGCACGCGGGCGCCGCAGCGGCGGCGTCCGGCTCCCGCCGCCACGGCGGCAGCTCGGGGAGGAGGGCGGTCAGCGCCGCCGCCCCCTCCTCCAGCAGGCCGGCGACGAGCAGCGGCCGGCCCTCGAGCTGCCGCACCAAGCGGTCGCCATCGGCGCCGGCCGGCGCGGGAACCGGCAGCTCGACGACGCACAGCGGCGGGGAGGCGGCCGCGACGTCCCCGTCGGCCTTAGCGGCCTTGGAGGCCTTGGAGGCCTTGGCGGCCCCGGCAGTTCCGGTGCCCCCCGCTCCATCGGCCGCCTTGGCGGCGGCTTTTCCCGCCCCGGTTCCCTCTCGATCGCGCTTGCTCCAGCCCGTCCCGCTTCCTTCGGGCCGCTCTTCCGGAAACAGCACGCGCAACGCCCCCGGCACAGGCTCCATTTTCAGCTTCCCCTGATCGGGGAGATCCGTTCTCCGGCTCATCTCGCATCCTCCTCGATGATACTTCCCGCACCCTGCAGCATCACCAGACCGCGCAGCTCTTCGTCGGACATTTCCGTTAGCCACTGCTCACCCGATCCGACGACCTGCTCGGAAAGCGTCTTTTTCCGTTCGATCAGTTCATCGATCCGTTCCTCCAGGGTCCCCTGGCAGATGAGCTTGTGCACCTCCACGTTTTTTTGCTGCCCGATCCGGAATACCCGGTCCGTGGCCTGGTTCTCCACGGCCGGATTCCACCAACGGTCATAATGTATGACATGATTGGCCCGCGTGAGATTAAGTCCCACGCCCCCGGCTTTCAGCGACAGGACGAAGATCGGTGTTCCCGCCCCCTCCTGGAAGGCGCGGACCATCGCGTCCCTTTCCGGCTTGGCGACGCCCCCGTGCAGGAAAAACGGTGTTTGCCCGTAGCGTTCGCCAAGCTTTTTCTGAAGAATCTCCCCCATCTGTACATACTGCGTGAAAATAAGAGCGGCCTCCCCGTTATCCATGATGAGGTCGAGCAGCTCGGTCAGCCGTTCCAGCTTGCCCGATCGTTCCAGGTCGGCCCCGGGGGCGAAGGCTCCCTTCGCTCCAAGCCGCGGGTGGTCGCAAATCTGCTTCAGCCGGGTTAGCGACGACAGCACCAGGCCTTTGCGGGCCATTCCTCCGCTACCGCCGATTCTCGTCATGAGATCGGCAGTAACGGCCTCATACAGTCTAGCCTGCTCCGCCGTAAGCGAGCAGTAAGATTTCAGCTCGATCTTCTCGGGCAGATCCTTACGGATATCCGGGTCGCTCTTCAGCCGGCGCAGCAAAAACGGAGCAACCAGCTTGCGCAGCCTTCCCAGCTCGGCGGTTTGGGGATCGCCGCCCCCGGTGTATTTGGCCCGGAAAGAAGCTTGCGTTCCCAAGTATCCCGGGTTAAGGAATTGAAAAATCGACCACAACTCACTCAGCCGATTCTCCACCGGGGTGCCGGTCATGGCGATGCGCTGCGGCGCGCTCAATTTCATGACGCTCTGAGCCTGCTTCGTGCCGAAGTTTTTAATATACTGCGCTTCGTCCAGCACGATCGTCTTCCATTCCAATTCCCGCAGCTCTTTGCCGTCGCGCCCCGCCAATTGATAGGTCGTGAGCACCACGTCGCTGTTCCGGCATTCCCAAGCCAGCCGGTCCCCATGCAGCCGGTCGCTTCCATGGTGAACGTACAGGCGCAGCTGCGGAGCGAAGCGGTCCAGCTCCCTCTGCCAGTTTCCCAGCAGCGAAGTGGGGCAGACGATCAAGCTGGTTCCGGGCGAATCGGCCAGGCCGTCCAGCAGCTCCGTAATGACCTGGACCGTTTTGCCGAGCCCCATATCGTCGGCCAGCAGAGCGCCGAATCCCAGTTGACGCATGGCCGCCAACCATTGGAAACCTCTTTCCTGATAAGGCCGGAGCGTGCCGTGCAGCGCTTCGGGCACCGGGCGCGGCTGCGCGTTCCGCAGCAGCTCGCCGTTCATCAGCACGGCCAGCAGCCCCTCCGTCTCCACGCGTTCTACCTGGAATCCCTCAAACCGATGATCCTCGTCCGCCCCGGAAGCCAGGTACATCAGGTCGCGGAAGGTCAGCATACCGCTTTCCTGCCGCTTCATAAACTTCAGCACCTGGCGGAGCTCCTTGACGTCGATTTCAATCCATTCCCCGCGGAACAGGACGAGCGGCGACTTGGAGGCCGCCAGCCGGGCAAGTTCCTCTTGGCTCAATTCCTCTCCGTTCAGTACGGCGCCCGCCTCGAAGGCGATCAACTGCTGGACGCCGAGTCCGGCTTCCGTTCCTTTGCTTTCGGACTTGGCCCCCCAGCCCGATGCCTTGATCTTCACCCCGGCGGGGCGGCGCCCTTCCCGGGTCCAGCGGGACGGCATCTGCACCGTCACCCCCTGTTTGCGGAGAAGCGCCACGGACCGGCTCAAAAAAGCCACCATCTCCGCCGGTTCCAGTAGAACCGCCTCCGGCCGGGACGCTTCCAGCCCCCTCGCCACCTCGGGCGACAGTTCCGCCGCTTTCTTCAAGCGAAGCAGCAGACTTTCGCGCACCTTGCCGTACTTCCGTCCGCGGATTTCCATATCGGCATGCGGGTAGCTCCATACCAATCCGGCAGGGAGAAGCACGGCCGGATCCTCGGCCCCTTCGCCCCAGAACGAAAGGCGCCAGGCCAACCGGGACTCCGGCTCGCCGCCTCCGGAAGGCAGCGGCTCGATCCGCAGGCAAAGCCGAAGCGTCCCCGCCGCTTGCCTCCCCTGCTCTTCGTCCTCGGCGCATAGGCGTCCCCCGCCGGCTTTGGCAATCTCCTCCGCCAGCTGTTCCACCTCCGCCGTGTGGCCTGTAAGGTCCGGCGGCGTTCCGGCGCTCAGCAGGCCATTCCACCACAGCTCGGCGAGCGGCGAGCTCCCTCTGCGGTAATCCGCGCGTGAAGGATTCAGCTTCCGGCCAAGGTCCTGTACGGCTTTTCGGACTTCATGATCCACCATGGCCGTCAGGAAGGAGTGCAGCAGCGCGTTCTGCCGACCGGCGATCGTTCCGCATTCCGCGGCTTCGGGAGGCTGCTGCATGGCGGCCAGCCCCAGCGGCGGCATCGCCTCGGCCAGCCGCCGGAACCGCCCGGCGTCCTCCTCGCGGTCAAGCAGCGGCCCCCAGACGGCCCCAGCCGAAGCTTGGGTTCCGCGGCGTCGGCTCAGCGGACCCGTCGCCGCCCTCAGCCCCGGCACGATTTTCCCCCGACGCAGAAGGTCGAGGGCAAAGCGGGCCGCCGTGCTCCAGTAGGAGAACTCCGGTCCGGGCTGCACGCCTCTGGATGCGTAATATCCTTCGTCCCAGTTCAGAAGAAGCTGCCAGGCATCCGGCACGGGGAGAGCCAGGCCTTCCAGCGTCCGGCCGATCAGCCCTTTTCGCTCCCCTCCCCCCGCAGATCTTCTCCCCGGGGCGACGGGATATCTTACTTCGGCAAGGCGAAGGGCCGCATGCTGAAACGGACGCAATCCCGGCACCGGCTCCAAAGGCCGTACCGCCGCGGTCCAGGCATCCACTTTGCTCTCCGATATTTCGCCCGAGAAGCAAAAAAACACATCCCCAAGCCATATTCCATAAAGGCGTTGATTCATGGTGATCTCCTGTCGTTCCCAATTCTTGTTCCCTTGAAACACACTAGTTCTATCTTATACGAAACCTTTCCTATATAAAACCGCTCTTCATTCCGACTTTTCCCACAGTCTCCCCTTCCCTCCGCCTGCAACTCATCTAGATTAAAGGGAATTCTTCCTGTTAATTTGGTGCGTATGCGGCTGCAGAGGCGAATTAGCTGGAGAATCTCCCGCTAATTCGCCTGAAAATGTGTATATCGGCAAAAAGGCTGCAAAATAGATGGAGTTTTTCCAGCTAAATTCGATAGAAGCGCCAAGAACGGTACTTTAACGGGAGATTTTCCCGTTAATGATGTAGCCCCGACGGTAAGGATCTTAATCTTCAATGCTGAATGTCGGCAACGTATCTCCGAAACCTATTTTCATATCCTTCCCCAACGCCAATCCTTTAGTTCAACCTATAATTGTTTTCCCGGGAATGGGTATATTCATATAGTAAACGCAATGGAGCAACTTATAACCGGATGAAGGGGGCCCTTCCATGTTCAATAGCAAGGCTTGCCGCTGGTGGAACGTATTATTCTTTCTCGTCCTGATGGCGGTTACTATTATGGCGGAGGCGTTTCCTTTAGGGGGCGCAAAAGCCGGGGAACTGTCCAATCGGTATTTTTCCCGACTTACCCCGGAAGGGTACGCCTTCATCATTTGGAATATCGTTTATTTGCTGATCGGATGCGCGGTTGTCTATCTTTGGCGGCAAAAAAAGCACGATAGCCGGTGGATGCGGACTTTTACCGTTCGGTTCGGACTGTCCTGTCTATTCCATATTAGCTGGCTGCTGTTATGGCGCTATGAATACCTGCCGCTTTCCTTCGGAGCTTTGCTGCTGCTCTTATTATCCCTCTTCCTGCTCCACCGGCATACCCGCAGCGCGCTTCGCCCGGATTTGGGGGAAATCTGGTTCGTCCGTCTGCCCTTTAGTCTGTACTTGGGGTGGGTGCTGACAGCGACGCTGATCCATCTGCAGATCCTGATGCAGCACGCCGTTTCTACCCGCTTGTTGCCCGGGCTTCCGGCGGATGTTCCGGCTGCCGGGCTGCTGATTGTCGGAGCCGCCGTCGTTTTCCTGCTCGTCAGCCGCACCCGCGACGCGGTGCTCCCTCTGCCGATGGCCTGGGGGTTTGCCGCCATCGCGGACAAGCATTCGGACGAACGCCTGCTGTTTGTGACGGCGGGCTTGGCCGCGGCCTTACTGTTCCTTCTCTCCGCCTCCCTGTTGTTCATTCGCGCTCGGGAGAGGGACTGAGGAAGGCGGTTTTTTGCAGTTGATCTCTATTCGATAAAAAAGAGGCTCCCGCCGGGTCTTATCGACCGGCAAAGCCTCTTCAACCGAGACGGGCCCGCCAAGGAACCGTCCCAAATTCCCAGGGATCGCTTATTTGAAAGCGATCGCCTCGATCTCCACAAGTCCGTCCTTCGGCAGACGGGCTACCTCGATGGCGCTGCGCGCCGGGTACGGCTCGCTGAAGAACCGCCCGTAGATGGCATTCACCGTGGCGAAATCGTTCATATCCTTCAGGAAAACCGTCGTCTTCACGACTTTGTCCAGTCCGGTGCCCGCCGCCTCCAAAATCGCGCCTAGATTGCGCAGCGCCTGTTCGGTTTGCGCCTCGATCCCGGCGGCCAATTCACCGGTCTCCGGGTTCAATCCAAGCTGACCGGAGGTGAACACATGCTCTCCGATCTGAACGGCTTGCGAATAAGGCCCGATAGCCCCCGGGGCCGCTGTTGTGGATATGACTTGTTTATTCATCGCTCATCCCTCTTTTTTAAATTTCTTATATTGTAGACAGGTTTGGGCTCCAAACGCAACCGCTGACGGAGGTGTGGGGTGTGAACTACGTAATCGGCAGGTACAAGGAAAACGTGCTCCCGGCCCCCTCCTGGCTCTGCAGACGGATATGTCCTCCTAACAGTTGGGCCAGGTTTTTGCTGATCGAGAGCCCCAAGCCGGTTCCCCCGTATCTCCGGCTGATGGAACCGTCCGCCTGGCGGAACGCTTCGAAAACGGCCTCCTGCTTGGATTTCGGGATTCCTATCCCGGTATCCGTGACCGCGAACACAATCCACTCTCCGGGCAGCCCATCATCCCCCGACGGCTTGCGGATCTCCAGCTTCACTTGTCCGTGATGGGTGAATTTAAAGGCGTTGGACAGCAAATTCCGCATGATTTGCTTGACCCGCTGGGCATCGGACACTATCGTGCCCGGCAGGCCTTCCTCAATGCGGACCTCGAACCGGATATTTTTTTGCCTGGCGATATGTGCAAAATGCATCTCCAGCGAGTCGGCCATCTCCCTCAGCCCCACCGGTTCCCGCACGATTTCCATATGTCCCGCTTCCACCTTGGATAAATCCAAAATATCATTTATAATGCCGAGCAGGTCTTGTCCCGATTTGTAAATGATTGTTCCGAAATTGGGGCTGTCATCGCCGCCCTTCCCTTGGTCTTCCCCCTCTTCGGATTCCGCCAAAATCTGTGCCAAGTTAATGATGCTGTTTAACGGTGTTCTCAGTTCGTGAGACATATTCGCCAAAAACTCCGACTTATACTGCGAAGCCATCGCCAATTGCTCCGCGCGTTCTTCCAAAGCCAGCTTGGCCATTCGCAGTTCTTCCGTCTGCTTTTGCAGCAGATTGTTGGCATAGCTGAGTTCCTGCGTATGTTTGCGCCCCAGCTGAAAATCCCATAGGATCAGCGCAAACGCGATACTCATCCCCACGGTTAACGGAAACGTAACGGGCGCGATCTCCAGCAAATACTGCCTGGCGGGAATCACGCCGAACACGCCGATGTTAATCGTATTGAAGACGTTCGCGACCAGGATGGTAAACAGAGCCTTAATCACCAAGCGATAGTCGGTACGCCGCATCCAAATGTTAAGCAAGGCGCATATCGCGCCCATAATCGACATATTGATCAGCCCGGCTATAGCCGCATCGTTTACCCCGAACGTCAGCCTGGCCAACCCGATGCCGAGGCCGATCAAAACCAGCGGCAAAGGCTTCTTGTAGACGGCCGAGGCGATGATCAAGGGGACCAGGCGGAGGTCAAAGATCACGTTTTCGCTAAGCTGAAATCCGAACTCCATGCAGACCCACCCGGAAAAAACGAAGATCAGCACGGATAACACATAATTTAGTTTAGGGTTGATTTTCGACAATGCATATTTGTAGACCACGTTTACCAGGTAAGCAAATGTGACCAGCATCCCGAGATTAAGCAGAAACATCTTGCCAAAACCCATAAGCTCACTCCCGACATCTATTCCTCCAGTGAGGCTCTTCCATCTTATCACATCCTGAGATACAGGAAGGAGATGAGTTGATTTACAAATGTTTGATTAAATGGAATTAACCCCATACAAAAAGAGCGCAAATCAGATTCGATTCGCGCCCTTTTTCCAGAATAGCGGAAGCGGCAGCGGGCTGCGGTCAGCCCCTCGCTTCAGCAGGCCGGCCCACAGGCCACGAAGTCCGCCCCGTTCGGGCAAAGGCTCGACTTCGGGCTGAAGCTGCGGTTCAACTTCCACTTCCCGCAAAGAATAATAACGGAGATGATAAGTGCTGACTGTATCCCCCTGGACCGTCACCACGCTGTCTCCCCGCATCTCGATGATTTTTCCGGTAATTACGCGGGATACGTACATCTTCTCGCCTCCGACAGTTCAGGCTCAAGCCGCGAGTCTACTTACGGGCACGGGCCCAGTCTTCGTACTCCCGCTCGGCTGCATCCTTGGTATGTCCGTAACGTTCTTGGAGTTTGCCCACAAGCTTATCCTTTTCACCGGCGATGATATCCAGATCGTCATCCGTGAGCTTGCCCCACTGCTTCTTGGCTTCACCCTTGAACTGGTTCCATTTTCCCTTGAATACGTTCTCGTCCATCTCAGATCAACTCCTTGTCCGATTTGTAACAAAGCAGAATGAGCATGGGAACTTTCCGTATATGTTGTTAATACCCGCAGACTATGGCTTTGAACCTGGATCCTCCTCTTGCGGCCTTAAAAAAGAAACAAACCCAATGAGATTATTGGGCTTGTTTCTTCACTCGCTTATTGCGATAGGCCTCGATAAAAAGCTCCGCAAAATAAGGATCCCACTGGGTCCCGCGGCCTTCTTCCAAAATCGCTATCGCTTTATCCTCGTCCAGTCCCTTCCGGTAAGGCCGATCGGAAGTCATGGCGTCAAAAGCATCCGCCACCGCGATGATCCGGCCGAACAGCGGAATTTGGTCCCCTTTCAACCCGTCGGGGTAGCCCGCGCCGTCGTACCGCTCATGATGCGACCTTACGCCGGGCAGAAAAGGTTCCATCGCGTCGGCCGGTTCGATCCGTTTTAAAATCGCTTCGCCAAGTACGGGATGCTGCTTGATTCGTTCCCATTCCTCATCGCTCAATTGGCCTTCCTTTAAAAGGACCGAATCGGGGATGCCCATTTTTCCGATATCGTGCAGAAGCGCCGTTTTTCTCAAGTCCTGCAGTTCCTCATCGGAAAGACCGGCGAGCCTGCCGATTTCGACCGCATATTCCGCGACCCGCAGAGAGTGGCCGGCCGTGTATCGATCGCGGGCATCCAGGGCGGCCGCCAGCGTCGCAAAATAGCTCTCCAACAGCTGGTTGTTGCGCTCGGCCTGAACCTTGATCCCGCGCAGCATATGATTAAACCCCGATACCAGCCGCGAAAACTCGTCGGAGAACAGGTCGCTTGCCCCCGACCGGATCTGCCCGACCTTGACCTCGGCCATCTTTTCGTAAAGATGCTGGATCGGCAGCACGATTTCCCGGGTCAGCAGCCTGGAGCCGATAAAGGCGAAGCCGAAACCGACCGCTAGAATGTAGACGGCCCATTGCCAATAGGAAGAATCGATGTCCATCCACTTCCCCCCCATGCGAAATTGCACGGAAAGGCTGAATAGCAGGAGAGGGAACGCCCCGATCATAAAAAAGCTCCATCTCAACTTGCGGCGTATCGACAAGAGGACCCTGCCCCCGAGCGAAAGTTCTTTGCCGTATAGCCGGAGCGACCGGGAAGAGAGCTCCATTAAAACCGGACGAATAGTATAGGAGGTTAAATAAAATTCGAGGAGCGCATGCATCCCGGCCACGATAATTACTCCGATCGAAGCGAGCAGGACATAATAGTAAGGAATCGATAACTTACCGATGTAAATCAGCCATAGCGTCAACCCGGCAGCCGGCAGCAGCAGGCCGAACAGATGGGGGCCGAGAATCCGTTTGACGGCCAGAACGGGCAGCCGATGCGTCCGTATGTAAACCGTTTGCAGGCCGGAATAGCTGCCGCCTTCCTTCGCGAAGCAGTTGCGGATCGGTTTAACCTGCATTGTAAACACAGACCATTCCAACGCAAACATCACGCAGATCGAAAAAAACAGCACCCCCGACAGCCAATAATACTCTTCGCTCGGAAGGTTCAAAGGGGCAAATAGGATCAGGCTGCCGGCCGCTGTGATCGCCAGAAGCGTACCGGCTGCATAATTGAGCTTCAAACGAGAAATAAAAGTGTTATATACCGTCAAGGAATCGCCCGTCCTTCCTTCCGTACCGCTTCGCGGAACAAAACGCTTCTTACATCATTATCGGCAGAAGCGAGAAAAGTTTTCATAAGAAGCGGGAACGGCAGCTTCATATCCGGATTTCATGATTAATGAATGTTAGAACTACTTAGAAGGGAGGCAGGCTATGGACCTTACCGCACTCACGGATTCGATCATTATATTGCTGGCCAGCTTGCTTCTGATCGGCGTATTCGCCACCAAGTTTTCCAGCCGTTTCGGGCTGCCGGCTCTCGTGTTTTTCATCGCCGCGGGCATGGTGCTCAGCCGCTTTGTTTATTTTGACAATGCCTTTCTCGCCCAATTGGTCGGCACCTTCGCTTTAATTGTCATCCTGTTCGAGGGGGGCATGCAAACCAAGTACACGACGATTCGGCCCGTCATCTCCAGCGCTCTCTCGCTCGCCACGATCGGAGTTCTGATTACCACGGTCATCATCGGCATCAGCGCGACCTACATATTGGGTATTTCCCTGGAAGAGGGCCTGCTGTTCGGAGCCATTGTCGGAAGTACGGATGCCTCCGCGGTCTTTTCCGTGCTCGGGGGAAAAAATATAAAGGAGCGCCTTACGGCAACCCTGGAAGCCGAATCGGGCAGCAATGACCCGATGGCGGTCTTCCTAACCGTCACGCTGATCGAGTGGATTCAGCATCCAGAACATGATCTTGTCTCGCTCGCGCTTTCCTTTTTTCTCGAAATGGGCTTAGGCCTGCTGCTGGGGTTGGGCTTCGGCTGGCTGGCGGTCAAAGTGATCAACAGTATGAATTTTGATTCCTCGGGCTTATACCCCGTTATGGCCATAGCTTTTGCCATATTGTCCTACGGCGTCGTCTCCGCCTTGCACGGCAGCGGGCTGCTTGCGGTATATGTGATGGCCCTCGTGTTGGGCAATTCGGATCTGACCTACCGTCAGTCGATTCTCCAGTTCAACAAAGGTTTTGGCTGGATCATGCAAATCACGATGTTTACGTTGCTCGGCCTGCTCGTCTTCCCCGCCGAACTGCCGGGAATTATGCTGCCCGGCTTGGCGTTGTCGCTTCTCTTGATGCTTGTGGCGCGTCCTGTCGGCGTGTTTTTCAGTACGATGTTCTCCAAATTCTCCTTTCCGGAAAAGGTGCTGATCTCCTGGGCGGGCCTCCGCGGCGCCGTTCCCATTGTACTGGCGACCTACCCGCTGATGAGCGGTTTACCGAACGGGCCCCTTTTCTTTAATGTCGTCTTTTTTATTATCCTGACTTCGGCGGTCATTCAGGGAGCCACGATCTCCCCCTTGGCGGTGAAGCTCGGCCTGGCTGGCGAAAGCGCTTCGGGGCAGCATTCCCTGCTGGAACTGGTCGCTTTGGGCAAGACCAAATCGGAGATCAACCACCTCCATATCCATGCGGGAATGAAGATTATCGGCAAGGAACTGCAGGAGCTGAATCTGCCCGAAGAAGTACTCGTGACGGCGGTGATTCGCGGGGAGCAAATCGTCACCCCTCGGGGGAATACCGTGATCCGGGAAGGAGACACGCTTTACATCCTCGGACCAAAGGCCCAACGCGAAAAAATCAAAGAAATTTTTAGTTTCCGGGAATCGCCACACGTCCCGGTCGCGCCTACTCCGGAGCTGATTCCGGGCGATGTGGACGAGAAGGAGATAGACAAGCCCTTTCCTCCGGATAAATAAAATTTTAAAAAAATATTTTTGAAGGTAAGCCTCTCCTCTCAACCCCGAAACCCTAAGCGGTGCCTTGCTTACGGCGTTTTTCGGGGTTGTTTTTTATCACATACTAAGTGATATTTTTCACATTAACCCCCATCCAGATATGCTAAAATGCCATCGAACAAAGGTTTTGGGACTCCCCTAATAGTCCTAGAAACCCAGCAATGGCGCGAATTCCGCCCTCTTATGTCGTTATTAAAATGTCCGTACATTTTAATATATATATTCCAAATTGGAGGTCATTATTTATGAAGAAATTTTCCATTCTTTTGTGCAGTGCCCTTCTGCTTGGCGTTCTCGCCGGTTGCGGTTCCAACGGCGAAGGGAAAGGGGCCGCTCCGGCCAACAATACCCCGGCGGAGAACAGCGCCAAAACGGGGACGAACGACGCCAACGCCGGAACCGAACAAGGCAAATATAAAGACGGCGTTTACTTCGCCCAAGGGGAAGCCGACGCCAAAACCGGCTGGCAATACTACGTTACGCTGACGGTTTCCGATGGAAAGATTACGGAAGCCAAGTGGAACGCGACCAACGCGAATGTCGGTGTAGACAAAGTAACCTACTCCAAAGAAGGCAAGTACGGCATGAAGGCGGGCGGAGCTCAATCCGAATGGCATGAGCAGGCCGAGAAAGCGGAGCAGTACCTGATCGAGAAGCAAGATCCGAAAGCGATCACACTGAATGAAGAGGGCAAAACCGACGCCATTGCCGGTGTATCCGTACACGTCGACGAATTCTTTAACCTGGCGGATCAAGCTCTGACGGCAGGTCCGGTAGAAGTCGGCCCGTACAAAGACGGAACCTATCACGCCGAAGGGGATAAGTTCGACGAGAAGAGCGGCTGGAAGGAAACCGCGGATGTGGTCATCGCCGCTGGCAAGATTATCAAGGTCAACTTCAGCGGCGTAAACCAAGCCGGTGAAGACAAGAAGCAGAACTCGATCGACGGCAAGTACGGCATGAAAGCCGGCGGTGCGCAAGCCGAGTGGCATGAAGAAGCCGCCAAAGCCGAAGCCTATCTGGTTGAAAAGCAGGATCCGGCTTCCCTTACTTTTAACGAAGAAGGCAAAACCGACGCGATTTCCGGCGTATCGATCAGCTTGAAGTCCTACTTCGACCTGGTAACCAAAGCGCTGGAACAAGCGAAATAAAGCCTGTGGCTCCATGATTTCCACTCTATAACAAGAAGGTGAGTCTCTTGAAAAAGATAGTCGTTCTGGGCGGCGGTTACGGCGGCGTGGTGACTTCCAAACATCTGGCCAAATTGTTCAAAAAAGACAAGGATGTCGAGATCAAGCTGATCGACCGCAATCCTTACCACACCCTGCTGACCGAACTCCACGAAGTGGCCGCCAATCGCGCGCCGGAGGATTCCGTCAAAATCGAACTTAAAAAGATTTTTGCCGGACAAAAGGTGGATGTGGTGCTCGATTCCATCGACCACATCGATTTTGCTTCCAAGGAGCTCCGCTCCGAGAAAAACACTTACAAATACGACTACCTGGTGATCGGTACCGGTTGTAAACCTACCTTCTTCGGAATTCCGGGTGCCGAGGAACATTCCTTGACCCTTTGGTCCTTTGAAGACGCCGTCCGTCTGAAAGAACAAGTGCGGCGCAAATTCAGCGAAGCCGCCAAGGAGACCAATCCGGTCAAACGCCGGAAGAAGCTGTCCTTCGTCGTGGTCGGCGCCGGCTTTACCGGGGTCGAACTGGTCGGCGAATTGGCGGAATTCCGCGATGAGTTATGTAAGGAATTCTATATTGAACCGGACGAGGTTCGTCTCGTCGTGGCGGATATGGCGCCGAAAATTTTGCCGATCCTGCCCGACAAGCTGATCGATAAGGCGGCAAAACGCCTGCATAAGATGAACGTCGAAATCGTCACCAGCGCCAAAATCACCGGTGTTACCCCCGGCGGCGTCGTCCTTGGCGACAGAGAACTCGAGGCGGACACGGTGGTATGGACCGCTGGAGTCGAAGGCTCGGAGCTCGTCGGCAAGCTGGATGTGAAGCAGGAAGGCCGCAAACGGATCGTCACCAACGACAAGCTGCAAAGCATCGATCATGAAGATGTCTACGTCGTCGGCGACAACATCTTCTACATTCCGGAAGGCGAGACCCGTCCGGTGCCGCAGATGGTCGAAAACGCCGAACAGGCCGGTCCGCTGATCGCCCATAACATCCACGCCGATGTGCATAACAAGCCGAAGAAATCTTATAAGCCCGGCTTCCACGGAACGATGGTCTGCATCGGCA
The DNA here is from genome assembly GCF_008084145.1 of Paenibacillus faecis. Lineage (GTDB taxonomy): Bacteria > Bacillota > Bacilli > Paenibacillales > Paenibacillaceae > Fontibacillus > Fontibacillus faecis. The sequence goes on along the minus strand of NZ_VSDO01000004.1, from coordinate 732,682 downwards.
GCCGCTATGGCGTAGCGAACGTAGGGCTTCCAAATAAAATGTTCATGCTTACCGGCTTCATGGCGATGTTCAGCAAGCACTTGATTAACATGTATTACTTGTTCACCGTCGCCGGATTCAATAAAGTCTGGACTTATATGATGCACGAGTTCTTCCATGTCAATAATCGCAGAAGCTTTGTCGGCGGTCATTTCGCCAAGCGTTCCCCGAATTTCTGGCTCGTTCCGCTGCGGTTATTCGTCGGTTACAAGTGGCTGGAAGAAGGGCTCGACAAGCTTCCGAAGATCCTGAAGGATCCGAACAACATCTTCCTGATTCCGGCTTCTCCACATGCGGGTGACGCCGTATCCGCCGCGAGTGAAGCGGCCAGCAAAGTTACTGAAACCGTAGACGCCCAGGCGGCCGCTTCCGCGGTCGAGAGCGCCTCGACGGCGGTCACCGCCCTGCCGGTACCGGGATTCATCAAGTCCATCGTCAATTGGTTTATGGATATTTTCTTCTACACCTCGGACGGAGGCTACACGGCGCTTGCTACCGTATTCCAATTCTTCATGGTATTCATGGAGATCGCACTCGGCATCCTGATCATCGTCGGTTTGTTCACGGCGGTTGCTTCGGCTGTCACGGTCGCCTTGGGAATCATGATCTGGTCGTCCAGCATGGCTTCGACCGAAATGCTCTGGTATATGACCGCAGGGGTAGCCTTGATCGGCGGCTCCGGAAGCACCTTCGGCCTCGATTACTACGTCCTCCCTTGGCTGAAGAAACAATGGAAGAAGATTCCGCTCGTACGAAGATGGTATTTGTACACGGATTAATCAAGTAATGAAATGAACTATTTAAGCATTTTAACTTATTTCACGGAGAGTAATGTGCGTACGCGCACATTACTCTAATTTTTAATCCAATACCTAAGATTTTAACTATCGCGGTATTCAGCCGAGGAGTGTGCCCTTATGAATGTTGAGCTCATCCAGAACGCTAGCCACTTGTTACGGGGCGAACTGTCGCCCGAAGCCGGCATAGAGCTTGACTTGCCGATCGCAGACATTCAGCCTTACGCCCTGCTCTTGGAGCAATCCGATATGCCTGCGCTTCGCCGTCAGCGCCTGTTGTCCATTTATATCGCAATCAAGCTCGCCCTCCAGCGTCATGGGGAATGTGAAGGCACCGGCGGCGGGGAAGCCCTTGTCCGCAAAGTGCTGGACGGCGACTACCTATACAGCTTATATGTACAGCTCTGCCTGAAATGGAGCGAGATCGATCTGCTCGCCAAACTCGCTCCCGTTATTAAACAGATCCAGATCCAACGCGCGGAAGGCCGGGCGGAGGACGACCGCCTGCTAACAAGCCTCGAACAATATGTGCAGTTGGAAAATCACCATATCCGGCGGGCGATTTAAACTCAAACGAACAGTACCCTAAGGAGGGGTCTTCGCATGAAGCCACAACTTACGCTTGACGAAGCGCTCGATATTTCACTCCGCTCGGTGGACCGTGAAATTGAAAACATGGTGAAGTACGACAAAGACATTCCCCGTTCTTCCGCACTCGGTAAGAGTATCGTGGAATTGGTCCGTTCCGGCGGCAAAAGAGTCCGCCCGCTCATGGTGATCGTCGGCAGCCGCTTCGGCCCGTCGCCTGACAGGCGTAAAGTTTGGCGGCTCGCGGCAGCGGCCGAATTTATCCACGCCGCCTCCCTCATCCATGACGATATCATCGACGACTCTCCGGTCCGCCGGGGGCAGCCGGCCATGCATATCAAGCTCGGCGTAAGCGGAGCGCTTCATGTCGGCAACTACATGTCCGCCCGGGTCATCGAGCTTCTGTCCGTATACTCCGCCGAACGGGAACGGTACGTTTACGACCTGTCCTCCCTGGCGACCACCCAGCTCTGTCTTGGCGAGTATCAACAGCTCTCGCATCTTTTTGATTACGACGTCACCATTGACGAGTATCTGGAGAAATCGAGAAACAAGACGGCCCAGTTGATGGCGACCTGTTTGAAAATAGGCGCGCAATCCGCCGGCGCCGAGGAGAACATCGCGGAGCTGCTATACAGCTTCGGGGAAAAGCTCGGCATGGCCTTCCAAATCCGCGACGATCTTCTCGATTTTACGCAGTCCGCGGAACAGCTCGGCAAACCGGCGGGCAGCGACCTGCGCAAGGGGCAGGTTACGCTGCCGGTGCTGTTCGCGCTGCGGGACAAACGGCTGGCTCCCGCAATCCGGGCGATAGGCCCGGACACGCCTGCGGAAGTTACCGATGCGGTCATCGGGAAAATACAGCAGTCGGGGGCGTTGGACGAAAGCGAACGCCTCGGCCGCCGTTATCTGGACGAGGCCGAGTCCATCATCAACCGGCTGAGAACCTTCCCGGCTCACCGGGACTTGCAGACGCTGCTGCACTATTTTGGCGGGCGGGAAAGCTGATCCCCCATCCCCCCGGAGCTGGACCGCAGCAGTGTTACGGCGCCGGTTTAGCCTCTGCCCGCCTGAGGCAGCACTGCGCAACTGCCGCTGGTGCCACGCTTCCTAGACGAGGGCAGCACTGCTTACCGGCGCCGGTGCTCTCGCTTACTGGCCGAGGCAGCACCGGCGATTCGTTGCTGAGCGGGTTCTCCGGCGGTACGCCTTATAAACGCACCAACTGTCTGTCACAATAGCGCACTTGCTGTCCGCCACATTGGCGCACCAGTTGTCCATGACATTGGCGCATCAACTGTCGGGTAGATTAGTGCACCAGCTTTTCGGCACATTACGCACCGATGTCCGGCACATTAGCGGCCATTTTGGGCGTTATTTCGGCCAGAATCGCCTTTACGGGGATAGTAGCTGTCAAACAAGCCCTAGCGTCGCATTAAAACCGATATGGGTGCTTACCTTGCCAGCCTTTATGAGATTTATGGGCCAATTTTAGCGGCGGCGTGGCGAACTGGGTCCGGTACCCGCAGCTTCTTCAGCCGCCCGCCGAATAACGGCCTTTTGGGCCGTTATTTCGACCCGATTTGCGTGTTCGGGAAAAATAGCGGCCAAAAAGGGCCTTATTTCACGGGAATGGACCCCAAAAACACCATTTGGGACGTTTTTCCCCAAAATAAGACCCCAAAACGCCGCTATTTCCCTCCGCTAAGCCGAATTCGACAAAATAGCGCCCCATACGGCCCCTATTCATCGGCCAGGTTCCAAGGAAGCGGACCGCACCGCCCTGAGACAAAAAAATACGGGCTGCCTTGTGGAAAAACCACTTGGCAGCCCGTATTTTTTTAGGTGAGGAAATAATCCCCGAGCGTAAAGAACAGGATCACCATGCTGATCACCTGGTTTAGATTGTAGGACGCCACCTTCATGACCTTGCGGTTTGACGGCGTAATGATTTTATGTTCCGTCATCAGCAGGAAGATGGAGATCACGATCCCCGTGATATAGAGCCAGCCCAGTTGCCGAATCGGAATTAGCGCGATCAGCAGCAGCACCATAATCAGATGGAGTCCGGCGGCGATGCGCAAGCCGTTTTTTAGGCCGAAGATGCTGGGAATGGACCACAGTCCGTGATTTTTATCGAATTCGATGTCCTGGGATCCGTAGATGATATCAAATCCGGCGATCCACAGCATAACGACCGTCCCCAGGATAAACGGGGTAAATGCAAAGCGGCCGGTCACGGCGAACCACGCTCCGATCGGAGCGGAAGCGATCGTGAAGCCGAGATACAGGTGGCTCAAATAAGTAAAGCGCTTCGTGTAAGAATAGGATGAGATCAGAAAAATAGCCACCGGCGACAAGATCAGGCAGAGCGGATTCAGCATCCCCGCCGCAAAGATGAAGATGGCGTAATTGATCCCCACGAACCTCAGTACTTCCCGCTCCCCCAACAGCATGCGCGGAAGGTGCCGGTGGGCCGTGCGCGGGTTCTGCGCGTCAAAGGTACGGTCCACCACGCGGTTAAAGGCGTTGGCCCCGTTACGGGCCCCGATGAGGGCGATCAGCCCCCACAGCATGACCCGCCAGGAAGGAAATCCTTCCGCGGCCCATACCATCGAAATGATGGCGAAAGGCAGGGAAAACAGCGTATGCGAAAACATCACCAATTCGCTGTAGAGTTTGATTTTTGAGCCGATTCTACGGGCGTACTCCATGTGCGATCTCCCCCTTTACCTCACCGGCGGCATGCAGGGCTTGCCCCAGAGCGGCGAGCATTTCGGCGATATCCTCCTCCGTAATGACCAACGGCGGCTGAAAAGCCAGCACGTTCCGGTCGACCCCGTTTTTGCCGATGAGATACCCGCGGTCCTTCATCTCCTCCAGCACCTCGTCAACGAGCTGCGCTCCGCGTCCCGGATCGTCGGCGCACAGCTCGGCGCCGACCATCAGCCCCGCGCCGCGCACGTCGGAGACGAGCCGCGGGAACCGGCCGGCCAGCTCCCGCAGGCCGTCCAGCACCTGGCGGCCGAGGCGCTCGGCGCGCTCGGGCAGGCGGTGCGTCTCGATGTAATCGAGCACCGCCAACGCGGCCGCGGACGAGACCGGATTGCCGCCGAACGTGGAGGCCGAAGGCCGGGTGAAACTGGCGGCGATCTCGTCCGTCGAGGCAAACGCCGCCACGGGCACGCCGCTGCCCAGCGCCTTCGCCATGGTCACGATATCGGGCGTGACGCCCCAGCGATCCATGGCGAACATACGGCCCGTGCGGCCGAAGCCGGTCTGAATCTCATCGGCGATGAGCAGTACGCCGTACTGCTCCAGCAGCGCCTTCACTTCAGGGAAATACCAGTCCGGCGGCACGATAATGCCGCCATTGCCCTGGATCGGCTCCGCGATCATGGCGGCGATGTCGCCGCCCTTCTCCGCGAGCACCTCCTTCAGGGCATCGATGGAGCGGCGTGCCGCCGCTTCCCGGCTCATCCCGCGTTCGAACGGGCGCGGGATGAACGACACATCCTCGACCGCCTGCGCCTGCGGATGGTCGAGCTGCGGATCGGCGCGCCACATCGCCAGGCCCGTGACGCTCATGGTCAGATACGTGCGGCCGTGCAAGCCCTGCTCCAGCGCGATAAACCCTTTCCGCCCGGTATGCAAACGGGCGAGCAGCAGCGCGCCTTCGTTGGCCTCCGAGCCGCTGTTCACAAAGAACGTCCGGGCGAGCCGTCCCGGCAGCACGCCCGCTAGCCGCTCGGCCAGGTCCACGTTCGGCTGCGTCAAATAAATCGTGCACGTATGCTGAAGGGTTTGCAGCTGCTCCGCGGTCCGCCGGGTGATTTCCGGATTGCAGTGACCGCCGGCGACCACGGAGACGCCCGCGAAGAAATCCGTATAGCACGTGCCGTCATGCCCGTACAAATACTGCATCTCGCCTTTGACCAACTGCGGCGGATTCCGGTAAAAGTGGCTGGTACAAGGATAGAAATACTTCCGCCGCTTCTCCAACACACCCTCCGGTCCGATATAAGTTTGCTTCATCTTCAACCGCCCTCTTTCCTTTGGTTTCGTTAATTGGTGCCCTGTTGACACGGTTAAGACAAAATTAGCGGGAAAAACTCCAGCTATTTCACCCGTTATTCCGGTGATAGCCGAATTAACTGGAAAAACTGGAGTTATTTTAGAGAAAACCTGTAAATGTCGGCGAAAATAGCAAAATTAACTCCAGTTTTTCCTGTTAAATTGGTAAATGGATAGCTTACGTGCGCAATTAGCGGGAGTTTTTCCAGCTAATTGTCGCAGTTGGCCGAAACAGGGCAACGGGCAGAGCAGCGGTGCTTGCCGGCCGCCGCCGGCAAGCCTGTAGCGTGCACTCCCGCGGTGCGCCCAGTCGCCGCGACGGCCTACGGCCTTCCCCGCGCGGCTCTTCCAAACGCGCGGCTAGAGCCGCGCGGGGTCTGGTGCGCCTTACGCCCGCGCCGCCGCGGCCGGCTCCGCCACCTCAGCACTCGCCGTCCCCTCCGCGCCGCCGTCAAACTGCAGCGCGCCCAGCGTGTAGCCGGCGTAAACCGGCGGCAGGCCCGCTAAGCGCTCGGCGGCCGTATCCGGCTCCGCCAGCGCGGCTCTGTAGGCGGCCACGACCTCGCGCAGCCGCTCCAGCCGGTAGGTCGCCCCTTCGATGCGGAAGACGGCCAGCCCGGCTTCCTTCAGCTCTTTGACCAGCGGCAGGAGGCACAGCTCCTTGGCCATGGTCAAATGATTGCGGCCGTGCGCGTCCCGGTACACCGGGTTCTCGCCTTTGTCCGTCATCAGCACGAGCACGCTGTTGTCGACGAACCGGTTGTCTTCCTCCCCGATCGGCTCGAACACCTCCGCATTTTCATACAGGTCATGCTCCATGTACATCAAGGCCGGCGAGCCGTGCACGATCGCTTCCAGCGGCACCGGGGCGTGAGCCAGCAGCGCCGTAAAGTCCAGCAGCGGCAATTCCAGCGAAGCGGTCAGCCGCCGGACGCCAAGCCCGGCGTAAAATTCCGCCGACAACCGATTGTATACGTTCAGGTTAAAGTCTCCGACCAGCGGATAGCCCTTGCCGGCGAAGCGGCGAATCGCTCCAAGGTTCGTCACCATAAGCCCGTCGATCGGCAGCCGTTCCCCGGACAGCAGCGCATCGTAAATGTCGAAATGCAGCTCCGTCATCATCCGCGGCAGGCCCAAATACAGCTTTGCCCGTCCCTTTACCGCCGCCAGCTCCAGGATCTCCGCTTTGGTGAACGGACGATCCGGCTCAAACACGTCGCCGGACAGGTAAATATGGTCCGCCCCCGCCTCCAGCGCGGCCAGCGCCTGGGCCTTGTTGTTGACATGCACCGAGATCTCGGGCAGGCTTTTTTCGGTTTCCCCGCCTCCGGCACCGGCCAGCGCGGCCCACTGTCCGCGAATTTCATCCAGCCGTTTTACGCCCAATTCCCGTTCCTCGGTCGGTGTGCTGAACACTTTTCCCGTGCTGTAGAACTTGCCCGTCCCCTCGTAACGCTTGTTGATGTTCGACAAGCCCGGACGCCCGAAAGCATAAGCCGTGGAAAAATCGCGTTTCCGGTTATCGTACAGCAGCCGCGTATCCTTGCTTCGCTCAAAACCCGCCGGATCGTCGATGTACCGGTCGATCGCATCGCCGTAGGCGTTGACCAGCATGATGACAAACGCTTTGTCCCGCATCCGCCCCTCGATTTTGAACGAGGTGATTCCCCCGTGAATCAGTTCCGGGATATGCTCGTACATGAACATATCTTTGACGGCGAGCGGGTATTCCGTTGGGTAAATACTCCCGTCCTTTTTGACCCGGTAGTCCCAGCGGCACGGCTTCAGGCACTTGCCCCGGTTGCTGCTCATGCCGAACACCAGCGAACTGAAGTAACAATTCGCTCCGTGAACCGAACACATATCCCCGTGCACAAAATACTCCAGCTCCATCCCCGTCACCGACTGCAGATAACGCGTCGTATGCAGATCCATTTCCCGCGACGTCACGACCCGGGTAACTCCGAGCTCCTTCAGAGCTTTGACCATTTCCACGTTATGTACATTCATCATGACCGAGGAATGCACCGGAATCGTCAGTTTCAATTCCCGGATCAGCGCCAAGACGGCGAAATCCTGAACGATAATCGCATCCGGCCGCGCCTGCTCGAGAAACCGCAGGTATTCCGCAGCCTCGTCAATCTCCCCTTCGTTTAACAAGTTGTTGACCGTGACGTACGCTCTTTTTCCCAAAGTATGGGCGATCTTGACCGCCTCCGTGATTTCTTCCCGGGAAAAGTTGTAGCCTTTGCGCATCAGCCTCATATTCAAACTGGGACCGCCAAAATAGACGGCATCGCACTTCGACTCGATCACCTCTCTGAAAATTTCAAACGTTCCCGCCGGTGCAAGCAGTTCGACCTCTCTACCGTTAAAATAACGTGCCACCCCGTTCTCCTCCTCCAGATTTCCGCGTCCAGTTCGCGCGTTTTTATTTATCTCAACATCAGTACCGCCGCAATCAAGGCGACATAAGACAACACAAACCAGGTATCCCGGCGGCTCCAGCCAAGCCGATGGTATTCCGTGCGCGGCGCGCCGATCGTATATCCCCGCGATTCCATCGATAGGACCAATTCTTCCGCGCGGCGAAAAGCGCCGACCGTTACGGGCACCAGCAAGGACACGAGCATTCTCCCTTTCTCCCGCCAAGGCAGCTCCTTCAGATCCGCGCCCCGGGCGGCCTGGGCCTTCAATATCTTTTGCGTTTCCTCCAAAATCGTCGGGATGAACCGCAGCGCGATACTCATCATCAGCGTAAGGCGCTGGGGTTTCAGTCCGATTCTCTGAAAAGGCGCCAGCACGCCGGCCAGCCCCTGGTTCAGGAGCCCGGGGGTGGTCGTAAACGTCAGAATCGCCGTGAACGAAACGAGCAGCGCCATACGCGAGGCGGCGATGAATCCGCTGCTTAGGCCCCCGGTATATAACGCCCAGGACCCGAGGCGCCAAATCACTTGTCCCCGATCCACCGTCAGGCATTGGACCGCGAATATAAACACCATCAGCGCCCAGAGCGGCTTGGCGGCCTTGACATAATACTTGAGCGGGATCCGTGTCGCCGTCATGTAAGTCAGGGAAAAGAGCGCGGCCAAAGCAAGCGCCCGCCATGAGCCGACGAGCACGATCGCCGCGAGATACAGCAGCATGCCGGTAAGCTTGGCTCTCGGATCCAGGCCATGAACCCATGAGCCGGTATCGATCCGGCGGCCGAACAGCAGTTTGTTGCGCACGGTTATCCCCCTCTCCCCGTATGGCCAACTCCCGGCCCGCTCGGTTCGTTCAGCAAACGGGCGAGGCGCTCCGCCAGCGTCTCCGGCGTCAAGCACGGCTCCTCGCCGCTCAGGCCCAGCCTGCCCGCGACTTCGTTCCACATGGCGATGCAAGCCGGGACGGCCAGGCCGCAATCGCGCTCCAACCTCTCCGCCTCCCGGACCAATTCGGCGGCACCGCCCTGGAAGGCCAGTCTGCCTTCCTTCATGACGATCCACAGGCCCGCGTACGGCAGCATCTCCTGCAGACGGTGCGTAACGACGATGACCGTCTTCCCTTGTTCCCGATGCAGCCGGGACAGCAGAAGCGCCAGCTCGGCCCGGCTTTGCGGATCGAGCGTGGCGGTCGGCTCATCCAGGACGAGCACGTCGGGATCCATCGCCAGTACGGAAGCGATCGCCACTTTGCGCATCTGTCCGCCGCTGAGGTGAAACGGATTCCGCCCAAGCAGGGTATCGTCCAGCCCGACCATGTCCAGAGCCCGGCTCGCCCGCACTCTCGCTTCGGCTCGCGTCATGCCGAAGTTCAACGGGCCGAAGCAGAGATCTTTTTCCACCGTGTCCTCGAACAACTGCTGTTCCGGAAACTGGAACACAAGTCCGACCCGCCGGCGAAGATGGCGCAGGGGCAACGGTTTCTCCCCCGCCTGAATGTCCCAATCCAGTACCCGCACCCTTCCACCGGTCGGTCTCAGAATCCCGTTGAACAGCTGCAACAGCGTCGATTTCCCCGATCCCGAGGCCCCGGCCACGGCTGCAAACACACCTTCCTCCAACGTCAGGCAGATCTCTTCCAGCGCGCTTTGACGCCAGAGGCTGCGGTCGTCGTAGGCGAAGCTTACCTGTTCGAATACAATGGCCATATCGCGTCTGCCACCTCCTTCGGAGACTCGGCCGAGAGGTCGATCCCCCGCTTGCGGAGTTCATTCAAAAGGCGGATTCCGTAGGGCGCGATCAGACGGCAGGCATCCAGCAGCGCTTCGTCCCCGAACAACTCCCGCGGCGTCAGATCCGCGGCCATTCCGCCCTTATGGAGCACGATCGCCCGATCCGAGGCCAGAATTTCATCGGCATCATGCGTGATCGAGATCATGGTGTACCTCCCGGAACCCTTCATTTCTTTTAAAATGGCCAGCAATTCCCCCCGGGCCCGTTCGTCCAGCATGGAGGACGCTTCGTCAAAAATCAGAATTCCGGGCTCCAGCGCCAAAATCGCCGCGATAGCGACCCGCTGTTTCTGCCCTCCGGACAGCTCGGAGGGGTGTTTGGACAGCAGATGGCCGATTTCCAGCTTTTCCGCGTAACGGTGAACCCGCTCGACCATCTCCTCGCGCGGCAGGCATCTCCCTTCCAGGCCGAAGGCGATATCTTCCTCGACGGTGGCCCCGATAAACTGGTTATCCGGGTTCTGAAACACCATCCCGATTCGCGGCCGGATTTGCTGAACGGTCTCCTTAAGCAGAGGCGTTCCTTCTACTATAATGGTGCCGGCGTTGGCGGCCAGAAGCCCCCCGAGCAGCCTTGCCAGCGTCGATTTGCCGCAGCCGTTCGGACCGACGAGGGAAATCCAGCTTCCCTGCGGGATGGAGAAGGACAAATCGCTGAGGACCGGATGTTCCGGGTCATAAGAAAAAGAAACCTGCTGCAGTTCATAAGCGAGCCCGGTAGAATTCATCGTCATTCCCCTTTCCGGCCGATCTCCGGCCATAAATTGGCTAGGCGTTTTCGGTCAAAAATCCGTCGAACAGCGCGAGTTTGGACAAAGACGGGATCAGATAGCGAACCGCGATACCGACCGCGATGCCGGTCAATACCCCCATGAGAAGCAGCATCGGCAAGTAGTAGAATATATTCGACGTTTTGAAGTACAGCGCCGCCGTGGTCAGCTGGCCGATGTTATGGGCGATCCCCCCCACGATGCTGATTCCGATGACGCTAAGCCGTTTGCGTCCAACCAGCAGCAGGAACCACATCGCCGCGAAGCTGAACAGCGCCCCCATAATACTGAATAAAAAGCTGGAAAACGTGCCGAAAATAAAAGCCGTCAGCAGCGTTTTTAACAGCACCATCATCAGGGCGTCCCTTGCCCGGAGAAAATAAAGGCACGTCAGCACCATGATGTTGGCTAACCCCAGCTTGGCGCCGGGGATGCTCATATTCACGGGGATCACGCTTTCCACCAGGCTGAGCACAACCGCTACCGCGGCAAAAATGGCGACGATGACCGTTCTTTTTAAGGCCAGATGGGATTGTTCATTTAACGACGGCATCGACCTCATCTCCTTCTCCGGGCGCCCCTTCGATTTCCACGAGCAGCTTATTCGGCAAACAAACGATGGTCCCGCCGTTGCGCTCAATGAATCCAAACGTATAACATACTTTATCCGGACAGTCCGCATCGATCATTTCAATCCCGTAATCGTGAACCTTCAAGAGGTTGTACCCGTACTCCGTTTTAATCTCGATCTCCTGTTCCTCTCCGGTTAACTCCACCGTGCGCAACAGTTTGCCGTTCACAGAAATTTTAGCGATGCGAGTCTCGTTGTGATATTTTTCACTTGATTCCCCGGCAAACCAGCGGGGGACCAAGAACGCCGCGGCAATGACAACGATCAGCCCGATCAGCAGGATATCTCCACGTTTCATGGCTAACTCCTTTATCTTATTTTTTAATTATATAAATCTTAGATGAAACCATTATACCTGTAACTTTCCTCACTCCCATGTGATAAATGTCTCAATCCAGGACCCATTTCACAAAATCCTCACTTAAAAGACGGTTTATGAGAATAATTCTTACTTTGTGAATAAAAGTACTTTTAGCTCATTTTTATTTCTGCTAAAATCAAGGCGAGATAACGGGAGAAATGAGGCTACGCATATGAAAAAGAACAAAACGGCAATCCTGTTGCTGGCTCTGACCATGATTACGACGCTGCTTGGAGGCTGTACAAACGGCGATTCCGCGAATGTGAAGGCGGCGGACATCCCGGCCGATGTGCGGGCCGCCTCCGCCGCGAAGGATTCGTCGAAGTCAGGAACCTCCGTAAAGCCTTTGGCGCAGACCTTTTTTATATTTGATACCGTCGTCAACATCAAAATTTACGATAACCGGGCTACCGCCAACAACTTTAAAGAGCTGGAAGCTCTGATGAAAGATATCGACCGCAAAATCAGCCGGACGAACGAGGACAGCGAGATCCATAAGGTAAACGCGCAAGCGGGTATCGCCCCCGTGGAGGTTTCGCCGGATACGTTCGAACTCGTGCAGCTCGCCGTCGACTATGCCCGGAAAACGGACGGCCTGCTGGACCCGTCGATCGGCCCGCTCGTCAGCCTTTGGAACATCGGCCATGAGGGAGCCCACGTCCCACCGGCCGCGGACATCGAAGCCGCCCGTAAGCTGACGGATTACCGCAGGATCGAGCTTAACCCGGAGAAACACGAGATTTACCTGCGTGATAAAGGGATGCAGCTCGACCTTGGCTCCTACGGAAAAGGCTACGCCGCGGACGCCATCTACGACTATTTGGCGGAACAGGGTTTCAGCAGCGCGATCATCGACCTGGGGGGCAATATTTTTGCGATGGGCAGCAAGCCGGGCGGCTCCACCTGGAACATCGGTATTCAAGATCCTTCGCAGGAACGGGGCAATCCGATCGGAACCGTCCGGGTCGAAGACAAAACCGTCGTTACCGCCGGGATTTACGAGCGCTTCTTCGTGGAAGACGGCAAACTGTACCAGCACATCATCGATCCGCGTTCCGGCTATCCGGTCGATAACAATATCAGCAGCGTGACGATCGTGACGGACCGCTCCACCGATGCCGATACGATGGACACTTCCCTGCTGATTATGGGCATTGAGGACGGGCTTAAATTCGCGGAAAATACGCCGAACACGGAAGTCCTTTTTATCACGAAGGACAAGAAGCTGTACGCTTCTCCCGGATTTAAGGAAATGTTGAAGAAGACCAACGACAGCTATACGTTCGCCAACTAGTTTACGCAGGAAAACCCCCGCTTTACAAAGCGGGGGTTTTTGAATATCGCGACGGTGCCATAGAGAAACCCGGGCTTTGCCCGGGTTTCTCTTTCAGATTATAAGCCGTATTTCTTGAAAATGCGGTGAATCATGACCGCGGATTCCGCCCGCGTTGTTGGGGCTCCCGGGCGAAGGTTCGCCCCGTCGCCCTGGACGATGCCTTCCTTGACGAGAGACGCAGCGCTGTCGACAGCATAGTCGGCCAGGGTATCGGCGTCCGTAAAACGTTCCAGGTCGGCCGCGATTCCCGCGCCATCGCCGAGGTTGCCTCCCAGCCGCAGTGCTCTAGCCGTCAGCACCATCATTTCCTGCCGGGAAACGACCGCTTGCGGATTGAAACGGTCGGCGCCGACTCCTTTGGCGATACCGAGTTTTTTGGCGATGCCCAGCGCTTCGTAATAATAAGCGTCCGAAGCGACATCGCCGAAGCTTGTCGCAAAATCGGCTTTCAGTCCGAGCGCTCGCACCAGCAGCACGGTGAATTCCGCCCTAGTAATTTTTCGTCCCGGTTCGAAGGTCGTATCGGACGTGCCCCGGATAATGCCTTGGGCCGCCAGTTCTTCAATCGCCTCTTTCGCCCAAGCGTATTTATCGCCGATATCGATAAAGTTCTTCTTCCCTGGCCGAGTCCCGCCCGCATCGGGGGTTTTCCCCGGTTCCGGCGCCGTAACTTCCGGTTCGGTCTTCGTTCCGCCCGGTGTGGACGCCGAACCACCGCCACTAGATCCGGAACCGCCGGAGCTGCCAGAACCGCCACCCGACGATCCCAGCGTTGCCACGAACCTCATATTGCTCATTTTCGACAAGTTTCCTGCCGCGTCGAACGCAACCACAAAATATTTGTACGTCGTACCCGGGGACAGGCCGGTATCCCGATACTCCGTCTTCATCGTCGTTGCGATCTCGACGTCGTCACGGTATATTTTGTAACCGGCAACGCCCAGATTGTCGGAGGACGGAGCCCATTTCAGCGTAATGGCCGTGGACGAAGCGGCCTCCGCTTTTTCGATCGTCGGTTCGGAAGGCGCCTCGGTGTCCGTCACGGAAGGCGACCACCAATTGCCCGATACGACAATCATGCTCAGCAGGCGCAGATTGTTGCCGAAATACACATCATCTTCCGTCCGTACCGCCGCATTGTGATCCCACAACCGGTTCAGCCACGTTTGATTGGAGGAATCGACCATCGCGCTTACCATCAGCGGAGCGGAGAAAGTAATATCCCCATATTCCTCGATCGCTTGCGAGCCGTCCAGTTTGTACCCCGCCCGGATTTGGTCCGGATCCCCGTTGGTAACCCCGCGAATCCATTGGTTCAGCTTACCGAGCTGTTCCTTCGCCCGCGCGTCGCCGGTGATCAGGTAATCGGTGCCGATCCGCCAAGGCGTGCGGGAAGAGTTGTAACTGTAATCCCCGTCGTATTCCGATTCCAGGAAGTTCGGTTCCGCGGGAGCGTATTTGCCGCCGGACTTCACGACAAAATCCGGGAGCAGCCCCGCGTTCGGGCTGTAATTGCGAACCAGTTCATCGATGATGTCATACGTTGTTTCGACGACCCGGTCCCAGTTGCTGTCACCCGTTACGTTCCGATAATCTTTCATATGCTGCAGCATGAAATCGGAAGGCCTTGTCGCCGACGCCCACTTGCCGCTTGTCGCCCAGTCGGCGAGCCGCAGCATCCAGTCGTCCCGGTTCACTTCGCTGTCCATGATCGCGCCGATCAGGTTCTTCGCCTCGGCCAGATAGTTGATCTCCCCGCCGCTGCCCCACTGGCTGTCGGCCAACAGCAGCGCGTAGGCGATGTCCATATCCCCGTCGGTCGCGGAATCGGCGCCGTCGACGTCAACGATGTCCTTCCCCGTATCGCCCTGCTTCCAGGCCATCAGATTCGGATTGATATGGCTTGGATGGGCCTTGAAATAACGGAACATCCCGTCAAAATATCGCTTCGCGTCCGGATCATGCCCGGCCATCAAGGCGGTGATCAACATCCCGTAGCCATGCGCTTCGGACACGGTGGTCGCCATATATTCGACGCCCAATTCTTCATCGAACTCTTCCTCGAACCAATCGCCGTCGGCGTACCATACATAGTATTGGTCGGGTTCCGAAGCCGCCAGATACGGATGGCGTTTCAAATATTTCGCCTTCCATTCATCGTAGAGCCGGGCCACGGTCTGATCCATTTGCGCTTGCGTCACATGGCTGGGCTTGATCGAACCCGCGGCATACGCCGTATGCTGCGGGAACGCCCGGTGCGGCCCTTCGCCCGCCGGCGCGGATTTCGTCTTCACCACGGCTTCGTTGCTCGCCAGTGATTCGACGCCCGCCGCACTGTATGCTTTGACCGCATAACGGTAGGACGTTTCCGGCTGCAATCCGGTATCGTGGTAGAACGTTTCCGCGGTCGTCCCGACCAAAGCTCCGTCGCGGTACACATGATATCCCGCCGGCGCGGCCGTGCCGGGCGATGCGTTCCAGCTCAGATTGATCTGGAAGGGCGAAACTCCCGTTCCGCGCAAATTCGTCGGCGCGGACGGCGGTTCCCGGTCCACGGGACCGTCCATCGTGCTCGTCTCGACCGGAGCGGAATTGTCTCTTCTGCCGACGGCTTTGATGATAAAATCGTATTTTATGGCCGGATTCAGGCCTTCCACGGCGAGGCTGTACTCCGTCTGCCCTGCTTTCGTCGGCACATATTCGCTCCAGTAGGTTTTGACTTTATCGTTTTTCTCGTAAACCCGGAACCCTCTTACCGACTCCTTGCTGTTCGCCGGGGCTTTCCAGGAGAGAACGGCCTTGTTGCCTTGCAGCGCGGCCTTGGCTTGTTCCACCTTATCCGGCTTGGTGTCCGTGCGTTTGATACCGTAGCGGTCGTAAGCGAACAATCCGTCGCCGACCGTCCCTTCCTTACCTTCGTCTTCCACCGCCGCGGTATAAGCGGTAAATTTCATGACTTGGTCCGCGATGGATACGTCGGTGAACATTTTCTTCTCCGGCTGTTCGTCTTTCGCGGCGAAATAGTCGTCGTACGGAATCGGTTTGCCATCCGGGCCGATCGCTTCCACCGGTTCGCCGTCCTCGCCGATCACGTACTGATTGTTTTTATAATAAAACTTGTTCCCGAAGGCGTTGGACATCAGATAGACCGTGCCTTGCGGGTTAATCACATTGCCTTCCCCATCCTTCTCCAAGCTGTCGGGATCGATGACTTTGTCGCCGTACATTTGAAAAGACCTCATGTACATATGGTCATGCGCTTCAAAGACCATGTCGACGCCCAGTTCGTCGAAGACGGGGATCAAATTTTTCTTATAAAATTCAATGCGTCCGCCTTCCCATTGAGCCGAATTGTCGCCGGCCGCGTAAGGGGATTTGTGGAACGTGACGAACTTCCACTTTTTGTCCGTCTTGGCAACCGTGTTGCGCATCCAGTCCACCTGATTCCAGAACTGTTCGTGCTGCTCGTCGTCCCAATTCACCGTTCCGTCTTCGTTCAGCTTGCCGTCAAATTGCGAGTTGTACACCATGTAGAGCGCGTCGCCGTATTCGAAGGCGTAGACGGAACCGTCCTGCGTCGCCGCGACCACTTTCCGCGGCAGGTTGAAATGGTAGTAAAAGTTGTTGTTGGGCGTCGTCTCGTCTCCGTCGTAATCTTGAACTTCATGGCCGCCCAGTACAGGTACGAACGGCACGTTCAGCAATTCTTCCTGCGCCGCGCCGAGCATCCACTGCCATTGCTCCTCCAGGTCGCCGTTATCGACCAGGTCGCCGGCATTGATGAGGAACTTCGGATCGCCGATATGGGCGCGCGCTTTGCGGAACGTATCCCCCCAAGGCTCGAAATCCTCCTTGCTCGACGCTTGGGAATCCGATCCGACGATGAAGCGGTATGGCTGATGGTCCGCCGCATCGGTCGTGAACGAACCGGTCTCGCTCCATTCCTTGCCGTCGCCGACGCGGAAACGGTACTTCGTCCCCGGCTTCAAGCCGTCGGCGATCGCCTTGTGGCTGATAAATTGCGCCTGATCGCCGGACTCCCGGTCGCTCTTTGACATGAACGTCTTAATGACTTCGCCGGTTCCCGTGAATTCCCGCGCTTCCTGTGCCGGGAACTCTTTTGCCGTCATGCGCGCGGCTTCGACGACCTGTACCTTCGTGTCCGTCATCTCGTCCGTATACCACGCAAAAGCGATGCCTGTCTTCGGGTCCGCGTTGAAGGTCATATTGATCAATTTCGGTAGATATGGGGAGTCCTGTACGGTAAAACTCCAGGAAATATCGCGCACCAGCGCGGCATGGTCCTTACTCTCGACGGCCCTATTCGGAATGGAAACCGTATATGTTTTACCGTAAGCGAATGCCGGATGATGGATCCGCAGCGTGTTGCCTGCAACTTCCAACGACACTTGCGGCAACGTGTCGGTTCCGTCGGTAATGACGGCGGACGCGTCGCTGGTCAGGGCAATGTTCTTGTTGAATTTCACCGTAAGCGGCGTGTCAACGCGAACTTCCTCCGCTCCGTCTTTGGGCGAATACGCCAGATCGATCGTTGGAACGACAGGCGTATGCCCGGCACCGGCGATCGGATCGCCTTTCACGCGAACATCCTTCAAATAGCTGGAGCCGTACGGTCCCACGGCGGAATTCGCCTTCGAGTCCGTCGCGATTTCGGAAGCGACGATCCAGCGGACATAGAGCAAGTCTTGATCGTCGGCGGCCGCCGTAAGCGGAAGATCGTTGATTTTACTGTAGGCTCCTTTGGACAGCTCAATATCCTTCAGTTTGGTCCAGTCGCGACCATTGTTACTGATCTCCAGCCGGAAGTCGCGCGGCCCCGATCCGGAGGATTTCTGCTCGGACGACAGCGTGATATTCCGGAAGCCCTTTGTGGGGATCAGCGCCAGCCAATATTTTTTGTCCTTGCCCCGATCCCATCCTTGATATTGAATCCCTTCCCCGCTGGCTTGCTCGTAATACGGTCCGCCGGCGGCGGAGATCAGCGATGCCGAACGGTACGCTCCATACGTGGCCGAGATAACGTCATCGGTGTAAGCGTATGCCTGATCACCCCCCCATTCCGCCACGATCTCCGGTCCGGTCGGCGCTCCCCCGTCTGCCGCTTCCTCCGCGGCGGCGAATCCTGCGACCTGAAACGGCAGCATCAATAAGGCCATCCACAGAGACAGCATCCTTTTCAATTTAGTTCCGCCCTGATATTTCATCCGGTCTACCCCCTCACTTCTTCATAAAGTTTAAGCGCTTAAACTTTTGTCGTAAAAAATATTCCGTTTTCCAAACGCGCCCCCTCTCTTATACCGAGTTCTTCAAACCTCACCGGGATCCCTTGCATGAAGAACGAATCCGCTTTCATTATAGCTTATAGATCCGCAAATATTCTATGCATATTTTTCCCAAACCCCAACTATTTTCAACTTATTTCTCACTAAATGATGCGTCCGGGGGTTCTCCGATGAGCTCCTTATATTATCCGATTCTAGCGTCAATTTCACATTAAGCAGGTGTAAAACAGCGTAAAATCTCCCGAATCGTTTGCCATGAGCCGCGAGAGATAGATTTTATCGAATTGGCAATAAAACTTAAGCGCTTTTACTTTTATAAAATTCGATGGGAACTTCAACGACGGTTGACAGCTCAAATTTGACTTTCCATAAAACTTCCTGTAATATAGTTTATTAGATTGTTAAACCCTCTATAGTAGTTCCTCAAAAGATTATAACTCTCCTAATACCTTATCCGGTATGAAATTCCTATTTGAATGACCCAACGAGTAAGAATTTTCGTAGATTTCTGATTCACACTGGCGCGGTCATCGGAGCCGCAAGGACAAATGAGAGGTAGGGCTTTTGTTGTTTTGGAAACCGTCTGCAGTTACGGTTGTAGTCTAGGCAGGAACCACTTCGCCAACATCCCTTCAGCGTGTACATGAAGGTGACGGGTTGCAATATATAATTAAAGAAACAAAAAAGCAAGCGTCAACGGATCAAACCGTTTGACGCTTGCGTCCATTTTACGGGCTTTTTATTCTACACTGAGATTGTCCCAGTTCTGCTGGAACTGTTCGAACATTCCCGCTTTGTCGATTTTGCCTCCGATGTAAGCCTGGATGATGCTGGCGAACTCGGACGGCATGCCGTTCGGGAAGCGGAACCAGTTCCAGGTGAGCGCCTTCCCGGCATCGGTATAATTCAGCACTTCCATCCCGAGGGCGCCGAGATCCTCCTCCGTCCCTTCAATGCTGTCGAAGGCGGGGATGAATTTAAATTCCTTTGTAATAAACCGCTTCCCCGTCTCCGAAGTGACGAGCCAGTTCAAAAACTCCTTCGCTTCTTCCTTCATGGGAGAGTCCTTGTAAATGACCCAGTTGTTCGGCACGCCGACGAACAGCTTGTCATTGTCTTCCCCGGTATCGTCGATCGGCATCGGCAGAATGCCGAGATTCAGGTCGGGATTGATGCCGTCCAACTGCACCTGGGTCCAGTTGCCCTGCTGCAGCATGGCCGCTTCCCCGTTGGCGAACATCGTCACCTGGGTGTTGTAATCCGTGGTCAGCGGGTTCGGGTTGCCGTATTCCAGCGTCAGATCCAGCAGCTTCGTCCACCGCTCGAATACCGGATCGTCGGCAAATTTATACCTGCCTTCGGTCAATCCCCGGATGAAATCCGCCGGATCTTTCTGGTTGGCAAAGGCGGCGTTGACGTTATGGTTCCCGAGCACGAACCACTCCTGGTAGCCGTTGGAGAACGGCGTGATCCCCACCGCCTTCAGCTTCTCGGCCGCTTCGCGCAGCCCGCTGAGCGTGACGGGCTTTTCCTTGATGCCGGCCTTGGCGAACAGATCCTTATTGTATATAAACCCATAGCCCTCCAGGTTTACCGGCATGCCGTACAGCCTGCCGTTCTTGGTCATCGGCTCCAGGGCAATCTCTTTGACGTCCTTCACCCACGGCTCGTCCGTCAGGTCCTCCAGGTACTCCTGCCACATCTCCATTTCCGTGTAGCCGCCGATATTGAAAATATCCGGTTCTTCGCCGGAGGCGAATTTCGACCGCAGTGAAGCGCCGTAATCGCTGCCTCCGCCCACGGTCTGAATATCGAGCTTGATGTCCGGATGCTCTTTCTCGTACTCTACCTTCAGGCGATCCATCGCTTCCGCAATCTCGACTTTAAATTGAAAAATATGCAGCACCTTGCGTCCTCCGTCCATGTCCGGACCGCTTTGGCCGCACCCGGCGACAAGCAGCGCCATCACCAGCAGGAGCCATGCCAGTTTACCCCTTCTCATGTCTGAGTCACTCTCCTTCCACCACTCTTGTCGATCTCTTTTATCGAATCGCCTCGGCCCTCCGTTTACCCTTTTACCGAACCTTGGGCGATGCCCTCGATAATGTATTTTTGCATGGACAGGAAAAAGATCACGATCGGCGTAATCCCGAGCACCAGAGCCGGCAGCGCCAGATCCCACTGCTTGGTGTATTGGCCGAAGAAGGCGAAAGTCTCGATCGGAATCGTATACAGTTCGGGTTTCTGCAAAATCAGCGAAGGCATCAGGTAATCGTTCCAGATCCAAAGCGTGTTCAAGATGATGACCGTCACCGCGATCGGCTGCATCAGCGGCAGAATGATGCGGAAGAAAATGCCGTACACCGAACAGCCGTCGACCCGCCCCGCTTCTTCGATGTCCACGGGCACCGACTTGACGAAGCCGTGCAGCAGGAATACGGTCAGCGGCGCGCCGAAGCCGAGGTAACAGACGATCAGTCCCCAGGTCGAGTTCATGAGGCCGAGCAGACTGGACACCTTGACCAGCGGAATCATAATGGCCTGGAAAGGAATGACCATCGCGGCGACGAAGGCCGCATACAAAAAACGGTTATATCCTGTCGGCTTGCGGGCCATCCGGTAAGCGGCCATCGAGCACATCAGGACGAGCAGCAAATTGCTGGCCACCGTAATGAGCAACGAGTTGCCGAACGCCTTCGGGAACGAGGTTTTGTCCCAGGCTTCCGCATAGTTGCTCCATTGGGCCACGGCGGGCCATCCGGCCGCGTCGCTGAGAATTTCCCCGAAGGTTTTCACCGAGTTCACCACCAGGAAGTAGAAAGGAACGAGAAACACCAGGCCTCCGAGGATCAAAAGCGCCTCGACCAGCAGCATGCCGCCACGATAACGTTTGGCTGTATCCATCACAGTTCAACCTCCCTGCGCTTGGTGGCCCGGACCTGAAGAATCGAGATCAACGCCACGATGATGAAGAAAATAATGGCTTTGGCCGAGCCCATCCCGAAACGGCTGATTGTAAACGCCTCATTGTAGATGTTCAGCGCCACCGACTCGGTCGATTTGTACGGCCCCCCTTTGGTCAGGGACAAGTTCAGGTCGAACAGTTTGAACGACCACGAAATCGCCAGAAACAAGCAGACGGTGACCGCCGGCATAACCAGCGGGACGATGACATGCCTCAGCACCTGTCTCCGTCCGGCCCCGTCGACTTTGGCCGCTTCGATCAGATTTTTCGGCACATTGTTGATGGCGGATATGTAGATGATCATAAGGTAACCCGCATTTTGCCACACGAAGACGATCACGATCGCCCAAAACGAGGTGGCTTCCGTTCCCAGCCACGGCAGCTGGAAAAAGGGAATGCCGGTCGCCCCGCCGATGGAAGCGAACCCCCGGACAAAAATGAACTGCCAGATGAATCCCAGCAGCAACCCCCCGATGACGTGCGGCATAAAGAAGACCGTCCGCATCACGTTTCGCGTGTACAAACGCTTCGTTAAAAAATACGCCAGCGCGAAGCCCACCACATTCGTGAGAATGACGCCGAGCACGGTAAATTTGGCCGTAAACCAAAATGAATTCAGAAAGGCGGGATCTTTGGTAAAAATATGGACGAAATTGCGGACGCCCACCACATCCGCCTGCCTTGAAATCCCGTTCCAGTCCGTAAAGGCGTAATATAAGCCGAGAAAAAACGGAACGGCCACGATCAATACGAAAAATATCGTGGAGGGTCCAACGAACACGAGCTGTTGCGTCAGTTGGGACGTTTTTCTCCGTTTCATGCGTCTCACCCCTTGACTAACTGTTTTGCCCTCTTTTTACCCTTTCGGTTCAAGCTTTGAATCTGACCCGATGCATAAATGATCCCCTGCCTCCCCAAAATAGTGATGTCTTTCCAAACCAGTCCAAAGGGGTGTTACGCATGCGTGAAGGTTTGATTCCTACCGTTCTTGGAGCTGTAGTGTCCGCTTCTGCCGCATCACTGCTTGGAAGCAAGTATAAGCTTGCTGCGACCGGGGCTCTCGGATTTGGCTTGGCCCACATCGTGCTTGGCGCGATCGATCTGATCGAGCACCGCTAGCCTAGTTGGAAGATGTCCGGGAGCTTAGGGCTTCCGGGCCTTTTTATTACGTTTTATTCAAAAATCATAACCATCCGTCAAACTGGTGGTTTCCTCTAAGGCTATAAGCCTTTATTACCGGCTCGCGTCTAAAGGCGCTACCTTTCACTACGATCAGGTATGCCGTTGCCGCTTTTGCCTACCCCTGGAGGGGTGCGATTATAACTCGTACTCCGTCAGACAAACCTTGATAACATAGAATTCCTGCATATGTGCATGTTTTTTTCTTGTTCGGGGCCCAAAATTTCAAAATTCCTGCAAATCTGCAGGAATTTTTGACAAAACCGGCTCGTTTCTCTAAAATCACTAGAAATACCTGCAGAGGATTTGCATCTTTTTTCGCATTCCCTCGGGAATCGGCCTAAATACCTGCAGATTTGCATCTTTTTTGGAGTTGGAAGCCTGGAAGCACAATAGGCGCCTCTTAATTTTGTTTCGCACGCTTCGCGAGCTCAACTGGTTAAAGCCCCAAATAAAAAAAGCCTGCGGTATTTTATTTACCGCAAGCTTTGTGATGTATAAAATGACCGCTGTCAATCGCCGCCGTTATTCGACGTCGACGACCTCCGCGATCTGCGCCTCGGAGACGACCCGAATCCCTTCCCGCTCGAACAAAGCGGCCGTAACTCCATTGCCGGCAGTCTGCCGGTTGGCGAAGCTGCCGTCATAAATCATGGAGCTTCCGCAGGACGGGCTGAATTCCTTCAGCACGACGGCGGTGGCGCCGGCTTCTTTGGCAAGACGGAGGGCTTCCTCGGCCCCCTTCATATACATGTCCGTAACGTCCTCGCCGGATTTGGTCACGACCCGGGCTTTACCGAGCAGAACGTCCTCGCCGGTGCCGCCCGCAATTTCCGCCGGTTCCCGCGGCGTCGCAAAGCCGCCAAGTAGCTCGGGGCATAGAGCCACGGCTTTCCCTTCTTTCACTAATCGCCCGATGGTGTCCTCCAGGCAGTCCGTACCGTTATAGCGGACCTTCATGCCCGCCAGGCAGGAGCTTACGATAATCATGGTGGTGGTTCCTCCTTGGATTTTATCTCATCTTATTTGGCATCAGAATTAGGCACTCGGTATCGGCATCGACGCTTTATAAAAACGGCAGCGCGTGCCGGGTAAAATCCCCGGCAATCCCCCCCGCCCAGCTACCCGTCCGCCAACTTAGCGGCATTTTGGGGCGCTATTCCGGCCCAGATCAGCTCTGTGGGGAACATAGCGGCCAAAAAGGCCAAAAAGGACCCTATTTACCCGGTGAGAGCCGCGAAATAAGGGATTGGCCCGCTTTTTCCAAAAATAAAGGCCCAAAAAACCGCTAATCTACGCTTTTGTGCCGAATTCGACACCATAGCGCCTCAAAAGACCTTTATTCCCTTCAGATCGCGGGCGAAGCCTACGACCTCCCTGCCCTATGACCCGGTTTCCGCCAACGGGAGGGGACCCGGACCCTAATCGGTCTCTTCCCTTCCCTTTTCCCCTTTAAGGCCGCTGCCCTTCCCCGCAACCAGCCCTTGTTCCAGGGCATACCTCGTTAACTGCACCCGGTTTTGTACCTGCAGCTTTTGAAGGATGTTTTTCAGATGGTTTTTGACCGTGTGTTCGGAAATATTCAGCGTTTCCCCGATCTCTTTATTCGTCAGGCCGTTGGCCACCTGCCCCAAAATCTCCTGTTCCCGCTGGGTCAGACCCTCCGCCGCTTCCCGCTTCGTCGAAAGCGAAACGTCCTTCAGAATCTCGAAGGCCAGCTCCCGGCTTAAAGGGGCCTCCTCGTTGACGATGGAGCGGAGGTACTCGATCCAGGTCGAGGGGGCCAGGTTTTTGAGCAGATACCCTTGCGCTCCCCGTTTTAAAGCTTCGAGAAGATGAAACATATCATCCGAGACGGTAATCATAACGATCTTGACATAGGGAAAACTCAGCTTAATTCGCTGCGTCGCCGCCAGCCCGTCCATCCCCGGCATCTGAATGTCCATCAGAATCAGGTCGGGCATCCACTGTTCGGTAAACTCGATCGCCTCCTGGCCGCTTTTCACCACGCCGATCACCTCAAACTGATCGTCCATCGCCAAAATTTCACAGATAGCCTCCCTAGCGTGGGCATGATCGTCCACAACAAGCACGCGCGTCTTCATTTCATGCGCCGCCTCCCGTCTTTTGCAGCTCCAGCGTCGTCCGCTCCTGCTCCGTACGGATCCGGAATCGCCATCCCATCGCTTCAGCCCGTTCCTTCAGAATGCTGAGCCCGTAACTGCCTTGCGATTCAAACGGATTTCTCCGGAACCCGCGTCCATCGTCCATAATTTCAACCTTCCATTCGCCGAAAGTCCCCTGCGCTTCAATCCACCCTTTTCCCGCGCGGGCATGCTTCTGAATATTGACGACAGCTTCGCGGATACAGGCCAGAAGCTCCACCTTCTCTTTTGGGGAAAAAGCTTCCTCCGGGATCTCCCACCGGATGTCCACCGGGATTAGAACTTCTCCCGCCACCTGCTTAACTTGTTCCTGCAAGGTGGCAAAAGGAGCCGAATCAGCCTCGGAGGTCGGGACGTATTTCAGGTTGGCGATCGCTTGTCTGACATAACGGTTCACTTCATGGACCGTTTTTCTGATTTTGTACAGCTCCTGCTCGAACTTGGCCCGGTCTTCCGTGTACTCCAGGCGATCCGCTTTGACGGACAGCAAAAACAACGATTGGGAGATGCCGTCATGAAGCTCCTTGGCCAGCTGTTCGCGCTCCTCCAAAGCGACCTTCTGGGCTCGTTCGGCCTGCAGCTCGGATTGGATTTTCTCCAGCACGGAGAACAATTGGGCCAGCAGAGTCACACTGACCAGATACACCAGCAAAGGGGTCAGCCAGTTACCCAGATCCATGGAAATATAGGATAACAGAAATTGATGCCTTACATATTCCCATATCCCCACGGTAAGCGTAGGGATGAACAAGATCATCCATTTTATCCGTTTATAGGTCAAAGTAACTCCTCCGTTTCGCGATTCCTGTCAAGCGCTTGGTCGTATATTAGTATCAAACCACAAGTTCCGCCCACAGCAAAGAGGATTAAAATAAATTTAATCCTCTTTGGCGGCATCGATATAAGCTTGAAGCTGCGCCTCACTGCGGATCTCTCCGATGGCTACCCCAGCGATGTCTCCATCCGGGTCAAGAACATAAGTCACCGGCAGTCCGGTCACTTTGTAGAGGCCGGCTAATTTCCCCGTAGCATCAATGAAGGCGGAAAAATTAAACTTATGCAAAGCCAGAAACTCGCGCACCGTTCCTTTCGACTCGCCGACATTGATATACAGGACTTCCGCTTCCGGGACATTCGCTTGCCGGACGCGGTCGATGAGCGGCATTTCGTTCACGCAGGGACCGCACCAGGAGGCCCAAAAGTTAAGGACAACCACCTTTCCCCGGTAATCGGACAACGATACCTTTTCGCCCGCCATATCAACAGCCTGGAAATCCGGCGCCGGGCTGCCGACCGTCAACCTGCCGGACTGAGACGGTCCGTCGTTTTCGGAGAGATTCGTCAAGAGCACCCATCCTGAGGCAATCAAAACCAAAGCGAGTATTCCGGCGGCAAGAAAGGAATTCTTTCGCTTGTTCAGCGTTCTATTCATCATCCCGGATCGTCCCTCCCGGATCCAGCCCCAAGCTGTGCCGGAAGGCCGCATGAAGGGGCAGCGTCCCGTACATTTTGCGAAAAAGCTCCACAGGGCCTTCCCCGCAGACTCGGCCGGAGTTCAAAAACAAGACATAGTCTGCGAGCTCTTCGGCGATCTCCAGTTGATGCGTGGAGAAAAGCACCGTTTGCCCTTGGCGCTTCATCTGCTTGAGCAGCGCCATAAACTCGCCGATCCAGTAGGGGTCCATCCCGTTGGTGGGCTCATCCATAATAAGCAGAGCCGGTTTCGCCAGTATGGCCTGCGCAAAAAGCACCCGCTGCCGCATCCCTTTGGAGAATGTACCGACGGCTTTGTGCCGCTTGTCCTCAAGTCCCACCAGTGCCAGGGCCTCCTGCACGCTAGCGGCCGGAAGCTTGCGCAAGCCGGCCCAGAAGGACAACATCTCGGCCGCCGTCATGCCTTGCGGAAACTGAAAATCGTCCGGCATATACCCGATCTGCTCCGAAAACCGTTTCCGCTCCTTTTTCCACTCCAAGCCGTTTACTCGAATATCTCCCGAGGTTGGCTGGAGAATCCCCGCCACCATACGCAGGACGGTGCTTTTTCCCGCGCCATTGCCCCCGCAAAGCCCGACGATTTGCCCTGCGCCAAGCTCGAAAGAGATATCCGCCACCAGCCTCTGCCCTTTGATGGATTTGTCAATTTTACTAACGACGACCAGAGGCTCAGCCACGGGTTCTCCCCCTTTCCCAAATCCGACAAACGCCGAATATCGTACAAGCTGCCCACACGATAAATAGCAGGGCGAACAGCAGACTTCCGCCCGGTTTTTGAATCCAGCCAACCCATTGATAATATTCCGGTCCCAGCACTGAACCACCGCCCAGCTTCACGACGACGAACAGGCGCACAAATTCCGCCGGATTCAACAGCGTCAGCACGGTCAGTACCGGCTTGATCCATAAGTAGGGCAGCAAACCCAGGACTGCGACCAGTAGGGTCGTCCAGCCGATGACCGTAAAGAACCACACCATGACGGAAATGGTCATCGCCTGCCAACGGTTTTTCGACAACGCTCCGATCCATAAAGCGAGCGCCAGATATAACAGAACCAGGCCGCAGGAAAAAAAGAAGAACAGCAAATACGTATTGATTTCAAACGCTTTCCCGAGCAGCACGGTGACCAGCCCCATCAGCCCGTACCCGAAGGAGAGGATGGTTAGCAGAACGATCGCCAGCCCGGCATATTTGCCCAGCAGAAACGGGACCGTTCCTAACGGATAGGTGGAAAGCAATTGCCAGCTTCCTTCCTCTTTTTCCGCCGTCAGGGAAAACGAGCCCAAAAAAAGGGCCATCAGAGGAAGCAGGTACAAGATCAGGTTCAACATGGAGCCGGTAATCCCCGAATAGCCGCCGATCCGGTTTTGCGAATTTACAAGCAGCAAGCTAAGGCCGAACACCGAGAACAGCAATAAAAAGGAATAGGCCCATGGGTTGCGAAAGCCGATTTTAAGTTCCTTTTTGGCCACTTGCAGCAGATCTGTCATGATCCATGTCCTTCTCCTTGCGCTTCTCCGTGTCCTTCGCCATGCTCCATATGACCGGGCATCTCCATCATTTCCTTGCTTTGTTTCCAGGTATGATTCGCCAGTTCCTCGGCGCTCATGATCTGCCCAACCCCCTGTTCGGCTAGAAACGCCTCTGCGGAAGCCTTGTCCTTAAAGCTGACAATCCCGTAAGCCATCGGGGTACGAATGGAGGCGTCATAGACGTAGGTCGCCTTTTTGAATTCCACCCATTCCTTATCATTGTAATCACGCACGAAGTCCATCCCGATCTGGGACGTATCGTTCTTCCGTTTCCATTCGTTCATGCATCCGATATCGTCGAACTTCAAGCTTTTCCCGTCCTTCAGCACGATCTGGGTGGCAAAAGCGTCATCCTTCACCTGCATGTTGCAGACAACGCAAACGTCGACATCTTCATTAATGGCCTGCGGCTGATACGTTTTACTTCCGCCGCAGCCTGCCAGCGCCAGCATAATCAACACCACGGTCATCAGCGCTAAAGCGAAAAATCCCTTTTTCATGATTTTGCCCCTCTCGAATAAATAATGACGACCAACGATCCCGCAAACAGCATGGAAGCGATGATCAGCATAAATGTTTTCTCCGGAATCCGTTCCCGCTGCTCCGCGACCGGATCTTGTTCCGGCTCCAGCGCAGGGTCGAGATCGGGATGAAGAAGATGCATCGACGGAGAAGCATCCCTAGCCCACCGCTTCCGATCTTCTTCCACCATATCGCTCAGGAACGTCATGCCGGGCGATTGAAAGAACAGCTGAAAGGCCGGAGTACGGGAGATCAGGTTTTTGTAAAACGGGTTCATTGCGTATTCCGTCTCACTAAACCCGTCACCGTTCAGGTCCAGTCCCTGGAAGGAATCCCAATAATTCCGTTCGATCCGGTTCTCCCCGCTTTGCGCCGCCTCCGCTTCGATCACATTGGCTACGAAATCGTTCCCGTGAATCCGGTTTCGCTCCGCATCCGCAAACTGGATGCCGATGAAGTTCCGGTAAACCGCGTTATCCCGCAGCTCATTATCGCTGGATCGCTCGAGATAAATTCCCACGCGGTTCCCGTCGACCCTGTTTCTTTCGACCAGCGAAGTCCGCACGTCATACAGCAGGATGCCTTGGGCATGAACATTTTGACTTTGTTTGGTGAACACGTTGTCGGATAGAACGATATCCTTGACTCCCATGACCATCGCGCCGGTAAAGTTCGATTCACCCCGGTTTCCCGCGATCCGGGTACCGTCGATGTACATGCAGTGAATGCCGTAACGCGAGCCGTAAATCCTGTTATTCTCAATGGTAAGGCTGCGGCTGTTCTCCAGGTAAATTCCGTCCTTCATGTTCCGGATTTCATTGCGAATCATTCGGTTGTCGGGGGAACCGTAAAGATCGATCCCGTTACCTTTCTGTCCCAGACTGAGTCTGGCCCCGGCCCTGTCCCACGTAATGACGTTATCCTCAATTCGTCCGCCGCTCGCTTCGCGCAGCAAAATGCCGGACCCGCGAGTTCGGATGTCCAACTCCCGCAGGACCGCCTTGTCCGCACGGACGAGTACCGCCGCCGAGCCTTCCCCCTCCGCCTTCTGCCGGATAGCAAGACCCCGGACTTCCACGCCTTCGGCCTTCACCGTAATGGCAGGCCCCCGGCTATCCTGTACGAGCAAAGTTCCGTCCTCCCCCTGAAGGACCAGCTTCTTACCGATGACCACAGGGCCCGCGTAGTCCCCCGCCTTAAGCCGGACAACCTCGCCCGGCCGCGCCCGATCCACCAGTTCCTGGAGCGGTATCGGAGGCTTTTTGGCTTGGGCGGCTTGGGCGGCTTGGCTCGAATCCCCCATATACAACTGGATAATCCAACAGGCCGCGGCAAAACGTAGACACCCCCAAATCCAGCGCTTTCCGTTCATCATTTCATAAACCTACTCCGATCCTTGGATTTTCCCATTCCAAAAATTGAAAGACTTTCACCGATATATTAAGCTATAACTTTCATCACTTCGTATAGCCCTCACGGGGGATATTTTCGGGGAGCACGAGGAAGATTGTGACTTTTTAATGACATTCTTTTAGAAAAGTGTTGATGTGCTATGAATAGAAAATCAAATTTCCGTATAAATTTACATATTTATCGACTTCTTTTGACATCCTTCTTACCTCCCTCCGCTATGCTCTTTAAGGTAAAAAAGACATAGGGAGGAAAACATGAGGAAACAGCAGTGGTTGGCCGGTCTTTTAGCTTGCAGCATGCTATGCGTGCAGTTCTTCCATCCTGCGTTGGAGAACAAGGCACAAGCGGCGGCGCCCGGAGCGGGCGTATTTATTACGGAGGTATATCCCGACGATCGCTCCAATCAAGATCGGATTGAGGGCGCCGGAAGTGCGGATTTGTTTGAGTTCGTGGAGATTTATAACCCCTCGGACCGGGAGGTATCGTTCAACGAGGAGTATAAAATCCGCTACAACTATAATACCGGCGTAAAGGATTTGTCCGTGACCGTTACGGATACGGCCTACGGCAGCCTTAACGATGTCATTATTCCCGCGGGAAGTCCGGCGGTACTCTGGGTAGAGCGTACCAGCTCATCCATTACCGGAGCCGCCAGCAAATTGACCGAGGCGGACTTTAGAAGCTATCACGGCGTACCTGACGGGATTCCGGTGTTCAAGCTGCGGGGGCAGGATGGCCTCGCTAACACGGACCGCGGCTTGTACGTGACCCGCAAGAATGACAATGCCGCCGTGATCAGCGAAGTGTATTACACCGCGGACGATGTCGGGGACGGCAAAAGCCTGCATCTGCAGTTGCCCTCCAGCGGTGCCGCCATGGTCGCATACGCCCGGGAGGCGGCGCCTTCCGCCGGCGTGATCGAACCCGAACAGCTGGTATCCGTCGCGAACCACGCTCCGGCCATCGTCCATGTTCCGGCGGCTTCAGCCGACCGTTCGCAGGATGTGACCGTAACGGCCAGCGTTTACGATGAGGATGGAGACGCGCCGCAGGTCAAGCTGTTCTATAAGTCGATCGCGAACAGTCCGTTCGCGGAAGCTCCGATGCAAAGCTCCGGCGGAGACGCCTATGCAGGCGTTATCCCCTCATCTCAGCTGTTCGGGGACATGTTGTATTATTACATCGAAGCTACGGACGGCATTGAAACGACCCGGTCCCAAGAGTACGCGATAACGCTGACCGGCACCGTGACTGCGGAGGTCCCCCTTGTATTGATTACGGAAATTCTGCCGAATCCGGCGGGCGATTACCGCTGGGGCAGCGGCAATCAATACGAATATGTGGAGATTTACAATAATTCGAGCGAGACGCTGGACCTGAAGGATTACCGTTTATGGTACCTGTATCCGGGGAATACCGCACCGAAGCAGTGGACCATCCCGCAGCATACGGCCATCGAGCCCTACACCGCAGCGGTCATCTGGTTTGCCAAGGAAGCGATAGCCAACGGGCAGGGATATACAACGACGGCGGATTTTAATCTGCACTTTAACTCTACGCTGGAAGACAGCGACGTGATCTTCTACGACAACTCGAAGCCGTCGGACTTCAACCTGCCGAATTCGCTGCAGCGCGGCTTGGCGTTGTCGAGTCCGGAACAGCCGGACCGTTACCTGGTGGAGGCTTGGTACGATCCGAGCACGCCGGATAGTCCCGACAGACTCGTCAATGACGTACGCAATGCCGTAGTACGCTATACTTATCCGGAATCCGGACATGTCATGAAACGTCTGGACAACCGGATGTATGCGAATCCGGGCAGCATTGATCCCGGTCAGGTTCCGCCCGTGGACGGCGTGGATATGACCGCTCCGGTTCTCGAGCATGAGCAGGCGGTTTATAATTTGGGGCAAAACGAGCCCTACACCGTAAAATTGGTCAGCAACGAGCCGCTCGCGAGAGCGGAAGTGATGTACGGTCCCGCAACGAACGAAGCGACCGTCTTCGCCGGCAAGGAGCCGCTGAAGCTGCTGTCCCAGGACGGCGGCAAGTATGTGTATGGCGGAACGATCGCCTTCCCTGAAAAAGGGGCTTACCGATACATTATCGAAGCGCAGGACGAGCACGGCAACCGGACGCGCGTTCCTTACAATTCGCGGGGCGGCCTGCTCACCGTGAACGCAACGGGAGCCGGAACCGAACTGCCGGAGCCGGGTTTGTCGATTGAAGCGGGCGGCATGTTCAAAGACAAGGCCGCGTTCTACGCTTACGGGCGCAGCGCGCAGGAGCAAGTCGAAGTCCGGTTGGACGGCCAGCCGCTTCCGATGCGCAAGGCCCTACCGGGCACGTTGCAGTTGGGGATGCAGACGCGGGGAGTCGACCAGATTTATCAGGCTTCGGCGAGCGCCTTGGATCCGTCGGGCCAGCCGTCCTTTTTCACCCGCATCCTGCCCAAATATTCCGACGGGGCCTGGTCCATTTTCCCGATGACACCGGATTTGCTCGTCACCGGCTCCGTGGTATCCGTGCATACGGGCAACGAGAATGCTCCCTATCAGTTAAGCGAGCACGACAAAGTGTTCGGCATCAATAACCACGACGACTTTGAAGTGATGAACGTGCATCTGGTTCTGCCCGACGGTTCGGTGGTCAAACCCGACCGGGTCGTTAACTATTTGGGTAACCGCAGCCAAACGATGGTGGATTACCGGGAAGACACCTATTACGGGTTCGGGGATGCCGATTACGGCAGCAATCCGAACAAACCGATGATCAGCCACTTCCACTTCCCCGTGCCGGAAGAGAAGTACACGGCCCGGTACGTGGAGCTGGACACCGAAAAACTGAAAGACGGCGTCTATCCGCTGGCCCTGACGATCGGAAACGACGAGCTGGAAGCCTTCGACATTATGATCGATAACACCGATCCCGTCATCGAAGCCGTCGTATCCGGCGAAGGGCTACCGGTAGAGGAAGGACAGGCGCTGAAAGGCGCCATTACCTTAAACGTCATCGCCTCCGATAACCTGACCGGCATCCACAAGACGGAAGCCGAGCTCGACGGAGCGAAAATCGAACTGCCGCACGCGACTTCTTCCACGGTGCTGACGCCGGGCGAACATCGGCTTAAGGTTACCGTGTATGACGGAGCGGGCAACACCGCCGTTATGGAGCGCGCTTTCGTCATCGGCGAAGAGAAACCGCTCGCTCCGGGCGAAGTGTCGCCTGCGGATTTTGCGATCAACGTGCCGACGGACGCGACGCTGCGCGCTCACGTTTCCGACCCGAGCGGGGACAAGTTGGATGTACGGTTCCTCGAAGCCGACAAGTACGATTTCGTTCGAACTGAAGGAATCGCCGGCTACCGGAACACGGCCGACCGCGAACCTCCGCTCGTGCTGACTCCCGAGGGAGAGACGGGCCTGTCGGCCGACGAAAAAGCGCGGATCGCCAAACCCGACGGCGAATACCTGGTATCGGACACCGATTCGGGATTCCCGTATCACCGGTTCGAGATCAAGTTGGAACAAGAACTGCAGCCTGGCGATAAGGCCGAGCTGTATTGGAAAGGCCGCACGCTGCCGGGACGGATCGTCACGCTGTATGCCTGGGATTACGAAGCGGGCAAATGGACTGCGCTGAAATCGGCGACAGGTGACGCGAAGGAGAGCGATATCGAGCTTGCGTCGCAGGTCGAGCCCTCCCGTTTCGTCCGGGATGGACGGATTCAGGCGATGGTGCAGGATGAAGTGAAGGGCGTTAACGATCCGTTTACGATCCTGTGGTTTACGGACACGCAATATTACGCCGAGTCCTACCCGGAAATCTTTGATACGATGGGCGACTGGATCGCCGATCAGTACCGTCGGGGTACGTTCAGCTACGCCATTCACACCGGCGATATCGTCAACAAAGCGAATGACGAGGCTCAGTGGAAGGTGGCCGACCGGAACCTGAAGAAGCTGGACGAGGCCGGAGTGCCTTACGGCGTGCTTGCCGGAAATCACGACGTCATTATCGACGGCGTGGATTATACCAACTACGGAAAATATGTGGGCGCCGACCGGTACGAGAAAAACCCGTGGTACGGCGGGCAAATGGACAACAACAGAAATCATTACGACCTCTATTCGTTCGGCGGCCATGATTTCATCTTCCTGTACATCGGTTTCGGTCTGGAGGATACACCGGAAACGATCGCTTGGGCCAACGAAGTGCTGAAGAAGCATGCGGACCGCGTCGCGATTGTCGGGATGCACGCCTATCTGGAGACGAACGGGACGTTGTCCAATATGGCGCAAAACGTCTTCGATCAGGTCATTGCGCCGAATCCGAATGTTCAGCTCGTGCTGAGCGGCCATTACCATGCGGCCAACCGTGTGGTGAAGACGGTGCAGAACCCGGACGGCTCCACGCGCCGGGTCATTGAAATGCTGGCGGACTATCAGGGCGGACCGAGCGGAGGCAGCGGCTATTT
Organism: Paenibacillus faecis; assembly: GCF_008084145.1. Taxonomy (GTDB): domain Bacteria; phylum Bacillota; class Bacilli; order Paenibacillales; family Paenibacillaceae; genus Fontibacillus; species Fontibacillus faecis. The sequence goes on along the minus strand of NZ_VSDO01000004.1, from coordinate 698,819 downwards.
GCGCCTGCTGAAATTCGATCCGTCGGCGGGAACGCTCGACGTGGACACGTATTCGCCGTATCTGGACGACTACAACTTTTTCGATGACGCGATCGAGGACTTTACCGAGCCGTTTGCCTTCCGCGATACGACTAAACGGGTCGCCACCGATTACTTTGCCTTGAACGTCTTCAAGGACCGGGTCATCGGCGAACAAACGGACCTGGCCTCCGGTTCGGAAGCGTCGGCCGTCTGGAAAAACCTGCAGCGAGACCATACCTACTACTGGTACATGCAGCTTACGGACGAATACGGCGCTGAGCGGCTGAGCCCGATTTACCGTTTTACGACCGGGACGCCCAAGCCGGGCGGCGGAGACGGGGAGAATCCCGGCGGTAACCCTGGAACGAATCCGGGAAGCGGTGGCGGCAACGCCGGGAACAGCCCGGGATCGGGTTCGGGTTCGGGCGGAATGACCGGCGGCGCTCCGGGCAGTAAGAATGGAACCGCACCGCCATCGGGCCAAACACCGCCCCCGGGCACCGTGGTCGCCCCTACCAAGATCGAGGGAGACCAAGCCGTCGCTACGCCGGATGCAAGCGCGCTGAACCAGGCGCTGAACCAGGCGGCGACAGACAACGGGATCCGTACGGTCACGATCGAATTGGACGCGCAGGGGAAACGGCATAACGGGGACGTCGTCCTGCGTCTGCCTTCCGGATTGCTGAACCAAGTTAGCGGAAGCGACCGGTATCGTGTAGAAACGCCGGCAGCAACCGTTACGGTTCCCTCCGATCTGCTGACGAATTTGCCGAATACGGGCGAATACGCAGAGCTTGTCATCGGACGGGCCGAACGCGAAAGTCTGGCCTCCCCGGTCCGCGGAATGATCGGAGCCAGACCGGCTATCGATTTGTCGCTCCGGATCGAAGGCGCCGCAGCCAAATGGGCCAACGGCAAAACGGAGGTCGTCATCTCCCTGCCTTACACTCCGGCAGCAGGAGAACAACCGGACAATCTAGTAATCATGTCGATTCGGGAGGACGGGACGGCTCGGGCCGTCATCAACGGCCGTTACGACGAGCAGACTCGCTCCATGGTTTTCCGCACGAATCATCTCGGTACATTTGCCGTAGCTTACCAAACGGTGCCGTACGCGGACGTGAAGGCGAACGATTGGTATTTCGCGGCGGTCAATTATTTGTCGGCCCGGGATGTCGTCAAAGGGACGGGAGCCGAAAACTTCCGGCCGAAAGCCGAGATCAGCCGGGCGGATTTCCTGGTCATGGCGATGAACGCCTTCGGGTATAAAATCTCCGGCACCGGAGCAGACGCCAATTTTGCCGATGCGGGGAACAAGTACTATACTCCATACCTGGCGGAAGCGAAACGGTTGGGGCTGGTAAAAGGCGAAGGCGATAACCGCTTCCGGCCGGAAGCCGGAATTACCCGCCAAGATATGATGGTGATGCTCCACCGCATCGCGGAGCTCTCCGGTACGAAGCTGCCTTCCGGCAGCGGGAGTAGCGGGATCCAGGCGTTCCGGGATGCCTACAAGGTGGCCGGGTACGCCGCGCCGGCCATGGAAGCCATGCTGAAGGCCGGAATCATCCAAGGTACGGGCGATAGGTTGCTGGAGCCGCAGGCTAAAACCAACCGCGCTCAAGCGGCTCAGGCCGTATACAATTTCGTCTCCGGCCTGTAGTCGAATCTATCCTGATCAAAAGCAAAACAGCCTCTCCCGTGCAGTGTCAGGGAGAGGCTGTTTTTTTTGCGTGAAGAAGCTCGTTCAAGATTATACTAGTTGCATCGTAGTAATGCAGGTATTATCATTCTTGTACGTAGAAAGGGTGGACTCCGCTTTTTTCCCGTCCTGCTCGATGATTACTTGATATTGTTGGTCTCGCGGCAGCCATAAGTCGATAAACCCATTCGACCCGGACATCTTTACTTCATCCAACACGATATTTCCGTTCGAATCGGCAATGCGGACGTTAAACTCCTCATTGACCAGTTCCCCTTGGCAGCCCGTCAAACTGTGAATTTGACAGGGATGTGTATCCTGCTTATACGGTGCGATGGAAACAAAAAATTCACGTTCGGGCAGGTCGTAGACGACTTCTTTTCCCCCGTCGGACACAATGAGTTGGTGCGAGGTGATCGATGCCGATTCGGAAGCACCCTTCCAGGCACTATATTTTTGCACGATTTCCTTAATCTCGGGATTGTCTTGTTGTACTTCACGGGTGGGGCGGTTTGCATTTTGGGATAAAAATAGAGAGCCCCCCGCGACCGCCACGATCAGAACTCCAAAAGCCAACACACGTTTACTCCGCTGCACTCCGGTTCATCCTTCCCTTATAGTATCGTCCCTTCTATTTTCACCCTTTGACTGCATTTTTTGCAAATACATAATTCGCACTATCCGCACTCAAGCGCATATCATCTCCATTTAATAGTAATGATTTCGTTTAATTCGTCCTTTTTGATATAATAATGTAAACCCCCAGCGGAAAGGTGATCATCCATGACACGATCTATAAATATAACGGAAGAATGCGATACGAGCTGCTCGGGAACGGTGGACTTGGATGCGATCAAGGCGGAGTTAATCGATGACCAGGCGGCCGTTCAATTCGCGGATTGGTTCAAAGCCTTCAGCGACCCGACCCGCGTCAAAATCATCGGCGCCCTGCTAAAAAGAGAGCTATGCGTGCATGACTTGACGGTCCTCCTGGAGATGGGACAATCGGCCGTTTCGCACCAGCTGCGGTACCTGCGCAACATGAGGATCGTAAAACGGCGCAAAGTCGGAAAGACGGTCTATTATTCGCTCGACGACGCGCATATCGAGCAGATTTTTCTGCAAACCCTCCAGCACACCAACCATGGATGATGCGGGGACAATTGTGGATACAAGGTCCCACCGCCGGAGTCTACACCATTAACGGGAAAAGCTCCTGTTAATGTGTACCGCTCTTGGCTCTCCGATCGGATTTAACTGGAAAAGCTCCATCTATTTTGCGGCCCTATTGCTGATATACACCATTTCAGGCGAATTAGCGGGAGGTTTTCCAGCTAATTCGCCTCTGTAGCCGCATACGCATCAAATTAGCGGGAAGAATTCCCTTTAATTCGAACCAAACCATAAGTTGGCCTATATAGATTCGATTCAAGGCGTTGTTCAAAAACAAGGACTGCTCCGCGGTGCATGCGGAACAGTCCTTGTTAATTTAGCGCTAAGCTTTGCGCACTTCAATCCGGATCAAAACGGAGTTCTGCCGAAGCCCGCCGCTGGAGCACGATTTTGCGATACATTTCTCCAAACATGGCGGGGCTGTCTTCCTGAATCAATAACTCTCCAAGATGAGGTTTAAGTATAGCCTGATAATCCCGGCCGATATCGGTGCCCAATACGGCGATAAGCGGCCGCAGCAACCGCATGGGCAGCGACATTTTGCTCTCCCCGGGCTTGAATTTGTCGAATACGACGATCCTCCCCTGTTCCTTCGTAACGCGAACGAGCTCCAGCATACATTTGTGCTCATCGGGCACAACAGACAGAATCAGGCTTGCGATCACCAAATCAAAGGATTGGTCGGCAAAACGCAGGTCCTGCGCATCCATCTCCATAAAGCGGATATTCTCGTTCCCGCTTGCCTTGGATTTCGCTTTAGCGAGCATCACCGGCGAGATGTCGACGGCGGTTACTTCAAGCTCCTTTCCGCAGAAAAAGCGAAGGTCCGCGCCCGTTCCCACCCCAACCAGCAGCACGCGTTGGCCCGGCTTCGGAGCTAGATCGGCGAACGCTCTTTTTCTCGCCCGGGCGAAAGGGCCCGCGTCGAACAAAGCATCATAGAAAGGGGACAACGCCCGATAAATCAACTTATTCCAGCGATTGTTCACTTACCGCATCCCCTATTCCAAATTGGGCTTGATTTTCATTACGCGCATGGCATTGAGAACGGCCAGCAATGTCACGCCCACGTCCGAGAACACCGCTTCCCACATCGTGGCGATCCCGAAAGCGCCCAAGAGCAGGAAGACCGCTTTGACCAGCAGGGCGAAAATAATGTTTTGCCATACGATCCGCCGGGTGCTCTTCGCGATATGAATCGCGGAGCTCAATTTGGAAGGCTCGTCGGTCATGATGACGATATCGGCGGCTTCAATCGCCGCGTCGGATCCGAGCCCGCCCATAGCCACGCCGACATCGGCTCTGGCTAGAACCGGAGTGTCATTGATCCCGTCGCCGACGAACGCGATTTTTTCCTTTTTCGATTTCCGGCGGTCGATCTTTTCCAGCTCCTCCACCTTGTGCTGCGGCAGCAGTTCGGCCTTGACCTCGTCCACACCCAGCTTTTTGCCGATATGTTCCCCGACCGCTTGGATGTCGCCCGTCAGCATGACGATTTCCTTCACACCCAATCGTTTCAAGGAACGAATCGCATCCGCCGCGTCTTCTTTGACCTCATCGGCGATGACCAGATAGCCGGCATACTGTTTGTCGACCGCGACGTGCACGATGGTCCCCAGCTCCGTTGGCGCGGCGAATTCGATATTCTCCCGTTCCATCAGCTTGGCGTTCCCCGCAAGGACTTCTCTGCCCTCGAACACGACCTGGATGCCGTGCCCCGGAACTTCGTTATAATCCGCAAGCAGCGCTTCATTCAATTCCTGTCCGTAAGCCTCCCGGATCGACTGGGCGATCGGATGCGTGGAGTGCATCTCGGCAAAAGCGGCCTGACGCAGCAGCTCCTGCTCGGTCCATCCGTTTTGCGGATAAGTTCCGGCGACTTGAAACGCGCCTTTGGTCAGCGTTCCCGTTTTGTCAAAGACGACATATTTGACGTCATTCAGCGCTTCCAGGTAATTGCCGCCTTTGACCAGCACACCGTTCCTGGAAGAGGCTCCGATGCCGCCGAAGAAGCCGAGCGGAATCGAAACGACCAGGGCGCAAGGGCAGGAAATGACCAGAAAGACCAGCGCCCGGTAGACCCAATCCGAAAAAGTCGCGCCGCTGACGACCAGCGGAGGCAGAACGGCCAGCAAAACGGCGACGATGACGACAAAAGGCGTATAATAACGGGCGAACTTCGTGATGAAGTTTTCCGTCGGCGCTTTTTTGCCGCTGGCGTTCTCGACCAGATCGAGAATTTTGGCTACGGTCGACTCGCCGAACTCCTTGGTCACCTCGACCGTCAGAACCCCGTTTTTGTTGATGAATCCGCTCAGCACGTCGTCGCCCGCCGCCACTTCGCGCGGTACGGATTCACCGGTCAACGCGGAGGTGTCCATGGCCGATCCGCCCTCGATCACTTTGCCGTCCAGCGGGACCTTTTCGCCCGGTCGTACGACGATCCGATCTCCGACCCGCACTTCCTCCGGGTTCACGCGCTTGATCTCGTCCCCGGATTTCAAGTTGGCGAAATCGGGTCTGATATCCATCAGCGCGCCGATCGATTTGCGCGACCGGTTGACGGCGATGCTCTGGAACAGTTCTCCGACCTGGTAGAACAGCATGACGGCAACGCCTTCGGGGTACTCCCCGATCACAAAGGCGCCGATGGTCGCGATCGACATCAGGAAGTATTCGTCGAACACCTGGCCTCTGACGATATTTTTCAGCGCCTTGAGTACGATATCCCCGCCTACCACAAGATAAGAAACAAGGTACAGAAGCAATTCCAGCTCCCGGCCCAGAGACAACCCTAATGCCGCCGCCCCGATGACAAGGCCGGCAGCCAGGCGAAGTACCATGGTTTTTACGCCCTGTGCGCCATGATCGTGGGAATGGCCGTGCCCGTCAACCGAAGCTCCGTCACCGTGTTCATGATCATGGTCATGGTCATGAGCGTGGCCGTGGTGATGAGCGTGGTCATGGACTTGACCCGGTTCGGCGGACTTCCGGTTCCGCCCCCCGCTCGCTGGCGTCCCTGGCGCCCCCTGCTCCAGCACTTTGACGTCAGGCTCCAATGCGCGGATCTTTTTCCTGGCCAAATCCACAATCTCCTCGGACCGCTCCATGGCCATCTCCATCGTTAGCGTCTTGTTTACGAAATTCACCGAACAAGCGGACACGCCGTCAATCTTCTTGACGCCGTTCTCAATTTTCATCGCGCAATTGGCGCAATCCAGACCTTCCAGCAAAAATTTACGTTTGGCCGTACCCGCAGCCGTCTCCATCTTCTATCCCATCCTTCCGAGAAAAACGGATAACATATGAATGATTGATCATATATAAATTATTTCACTTTTATGGCCCGCTGTCAATGATTTCGAATTCTACGAAACCCATTCCCAAGCCCATTTTGAATCCATCCGCATCCTATACAAAAAACAATGCCAGCTCCGGTGGTTCTCCGATAGGCTGGCATCATTTCTTAATCTTTATTCGATTTGGAAGTTCCCCTCTGCGACAAGTTTGTCCTGTATAAAAATCCTCAGTATATATTTTCCAAACCCTATATCATCAACACAGCCCGGCTTTAGGTCAAGAAATGCCCCCTCCCAGGTAGGATCAACCTCTACGTCGAAACTATGTATAAGGTTCTCATTATCTTCTTGATCCAGCAACGTGATCCTAACTGAAGATGCCTTGAGCGATCCTACGGATTTGTTGAAACCGATTGTAATCGGTTGATCCAAGGTAAATTCATGGGTTTCCCCCGCAATAGAACCATCCGCGTTGAGTCCGGTACCGAAAACAATTTCGGTGGCCGAATTAAAGGTCTGATATAGTGACCATGAAATAAAAAAGGTGAAAACGACGGTTAGGGCAATCGATACTTTCCGATAGTACTCTCCTTTATTAAGGACATTCTCATTTGATTTCTCATTCGCAATAAGGCGCTTCTCAAAAGAATAAAATAAATATGAAATAACGAAGTTGACTACGATGCATACTTTGAACGGGATTTCAAATATTCCGTATGCACAGATCAAAGCAACTAAGCCTATAATACCGGACAATAACGTCCAACCCCATACTTTCGTCAAGCCCCGCCTTTTAAGGTTTATGCTTGTGAATATCGCCGGCAAAAGGGGCGAGAAGAGCAGTCCCGAAAACAATATAGGACCGGGTTTGAATAGATTGTCTCTTCTCGGCTGAGAATCGGTGCTTACCGGGGTGTGAGTCACTTTCTCGAATTGTTCATTATGTGAGCTAACACCTAAGGAGTTTCCACAGTTGGTACAAAATCTTGCTCCCGCATTATTTCGGGTTCCACAGTTAGGACAATAGGCCATATTCTTCCCCCATAAAATAGTTCTTCAGTCATTTCATTATATCAAACTTACTTTCTCCTGAATTATATAATTTTCCAGTTAAGAAACTTAATCCGACCAGCGCCAGTGCCTTCCCCTGCATCCCGCTGACGATTGTGCTAAACTATTAAAATCATTAATTTTATTTTTGGGGGCTAACCGGCATGTCACAAAACAAGTGTAAGCACAGCCTGACTTTCCTTATTTGTATCTCTTTATTTGTTATTTTTTCCGGTTGCGGGACTTCTAAGGACGATCTTTCAGGACATTGGAAAGTAACGGACACGAAGATGAACACTAGCTATGATATCTACCTTACTGGGGATTCCTTCACGCAAGTCTTTAATGGGGTCGAGACCACATTTAGTTATAAGATCGTGAACAACGGGAAAGAAAACTTAAGGATGGAATTGAACAACGAAGACGGAAATATTACTTATTTGGATCTGGCTTATAAAAATAAAGATCGAACCGTGATCGAGGCAAGTACCGATCTCAAAGAGGGTAAATATAGCGAGAAGCTTACTGAAGCCATCGCCAACATGGAATCCTTAGGCATGGATACCGTATCTAAGGCTAACTGGAATTACATCGACGATAAACAGAAACCATAAGGACCGGCCATCATATGCTCAAAATAAAACCTTTCTTCCCCATAGCTGTACTCATCGTCTGCATTCTCGGCTTTGGTTGGACAGCCCTAAATATCCGAGGGGATCAAATTCGCGATTTTGATAGAATCATAACCGCTTCGGTTCAGGGATGGGAAACGCCGTCATTGACCATCGTTATGAAGCTATTTACAACCATCGGCGGAGGGCTGCCGCTGATTCTCTTGATGATCACGGTCATGGTCATTTTGCATACGTTCTTGGGGCACCGGAAGGAGCTGATTTTTCTGGCCGTTGTGATGCTCGGTTCAACCCTGATCAATTGGGGCCTCAAAACGCTGTTCCACCGTGTGCGGCCCGACATTCACCGGTTGATCGAAGTTGCGGGCTACAGTTTTCCGAGCGGGCATTCCATGGCCGCATTCAGTTTCTACGGAGCCCTTGCTTATCTGATTTGGAGCCATATCCCCTCTTTATTAGGCCGTTCGTCGGTCATAATACTAAGTTCGCTGTTTATATTCGCTATCGGAACCAGCCGCATTTATTTGGGAGTGCATTACCCGAGTGACGTCATCGGCGGTTATTTCGTCAGCGGTTGCTGGTTGATTCTAACCATCATGTTGTATGACAAATATATGGGCCGGAGAGCCTGACGGAACGCAGCAAAAAAGCGCGATTTCCTAATTTCGGAAACCGCGCTGTGCTTTGTCCTGCCCGAGCGTAATGTGTTTGCGGCCGCCGGTGCGACAGCGGCATATCGTTATTTAAACACTTCCACGCCGTTCAGAATGAGTCTATGCGTGATGGTCGCACTCAGTGAATCCGATACGGAACAATATTTCGCCGTCCCAAGTTCGATGGCCTTCCAAATTCGGTAATCGGGAATATCGCCATCCACTTTAAAAATGAGCTCGATCGCGGTAAATCCTTTGGGCGGCTCTTCCTTGCGCACTCCGTTCGTTACAATCTCTATTTTATTGATCGAGGACAAAAAGTTCTCCAGAATCATGGTTACGTCCATACCGATACAACCCGCCAAGCTTGCCAATAACACCTCCACGGGCGAAGCGCCGTTGCCTTCTCCTCCCCATTGCGGAGTTGCATCCATGTTTACTACGTAGCCGGAAGGACCCGCTGCTTGAAAAAACTTCTTACCTTGCCATGTTGTCGTTACTTGCATGTTTTTAGCCCACTTTCTTTGTTTTATTTATGATATAAATGACAAGCCGTATACCGATTGGCCGATACTTCCAGCCATTCCGGCTGAACGCTCCCGCACTCCGGCATGGCATGGGGACAACGGGTATGGAATACGCAGCCTGAAGGCGGTTTACGCGGACTCGGCACCTCCCCGGACAGAACGATCCGCTCTCTTCGCTTGTCCATATCCGGCTCCGGAATAGCCGAAATGAGCGCCTTCGTATAGGGATGGAGCGGGTTCGTGAACAGTTCCTCCGAGGGGCCAATCTCCATCATTTTCCCCAAATACATAACCCCGACTTGATCGCTAATATAGCGCACAACCGACAAGTCATGGGAAATGAACAGATAGGTAAGGGACAGGCGGCTTTGCAGATCCTCCAGCAGGGTCAGAACCTGAGCTTGGATAGACACATCCAACGCCGACACCGGCTCATCAAACACGATAAATTTAGGCTCGAGAATCAGCGCCCGGGCGATCCCTACTCTTTGCCGCTGCCCGCCCGACAGTTCATGCGGATATCGCGAGGCATGTTTTGCCGTCAGCCCTACCACTTCGAGAATATCATTCACTTTCTTTAGAAGTTCTTCTTGCGGCAGTTTGTAATGGGTACGCAGCGGCTCTTCCAAAATCCGGCGAACGGTCCACTTCGGATCAAGGGAACCGAACGGGTCCTGAAATACCATTTGCATGTCGGTCTTTAGCTTTCTCATCGGCTCCGTTCCCAGTTCCGTAATGTCCGTCCCGTCGAACAGGATGCTCCCGGAAGTAGGTTCGATTAATCGAAGTACGGTTTTGCCCAAGGTGGTTTTCCCCGAACCCGATTCCCCCACGACCGCGAATGTTTCCCCTTTCTTAACCGAAAACGAGACGCCGTCGAGGGATTTGGCAACGCCGGTGACCCGGCCGAACAGCCCCGTTTTTACGGGATAATGCTTCTTTAACTCTTTGATTTCAAGAATGGGCAGCATCCGTATCCCTCCTATAGAGATGGCACTTGCATTTATGCTTGCCGCCAAAATCGTACAGAGCCGGCTCCACGCTCTCGCACAAATCCATTCTGGAAGGGCAGCGCTGGGCAAACCGGCACCCCGGCAAAAATTCCGAAGGATGAGGAACCTGTCCGGCTATCGCTTCCAGGCGTGTTTTTTCTCCCGAAAATTGCGGCATTGAATTCAAGAGGCCGACCGTATAAGGATGCTTGGGCTCCTTAAATATCGTCCGCACGTCCCCCTGTTCCACGATTTGACCGGCATACATCACCGCCACCCGGTCACACATTTCAGCCACGACTCCCAGGTCATGGGTAATAAAAATAATCGCGGTTCCCCGCTCCTTCTGCAGCTTCTTCATCAGCTCGAGAATTTGCGCCTGAATCGTCACGTCCAAGGCCGTCGTAGGTTCATCCGCAATCAGAATATCCGGGTTGGACGCCATCGCCATCGCAATCAGTACGCGCTGCCGCATCCCTCCCGATAGCTGGTGCGGATAGGCCTCCATAATTTGCTCCGGCGCGGAAATGCCGACTTCGCCGAGCAGAGCGATCGCTTCCCGATGCGCCTCTCTTTTACTCTTCTTCGAGTGCTGTCGGATCGATTCTCGAACTTGACGGCCGATCTTAAAGACCGGGTTCAAGGCCGTCATCGGCTCTTGAAAGATCGTGGAGATGTGATTGCCGCGCACCTTTTGCATTTCGGACTCCGACATGTTCAGCAGACTCTTTCCACGGTAACGAATATCTCCCTCGGCTACCTTGGCCAAACCCTCGGGAAGAAGTCGCATAATGGATAACGAGGTCACGCTCTTTCCGCTGCCGGACTCTCCGACAATGCCAAGCGTTTCCCCGGCCTCAAGCTCCAGGCTAACACCGCCCACTACCCGAATCGGGCACGAACCATTGGCGAAATCGATAGACAGCTGATCTATTTCCAAGAGCTTTGTCATAGCGGCCTCCCCCGATGAATTAAAGTAGGTAAGACCCCCTGCCCTTCGGCTCGGGGGTCCCTTCTTCTTATTTGTACAATGAGCTGAAACGGATAATTTCATCCGGGTAGAAGATGTACCCGTTTACGCCCTTGCTGATTCCGACAATCAGATTGCTTTCATAGAGATAAGCCCAAGGGGAATCCGCCGTCACCTGTTTCTGTACTTGTTTGTACAGCTCCGACCGCTTCGCATCATCCGGCTCGACATTCGCCTGCGCCAACAGGTCATCAACGATTTTGCTATTGTAACCCGTGTAGTTGGAAGCACCTTTACTATCCAGCAGGAATCCATAATGATAGGATGGGTCATTTACCAGTGAAGTATATTTGCCGAGAAAAGCCGCCGCTTTTTTATTGTTGATCAGTTCGCGGTATTGCGCCGGAGCTACTTTGTTAATGTTCAGGGTTACTCCGATTTTCTCAAGCTCGGCTTTAAGCAAGACCGCGATATCTTCATAATCCTGGGTGGAGGAGTTTACCGTCAGATCAAAGGTAAATCCGTTCTCATAGCCCGCTTCTTTCATCAACGCTTTAGCTTTTTCCGGGTTGTATTCATATTCATTTCCCTCGGCGGTAAAATCCGGAGATTTGCTGGAAATCGAGCTTTTCAGTGGAGATGCTTGCCCGAAGGCAACATCCTGGATCAACTTGTTTTGATCGATAACATAGTTGATGGCTTGTCTCACCTTCAACTGATCGAACGGCTTGAAATTCGCGTTCATGCCAAGATACACGATCCGGTTGGACGATTCCGAGCTGATCGTGATGTTGTCTTTCTTCGACAGGCTCTCTACGTCTTTTGCCGGGATATCGAGCGCCACATCGACCTCTCCTTTTTCAAGGAACATTTCGCGGTTCGATGCTTCCGCTACATATTTAACGATAACTTTGTCAACCTTAGGGGCACCATTCCAGTAGTCTTTGTTGGCTACAAATACGGCTTCTGTGGCGGGATCCCATTTTTCAAGTTTAAAAGCTCCGGAACCCGCGGAATGCTGCGTTAAGTAATCCTCCGGCTGGTCTTTGGCCACGGATGGATCGACGATGGAGAACGTAAAGGTTGCCAGATACTTCAGGAACAAATGGTTGGGAGCGCCCAGCTTGAATTCTACAGTTTTGTCGTCGATTTTCGTAACCGACTGAATATTCGACAGCTTATAAAGGCTTCCGCCTTCACCTTTGGTTTTTACCCGCTCAAACGAGTACACGACGGCATCGGCATTGACGGGGTTGCCGCTTTGGAACTTGGCACCGTCCCGGAGGGTGAACGTATACGTCGTCAAATCATCGGAAACTTTCCAGGATTCAGCCAGCGAAGGAACGACTTTATCGGTCCGTCCCACGGTTTTGCCATCGACTTCTTCCGTTGCGCTGGTCACAAGCGTGTCATACAGAGCGAAGGCATAGGAAGCTGAAGTCAAGTCGGCCGCTTCATGCGGGTCCATCGTTTGACCGGCTCCTTGCGAATAAGCGATCGTAATGGTTTTCCCGGCCGCGGAATCAGCCCCCGTGGAGTTCTCGGCCTTTGTCGCCGTATTATTCCCCGCAGCTCCCTTGGGATTGGAGCTTTGCGCGCAGCCCGATGCGAGCGCCAATACCAGCAAAGCCGAAATAAGGATAAACAAGTTGCTTTTTTTCATGTCTTCCACCCCTGGTCTATAGTTATGAATTTTGTTTAGAGGACTGGCCATGCGGATCAAGAACGTCACGCAATCCATCTCCAAGCAATATGAATCCGAAAATGGTTGTAGCAATAGCAGCGCCCGGGAACACCGTCATCCACCACTCGCCCGAAATAATATAATCGCGGCCATAGGAGATCATAGCCCCCCATTCTGCCGTCGGAGGCTTCACCCCCAGACCGAGAAAGCTGAGGCTTGAGGTGATCAAAACGGCCGATCCCAAGCCCAGCGTAATCTGCACAACAACCGGAGCCAATGCGTTCGGTAAAATATGCTGAAAAATAATCGAGGAATGTCGAACGCCGAGCGCCCGGCTGGCTTCAATAAATTCCTTCTCTTTAATCACTACAGTCTGGCCGTACATCAAGCGGGCGAATTCCGGGATCGCCACGATCCCCACCGCCAGCAGCGCGCCGAACAAACCGGGACCGATCGACGCCGCGAGCGCCATAGCCAATATCAGCGATGGAAAAGCGAGCAGAATATCCATCAACCTCATGATGAAATTTCCGATTTTTCCACCAAAATAACCTGCGATCGCACCAAGCGGAATCCCGACGATACAAGCGATTCCGATCGCTACCATCCCTGTCCAAAGCGTGACTCTCGCTCCGTACAAAATCCGGCTGAAAATATCTCTGCCGAAATTATCCGTCCCGAACCAATGCACCATATTCGGGGTTTGCAGTTTGTCCTCCGTCCGTATTTCGTCGGGGCCAAACGGCGCAATCCACGGAGCTAATATCGCCAATATCACCCATGCGAGAACCAGGATTAAACCGACTAATAACAGTTTTTTTGCCGCGATTCTCCCCATGAAACTTGCCCATGATGGTCTTGTTGATTTTGTTGATCTATTCATATCTCACCCGGGGATCAAGCACCCCATATAGCAATTCGACAATAAGATTAATGAATCCGTACAATATGGCGCTGATCAGTGTCATCGCCTGAATGGGGGCATAGTCGGCCGAAAGAATCGACTCCGTCACATAGTTCCCGATCCCCGGCCATACAAAGATCGTCTCCGTAATTACGGCTCCGCCAAGCAGTGCGCCAAATTGCAATCCGATTACCGTCAGCGAAGGGATTAGCGAATTTATCAGCCCATGTTTATAGATAACCGCTCCATGGGATAATCCCTTTGCTTTGGCCGTCCTCATGAAATCCTGCCGTATGACCTCCAGCATGCTCGCCCGCACCATTTTTGTAACGATCGCCATCGTCCCCATGCTCAAGCAGATCGCGGGCAGAATTAAATGATGCAGCGAACTTTTGAGTGCGATCATGTCCCAGCTTAGTAGGCTATCCAGCACATACAAGCCCGTGATATGGGTCGGCGGATTAATCCCGCCGCTAATACGTCCCATCGGGGCGGGCAGCCATCCAAGTTTGGAGTAGAATAGCGTAATAAGCAGCAATCCCAGCCAAAAAATAGGAACCGATGAGCCGATAAAGGAAAGCACCCGGGCTATATGATCAAAAATCGAATTTTGCCGGGAAGCCGCCGCAATGCCGAGAGGAATCGCTACGATCAAAGCTACAAACATGCTCGCCAGGGTAAGCTCCAAGGTGGCCGGAAACCGTGAGACAAAATCGGATGCAACCGAGTGTCCGGTATGCCAGGCAAACCCCAAATCTCCCCGGAGCAACTGCTTGATATAATCCCACAGCTGGATATACAGCGGTTGATTGAAGCCATACTCTTCCCTAACTTTGTCCACAAACTCCGGCAGCGCTTGTTCCCCTGTAATCATCAGGGCCGGATCCCCCGGTAAAATTCTTGTCAAGATGAACGTGATCATGACGATTCCCGCAATACTTGGAATCATCATGGCTATACGTCTAAGCGCGTATTTCAGCAACTCACATCATCCTCCTTCTCATGCTGTCTGAACCTGTCATATCCCAAGCAATCCGAAAAATTCGAAATGAACGGCTTCCGCCGCCAATTCATCCACGGTAAGTTCAGCCAGATTGGATTCTGCGGGACTAGGACCAAACAGCCATCTCGCAATAATGCCCTCAATCAGGCTCATCAGCAGCGCCGCCCGTATATGTATATCCGTTGACTTCGGCAGCATCCCCAGTTCAACGGCGCGTTCAATATTTCGCCTGAAGGACTTCTCCATTTCAATGCGGGTTTCTCGAAACGCATTTCGGATGGCTTCCTCTTCTCCATTGCCCGTGAGCAGTAGTTCCATGAAATACCGGTGCTCCTGAGCGAATCTAAAAATATCGGCCAGCAAGCGCCCGGACCCCTGAACCATTTCCTGCACAGAGCCGGCTTCCGTACGATAACCTCTCTGGATGACGGTAAGTAAAGCTTCTCTGCCGGACTCAATAATTTCGAGAGCTATAGCTTCTTTGCTCTTGAAATACCAGTAAAATGTGCCCTGCGCAACGCCCGCGTCATTGACGATGTCAGAAATTTTCGTATTCTGATAACCGTATTTTGCAAATCTCTCAACTGCGATTTCCATCAATTGAGATTTTCTCGCGTCCCGTAGTCTAGACTGGTTTAAGTTAGCGATGGAAATCATCCCCTCCAGATTGACTGGTCAGTCAGTTCGTTTCATATCTTATAGGTTTAGTAGGGATATGTCAATGGATAATTTCCTTTCAATCCCACTGTCATACTCTGTTTTATAAGTTAAAACACCTTAGAAATCCCATCAAAGAAAAAGAGATGAGCAAAGCGCTCATCTCCTGCCTCGTACGAACTTATTTGCCAACCTGCCGTGCTCCATCCGAATTAATCAGTTCTGTTACGGTAACTACTCTGAAACCCCTTTTGGTTAATTCGGGTAAAATCTTTTTTAATGCTTGAACCGTATGCGAATGTCCGTGAACTTGATCATGCATTAACACAATATCGCCGTTTCTTGCATTCTTTAGTACTTTGTTGGCAATTGCATTTACGCCCGGTTTGCTCCAATCACGCGTATCTTGATGCCATGACCATAATACAGGCATTAATCCTAATTTTTTGGCCGCTAAAATGACATTATCATTGTAAATTCCTCCGGGTGGCCGAAACAAAGTGCTTTTAAATCCGGTTATTTTCATGATTTCAGTTTCAGTTTGATGAAGCTCTTGTATTACCTCGCTTAATAAGCTTGATTTTTTAAAGTAAACATGGTTATACGTATGATTTGCCAATTCATGACCTTCAGCCACAACCCTTTTGGCAACGTCGGGATACTCGACCACCCTTTTTCCAATCACAAAAAATGTGCATTTTGCATTATATTTTTTTAACTCATCCAAAATTTCAATGGTCTCTTCAGGGTCGGGTCCATCATCAAAAGTTAAAGCGATCAATTTTTGATCCGTCTTGACTTCCCATATAATATCCTTTCTCTCCTCATAATATTGACGATTTTTCTTGATCGGCTCACTGGAAACCGCCCCTGAACCAATAAACAAAGAGGCACTGAAGAACAACAAGATTAAACGATTTTTCATAGGGTCACCTTCTAGATTTTTTCTGTTTAGAACATGTAGCTCATTTTACTCACTTCCTTACACCGCAAAACAAAATAAATCCCGGTTAAAGAGAAGAAGAAAATACCATTCATAACAAAATCCATTAAACTGGATAATGTACTGGACTTCGTTTCAGCCAAAAAAGTACCGATTCCGCCAATGACCAGGAGATCCAGAAACGCCGAAGGGATCGTCTTGATGATATTCATTTTGTTTCTAAACACCGCTAAGTTCCAAAGCAACGAAACCACTTCCATAGTCAATACGCCCGCAGCCGCTCCAATGTAGGCATACCCCGGTATGGCAATGACAAAATAATGAATAATTGTTGAAATGGATATGCCTATGGCCAGTCCAGTAAATGGAGTCTTTTTAATATCCTGAGCCCAAAGTATACTGGTGGATACTTCTCGAAAACCGACAATAATAGGAACAACGGATAAATATTTGATTAATTCACTAGGTTTATCTGTATCAAATATGTACACGGATAATTCTTCGGCATAAACGAATAAAAACGAAGTTGAAATTAAACCCCATAGCCAGCTTAATTTCATGGTTATACGCAGCAGTTCTTTAAATTTGTTACCTTCCTTTCGCTGCCACACGGAAGCGATTCTCATGGTTAATGTATAGCTAAGCGCTTCGGTAATAAGCGTTGGGGTGTATACGATGGTGAGGGCCATGCCCGTGATAATGCCAAAAATGGATGTAGCTTCTGCAGAACTGTATCCCGAAGCCATTAATCTGTTAGGGATGATGATTGCATCCAAAAATTCAGAGGCAGGGATTAACAACCGGGTAATGGATATCAAGAACGATGTCTGAACTAACCACTTTACAGGAAAAGAATCTTTTTTTGGGTGCTCGCTTGAAGAGTTCAAGTTATTTTGAGCGATATAAATCGTTACAACTAGTAAGGAGAAAATCATGCTCAAAAAAGTAGCGTACAAACCCTTTCCCAGGGCATTCCCTATTCCGGATGGCAGACAATAATACACAATCAGCAGCATGAAAAAAATTCGAACAGCCTGCTCAATGACTTCCGAGGCGGCTATAATGCCAAACTGTTCGAGTCCCTGCAGATATCCCCGCAGCAACCCCAGCAATGGTGCGATCACAATGGCCAAAGCCATGCTTTTCAATAAACCGCTTAAATCCGAATTCCCAAGCAGCTTGGCGAGCCATGTCGATTCCATAAAAACAATCAGACTGACCACACTGCCTAGAACGATAAAACCAAATAATAAAATTTTTAGGAGCTGCCACCCCTGGCCCGGCTTTTTTGCGGTAATGATCGCCAGAGCGGTAGGCACTCCCCCAAAAAGCATAATTACAAACCCATAAAACGAGTAGGCCATTTGATACAGGCCGATTCCTTCCGCACCAACCATCCTGGCTAAAATGACTCGTCCGACTAAACCGAGTAATTTTACGAAAGCCATCGCGCCAGCTCTTATTGCAGATTGCATCAATAAATGAGGCTTTTCCATGTTCCCCCCGGAATAAAAACGTCATACCTCATTCTTATTACTTTTCAAATTAAGTTATGCTGACAAGCGTGGAGCCTAGTCCCTAATGTGAATAAGTACATATTTGGTTTAACGATCCCCACTATAATTCCACTGTTCGTCGCCAAGTACTAATAATTGGGGTTGTACCTGCGGTTATTTCCCGCTTCCCAGGCTATACCCGCGTAGAAGGTATGTTGTCCAATTTCGAGAACACTATACTGGATACCGGCATTACCCTCAAGGAGGACGAACTCCGACGGAAGGCATCAAAATAATTTCCCGCGCAAAAAAACGCGCCCCCCGAAAACCTCGGAAGACGCGCTGTGTTTGTGTTATGAAAGATGCTGGTGAAGGGAATTGAACCCCCGACCTACGCATTACGAGTGCGTTGCTCTACCCCTGAGCTACACCAGCGGAATCACTTTTATGAAGTGAAACAAAAATTATTATACTCGGTTTTCAAAATATTGCAAGGGTCAATTTTCGGCAAATACGCGCCTCCAATTGCAGCCCGGTCGCCGCGGGTCAGGATGGGCCGAGTTTATCCTGCACGGACCGGAGCTTCTGCTCGGAGGAGCTCTCTTTGTCCCGGCGGTCGTCGATTTTGACCGAGGTGGAGACGCGCTGTGCTCCGGATTGAAACGGAGCCTCATGGATTGCGCGAATCGCCGCAAAAATTCGATCCAGCGGCCCCTCGATGATCGTGCTCATCGAAGTCAGGGTGTATTGGATTCCTTCCTGCTTCGCTAGAACCTGTTGCAGTTCGGCAACATAAGAACTCAGACTGGTGGAACCTGTACCGATCGGAATAACCGTCACTTCCGCGATCGCCATGTGATCTCCTCCTGTTTTTCCGCTAACCGGATTTTCATTCATTGTAGCAAGTTCGGGGCGTGGAATTCAATCCGCCAAGGACAAAAGGTTACGTTTGCCGGGCGTAAATGAGCAGTTTGGCCGGCTCATAGAACGTCAACGGATTCTAACGGAAACTATAGCGGCTATTTCGGCCAAAACAGCCCATTTATATTTTTAACGGACGCAATAGCAGCTATTTCGTTAAATCCGGGGCCTCCGAGGCTATATTTTCGAAAATAGCAGCTATCATTTCCGTTAAATCTCTGAGCGAGCGATATTATGCAAAATAGCGGCTATTATTTCCGTTACGCACGTTACGCTCAGTTTCCCCTCTCAACCTAGCAAACGCTTACCTCTAGTCCGCCACAATCTTGCCTCAAAATCTACTATATTTTTTTCGTCGCCGAGTCCCCGCATCCTGTTTGCTTTCGACTGTTTTTCAGCTGTTTTTCAACCTTGAATCTAGTTATCCGCCCGTTTACAAACACAATATATTGGGTTATGATGTTACAACAACAACCAAATATAGTGTACAGACGGGTGAACCGGCACAAGAACGATGCCGGGGCTTAATAGGGAAGTGCGGTGCAAATCCGCTGCGGTCCCGCCACTGTAACCGGAAGCTTTTATAGAGTGAGATCCCACCGGATCTCGCTCCCCATAAGCCAGCAACCTCCGGCATTAGGCCACTGCGAACGCTATCGTCCGCGGGAAGGCGCCGGAAGGTCCGGAAGCCAGGAGACCTGCCCGTCTGGATGGCACCCGATAACCCTGCGAGGTACAGGCCAAGGTGTCCGCTTGCCGCCATACATAGAAGTCATTCCGGCGCGCCGCATAGGCGACGTGCTGTTTTCAGAGCGCATCCGGGCATTTTCGACCTCCTGGGGTTGGGAATGCTTTTTTATTTCCAGTTGTGAATCGGAAGGAGATCATATCATGGCACTGCTCAACCATTTCACTACAAATACCGATAACGCCAAGGAAGGCATGCTCGAGGAAGTCATCAAGCTGGGCGAAGAAATCGTGGCCAGCTCCAATTTGGAAGTCCTGCGCGAAAACGCCAATTTGAACGGGGAAAGCTTCTCGGGCAAAATGAGCAAATTCGGCAGCGAGTACGCCAAATGGTACGCCAACCACTTCGTTATGCCTCCGCGGCTCGTTCAAGCGATTCAAGATAATGTGGTCTATGTGCATGACCTCGACCAATACGCCATCGGAACGACGAACTGCATTTTTATCCCGTTCGCCAAACTGCTCCGTGAAGGCTTCAATACCGGCAACGGCAGCGTCAGACCGCCGAACTCGATCATGACCGCGATGGCGCTCGTCGCGATTATTTTCCAGTCGCAGCAAAACAGCCAATACGGCGGCGTCTCCGCCAACATGCTCGACTTTGACCTGGCCCCTTACGTGGCCAAGTCCTTCGCCAAATACTTCCGCAAAGGGCTGGAATATATGGAGGAAGGCGATCCGGCCGCCGATCTCGGCGGTGAAGTGACCATGAGCCGCGACGATCTCCGGGAGCGGTTTCCGAGAGCTTTCAAATACGCCTTAAAAGAAACCGAAAGCGAAACGCTCCAGGGCGCGGAAAGCCTGATTCACAATCTCAACACGATGTCGAGCCGCGCGGGCGGACAAATCCCGTTCACCAGCATCAACTACGGGACCTGCACATCGCCGGAAGGCCAACTCGTTATCCGCTCGCTGCTGACCGCGACGATGCGGGGACTCGGCAGCGGGGAGACTCCGATTTTTCCGATTCAAATCTTCAAGTGCAAACAGGGTGTCAACCAGAATCCGGGCGAACCGAATTACGAGCTGTTCCTGATGGCGGCCGAATGCTCGGCCAAGCGGCTCTATCCGAACTTCGCCAATCTGGACGCGCCGCTGAACCTGGTACATTACGATCCGCAGAATCCGGATACCGAATTCGCCACCATGGGCTGCCGCACGCGCGTGCTGAGCGACCGGTTCGGCCGGAACCGCCTGTCCGGCAAAGGCAATCTTTCCTTTAATACGCTCAATCTCGTCAAGCTCGGACTGGAGCACGGCATCGCGCTGGGCCGGCGGAAGGAAGCCGATGAGCGCGGGTTCTACCGGGAACTGGACCACTATATGGATATCGCCCTCGAGGGCCTGCTGCACCGCTTCCAAATCCAGTCGGCCCAGAAGGCCAAAGCCTCGGATTTCATGATGCGCGAAGGCGTATGGGAAGGCGGCGAACAGCTCGGCCCGGATGACGCGGTCGGCGACCTGCTGAAGCACGGCAGCCTTTCCATCGGTTTCATCGGACTTGCGGAATGCATGAAGGCGATGTACGGCAAGCACCATGGCGAGGATGAAGCGGTCTACAAAAAAGCTTACGATTTGATCGCCTATATGCGCGACTACTGCGACCGGATGAGCGAAGTCCACAACTTGAACATCACCCTGTTCGCCACGCCGGCGGAGGGGCTGTCCGGGAAGTTCACGAAGCGCGACCGCGCTTTTTACGGCACCGTACCGGGCGTCGTGGAGCGCGAATACTATACGAACTCGTTCCACATTCCGGTGTACTACAAACTGAGCGCCGCCAAAAAAATAGAGCTCGAAGCGCCGTTCCACGGCCTCTGCAACGCCGGGGCGATCTCTTATATCGAATTGAACGGCAACGCCCGCAGCAATCCGGCGGCGTTCCTGAAGATCGTGCAATACGCGCTCTCGCAGCAGGTCAGCTACTTCAGCATCAACCATCCGATCGACCGCTGCTCGGCTTGCGGGTTCGAGGGGATTATCGGCGCGAACTGCCCTTCCTGCGGCAGTCACGAGAACGATGTCCACATCCGCCGCCTGCGCCGCGTCACAGGATATCTGACCGGCGATTTTCAAACCCGCTTCAACGCGGCCAAACAGGCGGAGGTCCGGGACCGGGTCAAGCACGACGCATGAATATTTGCGGCTACTACCCGGAATCCATCAATGAGGGCGAAGGCCTGCGCGCCGCCATCTTTATCAGCGGGTGCCGCCATTACTGCAAAGGCTGCTTCAGCGCGGCCACCTGGAATTTCAATTACGGCGAGCCGCTGACGCCCGAACGGGAGGCGGAGATCATCGCCGATATTGCGAACAACCCGCTGCTGAGCGGAGTAAGCCTGCTGGGCGGCGATCCGTTCTTCTCCGCGGCGGAAGTCGGGGCGTTTATCGACCGGCTCCGCGCCGCGGCCGGAACCGTGCCGATTTGGATTTACAGCGGCTATACCTATGAAGAATTGACCGCGCCGGAGCACGCGGAGACCGGGTCGCCCGAATACCGCCTGCTCGAACGGTGCCAAGTGTTGGTAGACGGGCGCTTTGTCGAGGAACTGCGCGACCCCTCCCTGCTCTACCGGGGCAGCTCCAACCAGAGGCTGATCGACATTCCGAAGAGCCTCTCTTCCGGAGAAGCGGTGCTTTGGGAGCCAACTTTCTCTTTCTAGCTTATGAAGTTTCTAGTATAATTTATGGTCTGTGATGCTTTTTATAGACTTGCTCGAAAATAGTACCGACGGCGTCCTCAGCGGACGCCCCTTTTTCCCTGAATATTCTCAATTTGAGAATTAAGATTTGTAGATTTAAGCCTGACGGAGAGATTCGATCCAGGCATCACCCCATGCTCAGAAAGCGAGGAATTTACTCATGCCACTGCTCGTAAATAAACCCAACAACCGCCAGCTCGCGTTTGACAGCGAACGTCTTGGCGTCTATGCCGATCGCATTCTGGACGGACTACATACCTTGGACAAGGAACGTCTTTTGCGCGGCGTCAACGCGAAGCTGAGACGCGACGAAGTCACGGGGGAGGAAATCAGCAATGCGTTCACCATGTCGGCGCTTGAGCTGGTGACGAAGGAAGAACCGGAATGGAAATTCGCGGCCGCACGCGCGCTGCTGACCTCGCTCTACAAAAAAGCGGCCGTCAACCGCCGCTATAAAGCATACCCGGAAGAACCTTACGGATCGTTCCACCATCTGATCGTAGAATTGTGCAAAGCCGGCATCTACCGCGAGGAACTGCTGGAATGCTACACCAAAGAGCAAATTGAAGAATTGGGCGAAACGATCGACCCGTCCCGCGACCTGCTGTTCGACTATATCGGACTTCTGACGCTGGCCGAGCGTTACCTGGCTACCGATTTCGAAGGCCGCACCATGGAGCTCCCACAAGAGCGTTATATGGTCATCGCCATGTACCTGATGCACCAAGAGCCCGCGGAGAAGCGCATGGAACTCGTTAAGGAAGCTTACTGGGCCATGAGCAACATTTATATGACGGCGGCGACGCCGACGATGTCCAATGCGGGCAAAAAAGTGGCCGGCCAGCTGTCCAGCTGCTTTATCGACACGGTGGACGATTCCCTGGAAGGCATCTTCGATTCCAACACCGACGTGGCCCGGCTCAGCAAAATGGGCGGCGGTATCGGCGTCTACCTGGGCAAGGTGCGGGCCCGCGGCTCCGACATCCGCGGTCACAAAAACACCAGCTCCGGCGTCATCCCTTGGATTCGCCAGCTGAACAACACCGCTGTCAGCGTCGATCAGCTCGGTACGCGCAAGGGCGCGATCGCCGTTTACCTCGACGTATTCCATAAAGATATTCTCGCCTTCCTCGATCTTAAGCTGAACAACGGGGACGAGCGGATGCGCGCCCATGACGTGTTCCACGGCGTCTGCCTGCCCGACCTGTTTATGGAGAAGGTCGAAGAGCGCGGCGAATGGAATCTGTTCTGTCCGCATGAAGTGAAGAAAACGATGGGCTGGAAAGACGAGAACGGCCGTCC
The DNA here is from genome assembly GCF_008084145.1 of Paenibacillus faecis. Classification (GTDB taxonomy): domain Bacteria; phylum Bacillota; class Bacilli; order Paenibacillales; family Paenibacillaceae; genus Fontibacillus; species Fontibacillus faecis. The sequence goes on along the minus strand of NZ_VSDO01000004.1, from coordinate 675,441 downwards.
GCTCGGCCTCGAGGATTTCTACGATGAGGAGTTCGGCAAAGGCTCCTTCCGTGAAAAATACGAAGAGGCCGTCAACCATCCGACGCTTCCGCGGATCACGATGCCGGCGATCGACATCATGAAGCGCATTATGAAGTCCCAGCTCGAGACGGGTACACCGTATATGTTCTATCGCGACACCGTCAACCGCGCCAACCCGAACCGGGCGCACGGCATGATCTATTCGTCCAACCTGTGCACGGAGATTATGCAGAATCAGACCCCGACCGTGGTGGAAAAAGAAGAACTGATCACGAAAGACGGACAAACGCGGATCATCGTCTCCAAAATCCCGGGCGATTTCGTCGTATGTAACTTGAATTCGATCCACCTGGCCCGTGCCGTACCGGCTGGCGTTCTGGACCGCCTCGTGCCGATCCAGACGCGGATGCTCGACAACGTCATCGACATCAACAACATCGAGGTGCTGCAGGCGCAGTACACCAACAGCCAATACCGCGCGATCGGCCTCGGTACGTTCGGGCTTCACCACCTGCTGGCCCTCGAAGGCATCCGCTGGGAGTCCGACGAAGCCGTAGCTTACAACGATGCGCTTTACGAAAAAATCAACTACCTGCTGATTAAATCCAGCATGGAGCTCGCCAAAGAAAAAGGACGCTATCCGAAATTCGCCGGCTCCGACTGGGAAAACGGCAAGTACTTCTCATACCGCGGTTACACGGACGGCTCCCGTGAGGGCAAGTTCGTAACGACCGAGCAATGGAAAGAACTGGCCGAGCTGGTCCGCGAAAACGGCGTCCGCAACGCCTGGATGTTCGCGATCGCGCCGAACGGTTCGACGTCGATCATCGCCGGTTCCACGGCCAGCATCGATCCGCTGTATGAGCTGCTCTCGTACGAAGAGAAAACGACGTACAAAATCGCCAACCCGGCGCCGGATCTGTCCGAAAAAACGATCTGGTACTACAAGACGGCGTTCATGGTCGACCAGCACGCGTCGATCAACATGGCCGCCGCCCGTCAACGTCACGTGGACCAAGGGCAGAGCTTCAACTTCTACGTTCGCCCGGACATCAAGGCGAGCGAATTCCTGGACCTGCATCTGCACGCCTGGAAGGCCGGCCTGAAATCGACGTACTATGTGCGCAGCCGCGCCCTGACGATCGAGGAATGCGAATCCTGCGCTTCATAAGAAGCGCGGGAGGTGAACCCGGCCCGAAGGCTTTCAATATAATCAAGGAGATGAAAATCCATGCAACTGCAAACGATTTTTAACACGGAGGCGCCGAACAAATCCACGCGCATCATCGGCGGGGAATGCTCGGGAATACTCAACTGGAACGATATCCGCATGCCGCATATGTATAAGCTGTACAAAGTCCTGCTCCTGAACCACTGGATCGCGGACGAAATTCCGATGAACAAGGACGCCCAGCAATTCGTGGGGCTTGATCCGGAAGAGCAGCGCACGTTTAAAATCAACATTTCGCTGCTCGCCGTGCTGGATTCGATGCAGACGATGTTCGTCGGCGATGTGAAACGGTATTTTACCGACTCCTCGCTGGAGGCGATCTCGGCGATTATCGGTCAGCAGGAAGTCGTTCACAACCAGTCGTACTCCTACGTGCTCTCCTCCATCGTGTCCGAGCAGGAGCAGAAGGAAATCTTCGAATACTGGAAGCACGACCCGGTTCTGCTGGAGCGGAACAAGTTCATTTCCGACATCTATCAAAACTTCCGCGACGAACCGACGCCGCAGTCGTTCTTTGAAGCGCTGGTGGCGGACCTGATTCTCGAGGGCATTTTCTTCTACAGCACCTTCGCCTTCTTCTACAATCTGGCCCGCGACCAGAAGATGATGGGCACAAGCCAAATGATCTCGTACATTCAGCGCGACGAGAACCAGCACTGCTATTTCTTCGCCGAAGTGTTCAAGCAACTGCTGATCGACTATCCGGAGCTGAACACCAAGGAAAACATGGATTACGTATACCGCACGATCGACCGTGCCGTACAGCTCGAAACCAACTGGGCGCATTATACCCTGAAGGAAGTGCGCGGCATCGACCTGAACGAGCTGTCCGACTACATCAAATACATCGCCAACAAGCGCCTCACCCTGATGGGCCTGGAAAAAGGCTACCAAGGCGTCGACGTCAACTGCATGCCTTGGATCAAGCCGTTCTCGGATGAAGCGCTGAACGCGACCAAGACGGACTTCTTCGAAGCCAAGTCCCGCAACTACGGGAAGGTCGGCGACGACAACGGGTTTGACGACCTGTAAGCGGGAGTACCCCGGACGGCCAAGATGGTTCGTTGGTGCGTCCAGCCAAGGGTAATGCGAAGCGGACTGGACTTGGGCCTGGGCCGGTAAAAGAGAGCGCCCGGGCTGCCGGGTGCCCGGGCTGCCGGGTGCCGGGGCTGCCGGGCCCGGTGCGCCGGCGCTGGAACTTCGCGGGGCCCTGCGAAGAATTAGCGGGAGAAACTCCCGTTAATTCCGGCCTGGAAGCTCACACGGAACGATTAGCGGGACAAACTCCCGCTAATCGGGAGCTCTGCTGAACTTTTGGCCCTTTCTGGGCGGATTAGCGGGAGGAATTCCCGCTAATTCCCTACCGGAGGGCGAAATGTTCTGAATTAACGGGAGGTTCTCCCGTTAATCCCTCAAGCTCAAAAAAAGGTTGACCGACGGGGCATTACGCCCCGCATTCGGTCAACCTTTTTTATTCGTTCAGCGCGCTCACCCGCAGCCGGTCCCAAGGCAGCGGCAGACCCTCCGGATGCCGCACCTCCACGATCCGGCTCTCGCCCGGCAGCAGATCGAAGTAGTTGTCGCTGTAGCGGACCCGCCCCAGCGGCAGCTCCAGCTTCACCAGCCGGGCCGCGCCCCGGCCGGCCGCCGCCGTCACCGTTACCGTGCCGGCCTCCCGGTCGATCTCCGCCGCAAGCGAAGCCTGCGGCAACCGGAGATCCTTCGGGTCCCGCAGGTAATAGCGGTTCGCCGGAGCGCCGAACCCTTGGGCGGTGAGCTCGACCATCACTTCCTCCGCGGACGCGGCGCCCGCCAGCGCCTCCGGTTCGGACAGCTCGCCCACCCGCTGGGCCGGGGCGAATCCCGCAGCCTCGAAGTCAAACCGCTTCTCGGACACGAGGCTGCCGTCATCCAGACGGTAAATCTTAAGGGATACCGTCCCTTTCAACGAATCCGCCGTATCGTTGACCACCCACACTTTCAGCGGCTCGCCCGGCTCATGCTCCAGCGACAGCAGCAGCGGATGAAAAAAGGTCCGGCCATAATAATAAGAAGCCTTCGGCAGCAGCTCGTAGTCGATCATGGACCAACTGGTTCCCGGCCAGCTGTCGTTCAGCTGCCAAACCAGCGCCCCGCTGTTGCGCGGCTTCAGGCGGCGGTAATGCTCGATGCCGTATTTCAGCCCCTCGGCCTGCGTGAGCATCGAGAAGTTCATGTACTCCTCGATGTCGCGGGGAATGCCCGTGAAGCTTTCCATCAGCAGGATCCCCTTCTGGTGGTTCGTGTCTTTGTTCCGGTAAGCCATCTCCGGACTGCCCCAATAAAATTCGCCCGCCGGAATGTTCCGCTCCAGAGTATAACGGTTGGCCGAGGCATGCATCCCGAATTCGCTGCTGAACAGCGCGAGGTCCCGCTTGTAATTTTTGAACGTCACGCCCTTCATGCTGTAGTCGAGCCGCGGTGGCTCCCCGTACATCCGGGGGTAAACGGAGCCGTGCCAGACCTGCCAATTGTGGCGGTCCCCCGTCCCCGGGTCGTTGGCGTCAAAACCGTCCTCCGCCCCATAGGGCGAGGAAGGCCAATACGGCCGCGCCGGGTCCAGCTCCTCCAACAGCTCGGGGATCAGTTCATGGTAAATGCTCTCGCCGTAAAACGGACCGGTAATATCTCCGGCGGCCGATTTCATGTCAACCAACCAGTCGATCTCATTGTTCCCGCACCAGAGCGCCAGGGAAGCCCGGTTCCGCAAACGGCGTACATTGTCGGCTACCTCCTGCCGGACATTCTCCATGAAATCCCGGTTAAAATCCGGGAAAAGCGCGTTGGCGAAGGCAAAATCCTGCCACACCAGCACGCCCTGACGGTCGCATTCCTCGTAAAAAACATCCTTCTCGTAAATGCCCCCCGCCCAGACACGCAGCATATTCATATGCCCCAGCACGGACAGCTCCACCAATTCGCGGTATCTCTCCTCCGGAATCGCGCCGATCATATGATCCGCCGGAATCCAATTGGCCCCTTTGGCGTATATTTTGACGCCGTTCAGCACAAAAGTGAACGAGCGGTTGTCCGCTTCATCGCGTAGAGCCAGCTCGACCGTCCGGATGCCGAAGGGCTGAACGTACCGGTCCACCTCGCGGCCTTCCGCCCGGAGTACAACCTCAAGGCGGTAGAGATACGGTTCGCCGAGGTCATGCGTCCACCACAGGCGCGGAGCGGGAACCCGGAGCTCCGCGGCCGTTTTGGCCCGCCTGCCCGTGTAGAGCGATTTCCGGCTCTCCTCTACCGGCCGTACGGCCTCGGCGACCGCGTGTCCTTCCGCGTCGAGCAGCCTCAGCTCGACTTCCGCGCGGACGCCGCTCGCCAAGGCCCTCGTCTCCGCTTCGACGACGAGAACCGCCTCGCTGCGATCCTCCGCCAGTGAAGCGGTATAAGCGTAGAAGCCTTCCAGCTTGGCCAGCTGCCGCAGGTTCAGGCGAACCTTGCCCCAGACGCCCGCCGTGACCAGCCGCGGTCCCCAATCCCAGCCGAAGTTCATCGCCGCCTTGCGCAGCCAGGGCCGTTCTTTGGTATAGGAGGACCATTCGAACTGCTCTTTGTCCCGGTGATGGAGGTGCAGCGGATCGAACTTGACGGCCAGCGAATTCCATCCGCCGCGCACGAGGCGCGTCACATCAAACGTATGGGACATCAGCATGTTGGCGGTCTTCCCGACTTCGTGGCCGTTGACGTACACGGTCGCGAAGGTATCCAAGCCTTCGAAGACCAGCTCGGCGCGTTCCCCAGCGGCGGGGTCCGGTCCAGCATCCAACGTAAACGTAGTTCTGTACCACCATTCCTTGCGTTCGATCCACCGGCATTTCGCGTCGTTATGCCCGTAGTAGGGCGAATCGATAACGCCCCGCCTGATCAATGCCGAGTGGACGTCCCCAGGGACGTCGGCGCCGATCCAGTAGCGATCGTCCAATCCCGGGGCGGCCAGCTCCAGCGCCGGTTTCTCTCCCGGTTCGAAATGCTGGATCTTCCATGGACCGCCCAGTTCTATACTCCATTCCCGTTCCATTCCCATCTCCCCTTCCTTCAAATCAACACGACCTTCCCATGCCGGACGACGGCAGCACCCGTTCCGGATTTCCGGCTCTAAATGCGCCGTTCCGCTTGCGCATATTGGGAATCGCCCCATTCGCGATATTCGCTTGGCGTTTTTCCCGTGTATTTCTTAAAAAGACGGCTAAAATACTTCACGTCCTCGTACCCGATCATCCAGGCGACCTCGCTGACTTTGGCAGGGGTCACGGCCAGCAGTTGCTCCGCTTTCCGGATCCGCACGGCGGTGACGAAATCGCTGAACGTGCTGCCGGTCTCCTTTTTGAACAGCTCGCTTAAGTGGCCCGGGTGCAGGTGCACATGATTCGCCACTTGCTGCAGGCTGATCTCTTGGGCCGGGCAGGACTCGATAAATGCCTTCGCCCGCTCCACGTGAGACCGCTGGCCTTCGCCCGCCCGGCCATGGTAGCCCTGCATCACTCCGTGGAGATGCCGGAACAGCTCATCCCGAATCCCGGTCCAAGGCCCGGTCTCCTCGCCCGGGGTCCAGGGATCCGGCCGGAATTCGTCCTCCCGGCCGATGGCCCGGAGCGTGCGCGCAAGCCAGCGGTGAGCCGCCAGCGCTGCGGATTGCACGCAGGCCCGCAGCGATTCCAGCGTGCAATCGGGATCGCGGATAAGCTCTTCGACGACACAATGCGTCCAGGCCTTCAGGCCGACGGCATCCTGATCGAGCAGCAGGGCGCCCAGTTCGGTTTCTTCTTCCGGGGTTAAAACCGTTTTCCCGCCCCGGCGATGCACGATGTCCCCATAATCCCAGATCCGCTCCGGGATCAGCGTATGATACCGGAAGGCGATGGAGGCGGTTGCATAACTGTGGTGCACCCGCTCCGGCAGGTCGGCCGGCTCCCCCGTGGCCAGGCGCAGCGTGCACTTCAACTGCCGCTCCACCCAATCGGTCCAGCCGGCCAGCTGCTTCATCCGCCGCCCGCGGTTCGCGCTCATCGGAGCCACGCAGACCATCCGCCCGCGCTGGGCGTAAAAACCCGCCCCCGGCACCAGGTCCTCCAGCATATTCTGCACCGCGAACAGCAGCAGAGACAAAGAAGATTCGGCGCCGCCCCAGCCTTCCGCCGTAAGGATCATCGCCTGCCAAACTTCGCCGTGTTCGCCGTATTCGCCGTATTCGCCGTATTCCCCGTTCCGCAAGGGCCTCGCCCGCAAAAAATCGGGAATCGTTTCAAAAGGCGCGTTCCCTTCGATAACCCATTGGTGGAAGCGCTGCTTCTGTTCTTCCCGCAGCCGCTGCCCGGCCCGGGACTCCTCCGCCCAGCGCTCCAGCAGCCGGCGCTTCGCCTGCATCACCGTCCGGATAATGTCTTCGGGCTTACTCGTCTTCAGCAGGTAATCGCAAACTCCCTGCCGCAGCGCCTGCTGGGCATAAGAGAAATCCCCATAGCCCGACAGAATGATCACTTCCAGACCGGGAGCCAGTTCCCTGGCTTCCTCCGCCAACTGCAACCCGCTTTTCCCTTTCATGCGGATATCCGTCATCAGAATCTGCGGCTTCTCCTCCGGAATCCGGGCCAGCGCCTCCTCCGCGGAGGCGGCCGGCGGCAGCAGCGTCAGGCCCAGCTCTTTCCAGGCGATCACGCTGGCCAGCCCCGTCCGGATGATCACTTCATCGTCCACAATCATGATTTTCATGGCGCTTCCTCCCATCGCGGAATAGAAAAGGCAACCCGGGTTCCGCCGCCTTCACGGCTGTCGATGTCCAGCCCCGAATCCGGCCCGTAGTGAAGCAGCAGCCGCTCATGGACATTGCACAGCCCATAACCGGAAGCCTCCGAAGCTATACTCGGGGATCGCTTTCCTAACCCATCGTCTTGCTTGATGGTCACATCCCCGCCGACATCGGCGCCCTTACTTCCGCCACGGACCGCGGCCAGAGCGCGGCGAATCTCGTCCAGCCGCCGCCCGGGCATCCCGGCGCCGTCGTCCAGGACGGTGAATTTGATATCCTCCCGCCCGGATTGGATAAGAATCGTAATCGTGCCGGGGCTGCCGTTGGGCTGGATACCGTGGATCAACGCATTTTCCACCAGCGGCTGCAGCAGCAGCTTCAGCATAAATTTATCCTCCACTGCCGGGTCGACGATGTAATCCACGGTAAATTCCTCGGGGAACCGGATCGACTGCACCCGCACGTAGTTCCGGATATGCTCCAATTCCTGCGCGACGGGGCAGTAATCCTTCCCCTGGTTCAAACTGATGCGCAAAAAATCGCTAAGCCCCTCCACCATATCGGCGATCCGCTTCTCTTCGGCCATCAGGGCGATCCAGTGAATCGACGAGAGCGTGTTATACAGGAAATGGGGGTTGATCTGCGCTTGAAGCGCGCGAAGATCGGCTTCCTTTTTCCGCGCTTCGCCCCGGATCACCTCCTGCTTGAGCCGCTCGATATGGGCCCCGAGCAAGTTGTAGCTTTGGCCGAGCCTGCCGATCTCGTCGTCGCGGACAACCGGGAAACGGGGCAGCGGCCGTTCGGGATCGATGCGCGACAAATGCCGGGTGAGCACCGCGAGCGGCCGGGTGACACGGCGTACCATAAACCAGACCAAAGACGCGCTGACCGCCACGGACAACGCGACGGCCGCGGCCGTGAGGGTCAGAATGTACCGGTTCTGATCCCGGTACCGTTCGTACGGCACCGTGCCGACCAGCATCCAATTCGTCAACGGCTCCCGGCGGTACAGGACGGTCACCTTCCTGTCCCCCTCGCCGTAGAGGATGCTGCCCGCCAAGCCGTCGGGAATGCGGGCGAACAGCCCCGGTGCATGCGGCTCCAGCGATTGGCCCAGCCGCGATTTGTCAGGCGAGGAGAGGATCATGCCTTGGGCTCCGATAAGCTCCACCTTCCCCGAGCCTTGTCCGAAATCGGGATGCCGCCAATTCCGGGACATCGCCTCCTCGTCCAGGCTGATCGCCAGCCAGCCCAGGTGCCGGAAGTTGTATACGCTGCGGATCGGCCGAATCAGCGTGATGACGTTCTGCATCCCGTCGTAATTCTGCACCCGGTAGACGCCGGACCAGGCTTTCTCCGTGCCCGAGGCCGCTTGCACCGCCGCCGACACCTCTTCGTCCCGCCAGGCCGCCGTCGACAGCGCGGGGCCGAAGCGATCCGGATAAATCGCAATGTTGGCGATATACGACTTGGAAGCGGCCAGGTTCGTCATCCGGCCGACGATTTCCGACCGCACGGCCTCGTCATCCTCCTGCCGGGCCAGATAATTCTGGATATCGCGCTCCCCGATCAGAAAGACGGACAGCGTCTCGGCGTCCTCCAGCATAAAGCGCAGATTCGCGTCCATCTGCTCGAGCATATCGCTCCCGGTCAGCTTCGTCTTCTCTTCGGTCACCCGCGAGGAGATCAGAAAGGCAAACAGCCCCAAAGCCAACAAGGGCACGATCATCGAACCGGCGATAACGACGGACAATTTACGCTGAAGGGAAGTTGCCAACCAGCCCCGCCATCCGTACACCACAACTCCCCCTCCTTGGTTCCTAGCCTTTCACCGCGCCGGCCGTCATTCCCTTCATCATCTGCTCCTGAAACAGCAAATACAGCACGATCGTCGGAATGACGGACAACGTCATGGCCGCCAGCGTGAGCCCATAGTCCGTTTGATACCCGTCGGCAAAATTGGCGATCGCCAGCGGCAGCGTTTTCAAAGCGGTCTTGTTAATAAACACCAAAGCGAACGAAAAGTCGTTCCAGGCGTGCAAAAAGCTGAGAATCGTCACCGTGGACAGCGCCGGCAGCGAGATCGGCAGCATGATCCGGAAGAACAGCCCCCACAGCCCCGTACCGTCGATAAAAGAGGCCTCCTCCAGTTCCCGGGGGATGCTGGTGAGATAGGCGGTCAGCACGAAAATCGCCGTGGGCAGCGCAAAGGCCGTATAGGGCAAAACCAAAGCCCAGTACGTATTCAGCAGCGACATCTGCTTCATCAGAATGAAGAGCGGAACGAGCGTGCTGTGAATCGGGATCAGCATGCCGACCACGAAGAAGGCCAGCACCCCGCCCTTCCCCTTGAATTGAAACCGGGCGAGAATAAACGAAGACAACGCGGCCACAAACAGCGTCAGGACCAGCGAACCGATCGTCACGATCAGTGAATTGCCGAACGCCGAGCCCAGCCGCGAGCTCTCCCAAGCCCGGGAGAAATTGTCCCACTGCCAACTTTCGGGCAGTCCGAACGGCCGGTTATAGAAATCCGTATTCGTTTTGAAAGCGCTGATCAACAGCCACAAAAACGGGTATAACGTTAAAATACCATAGAGCGCAAGAACCGTCCAAAAAATAGCGGTCCCCGCCTTTCTTAGCGAAATCCGGGGGCTTGGGTCCGCCGTTCGCCCAATGGCCGGTGTTGGGGTATTCATGTGCGCGTCTCCTCCTTTTTACCCTGCCGCGTTGTCAGGCACGGCCTTTTTTGCGTGAAGTCAGCCACTGACTCGTGCCGATCAGCAGCAAGCTGATCACCATAATCGTCGTTGAAATGGCGCTTCCGAATCCGTAACGATAAGTCGTAAACGTGGAGTTGTACATGTATGTCGCGAGCAATTCGCTGGCGTGTGCGGGTCCGCCCTTGGTCATGATATACACCAGGTCGAACGACTTCAGGCTGCCCGAAATGCAGAGGATGACCGCGACCTGTACCGTATTTTTGATCATCGGCAGGGTGATGGTGACCAGTTTTCTGGCCCCCGATACCCCGTCGATTTTGGCCGCATCGTGAATCTCGCCCGGAATGTTCTGGAGCGCCGACATGAAAATAATGAGATACAGCCCCACATAGCTCCAAATCAGCGGCGGAATCAACGAATAGATGGCGATGTTCCGGTCCGACAGCCATTCGAGCTTCCAGTTCTCCAGGCCGAGCGCATCCAGCAGAAAATTGAGAATCCCGATCTGCGGGTGGTAAATGTACTGCCAGATCATGCCGATAACGACGGTCGAAAGCACCATCGGGAGAAAAACGGCCGACCGCAAAAAGCGCTGCAGCAGGTTGCTCTTATGAAGCAGCACCGCCAGCATCAGCGCCAGCGGAACCTGACCGAACACCGAGGCCAGCACGAAAATGACGTTGTTTTTAAGCGCCCGCCAAAAGACGGGATCGCGTAAAATTTCCGCGTAATTGTCCAACCCGATAAACTTCGCTTCCCCGATGCCCGACCAGTTGAAGAAACCGTAGTAAGCGGACCAGATGACCGGCACAAAAACAAACAACGCATAAAGGATAAGGGTGGGGCCGAGGCCCATCCATATAAAACGACGGCTGCGCAAAGCATGCATCAACGCTCACTTCCTCTCCGAAAAAATAACCCCCTCCCCCTCAAGGGGAAGGGGACGAACTTCAGTTAGCCGCGGCCGCAGCCTGCGCGTCCTGGATTTTTTGGGCGATATCCTGCGGATTTCCGCCCGAAAGCAGCTCCTGCAGCCCGTTGTTCACGACTTCGACGGCGGCCGATCCCAGCTTGGAATCGTAAACCGGCGTGATCTTCACTTTTTGCATCAGCTCGTAAAGCTCTACGAACAGCGGGTGAGCCTGGCTCTTGTCCAGCTCGATCTTGTAGCTTACCAGCGTGCTGCTGTTCAGCGTCGCCTTCTGGCCGTCGGGCCCCGCCAGTTCGTAGAACAGCTTCATCGCCGCCTCTTTCTTGCTGCCGGTCAGCTTCTTGCTGACCCCGAGACCCGTTCCCACAACGCCAGCCGTCGTCTGCGGATCTCCCTTCCCGCCTTCGATCGCCGGCAGGATCGTAATGTGAGTGTTGTCCAGCACTTCCGGCGGCGCGTTGTTGACCAGGTTGGCCAGGGCCCAGCCGCCGTTGATCACCATCGCCGCTTTCCCTTGGAAATAAAGCTGCATCATCTGCGTTTCATCGATGCTGTTGAAGCCTTCCTGGAACGCGCCCTGTTTGCCGAGATCCTGAAGTGTCGACAAGGCTTGCACGAATTCCGGGTCCGTGAACTTCGCTCCGTCCTGAGACACCGCCTTCAGGAACCAGTCCGTTCCCGTTATGCGATCGGCCAAAGTACTGAACAATGTGGATTGCGCCACCCAGTTGGTTTTGTTGCCGAGCACGATCGGAATGACGCCTTTTTCATTGAACGTCTTGATCGCGGTCTCCAGCTCGCTCCAAGTTTCCGGCACTTTCACTCCGTGCTCCTTAAATATCGCTTCGTTATAATAAATGAATGAACTTGGCGCCAGATTCATGGGGACGGAGTAGATTTTGCCGTCTACCGTGTAACCGTCCAGCGCATTGGGGATAAAATTGTCCTTCCACTCGGGATTGGCGTTCAACTCCTCATCGATCGGTTGGAGCAGATCCCCTTTAACGAACTCCTTGGTCATCGCATCGGGCCACATCACGAACAAGTCCGGCATCTCGTTCGCCGCCGCAACCGTGCGCAGGCGGGTCCGCAGGCCGTCCGTCGGCAGACCTTCGTCGATCACGTCGATGTCCGGATGTTCCGCCCGGAAATCCTCGATGATCTTCCGCATCGCCACGGCTTTGGCGTCCTGTCCGGTCCAGTTATGCCAGATCGTGATGCTGACCTTGTCCCCCGATTCCCCGGCGCCGCCTGCAGCGTTGCTTCCACCGCCGCATCCGGCGAGCAAGAGCGCGAGCATAGCCGCACTGCAAAGCAAAGCGATCCATTTTTGAGCCATTTTATTTTTATTTCTCATATCCCCTTGGTCCCCCCTCGATTTATGGTTAACCCCATTGTAATGGCAGCGCTGTCAACAGGTAAGGTGACGATTCGCGGCATAAGGGGTGAAAAATTTCGGATGGGGGAGGAGGAAGCACGGGATTGGATTCGATCGGCTTTCGGGTTCGCGGCATCTTCACTTCTTTGTGCCGAGCGAAAATAACGGCGTTTTGAGCCGCTATTACGGCTGAAATCGGATCCACGGGAAAAATAACGGTCAAAAAAGGCCTTATTGTTGTTGAACAGGCTCCGAAATCACGATTTAAACCGTTTTTCCCAAAAATAAGGCCTCTAAAGACCGCTATTTCACACAAATGAGCCGAATTCGACAAAATAGCGGCGCAAAAGGCCCTAATTTACCTTGCCTGCTCCTTCAGCACATAATCAGCCCCGTTCGGGGCTTTCACCCTAGAGATGACGCCCATGTTGGCGTACTAGGAAAAACTCCACCAACATTAAGTTAGTGGAGTTATATAGGTGAACTAAAAAATTGGCGTTCAAGGATGTGATAGGATTTCGGAGATCCCCACCGTCGGAGTCTACATCATTAACGGGAAAATATCCTGTTAATGTACCGCTCTTGGCTCTTCGAGCGGATTTAGCTGGAAAAGCTCCATCTATTTCACGCTTCTATTGCCGGTATACACCATTTCAGGCGAATTAGCGGGAGGTTTTCCAGCTAATTCGCCTCTGCAGCCGCTTACACACCAAATTTATACGAAAATGAATTTGTTGCTTCACAGCGCGAAATTAAAATTGACTTTAAAGCATCCCTTAAATGATTTTTGTCTTTTTTTAAAAACTAATATTTAAGCAATCTCGGTTAGTTCGACGTGGTAACCTAGCTTTTGTAGCTTCTTCACAAGGGACTCTGCTACTTTTTTGTCGGAACCTAAATACTCGCGCCCTAATTCTTCATAAGGCACTTTATCACGAAGCATTACATAAATGATTCGTATCATCAAATGGGCGATCGCCATGTTAGCCTTCTGTGTGCCTGCCCTCTTTGCAATTCGGGAGTACACTGCTGTAAACCGGCTATCCTTCTTTTTTATCGCTGCCCATGCCGCTTGGCATAACACGGACTTTATATGCTTGTTTCCGCGGTTGTTCTTTTTTCTTTTTTTTTACCGGCACTCTCATGGTTGGCTGGACAAACACCTGCCCAAGAGGCTAAGTGAGCTTCACTTGGGAAATGCGCCATATCGGTACCTATTTCCGCTACGATGCTCGCCGCAGCATCGAAGTCAATTCCCGGAATCGTATCGAGCAACTGTATTTCCCTCATGTGAGGCTCTACTGCCGATTCAATCTCAGCCTCGAGTTCCTGAATCTGCTTTTCTAAATAATGTATATGTTCCAAGTGCCGCTTGATCATGTTTCGGTGATGCAAGCGCAGGCGACCATTCAGTGCTTCAACCAGCAACGGGACCTTCATCTTCAGCCGGGTGTGTACCATTTTGCGTACCTCATGTACGTCAAGGACTTCCCCGTTGACGATGGATCCCAGTAAGGCACGTCCAGAAACACCGAACAGGTCCGAGATGAACGTGGTTAGTTTGATATTTGCATCCTGAAGAATTTTGTGGATTCGATTTTTCTCCTGAGTGAGGTTTTGAATGAGCTTTCGACGGTAGCGAGTAAGATCCCGCAAATCTCGTATGGATTCATCCGGGACGAAGCTACCATCGATGAGTCCACAACGGTGTAATCCCGCAATCCACTCCGCATCGTTTACATCCGTCTTCTTGCCAGGGACGTTTTTGATATGTTGCGGATTAGCCAAGGTTAAAGTACAGGTGCCCTCAAGTATGTTCCACACCGGCTTCCAATAAACTCCTGTGCTTTCCATGGCAACCTCTGTGCATTCGTGCTTTACGAGCCAGTCTTGTAACCGCAAGAGCTCTCGTGTAGTGGTACCGAATGTTTCAATAACAGACTTGGGCTTCTTATGAAGCGGCCCGCTCAGCAGGCAAGCTACTACAGTTTCCTGGTGGACATCCAGTCCAGCACAACACTCGCGTATGGCGTCCATATTATCCCTCCAGTTGCAGTATGGGTGTGAATCATGCAACCTTTTGAGGAGAAAATTTATACACGTGCTCAAGGCAACACTCGGCGATCCTCGTGGCTGCAGTTGGTCCGATTAACGGACGGGGTAGATCCCCAATCTTTGGCCGACCTATGACTCACACTTTAAATGTAACAGAAAAGTAGGTGAATGACCGTACCATTTTCATTACTGGCGGTGGCCGCTAGGCCATGTTTGATTAACGGGAAGAATTCCCTTTAACTCGTACCGAACCATTTGTTGTAGGGTCAAGGATGTGAGAAGAACCCTTTACACCGCTGTCTAATATGGACATCAATAGTTCAATCTATATAATTAATAATTGTAATGATATTTATGATCAGATCACCCCATAACCAGCCACGTCTTGGCATCCTCCGGGTCGCCATAATATTGAATAGGAATCGTAAATTGAGGAGCCTGCTTACGCAAATACCTACGGAGCCGATATATGCTGCCATAACCTCCGACAATTGCCAGCTTTCTGATATGCGACTGCAACCTGGCCAGATTCCCTGCAAATTCAAGCATTACTTCCCTCGTAAGCTCTGTTTCATAAAAATCCACCCATATGGCCAATCTCCTCGGCTGTCCGAGAATAAAAGTTTCCTCCGCTTTCATCAAGCTGAATAAAGATTCGCTATTTGCATGGAAGCTGCCATATTTTAAACAGTGTATTTCTCCGCCCTTGTAGTAATACGGAAAAATTGAACCCCCAGGAGATTTAATGATCATCATCCGATTATCCCTCCGTAAAAAACAAAATTCATCCTTCTCACTTACAACCTGTTTGAGCGATCTAAACGCGATGCTGCGAGCCCGTTCATTTACTAAAGTTCGATAAGAGGGGGATAGCCCGCTTCAGGAAGTAAATAAGCAAATAAGGTGAAAAGCAAGATGATGATTGACATGGATACAATAAAAATAGAGATCGGTGTTGATTGTCTTTTAGCTAATGAATAAACGCCCAGAAAGAGACAAATTACTCCAATCAATAGACATATAGAGAATGACAAGTATACATTCATTTTTGTAAGTATAGCACTGAAAAAGAGAAATAAAAAAGTGATGATAAGAAACAGGGCAATTACAAAAGTCGGTTTTTTATAGTTCATGGTTCACACCTTTTTTAGTTTTTAAGAAACCCTCACCCTAAAGATCATGGCCATACTAGGCCTACACCAAAAAGGGACCTGCCCGGGAGGGCAGGTCCTTTCTCATGCTGTTATGTATCCATGCTGATATCATCCCACGCCTCGTCGCGGTAGCCGATCATCCAGAACAGCGCGCGGCGGCGTTCCACAACGATGCTCTCGTTCATGCCAGCCGGAGCCGGCTGTCCTTTAATGCGCTCGTTCACGCAGGCCCAATGCAGGCGGTACATTTTATCCGCCTCGTCCGCAATTTCCTCAGGACGGCGCAGCGCCGTTTTCTCCAGAAACTCGTCAAACGATTCACAGCTCGCCACTACGTTGATGGCAAAATCGCAGTCGCAGGTCTCGACGGGAAGCCCCAGCTCATCCAGTACGCCCAGCGCCCAGAGCAAGGCCCAATAGGCTTCGTACTGCCAGGTGATGTTAATCGCATCCCGCGAGGCGGGCTCCGCCTGCTCCAGCAAATCCCGCTCGGCCGCGGTCAGTTCGTCCTTGACGCCGAATTTGTCCAGCATCTCCTCGACGAATTCCCTCGACTCCCGCAAATCGCCGTCCTGGGCGATATCGCAGGCGTATTGGATGACGATAAGCAGGGCGACGGCTCTGCGCGCGATCTCTTCCCGGGATTTGACACGCAGTTCCTCCAAAGGCGGAAGCTCCGGCAGCGTCTCAAGAAGCGGAATCCCCTTTTCCTTAATATAGGCTAGCGATCTTTGCTTTCTCGCCAAGCCCTCCGGCGTTGAACGATCTTCCCCTCTGACCTTTTTGGTGCAGGCGCGAGGGCGGAATTCCGCCGGTCCCGACTTGCCGTCCGGCGTGACGATGGCCCGGCCGTCCCGGTCGAGCAGCGTCCCGTCGGGCAGGAAACAGATGCCATCCACTTTCCCTGCCAATTGGACGAACAACCGTTGTTCCTCCTCGCGGAGTTCTTTTTCCGTTTCAATCGCCAGCATCGTGTTAATGACGGAAATCTGCATCATCACGCGGTGCTGCAAATCACCGTCCTCAAACGGAATCGCTTGATAAAATCCCATCATCCCCGGAATGTTGTTCTCGAAATAGGCGGGATCCGAATCCTCGTCGGCGATCCGGATCGTAATCCGGCCCCGGTTAAACCATCCTTTGGGCTGAATCTCCACCTGACGGGTTCCTTCCGCGGAACCGGAAATTTTAAATTTGTCCCGGAAAACCTCCTGAATAAGGCCGTCCAGGTCATGGTTATGATTGCGGGAAGCAAAAATCGTAAAGTAAGCCAAAATGAGTCCTCCTTATTTATACGCCTTTATGCGCTGAGATAAAAAAACGATGCTCCCGGCTGGCGACATATCCCTGTTCCGCCAATTGTTCCTGCAGCCGGCAAAGCGGCTCGAAACAGCAGTCCACCGAGAAATCCGGAAACTCCCACTCGATAATCTTGGCGAAACGCACCAGTGCGCCGATATCGTGAAAGCGGAGCTCCGGGTAATACTCCCGCCGTTCCGTTACAATAAACCCGGCATCCTCCAGCAGCTCCGCCGTCCGTTGCAAATCGAACGCCGCGTCGGTGACCATCCGATCGTCCCCCAATAGAAAGCGGGACAACTCCCGGTTATTTTGGCCACCGACCTGCTGGGTGACGAACACGCCGCCCGGCTTCAAAAGGCGGAGCACCTCCCCGGCGCTGAACGACTCATGCCGGTTGATAATCAGATCAAACATGCCGTCCTCAAACGGCAGATCGTTATCGTCGTGAACCAGGCGCACATCGATGCCGTATTGCGGCAGTTTTTTGCGGCAAAGTTCAAAGTTGGGAAGATAAGCTTCCGTGACATACGTCCGGCCTTGCAGAGGGTTCAGCGACAGGAGAAACTCGCCTCCGCCCGTACCCATGTCAAGCATCACGGTTTCTTCCTGGATCAACGCGAGCACCGCCTGCTTGTAATCCCAAGGCAGCGGCTCCTCCACCATCCGTCCGTCGAGCCCCGAGAAATCCCAGCCTTCAACCCCTTTTTCCTCCTCCAACCTCCAGGAGGACTTTAGTTTTTCCAAACTTAACGCCTCCTTCATTCCCCCTCCAAGAGTTCGCGCAGCATTTTTTCCCGGTTGTTCAAAAATTCCTTCATGATCACATAGTGATCGGTCTCCTCCAACTCCACCCGGCGGATTCCCTCCCCGGTCAGTTGATAAATCAAACTGTCGGGGTAGGCCATCAGAATCGGCGAATGGGTCGAGATAATAAACTGGGAACGCTTGCCGACAAGCTCATGGATCCGCGCCAGCATGGCCATCTGGCGGAACGGGGACAACGCGGCCTCCGGCTCGTCCATAATATACAGACCGTTCCCGCCGAACCGGTTCAGAAAGGCGGCGAAGAACGACTCCCCATGCGACATCATGTGCAGCGATTTCCCGCCGTAAGCGTGGATAATGGGCCGTCCGAATGCCGGCTCACGGTCCAGCTCATCGATGGCCGTCGCGAGATTGTAATAGCTCTCCGCCCGGAAAAAGAAGCCGTCCCGTGGCTTGCGGGCCCCCCGGATCGGGCGGAGATAGCGGTAAAGCTCCGAATGGGTGGGCGCCGTGGAGAACGTAAAGTTCAGCGTCCCCCCTTCCGGGTTGAACCCGAGCGCCACCGCGACCGCCTCCAGCAGCGTGGATTTGCCCATCCCGTTCTCTCCGACGATATATGTGACCTTCGGGTGAAAATCGAGCTTCTCCAGCGAAGCGACCGCAGGCAACTCAAACGGATACCGCGCAAAGGAAGGGACCTCCTCCCTCAGCAGCACCATGCTTCTCAAATAAGCCTGCGCTTCAAAAATGTCCACTCGGCTTCCCTCCCGTCGGTTCCTCCGTATCCCTCGTCCGGTCTTCCAAATAGGCCTGAACCAATCGGCTGTAAAATCCGCCTTCGGCCATCAGCGTTTCGTGGTCCCCCTGCTCGATCAGCCTGCCGCCCTGAAGCACCAGGATTTTATCGGCCTGTCGGATCGTATTCAGCCGGTGGGCGATCACGAAACTCGTGCGCCCCCGCATCAGGCGCTGCAGCCCCTCCTGGATTTTGATCTCCGTCACCGTGTCGATGCTGCTCGTCGCCTCGTCAAGCACCAGGATCGACGGATCCGCCAATAACGCACGGGCGATGGCCAGCAGTTGCTTCTGCCCCTGGCTGATCCCTTCCCCGCCGATGCCGAGCACCTTGTCATAGCCGTCGGCCAGGCGGGTAATAAAAGAGTGCGCGTTCGCCAGCTTCGCGGCTTCTTCGACTTCGGCGTCGGTCGCGTTAAGCCGGCCGAAGCGGATATTTTCCCGAATCGTCCCTTGAAACAGGAATGAATCCTGCAATACAAAAGCCATGCGGCGGCGCAGGCTGTCGCGGGTCACCGAGGTCAAATCGCGCCCGTCGAGCGTAATCGTTCCCGAATCGGGGTCGTAGAAGCGGGAGAGCAGTTGAATAAGCGTTGTTTTGCCGGCCCCGGTCGGCCCGACGAGCGCAACCGTTTCGCCCGGCTCGGCCGTGAAGCTGATATCCTTCAAAGTCGCGGCTGCCCCTTCCTTTTCATAGGAAAACGTTACGTTCTTGAAGACAACGGCTCCCTTCACCTCTTCGAGCTCGGCCGTCTGCCCCTCATCCCGGGACTCCTCCTCTTCGTCCAGCACCTCGAACACCCGCTCTGCTCCGGCAATCGCCGACAGCAGCGTGTTCCACTGATTCGCCAGATCGTTCAGCGGCCGGGTAAACTGCCGGGCATACTCGACGAACACGATGATCACGCCGACGGTCACCGCCCCGCGGATCGCCAGCACGCCGCCGATGCCGGCCACCAGGGCGAAGCTCAGATTGTTGAGCCCGTTCATCAGCTTCGGAATGAAGCCGGAGATCGTCTGAGCCCAAAATCCCGAGCGCCGGATCGAGTCGTTGCGTTCCCGGAAATCCCGAATCACGCGCTCCTCCTGGGAGAACGCCTTGATGATCCGCTGTCCGGACAACGTCTCCTCGATATAGCCGTTCAGATTGCCGAGATCCCGCTGACGCTGTTTGTACAGCGGCCCCGTCCTCCGAGTGATCCAGCGCATGCCGAGCGCCATCAGCGGCACGACCAGGAACGTGAGCAGCGTTAGGATCGGGCTTAGCAGCAGCATCACCGTAATCGTCCCCACCAGGGTCAGCACACTGGAAAAGATCTGGATCGCCGAGCTGTTCAACGTGGAGCTGACATTATCGATATCGTTGGTAACCCGGCTCATGATTTCGCCTTGCTGTCTTTTGCCGTAATAAGGAATCGGCAGCCGATGCAGCTTCGCGAACAGATCGGTCCGCAAACGATAGACCGTCTCTTGGGCGATCTCGATCATCCAGATATTTTGCAGCCAGCTGGTCAGGGACGAACCCGCATACACCAGCGCAAGGCCGGTCAGAAAAATAATCCAGGGCCGCCCGCCGCTCCCTTCGAGGTAATGGTCGACGGCTACGCCGAGCAGGTAAGGACCGAGCAGCGCGAGACCGGAGCTGAAGACGACCATCAGCAAAACCAGCGAGAGCTTGCCTTTGCGCCGGGCAAGATACCGCCAGATCCGGCCCAGCGTGCCCGACCAGTCCTTGGCTTTGGCTTTCGGTTTTCCGCGCGGTTGCCCTTCACCTCCCCGCTGGATTATCTCTTTGGGATAAGGGTGGCGAAACGGCTCAAGAAATGCCTTGAACATGCGCATCCCCCCTTCCGCGCTGAGATTCCACGATACGACGGTATAAAGGGGACTTCTCCAGCAGCTCCGCGTGCGTGCCGCTGGCGATCAGCCGGCCTTCGTCCAACAGCAGGATCAGATCGGCCGACGCCGTGGTGCTGACCTTCTGGGTGATTAGAAGCGTCGTGCACGACAAGCGCTCCAATTCCTGCAGCAGGGCCGCCTCCGTCCGCGTATCGAGCGCGCTGGTGCTGTCGTCCAGAATCAGAATGGACGGCCGGCGGACCAGCGCCCGGGCGATCGAAAGGCGCTGCTTCTGGCCCCCGGACAAATTGACGCCCCGCTGTCCCAGCATCGTGTCGTAGCCGTGCGGCAGCGACTCGATCGTTTCGTGAATCTGCGCCTGCCGCGCGGCTTCCCGGATTTGCTCCGGCGTGGCGTCCTCGCGGCCCCAGGCGATGTTCTCCCGCACCGTGCCGGAGAACAAAATCACTTCCTGCGGCACATACCCGATGCCGCCGCGCAGGCGGGAACCGCCGATCCGGCGGATGTCTTCCCCGTCGATCCGGATGACGCCTTCATCCGGTTCATACAGCCGCGGGATCAACTGGACCAGCGACGATTTGCCGGAACCGGTCGCGCCAAGAATCGCGGCGCGCTGTCCCGGCCGCAGGCGAAAAGAAATCCCCTCCAGCACCTGGAGATCGCCGTCCGGGTACCGGAAGCCGACGCGCTCAAATTCCAGCTCGCCCCGCAGCGGCGCTGGAGCGGAGTCCGGCCGGTTATCACCGTTGCCGAACGGGCGACGGGCTTCCACCTTCACTTCCGCCTCCGGATCCGCCGTGTTCAACACCTCCTCGGTCCGCTGGGCCGATGCCGAAGCCCGCGAATACACCGTCATGATCCACGACAGCGCGGATAACGCACCGATCGTGCGCAGCGAATAGTTCGCGACGGCGACCACCTCGCCGACCGTCGCGCTGCCGGCGGCGATATCGATCTTGCCGAACCACAGCACGGCCAGAATTCCCGCGTTCATGAAGAACAGCAGGAACGGCATGGTCGTTTCGGCCAGGCGCAGCGCCGAAACCGTCCCTTCCATCAGCTCGGAGCTGCGCCGGCGAAAGCGGTCCGTCTCCTGATCCCGCCGCACGAAAACCCGGATGAGCCGCATCCCCGTCATATTCTCCTGGATGACGCCGTTCAGGGCATCCATCCGCTTCTGCACGATCCGGAACAGAACCGAGGTTCGCCGGATCATCCAGATGACAAACCCCAGCGCCAAAGGCACCAGCACCGTCAGAAACAACCCGAGCCGGGCGTGAACGACCAGGGCCATGATCATGCTCCCGAGCACCACCAACGGTACCCGGGTCGCAAACCTCAAGCTCATAAAGACCATTTCCTGCAGTTGAGTAATATCCCCGGTTAACCGGGTAATGAGCGAGGAAGCGGCAAACTTGCCGAAGACCGGATAGGATAAACGCTGCACTTTCTCGTACAGCCTGTCCCGAAGATCGTAGCCGAAGCCCTGGCTGGCATGGGAAGCAAAAAACGAGCTGGATATCCCGGCCGCAAAAGCGAGCACGGCGCTCCCGAGAAGGATGCCGCCCCAAGTCCAGGCGACGGAAAGGTCGCTTTGACGAATCCCGTCATCGATAATTTTGGAAATGATCATCGGCTGGATCAATTCCACCGCCAGTTCGATCAACATCATGCAAATCGCCGAAATCGCGGCCACGCGGTACTTCTTTATGTAGGCAAATACAGATGTCATGAACGTCCCTCCCTGCTGCACCAGCCCGAAAAGCACTCTTGACTGAAACCGATTTCTAAATATGTGTTCTATTATAGATCATATAAACGCGAATGTGTAAGTGCGACGCTCCGCGAATTCCCTGGCCGTCCGCAGCAATAGTGGCATTTCGGGCCGCTATTTCGGCCCAATTCGGCTTCATGAGCATAATAACGGTCAAGAAAGGCCTTATTTTCCTCTAGTGGGCACCGAAATCAGGATTTGGCCCGCTTTTTCCCAAAATAAGCTCCCAAAAAGCCGCTATTTCACACTGCCGGGCCAAATTCGACAAAATAGCGCCTCAAAAGGCCCTTAATACCTGCCCGACTGGAAAAAGGATACCGGACTCCAGACACCGGACTTCGGCCGGGTCCGTAAACGCCAAAAAACCAAGGAGCTATAGCAAATTCCCCGCTTAGCTCCTTGGTTTCTAAAGTGTACTTTTAGGACAGCCTCTTCCGCGGACTACTCCCCGGCGACGAAGCGGTATACGCTGTCCACTTTTTCTTCGGTCAAATCCCCGCTGTTGTCGAATACGAGAATCGACGAGGCCGGGATATCCCAGTTGATTTCCGGCACGAACTGCACGCGGTGCTTAAAGTCGTCCCAATGATCCAGTTTCCAGGTGTCCCGCTCGGTTTGGCGCTCGATGATCCGTTCTTTTTGCGTCTCCATATCCTTCAAAGCCACGACGATCACTTTGACGTCCACGGTTTCCCGCGATTTCCCCGCGGCGGCCAACACCTCATCGATCCAGGCCCGGTTTTTCAATTCCGCCGTAAAAGGCGAAATCATAAACACGCTCTGGCCCGCGGCGAGATTTTCAATACAAATGTCCTTGGTCGTATCATATTCCAGATCGCGCAGATGCTTCTTGTAAAAATCGGAGTCCCGGTCGTTGACGTCCAGGCCGTTCATCTCCAGGATTTTTTCGACAAAGCGCCCTCCAACCGTATCCCGATCCAGAAAGGCCGCCTGCATCCGTTCCGCCAGCTTTCTCGCCACCGTCGTTTTGCCCGTTCCGGCCACGCCCACAAAAAACACCAGTTTTTGCTTTGAATTTTGCATCTCCTCGATATCCCCCTGTACCGTGTTGCCCACCTTAGACATGGACACTATTTAAGATCGGCCGACGCGATTCGCCGACGGGTCTCTTCCACCAATTCCTTGATATTGTCCTCCAGCCGTTCCTTCAATTCTTCCGCGATTTCAAACCCGCCTTGCTCCGTCCGAGCCACCTGGGAATCAACCGTGTACACCCCGCCCAAAATATGCCGGGCTCCAAGCGCCGACAGCACCGGCTTCAGGGAATAATCGATCGACAGCAAATGAGCCAGACTACCTCCGATAAAGAGCGGGAGAATGATTTTCCCGGCCAGTCCTTTTTGCGGAATCAAATCCAGGAACGTCTTCAACACGCCCGTATAGGAGGCCTTATAAACGGGGCTGGCCACGATGACGGCATCCGCTCCGGCCACGAGCGCGTTCGCCTTCACGATCGCCTCGCTCTCGAATTTGGTATGTATTAGATCCTCGGGCGGCAGCTCCGATACGTTCACATGCTCCACCTCAAAGCCTTCCTTTACCAGCAGTTCCTCCGCCAGAGAAACGATCGCCGTCAATCTCGAGCCCGGCGTAGGCGTTCCGTTAATCACCGTGATTTTAGCCATGTAAATACCCTCCTTCTCTAATCGCCAAGGTTCCGTTAATTTTAATTCCGATAAATTTACTATAATTTTAAAAAATGCTATCAATATTTTAGCCAAAAGTCAATCAAACCGGGTCCTGCACCGTTTCAAAAAGAAGCACCACCCCGGCCGGCATACTTTCGGCGGCACACCCTTTTCTGGGCTAACGCATACTGATAAGCATAAGTGTAACTTAATTTCCAACGCCTATCCAGGGAGGAGCCTGAAAAAAGATGATCCCCGTATATCCTTATGTCGGCCAAGAAACGATGTGTACTCCGCAGCCGATCGCTTTCCCGCCCCAGCACCAGCCCGTTCAGCCGGGATTGGAAAGTCTGATGCGCCCCAGACCGATATCCGAAAACCCCGAGTATCGCGGCAGCGGCAAGCTGCAAGGCAAGGTGGCCATCGTGACCGGCGGAGACAGCGGGATCGGCCGCGCCG
This sequence comes from Paenibacillus faecis, assembly GCF_008084145.1. Classification (GTDB taxonomy): domain Bacteria; phylum Bacillota; class Bacilli; order Paenibacillales; family Paenibacillaceae; genus Fontibacillus; species Fontibacillus faecis. The sequence goes on along the minus strand of NZ_VSDO01000004.1, from coordinate 651,553 downwards.
TAGCGATCGCCTTCGCCAAGGAAGGGGCCGACCTCGTCATTCCGTACCTCTGGGAGACCTCGGACGCACTCGAGACCAAGCGGAGAATCGAAGAACTCGGGCAGCGCTGTCTGCCCCTGCAAATCGATCTCCGCCTGAAACAGAATTGTGAAGCCGTTGTCCGCGAAACCCTGCGCTGTTTCGGACGGCTTGACGTCCTTGTGAACAACCATGCGGTCCAGTATCCGCAAAAAAGCATCGCCGCTATTTCCGAAGCCCAGTTGTACCAGACGTTCCAAACCAATATTTTTCCGTTCTTTTTCATGGTCCAGGCGGCGCTGCCCCATCTGAAGCCGGGAAGCACGATCATCAATACGGCGTCGATTACGGCCTATCAGGGCCATAAAGAGTTGATCGACTATTCCGCCACCAAGGGGGCCATCGTCACCTTCACGCGTTCCCTCGCCCTCTCTCTGATCGATTGCGGCATCCGCGTCAATGCCGTGGCCCCGGGATCCGTTTGGACGCCGCTGATTCCGGCTTCTTTCTCGGCCCGCGAGGTGTCCGTGTTCGGCACCGATGCTCCGATCAAACGCGCGGCCCAGCCGTTCGAACTGGCCCCCGCGTATGTTTACCTGGCGAGCGACGATTCGTCCTTTACCATCGGCGAAACGCTGCACGTCAACGGCGGAGCGATGGTGACGGCGTAGGGAGAGCGGCGGCGGCCCCGGTTCGCTCGCCGTCAACACGCCTACAGCGCGTCCAAAATATCTCCCGTCAGCATAGAGGCGGGGTTGGCACGCAGGGCGGCGGCCCGCTCGCCGGCCCGGCCGTGCAGATACACGCCGAGCGCGGCGGCCTGGACCGCGTCCAGCCCTTGGGCCAGCAGGCCGGCGATGATGCCGGTCAGGCAATCGCCGGTTCCGCCCGTCGCCATCCCGGGGTGGCCGGTGACGTTGACGAACACGCGGCCGTCCGGAGCCGCGACGATCGTACGCGCGCCCTTCAGGACGAGCGTCACGCCATGCTCGGCGGCGAACCCGCGGGCGACGCCGAGCCGGTCCCGCTGGACCTCGGCCGTCGTCAGGCCGGTCAAGCGGGCCATCTCGCCGGGATGCGGCGTAAGCACCGTCGCCGCTTCCCGGCGGGGCCACGCCGCGAAGCCGGAAGCGGCGAGGATGTTCAGGGCGTCCGCGTCCACGACCAGGGGACGCGCCGCGCCCTCCCACAAGGCGCGCAAATAGGCGCCTTCGCCCGGGAAGCGGCCGAGCCCCGGGCCGACGGCGAGCACATCGCGCGCCTCCAGCAGCCGCAGCACTTCGTTCGCTGCGGCCGGGTTCCAGGCGCCGGAGCCACCGTCGGCGACCGGCGCCAGCATCAGCTCGGGCACGGCCCCGAGCAGCGGCGGCAGCAGCGCCGCCGGCAGCGCCCACGTGGCGAGGCCGCACCCGGCGCGCAGCGCGGCCTTGGCGGCCAGCAGGCCGGCGCCGCTCATCGGCAGGCTGCCCGCGGCCAGCAGCACGTGCCCGTAGGTGCCCTTGTGGCCGTCGGGCTCGCGCCGGCGGCCCGGATCGGCGCCGAGCTCGCTCAGCGCCGCCTCCGTCAAAACCGTGCCCGCCGGTTTCATCCCCGGCGGCAGGGTGCGGGGGATGCCGATATAGCGGACCACCACGTCCCCGGCAGCCCGGGCCCCCGGATACTGCGTCAGCCCCGCCTTCAAAAAGGCGAGGCTGACCGTGACCCGGGCCCGGATGCACGGATCGTGGACCGCGCCCGTATCGGCGTCCAGCCCGCTCGGCAGGTCTGCCGCGACGATCGGCAGACCGCTGGCGTTCGCTTCCCGGATCAGGGAAGCGTAAACCCCGCGCGGCGCTCCCGTCGTGCCGGTGCCGAGCAGGGCGTCCACGAGGCCGGTGACCGGCATTTGCCGGCCTTGGCTGCCCTCGCCTTGGGCGCTCCCGCCCTGGACGCTTTCGCCCTGGACGCTCCCGCCTTGGCCACTCCCGCCTTGGACGTTCCCACCCTGGACGCTCCCGCCCTGGATGCTCCCGCCTTGGACGTTCCCACCCTGGACGCTCCCGCCCTGGTCACTCTCGCCTTGGCCACTCCCGACCTGGCCACTCCCGCCCTGGACGCTCCCGCCTTGGCCACTCCCGCCTTGGACGCCCTCGCCCTGGACGCTCCCGCTTTGGGCACTCTTGCCTTGGCCACTCCCGCCTTGCTTCCACCCCTGCAGCTCCGCTCCGCCGCGCTCCGGATCATACACCGTGCCGGGCAGTCCCAAAGCCCGGACGATGCGGTATTGGGCCGCGGCTTCCCCACGCAGCCGCTCGGGCGGCTCGGCATACAGAAGGCTGACCGCCATCCCGGCGTCCGCCAAATGCCGCGCGCAGACGAGCCCGTCCCCGCCGTTATTGCCTTTTCCGACGAGGATCAGCCAGTGCTCCCGGGACAAATCCAGGCCCGTTCCGGGATCTTCCTCCCGTATGGACTCGGCGGCTTCCCGGAAGTGCAATGCTTCCCGGTTATGAGCCTCGCCGCCGGTCCCGCGGAAAGCACCGCTGCGCTCCGCGCAAAATCGCAGCACCTCCTCCGCGATGGCTCGTCCGGCATTTTCCATGAGCACCATAGCCGGAAGGCCCAGCACTTCAATCGCGTACCGGTCCGCTTCCCTCATTTGCCCGGATGTGACGAATTTCATCCTCGATTCCCCTCTTCCCTATATTACGGTCGCTGCATCGCTCACTCTGATGGACTCCGCAACGAAATTCCTGCAAAACTGCAACTATTTTTCCGATTTCGGCCAACTTTTCGCAAATTCCTGCGTATCTGCAGGTTTTTAACTCAAAGCGCGCTTAAAACTCCCCATCCGCCAAAAATTCCTGCAGATTTGCATCTTTTCGAGCCTCGGGCCTCCGACCAGATCAAAATTCCTGCAGATTTGCATCTTTTTAATCCTCGAACCTCTGGTCGGGCCATAAATCCCTTCCGATTTTTCTTCGGCTTTCGGTCCTTCCCACAGATTAGCATCTTTCCGCCCCTCCAGCCTCCGGCCAGGCCAAAATCCCTTCCGATTTTTCTTCGGCTTTCGGTCCTTCCCGCAGATTAGCATCTTTCCGCCCCTCCAACCTCCGGCCAGGCCATAAATCCCTTCCGATTTTCATCTTTTTGCCTTTTAGCCCTTCTGCACCAAAGCCAGAGTCTGAGCCAGAGTCTGAGCGGCTAATAAGCGACCGTAAACCGGGCCTGGACAAACTGCGGGTCCTCGGCTTCGTCCAGCATTGCCACCGCGTAATCCTCGACCGAGATCCGGCTTTGGTCGCGTTCGTCCACGACGAGCTGGTTCATGCCGATCCGGAACTGACCCGTCCGTTTCCCCGGCTCGATGATGGCGGCGGGGCTGAGCACCGTCCAGACGATGTCGGAGTCCCGATAAATGTGGTAGGCGTCCTCGTGAGCGCGGGCAAGCGGAAGGATCTCCTCCGGAAATTCCGGCGTTTCCATCAGCTTCATGCCCGGAGCGGCCTCCAAGCCGCCGGCGCCGCCGACGGCGATAAGCCGGCGGACCCCGCCGTTTCGGACGCCTTCAATCAGGGAGCGCGTCGCCTCCGACAGCTGGCTTTCCTCGCCGAAACGCGGCCCGTAGGCGCTGATTACCACATCGCAGTCCTTCACCGCCGCCGAAATGGAATCGGGCATCAGAATGTCCCCCGTCCGTACCTGCAGTCCTTCCCGGCCAGCCGTAAGCTTGCCCGGATCTCGCACCACCGCGGTAACCTCATGCCCGCGCCGCAGCGCTTCTTCCAATATCGCCTTCCCGATCGTTCCCGTGCTTCCGAAAATGGCTATTTTCATGGTGATCACCATCCTATTCTCTTTTTGATGAAAAATTCTCCAATAGTATGCTCCGAACCCTCAAGACTTCAACCATAAATACATGCCTTGCGAACGGGGCTGGGTATATTGGAAGCCGAATTGCGAGTACAATCGGTCGGCAGGAACGTCGGCGATAAGGCTCACGTACGTTTTAGGCGGCGCTTCCCTTTCGAGATATTCCATAATTTCGCCCATGACCCATTTCCCCAACCCTTGACCCTGGAAATCCGGCCTTACGGCAATATCGACGACCTGCATGAAGCATCCTCCGTCCCCGATGACCCGGCCCATGCCGACCAGCTCCGCTTCCCGGTACACCGAAACGGCGAAAAAGGAATTGCGGAGACCGATCGCGGCTCCTTCCCGGCTTCTTTCGCTTAGTCCGGCCTGCCGCCTTAATGCCAAATAATCCTCCAGGGAAGGGGCCTCATGAACGATTTGCAGTTTTTTTTCGTGTTCCATTCTTATTGTCCTCTCCTACTCTTTGACCGGATTCCGAAACGAGCTCTGTTTATGCCGCAAAATATACAAGCCTTCGCCATCCTTCCACTCGGCGTAGGCCACCTGCTTCGCATCGCTTGCGCCTTGACGCCGGAGCTGCTCGTAGAGCCACTCCTCCGTCTTGCCGATCAGCCGCAAGGTATCCCGGTCGATCTCACCCTCTTCGACCAGAGCATATGAAAGGCGGGGCTGCTCCGCTTCCAAACCGAGGTCCCTCCGTTTCACCGTTTCTTCTTCCGGCTTTTTCATTACGCTAAGCGTTCCGTTTGGTTCAAATATAGCATAAGCGACCTCGCCGATGAAGAATACGCCGTGCTGCCTCAGCAGCATCCGGAGTTGGTCGAAATCCAGGCTGTTTTTGCGCAGCTCCTTTAAATCCACTTCCCCGTCGCGGATCAGAATCGAGGGCTTGCCGTCCAAATGGCCGCGCGCCCGCTTGGCATGCTGGGTGAGTTTCTCGAATAAGTAGGACAAGGTTCCCCATAAAAACAAGGCGAACAACAGATGCACAAACTTCACGTCTTCCTGGTAGACCGTATTACCCACCAGTTCGCTTAACATCAATGAAGAAACGAAGTCGAACGGGGTGAGCTGGGAAATTTCCTTCTTGCCCAAGAGACGTGTCAGCAGCCATAATCCGATAAACCCGACGACCAATTTCAAAGCGATTTGACCCAGTTCCATCCGTGATCCCCCCTGCCCCGTAATGCCATCTATTTACCCATTTTCCCGGGCGGGTAAAAAAGGGACTCCGTTTTCCCCCGTGACGCTTGAAATTCGTCCCGATCCTATGCAATAGTGGAGGATAGGAATATCGAAAGGGTGATATCTTTTGTCACTGTCGGACTGGTTAACCTGGCTGCTGGCCCCACAGCCCGCCGCATTAACCGCATTTTTGGCGCTCGCGCTCTTTCTTGGCCTGTACGGGGGCTCCGCACTCCGCTTAAGGCGTAAAGAGCAGGCCCGGTTGCGCCGGCTTGAGGCGAGCCTAACGCTCTATGCCGCCGCGGAAAGCGCCCTGCTCCACCTGCACGCTCGAACGGAGCTTTCGCGGGCGGAGGAACAGCTGCTGCTGGACCGGCTTCTCGCCTGTCGCGCCGCGCCCTACCTTTCGGAGGATGCGCTGTCGCAAATCTCCGCTTATGCCGGGGAACGGGACAGAGCCCGCCTTCCTCTGCTGCTCAAGACGCTGGAACGAGAGAACGACCGGATGTGCGCGGAGCGGGACAAGCTGTTGAGACGTACCGAAAGCCCGGGGTGGGGACAGGCGTTTTGGAGACAGCTTCGCCCGGGCATCCCTTTTTTGTTCGCGGCGGCGCTGCTCTACCTGCTCAGTTGGCTGCTGCGCACGCTGAACGGAGAAATCGTTTTAGGGAACGGGTTGGAGGAAATGGCGGCCGCATGGTCGCTGTTCGTATCCGCCCTGTTCTCCCTGGCGCTGCTGTACCCCGCGATCATGGGAGGCTATCGGCCGGGCGCGGGGGCGGTTCTGCTCCGGATCTGGTCGGTTTTGATCGCGGCGCTGTTTCTGCTTCATCTTTTGGATCCGTCGTTCGCTCCGTTCATCCTGATCCTCCAACTGCTGCTGTTTCTCGCGGGTTTTCGCCTGACGGGCACCAAGCCACGCAAATCACGTCCGTTTGCCGGGCATTACCGGGCGGTTCCGGAAGGGCAGCCGCTGCCGCCGTCGACTACCGAAACGGAATCGGGGACGGCGGTCAAGAGTCTCTCCGAGGCGAACCCGGAGGGCAGTGCCAAGGAGGAATAATCCAAATAGTCCCAAAAGCAAAAGCCTCCTCCCACGAAAAACGCGGGAAGAGGCTTTTTTCATTCGGGTCCGAATCAGGATTTGCGCAAAGACTTGGCTGCATGACGGGGCACCGGGGCGGATTTGCCCTGTCCCCCATTCCCCAGCTCATACCGTTTGCGTTCGGTCCGCTCGACTTGGACGATCTGCCCCTCATGAACTACGATATTCAGCGATCCGAATTCCATTTCATTGAGCAGTCCCGCGATGCGTTCCAGCCAAATCTGATCTACTTTTAACGGCTTTGCCATGATGCAGCCCTCCTATTCCCGATTAAAGTCCTAAACGTGTACGTGCATAAATGGATTTAACTTTCGTGCCGGCTTTTTCGCGTAAACCAGCTCTTGAGCAGCAGCGTAACGAGCGCCAGTAAAAGCAGCAGGGACGCTACGGCAAAGGACGCGGAAAACTGATATTCGTTGTACAAAATCTCCACATGGAGGGGCAGCGTGTTGGTCTCGCCGCGGATATGGCCCGAAACGACCGAAACCGCGCCGAACTCCCCCATCGCCCGGGCGTTGCACAATATAATCCCGTACAAGAGCCCCCATTTGATATTCGGAAGCGTGACCTTCCAGAAGATGCGAAAGCCCCGGGCCCCCAGCGTAACGGCGGCTTCCTCTTCCTGAAGGCCCTGGTCCTCCATCAGCGGAATCAATTCCCGGGCCACAAACGGAAACGTCACGAACAACGTGGCCAGAATAATTCCCGGCAGAGCAAAGATCACCTTCAGATCATGCTCCTGCAGCCAAGGGCCGAACCAGCCGTGAGTCCCGTAAACGAGGACATAGATGAGTCCCCCGATGACCGGGGACACGGCAAAGGGCAAATCGATCAGCGTCACCAGCAGCTGTTTCCCGCGAAAATGAAATTTGGTGATCGCCCAAGCCGCGGCTACGCCGAAGATCGTGTTCAAAGGAACGGTGATAACCGCCACCAACAGAGTCAGCCGTAGGGCCGAAAGAGCGGCCGGATCGGTGATGGCCTCCATGTAAACCCCGAAGCCCTTTTTCAAGGATTCAATCAACACCACGGCCAGGGGAAGCACGATCAGCCAGAGCAGAACAAGGACAGCCAAGCCGATCAGAACCCATTTCATAGGTCCGGACGATCGAGTCACCGGGCTTCTCCCGGCAGACGTCTTTGTTTTTGCCAGCGGTACGGAACCGGCCATGCGGTTAACCTCCTTTGTAATGAAAACAGTTGAAAAAGATGAACTAGTGCCCCATCACAAAACCTTGTTTTGCATAAAATTTCTGCATATCTGCAATTCTATATAGAACGCAATTAAAAAATGAACTTTTATACTTCAACCACCAAATCGGGTAATTACAGTAAGATCAACCCAAGGTGGCGATAAAAATGAAAAACAAAGAAATCGAGCGCTTGAACTTAGCCATGAAAGAAACATCAGATAAACGGCTTTATGAAAGGTACCTGGCCGTACGACTGCGATTAGAGGGACATTCGTTTGCAGAGATCGGTAATTTACTCGGTCGCCTTCGTCAAACCATCAGTAACTATTGGCAAAGTTATCAAAACCAAGGTCTTTCCGGACTAGAAATGGGCCACTCCCCTGGACAACCGCCTAAGCTCACGGAAGAGCAGCGCATCCAATTAGCCGCTATGCTGGAGCAGAAACAGCCAGTCGATGTAGGGTTTGAAGCTCGCTACACCTGGACCCTACCGCTCATCGCGGAATGGATCAAGCGAGAGTATGGGGTCACGATGAGTGTGCGCGGAATCAGCGCCATGCTCAGACGCATGAACTTCAGCTTCACCAAAGCAACCTATACGCTGGCCAACGCCGATGAGGAGGCCCAGGCGTTTTTCCGCAAGCATACCTTTGCCCAGCTTAAAAAACAGGTGGAAGCTGAAGAAATCGATCATCTGCTGTTTGAAGACGAATCGATGATTCGTTCCTATCAAGCACTGCAATACAACTGGTTTCCGCGAGGCAAGCAACGTAAAGTCCCGACATATGGGAAGCACGAAGGGGCGAAGCTGTTCGGCGCAATCAATTATGAAACCGGAACAGGTGCATCATCGTGAAGAAGAAAAGGCCGATGTGGCCGCCTTTATTCGGTTTCTCGAAGACCTTCTGTTGGCGTACCCGAACGGGAAAATTGCTATGATTTTAGATAACAGCCGGATTCATCATGCCACCGAGTTGCAGCCTTTTCTGAAGGAACATCCGCGCTTGCATTTGGTCTTTCTTCCGCCGTATAGTCCAAACCTGAATCCAGTCGAAGGACTTTGGCTGTGGCTCAAATCAGATGTGGTCAATAACGTCTTTTTTGAGAAGTTCTATAAGATTAAGCTTCATGTCAGCCAGTTTATGAAGCGAGTCAATAAGCATCCGATGGAAACCATTGATCGCTTATTAGTTAGGTTTTAATCTTAAATGCGCTCTATATAGGCCAACACCTGGTTATTGGACCCCTCGGCAGGAAATAAGACCTTTTTTGACCGCTATTTTCTCCCCATCCGTCCACCGGCTTCAGTCCTAGCGGACGGTTTTGCGCACTCTGCGCTGGAGGGTATTGATGAGCAGCATCAGTACAAACGAGATGAGCAGCAACAGCAGGGCGACGGCCGTAGCCCCCGCGTAATCGAACTGCTCCAGCTTGGACATGATCAGGAGCGGCGCTATCTCCGTCTTCATCGGCATGTTACCGGATATAAAAACAACGGAACCGTACTCCCCGATGCCTCGTGAAAAAGCAAGCGCGAATCCGGTCAGCAGCGGCGGCAGCAGCTCCGGCAGGACGACGGAGCGGAAGGTGCGCAGCCGGCTGGCGCCCAGCGTGGCCGCCGCTTCCTCCACCTCGGCATCGAGATCCTGCAGCACCGGTTGAACGGTGCGCACGACGAACGGGATGCCGATAAACATCAAAGCGAGCGTAATGCCGATCGGCGAAAAGGCCAGCCGGATCCCCAGCGGTTCAAACAGCGAGCCGATCCAGCCGTTCTGCGAATAGATCGCCGTAAGCGAAACCCCCGCTACCGCGGTGGGGAGCGCAAACGGCAGATCGATCATCGCGTCGAAAATCTTTTTTCCGGGAAAATCGTATCTGACCAAAACCCAGGCTAGCAGCAATCCCAATACAGTATCGATCAGTCCGGCCGCCGCGGCGGTCAACAAACTGACCTTGTAAGATGCCAACACGCGCGGATCCGTGGCCACCTCCCAAAATTTCCCCCAGGTCAGTCCCGTAGAGTTCAACAGCAGTGCCGACAACGGAATCAGGACCACAAGACTCAGGTAGAGCACGCTGTAGCCCATCGTAAGTCCGAAGCCGGGCAGCACGCCGCGCTTGGTGGCGCCAGTTTGCATGAATGTTCATCCTTTCTTCTCGCGTTCTCGGGTCGCCCGTTCCCTTCCGGAACGCACCTCCGTCATCAACGGTCGGTTATTTGGCTAAGTAGATTTGGGAGAATATTCCCCCGTCACTGAAGTGCTTCTCTTGCGCTTGCGCCCAGCCTCCGAAAACTTCGTCGATCGTGAACAACTTGATATCCGGGAACTGGTCGGCATATTTCGCCTTTACGCTGTCCAGGGTAGGGCGGTAATAGTTCTCCGCCGCAATCGTCTGTCCTTCCTCCGAATACAGATACTTCAAGTAAGCTTCGGCCACCTCGCGCTTTCCGCGCTTGTCGACGTTTTTGTCCACGACCGCCACCGGCGGCTCCGCCAAAATGCTCTCGGAAGGATAAACGATATCGAATTTGTCGGGGCCGAGTTCTTTTACGGATAACCAGGCCTCATTCTCCCAGGCCAGCAGAACGTCGCCGAGCCCACGTTCGACGAAGGTCGTCGTTGAACCGCGTGCACCGCTATCCAATACTTTTACATGTTCATACAGCTGTTTCACGAAATCCTGGGCTTTCGCCTCGTCGTTGTTGTTCTGGTGCAGCGCATAGCCCCAGGCTGCCAGATAATTCCACCTTGCCCCGCCGGAAGTCTGCGGGTTGGGAGTAACGACCTCCACGCCTTCCTTGATCAAGTCGTTCCAATCCTGAATCCCCTTCGGGTTGCCTTTGCGGACGAGGAACACGATCGTGGACGTATAAGGCGCGCTGTTCTTCTCGTACTCCTGCTGCCAGCCTTCATCGATTAAGCCGCTCTTCTGAATGGCGTCGATATCGTACCCGAGGGCCAAAGTGACCACATCGGCCTCCAGCCCGTCGATGACCGCGCGGCTTTGCTTGCCTGACCCGCCGTGGGATTGCTTGATTTCGACCTTCTGTCCTTTCTCTTTCTCCCAGTAGGCGGCAAAAGCTTTATTATAGCTCTCATACAGCTCCCGCGTAGGGTCGTAGGACACGTTCAAAAGTTCCAACGTTTCCCCCGCTCCACCGCTCGTTTTCTCCCCGGAATCCGAACCGCAGGCCCCTAGAACTACCGACATCGCCAAAACCAAACTCAACAAAATCCCCTTTGTCTTCGCCTTACTCATCGGATCACTCCTCCCCTTCATTTCCATCTTTCGTCTGACGGGCAAACCCCTTTTGTCGGCAAAAAAAGCGGAGAAACGCTCCCGCCCGTTTTGGTCCGACCGAGCCGCTACCCGTGTCTGCCTTGGCAAGTAGAGCGTTCCTCCGTCCGTACGGCGAGAACCATTTTTAATTATTCCTACCTGTTTAGTATGTTATGGTGCTATTTTAAATGCCCGGAGGTTTGGTTGTCAAACCTTTTTTTGAAGATCGCCCATACCATAATGTACTCACAAGAGAAAATTCTGTCCCTGTCCAAATGCGAAAAACCTGGGGCAATGCCCCAGGTTTTTGTGTCTGTTTATCCAATTTCGTCCTTACGCCGATTCTTTCCCGCGGTACCGCCCCTTACGAGCGAACCGGCTCGATGCAAGACGGCTGCTTGATTTCCAATTCCCGTCCCGCCGCCTCAAGGCTTCCGGTATCGGGATTTCTGCGAAACAGGACCACGTTGTCCGAGTGTTGATTAGCCACCAGCGCATAGTTTTCCAGAACGGCAAAATTACGCGGCCACTTGCCCCAGGTCCCCGTCCATTCCGGCGCCTCCAGCATCCCCGTGTCCGGATGAACCGCAAATTTGACGACGCTGTTATGGCCGCGGTTGGAGCCGTACAAATAGCGGCCGTCCGGGGAGAGGTGCACATCGGCGGGATAATTCTCACCGCCATACCCTTCGGGAATTGTGGAGACATGCTGTAAAATTTGGAGGTGCCCCTGGACCGGATTATACGCATACACCGTGAGCGTATTGTTCAATTCATTAATGCCGTACGCGTGTACTCCGTTCGGATGGAACGTAAAGTGGCGCGGTCCGGAACCCGGCGGCAGCTTGATCTCCCCTTCGGTGGACAGCTTACCGTTATCCACACGGTAGTACACCACCTGATCGAGGCCGAGATCGGAAACATAAACATAGTCGCCTGCCGCGCTGGGGACCGCGCTATGCGCATGCGCCGCTTCCTGCCGGTCCTGACGGAATCCCTGGCCCACATGCTGCACGAGCGCGGTCAACTCTCCCGCGGCCCCATGTTCATCCAGCGCGAAACGGTTCACATGCCCGCTGGAATAGTTGGCCGCCAGCAGCCCGCCGTCCGCCGTCAAAGACAGATGGCACGGGTCCGCTCCCTGCGTCGGGACGGAACTCAAACGTTCCAGTGCGCCGTCCGGCCGGACGGCATAGCTGACCACGGCTCCTTGCGCCTGCTCGCTTACCGCGTACAGCCGCGTCCCTTCCGGATTCAATACGAGAAAGGACGGGTTTTGAATCCCCGAGGTCGAGGCCCCCTCGAGCAAGCGCAGCTCTTCCGTCTCCGCGTTCAATTCGATAAGATGAATCCCCGGCTTGGATTCCGCGGCGTAAGACCCCACGTAAAAAAGCAGCTTAGCTTTCTTTGAGCTCATAACATCCATGTTCCCCATTCGCTCCTCTCTCGATTCCATCGTCAACGTCCTCCGCGCCACACCGGTTCAAGAGCCGATGCACCTCGGACAACGCGATCTCGTTAAAATAGGCTTCCAACCGATCTTCCCCGCGGTTAAAAATAAGCTCCATTGCGGAATGAATGTTGGAGGAGATCCGGCAAGGCGACTGCTCATTGCCCGAACACCAGCCGGGCTGCAGCGAACCGCGCGCAAACAGCCGGTATAAATCGCCAAGCGTAATCTCCTCCAGCGCCCTGTTCAGCTGGTAGCCGCCGCGAGCCCCCTCTTTGGTAGCTACGAGGCCTTGCTTGCGCAGCAAGCTCAACACTTTCCGAACCCTTGCGGGATGGGTGGATACACTGCAGGCAATCTGTTCACTGTTGGCCATCTTGTCTTCCTTGGTGTAAAGAAACAGAAGGCAGTGGACGGCGATGGTAAATTCGCTGTTCATTCTTTTTCCCCCTCCTTAGGCAAATTTGAAACACGACTGGTGAGTAAGGGGCTGCGGATTTGTTGCACGGCGGGAGTATGGTATAATGTTCTAGCTTAACTAGAACGGAAAGGAATTTCATATGATGAACCTTCTCAGCCCTGCTTATATGCATCTGGTCGTAACGTTCGGCGCCGTCCTTATGGCGGTCTCCGTCCTGATCATTCGCCTAAAAGCCAGCCGAAAACCCGTAACCGTCAAAAAGATCATTATCCCGCCGCTCGGCATGACCACGGGGTTCGCCATGTTCGTCGCCCCGGAGATGCGCATCCCTCTTTCGTGGGCGATTATCGCCTTCGCCGTGGGATGGTTTGTGTTCTCCTATCCGCTGAACCGGACGACCCGGTTCGAAGTTATCGACGGCGAGGTTTATGCCCAGCGCTCCCCGGGGTTCGCGTATATCCTCATCGGCCTGCTGGTGCTGCGGCTCGCCCTGCACGAAGTGGTCGAGCAGTATATCTCGGTCCTGCAGACCGGCTCCGTCTTCTTCATTCTCGCTTACGGAATGATTCTGCGTTGGCGTTGGTTCATGCTGAAGAAATATCGGGAAATCACCGGCGTTCCCCGGCAAACTTAGCTTCCCACGCTTCGCATGCCGCCGCTTTCCCGGGACCACCCTTTGATGATGCAGCAGTTACGCCCTGCGTCCTTCGCTTCATAGAGGCACTGGTCGGCTAAATAAATCAGTTCGTCCTGATCGACGCCTTGAAACGGGGCAAGACAGTGGCCGCCGATACTGATGGTCACCTTCCCGCCGGAAGCGGATCCGGCATGCATGATCTCCAATCGTTCCACAGCCGTCCTGATCCGCTCCGCCACTGCAAATGTCCCCTGGACATCGAGGCCGGACAGCAGCACCGCAAATTCCTCGCCGCCGTACCTCGCGGCAAACCCGAAATAAGGTTTTACCTCCGCCGAAATCGTCCGGGCGATCTTCTTGAGCACGTGATCCCCGCCCAAATGTCCGTAATGATCGTTATAAGCCTTGAAGCAGTCCACATCAAGAATGAGCAGTGAAAGCGGGGTCTGCCGCTCTTCGGGAAACACCAGCTCCCATGAAATGATTTCGTCCAGTCTCCGGCGGTTGGGAATCTCCGTTAAACCGTCAAGACTCGACAGCCGGAGCAGTTCCTCATTCGCCTTTTCCAGCTTTCTCCCCGACTCAAGCAGCTGTTTATGCTGATCGGAAAGGCGAATGAACAACCGATTGACCTCGCTTACAGCCGAGCAAAGCACAACCGTCGCCGAAATTACCGAATTGACCCGGGCCAGGTACCACCCCAAGGAGTAACGGGTTCCGGCAAATACGGTGAGGAGCGTATCGAGGAACAACGCCAGCAAGGCTATGGCAATCCAGAGATGCAGTACGCTTCTCGTTCGAAAACGCAGAAGCACCAGCGCCATAACCAGCAGATTCAGCCCTCCTAATACGGGACCGATCCCTAAGTCCAAAATACTTCTGTAACTCCCGACATCGATAATTCGGGGCATATGATCGGCCCCATCGGTGGCGAATTCGAACGATAGGAAGGCCGACAGAAACGTCAAAAACAGCCCTATCGCCGTATAAAAGGAAATATCCTTTTTCGACTCCAGCGGCTGAGGATATCGAATCCCTACATATAAATATATCAAAATTCCGGCCGGAAAGCCCCCATGCCAAAATATCCATAGCCACCCGGCCGATTGGTTATTCGCGCCAAGCATCCCCTCCTCGGAAAACACGCCGGGGAAGGTCAGAATATGTAGTGCGGTAATGATTCCGATATATAGATAGGTGCATGAAATAACGAGAAGGGACGGTACGCCGGAGGCCCGAAATTGACTGAATAGAATAAAAGCGGTCAACAAATCTCCAAAGATAAACCAGGAAATCAGGATCGGCAAAAAAGGCTCGAAAGAGGGAAGGATCTTCGTACCGAACGGAAGCGCTGCCACAGACAGCGCGGAAATAAACAAGGCCAGCAGCACCGCGAGCCTCCGTTGGTTCCGGTTAGAGGGAATGTCCGTGATTTGGGATCCCACTTTAAAATCGCTATGCATGGGAAGACTCCCTCCTCTTGGATGCAAGTTCTTTGTTGCCCATAATAGTTCCAAGATAGTAGATTTTGTGAACACTTGCAATCTTTTTTCTTTAAATCGCCGCAATTGGAGCGGTAAAACCCAAAAACAGGCTGTCCGCGCGAAATTACAACGCGCGAACAGCCTTGCGTAAGCGGCGGATTAACCGGCGGCATTCGTCTCGGCGGGCCGAAGAACCGAAGAGCCGATGGCCAGCAGGATTAAAGCCATCAAACCCAAAATCAGGAGCGGTAAGGTAATGGAGTGAAGCCCCCCTCCCACCGACAGTTTCTCGATAGCTTCAATCGCCCATTTTTGCGGCACGAAATTCGCGGCCTTTTGCATGAAATCGGGCATATAGGTGATCGGCCAAAAGCAGCCCCCGAGCATGCAGGTCGGCGTGATGATCAGACTGTTCAGCATCCCGACATTTTGCGGATTCCGCATGATTCCCGCCACCGCGCTGGCGATGCCCATCGCTACGAGCATAAAGGCGGCAAGCACGATAAAATGAAGCAGCGGCGGTACATCATAGTCGTATTTCAGTACATAGCCGCTGAAGATCAGCACAAGGGCAATTTGGGAACTCCCGACGGTAAAGCTGCCCAGAAAATGGCCCAGCGTAATTTCCCAGGCTCTAACCGGCGCGCTGAACATCCTGGCCATCGTCCGGCGACGGCGCTCCTCCAAGATTTTGCTGACGGTGCTCCCTACCAGATTCATCAGAAACATCAGGGTAAAGCCGGTCACTACATTCAACCCCGGCTTCGGATACAGCTGAAGGTCGGTCTTGGAGGGGCTGACGGCGTGTTTCTTCGTCTGGTTCAGAACCGCGCCGAAAGCTTCCCGAATGTCTTGAGCCTGTGCCGATGACACCAGTCCTGCCGTGGACGCCGCTCCCCGCACCAGCTCTTCCAAAGTCAGCTTAAGCGTGTACGTGCCCTCGCTCACCTTTAATTCAAACATGGACAGCTTCGGTTTTTGCCCGGCCAAAAGGGAGTCCGTAAAGCCGGAGGGGATAATAAAGCCGGCCGCCGCCCGATTCTCGGTAACCTCTTCCCGCAATGCTTCTTCGCTCTCCGCTTCCTTCAGCGAATAATCCGGTTTCGCGGCCAGCTCCTCCAGCAAATAGGCGCCGGCCTTACCGTTGTCTTCATTGACATACACAATTTGAACGCCGAAGGTCCGCTCTTGTCCGAACAAGGAAACGGCCAGGGAAATCACGATGCAGGGCAGAAGGATATGCATGATAATTCCCTTTTTGGTCCCGACGGTCTGCCTGATCATATTCCAGGCTATGGTCAAACTATTCATGGTAGCCCACCTTCCGGTACGTAATTATGCCGATCAGCATCAGGACGCCGCCGAATATGCCGAGTATCAGAATATGATGGCCTATCAACGCCGGGTCGGCCCCCAGCATGATGCGGAGCAACCCCTGCATCGCCCAATGGTTGATCGTAAAGTCTCCGAGCCGCTGAATCAGATCCACCGGAATCGGCTGAAAACCTCCGCTTAAAAAGGTCATGATCACCGCGATGATTTGGACCAGCGTTCCGGCGGTCGCCCCCGACTTGCACCAAAGGGAAGCGATCACGGCGATCATCATGGAGCAGAGAATAACCAATCCGCAAATCGCCGCCAGATAGAACGGATGATTTCCCCATTCCACACCGTAGAGCCAGGAGGTGCCGAATATAATCACGGCCGCCTGCAGCGATGTGACCAGCCCGTTCCCTATGATTTTCCCCGCGAAAATCGACAGCCCGCCGATCGGCATGGACCCCAAACGGTACAAAGTCCGGTTGTTGATTTCGCTCCGCAGGCTCTCGTTGACCATGAGCCCGGAGTAGAGAAGAAACATGATCAGCATCGAGACGGCGTAGTATTGAAAAGCGGAAAAGGATGCCCCGTGTTCACTGAGCGGCGCCATCTCCACAAACCCGGAGTTCTCCGCCTGCTGGACCTGTTTCATCGCCGCGGTAACGGCATCCGGTCCGAGTACGATCGCTGAGGCCTGCATCCGGTTCACTTCATCCAGATAGGCGTCGAAAATCATTTCCGCCACGTGATTTTTGGTCTGATCCTTGCCCAAAATATACTCCCATTCGGCAGTTTCCCCCCGGGTTACCCTTGCTTCGAAATCCTCCGGAATCACAACGGCAAAATCGCTTTTGCCCGAACGAAGCGACGCCTCGGCCTCGGCTCGGTTCGCCGCTGGGTCGACACGCAGCGTCTCCTTGATTTCGGGATTGCTCAGAAAGGCTTCCAGCCCCAGATCCGGCCCCCCTTCCGCCGTGGATTTCACCAGATGGACGCTGACTTGCTCCAGAGTCTGATCCCCGCCCGAATTGAACATCGGCGACAGGGCGTTTCCCAAGATGAAGATCAGCAGCAAGGGAAGAAGAAACAAGTTGAACAGCACAACCCTTGCCCGAATCAGTTTTCGAACTTCAAACGCGATGATCGTCGTTAATCTCATGCTAATCCCCCCTAGTCCCGCAGCTTGCGCCCGGTCAGGTTCAGGAACAGCGTCTCCAGCGTCGGTTGTTCGCAAACCACGGAATGGATGACGGCGTCATGCTTGGCACAGATGTACAAAATATCCTGGAGATCGTTCTGCGAAGAAGGGGTATACAGCTCAAGTTCCTGCTCCTGATGAAGCACTCGT
Organism: Paenibacillus faecis; assembly: GCF_008084145.1. Taxonomy (GTDB): domain Bacteria; phylum Bacillota; class Bacilli; order Paenibacillales; family Paenibacillaceae; genus Fontibacillus; species Fontibacillus faecis. The sequence continues at coordinate 634,249 of NZ_VSDO01000004.1, read as the reverse complement.
GTGATTCTGGGATGCATCCGCAGCTCCGCGAGAACCTCTTCCCGGATTCCCGTCGCTCTCATCTTGATCTTCTCCTCGCCGGAAACCCGTTCACGCAGCTCCTCCTGCGTTCCGCAAGCAATGACATGCCCCTGATCCACAATGGCTACCCGGTCGCATATCGCCGAGACTTCCTCCATGTAATGACTCGTGTAAATGACGGTGGAGCCCATCCGGTTCAACTCTCTGACCGATTCCAAAATATGATTACGCGACTGCGGGTCGATCCCTACCGTCGGCTCATCCATGATAATCAGTTTGGGGTGATGCATAATCGCGCATGCGATGTTTAGCCGCCGCTTCATACCGCCGGAAAAAGTCTTCGGCAGTTCCTTGGCCCGGTCCTCCAGACCGACGAAGGCCAGCGCCTCCGCTACCCGCGCTTTTAATTCCCGCCCGCGCAGCCCGTACAATCTGCCGAAGAAAGCCACATTGTCGGCGGCGGGCATCGACTCGTAAAGCGCCAGATCCTGCGGCACCAGCCCGATTCTCCGTTTGACCTCAAGCGGTCTTTCCTTGACCGAAAGGCCGTCGATACGGATATCTCCCTGTTCCATCCGCAGCAAACCGACCATCATATTGATCGTCGTGCTTTTTCCCGCGCCGTTGGGACCGAGAAGCCCGAAAATTTCCCCCTCTTCAATCGTTAAGCTTAGGTGATCAACAGACACCTTATCTCCATAACGCTTTATCGCGTCCTTCACTTCAACCAATGCCATGCGTCTCCCTACCTTCCTGTGTCGTTGCCTTTTCTTGACTTTAATTGTATCAGCCCCGTCTTCCCGGTGAAGGTACGGATCGTCATGACCTGAGGGTGACAAAAGTCACCTCCTATCCAAATTCGCGCCGGCCCGCCTATCCCCCAAGCAGGTTCGTGCTATAATTGAGCCAGCGAAATCCGAAGGAATCCCGAATATAAGGACTGGAATGATATGCCCAAAAAAACCCTGTTCATCTTCATCCTCGGCTTTACCTTGATTCCATGCTTCTTTCATATTTATGTACTGCCCGATAAGGAGGGCTACGGTAGGTACCTGTTGCAGGTTCTGATCTTGCTTAACCTTTTTGCGGCATCCCGGTTCGTCTCCAGGGAAGCACCGCTGACGGGGTTCTCCGCCGTATTAATCTTGTACGCGTCATGGCTCGCCCATGTCTATGGCGGTATGATCAACATTGTCGCCGCGAGTCCGGTGCTGCTGTACTTCCAACTCCCGCGTCCAGGGCTGCGATTTACGCTGGCCGGCTTTCACCTGCTGGCCTTCAACTACGCCGTGCGGGACCAACCCTTGGAATGGATCGTCACGGGCAATTTGATGATGCTTGCCTTCGCCGTCCTTCTGTCCCTCCTGCGGGAGTCCGCCTTGACCAGAATGCATGCGGATCATCAATTCGATGCCTTGCGTAAAAAACACTATGAACTGGACGAAGCGAGAAACCGCCTGCTGGTCTTCACCAAACAGGTCGAAGGCGCCGCACAGGCCGAGGAACGCAACCGGATTTCCCGGGAGCTGCATGACGAGGTCGGCCACCGTCTGATCCGGGCCAAAATGATGATGGAAGCCGCCCTGCAGGTCATTCCCGGCGATCCGGACAAAGGCATGGGCCTGCTGCTGCAAATCCGTGACCAGCTGTCCTCCGGACTCGATGAAATGCGGGCGGCCGTTCGTCGGATCAGACCGGCCGGCGAAGCGGCAGGCCTCCTTTCTTTGCGACAAATGCTGGAGGAGGTCGGCAGGGAGACCGGGGTCCGCACCCGGCTGACGCTTGAAGGCGATCCCTGTTCCCTGTATCCGAGCCAGGAACTGATTCTGTACAAAAATGCCCGGGAGGCCATCACCAATGCGCTGAAACACGGCCGGCCCGAAACGGTCGACATTGTGATCGCCTACGATACCCGGGAAATCACCATGGCCGTAAGCAACGACGGCGCCCTTCCCGGCCAGGTGCCACCATCGCAAACCGGCGGCATGGGCATGCAGGGGATGAAAGAGCGCTGCGCCTTGGCCGGCGGAAGCCTGGATGTCGTGCTTGAACCGATGTTTACCGTAATTACAAAACTACCGGTGACGCAGCGCTCGGAGATCATTTAAGTTCCGGAGTAGGATAACAGAGTTGAATACAGGTAAGGTACATAGATCAGGATCATCAGAGAAAAGACATCGATAGGGGAGGACCCGATATGCCAAATTTAACTTTATTTATTGTGGATGACGATCCTTTTATCCGGGAGAGCTTAACCCTGCTCATCGGCATGGATCCGGACATCGAAGTGATCGGTTCGGCGGGGAACGGAGCCGAAGCCGCCGAGCGGTTACAGACCGGCGGAACGGTGCCGGATGTAGTCCTTATGGATATCCGCATGCCGGAATGCAATGGAGTAGAAGGAACAAAAAGAATCAAGTCGCTCTTTCCGGACGTCGCGGTGCTCATGCTGACGACCTTCGACGACGATGAATTCATCCTGGAGGCGCTTCGCAACGGGGCGAGCGGCTATCTGCTCAAAAACATTCCGCCCGACCGGATCATTCAGGGCATCAAAACCGTTCACGGCGGGAACATGTTGATTCACCCGGATATCGCGCGGAAGCTGACCGGTCTGCTGCGCCCCGCTCCCGCCCCTCCCGCCGACGACTGGCTCCAACGCGCCGGCTTGACGGCGACCGAGCACAATGTGCTCCGCCTGATCGCCGACGGTTTGTCCAACAGGGAGATCGCCGCCCAGCTGTTTTTGAGCGAGGGAACGGTCAAAAATTATGTGACCGACATTCTCGGCAAGCTCGAAGTCCGGGATCGCACGCAACTCGCGATCCTGTACTGGAAGGGGCGAAGCGGGGCTTAGCGTGCTGGATTGGGCGGGCGCGCGCTTCCCCGGCCGGCCGCGAAGCATGAACGCAGGTCACCTGCCCGGCCTGATTCACCTGTCCGGCCTTATTCACCTGCCTGGCCTTATTCACCTGCCCGCTTATTCACCTGTCCGGCCTCACTCACCTGCCTGACCTTATTCACCTGCCCGATTATTCACCTGTCCGGCCTCACTCACCTGCCTGACCTTATTCACCTGCCCGCTTATTCACCTGTCCGGCCTCACTCACCTGCCTGGCCTAATTCACCTGCCCGATTATTCACCTGTCCGGCCTAACTCACCTGCCTGACCTTATTCACCTGCCCGCTTATTCACCTGTCCGGCCTCACTCACCTGCCTGGCCTAATTCACCTACCCGACCGAACCCTTTTCGGATCTTCCCGGACCCTCCCGGTTCTTGGCCTTGGGCCGACCGCAAGCATGAACGCACGTCACTCGGCGGCGCTAACTGTCACAGTCTCTAACGGACATAATAGGCGCTATTTCGCAATAATCCGCACTTTCGGAATTCTAACGGAAATAATAGCGCCTATTTGCCCCACTTCCCATCGAAATGACTCACTTTTTCCGAAATAGCGGCTACTGCGTCCGTTAGAATCTGAAAACGGCCCATTTGGACGAAATAGCCGCTATGGCTTCCGTTAGATTTTTTCGGCCGGGCCCAAGAGGGTCCGGTCTTATTCACCTGCCTGGCTAATTCACCTGCCCTGCCTATTCACCTGTCCGGCCTCACTCACCTGCCTGACCTTATTCACCTGCCCGCTTATTCACCTGCCCAGCCTCACTCACCTGCCCGGCCTTATTCACCTGCCTGACCTGATTCACCTGCCCGACTGGACCCTTTCCGGATCTTCCCCGACCCTCCCGGTTCTTGGCCTAGGGCCGGACGAAGCATGAACGTGTACGTCACTCGGCGGCGCTAACGGTCACGGTATCTAACGGACATAATAGGCGCTATTTCGCAATAATCCGCACTTTCGGAATTCTAACGGAAATAATAGCGCCTATTTGCCCCACTTCCCACCGAAATGACTCGGTTTCTCCGAAATAGCGGCTACTGCGTCCGTTAAAATCTGAAAGCGCCCTAAAAGGACGAAATAGCCGCTATGGCTTCCGTTAGAATTTTTCGGCCGGGCCAAACAGGCCCTTCCTGATCCACCTGCCCGGCCTCCAAAGGGAGGCTGGCCGCCCCGGTCAAGGCTGCGTCCAGCTCCCGCGCCCCAAAACATAAAAGCCGCCCCCCGAATTTACACGGGAGGCGGCTTTTAGATCGCATGCTATATCAGGTTGGAGCGTAATTACCGGTCCACTTTGACGGCATTGGTGTTAACCAGCTGCGGGAGCATCTTCATCCCTTTCGCCATTTCCGAGGAGCACAACGGACATACCGGAACATAATTAAACGCAAAGTTATCCCTCATCCATCCGTTGCAATCCTCACTCATGCAAGACCATACCGGCGTGTTCTCCTCAGGAATTTCTTCAATCGTTTTTTTACGGTAGTTCATGGTTACCTCCTAGATTATAGTTTGGCTTTGGCGAGATCCCCAACCTTTAAACTATATGCCGTTTGGGTAAAAATAAAAACTGCTCTTAACGCACGCGTTAAGAGCAGCCCATGCCTGCATTACAGTTTTACGACGTTCTCGGCTTGCGGTCCGCGGTTGCCTTGAACAACGTTAAATTGTACACGTTGGCCTTCGTCAAGCGTTTTGAAGCCTTCGCCTGTGATCGCGCTGAAATGAACGAAAACATCGTTTCCGCCTTCAACTTCGATAAAGCCGAAGCCTTTTTCTGCGTTGAACCATTTTACTGTTCCAGTTTCCATAGTGAATTACCTCCTGTTTAAAGATTAACATGCTCCTTTTTTACATAAAAAAATTCACACATTGAAAAAAGTTCATTTTAGAAATTGACACTCTTTTCAATACGTGAATATCACTTCTTAATTCTTCAGTTGATCTCATTATACTCCCCTCCGAACCAAAATGCAAATCCCAAAGAAAGCCTTTACCAAAACTGGACATAAACCGGGGCCGCGTCTATAATGACTATTGTAATCCGCAGTTTATAGTTCAGGGGAGCTGGAAAAGGCCGGCTGAGATTGTATCCCGCAAGATACTGACCCTTAAACCTGATCTGGGTAATGCCAGCGTAGGAAGAAAGCTTTAGCATGGGCTTATTGTCATTTTCCATGAACCTACGCGTCCCGATCCGGGGCGCTTTTTTTGTGCCGACAGGAGAAGAACGGGGACGCCACCATATCAGATTATTCGGAACTTCACATGAACGTGACTGCGGAAATTCATATTCCATATCAAAGGAGAGAATTTCTGTGAAGCAAAAAACCTGGCCGCTGCTCGCCTTGTGCGCCCTGCTGCTCACTTTAACGGCTTGCGGGCAGAACGCCGGCAAAACCGCGGAGACCGGCTCAGCCGCATCCGGCGCGAAAACGGCCGAAAAGCCGCGCGATGTCAAAATCGTGCTCGATTGGAGCCCGAACACCAACCATACAGGCCTTTACGTAGCCAAAGAACAAGGCTACTACGAAGAAGAAGGGCTGAACGTGGATATCGTTCTGCCAGGGGCCGGAGGCGCTGACGCCATGGTCGCGTCGGGGGAGGTGCCTTTCGGGGTGAGCGTGCAGGAGAACGTCACTCAAGGGCGCATTCAGGGCGTTCCGCTGGTCTCCATCGCCGCGGTCATCCAGCATAACACCTCGGGCTTTGCCGCGCCTGCCGACAAGGGGATCAAGACCCCGAAGGACTTTGAAGGCAAAACCTACGGCGGCTGGGGCTCCCCGGTCGAGGAAGCCGTCATGAAATCGATTATGGACCAAAGCGGGGCCGACGTCGGCAAAGTTAAATTCGTCAATATCGGAGAGGCCGATTATTTTACCGCGGTCAAACGGGACATCGATTTCGCCTGGATCTTCTACGCCTGGACCGGCATTGAAGCCGAACTGCGCGGCGAACCGCTGGATATGCAGTATGTGAAGGACTATTCGAAACAACTGGATTACTACACCCCGGTCATCGTGACGAACGAGAAGACGATCGCGGACGATCCCGAGCTGGTCAAAGCCTTCATGCGCGCCACCTCCAAAGGTTACCGCTATGCGATCGAGCATCCGGAGGAATCCGCGGAAATGCTGCTGAAAGCCGTTCCTGACCTGGACAAAGATCTCGTTGTGGCCAGCCAAAAATGGTTGAGCCCGAAGTACCAGGAGGATGCCGCCCGCTGGGGGGAACAAAAGCGTGAGGTTTGGCAGAATTACTCCGACTGGATGCATGAACGCGGATTGCTGGAAAAACCGCTCGACACGGACAAAGCGTTTACGAACGAATTTTTGCCGGAATCATAATCAGTAAGAAACCCATAACCACCAATTTGGATCATGGAGAGGATGAAACCGTATGCCAAACGCACTGCTCAGCATTCAAATCATTCCCAAAACCCCGAACGGAGAAGATGTCATTCCGTACGTGGACCGCGCCATCGAAGTCATTCAGGCCTCCGGCGTCAAATATCAGGTCAACCCGCTCGAAACGACCATGGAAGGCGATTTGGACGAACTGCTCTCTATCGTGAAACAAATGAATGAAGCCGTTGTCGATTTCGGGAGTACGGGCGTTATTTCCCAGATTAAAATCTCTTTCAATCCGAAAGGCGTCAGCATGGACAAGCTGACCGAGAAATACCGTCCATGAAGCTCCGCCGGCTCTGGAACCATGCATGGCCGCCCTTAGTGGCGGTCATCCTGTTTTTATTCCTGTGGCAAACGGCGACCTCCCTGTTTCACATTGAAAAGTGGATTCTCCCAAGCCCGTCTGATATCGCCAGGGAAGCCGCCGCCAACCCGTCCGGACTGTGGGAGCATACACAGGCCACCTTGGAACTCATGATCCTCGGTTTTGCGATCGGAACGGGATTCGGCCTGCTTGTGGCCTGTTTGCTCCATTATGTCCCGTTTTTGAAATCATCGCTGTACCCTCTGATCATTCTCAGCCAGAATGTGCCTACCATCGCGCTGGCTCCGTTGCTCATGATCTGGTTCGGTTTCGGCATACTGCCCAAAATTATCGTCATTACGCTGGTCTGCTTCTTCCCGGTCGCCGTGGCGGCGATGGACGGATTGACCCGAACCGACCGCGTGATGCTCGACTATATGCGGATGACGGGGGCTAGCCGGAGCGAGATTTTCCGCAAGCTGGAGATCCCCCATGCGATCCCTTCCATGCTGTCCGGCGTCAAAATAGCCGCCACCTACAGCGTCATGGGCGCGGTCATCGCCGAATGGGTCGGCGCCGAGAAAGGCATAGGCTACTATATGATGCTGCAGAAGGCTTCCTTCCGCACCGACCGGATTTTCGTGGCCATCGCCATCATCGTGGCCGTCAGCCTGGCTATGTTCGCCATTATCGCTCTGCTGGAAAAATGGCTGGTCCGCTATAAACCGGCTAATGACGACAACTAGAAGGAGGTGCCAAGCAATGATGCATATAGTCCAATCCCCGCTCACCCAACCGCCGCCGGCCCAGTCGCCGGCTCTTGAGGTCAGGGAGCTTCGCCTCTCTTTTCGCGAGCGGCGGAATACCCTCCCCGTCCTTGACGGCGTCTCCCTCGCCGTGGCCAAGGGGGAATTCGTTTCGATCATCGGTCCGTCGGGCTGCGGCAAAAGCACGCTGTTTCATGTCATCGGCGGCCTGTTGAAACCCGATGCGGGAAGCGTAATAGCGGGCGGAGCCGAAGTCACCGGGCAGCGGGGCCTAATCAGCTATGTGCCGCAAAAGCCGGCCCTCTTCCCTTGGCGGACTACGCTCGACAACGTGCTGCTGGCCCGGGAAATTTCGGGCGGCGCAGGCAAGGAAGCTCTCGCCGAAGCCAAGGAATGGCTGGTCAAGGCGGGACTCGGCGGCTTTGAGAAAGCCTATCCCCACATGCTGTCGGGCGGCATGCAGCAGCGGGCCGCTTTTCTCCGCGGGCTGCTGGCCCCCCAGGAAGTAATGTGCCTGGACGAGCCCTTCAGCTCGCTGGACGAACTGACCCGTACGGAGATGCAGCACTGGCTGCTGGATTTATGGGAGGCCCGGCGCCGCTCGGTCATCTTGATCACGCACAGCATCGAGGAGGCGCTGATGATGTCGGATACGATTTATTTGCTCTCCAACCGACCGACCCGGGTGATTCACCGGATCGAGGTCCCTTTTCCGCGGCCCCGCCGGGAGGAACTGACGGAGGATTCCGCTTTTTTGAGGCTCAAGAAAGAGATCGGCATGCAAATGAGAGAAGAACAACGTAAGAGGCCAAACTGACCGCGGTTTCCCCGGTCCGTTTGGCCTTTAAGCTATTATGTATAAATGGATTCAGAGTGAAAATATGCTTAATGTCTCGATCGGCAGCTTGACCATGGCATGCACGACGTCCGGATCAAACTGAACATTGGCGTATCGGATTAACTCCAGCCTGGCTTCGCTCACCTGAATGCTCCGACGGTACACCTTATTGGAGGTCATGGAATCAAACGCGTCAATCACCGCGCAGATGCGGGCGCCCAAAGGGATTTCCTCGCCGCTTAATCCGTCCGGATATCCTCTGCCATCCCATCTTTCGTGGTGATGCCGAATGATCTGCACGATTTCCTTGGAGAATCCCGGATTGCTCTCCGCCATCCTGGCACCGACGATCGGATGCTGCTTAATCAAATCCCACTGGCTGCTGGTGAAGGGCTCCCTTTGCGTCAAAGTCTCCCGGGGAATGACCGACTTTCCGATATCGTGTAAAAAACAGCCTCTCACCAGCTGTCTCGTTTCTTCATCACTCAGTTCAAGAGGCTCCGCGATTTTCTCGGCCAGCATGGCGACCCGCGAAGAATGATAATAGACTTCGGGGTGCTTATGAAGCAGTATGCGCAGCCACATCGCGGCATCCGGGTCTTGGTTTAGATTTAAGCGTTCAATATGTAGGTCGGAATCGTTCACCGGCTTACGCCTCCTAAAACTTGGAAGTCCTGTCATGCATCATTAACATTATAGGTCAAAAGTTGCGAACTGACTAGGAATAAAGTGATAATACCCTTAAAAATGAAGTTTTTAAATCCTTTTTCGCAGATAAGGAGAAATTCGTGATGATTGACGCCCATATCCACCTGGATTTATATGAGGAGCCCGAACGAACCCATCTGCTGCGGGAAGCGCAACAACGAGGGATCGAAGGATTGATCGGCGTCTCCATGCACCTGGATTCCTGCCGGAGCAACCTGGCTCTGGCGGACCAGTACCCCGGACTCATCCACCCGGCCTTCGGCTTTCATCCGGAGCAGCCCCTTCCTTCGCCCGAAGCCGAAAGGAAGCTGTTCCAATGGATGGAAGCCCATGCCTCCCGAATGGTCGCGGTAGGTGAAATCGGGTTGCCTTATTACATCCGGCAGGAAATGAAAAAGCGCGGGGAGCCCAAGGAGGCTTTTCCCCTGGAGTCGTATCTCTCCTTCCTCGACCGTATGCTGGATCTCGCGAAGCGCCTCGATAAGCCGGTCGTGCTCCACGCCGTTTACGAGGACGCCGAATTGGCCTGCGATCTTCTGGAACGGCACGGCATCGCGAAGGCGCATTTCCACTGGTTCAAGGGCGCCAAGCCCACGATTCGCCGGATGGCCGAGCGGGGATACCTCATATCTTTTACCCCCGATCTGTTGTATGAAACCGAAATCTCCGCGCTGGCCCGCTACTATCCGCAGGACCTCGTGATGGCGGAAACCGACGGCCCCTGGCCTTTTGAAGGGCCTTTTGCCGGACAGCCTACACGGCCGGACATGATCCGCGAGGTAGCGCAGGCCTGGGGCCGGCTGCATGGTCTCTCCTATGGAGAAGCCGCGGACAGGTTGACGGAGAACACCCGGGCTTTTTACCGGATATAGAAGTAAAACTTGAGCATGCGATGTCTATTGACAATCGCTGCTCCGCGTGAAATAATTCGACATATATCTAATTAGTTGAATATCAAAAAAGGAGGCCAACGAATGCAGCTCGACCGCATCGTTCAATTTCATAAAACGGTAGGCGACGTGACGCGAATCCGGATCATCGCGCTTCTTAAGAACGGCCCGCTTCACGGGCAAGCTTTGGCGGGCAAGTTGGGGGTCTCGCCGCCCACGGTAACCCACCATATGACCAAATTGCGGGAAGCCGACCTGATCTACGAACGCCGGGATAAGAACACGATTTATTTTTATCTCAACGAAAAAAGCCTCGCTTTGCAGGCTCGGGCCATCTTAACCGTCGGAGACGGAGGCGCCGACGCAAGCGGGGATCCGGGGGGTGAGAAAACATTGGACCGCATGGCGGTACTCCGTAACTTTTTTACCAAAGACGGCCGGTTAAAGCACTTGCCCGCTCAGCAAAAGAAGAAGCGTATCGTGCTGGAGCATTTGATTCAGGGCTTGGAGCCGCACCGAAAATACGCCGAGAAGGAGATCAACGAATACATTCTCAAATTCCACGAGGATTTTGCCACGATACGCCGGGAATTTATTATGCACCAGTATATGTACCGGGAAGACGGCATTTATGAGCTGAATCCGCCGGAACTGTGGGAGAAGCCTTGAGCCGTGCCATCCGGCGCGAGGATAGATATAGATCATGCGGGATAATGCGGCCAGGAGCCTGCCTGGTCTCTTTTTTCATCAACTAATTAGATATTTATAAAATTAGACATTAATAAAATCATTGGATTATGGAGGATAACTATCATGATGAACCCCTGGGCCGTTCTGCGAAAAGAAAAAGACTACGCGAGACTGTTTGCGGCCGGGATCGTGAACGGCATGGGGGACCGATTCAGCCAAGTCGCCGTGCTTGGCCTCGTGCTGTCGCTGACCGGTTCCGGCCTTGCGGTCGGGATCACCTTTGCCATCCGGCTCATTCCTTACCTGATTTTTGGGCCGCTCGGCGGCATGCTCGCCGACCGGTTGTCCAAAAAACGGGTAATGATCGCCACGGACTTGATCCGGGCCGTTTTCGCCCTGACTCCGCTGCTGGTCCGCGAGCCTGCGGACATATGGCTGATCTATGTAAGCTCCTTTCTGCTGTCCGCGGGAGAAGCCATCTATGCCCCCGCCCGCATGTCGGCGATCCCCCGCCTGGTCCGAAAAGAGCATCTGCTTCAAGTCAACAGCCTTGAGGAGGTCATGACCGGGCTCGTGCTGATCGGGGGTTCGATCAGCGGCGGGTTCGTGGCCGCCTTGTTGGGCGTCGAGGTCTCATTCCTCCTCAACGCCTTGTCCTTTCTGGCCACCGCCCTGCTGCTCGCCCGGCTGCCGCAGCTCCGCGGCGCTGCGCCCGACGGTACCAGCGCCCACGGCCCGGGTCAGGCCGCCCCGGCCGAGAGCGCTGACGGCGCCGCCCTGCAGGCTTCGGCCCCCGCCGGCGCACAGGCTTCGGCCCCCGCCGGCACGCCGGCCGCAGCCGCCTTCCGGCTTCTCGCCCGCTCCCCCTTCCTCCGGCTCATGCTGCTCATTTTTGCGGTCTGGCCGATCGGGGACGGCATCTTCAATATATTGCTCAGCGTCTATGCGGTGGAAGTGTTTCACATGGGCGATCTCGGGATCGGGCTGCTGTATGGAGCGCTTGGCGCCGGGCTCGTCGCCGGTTCCGCGCTGACGGGGCGGTTCGCCCGGCAAATCAAGGCCGCCGCGGTGCTGACCTTACTGCTGGAGGGGATATGCCATATTCTGATCAGCCAAAGCGGATCGTTTGGTCTGCTGGTGCTCCTGCTGGCGGGAACGGCGATATGTTCGGGCATCGGGAACGCCTGCAACCAGACGATCCTGATGATGATCGTCCCCGAAAAAATTCGGGGCAGATTTATGGGTACGCTGGCTGCGCTGCAAAATACGATTATGGGGGCGGCGATGTTTCTCGGCGGGCTACTGCTGGAAGTCCTGTCCCCCCGGATGCTGGGTCTGATTGGAGGGGGGCTGCTTACGCTCAGCGGAGCCGTATTTGCCATCCTTTATTGCGCCTCCCGTACGCTCCGCGCAGCCCCCGTCTCCGGCGACATATCGGGATAGGCCGGGGAGTAATAAGCTTCAGATTGCGGGATGCGCTCCCGCTAATTACGAAAAAACCTCCCGTGTCTTTCAACCGCGAGACTCAAAGGCAAGTATGCCTTGAAGCAGGTTGAAATCACAGGAGGTTTCCCGCTCACTTCAGTCCGAATCCGCGCCGCTGCAAAAATTCCCGCATATGAAGCCGGGCCGGCTGCGCGAGCTTCTCCGCCATCAAAACGGACCAAGGGGTGTCCTTCATGCCGCCGGTCCGTTCCCGCAAATACTTCACCATCGTTTCATCGTAGGCTTTTACACCTGATTCCGAACGTTCTGCGTCATAGCCTTCCCAATGTAAAACCGCCTCCAAAGGCAAACGGGGCCGCAGCCCGGGCTCCTGGTCCGGATAGCCGACGCACATGCCGAAGACGGGGTAGACCAGCTGCGGTAAGCTTAACAGCTCGGCCACCTCCTGGCTCCGGTTGCGGATGCCGCCGATATACACGATGCCGAGCCCCATCGATTCCGCGGCGACCGCGCCGTTCTGGGCCGCCAAGGCCGCATCGACCGTCGCTACGATAAAATTCTCCACCGAGGACTCATAGGTTTCGGCTCCCGCCGGCAGATGGCGTTCCGCCGCCGCTTTCAGCCGGGACAGATCCGCGCACCAAACCAAAAATACCGGGCATTCCGAAATATAACCCTGATTCCCGCATAATTCCGCCAGCTTGTCCTTCCCGGCTTGTTCGGTGACGGCGATAACGCTGTAGGCCTGAACATTGCTGGAGCTGGACGCCATCTGGGCGGCTGCGACGATTTCCTCCACTTGTTCCCGGCCAACCGGGCGGTCGCTGTATTTTCGGATCGAACGATGATTTTTCAGCAGAGACATGACCTCATTCATTCGCTTTCACTCCCAATCCCAACATAATAAACCGGACGGCCTGCTCCGGGTAGTTCTCCGCGAAATCCTCCTCACGGAGATCGGCCAGATGTTCCAGATTGCCAAATCTTTTATGCGATAAAGCCACGCCAAACACCATCAGCAGCGCGGAGGTCAGTGATTCATACCGAAAATCTCCCCGCGCCTTGCCGCGGACCAACAGATCCTTCACCGTCAACCAGACCGGATTCAGGAACGAGAACACGACGCCGAGCCGCGGAGACTGGAGCGTCAGTTCCTGCTGCACGATGTCGCTCAGCTCCTTTTCCTGCATCGTGAATTTTACGATTTCCCAGGCGATGAGCCGCAGCCCTTCGACGGGATCGGCCAGGACGGCCTCATTCTCTTTGAAAGCTTCCGGAGTGCCGGGAAAAAAGTGCTCGAAGATCGCCCGGAACACCTTCTCCTTGCCTCCGAAATGATAAGATACCAGCGCCACATTCGCTCCGGCTTCCTCGCAAATTTGCCGGACGCTCGTCCCTTCAAATCCCTGCTTGGCGAACAAGCGCTTGGCCGACTTCAAAATTCGGATTTTCACGTCTGTTTCAGCCTGTTCCATACCCTCGACCCCTTAACTATTCTAGACCCATTATGGAACTTTCATCACCGGTTCGCAAGGACGGGCGCGCGGCAAGTTATAGTTGGCTAGTCTTGAACAACCGTTCCAGGCTTGACGAGAACCTGCGATTCCTTCGCCGGGCCGCGTTTGCGCCCTTTTACCATCTCCGCCGTCAACCCGATGGCCAGGCTGACCCCCATGATGACGGCCAGACGAAGCATGTCTGAAGCGACCGCTCCGCCGGCCCCGGTAAATTGCACATTCATCAACCCTTCAACGGCGTAGGTAGCCGGAAGGTAATCCCCTACGGCTTGATAGAAACCGCTCAGAAGCTGACGCGGCACCATGGCGCCGGAGGAGACCAGTTGAAGCGACAGCCCCGCGATATTGAACAGCATCCCGGCCATACCGAACAGCAGCAGGAACATCTGCGTAAAGAACAGAAACGTCAGCACCAGCAGCGATTGGAACATCCAAAATACAAAGAATCCCTGCTCCGCTTGCCCGCCCAAAGCGAAGACCAGCGATGTCCCCACCAGCGAAACAAGCAAGGACGCACCCACGTTGAGGACGACACGCGCCGCAAACCGGCTTCCGCCCGAGATGCCCGGATTCATTCCGGCCGCCGCCTGCTGCAGGTTCATGCCCATAATCATCGAGCCGACAAAAGAAGCCAATACCAACATCATCGGGACCATTTGGTTGTTCATACCGTCGATGGGATGAACGACGTCAACTTGCGAGGCCACTTTGGTCGACAAGCCTTGTGCGAGCTGCCCGGCCTGAGCCTCCGGTAAGGCCATCTCCTGAAACGCCGTCTGGATCGCTTGAGTGGATACGAGCCGGTTCAACGACTCCGTGATTCTTGCCGCCGCGTTCTCCATCACGGACTTGACCATGGAGGCGTTGGAACCGTTGATCGTATATTGGAGCGTACCCGCTTGCCCCGGGGTTTGCAGCGTTTGACCGAATTTTTCGGGGATCGTCATGATCATCTGGACTTCCCGGTCCTCCAAGGCTCGCTTCGCCTCGTCAGCCGTCAAGCCCGTCTCCCAGGCAAACGGGACGGATTGCCGCAGCCCGCCGACCAGCTTTTCGCCAAACGCCCCATCCTCGTTGACCACGGCGATTTGAAACGAACTCACCCGTTCGTTGACCCCGTCGTAAGCGGTCATCCAGATTAAACTGAAAATAACTTGAAACATCAACGCCGTGATGATTCCGATTTTGGTTTGCGGCGCTTTGAGATACGCCTGAAGACTTTTTTTCATTTTCTCTTCCAGCTCCTTAAACAATCGTTTAAAACGTTTGTTTAAATCATAAAGAGTTCCTGGATGAATGTCAATCTTATTTTTTATATTTAAAATTTATGATGCTGTAGATGAAAGCACCTCCGCTTTCGCCCATCTATCGCTCCATCAAACAAACTTATTTCACAGGGAACTCCGGCAAAAATCGCGCCCAGTTCGGATTCAAAACCTGATTATTGGAACCCGCCACAGGAAATAAGACCATGGCGTTTTTTGACCGCTATTATTGCCATAGAGCCGAATCGGGCCAAAAAAGCAGGAAAAACGGCCCCAAAAGGCCGCTTTTCCTGCTGTTCCTGCTTTACCTACTGTTCCTGATAGTGCCGCTTTTCCCGCCCCTCGCTCACAACTTCACTCTTTGCAGCCTTAAGGCATTTAGCACGACGGATACCGAACTCAGTGCCATGGCTGCCCCGGCTAACCATGGGGCCAGGAATCCAAGCGCCGCGACGGGGATTCCGATGACGTTATAGGCCAAGGCCCAGAACAGGTTCTGTTTAATGTTCGACATCGTCTTTTTACTCATAAAAATAGCGTCCGGAATACTGTTCAAGTCCCCTCTCATGAGCGTGACGTCCGCCGCCTCCATCGCCACATCCGTACCGGTTCCGATCGCCATGCCGATGTCGGCCGTAGCTAGAGCGGGGGCATCATTTATGCCGTCTCCGACCATCGCCACTTTCTTCCCGGATTCCTGAAGCTTCTTGACCTCGGCGGCCTTGCCCTCAGGCAGAACCTCCGCCAATACCTTGCCGATTCCCGCCTGTGCCGCAATGGCCTTCGCGGTCCGTTCGTTGTCGCCGGTAATCATAATGACTTCGATGCCGAGATTTTTCAGGCGTTTCACCGCTTCTTTGGACGTCTCTTTGATCGTATCCGCTACGGCTACCATGCCGGCGTACCGACCCTCTACGGCGACGAGCATGGCCGTTTTTCCCGACTCCTCCAATCGATTCATCTTATCAAATGCGCTCTCGGCCTGGATACCAAACTTCCGCATCAGCTTTCTGGTGCCGATGTGCAGCTCAAGCCCGCCGATAATCGCGCGGATTCCATAACCGGGAATCGCCTCGAATTGCTCCGTTTGCGGCAGCTCGACCCCTTTTTCCTGAATACCCGCGACAATGGCTTCAGCTAACGGATGCTCGGAGTTTTTCTCCGCCGCACCGACGAGCCTTAAAAATGTCAGTTCCTCCATTCCGTTTTCAATGATGACATCGGTCAGTTCCGGTTTTCCTTTGGTCACGGTTCCTGTTTTATCCAGGACGATCGCATCGATCCGATGCGTGGCCTCCAAATGCTCGCCGCCTTTGAAGAGAATCCCGAGTTCGGCGGCACGGCCCGAACCGGCCATGATCGAGGTTGGGGTTGCCAGACCAAGGGCGCACGGGCAGGCGATAACCAGGACGGCGATAGCCTTCTCAAGCGCACTCGCGAAGCTTCCCGGTTCCACCGCAATATACCATACTAAAAAAGTCACGACGGCGATGCCTACGACGATCGGGACGAATATCCCCGAAATGACGTCGGCCACCCGCTGGATCGGAGCTTTCGAGCCTTGCGCCTCTTCAACCACTTTGATGATTTGCGCAAGCGCTGTTTCTCTGCCCACTTTGGTCGCCTTAATCTGCAGCATCCCGTTTTTATTGATCGTTGCACCGATCACCTTATCCCCCGCGCGTTTCTCCACCGGAATGCTCTCCCCGGTCAACATCGACTCATCCACGGAGGAAGTACCGCTTACGACCTCGCCGTCCACGGGAATCTTCTCCCCCGGCTTCACGACAACAACGTCACCAACCAAAACCTGTTCGACCGGCACGGTCATCTCTTGCCCCGCTCTGATCACGGTGGCGGTTTTGGCTTGCAAGCCCATCAGAGTCTTGATGGCTTCCGAAGATCTGCCCTTGGCAAGTGCTTCAAAAAGCTTGCCCAGCAAAATCAAGGTAATCAATACGGCGCTGGTTTCATAATAAAGGTCGACTTGATGATGCCCATGGGCATTTATCGTTTCTATCGTTTGATAGAGACTATAGAAATAGGCGGCCGAAGTGCCGAGCGCAACCAGGACATCCATATTTGCGCTGCCGTTCCGGAGCGCCTTGTAGGCCCCGATATAGAATTGTCGGCCGATAATAAACTGGACCGGCGTGGCAAGCGCGAATTGGAACCACGGATTCATAAACAGGTCGGGAAGCCAAATGAACGAAGTGAATGAAAAGTGACTGACCATCGCCCAGAGCAGCGGAAAAGACAGCAGCGCCGAAACCAGCAGTTTAAGTTTCTGGCGTTTGATCTCTTGTTGCCGATGATCCCCGGATTCTTTTTTCTCGCCTTTAAGCGCCGCCTTGTAGCCGATTTTTTCAACCTTCTGAATCATATCGGCCGGGGTAACCTCTGCCGGATTATATTCGACATGCGCCGTCTCCAAAGCCAGATTCACGGTCGCCTTCGAAACCCCCGGCATTTTGTTCAAGCCCTTTTCAATTCGCGCTGCGCAGGCGGCACAAGTCATGCCCATGATTTGAAAATCCGCGGACTCTCCAACCGTGCCGTAGCCTAACGCCTGTATCTTCTGTTCCATTTGCGACGGATCGGTCTTCGTCGGATCAAACGTCACCGCGGCCTGTTCGAGCGCAAAATTCACGGTGGCTTGAGAAACTCCCTCCAGCTTGCTTAACCCCTTTTCGATCCGATTGGCGCACGCCGCGCATGTCATTCCTGTAATCTGTAAGGTGGTTTGTTGTTGTTTTAAACCCTCGCCGTTACCCATTATCAAACTCCCCTTCCTCATATACCCCCAGGGGGTAAATAGAAAACATATTTGTGCTATTATGCTTTAAAGAACGGATTACGATCATTAATTTATTTCGATATCATCAATATACCATACTCCCCCTGGGTATGTAAAGAGTTTCGTTAAGACCCGGTCAATCCCGCAGGAAGAATCACGACCATCATGATTAAAGTAAGCAAGGAGGGAAACGATTAGGACTAAGCGTATAAATTCCCTTGTGGCCATTTGTCATGATGACTTTCGCCCCGGTTGAGCAGGCTAAATCGGTTGCCCACAATTAGGTTCTCGATAAGTACGCAGTCTCTCGCCACGGACATCCGCATTGTTTTTGTTAGCCCACGGCGATCCAGGTGCCTAGAGCACTTTCAGCACTTTCAGCACTTTCAGCACTTTCAGCACTTTCAGCACTTTCAGCACTTTCAGCACTTTCAGCACTTTCAGCACTTTCAGTACTTTGAGTACTTCCAGAACCACTAGAACTATCGGCACTATGGGCACTACCAGCACTACCAGCACTACCAGCACTACCAGCACTTCCGGCACTTCCGGCACTATCTGCACTACCAGAACTACTAGAAATATCCAAAAACTATCCCGCATTACCTGCACTTCAGCCCAAACTCCCACCTTCCGCCCTTACAATCTCTCAACCTTCAACCCTTCCGACTCAAAAAGATGCAAATCTGCAGGTATTTTAAGCCAATTCACGAGGAGATGCGAAAAAAGATGCAAATCTGCAGGCATTTTTAGTGTTTTTCGAGAAACGAGCCGGTTTCGTCGAAAATTCCTGCAGATTTGCAGGAATTTTGAAATTTCTGTTCCCAACTACAAAAAAACATGTAGATTTGCAGGAATTTCGATGTTACCCAGGTTGTCTGATAGTTGGGGCACTAGCCGCTTGTTGAGATAGCGGCTTAAGGCTGCCTCTGGGGCCGCTTTTCGGCCCGATTTCGGCACCAAGGGGGTCATAGCGCCGCCGGACTGCCCAATAATCAAGTTTTGGCCGGTTTTACGCAAGAATGAGGCTCTGAGCCAAGCCGCTATTCCTCCATAAAGGAGCAAATTCGGACTAAATCGCCACTAGTAAACCGTGTAAGTTTGCCCCGTTTGTCCGCCCTCGACACTTTTTCGGAAAGCCAAAGCGACCTTGCTTGCGGGAACGGGATCAAAGCCGGGAAAGTACGGGCCATAGGTCCCGATGGATTCAGCAACCACATTAGGGCTTACGTTGTTAATCCGGATTCCTCTCGGCATCTCAATCGCCGCGGCCGTAACGAATGCTTTGATCGCTCCCCCCGCCATGGCCGAGGACACGCCGCCAACGATCGGATCGTCCATAATAATCCCCGTTGTCAAAGTAAAACTGCCGCGATCGTTGACATAAGGATGACCGAGCAGTACCAAATTGACTTGTCCCTTTAACTTGCTCTCAATGGAAAGCTCATTATTCTCCGGCGTAAGTTCGGTCAGCGGCCCGAAATAAGTACTTCCCGCCGTGCTGACCACTGCGTCCACCTTCCCAACCTCTTGGTACATAGCGGTTATGCTATCCGGCGATGTGATGTCAACGATGACATCAGCCCCGTTCCTCCCCGCTGTAATTACCTCGTGACGCGCCCCGAGCTCCTCGCAAACGGCGCTTCCGATCGTCCCGCTGGCACCAATCAGCAATATTCTCATGTTCATGACCTCCCCAAAAGTTATATAATACCCCAAGGGGGTATAATACATCTGGTCTTATATTATTATTCCCCCTGATGTATGTCAATGAAGCTATTTGCCATCCCAGCAAGAATAAGAAACCTGCCCCCGCATGGAGACAGGCCCAGGCCCTCTATTCCTTTTAAAACGTACTAGTCCCAAGGAGCCCGAACAGTAAGTATGCCGCCATGCCCCACACCACCAAGGCCGAAATCCGGTTGATCCGCTTAAGCAGCGTACCGTTTCCGTTCAATCCGCCGACGAGCCGTCCCGCCAGTGCCAGACCGGCGAACCAAAGCCAGGAAACAAGAATAGCCGCCAAGGCAAAAACGGCCTTCCCTCCTCCTTCATAGCTCAAAGAGCTGGTTCCGATCACGCCGACCGTATCCAGAATCGCGTGCGGATTAAGCAGGGACACCGACAGGGCGAACAGCACCTGCTTTTTGGCGGGCAGGCCCGAACTCTCTTCGGTCCGGCCCGAAGGGGCGCTTTTCCAGATTGACCAGCCCATGTAAACCATAAAGCAGGCCCCGCCGATAAAAAGGATCACTTTTAGCCATTCCAGCGTGAGCACAATCAGGGATACCCCCAGGACGGCCAACAGAATCAGCAGGGTATCGCACACGGAAGCGGTGATGACCGCGGGAAGGGCCCGCGTCCATCTTTTCCCCGATGCCCCCTGGTTAAATATGAAGACGTTTTGAACTCCCAGCGGCAAAATCAGGCCAAAGGCAAGGACAAAACCGTGAATAAACGCCGTCGACATCTCTGTACTCCCCCTAACTCTTTCTTGGGTATCCTCCCGGGATCATGGACCCCTAGCTATTGTAACCGCTTGGCGGCGATCTGGCTCCATCCATTTGGATGGATATTAAACCAACCAAACTGTATAATGTAAGGAACTTCATTCTGCCGTTGTGCCCCTGCCCCCATTTTCACCCTCTTTATCAAAAAAGGAGCTGATCTTCGTGGAACCTGCCCCATGGCAGCCGAACCGCCGTTCCGGGGTTCCGTTGCACACGCAAATCGTCGAATATCTCCGCGATAAAATCGCCGGCGGCGAATGGCCGGTCGGGACGCGGATTCCGTCCCAGCGCGCACTGGCCGAGAGCTTCGGCGTCAACCGCAGCACCGTGGTGACCGCGATGGACGAGCTCGCCGCCGCCGGCATGATCGAGACGGGACGCGGCGGCGGGACGCGCGTCGCGAACCGGACGTGGGGCGTGCTTACCTCCGCCCCGCCGCCGGACTGGAATTCCTACGTCAACGCCGGAATTCACCGTCCCAACCTGCCGGCCGTGCAGGAGATCAACCGGGCGGAGTTCCGCCCCGGCATCCTCCGCCTCGGCACCGGCGAGCTGTCGCCCGAGCTGCTGCCGAGGCCGGAGATGGGCCGCCTCCTGGAGCGGATGGCGGACCGCGTCCCCGAGCTCGGCTACGGCGAGCCGAAGGGCGACCCCGGGCTGCGCCGGATTGTCGCAGCCCGCTTAAAGAGCCAGGGCCTGGCCGTCTCCCCGGAATCGATCCTGATCGTTTCCGGCGCGCTCCAGGCCCTGCAGCTGATTTCGGTCGGCCTGCTGCGGCGCGGATCCGTGATCCTGCTCGAACGGCCGTCCTATTTGTACTCCGTGCCCGTGTTCCAATCGGCCGGAATGCGGCTGCAGGGCGTGCCGATGGACGACCAGGGGCTACGCCCCGAACTGGTCGCTCCTTACGCCCGGCAGTACGGCGGCTCGCTGCTGTATACGATCCCCACGTTCCATAACCCGACGGGGACCGTGATGAGCGAGCCCCGCCGCGCCCGGCTGCTGGAAGCCTGCCAGGCGGCGGGCCTGCCGGTGCTGGAGGACGACGTCTACCGCGATCTGTGGCTGGACGAGCCGCCCCCGGCTCCGCTGAAAGCCGGGGATTCCGGCGGCAGCGTCCTCTACCTCGGCAGCCTGTCCAAAACGCTCAGCCCCGGTCTGCGCATCGGCTGGATCACCGGCCCCCAGCCGGTCATTGAGCGCCTCGCCGACATCAAAATGCAGAGCGACTACGGCTCCAGCGCCATTTCGCAGTGGCTGGCGGCGGAGTGGCTGTCCAGCGGCCTCTACGACGAACATCTCGACCGCCTGCGCGGCGCTTTGCGGCATCGCAGACGCATCGCGCTCGATGCGCTGGAGCGGCATTTTACCGGGCTGGCCGACTGGAACGTGCCCGCCGGAGGCTTCTACGTATGGCTACGCTTAAGGCGGGCGGCGGCCCCGCGCAAGCTGTTCGATACCGCCTTGAAGCAGGGCATTCTCATTAACCCCGGACATTTGTATGACCGGGAAGCCGGCAACTGCCTCAGACTGTCTTACTCGTACGCTTCTCTGGAAGAGCTGGAGGACGGGATCGCCCGTCTTGCCGGCATCGTGGCCGGCTTGTAGGCCCGGCGGCCGCAGCCAAAAGCAACTTTACACACTCCCCGAGCGTCTATCCTAAAAAGGAGGGATCTGACAGTGACCCTAAAGCGTGTTCAAGCGGTGGTCTGCCTGTTGGGGTTAGGGCTTGTCATCGCCGGCTGCGGAGCCGGAAAGACCGCCGAACCCGCAGCCGAGGCGGCGGCGCCCCCCGGTCAATCGGAGAGTCCGCCGCAGCCGAATACGGAAGAAGCCGCCGGTGAGGACGCGGAGACGACTCCTTCTGACGGTAAACAGGAAATGCGCGGATCGGCCGGCGAACTGTATCGGCTTGCTTTTGAAGCGATGTTTCCCATGGATGAAGCGCTCAATTCGGACATCAAGTACATCGCCCTCGATCTCAGCGACCTTCAGCAATTAACCGATGCGGATCGGCGGCATATCCTCGAATCCTTTGCTTTTCGGGAGGTTGAAGTCCGCGATACCACGATGGAGGAACTGAAAAAAGAAGAGCCCGAATTCAAAGAGACGATGGTGCTGCAAGGCGTTCTGCTGAAGATTGAAAAAGTGGAGCTCGGCGAGGATTACGCCGTGATCGAAGGCTCCAAGTACCGGTCGGGTACGGGAGCCATCGGGGCAAAAATTACGCTGGAGCTTAAAGACGAGGCTTGGAGCGTTGCCAAATCCGAAATGACGTGGATCAGCTGAACGGATGCCGCTCCATAAACGGGTACCCTGCCGGAATAGGCGGGGTGCCCGTTTTTTGATTTACCAATTTACAATATATTCTAAAAGTGATATCATATAAATATCAAAATAATATGTGTCGTAGAGGAGTGTTTTTTATGAAGGAAAAGGAATTATCATGCGTGAACGGGTTCTTCGCCGTGTTAGTCATCCTCGCCCTGCTGGGCTCGGGCGCTTACCTGATCTCGCTGGAGCTCGCCCTGCCCATGATTGCCGGCATTCTGGCCTGCGTGATCGGCTTCGCGCTGCTGACCGGGCTAACGATTGTCCAGCCGAACCAGGCGAATGTCGTCACTTTTTTCGGACGCTATCTTGGCGTCATCCGGAAGAGCGGGTTTTATCTGGCCGTGCCTTTCTCCACCCGCAAAAGGGTCTCCCTGCGCGTTCGCAATTTTAACAGCGCCAAGCTGAAAGTGAATGACGTGAACGGGAATCCGATCGAGATCGCCGCGGTCGTCGTGTTCTCGGTGGTCGATTCCGCCAAGGCGCTCTTTGAAGTGGATGAGTACGAAACCTTCGTGGAAATTCAAAGTGAAACCGCGCTGCGCCACGTCGCCAGCAAATATCCTTACGATCAGCCCGACGGTACCGGGTTTTCCCTGCGCGCCAATACGGAGGAGATTGCCGTCGAGCTTACGGCTGAACTCCAGAACAGATTGTCTATCGCCGGGGTAAAGGTCATTGAGTCGCGCCTCACCCACCTGGCCTACTCGACGGAGATCGCCAGCGCGATGCTGCAGCGTCAGCAAGCCGAAGCCATCATCGCCGCCCGCGAGAAAATCGTCGACGGCGCCGTTACGATGGTCCAAATGGCGATCGAGCGGCTGCAAAAGGACAATGTCGTCGACCTGGACGACGAACGGAAAGCCGCTATGATCAACAATCTTCTCGTTGCCGTCGTATCCGACCGTTCCGCCCAGCCGGTCATCAACACGAGCACATTGTATTAATGCCGGTGCGATTCACGAATGGCAGCTAAAAAAAGCTTTCCGCTGCGCCTGGACCCGACTCTTTATGAAGCTTTGGAGCGCTGGGCGGCAGACGAATTCCGAAGCGTGAACGGTCATATCGAATATTTGCTCCGGGAGGCATTGCGGAAAGAGGGACGTCTTCCTTCTCCAAAGGGGGCTTCCCGTAAGGAGGATTAAGCGATGCATACGGTCAAAAGACTACGCAAACCTTGGTGGGTGTCGAAATCCAAGGCTTTGCTGCAGCAATATGCGGAGACGCACGGCGGCATCTATGTCCCCGCCTCGTTCAAAGGCTGGAAATACTCCGGTCAGTATGTCCGCAAAGAGTTGAACCAGGGAATCGGGGCCCTTCATGTGACTTTGGTCGATTCGGGTTCCGATTCCTCGAAACAATGGTCGGCCGCCGTAAAATTCAGTTTTGTGCCACGGCGGAAACTGGAATTTTATCTGAAGCGTTCCCGGCACCCGCTGGCCCTCCCTTTTCATCCGGAACTGCGCCCCGCATCGCTGCCCCACTCCGCGATGAACAAGGCGTACCATGCGAAGGCCACCCATCCGGGATTGCTTCGCCTGATTCTGAAACAGGAAGGGCTCTACGAAGCTTTGGAGCTTCTTCCCGGTGCTTACGTAAAGCTGGGGCTCAAGGGGAACCGGGGGGTCTTGACCATATCCGCGCGCAGCAAGAAGCCCGATTTGGGCTTTCTCGAAGCAGGTGTCAAAGTGGCCGTGCATTTTATCGACGCGTTGCATGAACACGGATTTGTCCGGGAGAAAGCGTAGTGCAGCGAATGAAAAAAGCGCCCTTGAATCGAATGGATTCAAGGGCGCCTTGCTTATGTCTCGCCAGCAATACCTGATAGGGGTATATTTAAGACAAAAAGAACAAAGTTACTCTTAGACCACGTCGTACCCTTGGTCTTCGATCGTTTCTTTAATGGCTTCCAAGCTGATTTTGCTCTCGTCGTAAGAAACGGTCACGCTCTTCGCCGAAAGGTCCACTTTGGCCGATGCCCCAAGCCCTTTCACGGCTCCTTCGATGGAATTTACGCAGTGGTTGCAAGACATGCCTTCAACTTGCAGAGTAATGTTCGTCATTTTAACTTCCTCCTCATCATGATTTGATTTATTTATTTCATCAATTTGTTGACCGTAATTAACAGTTCATCCACCACTTCCGTCTCACCGGCCTGAATGCGCTCGATGATGCAGCTCTTCATATGCCCTTCCAGCAGCAGCTTTCCGACACTGTTCAATGCGGATTGCACGGCCGCAATCTGGTTCAGCACATCATCACAATAGGTATCCTTCTCGATCATGCCTTTGATTCCGCGAATCTGGCCCTCAATCCGGTTGAGCCGGCTCGTCAGATTGTTCTTCATAGCAGCCGAATGATGACTTTGCCGTGCCGTCCCTTCATGACTGCAGGAAGCCTCCTCAGTCGCTTCGTGTTTGCTTTCCTCGGGCATCATTTCAGCAGCCATTCGATCCTCTCCCTTCCGCCATAACTTAATCGCTTTAACACTCTCTCTTCCTGGACCTATTATAATATACCCCACAGGGGTATGTAAAGGTTTTTTTGCTTCCGCCTTTCATTCTCCCCTTCACGATCGTTTCTATTCCTGCAAAAATAGCGCAAAAAAGCACCACAGGTGCCTGTGGTGCCGGGATATCCGCATTCCACCCCGTTTATTTTTCAGGGGGCCTTCATTTTACTTCTTCCCGGATCATCCCTTCGGCGATCTGGATAAATTCCTCTTCGGACAGCGGGTCCTGCGGATCATCGCTTATCATATAAAATACCGTCTCGCTTTCGCTCAGCCACGACAATTTACGGCTATCTTCGGCGGAGGTCGATGACAAGATCATCTCTTTCCCCTTCACGGTCAGCTTTACCGCCTGTTTGGAGGGAACCTGAACCGCGGATCCCTTGGTCCGGGCAAAAGCGATCATCCTCAGAAGACGCTCCCCTTTGCGGTATTCGAGAACCGTTGAAGCGGGTTCGGACCAGGGAACAATTTTGTAAAACAATCCCGCCTCCTCGTCCGATTTTAAGGATCTCTCCTTAAGTTCGCCCCACAATTTCTCGTACTCCGGGGTATTCGGCAGAGGCGTGTTCTGGATCTGGATAAGCCCATGGTCCAAAACATACCCTTCGGGAACGTAGGATGGTTCAGGCAAAAGCGGCGCCCCCGTCGCTTCTATATCCTTAGCCAAATCGGCATAACTCCGGTGTCGGATCGGCTCGTAATAATAATATAAGACGCGGCTATCCGCGCTCGTCGGCAGTCGCTTATCCTTGATATAATAAACCGCTTGCTGACCCGGTTTTAGTATTTTTTTCAGCTCCGCTTCAGCCTCTTCCCTTCGTTTTTGCTCATAGGCGGAAACCGGGTAATTCTGCGGCTCCATAACGGACAGAATAATTTCCCCCTCTTTGTTTTTGATATGCACAAAGTAGCCGCCCGCGTATGCCGTAATGGATGTGAGGATCAGAACGGCCGCAGCCATCGCAATCAAGGCGGTCCTGCGGGGGCTATGTCTGATCGATCCTTTCCTTCTCCGCCGGAGTTGGCGGACTTTGTCCATAACGGCGGGGGCCGCGTTCCCTTCATTTTCATATACCGTTTGAATTTCCATGCTTCTTAACATTCGATCTTCGTTGAATTGTTCGTCGTCCCGCATCCCTCAGCACCCCCCTTTTCCTCCATAAGCCTTACGAGTTTACCCCTCATCCGCATGTATTTTTTCTTGACCGCTCCCTCGCTTTTGTCCAAAATCTCCGCGATTTCGGCAAAAGGCTTCTCCTCAAACACCCTTAAGACCAGCAGATTCCGTTCTTCGCCCGACAGCTTGCTTACGGCGTATTCCAACGGTTCGCTGAACCAGCCCCGTTCCAAGGTCTGCTCCGGACTATCGGCGACGCCCGCCCCGCGGATCAAGCGTCCCACCCGCAGACGGACGGTTCTTTTGCGCAGCATATTGAGGCAGTGATGATAGGCTATTTTATACAACCAGGATGAGAAAGCCGACTTTGCCTCGAACGACCCGATCTTCGTAAACGCTTTGATGAATATGTCCTGAACCGCGTCCTGGGCATCTTGTTTGCAGCCGAGCATTCGGCAGGCGTAAATGTAAATCTGCCTCTGATACGCCTCGACAATCGGCTCGAAGCGATCCGCTTCCCCGGCCTGCACGCCCCTGATATGTTCCTCGATGGAATCCAAGCTTTCGAGACCTCCCCGCTTTTTTCCTATACGGTTATGTAACACTTCTACTCCCGGAAAAGGGACACCTGCCGGCTGCTATTTTAACAGGAGGAATTCCGGTTAGTTGCCCGCTCGACGGATTCGCAAAAAAAAACCGCACCCTCTTCGGCCATGAGGTGCGGCGTTTCATATCATTTAAGGCTCGGCTATGAACTTGTTTCTTATTTGTATCCCCAAATCATCGTAAGCAGGGTGCCGAAAACCGTTACCAGGCCTACGAACAAGGCATAAGCGATATTCGTATACAACGCCTTCTTGGATCCGCCCTCGTTAATGTGCATGAACAGGAAGAGCTGCACGCCCATTTGAATCGTGGCGGAAACCAGCAGGATGGTCATGCCTACCGCGGGGGACATATCCCAGAAAACGACGGACAGCGCGACCACGGACAGGACCAGCGAGAACAGATATCCCATGACGTGGTGAAGCGGGAACAGTTTTTTCATGTCACATCAGTCCTTTCAAGTAGACAAAGCTGAAGATGAAAATCCAGACCACGTCGAGGAAGTGCCAATACAGCGAGAAAATAAACGATTTGTTCGCCGTATCGAGCGTGAACCCTTCGCGCTTAATTTGCAGCATCAATCCGCCGCCCCACAAGAGACCCAGCGTAACGTGGGCCCCGTGCGTCCCGAGCAAGACGAACAAGCTGGACAAAAATGCGCTCGTCTGGAGGGTTGCACCTTCATGCACGTAGGTTACAAACTCCATGATTTCCACCCCGAGGAACCCGAGGCCGAGCAGCAAAGTAATCAGGAAGAACACCAAGGTGGCCTTTTTGAAGCCCTGCCGCATGCTGTTGATCGCCAGACCGATGGTGAAGCTGCTTGTGAGCAGCAGGAACGTTTCGATCAGCACCGGTCCGATTTCAAAAATTTCGTGCCCCGACGGGCCGTTGCCGGTACGGTTCCAGAGCGTAAGGTACACGGCAAACAGCGTCGAGAACAATACGATTTCCGCGCCGAGGAACAGCCAGAAGCCGAAAATACGGTTGCTGTTCTCTTCCGAACGGTACTCCAACGGCAGCGTATTATCTAATTTCATACCTGTTCACCCCGCAATCTAGACTCCGTCTCCAGAATTTCCTTCACCGGGATATGGCGGCCGTGGTCGCGTTCAAACGAACGTACCGCCAGCATGACCAGAACGCCGATGCCGGCGACGATGGCCGGTACCCACCAGCTGAATACCATGAAAAATCCGAAGAAGAAGAATATAATCCCCAGAATAACCGGCTGACCGCTGTTATTCGGCATATGAATCTCTTCAATTTTGTCTTCGTAGAGCGCAGGGCCGCCTTTTTTGGCTTCCCAGAACGGATCCAGTCCATTTACCTTCGGTACTACCGCAAAGTTGTACTCCGGTACCGGGCTGTGCGTACTCCATTCCAAGGTCCGGGCATTCCACGGATCGCCCGTCGTATCTCTTGGCGCGTAACGGAAGCTCCAGTAAATATTGTAGACCAACAGAATGAAACCGATGGCCAGACCTACCGAGCCGATCGAGGCGATCAGGTTCAGCGGACCGAAGCCCGTGCTTTCCGAGTACGTGTACATCCGGCGCGTCATCCCCTTGAGACCGAGGAAGAACAGCGGCAGGAAGGTCACGTTAAAGCTGATGGCAATGGTCCAGAAGGCCAGCTTGCCTTGACGCTCGTTAAGCCGGAATCCGAACAGTTTCGGGAACCAGTAATAGAAACCGGCGATTACCGCAAACACCGTACCTGGAATCAGCACGTAGTGGAAATGGGCCACCAGGAACATCGTGTTGTGGTATTGATAATCGGCGCTCGCCATCGCGAGCATTACGCCGGTAACGCCGCCGATGGTAAAGATCGGAATAAAGGCGAGCGAGTACAGCATCGGTGTCGTAAACTCGATTCGGCCCTTATGCAGCGTAAACAGCCAGTTGAATATTTTGACCCCTGTCGGTATGGCGATCGCCATCGTCGTGATCGAGAAGATCCCGTTGACCATGACCCCGTGACCCATCGTATAAAAGTGATGCGCCCATACGACGAAGGACAGCAGGGAAATAACGATCATACTCCAAACCATGGACTTGTAGCCGTACAGATTTTTGCGCGAGAAAGTGGAGATAATCTCACTGTATATCCCGAACGCTGGGAGGATAACAATATAAACCTCAGGGTGTCCCCAAACCCAGAACAGGTTGGCCCAGAGCATATCCATCCCGCCGTTCGCCATCGTAAAGAACTGCGAGCCGAACATGCGGTCGAACATCATGAGCGCCAGCGCCACGGTCAGAACCGGGAAGGCGAACAGGATGATGACGCAGGTGATGAGCACCGACCAGGTGAACATCGGCATGCGCATCAAGGTCATGCCCGGCGCACGCATTTTGAGAATCGTAGCGATAAAGTTGACGCCGGTCATCAGCGTACCGATCCCCGCGATCTGAAGCGCGATGGAATAGTAGTTGTTGCCGACGGTCGGGCTAAATTCGATGCTCGCCAGCGGGAAGTATGCCGTCCAGCCCGCGTCCGGGGAGCCCCCGATAACGAAGGAAATGTTAAACAGCATCGCTCCGGCGAAGAAGAGCCAGAAGCTGACCGCGTTCAACCGCGGGAACGCCACGTCGCGAGCTCCGATTTGGAGCGGTACGACGACGTTCATAAGCCCGATGACGAAAGGCATCGCCATAAACAGAATCATAATGACCCCGTGGGTCGTGAAAATCTCATTGTAGTGCTGTCCGTCCAGAAGCCCGTTTTCCGGAACCGCCAGTTGAGCCCGCATCAGGAGCCCGTCGACACCGCCGCGGAACAGCATCAGTAATGCGGAGATAATGTACATTATGCCGATACGCTTATGGTCGACGGTCGTCAACCACTCGCGCCACAAGTAGCCCCATTTTTTAAAATAGGTGAGTCCGATGATGATCGCTAACGTGGCAACAACGATACTGACCATGGCCCCGTAGATCATCGGTTCTCCAGTGACGAAAAATTCGTCCCATTTCATCTGTAGCTAGCTCCCTTCCGTTAGTTAGTTGCCGTGCGTTTCATGCCCGGCGTCTTCTGTTTCCGTATGGTCCATATTCATTTCGGAGTGATCCATGTTCATTTCAGAATGATCCATGTTCATTTCGGAATGATCCGTTTCCGAGTGTCCGGAATGGTCCGCCTCTTCGCTGCCGCCATGGTTATGGCCGGCATTTTCGCCCTCGGGAGCCGGTCTGAATTCCAAATGCGTGGAGGTGTAAGTCTTTCTTCCGACATGGCTTTCTTTAAGGAGCGAATCAAATTCCTGTTCCGTCAGCTTCGGAGCCGTCTCTTTGACTTCCTTCACCCATTTGTCGTATTCGCCCTGGGACATGGCCAGCGCTTCGAACTCCATATGGGCGAAGCCTTCGCCCGAGAAGTTTGAGTTTTTACCCATATAGGAACCCGGGTGCTCGGCAACCAGATTCAGCTTATTGACCATATCGCTCATCGCATACTTCTGTCCGCCGAGTTGCGGAACCCAGAAACTTGTGATCGGGCCATAAGAATACAATCTAAATTCGACCGGACGATGCGTCGGGATGTTGACATAGTTTACGGTCTCAATCCCCTCTTCCGGGTAACTGAAATGCCATTTCCAGTTTGAAGATGCCGCATAGATCACAAGCGGTTTTTGATCTTCATAGCCTTCCGGCACCGTCTCGACCGCGGCCGTGCTCCTCACCGTAACTACGGACAAGACCGTAACAATGATGACCGGAATGGCGATCCAGGTGATCTCCAGCCATTTGCTTCCCTCGACGTGAGGCGGTTCGTAATCCGGAGCCGCTTTGGAAGCGCGGTATTTGGTAAGCATATAGATGTAGAGCACATAAACAACCAGCAAGACCAGGGCCATGACGAGCATGGAAAAGATAATGACATTAGATTGTGTCTTGGCCACCGGACCTTTCGGGTCCAACACAGTCAGAGAATTACACCCGGTCAAGAGGACAAGAAGAGCTGTAAAAACAGCAAGCAGCAATCCTTTCCTTTTCATAGAATACCGATACCCCTTTCTAATTGGTAAAGCTCATCACGAGCAGGCGGGATGATTTTTGTAAAGTAACCTTTAAGAATCATGTTAGGAAAGTCCGGAAAGTTAAACAATTCATAGAGTTATACATATTTTCAATATTTTTACAGTTAAGACTGGTCCAATGCTTGTGTTTTGGTGTTACAATCCCGATTTAGGACGATTTAAGTTCAAATTCCGGCAAAATCGGCGATTTTGATAATTGTTCACAATGCTAACGAAACAAGTCATAGTTCGCAAAATTGTCATACAAAATCAATAGTTTGTGAGAATAATCACTTACTTAATTTTCTTATTTATGGTTGCTATATAAGTTGAACTATTGATTTGCATGTAAGGCAGCCGTGTGAAATGTTCTTCCGATCGCTGTTGCTCCCAGATTTCTTTATTTAAATTTATTAAGGTAGAAATCCGGTCACAAAGGCGAGCGCTACGCTTCTCCAGAATCATTTCACACTCTTGCCTATTGCTAATTCTTTAATTCAACTTATATAGGTCGCTTTTACGTAAAAAGACAAAAAAAGCCAACCGGTTTGACCGGCTGGCTAAATACAAAATATGGAGATTCCAACTGCCTATGCCGCTTTCGATTACAGCAGTTCTTTGCGCAGTTGTTCCGGCGATTTCGGAGACAGCAGCCCGAACGGAATGTCGAACACCGTTTTAGCACCGGCTTGTCCCGCCTGGGACAGCTTGTACACGGCACGGGCGTAAGCCACCAGTACGCTTGCCGTAAATTCGGGGTTGCTGTCGAGCTTGAGGCCGAATTCAATGATTTGCTTGCTGTTTTCGCCCGTCAGGCCGCTGCGCAGCACCGTTCCCCCATGCGGCATCGTCGAGTGGTTCTTCTTAAGTTCATCTTCGCTGATAAAATGAACCGTAGTATCATAATCGGCGAAATAGTTAGGCATTTCTTTGATTTCGCGTTCGATGGCCGCCAGATCGGCGCCTTCTTCCGCCACCACGTAGCAATCGCGCAAATGCTTCTCTCTCGTGCTCAACTCGGGATTTTCCCCGTTGCGGACACGCTCTACGGCCGACTCGACAGGAATCGTGTACTGGACGCCGTTCTTCACGCCCTTAACCCGCCGGATCGCATCGGAATGACCTTGGCTGACCCCTTTGCCCCAGAAGGTGTATTCTTTGCCTTCAGGAAGCACCGCTTCCGCCAGAAGACGGTTCAGCGAGAACAACCCCGGATCCCAGCCTGTAGAAATTACGCTGACATTGCCGCCTTTGACGGCCGCCGCGTTCACTTTTTCAAAATACTCCGGAATTTTGGCATGCGTATCAAAGCTGTCCACCGTGTTGAACAACGCCGCCAATTCCGGTCCTTGTTCCGGCAAGTCCGTAGCCGAGCCTCCGCAAAGAATCATAACGTCGATATCGCCCTTGTATTTCTCAATCTCGGAGATGTGTACAGCGCCGTTTGCCGCCGCCACTTCATCCGGTTGTCTTCTGGAAAAGATCGCTTTCAATTCGATGTCCGGGTTTTGCTTGATCGCTTTCTCTACTCCGCGACCCAAATTACCGTATCCTACGATACCCACCTTGATGTTCGCTGCCACTAAACGTTTCCTCCTCCAAATTCAAATATGTTTACCATTTTAACGCACTCCAGTGAAATTTAAAATAACTAACATGCAAAGTAAAGAAATAAACATGAATCCGGGCGGCTTAGGCGGGATAAAGTGTCACAAATTAGACATATCAGCGAAGATTTCCGGTTAATTTACGTAAACTAGAGCCATATAAAACATCGGGAATCAAAAGTAAAATAGTTCGGTGTGATATAAATCACTGACAATGTTAGGCGGTGAACGTTTGAACTTCTCAAAACTTTGGAAATATACGCTCATGGTGATTTGGATCTGCGGACTTGGGGTTAGCGCCTTCCCGCTTTCCGCGGCGGCCCACGCCTCCGTCGTGGAATCGTATCCGGTCTCCGGATCGATCCTGAAAACCCCTCCCGATTCCGTCTATGTCCGGTTTAACGAGCCGATCGAACCCGTCTTTTCGTCCCTGGAAGTGCTGGGACCGAATGGAGAGCAGGCCGTTCAAGGCAGCCCCGGGGCCGCTCACGACCAAGCGCAGCCGGACAAGCTGGCGGCCGTTCTGAAACCGGGACTGCCCGAGGGTGCCTATACCCTAAAGTGGCGGGTCGTATCCAGCGACGGGCACCCTGTGGAAGGAACGATTCCGTTTCAAGTCGGGGACGAATCGGGCGCTGCCGTCCAAACGCCGTCCAATTCGGATGTATCCAAAGACGCGCCGGGAACGGTGTCCCTATTGGTGCGTTGGATTTGGTATGCAGGGATGACGCTTTATACGGGCACGCTGCTGTTCCACTCGGTGCTGCTTTCCCCCGGTTCGCCGGGAAATTTCGGGTCGGGGCTCGTTCGGCGAAGCCGAACCTTGCTGATTGCCGGCCTGGCGGCAGCCGGTGTCGGCCTTGTTATGACTTTACCGCTCCAGGCCTCTTCTTATAAAGGCGATTTGCAGGGATTGCTGTATGGCGGAGCGCTCCGGCAAACGCTGAATCAAACCGCCTTTGGCACCGTCTGGAAAGTTCAGATTTTGCTATTTCTCGTACTTGCGGCAATAACCTGGATCGGCATAAGGAGTTGGAACAAGCAAAACTCCGGCTCAAAAGGAGGGTACCGGTTCTTCGTGGTGACAGCGACCGTTGTCAGCCAAGCGCTTCTTTTGTCCAAAGCGTTTCTTGGTCACGCGGCGGTTGCGGGGAACAAAGGGCTGGCGATTTTTGCCGACTACCTGCACTTGTCCGCCTCCTCCCTCTGGCTCGGGGGGCTGCTCGCGATCGCCTTGCTGCTTCCCTTGGCGGCAAAAGAAGATGCGTCGGCTACGGGCACCGGACAACCGGCCGCGCTTTACTGGGAGACGCTCCAACGCTTCTCCACCGCGGCCGCGGTTTGCGTCGCCGTCCTGCTCGCCTCCGGCCTCTACGGCGCCTTCCTCCATATTCCGGAGTTCCATGCGCTGTGGAGCACAAGCTACGGGCTGACCTTGCTGGCCAAAATCGGTCTGCTTCTGCCGATGCTCCTCCTCGCTCTCTCCGGACTTCTCCGGAGCCGCCGGCGGACACGCCGGCCGAAGGCTGCCCTATGGGCCGAGTTGGGTCTCGGGGCCGTCGTTCTGCTGCTGGCCGCCCTGCTGACAAGCCAGCCGCCCGCCTCCTCGGCGGAGATTCAGCAGCCGGGGCGTTTGGAAGCCAGCGTGTCCGGCTACCGGATTGCCCTTGATGTCGCCCCCGCTGCCGTCGGCAAAAATCAATTCAAAGTGAGCTTAAAGAACCTTCAAGGTCACCCCGTGGAGGAAATCGAGCAGATCACTTTGCGGCTCACCTCCAACGAAATGGACATGGGGACCATCGAGGTCGTCCTTCCCGGAGCTCAGCCGGAGGGTCAGGGATTAATTACGATGGGCGGAAGCTGGAACGTGCGTGTTCATATTCTGCTCAAAAACCTGGACACGATTGACCATGAGTTTACGCTTAATGTGGATTCAATATAGACTTCGGATACATTGACTTTTCATCATAAACAGAAGGAGTTCGTTTCCATGAAAACATTTATATCCCGTTTTTCATTCAGTTTTGCAGTCATGTTGTTCGGCTGTGTATTGTTTGCCGGGTGGGCCAGCGCGCACGTCACCGTAAAACCCGGAACCTCGGCCCCGGGCGCCTGGGAAACCTACAGCATCAAAGTGCCGGTGGAAAAAGACATCCCCACCGTCAAAGTGGCCCTGAAAATCCCCGAGGATCTCGATTTCAAACAGTATCGGCCCGTTCCGGAATGGAAGGTGGAACTGACGAAAGGCGAGGACGGCCGGGTCACCGTGGTGACTTGGACGGCCGAAGGAGAAGGAATTGGGCCGGGCGAATTCCAGCAGTTTGAATTCGTCGGCAAAAACCCGGACAACGATGCAGCCCTGGCCTGGGACGCGTTCCAGTACTACAGCGACGGCAGCATCGTGGAATGGAACGGGGAGGAAGGCTCCGACAATCCGCACTCGATCACCAAGGTGACGGCGGACGCGACCGGAGCGGCCGAAGAAAACGCGGCCGCCCATGGGCATGACCACGAGGCCGGAGCAACCGGCGCAGAAGCCGGAAATACCGGCGCTGGTACAGGTGACGGGACCGAGTCCGCTCCAACGGCCGATGGCCGAGACGGCCAAAATGCCGGTTCCTCCTCCACCGAAGTCGTCACGCTGATCCTGTCGATTGCAGCGCTGATCCTTTCTCTGGCCGCCTTGGTTGCGGCGCTTCGCTCGCGCAAAAAAGTATCTTAACCAAAACTCAAACAAAACAAAAAATAGCTGGACAGGCTCCAGCTATTTTTTCTATTTTCCCGCTGTGACGGACGCCTGGTCCAACGGATCATGACCGCCCACTCTCTCGCCGGCGCCCGCCCCGAGCAGGCAGAGAAACGCCAGCAGCAGCCCGGCCGAAGCGCTGACGAACAGCGCGGGATAGCCGAACGCATCGATCACCCAGCCGAGCAGCGGCGGCGACGTGATGGCCGCCAGGGAAGAGACTAAATAATAAATCCCCGTACGCGTTCCGATGCTCTCTTCCTTCCCGGTCGAAATGACCCACGGGTACGAGTTGATATTGATGCATGCCCAGAATATACCGCCTATGATCAGCAGCACTCTAAGCAGCAGCACCGATTCCACGAAGACGACCGAACCGAAAACGAGAAAAAGCCCGCCGACGCCGATCATGATGATTTTTTTCTTGCCGAATCTGGCCCCCAGCCAGCCGCTGGGCAACGCAAACAGCAGGAAGGCCAAGGAGAAAAAGGTCAGCGAGAAGGAAGCCTCGCTGTCGCTCATTCCGGCATGCTTGGTTCCGTATAGCGTAAACAGCGCCTCGACGCCTTGGTACGCCACAAACCAGAAAAATATCGCGCCCAGGATAAACAGCGTCGTCTTATCCAACTGATCCTTGATCCGCACCGTTGGAGCCGATTTGGCGGAAGCCTCGGGAGACTCCAGCAGCACCGGCTCCTTGATCACGGCTTTCAGGACGAGCATACACACCAGCATGGTGATCCCCGCGAACAGGAACGGTACGTACGAGCCGATCCCGTACAGCTTCGAACCTACGCCAAAGGCCAGAACCGAACCGATGCCGCCCATAAAGTTAATGATGCCGTTCGCCCGCGTCCGGTTCTTCTCCGGCGTGATGTCCGGCATAAGCGCCACCGTCGGGGCCCGGAACAGGCTCATGGACAGGTTCATAAGCATCATAAACAGCACCAGGGTCACGAATCCGGTGTGTAAAGGAATCAGTGCCGCGAAGACGGCGCCGAGCGGCATCCCGATCAGAAGATACGGCATCCGACGGCCGAACCGCGTCCGGGTTTTGTCGCTCCGGTGCCCAATCCATGGCTGCAGAAACATCGCAAAGTAATTGTCGATCGTCATCATAAACCCAATCAGGGCCGCGCTTGTCAAATAGTGATCGAGAAAGAGCGGCACGAAGGCGTTGTAAAGCGCCCAAGTCAGGCTGATGCTGAAAAAGCCAAGTCCCAGCAGCCATGTTTTCCTCATCCGTTCACTTCCTTTCGGCGTTCAACAGTTCGTTTAACCGGTCCGGATAGTCCGTGATAATCCCGGCTACGCCCGCTTCGATCATCTTGGACATCAGCTCTTTGTCGTTGACCGTGAACGGATGATAAACGATGCCCGCCGCCGCCGCCGCGGAGACGAATTCCGGGCGGACGGCCATATGGAAAGCGTGAAGCGCGTCGGCCTTTACGGTCTTGGCGTAAGCCCAGGGCTCGTACAAGCCTTCCCCGTACAGAATTCCCGTGCGAATTTCCGGAGCGATCTTTTTGCACTCGAACAAGGAATAGTGATTGAAACTGGAGATGACGACCTGTTCCGACATCTTGTATTTTCTTACGGTCTCGATGAGTTTCCGCTCGATCTCGGGATAGAGCACCGCCCCGTTCTTCAATTCCAGGTTGACCACCGTATCGGTCCCTTGGGTTAGCTCCAGCAGCTCTTCGAGCGTAGGAATTTTCTCCCCTTTAAAATCCTCATGATACCAAGCTCCCGCGTCTCGGGTGCGAATTTCGTCCAGCGTCAAATCCTTGACCCACTCCGGCGTACCTGCCGTCCGCTTCAAGGTTTCATCGTGAATCAGGACCAGGTGCCCGTCCTTCGTCATCTGTACATCCGTCTCGATCCCGGTAGCTCCAAGCTCCAGGGCGTAAGTAAAGGAAGCCATCGTGTTTTCCGGCCGATGCCCCGCGGCTCCGCGGTGCGCAAAATTAATGAGTTTAGGCAATGGATTGTTCTCCCCTTAGTAGGTTATTTTTTGCTCCCCTAGATATTATCCATCCCTTAACTATAATCCTCCTATGTTAAAGCAATATAAGAAAAACGTCCCTGACGTATATTCGCTAAAAAAATACGGGAGACACCCGCCCAAACCGCACGGATCGTCCCCCATGAATTTCTGATGACGTAGGGCAAGATACTTTCAGGAATGCATTTAACTGGGGATTACCTGGGACTGCAAACTGGCGTTCAACCAGCCGGCCTCACGGACCGCCCTGGTATCCTTCAGAATCTCCGCCGGCTTGCTCGCCTTGCCGATCAAATACCCTTCCAACGGCATACCGACAAAGTCGAACGTATACTTCAGCTGTTGAATGAGCGGCAGCGCCTTAATCCGGGGGTTATCCCCGCCGGTAACGATGACATAAGCCTTCTTCTGGGACATCACCTGCTTAAAATCGAAACGGGGATCACGCAAGCTTTGCGACCATCGGTCGATGAAGTTTTTCATCACGCCCGAAACGCCGTACCAATAAACCGGGGTGGCAAAGACGAGCGTTTCATGCCGAAGGACCTCCAAAATCACATCGTCGTAATCGTCATCCACGGCGTCAAATCCGCCTTCCTCGTGCCTCTGATCCCGAATGGGCAAGATCCACTTGTCCCGAAGCGCAATTTCCCGGTAAGAAATCCCCTCCAGCGCCAGGCGGACCAATTGCTCCGTGTTTCCGTTTTCCCGCGTGCTTCCTTGCAATACCAAAATGCTCATTCCCCGCACTTCCTTTCGTGAATACCTCGCAGCAGCAAAGGATTTTAACTTATGGTTATACTACGCGAAAACCTCCCTGAAATATGACCTCCCAGCCCCCTGACCGAGACGGGGACCCGACCAAGGTCCAGTTCACAAACCGCCTCAGGCCCGTTATCCCGCACCCGGAATCCAGCTACAATAAAGACATCAACGACGGATATGAAAACAAATTCACCATCACATACAAAGAAAGGGAGTTTTTAAATCATGAGAAAATTGTATCGTTCAGTCACCGATAAGCAGATCAGCGGCCTGTGCGGAGGGATTGCGCGGTTCTTCGGGACCGACCCGACCATCGTCCGGCTGATTGCGGTCGTAGTAGCCCTGTGCAGTTTAGGTACCACCATTGCCTTGTATCTGGTCGCCAGCTTGATCGTTCCGAAAGAGCCGATCGGCGGATTCGGTTACGACGAACCGTTTACCCATTACTAAGCATAAAACTTGCATTTTCCATTCCAAATTCAAAGGAGAGAATCCCAAATGAGTCTGTTCAACCGTATCGCCAATATTACAAAAGCGTCCCTGCATGAAGCACTAAATAAACTTGAGGATCCGGTGTTGATGACCGGCCAGTATTTGCGGAACCTGGAGGAAGACCTCCACATCGCGGAAAATATGCTGAGAGAGCAGCGGATGAACGCAAGCGTCCGCGAGCGCCAAAGCGAGGATGCTGCGGCAAATGCCAAGCAAAGCGAGGTGCGGGCCTTGTCCGCGCTGGAAGCCGGGGACGAAGCCGCGGCAAGAGCGGCGACGGCGGCTAAAATCCGCTATGAAGAGCAAGCGCAGCAATACGCCGCCGAAGCCGCGGACGCCAGAGAGCGAGTGACCGAGCTGGAGTTCCGTCTGCAAGAAGGCAAAGAGGAATATGCCCGGCTGAAAGAGAAACGCAACGAGTTGGCCGCACGGGCCCGTAAAGTCGAGGAACGGGAGCAAATAGCCCGTCCGAATATCAGCCACGGCCTGGATTACGGCGCGGCGGCCCGGGGCTTCGAGCGGATGGAGGAGAAAATCCTCGAGTGGGAAGCCGGCTCACAGCTCTCCGGCCGCACCTTTCCTGCCGGAAAGTCCCCGCAAGCGGTGGGATCGTCCGAAGATGCAGCCGTGAACGAGGAACTGCGGCGGATGAAGGAGCAACTGGATTCCCGCAAGAGCGAATAGGAAGCGAGGCCGGGACTCTAACTCCCCCCCTTCCTGACCGGTACCGCATATAGCAAAACCAACAAAGCCCTTTCGCTTCTCATGAGGAAGTCGAAAGGGCTTTGTTAGTTTCTGGCTTTTTTCAAGGTTAAGATCTATGATGAAGCCCATCAGACAACCTTGTTAAGAATTCCTGCAAATGTGCATGTTTTTTTCTTGTTCGGAGCAAAAAAATGAAAATTCCTGCAATTCTGCAGGAGTTTTAGATGAAACTGGCTCATTTCTCTAAAATCGCTAGAAATACCTGCAGATTTGCATCTTTTTTCGCATCCCCTCGATAATCGGCCGAAATGCCTGCAGATTTGCACCTTTTTGGAGCCGGAAGGTTGGAAGTGTTCGAAAGTTGGAAATATTGGAGATGCGCTAGGCGATTTGACGAAGTGTCTTCTCTTTTTTCTCCTACTAGGATGTCTAAAAATCCCCCCTCCAACCACCTATAGAGTGGTTGGAGGGGGGACAAACAACACCTTATTTTCCGTCCTTGCCTTTGAAAAGTTCGCCGATCGCCCCGATGCTGCCCAGCGTTTCGATCGCATTGGAAGGAAGGAACACTTTGTTCGCCGGACCTTTGGCTACTTCCTTCAATGCTTCAAAGGATTGGTACGCCAGGACCTGCTCATTGAGCGCCGCGTTACGCAGCATCTCGATCCGCGCCTGCTCGGCTTCGGCCACGGCCTGAATCGCTTTGGCTTCACCGAGCGCTTCCAGCTCCTGCGCCTGGCGCAAACCTTCCGCCTCGCGGATGCGCGCTTCCTTGTCCCCTTCGGCCTTCAGGATTTTACTCTGCTTATCCCCTTCGGCCCGCAAAATCATATCCTGCTTGGCCGCCTCGGCCTCCAGGATCATCGCCCGCTTGTTCCGTTCGGCTTTCATTTGTTTATCCATCGCTTCCTGAATATCCAGCGGCGGCTTGATGTCGATGACTTCGACGCGTTCGATCCGCACGCCCCATTTTTCGGTGGCTTCGTCCAGGGCAATCCGGATATCGGTCGAAATTTTCTCGCGTCCGGACAAGGTTTCGTCCAGCTCCATCTTACCGATAATTTGACGCAGGGTCGCCGTCGTGATATTGCGGACCCCGTACACGTAATCGGAAATACCGTAAGTGGCTTGCTCCGGTCCGACCACTTGATAGAAGATAATCGTATCGATCTGCACCTGCACATTATCCTTGGTGATTACGGTTTGCGGCGGAACGTTCGCCTGCTGGATCCGCAAATCATGGTACAAGCGGACCTGGTCGATGACCGGGATCAAGATGTTAAGCCCCGGCGTCAACAGCCGGTTGAACTTCCCGAGCCGCTCAACGACTCCCACCCGCTGCTGCGGCACGATTTTGACGGTCAACGAAATAAATACGACTACGACTACGACAATAACGGCAATAATGGCCCATTGCATTAAATAAATTCCTCCCATCGTTCTACTTCGATAATGGTACTGCTTCGTCTGAGCACTCGGACCCGCTCGTCTCTCCCCAAGGTTTGGGTCGAGGTGGCGCTCCAGGTGTCTCCTCCCACTTTGACGATTCCATACTGTCCTTGTTCGATCGGTTCGACCACAATCCCCTCTCTACCTACCAGTTCGATGCCGGTATCCTCATACCCTTTGGCGGCCCGAAACTTTCGCGAAATCGGCTTCGTAAAAACCGTAAGCACCAAAGCCACCAGACACCCCGCGACGACCTGCGCCAGGTACGCTTCCGGGGCGAACCAGGAAACCGCTGCGGCAACAACTGTACCCACACAAAGCCAGAGCAGATAAAATGTCAGCGTAACCATTTCCAAAACCAATAAAATGCCTGCGGCTATCAACCAAAGTACCCATGCATCCATACCGTCAGATGCACCACCTTTCCGCATTATAGTTATATATACGGGACTGGTCGAAAAAAGTATCAAAATCGTCCCCGATGCGCGAGCCCATTTAGTGGAAAAGCGTCAAGGCGCCCTGGATGATCGGCGCTCCGTATCCGAAAGCCGCAAGCGTTCCGGCCGCCAGGCATGGCGCAAAAGGGATCGATGGTTGAGCGGACAGCCGGCCTGTCGCCCATAGTATGCCGCCAGCCAGGCTTCCCATAACAAAAGCCAGCACAAAGGCCGCTATAACGTATGGTAAACCTACAGTCCAACCCAACAGGGCGAACAGCTTGACATCCCCCATCCCGATCCCCCGCGTCAGCCAGGCGATCGTCATAAGCGCGCCGAGGCCGAGGAAGGCACCGAGCAGATGGTTCCAGATCGGCCCCAGCGGAAACATCAGTCGAAGCACAACCAGCACCGGCAAAAAGGCCAGCAATACCTTGTTCGGTATCCGTCTGAACCGCAGGTCGCTCACCGTCACGATGACGCTGAGGCTGACCAGCGCCGCCCCGATCAGCGCTTCGCCCGTCAGCCCGAACCGGACATACGCCCACAGGAACAACAGCGCCGTCGCCAGTTCAACTGCGGGGAAGCCGCGGAAAAACCGGATTTTTCGCGGCCCGTCCTGCCGGCGCTTGCGATCCGGTGAATCGCCTTGGGGCGAATCCGAAGAAGGGCGAGCGAGGGGCTGTACGGGCGGCTCCGCGGCCCGGGGCGGACGAAGGCCGACCGCTCTCCAGCATGCGCCAAGCGCATACCCGGCGAGCATTACGATAATAGATGTCAGTAGCATCATGGCGATTTATCACTTTCATCTCGATTTCATTTATGTATTAAATTCAATTATAACCTAATTCGGACAAATTGCCGTTAAAAAAGTAAATGGGGTGTCTTTTGAAGTCAGGAAGATGAATAAGGGTCTTTTGCGGCGTTATTTGTCGAATTGGGCTCGCTGGCATGGAATCGCGGACTTTTGGGGTCTTATTTGAGCCAAAGTGGACCAAAACCCGATTTCGCGGCCCGGGGCGGAGAATAAGGCCCTTTTTGACCGCTAGCGTTGCATTAACCTGAGAGGACTAGCGGCTGTAACAGCCTCCCTTTGAGCCGGACGGGTAAATAACGGTCATTTGAGGCGCTATTTTGTCGAATTTGGCTTTTCGGTGTGAAATAGAGGTCATTTGGGGCCTTATTTTAGAGAAAGTCGGGCAAAAACCGGATTTTTGAGCTCACGCCAGAAAAATAAGGCCGTTTTTGACCGCTATTTTACCCGCGAAAGCGAATCGGGCCGAAATAACGGCCCAAAACGCCGCTATTATGACGGGCGGCAAGGAAGATTGCAGAGGTTTAATGCAACGTCAGTGCTTTTTTGACCGCTATTTTTCCGGCGGAGCCCGTTCGGACCGAAATAGCGCCTCAAACGGCCGCTAACACCGGGCGAGTAAGGGCCATTAGAAGGTGGGGCGAGCGCCCCCAGCGCGGCACTATACAGAAAAGAACCCCCCGGTTACCCGGGAGGTTCTCCTATTTAAAGCTTTATGGCAGGCTCAAACTTACGCTTGAACCACGTCCAGATCGACATTGCGCTTGAACACTTCGGTGTCGTTCTCGCCCAGCACCTTGCCCGTGATGACGCCGGCCGTAATCGAGTCGTTGACGTTCAGGGCGGTACGGCCCATGTCGATCAACGGCTCCACGGAAATCAGCAGGCCGGCGAGTGCTACCGGCAGGTTCATCGTGGACAGGACGATCAGCGAGGCGAAAGTCGCACCGCCGCCAACCCCGGCTACGCCGAAGGAGCTGACGGTGACAACCAGGATCAGCGTGAGGATGAAATC
This sequence comes from Paenibacillus faecis, assembly GCF_008084145.1. Lineage (GTDB taxonomy): Bacteria > Bacillota > Bacilli > Paenibacillales > Paenibacillaceae > Fontibacillus > Fontibacillus faecis. The sequence continues at coordinate 591,563 of NZ_VSDO01000004.1, read as the reverse complement.
CCAGCTGAGCGGGTTGATCCCGACCGTCGGCGCGATCATCACGGCCAGCATGGCCGGATAAATGCCGGCGCAGCCGTTCTGGCCGATCGTCGCCCCGAACGAGGCCGACAGGTTGGCGATGCCTTCAGGCACGCCCAAGCGTTTGGTTTGTGTCTCCACGTTCAGCGGAATCGTAGCCGCACTGGAACGGGAAGTAAACGCAAATACGAGCGTAGGCAGCACTTTTCTAACATATTGCACCGGATTGTAGCCGAACAGGGCCAGCAAAATCAGGTGAATGATAAACATAACGATCAAAGCCACGTAGGAGGCCCCTACGAATTTGATCAGCTTGAGAATTTCCTCGGGATTCGTCGTCGCGACCGTATTCGTGATCAGCGCCAGGATGCCGTACGGGGTTAGGCGCAAGACCAGCGTGACGATGCGCATGACGACCGCATAGACGGCTTCGACCATTTTGCGGAACATATCCGCTTGTTCCGGTTTCTTTTTATCCAAGCCAAGAACGGCTACTCCGATAAAAGCGGAGAAAATAACGACGGCCAGCGTAGACGTGCTGCGCGCGCCCGTCATGTCGGCAAACGGATTCGTAGGGATGAAATCGAGCACCTGTTGAGGAATCGTCTTGTCGGCCACCTCGCCAACGCGCTCCTCCAGTTTCGCCCCCCGCGCTTGTTCCGCTTCGCCCGCTTGAATTTCGATCGCCTTCAGGTCGAAGCTAAGGCTGGTGACAATGCTGACCGTCGCCGCAATCGCGGTCGTAATCAGCAGGACGGCGATGATCAGCGCGCTCATCTTCCCGAGATTCTGCTTGCCTTTCAGCTTGGTAATCGCCGAAATGATCGAGACCATGATCAGCGGAACGACCACCATTTGCAGCAAGCCGACATACCCGCGTCCGACCAGATTGAACCAGTCCGTCGATTTAGCGAGCACTTCGGAGTCGCCCGGGTAAAGCAATTGAAGGATGACGCCGAATACGAGCCCCAGGCCGAGGCCGGTAAATACCCGTTTCGTAAAAGAGATATGCTTCTTCTGCATCCAAATGAGAACGCCGAGCAATACGAGCATGACTGCGACGTTGATAATGATTTGCAAAGTTTCCATCGTTCGATTCCTCCCATAAGTCTATAAAAGGGTTTCCCGGGCGTTCGCCCGGATTACAGAACGTATCATAACACATAAGCAAGTAAATTTATAGGATTAATTTTAGTATACTGCTAACCCCTTGATGGGACGCCGTTTTTCCGACCTTTGGGGCTAGAATACTTATCTATTATTACCCAAAGGACGGAAGAAAAATAGTCCTTCTTATAACGAAATGCGACAATGGCAAGCTTGTTATTCCGGGATATACCTCAGCCGCAGCCGCATTGGAATAATCCTTTAACGCAACCGAGGCTGGCGGATGCTTCTCCATAAAAGAAGCATCCGCCAGCCTCGGATTTGGGTTATCCTCTCATAAGGTAAACCCGGCTTTCATACGGCTGGAGCAAAATGTCCGTTATATCCTCCACTCCTTTAACGGGAGGGGCCTCCTCGTCGGCAAGCAGCAGATCCACGGAAAACTCCTTATTTCGGAGATAATCCGGAAGCTCAAAGCGCGACTCTCCCCCGAACAGATGGGCGATAACCAAGAGCCGTTCCTCCTCCAGTGTCCGGGTGTAAGCGTAGATTCGGGGATGCTCCGGCATAATCAGATCGTAGCTTCCGTACACGGCAACGGAATAACTTTTGCGCAGCGCAATCAGCCGCCTGTAATAATGATAAATGGAGTCCGGATTTCGCACGGCCGCCTCAACGTTTATGGAGCGGTAGTTCGGATTGACCTGCAGCCAAGGCGTTCCCGTCGTGAACCCGCCGTGCTGCGAGCCGTCCCACTGCATCGGCGTTCTGGAGTTGTCCCGACCGTTTCTCCAGACGACGGGCATCACTTCCTCGTGGCTCCTTCCCTTGGCCCTCTCCTGGTTATACCAGTTAATCATGGAAATATCGTTGTACTCCTCGATTGAAGAAAACCGTACATTGGTCATGCCGATTTCCTGTCCTTGATAAATAAACGGCGTTCCCTGCATCAAAAAATACAGCGTCGCCAGCGCTTTAGCCGAGAGTTCGCGGTACTTCCCATCGTCGCCCCATGTGGAAACGGAGCGGGGCTGATCGTGATTTTCCAGGAAAAGCGCGTTCCACCCCCGGCCTTCCAAGCCTTTTTGCCAATCCGTCATCACCTTTTTCAACTGAAGCAGGTCCAACCCGTGATCCAGGCTTTTTTGCCATAAACCCATATGCTCGAACTGAAACACCATATCGAACTTCCCGTTCTCTTCGCCAACCCAGAGATCCGCCTCCCGGGCGCTGACCCCGCTGGCTTCGCCGACGGTCACGATATCGTAACGCTCGAACGTCTCCCGCTTAAGCTCCGAGAGCAGGTCGTGAATTCCCTCCCGATTCATATGCCCCGCCTGTGACGGCACATACCGCAGACCGTCCGGGTTCGGCATATCCTGAAAGCCCGCGGTTTTCTTGATATGGGAGATCGCGTCGACGCGGAACCCGTCTATCCCTTTATCCAGCCACCAGCGAATCATGGCGTAGATGTCCCGGCGCATCCGGGGATTTTCCCAGTTGAGGTCGGGCTGCTTTTTCGAAAAAACATGCATATAGTACTGCCCGGTCCGCTCGTCATATTCCCAAATCGAACCGCCGAACAGGCTGGCCCAATTGTTGGGCTCCTTCCGTTCTTGGGATCGGCCCAAATATAATAATCCCGTTTCGGATTGTCCAGCGAGGCGCGGGATTCGATAAACCAGGGATGTTCGTCCGAGGTATGGTTGATGACCAGGTCCATAATGAGCTTCATCCCCCGGCGGTGAACCTCGGCCAGCAATTCGTCGAAATCCGCCATTGTCCCGAATTCGGGCAGGATGTCCTGGTAATCCGATACATCGTAGCCGTTATCGTCATTGGGGGATTTGTAGACCGGACAGATCCAGATTACATCGATGCCGAGGTCGGCCAAATAGTCCAGCCTGGAAATCACCCCGCGCAAATCTCCGATGCCGTCTCCGTCGCTGTCTTTGAAGCTGCGGGGATAGATCTGGTAGGCCACCGCCTCCTTCCACCAGACTTGACCGCCTTGTTCCGGTTTTGGTTCCACTCCTCGTTTAGCTTTCTCCATGCCGCTGTCTGACCTCCCATTTCCTTCCAAGTTTACAGCCTCGCCGTCAGTAGTTCGCAAAGAGCTCCGTATAAGGACTCGTCCAGTTCCATCGAGGCTAGCGAGGCCAATGCGGCCGCTGGCGCAGAGGCTTCCTTCACAACCCGGAAAATGCGTTCTTTCAGTTGAAAAGCGATTTGCGCCCGATCCAGGAGGACGAAGGCCTCTCTCTCCACCTCATTCCCCGCGACGCCGGCAGCTGCAAATGTAATGCGGATCTCTTCACTGACCGGCGTCCCCGGCAAGGTCACGACGATCGCGCCGCTCTCCCGGTCGTAGTCGGTCTCGACCGCCACTTCCTCGCCCGAAGCGCTGGCCCGCACCGTCGTTTCGGCAAAGCCGACAAAGGACAACTTCCAGCGCCGGATCTTCGGAACAACAGCCGTGTTGCCTGCGACCGGGCGGATCGTAAAGCTGATTTCCTCTCCCCATTGAAAAAGCATCTCCGTACCGCACCAGTTTTCGTCACGGTCTTCGGCGCTGTCCCCCTCGTCCTCCCAGAGGACAAAGCGGCCGTCAGCTCCCGCGAACACTTTGATTTCCAGGCAGTGCGGATTATCCGTGGAGGATGTATACGCCGTTAGATCGGCCATTGGGACGATCGCTCCGGCTTTGGCCAACACGGGGATTTGCTTCAAGTCCCGGTACAGGGTGAGCCTCCGGCCGCCGTCATACCTTCTCCCGCTGAAAAAGTCCAGCCAGACGCCCGCGGGCAGCCATGCCTTGAAACCCGCAACGCCGGTCTGCCGGTGAACGGGCCCGGTGATCGGACAAACCAGCAGCTCCGTTCCGAAGTAATACTGGTTCGGCGCTTCGTAGGCTTCAGGCTGCTCGGGCTCGTGGTAATACAGCGGGCGGACGAGCGGCAGCCCGTTCCGGCTGGCATTGCGGTTCATCGTATACAAATACGGAACCAGCCGATGGCGCAGCCGCAAATAATCCTTCATGATTCCCGCCGCCGTTTCGTTAAACCGCCAAGGCTCCTTGCTGTTGAAGGGGCTCGCCGAGCTGTGCAGCCTGAGGATCGGCGAGAACACGCCGAACTGCACCCACCGCGTCGCCAGTTCGTCATCCAGATAGCCGTTCATATGCCCGCCGATATCATGGCTCCACCAGCCGTTTCCCGCATTGGAAGCGGTGGCCGTAAAATACGGCTGGAAATCGAGCGAGGCCCAGGTGACGATCGTGTCCCCGGAGAAACCGACGGGATAACGGTGGCTTCCCAGGCCGGCATACCTGGAGAAGGTGAGCCGCCGTTTCCCGCGGCGCCCGCTGTCCAGGTAGTGATAATGATTCAGCATCCAAAGCGGATCGAGCCCCGGAACCCGGGTCACGCCCTCCTGCTGCCAGTCGATCCACCAAAAGTCCACCCCCTCGTCTTCCAGGGGATGGTGCAGATCTTTGAAATAGGCCCGCAAAAATGCCGGATCGGTCGGGTCGAATTCCACCGCCTCTTCCTCGGCGACGTTTAAGCCCAACTCCTCGGCCATCGCCGGATAGGAGGCCTCAAACGCCCGCACGCCGTCGGCCGGATGGACGTTAAGCGTCACGCGCAGCCCCTTCCGATGCAGCCAAGCCAAGAACCCCGGAGGGTCGGGAAACAGCTCCCGGTTCCAGGTATATCCGGTCCAGCCGCTGCCGTATTTCGGGTCGATCTCGACCAAATGCCAATCCATGTCCAGTACAGCCACGGAGAACGGGATTTGCTCCGCTTGGAACCTTTCCATCAGCGCCTTGTACTCCGCTTCCGTATATTTGTAATACCGGCTCCACCAGTTTCCGAGGGCGTACCGGGGAAGCAGCGGCGTCGCTCCGGCCAGCCGGTAGAAATCCCGCAGGCATTTCAGATAGTCGCGGCCATACCCGAAGAAGTACAAATCCGTGCCTTCTTCCGTACGCGGCTCCACCCGGCCATTCTCCTCCAACAGTAGGGAACGGCTGTCGTCGACGACGGTATAACCGGCGCGGGAAAGAAGCCCCTCTTCAAGCGGAATCGCTCCATCGGCATTGTCCAAAGTTCTTGCGGTACCGCCCAGCTGTTCGGGGCGATCCCCGAAATGCCAGGTCCCCAGAAGATGACCCACCCCGTTTCTCACCTGAACCCTGAGGCCGTATCGCGAAAACGGCCGCTTGTCATAGATCAAGCGTAGCCGCTCCGTGACGATTTCCAGCCGATCCTCCCGCTCGTTTACGCGAAAATCCGGTACCGGAAATGCCCGGTTCAACACGATCTGGCTTGCCCGGTCCTCAAAGCGGCCACCCTCGCTGTATTCCATGCGAATCAACGCCGCGGTCAAGATCGTAAACCGGTAGTTTTCCCCCTGGATCACCGCTGCCGGACGGGCCCGCGGCTCGGCGGGAATTCTGAAACGTTCCGGCATCTCCTGCCCGATTTGCAAGGTTTCCTTCATAACCTCAGCACCTTTCTCTCCATTTTGACCCGATTCCTTAAAGATCATGCCGCTTCGCGGCGAGGTGCGCCACAAGCGGCATGGCTTTGCATTGACTGGTTATTTCACGCTCATATAGCGGTTGTACGCATCCGTTCTGATTTTCATCAGCTTATCAAGCCCCATGTCCTGCAGCTTTTTCACATAGGCGTCCCATTCTTCGTCGATACCGCCTTTGGTCACCCACTGCGCCCGCATGGCCGACACATAACTGTCGATGTCGGTGGTCAGGGTCGGAAGCTCCTGGAATTCCTCCGCGGTGTACATGACATTCGGAAAAGGAACGGTAACGTATTCGCTGCCCATTTTATCGATTTCCAGCTTCAAACCGTCGCCGGTCTTCGGGTTCAGCACAATATTTTTCTCGAAGGCAGGGCTCACGTACTTCGGCCCGAAATCCCGAAGCGACTGCTCCCAGTACCAGGCGTCCGCGCTGGTGCCGCTCGGCGGGTCCATCAAGGTATACGTGCCGTCTTCGTTCTTCTTGATGACCGTATCGATCGCTCCCCAGAAATTCTGAATGCTGGCCTCATTCGTGTAGAACTGGTCGGCCCAGCGGGCGGCAATCTCCGGGTATTTGCAGGAAGTGGTAATCAGCATTTCATTGCGGTTAAAGCTCAAACCGCTGGGATCGCCGGCCTGATACTTCTTCCCGTCGGGGCCGGCAATCGGCGCAATCGCCTCGTACTCGCCGCTCCATTTGCCGAACACCGCATCCGGCGTCCATTGATACGTGAAGCCGACAATCGGAGCGTCCGCATTCTGCTGCTTGGCCGACGTCATCGTCGCATCCTGGGTGTACAGCTCCTGATCGATCAAGCCCTCCGCATACAATTCATGAGCCCATTGCAGCCCCGCTTTGTATTCCTCCGACACCGGGATGAACACGGGTTTGCCGTCCTTGACCGTCATGCTGTTGCCGTTCGGGTCCGTAATCCCGAAGGGATCCAGGAGGGCACCGAGTCCGTTCTCCGTATAGGGGATCTCGTCCTTTTTCCCGTTGCCGTTCGGATCCTGCTCCTTAAAAGCTTTCAGTACATTACGGAGCTCGTCGAGGTTTTGGGGAGCTTGCAGCCCCAGCTTGTCGAGCCAAGCCTTGTTGATCACAGGCTGGTTTTTGCTCTTTGGTCTGGCCGGTAGGCGGGCGGGCAGAGAGTAAATTTTGCCGTCGGGAAACGTGCTGATCTGCCTCAGTTCCGGGGTCTCCTCCATCGCGGCTTTCAGATTCGGCATATATTGTTCAATCAGCTCATCCAACGGACGGAAATAGCTCAGGTTATTGACGATATCGGAATCGGAAAAAGTCTGATTGCCCAAAATAATGTCCGGGAGCGTTCCGCTGGCCAGCATGATCGATTTCTGCTCGCTCCAGTCGTTCGAGGAGACGACCTCCCACTCGATTTTGACATTCGTGTTCTTCTCCAAGTCTTGAAGCCACTGATTTTGAGTAAAGGTGTCGCCCATATTTCCCCAACGCATGGTCAGCACCTTGAGTGTGACGGGCTCGTTTACGATCGGCAGACCCTCTTTGTTAAACTCACCGGTTGGGGTTTGCGACGCCGTTTCCGCTTTTCCTCCCCCGCATCCGGCAAGGCCGAACACGAGCGCCGCCGCCAAAAGGGCGGCAATCCATCCTTTCGCTGTCGCAAGGGTGGTCTTCCCCGTTTTTCTCGTCATTTGATTTATCCCCCATTCTCTTTGATCAAAGCTGCTTTACTCCTTCACGGCGCCGATCATCACCCCCTGATTAAAGTACTTCTGAACGAACGGGTACACGCACATAATCGGAACCGTAGCGATGATAATGACGGAGTACCTCATCATATTGGCCAGGCGCATGGCGATTTGGGCGGCTTCCCCGCTCCCCAAGGCGGTCTGCATCTGATTCGTGATCAGGATATTGCGCAGGATCAGTTGGAGCGGATGAAGGTCCGGATTTTTCAGATAAATCAAAGCATTGAAGTACGAATTCCAGTATCCGACGGCAATCCATAAACCGAGCACCGAAATGATCGCTTTGGACAGCGGCAGCACGACGCTGATGAAATAGCGGATATTGCCGCAGCCGTCGATCTGCGCCGCCTCCCATAAATCTCCCGGAATACTCGATTGGAAGAAGGTTCGCGCGACGATGATATCGTACACCACGACCGAGAAGGGGAGCACCATGACCAAGAACGTATCGTACAGGTGAAAATCGCGGATGGTCAGGAATGTCGGGATCAGCCCCCCGCTGAAGAACATCGTAAAAATAAAGAACAAGGACAGAAATTTCCTGCCGACCAGGTCCTTCCTCGACAAGGCGTAGGCCGCCGATATATTGACGATCAAACCGATGGCCGTGCCCACCACCGTGTACAAAATCGTATTTCCGTAGCCGGTCCATATATTGTCGTGCTTGAACAGCTCCTTGTACCCGTCCAGGGTGAAGCCCTGCGGATACAACCAGACCCGTCCGTTCGCCACCGCCGACGGATCGCTGAACGAAGCGATGACAATAAAATACAGCGGGTACATCAGAACGATCAAAAACAAAACCGCAAACACATACAGGGCCACTTCCAACAGGACGTCGGAAGACCGGTTGTTAACCGGCTTTGGCGCCGGGCCCGCCGCGGTATTCATCGCCTCCATCTTTCTTCCCCCTCCTTTACCAAAGGCTGTTCTCGCTGTACTTCTTGGAGAGCTGGTTGACGAGAATCAGCAGGATGAAATTAATGACGGTATTAAACAGGTTGATCGCCGAGGAAAAACTGTACTGGCTGCTGAGCAGCCCGATTTTATACACGTAAGTGGAAAGGATCTCGCTTGACGTAATGTTCAGATCGTTCTGCATCAGATATACTTTCTCAAACCCGACGCCGAGCAGCCCCCCTACCCGTAGAATCAGCAGCGTGATCGCCGTCGGCATCAGCATCGGGATATCGATATAGCGGATTTTGTGCCACCGGCTGGCCCCGTCCACTGTGGCGGCTTCATAGAGGCTCGGGTCGATCGTGGAGAGCGCGGCGATATAAATGATGCTGTCCCAGCCGACATGCTGCCACACGTCGGACCAGACGTACAAGCTGCTGAACAGGCTGGCCGATCCGATGAGATCGGGAGCCTCCGCGCCGAACAGCCGGTACAGATGCCCGACCAGCCCGGTGCTGGGGGACAACAGGATGAGCATCAGACCAACCATGACGACCGTCGAAATGAAATGCGGCATGTACGAAACCGTCTGGAAAAACCGCTTGAACCGGTTGGGCCGCATCTGATTGACCATCAACGCCAGCAGGATTGGAATCGGGAAGGTAACCAGGCTGTAAAGACTGAGAACCACCGTGTTCTTGATCGTGGCCGAAAACTGATAGGAATGAAAAAACTTTTCGAAATATTTGAACCCCGCCCAAGGGCTGTCCGTAATGCCGAGCGCCGGACTGTAATCCTTAAAGGCGATCAAGACGCCGTACATCGGTTTGTAGGCGAACAAAAGCGTAAGCACCGCGGCGGGAAGCAGCAGCAGGTATAACCCGCCGTTCCTTCGGATCTGTCCGAGCTTTCGCGCCGCGTAAGTCTGACCGGATCTCAAGATATCCCCCTCCTTTATATAAGTTGACCTAATTGATCTCGCATGTGGGGCAGCCGTTGTAACTTGATTGGATTCGGGCCTTCCGCTCTTCCGGGCCGTCCACCGCCTGAGCACCTTCAGTATAACGGCTTTGCCGGCGCTTTTACCGGACCTGTGCAAGCGTAATCCGGACCTATCCCTCGGGACTGCGGTTTCCGCTTAACCCCCTCCAGCTTTTTTATTACCATAGCAATGACGCGATTCGGACTTTTCTTTGCGGTTTCCGGACTTTCCGCCGATTTCGGAGCGGGCGCCGTATCTTTTTGCCGGGCGGAGGTTTTATAATGTGTTCATACTTCATTGAAGCGCATTCATCACAGAGCGCGAACGAAAGGACGCGGTGCTTGGGAGCCATGTTCAAACCAACGAAAGACAAAGCGTACCCGATCAGGCATTATGTAAAAATCATGTTCCTCGTTTCATTTCTGGCGCTTGTCCTGGATTTCGTCATCAGCCTTGCCGCCATCTCGATCGTGAAGCAGCAATCCACCCGTTCCCTGCAGGATACGGCGGATCTTTATATTCACCGGATCAATCACGATTTCGCTTACATGACCCATTATATGGGTTGGACGCTCGCTAACGATGAGAGCCTCGAAACCATGAACGCGAACCCCGTGAACAGCTATGCCTTTATCAAAGCAAACGAAAATTTGCATAAACAATACAGCGAACTCCAGAAAAATTACGGAAAGGAATATCAATTTTTCGTGTATTTAAAGAAGCCCGGCTTCTTCCTCAACTGTGCGCCGCTCAACATCGGCTATTCGGATTACCAGGCTCTGAAGAAGCAGGTGATGTCTTATGTCGAGGAAAAGAACATTTACGAAAGGTTCTACTCCCAGTGGACGCCGATCGAGGTGGGCGGCAAGCATTACGTTACGAATATCGTGCCCTACCACGACAGCTACATGATCAGCCTGGTATCGGCCGACGATCTGATCCGCCCCTTACGCGGGATCAATCTGGGGGAGAACGGGTATGTCTCTCTGGTTAGCGGTGAAGGCCGCGGACTGACCAGTCCGGTCTCCAACAACGGAGAGCGGATTGCTGCGGAATCCGGGAGAACGCTGCTGCCGGATCTGTTCCGGACCCGGACGACCGTTCACGGCGAGTTCAACAACGCTTCCTTTTACGTCAAGCTCGTCATTCAGTTTGGAGCATTCGAGCGGATTATGGTGGCCCAACTGCTCATCATCCTGCTGGCCGTCATTATTACCTGCAATGTCTGCTTCATTATGCTGTATTTTAAGAATAAAGTGCTTAAGCCGATCAAGAGCTTCTCCTACAACCTCGCTTTTTGGACGGAAGACGGAGATCCGCTCGACATCGGCAGCAGCAAGATTATTGAGTTGGAAAAGGCCAGCAAGCAGTTTATGCATCTCGTCGGGCAAATCCGGAAATTCAAAATCGATCTTTATGAACGTGAACTGGAAAAACAGCGGATTCAGCTGGATTATATGAAGCTGCAAATTAAGCCGCATTTCTTCCTGAATTGCCTGACCAGCATCTACAGTATGGCGCAGATGCAGATGCATCAAGAAATCGAGAGTATGGCGTTGTCCACCTCCAAATACTTCCGTTATATTTTCCAAAGCGGTGAGAACTTTGTAGGTTTGGAGGAGGAGCTGGATCATGTCCGGACTTATCTGGACATTCAGAAGCACCGGTATCGGGATGCGCTGTCGTACTCCATTCAACGGGAGGGGGAGGACACCCGAAACGCACGGATCCCTCCGCTCGTCCTTCAGACGTTCGTGGAAAACGCGGTGAAATACGCGGTGTCCCGGACCTCCGAGGCGGTCATCGAGCTGGCGGTCCGCCGCGAAGCGGACGGGGACGCGGAACGGCTCGTTTTCCGCATCGCCGATACCGGTCCCGGATATCCGTCGGAAATTCTCGAGGCGCTGCAGCAGGGGCGGCCGCTGGATCAATCCGGCGGAACCCATATCGGGATCATGAACACGCTACGGCGGCTGGAATTCCTCTATCGGAACGAGGCGAAGGTCCTGTTCGCCAACCGCGAGCATGGAGGAGCCTGCGTCACCTTATACCTTCCGGTTGTCGTGCCGGAGAAGACGGGGGGATAGAACGATGCATGTATTGCTGGTGGATGACGATTACTTCGTCGTAACCGCGCTGGAGAAAAAAATCGACTGGGCTTCCTTGCAGGTCGATGCCGTCTATACGGCCCACAATGTCGCTCAAGCCCGGGAAATCCTGAAGACCCGGCCGGTACAGATTCTTATATCGGATATCGAAATGCCGCAGGGAAGCGGTCTTGAGCTTCTGGCCTGGATTCGGGAAGAGAAATACGAGGTCCAAACGATTTTTCTGACCAACTACGCCGATTTTAACTACGCGCAGAAAGCCATCGAACTGCAGAGCTTTGAATATTTTCTCAAGCCGATCGAGTTCGACAAGCTGATGCTGATTATTCAAAAAGCCGTGGCGAGGTCCAAAGAGCAGCAAAAGAACGAAAAGGCCATCCAGGATGGGCGGTTTTGGCAAAAAAATCAGGCGAAAATCATCGAGTATTTTTGGCGGCGGCTGGTCGTGGACAGTGTTTCCGTTCCGGTCAAGCCGTCCGATGTCGCCCGTTCGGTACAGGAGCAGCATCTTGCCTACGGCATGTCCGACCGGATTCAGCCTTTGCTGATTCAGCTGTTTCCCTATAACGGCAGCATGGGCAAAGAGGAGAAGAATCTGTTCGATTTCGCGCTGCTGAATGTGCTTTATGAGCTGATCCAAAGCCCTTGCTTTTCCGTGGAAACGATTTTGGAGTACCGGGACTGCAACTGGATCGTTATTCTCAAATGGCACCACCCGGTAGAGGTTCCGCTCCTTCGGGAGCTCTGTTCCTTGTTCATCGAACGGGGCCGGTCGTACTTAAAATGCGACGCCTGCTGCAGCATCGGCTTTTCCGCTCCTCTCGAAAGCATTGGCCAGCTTCTGCACCGACTGCTCTCTATTCACGGAGAAATGACTCCGGTTCGGAACGAGACTTATCTGATGGAGGATTATCCCCCTCCTGCCGTACCCCGGGAGTACCGCCCCCCCGACTTGACTCTGCTGGAGGACCTGCTGCACCGGAACGATCCGGTCGCTTTCCTCGGGGAAGTTGAGAAAGAGCTAAGGTTACGGCTGGGCGGGCGGCGCGTGCTGAACATTTCGGAACTGAGCCTGTTCCGGCTGGATATCGTCCAGTTGGTCTATTCCTTCCTTAAATTAAAAGGAATTCAAGCCCACAAGCTGTACACCGGGAAAACGAACGATTCGCTGCTCATGCACTCGCTATCGTCTATCGAGGATTTTGAGGAGTACCTGAAGTATTTGGTGCATACGGCGCTCGATTACCGGGATTTTGCCGCCCAGCCCAAGTCTGTTGTCGAGGAAATCAAGCAATACATTCATGCCCATTACGGCGAGGATCTGTCGAGGAACGATTTGGCGGAAATCGTCTATCTCCATCCCGACTACCTGGCCAGAGTGTTCAAGCGGGAAACCGGCGTTTCCTTGGGAAGCTATGTTATCCAGGTCCGCATCCAAGTAGCCAAGGGGCTGCTGGAGACCACCGAGCTGTCCGTATACACCATTGCCAACCGGGTGGGCTATGCCAATGACTCGTATTTCTCCAAGCTGTTCAAACAGGAGGTCGGATTAACGCCCAACGAGTATAAAAGAGTGGCATGTTTGGGTGCAGAAAGCGGGCACCCCATTCCCTGAGGGGGTGAGGGGGCGAGAGGCGAGGCGGCCACTTACCGGGAATTCTTCCCGTTAACTAAAACCTTTACGGCTGCAAAAGGGAATTAGCGGGAAAAGCTCCCGCTAAGATTCGGCTGAAAACGCGTGGATCGGCGGTTAGACCGCGGAATGCTGGGGATTTTCCAGTTATTTACGTACGCAGGAGCCATGAACGCAAAGCTAGTGCCCCATCAGACAACCTTGATAATATAGAATTCCTGCAAATCTGCATGTTTTTTTCCTGTTTGGAGCCAAAAATTTGAAAATTCCTGCAATTCTGCAGGAATTCACGTCGAAGTAGGCTCGTTTCTCAAAAATGGCTAGAAATACCTGCAGATTTGCATCTATTTTCGCATTCCCTCGGGGATCGGCTTAAATCCCTGCAGATTTGCATCTTTTTGGAGTTGGCAGGTTCAACGATTGGATTTTGAATTAGAAAACAGCGGCGGTCTAAGACTCTATTTCAAGTCTTGGTCCGCCGCTGTTGTATGGCCACTGGACTCTAAAAAGGCGAGTACCCCGCAGTTTTCTCCCGTTCGATGAGGCTCATGCTCTCCCAGCGGCGCGATTTCCATCTGAGCCGGAACAAACAGGTCTTCACCCACTCATCCGCGATAAACGCGATATACACGCCAATCATGCCCCAGCCTAAATGCACCCCTAGAACGTAGGAAAGGGAGACGCTAATGATCCAAACCGATGAGACGCTGATATACACCGGAACTTTGACGTCGCCCGCCGCACGCAGCGCGTTGATGAGGATGAGGTTCCCCGCGCGCCCGGCCTCCAGCAGAACGGCAAGCCACAATAAATGAACGGTTTGCCGGATCGTGTCCGGATCGTTGGTGAACAACCCGACCAGTAAACCCGAACACGAAGCGATCAACAAAGCGGAGCCCGCGGAGATCAACGATGCGAACCAGGCGTAATTTTTTCCCCGCTTATAGGTCTCGTCAAATAGCTTGGCTCCAATGTACCTGCCGATCATGATCTCCGTGGCCAGAGCCAAGGACAAGGTAAACAGGTTGTTGAACATTCCGAGATTTTGGGCGTATATTTTGGCCGAGAGCGCCTGGGTCCCCAGTAGCGCGATAAAAGAGGTAATGCAAATCTGCGCCATGGTGGAAAAAAAGCTCTCTCCCGCCGTCGGTATGCCGATCTGGAACAATCCCCTTGCATGTTCCCGCAGGTCTTTCGCATGGATTCCCCGCATCCGAAACCTGAAGTCCGTCTTGAGTTTGATCAGGACGAACAAAAACGCCAAGCCGACCAACCGCGACAGCACGGTGGAGATGGCAACGCCCGAAACCCCCGAAAAAGGGGCACTCAAGGAGCCGTACAGGGCGATATAATTCCCCAAGAGGTGCAAAGCGTTTATTCCAAAAGCGACATACATGGTAACGCGGGTAAATCCATAGCTTCGCATAATGGTTGCCAGCGTCAGCCTGACCGCTTCGGCAAACACAAATCCACCCGTGATCATTAAGTAAGTCCAGGCGGAGGGAGCCAGCTCCTGCGGAAGATTCATCCACCCAAAGATGGTGCGTCCCGCACCCAGCAGCAGTAGACTGGTCAACAGACCGAACAGCAAATTGAGCACGATGGCCACCGAAGCGACCTCCAATGCCGACTTGTTCCGCCCGGCGCCGAGGTTTTGGGAAATCAGCACGCTCGTACCCGCGGATACCACATTGAACATCAAATTCACAAAGAACAAAATTTGATTCGCTACGCCGACGGCGGCCATCGCTTCTTCCGAAAAGTGGCTGAGCATCAAAGTATCGATATTCCCCATCAGCATGCCGAGCAACATTTCAACAAAAATCGGCCAGGTCAAAGCAAATAACGTTAGCTTCTTGTTCCCCTGTTGTTTCTCCAAATGATCTTCACCCGCGACTTTCCCCCAAAATGCAATCTAAATCCATTCTATGATCAAGACGCTTTTGATAAAACGTTTGTACAAAATCCATTATTCAACTCATTCATCCCTAATCGGTCGTCCATTAGTCAACTTGCTCGGCTGTGTGCAATTCAAACACGCTTAAGGATTGCTTAAGCGATTCCGACAGCTCTTTCAAACGGCGGGACAGGCCGACCAGGTCCTCACTGACACGGTATTGCCCCGAAGCCATGGAAGCCACCTCTTCGGTGGAAGCCCCGCTCTGCTGTACGACGGAGCCGACGTTCGAGACGAAATCCCGTAAAGCCAACTGGGCGCTCATCAACTCGCTGACGGAAGCGGAGGCGCTTTGCAGTTCTCCGGCAAAACCATCCATTTCCCGCCCCACGCTCCGAAAGATGGAAGAAGCCGATGTGACGGATTCCAGCTGTTCCCGAAATTTCGGCGTTATTTCCTGAAGAACGTTTACCGTATTTTCGATGGCGGCCTGAATTTCTTCGGTCATGGCGGAGACGTTCCGGATCGAATCGTTCGATTGCGCCGACAGCTTGCGGATTTCCTCCGCGATAACCGCGAAGCCTTTACCCGCCGCTCCGGCACGCGACGCTTCAATGGTGGCATTCAGCGACAAAATATTCGTCCGACGGGTCATTTCAATCATCGGCTGCAAAATACTTCGGATCGAAAGGGTGCTTTGACTTAATTGGCCGGAGTTCTCCTCAATCATCCCGGTCATCCTCGACACGTCCTCCGTCTTTTCCACCAATCGTTCCATGTGCCTCTGCCCTTGTTCACTCACTTCCACGATCCGCCCGGCAGACGTGTCCATCGCTTTGGTTAAATGGATGACCCGATCCATTCGCGTGCTGATCTCGTCCGTCAGGGCGTTTCCTTTCTCCGCCTCCTCCGCCAAGCTGGAGGACCCCTGGGCGATTTCTTCGGTGGCGGCCGCAATCTCTCCCGCCGTCGTCGCCGTCTCCCTCGAAGCTTGGGCCAGGGTGTCCGCGGTCTGCCACAGCTCCTGCGTCGACCGCTGTATCCCGTCCACTAACCCTGCGATTTGTTCCATCATTTTATTAAAACTTTGTCCCAGCCGCCCGATCTCGTCGCGGCCTTTAAAACTCGCGCGCACTTTCAGATTGCCCCGCTCTCCTTCCTCCATTAAGCGGGACAGTTTCTGCAGCGGTTTTCCGACGTTCCGGAACAAGTAGTACCCGATTCCCAAAGCAACCGCGATGGCTACGCCCATCACAATTACGGTCACATGCACAAGCTTGTCGGCCGCACTCAGAAAATCGCTCTCCGGAGCGTATCCGATCAGCCGCCAGGGGGCGGTCCGCAACGGTTTGTATACCACCAGCTGTCTAATCCCCTGCTCGTCTGTTGCGGCGAGCGAAGTTGGGGTTCCGGAGAATTGCGTTTCCGTTAACCCGAGGGCGGACGGGGTCTCGATCAATTCCGGACGGGCCGCATGTACAATCGTATTATCGGGCGTAAGGACGTTGATCTGACCCGAATCCCCGAGCTTCAAATTGGCCAGGGTCTCTGTCAATGCCGCACTCTTGATCTCAATCAGCAGGGTAAACTCCGCTTCCGGATGGTTCAGGTTCTTCAAAACCCTTCCCATCGTAACGGTCGGTTCATTCGCAGTTCCAAAAAAACCTTTCCTGAGACCCGGAATCCAGACCGGCTTTCCGGAAGCCTGGGCAATCGTGTCGAGCCTGCTCTTCACCCCGTCGTTTCTCTGCGTACCGCTAGCCCCGGAGGTCGCGTAATTGTTGGAGAAGTCCTTGTTGACCAACCGGATGCCGATTAAGCGCTCATCCGAACCTTTCATGGCGTTGAGCTTGTTTTTTATTCTCGTTTCCGCCTCCGTTTTCCGGACAATATCGACATCCGGCCGCGTGACCGTCTCCAGATCCTCCTTCAGGATTTGATCTACCGCCATCTGTCTGGATATGGATTCGTAGCCGGAAAACAGAAAGTCCAACTTGTCCGCAGCTTGTTCGATCGCCTGGGAAGCCGCCGTCCCTACCTCGGCCCGGATAATCTCCTTCGATTTGACATACGAACTTAATCCGAGTATGGCTGATAAGACGACAATGACTCCAAACACCATGACAAACAGCTTCATTCCGACCGACCTAAATTGTACGGCTTGGCCAAACTTCATATGTCCCTGCCCCCTTTTGAATAGCACTCTTATGTAAAGAAAGGATATAGCTGCTCAGCTTGGCTGAAGCTATATCCTCATGACTGATTTGTACGGAGATATTAATTTTCGATTATCCTTTACTTGCCCCGGAAGTCAAACCATCCACGAGCAGCCGCTGCAGGAACATAAACAGGATGGTGATCGGTACGGCGATCAGCACCGCCCCCGCGGCAAACAGCGTAAAGTTCGAGTTTGTATTCGTATTGACCAAGTCCCACATCCCGACGGCGACCGTCCAGTTTTCCTTGGAACGCAGCACCAGGCGGGCAAAGATAAAATCAACCCAAGGGCCGACGAACTGGGTCAATCCAATGTAGGTTAGCATCGGTTTGGACAATGGTAAAATAATCTTCCAGAATACGGTAAAGTTGCTGGCGCCGTCGATTCTGGCGGCTTCATCCAGCGACCTCGGGATCGTATCCAGAAAGCCCTTGGCAATGAATGTGCCTCCAATCGGCGCTCCGGCCGCGTAAACGATAACCAGAGCCCAGTGAGAGTCCAGCATGTTCATCGAAAGCAACAATAAGAAGATGGCAACCATACTCATAAATCCCGGAAACATGCCCAGTACCAGCAGAACGGACAGCCCGTTCTTCCGTCCGCGAAACCGGAAACGCGAGAAAGCGTAACTCGTGAGCAAGGTAAGGAATACGCCCAGGATCGTGGAAAAAATAGACACCTTCAGCGTGTTCATATACCATTGCCCGAACAGAATCGTATGCGATGTGAACAATTCCCTGTAATGCTCGAATGTAAGAGCTTCGGGGAACAGTGATTTGCTGTACAGCGCCCTCCCCGGCCGCAGCGAACCCAGGATAACCCAAAGGGCCGGATATAGTGCGCATATCGCTAAAATAACCAAAACAATATAGCTCGACGTCAACCGTACGGCATTCCCTATTTTCCGTGCGCTCATTGGATCATGTCCTCCTCTTTGAATGATTTCGTTCGGCGATAGCTATAGATCGAGAGGGAGGCGATGATCAAAAAGATAATGATGCCCACGGCGGACGCCATATTGTATTTCCTTTGATCCAGCGTCAACTTATAGAGCCAGGTCACAAGCAAGTCGGTGGAACCGGCATACTGATAGTCCCCGTTTACCGGGTTCCCGTTGGTCAGCAGGAAAATCGCATTAAAGTTGTTGATGTTGCCGGCGAACTGCGTGATCAAAATCGGCGCCGTGGTAAACAGGATCATCGGCAGGGTGATGATTCTGAATTTCTGGAATCCGGTAGCCCCGTCCACCTCGGCCGCCTCGTACAAGTCTTTGGGAATCGTGGTCAATACCCCCATGATCAGCAGCATGGATACCGGTATCCCCACCCACATATTTACAACGATGACCGTCACTTTTGCCCAGAACGGATCAGTTAACCACGGCAACCCGTCCAGTCCGAAGTATTCAAGATACTGGTTGATCGGCCCGAATTGGCCGTTAAACATATTTCTCATGACAAGCAGCGAGATCATTTGCGGGATCGCATACGGCAAAATCAAAATCGTTCTCCAAAGGCCTTTGAACTTGATCCCTTTTTGATTGATCAGCAAGGCGACAAGCATCCCGCCGAAATAAGTTGTGACCGTAGACAATACGGCCCAAATGATCGTCCAGGTCAAAACCCCGTAAAACGTATGACTCCAGGTTTTTAGGGCGACCAGATTCTTGAAAGTATCAAAACCTACCCAGTCAACCAGCATCGCCGGAGGAATGTGTTTGGGCGCGGAATAGTTCGTGAACGCCAGCATCACCATGAAGATGATCGGCATAACGGTAAAGAACAATATCCCGATAGCCGGAATCGTCAAAAACGCTTGGGCAAACTTGTAATCCAGGACATAGCGAACCGATTCCCTGAAGTTCTTCACCTTTTTGCCCTGATCCCTGTCTGCTCCCACGTTTCTGGCATCCTTCACGTTCATGACATAAGCGATGATAAAAATAGCCAGAAAAATCAAGGTGATCAAACTTGTCACCAAAATAACGATAGAGTCGTCCCCGTCGACCCATTTCCCTTTAATCAATCGTCTGGGGACTTCGCCCAATGTGAAGATTCCCCAGAACGTTCTGCCCAAATTATTGATGAAATAGTAACCGCTGACGGCTTCAAATAGTAAAAAAATGATACCTTTAATAAACTGCCGGTTATAAAGCTGCCCCAATCCCATAGCCAATATCGATAAAATAGTAGCGTTATTACGATGTTTGTTCATAGTCTCTCACCTTCTCCTCTCCTTGGGAAACCGAGGAAATTACCCGCCGCTAAACCGCGGCGGGTAATCTGCATTTCTCGCGGAGCAACATCTGCCGTTATTCAGCGGAAACCCCGTTATTCAGATCCTTGATTTGTGTAGCGGCTTTATCCATTGCTTCTTTAGGGTCTTTTCCGCTGTCCCAAATTTCAGGGAATGCGGCGTTTAACGGTGCCCATGCATTGGACATTTCCGGAATGCTCGGCATTGGCTGGGAAGATGCGATCTGTTCCGCAAAAGCGGAGACGGTTGGGTCATTTTTGACTTGATCGGTTTCAAGCGCTTCAAGATTTGTCGGAACGGAACCGACCTTCTCGTTCAACAGGAGCTGTGCCTCCTTGGTAGAGGCGAAATGGGCAAACAGTTTGGCCGCGTTCGGATACTTCGTAAACGAGTTAACCACGTAAATTTTGATGCCCGAGAACGTCACAGCTTTCTTGCCGGCTACGGTCGGAACAGGGGCTACCCCCAAATTATCGCCGAGAGCCGCTTTATACCCGGCAAGTTCCCACGGTCCGTTGATATCCATGGCGATATCTCCTGCGGTAAACAACCCGCGCTTTACGTCCGGATTAATGTCACCGCTGTTGACGGGGAGAATTTCTCTCAAGCTTTGGTATACTTTCAAACTTTCCAGGGCTCCCGCATTATTCACCCCGATATCATCCTTGTTGGTTCCGTTGTCCCCATACAGGTAACCTCCGCCGGAAGCGATAAACGGATAGTTGAAGTACATATTGCCCGTTTCCCACATAATCCCGTACTTTTTCTTTTTAACGTCGTTAAATGTTTTGCTGAAGGCGATTACATCTTCAAAAGACTTAGGCGCTTCCTTCACAAGCGACTTATTATAGTACAAAGCTGGCGTTTCGGCGGCTCTGGGATATCCGTACAGGACACCGTCAAAAGTCGAGCCCAAAACGGAGAGCTCCGTATTGTTCTTCTTGGTTTCTTCTTCAAAGACATCGTTGGCCAGCAACAGCCCGGAAGTCGCTGCGTTCCCGATATGGTCATGCGGTACGATCAACACGTCGGCGGCAAGTCCTGCCGATCCGTCCTGCGTCAGTCGGCCGATCTGGTCGGTCGGCGCCACTTCTTCGATCTTCACCTTGACGCCATACTTGGCTTCAAATTGCTTGATCAATTCGTCCGCGAATACCCGTTCCTCCCGGCTCTCCCAAATGAGCAGTTCCGCGCCCTCTTCCGGCACGATTTCGCCGCCGGCGGCTTTCGCGTCGTTTCCCGCATTCTCAGACGTCTGATTAGCGGGAGCCGGCGCACCCTCACTGTTGTTGCCTTTACCGCCCGAGCCGCAAGCCGCTGTAAAAGATACGACCATGGACAAAGATGCGATGAGCGCTAACATTTTCTTCATTTTCATAAAGCGAACCCCTTCCTGTTTTGTATAGAATCTTTTCTTTTCAAAAAAGCGCAAACGATTTCACATAATGTCGAGAAAAAATGCAGTTTTTGACGTAATTTCGCGGGATTTATCGATTCCCTCGACTAGAAAGCGCTTTACAACTACACCTATCATACAACATAACGCGAAGTTTGTAAAAACGTTTGCACAGATCATTTTTAATATCTTTTGCTTACATAGCTTGATAATGCTCCCGTTTGCTCCCTGTATCGCAATTTCGCTTTGATTACAGCCTCGTTTCCAAGCTTGTGCAATGGTTTGAACAATGCTATAATCTTGACCGAATCCAAACTTGAAGGCACTGTTATCCCTAAGGTACATCCTCGGCTCCGCATTAATAGCCCGGATGTGCCTTTTCTTATTCGCGGTGCTCGGTTTCGTTTAATCCCTTTATATAATAATCGAGGTTCGTACATTCTAACGGTAAAAACGGGATAAAGGCCAAGCTTCGTAACAGTGTATTCGGGTTGCCGAACAAATTTCATGAACTGAGAATGAGGAGGAATTATCTATGCTTCTGGAAGCGGTTTACCATCGTCCCCAATTGAACTGGTGTTACGCGTACGACCATGAAACGGTTCATCTCCGCCTGCGGGCCAAAAAGAACGATCTCAGCGAGGTATATGCGTTTGCCGGGGATAAATATGCCTGGGATTCCACCAAAGAACTTGTCCCGATGACAAAATTCATTTCCGACGCGTTGTTCGATTACTGGACTTGTGAGGTTAAGCCCCCGTTTCGCCGCTTGAAGTACGGCTTTTTGCTGAAATCCGGCGAAGACCAAATTTGGATGACGGAAAGCGAATTTACTAAGGAACGCCCCGTCATTCCGGATCGGTTGTTTGAATTACCGTACATTAACCCGGGGGATGTGTTCACCGTGCCGGATTGGGTCAAGGATGCGGTCTTTTATCAAATCTTCCCTGAGCGTTTCGCCAACGGGGACCCGAGCAATGATCCGGAAGGCGTGTTGCCCTGGGGCGGCAAACCGGAACGCGATAACTTTTTTGGCGGCGACTTGCAAGGGGTTATCGATCACCTCGACCATCTAAGCGAGCTTGGAATTACGGCCATCTACTTCACGCCGCTATTCGAAGCGACGACGAACCATAAATACGATACGGCCGACTATATGCGCATCGATCCGCATTTCGGCGACATCGAAACGATCAAAAAGTTGGTCAAAGCCTGCCATGAAAAAGGCATTCGCGTTCTGTTCGACGCCGTGTTCAATCATTCCGGCAAAACCTTCGCCCCCTTTGTCGATGCGTTGGAAAAAGGGGAGCAGTCCCGTTATAAGGACTGGTTCCATATCCGCGAGTTCCCGCTCGAGGTGAAAGACGGAATCCCAAGCTACGACACCTTTGGTTTTGAGCCGCTTATGCCGAAGCTGAATACGAGAAACCCGGAAGTAAAGGAATATTTGATCAAGGTAGCGGAGTTCTGGATCAAGGAAGTGGGAATCGACGGCTGGAGACTCGATGTGGCCAACGAGGTGGATCATGATTTCTGGCGGGATTTCCGCAAAGTCGTCAAAAACGCCAATCCGGAAGCCTATATCCTGGGTGAAATCTGGCACGAATCCTCCCCTTGGCTGCAAGGCGACAAGTTTGATGCGGTCATGAACTATCCGTTTACGGAGGCCGTTCTCGATTTTGTAGTTCGCGGCAAATTGGATGCCTTGGGATTCGCCAATGCCATCGGCCAGCAAATTTCCCGTTATCCGCTTCAAGCGAGCGAGGTGGCGTTCAACCTGCTGGACAGCCACGATACTCCCCGCCTTTTGACGCTGTGCGAAGGCAACAAGAATAAAATGAAGCTGGCCGCCACCTTCCTGTTCACCTACAACGGCACGCCTTGCATTTACTACGGCGACGAAGTAGGGCTGGACGGAGGACCCGATCCCGATTGCCGTAAATGCATGGAGTGGGACCCGCAGAAGCAGGACCGTGATTTGTTTGCGTTCTATCAAAATCTGATCGCCATGCGCAAAGAACTCGCTCCTCTTCGGACAGGCTCCATCCATTTTCTCCTCGCGGAGAAAAACGGGTCCCGGCTGGCCTATGAACGCAGATTGGACGATGAGCGCGTTCTGGTGCTGCTGAATAATTATGATGCCGGCCAAACCCTGGAACTGACCACGGATACGCCGATATGGCGGGATGCGTTAAGCGGGAAAACCCGGGAGGCGGTTAACGGCAAACTGAGCGTCCGGCTTCCGGCTTACGGGTATGCCGTATTAACCGAAGCGAAATAGCGCACCATAATGAACACGGCCTGTCTCTTCCCTGTTCCGGGTGGGGTCAGGCCTTCTTTCTATCGGCCTTGCTGCCCCGGGTCTATTTACTTTCCGCAAGGTATCGATTAATATTACAATGTAAGGCAAACGGTTCCACAAGGAGGTTCTTTATGGCTGTAACTATAAAAGACGTTGCCAAAAAGGCCGGAGTATCGCCCTCCACAGTGTCCCGCGTGCTGTCCAATCATCCGAGAATCAGTGCTGAAACTTCGCGAAAAGTAAAAAGCATCATGGATCAGCTTGGATACCATCCGAACATTATGGCGAAAAGCCTCGTATCCAAAACGACTAACAGCATATGCATCATGCTTCCGAAGTCGGCTGAAGAATTGTTCTCCAACTTCTTTTTTATGGAATTGATCCGGGGGATCGTGACCCAGGCGAGCCGTCTCGGTTATGATGTCCTGATCAGTTCCGGAGCGAACGAAAAGGAAGAGGTCGAGGGTGTATCCAGGCTGCTGAATGGACGCCGTGTAGACGGAGTGATTCTTCTCTATTCGAGAAAAGACGACCCCGTTATCGACTTTCTGTATGAGGGCGGCCACCCCTTTGTATTGATCGGCCGCAGCGAACAGTATCCCGATATTTTATCCGTAGATAACGATAACGTACAGGCTTCTTACGATGCCACCAAACACTTGATCTCCTTAGGGCATGAGCGAATCGGATTCGTCAGCGGCCCCCCTGAGCTTATCGTTTCCCAAGATCGGCTGAAGGGCTATCTGGATGCCCTCCATGACTCGGGACTGGAATCTCGGGCGGAGTGGATTGTTGAAGGAGACTTCTTGCAGGACAGCGGTTATCGGGCGATGTCTTTCTTCATGAACCTGCCGGACCGTCCGACGGCGATCGTATTGATCGACGACGTGGTATCGTTTGGCGTCCTGCGCGGTCTGCATGAATTGGGTTACAGTGTACCGAATGATTTGTGTCTGGTCAGCTTTAACAATATCCCGTTATCGGAGCTGTCGACACCGCCGCTCAGCAGCATAGACATCGGCATATACAACTTGGGGTATACAGCCTCGCAGGTTTTGATTCAGGCGATCAAGAACAGCGATGACAGCAGCTACCGCAAGCGGCATATCATTCCCCATCGCCTAATGATCAGGGAATCGTCCATGTACAATATGCCAAAGCAGAAATGACAGGCATCATCACTTTGAAAAAATAATTGAAGCAGACTTGCTTCTTTTATTTTTTGCAGCTTGTTCAAACGTTTGCGCTATATTTTGACGAAAGGAAAGAGCTAATGAGTACAATTAAGGCTTGTCTTTTTGATCTGGACGGCGTTCTTGTCGATACCGCCAGATACCATTACGAAGCCTGGAAGCGTCTGGCGGCAGACCTGGGCTTTGAATTTACGCAGACCGACAATGAGAGACTAAAAGGCGTCAGCCGGATGGCCTCGCTCGATATTTTGCTTTCGGTAGGCCAATTGCACAAAAGTGAAGCAGAGAAACAAGAATTGGCGGCGCGCAAAAACCGTTGGTATGTGGAGGCCATCTCGAAAATGGGCCCGGAGGAGATTTTGCCGGGAGCCCTTTCTTTTCTTAAGGATTGCCGGGAAAGCGGTTTAAAAGTGGCCCTCGGCTCCGCCAGCAAAAACGCGATGACCATTTTGAACAACACGGGGCTCACCCCTTACTTCGACGTCATCATCGACGGGACCAAGACATCCAGCGCCAAGCCGGATCCCGAAGTGTTCTTGCTCGGGGCTTCCGGGCTGGAGGTGGAGCCGGAGCACTGCGTCGTCTTCGAAGATGCCGAAGCCGGGATTGAAGCGGCCCGGAGAGCCGGCATGCGCAGCGTCGGCATCGGCTCGCCGGCCACGCTGGGCGAGGCCGATCTTGTGATCCCTTCGCTGGAAGGGATGACGGTGACCCGTCTGCGGCAAGAAATGCCCGCTTTTTTCATATCTTAATTACTTAGATGAATAAAAAAGGAGCCGGTACGCATGAAACAATATCTTAAACTGGATGAATGGTCGATTATTGAAGAATCGTTTGATCCCGCCCTGCATGAAATTTCCGAGAGCATTTTCAGCATCGGCAACGGTTATATGGGACAACGGGCGAATTTTGAGGAGCGCTACAGCGGACCTTCCCTGCAAGGAAGCTACATGGCCGGTGTGTACTATCCCGACAAAACCCGGGTCGGCTGGTGGAAGAACGGCTATCCCGAGTATTTCGCCAAGGTGCTCAACAGCACGAACTGGATCGGCATCGACGTTCTGATCAACGGCACGCCGCTCGACCTTGCCCAATGCGAGGTAAAGGACTTCGTCCGTCAACTGAATATGAAGGAGGGCTACCTCTCCCGGCGCTTTGTGGCCGTCATGGAAGGCGGCAAAGAAGTTCAGATCGAAGCCGTCCGCTTCGTCAGCATGAAGCGTCAGGAAATCGGGGCGATCCGCTATGCGGTGACTCCGCTGAACTTCTCCGGCAGTATCCGCTTTGTGCCTTATCTGGACGGGGATGTGCAGAACAAGGATTCCAACTATGACGAGAAGTTTTGGCTCGAGGTGGAAAAAGCGGCCGCGGCCGACCTCTCCTACTTGACGCTGAAGACCAAAAAACTCGATTTTCATGTTACGTCGGTCATGGCTTTCGATGTGTTCAAAAATGGGCAGAAGCTCGAATTTGTCCCGTCCTTGTCCGAACGCGAGAAATTCGTGTCCGCGGAAGCCGTTTTTGACATCGAACAAGGCGAAACCCTTACGCTCTACAAATACGTCGCGAACGTCACCTCCCGCAACCATGGGCTGGGGCAGCTCGTCGACGCCGGAAAAAAAGCGCTGCTCGAGGCGCATGCCGCCGGATTCGATACCCTCCTTCGCGAACAGGCGGAGGCCTGGGCCGAAAAATGGAAGGGCAGCGACATCATCATTGAAGGCGATGCATCGGCGCAGCAGGGCATCCGGTTTAATATTTTCCAATTGAATCAAACCTATACCGGGGAAGACGACCGTCTGAACATCGGGCCGAAAGGCTTTACCGGGGAAAAATACGGCGGCAGTACTTACTGGGACACCGAGGCTTACTGCGTCCCGTTCTATCTCAGCACCGCGGATTCCACCATTGCCCGCAACCTGTTGATCTACCGCTACAAGCATCTCGAAAAAGCCAAGGAAAACGCCCGCAAGCTCGGCTTCACCAAAGGCGCGCTCTATCCGATGGTGACGATGAACGGGGAAGAATGCCACAACGAATGGGAGATTACTTTTGAGGAGATTCACCGCAACGGGGCGATCGCCTATGCTATTTATAACTATGTGAATTATACAGGGGATAAATCTTATTTAAGCCAATACGGCCTGGAGGTGCTCGCGGAAATTTCCCGCTTCTGGGAAGAGCGCGTGAACTTCTCCAACCTGAAAGGCAAATATGTCATCCTTGGGGTGACCGGGCCGAACGAGTATGAAAACAACGTCAACAACAACTGGTACACGAACCGGATTGCGGTCTGGACGCTGGAATATACTTTGGAGGTGCTGGATTACCTCAAGGCCAACGAAAACGCCCGCTACCTGGAGCTGGTCGACAAGCTCAAGCTGACGGATGAGGAAACGGCCAAGTGGCGCCATATTATCGACAATATGTACTACCCTGTGGATGAAGAGCGCGGCGTTTTCCTTCAGCAGGACGGCTTCCTCGACAAGGAGATCGTACCGGTCAAGGATCTGCCGCCGGAGAACCTACCGCTGAATCAGAACTGGTCGTGGGACCGGATTCTGCGCTCCTGTTACATCAAGCAGGCCGACGTACTGCAAGGATTGTACTTCCTGGGCGACCGGTACGATCTGGAGACGAAAAAGCGCAATTTCGATTTCTACGAACCGCTCACCGTCCACGAGTCCTCCCTCTCCCCTTGCCTGCATGCGATTATCGCCTGCGAGCTCGGCTACCAGGAGAAGGCTTACGAAATGTATTTGCGCACCGCCCGTCTGGACCTGGATAACTACAACAACGACACCGAAGACGGCTGCCATACGACCAGCATGGCCGGGACGTGGATGTCCGTCATCCAAGGCTTTGCCGGCCTGCGCGTGCGAAACGACGAACTGGTACTCAAGCCGTTCATTCCTTCGCATTGGAAGTCGTTCTCGTTCAACGTTATGTTCCGCGGCGCCACGCTGAATGTCAACGTGACCGAAGAGAGCATTATCGTGACGAACGAAACCGATGTACCGGCCGCGATCCGAATATATGACAACAGCTACACCGTCGGGGCCCATGGCGAAATCCGGGCGCAAAGAGCGACGGTTACGGTATAAGCAAAATAAGGACAGATTCCCGTTTGATTCGGGATCTGTCCTTTTTTAGACAATAGGCGGCGGTGTAGCGGGTTCTTTTCACACTCTTCACCTGCGGCTCATTTAAATTAAATGGAATTCTTCCCGTTAATTTGGTGAATATGCGGCTGCATAGGCGAATTAGCTGGAGAATCTCCCGCTAATTCGCCTGAAATGGTGTATACAGGCAATTGGGCCGCGAAATAGATGGAGTTTTTCCAGCTAAATCCGATGGAAGAGCCAAAAGCGGTACATTAACGGGAGATTTTCCCCTTAATGATGTAAACTCCGATATATCTACAATTGTGGACGTCGGCAACGTAACGTATCTCCGGTATCTCCGAAACCATTTCACATCCTTCCCCACGCCAAAAGCCGCAGGATGTAGGCCTTGCCTACGTTCATCCTGCGGCTGTTCGATATCACCCATTCGGTAGAGCAAACCAACGGTTACTTACGCGGCAATATCGTTTACCAAATTCTTGATCCATTTGCGGGAGTGGATACGCCACATGCCGATCCCGAAACGGACCACCTCTTCCAAGGAAAGCACCAGATAGACCAGATAGACCGGTTGTTTAAAGACAAACGACAGCAACAGTCCCGACGGAACTCCGATCAGCCATGTCGCCGCCGATTCCATGGCGAATACGAACTTGCTGTCCCCGCCGCTGTTTAAAATCCCTCCGGCCATGATCATATTCCCCACTTTTACCCATAGGAAAGCAGCAAACACCCAAACCAGATAAATCCCCAGGCGGTGGACCTCTCCCGAAATATTAAAGAAGGAAACATACCAAGGGGAAGCTGCGGCAATTACCAGGCCAACGGCAAGGGAAACGGAAATCCCCAACGCGATAAAACGTTTGGCATACTGCAAGGCGGGCTCTTCCTCCCCGGCACCCAGCTTGTTGCCGACCATCACCCCGCCCGCGCTGGCCAGGCCCGACAGCAATCCGATACAGATTCCCTGCAGCGGGAAAGTGATCGTCATGGCCGTCATTTCCGACGTTCCCATCCGGCTGTAGATCATGGCATAAGCCGTCTCGCCCATCACCCAGATAAACTCGGTCAAGATGATCGGATAGGTCGTGCGAATGAACTTTTGCAGGAGCGGCTTGGGGACCTCGAACAGGCTGCCGAAATCGACCGAACCGGGAAGCCTGAACTTGTAGACGGCCCCAATGATCAACGCACACTCCACGATTCTGGCGGTTAGCGTCGCGATAGCCGCTCCCTTTAATCCCAGTTCCGGAAACCCCCAGTTCCCGAAAATCAGCATATAATTCAATACAATGTTAAGCATTACCGTAAACAAACTGACAAACATCGGCAGTTTGACATGGGTGGTGCTTCTGAGAATGGCGGAGTACATCATCGTAAACATCGTCGGTACATAACTAAGCGAGATAATTTGCAGAAAAATGTACCCCTCCCCCAAGATCCGCTCATCCGTTGTGAATAATCCCAGGCAAAGCTGGGGCTCAAAGAACACGAGCAGCGTAAACAGGAACGACAGCGCAAACCCGGCTATCAATCCGATCCCGAGCAATTGGGAGATACTCTTGCGGTCCTGTTTTCCCCAGAACTGGGCCGCGTAGATCGAAACGCCCGCCGCAAGACCGGCCAGTACGACGGAGATCACTCCGTAAATTTTCGTGGCCATTCCGACGGAAGCGATAGCCACATCGCCCAGCTGTCCGACCATCAACTGGTCCGTGAGCGTGAGCAAAGACATGATCAAGCTTTGTAAAGTTACTGGAAGAGCAATTTTATATACGTTTTTATAAAAATCCTTTTTTAGCTCATCGCTCATCTGGCCTGTCCTCCCGTTTTATACCGCCTTCATATAACGCAGCAAGGTGTAATGATCCTTCGGCTGTACTTCGACCACCTTAAATTTTTTGGTAAAATCCAGCCGCGTGTAGCCCTCGCCATCCACCAGTGTAATATTCGACGCCCCGCCGATAATAATCGGAAGCTGCATCAGAATGATCTCGTCGACGAGATCCTCGTTGAACACGTGCCAATTCAGAAACCCGCCTCCCTCCACCATCAGGCGGTGAATGCCGTAGTTTTGTTCCAGTATGGAAAACAACTTGGCGAAATCGACCTTGTCTTCTCCGCAAATCAGGCATTCTTTTCCCCGCTCCCGCAGCAGCTCGATCTTGCGTTCATCCTTCCCCAGCTCTGTGGTCACGAGAATGGTTTGTCCCTCGTCCGCCAACACGTGGCTGTCCAGCGGAATGTCCATCGTTCTTGTGGGAACGATACGCACCGGATTCTTATTCTCTTCATACCGGTTCGTCAAAAAGGGGTTGTCCGTTGTGATCGTGTTCTTCCCGACCATAATCCCGTCCACGATTCCGCGAAATTTATGAATGTACTCCATATCCCCGCCATCAAACAGACTGAACAAAGGCTTACTGGACTGGCCCGGCCCCAACGTCAGTTTGCCATCGATCGAAACTTGGCTAAATACACTCGTCTTCATGGATTTTCCCTCACTTTGATTTAATAGTTATTGGGCTGAGCGACATCGGCGATATGCCGAAAATAACGGTCGACCACGGTATAGGCGGAGTCCGCCCCTTCATTCATCAAGCACCGCAAACCCGGGCGAATCGCTTCCCAAACGGAAGCCATGGCCGGTTCGATCGGCATGGGACGGCTCTTCTCCAGCAACTGGATCAGAGTCGCCCGATCGGCGCCGGCTTGACGTATCACCTTCTCCCGAGCCCCCTTGCGAACGGGAATCCGCTGCACCTCGGTGCCCCATCTCGTCTGGTTCTCTTCACTGAGCATGAAGGCGGCAAACGAGAGGATTTCCTCCCGGAGTTCCGATTCCAGCGAATGCCCCGGGAATACGAGTCCGATCGACGAGGACATGGAGAGCGAGGGTATCCCCAACACGGAAGGGAGCGGAGCAACGCCCAGCTTGTGCTGCATCTGCCGATCCAAATAGTTATAGATCCACTCGCCGCAGATGATCGCGCCGATTTGGCCGCCTATGAACCTGTCCAACAGTTCCGTCGAACCGTTCATGCTGGCCAGAACTCCACGCTCCCCCTGCGCGCGGACAAAATGCAGCGCCCGTCTCATTTCGTTCTTTGGAAAACAGGGCGTGTTCCCCCGCATCGGCCAACCCCCAAATGCCGTCAAAAACGGAATAAACGAATACGGTTCCAGGAGATCGGCGGCAATAGGGATCAGCCCTTGATCTATCAAGCCGTTTCCCCCGGCTTCGATCTCTTCCCACGAGCCCGGGGGAGCGGGATAGATGTCCCGGTTGTAATACAGCACCAGATGATTCCCCGTCAGCACCGGCAGGCCGTAGGCGATTCCTTCGGAACGCATGGAATCCGATAAGTCCGAACCGTCGGATGCTGCCAGCGCAAGCAACTCCTCCGGCACCGGGGAATAGTTCGCATTCGCTCCGAATCCGGCCATATCTGCCGGAACCATAGCCATCTGCGGCGCTGGTCCCCCCTCGCCGATCCGGTTCAACCGTGCCGACAACTCTACGATATTCATCACTTCGGGGATGACCCGAACGCCGGTTTTGCGGGAATATTCATGACATAAACCTTCCAACAATTCAATGGAGGTGTCTCCCGGACCGTCAAATTCATGCCAAATGACCATTTCTTTCAGATACGAGCCCATATTTTTGAGTTCTCCTTTGCCTTTACGGTTTGATTTGAGGATGATAGAAGACGATTCCCTGGTGGGGCTGAAGCATTCGCCAATCCCGGCCGCCTTGGGCCGCAGAGACCAGAGCGAATTCCGGGTCGGCCAGACTATCGATCCACACCGTCCAACCGTCCGATACGGGATAGATCGCATTCAGACGAATTTCCTGCGGAGCGTCGGCGCTTAAATTGAAGCAGCACACCAGCATCTCACTCCCTTTCAGATAGGCGTACATCAATACCTCTCCCTGGGCGTCAGGTACAAAAAAGTTCTGGGGCCGGACCAGATGCTCCAATTGCCTCTTTCCGGCATGCAAACGGCTCAGTAAAGGAATCATGGGCTGCGGGTGTGTCCAGTTAATGACCAGACGGTTGAAAAAAGCCCGCGGAATCTCCGCGCCGCCCGTATTATCGGCAAGTCCGCAGTTCAAAGGCTGTTCTTCGTTCATCTCGATTCCCGTAGTCAAAAAAGGAATGGCGTTCGGCAAAAAGCTGTTGAATACGCTCATCATCCGCGCCAGACGAATCCCTCCACGACTGGCAATTCGGGGGGTGTCCGCCGTTTCGGAACAGGCGAATACATGTATGGCCAACTCGGGGAGCTCCTGGAGGTACGCCTGCAGCGTTTCCACCGAAATATCCGTCATAATCTTCCACCCGCTGCCGAGCATGACATTATACCCGGTGCTCGCGGCCTTGAGATGGTTGCGATTGAACAAGTCCTCGCTGATGAGGATGGCGTGGGGCCGGATCTCCTTGATCGTCCGGAACATCTCCTCCAGCAAAGGCACCGGCAGGACATGGCCGATATCGATCCGGAACCCGTCGACGCCATAAGCATGCAAGTTGAACTTAACGGCCTCCACCAGCATGTCCCACAATTCCCGGTTCGGTTCCGTTCCGGGGTACATGTTGCATTTGATCGTGTCGAACAACACATACGGCGGTTGATTCGGAGGGACAAAATCCCGGACTTGCGGCGCATGATCCTTGAACAGCCTGTAAAACGTAATATCCGTCCAGATCGGTTGGACATCGTTAACCCAGTCGGAGTGAGCCGGCGCCGTCGTAATCCCCATGTTTTCCTCGACGAGCGACAACAGCGGCTCGCCGGATTGCCGGGCGCGCTGCTTCAGACACTGCCACAGCAAAGGATTCAATTCGTTCGGCGGCGGCGAAAATTTGGATAAAAAAGCCGCCGTTTCCTTGCTGCGATAAATGGTTTCGAGCTTGTCCGGGCTGCATTCTTCGAAGAAGCCCAGCTCTGGAATATAAGGAGGACGAAAGCCTTCCAAATGTTCCTTGCCGATCCAGTACACCCAATCGGGATGATCTTCAATAACTTCACTGTCTCTCGCCGTTACCCTGGGGATAAAATCCACCACGACTTTTACGCCCACCAGATGACAGGCTTCGACGAGCGCGGCCATTTCGTCGTGGAGCGTAAACTCCGAGATGCCGTCCAATAAGGGATCGTGCAGATCGGGGTCCAGCTCGAACAAACTATGAACCGCGTAAGGCGAGCCGATGTCCCCTTTCCAGTGCATTTGGCTGTATCTTGTAACCGGCAGCAAATACAGTATATTGACGCCCATTTTCTTCAACAGCGGAAGCAGGATCATCAATCTAAGAAAAGTTCCGGATTGAATGCGGCCGTCATGGTTATAGTCCCATGCCGCGGTGTATCGGACCAGCGACGAGTAGATGATACTCCGGTCGAGACTTTGCTCTTCAAAAGCGTACGATTCGGACAGTTGAAACAAAAAGTTAAGATGATGCAGCAGAAACGGCACCGGATCCACTTTTATTTCCCGATGCTTCGTGTCGAGAATATCGGTATACCCGCATTCGTTCCATATTTCGGGTATCCAGATCGGCCCGATTTCTTTGGGTCGGTGTGAGGCCAGAAATCGGTAAATATATTTCAAGCGTTCTTGGCGGGCCATAACCCCCCATCCCCTTTCAGCGTTCTTTCAAAAATGGCGGCTAGAACACAAATACCGTTTTCATCGTTTCCGCCGGCAAACGCGCACCGGTTGAGAAGTCGTACCCCAAAAGCTCCTGAATCGCCGGCTCGTATTCGGTCAGCGGATAGCGTCTTGTAACCAGCGACGCGAGTTCGGGGTGATCTGCCGCAAACTTCAGCGCCGGCTCAAAAGTACCCAGGTATTCGCCGGCCCCGATGATTTTCACGGCATGCTGCACATAATGGGTGGGAGTCAAAATATATTGATAGCCGCCGTTAATCCCGAAGGGAACGATTCTTCCGCCCCGCTCCACCCATTGCTCGGCCAGGGCCATTTGCGTCCCTACAGTATCGATAACCACATCATACTTTCCGGATTCCGGAGCAGGGGGATCGGTCTTCCCGCCCAATTCCTCCGGCAGGACAACCCGCTCCGAGAACCGGCGGGCCACTGACAGGCGATACGGGTTAACCTCCGTCCCGACCGTAAAGCAGCCGAGCGCTCCGCCGACGATTTGGCACAGCAAGCCCATCGGGCCCGAGCCAAGAACCAGCACGCGATCTTCCCGGGTAACTCCCGCCACCTTGAAATTGTGCAGAACACAAGCGAGCGGTTCCACCAAAACGGCCGCCTCCCAGCTCATCCCGTCGGGGAGCCTATGCACAAAGCTCTCATCCGTAACAAAATAGGGAGCGAACGTACCCGGAAGGTTTAACCCGGCGATCGGCATCCCTTGTCCGGAGCGACCTATGCACAGGTGCAGCTGCCCTTTTCGGCAAAACCGGCATTCCCCGCAGCTCTGGTTCGGGTCGATAACGACGCGGTCTCCCACCCGAACCCGGCTTACGTCCGCACCGGTCTCCACGACGGTTCCTACGGCTTCATGGCCGCGGATGATGCCGGGCACCCCCGGCTCCTTCCCGGCGATGACGGCGAGATCCGTACCGCAAATTCCCGCCAGTTCGATTTTTACTTTCACCTCCCCGGAAGTACGGCACGATGGGGACTCCTGTTCGATGAGTTCCAATCGTCCACGTTCCGTCCATATCAATGCCTGCAATTGAAATCACCTCTACTTTGTTAGGAGATTAGTTCAAACGTTTGCACAATTTGTTACGACCACATATTATCACTAATTTCTGTAAAAGTAAGGTGAAAGGTGTCGAATTTTGCGGGCGTTTTTCAGAAATTATCAGAAAACGTTTTTATTTTGTTTACAATGATAAAAAAGCCGCAAAACTTTCACTCCTCACAAAGAGCTTATTTTGCGGCATGACTATAGTATGGTAATTACTTGCTGTTTATTTCGGGTAAATAGGGCAGAATATCTTCGGTGTATGCCCGCAAAATCTCTCCTACACTCCAGGCTTGAGTGCAGCATCCCCGGCCCGTGCAGGCAAACTCTCCGTCGAAAATTTCCGCAATTCCCCCGATGGCTCCGTCCTGAAGATGGTCCTCGAACACCTCGCACATCCCTTTGGCCGTAAGCACGGCTTCCCGGCTGTGCCCGTTCACCTTGCAGTAGGCGGATATAAATGCGCCAAGCGGGAAAGCCCATACGGTTCCCATGTGATAAGCCCCATCCCGGTCAATGAGCTTGCCGATATATCGAGGCTTGTATTCCTCGTCTTCAAAAGAGAGCGACCGTAAGCCGTAAGGCGTATACAAATGTTTATAAACGGTGTCCACGACCGCCTTTTGCTTCTCGGGAGGAAGCGCCGAATAGGGAAGCGAGACCGCCCAAATTTGGTTCGGCCTGATTTTGCCGTCATTCTCGTTCCCGTTCACATCGATAACATCATACAGACACCCTGCCTGTTCATTCCAGAATCGGCGGCTGAAGGAGTCTTGTACCTGTTGCGCAAGTATATCGTAGGGCTCCGTGTCGCCAAAACGCTCCGCCAACTGCGCCATAACCCGGAGGGCGTTGTACCATAAGGCGTTGATTTCCACCGGTTTCCCGTGACGCGGCGTGACGACCCAATCGCCGACCCTCACATCCATCCAGGTCACTTGATCCAAGCCGCTGCCCGCATGGATCAGGCCATCGTCATCCATGCCGATCGAAAAGTCGGTTCCCGCTTTATGGGCAGCCAGGATTTCCTTAAGCGTCGG
Source organism: Paenibacillus faecis (assembly GCF_008084145.1). Taxonomy (GTDB): domain Bacteria; phylum Bacillota; class Bacilli; order Paenibacillales; family Paenibacillaceae; genus Fontibacillus; species Fontibacillus faecis. The sequence goes on along the minus strand of NZ_VSDO01000004.1, from coordinate 556,381 downwards.
GTAAATCTTCTTCTCGATAAAGGCGTAATCCTCCGGTCCTCCGGTATACCGCAAATACTCGTGAACGGCGTGGAAATACCAGAGCGAGGCATCGGCCGTATTGTAAAGCGGTTCCTGGCCGTCATCGGGGAACATGTTGGGAATTAAACCGTTCCGGAGGTAGCGTGAGAAGGATTCCAGAATTTCTCTCGCGTCCTCGAACCGTTTGGTGGACAGGGTCAATCCCTGCAATGCGATCATCGTGTCCCGTCCCCAGTCGGTAAACCAAGGGTAGCCAGCCAGCACCGTTTTAAGGCCCGTCGACTCCCGCTGCACTATAAAATGATCCGCAGCCTCCACCAAGCGGTCGGCAAACCGGTTTCCGTATCCGGCCCGCTCCACCAAACCGTCCATCCTCTGCCTGTATTCACGGACGATCTCGAATCCGTCCTTGTCATCGAGCGGATCTATGGAACACTTCAAGTAAATGGCTTTGCGTTCATAGGGTTTCAGTGAAACATGAATTTCATAGGGAGTGTAGTGGTTGTCCACCCCCATGAATCCGTTCCGGTTCTCGAACTTGTAATAGTGAGCCTCTTCATACAAATAAGGTGGAGTTGCCATCGTCACCGGGTATGTCGATCTGTCCACATAATCCCCTTCGGATGCCATAAAAGAGATCGTCGTTTCCGGCTGCCTGGAGGGGATCAGCTTCAACGTCTGATTCGCCAGCTCCGTTTCAAACGAAAGACTCCCTTTCTCCGAAACCTCCCCGGGAGAACGAAAATTGAACAGCGGAACGATGTTCAGCAGCGCGGACTCCCGTCCACCGGTAATTTCATAACATACGACCGCCGTATTGCGCCCGTATTCCATAGCGATCGTCTTTCGGATCGAGATGTCTTCCACCTGATAATCGTATTCCGGTACGGTGTTAAGGACGAAGCGTCTTAAATAATGCTGCCCGTCTTTTTGCCAGTTCACATACTGCTGCGAGGTTAAATCATAGGTCTTGCCGCCGATCGTCACCTGCTCCTGGGTTCTCGTAAATACGAGCATCCGGTTTACCGGCGCTTTGGCCGACGCCACCAGATAACCGTGGGACATCCGGAAACCGCCGCCCGGAACGGAGTGGCTGGCATAGCCCCCGATCCCGTTTCCGATCAACCATTCCCGTTCGTTGCCTTCCTCGATCGTGCGCCAGGCATGTCTGCCCAATACATAAGCCCTTTCCATCCCCACAAACTTCTCCTCCCCAATTCCTTATGACTTAAACGTTTACGTAAAAAGCAGTGAAAAGGCTCCCCCCTGAAATCCGGGGAAGGCCTTTTCGGTTCAATCGGTCACATGCAGCACGACCATGCCGACGCCGCGAACGTTCAGGCTGCGCTGCGCCAATCCCTGGACGAACTCGCCGCCATAGTGAACCTCCCATGCGCCGAGGTCCGGCAATTCCAAGGTCACCGGTTCCGGATTGGCATTGTACAATACATACAGATGCCGATCCGGATCGCCGCCGGCGTGATCCCGCAAGGTGTAGGCGACCGCCAGCGGCGGTGCCGGTTCGAAACGCAGGTGTTTCCGGATCTCTTCGGCCGTACGCAGCCGGAAGGCCGGATGGGATTTGCGCAGGCGGATCAGACTCGCCACATAGAGCACATCGTTTTGGCGCTCCGCACAACGCGCCCAATCCAGCCGGTTGATTTCCACCGGCGATTTGTAGCTGTTCTCCACTCCGTTCTTGGTACGCATAAATTCCTGACCGGCGTGAATAAACGGGATCCCCTGGCTCGTCAGCACAATGGCGGAGGCCAGCCTGTGCATATGCCGGCGCTGCTCCGCGGACGCCCCTTCCGCCGACAGGGCAAGCTTATCCCAAAGCGTATGATTGTCATGGCATTCCACATAGTTGACGCTTTGCACCGGTTCCCGCGCGAACTGCTCGATGCCTTCGCCGTAGCGGATACCCCCGACGATTCCGCGCTTGATGCCGTCCTCCAGCCCGCTCCCCTGACTGACAAATCCTCTCGACTTCTCCTCAAAGTTGCTGCCCTTGACCGCATCGCGAATCCCGTCGTTGAAGTGCCCGACTCCGGGAAACCGCCACGCGTTCCCCTGATGGGCGCGGCGCTCGTTCGGGAGTACGCTCCCCTCCATGTTCCACCCTTCGCCAATCAGCAGAATCGACGGATCGATCTCATCCATGCGGCGGCGGATCTCCTTCATCGTATCGACATCAAGGAGCCCCATCAGGTCGAACCGGAACCCGTCGATGCGGTACTCCCGAATCCAGTGCAGGAGCGAGTCGATGATAAATTTGCGCATCATCGGCCGCTCGCTCGCGCATTCATTTCCGCAGAAGGAACCGTTCGAAAACTTGCCGTCCGGTTTGTAGCGGAGATAGTAACCCGGCACCAGCTTGGTGAAGTTGACCAGATACCCGTCGTATACATGGTTGTAGACAACGTCCATGATCACCCGCAGCCCCTTGTCATGCAGCGCCTGGATGCACTGCTTCAGCTCCGTAATCCGGGCTGTCGGCGAGTACGGGTCCGTGGCGTACGATCCCTCAGGGGCGTTATAGTTCTTCGGATCATACCCCCAATTGTAGTGGGGCTGATCGAGCCGGGTCTCATCCACGCTCTCGGTGGAATAGTCAAACACCGGCAAAAGCTGCACATGGGTCACACCGAGCCCGGCGATGTGATCCAGCCCGGTCGGAATCCCATCGGGACCTTTCGTGCCGGCCTCGGCCAGTCCCAAATATAGTCCCTTATGCCGGATCCCGCTTTCCGGGTGGATGGACAGGTCCCGGATATGCACTTCATAGATCACCGCATCCACCGGAGAAGTAAACGCCGGCTTCGCAGCGGTCCAATGCTCGGGATCGGTCCGGCGGAGGTCGACCACAACGCCCCGGTCCCCGTTTACGCCGACGGCCTTGGCATAGGGATCGACGGCCTCGTTAACATCCGACCCGATCCTTACCTTGAACGTGTAGTAAACGCCATGAAGGTCCCCCGGTTTCTCCGCTACCCATGTACCTTTCCGGCCGCGGGTCATCTTCACCTCTTGCTCCGGCTCGCTGTTCCAGGAGGCGTAAAGCACCACCAAGGCTTCCGAGGCCGTCGGTGCCCAGAGGCGGAAAACCGTCATTTCCGGGGTATAGGCAGCCCCCAAGTCGTCACCGTCGTAATTATATTTTTCATCAAACGCGGGGTCGAACACGGAAACGCCTCCGGTCACTTCCGGATCGCCGTAATCGATCGCAATGTCAATTTCCTTCTGTACGGACATGGGATTCACTCCAATCGTATAAATTGTCGCACGAAACGACTCATTTCATGTAAAAGAAATCCGATTAATGTAATTAGCGGAGGTATTCCCGGTAATGGACGATATCGACTCATCAAACTATGAAAACGGTTGCCGCTTAAAACACCCGCGTCCCCTACCTACTGCATCATATGGCAACAAGCCACTTAAGGGTCCCTTTCATCCGCCTCCGCCCAAATGATTACTAAAACGTTTACTTCAACTTGTATGTGGTGCATTATACCATTGCTATTTCCTTTGGGTCAATCGTTTGCACAATGATCATTAACCAAATTTTTTATCCGGAATCTTCATTTTTTCTTCCCTATCTCCGATAACAATTAATAGTACTTTAGGACTATATCGTTCACTACATCTAGACCGACGGAGGATGCCATGTACTGTTCAAATTGCGGCAAGGGCTTATATGAAGACGATAAATTTTGCGTAAATTGCGGTGCTCCGGTAAAAACGCGCGAACTTGAAAGGGAGAGCGACGGCTTGGCTCCTTTTCTGAACTCGGCGGCCCCCAACCCTCACCCAGAACAAGCCCGAAGGAATACGGCGGAGCCCTTCGAAGAGGACTATAGCCTTTTTATCGGAAAACGCGCCGAGGAGTACTTGCTCCTCTGGAAAGAAGATCGCCACTGGAACTGGCCCGCTTTTCTGTTCGGGGGATACTGGCTGTTGTACCGAGGAATGTATTTGTACTTTTTGCTTTACTTGATCTGTTTATCCTTACTCGTGAATGTGATCCGTTACCTGACCTTTCCCGCCTACTATTTATCGAATGGGGTGGTCTGGACGGTCATCGCGGCTCATTTCGTGCTGCAGGTTGTGTTCGCCGCCTTCGCCAATCAGATTTATTTCCATCATGCGCAGCGAAAAATCCGTTCACTGAACGTTCGCTTTGACAGGTATCCGGATCTGCGGAAGGAGAAAATCGAAAGCGCCGGCGAAACCAGCCTCTACATCCCTATCGCCCTCGCCGTTCTCCCGATTCTGATCGGAATCGTCAGCTTCCTCCTTTATACGGCCCATATTTATAAAGAGATCAACCAAGAAATCCGGATTATGGAGCAGGAGACCAGTTTGAGAAGGTCTTTGGAGACTACCGACGGAGCGATTAGGCCTGCTTAGCCAAAAAAAGACCACAGCACGGTGGAGCCGGGCTGCGGTCTTTTTGCTTAAAAAAGTCGATGATTAACTCGCTTGTTTGCCGATGTACCTCAAATCCTCGTAAACCAGAAGCGCGAATTCGGATTTCATGCCTCTGCCGGATTGGGCCAGAACGATCAGCTTTAATTCATTTAAGCGGATTTGTTGTTCTTTCTTGGTCTTCGCCTTCTGGAGCGCGGCTACTTTAGCCTGAAGCAGACTGGCCACTTCCTTCTTTTTGATCCGTTTCTGCTCCATCCCGAGGTCAATCAGTTCATCGAGATGGTCGATATCCATCGTCACTTCAAAAGTGAACTTTACAAAAGACTTATGGCCCAGTTCATCCGCGGCCGTCACGCTTAGCGTATGCTTCCCTGCCGAGAGGTAATACGGCTGGAACCGATTCGGATCCGCGATCTTTTTGCCGTCCAAATAATAAGTGGACTTCTTGACACCGCTCGCGCGATCCTCAACCGTCACCGTAAAAGGTACGTTGTCCGCCGTCTGCATCACGATTTTCTCTCCGTTCAGACTTACTTTAGGGCCCAGGCGGTCCACATTGATATAAAGCGTCTTACTCTCTTCTACGTTTCCGGCCTTGTCCACCGAGCGATACTCGATGACATACTTGCCGTCATTTTTAAGCTGGAGGGGAGCGGCGACCCGCTCCCATGCTCCCTCGTTCATCCGGTACTCCGTGTAATCCAGGCCGCTTCCGCCTTCGTCCTCGGCGACCCACTCTACGGTTACCTGGGCTTTATTGTAGACGTTTTGTCCGGCTTTTCCGTTATGCTCCGCACGGGTAACCGGTGCCGCGTTGTCAAAATGGACCACATGATCCAGGCTGAGCGGCTTGAGTTGATATACCCCTTTAAAAATCGCGGCGATCCCGGTAACATTGACGCGGGTTCCCGTCGGGTAAGCTTCGCTGAACGCCGACTGGCTAATCCCCGTTCTCCCGTCGATCCGCACCTTGGCGCTGGAACCGTCCGCTTTGACGGCATCGAACTCAAAGGATCCCGCCGGTGAAGCCGACACCAGGTTTTGGATTGCGACGTTCTCCAAAGTAATCAGACGTCCCTGGTTCGTCTCGTCCACGCCGCTTTGGATGATCGGATTCGGCAGAGGAGCCATTCCCTTTTTCTCGATCAAAATCGGGTTTTCCAGTTCCACCTCGCCGTTGTATACCGTTTTTTCGGCACTGATGCGGACCCGGTCGCCCGCATGGTACCCGGAAGCCGTTTGGAACACGTAAATGCCGGCGGTTTCATCCTGCACGTAGAATCCCTGTCCGCCAAACACGCCCGGTTCGGAGGTAATCACGCCCTCGACGGTAACCTTCGTTCCGTCCGGTTTCTGGCGGACCTCCGCAATGGAAGCCAGCTCCGGCACCGGCGGCTTGTCGTCCGGCAGCGGCTCCGCGCTCACATCGGCGATCGTGACGGCCTTCGTCAGCGCATTGTCGCTTCCTTGTTTCAGGCGCAGATTGGCGCTTCCCGCCTGGCCCGGCTTTAACTGCACGGTCAGCTCTTTGGCCGCGTGGCCCAGCGCATCACCCGTCAGCGAAAACGCCGGGCTATAGTTGTAATCCGACCACGTACCGTCCGCATGTTTGAAACGGGCGATTTGCGCACCACCGGCCAGATAAATTCCCACTTTCAGATCGTTTATCGTTAGTCCTGGCAAAAGATTGTCCGCCGTTACCCGGATTTGAAATTCCTCGTTGGCCGGCAGCCGGGACTGATGAACAAAGCCAAAGACCGGCTGCGGCTGCGGAGTCTCGCTGGATCCGTAGGACCCCGGCTTGAAAGTGGTCGGGTCGTACCATTTATACCCCGCCGCCGGTGCCGACCAAGGCTCCGGTTTCGGCTCCACGGACGCCGCCGGCTCCTCTTCCGGTCCGAGCACGGTAGGTTGGTCCAGTTCGATACCCGGGACTTCGGCAAAAGAGGTGTAATTCTCGTCATGGGCCAACCATCTGACCGTATTCACCAGGAAGATTCCGTCGTCGACTTCTTTGAACCCGTCATACGTTTTCTTCTTTTGCCCGTTTTCTTCTCTTACATATTTCGGCGTGGCGTCCTCTACCGGAGACGAATCTCCGATAAACGCGGCTTTACCGAGGCCCAGCTTGCCGATCGCGGCATAAGGCCCCTCGGCGCGGCCTCCTCCGTTGTAAACGCCGCTGTCTACCGCGTTGCCCCAGGCCGGGACACCCGTCGGCACATAAACGACGCCCTTCGCTTTTTCGGGGTCCAGAATCGCCACCGTCGAGCCGGCATGCATGGCAACCTCTTCCACGCCTGACGTGATGCCGAACGATTGGGACGGATTCACGATATCATTGGCGTTAACATCCCCAATGGCGTTATATCGGAAGCGCACCCCAAAGTGATCGGCCAGCCAGTCGGAGCTGATGACATCCTGCATGGCGGGCGAGTTCGCTTCCTCCGCGCTCATCCCTTTGGCCGGGTTTTCGTAAGCGCCGCGGCGGTAGCCGTTAAACACCTCCGAAGCGTCCCAACGGTTTTTGTTGCGGTCGGCATTGTAATGGTCCGAGATGAAAAATACGGCCCCGCCGTTTTCCACATATTGAACGATCGCCGCCTGCTCGGATGCTTTGAACGGAATGTTCGCTTCCGGCAAAATAAAAACATCATAGTTCTTCAGGGTATCATAAATGATGGCCGCTTCCCCGAACGTAAATGGAACGGGGCGGTCCAGAGCGTCCACCTGGAATCCGGCTGCCCGGAGACCGTCGGCGAAATCGGAGAAGGCGCCGTCGATGACCCAATCCGCTGCGCCCGCGGTTTGGGCGTGCGCATGGTCGAACAGAACCTTTTTGCCCGTTCCGTCCGGTAGCGCGGGCGTTTCGGGCTGCTCTCCACCTGGCTGTTCGTCCCCTGGTTGTTCTCCCCCAGGCTGCTCGCCCCCCGGTTGTTCTCCACCAGGCTGCTCTCCACCTGGCTGCTCCCCTCCGGCCAGCTCAATTTTGTTCACCGATTTCAATCCGGGGAAGTTATTATAGGCATTCAGGGAGCCGGAGACGGTCACTTGACGGCCGATCAGCTCGGGATGGCCCTGCAATCCGAAGTCGCCCCGCAGGCCGGAGGGGACTTGAACGTTAACAAGCTTGCCGAGATCCCGTTCATCCGGGGTATCCGCCAACAAAAAATTATAATCATTGCCGAACGGCGCGTTGAAATTCGCTGTCAGCGATCCTGTGGCATGTCCCACGGTGTACCCGGTAACGACGGTCTGCTCCCCGCAGTTACCTTTGGCAATCGCCGCCCCCACACTGATGGAAGCGCCGCTCGACCCGGCGGGCTCGGCCAAATCCGTGCCGCCTTGCTCCGGCACCGGCGCTGTCTGAGACAGCGTATCCGAGGCCGCGGCCGCCGGTATCGCGCCTCCCTGGCCCGCTTCCTCAGCAGCGGCCGGCAGTGCGCCGGCCAGACTGGTGACGAGCATGGCGATGACCAGCAACCAGTTTAACCGCCTTCTTTTCCTTGCGCGCTTCATACGTGATCGATTCCTCCCTTAACAATTGTTGGATAAATTCCCTTACAATCATAAAATTCTAACAATTGCCCACTATTTCCTACTTGTAAAAATCATGTTAAATAACCACCACCCGTCCAACGGGTGGTTACTCTAAGGCTATAAGCCTTTATTATCGGCTCGCGTCTAAAGGCGCTAGCTTTTACTACGTTCAAGCTACTAGGCCGTTGCCGCTTTTGCCTCCCCCTGAAGGGGGGTGATTATTACTGGTCCCCCCTCAGATAACCTTGATAACATAGAATTCCTGCATATGTGCATGTTTTTTTTGGTTGGGGCCCAAAATTTCAAAATTCCTGCAAATCTGCAGGAATTTTCGACGAAACCGGCTCGTTTCTCTAAAATCGCTGGAAATTCCTACAGATTTGCATCTTTTTTCGCATCCCCTCGGAGATCGTCCTAAAATACCTGCAGATTTGCATCTTTTTGGAGTTGAAAGTTTGGAAGCACACTAGGCGCCTCTTTGTATGTGACAGTTCACTTCGATTAGCCATCAAGTAACCTTTTCCTTTCGTTATACATCGTAGCTTGAACACTCCTATGATAACGACCCCAACATCAGATAGCTTTTTGCTATAAGCATCACTACACCACCCACATAGCAGGTGTTTTTTGTTTTGCACACTTCGCGAGCTCACCTGACTAAAGCCCCAAAGAAACAAAAAAAAACGAAGGCCGCTTACTCGCCTCCGCTTTAACTCCCATTATCCGATGATCTTGTCGTGCGCTATCCCCCTGTCTTCTCCATCATTCCCCTGGCGATCCAAACTCCGGCCGCTCCGGCTTGGGCCAAGCCGCGGGTAATACCGGCCCCGTCCCCGCCGCAATATAGGCCGGCGATTTCCGTCTCCAGCGATTCCGTCAGTTTCGGACGGGCCGAATAGAATTTGGCCTCGACTCCGTAGAACAGCGTGTGCTCGGAAGCGATTCCCGGGGTAACCTTATCGAGCGCTTCGACCATTTCGATCAAACTCTTCATCGTATTGTAAGGCAGAACCAGTCCAAGATCCCCCGGTACCGCCTCCTTCAAGGTCGGCTCCAAAAATCCCTCGGCGATCCGGGCCGCCGTCGAGCGCCGCCCGCGTAAAATATCGCCATACTTCTGGATGATCACGCCGCCGTTCGAAAGATCATTCGCCCGCTCGCAAATCTCTCTGGCATATTCGTTCGGCTTGTCGAACGGCTCCGTGAATTTATGCGATACGAGCAGCGCGAAATTGGTATTCTGCGAGCCGAGGGCGGGATCTTTGTAAGAGTGCCCGTTGGCGGCCATCACACCGCTGTGGTTCTCGACGACAACATGCCCCGACGGATTGCTGCAAAACGTCCGGACTCTGGTTCCGACCGAGGTGTTGAAAATAAACTTTCCTTCATACAAATGCTCGTTGATCTCCCTCATTACCACATCGGACGTTTCCACGCGAACGCCGACATCGACCTGATTGTTCGACATTTTCAGGCGGCGCTTCTTCAAAATTTCGGTCAGCCAGGCCGAACCGTCCCGTCCCGGAGCTACCATTACCTTGTTCGCCTCGTACGTATCCCCGTTTTTCAATAGGATGCCTTGAACCCGATGCCCTCCATCTTCCTTGACCGTAATGAGGTCCTCCACCTCCGCCTTGTAAATCATATCGATTCGGGTTTTCAAATATTCATAGATCGATTTCAGGATCTCCAGATTTTGTTCCGTGCCGAGATGGCGGACTTGAGCCCGAAGCAGCTTCAAACCCGCGGCGTAGCCGCGCTGCTCGATCCCCTTGACCGCGTCCGTCAGCGGATCGGTAATGACCGGCGTAGCGCCGTGCTCAAGGTTGATTGCGTCCACATAGCGGATCAGCTCCAGCACTTTGGACGGAGCGATGTAATCCGTCAACCAGCCGCCGAACTCGGTCGTGATGTTAAACTTTCCGTCACTGTAAGCTCCGGCTCCTCCAAACCCCGCCGTAATGGAGCAGGCGGGAAGGCAGCCGGCAAACTCCTTTTTCCCGGCAGCGGGAGGACAAAGCGTAATCTTCTCCTCCAAAATCGGACAACGGCGACGGTATATATCATGTCCTTTATCCACCAGCAGCACTTTCCAATGCGGCGCTTTCCGCGTCAGCTCATAGCAGGCAAAAATCCCCGCCGGTCCGGCCCCGACAACGATTACATCGTATTTATTCATCAGTTCAAATTCCTCCTGAGGTTAGTTATGGTCTGCAGAAAACGCAAAAAAATCCCCGACTTCGAATAGGTATGCGCAAGCACCCGTTCGTAGCCAGGAATTTGTGGTTCCTTGTAGAGACCCTCAAACCGTATTTTTGAGGATATACGAATCGTTTAAAGCCCATCTATGATTTCGTTTGTTACGGTACTAATAATAGCTTTAAATTACCGAATAAGTCAATAGATAAATTAGTCATTATTCGTATATTAGCAAAATAGAAAGAGTTATTTTAAACAAAACAACCATATTATCAATTAAAACACGAACATTAATCCATAAATTATGTTATGATTCTATACTTACTCATTCGCATTAACAATTCACATGCTTTATAATATAATTATGCTTTTATTCATACTTTTAATTAAAAAGGAGTAGATGTAGCGAATGGACAGTGACAGGCTTTTGGTATTGAATTTGGTTTTGGTCGTTATTCTCATAGCAATGACGGCATTTTTCGTTGCGGTGGAATTTGCGATCGTCCGGGTACGGGGCAGCCGCGTGGATCAGTTGATTGCCGAAGGGCACAAGAAGGCGTTGGCCGTTAAGCAGGTCACCTCCAATCTTGACGGATATTTATCCGCCTGCCAGTTGGGGATTACGATCACGGCGCTTGGACTCGGTTGGCTGGGCGAACCGACGGTGGAGCGAATCCTTGAACCGTTGTTTCACAGCCTTCACATACCTGAAGCATTAGGCGGTGTGCTTTCCTTCATCATCGCATTTGTGGTGATTACTTATCTTCACGTGGTGGTCGGTGAATTGGCGCCGAAGACCGTGGCGATCCGCAAAGCGGAAGCCGTGGCCATGTTTACCGCAAAGCCGCTCATTTTGTTTACCAAAGTGATGCGCCCCTTCATCTGGACCTTGAACGGCTCGGCCAATCAACTGGTGAGGATGATCGGCATTAAACCCGCTTCCGAGCATGAAGAAGCTCATTCGGAAGAGGAACTGCAAATTATTATTAACGAAAGCTTCGAGAGCGGTAAAATCAATCAAAGCGAATATGGCTACGTCAACCGGATCTTCGCGTTTGACAATCTGCTCGCCAAGGAAATTATGGTTCCGCGCACCGACATGGTGTGCTTGTATACAGATAAAACGCGGGAAGAGAACCTGGAAATCATCAAAGAACAGCAATATACCAGATTCCCCGTCGTGGAACAAAGCAAGGACAATGTCATCGGCATTATCAACACTAAACAATTCTTCCTGGCTTACGAGGATAATCCCAACCTAGAAGTCGCTTCGATCTTGCAGCCGGTCATGGCCGTTTCGGAAGTGACGCCGGTCAACGAATTGCTGCAGCGGATGCAGCGGGAAGGCACGCATATCGCCATCCTCATTGATGAGTATGGCGGCACCGCCGGTCTCGTCACCATCGAGGACATCCTGGAAGAAATCGTCGGCGAAATCCGCGACGAATTCGACAAAGAAGAGGAACAGCCGCTGGTTCAGCTCAGCGAAACCCATCTGGTAGTCGATGGGAAGGTTACGATCAATCAGATCAATGACCTGCTGTTGGCCAACCTGGACACGGAGGATGTCGACACGATCGGCGGCTGGCTGTACGGCAGACACCCCGAAATGAAAATCGGAGAAACGTTGGAGCACCAAAGCCTGCGCTTTAAACTGCTTGAGAAAGAACCGCACCGATTCCGGAAGCTGGAGATTATCAAGCTCGAACCACAACTTGAGGAATCATAAAATAAATAAAGGTTGCCCCGTCAGCGGCGTCAAGCTGCTGCGGGGCAACTTTTTTTGGTGCGAGAGGGAGCGCCGAAATAACGGGAAAAACTCCCGTTATTTCGGCTCTTCGCGGTCGTTGAAGAAGATTAACTGGAAATATTACAGCTAATCGTCGGCTTTCCTCGCTAATTCTCCCCCTTTCGAGGAATTAGCTGGAGAATTTCCAGCTATTTCGGTGCCGGAGGACGAAACGGACTGAATTAACGGGAGAAAATCCCGTTATGTTATGGACTCTTGGTCTCGCATCAACATTGCTGATTGCTGCCCGTTCGTTTGAGATAGACTCGTATGAGATAAATTAGTTACTTGGAGTAATTAGTTATTAAGAGGTTTAAAGAACTGTTGGCAAGTGGAGAAGCCTCAGCCCATTTGGTCGCCCGCAATAACGGGAAAAAAACTGCTAATTTTCCCTCTTGGTTGACATGGTACTAATCGTCGACTTATAAGCAACATAAGAAGCGGCGTGACGCAAGGGATCGCTGGAACGGACCATACTTCCTGGCTGACGTCGGTCTTAGCGGCGTTTTGGGCCGTTATTTCGGCCTCGATTCAGGTTCACGGGAAGAATAGCGGTCAAAAGGGGCCTTATTTTTCTGATGCGGGTCCCAAAATCAGGTTTTTGCCCGCTTTTCCCAAAAATAAGGCCCAAAAAGACCGCTATTTCTCATCGAAGGGACGAATTCGACAAAATAGCGCCGATTAAAGCCCTTATCACTTGCCCGCGAGACCGCGCCAGGGTCCGTGGACCATCGGCCCGGCTGTCAGGCAATCCGGGGCAAGGCAGCCAGCCTCAGCCGGCCGTCACCGCTTGTGCCCTATCTTTTGCCTGAGCCTCTCAACAAATCCAGCTCCAGCTTGGCGCTGGAAACTTCCTCGTCGGAAGGCTCCGCTTCTCCGTAGCGAGCCCGATAGTACAGGGCGAGAAGCTTGGCCGTCGCGGCTTGCCGGCTCTCACGATCGGGCTCGGGATCGCGTTTCCCAGCCTCCGGTCCGAACCGTCCCGAGGCCGCCTTCCGGCCGAAAAGATGCCGTGCCTCCGCCGCCTGCTCCATGGGCGTAAGATGAGCCCTTGGCTTATACCCGGAGGACTGCGCATGACGAAGCCAACGGCGGTAAAGGTAACGGACGCGCTCCCGATTATCGCGGAGCTCTTCCCAGCGCTCTCCCCTGCCGAAACGCAAGCCCAGGAACGAAGCGCCCCGCCTTTCTCTGAGCTTGCCCCCGGCCCGCTTGGAGGCGTTCAGGCGGATTTCCTCATCCACGTAACCTGTCTGCCGCTCCGGTAGACCGCGCCGTCCGAGCAAGGCGGCCAGACGCCTCACCACCCGCCGCCAAAAGTCTCCGGCATGCCTGGACAACCAATACACCCCCAGGGCCAGCAGGAGCAGCAAAACACCTGTACCGAGTACGTAAAAGGCGATGTCGAGAACCTGTGAAAGCCACCCGGGCTCCGCCGCCTCTTCGGCGGCCGGCATAAACGGCGTAGGGGCGGGCCCGCCTTCGGTCTGCGGCGGACTTTCCGCCGGGGAAGGCCGGTTCAGCCAGCCGACTACTACCCGCAGAAGTTGCAGCAGCCCCTCCCCGAGCCAACGTCCCGCCCCGGCCGCCAACAGAACGGCCGCCGCAACGATCAGGCCGATCCAGGTTACGTTATACCGTTCCAGCCCGCGAGGCAGCGTTCGGGAACCGGCCGCTTTTTCTTGGGAGAACGTGCTGTACCGCAGATAGGTTCGGTTCACGTGAAACAGGGTCCACGCCAGGCAGAACACCCCCGCAGCCGTAATCAGCGGCATGTACGCGGCAAGGTTGGGGATCCGTGCAAACGCCACCCCCGACAATGTATAAAGTGCGATTCCCCACCAATACAATTTCTGAGGTCTGCTCCGCCCCGCCACGGTCATCCCCTCCCACGTCAATACCGCTCCTGCAGGCAGCCCGAACAAGAGCCCGGCCTGCTCCGAGCCGGTTGCGGCGAGCACCGCTATCCCATAAACCGCGCCCAGCAACACCGAAGCCGCAATCCGTTTCCAAAACAGCGGAACAAGCCCGCGAAGCAGGGCCCCGGCAAACAGCATCGCCCCGCCGAGCAAAAGCACTCCCCATGAGGATATGGAGGGCTGTACGAGTTCAGGTGCGAGATAGGCCAGAACCAGAATATATGCAGGAAGAAGGAAAATGGCCTCAACGAGCCCCAGCCCCCACAGTCGAAACGATTTCGCGATCCACCCCCTGGTAACCGTTTTCAATTCACCACCCGCTTCCGCGCCTTTTCTCCCATCATAACATAGCGGAACCGTCCGGAAAACCGGACGGCTCCAAGGGCTTACATGCTCGAAATTCCCGTTAGCTTTGGCTGGCAGGTGCCGGGAGGCTGCAAGTGCAGACCCGTTTTGTATTGGGCCTCATGCCGGAGCAGCGTATGCAACCCGTCGCGCAGGGTATAATAAGGCATCCAGTTCAGCTGCTCCGCCGCTTTTCGGTTGCACATCACGCTGTGATCGATATCCCCCGATTGCGGCGGAAGGAAATGCAGAGCCGGTTCCACTCCGGACAACTCCCGCAGCAGCCCGACGATTTCCAACAGGGAAATTCCTCCTCCGCCGCTGATGTTGATGATGTCCCGGCTCCCGTTTCGAATGGCCAGAACGTTGGCGTGGGCCACATCCTGCACGTGAACGAAATCGCGCGTCTGCTCCCCGCTGCCGAAGATCTCCAGCGGCTGTCCGCTTAAAATCCGTTCCACGAACGCCGTTATAACGCCGTCTTCCCCGGAGCGGGTTGTTTTGAATCCATAGACATTCGCGTACCTTAAAATGACGTAATCCAGTCCATATTGGACGGCGAACGAGTGAATATACCTTTCGGCCACCAGCTTCGACACGCCGTAGAAGGACTGGGGATCCGTGTTGTCCGTCTCTTGAATCGGGATGGATTCCGGCGTCCCGTATACGGCGGCCGAGGAAGCGAACACCAGCTTTTTCACGCCGAAACGAACGCACTGCATCAGCAAATGGATCGTCCCCATGATATTGTTTTCGGCGTCCTGACAAGGATCCTTCAAGGATCGTTGAACGCTGATCTGGGCGGCCAGATGAATCA
The DNA here is from genome assembly GCF_008084145.1 of Paenibacillus faecis. Lineage (GTDB taxonomy): Bacteria > Bacillota > Bacilli > Paenibacillales > Paenibacillaceae > Fontibacillus > Fontibacillus faecis. Next base: position 541,317 of record NZ_VSDO01000004.1, on the reverse strand, counting down.
CGCAGTCCGGCCGCTCCGTCTCAAAGACTCCCTCCAGTTGCTCGGATACGAGGTCCAATTGATAGAAGGATACGGACTCGTCCCTTCCCGGCATGGCCGCCTCCGCCAACCGGTCGACAACAACCACTTGATAGCCTTGCTCGCGTAATAGTTTTACCGTATGGCTGCCGATAAAACCTGCCCCTCCCGTAACAAGCACCTTCATCATGTTCTACTCTCCATTCTAAAATAGGTGGCCTACAAGCCCCCTTTGACGTATTTCCGCTTCCTACTTTATGTGCCGAAGGGCTAATTTATGCGTTGGGTTCATAGGGATAGTACAAAGAGGGAGGTAGAGTATATGAACCGAAGCCCGATTTCAAAGAGGCGGCCCGCTCTGATCCGCTTGGCGCTGCTGGCGGTGTTGGCGGTGTTGGCCTTGGCGGTTCCGGCGGTCATCAGGCACCTTCAGGCTCCGCTGGTTCTGAATGTGAAGGATGAGGGAGCCCGTGGGGATGGGGTGACGGACGATACCGCCGCCTTCCGCCTCGTTCTGCAAAAAGCCGCCAATCACAAATACGGGGCGGACATTTTGATACCGGCCGGTACTTACCTTCTCGATCCCGAGCATCCCCTGCCCCTTCGCAGTGATGTCCGCATGGCCGGTCAAGGAGGACCGGTTCTTCGCTTCGGCTTACCCGGAACCGACCGATCCGGCTACGAAGCTCTCTCGGTCATGGGCCGGCGGATAAGTATCGAGGGCATCACCATTGACGGCAATTACCGTCTAATACGCGGCATAGGCGTGCATACCGGATCGCGGGAGATCCGGATACGGAACACCGTCATCCGGCAAATGAGCCAGCCCGATGATCCCGGGAACCCTTTATATTCCGCCGTGGTCAGCGGAGTCATGATCTATGGCGGCACGCGGGAAGTCACGGTGGAGAACTCGGTCATCTCCCGGATCCAGGCCATTCATCCTTCACCCGTGGCGCGAGGCATCATGGTGTGGAACAATCCGGGAGCCCCTCCGGCAAAACAGGTACGGATCGCGGGCAACCGCATTTTTGACATTACCCCCCGCGAGGACGCGGACGCCATTCATTTTGACCAAACGGCCCCAGGGGCTCCGCTATCGGACTCCATCGTCGAGCACAACCGGATTTCGTACAGCGCCAAACGCGGCATCAAAATTGCCGCCCCCGGCGTACTGGTCCGCCATAACCGGATCACGAACCCGTATAGCGGAAATAATCGCTACCGGTTCCCGGCATCCGACCGGATCCCTCAGGATATGTATGCGGCCATCTCCGTGTATGCCAGCGATGTGACCGTCTCGGATAATATCATCGACGGAGTCGGTACATTCTACGCGGCCATCGAAGCGGATGCCGGGACAAGAAGCCTTAGCCGGATCATCATCGAAAATAACGACATCCGGATGAGCCATCCGGACGCCTCTTCCAAAACTCCCGCCGACGGCATCGGTATCCGCCTCGGCCCCACCAACGGCGCAAGCGTGACGGGAAACCGGATTAGCGGCGTGCCTACGGGTTTATTCCTCCCTAGCGATCTCGCCGGCAGGGCGGGACAATTCCGCGACAACGCGGTTACCGGTGCGGAAACGGATATACGTTATCCGGCGGAATCCGCACGGTCCCGCGGGAATCCCTGAAAGCCGCCGCGCCGATTTCGGCGGAAACGCCCGCGGGATCGTAGGCCGCGGCGGCCGGGGAGACCGGCGAAGCCCCGCTCACTCCCTTGGCCTGTTCCCGCTGCAAGACGACGCGGATCGTCTGGGCGAGGATTTTCAGGTCCAGCAGCAGCGAGTAATTATGGATATAGGCGAGGTCGTACCGCAGTTTATCGGCCGCCGTAGTCGCGTAACAAGCCATCACCTGAGCGTAACCCGTCAACCCGGGCTTCACGGCCATACGGTCGTTATAATGCGGCAGTTCGGCGCTGAACCGGGAGACGAAATGCTCCCGCTCGGGCCTCGGACCGACGAGGCTCATATGGCCGAGCAGCACGTTGATCAACTGCGGCAGTTCGTCCAGCCGGGTCGCCCGCAACAGGCGGCCCAGCCGGGTTATGCGCTCGTCGCCGTCGCCGGCGAGGACCGGCCCGGTACTCGCCTCCGCACGGTCCACCATGCTGCGGAATTTTAACAGCGGAAACGGCCTGCCCCGAAGGCCCAGCCGTTCCTGCACATACAGCGCCCGCCCTTTGGAGGTCAGCGGCACGGCAGCGAACAGCAGCAGCATGAGCGGGGAAGCCGCGATAAGCAGGAGCGCGGCAAGCCCCAGGTCCGCGCCCCGCTTGATGAAACGCTCCGTCCGGGTCAGCCCGGGCGGCCGCAGCGAATACAGCAATTGGTCATCCAATTGCTGCAGTTCCGCCCCTCGGACGGACAAATCCAAAAACTCCGGCACCATCAGCACCTCCACGCCCAGGACGCCCGCCAATCGCACCGCTTCCTGGCGCAGGGCCGGGGGAACGCCCGGACCGATCAGGAGCACCTCGATGCCGTCGAGCAGCAGGGCTTCCAGGCGGCGGTTCAGCGATGGCGGGCGTCCGCCGGCCCCCCCTTCCCCGCCTGTCCGCATGACGCTGCGGATCTCCAGCCAGGGCCGCCCGCTCCGCACAAGCTTCCGGGCGCATTCCAGATCCTCTTCGCGGATTCCCGTGAGGAGGGCTGTCTTTTTACCGCGCGATCTTCTCCAGCCCAACAAGAACCGGGACATCCGGAACCCGAATGAAAGAAGCAGCTGCAGGCTCAAGGACACCGTGATCACCGGGTGCAAAACCGCCTCCGGCCGCAGCATTCCATGAAGCAGTACCGCTCCGGCGGCTACCGCGATATGGGACAGAAACAGATTCCACAGCACATGCGCGGGTTTCTGCCGGCCCGTTGCGTCGTACAAGTTGAACAGGTAGAAGACCAGCAGCGTAACCAGCCCTGTCCAAGATATCAGCAGCAGGACTTCCTCCCTGGAAGCTGCCTCCCCCCCGGGAGCCAGCCGAAATGCCGCCGCCCAGCTTGCGTAAATCCATAGGCCGTCCAGAAAAATAAGGCCCGCCCCCGGCCCTTTGGTGCGCATTGACTTGATCAATCTTTTCCCCTCCATTTACCCGATCGGTGCTTTCTTTCTATCTATACGGCACGGTAGGGAAAACAAGAACGGGAAAACATGAAGCCGGACAGTGGACGGACGAGGGGCACAAATCGGAATGGTATAACGGGGAAAAACGGACGTAAGGAAACGCAAAAAAGCCTAATCCCCGGGATGCGCCCCAGCAGGATTAGGCATTATTTTCTATTGTCTGACAACCACGTTCTGGTTCGTGGGAGAGGTCAAAACGGTAAATTTGGCGGCCCGGATCCGGTTGTTCGCACAGATGATGTTTCTCTGAACATAACCCCGAAGATAGGTGCTGAGGTCGATGCCTCCGCCTCTTTTTTGGACGAGAATATTGCCCCGGATCTCTCCTCCACTCGCGTTCTGCCAGGTCCAGATTCCCCGCTCCCCGTTGTTGACCGTGTTGTTCAAAATTTTAAAATCCCGGATATTTCCGAGGCGGATTCCCGTTGTTCCGGATATCGAGCTTCGCTCTCCCATGCCGATTTGATTGTTCTGAATCGTAATGTCATGGACTTCCTGGCCCGAGGCGACCTCGATCGCCGCATAAAAGCTGCCGCTGCCGTTGATCGAATTTCTTTCGACAAGTTGATGGTTGCCGTATAAGCTGATGGCCGAGTACATGTCCGGCGCAAGTTTGCCTTTGTTCGTACCCATGTAGTAATTGTTGTTCAAATACGAGTTCGTAATCCGGTTGTCCCGGGTGGTGATTCCGTCGGCATAGATCTTTATCGCACGCTTGGCGCAGTGATCGAACTGATTGCCCGAAATGACGCTGCCCACTTCGCTCCCCTGTCCGCCGTCCAGTGCGGGATCCTCATAATAGATGCCGTCGCCGTCGTCGGCGGGTCCGATATGATGGATATGGCTGTTGCTGATCGTCACATCCCTCGCGACCCGCTCCGCACTCCCCCAAGCGGTCGTTACGTAAATGCCCCTGGCGATCAGACTGCCGCTCGTAAGATTTACGGCTTGGACATGGGATATCTCGCACCCGGAAATTCGAATGGCTTCCGAGTTGCCGTAAATCACAATGCCGGCGACAATTCCGGTGAAGAACTCGCTGCCGGGATCGGTGCTGTGCGTAGCGCGGGTTACCTGAACGTTTTCCACCGTCACATCATGGCTTCCCCCGCCGATCACCAGCACGCGATTTACCCGGTTATTCCCGTCGAGCACGATATCGCGGATCTCCATTTGGTCGCCCGCCGCCCGCATCAGTTCCCAGCCGAACCCGCCGCCGGAAGCCCTTAGAACAGAGGTGGGTCCGTCTCCCTGAACCGTTGTCCTTCCGCAGACCCGAAGCGCCTTGCCCGGACGGATCATATAGACCCCGCTGGGAAAATATACGGTGTCGCCGCTCCGCATCGCCTGATCCAGCGCTTTTTGGATGGCGGCCGAATCGTCGGTTCGGCCATCGCCCCGGGCTCCCAGCATCGTTACATCAATCATGGCCCTTCCCCCCCAACATCATGGATGTGGCTTGCTGGCCCCCTTGAGAACGATTTTTTTGTACATCCTCTATCCTTATTTAATAATGCGGGAAGCCAAGGGACAATGGGCATATTCCTCAAATTTAAAGCATTTCCGCGCTGTTCGCCCGCGGCAGCGACAAGTACATCTCATACTGGAAAAGGGAGTCCCGCTGAAAACCCCGCCCCAGCAAAAAGCCCTCCATCTCGGCGTTATTGGCCAAAGAAACGCTCATCCTGGACAAATTCAGTTCGCGGGCGGCCGTGCCGAGCAGCATGGTGGCCGCTCCGCGCCCGCGGAAACGCCGGTCCACCAGAAGCACCGAAATCCGGCCGTCCCCGGTTATCGCCAGCATCCCTACGGTCTCATCATTTATCGCAGCACGGAAGAAAGAAAAAGCGGAACTTTCCCGGATCGAGTTCAGGTCATTCTGCCAATTAAGGTGAAAATAACGCCTCTGCGCCACCCAGGCTTCAAAAGAAGCCCATTCCGTCCTCCGCACCGCCATCTCCTTACCGGCGACCGGCCGCAAATGGCCCGTATCCTTTAAATGAAAGTAGGAAAGCTCGTAAACCTTTCGGTAACCGAGTTTATCGTAAAAAGATATCGCCCGCTCATTCCCCGCGATGACCTCCAGATACAGTTGGCGGCAACCCCGGCTTACCGCTTCCTGATCATGCAGTTCCATCAGACGCCGGCTGACCCCTCGGCCCCGTTCTTCCGGAATCACGGCCAGCGCGCCGCATCGCATGGTGGGGACCCCTTCGTATTCCCGGATTCCCCCAAGGATAAGGCCGACCGGCTCATTGCCCCGAAGCGCGACGAAGGAGTGCTCCCTCGCGTTCCCTTCCGGACCGAAGAAACGGTCCGCAAACTGCTCCATCGTCAATTGAAACCGGATCATATAATCGGAAAATCCCGCCTGAAACGCGCCGAACAAAACCGGTATTTCGCACTCCGTACCTCGGCAGTATCGAATCTCTTCCACGCTTGCTCCTCCTCACGGTCAGTCTTTGGTCTTCTTCTCTTCCTCCGGGATATCCATCCACTCGACTCCGTTTCCGTTCCGGCGAAGCTGCTGGGCGAGCGTTTCCAGCTTGTCGCCCCGGTGGCAGGAAATGATCAGGAAATCGGTATCCCTGACTCCGGTCTCCACGGCTTCCTCAAGCAGTCTGGACATGGTGACCGTACGGTCGAGCACGATCCGGGCCAGATGGTTCAGCAACCATTCCAGCTGGCCGGCCTCGCCGGAAGGTTCAATCCTCACCGGCTCCCTCGGGCCGTCGGCCAGCCTTCCGTTACAGATCAGCCCGGTTTCCAGTCCGTTCTTCAGCGCGTAGGCCGCCACCGAAGCGGCGAAGGATATCCCGAGTTCGATCCGGTCCGCGTCCAGGATATTCCTCCACATCGTCTCGCTGCTCTCCACATTCAAACAGAGCAGAAGGCGATGATCCGCCGTATAATCGCGCCGGTGCACCTGCACCGTGCCGGTTCGTGCCGTCGCCTTCCAGTTGACGCTGCGCAGCGGGTCCCCCGGCCGGTATTCCCGCGTCCCCGCGGTCAAAAAGGGATCCTCCACGATCCAGCGGCGGACCGCCAGCTCGCCAAGCCAGCTATGGTTCGGAAGCGGCAGCTCCGGTACAGTGCGGATCCGCGGATACACAAGCAGCTCCAGGTTCAGATCAAATTTTTTGACCTTCGTCACCATACCGAGCGGATCGCCGGTGGTCAGCGTCGCCGATTCCAGGCGGTACAGGCCGCGCCTAGAACAAGTGACCTCGTGGCGCCGGGTGATTTGCCGATACGGACGAAGAAAAAACAGGCTGATATGGTTTTGGTAGAGGTCGCCTTTATAGACATCGAGGTTGGCCTGTCGGCCGAAGTTTATTCCCGCCGCGATACTGGATTCCAGCCTAAGCCACGGCAGGGGCAGCGGCTTTTCGTTGGAGATGACCTCCACCATTTCGAGAGACTGTCCTTCAAAAACGGCTTCCTTCGAAAAGAAGCGGGTATAACTCACCCCTTTTAAGGCCCATCTTCCGTACACCACGGCCAAAAGGAGCGCGATTCCCAACGCGCAGACAACCGCCCAAGGCAGCATCGGTCAACCGCCCCGCTTTCCTGTCCCAGCCCCCGTCTCTTCCGCCGGTACCTCCACCTCGCCGAGCACCTGCCGGATCACGGCGGACTCCGGAGCTTCTCCAACGCCAACATGAAGCGCATGGTGCAGCAACAACCGGTGTGCCAGGACCGGGATAGCCACCAGCTTGATATCGTCCGGCGTGACAAAATCCCTCCCGCTCAGGAGCGCCAATCCTTGAGCGGCCCGGAGCAAAGCCATGGCGGCCCGCGGGCTGGCGCCGAGCCGCACGCCGGGATTCCGCCGGGTCGCTTCGGCCAGCCGGACGATATAGGCGAGCAGATCCCGGGAGACGTGGATCTCGGCGGTGAGGCGCTGGGCCTCCGCGATTTCCGCGGCGGTCACCACCGGGGCCAGTTCCTCCAACGGGTTGCGTTCACGGAACCGCAGCAGGATGTCCACCCCCTCCTCCAGGGAGGGATATCCCATGGAGATCCTCATGAGGAAGCGGTCAAGTTGGGCTTCCGGCAGCGGAAAAGTCCCCTGGTTGTCGACGGGATTCTGGGTCGCCATGACGAAGAAAGGCGACTCCAGCTTCCGCGTCACGCCGTCGATCGTAACCTGCCGCTCCTCCATGCACTCCAGAAGGCTGGACTGTGTCCGCGGCGTCGCCCGGTTAATCTCGTCGGCCAGCAGCACATGCGTGAACAGCGGGCCGGCGCGGAACTCGAATTCGCCGGTCTTCTGGTTGTAAAAGTTGATCCCGGAGAGGTCCGAAGGCAAAAGGTCCGGGGTAAACTGCACCCGGCGGAATTCACCGCCAAGCGAGACGGAAAGCGCTTTCGCAAGCAGCGTTTTTCCGGTCCCCGGCACGTCTTCCAGCAGCACATGCCCGTTGCCGAAAAGACCGGCGAGCAGCAGCTCGACAACCTCTTCCTTCCCTACCACGACCTTGCCGATATTTTGCCGCAGCCGGTCAGCCGCGTTCATCGCATCTTGCATATTCATGGATAAAACCACCGCCCTTATTCATCAAGTTATGAAGTTAGTTATTATGTACGCAAATGATTATGCCTGTTTACCCCTTAACTATAGCAAAAAGCCCGCCTGGTTTATAGCGGGCTCTTCATACGCTCAACGGCTGCGCGGCTGCGTTGTCATAAGTAGGGTTTCGAGCTTTACTTGCCCGCCGGATTGGGGACAGTCTCGGTGAGAGCGTTCAAAACGCGGTTCAGCTCCTCCCGCAAGCCGGCAACCCGCTCCTCGTCCGCGGCTTCACCGTAAATTTGCTCAAGCCGCTCCCGGCGGGCCTTGACCTCGGCCAGCAAAGAGATCGACCGCTTCATGGACGCGGAATAACGCGCCTTGATCGAACGCAGGGGCTCTGCGAATTTCTCGTCCGTTCCCGGCGTAATGGCCAGCTCGTAAACATCGAGAATACCGTCGCCTTCGCGGACCGGGAAATGCTCGTGCGGCGCGGTACTGTCGAAGATCGCCAGACTCAGCTCCGGAAAGACGAGCATATCCAGGCTGTTCGGGTCAAAGCCGCAATGGTACACCTCCGTGTCGATCCCCCGCTCTTCGGCCAGGGCGGCGAGTTTCCGGAACAGCGTCGATTTTCCCGAACCCGGCCGGCCTTTAACATAGATCCGCATACGCAGCCGATCCGTCAAATTCGGCACGAAATCGACCGCTCCCCGCCAGGTTGCCGCGCCGAGGAAACGATGCGTTATTCGCGCCGGGCCGGCATTCTCGAGGACGGGCAAATGCTTGTCGGCAAGTTCGGAAGCCAAGCCGTCCATCTTCTCCCGATCCAGTTCGTCGATATAGTACTTCTCCCATTCATCATGAATGCGTAGCGTCTGCAAAAAGGCCGCATACGCCTCCTCGTAGAGGGCCGCGATTTCTTCCTCCAGACGCTGCAGTTCCTGGCGGGCGGATGCGAGCTTCTCTTCCCGATACGCCGTCCGAAGGTCGATAAAGGTCAGCTTCGTTCCTGCCGGCTCGAAGTCTTGGGGCCAAGCTTCGCCGTCCACAAAGCCCGCGGACAACTCCTCGATGATAAGACCCTCGAGCAGATCCCCGTCGAGCGGCTGATGAATGAGCTGCAGCCCCCATCCCCGCCCTTCGCCGGTTGAAGCCAGATGCTCCAGCAGGCCGGCCGCCGCCCCCGGAACGCCTTTCAATACATAAATCGCCGAAAGTCCCTGAAACGCCGACTCGACCAGACTATGCAGACCGGCCGCCGTATTCCCCCGCGCAAAATAATGAAGTTCCCGCTTTGTCATTCGGAACCCAACTCCTCTCTCAACCTGGTGTTTCATACCTTACACCCTATGCGAGATAGCGGCCCTGTGTGTTCGCCCAGCTCGCACCGTTTTTCACGGATAAGCTCTTGCGGGGGAAGCCCGGCGCTTTGGCCGGGCCGGGTCAGCGCTTAAGCCAACGGTGCAGGTCGACCACGGAATGGAGTGCGTACTCGATGCGGGCCGGGCGGCCGTTTTCGAGAATCACCAGGCAGGGTACGCTGGAAATCCGCCATGTTTCCCGCAATACGGGGGCAAAGTTGATGTTGACTTTGGTGACCGGCATCGCCGTCCCCGTCTCCAGAACGATTCCGAGCATCCGCTCCGCCAACGCGCACGTCCCGCAAAGGGGTGTATGGAAATATATCGCTTCGGGATCGTTTCTCCCTTCCTGCCGGAGTTGAGCCAGCAGTTCGTTTTCCGACTTTTCCGGAATGTTCACGCTCTTCCCTCCTCCCTTTACAAAACGATCCGATAACCGCCATAATAACGGCAAAGATTGTCGCCGTAAAACAAAACCAATCAGGTTGGATTAAAAAAGCAGTTGTTGCCCCATTGGGTGCCCATACCCCATCAAAACCTTGCTGATCATAGCATTGAAGATTAAATTCCTGCAGATCTGCATCTTTTGGGAGTTGGCTGGAGGAATAATTTCACACGCCGCCCCAATGCACATTAACAATACTCCAACTATAGCGGAGGAGAACCGACATGCCCAAATCGAAACGATTGATGGAACTGATGATGACCGTAAACCGGAAGCGCAAGTTCACGGTCCGGGAGCTGGCCGAGGAGTTCGGCGTCTCCTCCCGCACCATTTTGCGGGATTTGCAGGAGCTGAGCGAGCTTGGCGTCCCCCTCTACTCCGAAGTGGGACCGCACGGCGGCTACCGAGTGTTAAACGAGCGCGTGCTGCCGCCGATCGCCTTTACTGAAGGAGAAGCCGTCGCGATTTTTTTCGCCAGCCACGCGCTGCGCCACTATCATTACCTTCCCTTTGAGACGGAGGCGGCCTCCGCGCTCGGCAAGTTTTATCATTTCATGCCGGGCGACGTTCGCGACCGGATCGATGAGATGAAGAACCGCGTCGATTTCGTCACGCCGGAGAGAAATTCCCGCTTCCCTTACCTCCCGCTGCTGCTGGATAGCGCCGTCCGCGGACAGGTGATCCGGATGGAGTACGCCCCGGCGGGCGACGGCCAGCCGGAATGCCGGGATATTCAACCCGTCGGCATCTATGCCAAAAACGGCCTGTGGTACTGCCCGGCATACTGCTATCAACGCGGAGATTTTCGGCTTTTCCGCTGCGACAGGATTCTGTCCGCCGCCCCTTCATCGGAAATCCCGCCCCTGGATTTAAGCGAAGTTCACCTCGACAATTGGGAAGCCCGAAAACGTTCCAAAGTCCACAACACCAACATCCGCGTGGAACTAAGCCCTACGGGAGCGGAGCTGTGCGAGGCCGAGCTGAGCCGTCACATCCCGCTACATCTCCGGGAAGACGGTTCCGGCTGCCTGCAAGGCTCGATACCGCTCGGGGAGGTGCCTTTTTTGGCGAGTTTTTTTATCGGATTGGGCCGTGAAGCCACCGTCCTTGAACCGCCTGAGCTGATAGAGGAAATCAAGCGGAAGCTGGCCGAGTTAACGGCCAAATACCGCTAGCCCGGGCGGTCACGTTCCGACCCGGCTGCGGTAGCTGCGGGGCGATACGCCGGTGATCCGCTTGAATACGCGGGAAAAATAAAACATATCCTTATACCCCAGCGCCTCGCCGATCTCCTTCACGCTCATGTCCGTGTTGAGCAGAATATTCCTCGCTTCGGCGGTTTTCAGCCGATGGATAAACTCATTCAAAGGGTAACCGGTGTATTCGTGAACGACCCGGCGGAGCGTGGACACGGAAATATGATGCCTGGCGGCAAGCTCGGAGGCGCTCGGGGTCTCATATAGGGAGCGGCCCAGGTCCTCGATGATTTTCAGGGCGAACCTGCCCCGATTCCCCGCTTCCGCCCGGTCTCCCTGGGAGACGAGTTCGTACAGCAGCGACTCCAGAAGCAGGGCCGCCCGGTCCAGGTTGCTCGGCATGCCGCTGTCGATCAGCATAAACATCATCTCCATTTTGTGCAGCAGCGTTTCGTCGACGGAGACGCTTTTGACCGCATCGACCTCAAACAGCCAGTCCCGGAGCCACTCGTCCACCCTATCCCCTTTGACCGTGAAATAGTACTCATCCCAAAAGCCTCCGGTATCCGGCCCGTAATTGAATATCGCCCCAGGGTAGAGACAGAACCAGGAGCCGGCCTCCACCCGTTTTATTTCACCGCCGTCAATCTGGTAATACCCGCTCCCCGCGGTGATGACGACGAACGCCCAGTGCCGGAAGTCGGAATCCCTGCGCTGCGACGTTCTTCCCGGCAAATGCCCGGCGGAGACGATCGACAGCGATTGGAGCTTCAAACGCTTCGGATCGACGGCCGGATCGAAGACGCGTATCGGATGAGGACTGATCATATAATCCATATATTTTGTCATCCTGCACATTCTCCCTTTGATATGACTGTGATAGATTATGATTAATTGAACAAATAAAACAAATTTATGCAAGCCAGCCGGTATCATTGTAGCAGACTTGCATAAGTAAAGAAAGGATGTAAGCGATCGCAATGAGCGAACTGAAAGTAGGCCTGATCGGCAACGGATCGATTTCGGAATCCCATCTGCAAGCTTATTTGTCCAACCCCAAGGCGGAGCTTGTCGCCGTCTGCGACCTGAAGGAGGACCGGGCGCGGGAAACCGCCGCTAAATACAACATCCCGCATGTATACACCGATTACCGGGAACTGCTCGCCAACCCGGAAGTCCAGGCCGTAAGCATCTGCACCTGGAACAATTCGCACGCGGAAATCAGCATTGCGGCGCTCCAGGCTGGTAAGGACGTGCTTTGCGAAAAACCGTTGTGCAAGACGGTGGAGGAAGCCCTCCGGATCGAGCAAGCCGTCCGCGAAACGGGAAAGCTGCTCCAGGTCGGCTATGTGCGCCGCCACGCCTCCAACATCGCCGTGCTGAAGAAGTTTATCGATGCCGGGGATCTCGGGGAGATTTACTTTGCCAAGGCGAGCCTCGTCCGGCGGCTGGGCAACCCCGGCGGCTGGTTTGCGGACAAGGAACGGTCCGGCGGCGGTCCGCTGATCGATATCGGCGTGCACGTGATCGATTTGTGCTGGTATCTGATGGGCAAGCCGAAGGTGAAATCCGTTAGCGGCAATACGTACAACAAGCTCGGCAACCGCTCTCATATCGAAAATTATGATTTCTATAAAGCGGCCGATTATGACGCTTCCTTCAATACGGTGGAGGATATGGCCAACGCGTTGATCCGCTTCGAGAACGGCGCATCGCTCCTGGTGGACGTCAGCTTTTCCCTCCATGCCCGACAGAACTCGGCGCAGATCAACATCTACGGCGACAAGGGGGGCGCCGAAATCGAGCCGGCGTTAGCGATCGTGACCGAGCGGCACAATACCATCATTAATATCGACCCGCAGATCAGCAGTCCGGGCTTCGAGTTCCAGGGGAGCTTCGACAGGGAGATCAACCATTTCGTCGACAGCTGCCTCGGCCTGCACGAGACAAATTGTCCAGTGGAGGACGGCGTAGAGATGATCAAAATTTTGAACGCTATTTACGAATCCGCGGCAACGGGCCGGGAAATTCAATTTTAAAGACGGGTAAGGAGGCGATCCGAAAATGAAATTGCCAAATAAAATCGGCGTAATTGTGGACAGCTTCGGCGTTGGCGTTAGAGAAGGATTGAAGCAGGCCAAAGCGGTCGGCGCGGAAGGGGTGCAGATTTATGCCGTCTCCGGCGAAATGGACCCCGCGGCGCTGACCGCCGGCAAACGCAAGGAACTGCGCGATTATATCGCCAGCCTGGGACTGGAGATTTCCGCCCTGTGCGGCGATCTCGCCGGCCACGGCTTTCAGGACGCGGAGGCCAATCCGGTCAAGGTGGAAAAGTCCAAGCGGATTCTCGACCTGGCGGTCGAGCTGGGCACCAACATCGTTACCACACATATCGGCATCGTTCCGGAAGACCCGAACAGCCGCATATACGAGGCGATGCAGCGGGCCTGCGAGGAACTCGGCGTGTATGCCAAAAGCATGAACGCTTATTTTGCCATCGAAACCGGACCTGAACCCGCCGCCCATCTCAAAAGCTTCCTGGACACGCTCACCACCAACGGCGTCTCCGTCAACTTTGACCCCGCCAACATGGTCATGGTCACGGGGGACGATCCGGTTCAAGGCGTCAAAACGCTGCGCGATTATATCGTCCATACGCATGTCAAAGACGGCATCCGCCGCCGCCCGGTTGATCCGCGGGACGTGTACGGCTTCCTCGGCTACGACGCGATGAGCCACGAGAAAATCGCCGAGATGGCCGCCTCCGGGGCCGCCTTCGAAGAGGTGCCGCTCGGCGCGGGCAAAGTCGACTTCCCGGCCTATTTCGCGGCGTTGCAGGAAATCGGCTATACCGGCTACCTGACGATCGAGCGCGAGGTCGGCGACAACCCGGCGGAAGATATCGCCAAGGCGGTATCTTTTATCCGCTCGTTCCGCTAGGCGGGGGACACGGCCTCCCCCGGCAAGCGAAAAAGATGCAAATCTGCAGGAATTTCCGCCGAACCATGGACCACCAGGCGAAAAAGATGCAAATGTGCAGGGATTTTCGGCCATTTCTGCGGCAAGGGACCTTTTCATCAAAAAAGGATGCAGATTTGCAGGAATTTTGATTTTACGACTCCATACGTACGAAAAAGCCTGCAGATTTGCAGGAATTCTCAACCGCTATCCTAATATCCTTAAGAACAGGGAGATGAACCCGTTATGAAGCTGGGCATCAGTTCGTACAGCTTATATCAAGCCATGCACCAGGGTCGGATGAACATTCTGGAAGCCGCCGAATGGATCGCCGAAATCGGCGCGGAGCACATTGAAATTGTGCCTAATCTCGGTTTTGATTTCGACAGTACGCCGGAACTGGAAGAGCAGTTGAAGGAGAAAACCCGTGCCTTGGGCCTGGAGATGTCAGGCTACTGCATCGGGGCCAATTTCGTCATGAAGCCGGAGGCGGAATACGAGGCGGAAATCGCCAAGGTCCTCGCCGAGGTTGACCGCGCCAACCGGCTCGGCATCAAGCTGATGCGGCATGACGTCGCTTCCCGTGAAGACACCTCCATCGTCCGCTTTAACGAGGACCTGGAGAAGGCCGCCGCGGCCTGCCGGATCATCGCCGACCACGCGGCCGGGTATGGCATCACCACCAGCGTGGAGAACCACGGCTATTACGTTCAAGCCAGCGACAGAGTCCAGGCGCTGATCCATGCGGTAGACCGTCCGAACTTCAAAACGACGCTGGATGTCGGCAACTTCGCTTGCGTGGACGAGAATCCGGTCACCGCGGTGAAGCGCAACTTGCCCTATGCCTCCATGGTGCATATTAAGGATTTTTACATTCGTCCTTCCTACCGTAACCCGGGAGAGGGCTGGTTCCGCAGCGCCGGGGGCAATTACCTCCGCGGCGCGATCGCCGGACACGGCGACCTCGACTTGTGGGAGATTCTTCGCACCATCAAAAGCTCCGGTTACGACGGGTTCCTGTCGATTGAATATGAAGGCATGGAAGATTGTCTGACCGGTACAAAAATCGCCTTCGATAATGTGCGGCGAATTTGGGATGAAGTCTAAAAAGCAGCTTATTCTCATCGAAGCAGCCAGCCCCCGTTCGGGGCTCTCACCCTAAAGTAAAAATGACGCCTATGCCGGGCTGCTGGGCGACACCGAAAAAGGAGGTCAAGCCAACGGCTTGGACCTCCTTTTCCTTTTATTGCATCAATCTCGATTCAATCCGAAAACCTCAAAACCATAAATCCGGGCCGCCGTGTCTCCGCCTTGCGTCGGCTTCTCGACGACAAGCCGCGCATAACGTGCCGATGTCAAGGCGATGGCATGCTTGCTGATCCCCTTGGTGTTGTCGCCGACCTGTACGGCATCGGTCCAGTTCTCGCCGTCCGAGCTAAGCTGAATCCGGAAGCCCCTTGTGTTGAAGGCCGCGGCCTCCCCGCCGGCTTCGGCATGCTTGACGACGAACTCGCTGATTTTATGCTCGGCCCCAAGATCGACCGTCAGTGTATGCGGCCCATCGCCTACCGCGCACCACTTCGTTTTGTCGTCACCGTCCAGGGCAAACGGCGGAGCTTCTTTCTCGTTCACATAGCTGGACGCCGTCGCCTGCTTACCCAGGGCCAGGTCGGACACGCCGCCGGCCGCCTCCTTGGTCACGGTGATCATTTGCCGCTTCACGACATCCTCGCCGACCTGGTTGGTCGCCTTCAATGTCACTTCGAACGTCCCCTCCTGAAGATAGGTCACCTTCGGGTTCCGCTCCGTGCTGCTTGACGGCTGGCCGCCCGGGAAGATCCACTCCCAGCCTTCCGTAACCTCCGACGATTTGTCGGTAAATTGCACGCTTTCGCCGGGGGCGATTAGCGTACGGTTCGCTTCAAAACCGGCCATCGGCTTCGGATAGGCCGGCCATTCGAAGGTGACGGAAGCCGGTTTCCCCGGCTCATACTGCCGATTCACGGGAATAACGACCAATTTCGTTGCGGCTTCCTTGTCCAGCCGCTTCATTTCAGGCACGTAATAAACCGTGTTTCCGGTCATGCCCGCCAATTCGTAAGCTCCATCCGGCTTGACGCGGTAAATTTGATAATACGGCACGTCTTCGCCGTCCTTCGGAGCTTCCCACGCCAAGCGTGCATCGCCGTAAATGCCGTCCCGGAAGTCGTTCTCCAGCACTTTCAGCCCGGTTACCGCTTTCGGCGGCTTGGCCTTATTCTGTTTTTGTGTAACCGCGAGTTCACCGATATACGCTTCATATCCCTCAACAGGCGCGGACGAAACAAATTTCAACGATAGACCGCTGATCGTACGGCCTTTATACTTGTTCAGCTGAACGCTGCCCTCTCTCCATGCCCCGCCTTCCCCGGCGGAGGTCCATTTTTTAGGTTCGACGAAAATATACTCCTCCGGCGCGTCCGAGAACGCGACTCCGATTTGTACGGTTCCCGCGGCGCCATTATCCCGATAAATGAGCGACAGCTCCGTCGTCGCCGACACCGGGATGTTCGTCTTGTACAGCTTCAAATGGGTCGGATTGTCTGAAGACAAGTCCCCCGCCACCTTGAGCGAGCTGCCGCCGTAATAGGGTCGGGAGAAATCGAAGCTCGGCGTCAGGGCCTTTCCCGGTCCGCCCGATTCGGCAATCCACCGCCAGGTCGGCAAAATATCCTGCAGACTCCGGTTGCTCCAATCCTTCTCCCGCATCACCTTTCCGTCGACCGCAAACAGACGCCCGTTGCCGGTGTTGAAGTGCGTAATGAATTCAGGTCCGGTCACGACGCTTTTATCGGCGATATCATGGGAGATGCCGCGCCAAGAATAAGGGGCGGTCTCTTCCGATTTCGACGGATCGTGATCCGCTCCAACCCAAAAGACCTGCTCCTTCTCCAAATATTCCTCCTGCGTCTCCGAACTGTTGAACGCCCAATCCGGGCGGTAGATGCCGAGCGAGGTCGTGGCCGTTTTTCCTTCCGGGAACAACACGGGCCAATTGTACTCTCCGTTGTAGCCGTTCGCTTCGACATCGATCCCCGCGAACAGCTCGTAAGGACTGCGTCCAAGCCCTTTCGCGATTTCCGGCGACTTCAGGTAGGGGGTCACGTAATCGTATTTTCCGTTGACTTCATCTTTATACTGCCAGCGGAAGTCGAGAAACATCGCGTCGGAAACCCGATCCGGTCCGTCCTGGAAAAACGCCTTGTTCTTATCGGTCAACGCGCCCTGCCATTGAATCTTGCCTTCATCGATCATGGAGTCGTACCAAATAATGTCCATGCCCGGATCTTTGATTTGCTGCATGTACTTCAGGAAGAGCCGCATCTTATCCGCGTCATCTTTGGTCGCGCCCTGGGTTTCCTGATTGATGAACCAGCCGTCGAACCCGTAATAGCGCGCGGCCTCGATCAGCTTATCCGCAACCGGAAACGTGCCGTCCTCGCGCTGCTGCAGGAAATCCCGCAGCCACTCCAGTTTGCCGCCATGCTCCGTTTGCGGAAAGAAAACGGTTCCAAAAACCGGTACGCCGTTTTTATGCGCCGCATCGATCACATCCGCGCTCGGCGGCACGATCAAGCCTTCGCCGGCCGATCCCCCCCACATGACGAGCTTGTCGATATACTGCCAGAAGCTGAATGCGTAGGTGTGAAACTTCTCGCTGCCTTGGGACGGCGCTCCGCTGGTGCTCGGGTACATCGCGGATAGCGCAATCACGTTAGCCTCCGCTTTGGCGTTCGGGTTCACCGTTTCTCCGAGAAACCGGCCCTGCCGCAGCTTCACCGTTCCCCGGTTAAACGCCGCGTCCTTATCGGTCGCAGGTGACCATTCCAGCAGCGTATCCGGGTACCAATAAGAAGAATGAGGCTGCGCCGCTTCCGCATTTCCCGGCGTTCCGAGAAGAATTCCGGCGAGCATCGCGATGCCGGCGGCCTTTGCCGCCCCTTTGCTCCATTTCGTTTTCGTAAAATAGTCCGGCTTCCGTCTTTTCATCCATCCAACCTCCCGTTTTCGGAATATGAAAAAGCGAGAAACGGCCGTACGCGCCGCCCGTTTCTCCGAATTTCTATTTTTGCTCGGCTTTCCAGGCGTCAAACTGCTTTTGAGCTTCCGCAATCACTTTGTCGATCCCCGCGTCCTTGAATTTCTGAAGCGCCCTCGGCAAGTATTCGTCCGGATCCACCGATCCCGTATACAGCGCCGGGATAAATTCTTTGGCCACGTTCGTTACCGCCGCGACTTCCGTTTTCACCGGAGCCGTGTCGAAGTTAAATCCAAAGGTAGGCGCCACGATGGCCGACGAGTTGAACTCCTCGAAAGCATTCCATTTGTCTTTCGGCTCTCCTTCATGCAGGTAGGTCAGGAACATGTTGCCCAGCGCGAAGCCCGGCATCGCGTAGCTTTCCTGCATGGCCGGAAGGTCCTCGATGTACGGCTCTTCCATTTTCTTGTAGTGGACGTCTTCGATGCCGTATTGGATCAGATTGCGCAGATAAACGTCCGTATTCAGCAGGTTCAGGAACATCATCGCCCGCTCCGGGTTTTTGGAGTAGGAAGAAATGGCGAGCATGGAGCCTGCGGCCGAGCTGGTATAGATGATCGGCTGATGCATCGGTTTCGTAACGATATCGTACCCCGCGCTTCTCGACCATCCAAGCTCAGCGTAAGGCTGCGTGATTTCGCGGTCTACGAGCCATTTTCCGGTCTTCATGTTGTCGATGCCTTCCAAGGTCGCGATATCCTCGCGGACATAACCCGCCTTGTAATACTTCCGCATCGTTTGCAGGGCTGCTTTCAGCTCCGGAGATTCCAGAATATTCACGTATTTGTGATCCTTGGTGTCGATGTACATGCCGATCGGGATTTCATCGCCCAGGACGAAGTCGAACGGCAGGTACGGCTTAAAGTTTTTAGGAACCGCCAGCGGCGTGATGTCCGCCGGTTCGTTGTCTTTGATCGTCTTAAGCAGCGGCTCCAGGTCTTCAAGCGTCGTTACGTTGGAAATGTCGAGATTGTATTTATCGAGATACTTTTTGTTGAAGCGCCATACGAATTGCTGGGCCAGTTCTTTGTTGGCGGGAATTCCGTAATTGACGCCGTTGACTTTCGTGCCCTCCAAAAACCGCGGATCCAGCACTTCCTTGATCCCTTGGCCGTATTGGTCCAGCAAATCGTTCAGCGGCATAAACGCGCCTTTGGCGGCATTCGGAAGATAGTCGAACGCCCAGGAGCTGGTGAAGGCGATATCGTAAT
This sequence comes from Paenibacillus faecis, assembly GCF_008084145.1. Lineage (GTDB taxonomy): Bacteria > Bacillota > Bacilli > Paenibacillales > Paenibacillaceae > Fontibacillus > Fontibacillus faecis. Next base: position 522,406 of record NZ_VSDO01000004.1, on the reverse strand, counting down.
CTTCACCGGAGCTGGTGATGACCTGCATGCGCTGGCTGTAATCGCCCCAGTCGATCATCGTGATATCCACCGTGGCGTTGATTTTTTCGGTCACGTATTTATTGATTTCTTCCTGAACCTTGGGCAGGTCCTTTTGGTTCGGGCCTATCAGGTATAGCTTCAAAGTGACCGGGTCCAGTTTTGACACGTCGACCGTCCCGTCGCTTTGAACCGCATTTTGTTCTTTGGATGGTCCGTTGCTGCTTTTCCCGTTTCCGCCGCATCCCGCAAGAACCGTGGATAGCGCAAGAACCAAAGCCAGCACGAAACCAAAGGACTTCTTCTTTTTCATGTTCTTTCCCCCTACGCATAAGATGGATAAAGAAAATTTGTATATTTGAAACCGCATTCATTCCCTGCCGCCTAGCTACTTTAAATCTCCGGCAAAGCTTTTGCGGAAACAACCGAAATCAGGTGTCACCGGCCCGTGGAGGTTACCCCTTCACCGAACCGACCGTCAAGCCCTGGACAAAATATCGCTGAAAGAACGGATACGCGAGTACGATCGGAAGGGTGGCCAGCACGACCATCGCCATGCGAACCGTTTCCGTGGGCAGGCCTGCCGCGGCGTTGAAGGACCCGAGATTCTGGGCGTTCTGGGTCAGAAAGTCCATATTTTTCTCGATCCTCATCAGCAAAAATTGCAGCGGCGGCGTCAGCTCCGGCTTGTTGAAATAAAGCAGGGCGTTAAACCAGTCGTTCCAATACGCCAGGCAGCTGAACAGCCCGATGGTGGCGATGCCCGGCAGCGACACGGGGAGCACGATTCTCGCAAAGGTGAGGAATTCCCCCGCTCCGTCGATTTTGGCGGACTCGATAATTTCGTCGGGAACCGTGGTCTGGAAAAACGTCCGCATGACAATGATGGAAAACGCGCTGAGCGACAGCGGAAGAATCAAGGACCAAATCGTGTTCTGCAAATGCAGGAACTGGGTCATCACAATGTATCCGGGCACCATGCCTCCGGAAAACAGCATCGTGAAGAACGCCAGGAAGCTAAAAAATCCGCGAAATCCAAAGCTTTTTCTCGATACCGCATAAGCGTAGGTTGTGACCAGAATCAAGGTAAACAACGTGCCCGTTACCGTAACGAGCAGCGTGACGCCGAATGAAAGAAGCAGCTCGTGGCCGGTTTCGAAAATATAGCTGTACGCCGCGGTGCTGAACTTGCCGGGCCAGAGGCTGAAGCCTTCAAGCACCAGCGTCTGCTCGTCGGTTAAGGAAATCATGATCACGAACAGAAACGGGAATACGCAAGAAAAGGAAAACAGGCCGATGATGATATTGAAAAACACGTTCCAAGCCGGTGTTAATGCATTGAAATCCCGCGGTTTCTTCCGCCCCGGCTTGATCGGCGTTCCGGACTGGACAGGTTGAGTTGTTGTCATCGTTTAGACCTCCGCGCTTCAAAAGATCGCATGATCTTTTTCTATTTTTCTGACGATTGCATTGGCAGCCAGAATCAGCACCAGACCGACCAGCGATTGATACAGCCCCGCAGCGGTACTCATCCCGATATCCCCCATGTTGATCAGGCCGCGATACACGAAAGTATCGATGACGTTGGTTACAGGGTACAGCGCGCCCGAGTCTTTCGGCAGTTGGTAGAACAGTCCGAAGTCGGAACGGAAGATACCGCCGATGGCGAGGATCGTCAAAATAATCATGAGCGGCTTGAGCAGCGGGATCGTAATGAAACGGATCTGCTTCCACTTGGTGGCTCCGTCGATGACGGCCGCCTCGTAGTAAGATTTGTCGATGCCGGTAATGGCGGCCAGGTAGATGACGCTGTTGTACCCCACGCTCTTCCATATTCCGACGAACACGATGATAAACGGCCAATATTTCGGTTCCGAATACCAGTTGATCCGTTCCCCGCCGAAGAAAGCGATGATTTGGTTCAGCGTCCCTTTATCCATGCTCAGAAACGTGAACGCAAAATAACTGATAATGACCCAAGACAGGAAGTGCGGGAGAAACATGCCGGTTTGATACACCTTCGCCATCCTCTTGTTGACCAGTTCGCTCAGCATAATCGCAAACCCGACGGAAATGACCAGTCCGAGAAAAATGAGGGCCAGATTGTACAGAATCGTGTTTCTCGTGATGACGAACGCATCGTTCGTCGTGAACAAATATTCGAAATTTTTGAATCCCACCCACTTGCTGTTGAACACGCTGGCGAAAAATCCGTCGCGGCTGATTCGGAAATCTTTGAACGCAAGAATTGTACCGAACATCGGCAAGTAGGCAAAAATGAGGAACCAGAGGGTCCCGGGCAAAACAAACAACAGCAGCGCCCGGTTTCTGACGATTTTTTTCAAAAATGCTGCCATGATCATTCCTCCTATGCCTGTGGTCAAGAAAGCTTGCCATGCCAAAGATCCCCTAAGATCCACCAAAGCACCGGCGGGTAACCGCCCTTTACACGCTTGCCCTTGACTACTTTCATTGTGCCAAGTAAGCGCTATCTTCAACAAGTTGAAAAACCTTAGAATTCCATGGATAAATCAAAGAACGCGAAAAAACAACAGGCCCACCCTCCAAGGGCGGACCTGTTCAACGCCGTTTTTCCGGCTTCATGCGACGTTCATTTCATGTACATTTGGCGAAGCTCCGTCGGCGAAACTCCGGCGTATTTTTTAAATTGGCGATAAAAGTAAGAGGTGTCCAGGTAGCCGACGCTCAGGGCGATTTCCGTCGTCTTGCGGTCCGTATGCATCAGCAGCCGGGTCGCCTTTTCGATCCGGTATTGGTTCACGTAATCGGAGAAGCTGTTTCCGACCTCCTGTTGAAACAATTGTCCCAAGTAATTCGGATGCAGTCCGGCCTTCTGGCTTAACGTCTTCAAGGATAGCTCTTCGTGATAATGGCGATGCACCTGCTCGATCAAAAAGGCGACATGGGGAGTGTACTCCTCGCGGACGTTCTCTTGCTTTTCAAGGCTTCGCTGCACGACCCCAGCGACATGCCGCACGAGTCCGGGCAAGGAATTGACCCGCCCCAAAGAAGCGAACACTTCGCTGTAGTCGGGGCTCTCCTCCTGCTCCTTTGCGGCCAGCATAAGCCGGAGGGCCGTATTGACGCAGGCTTGGCGCGGGATCAGATCTCCCCGGGAGGAGCTTGCAAACACCTTTTCAACAAACCGCCCGACCTCTTCGTTCCGGCCCTGAATCAACAATTCGGCATAACTCTCCTCGTCCCATTCGATCGAGGCGCTTTCGCCGATCACGACGGCTGCGGGTTCCACGCAAACCGTAAGCTTCGAGCCCCCTTCCCCGGATACCAAATACCGGCGGAACACCGCCTTAGCTTTCCCGTAGCTGCTTTGCACGCCTCCAAAATCGCCTCCGGACCCGCCGTCCGCGATCCAAATGACGCCTTCCAGCCCGTTTGCCGCGTCCTGCGCCGCCGCTCGAAGCTGCCGCCCGGCTGCGGAATCATCCGCTTGCGCCCGGAGAGCGTACAGGACCACCAAATCGCCGTCCGAATCCAAAAAGCTGATGACCTCGGCCTCCTTCGGCTTAAACCGTTCCAGTGCCTCGGCCAGCTCCCGGTACTTCAAAGTCGCCTTATTCGCGCCAAAATCATCGTCCCCTTGCGATTCGTCCGGTACCAGTCTCACCGCAAACAGCCGGTACGCCTCGCAGTTTAACGGCAGACCCAGCAACTGGGCGCGCTGCTTGAATTCTTGGCTCTCGATCTCACCGCCCACCCAGCGCTGCAGAACGTTGTTCCGCAGAATTTCCCAATCTTCCTGAAGCTGGACCTGCTCCATCTCTTCCCGGTCCCAATCCCCGCGGATATGCCGGATGGTCGACTCCAATTCCTCCAGGTTGATCGGCTTCAAAATATAATTTTCGATGCCCAGCCGAATTCCGGTTTTCACATAGTTAAATTCCTCATAGCCGCTAAGCACGACGAATTTGGTTCGCGAGCCGGACTCTTTGACTTTGCGGATTAATTCAAGCCCGTCCATGCGAGGCATCATAATATCGGTGACCAGCAAATCCACGGGATTGTCCCGGATGATATCGAGGGCGCTCGAACCGTCGTTGGCCGTTCCGGCGATCTCGATGCCGTAGCGGTTCCAGTCCAAAATCGAACTCAGTCCCTGGGCGATGAAAGGCTCGTCATCCACAAACAACACTTTTTTCGTCATCACATAAACCCCTCCCTGAGAATCGGTATCCGTACCCGGACCACCGTGCCTTTTCCTTCTTCGCTGCATACGGTGACTCCGTAATCTTCCCCATAGTTCATTCGTATTCTCTCATGGACATTGATCAATCCGATCGACGAACCGCCGACCCCGGACGGCTGGGAAGGGGCCGACAGCATGCGGCGGATTTCCTCCAGACGCCCCGCCGGAATTCCCTTCCCGTTATCCGCCACCGTAATCACGATCCGCTCTTCTTCCCTTACGGCGGAAAGCGATATTTCATTATCGCTCTCCAGGGAGCGGAAGCCGTGAACGATATAATTTTCCACGATCGGCTGGATCAGCAGCTTGGTAATCCGGCAGCCCCCGATCTCCCGGTCCAACTCGATCCCGACCGCCAGCCTTCCCTCGTAGCGGATCCGGAATAAATCCAGATAGATGGAACACAGCTCGATTTCTTCCTGAACCGTCACGATCGTATCTTTTTTCACCATGCTCCTGAACATGACGGACAAGTTGTAAATCATTTGCCCCACTTCCTTGGCCCCGGAGGTATGCGCTCTCATGCGGATAGACTCCAGCGTGTTATATAAAAAGTGAGGCTGAATTTGCGACTGCAGGGCGACCAATTCGGCATGCTTCTGGCGGATCTCGGACGTATACATTTTGTCGATATACAGCTCCAGCCGCTCGCACATATCGTTGACGCGCACGGAAATTTGCTGGAGCTCGTCTTCCCCGGGCATTTGAATCCGGACCGATAGGTCCCCCTCGCCGATCCGGCTCATGGAGCGGATGATCCGTTGAATCTTCTTCGAATGCTTCCTCATAACCGTAAACGTAACGAGAAAGCTCGCCGTCACGAACAGCAGCGTAACGACGATCAGCGTATTCCTCAACCGTACCGTGCTGTCGTGAATCGAGGATTTGGATACGATCCCGACCACCGAAAGCTCCGCATTCCCGACGCTCAGCACATTTACCTTGGACATTTCGTCGAGCGGAATCCATTTTTCCGTGTTGTCCAGCTGATGCAGGTACGGATAGGTCTGGCCGGCATAGCCGCCCGTCTCTTCGGAATCGTAAATGACGGTGCCCCTGGAGCTCATGACCAGAATGCGGCCCCGGACATCGGGAGCCCTCGTTTTCAGCCAGGCGGACAACTGCCCCGCATCGAATTCAGCCATCATCATGCCGACCTTTTCGAGCGTCCACGGGTCCTGAAGCTCCCGGAAATACGAGTACGTCCCCGATGAAGCGTTAACCGCCGCATCCAAAAAAGGACCATACCGGTTCATCGTATCCCACCCGTAATGTTTCCGCTCGCTAAACCAGGACTCCCAATCCGGCTTGGAACCGTTTTCATATTTAAGCTGCTGGCTTTGCGGCCGGATTTGCATGTAGAAATCCTTCGGATAACTAAAAATCGTGACTCCCGAGGCCCCCGGATTCTGTTCCAGATACGATTTCAGCACGGAGCTGAACGACTGGACCCTCTGCTCTCCGGGCCTGCTGAACAAATGGAGGCGGTGGCCCAAATAATCTTCGTACCGGTGGTTCAGAAAATAAATCAAATCGTCGCTCAGCGCGGCGTCGCCGTAAATTTGCTGGACCAGGGTTTGAATATTTTCATACTGCCGGTTTAAATAAATGCTCAGCACTTGCGCGGTTTTCAAATTGGCGTCCGATTCCTCCCGGATAATCCGCTGCACCTGATACTGATATACCATGACGGCTGCGATCAGGAACAAAACCATCATCACCGCGGAGTAGATCAAAATGATCTTGTTAAACATTTTCCGTTTCAAATGATTAAGATAAAAACGGCGAAGTTTGTTCATGCCGGACACGTCCTGTCCTCTCATTTTTGGGTACGCGTTCCAGTGTATCACCGTCCCGCTTCCCCGTGCAATCCGTTTTTTCTAAGAACAAGCCGTCCGAATTTTAAACATTGAATTCCGATCCGGGCCTGATTATAATAGACCATGATCCCCTAAGATCGTATGAAAGCACCTATTACCGAGGCCTATTCTCAGGCTTCGCCTTCCGAGGTTCCCCACGTTTGCCCCTTAGATTCCAAAGGGGGTTCTTTCCTGATGTTTCTCACTCAGCAGAAGCTGCAAGCGCGTATTCACGAATTGTCGTCTTACCGGTACCGTGACCGGAAACAAATCCCTTTCTTTTACAGTCTGGAGGATAAACGCCCTGAAATTAACCCGCCGCTTCCCGAGGTTTCGGACTCCTGGGACACGATGCGAACGGGCGATACTTGGAGCGGGCGCGATCTGTATTTATGGCTGTCATCCGAGGTCCCTATCCCGAAGGAGTGGTCCGGAAAAAAAATACTGGGACGCTTCGATTTCGGCGAAACCGGGGCAGGCAACAACTCCGGCTTTGAGTCCCTGTTTTATTGGCAGGGGAAACCTTATCAAGGCGTGGATTCGAATCATAAAGAGGTATTTCTTCCGGAGGAGGCGGCCGGCACGACGCAGCGGCTCCTGTTCCGGCTTTGGTCCGGTCTCGAAGGCGGCGGCCAGCCGAGAAACCAGACTCACGGCATCAAGCTTGCCGAGCTGTGCTGGCTGGATGAAGCCGTCGACGATTATTATTACACCGCCTTGGCGATCTCGGAGACGGTCGCCGTCCTGGACGAAAACTTGCCCGAGCGGGCGAAACTGCTGCAATTTGCCGACCAATCCCTGAGCTTGATCGATTGGCGGGCGCCCGGATCGGAGGGTTTCTACCGGTCCGTTCATGAGGCGAGAGAGTTCCTGAACGACCGCATCGACGGCATGGACAAGTCGTCCCTGGTCAACATCACTTGCATCGGGCACACCCATATCGATGTGGCCTGGCTTTGGAGACTGAAGCATACCCGGGAAAAATGCGCCCGCTCCTTCTCCACCGTCATGAGACTGATGGAGATGTATCCGGAGTATACGTTTTTGCAAACCCAGCCTCAGCTTTACGATTACGTGAAAGAAGATTATCCGGAATTGTATGCGGCCATCAAAGACCGGGTCGCGGAAGGCCGCTGGGAAGCCGGCGGCGGGATGTGGCTGGAAGCCGACTGCAATCTGACCTCCGGCGAGTCGCTCGTCCGCCAATTGCTGGTCGGGACCCAGTTCTTCAAGCGGGAGTTCGGCGCGGACTGCGATTATTTATGGCTGCCGGACGTCTTCGGCTACAGCTGGTCCCTCCCGCAGATTTTGAAAAAATCCGGGATTCATACGTTCATGACCACGAAAATCAGCTGGAACCAATACAACCGGATGCCCCACGATACGTTCAAATGGCGCGGCATCGACGGGACCGAGATTTTGACGCATTTCATCACCACCACGGAACCGTGGTCCCAGCCGGGGTCCTGGTTCTATACGTATAACGGGCAGATCGTTCCCAAGACGGTGAAAGGCAGTTGGGACGCTTACCGCGACAAGGAGCTGAACCAGGAGCTTCTGCTTTCCTACGGCTACGGGGACGGCGGCGGCGGCGTCAACCGCGATATGCTGGAGATGCGCCGCAGGCTCGACAAGCTGCCGGGGCTTCCGAATCTCGGAACCGGCCAAGCCGGAGATTATTTCCGCAAGCTTGGCGACACCGTCAACAACAGCGACAGCTACGTGCATACCTGGGACGGGGAGTTATATCTCGAATATCACCGGGGCACGTATACGAGCCAGGCCCACAACAAGCGGATGAACCGCAAGCTGGAGCTGCTGTACCGGGAAGCGGAATGGCTGAGCGCCTTCCGGAGCGTGCTGGAAAGCGATTGGTCGACGTACCCGTCCTCGGCGCTTGACGAAGGCTGGAAAATCATACTGCGCAACCAATTTCACGACATCATCCCGGGATCTTCGATCCGTGAGGTTTACGAGGACAGCAGGATCGAGTACGAAGAGGCCGAGCGGCTTGGGCTTCAGGCTTGGGACAACGCGGCTCAAGCGGTGGGGACCGTAGAGCAAGCCGGGGGATTTTTCTTCACGGTTTGGAATTCATCCCCGTGGACGGAAACCCGGCTGGCCGAGATTCCGATGGAGGCCGGATTGGAAAACGGCGTTTGGACCGACGCGTCCGGCAACCGCCTGGCCGTCCAACGGGGCGATACCATCTGGACCGTGGAGGTTCCCGACGTGCCTTCGCTCGGCTGCGCCGTCATCCGGTTCGAGCCCGCCGCGCAGGCGGCTGCGGAGCAGGCGTCCCCGTTCATTCACCGGGAGCGCGGGCTGACCACGCCGTTCTTTGAACTGGAGTGGAACGAACAGGGCCAGTTGACCCGGCTTTACGACCGCGAGGAGCAAAGGGAAATTCTTGCCAACGGCCAAAGAGGCAACCTGTTTCAGCTGTTTGAAGACAAGCCTCTCGCCCATGAAGCTTGGGATATCGATATTTTTTACCAGCAAAAATCGCGGGAAATCGGCGACCTTCAAGCATGGGAGGTGACGGAGTCCGGCCCGATCCGCACCGTGGTTCATTTCGTTTGGACTTATGGCGAATCCAGGCTTGAACAGGATATGATCCTGTATGCCGGCAGCCGCCGCATCGATTTCGTGACCGAAGCGGACTGGCATGAACGCCAGCAGCTGCTGAAGGTCGCCTTCCCCGTCGACGTCCGGGCTACGGAAGCCACGTACGACGTGCAGTTCGGCAACGTGAAGCGGCCGACCCATTGGAATACGAGCTGGGATGCGGCCCGCTTCGAAACCGTCGGCCATCAATGGGCCGATCTGTCCGACAAGGGGTACGGCGTCAGCCTGCTGAACGATTGCAAATACGGCTATGACATCAAGGACAATGTCCTGCGGCTCTCGCTGATCAAATGCGCGACGCATCCGGATATCGAAGCGGATCAAGGGTACCACCGCTTCACTTACTCCCTGTTCCCGCACCGCGGCGACTGGCTGCAGGGTGATACGGCCCGGGAGGCCTGGATGCTGAACAATCCGCCGCGCATATCTCCCGGGAACGCCCCGGCCCCGGCACGCTCCATGTTCCGGTTGTCCGGCGATACGGCCATGATCTCGGCGATTAAGAAGGCCGAGGACCGGGACACCGTGATCGTTCGCGTGCACGACTACTCCGGCAGCCGCAAGCCGCTTTGTCTGGAAAGCGATCTGACGATCGCGGCCTGGAGAGAGTGCGACCTGATGGAACGGGCCGATCAGGAATGGATTTCGTCCGAAGCCGTTTCATTCGTGCTTAACCCGTATGAAATCAAAACCTTCGAAATCGATTTGAAAGCATAGAAAAAAGGTACAGTCTCCTTGGCATACAAGGGACTGTACCTTTTTAAATGATATCTGCGAGTCCCGTGGCACCGGTTAGCTTCGGCGCAACCCTCCAGTGCACGGTCCCGCCTCGGTCCCGTATGAAATCGGGAGTCGGGGCGTCGGTCGGTTATGGCTTACCCGTGCGTATTTCCCGAGAACTGGAGCCCCATGACGCCGGCGATGATCAGCATCAAGCACACGGCCTTCATCCAATTCAAGTCCTCCTTAAAGAAGAGGATTCCGATGACCGCGATCAGGACCATGCCCACCCCCGACCAGATGGCATAGGCGATACTTACCTGCAGATTTTTCAGCGAAATGCCCAGCGACCCGAAAGACAGAATATAGAAGACGGCGACCGCGATGGTCGGTCCAAGCCGGGTGTACCCTTCGGACAGCTTCATAAACGTCGTCCCGCAAACCTCGAATAAAATAGCCAAAGCTAACCACATATAAGCCATGAGTTCCTTCACCTCTATATAAATGTTGCCCCTAACGGACGGGTGACGGGGGTTCCCCGTTCTTTTCCTCCCGGTTGGGAGCCGGGCTTAGTTCTTCAAGCGGATCCCGTCCAGCAGAATATCGACCATGTTTCTTAGCGCTTCGCCGGAGGTCATGTGTTCGGACCGCGTCTCCAGCAGCCGGTACATCGACCCCACGTACATCTGAATCAGCAAATCCAGATCAAAACGGCGAATCGTCCCTTCTCTCACACCTTCCTCGACAAGCTGCTCAACGCCCCTCCAGCCCTCGATGAGATACCGTTCGGCATGTCCCCAGGCTTCCGGATAGCTGCGCCGCAGATCATCCAGCAGACGGAAGTCTTTCGCCGCCAGGCTGCCGGGAAGCACAAGCAAGGCCTCGCGCAGTTTTTCCGCAACCGACAAGGAAGGGTCCTCCCGGATCGCCAGCTCCCTTCGCTTCATTTCTTCGATTTCCGCCAAAGTGAGGGCCGTGACCAATTCTTCCTTCGAAGCAAAATACTGATACAGCGTCTTGGAGCTGATGCCAAGCCGGGCAATGAGCTCGCGGATGGAGAATTTCAGCCCCCGGTACGCCAGCTCTTCCCTGGCCGCGCTCAAAATTCGTTCCCTCATCGGATTACGCCGCCCCTCTCCCTTTCGTCGGCTCGAGAGCCTGTTCAGAGCGAATCAGACCCGGAATGTAAAACCAAGGATACAGCAGTAAAAACAAGTTGGGAATCCACCAAACGGGATCAAAGTCAGCCCGGAAGCTCCAAAAGGCGATCGCTTGCAATCCCGAGCAAAAGGTCAGCACCATGGAGATCAAGGCCAGAGGCTGCCAAGCGGACCGCTGTTTGCGCCAAAGCGCCACCGACGCCAGCCCCGTCCCCGATATGAACAAATCCAGCGGCAAAAAAGACAAGTTCCAGGCCACCAGCAGCGGATTGCTGTAGTCCTGATACACATAAGACTTGGGAATCCACTGTAAAAAAGTGGCCGCCCAATAAGCAAGAAAGCCGATGTCGGTAAATAGCATCAGCCAGGATAAACTCCTTCGCATCATTTCTCCCTCCTCGAAAAACACGGAAAACATTAGTGTTTCTTCGTTTTCCATCCTACCTTGCCCGTTCTTATTTGTCAAACCCTGCATCAAAACACCAAAAAAGCGCGGGCTGCCGAAGGCTTTCTCCTCCGACATCCCGTGCTTTTCAATTTCGGCTTCTACACTTATCCCCTTACGCCGATCGTGACGATCTCGCATGGCCCGACCGGGAGGGAAAGGCCGCCTGCCGGATTGCCGGTCAACGGGAAATGCGCCTCCTCCAAAATGGTCGTTTTGTATAGCTGCTTGACCGGAATCTCCGGGCTGAACGTGAGTTCGGAGCCGCGGCGGCTCATGTTGAACCAGCGAAGCATCATGTCCCCCGTCTCCTCGTTGATTTTAAGCGAGGAGAAGGCCAGCTCCGCGCTCTCCCAGCGCAGCGGCGCCGCCAACGGCGCGATGCTTCCGGCATGAATTCCCGTCTGGGCCGCCGTCCATGGAACCTGGAACTGATAGGCTTCGGCGTAAGCGGCGAACGCCCCTTGCTCCCCGCCGCCATAAGGAATCAGTTCCAAATGGAAGGTATGCTCGCCGAGGCACTGCGCCTCCGGCGTCGGGAACAGGCCCCAGTCGCCCAATTCGCCGACGGCTCGCAGCAGCGTTACGGCGATCGTATTGCGGCCGTCCCGCAGCACCTCGTATTCATTCAGGCCGAGATTGGCTACGACCAATCCCGCTTCACCGTCGCCCAGCTCTACGAAAGCCTGCTGATGCTGGGTATTGCTGGGGTTTTCCCACTCGGGAGCCGGCTCGTTATCGCGCTCGGCTATTTCAAACATCGAGTCGGCCCGGTGTTTGGCCGCGGACAAATCGGTCGGGAACAGCATTCTGAGCCGATGGTCCTTCGCCTGATTGTTCAGCTTCGTCTCGATCCGTACCCCTTTGCTGCCGGCCTCCAGGGAGAGCACGGTGCGGATCTCCAGCGGTACGAGACGCTTGGCGCGCTGGGCTTTACGCTCAGGGTAATACACCAGCTCCCGCTGTTCCTGGTCCAGCAGCTCGTTGGCGGAAGCCGGAATTTCCCAGGCATGCACGATTTCCAGAGCGGCGCGATACGGCTTGTCTTCCAGTACGCGAATTTGCGCGGCGATCCCTTGGGTGGTCAGCGGCTTTTCGCCTTCAGGCTGCCGGTACATATACTCATTGCCGATGTCTCCCGTGTTCTCGTAAATGCCCAGATCCCGGTAGACGCGCCCCGATAGCTTATCGTTCAGGGAGAACGAACCGTCCTCGGCAATCTCGATCCGCAAGGCCTCGTTCTCCATGACGCGGTGGCCCGTCAGCAGCGACTTGGCCTTGGCCTGAGCCGCCTCATGCCGCTGCGCCCGCCGCACCCAGGCATACGCGCGGAGCCCGAGCGCCGGAACCGCCTCGGCGCGGAACGTGATCCGCACCTTGCGGCACATGTACGGCTGGCGGAACCGGTCATCCGGCAGGTCATAGCCAAACAGCAGGCCCAGGTCCTCCACGGTGCAGGCGACCTCCCGGCCGCGGTCGTCCACCAGAACGCGGCCGGACAAATCCACCGCCCTCATCCGGCGGGCGGTTTCCTCCAGGCCATGCCCGTCCCGCAGGTACAGGCGGGCGGCATCGATCTCCACCGCGATCACGCCCGACCGGGTCCAACCGGTCGTGTTCATGGCGATCAGCGGAAGCGGGTCTTCGCCATAGGCGGCGAATCCCGTCGTTTCGACCGCCTCGGCGACCGCCATCTTGCTGTCGTCGATAATCGCCTCCGCCACATGGCGGCTCTTGGCAAAGCGCGTGACCATCTCGCGATGCACTTCGTCCACACTGCAGCCGCAAATGCTGTCGTGAGGGTGGTTTTGCATCAACGTTTTCCACGCATACGTAAACAGATGGTGCGGATAATCCTTACCCAGCAGATGCGCGAAGGAAGCCAGCGGCTCGGCCACTTTTTCCAGCAGCGCCTGCCCTTCCTGGTTCATCTGCTTCAGATACACCCGCGCCGAGGCCGTGTTGACCAGCGTACCCCAGCCGTCCGTCCGCTGGCTGCGCAGCTCGCCCTTGACCGTGGACAGCTCCCGGTCCATCGCGCCTTTCAGCGACTGCAAATACTGCGGCAGGCTGGAGTGCACGAACTCGGTGTCCGGATAAAGCCGTGCCGCCGTTTCCAGCGCCTCCGGCAGGTCGAGCTGAACCGGCTGGTGGTCGCAGCCGTTCATAAACAGCAGCTCGTTCGTGGAGGCGTATTTCTCCGCGTCCGCCAGCTTGCGCTCCCAGTACAGTTTGGCTTCCGCCTCATCCACGGGCACCTCGTTGCCGTTGGAGTACCAGTTTGCAAACAGGATGCCGAGCACCTTCGAACCGTCCGGACCTTCCCAGAGCAGCTCGGAGAAAGAGGATTCGTAACCTCCGTCCGAAACCGTGTTGTTGAAGCCCGTCGGCTTCACGCCCCGTCCGAAAAAGACGTTGTCGATGCCCGACTGCTTCATCAGCTGCGGCGTCTGCCCGACCAGGCCGAACGTATCGGGGAAATAACCGATTTTGGCCGGTTCCCCGTACGCTTTGGCGTCCCGGTGGCCGATCTGCATGTTGCGCACGTTGGCCTCGCCGCTCGTCAAAAACGCATCCTGCAAAATATACCACGGCCCGATTAGAATCCGGCCGTCCCGAATATGCTTCTCCAGCCGTTCCCTGTTTTCAGGCCGCACCTGGAGATAATCCTCCAGTATGATCGTCTGCCCGTCCAGATAGAAGCTCCTGAAAGCCTCGCTTTGATCCAATTTGTCCAAAAGAGCATCGACCAACGCGACCAGCCGCACATGGTGCTTCTCGTAAGGCAGGTACCATTCCCGGTCCCAGTGGGTGTGGGAAATAAGATGGGCCGTTCTTTTTTTGTCCATGTCGATGGAGTCCCCTCGCTTTCTCGCGAATTGGTTTGTGTTGTTTGTGTATGGCTCAATTGCTGCACTTTTGCATCTTATTGCCGCGGACTAAGAATTACGCTTCTTCCAGCGGATATTGCTCCATGTAGCTCAGCAGCTCATCCACGGTCGTGAAGGCCAATCCCGTCACGGTATCGGCGCAGCCATAGTAAATGGCGATCCGGCCGGTGTCGGCGTCCGTCAAGGCGGCGCATGGGAAAGTTACGTTCGGCACGTCCCCGACGCATTCGTACAGCGTTTCCGGACCGAGGATGTAATTGCGCGACCGGGCTTTGACGATCCACGGCTTGTCGAGGTCCAGCAGCGCGCAGCCCATGCGGTACACGAACCCGTTGCAGGTATTGATGACGCCGTGGTAGATCAGGAGCCACCCTTGGTCGGTTTCGATCGGAACCGGTCCGGGGCCGATTTTTTTGGACTGCCAGGCGGAAGCATCCCCGCCTACCGTACCCATCACATAGCGATGCTTGCCCCAGAAGGTCAGGTCGGGACTCTCGCTGTAAAAAATATCCCCGAACGGCGTGTGGCCCGTATCGCTCGGACGGCTCAGCATGGCGTAGCGCTCCCCGATTTTCCGCGGGAACAGCACCCCGTTGCGGTTATACGGCAAAAAGGCGTTTTCCAGTTGGTGGAACGTTTTGAAATCGGTCGTATAAGCGATGCCGATCGTCGGGCCGTGATAACCGTTGCACCAGGTGATATAGTAGCGGTCGCCGATTTTGCAGACCCGCGGGTCGTAGCGGTACTCCCGCTTGATCACTTCCTCGTCCCCTTCAAAAACGATCGGGTCGTGGTTGATGGTCCAATTTACGCCATCGTCGCTGAAGCCGGCAAAAATGTCCATGCTCACCGATCTGGAATCGCAGCGGAACACCCCGGCAAATCCGTCACCGAAAGGAACGACGGCCGAGTTGAACACGCTGTTCGAGTTCGGGATCGCGTGCCGCTCGATAATCGGGTTTTGCGAGTAGCGCCAAACCGGGGCGTTCAGGCCCTCGGGTTTATCCTGCCAAGGGATGTTTTTCAAGGATTCGCCGATAATTTTGCTCATGATCAAGTCTCCTTTTTCCGGAATATTGTTAATTGTAGATATTGTAGATAACCTAGATATTGCAATTCTTACAAAATGCCTTCCTTCATCGCCCGGTACACCAGCTGCGAGAACAGGCTGTTCGACCAGGCGAACCATTTGCGCGTAAACTTATGGGGATCGTCGGCGTGGAAGCCTTCGTGCATGTACCCGGTGTCCGCGTCGGTCGCTTCCAGCATCGCGATCATCTCCAGCTTCTCTTCCTTCGTCTGCGCTGTAATGCCCTGCATGGACAAAGCCATATGCCAGATATAATCCTTCGGCGTGTGCGGGCTTCCGATGCCCCGGGCCGCCTTGCCCTCAAAATAGAACGGATTCTCCTTGCTCAGCGCAAAGCGTCTCGTATTCTGATAAACCGGATCGTCCGCGTCCACATAACCGAGGTACGGAATGGACATTAACCCCGGCGTGCCCGCGTCGTCCATCAGACAATAATTGCCGAACCCGTCGGTTTCGTAAGCATAGATCGGTCCGAATTCCGGATGACGGTAAATGCCGTAAAGCTTAATGCCGTGGTCCACTTCGAATTCCAGTTCTTTCAATTCGGCCAGGAAAGCCAAATCGCGGAACACCCACTCGGCAAACTCCTGCATTTGGCGCAGGGCGACGACCGCGAACATATTGCCCGGAATGTTGTAATGGAAATCGCAGGCATCGTCGCTGGATCGGAAGCCCGACCAGATCATCCCGGTGTAATTGACCGGCATGCCCAAGCCGCCGTTGCGCAGCGAGTCCTCGGGAATCCCGTTGTTCCGGGTGAACCGGTACGGGGACTGTTCGAAATGGCGCTGCTCGGTTTTGAACAGCTCGTAAATCCGCCGCATGGCCGCTTTGAACCCGGCGTCGAAAATGTCCGCGCGCCCCGTCTCTTTCCAATACGTGTAAGCCAGGCGGACGACAAAGCATAACGAATCGATCTCGAATTTGCGTTCCCAGACCCACGGCGACAACTCGGTCTCATCGGTCGTATTCCAATGCCAATCGTTGGCCGATTCGTTAAAGGCGTTAGCGTACGGATCAATGTGAATGTATTGGATATGCCTTTTGATCAGCCCCGCGATGATCCGCTGTAAATCGGGATCCTCCTTCGCCAGCGGCACGTAGTGAATGACCTGTTCCACGGAATCGCGGAGCCAGCAGGCCGGGATGTCCCCGGTAATGACGAAGGTCGTGCCGTCGTCCAGCAGCTTGGTCGTCGTTTCCAGCGTATTCGGAAAACAATTTTTGAATAGCTGCAACAGCTTGGGCCGATGGGCCAGCTTCTCCTCCGCTTCGCGCAAAACGTCCTGCACGGCGGCGGGAAGCGTAAGCGGCGGCATCGATATTTTGGGGAGTCTGAATTGTTCCATGGGGCAGTTCCGCTCCTTTTAATGAAATTAAAAATGAAATTAAAATTGAAATGATCTCTTTAACGGGAATTCCTCCCGTTATTTCAGATACGATGGGCCTTTGGCTCGGGTTTAACGGGAAAACCTCCATTTATTCCACGCTCCCAGACGCAAAATCCCCCTATTTCGGGAAATTAACTGGAGCTTTTCCACCTAATTCATCCCTGCAGCCACAAAGGCTAGTAATTATCGAGAGAAAATCCCGTTAATCCAACCTGACACATTGGATCTGACACCCACCCGTAAATTTCTCTTGTCACTCGCCGATATTAGCGGCGTTTTTGACCGCTATTTCGCCCAGATTTGCTTTTTCGGAAAGAATAGCGGCTAAAAAGGGCCCTATTTCTCTGGTGCGAGCCCAAAAATCCGGTTTTTGCCCGACTTTCTCTAAAATAAGGCCCCAAATGACCGCTATTTCACACCAAAGAGCCAATTTCGACAAAATAGCGCCTCTTAAAGCCGTTATCCTCTCCCTGCCCCTTCGGGCTAGCTTTTTATCTTCAGGGTCTTGATTTCGTAAGGAGCAAACTCCAGCAAAATCCGCCCTTCGCTCTCCTCCACCGGCTCCAGCTCCCGCTCCAGCGCGTCGGACCGGAAAACTTGCCCGTGCGGCAGGTTCCAGGTTAGTTCCGCACGCTCGCGTCCGCCGGCGGATTCATAGAAGCGCAGCACGACGCCGCTGCCGTCTTCGGCCAGCTTGACCGTATCGAGCACCGCGTGCCGGCCCGTAAAGCCGATTAGCGACTGTACCGGCGGCAGCGATCCTTCCCCTTCCGCCCGGGCTTCGCAGGCGGCTACTGCCGGCTCGTGGTTCAGTTCGGCCGCGGCGCGCACCGTGTGCGCCGTCTGCCAATCGCCGGCATGCGGATACAGCGAGTAAGTGAACTCGTGCTCGCCCAAATCGGCGGTCACGTCCGGCCATTTCGGCGCCCGCAGCAGGGAGAGGCGAATCGTGCTCCCCTGTACGTCGTAGCCGTATTTGCAATCGTTCAGCAGGCTGACTCCATATCCCCGCTCGGAAACGTCCGCGAACCGGTGGCCGCACACTTCATACTGCGCCTGCTCCCAACTCGTATTGCGGTGCGTGGGCCGCTCCAGCGCGCCGAACGGAATTTCGTAGGTCGCTTTATCGGTCACGACATCGATCGGAAAACCGACCTTCAGCAGCTTATGGGCTTCGTTCCAACGGACTTTGGTGCGGAAGTCGATCCGCCGATGGTGATGATACAGGATCAGGTCCTGCGTCATCTCCGATTGGCCGATGCTCCAGCGGAAGCGCAGCACATCGCGGATCGGTCCGCTGGAGACCAGCCTGCTCTCCAGCAGTTCCGCCCGTCCGGCGGGCTGCTGTTCGTAACGGCTGTCGATATCCCAGGCGTCCCAGAGGGTCGGACGGTCATGGAAGAAATGAAACCGGTTGGCCGCTTCGCCCGGCTTCACGATCTCCCGGTCCGCCGCTTTGTCCCACAAGCTGACGATTTCCCCGCGTTCATTGAACTTGAGCCGGTAATGCATCGTTTCCCAAGCACCGGAGAAGGAATGCTCTCCGGTCTCGGTCTCGATCTCGGTCTGAGTCTGCGTCTGCGTCCGGTTCTCAAATTCGGTCTCAGCCTCCGTCCCGATCTCAGCCTCCGCTCCTGCCCCCGGCTCCCGGGACGCGGCGGCCGAATCTACGGCTCCCGCCGGCGCCGCTCCGCTTCGCAGCCAGATCGTCCTGTAGCCGAAAGCCGGAATTTCCGGCACGCGAACCCAGGCGGCTCCTTCTTCGCCAACCGTTCCGGACAACCGGTCCAACTCCAGGTCAAGCCGGCCCCCGTTTTCGTCGAAGGCGGCAACGTCTCCAACAAACCCATGATCGCGGATCTCGACCACCGCCTCGCGCGGCCAACCGAGGCTGTTAAATATGATATAGGGCTTACCCTCGCCTGCCGTGGCCACCTGTCCGGCCAAGACCTTCAGCCCGTGCGCCAATCCGGCGCGGCCTTTTTCGAAAATCTCCGTATACTCCTTCTCGGACGTCTCATACGCTTCCGTAATCGCCGATCCGGGGATGATATCATGAAACTGGTTCAACAGGATGAGCTTCCATCCATCCTGCAGCAAGGACCGCGCCTCGCGCCGCCGCTCCTCCGGCATCGCCGGAGCCGCCAGCGTGTTCCAGACCTCCGCTTCGCGATAGAGGATTTCCGCCTTCCGGTTATTCCGTTTGTTGCGGCCATGGGTCGTGTACGTACCCCGATGCAGCTCCAAATACAGATCGCCGTGCCAGGACGGTAGCTGCGGCCGTACCGCCTCCATCCCGGCAAAGAACGCCGCGGCCGTGCTGTACGCGCTGGACGGCTGGCCGACCATCAGCTCGGCGCGGTCGATATATTCCAACATCTCGCGGGTCACGCCGCCCCCGCCGTCGCCATGCCCGTAAAGCAGCATTTGCTCGGGATGAACGGCTTTTTCCCGGTAAGACTGCCAATGATCATGAACATCTTTGGGCAGCGTGTTCTCGTTGACGCCGTGATTCAAATAGGAGAGCATCGGCGTCCCGTCGATGCCGACCCAGTGGAACAAATCGTACGGGAACACGTTCGTGTCGTTCCATCCGAGCTTGGTCGTCATAAAATAGCGGACGCCGCCGTGACGTAAAATTTGCGGTAGCGAGGCGCAGTAACCGAATGTGTCCGGCAGCCACTCGATATCCGAGGTCCGGCCGAACTCCTCCAGATAAAACCGCTGCCCGTACAGCATTTGGCGCATCAGCGATTCCCCGCTGGGCAGGTTCAGGTCCGGTTCGACCCACATGCCGCCGACCAGTTCGATCCGCCCTTCCTGGATCCGCTCCTTCACCCGCGCGTAAAGATCGGGATCATTGTCCTTCAAGTAGGCGAACAGCTGCGGCTGGCTTTGGGCGTACCGGTACTGCGGATATTCGCGCATTAAGGCGTCGACCGTCGAGAAGGTCCGGCTCGCTTTGCGCACCGTTTCCCGGGCCGGCCACAACCAGGCGATATCGATATGGGATTGCCCGACCATATGGATCAGCCCCTCGGCGTTACCGCCGATCGCTTTGACGCGTGCCGCAAGCCGCTCTTCCACTTCCGCGATGGCGCGGCCTTCGCGAATCGCCGCTTCATCCAGCCCGGTAAACTCGTCCATGGCCGTATGGAGCGCCTCGAACAGCCGGGTGCGCCGGAAATCCTGCTCGGGCAGCAGCACGGCCGAATCGCGTACCACGGTCGCGGTATACATAAGGCTCTGTACCGGCCGGTTCACCCGCACAAGCCGGCTGTCGATCGCCGAGATCGGGGGATGGATGACCGCCTGACGGTTGAGCGGATCGACCGGCTCCGGAATCGGATCAAACAGCTCGATCTCCAGCTCCAGCGCTTCCCCCGCTTCGGTTTGCGGCAGTGTTACGAACGTATGATTCCGGTCCAGCCCCTGAAACGACTTGCCGTTGATCCGCAGCAGTCCTTCGCCACCGGAGGCGAAGACCAGACCCGTGTGGCTGCCCCGCCATTCGTCGGGAACCGACAGCCGGGTCCGAAAGAAATACGTCGTTCCCTGCGTACTCGGAAATCTTGCGAAATTCCCGCCTTCCGGATACGCCGCTTCCGCGGTGTATCTGCCGGGAACTTCGTAGATAGAGGTGGTGATGCTCCAATCTTGCAGCGCGATCTCCTCCAACCACTGCACGTCCGCCAGTTCCCGAATAAACCGTTTGATCCGTTCCATCCCTTAACCCTCCCGCACGATGAGCTTGGCGCTCCAAGTTTCGTTCACATGCCTGCCGACATGAATCCGGAATTCCCCCGGTTCCACGACCGGCTTGTAATCGCGGCCGATATACTGCAATTCCTCCACACCGACGGTAAATTCCACCCGCCGGGTCTCACCGGGCCCCAGGTAAACTTTGCGGAAGCCCTTCAGTTCCATGGCCGGCCTTGTCACGGCGCTGGCCACATCGGTCACGTAAAGCTGCACAACCTCCGCTCCGGCCCGGCTTCCCGTATTCGTCACGTCCACCGCGACCTTCGCCGTTCCGTCCGGCGGGATCGAGGCAGGCTGTACGGTCAGATTCGCATAGCCGAACTCCGTATAGCTCAGCCCGTAACCAAACGGGTAGCGCGGCTGCGCATCGTCTTCCAGGTATCTTTTGCCGCGCGAACGCTTGCCGTTGTAATACACCGGAAGCTGGCCGACATGCTTCGGAATCGAGACCGTCAGCCGGCCGGACGGATTGACATCGCCGAACAGCACGTCGGCGACGGCGTGTCCGCCCTCCTGGCCGGGGTACCAGGCTTCCAGAATCGCATCGGCATGCTCGTCGATCCAGGGCTCGGCGATCGGCCGGCCGTTAATATATACGACGATCAGCGGCTTGCCCAGTTTGTGGACTTCTTGGATCAATTCCAGCTGCACCCCGGACAGCCGCAGCGACATCCGGTCGATGCCCTCGCCGCAGTCCATGTCGCTCTCGGCGTTACCGGTGACCTTGGAAGCCCCGGTTCTCAGATCGATGCTGCCTTCGCCGAAATCGCGGGCACTGGAGCCCCCGACGACCATCACGACCGTGTCCGCCCGCTCCGCGCAGGACAGGGCGAACTCAAAACCTTCGCGGGAGTCGCCTTTAATCCGGCAGCCCGGCGCATACAGCACCCGTTCCGGCGTGTCCGCCAGCTTGCCGCGGATTCCGCCCAGCACGGTCGTGACCTTCGACCTCGGCTGCGGAGAGGTGTAGTCGCCGAGCTGGTTGTAATGGGCGTCGGCGTTCGGGCCGATGACAGCGATCTTGCCGGCCGCCGCCGACAGCGGCAGCACGCCGCCTTCGTTTTTCAGCAGCACAATGCCCTCGCCCGCGATTTTCCGGGCCAGCTCCACATGTTCGCGGCTTCCGATCATCGCCTCGGCCCGCGCCGGGTCGGCATATGGCGCCTCGAACAGGCCGAGCCGGAACTTCAGCTCCAGCACGCGGCGGACCGCCTGGTCCACCACCGCGGTATCCAATCGGCCGGCACGAACCGCTTCCGCCAGGTGCTTGCCGAACATTTCGCCGGACATCTCCATATCGATGCCCGCCTCAATCGCTTGAATTGCGGCCTCCTCTCCGTCCCCGGCCACATCGTGGCCGGACGCCAGCATATCGATCGCGCCGCAATCCGTTATGACCATGCCGTCAAAGCCCCACTCGCCGCGGAGCACGCCGTCCAACAATTCCTTGTTGGTCGTGCAGGGCACGCCGTCGATCTCGTTGTAAGCCGGCATGATCGAGGCCGCGCCGGCCTCCACGGCTTTGCGGAACGGCAGCAGGTCGACCTCAAGCAGCTCCCGCCGCCCCATATGCACCGGTCCCGCGTTTCGGCCGCCTTCGGAGCTGCCGTAGCCAACGAAGTGCTTCAGGGTCGCGGCGACGCTGTCTTCGCTGTCCAGCCGCTCTCCCTGCAGCCCTTCCACCGAGGCCGCGGCCATTTGGCCGATCAGATAGGCGTCCTCCCCGAAGCATTCTTCCGTCCGCCCCCAGCGCGGGTCCCGGACGACATCCAGCACCGGGGAATACGTCACCGCGCCGCCCTGGCTGCGGGTTTCCCGGGCGACTGCCCGGCACATCTCCCGGTACAGATCGACGTTCCAGGTGCTGCCGAGCGACAGCGGGACGGGGAAAACCGTCGCCCCGATGGCCATATGGCCGTGTGAGCACTCCTCCCCGATCAGAATCGGAATCCCGAGGCGCGAGTGTTCGATCGCGTAGCGCTGAATTTCGTTGACCGCCTCCGCGCCGAGGCGCGGCGACAGCCCGCTTTCCAGCGTGACGCCCGTCCACGGGTCGGCCCGCAGCACGCCGTACAGCGAGCCCACGCCGCCGTTCTCGACCTGCCGTTTGAACGACTCGGCCAGCTTTATTTTTCCGTCTATATGCTCATAGGTCTGCCAGCCGAACGGCTGGATCAGCTGACCGACCTTTTCTTCCAAAGTCATCAGCCCGAGCAGGTGCTCTACCCGCTCCCCAATCGGTTTGGTTTTGTCTTTGTAGATCATGGTTTCCACTCTCTCCTCCGGATGATCTTATTCTTTAACGGCACCTACCGTCAGACCCTGAATGAAGTAACGCTGGAAGAACGGATATGCGAAAATAATCGGCCCCGTCGCAAGCACCACCATCGCCATGCGCGACGTATCCTGAGGCAGCGAACGCAGCGCCTCCAGGCTGAGCGAACTGTTTTGCGAATTTTGCAAAATGAACTGCATACTGGTTTCGATCCGCATGAGCATGGATTGCAGCGGCACCAGATTCGGATTATCGATATAAAGCAAGGCGTTGAACCAATCGTTCCAGTAGCCCAATGTGCTGAACAAACCGATGGTGGCGAGACCCGGAAGGGACAGCGGCAGGACCAGCTTGAGAAAAATCCGGAATTCCCCGGCCCCGTCGATTTTGCCCGATTCGATGATGGCGTCGGGTACGCTGGTACTGTAAAACGTACGAAGGATCATGATGTAAAACGCGTTCACCGCCAACGGTAAAATCAAAGCCCAAATCGTATCCTTCAGGTGGAGCAATTGGGTCACGATGATGTACGTCGGCACCAGGCCGCCGTTGAACAACATGGTGAAGAACGCGAAAAAAGCAAAGAAATTGCGGAATTTAAAGCTTTTGCGCGAGATCGCGTAAGCGTAAAAAGCGATGAACAGCAAGCTGATCATCGTCCCCACTACCGTGACGAAGATCGTCACGCCGTAGGAACGAAGCAGGGTGTCCCCCGTTTGAAACACATAACGGTAAGCTTCCAGACTCCATTGGGACGGAATCAGCTTATAGCCGTCGCGCGCCAGCACGCCCTCGTCGGTGAAGGAAATAATGACGACGAACAAAAACGGAAACACGCAGAGAAAGGCGAAAATACCGGCAAAAAGGTTGAACACCACATTCCATGGCGTCGATAACTGATGAAAATCGCGTACTTTGACAGTTCTCGCAGACACGTTACCCACTCCTTTCGATGTATTAGAACAAGGCGCTATCCTTGTCGTATTTGCGCACGATATAGTTGGACGTCATCACCAGCACAAAGCCGACGACCGACTGGTACAGACCCGCGGCGGTGCTCATGCCGATCTCCCCGGTCGTTTTCAGCCCGCGGTAAACGTAAGTATCGATTACGTTCGTTACCGAATAGAGTGCGCCGGAGTCTCGCGGTACCTGGAAGAACAATCCGAAATCCGCGTAGAAGATTTTTCCGATTGCCAGTAAGGTCATGATCGTAATGATCGGCTTCAGCAGTGGAATCGTAATATTGCGGATTTGCTGAAATTTGCTGGCCCCGTCGATCATCGCCGCTTCATACAGCGATTTGTCGATCCCCATGATCGCCGCCAGATAAACGACGCTGTTGTAGCCGACAGCCTTCCACAAATAGACCAGAATCAGAATATAGGGCCATACTTTAGGGTCGGAATACCACTGCATCGACTCGGCGCCGAAGGATTTAAAAACTTGGTTCAGCAGCCCGCGGTCGGCGCTGAGGAAGCTGAAAGCGAAATAGCCGACGATAACCCAGGACAGAAAGTAAGGTAGGAACATCCCGGTCTGATAAATCTTGGCCAGCCGCTTGTTGGCGATTTCGCTCAATACCACGGCCATCAGCACGGAAAGGAACAGGCCCAGAAAAATGAACGCAATGTTGTAAAGCAGCGTGTTTCTCGTAATGACGAACGCATCGTTCGTGCTGAACAAAAATTTGAAGTTGTCCCAACCGACCCATTTGCTGTTGACGATGCTGGCCCAGAATCCGTCCCGGCTGAAGCGGTATTGCTTGAAGGCGATAATCGTGCCGAACATCGGCAGATACGAAAAGAAGAGGAACCATAACGCTCCCGGAAGAACCATGAACAGCATGACTTTATTTGTATTGATATCCCGAAAAAAACCGCCTACCCTTTTCACGCGAATCCCTCCTGATCGCTAAAATTTTATCGCACGGAGTGTGAAAAAGACCGGGCGTAAGGCTCATCACCCGCCCGATCTTCTCTATGCCTCCAAGTGCCTGATGCCGATTACTTGTTGTTTGCGGCTCTCCACTCGTCGATTTGTTTTTGCGCTTCGGCGATAATTTTGTCGAGACCGGCCGCTTTCAGTTTTTCGTTTGCTTTCGGCAGATACTCGTCCGGATCGACCGTTCCTGTCATCAGGGAAGACCAAAATTCTTCTTTCGCGTTCTGTACGGCGGCGATTTCATTCGTCACTGCGGAAGTATCAAAGTTGAAGCCCAGCAGCGGAGCGTTGATGCCGGACGCGTTGAATTTTTTGAACTCTTCCCATTTGTTGTCCGAGTCGCCTTCGTTCAGATAAGTGATCATGATGTTTCCCAACGAGAACGTCGGCATGTCGTAGTTCTTGCCTTCCGGCAAATTTTTGATCATTGTATCGTTCACTTTTTCATAGTGAACGCCTTCAATCCCGGAATCGATCAAATTACGCAAGTAAGGGTCGGTGTTCAGCAGATTCAGGAATTCCATCGCTTTCTCCGGATGCTCGGAGTTCGCGGAAATGGCCTGCATGGATCCCATTACGGACCAGTTAAAGATGTAAGGCTTACCGGCCGGCGTGGAAACGACAGGGTAACCGTAACTTGCGGACCAGAGGTTATCGGCGAGCGGCTGGGTAGACGCGCGGTCCATAAACCACTTCCCGGATTTATACAAATCTTCCACCGAGGTCGTGGTTGCTACTTCCGGAGAAATGTAACCGGCCTTGTAGTATTTGCGAACGGTTTCAAGCGCCGATTTGGCTTCCGGCGTTTCCAGCATGTTGACGACTTTGTAGTCCTTCGTATCGAGATACACGGCCATCGGCATCTTTTCGATGACATAGTCGAAAGGCATGACCGGCATGAAGTCTTTCACCATCGCGTAAGGGGTAATGCCCGGTTCTTTCTCCTTAATCGTTTTGAGCATCGGCTCCAGACTTTCCATCGTAGTGGCCTGGCTTAGATCCAAATTGTACTTATCGAGCAGTTCTTTGTTAAAGCGCCAAACCTCCTGAGCGGGCAGTTCCTTGTTGGCCGGAATCGCATAGTTGTGTCCGTCGACCTTGGAGCCTTCGAGGAACGCCGGGTCAAGCGCTTCTTTGATGCCCTGGCCATGCTTTTCAAGCAGTTCATCCAGTTCCATAAAAGCGCCTTTGCGGGCATTTTGCACATAATCAAAAGCCCACGAGCTGGTAAACATGATATCCATCGGCTCGCCGGAAGCGGCCATAACCTGCATTTTTTGCGTATAGTCACCGAAGTCGATCATTTTCATATCGATGGTTGCGTTGATTTTTTCCAAGGTGTACTTGTTGACTTCCTCCACGACGCGATCCAAATCTTTTTGAGGAGCACCGATCGTGTACCAGATCAGTTCGACCGGCTTCTCGGCTTTGGCCGAATTGCCCGAACCCGCCGCATTGCCGGTTTTGTCGCCCTCCGATTTGCTTCCGCCCCCGCAAGCGCTAACAATTAACGTAAGCGCAACCAACGAAGCCAGCAGCATGGAGAAGCTTTTTCTTTTTTTGCTCATCTTAGTAAACCTCCCTTTTGATGTGGAACCACTTAATCTAGTTTCACTTTATGACATGAAAGCATTTTCAAATAGAAGATAAAATAAATAAATCGTGTTCAAAATAAAGAAAAGAGCCTGCCAGCGAAACGTTCGCTAGCCAAGCCCTTTGAATTCCGTTGGAGATATCCCCACATATCTCTTAAATTGCTTATAGAAATATCCGGTCTCCCAGTAGCCGACCTGACGAGCGATTTCATGGACTTTCTGGTGCGTCGTCTTCAGCATTTCCTTCGCCTTCTCGATGCGATAACGGTTGACGTATTCGGTAAAGGACTCCCCGACTTCCTTATGAAAAAGCTGCCCCAAGTACACCGGATGGATTTTGTACGTATTGCCCAGCGTTTTGAGCGAAAGGTCCTGATGGTACCCCTCATGAATGGTGTTCAGCACTTGCTGAACGACCGGGCTCTTGACGTCCCGGTTTAAAGCCTCGATGGCCGATGCGGCGGTTCTTTTGACAATCTCGGCCAGTTCCTCCAACGTATCCGCCGACCTTATCCTTTCAATTCCGCCCGTAAATAGCCCCGGGTCCTCCGTGTGGCGGACCTCCTGCAGCTCCATCTTGAACCGGAGCATCCATTCCAGGGCGATTTCCTGCAGGTAGGCCGGCGTTACTGCGCCCTGTTCCCCCAGCCTCGAAAGCTCCCGGCCGATCAGGGCGTCCAGCCCCTCTTGGTCCCGGGCAAGCAGCAGCCTCGTGCTTTCGCTCCAGTCGATCGAAGACGCCCGGGCCCTCTCGGTCCGGTCCTTTAATTCTTCATGACTGATCACTCCAAGCTCGGGAGAAATCATGAAGTACTCCTGGGCTTTCTTCGCATTCTCATAGCTGATAAAAGCCCGTTCCTCCTTCTCTTCCACGCTGCCGAGCGAAATTTGCAGGCGATGGGGAGACAGCTTTGCGGCCAGCAGGCTGATGAGTTCTTTCGCTTCCCGCCCGCCCCGGCCGGGCTCCTCAAAATTGTGAAGCAGCACCAAATCCCCGTCGTTGTCCCGGAACGGAATGACCTCCGGTATGCCCTTCAGCTCCCGTTCGACCCGGCTATAGATGTCGGCGGCAGGGGCCTCCCGGACACGGAGCAGGGACACGAGCACCCAAGGCTTGTCCAGGTTAAGCCCCAACAGATCGGCTCTTTCCCGGAACTCCTGAACACCGATCTGGTTATACATCCACCGGTTCATCACATTATCCCGCAGGATACGGGTGCTGTATTCATTGAAGGCCTCATGGGTCCGGGTCAGGTCCAGCTTGTTCCGAACCGTGGTCAGGGTAGCCGTGAATTCCTCCAGATTAATCGGCTTCAGCAAGTAGTTCTCGATGCCCAGCGCCATGCCTTCTTTCAGATAGGCGAATTCGTCATACCCGCTGAGCACGATGACTTTCAGATCCGGCTTGAATTCACGCGACGCGCGAATCAAATCCAGACCGGTCATCTGCGGCATCGAAATATCGGTAATGAGAATGTCGGCCGGCTTCTCATGGAGCGCTTGTAGCGCGTCGCTGCCATTCTCGGCGTGTCCTACGATCTCCATCCCCAGCCGGGACCAATCGACGATATCGTATAAGCCTTCGATGATAAAAGGTTCGTCGTCCACCAAAAATACCTTATACATTCAGGTCACCCTCCTCCAGTTCGGGAAAAGTCACGACCACCGTCGTACCTTCGCCCTCTACGCTGCTTACTTCCACCCCGCAGGTCTCCCCGTACAGCAGCTTCAACCGTTCATGGATGCTACGCAGCCCGAAGGACTCCGCGTACTCATCGGGCTTGTGCAGCCCGAGACGGATTTCCTCCAGCCTGTCCGGTGGAATGCCCCGCCCGTTATCCTTCACCTCCGCGCGAATCATTCTCCCTTCCGAAGGAAGGACGGAAATCGAGACGGCGTTGTCCGCCCGGTCGGTCCTCAGCCCGTGAATGATGTAATTCTCGATGATCGGCTGCAGGGACATTTTTAATACGGGCTTCGTCTCCAGCTCTTTGTCACAATAAACTTCATAGGACAGCCTGTCCTTATAACGAATCCGGAACAGCTCGAGATAAAGCCGGCACGCCTCCAATTCATCCTTCAGCGTGTAGTTGCGCTTTTGCTGCACATAGTTTTTGAACAGCATGGACAGGCTGTAAATCATCTCGCCGACATCCTTGGCCCCTTGGGACACGGCTCGCATGCGGATCACTTCCAGCGTATTGTACAGAAAGTGGGGGTTCACCCGGGATTCGAGCGCTTTCAATTCCGCCTGCTTTTGCTTGATTTCCGCTTTGTACACCCGGTTAATGTAGATGTTGAGATTATCCAGCACGCTGTTAAAGCTTTTGGAGATCAGGCCGAGTTCGTCATCGCGGTCATCCTTGATCCGGACGGTCAGATCACCGTTTCTCACCTGCCGGGTGAAGCGGACGATGCCGTAAGTCCGTTTGGCAAAATTACTGATAAACAGAGACGGCAGGATGATTGCCACCATAATGCAAATCGCGCTGATCGTTACGATCGTGTTCCGTAGCCCCCGGTACGTCTTGGCCAGTTCTTCCTCCGGCACCGTGCTGAGGACGGTAAACCCGCCCTGACTTTGCGTTAGCTTCGTCACGATCAGCCCGTTCCCTATCGTCCCGTTGTCGTAAACGGAATTCACCTGCTCGAAATACGGATACTTCTGGCCGTAATACATCCCCGAGCTGTCGAACAGCACCTCGCCTTTGCCCGAAAGGACCAAAATCTGACCCTTTAAGTTATCCTTATATCGCGCCAGGCTCTCCTGCACGCGGGCCGTGTCGAAATAGACGACCAGCTGCCCCATATTCCGCAGGGACTGATTGTTGTTGACGGGAACCCTTACCGAATACATCGGCGTTTCCGGCATGCCGATCGTTTTGCGGATCCAAACATTCGGCAGCGAGACTTTGGCGTCCTCATCCAGGTACATGACTTCGGGTACATAGGAGCGGGAAGCGTTCGTGGGTACGATTTTGAATTGCTTGAAGCTGTTGTAGACGTAAAGCTGCTGCAAATCCGCGCTGTACAGCATAAGGCTCATGATATCATGGTCGTCCTCGACCCGGTTCCGGAAATACTGGACCGTATCCGTTGTGGAGCCCGTCCCCGTGTCGCTGAAAAAACGGTCCAATCGATACCTGATGTAATCCTGATAGGGGTGCTCCAGAAAATAGGCCGTATTGTAAGCCAGCTCCCGGTCGCGGAACATGTCCCGCAGCATACGGTGAACCGACTCGTACTTCCCGGCGACATAATTGGAAACGCTCTCTATTGCGCTTTTCTGAACGTCCATCTGCCGCTCGACGGCCGCCTCCGACATCACCTGATACATCAGATAGGAGAAGGTTATAATCGTCAGGATCATGATCATGGAAAAGAACAGGATGATTTTCATGAACAGATTGTTTTTGAAATATTTACGGTAAATGCCGCCCACGATCATGTCGCCCCCTTTCCGCCGGTCTGATTCATGAGCATTATAACACGCCTGGCAGGGATAGATTGCGTTTTCATAGCAAGAGAAATATTGACAACTAAGCTAACGCAGCGCGACGGAGTGTGTCCTTATTATCCACCCGACCGAACCATCCGTCGTTAGCTTTGTCCCGCCCCCTCCGGGGCGGGCGTAGAGATTTAACGGGGAATCCTCACGTTAATTCGAGCCGGGAGGCACGCGATTCACATTTACCTGGAGAATCTCCAGGTAATTTGGAACTGTGGCCTTCTCTCGGCGCCACTTTAGCAGAATTAGCTGGAGAAATTCCGCCTAATTGTACCCATATGGACGAAATGCGCAATATTAACGGGGGGGTTTCCCGTTAATGAACTGGCCTCAAAAAAAGCGTACTCCCGGCATCGGTTCGAGCCAAGGGTACGCGTCTTATTGTTTATGCAATTGCAACTAAATGCCCCGACAGAAACCTTAATGACATAGAATTCCTGCATAAATGCATGTTTTTTTCCTGTGCGGAACAAGAATTTCAAAATACCTGCAATTCTGCAGGAATTTTCGACGAAATCGGCTCGTTTCTCCAAAATCGCTGGAAATGCCTGCAGATTTGCATCTTTTTTCGCATCCGCTCGGGAATCGGCCTAAATACCTGCAGATTTGCATCTTTTTGGAGTTGGAGGGTGCTTGGAGATGCCTGGAGATGCTTGGAGGTGCGCTAGGCACCTTGATCGCCGCGGCCCCTTCTCCTACTACGATGTCTGATGAGGCTAGCCGCGGAATTCCTGCAGCCCTTCGTTCAGCGAACGGGTGGCCGCATAAACTTGCTGGTACACCTTGAACAGGCGGGCATAGGCCGCTGCGTTGGCCGGGATCGGCTCATACGTTTTCCCGTAGCCGATAAACCGGTCGGCGCAGTCCTTCAGGCTGCCGAACCAGCCGCTGCCGACGGCCGCCATCATGGCCGCGCCCATGGCGGGCCCTTGCTCGTTCTTCAGCGAAACGACCGGCGTGCCGAAAATGTCGGCCTGCATTTGCAGCCAGACCGGATTCTTCGCGCCGCCGCCGATCGAGATGACGCGCTCGACGGAAATGCCGGCCTCGCGGAACAGCTCGACGGACTCGGCCAGCGAGAAGGTGATGCCTTCCATCACCGCACGGGCGAGATGCTCGCGGCGGTGCGTGCCCGACAGGCCGATGAAGCTGCCGCGGATCACGCTGTCCGCATGCGGCGTGCGCTCGCCGACCAGGTACGGCGTGAAGAGCAGGCCTTCCGCTCCCGGAGGAAGCGAGCCGACCGGCGCCAGCAGCTCATCGAAGCTGAGCCCGGGGGCAAGGGAATCCTTAAACCAGCTCAGGGAATAGCCCGCCGCCAGGGTGACCCCCATGGCGTAAAAGGCTCCCGAATGAGCGTGGTTGAAGAAATGCACCTTGCCGCCGAAGTCTTTGCTCTTGTCCTCTTCATACGTGAGGACAACGCCCGAGGTGCCGATGCTGCACAGCGCATCGCCCTGGCGGACAATGCCGGCGCCAACCGCGCCGCAGGCATTGTCCGCGCCGCCGCCGAACACCCGGGTGTTCGGCGACAACCCGCACCGCTGCGCGAATTCCGGCAGCAGCGTGCCGGCCTCCTCCGTGCTGCCGAGCAGCGGCGGGCAGAACCCTTCCGGAAGGCCGAACGCCCGGACGATCTCATCGCTCCAGGCCCCTTCCGGAACGTTCAGCAGCAGTGTGCCTGCGGCATCGGAGATTTCCATCTGCACGCGCCCGGTCATGCGGTAGCGCAGGTAATCTTTAGGCAGCACAAAGCGCGCCGCCTTGGCGAACAGCTCGGGCTCGTGCTTCTGCACCCAAAGGATCTTGGGCAGCGTAAATCCTTCCAACGCCGCGTTGCGCGTGATGTCGAGCAGCTGATTGCCAAGCTTCGCCTCGATCTCCCGGCACTCCTGCGTCGTGCGGGTATCGTTCCAGAGCATGGCGTTACGCAACACCTGGTTCTGTTCGTCCAGCAGCACCAGGCCGTGCATTTGACCGGAGAAGGAGATCCCCTCGATCTCCTCCGCCGCGACGCCGCTCTCCTGAAGCAATTGCTTCAGGCAGGCCACGGTTCCGTTCACCCATTCCTCCGGGTTCTGCTCGCTGTAACCCGGCCGCTCATGAATCAACGGGTAGGAAGCGGTCGCTTCTCCTTTGATTTCCCCCTCCTTGTTAACCAGCAGCGTTTTTACCGAGCTTGTGCCCAAGTCGATCCCGATGACATATTTCATATCGCAATCCGCTCTCCCTTCGTTCTATTCGGTCCTCTTCCTCTAATATCGACAAAAAGGGACGGCAGGCGTCCCTTTTTGTCATCTACGTTTCCAGCGGGCCATTCACCCGGGGGTTTTTTATTTTGTTCCGAAAATGTATTCGTTCAGGCGAGCCTTCACCAGCTCCAGGTGATTGGACTTGTTGCGGATATCGCTGTGCTCCAGGGCATAGGCTTCCAACGTCTTGAAGTTGGCTTTGCCGGACACGATGTCCGCGCCGATGCCGGATTTGAAGCTGGCGTAGCGCTCTTCGATCAAGCCGTCGATGAATTTGTCTTCTTTCAGCTTGGCCGCTACTTTCAAACCTTTCGCAAACGTATCCATACCGGCGATATGAGCGTAGAACAAATCTTCCGGTTCGAAGGAAGAACGTCTTACCTTCGCGTCGAAGTTTACGCCGCCGGAACCCAGGCCGCCGTTTTCAAGGATTTCATACATCGCAAGCGTAACCGCGTACAGATCGGTCGGGAACTCGTCGGTATCCCAGCCGAGCAGCATGTCGCCTTGGTTCGCGTCGATGGAACCGAGCATGTTGTTGATGCGGGCTACGCGCAGTTCGTGCTCGAACGTATGACCCGCCAATGTGGCATGGTTCGCTTCCAGGTTGAGTTTGAAGTGATCTTGCAAGCCGTATTTTTGCAGGAACGCGATCGTGGTCGCCGCATCAAAATCATATTGGTGCTTGGTCGGCTCTTTCGGTTTCGGCTCGATCAGGAATTGGCCTTTGAAGCCGATTTCCTTCGCGTAGTCGATCGCCATTTGGAAAAATCTCGCCAGGTTGTCGAGCTCCAGACCCATGTCGGTGTTCAGCAAGGACTCGTAACCTTCGCGGCCGCCCCAGAATACATAGTTCTCCGCGCCGAGTTCAACCGCGGTTTCCAGACCTTTCTTGACTTGTGCCGCAGCATAAGCAAATACGTCGGCGTTCGACGTTGTAGCCGCACCATGGACATAACGCGGGTTGGAGAACATGTTCGCCGTGTTCCACAACAGCTTGATGCCGGTCGATTGCATGCCTTCCTTCAGTTTGGCGACGATCACGTCGAGGTTTTGATTGGATTCGCGCAGCGTTGCGCCTTCCGGTGCCACGTCAACGTCATGGAAGCAGTAGTACGGCGCGCCCAGTTTCTCCAGGAACTCGAAGTTCACTTCCACGCGGGCTTTGGCCAGATCCAGACCGGATACCGTTTCCCAAGGACGGATCATATTGCCTTGGCCGAACGGATCGCTGCCGTTCATCGTCAGCGTGTGCCAGTAGGCCACCGCAAAACGGAGATGCTCCTTCATCGATTTGCCGAGTACCACTTCGTTCTCGTTATAGTGTTTGAATGCTAGAGGGTTGTTGGAGCCTGCACCTTCATACTGGATCTTGCCGATGTTCTTGAAATAACTCACCTTAGAGTCCTCCCTGCATAAAATTTAATTTTAGTAAGCCCTTACAATGTCTTGCTTATAAAATAATTTCCTCATGTTGGTCAAAGGTAGAATACCCGGCTGCCCGGGGATCATGCCCTTTTCAACTAGATCGTATCACGTTATACTTAGTTTGTCTAGCGAACTAACTAAGTTATTCAGTAAGCATTTCTTTTTTGTGTTATGATGGCACATATCAGCCTTATATTACGGAGGATTTTCATGAAAATTACCGGCGACCAGCAGTTGATAAAAAAAATGAACAAGAGCATCGTGCTGGACACGATCCGTCAGCGCCAGCCCTTGTCGCGCGCGGATATTTCCGCCGGGATCGGCCTCAACAAGGCCACCGTCTCCTCGCTCGTATCCGAGCTGATCGACAGCCGCCTCGTCACCGAAATCGGGCCGGGGGAATCCAGCGGCGGGCGCAAGCCGACGCTCCTGCTTTTCAATAAACAAGCTGGGTTTGCCATCGGGGTGGATATCCGGGTCAGCGATCTGTTGGCCGTTCTGGTCGATCTGGAAGGCAGCGTCATCCGGGAAAAAAGCGTTCCCCTTACGGATTTCACGCCGGAGAACGTGGTGGACCAAATCGGCAAAACGATCCGGCTGCTCAGCCGCAGGCTTCCCGACTCCCCCTACGGTATCGTGGGCATCGGCATCGGGGTTCCCGGACTGGTCGACGAAACCAGCCGCGTCGTTTCCGCGCCCAACCTGGGCTGGGACAACGTCGATCTGGCCGGAGCGCTCGCGGCGGAGTTCGGCGGCAATCTGCATATCGATAACGAGGCCAATGCCGGCGCCATCGGCGAAAAACTGTACGGCGCCGGCCGGGACTCGCAGAATCTGATCTATTTGAGCATCGGCGTCGGGATCGGCTCGGGCATTATCGTCGGGGGTGCGCTGTATCGCGGCACCTCCAACTTCTCCGGCGAGGTCGGCCATATGACCGTCGCGGAGGACGGTCCGCTCTGCCGTTGCGGCAATCGCGGCTGCTGGGAGACGCTCGCCTCGGAGAAGGCGCTGCTCGATCGGGCCGCCGGCATATGGCGCGACCATACGCCCGGGCTGGAGCAGATTCTGGACGCCGGCAAACGAGGGGACAAGCAGGCGCTGGACCTGCTGAACGAAATCGGCTCCCAGCTTGGGGTCGGACTGGCCAACCTGGTGAACATTCTGAATCCCGAACTCATCGTCATCGGGAACCGTCTTTCGCTGGCCGGGGAGCTATTTGAAGAGGCGATGCTGCAGACGATCAAAAACCGCAGCTTATCCTATCACCGCAAAAAGACGCATGTCGATTTTGCCAAGCTCGGCATACGTTCGACCGCGCTAGGCGCCGCATCGATGCCGATTACGGCTTTTCTGACCGATCCGGATGTCAGTGTTCGGGAGCTGTCCTGACTCGCGGAACTTGTCATGAAAAAAAGGGTTACCCCGTTCCGACGAGGCAACCCTTTTTACCCTTTTTACACTTTATCCCACTATTCTCCCCGCAAAATGCCGGAGAAACCGCTCGGCATCCACGCCGGTACATACGCCGATCTTCGGGGCGCCTTCGGGAGAGCCGACCGTGCGCCCGGCCTCTTCTCCTTCGGTAACGACCGTCACCCGCATCGGTTCGATCTTGACCAGCGACGGATCGATCGCTACCCCGACCGCCAGCGGATCATGCAGCCCGCAGCCGCCGATGCCCGGGTAGCAGGATTCGTAAAACTCCATGTAAAACTCCGTCATTTCCGCCAGGAACAACGCGTCCCGCCGGCCGGAAGCGCGCCAATCGTCCAGAAGCGTACGCGGCAGCAAGGTCTGCATCGTCACATCGAGACCGACGAGAGTCAGGGGCAAGCCTGAGCCAAACACGACCGCAGCCGCCTCCGGATCGGCCACAATATTGGCTTCCCCATACGGCGTTACGTTTCCCGGCACCGTCACGGCTCCGCCCATGACGATGACCTCGGGAATCAACGATACCAGTTCCGGTGCCTTTTCCAGAGCCAGCGCCAAGTTCGTGAGCGGACCGACCGAAATAATCGTCACTTCATTCGGATACCGTTTCACCTGCTCAATGATAAAATCCACGGCGTGTCCCGGTTGCGGCCGCCCGGCCGGTTCCGCCTTCAAAGCGTTCCCCAGCCCGTCTTCCCCGTGGACATGCCGCGAGTATTGCTTCTTCTCCCCCCGGCGGAGCGTCTCTTTGGCCCCCTCGATCACCGGGATATCTTTGCCCAGAGACTCCACGACCGCCAGCGTGTTCCGCGTCGCTTCGGGCGCGGTAATATTGCCGAAGCAAGTCGTCAAGCCGATCAATTCCAGCTCCGGCGAATGCGCCGCGTAAGCGATGGCCATCGCGTCGTCCACGCCCGTATCTACGTCCAAAATTACTTTTTTCAATGCAAGTCCTCCTATGATGCAGTTTGTCTGATGATCTTAATGATGTTCGGCCACTTTCATAAACGCCTCGGCTTCCGCAAGGTCGGGCATGGACGATTGCGCCCCTGCCCGGGTCACGGTCAAGGCCCCGACCGCATTGGCAAACGCCGTCGCCTCCCGCAGGTCCTTGCCCGCAACCAGCGCCGTAGCCAGAGCCCCGGCGAAAGCGTCGCCGGCGGCCGTCGTATCCACTGCTTCCACCTTGTAGCCCGGCAGCGTGAAGGATTGGTCCGCGTCCGTCACCACAACCCCTTTGCCGCCCAGCTTGGAAAATACGGTTCCGATGCCTTTGTCCCGAAGCACCGCGCTGGCCCGTCTCGCACTCGGCTCGTCGGAGACCTCCACGCCGGTGAGCATCGCGATCTCGCTTTCATTCGGAACGATATACCGCACCTTCGCGAGCAAGTCGTCCGGAAGCGGTCTGGCCGGCGCCGGATCCAGCATGACGGGAACGCCATGCTCCCCGGCGATGGCGACAGCCTCCACAATCGATTCTTGCGGGATCTCCAATTGAACCATAACCAGCTTGGCTCCGGCAATGGCAGCTTCGTGCTGTCTGACATAATCCGGCGTGACCCGGTAATTCGCGCCCGGCGCGACGACGATGCTGTTGTCCCCTTCCTGATCGACGTTAATCAAGGCGACGCCCGTCGATTCGCCCTCCACTCGCCCTATACAGGAGGTGTCGACGCCGGCCTGCCGCAAATTTTGGATCAGTTGATCGGCAAATACGTCATTCCCTACTCTGCCGATCATCGCCACGGAAGCCCCCAGCTTTCCGGCGGCGTAGGCCTGGTTGGCCCCTTTCCCCCCGGGGCTCGTAAAAAATCCGCTGCCCATGAGGGTTTCCCCGCGCTCCGGTCTGCGGGTGACCTGAACCACCATATCCATATTTAAACTTCCGATGACTACAATCTCTGAACTCATTCCCTGATCCTCCCTGCGGATGATAGAAACCCTTTACGGTCATCATAAAGGCTGCGGCCTTGGACCGCAACCCGGCCGCCCGCGGGCCCGCTTAAGCAGGTCAGACGCTATCGCCTATATCATAGGCCGGATCGCTCCGTATTAACGCCACCGCCTCTTCCTCCGGCAACGGCTTGCTTATGTAATAACCCTGAATCACATCGCATTTGGAACGCTTCACGTGACGAATCTGGCGGTCGGTCTCCACTCCCTCGGCGATGACCTGAAGCCCCATTTTTCGTCCGATCAGCACGATAGCCCGGGCCAACGACCGCTTGTCATCCTCGGCCGGAACTTGTTCGATGAAGGTTTTGTCGATTTTCAGCGTCGTGATCGGCATCTGCTTCAAGTAGCCCAAAGAGGAATAGCCGGTACCGAAATCATCCAGGGCGATTTGAATCCCCTGCGCGCGCAGGTAGGTCAAATTCGGAATCAGCCGGTCGAAGGATTCGATAATGGTGGACTCCGTGATCTCCAGCTCCAAATACTGCGGCGCAAGCCCCGTAGTCGACAAGGCCTCCATCACTTTATCCACAAAATCCTCCTGCTGGAGCTGAACCACCGAAATATTGACGGCGATTTTATAATGTCCCAGCCCCTCATTTTGCAAACGCTTCGCGAACCGGCAAGCCTGAAGAATGACCCACTCCCCGATGGACACGATCAGCCTGCTGTCTTCGGCGACTTTAATGAAGGTCAGCGGCGAAACGAAACCGAGCTCCGGACTGTTCCAGCGAATCAGCGCTTCAAAACCGATCACCTTGCCGGTCTTCAAACTGACTTGAGGTTGATAATACAGCAGGAATTCCTCATTGCTCAGCCCCTGCCGCAAATGTTTCTCCAGCAGCACCCGGTCGTTAAACGCCTGCAGGAAAGCTGGGTCAAAGATCATATATTTCCCTTTTCCCGCCTCCTTGGCGGCATACATGGCGACGTCGGCGTTCTTTAAGATCTCCTCGGGCGTGGTTCCATGCTGCGGATAAAAGGAGATGCCGATGCTGATCGAAATGTAGAGATCGCTCCCGTCGATGTGGAAGGGGGTCTTGAACCCTTCCAGCAAGCGTTCGGCCAGCAGGATGGCTCGTCCCGTCGTGTCGATGTCTTTTTGTAAAATAACGAATTCATCGCCGCCCAAACGGAACAGCATGGCCTCTTCCGCTGCGATAAGCGAAGCCAGACGGGAGCTTGCCTCCCGGAGCACCCGGTCCCCGAATTTATGTCCCAGCGTGTCGTTTATGTATTTGAAATTGTCCGTGTCCACGAAAAAGAGCGCCGCCTTCCTCCGCGGCCCGGCAAAAAAAGACTCCAATTCCTGGAGCAGATACAACCGGTTCGGCAAATCGCTCAGCTCGTCATGATAAGCCAAATGCAGCAAGCGCTCCTGGGACAGCTTGAGTTCATGAATGTCCGAGATGGAACCCGTCAAACGGTAAGGTTCCCCGGCTTCATTATAAACGATTTTCCCCCTGGCCAGAAACCAGCGGTATTCGCCGTTCTTCATCCGCAGCCGATACTCGCACTCAAACAAGGACCGCTCGTTCCCTTTCGCTTTCGTCATTTCCAGCTCATAGGTATGAATATCATCGGGGTGGACGATATTCTCCAGCATCTCGCTGGTCACTTCATCCTCGCGCGTATATCCCAGCAGTTCGAACCAACGCGGGGAATAATAATGCCGCTTGCGGACCAAATCGATCTCCCAAATCCCTCCGTTGGAGGCTTCGGTAACCAGACGGTAACGCTCTTCATTGCGACGGAGCCTGTCCTGATTATCCAAGAGCTGCTCATAGCTGTAGCGAAGCTCTTCCTGGGCCGCCGCCAATTGCTCGTAGATCGCCTCCAGCTCTTCGTAGCTGTTCTGCAATTTGTTTTCGAAGATTTTACGCTCTTGGATATCCATCCCGGCCACGATAAAAACGTCCTCAACTCCGCTCAAGCCGTGGATCACCGAGGTTCGAAACAAGAAAGCCCTCGGAAACGCCCCGTTCCGGCCGATCAGGGTCATCTCCCGATTCTCGACGAATTTCATCGATAGCGCCTCATCCAGCAACACCGCCAGATCTCCGTACCTTGCCCGGATCTCGGGCAGTTCATCGTATTTCACGCCGACCGCGTCCTGTTCCCGAATCCCGGTTAACTGCTCGGCGTAGGCATTGATGCGAACCGTCGTTTTATCCCCTTGCACCGCCCAGACAAACAAATTCGCATGGTCGAGCACATCCCTCGAAAATTCCCGTTCTCCGCGAATCGTCCTCCGCAAGCGATTGATGTACAGCTTGAGCAGGATATAACTGATCGCGACCAATAGTACGGCAAGGATAGCCAGGGCCATATAGTTATTGCGGATTCGGTCGGCATAAAATTCCGAGTTCACAAAAAAATAGCGCTGATACAACGCCTCATACCCGCTCTCTCCCCGCAATTCCCCGATTCTGCGATTCAAGTAGTCGACCAGTTCGGGATTCCCTTTGCTGACGCCATAAGCGATATCCACGGGGTAGAGATCGTGAGCAACCTGCCGGATTTCCTCGGTCAGACCTTCTTTGACAATCAAATAGTTGACGACATGCTGATTCTCAAACAGCAGATCGATCGTACCCGCGCGCAAAGCCTTGATTCCTTCCTCCACGGTCGGAAACGTAAGGAATTCGCTCAGCCCGGCCTCTTCCTTTAATTGCCGCTCGGTGTATTGCCCGGCCGCGACTCCGACTTTGAAGTTGGATAGTGCTTCCGGCGTCACAGGCTCGTTCCGTTCCAAGGATGGTTTGGCGTAAATGCCCGTGTATGTACGCATAACGGGATTGGAAAAAAGGATGTCCCGCTCCCGCTCCTCGGTTACGGCCATAAGCCCGACGGTATCGACTTCCCCGTTCACAAGCTTGGCGTAAGCCGAATTCCAAGCGCTGAACGTATAGTACAGCGAATACTTCTCATCTTCAAAAATCAGGCGGGTCAACTCCAAATCAAACCCCGACGGGTAGCCGTGCTGATTAAACTTAAACGGAGGATAGTCCAACTCGGAGTAATAGGTAACGTTATGTCGGCTTACCGAACCTTTGGCCGGAAGAGAAAGGGAAGAGCTGATTATGACCGCAAAAACAAGCATCCATACAATCCGCTTCATCATTATGCACCCTTTATATTAGAGATCTTGCAGCCGGCCGCCGAACAAAATGAACAGGGAGCGGAGATTGCAAGCCGAAAAAACAGGAACTGGAAGCATTTTTTCAGGATAATCCGCCTATTTCATTTAATTTTAACATATTCAAGGATATACAAATAGGATATTTTACCTAATCCCTAAAACTTATAAACGTCCGGCTCATCAGTCTAAAGACACGCATAGAAAAACCGCCCATCGCTTATTCGCTGACGGACGGCATGAATTTTCGCTTACTTTTTTCCAGGTTCCGAGGATTCCTGGGCTTCCAAAAACGGCTTGTTCACAAAGTAGTACATAAATCCCATCAGCAGCACCCCGCCGATCAGATTGCCGAAGGTCACCGGAACCAGATTGTGCAAAACCCCCTCGAAGGAGATCGTTCCCGGATGATTCAGGACCAACGCGATGGCAAAAGTACACATGTTGGCGATGCTGTGTTCATACCCCGAAATGAAGAAACAGAATACGAACAGCATCATCGCAAACATTTTCGCACCGTCCCCCTGCAGGGACATCGGGATAAAGAACGCCAGACACACCAGCCAGTTACACAAAATGGCGCGGAAGAACAGTTCGACCGTCGAGGTGCTCATCTTGTGCTCCACCACGTTTAACAAGAAACTGTTGACCGACGTATCGGCAAACAAACCCGTAAGATAAATGAGCAGCGCAAAGGTGCACGCCCCCAGGATATTTCCCGCGTAACTAAGCACCCAAAGCTTCACCACCTGCAGCCACTTCAGTTTCTTGCGAAGAGCCGCGTAGGTGTAATAGAAGGTGTTCCCGGTGAAAAGATCCCCTCCCCCGTAGGCGATCAAAATAATGGCCGCCCCGAACGTAACGGCCGCCATCGGATAGGTCAGCGGCGAGTGCTCGAGGTAGAAAAAGTTTCCGGTTTTGAAGGCGACGATCACCCCGAATCCGATGAACATGCTTGCCAGCATCGCTCTGGCAATATAACGGAGATGGCTCTGCTTGAAGATTTTGTACTTTTTAAGCGCAAGCTCCTCCACTTTTAATAGCGATTCTGTTTCCATAATGCCTCCCTATGTGGTATTTCTCCCCATTCTCCATATATCCGACCGTCTGTCAACCCGCCCTCGGCTGGTCGAAACAAGGATATTTACTTTTTGCCCATTTTTGTGCATAATAATATATAGAATGTGATAATGATTCTCATTATTAATAAAAGTTCATCCAGATTACTTTCACCTAAAGGAGCATGAAGCCCATGAACATAACTACCCGCAAATCCTCGCTGCAAATCGACGATTACTTGGATCTGCTGAACCTGGCAGCGTCTTTGGGCGATGTGAAATGGCAGAAGGAAATCCTCCGCAAGCTGAACTACCTGCAGGCCGACCTGCAGCCAAAATAGATGGAAACCAGAGGAATGAAATTTCATATTCCGTTAGAGAGCATCCGATATCTGGGCATAAAAGCGCCCGGTTTACGGATGTTTTTTTATGCCTCGGAGCGGGGGATCGCAGGGAGTGAGAAGGAGCGGAATGCCGAGCTGGGAGGCTGAGGCCGAGAGCTGAGGCCGGGAGGCTAAGGCTGGGACGCTGAGGCTGGGACGCTATAGCAGGGACGGTATAGCTCGAACGCTATGGCCGGGACGCTGTAGTCGAGAATTAACGGGATTTCTTCCCGTTAATTCGACTCAAATCGCCCACACGGAGAGAATTAGCGGGATTTTCTACCGCTAATTCGGTATAAATGGGCCGGGAGAGCCTTCCGAGGCAAGATTAGCTGGACTTTTTCCAGCTATTTGCTCGCCGCCGGCCGGGAGGCTGTAATTAACGGGAGGTTTTCCCGTTAATTTTCCACCTCCCTCCGCCCACATATACTTCACGTAACTCGTACGCCTTCAGACGCTAGTACTCAAACTTATCATGTTACTCCAACTAACTAGTCTTTATCATCCGTGCCAATGCATCTTGTTCGTGGGATCTAGGCAGGCCGAGATGCTGGGGCCAGGGTTGAGGCCCGGATGCTGAGGCCGGGACATTGAGGACGGAACGCTATAGCTGGAACGCTATAGCTCGAACGCTATGGCCGGGAATTAACGGGATTTTTTCCCGTCAATTCGGCTCAAATCGCCCACACGGAGAGAATTAGCGGGATTTTCTACCGCTAATTCGGTATAAATGGGCCGGGAGAGCCTTCCGAGGCAAGATTAGCTGGACTTTTTCCAGCTATTTGCTCGCCGCCGGCTTGGAGGCTGAAATTAACGGGAGGTTTTCCCGTTAATTTCTACGGACTCACTTTGCGGGCCGGGGATAGCACGCTACGATTTGCGGACACCGACCGGTCATGGAGAGCGCTCTCCGATTTGCAGCAGGCAGGTCGGTGACAGCGGGGCAATGGGCCGCAAGCAGCCGGTTACCCCTGCAAAAAGCGGCATACTTCCTGGGCGGCCTCGCGTCCCTCCCGGATGGCCCAGACGACCAGGCTCTGGCCGCGCCGCATGTCGCCGGCCGCGAAGATCCCGGGGACGTTGGTGCTGTAGCGGCCGTCCGCGGTTTTGACGTTGGTGCGGGCGTCGCGCTCAATGCCCCAGGCTCCGAGGAGGCCATCCTCGGGGCCGGTGAAGCCGAGCGCGAGCAGCACCAGATCGGCCGGCAGGACCCGCTCGGTTCCCGCGATTTCGACGGGAACCTGCCGTCCGTCCCCGGCCGGCTGCCACTCGACTTCAACCGCGCAGACGCCGGCGACGCGGCCTTGGCCGTCGCCGATAAACCGCCGGGTTGAAGTGAGGTAGCGCCGGGGATCGCCGCCGAAGAGGGCCGCTGCCTCCTGTTGAGCGTAATCGGTCTTCAGCACCTTCGGCCACTCGGGCCACGGATTCCCCGGCTGGCGGCGCAGAGGCGGCTGGGGCATAATCTCAAGCTGAACGACGCTACGGCAGCCATGGCGGATCGCGGTCGCCACGCAATCCGTCCCCGTATCCCCTCCGCCGATGACGACGACATCCTTCCCTTTGGCGGAGATGTACCGGCCGTCCTTCAGGCCGGAGTCCAGCAGGCTCCGCGTATTCAAGGTCAGGAAGTCCATCGCCTGGTGAATCCCGTTCAGCGCTCTTCCCTCCAGCGCCAGGTCCCTTGCCCGCGCAGCTCCGCAGCACAGGACGACCGCGTCGAACGCCGCGGTCAGTTCTTCGCGGGTCACCGATGTGCCGACCTCGCATCCG
Source organism: Paenibacillus faecis (assembly GCF_008084145.1). GTDB lineage: Bacteria > Bacillota > Bacilli > Paenibacillales > Paenibacillaceae > Fontibacillus > Fontibacillus faecis. The sequence goes on along the minus strand of NZ_VSDO01000004.1, from coordinate 479,472 downwards.
GTGACGAAGGAGATCCCCTCCGCGGCCAGCAGGTCTACACGCCGCTCCACGAGCGTCTTGTCCAGCTTCATGTTCGGGATCCCGTACATCAGCAGGCCGCCGATCCGATCGGCCCGCTCGAACACCGTCACCGTGTGACCCGCCCGGTTCAACTGGTCCGCGCAGGCGAGCCCCGCCGGGCCGGAGCCGACGACCGCCACCTTCTTGCCGCTGCGGACCGCCGGGGGCTCCGGCCGGATCCAGCCTTCGGCGAAGCCCCTGTCGACGATCGCCCGCTCGATGGCTTTGACCGTGACGGGCGAGCCATGCTTCCCTGCGGTGCAGGCCCCTTCACAAGGCGCCGGACAGACCCGCCCGGTGAATTCCGGGAAGTTGTTCGCCTTGTGCAGACGTCTCAGCGCTTCTTTCCAATTGCCGCGAAAGATGAGGTCATTCCACTCCGGAATCAGGTTGTGGACGGGACAACCCGACGTCATCCCCGAAAGCATCCGTCCGGCATGGCAAAAAGGGGTTCCGCAATCCATGCACCGCGCCCCTTGCATTCTCATCCGCTCTTCCGTAAGCGGAACCGTAAATTCACCCCAGGTTTGAATCCGTGACAGCGGCTGCACCTCGCCCGGAACTTCGCGCTCATACTCCAAAAACCCCGTGGCCTTTCCCATTCCATTACTCCTCCTCTTTCCGCGGACTATCGGCAAATTTTTCTTCACTGCTATAAAGCGGTAAAATCAATGGGTATAAAAACTCACCGAGCTCGTTAATTATAACTATGGTAGCATCGAACTCCTTCCCGCAGAATGAAGAAAATCACTCCATCTCCCGGCCTGCGATGCATCCGCTGTCCCCGACGGTCGCCGATCCCGGTGACGGACCGCGGTAACGGACCGTGGTCGCCAACCGCGATTGCGGACGAAAAAGGCCAACCCAGCCGCTTCTCTCAACTTGGGTCGGCCCGTCTATACGGCGCGGTTGTCAGTGAATTTCCTAACCGCGCGCGTCCGGCGAGCCGGTCAGCTTTTCCTGACCGGCGAACAATTTCCCCCTGTACTCATACGGGGAAATGCCCTCGAGTTCCTTGAATACCTTGGAGAACTGCTTCGTATTCTCAAAGCCTACGGCGGCCCCGATCTCCGACAGTTTAAGCGTACCGGTTCCGATCATCTCCTTGGCTTTACGGATCCGGACTTTTTTCAGATAAACCACGAAGCTCTCTCCGGTGTACGCCTTAAAGGCCTCGCTGAAATAAGTATAGTTCAGGGAAACATAGTTGCTAACCATCGCCATGTTCAAAGCCCGATGGTAATTGTCCTCGATATAGGCGACCGCGGCCCTCATTTCCTCGTGTCCGCCATGCGCGGAGCGAATCCCTTGGATATACTTATCCAGGTCCAGCAGGAGCTGCTTCAGGGAGCGGAAATAGTCGTGGAAATGGCGGAAACTGGCCATATTGCCCACTTTGCGGTACAGCTTCAGCACTTCGACGGAAGCCTCGCCGTAAATCCGGAACACCTCATCCAGCACCTGCTCGTTGATGCGCTTGCCGACGGCCTCCAGATAAGCGATATCGATGCCCGGCAACCGGTCCAGCTTGAAGATGTTGTGCAGCAGCTCCCCGATCTCTTTTTCCCGGTTCGTTCCCAGCATATTGCCAAGCTTCCGGATTTCCTCCTCCGGAACGGGATAACTTAGCCGGGCTTCCGAAAGCTCACTGTACCAGATCAACCGCGTTTTGGGATAGATAAACGTGTACTCCAAAGACTTCCGCGCTTCACGGTAGCAGGTCCAAATCTCCTCCGGCCGGCTGCCCTCTTCGCTGATGCCCATCAGCAGTCCGTCCAGTTCCTTCTCCTCGGCCAGCTTCGCCATCTCCGCAAATTTCCGCTGCGGTCCTCCTATAAGCACGACCCGGCCCTCGTGGTCTTGAAAGGAAGCGTTGAGCTGCCCGTTTACGCTGCTCAGCATGTGCTCGGCCAACCGCTGCAGCTCCTCGCGTTTCATTTGCCGGCCATCCTCGTACTTATAATTGATGATCGATACGGCAAACGGAATGGCGTAGCGCTCAAAGCCGATCTCCTCGCCGAGCTTCCGCGCTTCGGTGTCCGGCGGAGTCTCTTCAAGGAGGAGCAAATCCTGCAGGCGTTTGGACTGCAGCTGCACCCGGTACGCCTCGGTAACGGCGATCTGCTCCGCCAGTTCGGCCCTTTTCCCCAGCTCCTCCTCGCTCTTACGCAGCGCGGCGAACAACTCGTCCCGGCGAATCGGCTTCAGCAGATAATCCATCACCTGATACCGGATGGCCGCTTTGGCGTATTCGAAGTCCTCGTATCCGCTGAGGATGATGACGATCGGACGCCTGCCCGGCTGACCCTGCGGCGTTTCCGCCGCCAGCTTTTCGATCAGGGCGATGCCGTCCATCACGGGCATGCGGATATCCGTAATGACGATATCCGCCCCTTCGGCGCGAAACAGTTCAAACGCCTCCGCCCCATGCCGGGCTGTCATTACGAGATGCTTGCCGGGAAAATCCCGTTCGATCATCGCTTTCAGCCCGAAGCGGATATTCTTCTCATCATCGACGATCAACAATTTGGCCATGTTTGCCTTCCCCTCCCGTCAGAAGCACCTTCGGTATGATCATGACTACGTTCGTATTCACGCCGCGTTCGCTAAACACTTCCAGTCCATAGCGGGGGCCGAAAAACATCCGGACCCGTTCCTGGACGTTGCGGAGTCCGATGCCCCTGTCCTTCGGTTCGGGACCGAAGCTGCCGGGCACCTTCGCCCGGACGCCGGCCAGCCCCAGCACCGCATTGAGCCTATCCAAAGCCTCGGGCTCCAGGCCCTGCCCGTTATCGGTCACACAAATCCGCACATCCCCGTCCCCCCAGTCGGTCGCCCGGATCGAGATCTCCCGCTCCTCCTGCTCCTCGCCCGTCCACGCGTGTTTGACCGCGTTTTCGACGATCGGCTGCAGGGACATTTTCAGCACCTCAAGCTCCAGCAGCGATTCGGGCACCTCCACCTTCAAAACGATCGGCTCATCAAAACGAATGTTCATGACTTCGGTATAGTTTTCAATGTGCCGAAGCTCATCCCGAAGCTTCACATACTCCCCCGACCATTTAAAGTTATAGCGCATCATCCCCCCGAGGGAGGTCAAGGCGTCCGATATCGCCCGCTGGCCCTCCATCTCGGCCAACATTTTAATGTTCTCCAGCGTATTGTACAAAAAGTGCGAATCGATCTGGTTGTGAAGCGTCCGAAGCTCGGCTTCCTTGGTGAGCGCCTGCTTGCGGATTCCCTGGGCGATCAGCTCGTTGATCGTCTGGATCAACTTGTTGAAATGATGCGCCAATTCGCCGACCTCCCCGCTGCCTTTGATCTGCGGGATCGGGGTATGAAATTCGCCTCTGCGCACCCGCTTCATCGCCTCGGTCAAGCGCCGCAAATTTTTGAGAATAAAGGAGTTCAAAAAATAAGTAATGACCGACAACAGGGCGATCAGGCCTATATTCGCGGCGATAATCTGTCTTTTGGACTTGGAAATGCCGTCCAGGGCCCCTTCCAGAGAAACCACGTTCACGAGGCTCGCATCGATTCGCTCCACGGGGGATACCGTGATCAGATACGATTTGCCGTCCAACTGGAACCGGATCTCTCCCTCGCGGGTGCCCAGTTCTCCCTGAAGGAGCTCGCGGATTTTTTGCTGAAGCAGCTTATCGCTTCCGGCCAAATATTGACCGGGGTCCAGATACAATTCTCCGTTCCCGTCCACGAGCAGCATCTGGGATTCATAATTTGAAATGTCCGTGTACACTCTGGGGGCAAAATCCTTCAGCAGCATCTCCACCCCAACGATGCCGATATGATTCTCCTCGCGGATTTCCCGGAAAAGTGAGATTTTCGGCTCATTCTCTGTCGGCTCCGAGGTAAACCTCTTCATAATATCCTTGTCGGTCTTCTGGAAGACCCACAACAGCCCCCCATCCAACCCGTTTACGGTGTTGTACCAGTGTTCGTTCTGAATACGGCTCTCACGGAACACGGTCGGCCAGATTTCGTGAATGAGCGGGTTGTCGGTAAACAGCCGCCAGTGAACGATTTGCGGCGTATTGATTTGAATCAGGCTGAAGCCCGCGAATACTTCGCGGTCCCAAGCGATCAATTCGCCCGTGCCCGGCTCATGATCCAGATTCAGATATTCCATCACCTTGGGATTGGAAATGGAGACCTGCGCGGCCAGCTCCATCGCGTCGATCTGCTTTTGAATCTGCGTCTTTTCCAATTCGATGGTAAACTGGCTCTTGCGCAGCGCGTCCTCGATGTAATTCTCGTGAATCTGATTGAACAGTATATTGGACACCCCGATGCTGGGAATGAGAAAAACCGCGATATAAGCCGCGACGAGACGGCTCTGCATCGATCTTTTTCCAAGCCAATACAGCAGGGGCGCCAGGCCCGATCTGATTCTTTGCTTCATCCCGATGTCCCCCGGATACGGACAAACGGGCCCCCCCGCCCGGCAAGCCGCGCAAGGAACCCCGTATTCGTCCTGAATTGATGGAACTCTTGTTTCGTTATTTTATGAATTCGGCCAGCTTCGCCACGTTCTCCTCATACTTCTTCTGCCGGTATTCCTGAACCTTGGCGAACCCGAGCTCCTCCCGTTTCTTCAAATAATCGCCCCAGATTTGGTCGAATTCTTGATCCGACTTGGAGAGGACCAGTTTCGGCAGCACTTTGCCCCACTCCTGAAGGACTTTCGTGTTGATGATGCCTTCCTCGGAATTGCCCTGCGGATCAAGCTGGTCGAACTGCGAGAAGCTCTTCGCCTTGCCGATCGTCCAATCGACCATCTGTTTGAACGGCTCCACGGCAGGCGGTTCCCAGGCCGGCGTTATATTCGTATCCATCAACATCCAAAATTTGTGGGAAGCCCCGTATTTCTTGTCGAACGCGTCGCGGTCCGTATCCCGCAGCTTGGCGACCTCCGGCAGCAGTTGGTCTTTCCCCTCGATCGTATCCCAAGTCACGCCTTTTTCGCCGAGGAACGTGTCGCGCTGCCCCTCCTCGGAAATCAGATAATCCAGGAAGCGGATCGCCCGCGCCTTATCTTTGACGTCCTTGGAAATCAGCGTCACGGTCCAGCCGGAGATCGAAGGGCCGGACAGGGTCGGTTGATCCAAATTGCTGTTGGCCGGTCCGTCCACGGCGATATACACCGAGTTCGGATCGTTGGCATAGAGGACGTTTTGCTGGGCCGCCAGGTCGGTCCGGGCATAGAGCATCGCGAAATACCGACCCTGCGCGATTTTTTCTTCCATCTGCGGACGCTTGTCGATAAAGATGTCCTTCGCGAGCAAACCTTTTTCATTGGCCTGACGCATCGTTTTTAACCATCCCACGTACTCGGGGTCGGTCGTCCGGTCATACAGCTTGCCGTCCTTATCGTAAGGAACGGCCAGGAAGTTTTGCAGATACCCTTCCAGCGAGGCATTGCCTTTTTCATGAAAATCGTACATCCCCAGCGGAATGAGCGGCTGCCCGTTCACGTCCGGGAATTTCTCCTTCGCCGCCGCAAGCGCATTCAGAAAACCTTCCGGCGTCCGCATATCGGGTTTGCCGAGCGCTTCGTACATGTCTTTGCGGACCAGGAACGTCTGGGTGGAGTTGATATTGTCGCCGAACTTTTTGTAATCCTCCGGCGATGACGAGGCGTTCGGGTATCCGTAAATGTTGCCGTCCTCCTGCGTATACCAGGATACCTTCGCCGGATCGGTCACTTTAAAGAAATACGGATCATATTGCTTCGCGAGCTCGTTAAGCGGAAGCACCAGATCGCCTTCGATCATCTTTTTGACAGCGTCTTCAGTCCAGCCCAGCGTAATGAAATCGGGAAGGCTGCCGGAGGCGATCATCGCGTTCATCTTCTCGGCTTCATTGCCGGCGGGGACGATAAAATTGACGCTGACCCCGGTTTTCTTGGTGACGTATTGGGAAGTCAGATCGTCTCCCCACTTATGCGGGAACCAGGCAAAGTTAATGTACCAGTCAAAAGTAATCGGCGAGGTGTCCACCTTCCAGCCCGGGTCGTTCTCCGTCAGCTTGGTTTCCTCCGCCGTCTTGGCGCCTTCCTTGGCACCGCCTGCTGCCCCCTCCTTACCGCCCGAAGAGCAGGCCGTGGATAGAACCAGTATCAGTGCGCATAACAGCATCAGGACGTTTTTCGTCTTTCTCTTCGCATTCATGCACTTACCCCTTTTCAGTAAAAATAAATTATATGCAACCCCGGCCGGATTCGGCAAGAGGAGTTACCTAAAGAAAATCGGGCCAACGTCAACCCTTGATCGATCCGATCATCATGCCTTTGACGAAATACCGCTGCAAAAACGGATAGACGAATACGATCGGCAAGGTGGTGACCACCATCGTCGCCAGCTTGATCGACTGCGAGGTGACGGTCTTGCTGATGCCTCCCGGAATGGCGGCCACCATCTGATTGGAGCTCGACTGGGCCACGACCCGGTACAAATAAGTCTGGATCGGCTGCAGGTCCATATTGTTCAGATAGATCACGCCGGTAAAATAGTCGTTCCATTGATAAACCCCATGGAATAAAGCGATCGTGGCCACAACCGGCATGGATACGGGCAGCACGACCCGGAGAAAGATGGCCCAATCATTGGCGCCGTCGATTTTGGCCGCCTCTTCAAGACCGTCCGGAATGTCCCGGAAAAAGGTCATAAATATAATAAGGTCGAAAAAACTGAACATCGCCGGAATGATGTAGATGAGAAAATTGTCCAGTAGATGGAGGTCCTTCATCAGCAGGTAGGTCGGAATCAGGCCCCCGCCGAAAAACATCGTGATCGTCCCGATCAGAATATAGATCTTGCCTCCGATCAGGTCCCGGCGGGAAAAGGCGTACGCCACCATCGCCGTAAAAAGAACATGCAGCAGCGTGCCGAGCAGCGTCTTGGCCACGGTAATGCCCATGGCGAGCATAATCCCGGGGCTTTTCACGACCGCCGTATAATTTTCGAAACTGAACACGCGCGGCCACCAGTATATCCCGCCCCGCATCCCGTCCATCCCCTCATTAAGGGAATTGACGATCACGTACCAGATCGGGTACAGGGTAATGAAACAGATGATTAGCATCCCCATCGTATTTATCAGGTCGAAGAAGGCTTCTCCCTTGGTTTTTCTTTTTAAAGTCAACATGTTCTCAGGGCTCCTTCATTAAAGTGATCACATCCGAACGTTCAGAACAGGGACGTATTGTTCAGTTTCTTCGTCACCCGGTTCGCCAGCAGCAGCAAAATTAATGCGATGACCGACTTGAACAAGCCGATGGCCGTGGAGTACGAATAGCGTCCCGACAGCATTCCCGTTTGGTACACGTAGATGTCGATCACATTGCTGGCGCTCTCGTTCAGCGTGTTGCGCAGCACCAGGATCTGGTCGAAGTTGGAGTTCAGCACGCCGCTGACGGCCAGAATGAACAGGATCGAGATCGTCGCTTTGATGCTGGGCAAAGTGATGTACCACATCTTCTGAAAGCGTCCAGCCCCGTCGATCGTGGCAGCCTCGTACATATCCGGAGAAACGCTGGAGATAGCGGCCAGGTAAATGATGGCCGACCAACCGAGCTCCTTCCAGATATCCGAGGCGATGATGATGCCCCAAAAGTACTTAGGCTCCGCCAAGTAGGAGATCGGTTCTTGAATCAGGTGCAAGGCCATTAGGATATCGTTGATTATCCCCACGTCCGCCAGCCAGGTTGTTAGGATCCCGCCGAGAATGACCCAGGACAAAAAGTGCGGAAGATAAGAGATCGTCTGTACCGCCTTTTTGAACCGGACGGAGCGGAGTTCGTTCAGGAACAGAGCGAACAGGATCGGCAGCGGAAATCCGATAACCAGCTTGATCAGGCTGATTCCCAGCGTGTTTCTCATGACGTTCACGAAATTGTCGTCCTCAAAGAACGCTTTAAAATGCTCGAATCCGACCCATGGCGCGGAAGCGATGGATTTAACGATATTGAACTCCTTGAATGCGATGATGATGCCGTACATCGGCACATAGTTGAAGACGATCATCCAGGCGACCCCGAGCAGCGCCATGATTTGCAGATGTCGTTGCAGGAACAGCTTCTTCAGCCATTTGCGGCTGGCGGAAGGGGGGGCTTCCTCCGGCGCGGCGGCGGAAGGCCGGGCAGACTGCGGCATTTCCATTCTCAAGACCTCCAAGCGGTAAAAAGCTAGTATTTGTAAGCACTTACATATGCCTTGACATCTATTGTACGGAGATTTGGCGACGGGGATAAGGCTTCAGATTTCGTATCGGGGGTTTATTTTTCGGCTGTCCAAAAAGTATCCATTGATTTCCTGATTGGCCCGCATGTATGATGGGAGTAAGATGTACTCCCGTAAGCCGGACATCATCAGTTTCAAACCTAATTCTTACGGTTCACTTCTAGGGGGTCTATACAGTGGACAAGGATGTCAATCATTCCCGAATCGAGTCGATTATCAATTCTTCCGCTCTGCTGCGTTCCATCGATATGATGGGCGTAGGCTTGGCCATTACGGATCCGAACTTGGAAGACAACCCGCTCGTGTACGTGAATCGGGGCTTCGAGCAGATCACCGGATACTCCCGGGAGGAGGTCCTTATGCGCAACAGCCGTTTTCTCCAAGGCGAGGAAACGGACAAAGAGCATCTGAACGTCATCCGCCAAGCGATCCGGGAGGGACGTTCCGATACGGTCACGATCAAAAACTACAAGAAGGACGGCACCACCTTCTGGAATCAGTTTATCGTCAGCCCTATTCTCGGCGATGACGGACAGCCGTTGTATTTCATCGGGCTGCAATTCGATGTTACCGAGGAAATGGAGGCGCGGAACGCCTCCGACCAAAAGATTCACCAGCTCTCCAATTTCGACCCGGTGACAGGCCTCTGGAACATGAACCGTTTTAAAGAGTTCGTCAAATCGGAATTGACGTTGAATGAGAAAGAACAGAAAACGGCGGCCATATTACGCATCAATTTAAACCGGTTTCGTTACATTAACGAAAGCTACGGAGAGGCGGCGGGCAATGAGCTTCTGATCGGCGTCGCCAACCGGATTCGCGGCTGTCTTCCCGAAGGGACGCTGATCTGCCGCAGCTTCGCCGACGAATTTATCATTTTGCTGTCCAGGCTGTCCGACCCGCTGCAGATTCATAGAATGGCGACGGATTTAAGCGGCCGGCTCAAGAACCCTTACGCTATGTTCGGCGAGGAAATCAGCATGGGCTTCGGCATGGGCATCAGCATTTTTCCGGATGACGGCAAGGACGTGCCGCAGCTGCTGAAGCATGCCGAATTGGCGATGAAGGAAGCCAAAACCGAATCGCTCAGCGATCCGCATTATTTCGATTATTACTTGATGGATAAACTTCTGGAGCGCGTGCAAATCGAGAAAAAACTGCCGAAAGCCTTGGCGGAGTCGGAATTCGAGCTGCATTACCAGCCGAAGATCGATCTGTCCACCGGAGCGCTCACCGGCCTGGAGGCTCTGATCCGGTGGAATGACCCGACGGAAGGCCGCATCTCCCCCGCTTCGTTTATCCCGATCGCCGAGGATAGCGGCTTTATCGTCGAACTCGGAGAGTGGGTGCTCTGGGAGGCGTGCTGGACCAACAAGAAATGGCAGGATGCGGGATATCCGAAACTGCCGGTTTCCGTCAACGTATCCGCCGTCCAGTTCAGGCACCCCCAATTCGTCCGAACCGTGGAGACGGTGCTGGAACAAACGGGGCTCGCTCCGGAGTATCTCGAATTGGAGGTTACCGAGTCGCTGCTTAATGACCCGGTATTGATCAAGGATCGGCTGGACTCTTTGAAAAACCGGGGAATCTCCCTATCCATCGATGACTTTGGCACCGGATATTCCTCCATCTATTATTTGAAGGAGCTGCCACTTCAGGTACTCAAAATCGACCGTACCTTTATAGAGAACACACCGTCCTCGCCAAGGGACAACTCCCTGCTGCAATCGATCATTCAGCTCGGAAAGTCGCTCGGTTTAACCGTGCTGGCTGAAGGGGTGGAGACAAAGGAGCAGTTCGACTTCCTTCGTCAAAATGAATGCGACCAGATTCAGGGGTTCTACTACAGCCGCCCCGTAGACAAAGCGGCGGTTGAAGAGATGCTGAAGTCAAGCTCAAGTTCGGCTTCTTAACCCGTTCAGGCTCATGAAGCCGGAACAACCTACATATGCGAAATTCAAACAGGCATCCGCGGCGATTCAAGCGCGGATGCCTGTTTTTTGCGAGGGATTCAATTGAAAAGTGCACTTCCAACACTTCCAACGCCAAAAAGATGCAAATCTGCAGGTATTTTAGTTCGATCCACACGGGAAATCGAAAAAAGATGCAAATCTGCAGGTATTTCTAACGATTTTAGAGAAACGAGCCGGCTTCGTCGAAAATACCTGCAGATTTGCAGGCATTTTGAATTTTTTGCTCCGTACAAGAAAAAAAATGCAGATTTGCAGGAATTCAATGTTATGAAGGTCGTAAAATCGAGTACGAGTAGGATTGGCCGGCGTTATGTCTTCTTTTTACCGATCGGGTACGCGTAGAAAAAACAAAACGCCAGCAGCAGAGCGGCGATAGGAATACCGCCGAGCATCCACTGGATGCCCGTCACGGCGGAAGGGGGCTGCACGGACGAATCCGCCCGGTACCCCGTCATTTCCAACACCATTCCCAGCACGGCCGCCTGCAGCGACACGCCCCACCGGACAATGAATCCGTTCATGCCGAAATACATGCCTTCGCGGCGAAAACCAGTCTTCCGCTCATCCGCGTCGATCACTTCCGACAGCATGACATCGAGCAGCACCATCAAACCGGCAAGCCCGATACCGACCGCGGCCGCGGTGATCATCGCCGCCATGCCGCCCTGGATGAAGCCGAACGGCAGCAAAGCGGCCAGATAGCAGAGAACCGCTGCGAGCGCCCCCCGCCGGGGGCCAAATTTCTCGGTAATCCGTCCCCAGAGGAATACAAAGGGAATCGCCGTCACAAAAATCGCGCCAAGCAGCAGCGTATTGAAGCTTTCTTCCCGGACCAGCACGTATTTGGTGAAAAACGGAATCCCCGCCGGCAGCAGCGCAAACGTAAACTGAACCAGGAAGCTGCCCAATACATACATGACGAAAGCCCGGTTGCCCAACGTATGTTTGATCGCCTCGGTCAATCGGAAAGCGCTATGAACGGCGCCGGGGTTTTCCCGGCTGCCCCAAAGGGACAGCGCAAGGAATACGGCGGCGATGGCCCCGAAGATCATGCCCATGGCCCCCCAGCCCAGCAGCGGGTAGAGCAAAGGCGGGATCGCCACACCGACGATCATGCCGACGATGCCCAGCATCTGCCTCCAGGAGGAAACATAGGCCCGGTCGCGGATGCTCTGATACATTTCCGGAAACAGCGCGGAATAGTTCAGCACCACCGTGACGAACAACACATCGTAAAGAAACACCATGGCGATGAAATAAAGAAACGTCCACTCCGGATCGGACGGCGGCATCCAAAGCAGGGCGAATACCGCACAGAGCGGGAGCAGCCCGAAGGCAATGTACGGAATCCGCCGGCCGAAGCGGGTCCGGGTTCGATCGGACAGATGTCCGATCAGGGGGTTCAACACCGCCCCCAGAACGCCGTGACCGATCATTGCCAGACTGATCCAGGCCGGGCGGACGCCAAGCGTATCGACGTAATAATAGACCAGATAGGTCGCAAAAGCCTGGGCAATCAGGTTGACCGATAAATTGCCCGAGCTGTAAGCCGCCTTCCTGAACAAAGGCTGTCTCTCAAGCTCTGCGTCTGAATTCGTGCCGGTGACCGTTTCCCTTTTCACCCCGGTTCCCCCCGTCCTGCGGTTATTGTATTTGCCGCTGCAGCCCCTGCAGCTCCCTCCATGAGATAAGCCCAATCCCTTCCTGACTCAGCGTCTCTTTGACCTCGGGGTCCCGGAACAACTCGAAATCCCACTGCCTTTTCTCCCATTCCCCGTGGATGGCCCGCAATTCTTCGTTTGCAAAGGCCGGATGGAGGATGATTTCGGAGACGCCCGGCCGCAGTCCGCGTAGTGCCCCAATCATCGACTTTTTGTAGGTCTCGTAAGTCTCCCCGGGCTGTTTGCCGAACGGCAGGCCGATCAGCTGGTCCAGAATGACGACGCCCATCCGGTCGGCCATCGCGGCAGCCTGCTCCGCCAACTCGGCCGCCTCCGCCGGCACGCGCCCGATCCCCGGCAGTGAACGCGGCAGCCGAAACGGCAGCCCGTACGCCCGGCATACTTCAAAAACGATATCCAGAAAATGCCTCCCCCCGGCGAGGCCGTACAAGCTTCCCATATGATTGTCAAGATGCGTAGGCTCCACCCCCAGAGAGCGGGCCATCTCGATCTGACTGACGATTTCCCGGCGGATGTGCTCCGGGTCGGCCTGGCGTTCAAAAGCGGCACAATCCGCCGGAAAATACCCTTCCTCCGTGACGAGACTGCCCACCTCTCCAGTACGGGTTACCGGTCCCCATTTATACCCCTGCCACTCGCTGGTGAAAGTCAAATGCACCCCGATCGAGAAGGGGGACTCCGAGTGCTGCGCACACCACAGCGCCGCGTCCTTCGCCCAGCCGCACGGAACCATCAGCGTAGCGGACGTGACCGCTCCTTCCTCCAACAGCTGCTTGATCGCCGAATTCTCCGCCTGACACATTCCGAAATCGTCGGCATTGACGATCAGCAGCTTCGTTCCGGTCGCATAGCCCAATTTTTGCTCAAGTGTCATGTCTCGTCCCTCCGCTTTCCGCCATAACCGGCGTTATAATAAAACGCTTACATAATTAGTCGGGAAAAGAAAGCCGATAAGTGCATAACTTATCATATGTGCGATCCTTTCCCCTATTTCCTGACTAGCGCAGCCACCGGTCAAAAAAATTCCGGTACCCTTGTTTCATGACCGTAGCGGAAAAACGGGAAAACGCGTAATCCCGGTTGTCCATCGACGTTTTCATAGGGGAGGCCGCCGCCATATTCACCAGTTCAAACCAGTTCTTCTCATTCCCCGCAAAGGCGTGTCGGGAACTGATGTGATCATAGCAGGGATGCTCGGGCTTCACGACGATTTTTCCCATCGCCAGCGCCTCGGTAAGCGGCATCGCAAACGTGTCGAACTTCGAGCAGCTCCAGTACACTTTGGCCGAATTCATCAGCTCAAACACCTCGTCCTGGGACAGCGCAAAGCGCAGCCGGACGTTGGCGGGGATGTCGTATTTTTTCATGCTTTCCTTATAGCGCAGCCCACCGAACACCATGAATACTTCCTTGTCGGGATTTTGCCGCGCGTATTCCAGCACCAGATCCGGGCGCCGGTTCTCCTCGTCCCTGCCGATCCAGAGAATCCGATTCTCCACCACCGCGTCGGGCCGGTAGTGCTTGACCGCCAGTTCCTCGCTGAATCCGATCGGAATGACATCGACCTCGCCTACCCCGAAAACCGTACCTAACTGCCGCTTCAAAAACTCCGTCTGCACGACGGCCTTGTCCACAATGCTGTAGAACGGCTTCATCATTTCGTACCCGGTCAGCGCCGGGTCGGGGAAGCTGTGGGGAAACAAAACGCTTTTGGGCAGAAACAGATTAAGGAACGTAAAACCTGACACCGTATAGATCACATGCTCGATCCCCTCGGCGTAAATTTGATCCAGCACGATATCGTAGTTGACGAGGTCGCCCTTTTCATGTTCGTAGCCCGGTATCCAGTCATGGCCGCTGACATGCCGCTCGGGTGAAATAAAGACGATCTCGACGCCGAGCTCCTTGGCGATTTCCCGAAGCCGCTCCGCGAAGACGCGCGGGCCTTGGGCTTCGGAAAACTGGATTTTCCGCATGACCAAACCGACCTTTTTCATATAACGATCTTCCCTTTCTCGTTTAAATATCCTCGCCGACAACCCGCATCCGGACGGACTGACCCTTCATCCCGACAAGAGAAAGCCGATCCAGGCATCCGGATAAATTCACCAAAGTCTCTTCCCGCTGCGCGAGCAGGCGGTCCCTCGGCCACACGCTATCGCCCCGCTCCAGATCCCCGTTGACCAACAACAGCATCCATAGGGAGAACAACGCGGCATACCGGCAGTAACCCCGGATGAACTCTTCCAGGTCCCATTTTCGTCCGTGGTAAACGGACTGCTTGACGTAGTAACCGAGAAGCTTCTCGCGCTCGGATTTTCGAATCCGTTTCGGGAACATCGGGTGCGACATGTCGATGAGATGGTACAAGTCCCAATACGGCGTATTTAAGTGAGCATGCTCCCAGTCCAAAATATACAGCCGCCCGTCCGCCCCCTTGGCGTAGTTGCCCAAATGCAAGTCCCCGTGCGATAAGACCCGAAGCTGCAAAGGAGCGGCGCCTTCCGTCAAGCCGCCGATGATTTCGTCCAGGGCGGCGGGCTTCAGACTTAAACCGGCCTCCTCCAAGAGGAGGCTTAGCTCTTGCCTTCTCGCACCTAAGTCCGCCGCAATCCGTTCGATCGGGGGTTTCGGCCCCTGGCTGCCGAGCTCCCGCCACTGCGTCTCGGGAAAAGCGTGCCACCAGGCCATCCGCTTTATGACTTCCATCGCGTGCGCCAGCCGGAACTCATGCCGCAGCGGGCCGAGGTCCTCAAAAATCGACCATCCGGCTTCCCCCGCCCCCTCCTCCGAGGAGGCCAGCAACCGGGGAAAAATCGGCGGGAACGCATGCAGCACATAGCGGTAAACGAAGGCTTCCCGCTCCGGATGCTCCCCGTTCGTCAAAGGCTTGAAAATATATCCCGGTCCCGTCTCCTCCGGATAAAACCGCTCCACAAATCTTCCGTTCATCCCTTGATAAAGCGGCTCTTTCCGCCAGATTTTGCCCTCATCCAGCGTTCCGTCCGTCAGGACATAATCGCTCCATTTCAACATGGATTTACCTCGAATTTAAATTAGTTTGTATAAGCGTACAAAACGATCCCAGGGATTGTCAAATGAATGTAAAAATCGGGCGTCTAGACATTTCGGACTGAATCATAACCATCCGTTCAACGGGTGGAAGGGGTGCGTTTTATTAATAGTCCCCCTTCAGACAACCTTGATAATATAAATTCCTGCATATGTGCATGTTTTTTCTTGTTCGGGGCCCAACATTTCAATATTCCTGCAAATCTGCAGGAATTTTTGACGAGATCGGCTCGTTTCTCTAAAATCGCTGGAAATACCTGCAGATTTGCATCTTTTTTCGCAATCCCCTCGGGGATCGCCTTAAATACCTGCAGATTTGCATCTTTTTGGAGTTGAAAGCTTGGAAGCACGCTAGGCGCCTCTTTGTAGGTGACATTTCACTTCGATTATCCATTAAGCCACCTTTCCCTTTCGCTATACATAGCAGCTTGAACACTCCTATGATAACAAACCCATCAGGTGGTTTATTGCTTCGCAAGCCCACCTGGCTAAAGCCACTAACAAAAAAGCGGCCCCGCAACCGGGACCGCTAATTTACCACGCTATTCGATTCAAGGTGCCGGGGTTACAGGGGCTATAGGAGCCACCGGAGTAACTCGTGTTGCACCCAGATTTCCGGACAAGACCGGGGTTCCCTTCGCCCCATCGGCAGGAACGGAAAGCACATAAATATCATAAGCGTTTCTCGTCGTATCCAGGGCGGCGCCATAGATATCCTGGTTTAAAACAGCCTGCGAGTTACCCTTCTCCACCCGAGCTCCGCTCGATGTCATCGCCGTGCTCGCATTGAGCGATGCGCCGGACGGAACGGCAAAGACCACATAATAAGCGATGTTCGCCGTATTCCCCGGCTCGGTGAAGCTGACGGCAACGTCGCTCGCCGCTCTCACCACGGACAGGGCATTGGCTACCTGCGGAACCGGAACAGGCGCCGGCGCGTTCAATTTAATCTGGTTGGAAGCGGACGACAAAGCGTTGGCCTCCCGGGTTTTGGCAACCGACAGGACGAACACCTGGTAAGTGGTGGACGCGTTGATCGGTGTACCGTAAACATCATTCGCTCCCTGTACCGGATAGCCCGTTACGTTTCGGCCGTTCGGGGTTAGCGAAGTATAATTGCCCGGTACCGTCACATTGTTGGCCGCCCGTAGGTCGAAGCTGCCGGCTTGGGCCGATGGAACGACCAAAATCCGGTATTCGGCGATATTTTTTTCATTATCCGCCTTGTTGAAGCTGACCTTGATGTCGCTGGCCGTTCCGGTGCTGTTCGCCGTTTCGGCCACGGCGGACAGGCCGCTCACCGCTTGAGCGTTCGAGCTGTCGGACAACGTGAGCTCCCCGTAGACGGTGGACAGCGCGTTGTTGTTGCCTCTGCCGTCGCTCACCGAGAGAACGTAGACACGGTAAGGAACGCCGTTGCGGATGGCGTCACCGTCCACATCGGTGGTCCAGGCCGGCAGATTCACATCCAGAATTCTGCCCGCTTTGTTCACCTGCGTATAACGGCTGCTCGGCACATTGTTGGCGTAAGCCAGGTCGAAACGCCAAGCGTTCGCCGCCTTGACCACAAATACCCGGTAATGACTGATATTCGACTCATCGTTCGGACGGAAGAAATTGATGCGAAGATCCCGTGCGTCGTTATAATCGCTGGCATCGTTCAAGCCGATACTGGATACGGCACCGACACTGTAGTTGCTTCCAAGCGTGATCGCCGAAGATTCGCGGGACAGCGAGTTGGTGCCGGAGTAATTGCCTCGGCCTACCGACAGCACGTACACGCGGTAGCTCACCCCGTTCTGAATGCGGTCGCCGTCGACGTCTCTCGCTCCGGAGGCCAGGACCGAATTGAAGTTCGAGCCCGTGTAAGCCACCGTATAATTGCTGCTGGAAACCGCATTGGCCTTGTCAAGCGTAAAGCTTCCGGCCTTGGACGACTTCACGACCATGATGCGGTATTGGCTGATATTCGACTCGTCGGAGGCACGGGTATAGGAAACCAACAGGTCCCGTCCGTCGTTGTTGTCATTGACGTCGCTAACGGACAGATTGGACACCGTGCCCACGCTGTAGTTGTTCAGCAACGTCACGGTGTTCGATGACGACGACAAGGCGTTGCTGCCTGCGTTGGTGCCGCTGCCGACCGCCATCACAAAGACGCGGTAATCCACGCCGTTGCGGATCAAATCCCCGTCGACATCCCGCGCGGAAGACGACAAGCTAGGGTTCTGGTTGTAGCCCGTCTTGCTTACCGAGGTGTAGTTCGAGCTGGAAACCGCATTGGCACGTGCAAGGTCAAAGTTCCAGGAGCTGTTGCTCTTGACAACGAAGATCCGGTATCCCGAGATTCTCGACTCATCCGAAACTTTAGTGAAGCTTACCCGCAAATCGCGGCCATCCCCGTGATCGTTCACATCCTCAACTTTCGTAATAACGGGAGCCGCCACGGTCCCCGTTCCCAATACGAACGACGACGAACCGGAGGACAGCTTGCTCGAAACCGAGGACGTGTTGCTGACCGACATGACGAACGCGGTATAGGAGACCCCGTTGCGGATCAAGTCGCCGGAGCTGTCCCGCGTCGAGGAAGACAGCGTGCCGCTCAGCGTTCTGTTGCTGTTCGAAGGCTTATATACCGTCGTATAAGACTGGCTGGACAGGCCGTTTGCCGTCGACAGGCTGAAATTGCCCGCGTCCTTGGTTTTTACGATATAAATCCGATAATTCGAAATATTGCCGTCATTTTGCGGCCGGGTGAAGCTTACGCTTAAATCGCGGCCGTCCCCGTAATCGCTAATATCCGTCGCGCTTACATTGGTAACCGCATCGACGGATTCGCCGGTGCCCAACGTGATTCTGCCGGATTCGCCCGAAAGCGCGCTGCCGGCGTTCCCTTTGCCTACCGCCAGGACGAAGCCCACGTAGGACTGATTATTTTGAATCGGCGCCCCGTCCACATCACGCGCCCCGGAGGAAAGCGTCACGGCAGGGTCGGTACCGTTCGGCCGCAGCGTCATATAATTGCTGGACGAAACGTTCAGGGCCTCGTTCAGCGTAAATCTCGACGCGTTGGACGCCTTCACGATCAAAACGCGGTAATGATCCACCAGAGATTCGGTGGAAGAACGCGAGAAGCTGACTTCCAGATCGCGGCCGTCTCCCGCGTTGCCTACATCTCGTAAGGTTACGTAGGATACCGGGCTAAGCGAGGTCGGATTCGGCGTTACAACTCCCCCTCTTGTCACGATGGAGACGACTCTGGAGCCGGAATTCCAGTCGACCTGCTCGCCGAGCGCCTCGCTCACAAAGCGGACCGGAACCATCGTTCTGCCTTTAATGGCCTGGGCCGGAACGTCGAGCAATACCGTCTGATCATTGATTGTCGCCGTTCTGGATTTCATTTTTAACACTACGGTGGTGCCGTTCTTGCTGGCCGTCACGGTCTGAGTCCGCGAGTTCCAGTCGACCGAAGCGTCCAGCGCTTCAAATATCGCCCGAAGCGGCAGCAAAACGCGGCTGCCTACCGCTACCGGCGCCTGGTCGGTGGCCAAGCGGGAACCGTTGATTGTAATAGAAATGGCCTTCGCCGCCTCTGCCGTATTCAACGGCAGCGTCGGAGCGAGCAATGCGGCCGCCAAGAGCGTTGCCCAAATTTTTTTCACTGTTTCATCCTCCCGTCAATAGAACAACTTTCATGTTACTGAACTATATGACGCATCAACCCCGGGAAAAGTTTCTAACTTTTTTACATTGCAAAAAATCCCCCTGTTAGCTATCAACCGAATTCGGGTAATAGTGAAACGGAATCGCCGTTCAAACGTAGTAAACTTGGATAAAACTTAGCTACATAAACTTTTAAGCGGGAAAGGGATTTAACTCATGAATATAAAACACTTTGTCATTGTGGGCACCATCGCCTGCGTCATCACCGTCGTTCCCGGCACCTCCAGCCATCTTTCCAAATATCAAGGCCATGCCGCGCACGCCAAACTGACCGATTGCGGCAAGGCCGGCCCAACGGAGGAAGATGCGCTGCTGGCGACACTTGGCCTGCCGACGGAGCATGCGCTTTATGACGCCCTACTGGAGGGTCGGTCGCTGACGGAGCTGGCAGCCAACCGCGAAGCCGATCCCGAAGCCGTCATTCGGCTTCAGACCGAGCAATTGCAGAGGCAGCTGACCGAGCGGTTTGTTCGGGGACAGCTGAGCAGAACCGCCTACCTGGCGCAAATGAAGGAGGTCCCGGATCTCATTCGGACCAGCGCGGAGCAGTCTTATCGGATATTGGGATAATAAAAAGGAGCGCTCCTCTTCCATTAACGGAAGAGGGAGCGCTCTTTTTTGTGCAGATTCAATGTGACTTGCGGTTTAATGCCGTTTCGGCAGCAATTTGACGTATTCATCCGACAGTTTCATCAGTTGGGTCACATAGTCGAAATCGCGGCGATAAGGAGTAATATCGCTTACCGGCTCCAACGTTTTTAGCGATACGGCGGTCCCATCCTCAAACCCTTGGCCCGGCACGAACATGACCTCATTGTTGAAAAAGGAACCGGTCGGCAGGTAGTAGCGCATTCCGACCACGTTTTGGTCGATATTGAGCAAATCCTGCCCGAGTGCGGTGAACTTCTCGTCCTTCAGAGACACGCCGAGAAGATTGGCTATCGTCGGCAACATATCCACCTGCCCGCCGGTGACGTCGGAAACGAAGCCCGCCGGCTGTCCGGGAACGTGGACGATAAACGGAATATTAAACCGGCTAATCCGATCCTCGTAAGGAATTCCTAGCTTCTCCCGGATTTCCGCGGCCCCCGTTTCGCTCGGCTGTATCCCGAAATGATCGCCGTAGATCGCCAGCATCGTATGGTCCCACATCCCGGCTTCCTGCAGTTGCCCGATCAGTTCGCCGATCGCATAATCCGTATAGTTCAGGGCCGTTAAGTAGTTGCCCAGATTCGTGCCCTTCAGGGAATCCGGCAGTTGAATCTTTACCTTATCTTCCGGAACGATGAACGGTGAATGGCTTGATGTCGTCACAAACTGCGCGTAGAAAGGCTTGCCCTCATGCTCGAGCTCGGTCAGCTTGTCCATTCCCACCCGGTACATCTCCTCGTCGGAAGCTCCGAAATCATTGAAATGGTCATTCTCATAGAACGGCTTGTCGTAATACTTGTCAAAATGCAAAGCCGGATACAGCCGATTGCGGTCCCAAAATGTTACATCATTAATATGGAACGTGTTGGCGACGTACCCGTGACGCTGCAGCAACCGGGGCAGACTCGGCAGTTCCCGGTTCCCGAATCCCTTGGACATCGCGACGGCCGCGGTGGGATAGATCGAAGTATTGGACATGAACTCCGCGTCCGAAGTGTTGCCGACCCCGATTTGCTGGAACACTTTCGGGAAATAAAAACCTTCCTTAATCAGCCCGTTCAGCACAGGAGTGACCTCCTGGCCGTTCACTTTCAGACCGATTGCAAAATTTTGAAAAGACTCCATTTGGATGACGATCAAATTCATCCCCCGGGCCGCCCCGAAATATGCGGGTTGACCGGCCTTGCCGGCATCCGTCCGGTAAGGATACCCGGCCTGGAGACCTTGGATTTTGCCGATGGTCTCCTGGATATCGCCTTCGGCGATCATACGCTCCTCTTCATGGTTACGGAGAGCGGCGTCCGCCTGGAAGTTCACGAATCCCACCGTTTCGGCCCGGACGAGCTCGTTGTCGATCTTCTGCCCGGCGCGGACGGACAGCGCCGATCCGCCGATCCCCACGATCAGGATGCCGAGCATCGCGGCCCCCCACGGCCATCCGCTCCGAACCGGACCGGCGGGACCGCTGCGGAAGCTGAGCGTGCGGCTTCCGGCATATTTGCGGATGCGCCGGAACACCGCCGCGATCAAGAGCAGCGCAAAGTCGGCAAAGAACAGAAAATGCTCGGGGCGAAGCAGCGCGTTAACGCTGGCCCGCACCTGCGGCACCTGGTGCAGCTCGCTGAGCACCGCATAGGTCGGAACCGTGCCGAAGTGGGCGAAATACAAGGTCGCGGCAAAAAGCGTGAAGGAGTAAACAAAGTTAAAGCACCAATAGACGGGGCTCTTCTTTTGCAGCGGGAAGAACAGCAGATCAAAAAGCCCCAGCAGCATTAGCGCCGACAGCGCCTCCGCGGGAAAGCCGTTCCAACGGAAACCTTCATAGAAGAAAAAACGCATCAGAACGATTTTGAGCAGCAGTATGACAAAGATCAGTATAAATTGGCCCGGATTCGATGACAGGCGACTTCTCATGATTCCATTCATCTCTTCTCTATAACTTAGTAAATCTAATCCGAAATCTGAAATTACTAGCCGGATTCGGGACATGGCCCGCAGGAGCCGCGAATGATCAGTTCCGTAGGCACGATCCGTTCCGGCGGCGGCGCATCGGGCATGCGGATCATCCGATCCAGATACTCGATCGCCTCGCGGCCGATCGTATACAGATCCTGCCGCACCGTTGTCAAGGGAGGCTGCGTGTACCGCGAAATTTCGATATCGTCAAAGCCGATGACCGAAAGGTCGCCAGGGATGGACAGCCCGGCCTCCGCCGCGGCGTCCATCACGCCGGCCGCGCTCATATCCGAGCTGCAGATGATCGCGGTCGGCGGCGACTCCCGGCGGAGAAAGTCCCGCGTGGCGATATACCCGCTTTCTCTGGTAAAATCGCCGTCATAAATATCCTCCGGCCGGTAAGACAGTCCGGCCTCTTCCATTCCCCGGCGATATCCCTCCATGCGCAGCCGACCGATAAACGAATCGAGCTGGCCGGCCACAAAGGCGATCCGGTGGTGGCCAAGCCCCGCCAGATAGCGGACCGCCCCCTGGATGCTCCCGACATTGTCGGAGGTGATGTATCCCGCCCGGGGGCCGCGCATGTCCAGATCGATAAATACCGTCGGAATCTCCGACTCCAGCATTTCCGCAAAATTCAGATCATGGCGCTGAAATCCGAACACCAGCGCGCCGTCCACATTCCGGCTGCGGCAGTGGCGGAGCGGGCTATACTCCGGATGCCAATCAATCTGCGCCAGATAGATCAAGTCGTATCCCGATTCCTTCAGGGATTCCTCCAATCCGGCCAGCAACTGCACAAAAAAGGGATTGGACAATCCGGTCGTCAAAAACAAGCCCAACGTCCGCGAACTCCCCATAACAAGCCCCCGCGCCGTGGAGTTCGGAACGAATTTTTCCTTGCGTATGACCTCAAGCACCCGTTCGCGGGTTTCCGTGCTGACATGAGGATAATTATTCATCACCTTGGAAACGGTTGAAACCGAAACCCCGGCGGCTTTTGCGATATCACGAATATTTCGTACCATAGCTCACCTTGTTTTTCAGACGATTTTTGTCTATTCAAGAATGATACTCTGTTTCCCCGAGGGTTGCAATCTTGCGCAAGGGCAATTTTCCCTTCCGGGATGCCTAACTTCCTGCATTTTTTGGGTAAATATAGTAGAATAAAATGAATGACGGAAACGAGAGAGCGAGGATGGATATGGAACGGAATTTGAACGACAATCAACGGGATCGGGAGATCGAGGAACTCAAAAGACGCCTGAATTTGGCCGAACAGCAGTTGGCCCAAAGGCCGAAAGCGCAATTGCCTCAAGCGGTCAAGTTCGGAATCGCCTTTGTCGTGGGCCTCTTCCTGCTATTGACGTTAGTGGGCGTCATTCAGTTTATATCGGCTTGGTAAGTATGCGCGGAAGAAGCTTACCGCAGAAGGTTCCAGCCCGCAGCCGTGTGAAATGTTCTCCGGATCGCTGCCCGCCCCAGATTTCTTAATTAAACTTACTAAGGTAGAAATCCGTTCACAAAGGTGAACTTTAACTTATGCTTCCGATGCAGCTTTCTCGCAGAAATAACCGGAATAGTGCAGCCAAAGTAGATTGAAACCAGAGGAATGAAGTTTCATATTCGTGGAGAGCATCCGGTATCTGGGCATAAAAGCGCCCGGTTTACGGATGTTTTTTTGTGCCTCGGGGGTGGGGGATTGCCTGGAACGAGAAGGGGTGGGAGGCTATATGGCCGGACAAGGCTATATGGCCGGACAAGGCTATATGGCCGGGGATTAACGGGATTTTTTCCCGTTAATCCGGCTGAAATCGCCCATGGGAGAGAATTAACGGGATTTTCTCCCGCTAATTCGGTGCAAAATGGGCCGGGCGGGCTTTCCGAGGCGGAATTAGCTGGACATTTTCCTGCTATTTGTTCACCGCCGGCTTGAAGGGCTGAAATTAACGGGAAGTTTTCCCGTTAACTCCCCCTCCTCCCCGCCCACTTCATGTAACTCGTACACCACTTTCAGCCGCTAATACTCAAACCTATCATGTTACTCCAACTAACTAGTCTGTCTCATCCGTGCCAATGCATCTTGTTGGTGGGATCTAGGTGGGCCGAGACGCTGCAAACCCGGATGCTGAGGCTGGGACGCTGTGGCCGGGACTTAACGGGATTTCTTCCCGTTAATCCGGCTCAAATCGCCCATGGGGAGAGAATTAACGGGATTTTCTCCCGCTAATTCGGTGCAAATGGGCCGGGCGGGCTTCCTAGCCGGGGCCCGTACCCATAGCGGCCTTTTGGGCCGCTATTTCGGCTCGATTCGGCTCCACGGGGATAATAGCGACCAAAAACGGCCCTATTTTTTTGTTGCGGGCTTCGAAATAAGGGTTTGGCCTATCTTTTCCCAGAATAAGGCCCTAAAAGGCCGCTACTGGGCGTGCGTAAACCGGCAGCACGCGGAAAGGCCGCCCCGCCGCGGCGTATCTTACACCGACGGCGAGGCGGCCAGTCTCCCAGGCGAACAGCCGCCAGAAAGCTTATTGCGCGGTATAATCCCGCATCGTGCTTACGCTCAGCGACCCGGGCGAGCCCGCCACAAAAGCTTCGCCCCCCAATCCGCCGCGCCGGCGGA
The DNA here is from genome assembly GCF_008084145.1 of Paenibacillus faecis. Taxonomy (GTDB): domain Bacteria; phylum Bacillota; class Bacilli; order Paenibacillales; family Paenibacillaceae; genus Fontibacillus; species Fontibacillus faecis. The sequence continues at coordinate 455,474 of NZ_VSDO01000004.1, read as the reverse complement.
ACTCCACAGTCACGGGCTGGCCGGGAATCAGGTCAAAGAAATTGTCCGTGAACATCCCTTCCTCCTCGGCATGAAGCCAAACCTGTCTGGCCAGAGCGTCCGTGCTCAGCTTAAACGCGCTGCCGCCGCTGCCCGGCATTTCTTCCACGATCACCTTTGCCGAAGGCAACTCGATGTCCCGGAAGGAGGCAAAATAATGAGGCCGGCGGGCCAGCACGACGCGTTCTCCGTCGTTCTCCTGCTCCACCGTCGCCAGCAGCACGACGCTACGCGGATCATGCCCGTTCAGCAGTTCCGCCGCCGGAGCCGTGTAGACCACCTGCGCGGCATCCGCCGGGAGCGTGACTTCGCGCGTATGTTCTCCGAGTGAACGTCCGCCGAAGTCGAACAGTTCCAGGCGAAGCCGGGCATGGAGCGGCTCCCTCCGGTCGGATACCAGATGGACCGTTACGATGCCCTTGCCCGTACTCGCTCCCATATCCGTTTCCGTACCCGCTCCTGTATTCGCTTCCGCTCGAGCTTCCGCCCTAGCCTCTTCGCCCGGACCCCTGCCATCGCCGGCTTCAATTCCCCCGTCGATCGACAGCATGATCTCGCCGAAGCTGCGGCGCACGACATACTGCAGCGCTTTCCAGCGGCCGTAGTAGTCCATGCCCGCCCAAGAGGCCACGGGCCAGCAGTCGTTCATCTGCCAATACAGCGTGCCCATGCAGTACGGCTTGTTTCTGCGGTGCGCCTCGATGGCGGTTTGGATCGCTTCGGCCTGAAGCACCTGGCTCATGTATAAAAACGCCTTGAAATCCCGCGGAACGGGGAGATACTGTTCCATATATTCCTTGATCAGCTGGTTGCCCCGGCCGTTCTTTTGGTGGGCGAGCATCACTTCGGATTCCAGCTCCAACTGCTCTTCCGTCGCGTACTTCAGCACCGTGGACAGCTCGGGAAAAGACTGGAAGCCGTATTCGCTCATGAAGCGTCCGATGCGTTCGTTATAATTGGAGAACGGCTCCACGGCGTGCCATACGCCCCAATAATGAATATCGCCTTCCCCGGTGACCTTCGTCGCGTGCTGACGCTCATCTCCGGTCAGCTCGCGCAGCGGCGAGGACGGCCAGTAAGCGATGCCTCCGCTCCAGCGTTCCACGGCTTCCGGGAGAATCCGGTGGAAAATCGCTTCGTAATCCGCCCAGATCTTCGACCGCTGCTCCGCGGTGTAGTCCTTTTTCCATCCCCAGCCGCCTTCCTCTTCAAAATGAGCCCAGGCCGAGTCGATTTCGTTATTCCCGCACCAAAGTGCGATACACGGATGATTTCGCAGCCGTTTGACATTGTATTCCGCCTCAGCGGCAACGCTGTTCAGGAAAGCGTCGTCTCCGGGATACATGCTGCAGGCGAACATAAAGTCCTGCCAGACGAGCAGGCCGTATTCGTCGCACAGTTCGTAGAAGACTTCCTCCTCGTAAATGCCGCCTCCCCAAACGCGCAGCATGTTCATGTTCGACTCAGCCGCCGAGGCGATCTCGTGACGGTAGCGCTCCGCCGTGACTTCCGGCGAAAAGCTGTCGTTCGGGATATGGTTGGCCCCCTTGATAAAGACAGGCACGCCGTTCAGTTCAAACAGGAACGAAGTCCCCGCGTCGTCCCGCTGGCGGACCAGCCGGATGTCCCGCAGCCCCGTGGTTACCCGCCGGCTCGACACCGTTTCCCCGCCTTCGCGGAGACTGGTTGTAAACGCGTACCGGTTCGGTTCGCCCAGTCCCCGGCACCACCACAGCCTCGGTTCCGCCAACTCGGCCGCCAATTCCAGCGTCTGGCGTCCCGGCGTCAGGGCGACCTCTTTGGCCCAAGTCCGCCCGTCCGCGGCAACTTCCAGCGTCCCCTGCCAGGCAGCGTCGCTTTCGATCTCCACCACGGCCGTCAGCTTCGCTTCCTTGGCCGTGACCTTATCCTGCCGGATGAACAAATCCGTCAACCGCGGACCGGACCATCCGTTCAGCCGCACCTCCCGCCAAATCCCGCTGGTTACGAAACGCGGACCCCAGTCCCATCCGTAATGATAAGGAGCTTTGCGGGCAAAAACGCTGACTTTCCGGTCCCCCAAGCCCCCCAGCTCCGATTGATCGTTCGTCGCGGGCAGCGGATAACCGAGCTTCTCCAGCTTGGGCAAATCCTCCGCGATCGGGGAACGGAAGCGGACCCGAAGGGTATTTTCCCCGGGCACGATAAATTCCCCGATGTCCACGCTCCAAGCCCGGAACATATTGTCCGTGGACAATACATGTTGTTCGTTTACATAAACATCGGCATACGTATCCAAACCGTCAAACACGAGCTCGATGTGACGGCAGCGTTTCCAATCTTCCGCTAGGTTAAATACGGTCTGATATTCCCAGTCTTTCTTATCGATCCACTGCAGATCATGCTCATTCGTGCCGTAGAACGGGTCGGAGATTTTTTCGTTCCGCAGCAGGTCGCTGTGTACCGTCCCCGGAACTCTCGCTTCACTCCATCCCGATTCGTCGCAAGCTTTAAAGCGCCATTCGCCCAATACCAAATGTTGGTTGTACATAAGACCTCCATCTTCGCTGTGTTATAATCCCATTATCCTTATTTCATATCAAATATCAATGTTTTTGTTAGCACTTTGTTAGATACATCTCGCAAACAAACAGCTCGTTTTCAGAACATTTCCTGTAAAATAGCATGAAAGCGCACCTATACAACATGACAATTCAAGACAACAAATAATAACTCAGTGCATTTAAGAACCCTAACAATTAGTCTAATATATAGGTGTAAGCGCTAACAAATACCTTAAACAAGGGGCGATTCAAGTGAAAAGAAATCTTCTGCTCACATTTCTAATGGTCTTTGCTCTCTCCGCGGTCCTGGCGGGCTGCGGCGGAAACGGCGGCGCCAAAACGGGAAATGCCGGCGGTACCGATACGGCCAATACCGGAGGCAGAGGAGGATCGGGCGGCGATAAGCTCAGCGGCAAAGTCACCTTCCTGACCAACCGTACGGACATGATCGGCAAAGAATACGACGAATACGTCAAGCGTTTCAACGAGAAATACCCCGACATTAAGATCGAATTCGAAGCCAGCCAAACGGACTATAACCAGCAAGCCAAAGTCCGGATGGCCAGCGGTGAGCTTCCCGACCTGATGTTCGTTCCGGATATTCCGAACTCCGATCTACCGAAATATTTTGCGCCGCTCGACGATATCCAGTTCAGCAGTGAACTGACCTTCAAGGATTTCAAATCGTACGAAGGCAAACTCTACGGTATTACCACCGGGAACTCGACTTCGGGCATCGTATACAACAAAAAAGTGTTCGCCGATGCCGGTATCACCGAAACGCCAAAAACCTGGGACGAGTTCCTAGCCGCTTGCGAAAAGATAAAACAGAACGGCGTCATTCCGCTCGCCTCCAACTTCAAAGACAAATGGCCGCTCGGCAACTGGGTATTCGATATGCCGCGGATCATCGAGAACAACAAAGGCTTCCCGAACGAAAGAATCAACATGGACGCCCCGTTCTCCATGGACAACGGCTACGGCAAAGCGATGATGCTGCTCAAGACGCTGGCCGACAAGGGCTATCTGGAAAAAGACATCAATTCCACCAACTGGGAGCAGTCCAAAAAAGACATCGCCAGCGGCAAAATGGGCATGTACTTCCTGGGTAACTGGGTCATTAATCAGGTCATCGGCGTAGGTGCGGAATCGGACAACATCGGCTTCTTCCCGCTTCCTTATGACAACTCGGGAGAACTGAGAGCCGCGCTCAGCCCGGACTTCTTCTATGCCGTCAACAAGAACAGCAAGAACCTGGAGGCGACCAAGACCTTCCTCAAGTGGATGATCGAAGAATCCGGTTATGAAGATTTTGCCGGCTTCATTTCTCCGCTGAAAGGACGCGAGTCCAAACTGACGCAGCTGGCCGAGTTTCAGGCTACCGGCGTGGAGCTTCAGGAAGGGGAACCGGACGACCCGAAAGTCATCGAGATCTCCAACAAGGCGCAAATCGATCTGCCTGCCATCGCTCAGGAGTTCGTGCTCGCCAAGGACCCGCAGACCGTTCTCGATAAGTGGAACAAAGCTTGGGCCAAAGCCAAAAAAGACTTGGGCTACTAATATAAAGAGACTAGCCTAAAACCGGCAAAATGGGTTATCCGCCAGAGATAATCCATTTTGCTTTCAAGATCATTCATCTGAAGTGCGGAAAGAAGGGATTTAAAGCATGTTCGGAACATTATCTTACAAAAAACAAAAAAGGCTCATCATCTTCTCCTTCCTGCTTATTCCGGTAGCCTTGCTGCTGTTGTTCACCTATTATCCGGCCGCCAAGCTGGTGTATTTCAGCTTTACGAACTGGGACGGCTATAGCCCGGAGAAGCCTTGGGTCGGTCTCGACAATTACCGGGAGGTCTTCTCCAACCCGGATATTTTCGGCGTATTCGCGCATAACTTTGCCTATTTTGTAATGGGGCTGATCCAGAACGTCATCGCGATTTATTTTGCGGTGATATTGAACAGCCGGCTGCGGGGGAGAAATATGTTCCGCCTGCTGCTGTTCCTTCCATATATTATGAACGGCGTTGCCGTGGCCTTTATGTTCGGTTACGTGTTCGACACCACCCAGGGGTCGCTAAACCTGTTCCTGAACAGCATCGGATTAACCGGCCTCGGTGAAACCAGCTGGCTCGGTACCGAGGGCCTTGTCAACTATTCCCTGGCCTCCACCGGACTATGGCGGTTTATGGGCTATAACATGGTGATTTACATCGCCTCGCTGCAGGCGATTCCGAGCGATATCTACGAGGCGGCCAAAATCGACGGAGCCAATGCCTGGCAGACCTTCTGGCGCATGACGCTGCCCAACATGAAACCGGTCATTCAGCTCAACCTGTTCCTGACCGTGACGGGCGCGCTTGAAGTGTTCGACCTTCCGTTCGTACTCACCAAGGGCGGCCCCGCCGGCGCGAGCCAAACGTATGTGCAGCGCGTCGTGGAGACGGCTTTTGCCTACAACAACTACGGCCTGGCATCGGCGATGAGCATTATCCTGCTCTTCTTCGTCGTGGCGGTCGTGGCACTTCAGCAATTCGTGCTTAGCAGAGGAGGCGGCAGCAAATGAATTCCAAAAAATTTTCGGTCATCGGCGCCCTGAAATATCTGACCCTGCTCATCGGGGTGTTCGTTGTGCTCTTCCCTCCTTACGTGGTCATCGTGAACTCTTTCAAAGCGGATGAAGAATTCAACACGGCCAGTACGATGGCTTTGCCGAAGAGCTTCTTCAACTTCGAAAACTTCAAGGTTGTCTTTGAGCGCGGCGGACTCCTGAGCGGGTTCGGAAATACGCTGATCATTATGGCCGTGGCGCTGATCTTCAACATCCTGTTCGGGACGATGGTCGCTTACGTCCTGGGCAGGTTCGACTTCCGGATGAAAAAAGCGGTGTTCGGCGCCTACCTGTTCGCCACCGTCATTCCGGGCATCACGACCCAGGTGGCCACCTTCGGCATTATCAAATCGCTGGGGCTTTACAACACGCTGGGGGCGCCCATTATTTTGTATATCGGAGCCGACGTGATCCAGATCATCCTGTATCTGCAATTCATCCGCAATATTCCCGTCGATCTCGACGAAAACGCCATGGTGGAAGGGGCTTCGCTCTTCCGGATCTACCGGTCGGTCATCTTTCCGCTGCTGACGCCGGCGACTTCGACGCTGATTATTCTGAAATCCATCAGCATTTACAACGATATGTATACGCCGTATCTCTACATGCCGAAGCAAAGCCTCGGGGTCGTCACCACCGTGCTTATGCGGTTCCAGGGGATCAACGTGGCGAACTGGAACTTGATCAGCGCGGCGATTCTGCTGATTTTGCTCCCGACGATCATCTTGTACTTTTTCCTGCAAAAATATATCTTTGAAGGCGTCGCCAGCGGCGCTGTAAAATAAGAGAAATACCGTCAACACGAACAAGGGGTCCACATCATGAAGAGAATCCGCCTTCTAGTCCGGGCATGCTGGATGTTTTTTGCCAACCTGTCGATGCAGAAAAAGCTTGTCGTCATTTTCATTTTCCTGATTTCCCTGCCGATCACGTATGTCAGCTATGCTTCCTACAGAGCGAACTCCAGCGTCGTGCTGGCCAGTGCCACCACCTCGGCGGGGCAGTTAACCGACAATGCCATGGACAAAGTCGACAGGTATATTGCGGATCTCAAACGCTATACGATGCTGCCGCTTTATAACAAGGACGTTCAGAAATATCTGGACCAGCAGGGTACGGATTGGGACAAAAGCTCGGCCGTCAACATGTTCCTGATGTACTTGACCAATACGAAGGAGGAAATCTCCGCGGTCTATATGATGGACCACTACGGCTCGATTTTTTACTACAACAAGCCGGGCTTAAATGAACTCTATCCCCAGGAAAGAGTGGCCGAGTGGCGGCAACGGACGCGGGAAGCCGGGGTGGCCCCGGTGCTGACGGGGACGCAGTCCATTCGGGTCAACGGAACCGCCCAGCGCCAGGTGTTCACCGTCATGCGCTCGATCCAGTCGGTCAGCACGCTTCAGGATATCGGCATCATCGCTATCGATGTGGATATCGGTCTGTTCGAGGAAATCATCACCCCCCTGAATGAGGTAACCCATGGGGACGCCCTGATCCTGGATGAACGCGGACGCGTCGTATATAACAAAAACCTGGGTCAACTGGGGAAAGATTTGGCGGGGAGCCCGCTTCTGACCCAGGCAACCGGAACCAAAGGAAGCTTCCGGCTCGAGATTGAAGGCAAACCTTACATGGCGGTATATACGGTCTCTAGCCATACGGGATGGAAAACGATCGTTTACATTCCGCTGGAAGAGCTGCTCGCGCCGATGAAGCAATCCCGGAATACGATGTTGATTATGGCGCTCTCCATCATCGGATTCGCCCTGCTGGTCGCCATCTTCATCTCTTACGCGCTGACCAAACCGCTGAAGCGGACCGTACAGCTGATGAAGCAGGTACAGCGCGGCAAGCTGGACGTCTTCGTCAATGTCAAATACAATGACGAGATCGGCATGCTGGGCAGCCACTTCAATCGGATGATCGGGCGGATCCGCGATTTGCTTCAGGAAGTGTACGAAACGGAAAAAAGCAAACAAAAGGCGGATATGCTGGCCTTGCAAAACCAGATCAATCCGCATTTCATATACAACACGCTGGAATCCATCCGCATGCTGGCCGAGTTGAACGATGACGACCGGGTGGCGGAACTGACATATCTGCTGGGTCAATTGCTGCGTTACAGCATTACCCGCAGCGATGAGATCGTCACCGTCCGCCGGGAGCTTGAGCATGTGGAGAATTATCTGAAGCTGCTGCAAATCCGCTTCCCGGGCAAGATCGGCTACCGCTTTATCGTGCCCGAGGCTTGCATGCACCTGCCGCTGATCAAGCTGGTTTTTCAGCCGGTTGTGGAGAACGCCATGTTTCATGGCCTGGAAAAGCAGGAGGAGCCCGGCACCATCACGATCCGGGGCTGGTTCGAGAACAGTGACGTGCTGTTTTCGGTACAGGATAACGGGGTGGGAATGAGCGCGGAACGGCTAGCTTCGCTGAACGAAAGCCTGAGCGACGGTAAAATCGACAAATTCGGCATCGGATTGCGCAATGTGAATGAACGTTTGCGTTTGTATTACGGGGAGAGCTCCAGTTTGGCCGTGGACAGCAGTCCCGGCGAGGGAACGACCGTCACGCTGCGGATCGCCGGACTTCTCGGGAACGGTCCGACGCAGCCGCTGGAACTGATGAGTCCAAGGGGACAGGAGTAAAGGAGGAATTGTCATGCTTCGCATCGCCATAGTTGACGATGAAGCTTCCATCCGCGAGGGGCTGGGCAAAATCATCCGCCGGGAGAGCGAACAATACGAAGTGGCCGGTACGTTCTCCAATGGACAAGAGGCGCTGGAATTCGCCCGGTCGGAACCGCTCGATATCGTCATTACCGACATCCGGATGCCGTTGATGGACGGATTGGAGCTGATCAAAGAGCTCAAAGCGGTGAAGCCCGAGACCCGCTGCATCATTATGAGCGGATTTACGGACTTTGAATACGCCAGGCAGGCTTTGCGGTATTCGGCGGTGGATTATTTGCTTAAGCCGATCAATAAAAAACAGCTGTTCGAGCTGCTCCAAAACCTGGGGGAGGAAAAGGCGGCCCGACTCGGCAAAAACCTGCAGCTCCGTTCGGGGCTTCTCATATCCTACATGAAAAGCTCCCCCTCCCTCTGTCCGAAGCTTCCGGAATTGGCGCTGCCCCTCCCCTACTTTGCGGTCATTGTGATCAAGGGCAGCGATATGGACGCGCTTCGCTCCAGCGTCGGGCTTTTGCAGCGCCAGCCGCAGCATCTGTTCGACGCCGTCGACACCGGGGAACGGCTGATTTCGCTGGTCAGCTATTATGCCGATCCTCCGCTGGCGGAGGATACGGACCGGCTGACCGGCGCGCTGCGCCAGTTCCCCCACCCCGGCGTCGTTCTCGTCGGCGTCAGCCGGGGCTACAGCGACCCCGCCCGGCTCGGCCAGGCGTTCGCCGAAGCGAAGCTCGCCTGCGAGCGCGGCATGTACCGCGAGGAGGCCTGGAGCTGCGAAGCGTTCGACGCGGCTGCTGCGGAGGCAGAGGCAGGCGGGGTTCTGGCCGCCGCCCGCGAGGCGTTGGTTCCGCCGATCCAGGTGCTGAACGTCCAGGAGACGCTCCATACGATGGAACGGCACCTGGACGTACTCCGGCGGGTCCGGGCCTCCCAAGCCGCCCTCCGCCAGTACTGCCGGGTCGTGCTGGAGACGACGGCGGCCGAATTGCCGGAATGGCGCAAGGCCTTCGGAGAGGCCGCGGCGGTCCCGGGCGAGGAGGATGGCCAGGAACGGGGCCTTGGTAAGGAACCCGGGCCGGGTTCTGGATCGGACCCTGTTCGGAGTTCTATTCCGAGTTCTGTTCGGAGTTCTAATACGCGGTCAGGTTCGAGTTCGGCCTTGGGACCCGGACCAAGCTCGGCATGGGATGCCACGGCGGCCGCAGCCCCGGAAGTTTCCCCGGGTTCGGCGGGTTCGCTGCATTCGGCAGGTTCGGCAGGTTCGGCGGGCTCAGCGGGGTCCGTAGGCTCCGCAAGTTCGGTGGCATCGACATCGGCATCTGTTTCGGCGCAGGCATCCGCTTCAGCACCGGCCGCTACATCGTCATCTGCCTCCGTACCGACAACCGCGTCCGTACGGGAATTCGCACTGGCATCTTCACCGGCTTCAGACCCGTTGTCGGACTCACCGTCCGCGCCGATGGGAACGCCGGATTCCCTGGACCGGAAGCTGGAGGCTTGCCTGAAGTTCGCCGAATACAAACAGCTCCTGATCGGCATAGTCGGGCGAACGCTTCAGGACATTCGCGAGAAGCGGCTGGCGCAAGGCGGGAAATCGGTCGAGGTCGTTAAAAGGTGGATCGAAGAACATTACAGCGAGCAGGCCGAGCTCAGCAGCCTGGCCGGCCTGGTCTACCTGACCCCCACCTATTTAAGCAAGCTTTTCAAGCAGGAGACCGGCATGACCATCACCGACTATTTGATCGAGATCCGGATCAAAAGGGCGAAGCAACTGCTCGCCGACTCCTCCAACCTGAAGATTCATGAAGTCGGACACGAAGTCGGCTATCCCGACCCAGCCTATTTTAACAAGCTGTTCAAGCGGATGGTCGGCGTCACGCCCAATGAGTACAAGCGGATCAGCCACAGCAAAGACGCCCCCCCTCCTAGCGGGGAAGTGAAAAAGGATCTCTTAAAGTAATAACGGCCTTCAGGGGCGCTATTTTGTCGAATTTGGGTCATCGGGGAGGAATAGCGGCTTTTTAAGGCCTTATTTTGGGGAAAAGCGGGCCAAAACCTGATTATTGGCCTACTCGAAAGGAAATAAGGCCCTTTTTGACCGCTATTTTCCCCGTGGAGCCGAATCGGGCCGAAATAGCGCCCCAAAAGACCGCTATTGCGCTCGGCTAGTGGAAAATCTCTAAACCCGCATCACGAAGCGCGGGCACCGGCCGGGCCATCCGAGCAGAAAAGATGCAAATCTGCAGGCATTTCCGCCGACTCGCTCGGTCATCCATTAAAAAGATGCAAATCTGCAGGCATTTTCCACTCTTTTTCCGAACCAGGGCGATTGCGCATGAAAAACCTGCACTTTTGCAGGTTTTTGAGTAAACAAGCGCCTCACTGCCGAAAATCCCTGCACATTTGCAGGAATTTGCTCAAAAAGGGGACGCCCTCCCCCATCCGAATGCCGGATGGGTATAGGGGGCGCCCCTTTTTGCTAGTTCGCGCCGGCGGAAGCGCGATCCTTGCCTTTGTCCGCTTCGCGGGCGTTCTTGTTCGCCGCTTCGCGGTCTTCCATCATCTCCGCTACGCTCTTGACCGCCAGGCGGGCCGCTCCGGCATAGCCCTCCCGGGTCGGCCGCCGCTTCCCTTCGGCCCGGCGGAGCTTCGCATCCGCGATCGCCGCCTTGTACTGCGGCAGCCAGGCCTCCTGGGCGATCAGCATGTCGTCGACCATCTGCCAAATCTCCGGCGGATTGCAGACCGCGCCGACCAGCGGGTCCATCATGAACGCCTGGCGCAGCAGCCGGTCGTCGCCATGGACGGCCGCCTCCACCGCCAGGCGTTGCACGGAGATGCTGGCGCTGCACACCGCGGCCGGGCCGAGGGGCAGGGGGCCGACATGCGGCATGGAAATGCCGTTGCGGTCGACGTAGCCCGGCGCTTCGATCACCGCGTCATCCGGCAGATTGGCGATGATGCCGCGGTTGACGACGTTGAAATGGCCCCGGTACACCCGGCCCGTTTCCAGGCCCTCGATAATGTAGGAGCCATGCTCCTCGCTCCGCTCCTCCGCCTTGAAGGCCAGGGCCGGCTCCTTCATCCAGTTCGGAAAATCCGTCTCGAACCAATTGCGCCCCTCCGTACAAACCCGCAGATAACCGCCGGTCTCGCCGTTGATCCAACTGCCGAGATCGATCCATTCTTGGATCTCCTCCGGCCGTTTGCGGTACCAGGGAACGTATTCGCTCAGATGCCCGTTGGATTCCGTGCTGTAGTAACCGAACCGGCGGAGCATATCGATCCGCACCTTTTCCGTCCGGGAGAAATCCGGGTGCCGCTCAAACGCCTCCAGGAGTTTGCCCGTCAAGTCCTCCCCGTTGTGCTTAATGCTGATATACCAGGTCTGATGGTTGATCCCGGCGCAAATGATGTCGACTTCTTCTTTTTCGAGGCCGAACGCTTCCGCGATCTGATGGTGACCGCCCTGTACGCCGTGGCAGAGCCCGATCGTCCGCACGCCGCCGTATTGGTTGCAGGCCCAGGTCAGCATCGCCATCGGATTGGCGTAGTTCAGCAGCAGCGCATCCGGCGCCGCCACTTCCCGAATATCCCGGCAAATGTTCAGCATCTCCGCGATGCCCCGCTGCCCGTACATAATCCCCCCGGCGCAAAGAGTATCGCCGACACATTGGTCAACGCCGTATTGCAGCGGAATATCGACGTCCGTCGCGAACGCCTCCAGTCCGCCGACGCGGATGGTGCAGATGACGTATTTCGCATTCCTCAACGCCTCCCGGCGGTCCAGCGAAGCCCGAATCGTAATCGGCAATCCGTTTTCCCGGATATCCCGCTGGCATAACTCCGTCACCATCCGCAAATTCGGTTCGCTGATGTCAGTAAAAGAAACCTCGATATCACGAAACTCCGGCACGGACAGCAGGTCCCGAAGCAGCCCTCTTGTAAATCCGATGCTGCCGGCCCCGATAAACGCCACTTTAAAAGACATGTTCCCATGACCTCCCCCAAGCTTAAAATCAGGCTTAAGATCCCGGAGATCTCAGAAAACCCGGAATCCCTTTGCACCACCCATTTTATCAGGGAGACCCGAGTAAACGTTATCAGGATTCTGACTTATCCGCCGGCTTCCTGTCAAAAATCCTCACTTATCGTATCCGGCGCATCCTTCTGGGCGTGCAGGGAATTCCGGTATTCAATCGGAGTTACGCCCATATGCTTTTTGAACAGCGCGTGAAAATATTGCCGGCTCCCCACCCCCACATAATCGGCGATATCAGCGACCGGGATATTGGTATGGAGCAGCAGCATGGCCGCTTTATCCATCCGCAAGCGGGTCAGGTACTGCATGAGCGTTTCGCCCGTATGCAGCTTGAAAATCCGCTGCAAATACCCCGGATGCAGGTTAACGATCCCCGCCGCATCCTCCACGCGGATCTCGCGATCGTAATTCTCGTGCAGGTAGCCGAGGCACTGTTTGACGTAATAGTCCATCTCCTGATGGTTGCCGCTTTCATGTTCATCGCGAAGACGGCTCAAGGAAATCAGCAGCTCCGCAAACAGCAGGCGGACCATGGCCGAGTCTCCTTCTCCTTCCTCCGCGTGCTGCCGATCCAGCTCCAGTACGAGGCTTTTGAGCGTACGGTAAATTTCCTCGGGATCGCGCAGGACCACATATTGAAACGGGCGGGTCAGCATGGCCGCGACCTCCCTCCCCGCCCCGTCCAGGCATTGGCGAAGCGATGGAAACCGGCCGCTGCTGGGAGCAAAGCGGAACTCAATGTTCAGCATCCGGCAAGGGGAGTTCGGCTCGACGATCAACCGGTGCGGAACGCCGGCGTCAAGCAGAATAAATTCGCCCTTCTTGAGCTGTTTCCCCACGGGACTCAGGTGTTCCGGCGTCCGAACCTCCACCCGGCAAACTCCTGAAAGGATATACATAATTTCCGTCGAGTCATGGCGATGAAAGGACATATGCAGCTCATCCCATTGTTTAAAATAGTAAGCCGTAAACTCCGGCTGATATTCCCCGTCCATTAAGCCTGTACGGTACAGACTGCCGCGTTCCATGGGTCCCCTCCTCCCTTTCGGAATCGTCCTGCCCCTATTTTATCAGGGGATAGGTTTCCCCGGCAAAACCTTGTATGATATGGCTGGGAATGGCTGGAACCCTCCCGAGCGGTATCCTATCCATATTCATGAAAGGGGTTGCACAATGAAAAAGCTAGGTTTGATCTATGTGCTGCTTATCGGATGTTTTTTGCTTTACGCGGCGGACTACCGCAGCAAGAGCCACCTTGAGGCCTCCCGGCAGGCGGGCGGACTTCGGGGCGAAATCGGCGAAAAATACATTATGATCACGTTTCAAATGGGCATCGATTATTGGAAAAGCAGTCTCAAAGGGTTTGAAGATGCCGCCTCCGCGCTTCAGGTTTCCGTCGAATATCGGGGAGCCACCCAGCGGGACGTGAATGAGCAGATTACGGTCCTTGAGCAGGCGATCGCCAAAAAGCCGGCGGGGATCGCCATTTCCGCCATTCACCCGCTGGAGCTGAACGCCACGATCGATAAGGCCGTGGAGGCCGGCATCCCGGTCGTTCTGTTCGACTCGGACGCTCCCGGCAGCAAAGCGTATTCCTTTCTCGGCACGGATAACTACAGCGCCGGGGTCAAGGCGGCCCGGCAGATGGCCGAGCTTACGGGCGGGAAGGGAAGGATCGCGATCGTGACGCTTCCCGGCCAGCAAAACCATGAGGAACGCACCCGGGGATTTGCCGACACGATCTCCCGAGAGTTTCCCGAGATGAAGGTGATGGCCGTTAAGAACGGCAAGGGTGATCCGCTCCTCTCCAGACAAGCCGCCGAGGATATTTTGTCCGGCGACCCCGGGATCGCCGGGATTTTCACCACGGAAGCCAACGGGGGGATCGGCGTGGCCGAAGCCGTTCGGGAGCACCTGAAACGGGGCAATCCGGGGCCGAAAATACTCGGCTTCGATACCGACAAGGGTACGCTCGATCTGGTGAAGAGCGGGGATATCGCGGCCACGATGGCGCAGGGAACCTGGAATATGGGGTATTGGTCGCTCCAGTATCTTTTTGCCTTAAAACACGATCCCCCTGCGGCGCAAAATTCCGGCTCTTCCGTTCCCCGGAGAACCGACACCGGCATTACGGTAGTGACGCGGAGGAATGTCGATGATTATTACGCCAAATAAACGGTTAACGGGACTGGCGCGGATGTCCATGAACAATATGCCGATCCGCTATAAACTGATCCTTCATTTCCTGCTGATCAGCATTCTCCCTTCGATCGGACTGGGCTTTCTCGTCAACTGGTCGGCGGACCGCGTCATTGAGCGCCGGATGACGGAGAATACGCTGCAGCTGATCGGGAAGGTCAACCAAACGCTGGAGGCCTATGTCGAGAATTTGCAGAACATCACCTATTTCATCTCTTTTAATCCCGAAGTCCAGGACTTTCTGAAAAAAGGGACCGCCGGGACCGGTAGCCGTATCGCCATCGGCAGTCCACAGCCCGAAAGCGGCGCGGAACCGGCATCCTATGCGATCCGCAAATTTTTGCAGGGCTTCACCACCCTGCATTCCGAAGTCGCCGGCATTCTGATCGTCAACCGCCGCGGAGCTTACCTCAGCAACGAAATGTATGCCCGCTATCCGAACCAAAGCCTCACGGAGGAGGAATGGTATTTGGAAGCCGTCCGGAACAAAGGCATCTTCAAAATTGTAGGCCACCCTTCCGGCCGCAACGTGACGACGCATGCCAGTTACAAAGACAACGAGGTCGTTTCGGTCGTTCGGGCCATCCTGGATCCCGAAACCGGCGAGACGCTGGGCGTCGTACTCATCGACCTTAAGCTGCGGGTTATCGCCGAAACGGCGCAGGATGTGCGGCTGGGTAAAACCGGCTACCTGACGGTCCTTGATCCCGGCGGCGAGATGATCTATGCGCCGCCGGAGCCTTATGTCGAGAAAATCCCGCATTCGTGGCTCAAAAACCAGTCCGGAGCCGGCACGGCCACCCGTCAGGTGAACGGGCGCAAGCTGCAGTTCATCTACCGGGAGTCGGCTTTTACGGGATGGACAACGGTCGGTGTTTTTTCGCTTAAGGAATCCGCCGCGGAGACACGGGAAATCCGCTTTTCGATCGTCAGCTTCGTGTTCTTCGTTTGCCTGCTCGGGATGACCGCCTCCTTCTATTTGGCCTACTCCCTGTCCAGGCCGATCGGGCAGCTGATGTCCTTCATGCAGAAAGCCCAGTCCGGTGACCTGACCGTCCGCCACTGGGGCAGCCGCTCCGATGAAATCGGGCTGCTGGGCCGGAAGTTCAACGCGATGCTGCAGCAGATCAACCGTTTGATCAAGCTGACGGAGCGCCAGGAGCGGCAAAAGCGGGAGGCGGAGCTGCGCAGCTTGCAGGCTCATATCAAGCCGCATTTTCTGTACAATACGCTCGATACGATTCACTGGATGGCCCGGCGCAAAGGGGCCGAGGATATCGCGCAAATGGCCGAGTCGCTGTCCAGGCTGTTCCGGATCGGTCTCAGCAAAGGGAACGATATCATCCCGCTGAACGATGAAATCGAGCATATCCGCAGCTACTTGCAGATTCAACAGGTGCGTTACCAAAACAAGCTCAGCTATTCGATCGACATCGATCCCCGCGTGCAGGGAGCCTATGTGCTGAAGCTGATTCTCCAGCCGATCGTCGAGAACGCCATCTACCACGGCATTAAGGAGCGGCGGGGACCGGGCAAGGTGGAGGTTCGGGGAAGCATCCAAGACGGCGGACTCCTGCTTACCGTCCGGGACGACGGAAAGGGGATGACGGCGGAACGGCTGCTTGCGCTCCGCCGCGCATTGGCCGCAGCCGGAACGGCCGAACCGGCGGGGGTGGCCTCCGAGCCAGACCCCACCGGGGGAAAGGGCTACGGCATGCTCAATGTCCAGGCCCGAATCGCCCTGACCTTCGGGGGTGCCTACGGAATCTCGGTCGAGAGCGAAGAAGGCGAAGGTACGACCGTTACAGTAACCCACCCTATTTTAACGGAACCCCTACTCACGAAAGGAGCTGGTGAAGATGACGAATAACAACCCGGGGACCGTGCTCCCCGACTGCAAGGTGCTGATCGCCGACGACGAAACCATTATCCGCGAGGGCATCCGCGAAAGCGTCCGCTGGTCCGAACTCGGGATGCGGGTCGTCGCGGAGGCCGAGGATGGCGAAGAAGCCCTCGAACTGGCGCTGCGGCATGGCGTGCATATCGTGCTCGTCGATCTGAACATGCCGATTCTGGACGGCATCGGTTTGATGGAGAAGCTGCGGGAACATCTCCCCGCCTGCAAGATCATCATTATTACCGGCCATGATGAATTTGCTTACGCCCAGAAAGCCATCCGCCTTCAGGTCAAGGACTACATCCTCAAGCCGGCCAATCCGGCCCAACTGGAGCGCGTGCTGCGTCAGGTCCGCGGGGAACTGGAGCAGGAAACCGACCGGCAGCAGCGGCTGGAAACGGCTTCCCGGCAGTTTTCCCGAAATTATCCCCTCTTGCGGGAACGGTTTTGCCAGGAATGGATGGACGGCCATATGGACGCGGATGAAATCGCGGAACATTTGGGGTTTCTGAACCTTCCCGTCCTCCCCCCCGCCCTGCTTGGCGTGATCCGCCTGCGGGAAGCGATCTTGCCCCAGCCGGCCTTGAAGGAGCAGGAGCGGCAGCTTTTTCTATACGCCGTGGAAAATATCGCCGCCGAGTTGCTCGCCCCCTACCCGAAAGCGATTTATCGCGATCCTTTCGGGTTTGTGGTCGTCCTGCTGTGGGATGCGTCCGCTCCGGCCGAAGCCGCCTTCCGCCGGATCGAGCCTGCGGCGCGCACCTTTCTGAAGATCGCCGTCGATCTGGAGGTCATGGAAGGCGGCGGTGACCTGACGGAGATTCCGGCGATTTACCGGAAATGCAAAAGCGCCGTGTTGAAGGAGGCCCCGCTCTCTCCGCTGGTGCGGCGGGCCAAATACTATATCCACGACCACTATGCCGATCGTGGTTTGACGCTGGAGCAAATCGCCGCCGAACTGCATACCTCCCCGGTATATTTAAGCCGTCTATTCAAACAGGAACTCGGCGTATCCTTCAACGGCTATCTGACCCGGCTGCGGATGCGCAAAGCCATACAGCTGCTTCATACTACGGAGCTGGCGATCCATGAAATCGCCGAGCGGGTCGGCTACGAAACACAGCATTATTTCAGTACGGCGTTCAAAAGGACGACGGGCGTTTCGCCGCTGCAATTCCGGAAAGGCGAGAAAAGTTAATTTTTTATAAAAAGAGTAAATTCCGTATAAATACGCGACGCTCCCCCGTTGCTATACTCGGTCATGAAAACTGCAAACGCATTCATTGGCGAATGCGAAATTGTATTCCATTCCTAATCGAGGGGGAGATCGAATGATGAAAAAATGGACGGCTCTGCTTCTGGCCTGCGCCTTGCTGGCCTTATTAACCGCCTGCGGCGGGGCGGGAGGCGGAACGGAGGGCGGGACCGCCGGGAAATCCGGCTCCGGCGGCGGCTCTGGCGGAGAAAAAGGAACGGTCGGCATCGCCATGCCGACGAAATCCTCGGAGCGCTGGGTCAATGACGGAAACAACATGGTCAAGGAATTCGAGAAGCTGGGCTACGGGGCGGACTTGCAGTATGGCGAGGATGTGGTGGAAAACCAGATTTCGCAGATCGAAAATATGATCACCAAGGGAGTCAAGATCCTCGTCATCGCCTCCATCGATGGAGCGGCGCTGACCGATGTGCTGCAGAAAGCCCATGATCAAGGCATCAAGGTGATCGCCTACGACCGCCTGATCATGAACAGCGAACATGTGGACTATTACGCCACGTTCGACAACTTTAAAGTCGGCGTCCAGCAGGCCTCTTACATCGAGGAAAAACTCGGCCTTAAAGAGGGGAAGGGGCCGTTTAACATCGAGCTGTTCGGCGGATCGCCGGACGACAACAACGCCTATTTCTTCTTTGACGGAGCCATGTCCGTGCTTCAGCCTTACCTCGATTCCGGAAAGCTGGTCGTCCGCAGCGGTCAGACGAAAATGGAGCAGGTAGCCACGCTCCGCTGGGACGGGGCTACCGCTCAGTCGCGGATGGATAACCTGCTGAGCGCCCACTATGCGACGGAAAACGTGGACGCCGTGCTTTCGCCCTATGACGGAATCAGTATCGGCATTCTGTCCTCCCTGAAAGGCGTCGGTTACGGATCGGGCGACAAGCCGCTGCCCATCGTGACCGGCCAGGACGCCGAACTGGCCTCGATCAAGTCGATCCTGGCCGGGGAGCAGACGCAAACCGTATTCAAGGACACGCGGGAGCTGGCGAAAAAGGCCGTCGCCATGGCTCAAAGCATCCTCGAGGGAACGGAGGCCGAGGTCAACGATAGCGAAACCTACGATAACGGGGTTAAAGTGGTGCCCTCTTACCTCCTGGAGCCAAAATCGGTGGATAAGGACAACGTGGAAAGCGTACTGGTCGAGAGCGGCTATTACACCAAGGAAGAATTGGGCCTTTGAGGCGGGGTGACGACCGATGAGCGAGCACATTTTGGAGATGAGAGGCATCACCAAGACCTTTCCCGGCGTCAAGGCGCTGTCCCAAGTCCATCTGCAGGTTCGGGAAGGCGAGATCCACGCGCTATGCGGGGAGAACGGTGCCGGCAAATCTACGCTGATGAAGGTGCTCAGCGGCGTATACCCTTACGGCACCTATGAGGGCGACATTATTTTCAAAGGCCAAACTTGCGAATTTAAAGATATCAAGCAAAGCGAGAACCTCGGTATCGTGATTATCCACCAGGAGCTTGCGCTGATTCCCTACCTGTCCATCGCGGAGAACATCTTTCTCGGCAATGAACAGGCCCAAAGGGGCGTCATCAACTGGCACGAAACGACGGTACGGACCAGGGAACTGCTGGAGCGCGTCGGTCTCCGGGAGTCTCCGACCGCTCCGGTGCTTCAGCTTGGCGTCGGCAAACAGCAGCTGGTGGAGATCGCCAAGGCGCTGTCCAAAAAGGTAAAGCTGCTGATTTTGGACGAACCGACGGCCGCGCTGAACGAGGCCGACAGCGAAAACCTGCTTAGGCTGATCGTCGAGCTGAAGCATCAAGGGATCGCCTCGATCATCATCTCCCATAAGCTGAATGAAATCGAAAAAGTGGCTGACGCCATCACGATTCTCCGCGACGGCCAAACGATCCAAACGCTGCGCATGGATGAGGAGCCGGTTACGGAGGACCTGATTATCAAAGGCATGGTCGGCCGCGATTTGACGCAGCGCTATCCCGAGCGGACCTCCCGCAACGCCGGGGAGGTCATCTTCGAGGTGAAAGGCTGGGAAGTCCGGCACCCTCAGCAAGCGGACCGCAAGATGCTGGACGATATCCACCTGCATATCCACCGCGGCGAAATCGTAGGCATCGCCGGGCTGATGGGGGCCGGGCGGACCGAGTTGGCGATGAGCCTGTTCGGCCGCTCCTACGGCCGATATGTGCGCGGACAGACCTTTCTGCATGGCAAGGAGGTTCATTTGACCGATATCGCCACGGCCATCCGTCACCGCCTCGCTTATGTGACCGAGGACCGCAAACAATACGGGCTCGTGCTGATCGACGATATCAAGCGGAACATTACGCTGTCCAACCTCGGCAAGCTCTCGCGGTTCGGCGTCCTCAACGAGAAGGAAGAGGTGCTTGTCGCCGAGGATTACCGGCGCAGACTGAACATCAAAACGCCGGGCATCTGGCAGAAAACCGGCCATCTCAGCGGCGGAAATCAGCAAAAGGTCGTGCTGAGCAAATGGATTTTTACGGAACCGGAAGTGCTGATCCTCGATGAACCGACACGCGGCATCGATGTCGGCGCCAAATATGAGATTTACTCGATCATCCATCAACTGGCCGATGAAGGCAAAGGCATTTTGTTCATTTCGTCAGAACTGCCGGAAATTCTCGGGATGTGCGACCGAATCTACGTGATGAGCGAGGGCCGGATTACGGGCGAAGTCAAGCGCGAAGAAGCCTCGCAAGAGGTGCTGATGAAACTGATGACACGGGGAAGGGGGTAACCGGAATGCAAGCGATCGGCGAACTTTTTAGAAAAAATATCCGGCAATACGGCATGATTATCGCGCTGGTCTTCATTACGGTATTATTTCAAATTTTGACGGATGGGATTTTGCTGAAGCCGCTGAACATCACCAACCTGATCCTGCAGAACAGCTATATCCTCATCCTGGCGATCGGGATGGTGCTGGTGATCATTACCGGGCATATCGACTTGTCGGTCGGCTCCGTCGCCGCCTTTATCGGCGCCCTGGCCGCCATTATGATGGTCGATATGCAGCTCCATCCTTTCGTCGCGGTGATTCTCTCGCTGCTGATCGGTGCGCTGATCGGCGCCTGGCAGGGCTTTTGGGTCGCTTATGTGAATATCCCGGCGTTTATCGTCACCCTGGCCGGGATGCTGCTCTTCCGGGGCTTGACGATGATCGTGCTGGGCGGCCAGTCAATTGCGCCGTTTCCGAAGTCTTTTCAAAAAATCAGCTCCGGTTTCCTGCCCGACTGGCTCGGGGGCGGCTCCCTTCACGTACTGACCCTGGTGCTGGGAATCCTCCTCTCCCTGCTCGTCGTCTGGCAGGAGTACCGGGAACGGCGGACCCGGATCAAATACCGGTTCGAGGTACCGGCTTTATGGATCTTTGGCCTCAAACTGGCGGCGCTCGTCGTCGTGCTTAACCTGTTCACTTACGTGCTGGCCACGTATCATGGGATTCCCAACATTCTCGTCATCCTGTTCTTCTTGATCGTCATCTATTCCTTCGTGATGAACCGGATGATCGCCGGACGCCATATTTATGCGCTCGGAGGCAACGAGAAGGCCGCCAAGCTGTCCGGGGTCAAAACGAAGAAGGTCACGTTCTGGGTGTTCGTGAACATGGGCGCCTTGGCCGCCCTCTCCGGCCTGATCTTTGCGGCCCGGCTGAATTCCGCCACGCCGAAGGCCGGCACGAACTTCGAGCTGGACGCCATAGCCGCCTGCTTCATCGGCGGCGCCTCGGCCACCGGCGGGATCGGTACGGTCTATGGCGCGATTATCGGAGGTCTGGTCATGGGGGTCATGAACAACGGGATGTCCCTCATCGGTCTCGGCGTGGACTGGCAGCAAGGAATCAAGGGCTTGGTGCTGCTGCTGGCGGTCGCCTTCGATATCTACAACAAATCCAAAACCCAGTAACTCCCCCTGCCGTCAGCACGGAAGAAATCGCAGCGCCAAAAAAGCAAGTCCCTTTCGCCTTGAACGGCGGTAAAGGGACTTGCTTTGTTTCGCCTTAGAACGACAATGGCTGCCCATCGGGCTCGAACAAAAAGGCCCGCAGCTTGGCGCATTCTTCGCGCAGGTCTTCCAGTTGTTCGAGGTATATCAGCAGCGCCTTGAATACCACGCTCTCCGTTAAGGAGTCGTTCAGCTCCGTTCTTAATTTCCCGATCGCTTCGAGGTAATCTTCCTTTTCCTCCTCCTTCAGCGATTCGTGGTCTTTTACGATCAACTCCATATTGCGAAACGACTTCTGAAGCTGACGGGAACGCAGCACCGGGGTCATCTCCTCCGAACGGCAGTTCATCACCCAGGAAGGCGTCTCGAACAACAGCGGCATCTCGGGCTTGCGAATCTTCCAGCCCTCCACCAGTACGCCGATCAAATGCTCCACATAGGTGGCCAGCCTGTAGCAGTGTTCGTGGGAAAGGTGCGGGCCGACCACGCGGATGTAATCCAGCAGCACACTGCTCGCGACAAAGGTCAAGTCCGTCGCGTAGCCTTCGACCTCTTCCCCGCATAAGTCGATGATGCTGTCCTGGAACCACATAAACAGTTTGCGCTCGATGACCATAAAGGCGTTCTGGATATCTTCATTTTCATAAATCGGCATCAGCGGCTCTATAAACAGCACCATATAGGTCCGGTGATTGAAAATATACTCCAGAAAAATCACGATCAGCTCGATAATCCGATCGCTTTTCGATAAACCGGCTTTTCGGTACAGCTGGTGAACCCTACCCTCGAGTTCCTCGGAGAGCATCGCCATCGCTTCGAGCAGCAGGTCCTCTTTTCCGGGAAAATATTTGTACAGGGACGGTTTGGTCATTCCGCAAGCTTTCGCGATTTCGTCCACCGTCGTAAAGGCATATCCTTTTTCCGCAAAGAGCCGAATCGCTGTCTGAGTGATTAAGGTTTTCTTGTCCACAGCTACCGGGTCCTTTCAATTGGATTTCCGCCAAAAAGGCCGAACCGGGAACATTCCCGGTCCGATCATAAAGGCGGTTTTACATCGATAACGGATTCTGCGGCGCATCGGTGCCGGGTTTAACGCCGGACTTGTTCGCTTTACGTTCCTGACGCTTGATTTTGTAGAGCGCTACAACCATATAAAGCGAAGGCACAACGACCAGCGTCAGGATCGTCGAGAACATCAGCCCGAAAATAATCGTGTATGCCATAGGCCGGAACAAGATGCTTCCCGATATGGCCAGCGGCAGCATCCCGATGATCGCGGTGAGCGAGGTCAGGAGAATCGGCCGGAACCGGGCGGCGGTGGCCTCGATGATGGCCTCCTTCAACTCCATGCCCTCCCGGCGGGCCTCCTCGATGAACTCGATCAGGACAATCCCGTTCCGCACGACGATACCGGCGAGGGAGATGATGCCCATGATGCTCATGAAGCCGATCGAGGAGCCCGAGATGAAGATCCCGATCACCCCGCCCGCGGCGGCCAGATAGACGGTGGTCATAATGATGACCGGTGCCGACAACGAATAGAATTGAACCGTAATCAAGAGCAGAATCAGGAAGATCACGATGATAAACAGGCTGCCCAAATCGCCGAAGATTTCCGACTGGTCGGAAGTTTCGCCGCCAAGCTCCCAGGTATACCCGTCCGGGAAAGGCATATCCTCCAGCATGGCGCGGATCTCCGTATTCAGCTCGGTCGCCGTTTTCCCCTTCGCGTCCGCTTCGACCGTTACGGTCCGCACCAGATTGTAATGCTGAATCTTCTGGATCGCGAAGGATGGCTTCAATTTCGCGATCTGCGACAGCGGTACCTGCATTCCTTGCGCGTTCGTCACATTCAGTTGTTGGAACAGCTCGCCAGGGTCGCCGTTGTTGTTTTTCATATAAAGGTTGACGTCAATGATCTGTTCGCCCGTGTCAAAATCGCCGATATCCAGTCCGTCGCCCATCAGGCGCAGCGTCTGGGTCAGTGTTTTGTAGTCCACGAGATGCTGGTTCATCGCTTCCTTGTCAATCTCGAACTCTAACGTGTAGCTCTGGTTTCCGAAGTTGTCCTTGATTCCCGTAGTCCCGTCCACTTTGGCGATCTTCTCTTTCACCTGCTGGGACAATCGCTGCAGCTCATCCAAGTCTTCTCCGGCGATCCGGATCGAGACGGCCGCGCCGACCGGGATCCCCATTCTCGGGATGTTCAGGGAAATCTTCGCCGCGGGATACCGCTTCACCAACTCCTTCTGCCACGCATTTACGGTCTCCTGCAAATCAAACTCGCCTTCCTTACCCACGACGGCGATTTGTCCGACGGTCGGCGAAGAGCTCATCATGTTCGTGATATCGGAGAACAGCTGCGGCGCCTTGCCTCCCGCGGCGTAACTCACCAGCTCCGCCTCCGGCTGCTTGCGTACCCACTCCGCGATGCTGGAGAGGGTACGATCGGTTTCCTGGAAGGAGGTGCCGACCGGCATTTCCACATTGATGTTCACGTTCGGATCCTCCGCCTCGGGGAACAGGTCCACCGGGGTAAGCAGCGCAAAACCGAACGACGCGGTGCCGATCAAAAGGCCGGCCAACGCCGTAAGCAGCGGTCTTTGCAGCACTTTCGGAATCAGTTTCCCGGAATACGCCCGGGTCACGGTTTGAATCTGCTTGCCGAGCAGGCCGGGCGGCCTAGGCTCGCCCCCGTTCCTCTGCTTCTTGCTTCTCCGCTGTTCATGCCATTCCCGGAAGATCGGAATGATCGTGAGCGACATTAACATGGAAGCGAGCATCGAACTGGAGATGACGATCGGGATCGGCTTGATGAAGGAGCCGACGTCGCCCGTCAGGAACAGCAGCGGCGCGAAGGCGAAGATCGTCGACAGCGTGGCCGTCAAAATGGAAACGGCGACTTCCTTCGCGCCTTTGACGGAAGCGACCGCCGGGCTTTCCCCCAGATCGCTCAGCCTGCGCTCGATATTGTCGTTGACGACGACGGCGTCGTCGACGAGAATCCCGAGCACGATAATCAGGCCCACGATCGAAATTTCGTTCAGCGAAACGCCGGTGATCGGCAGCACGATCAGGCCGAGCGCGATCGAAATCGGGATGGCCAGCGCCACGAAGGCGGATGTCAGCAAGTTGAGCCCCAGCGTACACACGATAATCACCGCGATAATCGCGATCAGCATCTCCCGGGACAAGTGGCTGAACATCTTGTTTACCACATCCAGCTGGGCAAACGCGTTGGTAAACGTCACATGTTTCGGCAAATCTTTGGTCAATTCGTCCAGTTTGACGTTGATCGCCTTATCCATGGACGGCACGTCCGAGCCCGTCTGGGCGTTCACATTGATCAAAATGGCGGGCTTGCCGTTGTAATACGGCAAATAATCGGCTTCCGCCTGGGTCACCGCCACTTCGCCGACATCTTTCAGATAGACCGGAAATCCGGTCTGCGTGCGCATGATCAGCACATCGTTCAATTCGTCGACTTCCTCGATGCTATCGACCAGCAGCTGATAATTGCGGCTGTCGACATCCAGATCCCCTAAAGGCACCCGCTCGTTCATGGCCTGAACGGACTGAACCACCTTTTCCCACGGAATGCCGTACTGCTGCAGTTTCTGCATATCGAGTTGTATCCGTACTTCCCGGTCCGGAAGGCCGCCGAGCTCAACCCCGGCTACTCCCTGTACGGTACGAAGCTTGTCGCGCCACTGAATCATCGTATCGTTGAGGGCGTAAAGCTCCTCCCGGGTATCGGCGTAAATGACGTACGAGCCGACGAACGCCGAGGCCAAATCATCATTGACGACCGGCTGAAGCGCATCCGCCGGCAAATCCGCCGAGGCGTCCTGCACGTTTTTGCGCAGCTGATCCCAGGTTTTCTCGGCGTCCGCGTCGGGATAAGCCTGAACCTGAATACTGGAATAACCGTTACCTGAGGTCGAAATGACCGTCTCGACGGTCTCGACTCCCTTAATCGCCTGCTCCAGCACTTTGGTTACGGATTGCTCCACTTTTTCCGGCGAAGCCCCGGGGTATACCGTGGTTACGAGCGCCGTCTTGACCAAGGCGTCGGGCATATCCTGTCTGGCCAGCCCCGTAAAGCTGTAGACGCCGAACACGATCAGCATGGTGAAAAAGAGCAGCGTGATTTTGCGTTTTTTGACGAAAAATTCAATCATGGGGTCACGTCCTCCGAAGCCGCGATGGCATCGCCGTCAAACAGCCCGTCGGCTCCGGCGCTGACGATCACGTCGCCCTCCTTCAGGCCGGCCACGATATGGAACCGGTTGTTGCTGATTTCACCCAGCTCCACCGGCGTCTTCACCGCCTTGCCGTCCACGGCCCGGAATACATAAGGCTCCTGACCGCTGCTGATAACCGCCTCGGCCGGAACGAGAATCCCCTGTTTCCCGGCTGTCTGGCGACCGGCCTTGACGACCTGCCCCGGGAACCAGTCCTTCTCCGGGTTCGGCACGCTCACCTCCACGGAAATCGTGCCTGTCCCCGCATTCGTTTGGGGATGGATCCGGGTGACCGTTCCGGTCCGGGTTTTGCCGGACTGGTCCAGGTCCACCTTCTGTCCGGCCTTCCAGTCTCCGATCTGGCCGTCGGGAACCGGCAGCATCACCTTAAGCGTCTGCGTCGAGCCGATGACGAAAGCCGGGGTACCGGCTCCGGTGGTTTGACCGACGGAGACGTTCTTCTCCAGAACCGTTCCGGAAATCGGAGCGGTCAGCTTCGTCTTCGACAGGGCCAGCTCCGCCTGGGCTTGGGCCGACAGGGCGTTTTTGTAACCGGCCTGCGCCTGCGCCTCCGCCGCCAAAGCCGACTCTTTTCCGGCCTGTGCCTGGGCCACGGTCGATTTCGCCGCCTGAACCTGCTCATCCGTCGCTCCTTCGGTGGCCTCCGACAAGGCTTGCTTCGCGTTGTCCAGCGTAATTTCCGCGTTCTTCAGCTGGACCTGGGACTTCTCGTAATCGTCCAGCGAAATCAGACCTTCCGCGTAAAGCTTATTGTAGCGCTCCGCGTCGGTCTTGATTTTGTTATAGGCTTCCTCCGCTTGTTTTACACCGTTCTGCGCTTGCGCCAGCTGCTGCTGGCTTGCGCCTTTTTCCACCGCGGCCAGATTGGCTTTGGCCGCTTGAATCTGGGCCTCCGCGTTGGCGATCCCCGCCTTGGCCGCCTTCAACTGCCCTTCGGCCTGGGCCACTCCGCTCTTGGCCTGGGTTAATTGGATGTGTGCCAGCTCCGTGTCGAGCTCGGCCAGCACGTCGCCCGCCTTCACCGTGTCCCCGACCTCAACCTGCGTTTTCTTGACCTCGCCCCCGGCCTGGAACGAGACCGTAGCGGATTGATTGGACTGAAGCGTGCCCGACAAATCATATACTGAATTCAAAGGTTCATTCTTTACTTTGATGGTTTTTACCGCAACCGAATCGCTTACTTTGTCGCTTTCCGCCGCCGCTTTCCCTCCGTCCGTTCCCGAAGAACATGCGGTGATGGACAGCGTTAATAAAGCTGCTGCAAAAAGGCATGCCCAGCGTCCTTTCATCAGGTTAATCTCCTCCCCCGTCTAACTCACCGGTTATTTTTTTAACTCCAAAGTAACCCAGTCAGGACACGGTTGTCAAGCGAACCCCCCTGCCATTGATTTTCAGAATCTTGATGTGTTAGCATGGGAAAATGAGAGAAGAATGGGGAGGGAATTTTTGATGAAAAAGGAAGCCGCCGCACTGGTCCTGTCCTTCGCTTTACTGGCCGCAGGCCCCGTTTCCGTGAAGGCCGCCGACGGCGATACGACCCAGACGGGACATCACGCGACGACAGGCGAGAAACTGAAGACGTCTTTTGTCGATTCCGGCACGCTTGCGTCGCTCAAGCATTGGGACCTCGATACGATCGTAAAGCGGGCCATCGACAATTCCTATAATTTGTCGCTGCTCAGTATGAAGCTGACCGCGTTAAAGCAAAATGAGAGCAATTTAAAAGACCAAAAGAAAGAGTTGGATAAGGCGAAGATGGATACGGGCTCGGGGAGCTATACATTGCCGACTAGCCCGGATGAAATCATGAAGAAGTACTTTCCGCCGGACCAAATGCCAACTGAACCGCCTTTATGGTTGGGGCCTGTGATCGAAACCAACACCGTGGTCAACCAAGTCATGAACGGGGTCGGCGGCATCGCTTCCGCCCTGAACAAGCAGTTGCAGAGCCAACGGGAACAACTGGAGCAAGGCTTGGAGCAGTTGAATACGGAGCAATCCAATACCCTCCTGGATCTGGAGATGGCCAAAGACGGAGCGGAGCTGCAAATCACCTCCCAATACGTCCAGCTCCTGTCCCTGGACAAGCAAATCGAGCTGGCGGAGCAATATCTGGAGCTGCTCAAGCGCGATGAGCATAGAGCCTCCGTGTTGCAGGAAGAAGGGCTGGCAAGCTCGGAAACCGTCATGAACGCACAGCGAGCCATAAGCGACCAGGAAGAGCAGTTGGAGTCCTTAAGGGAAAATTACCAGCTTGCCCTGATTCAAATGTGCTTCGATTTGGGGATTGTCTACGACCCGGAGATTACGCTGGAAGATATCGAATATACGCCTCAGCCCGTCACCCGCAAGGACAACAAGGCGTTATTGGAGAATTCCTATGAAATGAAAAAACAGTGGAACGCAATCGTCCAAGCCAAAAATGAAGAGTACGGCACCGATGCAGCCAACGACCATCAGGAGGATTACCTGAACACGATGACGCGAATTTCGGAGCAGCAAGCGGAACAAACCCGCGTCGAACTCAGCAAAAAAATCAGCAAAACCTACAGCGACGCCGATACCGCCTACCGGGCTTATCGGACCGCCGAGAAGGACCTGGCCGAGGCGAATCAGGATTATATCCATATGGAAGCCCGCTTCAATAACGGACTCGTTTCGTCTTATGACTTTTATAAGTACGGATTCACCCTCACCCAGCAAGAGCTCGCGCGGGATCTGACGCGCCTGCAGGTGTACATGGCCAATAAAGCCGCGGACAAAATGGAGGAAGGGTTAATCAAGTAAATTAAAGACTGTTCCGCCGACCATGCAGTGCCGGTGGAACAGTCTTTTTTGCGGTCAACCCGGTTCCGTGAAAAAGCAAGACTACGCTCACTACGCTCGACGTTTCTCGTTTCTCGTTTCCCTTACGGACGTAATAGCCGCTATTTCGCGCTTTTTCACCTTTCCGAAATTCTAACGGAAGCCATAGCGCCTATTCTGCTTATTTGTCCCCGGCTGGCCTCATTTTGCCAAAATAGCCGCTAATATTTCCGTTAGAACCCCGATTCGCCTTTAAAATACGAAATAGCGGCTATGGCTTCCGTTAGCGCAGAACGCGGACCACGGTCGTCCGCTTGCGCTAGCGAACCGGGGGCGTTGGCCCAGCGGAACGCAGGCGGACTCGGTCGTAGCGGCGACTACGCTCCACGGTCTCACCCCCCGCCAACGATGAAGGCCCCCGGCTGTCAGACAGCCAGGGGCCTTGCATATTCATGCCACGTCCTTCGTATCGACGTTCCGGATCGCCAGGTACGCGACAAGCAGACCCAGCACCGCAATGATCACGGGGATGATTACGATTTTACTCAGCGTAAATTCCGTCCCGGTGTTGGCGTTCAGAGCCATCGCGACAAGGATGGAGGACACAATCGTCGTAGGTACCGAGTACTTTCTCATCCCGAAATAAAGCGGGATAAGGGCGATACAACTGTACATCGCCGAGTTTACCAGGAAGCGGATGCCATGTTCGATCAGGAGCGATGTCGGCAGCTCCCCCGGGATAAAATGAGTGAAGCTATTGTAAACATAAAACCCGTAAAAGGCCACCACGCGGCCGATGATGCCGAACAGGAATGTGAACAGGACCACGATGATGATTTTTGCCGCGAGCAGCTTCTTGCGCTGGATCGGATACATGAACAGTACGGTGATGGATTTGTTCTTATATTCGTCGATAATGAACTTGGACAGAAGTACGGAGGCATAGATGATGAACGTCAACGACACGAAGAGATCGACGCTCGTCAACACGTCCCCGTAATTGGTAAACGGCTTCTCGGAACCATCGTAGTTTACGACGATGACAAAAAACATGATCAAAAACGAGGCGATGAATCCGCCAAGGATGCTGCGGCCGATTTTCGTCTTTTTCAATTCCAGCTTGATTAAATTAAGCACTCCGGTTGCCTCCATTCAACAGGCTAAAGAAATAATCCTCCAGCGAGCTGTTCTTTTTGTGGATCGATTCGATCACCACATCATGCAGCACCAGCGTTTTGGTCAGTTCGTTCTGCCGGACCTGCGGATCATAGACCCGTACCGTAACCTCATCCATCAGTTTAAAATTGGACACACTTAACTGATTCGTCAAAACAAACGCCGCTTTTTTGCTGTCGCCGACCTTCAGTTCAATGTAATCCGTATTCCGCTCGCGCACCCGGTCCATCGCCACTTCCTCGATCAATCGCCCGTGGTTGATCACGCCGATCGTATCAGCCATCTGCTCCATTTCGCCCAAAATATGGCTTGATACCAGCAGCGTCATCCCGTACTCCTTCGAGAGCAGCTTGAACAAATCGCGGATTTCCTTGATCCCCAGCGGGTCAAGCCCGTTGATCGGCTCATCCAGAATAAGAAGTTCCGGCTTCGTAATAATCGCCCGCGCGATCCCGAGCCGCTGCTTCATCCCGAGGGAGAAGTCTTTTACCGGCTTCTGTTCGATATTTCGCAAATTAACCAATTCCAGCGCCTCATCGACCGCCTTTTTATTGTAGTAACCCATATATTCACAATGCATTTCGAGATTTTCCCGGGCCTTCAGTTTATCGTAAAAAATCGGGTATTCGATAATCGCCCCCATGCGGCCTAGCATCTGGTACGATTTTGTCGTCAACTTCTCTCCGAAAATTTCAATTTCCCCACCCGTAGGCTTCACCAGATTGGTGAGCATTTTCATCACGGTCGTTTTCCCCGCTCCGTTCGGCCCCAAAAACCCGTAAATCTCACCCTTCTTTACGTTCATGTTTACCTCGGACACGACCTCCTTGCCTTGAAACACCTTCGTCAGTCCGATCGTTCTCAGAATAGAGCTCATCGTATCTCTCCTTTTGGTCTTGCCTTACTCGTGATCTGTTTTTCACTATATTTTTATTGTAAAGTCCCTTCCGTTCTTGTTTATTAATCAAATCTTACTTGTTTCTTAAGTTGAAGTTGCCGCATTTACAGCGCACAAAAAAAGCCCATAGCATGCAGTTGAACCTGCTTATCTATAGGCTAAGCCAGCAATTAATACCGAAACGGCCGGAGGTATACGGAGAAAATCGTCTTCTCGAAGGGCCGGCTGTAGAGCCGGACGTCCCCTCCCATCTGCTCGGCCAGCCGCTTCGTAATCGTCAAACCCAAACCGCTGCCCTGATACGCCTTGTTCCGGGAATCCTCCAGCGTATACATCCGCTCGAACACCCGGCTCTGGTGAATTTCGCCGATTCCCTTCCCCCGGTCCCATACGTCGATGCACACCCGGTCCTCTTCTTCCCTTAAACTCAAGCCGATCACTTTACCGTCTCCACCATACCGGATCGCGTTCGAAATCAGATTGTCCAGAATCCGATCCAGCGCACTCTCGTTGGCGTAGGCATAAATCGGTTCCTCGGGGATTGACAGATTAACCTCGAAGCCTTGCCCCGTCAGCACCTCGTAAAAAGCCAGCATATTCCGCCGGCAGACCTCATTCATGTGAACCCGGGTCAGCGGCACGGGCAGATCCCCCGCCTCCAGCTTGGCCAGGTCAAAGAATTGCCTGATCATCTCCAGCACTTCGTTGGCCTTGCGGTGAACTTTACGTATCAGCTCCGTCCGCTCGGTATCCGGCATGCCGGGGTCCAGCTCCATCGCCTCCAAATAACCGAGGACCACCGTAAGCGGGGTTTTCAAATCATGGGAGATGTTGGACAGCATTCTTCGGGTCGACTGCTCGGTCCCCGACCGCTCGGCCAAAATGCGCTGATTTAACTCCAGCACCCGGTTGATATCCGTGAGAAGCAGGCGAAGCTCCGGGTCCCCGGTAAAAAGCAGAAGCTTGGCGCCCGATTCATCCGTCAGAATCCGCTCCAGTTTGTCGTGAATATGCCCAAGCTGCCGGGATCTTCTCCGGTTGTCCTGATGCAGCTTGTATACCCACCCCGCCAATATGAAAATCACGCCGACCAGCACGCCGTAGATCATTCCGCAACCGTCCATCTGTAGCCGATGCCCCAAAGGGTTTGCAAATAGCGGGGTTCGGAAGGATCTTGTTCGATTTTTTCCCGCAGCCGGCGGATATGCACATTGATGACATTCTCGTCGCCCAGGTAATCGTCGTTCCAGATGAACCCGTAGATTTGCGCCTTCGTGAATACGCGATTCGGATTCCGCAGGAAAAGACCGAGAATTTCGGCTTCCTTGGCCGTCAGCTTGATCTCCTCCCCATTCCTGCGAACCAGGTAATTATCCAGATCCACGGTTAAACCGTCCAAGACGACGACCGTCTCCGGCTTCTCTTCGGATTCGCGCCGGGCATACAAGGTCGCCCGCCGGATCGCCGCCTTGATGCGAGCCGTGATTTCGATCAGCGAAAACGGCTTGGCGATATAATCGTCCGCGCCGAAGCCGAGACCGATGGCCTTGTCGACATCATTGTCTTTGGCGGACATGATCAGAATCGGGACCGAACTGGTTTCGCGGACCCTTTTGATCACTTCCATCCCGTCCAGCTTCGGCATCATCAAATCGACCACCAGCAAATCAAAGTTCTCGTTCCGGAACAGAGCCAGCCCGTCCTCACCATCGCCGGCCGACCGGATGACGTAACCTTCTTTGGTTAAATAGCCGGTCAGCATATCTATAATCGAAGCGTCATCTTCTATCAGCAAAATTTTATGCGGCACACTTGCCCACCCCGTCTCTCATTCTCTCCCTGATTATACACTATCGGAAAAGCGGACGGCCGTTTTTGAGAATCGTGAGGCGGAGGCGTATAATGAGGATAAGGTTTTTGAAAAATTTTACAGGTGCAGGTGATGTCGATGTCGAATTCCCTTCTCACCAAAAAGGCGCTGGCCGCCGCTTTAAAGAACCGGATGAGTACGACTCCCTTAAGTAAAATAACCGTTAAGCATTTGGTGGAACGCTGCGGTCTCAACCGCCAAACCTTTTACTATCATTTTCAGGATATTTACGAGCTGCTGGGATGGATCTATCAAACCGAGGCCGTCGATACCATCGCGGGTTACCGCAGCTACGATACCTGGCCGCAAGGACTGCTCAAAATTTTCAAGTATATCGAAACGAATCGGAGCTTCTGCCTGAACACGCTTCACTCTCTGGCCCACGAACATCTTGACGCCTATTTGTTCGCCGTCACCAATCGGTTGATCATGGGCGTTGTCCAGGAGCTCTCCTGCAACAAACAGGTAAGCGACGAAGATAAGAAATTTATGGCCGATTTCTATACGCTGGCGTTCACGGGTCTGGTGATCCAGTGGATGCGGGAAGGCATGGTGACGGAACCGGAGTTGATCATCGAACGGCTGACGCGCTTAATGGAGGGAAATTTTGAACGAGCCCTGCAGCGCTACGAGGAGAGCCGCCTGTAATGTCCGAAAGCTCCATGGCTGATCGCGTCGCTTCTCTAGACAATCCGGGGCGGGTGTACAAAAATTAAACACGCGCATTCCTTTGTTGATTTTCAAGTCGGGGGTCGGCGTACTACATTAAAATTGTTCATAACATGAACAATCCCTTTTTGTGGAGGCGACAGATATGGCAGAGAACGGAAACGGAAGACAGGTGTATTTTGTCGGCGGCGGTATAGCGTCACTGGCGGGTGCGGCTTTTCTGGTGCGGGATTGCGGCTTTCCAGGTGAACAAATTCACGTGTTGGAGGAAATGAAAATTCTCGGAGGAAGCAACGATGGCGCGGGAAACGAACAGCAAGGCTATGTGATCCGCGGCGGCCGGATGCTGAACGATGAAACCTACGAAAATTTATGGGATCTGTTAAGCTCCATCCCTTCCCTTGATCAACCCGGCTTGTCCGTGCGGGAGGAAATCGTCGCTTTTGACACGGCCCATCCGACCCACTCCAATGCGCGGCTGGTCAACAAGGAGGGACAGGTCGAAGACGTCACTTCCATGGGCTTCGATATGGCCGACCGGTTGGCGATGGCCAAGCTGATCGTCACGCCTGAGGAGAAATTGGGCACGGCCCGGATTAACGACTGGTTTGGCCCCCATTTTTTTGAAACCAACTTCTGGTTCATGTGGGCGACCACCTTTGCGTTCCAGCCTTGGCACAGCGCCGTCGAGCTGAAAAGATATATGATTCGCTTCATGCACGAATACCCGCGGATTCACACCTTGGAGGGCGTTACGCGCACGCCGTATAACCAGTACGACTCGATCATTCTTCCGCTGCATAAGTATCTGGAAGAGCATGGCGTGGATTTTACGCTGAAATGTACGGTAACGGATCTGGATTTCAAAGAAGGCGACGGGATTACCGTAACCCGCCTGCATTACATGAAGGATGGAGCGGAGCAAGTATTGGATTTGGGCGAAGGGGATTTGGTGATCGTCACCAACGGGTCCATGACGGAAAGCTCAAGCCTGGGCTCCATGACCTCCGCCCCCGAATTACTGGGGAAGGGAAGCTCCTGGAAGCTTTGGGAGCGCATTGCGGCCAAAAAGCCGGGATTGGGAAATCCTTCGCCTTTCGCCGATCATATCGAAGGCTCCAAGTGGGAATCGTTTACGGTGACCTGCCAGGACTCCCGTTTCTTCGATCTGATGGAGGCGTTCTCGCGCAATAAGGCCGGTACGGGGGCACTCGTTACTTTCAAGGATTCGAGCTGGTTCATGTCCATCGTACTCGCCCATCAGCCGCATTTCCGCAATCAACCGGAGCATGTGAAAGTGTTCTGGGGATACGGCCT
Source organism: Paenibacillus faecis (assembly GCF_008084145.1). Lineage (GTDB taxonomy): Bacteria > Bacillota > Bacilli > Paenibacillales > Paenibacillaceae > Fontibacillus > Fontibacillus faecis. Next base: position 421,237 of record NZ_VSDO01000004.1, on the reverse strand, counting down.
GTTCCCGGATCGGGTCGGGGATTACGTGAAAAAGAAGATGAGCGATTGTACCGGGGAAGAAATTTTGACCGAGCTGCTGCATCATCTTCATTTTGAGAAGGATAGGGATGCCATCATCTCTACCGCCAACTGTATTCCTTGCATGATGCCGTTCATAACGGCACAATTCATGCCTCGTGCCTTGGGCGACCGTCCCAAAGTCGTTCCGGACGGCTCCACAAACCTGGCGTTCATCAGCCAGTTCTGCGAGATTCCGGACGATGTGGTATTTACCGAGGAGTATTCCGTCCGGGCGGCGCGGATTGCGGTTTACACGCTGCTTGGCTTGGATAAGCCGATTGCGCCGATCAACCAGTACCAATACGATGTAAGGACCTTGCTGCAGGGTTTTGTCACTTCGTTCCGGTAAAATACATCACACAAAGAGCTGCGTCCCTGTCTCGGGCACAGCTCTTTGTCATCCGCTATTCATGCAACCCAACCGATCCCGCCGAAGCCGAATCATGCCGTCGGCTGCCTTCTCTTCATATCTTCATACTTCACCTTGTTATACTTATTAATCAATTTATCCAGCAGTACGGATTGATTGAGCACCGCCTTGTGACGCAGTCCGTAACGGTCCGCCAACTGGTTTAACTTCTGTCTCTCTTGTTCAATTCGCACTATCATTCTCTCCTTATTATTCATAGCCTCTCACCCTATGAAACATATTAGAAGATGTTGCCATTTATAGCATTATGAGACGTATTGCAAATATGAGATAATATACCAAAATGTTCATGAAAATGAAAATAGGGCCAGCTTGTGGCTGACCCTAAAGATATTGAGATTATCCACTCCAACCATGCGCCATGGTCGTTATCAAGCCAGTCCCACCAACAAACGTGACACTAAGCATTAGAATACCCGAAACCAACCAAGACATGTTCTTTTTCATTTTCCCACAACCTCCTGCAAAGTTTAATATACTCTTGATTTTGCTCTTCCGTAGAAAACTGCCGATGGAGTTCAAAGATGACCATAGCAATATTGACAAAGATATCCTTGCTGCTGATTTGGAGAGACATTTTCATGCTGTGCAGTATATTGTTGAGCCCCTCCTCATAAGAGCCTTTTCTGAAGAGATAAACCGCATAGTTTTGAAAAAACACGGCATACCGAAAAAAGTAAGGGGGTTCTTTAGAATAGTCCATTTCCAACGCATCTCTGGCCTGCCAATGTTCCTCGCCAAATCTTCTATATACCTCAATTTCTTCCGAGAACTTGTCTAGGACCTCATCAATATAAAAATCATATCTGTTGGCGGATTCGATTAATGTAATTAAACCTTCAACAATCTCGCCCGGATGAGTCTCCAAAAAAGAGACGTATTCCGGAATTCTCAATTGGTTGCCGGATTTAATATCCAAACATAAGTAATTGGCTTTAGCGAACATTTTTAATTGCTCCACTTCAGCCCTTGCCTCGTCATCCTGCCATTCAAACCAGCTTAAATCGGCATATTCGGCAATCCACTTTTTTGCCTCCTCATACATGCCGCGGTATTCGTAACTCCCTGACTTAAACAAAAAGGCTCTGCCATAGTAAAACACAAGAGGGCGAACCGGCTTAAAGTCCGGTTGCTTCCAAACTTTCTTTTCATAAAATGTCCAAGCCAGTTTAATTAGTTCATCCGCGTAATTTTCAACTTCCGTCCAATTAAATCTAAAGGCATAAATCTGAATAAGCATGGATAAACCTTCAAGCGCCAGCGCTTCGGGTAATCGATAACGGTAAGGCAAAAACTGCAGTGCCGCTTTAAATCCCCTTCGCCCGTCGTTTTTTAAAATCTGAAATATGCGATAATAGCTCATCGCCAACCGTTCCGAATGGCTGGAGCGCTCACACTCAATAACGCTCTCATATAAGATAACGGCGGCTTCCTTCCAGCCTTGGGCAAACATGAGTTCCGCGGCTTCAAAGATCCCGGGGACCTGCTTCAGATCCTCAAGCAATCGATTTAAGATCTCGCTAATGCAGTCATGCCGTTTAAGTTCCGCGCAGCGCAACAAAAAAGGCTTAAGCCGACGCCAATGCGGTGCCTGGAAAGCAAAGCAGTCTTCCACGTACAGCTCGTACAACTCCCCTTCGGGAAGTCCCATCGCTGCCGTGATCCGGTCCAATTGCCCGATGGATATAGACCGGTTTCCGTTCAGAATGCCGCTTATTGTCCCAACATTCACTCCGGAAATTCCGGAAAATTGATGAAGGGTAACCCCTTCTCTCTTGATATGGTTTTCTATTTTTGCGCGAAGCGTGGTTGTGGAAATCAAAAAGCTATCACCCCCCAAGCCATTATCGCGTGCCTCAAAATCTACATCCATAAAATAACAACTTGTGATGTTATTAGTGAATATACTTCCAATATTTTCATACGTCAACAGGAAAAAGACAAAATTCATATATAATTTGGGTGTTTTGTCCTTCCTTCATTTTATTTGTTGAATTGCCCGGGAAATACCGCTATAGTTCGACAAATGTCAGGTTTGTTCAACATAGATTGCTCGGATGATATACAATTGGAATTTATACAAGAAAAGGAAAAAGTGGATTTTGCGAAGGTCGTTGCCCCGCGGGGGAATGTTTCTGTCGGACGAAGTCGTCAAATTCTCCAAAGTAGGCTCAACTTTAAAATTTGAAGGAAAACGTTGGCGGAAATAATAGCTGCTTTTTGACTAAAGATCGGCTGTTTGGGCACAAATGCTGCATAACTCCCTTCCTCCTCCCGGCATCGCGAGAAGCAACCGGTAGACCCATAAGCCGCGACGATCCATTAACGGGAATTCCTCCCGTAAATTTGGTCTACTTCGCTCCTGAGGCCCATTTTAGCTGGAATTCCTCCAGCTAATCTCCCTCCAAATGGCCCATTTGCCACTAGCGCTGCATTAACCCGAGGGGACTAACGGCTGTAACAGCCTCCCTTTGAGCCGCACGGGTGAATAAGTGCCATTTGAGGCGCTATTTTGTCGAAATCGTCCTTTCTGTGTGAAATAGCGGTCCTTTGAGGCCTTATTTTTGGGAAAAGCGGGCCGAAACCTGATTTTGGGACCCGTACCGGAGAAATAAGGCCCTTTTGGGCACTGGCATTGCATCAAAGCTTACACGGTGACTCACAGAGATACTGTGTAAATATTTTCCATTTGGTTTATTCAGTATTTGGTCAAAAAATGAAGGGGGGCAGAAAATAGATGCGTTATTCCATTTTTTGGATATTAACTTTTTGTTTTATTTTGCCTCTTCTCTCAGCTTCATTTTCCCCTTGGCTTGATTATTCCAACTGACGTGTTCATAATAGGCGGTTCCTTGTATATTTTTGTACCCCTTTGACGCCCTTTGTTGCTCTGGCTTTTACTCCTTCGATGAAGCTCGGTTTCAAGTAGCAAATTCGGCTTCTCCCATAAAAGACGAAGGGATTGAAGCACTTCCCATAAACTCATTCGGGTTCCACTGCTCACGTGAATGAGCATGGCAATAGCGTAGGCGATCAGAGCGATAAAGATCTGGTTCCATATCCCTTGAGGATCATAGCTATATAGCTTCACTAATCGCAAATGCTGCTTCATCCACTTGAAAAATAGCTCGATCAGCCAGCGCTGCCGATAGATATCCGCGATTTCCTCAGCACTTAGATCCAAGCACGAAGTTGCCAGACGATACTTGCGACCCTTTTCATCCAAAAACTCTACAAGGCGTAAAGAATTCTCTGTCTTACGGAAGGCGCTCCCTAATTGAACGATAGCATCTCGGGTGATGTTTGAATCGGGATCAACCGGCAGCTCTTGCTCCACCTGCCAAACCCTATGGTTTTCGTTGATACGGGTTACGAATTGAACTTTTTGTTCTAGCCAAGTATCGAACTGTTTGTACTTGACATAGCCGCGATCCATAACGTATATTGTGCCATCGTCTTCAACCAGTAAGTTCATGGTTTCGTAGTCACTCACATTTCCCGTAGTAGGGATGGCCTTCTCAGGAATGACCTCTTTTTCTTCACTTTTGGTCAAAACCAAGACTCGAACGTGAATTTTGATTTGAGTATGATCACGGTTACGTACGCCCAACTGGCCAGTGTCGCCGGAAGTTTTAGACAAGTCGAATCGATAATCCGAATCTGTTTGTCCTTGATCCCTGATGGGAGGGCTTTCTGCTTGACCTTGCCGATGAGTTCAAGGAATAGACCTTCGAGTATTTCGGTAGGAATCGTCTTTAAACGCCTGGAGATTTGGGAGCCACTGATGCTGGATAGTTCCAGGCTTTCCTGCAATGTTGTGCTTGTTCGAAGCGCTTGAGATATTTGCTCATAAGAATCCCACTTAGCGAGTTGGGAGGCCAAAATCAACTTGATACTTTTGAAGGTTGTAAGCTTACGAACACGATAATCGGAAATTGGTAAGCAAAAATTTTCTTCAGAAATATAAGAAAAGCATTGACGAATCACAGATAAATTGTGTATGTTACCCATGGGTTGGCTCCTTTTGTTGAGATGAGTTATGGGTAACGCATCTAACTCAACAATAGGAGCTTTTTTTGTTTTAATCCATGAAAATAACATGATATTTAACATATTTAGTAAATACTGAGATCTTATTTTATCGTGTTAGGTTTAATGCAATGCTAGTGCCTTTTGGGCCGCTATTTTACCCGCGAAAGCGAATCGGGCCGAAATAACGGCCCAAAACGCCGTTATTAAACAGGCAGCACCATGTTAGGTTTAATGCAGCACCAGTGCAAATTTGCCCCCTTTACAGGTGAGGTGATTAGTTGGAGATTTTCCCGCTAAGTCCGGGCGGACCGCCCGTAGGGACCGAGTTACCGGGAGGGTTTCCCGTTAACTCGGTCAACCGGTCCGTCCCTCCTCCTGACCCGCCGCCAAAAGGACCGGCCAGGCATGGAATGAAGCGGCGGGACTTTTGTGGCGCTCCGGCTAGGCGCTGCCTAGTACACTTCCGACTTCAAAAAGATGCAAATCTGCAGGTATTTTGGCTGATCGACGCCCCTATACGAAAAAAGATGCAAATCTGCAGGCATTTCTAGTGATTTTAGAGAAACAAGCCGGTTTCGTCGAAATTCCTGCAGAATCGCAGGAATTTTCATTTTTTTGGTTCCGAACAAGAAAAAACATGCATATTTGCAGGAATTCTATGTGATCAAGGCTATCAAGGCCGGTTGATGGGCCACTAGCGTTCCGGCGGTTGACGCTCGCCAGGCGTCATCCCTCATTCTCGACTAGCTCGGCCGCGCTCGCGTTCGCCTCGACTTGCGCCGGGTTCTTGCAGCCGGGGATGACCGCGCTGACTGCCGGATGGCGGAGGCACCAGGCCAGTGCCCACCGGGCCATGTCCACGCCCTCCGGCACCTCTTCCCGGGCGATCCGCTCCACCTCTTCGAGCTTCTGCCGCGTGCTCTCCGGGTCATGGCGGTGCCGCACATCCGTGCTGTCAAACACGGCCCCGGGTTTATACTTCCCGCTGAGGTAGCCGCTAGCCAGCGGAACCCGGGCCAGTACGCCCAAGTCCTGCCGCTCGCAGGACGGGAAAACCCGTTGCTCCGGCGTACGGTCCAGCCGGTTGTAAACAACCTGAATCACCTGCGAATTGACCTTGGTCGAAGCCTCGGTCTGATGCAGGTTGTCATTGCTGCCGATCGATGTGCCGAGATGGCGGATTTTTCCGGCTTGAACCTGCTTGTCCAACGTCGTCCACAATTCGTCATTATCGAAGGCCTCGTCAGGCCCCGAGTGGAATTGGTACAGGTCGATATAATCCGTCTTCAGCGCTTTTAAGGAGCCGTCCAACTGCTCCAGCACGTCCTTGGCCCCAAATTTGTCGCTGCGGGTGAACCGTTCATGAAAGTGATGGCCAAACTTGGTCGCGACAATCCAGTCCTCCCGTTTGCGGCGGCTCAGGTAATCGCCTATGAACGATTCCGACAAATGATCGCCGTAGCATTCCGCCGTATCGATCAGATTGATTCCCAATTCCTGACCTTTGTCCAGGATGGCATCGACTTCCTTTTGCGTAAACTGCAAGCCCCACTCGCCGCCAAACTGCCACGTTCCGATCCCGATCACCGAGACGTCAAGCTCCGTTTTTCCCAATCTGCGATACTTCATAACGTTTCCCTCCCGCTGGTTAACTAATGGATTTGAGTGTCGATTTCATTGTATCACGCGGCCCGCCCGCGTCTCAAAAATGACGTTTGCAGCGTTGCTTCCGCGCCCCGTTTTTTTAAATTCCGCAGGAGTTTAGTCGCCGGGCGCTTCGGAAATAATGGGGCTAGAATCTCGAGAGGAAGAAGATCCCATGCCGCTTCGAAGAAAACACCGCCAGACCGGGGAAATCGGCCACCAAGGGAAAAGCCCGGATCATTCACCCGACTCGTCGGAGGACAAGCTGTTTCCCGATCTGCAGGCCAATTTGAAAAAGATCCGGCAGACGCTCGGAAACAGTAGCGATATCGGGATCCGGGAAATCCCGCTGGGCGAATCGCAAAAAAACTATATCGCCATTCTCTATACGGACGGACTGGCCGATCAGAACAAGATCTATGAGTCGATCATGAAAACCGTGGCTCACCTTGCCTCCAAAGCCGCCGGGCAACAGGATCAGCAAAGCTCTCCGTTCAGCGACGGGAAGCGCCTTTTGGCGGAAATCTCGCTATACAATCAACAAAGCAGGACCGTGAACGATTTTTTTACCCTGTTCCGCTCTCTTTTGTCCGGGGATACCGTCATTTTGGTGGATGGCTCCGCGGAAGGCCTTATTGCCGGCACAAAGGGTTGGAAGGATCGCGGCGTGATGGAAACGTCGGCGGAAAATGTCGTCCGCGGTCCCAGGGAAGCTTTCTCCGAGTCGTTTCGCACCAATACGTCGTTAATTCGCCGAAAAATCAAGGACCCGAATCTGTGGCTGGAAACGATGCAGATCGGAAGGGTGACGCATACGGATGTCGGCATAATGTACATCAACGGAATTGCCAATCCGGAGATCGTTCAGGAAGTTCGCGACCGACTGAATCGAATCGATGTGGACAGCATTCTCGAAAGCGGCTATATCGAAGAGTTCATCCAGGACACCACGTTCACGCCGTTCCCGACCATTTACAATACCGAACGTCCCGATGTCATCGCCGCTGAACTATTGGAAGGAAAGGTTGCGATCCTGGTGGACGGAACCCCCTTTGTTCTGGTGGTCCCGGCCCTGCTGATTTCCTTCCTGCACGCTTCCGAGGACTACTATCAGCGGGCGGACATCAGCAGCTTTCTGCGCATTCTGCGTTATCTTAGCGTTTTTATATCGCTGCTGGGTCCCTCTATTTATATCGCGGTCACGACCTTTCATCAGGAAATGCTCCCGACCCAACTGCTGTTCGGCTTGGCCGCACAGCGCGAACAAATTCCGTTTCCGGCTTTCGTGGAAGCGTTGTTGATGGAATTGACTTTTGAGATTTTACGGGAAGCCGGGGTTCGGCTGCCTAAAAACATCGGTTCCGCGATTTCCATCGTCGGAACCCTGGTCATCGGCCAAGCAGCCGTAGAAGCGGGGATTATTTCCGCCGCCATGGTAATCGTCGTGGCGATTACGGCGATATCCAGCTTCGTGCTTCCCGCCTTCAATATGTCGATCGCCTTCCGGATGCTGCGATTTCCGCTCATGGCTCTGGCCGGATCCTTTGGACTGTTCGGCATTTTTGTCGGCGTGATGGCCCTGATTCTCCATCTGTGCAGTCTTCGCTCCTTTGGAGTTCCTTATATGGCGCCTTTGGCCCCGCTCATCCCGGAATCCCAAAAGGACTCCATCCTGCGGTTACCCCATTGGCTGCTTTCCACCCGACCGAGGCTGCTCAGTAAGGCGAACCGCACGCGCAGACCGGGCAATCCTCCAAAGAAATCACGAAGCGAGAATTAAGCTATGTGGAAAGCGAGTGTGTTGGGCATGAAACGGATAGGAGCCTTATTTGTACTCTTCGCATTCCTCACTCTCCTGTTGAGCGGCTGTTGGAACCGCAGGGAATTGAATGAACTGGCCATTGCGGTGGCCGCCGGGGTTGACCGCGTGGACGACCGTTACCGGCTGTCCGTTCAAGTCGTGGTTCCCGGGCAGGTGGCTTCCAAAAAAGCGGGTGGCAGTCAGGCGCCGGCCACCTTGTATACGGCCGAGGGAGATACGATCTTTGAAGCGGCGCGAAGAATGACCCAAGTAAGTCCGCGAAAAATTTATTTTTCGCACCTGCGGATGTTTCTGATCGGGGAATCCATGGCCAGAGCGGGGATCGCCAAGTTTTTGGACTTTTTGATGCGGGATCATGAGTTTCGGACCGATTTCTACCTGGTAACCACAAAAGGCGCAACAGCCGAGGATACCCTGAAGATCATGACCCCACTGGAATCCATACCGGCCAACAAGCTGTTCAATTCGCTGCAAACCTCCGAGCGGGTGTGGTCCCCCAGCTTAACGGTGACGCTGGACGAGTTGATTAACGACTTGAGCAATGAAGGGAAGCATCCCATATTAACCGGCTTGGAAATCACCGGCAACCGTGAAGCCGGAGAAACCCCGGAGAACGTGAATGCAATCAAAACGGACGCCAATCTTCGATTTGTGGGGCTCGCTATTTTTAAAGTCGACAAGCTTATCGGTTGGCTCAACGAGACGGAAAGCCGCGGGTACCGCTATATTAAAGGCGGCGTCAAAAGCTCCGTCGCTTTTGTTCCCTGCGGCGATAAAGGGAAAGTCACCCTGGAAACCGTCAGAAGCCATACGAAAGTAACGGGAAAGATCCTCGGCTCCAAACCGGAAATTGAGATTAAGGCCTTTGTCGAAGGAAATGTGGGGGCCGTAGAATGCAGAGGGCTCGATCTGATTCAGACAAAGACCATTGATGAACTGGAAAGCAAAATGGAAAAAAAGGTGGAACAATTGATGAAGTCGGTCATCGCCAAAGTACAGGAAGAGTATAAGGTCGATATCTTTGGCTTCGGTGAAGCCATCAGGCGGTCCCATCCCGGTTTTTGGAGACGGCACAAAGAAGACTGGGACGACCGTTTTTTTCCGAACCTGGCCGTCCGGATCAAGGTGGATTACCATATTCGCCGAACGGGGACGCTCAACAATTCTTTTATAAATGACATGAAAGAATGAGGCGATACGATTGATCCGAATATTATTGATTTTAGCCGTCGCAGCCTTGATCTCCTGGATCGAGCTTCCCCGGATGATCCGCAGGAAAGAACGGAGTGCCGTTTGGGGGTTCTCCGTTTTACTCCTCCTGGCCGTCGGAATATCGGTGGCCAAGGTGCTATTTACCAGCCTTCCGACGCCTTTGACCTATATAGCGATCGCGTTCCGACCGTTCAGCCGCTTCCTTACGGCACTGGGGCTAATCTAATTAACGAAAGGAACATAGCTATGCCGGAGTATAAAATATCCCTGCGTCAACTTATGATCGTGACAGCGATGTTTACGGTCGGCAGCGGCATCTTGCTCGTCCCCTCGGGCCTGGCCTCGATCGCCAAACAAGATGCCTGGATCGCCGCGTTGATCGGCGTTCTTTTCGGCTTCGGCGCCGTCTCGGTACATCTGCTGCTGGCCAAAATGTATCCAACAAAGAACTTGATGCAAATCTGCGAAACCTTGATGGGCAAATGGATTGGAAAAGCCATAGGCCTTCTATTCCTGGTCACTTTTTTTCTTTGCGGTCCCACAACGGTTCTGCAAGAAATCGGAAACTTTGTGACCATCCAAATGATGCCGGAGACCCCCATCGAGGCGATCATTCTCCTGTTTGGCGCGATCATGACCCTAGGGGCCCGTTTGGGGCTCGAAGTCCTGGCCCGTTCCATCGAGCTGATGTTTCCCTGGGTTGTGTTTCTGTTTACGGCCATGACTCTGCTCCTGCTATCCGAAGTCAAGCTGGAACGGACGTTTCCCGTATTCGAGTTTGGGGCGCTTCCGCTGTTTTCGGCCGCCCTCACTTTTGCCAGCGTGGTTTTTTTTCCGCATATTATGCTGTTGATGATTTATCCGGCCAGCGTCAACCGACCGGAACAGGCCTATAAAGCCGTTTATATCGGAAGTCTGTTCGGCAGCGTGGTTCTCGTCATCGTCATCGCGCTGACCATTCTCGTACTCGGCCCGAGTATTACGGCCCAAAGCATGTACCCCAGTTATATGCTCGCCCAAAAAATCAGCATCGGTAATTTTCTGCAGCGCATCGAAGCGGTCATGGCCATCATGTGGTTTATCTCGCTGTTTTTCCGGCTCGCCCTCTATCTGTATATGATCGTCGCGGGCCTTTCCATTATTTTGGGGATAAAAAATAGGCAAGCCCTTATGCTGCCCGCCGGGTGGATTATGAGTACCCTGGCGGTCTTCATCTATCCCAATGTGGCTTATAGGCAGTCTTGGGACGCCAAAGTTTGGGTCCCTTATACGCTTGTCGTAGGAGTTTTCCTTCCCATGCTGCTGCTGGGTCTTCACGGAATCCGGAAACTGCGGTCAAGGAAGTCGGCGTAGCCGCCGGCTAGCCTTCTATGAATTTCATCAGTTCCGAATTGAATTTGTCCCGTTCCTCGTAAAACAGGCTGTGTCCGCTGTATTCGAACCAGACGAGCTTGGCGTCGGAAATGCCCTCCTTCTGCGCGACGGCCAGTTCCGGGTAGCAGACCTTATCATGAAGGCCGTGCAGAATCAGCGTAGGCACCCCGATCTTGCCCAAATCGGAGAACAGGCTTTCGTCCCGAAAGGACATCGCCACCTTTGCCGTGGCGTAACCCGCAGCCGGCAGCGCTATGTCGAAGAACCAGTCGCCAAGGGCGTTTGAGATGTTCTGAAAAAAGAACAGTTCCTTCAGCCCCCGAAGCATCTGAGGTCTGTCGTTCAACGTGTCCTTGACCAGCTTCGTCACATCTTCCTTCGGCATCCCGTAAGGATATCCCGGCCGCCGGGTCAAACTGGGCGCCGCCGCCGCAAACAGCGCCAGCTTGGAAACCCCGTGTCCCCGGTGCCGGGCCATGTACCGGATCGCCGTCGCCCCGCCATAGGAATGACCGGCGAGTATGAAATCACATAGTCCCAACGCATCGACCACGCCCCGCACATCATCCGCCATCCGGTCCAGGCAATAGCCGTCCCACGGTTTATCGGATTTGCCGAACCCTCGCGTATCGATGCCGATGCAGCGGTATCCTTTTTCCGGCAGCACATTGAACTGATATTCAAACGCCTTGTGGCTGAGCGGCCAGCCGTGAATAAACAGAATCGTCTTATCTCCGCGGGGGTTGACGTCTTCCACGTACAGCCGGACATCCGGCGCGACCTTCACATAATATCCCATTCTTCACCCTCCGATGGCTCAAGTAGTTGCTCTCCCAACAGCATACTCAGCCCCGTCTAAATAGGTGAATGCCCAAGATATTGATGTAAGCCAAAAAGCCTCCATCCCGCAAAATCGGGGCGGAGGCTTGCGCCATATTATGGATTTAAGGATTGACCTGTTGGATTTGGATCAGGTTCGTCGTCCCGGCCTGTCCAAGCGGCAGTCCGGCGGAAAGAACGACCGTGTCTCCGGGCAGTACATAGCCTGTCTTCAAAGCGCTATGAATCGCCGATTTGAACATTTCGTCCGTCGTCGAGACCTGCTCGCCCTGGAACGGGAATACGCCGGAGAGGAGGCAAATCTTAGGGAGCACCTGCCGGTCATGCGTAATGGCCAAAATCGGAGCCTTCGGACGGTACTTGGACACCATTCTGGCCGTAAACCCGCTTTCCGTCGAGGTGATGATCGCCTTGGCGTCCAGTTCCAGCGAGGCGCTGACCGCGCTCTGGCTGATCACTTCGGTAATGTTCGTGGCATGCTGCGCTCTTTTGCGGTCGAATTGCTCGCGGTAATCGATCATCGATTCCGCCTGCTGAGCCACCCTCGCCATCGTCTGCACCGATTGGACCGGGTATTTGCCGGCCGCGGACTCGCCGGACAGCATAACCACATCCGCTCCCTGCAGGACCGCGTTGTACACGTCGCTGACCTCGGCCCGGGTCGGCCGCGGGTTGACCTGCATCGATTCAAGCATATGGGTGGCGACAATAACCGGTTTTCCGGCCAGATTGCATTTGTCGATCATTTCCTTCTGGCGCATCGGCACGATTTCGACCGGAACCTCCACGCCCAAGTCCCCGCGCGCTACCATGATGCCGTCCGAAGCCTCGATGATATCGTCCAGATTTTCGATCCCCTCGTCGTTCTCGATCTTCGAAATGACTTGGACGTGCTCCGCTCCCCGTTCCCCGAGGATTCGCTTCACCTCGCGGATGTCGTCGCCCTTGCGGACGAACGAGACGGCGATCATTTCGATCCCCTGCTCCAAGCCGAAGCCGATATGCCGGATGTCCCGCTCCGTAATGCCGGGCAGCGTCGTTTTAATCCCCGGCAAATTCACACCCTTGCGCGGCTTCAGCGAACCGCCGCTAATGATCCGGCAGCGGATTTCGGATCCCTCGACCGCGAGAACACGAAGCTCGATCAGACCGTCGTCGATCAGAATCCGGTCGTTTTCATGTACGACTTGGGGCATCTCCGGATAGTTGACGGAAATGCGCCGCGAATCGCCCTCGATGACCTCCGTCGTCAGGATTAGTTCTCCGCCGGGCTCAAGCCGGCAAGAAGCTTCTTTAAGCTTGCCGATCCGGACCTCGGGCCCCTTGATGTCCATCATAATGGGAATGAAGGTGCCGAGCTCCCCGGCCGCCTGCCGGACCCGCTTGATCCTTGCGGCATGTTCTTCCGGTTCCCCGTGCGCCATATTCAAACGCCCTACCGTCATTCCCGCCCGGATCATTTCCTTCAGGGTGTCCAAAGAGTCACAGGCCGGTCCTAGCGTACAAATGATTTTTGTCCGCAGCATGAAATCCCTCCTGGTCTGATGTAGTGTGTGATTACTGGGTGTTTATTGGTTCTATTGGTTCAGCAGCGTGAACACATCCTTGGCGGGCAGCCCCTGCGCTTCGGCCACAGCCGGATAGGTCACATGCCCCGCCATGACGTTGATCCCCTTGGCCAGAGCGCGGTTATCCAACGCCGCCCGCCGGCATCCTTTGCCCGCGAGCTGCAGGCCGTACGGCGCGGTGACATTGGTCAGCGCGATCGTCGAGGTGCGGGCGACGGCTCCCGGCATATTGGCAACGGCGTAGTGCACGACGCCGTGCTTCTCATAGGTGGGCCGGTCATGGGTCGTGACCCGGTCCACGGTGGCGATGGAGCCGCCCTGATCGATCGCCACGTCGATGATGACCGAGCCGGGTGTCATGCTCTTCACCATCTCTTCCGTTACCAGCCGCGGCGCTCTTGCGCCGGGAATCAGCACGGCTCCCACCAGCAAATCGGCCCGGCGGACAGCCTCTCCTATGTTGTACGGGTTGGAGATCAGCGTTTTCACCCGGCCCTGGAACACCTCATCGATTTGACGAAGCCGCTCCGCGCTCAGATCGATGATGGTCACCTCCGCGCCCAGGCCGATGGCCATCCGGGCCGCATTCGTGCCCACGATCCCGCCGCCGAGGATCGTTACCTTCCCCGGCTCCACGCCGGGGACGCCGCCGAGCAAAAGGCCCTTGCCACCGTGGGCCTTCTCCAGAAAATGCGCGCCGATCTGAATCGACATCCGCCCGGCGACTTCGCTCATCGGCATCAGCAGCGGCAGCCGGCCGTCGTCCAGTTGGATCGTTTCATAAGCCACGGCGGTTACGCCCGCTTGAACCAATGCCTGGGTCAGTTCCGGCTCGGGCGCCAGGTGCAGGTAGGTGAACAAAATCTGGCCTTCCCGGAAAAATGCGTACTCTTCGGGAATCGGTTCCTTCACCTTCACTACCATTTCCGCCGACCATGCCTCGGCGGCGGTGGGCACCACCTCGGCTCCAGCCGCGCCGTAGGCTTCATCCGTAAATCCGATGCCTTGCCCGGCCCCGGATTCCACCAACACCCGGTGGCCCGCCTGCACGTAGGACAGCACGGTTCCCGGCGTCATTCCGACACGGTGCTCGTTATTCTTTCTTTCCTTGGGTACTCCGATGATCATCGATCCCATCCCCTTGATCCGAACTATACTTTCTATTACCCGAAAAACCCGAAAAATGGCTGATCCTTCTTATACTTCAGTATATTCCGAAATTCCCGTCGTGATTTTTCCAGGATAGGGTTCCCGCGGAGAGGACGGGCTATGCTACCGGCGTATTTTTTTGCAGGATGGCGGTAAGGAGGCACCGGCCCGCGATCAACGCGGCAAGCAGGATGCGGAAAGGAGGCGGCCTGCTCGGGCCTCATTGGGCGGAGTGCGTCTTCTCCAGCGCTTCTATGGCGGCTTGAAGTTCAACGTCCTGGCCCTCGATATATTTCGCGGCGAATGTCTCTTCGTTCAGCGGCACTTGAATATCGGGCGAGACGCCGCCCCGGCCCTGGTCGTCGCTGTCGCCTTGAACGGCATAATGGGCGTCCAGAGATCTCCCGTCCGGGAAGCGCAGCAGGTAGCCCTCCGGCATCTTCGCCTCGATCGGGCGGCTCATCACGCCGAAAGAGCCGTTCGTGGAGTTGAAGCCGACAATGACGGTTCGGGGCCGCCCTTTCAGTACGAGCGGCAAGCCTTCCGCCGAACTGGCCGTACCGTGGTTGATCAGGATGGCCACCTTCCCTTTGTATCCCGACTCCTTGGGCGTTATGACGCGAGTCTCTCCGGGGTTGATTTCGAAGCGGCCCGTCGTCCGGCTATAGTAACTGACGAATTCATAATGCCGCTTCCAAACGCTTAAATATCCGGCAATAGCCGCAGCCACATCGTCGTCGCCTCCGGGATTGTCGCGCACGTCGACGATCAGGCCTTTCACGGACCGGTTCTGAAAATCCTTTAAGATGCTCGCGAACAATCCGGCGGGATCCGGCACGGCATCGTTCGGCAGGAAGTACCGGATCCGGATATAACCGTAACCGTTCTCCAAAACGAGCCCTTCGACGGGGGCATCCTTCCGCGTCGGCTTGGCCCGGGTAGCCTTCAGGGTCGCATAGTCGTCTTCGTAGGCTTGCAGGGTCGTTTTTCTTAGCTCGCCATTCGCCCGGCTCCTGTACTCAACTTCGACCCGGCTCCCGACCGCCCCCCGGGTCATGAATCGGCCCTGATTCATTCTCCGGGCCCCCTCCGTCGCCGTCGGATTATCGCTCCAGGCCGCCGCCCGATAAACATCCAGCGCGGGCTTCCCGTTCCATTCGACGATCTCGTCGCCCAGCGCCATCCCGCCGCGCTCCGCCGGACTGCCCTTCAACAGCAGGCCGACCCGTACTTGGCCGTTATCCAGCAGCACGGCGCCGATCCCGAAGCCGCCCCCAGCCTCCCGTTTGAAGACGGGATTGTCCTCGTACAAAGCTTCGTTAACGATCTGGATGTGACCGTCCCGAAATGAGAACAGATACTCCCGTAAAGCCTTGTAATAGAGCTTCTTATCGCGCTTCTTCTCCGCCTCGTGGAAGACCGGCGCATACTTGCGCTCCAGAGCCTCCCAGTCGACCCGCTTCCGATCGCCGAAGGGATACTCCTTGGACAGCCGCTCGTTTAACCGAACGAAGGCCTCGGAGTAGCTTAACTTCCGGAAGTCGCTGGCCGGGTTGTAACGCAGCTCCCCGGCTAGCAGGAGCGCGAGAACGACCGCGCTCATGGCGGCGAGGCATGACGCGGCGCGGAAGATCGCGCGAAGTCTTCTGCGCTTGGGAAGCGGGGCACGCCGCTCGGGTGCCCGGATTCTTTTCACGGTGAACAGAAAAAACAAGCCGCTCAGGCCGTAAAGGATCAGGGCCGGCAAGGTCATATCCCCGCGAATCAAGCTCAGGGCGGACGTCAGCACGCCCGCGCTCGGCACAAAATCGACCCACCGGTAAGAGCGGCGAGCCGGGACGGCGTACCATCCCAGCAAAAAGAGATCAATCGCGCACAGCACCATCTCATACGGGGTTAACCACTTATACGCCCCCAACAAACTATCCGCCAAAGTACTCACTGTTCCGCCTCCAGTCTAATCGTTGAAAATTCCGTGACACTCACCGGAAGCGTAGAAGCGGAATATGAACGGAGCATGAACTGGCGCGAGCCGGACGAAACATTCATTCAACGCTAGAGGGGGGCGGGAACGGCGTTCCGCGGCAACCGGACCGTGAAGGTCGTGCCTCGGCCGGGGGAACTGGACGCTTCGATCCGACCCTGGTGAAGGAGAACGATCCGCTTGACGATGGACAGTCCGAGACCGCTGCCGCTGCCGCTTCGGCGGGACCGGTCGGCTATATAAAAACGCTCGAAGATGCGATCCAGATCCTCCGGCGGAATCCCGATTCCGGTGTCCGATATCGTGACTTTATATTCGTCGTCCTCGGGAATCAGATCGACGGTGATCTTCCCGCCTTCCGGGGTAAACTTGATGCTGTTGCCGAGCAGGTTCGTCCAAACCTGGTTCAACTGGTCGGGATCGGCCTGAATCT
Organism: Paenibacillus faecis; assembly: GCF_008084145.1. Lineage (GTDB taxonomy): Bacteria > Bacillota > Bacilli > Paenibacillales > Paenibacillaceae > Fontibacillus > Fontibacillus faecis. Next base: position 404,689 of record NZ_VSDO01000004.1, on the reverse strand, counting down.
TAAGCGCGGGGGGCAGCGACAGTTGGAGGTTCAGACGCTTGGCGGACCACAGCGGTTCCAGCGTGACCGCGACCTGTCTGATATTTTCGTCCAGATGAAAGGTTCGCGCCGCCATCGGATGATGCTCCGATTCGAGAGACGCCAGTTTCAGCAGATTGTCGCTAAGCCGGGATAGACGACCGCTCTCGCTCAAAATAATATCGATATAACGGGCGCGGCTCTCCTCCGTCGTCAACCCCGGGGATTTGAGCGCCTCGGCGAAGCCGGAGATGGACGTCAGCGGCGACTGAATCTCGTGCGAGACATTGGAGACGAAGTCCTGCCGCATCTGCTCCAATCGCTTGAGGTCGCGGGCCATCGCGTTGAAGCTGCGAGCCAGTTCCCCGAGCTCATCCTGACGCTTCGCCTGTAATTCGACGTTGAAGCGGCCCTTGGCCAGCTCCCGGGTCGCCGCCGTCAAGCCTTGCAGCGGCTTCACCAGATAGCGGGCGGCCGCCAGAATACACAAGCTGCCGACAACCAGCACCATCAGCAGAATGGCCGATATGAACTGTAGGATCGTCATTTCGTTCTTGGAGGAGGTTAACATAAACAAACCGTAGGAACGGCCTTCGGCGGCCAACGGCAGGCCGACCGTCAATTCATCGACGCCGCGAAGCGCGGAGCGGTAGGCTTGCCCGTCCAGCACCTGCCGAACCGCTTGCGGGTCAAGGCTGGAAGGAAGCTCCTTCAGTTCCCGGCCATAGGCCCGGTAATGATCCTTATCGCGGAACAGAATCAACGGATAGGAGATCAGCTTGGAAGTATGGGTTAGAAAACCGTCGAGATCCCGCGGACGCGTCAGTTCGTAGAGACGGATTACCCGCTCGCCGGCCTCGGTCATCTCCTCTTGGCCGAGGCGGTTCAGCTTCGTCTGAAACAGAACGAGGCCGACGATCGAAGACGACAACAGGCTGATGATCATGATCACCAAAAAAGTCAGCACGACGCGGACGTACAAGGTCCTCATCCCGCGTTCACCACAAGCCGGTAGCCGAGGCTGCGGGCCGTCTCGATATGGAAATGCGCGGTATCCCCGGCGAAACGCTGCCGCAGCCGCTTGATATGGACGTCGACCGTCCGGTCGTCTCCTTCGTAATCGATCCCCCAGATCTGGACGATGAGGCTCTCGCGAGTAAAGATCTGACCGGGATGGCTGGCGAGCTTGAACAGCAGCTCGAATTCCTTAAGGGGCAAAGCCAGTTCCTGGCCGTCTCGTATCACCTTGTTGCTGCGGCCGTCCAGCACGATCCCGCCCAGTTGAATGAGCCGGGAGGCGGCGATCCGATACCGCTTCAGCAGCGCCTTGACCCGCATCACCAGCTCCATGGGGTGGAACGGCTTGGTCAGGTAGTCGTCGCTGCCCAACTGGAAGCCTCTCACCCTGTCAGCCGCTTCCCCCTTGGCCGTCACCATGAGCAGAGGGAGATCGGCATTCCGCTTGCGAATTTCCCGACACAGCTCCCAGCCATCCATGAGCGGCATCATAATATCGAGAATAACCAACTGGACGCCCGCCCCCCCGACGAGCGCAAGCGCGTCCTCGCCGTTGTCCGCCTCCGCGACCTCGAAGCCTTCGTTCCGCAGATAGAGGCCCATCAATTCGCGAATATGGGGATCGTCATCGGCGATCAAAATTTTTACCATAACGGCGCCACGCTCCATTCCTGTTTATTCTGACATATTATAACAGCGGGGATCGCACCGGGAATAGCCGCGGCGTACGATCTTTTTTGTAGAATCCGGGCTGTTGTTGCTAGCGTATGATCGATCCCGGGCTATACAAAAAAAGAGATGCCCCCCTGGGCCATCCCTTTCATGCGATGTTTAAATGTCTTTGTACGCGTTCTTCCGTTGCGGATCCAGAATTAAAAAGTCACCGGGCAGCTCGGCCAGTTTTTCAATCAGCGCATCGCAGCCGAGCTGAAGCTTCGCCTCCATCTCCTCCCGATAGATAGGTACCGGAAAATACACCTGGATCTGATTTCCGTCTTTCGTATGAATCGTACTGACCTCTTCCGGGAGCGCAAGCAGGACCACACCCGACAATTCCGTATTCGGCGCATACGGATCGTAATCCTCCGAATTCGGAATGGTGTGCCCGTAGCCTAACCAGGTGTGATATTGATGCGGAAACCGCGCAAGGACTTTAAGCAGCCGGATCGGCCAGTAATTCTCCTCCGCTTCGAAATCTTTCTGCTCCAAAGGCCAGTCCGGCGGCAGAAACATCATCAGCTCCGCCCGTTCCAAATGCTTGTACTCCTCCCGAATCTCCGGCGGAAGCGTCATCGGCAGATCGCTCATTCCGTTCGTGAACAGCACGCGGTAGGGCTCGTCCGGCGTCGCTTCCATAACGTTTACGTCAATATGTACAAGATCCGATACGATTTCATGGAATACCGCCGTTTCCCGGTTCGGAAACACCTTGTTAAAATGCTCGCCGATTTCCTCCATGTACAAAATTTCCGACGGCGGCGCCCATTCCTGCTCCTGGGGTTCATCATAACGGTAGATGGTCGTGCCGTCCTCCGACTTCCCGGTTTCCCGGCCGCCGAACAGCTTTTTAAAAAAATTCATTGTTCTGCTCTCCTCATCCGAAATTTAATCATTGCCGTTCCATTCGAGTATGTATTTCTTGTATCCTGCTATGGAAAATTGCGGAACTCTCCAGGAAGTATATCAAAACCCACAGCCTGTGAGCCATGGGTCTTAAAACGCATATTACAAAATACCGCTCAACTTGCCGTCCAAGGACCGGAACATGTCGTTGCGCCGTTCTTCCGGCACCAAGGCATAACCATCCCCCACACTAAGTTCAAAATAGCTCGTCTCTCCGTCAAAGTCCCGCAAACTCCCGGTCACCCCGATGCCGGTCTCTTCGCAGAGCGCAATCAGCAGCGTCTCCACCTTGTCCTTCGGCGCGTCGAAGTGAACATGAAACAGGTTGGACACGGGAACCGCCGGCCGGGTCGTTACTCCACGGCAAGCCTGAAATTGTTCGGACAGCGCCAAGGCCTCCCGGTAATAACGGTCCATTCGGCCGATGCGTTCCTTGAAGTAATGCGCACTCGTCAAAATATACGGATACAGGCTGATCAGATCGCCGCCATGCCTTCTTTTCCAAACCTTCGACTGCTCCGCAAACCCCGCGTCCCCCGCCAAAATCGCCCCGGCAATCCCCCCGATCGACTTGTAAAAAGAAACATACACGCTGTCGAACAGCGCGCAGACCTCCGCCGCCGTCTTTCCGTAGTACGGAAGAATTTCAAACAGCCGCGCCCCGTCCAGATGCAGCTTGATGCCCTTCTCCCGGCAGTACGCCGCAATCGCTTCAAGCTCCCGGAACTCCGGCAGCTGCCCGCCGATTTCACGCTGGGGAAGCTCCAGCAGCAGGCAGGCGATCTCCTCCCCGAGCCCGGTCACATCCTCCAGCGTAATCAGGCGGTGCCGGTCGGCCAGCAAAATCGGCCGGATGCCATGCAGCTCCTTCAGCCCGTCTTCCTCGTGGATCTCCAGATGACAGAGGGGGTGATAGGCAACCTGCGCGAGCTTTTTCTCATCACAATGGATTCGCAAGGCTATCTGCTGCGCCATCGTGCCGCTCGGAAAAAACACCGCCGCCTCCTTGCCGAGGTAGGCCGCCATCTCCTCCTGAAAATCTTCAATCACCTTGCCCTTGCCGTACATGTCGCTCTCCATATTCCCGTCAACCTGCTCCAATACCGCTTTAAGCACGTCCGCATTTCTCGGCCCGTGCCCCGATAACCGGTACTCCGCCCGGCTGAAAACCTCCGCCAATGTCGGCCGCTCGCTCATCCTGGTCCGCTCCTTTCATGTTACCGCTAATGGTTACCGCGTATTTGCGGGAAAACCTCCCGTTAATCAAACATGGCCTAGCGGCCACCGCCAGTAATGAAAATGGTACGGTCATTCACCTACTTTTCTGTTACATTTAAAGTGTGAGTCATAGGTCGGCCAAATATTGGGGATCTACCCCGTCCGTTAATCGGACCAACTGCAGCCATGAGGATCGCCGAGTGTTGCCTTGAGCACGTGTATAAATTTTCTCCTCAAAAGGTTGCATGATTCACACCCATACTGCAACTGGAGGGATAATATGGACGCCATACGCGAATGTTGTGCTGGACTGGATGTCCACCAGGAAACTGTAGTAGCTTGCCTGCTGAGCGGGCCGCTTCATAAGAAGCCCAAGTCTGTTATTGAAACATTCGGTACCACTACACGAGAGCTCTTGCGGTTACAAGACTGGCTCGTAAAGCACGAATGCACAGAGGTTGCCATGGAAAGCACAGGAGTTTATTGGAAGCCGGTGTGGAACATACTTGAGGGCACCTGTACTTTAACCTTGGCAAATTCGCAACATATCAAAAACGTTCCTGGCAAGAAGACGGATGTAAACGATGCGGAATGGATTGCGGGATTACACCGTTGTGGGCTCATCGATGGTAGCTTCGTCCCGGATGAATCCATACGAGATTTGCGGGATCTTACTCGCTACCGTCGAAAACTCATTCAAAACCTTACTCAGGAAAAAAACCGAATCCACAAAATTCTTCAGGATGCAAATATCAAACTAACCACGTTCATCTCGGACCTGTTCGGTGTTTCTGGACGTGCCTTACTGGGATCCATCGTCAACGGGGAAGTCCTTGACGTACATGAGGTACGCAAAATGGTACACACCCGGCTGAAGATGAAGGTCCCGTTGCTGGTTGAAGCACTGAATGGTCGCCTGCGCTTGCATCACCGAAACATGATCAAGCGGCACTTGGAACATATACATTATTTAGAAAAGCAGATTCAGGAACTCGAGGCTGAGATTGAATCGGCAGTAGAGCCTCACATGAGGGAAATACAGTTGCTCGATACGATTCCGGGAATTGACTTCGATGCTGCGGCGAGCATCGTAGCGGAAATAGGTACCGATATGGCGCATTTCCCAAGTGAAGCTCACTTAGCCTCTTGGGCAGGCGTTTGTCCAGCCAACCATGAGAGTGCCGGTAAAAAAAAAGAAAAAAGAACAACCGCGGAAACAAGCATATAAAGTCCGTGTTATGCCAAGCGGCATGGGCAGCGATAAAAAAGAAGGATAGCCGGTTTACAGCAGTGTACTCCCGAATTGCAAAGAGGGCAGGCACACAGAAGGCTAACATGGCGATCGCCCATTTGATGATACGAATCATTTATGTAATGCTTCGTGATAAAGTGCCTTATGAAGAATTAGGGCGCGAGTATTTAGTTTCCGACAAAAAAGTAGCAGAGTCCCTTGTGAAGAAGCTACAAAAGCTAGGTTACCACGTCGAACTAACCGAGACTGCTTAAATATTAGTTTTTAAAAAAAGGCAAAAATCATTTAAGGGATGCTTTAAAGTCAATTTTAATTTCGCGCTGTGAAGCAACAAATTCATTTTCGTATAAATTGACCGCTATAGCCCCCTGAATCGGATTTAGCTGGAAAAACTCCATCTGTTACGTGCCCCCAGCCGCCAATTACTCGATTTCAGTTGAATTTACGGGAGGTTTTCCAGTTAATTGCCCTCTGCGGTGGCGTTGACATCCAATTAACGGGAGAAAATCCCGATAATTTCCCAAGCTCATTAGCTTAGACCTATGACTTCATTGCTAAGATTATCTGAAAGGTAATCTATAAGATCATCGATAAATGAACCATAGGATTCTAATGCGTTGAATCTATTGTATACCCCCTTGCGGGAAAGGAACAGCGGCAGCCAAGCGCCAGCCGAAATTGTAACGGATGCAGCAGCGGGAATATGTCATCTAAAAGTCTAACCGAGGCAGCAGCGGCTGTACGCCAGTTTGAAATCTAACGGCCGCAGCTGCGGCTTACGTCTGCCCTAAATCTAACGGACGCAGCAACCGCCTACGTCAGCCGTAATTCTAACGGACGCAGCAACCGCCTACGTCAGACGTAAATCTAACGGACGCAGTAGCGGCTATTTCGGCAAAAAGCGCTTTTCCCGCATTCTAACGGAAATAATAGCGCCTATTTGCTTGCCTCACCGCCAAAAAGGACAGATTTTCAGCAAATAGCGGCTATTATTTCCGTTAGCTTTTGAAAACCGCCGATTTGGGGCAAATAACGGCTATTATTTCCGTTAGAATTTCGGCGGCGGTTTGACGAGGACGATCCGACGAGGACGATCGATCCGACGACGAAGATGATTCATCGTCAGCATCCGGCGGACGGAGGCCGCATAATTTAAAAAGAAACCGCCCCTCGTTCATCGGATGAACGGCGGGGCGGCTTCTCGATTTCCTTACATTGTTACATATGAATCTCGATGACCTGGCGCTCGCGCGAGCTTTCGGCTAGCCGCTCGAGTTCAGCGCGGCGGATGCGCACGCCACCGGCCCGGTAGCGGTTGCTCATCGGCTCGGCCGCCGCCTCCCGGCCATTGACCGTAACCCGCTCGATCGCGGACCGGCCCGTGAGGCGGTAGACGATCGTCGCCGGCGATCCGGCCACCTCAAAATCGAAGGCCGCGCCGTCAAGAGACTCCGGCAGCACCGGATCCAGAATCAGGTCCCCGCTCTCTTCGCGAACGCCGAGAGCCTGGGAGATCAACTGATTCATATAGATTCCCGGGCCGCTGGAGTAAATTCTCCAGCCGCCTTTGACCGGCACGGCGCCGCTGCGGAGCTCGTCAAAACGCTCCTGCGCCTCGTACCGGTTGTTGAACTTCCCGTCCGAGCTGCTGAAATACGCGTTGGCCTGACGCAGCTCCGCGTTCGGCACCACTTCGCGGAGGCCGACCGGGTTGATCATTGCCAGGCCGCGCCAAACCTCATCGCGTTTGCCGAGCTTGGCCATCGCCTCCACGTAGCGGATATGCGCGTGCACATACTGCAGGCCGATCTCCCGGCCGAAGTTGGACGCCTGCTCCGCGCGTTTGAAGTGCGTGCTGACCCCGCCGGCATATTGGGCCGGACGGTTCATCAGACGCACGCCGTCCGGGCAGTAGAACTGCTCCCGGATCAACCGGTAATGCGCCTCCGCCTGTTCCGGCGTCAGCAGCTCGCTGATCATACTGCGCGTCATCGGCAGCAGCCGGTACTGGATGCCGGTTTCGGTATCGCTCGGATGCAGCATCAGCTTGGCCTCCTCCGGGCGCTCCATGTACACGAAGCCCGGAATGACGCCGGTCCCCAGCATGTACTTGCCGAAATCGGCGCGAATGCCGTCCGCCATATCCTGAAGCTCCTGCGACGCTTCCGGACGGACGCCGGACAACACCTGCGCAAACCGGCCGATCGTTTGGTACGTCAGCGCCACCGTCCAGCTGCTGATCATGTACTGCTTCAGCTGCGCGTTCGCCGGCTGCAGCGTATCATCCCAGTCCCCGTCCCCGTAGGAGGACAAATGGGTGCCGTGGAGGAAGTGCCGCCGGATATAGCCGATTTCTTTTTCCGCGTGTTCCATCAAGGTCGCCGTCTCGGCGGTAAAGTCGAAGGAACCTTTCCGTGTGTACGGAATGGGTTCGTCCAGAATGCCGTAATCCCCGGTCACCGCCAGGTAATCGCCCAGGACCTTGAGGGGCCAGACGATAATATCGCCATGGCTCTCTTCCTGCTGGATGCGGGTGTAATTGTCGAACATAAACCATTGCGGCCAGTTTCCGTCATCCTCGTATTGGTGAGCGAAGACGGTCAGCAAAATTTCACGGACCCGGTCATATTTGCGGGTCGCCAGGAAATACTCGACCGGCCCCTGGCAGACATCGCGCGTCCCCCAAGCCGCGCCGCCGTATTGCTCCAGCCCGTGCGGCACCGAGTAGTGGACGAGCATGTTATGCGTGTACCACCAGGCCAGCGCATTGACTTTGAACAGCTCGCCCTCGTCGCCGCCGTTTCGATACAGGCGGAAACCGTTCATGACGCCGCGGAAAAATTCGCGGTAGCGGGCGATCTCCTCTTCCGCGGAGGCCGGGACGGAGGAGGAAAGCGAAGGCGCCCCCGCCGCCGCTTCATCCTCCAACTGCGCCTGGATCGTCAAGGACCACGAAGCGGCCGGATTCAACTCCAGCACGGCCAGCGGGGCCGTTTCCGACTGCGGCAGCGAGACCAGCTTGCGGTCGTCGAACAGCTTCATCCCCATGCCGGCTCCCCCGGAAACCTCCATCCGGTACTGCAATCCAGGGTACGCGTCTGCCCCGGCGCTGAGCGCGGACGGGTCGGCCCGGAAAATCACGGCGTTCTCTCCGTCCACCTCGAACCGGTAAGGGATTTCATGCTCGTTCACGTGCATCGTAATCTGATTCGTGACGAGGCAGCGGTAGGTGTTACGGTTCGCGGAGGCAAAGTGCAGTACCACCTCCGGCGAGTCATTCCGGGTGTAGTTCGTGATCGTAAGCAGATCATCGCTCAATTGATAGTACCACCGCACGTAGTTGAAGCCCATCTCAAAAGCCGAAGGCATGGTCAACAGGCGGTAGACGCCGCCTTGCTCGATATATAAACGCTGGCCCGATGTTTTGGCGGCGTTGAGCGCATTGCGGGTGTTGGACATCAGCTTGTTGAAGTTGGTGTTGCCGATCACGACCTGCGAATTGAACACGCCATATATATAAGAAGTCGTCGTGATCACCCGGCTGTTCATCCGGTCGTTACCGCCGCTCATCAAAATATGGCCGTGGGGGCGTTCCACGCGCAGTTCTTTTTCTTTCAATACCACGTGCTCGTAGGTGTCCGTAAAAAACGACAGCAGTTGTCCGTCCTCCCGCTCCTCCTGCTTGCGCCGCGGGAACAACCGATCCAGTTCCTCCGCGGTCAGCGAACGCCCCGTTATCGGCTTGCCGATTTCCGGGGAACGTACGGCGCGCGGCAGAACTTCCGCATCCGCATCCGCTTCCGCTTCCGATTCCGTTTCCGCCGCAGCCGGGTTCCCGGACTCCGCCTCGCTCCAGGCCGCACGAATCTCCTCGCGGAATTCCAGACGCTCTATCGCAAACGGATGATCTTCCTTGAACAGGCCATAGAAAACAAAACGAACCGGGGCTCCCCCGCCGAGTTCCACAGTCTTGGTCTGCAAGGCGGTGTATGCGAACTCGTATTGATACACCTCATTCGCCAGCTTCGGACGGGTCAGGGCTTCCGGCACGTCGGTTTCTTTGTAGGACAAACCGAAAAACTGAAACCCGTCCGTGGAAAAACCGGCGCTCCCCGTCAACACGCCCTGCTGGATATAAGGAAAGCGCCCGCCCTGCGGCTGATTTTGCCGGGAACAAACCACGTAACCCCATTCCTCGTCCTCGAATACGGCATGGTCGATATATTGGGACAAATAGGCCTCGTTGCTGCGGACCGCGCCCGGTGCGGCGATGCCGATGTCCTGCCCGTACAGCACGTCCGCCTTGCCCCGGCCGCCTTCCAGCGTAACCTCCCAGAACCAGACGCCCCGCCCGGTCAGCGTAAACACAACCTGGTACCCGATGCCTTCCGCAATCCCGTTCCAAATCATCCGGCGCGCCGTCCGGCTCACCGAAGCGCCGGAACGGATGCCCAGCAGCGGGACGGCCCGAATGCCGTCCTCTCGGTGCAGGCGCAGGTAAAGATTCCCCAGCGCGCCGTCGGCGGCGTGCGGCAGAAGCTGATTGATCATGGTGGTCTCCGACGAAGCTTGATACAGATCGCCGCTATTCAAAAAGGAAAAGGTCAGGCCTCCGGCCTCCAGCTGATATTGATGCACCTGTTTGGTCATCGCATTTCACTCCCCATCTGTTCGTGTTGGTTGTTCCCGAGGCTTGCTCCCTGAAGCCGGATTCCCGACGTGACGGGGCCTTTCTCCAGCCGGAATCGCAGCTCCTCGGCATCGCGGCTGTTCGGCCCCACGAATACCGAGAATTGTCCGGCATCGCTGGCAAACTCCAGATTCTGATGCGTGTAACGGAGCATTTGTTCCGTTACCGTGAAACGAACCTCACTGCTTTCCCCGGCCGCCAGGCGTACCTTGGCAAAAGCCTTCAGCTCTTTGACCGGACGAACCGTATCCCCCACCCAATCGCGGATATAGAGCTGTACGGTCTCTTCGCCCTCCGCCGGACCGGCGTTCGTCAGCACCACCGATAATTCCAGGGGTCGGTCCGGCGTCATGATTTTCCCGGACAATTGCGGCTTGCCGTAAATGAACGTCGTGTAGCTCAACCCGAAACCGAACGGCAAGAGCGGTTCGTTCGGAAGGTCCAGGTAATGCGAAACATAGCGCTCTTGGGCATCCGGCGCGCCGAGCGGGCGGCCGGTGCTGAAATGGTTGTAGTAAACCGGGATCTGTCCGACCGCGGCCGGGAAAGACATGCTGAGGCGGCCGGACGGGTTGGCGTCCCCGTACAGCAGGGCGGCGATCGCCGCGCCGCCTTCGCTGCCCGGGAACCAGGCCTCCAGCACCGCGTCGGCGGTGTCGTACACGCCGCGCAGGTCCAGCGGCCGGCCGTTGAACAGCACGACGGCCACCGGCTTGCCGAGCGCCTTCATGCGCCGAAGCAGCTCAAGCTGCGCCGCCGGCAGCGTGATATCCGCGCGGCTGCCCGCTTCCCCGCTCATCTCCGACGACTCGCCGAGGGCGAGCACGATGACGTCCACGTCGGCGGCGGCGCGGGCCGCCTCCGCCCATTGGGCTTCCGTCATCGCCTCGATGCCCGAGCCCTCGGCCACGGAGATGTCGCCCGGCTCCGCGGCGGCCGCTTTCATGGCCGTGTCCAGCCGGACCGCATCCTTGCGCGATCCGGTCCACGACCACGGCCCCAGGATGTCGCCGCTCTGCGCGAACGGCCCGACCAGGGCCACCCGCTGTCCGCGGGCCAGCGGCAGGACGCCGCGCTCGTTCTTCAGCAGCACGCACGATTTCTCGGCGAGCTCTCGCGCGGCGGCCCGGTGTTCGGCGCAGAAGACGATTTCTTTCTCCGCCTCGGGATCCGCCCCGCGGTGCGGCCGCTCGAAGAGGCCCAGCCTCTCCTTCAACTGCAATATGCGCAGCACCGCCTCGTCGATAATTTCCTCCTCCACGCGTCCCTCCCGGACAAGCCGCGGCAGATGATGGACGTAACAGGAGGTCATCATTTCTATATCTACCCCTGCCTGTATCGCCTTATAGGCGGCTTCCGCTTCATCTTCGGCCACCCCATGCGGGATCAATTCTTTCACCGCGCCCCAATCCGAAATCAGGACGCCGTCAAAGCCCCACTCCTCCCGCAGCAGCTTCCGCATCAGTCTGGTGTTTCCGCTTGCCGGTACGCCGTCGACCGTATTGAAGGAGGTCATAACCATCTCGCAGCCCTCGTCCAGGGCGGCCCGGTAAGCCGGAAGGTAATACTCGCGCAGTTGCCATTCCGACAGGTCCACGGTGTTGTAATCTCTCCCGCCCTCGGACAATCCGTAAGCGGCGAAATGCTTCACGCAGGCGGCCACCCGCTGTACATCCTCCCGCAGATTTTGGCCCTGGAAGCCGCGCACGAAAGCCCGTGCGAGCTCGCTGTTCAGGTAAGGGTCTTCCCCCGTCGACTCCATGACTCTTCCCCACCGGGCGTCGCGGACGAGATCGACCATCGGCGCGTAGGTCACGTGAACGCCGGAGACCGCGGCTTCCCGGGCGGCGATTTCCGCGCTCCGCTCGGCCAGCGGAAGATCCCAGGAGCAGCCGATCGCCAGCGGGATCGGGAATATGGTTTTGAAGCCATGCACAATGTCCGCCATAAAGAGCAGAGGAATGCCCAGCCGGTTCTTTTTCAAATGCGCTTTCTGAACGGCGATTGTTCCTTCGGCGCCCGCGTACCCCAGCACCGAACCGCTGTTTCGCACCATCTCCTCCGTCACGCCCATCGATTTCATCGGACCCGTGATTTGCCCTTCTCCCTCCGCCCCTTCAAAGAACGGAGCCGCCAATTGCATCAGCTGAGCAACCTTTTCCTCCAGTGTCATTTGCGTCACCATTGTAAGCAGCTGCTGATTGTCCATGTCTAGTCCTCCATCGCTTTTGCTTATGTTTTGATTCGCAGCGCGCCAATGAATGGAAGAACCCGGTGCGGGAAACCCACGCCGGGTTCTTGGCCTGCTGCCTATTTCTTCAGGCTGTTCAATTCGTCGAGCACCGGTTGCACGAGCGACATTTTGCTGTTCACCCATGCTTTCCAGTTCGCTTCCAGATCCCCTTCCTGCAAGATCAGGTTGGTGTATTCTGTGGCGTAGTCGAAGCCGGCCTGATTTTTGGCCTTGGAGTCATACAATTGTACATCCCAATCGTACTCGGCCATCGCTCCGCCTTCCGTACTGAGCTTCGCCTTGTCTTGATAGTGCTTGACCGCTCTTTCGCGGAATTCTTTCTTGATCGCCGGGTTCACGACGCTGAAGTCGTCGCCCAGCAGATAAAGGCCTTCGAAGCGGCTAGGGTATTTCTTCTCCAAGGTCGTTCCTTCCGGAAGCAGGCTGACGAGTTCCTTGTTCTCGTCATACTTCCAGTCTTTTCCTTCAAATCCCATATTCAGCAGAAGCTGTCCTTCTTGACTGATCGAATAGTCCATCAAATCCATAACGCGTTCGAATTTCTCTTTGCTGATGTTCGGCGAGAAAATAATGCTCGACCAGAAGTTCGCTTGCTCCAGGTTACGGTACTTCCCGTCATCGCCGAGCACGATCGCCGTGTGCACCACTTCCGAGCTGTCGAGGCCCAGGTTCTCTCTCATCCGCGTATCGATATCCTGTCTGTAAGAAGCCAGACCGCCAATACTTGTGATACCGGCTACGCCGTTAATGGAGAATTTCTGGCTGGCCTCCTGGCTTTTCCATGTATAGAATTCGGGGCTGAGCAATCCTTCTTTGTATGCGGCTTGATACTGCTTCAACGCGTTCAAAGTTTCCTCGTTGGCGGGACCCCATTGATACTTGCCGTCTGCGCCTTTATAGAAGGCCGATTCTACGCGGGAATGCGCGCTGTTTGCCATGATGATGTTGGTCAGCGAATCGTTGATGTCGAAAGAAATCGGCACCAGTTTATTGCCTACCTTGCCAGGATCTTTTTCTTTAAGCAGCCGGGCGTATTCCATCAGTTCTCCGACGGTATAAGCGTCTTTGAGTTCAAAACCGACAGCCTTGGCCCAGTCTTTACGCAGGCCGATGACCCCAATTTGGTTCAACAGCGGATCGGCCGGCTTGTTCTCGAAATACACCGGCTTCGGCAATACGTAAGTTCCGCCGGTCAACTCCTCCAGCTTTTCGCCGAGCCCGGTTTGTTTATAGGCCGCAGCTACGTTTGGCCAGCGCTCTTTCCAGTCGTCCGGGAGCTTGTATAATAACCCTTGTTCGATATAGTTAATGGCGTCGCCATGCACATAGTTCCAGCTGGCTACATCGGGCAAGTCGCCGGAGTTGATCCACAGGCGGAGCTTTTCCGGCCAGGAATCCCATTCCACATAGTTGTAGTCCCACTCCAAATTGAACTTGTCCGACCAATATTTATGGAATTCGTTATCCAGCACGTCGGGTTTTTCCAGTTTGATCGTACTGGCCAAAGAAATTTTCAGTTTCTTGTCGTAGCCGTCTTTGGCATTGCCGCCTGAGCTTGCATTCGAGCCTTGCGCATTTCCGCCGTTTCCGCTGTTACCTTCCCCTTTGGAACAAGCGGCCGTCACCGCCATCAGGACGATGCACAGCGATAAAACCATAATTCTTCTGATCGAAAGCCATTGGGTTGCTTTCATGTTTTGACCTCCCTGTTTTTTTAAGTAGTTGCAAAGCGAGAATTTTATGTGTATGAATCAGGTCTTGATAGCCCCTGTCATAACCCCTTTGGCGAAATGCTTTTGAAGCAGCGGGAAAAAGCACATGATCGGCACCATGGTGACGAAAACCGCCGCCATTTTCATCCCCATCGAGAATCTCTGACCCGCCGAGGCATCCAGACTGGCCGCGTTGGACGTGTTCAGTTGCGACTCCACGATGATGCTGCGCAGCACGTTCTGCAGCGGCATCTGCTCGGCTTTCCGGAGGAAGATCATCGCGTCATACCAGCCGTTCCAGATCGCCACGCCGTAAAACAACGTAATTGTGGCGACGATCGGCGCCGATAGCGGAAGAATAATCGAGAACAGGATTTTCCACTCTCCCGCACCGTCCAGCCGCGCGGATTCCATCAACGACTCCGGCAGGGTGTGGAAGTAGTTCATCATCAAAATCATGTTGAAGGCGCTGAAACCGCCGGCCAGGACGACCGACCACAGGCTGCCCGTCAGGTTCAAATCCTTCATGATCAGGTACAGCGGGACAATCCCCCCGTTAAAAATCATCGTGAACAAGACGAGGAAGAAAATCGGCTTTTTCCCCGGATATCCCGTCCGGCTCAGCCCGTAGGCCATACTGGTCGTCAGGAACAGGCTGAGCGGCAGGCCAAGCAGCAGAAGTTTAAGGGTATTGAGATAGCCGGTGCCGATCCCTCCCTTCTCAAAAAGCTGTCTGTAATTGTCCAAGGTAGGTTGGCTCGGGAAGATCATCAATGGATGGTCGGCGTATTCCTTTTGCGTCGAAAACGAAATCATGACGACATTCCAGAAAGGAATGAGGATGGCCAAGGCCCCCAAGGTCAACAAAACAAAGATGATGGCATCCATCCAGGAAAATTTGCGTTTCTGTATCATCGTTCGCACTCCTTTCTCATCGGAACAGCCCGTCGCCGCCCATCCACTTCGCCGCCCGGTCGGCAATCAGCAGCAGCGCCATATTGATAATGGACCGGAACAAGCTGACCGCGGAGGAGAACGAGAAGTCGGTGGCGGATTGGAACGTAATCCGGTAGATGTAGACGTCAAGCACCTCTGCCGCATTCTTCGTGGCGGCGTTCATCAAGTTAAAGATCTGATCGAAGCCCGAGGACATCAAGCCGCCGACGGATAGAATGAACATGACGGTAATGGTTGGCAAAATATTCGGGAGCGTGATCCGGAACAGCTGCTGCAGCCGGGTCGCCCCATCAATTTGCGCGGATTCGTACTGGTCCATATCGATCCCCGAAATGGCCGCCAAATAAATGATGGCCCCCCACCCCGCGGACTTCCATATGTCCGTCACGATGACCATCGGCACGAACAGTTTTTCCGAGCCCATAAAGTTGATGGGCTGCGCCCCGAACAAGGTCAAGGCACTGTTGATCAGCCCGTCATGAGAGAGGACGTTGATCACGATCCCCGAAACGACGATCCAGGACAAAAAATGCGGGAAGGTAAATACGGTTTGCATCACTTTTTTATAACGGCTCATGCGGAGCTCATTCAGCAGCAGAGCCAGCATGATCGGGAAAGGAAACTGAATGATCAGCTTGGTGACGTTGATTGCAAGCGTTTTCCACACCGCGTCGATAAAGGCGGGATCCCGGAACACATACTCGAAGTTCTCCCACCCGACCCAAGGGCTGCCCCATATTCCCAGGTTCGCCTTGAAGTCTTTAAAGGCCAGGGACAAACCTCCCATCGGCATGTAAGCAAATAGCACGAGCCATACCAAGCCGGGAATCAGAAGCGTATAAGTCATCCGGTGTTTCCAAATTTGTCTGAAATACGTTCCCAGCTTATTCCCGCCGGTGCGGCTATTCTGAGGTACTGCGGCTGCCGGTTTCAATTTTGCATCTCCTCGCTCTACTAGAATCTATTTGTGATACAGGAAGTCAAAAGCGGTTTTTAAATGTTCCTCCCAAAAACGCCATTCATGCGTTCCCGGGGTTTCGACATACCTGAAATCAAAAGGTGACTTTTCCATGTAGGAGGCAAAAGCGCGATTCATTCCGCAAAACGGATCCTCCGACCCGCAGCAGGCGAGCAGGGAAGGAAGCCTTTTGTTCTCCCGGACGAGCGTGTCGGCCAAAGCGTATAAATCCTGCTCCGGCTTGACCTCCAGGCGCTCTCCAAACACCGCCTTCATCTCCTTGATCATCCCCGGGGGCATGTCCGGATCCCGCAAGCGTTCCCGGATATCGGTGACGCCGGAGAGCGAGACCGCCTTGGCATATTTCTCGGGGAAGGTCAGCGCGCACTTCAGCGCTCCGTACCCGCCCATCGAGAGCCCGGCCACATAGGTTTTGGCGGGGTCCGTATCCAGGTTCAGCATCCGGGCGCATAGCTCCGGCAGCTCCTGCGTGAGATAGGTGAAATAATCGAGCCCATACTCCATGTCGGTATAGTAGCTGCGATTCACCTCCGGCATGATCACGGTGCAGCCGTAAGTTTGCGCATAAAGCTCGATCGTGGTCAGCCTGTGCCAGGTGCTGGCGTCGTCGCCGGCTCCGTGCAGGAGATAGAGGGTCCCCCCATCCTGCCTGCCCGCGTCGCAAGGCGATATGACATGAATGGATGTCGTCATCCGCAGCGTAGGAGAACCTGTTTCCACGGTTAAAAGCGCCATCTGCTTGCTCCTCTCCTTTTCCTTGCCGATCCGTTATTTGCCGATTTTCTTGCAGGACCCCCGCTTGACCAGCACGGAATCAAACACGACATGCTTGTTGGTCGACTGACCCGTAATCAGGTCGAACAGGATTTCCACGCTGGCCTTCGCCATATCTACCCCCGGCTGGCTGATGGTGTCCAAGGAAGGGTGGTAGTACTCCGCCATCTCGATCCCGTCGAAGCCGATGACCGAAATGTCGCCCGGGATGGACAAACCCGAGGAAAGAATCGCCTTGGCCGCCCCGATCGCGATCGTATCCGAGGCCGCGAACACCGCGGTCATATCTTTGTTCTTGTTCATCAGCCGTTTCGTGGCGGTGAATCCCGAGCTTGGGCTGTACTCGCAATCCTCGACCAGGGAAGGGTCGTAAGGAATGCCATGCTCCTCAAGCGCCTTGATGTAACCGAGCAGCCGCCGGTTCCCCGTCGTATGCTGTACAAGCGGAAACCGGGCCAGGAAGCTGATCTTCGTATGTCCCAGGGAAATCAAGTAACTTGTCGCCTTGTAGGCCTCCTGGACATCGTCGATGATGACGCTGGAGAAGACCGTGGGATCCACTTCCTGGGTCGTCGTGATTGTGGTCAGAACGAAGGGAATATTGAGCTGCCGGAACTTCTCTTCGGAGTGATCGTAGGTTCCCCCCATAAAAATAACGCCGTACAAATTTTTCTCTTTGACCAGTTGAAGCGCCGCGTTAATCTCGTCGCTGCCGTCTTCGACATGTTGGATCAGCAGCGGACAGCCCCGGAGGTTCACCTGGCGTTCGACTTCTTTAATCATGTTGGAAAAGAACGGGTTGGATATCCCTTTAACCATAAGCGCAATCGTGTTGGACTGCGTCATCTTCAGGTTGCGTGCGCTGCTGTTAGGGATATAGTTGTACTTCTTTACCACTTCCATCACTTTGGTCCGGGTGGCATCGCTTACAAATCCCGTATTATTTAAAACTCTGGAAACGGTGGAAATGCCAACTCCGGAGAGCCTTGCAATGTCTTTTATATTCATTTTCTTACGGACCACCTCTGCTATAATGCCTTATCCCACCTGGGTGGATCGGGGATTTCAGGATTTCCATTGTTTTCGGGAAACGTTTCCCGTTCAGGGTAAATCCAGCCCATGGCAAGACATTCTTTCGATGGATAACATTATGCACCCGATGTTTCCGAGTTGTCAATAATCAATTTTTAAAGCGGGTCTCTTGATTTAATGCGCTTACAAAGTTGATTTACACCATTTTCCAATGAGTTCCCCCGCAGCTTGGCATGTTATTGACATTTTTGCGGCGCTCCTTTACGATCGTCTTAGATAAACCACAGAAAAGTATAGGGAAACGTTTCCCTATACTTAATATCCTTTCTTTATTCGGATTGGAGTGTCTCATAAAGGAGGAACCAAGATGGCGCTGAATCTGTCCGCGTTTCAGGCAAGGCTTGAGCGTGAAGGGCTTCATGTTTTTTCCGTTCGCGTAGTGCAGCATGGCGAGGCGGTAGGGGCGGAAAATTTTGCGGGTGCCGACGACATTCGTCGTTTACAGCATTCCGTCAGCAAATCTTTTACGAGTATGGCGGTCGGCCTCGCCCTTGAGGAAGGACGGCTGGATTTGGATACGCGGATCGGAGACGTGTTTCCCGAGGCCGGTTCGGATCGGGCTTCCTGCGCCTCCGAAGCCCTGGATCCCGCACAAATCCGGTTGATCGATCTGCTGCGGATGTCCAGCGGCCATGATACCCCGCCTTTAACTTATGAGGAGAGAGCCGTGCTGGAGGAGCCCGACTGGGTGAAGCATTATTTATCCCGGCCGCTGGACCGACCTCCCGGGGAATTGTTCACATACAGCAGCGGGGATACCTATATGATTTCGGCCATGCTGGAGGCCGTAACCGGGCAGACGGTGAAGGATTACCTGGTCCCCCGCTTGTTCGAACCTATGGGAATCGATGACGTGCGTTGGGATACCTGTCCGCTTGGCCGAACGCTCGGCTGCACCGGATTGTATTTAACCACCGAAGAATTGAGCCGGTTTGGGGAGTTTTTGCTGCGCCGGGGGGTGTGGAAAGGCCGACGACTAGTCTCCGCCGCCTGGATCGATCTGGCGACGAGCAAGCAGGTCGCCACGCCCGAAGACGGCGGTGACTGGGGGGCCGGTTACGGCTATCAATTTTGGCGCTGCACGCACGGGGCCTACCGGGCCGACGGCATGTACGGACAATTCTGCATCGTCCTTCCCGAACGGGATGCGGTGGTCGCCATCAACAGTCAGGAAGAAAATATGCAGGGGATCTTGAACGCCGTTTGGGAGGAGATCTACCCTCAGCTCTGAAAATAAATGCGTGGTAGTTGGAACATCCGGTTCCATGGATTGAAGGCATGTTCGATGTCCGGCCAGCATACACTTGTGACAAGCAGGCTGTAGGACTGGCCCGAACCAATGCCTTCATCTCGAATAAAGGATGGTCCCTTGTGAATTTATTAACACGCAGAACCAAAGCCTATCTTGTTCGCCGTTCTCTCCAAAAAGGCTCCATGATTTTTGCCGGCTCCATGATTCAGGGGTTTGCCATGGCCGTCTTTTTATTTCCACACGCCATTCCCTCCGGCGGGGCCGCGGGTCTCGCGGTGCTGCTGAACTACTGGTTTCAACTGCCGATGAGCATCGGGTTATGGCTGATGAACTTTCTCTTTCTGATCACTTCGATACAGTATCTGGGTAAAATCAGCGCGGTGGGCACGATCGGCGTCATCACGACGACCGCGGTATCCGTCAATTTCTTCGAGGTTTACTTCCGCTCTCCCTTCGAGAACATCTGGCTCGACCTCTTGATCGGCTCCATCTTTCTCGGCCTCGGCATTACCCTTCTGCTCAAGCAAAGAGTGTCCAACGGCGGGATCGGATTCGTCGCGCTCGCCCTTTCCAAACAGAAGAAAGTGGATCCCGGCAAAGCCCTGTTCTGGATGAACGGCTTCATCTTCCTCCTTACGGCCGTTGTGATCAACTGGCAGATCGTGATCCAGGCGCTGCTCTGCCAGTGGCTGTCCACCCGAATCGTGAGCTGGCTCTACCGCGTTTCATTTCCGCCCGTTTTGCAAATGGCCTGGCGCAACAAAAGGGATGGCTGAGCGCCATCCCTGCGTACCGAGTGGGGAAGATTTCACGGTTAGTCCAGAGTTTCCTTGTATGTGGTCAGAGCTTTTTTAAACCAATCCTCGTTAGCTTCCATAAAATCCTGCTCCCCTATAAACATCATTTGGGTAAATTGACGTGATGAGCGGGTAATCGCCATGATTACCATCGCCCTTCTCCCATTGAAGATTCCAGTTCCTTTAAAATAAATCGCTTCATAACCTTTGATGTTGATGGGTTCGGGCTTGGTCCAACTGGGATTTTCCAGCGCTAAACTCTCGATATAGAGTTGGTAAGCATCTTCCATTGTTACGGATTCGAGTCCAGCGGCGTCTTCGGCATATGCCGTAAAAAGGGTGTTGTCGCTGCCATCGTGACGCAGCTCAATCTCACCATCATCAAACAGCTTAAATTCTTTCCATACCTCGGTAAGCTCGACCTTCATTGAAGCACGTTTATTTTTGAATACCTTGGATTTTTCCTTACTGAAGTCAAATGAAAGGTTTGGTTCTTCTACCTCTTTCAGCACTTTGAAGGAATCCACAATACGTTTATACTCCCTTTTGTGTGAAACAAAATCTTCGGGTGGGCATGTGACCGTTAAAAAATAATAAGCGTTCCCTTTTTTTAGCCCTGTCATCAGTACTCCTCGCTTTTCCCCCTCCAACTCCGTTCTTCCTTCCAACTGGTACGCCGGCTGACCGTCAATGGTAAGATTTCTCCAGCCGGTCTTCTCACCGTGTCCCACTAGTTGAAGAGAATCGAACCTCTCATTGACAATCGCCTCAGGTTCTTTCCCTTCCGTCATTTTCGACTCGAACACCCTAGCAACTAATAATTGGGCATTCCTGTCGTCGTGCAGTATAAACTCGGCGACTTGATCATACGGGGTCCTCATCTTGTTCCATTTCAAAGGGACCTTGATTTGCAAGGATTGATCATTATTAACGATCGTTTCACTTTGATATTCTATAAATTGCTCCTTCTCCGCAGGTTTCAGAACTTTAAACGTCGACATTAGTTTCCGGGACTCCTCTTTTGGGTGAGAAGACGCCTCCGGGCCGGTAATTTCTATTAAGTAAAATGCATCTTCCTTTTCTAAAAATGTCTGCATTACATATTCCGTTGCGTTATTATGTATTCGCATGATATATCTCTCTTTTGCCGTAACCCCATCGATCTCTACGGTTTGGACGACTTGTACATCAACACTCGCATACTCTTTATCCAACTCTTTCTCCCATACTTCGAGAGTCATTCCTTCGCTAGCATCCGCGCGAAGTTCCTGCATAATGCTTAAAGTTACAAGAGTTCGATTTGTTCCATAGCCGTGAAGTACAAGACGGGTACTTCCGTAGGTATGGTCCCCTTCATCCAACCACCAAGACTCCGGAACGGAAATTTGAACCGTCCCGTCCTTGCTCCCGACCGTTTTAAGCGGCTCGCGCAACAAAGTAAGGCCCTGCTCCTTCCCTTGAACAGGATTTGCATTGCCGTTCTCCCCCGACTGGCATCCCGTAATCAAAACGAACAGCACGATGCAGGCAAGCCACCACAACCTATCCATTCCTTGCCTCATTCTCATAGCTTCCTCCCACCATCCAAAATCTGTTAATGAATTATTTATCTTTTCATTTATCGGGTGGGACAGGTGAAAATGTTAATATTTAGGTGGCTCAATCCAGCGTTAACGGAAGTTTCTCCCGTTAATTTAGCTCGTTACGTCCATAGGACATAACTTAGCTCACTGGCGTTGCATCAAACCTGACATGGTGCTGCCGCCCCCGCCATCTCACTTACCGCCCGTTATGATAGCGGCATTTTGGGCTGCTATTTCGCCCAGATATGCTTTTTCGGGAAAAATAGCGGCTAAAAAGGGCCTTATTTCTCTGGTGCGAGTACAGAAATCAGGTTTTGGCCCGCTTTTTTTCAAAATAAGGCCCCAAAAGACCGCTATTTCACAGCAAAGAGCCAAGTTCGACAAAATAGCGCCGCAAAAGGCCGTTATCCACCCGCCCGGCTTCAAAAGGTGGCGGTTACGGCCATTAGACCCCTCGGGTTCATGCAACGCTAGTGAACTTAGCTGGAAATTATCCCGATAATACCGCCCAAAAGGGGCGAACGAGGCCTCTGCCCGCAGATTTGCTGGAGGTTTTCCAGCTAATTGTGAGCTGCGGCGGTTCGCCTCCGAATTAACGGGAATTTCTCCCTTTAAGCCCCCTCACTCCCCGCCGGGCCTTCCGGCTTCAAGTCCATCATCGCCCCGAACAACTGGGAGCCCGTGGTGAAGCAAATATAAGCGCAGAGCTCGGCTATTTCCTGCTCGGTGAACAGCTCCCGCAGGATGTTAAAGCTTGCTTCCCCTATGGCGCCGCGGTCCTTCAGAAACAGCTCCGCGAACCCGACCGCGAGGCTGGTGCGCATGTCCTCCTGGCTCGCGTCAGCCCGGCCCTTGGCCTGGCAGTACTCGCAGCCGTTGCCGAACGCAAGTGTGCGGCGAACCTGCTCCTTTAAGTTCCGATCCAGCGTTCCCGCGGAATAGAACGTTTCCTCGAGTCTAGTCCACTCCGTCAAGATCGCCTCATTATGTCCCAACAGCCTCTGAAACGGCGTGTCTCCCCGGTCGGAATAAGCAATTCTTGGCATAAAAAATACCCCCTTTGGATTTATTTTGATTATATATACCAACCGGGGGCGAATGAATTATAATTGATATTAATCATATGGGTTTTCCGATCATATATAATCATTTTATAGAAAAAGAGGTTTCATATGAAAATTGACGAAATCGATATCGCCATCCTGAACGAACTGGCTGTAGACGCCCGGCTGTCCATGCGGGAACTCTCCAAAAAGGTCAATCTGTCCCCACCTTCCGTCACCGAGAGGGTACGCCGTCTGGAAAGCGAGGGGATCATCGAGGGTTACACGATCCGCCTGAACCGGAAACGGCTTGGCTTCGGACTGGAATGCATCATGGAAATTACTGTGCGGAATGGAGATTACGAACGGCTCCGGAATCTTATTCAGGATCATCCCCGTGTCCTTGGCTGTTGGCGGACCGCGGGGAAGGCCTGCTTCTTCGTACATTTGTACGCCAAAGACTTGGCGGAGATCGAGGAGTTTGTAGACCGAATCGCCTCGTTTACCGCTCCCTCCACCAACATTATTTTTTCCGAGGTCAAAATTCGTACCCCGCTAAAAGACCAGTTGTCCGGCGGCCCTGCTGATTTTTAACTGTATGCCTGCCCCGCTACCCGCCGCTCCAAGTGCTCCGTCTCGTTATCCCGACTTGGCGCAAGGAGGCGCTCATGCACAAAAAGATGCAAATCTGCAGGAATTTTCGCCAGCCATCTAGACTTCCGCTCAAAAAGATGCAAATGTGCAGGAATTTTCAGGCGGCTGGGGCCGCAGGATGCTATTTCCCGATAAAAGCTGCAGATTTGCATCAATTTTTCCATCGGGGCTCCATATGAGAAAAAAACCTGCAGATTTGCAGGAATTCTCACTGACAGGCCTAGCTCGGACGATCCCGACCTATCTCGAACTCCCGACCTATCCCGAACTCCCGACCTATCCCGAAACTCCCGACCCTATCCCGAACTCCCCACCTACCCCGAACCTATTCCGACCACCCCCGAACCTATCCCTGATCTGCCTCCGGCTATCCCGGGCTCTCCCACAGCACAAAAAAAGAACCCCTCCTCATCACCGAGGCAAGGGTTCTTTCAAATTATTTACGCGTAACGGTGTAGCCTTTTTCTTGGAGCAAGGTTACGATGCCCTTCTCGCCGAGCATATGAGCCGCGCCCACAGCGATCATGTACGTCGAGGAGTCCTTTCCTTTCAAATAACCTTCGATTTTCTCGGTCATTTTAACATTGCGATCCACGAGCATGGCTTTGTAGTACTCGTCGCCGCTGGATTTAATGGCATTAACCATTTCGATCAGCGCTTGATCATCGCCGGTTTTCCACATTTCGGCCATCGAGTTTACGCTGTCGTCTACCGCCTGGAGACTGTTCAGCGTGGTCAAGAGATTGGCTTCCTGCAGTTCCTGAGAGAACTCGTTGAACATTCCCAGCTGCGATTCATAACTTTCGAGTTCGATAACCGGAATTTTACGCTCCATAGCTTTCGAAACGAAATAGTAATCGATGCCGACTTGTCCTTGATACCCGCTCTTGCTGGCCTGCAGGGTCTGGAGTGTCATTTCGACCACCCAAGGTTTGAACGGATCGAACGCATCCCGTTCCATCCCGTTTTCGGTGAGGAATTTGGCCAATTTCGCGTAAGTTGTCTCGGAAATATGGTCCTTCAAAGTGGTTCCGTCCTGATAAGTCCCCAGATCCAACAGCAGCTTCTGCATCTCGGGAGAAGACCCCTTGGTCACGTCGACTTCGACTCCGAGGTTATCCGCTTCGGCAAAGGCACTTTCAATCGCAGGGTCGAGCGGATAGAAGCTATCGTCCGCGACATGCATGGTTCCCAGCAGGTAAACTTTATTTCCGGCATTTTCGACTTCCCACAGGAAGCCGCGGCCGCTGGCGGCCGCCGGTTGCTTGGACCAAATATAAACGGCGCGCTCCGAGGCGCCCCAGTGTACATCGTAACCGGAAATTTCCCCGAACGAACGGACCGGGAGGTACGTGACGCCGTCCACCGTTTTGGAGCCCGAAACGTTTTGGGCTTGTTGCTCCGGCTTCAGTTTCAGAGCTTTATAGATCTCTTCCGCGGGAACCAGGGTCGATCCTTGGTCGATGACAGGCGCATGTTCACCGAACTGTACCCATTCTCCGTCCACTTTAACCGATACCGTATTCGGCGCAGCCGAAGTCGCAGGGACGAGCACAACCAGCGACATGATCATGGATAACAGCGAGGCTGTCCATTTTTTAAATCTCATTTTCTAGTAACTCCTCTCTTATGTATATCTAATTAGTATAGCGAAGTCGGTCGTCGAAGCCAACCCCGCATAAGAAACGCCTGCCGTTGGGCAGATTTAATATAATCCGGCGGCCCTCGTCTATTGGAAGACAAGATGAAAAAAAACGCCCGCTGTGCTACAATAACGGAATGTTCAACGGGAAATTGCCTAGGAGGTTAACAAAATCGCATGCTGATTATCGGAATCGCCGGCGGCACCGGTTCGGGAAAAACCACGGTGGCCCGCTCTGTCATCGAGCAGCTCGGCTCGGACAAAGTCACATTTATATCCCAGGATAATTACTATAAAGACCAGGCGGACCTGACCATGGAAGAACGGCTGCTGACCAATTACGATCACCCTTTCGCTTTCGACAATGAACTGCTGATCGAACATCTTCAATTGCTGAAAAAGGGGCTGCCTGCCCACGCGCCGGTCTACAATTTCACCGACTATACCCGCTCGACCTCGGAAACCGTCTTGCTCCAGCCCAACCGGATCGCCATCGTCGAGGGCTTGTTCGTCCTCTATGACGAACCGCTGCGCAAGCTGCTGGACATCAAAGTGTTTGTTGACACGGATGCCGATGTCCGTCTGCTGCGCCGCGTGCTGCGGGATATGGAGGAGCGGGGCCGCTCGATTCATTCGATTTACCAACAGTATCTGGCCACGGTGAAGCCGATGCACGAAGCGTTTATCGAGCCATCCAAAAAATATGCCGACCTCATCATTCCCGAGGGCGGGCATAACGAGGTCGGCATTCAGCTCCTGAGAATCCTTACCGAGAAATACCTGACGGGTGGAGAAGAATGGCCCGTCGGATAAAGAATCCGTCTATGATAATAACCGGACGTTGTCCCGCTTTATGAACCTTTTTCGGGTACATGCAGGACGGTCCGGTTTTTTCCTGCTTTTTGGCCTGGCACAAGAGGGATTCCGATGAGGATCATGAGGATAAAATGCCTTTCCGAAGCATCCATTCGTCAACTTGTTCCACCCGCATCGGTTTGCCGTAATAATACCCCTGCATCACATGGCAGCCGAGCTCGGTCAAAAAGGAAACCTGCTCCTCGTTCTCCACTCCCTCGGCGATCACATCCAGATGAAGATTTCCGGCCATCTGAATAATGGCGCTGATGATCGCCCGCTTCGTCGGCGTTTCCAGATCGTTAGTAAACAGGCGATCCAGTTTCAGCGCGTCCAACGGAATCCTGTCCAACAGACCGATCGAGGAATATCCGCTGCCGAAATCATCCATGGAAATGCGAACGCCCATCTCGCGCAGCCTTTCGATCTGCCGGATAATCTCATGAATATCATGCAATACCATGGATTCGGTAATCTCCAGCTCCAGGAGGCAGGGATCCAGACCGGACTCGTCGAGCGCGCTGCTGATCATGCTATGCAGGCTCCCCGTCCAGAACATGCCGACCGACAAATTGACCGAAACCGGCTGAAGAATGCCGCGAGACACCCAGGCGACGCATTGACGGCAGGCCTGCTTCAAAGACCAGCGTGTCATCGGAACGATCAAGCCCGTCTCCTCCGCAATCGGGATGAACTCTCCCGGGGACACGGTCCCCAAACGGGGATGGCTCCACCGGATCAAAGCTTCCCACCCGACCAGCCGGTTTTCCTTGACGCTCCATTTCGGCTGATACACCAAATAAAATTCCCGGTTGTCCAGCGCTTTTCTCAAATCCTTCTCGAGTTCCATTCTCCGAATCTCTTGAAGTTCCATTTCATTACTGTAGAAACAGTACCGGTTCTTCCCCGCCGACTTTGCGCGGTACATGGCCGTGTCCGCCGATTTGAGCAGAAAGGAGCCGTCCGTCATATGCGGTGAACGGAGACTGATTCCGATACTTGCGGTTATGTATAGTTCATTTCCTTGGATAAAATAGACCTGCTTCACGCATTGCAAAATATGCTCCGCCAGCCGCCTGGCCCGGTCCTCGTCGCAAGGGGAGACGATAAACAAAAATTCATCCCCGCCGATTCGGAACACCTCCCGGCCATCGCCCGCAAACCGGAGCAGCCTGCGGCCCACATGACCGATCATCAGATCCCCCACGGGATGCCCCAGCGTGTCATTGATCGCTTTGAACTGGTCGAGATCCAGGAACAAGACCCCCAGGCTATCCCGGTCCGAAATCGTATTAAAAAAGCGGTTCATTTCATTCCGGTTCGGCAGTCCGGTGACCGTGTCGCGATAAGCCATGCTTTCGAGAACGAAGCGGTCCAGGAATATCGCCGTCCAGGAAATAAACAGGATGATGAGGATGATCACGGTAACTCCGTACAGCAATAACATGTCCACGGTAGGTTCGTTGGTCATCTTCATCCCGGGATGACCCAGGAAGCGGGACGCCTTCATTCCCGTATAATGCATCCCGCACACCGCCGCCCCCATGGTCAGGGCGGCCGCCCATTTCATCCCGCTTCCCTTCGGCTGATAGCGGAAGCGGAGGAACAACATCAATGCCACCAAGGAGGCGGCTACGGCAATCGCGGCGGACAGCGCCACGTATAGGGGATCATATTCCAGCCGGGCCGGCATAATCATCGCTTCCATCCCGATGTAATGCATCAGCACGATCCCGCCGCCCATCGCGCCGCTGCCGAGGATCAAGGCCTTCCAGCCGACCTTCTTGGGCAAGGTGATGTAAAAAGCAATCCAAGAGGACATCATGCTTGCGAACATCGAAAAGACGGTCAGCCACCAATCATACCTCACTTCCATCCCCAAATGCACCGCCTGCATGCCTACAAAGTGGGTAGCCCAGACCCCCGTACCCATAACGAACGCCCCGGCCAATGTCCAAAAAAAGCGGATTCCTCCGCTTGCCCGGGAAATCCGCGACGTAATATTTAGCGCAGAGTACGAAGCTAATACGGCAATCAAACATGATAGCGCAACAATGTAGTAATTATAGATGCCCACCATAACCAACGCACTCACTCCTGTCTTCACCTGCTGTCTAAAGTGATTATAATATGATAATGAAATAAATGAACAGAATAATCTGACAAGAGAACATAAAAAGAGCCGAGCGCCCTTCCGGGCATCGGCTCCACCGTGCGGCGGTTTATTTTCCGGCCTTCAAGACCTCTTCCTGCTTCTTGACGAACTCCTCCGGCGTCAAGGCGTTGCCCAGCAGCGCCTGAATCAGATTCCGATGTTCCTCGGAGGCCACCGGCTTCATCTGCACATCCAAATAGAGAATGACCTTATTGGCGTTGTTAAGCTCGTTCAGGACATCCTTAAACATCTGGGGCAGTTCGACGCTCGACGTATCCACCTTCGTTCCGGGAATGATGCCCGCATCGGTCACGGACAATTCCCCCCACCGCTGCACAAAAAAGCTGACGAACTTCTTGGCGTCCTCCTTCACCTTGGAGTTCTCAGACACGAACAATCCGACGCCGACGCCCCCGACCCAATCGTTGACATTTCCCTTACCGCCTTCGACGATGGGGAACTTAAAAAAGCCGATTTTGTCCTTAAACGCTTTCGGTATGTCCGGGTTTGTCGTATAGTTCGGCACTTCCCAAGTCCCCATCGCGTACATGGCGGCCTTCCCATTCATGAATTCGGCCTTCGCTTCTTCATTCGACAAACCGTTGAAGCCCTTGATGAACGCGTTGCTGTTGACCAGAGCCTGGGCCTCCCTCGCCGCTTCCAATAAGGTTGGGTCGCTGAAGCTGCTATGGGCAACCGCTTGATCCTGCACATCCGGCCCGCCGATTCGATCGGCCAGATACATGTACCAGATCGATCCGGTCCACGCATCCTTCGAACCGAGGGCGACCGGCGTTACATTGTGCTCGTTCAGCGTCCTGATGATGTTTTTGAATTCTTCATAGGTCTGCGGCGGCTGAAGGCGGTACCTCGCGAAAATCTCCTTGTTGTAATAGACCGGCACGATGTTCAGCTCTACGGGAAGCGCGTAGGTTTGGCCGTCCATAGCGTAAGCCTCGGTCGTTCCGGCCACGAACTTGTTCTTCAGTTCGTCCTGAAGCAGATCGTCCAACGGGGCAAACAGCCTTCCTTTTACGTAGGGCTCCAGGAATCCCGCGGCCCAGGTAAAACCGACGTCCGGCAAGCTGTTCGAAGCGGATAATACCTTGATTTTATTTTTGTACTGTTCATTCTCCAGCATTTCGATTTCGATTTTTACATTCGGGTGGGCCTGCTCGTATTCGCCGATGATCTGTTTGACCAGCTTGTTTTGCGCGGAATTGTTAACATCCGGCCAAAGATGCATCATTTTGATCGTCACCTTGTCCGCGGAAGCGCCTTGACTCGCTTCATATCCCTTTGCGTCCGTGGCCGGCGAGCCTTCCGGTCCGGCTTTGTTTTTGTCCCAGCAAGCAGCCAGTACCAAGGCCAGCGCCAGCAAAAGCAGGGATACGGAAAACATTTTTCTTTTCATTTCTTCCTATCCCCCTTATTCGCCTTGGAAAAATGTATGCGCTTCCTTCCTGAAGCCAGTGTAGCACCCTACCGCCGGGAGACAAGGTCATATCGATTGGGAATTATACCAATTAATTTGGTTCATTCGGATCTTCGTTCGGTCCCGGCACTTCCGGCGCCTGTCCCTTCACCTCGTTCCGGTAAGAACCGGGGCTGTGTCCTTCGTACTCTTTAAATACCTTGTTAAAATATTTGGTTGTCTGATATCCGACGCGCTCCGCGATCTCCCCTACCGGCAGCTTCGTCTGCAGGAGCAGTTCCTTCGCCTTCTGGATTCGCAGGCGGGTGACATATTCGATGAAGGTCATCCCCATCTGCTCCTTGAACAGCACGCTGAAATAGCTCGGGTTCAAGTGCACGTGCTGCGCCGCATCGCGCAGGCCAAGGCCTTGTTCCAGATGCTCCTCCACATAGCGGAGCGCTTCCTTCACGGGCTCCGCCACCGAGTTCAGCTCTCCCGCCGCCTCCAGCAGCTTGCGGTCCATCATCCGCGCCAGCAGCGTCGCCCGACTTCGCTCCTCGCCGATCTGCAGCGCCCGCTCCACCGTATCGATCAGTTTCTCCCTCCGAATCGGCTTCAGCAGATAGTTGACCACCCCGAGCTGGATCGCTTGTTGAGCATATTCGAATTCGGCGTAACCGGAAATCAGAATGACCGCCGGCCGGTATGCCGCCCCCGCCTCCCCCTCCGCTTCGGCCGCGGAAAGACGCTCCACCAGACTCAGCCCGCTAATTTCCGGCATACGGATATCGGATATCAGCAGCACAACCGGCTCTTTGGCCAGCAGTTCCATCGCTTGGGGGGCATGCTCCGCCGTCAACACTTCATAACGGCCGCCGCTCCAGGACTCAAGCATATTTTTCAGCCCTTGGCGGGTTCTCGGTTCATCATCGACGATTAAAATAACTTTTCTCCTCCACATGTTCATTCCTCTCCCGTCCGCAATGGAATCGTTATCGTGACCCGAGTCCCTTCGCCGCTGCCGCTGCTGACGGACAATCCCGGCTCCAACCGGCCGGGACGCTCCGTTTCTCCGCCGGCGCGCCCTCCGCGGCGGCCGTAGTAAAGCTTCAACCGCTGCCGCACGTTGAAGATTCCCATCCCCGTCCCTTTGGAAGGCGGGGATTGGCCGGACTCCAGCGCACGGTTCACCGAGCGCAGGGTCTCTTCATCCATCCCCCGGCCGTCGTCTTCGACGGAGATCCCCAAGTGGATCCCGTCTCCGGCCGGCTCTACCCGGATCGTCACGGTCCCCGGGCCGATCCGCCCTTCAATGCCGTGCAGGATCGCGTTTTCGACGAGCGGCTGGATCAGCAGCTTCGGCATTCTTACCGCCGCGTAAGCCGGCGGCATCGAAACGCTCCAGGCGATGCGGTCGCCGAGCCTCATTTTCATAATCAGCAAATAACGCTCGATATGCTCCAGTTCGTCCCCCAAGGTGACCCATTCCTCTTTATTCGGTCCCGTTATCGTATAGCGAAATAAATCCGCCATGGCGATGACATATTCGGCCAGTTCCTCCTCCTGCTTCTCCTGCAAAGACCAATAAAGCGCTTCCAGCGTATTGAACAAAAAATGCGGATGAATTTGCGCCTGCAGGGCCTTCAGTTCCGTTCGGCTTTGGATCAGCTCCTTTTCGTAAACCAGCTCGATCAGCTCGTTCATATGCTCGACCATCTGGTTGTACGTGTGATTCAGTTCGTTGATCTCGATCGTCGACGAAATCCGCGTCGTCGGCTTCAGACCGCCCAGCCGGGCGCTGCGCATCGTTTTGATCAGCTTGAACACCGGCCTGGTGATGATCGTGGACATCGGAAAGGACAGCACGATAAACAGCAGCGTACCGAGCCCCGCCGACATCAGAATAGCCGTCCGCAGTACGGAAATCCCCTCCGTTATGGCGCTGACGGGCGTCAGAATCAAAAAGATCCACCCCGTTACTTCGGAAGATTGCTTCACCAACATGTATTTTTCCTTGCCGATCGAGACGACTGTCTCTTCCGCCTCCACCAACGGCTGGATCGCCCCCGCATTAAAGGTCGGGGCGCTGCTGGCAATGAGACTGTAATTCGGTCCCACGACCAGCATCGTCTCACGACCGCCATCGCCGCTTAACGATTCGCTCAGCCTGAACGCCTCCCGGTCCATCCGAACCAGGACATACCCGCCGTGCGTAAACCAATGGTCCATCAGACTGACGCTGCGGATCGCCAGCACCGTGTTCGGCTCCAGCGGATCCTTGCCGATCCATACCATCCGCCCCTTGCCTTCCTTCGCCCTGGCGATCCATTCCTGGCCCACCTTCTTGTCCAGACGCCCCTCGTCAAGCGGAAACAGCCGTCGATTATCGCCGCTGTACAGTTCGACCGAGGTGATGCCGTCGGCATAGGTCTGCACGATTTTGATGCTGGAGAGCAGGGCCTGGCGTTCCGCAAATGTCGCCCGCTTTCCCCCCTGTTCATTCAGCAGTACTTTCTGGACATAGGCATTCGTGGCGACCTGCGTCGTCAAGGAATCGATCTGGTTCAGCACGGCCTCCAGCCGGCCGTTGGCCTCCACCGCCGTCTGTTGGATATGCTTCTCCGCATTGTTTTTTAACAGTCGGGATACGGAATCGAAGGTAAAGACCCCGACCACGCACAAAATAATGATCATAACCCCGAGGAACCCCACCAGCATTTGATTGCGCAAGGTATTCCACTCTCGAAAACGCCGCATCCGTCCATCCCCTTTCCATCCCTTGACGGTGGTTCTCCGTTTTCGAGTTACCTAAATTCTAGGTTGAAGGAAAAAGTCCTTTTTTTCTAGAGGAAAATAAGGGCATATCTCTGTCAGGTTCATGGCGAAAGGAGAGCCAAAGGAACAAAAATCCATTTAACAATTTACCACGTTTCTCCGATAAATGATTTAGCAGCACGAATAGGACTATAGGAGGAAGTCATGAGAACTAGTAAAGTATGCCTGAGCTTCATATTAATTGCAGGGTTGTTTGCCGGCTGCGGGTCCAAGGAGAAAGCCCCTTCCGAAAGCAGCGCTCCCAACCCGCCCGCGCAAGAAGCCGCGGCCCAAACCACCAAGGATCCCGGCGTCGTTACCGGAGCCAGAGAAACGATCCTGGACATGTACCGGGCGGCAAGTACGGGGAATCAGGAAACCTTTTTAAAGATTGCCGAAGGATACGCAAATTCTACGGCGGAGTCGCCGAGCGAAACGATGGGGAACCTGGCGGAACTTTTTGAGATGAAAGGCGGAGCCGAAGGGATTACCCTGGAAGAAGCGACAAAGGAACAATTAGCCCCCTTTTATTTGGCCCGCATTGAAGAGCAATTTGGCCCTTACGGGGAAAAAGCAGTCGTCGTCATCGAGTGGAGTCTGAGCCATGATACGGAGCCGATGGCCTGGATCGTTGAGCGCCGGGACCAGGAAAACCGCGTAATTCGGCGGGACCTTGATTTGGAAGAGGGCAGCAAGTTTACCTTCTTCGAGCGAAAGGAAACCGGCCAGACTGCACAACAGCCGGGGAAATCCGCGAACTCCGGCGGCGGCCAGGACCAGGTCTCGCTGACCGATATTATGCGGGGCAGCCCCTACAACACGATCGTCGCACTTTATGAGGCGGCATTAAATGGGGACAAGGACGTTTTTGAGAATATCACGCAGTTCAGTACCGAGAAGATTCATTCCTCCTGGATGGCCGAACGGGTTATGAAGGCCGGATCGACGGGAGGTCTGCGGATTGAAGAAATCGATAAAGCCTGGATCAAGGCGGACTTGCGCGATAAAATGGCCAAGGAATACGGTGAGGATTTCGCCTTGATGGTAGAATGGGAGAAGGATGATTACGCGCAGTTGTTTATTCTGAAAAAAGTAAACGGGGCTTACTATGTGATGTGGCATGAAGACGAGAACAAAGACGGGTTCCTCGATTACTACGTCAACGAGAAATATGAGTATGACATGAGTATATTCGACGAGGAGAACGTCGATTACGAATAAAAGAAATCCCGGTCCTGATGGCCGGGATTTCTTGTTTCCAGTTTTATGGAGGACGGCGGACGTTATATCAGCTTATGCGCGTACCACTTTTTGCCGCGGAACCGCCACAGGAAAATCGCCCCGCGAACGCCCCATTCGCAGTTCATCGCCAGCCAGACTCCGAGAATGCCGAAATTCAGCGTAATCCCCAAAATATACCCGAGGATGACGCGGAACAGCCACATCGTCAGCATCGAAGTGATAGAAGTGAATTTCGAATCGCCGGCGGCCCGCAGAGCCGAGGGCAAAATAAAACTGATCGCCCAGAGCGGTACCTGGGCCAGCGTGTTGACCAGCAGGACGAGGAAGATGTCGTCCACAATTTCCGGCGGCGGATCAAACAAGCCTACCAAAGGCCGGAAAAACGGCATTAAAATCAGTCCGATCAGCGCGAGGGAGATCGATCCCAGCCAAAGAAAGGACTTGATGAACTTCCGCGCATCGGCGATATTTCCGCGTCCGATGCACTGCCCGACCACCGTCACGATCGCCAGGGACATCGCGCTGGCGGGAATCTGGAATACCATGGCGAGCGAACCGCTGATCGCGTTGGTCGCGATGGCATAGGTCCCCAAGCTGACGATGAACACCTGGGTCAACAATTTCCCGCCGTTGAAAAACATCTGTTCCGCCGCAAACGGCACGCCGATGAACATAATTTTGCGCAGCATCGACAGCGGAAAATGAAAGAGATCGCGGATGCGCAAATGCAGCGTGACGTCGAGTTTGAACAAATAATACAGCGCGCACGCCGCCCCCGCGTAACGGGCGATGTTTACCGCGATCGTCATGCCTACCACGCCCATATGAAGCAGCGTAATGAAGACGATGTTGAGCAGCACGTACAGCAGGTTCATAATCAGCGACAGGGCCAGCGAGGCCCGGGTCTTGCCGATCCCCCGCAAGGCGCCGCAGACCGCTTGAACCACCGCGATGCCCGCATACGAAATACTGCTGCCGATCAGATAAACCCTGGCGTTGCCGAGGACCTCCGCCGAGGCCGTCCCGAACAGCACGTTCAGCACCGGGTTGTGAAAGCCCATGATCAGCAGGCCGATAGCCAAAGCGATCATCGCCACCGCCGTCACGGTAGCCGCCGAGGCCCGGGATACCATCGAATCGTTGCCGCTGCCCTTGTACTGGGCCACCACCACGGTGCCCCCGGTCGCCACGGCGACAAACACGTTGATCAAGAAAATATTGAGGGAATCCACCATATTCACCGCACTGACCGCGGCCACACCGGAGGAACTGATCATGGCGGTATTCACCAGGTTAAGCCCGACGATGAAGGCCTGGTCGATCAGAATCGGAATGAAGAGGGCGATAATCTGCCGGTAATCCATCGTCTCGCCGGTAAAATATTTGTTCAAAATCGCCGGATTTCGCAAACGTTCGGGTAAACGAATCACTATTCATCACATCTTTACTTTTAAAATGGAAAAATAAAATGGAAAAAACCCTTCGAAATGAAGAGCTTTTACAAAAAAGAACTATAGATATCGAAATCGAAATCACTCTTTATTTAAACCGTATCTGTTTGAACATATCACTCGGGGTCGGTTATGTCAATGAACCGGGTCATCGGATGCTATAAACATCGTGACCCCGTTCTTCGGCGGCGTACCTGCCACCGCCGGGCCTGAAGGTTCGACGGACCGCCGAGAATTCTAACGGAAGCCATAGCGGCTATCTCGTCCTTTCAGGGCAAAACGGAATTCTAACGGACGCAATAGCCGCTATTTGGGTGAAAGGAGGTCGTTTGAGCGGGAAAACCTGCAAATAGGCGCTACTATTTCCGTTAGAATCCGGAAGGAGCCTCTTTTGGCGAAATAGCGGCTATTATGTCCGTTAGAGCAACCGATTGAGGGGAACTCGCGTCCGCCCGGCGTGGTTGCCGACGGAATGGCAAGAGCCGGTATGACAGTAACCGGAGAGTTGATCGGCCAATGCATCGCTAAATATCGTGCCCCCGTTCTTCGGCGTCGTACCTGCCACCACTGAACCAGGGAATACCAAAATAAAATATGAGCTATCACATTACACAGGATACTCCGCCCTATTGGACAAGATGGGCGGTATTTTTGTATCTGGATAGCGGAACTTCGGGTCAACTTGGCTCGAAGTTGTTTTTAGAGGAAAGAAGGAAATGCACATGGCAACTCCCCGCCTTATCACCCGTCACACTGGAAGCGGCAAGTGTCAATACACTTGCTCTGCTTGCCGGTTAGTGAAAATCTTTTTCTACTGCTTTTGCAATAGCTTAAATTCGTTTCTATAAAAGTCAATCAAGCCGTCCCGCTTCATCCATGCAAGCTCTCTGGATAAAGCACTTCGATCTACATCTAAATAATCGGCCATCGCTTCTCTATCAAAAGGAATAGTAAAAGCTTCTGTTCCAGTTTCACGCATAACCCTTGTTAAATAAGTTAAGACCTTATCCCGAATAGTAGGCATAATCAGACAATCATTTCGGTCATGTAGTTCTAACGCTCGTTCTGCAATACTATCAAAAAGATTGCCAAGTAATTGTTCGTGCGCCATACATAACTTCGTACAACGGCTCAATATGCTTTTGATAGGAATAAACAGAACCTCAAGCGGTTCTATTGCCTGTACTGACATAGGGCATCTTCTTCCACGGCTAGCCGCTGTTAAGACAGCGGTATATCCACCCGGATAATGGAGGGATACAATAATTTGTTTTCCCGTGACGCTCAATTTCGTACTTTGAGCGCTGCCCTGCAATATGATACCGACATCATCAACTAAATCACCCTCACGGACAACCATCTCGTCTTTTGCATATTCTTTCCGTTTGGCTGACAGACATTTAAGTATTTGGGGAATATCATTTGGGGAAATCCCCGAAAATAAACGTGATTGACATAGGGAATCTAAGTTGTTCATGAGAGGCCCCTCGTTGCACGTGCAACATACTTTTTCTTTTTACTATCCTATATTAATCATAAATACACAAGAAGTTTAGTCACCTTTTCTAACGTCAGAATGGAGGAAACACAATGCAAGGAAAAGAAAATTCAATAAAAGCGAGAAATCGACTATTAGCCTCAAAGGTTATTAAAAATCTGCAAAGCAGAAAGTTTGAGGCTTATTACTGTGATAACGCCAAAGAAGCTGTAGAAAAGGCACTATCATTTATTCCGGAACATTCTTCGGTATCATGGGGTGGGTCAGTCACGCTTGAGGAAATCGGGCTTCTTAATCGAGTACGTCAAGGCAGCTATATAATCACTGATCGTGATAAAGCGCAAACAATGGAGGAACGTTATGACCTCATGCGCCAATCTCTTTTGTGCGACACCTATTTAACGAGCTTTAACGCCGTTAGCGAAGATGGCATATTGGTCAATATCGACAGTGTGGGCAATCGAACGGCGGCGATTACCTTTGGACCGAAAAGTGTTATTGCTGTCGTTGGGATGAATAAGGTTTGCAAGACCGCTGATGACGCAGTTATAAGAGCCAGAACATATGCGGCCCCCATTAATGCATACCGCTGTTCGTGCTCGTCCAGCCCGTTTTTACATTCGCCGCAAAAAACGCCCTGTCTGATCAACGGTGCTTGTGGAGATTGTAAAACAGATGATTGTATCTGTTCTTACATCGTCCAAACAAGAATGTGTAAAACAGCGGGGAGAATAAAGGTTATCCTCGTTGGTGAATCTTTGGGATTTTGATTTGAAGGTGTTGAACCGCCTTGCCTATCCCATAACTACACGGACGCAGGGAGCTTGATTGAAAATCCGTTTGTGCAGATGAATGTACGGTTTATCAGCTTGACAGAGGATTGACAGCTACTTGAACCCGGACAGCATTTCCAATCTCATTGTGCCGATTGCGGCAAGGCTATTAGTCGCAGTCAGGTAAAAGGCACTGTGTACTACTTTTGCCGCACCTACAAAAACCAGTCAAAATCGGCTTGCACCGAACATTCCATTAAGCATAATCGACTGGGAGCGGCGGTATTGTTATGCCATTCAACAACAGGTATATCTTGCGGTACACTATGCTAACTTTTTAGAATAAATCAGATCCGCACCGCTTCAAAAAAGCCAGTCCACTCGGATTGAAGCCTTAATAGAGCAAAAGAAAAGAAACACTCCAAAATCATGCGTTACAAGCGATCCATTTATCAGGATTGGAAAGACGGAGAAATCACTCACAGTGATTACCGTCACATGATTAAAGATTACGAACGGCAAATAGCCGCTTTGGGCGAAGTTTTGAAAAACCTCCACGCAGAGCGTGAGGAACTGCAAAATGGCATTACCGATGAAAGCTCTTGCTTAGTAGTTTTTTAGAAGTTTGAAACTATCGACAAGCTGACAAGAGAGGTTTTGATTGAGCTTGTAGACCATATCAAGGTACATGAGAATGGCAACCTCAGTGTAAAGTTTAAGGTTGCCGACCAGCTACGCCGAGCAATGGAATACATTGAAATCACTACCCAATCCGAAGCGGTTTAATAGGCCGCTAATAAAAAGGCAGTTTGTTTTCCTAATAAAACTGAGTCAACCGGGCCTGAAGGTTCGACGGACCGGCGAAAATTCTAACGGAAGCCATAGCGGCTATTTCGTCCTTTCAGGGCAAAACGGAATTCTAACGGACGCAGTAGCCGCTATTTTGGTAAAAGGAGATCAGTTTGACAAGGAAATCCGTAAATAGGCGCTACTATTTCCGTTAGAATCGGGAAGGAGCCTCTTTTGGCGAAATAGCGGCTATTATGTCCGTTAGAGCAAAAGAACGCCGCATCTACCCTACTTAAAAACCGGTTATTCTGAAAGAGACGAGGGCAGGGAGCGAAAACGGCGGTTCAAGACAAGGCAAGCCCGATTAAGGCCACGCCACACCTCGCCCGGCACCTAATCCTACACCTAGCCCTCATCTAGCTCTACACCTAACCCTCACCTAACTCTATACCTAGCCCTACACCTAGCTCTACACCTAGCCCTACACAGCTCTACACCTAGCCCTCACCTAGCTCTACACCTAACCCCACCCCTATGCCTTCGGGCAAAAAAGCCGCCTCCCGGCCCGATAGCCGGAAGGCGGCGCTCGCCCTTTTAGCGGGCGGCCAGGTCTGCGACCTGCTCCGCTGTAAGGGCGCCTTTGTAGACATGCAGCTCATCGAGCATGCCTTGGAATGGCGGGTCCCACCAGTTCACGCCCAGGGCGAAGGTGCCCTGATCGTCCGTGAATATATCGGGGAATCCCGTTCCCGTAAATTTCGCCTCGCCATTCACGTAGACCGTCACTTTGCCCCGATTTACGGTAAAAGCCAGGTGGGTCCACGCACGCAGCGGCGTGCTCCCCCCGGTGACGGCGTCGTACCAGGCCGATCCGGACCAGAGCTTGGAGGATGTGCCTGCGCCTGCGCCTTCCCCTTCGCCTACGCTCCCTCCGTCGGCGGCCTCCGGACCGGCCGGAAGCAGGCTGATCCAGCTGTTGTTGGTCTGCGCGCCGAAAAAGGCCGGTGTGTAAGTCGTCAGCCGTTCGGCGTACACCCACATCGTCACCGAGTAGTTTGGACTGGAGATCAGTCCTTTCGGCAGAAGGACGCCCGATTTCCCGTCAAACACGGCCGCCTTCCCGTTAACACCGTCGGCAAAGCCGATCACGCCGCCTTTGGAAACGTCGTCGATTTTCTCGCCAACGACCGTCCCGGCGCCCGCGCTGCCGGCCACATCCGCCAAGTTCCCCTCAAAGGAGAACTTCGCCGTCAGTTCGGCCGGCGGCTCCACTCCGTCCGGGCGGGCACCCGCCAGCTTGGCGACAACCGCGTCCGTGATCGGGACGTTGTAGACGCGCACTTCATCCATCCGGCCTTGGAACGGCGCATCCCACCAATTGACGCCCAAGCCGAAAGACTCCTGGCCGGTTTTAAAGACATCGGGGAATCCCGTCCCCGAGTATTTCAACACGCCGTCGACATAGACCTTAACCATATCCCCGTCGACGGTAAAGGCGATGTGCGTCCATTGGTTGGCGCGGATTCGCGACCCTGTCGTGCCGTCGTACCACGCTTCGCCGGACCACAGCATCGTGTTGTTGTCCCAGGCCTGCGGAACGAGACTGATCCAGCTTCGGTTCGTGCCGCCGAAGAAGGTTGTCGTGTTGGCCGTATGTTTTTCCGGATTCAACCACAGCGAAACCGAGTATTTGTTCCCTCGGATTAATCCGTCCGGCAGCCGGACGCCGGAAGCCCCGTCGAACACGGCCGCTTTGCCGTGCACGCCCTCGCCGAAGGTGATGTTTCCGCCTGAGGATTTATCGATCCGGTCCCCCGTGACGACCCCAACGCCAAACCGGCCGGACGAATCCTCCAGATTTTCCTCGAACCCATAGTGCGCCACCAACCCGGCTGCGATGTCCACCGGGACGACAACGATGGAAAAGGTTTTGGCGGCGGAAGCGTTCCCTTTGGTTATCGTCGCTGTCAAAGTAGCCGTCCGGTTTGGTTCTCCCGGCTCCGGCGGAGAAATCACCCCTTGATCGGTGATGACGCCGGGGTCCGAGGACTTCCACGAAATAACCGTCCCCCGGGCTCCGCGCGCCGGCAGCGCCAGATTTGCCATCACCCGCCCCGTATCGCCAAGGGTCAAGGCTTGGCGGACGTCCGCCACGAGGCTCTCGTCGCTTTTATCCGGCTGCCGGATACCCCAAACCGTTTCCCCCGCCGCCGAGCTGGCGGTGAAGGTCATCGTTTCCGCTCCCCGCGTCTCATCCCACTGACGGACGAACACCCCGTCATAAGTTACCCCGTTCAGCGTGAGGGACGCCCGGTAGCCGTCGCTTAAGCTCCAGGTGCCCGTCACGTCGCCCGCCACCGTCCGGTCCTCCTTCAGCCGGATCGCTACGGACTTCGTAATCCCGCCGGAGTAAGCCAAACCGTGATTGACGAACTTGTAATCCCCCGTTATATCCCGGGCGCTGACCGGCTGAACCGTCTCCCCGGTATAGCGCGCAGGCGCCGTAACCAGCCAACCGTCCTTGTTCAAAAAGAGCTGATGCACCCGGACTTCATGAGCTTCGCCTTTTTGCGGAAAGCGGGTATGGAAGATCAGGAATCGCTTGCCCGTCGCCTCGTCAAAATACAGCGAATTGTGCCCCGGGGACACGTAACCGTAACCCTGGCCCGAGCCCGGATCGCCGATCTCCCGTTCGAACAGGAAATTGCCGATCATCTTGGTGCCATAAGCGGTATTGGCCGTCGATCGGTCCGGCAGCACCGCTCCTTTTCCTTCGGCATCCACATAAGGCCCCTCCGGTGCAAGCGCCCGGAACAGTCTCATGTTGTAGCCGCCGTTGGCCGCCAAGCCGCCGTAAGTCACGGTCAGATAATAATACCCGGTCTCCTCGTCGTAAAGGATGAACGGACCCTCGCCGGACTTCGTATACCCGCCGGCAATATGCGTGCCGAAGTAACGGTCGATCATCCGGCCGTCCGCCGTTCGGCCGTCCTGTCCCGGATATTTGACCCGCCCTGTCGCCGGGTCGAGCTCCAGGACGAAAATCCCGCCGGACCAGGAGCCGTAAGTCATCCACAGCTTGCCGTCCTTGTCGTAGAACAGCGTCGGATCGATCGCGTTAGGATAGGAAGCGTTGTTGTAGGAACCGTTGCTGTTGAACCAGTCGGTTTTGACGCCCGGCAAATCGCCTTTTTCAATCAGAGGCTTGATATTGGTGTTATCCCATTTTTTATTGACAGCGCTGTTGTTGTCGTAGGCTTCATCCCGCGTGAATCCGGTGTAAATGACCGTGTCCACGTAACGGTAAGGGCCCTCGATCTTCTTGGACACCGCATAACCGATCGCGGACCGGATGTAGGTGGACGAGGCGCTGTAGTACATCATGTAGGCTCCGGTAGTGCCGTCTTCATTTTTGTAATCTTTATTCCAGAACACATCCGGCGCCCAGACGGCAAACCCGCCCTTGCTGTCCGCGTCGTCCTCCCCGGCCCAGGCGAACGAGGCCGCCAGATTGGCGGACAGGTCGCCGTACAGCACGTTCCCCGGCGTGTCGTACCCGTTCGTAAATCGCGTCCAGTGCATCAGGTCCGTCGATTTTGCCGCTTCGATGTGCGAACCGAATACATAATAAGCGCCGCCGTCCTTGATGATCGAAGGATCATGCACGGACACATCGGTGAAGGACGGGAGGCCGGTCCCCGGTGACGGATTCGGAACCGGCGCCGGCCCGCCGCCTCCAGGCGAGGAAGAACCGCCGGAACCGGAGGTTCCCGAGCCAGAGCCGGAGCCCGGGCTCGTGCCCGCGCCTCCGGACGCCGCACCCTGTCCCTGCTCTTGCGCTTGCCCTTGTTCCTGACGGACCAACCGGCTGTCGGCGGAAACGATCTTTCCTTTCCCGGTGACAGGAATGGTTTGGCCGCCTCGAATGTCGACGCTCTCGATAACGCTGTCCTCTTCGATATGAATCGATACGGCACCGGATACGGCGGTGACCCGCTTCACCGATGTCGCGCCCCGGGCGTCGAGCTGGATACGGCCTCCTCCTTGTTTATCCATAACGATTTCCGCCACATCCGAGTCGATCAGCGAGAGCGTGTCCTTCCCTCCGCCCCATACGAACACCTTGCCGCCGATCTTTACGTTTCGCAGCACAACCTCCCCGCCGCCCATCGCTTCGGAAAGATAAAGGTTGCCGGGAATCACCGCATCCTTCAAGGTCACCCCTCCGCGTTGAATGATCCTATTCCGCGCAGAATCTCCGCCGTACGTTCCGGGCGCAAGCAGCACTTTGCCGGAGAGGCGGTTCAGCAGGGCGACCGCCTCGGCGCGGGTAACGGGCCGGGCCGGGTTAAAGGCGCCGTCCGCCGACCCTTTTACATAACCGCCGCTCCACAAGGCGGCCGCCGCCGGCCGGCTCCATTCCGGCATGGACGCCAGGTCCCGAAGCCCGGGGGTAACGCCGTCCGCAGCCGGCTCCAGGCGGAACGCCCGGAACAGCATCACCGCCGCTTCCTGCCGGGTGACGAAATCCGCGGGGCGAACGGTCCCATTGTCAAAACCGTTCATATACCCCGCCGCAACCGCCTTCCCGATTTCCGGATAGGCGGCGTCTTCGGGTTTTAGATCGGTAAAGGCCGCGCCGCCGATCTCGGCAAAACCCAGCACCCGATTGACGAGCGCCGCAAACTCCGCTCGCGAGATCGGCCGATCGGGCCGGTATGTGCCGTCGCCATAACCGCGGATCCAGCCGTTTTGAATCCAGGAGGACCATTCCTTCTCCGCCCAGTGTCCCTGTAAATCGGAGCCCGATTTCGCCGCGGCCGCGTAACCGAAACCCAACATATTCGACGGCCACAACAGCGTCCAAACCAGCGCTGCGACCAGAAACTTGCCGAACCTTCCCTTCACGGACATCTCTCCTTATTACCGATTCTTTTGAACCCTTGCTATGCTCCAAACTACTCCACAGTTAACGTCACTACGGACATCGGCGGAAGCTTGAGCTGCAGACGATCGGCCTGTATGGTCACGTCCGAGAAGTCCACCGGTTTCACGGCATCGGGGCGCTCGAAGGTGTTGTGGGCATTCATCGATGCCGCGGTCAGCAGGGTGCCCGATACCTTGGCCTCGCTAGACCGAGCGCCGCCGCGCAGCTCCAGGCTCAGTTCCGCGCCGTTTTGGTGGTCGATGTTGCACAAGCTGATATGCACCTTCCCGCTGTCATTCCTTGAAGCGGATACCGTGACTTGCGGCAACTTCTCCCCGTTGTACTCGTAGCTGCCGAAGGAGGAATCGACCGCCAGCCGCTCCGCGTCCTGATGCACCTTGTACATGTCGAAGACGTGGTACGTCGGAGTCAGGATCATCTTTTCGCCTTCCGTCAAAATCATCGCCTGCAGTACGTTCACGGTTTGCGCAATGTTCGTCATATGCACGCGGTCGCAATGGTTGTGGAAAATATTAAAGTGAAGACCGGCGACCAAAGCGTCGCGAATCGTGTTTTGCTGATACAGGAAGCCCGGATTCGTGCCCGGTTCCACGTCAAACCAGGTGCCCCATTCATCGATGATCAGGCCGACCCGCTTGTCGGGGTCGTATTTGTCCATAATCGTGCTGTGCTTCGTAATCAGCTCATCCATATGAAGCGCTTTCTTCATCGTGATGAACCACTCGTCCTCCGGAAAATCAAGCGCCGATCCTTTACCCAGCCAGAAGTCGCCCGGAATCGTATAGTAGTGCAGGCTCAAGCCGTCCATCAGCCAGCCGGCAT
This sequence comes from Paenibacillus faecis, assembly GCF_008084145.1. Classification (GTDB taxonomy): domain Bacteria; phylum Bacillota; class Bacilli; order Paenibacillales; family Paenibacillaceae; genus Fontibacillus; species Fontibacillus faecis. The sequence continues at coordinate 361,368 of NZ_VSDO01000004.1, read as the reverse complement.
GTTTCATCAGCACTTCCGTCCAGTTGTAGTCGTCCACATTGGCTCCGCCCGCGATTTTGTAAAGTTTGTTATCGCCGTAGTTGCGCACGTAAGTCTGGTAACGCCGATACAGATCGGCGTAGTACTCCGGCCGCATATTCCCGCCGCAGCCCCAGTTCTCGTTGCCGACGCCGAAATACTTCAGCTTCCAAGGCTGCTCACTGCCGTTTTGGGCGCGCCAGGCCGCCATCGGGGACTCCCCGTCGAACGTCATGTACTCCACCCACTCGGACATCTCTTGAACGGTACCGCTGCCTACGTTGCCGCAAATATACGGTTCGCACTCCAGCAGCTCGCAGAGCAGCATGAACTCGTGAGTGCCGAAATGGTTATTTTCCACCACGCCGCCCCAATGCGTATTGACCATCCGCTTCCGTCCCTCGCGCGGACCGACGCCGTCCTTCCAATGATATTCGTCGGCAAAACAGCCGCCCGGCCAGCGCAGTACCGGTACTTTGATCCGTTTCAGCGCTTCGAGCACGTCGTTGCGAATGCCCTGCGTATTCGGTATGAGGGAGTCCTCTCCGACCCAAATCCCCTCATAGATGCATCTGCCCAAATGCTCCGCAAAATGGCCGTAGATGTTCCTGTTGATTTTCCCCTTCACGATATCGGTATTGATAATGACTTGGTTCGCCAAATCCACTCGCCTCCATGTCTTTTGTCTTTGTCTTCTTGGTCCTGGGTTGTTTCCCGTGCTTCCCTAATTCGAGAGTTTCCAAAGCTCAGCCTTTGAGCCCGGAATTCAGATTGATCGATTGAAGGAAATGCTTTTGCGCAAACAAAAAGAGAACCAACGTAGGAATGATCGCCAATATGGCCGACCCCACCAGTTGCCCGATCATGCGGTAGTTGCCGTAAATGTCCTGCAGAAGCAGCAATCCGGCCGTCACCGGCATTTTGTCGACATCGGTGTATACGATGACCGGCCAGAGGAAATCGTTCCAGGAGCCGATAAAAGAGAACAGCCCGCACACGATCAGCACCGGCTTGATGAGCGGCAGAATGACCGAATAGTAAATCCGGAAATCGCTGGCGCCGTCCACGCGGGCCGATTCGTCGAGCTCGGTCGGAATCCCCTTGAGGAACTGTCTGACGAGAAAGATATTCCCCATCCCGGCCAGCCCCGGAATAATCATCGCCCAGGCGGTGTTGACCCAGCCCAGCGCATCGATGATTTTGTAGGAAGGAATCAGGTTGACGACTCCCGGAAAAAAGGAAATGCCGAGCAGCGTAAAAAACAGCGTATCCCTGCCCTTAAAGTTAATGCGCGTGTACCCGTAGCCGGTCAACGAAATGACGACAACCACCAGGAAGGTATGGGTAATCGCAATGAACAGCGAGTTAAACAGCCAGCGCAGAATCGGCGCGGTTGAAGTGTTTTCCAGAATCGCCTTGTAGTTCTCGAAGTTCCAGCTCTCCGGCAGCAGCCGGAACCCGCTGGAGACGACCTCGGCTTCCGTCCGGAAGGACGTAGTGATCCCGAACAGCACCGGGATAATCCAGATCAAGCAAAGCACGATTAAAAACAAATAGGCCAAATATTTGGATAGATTGATTTTTTTCAGCATGATGTCTCACCCACCTCTCCTTTAGGAAGCATTCCGGTTCATCACATAGTACTGCATGGCGGAAATGACCAGGATCACCAGACCCAGCAGCACCGCCATCGCGGACGCCATCCCGGCGATAGACTCCCCGTGGCCGAACGCCAACTGGCGGATATACATCATCAGAACGTGCGTGCTCTGCTGCGGGCCGCCTTTGGTCATCATCAACGGCTGGCCGAAAACGTTAAAGGCCCCGCCCGTCGTCATCACGAAGGTATAGATGAGCGGAAAACGGATCGACGGCAGCGTAATGCTGGTAAATTTCCGGATGGAGCCGGCCCCGTCCATTTCCGCCGCTTCATAAAGGTCCTTCGCCACGCCGTTGATGGAGGCGCGGTAAATGATCATGTTGCCGCCGACACCGCCCCAAACCGTGATCACGATAATGATGATCCAGGCGTAAGGCTGATTCGCCGGCCACGGAATTTGCGAACCGAACACGTTGCCGGTGATTCCGAGCTGCTTGTTGAAGATCAACAGCCAGATCAGCGCCGCCGCGGAGATCGAAATCAGACCGGGAATGTAGAGAATGGACTGCATGAGCCCCTTCATTTTGACCTTCTTATGCTCCAGCGCCACCGCGACCATCAGCGGGATCACGATAAGAATCGGAACGCTGAGACCCACGAAGATCAAGGTGTTCTTCATTCCGTTCATAAATTGAGCGTTAAAGGTGGAAGTGCTGTCGAACAATATCGTTTTATAGTTTTCAAAACCTACCCAGACCGGGTCCCCGAGCAAATTCCACTTCGTGAACGAAGCGTAAATCCCGTAAATCGTCGGCACCAGAATAAAGACGATAAACAAGATCAGATGGGGACCAATAAAGAAGTAAGGTGTAAAAGATCTCTTTTTCATTATTGTCCCGCCGCCTTGTTGTTCTCGGCGATTTTGTCTTCGACAAACTTCTGCATGGTGGCCAAAGTTTCATCGAGGTCCACGTTGCCGCGGACGATATCCGCGCAATACGTGTCTACCGCTTCGGCAATGTACGGATAGTGCTCATACGTATAGATGTAAAGGGATTCAATTTCCTTTTCGTCGGAAGTAAAGAAGGATTGGATGTAGTTTTTGTATTCCGGGCTTTCGATGACCTGCTTACTGGCGACGATCTGCCCGGCCTTCGCCCATTCCATGGAATTCTGACGGATGAACTCCAGGAAGGCGCCGATGCCCTGCTCCTTCTCATCCGTGCGCTTCTCGTTGGTCAGCATGGCGAACAGGTGCGAGGAAGCCCGGTTCGTGAATTTGTCGGGCGTCGGCGAGTAAATGTTGGTCACGCCGAAGTTAAGCCCTTCCACTTTGGCGTGCGCGGTGGAACTCCAGGTCCCGTCCGTGGAGAAAAGCACGTGCCCGCCTTGGAACATCAGGTACCCGTCCTCGCCGAACGGAGTCATCAAGCCCGCATCGGCGATTTTTTTCACGCTCTCAAACGCCTTTTTCATCACTTCGGTGTTGACGGCCGGCTTGCCGTCCTGCTGGATGTCGCCGCCCAGGTTCTGCACCTGAGCCAGGATGACCCAGCCGAGGAGCGCGTCGTTGACGACATAATCCCCCTCGTCCAGCTTGCCTTGGAGGGACAGCATCTCATCGATCGTGACTATGTTATCGTCCAGGAAAGATTCGGCGTTATATTTCTTCAGCAGGTCCTTGTTGTAATACATCACGTTGCTGTGAATATCCAGGGGAACCGTATACTGCGTGCCGCTGATCGTGCCGGTCGACCAGGCCTGGGGCAAATAGTTGTCCTGCTTGAGTTCCGGCTGGGCGGACAGCACCCCGGTCAACGGTTCAAGCACGCCTTGCTTCACGAACCCCGGCACGCGGTCGGCGTGAATGATGGCCAGGTCGGGTACCCCTTTGCCGGAATTGATGACTGTGGAAATTTTGGTGTACATATCCGAGGTAATGACGTGCTTCACTTTAAATTCCGGATTGGTCGCGTTGTATTCCTTGACGATTTGGTCCATGTAAGCCCCGTCGTCCCCGGTCAACGGCGTCCAGAAGACGATGGTGTTTTTGTCCGATCCGCTTCCGCAGGCCGAAAGTAAAGCGCTGAATATAGCTGTCAGCAAAATTAAAGAAATGGTTTTTCTTTTCAATTTGTTCTCCTCCTCGATTTCTTTCTACATGCATAAGTCCCGGTTACCACGCTGCAGTTCCCAGATGCCGTTGCCCCCACTAGCCCTTTAGATGTACGTACATGTTTAGACAATTATGGAACCCCCTCTCGCTGGATAACCAGTTCTAGCAAGCTAAAAGCTGTTTTATCCTTAACTAAAAGAAAACTTATTAGCGATGTATTTGTTGTAAGCGCATTCTATGTAACAAATATTAATTTACATGTTCGTACATGTCAATCGTATTCATCATTTTTGTACGTACATATTTTTATGTGTATTTTTCTGCTTCTTATTTATTCATAGTAAATTCGCGTCCGATTTGATACGATAGTTTTGTTTACAGATTGGGCAGCTTAGTGTTATAGGCTAATCATATAGATCGAAGTGGTGATACCGTGTCGGTGCAGAAAACAAAATACAGTATGGTCAAGGAACAAATTACGGAATGGATTCGGGACGGCAAGGTGAAGCCCGGAGATAAGATATATTCGGAGAAGGAGCTCTCCGGCATGTTCGGGGTCAGCCGTCACACCGTCAGGCAGGCGATCGGGGCTCTGGTGCATGAAGGCTTGCTTTACAGGGAGCAAGGGGCGGGGACGTTCTGTTCCGCAAGCCCGAATTTATCGGTCAACGAATCGCATGCGGGTGCGAGTTTGGGCACAGGTTTGAGTGCAGGTTTGAGTGCAGGTGTAGGTGCGGGGCCTTCCGGCTTCTCTCCCGCTAACGTCAATCGGAAGAACATCGGCGTCATAACGACCTACATCTCCGATTATATTTTTCCCTCGATTATCAAAGGCATCGAATCTTATTTGACCGCCGAAGGCTATTCCCTCACCTTGGCTTGTACGGACAACGATGTGGAGAAGGAGAAACAATGCCTGCAGGCGATGCTGGACCGCGGGATCGACGGGCTGATCGTAGAGCCGACGCGAAGCAGTAATTACAATCCGAATATCAATTACTATTTGACGCTCGAGCAGAAACAGATCCCCTACCTGATGATCAACCAATTTTACTCGCAGTTGATGCCCCCCCATCTAATCGTGAATGATGATCTCGGCGGCTTTATGGCCACGGACCATTTGATCCGGCTCGGCCATGAACGTATCGTCGGGCTGTTCAAAACGGATGACCTGCAGGGGGTCAACCGGATGAAGGGATTCATTCGCGCCTTTCGCGAGAACCAGGTCACCTTTTTTCCGGAAATGGTTCTGACGTATACGACCGAGGAACAAAGCAGTGCGGTGATTCGGCGCCTGGAGCCCTTCTTTAACGGAACTTCGCCCCTTCCCACCGCTATCGTCTGCTACAATGATCAATTGGCCTTGGCCGTGCTGGACCTGTTGAGGAGACAAGGCCTTCGGGTACCGGATGAGGTTTCGATCGTCGGATTCGACGATTCCCCTCTGGCGGAAGCATCCGAGGTAAAGCTGACCTCCGTGACCCATCCCAAAATGGAAATGGGCACGGATGCGGCCAAATGGATCGTCGCCGCGGTCGAGGGCAGAGAACAGCCGCCCCAGTCCGTCGTATACGAGCCCAGATTGGTCATCCGCAGTTCCACTGCGCCGGTAAAGGGAAGCGAACGCGAAGGATGAAGCGGCCGGCCGGTCTTCTTGTCCCTCGGCCCGCCCCTAAGGTATATTGTTGATGTTGATAGATTAGAGAAACGAAAGAGGATATCCAATGGCAACGATTCACGATGTGGCCGCCAAGGCCGGCGTCTCCGTCACTACGGTATCCCGGGTGCTGAACAACCGGGGATACATCAGCGAAACGACGCGAAAAAAAGTATATGATTCCATGGATGCGCTCGGGTATCAGCCGAACGAGATCGCCCGGTCCCTGCTTCGTAAGCAGTCTAATATTCTGGGTGTGATCGTCCCCAGCGTTTCTCACCCCTTCTTCAGCGAACTGACGGACCGGGTGGAGTATTACGCCTATCAGAAAGGGTACAAAGTGCTGTTATGCAACTCCCAACGCGATCCCATCAAGGAAAGGGATTATATCGAAATGTTGAAGCGCAACCGGGTGGACGGGATTTTTATGGGGAGCCATACTTTGGAAGTGGAGGAATACCAAAGTCTGCGCTCGCCGATTCTGACCTTTGACCGGAAGATCGGGGAGGAGATTCCGTTTATCAGCTCGGACAACTACGAAGGCGGCCGCCTGGCCACCGAACGCCTCATCGCGCTCGGCTGCCGCAAAATCGCGCATATTTGCGGGAACTTGCAGCTGGATTTGCTGGCCAACCGGAGAACGAGCGCTTTTCTTGACGTGGTCCGCCAGCACGGTACCGAGCATCTGATCATTCAAACGGACATGAACGTGTTCGATCAGGCCAAGTACGAAGAGCTGCTGAGCCAGCTGTTGAAGGAGCACGCGGATATCGACGGCATATTCGCCACAAGCGACATTATCGCCGCCTTCGCCATCAAGGAGTGCAAGCGAGTCGGAAAAAAGGTCCCCGAAGAAGTCAAAATCATCGGCTATGACGACGTGAGCGCAGCCCGCTGGGTAACGCCCGAATTGACTTCCATACGCCAGCCCGTTGACGAAATGGGTAAACTGGCCGTAGATTTGCTGTGCAGACAGGTGGAAGGGGAAAACGTCGATTTTGCCAATATCTTGCCAGTAGAACTTATTGTGCGGGATTCCGCGTAAAATGCTCTAACTAATTGCAGTAACTATACTATTTTCCGAGTGTATCGTGCCCAGGGGGCACCGCACTTACGCGGAGCGCACAAGCCCGAGGCTTGCGGGGCTTTTTAACGCGAAGCCCGGAGATCTGCTCGGGTTTCTATAGGAGCCCGAGGCTATGCCGGGCATTCCAACGGTAGCCCGAAGTTCTGACGGGCATTCTAACGGTAGCTCGAGGCTATGCCGGGCATTCTAACGGAAGCCCCAAGTTCTGACGGGCATTCTAACGGTAGCCCGGAGATCTGCTCGGGGATCTCAACGGAAGCCCGAGAATCTGCTCGGGGCATTTCAACGGAAGCCCGAAGTTCTGCTCGGGCACTCCAACGAGAACTCGAAGTTCTCCCGGGCATTCTAACGGAAGCCATAGCCGCTATTTCGTCCTTTAGGCATGTTTTGAAATTCTAACGGACGCAGTAGCGGCTATTTTGGCAAAATGAGGTCATTTGGACGCGATATTACCACAATAGGCGCTACTATTTCCGTTAGAATTTCGCAAAAGGGAAAATTCGCGAAATAGCAGCTATTATTTCCGTTAGATTTCCGTAAGCGTAGCTTTCGCGACATAGCGGCTATAATGGCCGTTATTGTTCCCCGGGGAGCACCGCACTTAACGCCGAGCGCATAAGGCCGAAGCCTGATGGGCATTTCGACGAAAATGCTAAGCTCTGCCGGACACTTCAACGGAAGTTCGAAGTTCGCCGGGCACTTCAACGGAAGCCCGAAGCTCTGCACGGGCACTTCAACGGAAGCCCGAAGATCAGCCAGGTATTCTACAGGAGCCTGAAGCTCACTCAGGTACTCCAACAAAAACCCGAAGATCACCCGGGAATCTAACGGAAGCCATAGCCGCTATTTCGTCCTTTAGGCATGTTTTAAAATTCTAACGGACGCAGTAGCGGCTATTTTGGCAAAATGAGGTCATTTGGACGCGATATTACCACAATAGGCGCTACTATTTCCGTTAGAATTTCGCGAAAGGGAAAATTCGCAAAATAGCAGCTATTATTTCCGTTAGATTTCCGCAAGCGTAGCTTTCGCGACATAGCGCCTATGGTGGCCGCGGCCAGGGCCATAAACGACCGCTTAATCCGCTCGGTAAGTTGAGTTCGATTTGTTACGGGAGCAAACCCGTCTTGAGGCAGCCCCTAATTTTTTTCGCGATTTTTTATGTCAAACGATTGACATATGTTAAACGTTTGACATACAATGATCTCGTAAATGATGCAAGCGATTACATTTAACAGGGGGAAACAAAGATGAAACGAGTATCCTGGATGAACATGACGGTCATGATCGCAATTTTGACGCTCCTCGTCTCGGCTTGCGGAGGCGGCAATCAGGCCGGCTCCAAAAACGCCGAAGGCGCCGGTTCCTCGGCCGGGGGCTCGGGCGGCAAGGTAAAAATCTCCTTGCTGAACTCAAAGGGAGAAATTCAAACCCAACTTGAGGCGGCGGCCAAGACGTTTGAAGCCGACCATCCCGGCGTTACTCTCGAGATTATGGCGGCTCCGGCGGGAACCTCGCCTTTCGAACGCGCCTCGACCATGTACGCGTCGGGAAACCCGCCGACCATGATCATGCTGGATACGGGGGATGTCGAGAAATTCAAGGACCGGATCCTCGACTTGAGCGGTGAGAAATGGAACGCCGACATCGTGGAAAACGCGACGAGCCTGACGACATTCGATGGCAAAAACCTCGCCTTTCCTCTGGCCATCGAAGGCTACGGTTTCATTTACAATAAGCCGGTGCTCGATCAAGCGGTCGGCGGCCAATTTGATCCAAGTACGATAAAGACCAGAAGCGACTTGGAAAACCTGTTCAAACAAATCGAAGCTTCCGGAAAGAAAGCGCTGATTGTTTCGCCGATGGACTGGTCGCTCGGGGCTCACTTCCTGCCGCTGGCCTATGCTACCCAGAACAAGGATATGGCGGAAGTCAACAAATTTATCGATTCGTTGAAAGCTGGGCAAACGGCCCTCGCCGACAACAAAGCTCTCAATGGGCTGCTCGATACATTCGATCTGATGAAAGAGTACAACATCGATAAGAAATCCCCGCTCTCCGGCGTCTATGAACGCGGTGCCGAGCTTCTCGGCAAGGGCGAAGTCGGCATCTGGTTCCAGGGCAACTGGGCATGGCCGCAGATTAAATCCTTCGATACGGCGAACGGCGAATACGGGTTTATTCCCGTACCGATCAGCGATACTCCCGACGATTTCGGAAACCGGGAAATCTCCCTGGCCACGTCCAAGCGAATTGTTGTAGACAAGGAGAAGAGCACGCCCGAACAGCAGGAAGCGGCTAAAGCCTTTTTGAACTGGTTGGTGTATGAGGAAAAAGGACAGGACTTCCTCGTGAATCAAGCTAATATTATTCCGGCCTTCAAGAGCATCACCCTGCCGGCCGCCGATCCGCTCGGCCGCTCCATTCAGGAGTACATGGCGAAGGGTCAATTCCAGGAATCGATGAGCGTTCTGCCCGCCGACCACTGGGCCAAACTCGGCGCTTCCATGCAGAAATATTTGAGCGGCGCCGGAGACCGCGGCACCTTGATTCAGGAAATTGAGGAATATTGGAAAACCGTAAAATAAATCGAAGTAAATCGAAGTAAATCGAAGCAAATCAAAACAAGGTCAAGCAAGTAGAGAAAGTACAGCAAGTTAAGAAAATACAGCAAAATACAGCAAATACAGCAAGTAAAGCAAACACAGCAATACAGCAAGTACAGCAATACAGCAAGTACAGCAATACAGCAAGTACAGCAATACAGCAAGCACAGCAAGAACAACAAGTTAAGCAGCAACGCAAGTTAAACAACGAAAGCAAGCAAAGCTACAAAAATCGGCTCATCCGCACGCAATTCATCAGCTAACAGAGAAAGGGCAAGCCTGGTCTTGTCCCTCTCTGTTCTTCCATCTACACGACTTAACGGAAAAGAGGAATCAGTATGATTAAGGAGAAGGAATGGTGGCCCCGGCTGCAGAACCGGCTGTTGTTTACCGGTCCTACCTTGTTTGCTTTTATCACGGTGATGATCGTCCCGTTCCTTTACGGCATCTATTTGACCATGACGAACTGGGATGGCATCGCGACCTCGCATACGCTGGTTTGGTTTGATAACTATACCAAGGTTTTTCAGGATAAAGTATTCTGGCAATCCTTCGGTTTAACGCTTAAATATGTATTTTTCACCGTCGTGCTGGTCAATGCCGTGGCCTTTTTGCTGGCGCTCGGGCTGTCCCGCGGCTTAAAGGGCCAAAACCTGTTCCGGGCCGGCTTCTTTCTGCCCAACCTCGTAGGCGGCATCGTGCTCGGGTTAATCTGGCAGTTTATCTTCTCGAATGTTTTTGTGTTCCTTGGCGAAAAAGCGAACATCCCTCTGTTCAGCTACTCCTGGCTGGCGGACCCGGAGAAAGCGTTCTGGGCTCTGGTTGTCGTTACAGTATGGCAGTACGCGGGGTATATGATGGTGATCTATATCGCCGGACTTATGAGCGTACCTCATGATGTGCTGGAAGCGGCCAGCATTGACGGAGCCAACCGCTGGACCAAACTGCGCCGCATGATTTTGCCGCTGATGGTCCCTTCGTTTATCGTGTGTATTTTTTTGACGCTGCAACGCGGCTTTATGGTCTACGATGTGAACCTTTCATTAACCAAAGGCGGGCCTTTCAAAAGCACGGAAATGGTTTCCATGCATGTTTACGAAAAGGCTTTCCTGTCCCGGGATTACGGGCTCGGTCAGGCTGAGGCTCTCGTGCTGTTTCTTCTGGTGGCGGCCATTACATTGCTTCAAGTCTACTTCGGCAAAAAGATGGAGGTGGAAGCCTGATGCGCAGCTCCAAATCTTCAACCTGGTTAAGAATCACCGGCTTGATTGTAGTCCTCTGCCTGTTCGTGTTCCCTTTCTTTTTTCTGCTGCTGAACTCGTTTAAAGCAAATACGGCGATCACATCGAATCCGCTGGCTTTCCCGGAAGTATTTAACTGGGACAACTACCGGAACGCCTTCGAAAAAATGAACTACACGGCTTCTTTCTTCAACTCTTTGGTGATCACCCTGTTGGGCGTCGCTTTGATCTCGCTTTTTGCCGCGATGACCGCCCACTATTTTGTACGAAACAATACGAAATTCAACCAATACACGTTCATGATTATGGTTGCGGCGATGATTATCCCCTTCCAGGCCATTATGATCCCGCTCGTTAAAATCTACGGATCCTTGAACCTGCTGGACAACAAATGGTCGCTGATTTATATGTATTTGGGTTTCGGGAGTCCGCTGGCGGTGTTTATTTACCACGGCTTTGTCAAAGGGATTCCGGCGGAGCTGGAGGAAGCCGCCCTCATCGACGGATGCACGCGCCGGCAAACCTTTTTCAGGATCGTATTTCCGGTACTGGCGCCCACAACGGCTACGATCTCGATTCTGAACGTACTCTGGATCTGGAATGACTACCTGCTTCCTTCCTTGATTCTGGTGTCGCCGGAGAACAGAACCTTGCCGCTCTCGACGTTTAACTTTTACGGTACCTATTCCGTGGATTACGGGCCGCTTATGGCCGGTCTCGTGTTGACGGTCATGCCGATCATGCTCGTCTATATATTCGCCCAGCGATACATTATTCAGGGAGTCATGCAGGGTTCCATCAAATAAGGAATTTTTCAGGAGGCTTATTCAAATATGTTTACTGAATCAACTTACACCGTAGAACGAGCGGATCGATTTATTCGGGAGTCGAAACCTTCCTTAAACCCGGAGTACAGACTGAATTACCATCTGATGGCGGAATACGGCTGGATGAACGATCCGAACGGATTTATTTATTCGGGCGGTGTCTATCACCTGTTCTATCAGCATTATCCGTACAAGCCTTTTTGGGGACCCATGCATTGGGGGCACGCCGTCAGCCGGGATCTTCTTCATTGGGAGTATCTCCCCGTAGCGCTTGCCCCCGGCGAAGCTTACGACAAGGATGGGTGCTTCTCGGGCAGCGCAGTGGAAGTGGACGGCAAGCTCGTGCTTATGTATACGGGCCACCGGGTAACCGGAGCCGATCCGGATCGGGATTATGAGCAAGTGCAAGCGTTGGCCGTTTCCGAAGACGGGATCGCCTTTACAAAATATTCGGGGAACCCGGTGATCGGCCTCGGTCAAATTCCCGCGGGGGTAAGCCGCAAAGACTTCCGGGATCCCAAGGTCACGAAGATCGGCGAACACTATTACGCGGTGCTCGGGTCGAACGACGCGCAGGGCAACGGCCTCGTCTTGCTCTACCGTTCTTCCGATTTGAAAGCATGGACTTTTGTCAGCATCTTGGCCAAGAGCGACGGCACCATGGGCGACAATTGGGAGTGCCCGGATCTGTTCCCGCTGGACGGCAAGTACATTCTGATGCTGTCGCCCCAGCGGATGCCCGCACAGGGAGAACAGTACCGGAACCTCCACTCCACCATGTACATGGTTGGGGAGTTTGACCCGGAAACCGGGTCATTCCAGGCGAACTTCCGGGCCCAAGTGGACCATGGCTTTGACTTCTACGCCCCGCAATCCGCCGTCGACGACAAAGGACGACGGATCGTGATCGGCTGGATGGACATGTGGGAACAGGACATCCCCACCCAGCAGGGGCACCATTGGGCCGGTGCCATGAGTCTCCCGCGCGTGGTCGTCCCGGACGGTGACCGGCTTCTGTTCCAGCCGGTGCCGGAGGTGGAGACCTGGCGCAACGCTCCATACGAATTGGGAGCAACCCCTCTCGATGGCGAGCTTCCTTTGGACATCTCCGGAGATTGCTATGAGCTTCAGGTGGAGTTTGAGCCGGGAACCGCGGCGCAATTCGGGCTGAAGCTGCGATGCGATGGAACGGGGAAAGAAGAAACCGTCATTGCTTACGATCGCTCCGAAGGCATGCTTGTCTTGGACCGGGACCGGGCCGGGATCGGCCCGGGAGGCCGGCGCAAAGCCGCCGTCTCCCTTATGGGCGACCGGCTCCGGCTGCGGATTTTTGTGGATAAATCATCCGTGGAGGTATTTGCCGGGGACGGGGAGGTCGTCATGACGGCGCGGATTTATCCGGGGCCCGCCTCCCTGGGGATGGCCTTATTTTCCACGGGGGAGTGTCGGGTGCATCGGCTGCGGAAGTGGGATCTCGTAAAAGGATGATCCCGAACGAATCTCTTCTATAAATTTGACAAGCGGTGCCTATGTTTTTCCCGTATAATAGGAGCAGCAAATCTAGCTAATCATCTTTGAGATCCTCAGGAGGTTCTATGCTGCTGCAGCCTGCCCATTCCGGGATGCTGGCCACCAAGACGGCCCTTCCCGTTCTTAAGGAAGCCCTGGTCCCGAGAGAACGTTTAATCCATAGCCTGAACGGGGCCTTGTCCAGAAAACTGACGTTCATCAGCGCCCCTGCCGGTTACGGCAAATCGACATTGATTAGTCAATGGGTGCATCAATGCGGCGCTCAGGCGGCGTGGGTCTCGCTTGACGAAAACGACAACGACATCGTTCGATTTTGGCGGTATGTCATCCAGGCCTTGTATCAGGACGGCAATGGACCGTCTGCGGATCGCACCGCCCCGCTTATCCGCGAAATGCCCGGGTTGTCCGTAAATCTGGCCGTTGACGCGTTAATCAATGAATTGCACAGGACAAGCGCGGAGATCGTGCTTGTCCTGGATGACGTTCATCTGGTTACGAACCCCGCCATTCATTCGAGCCTTTCTTACTTCATAGACAATATGCCCGGAAATGTCCATCTCCTTCTATCCAGCCGGGTGGATCCCCCCTTCCCCACCGTCAAATGGCTGGCGCAGGGCGATGCCGTCCGGCTTGCGGCCCGCGATCTGGAGTTCAATGCAGCGGAAATTGGCGCTTTCTACCGGAACACCGCCCAAGTGGAACTGTCCAAACGGCAGCTCCAGATCCTGTCCTCCAAACTGGAGGGTTGGGCCGCCGGACTCCAGCTCGTTTCCTTGACGCTCCCTTTTGAAGACGAACTTGACCGCTATATTTCAGATTTGAATAGCTCCCACCTGCATATCCGCGATTTTTTGTTCGAGGAAGTGTTTAACCGGCTCTCCGCCGATGAGCAGGAATTCACCACGCAGACGTCGGTGCTGCCGCAGATGAACGCCTCCGCCTGCAACGCCGTTACCGGCCGCAGCGACGGACAGAGCATGCTCGAACGGCTGCAGGCCAACAATTTGTTTTTGATTCCGCTGGACGCCCACCGTGCTTGGTATCGATACCACCACCTTTTCGCGGACTTTCTGCAAAATTTGATGAAAAAGCGGGATGCCGAAGGGTGGAAAAGGTGTCATCGCAAGGCCGGCGTCTGGGCGGCGGAGCGGGGAGCGATGGAACAGGCCGCGCAGCATACGTTTGCCGCCGGAGACTTCGGCCTCGCCGAGCAGCGGATCCGCGACCAGATTCAGGGGAAGGTGGAACAAGGGGAGTTCTCCACCCTGACCCGGTGGTTCGACCAGTTTCCGGACGAGTTTCCTCTTTCCTCGGATATGCGGCTGCTGCGGGCGTTTATTCAGGTCGTTACCGGCCAGACCGAGCGGGCGGAAGCGGAGCTCGACAAGATGGAACGGCGGGAACTCCCGGCCGCCCAAGGCGAGGAAGCGGAGAAATTGCGGAGCGGACTTTTGTTCGTCCGCTCCAACCTGCTGTTTACCTCCGGCAGCTTCGAGAAATGGTTCGCCTTTAAAAGCGCCATCCCGGATGATGACATATTGACGCCGGAGCCGATCTTCTACAATTTCAACTATAACCAGAGCAAACCGTTCGTCCGGCTTACGGATCTCGGCCTGCGGGGCGGGCTGTCCGAGGATATGGAGCGGATCGGCCATCTGTTTACCGGGGTACTGCAGTCCCATGGGTGGCAGGACTCCCTGATTCATCTCTACGTCGTCCAATCGCTTTGCGAGGGGTACTATGAGTGGAACCGGCTGGAGGATAGCGAAACGCTGATCCATCGGTTGGAGAGCATCTCCCGGGTGGGCGAAATTCCGGGATTGTTCGTGCCCAACCGGATGACCCAGGCGCTAGTCCATGCGGCCCGCGGACAGTGGGCGGCTGCCCAGGACACGATCGGCGACGCGCTGGACCATCTGCCGAATACGACCGATCCCCATTGGCGCCGCTACCTCTGGGCCATGCGGACCCGGCTCTATGTGATGGAAGGCAAGGCGAGAGAAGCCAAGAAATCGCTGGCCGACCTTTCGATCTCGGCCAAGGACAAGCCTTCCTTCAACCGTTATTTTGAGTATGTCACGCTGGCCAAAGTGTTGGGGGCGCAGAAAAAGGAGCCGGAAGCCCTGCGTATTTTAGAGCAGCTCCTGCCCTTGTCGCGGCGGGAAAATTGCGTCATGGCCACCGCGGAAATCCTGTGCCTTCAGGCCGTCTTCTCCCATGCCGCAGGCTATCTGAAGCAGGCTCGGCGCTTCCTCCACGATGCGCTGGAAATCGGCGAAGCGAACGGGTACGTCCGCTGCTTTACGGATGCCGGTTCGGCCATGGACAGGCTGCTGCGGCAGTATGCCGCGTTTCAGCCGCAGGCGGAGGAGCCTTCGCGGATTGCGAGAAAAGCCATATCCGGCGCCTATATCGCCGCGCTGCTGGCAAGCTTTTCTCAAGCCGATCCGGGTGAGGCCCGTCCGGAGAACGCCCGGAGCGAGGCGAACCCGCCGGAATCCTTCACGTCAGGCGAGCTGGAAATCCTGCGGTGGGTCCGCCAAGGGGCTTCCAACAAGGAAATTGCCGGAGCGCTATCCCTATCGGAAGGAACGGTCAAAGTTTACCTGTCCCGGCTTTACGGGAAGCTGGGCGTTTCCTCGCGCACCCAAGCCCTGCTGGCCGCCGAAGCGCTGGATCTGCTGGAGGAGTAAAAAAAGAACGGGGCAAATCGCGAATTACCGCGGAACGCAAAGGAGGTTTCCTTTGTATTCCGCTTTTTTTATTTGGGGCTTTAGCCAGTTGAGCTCGCGAAGCGTGCGAAACAACAAACCACCCGTGTGCTTCCAAGCTCCAACTCCAAAAAGATGCAAATCTGCAGGTATTTTAGGCCGATTCCCGAGGGAGTGCGAAAAAAGATGCAAATCTGCAGGAATTTCTAGCGATTTTAGAGAAACGAGCCGGTTTCGTCGAAAATTCCTGCAGATTTGCAGGAATTTTGAATTTTTTGGCCCTAAGCAAGAAAAAACATGCACATATGCAGGAATTCTATGTTATCAGGGTTGTCTGAAGGGACACTAGTGGCACCCCTTCAGGGGTAGGCAAAAGCGGCAACGGCATAGTACCTTGAGCGAAGTGAAAGCTAGCGCCATTAGGCGCGAGCCGGTAATAAAAGCTTATAGCCTTAGAGCAAACCACCCGTTGGACGGGTGGTTATGATTTTTCAACCGGTCCCGGGCGTGCATTTGTCATTGACATCCCTCCGGCGACGACGATTATAATGAGAAAGCCTTTGGGGCTTTTTTTGAAATCGAACGAACAAGGGGTTTTCATGAATGTGGTTTATATTTGCACTATTGACGGCGATGGCCTGGGGAGGCGCGGATCTCTTTTACAAAAAAGGCAGCGACAGCAGCGACCGGTTCAGTCACATTAAAATCGTCATCATGGTCGGCCTGGTGATGGGAGTTCACGCCGTTTCTTACATGCTGTTGAAAGGAATCGCCTTTGACCCGGCGGACATGATCCGATATCTGCCCGTTTCGGCCTTATATATTCTGTCCATGACGATCGGATACATCGGCCTGCGCTATATCGAACTGTCCATTGCTTCTCCCGTGCAGAATTCCTCCGGGGCCGTGACAACGATTCTGTTGTTTCTGTTTTTCACGCATAGCTTGGGAGCTCTCGAAATTATAGGGATCACGATCATTACGGCAGGGGTGGTCGGCATAGCCATCCTCGAAAAAAGAGCCGAACGGGCCGCGCTTCAAACCGGTGCGATCCAATTCGACAAAAAGTATCAGATCGGCGTTATGGCGATCCTGTTCCCGATCCTCTACTGCCTGATCGACGGGCTCGGCACCTTCGCGGATGCGATTTACCTGGACGAATGGAGCTTGATCGGCGAGGATTCGGCCCTGCTGGCTTATGAGTTCACCTTTTTCCTGTGCGCGTTGGCCGCATGGGTTTATCTGCGCGGAATCAAAAAACAACCCTTCAACCTGTTCCGGGAACGGGTCAAAGGGGCTGCGGCGGTCTTCGAAACGATCGGGCAGTTTTTCTATGTCTTCGCCATGTCCAGCAACGCGATTATCGCCGCGCCGCTGATCGCCTCCTACAGCATTTTCTCGATCCTTCTCTCCCGCTTGTTCCTTAGGGAACGGCTGAGCCGGGGGCAGTATGCTCTCATTGTTATCGTCATCCTGGGGATCGCCCTGCTGGGGATCGCGGATGAGTTATGAGTCGAGGGAAGCGAGGCGACAATTATCTTGCACGTTCTCCGTTGCTCACATCGTTAAAGAATTTGAGCGAATATAATGCACAGATGCCGACGATCACATAAACGACCCGGGACAAGGTTGAGTCCTGGCCGCCAAAGAGCGAAGCCACCAAGTCGAACTGAAACAGACCCACCAGAAGCCAGTTCAACCCCCCAATGATAAGTAAGGTAAGAGCAATGACATTTAAGGTTTTCAATTTCCGTCCACTCCTTAAGGTATACTTACTTGTTTATTAAGAAAATTCCCGTTTTTTGAGAAGATTATGCATTTTTTCACAAAAAAGATTACCCTTGTCCTTCAGTTTGGTATATCTTTTAATTGGAGAAGGGAGGGGTTTTTATGAGCAGTACGGTAATACGGGATCCGAACGATGCCGATCAGTTTTCGCTGGACCGCCTTCGTTCCTGTTTGCTCCAAGCCGGCTTTTCGGGAGCCGGAAATCTCGAAAGCTATGACGTGGAACAAATGGATGCGACGAACGCCTCCATGTACAAAATCCGGCTCCGCCCCGATGCCCCGGATGTCCGGTTGCCCCGAAGCCTCATATTAAAAGTATGCCGCAGCCAGGAATTCGGCCCGTCGGAAGTATATTATTATGGCAGAGATTATCGGGATGCGGACGACATTCCTCTGCTGGCCTGCTATGACGCCGCATTTGAAGACCATGCCTACCATCTTTTGCTGGAGGACGTCTCGGATAGCCACCGGAATAGCTGGGAGCTTTCGCCCGATTCGGAATACGCTGCCCAGGTAGCGGCCGCCGTCGCCAAATTGCACAGCTGCCGGTGGGGACCCGACCGTATTAAAGAGGCCGGATACCCGGAGATGGACACCTCTCAGCTTGACCGTTATCTGGCCCATGTGGAACGAGGATGCGCTCCGCTGCTTGAGGAGCTTATGCAAGAGGGGCGCCATGACCTGGCAGCCGTCGCCCGGTTGGTTTTTGACAAGCTTCCGGCCGTGCTGAGACGAAGAATCCGGCAATTCCCTTCCCTATGTACATTGGTGCACGGGGATATAAATCCAGGGAATATTTTGGTTCCCAAATCCGGTTCCGGCGGCAGCGTGTTCCTGATCGACCGTCAACCCTTTGATTGGTCGTTATTAAGCTGGTTCGGTCCAGCCGATTTAGCTTACTTGACGGTTTTATTCTGGGAGCCGGAAAACCGGCGCAAGCTGGAACGAGACCTCTTGAAAGCCTATCACCAAGTTCTTTCCGGCCGATGCGCTGCGGATTATCGCTGGGAACAGTTATGGATCGACTATAAACTGTCGGCGATGCAATGTTTCTATGTCGCCGCCTCCTGGTGCATCGATCCGGCGGAGAGGACGGAAATGCGCTGGCTATGGAGAAGAGAGCTGGAACGTGCCGTTCTGGCGTTTCAAGACTTGCAAGGCGGTGAACTGCTGAACGCGGCGGAATAAAAAAAGGGAATGCCCCCTCTACCCGGAGGTCATTCCCTTTTCTATTTTTCACTTCATATAGTTTTCAACCAACTCGTAGCATCTCTTCTTGGTCATTTCCGCCTTGGCTGCAACCAACTGTAAAGCTTCCATGGTTCCTCCCTCGAACTCCTCCGCCACTTTCGCCGCGGCTTCATCACGCTCGGCAATCCACTTCCGCTGTTCTTCCTTCAAGTCCTTCATGGCGCTTTCGGCAAGCCGGTTCTTCAACTCCCCGTATATCTCGTTTAGCGCCGCATCCCATCGTTTGTAGGTTTCATCCGCCGCCTGGGTCATCGAAGCGGTAGTTCCTTCCTCGTTGAGTGGATCCAAATCCGCCAACCCCTCTTCAATCCCCTTGAGCTTGTCGAGATAATCCGCCTTGGTTTCCTTCCGTTCGGCCGGCTTATTTCCGGCTTCGGCCGGTTCTTTGCCTTGGACCGGACCGGTGTTATCTTTCGTTTCGGCCGTCGCCGGAGCGTGGCTCACACTTTCGCTGTTTTTGTCCGTCGACGGGCTATTTGTCGGAACGCTGCCGTCCGTCCCCTTCACACCGCCGTTCGATGCCGCACTTCCTTGATCCCCCGCCGGACTTTCCTGTCCTGAAGGAACGGGAAGGATCTCCGCGGTCCCCTCATTTCCAGTACTCCCGCAGCCGGACAGAAACACGCAAGCCAACAATGCCGGGAGAAGTGCTTTCTTCAATATATTTCACCTATCCTTCGATTTTTTTATCCCATATAACGTTCATGTGGCAACATTATATTAACTGAAACGAAACGCAGTCCGATAAAGTTGCATAGTTCTTCCAAATTACCAGAAAAAAGTGAAAAGGTTATGCTGTGGTTGCTGCAAAAATATCCCGGCTTTGCCCTGAAAACATAGACAGAAAGCACGCTCCACAAGGAGCGGGCTCATAATAACTATTAAAAATAGCGACTTAACTAAACCGGGAAATGCAGGATTGTATCATCTGCGGCAAGTTCGGGATATCGCGGTCCGTGACGAAGAGGCTGATCTTCGTTTCGTCCATATCCATCGCCTCCGCCAGAAATCCGCTCAATCCTCTCGATCTGCGGTCGATTTCCATGATGACTTTGATACCGTCCGCCTGCGGCAGAAACACCACTTCAAGCTCATCCAGCCTTTGGCGGTTCACGCCGTTCACGGGTACGAATTCAAATTCCTGCACGAACGGCAGGCGATTGCGGAACATGCCCGATGCCTGTTCGCAATTGGCGTAATGCAATTGAAAGCCTAAGGATTGGACCGCATTTAGAAAAGCGGATACCAGCGGCGTTGGGGAGATGGCGATATAATCGCGGTCGGACGGATCGACGGCGTTTTTGATATCCAGCCCCGTTTGTACCCAGACGCGGGTTTTTCCCAAGGTAAGCGGGGTATCCAATGGCAGGGTGAAGGAAAAAGGGACCTCCTTCGCTTCGTCCGGCTTCAGCGTAAACGGCCGGGTAAGCGGATAGCTTCCGAGCTCCGCGTGGGACGTAATCGTGCTGTCATTGGACTTGCGTTCATAGGTCGTAAACAATTGAAGATAAATGCTATCGATCGTTTGCTCGACATGCCCTCCCTTTATGCGGACAACCCCCTCAACGGGCTCCCCAGGGATCAACTGGTCGCGGTACAGCACGGTATCCACCTTGGCCGAACCGATTCCCACACTAGCCAGCAATTTGTTTACGAATGACATCATACCCCTCACTTTCAATAATTTAGGTTAAATATAGCATATGGCGATGCATAATTGGGATAACCTTTGTGCAAAATTTTGAAGTAAAAAAATTTAACTTTATGGAGGGTTTACCAACCGATGAATACTCTTGGCGCACATGAGGTTATGGAACTGCATGAAGTAATGAACGATGCCATTCACGGATTGAATACATTGCAGTTGTTCCGCCCGCACGCAAAAGACCCGCAATTGCAAACGATGATGAACAATCATCTGCACGCCTGCACGATGGAGTACAACAACCTGGTGCAAATGGCGCATCAATTGGGGGCTTCCGAAGCGATGCCGGCCCGCGCCCAAAAAACGCTGCCGGATATGCGGATGAATCCAGCCGACATGTCCTTCCAACCGCTTTATGGACTGCGTAACCCACAAACCCAAACCCCTGCCCAAAGCAGCGAACAAATCGATGACATGGACGTGGCTCTCTGTCTGATTACATGTCACAAGCAAACGGCTGCTTTAAAAATGAAGGCGGCCCTGGAAATGGCCAACCCGACGCTGCGCCAATTCATGCAAACTTGTGCCAACAAATCCGCGGACATGGCTTATGAAGGCTTCCAATACGCCAACCAAAAGGGATACTATCAAATCCCGACCTTGAAGGACACGACAATGAACACCTACATGCAATCCTATGGCACCGCCCCGACGATGGGGAACCTCGGCAATCTGGGCAACATGGGCAACCTCGGCAGCGTGGGCAACCAGCAGTCCGGTCAACAATACATGTAGTTTTTTGCCGACCGGCGAATATCATGGAACTCAAAGAAGCCGCCCGCGAGCGGCTTCTTTCTTTGAGATGGATACGGCCCATCGGGCTACTTCAGAAATCAGGCTGCGAGATCCGCGTCCTGCCGGGCCATGTCCGAAATTTGGGTCCGCAAGACGCAAACCGGAAACAGCACCATGCTGAGAATCAGCAGGGGCATGGACGTCAGCCCTGTGATGGCGATCGGCAAAGGCGGGGGCGGCGAGTCCAGCATCGACGGCTCATAGACCCGGAACGTCAGCGAATCAAAGACGAGCGCCATCAGCAAAAAACTTGCGAACGAATGAATGGCAAAAGCGGAAAACCCAGCTTTCCGGCCTTACGGATATGCAGGAAATACAGCCCGAACATGCCGATCCCCATAAACATCGTAAGATGAGATCCTCCCCTAATCATTGGGACCCATCATAAAGGTTTATGCTTAAATTTGCCGTTTTCTTCCAGTTAATTTTCCATTCCGGATGCGACACGCTCTTTCAACTGATCATACAAACTTTGCGTCCGCCCCGGCTCCTCCTCATTGTAAAAAATATATCCGTCTTTCAGTTTGATTCGAATAAACGGAGGGCGATCCTTAAAAACATACAACCTGGCTTTGCCCAATTCCTTCAGCCGGAAATGTCCTCGCGCGTGCCGGTCGGTCGCCTCCCCATTGATTTTGATCCCTGTCGGCAGTTCGTCGACAAGGGCAATGTCCCGTATGTCCTCCGCTCGGAAGCCGTATGAATACATCGGATAATCGATTTCTACGCGATTGTCCGCGGCAAATCGCAGCTCGGGCGATGTGAGCTCGGAGCGGATCAGCATAAAGATGACTCCCACCAGCACCGAGGCGGTCAGACCGAGAACCCCCCAGACAAGTATTTTTCCGGTTAAGGTCGCCGTGTTCACGGTTTCGCCCATCCCCACCCGCTTGGGAACGAAAACGCTTCGGTCGTCAGGATTATGGTAGGTAAACCCGTTAGCCCAGTACTCATCGTCATCCGTAACGATCTCTTTTCCCTCCTGGGCCAGTATATCATTCTCCAGGACGCGAATCTTACGATAAGCGTAAATCACCATCGCTAAGGGGATTGCCGTAAACAGCAGCGTAACCGCCGTCCAAAATCCGGTCATTCCGTCATTCTCCCGAAGCGCCGATAGGGTGATGAGATAGAAATGGATGTTCTCCACCACCGCCACCGCGAGCCATAAAAAGGACAACACTCTCCGTCTGGCCTGGTTCAGGCTGAGATTGACTTCACTGTTCTCGCTGTACACCTTGGCTTTGGATCTCCTCATCAGCGCGGATATCAGAAAAAGCAAAGCCGTGACGGCCAGCCCCCCGACAGCGATGGCGAGAAGCCCCTTTTCCTCACGGGCCGTCCACAGCAGCGTTCCGCCGGCCATGGCGAAAGGGAAGGAAAACAGCCACAAGGGAGCGGACTTCCGGTTTTTCAGCCGGGCCACCCGCAAATCGCCCATCACCACGCGTCTCGGCCCGACGAACCAGTCGTGTTCACGCTTTAAAGCCAGCGTTTGCCGAAACGCCTTGCGGAAGGGCAGGGCCATCACGATGAAAAAGGTCGGAAACCACATGAAAAAGTAAACCGCCTGAAAAGCCATATGATGGCGAAGGAACAGCACGGGGACAAACAACAGCGCCATGCCAAGGCTGACATTCCTGAAGCGCCTGCGGAAACCCGCCTGGATCCTTGCCGTCTCCGGATGCTCCATCGCATGGCCGGGCAAGGTCACAGCAAATAACATCCCTTTTTGATATTTGGTCTGCGGACCGTAAGTCGCCAGAAGCACGATGTAACTGAACAGGGCAATACCCGATAACAGCAGCGTAAAAATAGGAATCAACTCATTTCATCCAGGATTAGGGTTGGTAGCTCATTTTCGAAAAAATCCGGGCGCAAAGCTGGTGAAAACGCGAGGGGTCAACCCCTCGGATCGCCGCTTCCGCGATAAGCAATTCAAGCTTCCTTTCCAGTTCCGGTTCCGGCACGGCATCGACCTTACCCTGCTGCCGGGCGCTTACCTTGGCCCCATGCCGCCGGTCAATCGCGATGTAGCCTTCCTGCTTCAGCAGCGCGTAGGCTTTATTGACCGTCATCGCGTTGATCCCCAGATCGTCCGCCAATTGCCGGACCGTGGGAAGTTTTTCCTGCTCCGCCAGCTCCCCGGTTGCGATTCCGATAATAATCCGATTGCGCAGCTGTTCGTATAAAGGCGTCTCGCTATCCAAATCCAAAGAAAGCAGCATGGCTGGGTGCTCCTTAACATTTAAGTATTATTTGTATTATATATATTAATACAAATAATACTTAAATTCCAGGCCATGCCCGGGAAAATAAAAAAGAAGCCAGCCTTATCGGCTAACTTCTTGGTTTCTAACCCGTTCCTTCCGGAGGATCGTTTACACCGCCATTGGTCATTCATTTCCGGGACCAGAGTGGGGCCGAAAGTCCGACCGCCCCGCCGCCCGGGCATAGCGGCCTTTTGGGCCGCTATTTCGGCCCGATTCGGCTCCACGGAGAAAATAGCGGTCAAAAACGGCCTTATTTCTCTGAATCGGGCCCAAAAATCAGGGTTTAGCCCGGTTTCCCCAAAAATAAGGCCTTTAATGACCGCTATTTCTCACAAATGAGCCGAATTCGACAAAATAGCGGCCCTTTTGGCCGCTATTCCCCTGCCCGCGTTCCAAAGGAGCGCGGGCTGGACAGCCGGGCATGACGGGTGGGGACGGGGTGCCGCAAGTGGGCCACCGATGCGCCACCAAACGGCCCTGCCCCAGGACGGGTGCGGGCTGACGCAAGTGGGCTGACGGGACTTGGCTCCCCGGGAGCACGCCACCGGCAGTGACCCGCCGGGCACGACGGGCGGGGGCGGAGCCGGAGCCCAACCGCCCCGCCGCCCGGGCATAGCGGCCCCCTCGCCCGAGGCCCCTTCAATCCCGCAGCTGCTCCTGGACCTCCAGGTACAGCACCTGCAGGAACTTCTTGATGTTCACCTTCACTTTGCCGCCCGCGCGCCCGTGCTCCAGGTCTTTCATCTTTTGGCGCACCTCAGCAAAATCAAAATAGAGCGGCGCATAGTATTCGAACTTCGGGTGGCCGTAATCGGTCAACCCGAGGGAAGCCAGATGCCCGATCCCGACGGTCAGGGCGCGGCGCAGGCGCTGCTCGATCGCCTTGATCTCCTTCTCGGGGTCGGCCGGCTCCCGAGTTCCGCCGGTACCGGCCACGGCCAGGTAGATCTCCCGCAGCGGCGGAAATCCCGTCCGGGGCCCCTCCATCAGCCATTCCAGAATCGCGATGATGTCGCGGCTCCCGCTCTCGCCGATCATACCCATGCTCATCAGAATGGGCTGCACGGCGTCCTTGACGGTTTTGCGGGCAGCGGCGGGGTTTGCCGGCGGGGGAGGGCCGGCCGCCTCCCCGGTTTCCGGCACGCCGGGCATTCCCACCCCGTCCAACGCCGCCATCACCCGCTGCATTCCCTCCAGCTTCGCCAGCGCGGAGCGGATTTCCGTCAGGGAGCGATTCACCGTCCAGCGCTCCGATACTTTCCGCAGCACCGCTTCAACCTCGATCCGGTTGATCGGCTTGCGGATGAAGAACTCGATTCCCGTCCGGTACGCGCGCCCTACCATGTCCTGATTTTCAATTTGCGAAATCATGACATACCTTGCCCCGCAGCCCCGGCTTTGGAGCAGGGAGATCGTTTCAATGCCGTCCTGATCGGGCATCAGCAGATCCATCAGCACGACGTCGGGCGACTGTTCCAGAATCATACGGGTGCCTTCCGCGCCGCCAGCGGCCATGCCCACGACCTCGCCGAGCCGGCTCCCCTCGATGATATGCTGAAGCATGCGCCGGGTCCCCCGGTCATCGTCCACAATGCAAAAGGAAAGCGCCATCGTTCAATCCCCTCTCTTGATCGTGATCGTTGGAATCGCGACTTCAAATACCGCTCCCGGTCCCGCGACCGGTGCTCTCACTTCAATCCGTCCGCCAAAAGCATTTACGATATCCCTCACATGCGACAATCCGATGCCGGTGGCAGCGGCGCCCTCCTCATCGAATTTCGTGGTGAAGCCCGGCTCAAAGAGGAGATCCCTGTCTCCCTCCTCAAAGCCTCGTCCGTTATCCTGCACCACGATCCAGGTCCGGCCCTCCGCCTCAAAAATCCGCAGCCCTACCGTTCCGCGTTCTTCGATCGCCTCCACCGCGTTCGCCAACAGGTTGTTGAGCAGCGTAAGCAGCGGGATGTACCGGTTCGTCCGGTAGTTGGCCGTCACCATTTGCTCGAAACTGATCTCCTTGCCCAGCATCCGGGCATACTCGGCGTTGCTTTTGAGCAAAAAATCGGCCATCTGCGCAAGCCGCATGTCGGCTGCGGCGTCCTCCTGCTCGGACAGCTTCAGCAGCCCGGCCAGAATGCGCTGCGAATCCTTCTTCACCTCGTGAATCTGCTGCGTGATATCCAGCAGCCGCCTGGCGTGCGCGGTCCGGCCATCCTGTTTTAAATCGCGGTACAGCCCGTAGCTTTCTGCCGTCAGCCGCTCCACCGTGTCAACCGATTTGCGCAGGTAAAACACCTCGCCATACAGCCCCGAGCCGAAGCCAAGCATCTGGTCGATCCGCCGCTGCTGCTCCGCCTGGACGGCGCGCATCCGGTAAATCGCCATACTGCTGTAGATGCCGGTCGCGAAATACGTTCGGAGCACGGCGATCAGGGACAGGTACGCCCACTCGCTCAAGTGGAAGGAAGACGTGCCGAGGACGAGCATGCGGGTCAGCAGTTCCGCTTCATTGGAAATAAAATCGGCGCAGGCCGCCGCGCCGCCCAGCAGCAGCGGATGGACGCGGTCCAGCCGGCGCACGAAGGATAAAACCGCCCCGAAGGCGATATAATACACGGCCGCGGAAATATGGTTGCAGAAGCTTTGAAGCGGGGGAGCGTGATTCGGCCAGAGCACATCCAGCGCCACGCGGAACAGCAGGACGACGGCCCCCGTCGCCATGCCGGTCTTCAGGCAAGGGAGGTCGCGGAGAAGGAGGAGGAACAGGAGGAAAGCGCTGCTCCCCAAGGCAATACGAAAAATATCGCCGTCAAACGGATTGATTTTAAATTCGCCGGCGATCGCCGTACCCGCAGCCACCAGGAGCATCCGGCCTGCCCGATGGCGAAAAAAAGGCCCCGTCATCATCGGTTCTCATCCCCCGCCGTTACGTTGGAACTATACTAGCATACTCCCGATTTTTTTCAATAAGCACTCTGACATCGGGTGTAATGGCGGGGTTAAACCATCTTGTTCTCCAGCCGCCGGGACAGCAGGGACAAGACGTAATTGACGATAAAATAAATGACCGCGCAAAGGAGCAGCACCGGTATCGCATAATTGTAGCTGTGCCCGATAATAATCTGGGCGTTGTGCATCAGCTCCGCCAGGGCGATCGCCGTAGCGAGCGAGGTGTCCTTGAGCAGGGAAATAAACTGGCTCACGAGAGGCGGTACCATCCGCCGCAGACCCTGCGGAAGGACGATATGGCGCAGCGTCTGTACCCCGCTTAGCCCCGAGGATCGGGCGGCTTCGATCTGCCCTTTCGGGATCGAGTTCAGCCCGCCGCGGACCACTTCGGAGATCATCGCCATCTCGAACACCGTCAGGGCCGCGATCGCCGCGCCTTCCGGTCCGAGCTGAAGCCCGAGGTCCGGCAGCGCGAAGCGGCTGAACAGGATGATCAGCAGCAGCGGCAAGTTCCGCAGCAGCTCGACCAGCACCGCCAGGACGGGCGACAGTACCGGCACCCGCGCATACCTGACGATCCCGATCAGGCAGCCGAAGGTGAAGCTGAGCACGATGGAGATCAGCGCGATTTTCAAGGTCATCCACAGGCCGTCCAACAGAAATACCAAAAATTCACCCGAATACGCTCCGGCAAAATCCATGCGTTTCCCCTCCTCTCTTCATAAACGCTTAATCATGCCTGGCCAGCTTCCGTTCCAGCACTCGGGAGCCGTAACTAAGCGGCAGCGTGATGATCAGGTAAAACATCGCGACGAACAAGTACGTATTGATCGTGTCGAACGTCTCCGTGGCGACCACGTCGCCGTAATACATCAGATCGAACCCGGCGACGATGCTCAGGACGGAAGAGTTTTTGACCAGGTTGATAAACTGGTTGCTGAGCGGCGGAATGACCAGCTTGATCGCCTGGGGCAAAACGACATGGACCATCGTCTGCACGTAGCCGAGCCCCGAGGAACGGGCCGCTTCCGTCTGACCGGCAGGCACCGCCAAAATCCCCGCCCGGATCGCCTCCGCTATAAAAGCGGACGTGTACACGGCCAGTCCCAGCGTTCCCGCCGCAAAGCCGCTTAAGGTCACGCCCAATGAGGGTAGTCCCAAATAGAACAGGAACACGACCAAGAGCAGCGGAATGTTGCGAAAAAACTCCACGTACCCCGTTCCGAACCAGACCAGCGGACGAAGCCGCGTGATCCGGAATACGGCGATGATGACGCCGAGTACGAAGCTTCCGGCCAAACCGAGCAGGCTGGCCCAAATCGTATTGAGAAAGCCGCGCAGAAACGGCTCCATATTTTCGGTCAACACGGTAAAATCCATCGATGCCCTCACCCCCCGGATGGAAAGGGAAGGATGGCTCCGAATAAATCCCGGCCACCCCGCTCCCGCCCATCCTTTCGTTAAATTTGCCTATTCCGCAGGCTTCTTCCCGATCCATTTCTCGTAAATCGCATCGTACTCTCCGCTCTCCCGCATCGCTTTCAGCGCGTCATTGACCGCTTGCACCAGTTCGGCGTTGCCCTTGCGGAAGGCAATCCCGTACGGCTCATCGGTGAACGGTTTCCCGACGACCTCAAAATTCGGGTCCTGCGCCGCCATGCCGTACAGAATCGCGTCGTCCGTCGTCAGCGCATCGCCCTGCCCCGCTTTCAGCGCGCTGAAGGCATCCTGGTAATTGTCGAATTCCAGAACCGTGACGCCGGGCACCTTTTCCTTGATATTTTTCACGGAGGTGGCGCCCTTGGAGCTCATTACCTTGGTTTCCGCGGTCACGTCCTCAATCCCCCGGATCGGGCTCCCCTTCTTCACCAGCAGCGACTGTCCGGCTTGAAAATACACGTCCGAAAAATCCACTTCCTTCTTCCGCTCCTCGGTGATCGTCATCGTGGCCACCACCATGTCGATTTCCCCGTTATTGAGCATCGGAATCCGCGTCTTGGACGTCACTTCCTTAAACTCCACCTTGCTTCCGTCGCCCAAAATCCGCTTGGCCAGCTCCTTGGAGATGTCGATGTCGAATCCCTCCACATTCCCGGAGGACGGGTCTTTCAGACCGAACAGCTTGGTGTCGAACTTCACCCCGACAACCAGTTTGCCCCGCTCTTTAATGGCGGCGAGCCCGCCCTCTTCCTTTTTGCCGCCGCAGCCGGCCAGAACGGTCATCATCAAGCACGCCGCCAGGCCGAGCGAGATCATTTTCCAATGTTTTCTCATGAAATTCCCTCTCCTTTATCATCAAAATAGCGTCTCCGCCTGCAAACTCCGCCGGCGGGGGGGCAAAGCCCGATGTTAGTGGCTCAGCAGCCGGCCGAGGAACGTCTTCAGCCGCTCTTCCTGCGGCCGGTCGAAAAACGCCCCCGGCTCGCTCTCCTCGAGGATTTGCCCCTGGTCCATGAAGACGACCCGGTCCGCCACCTCGCGGGCGAAGCCCATTTCATGGGTCACGACGACCATCGTCATTCCCTCGCGCGCCAGCGCCTTCATCACGTCCAGCACCTCGCCGACCATCTCCGGATCGAGCGCCGAAGTCGGCTCGTCGAACAGCATGATCTTCGGCTTCATCGCCAGTCCCCGGGCGATCGCCACCCGCTGCTGCTGACCGCCGGAAAGCTGGGACGGATAGGCGTTCGCTTTGTCGGCGATGCCTACCTTCTCCAGGTAATACATCGCCGTATCGGCCGCCTCCGCTTTGGACAGGCCCAGCACTTTGATCGGTGCCAGGGTGATGTTATCGATGACTTTCTTATGGGGGTACAGGTTAAAATGCTGAAATACCATACCGATATCCCGTCTGACGCGATTGATGTCGATCTTTCGGTCATGGATCTGTACCCCGTTTACCGTCAGCAGGCCGCTCGTAATCGTCTCCAGCCGGTTGATGCAGCGCAGCATCGTGCTTTTTCCCGAGCCGGAGGGGCCCACGACCACAACCACTTCCCCTTCCTCCACGGACAAATTGATGTTTTTTAACACGTGAAAATGCCCGTAGTGCTTCTCTACCTGATGAAATTGGATCAATTTGAGTCCCTCCCTTCTAAAATCCGTCACTGCCTGGACCGATGTTATGATTTGTTACGTAGTAAACTCACCGTACAGGAACGACTACGGAATCCTACGCCATCCTACGAAAAAATCCGTTAAAAATTGTGATAACCGTTTATTATGAGGGTGATAAGTCGAGGAGAAAGCGCTGGCAATAACGCCTTATGGGAGGTTTATGTCTCCCCGGCACGGTTCATTGAAAAGTTCGGGCCGCATGTTTACAATCGAACCAGGGAAATTACGAAGGGGACGAAGCGATGTATGAATTAACGCCGGTTCAGGCTCAAAACATTGTGGACAGGATGATGAAGGACATTCCGTATAACATCAACATTATGGATCATACGGGCAGGATCATCGGCAGCGGGAACAAGGAACGGATCGGCACCCTGCATCATGGAGCGGTAGAGGCGATTCGGCAAAAGAAAGGCGTCGATATTACGAAGGACGAGCGATTCGTCAAAAAAGGCATCAACCTGCCGATCGAATTGAACGGCCGCATTGTCGGCGTGGTGGGAATCAGCGGCGAGGTCGCGGAAACGAGGCCGTTCGGGAATCTTTTGCGTTCCGCGGTGATCCTGCTCATTGAGCAGAGTATGGCCCTCGAGCGGGAAAACCTGAAAAACGCCCTCAAGCAGGAGTTTTTTCAGGTCATCACCGATCCGGAAACCGCCTATACCAAGGAACTGGCGGAGCAGGCCTCGGTATACGGGATTCAGTTGGCGAAGCCTTCCCGGATCATATATATGGAAGCGCCGGATGAGATGGCCGAAGAGCCGGTCGCCGATCTCCCTTCCTTCAAGCCGTCCGGCCACTCGCTCTGCCTCGTCATACAGGAGGATGGACCGGTGGAGGCGCTCCAGGAACGGATCGCGGACTTGTATCCGGAGGCGTTTATGACCGTCAGCCACCGCAACGAGACGGTCGCAGCCGGGTACAGCCAGGCGAGGGCGGCGATGCGCGTGCTGAAGGGGGTCTTTTTTCAGCGAAAAAGACTGGCCTACGCCGAGTGCGAATTCATCGCGGATATGGCGAAGCTGCAAAAGCAGAAGAACGACCCCAAAGCCGAAAGGCTCGCTCATTTGCTCGAGAAGAACGAAGAGCTGATCCGAACGCTCCAGGTCTACCTTCAGTGCAACCTGAATGCCAATGAAACGGCGGGCCGGCTCATCATCCACCGCAATACGCTGAATTACCGGTTAAGCCGGATCCATAAAACAACGGGGAAAGATCCGAAGAACCTGCTGGAGCTTGTGGAGCTGTTGTTCATGCTGGTTTACCGGGCAAAATAAGAGGACGTCCGCCGGATTCGGTGGACGTCCTTTTTTATGAGTTCTATTTTAACAAGCGGGCGATGCTTTCCGCCGTACGGGCCACATTTTCTTGGCCCCGCGCAAGCAGGCTTTCGAGATCGGAGGCTCCGGGCACGATGCCGAAAATGGCGTCAAACCCTTCCTCGTACAACGTCTCCACATCTTGACCCACATACCCGGCCAGGGCGATCACCTTCAGCCGGGGATTCACGCTTTTGGCGGCCTGGGCCACACCGTAAGGCGCTTTGCCGAACTTGGTTTGGAAGTCGATGCCGCCCTCGCCCGTAAAGCAGTAGTCCGCCTGCCGGAGTTTTTCTTTCAAGCCGGTATATTCGATCATGATTTCGATGCCTTTCTTCATCGTGGCCTTGGTGAAAGCGAGAAGCCCGGCCCCCAGCCCGCCTGCGGCCCCCGCTCCGGGAACGTCCGCCACCTCGATTCCGAGCTGCTCTTTGACGATTCGGCTGTAATGCCACAAATTCCGGTCAAGGACCTCCACCATTTTCGGGGTGGCTCCTTTTTGCGGACCGAACACCACCGAGGCGCCGCGTTCCCCGCAAAGCGGGTTCGTTACATCGGAAGCGACCAGAATGCGAAGGTCCTGGAGTCCCTGGAGCACCCCGGACGCATCGATGCGTTCCAGTTCGCCCAGGAATCCCCCGCCGAGCGGCAGTTCCTCGCCGGATTTGTCCAGAAACCGGTACCCGAGCGCCGCCGCCATCCCCGTGCCGCCATCGTTCGTAGCGCTTCCGCCGATGCCGAGGATAATTTCCGTAATGCCTCTTTCGAGGCAATCCCGAATGAGTTCTCCTGTCCCGTAGGTGGTCGTGATCAGCGGGTTTTTCGTCTCCTTGGTCACATGGTGAATGCCGCTGGCGGACGCCATCTCAATGACCCCTGTCTTTCCGTCGCCCAAAATGCCGTATTGCGCAAGCACCGGGGTACCGAGCGGGCCGGTCACCTCCTTCTGAATCAAGGTGCCGCCGGTAGCGTCGATCAGAGACTGGACGGTGCCTTCTCCGCCGTCCGCCATGGGGACATGAATGCACTCCGCGTCGGGAATCGCTCTTTTGATCCCCGCTTCCATCGCCTCGCACACTTCTTTTGCCGTCATGCTTTCTTTAAACGAATCCGGTGCCAGTACAAATTTGGTTCCCATCGCGTCCACTCCCTTGTCTTTTTATATCATAAATCCGTAAAGCACAACCGCTACAATCGTCATCGTCAAACCGACCATACTTTCGTAAAGGGCGACCTTCATTCTGTCTTTCATGCTCATGTTCATCGCGCCCCGGGTCACGTGGAAGTACGTGCCGTGCGGCAGATGGTCGATGACCGTCGCCCCGGCATGGGTCATGACCGCGGCCGATAAAGGCGCTACGCCGGTATTCAAAATCGCGTGCGAGAACGACCCTGTCGCCAAAATGACGCCGGTGGACGTCGACGCGGTGGCCGCAGCCATCAGTACGCCGGCGATCGGAGCCAGGAAGGTGCCCGAAATTCCCGAGGATTCGACCAGCGCCACCACTTGTGCCGGCAAAGTCGAAGCGGTAATCAGGCCGCCGATGGCCCCGGCGCCGATGATGATCAGAATCGTGGGGGTCATCCGGTTCAAACCGGCCCCGCAGTAGTCCAAAATTTTAGTGCGCTTGCCCAATGCCAACGTTCCGATGATCCCCGCAAAGGGGAGAATGAACAAGGAATCGATTTTTAAGGAAGCGAGAGCGTCGATCCCCAGCATCGAGCCGATCGGACTGATCATAAGCAGCACGATCGCGATGAGCGGGGCGACCAAAGCTTTTGACAAAGCGGGCAGCTGCGCTGCATTCGCTTTTTCCAGCTCGGCCACTTCGGCATCCGTCACCTTGGTTCCTTTATATTTCATCACGGAGGCCAAAATGACCGCCACGGCCACTCCGAAGAGCGCCGGGACCAATCCGCCGATCATAACCTGGTTCACATCCAGCTTGAAGCCGCCGGCCGCCGCAATCGTGTTCGGGTTCGGGGAAATGATGTTCCCCGCCTTGCCGCCACCCGATAAAGCGACCAGCATGGCCACTTTGGAATAGCCCATTTTATGACCGACCGACAGAGCGATCGGGGCGACGATCAGCACCGCTACGGGAATAAAGACCCCGACGGCGGTAATGATCATCGTGGCCAAGGCCAGCGACAGCATGGCTTTCGTTCCCCCCAGCTTGTCCACAATGACCTTGGCGATCGTCTCCGCCGCCCCCGACTCCATCATCACCCCTGCGAACACGCCGGCCGCGATGATCCGGACGACCGTGCCCATCACGCTTTGGGTTCCGGAAATCAGGATGCCGACGGCTTCCGCAAAGTCCGCCCCGCCGATAAAAGCGCCTACAATCGCCCCCAAAATCAACGAATACGTGGGTGCGAGCTTTAACAAAATCAATATAATGGCCAGCGCCAAACCGATCAACGCGCCAATCCAGCTAATCTCAATTGCGGTTGCCATGATAGTTCCTCCTTGCCGTTTTTGTTCTTTTATCCGGTTTTCGCTATTTCCGGCTTCTCTATTGGTTCTTGTGGTAAGTTTCACATGTGCTGGTTGCCGAATTCATGCATGCCGTCTCTATGCGCTTCGTTTTGCAACCCCTTTCATCTATCGTCGTGAAGCCCTTTCATTTGGATACGCTTTCAGTATAAGAGCATCGCCGCCTTAGAACAATTGATGAAACTCTGAATAATTTTGTGCATATGCACAAGTCATAAAAAACTTTATTTTCACGCTCCAAATTTGACGATCGCATTGCACCAGCCTCACCCGGCCCTTTAGCCCCGGCCATCTTCCCTGTTATATTTTCGGGTTGGCGGGAAAGCTGATGATTAGAAGACCCTGCCTCGTCCATTTTGTGCCAAAGGAGTCCTGCCCATGTCATCCCCTTTTCCGGTAATGTCGCGCAAGTTGGTGAAAGAACCGTTCCACGACCGTAAACTCCTGGCGTCGATCTGGGGGCAGCCTTGGGGTACGGATAATCCGGTCGGGCGAATCGATCGGATCCTCATGCACCGCCCGGGCGAAGAAGTTTTGAAACTGCACGGGGCGGCCGGACGGATCGAGTCCGGGCCGCTCCTGCTGAATCGGATCCGGGGCAGGGGGAGCCAGGACGGCAGCGGGGGCCCACCGAACCTGGACCTCCTTCAGCGCCAGCATGACGGATTAACCTCGGCCCTGGAAAAAGAAGGCGTCCGGGTCGTTCCCCTGGAGGGTCCCGCGGATGCCTGGCCGGAAGCCATGTTTACCCGGGATCTCGGAATGGTCATCCCCGGCGGGGTGGTGCTATCCCGCTTCGCGTTATATATCCGCTACGGCGAGACCCGCCTGGCCGCGCAAACCCTCAGCCGGATAGGCATGCCGCTCCTCGGGAGCGTTCAGGGGCACGGCTTCGCCGAGGGCGGGAGCTTCATCATGC
This sequence comes from Paenibacillus faecis, assembly GCF_008084145.1. Lineage (GTDB taxonomy): Bacteria > Bacillota > Bacilli > Paenibacillales > Paenibacillaceae > Fontibacillus > Fontibacillus faecis. Next base: position 327,362 of record NZ_VSDO01000004.1, on the reverse strand, counting down.
TGGACCGGCGTACCGCCGTAATCGGCCGTTCGGAGCGCGTGAATCCCGAAGGCATCCACCAGCTTCGGCAGATTTTGGCGCTGCAGGAGATCGAGCTGCTTACGGTCGACCTGCCGGCTTCGATAATCCATCTCGACGAGGCCTTTTTGATGATCGACCGGAACAAGGCGCTGGTGAATATCTCCCTCCTGCCCTATTGGTTCCTGCACGAGCTGAATCGGCGGCACATCGAGCTGTTCCATGTCGACCCGCGGGACCCCTCGCTCACGATCAATGCGCTGGCCCTCTCGCCCAGCAAGCTGCTGTTTTCCGCCGACGGCGCCTACACGATGGACCTGCTGTCGCGGCACGGCATCGAGGTCATCCCGGTGGAGGTGTCCGAGATCACCAAAATGGGCGGCGGTATTCACTGCTGCACCCTGCCGCTGATCCGGGCGGCCGTGGAGTAGAGCCGATCCGGCGTGATCATGCCGGTTAGGCGGGCAACCGAGATGAAGGGTGGGTAAGGTGGGGGAAGTAGGTAGGTAAGATTAGGTAGGTAAGATTAGGTAGGTAAGATAGGTAAGGTAGAGTAAGTAGATAGGGGGATGTAAGGGATGTAGGGGAGGTTGGGCGAGTTGAGCGGGTTGAGCGGGTTGAGCGGGTTGAGCGGGCGGGTTGATCAGGTTCGTTAGGCTAGTCAGGTTGAGCGGGTTGGTCAGATTCGTTAGGCTGGTCTGGTCGGGCGGGCTGATCAGGTGCGTAGGGTGGTCAGGTTGAGCGGGTTGATCACGTTCGTAGGCTGGTCAGGTTGAGCGGGTTGGTCAGATTCGTTAGGCTGGTCTGGTCGGGCGGGCTGATCAGGTGCGTAGGGTGGTCAGGTTGAGCGGGTGATCAGGTAGGGCGGGTAGGCTGGCGAGGTGAAGACGTGTCGATACGGTCGAGCAAAAAGATGCAAATGTGCAGGAATTTTTCCCCTCTTGGAGGGCCCGAAGCGAAATAAATGCAAAAATGCAGGAATTTTTAGCGATTTGGACCCAACGGGACGATTTCGCTAAAAAAGCCTGCAGATTTGCAGGAATTTGCGCAGATTGGGCCTTCAGCCAGAGAAAAGCCTGCAGATTTGCAGGAATTCTCACTCCCAGGTGTCCGCCCCCAAGCGAAAAAGGTTTCCTTAAGACATTAACTACATGTCCTAAGGAAACCTTCATGGGTTTAAATACCGGTAAGCCACGCCGCTTACCGGTTTAGGCCCTCCTGCAGCCGGTAGACCGCCACGGCGGCTTCGGCGCCGGTCACCGCCTGATCCGGACGGAAGCGGCCGTCCGGATCGCCCGTCAACAGGCCCGTCCCGAGGGCCGCCTTGACGGATGGCGCCGCCCAGGCCGGGATGCTCGCCGCGTCGGCCGCATCCGCCGGCGTCGGCCGCATCCGCCGGCGTCGGCCGGGAGCGCCCGGCCAGCATGGCGGCCAGTTCGGCGCGGGTCATGGCCTGGCCCGGGTCGAAGTATTTCCCCGAATCCACAAGCTGCTTGATTTTGGGAAGCTGGTACAGCTCGATTCCCTTGGACAGCAGGATGGAACCACCCGCCAAGGTAACGGGCACTGCCCTCTTTAACCAAACTTTTGATTTCATCAAAAGGTTTGTCGTCATATGTAAAATGGTGTCAAGCTAAAGCCGTCGTTTCGTCCGCCTGTTATTGAAGCGGCTCCCGCTGACTGGTAGAATGTACCTTTAAGCACCTATTTTTCATGCAAGGGAGAGGAATTTATGACAGCCCAACGGCAAGCGGCCCTGCAATCCATGGTGGATTGGCTGGCGCACGAAAACGAGCTCGGGAAGGAGCCGGCCAAAATCGAAATCGCGGGGGAATTCGACCGCCACGATATGCACTATTACATATTCAAGTACAAGAAGAATCTGCTCGGCAAATGGCTCCTGGGCGTCTGCGGCGGCTATGAAAGCCCGGCCGACACGGAGCATTGCGGTCATATTTTCAGCGAGATGCAGCCTTACAACCCCGCTACCGCCGAGGAGGACGCCATCGCCATGGTGGAGATGATCCGCGCTTACTGGATGCAGCGGGCGGCCGAAATAGAGCAGGCCCGGGCGCAGGCCGGGGAAAGTTCCGATGGGGTTCAGAAGCAGGAGGAGGATAAATCGGGGGTTTTCAACGGCTTCGTCCTGTTGAATTCCACCGAATGCGATATGGAGCAGATTAAAGCGAATCTCCTGCAGGATTGGAATATCTCCACCTCCGCGGCCGATGAAGATGAGCCGCAAGCCGCCGGGGAAAAAGAGGGGATTCTCGTTTTTGAGGCGGAGGGCTGCATGCTCGCGCTGAGTTTTATCGATGCCCCCATTCCGGATGGGGAAGCCGATTTTTACGCACAGGGGAACTACCTGTGGCGGGAGGCGGCCGAGGTTACCGCGACCCATGTCGCTCAGATCATCGTCGCCGTGTTCAGCAAGTCGGGCTCTCCGATCGACAGCGGCAAATTGTACGCGAAGCTGGCCGCCAGCTGTCTGAAGCTCCCGAATGCGGTCGGCCTCTACATGTCCGGCACCGTGTTCGAACCCCGGTTCTATTTGGATATGGTGGAGCTCTTGAAAACCGAGGATACCGTCCCTCTGATGAACCTGGTCCACTTCGGCCTGGTCGGAAGCGAAAAAGGCCTCAGCGGTTATACTTGCGGGCTGAAGGCCTTCGGCAAGGATGAGATCGAGGTGCTGGACAGCCCAACGACGCCGGCCGAGCTCCGCGACTTCTTGATCGATATTTCTCTTTATGTCGTTGAGCAAAATGTCACTTTGCGGGATGGGGAAACCATCGGCTTTTCGGAGGAAGAGAAGCTGCCGATCACCCGCTCGGAAGGGGTCTATGTGGAAGGGGAAAGCCTGAAGATTCCGTTTTGAGGTGAACTTCAGATAAAAGATAGGTACCTGAAGCAATCGGCATGAAAAAAACCGCTTAAAGGCGGTTTTTTTCATTTGCGAGCAACGGTCTGCTGACCCAGGACGGCCGTCACACCCGGAAGGAAATGCTCGGCTCGGCGGACACGGACTGTACCGTTCCTTGCGGAGTGTAGGTTTTCACGTCGGATGCCGTAGAAACGGCCGCCGGTTGAACCGCAGGCGCGGTCGTCCATCCCCCCGTCGGCATGCCCCCTTCGGTAGAGGACGGGCCGCCAGGCAGGCTCTGCTCCGCTTGTCCGGTACCGCCGTTGTCCACGGCCTCCGGCTTGCTTGCGTTTTGCCTCCGCATCTCCGCTTCCCGGGCGGCCGCCGCCTCCTGGCGGTGCTTCTCAAGCGCCGCTTCGCGCTCCGCTTTTTCCTTAGCCCGCTTCTCCCGCTGGTCTTTCTCCAGCGCTTTCCCGGCCTCTTTGCTGTGGGCCTCGGCCTCCTTCATGGAGACGGAGGCATAGCCCGCCGCTCTGTCCATGATGTCATATTGTTTGCTGTCTTTCGCCCAACGATATACCCCCATGGACGCATCCGCCATTTTCATGGAAGAGGATGCTCTCATCAATCCCTGCATGACGCCGGCTGGTAAAATACTCATTCCAAGTCCCTCCTTTCAACAAAATCTACGATTATGTTCGACGAAAAAGGAAGGAAACTAAAGCATCCCGTCATAACCGGCCGCCTGCATGTCATGAACGGTCGGCCTGCCTGTTTGCCAAGGGCAGCATAAGGGAGAGACAGAACACCCCGGGCTGCAACTCGATATTCATCGTCCCCCGATACTTCTCCACCATGGCTTTCATGCCGGCCATTCCCATGCCGTGCCATGAGGCTGGGACCTTACGGGTTAATAGAACCGCGGACGGGTCCCTTGCGTATTCCATACTGTTCCTGATTTCCAATATAAAAAAGTGCTTGGCGGCCCCGGTCTGAATCCGAACAAATTTCTGCCGGTCCGGCTGCTTGATCCGGTTGCAAGCCTCTATGGCATTATCCAGCGCATTGCCCAGCATGACGCTAAGATCAAAATCCGCGATCCCGGAAAGCCCAGGCCCGTGCAGGTCGCATTGAAAATCGATGCCATGCTCCCTTGCCTCCTGCCCCTTAACGTATAATATCGCATCGGCAACGGGGTTCCCGGTTGTTGCGTAATCCGCCAGCAACCCGCTTTTTTCGGATAGGCGGTTCAAATAGACTTGGGCGGCGTTCACACGGTGGTCTTCCAGCAAACCCATGAGACTGATCACATGATTTTTCATATCGTGCCGGATATGCCGCAATTCCTTGTGCTGGTTCTCCAGAGCCTGATAATGCGCTATCTGCAAGGCCAGGCGCTGCTCGTTCATGAGCTGAACCATCGCGTGGTCGGTCCCGAAGACGAGCTTCAAGCTTGCCGCAAGGCCAAGTCCGGATAGCAGGAACAGCACGGCCGGATCGGCAAACTGGAAAAACCACAGTGGCAGCGGGTCAGCTTTGTATACGTAGAGCAGATGAAAAAACTGTTTGGTGTTGAATACATACGCCGCTAATTCCAACGCCAGCACGATAAAAGCCATGGGAAGCAGCAGAAGCGCGGAAATTCGGTGCGGAAGATTGCCGCCCAAAGCGGAGCAACGACGGGAAATGACATGGAGAAGAGCAAGGCAGACCACATAGCGAAGCGTGCTGATCCAGTAATTGATATAATATGGCGTCACCGCATCATAGTGATCAAACATCACATCCACACTTCGTGTCAGCAGTGGAACAACCGCATACGCGGTAAGCTGTTGAATGACGTATAACACCATAGCTATAGCCAGCTTCTGAGCGGGGTTGCCTCTAAACAAGAGCTGGATCAGCAGCAGCAGTCCCAACCAGGAGCAGGTCACCGCCACAAAATAATTTACGCCGAGCACTCTGTTCAGAAGCAAGTAATCAAAGCCGATTTCATACAGGACCAGCACGACGGCCGCTGTTCTTGGCGAACCCTTGGTCCCGAGCACCCTGTGGCAAAAAAGGAAAATTCCAACTCCGTAAAGGCCTAACACAAGGCATTTGGCGAAGAACCAGAAGCTCATATCATGCCGCCTTCTTTTTTCAAATATTTCAGAAGCGCTTCCGTAAACTCTTTGTATCGGCGTTTGGACAGTAAGACCCTGTCCCCGTTGTCCATCAGAATTTCATGTTTGTCGAAACTCACTACATGCTTTAGATGAATAAGGAAGCTCTTGTGACATCTAAAAAAGCTCCGCCCGATGAGTCTCTCCTCTAAAGCGCCAATCTGATCGTAGTATTCCACCACGCGATTGCTGCAGTGTGCTTTGATCACGCGCCCGCTAATTTCAAAGTAAATCACATCGTCCAAAGCCAGTTTTATGGCCTCCCGGTTTCGGGTTACGACCATATACCCTTCTTCCCTCTCGCCGTTCAAGCATTTATCAACCGCCGCCAGAAGCACCTTGGCCAGCTTTCCGTCGTCGACAGGCTTGACGAGATAATGAAAGGCCTCTACGTCGAAGGCCTCGTAAACATATTCCCGGTAAGCCGTAATAAATACGAGCAGAAAAGGCCGGTTCCTTTTTCTCATCAAGGCGGCGGTCGTTAATCCGTCCAACCGCTCCATTTTGATGTCCAAAAAAACAAGATCGAACGCGCACGCCGACTCCATTAAAGCCGCCCCCGATAGGAATTGCTTAATGTTATGGGCAACACCCGCTTCTTGCAAAATAGCGCGAACCTTTCCCGAAAACTTGAGGCAATCCAGGGCCTGGTCGTCGCAAATGGCGATAGATAGCATTCCGGTCACTCATCTCTAATATTCTTTAGATATATATTTCGGATCTCATAGCCCTAATTTTAGGAAATTCAGGAAATTCGCCGTATTGTTTACAGCGCACCTCTTAACTGTGCCAACCGGCTTGCAACCCTCTCCAACCGTTCTTTGATCAAGATCGCTTCCGTATATTTTGACGGAATGCCTTCGTAACCGAAATAAATCCCGGCCAGTCCGCCCGCGATCGCTCCGATCGTGTCGGAATCCCCGCCAAGGTTGGCGGCCCGCTCGACTACGGCGCCGAAATCCGGAGCCGTCAGCAAAATATGCAGTACCCAGCGAAACGTATGCACCACAAACCCGCTCGGTTCGCAATCGGGCTCCCGTTCGATCAACCCTTCGTATTCCGTCCCGGCGGCCTCGCGCCGGATGGCGTCCCCGAGCTCTTCCCCGCACAGCAAGCGGTAAGCGATCCGGTTATAGATGACGCAGGCTTCATTGCACCGTGGGTCATAATGCGTCATCCGCGATTGCATCACCGTCACCTTGTCGATATCGGCCGGTTCCCTGTAGGCCAAAGCTACGGGCAAGCATCTCATCAGAGAGCCGTTCCCGCCGCTTTGCCCGAGATCCACGTGCGCGTAGAAAGCGGCCTCCTTCCAACTGTCCTCGTAGTGTTCAAAAACGTGACGGATAATGTTTCCGATATCTTTCGGCCGGGATTGGTACCACTCCAGAAAAAGACGCCCGATCTGCTCCTCCGGGTCGGCCGGGTTTTGCAAAATCCCTTCGGCGACGCATAACGTCATCATGGTGTCGTCCGTGACTTCTCCGGGCGCGAGCCCCCAAACTCCGCCCCCGATGATCTGCTGCAAGTACCCGTATTGCGCCCGAATTTCGCCGGCACTCATAAATTCGGTCGTTCCGCCAAGAGCATCCCCGACGGCCACGCCGTATACTCCGCCTTTAATTCTGCTGTCGATACGCATCTCTTCCCTCACCCCTTCGCCAATCCTTCTATGATTGCTCTATAAAAATACGCCGCATCCGCCTGAATCGGCAGGCCGGAAACCTGTCCGTCGCCCACCTCGATCACCAGCCATTCCCCGCCGGCTGTCTTGGCCAGGTCCATTGTGAAAAAACGGCTCTCGATCCTCTCGGCCACCTTCAGGAAAGGGGCGAGCGTCGAATCAGCCCGGCTTTCGTGTTCATAAGCCGCTTCATCCCAATAGTCCATGCAGGCGATCATTTGATGGTCCAGAAAAAACAACCGGTACTCCTGGGCCAGCGGCATCCCGCTCTTCGGGTGCACGCCCAGTCCGGCGAGAGCCGCAAACTCCCGGATGACAAGTCCTCCGTTAAGATCCGTGCCTTGGCGGTTGAGGAAATTCTCCGCGACTCTGCGGACCCCCTCCCGATCCGAGGCGTCCGGAATGAAGCAGGCGTCATCCCACTCGTGCTTTCTTGATTTGACATAGTCTTTGACCAGAACAGGCTTGTTCCCGAAGACGTCCATTTTTTCAAAGAGCGGGGTCAAACCCTCGTTTAGCTCCTCCTTGGGAACCCATATACTGAAAGGGGTCACCGCCTTAATGGCTTCGTAAGCATAAGGGAATTCATGCCCATTCCTGTATTCCTCGGGCGAATTGATCAGGATGGCGTTCTTGTCCGATAGAGCCTGATAAAGGCGCTCGTAATCATCCGGCTTCAGCATCCAGCCCCGGTATACAAACACTTCCCGCGTTTCAAAAACGGGCAGGCGCCGGACCGCCCGTTCCGCGCCGCCCTCCAGCAGCGCCTCCAAAGAGATCAAATAAACGTCCGCGCCAAGCCCGCGGGCGGTTTCATATTCCCGCAAGTACTCCATGTCCGGAGCCTTCTCGTCCAAAGGGTCCGAACAAAACACAAATTTCATTTTCCGTACAACCTCCGCAGTTATGTCATGGGTAAAATCCGCCGCGGTCCGCGGAACGGCTAGGTTCCGTCCATTTCGCAGCATCCCGGCGGGATCCGATCGGCCAGCCATACTTCATTCCCGGCGAAGTAAAAGCTCACGCCCGCCTCCCTCGCTTTTTGCGTATTGATCCGGAGGATGACTAGCTCTCCTCGGCGGCTCCCCGCCAGCGTGGCGAAATGCGTCCCTTCCGACAGATGGACATATTGCCGCGTCATCGGGCGAAGTCCTTCCTGGAGTATGGCCGGGAGCGCCTTCCGGTTCGTTCCGTGGTATAACACGGCGGGAGGCTCGGCCGGAGCGTACTGCACCCGAGTGTGACTGTGGCCGTATCTGGCCCGGATGCGGTCATTCTCGATGATGTAACGCTGCTTATCGGAGTTGCGGACGACCTGCTCCACATCTTCGCGCCGTACCCAGGACCACCGCCGCTGGGCCGTGACCGCCTGGAGAAACGTGTCCATCGCGCACGACCCGTCTTCGGGACTCAGTTGAAGGCCGAATTCCTCCGGGGTATGGCGGAGCATTTTGCTCATCAGCTTGCTGAGCCCTTTCTCCGAATTTGAATCCAGCATCATGTTCACCCCCTTCGTTCTGTTGGTTGTGCTGTGATTGTTCTGTTGGCGGATTCTACCAACCTGTCCTTGATTGCATTATAACTCCCCTGAACCGGAAGGTCATGCGGCGGATCTTTTTGTCGTCCCGCTCCCGCTGCACTTTCGTTCCCCGCCGCAAATAACGGTCTTTTGAGGCGCTATTTCGGCCAAATTCGGCTCCGCGAGCAAAATAGCGGTCAAAAAAGGCCTTATTTCCCTCTCACCGGCCCCAAAATCAGGTTTTGGCCCGTTTTACCCCAAAATAAGCGCCCAAAAGGCCGCTATTTTCCTCCGATTAGCCAAATTCGACAAAATAACGGCGCAAATGACCGCTATTCCTCCGCCCAGCTCCAACAGGAGACAGTGGTCGCCGTATGCACCACCTTCCGTACATTCGCAAAGGCCCCGTCCCGTCCGTTCCGCCATGGCTATGGATTTCTCCCCTACACCTTATATGGTATACTGCCTGTAATATATGAAAAAAGGTGGGTTTACTAGAATGTGGAAAGAGTTTAAAGCCTTTGCCCTGAAGGGCAATGTCCTCGATCTGGCCATCGGGGTCATTATCGGGGGCGCTTTCGGAAAAATCGTAACTTCCCTGGTCAATGACATGCTGATGCCCCTATTCGGGATTTTGATGGGCGGCATCGACTTCAAGGACCTGATCTTTCAATACGGGGAAACGAAATTGTTGTACGGCGCTTTTTTGCAGACCGTCATCGATTTCTTCATTATCTCTTTCTCCATTTTCCTGTTTGTGAAAGGACTCAACAGGTTCAAACGGAAGGAAGAGGCGCCGAAGCCGGAAGCCCCGCCCGAACCGTCCAAGGAGGAAGCGCTGCTCGCGGAAATCCGCGATCTGTTGAAACAGCAAGGGCAAACCGGGGCGTAAGTCCAAACAACGAGCAGGCCGCCAACCAAATGAATCCGGAGGCGCCGGAGCGCCGGCTGGGGATACAGGAAGCCATGAATTATCACCCAGTAGCCAGTACCCAGTACCAGCGCCCAGCTAACGGGAATCCCTCCGATCATCATGAGTGACTCCCCGTCTTGCGGGACAAGTATCCCGGCTAGCGGCACTCCCTCCCGTTAACGAGGTGACTAACCCGTTTTGCGGAGCCATAGTCCCAACTAACGGGATTTCCTCCCGTTAAATTGGGCCTATTGGGCTGCAAAGTCGAATTAGCTGGAAAACCTCCCGCTAATTTAGCCGAAACCAATGTATCTCGGCGGTTGGGCGTAAAATAGATGGAACTTTTCCATCTATTTCGAATCCAACGCCCAAGAGCGGAAAATTAACGGGAGGTTTTCCCGTTAATAATATTCAGAGCGGCACGGATGCCCCAAAAAGAGCCTGAACCCCCTCCCGGCGGTTCAGGCTCTTGTGCATCGTCATTACAGCCGCGGATCGATGGCCTTCTCCTGCGCCACTTCAAACAGCAGGTTGGCGGCGATTTCCTGATACGCCGCGTGCCCGGGGGCGATGTCGGCGAAAGGAACGCCCAGCAGGCTCATCCCGAGCCGGTACTCGTTCAGCGAGGCGCGCAGCTTCTGGCTGATGTTCTTTTGCTTGAGCAGCTTGCGGTACTTGTGCGGGAACCGGTAGTCGTAGCCGTAGATGATGGACAGGTACTCGGGGTTCCGCACCTTCATGTAAGGCACGGTGGCGCCGGTCCACACCTCCGGTTTGATAACGACGCCCTCCATATGCTTCTCCAGCGTCAGTTCGGCGAAGTACCGCTCCGCTTGCTCCAGACTGTCCGGCGCGGACAAGTCCAGCGCCAGCGCTTCGTCCTCCGACAGGAACCCGTACATGTCGGACGTCGTCCAATCCGGCAATTGCTCCCGCCCGTCCTCGTAGACGATTTTGAGCAGGGCAAACGGTTTGTACTCCAGCTCCAGCTCCAACTCCAGCTCCACTTCGCCTTCGCCGTCCGCCGCATACCATTCCAACTGACGCTTATAGGTCTCGTAAGCTTGGACATGTTCTTCCAGCGGGACATAGGTGTCGCGGAGCTCATGAACATGCTTGTAGTTCTGGTACACGCTCGGACCGTATTTGTCGCTCAGGGCGGACTTCGAAACGCGGAACTGGTCCTGCTCAAAGCCGCTCGCTTCATAGTCCTCCAGCAGCTTCCCGAACGCCTGCTCGAAGCCGTTATGCCGCAGAAACGCAAGCTCGGATTCCAGCGCTGCCCCGATCGGCTTAAACTGCCGTTCGATCAGGCCTTCGCCCAGCGCCTTCCACGGCAGGAGCTCCCCGTCCAGCATAAGCATGGCAATCTGACGCTCCTCCATATAGGCGCCGAACTTCCGCAGCAGCTTGCCGAAGATCTCCGACAAGTCCACCTGATTGATCTTGTATCCGTTCCGGCTGACGGCAAAGCAACGCTCCGGCTCCTTATGCAGATACACATTGCATCTCGAGCCCATATATTTGGGCTGCAGTACGACTTGCGTCACGCCGCGGTCCCTGAAATAAGCCAGTCCGCGCTCCAGAGACTCCAGCTCGCCGCTCGCTTCGTCCTTATCGGCCGGCGACATCGTCCCGGAGATAAAGTTGATCTTATGCCGCGAGCAGTAATGCAGCCGGCGGATTTCGTCCTCTTCCAGGTCCGCCACCGACACCTTCCGCTCCCGCTTGAACAGCGTCTTCAGCTCTTCCCCTCCCCCGATGACCGCCTGGGCGGACTTGCGGGACTTCAGGAACGGTTTGTACGAGATGCCGACCGAAGTCAACTGATTCCCGTGAACGCTGCCGGTATCGATATGGATTTTGTTGCGGATGCGGAACGGCTGCTTCGCCGCAATATGTCCGAACACATGGTACGGATGATTGGACACCGCTTCCTCCTCCAGAAAGGCCAGCTGCTCCTCGAGCGGAGCCTCCCGGTCGATCCGGAAATTCCGCTGGTGCCGCGCCGAGTTTGTGTCCAGCTTCCCGATGTATTTTTTCCGGCACGGCGCATGGGTGACATAAAACGAAGGACCTTGGACCCCGACATACCGGTAAAACGGCTTCGACAGCGACACCAGTTGCCGGAATTTCTCCAGAAGTTCCGCATCGCTGCGCAATACCTCAATCGAGTCGAAATACGAGCGGACCAGTTCATGATCGGCGCCCTGAATTTCCCCGTTCAAATATTTGCCCACAAAATTTTCATGGTTGCCGAGCACAAAGTAGAAATACTCCCGGTTTTCGTAAAGGAATTCGATGATCTCCTTCGTTTGCCGGCCTTTGTCGATCCAGTCCCCCACCAGGACGATCTTCGTCCGCCGCAATCGCTCGGGCGCCGACAGCCTGCCGTCCTCCAGCCCGAAGCCGTGGTCGCGCAGCAGCCCCTGCAAATCGCCTACACATTCATGGACGTCGCCGATGATAATATACTGCTGATCCTGCGGGAGAACGCCGCCCAGATAATCCTCCAGATTTTCAATGACGACGCGGTATTCCGGATTCGCCTTCCCTTCCTCGGACCGGTAAAAATCCTTAGCCCGCACCTTATGAATTTTGTCGTACCCTTCGCGGGCCAGCGAGCCCAGGACCTCTTTTTTCAGCCGGTTGATATGGTTGGTGATGAGCTTCTTCGAGCGCTCCGAGGCGTAGTAATCGTCCCGCTTCCGGTAATCGAACACGATCGCTTCCAGATTGTAATTGTTCCGATAGGCGATATCCTTCACTTTGGCCCGGAAATCCTCGGACAACCCGGTGGTATCGACCACCACGAACTCCGCGTTGACCGGAAAAGAAGTCGCCATTTTCAACCGCTCGAACAGAAGATGAAACGCCTGCTCGCTGGCCTCCAGCATCACCTGGTCGTACTTGTCGTAATCATGGCCGAGCACCTCCTGGCGAATCTGGTCGGAGGACAGATATTGCACGTTGGCCTTGATGTTTTTGTCCCGATCTTCAAACCGCAGCCCCGGAACCAACACTTCCTTGGCGAACGTGGTTTTGCCGCATTCGGTAGAGCCGATCAGCATAAAAACCGTATGAACCTTCGTCCGGATCTCCATGGATCAGGCCCCCTCTCTCTTCAAAATAACCCCTTGGGTCGTGGTGATCCCGTCGACCTCGTCGCCGATGGCCACAAATTCATACTGCAAGTTCGCGAAGCGCTTCAACAGATCGCCGATCCAGGCCTGGAACGAAGCTCCGCCCAGCTCCCATTTGTGATCGTCGTGCCGGAAACCCTCCAACTCATAATAGCGGTTAAAGTCGGCATTCGGCGTCGTGATGATCAACCGGTCGAAATCCACCTGCCCGCAGATTTGCCGGATCAGTCGCTCCGCTTCCTCCTGGCTCATATGCTCGATGACCTCGGTCAAAATCACATCGACCCGTTCCCCGTTGTAGCTCTCCAGAAAAAGATCGATCGAAGCGAACGTGATGATATTGTCCAGCTCTTTTCGCGCGGCCTTCCGCTGGACTTGCTCCAACAGCTCCTCGTTGATATCGACCGCGTAATAGCTGCCTTCGATTTTTCCGGCAAAAGGAATCGCGTAGAATCCTTCCCCGCAGCCCACGTCGAGAATCGACTTGTCAAAAGCGAGCGCGCTTCCGATGTAGTTCCGCCGCTGCAGCGCCGTGCCGCCAAAAGCAAAGCGAATGCTGTAGCGGTCCGTCTTCTCGAGCTCCGCCTTGTATTTTTTGAACCGGTCCCGGGAAGCCAGAAAATTCCGTACGAACAAGCTCCGAATGTAAAACGGCGCGTCGATCACATGGAGGCTCTTGATGTATTTGTCCAGAATGCTGTCCGAAATATCCACGTGCTCATTGCCGAACATCGACAGGAACAAGCACAATACGCTCACCGCGTGAAGGAGCTGGTACAGGCTTTTGTGCGTCCTAACGGTCAGGGCATAGCTTTTGTGCGCCCGGTGGGTGATTTCGAATGAGAAATCCTGCAAGTGCTTCTTGAAAAAATCGATATACGGCAACCGTTCGATATGAATCATATTGATGAAAAAGGTATGCTCATACCCCTCCGTATCCTGCTCATGCCGCGCTTTTAACGGAGCGGAAAAGAACTCGCCGATCGCGTTCAACGGAAACAGCGGCGTATTGTATCTCGACACGTTCAGGTACTCGAAAGTCTCCCCCTCATGCTGCTTATACGAAATATCGTTGTCCGCGTCTTTAAAATACACGTTAAAGGTCTGTTCACCGCTATACCAGCCGTACGCCGTCCCTTTGCGAACCGAGCGCAGCTGCATACCGGATTGCGGATTTTTCTTGATCAAAAATGAAAACTTCGGATTCGTGGATGTAACCTGTACGATAGCCATAATGAACCTTCTTCCAATGTGAAAATATGTACGCGGTTGCCCGCCTCTACGCCCATACCTCGCGCAAGGCGGAGCGAAAGAGGGCGTCCAACCGCTCGTCTTCGAGCTGCAACGGTTCTGTCCTGAATTGGGCGGCCGCCTCCTCGAAGTAATCCAAGCGCTCCTCCAAATATTCGTGGATGGCGGTCAACTTAGGCTCCAGATCAAGCTCTTCCCCGGCTTTTTTGCGAGCAAGCAGGCGTTGAACCGCATCCATCAGTGCGCTTTCCGGCGGGATCAAGTCCTCCACCAGTTTATCGAACTCCACCGGAGGCATCGTATTGTGCTTCTCGATCCAGCCGCAGGCGAGCACCGGCCGCAGTACGTAGAAATACTTCTTGATCTTCACCCGTTCCCCTTGCAGGTATCCCCGGAAATTCCCCTTCGCCATGTTGAGATAATGGTATATGCATGATTTTGGCGAAAACGTCAGCGGGGATATGCGGCGGATCTGCTCCGCCACGGAATACTTCTCCAAATATTGTATCGGAGAATACAGCCATTCCAATAAGGGCGGGTTCGATTTGCGGAATAGCTGCAAGGCCTTCTTCAAGTCCCAACCGTTGATGTCCAGTTGATCGCTGATCGGCCGCTCGATCACATCCCGTCCCTCAAAAATGGATAGATACCAGTCCAGAGGCCGGATATAAAGAAACCGGACATCGTAGTCGCTGTCCCGCGAAGGGAAGCCCCAAGCGCGGCTTCCCGACTCGCAGGCGTACAGAATACGAACCCCTTCCTGCTCTTCAATGCGCCGAAGCTCGTTCAGGATGACGGGGCGGAATTCGGACGATTCCTGGGTCATAGGGGATCACTCCTTCTTGTCGAGGTCCATGGCATCCACTTGCTTCGTCATGGACGCGTAGCCTTGCAGCGTCTGGGCAATGTAGGACAGGACCGTGTCGCTCCAACCGTAGATGTAAAAGGTGTTGCGGTCCATTTCCGGCACCATCGCGTACCGGTAAGGAGCGATGTCCACGATGAACGCCTTGACTTCCGGGTTGATGGCGGCACGGTACTGGGCCAGCTCCCGGTAGAACGGGCTGCCGGTGTTTTGATGCTCATCCGTAATGATAATGATCTGGTCCACCCGCTTGCGCTCCAGGAGCAGCTTGCGCACGGGGGCACCGGTATCGGTCCCGCCGCCGGCGCGGATATGCTGCGCCTGGCCGAGAATGCTGTCGCGCTTCGAAGGTCTCGCGTCGCGGACCTCGTGGTTGAACAGCCAGAACAGCGAGTTCCCCTGCGTCTTCTTATACAGGGCCAGGGCAAATACCGAACCGGTCTCCAGGTATTGTCCCTCCATCGAGCCGGAGATGTCCAGGAAAATCGCCGTGTCCTCACCCAAATCCGGCAGGTTGCCGAAAGTCAGGTCCACCGCGTCCCGCATCGCGTCGCGCAGATCGGGATGCTCGACCTGACGGAACGCCGTCGCGAACCGGAACGGCAGGATGCGCGCCTTGCGCAGCGCCTCCTCATCGTTGAACCGCGCGATGACGTAGTCCAGGTTCCGCTTGTCGTCGAGGACGCCCGCCCGCTGCAGGGCGTTCAGGTGGCGGAGCAGCGCAAAGGTCGGCATCTGGTACAGCAACGCCTCCCACACGGCCTTGGTCGGCTGAATCGCGCCGGTGACCGTCTCGTACGGAAGCTTGCCGCGGCCGATCCACTCGATTTGCTCGCTTTCGCTCGCGGCGCGCTTCAGCCGCTCCAGCGCCGCCACCTGCGGCAGCAGCTCGAGGTCGGCCTCCCAGCCGCGCAGGTACCGGAACAGCGCCTGCTGCTTCAAGTCCGCCGGCTTCGGATGGGCCGTGGCGATCACGTCACCCAGGCTGTAGCCGCGGCCGCGGCCGTTGTATTTGACGGCCCAGTATTCGCTGACGCCGGCCAGGAAGTGGTTCACCTGGCGCTTGACCGCACGGCCGCCCTCGCCCCGACCCTGACCCTTCAGAATGGTCAGGAAGTCGAACAGGTCGGAAGGAATCCGCACGACCTGCGGGAACACCTTGGCGAACAAATCCGGCCGGTAGGCCGAGAGCACCGCCAAGCCGAAGATCGGCTGCAGGCGCATCAGGCCGGTGTTGCGGGCGAACACGAGCGCTTTTGCCATAAACGTCGGGTTGGCCGCCGCCATTTCATGGTGGAGCTGCTCGGCATCGCTCAGGAGTTCTTTTTGATCGGCATAAAACGTATTGCTCATCGTATTGGTCAGCAAAGTCTGCAGGTACTGTTCCTCCGCAGACCGCGTATAAGCGGGATAATGATCTTTGTTGCGAGTGGTCGGTCTGAACGGACCGAACAATTTTTGGGCGAAACTCATTTTAAATAACCTCCTATATCCGTGTGTGAGTGCAATGACGCCCAACGGAATATTTAGATAACACCGGTGAGGAAAAAGAGGGGCGGGTTCGGTGCAGGAGTCGAACCTGCCGTAAAGCCCGGTAATTCCATAAGTGCGCTTGGATGGCGAAGTAACCCGCCCCGGCGCCTCACCGGTATTATTTAGATGTGCTGGGAACGGGTGCGCGAGGAAGAAAGCTTGTTGAGAAGGCTGCTGTGCCCTCCGGCACGATCATTACTAATCCCTAATTAGTCGAAGTAACCCTCTCAGGCGCCTCGCGCGCGTTCCTGCATTTGATGCAACTCATCTTCGAGGAAAAAGGCGGACAGGTCACATAAACTGCTCTACCTCTGAGCTATTCCGCCGTTAGGCGGAAGTTGGATTCGAACCAACGGCCAGTCGCTTAAAAGGCGAAGGATCCCGTCCAGGCGCCTCGAAGATCTCACTCGGCCGTCCCCTTGCGGCGATGACCTTGTGAACCTATCTTCGCTCATTTTTACGCGCGCGAACATGGCAAAAGTATTACGAGGGGAAAATTTAGCCGGTTTTTGAGGGGGATGGTGACGAGCCGATCGATCCGAGCCGCCAATTCCCCGGTCCGCCCGGCCGCCCGCCACAATAGCGGCATTTTGGGCCGCTATTTCGGCCCGATTTGCGTTTTCGGGAAAAATAGCGGCCAGAAAGGGCCTTATTTCTCTGGTGCGAGCCCAAAATCCGGTTTTTGCCCGACTTTCTCTAAAATAAGGCCCCAAAAGACCGCTATTTCACGCCAAAGAGCCAAATTCGACAAAATCGCGCCGCAAAAGGCTCTTATTCACTTATCCCCCTGCCCGGTTTCAGAGGAAGGCTGTTACAGGCGTTAGCCCTCTCGGGTTAATTACAACTCCAATGAGGTGCCGACCGCTGACCAAGGTTCCTCCCCGTCCCGTCCGCGGCAACCGGCCCCTTTTGGGACAAAACGGGTATAGCCATCTTTTCGGGCCTGCGCCTCAAGGACCCTATGGTATCATGTTCATAACGTTAATTTTTAGGGAAGGAAATCATTATAAAGCATGAATATTTCATCCTCTGTAACATCCAAGCAATTAATGGAGCTGCTATTAAACGTAGCCGTCGTCCGCCCGGTGTTTATCTGGGGGCCGCCGGGCGTGGGAAAATCCTCGCTGGTTCAGCGGTTTGCCGATCTGGTCGGCTTGCCTTGCGTCTCGCTGCTCGGCAGCCAGCTGGCACCGGAAGACCTCATCGGGGTGCCGCAAATCGTCGGCGGGGTGAGCCGGTTTTGCCCGCCGAGCATGATCGCCCGAAACGAGCCGTACTGCCTGTTTCTGGATGAGTTGAACGCCTGCACGCACGAGGTACAGAAAGCTTTTTACAGCTTGATTCTGGAAAAACGCGTCGGCGAATACCGTCTGCCGGAAGGCTCGGTCGTCATTGGAGCCGGAAACCGGGCGCAGGACAGCGCGATTGTGAAGCCGATGTCGTCCGCGCTCATGAACCGCATGTTTCATGTGCAGCTTAAGGTTTCCCACCGCGAATGGCTGGAGTGGGCTTACGAGAACGAGCTCCACCCCCTGGTCATTCAATATATCGAGACGCGCCCGGATCATCTGTGGGTTCAGCCGCCGAAGCACGAGGAACCGTTCTCCACGCCAAGATCGTGGCATATGTTAAGCGATGCGCTGAAGGAATACGGGGATCGGCTGCGGCCGGATACCCTGGAAGTGCTTGCTACGGGCTGTCTATCGCCGCATCACGCCGGGCAGCTGAAGGCTTTTTATAAGCAAAGCCATTATAAATACAAGCTGCATGAGATTATCGAAGGCGGAGCGAACTGGCCCCACCAGCCGGAGGACCGGGATGTGCTTTACTTTATGGCCCAGTCTTTCCGGGCTCACCTGATCAAGGAGCTGCCGGAATCCAAGGACGCGCTCGCCGAACATCATAAGAAGCTGGCCCACCGCGCCAAGGCCCTGCTCAAAAATTTAAGCGCGATCAGTCTCGAAATCGCCCAACTGGCCGTGGCCAGGGACGAAGCCGGCGAGAGTCTGCCGGATTGGTTCCTGGTGGAGATCGTTCGGGACTTGCCCAGACTTGTGCAGAAGAAGGAAGCCTGATCGATTATGGGAAAACAAAAACAAAAATCCGGAGAAATGGACCCGGCCACACGGGCTTATGAGGAGGGGCTGCGGCTTATCTCCCGTCACCCGATGTTTGCCCCGCTCGCGTCGCACGCTCATTTTGTGCGCATGGAGGGCAATCTCTGTCCGGATAACGGCTGGGCGGTCACGACAAGCAGCGGGTATATCCATGTTCATCCGAAACGCAGGGCCCTGCCCGAAGAATGGATTTACATTCTGGCCCATGCTCTTCTGCATCTAGGTTTCGGGCATTTCAAGGTAATGGAACGGCAGGACATGTGGAACACGGCCTGCGACGCTTTTATCGCCAAGTTTCTATACGATATGCGGCTGGGCAAGCCCCCTGAGGGGATGAACGGGTCGGTAGAGATCCCTTCCGGAAAGGGGGCCGAAGAAGATCTCTATCGCAGCTTCATCGACCAGGGGCTTCCCCCTTCCTTTCATAACTTGGGCACGGCTGGGCCCGGACACCAGGATATGCTCCTAAGCTCAAGGGCTTCCGACCGCTCTTACTGGGGTAACAAGAACGTCAACTGGCAGGATTTGCTGGGCAAAGGGCTCGCCATGGCCGTGACGAGCGCGGTCAACGTATCGGCGGGATATGAAGCTTACCTCGGCGCAAACCGCGATATTTTAACGCCCGCAATGAAAGCCCGTAACTGGTTTGTCAGCAGTTACCCGCTGATGGGCGCGATGGCGGCGGACTTCCGGATCATTGAGGATCCTCTGCTCTGCACCCGCCTGT
This sequence comes from Paenibacillus faecis, assembly GCF_008084145.1. Classification (GTDB taxonomy): domain Bacteria; phylum Bacillota; class Bacilli; order Paenibacillales; family Paenibacillaceae; genus Fontibacillus; species Fontibacillus faecis. The sequence continues at coordinate 308,564 of NZ_VSDO01000004.1, read as the reverse complement.
CGATTTCGGTGGCCGCCGTCGATGCCGAGGCCAAGGAAATCTACGTCAACCCTGCAGCCGGGCTGGACGAGCAGGAATGCCGTTTTGTGCTCGCCCACGAATTTCTGCACGTCGGACTACGGCACCATGCCCGCGCGGAAGGGCGTGACCCCTATCTGTGGAATGTCGCCTGCGACTATGTCATCAACGGGTGGCTTATGGAAATGGGGTTGGGCGCCTTTCCGCGGGTGGGAGGCCTGCATGACCCGGAGCTTAAAGGACTGTCGGCGGAATCCGTTTACGACCGGATCGTCACGGACATGCGGCTGTACCGGAAAGTCGCGACTTTTCGCGGCGTCGGAACGGGCGATATTCTGGAGCCGAAGGTCCCCGATTGGTGGGACCGAAAAGACGGGCTGACACTGGATGAATTTTATCGGAGCTGTCTTAGCCAAGGGCTCGATTATCATTTTGACCAAAACCGGGGCTTCCTGCCGGCGGGTCTGATCGAGGAGATCCGGGCCTTGTCCCAGCCCCCGATCCTGTGGGACGTGGAACTGGCGAAGTGGTTCGACAACTACTTTTCCCCGCTGGAAAAAGTCCGGACTTACGCCAGGATCAGCCGCCGGCAAGCGTCCACCCCCGATATTCCCCGCCCCCGCTGGGTGCCGGATGCGGGAGCCGAGGACGGCCGCACCTTCGGGGTGGTTCTGGATACCTCCGGTTCCATGGACACCAAGCTGCTGGGCAAGGCCCTTGGGGCGATCGCCAGCTACAGCATGGCCCGGGATGTGCCGCTCGTCCGGGTCGTGTTTTGCGACGCGGCCGTCTATGATCAAGGATACCTCGCGCCGGAAGCGATTGCGGACCGCGTCTCCGTCAAAGGCAGGGGCGGAACAATCCTGCAGCCGGCCATCGATCTGCTCGAGCATGCCGGGGATTTTCCGAAAAGCGGCCCGTTGTTGATCATCACGGACGGCTACTGCGACCGGGTGAGCATCCGCCGCGAGCACGCTTTCCTGATTCCGAAAGGCCACCATCTTCCCTTCGTGCCCAAGGGCAAAGTTTTCCGAATGGACTGACGCCTGTTAAAATAGGATTATACATAATCAGGAAACAGGTGGTTGAGGTGGCAAAAGAAAGCTTCGATAAGGAAATCCAGTTTCTGCGGATGCTCGTGCTGACCAGCGGGGCCTACAGCAGGCAGCAATTCGCCGAACGTCTCGGTATCTCCGTCCATACGTTCGACAAGACGCTGCGCCGGCTGAAGGATATCGTCGGCACGATGTATCAGCAGCTGCCGCAGGAGCAGAGCAAGGAATTCGCGGAGGCGATCCGCTTTAATTACTACGAGTCGGCCGACCCGATGCTGCTCTTTCTGTTCCGCGCGAAATCGCTGAAGGGATCGGAATCGGTGCGCTACTCGCTCCTTCTGGCCGCGCTGAACGACCAGGCGCTGACGGCGATGGAGCTGATGGACTACTGCTGCGGCAGCCTCCCCGCCGACATCCCGCTCCCCGACGAGAAGACGATTCGGTCGGATCTGAAATATTTGGAAGAGGTCGGTGTCATCCGCAAGGAGTCCGCCTCCCGCCCCTACCGCTACCGGTTGGACAACGACCTGGTGCGGGAATTGACGGAAGAGGAGCTTTACGACCTGTACGACTTCGTGGATGTGATGGCCAATACGCAGATCCCCTCCGTTCAGGGATATCTTCTCCGCGACGGCCTAAAGAAGCACCTGCTGCGAAACCAGGCCGAGCCACTGGCGCTGGACCATTTTTTGTATAAATACCACTATTATTCGCGGATTCTGGATGAGGCGCATTTGTTCACGCTTCTGGACGCGATCCGGCACCGGCGGCGGGTGCGGTTTTTGTATTTTTCGCCCAAAGCCGACAAAAGTTACGCCGCGCAAAATACGAATCCCTTGTTCGAACGGGAATCGGAAGGGAAATTGGAGAAGACCCTCCCCCTGAAGGTCGTTTACGATCACCAATACGGGCGCTGGTATTTGCTCGCCTCCGGCAGAGAGGGCATCCGCAAATACCGGATGGAAGGGATGACCCAGCTCGAGGAGGAGGACCCGGTGGCCGAGCAGGTATTTGCGGAGAAAGCGGCCGCACTGGAGGAGAGGATGAGGTACAGCTGGCTGCTCGATACCGGACGGCCGGTTACGGTGCGGGCCCGCTTTTTCAATCCCGGTCATTTCGAACCCAACTTTGTCAGGGAGCGCGTCCTGCTGCAAGGTCAATGGGGGCAAATCGTCGCCGAGGAAGAGGAGAGCTTCATCTACGAGATCAAGGTTAACGGCACAACCGAAATCAAGCCGTGGCTTCGGAGTTTCGGCTCCAGCTGCGAGGTGCTCGAACCGCTTTATTTTCGCCGCGAAATGATTGCCGAGTGGAAGGAGATTCAGGCCTATTATGAATCCGTTTGAGAAAATTTTTAACTACCAGGTCATCTCCCGTCTGGACGATTCCGGCACGTTTATGGTCACCGCGCACGAACGGGCCTGGCTGAAAAAAATGCTGAAGCATCCGGCGGCCGAAGAGGCCTTTACCCCGGAAACCCGGCAAAAGCTGCAGGGGCTGCTGCAAAGCATAGAGGAGCTGAGCACCTCCGATTATCTGACCGAAAAGGCGAAAAGCGCGGAGAAACAGGTCTATCATCCGCTGCTGCGCATCCTTCGCCGACATATCGTCGAGCGGAGCGGCATCCGGATCTCGTTCCAGGTCAAGCGCGGCCGGGTACAGCCCGATCGTTCGGGGCTTGCTTACAAGCTGGAATATTCCATGGTCAAAAGGGAGTGGTATCTGCTCTGGTACGATCTGCGCCGCCATGCCCTCATGAGCACCCGGCTGAGCAAATTGATCTCCATCGCCCCCGAACCGCTGGACCCGGCCGCCGCCGACCAGGTCTATGAGGAAATCGCCCGGACGCTGGACTCGCGAAAGACGGAAACCGTCCTGGAGGTGGTCCGGGAATACCACAAAGAGTTGTCGCGCATTTTGTACGCTTTTTCCTGCTTCGAGAAAACCGTCGAATACGATGAAGAGCAAGGCACCTATCGCCTCCGCGTCTGCGTTCTGGGGGACGAGGTGGAGTATCTCCTGTCCAAAATCCGTTTTCTCGGCAAACGGGTGCGGATTCTGGAGGGCGACTACTTGAAGCGGAGAATGCTGGAGGCGTCCACCAAAGCGTTGGAGCGGTACGGGGACGAGGTTAGTCCCAATGCCGATGAGGTGGAGTTGTCCTCGTAAAAACGAGAGCGGCGCGGAGATCCTTGTGCTTGAAGGAAAGGATCTCCGCTATTTCCGCTTCTCCAGCTTCTTCTTGAGCTTGTCCAGTTCGTCCTGCATGGCCGGGCGCCGCGGATACATCTCACTCAACCGGTCCAGCAACCGCAGACTCTCCTCCCGGGCACCCGCCTCAAAGTATTCTTGGAGAAGCTTGCAGGTTTCCCTGTACCTTCTTCGCTCCGTCGCCTCCTTCGCTTGATCCAAAATAAACGCCTCATACAGAAGATAAGTCTCTTCCGGAAAATCCTTGGCTACCCGCTTCCCGTAGTACTGAATTAGATACTTGCGCTCACGGAGAAGGTCCAGCAACTTCTCAAACTCTCCGGCCTGATTCAGCAGGGAGGCGTAATCCTGAGACATAAGCTGTGTGGAAAGCTCTTGCAGCAGCGGCTCCCGTTTTTGCTCCCAAATCCCCTTCGCTTCATAAAGCAGCTTAAGCTTCGGGTAATACAATGTTTTGCCAAGGAGCAGGATGTAATGAACAACCTCCTCCAGCTTCTCTGAGTCGTTGGTTTCCGTATAGATCGACTCCAGGAATTGGGCCCATTTGAGGTTGCGGTCACCCCACTCTTTTCTTTGGGACATCGCCTGAACGCATAGTTGCTCGGCCAACGCATAGTCTTTTCTTTCCAACGCCTTGTTGACGGCCAGTTCCCTGACCTCGAACACTTCCAGATTCTTCATCAGGTACCGGTCTGACGCCTCCGGTCCCTCAAGCCGCTCCACAATCTGATAAGTGATCAAATGCTCATCCGGGTATTTGGAGCCGCTAAACGTTGTCCCGAAACTTCCGCACACCTCGTAGACTTTTTGCGCCTGCTTTTCATCGCGAACCAACACGACCGCGGCTTTTAACAGACGAAAGCCAAAATCGGCCCAATCCCTCATTCCCTGAAGTTTGGCAGTCTTGAGAAGGGTTTCGAAAAAGTATTTCCGGTTAGCTTCATCCGCCGTCTCGCATAGGGCGGCAAGCGCTTGGCTGCTGAAACGGATCGCTTCTCCCAGGGACCCTGATGAATCATCGGCGTGGGAAAGAAGTTTGATTCCTTCCTTAACCAACATAATCTCGATATCAAAAGCCAGGACGGGGTCGTCCATAGCTTCGGCTTGTTCCAGGATCGCCACCATTTCCGCACCGACCCGATTACTGCCGCCGTAAGGCAAGAAGCCCCGGTCCGAATGGCGGCGAATCAACGCCTTGAGCTGCTCCTTAAATTCCTTGAATTGCGGATGTTCCGGCATGGTAGCCCTCCTGTTTTCTTAACATAAACGCCTTAAGTTACAACTGAAATCTGCACTATTTTCATTTTCATTTTCATACTTAACCAGTTTCCAGTTAAATAACGGGAAAACCTCCCGTTAATTTTCCACTCCTGGCCCTTGATTCCGATTTAACTGGAAAAACTCCATCTAATTTACGGCCCAAACACCGATACACATGGTTTCCGGCGAATTAACGGGAGGTTTTCCAGGTAATTTGCCTCTGCGGCCGCATAGGCATCAGATTAACGGGAACAATTCCCGTTAATCTGATCAAAAAGCCGTGTGTCCCTGGCTACTTTCTTCAAAACTCGTCCAAATCAAACTTTTTCAGCTTGGCTGCGCAGCAGAATTTGAACTTCTTGCCGCTGTTGCAGGGACAAGGTTCATAAATATTGGACGGAGACAGCTTTTCGGTCAACGCCTTTCGTAAATCGCTTAAATCCTCGAAAAATTCGATCCCTATGATACACTCCAAATCGTATTTTTCGCAAATTCGGGAGATTTTAGCGGCCTGTTCTTCCGATTTAACGGTTACGATGACTGTTCTACCGGATTTGGCCTGACGTGCCGCTGACCTGCTCTCCGGCTGGGCCTCAGCCTCTTTTCGTGTTTTGGCGATCATCGCGTCAAAAGTCCGATACTTTTCCGGTATCTCCTCCCTCCTGTTCCCCAAGTACATTTCAGCTACCGGATAAAAGGATTCCAACTGATCCGGAATAAGATCGAAATCCATTTCCAAATGCTCAGGCAACGACTCGCCATTATCTTCCGCCAAACCGAAACCCGCTGCTGTCTCTCCATACGGGTCCAAAACAGTGACATCCTCCTTTGTCGGCATGATTTCAATGCCGCCATCGGTTCGCAGATGGATACCGGTCAGGGCCCGCAGTGCCGCAGCCATCATCTGCCTTAAATCGAGGATATCCATTCTTCGATCATATTTGGCGCTGATCAAATGCTTCTTATAGTGGTAGGCCGCTTTCTCGTTTTCACGAATTTGATCCAACAGCAGTCCCAGACTGAAGTGGGATTCGGCTTGAGCCGGATCGGCTTGAAGGGATTTTTCGAAGGCCGCGGCCGCCAGCTCCGGTCTTTTCCCTTGTTTATACAGGTTGCCTAAGCGGTTCCACAGGAATCCGGCCTGCTCAGGGTCCGGGTCCGCGAGCAAATCGAGCAGATGCTCTTCCGCATCGGTCACCCATTGAAAAGAGGTTCCGTCGTGAAGGGCCGTTTTTCCTATCCTAAAATTCGCCTGCTCTTCCATGGGGTCGGCATTCATCTTTAGCAGGTAAACCATAAGAAAAAGCGGGTTCTTTACAGCCCAGTTCCCCGCACCATTACAATGCTTGCAGCGAAAGTAGCCCGTTGCTTGAAAATGTTTGAACATATCTCCATCGTTCGCCGCTGAGTCGGCCGTTATAGATTCCTCGGCATCCCGCCCCTGTTGTTCTGGATCAAACAAGATCTGTCCAAGATCATACTGGCCTTGTCTGCCGCAGTGGCCGCAAATCAGAGTTTGCTTGTTGGGCTCGGAGTAGGCTTCAAACTTCTTCCGGTTTCTATTGATGAGCTTGGTCAGGGCTCCCGGAAGATGAGACGCAGACGGACTTTCGGGGATATCCGATAAAGGTCGATCCGTTAATAATGAAATCAGTCTGGGAGAAATTTGCGCATTCGGGGCTGGCACTATATTACATCCTCTCGTTAATACTATTTGTTCCTGCTTGACTATGTGTTACAAGTTCCAACTTATTCTATTCTATTCTACTATTTGCGCGTTGGAAAACGAAGTTTCAATGCCATACCTATCAGAGGAAGGAGAGCTTTGCCGATATGTAGAATTTAACGGGAAAAACTCCCGTTAAACTTGCCGCTCTTGACCCTTGAGTCCGATTAACTGGAAAAACTCCATCTAATTCGCGCCTCGGCCTAAGAAATGGGCCATTTCGGACAAATTAGCGGGAGATTTTCCAGGTAATTCACCTCTGCAGCCACATAGGCACCAAATTAACGGGAGGTTTTCCCGTTAATTTGAAAAAACGAGCTGCTACACAAATCCGCAACCGCGGACAGGTCAAACTCTCCCTTTAGGATTATCATGAGAGGTGTTATGAGAACCAATACGAAGATCGACTGGCACCGAAGAGTGGAGGAAGCCATCCTCCGAATCATGGGTGCGCTGGATGAACCGCTGAATTTCCGCCAAATATCGCAGGAGGTCCATGCCTCGCCCTATCATTTTCACCGGAAGTTCCGCGAGCTTACCGGGGAGAATGTGCACGCGTGCCTGAAGCGGCTGCGGATGGAAAGGGCGATGCACTTCCTGCGGCACTCCTCGGCCGATGTAACGACCATCGCGCTGGACTCGGGCTACGAGACGCCGGAGGCGTTCACCAAGGCGTTCAAGCGGATCTATGGCTTGACGCCCAGCGAAGCGAGAAGGCTGCCGTTTTGGAATGGCGTTCTCCATTCCTCCGCGGGCCTGCACTACAGTGAGCATCGACCTGCCTATTGGTTCTACCTCAATCCCGAAGGAGTGAATATCATGCAGACGAAAATCACCGCTTTTGCCCCAAAACGCATCGTCGGCCTGCGAAATGTCGGGGACTACTGGGGTTTGCCCCGGGTGTGGGAGCAATTCCACCAAATTCTTGGACAGCATGGTCTATACGCACAGGCTAAGGAAATGATGTCCGTGTTCCCGGATCATGCCGACGCGATACCGGTGGAGGACAAAATGTCTTACGCCGCCATGGCCGTAAGCCCCGACTTCGACAATCGGTATGGATTGGACGAATACACGATCCCCGAAGGGTTGTATGCCGTAACCGTTCACTTCGGTTCCTCGGAGGAAATCGGCCCGACCTGGGACCGCTGGATGCAGGAATGGCTGCCGGACAGCGGCTGGCGGGCGGACCCTTCCAGGCCCAATTACGAATGGTATCAAAACCACGGCGTTCCTCCCGAATTGCAACTGACTTTTTTATGTACGCCGGTGGTCAAAGTCCAAGTGTAGCAAAAAGCCCCCTCAACCTTATGGGTCGAGGGGACTTTTTTTTCGTGAGTCCAATCTACAATTTGCCGGTCAAAAACTGGGCTTCTCCCAGCCCGAAGCTCCAATCGGCTTCTCCGTTCTCGGTGATCGAAATCATGAGGTCCTGCGGAGAAAGGCCGCATTCCGCCTCAAGCCTCTGCGCCAACAGCGCGTACAGCTTCTGTTTCTGCTCCACGGTCCGGGTCTTGCTGACAATGCTGATGAGCACCACATCCCGGCTGCGGGTAAAACCGAGGCCCGTATCCTCAATCACCAGCTCGTAAGGTTCATGCTGGTGAACGATTTGGTAGCGGTCGCGGACCGGAACGCCAAACGCCTCCACCATCGCTTCATGTGCCGTGTCCAGCAGTTTGCGCAAACCAGCTTCATCTCTTCCTTTAATCACATCAAAACGCAATAACGGCATAATAATCCGCCCTCCTTCAATATTTCTGTGCTCTACTCTTCTTCGGCGATATGGACGGCAATGCCGTGTTCTTCGCAATAGGTTGCATACTCCATCGGGATTCCCGGCGAGGTAATGACCGCATCCACCTTATCCAGCGGCGAGTAGGTCAGCAGGGTGGAACGGCCGAATTTGGACGCGTCCGCCAGCAGGATCAGCTGATTCGCCTTCTCGGCCACCCGCTTCTTGATCTCGTATTCCAACACGTCGGAATTGGTGAGACCGCTGGTGATCGAGACGCCCGTTGCGGCCATAAAAGCCTTGTTAATATTGTATTTGTCCAATAAAAGCAGCCCGTCGCTCCCGACGAATGATTTCGTGTCCCGTTTATACATGTTTCCCAAAACCAAGAGGGATATATTGTCCAAATGGGACGCGGCGTTAATGACATCCAAACTGGTGGTCAGAATGGTTAGCTTGGCCGTGCGGGGCAAATATTCGACCAGATTCCGGGTCGTCGTACCGGAGTCGATGAAGATCAGCTCGTTTCCCTCCACGAACTCGGCCGCCCGCTGGGCGATCGCCCGTTTCACCGATTTATTGGTCGTGTCCCGATTTTCAAAAGGGATTAGCCCTTGAGAAAGCGAGGTCACGCCACCGTATACTTTTTGAACGGTTCCTTTTTCCAGCAGAACTTGAATGTCCCGGCGAATGGTGTTCTTCGAGACCCGAAAATGCTCGCACAGCTCATCCAGCGATATCGTTCCCAGCGAATGAATGTAGTCCTCCAATTCCTGCAAACGTCTCTCTCTCATGGTTATGCTCCGTTCCTATTCTATTACTATTAATCTCATAAAAAAGATAACATATAACCAAAATGTAATCAACAATTACCTAAGTTTACAATCACTTAATAAATTTCTGTTGACATATAATCATTATAATAATAATATTTACTCAAAAGATACCCAAAAGGTGAGTAAAACAACACAATCAAGTTTTAAGTCTTGCGATTGCACCTTTGCTTATGGACCCGCTGAAACGAAAGACCCGGCATTTCCGGAAAGCGCCTTCACAGGCTGGTCCGAAGAGGGCGTCTTTTTACAAATAATAGAGAGGATGGGCATGATGACCGAAGCCAGAAGATTGCGCAACTATGTAAACGGAGCCTGGAAAGAGAGCCGCACCGGGCGATATGAAAGCGTTGTTAATCCGGCGACCAAAGAAATTATCGCCTACGTTCCCATTTCCACGAAGGAGGATATTGAGGAGGCCGCGGGCGTAGCCGCACAGGCTTTTGAGAGTTGGAAGAATGTTCCTGTTCCCCGGCGGGCCAGAATCCTGTTTAATTATCAACAACTGCTTACGGAGCACAAGGACGAATTGGCCCGCCTCATTACTCTGGAAAATGGCAAAAACCTTACCGAAGCCCTTGGCGAAGTACAGCGCGGGATCGAAAACGTTGAATTCGCGGCAGGCGCCCCCTCATTAATGATGGGTGATTCGCTGGCCTCCATCGCAACCGATGTGGAAGCGGTTAATTACCGCTATCCGGTCGGCGTTGTCGGCGGTATCGCGCCTTTCAACTTCCCGATGATGGTGCCTTGCTGGATGTTCCCGATGGCGATCGCTTTGGGCAACACCTTTATCCTGAAGCCGTCGGAACGGACGCCGCTGCTCACCGAGCGTTTGGTCGAGCTGTTGACGGAAGCCGGGCTACCGAAAGGCGTCTTTAACGTAGTCTACGGGGCACATGATGTCGTAAACGGCATTCTGGAGCATCCGGAAATCAAGGCGATCTCGTTTGTCGGTTCCAAGCCGGTCGGCGAATATGTGTACAAAAAAGGCAGCGAGCACCTGAAACGGGTTCAAGCGCTGACCGGGGCCAAAAACCACACCATTGTGCTGAATGATGCCAACCTCGACGAAACGCTCACCAACATCATTTCAGCGGCCTTCGGTTCGGCCGGGGAGCGGTGCATGGCCTGTGCCGTCGTCACGGTGGAAGAAGGCATCGCCGATGAGTTCATCCGGCAGCTCAAAGAGCGGGCGCAAAACATCAAGATCGGCAACGGCCTGGAGGACGGGGTTTTTCTGGGACCGGTTATCCGTGAGGACAATCTGAAGCGGACCCACCAATATATCGAAAAAGGGATTTCCGAAGGAGCCACTCTGGTATGCGACGGAAGACATCCCGAAGCGGATGACGGCTATTTCGTCGGTCCGACGATTTTTGATCATGTGACCACCGATATGACCATTTGGAAGGATGAAATTTTCGCGCCGGTGCTGTCGATTATCCGCGTGAAGAACTTGAAGGAAGCCGTCGAAATCGCCAACCGTTCGGAATTTGCCAACGGAGCCTGCCTGTTCACGAACAACGCGTCGGCCATCCGGTACTTCCGGGAAAATATCGACGCCGGCATGCTCGGCATCAACCTCGGCGTTCCGGCACCGATGGCCTTCTTCCCCTTCTCCGGCTGGAAGTCTTCCTTCTATGGAACGCTTCATGCCAACGGGAAGGACAGCGTGGACTTCTATACGCGGAAGAAAGTGGTTACGGCACGGTATCCTAAGCCTTCATTCGAATAACAAAGGGGACGAACGACATGCAACAATCCATAGCATCCAAAAATTACGATGTGATTGCCATCGGACGCGCCTGCATTGATCTGAATGCGGTGGAATATAACCGGCCCATGGAAGAAACGCTGACCTTCTCCAAATATGTCGGCGGTTCTCCCGCCAATATCGCGATCGGAAGCGCCAAGCTCGGCCTGAAAGCCGGGTTTATCGGCAAAATCCCGGATGATCAGCACGGCCGGTTTATCCGAAAATTTATGGGAGACGCCGGGGTAGATACCTCCCGGATGGTCGTCGACCAGGAGGGGCATAAGGCCGGGCTCGCTTTTACGGAGATCAAGAGCCCCGAGGAGTGCAGCATTCTGATGTACCGCGAAGGAGCGGCCGATCTATACCTGCGCCCTGAAGAAGTGGACGAGGACTATATCCGCCAGGCCAAAGCCCTGCTGGTTTCGGGTACGGCCCTGGCCCAAAGCCCTTCCCGCGAGGCGGTGTTCCAGGCGATCGCCTATGCGAAAAGACATGAGGTAGAGATCATTTTTGAATTGGATTACCGCGGCTACACATGGAAGTCCCTTCAGGAAACTTCGATCTACTACTCCCTGGTTGCCGAACAGGCCCAGGTGATTATCGGAACCCGCGACGAGTTCGATATGATGGACAGCTGCAAAGGCGACAATGAACATACCGTCCGTCATTTGTTTAATCATCAAGCCCGGCTCATCGTCATCAAACATGGCGTTGACGGCTCCTATGCTTATACGAAGACAGGCGAGATATACCGCGGCAAAGCTTACCGAAGCAAAGTGCTCAAAACCTTCGGTGCCGGCGATTCCTACGCTTCGGCCTTCCTGTACGCGCTGATGACCGGAAAAGACATTCAAACCGCCCTGCAGTATGGCAGCGCTTCCGCCGCCATCGTCGTCAGCAAGCACAGCTCCTCCGAGGCCATGCCGACCGTTTCCGAAATCGAAGCGCTGATCGCCGCCCAAGCCGGACTATCCGGCTAAGGGGCGGCGGTGTATCATGGTCGGAGTTTAGAAAGCGCTTCAACCTGTAAACCTCATTCCAGACAGACTATCTAGGAGGCAACCCCATGCCAATTCTAATTGTAGCCATCGGCGTACTGCTGTTGTTGTTCATGATCATGAAGCTGAAGTTGAACACCTTTATTTCCTTGGTCATTACCTCCGTTATTGTGGCGGTCTGCCTGGGTATGGACTTGTCGCAGATTATCTCCACCATCGAAAAGGGCATCGGCGGTCAGCTCGGTCATCTTGCCCTGGTCTTCGGGATCGGCGCCATGCTGGGCAAGCTGGTCTCCGATGCGGGGGGCGGCTACCGGATCGCCACCACCCTGATCGAGCGCTTCGGTAGAAAGCGCATTCAAATTGCGGTAGTCATCGCATCGTTTATTATCGGGATCGCCCTCTTCTTTGAGGTGGGCCTGGTTCTGCTCATCCCGATCGTATATGCCATCGCCAAAGAATTGAAAATGCCGTTCCTGTACCTCGGAATCCCTATGGCGGCGGCGCTTAATGTCACGCATGCTTTTCTGCCGCCTCATCCCGGACCGACGGCGATATCGGTCGCTTATAACGCCAATATCGGACAGGTTTTGCTGCTGGGCATTCTGGTCGGGATCCCGACGACGATCGTGGCCGGCCCGCTGTTCAACAAGTTTGCGATGAAATTCTTCCCGACCGCCTACGAAAAAGCCGGAAACATCAGCGCCCTCGGAGAGCGGAAGGTATTCAAGCTCGAGGAAACCCCGGGTTTTGGAATCAGCGTGTTAACCTCGCTCTTTCCGGTGATATTTATGGGGCTGTCCACCATCTATACCCTGATTTTCCCGGCCGACAATACCTTGAAGGAAATCGTGGTCTTCATCGGTAATCCCGGAACGTCGATGCTGATCTCCCTGCTGCTCGCCATTTACACCATGGGACGCTCGCGCGGCATCTCCATGAAGGAAGTGAGCGAATCGTTATCCAAGTCGATTGCCCAAATCGCCATGATGCTGCTGATTATCGGCGGCGGCGGCGCCTTCAAGCAGGTGCTCGTGGACGGGGGCGTCGGCGATTACGTCGCCACCTTGTTCAGCAATTCGAATATGTCGCCGCTGCTGGTCGCCTGGATCATCGCCGCGATTCTCCGGCTGTGCTTGGGTTCGGCCACGGTGGCCGCTTTGACGACCGCCGGCCTGGTAGCGCCGATGATGGTCGCCGGGACGGTAGATCCCGCTCTCATGGTGCTGGCTACCGGAGCGGGCAGCGTTATCGCCTGCCATGTGAATGACGCCGGCTTCTGGATGATCAAGGAATATTTCGGGCTCAGCATGAAACAGACGTTCCAAACCTGGACGCTGCTGACGACGGTGCTGTCCGTAACCGGATTGGGATGCGTCATGCTTCTAAGCTTGTTCATGTAGCATGAAGCCCGCGAAGCGGAACACGGCTAAACGGCTAAAGGATAAAGGCTATCGCTAACAAATCTAGAAACCGGATAGAGAGGAAGATCAACTCATGGCTCTAATCTCCATGACATCCATGCTGAGAAAGGCCCTGGACGGCGGATATGCCGTCGGCCAGTTTAACATCAACGGACTTTTGTGGGTGCAAGCCATTCTGCAAGCGGCCGAAGAAACGAAATCGCCGGTGATTCTGGCCGCGTCGGACCGCCTCATCGATTACCTCGGCGGCTTTAAAACGATCCAAGCGATGGTCGCCTCCATTATGGAGGAGCAGCAGGTCACCGTTCCCGTTGCTCTCCATCTGGATCACGGCTCCTCCGTCTCCCGCTGCAAGCAGGCGATCGATGCGGGATTCAGCTCGGTCATGTTCGACGGCTCCCACGGCCCCATTGCCGATAATATCAGGCATACGAAAGAGGTCGTCCAATACGCTCATGAGCGCGGCGTCTCCGTGGAAGCCGAAGTCGGGACCGTCGGCGGCATGGAGGACGGCCTGGTCGGCGGAATATCTTACGCGGATTTGAACGAATGCCAGAGGCTGGTGGCGGAGACCGGAGTAGACGCCCTGGCCGCGGCGCTGGGTTCCGTTCACGGCAAATACCAGGGCGAGCCCAAGCTCGGATTCCGGGAAATGCGGGAAATCGCGGAGGCCGTCCGGATCCCGCTGGTGCTTCACGGGGCCTCCGGAATCCCCATCGCCCAATTGCACAAGGCCATTGAACTCGGCCACGCCAAAGTGAATTACAACACCGAACTGATTACCGCATGGGCCGGCTCCGTCCGGAGCATGCTGCAGTTCAACCCTTCCGCGGTGGAGCCCAAGGTGATTATGACCCCCGCCAAAGAGGTCCTGACGGTCAAGATCAAAGCCCTTATGACCGATCTCGGGTCCGTGGGGAAAGCTTAGCGGAACGGAATCCTTCAAAAAAGCCCAAGCGCCGACATGCATCCGCGGCGCTTGGGCTTTTTTCCCGGTATGGATTTGATTTCATTCTCATTGGCTTATCATCTTCATACTCTCGCTGCCGATCAGTTCGCGAAACGCTTGGCAGGACTGCCGATACACCCGCTCAAGCCGCCCCCACCGCGACCTTGCGGCTTCCACGTTATCTTCGCGGGCCAACCGCTCGATCTCGGATAGAATCCGCGCCAACTCGACCATGCCCACGCTGATGCTCGCCGATTTCATGTTGTGGGCGATTTGTTCCAGGTCCCCGCCTTGATCTCCTTGGGCGAGTACTGTCCGCAGTTCATCCAGCTTGGCCTCCGTATCCGTCAAGTACATCTCGAAAAGGCTGCCCAGCATGTCCCGGTCTTCCTCATCCCATGGCGGCGGAGCGATATCATCTATCGTCTTCCGGTTCAACAGGATTTCCGCATCGGAAAGGTCGAGATCGTCCGTCAAGCTCTCCCCCTCTTCCTCTGCACGCACGTCGGGAAGAAAGCGCGCCAGCACCGCCTGAAGCATCTCCAGATGGACGGGCTTCGTGATATAATCGTCCATCCCGGCCTCCAGACAGCGCTCCCGATCGCCCTGCATAGCGTTGGCGGTAATGGAGATGATCGGCACATGCCCTCCCTCCGCCTGTTCGGCCTCCCGAATGCGCCTTGAAGCTTCGAATCCGTCCAGCACCGGCATCTTATTGTCCATGAGGATGAAGCCGGGCCTGCGCTCGCGCCACATCCGCACCGCCTCCTCGCCGTCCCCGGCGATCAGGACGCGTTCGAAGCCGAGCTTCTTGAGCTGCAGCGTAGTGATGTGCTGATTAATCACATTATCCTCCGCCAACAGGATCAGGGTGTCCAAGTCTTTATCCTCCATGCGCCGAAGCGCTCGCCCGTTCCCTTGCCGGTTCGGAGCGGCCTGCGGCCCCCGGGATTCGGATTTCTCCAGCTCGATTTCAAACCAGAAGGTCGAGCCCGCGTTGGGGCTGCTGTGCACGCCGATCGTGCCGCCCATCATCTCCACCAACTGTTTGGTGATCGAGAGTCCAAGCCCCGTCGAGCTGAATTTCGCCGAAAAGCTGTTGGCGATTTGGTAAAACGGCTGAAACAGCCGCTCCGCGTTCTCCTTCGAGATTCCGATACCGGTATCCTTGACCTCGAAGCGCAGGCGCTGACGGACACCGCTGTCCTCCAGCAAACTCACCCGAATTTCGACTTGACCCTCGTAGGTGAACTTTACCGCATTCCCCGTCAAATTGATCAGAATCTGCCGCATCCGGTTCGGGTCGCCCATAAGACGGGACGCCACCTTGGGATCGATAACCACCTTCATTTCGTTTCGCTGTTCCTCCGCCCGGCTGCCAAGCAGTTTCACCACGTTTTCCACGAGTTCCGGCAGCTCGAAAGGAGCTTGGTCCAGCTTCATCTGTCCGGCCTCAATTTTGGACAAGTCCAGAATGTCGTTAATAATATTGAGCAGCAAATTGCCGGAATCCATAATAAGGGAAACCGATTTATGCTGCTCGTCGTCCAATCGCGAATCCGCCAGCAGTTCGGCGGTGGCGATAATACCGTTCATTGGCGTACGAATTTCATGGCTCATGGTCGCCAGGAAAAGACTTTTGCTCCGATCGGCGCTCTCCGCCTTTTCCTTGGCCGCCTTGAGTTCGATGTTGGCTTTCGCAAGTTCCCGCTGCAGAGAGACCCGCTCATTATTCATCGCGGAGAACTCGTCAAGAGCTTTCATTTCCTGTTCCAGCTTCCGCGCCATCTCCCTGCCCAGCTTCTCGTTCGTTTCGCGGAGCGCCTTGAACTGCTCGTTGCTTGCCCTCAACACTTCACGGACAAAGCAGGACGAGTCCATAGCCCGGTCCGATACCAAAAGCAGAAGCTGTTCATCCAACATGCCGCCGTCGACATAAAAAAGCTCGGAACTCCCTGCCCGTTTAAAACCGACCCGCCTGTTCAAAATCGGCTGCCCGTTTTGGGCCCGCTCCACTAATCCGCTGAAGGCGGAAACGTCCGACTCGTCCATCATCGCGAACATACTCGTCCCGATCAGGCTGCCGCCGGTCCTTTCAAACAGGCCGAAGTCATCCCGCTTGATCTTGATGATCGTGCCGGAAACGGTGCATAGCAGCGAAGTGATGCACTCCTCTCGTTCCATCCGTATCATGCCTCCTCGCCTAATTCGGCTGACTCCCGGCCACCGAGCAGCCCGTACGCCTCCACTTTCTCGATCCTTCGGAGGAGTATCCTCTCTCTTGAAAATTCGGAAAATCCCGATAATTATCCTATTCCTACCAAACCAGTATACTATAGCGCCGAATACCGCAAAAGTGCATCCCGCCTTAGGAAGCGGACACATACATGCGTATGGCCGAGGATAAGTGCGATAGGTTGGCTATATTAGTAAATGGCGGGCGCAAAAAAACACCATGAGGGGGGTCATGATGTTTTTTGCCCAGCATCATTTGGCTTTAGAGTGCAGCAAATCTCTGCCGGCCCCGGCGCCTCCCAAGGTCGCTACCTTTTTAGGGCTTGTGCCGTCCTGTTTCGTCAGAAACACTTCGTTGGCCAAGGAATATGCCACATAGTCGCCGATAGGCTCTACATTTCTGATCCGTACCCAGCCGTAATCAAAATCCAGCGGAATATTGACCAGCAGCTTTTTCTTGCCGGTCTTGAGGTCCGCCTGATACAGCTGCTGATTCGACTTGCCGGGATGCTGTTCTTCCGTAAAGTAAATGCTGCCCTGCTCCACCGCGAAAATGTCCACGCCATCGGTCCGAAGCTTGCAAATTACCCGCTTTGCGGTACCGTCCAGGTTCATTTCGCGCAGCGCCTTGGCGTGGTTGTCCAGGTAATAGATTTTATTATTGGCGATATACGTCTTGGCCATATCTGCGTCACCCGACAGCTTCTGCTTATTCGTGCCGTTCAGCGTCATCCGGTAGAGGGCCCAGCGCTTGTTTTCGTAGTAGTGATAGTAAATCCAGCCGTTGTGAACAGCCTTAAGGTAGGAATCATTTTTGGACAGTTTCGTTTTCTTGCCGTTCGCCAGTTTATAAATTGCATAATCCCCGTCGACATCCGTAAACCAGATCTCCTGATTCCGGATATAGGTTTCATCTCTCGAAAGAAGGCTCCCCTTCCCCAAGGTCTTCTTCCGGTCGGGCTCCTCATGCTCACTCACCCTGACGATATAACCTTTGGCATTGTAATACTGGTAACCGTCCTGGGCAAACTGCAAGTACATGCCGGCATTAGGATCGAAATCGTAGTTTTCCACCGTGCCGTCCTGCCCGACTCGCTGAACCCGGTAGGCATCAAAAACGGACCCGGCCGTGTAAAAATACCCGCCGCTTTCCGCAATGGGAGTGATCATCCGCGGCGTACCCTGAGATTCCACGTCCTTGACCTCGAAAGTCCCGTCCGCGTAGACCGTCAGAATCTCCCTCCCCCCGGTGTAAACCACCTTCGGCAGCAAGCCCTGCTTTTGCTCCGCGGATCCGCCCTGCGTGGAGCTGTCTCCCCCCGCGGCAGTCTCCTGGATTCCGTCCCCAACGTTTTCCTCCGCCGCTGCGGGAAGCGCACTCAAGCAGACGCAGAGCAAGATCGCGATAAGGCCTAATTTTCTGATCAACTATCAATTCCCTCCTTTAATTATGGATGGAATTTCCACCCCAAATCATGTACCCTTGTCATTTCTAGCAAAAAGGAAAAATTCCTCCCTATACAGGTTGAATTAAAGAATTGGCGTTGGCAAGGATGTGATCATCGAGTTTCGGAACTATGTTGTCAACACCCACAATTGTAGATATAGAGTGCCACCGCCGGAGTCTACGTCAATAACGGGAAAATATCCCGTTAATCTACCGCTCTTGGCTTTTCAATCAGATTTAGCTGGAAAAGCTCCATCTATTTCGCGGCTCTTTTGCCGAAGTAAACAATTTCAGGTGGATTAACGGGAGATTTTCCAGCTAATTCGCCTCTGCGGCCGCATACGTACCCAATTAACGGGAAGAACTCCCTTTAATTCAAACCAAACATTCAGGGTTTATGCAAAATTTGTCGCTTTCTGGATGATAGCAACCTGCTATAATACTAGACAAATTTAGGTATTTTCCACAATTTGGAGATCGCTATGAGGAGCTTAAGTAAAGAGACCGCTCAAAAAATTCTAACCAACGAATTAAGTCCGGAAGCCTTAAAACGCCTATTTCCCGCATATCAAAAGGAGGTATTGGATGAACTGAGGAAGCTGAGAAATCAGAATGCCTCGGATTTTGCGGATTCGGTTATTGCTAAGTATACCGCGCTAGCCAAAATGGCCAGCCAACAGATTCACAAAAGCGGAATGAATGAAAAAACCGTTCAGGCCTTCCTTCCTCACATCATTAAAGCAAGACTCGCCATTTCCTACATCGAACAATTAAGCATCGCCGCCTCGGAGCAGCTTCCCGGTACCTTGAGATTTAACTTGTGGGATGGGACGCTGCTGCAGAAGCTGTTGTTTAAAAAAGGGTTTGAGCGAAAACCGGTCTCCCTCCGGCTGTTCCATATTTGCTGGGCGTTGATCGGGAACAAGAAGATTTTAATGCCGCTGGTTAATAAGAAAGGGATCTACTGTTTTTATTCCAAGCCCCTGGTAAAAGAGCTCGCCAACTTAATCGGAGACAGGGCCTGTCTTGAAATCGCGGCGGGAGACGGAACGTTGACGCGGTTCCTGCAAAATGCGGGCGTATCGTGCCAGGGCACGGATGATTACAGCTGGGCGCATTACATCGCCTACCCTGATTTCATCGAACGAATAGATGCCAAGAACGCCTTGAACAAATACCGCCCCCAAGTCGTGGTCTGCTCCTGGCCGGTGCCCCGAAACCCCTATGAGAAACATGTCTTTCAAACGGATTCCGTCGAAATCTACATTGTAATCGGTACCAGAAATCCGGCGGTCACGGGGGACTTCGAGGCTTATGCAAATGCCACAAACTTCAAGATGGAGTTGAACGAACGGCTATCCTCTCTCCTTCTGCCCCCATCCGGGGAAAATGCGGTCTATATTTTCCGCAGACCATAAAAGGGCCTTAAACGGCCGAAGGACCTGAAATCCCAAAAGCGGATCCTTTGCTATCTGTCGCGGTAATTAAGGGAAAACAGCGCACTCTGCAAGTTTTGCAGCAGCGCAAACTTCTAACGGAAATCATAGCTGCTATTTCGCTAAAAAACGCTTTTTGGAAATTCTAACGGACGTAATAGCGCCTATTTCCCTAGATTGTCCTAGAAAAGGCCGCCACAGAGCTAAATAGGCGCTGCTGCTTCCGTTAAAATATGACTTCTACCGCATATGCCGAAATAGCGGCTGCTATTTCCGTTAGAACGAGTTAAGGCTCCGCCGGTCGAAGTACATCTCATCAAAAACCCCCAACCTCTATCGGTTGGGGGTCCCCCGCTCTACACTATCGTATTCGCTTCACTTCACCCCAGCTTCTGACCGCAATTGGGACAGAAGTTCGCCCCCTCGTTCTTCGCGCCGCAGTTCGGGCAGAAGTTGGGACGGGCAGCGGCATTTCCCGCCGCGCCCGCTCCCGTACCCGTGATCGAATTCGGATGCTGTCCCGCGACCGGATTCTGGCTCAGGTTTTTCATCATCTCGCCGGCCAGGTTCATGCCCATCATCATCCCTGCCATATCCGCGGCCGCCCCGCCGCCCTGCACTCGTCCGGAAGCGATGCCGTCCGTCATGCTGACCTGCTGATATTGAGTCAGGTTGCCGATCATCCCCTGGGAGGCGACTTTGGTGATCATATCCTGAATTTCCTGCGGGTAATTGAAGCTCATCACCTGGAATCCGGTAATGGCCAGCCCGTCGCCCATCACCTCCATGTCCAGGTCTTCGCGAATGCCGCGCGCGATGTCCATGCTGTTGGCCTGGAGATTGAACATATCCTTGCCTTCCCGGCTGATCCACTTCATCAGCAGTTGATTCAGCACGGAGGTAATGCGGATTTTCACGTCTTCCACCAGATAGGTCGATTTGACTCCGGCCACCTTGTCGATTAGGGTCACATAGTCGTTCACTTTGAAATTGAACGTTCCATTGGCTCGAATCGGCATTCCGCCCGGAAGCTGGGGCGTCGGGATCAGGATCGGGTTTTGCGTCCCCCATTTCACGGTGAACTCCTTGGTGTTGACGAACAGCACTTCCACCCGCATTCCGCTGTTAAACATGAATTTGAACCCTTTTAATGTCGATAAAAAAGGAATGATATCGGATTCGATCTGAAACTCGCCCTCGTCTTTAAAGATGCCCTCGATTTTGCCGTTGTTGATAAAGACGGCGTCCTGGCCGGGACGAATGATTAATTTACTCCCTTTTTTGATTTCGGGGTTGTTCCACTTCCAGAAAATCATATCATCGCGAAACTCTTCCCATTCCACCACATTCGAAAACTGATTTCTAAAAAAGCTCATGCTCCTCATCCCTTCCGTTAAAATGATCCTCTACTGCCGCTATGCGAATGTCCTCCGCTCGTCGTGCCGCCTCCGCCTCCCGAGCTGCTGCTGCTTTTCTCGATTTTCCGTTTCGTCACCGTTGTCCGGATATAACGGTCTTCGCGCTGCAGCACACCCGAGTTGCCGGAATCCTCGTAGGTTCCGCCGTTTACCGTCACCCGGCCTCCCGAGCGATAAGCCATCACGCCGACGGCGATACCGCCGATCGCCAGCGCCGCGCCGAGCTGGAACCAGAGATTAAACAGGATATTGTCCGGGTTGAAGCCCGGCTTATAGTTCATATAGCGATCCACCGTTTTGATAAAGGTTTCGAACGCCTGCCGATACTCGCCCGCCG
This sequence comes from Paenibacillus faecis, assembly GCF_008084145.1. GTDB lineage: Bacteria > Bacillota > Bacilli > Paenibacillales > Paenibacillaceae > Fontibacillus > Fontibacillus faecis. The sequence continues at coordinate 287,723 of NZ_VSDO01000004.1, read as the reverse complement.
ACAACAAAGGCGTCATTTTCTCCCGGATCCGGTCCAAGCGGGCATCATCAAAATATTCCTCGCCTTTATAAAACCCAGCCAAATAAATGTCGCGGTTGCGCATATCCATCGTCAGCATGATCGTATCCCCATGGGCCTTGTCATATCCGGGCCCCTGCGCATCGTAAAAATCCTCGGTCAGTTGTACGACGTCCCGATTCTCCGGATTTTCGGTCGTAAGAATGATGATTTCGATCTCATGCTTGGCCCCGTACTCCCTCGCCATGGCGTCCAGCTCATCGTAGTCGGCCTGGTTCAGCAATCGGGCATCGTCATAAATCAGTCTGCTTGCATCCCCGGATGCCGCCGCCTGCTGAGCCGCTGCCGGAACCATCAACCATAGGACCATCAACCCTAGCGCGGTTGTGAGCCAAAAAGACTTCATCCGCCTGATCATAGCCATCCTCCCCCCATCATCCACGCCACCAGCTTCAGCGACAGGAAGGTGATGCCGGAAATCCCGGCAAACCATGCGGCCACCTTCCCCTTGCTGATCGGGGGTTTGCCCACGATCTTGCCCGTCTGGCCGTTCATGGCAAAAATATACGGCTTCCGGTTGTAGTCGTAATAGACCATCCAGACCGGAAGCAGGACGTAATCGGACCGCTTCACCTGGGTATGTACCTGTTTATCGGAGAGATTCACCGTCGTGTATCCCGAAACGGTCGAGGCGATATAGGATTCCACGTAAGGGGCCGTTTTTTCCTTGGCCCGCGGGGTGAGCTCCTCATCGGTATAGCTGTATTTTTCGGCTATGTATCCGGCCAGATAGGGCGTCTTGAAAGGCTTGAGCCGGTCGTATGGAAAAGGCTCCAATTTATCCATCAGCTCATCGTTCATTTTCTGCGAGGCGTCGACCGGCAGACGGGCATAATCGAGCCGGATCTTCCGGTAAATCTCGTAATGCTCCGTTTCCGTAATTCTGTAGTCTCCCCTGGTGTAGCTTCTCACCTTCGTTCCATGGCCGTGGACATCGATGTCGTTATGCAGATCGTAGAGCCAGAACGGAACATAAACGCCTGTAATGCCCTGGACCCGATCCGCGGTCATAAAGCCCTTCGGAGTGAGTCTGCCCTTCCGGCACCATTTCTTAAAGGCGGCCATCGCCTCCTCCTTGCTTATGGCAAAGGGGATCACCTGCGCCGGAGCCAGTTTCCCGGTCAAGCGCTCGCTGAGGACCACGGCCGAGCCGCAGAAACTGCAGCTGGTGGCGCTGGTCTCCGGCTCGGTGACGATCACGGCCCCGCAGCTCTCGCAGTGATACTCCTTCACCTCATCCTCTGTAAACACCTGTTGTTTCAGCGGATCGGGGATTTGCCCGATATCGTCTTTCCGCCCGCAGCTCGGACAAGACAGCATCCCCGTCCCACTGTCAAACTCCATTCCGCCGCCGCAGTTCGGACATTTGTATTCAATCACCGGCATTTGCCTCACCTCAATGATCAGGAAGAAATCAGGATTCCGCCCCTTATTTATTCAGCTTTGCTTTGATCGCCGCAAGTTCGTCTTCGGGGCTCATTTCCGCCGCCGTGCCTCCGGATTCGGCGTTCGCCTCCGGTCCTCCAGGCACCGGCGCTTCCTTTCCCCGCTCCAATTGCGCGATCAGCTCATCCAGATCGTCCTCCCGCGTCCCCGCTCGCAGCTCGGCCAGCGCCTCCGCTTCGTTCAAGGCTTGGCCGGCCTTCGCTTCCAATTCGCGAAAGGCCTCGCCCGCTCCGCCGGAGCCGTTCTTCCGCCGCAGTGCCTCGGCCTCCGCCAGCTTTACGCGCAATTCGGTGCGCCGCGCCTCCAGTTTGCTTACATCCGCGGCAAGCTTATCCTGCATTTGCTTCATCTTTGCGGCGTGATCGGCCGCCTGGTCATAGGCCGATTGCAGTTCCCGCAGCTGCCCAGCCATACCGGCCTTACGCTCCAGAAACTTCAGCGCTCCCGTTTCGTCGCCCGACTCGACCGCTTTCGCCGCATACCGCTGCAGCTTGCGTGCCTCTTCGGCGCACTCCTCCAGTTTCCGCTTGGCCCGGCTCTCTTCCGCCAGCACCGAGGCCGTCTCCGCTTTGACCTGACCCAAATCGCGGTTCATTTGGCGGAGGCATTCCTCAATCGTCTTCTCCGGATCCTCCGACTGTCCCAGCAAACCGCCAACATTCGCCATCATCACGTCCCGAAACCTCGACAAAATTCCCACATCCGTCCCTCCTTCAACCCTTTGTTTATTTAATAATACATCAAATGGCGCAAATTGGTTTCAAACGAGGGAACAAAAGAGGGCTCATTTTGTCCGCTGCTTGTCCAGCGATTGACCGTCGGCTTGAGTTTAGCTTTGTTATCCTTAAGCTACAACGAAGATTTGCCGCATCTGGAGCAAGTGAAAAAAATGACGGATAGGAGACTGATCCAATCATGGAAAACGAACCAAAAAAGACAACCTGCTACATCATTGAGCCTTCGGCATGGGGAATCCGGACGGATGGCACCGATGCCGTGAAGACCACGGACGGACTGAACCAAGCGATCGCTTACGCGAAGAACGCCGGATACCCCGAAGTTTTTATTCCGAAGGGAACCTATTTGATCCAAGGTGTCGGGACCGCATACCCGGCGTCTCCCGAGAAAGGCGCGGGCATCCACGTGCCCTCTCACTTGAAGCTCACTCTGGATCACGAAGCGGAGCTGAAGGTCGAGCCGAACAGTTCGAAGGGGTATTCCTGCATTTACCTTCGCAAAGTGGAAAATGTTACGATTTCGGGTGGAATCATTACGGGCGACCTGGACCAGCATGATTTCAGCAAGCTTCCTAAATCAACCCAAGAATGGGGGCTGGGAATCTACATCCACGGGGGCAGAAACATTACGATTGAAAACATGAAGATCCGCAAATGCACCGGGGACTGCATTTTACTCGGTCCGGTGGGCCTCTTGGGGGTGGACCCCGACTATGACAAGCCGGAGAAGGTATCCATCCGCAATTGCCAACTGGACGGAGCGCGCCGAAACAATATTTCGATTACGGGCGGGGAAGGCGTCTTTGTCGAAAATAATGAAATTACGAACGCGGGCACCGTAAAAGGGACCAAGCCTTGGGCCGGTATCGATATTGAAGGATACGGCGAAGGCGACATCGATTACGAGGAGCCGCGTAAAGTCGTGATCCGGGGGAATGTGTTCCGCGGCAACGCCGAATCGTCCGTACTGAGCTTTAACGGCTACGAAGTGATTATCGACGGCAATCATTCGGACAATACGATATCCTACGGCAACGGCACGGATACCGTCATCAGCAACAATGTACTGCTGCGCACGGACAACGCCAGAGTCGCCATCGCGGGGCAGAAGGTGTCGAACGGATTGGACGGGAACAACGTAACGATTGTCGGCAACAGTATCAAAGGCTTCAGCAGCGGTATCGACGCACGCGGAAAAGACGTCGTCGTTACCGGAAATACGGTTTCCCATTTGGGCAGCGCAAGCGGCACGGGCATCGGCGTATGGGATGCGGAGAATGTGCTGATTGCGGAGAATGCCGTTCACCGCGGCCAAGGCTTGGCCTACAAGGTTGACAACAGCAAGGATGTTCAACTTTTGAACAACAAGGCCTACCAGTCGGACAGGTACGGCATGGAGGTGGGCAAGTCCCAGGAAGTCGTTTTGCGGGGGAACGTATTGAGCCGGTGCAAGGGCGGTATTCAAATCACGAACCGCGGAACAACAGGCACACAGGTGTTGGCGGAAGGCAATCATATCGATTGCACCGGTTACACGGGACAATCGACGTATACAATCAGCTTCGACAAGAGTAGCGATGTCGCCATCAAATCCAACTATATCCGCGGGGCCCGCAATATTGCCATTTACGGAGCCAGCGCCGCCGGTAGAAGCGTCAAAATTACGGACAACGAGATTGTGGATAGCACAGGCGTAACGGCGGCGATTCAACTGGACGGGGGAGCGCGCGCCGAAATTGCCGGCAACCGGATCACCTACGACCGAACGGCGGACGGCGGTTACGGCATCATCTTGTTGAACACCGTGGATGCGCTCGTCGCGGAAAATTCGATCGGTTCCCATTCTAATTTTGCCCTTAACGGCTCGATCGTTACGGAGAAGGCGAACTCCACCAAGGTAGTAAACAATCTGGCGATCAAGGGCATCCTGAAATTAAATGAAAAGACAGACACGAACCTTGGCAATACGGTGATTGTTTAAGACATACCTGTTCTGAAAACCAATATCCAGGCTGTCGAGTCTTAACTCGACAGCCTCCCTAATGATCACTGCCTCCGGAACCGTTATCGTCCTACTCCCCACTCTTCTTGGCGGCCTCCTCTTTTACCGCCTTATCCAATACAACCTGCCCTTCCTGCTCTATCGTCTGCAGCGCCTCTTCAATGGACTTCTTCTTCTCCTCGACCAACTTCAGCTCACGGTCCACGATCGGTTGGTATTGAGCGTAGAAATCGCGGGGGATTTTATCATTGTCCAGCGAACTTGCTCCGTCCAAACTCGGCTTTAATTTGTAAAATACGTCCAGGTTGACGCCGTCATATTCCTTCGCTATTCCCATATGGGATAAAAATCCGTTATTCATCGATCTCGACTTCACTTTGGCGAACTTTTCCCCGTTCACAAATTTCAGGAACTCCCAAGCCGCATCCAGATTCGGCGAATTCGCCCGGATGGTGAAAATTTCATTAATGTCGATATCCCGGGTTGTTTCGGGTTCGGCCGGATCGACCGGCCCCGCGATGACGCCGACTTGAAAAGGTTTGTAATCCTTTAGCGTGCTTTTGGCTTCTTTCATACTGCGCAGCAAATACGCGCTGCCGCTCGTCATGGCCATGCGGCCCATCAAAAACGGCTGACTCTGATAATACGCTTCGATCGTCCCGCCCTGGAAACCGCCATCCATAGGATTGTAGATCGTTCCCGAATCGATCGCGTCCTTGGCCAGTTTATAAACCTGCTTCCAAGCATCCGTATTCAGTGTGATTTTCATCGTATCCGTATTGATATATTTTAAACCCTGGGTACCCGCGATGGCCGAGGCGAGGCTCTCCAGGGACATGCCGCCGTCGCCGCTGCCCAATCCGTAGACGCGGGTCTTCTCGTCGCCATCGGTCGGAAACCGCCGGGCCGTATCGATGATCTCCTGCCATGTCATCCCGTCATGCGGTACTTCGACGCCGTATTTAGCGAACAGATCGGCATTATAGAAGAGGGCGCTACCGTAAAAGGAAGGAGATAAGCCATACAGCTTGCCGCCGCCTTTCTCTTTAAGAATCTCGATCAGAGCCGGGTAAATGCCCTTGAGATCGTATTTGTCGCGTTCAATTAAAGTATTGAGGTCCAGCAATTTACCTTCCGCGGCGAATTTCTCGTACGTGTCCATCCTCAACAAAACTACATCCGGCTGTTCCTTCTCCACGAGGTCCGCAAACGCTTTGTTGTAATCCTGCACTTCCTCCCTGAAAATACTAAACGGACTGACCACTTCAATGTCGATGTTGGGGTGTTGCATCGTAAACAAATCGCAATATTGTTGGAAGAAGCTCGATTCGTCCATATCGTCCATATACATGATTTTGAAACTGGAGCGCTGCTCCGCTTCTTTGGCGGGAGCACTGGAGCAACCCCCAAACACGACACCGCATAAAAATAACACTAGGGCCTTACGCAGCCATTTGCTTCTCATCCTGACCTCCAAAACAACGTTATTTTATTGCCGACTCTTTCACGTTTTAGAGGCAGAATTGTTACCAGAAATGTAAAAAGTAATCTGTCTATTCCTTCAAAGTGCTAATGAGAACCGCTTCAGCCACTTGCTTATCTTCATTAGATAACCAGACCATAACACTTGGAGCGTTGTTCCCGGTTTTCAGCAAGGAGGATATATCAGAACCTGTTGCTTCTTCATACTTGGTGATGACGGTATCCTTATCGGAGGAAATATGACGGGTAAATATTTGGGTTGAGGCGTTGATTTGGATATGCACATCCTCCTCATCCGTTCTTTTTTCATCTGTACTTCTCATAAGCTTAGGATTCATATGTATGGTAATTTCATGGGCATCCACCGCCGCCAAATCTCCAACCAAGTCTGCCTTTGCTTCATCCCATCCCGCCAGGACCTCCTTATTTTCATAAACAAATTCCACCTTAGCCGTGGAGAAAGGCAGCAAATCAGGGGCAATCATCCTAATTGCGGCGCCCCCTAAGAGTCCTGTAACCAAGAAGAAACCGATAAGCGACATCAGGAATTGATTCCGTGACGACGTTATTTTGCGGAACCATTCATATATACCGACACCTATAGCCCCACCGGCGAAATTCAATAAAATATCATCGATGTCGCTGCTGCCCAAAGCCAATACATACTGAATCACTTCCAGCGCAAATGAGGTCAGCAGCAGGTAAAGAAGTGAAATGCGAAGGGGCTTATTGTGTGCGGCATAAGCCACAAAAATCCCCAAAGGAACAAATATCGCAATATTCCCCCCGATATTCGCCAAAGCCCTTCCCATGTCAATGTTCTCACTTGTAAAAAAATCTATAATTGTATTAAAAGGAATGATATTAATACTTCTTAATGCTGGCATTATCCCTGAATGGAACAGTGCTGAAAAGGGAATCGTCTTAAACAAAATAACCTTAATTGCAATTAAAGCATAGGCAATAAACATCAAGTAAAACAGGAAGATCAATAACCTGTTGCCTCCTGGTTTTTCCGGGTTACTCTCCGGGTTACTCTCCGGTTTACGCTCCCGGTTGCGGTTCAACTTGAGGTCCACGTTTGTCACACCTTTCCTTATTTTGAAATCTATTCATATAGTTTCATCAAAAAAACGTTTATCCTGAATATTTAGTTACACAGTACCCCGTCAGACAACCTCGATAATATAGAATTCCTGCATATCTGCATGTTTTTTTTCTAGTTTAGGGCCAAAATTTCAAAATTCCTGCGAATCTGCAGGAATTTTCGGCGAAACCGGCTCGTTTCTCGAAAATCGCTAGAAATACCTGCAGATTTGCATCTTTTTTCACATCCCCTCGTGGATCGGCCAAAATACCTGCACATTTGCATCTTTTTGGAGTTGGAAGTTTGAAAGTTTGGAGTGCGCTCGCCGACTGGATGGCCATGGGCTTCGTACGGATTTGGAGGCCTGATGAAGCACTAGCCTAGCCACAAAAAAAGAACCCAACCTTAAAGATTGGGTTCTTCCGCGACAGAGCGATTCATTTATTCGTCTTCCGTATTCGCTTTTTTCTCGGAGTAAGCGATCAGGTTGATCTTTTCCCCTGTCGACTGCTCCAGTTTTTCCTCCAGCTTCCGGATCTCCTGAACCAGGTGCTCCTTGTTCTCCAGATCGGTAAATACGTAATCCTGTCTCATCGCGTTCACTCCCGGCCTTTTTGACCAGTTTTTGTGATCAAGCCGGATTTTATGCAAGTCGCAAGCCGCGAGCTGCAAGTTGCCCTTATCCCTTGATCGACCCGATCATCACGCCTTTCTCAAAATACTTCTGAATAAACGGATAGATAATTAAGATCGGCAGCGTGGAGACGATAATCACGCCGTACTTGATCTGGTCGGCATACCGCTGCGCGTAGCCCCCGCCGTCACCGCCGGTGCCCGCCCCGCCGGCAAACACCTGGTTGGACAGCAGGATGTCCCGCAAAATGATCTGCAGCGGCTGCAGCTCATTATCGCGGATGTAAATCAAAGCCGTAAAGAAATCGTTCCAATGCCCGACCAGATAATAGAGGCCGATGACGGAAATCAGCGCCTTGGACAACGGCAAGGCCACCTTGAAGAAAAAGGTGAAATGCGAGCAGCCGTCGATGACCGCCGCTTCATGCAGCTCCTGCGGCAGCGAGTTTTCAAAAAACGTCCGGGCGATGATCAGATAAAACACGTTCACACAGAACGGAAGAATAAAGACCCAGATCGTGTTGGTCATATGCAGGTCTTTCATCAACAAGTAAGTCGGGATCAGGCCGCCGTTGAAGAACATCGTCACCACAAAAAGAAACATGATTACCCGTCTCGCCCGGAATTCCCGCCGGGACAGCACGTAAGCGGCCGGCATCGTAAACACCATGTTGACCAGCGTCCCGAATAACGTGTAGAACACCGTGTTGCGGTATCCGGTCCAAATCCGGGCATCCTTGAAAATCTCCTGGTATCCGAAGAAGCTGATCCCTTTGGGGTAGAACAACACCTTGCCCGTCGAGACGAGGGTTGAATCGCTGAAAGAGGCGATGACGATAAAGTACAGCGGATATACGATCAGCAAAAAGATGACGGTGCAGATGAACCCGAGCACCACTTTAAAGACGAGGTCTTTTCCTCCGGTCCGCGGTCCGCTCAACGCTTTGCCCGCCCGCGTTCTGGCCAGCTCCATAGCAGGTCCTCCTTTCTCTCGTTTTTTGTCATTTTAAAAGAGGCTGGTCTGTGAAGCCCGTTTGGAAATCGCGTTCATGGCGAACAGGAACACGAAGTTAATCAGCGTATTGAACAGGCCGATCGCCGAGGCCAGGCTGAACTGGTTGGAGACGATCCCGATCTTGTACACGTAGGTGGCGATCACCTCGGAGACCGGGAGGTTCAGCGAGTTCTGCATCAGGAATATTTTCTCGAAGCCGGTGCTGAGAATATTCCCCATACTGAGGATGAACAGAATGATAATCGCCGGTACAAGCGCCGGAATATCGACGTAGCGGATCGTCTGCCACCGGCTGGCGCCGTCGATTTTGGCCGCGTCGTACAGCTGGGGATCGATCGTGGACAACGCGGCCAGATAAATGATGCTGTTCCAGCCGCAATGCTGCCAAATGTCGGACAGCACATAGACCGGGATGAACGTGGAGGTGGAAGCCAGCAGATTGATATGCCCCAGCCCGATCGATTTCATGAAATGCCCGACCACCCCGGTTTCGGAGGACAGCAGCACGTTCAGCATCCCCACGAGCACGATGACCGAAATAAAATGCGGCAGGTACACCGTCGTCTGCATGAGCTGCTTCATTTTTTTGCGCCGGATTTGGTTTAAGATGAGCGCCAGAACAATGGGAGCCGGAAAGCCGAGCACGATGCTCGCCAGGCTGATCATAAACGTGTTTCGCATCAGGTCGGTGAACAGGTAGCTGTCGATAAACTGTTGAAAGTACGCCAGCCCCCGCCATTCGCCGCCGGTCAGCCCTTTGCTGAAATCATAATCGCGAAAAGCCAGCTGAATCCCGTACATGGGAATGTAGTTGAAAATCAGAACCACGATAATAGCGGGCAGGATCATAATCCACAGCTGATAATCGCGTTTCAGAACCTGAAGTCCTTTGCGGGACGGCATAACATCTCCCCCTTACTGCTTGCTTTTGTATTCCTCGTAGTACTTCTGCATGATTTCAAGGTTCTGTGTGATGCCGGCCTTTTGGGCCTCCTTCACGTAAGCGTCCCATTCCGCCTCGATCCCGCCTTTGGTCACCCATTTGGCGAAGCTGGAATCGGCCAGATTCATCACGTTGGTATTGTTCAAACTAAGGATGTTGTTGTCCATCGTAGAGTACTTAATGAACAGGGCGGGGAAGATATCGTTGTCCAAATCGATCTCCTGCGCCTCTTTCAAGGGTTCGGACTGCGTAAGCACTTCCTGCATATCTTTGCCGAGCGTCAGCTTCAAGGAATCCGGGATATAAAAAGCGCCATGGTCCGCCATCGTGGACGTCCATTTCCAGGTTCCCGGGTCCATCTCCGCCTTCGCCGGAGGCAGAACGGTATAGCTGCCGTCTCCGTTATCCTTGATATTCGGGCCGATGGAACCGAACAGCACCTGCATGCCCACCTTCGGATCGTACATTTCGTTGATAAACCGCATGGCCGCTTCCTTATGCTTGGTTTTGGCCGACATCACGATATGGTTCACACCGTAGTTCAGGTTGTAATGGTCGTAACTCCAGCCCAGCTTCCCGGTATAATCGGCGGAAACCTTCAGCGGAGACATGGACGCGTACTGCGGGGCAAGCTGTTCCCCGAAACGGTCCGAGGCCACCCAGCCCCAGGTGAACCCGACCTTTGCGATATCTCCCTCGCCGCGGGCGACCGACTGGAACTTCGTATAATCATGGGTAAACACTTCCTTATTGATTAAGCCGGCCTTGTACAGTTTGTTCAGGAAGGCGACCATCGTTTTGTAGCGGTCATCGATCAGAAAATTCTTCACCTGGCCGCCTTCAACGAAATAGCCCTCCGCGTTCCCGTCGGACAGGGTGACGCCCATGCTGCCGAGCAGTACCGCCGGATTGAAGTAGCCGCCGATGCCGCCCGGCCAATCCATCGGGATCTCGTCGTTCGGATCCCCGTTGCCGTTGGCATCCTTCTCTTTAAACGCGACGAGCACCTCATACAGCTCATCCCAGGTCGTCGGCATGTCGAGACCCAGTTCATCCAGCCACTTTTGGTTGATGTACTGTCGTTGGGCGGACGAAGGCCAGAAACGCTGATACTTCGGAAGCCCGTAAATTTTTCCGTCCGGCTGCGTGGCGATGAGTTTGGTTTCCGGTTTTTCCTTAAACATGGTCTGTACATTCGGCGCCTGATCCAGCATCGTGGACAGATCCTGGAACAACCCCTGGAACTGGGCGAAGTCGGCATCCGTAATGACATTCGGTCCGATGAACAGGTCCGGAATATCGCCGCTGGCCAGCATCGTTCCTTTTTTTTGCCCCCAGTCGGACGTGATCTCCTGCCATTCGATCTCTACCCCCGCGGCTTCTTCCACCTGCCGCAGCCATTCCATTTCCTTCAGCGGCTTGGTGAGCGGATGCTTCGTCATAATCGCCGTCAGCTTGACCTTCTCTCCCGACGCCTCTCCGGCCGCCTCCGAAGCCTTGTTGCTTGCTCCTCCCGAGCCGCACCCGGACAACAGCATGGCCGCGATGATGACGAACGACGTGAAAACGGTTACCTTTTTTCGCATTTCTCTACCTCCACACGTTGAATTTGGGCACATCGATTTTTGTGGATCGCTGCCACAGTTTCGCCTGGCTTAAGCCGGCACCTATGACTGTAACGGGAGGTTCCGGGCCGCGTATACGGGCAGTTTTTCGCCGGTTTACAATTTTTGAAAGCGTTTAATCGCAGCAAGGGATTCAAATTTTGTGGATCTTCAAAAAATGAAGGTTCTAAATCGCACGCCTAATCGCCAAAAAACCGCTGCGGCGCTTTTCGGTTGCGGCCTCGGCGGCTCGGGACTCAGCTTCGGTGAGTTTGACGGTATTGCCCGGGGGTGGTGCCCACGATTTTTTTAAAGGTTCGGATAAAACTCGAAGTATTGGTAAACCCGACTTGGACCGCGATCGCATCCAACGCTTCCTCGCTCTCCCGAAGCAGTTGCGCGGACTTCTGAATCCGGAGGCGGTCGAGGGTTTCTTTGAAGTTTTGCCCCACCGTTTTTTTGAAATGGTGGCTGAAATTCGAAACCGACATCCCGAAGTGGTCGGCCATGAGCTGCAGGGAGCAGTTGGGGTCCAGGCATTTCGCTTCGAGAACCGCGAGGATATCCTCCCGGTCGGCCGAACGGGGGGACGCGGGCAGCGTCTCCCGGATCATCTCGCAGAGCTTGGCGCTGCTCTCCCGCAGTATCCCCGTCATTTGTTCCAGCGTATAGCGCGGCTGAAAGGCGGCATCCGTCAGGCGCAGCAAGCGCTGATCGTCATCGCGGAAGCGCTGCAGCCCGTTAAAAATCACGCTGGCCGTGTTCAAATAGACGCTGCGCAGCATGTGCGGGGACAGCCCCTCCCCGCCGATATACCCGATGATGCGCTCAACCAGCGACTCCACTTGGGCGGCTTCATTTTTCAGGATGGACAATTCCAGGGACTGCAGCAGTTCGGCGAAATAAGAAACCGTGCCGGACGGGGATACCTCGATTTCCTCAAAGGAGAGAATTCGGGAAGTGCCGCCGAGCCGAAGCTGCTCCACCGTCCGCAGCGCCTGCAAATAGGAAACGTGCGCCCCGTGGGGACAGCGGGCTTCCGCCGGACTGCCGATTCCGACGAGGGTCTTCTCCCCTATGTTGGCCTGGAGCGCGTCCTGCAGCCGCGCCAGATGCGCTTTCGCCGGAACGTCCGCTTCATGCGAGCAGACCAGGATGATTTCGTGATGATACATACTTTTGAAAAAGTATCCCCGCATCCCTTCGGGCAGCTCGGACTCCCGGGCTTTGCAAAATTCAAGCACCCGGTTCGTCTCCCCGCCCCGCTCGGCTTCGCAGGAGAAGACGGCTACGGTTAACATGGGGCCGTTCAGGACAATTCCCGCCCGGACCGCTTCCCGCTCAAACTCCGACCAGGCCGTGAAATGGCCGTTCACCAGCTCAAGCAGGACATTGTCCCGCATAAAGGGCAGCGTCCCCTTGACCTCCTCGTCCAGCCGGCTGTTGGCCGCGGACAGTCCGTTCAGGGTATAACGAATCGTCTCGATTTCGTTCATCGGCTTGGAGGCTCCCGGTTCAAAAAGCGCCGTGGCCACCTCGACCAGCCGTTTGATCGGGTGGTAGTTTTTGCGGATCGAAACGTAGATCACAATCACTTCCAGCAAAAGAATCAGTCCGACCAGGAGCGCCGTGTTCCGCTGAATCGTGCGAATGCCCTGCAAGGTTGCCGATTCCGGGAGCATGCTGACGTACTTCCACCCGTTCTTTTCCGATACCGTCGCCGACACGAGATAGGAGACGCCGTTGATCTTGTGAATGCCGGAGACGGGGCCGGCCGTCTGACCCATCCCGTCCACCAGCCGGGACAAGTCGTCCGAGCTGCGGTACAACGACCCGTTGGAAGCCACCAGCGGTTTTCCCTGTCCGTCAAATATAAAAAACTCCCCGCGATACGTTTCCGACACCGACTTCATCATGCGGAGAATCGTATCCTCCCGGACCATGATCAGCACCGCGCCGGGAGAATGGGAGCCGCCGACCGGGAGCGGCTGCAGGAAGGTCAGCATCCGCATCCGGTTATTCCCCGGAATAACCACATCCTCCACGGGCCGGACGATCGTGGCGTCCAGCGTATCCAGCGTCTCCACCAAATCCTCGTACGGCCAATTTTCGTAGTAAAAACCGACCCCCGGTTTCGCCATATCCTCCAGCATGTATGCGCTTCCAGTTTTAGAGAACAAATAACCGATGTTCTTTACGTACAGCAAGGTGTTGTAGATGAACGCATCGGTCGCGTTGTATTTTTTCATCTCATTGGCAATCAGCACCCGCTGATAGTCGATCTCCTCCGCCTGGTACATTCTGAACTCGCGGTTCTGCACCAGCTCGAACGGCAGATTGTAGACATAGCGCGTGAACGTGTCCATGGAAGTCATGAACTGCTCCGTAATATGGGCGTTCCAGTCCAGCTCCTTCTGCTTCACGACCTCCGCCGAGTACGGATAGTAGTAAAACAACAGAATCATCACCGGAAACAGCAGTACGAGCAGATAAGAAATCAACAGCTTCGTCAGCAAATTCACCTTGCTTCTTCCCAATCCGGTCCCACCTTCCTATTCTAACTGCCATCTTTTTTATCGTAGCGTCGGGGTGGGGGATTGGCAATAGAGCGAATTTCGCCTCGTGAGCGCGGACCCAAACTGAGGTTCGTTAGCCGTGGCTGCGGAAATAGCTACTTATGCCGTTGCCGCTTTTGCCTACCTCTGAAGGGGTGCGTTTATTACTAGTCCCTTCAGGCAACCTTGATTATATAGAATTCCTGCAAATCTGCATGCTTTTTCTAGTTCGGGGCCAAAAATTTCAAAATTCCTGCAAATCTGCAGGAATTTTTGACGAAACCGGCTCGTTTCTCTAAAATCGCTAGAAATTCCTGCAGATTTGCATCTTTTTCCGCATCCCCCTCGCAAATCGGCCTAAATACCTGCAAATTTGCATCCTTTTGGAGTTGGAAGTCACTACACCACCCTTCATAGCAGGTGTTTTTTGTTTCGCACGCTTCTCGTGATTAACTGGCTAAAGCCACTAAAAACAAGGGGCCGCGCTCCGCGCCCCCAGTCTTCCAAACGATTTAAAATTCTCCGTTTAAGCCTTCTTCACAAACTCCGATTTAAGCTTCATCGCCCCGAATCCGTCGATTTTGCAATCGATGTTGTGGTCTCCGTCCTCGATCAGCCGAATACTCTTGACCTTCGTTCCTATTTTCAAAACGGACGAGCTCCCCTTCACCTTCAAATCCTTGATGATCGTTACCGAGTCGCCATCCTGCAGCACGTTTCCGTTGGCATCCTTGACCGTTTTGGCACCCTCAACCGGCTCCGTCCCGCTCTCGGCCCCGGGCATCCACTCATGGGCACACTCCGGACAAACCAATAGACTACCGTCCTCATAGGTATACTCCGATCCGCACTGCGGACAGTTGGGCAAATTAGACATGGTAGGTTCTCCAATCTCTGATTTAATTTATTGCCATTGTAACATATGCGGAAAAAGAAAGAGCTCCGGACGGGCATTTCTCCGGAGCCCTTCTATATTATTTCACCTGCTCGCCGCCTTCGGCCCGGACATCATAGTCATGGCTGTAGGAGGCTTCCATAATATTTTGATAGGCCCAGTGTGCGGTATCTACGTCGCTCCAAAACCGGTTGTCTACGCCGTACAAAGGACCGCGGTCGAATAACCGGTTCACGATTGTGACGGTCTCCGCACGGGTGAGCTCCTTCGATGGAGCAAAACTGCTGTCCTGGTAGCCAGCGATCACGCCGGACGCTTTACCCGCCGCGACGTACCCGGCGGCCCAGTGGCCCTGGATATCGTTAAAGGCAGTACTTGCCTCCGCGTCGCCCATTGGGGCCAGTTGTTTAATTCTGGCGGCAGTCACCGCCATTTCGGCGCGGGTTACGGCCGCTTCCGGCCGGAAATTCCCGCGCTCGTCCCCGACCATCAGGTTCTTCTCTTTTACAAACGAAATCGCTCCATTGGCCCAATAGCCGTCCGCCATATCCGGGTAAACCGCGCGGCTTGCCGTACCCGCATAGCCCAGGTTCCGCGCCAGCATCATGGCCATTTCCGCCCGGGTTACAGACTGATCGGGCTTAAAGGTGCCGTCCGGATAACCTTTGATGTACGCCTGGTGAGTGGTCAACTCTTTTCCATCCCAGCTTAGGATGGTAAAGGTACTGAATTTGTTCACCTGGAACTGGAGCCCCTGCTCCCCGTTTCCATAATCCACAACCGATCCGCGAACCAAGTCCTTCGATCCGTCGCTATGTTCGATATAAATCGCCAGCGAATCGAGGAAGGCCTTTTTCTCCTGCTCGCCGGTCGGTATAGTTACATCGCGCAGCGGCAGCACCAGGGTAACCGGGCGGCTCTGCATATTGGTTTCGATCGTCATGGGACGGCTCACCACGAATGGCGCCAGTTCCTTTGAAATGGTCGCAACCACCGGCTCTTTCACGGCGCGGTCGCGGATAACCTCTTGTTCGGACTTTTGTTTTACCGGCACCAATCGGAAATACAAATCATCCGGGAAGTTCAACAGCGAACCATTCGGTACGAGTACACTGCCGTTCTCCGTATAAATCTCCAGGTTTTTGCCCCCGGAGCTTACGACGTTCAACGCGGAAACCGGTACGTTGACCTGGGTCTCGCCGACCTCGTCCTTCTCGTCCGGAATGACGACTCGCACGGTCGGCTGATTTGCGGCCACGGCCTTGTCCACCGCTTCCTGCGCCTTCTCCCGGCCGAGGGTTACATGATCCTTGACGAGCCCGTCCGTTCCGGTGGTACGCTGAATCTTCGCTTTGGAGACTTCGGATTGACCTTGGCCCATATCCACAATGACCTCAATCTCCTTGGTGTTGCCTGCCGGTGTTGGTGTAGGTGCCGATGTCGTGTTGCCGCCTGAACCGCCGGAAGTGCCGCTACCGGACCCGCCGGTAGATCCGCCGCCATTAGATCCGCCGCCGCTTCCCCCGCCGGAGCCGCCGTCACCGGTAGGTCCGCCGTCGGATGGGTTGGGATTGGATCCCGGAGCCGCAGCCTGGATGGTCAAATGGAATGTGCCGACGGTGCGGCTGGCATCTGCGGCAGTCGCTTTTACGGTTACAGTTCCCGCCGTGTTGGCGGTCAACAAGCCCACGTCGGAAATAACTGCGGAGCCCGTTTCATTCGCAACCGTCCAAATCACGTTCTTGTTGGTCGCGTTAGACGGTTTTACCTCCGCCGCAAATTGAAGCTTGTTTCCGGCAGTGACCGAGGCCGTGGATCCTTCGCTCGTCACTACAATCTCGTTCACTAGAATCGGCGTCACCGTTATCTCCTGAGTCGCAAAAACACCGCTGCCGTCGGCCGCCGTAGCGGTGACGGTTACCTTCCCAACCCCCGTTACCGTGAGCAGACCGGTAGCGGCATCCACTGTCGCCGAGCCCGTTCCGTTCTGCACGCTCCAAGTCACACCGCGGTTATGGGCGCTGTCCGGCTGCACGTTTGCGGTCAACTGCAACGTATTTTCAACCTGAACGGTGTCGGGCGAAGTGATCGCAATGGAAGATACGGGGATCGCCGGAGGCGTCTTAACCGTAATGGTCTTGCTTCCGCTAAGGAACGGATTCTGTACCGAAGTGGCGACAACCTTTACTTGACCGGGAGTTAACCCGCTGACCTCACCGCTAACGGGGTGAATCAAGGCTTGGCCGTCCAAAGGCACTATACTCCAGGTTACCCGTTTGTCCGTCGCGTTAGATGGGGTAACGGTTGCAGTCATAGACAACTTGCCCCCCGTATACACTTCATCGGTCAAAGAAGAAACCGTAATTCCGCTCACATCGACCTGAGGCGGAACAATTTCAATTTGCATCGTTTTTCTCAGGTTGGGATTGCCGAGGGATATGGCCATTACTTCGGCTCTACCCGTCTGCGTTGTGGTCAGTACGCCATTCTCATCGAAGCTTCCGTAGCCCCCCGGCAGAGTCACGGGTTGTCCCTGATCGTCAACCCCCGGCGTCGGCAGGTTGTTGATTGACCAAACCACCTTTTTGTTAAAGGCGTCGGCAGGCAGTATATCCGCCATAAAGTGTAAAGAATCTCCCAAAGTAACTTGGGTTGTATTTTCTTGATTGCTAATCGTCATGCTGGTGGGCAAGGTCTGCCCTTTAACCATAATCTGCTTTGTGGCCCGGATGACATTGTTCTCATCGGCCAAGGCGTACACCTCGACGATTCCCGGATAAATTCCCCACAAAATACCGGTCTCCGAATCGATGTTCGCTACCCCGTCCCTATATAGAACCGACCAATGAATTCCTTGATTTGTGGAATTGGTCGGCAGCACTCGGGCGGTCATCTGCACGGATTCGCCCACGTACACTTCCTCAACATCTCCGGTTATTTCCACACTGTCTACATTCACAATTGAATCCGTTGCATACGCAACTTGCGTTCCCGTATAAGCGGAGGTCAGCACAAAGCTTGCCGACAATACGAAAGATAGAACCGCTGATAACCATTTGTCCTTTTTCAATTCTGGGTTGCTCCTTCTTGGATGAAATAAACTTTAGCGACGTTCCATCTCTCACTACGTTCCGATGTCCTCTTGTCTGTGAATCCCTGCTGTCTCCGCCTCTCCCTTTTTAAGTGTGAATATGCAATAAGTCTTTATCGGAATAAATTTAGAGGATTTTAATATTGTCGGCTTGAAATAATTTTTGCCAAAAAAATCCCCCTCTCGGAAAACGAGTTGACGTTTCCTAAAGAGGGAGGAGATATCGGGAGTGCGACTTTAGCGGAGTCAAGTTTTCGCTTGGATAAGAAGCCTACCACGTATCGGCGTAGGGTGCGACGGTTGCGGTAATCTCGGTACCGTCATCGATCTCCAATTTCAATTCACACTCCTGCGTAGGGTGCGACGAAATACGCCGCCCTTTATGCCGAATTGCCCGACGGATTTCAATCCACGCACCCGTATAGGGTGCGACTGGAATATACAATCTGGCGGCGGCCTTACGCGGATTTCAATCCACGCACCCGCGTAGGGTGCGACGTGATGATGTAGATGGCGGAGATGCACATTCTGGACATTTCAATCCACGCACCCGCGTAGGGTGCGACACGCTGCAACTCGTGACTTGGTTTGCTGATCTTAAATTTCAATCCACGCACCCGCGTAGGGTGCGACAGTTTTCCGTTACTGTTACGCATGCGCATGTCGATATTTCAATCCACGCACCCGCGTAGGGTGCGACAACCTTTCCTCTTGTCCGGGATGATACCCAGCAACCATTTCAATCCACGCACCCGCGTAGGGTGCGACTTAACATCCTGGTTAGATATGCTGAATTTGATGAGGATTTCAATCCACGCACCCGCGTAGGGTGCGACGGGCTCTTTCCCTCACCTACCCAAGCCAACTCCGGCATTTCAATCCACGCACCCGCGTAGGGTGCGACATCACTCCTTTTCTGCTTCCTCAACTTCCTCAATATTTCAATCCACGCACCCGCGTAGGGTGCGACAATCCGCGGCCTTAAAGCGATCCAACGCGAGGCGAAATTTCAATCCACGCACCCGCGTAGGGTGCGACCCGGGCCAACTCGGCGGCCGCTCTAATCGAAGTTACATTTCAATCCACGCACCCGCGTAGGGTGCGACTTGGCAGCATATTTGATCGGCCCTGATGGCAAGCCATTTCAATCCACGCACCCGCGTAGGGTGCGACATTAACTACACCAATCAATAAACCCCAACAAATTAATTTCAATCCACGCACCCGCGTAGGGTGCGACTGGCATGAAGATGACTTGGTAGGCCGGCTGTTAAAATTTCAATCCACGCACCCGCGTAGGGTGCGACGGTATCTACGAGCCAGCTATTCACCATTTGACGGTTATTTCAATCCACGCACCCGCGTAGGGTGCGACGCGCGTACCGCCGTAATTGGAGATACCTTGATATGTATTTCAATCCACGCACCCGCGTAGGGTGCGACGCTTGCGCTGATGCCGCTTCCTGTCGAATGGTAGATTTCAATCCACGCACCCGCGTAGGGTGCGACTTCGTTCCCTTCCGTTGCTGGAAATTCGGGGTCGGATTTCAATCCACGCACCCGCGTAGGGTGCGACGGTCCAATTGAAACGAAGGAAAACAGCATTACTCTAATTTCAATCCACGCACCCGCGTAGGGTGCGACTCGGGGTAAGACCTTACTTCGAATTAGTAGACCTTATTTCAATCCACGCACCCGCGTAGGGTGCGACCCATCACAATCAAAGCATTTTGCCTCTTTGTATTCATGATTTCAATCCACGCACCCGCGTAGGGTGCGACATATCAGGCCCTCTTTTGAAAATAAGCGAATTATATTTCAATCCACGCACCCGCGTAGGGTGCGACTCCGATTTTCGGCATAAAATAAGTAATGATATGAAAATATTGCTAATTATTATCCTTTATTTGATAAATATTCTCCCTTCATACGTCAAATCAGCTGAACATTATGGAAAATTAAGTATATTCCTTAGTGCGAATCCCCCGGGAAAATCATGTTCGCTTCACATTCGCACTACAGAATGAGGGGGCCCTCCAAATCGAGGGCCGCCTTGATTCCCACATGTTCCACTTTATTCTTATACTGATTGCCCAACTGATAGAATCGAAGGCTATCTTGCTCCGGATCAATGAGTTCCATCAACTTGATTTTTAGTGTCGCCCATTGCGCCGCATCCACGATACACTCGAATACGGAGTTTTGAACACGCTGTCCGTAATTTTGACATGCTTTAGAAACCTGACGTAGTCTTCTTTGCCCTGCTGCATCAACGGTACTTACATCATAAGTAATCAGTACCAGCATCCGATCCACCTACTTCCATAAAAATGGAGGGTACTCATCCAGATCCCCGCGCAAGTATCGAGCCAACAGCAAGGCTTGAACGTGAGGCACCAGCCCCCAGGCGATATTTTCTCCCAGGTAGGGGTGAGTCATTTTCTCTTGCTTCCTGCTCTGCCAGGCGGAAAGGAACTTCTTGCGAGCGTCCTCGGTCATTAGTACGGCACCGTTCTCCTTGCGGACAAAGTCATTTGCAGTCACTATCTTTTTATTGATCAGCGAAAGGACAAACCGGTCGGCAAATACCCCGCGTAGTTCCTCCATCACATCCAGGGCCAAAGACACTCGCCCCGGCCGGTCGCGATGCAAGAAGCCTACATAGGCATCCAGTCCGACTCCTTCCAGCGCAGAGGCCGTATCATTGGCCAGCAAAGTGTAGGCTAAAGACAACATGGCATTGACATGATCCAGCGGAGGTCTCCGGGACCGAGTATGAAAATAAAAATCCTCTTTCTGTTGCAAAATCATGGCGTCCAGCAGTTTGTTGTAACTTAACGCCGCCTGCCCCTCCAGCCCTCTCAGCCGGTCCAGGTCCTCACATTCCCGGATGGCCATCATCAGTTCCGACAACTGGAGTGAAGCTTCCTTAAACTGGGGCACGTCAATCCGCAAAGGATAATCCCGAGTCATTCTTTCCAGCATCCATTTGTGGTTGTACACCTTACCTAAAATAAAGTTACGCGCCACTCTGGCTGACAAAGTCTCGTTCTCCGAGATGGCATATTGCTTCTTGCGGAGTACCACATTCCCCCGGCTAGCGCCGATGACTCTAGCCAGAAATCTCCCGTTTATCGTCATGAAGACGATAGAGATATTCCGCTCCGCACAATAGCCCATCAACGCGGGGCTCGCCCCGGTATATCCAAAAGCGATAATCGATTCCAGATTATGCAGCGGCAAGCGGCCCAGTTTCTCCTGCTCTTTCAAAAGTACGATATTGTCGCCATCGAGCGATAAATAAACGTCCGGCTGATTAATGAACAGCGTATTTAGCAGCTTCTTCATTCCTTCAGCTTCCCTTCAATATAGCTTCGCACCGAACGCTTTTGCAGAACCTCCGGCAGACACACCGACTTCAAGGAACAGCTTTGGCAAAAAGAACCCACCTTCACCCGGGGCGTATGTCTTCGCCCATAGTAATCCCACATTTGTGCAACAATTCCCCGTACCTTATCTTTCAATTCCGTGGTCAATGGTACTTCGACTCGGCGTTTAATTTCATTCCACCGGAACGGAGCAGAGCAGCATTTCCTCCAAGCAAATCGCCTGCGCCGCCAGTTGCAAAATATCCGCGTCGTTCTTTTTAGGCTTGCCCCGCTTATATTCCACGGGGCAAGCCTTGTACCTTCCTTCGGCCTCGCTAATTTCAACACCATCTTCATCTCGAATAAATTCGACTACATCGCAAATCCCCGTGATTTTCAGTTCCTCGGACTTAACGGGAAGCGCCCGTACGGTCAGCTTGTCGCCACGCTTCTCCCTAACGAATGGCTGATCGGCTTTACGATGCAGATGCTGGCCTTCAATCGTTCCAACATTTTCTTCCCATTGCTGTTCGATATGAATCAGTGCCCACTGGCGCTGGCAAAATTGAAAATGCTGAATGCCGGACAGCATCAGATAATCATCTTCCGGATTAGCGTCCATCCAAAACTTCGGCCTTCAATCCATCCAAGTCATAGAGTTCGATGGCATAATCCTCAAAGGAACGCGGTTCCTCCACCTTGGATTTGACCTGTAAGGAGCGATGCACCTTGGCGGAGGAGTATTGCCCCAATTTGGAACTATGCTCCCACCAATACACTTTATGCACCTCCATGCTGCCCTCCGGTCTGGCTGACGATAGGTCATTTTCAAAGAGCGTCAAAAGGGCTTGTTTTATTTTTTCCGCATCTTCGTTAGTAAAGCCGGTTTTCTCCGCCAATTGGGTATTGATACTTCCATAGAAAACATACAGCCCGAAATCAACGCGGTGCTTCATCCCCATGGTATCGGACCCGCGGTCTTTGCCCGGCTCCGAGTTGACACTCTTGGTAATCTGCATACTACTAATGTCGATGGGATCTACACTTCTGGCCGTATGAATGGACACGGGTCCTCTTACACCGACCGAGACGCCTCCGCCATTACCGGTTCCTTTGAAGGCAAACACTTGTCCGAAGCTGCGCACATCGATCCATTCCCGGCAAGCCGCCTTGGCAAAGTCGTCGCTCGAACTCGTTTTTGCCTTCAAGATTTGGTTCAGCTCCGCGTTACCTTCGGCACGCTCTCTTAAACTATCGTACTCATCCACTTTACGATCGTTCGATTGTACAAAAATCGTTTCCCCCATATCCTGCAGCCGATTTCTAATCTTCCGTTTGAGCGCCACATCCGAAATTTCTCCATAACCGTCATAGTTTTGTCGCGGACGGTTTCCATTTAGCGGATCGCCGTTGGGATTGGCGCAAGTCACCGACAAGACAACGGCAAAATCGATTTTATGGTCCAAACTGCTCATTCCAATCACTCCTCCATATTTGATGATGTTTCCGCTTCCGTGCTGCTTTCTTGATTTTTACTTTGATAAAAGACATGTCTCTGACTATAAAAGCCAAGCAAATACTTGCCGGATAACGGTTTGTTGTTAAAATCCTCCGGTTTGAACTTGAACCCGATTTCGTCGATCACTCTTGTCCAAAATGCGGCATCCCTGCCCAATCGGGCCAAATAAGGCTGCAGACCTTCCTGAATAATCCGCCAGGTCCGTTCGGGGTGCTTGGAGAATGCATTCATATAGCGTATGGCATTGGTTGCCCGCTTCTCTTCTTTTCCAAGCGCCCGTCTTTCAAGCACATCGGCCACGGCCAACATGCGTCCGAACAAATAGCTGCGGTCGTCGCTGTTTACATCAAGTGCCATTCCGATTCCCTCCTGTTTATCCGTTAAATGCTTGTTAATTAAAGCGCAGGCGATACTTAGCGTCTTCTCCCACTCCCAATTTTCCATGCCTACAGGATTGGAGGCCCGGTTGACCGCGCTCGTGATAATATCCAAAGGAACCCCTCTACCGTCCACGATACATGGAAGCATGCGTTCCATCAGACCTTTGACAACCTTATCTCCCGCCCTGGGCCCGTAGGCCGCAAATGCGATGTCTTTGGTGGCCGGAGCCCCGTAAAATGCGACAAATTCACCCTGGTCGTTCTTCCGGTACCGGTGAAGCCAGGCACAGGTGCTATGCCATTTGGCAAGCCTGTCCAAATACAGCTCCTTATTCATATTCCGGAAGTACAAAACCGCCATACGGCCTGTAGTAGCGGAATCCAACACCAAAATATAAACGGTCGGCTGGAGCTTGCTGTCCACTCTTTCCCCAAGTTTATTCCTGTATCCGTCCAATGCTTTGGCTACTTCCCGGGCTAGCGCTTCATTCGTATTGGACTTGTAAACCACAGCCGGGATGGCGTCCGGATCCAGTGCGAACGTGTCTTCCGACGGATCGGGAATATATAACGAATCATTGCCCCACACCAGGAATACCCGTTGATCTTATCGTCTTTCCTTGACGGTTAATGAGCCATTTCAGGGCATTGTGCGCTTTTTGAGATACCTCATAGCTGATGTTGGCGGCATCCCTGCTCTGAACAAAACGCCCGCGAAAGGTAAATCCGCTGGTATCGTTCGCCGAAATCAGCTTGGCCTTATCCGCCGCATTGCGAATTTTGTTCGCATGCCGTTCTGTGCTGGGCAGACTTTTTCCTGTGACGTAACAGATGTCTTCCTCACCCAGCCGCTCTTGGTAATAAGCGACAAAAGAATCGTACACTTCGCGATCTTTCCAGACGTCCGCTAAAATACGATCCGGCGAATAGACATTGAACCGGACAAACGCACTGGTTTGGTCTCCCGCTACGACGCCAAAAATATCCGGTTTATCAGGATACCGTGCTTCATATTTTTTGTCCCATTTCTCAATCAAACGGTTGTCCTCATCCACCGCCAGAACATGTTGATGTTCGACCAGGTCATGGATCAGCGTTCTTTTGCTGAGATACCGGTAAATGCTTACTATTTTGGGGTGAGCATAAGGTGACTCCGCCCAATTCCGCAATTCATGTATGTAAGTTTCAAAAGGCTCCTCACCTTTAATTTTCCCGCCGTAAGCCACAAAGTCCCCCGCCACGTAACTTAATTTGTCATGCAGCGGGTAAGGTGCGATGACGGACCCCGCCCGGCTGGCGGACTTCTCGGTACAGGGAATCAAGGTACTTGCGTCGCTTTTGTCGATCACTTTTGCCGAGTGGAACTCGCCCTCCTCCGTAATGAGCACCTCGATATGTGCATTCTGAGTCGTATGCGAGACGGGGAGGAGTGTGTATTCCCGGCCGTTATTCAGTTCAATCTCGCCTACACGATCCAGATTGGCTTCATAAGTTTCATATAAACTGAGCAGCCAACTCATAGATATTCCTCCTCTCCCCAACTGGCCAACAGTTGGTCTGCGGATTCTACATCCGACGAATCAAAGCGCTTCGGCTGCATCTCCGCTATCACGCGGACCTGTGAACATTCCTCCGGTCGTGGAAACGAAATGATTCCGTCCTTCATTACCGGCTGCCACAACCGTACTTCCAACTGGTCTCTGCCCGTTTCATCCGGGTAGTTGATCCCATGCACCATCGTGCCAAGGTGGATTTCGCCATAGTCGTCATAATAACTCTCACCTTCTCCAAACCGGCAAGGCTCCACGTATCCCTGACACTCCCGAGTGCCGAGAAAAATATCCCTCCGTCCTCCTGCCTTAACGCTGCGCATAAGAATATTATGGTGTTTGTGCTCGTTCCGATCGTAAGCCATATCCGGACGGTTCATATTGAACTCAAAATGGCATCTGACTTGATAATGCACGTCTTTTAAGTAGGTGTAATTGGCAAGCGTATTACCGCCGCTATAGTCAATGGGGCGAACCCCCTTGGACTCCATTCGAATCGCCTTCATTACCCGGATCTCGTCGACGATCATAAGAATCGTAGGCTTCCAATAGATACTTTCACATATCCCTTTGATCGCCTGGTAGGTCGGGACCTGGTAGCTCAGCTTCTCACCGCCAAGCTTCGTCAAGGGATCGGTGAATAAGGCATAATCTCCATAGACGGAAAATTCAACAGAATTTCTGATCATATAGATTCACCTCCTTTCGAGTTCACTGTTACGCTTTATTTTTCAAAAAAAACTAGCCCCCGACCAGCTCTCATTCTCCAGATCTAACCCATACTCCTCGTTATAAGCACCGTCTTTTAGCACCCGTACCTGTCCATCCAGACAGTATTCCAGACCGCCGTTTTTACTCAATTTCTCCAACTCATACGGAAAAAGATTTACAGTGAACTGCTGCGCCTTCCGCATCACCCTGCCGAAATCTTCGATACTTTTTGCCCCGTTCAACTCGGTAATGATCTCCTCGCCTTCTCCATACGGCACAATGACCGGTGTGGTCATATTATCGATGACGTGAAAATGCTCTGCGGCCGTTCGATAGCTATTGACCAGAAACAGAGGGGGCCGCTTTTGATGGCTAAGGCAATAGTCCTGGAAATATTTATTCTCCTTATACCCGGCAAAGAGTAAGGTGGTCATGTCTACATTCAATTTCGGAACATTAAAGTCCAGGAATGGCTTCACTTCCGTATAAAACCGCTGAAAGTAATAGGTCATGGCCTGCACCGACAAAAGATCACCGCCATAGCTGGATGCCTCATGCTGCAGATCGATGAGCATCCGCTTCGCGATTTCCTTGCCCTTGCCGATTTCCTGCAAATGCCGCAAATTCTCTTCCGCATGATCAATCAAATAGACCTGCTGCAAGGTGTCTTCCCCGTGCCGGTTACATCTTCCGGCCGCTTGAGCCAGGGAATCCAGCCCGGCCAGCGAACGAACGACACATTGAAAGCTGACATCGACACCTGCTTCGATCAGCGGTGTACTGATGCAAACCATTTGCTCCTGATTCGCTAGATGTTCGCGGATTTTGCCCAGCCTGTCCTTCCGATGCGCCGGACACATCGACGTGCTTAAGTGATAAACCGGGATCTCCCGCAACTGTTTAAGGAGACGCTGATACAAATCCTTCACTACTGCTTTGGTGTTCAGAATAATTAGAATATTGCGTTTTTCCTTCAGCCTATGGAGGACAAAGTTGGCCAGCTTCTCGTTCGTGTATTTTTCATGACTTGCTTCATCCATCAGTTCTACACGCTTAAACGCCGTAATCACTTGACCCAGATCTTGAATCATTTCTGCATTCGGTTGGATCTGGAGCTGATGCTTCACAAAGTTTAGCGCCGGTTGGGTCGCCGTGCATAGCACGATACCCGTACGGCAGAAATCATTAAGAAAATTCACCGCTTCATTAAACAAAGACACACAAGAAACCGGCACTTTCTGAACTTCATCAAAAATAATCACGGACTCGCTAAGGTTATGCAATCTCCTAATATTTCTGCTGCCCTTGGCATAAAACACATTCAAAAACTGCACCAATGTAGTGAAGATGACGGGAGAGTCCCAGTTGTCCTTGGCCAGCTTTAGCTTTTGCCGCACATTCATAAGCCCGTCATCCGCCTCATCATCCCCATCCAAATCTTCAATCACATTGGAATGGTGCTCCAGAATATGAGCGTCATCCTGCAAAATTCTGCGGACTTCGGCAGCATTCTGCTCAATGATCGTAGTGTAGGGCAACAGATAAATAATATGTTTTTTGCCATGGGTTATCGCATGCTTCAAGGCATATCGAAGGCTCGCCAGCGTTTTCCCGCCTCCCGTAGGAATGGACAGCGTGTAAATCCCCGACGGCCTATCTGCAAATCGGTCACACTGCTCCGACATGGCGTTCCTTAACTTGTTAATGGAAGAAGCGGAGCCTGTCTGCTTACCCATGGACTGGATCACAGCCATCAATTTATCGTAATAACCCTGAAAAAGTTCCTTGGCGGGATGAGCCTCCTCTTCTCCATCAGCAACATTATCCTCGAAGCGCCTTGTATCCGTACGGTCCCCGTCAATTAGAGCGCTGAATACAAACTTTGTTAAAAACATGCATTTAGCTTCCCTGCTAAAAGAAGAAGGAGCCAACAAATATTGTTTTAGTTCCCTTGCAGCCTGATCGACATAATGCTGAAACTCCACTTCACTCATCACTTGTTCAAAGAAACGGCGCACACTTTCGTCATAATCCGCTATATCTTCTTTGTCTCTGACTCGCCGTAAATAGGGGGATTGCAAATCCGGGTCCAGATAGTCATGTATGTAAGAATGGTGGGATATAATGGCGTTGCCCACGATTTCAGCCAGTATCCCCTTTTCCAGCTCGATGTTGCTTTTGTGGAATAAATCGTAGAGAAGTCGGCCACCTGCTGTGGAATGATCTACGCTCCCGCGTTTGGGCGGAGCTTCCGGATGATTCACCGCCTCAATCAGATAATTCTGAAACGCGTTCGAGAATTTCCCCATATCATGCAGCAAACCCGCCAGCCCGGCTATATGGGCGATTCCGAGCTTTGCCCCAAATGATTCCGCCAGCTTCCGAACTCCGTGCAGATGAGCACACAGGGATTGTCGTCCCCGGTCGCTTTCACGGATATGAGCGATAAACTCCATAACCCTGCCTCCCCTACGGAAATTAGTTCAAAATATTTATTCTAACGATAACTATCTAATTCTATAGAACTATTAAATTCCCTTTCCAAATTTCTACATTATTCTATGTTTATTGCTTTTTTTCAAGTGTGTGTCGTCAGTCCCCAAGTTGGGCACACATCTATTGGATAAAAAAGAACAGCCCTGCCGGGCTGCCTTCTTTAAAAGTATTTTAATTTTGCGTCCGAAGCGTCATGACAGTATTAGCAAAAGTTGAGAAGCTCCCGACTCTGACACCTGTAATTCTAAATAATGAAGGTGCCTGCCGCACTTTCAACTCCAAAGGATGAAGATTTGCAGGAATTCTATGTTAGTTAAAGTTGTCTGGTGGAGCACTTGTTAATCGTTACGCTGGTTGGTCACGATTTATTTTTTAATCCACGCACCCGCATAGGGTGCGACGCAAAGCACTTTGTTATCCACACGCTGGAATATATTTCAATCCACGCACCCGCATAGGGTGCGACGGAGCCAGTAGGGGAGTGCCTCGGGTGCATTGATATTTCAATCCACGCACCCGCATAGGGTGCGACGGTATTATAAAGAGCAAAACCGGAATGATTTATGATTTCAATCCACGCACCCGCATAGGGTGCGACGACCCAAGGATGGTTAGCTCTTATGGTCTTATCAATTTCAATCCACGCACCCGCATAGGGTGCGACTTCTTTAACATTTGATGTCCCAATAATATCTCCTATTTCAATCCACGCACCCGCATAGGGTGCGACAATATTCTTCCCGGAGACAAAGCATCGGCGGTGGTATTTCAATCCACGCACCCGCATAGGGTGCGACATTCGTTGGCGTAGGTAATAGCCAAAAAGACCAAATTTCAATCCACGCACCCGCATAGGGTGCGACGAAACTACGGTAATATACACACAGCCCAATATGATTTCAATCCACGCACCCGCATAGGGTGCGACAATTGCGGATGATGGTCGTGGTGGAGTTGTCAGTATTTCAATCCACGCACCCGCATAGGGTGCGACTGTATACATTATCTTCGTAATAATACCCCGGGGATTTCAATCCACGCACCCGCATAGGGTGCGACTTCTTCGATTTCGATATGGACAAAGCACCCGGCCCATTTCAATCCACGCACCCGCATAGGGTGCGACTCAACTTTATATATTAATCAACAACGGATCAGACATTATTTCAATCCACGCACCCGCATAGGGTGCGACAGCGTGTTTTAACATATACTGTTAAAATGTCGCTTTAAAAATTACAAAATCACTACTTTAAACAAATAAGTGATTAATTTTTCTGTTTATTTTATGAAAATAAGGATACTAAAGTAAAATAATTTGGTGCGAATCCCCCTAGGAAATCATGTTCGCTTCACATTCGCACCAAAAGGATATGCCGCTTTATCATTAACGGGAATTCCTCCCGTTAATTTGGTGCCTAAGCGGCTGCTGAGGCAAATTAGCTGGAGAAACTCCCGTTAATTTGACCGAAATTGCGTATATCGGCCATTAGGTCGCGAAATAGATGGAACTTTTCCAGTTAAATTGGCTCCAAAGGTCAAGATCGGTAAATTAACTGGAGGTTTTCCCGTTATTTATGGTTAAGCGTATAGACTCCAACGGTGGGGCTTTATATCTACATGGTGAATGTCGTCAGCAACGTTTAACCTGCAACTAGTAACTAGGTTGGGAGATTCCCATGAAATCCCCCACTTTTTCCACATTATACCTTAGGAAAATATCCCCGGAGAAGCTGGCTATCCTACACGAAAAACAGACGATAACCGTTCAAGGCAGATACGCGATTTTCGAGGTAATCGGTGTTCTTGCCTTCGCCTCCGGCACTTCGGCCGGGTAGCCGGCACCCAGGACGCCGATGACATCGTAACCTTCCTGAACGCCGAGAACCTCGCGGTTACGGGGCGAAGCGCCGATGGACGACCAGAATACGCCGGCGCCCGCTTCATGAGCGGCCAGCATGAAGTTCTGGATAAAGCAGGAGACCGCCATCACATTCTCGTCGCGCTCCAAAGGCGTTGGCGCAGGTTTCGACAGGACTGCAAGCACGACGGGCGCCCCGCCAAAATCGGTTTTATGGCCCAAACCGGTTCTGGTTTCCGGCCCGACAACCAAAACCTCCCAAGGCTCGTTCATCCGGTGGTTGGGAGCGAAGCTGGCGGCTTCCAGCCAAGATAGCCATTCCTTTTCATCGATCATATCGGGTTTAAACGCCTTTATATTTCTCCGGGCCTTAATGGCCTCTATCACCTTACTCATGATTTCCATCCTCTCCTTCACTCGCAAATACCTATGTATACGACAAGTATACGATTACAAATGTATACATCTTCCTGGAGATTGTCAAAGTAAAGCAACTCTGCTCTATTTCTTAAGTTACCAGGCTGTCTCAACATTTAAAATCCCCCCGCTTCATTCGAAGCAGAGGGATTCTCTTCATCAGCTTTCCGTCGTCTGTGCTTGCGCTTCCGTTTGGGCTTCATCCGGATTCGGCTGAGATTCATGCCCCTGACGGCCGCCCTTATCCGGCTGCGTCCCGTTCACGATCTCCAGCGCTTGATCCGCCAAACCGGCCTTGCGGCTGTCATACTCCGTCTGCGTAATTTTGCCGTCGGCCAACCGCTTGTCGAGCGCGGCGGTCAACTCGCTCGTGACGAGGTCAACGACCGATTGCTGGGACACGCCGTTTTCGTCAGCCAGGGTAGCCAGAGACTTGCCCGCACGCAAGCCGGTTTTCAACTCGTCCGCTGTCACACCGAGCAGCGAGGCGATGCCCTCCTTATCCAGATGAGTTCCGCCGCGTCCGCCAAACCCGCCTTTTCCGCCCGGCACCCGGTTCACCAGTTCCGCCGCTTTCGTCGAGACTTCGGCTTTTTCCATGCTGTATTCATCCTGCGTCAGGCGGCCTTCCGCCAGCTTCGCATCCAGATTCGCAGTGAGTTGCTCCGAGACCAAATCGATCACCGACTGAACCACGATACTTTGCTCACCAGCCAGGGTCGCCAACGTCTTCCCTTCACGCTGGGCCGTCCGCAGCTCCTCCTCGGTCATCCCCAGCAGCGATGCGATCGCCGCGTGGTCCAACTTTTGGGCGCCGCCTCTCTTTTTCATCGTGCCTTTCGCGGACGTATCCGTTGAAGTGAATGATTGCTGTGTGCCGCCCGCCGTATCCGCCGCCGCGGCATTAGCTTGTCCGGCCAGGGCGGCACCGCCGCCTAATGTCATCGTCAGAGCAAGCGCACCAGCTGCAAGTAGTTTTTTATTCATGAAGGTTTCCTCCTCAGTTAAGTGTTTATGAGCTTTGTCTGGCTGCTTTAAGACTATCCAGTTCCGCCTGCACCTCATCCTGCTCCGACCAGTCCGTCAGACGGGAAGTCGGTTGACCCACCGCTTGATAGGCTAGGGTACTAGCTTCCAGCCGCATGATCTTTTGCTCCATTTGATCGAATCCACGGGAAATTCGGCCCGCGTCGATCGCCGGAACAGTACGCGCCGTAGCCCGCAAAGCCGCCGCCGCGTTCATGCGCGCCATCAGGAACGTCAGCTTGTCGTTCAGCTCCCGGCGCAGGTCGATCAGGCGCCCCAGTTCCTCGCGCAGGGCCTCCATCTGCTGCCGGATCGCTTCGCGCTGCTCCATGTAGGTCTGATGCAGCTTCGCATGATGCAGCTTCTCCTGAATCGCCAGCTTCGCGATATCCTCCTCGCCGCGGTCCACCGCAAGCTTGGCCTGGCGGGAACGCTTGTCCACCACCTGGATGGTTCTGGCGATCAACACATCGAACTGCTGCTCCGCCGCGATTTGCACCTCCAGCGCCGCGCGGACCTTGTCGATCTGCTCCTCCAGCTGCCGGATATAATATTTGGCCATGCTGACCGGGTCCTCCACCTGATCCAGCAGCCGATGCACATCAGCCGCGGCAATATCTTTGATTCTTCCGAAAATCCCCATGTGGTTAGTCCTCCTTTTTATGTTGATCCCGTTCCCATTCATCCAGGAACCGGCCCCGGCTTACACTGGCTTCCATCGAAGAAGTGTAGGCGATTAGAGCCTGGGGGGATGTATGGTTAAGATGATAATTTCCAAATCGTCGGTACAGCCAAAAAGCGAGAAGCAGCGCGATCACGCCCCAAAGCGGCGTCAGCAAACTTAGCGTGCATAAGGCCGCGAATCCGGCTCCGATCCATTTGAGCATCCCCGTACCTTTTGCAAAAAGAGCTACGCCCCCGAGCAAGACCGCCAGTTTCAGCAGCGTTGTTCCTGCCGAGGCTGCTGCGGCTGCCGACCCGGCCAAACCGGCCGTCTCCGGCTTCATCCGCCCCGCCTCCTTCATCGCGAACGCAAATCCATGCTGACCGTGCCGCATCCCATCATGCCATGCCTGGCGGTGAGGGAGCGGTTCGCCGAACGAGGGCGCCATGCTCATTTTGAATGCTAAGGCAATCAGCAAGATGGCGATTCCCGCAAGGGCGATACTCAGAAGCATTGAAGATCGTTTCATTGGCGTTCACCTCCTTCCGTGATCTCCATGGCCTTATCTTAGGGCAGGAACCTTTAGTGAATCTTAAATGGAAAAAAAGCCGATCGCGTGGCGATATGGGCCGGTGCTCTGGGAGAATAAATAGCGGCCCTAAAGGGCACTGACGTTGCATTAACCCTGACATAGTGCTGCCGGTCCGCAGCTTTTTCTGGCCGTCCGTTATAATAGCGGCGTTTTGGGCCGCTATTTCGTCCAGATTCGCTTTTTCGGGAAGAATAGCGGCTAAAAAGGGCCCTATTTCTCTGATGCGAGCTCAAAAATCCGGTTTTTGCCCGACTTTCTCTAAAATAAGACCCCAAAATGCCGCTATTTCGCTCCAACCGTTCATTTTCGACAAAATAGCGCCTCTCCAGGCCCCTATCCACCTGCCCCCCCTGCCCTCATCTGCGAGAAAACACGGCTACCACGCAACAATCTTTACTTGTACTGCATTTCTGCCACTTTCCTGGTTTTTTTCGCACAAAAAAAGCAGCCCCTAAGGGCTGCTGCTGCCTCAACTCAACAGGCCGCTTCAACTTTCAACGCAAAGGCCTGTCTCTGTCTCTGTCTCTGTTTCTGCTTTTGCTTCAATTTTTAAACGCCTTATCCCGCTCCGACCATAACGGATACGATGCTTTTCTGCAGCTCGGCCGCCGTTTGCGCCCGGTAAGGATCGGCGTCAAAAAGAATCGCGTCCGCCACGTACCCTTCCGCGATCTTCCCCAGCTCGCCGCCGCTGCCGAGAATCTCGGCGGCCGTCCCGGTGGCGGCCCGCCACGCATCGGCCCAGGACAGGCCGTAATCCTTCAAGACGTCCAGCTCTTGAAGGTTGTGCCCGTGCAGGGCGGGGGTGGCGTAATCCGTGCCGAAGCCGATCCGGACGCCCGCACACATGGCATAGGCCAGCGCCTTCGGATGGGCTTCGGCGGCGCGAGCCGCCCGGTCGCGGATCACCGGAGGCAGGCCCAGCACGCCATGCGGATCGGCCGCGATGCGATAAATCGACGCCGTGGGCACAAAGGCGCCCACAGCTTCGGCAAGCCGTCCGGCCTGATCCGCCGTCAAAAACATCCCGTGCTCGATGGACTCCACTCCCGCGGCGATCGACCAATCGACGGTGACTCCGCCCCAGGTATGAACCATCACCTTTTTGTGATGCTCATGCGCATGGCGGACGATAAAACGGAACTCCGCTTCGGAGAAGTTCGGATCGAGCACCTGCTCCGCCGGCGTTCCCAGGCCGCCTGTCGCCATGATTTTGACCCAGCCCGCACCGGTCTCATAAATCTCAGAGAGACGCCGTCCCAGATGTTGAACCCCGCGGGCATCGGCCGCCCCCAACATATCGCTGCAGGTCTGTACCCGCAGGGGCTGCCCATAGTGCTCGACGATATGCCGCACGGTCCCGGGCCGAATCCCGCCCGCATCCCTCGCCGTCGTCACGCCGGTGCGCAGGGTGGCTTCAAAAGCCCGGGCCTGCATCACTTCCACCTCATGCGGATCCCGTTTCAACTGATCGGCATGGTCAAAGTCGGTCCAAGCCAGATGGGTATGCAGATCGATCACGCCCGGACTGATCCAGATCTCCCGGGCCGCCTGATCCGGTTCGGCTGGACGGCGCGGATCGGCTTCGGTAATCGAGGCGAACCGGCCGTCTCGGATCGAGATGTCAAACCTTTTCTCCCCCATCCCCGCTATATACACTTGATGAAGGGTTTGGGGCTGCGATGCAGGGCTTTTGCCGATCATGGTCTCATTCCCCCCATACTTTCTTGATCGCTTCGACAGACGGTTCGGGATCGCGGTTCACCAGCCCCGCAAGTGTCCGGATGGCTTCTTCGACGCTCTCCCGGCAAGCGTTCGCTCCGAAGTGGTTGATGCGCAGCAGCTGTCCGAACAGCTCCCCGTCTCCGGGAGCGACGATGCCGATGGGTTGGCCGATCCGCAAACCCGGTTCACCGGCGATCTGCACGGTCGTCGTCAGCGTCGAATAATATCGGCTGTCCTTCTGCCATGGCGCGATCCCCAAGGCTTGGATGCCCGCAATCGCAGAGGCGGCGGCCCGTTCATGCCGCCGAATCACCTGCTCCAACCCTTCCTCCTCCACGCGCGCCAAAGCGGAGATCAAAGCTCTGGCCTCCAGGGTCGGAATATTCGGCGGCACCCGTACCGGCGCCGTTCCCTGCTCGTTCGGCTTCAAATCCAGCAGGGACAAGATGGAGTTGCGCGGCGCATGGGCGTTCGATTCAAGGAAGTCCCAGCCGCGCGGGGAAATGCTTACGGCGCTGACGCCGTTGGGACCGGCCAAGGCTTTTTGCGCGCCTACCGCCACGAAGTCAACGCCCCACGCATCGACCGGCAGGGCCTCTCCCCCCACCGCCGACACGGAGTCCATGACCGTGATGAGGTTGAACTCGCGCGCCGCCTTTAATATGTCTTCAGCCGGATTGGAACCGCCCGTGACCACTTCCGCCTGCACAAAAGAGAGCGCACACGGTTTGTGCCTCTCTATCGCCCTCCCAATTTCATCCGCGGTAACGACCTCGTCGAACGGGACTTCCACTTGGACGACTTCCGCGCCGCCGCGTTCCAGCCACTTGCCGAACAAGCTTCCGTAAGGGCCCGTCACCACATTCAAAATCTTCCGGCCGGGCGAGGCGATCCCCGCGGCCATCGCCTCGATGCCGAGGATCGCCTCCCCGGGAATGATCACGGGGGCATACTGCGTTGACAACAGCTTGGAGAGCTGTCCTGTCAACGTCTCAAACTCGGAAAGCGACAGCGGTACGAATCCGGCAAAGCCTCTATTTTTAGGTTCTTGACTCATGATTACCTCCTGGTGTTGTGCTGAGCTTCGGCATTCTCGGAACCGCGGACAGCAGCTCGCGGCTATATGCCGTTTCGGGGCGGGCGAAGAACGGAGCCTTGGCTTGGACCTCCACGAGCCTCCCCTGTTTCATGACCGCCACGGTATCGCTGATTTCATGAATGACTCCCAGATCATGGGAAATAAACAGCATGGTCAGCTGAAGCTCCTCCTTCAGCGTGTTAAACAAGTCCAGCACGCTGCGCTGAACGGATACATCCAGCGCGCTCGTCGGTTCATCCGCGATCAGTATGCGTGGTTCCACGCTTAAAGCGCGAGCGATGGCGATCCGCTGCCGCTGGCCGCCCGAGAATTCATGGGGATACCGGTCCAAAGCGTTCCCCGGAATGTGGACCCGGTCCAGCCATTCCCTGCACCGCCGCTCGACTTGCTTGCGGTCCACGATACGATGGAACAATAACGCTTCGCTGAGGATCTGCCGGATGGAATGCTTGGGATTAAGCGAGGCGTCGGGATTCTGAAAAATCATCTGAATCTTTTTATGCTGCTCGCGGCTTCTCTTCTTCGTCAAGAGTTCCGATTCCAGTAGAATCTGCCCTTCATCCGGCGCGATCAACCCGGCGACAACCCGGGCCAGCGTCGATTTCCCCGAGCCGCTCTCGCCGACAAGACCGAGCGTGGCATGCCGCTCTATGTTTAAATCGACCCCATCGAGCGCCGTAAACCCGCCATAATGGACGGTCAGATTTTTGACTTGCAGGGCTGACTCCATATTAAACGCTCCCTTCCAGCTCAGGTACGGGAAGCACCGAGTTCATCAGCATTTGCGTGTAAGGATCTTGCGGATTCTGCAAAAGAGCCCGGGCTTCTCCCTGCTCAACGATTCGCCCTTCCTTCATCACGCACAGCTTGGAGCACATCGCCGCCGCAATGGCCAGGTTGTGCGTGACGAAGACCATGGCAAATCCCAACTCTTTCTGCAGCGCCGAAATCGTCTCGATGATTTGCCGCTGCACGGTGACGTCCAGCGCCGTGGTGGGCTCGTCGCAGAGCAGAATCCCCGGCTTGCACGCCAGGGCCATGGCGATGACGACGCGCTGACACTGTCCGCCCGACAGCTGGCTCGGATACCGGTCGGTGTGCTTTAAAGAATCCGGCAGTCCGAGCCGATCGAGCAATTCCAATGCGGCCGCGCGCGAAGCCTTCCGGCTTAATTTCTGCCGGTAGTACACGACTTCCGTAAGCTGCTTCACGACCGGACAGAGCGGGTCCAGCGCCCCGCGGGGGTCCTGAAACACCATCGCGCTGCTCGCCCCGCTTTGGATGGCTCCTCCGACCTTCTCCACGCCCCGGGGAAGAAGCCCCAGGACCGCACGCAGCGTAAGCGACTTGCCGGAGCCCGATTCCCCTACCAAGCCCAACGTTTCTCCTTTGTTCAACGTGAAGCTGATCGTATCGACTAAGATTTTGCCGCCGGGTTTGGCCGCCAACGACAGTCCTTCTACTTCCAGGAGCGGTTGTATCGACATCATTTTTTCCTCCATAAATCGGCCAATCCATCCCCCACCAGAGACAACGCGATTCCCGTATACACGACGGCAAATCCGGGAACCGCCGACAGCCACCAGGCTGTGGTGATGAACGGCTGACCGTCGAAAATCATCGTCCCCCAATCCGGGGTCGGCGGGGTAATGCCGATGCCAAGATAACCAAGCGTCACGATCGCCACGAGCAATCCGACCATGTCCGTCATAAGCACTACAATGGCCTGCGGCAGCACGTTAGGCAAAATATGGCGCAGCATGATCCGCACTCCGGGCAGTCCCAAGGTCCGGGCGGACGCTACCCATTCCTGACGGCGAAACGAGGCCGTTAGCCCCCGGGTCACTCGGGCGAATACGATCCAGCCTACCAGGATAAAGGTGATATAAATACCCCGCTGCCCGGCACCGCTGGCAAAAGCGACGATAATGACAATCAAGTAGAACGGAAAAGCGATGAATGTGTCCGTAATCAGCGAAATGACCGTATCGAGCCATTTTCCGTAATATCCCGCGATCATTCCCAAAAAAACGCCGACGCAGAACGGAATGATCTCGGCCAGGACCATAATGG
This sequence comes from Paenibacillus faecis, assembly GCF_008084145.1. Classification (GTDB taxonomy): domain Bacteria; phylum Bacillota; class Bacilli; order Paenibacillales; family Paenibacillaceae; genus Fontibacillus; species Fontibacillus faecis. The sequence goes on along the minus strand of NZ_VSDO01000004.1, from coordinate 250,674 downwards.
TCAAATCCGTCCGTGCGGCGTAGATCAGCCGCGTGAACAAATCGCGGCCCAACTGGTCTGTCCCCAGCCAATGTTCGGCGGACGGGGGCTGCAAAAAAGCGCTCAAATCCTGCTTCGTGGGATCATAAGGGCTGATCAGGGGAATCAACACCGCCAGCAAAACAAGGACGGCCAGCATGATACTTCCCGCCAGAAGGGAAGGGGTCCGCCATAATCGGCTTAGAGCGCCCGTCTTCCCGTTCCTTGGCGTTGGAGAGTCTATCGTTATAGGTTTCATGATGTTCCTTTCGTTCTGGGATCAAGCCACCAGGATAGGATCTCAATCAGGAGACTGACGATAACGACCCCGATCGCACAGTAAAGGGCGATTCCTTGAATGACCGGGAAGTCCCGATTGGAAATGGAAGTGAACAGCAGGCTGCCGATTCCCTTAATGCCGAACACCTGCTCAACCACCAGAGTGCCGCCGATCAGATACGAAATATTTACGCCGAGCAGCATCAGCGTCGGAAGAGCGGCATTCCGCACCACATGCTTGAACAGAATCACCCTGCCGGGAATTCCCGCCGCCTTCAAGGTGACCACAAAATCCGATTCCAACACTTCAAGCATTTGGACGCGCAGCGACCGAATCAGGGTGGGAATTTGCGAAAAAGCCACCGTAATCGCCGGAAGCGCGAGGCTGTGCAGGGTACCGGCCCAGCCTTCCCCGATCCCGCCGACCGGGAACCAGCGCAGACGGACACTGAACACCAGAATCAAAAGTAAGCCAACCCAGAAGATTGGCATACCCAGCGTGACGGTAGGAAAAATACGGATCAGATGATCCAGCAGCTTGTCTTTCTGCGTAGCGGCCAGCGTGGCGAGCAAAAGGGCGATCACGATCGCCGCGATGCAGGCCATCCCGATCAGCAGCAGCGTCACGGGTGCCCGTTCGGCAATCAGCTCCCGGGTGGAGGTTCCGGCAATGATGGAATTGCCGGTGTCCCCCTGCGTGAACAATGTCTTCACAAACCGGACAAACTGCTCCCACAAAGGGAGATCCAGCCCGAGCGTATGGCGCATTCGCGCGATGGCCTCGGGCGTGCTGTACTCTCCCAGGATCATTTTGGCGGGGTCCCCGGGCACGATGCGGATGAGGAAGAACACGGCGGTCATCACGAGAAGGATGACGGCCGCGGCTCTCAAGACGGCTGTCGCAAGCCACCGGTATGATGCGGTCCCCGCCGACTTCGTCAACGTTCTGCCGGATCTTATCATTTCTGAATACGCACTTCTTCAAAGCGGAGGCTTCCGTTTGGCAAAACCGTGAGGCCTTCCACGGAAGAGCCGACGCCCTTCAGAATATCCGGATAATAAAGCGGGATGTAAGGCACTTCATCCGCCAGAGTTTGCAGCAGCTTGGAGTACACCGCGGCACGGCCATCTCCATCTGGCGTCTTTTGCCCTTCATGCAGCAGCTTGGTCACTTCATCATTGGTATAATGCGTCCAATAAGATTTGCTGAAGCCCTCCGGATCGGTCTGGAACGCGATAATCGAGTTCGCGTCGGGCGAATCGGCCTGGCCGCTGTTCAGCATCGCCGAGAAGTCATAAGCAAAGAAACGCTCGCGGAACGTGGCCAATTCAATGGATTCGATCTCAATATTGATTCCGATTTCCTTGCCCGCGGCCTGAATAATTTGCGCTTCCTGCGCGCGGGTGCTGTTTCCGGACGCAACGAGCAATTTGGTGGAGAAGCCGTTAGGGAAAGCCGACTTGGCCAGCTCTTCCTTGGCGGCGGTCACATCGAAATTCAACGGTTGGATCGTATCGTTGGCGTTGTAAGGAATCGCCGTCGGCAGCAGCGAATTCGCCGGTTTGGCGTATCCAAAGGTCAGCGCGTTGGTCAGCCCCGCGCGGTCGATGGCCAGTGCCAGCGCGCGGCGAACGTGTACATCGGAGAAATGCTCGTCCAACGTATTGAAGAACAGCTGCTCCGTCACCCAGCCGCCATTGGTCAGTACTTTTGTGCCGGGGCCCTGCTTGATTTCATTGGCATTTTGCAAGGCCAGGGACTCAATCGCGTTCACTTCCCCCGCCTTCAACTGGTTGATAGCCTGACTGTCATCCTGAATCAGCTTGTAAACCAGCTTGTCTATATAGGGTTTGCCTTCCTGCCAGTAATGCGGATTTTTCACAAAAGTCACATCGCCCGCCGGGTCCCAGTTGTCGACCACAAACGGTCCTGTGCCCACCGGTTTCTTGAAGAACTCCTCCTCGGAAACCCCGCCGAAGTCTTTCGGAATAATGCCGTTCGAGAAATTGGACAACTCGGAAATAAACGGCGTGTACGGTTCCTTCAACGTGATGACGAGCGTGCGGTCATCCTGCGCTTTCACCGCGTCCACTTTGGCCGAAATCGCGAGCGGACCGCCGACTTCCAAGTGCCGCTGGAGCGAAAAGACCGCATCTTCCGCCGTAACCGCATTGCCGTTGGAGAATTTCAAGCCGTCGCGCAGCACGAACGTATAGGTCAATCCATCCTCGCTGATCTTGTGGGACTCCGCCAGCCAGTCGACGATGTTGCCCTCGCTGTCGAAGGTAACCAAAGATTCGAACACTTTATCGATCGCAAAAGCGTTGTTCGCCGTAATTTGATTGTGCAAATCAAACGAGTTCACCGCGGCGGGCCGTCCATACACGAATGTTCCGCCCTTAGCGGGTTCGGTCGAATTGGCGCTTGAATTCGCGCTCTCCCCGGCTGCTGGGGTTTGTTCCGCGGATTTAGTGCCTCCCCCGCATCCGGCAACCAACCCCAATAATAAAATGGTCAATAAGCCTAGCCCTGCCGACTTCTTTAGAGATGATCCGAAACGCATCACAACTGCCCCCTTAATTACTAATTTCTTATAATTCCTATTGAATTAATATGGCAATAGTATGGACCAGTCCTCTATATCTGTCAACAAAAATTGACAAAATGCGATTTGGATCTATAGTCCCTTTTTCAACCCCGGAACTCTCTTTAACATCCCGGCAGCGGCAAAGGTAAGCGGCACGATTAGCGCCGCCGCGACGACGAACTTCAAAAGAGGGAATATCGTCCAATGGCGCATGGCGTAGGTGACGCCCGTGACGAACAGCGGATGAATGATATACGCGGCAAAGGCGGCACCGGTCAGCCAGGCGGTGTATTTTCCATAAGGATGGTTACGGGCGTCCCGAAAATAGACGAGCAGGCCGTAGCTGAGCGCGAAACCCAGCACGGGGTCGGCCGCCGAATAGACGGCGGATTGCCATGTCCAGCCGCCCATGTACGGCGAGATGTCATCCGCGGCCCCGCCAAACGCCAGCACGGCCAAGAGCAGCACAAGCACGATCAGAGCCACTGTTCTCCATCTGCGTGCCTCCACCGCGGTCAGCTTTTCCAGCCACCGCCCCCGGCTTGCGGCGATGCCGCCGAAGAACAGGGCGATATAAGCGGGGAAGTACCCCAACTGCAAAGAAAAGAACGTTTCCCCGACCGGGTAAACGAGCCGGACCGCGAAGTTGCCGAGCGAAACGGCAAGCAAATACCCGCAAAAGAGCCCTGGGCCCGGGCTTAACTCGCGCATCCCGAAGCGGACCGTTAATTTGTCCGCCGCCTGCCGGTAAAGCGCGTATCCCCCGCAGAACAACAGCAGCGCCACCAGAAACCAAAGCGGTCCCACCTGGAATTCCACAATTCCCCGCCAAGAGTCCGTTAACAGTTCATGGGCGGCATAAGACGCGAACGAGCCTTTGAACCCTTGGGAAATCCCGTTGACCAGCGGCCCGATTACGGTCATATATGCCAGGATCGGGAGTCCGAATCGCAGCAGACGGTCGCTCAAAAACCGGGCTCCCCCTTTTCGGTCATAGGAAGTCGGCGTCACATATCCCGAGATAAAAAAGAACAGTCCCATAAAAAAGGTTTGGTTGACCGTCGTGAAAATGGTCAGGATCGTTTCGGACACCCCGTCATTCTCCGGGTCGACATAATACCAGTCGCCGGCCCCGCCATATGTAATCGCGGTGTGGTGAAGGATAACCAGGATCGTCATAAACGTTTTCAGCCGATCCAGATAAACTATGCGCTTTGCGCTATGTATCATATTGCAGCCCCCATTTCGCTAATGCGTGATCGATGCTACCTTACCATGGAGTTCCGCCTCTTTTCACCGAAAGAAAAGGACAGGGTACCGAAAGAGAGATTTCGGAAACGGTGCGGCATCTTTTCGGCCGATCGGCCAAAATGCGGCGGTGCCGGGAGCCTGTCCGGGATGATACAATGAACAGAAGCGGAACACGGACCTTTTTAACCCACTGGCGGAGGCGAAAAAGCATGGCACGATTATTACTGGTTGACGATCACCGCACTTTTCTGAGCGGCACCGCGATGATTTTGGACAAGTACGGATTTCACGCACAGGTAGCCTCGGATGGAGACCAGGCATTAAAACTGGTGGAAGAAACGGCCTTTGATCTGTATTTGTTCGATCTCAAGCTTCCAGGGATGAACGGGTTTCAGTTGACCCAGGCGACGCTCGAGCGGCGGCCCGAAGCCCGGATCGTCATCCTGACGGGGGAGGATCTGGCCGATCATTACGATCATCTTATCGAAGCGGGTGTCTGCGGCATGCTGGAAAAATCGCTGGGCGAGGAGGAGTTTATCGCCGGTATCCGGCTCGCCCTGCAGGATTTGGTCGTCCTCCCTTTGCCTTTGGCCCGGGGGCTGCGGACGAAATCGCCGCTAACGTTGCCGGGGGAAACGGAGGAACGCCCGCTCACCGCCAAGGAAATCGAAGTTCTTCGACTCATCGCCACGGGCGGCAAAAATAAAGACATTGCCGACCGGCTCTTTATGAGCCAGCGCAATGTCGAATACATCATCTCGAATATCATGGCCAAGCTGAACACCCAGTCACGGCAGGAGTCGGTCGCCAAGGCGATCGAGAAAAAGTGGCTCAGGCTGGAGCCGTAGCCGTCCGTTTTAGCGGCAGGCGGCACTCGGCCCGGAAGCCTTCGTCCGGGCGGGTGTCGATCGAGGCGCTTCCGCCCATGAGGCGGACCCGTTCGTTCAGGCCTCTCAAGCCGAACCTGTCCGGACTCATACCGGCGGCCTCGGCATCCATCCCCTTCCCGTCATCGGCATAGCGGATCACGATCTCGCCGGCCTCTTGGTCCATATCCAGCCCCACCCGTGCGGCCCCGGAATGCTTCCAGGCGTTGTTGAGCAGCTCCTGGACAATCCGGTAAACCGTTAACGACAGATCGTCATCGAGCTTGGCGGCAAGCGTTCCGGTTCGAACCTCCAGTTGAAAGTCGGCGCGGACCCGCATTTTGTCGGCCAGCTTCAGCACCGCGTGAATCACTCCATGTTCGGATAAGAACGAAGGCATAAGTTCCGCGCAGGTTTCCCGAATCATAAATTCCGCGTTGTCGAGCGCCAGGCGCATCCGCTCCGGCGCGGGCATCGGATCATCGGCGGACCCGGAACCTTCCAGCCATCGGCGCGCCGCAAGAAGCTCCTGCAGCACTTCGTCATGCAGGTCGGAGGCCAGCCGCTTACGTTCTTTTTCCGCCATTTGCATGAACAATTTCCCCACCCAAGGCTGCTCCCCGTGGTACCGCTCCAACTCCGATATACGCTTTTCCATCATCGCATAATAATCCAGGAACAAGGCGCCGTACTTCGCCAACAGTTGAAGAGCAAACCGCTCGCGCTCCAGCAAAGGCCGGCCCTTGGGCGAAATCGCGGCGTACAGCTCTTCGCGGCCCATCACTCCGATAAAGACCGGAGCGAACTTCGAACCGGGCAGGATCTCTCCGGGGACGAGCCCGTGATCCGCGGCGAAAAGCAGCTCCTCCAACTCCCGGAGCTCGCCGCTGTCCAGACCCGGGTTATCGATAGAGTTATCGATGGACCGTGCCTTCCGGTTATAGGGAATCCAATGGAAGGAATGCGGTTCAAACAGACGGCGGCCTTCCGCAACGAGGGTATGCTCCAAATCCTTGAGCCGGTAGGAGCCGGAAAGCGCGTCCAGAAGCCGGTCCATATGCTGCCGGATGGCCACCTCCTGCTTCAGGGACTCATGCTGCGTCCGGATTTCCGCATGGGCCTCCCGGTTTTGCTCCAGCACCCTCATATAACGCCGGAAAAATAGCAAGCCGAACACAAAAATCAGCTGCATGAGCGCCCACGGAAAGGTATCCTCCAGGCAGGCCTCCCAGAACACGGGGAGATAGCCCAGCCTTTGACCGGTGAGGACTTGCAGCACATCTTTGCCGACATCGGGAAGGATCAGAATCGCAAAGACCGCAAAGCCGTTGACGATCAGGCGCAGTTCGGAATCCTCGGGATAACGGCGGAACCGATGGGCGAAGCGGCCGGCGGCTAGCAGGAGATACGCCAGCACGATAGCGAGCAGCGCCCCGCTCAGGAAAGGCAACAGAGGCGAAGCGAGCGGGCTGATCGAGGAGATCACGGACATCGCCCAGACCCCGCCGGCCGAATAGATGAAGATCCGGTCGGTCAGCCGGCGGTTCGTCCCCTGCAGATAGCGGAAGAACAGAAAGGCGGCGAACGTCATGCCGCTCTTGACCGCCAGCGATTCGGCCGGGAGGACGGGGAAATCGCCGAACAACAGATGTTTCCCATCCCACTCCCAGAAAAATTGCTGAGAAGCCATTAGCGAGAAGAAGCTCAAATAAAGGTAGCCACGCTCCCGGCGGAGCACGGAGAAAGCCCCGGCGAACACAGCCGCCGCCAACAGGAAGAAGAGGGAGAATACCGCATCGTCCAGATGAAAGCGAAGCTTGTCCATGCTCGCCGGCACATCGGTCAGCGGCCGCATCAGCGCCAAATTGACGCCGCCATTAAGGAGCAGGAGCAGCGCTGACAATATGGGGACATACCAATAGCGACGATTCGGGTAGCGGAGATTCGGGTAGTGGGGATTCGGGAATTTCACAGGCTATGTTCCTTCCTTAAAGTAACTATCCCCATCTTAAGACCGCCGCTCCCCCGTGACAAGCCGGAAAAACTTTTTTCACCCTAGCCAAGCTTCGAGTTAGCCACCGGCCGCATTTTAGCGTCCGGGCATCGCGCTCCGGCCAAGCTTCGCAAGCCAGCCGCCGCCGCGTTAGCGGCATTTTGGGGCGCTATTCGGGCCCGATTTGGCTCCGCGGAGATAATAGCGGTCATTTGAGGCCTTATTTCAACCGGACGGGCCCAAAAACCCTGGTTTGGCCCGTTTTTCACGAAAATAAGGCCTTTTTAGACCGCTATTTCCCTCCGATGAGCCAAATTCGACAAAATAGCGCCTCTTTCGGCCGCTATCACTCGCCTCGACGCGCTCGGCCACGCAGGGGGGCGGGCTGTACGATGCAGAGACGGGCAACGCACCCGGCCAAGCTCCGAGCCGCCGCCGCATTAACGGCATTTTGGGGCGCTATTCGGGCCCGATTTGGCTCCGCGGGGATAATAGCGGTCATTTGAGGCCTTATTTCAACCGAATGGGCCCGAAAACCTTGGTTTGGCCCGTTTTTCACGAAAATAAGGCCTTTTTAGACCGCTATTTCCCTCCGATGAGCCAAATTCGACAAAATAGCGCCTCTTTCGGCCGCTATCACTCGCCTCGACGCGCTCGGCTCCACAGGGAGGCGGGCTGTACGACTCGTGCGCCCTGACCCGCCCGGAGTAGCCCCGCCCTAGCCTGGACACGGTCACGATGCTGTCCCCAGGACGGGCCCCTAGTCTGCTCTTGGCCACGGGCTGTCCCCAGCATATACCTGGCCCGCCCGAAAAGGGCACCCCTCGGCCATCGACGGATGACCTTTGGAGTGCCCTCTGTTTCCTATCCCTTTATTGGAGTTTGTCGGGACTTGCTAGAAATTCACCTCAAAATTCGTGATATTCAGGGTACCCGCCTCCACGGCCTCACCCGTTCCAGTATAAACCTTGAACGCGATAGCCCGGATGTCCGTCAGATCGGATACCGGCGCATTGTTCACCCAGTTTGTATCTTTGGACTTCCAGATCGGAGCATTGAATGGGTACGTCACATCCACTGATTCTCCCGGCGCAATAACCCGCTCAACGGAAGGATCGGCTGCGGTTTGGCCGCCGGTCTCCTCCCAATTCCATCCGGTACCGGTCCGGAGCACCAGGGACACGCGAACCGGCTTGGGGCCGTCATTCGTTAAGGTGGATGAAATGCTCGCATAGCGGGACCAGTCATCTCCAATCCCCAGACCGGGCTTCGTCTCGGTCGCCACGCCCGCCGCCACCGTGTCGCTTAAGGTGGAGGCGTAATTTACGAACACGGTCTCTCCATTTAAGCCGCTTGAAATGCTCCCCGCAAAAGCCGAATCCGCAAAGTTCCACGGATAATAACTTGCGGTTTTTGGGCGGTTCATCTCGGCAATGGTCGCCGCATAGGCACCCGTCGGCAAATCGAAGCTGACGGTATGCAGTTGGATGCTGCCTTTTAAATTGCCGCCTCCCCCCTGCACCCTCAGAATGATCCGATTAACTTCCTCATCGGAGAGAGCCGTCAACGGAACGGTAGCCAACATCGTCGTTTTTGCCGGGACTTTAATGTACTGACCGAGCTCCACCCATCTCCAGGCGCTGTCTTTAACGATCGGCTGCAGTTGAATTTCAACCGAGTTGGGATTGGTCACTATAAGGTTCATCAAGTCAAAAGAACTCCAGTCTGCCGCCGGGCTGGGATCCGCCTGGAAGCTGGGGTAATTCTCCTTTTGGAGATCGAAATTCATGGTTAGTCCGCCGTTTTCAAGCGGGGCCAGCTTGGCCTCGGTCGGATTCGTCGGCTGATCACCGCCGTTTATTCCAACGTACCAGTTCGAGTAGTCGTCAATGATGCCGGGATCGATCACCGGCAGTTGATTCGGGTCCCCGGTGGTTATCGTAACGGCGTTGCTGGCCTCCGACAAATTCCCCGCATCGTCAAAAGCCCTCACAGTGAACGTGTACGTTGTATTCCCTTCCAGGCCTGAAGCGACAAAACCGGTTATCGGGCTAGTGCCGATCATGTTCCCGTCTTTGTACACCCGATACCCCGCCACGCCGATATTGTCCGTGGATGCCGTCCAGGACAGCTTCGCCGTCGTGATGGAAGGTACGACCGTGAGGCTGGCTGGAGCCGTAGGCGCCGTTTTATCTTGGCTGTCCGCGGTTTTCACGCTTACCGGGTCGCTGGCCTCCGATAAGTTTCCCGCGGCATCAACCGCTTTTACCGTAAACGTATAAATCGTATTTGCTTTCAACCCCGTCACTTTATAAGTTGTAGTTGGGCTAATATCCACCAAAACTCCGTCTTGGTACACGTTATACCCGGTCACGCCGACATTATCGGCGGAGGCGCTCCATGTAAGCTCTACCGTAGCGTAATCCGGCGATAGACCCGTCAGGTTCGCTGGCGGTGACGGGGCTTCACGGTCGGACGGGGCATGATCAAAAACGGAACAAATCTCCGAAGTCGCCCGGATGCCGTTCGGCCCGTTGATGAGAATATTCCCCTGCTCGGTATAGCTGGTGCCCGCCCAATCGTGGGACATGTCCAGATACTCCAGCCCCGAACCGTTTCCTTTCCAGGACCAGCCGAGATAACCTACGCCCTTTTCTTCGCTGTAGCTCATGATCGTAGCCTCGTCCACATCCCCATTCGTATGCCGGATGCCGAACTCGCCGATCACGAGGGCCAGATTCTTGTTCAATACCTGATCTATGTTGCTCTTTACAGTCGAGGCGTTTCCTCCGGCATATTCGTACATATGGATCGCAAACATCGTATTGAGAAGCGGGTCGGCATTAAAAACTTGGGTCCCATAGTCGAAAATCGACTGTGGATATTGTCCCCATCCGGCGCTATCCACGATAATCGTGTTCTTGATGCCGGCATTCCGGAGCTTGGGGATGACGGAAATATAGCCGTTGGCCCAGCCCGCCCCATCCCAGGAGCCATACCATTCGTTCGCTATATTTAGGATCACGGTTTTTTCTTTGCCGATTAAGGCGTTCTTCATCTCGATCCAGTAATTCGCGATGTTCTCCAAGACCGCTGGACTGTCCGATCCTGTGCCGTCATGGACTTCCAGCACGACGATCAGTTTATTTTGTTCGCAAAGTGTAATGAGGTTCTGAATGGAGGATAAGCTGTCCTTCGACCACTGTTGGCCGTCCGAAAGCACGATTCTTACCGTGTTGGCTCCTGTCGCGGCGATCGCGGGGATGGCGGCGGACAGCTGATCTTTATACCACGTATGCGCATGATTGATCCCCCTCATCACGAACGGATTTCCGTTCGCATCGTAAAGCGTCGTCCCGTCGATGTAAAACCCGGTACGCATTGATGCCGGGTCCGTTGTAATCCTTACTTCGCCGCTCGCTTCCGACACATTGCCCGCGGCGTCTTTGGCTTTGACCGTAAAGCGGTACTCGGTGTTCGCCGTCAAGCCCGTTACGGTGTAACTTGTCGCGGTACTCGAGCCCGCAAGGAACGATCCGCGATAAATATCATAGCCGGTTACCCCTATATTGTCCGTCGACGCGGTCCAAGTCAGGGTTACGGTCGTATCGGTTTTGACGGAGACGGCAAGATTTGCGGGAGCGGAAGGGGCCGTAGTATCCGGCATGCCGTCCGGACCGTGCACTTCAAATTCCCAAAGAGAATAGCCCCACTCCGTCCCCTTTTGCGTCCCGTACATCCTTACATACCGGGCGGGCTTGGTTTCAAAGGAAATTTCGTCGATTCCCCCGTCCCCTTCCGTTGTGGAATAAACGGTGTCCCACTGATGATTGTCCAAGGAGGTTTGAATCTGATAGGATTTTCCGTAAGCGACTTCCCAGTTCAGCAGGACCCCGTTTATCTCACGGACCGTTTCCAGATCCACGCTGATCCATTGCGGATCGTCATAAACGGATGACCACCTTGTTGAAGGATTCCCGTCGAACGCCATAGCCTCCAATTTGCCGGAATCCTCCACCGTACTTGCCGCTGCCGGTTTGTTTCGGGCCAGATTGGCCGCTGCCGCCCCTGCCGCCCCTGCGTACTTCGGTGGTATGAGACTAAAAAACAAGCCGAAAATGACCACACAGATTAACATCCTCTTCATCCACGGACCTCCCACTAGTGATTTTTTTTGAACACCTTACACTTGTTGTCCCCTGCTCTCCTGCCTTTGTTTTTAATTTGTTAAAATTTTAATTAATTCACGGCATACTCCCACCTCCTCTTCACATCAGTCAGCGCCGTCATTCCATGCTGAACAAAAAGCGGTTGTAAGGTGCTCAAACTTATATAAATGTCTTCAAATAAGTTCGTTTGAAAACATCTCTGACATTACTGCGGCTTGGTGAAATGTTTCCTGCAATTTCGTGTGGTGAAGGGATGATTGGATTCATTCGGATGCTGGGACTGGCGGGTTGTATGGAGGATTTGCAGAACGTTTTTAAAAGCGCTTTCAACATTTGAATTATCCATAATTTATAATCCGTTATTATTAATGTCAATGTACTGAAATAACAAATTTAATAAAAGTTATCATCCTCTTTTCCATCCGCAGGCATTTCACCTAAGAAATTCACGACAGGTCCTTTAATTTGAATAGGGTACGCGCCCCTAAAAAATGGTATGATCTGGTACCGAAAGGAGGGATCGCCCTTTATTTATGTAAGCGCTTAACCTTGTGTTTGAAAGTCCATTTCATTTCACTGAGGGGAGTGCCAGGAATGAGTCAATTGAGGAAGCGCATCATCCCGATCCTGCTCGCCGCCATTCTGCTGATTCCGTCGGGATGGTTGGCGACGGATGCGCAGGCGGCGGGATCGCCGCAGGAGGAAAGCACCGTCACGAAGTATCATGAGACATTCGAGGGCGGCCAAGGGGCCGCGACCCAGGCGGGGGGCGCCCGACTGACGCCGGTCAGCGGCAAATTTTTTGCCGGAAACGAGGACGGAGCGGCCCTGTACGTGAGCAACCGGGCAAACAACTGGGACGCGGCGGATTTCAAATTCGCCGACATCGGCCTGGAGAACGGCAAAACCTATACGGTTACCGTATCCGTGTACGTGGACGCCGAGGAACTTGTGCCGGACGGCGCGCAAGTCTACCTCCAAACGGTGAACAGCTACGGCTGGTTGGCCGGAGCGGAGCTGACCCCCGGCCGGGCGGCGACTTTGACGAAGGAGTTTACCGTCGATACGGGGAAGGATTCGGCCTTACGCGTTCAGTCGAACGATCCCGGGGCCGAGGTTCCTTTTTACATCGGGGATGTAAAAATTACCGCAAAAGCGGACTCGGGCGGTGAGGACCCGCCAAGGGAGCCGGCTTTGCCTTTTGCCGCGGTTACGTTTGAGGACCAAACGACCGGCGGTTTTGAAGGGCGAGCCGGTTCCGAAACGCTGACCGTGACGAACGAGGCCAACCATACCGAAGGCGGGGCTTACGCGCTGAAGGTAGAGGGCCGGACCTCCACCTGGCACGGCCCGTCCTTGCGCGTCGAGAAATATGTCGACAAGGGCCGCGAATACAAAATTTCGGCTTGGGTCAAATTGATCGAACCCGCCAGTTCGCAGCTCCAATTGTCCACCCAGGTCGGGAGCGGAAGCGGCGCGAATTATGTCGCCCTCGCTCCCAAAACGATCAGCGCGGACGACGGCTGGGTTCTGTTCGAGGGAACTTACCGCTATAACAGTGTCGGCGGCGAATATTTGACGATCTATGTGGAAAGTTCCAATAACGCCAACGCGTCTTTTTATATCGACGATATTCAATTGGTAAGCACGGGTTCGGACCCGACGGACATTCAAAGGGATCTGACTCCGGTCAAGGAGGCGTATCGCGACGATTTTCTGATCGGGGGCGCCATTTCGGCGGAAGACCTGGAGGGCGTACGGCTGGAACTTTTGAAGATGCATCATAACGCCGCCACGGCAGGCAACGCTATGAAACCGGACGCCTTGCAGCGGGAGCAGGGAAAGTTTACTTTTGATGCGGCGGATGCCATGGTCGATAAAATTCTGGCCGAAGGCATGAAAATGCACGGGCATGTCCTGGTATGGCACCAGCAATCCCCGGCCTGGATGAACACCACCGTCGGTGAAGGCGGCCAAACGGTCCCCTTGGGCCGGGAGGAGGCTTTGCGGAATTTACGCACCCATATCAAAACGGTAGTGGAGCATTTCGGCGATAGGGTGATTTCCTGGGACGTCGTCAACGAAGCGATGAGCGATAATCCGCCGAATCCCGCCGATTGGGAGGGTTCGCTGCGCAAATCCTTCTGGTACCAGGCGATCGGTCCCGACTATCTGGAGCAGGCCTTCCTCGCGGCGCGGGAGGTGCTCGACGAGCATCCCGATTGGGATATCAAGCTCTATTACAACGATTACAACGAGGACAACCGGAACAAAGCCCAGGCCATCTATCACATGGTAAAAGAGATCAACGAGAGTTACGCGGCCGCTCACAACGGCAAGCTGCTGATCGACGGGATCGGGATGCAGGGGCATTACAACGTCAATACGAACCCGGAAAATGTCCGGCTGTCCCTGGAACAGTTTATTTCCTTGGGCGTGGAAGTCAGCATTACCGAGCTGGACGTTCAGGCCGGAAGCGACTACCGGCTTCCCGAGAATCTGGCGAAAGCTCAAGGCTATCTGTATGCCCAGTTGATGAACCTGTTCAAGACCCATGCGGCGCAGATCAGCCGGGTTACGTTCTGGGGGCTGGATGACGGCACGAGTTGGCGGGCCTCGTCCAATCCGCTGCTGTTCGACAAGAATCTGCAGGCGAAGCCGGCTTACTATGGCGTGATCGATCCGGCAAAATACATCCGCGAGTATGAACCCGAACTGCCGGATTCCCGGCGCTCCACCGCGGCCTTCGCAACTCCGGTGATCGACGGAACGGTCGACCCGGTCTGGTCCCTGGCACCCGCCCTGCCGGTGGATCGCTACCAGCTGGCCTGGCAGGGGGCGACCGGCACGGCCAAAGCCCTCTGGGACGAGCGGAATTTGTATGTGCTCGTTGAGGTAAGTGACGCGCAATTGGATAAGAGCAGCGCCAATGTGTGGGAGCAGGATTCCGTCGAGATTTTTCTGGACGAAAACAACGCCAAAACTTCGTTCTATCAGAACGATGACGGACAATTCCGCGTCAACTTTGACAACCAAGCTTCATTCAGCCCGGAAAGCCGGGCGGACGGTTTCGTTTCGGCGGCCCGAGTTTCCGGAACGAATTACACGGTGGAAGTGAAGATTCCGTTCAAAACAATCACGCCGAATAACGACAAGGGCATCGGCTTGGACGTACAGATCAACGACGCGAAAGACGGTGCCCGCCAAAGCGTGGCCACCTGGAACGACACGACCGGGAACGCGTATCAGGACACCTCCGTCTTCGGCGTGGTTACCCTGAAGGGGAAACCCGGCGATCCGAATAACGGGGGCGGCAACAGCGGTGGAGGCGGCAGCTCCGGGGGCAATAGCGGCGGTAGTGCCAGCCCTGGCAGCTCCGCCCCGCAGCCGGGAGGCGCTGAACCCGTCAACGGCGTGATCCGGCCGGAGACGAAGGTCGTTGACGGCCTGGCCACAGCGGCCATCTCCAGCGGCCATTTGCAGAAAGCGCTCGAGCAATCCGCTGCGACGGCCAACGGGAAAAAACAGATTAAGATTGAAGTTCCAAAGCGGGAAGGCGCAGCTTCGTATGAAGTGCAGCTGCCGGTGCAGGGGTTAAGAAGCCAAGGGGCATTTACGATTTTGCTCGACACCGAACCGGCTTCGATAGAGATCCCGGGCAGCCTGCTGCCGGATGCCGCGGCGAACGCCAAACAAGTAACCGTCCGTGTAGGCAAAGCTTCAGTGGAGGGTTCGGAGGGTGCGGAGGGCTCGGATGTCACGGTCCGCGAAAGGATTGGCGATCGGCCGGTCATCGAACTGGGGATGAAAGCCGACGGTAAAGTTCTCCGTTGGGATGACCCCGAAGGCGAAACGCCTTGGGTTGTGTCCATTCCTTACTCTCCGGCTGGCGAAGAGCCGGGCAGCTCGGATCAGCTCGTGGTTTTGTACATGAATGAGGACGGCAGTGCCGTGCCCCTTCCGAACGGACGCTATGATGCGGCAGCGGGAGCGGTTGTATTTGAGACGACCCGGCTGGGAACCTTTGCCGTGGCCTACGTGCCGCTGGCTTTTGCCGATCTCGATCATGTCCCTTGGGCCAAATCGGCTATTGGAGCTATGGCGGCGCGGGATGTCCTGAAAGGCGTGGGAAGCCCAGGCCGCTTCGCTCCCGCCGAGCCGATCAAAAAAGCGGATTTCATCGCCGCCCTTGTCAGGGTTCTTGAATTAAAGGGGACGGCTGAAGAGAACATCGGCAGCGGCATTGGACCGGGCGGCGAGCTTTCCCGCCGGGATATGATGGAACTGGTGGCGCGCGCGCTGGCGGCCGACGGCAATCCGCTCGAAAGAGGCGGAACGCTGGACGCTTACCCGGACGCCGCCGGTCTGACCGGTTCCGCCAAAGACAGCGCCGCCGCCCTGGTGAAGCATGGCATCCTCAACGGCAAGGGCGGCAAGCTCGCGCCGAACGACCTGCTCACCCGTGCGGAAGCCGCGGTGATTCTCTATCGGATTTGGAAACTGTAAGTTACGCTAAAAGAAACGGCACCCAATGAACGGGAATTTCATCCCGTTCATTGGGTGCCTAAGAGCAAACCACCCGTCAAACGGGTGGTTTGCTCTTAGGCTATAAGCCTTTATTACCGGCTCGCGTCTAAAGGCGCTAGCTTTCACTACGTTCAAGTATGCCGTTGCCGCTTTTGCCTACCCCTGTAGGGGTGCGATTATTACTAGTCCCCCTTCAGACATCCTTGATTAGAATTCCTGCATATGTGCATGTTTTTTCTTGTTCGGAGCCCAAAATTTCAAAATTCCTGCAAATCTGCAGGAATTTTTGACGAAACCGGCTCGTTTCTCTAAAATCGCTAGAAATTCCTGCAGATTTGCACCTTTTTCCCCATCCCCTCGGAGATCGTCCTAAAATTCCTGCAGATTTGCATCCTTTTGGAGTTGGAAGTTTGGAAGCACTCTAGGCGCCTCTTTGTATGTCGAACAAAAGGCGAATTAGCGGAATACCCTCCCGCTAATTCGCCTAATAATTCAACTAAAACTCTATTGATTCCGGATCATATAATCAAATGCGCCCAGGGCCGCTGTCGCGCCCGATCCCATCGAGATAATAATCTGCTTATAAGGAGTATGGGTGCAATCCCCTGCTGCGAATACGCCGGGAACGTTGGTCATGCCGTGACTATCCACGACAATCTCGCCCATACGGGTGCGCTCTACTGTATCGTCTAACCAATCCGTATTCGGCACCAGACCGATTTGGACAAATACGCCCTGAAGTTCGATGTGCTTCTCTTCTCCGGTCGCACGCTCGATGTAAGTTACCCCGTTTACTTTGGTGTCACCTGTGATTTCCTTCACTTGAGCGTTTTTGAGGACGGTCGTATTCGGCAAACTGTTCAGGCGATCCTGCAGGACGGAGTCGGCTTTCAATTCCGGCATAAATTCCAGAACCGTGACATGCTCCGCAATCCCGGCGAGATCGATCGCCGCCTCAATCCCGGAATTCCCGCCGCCGACAACGGCAACATGCTTACCCGCAAAAAGAGGACCATCACAGTGCGGGCAGTACGCCACGCCTTTGTTTTTGAATTCCGCTTCGCCCGGTACGCCAAGGTTGCGCCAACGAGCCCCGGTGGAGATGATGACGGTCTTACTTTTCAGTACAGCGCCATTCTCCAATTCAATTTCGACGAGTTCCTTCTTCTCCAGACGCTTGGCACGCTGTCCCTTCATGATGTCGACGCCGTATTCTTTCGTATGCTCCTCCAGGCTGGCCGCAAGCTTCGGACCTTCCGTGTACTTCACGCTGATAAAGTTCTCGATGCCCAGCGTATCGTTCACTTGTCCGCCGAAACGCTCAGCCACCACACCGGTCCGGATGCCTTTACGCGCCGCATAGATCGCCGCGCTGGCCCCGGCAGGCCCGCCGCCGACGACCAATACGTCATACGGCTCTTTGCCTTCGAATTCCGATGCGTCCGAAGTCCCCAATTTGCCAAGAATATCTTCGATGGACATCCGTCCGCTCTCGAAAAATTCCCCGTTCAAATGAACCGTCGGCACCGCCATAATTTCCTTGCGTTCCACTTCTTCCTTAAATGCCGCGCCGTCAATCATCGTGTGGGTGATCCCGGGATTCAGAACGCTCATCATGTTCAGGGCCTGCACCACATCCGGGCAGTTATGGCAGGTCAGGCTGACATAGGTTTCGAAGTGGTATTCGCCTTTGATGCTTTTAATTTGATCAATAACGCTTTGTTCCACTTTGGGCGGTCTTCCGCTCACTTGCAGCAAAGCCAGCACCAAAGAGGTGAATTCATGGCCTAACGGTACCCCAGCAAAGGTCACGCCCGTGTCTTCCCCCACGCGATTGACGCTAAAGCTCGGAGTGCGGGGCAAGGAGGTTTGTTCAACTGAAATTTTGTCCGACATGCTGGACAGTTCTTGAACCAAGTCCAGCATGTCGTTGGATACAGAATCGTTTCCTGCACTGACTTTCAGCAGAACGTTGCCTTCCATGAGCTGGAGGTACTGTTCTAGTTGTTGTTTAATATCTGCATCCAGTTTCATGATTTTAACGCTCCTTAGATTTTGCCTACAAGATCAAGGCTTGGTTTCAGGGTTTCGCCGCCTTCTTTCCATTTCGCCGGGCATACTTCGCCTGGATGGTTGCGTACATATTGAGCGGCTTTGACTTTGTCGATCAGCGTGCTTGCATCGCGGCCGATGCCTTCCGCCGTAATTTCAATCGCTTGAACCACGCCGTCCGGATCGATGATGAACGTGCCGCGGTTAGCAACGCCTTCTTCTTCAACCAGCACATCGAAGTTGCGGGAGATCGTGTGGGAAGGGTCGCCGATCATGATATAAGTAACTTTGCCGATCGCCTCGGAGCTGTCGTGCCATGCTTTGTGTACAAAATGCGTATCCGTCGAAACCGAGTAGACTTCAACACCCAGGTCTTTCAGCGTAGCGTATTGATTTTGCAGATCCTCAAGCTCGGTAGGGCAGACGAAAGTGAAATCCGCAGGGTAGAAGCAGAAAATGCTCCATTTTCCTTTCAGATCAGCCTCGGTCACCTCGATGAATTTTCCGTTGTGGTAAGCTTGTGCTTTAAAGGGCAGGACTTCTTTTCCAATCAATGACATGATTAAATGTACCTCCTGTTATTTTGGTTTCGTTATAAGCATAGTAGTTTAAGGTAGTGTATCCCGTTTCCTTAACTTGCTATACTTTATATTTATACTAATTATTATATGCGAACCATTCTCAATTACAAGCAACTTCATAAAGTCTTCATGATTTAAATCAGATGAATTCAAAAAAATGTCACCTCTCTATCAAGCGAGGGAGACAAAAAAACATCTTAAAGGGTGCTTACCACGATTTACTCCGCTTCAAACTTCTTGAAAAACCGGATCGTCTCCTCGAAATCGTCGTCATCCTTGTAAATGTCCAGAACCCGCCCCAGCTCGATAGCGAAGTCGACATATTTATGCGGCGGAGCCGTCACGATATTCCCGGCAATCTCCACCCCGTTGCGAACGATGGCGGGCTCCGCTCCATCCGGTCCCCGCGCCGCTTGATGCGCGGCCTTGACCAGTTCCGCGGCGGAGCAGATGCCCGCGACCACCTTGTTCCTGAAGATCAGCTCCCGAAGCAGTTTTTGCAAAGGAAGGTGGTTTGCCCAAGGTTCCAAATCGCCTCCCGGCAGAAGGAAAACCCCAATCTCCTCCGCCGTGACCTCTTCCAGCCCCACATCCGGGAGAACCGTAAAGTCTTCGCAGGATTTGACCGGCGCTTTGGAGACGCCTACGGTTATGATGTCCCCCCCTGGTTTTCAGAAAATATGTCGCAGGCATAATTTCAAAGCTGACGTAGCCTTCATAGATAAAAACATGATATTTCATCAGGCACCTACTTTTTATGTATTGTTTTATATAACAATAGCACTCGGCCTAAGGAACATAAACCCGTTTTTACTCTGCCACGCCCAGCTTCTCGTGGTCCAGCAGCCACTGCTTTCTCGACAACCCTCCCCCATAGCCGCCCAATTCGCCGTTCGAATTGATTACGCGGTGACAGGGAATCAGGATCGCCAACTGGTTGGCTCCATTGGCCTGGGCTACGGCGCGGTAGGCACTCGGCTTCCCCATTCCCGCGGCGAGATGGGCATACGAAGTGGTCTGCCCCGGCGGGATTTTTCGCAATTGGTCCCACACTTCCTTCTGAAAAGGGGAGCCCAGCAGGGTCACCGGTGTTTTGAATTCCGTTAACCGGCCTGCAAAATAGTCCGTCAACTCCCTCTCAATGGATTCGATCGGCGGTGTGCTGCCCGGAATGATCGCGGCTTTCGTCCGCTTTCTCAACCGTTCGATCTCGCGTTCCAGTCCTCTCCGGTCCACAAACTCGAGCAGATACAGAGCCTGTTCGTCGGCGATGGCAACCATCGGACCCAGACGCGTGTCCAACCAGGAAGCCTTCAAAATCCGCTGCTCCCCCAGTTGGGCGGGGGCGGCCCCCATGATCCGCGAGAATGCATCCCTAAATCCGCTGCCCGATTCATAGCCCGTGGATAGCTGGGCATCGATCACCGCGCTGCCGGCCCGGATCTGTTTTAAGGCCATCCCCATTCGCCGGGCTCTCGCGTATTCGACAAACGTCATACCGAACCTCTTCTTAAACTGCCGGCGGGCCGTTGAAGCATCGACCGACAATCTCCGGAAGTCTTCCTCTCTCCAGCGGTGTTCCGGGTTTTCTTCGACCGCTTCGACCAACTTGCGTACAAGCTCCGAAACATGGTTCGGATGGGACAAAGGGCGGCAGCGTTGGCAGGGACGGAATGAGGCCAACAGGGCTTCCTTGGCCGTCTCGTAAAATTCGCAATTTTCGAATTTGGGTTTCCTCGCCGGACATGTCGGCCGGCAAAAGACACCGGTTGTCTTCACTCCGACATAGAAAATTCCTTCATACTCGGACTTTTTATCGATCAGCGCCTGATAATACACTTGTTTCCGGTCGGCCGGGATCATCCTGCTCCTCCTTTTTTCTTGCGGTTGTTGATGTGGTGACTCCTTCACAATATATACTCCGATTATAACGTTTCCGAAAAAAAGCTTCCGCCGAAAATCGGGCATTGATTTTTTGTGCAGGGTGCTAGTGTCCATCAAAGAACCTGGATCGCATCGAATTCCTGCATATCTGCATGTTTTTTTCTTGTTTGGGACAAAAAATTGAAAATTTCTGCGATTCTGCAGGAATTTTCGACGAAACCGGCTCGTTTCTCTAAAATCGCTAGAAAAGCCTGCAGATTTGCATCTTTTTTCGCATCCGCTCGTGAATCGGCCTAAATACCTGCAGATTTGCATCTTTTTGGAGTTGGAGGGGTTGGAAAGTTGTGCTGGGCACTTTGATTTACGGGGGCTATGATGCAAAAAACCGCTCGGTGAGCGGGTTTTATGGAAAATGATGTTCTATTCTATTAAACTATCCGTTCAACCGCAAAAAAAACCAAGCCAGCATCGGTCAAAGCTCCGGCGGAAGACTCTCCACGGTAGTAAAAAACACATCCAGCAGCTCTACCCCGAAAGTGGCTTTGACGTATTCCTCGATCCGGTCCAATTCTTCCTGACGGTCATACTCCAGGCAGGGACGCCCTTCACTCCACAAGACCCGGCACGGGAACAAATCGGTCACACGCTCAATTATAAAATCCTGCGCCACGGGGCCACGTTGGACTGCCATGATCGCATGCCTCCTTTTTATAAATCACTTATAACACTATAGCTGATATCCCTATTATTTAAAATTTTATATTTGATTACGGTGATGTTTATCACACCAAGCAAAAAAGCCCATTTCCCCGGATAGTTAAGGGAAATAGGCCTTTTTGACGCTGCCTACATGTTTTCGATCAAGATTCGTTACCCGTCGTGCCCTCGTAGGCATGTACATGAGGGATACGTCCATCCAACGTCGTATACCCTTCAAAGCGGTGGACATGGCCGCCGTTCGGTAAGGGAATGGCCGGTCCGGTTCTTCCTCGGATGACATGCTTATGCCCATCGTTAAAAGAGGTCACCGCAAAATACCCATGCACATGCGGCACACCGCTGGGAGCCGGTTCCGTAACCCCCGCGTAGTGGTGGTGA
The DNA here is from genome assembly GCF_008084145.1 of Paenibacillus faecis. GTDB lineage: Bacteria > Bacillota > Bacilli > Paenibacillales > Paenibacillaceae > Fontibacillus > Fontibacillus faecis. Next base: position 229,368 of record NZ_VSDO01000004.1, on the reverse strand, counting down.
TGGCCGACTTCGAAGGAGGTCACGCCCTTGAAGGGATGGGTGTGTACCGGTCGGCCGTCCCAAGACGTAATAAACAGCTTATGCGCATGGGTTGAGTCGTCATCATGATGGTCCATCAAATAACCCTTTACGGGAATTTTTTTCATACGACACCTCCTCTCTTTGCCACATCATATGAGAGAAGGTGCGTTTGTGTACGGATTACACGGCCGACCAGCCGCCATCCACGAACAGGGTTTGGCCTGTCGTATAGCTGGAAGCCTCCGAGGCGAAATACAGGGCCGCCCCATGCAGTTCCTCGGGATTTCCGGGTCTCCCCGCGGGGCACAACTCGTTGTACAGGTTTAGAAAATCATCCTTGAACAGGGCGGCTTCGGTCATGTCCGTTCGAAACAGGCTTGGACCGATCGCATTCACGGTGATGCCGTCTTGCGCAAAGGAAGCGCCCATAGCTCTCGTCAACTGAACCACCGCTCCCTTGGACGCGGCATAGGCGTGAAGGGGAATGGCTTTGCTCCCCACAAGCCCGCATACGGAAGCCATGTTGATGATCTTCCCATATTTTCTTTCCTTCATATGTTTGACCACATACTTGGACATGAGGTAGATGCCCTTCAGATTCGGATCAACCACCGCATCCCATGCGGATTCTTCCACTTGATCGACCGAACCGGCCCCGGCAACACCCGCGTTATTCACGAGAATGTCGATTTTAGAAAAACTGTCGATCACTCTGTTGACGGCCGCCCTTACCTCCTCTTCATCCGTGACGTCGCATTTGACGGAGAGCGCCTTACTTCCCATAGAACGAATCTCCTCCGCCCGGGCCTCCAGACATTCCGTTCGTTTGTCCAACAGAGCCACATCGGCCCCCTGCGCAGCCAACGCTCTGGCGATTTCAAAGCCAATCCCGCCGGAACCGCCGGTTACGATGGCTGATTTGCCGGTTAAATCAAACGGATGCATCATAATGTCCCAGGCCCTCCTTCTCCGGGAGCAGGCTCCCACCAATCCCATCTCAGATAAGAATATGGCAGGAATTCCTCGGGTTTCAGCTGCTCAAGCATCGTCCCTTTTAAAAGAACCGTATCGCTTACCGTGTATACCCCTCCCAACAAGTTGACGACTTCCAACTCCGCCCACGGATCATGCGGCGAGTCCGCCATGCTGACCTCGGCGGCCCCCGTCCGGCGCGTACGGACATCCACCGCCGTGTGCTGTTTGACCAGCATCGGTTTCAAATCAAATCCGCTGCCGTCGATCGCCTGGGTGTATTTTATATTAAAAACCGCCAAATCCTGGCCATAGTAATCCTCAATCATCCTCTGTCCGTCTGTCGCGTTCATCTTCCCGTCCAAATTCGCCTGAACCCGAAAAATATCGATTCCATGCCGCCTCACCGTTCCTTCGACGAGATTCCCGTTCTTGCTCAACTCCATACTCGCGATTTTCTTGGGGAACCCGCAGATCTCCCTTCCGAGCCCCATCGCCATATCATCATCCACGAGCATGGATAAGCAATAGGTTCCAAGCTCCCCACGATAGTCGGCGAGTACGAATAACGCCGCTTCCCGGTAAGGAAGCGAGAAGCTGGTTCTGGGGTAATGCGCGACGAAAGCATGGACCAGCGGCCGCTGCGCCGCTTTTAAGGGTACCGGAAGGATTCGTTCAACGATTTCCCGCCGGGTCTCCCAATAAACCGTGAGAACCTCCGCCGCATAAAAAGTTTTCCGCCGTTCCTGGAACTTCCTAATCGCCTTCGGGTCTTTCACAAAACTTCCCATCCTAGTGCCTCCTTTGCTTTTCACGGATTCAATCGAAACTGCCAAGACGCCGATGCGATTTCAGAATACTGTAAATAAATGACAAAGTATATGTACAATTGGGAACGATTGTTTAAAAAATATACAGTGTTTGGAAATTGTATATTTCAATGAAACGCGGAATAGGGGTTAGACTAACGCGGAGACGTTTCATGCGGTTGCCCGCTCTTCAAAAAATCGGCAGATCTTTTCGGAATTTCAGGGTGAAGTCCGAAATGTAAAGTGTTATACTTGGAAACTGTTGAAAGGAACGGGCCGTTATTTTTGCAATTGGCAGAAAAGCCTGTGAAATCATGACTTTTCTGCTTATCGCACGAAGAAAGGGGATGCAGTTTTTGACTACAACCGTCATCGAAATTTTTATGATCGCCATATTGGCGGGAATCGTGGGATCGATTCTGGGGCTCGGGGGAGGCATTATCGTTACGCCTGCGCTCACGCTGCTGTTTGGCGTCGACATCAATCATGCGATTGGAGCGAGCATTATCTCCGTCATCGCCACGTCAAGCGGTTCGGCCGTGGCGTACCTGCGCGACCGGATCACCAATTTAAGGGTCGGCATGTTTCTGGAAATCGCCACAACCGTAGGGGCCATAACGGGCGCCTTTCTCGGGGCGCTGATCGCGCCGCAGTTTTTATATTTCATCTTTGCGCTGCTGCTGCTTTATTCGGCCTACGCCATGATCAAAAAGGGCAAGGAAGAAATCCCGGTGGGCGTCCCGCTTCATCCCGTCGCGGAGAAGCTTGGACTGCAGGGAGAGTATTACGACAAGGCGGTCGGCAAGAACGTGGCCTATAACGTCGACCGGGTTTACGAAGGTTTCGGCGTCATGTACGGAGCGGGCGTCGTTTCCGGCTTACTGGGCATCGGCAGCGGCAGCTTTAAAGTGATGGCGATGGACGTGTTTATGAAAATGCCGCTGAAAGTGTCCACGGCCACCAGCAATTTTATGATGGGGGTCACGGCGGCGGCCAGCGCGGGCATTTATTTGCTGCGCGGAGACATCATTCCGGTCATTTCCGCTCCGGTAGCGCTGGGCGTTCTCGTCGGAGCGACCGTCGGGTCGCGAATCATGCAGCGTCTGAAAAGCAAAACCATACGCAAGCTGTTCGTTCCGGTCATGGTGTATATCGCCTGCCAAATGATCTATCAGGGATGGAGGGGTTAACATGAACGAAGGCCATCCGGCAGAAAATCAACGCGCCTTCGCGGTGGAACTCGTGATCAGCAAAATGCTGCGAATCGGCGTCCTCGTGGCGGCCGCGGTCATCATCACCGGCCTGGTGCTGTTCTTGGTGACGGGAGACAGCGGCTATCCGGGAGATACCTTCCCTACCAACTTCGGGGACATCGTGACAGGATTGTTGGCCATGAAATCAGTCGCCATCATTCAGACGGGACTGCTCCTGCTGATCTTGACCCCGGTATTTCGCGTGTTCGTTTCGCTGTTTGTCTTTTGGGCGGAAAAAGACTACCGCTTTGTCCTCATCACCGCGGTCGTCTTCGTCATTCTGATCGCCAGCTTCCTGCTCGGCAAAGCCGGTTGAGGCGAAGAGCGTAAATATAGGTTGGATTGAGGACTAAAACGGGGTATGATAAGATAAGAATAGAAATAAGGGATCGTGCGGCTAACACGATCCCTCTGCACAACACCGCTTTTAAGAGCGGCCGGCTGCGGAAAGCTGGAACAGAAATAGACCGAACCTTCCTGTGGGCGGTCTATTTCTTTTTGCTTTGGGTCAGCGCAATGATTCCAACGATCAACGTCAGAAGTCCGATAATGAACATTCCGAAATCAACCATCAGTGTCAAAGCGTCCTTTACCTCCACAGGCATCACCTCCCCTCGGGAGACTAGCCGACCGCCCTTATTAGCCAATGAGTTGTACATCCAAATTATAACATACAGGACCCATCTGTGACTTCTTTGGGTTGTGCGATCAACTAATTTGTTGTAGTCATCCTGCTTAGTTAAGATTGCCTCAGACAAGCTGACTAAACAACTTTGCCTTAAAACTATGATTCGAATAAGCTCTTTAACAAGGAAACCAACCCTCCGACTGGCGTTCCCCCCACCTGGGGTCCAGTTCCTGCCGGGGTGGTTTCCGTTATAATCATAAACGCCGGTAAACTTAAAACGACACTAGGAGGAAACTCATGTTTCGAACACAATCCATGCGCACTTGGATCATTATCACGGCAGTGCTTGCTTTGGGCGTAAGTACATATTTAGGGATTCAATATTTTATAATGGGGGCCTCCTCGGCAGGGCTCATTATAAACAAAATCAGCCAACATATACACTTGTCCAACATCTACTACATACTGCTCTACCTACACATCGCTACCGGGATTATCGCTTTGGCGACCGGCTGGTTCCAGTTCATTGCATCCTTCAGAAAAAAACACATAGGATGGCATCGCATCATCGGCAAAGTGTATAGTGGTTGCGTTCTCTTTTCGGGGTTGTTTGGTATCTTCGTGGCTTTCAAAGCCACAGGCGGCTGGATTTCGACCCTGGCCTTCCTGTTATTGTCGCTATCCTGGATCTACACCCTGATCATGGCGCTTCAATCTATTGTGGTGAAACGCGATCCGCAGCGCCACGAGCGGTGGATGCTCCGCAATTACGCCCTAACCTTGGCAGCGGTGACACTGCGAATCTACCTGCCGATATGCATGCTTTTATTTGGATTCAAAGACTTTAACACTTATTACCGCGCGATCGCCTGGCTCTGCTGGATTCCCAATCTGATCTTCGCCGAATGGATCATTGCCCGTTTCCTGTCAAACAAGAGTTTCGTCGCATCCATCCCACATTAAAATGCGGAAAGACCACCTGGATAGGTGGTCTTCATCCTGCAACTCCTATTCTAATCGAAAGGTCAATGAAGCCTTCCGGTGATGGTCCGCTTCAAAAACATTTTTCATCCCATCCCCTCCAAAAACCCTTTATCATCAGCCTTTCTCCGCATCCGCACTATCCTTTCTGAAAGTAGCTATCCCAAAAGTGCGTACTTCTTTTGTCTGTGCTCCCCTTTTATACTGAGCTTAATTTCAGATAAAAGGAGCGAATAAAATGGCGCAAGTAAAAACGTACAATCACGACCTTTGGGATCACGGCATCTCCCAGGGCTATAGCGTCAACGGAACGATCTACATTTCGGGGCAATTTGCCCACGATACGAAAGGAGTCTTCGTTGGCGAGGGCGACATCGAGGCCCAAACGAGACAAACCCTAGAGAACCTTGATCGCGTGCTGAGGGAATTCGGCGTAAACCGAGCGAACCTCGCTTATGTGGAGGTTTATCTGACCAACGCGGAGGCGCATGCCGAGCCGGTTATCCGGCTGTTTAAGGAATACATGGGACAACACCGGCCGGCCGGCAGTCTCATCGGGGTAACCTACCTGGCGTTCCCCGAGCAGTTGATCGAAATCAGCGCTATAGCACACACAGACTAACTCATCCAGCCCCAAGGGTTGTGCGGGGGAAGCGGTCGTACTTTTCGGAAAAAGTGCGGCCGCTATGATTGCGGTGATTTTCACGTCACCCCAGTCACTCCCATCCCCCGACATTCCGCTCAACCAATCCCGCCAAGAAATCCAGCCATTCCGGCTGGTCATTCAGGCAGGGGGCGTAATGAAACTGTTCAGTCCGCCCGCCGGAAGCACAAAAGTGATCCCGCCCTTCGATATCCAGCTCATGCAGCGTCTCCAAGCAATCGGCCGCAAAGCCGGGGGCAAAGATCAGAAGATGGGCGACTCCGCGTTCCGCCAAACTTCCGATCACGTCGTCCGTGGAAGGTCCCACCCACGCCTCCGGGCCGAACCGGGATTGAAACGCCACCTGCCACCGGTTCTCCCGCCAGCCCATCGCTTCAGCGAGCAGCCGCGCCGTCTCCATGCAATGTTCGGGGTAAGGATCTCCTGTGTCCGCATAACGCTTCGGAATTCCGTGAAAAGACAGCACGACCCGATCCGGCTCCCGATTCAACCGCTCCATATGGCGGAGCAAGTGCGCCTTCATCGCAGTAATATATCCCGGGTCCTTATAATAGGGCTCTACAAATCGGAGCGTCGGAACATGCCGCTTAAGGGTCGGCGCCTTGGAACCCGTACGGCCAAGCGCGGCAAAACAGGCCTGATCATAGACGGAAGCCGTTGTCGTTGAAGAATACTGGGGAAACAGCGGGACCACGAGAACGCGACCGATTCCCGCTTGCTCCATGCGCAGCATGGCCCGCTCTATGCTATGTTCACTGTATGCCAATCCCAGCTCCACTTGAAACTTCGGCCCCAATCTGTCCTGTAAAGCGGATTGTTGGCGGAAGGAGTGCACCAACAACGGGGACCCCTCCTCCGTCCAAATTTGCCGGTACAATCGGGCCGACTTTCGGGGCCGCGTCCGAAGGATAATTCCCTGGAGGATCGGCTGCCACAGCCAGGGACTCCGGTCAACGATTCTCCGGTCCGACAAAAATCGCCGCAAATAAGAGCGCACCGCCTTCGCATCAGGCCTAGCCGGCGTTCCAATTTGGGCCAGAATAACACCGATCGATGGATGGGTTGGCAAAGACAACAACTCCTTCGTATCGTATTTTGCCTTATTTTCCACCATCCGGGCCTCTCAGGCTATTCGTTTGCTCACAAATAACCCATTGAGCTTATTGTTAAAGTTTCACCGGCTTAAGCCGGAGGGCCGACGATTTACCATCGGAAACTAAAAAGTAGGCCGTTTGATTCCTGCTGTTGTAATTTAAAAATTTCGCCTCCGCCTCCAGCCCACTCTTTTGGGCAGCTAATAGGGTTCCGTTCGATTGATACAAACTCCATGCACGTGTACTTAAGTCTTGAACGAATACATACTGCCCTACCACCTGCGTCTCCCATCCGGAAGGTTGGCCGGTTACCTGATCAAATTTCGATTGGTTGGATAGAAGAGGTTTACCGGTTTCTAAACTGTACAACGCGTGAAAAGTTTGCTCTTTAAGCGGGTCAGGTTGAACCGCATTAGGAGGCGTGATGTCGGAGTAAGTATAGGAATTCCATAGTTCCAGCCTATTTTGCTGATTTATTTTCAAATGGGTGTCGGTCTCCAGATTCCCTACATCTATAGCTTGTTTATTATTCAAGTTAAAAATTTTGACCATATAGTCAATCGCCATCGTTCGTTCACCCGAATACTTAATGACTAAATACGGGAATTTGTCAAAATCCCAATCCACGATATTCATATATTCATAGATTCCTTTGTCCACAGTAGCATCAAATTTAAGGATAGGCGCTTTCCCGGTACTTTCGTAGAGAGAAAAATGATTTCCTTGTCTCACCATCAACCGTTCATTTACTTTGTTCGCGGGAGCTGACCATTTCACTTGTGCGTCTTTGGGGAGGGTCAGCGGGTATTGAACCTGACTTAATTCAACACCCTGATCATTAAAAATGTGCTTTTGGATTTTATGGGTACGGGTAGAAGTTAAAATGATAATCTTCGTAGGTTGGTTTAAAATACTTATGTCCAAGACCTTTTGATCGGTACTTAATGTCTTAACAAGCTTCCCTTGAACAAGGTCAATCAACTCGACCTCATTCCCTACTTTAGCGACAACTTTCTGGTCGTTTACTCGGTATATGTTGCTTTCCTCCTCAAAGATACCTTTCGAGAAGGCTTTAGGCGCAGCGGAAGAGAGCCCGGGTAATAACAAAAGACTGGCCAACATCAATAACGAGACTGTTAAAATGCTTTTTCTAAATGTCATAAAATAGGCCTCCTGATTCACGATTGTAATAACGACATAATAGCAAATAATGACAAACCATCCAATAGTATTCTTATTGCAATTCCTATAACCGGATACTCATTTATCCATTGGTACATACTACGAATCTTTAGAAAAAGTTATTTTCCCGCTGAAGGAGTGTCGATCGTGTCCCAAACTTTCTATGTAATTCGCCATGGTGAAGCTTCCGGCAACGAACCCGAAGCTCCATTGACGCTTAAAGGAATCGAACAAGTGGAGCACTTGGTAGATTTACTGATTCAACAAGGTCTCACCGACTTTAGCCGGATCGTTGCCAGCCCTTACATGCGTGCGGGACAAACCGCCGTTCTTTTGGCACGGAGATTGGAAAAGGAAATGATAACGGACCCGCGATTGGTGGAGCGCAATTTGGGCAATGCCCCTGAGGACCGGAGCGTCCTGCTGGACGAATTGCGCAAGCATGATGAAAATATGGATTTGAGGTTCCCTAACGGGGAATCCAACCGGGAAGCGGCCTCAAGGGTGCTTGAACTGACCCGGGAATTGTTGGGTCTCCATGAAGGATTCCTGCTCATTACCCACCGGATTACGATGGCGTTGTTGATCCGGCAGTATGAGCCCGCTTTTTCATTCGACCAGATGATGGCGCTCGCAAACTCCGCGGCTTATTCCATCACTCACAACAACGATGGCCGCCATCATGTGAAACGCATATTGTAAAGTCTCTTGGTAAAAAATACTTCCGATTCCCAATGAACGAAAAGGAGGTATTGATTTGCAAGAGTTATACAATAAAAATGTGACGAACCGGATCGCCGTAAATACGGTGGACATTTCCAATTTGGCGGTTTGCATCGAAGATGTGAGAAGAGCGGTTTTGACCCCGCTTCAGTCCCCTGAGCCGCCAACCGACTTTCACGAGCTTCGGGGCCGATTGGAAGCGGTCAAGGACAAGCTGCCCAAGCTTTATCAGGAAACGGCGGTCAAGCCCTTCCTGCGAAAATTGGACGAGCTGGGGCCGCGGGGCTTCGTAGACATTCTGATCCGCGATCCCGAACGGAATTCCAACGCCCGATTGATGCTGGATATCGCCCAAGCCATTCTTCAGCACGGCGAAGGTTATTTCCCGCTGGCTACGGATGCTTTTCAAGAGGTCGTCAGCGACCTGTACGACGGATTCCTGAGCGCCGCCGACCGTGTAGGCGTGAAGCCGCCGGACCTAAGCGTCATTCCGGCGCTTGTGAAATGGGGAAGCCCGGAAAGCGGTCCCTACACCTGGCCGGTCGACGCCACTTCGGTCTTTGACCTGCAAGCCGCCATCGTCAGCCTGCCGCCCATCCACGCCAATGCCGGGGTCCTCTCCTGGCCCAGCCTGCCTCATGAGGTATGCGGCCACGACATTCTTCATGCGGATATCGGCTTGCTGGAGGAACTTTCACAGACGGTTTGGAATGAACTGAACCGGGCTAACGTCGGCCACAATCTGCCCGATTATTGGGCGTCCCGAATCGACGAAACCGCATCGGACGTGCTCGGCGTATTAAACGCCGGACCCGCGGCCGCCATCGGGCTGGTCGGTTATTTTCGGGGGATGAATGCCGCGTTTACGGGAAAAGCGGCGCTTAGAAACATCGGGCCGACCGATGACCCCCACCCCGCCGACATTCTAAGGGGGTATTTGGGAGCCTATGCGACCGGTCTTTTGGAGTTCTCCGGGGCCCAGGAGTGGCAGCGCGTGATTCTCGCGGAAGCCGACAAAGACCTGGCCTCGATTCGCCTGGAGAATCGCGCCGTCGACGCGAACGCAGCCAGGGAATCGGCCCGGATTGTGGCGGAAACGATCATGAAGACCAAGCTCAGAAGCCTGGAGCATACCAGCCTCAGCCAGATTCAAAACTGGAGAGACCGGGATGAGCAAATCACCCTTGCTTTACGCTCTTTATTACAAACCACGGGCACGCCGCTTCCCACTCTATATAGAGATGGCTTCTATGCGGCGCATGTCATCGCGGCCGCCGTTACAGAAGCTCTATCCAAAAACGCGAATCCGGAAATCGTCTTCCAACGGATGGTCACCCTGCTGAAAATGATGCATGATGCCAACCCTTCGTGGGGCCCGTTGATCGTCCCGCACCCTGGGGATATTTTCAGACACTTCGCATATATTCCCGTCATTGAAGCGCAGAAGGATGTGCAGCTTTATGTGTAGCATCGGAGAAAAGGAGATCCTGCTCTAGCCTCGATGCTGTCAGGTGAAGAAAAAACCAGCTTAGGCTGGTTTTTTTGTATAGGTGAATAAACAACGGAGGAAAAGTAGGATAGAGACATTGAAGGAAGATGGTCAGCGATGATGCCCGTGAGGAACAGGCCGAATCCATTTTGCGAATGGATATGACTCACCCTCTCTAGAAAGCCTCCTCTTCATAAGGATAATTCAACAGCGCCAGGTTTTCCTTTGTCACAAACCATGTCCGATAATCTAAATGATTATTTATCAGCAAACGCCCTTGAACTCTTTTGAATAAAGGATACGAGGTGTCGTCCAAAACAAGCAAATCCAGATTGTTTAAGCGCAACAGCTTTTCAATGACTTCGAGAAATTTTACCCATCCGATCTCAAAGATGTACGATTTAAATTGAATACTAATAAAAACATTCGTATCGACCCCATACGCCTCGAGATTGGCCTGCCGATAACGCTCCATATAATCATCCTCATCTTCTAAATCAATGCTCATTGAAAAATAGGTGCACCCGACACTTACTTCTTGACCATAAGAGTGATCCCATACTTCCGCCTCGTAATCAATTAATTCTACAAATAATACCTCGAACATCATATTGTAGAGCAACTTCCCCAATCCTTCTTTAGGCAAATCAAAACCAATATTTAATGAAAAATCCATTTTAGGTATACCTCCGGGACGTTCTAAGAACTTGGGTTATATTATGAGTACCACTCGTCATCAGTAAATTTCTCACCAGCTTCACTAGGCTTTAAAATGTATATATCTATGAACCTTAATATTTCTGACCTGACCAACACCTGATCCTTAGTATCAAACACAAAACCCCTATGATTATTCCAACTCTTATCAACTTCTAAATCTAGATCCAGCTCCCGACACCATTCCAAAAAATCATACATGACCATTGTAAAACAAACATTAAAATTATGTATCGTAACCCAAACTCCGGTTCTTCCATCTTTAAAATCCTGTTGACGTATTTTTAAATCTCCACTTTAAAATCCTGTTGACGTATTTTTAAATCTCCACTCAAATACCACTTCGTATTTTGATGATGTTTCTCTTCAATCATTAATTTGAATCCTCCTGTTTTTATATAACCTGTTAGTACATCGCTCCTTCTGCTAACTAGTATCTCTTCAGCCATCGTAGTAGGAGAAAACGAGAATTCGTTGCTCGATGAGTTACGCATCCCACGCCAACGGACATCTAAATCGCATGTAGCCTACGGCCACGGCGAGTAAGGTTCCAGCGTACTTTCCAACCCTTCCAATTCCAAAAAGAGGCAAATCTGCAGGTATTTTAAGCTGATCCCCTATGGATTTCGAAAAAAGATGCAAATCTGCAGGTATTTCTAACGGTTTTAGAGAAATGAGCCAGTTTCGCCGAAAATTCCTGCAGATTTGCAGGTATTTTGAAATTTTGGGTGCGAACAAGAAAAAAACATGCAGATATGCAGGAATTTCATGTTATCCAGGTCGTCTAATGGGGCGCTAGATATAACTTCACCCATGGATCAGTCCGATCTACTTTGAATTTATTTGAAGGAGATTCTTTTTTGGGGGGGATATCCATAATTGTGGGATAGGTATCTTGTTGGTTGAATCACAGAGTCCTAGTGACTTGATTAATTGAGACCTACAATTAAATAGAGCAATTTTCATACTCCTCTACAACTCTTGACCACGTACTCTCTTTGTCTAACATTGCTGCAGAGTCGATTCTTTCAAATTCCTCTCGCATCATGTTCCCAAACTTTTCACACTGCTCATCATCATCTATGTCCTCAACTTTTCTAAGCTCCGTATAAAATAGCTGATGGAAGAACAAAACCGAATCCCCCCAACTCATCTTCACCATACTTAAAAAAATCACAGCCCCAAAAATCCTTCAAGAGCTCAATCATTGGATTCCCTCTTTTGCTTTCAATACTTAAATAACGTAACGCCATAATAGCCTTCTTCAATTGTTTCCTTTTACTTTCGGTAACTCATAATAGGCGCCGATCCCTCGAAGATCCTTCCAATTGGAATCCAATTTCTGGCACATCCCTCTGCAGTTTCACAATCCAGTTTCATAGTCTTCTATTAGATGTGACCAGTATCCATCAAGATCCTTCATTGCTACGGGATCGATTTGCTCATACAGCTTGCGTAGCTCTCGTGCATATTTTTGTTCACTATATTCACTTTCTTGCTTCATTCTCATAGCTAATTCATTCTTTATTAGTTCAAACAAAAAAAATGTTCTCAAGTTTTTATTTAGCATATAAATTGGCGGCTTATGATGGGATGAATTAATAAAAAGTCCATTACTACCTCTTTTTAAGTAAAGTGCATTCGGGGCAAGTATACCGTAACAGGAATAATGGCCAATATTTATAAATTCTACACCTTTAATTAATGTTATTTTAAAAGTATCACTTCCATAGAATACAAAATCATCATAATTCTCTGGTACTCCAATAGATACCATAAATTCAGCATCATCATGACTTATACCAAGACCCACCAATTCGTTGTAATCATAGTCTCGTAATTCAGAATCATAGTACTCTCGAATTTCACAAATATCAAAATCCATTCTCACTCTTCCTCTTTTCAACCACTTTAGCCAATTCAGCATTTCCGCGATTTCTTGAATCCAGATCCCCATACTCAACACTGTGGGTTCATTGGCAACTTTAATTTATTTGGTTTGTTGGTTGTATGTACGCGTTGCTGGAGTTGTAACCCCGTCTCAAAGAATAGCTTACGGAGTAATCTTTGTGAAATAGGGTATGTGTGCTATTTGTTCGGCTGGTCCATTAAATGGGATTACATTTGCGGTTTCAGGAATCTGAATCCTTGAAATATGAATTCCTTCCAAACAATGATTACACCATAATAAAAAAAACCCCTGCCTCCTTTCACTATCTCCAATATATTCAAAACTAATATTTGAACTGGAGCAGCTCGGACAGTTAATCTTAGGGACATCAGGAACGGTCTCTTGAACTACTGCTGATAGCCTCAACCATTGTTTAAATTTAGGATTAACCATACTCAGTTTCCTTTCTTCTTAAAAATACTCCCAGAAAGTATCCTCAATCCGTGTTATGTGAAAACCTACGATTTTGCGGTTGTACAAGACCATGATGCTCGCCAAGTATAACCACCCTTTATCTGTTGGCACGTTAGTTAAACGTTAGAGTGTATGCCTTGTATAAAAATCATCAGATTTATAACTTTGGGTAATTAAGCAGAATAAATCTACATCAATTTCATCAGACCATATGTCAATACCGATATATGGCGACTCAACATATTCGATTTCAATATCATATTCAAGTATTTTAAATCTTCTTTCTTTACCCTTTTTCTCCCATGAATTTTGTTATACCCGTTTTTTATCGAGCAGCGCAATATTCTTTAATTTCAATATTTTTTAATTCTAATAAGTCACTCAACTTTTCATTGCCTCCATGCTATAACAGGATCTACACCTGCATAATTTCAACACTGCTAAAATCATTTTCACATCAAGTGTACCACCGTTCATTTCTCTTTTAATGACGGTACAATTCTAGATGCTCAACGCCCCCCGGTTTTATACCTGGATGCATCACTGTACCATCCCAATTATTCTAAATCCCTTTGTGCTAAATCTAGAGCAACAGACATTTTAATTTGATCTATTTTATTTAATCCTTTGATGTATTCTCGCACAGATACTTTGCCAACATTAGGCTTAGTATCTTGGTTATATCGATCCAACTCAAGCAGGGCAATAGTATCAGTATTAATGAGAATCCTATAGAGGTCTTCTCCTTGCTCAGGTGTATGTCCTATAAAATAGATCTTGTTCTGTCTTAGTTCCTTTTAGTTTCATTTAGCCAAGCCACCTCACACTACATATCAATAAATGTTTAGTTTATTGGTTGTACAATCTAGTTACTGGTTATAAATGGGCTAACACAAAAATGTTGACAGCCCCTTACTTGATTTAAGACCCAAACTCTATAATGATATTTTTTACTTTTTCTAAATGTAAAACTCTGTTGAATACTTCTGCATCATTTATCCCTTCTTCTTTCCAATAATCCACTAATTTCTTATCGTTTATAATACTAAGTGCCTCTAATTTAATCTCATCTCTCAAACAATCGTGCTTTATACCTATCTCGGCTAGTAAAACTGTAAACATCCACCTGACATCCTCATAGTCATCTGTTTGGTTTTCATACTCGTTGATTAACCTTGAAACAGCTTGAATTGAAGATAAACCGTCGGATACAAACTTATCAAAATCATTTGGAACATACTCCATTAATTTCTCGTAAGTAATTTTTTCAAACATTCAATTCACCTTCCATTATCTTTTTTGCTCTTTACAAAGTACACAAACACCTCGATATCAGGGTACTTCGCTTTAAATTGTTCGATTATCGGACTACAGCTCGCACAAGGCTCACGGTCAGTGTTAACTTCAGCTATACCAAAGTTACTTTTTCTAAAGTGTAGCTTTTAGATTGTCTGTACGCCAGATTTTATAGTAATTTCAACTAGGCAGTGAAAAGTCGGCATAACAGAAAACAGATCGATTTATGGTAATACCTTCCCATAACCGATCTGTTAAATGTAAAAGCAATCATTCTTCGCATAGAGCCTAACACTCCATGAGGATCGAATTTGCGCTGCTTACAGCGTAACAATTTAATAATAAAAACCTATAATGAATGTTTATAGCCAAACAGATTGAGACTTTAAATGAAAGATAGCTTCATCGTTCTTTATTATTTTTTCTTCATCAAAGTTTCCTATATTTAAATTATTACCTACTTTTTTTTCATCAAAATTTTGAATATTAATAAAACTTAGATTTTTTACCGACGCACAATAGAAATTCAATTTTTCAAAATCTATATCATTAAAGGTGATACCATCTAAACATGAATAAGCAAAACAATCGTACAATTTACAATTACAAAAATTACTGTTTATATACTCCGTTTCATTAGTCTGACATCTCCAAATTTGTGAACCTTGAAAACTACATTGAACAAATTTACTATACGAGAGATTTGCTTTAACCATGTTAATATTATTAAAAGCTACATTATCAAACTTGCAATCACACAATAGGCAATCGAAAAATTCGGTATTCTCAAAAACGTTATTTTTAAATAATGAACTTGTAATTTGGACGTCTATAAAAGTAACTCCATTGAATGATAGATCAGAAAAGTCAACATGATCTAGTATTATCTTTTCCCCTTCTTCTCCTTTTGTATTAATATAATTCATATGTTTAGCAAACTTTTCATCCAATTCGCTTTGAGATATTTTAATCATTGACTACAACACACCTCTTTATTTCCAAATAATCTTGTCGTACAATCCTTCACTCTTTAAAGCATCTATCAATTGCCTTACATGCTCTTCTTCTATCTTTCTTGTGTTTATGATAACAAAATCCATGCCGTTTACATCAAACTCTTTTTTAATATCTTGCATTGCATTAGATAATTTAAATGCTCCTGCTCTCGGATTAGTGATTTTATTTCCTTGATTATCCAAAGGGTATGATTGGAAGCTCTTTATATCATAATTAAGTCCTGTTACTTCGTCGATATAATCACCTTGGCCAATTGTGTCTCTAATTGCTCTCTTTATTACTCCTTCCTCTTCTAATTCAAGAATCACTTCTCGTTCGATTTCAGAGCCCTCTGTAGTTTTCTTTTTATGTGGATCATATGCTAAATCAGCTAATTCCTCCGGTGTTCTCCCTCCGGTATATTTACCAGATTCATCATATAGATTTAGCTTACGAACTTCCCCCGCCCCCCGACCATCCCCAAGCTCCCTCTCCCGCTGCGGTCCAAGGTCATCCACCTTCGGCGCCGTTAAATCGTCGGTACGCTCCGGGTTCAGGGTTGGAGGTTTCAGGGGTTCCTCGAGTTGGGACAATGTTTTGTCCACCTGTTTGGTTACTTTGGAGGAGACTTTCGCGCCGGCCTGGGCCGCCGCCTTAACCAGGGCGGCAACTTCCACCGCTTTGGCCAGCGCCCGCCCAAAACGCTGACTTTCCTCGTAGGAGGCCTTCCCGCACAGGACTTTATCGTACAGCTCCCGGATATCCCGAAACGGTACGACAAATTCCGCGGCCGCCGCCTCGCCAATCGCAGCCTTGATGTCTTCGAAAGTCATATCGCCGCTATAAACCGCTTTACCAAAATCGTAATACGCGGGAACGGTTTCCGTCCAGTATTGGAGGGTTACGGGGTTCGTCTTATGCCCGAATTGGATCGTATCCCATGTATCGGTGAGGAGCTGGCTGGCAATCCCATCGCCTACCCCTACTAGCGTCATGGAAGCCGCGAGACCGCCGGCTTTCACATCCGGGTTATTCCAGATGCCCAGCCCTCTTTCCGCAGCCGCCAAATCCAGCAGTTCCTGCGTGATTTTCCCGTTTACCTCGAACTGATAGCGGTCTAAATGAAACATGTCCCGCCGGACGGCAGCCACGGAGCTAACGGTATTACCGATATGCTGGTAGCCCGCAACAGCGACTAGAAACTCCTGATTGTATTTTCCGGTAATCTCTCCATGGTAGAGATTCATCTTTTTCAGATATTCCTGCATTTTGCGGATATCCTTGGCCGAAGCTTCTTTATTGTATTGCTCCAGAATCTGCTCTATCCGCTTGCGCTGCTCGACTCCCTTACGTACCGCCGCCTCAATTTGAGGATAATGCAGGGCAGCCCACTTCCGATACGCGGGGTTATACAACCCGGCCGCGATGACAAATCTCAATTCGGTTTCCACGGGCATGCGGGAGAAATCATTTTTTAGCGGGTTATAGTCACAGGCGTTTAACGGCGAACCTTTATAAAAAGAGGACAAACTCCTCCCTTCGCCGTACCACTCCTCCGCTACGCCCAGACCGGCCAATCGGCTGCGCTGCTGCTCCATCCGTTTATGTATGTACGCCATGTACTTCTCATTCTGATAGGTTTCATAAATGCGATAGGCCGACTTGTCGCGGGCGATTCCCTCAAGCGCTCCGGCGATGTGCTCCAGTTCTCCCCGCGCCCACCGCTGCGCTTCGGGGGAGCCGTAATCCAGCATGTCCAGCAGGGACCCGATGCGCTTGTCGGCTTGGGCCGGGCTTAAACGCCCCTTCAGGGAAATGTCCCGGACCTCCAGGAGCGCTCCCTTCAAAGTCTGCAGCAAGGATAGCGGGGTGTTCCGCCCTTCGGCCACATTGTTCCGGCTATGCTGATCGAAGCGGCTTGCCAAACCTAGCGCAAAGCTTTTTAACGTAAAGGCGGCCCCCCGCTTCGCCTGCGCGAGCGCAAAGACTTCGCGTTCCGTTTGCATATACGCGCTAGCCGCCTCGCCCAGCGCTCGCACCTTGTCGTACAGCCGATCATCCAACTGCTTCGCCAACCTCATCATCTCGCTAAGCTGTGCCGTCACTTCACGCACCGCGTCGCGGACCGAGGGTTCAGGATAGGAAGTTTCCACCTGACTGATCAGGCTGCTTAACTTTCCGGACATATGGATTAATGCATGCTCCAAGTTCTGCCTCAACCGGCTCAAATCGCTTGATAACTGTTCCACCTTTTGGGTATCCGTTTTTTGCATCCCACTCGCCTCAACATTCCATAATCCGAATTCAGGATATTTTACCAAAAACCTGTATTGGAAGGAATAGGAATAAAGTGCCGGCGGGTTGGGGCGGGAATAGGTATAATGGGTTATAACGCGGCGCCTAAACGCCTAAGTCCGGCAACCGACCGTACACAGGCCCTTCGAGGGGAGGCGACTCAGCTCATTCCCAGTTCATGAGGTCTCTTATGTAGGTCACCAGCTTTTTCGCCGCTTTGGTATGCGTCGCATGCGAGGGATGATAGTTGACGGTGTATCCATCCTCCGCCGACTGCACGTCAAACTTCATTGTGGAAATGTTGGGATCTCCCGTTTGTTTCGTGTACTCGCGAACCGCTTGTTCCACCTTGGGATACAACCGGTCCCCCATGATCCCGAGCGTACAAAGAATCGTCGCGCCCGCATTCCGAGCCCTGACCCGTTTCAGGAATTCGACGTATTGTCCGGCGTATTCCGCCTGTCTGTCGGCATCGTCCTTCGCGTAGGTCTCATCATTCGTTCCAAGGTTAATGACGATCAGATCGGGGACAAACTGCCGGAAATCCCAGCGAAGCGATGCAGGATTCAAAACGCCGTCCAATCGCCCCTCGGACTTGGCCACCAAGTCGTAATAATCCGGCAAAAGATGCGTCAGCAGTTTTTGATCGTTATCCGTAAAGCCCGAGATAATTCCATACCCGCTATACGATACCATGCTGTAGTCCGCCTGAAGGGCCTGGGCGGTTTGATAAGCGTAGGTTTTCGTCACATCTTCCGTCGCCGTGGAAAAAACCGACTCCACCCGCTCATCATCCACGCCATAGCCGCAGGTGATCGAATCGCCGATAAACTCGATTTTTCGCGCCTGTTCCGGGGTGGGCTTGATCCCCTCTGCAGCTTCCACCGCAATCTCCCGAATCCCCACCGTGGACATCGCCGCCTCCGACAGCTTCGCGATCCTTACCGTAACCTGCCGCTCCACATCACTTTGGAAAAAGGTATACGTTTTCAAGGGTTGATTCACCAGATCATCGACAACCCGCTCTCCATTTACCTCGATACCGATTCGAGCCAGATTCTCCTCGCCTGACGCGATATTATCGCCCTGGATCGTCACTTCCGCTTTTTTGCCATAAAAAGTGAATTCTACGCCTCCCCCGGACAAAGCCAGCCATAGCGCATCGTTGTACTCATAAGTCCGTCCGAGCCTTTTGACATGCTTCCCCGTGGCTTTAAACGATTGAACGCCCCCGACATTGGTGCTCATATTATTGAACCTTCCCCCTCTATTTTAGACCGTGGCTGTATACCGATTTAATTTGCTCTATAGGTCGTCAAAATGATGTGCACGATACCATTTTATTAAATTCTCGCTCATGATCACATACTTTTTCTCGGATTGTTCCGGATGCAATTCGATGCCCCCTGTAAAGTCCCGCCGTCGGAGTCTACATCATTAACGGGAAAATATCCCGTTAAACTACCGCTCTTGGCCCCTCGGTCGGATTTAGCTGGAAAAGCTCCATCTATTTCGCGGCCCTATTGCCGATATAGACCATTTCAGGCGAAATAACGGGAGGTTTTCCAGCTAATTCGCCTCTGCAAGCGCATACGTACCAAATTAACGGGAAGAATTCCCGTTAATTCGAACCAAACCCTTTTTCATCATAACATCCAAAGAAGGACCCGAAAAAAATTCTTCCGGATCCTCTCCGTCAAGGACTTCTCATACTCTTTCGAGTTTAGTTAGTCCTAGGATCAAAACTCCTCGTACTCGCCCGGATCTTGTCCCCATAACCGCCCGTCTTCGCGGCTGAAGGACGAGATGACGTCCATCTCTTCCGCCGACAGCTCGAAATCGAAAATATCCAGATTCGCCTGCTGATGCTGCAGGGAGCCTGATTTCGGAATCGGAATCGCCCCGAGCTGGGTGTGCCAGCGCAAAATTACCTGGGCCCCCGTTTTTCCGTGGGCTTGTCCGATCCGGACGATTTTCTCGTGCTCCACAATATCATTCCCGCGCCCCAATGGGCTCCAAGATTCCGTCACGATGCCAAGCTCGCCATGCTTCCGCCGCTGTTCGCTCTGGTCGAAAAACGGATGTAGCTCCACCTGATTCATGCTCGGCGTTACGCCGGTTTCTTGAATCAGGCGCTCCAAATGCTCGGGAAGGAAGTTGCTGACCCCGATCGACCGGATATAGCCGCGCTTCCGGGCCTCGATCATCGCCTGCCAAGCTTCCACGTACCGATCCGTCTTGGGATTAGGCCAATGGATCAGATAGAGGTCATAGTAATCCAGGCCGGCCCGGTACAGCGATTCCTCGATGGTCGCGAGCGCCTCTTTGTAGGCGTGGCGGCGTCCCGGCAGCTTGGAACAAATCAACAGCTCTTCCCGGGGAACGGAACTCCGCTGGACTGCCTTCCCGACAGCCCCCTCGTTCTCATAGTTAAAAGCCGAGTCAATCAACCGATACCCCGCATCCATCGCGGCGGCCATCGCTTTCACGCCCTCTTCCCCCTTCAGGCTATACGTGCCGAGCCCGATCGCGGGGACCTTTAAGCCATCGTTCAACGTATGTTCCGGGATCTTCCGATTCATTTGAACAACCTCCTTACAGAAGTAATGGAATCTTAACTCCTTCTATTATAAACGATGTTCAAAAGTTATTACCCGTTCAGGCCGCCTCCGTTCCGCGTTTCCATAAACCGATCGTGAAGATCAGCAAAATCAAGACCTGGGCCGACAACACGGCCAGCGCCGTCCGGTCGAAGGCCACTTCCGTGCTGAAGGAGAGAAAATTATGTACCGTATGCCACACAATGCCGATCCAAAGGCTGCGGGTAATACTGACGATGAGGGCAAGCACAAGACCCGCGAAAAAAGCAAAGGCGATCTGCAGCAGCACTTCGGCCGGATTTGTTCCGCTCAGGGCGTTTGCTGCATGCAGCACGCCAAAGATGACAGCCGAGCCGATCACGGCTTGCTTGCGGCTTTTTCCCGTCAGGAAGGAGAAGACCAGCCCCCGAAAATAAAGCTCTTCGTTGAATCCCACCACGATAGTGAACAGAGCCAACACCGCGTATTCCGCTCCCTGACGGGTAAATGCGGGCCCGTAAGCCACAAACGGAATCACCTCCATCAGCAGCAGCGGCACGCAAAACCAAATGGAGCGCACCGTGCCGGAAGTCGGGCTGCGGAAACCGGCCTCTTTGGCCGAAAGTCCGGAACGGCGCAGCAACCACATTCCCGCCAAAACGGAGAGGATCATGGACGCCGTCATGACGAGATAAGCGGGAACCTCCGCCAATTCGGCGATCTGAGCCGCCGCGGAGCCGACAGCGGTCAGAAAGGTGCAGATCAGTGCCGCGATGAGTGCGGCGATGTAAGGATGCTTGCGAATAAAATTCGTGGACATGTTAAAGCGCCTCGCCTTCTTTTTGGAGTACAGCTAACAAACCTTTAAATACGCTGCCCAATACGGCTCGCGCCTCCGTGTCGTCCATCGTGCTGCCATTGGTTGCGACCAGTGAGGCAATGCCGTGCGTTGTAAACCAGATCCCGGAATATAATTTGCGCGCTCGATCCGCCGAAAGACCGGTCATACTTCCGATCATCGCAATCACCTGGTCGTCGCCCTCGGTGGAGCCCGCAATATCGGACACCTTCTCCTGTTGAAGCCGGCTGGACATGAACAGAAGCTGGAACAGCTTTTTTTCCGTGCGCGCAAACCGGATATAAGCGAGACCCATCTCCAAAAACCCGTTGCCGCCGCCCTGCATCGCCTCCAGCATCGCCGTATTGTAAAAGTGTTCGGCATAAGCGCAGATCGCTTCCCTCAATTCCTCCATCGAAGCAAAATGGCTGAAGATCGGCTGTGTGGAAGTGCCCAGCTTCTTCGCAACGTTGCGCGCGTTGACGGCATCCATTCCCTCTTCGCGTAACAGCCCTAGCGCCGCTTCCAAAACGATGTCCCGCGTTACCTTCGGCTTGGGGGGCATATGAAATTCCTCCTTGATAAATAAGTAACTCTCGTTATATAACGAATGTTATATTATAAACGTTATTTAATCAACCGCTTTTTTCGAAATGAATTTGAGCTATATCTTGTCTGATCGTGCCGCAAAGGAAAAGTGTCTCTTTTTGTCGAATGTCTTCTGATGGAGTTTTCACGAAAGCGAGGAAGGAGCACACCATGAGGCGCAAGCTATCAAACTGGATAAGCGGTAAATCGGATATGAACACGTTAACGGAGAAAAAGTGGGTTTTGAACACGGTGATGATCATCGGAGGAATCCTGATCGGGGCCGGGGTGGCCGACTGCCTGATGTCATTAAACCAACTGAATGTGGATCAATTAGCCCGGGGCCTGACGATCTTCAGTGCGGGCGTTACCATTTGCGTATTAGTGGATAACACCAAAGCGCAAAAAGCGGCCCAAAAAACCCACCTGGAAACCCAGCTCCAATTGAAAAACATAGAAAAACAGCTTGAAGCGATCTATCATGCCCAGCAACTTACGGAGAAAGAAGTTCAGGAGATAAGAAGTGATTTCCGAAAGTCCAAGCCCTGACACACCAGCACCGGTGTGTGAGCATTCGTTATTCCCCGCCAATGAGGCCGGCGAGTTCGCCCGGAGTCTGTTTGCAGCCGGAGGAAATCCAGTACGTCAGCACACTCCATAAGCCCCCGGACAAGTAGGCAAGTCTTACCGCGAAACTCTCCTCATCCGGAGGAATCTCGCCGTTCAGCCATAAGGTTTTCGGGAACCGGTGCAGATAGTGAATATATTGCGCAAAAACAATGTGGATCAAGTTATTTTTGCTAAGTAGCAACAGCAGCCGGGTATGCCTCTCCCAAAAGGTAAAATAGACCGTGGCCACGGCCTGAAGATCCTCATACACGTGGGCGTTGAGCTCTTGGACAAACTCGTCCATGATCCCGGCAATCGCGTAGACAAGAACGTCCTCAATCGTGTCAAAATTCCGGTAAAATGTCCGCCTAGCGATTTGGGCACAGTCGCATAACTTCGTAACCGTAATGTCTTTATAGGCTTCCTCTCGCAAAAGTTCGATCAGCCCTTGGGCGAGCATATTTTTCGAGGTGATCGATGACGGATGGGTTTGATCTTTGCAAAACTGTGACACAATACAGCCGCTTCGGATGGTGAAGATCATGGAGGAACTTATGAACAGGACGAATGCAAAATGGGAGACTGCGGTCCAACGTACGAGGGCCCCCTGGCATCTCTGGCTCACGGGGTTATTCTTTTTGTTCGTCTATGCCAACGGCATTTACGATTATTTCATGATGCTTGGACATAACGAGGCCTATTACAGCGCCAAAAACTATGGTGCAGCGGTCTTCGACTATTTCACGGATTATCCCGCGGTCCCTTTGATTTGCTGGACCTTGAATGTGTTTACCGGGCTGATTGCACCTATCTTGCTCCTGCTCCGCTCCCGCTGGGCTGTGCCGGTATCGCTGATTTCGGCCCTGTCCATACTGGGCCTGGAAGGCATTACATTTGCGTTTATGGGGCGGTGGCATGTGCTGGGTCCGTGGATATCCCTTTTTGATATCGAGATTTTAGGGATGACGTTCGGGTTGTATTTTTATTGCAGGGCCCTGAAGCAGCGTGGAGTCTTGAGGTAATCGCGAACGGCCCGACCCTTCAAGAATAAGCATACCTCTTCTCAAGACTCACCTGATAATCCTGCACCCTTCCTTCATAGATCAATTGAAAATCGGCAAAATGGGGCAGCTCGGCGGGTTCAACCAACGCAGGGTCCTTGTCAAAAGGAAGGACCTCCCCCTCCTTCAGCACAGAGGCCACGAACTGGGAGCAGAAGAAAGCGTGCTTCCTCGGGATCGGCTTTTGCAGCATCACGCCAAATAATCCGATGAAATTGTAGCGGTAGCGCTCTTTTTGCGCGGCAATTTCCTGAATATATCGATACATCCTCCAATACTCGCTGCGTCTTACGGTTAAAGCATAGATCGCACATTCCGCCTGCCAAAACAGGACGGAGTGAAGATTCTCCCGGACGAATCCCCCTATAAAGGGGTTGTTGGCCGTCTTCCTCCCAAAGCTGTAAACCTCGCTCAATTCGGCATCAAACGCGATGGAGGCATGATTATAAGGTTGTCCGGTATAAGACTTAATCATCCGGTTTAACATCGTCCCCGTATCCGTCAAAAGAAGATAGATCCTGGGTTCTCCGCTCAACATCCTCACCTCGGTATTCCAAAATATCGCCGGGCTGACAATCCAAAGCCTGACAAATCGCCTCCAGCGTGGAGAAGCGGATCGCCTTGGCCTTGCCGTTCTTCAGGATCGAAAGGTTCACCATCGTGATTCCGACCCGTTCCGACAGCTCCGTTACACTCATTTTCCGTTTAGCCAGCATGACATCCAGATTGATTACAATCGCCATGGGCCCACCTCAGACCGTGAGGTCATTTTCGGCTTTGATATCAAGGGCGTTCTTCAACAGCTTCTGCAGCACCGCCGCAAAGACCGCAATCACGAACGAGGCAAAAATAATGACCAACCCGATCACAATCAGCCCCGGCGCGTCGTCTTTCTCGGCCATCAAATAGAGAAAAGGCTCGCTTCCCGCAAACAGGATGCTGATGGCGAACGCGCAGTATTTGATATTTTTCAAAGTGCTGACCGCCAGCTCCGAGAAAGCCTGATTCCGGTCAATATAGCCGAGCAGCCGAAACGCCTGGAACAAGGCGAAGTAGAACGGGATCACCGAGACGTAAACCAAGATAAACACCGGATACACCCAATAGGGGGAAAAATACTGCGCCGCCCCGCCCACGATCCTAGGCAGCACCCATATACACAACGCAAGAACCGGAAGTCCGATCAGAACCACCACGGCCTTTAAAAACAGCGTTTCTCGCTTCACAAAAAAGCACCTCGCTTGAAATTCGATAATTTGATTATACACAGAATTTATCGTTTTTCAATAAATAGTTATTAATTAACGTTAAATAATTAACGATATACCTTAAAAGGCAATAAAAATACACCCTTTAGATGCATGGATAGAACCTAAGGGGTGCATTTTCTATTTAATGCAGAAGGCCTCGGGCCAGTTTCGCCCCTTCGTTGGATGAAGCCGTCCTCTTCTTCGCGAACGGGGGCTTTTTCGTCTATGTGTCCATCCTCTCCGCATACACCTCAAACACCATCGCCGCCCCGATCCTAAATCCCTGCGAGAAAGACGTCGCCAGCTCCATCCCCTGAATCTGTTGGTACAGATCGAGCAACGCCTCGAGCTCCTTGAAGTCCTCGTCGGAAAGCTTTCCTTTCCAAGCCTCCATGGACTCGGATATTTGCCGGCCCATCTGGCGATACTTCGGATCTTGGGGTACGGCCGTTTCATGGGGGATTAGGTTGCCGTAGTATAGGGATTCGAGGATTGGCATGGGAAGCACCTCCGTTGATACGCGAATAGGTACCACTAATAATTCTATTCTACGGTACGCTTATACGTATAGTCAAGTTCATAATGAACCGATACGAGGTGACGGAGTATGGGAAAAAAGGTTGTCGTAAAAATCGCGGACTTAGCGAAAGCACATAATATTTCCCTCAGGGAGTTGTCCAGACGTTCCGACGTCAGACACGCGGCATTGAGCGAGCTTTCAAACGGCAAGCGCGAGAGCATCAATTTTAGTCATATTGAAAGAATTGCGGAAGCCTTGAATATAAGTGATATTCGGGAGATTGTTGATTTGGTGGAGGAATGATGAAAACTAATGCAACTTTCAATCAAGAAAAATGGCATCGACTAGACATGGAAAAGGTGAAAAGAAACTACATCATTTCTGGAGACCATGATGAGGCATCAACAGGGAGGTCTTCAGTTCAAATATACAATGGGAACCATGAAATGATATTTGAGAGGGATAAAGGATGTTCTTCAATAATCTAAAGACCATCCTTTAAGACCATCCTTTGTTGGTTTTAGGGGATCGTGGAGAGGCCATGTTCTTGGCGGCCTCGTTTTCATGGGTTATTAAGCTGTCGTCCCCTTTATGGAACATTATTGCTGATCTCGGTCAGAAAACCGTTATTTGAGGCTGTATCAATTAACTCTAGAATTTCTCGATGTGCTTTGTCGTTAAACATATACCATTGGTTTACATTCGCTTCATAAATTAAAACCTCGCGAACCTGGTCCACATCATCCATTGATCGAACTTTAGTATAAATGTCAAAACGTTTTATGCTATCCCCTTCTTGGTCTAAAAAGTCATACTGTCCAGCTTTATAGTAGTCGCCAGGTGCGAGGTGACCTACATGCGAGGAGTAAACAGCAGGTTCTTCGACCTTCTTTCCTTTGTTTTCTACAAAAAGATTATATATTGCTTCATTATAGGCATTTCCATTGATACGATTTACTATGCCGCCCATAGTCATGTATAATTCATGTTGCAATGTTTTCACTTTTACACCATCAATGACTAATGGCTTGTTTTCGACAGTAACTACAAAATTGCTATACCCGACATTGGAACCAAACATCTCTGCAATAAAACGAAGTGGAACCATCACGCGATTATTCTTTAGATAGGGTTTGGCATCAAGCGGCACCTTTTTACCATTTTTCATTGCTGTATTGCTATTCAATTTCAAGACTACATTTACATTACTTTTTTTGAGCACGATTTCTGTATCAGACCAGTTGACCCTAGCCCCCAAATTCTCACTGATCACTCGCAGAGGTACCATTGTTCGATTGTTCTTAAATTCAGGCTTCACATCGGAGGAAATAGTAACACCGTCAACTTTTATCTTCATGTCTGCCGCATGTGTAGGTAATGCAGTAATCGATAAAATCCATGCAGTGAATATTCCTACAAGAAGCTTTTTCATAGTATTTTCATTCCTTTTTTAACATATTTTTTCACCAAACTATATACGAAACTATGATGTAATGTTGCACTACAGCACTACATATGCGTGATATGGATAAAGGATGGTCTTCAATAATCTAAAGGCCATCCTTTGTTGATTTTAGGAGATATTGGGGAGGCAAGTTCTTGGCGGCCTCGTTTTCTTGGGTTATTAAGCTGTCGTCCCCTTTATGGAACATTATTGCTGATCTCGGTCAGAAAACCATTCTGTGAGGCTTTATCAATTAACTGTAAAATTTCTAGAGTTGCTTTGTAGTTAAACATATACCATTGGTTTACATTCGCTTCATAAATTAAAGCCTCGGGATCCTGGTCCTCATCAAATGTTTGAACTTTAGTATAAATGTCAAAACGCTTTATGCTATTCCCTTTTTGGTCTAAAAAGTCATATTGTCCAGCTTTATAGTAGTCGCCAGTTGCGAGGTAATTAAGAACCCAGGAGTAATTAGAAGGTTCTTCTACCTTTTTTCCTTTGTTTTCTACAAAAACATGATATATTGCTTCATTATAGGCATTTCCATTGACATGATTTACTATGCCGCCCATAGTCATGTGTACTTCTTCTTGCAATGTTTTCACTTTTACACCATCAATGACTAAAGGCTTGGTTTCGATAGTTACTGCAGAGTTACTGTGACTGACCCTGCAGCCAAACACTTCTGCAATAAAACGAAGTGTAACCATCGTACGATGATTCTTTAAATATGGTTTGGCATCCAGCAGCACCGTTTCACCGTTTTTCACTGCTGTATTGCTATTCAGTTGCAAGATTAACTTCACCTTACTTTTTGTGAGCACGATTTTCGAATCCGACCAGTTGACCCTAGCCCCCAAATTTTCACTGATCACTCGCAGAGGCACCATTGTTCGGTTGTTCTTTACTTCGGGCTTCACATCGGAGGAAATCGTAACACCGTCAACTTTTATTTGCAGGTCTGCCGCATATGTAGGTAAAGCGGTAATAAATAGAATCACTGCAGTGAATATTCCTGCGAGAACCTTTTTCATTCTACTTCATTCCCTTTTCAACATATTTCGGCATACCATTCCTCCATGGGAGCATACGAAGATAATAGGAGTATTATTTATGCTCGCTGCCAATCCATATTATACCTTTTCATTACAGTAATTTCTATCGCTCGCTGCTAAAAAAGTCCCCCAAAAACTTGGGAGACATTTTTAGAATTTAAAATAGGGCCGAGCCCCCCTACTCCTCCACCCGAATCTCCACCACCGATTCCGCCAAATCCACATTCTCATGATCGAGCCGCACTTTGACCTTGCCGATTCTGCGAGCTTCGCGCCATTGCCTCAGATCTTCCTCATTCTCCAGCTTCAGCTCCGCAATCTCGCTAGCCCGATCAAACATGTACTTGCTTGTATACAGACAGGTATAGATCCCTTGTCCTCCTAGAGCAATAGGCTTGTCCCGACGATCCCAACGTTCAATCGTAAATTTAACATAAAGCTCCTCTTCCGTTCCGGGGCGAGCGGGTCGCTCCGTGATCTCTCGTCTCCGAACTACCTTCCAATCCTGAACCCGGCCGAACCACTGGATCCCCGTGTCCCCTTGTCCTTGAAACTTTTTGCGCGACTGACACATCGCGATGTATTCGATTTGGGTGAGAAGCTTGTGGTCCGCGATATTCTTAAGCGGCATATGGTAGAAACGATGCTTCAAAGCCATGTCCAGTTGGGATGGCCCCCTTAGTGAACCGACAAGAACATTTTTGCCGGCAAACTTGTTGTAATAATACTCCTTCGTCCCGCGGGGGCGGGTGGAACGTTCGTAGGCTTTTTCCGGGCTGTCTTGGATCATCTCGTCAAGAAGCTGTTCCATGAGATTTGTAGCATTCGGCAGAAACGGAATCGCCCCAATGTTAACTAGCTGAATGCTTTTATAAAAAGGATGCTCCCTAAATTTCACCTCATCCGGATACGGAAAAAGCACATACGCTCCAAACATACTCCGCTCGAACTCCCCGTTCCGCTGATCCTTGTACACAATCGCATCCCGATACCGATGCATCGTGTTAATATCCTCTTCCTCTGGCCCAGGCTGTTGATATTTCCTCCAGTAAGGGGTCCCTTCATAAGCAGGATTTAAGCGGTATTTTGCATCAAAAATATACTTATACTCGATCGCCGCGTCATTCTTTTTCAACGTCAGCACATTATCCGGCCTCTGCGCCAACGTAGAAGTGGTGTCTCCCTTAGGCAAGGAATTATAGTAGAGAGTAAAAACCTCGCCATTCCGCGAATTTCGATAAACGATCTTCGCCTTCTGCCCACGCTCCAGCGTCACAAAAAGACCATTACGATCCACCTTAATCAAATCCTGGCTAACCAGCTCATATTTTCGCTGCATTAACTCGTGGATTTTCAGGAAACACCAGTACTCATACAACTGCGCCAAGTCCTTCATAGATAACCGGAACAAATCCCCTTGAATGGATAGGCCCTTCATCAGCAAAAGATAAATCCGATATACCTCCCGGTAACCTGGAGCCATCTGCAAGACGAGCGTCAACGAAACCTGCCTCATATCCCCCACTTGTAAAAAGTCCTGCTGCAAAAGCCGCTGTAACTGCGAACTCATCACGTCAACTTTTTTTAGTAATACGGGATCTGGACTCCCCTTCTTCGCTACGTTCGTTCTGAGTTCCTTTAACTTCGAGGTGATGCGTAGCAATGCCCAGCGAATAAACCGATTTTCCGTCGTATCAAAGTCCATATATCGTCTGGTTTCAAGCACATGGGTAGGTTGCTGCTGCCCCGGAACAAAAAGCTCCGGCCTTTTGCGCAAAAAAGCAATATTCTCCTTCCCTACCTGCTTCGCCCTCGACGCTTCCACAAGATGAGATTCGCGTCGCATTTTGTAGTGAGGTGCATTTTTGATGCGATCAATGCCTTGGGTTAGCTGCCCAAAAACCTGCTGCAATATCGTAAAAAACTCCGTCACACTCTGATGCCGAGTCTCCCTTAATCCCGTTAAGTGAAACGTCTTGCGAAGAAAGTCAAAAGACAGATTATAAATCTGCTCATTAACCTCCCGCAAAATCACTTCATAATCGTGCTTATAGTCCATTTTTGACGGAAACACTTCCAGTTGGAGCTTAAAGATTACCTCCCCATGCAGGCGAAGCTCAAGTTCCGTCAAGCCTACTTCGTTTTGAAAGTTAAGCACACCCGACAAAATCCTATTGCCCAAGGGTTTTACAGCCTGCCGAAGGTGAAGATTCTCATGAAAAAAGACAATCGGTAGATCCTGCTTCTTTTCCACGACGAGTTCATAGCTTTGCGTTTCATAAAACATGGGCTCTGCCTGATCGCCATGATTCCATGCTTGGAGGCCCATCGTCTGGTGAGAAAACACTTGAACTGAACGAATCTCTACCCTAGAAGCGGGGACCTCAACATGAAAATGGGCATCCGCCCACACATCCCCCTCCTGACGATGGAGCTGCAAAGTCTCAACGGTCGGATGAAACGGCTTCCCTTGAATATATAAATTAAAAAGATTGCTCTCGATTCGCAACAGCTCAACCGGTGCATTACGATAACCAGTAAGAGGTGAATCCATCTTCTTCAAGCCTCCGTAACATCGAAGCGATTTTCCTTGCACTCAGCGGATACTTGGCCTGATTTAACAGATCACTGAGCTTGCGGCCCTCGAACAATAAAGCTACATCCTCCATATAGTCATTGACGATAAAAGAGGAGCCCACACACTCCCGCATCAAATTCAGGAGAACCCTCCGGATGGATGTGCTGCTGCCTTGAATGCGTGGCAGTATTTTTTGAAGCAACTGATGATCAAACGCCTCTTCTTCTGAAAATAACCCGAACCGCTCATTATAGAGCATATAAAAACATACCGCATCCCGAATCCGAAACCCGACATGGGCATGGATCTCCTCTAGAATACGATTGATTTGCACTAGTACATCCGTTGTCTTCGTGATGAGTGCCTTCGATTCGGCATGATAGGCATCGACAAGTTGGAGATAATCGCTTCTTAGGAACTGATTTGAAGTAGGCTCTGGACTTAGCTCTGAATCTGGGTCCTCATCAGGAAATTGAGCTAAAAAGATATCATTGAATTCTATCGTATTCGCCCGGTCAAGCACCTTTTTGCTAAAAGGATGTGTCGTCTCGTCCATATTGACCGTTCCGATCAAATACACATTTTCAGGAATCGACAAATTGCCGTACACCGCCTGATCCTCATCCTGCACAAGTGAATTGCCGTGAATGATTGGAGCAGTTGTAATACGACCATCCTTCCATTCCTGTGTCTCCAGAATACTGAGGATATCGCTGAAGTAGTGCTCCACTCGAGCTAAGTTCATTTCATCAAGGCAGATGAAGTAGGGTTTGCTCGAGTTTTGGGACGCCTCCAGCAACACTTCGGTAACGCGGCCTGGACGGAATTTGCCCGACAAATCACTATAACCGATCAGGTCGGATGGATCGCTCCAGTCTGGACGGACAGGGATCAGCGTAAACTGACCATTCTGTGCAGTGGCTCCCATCGCCTCAGCAAAAAGCTTGATCAGCTTCGTTTTCCCTGTTCCCGACACGCCCGCTAGGATGACGAAAGGTTTGGTTTTGAGGGAGAGGTAGAAGTTTTCGATTAATCCGGGTGGGTATGCGAAACCTTTATGTTTAATGTACGTTTTGATACTATCAAGACGCTCGCGAACTACCTCATCATCCATGATCTCTTCCGCCGTTTCCACAGGGTATTCTGGATCATCTACCTGATCTGTTTGGAGCTTCCGATCGACGTACTCCTTATAAGTCGTCATCAGTTGTTCTAAATCTGCAATTAATTGATCGTCGCTTGGAATATTAGACGCATCATACCGCGTATAAGCAGCAGTAGATACTTGGTAGTCACGACCCAAACCGGCTGAAGTGAGATGGATATCTTCATCTGTAGAAAAACCCTCAAAATCCAGGCTTTCTCTTAGTTCAATTACCTTTTGTTCTAAGAAAGCATAACCTTCCCTTTTTCCTAGATCAGTTTTTGGTTTCGTGACTCCCTGGTTAAAAGTCAAGTAAACCGCGCTCATGTCCTCCGCAAATAGATAAACAACATATTCCCCGTACTGTGTTGACTTCGTAATTCGCGTATCCATGAGTGCTATCCATGGCACCCCCGCCCAATTACCCTTCCCCACCGATCCTTGAATTCGAATGTGCTCAGAAACAAAAGGAAGCGATCGAAGCTGTTCTGGTAGTTTTCTTCTGAATAGAGCACCTAACGGATGATTAGCAAAGGGTTCAGACTTAGCCTCATGGTATGTATGTAAGATACGGTCTAAGCTTTCTTTAAGAGAGAAGCCCGATCCTTGCTTAGATCCAAGCTGACTATGATACAAGTCTAATTCTCGATTTGCATAATTTTGAAGCTCAGACAACACTTCTTCCCCCTGCGACCATACTGAATCCGCAAATGTCAAAAAGGCCCCACCCGATTGTTTAACAACAATCGAACGAAGCGCTTCTATTGGAGTTTCGAGTAAGGATTTTACTTGTGGAATATTCATGAACTCCCACCGATCTGTAACCTTCGGCGGTGGTGGGTCCACAACAAGATTTTGAGTCTCTCTATATTGGTAATAGGTCAGAAACCGTCTCGCCACATCATCAAGTTCGAGCATTTTGTCGTGCGTTTCCTGCCAGGTCTCAATCATTGCTAGCACAAGCACCATTTTGTAGGACTTTTGCTTTGAACGAAAAATAGAAGAAAGTTCGACTGGAAGTGACATGCTTTGTCCTCCGGGATAGTGATAGTATATTATGTAGCAGGGCAAGAGAGTTTTCCTAGTTGTGTTTTCATTTTTTTGTTCGTATGTCCGTATTTCATGTCTCTATTTTCTTAAGAAATCTAAGACGGGCAGTTGGTAGTAGGAACCGTTTTAGCAGTGGTGACTTATATAGATAATTAATTCAATTTATGTGGAAATTGTATACTCATCCTCATTGTAAGGTCCATTTACTTTTTATTCAAAATTTTGTTGGCTTGCAATTTTTTTCTTAAAATAATTTAAAAAGAAGCGGTTTCTTTTATCCGGCTCCCGCCTCCCTTCTAACTACTAGTGTATAAAGAATCACAAAATTTTTTGTATCGTTTTGAAGACAAGTTATGAATCAACCTTAAATTATCAGAAGCTGAAAAGTGACTTGGTGTTATTTGAAAAGTAATACACACTAAAGCATAATAACTATCTAATAGTAAAATTAAATCGTCAACAATGCCTGTGAGATACTTATTTTTAGTTGTGATTAAAATTTCTAAAAAATCTATATTCTTTGAGTCAGCGTCTTCTTTATCATGAATATAATTGGAGTACCGTCCATATAAAGAAAACAATACATTTAAAGCACTTTGATTCAATCCTGTCTTTATCAACTCTTCTTTTAAAGTTCTAAACTTAGTCTTCTTAACTATTTCCACGTCTAGAGGGTTATTAATTGAGAATAAAAATTTCAAGAGACTCTCTGTTATTAAGCGAACATTAGAATATATTGCTTGAGCCTCATTTAAAGGGTAGGTTACAAGAAGTTTGTTAAAGTTCTTTCTGTAATATATTAAAAACTCATTTGCGACCTTATTGCAAGTTATATACTTTTCAAATATAGATGTAACAACTGAATTCTCATGTACTCTAGAGAATAGTACACCTAAAATATCCTCATTTTTTAATAACAAAGTATTGGGGAAATACTTTTTTGTAAAATCTATATAACGTTGCTTCTCTTGACTGGTTCTCATTAAATTTTAGTCCCTATTTCTTGAATATTTTTTTAATATTTCTTCAAAGTAATTGATTGATCTGCTCTTATCAGTTTGTTGCTTTATTTCCTTACTCTTCTCTTCTTCAAATTTCTCAATTTTTCTTTTTAGCATATTTTCTAGTATATTTGTATACAACTCAAGCGCACTCTCATCTAGATTTTCAACGGTCCTTAATACTCTGGCTAATATTAATGTACGACTTTTAAATACATATTCTTTAAACTCTATATTTAAACTAGATAAAAATGAAACAATCTCTGTATTGTTTTTAAACTCGTTTTTTGAAAGAAGGAGCGACGTTAAAATAGAAAATAGCTCAAACCTTATCAACTCGGGATTCTTTATCCGTCTCAGGCCATCAATTTTCTTATAAATAATTTCTTCATTAACTCTCACCCAACCCCACCACTCTTTCCTCAAACTCCATACATATACTACGAACATCATCAAGTAGGAGGCTATCATCTCTGTCAACTATAAAGGTGGAGAGTTTACCAGTAGCCAACCTATCTATTTTGCGGAACTCATTTCTGAAAAAATAAATATCTTTGTCTGCAAAGCTTTTTTTAATCGAATCAATATTACGTCTAAATCCTTGAATAGAAGTACCACCTACCATAGTAAATATTACACCTAAATTTGTAATTGGCTTTTGCTGAAAGAAGATGCGGTATCCGTTTTTCAACTCTCGTACTACTCGTTCTAATAAATCTAGCCCTAAAACTGAATATGCGTCCGGCTTAACAGGAACAAAATAATAATCTGAACTTAATAAAGCTGAAACTGTATAAAATGAATAAGTCGGAGGACAGTCAATAAATATGTAGTCATACTTTTCCTTAAGTTTGTTTTCTAAAATGAAATTTAACAATTTCTGTTCTGCTGCACCTGTAGAGGTTTCACGTTCCATAAAAACAGTGTCTAAATCTCCCGGAAGCAGATGAAGCGTATCCGTTAGTTTAATAATAACCTCATCAAGGTTCGATTGCCTAGTAACTGAACTTGAGAAGACTTTGCTAATTGAAGGAAGTTTATCTTTTTCAAATAGAGAATCATCTATTTGCATAATGTTATATTTTTCAAAAAAGGATTGTGTACAGTTAGATTGCGGATCTATATCAATTACTAATATTTTTTTCTTATCTTCACCAAATTCAGATAGAAAAAGCGCCATCTCTTTACAAAGAGTTGTTTTACCTACCCCGCCCTTCATATTTAAGAATGAGATAACTGAACCTCTTTTATCCATAAAATATCCTCTTTCTCTTTTTATTTAATTACGACCATACGATAGACTTCGACAGTTTTCTAGGATTTTCCTCTGAACTCAAACAATATTCGAGAAATTTCTCTAATCCCAGTTACTAGAGACTGAACCATGGAGAATGGTTAAATCTTTCTTTTCATATTTATCGAGAAATCCAACGCCTTTTAGACATTGGACTTCTTTTTTTATTCGCATTGTGCTTTAAACCAAGTTAAAGAGGTCCCCCTATTTTCCAGTCAAGATTAACTGAATCTTTTTCCACGTTCTACACTAAGTCGGTAAGGAAAGATTTCTCGGACGTTAGCCAACCCGTGCAAACGACAAGTAGCCTCCCCTAAAGTTCTTTGACGTCCGCGAAGCTCGCTCGACCGTTTCTTTACAGAAATGAGTCAACACCTTCTTCTCGGGAATAGTTGCTTATGAAAGCATAGACTTTGTTTGCAAGTTTTGGGCTTATGGCATACTGCCTTTTGCCCTTTCGGTGGTCATCACGTCAGTTAGGCTGCTGTTTTCCCAGGCGGGCACAACTGTCTTGGGGTTTCGTAAGTAAACATCCACTTCACAACCAGTTCTTGTTTGAAATGGAATCTCCGGTGGACAATTAATGCCAAAATCAACTGAAGTGAAATAGTAACTCGGTTGTTTTTCCAGGATAGATCTCAGCACTAATAACACGATCTGTTCGTGAGTAAGCAACTATACTAGCGCTATTAACGTAGTGAATTGTCATACTTAACGAGATTCAACAAGCAAAAAGAGGCTGTCGAGACTTTCTGGCAGCCTGTAAAGGAAATGTGAGAATTAATAGGTTTACTCCGAATCTTACAATTTCGAGCTACATTTAGACTGCAATCTACAATTCCATTTAATAAGAAAAACCCACTCAAGCGAGCAGGTTTGCATAAAATAAGATGGAAATTCCCCCCGAAGGCAAAAACAACTAGGTTATTCAGATATATTTATTACATAGCTATTAAACTGCGAAAGGAATGTGCTATTGTATCCTTATAGTTTAACTACCTTTACCTTAATAAGGTAGACACCTCCTCACTAACCTTTGGCTCTTCTAACTTCTGAACGTCAGCAGCATAATCACCGCGATCGTTGTGTTTGATAGAATATCTAACATTCTGCCCTTCTGTTAATGTCTTATAACCATTACCGCTAATTTCGCTAAAATGAACAAAAATATCACCACCGTGTTTATTTTCAATAAACCCATACCCCTTTTTGTCATCAAACCATTTAACTTTGCCGTACTGTTTATTGCCATTCTCGTCGACAGGCCAATTATGTTCACCTCGCCGACCAGTTCCCATTCCAGAACCAGATTCGATTGAGAGGATTGGCCACAAAGCGTAATGTATCATCATTTTCTTCTCCAAAAGAATGTCATCCTGCCCCCTGAAGGAGAACCTCGCTTTCTTGTCCATATTCCCGATTATCCCCACTTTATAAGCATCAGTCAAAATAATATCAAGCTTATACTTGCTCAATAAATCATCAACATCACTGTAAATTTTTCGTATTTCTACTACTCTTTCTAACAAAAATCTATAGTTGAAACTACTAGGAATTCCTGTGAAAATTCTTCGAATAGCATCTATATGGTCATTAGAATATTTAGCCGTTAATTCTTCTACTAGTTCTGACCAACAATCAGTTGAGTACTGCAAACGAGTTCCATCAAAGACTTGTTGAGAAAACGTAGTGCTCTCAGGATAAGTTGCCTTAGCCAACCCTAACAATCTGATTATATCTCTCGGTCTATACCATGTCTGATGGAGTATATATCTCGGTGCATCTCTACCGTTTATTCTTTCCGGAAAATATCTTGACCATATGGCATTAGATGACTGGTCTAGTGTCAAATGATTCTTTTTTTCCGATGCAGCAATCCTCTTAATCAATATTTGTAAAATAGGATGTTTATTAATGTCATCTCCTGATTGATGCCATACTATCCTGGTACCGAAATCGAAAATCAATTTATTAATCTCTTTTCCTGCCGATTTAACGGCAGTAACGACCTCAGTTCGTATTGCTCCAATAAGAGTTATTCCTAGCTGATTTTGTCGACTAATGCGGTTCAGTTTTTCTATAGCAAGAATCAAGTCTCTTATAAGTCTGATATCCCTTGAATACTGTTCAGATGATCCAAGAGAGAGCTCTAGTTCATCGATTAGTATGTAGAACTTCTTCCCTTTCCCGGTTAACTTTTCAAACAATGTGTCGGCTTGCTTAACTAAGCTGCTGAATTTTACTCTAGAATTACTACTGTCCTCCCAATCAAATTCCAAGCCAAGTTTTGTGTTTAAAGCCTCTACACCAACATTTATTTCTACGCTGCCACGCTTAAGTTTTGGAAACAACCTAAAAATACCAGACTCTCCTTCATCAGTTTTGGGAGCAGTAACACATGCTACATACTTCGCCCATTCCTTATTATCCTCATAAAAATCAAGTTTATTTTGAATTATGTATTTGACAATATGCCTATGTAAAAACCATCTCCATATTTCCTCAAAGTCATCTTCAGCATCAGCGTAACTATTATTCTTCTCCACTATTGTAGCTGAACGGACAACATTTAAAAAATCCTTTCTATCTTGTTCACTAAAATTGCTTTTAAACAACACAAACGAAGTATTGAACCCTTGTTCTTCTGCCTTAATTGCTAAATAACGTAGTAGAGCAGTTTTCCCCGTTCCCTTTAATCCGGAAACGTAATACTTTAAACCTTTTAAGTAATCTTCTATTAATAAGTTGTTAGGAATTAAAAATGAATCAACAAATACTCCCTTCTCCTCTTCTGTATTATCCAGCAGCTCGTTTTTCGCATCTAATTTGCCTAAATACAAATCTTTTAGTTCTACTCTCATTATTACCCTCCTAATTATAGTCCGTTGCAATGACAAAATAGATGGGCTCTAAGCACCCTATATAAAACAGACAATAACTCGCCAATCTTTTCCATATGTTAGATTTTATATAGTTCAATATTCCCATATTATACAACTGGTGTCAAAGGGTTATTTGGGGTTTGCACCACTATTGGCCCAATACCTTTGTCTTGCTATATCCCCCCACTACCGGTGACAAAACAAACCAGTCCATCTTCGTTTTCGGACTCGCCTCCCAGGATCTTTCCGAATTGGGCGTACAGCCGTTTGAATTGCGGGCTTACCTTTGCCATGTAAATCCTCCTTTAATTGATTTCACAACATCCTATGACCATAGTGGAAAAGGGAACAAGTGAATCGCAAAAAAATCAGGCGGTCAAAAAACCACACCCTCATGAGGATGTGGTTATAGGCCTGAGGCAAACACCTCAATCCTTATACGGATCAAATTCATTCGCTCTGGCCATACAAACGCCAATCGGTTTCAGCACATACATAACCTCATGTTTTCACGTGCGCGTTTTCCAGTTCATTTTTCCGGCCGTTTGGGTCAGTTCATTCGCCCCGCTCCGGTGATGGTGCTGTAGTAGGGATTTCCTTCCATTTTAACACAACAGTAGTAAAAATAGAGCAGGGTGACACCTCTTCATGTACCCAAACAAAAAGAGCGCCATAATAGCGCTCAGTCTTTACTGCTCCTTAGATTTGTAACACCAAAAGGCACGTGGGCGGAAGGTGAGATACTTGATACGCCCTCAATGTGACTGACTTGGTCATCAAAAAAGATATGGGGCCGGAACACCTTCATTACTCTCCCTTTATCAATTCCTCCTAAGAAGAATGCCTCGTCAACCCGTATTCCCAAACTCCTCAAGGTAGTTACAACACGTTCATGAGCCGGTGCATTTCTAGCCGTAGCAATGGCTACTCTAATCCGGGGAATATAGGATGCGTCGTTTTGTTTTTTCTCCCATTCCCGCTGCTGTAATCGCGCAACTTCTCTAATAAATTTATTTAACGGACCCGGCGGAAGCGCCTCATTAGCCCTTTTTTTCTCATTCTCATGGAAACCCTGCATTCCAAGTTGTTGAAATATATTTTCTGACGAATCATCGGCAATAATTCCATCAAAGTCAAAAGCAATTCGCAATTCGATCTCATCATCGTCATCGATAAACTTAGTTGGGAATACCTGTGCAGCAGGAAGTCCATTGTTTAAAGCTTCTCTGACATCACTCGGATTAGCGGAAAGAAACAGCGATGCATTAAAAGCCTCCATATAAACATACGGATTGGACCCCGCCACAAAAGCAGCCCGAGAAATCGAAAGACCATAGTGTTCAATTGACTTAAACACACGAAGTCCAGTATCCGGGTCATTTCTTGACAACAGCACTACCTCGACCGGCTGCTCACTCGGATCTTGGCTATTAATCGCTAATAGCCGCTTTATCAGTGGAAAAGCAACCCCGGGTTCCAATACAACTTGTTCGTGCTCATGCTGATATTTTCGGTACTCCTCCTCTCCTTTCTCCCTGAAAACATGATCAGATTCCTCGAGGTCAAAAAGAGCACTTGAGGCAACAGCGACAACAAACTTTTCATCTATCGGAAACGGCATATGATCCCCTACGTAGTTGTTTTGGATAGTATATCACAGAACCTTTTGACATGAATTGTAAGTTTATTTTTAATCAACGGAGGACTCCTACCATTATTATCGACAAGGTACTTACTAATTACGCAGCTAAATCAATTCCAACTAGTACTGGGTTGTTGGACGCCGATTTCAATCCACACACCCACATGGGGTGCGACAATCGAAACACCGCTTTCCACGCGTCCAGCGACGATTTCAATCCACACACCCACATGGGGTGCGACAAAACTGTATGGGCCCTTCAAAAATCGAATCGATATCTCAATCCACACACCCACATGGGGTGCGACAAACCCCCTAGTCAAATCTATTAAATACGTGGTAATTTCAATCCACACACCCACATGGGGTGCGACTTGACATGTGGAACCAGTTATGCTTGAAATTAGCATTTCAATCCACACACCCACATGGGGTGCGACGGGATTATGGTATGTCGGGACTCGGACCGGATCCGATTTCAATCCACACACCCACATGGGGTGCGACGGCGAAAAAAGCAAAATTGATCCAATAAAGGCATAGGTCTTATCTTTTCATACTACGATTTATGCTAAAAAAGCATGAACTAATTACTGACCTTTTCTCCCCCCTATAAATAACACCTTTTTTCAACAAAATCTGAGGTGCGAAAGCCCCGGGGATTTCATGGGAGCTTGGGGTTCGCACCATGTTGGCACTTCATTTTCGCCTCTGTTTTATAAAAGAATATTGGAGTTAGCCGATATAGAGATCTTTGTGTTCTTCCAAATATAAAATTATTGTTTTCCTCTAAATAGCAAAGGGCTATTAAACCCAATTCACTCCCGCATAACTACCCTTAGAAAGTAACAGATAAACCTTGTAGAAGTCTACACCATCTCAATTAATTCAACACCGGCAGGCACATTCCCCTTATCTATGGTTATTTCATAATGATTGAATTCTCTTGGAGGTGCGCTCTCATCCAGCAAGCGGGCTTTAATGAGATCAAAGAGCGTAGCTGCGGGAGCATTGCCCAATTCGGTTTCATGTTTGAAGACGAATAATTTACGCGCGGACATCTTCCCTCTCGCTGCCGAATGATCATGATCAAACATCAATTTCAATGCCTCAAAGAAAATATCGAGGTCATCTTCTGTAAATCCTGTTTTCTGTGCAAATTTAGCCGAAATGAACCCTTCTACTCTGTATAAAGCATAAGGGACGACATATTTTCTCCCCATAGTCCGATTCTCCGAAGCCTTCTCTTTCTCCGTCGTAGATGCCATACGCGTTATCGTAACTTCTTGCGGAAGAATAGGATCTTCGCTTTTGGAAAAGCACAACTGTACGGGGCCGCGGACCTGTCCACATTTGAAATCCCCGGTGTCCATCACTGCTCCAAAAGTCCGAACGTCAAAAAATCTTTGGCACATATATGCTTGAGCCGTTATTTTATCGTCCTTATTATCTTTTGTGGTAAGCCCTGTTGCTTCATAAGCCTCTTTCTGTTTATTGTTCAGAACAGCACCCTCGCTGACGTAAATATCAAATCCTTCTTCTCCTTCACGGGAATACTGTATATAGTTGCGTACTTTGCGTTTCAAGCTGACATCCGTGACGATACCGTGCCCAGTCTGTGGATCAACCCGAGGCATATTTCCAGCGTCAGGATCTCCGTTCGGATTCCCGTTTTCCACGTCGTAATACAGTACAAATTCATATCTGTTTTTCAACAGTTCGCTCATATTTCTTCCTCCTCTTGTGAGATTAGTAGATTTTAGTGACACTCTGTACTTCAATTTACTGCTCCGACTTCTCCTGCTCGATATCATTTATAGAGGGCTCTCCTGTCCCCTTGTCCTTCCGTTTGAAAAAAGCTTGCTGCTGGTGATAAAACCCGACCATGAACTGTCCCTGTCCTTCTGCATTGAGCGTTTGGGGAAAGCCTGTTGGCGAGATATCAAGCATCACTTCACGGAGCAATTGATGTGTATAATACCTGTTTGCTTTGGCTAGTTTGCTAAAATGATTTTGCGCATTGGCAAGCAATGAAGGAAAAACCTGCCGAGGACTTGCCAGAGCCGCGTTTAAATATTTGTCTACAATTGAAGCATTGACCTTGGATAACGCCTCATATTGGGCTTGATTCAGAATAGCAAAAATACGCCCTAGCGTATAAGCCAGCGTTTGCGATTGCGATGCTAGTGTATCCTCCAGATTCACTCCGATCCACTCCTTTTTACCTGATTTCTTGGCCAGCCTGTTCAAGCAGCCTTTGATAACACCAATTCTGGTCCGATTAATCGCCGCCTGAGCGTTCGTTCCTGCTTCCGCCCGAATACGGCCAAGCATTGCCATATAAAGACTGTTCGGATATGGGGTGTTGCTGACGATACTACGCATTATAGAAGCCGCATATGGAGCGGGTACATTTTTGCTTTCCCGGCGAACCGCTGTCTCAGTCAAAATCTTGGATAAGGAGGGGTATTCCGGATCCCATTCCGCCCCTTCCACGTAAATATCCGCATGATGTTGTTGAAGACGTTCAATTATTCTGCCGACGGTATCCACATAAAAGTGACGGATGACGACACGTGTTTTGTTTGTTGAGATGCTCAAAACAAACATCCGAGTATCCACAGCTAGGTCCAATTTTTCCGCGCGTGTACCTTTATACAAATGCTCCATTACCGACGCTAGTCTTCGACTAGTTACTTCATCTCTCTGGGTTTCCGGCTCCAATGATCCGCCTCCCAGAAGGAGCGCAACCGCGTTTTCTTCCACCGGTAGCGATTTTTCTGCCCAAAACAACATTTTTTCTCCATGAATATTGCGGCTATGGCTTCGGTCTCCAATCAGCATATTAAGCGCCGTTACATATTTAAAAGCTGCCGTTTCCGATACGGGAGCATTATCCCCCTTTTCCTTACGATAAGAGACGAAACTGTCCTGGTTAAAGCCTACTAATGTCGGCTTGTCTTGTCCGAAACCGTCCAAATTACCATGAATACGGGCAATCGGCCCTACTTCTCCGGTTACCAGACACTGCCCGAATGAAGCATCTGCTTGTTTACTCAATCTATAGGCGTCCCATGCCTCCTTGATCTTGGGTCGGTAGTGAACATAACCTACCACATCACCCAAAAGCATAAACACCACGTTGCCACCGTCACTTAGACCTGTTGTATCCACTGCACCGTAATCGATGGAGCCAAGCTTGCGTTTACGAAAAAATGCAACAACCGCCCTCGCCCCATCGTCATCCAACCGCCCCAGAATCTCCTCGTGCAAATCCCCGCTAGCTTCAAAACGATACTTCGCTCCCGCTTGATCACCGTATATTCCAAAAATAAAATTCGCGTTCTCGCACAAAAAAGCAGGTTGCGGCCGGCTACCGCTTCGTTTGGGCTGCTGTGGCGTTATGACGCGTTGAGGAAAAAGTTTTTTTTCTTTCTTTCCGTTCTTTCCTGTAATCTCCCGTTCCTCCATCCGGTCTATAACCTGTATCAAATTGCCTTCATGGTCGATCACGATGCACTTCGATACCGGAGTAACCGCGTAGCCCGGCTCGGCGATCC
Source organism: Paenibacillus faecis (assembly GCF_008084145.1). GTDB lineage: Bacteria > Bacillota > Bacilli > Paenibacillales > Paenibacillaceae > Fontibacillus > Fontibacillus faecis. The sequence continues at coordinate 186,785 of NZ_VSDO01000004.1, read as the reverse complement.
TCGCCGGATTCTCTCGCACCATTCGATCATAGTACTCGCATAATGCTTGCAATATCATAGGCGCACCTCATCTGGAATTTCAATGACTCCATGACGCATGCAGGCCCGGAAAAATTTCGGTTCATAAGTATATACGGGTTTCTTTTTCAGTAGCTCTTCCCCATATTCAATGTCCCATAGCATCCAGCCTAGATCTATCTCCGCTTCTTCGGCATAATAGCTGTCCGGGCGCACCTCCTCATGTTCCATCAGTTTGAAGCTTGCCGCAAACTCACGACAGCCCAAATAAGGATTGTGAAAACACTGTCCTCCACGCGCACGCCGCAGAAACATGTTATAGAATTTTCCCGGTGTATCCGACTCTCCCACCTTCTGGGGAACCATCTCAAAATGGGCTTCGATCAAATAATCAACATTCTTCAGCAGAAGCGATGCACGTTGTTGCCGGTCGGAAGTTGTGTATTGATGCAGATCGATAGCTGCTCCGGCCATAGCCATAGCTACATTTCGCGGAGGGATTTTTGAACCTAGCTCGTTTCGACGTATGGATTCAAACTCGATCCGATTTAACACGGTAATGCTGTCTACCACCCATCTAATCGCGGGTTTCCAAAGAATCGCTTCCAAAATCCCACGGGCAGCCGAAGGTGTCATCACGTCATAGCTGACCCGCTCCGCCTTCATTTCGGGCCTAGTAAACAATGCATAATCTCCGTTCACCCGAAGGGTTATTCCATATCCCATCGCTATTTCTCCTCTCTTTGCCAAATGCTCAGCCCTGACTTATTACTGTAGAGATCATGAATTTCTCCATCAATCCCTCCCTTCATGGAAGTCAGGTAATGAATCGTGTCATGAAGCGTGCCTATTCTACTTGCTTCTCGTAGACGCTCAAATTGATTCCGATACACCGAAACAGTATATCTCTGTAGCTCACGGTTGAATCTTACGGGGTACAGGGAAGTTTTGAGTTCATTCAACAGCATAACGGCTCTGCAATCATAAGGAATTACGATCGGAACCATCTCTGTCTCAATAAATTTATACTTCTCGGAGATTTCCCGGAATTGGAAGGAGCATTGTTTGGCTCCGGCATCCAGATCACTAATTATGTTGTGGACATCCAGATTTCTCCCCATCCCGTGGGCCAATTCAAAATAGTAGCGGATTGCTTCGGGCTCTAAAAGATTAGGATATAAACGCAGTACCGTTAGTGTAAGTTGAGCCCGTGTCTTAAACCAACCGTCGCGAAGTGGATAATCAATAGACTCGAAGAGAAATACAAGTCCTAGCTCCGAATGACCTTCCCGGTTGCACCGGCCGGCTGCTTGGGCGATAGAATCAACTCCCGCAATCTCTCGATAGACAACTGGAAAATCGAGATCAACGCCAGCTTCAATCAAGCTTGTTGAAATTACAATACAGCGTACTTCCTCCTTCTTTAATCTTTCCGCAATCGCTCGCAAAATCTGTGACCGGTGCTGTGCACACATAAGCCCGCTGAGATGAAAAACGCCTTCTTTATCCGGAAACTGTTCGTATAAAGCACGGGCTTGTTTCCTGGAATTGACGATGCACAATGCCCGTGGATGAGAATTTAATCGTTCAAACAGCTCCGCATTTGTTTTTTTACCGATCGTCGAAATCGATACCCGTGTAAGCTTGCGATATAGACTTGTAGAATCGTTGATAATTTCAGTTGGTACGGCCCCACTTAGCCATTCAGGCTGGAGTGCAAGCTGCGTCGCGGTACAAAACAGCACCGTTACTCCATAGTTATCACAGAGACATTTCAATGCGGCAAGCGAAGGTTTCAGCAGATCGGCTGGAAGCGTCTGAGCCTCGTCCAATATAATAATGCTTCCTGCCAGACGATGCAGCTTACGCGCCTTGGAAGGCTTCGCTGAAAATATACTTTCAAACAGTTGTACATGTGTAGTCACAATCAAACTTGCTTCCCAATTCTCACTGGCAAGTTGTTTCGCACTGAACTCACTTTCAGAGTCCGGTAAATAACTTACATTGCTATGATGTTCCAGCACAGCGCCTTCTCCGAATACTTCCCGGAAAAGTCCCGCTGTTTGTTCAATTAAAGAGGTAAACGGCAAAGCCACGATAATACGTCTCATATTCGCATGTTGTTCGGCATGCTTCAAAGCAAAAGCAAGCGAAGCCCATGTTTTCCCGCTCCCTGTCGGAGCGGTCAATGTATACAAGCCTGTAGATCCAGTTCCGGCCAGCAGGCAACTATCAAGTACATAACGCCTTGCTCGTGCCATTTTGCTATCTTGAGGTTTGTTAAGTAACTCTTGCAATTTAGGATGAAATTGAGCATGCAGTTCCGTAAGGGAAGGAAAACTGTTGCGTAATTCGGCCTTCAATGGCTGAAAATAACGTTCTGCATCAAGGTAATCCGCATCAATTAATGCGGAATGTAACATACGAATCCATAGAGAGAGCTCCATACCCGGGTTGTTGCCGCTCATTGGAATCGAAGATAACTCAAGCTCCGGAAGAAATGGGACAGCACTGTCGATACTCTGGAAATCGTGCTTCAATACCTGATCAAGCCCCGTTTGAGTCCCGACAGAAATATGATTCGGCAAACTCCCATGATGGCCATAAATGGCATAGGCCAACATTAAGCCGTAAGGAAAAGGATAGTGTCGGTATACCAGCAATGTCCCCGCCGTCTTGTGATCAACGGGCGCGGGCGCACCATTCAATCTCATCTGGAAATCCGGAGTAGCTTTGCCGTAGTCGTGGTTCTGGCCAAGTATTCGTCCAAGGCTGGAGCAACCGAAATAGCCGGAGAATTCGGCTGCCAAATCCGCAGTATCTTGGTGATGCCGATCAAGCGAATGCCACTCTGACTTGGGTAACAGCTCTTTGGTGAGGGGATCACGTTTGGAATGTGCATAAATCATATTTAAAATCTCCCATGCCTTAAGCTCTAGTACTAAAGGTTTATGTTCGACAAATTTCAGGAAAATCCTGCCTGATTTGTATGACATACAACCCTCGAATTAACAAAACTTTCAACAAAATGCAAAAAGACACCTCATCGGTGTCCTTTAAGTATGAAAGCAATTTTAACCCCTATGGCCGCAACGAATCCCCCAAGAAGTCCAATTCTCGGACAAGTTTCTCGGCGTTCAGTCGTATCTGGATGCCCCGTCCTTTACATCATCCATCCGCTCCACCTTAACAATCTCAGACTTAGGCACACCCCCATCTCCCTCGTCTTCCTCTCCAGTGAGCAACAAAAATAAATAATTCACGTTATAATCAATGTATAATATTTCCTCCATTGGAGAGTAGGAGACTATGGTATGGGGTATTCTAGGACTGCTTCAAAAGGGAGCATCAACTTATGAGGAAAAATAACTACCTGTTGATTGCCGCTGTACTTTTAGTAGTTTTCGATATTTTTTTATATTTTGTGTATTCCCATAGTTATGAATTTATTTTATTTAAAGGAACGGGGTATTTTATTCCGCTGCTATTAAATGTAGGCTTTTTAATGTATATTGCCTTTCGTTTCGGTAAGTGGTGGATGTATATTTTGCCTTCCATCCTTGCTTTTGTGCTGGGTATATATTTCGTTTGGATTTTTATCTTGAATTCTGTAGTGTCTTGGCAGCATGATTCTATTCGTTCCCCACTAGGCCAAGAAAGGCTTACGATTGCTCACCGATCGGCTACTTTAGGGGAAACTACCTATTTTTATGAATTTTACAAAAGCTCTTTCATGGGGTTGATCGTCAAGAAACTGGATGGTATGGATTTGGAAATCATGATTCGGGATTCTCGGGAGAAGGGTGATCTTGAAGTGCTTAATGTTAAAAGTCCTACTTGGGTTAATGAAACTACGGTTATTTTCCACACCTTAAATGGTGACCGAACGGTTATTTTGGAGTGATGCTTAAACTTTCATTGTATTCCTGCTTGTTCCTAACATGAGGCCCACTACTTCCTCCCCATCAGCAAAAAAAGCCCTTCCCACCGGTTATCCAACCGCGCGGAAAGGGCTCTCTTCATTCAATCGACCATCTTATCCAACAAAAGCACAGCATGGATATAGATCTTGATACTGTCCCAAATATCCTGCAACCGCAGGGCTTCATCCGGCTGATGGGGCTTCCCTCTTCCGGCGGGGAAGGGATTTCCGATATCGGAGCGGCTGGGGCCGAACGAGACGGCATGGGGGAGTTTGCGCGCGTGCGTGGCGCCTCCCATGACATAGGTCGGCAGGTCGGTCTTCAGCCGTTGATTGGCCAAATCGGCGAGGCTGCGGACGATCGGGTCTGTTTCGGGAATATAGAAAGGCGGGTTATCCTCGATATTCGCTAACGAAAATCCATACGCCGCCCCTTTCTCCCGCATACGATCGATCAATGTCTGAGCATTGGCCGATACCGGATACCGGAGGTTGACGTTAACGACCAGTTTGCCCTCCGTTAAACGGACAAGGCCTGTCGTATGCGTCGTTTTCCCCGATACTTCGTCTTCGGCATCCACATGAAGTCCGTGGCCGTAATAGTCGGCAAAGGCGGAGGCGATAAAGGCGGCCGCCGTCCTGGCCTTCCCCGTCAACAATCCGCATTCCAGCAGCGCCCGCGCCAGCTTGGGGATCGGGTTGATCGTCCCTTCCGGAAAAGCCGCATGCCCTCCTATCCCCTCCGTCCGGACTAAAAGTCCGTCCGCGGATTCCGTGACCGCAAAGTCATCGCCGAGCGCGGCCTGCACCTCCAAAGCCGGGAAGCCCTGGATGACCGCCGAAGCCGAATGGGGAACGACATTCGATAATTCGCCGGCCGTGAACGACAGCAAATTGCTGCCGGATACATCCGCGACAAAGTCCGCGGTCAATATGCCTTTTTCCCCGTTCCCCAGCGGGAAGAAACCATCGGACACCACCGAAAAGGAAGGCGTATCCGACCGCAAATAATGCTCGACATCGCGCATGCCGGACTCTTCGTTGCACCCCAAAAACGCGGTTATCGTATGGTTCAACCGGAGGTTATGGTCTCGCAGGAATTTCAAGACATAAAGCACGCCGATCACGGCCCCTTTATTGTCCGCAGCACCCCGGCCGAACAGGTATCCATCCTTTACAAACGGATCATAGGGGTCAAAAGACCAGCCGCTGCCTTCCGGCACAACGTCGAGATGGGAGAAAAAACTGATCGTACGCTCGCTATCCCCCGGATAAACCGCGGAAATGCCGTAATAGTCATGCTCTTTGGCCTGAAGGCCGGCCAGCGTGATCAGTTCGCGCGTCAGATCCACCGCCTGCGCACAGCCTTCGCCGAACGGATGGGCTTGTTCGGGGAAGAAGCCTTCCCCCACACTACGGATGCGCACCAAACGTTTCATCGCTTCGAGCATCTCCGCCTGATGAGCAAGAATCCACTCGTCCACGAGGGCGTCGGTAACGGCTTCATGAGGCCCGGTCATCTTGCGATCCCCTGTGCATGAGCGTAGAAGGCGTCGATGCGGCGGTCGATTTCCGTTACGAGTTCGCCGGACAGCTTGAGCTCGGCACCGCGCAGATGATCCTGAAGGTGCTTTTCTTTGCGGGCTCCGAAAATAACGTTAATATGCTCCCCTTTGGCCAGCAAATAGGCGACCGCCAGGCTGGCACGGCTGCAATTCAGCCCCGTGGCGATATCCCCCAAACCGTCCACAAATTCCAACACGGCGGGGTACAGTTCCGGTCCCCACAAGGGATCGCCTGCACGGGAGCTGCCTTCCGGCGCCTTATAATTCCTGTCGTATTTTCCTGTCAGCAGCCCATTGGCCAGCGGGGAATAGGCGTGAAAGCCGATGCCGTTGGCTTGGCAAAGCGGCAGGATTTCCGCCTCTACTTCACGCGACAGCATGTGGTAGCGCCGCTGTACCATAGAGATTTCACCGAGCTCCAAATAACTGTTGATGTGATGCGGCTCGCAGTTGGAAGCCCCGATCGCCCGGATCTTGCCTTCCTTTTTCAAATCCGTCAAGACTCCAATCGTTTCTTCGATCGGCGTCAGAAACGGCTCGATCGCCGGATTATGCGTATAATAGATATCGATATAGTCGGTATTCAGCCGTCTTAAACTCTCTTCCACCTCCACACGGATGGTGCGGGGACTGAGATTGCGTTTTACCCGGTGGCCGTCCCAAGTAAAACGATAACTCCCTTCCTCATCGCCCCACCATAACCCGCATTTGGTCGAGAGGATGGTCCGGTCGCGTCTTCCCTGAATCGCTTTGCCTACAACTTCCTCGCTATGCCCGAAACCGTATACGGGCGCCGTATCGATAATATTGACTCCCGCGTCCAGCGCGGCGTGTATCGTGCGGATCGACTCGTTGTCGTCGGTATCCGGAAACTGAAAACCTCCGCCTATCCCCCATGCTCCCAAGGTGACCGCGGAAGCCTTGATGCCGGAACGCCCAATCTCCCTATATTCCAATCGAAACGCCCCCTTCCTTAAGCCTGCTTGTCCAATCGGAGAACACCGCCCACGCCGACGTTTTCGTCAGCATGTTCTTTAACGATGACGATCGTCGTATAAGAACTCCCCGAAAAAAACGCGTCCGCCGCCGCCTGAATGTTTTGGACCAGCGCCCGCTTCGCTTCGACCGGTTTGGGAGCCGTATACACGAAGAAGGTGATTTCCTCGTACGACCTTTTCGTAGCGTAGGCCTTGGGAAGCTGATGAAGCGACACGCTCTTCAAATGATCCGGGAGCCCCAGCGAAGTGGTTACCGCGCTGCCGATCACCTCGATAAATTGTTCCAGTTGCTCTCCCGCCAATTCCGTATTGGAAACGCCAATTACAGTTGCCATTTTCTATTCCTCCTGAGTGTTATTGTTGGATGATGCGTGCACGTCTGTTAGTTCAGCGGTTGCTTAACCCCGTGATAGGTTTCCAGCAGCCAGTCGGCGTATTCTTGCGACGTCATGAGGGCAATCGCTTTGTCCAGCCACTCCGTATTCTCATATCCTTCTTTCACGACGAAAACAATGCCGCCGTAATTGCTGTAGACTTCCTTCGTTTCCTCGAACAACTTCACCACTTCCGGATCGTTCATTTGATAGACCGTAATCGAAGGCGCCGTCATCGCATCCAGGTCCGGGAAAATACCGACGCGGTTTCGAGGGTCCGTCTCCACAAAATTCAGCTTTTTCGGATTCTCCTCAATGTCCAGCAGGGTCGGCAGGTCGACGCCCTCTTTCAATTTGACGAGCCCATTGGCGTCAAGCAATTGCAGTTCCCTTGCCCGGTTCACCGAATCGTTGGCGATACCTATCTTGGCTCCCTCAGGAAGCTCATCGATGGATTTATATTTCTTCGAGACGAACAGGACAGGCGTAGTGAAGATTTCCGGGCCATACGCCGCCAGGTGCGTGTTTTTGCTTTCGTTGAAGCTTTTCAGGTAAGGCTTATTCTGAAAAAAGTTGGCGTCCAGGCTGCCATCCTCGGTAGCCGTATTCAGGGCGATGTTGTCGTTGAATACCTTTGTTTCGATGTCATACCCCTCCGCCTTCAGCTTGTCGGCCACAAATTGAACATCCGGTTGCTCTCGCGCAAGGAGGCCAATGACGATTTTCTTGTGATCCGGCTTATTCGATTCCTGGCCGGAGGAAGCTTCACCGGAAGAAGACGCCGCCGCGTTCTTCGTGCCGCTATTGGAGCAGCCGACCAGAACAGCGCTCCATATCAAAGCTGTGACAAGCAGAATAATTGTTGTATGTTTTTTCATCGGGTCGATTCCTTTCCATCGGGTTGTAGTTGGAGATTCATTCATTTGATTTTCTTATAGAGTACATTTCCTGAAATTTGCAAAATTTCGACGATCAGAATCAGAATCAACAAGGTGCTGTACATGATCTGATCGTTGAAGTTCTGGTAGCCGTAGGTTAACGCGACAGCCCCCAATCCGCCCGATCCGACCGTTCCGGCGATCGCCGTAAATCCCAGGATCGAAACGACGGCAAACGTCATTTGTGAGACGACAAGCGGAATGGACTCCTTCACGATCACATGGTACGTAATCTGCCAGTCCGAAGCGCCGAACGATTTCGCGGCCTCGACCAAACTCGGATTGATTTCCTTGAAGCAGTTTTCAAGCAATCTGGCGATCAAGGGCGACCCCGCTACGGCAATGGAAAAAATTGCGGGCCCGATCCCGATCGACGTACCGCAGATCAGACGCGTCAGAGGGATGATGGCGATGATAAGAATGACGAACGGAATGGAGCGGAGGACGTTGATCACGACGCTGATCGTCTCATAAATGGCCCGGTTCGGGCGAAGTCCTTTCGGATCGGTCGTAATCAGGACCAGCGACAGAAGAAATCCAAAAATGACGCTGGCGACGAACGAACCCACCAGCATGAAGATCGTTTCGCGCAGGCCCGGCAATATGATTTTCATCAGCATGGTCTGCCAGTCATACTCATACATCCTATATCTTCCTCCATTCCACGCCGCGATTGTGCAAGTGCCGTTCGACAACGGGGAAGTCTTCATCGCTGACCCGGATCGTAAATGATCCGGCTACCGTATCGCGGTACTTGTTGAGGCCTCCCCAAACCACCTCAAATTTCACTCCCGACTGAATCGCAAGATCCGAGAGGATATCCTCGTTTTCGCCAACCCGCTGAATGATTTCCAGATGGGTTTGCCGCTCCGGGCGGCTGCCGTTGCTCTCTTCGCCCATAAAATCATCCAGCATGTCCCGTTTGTTCAGGAATATATCCTGCACGTCGCCGGCCACCTTCAGCTTTCCTTCGCTCAGTACCCCCATTCGGTTACAGATCTGCTTCACGACGGACATCTGGTGCGTAACGACGACGATCGTAATGCCGAGCTCCTGATTGATTTTTCGCAATAAGGCCAAAATCGACTGCGTGATGTTCGGATCCAGCGCGGAGGTAGCCTCGTCGCACAGCAGAATTTTCGGATTCGTGATCAAGGCGCGCGCAATCGCTACCCTTTGCTTCTGCCCTCCGCTCAAACTTCGCGGAAGCGCGTGAATCTTGTCCGAAAGCTCCACCAATTCCAGGACCTCGCGAATTTTTTGGTCCAAGTCTTTGACTTTATAGTGCAGGCATTTGACCGGAAACCGTATATTTTCATACACGGTCTTTCGCTCCAGCAAGCTGAATTGTTGAAAGACCATGCCGATCCGGCTTCGAAGCAGCCGAAGCTGCTTCTTATTTAACGTTTGAATATCGGTGCCGTCGACCGTCACCGAGCCGGAGTCAAACCCCTCAAGGCCGTTGATACACCGCAGCAGAGTGGACTTACCGGCCCCGCTGATGCCGACCAGGCCGTAAATATCTCCGGCTTCGATCCGGAGTTGGATGCCTTGAAGCACCGGCGGCTTTCCGTCATACGTTTTGGATAGATTTTTAATTTCAATCATGGACATTCCCCTTGCCTTCGAGTACCCGAACGGCGAGTTGTCTTAGAACCGCGTCCTCCATCGGCGGATTATGAAGCCCGAACCGGACGTCGCGATACATCCGTTGCAGCGGATGCGATAACGACAAGCCGTGGATGCCGACGATCCGCATCGCTTTGTCAACGACCGACAGCGTGTTCTGGACCACCAATATTTTGACGGCGCCAAAATCACCGTCCCACCCCTGTACGGAATCAAACTCCTGATTCTCGTATTGCCTGGCGACCGAATATAAAAAGTGTCTGGCCGACAAAATTTCCAGCTCGATCTGCCCCAACGTTTGCTGAATATTCGGAAGACTCGCGATCGGATGCTTCAAGCTGTTCGGCTGATAGCTTCGGGCAAACCGCACGGCTTCATCTCGTGCCGCTTCGGCAATCCCCAGATATACCGCCGGAATAAACAAAATGTACGGATTAGGCTGGAACACCCTGGAATGGTTCCTTTCAATGACCTTAGCGGCAAACGGCACGTTCACATCCCGCAGCACCAAATCGTGACTGCCCGTCCCCCTCATGCCGACCGTATTCCAGGTTCGGTCAATGGACAATCCCTGCGTCCCTTTCGGGATCAGAAAATCGGATACTCCTCCCGTTTCCGGTTCGAAGGCCGAGACGATGAAATAATCCAGAACGGGCGCAAGCGAAGTAAATCGCTTCGTCCCGGTAATGGTATATCCGTCCGGCGTGCGCTGTGCCGTAGTTTGCGGAACTCCGCCGCGCGAAGGGCTTCCGGTTGCCCCTTCCGAGTCGGCCCGGTTGATCAGAGCGCCGCTGGCAAGGATCTCCCCGCACAGCGCTTCAAAATCCGCTGCCCTCCAGGGGCAAACGGCTCCCAACTGCAGCACGGTGCTCATATGCCAACCGATCGCCAGCGCTGTAGCGCCATCGGCTTGCGCGATGCGCTCCTGGAACGCGAGGAAATCGGTCAAAGAAATGCCCCCGCCCCCAAAATCGGACGGCACCGCCAAGGCCGGGTAACCGATTCTTTTCAAATCGGAGATCAACCCGTAATTCAAGTCGTTTTCGGCATCCGCCTTTTCGGTCCCCGCCGCGTGCTGTTCCAATATGGCATCCAATCGGGCAAGCCATTCCTGCTGTTTGTCTGTGATTCCCAGTTGCTGCCGTTCTAACGGCATTGGCTGCACCCCCTTATATGCGTTGGTTGAACTTTTTTTAAAACTATAACAGCCGGGATTCCGAAATTGAATGTCCAAAAGCGATTCACGCATTGTCCAAATGTGACTTATTTTTATTATTCATATATATTTACTTGGTTTTAAGCGAAAGTTCATCTTATAATAAGGCAAAAGTCATACTTGAATCTCACTCGGGAGGTGTATTTCATATGTCGACAAAAGGTGATGAACATATCCTCAATGTACCAAACAAGTATTTCTTTACTCCGACATCCTTCGAAAAATCGAGCGGCGCCTGGCCGATCAGGATCGGGATCAGCGAAGCCAAGTTCCGTCGTCCCGCTTTCAAGAGTCCGCGCATCGAGCCGCATTACAACCTGATTTTCATCCTGGACGGCAAAGGGATATTTATCCAAAAGGGTAAAAAATACCAGCTAAAAGAGAACGATTTATTCGGCGTGTTCCCCCAAGTCCCCCATGAATATTTCAGTTTCGAGTGCGATCCCATGCACTATATACGCCTGACCTTCGAGGGATCGCAGTCGGTTCAATTGCTGGAAAGAATCGGGATCAAACGCTGCACGCCTTTCAAGGTCAACGGATACACCTCGTCAGCGCTATCGCATCTTCGCGAACTCATCGTACAAGCGGAAAACACGGGAGATCGCGACCGGGATCTGATGCGCTTAAGCACCTTCCTTCAGCTGTTCCGCTCGCTGTCCCGGCATGTTCCGGACGAAATCCGCAATATCGACTGCTCGGACGAATGGCTGGAGCGGGGGCGGGAACACATGGAACTGCATTATTCGGAGGATATAAGCATCGAAACCATCGCGAGGTATGTGGGGATCGAGCGTTCTTATTTTTCAAGAAAATTCAAAACAGCCTATGGAATCACGCCGTTAAAATACTTGCAGAACATCCGGATCAATGCCGCAAAAAAACTGCTCGAAACTACGGATTTAAGCCTTGCCGCCATCGCTCCGTCCGTCGGGTATGTCGATATTTTCTCATTTTCAAAAGCTTTCAAGAAAAATACCGGCATTTCCCCCGCCGAATATCGTGCCGCCGCGAACTGGCATGTATTGCGAAATGACAAAATGAACCTGCGCTAGAATTCATGTAGGTCCGCCCCCTGCGGATGGACCTGGCATACCTCAGGCCGAAGGCTGCCCGGTCCTCGGTCTTTTTCTTTATGTCCGTCCTTCGATCCGCGCAAAAAAACACCGACCACCTATGTAGGCGACTCGTGGTAGGCCAACTCCACAATTCGCCGTCGCGCATTCACGCTATCCTACATTTGGACCTCCATGCTAGCCCAAGAAAGCAATAGAACGCTTTACTTTTTTGGCGAAATCAAGCGGTTTATCGATCGACTCCCAGTGGACATACATGAGCCGCGGTTTCTCGAACAGCCAGTGATTGTGCACCGCCGTGACTTTAATTCCGTTATTGCGGAGGTTCGTCAGCAATCGGTTGACCTGATCCTGGAAGAGGGCCGTTTCCCCTAAACAAAGTGCGCGCCCTGAACTGTCCAGCGATTCGAACGAGAACAGCTGATAGCGGATCAATGGGGACGTGGTTTTTCTCCCCAGAATGGTCGCATTTATTTTTCTGTTTCGGCTTACAAAACAAACCGGGCCTTTGGTGATTTCATGCTCCGTTCCGCCTAAAATCGTGGAGAATTGGTTACATAATCTTCTAAAACGAGGGCTTGCTTTCACTTGTTCCATCAGTCGGGTTCATCCTTTCAAGTCATAGTATTAAAATGCAACTGCACTACCGGTCCGCATCAGCCCAGAAATGAGATCGATTCCTTGGTTTTTCTGGCGAAAACGACGGGATTCTCAATGGCTTCCCAGTGCATATACATTAAGCGCGGATTCTCGTTCAGCCAGTGATTATGAAGGGCGGTTACCTTGATCCCCCGTTTGCGGAGATTCGAAATCAGGCGATTCACCTGATTCTGATGCACGGCCGTCTCGCCCAAACAAAGCGCGCGGCCCGACTTATCCAGCGACTCGAACGAAAACATTTGCATTTGAACCAAAGGAGAACGCGTTCTTCTACCCAGAATCGTCTCGCTCAGATTCGTCATCCGTGTGACAAAACAAACCGGGCCTTCTTCAATTTCGGACTCGCCTCCCAGGATCTTACCGAATTGGGCGCACAGCCGCTTAAATTGTGGGCTTACCTTTGCCATGTAAATCCTCCTTTAATCGATTTCACAACATCCTATGACTAAAGCGGAAAAGCGAACAAGGCGGATACCCAGTAAATCGCAATAAAATCGGGCGGACCCAAAAAAGACCACACCCTCATGAGGATGTGGTCTTCTAGGCTGAGGCAAAACCCCTCAATCCTTATACGGATCAAACTCATCCGCTCCGGCCATGCAAACGCCGATCGGTTTCAGCACGTGCATCACCTCGATCGTTTCCGCATGCGCGTCCAGCACTTCCTGGAGCTTGCGGTACACAAAAGGGCTCTCGTCCGTGCCCGCGCCGCGCAGCTCCACGCCGAAATCCCGGACGGCCGCCAGCATTTGCTCGGTGCTGATTTGGCCGCCGCTGCGGGTGCGCGTCTTCCAGTTCATTTTGCCGGCCGCCTGGGTCCGGCTCATGATTCGTCCCGCTCCGTGCACGGTGCTGTAGTAGGCGTCCCGGTTCTCCAGGCTGTCCTTCCCCTTCACGATCACGGAGATATCCCCCATACTGCCGCCGATGAAGCCCATTTGGCCGGGTGCGGACGGGGTCGCTCCTTTACGGACGACGACGACTTCTTTTCCGTGATGCGTCTCTTTCCAGGCATAGTTATGATGGTTATGCACTTCCAGGTCCGCTTCCGCTCCCAGGATGGCCAACACTTGCCCGATCACATAGTCCCTTCCCGCGTAAGCGTACCGTCCGGCCAGCTTCATCGCCCGATAATACATATCGCCGACTTCACTGCTCAAATCCAGCAGCACCGGCGGCTGATCCATTTTCTCGCCCGGCGCGCTGGCGAGGAACTCTCTCCCGGCGGCCAGGTTGATGAAGCCGCTTGCCGTTTTATGTCCGAACCCCCGGCTCCCGAAATGATTGGCGATCCACAAGCGTCCGGTCCCCTTTTCCTCCAGCAAGTCCACAAAGTGGTTGCCGCTGCCGACCGTGCCGAGCTGGCTTTGCGCCAACCCCTTCAGCTTGTCGTGCTCCTGCTTGCCAATCGCCTTGTACACCGCCCAATCGGGGTCATCAAAAAGCGGATGGTCCACCCTCTCCTGATTCACACGCCCCATCCCGAAGGAAATTTTCCGGGCGATTTCATCCATCAGTTTCGACAATGTCGGCTGGATGTCTTTGGCGAACAAATTCGTTCGCACCGCCTTATTTCCGCACGCAATATCATAGCCAACGCCGGAAGGGGAGATTTGCCCGTCATAGACCACCACCCCGCCGATCGGCTGACTGTACCCTTTATGATGGTCCGCCATCAGCAACGTTTGAACCACGTGGCCGGTTGCCGCGCACGTTTTCGCTTGAGCCAGCGCCCCGGCGTCCGGATTTCCCCAGACCCGCACACCGTCGATCTCTAAATAAGCCATTCGCTCTTTCAACTCCTACAATAATGTGAAAATAATACGAGTGCATTCCCCGATTCTATATAAGTTGAACTATTGATTTACCCGTAAGGCAGCCGTGTGAAATGTTCTTCCGATCGCTGTTGCTCCCGGTTTTCCTAATTAAATTTATAAGGTAGAAATCCGGTCACAAAGGCGAACGCTCCGCTTCTCCAGAATCATTTCACACTCTTGCCTATTGGTAATTCTTAAGTTCAACTTATATAGATCCCTTTGGCCTCCCGCAGCTGATGCAGACTTTCCTTGACCGAGTCGTCAGGTTCCGTCTGTGACAAGTGAATCACGGCCTTCACCAGCCGCTCTCCCCAGGAAGCCACGCTCCAACCCTCCAGCGCCCGAAGCGCCATGTTCCGGTTTCGGACCACGGGGCTGTTCAGTCCGGTAAGAATCAATTCTCCGCCGAGTCCCTCATACTGGTCCAAACGCTGCAAAATATGATCCAGACAGCTGTGGGCCGCATATTTCTCGCCCAGCCCCATCTCGTCGGCCGGCCCCGTGGCGATTTGCTCGAGGGGGAGGTGTTGGACCGCGAACTCGACCAGCTTCCGAATCCGCTCCGGATTATCCGATTTCATCAGTTGATAGAAATGATAGTCCTGCAGCGGATTGGCGGCAAGCTGCTCATAAAAAATATCCCAAACCTCGATACCCAGCTTCTCCGCGCAAGCGGCCCCATAATAACGTTCCGACGTGCCGCCAGAACGGACGGCATCGATCACAAGGCTCGCCCACTTGCTGTCGTCCGCAATGGATTGAGCCGCCTCCTGAAGGTCCGCCCGCAGCCGATCGGTCCATCCCGCCGACATCCGCGCCGCCCACTTGTCCTCCGCGTCCGCCAACGCCAAAAAGTCGCAAATCCCGAGCATAACGGACAAATGCCGCACGGTGGTACTCATTTCCCGGGCCAGTCTGACATAGTCGGACAGCACCTGCGGCGCATGCTCATAATCATCGATGTCCTCCGCCGGCCCGCCGCTCAGCAACGCTTCGATGATGTCGGTCGCCCCGTCGAACAAGGCGGCATCGACCCGATCGGCCGCGAGCGCCTCGTGCAGTCCGCCGTTCCGGGCGCAGATACAGGCCAAATACTCGTTCATGACGCTGTTTTGGCAGCCCTGGCGCAGCAGCCAGTCCCGGATTTCCTCGCTTGCCGGCTCCAACCGCTCCACCAGGTGGATTTTTCCCCAGCCATGAACCTGCTTAGCCAGCTCAAAAAGCACCTCGTTGCTGTCCTCCATCCCATTTTGGATCGCCACCGCGGCATATAGCGTAAACTCATCGTGTCTCCCCAACGTCAGGAGCAAATCCTTCACATCTTCGTTCTGAAAAAGACCCAGCAAAGCGATGCCGAATTTAACGGCGTTCCGATGCGCCCCATGCTCCGCCAGCCAGACCGCCTCATCAAATACGGCACCCGGCCGGATCCCGGGCATCTGGCGCACCTCCGCCAAAATATCGTCGATCATACCGCGGATATCCGTCTCCACCAGCTCCGCATACAGCAGCTTACGGGTGGCGTTTTTCGGCTTTCGGGAATGCTTCGCCAGCCGCCGGGCCAGTTCCTGCGCCTTCTCCTTCTTTTCACTCGGCATGGCATGATGCCCCAAAGCTCCATCCAGGCCCCCCGCGACCCATCTGAATTTACTGCCTGCCCAAAACTCCTCATCATCCGGCAGAGAACCGTCTACGGCCTCCCCCTGATTACGAATGTACGTGTAGATGGAAGTCTTGCCCTCCCACAGAGGACGAACCGCTTTATCCAAGAAAATCACCATGTTTGCATCACCTTTTTTTCTAACCTGATTTAGCATGGACCGAAAGCCCAGCCCATAAGTCCGTGTTTCTCACAGATCCTATCATCGCTCAATCCGGTCGGAAGGAACATGGTGAAAGTATTACGAAGGGGATCTTCATTATGCCGATAATAGGCTCGCAAAATGGTATACTTGGATGAAACTGCTTTTATAGGAGGGATTACCACGATCTATTGGTTGTTTCCGGGGCTGAATCCCCTTTTACCATCATTCCTAATCTGTCCTATTCTGGCCATCTTGATCGGAGCATGTTCTGCGCGCTTCCGTGGAGTAATCTATTTGGGGTTAATTATCGCTTTGTTGTTGCCTCTTATTTTCATAGCTACTGACTTTCAGACCCTTAAAGTGAATGTGGATGCTTGGGTGATCTATGGTATTGTCTACGCCCTGATTACATTTGGGGGTTACAGACTGGCACTTTTCAAAAGCTAGGGAAATCAAGCTATATAGGTTGAACTAATTGTAGATATAAAGTCCCACCGCCGGAGTCTACAAATTAATTAACGGGAAAATTTCCTGTTAATATCCCGCCTTTGGCTTTTGGATCAAATTTAGCTGGAAAAACTCCATCTATTTCGCGGCCCTATGCCGATATACACAATTTCCAGGCAAATTAACGGGAGATTTTCCAGCTAATTCGCCTCTGCAGCCGCATTCGTACCAAATTAACGGGAAGAATTCCCTTTAATTCAAACCAAACATTTAATTGCATATCATCACGCTGGTCAGTAAATACAATTTTGTCGATTGTTCTCGAAATATGCTAGCATGTAGACTGGGGTTATTACGTTATTCGTCAGCCGCCAAGCGGCAGTGCCCTACTGGCATAAGAGAGGTGGACCATCTTTTGAAACAAAAAGTCATTTATTTGGAAGGAATCCGGGGAGCGGCCGCGTTTATCGTGGTGCTTTCCCACTTCTTCCAAGTCTTCTTGCCTTCCGTTTTTGAAGGTAACGCGGATATCGTGCATTTCGCTTTTGAAGCACCGGCTGCCAAAACGCCGATCAACCTGCTGTTTAATGGAAATTTTTCGGTGACATTGTTCTTTATCTTAAGCGGGTATGTGCTAAGTTATCGTTTTTTTCGGGACAAGGAGAACTCGATTATCTATTCCAGTGCTGCACGAAGGTACCTTCGGTTAGCGATTCCGGCATTTGTTTCCGTTATATTTGCCTTTGCTCTGATGCGTTTCGGGTTCGGTTATTTCAACAGTATCAAACCAATCACGCAGTCTTCCATGCGCGATCCTTTTGCCGCCGACCCTAACATTTGGGCCATGCTCAAAGAAGGGCTTTTCCATACGTTCTTCACATACGGGAGTCAATATAATCCGGTCCTTTGGACGATGACGTACGAGTTATTCGGGTCGTTTCTGATTTTCGGCTTCCTGCTCCTGATGGGTAAGCACTGGATTCGTTATATCGCCTATCCGATTTTGATTTACTTCTTCCTGGACTCTTATTATCTGGGGTTCGTCCTAGGCTTACTGCTTAGCGATCTGCATAATAGCGGCCGCAATTGGCTCGAGCTGATCAACCGTCCTTGGGTCAATCTGCTGCTGGTCGTCGCGGGCATTTACGTAGGATCCTATCCTTACGTCGCTCCTGACGATACGGTTTATTCCATCCTGGTCTGGAACGCGTCGGGATTCTCGTTTTTTGTATTCTATCATGTCGTCGGATCGTTCTTCATCCTGCTGGCCGCGCTCAATTCAAAATGGATGCAGGCCCTGTTCAGCAGCAAACCATTTGCCTATTTGGGCAAAATATCATTCTCGATGTATCTCGTACACTTTACTATCATTTGTTCTTTTGGAAGTTATCTGTTCATGCGATTATCCAGCAGCTTGTCCTACGGAGCCGATCTGGCTATTGTGATGTCAGTGACGCTGATCGTCATCTTCGGTGTAAGCCACCTCATGTATCGCTATATAGATGACACCACGGTTAAGCTTCTAGGTAGATGGAGCAGTCGTTTGTTCAAGCGGAAACCGCGGAGGAGGCCGATGGAGGAAGGGAACGAATTTCGTAACTTGGCACAGTGAAGTGAAGGTAGCTTAGATACGTTGCCGCTGGATAAAAAAAGAGACCTTGAAGAATCGTTCTTCAAGGTCTCTTTTGCATAGATCACTTGTCTTTTGAATACAAGCTTCCAGAAGGTTATTGAACTAAAGCTCAAACGACCTGCTTGTGATCCGAACATCAGGATTTAACTGTTTTAACTGCAAACCATAATCCTTCTTCATCCCTGAGATATGCAAGGATTCCAGCTTCGGAAAGTACTCCTTCAATTGGACCAAACCCACCTGCACATGGCAAAAAATAAAATCGATGTGCTTGACGGAGGTTAACTCTCCGATTTCGGTCAGATTCAGCTCTTGGGTGCAGCTATTGATAATTAATACTTCAACTCCGGTAAAAGTCTTAAGCGTTCGTAAATCTAGCTTTTTGCTGCCGTCCGAGAAAGGCCTTGAGGCTGGCCTGAATCATTCGTCAACGTTTGAAAAATGCCTTGAGGAATAGCAACCTCACGGAAAGTGAATTATTCTTCATCCCAATACGGTGACTCGTAGGGTTCAACATACAAACCGATGTTAGCAATATCTTTAATAACCTTTGTACAATCCCTAGAACCACCAAGGTACATATAATAATCGTACCCAAAATGAAGATAAAAATCAGAAGAATATTTGAACTTACACCAAATGTTCTCCCTTAGTATTAACCGAATAAGATGCTCAATGTTAGGTGACTTCACAATATCACCTTCTCGAATAGTTACATATACGTTTTCCATCTCGGCAGTATAATAATCCGAAAATCGTCCCGTTTCTAGGCAATCCTCCCACTTGTCAAATGATTCAATCTCTAGGTACGGAATATGATTATACTCCATAATTTTTTTTATAGCGCAAACGTACAGATTCTCAACACGAAGATACTCCTCAATAGTGAATAACTCCCCCTGGTAAACTCTCCCAACATCCGATATTGAAGTCCAATCATCGCCACAATAGATTCCGATATTATTTCGGTTATTAGGGTCATATTTTGTTACTCGATAAGCAAAGTCTATATCTATCAGTCCCCCAATCCACTGAGTACACCTTCAGTTTCTTTTGCTGCGTATTCACTCTATCTGGCCTTTTTTTAACTACGTGAAATCCCAAGACAAAGCCAAAAGGTCTATTTAATCAATCGTCGAATTTGTTGAGCCAATACTTCGGGGATATACTGGACAAACCTTTAAGTAAATCTAATGTTTCTCTCTTTTTCAGTTTTAGTGCATCTTGTAGCTTTTCGGGAGCTAGATCTCGGATGTCCTCCAACATACATAATTCTTCAAACAATTCAATTATTTCCCTGTTGGCATTATTTAGAAGTTGTGCTACATAAGGACGGTATAGATACGCATATGCATCCTCAAACGTTAATGCCCCTTCAAGCAAGGAATCAAGCATGCCAAGATTTAAAATACATAGAAACTTCTGAACTTCGTCCGAATGCTTCAATTCAATATGTAAACTCAATGTACCCCTCCTAAAAAGACCTTGAAGTCTTGGTCCCCTATTACGCCTTTCGATTTAGTAGCAATTTTTCAATGATTGAAGTTAAGGCATACGGTAAAGTGCCGCCCTTCCCTTTATATTTCTTTCCACTCTCATCTTGTGCTATCACTCTGTAACCATTGCCGTTATATGTAATCGAAAACACGAAGCCTTCAATTTCTAGCCAGTTCATTAAATCCGTGATGGTTGGTAACCGTGTCCCTTGTTTATAGACTTCCTGCGGAGCCAGTACAGTACTTTCATTCGTCAATTGGCCGCCTAAAGACCACTCATTTCCATTATAATCGTAAAAATCATATGGAGAAGGACCGCCACCTTGGCAGGGTTTAATAAAGCCTGCTTGATTTAATCTCGCCAAACATTGCATATCAATGTAAAGCAACATCTTTCCCTCCCCTTCCTATTATTCAATCAAGAAAACCACACTCAATCCCGTTTTAACACATACCAAATTACTCATCCGAAAACTCGCCGTCAATGCTATTACTCAATATCATAGTATAACTGTTGAATTTGCGTTTCGGAGCGAAGTAATTCAAGACAACTCTAAAAAAATGGATAAAGTCTATCATGGTTATTAATAATTATTTCTGTACATTCGTTAGTTAGAAATTAAGAAAGTGGCAACTGCTTTCAACTACTCCCATTTAATCACTTGCCGCCCAATTCATTCGGCACAGGCTAGGGGTAAAAAGAGGACCTTGAGGATTGACGCCCCCAAGGTCTTTTTGAATAAATGCATCAGCCTTAATAAAGTTATAAAGTTATTAACTCAGAATTCCTCTTATCCCAGCCCAAAACCTTAAGAGACTTATTAAAACCTTTTATTTTAGGCAAGACACATGATAAAAAATGTTCTTTTGAATTAGCCTCAATACACAATTCTTGTGAGTATTCATCTTCAAGAACATATAAAGTGTATGACGCATTTTCTAGAGACTGGCCTTTTTCCAAAACAATACACCTAAAAAGTGAATCAAGGCTCAATGCTTTGATAATTGATTCGCGGTCCAGGACCTGAAACCAAATTAAATTTACTGGTTTTAAATTGGAAGGCCTTGTCTGAAAAATCCACTTATCGCTTTTACAATAATGGTTTGATAATATAAACTCTTTTTTCTCTTCTGGTAAATAAGCCAGGATTTCCTCAATACAAGCAAAGTAGATGATATCATTATCATCCCTAAACGATAATAATATCTCTGATATCCATTTACCACCTACTTTGCTTATATCCTTAATATAAAAATAATCCTTATCATTCATTTCTATATTCTCCTATGGCTGAAAATAAATATGGTTCATTCATTAGTTCTGTAGTTCCTGGTTTATATTATTTAGCTGTACTGGTTTTCATCCAAATAGGATTCGAAGTTATAGCAGTCCCAAATGAAGAGCTGATAATTTTCATAATATACCATTTACCTCTTGCTCGAGCAGATTGGTAAAGGAAGTCAACGTTTCAAGAGAAATGTAAAATCTGAATCCCCTTCAAATCCATTTAATTCACCATTTGTCCTTGTTGCTTCAAACAACCAAATTGTTACTCCTACTTCATCCTCTTCGTTTGGGTCAAATAATTCTATTTCGTAATAAAATTCATAAGTAGAAATCTCTACTCTATTAAAGTTAGCCCCGGTGCTTTTTAAGCTAATTACCTGTTTAAACTTTTCTAACATATTCTTAATTTCAAATTAGTTCAGGGTTGGGTTGATACCGGAAATTACCGAATACGACTCCTCAAATGCTACTGCTTTGTAAATGATAGGTAGCCAATTTTCTACATCCGGTTTACCTTTATCAACCTTAAAGAAAGGAGTCTTTTAGGAAATCCAGCTCAAAACTGACATCGCCTCTTTTACTTCTTAATACTGCCATTCGCCACCTCACTGATATGGCAGACTACTAAATCCGCCTTGATTTTCTAACATCTTGGTTACAGCGTTCCAGTTCGGTAAAGTATTTTTACCACCCCACTTGTTCAGTGCTCGATTTCCTTGCCGTTGGTTAGTCTTTGCCCCTGCCACCGCTACTCTTTTGGCTTGGCGTAAGCCCTTGTCAGCGCTCCTAAAACGGCTTATATCTCCGACTTCCGCCATAATTGCGAAGCGGTTACGTCGAAGTCTAGCTTATGCATGATGTCTCGGATGTGATTCTCACATCGCTCGTTATTGCTGATCTTCCGAAGGAACAATATCAGGTCTTTTAGTGAAGCACAGATAACCCCCACTCCTCGTGAAAACCACGCCGCTGATATGCTGCTATTATCAGGATAGCGTGGCGATTCAAAGACAGCACGTTCCCATATGGACGCTCAACTCCAACAATAAGCCGCACGCTTCATTCGACACTGGGTTGGGATAAATAATAGACCTTGAGGATTTCCACCCCAAGGCCTTGTTTGTTGCTTATATTCTTTTACTTAATTGTGCAGCAGGATTCCAATTTACAGGAGGTTTCCTGCCTTCCGAAAACCAAATACAACCATTTTTTATCCAATCATCTCCCCACTTTCGATAGGAATCCATATTATTGCATAAACCATCATCATCAAAGCCGTATTGAAATCCGCAGCAAGGACATATTTCGTCAGATGGTACACCTCTATGGTCATAAGGTGCTTCATACAGATTCTGATAATTGCACACTAAACAAATATGCTTCATAAAATCCCCCATCAATTTCCTGGCTGCCTATTCCAATAAGCCTGCCCACCAGTCGGTTTATAGAATGTTTTCGTAGTCCCATTAGCGTTATATG
Source organism: Paenibacillus faecis (assembly GCF_008084145.1). GTDB lineage: Bacteria > Bacillota > Bacilli > Paenibacillales > Paenibacillaceae > Fontibacillus > Fontibacillus faecis. Next base: position 164,424 of record NZ_VSDO01000004.1, on the reverse strand, counting down.
AGCCGAATGTATTAGTTGCCGGTTCATACACTCTATTAGCACCATCCGTATCTGTTTTAACTTGATATCGACTTCTATTATTATAAAAGTCGTTAGCCTTCTGTGCATAATCATTTGCATCTGTCGCCCCAACACTTCTACCATGCCGATTATAATGGTCCTGTAATGTGCTGTTATTACCCCAGTTACAAGGCTGTTCCTTCGCCCAATCCGCATTTTCGGCACTGTTCTTATAGGCGCTCGGCCCGGTCAGCAGACCGTATAAGTAGCTGTACTGGTTTTCATCCATATAGGATTCGAAGTTGTAGCGATCCCAGAGAAGTCCTTGTAGAGCTGATCACCCCAGTACACTCAAATTATATAATGCCGAGATTTTTGCCATATTCCCTAACTCTGCAAATTTGCAGCTCTTGAACGAGATTGTATCTGCTGTGACTTTACTCCATGACGAGAAGTCGTTCTCTTTTGAGCGATAAATATTGATGGTCTTGAGATACTTGCATCCTGCAACGGCCACTACATCTTCGCTTTGCTCTACATAAAGACCAATATATTTAACTTTGGTTTGAGCGAGCTGGGATATATTCCTTTGCCGATTGCGATGGGTTTGAATTTGAATATACTCCCCCATTTAGAGACATAACACCACTTATTATTTCTTTGTCTTCACTCTGATACCTTGCTAAGAGCATTACCGTTTTTATTGGGGACTGCTCAATAAGATAAGAAATAATTCTTCTTACATCCTCTTCATCATCTTTTTTGATTATTAGAGGTGTCAACTGATACTTAACGTCTTCATCTTTTATCCAATACGGAAGTACCGTTTCATCTTGGACATGCTCAAAATGAGTTTCGCAAAATGAGGCATATACCACCCCATCATCCTCTTTAATAAGTGAATACCATATTCCAGAGGTTTGTGTCATGAATGGATAAATTGTATGGTATCTCCTTCCATCCTCATCATCAATTTCATTTAATACAGATATTGCTGAAGTGAACGGCAATCTAGTTTTCTCCCTTTGATTAACAACCAAAACATTAAAATCGTATGGCATATGATCTCCTCTCTCAATCAGCGTAATCTCCTATTTTCCAAGTGGTATCAAAGGACTTACCTTTATGAACTTTGGATATCGGGATTTTTGCCTAACTTCTGTAGTGCGCTCCCCAACATGTAATTTATTTATATGGACTGTCGGCATAAAAAAACTCCCCTTACACTAACAGTTTTTAATATCTCACCTGCCTACCGTATGGGGAGCATATTAGGGTTAGCCCCTTTTCATTTAGAACATCACTAAATTACTATCATAGATTTCCCCATCAAACGAGAACAACAAAGTATACTCCCCCAGTATTTTCCCCTTGTATTCAATCCATAGGTGGGAAACTAAATGATTATAGTCAAACTCCGGGAAATTCTTGAACTCAATTGTAATTTTATTTATATAATAGTCCAAATATCTTTGTTCATAATCCCCAAAATATGAGCGAAACTCATACTCCTGCTCAACCTCATAATTTTTAAAACTTACTAAGAAATGCTCCTTCGTTTTTTTTTCAACTTCCCATCTATCAATTACTTCCTTCAATTGCTCTATTTTAAAAATAGCTAAACAACTCCTTTTTTAATGTGACTTTTTACGAATTTTGTAAAGACCAAACTTACCTACAATTTTGATTTCATAATGCAATTCTCCTGCAGGGGTACTCTCATCTTTAGCAAGAGCTTTATCCCCTACTTTTCAAAATCTACTGCATAAGTAACAATAAGAACCCCGAAATATATCAAAATATACATACGGATATGATGAGGTTAAGCTCCTTCGGGTGGCGCCGCCCGATATTATTCGGTGGGGAATGGGAGTACAAAGAAAGACCTTGAGGATTGCCCCCAAGGTCTAACAAAGTTATATTGGATTGTCACACTTCCATTCGACATCCATCTTTGAGATGTCAGATAGATATTTTGACAATTCCTTTTCAAGATTCTCAAGCCCTAATATGTCTATAATATGAATTGAATTGATAAGTTCATCATCTGAGACATCCCAATCGTTCTCAAGATACTCATTAGATACTTCATATTTTCGAAGCCAATACTTCATTTTAGAAGTGTCTGACGTGTTTAGCTTCCCTCCTCCCTCGACTGCACTAACGACCACAAACGCTCGCCTCTCTTCAGAAGAAGAGGGTATTTCCAATGCTAAAGTGTTTCCTGCGATAAGATTATTAATTTGTTTAGTATCAAACTTTAACATGACCAGTGAATTCACTTCCCTCAGGCTATTTTTTAAAGAAGATTCTAATTACCTTTCCATTCTCATCATGAATCTGAAGATGAGGCATATCTCCATGCGCGTTTCCTGGACCATGCCCAGTAACTCTACCGTCTGAGCCGACTTCATCATCCCAATGATACGTATTTTTCTTTCCGTGAAAATCCTTCGCCTCTTTTGCAGACATTCCTGTTGTATTTTTATATCCTTTTCCCTGATAAAGTCTTAGGAACAGTTCTTCTGCCTCTGACCTGCTCCCCACAGTAACCTCTTTAGCCCCCTTAGCTAACTGGTTAGCGGCGTTTCCTACACCTTTTGACGACCAAGGAATACAATCCGTATTATGCACCCATATACCCAAGTCCGTTACATAATACGTATGGTAGTCCGCTACCGTAAAGTTATAAACCGTAACGGGGTCATCTAGCTTAACGAATTCAACCTTGTCAATCGTCAGGTTACTTCCATCAGCCTTTTGGAGTTTGTCGCCTATTTGAAGTTCATCGGCGAGGACCCATCCTTTGCCTTCCACCCAGAACGGATGGTTGTCGGTCGTCTCGATGATTTGTTCCCCAACATGTAATTTAATAATATCATCACGTTGGTTGCGGTATAAACCCGTTACTTCTTTGTAAGCCAATTCTCCTGCAGGGGTATTCTCATCCTTAGCAAGAACCTTATCCCCTACCTCGATCTCCTCGATCGGCTTCTCCCCTTCGTCCGTCAGAACTTTGGTGCCTCCGACAAAATAGTGACTCCTCGTTCTCCGCAACCACAACAAATTAAATAAACTGACGCCGGTAAGATTGCCGACGCCAGTTTGCAGCCTAAGTGTTTTTTTAAGTCTACTTAACTGAGGCTTGCCCAGTAAAACCTAAGTTAGTTTATTTTTATTAATTTTCTGTTCCCCCAAAACTCATGTTTAATAAAGATTTCTCCAGTATCTAACTCTTCAATTTGTTGCCTATCCACCGGCTTTATTTTTCCAAAGTAATCATCCTCCTATAATTTTTCCAATGTAAAAATTATATTTTCTCTTTTTACTTCTCTGACCAGGACAATATTAGGCTCGATATCAAAATATTGCTCCTCTTGAATTCTTGTTTCAAAATCCTGTTGTAGTCTAACAATATCGTAAATTATTACATTGAAAATTTGGCCATCGACACATACAAAAATGTCATCACGATAACCTCTATGGCTAGACTCCACTTCAGTACGATCAGAATTATCAATACAGTACACAGAATTTTTTTTCATTTAATGCCTCCATTAATTTACTGTTTCAAGAGGATGGGAACAAGCTTCGTAACCTGATACAGTAAAGTGATGTATCCCATAAGCGTGCTCTAGAATTGTAGGTGTTACCCAGGCAACAACGAAACGAGAAACCCCACAGCAGGGTTTTACTTTATATTATGGTAGTGAGCTAAACTATTTTTTAAATTTTACTGCATAAGTACCAATAAGCAGGAACAACTCATAAATATATCAAAATTTCATACGAATTTGATGAGAGTTAAGTTCTTCAGGAACGCGAAGCCCAATTCATTCGGCATTAGATAGGGGTAAAGAAAAGCCTTGAGGATGACCATCCTCAAGGCTTTTCAATTTGGCTACTCCGTTACAGATACTTTGAATCTCTCTTTAATGTTAGGTAGAGCATTGTCGAGGAAATCTTGTTTATTAGTAAAACCTAAATAATAGTCATAGTCCTCTTCATCAGTTGAAGAATAATATTCCTGATGAAAAAGAACGTTTGAATACTGCTTGAACTCTCCTCCCCGTTCAATAACTACACATCTAAACAGATTATCAATTTCGATTGCTTGCAATATATCTTCTTTTTCTGTAGCTGAGAACCAAATTATTTTGGGTGGCATATTCGATTCATCCCAGTGCGGTATAGTTTCCGCCCAAGGCAGAACCCATTCAGAATTTACGAATACGCACCTATCAATGATAAATTTTTGCTTACTTGCATCACATAAATGCATATTTCTTTCATAAAAAGAAAAGAGCAAGGTTGAGTTCTCTGCTACCAACAAACTAAGAATAAGAGCTAGATTCTCATTCGTTTCACTATGTTTAATCATACCGTAAGACGGCTTAAAGACAATCTTCAATCACATCACCCTATTCAATCAAAATAATAATGTTCCGACGTAGTCTTCCCAGTCTTAGGGTCAATATAATGGAAATGAGAAGGAACATACTTGTTAGGGTCAATGACATCCTTTTGGAAGTAGTGGATTTCCCCAACCTTGTTGCCATCTCTATCGAAAACATCTGTTTTAAGAATATCAGTTTTATACTGTCTTCCTTCCTTAAATCTTTGTTCTTTTAACCAGTCTTTTTGTGAACCAACACCAGTCCATTTTTTATACTTGCTGACATCAGCAAAATCACATCCACCAATATTATGAACCCATATTCCCAAATCACTTACAAAATACGTGTGGAAATCAACAACAGTAAAATTGTATACCTTTACCTTCTCATCGTGATGTACAATTTCTATGTTGTCAATCTTTAGATGTTTTTCGTTACTTTGTACTAACTCATCGCCCACCTTCAAATCAACAGCAAGCACCCATCCCTTGCCATCAACCCAAAATGGGTGATTATCAGTTGTCTCAATAATCTGACTACCCACCGATAACTTATAAGTTGTATCTTTCTCATTGCGATGAAGGGCGGTAACCACCTTGTAAGCCTGTTCTCCAGTCACATCATCCTTAGCAAGAACCTTATCCCCTACCTCAATCTCCTCGATCGGCTTCTCCCCTTCGTCCGTCAGAACTTTGGTGCCTCCGACAAAACAGTTGCATCCGGACTTTGCCGGAGCCTTAGGCGTCTTCCCGCGCAGATTATTCTTACCCGGTGTAGACTTGACTGGACTACTCTGAACCATCCCCCTGGTAGCCATGCCACCAGCCAATCCCATGCCCAGTGCAGCGGAATATTCAGCTACTTTCGAATCAAAAAACGCACTTGCCAACTGCTCCTTCGCCCAATCCGCATTTCCGGCACTGTTCTTATAGGCGCTTGTCCCGGTTAGCAGACCGTATAGGTAGCTGTACTGGTTTTCATCCATATAGGATTCGAAGTTGTAGCGATTCCAAATGAAGTCCTTGTAGAGCTGATAATTTTCATTTTTCTTGCTGAAATTCGATTTCTCCCTGGCTTCGGCCAGTAAGAGTTTCAGTTCCTGGACATGATAAGGTTCAAATTTGAAATGTCCGCTCGGATCCGTATAAATCAGCGGATTATTCTCCACATACGTATACAAGTTCAAGGTCTGTGGATTGTTTATATCCCCTTCATACGTATCCTGACTCACAAATCGTCCAAGACTCGGGTTAAAATATCTCGCCCGCGCGAAAGAAAGACCGCCCGCGGCATCATAGCCGAGCCCCGTGTAGCCGAACAGGTTGTCCGGTCCCGGATAGTTCAGGTCGAACTTCTCCGGTTCTTTCGGTGTGCCGAACTCGTCGTAATGATAGCGAAGCGCTACCTCTCCACTTCGGTTCAGCAAGGCTAGCGGGCTGCCCAGCATATCGTTCAGATAGTACAAAGTTTCAGGCGCCGTGTTCGGTGCGGCTCCACTTGCCCCAGGAGTTGGCTCCCAATCGGTTTTGCCGTCCGCACTCGGCAGATAGCTCATGCTGAGCCGTTCCCCGGCTGCTCCGTAAACGTAAGATTGCTCCCATTTCGTGCCGCTGGTATCTGTCGCATACAAAGGCTCCGGCCATGGACTGGTCAAGTCGTAGGTGAAATAGACTTCGCTCTGCTGCTTCTTGAATTGCGGTTCCCAGCCGCCACGCGATCCTGCCGGATGGCCGGATGGATAACGGTCTTGCCGGCTGCCGGTTCCGACGGATATGCCCATGTATACCCGGTTGTTGTCCCCGTCATACCGGTATGCCGACTGGTCGCCCGCCGGGTTGATGTGACCGATCAAGCGGTTTGCCGCATCCCACGTATACGTCTCCAGTACGCCGGGTCCTGCAAGCGCGGCAGCCGTCATCGGGTCAAAAACATCCGGTCCGTAGACTTGGTCCGTTACGCCGGACTGATCAGGTTCCAAAGGAGCCGGATCCATCTCAGTCGAGTCGGCCTGTGTCGGATCCACCAGCGACGGATCGATGGAAGCAGGATCGATAGGGGTTAGATCCAACAACTTCGGATAAGAGTCCGCCTGATTTGGATGTACCGGGCTTGTTCCGTCCGGGTTCAAATCGCCCCGGTTCGTCTCGCCTCCCGCGAACGGGTCAACTAACGCGTCCGCCAATGGATTTACGGTATCCAACACGTCCGGTTTTCCCGTGATATCCGCCGGGAGCAGCGGGTCCGTGTCACCATTACCATAAACATCCTGCTGCACACTCTTGGAAGCGAGGCGCATCATCGCCGCGGCGCTATCGACTCCCTCTACCTGCAGCAGGTTGCCGCGTAAGTCATACGTGTAGTCTTTGAAGTCGGTCCCTTTTTCCCAGCGGGTCAGTTTGTTGGCCAGATCGTACGTATAACTCTCCACTTGCGGCACGCCCTGAACGGTCTGCGTCTTCTTAAGACGGTTGCCTGCCGCGTCATAAGTGTAGGATACGGTCGAACCGTTCCTATTCTGAACTTCGATTAACCGGTTCAAGGCATCGTACGTGTAATCCTCAATGTCCGCCGGCTTTGGCTCATCCTGCGGCCGGTCTTCATCTTTGCCTTGCTCCTGCCGTTCCTTGCGGGTGATGTTGCCTGCCGGATCATACACATATTTCAGTTGCTCCAGCAGTTGTCCTCCGGCGTTGCGGTGCTCGATTCCGACCAGTTGGCCGAGCGGATCGTATTGATAGCTGCTCGTCTCCCCGCCCGGCAAGGTCCGGCTGGTGATCTGGCCGTTTAAGTTATAGCCATAGCCGGTCTTCTGGCCTTGGCCGTCCGTAACCTGGGTGATCTGGCCCGCCTTGTCATAGTCATAGACCACGGAGGTGTTGTCCGGGTAAATGATCCGGCTGCGCTGGCCTGTTGTCGTCCACTCATAGCGGACGTTGCGGCCGCGCGGGTCGATCATTTCCGTCAGACGGCCCAACGCATCGTAGTTATACCGGGTCTGACCTGTAGCGTCATCCATCGTCAAACGGCGATTGGCAAGGTCATAGCCGAATGTGACTTGCTGACCGTCCCCGTACCGGATTTCGGTTAACCGGTTCCGACGGTCATACTCGTACTGTGTTGTCGTATGGTCGGGAGCGATGACCGATTTTACGCTGCCGTTGCCGTCATAAGTCATGGACGTAGCTTCCTGCAGCGGGTTAACCGTGCTTTCCACCAATCCGCGTTTATTGTAACTGTAGCTTGTAACCGCGCCCAGCGGGTTCGTCTTGGTCAGCAGGTTGCCCAGCGCATCGTAAGTATAGGACGATGTGCCGCCTGCCGCGTCGGTAACTTCGGTCAGCCGCCCCAACGCGTCATAGCTGAATTTCGTCGTTTGTCCTTTGGCATCCGTCAGTTCCGCCACTTGTCCGAGCGCGTTGTAAGTATATCTGGTTTCATACCCTAACGCATTACGGATCAAGGTCGTACGGTCAAGCGCGTCATATTCGTAGGACGTAGCGTTTCCTTCGGCGTCCGTGTACGAGGTTAACCGCCCGCGGCCGTCTCGTACGGCGGAGGTTGCACGGGACAAAGGATCGACCGTTCCGCTTTCCAACCCGCGCTCATCATATTGGGTCGTCCAGGTACTGCCGTCCGGCAGCGTGGTCTCCACCCGATTCCCGGCGGCGTCATACGCATATTGGGTGATGTAACCCAAAGCATCCGTCTTCTCGATCATTCGGCCGGCCGCGTCATAGTTGTACCAAGTGCTGTTGCCAAGCGCATCGGTTTCTTTGATAAGCCTTCCCGCTGCGTCGTATTTATACTGTTTTACCGCTCCAAGTTCATCCTTGATCGTTAAAACCTGGCCAAGCGGATTATACGTGTACTCCGTCGTATTGCCTTCGGCATCCGTGATGGCGGCCACATTGCCATTGCCGTCATACGTGTAGGCAGTGCTGTTGCCGTCGGCATCCGTCATTTTGGCGACCCGGCCCATGCCGTCGTATTCATAACGGTTGACACCGCCGTTCCCGTCGCTCTCCTCCACGACATTTCCGGTCGCATCGTACACGTTTTCGCTAAGATGACCGAGCGGGTTGGTTACCGACGCCATTCGGTATACCTCATAGCCATAGGACGTTTCCGAACCGGCCTCATCCTTGTAAGTCAAAAGATTACCGTTGTGATCATACGTCCATTCCGCCCGTTGCTGCAGCGCGTCCTTGCTGGACTGGAGCCGATCTTTAGCGTCATAAATGACTTCTTCAATCGTTCCTTCACTATCCCGGGTTGACGTAACGCGGTGAAGCTCGTCTCGCTCGATCTCCAAAACATACCCGGACGGATCGGTCACCGATTCCACAAATCCGGCCGCGTCAAGCGTATACCGGGTTGTTTTCCCGCGCTTGTCCGTCACTTGCGTCGGCACGCCGCGGTTATCTCTGTCGATCTCGACACGATGGCCGAGCGCATCCTCTTCAGCGGTCATATTGCCTGACGCATCATAGGTATACTTCACGGCTTGGCCGAGCGGGTCCGCAACCTCCACCGGAAGGTTCAAATCATTATACCGGATCACCGTAGACTGCCGGTTTCCGTCGGCGACCAGCACCTTGTTGCCCCGGAAATCGTAGTTTGCCGTGGTTTTATAGCCGTTGCCGTCGGTGACGGCGGCCAAGCGGTGACCCGCGTCATACTCATACTGCCAGTTGGAACCGTCCGGCAGCCGCAAATCGGACAGCAAAAACCGGTCTCCCCAGACGTAAGTCGTCGCATGGCCGAGCGCATCCGTACGCTTCGTTTCGCCGACCGTCAGGAGCGCGGCCGAAACGCCGGCAGACGTGGCAGTCGCTGTACTTGCAGTTGCAGCCTTCGCACGACTCATCCCGTCCGCTGTGACCATAGACGGCGTTTCAGGATATGTCAAAATCGTCTTGCCGCTCCCGACGCCGACGCGAACTTTCGGCGTCTGGTTCGGCACCATATCGCCGCCGATGGCGAACACCCCGCCCGCGACGACGGACATTTGATTGTTGACATGGACATTGTCGCGGACGAACAAATCGCCGCCCGGGATGTTCAAATCGGCAAGCTGGTTGTTGGAGACAATTCCGCCCAGCGTCATCTCCTTGGCGATGTTCATGATGACTTTCGTATTGATCGACAAGTCGCCCCGGACGATCACAGTCTGCGCGTCCACCGTCAACTGGCCGCTGTTATACGTCAAAACTCCCGCATACAGCGTATCGTCGACTTTTACCGCCGAATCATTGTTCAAGTGAATCGTACCGGTCGCCCAAATGTTTCCGTAAGCCCCGCCCACTTGATAAGCGTTCAGCTTCAGCTTGGTATTGGCGTTAAGCCCCTGCTTCAAAATCAGCGTGCCGTAAATGGTGACAGTGATATCCTGATTCGTGTTGATTCCGTCCGCGATCAAAATCACCGGCTTGCTCGAGCTGCCGAAAGTCACGCTTTCTTCCACATTCAGCTGCCCTGCCCGGACGATCACCGGACCGCTTCCGCCGCTTGCGGCGGAAATTTTCTTCTTCACGGCGTCGATGTCCCCTGCGGTTCCCGAGCCCGCCGCCGCTTCAAACGCATCCGCCTTGTTCTGTATGCCTGCCGTCAAACCGTCCAGATAGCTCGTAATGGCAGGCTTCAAACCCTCTACGATTTTGTAAGGAGGAGCATTGCGCAAATTGTGCATCGTTCCCGACAAAATCACGATGTCCGATTCCGGAATATCCCGCCCGTTGTTCGGGTCGATCGACACCGGACCGGTCGGCTGCTGCGGCTCCTCCTCTTCGCGCACCACCGGAGCGACTTTCCCGCTATATTCCGCCGTCTCCGTCGCGCCATAGAAATCGGTAAGGCTCGTCACCCGTTGATGCGGGTCATACGTCACGCTCATGACCGCCGTTTGGGCCGGGTCCGTTACCGACACCACATGATGGTTCCCGTCATAGCCGAACTTCGTCACCGAACCGTCCACATCGGTAAAAGAAACCAAATCTCCGGCGCCGTCATACCCGTATCCCAGCTTCCGGCCCGTATGATCGGTGACCGATTCCAGTTGCCCGCTTCCGTTATAGCTTAATGTGAGGGACGCTCTGTCCGTCGTTACGCTTTGCAAAAGCTCATTTTGATACGTTAGTGCAATCTCATTGCCGTTCAAATCCCGGATGGAAGCCAGCTGTCCGTTACCGTCAAACTGGTAGCTGAGGCCCTGCGGCGTCTTGAGGACATGTCCGCTTCCGTTTTGCTCCAAAATCCAGTCCGTTCCCGCCGGAGTTAAATACTTGCCGCCCGCCAACGGAACAAATTCAAAGCGCGCTCCGTCCGGCTGCATCAACTCTTGCTTCCCATCGATCGGCGTGAGGCGCCATTCATAGGAATGGTGCCAGCCCAAGCCGCTCGCCCCGGTGTACGGGTCACGGCTTAGATAAGATAAGCCGAAGCTCAGCGGCATGAGCTCCTGCAATTCAAGCACATCGGTGGAATAGGCAAAATCCCCGCGCGCCGGCTCCACCACTCCGCTCCAGGATGGATTGACGATGCGCAGCCGCTTTTGGATCGCTTCAGCCGTAAACTGCGCCAAATCCGCCTGGGTGATTTGCCCGGCCGTTTGCGGATTAATCAGCAGGATCGACGAACCGGACACGTTGTCGTCCTCTTTAACGGGACCCAGCCCGTTCCAGGCCGCAATCTCCTGTGCCTTAGCATGAACGGAAGCCGAGGAATCCGCCTTGTAGTAATAACCGGCCAGTGCCCGCCAGGTGACCGGGAAACCCGGCACCGTGTAGCGCAGCACTTCCTTGATCTCGGAATAGCTGGAATCTTGTCCGCCCCGGTGGCTGCGGGCGGCGATTTGAAGCAGTTGACCGGCGGGCAGATTCACCGCCTTGCTCCACTGCCCCTGCCCATTCACCGCAATTCCGGTCTGGCTGTCCACCAGCTTGCCGCTTGCGTCGCGCATTTCCAGGCTGACCGTTGCTCCGGCTTCGGCCGTCCCCTTGACCACCGTCGATCCGGAAGCGCCCGCTTCCAGCATGATCGAAGCCGGCGGCTTCGGCCGGGTGCCGTTCACGATCTCGAAACTGCCGATCTGACCGTAATACACGCCGATTCCGTTATAGTCGGCCGGAGATACGGCGATATAGTATTTTCCTTCCGGCAGGGGGACACCCCCGATTTTCCCGTCCCACTCCACTTCGTGCACGATATACTCGCCTTGCGCATTCTTGGTGCGGTATTTGCCGCTCGCAATCAACTGACCGAGTTTGGGCGGCCCTCCGTTGGTGCCGGGCGTACACAAATTAATGTTGACTTCATGCTCCGCCTTACCGCTATCCGCGGCGCTGAAGCTGAAGCTGATGACGGTCTTTTCGCCCAGGTCCGTGTTGATCTCGCTCGGCGAGATGCGCAGGTTGGTCGAGGCGCTCGCCGTTGGGATATTCATGCCGGGAACCCAGGGAACCGAGGTCACCAGCAGTACGAGGACCAGCATGCTCATCAGCACGGCTTTGGACCGGACTGCGCGCCATGATTGGAATAAGTTCTTCACTACATTCATTGACCTGTATCTCTCCATTCCATAAAATCTATGAAATTACAATTGTCCGATCCGCTCCAGCAATCTATAGATGACTACGGCGGCTTCCGCTCTCGTGGTGGTGGCGCGGGCGTTTATGGCGTCGCCGCTGCCCTCCACGAGCCGCAACGATACCGCTTGCTCCACGAGCGGCAAGGCCCATGCGCTGATGCTCTCACGATCCTTAAACCGGTCCAGTCCTTGGCCTTGAGCCTGGCTTTCGCCAAGGCGGTCTTTGGCGGCACGGACCAGCATCGCCATCATTTGTTCCCGGCTGAGCGCGTCTTCCGGCCGGAACATTCCTTGATCGCCTTCCACTATGCCTGCGGCGGCGGCGGCTTCCACCCAGCCGTAGCTCCATTTGCCGGAAGCGACGTCCCGGAAGGTCGGCTGCGCCGGGATGATCGGCGGAATGCCAAGCGCGCCGGCCAGCATCTTGCTGAACTGGGCGCGGGTCAAAATGTCCTTAGGCGCATAAGTATCCGTGCCCGTACCGTCCACGATGCCGCGGGCGGCCAGCACTTCCACTTCCTTCACGGCCCAATGGCCGGCATTCACATCATTGAAGCTCACCTTCCGCAAAAGTACAGCATACGTGCCGGACGAACCGATCGGGGTACGGACGTAACGTCCATTATGTTCGCCGGTGCTTCCGCCAACATAAGTCCAATACCCGAGCGAATCATCGTACCGGTAAATGCCCAGCTTCTCGCGATGGTCCGTCCAATAAGCCTCATTGTCGTACGCGAGGGCAAGCTGCGCTTTTTTGCCGAATTCGGCGGCGGCCTGAATATTCCATACCGCTTCAGCCGCTTCCAGCGTGCGTCCTTTCTCGTCTTTCAACGGATAGCCCGCTTTGTCCACCTCGGACACCGTCACTTCCGTCTCCTTGGCAAAAGTCCCCGAGGCCACCTCCAGCTTGACCCGGCCATCCGTGAGGCTGAGCGTCCCGCCTTCGGCGCCCACGACAAATTTGGCCGAAGCTAGTGCGGCCTTATTTCCGTCGTTCTGCGCACCTGAGTGGGATCCGGTTGAACCTGAAGACGACGAAGATCCCCCGCCCGTCACCGGTCCGGTGCTATTTTTGCTTAAATCTAGTGAACCCAGCGAACCATCCGTCACGGTGTAGAAAAGGCGGTCGCCGCTAAAACCTATGTATTTTTTGCCGGATCCGGCTTCACCCAGCGAGTATACTTTGGCCGATGCCAGGTCTACCCCCTTCAACACCGCCTGCCCGCCTTCGTTCATCATGAAGACCGCCTGCGTGTCTCCCATCGACATAAAGGCATATTCTTCGGCCTTGGCGCTCATCTCCGTCAGATCCTGCGGATCGGACAGCCGGTTCTGAAGGGAAACCATCCCATACTTGCTTTCGAGCTGGCCGTTCTTTTGTTTAAAAAGCACGTACTCGCCGTTCGTCACAAACCAATCGACGTAATGGCCTCCTCCCAGACTGACCAGGGGACGCTTCACGCCGCTGCTCAGCTCAATCATGCTGAGTCCGCCGTCACGGGCATTTTGATATACGACCCTCCCTTGGGTCAGCACCGGATAGCGCCCTTCGCCGAGCGAGGCTTCAGCCCCGTTGGCGGTATCATGATAAATCATCCGGCCGTATTTCTGGTTATCCGCCCAGACGACGCCATTCCCGCTTACGGAAGGATGGGCATATTCCCCGGCCTTGTTGTTCAGTTTCCGTTCCACCCCCGTGGTCAGGTCGTAGCTGTAAATGTCCCAATTGGCGGACGACGGGTCTTGTTCCCCTTTATCCGCCCAAACGATCGTCGTCCCGTTGATATAAGGCACATCCTTCGCCGTGTTCCGGGTGGTGAGCGCCTTGATCTCACCGGTCGTTTGGTCGCGGGCGTAAATCTGCCGCTCTCCATCCGCCGCCGTATTCAGCCAGACGACGGTTCCCCCGGACACGCTGGAGTCGGACTGGCTCATTGCACCCACCGGGACCGTACCTTCTCCCGCAGCTTTAGCCGGGGCCGCGGTAGACCCGCCGAAGCTTCCCGCGAGGCAAATTGCAGCCCAAAGCAGGCCTGTCCTCCTCCAGCGTCGGGGTCCTCTTTTTGTTGCGTGTTCACCCATGCTTTCGCAATACCTCCCATCTATATAAGACATAGTTCCTAATTCCTGCGTCCTATGTCTTATATATATATCGGAAGCATTAATTGGAAATGAAGGGTTGTCTATGGTTGGTAGTAAATAATACCCAGTTGACTAATACATCATCAACCAATGCAGTAGGAGAAAGCTTCCCTGGCCGCACACTGCATTAGCGGCCTTTTGGTCCGCTATCTCGACCCGATTCGGCCCCACGAGAATCATAGCGGCCCAAAAAAAAGCACCGACGTTGCATTAAACCTGACATCGTGCTGCCTACCCACAATCTCTCTTGCCGCCGCCCGTTGCAATAGCGGCGTTTTGGGCTGTTATTTCGGTCAGATTCACTTTCGCGGGAAAAATAGGGGCCAAAAAGGGCCTTATTGTTCTGATGTAGGTCCCAAAATCGGGTTTCGGCCCGCTTTTCCCAAAAATAAGGCCTTAAAGGACCCCTATTTCACACCGAAAGGGCGAATTCGACAAAATAGCGGCGCAAATGGCTCTTATCCACCCGCCCGGCTATCAAAGGGAGGCGGGCTCCGACGAAAAGGATAGGATGTTGACCGAGAATTGCAGGAGTCTGGAAATTTTGATCCAACAGAAAAAATATAATTGTGCAGGAATTCTATGTAAAACAAGGTTGTCTGATGGAGCAGTGGATTCCACCATTAAGACCAAACCCCGGCCGGAGAATGCTGCTTCTTCGCCTGAACCGTTTGCAGATGGAAGGGTTACCGGGCTGATAGCTTCATTCCAAGCACGGAAAAATAAATGGCCTCCTTTCCGCGCCATGCGGATCAGGAGGCCATGTTCTGCCCCTATGTGGACAGTCTCATGCTGTTATTGTACATTTCAGTCGCACCCGAGTAGGGGTGCGATTTTGTTGAAGGGGCGACAGATGCCAAAGCATACATATTTCAATCCACGCACCCGCATAGGGTGCGACTCGTCAAATTCGCGGCGAATATGGCGTAACGGTTAAATTTCAATCCACGCACCCGCATAGGGTGCGACGATCAATGACGTTTCCCTCCAGTTCAATTGAGTGGATTTCAATCCACGCCCCGCATAGGGTGCGACATTTGGTTCTTAACAAACGAATCAATTTGATCTTTATTTCAATCCACGCACCCGCATAGGGTTCGACTAGAAGTATCGACACTCGTTATCTTGGGCCACTCAATTTCAATCCACGCACCCGCATAGGGTGCGACGGATAACATGCCAGGAGCAGATTTTCGAGGTACAGCCGATTTCAATCCACGCACCCGCAAAGGGTGCGACGGAAACCTTGCAGTGGACTTTATCAGCACTAACAAATTTCAATCCACGCACCCGCAAAGGGTGCGACCCCGATTTTTAACATAGAATAAGCTACAAAATGAAAATACTGTAAAAACAGGCTTTCTAATCAGCAGATCTTCTTCTCTTTCACATAAAATAAACTAACTTTTATGTAAAATAAAGTAATTCCCTTGGTGCGAATCCCCCAGGAAAAGCATGTTCGCTTCATATTCGCACCCATTCGTGCGTTCTCCTTTAAGGTCGACACCTATATTTAAGAAGGTCTAGATTTCACCCTATTCCCAAAATAATATAAATCTCCTTTTTTAGAAAGCCTTAACGCCTGCATGATTACTTGAGAATTGGCCGGAATCGCCCATTGGCGATATATCCCACCATACTCTTTTGCCGGCTCAACGTCCTCGACCCCATATTGAATAACCATGCTCCTACTTCGAAATATCCAGGAACCCTTCTCCAAACACATCCCGCACATCGTGGATGGTGAGAAACGCGGCTTTGTCGATGGATCTAACAATCTTTTTAAGCGTCGATACTTCTTGCTTGCTGATGACGATGTATAGAACCTCCTTCGGATTTTTCGTATAGTATCCATGGCCGGACAGAACTGTAACTCCACGGTCCATTTGGGTAATGACCATCTCGGCGATGTCGTTTTGTTTCTCCGAAATGATAGTAACGGCCTTTTTGGGATTCAGCCCCTCAATGATGAAGTCCATCACTTTCGTACCCACATATAAAATGACGATCGTCAGCATCAGTTTTTCCGCACCAATAATAAAGTAGGAGGAAAAAGCCACGATCAGATCAAAAAACAACAACGCATAGCTGATATTCCAGTCGAGATATTTATTGGCGATCCGGGCCAGAATCACGGTTCCCGCCGTCGTTCCCCCGACCCGTACGATCAGGCCGATTCCGATCCCCACCAGCACACCGGCAAAGATCGCATTAATGACCGGCTCGTGCGAATCGATCCTCCAGTTCTCCGTGAAGTGCAGAAACAGCGAGTTAAAAGCAACCGCAATCACTGTATACACCGTCGTCTGCCGATCCAGAAATCTGTAGCCGACAATCAACAGCAAGCCATTAATCACTATATTAACTAACGAGGGCGACCACTGAAACAAATAGTACAGAATAATGGTGACCCCTGTAACGCCCCCCTCGCCAAACTCATTCGGAATGACAAACAGATTGACGGCCAGCGCAAATAAAAAGGCCCCCACAATGATCAATGCGATATCCGCAACTTTCTTTTTCATCACTACTCTGATCCTCTCTCCTCCGATAAATCGCCGGACGGGATTCGCCGACTCTGGGGTTACAGCACACTTACAACCAGATCATCGTATCCACTTACTTCTATAAAGTCAATATAACTTTGACACTTTAATTCGCTATCCAATTCACATAGAAAAGGACTGCATCGACAAAATTATACAGCGCAAAGAACGTGCAGCGTTAGAGGGGGAATCCCTCAATACCACCCGTTCTATACCCGGATCTATTCAATGGCGAGCCACCTTCAGGGCGGCTTTTTTCACGCATAGTCACTGACCTATAGGCCCCTGCATAGGATGGAGAAAATGAATGAATCTAAATTGGAGGTCACGACGATGAGCTTGCAACAGCAGGGACAGCAAGAACAAACACTATATCGGATGGATCCAACTACTAGGCAGAACCTAAAATCCATCCAAGATCATATAGCAAACATCAGTAAAAACCATGTTAATAAGCCTGTTCGAGTGGAGACCGTGGATGGAGATGTTTTTGAAGGGTTACTTATCCACTGCGAAAGGGGAATTTTATACTTAAGGTTACCGAGTCATTCGACTAGTCGAGGCTTTGTTCCCGGTTTCCAAAGTGATTACGTTTTACCCCTAGTGCTGTTCAACTTACTCGCCATTTCACTATTATAGGCCTGATTAAGCCTAATCCTCTAATAAGGAGTGAAATCTTATGTCATTTATGCCGCCTCAAGGACCACAAGGAACACAGCAGCCACCATCCTCTCCCCCTCCACAATTCACCCCACAACAACCCGCTGCTTCAACATTCGCCGTCGACCCCGGTGCCATTGCCGGTTGTCTATTCCGCAACACCTATGTGTGGCTGAGGAATGGGAACGCATTCTGGTTCTTCCCAACCTTTGTAGGGCGTACATCCGTTTCCGGTTTTAGGTGGACCGGTCGAATGTGGGTGTATACTGGGGTCGATTTAAGGAGCATTGTGTCATTTACATGTTTTTAGAGAAGAAAATAGCGACCCAACGCTCTCCCCTTACTTAGTGTAGATAGATGCACCAGCCAACAAAAGCGGGATGCGGGTTTCTTTAACGAATTCTATGTTAATTATCAAGTTGTCTACCGGGGCATTAGTCGATGATCATCCTCCAAATTCACGTTAAAGAGGCCGCCGTCAAGTTCACGGCAGCCTCGTCCTGTTCCATCTGTTCCCCACCAAATGATTGCTTTAGTTTTCTATAAATGCGAACCGCCGCTGGCGTCGATGACCTGACCCGTAATCCAACCGCCCTCCGGCGATGCGAGAAATGCCGCGATATCCGCAATATCCCCCGGTTCTCCCCACCTTCCGAAAATCGAGAAATTGGCGCCGAACTGCCGGCTTTCGGGATCCTGCAGCATGCCCGCGTTCATGTCGGTCGCTACGAACCCCGGCGCAATGGCATTGATCGTAATTCCACGCGGACCGAGTTGATTGGCCAGCGAAAGCGTCAGTCCGTTGACGGCTGCCTTCGACATGCTGTACGCCGGTATGGCCGGCAGAGACATGCGGGTAACGGCCGACGAAATCTGAATGATACGTCCATCCTTTCGGAGATGGGGCAGCGCCTGCTGGATCATGAAAAACGGCGCCTTTACATTCAGCGACATCAGGTAATCAAAGTCTTCCTCTTTCGTAGCCTCGAGGGTTGTAGTCAGACCGATCCCCGCATTGTTGACCAGAATATCGATTCCTGTCGAGCCGAACCGTGTGTGGAGCTCTTGTTCCACACCGTCAAAAAGCGCCCGTATTCCCTCCAGCGTGCTAAGATCGGCGCCAACGGCAAAAGCGCTACCCCCGCTGCGCTGGATCTCTCCTACAACTTCCTCCGCTGCGTCTCGACTGGCCGAATAATGCACGGCGACCGCGGCTCCTTCTCGTCCAAGCCGCAGCGCGATCGCCCGGCCGATGCCGCGGCTGCCGCCGGTGACGATCGCCACCTTGCTGAACAGTTTTCCCATGTTCTCCACCCCTTGATATAGTGTGTTGTTCCCCTTTTGTTGTACCACACCCGGCATTTCGCGATGTTGCGCTTCCATTCCCGCCAGGATAAGTTGTTGTGCATGTTGTCGTTTAATCTTAATGAAGAGGGGGCCATTCGAAGCTTTAACCTAATCGGCGAAGGATACCTCAACCCGAACCCATATTCTTCTGAATAAAGTCGATAGCCCGCTCAATGAGCGGGCTTTCACACTTAAAGCACCCTATGAACCGGCTGTATCATCCTACATTCCCTCATTCTTCGGACCAGCCTCATCCCCGACCTAAGCCCAGCCGTAAAACTGTCCCAAGTCCGTTTCTTCCCCGCGTGGAATCGCCTACAATCAAGAAAAATCAACCCACCCTAGGAGGAGATGTAAGAAGTGCGGAAACTCATCGAATTCAAAAACGTCACGAAGGAATACCAAATCGGAGAAGTGAACATCCAGGCCCTTGCCGGTGTTGATTTCTCCATCTCGGAGGGCGAGTTTGTCGTTGTTTTGGGGGCCAGCGGCGCCGGAAAAAGTACAATATTAAACATCCTTGGCGGGATGGATACCGCCAGCTCAGGTCAAGTGTTTGTAGGCGATCAAGAAATCACGGGATTCAGCGAAAAGAAATTAACCGCCTATCGAGCGGAGAAAATCGGTTTTGTCTTTCAATTCTACAACCTCATTCCGAATTTAAATGCCCTGGAAAACGTGGAGTTCGCTACGGAAGTGTGCAAGAACCCCCTCGATCCAAAAGATATTTTAGATCAAGTCGGCTTACAGGACCGCATCAAAAACTTCCCTTCCCAGCTCTCCGGCGGAGAACAACAAAGAGTGGCCATAGCGAGGGCGGTTGCCAAAAACCCCTTACTTCTACTCTGCGATGAACCCACCGGCGCTTTGGATTATGTCACGGGCAAGTCTGTCCTAAAGCTGCTTCAAGACTTAAACCAGGAGACAAAGAAGTGCGTCGTCTTGGTCACCCATAATTCCGCGATTGCGCCCATGGCGGACAAAATTATTAAAGTGAAAAGCGGGAGAATCGAAAGCATCACTTTGAATCACGAAAAACAGAGTGTCGAAGGGATTGAGTGGTAATCATGAGGTTGTTGATAAAATCATTACGGGATATTAAGCAATCTACGGGGCAATTTATCGCCTTTGTTTTAATTATCGCGGTGGGTGCCTTTTTCTATGCGGGGTTGACGACCCTAAGCGAGCATCTTGGCGCCTATACGAAGGTTTATTTTCAAGAACATAACCTAAGCGACTTGAATGTCTACTACAGCCAAATTTCCGATCAGGACGTGGACGGCTTAAGCGAACTCAAAGGTATAAACAAAATAGAAGGACGTTACACCCTGGATGCCACGCAAGATTTTAAAGATAGCCAAGCCTCCTTAAGAATCCACACCATCCCTCCAAATCCTGAAATAAATACCCCCACGATGATTGAGGGCAAGTTCCCATCCGGAGCAAATGAAATCTTGATTGATTCCCATTATGCCAAAGAACATCAGCTTCAAGTCGGTGATCCCATCCACGTAAGTACCGGTGAAAAAAAATGGACGTTTACCGTCAGCGGCTTGGGCGAGAACGTGGAATATGCCAAAAAAAACAGTACTCAGGACCATAAAAACTACGGCGTAGCTTACATAGCCGAAAAGGCCATACCTGTTATCGCAGACGGATTTTACTATAACGAGCTTTTGATTGATGCGCAGGAAGGCTACGATCTCGGCCAATTAGGCCAATCCATTGAGGAGAAGTCCAAAGGCCTCCCCTACTTAAACCAAATTAGCAAAGAGCGGACGTTCAGCTATACTCAACTACAACAAACGATTCACAATAATAAAATGATGAGCAAGGTCATCCCGTTGGTCTTCTTTATCATTGAAGCGATGATCCTATTCCTTACCATGTCGCGAATTATAGATTCACAACGAACTCAAGTAGGGATTATGAAGGCGTTGGGTGTAAAAAACAGAAATATTCTGCTGCATTACATGGGATATCCGGTGCTGGCGGGGATCTTGGGCTCCCTTCTCGGCGTTGTCCTGGCTTCCGTAGTGCTTATTCCCTTAATAGCGGCGTCGAATGCAAGGGCTTATTCGCTGCCCGGCATTACTTTCACCTTATCCTGGTTCTCCGTGATTCCTCCCATTCTCTTCTCCAGTGCTTTCGGAATCCTGTCCTGTTACTTGAGCGGCAGGGTCATACTCCATGAACGGGCATCACAGTTAATGCGCCCCAAACCGCCTAAGAAGATGACAAGACCGCTGCTCATCGAGAGAATTCCGGGATTGTGGAACCGTATTTCTTACAGCTATAAACTCATTTTCAGAAATATATTTCTAAATAAACCTAAAGCGTTGGCAAGCTCAGTCGGGGTTGTGGCGAGCACCGTTTTATTGATTACCGCTTTCGGCACTCAAACGGCCCTGCAAAAAGTAGCTGCCCAGGTTGAAGAAGTAAATACCTACGATTTAAGAGTCGATTATACGAGGGGGGCTGCTCCGGATCCATCATGGCTGCCTGCCGGCATAAAGAACAGTTACGATTTATCCACCTTTCCCGTGGAATTCATCAAAGGCGATGACCGCGAAAATGCCACGTTAGTCGTTACGGAAAAAGAAAACCGGCTTATTCGTTTCTTCGACGAAAATGACACCCCCATCACTTTGGAAGACCATGGCGTGGTGGTACCTAAATCCTACGCGGAACACTACCGAATTGCCGAAGGGGATGTCATCAGGATGAAGTTCACAGCACCGGAGCTGGCTGACAAAACAGTGGACATGAAGGTTTTACACATCTCTAACCAATACTCGTACCCGTCGTTCTACGTTACACCGACTTATTTAAAGAGCCTTGGCATCGACTTCCGTCCGACCTCACTTCTAGTGGAGGCCAATAATGCGACAGATCTTCTCAGCGTACGCAACTTCTTTGAACAAGAGCAACAGGTGGATACCATCGCGGATAAGAATGATCTAAAAAAATCGGCTCAATATATTATGAGTCAAAACAGTTTTATCTTTATCATGTTCATCATTTGTGCCGCCGTTCTCTCTTTTGGTGCCATCTACACGATTTCTTCCATAAATATTTATGAAAGAAACCGTGAACTGGCCACGCTTAAGGTACTAGGTTATCCCCAACGTAAAATAAACCGACTTATCTTTTTGGAGAACATCCTGCTCACCACCTTTGCGGCCATTGTAGCGTTGCCGGTCGGCGGCTATATGTATACCATTGTTGTCAAGGCCTTGTCGAGCACTCATCAGCAAATCCCCGACCAACTCCATCCGGTCGCGATGCTGACAGCCGTTATGGTCGCCTTCGTGCTCACCCTTCTCGCCAACCTGCTGCTTCGGAGAAAAGTATCACGCATCCATATGATGGAATCGTTAAAAAGTGTGGAATAGCGATGATACAGCGGCTAACAGTACGGCATGCCCCGCAATTTTAGCGTTTAGATGCAAAAGAGCTTTTCCGATGAGTCGGAAAAGCTCTGATTTCCTCAATCTATTCAATTCTTCGTCTGATTAGGACTTGTATTAGCTAGAATAGGCAGCATTTTTTCACTCTTTTCCATCAAGGAATTGCATTGGCCGCATATCGGTTGAATTAAAAAAACAAAGTTATCCCTCATCCATCCATTGCACTTTACATTTGTGCATGACCATATCGCTGTCATTTCTTCTGGAAGATCCATCAACGGTCTTTTCCGTGAATAGTACAAGCAGCATCCCTCTTTCTCTTCTGGAATCATGAGCGAAAAAAAAGCCCCAACACGATGTTTGGGACTTTCTGACAGGCAGCTTTACAGTTTAACAACATTCTCGGCCTGTGGGCCTCGATTGCCTTGTACTACATTAAACTCAACACGTTGACCTTCGTCCAGCGATTTGAAACCGTCGCCTGTAATGGCGCTGAAGTGTACAAACACGTCGTCCCCGCCTTCAACCTCGATAAAACCAAAACCTTTGTCTGCATTAAACCACTTTACTGTTCCTTTTTCCATGGTGAATTACCTCCATATTTTTATTTTTACATGATCCTTCAAATTTCAAAAAAAAATCACATATTGTACAAGGTTACACATCAAAATCATAACCCTCTACAATATGTGATCCAGGTCGAAATTCTAATAAAATAAATATAGCACAGCTGGAATTGATTTGCAACTTTTACTTTGGATATTGCTTTTTCCATACCACGCTCTCTCCGTAGTTCTTTCCCCATTCGTACATCATTTGCAAGACAGGCATTAAGGAAATCCCGTATTCCGTAAGCGAGTATTCTACTCTTGGCGGGACCTCCGAGTATACTTTCCTTGATATGAGCTGGTCGTCTTCTAACTCCCGCAATTGGTTGGTCAGCATTTTTTTAGTGATATGGGGAATTAGCTTGTTCAACTCACCGAAGCGTTTCGTTCCTTCATGTCCTAAGTGCCATAAAATAATCAGCTTCCATTTGCCGCCGATCACGGCAAGGGTAAGTTCTTTCTCGCAGTTAATTTCCGACAGGTTGATACGATCTTTAATTTCCGTCGCCACCCCCATCACCTCCATTCTTGTTCTTAAAAATATAAAACTGTCCAAAAGGTCTGTCAATCAGCCCTTCTGGACAGCTCCAAACGGAACCCGTATTTATCCGCTCTTTTTATCTTGTCCGGCGCTGTGACGGGCTATTCCAAATTGGCGTGTCTACCGAACATTTGACCCGCGTTTTTTCCCATCTGATCCATCAGCCGAAGAACGACAGCATCCAATAAAATAATTAACATTTGTTCAAACAGAGAAGCCATCGGTTGAATGGAGGCGGTAGACTCTCTATCCTCGGAATCTTTTGCCGAACCGGGCAGCTGCACAGTAACAGACAAACGTCCAAGTGTGGAATTCGGATGAACCGTAACCAGGGCTACCGTCGCTCCGATATGTTTGGCTTTGTTTGCCATCCCTATGAGGCTCTGTGTCTCACCCGACCCCGACCCGATAATCAATAAATCTCCAGGGCCAATGCCCGGTGTCACGGTTTCGCCGACCACATAGGCTTGAATACCGAGATGCATGAGGCGCATGGCGAACGCACGTCCCATCAAGCCCGACCGGCCCGCCCCCGCCACAAACACCTTTTCCGCCTTTAAAATCAAATTAACGAGATGTTCGGCCTCATTTACTGAGATTTTATCAACGGCCCGCCGAAGCTCCTCTACAATACTCGAGGCATATACGATCGTACTCATTTTGCCCTACGCTTGGCTGACAAGCTGCTTCATTTCTGCCGCAACAGCCCGCTTGTTATCCTGCGCGGAGGTGATGCCTCCCCCGACAATGACCAGATCAGGACCGGCGTCAATAACCTGAGGCAAGGTGGCGAGCTTAATGCCGCCTGCGATGGCCGTCTTGGCGTGGGAGACTACCCGCTTGATTTTAAGCAGATCCTCAAATGAGCTTATCCCCGCGGCCTGATGGTCATAACCGGAATGTACGCAGATATAATCAACGTCCATTTGGTCAATCTCCTTAGCACGCTCTTCTATGTTTTTAACGTTAATCATATCGACCATGACTTTTGTGTTCTGTTTCTTGGCTTCTTTTACAGCCCCGCGAATCGTGGAATCATCCGAAACCCCTAATACCGTAATGATATCGGCTCCAGCTTCAGAGGCTTTCATGACTTCGTAGCCACCCGCATCCATGATTTTTAAATCCGCTAACACCCGAAGGGAAGGGAACGCCTGCTTCACTTCCTTGACGGCTCTCAAGCCTTCATTAATGACCACGGGGGTTCCAATTTCCACGATGTCTATATAATCCGCTACTTCATTTATGATATCCTTTGCTCCCGCTATATCCACAAGATCCAGTGCCAGTTGAAGTTCCATAAATCGAGTCTCTCCTTCGTCCTTCGAATTTGGTTTCATAAAACACAAACTCATTGTAAGGGCATCGGTGCGATTACGTAAGTAGGCACTATCTCGTAACAAAGTTACTTCGACGTAACCAATGGGGAAACGTATCGATTATGCTTGCGGTTCATATCGGCGGGTCCGCCTCAGGGAAGCAAGCTCCGAAATCGGCACAAAAAAAGTGAGTATGCCCTTTAAGAGCATGCTCACTGGTCTTACCTATGGACGCGAACCACGGCCCGGCTATCTTAAAGCTCTCTATGCGCCGGCTGCATCAACCCTTGAGGGGACAGATCCTCTGTGTACTCAAAATATGGCGGCTGAACAGGCTCCTGCATTTGAGCTTCCATGGGTGCGGACGGCCGCTGGTAAGGCTCATCCACATACATGATTCTGCGCTGAATTTGCATCAGCCCGTTCACAATGCGCAGGGCGACCCAGAAAAGGACAAGACCCACGCCTACGTAAAGCAAATATTGCTGATTATACGTCCAATCAATATGGAAATAACTGAACAAGCTATTTTCTAAAATATCCAGCTTCATTTCATTCATTAAAATGATATGCACGGCGGGGAGTGCGATAAACCCTAGTCCCAGTGAAATCGCCGTTACCATAATAACAAAGAATACAATACCTGTTACGAATCTTAGTAATACGAGCAGCAGATTCCGAATGAAGAGCCCCCCGTCAAAACCTCTCACCATGCGCATAAACCAGTTCTTCCCGGGTTCAGACGGCGGATTGGAGGCATACGAAACGGAAGGAGCAGGTAAGCCTAAAATTTGTCTAATCATGCTTTGCTCAAAATTCACAATCCCATTCAACAGCTTGGCTACCCCAAAAAACAGCGGTATTCCGATAAATAGGGGGGTTAAAGCGATGGATAGTGCGAGTCCAGTTACCATTATGGTAAAATAAATCACCCCTAATGGGAGCGATAGCAATAAATAGAGAATCGTCGCATAGGTTTTGGGATTAAAAAGCACCCATTTCACCTTGCCTGCCCGCGCTATGTCCGTCTTTTCCACTGCCTTCAAATTCAAACACTCCTTTTAGCCTTATATATCACGCTCAGAAATATAAGTTCATTATATCCGCCTTATTTGCGTGACATAACCGTCTTAGGGGGTGTCTCAACCTAGACCTTAGACTAGGAAACGGACGAATAACCGCATTGAGGTATAGTTTCAGGTATGCTATGATAAAAATAATTAAGAGCCGTGCTGGATACACGGCTCCATGTACACTTACCGCTTTAAAGAGCGGTCGGCTGTGCTAAGGTGTTACGATCGAAATAGACCGCATCCTTTGCAGGGGGGCGGTCTATTTCTTTGTGTTCTGATTAATCGCTACGACGATAGCCACAACGAGCGTTAGCAGTGCAATAATGAGCCCACTAAAACTGATCATGATCGTCAAAGCGTCTTTAATCTCCACAAGCATCACCTCCCTTCCGGGAGATTTAGCCGACCGCCTATTAAGCCAGTTTCATGTACAAACTTTATTATAACAGAATTTGGAAATATGGCTGTGAAACTGCTGCAAAAGGCCTAAGTACGCAAATATAATTATGTTTTTACGCACCCTCACCCTCATTTTTTGTAGAACCTAGTTCAGCTAACTAACTTTAGCCCTACGGCAGAACCGAGAACCATAGCTATAAATAAAATTCTTAAGAAGTTTCTGGGTTCCCCGTAAAAGATCATCCCGAGGACGGCTCCTCCGGAGGCGCCAATTCCGGTCCATACCGCATAAGCCGTTCCCATCGGCAGGGTCTGCATGGCCAATGACAGAAACAAAAAGCTCAAGCCAAATCCCGCAACCAATAACAGAAACGAGACCGCATTGCGATCTTTATTTAATTTATTCATCATAAGAACCCCGGTCATTTCAAAAATTCCCGCCATGATAAGATACATCCAGCTCATGAATGACTCGCCTCCCCTTCTTGTTTCTTACTCAGCATTTTGAGACCAATTACACCTAACAAGAGAACGCCGACCAGGATTAGTTTTACGGGTTGAACAGAGGACCCAAAGAGAATAATGTCCGCCAGGACGGTACCGGCGGTCCCCAACCCAACGAAGACCGCGTAAACGGTCCCCACAGGAAGGAAGCGGGAAGCCCTGATCATTAATGTAAAACTTATGATGATAGCCGCCACGGTAGCCGCCCATTCCAACACTCCACTGGCGTGTTTCAGTCCAATGACCCATCCCACCTCAAATAATGCGGCAATAATGACAGACAACCAGGTTTTATTCATGCCTTTCACACTCCTTGTTTAAAAAAAGTTATTTTATGGTGCCCTTGCTAAATTGGACAATACACAAAAAAAGCCCGAGGAAATTACTGTTTGTTCAACAGTGATCTCCCAGGCTTTTATCCCTCCGTGTCACAGCGCAAGCTGCGGGTTTTCTCTCGGACCAGACCAGAATAGCTGCGGAACCCTAGAAAACCTAACCTATTCTATTGGGTACAAGACAATACGTTTTGTTTCAATCTCCCGATCTAATTCCCTGCCAAAAGACATGCCACGATGCTTCAAGCCTTTTCCTTGCGCGCTCCTTATCACCGTAAAGCATTTCAACAAATACACTGTCCAGAATCGCCATGTACGCGCCTGTAGCCTGTTCAATCGACACGTTTAAGCGGATGGATCCGCGATTTGCAGCCGATGTGAAGAGAATTTTGGCTAAGTCGGTCATTTTATCGATATACCCCATACTCAACTTCATGGATTCCATTCTCAGATGGGTCGGAGGGAAAAAAGACATTCTCAAGAAGAATTTTGTCTCCTCTTCACTCTCGTAACGCTCCATATACTGAATTAAAAAATCGTATAGTTGAGTTTTAAAAGTCGATTTACTATCGGGTGTCAGATACGCTTCAGCAAAGCTAAGTTCCTTCGCGGCCACATCCTGGTAAACGGCCATGAACAATTCGTCCTTGCCCTTGAAGTGGTTATAGATGGATGGTTTTTTAATCCCCACTGCGGCCGAAATATCGCGAAGCGAGGCACCTTCATAGCCGTTTTGTGCAAAATGGTGCAGTGCTGTTTCCATAATTTTTTTTGCCGTCATGCAATCCCTCCATCGCATAACTAACGATCGGTAGTTAGTTTAGCATATCGAATGAGAAAATGCAACCGATCCCTATTGAAGCTACGCAAAAAAAGCGACCATTAAAGGTCGCCTTTCGCATTCGTGCCGGCCTAGGGCTTCCGATTCTGACGCAGATTAGCCAGCTTCTCCAAAAAGACCGCTACGGTTTCCAACGACATTGCGTCGTAACTTGTCAATAATTCCATCGCTTTCTGATCCTGCTGTTGGTGAAATAACCGATGCAGTTCGGCCAACTCGGCGCCAAGCGGAGTCACCGAAAAGTAAATTTCCTTCAGGTTATCCGGCAGCTGGGTTTTCCGGATCAGACCCTGATCCAGTAATTTGCGGGTAATTTTGGAGACGGCGCCTTTCGTTATCCCCATCTCGCGGGCGATATCGACGCCTTTAATGCGTTCATGCGTATCGATAACGTCCAAAACGTGCAGACCCGAGATGGATAGGTGGGGCAACAGCCCTTTTAGCCGGTCGTCGGAGATGTGCTCCATGAGCCAAAGCCGATCCTGGTTCTCGTCGTTTTCGCTGATGAGAATCCGGTACAATGACTTTTCAATGCGGTTTTTGAGTTGAAGCAAATTATCATTCATATGAGGCATAAGGCGAGCCTACCTTTTTTCTTTTTATTATACCATGGTTTCCGCGGATACCATTTGACAACGATTCTTCTTCCTGTTACTATGGTTTCCATGGAAACCATTTAAATGCGGTATTCATACAGCTTTTAAAAACCATCCATTTGGAGGAAACCAAAATGAATGAAGTCATGCAAGTCATCCGCCAGCATCGCTCCATCCGAAAGTTTAAAAATACCCCGTTGACCGGCGAACAAATCGAAGCCATTGTCGATGCCGCCCAGATGGCCCCGTCTTCGGCGCATATGCAGCCGTTCTCGATCATCGGCGTTACCGATCAGGAACTGCGGAAGAAGATCGCGGTACATTCCAACAATCCGCCGATTGCAGAGTCCGGCTACTTTTTTATATTTTGTGCCGACCTTCATCGGATCAAGTTGGCCGCCGGGCCAAACCATCAGGAGAAAATGGGCCAAGGCCTGAGTTTCTCCTATTTTTATCAAACCGCGGTGCTGGGTGCCGCGCTTGCCTCGCAAAATGCCAATGTCGCGGCCGAATCGATGGGACTCGGAGCCGTGATGATCGGCGGAATCAACGAGGCACTACCTGAGCTGGACGAATGGCTGGGCCTGCCGGATTTCGTCATTCCTTTGGTCGGCCTTGCAGTAGGCGTTCCCGACGAGTTCCCCGAGCAGAAACCGCGGTTGCCGCGGTCAGCGGTGTTTTTTGAAAACCGGTATGATCCCGACCCCGAGCTTAAAGCAAAAATCGACAGCTATGACCGGGAAATAGAGCAATACTACGCCGCGCGTACGAACAACAAGCAAAAGGCTAGCTGGTCCGGCAAGTTCGTCGCCATGCTGGATAAAGATCTGCCGTTGGGTGGTTATACGGAATACGTAAGAAGTAAAGGGTTTGATTTGAGGTAACTGCTTCGAAAAAATCCAAATCCACAACCGGTCTCGGTTGTGGATTTTGGAGATTGACATCAACGAGGGGATCGGCTATATTCAATACATACCAACCGTATGTATGAAAGGAAAGAGCAAATGGCCAGAAATAAATATCCGGAAGAAACAACCAACCAAATCCTAACCGTGGCTCTTAATCTGTTCATCCAGAAAGGTTACGAGCAGACCTCCATTCAGGATATCATCAATGGATTGGGCGGGCTGACCAAAGGGGCTATTTATCATCACTTCAAATCGAAGGAAGAGATCATGCAGGCCGTCATCGACCATTTATTCAAAGGCGTTGACGGGATGCTGTCCAGCGTCCGGGACGACAAGGAGTTGAATGGCCTGGAGAAGCTCCGTAAAATTTCCCGCGTCTCGCTCAGCAATCCCGCTCAGAACGAAATGGCGTCGGCGGCACCGAATCTTTTGCGAAATCCGAAGCTGCTGGCGGCCCAGATCGAGCACTTGATCGAAAAAGCCATACCCGTCTATATCCAGCCCATCATCGAACAAGGGATGCGGGACGGCTCGATCCAAACCGACTATCCTAGGGAGCTTAGCGAAGTGTTGTTGATTCTCACCAACCTGTGGCTCAACCCGGCGGTTATCCAAGCTTCGCCCGAAATGATGCTGCGCAAGGTAAAATTTTTCGACGAAATCTTGAAAGGCCTGGGGCTTGACCTGTTTGATGATGAAATGCTTCAACGCTACGAGGAACTGTTTCGTTTGTCAGCTAGAGAAGTCAATGATGATAACTAAAAAACTGCCGAAAGGCAGTATATTTTTAAACTTATACATACCATCGGTTGGTATGAATGATGAATCCAGTTTCTAGCCGTTTGTTAGAAAACGTAATTATATTGATAAAAAAAAGTAAAGTGAGGGAAATCAAATGAATGAGAATGCAATGAAACCGAGCAAAGGCGGCTTCTCCAAAACAGGGCTGCGGAAAATGCGCGACGTGCTGACAAGGCATGTCGATTCAGGGAAAATTCCAGGGCTCGTCGCCCTCATCAGCCGGAACGGCGAGACGCATGTTGAAGCGATCGGCACGATGCTCCATAATGGCGGCGCGCCAATGCGCCGGGACACGATCTTCCGGATGGCGTCCACTTCGAAGATGGTCGGGGCGGCGGCGGTGATGGTCCTGCTCGACGAATGCAAGCTGCATCTGGACGACCCCGTAGACAAATGGCTGCCCGAACTCGCCGACCGCCGGGTGTTGAAACGACCCGACGGCCCGCTGGACGAAACCGTACCGGCCCGGCGGCCCATCACCGTGCGGGACCTGCTGACCTCTACCTTCGGGCTCGGCATAGATCTGACGTTGATGGGCTCCCCGATCCTCAACGCAGTCTTCGAGAATGGATTAAATGACGCGCCAGGGCAGGAGTTGCCCGAGCCGGATGAGTGGATGCGGCGTCTGGGTACCCTCCCGCTGAGCTACCAGCCCGGAGAGCGATGGCAGTACCACCTCAGCAACGAAGTGCTTGGCGTGCTCGTTGCCCGAGTCACGGGTCAGACTTTCGGGACGTTCCTGCGCGAACGTATCCTTGACCCGCTCGGGATGAAAGGTACCGGCTTCTACGTGCCCGAAGACAAAATTGACCGGCTACCCCCTGCCTACATGCTCGATCCGCAGACCGGAGAGTTCATCGTCTGGGATGAAGCCGCAGGGGGACGCTACAGCAAGCCTCCCGCGTTCGAAGCGGGGGGCGGCGGGCTGCTCTCGACCGTCGACGACTATCACGCGTTTTTACAAATGCTGCTGAACCAAGGGATGCACGGTACCAAACGAATCCTGTCCCGGCCCGCCGTTCAGTTGATGACCACAAACCGCCTCACGCCCGAACAACAAGCATTCCGAGACGACTTGGCCAAAAATAACGTCCATTTATCGTATGGCCAAGGGCAGCACGGCGGCTGGGGCTTCGGGATGGCCGTACGCACCTACCTCGGCGACTATGCTTCCGTCGGTCAATTCGGCTGGGACGGCGGGAGCGGCACCACGGCGTACGCCGACCCGGACAAACAGCTCACCGGCATCCTGCTCACGCAGATGGGGATGTCCACCCCGGACCCGGCGCATCTTATCCACGACTTCTGGACCCTGGTTTATCAGGCAATCGAAGATTAAGACCACAGGCCTGGCCTTACTCGCCAGGCCTCAGCCCGTGTCAATCAATAGGCAGTTGCCTGGCGGCTAACCGTCGTCAATGGTCGTAAAAAGAATCAGACAGTGAGTAGAAAGTTACTCACTGTCTGATTTTTGTACCTCGTTCGCCTACAATAGAGTGTATTAAATTTTAGTATACTAATTGCTTACTTTATCCCTTATTCCCGATACTCCCGCTCCATCGTTTTCCTTGGGAATCGAAAAAGATTTCGAATTTATTGCCACTCGCATCTTCGCGAATACGTCTGTTGTTTTTTATATAGTAAAGGGATGCTCCGGATTGCTTGGCTTGTTGACGAGCACGCTGATTGGCCTTCTTAAGGATATTCTGAAGCTGTTCCCGATCTACTGCCATAACATGGACCTCCCTCAATGCTTACTGTTCATTGTTGTTTATTATACACAATAAAAAAGCCACATGGTCGAAGCAAAAATAGGGCTAGCAAACAGGTTGAGATTAACCTTTATAACTGTATAATTGTTATAACGATTGAATATGATGATAAGGAGGGAATTTCTATGAATAGGATGTTTGAAATGGAACGAAAAGTGACCAAATTCGGAAACAGCTTAGGCATAACCATGACGGACGCTTTGAAGCAAATTGGACTGGATCAAGGCGATATCGTCAACATAGATGTTAATCCGGAATCCGGAGAAATTATTATTAAGAAATCAACAAAAGTTTCATTACCAGAAGGAGTTAGTCCAGACTTCATGAGTACTTTGTCAGATGTTATTGAGGCATATGATCAAACACTGAAAGGTCTCAAAGATAGATGACTTCAACTCGATTTTTATCTGTTCAAGAAGTCATAGCCATTAATGTTGCAATGATACAACGTTACAGTCCAGGTGAACTATTAGGAGTTAAAGAACCGGGATTGCTTGAATCAGCAGTCCATCGACCTCAAACTTCTGTATTTGGCGATGAAGCTTATCCTACGATCTTCGAGAAAGCGGCGGCTTTATTTGAATCACTGGGTCAAAATCATCCATTCCATAATGCAAATAAACGAACTGCTTTTACAGCATTGGTAATATTCTTGCGGTATAATGGTCTACACTTTAAAATGGATGCAAAAAAAGCCGAGGATTTTACTGTAGATATGGTCAATCATCGTTTTCATTTTCAAGAGATGGCTTCAATTATTAAAGACCACTGTCTATTCGTCACATGAAAGTTATCTTCAAGAATAAAAGGCTGTTCTTCTTATCTGTATAAACATAACTTTACAGCAAAAAGCGACCGATTAAGGTCGCTTTTTCTCGTGCTACATATGGAGGCGAGGGGAGTCGAACCCCTGTCCGAAGGCAACGCCACATAGGCTTCTACGGGTGTAGTGACAGTTTTGATGTCACCCTAGAGACTCCCCGTCACCGGATTCCCTTCGGGTCAGCCTGATTGTCTTCTTCAGCTAGCCGCAGGCGGAGACTAGACAGCGTATCCCACTAAAGTTGGGCCCTATTCCCGGCACATGGGCGATGCAGAGATAGAGCTAGCACGCAGGTTATTAAGCTGCGAAAGCTAAGTTGTTGTTTTGTTTGCCGTTTAATTGGCTTTAGCGTTGATAAAGCGGACGCGTCCCCACTACCCGCTACCCATGCTCGATCTACCCCCGTCGAATCCAAAAACGCCCCCGCAATAAAAAGTCCTGCGGTCCGCCGTCCCGGTTCAATCGGTCAGCTTCAAGCAAAGGAGCAATAAAACCAAACCTTGCTTCCGTCATCATTTAATGACGGTATTTCCTTACTTATTATATAAACAGCAATACGCTGCTTACATCAATTAGTATATCATACTCTGCAATACTCTGCTTCATAAGTTGCTGGTACGTCTGGCAAAAGTACACTCCGCTGACGATACTCCCGCACTCACTTTCGGCCTTGCTCTTACCGCGCCACCTTCTGCTTCTCCCGCAGCACGCGCTGAATGTCGCGCTGGGCATCGCGTTTGGCGGCGGCGTCGCGCTTGTCGTACTGCTTCTTCCCTTTACCGAGGCCGAGGAGCAGCTTGGCGTAGCCGTTCTTGATGTAGATCTTCAGCGGCACGATTGAGTACCCTTCCTGCTTGGACAAGCCCAGCAGCTTGTTGATCTGCGCTTTGTGCATCAACAGCTTGCGCGTCCGGGTTGGATCGGTCGGGTTGTGTCGGTTCCCTTGCTCAAACGGGCTGATGTGCATGTTGTGGATGTGAATTTCGCCGTTTCGGATCGTCGCGAACGCGTCGCCGATGTTCACCCGGGCGTTCCGGATCGACTTGATCTCGGTCCCGGTCAGCACCATGCCCGCTTCGTACGTATCCTCGATGAAATAGTCATGGGAAGCTTTTTTGTTCTGGGCCAGCACCTTGCCGTCATTTTTCTTCGCCATGGTTCATCCTCCTCATCATCCCTCAACGATAATTAACCTTTCACGATATCGCATCATCGTGCCAGACTTTAATTGTAGCAACTCCGCCGCCTAAAATCAAGGAACGCCCTTGATTTACAAGGGCAAATCCCGTTTTCGGAACAGCGCGACGGCCAAAGCGAACGCGATCAGGCCCACGGCGGCCAGCACACTAAAGCTGGAGCTCAAATCCACCGTCCCGTTGATGATCTCACTTGGCTTATACAGCGTAAAAATCGTAAAATACCGCAGCCACTCCAAATCTTCGCTGAACTTGCCGACCAGATCCAGGCTGAAGAAGCCGAAGGTGATCAGGCCCGACAAGCCTGCCGCCTTTTTCTCGTCATTCGACAGCGCCGACACCAGGAACGCAATCCCCCCGATCGCAAAAAACAACAGGAACGCCCCCGCGTTCAATACCGTGAAACGCGACGTATCCAGCGGATAATCTCCTCGCAAAAACCACGCGCTCCCCGCAAACCCGGCCAGCGTCGTCACCGCCAGGATCAGGAACAGCCCGGTCGTCAGCACGGCCGCCTGCATCAAGGCCACCTTCGCCCGCGTCGTCGGCGTAGACAGCAGATAGGCCATGCCCCCTTGATCCACCAGCTTCGCCATCAACTGCGTGGACAACTGCACGCACACGATCGCCAGCAGCAGGATCAGAATCAGGCCGTAATACTCGCCCGAAATGAACGATTCCGCCGTGCCGAATCCGCTTAACCCGAACGCCCGGCCCACCCCTTCCGGCATGGAATTCACCAGTTGGTCGATGGCGCCGGTATTTTTCGCAATGCCGGGGTACAGCCAGAACATCAGCAAGATATAGAAAGCGGAGCCCACCGCGTAATTCGTAAAGCTCTTCATATAAACCTTCAGCATCTGTTTGTACAGCACGATATTCATAGTTCCGTCCCCTTCCGGTCATAATAATTCATGAAGATGTCCTCCAGGTTCTGTGTAAAAATATCGATATTGCGCACCCGGTACTTCGCCGTCTCCGCCATGAACCGGTCGTAGTCGCCCTGGACCGCGACCCGACCCCGCGGGCCTTCCCGGGATTCCACCGACAAGCCGGCCCAAGAACGCTTCCGCGTCCTCCGGGCGCTCGAAGGTCTATTTCGGGAGCAAAGAAGCCCTGCTGCGCGAAGTATTCATCCAATTCGTGGACAACGCGATCCGCGAGTTTGAGGACTACATGAACGGAGAGCATACGCTGCGGGAGAAGATCGAACATATTATTTTTATGGAAAAAGAGGCTTACCGCGAGCTCCCTCCCGGCCTGATGAAGGAACTCATTCTCGACGATCGGGAACTGGCCCAGTATATCGAAAATCTGTACCAGGAGATCGCCATCCCAGTCATGATCCGCATCCTGGAAGAGGGAAAAGCCAGCGGCGAAATCTCCCCCAATGTCGCGGTGGAGCACGTGCTGGCCTTCATTCAGCTCTATATGAACCAGTATGAAACCATCCTGGAGATGGCCCAGCATAGCGGGGATTTGAACGGGTTTTTGGAAGGGATGGTGCATCTGTTCTTCTACGGGATTTGCGGAAAGCCGTAAGCATAAACGATGCTAGAACCGGCTCAAACCTTCCCGCGCGGCAGCTTGTCGGCGTAACGCTTGCGCAGCTCGCCCAAAACTTCCAACTTGGACAATACCTTGTCCCGGTTCAGCAGGCCGATGCTCAGGATCATCTCCTCCACCAGCAGCAGCGGGGTTACCATAGAGTGGAACTCTCCCATCTCCCCCCGGCTGACGTAAAAAGCCGCATCCACCGGCACGCCGTATCGAAACTCCTCCCGGTCCGTAATCATCACAGCGGAGCAGTTGGTCCGCTTCACGCAGTCCAGGATCACCTCGGTTTCGGGCAGCAACCGCGTAAAATGAAACAGCACCACCACATCGTCCCGCTGCACATGCGCAAGCGATTCCAGCACCTCATGCCCGCTGGCCGCCATCATCCGCACCGACATGCCGAAGCGCGACAGCCGGTAAGACAAGAGCTCGCCCAAAGCCACCGACGGACCGGGAGCATAGACGTAAATCCGCCGGGCCCCGGCCATTAAGGAGGCGGCGCGCTGAAGCTCTTCCGGCTCCGTTTTTTCCGCCGTTTCGCGCAAGTGCATCGTGGCCTGCTCCAGCATTTTTAACGGCAGACTGGAAGGGTCGAGCTTCGAGATCGTCGTCTCCAACTTCAGCGCCGGCGTCGTATCGAAAGCGGAGCGCAGCTTCAGCTTGAACTCCTTGCCGTTCTCGTAGCCCGCCGCCCGCCAAAACCGCGAAACCGTGGCAATGCTGGTCCCCAGCCTGTCGGCGATCTCCTGCTCCGTCATAAACAGCACCTCTTCCGGGTTGCGCTCGATGAAATCGGCGATTTTCAACTGCCCGGGCGAGAACTTTTTTTTATCGGGAAATCCGGGTTTCCGATTCAGATCCATGGCGATTCGGTTCATGACGATTCATTCCTCTCCGCGTTCTTTTTCCCATGTTCTTTCCCCAGCTTAGCAGAGCTTTGTTATGTAAGTTTTTTTTCACTGTTTTCATTATGTAAAAATTATTACACCTCGTTGACACAATGCCGCTATTCTTTTAATACTCCTCCTCTACACTTAAGAACAAATTCAAGTCCAAGGAGGCGTCCCCCCCATGAGCCGCAAGTCGCTCTACACCCTGACCTCATCGCAAAAAATGATGATCTTCGTGCTGTCCATGTCCCTGTACGGCTTGTCCAACATGTTCACCGAGCTGATCCCTTCCCTGCAGTTGGGTCCGATCGAACTGTCCGTCGAATACTTTGCCTTTATCCCATTGACGCTGTGCATGCTGTTCCATCCGTTCTATGCGGCCGTCGGCGCGGCGTTGGGCGAAGTCATTTTCGGCGAGCTGATGCTCGGGCAGTTCGGCGGTCTCGGCGAGCTGGAGAAATTCCTCACCTTCTCGTTCGCCATGTACGTCGCGGGCCGCATCGTCCGCAATCCGCAAAACCGCACCCAGGTCGGGATCGCCGTCATGACGGGCGTCATCATCCATCAGCTGTGCAGCAGCCTGGTCGACATCGGCAAAGTCTGGATCGGCGTGGAAGAATTCGAAGCCGTGCCCGGCCTGGCCGAGAGCGTCGTGCTCGTCGAAGGCGTGAGCTTTCTGAATGACGTGCTGTTTTCCGGGATTTTGTTCGCCCTGCTTCCGACGCTGTATCTGGTACCCCGACTCTATGGAAAAATAGAACCCCTGCTCGGCATCAAGCCCCGCGAAAAAAGCACCCGATACGAAGCAGCCGGTGTCGTGTCACCCAAGCTGGTCCTGACGGGCACCCTGCTTGCTTTGGTCGCCTTCGGCGCCGAATCCCTGTCCGAAACGGACTGGAATTTCGGGGAGTGGGACAGCGGCTTCGCCGAACAGCTGGGCGACGGCGCGATCTGGCTGAGCATCGGCGCGGCGGCCGTCGTTGCGATCATCGTACTCCTGGCGATGCGCGCCAAAAAAGCCCGCGCCGCCGCCCAAGCCGGCGACACCGGAGGCGTGCCTCATGCCTAATGAACATCGGTCTCTTCCGGCAAGCGCCATGCCCGAAAAAACCGAATCCCCGGCCATTGAAATCATCGGCGTGTCGTTTACCTATCCCGGCTCCGAGCAGCCGGTGCTGAACGGAGCGAACTTGAGCGTCGCCCCCGGCAGCTTCACCGCCATCATCGGCGGCAACGGCTGCGGCAAATCGACGCTGTGCAAGCTGTTTAACGGGCTGATCCCGCATTATTACTCGGGAGATTTCGAGGGGGAAGTGAAGTTGGGCGGCGTCCCGTCCCAAGGCCAAAGCGTCGCCGAGCTCTCCCGCAAAGTCGGCTATGTCTACCAGGACTTCGAGAACCAGCTCGTCCGGCCCACCGTGCTGGACGAGGCCTGCTTCGCGCCGCTGAATTACGGGCTCCCGGATTACCGGGAGCGGGCCCTCCGCGCGCTGGATCTGTGCGGCCTCGCCCCGCTGGCCTCCCGCTTCATCTGGGAGCTCAGCGGCGGGCAGAAACATCTCCTCGCCCTGGCCGGCGCCCTGGCGCTCGAGCCGGACATCCTCGTCGTCGACGAGCCGGTGTCCCAGCTCGATCCCCGGCATGCGCGCCAGGTCTATGAAGTGCTGCGGCGGCTTAACCGCATCCACGGCAAGACGGTCATCGTCATCGAGCATCATACGGAGTTTATCGCCGATTACTGCCGGGACGTCTGCCTGATGGAGCAGGGCCGCGTGCTGTGGAAGCTGCCGGTCACCGAGGCGCTCAACCGCCTCGACGATCTGGCGCGCCTCGGCATCCAGCCGCCTGAGGCGACCCAGGCCGCGGCCCGGTTGGCGGCGCTGCGGGGCACGGCCGCGCAGCCCCTCTACCCGGTGACCACCGGAGAGGCGCTGCGCCATTTCGGCGGCCTGCTGGAGGGGCCGATAGGCGAAGCGGACGATAGGAGCCGCGCAACCGGGGATACCCGGGATATCGGGTCGACAGAAGCAGGCACATTCGGGGCTATCGGCACCATCGATGCGGCCGATGCGGCTGATGCGATCGATGCGATCGATGCCACCGTCGTACGCGACGCGATCAGCGCGGCCCCCACGGCCCGCAATCCCGTCGGCGGGCCCGCCGAGCCCAAACCGGACCAGCGCCCGCCCGCGGCGGTGATCCGCCTGAGCCAGGCCGCGCTCAACTACCGGACGCTCCGCAAAGCGGAGCACACCGTTCTTCGCGGCCTGACCCTGGACATCGCCGAGGGCGAACGCGTCGCGCTGGTCGGCAACAACGGCGCCGGCAAATCCTCCCTGCTGCGCCTAATCGCGGGGATCGCCAGGCCGTCCGGCGGCTCCGTCGATGTCCTTGGCCTCGACACGCGCAGCACGTCCGTCGAGGAACTGTCCAAACATGTCGCCTTCGTCTTTCAGAATCCCGAAGACATGTTTATTGAAGACAGCGTACGCAAAGAAGTCGCGTACTGCCTCAAAAAACGCGGTTACCCCGACGCCGGGGCCACCGTGGAAACCATGCTCCGCAGCTTCCGCCTGGAAGAGCTGCAGGACCGCGACGCCCGCCTGCTCAGCGGCGGGCAGCAGCGCCGCGTCTCGCTCGCGATCGGCGCGGCCGTCCGCCCCGCGGTGATGCTGCTCGACGAGCCGACGGCCAACCTCGACCTGGCCACCCGCGAGGAGCTGCTCGGCACGCTGCGGGAGCTGGAGCGGCATGTGCGCACCGTCCTCATCGCCACGCATGACATGCAGCTCGTCGCCGGTTGGGCCACGCGCGTCATCGTCCTGCACGAGGGACGCGTGGCGGCCGACGGGACAGCGGCCGAGGTGTTCGCCGACCCCGAGCTGATCCGCCGCGCCGGCCTGGCCCTGACGCAGAGCATGGAGCTCTCGGCCGGGCTCGGGCTTCGGCCGCCGTGCGCCGCACCGCAAGAGCTGGCGGACCGCTTGCACCGCATACTCGCAGAAAAGGAGGCCCCTTCCCATGGAGCTCGTCCGCAACTGGTTTAACAAGCTGTCGCTGGACCGGATCCAGCTCGAACTGATGAACACGGCGTACGGCAGCGGCCACGCCTCCCTGTCCCGGCTCGATCCGCGGGGACTGCTGATCTGGTACCTTTTTTTCGCCATCATGCCCTGGTTCGTCAACAGCCTGCTCGTCCTGGCCGGCATGTGCCTGTTTATGGTCGTCACGACGATCCTGTCGCGCGTCACGCCGTTCATCATCTTCGTCCTCTGCCTCGGCCTGATCGGGCAGGTGGGCTGGCTGTTTGTGATCTCGCTGTTTTTTGGCGGAGATATCTCCTCCGCCCTGCCGCTGCTGAAACTGACGCTCAAGTTGTCGGTCGTGTCCCTGGCCAGCATCACCGTCTTCTCCGGCATGGACCCGGAAAAAATCAGCGACGGCCTGCTCGCGCTCGGCGTCCCCGCCGCCTTTTCGTTCAGCCTGTCCTACGGCTACCGGATTCTCCCCGTGCTGTTCGAGGAGTTCCGCAATGTGCTGCTGTCCTACCGGCTGCGCGGCAAAGCCCCCGAACATCCGGGGCTGCTGTACTGGCGCAAGGGTGCCTACTATTTGAAGCTGCTGGTCTACGCCTTCTTCCCGCTGATGCTGGCCACCGCCAAGCGGTCCCGCACCACCGTGGAAGCCCTGGAGACGCGCGGCTTCTCCTACGGCCTCAAAAACCCGGCCGCCAAAAAACTGAAGCTCTCGCACCTCCGTTTCCAAACCCGGGACGTACTGTTCCTGTCCGGCTCGGCCGCGTACGTGGCGGTGCTGTTCTGGTTCGGGTAGGCCAGAGGGGGGGGGCTAGTCCCGCCGCTTTCCGGGCCGGCCCCTGTCCCTATCTCAGACCCTTGGCCCGCAACCCGGTCCGGCTCTCGGCTCGACCTGGCCAATAACGGCCGAAAAGACCGTTATCATGGCCATCCAGGACTTTGAAAACAAAATAGCGGCCCGTAACCACCTCTCTTTGAAGCCGGGCGAGTAAATAAGGGCCATTTGCGGCGCTATTTTGTCGAATTTGGCTCTTCGATGAGAAATAGCGGTCATTTGGGGCCTTATTTTAGGGAAAAGTGGGCCGAAAACCGATTTTTGGGCTCGCACCAGAGAAATAAGGCCCTTTTTAGCCGCTATTTTTCCCCAAAAAGCGAATCCGGACGAAATAGCAGCCCAAAACGCCGCTATCATAGCTGCCTTT
The DNA here is from genome assembly GCF_008084145.1 of Paenibacillus faecis. Classification (GTDB taxonomy): domain Bacteria; phylum Bacillota; class Bacilli; order Paenibacillales; family Paenibacillaceae; genus Fontibacillus; species Fontibacillus faecis. The sequence continues at coordinate 123,937 of NZ_VSDO01000004.1, read as the reverse complement.
AAGAGAGATTGCGGATAAGGCAGCACCCTATCAGGTTTAGTGTAACGCCAGTGCCCGCAAGGCCCCTATCAGGGAAAAAATCGCCCTAAAGAATACTTGTTCCAAAAGGCAACCCGAGCAAAGCGGACCCCGAAAGCAGCAGAGAGAAAAAAACTAATCAACCTCACCTAAGGAGTGTTAATTCATGCGAATCGACCTGCATACTCACGCCAAACTGTCCAAGGCGAGCGATTTCTCAACCGCCTATTACGAAGAAATGATCCGCGAAGCGGTAGCGAACGGGCTGGACGCCGTAGCCTTGACCGAACATTTCAACACACGCCGTTTTTTCGAGGTCTACGAAAATCTGGATCGGATGTACCCTTACAACGGGGAGTATTATGAAGCCGGCTCCCTGAAAATCTTCCCCGGAATGGAAGTGGATATCCGCGAGACCGGCCACATCCTGCTGATCGGGCGTAAAGAGCATATTTTGGAAGCCCGGCGACACCTCGAGCCCTACACGGAAAAAGGCCGCTTCATCCCTTTTGCCGACCTTCTGACCTTAGCCGAGGCCTATCCGCTGCTCAAAATCGGGGCGCATCCGTTCCGCGCATCCACGCCGCTTCATCACTTGGATCCCGCCGAACTCCGGCGCCTTGACGCCTTCGACCTGAACGCCAAGGACATGTACGAATACGGCAGCGAGGCCAACCGCGAGCGGGTCGAGCGTTTTGCGGCCGCACTCGGCAAGCCGGTGACCGCGGGCAGCGACACCCACCAGTGCCTGCAGTACGGCAGCGTGTTCAACGAGCTAAACCATCCGTGCGGCAGCGTAGCTGAACTTAAGCAGGCCATCGCCAGCGGAGCCTATGACATCCATGTCGCCGACAGCCTCCCCCTGCAGGTCAAGGCCTCCGTCATGCTCAAAAAACTCCTGAAGCGCCTGGCCCAATTGGAAACCGAAAGTCCCGCCCCGGCGGTTGCCATCGGCGAGTCCTCTCCGCAGGGAGCCTAAGCATAGGTTAAAATCAAAACTACCCGTGAGAACGGGTGGTTTGCTCTAAGACTATAAGCCATTATTACCGGCTCGTGTCTAAAGGCGCTAGCTTTCACTACGTTCAAGCTACTATGCCGTTGCCGCTTTTGCCTCCCCCTGAAGGGGGGGCGATTATCACTAGTGCCCTGTCAGACAACCTTGGTAACATAGAATTCCTGCATATCTGCATGCTTTTTTCCTGTTTGGACTCAAAATTTCCAAATTCCTGCAAATCTGCAGGACTTTTCGACGAAACCGGCTCGTTTCTATAAAATCGCTGGAAATTCCTGCAGATTTGCATCTTTTTTCGTTTTCCCCTCGGGGATCGGCTTAAATACCTGCAGATTTGCATCTTTTTGGAGCTGGAAGTTTGGAAGCAAGCACACTAGGCGCCTCTTTGTATGTGACATATCACTTCCATTAGCCATTAAGCCACCTTTTCCTTTCGGTATACATCGTAGCTTGAACACTCGTATTATAACGACCAGGTGGTTTTTGCTATAAGCATCACTACACCACCCGCATAGCAGGTGTTTTTTCTTTCGCACGCCTCGCGAGCTCAACTGGCTAAAGCCCAAATAAAAAACATGGGTGATCACTCTCGAAAAGCGAGCACCCATGTTTTTTTGTAAGATGCGGTTAGCCATCTTCTTCTAGTACGAACAGTCCATCACGGTCTCTCCCTCGAGGACAAATCTAGAAAGTGTCCATCTAAATGTGGACAAACAGATATATATCACAAGCGGAAACTTGCATAATATCACGGATCCCAGACCGGGTTGGCCGATGCCGGGGCTCCTTCGAGCGGCAAAGTAAGTGTAAATTTAAATAGGTTGTTTGTATGATGGAGGGTTAAGGTTCCGCCATGCAACTCGATAATATGGATGCCGCTTTCTTGAGCGATCGGTTCAAACTCAAAAAGCAATTGATCGAGAAGCTGGAATATATCGATCTTCTTCAGATCCAACCGGGTTTCGACCGAAGTAAGCCGGGTATATTCAAACAGATCATCGAGCATTTTTTTAGATGAACCACCTTGTTATAAGTGTTTTGAACAAACCGCGTATATTCCTCTTCATTTCGGAACGAGTTGGTTCTTAAGAGCTCTATATAGCCGATAATACTTGTAAGCGGCGTACGCAAGTCATGGGAAAATGCCCGTGACCCCGCTCTAAAGTAACCAAATCTTTGAAATTCGCCGGGTCAATGTATAGAAAGATAAAATAAAGATGGCGATAAACAGCGGAGTCATAAGATAGGGCATGTATAATTCGAATTTTTCACGATCGAGCATGAAGAAAACCCTGGAGACTGTGGATGTGGTAAAAATCGCAATCAGGGAACTTAAAACGAAGTGGGATAAGATATGTAACCGGATGCTTTTTTTCTTCTTTGTTTGAAAAATCGCTCAGTCAATTTTATAGCCCACTCCCCAGACTGTTTTGATGTAATTCGGGTCCCTTGGAGATTCTTCTATTTTCTCCCGCAAATTACGAATGTGAACCATTACTGTATTGTCCGAATATCCATACGGCTCTCTCCACACGCTTTCGTAAATCTTTTCGGAGCTAAATACCTGGCCGGGGTGGCTTGCCAGCAACTCCAGAATGGAGAACTCCAAAGGGGTCAGTGATATGTGGTTTCCTTTTAAAGTAACGGAATGCTTGGCCTTATCAATAATTAAATCTTTGATAATGATGAGAGAATTGAATTCTTCCTTTCCCATTAAGGACTGCCGCCGTAATTGCGCTTTTACTCGAGCGAGCAATTCCAACGGATTAAAGGGTTTTATCATGTAATCGTCCGCTCCGGTCATAAGACCCGTAATTTTGTCCATATCCTCTTCCTTGGCCGATAGCATGATAATGGGAGTGTTCGAGATTTCCCTAATTTGAATGCACGCCTTAATCCCATCCATTCGCGGCATCATGACGTCCAGGATGACCAGATGAACGGGCGTTTTTTTAATGACATTCAGCGCTTCCAGGCCATCCGCAGCCTCTATGACATGGTATCCTTCATTTCGCAAATATACGTGGATGACATCCCGAATCTCTGAATCGTCGTCTACGACAAGTACGGTGTTCATGATACGGTACCTCCTTTGGATCCCGCCGCAGTCCAGTTAAAGCGTATCCTTTTTACGACAGGTGTATACAACGACTACACCCCATTATACCTGATCCTGTTTTCTCTTCGTTTTGTTTCTGGTTGAAAAAATAGTAACGAAAAAATCTAAGGATTTTACGGGGATAGATCTAAAGAAAATCTGAAGATACGGGGAGGGATAAAAACCTGTGATACATCAAAGGCCGGAGGCTCCGCAATGATGACGGAGTCCCCGGCCTGTGTTTGCCTTACTTTTTCTTCTTGCGGACGAATGCCGCGGTTCCGTTACCGCCGCCCTTGCTCTTTCCTTTGCCGCCCCGCTTCTTGCGCGGGGACGCTCCGCCCTCGTCGGCGCCAGCGCCGCCCGCGCCGATGAAGATGCCGCTCGCGGACGTCTTTTTGCGCCGCGAGCCCGATCCTGAGCCGCTGCCTTCTCCTGAGGAGCGATAGCCTCCGGAGTCGCGGCTCAGCGAGGCCGGCCCGGCGGCGTAGCCGCCCTTGCCGGAGCCAAACCCGAAGCTCACGGCCGGAGCGGCCCCGCCGCCCCCGGCCGTGTCGCTTCCGCCGCGGGCGGCGCGCTTGCCGCGTTTGCCGCCGCCTCCAGGCGCCGCCACCATCGCGGCGCCTTTCCCGGGCTTGCCGGCACCGGCACCGCCGCCGCCCTTGCCCTTGCCCCGCTTGCCGCCGCGCCCGGCCGCGCCCTCAAACCCGGCGCCGCCGTTTCCGCCTTCCCGGCGGCGCGGCTTCATGTCGACCAACTCGAAGTCGATCGTGTGGTCGTCCATATTGACGCGGGCTACGCGGATTTTCACCTCGTCGCCGATCCGGAAGATCCGCGACGTCCGCTCGCCGATCAAGGCCATATGCTGCTCATGGAAGTGGTAATAATCATCCGTCATCGTGCTGAGACGGATGAGCCCCTCAACCGTGTTCTCCAGCTCGATGAACATCCCGAAGCTCGTTACGCTGCTGATAATACCGGGGAATTCTTCCCCGACCTTATCCAGCATGAACTCCGCTTTTTTGAGCTGTTCCGTATCCCGCTCGGCCTCCACGGCCACCCGCTCCCGCTCCGACGATTGCTGCGCGATTTCCTGCATGCGGCTGGCGAGATACTCCATCCGCTGCTCCGGCAGGGCTCCGCCGTGTTCGATGACCTCCCGGATGATCCGGTGGATCACAAGGTCCGGGTACCGGCGGATCGGCGACGTGAAATGCGTGTAGAACTCCGCCGCCAGGCCGAAGTGGCCAGTGCTCTCGGCATCGTACTTCGCCTGTCTCATGGAACGGAGCATCATCGTGCTGATGACCGTCTGCTCCTTCGTGCCGTGGATATCCTCCAGCAGCGTCTGCAGGGCCCGAGGATGCACCTTATTGCCTTTCCCGCCCTTGACGGTGTAGCCGAAGTTGGCTACGAAAGCCATAAAGTTCATCAGCTTCTCCTGGTCGGGATCTTCGTGAATCCGGTAGATGAACGGCACCTTCAACCAGTGAAAATGCTCCGCCACCGTTTCGTTCGCCGCCAGCATGAACTCCTCGATAATCTGCTCCGCGATCGAACGCTCGCGCTTCACGATATCGACCGGCTTGCCGTTTTCGTCCACGATGACCTTCGACTCTTCAAAGTCGAAGTCGACGGCGCCCCGGCGCATCCGGTTGGCCCGCAGCTTCAAGGCCAGCTCGCGCATAAGCTGGAACGTCTCAACCAGATGGCTGTAACGCTCCGTTACTTCGGGATCCTCTTCTTGGAGGATTTTGCGCACATTGGTATAGGTCATCCGCTCCGTCGTGCGAATCACGCTCGTAAAAATATCATGCTTCACGACCTTCATCTGGTCGTTGAATTCCATTTCGCAAGACAGCGTAAAGCGGTCCACCTTCGGATTCAGCGAACAGATACCGTTCGACAGCCGGTGCGGCAGCATTGGAATGACCCGGTCGACCAGATACACGCTGCAGCCGCGGTTGTACGCCTCCTGGTCCAGCTTGGAGCCTTCGCGCACATAGTAGCCGACGTCCGCTATATGGACGCCCAGCCGGATATGCCCGTTCGGCAGCCGCTCCACGTTGACCGCGTCATCGAGATCCTTGGCGTCTTCGCCGTCGATCGTCACGATGATTTTCTCGCGAAGATCGCGCCGCCCCTGCTTGGCGATTTCCGCCTCCTCGATCACGTCGGGCGCCTGCTGCGCCTCCGCCATGACTTCGTCGGGGAACGCCTCCGGCAGTTGGTGCTTGCGGATGATCGACAAAATATCGACGCCCGGGTCATCCTTATGTCCGAGGATCTCGATGACTTCACCCTCCGCGGCGGAGCGGCCTTCCGGATAATTAACGATCCGGGCGACGACCTTCTCCCCGTCCACGGCGCCGCCAAAAGCCTCCTGCGGCACAAAGATGTCCCGGTTGATCCGCTTGTCGTCCGGAATCACGAACCCGTAGGTCTCGTTGTGCTGGAACACCCCGACCACCTGGGTGATCGCCCGTTTTACGATCCGCACAACCTCGCCCTCGAGCTTGCCGCCGCCCGCGCTCTTGGAACTGATCCGCACCAGGACCGTATCGCCGTTCATCGCGCTCTTCAAATCGTTTGCGTGAATATAAACGTCGGGATGCTCCCGGTCATCGGGGATCAGGAACGCGAAGCCTTTCGCGTGGGCCTGAAGCCGTCCCCGGACCAGATCCATCCGCTCCGGCACGCCGTAGCGGTTCGTCCGGGTCAGGATGATTTGCCCTTCCTGCTCGAGCCGATTCAGCATCTTCAGGAATTCCTTGAACTCGGAAGCATCCGTAATCTGAAAATGCTCCTCCAACTCCTGATAGGTCATCGGTTTATACGCCGTCTCCCGCATAAATGCGAGCAGCTCTGCCTCTGTAATCAAATTCAAATAATTTCACCTCAAACCGGCTTGTCCTTTAAGCCCGGATGTTTTATATTCGTACAATCCAAGAACTTCCTATATACGTATATACCCTTAGTATACACGAATTTCACATCCGGCATCCGTTTATCCGGGAATCCGCAAACGACGAACAGGCTCGCCCGTCTGTAATAACGGGGGAGCCTGTTCGTTATAATGAACTTACCACTTCGGAAACGCTCATTTGCTTAATACGCTTTAACGGCCCGATCACCGACAACACCGTGACACCCAGGATAATGAAGAAGATCAGTAACATTTGCCCTGCAGGGAATCTCCAAATCAAATGAAGATCGGATAACACGCCGTGAATTAACGCCCTCTGCAGCAGCACGCCGAGCACCAGACCCGCCAAGGTCCCGGACAGCGAGTAGACGGCCGCCTCCGTGAGCACCATCCGGCTCAATTGCCCGCCGGACATACCCACCGCCCGCATCACGCCGAAATAACGTATTTTTTGGGCCACGCTTGTATTCATGGTATTCACAATGTTCAACACGCTGATTAGGCCGATCACCGCAACGAATCCGTAAATAAACACGGCCATCGTCATGAATGTCTGATCGTTCTCGGCGTTTCGCTGCCGGCTGTCCAGGTACTCCACATCCGGCGTTACCAGCCTTTTGATCTTATCCACGGTCCGAGTCTCCTCCCGCCCGTTCAGTTGGACATCGATCGCCCTGTACCCGGACTGTCCGGTCAGCTTCGGAAACTGCTTCTCCGTGGTTATGAACGCGGCCGACACGGTTTCGGACGAACTGAACGGAACCGTCCGCAGCACGCCCGTCACCTTTAATGACTGAACCCCTTGCGGCGTGTTTATTTTGACTTCATCTCCAACCTTGAGATTTAACGCCTCGGTTTTTCGGTTTTTGCTGAATATGGATACCACTGCAATGACGCCGTTCTCTTCGTCCATTTTCGCTTCCGACAACACCCCGTCGACAAGATCGTCCCTGGCCCAGCTCAACTGGGTTTGATCGTAGGAAATGAGCCACGATCTCTGGGGGCCCTCCGTCGGTTTTCGGTTATCGAAATCCGCTTCCGCATACCCCATCATCCGCCCGTAGACATGCTTGATCCCGTCCATGTCCGTCAAAGCGTCATACGTCTCTTTGCCGATCACGCCTTCCTTGGCCGTTAGGGAAATATCCGGCGTGTAAGGTTTGGTCGTCTTTATGCTCGTATGCATAAAATCAACCAAAACCTGAAAACCCAGGAACAACACGATGCTGATGGCGATGGAAGAAGCCATTAATACCAGTGTCTTTTTCTTCATCATGACATTATTGACCCCCAGCGCCAACTCCGCGCGGAACATCCGTGTCAGCAGACCCCGTTTCCGGCGTTTGCGCGGTTTGAATTCCTCGCTTCCGGTCACGGCGTTGACGGGGGAAATGCGGGATGCCTTTCGGGCCGGCAGCAGGGAAGCGATGTAGACCGTCAGGAAACCGACGACCACCCCGGCGGCGATCCCCAATACGCTTACGCTGAACAGCGGGATGTCCGCAAACAGCTCGTCATTATAGAACTTCAATATCGCCGAACACGCAAATGTAATGAGCATCCCGGCCAGCACCCCGAGCGGAATGGCCATCAGCGTGATCCTCAGCCCCTCCCGCCGGACCAGCTTACGGATCTGGGACGCCGACGCCCCGATACATCTTAGAAGACCGAACTGCCGCACGCGGTCCATGACCGAAATATTGAAGATATTGTAGATCATGACAACCCCGGCGATCAGTACAATAAAGAACAAAACCGCGCCGGTGGCGTACAAACTCATGACCATATCGCTGCCGCCCTGGCCGGTTACCGCCAGCAGCCGCGTGTTAAATCCGACCCGATCCTTGGGAATACCGAGGCGGTGTATGATATCTTTGGCGGCGTTGTTCACATTGACCCCATCCTTGAATTCGACCAGCAGGGTCACTTTCTTCTCTCCGCCAGCGATGGTCTCCGCCGCCGCGGCGGACAACAGGACCCCGGGCGAGCCCGAAGCCTTGCGGCTGCTAAGGTCACGATAAACCCCGCTCACCAAGAATTCCGTTTCCTTCAGGCCGGACAGGGCCACCTGTACCTTGTCGTTCAGCCCAGCATTCAGAAACAGCGGATCGGACGCCCACTGTTCGATCATGATCTCATTGGGCTTGACCGGAAAGCGACCTTCCAGCAGGCGGACATTCATATTTTCGGCGAACTGTTCGTCAATCGCTCCGAATTCGCTGTCCACCCCTTTCACCGTTCCCTCCTTCAGCCCGAACCATCTTCCCGTTCGCTCCACGTCGAGCCGGGCCGATACGCCCTCAATCTCCTTAGCCGTGGGTGCCTCGATCCCCAAATGATAGTTGCCGAAGTCATGAATCACCTGGGTTTTTTCGAATTTCAGCGCCACATCGAGCATGGAAAAAATCCCCGTCACCAGCGCGACCGAGATGGCCACGCTCGCCACCGTCAGCCGGGTTTTTCGCGGGTGCGCCGATAAGTACTTTCGCACCAGCCCCAAATAGCTCTTCATTGGCTATCGCCCCCCAGTTCGGTCACGATGCCATCCTCCACGTTCAGCACCCGGTCGGCGACGGAGGCGAAGCCCGGGTTATGCGTAATCATCACCAGCGTCTGGTTGTACCGCTCCACCGACAACCTCATCAGCTTGATGACATCCTTGCTGTTTCTTGTATCGAGATTTCCCGTCGGTTCGTCGGCCAAAATGATCTTCGGCTTCGCCGCCAAAGCCCGGCCGATCGCCACCCGCTGCTGCTGTCCGCCCGAGAGCTGGCTGGGCAAGTGATGCCTGCGTTCGGCGAGCCCCAGCAGGTTGAGAAGTTCCGTCAAATAATCGGCATCGGGCTTCTTGTGGTCCAGCAGCAGCGGCAGCGTCATGTTCTCCTCCACGTTTAACTCGGGTACGAGGTTAAACGCCTGGAACACGAACCCGATATTGCGTCTGCGAAAGACGGAAAGCTCCTTCTCCTTCATCCGGAACACTTCCCTGCCGTCCAGAACCACGCTCCCCGCGCTGGGGAAATCAAGCGCCCCCAGCAAGTTCAGGAGCGTGCTCTTTCCCGATCCGGACGGCCCGACAATGGATACAAACTCCCCCTTGTTGATCGAGAACGAAGCGTTTTTGAGCGCTTCGACACGGGTTTCCCCTTGACCGTACGTTTTACTTAACCCGTTTGCTTTTAAAATTTCCATCATGGCTATCCCCCGGTCTATGATTGGTTAAGATAAGAACTTGCGCCTGCCCCATCATGTTAAACGCGGGAGCTTACCGGCCGATGAAATTCCGCTTACAAATTCGTAAGCTTCGGGAGATGGATCGTAAATTTCGCGCCTTGTCCGGGCTTACTGTCCAGTGAAATAAATCCGCCGTGCATCTCGATGATCGTCTTGGCCAGACTAAGACCGATGCCGATGCCCTGCTTGTCCTGCGAAAAACGGCTGCGATAAAACGGCTTGAACAGAAAATTGGCGTCATCAGGATGCACCCCTTCTCCGCGGTCGGCTACCTCGATCTCCACCAGCAGCGGCGTTTCGGCAAGGCGCGCGGTGATTACGCCGCCCGGGGCGGAATGGTCGATCGCATTGGTCAACAGATTGCTGACGGCCTCCAGTAACCACTCGGGATCGCAGGTATAGGTGACCTGTCCGGCACTTTCAAGATCGAGCCGCTTCCGCTCTCGCTCCAGCCGGGTCTCCAGGCTGCCCGCCGCCCTGCAGATCAGCTCGTTTAACCGGACCGCCCGCATTTGCAGCTCAATAATACGAGCGTCCAGCCGGGCCATTTTCAACAAATTCGCAATCAACCGCTGCATCCGCTCCAATTCCTGTCCGCTTTTGTCGAGAAACCGGATCACCGTGGGATTGTCCACCAATTCTCCCTGCATGATTTCGTTGTACATAAACAGCGCGGACAGCGGGGTCTTGAGCTGATGGGAAATATGCGTCATCGTGTCTTTCAAGAACAAGCGGCTCTGCTGTTCCTTATAAAGATGGGTCTGGAGGGAGGCTATCATCGTGTTGATCGCCCCGGCCAACCTGGACAAGCTCCCCTCCTGGGTATCGTCGATCCGGGTCGACCTTCCCCCGTTCATGATGCGGTGCACTTCTTCCTGATACCGGTCGATCGTCCGGTACAAACGCTGGAGAAAACGCAGCACCGCAAGCATGGCGAGCACGCCGGCAATCGCCCAGGTCAGGCCGGCTCCGAGCGCATGAAGGCGGTATGATGACCAGACGGCCGGAAACAGCCGCATCGGCGTGCCAGCCGTGTAGCCGGCGTCCGCGAGAATCGCCCTCCCGGCCTCGGCATCCTCCGCCCCCGCCGCTGCGGTGAACAGCGATGCGATTTCCGCGCCGGTCAAGCCGGGATAAGCCCGCGTGATCCGCCCGGCCAGTTCGGCGTCCCGCTCCGTAAATACCCGCTGAATCCCGGTGGACTGACCGTAAACCAGCCATTGTCCCGCCAGCAAACCCGCTGCCCACACCAGCACCAACGTCAGCAGCACCGGCTTGACGCCTTTGTTGTTCAGTACGTCCATGGCCGTTCCTTTACTTCATGACATTCCATCGGTATCCCATCCCCCTGATCGTAGTTAAAAATTCCGGATTCTTCGGGTCATCCTCGATCTTCTCGCGCAGCCTGCTGATATAAACTGCCAGGGTGTTGTCGTCCACGTAGCTGTCGCGGCTGCCCCACAGCCTCTCCATCATCTGCTCCCTGGTCAACACGAGCTTCGGGTTGCGCATAAACAGGCAGAGCAGGCGGTACTCAGCCGCCGTCAGGTCCAGGTCGGTTCCGTCCTTGATCGCGCGCCCCTCCAGCAGCTTGACCGTGATTCCGTTGCTTTTCAAGATAGCTTCCTGTTCCGACGGAGGCTCGGAGCCCGGCCCGGAGCGCCGCCAGGCCGCATTCATTCGCGAGATCAGCTCATTCAGTTTCAGCGGTTTGGTCATATAGTCGTCTCCGCCGAGATCGAGCCCCATCACGACATTGGCTTCCTCATCCAAAGCCGTCAAAAATATAACCGGCACCTCCGAAATTCTCCGAATTTCGCGACACAATTCGAAGCCGCTGCCATCCGGCAGCATAACATCGAGTAACACCATGTCAAACGAACCAGCCGCGATACACGCTTCCGCTTCGGCCACCCCGCGAGTCACGGTTACCTCGTACCCTTGCTTCTCCAGAAAATAACGCAAACCCTCGATCAGACTCAGATCGTCCTCCACCAGCAGTATTTTTTTCATAGACACCCTACCCTTGTACCAAAATGCCTACCTTGCCCGTCCCTATGGGATCAGCAGCTCGTCGATCGACGAGAACAAGCGGCTGTTATTTTTTACCTCCTTGCTATTTCCAATTATACAATAGCTTCCAGCTTCGGCCACCTTGTCCGCCAGATCTGCAACCCGGAGAAGTTCTTCCTCTTCGGCGGTGTCATCCGCTCTTCCTGCGAAGGCGGACGATCGCTCCTCCCGGTTCCCCGGGGAAGTTAACTGTTTTACGGTCTCCAGGTCATTCCAAGGTGTGCTTCGCATAGGCTGTGTCCTTCCGTGATGGAGCCGGGCGTAATCCGTCAGGGCGTTCCTGATTGCCGCTAGGTTCGTCCGTATATACTTCCCCGTACTGCGAAACGCCTCCAGGGTCGGCTCCAGATGGGGGGCCTTCATGGCGGCGAGGAGCAGGTGATTCTCGATGACGCTCATTTCGCAAGCGTACACGTCCAATCGTTGACGCAATACAGGAAGAAGGTAATGATCATTAACTAGTCCGCATAAAGCTTTTAGTCGCGGCGAAGCCTTCAGGCCGCTTCCCGTCAGGTCCGAGCACAACACCATTTGTTGGGTGGGACTGGCGGAAATAAAGCCCTCGCGCCGTCCGTGCAGCGCCTTAAACTCCATTCCCGAGGGCCAGGCACAACCTGGATCGAGGGAGCGCACCATCCGCTCGATCGGTTGCAAAACGCTCCGTAGATCGCGCGTATACACGCTGACAATGAGCCGGGAACGGGTGAAGACTACGGCTGCGATTTCGGCGAGACGCCGGGCGATCAAATACGGTCCGCCGGCCTCCCGCAATAAGGCGGAAAGGCTGCGGTAGAACGCAATGCCCCTTAGCGCGTCTTTTTGATGGCTGCAGCCGGACGTGTACGATAAGGCCCGCAGCAGGATTAAACTTCTGACATCGGTCATCAGGGTAAGGTCCAGGTTGGCTTTCATGATACTCAGCTCTCTTTCCAGCCGCAGGCCGTCCGCCAGTAGGGAGGGGGAGTCCATCATGCGGCGGCATTCGTGCAACAACCGGTCGAACCGGCTCAGCGAGTCTCCGGAAAGGCTCACCCGCAGAAAGGACCTTGCTTTCGCTCGTTCCTCGTCCTGGCAGGTGGTGCAGCTTACCCGGATTTCTTCCCCGAAACCGTGAGCGGATAACCACAGGTTCATCGAGCGCGCCAAAATAGTGGCCCACGCCCATTGACCGGCCTTTAAGTCGCTGATCTCAAAATAAAGATGACCATAATGTCCTCCTTCCAGTTGGGTATACATGTAGCCGGCAATTCCGGCTATGACCATTGGCTCGCATTCCGGCGGACGCTCAGGGGGTTCATTTGAAAGGCAGGAGGGAAATTGGACGGACAAAGGAAACGGGGGAGCGACGGTTCGCAGGGGTTGCGGAGCGGCATCCGCGGGGGCGGGAACACTGCTCGGCGAAACCGTAGCGGCGGCAGCCGGCGGCTCGGTGGCAGCAGTTTCGCCGCCATGGGCATCCCGACCCGGTTTAAGGCAGACGACCGCACAGCGGGAAGCGCGAAACTGCGTTTCGAAAAGCGCGCTCCAGCGTTGGCGGTCCGTCCGCTCCGCGCTTTCCCGGATGTAAGCGAAGGCGGGCAACCCGCCGAAATGCGCCTCCATGAGATAATGTCCCAGCTTTAGCAAGCCGGCCCGGCCTCTGCCCCGGTCGATTAGCCGGGCGATGTAATTGGGGATGTCCGTGCGTCCCGCCTCCGGGCCGATGCGATCGAGCAGCGCGGATGAATATCGGACGGCCTCCTCGCGGGCCTCGCCCGGACAGAAACCGTACATGAGCGCAAGATAGGGGCGGAGCAGCGAGTTTTTGAAGACGGCTTTGCATATCTTGCCGGGACAATCGGCCGCCAAGTCGTCCGTCGCCGCTTCGGTCAATCGCCTTTCCAGCCAGTAGTAAGCATTGTACTCCCCCTGGGTTTGGGGCTTGACCAACGGGTAATTGACGCCGATAAAATCATGCCCGCTTACGGATTCGTGGACGGCCGGATAGCGGCCTTCATAATATGGAATCGGCCGGCAAGAGACCGGGTCGGATACGCTGGAGACGGCGGAGACAGCGGAGGCGTTGGCGGCGTGCCGAAAACCTTCCGTGAAAAAGCGGTCTACCGCTTCCAATACCCCGTCGTAATCCAGGTTGCCGTAGATATACATGCAGCACCGTTCAGGGACGTAATACGTCTCGTGATACCCGACCACTTCTTCATAAGTCACCTTGACGATTTCCGCGGGTAACCCGCCGGCGATATTACCATGCACCGAATTAGGGTATAGCGTAAAAGGAGCTAGCTGAATCAGCCGATAAATCGGGGACGATAGCAAGTCCCTCACCTCGTTCAGCACGACGCCCCGAACAAACCGGCGTCCTTGATGCTCTTCGGCCCGCCATCCCTCGCGTAGAAAGATCGCTTTGTCGGCCTTAAAAGCGGGGGTGAAGATGCCTTTCAATACGAGCCGGATTTGCTCGAGCTCCCCCTGCTTCAGAATAAACTCGTAACTGGTTTTATCCTGATAGGTGGCGGCATACCGCCGGAGCCCCCGCAGCCCCTCGGGAGGCTCGGCGGCAATGCAATGCTCGACGATATGGGAGGCTCCCTTGTGATCGATGGCCGGAGTCCCCACCGTTATATTTACGGCGATTTCGGTGCTATGGCTGTCATGAAACAGCAGGAGGGTCATCCCGCTTTCGTGCCGGAATGCTCGCCCCTCCACTTCAACGCCGACCTGGTTCAGGCCGGTCTGCTCTATCAGCCGAAAATTCATATTCATCCCCTTGCGGCTCCATAGGCCGATTCCAGCCGTTCCACCACTTTGTCCAGCTCGGGCAGCCAGCGTTCATCCCGAAACAGTTCGTAGCAGGCGTGGCAAGTATCCACCAGATTCTCTTCCAGAGGAATCGGTATGTTATGCTCTTTGATGTAATCGTAGTAGGGCTGGACGCCGTGCTTGCGGATAAAACGGTTATGCCGGTCCTGTTCCGCCCGTTCGATGAGCGAAGCCATGGATTGCTCGGCGAGCGAACCCGTGAGCCGGCCGGGAACGTTCGAACACATGGACCCGCAGGGGTAGACGTTCCCCTCCGGAGTGACGATCAGCATGCCGCTGTCCCGGCAGGAAGTCATGGCCCGGTTTTCGCGGATAAAATCCTCTTTCCTGAACATCTCCCGCGCGCGGCCGATCGGATAGCAGGTCTGTTCCATCAGGATCACCCCGGTGGCGGCATCCTGAATATGCTCCAGCAGCCCTTTCAGACGGGAACTGTTCTTCAACGAGGTGCAGCCGAGCACGATCTTCACTTGCAGCTCCTTGGCCGCATTCAACACATTGGCGATATTCTCGTAAGGAATGTACCGGCCGTGGAACTCGTCGGAGCTGATCTTGATATGTCTGACCCCGACGTTTCGCAGCGCATCCAAGATGACATAAGCCCGGTCGAAGGAACTCCCCCAATAGCCATTGCTGGTCAAGGTGATATTCATGCCCAGGCCATTAGCGTAGCTGGAGAGCTCGAGAATTTCGTCCAGGTAGAGCAGCGGCTCTCCGCCGGCCACACCCAGCATTCGCATGCCCAGCTCCTTGCCTTCCCGGACGTAGCGCATCGCCTCCTCCAGTTCCATCTTCTCTTCCCGCTTCGGAGCGCAGTAATAAGTGCATATGTCGCAGGACGCACAGCAATTGTAGGTGTATAGCAACGCCAGCATATAATAAGACATCCGTTACCCCTCCTTAAGCTGAACCTTGCGTTTTTTCTTGAACGAATAATATTTCAGACCATATTCCGTGATCAACTTCGCGTACTCGCACATCACGGGATCGTCCCGGTCCAAATAACAGCCGCCTCCGCACAACCGTCTGGCCCAGCAGCCAAGGCATTTCTCCTCGGGCGCATATTTCCGCTGAAACCTTTCCCAATCAATACCGTCCCTTACGTTTCCGGCACGCTCCTCTGCCTGCCGCTCCGTAAAACTGCACTTGTATACTTCCCCTTCCGGCGTGAACTGCAGAGAGAACGCATTGAAATAGGTGCATTCACCTTTCAGCGACCTGTTGTCGATCGACTCGTACAGATCGGTAATCGAGCGGATAATTTTCGAGTTCCCTTGGCGCTCTTCTTCCTTCATCTGCTCCAGCAACCCGTCGAACTGTCTCCGCAACTCCCGCAGCGAAGACGGATCGAGCGCAAGCTCGGGCGAGTCGGATTTGACCGGGTCGACAAAAACATGATTAAACCCCATCCGCCAAAGGAACTCGACATCCTCCCTCAGGGAGTATACGCCCTGTTTCGTCAACGTCATTCTGGCGATCAGATTGTGATATCCCCGGCCGCGAATGGCCGCCAAATTTTTCGCGATGGTCCGGAATGTCCCGCCGCCGCTGCCGAACCTGCGGTGCAAGTTATGCGTATATTCTCCCCCGTCGATGCTGATGTTGACGTACATCCGGTTTTCTGCCAGCGCCCGCAAAATATCCTCGTCCAGAAGGGTCCCGTTGGTGGTAATGATGTAATGAATGCTCTTCCCCGCCTCCCGGGCCTTCCCGTTGATGTAGTCGACGGCATAAAGAAACGTCTTCTTGTTGAGCAGCGGCTCTCCGCCAAAAAAATTCACATTATACTTATCCGCTTGCCGTGCCGCGTATTTGAAAAAATAGTCAATGCACGCTTTCGCGGTCTCCTCCGACATCATCACTTTGTTCCGCAGCCCGTAGCCGCCGAAACAATACGCGCACTGCATATTGCAGCCCTCGGTTAGGGACAGCCACAGTTTCGTCAGCGCCTTCCCGGCAAACCAGTCATCCTTGCTCACGCTCTTGGGCTTCCGCACCTGAAGGCTTCGCGGCGCTGCCGGCGCGGTGCCGGTCGCGGACAGCTGAGACAGCACGCCAAGGCATTCTTCGATTTCCCGGAGATCATCCCCTTCCGCAGCGAGTACACTCCTCGTCGCCCCCTCATCCAGGCCCGTGTTCATCAGCCGCACGGCGTCGTGAACCAGTCTGTTGGCGCCGTAAACCATCCCCGTGTCTGTATCGTACAGATAATATTGCCCGTCCGTCGTAAAAGGAAAATATTTCGGATCATGCATGGCGATCAGCTCCAATTGAAATATTGCTTGGCTTTTTCGGGACATTCCACCTGCATGCGGGCGTAGAACTTCAAACTCTGTTTCAACATGATTTTCGTTTTGGCACACCAGGCTTCGGCCGGGACTTCCGGATCGCCGGTGTAAATCTCGTTCTCGTAAGCGCAGCCGTCCCCGCAGTAAAGCTGGGCCCAGCATGCGGAGCACTTGGAAACGCGTTCCTTTTTGAAGCGGTTATCCAGCAGCGCCAACCCGGAATCTTGGATGCTTCCCAGTTTGTACTCGGGATTGCCGATGTACCTGTAACATCGATACGCATCCCCTTCCGGCGTGAATATAAAGGCCCCGTTCTGCCAAAGGAAGCAGGAATCGGAGAACTTCTTCTTATGAATCCTGCCCGCAAGTCTGACTAAGCCATGATAGGTATAAGGCTTGTCGTCCATAATATTGGCGAAGGTCATCGCCGCGAGCCTGCCGATCTGCTGCTCATATTCGGCAAAATCTTCATATTCGTAGATTTCGTCCTCATGAAACACCAAATTGGAATGCACCCGGTTGACCCCGGCCTCCCACAGCATCTCCACCGATGGCGTCAAAAAGGGGATGTCCCGCTTGCGGACCGTAATCTGCGAGGATAGCGGCGAGAACTCGCGTTTGAGCTCCGCTATATTTTGCAGAATGCGACCAAAGCTGCCCCGCCCGCTGGCGAAGGGCCGGTTCCTGTTATGTATCTTCTCGATGCCGTCGATACTGATGCTCACAAGAAAGTCGTTGTCCTTGAACAACCGCAGCAGCTTGTCATTCAGGATCGTTCCGTTGGTCGTAATGTTGTACCGCACCCGGCCGCTATGACCGGACATCAACTGGTTGATG
This sequence comes from Paenibacillus faecis, assembly GCF_008084145.1. Lineage (GTDB taxonomy): Bacteria > Bacillota > Bacilli > Paenibacillales > Paenibacillaceae > Fontibacillus > Fontibacillus faecis. The sequence continues at coordinate 106,631 of NZ_VSDO01000004.1, read as the reverse complement.
TATTCGACTGCGAAAAAAAGAACCTCCTGATTCATCAAAGGTTCCCCACCGAAAAAAGCGACATCAAACAGCTTTTGGTCTCTATTCAAATGAGCGTACCAATAATCGATGCACGCCTTGGCGGTTTCCCGGGTCATCAGCATGCGGCTGTGCCCGTAATCGCCGCCGTTGCCGAAACAGTAGGTACATCTCAAGTTGCAGTCATGGGACAAATTCAGCCATAAACAACCGCCAAAATACCCGTTTTGGGCGCTTTCGTATTTTTCATCGAACAGCTCGTAGATTTTGTGTTTATGTTCCAAAAAACCCTGCCGGTTAAAATCTTGAATCGCCCCGACAGCCTCGTCGATTTCTGCTTCCGCATATTTGGGGGTTAGCAATTCTCTCAGCTTAACCAGATCCTCTTCCCCGTAAATGTCGTAAATGGGAGAGAGATTCAAAATATCGTAAACCAGCTTGCCGATTCGGGACATTACCCCGCTGCTTCCGTCAAATACGAAATACTCTCCACTCTCGGTGAAAGTCAAAAAAGGACTCGCCAGCGTCGCAGCCCGGCCTTCGGGGCCGGCAACGGCTTGTTCCGTTCTCACAGGGATCCTCCTCCTTAAAGCTTCAGTATTTGCTGAACTCAAAACCTTCCGCCTGGTGGACAAGTGCGTCATAGATGTATAATTTGAGCGAAAAGATATGGCGTTTCAGCTCGCATCGCAAAGCGCGCTGCTCCCGGTTGTCCCAGAGCTTGTCCGCCAGACATTCGCCTCCGCATAAATACCGGGCCCAGCAACCGTCGCATTCCCCTTCATCCGCCAGCCTTTGCTTCAGACCGTTAATGCTGGCCGGGTCGGCCCCCTGCTCGGTATCCCCTAGGCAATAGTCGTCCCACATCAACATGTCGCACGGATAAATTTTTCCGTCCGGAGAAAAGGCGACCCTGCGGTTGAGCGTGCTGCAAACCTGGAGCACCGGTCTGCGGGTATGAAGCTTGTTCAAGTCCTTCAGCAGCGGATAGCAGCCTACCCGTTCGCCGGAGATCAACTTATCGAGCAGCAAATCCGCGAGCTGATCGTATTCCCGTTTCAGCTCCTCGATTTGTTCGGGAGTGAAGCACATGTCCTTGCGATCGCTTTTGACCTCGGTGAAGTGAATGTAATTGACGCCTCGCGCGAACAGATGCCGGGCGATTTCGGACAGGTTCATATTGTAAGGGGTTACGGTAACATTAATGCGAATGATCTCGCGCTCATCCAACGCATCCCAACGCTTCATAATCGCGTCATAGGCGCTCCCCCCGCTTCTGTCCCCTCGCAGGAAGTCATTCGTGGCCCGGTCGTGACTGTCCAGACTGATGATATAAGCCACATCGTATTGATGAAGCAGCTCCAGCGCCCGCTCCGTGAGCAAGGTGCCGTTGGTGGTTGTGGCGAAGCGCACCGTCTTGTTCCGTTTCCCGGCTTCCCGGGTTCCGTAGCTGGCGACCTCCTCGAACACCTTCAGGTTCATCAGCGGTTCTCCGCCGATGATCGTGACCTTGAGCTGGTCGTTGTCGCCCGCGTGATCCAGCACATAATCGACGACCTCTCTCGCCCGCTCCCGGGTCATCGCCCCCCGCTTGCCATGGCTGCCGCCTTCGGCAAAGCAATATTTGCAGTTCAGATTGCAGCCGTAAAACACATTGATATCGCAGCCCGCAATGTTCAAATCCCGGTCCATGTAATCCGCCTGAGCGGCTTCGATCCGCCGCTTGGCTTCGGCATCGCGCTGGGCATAGCCGCGAAGCAGCGCCGCATTGCCGTCCTCTTCCGCGGCTCCCCGTTTCAGCCGTTCCACGGCATCCTCGACCTCGGGTCCGCACGCAAACATCATCAGCGAGTGGCGGAAGAAGAGATACGATTTATCCTTCACACGGATCGTCTCAAGCACGCTGTCCATCCCCCTTCTCGGCGATTAGCCCATCCGGTACGCCAACTTAAATAGCTGAGGTTCCTTCTCATGCAAAGTAGCATAGAGCTTTAAATTCTCCCAGATGACCATGCGGGTAAACTCGCAGGAAATGTCATAGGGAGTATTCAAATCGTTGCGGTACACCCAATTCACTTGCGAGCATCCCACGCACAGATGCCGTGCCCAGCACGCAGAGCATGCGGGAGGTTCCGGTTTGTCGTTATCGTACCTGCCCCAATCGATATCCGTATGGATGTTTCCGTAGTGAAACTTCGGGTCTTCAATCAACCTGTGGCATTTGTAAATCTCCCCGTCGGGCCCGACCATCAAGCTGTTTTTGGCGTAAAAAACACAACTGTTATACTGGTGGTTATGCATCGCTTTCGCGTATTTGGTCAAAGTGCCGACGTATCGTTTCCGCCGGTGGACGAGGTTGTCGTACACCTCCCGGGCCAATCGCTCCAATTGCGGTTTCAGGAGCTGAAGATCCTCCGCGGTAACCCTGAATCTGTCGTCGGTGGAGGAAACCAAATCAAAGTTGACATTGCTGATGCCCAAATCCCACAGACTGTGCACCGACTCGGCCAGCTTCGGAACATGCTCGTGAACCAGGGTCAATCGGGCCGTAATCGGCAGACCGCTTCCTCCCAGGCGCTCGACCGACTTGCCGATCCTGTCGAAGCTGCTGCCTTTGCCGGACGCAAACGGCCTCGATCGGTCCTGGATCTCCTTGTCCCCGTCAAGACTGATCGTAATGCGGAAATCATTGTCGGCAAACAGCCGAAGTAGCTCATCGTCCAGAATCGTCCCGTTCGTGGTCATGGCGTAGCTGACATTCGCCCGGTCGCCGAGCATGCCGTTAATATAACCGACGGAGAACATCAGCACCCGCTTGTTCATCAAGGGCTCCCCGCCGAAAAAGACGATCCTGTACTCGTCCGCATCCTTGTCCGCCCGGGCATACCAGTAATCGATAATTCGTTTGGCCGACTCGACCGTCATCAGCTTTCTCCGGCCTCCGTAGGCCCCACCGCTGCCATAGCAGTAAACGCATCGCAGGTTGCAATCATGCGAAATGTTCATCCACAGGGAATTCAGTACCTTTCCTCCCGCCCAAGCTTCCGGGGAAACCTTGCCGTACTGTGCCGCTTGTTTCCGCCGCTTCCTGTCCATTTTCGCCGCCCACTGCCGCAACAACTCCAACTGTCCGCGGACCAGCTCCTCCGAATAACGGCCGCCCAGTTCACGGCACGCCTTCTCGGCGTCAGAACCGTCCAGCCGATGGGCCAGCTCAAACAGCAGGTCGGAGTGTTCGAACAAAGCCGTCAATTCAGGCATAAAAATATACCTGGTCCCGCTGTAGTTATGCAGAGTGCATACCTCAGAATCCATGGTATTTATCATATGGGCTGCCGTTGTCCGGCTTCCCTCCCTAACCCGTATTATGGGAACCGGCTTCAACCGGCGGGTTGTCATCACCGATTGAAGCCGTCCATCAAAAAAAACAACTGCTCATTTTGCCAAAAAAAGTGGAAACGATCTGCTTGAATTAATGATAAGTCGGATCACAAACGCCTACACAATCATCACAGACATCATCAGAGCCGCACAAAATCCATTCGTTCTTGTCCTCGTTGATTTCCTCGTTAATCGGTTTGATCAGCGCGTTTTCTTTCATGATCATTTCTCCTCCTTTGATTTTTGGAACGATTGAAGCAAGTTGTTCGACAGAGCGACATGGAAAGTTATCTATCTCTTCTGGCCAGTGAAAGAAATAACTTTCACAAACAAATATTACCAAACTTAGTCTACTATTTCAACCCTTTTATACTATTTTTTTGATATAAAGTTATATTATTACATTTTCTCCTCTCTCGTTTGTCGGGACGTTTGAACGGATTGCGGCGGTGTGATATCGGGTGAATTCCCAATAATCGGCGAATTCGGTGAGATGCCCGTCTTCCAGATAAAATAATCTGTCGGCGTTCTCAATTGTATACAGTCGATGGGCGATTACGATAACCACCCGATCCTCCGCAATCTCATCGAGCAGCTCCGTGATGATCCGTTCATTCTCCGGATCCAGAGCCGAAGTAGGCTCGTCAAAAATATAAAGAGACGGATTTCTGACCAAAATTCGGGCTATGGCCACCCGTTGTCTTTCTCCGCCGGACAGATTGATGCGCTCATTGATGATCGTATGGTAGCCCTGATCGAGCGAGGCGATTTTCGCATCGAGCTTTAATTTTCGGCATGCCTCCTTTATCGCTTCGTCTGCGATATCTGCATCTCCACACCGGATATTGTCCAGAATACTCACGTTATATAAATCGATTTCTTGCGATATATAGCCGATTTGCTCTCTTAGCCGGGCTACGCCGATATGTCCGATATCCCGCGAGTTAATGATGATCTCCCCGCGTTGCGGGGCGTAAAGGCCAAGGATAAGCTTGATCAGGGTGCTTTTTCCGCCGCCGGAAGGGCCTATAAAGGCAAACTTGCCCCGACCGGGCAGATGGAAACACACTCCGTTCAAAATCTTGCTGTTCCCATAGGCAAAATGTACGTCTTTGAACCGGATATCGGCGATTGGACCGACCGGCCGTCCATCTCCCCAATCCTCGGCGGGCAGCTCGTCATACTCGGCGATCCGGTCGAGGATAGGAACGATCCGCTGATATTCAATATAGCTGTTGATTAGCTCATTAACGGGGCTGATAAGCTGCTGGATATAGATGCTCAGACTGATGACGGCCCCAAGGGTCAAGTTCGTGCTCATGACCAGCCAGGTGCCATAGCCGTACGTAATCGACAGACACACGACCATCAGCAAAGAAGACAGGTTATTCACCAGAGTGATATACAGGGCGTAACGCCGGTTGTCATTCAAACTTTTGCTTAAGATGAGGTCAAAACGGGAGAGAAAGTAACTTTCGGAGAGAAACGTCTTGATCGTGGCAATGGAAGCGACCGTTTGCGATACGGCCACACACATGGCGTCGTTATTTTGCTGAATATCCAGGGAGATTTTTCTGAATTTGTGCTTGACAGTGAACTTCAGGGCAAAAAACAGCGCATAGACCCCGAGAATCAGCAGGCTGATCCGGGCAGACATCATAAACATGCCGGCCAAAATCATAACAATCATGAATACATCCTTTATCAAAGAAATGAAAATGCTGCCGATAAACTTGCTGACCCCTATGCCATCATTGACGATACGGGAGACCACTTCCCCACCTTTCGCCGTATCGAAAAAGGTCATCGGAGCCCGCAGTACACTGCCGTACAATTTGGTCCGCAAATCATAGGTAATTTTCTCGGTGATGGTTCGAAACAGGTAATCCTTCGCGAAGCCCAATGTCGGCTGACAAGCCATCACCGCTACAAATATGCCGATGCCCGCGAGCAGTCCTTCCCGGGAGCGGTTGGGCAGCACATCGTCGATCAGATACCGGGAAGCCAGGGGAGTGGCAAAAACACACAGCGTGTAGAGGACGGTCAACAGCAGACCGAGCAGTTCGAGGCCCAGATATGGCTTAATCAGGATAAAGATTTTTCTCGAAATCTTATTCATCACAACAACCCCGCTATCTGTTTGAATTTGGAGAGGTTAAATGAATTCCCTGTATTTTCCTTCTTCCTTAGATTAATGCAGTTGTTATAACAAGAACAAGTATTTTAACAAAATTGCCTTTTTTATCCTCACAGGATACATCAGGCATGCGTCACATCACGGCAGGGACGCCTTTCCGATGATCCCCATTGACCGTTCCGAGCCTTCGCCTTTTACCACGCACAAAAAAGCCCCGCTTCCTGACGGAAACGAGGCCCTGATCTCATCTTTAATTCATTAATTGGCGACAACGGCTACGACGATCGATAGTACGAAAAAGCCTACCGCCAATCCGACGGTTACCCGTTCCAATACGAGCTCCATGCCGCGTGCCTTGGTCTTGCCGAAAAGATGTTCCGCTCCTCCGGAGATGGCACCGGAAAGACCTGCGCTCTTCCCTTTTTGCAGCAGAACGACCGCAATCAGACCGATGGAGAAAATAACGAGCAGCACTTCCAAAAACATATTCATCCAAATCCACCTCCTAAGTGGGAATACATACTATATAAAACACAGTATTTATATTTTATCACACCCTACCATGATTAACAACTCCGCTAGACAAGTAACTAAGTTTTGAAAAATTCAATGCCTTTTGTCATTATTTGCTGGAAATTGCCGAAAATAGGACCTTTAAGTTTCTCACGATTGTACCAAATATACCCTATTTTTTCATGATACCATTAGTTATATAATTCACAAGACTCATGGAGGTCAGTTTATGTCCACAAGCAAAATCCCAGCTCAGGCCCGATTTGCCGTTAAGGGGAGAGGTATGCCTTTTCAAACCAAATTGCTAATCATCATTCTCGCGGTTTCCCTCCTGCCCCTACTTGCCGCCAACACGTTCCTAATCGACTATTTCGGCCGGGAAACGAAGGACAACGCCGAGAAAATGGCGCAAAAAACGTTGGAGCTCAACATCTCGAAAATTGACGAATGGATGCAGTCCAAAATTTCGGCCGTGGAGGAATTAATCAAACAAAATTCTCAATTTCAACATGTCCAGGCTGACACGATTTTTCCGATATTAAATATTTTGGAACAAAGCGATACCCAATCGGAGGGCTATAGCCTGATTGATCAAGGCGGTACACTCACGAATATGCAGAACATGACGGCGGACATGTCGAAGAGCGATTATTTTGTGAGAGCCAAACAAACCAAGGCCCCGGCTATTGCCGAGATGTCCTATCTCGAACCGTTGAACAAATACATCATCCCGGTGGTTGTGCCGATTAACGATAAAAGCGGCGAGTTCCTCGGCGGAGTCGCCTTCTCGGTCACGCCCGACATCCTCACAGAGCAGAGCAACAGCATTCACCTCGGCAAAACCGGCTTAGGCTATTTCGTTTCGGATACCGGCGTCTACTATAGTTACCCGGATGCGGAACGCTTCGGCAAGAATATGAAGGATTACGCCAAAAGCTCCGGAGAAAAGCTGGCCGCCGAGCGTATTTTGGGCCAAAACGAAGGTTCAATCACTTACAAGGACGACTCAGGCAAAGAGATGATCGCTTACTTTGGAACCGTTCCTACTACCCAATGGAAAATGGTCATTACCGTTCCGAAGAGCGAGATCATGGCTGAGGTTTATCAAGCCCGGACGCTGTCCATTGTCCTGGTCGTTGCCGTTATGGCGCTCGTGGTCATCGTATCCGTAATTTTGGCCAAGCTGGTGGTGAAGCCGCTCCTTGCCGCCTCCCACGTCGTCAAAAGAGTTGCCGAAGGGCATCTGGATGAGCGGGTCACCGTTAAATCCCGAGATGAAATCGGCCGGATGAGCGAGAATATCAATTTAATGATCGATTCGTTATCCGGTATGGTGCAGCAAATCCATCAGACCGTCGGCCGGGTCGCCACCTCCTCGGATGAACTTGCAGCCGCATCCCGCAAGTCGGCGCAAGCCGCCATGAATATCCAGACGGATATTCAACATATGGCGAACGGATCCGCGTCCCAAGTCCAAGGTGCGGAGCAGTCGGCCCGGTCCACGGAAGAAATGGCTATCGGCGTTCAGAAGATTGCCGAGGCGGCCGGTACGATATCGGAGCAAGCCGAAACGGTGTCGAGCGAAGTCGAATTCGGTTTTGTCGAAATTCAGTCCGCCATTGAGCAGATGAACATCATTCGTCAATCGGCGGACCAAACCGCGGCGGATGTCGAACAATTCGTCAATCGCTCCAAGGAAATCGAACAGATTGTCGATGTCATTTCCGACATTTCCAATCAAACCGCGCTCCTATCCTTAAATGCTTCCATTGAAGCCGCGCGTGCCGGAGAGCATGGGCGCGGATTCTCGGTCGTTGCCGGGGAGGTTAAGAAGCTGGCGGAGCAGACCAGCCAGTCTATTTCACATATCGTCGAGTTGATTCAGTTCATCCAACATTCCAGTGCTCAGGTAACGGGATCCATGAGAAACAACATCACCGATATTTATAACGGAATAGACCGAATGAAAAAGGTCGGGGACTCGTTTGACCACATCCGCCAATCGATCCGTCAAGTCTCCACGCAAATGCAGGATGTTTCGGCGACGACCGAGCAAATCTCGGCCGGCACCGAGGAGATTGCCGCCACCATGGGCGAAATGCTGACGGTGGCGCAACAATCGGCGGAGAGCGCCCTCTCGGTAGCGCAATCCTCCACGGAACAGTCGGCAATTATGGAAGGGATCGAGAGCGCGGCGCAGAACCTCAATGTGATGATGAACGACTTGAAGGAACAGATTCAGGTTTTTAAATCCTAATCCTATGTGTAAAAACAAAAGCAGCCTATCCTAGAGTGAGGATAGACTGCTTTTTGCTTAAAACAATTTGTAAACCCGTGCCTCATAAGGACGCAGAGTCAATTGGTGGAAGTCCTCTTCGGCGGACACCTCGTAGTTGCTGATCAGCACTTCCCGGGTTTCATGCGCAATACGTTCGCTTAGCGCGAACTCCGCCGGTTTTTCATAAAAGTTCAAGATAACCAGCAGGCGTTCCTTATTCAAAGTACGGACAAAAGCATATACTTGCTCATCCTCCGCATTCAGCAGCTTATAATCACCGTATACGATGATCTCGTGCTTTTTCCGCAGCTCGATTAAATTCCGGTAGTAATGCAGGACGGAGTTCGGGTCGTTCAGCGCCCGCTCCACGTTGATTTCTTTGTAGTTCGGGTTCACGGCGATCCACGGCGTACCGGTGGTGAATCCGGCTTGCTCTTCCCCGTTCCACTGCATCGGTGTCCGGGCGTTATCGCGCCCTTTGGCGTAGATCGACTTCAGAATATCTTCCGACGCGTGGCCTTTGTCGAGATACTCCCGGTACATATTGAGCGTTTCGATATCCTTGTATTCCTCGATCGTCTCAAATCGTACGTTGGTCATCCCGATTTCTTCCCCCTGGTAAATGTACGGGGTCCCTTGGAGCGTGTGCAGTAAGGTGGCCAGCATTTTGGCGGAAACGTTATGATGCTCGCCGTCGTGCCCGAATCGCGATAGCAGGCGGGGTTGATCGTGATTGTTCAGGTAAATGCTGTTCCAAGCCTTGCCATGGAGCCGGGTCTGCCAGCGGCTGACGATCTCTTTGAACTTGGTCAGCTTCCAGGGCAGAACCTCCCATTTACCGCTCGGCCCCGAATCGATGCCCATCAGTTCGAACTGGAACACCATATTCAGTTCTCCGCGGTCATCGCCCGCAAATAGAACCGCGTCCTCCGGCGAGACGTCGATCGTTTCGCCCACCGTCATGATGTCGTACTTGGACAGCACTTCCCGGTTCATCTCCTGCAAAAATTCATGAACCCGCGGCCCATTGATATAATGCTCGCCGCCCCCCGATCCGTCAGCCGTGTCCGGTAGCCCCGGCACTTTGGAGATCAGGTTGATGACATCCATCCGGAAGCCGTCGATCCCTTTGTCCAGCCACCAGGTCATCATGTCGTACACTTCGCGCCGGACCTTCGGATTCTCCCAGTTCAGATCCGGCTGCTTGGTCGAGAAAAGATGCAGATAATATTCGTCCGTCTGCGCATCGTACTGCCAGGCCGGCCCGCTGAAGAAAGAGAGCCAATCATTGGGCTCGCGGCCTTCTTTGCCCGGGCGCCAGATATAGTAGTCGCGATACGCGTTGTCCTTGGACTTGCGCGACTCCACGAACCAGGCATGCTCGTCGGAGCTGTGGTTCACGACAAGGTCCATGATGAGCTTCATCCCTCTCTCATGCAGCCCGGCAAGCAGCTCCTCCCAATCCGCCATCGTGCCGAATTCGCCCATAACGCCTTGGTAGTCGCTGATATCGTATCCGTTATCGTCGTTCGGCGATTCGTAAACCGGACACAGCCAAACCACATCGACCCCCAACAGCTTGAGGTAATCCAGCTTGGAGATAATCCCGCGCAAATCCCCGATCCCATCCCCATTGCTGTCCATAAAACTGCGGGGATAGATTTGATACACAACGCTTTCTTTCCACCATTTCTTCACCATTTCGCTTCGACTCCTCTCGCAGATGCGTTCGTTTTATCTTATTATTACCTTTTGCAGCCTTTATCCAGTTGCTGTTGCTGGTCACTTTTATGCGATCGCGATGCGGTCGCTCGATCCTGCCGTCATGCGGGCGGCAATCGTACCGTTGGCGGTCGTATCGTCATACAGGTGGTAACCGTGCCGTTGGCGGCCGTCTCGTCATACAGGTGGTAACCGTGCTGTCGCCATACTGTTGTCCTGCGGTCGCACTACCCTGCCGTCATACGGGCGGTGGCCGTGCCGTCGGCGGTCGTATCGTCATACAGGTTGTAACCGTGCCGTCGGCGGCCGTACGGACGTCCGGATCGTGCAGCATGTCGGCGGCGGTAGTGCCGTCTTATAACGTGGAGCCCGCCATTTGCCAACATCCAGTTAACGTAAACGTTTACGTTAAGTTCATGAGTTGTGCCCGACCCAGCATCGCCGCGAATTCGCGGCCGACCCTGATGTTCCCCGCCAATCCGGCTTCAGCCTCTAACCATCGAGCGTACTCTTACGTTTATGGGGTTATTTGAGATTTCCCAAGGCCGCTGTCTAGCTAACCGAGTTGAGCAATACCAACAAAGCGTCCCTTTTAGCCTCCTATCCCTCCAATGGATATAAAGGATGCGTGGGATGCGAAATATTGTGGCGTAAACGTTTACCTAAACTATAAAACACCCTTCCCCCGTTGTCAATGTGACTTGAGAGGATAGGGCTCACTTTCTAACGGAAATAATAGCCGCTATTTTACGAAAAATAGCTCTTCCCGAATTCTAACGGACGCCATAGCGCCTATTTCCCACTTTTAGCACTAAAATTGCTGATTATTACTATAATAGCTGCTATTATTTCCGTTAAAATCTGAAATCGACCCGTTTGGCAGAAATAGCGGCTACTATTTCCGTTAGAATTTTTGAAGTTCCGTTACAGCTGTTCAAGTTCCGTTAGAACTGATTGGCTACAGCGGAACGACAGCGGAAATCAACCTACCACCGGGCCTCCCAGTTCCACAATCCCTGCTTCCCCGCAGCGGGGACCGGCTCCGGCAGCTTTCGCACTTCGACCAGCTCCCAGCCGTATCGCCCCAGCGCAAAGTCACCGAACCGATACTCTTGCCCGGTTACAACTAAAGCGCGGTTCTCGCGGTCTTCGCGGTCTTCGCGGTCTCTACAATCTCTGCCATCCTCACTATCCCCGCCATCCCCACCATTTCCACTATCCCCGCCATCCCCACTCCCCACGCCATTTCTGCCACTCCCACCATTTCTGCCATCTCCGCCATCTCCGCCTCGGCCAGCTTTGCCGCGTTCGCCAACTTCCCCGCGTCCGCCACTTCCGCCCTCCCGGACGTTCAACACGGCCGTCTCCCCGTCGTTGGCCACCACCGGGTGGCAGCCGGCCAACCGGGCGATCGCCACCACCGCGCCGGTCGGCAGGTTGGCCGCGGTGTAACCGGACGCCGCCAGAAGCGAACGCACCGGCTCCGCCAGGCAGGCCGCCAGATCTACCCGCTTTCCGGCATGAATCGCCAACTCTCCGCGGTAGTTCGTTTTCCAGCCCCGCGTTTCCAGGCGCTTTTCGCCAATGGCGATAAGCGTCGCCCACGGCTGGCGTATCGTGATACAGCGCATGTGCACCCCTCCCGTCACCTTCCCGACCTTCTCGTTCTTCCTACTCTACTAAATGTATACCGGGAGGCCGAAAATAACAAAAATCCTTCGCCGCTGAATGTCGTATGTCTTTTTCCCTGCTCCCCCCGAAAACATAGTCCAAAAGTTCCGTAGACATCATGGACTATTGGAACCTGCCGCGCATTTGGATAAAATACCCTTAATTCGTATATTACATAAATCACATCATATGGAGGGTAACAACAATCTATGGGAAGAAATGATCAACGTAAAGGATTCATAAGAAAAGGCTTAATGCTGGCTTTAAGCTTTCTGCTGGTGATGGTCGCTTTCCTCCCGGCGGGTTCCGCCCAAGCCGCCGACAGCAAGTGGATCAATGCGGTATGGACCAAGTACAAAAACTACAACTCGACCGTAAATGCTTCCTACAACACCTATATGACGAAGCTGATCAAGGACTACAATACATATTACAAGAGCCAAAACGACCGGCTTGCGGAGCTGGAGCGGATCGTTTTGGAAGACCAGAAGAAATGGAACGAGAAGCTTGCAGCCGATTTGGCGGAGCTTAAGCCGCAGTACGAGAACAACGATGACCTAAGGTTCGAATTGCGGCAGTATGAACGCGAGATCAACCCGAATTCGCTAAGCAGCCAAATGGGAGTCTATGTCCGGGCGGCCAACCGCCATTCGCTCAGCAGCACGATGGGGCTTTTCGCCCGCGAGCTCAACGAAAACTCGCTAAGCAGTTATATGTACGAGTACAAAAAGGCGACCAACATCAATTCTTTATCCAGCCCGGCTTACGGCCTGCATAAAACGGTGACGGACACCTACTTGTCCAGCCCGATGTACGCGTTGATGAAGAGTTCCAGCACCAGCTACATTTCCAGCCCGATCTATGCCTATTCGCGCGGGAGAATCAGCAAGGCCAACGCCCAGAAGCAATACGCCAAGCTGTTTGCCCAATACACGGCACAAATTTCTCAGGATTCGGCCACGTATAAACAACAAATCGCTTCGACTTCCCAATCCGTGCAGCAGAAGGTTGAAGCGCTCTACCAGGATACGATCAGACAATTGGAAAACCAGCGGAACAACACCCTGCAAGCCATCTCGGACCAGCGCAAAAAACTGACCGGCGAAGGCCTCACCTGGGAACCGCTGCTGCTGGCCCCGGTAGAGGGATCAACGGGAACTTCGGCGGGATCTCAGGCGGGCAACTCGACGAACCCTTCCGCGGAAAAAGCGCCAGCTGCCAGCCAGGGAACGACCGCGCAGCAGCCCTAATATTCGATAAAAAGGAGGAACGGCACCTCAAGCGCGCCATTCCTCCTTTTTTTGTCTCACACGTATTCCAAGCTGTCCAACACTTCCCGCAGGCTAAGCTCCGCGCAGGCCATGGAGGTGTCGGCCACACCGTAGTACATCTTGATGGTGTCCCCCTCCACTAGCGCACCGCAGGAGAATACGACGTCGCCGAAAAAGCCGTTTTGCTCGTAAGGCGCTTCCGGCTCCATGATCGGATGGCCGGATCGGGCGATGACTTTCGACGGGTCATTCAGGTCGAGCAGCACCGCTCCCATGCAGTAACGGTGATCGGGCGTCGCGCCGTGATACAGCTCGAGCCAGCCTTTTTCCGTACGGATCGGAACCGCGCCTCCGCCGATGCGGCCGCTATCCCACCTGCCGGGACGAAGGCCGAGCAAATGCTTGTGATTGCCCCAGTATACCAGGTTATCCGACTCGGCGATCCAGATCTCCGGATTTCCCGTGCTTTTCGTGGTCGGACGGTGCAGGGCATAGTATTTGCCGCCGATTTTCTCCGGAAAAATCAGCACGTCCTTGTTGTCCGGCCCGAAAATCATGCCGTGATGCCGGGTCGTGACGAAATCCGTCGTCGATACCAGCGCTTCGCCGATGCCGACGGGGGACACCGCCGAGAAGTAGATGTAGTACGTGTCGCCGATTTGCGTCACCCGCGGGTCCTCGATCCCGAACGTCTCCAGCGGGCCCGACGGATAGATGAACGGCGCGTCATCGATCGTAAAACGCCGGCCGTCCCGGCTGCGGGCAATCCGGATGTAGGACAGCGAAGTCAGATATTCGAAGCTTCCGCTCTGCGCCTTGTTTCGAATCACCCGGGGGTCGGAGAAATCATAGCGTTCATCGTCGGTGTTAAACTCGATCAGGTCCAACTTGCCGGTTTCCGGAAGGTATACCGGGGCCTTAACGACCCGGGGATCTTCGCTGACCGGCCGTTCGGCGACCCTTAAGAGCATCAGGATTTCCTCTCCGTATTTGGCGATTCCCGCATTGAAGGCGCCGATGACCTCAAAGCCTTCATGATAGGCCGGAACCTGTGCGGGAACGATCAAAGGATTTTCCTCGTACCGGTAAATCTTCATGGCTACTCCACCTTCCTTGCAGGCAAAAATTCAAAGCGGGCGAACGGGTCGTTGATCTGTACGCTCTGGGCTTCCGCATCGCCGATACCCGCGTACAAAACCGCCCTCCCGTCCTGCAGGCGCACCAGTCCGCCGCTGAACACGACATCCCGCAGGTCGGCCCGTTTGGCCGGACCGGGAAGGAACTGCTCGCGGATGGCGATCAGCTCGATGTCCGAAGCGGTTCCGCTATGCGGATCGAACGCGAAGGCCATCGGGTAGTAATGGCGGTCGCCGCGCTCGTCATAGCAGGCGATATGGCCCAGCACGCCGAGAAGCCCGCCGGAGAGCCGGTGGATTTCATTCGCGCCGCCCCACTCTTCGTCGGTGAATTGGCCGGGCAGCAAGGGCGCCGCTTCCACGCTCTCCACCGTCAGTTCGTCCAGGGAGCTCAACCGGAAGAAGCCGATTTTGCCTCTCCCCCCTTTAGCTCCCTGCGGGCGGGTAAATACACCGATCGAGCCGTCGGCAAGCTCCACCAGGCGGAGATCCTTCATGCCGTCCGGCCCGTGGAATAGCGGCTGCAGCTCCTCCAGCCGCGGGCCTTTGTAGATGACGGTCCGCCAGCCCAGCTTCTCCGCATCCTCGGGGTGCGGAAACACCTCCACGCCCCCGATGACGAGCTCGCCGCCGATCCGGGTATGGAACGGATCCTGCAACCTCAGGACCGGAGCTCCCTCCAGCGGCGTGTAGCGTCCCTCCCGCTCCACAAAAAACATCAACTCCGACTGCTCGCTGTCCCGGGATTCCACCCGGCCGGCGATGACGGTTACGCCCCCCGCCTCAAACGGCGCGGTAATGTTGTAAACGTCCCTGCCGCCAACGCCGGCAAACTCCAGCTTTTTCGGGTCCCGGATGCGGGCATCCCGGCTTTTGAACTGCTCCAGCAGCACCTGGCAGGTTTTGACGCCGGTATTCTCCAAGTAGGTCAATATCTCCATTCTCCTTCCTAAGCGGACAAATTCTCTATTTTAAAGTAAACTGCATGCCTTCCTGGAACTTCTTGCCGAAAAGAATAAACAAGATAATGATCGGCAAGGAGAGCAGAACGGATCCCGCGTAAAGCGGCCCCGGATAAGTTCCGTAAGGACCGAACATTTGGGAGAGCAGCACGTTCAAGGTCAACATATGGTCGCTCCGCACCATGATCATGTCCCACAGCAATTCGGTCCAGCGTTCCATCAGAAGGAACAGGAAGATCACGCTGGTGATCGATTTGGACATCGGAAGCATAATTTTGTACAGGATTTGAAAGTCCCGGGCCCCGTCCAGCTTGGCCGCCTCGATAAACGCGTCGGGCACGGCCTTGAAGAAGTTCGTGTACATAAAGACCGCCCACAGGCTGACGCCTTTCGGGATGATGAGCGCCCAGTACGTGTCGTACCAGCCCAGCTTCTGCACGATGAGAAAGCTCGGAATGAGCAGGATGATCGCCGGAAAAAACATATGGAACAATATGAAATTGTTCACCGTGTCGCGGCCGCGGAATCTCAGCTTGGAGAGCGCGTAGGCGACCATGACGCCAAAGGCCATCATCAGCGCGGTCGACAACAGCGACACGACGATACTGTTGAGGAACGAGCCGATCCAGGGCCGGGTCACCCCGGTCTCCCCGCCGAGAAACAGCCATTGGTACGATTTGAGCGTAAACGCGTCCGGGATCAGCTTGCGGTCGACCTGACTCCAGTCGGCCAGGGAGTTCAACACCATGTAAAGGTACGGATACACCATCACCAGCAGAAGCACGACCGCTATGGCGTAGCGGACCGACAATCGGATTTTTCTGTTGCGATTAGACCCAACCATTGCGTTTCCCCCAAACTTCCAGCAGCTTTCGGATGATAAATATCGAAATAAACGTGGCGAGCGAAGCCAACAAAGCAATCGCGGACGCATATCCGGCCTGCAGGTTTTTGAACGCCTGACTGAAAATTTCCATCTGCCAGGTGTTGGTCGCGTAATTCGGACCGCCGCCCGTCAACTGGTACACCTCGGTGAAAATCCCGAACGTGACACCAAACGCCAAAATCAGCGTCGTGTAAATGGCGGGGTACATCAGCGGCAGGGTGATTTTCCAAAAACGCTGCCGGTTCGACACGCCGTCGATGGCTGCGGCTTCATAGACTTCCTTGTCGATGCCGGCCAGCCCGGAAGTAAGAATCAAAGCGTAATACCCGGTGAATTTCCAAGCCATGATCGCGCCAACAACGAGCAGGGCGGCCCAGGGGCTTCCCAGCCAGTTGATGTCGACGCCCAGGCGCCGCAGCGTTTCGTTCAGCGGGCTGTTGTAAGAGAGGAACCCCTTGACGATCAGCGAGGATACAACGCCGGATGACAGATACGGCAGGAAGAATCCGATCAGAAAGACGCTGCGGAACTTCGGCAGCCCGTGCACAAGCACCGCCACCGCCATGGACATGACAATGACCAGCGGCACGAAGACGATCATAAATTTGTAGGTGACCCAGAAGGCCGACTGTACGCCGGGGGATTTCAGCGCCTTCAGAAAGTTGTCGAACCCGACGAACTCATAAGTCGGCGCGATCAGGTCCCAATTGGTAAAGGCCAAATAGAAAGACCAGATTAACGGTCCCAGGAAAAAGACCAGGGAATAAATCAGGTAGGGGCTGGTGAAAAGCCAGCCCAACCGTGGGTTGTTTTGATTCATGTTGGAAGACCCCTTTATTGAAGTTCTCCTTCAATCGCTTTCTTCAGATTGCTCCATCCGGTTTGAGGGTCGATTTCCCCGCGGACCACTTTGTTCAGGGCTTCCTGCCCGATGAACGTCTGCAATTCGTTAAATTTCGGATTGTCCATCGGCGGGACGGCGTTCGGCACGTTCTCCGCATACGGCTTCAATTCGGGGCTTGCGTCCAAAATCGCCTTGAACGATTCGTTCGTGGACAAGTCGTCCCGGGCCGGCGGCAGCTTCGTCTGTTCAAACCATTTGGCGTCGTTCTCCGGACTGGAATACACCCATTTGATGAAATTCATGGCCGCTTCCTGCTGTTCTTTGGAGGCGGACGCGTAAATCACAAGCCCTTTCGTGTCGGCGAACGTTTTGGAAGCTCCCGGGTCCAGACCGTCCGGCACCGGCGGCATCGACAGCGTGAAGTTCTCCCCGTATTTCATCTCCGGGAATTTTTCGGCCCAGTTGGTGAAGGTCCACGGACCCAGATCGGTAAACACGCTCACGCCGGTTTCAAACGGATCGGTGACGTTTTGGGCCAGCAGGCCTTTCGCTTGGCGCAGGTCGTCCAAAAATTGCAGCGTGGCGACCCCGGCCTTCTCATCGCCGATAAAGCTCGAGCCTTCCACAAATTTGTTGCCCCCCGACGCCGCGTTGTATAGCATGAAGAAGTCGAACCATCTCTTCCAAGCCGTCGGATCGGCGAGATCCGCTTTCGCCCACAAATATTTGTCCGGGTATTTGGCTTTGAGCTTGCCCGTCAGTTCCAACACTTCGCTGTAGGTTTTCGGCGGTTCGGCGTACCCGAGTTCCTGCAAAATATCGCTGCGCCAGCCGAACAGCATCGCATTGGAGTAAATCGGCAGCACATATTGATGACCGTCCGCGAACTTCCACGGCTCGATCGTATCCTTCATATGGCGGGACGAAAGGACCTCGTCATAGCCGGGCAGCGTCTCCAGCGGAACGAGCGCCTTGCTGTTTGCCAATTGGGCGGCGAAGCCGCGGTTGATATTTTCGGAGATCGTCGGGGCGCTGCCGCCGGCAATCGCCGCCTGAATGCTCGCCTCGGAACTCGGCGATTCCTTGATGGCGCTGACGTTGATTTTTACGTTTCCGTTCTCCGCTTCGTAAGCTTTGGCCATCTCCTGCCAGAACGCTTGCTGCGTCGGGTTCGGGGCGGCCCAAAATTCGATCGTCACTTTACCGCTTGCGCCCTTTCCGTCATCTCCGGCCGCAGATTTTGCGCCTTGTCCGGTAGAACAGGCGGAAAGCAGAGTGATCGCCAAGGAGAGGGCGAGCAGAACTGGATATCTCTTTTTCATCCGATAGACCTCCTAAGTTTTGAGTTTCGTAAGGTTACAGATTAAAAAGTAATGTTAAATGTAAGCGTTTATATCACTGATTATTAACCTAATTCCCCAACCTGTCAAGTGACTTCGCAATGAAATGTATAAATTTTTATCGATAATTCAGCTTTACTTATTTAATTTGTAACGTTACAATTTAAGCAGGAATTAGCTGGGTGTTGTTTGTCGCGCCGCTTATTGTCAAGAAAGAAAGGAATGTTGATATGAAGTCGAAAGTCACGATGCAGGATATCGCGGATCGTCTGAACCTCTCGAAAAACTCGGTGTCTCAGGCCCTGTCCGGAAAGGATGGCGTGAGTGAGGAAACCCGCAGAAAAATTATGCGGGCTGCAGATGAGATGGGATACGTATATACCTTGGGCAAAAAGAAGAAGGCGGTCACGGACAGCAAAGGCGCGATTGCCCTGATCGCCTCCGAATTCGCGTTTTCCCAGAAAAACTTTTTCGGTGAAATTTACCTGACGATCGAACAGGAAGCCGCGAAATACGGAAAGCGTCTGCTGATCCAGTCGGTCACCCGGGAAGCGGCGGATTCGCTGGCGCTCCCTTCTTTTTTAATGGAGGATGACGTGGACGGCGTGATGGTCCTTTCCCACATTACAACGGATTACATCAACAAGGTCATTGACACCAAAATTCCCACCGTGCTGATCGACCACCACCACCCGCGCATTCAAGCGGACTGCATCCTGACGAATAACCGTTTCAGCGCATACGAGGCGATTCGGCACCTGGTGGAGCTTGGCCACACCCGCATCGGCTTTCTCGGCGATATTTCCATCTCGCCCAGTTATTACGAGCGCCTGGAAGGCTTCAATTTAGCCATGCGGGATTTCGGCATTACAACGCGGGACAGCTGGCTCTGCACCGATACGGCCGAGGACGCCGGCAGCGTCATGAGCCGGGTTCAATCCCTGGACGAGCAGCCGACGGCCTGGTTCTGCGTCAACGACGGCCTCGGTTTCTTCCTGAACGCCGCGCTCCAGCAGCTCGGCTACCAGATTCCCGCCGATGTGTCGATCGTCAGCTTTGACAACGGCTACCTCTCCCGTCTGTCGACGCCGCCGACCACGACGCTGGACGTCGATCTGAAGCTGTTCGGCGTCAAAGCCGTCGAACAGCTGTTCAAGCGGATCCAGGAGCCGGGCGAGCCCTACACGGAGCTCCTGCTGCCGACGAAGCTCCTGGTCCGCGAGTCCACCGCCGCCGCGCCGGAGGCTTGAGGGCGCGGGCGGTACGGCGCGCGCCGGCCGCAGGCGGGCGAACCCGGGCGGGGCTGCGGGACGCCGGCGAGCGCCGGGCTGCCACCGGGGCCCGGCACCGCGCGGGCCGCTAGCCGGGCCGCTTGGCGCGCCCGGGTCGGGGCGGGGCCGCGCGCCGGCCAGCGCCGGCCCGGACGGCCTGCCGAATTAACGGGATTTCCTCCCGTTAATTCGGCCAAACCCGCCGGCGGTCCATATTTACCGGGATTTCCTCCCGTTAATTCGGACCGCCAAGCCCTTTTCGCCCCTGTTGGCGCGGATTAGCTGGAGAAATTCCAGCTAATTGCCCCGCCAGGGGCGAAATTGGCAGCATTAACGGGCAAAATTCCCGTTAATGCCTCAAGCCCCC
Source organism: Paenibacillus faecis (assembly GCF_008084145.1). Classification (GTDB taxonomy): domain Bacteria; phylum Bacillota; class Bacilli; order Paenibacillales; family Paenibacillaceae; genus Fontibacillus; species Fontibacillus faecis. The sequence goes on along the minus strand of NZ_VSDO01000004.1, from coordinate 86,834 downwards.
CTCACTTTCCCCGCCTCCCAACCTCCCCATCCGCAGCCCTACTTTTTCCCCAATAGAACGATTTATTCCACTCCCTTTCCCTTTACATAGATATGTTCCATGGACTTCGCGTTTTTGTTCCTTCTGGCGGTTTTTCCGGTCTGGTATCCTTGGTCCATCAACGAAATTATGGATTAACTCAGGGAGGTTGGCGCTTTTGAAAAAGAAAGGTTGGGTCGCGGGATGGACCGCCTTGGTTCTCATCATGGGCTTACTGGCGGGATGCTCGGGCGGAGGGGACGGCAGCGGCGGCAATACGTCCGGGAAAGCCGGGGAACAGGCCGACGGGAACGCCAAGACGGGGAACACGGTCACGTTAAAAATGTGGGGCGGCGTTCCGCCGGAAGCGGGGCCGCAGCAGGTCATCGACGCGTGGAATAAAGAGCATCCCGATATCCAGGTCGAGTACGTTCGCTTCGTCAATGACGACGACGGGAACCTCAAGCTCGATACAGCGATGATCACCGGACAGGATGTCGATTTGTTCGTCAATTACTCGATTTCCCAGGCATCCAAACGGGTGGAGTCGAACCTCGCCCTCGATTTGAGCCAGTTCAGCGACTACAATATCGACGAGAAAATGGGGGCCGACGCGGAAAGCTGGAAGATCGACGGGAAGTATTACGGGATGCCGACCACGAAGAGCCCGTTCTTCATCGCGCTGAACAAGGATGCGCTGGACGCCGCAGGCCTGCCGGTTCCCAAGGACTGGACCTGGGACGAGCTGCGCGAATACGCCAAGAAGCTGAAAGCCGGGTCGAACTACGGATTTATTCAGAACATGGAGCCGTTCGTCGACCCGATCGATTCCGTCTTGTCGCAGGAAGGGTACACCAAGCCTGACGGCACCTCCAATTTGGATCACCCGCTCGTCAAAAAGTGGCTGGAAACGCTCGATATCATGATGAAAGAAGACAAGACCACGCCGCCGCTCGGGGAACAGTTGACCTCCAAAATGCCGGTGGAGCAGGTCTTCCTCAGCGGGGAGGTGCCGATGCTCAATATCGGGGCCTGGCTGCTGCGCAGTTCGAACAACTTCACCGACTTCCCGCGCGATTTTAAAATCGCCTTCGCCCAGGTGCCGCGGCTGGCGGACAGCGCTGACAATTATGTCACGCGCGGCGGTCTCGGCGATTACATTTCGATTAACGCCAAATCCAAGCACCAGGCGGAGGCGTGGGAATTCCTGAAATGGTATGCCGACGGCGGCATGGCGCCGATGGCGGCGGGCGGACGGCTGCCGGCCTCCAAGGACGCCAACCAGGAGGATGCGCTGACCAGCCTGCTCGGCGACAAAAAGGACACCTATGACCTCGAATCGCTCATGTACGTTATGTTCGAGGACAAAACGCCGACTTATGTGCGAAGCTTGCCGCAGGAGGTCATGGATATGCGGGCCCAGGAATACGAAAAGTTCTTCCTCGGCGCCCAGTCCCTGGACCAGACGATTCAGGCCATGGTGACGCGGCATAACGACTTTTTGAAGCAAAACAAATAAGTTAGAGGCTTGCAAGCTTGCTTAGGGGTCGTCGTTTCCGCGGCGGCCCCTTTTCCACGGCTGATTTCAAAACGGAAAGTGAGGGAGTAGCTATGATCCATGAACAAGTGGAACTGCACAATGTAGAGGAACTGGTTCGTGTGGAAGGGCGACCCGGGCTGCTGATGCAGCGCGTACCGGAGTCCGTCAGAGCCGGATTGCTCGAAAAAGGACGCGAACAAATCCGCCGGGCCGCCCTGCTGGAGATCCGCTTCGGGCTGGAAACGGGAACCGCGGCGATTACGTTGGCCAGCTTTGGCGGCGTCAGTCAGGTTAAGGTGTTTTACGGGGATTATGAGGTGGAGAGCCGCCAAATCGGGGAAACGCCGACAACGATTGAAATCGCGGATGAGGGACCGGAGCCCGGATTTCAATTCAGGTCCCCGTGGTCCGAAGGGGTCCCTCGTCCTTCCTTCGGCCCGATCTGGCGGATCCTCGTACACGGCCACGAGGTCCACCTGCTCGGCCTTGAAGGCGAGGGACTCCGGCCCCCCGCTCCTCACGAACAGCCCGCCCTCCGCTACCTGGCCTACGGGACCTCGATCACCTTCGGGATCGCGGCTTCCTCGCCCGAGGTGACCTATGTCGCGCAAACGGCCTGGCGCCTCGGCTTGGACGCTTTAAACCTCGGCATGCCGGGCTCCGCTCATTGCGAGCAGGCGATCGCGGAGCATATTGCCGCCAGAGGCGATTGGGACATCGCGACGTTGTGCATCTCCGTCAATATGCTCAATCAAGGCATCCCGGCCGACCGGTTTGCCGACCAAGCCGCGGCGATGATCCGGACGATCGCCGCCGCGCATCCCGGCAAACCGCTAGTTTGCATCGGCTTGTTCCCGAGCTACGCCGACCTCGGCTGGACTTGGCCGGAGCGCGAGGTGCGCTCCACCAGCGGCGAGTATCGGGCGGCGCTTTGGGACGTCGTACAGCGCTGCGGGTTTCCGCAGGTCAGGTATGCGAACGGCGGCGAGCTGCTGGACGATTGGCGCGGCCTGTCCCATGACCTCCTACACCCGGCCAGCAGCGGCATGATCCAAATCGGCGAGCGCCTCGCCTCGGTGATGCGCCCTTTGCTGCCCACCCCAAAAAAATAGGCGCTTATGGATTGCATATTTTTGGATTGCCCAAAGGGAGGAGGCGAGGTAGAATTGGTAAAATCAGGACGAAAAATTAGGAGGAGAATTATTGTCATCATTTGAATTTAAATCGGAGGATATCCCTATGGCGCTTATTCCCAAGGGTGAAGTCCAACTCCGGGACGACCGGATTCAGCGGCGCTGGAACGTAGAAGTTGAGTCTTTTCTTCTGGCCAGCTACCCAGTGACCCAGGCATTGTACCGAGCTGTTGTCGGCGGTCCGCCCGTTGATGCGGCTAGCAGCCAAAAGCCGATGGTCAACATCTCCTGGCATGAGGCGGTATCTTTTTGCAATATGATGTCCCGGGCGGCTGGGTTGAGCGAGTGCTATTCCTTCGGCGAGGATGGAGAAACCGTCGATTGCGATTGGACGGCCGAGGGCTATCGGCTTCCTACCGAAGCTGAGTGGCAGTATGCATGCAAAGCGGGGACCACGGGATATCAATACGACGAGTTGGACCGGATTGCCTGGTATAGCGAAAACTCACAGGGGGCGCCCCATGAAGTCGGGCAAAAAGATCCCAACCCTTGGGGACTATATGATATGCTGGGTAATGTCTGGGAGTGGTGCTGGGATATTTATGATAAAGAGGTGTACGGCACGTACCGGATTTTTCGCGGGGGCAGTTGGGCGGAGGAAGCCCGGGGTTGCGGAGCAACCTGCCGTCGCCGCAGCCATCCGACTTTTAAAATCGACGACCTAGGGTTCCGTTTGGCCCGGCCGGCAGTTAAGCGGTGCTAAACCGGCGCTTCTATACGACGGGATTTTCTAATTGTGAGAGGAGTATTCGTACTCTTCTTTTTTTGTATCCCTCTGTATTAAAACGAAAAATATTGGTATAATAAGAACATACGTTCCTGTTTTTTCGTCCTTCGGTTGTAAAATAGCCTAATTATTACCCAATATATAAATAAATAACTTTCGCAGAGGAGGGGTTACTTTGGAAAAGCAGTATAGTACCGTTTACGAGCAATACAGAAGCGAGATTTATCGCATCGGCTGGCGAATACAGTACCGTATGAAAAAAATTAGATATAGAGAACGCCCTCTCTATGAGAATAGCCAATATCCTTCTCCTTACTATACTCGCTCATCCGAAGAGAAAATTCTGGTTAGAGATCTCGTCGATAAATTACCTCCCAGAGGGAAATTTGTTATAGAGAAACTGTACTTTCAGCATCTAACCGAAGAAGAAGTCGCACAGCATCTGAATATTAGTCAACAGGCGGTGAGTAAATGCAAGAAAAAAATGATCCAACTTTTATCTCGGACCGCGAATTACTAAAGCTGCTTCAATCCGCCAAACAGCGGGATACGGAAGCCATGTTGAAACTCGTAGAAGTATTCAAGACAGATATTTTGCGTATCAGTAAATTTATTTATTTACCCGAGGAGGATGCCGTATCGGAGATAACGCTGGAGTTCCTCGAGTATGTTCTGAATGCCGAGGTTTCCGAATTCAATGAAGGGGAATTCTAAACTCTCCCTATCTTCCGTTTGCGGTTCTTGAAAATGTAGAAAAAGTCGGCTTCCGCCGACTTCCCCTATGTCCCTGGCCCCGTTCACTTTATCCAACGCGTTTACTAATGTTACCCTTTCTCCTCCTCAAAAGAAACCAGCAACACATGATGCGCAACGGTGTGCAGATCCCGCCAGATCCGGTTGATGGTCGTGTCCTCCATCACGGCGTGCATCCCCAGGTACGGGAATAGTTCCCCGGCGCAGCCGACGGCCGTGCGGGCGGCTTGCTTGCTGATTTGTCCGACCAGCCGCTGGGCTTCTTCCGTCAGCGTACCGCCGTGCTCCACCTGGTCCCAGGACTCGCGGACCGCACGGTAGAACGTATCGCGGGCCTGGGCCCATTCCGTCTCCATCCGGTCGGTCCGCTGGCGGACGAACGGATAGCGATGCGCTTGGGCAGCCTCCCATCCCGCCTTGTTCGCTTCCGCCAGGCCGGACGCCTCGTCCAGGAAATGACGCGCCAGACCCAAAGCCATCGCCGCAAACGACGTCTCCGCAAACGGAAGAAACGGGTAGCGGTAGATGGCGTAATCCCGGAAACCCTTTTGCTCCCCAAGATCAAAAGTCCGCTCTTCCGGCACGAAAATCCGGTCCACCCTCATCGTATGGGATTCCGTCGCCCTCAGGCCAAAGGCGTTCCAATCCGGAACGATCTCCACCTGCTCCGGCAAAAACACAAACGAACGGATCGGAGCTTCCTCGTCCGCCTCGGCCTCTCCATAGGCGATACGGCAGTTTGCCGTAAACAGCGTCGCATAGGAAGACCCGCTGCAGTATTTCCAGGAGCCGGTCACGGTATAGCCGCCTTCGATCTTGCGGGCCACGCCCGAGGGGGCTCCGCTGCCGGCGACCACGGCCGCCCGGGGAGAGAACAACTCCCGCGCCACCTCCGGCTCCATATAGGCCGCAAACATACCGCCGCCCGATCCGATCGTCACCAGCCAACCCAAATTCCCGTCCAGCCGGGCGGCTTCCTCAAACACCTCCAGCGCTTCCGGCAGAGCCAGCATCCTTCCGCCCAGCTCCTCCGGCACAAACAGTTTGAACCAACCCAGCTCATGAACCGCCTCCAGCAGACCGGGGTCCAGCCTTCTCGTCCGCTCCATCTCCGCCGAACAGGCGCGTGCCATTTCCTCCGTGATCATCCCTAGTTCCTCCTCCGTATATAATCGCGAGTCCATTACAAACCTTCAAGCATCGCCGGCAGATCCGTTACATGGTGAGCCAACCACTCCATTTCCTTGGCAAACCGGACGGTCGTGTCTCTCTCCCTGTCCATCTCCGCATGTATCCACCGCACGCCTTCCATCTACCACAACAGCTGCAAAGCCTGGGTCAGGAACCCTGAGGCCGCATGCCGTTCTTCCGTATACCCTGCCATGAAAGCCCGTGCGAGAAAAGCATCCAACCGCCCCTGATCGTCCAGAGCGCAGGAGATCACCGCCCGGGCCGCATCAAGCGCCGGGTAATCGTAATTCAACCTGTCGAAATCAAGCACAGCCGCCACCCGGTCCTCAAAAAACAACAGGTTGTCCACCCACAAGTCCCGGTGCGCCCATCCCATAGCCGCGCCCGCAAACCGATCGATGTCCGCCACCTCCGTCGCCCGGAGTTGGGTCTCGACCTCCCCCACAAGCCGATCATCCCCCGCCGCCGCTGCCGTCTGCCTTAGGGACCGCCAATGGCCCATTCGCTCCTCACAGCTCGGCGGAACGAACTGCGGGCTTGCCTTCGCACCCAGCGTCCCGTCGTTCAGCAAGTGATGCATCCGGGCCGTGACGAGGCCCAAATCATGAATCTGCCGCTCACCGACTCGGCCGGGCAGAACCAAACTTCCCTCGCAAAACTCCATCACCAGAAAGCGTTCGCCGTCCTCGCTGGTCACAAATACCTCCCCGCGGTCCGACAGCAACCGGGGGCATGGCAGCCCGCTCTCCCTTAGCCTGATCTGCTGCGAGAAAGCCCGGAGCAATTCCTCCGACTTATAAAGTTTAAACCGCTCCCTGTTGTACTGTTTGATCAGAAGCTGTCCCGCATCCGTACTCACTTTCCATTTTAGATTTAACCATCCCCGCCGGATCGGCGTGCGCTCGAACACCTCGATTCCGAAACGGCGGCGAAGACTATTCTCAATGTCTTCCCAAATCTGTTCTTCCGATCCCGTTGAATCCACCCGATTCACCTCACGCAGTGGTGCAATGTACTAATTTCCATCTTAGGCGACACCCCGCCTTTTGTAAATCACTCCTAAAATCGCTCCCATCAATAGAACAAATCTTTGTTTCTCTACAAAACAACGCAATTTACCCCAAGGCCCTCCGCCCTTTTCTCCCTATGCTATAATTGAAAAAAAAACACCCACCTCAAGGGAGGCGGTACCCGAGATGCCACAAGCCATCCGTTTTCTGATTCCCCAAAAGCTGAAGTACCGCTTGTTCGCCGCGTTTGTGTTTTTGATTCTGCTTCCCTTTTGCGCTTTGAATTTATATAACTATCAGCGGATCGAACTGCTCGTGCAGCAAAAAATCAGCCAGCAGAGTCATTATCAGTTGGAGCAGATGTACCGGACGCTGGAGGAACAGATCAGCGTCGCCTTCAAAACGCTGATTTTTCTGCAACAGGACAGCACCGTAAAAACCGTGCTGAGTCATCCCGAACAGCGCAACCCGCTGGAGAACAAGAGGATGATCGAGAGTATATTCAACAATTTGAACAACAGCTTTTTCCTGTACAATCCCTCCGTGTACTTTACGCTTCTGGACTTAAATGAAAACGTATACACTTCCTATTCGCCCAGAGCCGTGCTGGATTACCGGTCCCTGAGGGACAATCCGGGATTTGCCCGGGATTCCATGAACGGGGGCTCTTACCGCTGGGTGCCTAACGACGAAAACTACGTCCTCCGGGATATTTCGACCAGCCCGTACCTGCTGTCGGTCTATGCTTATTTGGAGGATGCGCAAAAGACGCCCTACGGCCTGGCCCGCATCAGCATCGACTACTCCTCCTGGTTTCAGTCGGCGCAGAAACAGTCGGCGCTCCAGCAGGAGTATTTTCTGGTGACGAGCGCGGGGGACACGATTTCCCGGTCGGCGCAGGATAGCCGGCTGTCCCACAGCGTCTTGTCCCGCATTTCCGACCGGCCGGAGCAGAAATATTTTATCGATAAGCCGTCCAATTCCCTGATCAACTACATTTATGTGGAATCCTTGGACTGGTACATCGTCAATCGCATCCCTCTTTCCGTGCTGTTCATCGAGATCGAGGATTTGAAGCGGCAATATTTTCTCACTTTCTTTTTGCTGATGGGCGTGTTCCTGGTGATGACCTTCCTTATTTCGGCGACGATCACCCGCCCGCTGTCCCATTTGCAAAATAAAATGAAGGCCGTCGTGCAGAAAAATTTAAAAATCCGTCTGCCGGAGCATAAATTCAGCGGCGAGATCCTGGACTTGACCCGGACCTTCAACACGATGCTGGACGATACGAACGAGCTGATCCGGCGGCTGAAGGCCGAGGAACGGCAGAAGGAAGCCGTGCATTTTCAGATGCTGCTGGCGCAAACCAATCCTCATTTTTTGCTGAATACGCTCAATACGATTAAATGGATCTCCATCCGCCACCGGAATGAGGAGATTACGAACATCACGCTGTCCTTGGGCAAGCTCCTGGAAGCCAGTCTGAATACGGATAAAGATCTGATCCATCTGCAGGACGAAATGGAACTGGTCCAGGCTTACGTCCACATTCAACAGGTGAGGTACCGCGACAAGTTCGAGGTGACATATGACTACGAGGACACTGTCCGGTATGCGCTCGTTCCGAAACTCAGCTTGCAGCCGCTGGTCGAGAACGCGATTATCCACGGGTTAAGCCCGCGGCCCGGTTCGGGGCGAATTCAAATCAGGGTCTATCAAGAAACGCCGGATCAACTGACGGTGGAAATCGCGGACAACGGCGTCGGCATGGAAAAAGCGCAAGCCGCCAAGGGAGCCCGCAGGCGACCGGGCATCGGACTCGGGAACATCCGGGAGCGATTGCGTCTTCTTTTTAAAGAGAAAGGTGCAATGGAGATTTGTTCTTCTGATCAAGGCGCGACCGTCCGCTTATCGTTTCCGCTGCTGCTCTCGCCCCCTTACGCCCATGAGCCATGGAATCAAGCCCAAGGGCATTCCTAATACCGGGAGGAATATTCATGTGGAATGTACTGCTCGTAGAAGATGAAGTGTTCGTGCGGGAATCCGTGCGGGAAATTATCGCCTGGGAGGAACTCGGGTTCACGGTGTCCGGGGAGGCCGGCAACGGCGCGGAAGCGTTGGAGATGATCCGCCGGGAACCGCCCGATCTGGTCCTGACGGACATTATCATGCCGGAGATGGACGGGGTCGAGCTGTTAAAACGCAGCCGGGAAGAAGGATACGGCTCCCGTTTCGTCATGCTGACCTGCATGAGCGACTTCGAGTACGTCCGCCAGGCGATGGAATACGGCGCATCGAACTATATTTTGAAGCTGTCGATGAGCGTGAACTCGCTGCGGGAGACGCTGCGGAAGATCAGCGCCGAATTGCAAAAGGATCGGGTTCAGGGAAACCGGCCGGCCGCGAGCCCGGCAAATGGGACGCCATCCCGGCCGCAACTGCCGCCCCTGCTGCAAGAGAATGTGACCACCCATCCGGAAATCCAGAAAATCCTGCAATACATCCACGCCAACTTCGCGCAGGATATCACGGTCAAGTCCATGTCCCAATACGTAATGATGGGGGAAAACTACGTCAGCACGCTTTTTAAAAAGAAAACCGGCCACACGCTCATCCATTACCTGCATCAAGTCCGGGTCAATCAAGCCATCCGTTACCTGATCGAGACCGACCTGCCCGTGCATGAAATCGGCCACCGGGTCGGGTTCATGAACGACAATTACTTCATTAAGATTTTCAAACGGCTGACCTCGCACACGCCCAGCAGATACCGACAATTGAACAAAACGGACGATAGAACAAAACTGTAAACCGCCTTACCCGACCGCCGCCCCAAATGCGTATTTCTGTCGCATGAAGTCGGTGGTTTTGTTTCTTATGCCCTTCCGGTCCCGCTGGTAAGCTTTAGGGGAGATCAAGTTTAGAGGGAGTGGGGCTTTTGTGAAAACATCCTGGATGAAACGGCAGCAATATCTCGGCTATCTTTTTATCGGGCCTAATATGCTGGGAGTGCTGCTGTTCTTTATTGTTCCTGCCGCGTATTCTTTTTACCTCATGTTCACCGACTACAAGTTTATGAACCCGGATACGAATTTCATCGGAATGGCCAATATTCGGCGCATGCTGCAGGATGAGGTCTTCTATACCGCCATCGGGAACACGCTGTTGTTCCTGCTGTCGGTTCCGCTGTCCATCGGCCTCGCTTTCGTCGTCGCCGTCGTGCTCAACCGCTCGGTTTTTCTCAAAAAGACGCTGCGCGCCTTGTATTTCATGCCCTACATTACAAGCGGGGTGGCCGTCGCCTTTGTCTGGATGCTGCTTTTCCACCCGAACAACGGGCCCATCAACGGTATTCTTCGCTCACTGGGCGTCGCCAATCCTCCGGGCTGGCTGTCCACGATGGACACGTCCATGTACGCCATCGATATTATCTGGATCTGGTTTATGCTCGGGTACAACATGATCATCTATCTGGCCGCCCTGCAGGAAGTGTCCGGCGAACTGCTGGAAGCCGCCAAAATCGACGGAGCCCGCACTTGGCAAACGGTCCGCACCATCCTGTGGCCGCTCGTCAGCCCGACGACCTTCCTGCTGCTGATCACCGGATTGATTATGTCGATCAAGCAGTTCGGTATTATCCAGGCGATTACGCAGGGCGGACCGGGCAACAGCACGACCGTACTCTCGCTGTTCATCTACCAGAACGCCTTCCGTTATTACGAAATGGGCTACGCCTCCGCCATCTCCTGGGCTTTGTTCCTCATCATCCTGCTGTTCACCGCGGCCCAATGGATGGGACAAAAACGCTGGGTCCACTATTAAGGAGGGAAAACCGACAATGACTAGAGCCCTGGTGCAAAAAATCGTTCTCACGTTGCTTATGTTGTTCTTCAGCATCGTCATGATCGTTCCTTTCCTATGGATGATCAGCACTTCGTTCAAAACGCCGGCGGAGGTGTTCCATTACCCGATCCGCTGGATTCCCGCCGATTTCCACTGGGAGCATCACCTGAAAATATGGACGGGACCGAACAGCTTCGTGCATTATTACTTGAATTCGTTAAAAGTAGCGCTCCTCGGTACGGCCGGGGCCGTGCTGCTCTCCGCCTTGGCCGCATACGGCTTCGCTCGGATCGAATTTAAAGGCCGGAACGCGCTGTTCCTGATTTACTTGTCCATGATGATGGTCCCGCCCCAGGTTCTGTTTGTGCCCAAATTCATCATGTTCGACTGGGCCGGCATTTACAACACCCATTGGGCACTGATTCTTCCGGGGATGTTTACCATTTTCGGCGTGTTTATGATGCGGCAGTTTTTCCTGTCGGTGCCTTATGAAATTTCCGAGGCCGCCTTTTTGGACGGAGCCGGGCATTTCCGCATCTTCTCGCGGATCATTCTGCCGATGGCCAAACCTTCATTGGCTACGCTGGCGATCATCGACTTCTCCTGGCATTGGAACGACTACGAAAACGCGCTCGTGTTTCTGATCGACCAGGATCTGTTCACCGTTCCGCTCGGTCTGCAGAATTTCATTCTTGAAAACAACGTCGACTATAACGGCATGATGGCCGCGGCCACCGCCGGGATCATTCCCATGATCCTCGTCTTCCTGATCGGACAGAAATACATCATCGAAGGCGTGGCCAGCTCGGCGGTTAAGGGTTGAACCTAATTTCGGAAGGGAGTGCTTTGGAACATGAAATTGGAAAAGGTTCGTAACGATATCACCGTGGTCGGCGGAGGGCTGGCGGGCGTTTGCGCCGCCGTGGCGGCGGCCCGGCTCGGACGGAAAGTCGCCCTGGTCCACAACCGCGGGGTGCTGGGCGGCAACTCCAGCAGCGAGGTGCGGGTATGGGTCTGCGGAGCGACCGCGCACGGGATTAACCGGTACGCCCGGGAGACGGGAATTATGGGCGAAATGTTCCTTGAGAACCAGTACCGCAACCCCGACGGCAACCCGTATCTATGGGATCTGGTCGTCCTGGAGACGGTGCGGGCCGAGCCGAACATCTCGCTATATCTGAATACCGACGTGCACGAAGTCGAAGCGGAAGGACCGGAGGAAGAGCGGCGAATCCGGTCGGTGACCGGCTGGATGATGGGATCGGAGCGGCGGATCACTTTCGAGAGCCCGATGTTTCTCGATTGTACGGGCGACGGGCTCGTCGGGTTCCTGGCGGGAGCGCGTTACCGGATCGGCCGGGAAGCCCGGCATGAATTCGGGGAGGCGTGGGCGCCCGAGGAAGCCGATGAGATTACGCTGGGCAGCACGCTGCTCTTCTACACGAAGGACGCGGGGCATCCCGTCAAATTCGTACCGCCTTCGTTCGCCAAGGATATTACCCGAACGCCGATTCCGATGAAGCGGATCATCCGCAGCGGGGACTCCGGCTGCCATTATTGGTGGATCGAGTGGGGCGGCGAACTGGACACGGTCCACGATAACGAGCGGATCCGCGATGAGCTGTGGGCCGTGATCTACGGCATCTGGGATTACATCAAAAATTCGGGGAGGTTCGACGCGGACCGCCTGACGTTGGAATGGGTCGGCTCCCAGCCGGGCAAGCGCGAATATCGGCGATTTACGGGAGATTATGTCCTGACGCAAAACGACATTATCGCCCAGCAGCGTTTTGACGACCAGGTCGCCTTCGGGGGCTGGTCCATCGACCTGCATCCGCCGCAGGGGATGTACGCCGAGGCCAGCGGCTCCAAGCATATGCACGCGGACGGCAACTACCACATCCCGTTCCGCAGCCTCTATTCCGCCAACGTGGCGAACCTGCTGTTCGCCGGGCGGAATATCAGCGCGACGCACGTCGCCTTCGGCACCACCCGGGTGATGGCCACCTGCGCCATCCTGGGGGAAGCCGCCGGAACGGCGGCCGCGCTGTGCGCCGAGCGGGACATGACGCCCCGGGAGCTGTCCCGGCGCCATACCCCGCTCCTGCAGCAAACGCTGCTGCGGCAGGACGCCTCCGTGCTGGGGCTCGCCAACCGCGACCCCGGCGATTTGGCCCGGCAGGCGGTCGTGCGCGCCTCCTCGCATCTCTCGCGGATCGCCGTCGAGTCTCCGCAGGAGGCCTACCCGCTGGAGAACGACATCGCCGTTCTGCTACCGGCCGACCCGGGGCTCCGCGGCAAGCTGGAATGGCTCGTCGACGCGGCCGGCCCCACGGAGATGACGGTCGAGGTGTGGAGCACCGGCAGGCCGGAGAATTACGTCCCAGCCGCGCTCGAATACCGAGCCTCGGTGCGGGTTGCCGAGGGCCCGAAACAGTGGGTCGCGGTGGAACTCGACTGGATGCCGGACGAAAGCCAAAACGCTTTTGTCATCGTGCGCGGCAATCCCTTGCTCCGATTATACCTATCGGACGCGTCGGTAACGGGCCTGCTTGCTTTTGAGCGGGGCGTAGCGTCCGGCGTGTCCAAAGATTTAGAGGATCACGACGACACCCAGCCGGTCGTGGAATGGAGCATGAAGCGGCTCGCGCGCCGGCTTTTCTGCCTGCGGGCGGACTTCCCGACGGAGGCCTATCGCCCCGAGCGGGTCATCGACGGCTACAAGCGCCCGTATGGGGGGCCGCATATGTGGCTGTCCGGGCCGATGGCGACGGGGGCGGACGCAATGGCGGCGGACGCGGCGGCGCTGACGGCGGGGGGAGCCATGACGGCGGGCGTGTCGGCGGCGGTGTCGGCGGGGGGAGCGGTACCGGCGGACGCGATGGCGATGGCGGCGGCGGACGCGGCGGAGCAGCCTGCTCCCTGGATCGAGCTAAGCTGGGACCGGCCCCGGGAAATCCGGGAGCTGCACCTGATCTTCAATGACGATGTGAACGAGGACCTGATCAATCTGCACCATCACCGGACACCCTTCGAAGTCATCCCGGAGCTGGTCAAAAGCTACCGGATCGAGGTCCTGGCGGACGACGGAAGCTGGATCCCCATGCTCCGCGAAACGGGCAACCGCCGGCGGAAACGGGTCCACACGCTTGCCCTCCCTTTGACCGCGGCGGCCGTCCGGCTGGTCATTAAAGAGACCCATGGCTCGGCTTACGCGGAGGTCATCGAGATCCGGGTCTATGGGTAGGCGGCGGTAGTGTGCAGGAGGCAGCGATAGTGCGGAGGCGGACGTTAGGTGCAGGCCGTAGTGTGCAGGCGCCGTTGGGACCCGAACAAAGAAACAGGGCCTTTTCATGACCGCTTACGTGCGCATTAAAACTGACATCGGTTCTAACCATGCCGGCCTTTATGAGACTTATTCGCCGATTTTGGCGACGCGTGGTGAACTAGGCCTGATACCCGCAGCTTCTCTTGCCGACTGTTGCCGACTGCCAAAATAACGGCCTTTTGGGCCGTTATTTTGGCCTGATTCGGCTCTTCGGGCATAATAGCGGTCAAAAAGGGCCTTATTTACCTTGAGCGGACCCCAAATCAGGGTTTTGGCCGCTTTTTTCCAAAAATAAGCGCCTAAAAAGCCGCTATTCGGTTCAGAAGAGCCAAATTCGACAAAATAGCGCCTTAAAAGACCCTTATTCACCTCCACTACCTCAAAACGGAGTTGACCGCCGGCAAATTTGCTCGAGTTTTTCCGCCCCGAAGCCTAATTGGCACAAATCAGGAGAAATAGCGGCCAATTAGGCCGCTATTTTCGGCGGGGAGCCCGAGAAATCGACTGGGCGACGAGACGGCCCCAGTCCATTCCTCATTTCCGTACCAACTTCACGTACGCCGTCTCCGCGTCCTTCTCTACCTTAACCGCGATCGCATCGTTACTGGAATGGCCGCTAATTTCAAAAAACTCGGTCCCGGCCGGATAGGCGTTAGACCAGGTCGACCTGCCGGAGGCCGAGAAGTTCTCGTCATCCGAGAAACGCTCCACCTCGCCCAGCTTCTTCCCGATTTCCGCCGCGGACACGCTTTCCTCCGTAACGCGATAACTGTCCCCCTGCCACCGGACGAAGGAATATGCCCAGTCCCCACTGCCTGTAGCGGCCCGATCGGAGCAACCCGCGACAAAGCATGAGAACAAAACCATCACCGCCAAAAACAGGCGTCCCAAAATTCCCACCCCGCTTCCAAAAGTAAAAGTCTAAATTTTTTACCATTGTACCCTGCATTGACTTGGGATGGTACATGCGAAAGTAGGAGATTAGTTAGTGGAGAAAAGTGTTTTATCGGCGGGTTAGGAGAACGGGCGGCGTGACTAGTAGGGGGGCGGAAATGGGCGGGAAGGCTTAGAAGCAGAAGACACAAAAAAAGACCCGCCAGCTTCATGCTGGCAGGTCTCTCTTACGCTCGATTAAGAATGCTTCAGGTTGTAGAAGGATTTCAAGCCGTTGTATTGAGCCAGTTCGCCCAATTGATCTTCGATGCGGAGCAATTGGTTGTACTTCGCAATACGGTCGGTACGGGAAGGCGCACCGGTTTTGATTTGGCCGGCATTGGTAGCAACCGCGATGTCAGCGATGGTGCTGTCTTCGGATTCACCGGAACGGTGGGATACTACCGCAGTGTAACCTGCGCGTTTAGCCATTTCGATTGCGTCGAACGTTTCAGTCAACGTACCGATTTGGTTTACTTTGATCAGGATCGAGTTGCCGATGCCGTCTTTGATGCCTTTTTCAAGACGCTCGGTGTTGGTTACGAACAAGTCGTCGCCCACGAGCTGGATCTTGCTGCCCAGTTTCTCGGTGAGCAATTTCCAACCTTCCCAGTCGTCTTCGGAGCAACCGTCTTCGATCGTGATGATCGGATATTTGTCGACCCAAGAAGCGAGCAGGTCTACGAACTCAGCCGGAGTGAAGGATTTTCCTTCGCCTTCCAGGTGGTATTTGCCGTCTTTGAAGAACTCGGTGGAAGCGACGTCCATCCCCAGGAATACGTCAACGCCTGGTTTGTAGCCGGCTTTCTCGATAGCTTCCATGATCGAGGACAAAGCGTCTTCGTTGGAAGTGAAGTTCGGAGCGAAGCCGCCTTCGTCGCCAACCGCGGTGTTCAGGCCTTTAGCCTTAAGTACGGATTTCAGGTTGTGGAAGATTTCAGCGCCTGTGCGGAGAGCTTCCTTGAAGGTAGGAGCGCCAACCGGCAGAACCATGAACTCTTGCACGTCAACGTTGTTGTCGGCATGTGCGCCGCCGTTGACGATGTTCATCATTGGAACCGGCAGTTGTTTGGCGTTGAATCCGCCGAGGTACACGTACAGCGGCAGGTCCAAAGCGTCAGCAGCCGCGCGGGCTACGGCCATGGAAACGGCCAGGATGGCGTTAGCGCCAAGTTTGCCTTTGTTTGGCGTGCCGTCCAAAGCGATCATCAGTTTGTCGATGCCCAGTTGGTCCAGGGCGTCCATCCCGATTACTTCAGGAGCGATGATTTCGTTTACGTTCTCAACGGCTTTCAGAACGCCTTTGCCGAGGTAACGGGATTTGTCGTCGTCGCGAAGCTCAACCGCCTCGTGAGCGCCTG
Source organism: Paenibacillus faecis (assembly GCF_008084145.1). GTDB lineage: Bacteria > Bacillota > Bacilli > Paenibacillales > Paenibacillaceae > Fontibacillus > Fontibacillus faecis. Next base: position 70,937 of record NZ_VSDO01000004.1, on the reverse strand, counting down.
TGGAAGCGCCGGAAGGAACGATCGCGCGTCCGATCGCGCCGGATTCCAGGTATACTTCAACTTCTACTGTCGGGTTACCGCGGGAGTCGAGGACTTCGCGAGCGTATACGTCAGAGATAATTGTCATGTGTATAGTCTCCTTTAATGTTCGATTTTTGTGGGTATGTCTTCCATTACTCAATATATCAAAAACCTATGCCTTGCGGCCAGCGATCATCGATTGTCCGGTCATTTCCGGCGGCTGCGGCAGCCCCATCAGATCGAGGAGCGTCGGCGCCACGTCGGCCAAAATGCCGCTTTCGCGGAGAATCAAGTTCTCGTCGGTGACGATAAACGGAACCGGGTTGGTCGTGTGCGCGGTAAACGGACGGCCGTTCTCGTCGAACACCATGTCCGCGTTGCCGTGGTCGGCGATGATCACGACGACCCCGCCTTTGGCCTTGACGGCGTCGACCACTTTGCCTACGCACTCGTCGGTCACTTCGACCGCCTTCTTCGTCGGCTCCAGCATGCCGGAGTGTCCGACCATGTCCGGATTGGCGAAGTTCAGGATAATGGCGTCATGCTTGTCGGCTTCAATTTCCTTCACGCAAGCTTCGGCCACTTCATAAGCGCTCATCTCCGGCTTCAGGTCATACGTCGCCACTTTAGGCGAGTTGATCAGGACGCGGGTTTCGCCCGGAAGCTCAACGTCGCGACCGCCGCTGAAAAAGAAGGTGACGTGCGGATACTTTTCCGTCTCCGCGATGCGAAGCTGCTTCTTGCCGTGCTGCACGAGCACTTCGCCAAACGTGTTGTCGAGATCCTTCGGCTTGTAAGCGACATAGCCTTCCACCGTTTCCGCAAACAGCGTCAAGCACACAAAGTGCAGATCCTTAGGGAATTTCGGTCCGCGGTCAAAACCTTGGAAGTCTTTGTTCGTGAACACGTTCGACAGCTGAATCGCCCGGTCGGGACGGAAGTTCAGGAATACGACGGAATCGCCGCTTTCCACCAGCGCGATCGGCTGGTCATGTCCGTCTACGATAACAGTCGGCATGACGAACTCGTCGAACACCGATTTCTCGTACGATTCCGTTACCGCGGTGATCGGGTCGGTGTATCTCGGACCTTCGCCATAAACCATGGCCCGGTACGATTTCTCGACGCGATCCCAGCGTTTGTCGCGGTCCATCGCATAGTAACGGCCTTGAACCGTCGCGATTTTACCGACGCCGACTTCTTCGATCTTGGCGATCAGGCGCTCGATAAAGCCCTTCGCGCTGTCCGGCGCCACGTCCCGGCCATCCAGGAAAGCGTGGATATACACTTCCTGCATATCTTCTTTCTTGGCAAGGTCGAGCATCGCGAACATATGGTCGATGTGGCTGTGCACGCCGCCGTCGGAAAGAAGCCCGTACAGGTGCAGTTTCTTGCCTTTGGACTTGGCGCTGCGAACCGCGTTCACCAGCGTTTCGTTCTGGAAGAACTCGCCCTCGCGAATCGATTTGGAGATCCGGGTCAGGTCCTGATAAACGATCCGTCCGGCGCCGATGTTCAAGTGTCCTACTTCGGAGTTCCCCATTTGGCCTTCCGGCAAGCCCACCGCTTCGCCGCAAGCCGTCAGGGTCGTATTCGGATACTGCTTCAGATAGCGGTCATAATTCGGCTTGTTCGCTTGTGCGACCGCGTTGCCTTCCACCGTGTTCCGAAGTCCGAAGCCGTCCATGATAATCAATGCTACAGGTTTTGGAGTGGCCATCTTACTTTGCCCCCTCAACCAATTGGATATAAGAAGCCGGCTGCAGACTGGCACCGCCCACAAGAGCGCCGTCGATGTCGCTTTGGCCCATATATTCTTTCACGTTTTCCGGTTTCACGCTGCCGCCGTACTGAATACGGATTTTATCGGCCACTTCCGCGCTGTACAGGTCTTTCACCAAGCTGCGGATGTAAGCGATAACTTCGTTGGCATCCTGCGAAGTCGAGGATTTGCCGGTGCCGATCGCCCAGATCGGTTCATATGCAATGACGACCTGTGCGGCTTGCTCCGCGGACAATCCTTTCAGCGCCGCTTCGGTTTGCACCTTCACGACCGCTTTCGTTTGTCCCGCTTCGCGTTCTTCCAGCTTCTCGCCAACGCACGGAATCGGTGTCAAACCGTGCTTGAATGCGGCATGTACTTTTTTGTTGACAATTTCGTCGGTTTCGCCAAAATAAGCGCGGCGCTCGGAATGCCCGATAATGACATAGTCCACGCCCAGTTCTTTCAGCATTCCGCCGCTGATTTCCCCGGTGAATGCTCCTTCGTCTTCAAAATGCAGGTTTTGGGCGCCGATTTTGATCGACGTGCCTTTGGCGGCTTCCACCAAGGCCGGAAGATTGGTGAATGGAGCGCAAATGACGCTCTCCACGCCCGCTACTTCCGCTTTCCCTTTCACTGCTTCAAAGAAAGCTTTTGCTTCGGAAACCGTTTTGAACATCTTCCAGTTTCCGGCGATGATCGGTGTTCTCATGCAGTTCACTCCTTCCGTACCCGAAGGTAGCTCGTTCATACTTTCTTATTTATCGTTCAGAGCCACGACGCCCGGAAGCGCTTTGCCTTCCATAAATTCGAGGGATGCGCCGCCGCCGGTGGAGATGTGGTCCATTTTGTCGGCCAGCTTGAATTTCTCGGCCGCAGCCGCGGAATCACCGCCGCCGATGATGGTGTAGCCCTGGGTTGTGGCGCAAGCTTCAGCCACTTCTTTGGTACCGTTCGCGAAAATATCGATTTCGAACACGCCCATCGGTCCGTTCCAAACGACCAGCTTGGAGTTCTTGATGATTTCGGCATATTTCGCGCGGGTTTTCGGTCCGATGTCCACGCCTTCCCAGTCGGCCGGGATGCTGTCGATGTCGGCCACTCTGTGGTTTGCATTGGCGCTGAAGTCATCAGCGATCACAACGTCAACCGGAAGCACGAAGTTCTTGCCCAGCTTTTTCGCTTTTTCGATAAAACCGAGAGCGACGTCAAGCTTGCTATCGTCCAACAGCGATTGACCGATTTCATAGCCTTGAGCCTTGAAGAAGGTATAAGTCAATCCGCCGCCGATCAACACGTTGTCCGCAATGTTAAGCAGGTTGTCGATAACGTCGATTTTGTCTTTGACCTTGGAACCGCCGATGATGGCCGTAAAAGGACGGTCCGGATTCGACAGCGCTTTGCCGAGAACGGAAAGTTCCTTCTCCATCAACAAACCGGATACCGCAGGCAAGTAGTGCGCGATGCCTTCCGTGGAAGCATGAGCGCGGTGAGCGGCGCCGAAAGCGTCGTTCACGAACAGATCGGCCAGTTCCGCGAATTGTTTGGCCAGTTCCGGATCATTCTTTTCTTCGCCCGGATAGAAACGGACGTTTTCAAGCACGAGCACGTCGCCATTGTTCATAGCGGCTACTTTCGCTTTTACGGCATCGCCGATCGCTTCATCGGCCTTGGCCACTTCCTTGCCAAGCAGTTCGCCGAGGCGTTTCGCAGGAAGCGTCAAACGCATATCCTCGTTCACTTGGCCTTTCGGACGGCCCAGGTGGCTTGCCAAAATCACTTTCGCGCCGTTTTCGATCAGATACTTGATCGTCGGCAGCGTTTCGCGAATCCGGGTATCGTCGGTAATTTGGCCGTCTTGCATCGGCACATTGAAATCCACGCGGACAAACACGCGTTTGCCGGTTACTTCCACATCACGTACACTTTTCTTGTTCATCTCCACGTTCCTCCTAATAGGTAAGCGCGGCGCTTTGATGCACTCGGCACAGTCAGTCGCGCTGCGCACTTCCGGCTATACTACTTCGACTCTTGATTTCTCTCCTAAGCGGTATTGCTTCTCTATATATTCTATAAAAGGTGTGTGTGAATGTCGGTAAAACAAAAATTCATGAACCAAAGAGGAGTCCCTTACACAGGTTGCTCCTCTTTGGCGTGATTATCAAAGAAATCGGGAATTACTTAACTTTTTTTGCGAAGTATTCCAAAGTACGAACCAATTGAGCGGTGTAGGACATTTCGTTGTCGTACCAAGCAACGGTTTTAACCAGTTGTTTGTCGCCGACGGTCAATACTTTAGTTTGCGTAGCGTCGAACAGGGAACCGAAAGTCATGCCCTTGATGTCCGAAGATACGATTTCGTCTTCGGTGTAGCCGTAAGTTTCTGGATCGGAAGCCGCCTTCATAGCTTCGTTAACTTCAGCTGCGGTTACTTTCTTCTCAAGAACTGTAACGAGCTCAGTCAAGGAACCAGTCGGTACAGGCACGCGTTGTGCAGCTCCGTCCAGTTTGCCTTGCAGTTCCGGAATAACCAGACCGATCGCTTTAGCGGCACCCGTTGTGTTAGGGATGATGTTCTCAGCAGCTGCACGAGCGCGACGGAAATCGCCTTTCGCATGAGGAGCATCCAGCGTGTTTTGGTCGCCGGTGTAAGCATGGATCGTAGTCATCAAGCCTTCAACGATGCCGAATTTGTCTTGAAGGACTTTAGCCATAGGAGCCAAGCAGTTAGTAGTACAAGAAGCACCGGAAATAACGGTTTCCGTACCGTCAAGGATTTCATGGTTTACGTTGTAAACGACCGTTTTCATGTCGCCGGTAGCTGGTGCGGAGATAACGACTTTCTTCGCTCCGCCTTTCAGGTGTAGCTCGGCTTTTTCTTTCGTTGTGAAGAAGCCTGTGCACTCCAGAACGATGTCTACGCCCAACTCGCCCCAAGGAAGTTCTTCAGGGTTGCGGTTTGCCAGTACTTTAACTTCTTTGCCGTTGACTTTGAAGAAGCCGTCATGCACTTCAACTTCGCCGTCGAATTTGCCTTGAGTCGTGTCATATTTCAACAAATGAGCCAACATTTTAGCGTCTGTCAGGTCATTGATTGCTACTACTTCGATGCCTTCCACGTTTTGAATACGGCGGAAAGCCAGGCGTCCGATACGTCCAAAACCGTTAATACCAACTTTTACACTCATGAATAGATCCTCCCAGTGTTCTTTTTTTTATTATTCAAGACGGGTGAAGTACCCGTCATGAGTAAACAGGTTCAGCAATTCGCTTGGTTTATAGTTCCGTGTTCTTGTTCAAACTCTTGACTCGCTCGAGTTCCTTCACGATATCCTCGGCCGCGGCTTCGTCCGTGACAAGGATATCCTCCTGTCCGAACAGCAGTACCGCCAGGATCGCCTTCGCTTTGCTTCTGCCGCCCGCGATGCCGATGACCGTTTCGGTCCGTCGGATATCTTCCAGGCGGAGACCCAGGGTCAGCATTTTGTGAACAACGACGCCATCCTCATTAAAATAGTAACCGAATGATTCCGCGAGCGCGCCCTCGTTCTGCAGTTCCTGTACCATCGACTCCTCCAGCTTGCGGCGCCGCGCCATCTCCATAGCATCTCCGATGCCATGAACCACGATCCGCGCTTTGCGGATCATCTCCACGATGTCCTGGATGTTCGGGTCGCCCACCAGCGATTCATACGCTTCCTTGCCGAGCAAATCGGGCACATGCAGCAGACGGTAGCCCGCTCCGACCCGTTTGGCCATGCCGGAAGCAATGGTGTTCGCCTGGATTTCCAGGCTTTCCCCCAGTCCGCCCCGCGCCGGTACGAACCAGCTCTGCTTGAGCGACAAGCCCGTCGGGGGACTCAATTGCTCCGCGACTTCGGCAATCGTAGTGCCTCCGGTCACCGCAACAACGTCCTCGCTGCGCATAACGCCGAGCAGCGCTTTGGCTCCCGCTCGGCCAAGCTCTTTCTTGGTCAGCGGGGAGGCTTCGCTGTCGCCGGGAACAATCACCACTTTGCGAAGTCCGAAGGCTTCTCGGATTCTTTCTTCCAACTCGGACAATCCGAAGATTTCCTTCACTACCGGCTCCAGATCCTCCAGCAGTTTTCTGCCCGAATCACTGATTCTCATGCCTATATTCTCGATTTCAATCAGGCCCTGAGCCTTCAGGAGATCCGTCTCGGCCCGCAACACTCGTTCCGTCATGTTCAGGGACACCGCAAGCGTTCTGCGGCCGACCACATCCGACAACAAGATCTGGTGAAGAATGGTGTACCTTTTCTTGAGAATTTCCATGAGATCAGGAAGAAGCTGCTTTTGCATTTCTAAAATAGTTCGCATGCTTTCCACTCCTGCAAGCTTCGTCTTCTCTCTCCTTCTCCTTGGCCTTAAAATGTCCCGGGTTAACTTTTTAAGTCCCACTAATATTTTAACCAATTTCTTCATCGGTTGCAAGCCTGACGTCCGTATAATTGACAATCTTCCACCCGCTTATTCATCGGGCCGTACGGACAAAAAAAATCTCCTTTCGACGGTAATAGACTTTTGATCTATTCTCTGCAAAAGGAGACTATGTTCTACATATTTCTTAAGCCGATGACTTCGGCGGCGAGACGCTAAAAAAGGGAGGGGTGCTCATCCCCCTCCCCCCTCATTAAACCTATTCCAGGGGAATGAATCAAGTAATGCCTCTAATATTAGTTAGATACTATTTGCTTTCACCGTTCCACAGCTTAACTCTGTCTTTGACGAATTGGCCGTAAGCCTCTTCCATCTCTTCCACACCGGCCTTTTCCAATTCCGCCATATAATCGTCCCAGATTTTGTCGAACTGTTCCGGTTTGGCCATAATCGCTTCCGGAATCCGCTTCCACGTAACATCCTTCATTTTCGCACCCAGAATATTGGCTATATTGTCGCTAGGCAGGGCGATGTTGTAAGCGGCCCCCGCTTTTCTTTCCGGGAATTCCTCCTCTTTCGGGAACAGATCCCGCCAATGTTCGATCTTGTAGGCCGCCAGCGCTTCCTTCTCCGGTTCGCTGTAAGTAGCGGCCAATAACTCGTTGTTGTTCTTGGTGAAGTAATTCCCGGTGGAGTCCTTGATCCCGTCTCCGTAGTGGACCGTAAGGTTCCAATACAGCCCGAGCCCGGATTCCTTCAAATAAGTGTTGCCCTCCTTGTCCATTTTTTGCTGGACTTCCGGGGGTACGATTCTTTTGCCGTCTTTAACGATGTAGTCCGTTCCTTCAATACCCCAATTTATAAGAATTTGCCCTTCTTCCGAGGCCAAGTAATCCAGAAACTTGATCGCCTTGACAGGGTCCTTGCACTTGCTGGAAATCGCTATTCCGTAGCCGCCATCAAAGCCGGCCGGCCAGAAGCTGGTATCCTTGTACTCCTTGGACATCGTAACCGGATAGTGGCCGTAGGTCTGGTCGAATTTCCCGGCCGACTTCAGAGCCTGCTGCGCCTCGCCATAGTCCCATGCCGGATCGATCAGACCGAGCACCCGGCCGGAAGCGACCTTGGCTTTGAACTGGTCCGTCTTCTGCACAAAACTCTCCTTATCCAGCAGTCCGATATCATTCATGTGATTAAGCCAGCGGAAATACTCCCGTTCCTCCGGGCGGCGGAAATGGTAAGTCACGTCAAAGGTCTCCTGGTCGACGAAGTATTCGCCGTCATCCGGCGCGCCTGTCGTAAAGAAGCCCATATTCGTCACCTGATACATATGCCAATCATCCGCATTGAGCGTTAACCCGATATTTTTGTTGCCGTTCTCATCCGTCGGATGTTTGGCCAAATAATCCTTAATGACCTTCTCGTAATCCTGGACCGTACGGATTTCCGGGTAACCTGCTTCTTTGACGACCCGGTGCTGCAATTGGAACCCGTAATCCGGTTTGAGCTTGCGCTCGTCGACCGCGGACCAGGTCGGAATCGCATAGATCGCCGGGTCCTCCAGACTGTATTTGGCGCGGACCATTTTGTCGCCCAACATTTTTTTGATGTTCGGGGCATGCTCCTCGATCAAATCGGTCAGGTCCAGAACCGCGCCGACGTCAACCAATTTGCCCAGGTCCGCCTTCGCGGCGATCAGATCCGGAACCTCTCCGGTCGCCGCCATGATCGATACCTTTTGTACGGGATCGCCTACGGCAAATTCGGCATCCAGAGTGACACCGGTTTTTTCCGTAATGACCTTCCCGATCCGGTCCTGCATGTTGTTCCAGTTGGAGCTTGCGTCTTCGGAAAAATAGGTCAGCGTAACCGGCCCCGCTCCGGACCCGCTGCCGGCCGGGTTGGCCCCATGGCCTTCACCTGATTTGGAGCCCCCGCTGCAGCCGACGAGTTGGCCTAACAAGAGCGCGGCTGCCAGTAAAGAAACGGCCGTCCGTTTGGAATGCATCTTCATAGTCGCTTCCACTTCCTTTTTCAATAATTAGGTTTGAACAAGTCTTTGACTCAGCTTTTCACAGCGCCTAGCGTCATCCCTTTGACGAAGTATTTCTGCAAAAACGGGTACACGATGAGAATCGGAACGGTTGCGACAATCGTGATCGCCATTTTCACGGAATCCGGCGACACCTGGGCCATCAGTTGGTTCATATTGTCGCCCCTGACGTTGTTGGCGTTCGTCGTGGTGCTTTGCAGCACTTTCATCAGTTCATACTGCAGCGTGGTCAGACTATCGTTGGAACCGTTGAACAGGTAAGTATCGAACCAGGAGTTCCACTGCCCGACCGCCAGAAACAAGGCGACCGTAGCCAACGCGGGCTTGCAGAGCGGAAGGATGACCCGCCAGTAAATCGTAAAGTCGTTCGCCCCGTCCAGTTTGGCCGATTCTTGAAGCGCGTAAGGAATCCCGTCGATGAACGACCGGATGACGAAAATATTGAAGGCGCTTACGAGTCCGGGCAGAATATAGACGGCGAACGTATTGATCAGGTCCAGGTTTCGGATCAGGATGAACCCCGGGATCAGGCCTCCGGACACGTACATCGTGATCGCCAGAAATACCGATACAAACCGTCTCCCTTGAAAATCCCTCCGGGCCAGCGTATAGGCGACCATCGAACCGCTGACCAGACCCGCCAGCGTACCGACAACCGTCCGAAGCACCGAAATTTTAAATCCGGTAATCAGTCCGGTATAGCTGAAGATCAACTTGTAATTTTCCAGTGTGAATTCCCGCGGGAATATCGTAATTCCGCCCCGGACGGTATCTACGGAATCGTTAAAAGAAATAGCTAGTACATTCAGAAACGGGTATAGGGTAACGATTGTAATCACCGCGATCAGCACATATACCACCGCGTCGAAAATCCAATCCTGAAGGGGCCTCGCGGCCCGCTTCGACCCTTTGGCACGGATTTCGGCAATAGAGGAACCGGCTGTTTCCATGTCAGATGTCCTCCTTATCACATGATGCTTTCATTGGCGAATTTCTTGAACATGCCGTTTGCGACAAACAGCAATACCACACTGATCACGGAGTTAAAAATATTGATGGCAGTTCCGAAAGAATAGCGCCCCATGGACAAGCCGTAATTCAGCGCGTATAGATCAAGCACCTCGGAATAATCGCTCACCATATGATTGCCGAGCAGGAACTGCTTCTCGAACCCGATTCCGATCAAGTGGCCGATCGACATGATCAGCAGGACGATGATCGTCGAACGAATGCCCGGCAGCGTGATATGCCAGATTTGCTTCAACCGGCTTGCGCCATCCACCCGGGCCGCCTCGTATAATTCCGGCCCGATGCCGGAGATGGCCGCCAAATAAATAATGGCGTTCCAGCCCGTTTCCTTCCAGACGTCCGCCCCGGTCACAATCCCCCAAAACAGGTGGCCATTGGACATAAACGGGATGGGCTCGTCGATGATATGAAGACCCAGCAGCAACGAGTTAACGACACCGCCATCGGTTGACAGCATTTTGGTGACGATCCCCGCCGCCACGACCCAGGATACGAAGTGCGGGAGATACGACACCGTTTGCACAAAACGCTTGAAAAACTGAATCCGCACCTCGTTAAGCAGCAAGGCGAAGAACACCGGGAACACGAAGCCCGCCACCAGTCCCATAAAGCTCATGGCCAGCGTGTTTCTAAGCACCAGGTAGAAGTGATCGTCCCGAAACAGCATTTGAAAATGCTCCAGTCCGACCCATTTTTGCTCCAGAAAACCCTTGCCGGGCTTATAATTCTGAAAGGCCATCGTCCAGCCCCATAGCGGCAAATATTGAAATACGAACACCCAGAGGACAAAAGGAATCGACATCAGATACAGGTACTTCTGGTTTTTGAACACCTTCCATCTCTGTGTCTTTTTCATGGGCCCCATATCGGTTCGGCCTCTTGCTGTTATCGCTTTCATCTATTGGTTTCCCCCCTCTCAGCAATCATCATAAAGCAAACGCCCGCCTGGCGACATAACGCGGATTCCGCATAAATTCATCCTAAAATTTACGATTCTTTCAGAAATAATCATTGATTTGCAAAAGAAAAAATCGAAGTCCCCTGACGATCATCTCACGCTCATGACGTCGTCAGGGGAATCCGTTCCTATCCCCTTCGGCGCATTCCAGTGCCAGCACAAAGACACAATGCCTCCGCGTTCATACCATTGAATCATCTTCTCGATTTCGGTGGACGCGGCGCCCTTTTCGACGCGGGAAGGCGAGTAATCCATCAAGTCCCCGGATAAAATCGCCGGGGATTTGCCGGTCTGCTGCCGGATCCACTCCGCATCCTCCAGCGTATGCTGCCCGGAAATGATCTTCCGCCCATACTGGTTCAGCATGTAGTTCATCAGCGCTCTGGCTTCGGGCGTCGCGTCCGGATTGGTCAGAATATCGGTGGCTTTCTTAGGGCCCGGTACGGGGGGATCCGCCGGTTCGAGCTTGATATGTTCAATGCCGTAGTAACCCCATCCCCGCAAAATGGTGACGGTGTTGCTTCCGGCGTTCAGCATGACTTTGGTGATCGTTTTTTCGGCCCGGACCGTGCCTGCAGGCGGCGCATCGAGCGTCAGCTCCCCGGCTCCCGCGCCATTGACCCGGATGGCTGTCACCTTGTCGCCGTTCCCTTGGGGAAGATAGTACCCCACGCTCAGTTTATACAGGCCCGCCTCGGGGACATTTACCGTAAATGTGGCGCTGCCAATCGGCTTGGCAGCGTTTGCAACCTCCTCGAAAAAAAAGGAAATATAGCCTTCGCCGTCATACAACGTATCTTTCGCTTCCGGGACGCGCCCCCGCTTCTCGATTCCATACCCCTCCAACACCGCATCCTTATAAGAAACGGTTATGGCCTTCGTCGGTTTGGCGAAAGTCTTCCCGGCCGAGGAATCGGCTGTTGCCGAACCGGCGGTATACTCCATCGCCCCCAACAAGAACAACAAGATCACGCCAATAATAAAGCTCGTTTTCCTCCGTTTCGCAGCCCGTGCAAAAGGTTTTTGCATTCTACTCATCTTCTGGATTTCCCCTCTCTTACACTTGTATGATTGGCACCGCTTTCACTTCTTTCGTGATTTCCCTCCCTTAGCGCTTCAAGCATAAGGTATCTCGGAACCCGGAGCCCATCCCGCGAATTCCGCCGGTTTTCATTCCAAAATCCGCATTCATTTCAGAAACCTCCGGCGATTTTCAAAAATGGCGGTTCTTTTGATAAGACGATGGCGACTGACCCACCAGCTTTTTAAATTTGTGATGAAAATAGTTCACGTTGGCATAGCCGACCTTCTCGGCCACTTCGTACACCTTCATGCCCTGCGCCAGCAGTTGTTTCGCTTTTTCGATCCGAACCCTGTCCAGGTAGCTGTTGAAATATTCCCCCGTCTCGCTCTTAAAAAGCTGGCCCAGATAAGAGCTGCTGTAGTTGAACACTTCCGATAGCGTCTCCAGCTTCAGGTTTTCGTTGTAATGCCGATCGATATAGTCGAGCATTCGCCTGATTTCGTTGTCCCGGCTGGTGTAATCGGCGCAATGGGCCAATTTCTCCAGCATGCCGGCCACATAGCCGACGAGTTCCCGGATCGTCCGCTGGCCGCCGATCCCCGACAAAAAGGGGGTCGGTCCTCCCGCCTCCCCGGCTTCCGCCCAAAGACGGGGAGGCACCTTGCGGGCCACTTCGTTCGCCAGATAAAAAAAGTGTTCGCGGATCTCCGCCTCTCCCGCTCCCCCGCCGACCATCCGCGCCGCGGTTTCGTCCAGAAGCGACTGAATCGCCTCCGCTTGCCCCACGTCGACGGAAAAGGAAAGGCGAAAGGCCAACTCCTCTCGGTCCGGTAAATCCCCGCCTGTATCGACCGAAGCGTAACTGATCGGAGCCTCCGGGGTAAGCAGCCTCCCCCTGTCATAGAAAAAGCTGCGATCCAGCAGCGCACGGGCGCTCTGAAACGACTCCGGAAGATCGCGCAGCGCATAAACCGGTTCACCTGCCGCAGCAGTCATCTCGCCGCGCAGCTCTTCCGCCAGCAGGTGCGTTTCCCGGTAAAAGCGGGCCCGTTCGAAATCGCCCGCCGGCAAGCTTCCCAGAAGCAGGACAATATACGCAGCATAGGTTAGAACGACGCTGCGGCCGTCCGACGCGTAGGCCTTGTTTAGCCGCTCCCGGAAGCGGCCGATTCGGTCATCCTCCTCCGACCGGATCCCCGGAAATCCCAACAGGACAACCTGATATTTCGGCCAGTCAAGATTGAGCGAGCCTGATAAGATGCCGAGATCCCCGTCTTCCGCAGCAAGCGTGCCCGACAACAGAGAGTACACCAGCCATTCCCGGGTATACGTCTTCAGTTGCACCTGCTTATCCAGTTGTGCCGCGGCAAGCCGGGCGTGAAGCTTCTTGAGAAGGGACGCCATTTCCTCTTTGTTTACGGGTTTGAGCAAGTATCCCTCAACGCCGTATTGCAGCGCTCGGCGGGCATATTCAAAGTCGGCGTACCCACTAAGGATGACCGCATGCACATCCCATCCCCGCTGACGAATCTCCTGCAGCAACTGTAATCCGTCCATCCCGGGCATGCGGATATCAACCACGATCAAATCGGGAACCTTTAGCTCAAGAGAACGAAGCGCTTCTTTTCCGCTGGCCGCGGTATCCGTTACTTCATAGCCCAGTTCCTTCCACGGGATCAGCGTTTGTAAGCCAAGGCGCTGCTTGGGCTCGTCATCAACAATCATCACGGAGAACATGCGATCCCCCCTCCTTAGGTATGCAAAATGTGATTCGGGTTCCCTTGCCCTCTTGACTTTCCATGGAAAGTCCCGAACTTTCGCCATAGGTCAGCCTTAGCCGGTCATGCACGTTACGCAGCCCGATCCGCTGTCCGGCTTCCTCCGGTTCCTGCAATTTCCTCTGTAAGCTCTCCAGCTTCTCCGGCGTAATTCCGGCCCCATCGTCGGAAATTTCCACGAGCACTCCGCCGTCTTCGCTAGGGTTCATCCGTATAGCGATGGAGGTTGGGCCATCCTCCTTCTGGTCCAACCCGTGAACAATGGAGTTCTCCACCAAAGGCTGAATGATCAAGGGCAGGACTTCAACCTCCCCCAAACCCGGTCCGATTTCCAGCTTATATTGGAGCCGGTCCTCATAGCGGAATTTTTGCAGTTCCAAATAACAGCGAACCATATCGATCTCCTTGGAAAGCGGTATTTTTCCGTTGCCGACTTCCAAACTGCTGCGAATCAAGGCGCTGAGCTGCCAGATCGCCTGCGCGATTCCCTCCTCACCCCGCAGATGCGCCTCCATCCGGATCGATTCCAGCGTATTGAACAGGAAATGGGGGTTGATCTGGCTGGCCAGCATTTTAAACTTGATCTCGCTCTGCCTTTGCTCCAGCATTCGTTTCTGCCGGTTGGTCTCCTCCACCTCCCCCATGAGTTGGCCAAGCCTGCCGACCAACGCGTTGAACCGGTGGGAAAGTTGGCCAATCTCATCCTTGCCGTCCAAATCCAGATAAGCATCCCAGGAACCTGTTCCGACTTTGGACATGTGCTTGCTTAAACGCAGCAGTCTCCGCGTGATAAGGGACGCCGAAGCCTGAACGAGCAGAACGGCGATGATGAGACAGCCTCCGATGACCAAAGCGGCCAGCCGAATCACGCCATTGACATCACGAAAGATATCCGATTCGGCAAACACGGAAATCACTCGCAATCCGTTCCAACTGCTCGGCGGAATTAAACGGGCGATGACGACTTTGGACGCCTTCCCGTCCATCACCGCATCAAAACTCCCTTCGCTTTGCGTCAGCATGCTGTGATCGGCGTGGACTTCGGCGAGATTCTTGCCGTACAGATTCGGCCGGTTGGCCGCGACGATCCGGTTGTGATCGTCGACGATCATGGTCAGAAACGGCTCCTGGGATAGGGTGGAGTCGAGCAGGGCGGTATTGACATTGATGACAAGCACGCTGTCCTCGCCGGGGGCGTCCAGGCTGATTTTTCGCACAATACTGAGGTAGTATTTCTGATCCCGCTCATCCTGAATGAATCCCCAACCGGCCAGCCCTTTCTTATCCAGGGCCGCCTTGTACCATTCCGCCCGCGCCGTTTCGGCGCTCGGCTGCATGAATTCCCAGTTGTTCAGCATCGTCGGGTTAGGCGTATACAGCCGGATGGCGCTCACCTCCTCATACAGCCTTACGTAATCCCGGATATCCGTATATTGGCGGTAAGTCTGAATCACCTCGATATAGCTGTCGTAGCTGCGATTCACCACGGATTTCATCCGGCTGTCGTTGGACAGCTGATACGAGATATCCAGCGGAACCTTGATGACTTCCTCGGTCCGCTTCCGTACGCGTTCCACATTGTCCGCCGCCTGCTTGAAGGCATCCCTGATCATGATGTCGCGCAGTTTTCCGGTAAAAAACACCCCGCTGACCAGCAGCGGAATAACCGCCACCGTGATAAAGGTCAGTGACAATTTATTTCTCAGCTTGATGTCGTTGAATAATCTGACAAAATTCATGCCCCCGCCCCTTAAATTTCATGAATGCACAAACGGCCCCTTTTAAGACAAGGGGCTGTTTTAGGGTGAAGCCGGCTTTCTAGACGGATCAATACAGCTTGGGCAGCCGATCCAGTGTAACGGCATATTCGTGATGATATGCCCGGCGCAGTTCTTCCTTTGTCGTAAACAATTCCGTCTTGCCGAAATCGTTGGACCAGGTCATGAACCACAACCACGGAATGCGCGATTCCGCGAGCGCGGGCACACTGGGGATGGAGCCGATTTCCCCGAGCGCCGCCAGTTTCTTCGTCGGCGTAATGCGTGCCAGCTCCTCGTACTCTTTTCGAAGGTCGGTATGTTGATGGGCCGGCGGATACAAGTCCCTGGAGATAATATCCACCTTGTCGTCCCCGACATATCCTTCCGGCAGCGGCGAATTCCACACCCAGATCAGATTGTTCAGCCCATGGAAGCGAGTGTACCGATCAAACATGATCAGGTAGAGTTGTTTTGCCACCTCCGGGCCTTTGCTGCCCCACCAGAACCACTCTCCTTCCGCTTCGTGAAAAGGACGCCACAAAATCGGAATCCGTTTGTCGCGGAATTCCTTCAGGAGTTCCGCTATAACATCCATATCCGACAACAACGCCTTATGCTCGGCCGTCCCTTCCACGATCGCCCGCGAAGCATCAAAATCGGTATGTTCCGCATAGAAGCTCTTATCCTTCCCGCCGAGCGGAGAGAACCAATGCCAGGTAAACGTGAGCAGTCCTTTTTTACGGGTCACCCAATCCCAGGCGTTGTGCAGCGTATTTTCGTTCTCCCTGACCTCAAGCAGGCACTCCTCGCCGCTCAATTCGTAGTTAATGTTCGGGGAGTAACTTAAAAGTTCAAAACCGCAAAGGGCTGGAAGCTTTCCCGTCGCCTCTTGGATGTAACGCAATTCCTCCTGTGTTGTGGTTTGCGTGTGCTGACCCGTAATAATTCCATGGCCGGACAGCTCGCTC
Organism: Paenibacillus faecis; assembly: GCF_008084145.1. Taxonomy (GTDB): domain Bacteria; phylum Bacillota; class Bacilli; order Paenibacillales; family Paenibacillaceae; genus Fontibacillus; species Fontibacillus faecis. The sequence continues at coordinate 55,183 of NZ_VSDO01000004.1, read as the reverse complement.
AAATAATTTAATAGCGCTTTCACTTCCTCGGTTGCGTTTGGATTGCAGGGAACCGCTTGAGACATGGCAAGTCCATCCTTCCTCGTATTTCGATTTTTGGTCGCCAATAACACTGTTTTGTTTTGTTATTTAATTTTGTTATTATTAACAAAACAAATATACCTTCAATGAAAGCGTTGGTCAAGAACCATATAATAAAAGCAAGCATAGTGAATCCTAACAAAAAGTAAGGTTTCGGCCGCATTTGTTATCGAAATCTTTGATGTCAGGCTTGTTCGTTTGCATCTCCCCTCCTCGTCGGTTCGTAGAACAACCTATTTCCCCAGGGTGTTATTGGTATCTTTAAACAACTCAAAATTGAACTTGCAATCTTTAAATCAATGTCCTATAATAAGTTTTGTTGCTTTTCATATGTGCGCCCGTGGTCCAATGGATATGACGTAGGCCTCCGGAGCCTGAGATCGAGGTTCGATTCCTCGCGGGCGCGCCATTTACTTAATTAAGAAGTATTCCCGCCCTGAGTTTGGGCTTTTTTATTACCTAGAGTTTGACTTTCTTTGACTTTCTGTTTGAAATTGTTTATGATGAGGTTAATATTCATCGATTCCGTCAATTCTTGAATTGATTGAACCGATGGGCTCAAGACGAAGGCAGTGCGGAATTCGCGGTTTTTTAACGGACCGGATCCCCGTGCAAACGGGACTCGGCGGGCCCTGACGAGGCTTGAGTCGGCAATAGGTTGAATTTATTAAACTTGAACCATCAAATAAGGAGGTTTTATCGGTGAGTTATATTCCTATGGTCGTTGAACAAAGTAACCGCGGCGAACGCGCTTACGACATTTACTCGAGATTGTTGAAGGACCGCATCATTTTCCTGGGCTCCCAGGTGAATGACGTCGTCGCCAACTCCATTATTGCCCAGATGCTGTTTCTGGACGCGGAAGATCCGGGGAAAGACATCCATCTTTACATTAATAGCCCGGGCGGCTCCATCACAGCCGGTATGGCCATTTTCGATACGATGCAGTACATTAAGTCCGACGTTTCCACGATTTGCGTGGGCCTCGCGGCTTCCATGGGCGCTTTCCTGCTGAATGCCGGTGCGCCGGGCAAACGATACGCGCTGCCTAACAGTGAAATTATGATTCACCAGCCGCTTGGCGGTGCGGAAGGTCAGGCCACGGACATCGAAATCCGGGCCCGCCGCATTCTGAAAATGCGCGATAAGCTGAACAAAATTTTGGCCGAACGGACCGGGCAACCGCTGGAACGGATCGAAAAAGATACGGACCGCGACTACTTCATGAGCGCCGCCGAAGCCAAGGAATACGGCTTGATCGACCGTGTCATCGAGAAAGTGACCCCTCAGGGCGTATAATCCTATTTGCCATACACAAGACTGCCTCACGAGCTTTTATGCTCGGCGAGGCGGTCTTTTTCTTGCTTTTCCGCGAATTCGGTGGAAGAATAGGTACATACTTTTAGCAGCTACCCAGCAAGGAGTGAAGGGAATGAACACAGTCAAGAGAAGCAAGTTAACCGAAGTGAGCCGTCAGCTGGCCGAGGTGGCCGCGGGTGCCCGAAAAGCCGACCTGGTCGTGAAGAACGGAACCCTGGTCAACGTTTATACGGGGAAGCTCCAGGCGAACACGGACGTCGCGATCGCCTTCGGAAGAATCGCTTACGTCGGCGACGCCGCTCATACGATCGGCGAGCGGACGGCGGTCGTCGATGCGGCGGGACGGTTCATCGTTCCCGGGCTCCTGGACGGCCATATGCATGTCGAGAGCACGATGCTCTCGGTCACCGAATTCGCCAAGGCGGCCTTAGCCAAAGGGACGACGGGCGTGTTTATGGATCCGCATGAAATCGCCAACGTCTTCGGAGCGGAAGGCGTCCGCTGGATGCATGAGGAAGGCCAGGGTCTGCCCCTCAAGGTATATACGACCTTCCCGTCCTGCGTTCCGGCCACGGATCATTTGGAGGACGCCGGGTCGGGCCTGGATGTCGCCGATATTGAAGACGGGATGACCTGGGATGGCGTCGCCGGTCTAGGCGAGGTCATGAACTTCCCGGGCGTGGTATACGGCGATCCCAAAATGACCGGCGAGATCGCGGCCACGATCCGGGCCGGCAAGGCGGTCACCGGGCATTTTCCGAGCGAGGAGGAGCCGCTTCTCCAGGCTTATATCGCCGCCGGGGTGACCTCCTGCCACGAGACCGTCACGAAGGAGCAAGGGCTGCTCAAGCTGCAGTTGGGCATGCATCTGATGATCCGTGAAGGATCGGCCTGGCATGATGTGAAGGAAGTGATCAAGGTCGTGACCGAAGACCATGTCTCCCCCGGCAACATCATGCTGGTCACGGACGACGTGTACCCGCAGACCCTGATCGAGAAGGGGCATATGAACCATGTCGTCCGCCGGGCCATCGAGGAGGGCGTCGATCCGGTGACCGCCATCCAGATGGGGACGATCAACACGGCGCGTTACTTCCGGGTCGACGGGGACGTCGGCGGCATCGCGCCGGGCAAATGCGCCGATCTGCTGCTGATCGGCAGCCTTGAGCGCATGGAACCGTCCACCGTCATTGCGGACGGTTCGGTGGTGTACGACGGCGGCCGGCTGCGGCAGGACTTTCCGGAATACGCGTATCCGGAAGCGGCCCGCCGGTCGGTGCACCTCGCGCGGCCGCTGGAAGCGCGGGATTTTGCGCTGCCGAGCGCGAAGCGCGGCGCGGCCGAGACCCGGGTCCAGGTGATCCGGGTCATCGAGAACAGCGCGCGCACGGCCCGGGCCGAGGCGCGCTTGGCCGTCGAAGACGGCTTCATCCGCCCCAGTCTGGAGCAGGATGTGCTCACGCTTGCCTGCGTTGACCGCCACCGCGGCAGCGGCGAGATCTCGCTGGCCTTCGCTCAAGGCTTCGGCCTGAAACGCGGCGCCGTCGCCTCGACCGTGGCGCACGACAGCCATAACCTCCTGGTCATGGGCGCCGACCCGGAGGATATGGCCTTTGCCGCCAATGAGCTCGCCCGCCTGGGCGGCGGCATGATCGCCGTTCTGGACGGCCAGGTGCTGGCGGCCGTTCCGATGGCGATCGCCGGACTAATGTCCGACCAGCCGCTAGAGGTCGTCGTCGAACAGGTCCAGGCGCTGGAGGAAGCCTGGCGGACGCTGGGCAGTCCGCTGAACGCGCCATTTATGACTTTTTCGCTGATCGCGCTGCCGGTCATCCCCGAATTGCGGATCACGAACCGCGGCTTGGCGGATGTGGAGCAGTTCAAGCTGATTCCCGTCGAAATCGCGGATTAAGAGGGGCAAAGGCGGCGGCGTGGTGAACTGGGTCAGGTACCCGCAGCTTCTCCAGCCGTCCGCCGAGATAACGGCCTTTTGGGCCGTTATTTCGACCCGAATTGCGTTTTCGGGAAAAATAGCGGCCAAAAAGGCCCTTATTTCACTGATACGGGCCCCAAAATCAGGTTTTGGCCCGCTTTTCCATAAATTAAGGCCCCAAAAGACCGCTATTTCCCACCAAAGGCACAAATTCGACAAAATAACGCCGCAAATGGCCCTTATCCACCCGTCCGGCCCTTATGAACTTGCCTGGCTTCAAGGGGGGAGGCTAGCCGCGGCCGGGATCGGCCCGTTCTTGTTCTTCTTCCACCGGCTCTTTCATAACAAAAAGCCTGCCAGCCGGCAGGCTTTTATTATGCGCATATACTTTATCTGATCCCCAGTTCCGGAAAGGAGAAATAGAACTCGGGGAAGCCGAACACATACGGCAAGTAGTCATAAAGTTGGAAAAAGATGACCACCCCGTTCTCCTTCAAATAAAAGTCGGGATTGTTCCCGATCGTTTCGAACCCGCCGAAATACCCTTCGGTCGCCTGAAGCTGCTTGGCGATGGCCGGATTGACGATGCTGCGGAAACCGGGGTTCGCCCGGAGGACTTCGTCCAGGGTCAGCAGCTTGCCGTCGCTCAGACGGAACGTCAGGCCTTCCCGGAAGCTGATCCCGTGGGCTCCCCCCGTATAGGCGTACGTCTGCTCCAGGATGCTCAGCAGCCCGCCCCGATTATAGGTCACGGTGTAGTTCCCCAAGTATTCGTAAGGGCTGCCGTTCGGCGACGGTTGATTCTCCTTCGCTTCCTTCAAGGAGGCTTGAACGAAGTTTTCCGCTCTCGACTGCAGCAGGGCGTTGATCTTCCTCTCCGCCTCCTTGCTGCGAAGCCCGCCGACCTGCGGATATTCCACTTTGATCGAGGCTTCCGGGATGTTCTTCTCGATCGTCCGCGTTTCAATCCGGATGTCGTTCAGACGGTGCGGTACCAGGTCCAGCGTTTTCCCCGCTTCCTTCCGGGAAGAAGTAAATCCCAGATGATCGGTCAGCACTTTCACCGATACGTAGGGCTCCCCGTTTACCACCTTCCATTCATAAGGAAGCACCTGCGTACTGCCGTTCACGATCGCCTTGGCGCCCGTATCGGAGGGCTGAAGCGTGACGGTCATGTTTTGCTTTTTTAAGGTATACGTATTGGCGCCGGGGTCCTGTGTAACCTTCACTTTCAGCCCCTTCCGGATCAGTTCCAACGGGACCAGTACATCCTCACGCCCTTGCAGCCCCTGCTGCTTTAGGCTCTTTCCTTGCCGGGTAATCTTCACAGGCTGTCCTTCCTGGACAGCCGGCTGCTGTCCCTGCGGCAACCGGACGCCGATGGAGCGCCAGGCCGGGAGGGCCGAAGCATCCGGGGCTAATGGGCCGCACTGCGCAACCAAGACCAACGCTGCAATCAGGGTACCCGTGATTTTTGTAAACTTGTTCATTCGGTAAGCTCACCTCTTCTCGGAGTTACCCCAATTATTTCCCCGTATGGCGAAAAACATGCTTCTCCCTTCCCGGCCCGGAAACCTAGCGTTAACAGCCCTTTTTATCGAGAGGCAGCCGCTCCAAGAGGCTTCACCCATTAACCGAGGGCTTCCGTTACCGCCCTCTCTTCCGTTACCGTCCTCTCTGCCCTTTTTGCCGTTTCGGAGTTCCCTCCTCCTTCTCCTTCTCTCTCCAAATCCGGTCCGGTCATCCCCTCCGCGCAAATCTCGTGGTACAAACACTCGGTCAGCAGATACGAGAGCGTCGATTCCGCGCCACGGTTCTGGTTCGGCCCGCTCGGCGTCAAACCGTCGCAGCAGCTCCCTTCGGCGGGATCGGCGAGCGGCCGTCCGAGGTCGTTCTCGCCGAGGAACCAGGCCCGGCAGCGGCGGACCAGCTCCGCGTCTTCGGATCGGCGTTCCACCCGGTACGCCTCGCGGGCGGCGAGCGCCAGCTTCATGACCTCCAGCGGCTGCTGGTCCCACTGGCTGGCGTGAGCCCGCGAGGCCCAGCCCCGGTTGCCTACGGGGCGAATCCAGCCTTCCGGCGCGGTCATTTTCTCCGCCAGGAAATCTAGGGATTCCCGGGCCACCCGCCGGGTGGTTTCGCTTCCGCTAGCCGGGTAAGCCGCGAACAGCGCCCAAGGCAGCACTCCGTTGCCATAGGTGACCTCCGGTTCAAACCAGTGCCAATCGACCGTGGCCTCCCTGGAATAGGTGTCCAGCAGCAGGCGTTCCAGCCGGTTCACCTGTTCCCGGGCCTGGAGCTTCTTCAGAAATCCGGCACGGTCCATCTGTACCGGAGGCCGCTGTTCCGTTAAGAGCAGCGAGTAGGCGGCCAGCGAATAGGCCCATCCTCGCGGGTACTTCAGTTCGGCCGTGCGCGGCGCCGCCCGAAGCAGTATCGCCTCGGCCGCCAGGCGCCGGGTATCGTCCCGCAGGTACGCCCACGCGGCGGCAGCGGCCCAAAACGCACGACCGTAGCAGTCATCGGAGGGCGTTTCCGGCTCGGGCCGACGATCGTAGGCTATATTGTTATGGAAGGTCCCGTCGTCCTTTTGCGCCCACAACAAAAATTCAAGGTAAATGTCGGCCAGCCTTAACCACGTGCCGTCGTTCTTCTCCCCGCCGAACCCGAGGCGGTGGATCGCCGAGCAGGCCCATAACGCCCGGGCATTGTCATCGGTAGTATAGCCTTCCTTGCGACGGGGTACCGCGCCCAAGGCATGTTCCAGCAGTCCCGTATCATCGGTCATCCTCTCCAAATGGCGGCAGCTAATCTCGATTGGATTCACAGCCGGTTCCTCCTTTAGTTCGCTTCAGTTCGCCTGTTTGGCCGTTCGTTCCGTGGCCAGCTCATTGAACAGCTTCAGATGAAGCTTGCCGACCTTCGGCCAGTGCATATCCGCTCCGATTCGCCCGATTTCCCGCTCAAGCCGCTCCGCTTCCTTCGGATCGGATAAGACGGCTGTAATCCGCCCGGCCCAAGCCTCCGCCACACCGGGGGGAACCAGGGTGTCGGGCAGATCTTGCAGCAGGTCCTTGGCGTAAGCGTACGGTGTACTCAAGACCGGCCGGCCCAAGCCAACCGCGTAGGCCAGCGTCCCGCTCGTAATCTGCTGCATCCCCGGATACGGGGTCACGTACAGATCGCAGGCCGTCAGCATGGCAGCCAGCTCCTGCTCCTCCAAATAGCGGTCGATCATAACGACATGATCCTCGAGCTTCAGTTCTCGAATCAGCGCCTGAAGCTCCTCGCGATAGGATTCGCCTTCCCATTTGCGGACTTCGGGATGCGTCTGCCCCACAATCGCGTAAAGCGCCTCGGGCACTTGCCGGACAACCTCCGGCAGCGCCTGGAGTACCGTTTCGAGTCCTTTCCCCCGGCTCAGCAGACCGAAGGTCATCAGCACCTTCCGGCCGTTCCAGCCCAGCTTGCCGCGGGTGAAGTCCCGCATCGACGGAACCGGCTCAGGGGTACCGTGAGGCACACAGCGAATTTTCTCCCTCGGAACCCCCAGCGCCCCATGCAAATAGTCCGCAGCCAGACGGTTCATGACCAGGATGACGTCACTGCGCTCCGCAATCCTCTTTTGAATCCGGAGATAGGGCTCCTCCGGCTTCTCAAACACGGTATGAAACGTAACCGCGAGCGGCTTTTCGAGGTGATCCACAAGATCGAGCACGTACTCCCCCGCTTCCCCGCCGAAAATCCCGAATTCATGCTGCAGCGAAACAACGGCGATATCGCTCCGATTGAGCCGTTCCGCGAGCTTGCGGTAAGCGTGGCGGTCTTCTTTTTCCACCTCGTGAATCCTGGAGTCGGGATCCCGCTGCAGGCTGGCGCCCGGCTTGACGGCAAACACTTCGTCCGTTCCCCTCCAGCCCTTGGCGCCGTTAATGCTTTGCCGCAAGTGATGCGTATAAGTGGCGATTCCGCATTTCTGCGGGACATAGGTGCCGATGTGCGCGATGCGAATCATACCGATACCTCCTCCTTCATGCGTTGGGCGTAGGCTTCGTAGAGGATATGCCCGGCTTCGATTTCGGAGTCGTACCCGAAAACGCACTGATACAGTTGTGCGCCTTCCTTCACGATACATCCATCCCACAAAATCGTCTCGGACAAACGGGCCCGTGCCGCTATATGGCACCCCTCCCCGATCACGGTATACGGTCCGATGATCGCTTTGTCGCCAATGCGTACCCCGTCGCCGAGGATGACCGGAGGAATCAGGAGCGCGCCGTCGCCGATACGGACGTCTTTTCCGACCCATATCCCTTTATTTTGCTCCTGTCCGTGTATCATCAGCTTTAATTTCCGGTCCAGCAAATCCCAGTGAACCTTGCGGTAGCGTTCCCGCGTTCCGATATCGAGCCAATACCCTTGCAGCGGAAAGCCGTATAGTCCCGCCCCCTGCTCGATCAGACTCGGGAACGTTTCGCGTTCGATGGACACCTCACGCCCCGGCGGAATGTAAGCAAGGGCCTCTTTATTCATGACATAGATTCCGGCGTTTACCCGTTTCGATGTCGTTTCGCCCGGTTTCGGTTTTTCGACAAAACGGCGGATTTCGCCGCGGTCCGAAAGCTCGACGACGCCAAAAGCGGAAGGTTCTTCCACCTCCATCAAACCGATGGTCACGGTCGCCCCGCTTTCCTGGTGAAACCGCAGCAGCGGCTTAACGTCGATATGCTGCACAATGTCGGCATTAAACACCAGAAAACGCTCGTCCAGCAGCGGCTCGGCATTTTTGATCGCCCCGGCGGTTCCGAGCGCTTCCTGCTCGATCACATAGTCGATCGTAACCCCATACCGGCTGCCGTCCCCCAAATGTCGGCGGATCAGCTCGGGATAGTGTTTCAGCGCCAGAACAAATTTCCGGATTCCTTGATCTCTCAGCTGCACAATCAAATGCTCGATCCATGGTCGATTCCCAACTAGAGCCATCGGCTTTGGCAGTTGTTCGGTCAACGGCCGCAAACGTGTGCCAAGCCCCCCGGCCAACAGCAACGCTTTCATCGGTTCAACCTCCATTTCGTTTTTGAGTCACAAAAAAGAAGCCGGCACATGGTGAACCTTTTTTCGATCATGGTCATCATGAGCGGAAAAAACTTCAGTCATTTGTCGGCTTCTTGCTATGACAACGTCCCCGTTCGCTCGGCTAACCGTTGTTAGCACTCACTTAAGGAGACTGCTATTAATACAAATATCCAATTTTTTATGCTCTTTCAAGGTCCATCTTTTGGCAATATGTTATATTAGCACCCAATAACCAGGGCTAATTGCCATCTTTCTTCTTCTTTCTCCGATTTACGCCCTCATAGGCCAGGAAAGGATCCGGGATGATGATATAATGCGCCTCCGCATCACTGATGCCGGCATAGAGGGCTGCGTTGCCGTCTTCAAAACGCACCAACCCCCCGCTGAACACTACATCCCTCAAGTCCTCCCGCTTGGCCGGCCCCGGTTCAAAATTGGCGCGTACCGCAATGAGTTCGATATCCGAATATTTCCCGGACTCGGGATCGAAGGCAAACACCATGGGGTAATAGTGCCGGTTCCCTTCTTCATCAAAACGGGCGATATGACCCAGCACGCCGACAAGACCGTTCGACAACATTCTCGCCTCATTGACACCGCCCCACTCTCCATCGGCAAATTGTTCCTCCAACAGCGGGGCGTCCAGAATCAAATCCACCCGAAGCTCTTCCAGCGAGGACACGCGGAAAAAACCAATTTTCCCTCGGCCTCCCTTGGCTCCTTGGGGCCTTGTAAACACCCCGATTTCGCCGTTCTTCAGTTCTACCAGCCGGATATCCTTCATTCCGTCGGGACCGACGAAAAAGTGCCGCAGCTCGCGGAGGCACCGTCCCCTATAAAGCACGGTTCTCCAAAGCAGTCTGTCCTGATGAACCGGATCGGGGAAGGTTTGCACGCCGCCCACGACCACTTCGTCACCAATTTTCGACACAAACGGATCCTGCATGTTCAAAACCGGCCGGTCCCTACGGGGCACCCAGACTCCTTCCTTCTCGGTGAAGAACAGCACTTCCGACTGCTCGCTGTCCCGGGATTCCACGCGTCCGGCCACAACCTGTTCTCCTTCATCCTCGAATGGGGCGGTAATGTTGTACACGTCTTTTCCATCCACTTCTGAAAAGGTCAGCTTCTTCCGGTCCAGCACCGGTACCTGTTTCACATGGAATTCCTGAAGCAGCAAGTCGCATGTCAACACTTCTCGTTTACCCATTCCCATCTCAAGAAGTCTCCTTTCCTGTGAACAGCGTCGATCTGAATACTAGCTTCCGAATTTCATTATTTTCAGGTCGACGGCAAAAATCAAGCTCTTTCCCACCCTTACAGTACCCGTTTCCGGACAAATAAAAAAAGCGTGTTTCCACGCTTTTTTTACAAGTTTCCGCTTATTCCCGGCCGCTCTTCAGTTCGGTCCAGAAGCGGTCGTAAATTTGCAGTTTATCGCCTACATCGCCCAGCCATTCGGTCCGGGACAACTCCTCCGGCGACAGATTAATCATTTTATCGTTGTTGTATTCCTCACTGTGGAACTCATGTGCTTTTGTATTCGGATCGCTGTATCCGATCGATTCGTAGTTTTTGGCGCTGTTCTCCGGCTCCAGCATAAAGTTGATAAATTTCTCCGCCAGCTCCTGATTTTTGGCGCCCTTCGGAATCGCATAGTTATCGGACCAGATCGTTCCGCCCTCTTTCGGGACGATGTAAGCCACATCCGGATTATCCTTGGCGATAAATGAAGCATCACCGGACCATACGGTGCCGATCCAGCCTTCTTCTTGAATCATTTTTTGCTTGATATTGTCGGTATCAAAAGCCAATACGTTCGGCAGCAGGGTCTTCAGGTCCTCCACCGCCGCGGTAATTTCGGCTTCATCCGTGGAGCTGTTGGATTTGCCGGCCTTCTTCAAAGCCATGCCGATCACTTCGCGGTTGTCGTCGAGCAGAAGCACCTTTCCTTTGTATGCCGGATTCCACAGATCTTCCCAGCTGTCGATTTCCTCTTTGACATACTTCTTGTTGTAGGCGATTCCCGTGACGCCGGAGGTATAGACGATCGAGTACTTGTTATCCGGGTCGAACGACGGATTTTTGAAGGCTTCGTCAATGTTCGCGAAATTCGGAATATTGTCTTTGTTGAGCGGAGACAACAAATCCTGCTTGATCATCGTAGCGACCATATAGTCGGAAGGCTGGATCAAATCATATCCGCCGCCGCCCGCTTTAATTTTGGCCAGCAGGTCCTCGTTATTGGCGAACACATCGTAATTGATTTTGACATTGTATTCCTTCTCGAAGGCGGCGAGTACGTCCGCGTCGAAGTTATCCGCCCAGCTGTAAATGTTCAGCGTTTCCTTGGAAGAACCGCCGCAACCGGATAAAACCGCAAGCCCCATCGTTACCGCCAGCACCAGGCCGGCCCACTTCATTTTTTTCAATTCTCGATCTCCTCTCTGATCCCCGCCATTTCGGCGAATTAGTTTCACTATATTCTCTATCCCCTTCCGCCTAGAACGGAAGAACCGATTGCTTCTTTTGCCCTTTGCCTCTATTCAACACGAACTGGGCCAGAAAAATCAAGGTTATGCTCACCAGGATCAAAATCGTACATAGCGCGTTAATTTCCGGGGAAATACCCCGTTTAACCTGCCCGTAAATATAAATCGGCAGCGTCGTCGAATTCGGACCGCTGACAAAAAAGCTGACCATAAAATCGTCCAGCGACATCGTGAAAGCGATCAGCGCTCCGGATATGATCCCCGGCATAATTTGAGGCAGCGTCACATGGCGGAAAATCTGCCAGCCGTTCGCCCCCAAGTCCTGGGCCGCTTCCTCCAATTGCCCGCCCATGCCCGATAACCGCGTGGTAATAATGACAAACACATAGGATATACAGAATGTAATATGTGCGATGATAATCGTCAGTTTACCGAGCGGAATGTGAAACTGGGTAAAAAGCACCAGCAGGGACAAACCCATAATGATATCGGGGATAATAATCGGCAAATACAGCAGGCCGCCCATCCCGGCTTTCATTCTGCGGCTTACTTTCCGCATCGACAACGCCGCCATCGTGCCGAGCAGAGTCGAAACAAGAGTCGAAACCACCCCTACGGTCAGCGTATTGGAGAGGGCCTCCATGACATGCCGGTTGCTGAACAGCGACGTATACCATTCGAACGTAAAACCGCTCCAGTCCGCGGCCAGCCGGGAACTGTTGAAGGAATAGACGATAATGATGGCGATAGGCACATAAATAAAAATCATGACCAGCAGGGAATGAATCCCGAGCAGCGGATGACTCTTACTTTTCATCAGCGTCCCCCCTTCACCTTTAAATGCCTGGCCGTCATGGCCTTATTGAACAAACCGATCAGAATCAGCGAGGTGATGACGAAAATGACCGACAACGCCGAGCCGAACGGCCAATTTCGGGCTCCCAGAAACTGACTCTGAATAATATTGCTGATCATCGCCGATTTGGCCCCGCCCAAAATATCGGTAACCACAAACATGCCCGTCGTGGAAACGTACACCAGCACGGCGCCGGTCATGATCCCCGAGCGGGTTTGCGGCAGGGTAATATGCCAGAAAGCCTTCCAACCGGTGGCTCCCAAATCGCTGGCCGCCTCCAGCAGCTTCTTGTCCATCTGTTCCAGCGCCACGTAGATCGGAAGCACCATAAACGGGATAAACGTATAAACCATCCCCAGAAGCACGGCGCCTTTCGTATAGAGCATCTGCAGCGGCTCCTGAATAAAGCCGAGATCGATGAGCAGATTGTTGACCACGCCTTGCGTCCGGAGCAGCAGCACCCAAGCATAGGTCCGGATCAGGAAATTGATCCAGAACGGAATCGTAATCAGCGCCAAGCCCCAGGTCTGCATTTTCGGACCGGCATTGGCGATGTAGTAAGCCAGCGGATAGCTGAGCAGAAGACATAATATCGTCGTTAAGACCGATAGAACAATCGTATCCCAGTAGATCCCCAAATACAGAGGATCAAAAAACGTGGCGTAGGCGTCCAAATTGAAATCGAACACCACATTGCCGAGCTCGTCCCGGCCCATAAAAGAAATCCCTATCACGATCAGCATCGGAACGACCAGAAACAGGCTCAGCCACAGGAGGACCGGCATCAGGCCCAGGCTTGATTTCTTCATGACCCGATAACCACCTCATCCTCGGAATTCCAGGCCACGCCCACCTTTTCCCCAACGTTCCACGGACGGTCATCGGTAAAATCAAACGCGATGGAAACGGTCATGGGTTCGTCATCCAGCTGAACGATCAGCTTATGTATGCTCCCCAGATAGAGGACGTCAAGCACTTCCCCCGTCCGCTTCGCCCCTTCCGTTCCGCGAACGGCAACCAGCTTCTCCGGACGCACGGCAAACAGCCGCCCATCCTGTGAGAAAATGTTATTCTCACCCACGAATGTAGCGGAGAACAGGGTCGTCGGTTTAGCGTAAATTTCCCGCGGCGTGCCGATCTGTTCGACCTTGCCGCCGTTCATGATCACGATCCGGTCGGACAGCATCATCGCTTCTTCCTGATCGTGAGTGACGTATACAAAAGTAATCCCGAGGCTGCGCTGCAAATGCTTCAGCTCGGACTGCAGGTTTTTGCGCAGCTGCAGATCGAGTGCGCCGAGCGGCTCGTCCAGCAACAGTACTTTCGGTTTGTTGGCAATCGCCCGAGCGATCGCGACCCGCTGCTGCTGCCCCCCCGACAGCTGATGCGGGTATCTCTTGACAAGCGGGGTCAGCTGCGTCATGGCGACCGCTTCCTCCACACGCGCCTGCTGCTCTTTAGCCGGGAGCTTCTTCATTTTTAGCCCGAAGGCGATATTGTCCTCTACCGTCATATGCGGAAACAAGGCGTAATGCTGAAAAACGAGGTTCAAATCCCGCCGATTCGGGGGCAGGCTCGTCAGATCGGCGCCGTCCAGCAGGATCTTCCCTTTGGTCGGTTGCTCGAATCCGGCGATCATCCGCAGAATCGTCGTCTTGCCGCAGCCGCTCGGGCCCAGCAAGGTCAGGAATTCCCCTTCCTTAATGGTGAGCGAAAGCGGATGCACAACGACTTGTCCCTGAAAGTGCTTCTCCACTCCGGACAGTTCAATCATTTATGCATCAACTCCTTTTAGTGGTGTGATTTTATCAATGAAACCTACCTCACTAAGAAAAAAAAGCCATATCCATTGGTATGGCTTTAGCAGGTCGATCAATTCATTTTTTGCATATTCACTATACCTTGTTTTGGCGCGGGTTACAACACTTTTCTTGCAGCGGCGCGGGATGGGCCGGGGATTTCGCTGAAGAAATGTCACAACTTCGGCAGAAAAAAATAAACCGGGTCCCCTATTCAGGGAGCCCGGGTCACAAACCGCTTACTTCATTTCATACGTGACGCTCAGCGTCGTCTTCAACGTAACTTCGCCCGGCTCGATGGAAGTCGATGCGCCGGAATCGGCAGTGGCTTGAGCCATTTCTTTCTGCATATAGATCGGCATTTCGCCTCCTCCGGATTGAGTCACGCTCACCACGACGCCCAGTTGGCGTTTAACCGCCTTGGCGATCGCGGAAGCCTTCATATCCGCATTCGCCATCGCCTTCTCGATCACTTGGGCTTGATATTGATCGGGATTCTCCGCGCTGAAACGGATGTTGTCGATCCGGTTCGCTCCCGCCTGGGAAGCCGCGTCGAGCAGCTGTCCGACTTTGCTCAAATCCCGGTAAGTCACATTTAACGTATGCTGGGCGATGTAACCTTTGACCTTTTGCCCTTCTTTTTCGTTATAGCTATAATTCGGCTGTACATAAAACTGTCCGGTTTGGATGTCTTTCGCGTCAATCTTCCAGGTATCCTTCAGCAGGGTGGTCAGTTTGGCGATCTTCGCCGCATTGGTGCTCTGCGCTTCCTTCGCCGTGTCCGCCTGGGTTTCAACGCCGAACGACAAATACGCGATATCCGGCTTCACGGAAATTTCCCCGCTGCCCACCACATTAATCACATTTCGCAGCAGATCGTTCTCCGCCGCATATACCGAAGCCGCGGAATTTAGCGAACCGCTTAAAAACGTTCCTCCGACAAGCATCGTTCCGGCCACCAGCACCGCGCCAACAGGTTTCATCCAGGTTTTCATCATAGACCCTCCATTTGAGTGGTATTTTAACTTCTAAACGCAGGGCAAGATCAAATGTTGCAGGTGTGTAAAAAAGTTTATAGCCTTTTTCTTTATCAGTCTGCCCCATCCACCTGCGTTACCCGCATGCACAGGAATGAATCCTGATATTTTGGCCGATCCCCCTCTTCCCGCTTATTAGCGGGATTTTCTCCAGCTAATCTTCCCCATAACCAACTAATGTGGCTCACTCCATTCGATTAACCCGAAGGGTCTAATGGCCGTAATCGCCTCCCTTAGAAGCCGGGCGGGTGGATAAGAGCTTTTTGAGGCGTTATTTTGTCGAATTTGTCCCTTCGATGAGAAATAGAGGTCATTTGGGACCTTATTTTAGGGAAAAGCGGGCCGAAAACTGATTTTTGGACTCGCACCAGCGAAATAAGGCCCTTTTTAGCCGCTATTTTCCCCGAAAAAGCGAATTTGGGCGAAATAGCAGCCCAATACGCCGCTATTATAACGGGCGGAAAGTGAGATTGCGGGGGTGGCAACACCATGTCAGGCTTAATGCAAGGCCAGTGCAAATCTGCAGGAATTTTCGACGAAATCGGCTCGTTTCTCTAAAATCGCTACAAATACCTGCAGATTTGCATCTTTTTGGAGTTGGAAGCATCACTACACCACCCGCATAGCAGGCGGTTTTTGTTTCGCACGCTTCGAGAGCTCAACTGGCTAAAGCCCAAAAAAAATGATCCCGTTCATCCGAACGGAATCATCTCTTGTCTTTCTCTGAACCCGGTCCACCAGGTTTATTGGTTCTCCAATTCCTCTTTGCTGACCAGATTGATTAAAGCGTTTGCAGCCTGCTCGGCATCCGCACCTTCCGCGCTGATGTAAATTTCGGTGCCTGTGCTGATGGCAAGGCTCATAATCCCCATAATACTTTTGGCATTCACTTTTTTATCGTCTTTCTCGACGAAAATTTCGGACGAGTATTTATTCGCTTCCTGAACGAAAAGCGCCGCCGGCCGGGCGTGAAGACCCGTTTTCAGACGAACGGTTACCGGGTTTTTGATCATCAAACCTTACCCCCTAATACAATTTCGATCACGTGCCCACAATTGTGAACAATTATAATTTATATCATTATAGCATACACAGCCCGCGGCACACTAGCAAAACAACTTTAGCTCCCGCGAATTTTTTCCGCCAGCTCGTCGATTTTGCGCAGCCGATGGTTCACGCCGGACTTACTGACCGTTCCCTTCAGCAGCTCCCCGACTTCCTTCAGGTTCATATCCGGATGGGCGAGCCGGACCTCGGCCACCTCGCGCAGCTTGTCAGGCAGGTTTTCGAGGCCCACTTCCTTCTGCAGCAGCTTGATGTTATCGATTTGCCGGACCGCCGCCCCGATCGTCTTGTTCAAATTGGCCGTTTCGCAGTTCACGATCCGGTTCACGGAATTGCGCATGTCGCGCATAATCCGTACGTCCTCAAATTTGAACAACGCCTGGTGGGCTCCGATAATGTTAAGCAGCTCGATGATTTTCTCGCCTTCTTTGATATAAAAAATAAAACCTTTCTTCCGTTCGATGCAGCGGGCGTTCAAATGGAACTCGTTCGCCAGATCGACCAGCGATTTGCAGTGCTCCTCATACATCGACGAAATCTCAAGGTGGTAAGACGATCCCTCCGGATTATTGACCGAGCCCCCCGCCAGGAAGGCACCCCGAAGATAAGCCCGCTTACAACAGTTTTTCCGGGTTAGCTCCGGATTAATCCCGGGCGTGAAAATAAATCCCTCCGAGACAATCCGCAGATCCTTCAAAATCTCCTGCACCCGGCCCGGAATCCGAACAATATAGACGTTGTTCTTCTTGAGCCGCATCTTCTTACGGACCAACAGTTCCGTATGAATTTGAAAATGCTTCTTCAGCAATGAATAGATCCGCCTTGCTATCGCGGCGTTTTCCGTCGATATATCCAAAATGACCTTTTTGTTCGAAACCTGTACCGATCCGTTCATCCGGATCAGGGCGGACAACTCCGCCTGCTCGCAGCAGGAATCGGCTTCGACCATGGTCAATTCTTTTTTGGTTTGCGCCGCAAACGACAAGGGACTCACCTCTTTCGTAAAATCCAGTTCTGCACCAACTGATAAATATGATGGCTTAATTTGTCCGCATCATGCCTCAAATATCGCCGGAATAAAACCAGCGTATCGGCAATCACCTTATAGCCGCGGCCCGTAACCACATCCCAGTCGACCTGAACGGGCTTGGCGCCTTTTTCGGCATAGAAATCCTGAACCTGGGTCGGAATTTCTCCATCGTTCACAATGACATAATCAAATAAATGATGCCCCACATGCTCATATACGGCCTGCAAATGGTCGCTGACCGTATAATCGTCGGTCTCTCCCGGCTGCGTCATGACGTTGCAGACGAAAATTTTAATCGCCTTCTCGTTCTCCAACACCGCTTCGGCCAGTTTCGGCACGAGCAGATTCGGAATGATGCTCGTGTACAAACTCCCGGGCCCGATCAGAATCGCATCGGCCTCACGGATCGCATCGACCGCTTCGGGGAGCGGTTCCACTTCCTCCGGCTCCAGAAAGATCCGCTTGATCTTGCCGCCGGCCTCGGGGATCTTGGACTCCCCGGTGATGATCGTCCCGTCGTCCATCTCCGCGTGAAGCACGACCGCCTGCCCCGCGGCGGGGAGTACCCGTCCCCGGACGGCGAACACGCGGCTCAGCTCCCGCACGGCGGTGACGAAATCGCCGGATATATCGGTAATCGCGGCGAGAATCAGGTTGCCGAGGCTGTGCCCCGCGAGGCCCGACCCCGAAGCAAACCTGTAGCTTAGCATATCCGACAGGAGCGGCTCCACATCCGCCAACGCGGTCAACACATTGCGGATATCTCCCGGAGGCGGCATTTGCAGCTCGCTGCGCAGAATGCCGGAACTGCCCCCATCGTCCGCTACGGTAACAATGGCCGTGATATCGAGCGGTCTTTCTTTCAATCCGCGAAGCATCACGGATAAGCCGGTTCCCCCGCCCATCACGACGATCCGCGGCACTCTTTCTTCCTTGGCCCGATTGATCACTTCTGACTCACCTCTTGATTTTCTAAGCGGCCCTTAATGCCGGTCCCGGCCTTCGTCCCGGTGGCTGACGCGAACCGTCTCCGTTTCGCTGGTTCCGAGCATCCGGCCCAAATATTCGGCGATGGCGACCGAGCGGTGTTTGCCGCCGGTACAGCCGATGCCGATGATGACCTGGCTTTTTCCCTCTTTATGATATTGAGGCAGCAGAAAGTGCAGCATATCCAACAGCTTGGTCAGGAAAGCCTGGGTTTCCGGCCACTTCATAACATAATCATATACATCGCTGTCTTGTCCGGTGTGCGGACGAAGCTGCTCGATATAATGCGGGTTCGGTAAAAACCGGACGTCGAACACTAGGTCCGCGTCGATCGGTATGCCGTATTTAAATCCGAACGAGGTAATATTAACGGATAAGTTGCTGCTCTCCAGGTGGGAGAACCGGGAAATAATTTTCTCCTTCAACTGCGCAGGCTTCATGTTGCTCGTGTCGATCACCTGCGTGGCCGACATTTTGAGTTCTTCCAACATTTTGCGCTCCAGGCGGATGCCGTCGAGCGGCATGCCCTCCGGAGCGAGCGGGTGGCGTCGGCGGCTTTCTTTGTAACGCTGCACCAAAATGGCGTCGGTGGCATCCAGGAACAGAATTTCGCTCTTGATCGTAAAATGGTCGCGGATATAAGCCAGCGATTCCGACAAGGCCGTGAAGAATTCCCGGCCGCGCAGATCGATGACCAGCGCCACCTTGGCGATCTTCCCTTTGGACTGTTCGATCAGTTCGGCAAACTTCGGGATAAGCACCGGGGGTAAATTGTCAACGCAGAAAAAACCGAGATCTTCCAGGCTGCGTACGGCCAGCGACTTACCGGCACCGGACATGCCCGTGATAATCAACAGATTGGCGACCGGGGAACCTTCTTTTTCCGGCATCCTTTTCCCTCCTCGCAATTTCTCCTAATCCTCTATATATATTATATTATACTAAAGATTCGAATCGCTATCAGGAACGAAGGAACAGACCCGCCGCGCCGACCATTCCGGCGTCGTTGCCCAGCGTGGCCGGAACGATCTGTACGCCCTTTTGAACCGGTTCGGGCGCATGCTTCGCGAAGACGCTGCGGATTTCGTTGAAGAGAATGTCCCCGGCTTTCGAAACGCCGCCGCCGATAATGAACAGCTCGGGATTCAACACCACGGCCACCGAGGCCAGCGATTTCCCGAGATAGAAAGCGGCCCGGCTTACGATGCGAACCGCGAGCTCGTCGCCGGCCTTCGCCGCGTCGAAGACGTCCTTCGCCATAATGTTCTCGACCAGCGAGAGGGATGTTCGCTCGCCGCGCGCTACAGCGTCTTTGGCCATGCGGATAATCCCGGTTGCGGAGGAAACGGTCTCAAGGCAGCCCATTTGGCCGCAGCCGCATTGAATCGCTTCCAGATCGGGCACCACATGCATATGTCCGAGTTCTCCCGCGAGTCCCGAGAAACCTTGATAGATTTTGCCTTCGATAATAATGCCGCCGCCGACACCCGTTCCGAGCGTATAGCATACGCAGTTGTCGATGCCTTTCCCCGCGCCGCCCCAGGCTTCGCCCAAAGCCGCCACATTGGCGTCATTGTCTATTTTAATCGGCTTGCCCAACCGTTTCTCCAGGAGTTCACGGATCGGGAAATCCTTCAAACCTACATTCGGCGCCAAAATAATGATCCCGTCGCGCACGTTCGTAAAGCCGGCCACTCCGGCGCCGACGCCAGCCACTTGCTCCCACTCGAAAGGGGATTCCTCCACAATCAGACGGACGTAACGCTCGATGTTGCTGACGATCGCTTCCCCACCTTTATCCGATTCGGTAGGCCCTTCATAGGTATGAAGAAGCTGGCCCTCCTCATTGCAGATGCCGACTTTGATCGCGGTTCCGCCCAGGTCAACACCAATGTAGATTTTTTCAGACATTGTACAAGCCACCTTTTTCTATAAATAATAACGAATTGTAATATACCTACGTACCCACTATAAGCGAACCCTCCCATTCGGTCAAGAGAAGGGAGGGACTCCAAGAATCCAGCAGGGACAAGGCTTTCGAGCAATATGACAACTATCACATCCAGAGGAAAAAGAAACCGCCCCGGCACCCGCATCCAGCGGGACCAAGGCGGTCATTTCGGAACTTCAGGACAAGATCCGCTTCTGTCCTTCCAGCGCCCGGATCGGCGCGATGTTCTGGGTAAACTCCAGCGTGCCGAGGTAGCGGCCGTCCGCGGCGCGGACCGCGAAGTAACGGATGTAGACAAATTTGTCCTTAAACGGAATCCAGAAATCTTCGGCATCCTTTTTGCCGGATTTGAAGTCGGCCAGCAGCTCATTGACGACATGGACGCTCTGCGGCGGGTGGCAGTTCTGCACCGTCCGGCCGATCACTGCTTTCGTGCGGGCGAAAATCCGCTCCTTGCCGTGCGAGAAATACCGCACCACATCGTTCTCGTCGATGAACGTCAGGTCAACCGGCAGGTGGTTCATCACGGCTTCCAGCTGCTCTACCGAAAGAACGCCGGTCTCGAACTTGACGAAGCCCCGGGGAGCCTCAGCCGCAGCTTCGGCTTCGCCTTCGGCCAGCCCGGTCCCATCCGGCGCGTCCGCCCCCGGCAACGGAACCCGTTCCGGCACCCATTCCCGCTCGGGGGCGGTCAGGCAGAAGCCGATTTGGTCGCTCTCCCGGGCGATTTTCAACCACTCGTCCTCCGTCAGCTTTTCCAGGGCCATCGGCAGCAGAATGTTCTCTTCCTTGAAGATCATCGCGTTGACTTCCTGAATGATCCGCTCCACATCGGTACACATCATCTCCTTGTCTCCGTTGTAGGACATCAGGTTGGCCTTAACTTCCTTGATCATGGCCCGGATCGCGTCATCCACGCCCCACATGACCTTGGTCGGCCCGTAGATTCCATACTTTTCGAGATAGGGAAAAAGAAGATTCTCCTTCCGGCTGTAATGCTTATCCAAGTCCAACAGGAGGTTCAGGTCCTCGATCAACTTGAAGACGATCTCCTCGCCGTCCTCTTTGCGGAATTTGTCCAGATGCAAACTCAGTTTGAAATTCACCAGTTTCTCAATTTCGCGGTTTTCCAGCTTGAAGGTGTGCACCGGGTGTCCCGGCTGCTCCTCCGGTCTGGACGAACGGTGGATCTCTTCAATCGAGCCTTTAAAAATGGCCGTATGCACGGAGCACAGCCGCTGAACCTCCTCCACCGGAATGCCCTCCTCCTCCATCAGCGCATGCTCCATGGCGGATATTTCCGCCACCGTGACATCGCCCACCGCTTCTTCGAAACGGGCCTTCACTTCGTCCACGCTCTTGCCCCCGTGCAGCTCCTTGATTATTTCCTTCAACAAAGCCTGGCGCCGGGTCTGCTCCGGCACAGCGTGCTCCCGGTTGTTGATCAGCTCGCTCATCGTTCATCCTCCTCGTGATTTAAAATCCATATGGCCAGATCCACCCGACAGTTACGGGCCTGATTCAATTAACTGATAACAATTCTCACTACGAAAATAGCACAGCCGAACCGCTCGGCTTGTGATTAGAATCACTTGGTTTTTGCCGGGTTGCTATGTATGCATTAACGGGAAAACCTCCCGCTAATTTTTCAAACTTGGTCCTTGAGTCCGATTTAGATGGAAAAACTCCATTTATTTTGCGGTCCAACCGCTGAGACACGCTTTTCAGAAGAAATTAGCGGGAAATATTCCAGCTAAATGACCTCTACTTCCGGATAGACACCGAATTAACGGGAGATATTCATTTAATTCAGCCGCTGCCTACGCGGACTCCTCGTTCAATTTATATAGTCGTCGGAGTTTCTTTTTTTCTATGAATTTGCCACAATAGAGTCGGAAAGGAATGATCTCGGATGATCCATGAGAAGACGATTCTATATATTGAAGATGAAAAAGAAATCGGGGACTGGGTGCATCAAGACCTGCGGGAACGCGGGTACGGCGTCATCTGGCTGACCAACGGGGATCGGGCAGTCGACGAGGCCGCCTCATGCCAGTTGGCCATCTTGGATGTCATGCTGCCCGGTCTGGACGGGTTCACGGTCGGTCAGCGGCTGAAGAAACAATATCCCGGCCTCCCGATCCTGATGCTCTCCGCCCGGACCTCCATCGACGACAAGCTGCAGGGACTGCAGTTCGCCGATGACTACCTCACGAAGCCGTTTCATCCGGACGAGCTGGCCGCCCGGGTCGAGGTACTGCTGCGGCGCAGCGGGGCCCCTTCCGCCGAACCGCTCCAGCTCGGCCATCTGCTGATCTACGAGAAGGAGAACATCATCAAGAACCGGGAGAGCGGCGAGGAAATCGTGCTGACCGGCAAGCAGTTTCACATTTTTCAATACTTGCTGCGCCATCTCGGCCAGATCATGACCAAGGAGCAAATCTTCGAGTCGGTCTGGGGAGAACCTTATCTGGACGGCGACAAAACCCTGATGGTCCACATCCGCCATCTGCGGGAGAAGCTGGAACGGGACCCGGCGTCGCCGGAAATCATTGAGACGATCCGGGGGATCGGGTACCGGGTGCGGGCATGAAGCCTTACGTCAAAACCAAGTTCCGGAACTCCCTGCTGTCCCGTTATCTGATCATCATCGGGTTTGCCCTCGTTCTCGTCCCGATCCTGATTCCCGTCAGCTTTGCGGCTTCCTGGGGCGTTAATCGGCTGCTTTTCCCTCCGGCTCCCGGGACCGCGGAAACGGTGCGCGATTACGGGTCGGGGCTGGATCTGGAAACCATGTGGCACGGAGAAGCCCAGGCTCTAGGGGGAAAAGCCCCGCAAGCGATTGATGAAAGGCTCCGGCAGCTGAAGCGGGAATACCCCGACGCCTCCCTGTTCTGGGTCGACAGCGCGGGTCAGACCCGCCTCCAGCTGCCTGAACGGAGCGGTCTGCCGGCCAAGTGGTCGGCGGAGGACGCGATAGCTTATATGAAAAGGGCCGTCAACGGCGATCCTTTTACAATCGTGGCTTTTATCGGTTCCAAGAAAAGTCCGGGGAACCAAGGCTTTATGGTCTTTGAGCTCCCTCGGGCCCATATGTACAAATCGTCGACCGAGCGAAACGGGGACTCCCGCTTTTACGGGTTGTTTATGTTCATGATGTTTGCGTTTTTCATCCTGATTTCCTACTTGTTCTTCCGGGATATCCGGACCCGTCTGCTTCGCCTTGAAACGGGGATGGCCCGGACGGGACCTAACGGGCTGCCGGTACGGATCGCCGAGGGCCGCCCGGATGAGATCGGCCGCCTGGAACAGGCGTTTAACCGGATGGTCGACGAGCTTGGCCAGAGCCGGCAGCGGGAGCGGGAGGAGGAGGAGCTCCGCAAGAACCTGATCGGCAACCTGTCGCATGATTTGCGTACTCCGCTGACGGTGCTTGGCGGACAGCTTTACTCGTTCCGCAAGGAACCGCTGTCCGAGCAGGGCCGCGAAGTCCTGGCGCTGATGGAAGTCAAAATCAAGGATCTCGGCACGCTGATCGACCATCTTCTCTCCTACAACCTGCTCTCCAGCGGCAGGTATGCTCTGAACCCGGAGGATCGGGACGTCCTCCGCATCGTCCGCGTCAGCGCCGCCGCCTGGTACCCGCTGTGGGAAAAGGCGGGCATCGAAGCCGACATCGACCTGCCGGACGAACCGCTGATCTGGAACGTTGACGAGCAGGGCTTTCGCCGCGTGCTCGACAACCTGTTCCAGAACCTGGTCCGGCACGCCCGCTCCGGCGGGTACGTCGGCATCTCGCTGGCGGAGCGGCACGGCAAGCCCGCGCTGGTCATCGCCGACCGCGGCCCCGGCCTTGGCGCCGTCTCCCCCTCCAAGGGAGCCGGCCTCGGCCTGCAGATCGTCGATCTGCTGCTGCGGGAGATGAATCTGTGCCGGGAAACGGAGTCAACGGCGGAGCGCGGCACGCGAACCTATATCTTTACGGCGGCCCCAAGCCCGCTCGTAAAGTAAATGCCTGGCGAGTAAAAGCCTGCGAGAATTCGCAGGCTTTTTTCCCGTGCCGCACTTCCACCCACCTTCCAACTCAAAAAGATGCAAATCTGCAGGTATTTAGGCCGATCTCCGCGCGAATGCGAAAAAAGATGCAAATCTGCAGCTATTTCTAGCGATTTTAGAGAAGCGAGTCGGTTTCGTCGAAAATTCCTGCAGAATCGCAGGGATTTTGAATTTTCGGCCCCGAACTAGAAAAAAGCATGCAGATTTGCAGGAATTTGATCGCTATTATCAAGATTGGCTGATGGAGCGCCTGTCCCTCGAATCTTAACCAAAACTTAAACTCGGCCCCCCTTCACTCTTAACCTTCGGCAGCTATGATAGTTACCGAGGTGATACCACGTGAGTGAAATGATTATTCAAACGGAAGACTTATCGAAAAAATACAAAGGGCGTTATGCCGTCGATCATCTGAACCTGGAGATCGCCAAGGGCGACATTTACGGGTTTCTCGGCCCGAACGGCGCGGGGAAAACCACGACCATCCGCATGCTGCTCGGCTTGATCCAGCCCAGTGAGGGCTCGATTCGGATATTCGGTCGCGATCTCCGCAAGGAGAAGCTGGAGATCCTGCGCCGCATCGGCTCCCTGGTAGAATATCCGTCCTACTACGGCCATCTGAACGCCATCGACAATCTGGAAGCGATCCGCCGGATTCTGGGGACGCCGAAGTCCCGCATCGACGAGGTGCTGGAAATCGTCTCGCTGAGCGGCGAAGCCCGCCGCCCGGTGAAAGGCTACTCGCTCGGTATGAAGCAGCGGCTCGGCATCGCGGCCTCCCTGCTCGGCAGCCCGGATCTGCTCATTCTTGACGAGCCGACCAACGGACTGGATCCCGCCGGGATTCATGAGATTCGCGAGCTGATCAAAAGCATGCCAAGTCAATACGGCATTACCGTCCTCGTCTCGAGCCACCTGCTCGGCGAAGTCGAGCAAATGGCCAACCGGGTCGGCATCATCCGCGAAGGGCGCATGGTGTTCCAGGACACGATCCACAATCTCAAGCTTCAGGCCTCGCACGATATGGAACTCGTGGTTTCGGAACCGGACTCGGCGCTGTGGCTGGCCCGCGATATGGGGGCCTCGGGGACCCTGAAGGAGGGGACGCTCGTCTTCCCGGGGATGAAGGATCCGCAGGTCGCCCTGCTCGTGAAAAGGCTTGTCGAAAACGGGCATGACATTTACCGGGTCGAGCAGAACAAGAAATCGCTGGAAGACATCTTTATGCAGGTGATCGGGGAGGGGAGCCGGCCATGATGTTGCGCTCGTTGTCCTCCGACTTTCTGAAAATCCGGCGCAAGGGGATCTGGTTTTTGATTTTCCTGGCCCCGATCGGGCTGGTGGCGATGCAGGCGCTGAACTTCGGGCTGCGGCTGGATTATCTGAAAGGACAGTATGCGGGTCACCTTTGGGAAGGGCTGATCGATAATGTGGCTGACTTCGTCCCCATCGCCCTCTACCTGGGCGTCACGCTGGTCAGCTCGCTCGTCGCCAACGTCGAGCATCAGACGAGCTCCTGGAAGCAGCTGCTCGCGCTGCCGATCTCGCGGACGGCGGTGTTCAGCGCCAAGTTTACGCTTTGCTTTTTGCTGCTGACGGTTTCGTGCCTGCTGCTGCCGATCGGAACCGCGCTCCTCGGTTTGGCGCTCGGTTTCGGCACGGACATTCCCGTCGAAACTTTGGTGAAAGTCGGCTTTCTTCCCTTTCTGGGCGCCCTGCCATTATTGGCGCTCCAGCTGTGGTTGTCCTTGACGTTCCGCAATCAATCGCTGCCGGTCTCGCTCGGCGTCGCCCTGGCGCTGATCTCGCCCTTCGCCTCCCAGCTGTCGGAATTCTTTCCGCTCAATTGGCCGCGCTTTAGTTACGAAGGACCCCATGCGGAATGGTTTATCGGAGCGGGAGTCGTCACCGGCTTCCTGATCATGTTCATGGGTCTGATGCATTTTAACCGAAAGGATGTGGATTAGATGGTCACCTTTTTTCGCGTCCTGTCGTCGGAACGCCTAAAAATGTCGAAATCGCGGATTTGGCTGGTTCTGCTGGCGAGTCCCGTCCTCTCGATCCTGATCGGCGTGCTCTCCAATCCGCCGGAGGGAACCGATCCGTGGACGGTGATCGCCGGAACGATGTCCATCCTCCACGGTATGTTGTTCCTGCCTATAATCTCCGGTCTGCTCCCGGCTTTCTTGTGCCGTTACGAGCATACCGGAGGCGGCTGGAAACAGCTTCTCGTTCTTCCGGTTTCCCGCACTTCCGTCTATCTGGCCAAGTTCTCCGTCGTGGCCGGCCTGCTGGCCGTCTGCCAATTGATCTTCCTGGCCGCGATCCTGGTGGCGGGCAAGATTCAGGGCTTTGACGCCCCGATTCCTTGGAGCATGCTGATCGGCAGTCAGCTCGGCGGCTGGATCGCCTGCCTGCCGCTGGTCGCGCTGCAGCTTGGCGTCTCGTTGACCTGGGCAAGCTTCGCGGCTCCGCTGGCCATCAACGTGTCCCTGACGATTCCGAACATGCTGATCGTCAACTCCAGCACCTACGGCCCGTTCTATCCCTGGGCCCAGCCCGTTCTCGCCATGATGCCGAAAGGCATGGAGAGCTACGGGGCATTCAACCTGCCGCTGGAAAATCTGATGATCACCGTGCTCGGCAGTTTCATCCTCTTCTTTGCCGCCGGCCTGATTTATTTCCGCCGCAAAGAGATTTAGCGATCTAGGACCGCCGGAAAGATCAAAACCGTTCGTACCGATAAGCCCCGAAAAGGCTGCGGAGACGAACGGTTTTTTTCGTGACAATTGTCACCCTCCTAACCTGACACTCCTAACTAACGCTTACCTCCTCCGTCCTGTACATTGAAATCAAGGGAATCAAGAACAATCAACGGAGGCGTACCCATGGAATCGATACTAGAAGTAAACCAGGTCAGCAAGACGTTTAAAGACAAAAAAGCGGTCAACCGCATCTCCTTCCGCATCGATAAAGGCGACATCATCGCCATATTGGGGCCAAACGGCGCCGGAAAAACCACGGCCATCTCCATGATGCTCGGCCTGCTGGAGCCCACGGAGGGCACTATCCGGCTGTTCGGCAAACCGCCGAAAGACCGGACGGTCCGCGAAAGAACCGGGGCCATGCTGCAGGAGGTCAGCGTCATGGACCGGCTCCGGGTGAAGGAAGTATTGGAACTCGTGCGCAGCTATTACCCGAACCCGCTTGATATGGAAACTTTGGTGCGGCTCACCGGGCTTGCGGAAGGCGATTTGAAGCGGTTTGCGGAGAAGCTCTCCGGCGGCCAGAAACGCAATCTCGGCTTCGCCCTCGCCATGGCCGGGAACCCGGATTTGCTCTTTTTCGATGAGCCCACCGTGGGGCTGGACATCTCGGCCCGCCGCCGTTTCTGGGACCGGGTACGGGAACTCGCCGCTCTGGGAAAAACGGTGATTTTTACGACGCATTACCTTCAGGAAGCCGACGATAATGCCGATCGGATCCTGCTGTTCCACCAGGGAAGTATCGTGGCGGACGGCACGCCGGAAGAAATCAAGTCCCGGATCGTCAAGCGGGCCGTATCGGTTTTGCCGCGGGACGAAGGGCCCGATCTCCGGGAGAAACTTCGCCGGCTGCCGATGGTATCGGAGTGCTACGACAAGGACGGGCGGATTTATCTGGCCACGGAGGATACGGATGTGACGCTGGCGGCTCTATTCGCTCAGAACCTCGGAGTACGGGATATTCGAACCGAGCAGGGGCGTCTGGACGAGGCTTTTGAACAATTGACATTAAACCTGAAGGAGGCCAAATAACGATGAAGCTGCTTTTAAGCCAATGCAAAGCCGAGTTGCTGCGCGTATTTCGCAACCCCTACTATATTTTCTGGTCCCTGCTGATGCCCGTGATGTTTTATTTCATTTTCACCCGGGTGGTGAATGCCGGAAACGGGGAGCCCGCGGAATGGGCGGCGCACTATCTCATGTCGATGACGACCTTCAGCGTAATGGGTTCGGCGATCATGACGCTGGGCATCCGGCTGGTGCAGGAGCGGTCCCAAGGATGGACGACGTTCATGCGGGTGACTCCGCTCCCGGGATGGATTTATTTTCTCGGCAAAATGATCGGCCAAACTTGTATGCATTTGATATCCATTCTTTTTATTTTTGCGGCCGGCTGCCTGATTAACGGCGTCTCGCTGCCCGCGCTGACCTGGATTTCCTGCGGACTGTGGATTCTCGCCGGTTCGCTGCCGTTCCTGGCGATCGGGACGCTGATCGGAACGATGAAGCGGGCCGATACGGCCAGCGGCGTCAGCAATGGGGTCTATCTGGCATTGGCCGTGCTGGGCGGCATGTGGATGCCGATCGAGATCCTCCCCAAGTTTATGCAGCTGATCGGCAAATGGCTTCCTTCGTACAACTACGGCAACGGAGCCTGGGAAATCATTCGCGGACAGGCGCCGGAGTGGAGGAATGTGCTGATTTTGCTGGGCTATTTTCTCCTGTTTATGGTACTATCCACGTATATTCGAAAAAAACAGGAAGTGGTATAGTTTTGCAAAATAACCCTGTCGGGAAGTTTCAGCTGTTTCCGAGAAAATACGGCCTGTTTCCTTACATGTGGCTGATTTATATTGCGCTGCCCCTTTTCAACATCCGGCATGAGACCGGCTTGAAATTGGTCCTCGGCTACGCCATGATCGCCCTGTTTATCGTGACTTACCGCCAGCTTTATACGGTCACCGGAAAAGCCTTCTCCCTCTGGCTCGCTCTGCAGCTGGCTTTAATCGCCGCGCTGTCCTTGTTCTATACGCCCTATAATTTGTACATGGGTTTCTTTACGGCCAATTTTATCGGATGGTACACCGATCACCGGCAGTTCAATGTCGCTATGGGGGCGTTTGCGGTCGTTGAGATCGTACCGATGCTGATTTCGGCTCGTGGGATGACGGCGGACGATTTCATAATGACGGTGCCGTTCTTCACTCTAATGCTGGCCTCGCCGTTCGGCATCCGTTCCATGGCCCGCAAGCAGAGTCTGGAACGCGAGCTGGCAGAGGCCAACCTGCAAATCAAAGAGCTGGTCAAACGCGAGGAACGGATGCGTATCGCCCGGGACCTGCACGATACGCTCGGCCATACGCTGTCGCTCATTACGTTGAAGAGCCAACTGGTTGAGAAGCTTGTGGTCAAGGACCCGGAACGAGCCCAGACGGAAGCCCTTGAAATTCAACGGACCTCCCGCGCGGCGCTGCGCCAGGTCAGGGAGCTGGTCTCCGATATGCGCGCCATCTCGGTGGCGGAAGGGATAGCGGAGGCGCAGGAAATGCTGCGTTCGGCCGATATCTCCCTACGGGTGGAAGGGGACGCCGGGCTTGAGGGCCTGTCCGATTTGACGCAGAACATCCTCGCCATGTGTCTTAAGGAAGCGGTGACCAATATCGTGAAGCATAGCGAAGCCAGCCGCTGCCGCGTGACGATCGACATCACCGACGCGGTGGTGCTGCTCTCCGTCGAGGATGACGGGATCGGGCTGCCATCCGAACGGGAGAGTGCCCTGACCGGAGCTCTGCGCCCGGGGAATGGCTTGAAGGGCATGGCGGAGCGACTTTCCCTGATCGAAGGCTCGCTGACGGTGGAGTCGGGGCCTTCCCGAGGGACCCTGCTGCGTATTAGCGTGCCGCTTATTGTGAAAGACCGGAAGGAAGGTGAAACCGTATGATCCGTATCGTCATCGCGGAAGATCAGCGCCTGCTGCGGGGGGCGCTCGCGTCCCTGCTCGATCTCGAGGACGACCTGGAGGTCATCGGACAGGCGGCTGACGGGGCCGAAGCCTGGGAGCTGATCGAGCGGCTGCGGCCCGATGTCTGCCTGATGGACATCGAAATGCCGCGAATGAGCGGGCTGGATGTCGCCGAGCGGCTGAAGGCCGCGGGCTCGCCATGCCGCATCATTATACTGACCACGTTTGCCCGGCCGGGGTATTTTGAGCGTGCGGCCAAAGCGGGAGTAAACGGCTATCTGCTCAAGGACGAGTCCAGCGACAAGCTGGCCGAAGCGATTCGCCGGGTGATGGCGGGGCATCTGGAAGTGTCGCCCGAGCTCGTGTTCGGCAGCCTGCGAGAGGAGAATCCGCTCACTCCGCGGGAGCAGGACATCCTCCGGCTCGCCGCCGAAGGGCGCAGCGCCGGGGAAATCGCCCTCCAGCTCCACCTGTCCTACGGGACCGTCCGCAACTATATCTCCGAAACATTGAACAAACTGGATGTCAAAAGCCGGATCGAAGCCGTCCGGCTGGCGGAGGAGAAAGGGTGGATTTGAGCATAACGAATAAAGCCTCCGTACCGGGCAACCGGAAGGAGGCTTTATTCGTTCTATCGGGTCTTACTTGTTCAGCGTTTCGCTCCAGTCATGTACCATGCTGCCTTCCAGGTACTTCTCGCAATCCATCGCCGCCATACAGCCCGAACCTGCGGCCGTGATCGCTTGGCGATAGCGGGTATCCTGAACGTCGCCGCAGGCAAACACCCCGGGGATGTTCGTTTCCGTCGTCCCCGGCTTTACGACGATGTAGCCCTGTTCGTCGGTCCGGATCGCATCCCCCAGGAACTTCGTGTTCGGCGTATGCCCGATGGCCACGAACACCCCGTCCGCCTCCACCAGTTCCTCCTGGTTCGTAACGTTGTTGCGGACCTGCAGGCCTTTGACCGTCCCGTTCTCGTCCGTGACGACGGCGATCGGCGTGCGGTTGAGCGCCCACTGGACCTTCTCGTTGCCGCGGGCGCGGTCCTGCATGATCTTGGAGGCCCGCAGCTCCTCGCGCCGATGCACCAGCGTGACGCTGGAAGCAAAGCGCGTCAGGAAGCTCGCTTCCTCCATCGCCGAATCACCGCCCCCGACCACGACGATTTTTTTCCCGCGGAAGAAAAAGCCGTCGCATGTGGCGCAAGTACTTACTCCGCGGCCCACATTCTCTTGCTCGCCCGGGATACCCAGATACTTGGCCGACGCCCCGGTCGAGATAATAATAGTTTCGGCCTCCAGCGTATCGCCGCCCTCCATCCGGATTTTAAACGGGCGGTTCGAAAAGTCCACCTGCTCCACCCAGCCGCTCCGAAACTCCGCACCGAAACGCTCGGCTTGCTTGCGCATGTTATCCATCAGAACCGGGCCTTGAATACCATCGGTGAATCCCGGAAAATTCTCCACTTCCGTCGTTGTCGTCAATTGACCGCCCGGCTGAATTCCTTCGATGACCAGCGGCTTCAGATTCGCGCGGGCCAGATAGATGGCCGCCGTAAGCCCCGCGGGGCCGGTTCCGATCACAATCGATTTGTACATGATTGCCTCCTCCTTGAATATGTAACTCGCATATTAGCTGTTCCGCTTAAGTCTAAACTCTGCTGCAAGAACCCACACTTATACTAAGTTTTACCCAAGTTGGCCCCCCTTTACCCGCTTGCCGGGCCGTATCTATTGAACGGAGGGGAAAATCGACTCCATCTTCTTCTTGACCCCGCAAACCTCATCGATCCGCCGGGTATAACGGCGCGCCGTCGAGGCCGAAATACCGTAACGCTCCGCCACCGCTTCATAAGTTACCGGTCGGCGATGGATTTTGGCCGTCAAATATTCCAGCGCCGCGGCCCATCCCTCGATATGCGTAATCGCCGGGGTTTCCGGGTAGACTAGAGTTAGAAACTCCGCCCACAACGTCTCCAGATCATGCTGCTGCTGGAGATCGAAGCGGCGTTTCATGTGCCCCATCGCCAGATCGACGACGGCCTGCCATTCGCTCTTCCATACGGGCAGATTTGAAGCTACCCGACTGGGATCGACCAGTTTCGTCTGCTCCCCGGAGATGACCGGAAGCGGGTTATCCACACCCAGATTGCGAAGGACGAACAAGGCGATCTCCTTCAAATAGGAGTCCTCCTCCGGCTCGAGTAAGAAGGCCTTTAACGCCTCCTCCACTTCCCGGTCCGCAATCAGGCTGAACGCCTGAATGACCTGCAGCTTCGTTTTGTAGTCGCCGTGCCGCAGCGCCCAGAAAAAGGAGGACCGCACCAGCGGATTTTCCGTAATTTCGGCCGCCAAGCTCTCCGGTGAAGTGTCCCATTGCTTAAACTGCTCTTCAAAAGGAAGATGATAATGATAGCTAACCGTAAGGGGCCCGGATTGCCGATTCTCCGAGGGATCGGACTCGGGGCCTTGACCCGCTTCGTCTTGGAATTCCATCGCTTTTAAATAATAATCGGCAACGCCGCTGGCCGGATCCAGCTTATGGACCTGCCGCCACAGCCGCTTGGCTTCGTCAATGCGTCCGATTTGGTACGCCGCGACCGCCGCGTAATGGTACAACGAAGGATCACGCTCCATCGTTTCATCCCGCAGCAGCCGTTTGAAGTGCGTATAAGCCGCCTCGTGCTGGCCCAAAATCCCCATCGTTGTCGCCAGTTTAAACACATGTTCCTGGTGAAACGGGACGATTTTGCGCAGGCGCTCTCCCAGCTCCAGCATTGCGCCCATTTCCCCGGCGTGCTGATAAAATATCGCCAGATTGCAAAGCCCGTGCAGATTCCCGGGTTCTTTGTCCAGCACCTCTTCAATGGTATCCA
Source organism: Paenibacillus faecis (assembly GCF_008084145.1). GTDB lineage: Bacteria > Bacillota > Bacilli > Paenibacillales > Paenibacillaceae > Fontibacillus > Fontibacillus faecis. The sequence goes on along the minus strand of NZ_VSDO01000004.1, from coordinate 22,901 downwards.
TCGCCTTTTGAAACCGGCCGAGATAGTAGTAGCCCAGAGCGAGATTGTTATGGGCCGCATGGAAATCCGGATGCTTCCGGACGATCTCCTCCAGCAGCTTCACCGCCTGGGCGAATTTGCCCTCCTCCAGCAGCTCGCGGGCCCGGTCATGCTCGACGACGCCCTCCATCGCCTTGATGCTCTTCAGCTTCGTCGGACGCTCCAGCTCATACTGGAGCAGCTCCATCATCTCTTCCGCCTCCGTCAAAAACTGCCCGCTGGCGTCTTTCTCCAAATACGTAACCAGCGCTTCTTCCGCCGCTTCAAACATTTCCATATTCGCATAGTTATTTGCCATATAAAAATAACATTCCGTCATATTCGGGTCGATTTCCTCCAGAACGACGGACAGTGCGGCGTTGGATGCCTCATAGTCCCCCATTTCCGACAAAATCCCCGCCATATTGCAATGGTTTACCGGATTGTTCGGTTCATACTCTACAGCTTTGCGAAAATACTTTAATGCCTTGTCGTAGTGGTAACGGTCCAATGAAGAGACAGCCCGCTCGAAGAAAAAGCCCGCATCCATCGAGATCGGCAGTACATTATCCCGCTTCCCCTTCAGCTCTCTATTTTCTTTCAAACAAGGCACCTCCCTATTCTTACTTCAATTCTTCTTTTCAACTCACAGTATACCATAGTGAAAGCTGTCCTCCCACGGAAAAAACGGGGAGAAAATAACGGTTTTTGCAGGATAAGCAGCCAGTTCGGGAATGTGGGAGAAGATACCGGAAGGAAGAGGTGGTATAATATGGGTATTGCACTAAAGAAGAGGGGGTTTTTTAACCATGTCGTTTGTTTGGGAAAATACGCTGATCTCCCTAGGGTTCCTGGTAGCCTTGGCCGCCTTCGCCATTTGGGTAATTAAACGTATCTTTAGACGGAGGTAAAAGAGGGTAGGTGAACCGGACCGGAAACCACGGGCATAATAGGGGTCAAAAAGGTCCTTATTTCCCTTGGGCGGACCCCAAATCAGCACTGGCGTTGCACTTAAACCTGACATAGTGCGACGGTCCGCAACTTTCTTTGGCCGTCCGCTATAATAGCGGCGTTTTGGGCTGCTATTTCGCCCAGATTCGCTTTTTCGGGAAGAATAGCGGCTAAAAAGGGCCCTATTTCCCTGGTGCGAGCTCAAAAATCCGGTTTTTGCCGGACTTTCTCTAAAAATAAGGACCCAAATGACCTCTATTTCACACCGAAGAGCCAAATTCGACATAATAGCGCCCCTAAAGACCGCTAAGTCGGAGACCAGGCAGGCTATTCTCGGCACCGGGCCCTGTTCGAGCAGACCCAAACCCTAAAAAGAAACGCCCCACGTTAGGGACGGGTGAATCGTCCTTCATCTAACATGAGGCGCAGAGTTATTTGAGCCTACCGCCGGTCGGTCTACAGCGTCAATGGAATCATTTTGCGGCTGCGCTTCTCAAACGTGGCCAGCTCTCGTACGCCGAGTTCATGAAGAAGCGCTCTGGCCTTGTCCAGATGCTCGCTCAGCTTCATCGGATCGTGCGCGTCCGACCCTACCGTGAGCGGGATGCCCATCTCGATCGCGGTCGCAAGCACCCGGCGGCTCGGGAACATCTCCGCCACCGGCTTCGACAGCCCGGAGGCGTTCAGCTCCATCGCCACACCGGCCGCCCGTACCGCTTCCAGAGCCCGGCGCTCCAGCGCCTCCGTCTCCGCCTGACGGGCGGCGTCCGGCCGGTGGCCGAAGCGCTTGATGACATCCAGGTGGCCCATGATGTCATAGAACCCTGTCGCGGCGGCCTTCGCCACCGCGTCATAGTACCGCTCGTAAACGGCGAACACATCCTGCCCTTCCCAGTGGTGAACCTGACGGAAGTCGGATACGTCCCACTCGCCGAGAAAATGCACCGATCCGATCACGTAATCCCAAGGATACGCACGGACGATGGACTCGATCTGTTTTTCCCAGCCTTCAATGTAGTCGCCTTCCAGGCCGACCCGGACGTCGATTTGACCCTGGTACTTCTCTTTCAGAGCGAAAGCCTCCTCCACATAGCGGGGAAGTTCTTCCATCGGCATGGCCATTTCCGGGTAGTAAGCCGCCGGATCGACATGCAGCAGCGGCATGTGGTCGGACAACCCGATCTGCGAAAGTCCGATCTCGATCCCCCGCCGCACGTACTCCTCAAGCGAGCCGACGGCATGCCCGCAGCGGGCGTGGTGCGTATGGTAGTCGATCAGCATGCGCCCATCACCCGCCTAATCCCGGCGCGGCCGTTCATGGCGGCGCTCCAGTTCCCGCATGATGTCGTCCAACGGCAATTGGCGCTGGCGCAGCAGCACGAGCAGGTGATAGATCAAGTCGCTGACCTCGTACCGCAGCTCGTCGTTGTCTCCGTTCTTCGCGGCGATGATCGATTCGGCGGTCTCTTCGCCGACTTTTTTCAAAATTTTATCCAGGCCCTTCTCGAACAAATACGTCGTGTACGCGCCTTCCGGCCGCTCCGCGTATCGCTCGGCGATCAGGCGTTCCAGTTCGGCCAACACCGTGAACCGGGCACTATCATCCCCGCCGCGCTCCGTTTGTGGAGCCGCCGGTTCGAATATCGTGTAGCCCGTCGTCCCCCGGTATGCCTCTCCAACCGCCGCCGTGCGGTAGAAGCAGTTGTCCTCCCCGGTATGGCACGCCGGGCCTCTCCGGTCGACTTCAACAAGCAGCGTATCCCCGTCGCAGTCAAACCGCAACGCGCGGATGTGCTGGGTGTTTCCCGACGTAGCTCCTTTGTTCCACAGCTCGGAGCGGGAGCGGCTCCAGAACCAGGTTTGCCCCGTTTCCACCGACTTTCGCAGCGACTCCCGGTTCATATAGGCCATCATCAACACGTCCCGGCTCTCCGCATCCTGCACGATCGCCGGCACGAGTCCGTCCGCGTCCCACTTGATCGCTTGCTCCAGCTCCTCCAACGGCACCATCAGCCGCAATCCTTGTTGTTCCGTCATCGTATTTCCACCCCTCTGGACTTCAAATCCCGCTTCAAATCCGGCACCGCGATCTCCTTATAGTGAAAAATCGTCGCCGCCAGCGCCGCATCAGCCAGTCCTTCCGTAAATACCTCGTAAAAATCGTCCGGCTTCCCGGCCCCGCCCGAGGCGATCACCGGAATCGTCACGGACCGGCTGACCTCCCGCGTCAGCGGCAGATCGAAGCCGTCCTTCGTCCCGTCGGCATCCATGCTGGTCAGCAGGATCTCGCCCGCGCCCCGCGATTCAGCTTCCTTAACCCATTCCAGCGCTTTGATGCCGGACGCCTTCCGCCCGCCGTGCGTGTAGACTTCCCATTCTCCCCACTCGGGGTTGAACTTGGCGTCCACCGCCACGACGATGCACTGGGAACCGAAGCGCCGGGCCCCGTCCGAGATCAGCTGCGGATTCAGCACCGCCGCCGTGTTAATGCCGATTTTGTCGGCTCCGGCCCGCAGGATGCGCTTCATGTCGTCCACCTGGGAGATCCCGCCGCCGACCGTAAACGGAATGGCGATTTCCCCGGCGGTCTGCCGGACGACCTCGATCATCGTAGCCCGGCCTTCATTGGAAGCCGAGATATCGAGGAACACGATTTCGTCGGCTCCCTCCCGGTCATACAGCGCGGCCAGTTCGACCGGATCGCCGGCATCGCGGAGATTGACGAAGTTCACGCCTTTGACGACCCGCCCGTCCTTGACGTCCAGGCACGGGATAATTCGCTTTGCCAGCATAGCTTTCCACTCCTTTTTCTAGTTCACGCCGCCCGAAATCGCGGCGATGGCCTCAGCCAGATCGATGCTGCCCGTGTAGAGCGCCTTGCCGACAATCGCGCCGCCGATCCCCTGATCCGCGTAAGCCGCCAGCTTCAACAAATCATCCTGGACGGTCACGCCGCCGGAGGCGATCACGGTACGTCCGGAAGCCTGCGCCAACGAACGGATCGCTTCCACGTTCGGTCCCTGCATCATGCCGTCCCGGGAGATGTCGGTAAAAATAAACGTCTCCGCCCCTTTGGCCGCCAGCTCCTTGGCCAACACCTCGGCCTGAACCTCGGACGTCTCCAGCCAGCCGCGCGTCGCCACAAAACCGTTCCGCGCGTCGATTCCGATGGCGACCTTGTCGCCGTATGTGCCGAGCACCGCTTCGGTAAACGCGCGGTCCTCGATCGCCGCGGTGCCGATAATGACCCGGCTGACGCCGAGCCCCAACAGCCGCTCGACATCGGCCAGCGTCCGCAGGCCGCCGCCGACCTGTACCGGCACCTGCACACGGCGGGCGATCTCGCCGATCAACGCGTCGTTCACCGGATGCCCCGCTTTGGCCCCGTCCAGATCGACCAGGTGAATAAAGGAGCCGCCCTGCGCCTCCCAGGAACGGGCCACCTCAACCGGATTTTCATTGTATACCGTCTCGCGGGCATAATCCCCCTGTACCAAGCGTACGCATTTCCCGCCCCGGATGTCGATGGCCGGATATATCACGAATGAAGACATGTCGGTTCCTCCCGCTATCTAGTAAATATACATCTATAAGTTATAGTGCAAATTGATGCAACTAATCGAAACTAATATAACTGATGTCGCTGATGTAGCTAAAACTGATTTAACAGGAAAACCTCCCATTAAAATGATCGCCTAAGTCCCTTTCATACCGATTAGCTGGAGAAACTCCATCTATTTTGCGACCCAAGCTTGGAAAACCCTAAATTCAGGCCGATTAGCGGGAACTTTTCCAGGTAATCGCCTTTGCAACTCTGGCAGCGTCAAATTAACGGGAAGTAGTCCCGTTAATTTTCATCGCCTGATGTCTATTAGCCTAACCGCCGGTCGCCTTCCACCCCCGCACGTTCCGCCAGCGCCAGGAAGTTGCGCAGCAGTCCCATCCCGAGCTCACCGCTCTTCTCGGGGTGGAACTGCATGCCGTACACGTTACCCCGGCCCACGATGGCCGTGACCGGGTGACCGTAATCCGTTACGGCGAGCAGGTCTTCCTTCCGCTCCGGGAGCACGTGGTAGGAGTGGACGAAGTACACGTGTCCCTCCTCCAGGCCCGCCAGGAGCGGATTGTCCGGCTGCAGGAACTCCAGCCGGTTCCAGCCCATGTGCGGCACCTTCAGGCCGCCGCGAACGCCGCCTTCGGCGTCGGCGCCGGCACTGCCGCCGGCAAAGCGCACCGCCCGGCCCGGCAGTAGGCCGAGGCCTGCGTTGCGCCCATGCTCTTCGCTCTCGCCGAAGAGCAGCTGCATGCCGAGGCAGATGCCGAGCAGGGGCACCCCCGCCGCGGCTGCCTGCCGCACCATGCCGTCCAGGCCCGAGGCGCGCAGGTGCTCCATCGCGTCGCCGAAGGCGCCGACGCCCGGCAGCACTACGCCGTCCGCGCCGAGGATGGCATCCGCGTCGCCCGTAACGAGCCCCTCAAAACCGAGGCGCTCCACCGCCTTGCTGACGCTGTGCAAATTGCCCATCCCGTAGTCGACAATGGCGATCGTCACCTACAGCACTCCCTTCGTCGACGGCACGCCCGTCACGCGGGGATCCAGGCTTGTCGCCTCGTCGATAGCCCGTCCGAGCGCCTTGAACACAGCTTCGATCATATGATGCGTGTTCTGTCCGTAATGGACGATGACGTGCAGCGTGATCCGCGCTTCCAGCGCCAGCTTCCAGAGGAACTCATGGACGAGCTGCACATCGAAGCTGCCGACCCGGTCCGAGGGATACTCGGCGCGGTATTCAAAGTGCGGCCGGTTGCTGACGTCGATGACGACCTGCGCGAGCGCTTCGTCCATCGGGATAAACACGCTCGCATAGCGCTTGATGCCCCGCTTGTCGCCGAGCGCTTCCCGCAGGCACTGCCCGAGGCAGATGCCGATATCCTCGACCGTGTGATGATCGTCGATCTCAATGTCGCCTCGCGCCTGCACAGACAAATCAAAATGGCCGTGCTTCGTAAACAAGTCCAGCATATGGTTCAAGAACGGCACATCCGTTTCCAGCTCGGACTTCCCCGTGCCGTCCACCGCGAATTGCAGCCGGATATCCGTCTCGTTCGTTTTGCGGCTGATTTCCGCGCGGCGCTCCCCGGCTCCCGCCTGGTTGACGCTGTTCCCGTTATTGGTTGTCATCGTTTACCCCCGCCTTTCCTTCTTTACGCAGCCGGATTTCTATCGCCCGGGCGTGCCCTTCCAGCCCTTCGCGCCGGGCGAGTTCCATGATCGTGGCGCCGTTTTGCAGCAGCGCCTCCTTGCTGTAGTAGATCAGGCTCGATTTTTTGATAAAATCGTCCACATCGACCGGCGAGGAGAACCGCGCCGTGCCGTTCGTCGGAATAATATGATTCGGTCCGGCAAAATAATCCCCCACCGGCTCCGAGCTGTACGGTCCGAGGAAAATCGCCCCGGCGTTCTCGACCAAGCCGAGATAAGCCATCGGGTCCTCCACGATCAGCTCGAAGTGCTCCGGCGCGAGCCGATTGATGACGCCGATCCCCTCTTCGATGGAATCGACGAGGATGACCGCGCCATAGTCGCGTACGGACGCGGCAGCGATGTCCCGCCGCGGCAGCTCCGCCAGCTGGCGCTCCACCTCCGCGCGGCAGGCCTGCGCAAACGCCTCGGACGGCGTTACGAGAATCGCCGACGCCATCTCGTCGTGCTCGGCCTGCGAGAGCAGATCCGCCGCGACGTAGGCGGGATCGGCGCTGTCGTCCGCCAGCACGGCGATTTCGCTCGGCCCGGCGATGCTGTCGATGTCGACGGCGCCGTACACCTCGCGCTTCGCCAGCGCGACGAAGATGTTCCCCGGTCCGCAGATTTTATCGACCGGGGCGATCGAGGCCGTGCCATAAGCCAAAGCCGCGATGGCCTGGGCCCCGCCGACCCGGTAGATTTCGTGGACGCCGGCTTCCGCCGCGGCGACGAGAATGTACGGGTCGATCCCTTCCGTCCCGCCGGTCGCCGGCGGCGTGACCATCACGATCTCCGGCACGCCGGCCACCTGCGCCGGGATCACGTTCATGAGCACCGAGGAAGGATACGCCGCCTTGCCGCCGGGCACGTACACGCCGACCCGTTTAAGCGGGCGGAGTATTTGGCCGAGCAGGCTGCCGTCCGGCTGTAAATCCATCCACGAGTTGCGCTTCTGCCTGTTATGAAACGCCCGGATATTCACCGCCGCGGCCCGGATCGCCTCGACAAAAGCAGCCCCCACCTGATCGTAAGCGGCTTGAAGCTCCTCCTGCGTCACCCGAAGCCCGGAGGCCTCCAGACGCACCCCGTCGAACTTCTCCGTGTAACGGAGCAGCGCGGCGTCGCCTTCTTTTTTCACATCCCGTACGATGGCCCGGACCGCCTCGTTCTGCTCCGCCGTTCCATACTCCACCTCACGACGAAGATCAAAATCCTGTGCTTTCACTATTTTCATTCTAAAGTCCTCCCCGGCTTTCAATCCGTCCCTGAACCTTAAACGTTCTTAGCGGTGATCGCTTTGGCCAGCGCATCGCAAACCGCTTGAATCTCCGCGTTTTTCATCCGGTAACTGACCCGGTTGGCGACCAGTCGGCTCGTGATCTCGAACATGCTCTCCAACTCCACCAGTCCGTTCTCGCGAAGCGTCTGCCCGGTCTCCACCATATCGACGATCCGGTCGGCCAAGCCGATCAACGGCGCCAGCTCGATGGAACCGTTCAGCTTGATGACCTCCACCTGCTGTCCCCGCTCGCGAAAATACTGCGAAGCCACGTTCGGGTACTTGGTGGCCACGCGCTGGTGGATCCCCGGCTTCCAAGCCGGCAGCGCGATGACCGACATCCGGCAGCGGGCGATGCCGAGATCCAGCAGTTCGTAAACGTCCCGGCTCTCCTCCATCAGCACGTCCTTGCCGACGATGCCGATGTCCGCCACACCGTACTCCACGTAAGTCGGCACATCCACCGGCTTCGCCAAAATAAACTCCATGCCGATTTCCGGCAGCGGAACCACCAGCTTGCGCGACTCGTCCACATCGGTCGGAATCTGAATCCCGGCCTCGCGAAACAGGGCCGACGCTTTTTTATAGATACGCCCCTTGGGCATCGCCACTTTGATAATTTCGCTCATCTCCTGACCTGAGCCTCCCTCCGGCTGCAACGGGGCCGATCGCCCGTTTGGACCCGCTTCTGAGTGAGCGAGCCTCTCTCTTAACGGGAATAACTCCCGTTAATTCCGGCTAAAATCCCCCGCACGCCATATTTAGCAGGAACACCTACCGCTAATTTGCCCTTCCGTCGGGATAATCGCTTAGAACGGAAGAATTAGCTGGAAGTTTTCCCGTTATTGTTACGCCACGCCTACTCAAAGACAAAATAACAGGAGGTTTTCCCGTTATTTGACGAATAGAGTTCGGCTGCCTAAAAACTCGTATACGTTCGGATCTCCCCGTATGCCGGGCCCAGCGGTCCGCTCTTGATCTCCTTGGCGACCGTTTCGCCGAGCTTCTCGGCCGGCCCTTCCACGCGGCGCAGGATCACGCTGCGTCCCTCGTCGCGCAGCCGCTCCGCTTCGGCGAAAGCCCGCTTCCGGTTGGCCGCGTCGTACTGTAGCAGCAGCGGCAGCTCGCGGACGACGTCAATCCCCTCAACGCCGTCGAGAATCCGGCTCGTCTTGAGCGCGAAGCCGGTCGCCGGAGCCGGTCGCCCGAACTGCTGCAGCAGATTATCGTAGCGTCCGCCGCTGCAGACGGGGAAGCCGAGCTCGGCGGCATACCCCTCAAACGTCATCCCGGTGTAGTAGGAAAAGTCGCCGATCATCGTCAAATCGATCATGACATGCTGCGGCGCTACACCGTAGTCCTCCAGCGCGTCCCATACCGCGCTGAGATGCTGCACCGCTTCCCGGGCCAGCGCGTTACCGCTGAGCTCGAGCGCCTGCTTGCAGATCTCCTTGCCGCCGCGCAGGCGGAGAATGCCCTCAAGCTCCTCGCGCTGCCGCTCCGATAAGGCCAAGCCGGCCAGCGTTTCCCGATAGCCGACGTAGTCGCGGTGCAGCAGCCCCTCTTTCAGGATTTCCCGGTCTTCTTCCCGTCCGGGAATCGCCTCTTCCAGCAGGCCGTTCAGAAAGCCGACATGGCCCAGCGCGATTTTAAACGACTTGACGCCGGCCGCTTTGAGAGAAGCCACGGCCAAAGCGACGACCTCGGCATCCGCCTCCGGCGAATCGTCCCCCACCAGCTCGACGCCGGTCTGAAAGAACTCGGCTTCCCTGCCCGCCTCTTCCTCAATCGCCCGAAACACATTGGCGTGGTAAGACAGGCGCAGCGGCAGCGGCTCTTCCTTCAGCATGGAGGAGACCACCCGGGCGATCGGAGCGGTCATATCCGAGCGGAGGACTATGGTCGTCCCTCTATTGTTCAACAGCTTGAACAGCTTCCGGTCGGAGGTGGAACTGGCCACGCCCACCGTATCGTAATACTCCATGGTCGGCGTCATGATTTGACGATACCCCCACCCGGCCATGCAATCCAGGACGCTCCGCTCGATCGCTCGCAGCTTCTCGGCCGCAAAGGGCAAATAGTCGCGGACGCCTGCCGGTTTTTCAAAGCCTTTCGGTTTCGACAACACGCTCACCTCATCTATAATGGCTCAATTCATGTAATGACTCGGATGATTACTTTAATATATTAAAGTGCTACCATACTACCAAACTAAAGATTATGCCATATCGTAACATATTTGTTCCCGAACCGTCAACGCTCTCCCCGGCCGAATCTCGTTCATCATTACTTCTTATTTTACCCTTCCTTTAGTAGGAATTACATGTTCCGCATCGGAGTTAGTTGAGTAATATGATCTGCCTGCGGTGTGTAGTTACGGTAGAAGAAAGCGGCAAGTTTGAGCTTTGACAGTGTTTGTCTCGGCGAGGACCTGGGCCTAACCTTGCGGTCGGACACGGCCATGATTGGGCCATAGTTGGCATGGTTGCCATCGTTGCCATGGTTGGCCCCACTTGGACCATGGTTAGCAATGGCTAGGCGCCCAGGCGACGAATTTAACGGGAAAACCTCCCGTTAAATGACGCGCAAATGGCCAGGAGCGAAAATTACCTGGAAATAGTCCCGCTAATTTGCCGCGATCGGGCCGGATCTGCCAAAATAGGCTGAATTAGCGGGAGAAAATCCAGCTAATTGGGCGAGGCCCCACCCATGGGGCGAAATTAACGGGAGAAAATCCCGTTAATTTGGAAGGACAATGCGAGAGGACGACGGGACTGAGCAACATGGACAACGCACTCAGAAGATTGAGGCACTCTGGTGAAGGATTAGTTCCTGCGAGCTATGGTTCATGAAACAAAATTTTCATCTGAAAAAATTTAAAAACTATAAAAAAAATGTCGACTTTTGTCGATTATATCCGTAATTATATCTTTTTTAGAGGAGTGCTCGCGAGCGATGACAACACTACGGAACAAGCGCATCACGGAAAGTCAGACAACATCCGCTACCAAAGTCGTTTTTTTCTCCATCAAAAACAAGCTGATTGGAGCTTTCGCGGTCCTCCTTATCGTTCCTACCATCCTGCTGTCCACGGTTTCCTACAATACGGCCAAGCAGAACGTGGATGAGCAGATGGCCCAGACCGCTGAGGAGAATGTACGGCTCCTGGACGCGCTGCTGAATGAATATTTTGATTCGAAGAAGAAAGAAGTCGAGGTTCTGTCGCATAATGTGGACTTGTCCACGATCGAGCAGGGAACCCAATCGAACCTGGGCGCTAGCGACAGTGTAAAAAAACAGCTGCAAATCACCAAAAACGCCGACACCGACACGGAGATGGTGTTTGTCGGAACGAGCCAGGGTTTATATATGGACTCTTCGGACGCCACCAAAATGGCGGCGGACTATAAACCCACCGAACGGGGCTGGTATAAGCAGGCTTTAGCGGAGAAAGGTAAGGTTATCGTCACCTCCCCTTATCCTTCCGCGGCAACGGGAAATCAGGTCGTTACTTTGGCTAAAGCTATCCCGGACGGGCAAGGTGTAGTGGCCATGTCCGTCGCCATCGAGAAACTGTCATTAGTGACGAAAAGCGTGAAAATCGGGTCCGAAGGCTACGTCTTCCTGCTCGATCAGGATAAGAAATTCGTCTATCATCCCACTAGTGAGGTCGGTTCTTCCGCAGAGAACAGCCCCATTATTGAGAACATATACAAAAATGAAAGCGGACGCCTCGATTATAAAGTCGACAAAGAAGAGAAAAGGATGATTTTCTCCACCAACGCGTCGACCGGATGGAAAATCGTCGGAACCCTGTATCAGTCCGAGGTTGCGGCGCAAGCGTCTCCGATCCTTAAATCGACGGTTCTCGTCCTTCTCGTTTCTATCCTTGTGGGCGCCGTGTTCATCTTCTTGATCATCTATTCCATCCTGAAGCCCCTCCGTCAAATCAGCCGGGCTTCCCTGGCGATCAGCGAAGGGGATCTCACGCAGGATATTCAGATCAAACGGAACGATGAGCTGGGGATTTTGGGTCATAATTTTAATACCATGGCCGCTTCACTGCGCTCTCTGCTCTACAAGGTTAACAATAATTCCATGCAGCTTGCGGCCTCCGCGGAAGAGCTGACCGCCAGCTCCGACCAAATCACGGCCTCCGGCAAGCAGGTGGCGGAGACCGCGCAAATGGTCGCGATCGGCACCGGCCAGCAGGTGACGGAAATCGGCAGCTCCCGGGATGACATTAATCGTATGGCTGCTCAAATGCAGGAAATCTCCAATAGTACGCATGAGGTCGTCCAATCCGTGGAGCACACGCAGCAGACCGCCGAGGAAGGAAACGGCAGTGTGCAATCCGTTGTCGATCAGATGAAAGCGATCGGCGAAACCGTGAGAAAGCTGGCTCAGGAAGTATCCAGTCTGGGTGAACGGTCCAAAGAAATCGACAGCTTCACGCAAATGATTACGGAAATTGCCAACCAGACTCATCTGCTGGCACTGAACGCGTCCATTGAAGCGGCGCGCGCCGGCGAACAGGGCAAAGGATTTGCCGTGGTCGCCTCCGAAATCAAAAAGCTCGCCGACCAATCCGGCAGCTCCGCCAGCCATATTACCGAATCGGTGGCCGCGATTCAGCGGGACACCCAGGTGACGGCCGCCAGCATGGAACAGGTGATTCAAGAGGTATTGCGGGGCGTCAACATGGCGGATTCCGCGGGAGTGGCTTTCGGGCACATCCTGGATTCCATCACCGAAGTCACCCGCGAAATCGAGCAGGTTTCCCACGCGGCGGAAGCGATGGTTGCCGATTCGGTGAAAGTGCTGAAATCCGTGGAAGCGGTAGCCATGATTTCCGAGGATACCGCGGCCAGCATCGAACAAGTCGCCGCCAGCACGGAAGAGCAGCTGGCTTCCATGCAGGAGATCAGCGCATCTTCCGCTTTATTAAGCAAAATGGCGGAAGAGCTGCAGGAAACCGTAAGCAAGTTTAAAGTGTAACCGCAAGTAACAGGGGTGCCGATCGAACCGTGCGTAACGGTTTAATCAGCACCCCTTTGTTATTGGAATGAGCCTACATATTCACATTTACGGATGCGGAAGAAGCGGTGTCCTGAAGCGGTTGTTCCTTCCTCCGCTTCAAGGAACCGGGGACGCTGCCCAGAAACACCGAAGCGAAAGGCAGTCTTTTAAAACAGACCTGAACGAAAATCCAGGACAGGAACAACGCGCAGGCCGAACCGCCCAGGATAAAAAAGAAATAAGCGACCGCGATTTGGTCCCCCGCGAGCCGATTGCGAAACATCCGATAGACCAGCAGCACCACCGGATGAAACAGGTAAATGGCGAAAGACAATTCGCCCAGCCGGGTCAAAGCTCTGACCCAGAACTTCGTGCCCTTGCGGTGCATCAGAAATGCCGCCTTCATCAGCACCAGCGCCGAGAGCAGCAGGTGTGCGTTCCACACCAGTTCAAACGTGGTCGTTCCCGCCGCGTACGCTCCGGTTCTGAACGCGTAGTACAGCTGAACATCGACAAAGGACAGGATCAGCCAACTGCCCCATAGCAGGACGGTTCCGATTTTTTGCCGGGAGGTAGCCTGATTCCATGCCGTTGTCAGCCAGGCTTTGATCGGCTCGAAATAGATCGCCACTACAGCCCCTAGCATGTAGAACGACATATAGGACGGCGCATAGCTTCCTTTGTTCGGCAGTTCGAGGTGATATTTGTTCCAGAAGAAAAAGGCCCACTGAACCGCCAGACCCGCCGGAAAGATCCAGAATGCCGGCCAATTCCTGTTCCTCATCCACTGCACCAATCCCAGCAATAACGGAAATAAGATATAAAACTGAATGCTGATAAAAATAAAATACAAGTGCGTATAAGCCGTCCCCGTCAGCAGTTTCACCACTAAAGATTGCAATAGCTGCGCAACAGACTGGTTGAGGAAGTCCCTTTGAATCCAGACAACCACGAGAAAATAACAGAAGGATACAAGAATATAAGGTAGGATAATATAGGTCAACCGCTTTTTGTAAAAACGCCCGATCAAGCTTTGGTTCACCGGTTTATCATAATAGTTGTAGAAGAGGACGAAGCTGCTCAAGAAGATAAACGAGCTGGTACCGATTCTAAAAAATATGTTCATCCAGTTATAGAAGTAAAAACCCGGCGCCTCCAGCGCCTGCCACCCCGCGGCATAGGAAGTGGCGTGGACCTGAATGACACTGAAAATCGCAAAGGCCCGAAAGAGATCGAGCTGAGGCAGCCTTTCTTTCGCTTGCAGTTGCACGTGATCAACTCCAGTCTGCATAGGTTTCCTGATATGACCTTCTCCACTTCGCGCCGAACGCACGAAAAGACATAAGTGAATATCATTAAGTTACCCTTTCAAGCTGAATTGAACCTGAAAACAGCCCCGCTTCCGCAATTTTGCCAGATTGCTCTCTTCCATCATACCTTTGATCCCCAAATAAGGAAATCTATTTAAGTAAAACCGTTCTGGAGTACCAGGCGTCTTTATAGTTAGGGATGACAATTACCGGCCGGTAAATTCCCTGAGCTTGAGCTGTATTATTATTTACTTACGGGAAGGAGCCCGCAGGCATGGAAGAACGAGAATGGGCCGCTGCCGCATGCCAGGGCGATGAAACCGCCTTTTACTATCTGGTATCCTCGCAAAAAAGAAAACTTTACGGCATCGCGTTCAGCTACTTGAGGAACGAGTCCGATGCTTTGGACGCCGTCCAGGAGACGGTCTGCAAAGCCTGGCTAAAATGCCGGCAGCTTAAGGAACCGGACGCCTTTATCCCCTGGTTGATCCGCATACTGATCCACATGTGCATCGACGAACAGAAGCGGAGAAAGCGCACGCTGCCGTTAACGGCATTGACGCTGCCGGCCTCGGGAGAAATGGTCAGCGTTCATAAGCTGGATCTGGAGATCGCTCTGGAGCGGCTAAAGCCGAAATACAGGCATGTGTTGACTTTAAAATATTATCAAGACATGACCCTTACGGAGATAGCGCGGATTCTCGACAAACCGGAAGGAACCATGAAAACCTGGCTACACAAAGGACTGAAGCAGCTTCGGGGGCAAATGACTTGGGGAGGTGAGGTGTATTATGGCTGAGCATCAAAAAAAGGAGTGGGACTTGCCGCAAATGTTGGAGGATGTCCGCCATGCGGAAGAGCGGATCAGCGATCAGAAACTGGAGACGGCGATCCGTCAGGGATTGGCGCTGGGCAAGGCGAGAAAACGTCAGGTCGGTCTGCGGCTGCGTGTCGCCTTCGCAGCCGGTGTTCTGACCTGCGGTTTGGCTGTTTTGTTCGGATGGCAGCTTTGGCCGCCGGCTGATCCGGGCTCAATAACGGTCATGGGGAATTCGCCAGCGTCCTCCATTCCGGAGCGCGTGCTGTCGATGATGTCCGAGGCTATGAAAAAGGCTGCGGAAAACGGCCTGTATCAGCCCATTAATAAAGCCACCGAAAAGGACGGGTATCGTCTGACGGTGGACGGGGTGTTGGCGGATAACCGAACGATGATTATTTTCGTGAACGCCGAGAATTTGAATAACACCGGGAAGATACGGAGTATACAGGAGAATTTCACTAATCTAAATGGCGGTTTACTAGATGAAAAGTACGGTAGTTCAACATTTGGTTCTAACCTAAGCCTTCAGGATCAAAATAAACCGAGTAAGTCTTATTATTACACCCTGCAATTTAAAAATACCCCGAGTCAGATGTTGTTTTCGGAGGAATTGGAACTCGACTTCGGTTCTTCCTCCAAAAAGCTAAGCTTAAAAATACCTATCCAAATAGACGAGAACAAGTTCTCCAGCTTGGAAAAATCCGTACCCGTCAATCAAACCGTACAAATCGGGGAGCATCAACTCAAGCTAACCCGAGCGGTCCTAAATCCGCTTAGCACCACCTTGGAGTTTAAAGCAACTTCGAAGCTAAAAAAGGAGGGCGTAGCTGACCTGCAGGATGCCAAATTATACCTGGGCGAGACCCGGAAAGATCAGTTTCAATACTTTCTAGTCCCCCGCGATAGCAAATCAGAACTGTTAAGTAGTGAAGCCCGCTCGCTGTCGGCTATACGTTTTGATACTCTTTACTATAAAGATTACTCCGAGGTAACGCTGCGGGCTACGGGGATTACTGGCAATACCGCGGAAAAAGGGAAACTGATCATCGATACCGAAAAACAGACACTCGGTCCCAACTCCCCGATGCGGCTAAAAGAAATCAAACGCACCAAAGATAAAACCGAATTGCATATACAACACCCGATCACCAAGCAGAATCCGGAGTCTTCAATTTCCTTCAAGGGCAATTTCACGGACCAAAGCGGCAAAGAATATAGCATACAAGAAGGCTCTTTTTCGAAAGAAGACAGCTCGATTACAATAAGTTCGCAAGAGTATTCCCAGCCTTTAACTTTTCCCTATACTATCTATACTGACCATATCACTCAACAACCCATAGAATTCCGCATCAAGCTCAAATAATACGCAAAAAGGGCTGCCTCCAACCGGTAGATCATCTACCGGGGAGACAGCCCCTTCTTTTTGACATGCTAGGTTTCCTCGCCATTCCCTTGGCTTCCGCCTTCCGGGCTCTTGCGTTCAATCACCCGCAATGGATTTCCCCCCACAAACGTACCGGGGGCCACATCTTTGTGGACCACCGAACCGGCGGCGACCACCGCTCCGTCCCCGATCGTAACTCCGGGCAGGATCGTTGTATTCGCTCCGATGAGCACCTCATCACCGATCCGCACTTCGCCCAGCCGGTACTCCTTGATCAAGTACTCATGGGCGAGAATGGTCGTGTTGTACCCGATAACCGAGTTCCGACCAATCGTGATCAGCTCCGGAAAAAACACATCCACCATCACCATCAGGCCGAAGGCGGTATGCTCCCCTACCTTCATGCCAAGCATGCGGCGGTAGATCCAGTTTTTCCAGGAGAGGACCGGACAATACCGGCTAATCTGGATAAAAATAAAGTTTTTAACGCCCTTCCACGGGCTCACTGTCCGGTATAACTGCCACAATGCGTTCGGCCCTTCCACCGGATACCGCGTGACCTTCCTCACTTGTTCACAGGCTCCCATCCCAATACGCCGTACAGGTCCGTCATATCCTCGAGGATATAATCGGGATTGTATTGCTGAAGCACGTCCACGCCCTTCAGAGACCAGGCCACCCCGGCGGCTTTTACGCCCGCCGCTTTCGCGGACTGAATATCGGCGGCACTGTCGCCCACCATCAGCGTCTTGGCCGGATCGGCGCCCAGGTTGCGAAGCGCGGTTAAGACCGGCTCCGGATGTGGCTTGGGATGCGTTACGTCCTGGACGGTGACGATGGTGGACATATACTCTTTTAGCCCGAAGTAGTCCAGTGCCCGAATCGTGGTAGGCTTGATTTTCGTCGTCACGATCCCCATGGTGATGCCGCGCTCGTGCAGCTCGGCAATCACTTCCTTGACCCGGGGAAATTCACGGATCAGCGTATCGTGATGCAGGTTGTTATACGTACGGTAGTCCGCCACCAGGTCCGTGACCTCCTCCCTGCCGGAGAAGGTCTGCATCTGCTGCTCCAGTGTCAATCCCATGTGGGGAATGATTTGTTCTCTCGTATATTTCTGCTGAGGGAAGTGCTGTTCCAGTACGTGCAAAAACGTGTTTATGATTAGATCATTAGTATCGATGATCGTCCCGTCAAGATCGAATAGTATGGTGTTTATCATGCGGTGGTTTCTCCTTTATCTACTCCTTGGGTGCCTGAGATTTCTCCGGTTCGTTCGGGGTGTGCTCTTCTTTCGTGTTCAATCCCTCCGCGGATTGCTCCGAAGGCGCAGCCGACGCCAGACTCTCTACCTCGCGGCTGCGGGTCGATACGATGGGATCACCGTATCGCGGGAGGTCTTTCACCGTTCTGCGACGTACAATAATCAGCACGATGGCGGCTGCGATAATCAAAAGGGCCAGCAACTGCGAAATTCTTACGTTTCCGTAGGTCGGAGCAAGATACCCTTGTTCAAATCCGAACCAGGTCATCGGTGCCCACAGCCCGTTGATGAAAGAAGCGAGCCAGGACGCCCCCTGGAACGCCAGGCTGTCCGTTCTGAGCGCTTCGATAAAGAAACGGCCGATGGAATACCAGATGAAGTAGGAAAAGAACAATTCCCCAGCTCGCAAAAACTTCTGTCTCCGCAGCACGAAGAGAAGGAGCAAGCCGACCAGATTCCATAGCGATTCATACAAAAACGTCGGATGATGGAACGTGCCCGCCACGTTCATCTGATTCACGATAAACGAAGGGAGATGAAGATGATCCCTTAAAAAGGCTTCCGTCGTCGGCCCGCCATAGGCCTCCTGATTGACAAAGTTGCCCCAACGTCCGATCATTTGGCCGATGATGAGCCCAGGCGCACAGATGTCGGCAATCCGCCAGAAGTTGTAGCCGCGCCTCCGTACGAAGATCACCGCGCAAATGATGGCCCCGATTAAAGCGCCATAAATGGCGATACCTCCGTTCCAGATCTTGAAAATATCCAGCAGATTATTTTTATAGTCTTCCCACTTAAACGCGACGAAATAAATTCTTGCACCGATAATGGCCGAAGGAACGCCCAGCAGCAGCAAGTCCATAAAGAACTCCTGCGGAATGTTGAACCGCTTCCCTTCCCGGATCGCGAGCAGCAGCCCCATCAGGGCGCCGGCTCCCAAAATCAAACCATACCAATGTACGTCCAATCCACCGATCGAAAAAGCAATCGGGTTTAATAGCAAGGTGCCCATCATTCACGCTCCTAATCCAAATCGTCCATATCTTCCGCAATCGTCTCCGTCAGCTTTGTCGTAAACTGCAGCGCGGCGTTATAACCCATCCGCTTCAAGCGGAAGTTCATGGCGGCAACTTCAATAATGACGGCCAAGTTACGTCCCGGGCGGACAGGGATCGTTACCAGCGGTACGTCGGTATCGATAATCCGCGTAGTCTCCTCATCAAGGCCCAGCCGGTCGTATTGCTTCTCTTGCTGCCAGGCTTCCAGGCGTACCACGAGCGTGATTCGCTTATTGTTTCGTATGGCGCCCGCCCCGAACAACGTCATGACGTTGATGATGCCGACGCCGCGGATTTCCAGCAGATGCCGGATTAATTCCGGCGCTGTCCCATGGAGCTGGTTATCGGACGTCTGGCGGATTTCCACCGCATCGTCGGCAATGAGGCGATGGCCGCGTTTGACCAGCTCCAGCGCCGTCTCGCTCTTTCCGATCCCGCTGCTGCCGGTAATCAGCATGCCGACCCCGTACACGTCCACGAGTACCCCATGGATCGTTGCGGTCGGCGCCAGCTTCCGCTCCAGGAAGCTGGTAATCCGGCTGGACAGGATCGTGGTCGCCATGCTGCTGCGCAATACCGGGATATTCTTCTCCGAGCTGATGTCGACCAACTCTTGCGGAACCTCCCAGGATCTCGTCACGATAATGCAGGGCGTCTCCTCACTGCTGCAAAGGCGCTCCATCCGGTCCTTTCGTTCCGCCAGCGGAAGCATCTCATAGAACGCCAGCTCGGTTTTCCCCAGAATCTGTACCCGCTCCGGCGGATGATATTCGAAATAACCGGCCATCTCCAATCCCGGACGATAGAGGTCGTCAACCGTAATGGACCGTTTCAGCCCCTGTTCGCCGGACACAACCTCCAGGCCGAATTGATTTACCAATTCGGATACTTTTACTTTTTTAGCCATGCTGCTCTTCCTTTCCCAAATGGCCTACGGTAGTCCATAGCTAACTTCCGAGAAGTCAGCTCTTTTCCGAAGTCGGCCTGCAATAATATGTAAAGAAAAACCGCAACCTTTTACTTCTCGCTGTCATTGTATTCATCGTAAAGGAAATTCCTCCGTAAATCAATCGCGGCTCCGCACCCGCATAAAAAAACCGCCCCAATTCGGGGCGGCTCTGTACCGTTCGTAACTCTTATCAATTAAGAGAAGAATACGTTCAATTCGGATTCCTTATCAAAGATATGAATTTTGTTCATATCGATTGCCAATTTCACGTTGTCGCCTTCACGCGTATTGGAACGTCCGTCTACGCGAGCGATCAACGGAGAGGAGCTGTTCAAGTATAACAGCATTTCGTGACCGAGGTTCTCGGTTACGTCTACCGTAGCGTTAAATACCGTGTTCGGGGAACCTTCCAGGAAAATCGGCTCTTCATGAATGTCTTCCGGACGCACGCCCATGATGACTTCCTTCCCGTTCACATAGCCTTTTTCTTTCAGAGTTACGGCTTTCCCTTGCGGTACTTCCACCTTCATGTTGTCGGCTTGGAAGTATACGGCACCGTTTTGCTCAACGATCTTACCGTTGATAAAGTTCATCGTCGGGGATCCGATGAATCCGGCAACGAAAATATTTTGCGGTTGGTTGTACAGTTCTTCCGGAGAAGCCGCTTGTTGAATGATACCGTCTTGCATAACGACGATCCGGTCACCCATCGTCATGGCCTCGGTTTGGTCATGCGTTACGTAGATACAAGTCGTTTCAAGACGTTTAACCAGCTTCGTGATTTCGGCGCGCATTTGACCGCGCAGCTTGGCATCCAAGTTCGAGAGCGGTTCGTCCATGAGGAAGACTTGAGGATCGCGGACGATCGCGCGGCCCAAGGCAACCCGTTGACGCTGACCACCGGAAAGCGCCTTTGGTTTACGATCAAGCAAGTGCTCGATATCGAGAATCTTAGCGGCCTCACGAACGCGTTGATCGATTTCTTCCTTTTTCACTTTGCGCAATTTCAGACCGAACGCCATGTTTTGGTATACGTTCATATGCGGATACAAAGCGTAGGATTGGAATACCATCGCGATATCGCGGTCTTTCGGAGCTACGTCGTTCACGACGCGGTCCCCGATGTACAATTTACCTTCGGAGATTTCTTCCAGACCTGCAATCATCCGAAGCGTTGTCGACTTACCGCAACCGGATGGACCTACCAGTACGAGGAACTCCTTATCCGCGATATCCAAGTTAACGTCGATTACAGTTGCTTTATCAGCACCCGGGTATTTCTTGTAAATGTGTTCTAAGCGTACGCCTGCCATATTGTTAGCCTCCTAATAAAATGAATATTAAAGAGATATGCAAAAATGAAATCGAATTCAATTCATGTTTCTATCTTACCTCCCTGGGCAAGAAAGCGCTATACACAAACTGCACAAAAATCCTACGCCCTTTTTGTCAATTTGTACAATAACAAACCCAGCTTGACCAAAACCGCGTCCTGAAAGCTCCGTACGTCAAGCCCGGTCTCTTGTTTGAACTTATCGATCCGATACAAAAGCGTATTACGGTGGATATATAACCGTTTCGCCGTTTCACTGACATTGCAATCCATTTTAAAAAAGGTCTGCAGCGTCGCTCTCGTCTCTTCATCTTTTAAAAGTTCCGAGTGACGTCCGATCTCCTCTACAAATTTCGAACGCTGGTTGTCGGGAATGCTGTAAATCAGCCGCTCCAAGCGAAGCTTCCAGGGAAAATAGATATGCTCCGTGACGTAAAACACCCGGCCAAGCTGAAGGGTTTCGCGTAAAGACACCGCCACTGCAGCCATATACCGGTCTCCGGTAAACGGATCGCCCGCAGCCAATTGAAGGCCTCCGCCAACCCATTCATTCGTAATCAGTTCATACAGCCCTTGGCACAACGCATCCAGCAGGTCCCGTTCCGCTTCCTGTCCTGGTTCGCTTTCCTCGCGAAAGTCCTGTAGAATCCCTTCATCAACCAGGATCAGCCAATCCTCTTTAAGCGGAAGAAGCACGATCTCCCCGCCAAAATAACTGCGAAGCAGCTTATTCAGTTTAGCGAACTGGATACCGCCTCCCGAACTGCTCTCCGCGCTTAGCAAAAAAGGGAGCATCGTCCCTTGCAGGCGCGATTTTAAGCCCATGTTATCCGGAACCGGACAATCCAAGTCCCCGCGGTCGATTTGATTTTGGAGCCAATCCCCCATTTCCACACTACGAGCTTCATCCTCTCGTCTGGAATGCCCTGAAGATTTTGGCTCCCGTCCATCCCGTGCGTATGACAACAATAGTTCGATCAGCCGAAGTTCCCGCTCCGAAAGCGCCGCAGTCTCCACTTCAAGCAGTTCGACGGTGGATGTGCCGCTTTTCCATAAGCCCAGCAGCTTCCCATCCTCCCGTACTACAGCCGAATCGGGTTGACCCGACGTCTTCGTCATTTCATTCCACGCACCGAGCTCCATTTCCGTTATTAAGAGGGGAGCCTCGAGAATCTGCTCTATTTGTTGCTTCAGCCAGTTGGTATTTGTCATGGAGTGCCTTTCCTATCCAATTTAAAGATTTTATATTATTGTATCACAACAAAATAAATGACCTCAAAACATAAAAAAGACCGCCAATCTTTCGATTGACGATCATTCGGCATGAGCCATGAAGGACTCGAACCTTCGACACCCTGATTAAAAGTCAGGTGCTCTACCAACTGAGCTA
Organism: Paenibacillus faecis; assembly: GCF_008084145.1. GTDB lineage: Bacteria > Bacillota > Bacilli > Paenibacillales > Paenibacillaceae > Fontibacillus > Fontibacillus faecis. Next base: position 881 of record NZ_VSDO01000004.1, on the reverse strand, counting down.
ATGGCTCAAAATCTGGTGGAGGCTGATGGATTCGAACCACCGAACTCGTAAGAGAACAGATTTACAGTCTGCTGCGTTTGGCCACTTCGCTAAGCCTCCAAGCTTAAAAGGTGGCTCGGGACGGAATCGAACCGCCGACACGAGGATTTTCAGTCCTCTGCTCTACCGACTGAGCTACCGAGCCATATGAAATTGGCAAAAAAATAAAGCGGTTAAGTTGGTAACTTTCCCACTTTGCTGTGGAAATATAGAAGTTGTAATAAATGGCGGAGCCGACGGGATTCGAACCCGCGGTCTCCTGCGTGACAGGCAGGCATGTTAGGCCTCTACACCACGGCTCCGCGCTGGTGAAAATGGTGCCGGCGAGAGGACTTGAACCCCCAACCTACTGATTACAAGTCAGTTGCTCTACCAATTGAGCTACACCGGCATATCAAGTTGTGAATCAATCATGGTGGAGGCTGAGGGGATCGAACCCCCGACCCTCTGCTTGTAAGGCAGATGCTCTCCCAGCTGAGCTAAGCCTCCGGAAATATGGTAGCGGCGGAGGGGATCGAACCCCCGACCTCACGGGTATGAACCGTACGCTCTAGCCAGCTGAGCTACGCCGCCATATTAAATTTATTCAAATGGCGGAGAGAGAGGGATTCGAACCCTCGCACCGCTTACGCAGTCTAACCCCTTAGCAGAGGGTCCCCTTATAGCCACTTGGGTATCTCTCCAAAGCCATAAATTCAAGGCGTTAATCCTTGAAAACTGGATACGAAACAAATTTGCATTTTAGTTGTTTTTGGATAAGCCCTCGACCGATTAGTACCTGTCAGCTCCATACATTGCTGCACTTCCACCTCAGGCCTATCAACCTCGTCGTCTTCAAGGGG
>NZ_VSDO01000003.1:943344-1025317 GCF_008084145.1 Paenibacillus faecis | reverse complement strand
AAGGAGGCTCATACCCGAAGGTAATGAGGTGTTCCATCCGAGTGATGCTTTATTCGAAAGAGCCTTAGCTCAATCAGTTACTGACGAGAAAATCAATTCTCATAGGATGGATTTTCAAACGACACAAGGTCGATTTAAATTCCATCATTTTAATACTCACTCGTTGTTCAGTTTTCAAAGATCAACTTCGTTCATTTCGTCATCGCTGTGTTTCAGCGGCGACTTTTATAATATATCATGTTTGCTTCTCTCAAGTCAAGAACTTTTTTGATTGTTAAGTTGTTTCTCTAAATCTGTAAGCGCTTGTCCATTTCAGAAGCGATTTATAATGTACCATAGATCATGAAGCCCCGTCAACTGTCATATCATGGTTAGTTTTAAGCCAAGCAGCAGACCTACCCCGGGGAGTCCAAGCACCAGCACTGTAGTCACGGTTACCGGATTTAAGGGAATATAGGCTTCCGTTGCGATTCCCGAGAAGTTAACCAAATAAAGACCCAAAGCCGCAAGAACAACATGCAGACCTAATCTAGTCAGCCAAGCAAATCCCAACCGCCTTGATATCGTAATATATAACAGCGAAATTAGAGAAACGATCAAAATTCCGGTCAGCGCAATTTTCATCCAAGCCCCTCCTCAAAAATATGCCCCTTTTCTAAACGCATCCCAATCCACTTTCGCTTGTTTGGCCAGCTTCAACTGGATTTGATACCTCCGCTCCGCGGCCTCCAGCAAATAAATCGCTACATCCACTTCCTCTTCCCCTTGCGCCTCTTCAAAAGCCCAGCACGCTCTGCGCCATTCATCCCTCGCCTTACAAACCTCCCGGTAAAGCTCTTCTTTATAATCCATCTCTTGATTCAAATCAGGCGCGATCCTATCCAAGCGACGCAGTCCGGATCTCCATAACCTCAAACCAGTTCACTCCTTTCCATCCCATACGCTCTATTCCATATGTATCGAAAGAAGGACAAACTTAGAACCTAAATTGGCCGCAAAAAAAGAACCCCGACTTGGCCGAAGCCAATCAGGGTCCTTGTCCAGTAAGTGGATTAATGCAGTTCGCGCCGTCCCTCCAACGCTTTGGAGAGCGTGACTTCGTCCGCATATTCCAGATCTCCGCCAACCGGAAGCCCATGGGCGATACGGGTGACGCGCAGATCAAACGGCTTGACCAGCCGCGAGATATACATGGCCGTCGCCTCCCCCTCGATGTTGGGGTTCGTGGCCAAAATGAGTTCTTTTACCCGTTCGTCACTCAAACGGTTCAGTAGTTCCTTCAGCCGGATATCGTCCGGACCAAGACCTTCCATGGGAGAAATCGCTCCCTGCAGCACATGATAATAACCATCGAACTCCTTGGTACGCTCCATGGCGACCAGGTCTTTGGACTCCTGGACCACGCAAATTACGGAAGGATCGCGCGTTTTATCCTGACAGATCCGGCAGGGGTCGCTATCCGTAATGTTGCAGCAAATGGAACAGTAGTGAAGATTCCGCTTCACGCTGACCAAAGCCTTGGCAAAATCGATGACATCATCCTCTTTCATGCGCAGCACATGAAACGCCAGCCTTGCGGCTGTCTTCGGACCGATACCGGGCAAGCGGGTAAACGCATCAATCAGCTTCGCGATCGGTTCGGGATAATACAATGGGAGCAATCTCCTTCAGTCTAAATTCGGTAATCAAAAATTAGAACAAGCCTGGAATTTTCATTCCGCCCGTAAATTTGCCCATGTCTTGGTTAGCAAGTTCTTCCGCCTTGTTTAATGCATCGTTGACCGCCGTCAGCACAAGGTCCTGCAGCATTTCAACATCATCCGGGTCCACCGCTTCCGGTTTGATGTTCAAAGACAACACTTTCTTGTGACCGTTAACCTGAACAGTTACGACTCCGCCCCCCGCACTGCCTTCAACCGTTTTGCTGGCAAGCTCTTCTTGAGCTTTCAGCATTTGTTCCTGCATCTTCTTCACTTGCTTCATCATTTGGTTCATATTATTCATTGGGCTCACATCTCCTTCATAAGTATCAGCATTTATTATAAGGGGTAGCTCCTAAAATCAAAAACCGGGCTATTCCTTAATAACGACAAGTTCCTCGCCAAACAGCTGCAGCGCTTCATCCACCCAAGGCTCCTTACCGCTTCCTCCAGCATCTTCGGGAGGCGGCTCCAATTCAAAAGGTTCGCTCGGCGCGGCATTCGCCCCCTGAATCGCTTCATTCCAATCCTTAAGCATCATAGTCACCAAACGGCAAGGATGTCCGAGCTGGCGTTCCATGACCTGTTCGATAAGCTGCTTGTTAGCGGGTTTCTCCGTGGTTTCGCGGTGAATATCGTTTTTAAAAGCAACCAGCACGGCGTCATCCACCATGGAGACGGGCTCGCCATTAACAAACCAGGCGTGGATGGTGACCTTCTCGTCTTTTACGGCCTGGAGAATCTGGTTCCATTTGCCTTGGACAGCCATAAACTCGGGGCTGTTCCGCTGAGCGACATACTTGTCGAGACCGGAAGGCAGCTTCGCCGGGGAAGACAAACGCGGCGCACTGCTTCTGGCCGGTGGCCGCGCAGCCGAACGTTCGCTTCCGCCGCCTGCGCCGCCGGCCAATCCGCCCTGCAGCGCTTGCTCCAGCTTGCGCTCCAGTTCCGCGAGCTGCCTCTTCAGCTGCTGCACCTCCGATGCTGCGGCGCCGGGGACAGCCGCTTGCTGGGCGGCTTCTTCACGCACCGAGCCATCTCCTTTGGGCAGGCTGCACAGCTTCAAAAGCGCCACTTCAAACAGCGTCTGAGGCTGCGCGGCATACTTCATTTCCGACTGATAGTGATTCAGCGTGTCGATAATTCGGAATAAATGCGCACGTGAAAAAGCGGAGGCCATCTCCCGGAAGTCCCGGGCATCCAACACGCGCTCCGTCAGCTTGTCCGCTTCCGGAATCATTTTGATCATCAGCAGATCGCGGAAATAATACAGCAGGTTCTCCATGCATTTATCGGCGCTCTTGCCCTCTTGCATGAAGCCTTCGATCAATTGCAGCATCCCGCCGACATCATCCTCCAGGATGGTTCTGGCGAGTTCCGCAAACTGCCGGGAAGGAATCCCTCCCGTCATGTCCAAAACCTGCTGGTAAGAAACCCGGCCGTCCGAAAAAGAAGAGATCTGGTCCAAAATGCTAAGCGCGTCGCGCATCCCGCCATCCGACAGCCTTGCGATATACTCAATCGCTTCGTCCTCCGCCGATATCCCTTCCTGTTCGCAGATCGTCCGCAAGCGTTGGCTTTGCTCCTCTAAGGAAACTCGCCGAAAGTCAAAACGCTGGCATCGGGATATTACCGTCGCCGGGAGGCGGTGCGGTTCCGTCGTCGCCAGGATGAACATCACATGCGGCGGCGGTTCCTCGAGTGTTTTCAGCAGGGCGTTAAACGCCTCGGTGGTCAGCATATGAACTTCGTCGATAATATACACTTTCTGCCGCACTTCCGTAGGGGCATACTTCACTTTCTCGCGGAGATCGCGAATTTCCTCGACCCCCCGGTTGGAAGCGGCGTCAATTTCAAGCACGTCCATGACAGCGCCCGCGGTAATCCGCCGGCAGGCATCGCATTCATTGCACGGTTCCGGTGCGGGCCCCTTCTCGCAGTTCACCGCCTTGGCCAAAACCTTGGCCGTGGAGGTCTTCCCCGTTCCCCGAGGACCGCTAAAAAGATACGCATGCGACAGCCGCTGTTCGCGAATCGCATTCTGCAGCGTACGAATGATATGCTGCTGCCCCACCATGTCCTGAAACGACTGCGGCCGCCAAGCACGGTACAGTGCGATATGCTCCATTTTGCGGCACCTTCTTTCTATCCATCCGCGGCCATTCGCCGCTTTCTTATTATACTATACTCGACAGGCCAGAAAAACTCATATCTCGGGAAATAAAAAAGCATCTTTGCCAAATGACAAAGATGCGTTCTTATACGTTAGAATACCGTGCACCTGTTATTGATCATTGCGATCCAAGCGGCACCTCTACGGCGCAACTCGGGACAGGCTCCCCTCCGGCACAAGAGTGGGACTGCTTATGGCTGCTTCCTTCCGGACCTGACCAGGTTCACAATTACTCATTGCGGAGGACCCGTCCGTCAACGTCTGCCGTAAAGACCGGACCTCACATCGGCAAGACCGCTAACAGGACTTCAACCTCGCTACAGCGGATTGCGAGTTACAGGGCACCGCTACCTCCCCATCTAGCACGGTGAAATTAAGTATAGCCTATGCCCGTCCAAAATGCAACCCGCGGCAAAACTTGGCTCCTCTCCCTCTCTCAACCGACATGCAAAATCTATTTTTTTCTGCTATATTGATAGGAATATTGGAAAATAGTAGAACCCTGAGAGGAGAAATAGAGTTATGAATCGAAAGCGCCTCGCCAAAATTCTGCTGTCCGCTGCGATCGCGGCAAGCGGGTTTTGGGGATTGCAGTCCGCCCGAATCGAAGCCGCCCCGGCGGTCCAAATTCTTTTGGACGGGTACCCGTTAAACGCCTCCGCGGAACCGACCGTGATCAAAGGAACCACACTGGTTCCTTTCCGATCCATTTCCGAGGCTTTGGGGATCCCTGTGACCTGGAATGCCCAAGCCAAGACCATCACCGCCGTAAAGCAAGACGCAAACGGGGAAGTACGCGTCGTGCTCACCCTGAACCAAAAGCAGGCCACCGTTAACGGCGCCGCGGTTCAACTTGCCGAGGCTCCACGGTCGGCGGGCGGAAACACGCTGATCCCCCTGAGCTTCTTCAGCCAGCAGTTTGGCGCTAAGGTTCAATGGAATCAAGCCTCCCGGACGGTGTCGATCTCGTCGCCTAAAGAGAAAATGTATACTTTGGGCTTTTACGCCATCCGCGCTTTTTCCGATGCCCCCAAAATCGCGAGCCTGGACGCCGTATCTTTCGGCTGGAGCCGGATCGATGAGAACGGGAAATTCACACGCACGGGGAGAGACTTCAACTGGCCGCAAGCGGCCGGCGATGTAACTCCCGAGAGACTGGTGACGGATGCTTCCGCCGCGGGGACAATACCGTACTTGATGGTCTACTCCAGCGATGCCAAAGGAGAGTTGACCAAGGTGATCGAAAATGCGGAATTCCGCAAGCAGGCGATCTCCGACATGCTGGCCGCAGCCGCAGAACATCCCTTTGAAGGCATTATGCTTGATTTCGAAGGACTCGGCCTCACCACCGAGAAACAATCGACCCGGGATGCCTTCACGGCTTTCGTGAAAGAAGTGAGGACGCAAACGAAAGCGGCGGGCTTGAAGCTCGGACTGGCCCTGCACCCGTTGAACTCTTCTTACCAAGGTTACGACTATAAAGCCCTTGGCGAGCTATCCGACGAAATCGTCATTATGGCTTACAATTACGGAACCAAGAAACAACCGGACCCCGCCGCCAAAGTCGATGAGGCGATTCGGTTGGCTTTGCAGGAAACCGACAAGAGCAAACTGATTTTGGGGCTTAATCTGGATAACGAAAACGAAAATTCGATGACTACGCTCATCGGTCTGGCAAAGCGCTATGACCTGAAAGGGATTGCCCTCTGGCGCCTCGGAATCCTCAGCTCGGCAGAGTGGAGCAGCTTGGGCCAAACCATCGAGCTCAAGTCCTGATGCAGCGCGTAAACTCCCCAAGAGCAAACCACCCGGGTGAACGGGTGGTTTGCTCTTGGGCTATAAGCCTTTATTATCGGCTCGCGCCTAAAGGCGCTAGCTTTCACTTCGTTCAAGCTACTATGACGTCGCCGCTTTTGCCTACCTCTGAAGAGGTGCGAATATAACTAGTACCCCTTCAGACAACCTTGATAACATAAATTCCTGCATATCTGCAGGCTTTTTTCCTGTTTGGACTTGAAATTTCTAAATACCTGCAAATCTGCAGGAATTTTCGACGAAACCGGCTCATCTCTCTAAAATCACTGGAAATTCCTGCAGATTTGCATTTTTTTCGTTTTCCCCTCGGGGATCGGCCTAAATACCTGCAGATTTGGTTACTACTTAGGTAGCAGTTTAGAATTGGAGACGGCCCTGAAGAGCGGAAGAGAGCGATTCCAGGATAGGGCGTTTTTGTTTGAGGAGGGTAGAGATGACTCCGCGAATACGGGCGAAATGTTCTGCGCCGGCTTCGGTGCGGAATGCTCCAGAAATTTTAGTCTTCACCTTGACCATACGAATATCTCGCTCGGCTTGGTTATTGTCAAACGGTACGTGGGCATCTCGAAGAAAGGCGAGGATAGCAGATTTCCATTTCTCAAACCGCTCTGCTAAATTCCCGGCCTTACCTTTGGCTTGTCTGCCGCGTACGCCCTTTTTCCTGGCAACGACGTTCTTACTCCATTCTTCTCTGCCACGAAAAAGAATATCGTCATAGTGCTGCTCGATTTCCTGGACCACCAGTTCCGGGAGAGGCTTGCCGGATTCGCGGGAGGCGCACACCAGGCTCCAACTTTCTTGCAGCAATGTTTTCATTTCCCCCGACCATTGGTGCTTATCGTTCTCGGTAATGCCCTGACATTCCCGAAGGAGATGCGCATTGCACAGAACGTGGCGGAACGAAAACGACTTTGGGTTGAAGTACGGACCATAGCAATCATGGACAACCGTACCTTTATAGGCGGGCAGGATCCCTCCGGCCGCCATTCCTTGGGTACCGCGGCTACTGTGAACGGTGAGGTGTGTGAAGCTGCCATTGCTCGCCGTATGCATCCAGACCCCGCTTCCGTTAACGCGAAACCCGGTCTCATCCGCATGGATGAGCGGGCTCCGGAGCAGGTGCTGTTGGATTTGTTGCTCAGGCGTAGTTAAGGAGGTATACATCTGCTGGAGGTGCGAGAGCAGCGTAGCCTCACTCGGACCGTGATCTGTCAAATCTTCGAAAAGCTGAGCAATGCGTTCCAAAGGCAGCAATTGGTAGACACTCAAATAGCTGGTCCAAGCCCGTAGCGTATCACCGTACTGCACAGGGGCCTTTACTCGCTCAGGAAAAGCAGCTGTACTTGTGGCCCTGCAGGACGGACAGCACTTCGTTTCGGCCCGATGTTCGGTGACGCTCCATTTGACAGGAGGTAGATCGAAGACTTGCCGGGCTTCATACCTTTGAGCAGGGATGTCTGCCAGAGACGTATGGCAGAAAGTGCAGATCGCATGCGGATGAATCTGGATTTCATCCGGTTGTGCCACCATACGCAGCGTCTGCCCGGGATGACCTTTGAGTGCCCCTTTTTTTCCACCGGATTGCCGGAGATTGTTGGTTTTACGGAACCCATCGCTAGAAGGCGGCTTGCTGCTGTTGTTGCTATTTTGACCGAGTTGACGTTCAAGTTCCTGAACGCGTTGCTCCAACTCTACAATACGTTTGGCCTGCTGATCGATCACCTGCAGCAAGGCGTTAAAGGCAGTGATAATTTCGGGGTCGCCCTTGCATATGGCATGGACTTGTTCAGGGGATAGATGCATGGGTGACGCTCCTCTCATGAATTGGATCAACTTACCTTTTTGACAAAAGAGTTATAAACCCTTTTTTATAGAAAAAAAACTTCCCGCACTTAAGCAGGAAGTCCTAAGTAGTAACCAGATTTGCATCTTTTTGGAGTTGGAAGCTTGAAGCAAGCACGCTAGGCGCCTCTTTGTATTGTGACAACTCACTTCGATTAGCCATTAATCCACATTTTCCTTTCGTTATACATAGTAGCTTGAACACTCCTATGATAACGACCCCATCAGCTGGTTCTTTGCTATCAGCATCACTACACCACCCGCATAGCAGGTAGTTTGTTGTTTCGCGCGCTTCTTGAGCTCAACTGGCTAAAGCCTCAAAAAAAATCCCCCGCGACCCGCGGGGGATTTAAATTTCGCATTTATCAGAGTGGCTGTCAAGCAGCTCGTCTCATTAGATGCCGTATTTCTTTTTGAATCGATCCACACGACCACCAGCATCCAGGAACTTCTGTTTCCCAGTGAAGAAAGGATGGCAGTTGGAACAAATTTCAACGCGCAGCTCTTGTTTCACGGAACCCGTTTCAAACGTATTTCCGCAAGCGCAAGTTACTGTAGTCACGTGATATTTGGGTTGAATGGCTTCTTTCATGACTTTCACCTCTTTCCGCCCTGAGCCTCATGCGTGCACAGAGTTATAATGACACATAAAAACATTATAGCACGGGAGCTTCCACTGCGCAATTGCAAAGCTGAAGGAAACATTTCTCCTCACACGCACCTTTCTAGATGAGTTTGCGATGGATGGAACATAAGCGTATAATCGAAAGCACAAACCCATAATAATCGGTAGTGAAGCACACTCGCGAGGCCATCTTGCCCGCCGTGTGCTTTTTTTGCGTGGATTAAAACAAGGAGAGGAGCTTAGGAGATGAAAACTTCCATCCCGCATGACGAAGCTTTCAAGAAGCTGCTGTACACCTTTTTTGCGGAATTTATCGCCTTGTTCTTTCCCGAGCTGGATAAACAACTCGATCATCGGCATACCCGTTTCCTTATGCAGGAGCAGTTGGTCGATATTATCGGAGAGGAGAGGCGTACGCTGGACTTGCTGCTGGAAACCCGATATAAAGCAACTGACACCTATATCCTTATTCACCTTGAGCCTCAATCTTACCGCCAAGATGACTTCCATGAGCGGATGTTTATTTATTTTAGCCGTCTTTTTGAACGACACCGGAAAGAACATCAGTTAATCATACCGATCGCCGTTTTTACCGAGCCTTTTCTTATCCATGAAACAAACACGTTGACTATGTCCATTCCCGGCCATTCGATTTTGAACTTTCAATTTTTGAAGGTGGAGATTTGCAACCATAATTGGAGAGACTTTATCGACTCGGATAACCCCGTGGCGGCTGCTCTTTTGGCGAAAATGGGATATAATAAGGGGGAGGAACGCGAAGTTCGTTTTTCTTTTTTACGTATGATGCTCGGCCTTCGAAAAAGACTGGATGATGCGAGAATTGCGCTAATTATGTCTATCGCAGACCTGTATTTCCAACCTGATCGACAACAGGATGAATCCATATTACTGGAAATCGCTCAACAATTTCCGGAAGAAGGTGAACACATTATGGAACTGATGCCGGCTTGGAAGCGCTGGGGCTATGAAGAAGGTTTAGAAGAGGGGATAGAGAAGGGAATAGAGAAGGGGATGGAAACCGCCCGGCTCAAAGTTGCCCAAAAGCTGTTGGAAAAAGGATTCTCTCTCGAAGAAATTGGTGAAACCATTGAACTGCCCGTTGAAGAAGTCCAAAAGTTAGTGAAGTAAACCATTATAAACAGCCCCCTATTCACGGCCGCAGCCATGAGTAGAGGGCTGTTCTTTAGTTTACAATCTATCTTCGCGCCTTCACTCTTGCGAGTTCGGCCGGAGGCACATGCGTATACGATCCGATCACGACGTCAGGCAGCTCCTCCTGGAAGATTTCGATCGCTTGCTTCATACCGAGAACCTCCCCTTGCGCTTTCGGAATGAGTTCCAGATAGCTTTCGGGGTCGATATTCAGATTGCGCAGCTGAATCAACCGCAAGTTCGTACGACGGGCGAACTCGATCATCGCCTCAATCTCCTCCTCCCGGTCCGTCACACCCGGAAAGATTAGATAGTTAATGGATGTATAGACGCCTTGATCGGCGGCATACTTCAGTGATTTCTCCACATTGGCCAGCGTATATCCCCGCGGCTTGTAGTAGGCGCTGTAATGGTCGTCCAATGCGCTGATGGTGCTGACCCGCATCAGATCAAGCCCGGCATCGACAATGCCGCGGATATGATCGCTCAGACCGGCGTTGGTATTGATATTGATATATCCCATATCCGTCTGCCGACGGACCTCCCGAATCGCCTCAATGATCAGCTTGGCCTGGGTCGAAGGCTCACCCTCGCAGCCCTGCCCAAAGCTAATGATCGAATCCGGTGTCTTGAGATGCTCCAGCATCACCTCAACGAGCTCCTCGACCCGCGGTCGGAAATTCATCCGCGTCTGCGGCGAGACAAAGCCGCTATCGTCCGGCTGTTCCGAAATGCAGCCGAAGCAGCCGGCGTTACAGGAGTACGACACCGGAACAGCCCCTTCCCAGCGGTTCAGGAAGGTATTCGAAGCGGTCAGGCATTCGTAGCCGAGCGCACAATTGGACAAGTGCTCGTAGAGCCGGTTGTCCGGGTACCGCGACTTCAACGCCTTGACCTGGCTCTTGAGCTCCAGCGGATCGCAGTTCAGCGGATTCCATTTCTCCGGGTCGTCGGACATCCGGGCGGTCACATAAAACTGACCTTCCTTCCAGACCACCGCGGAATACCCGAACAGCGGCAGCTTATAGTCCTTATCGGTCTTGATATAACCCGGCAGGCAGAGCCTGGTGTACCCCTGCGGCAGCAAAGCGCCAACCGCCTGGACATCCCCGGGCAGCGGCTTCATCTCGCCCGTATCCGGGTCCAACCCGATCGGACGCGTCGAGGGCAGACCCACGAGCGTCGCTCCCGCCGGCAGGGGGATCAATTCGTCTTCCAGTATTTCGACAATCATATCGGCGCTGCGGGCCAGCCCGTACAGTTCCGGATGATCGTACACTTGTCCTTGCTGGTCAGCATATACTAAGTACATCTTGTTCCCCTCTTCTGTTGTTGGCCTTAGGATGAACTCGAGCCGTTACTTGCGCCGCTCCCGGAGCTATGACCGGATCCGGACGAGGCGGTCCGCGTCGTTCTCCGCGCTCCCGATCCGCCGCCCGACGGGGAATTGCCGGCCGCGTCGAACGAAGCCAGAAACTCGGCGTTCGTCTTGCTGTCGCGCAGCTTCTTCAAGAAGCCTTCCACGAAGTCGTAGGAATCGTTCATATTTTTGCGGATCGCCCAAATCGTATCGAGCTCTTCCTTCTTCAGAAGCACCTCTTCCCGGCGCGTGCCGGAACGGCGGATATCGATCGCCGGGAAAATACGGCGCTCCGCCAGCTTCCGATCCAAATGAAGCTCCATGTTCCCCGTTCCTTTGAACTCCTCGTAAATAATATCGTCCATCCGGGAGCCCGTATCCACCAGCGCCGTGGCCAGAATCGTCAAGCTGCCTCCCTCTTCCACATTTCGAGCCGAGCCGAAAAAGCGTTTCGGACGGTGAAAGGCCGCCGGATCAATCCCCCCGCTAAGCGTACGCCCGGACGGAGGCACCACCAGGTTGTAAGCCCGGGCAAGCCGCGTGATACTGTCCAGCAAAATAACGACATCTTTCTTGTGCTCGACCAGCCGCAGCGCACGCTGCAGTACAAGCTCCGCCACTTTGATGTGGTTTTCCGGCAGCTCGTCGAACGTCGATGCGATGACTTCGCCTTTGACGGAGCGCTGCATATCGGTCACTTCTTCAGGGCGTTCATCGATCAACAGCACGAACAGCTCGATGTCGGGATGGTTGGTGGAAATACTGTGGGCGATTTCTTTAAGCAGCAGGGTCTTCCCGGCTTTCGGAGGCGCCACGATCAAACCGCGCTGTCCTAAGCCTACGGGGGCAAGCACATCCATAATGCGGGTGGATAAGTGGGTTGGAGATGTTTCAAGCACTAGTTTTTCCTGCGGGTAGAGCGGAGTCAAAGCCGGAAAATGGAGGCGTTCGGCAGCGATGGCCGGGTTCTCTCCATTGACCGCGTTGACCTGCAGAAGCCCGAAATACCGTTCGTTTTCCTTCGGTGTCCGGCATTTTCCGGAGACCAGGTCTCCGGTGCGGAGATCGAATTTACGAATTTGCGAAGCGGAGATATAAATATCCTCCGTGCTCGGCAAGTAGTTGATCGGTCGGAGGAAACCGTAACCTTCCGGCAGGATTTCCAGAACCCCTTCCATGAACATCAGACCGCTCTGTTCGGCCTGAGCTCGCAGAATGGCGAAAATCAGTTCTTTCTTTTTTAACTGACCGTAATAAGGAATTTGATGCTGCTTCGCGAGCTTGTACAGCTCGGTCAGCTTCATCCCTTCCAAATCGGCGATTTGCAGATCCATGTAAAAACCACCTATTCAATTTTATCGTTCAAATTATACAATAACCTTTCACTCGGGGAAATGAATCTATGAAATCCCGGATGATTGCTAGACTTACTTACTAGTATACCCGTTCCCGGACAACTTATGCCGGGAAAGCTTCCGTTATTCCACCTGGCGCCATACATCGGCCCCCAGATCTCGAAGATTGGTAACCAGGTTGTCGTACCCGCGATCGATCAATTCCACGCCGGACACCTCGGTAATCCCGCCATCCACCGTCAAACCGGCGATGACAAGCGCCGCTCCGGCGCGCAAATCGGCAGCTTTTACCTTGGCCGCATTTAAAGGCGCCCCTTCGATAATGGCCGAACGTCCCTCGACTCGAATTTTCGCGCCCATCCGAACCAATTCGGGCACATGCTTAAACCGGTTGCTGTAGACAAAATCGCTCAGCACACTGACCCCTTCGGCCTGTGTGAGCAGGCTTGTCATCGGGGATTGCATGTCGGTCGGAAAGCCGGGGTAAACCAAAGCTTTAACATCGACATGGTTATACTTCGCCGCCCCGATCACCCGAATCGATTCATCCAGCTCCTCGACGCCGACGCCCATCTCCAGCAGTTTCGCCGTCAGGGCCTCCAGGTGTTTCGGGATCACGCCATCGATCACGACATCGCCGCGGGTAGCCGCTGCTGCGATCATATAGGTCCCCGCCTGAATCCGGTCGGGAATAATCGAGTGGCGGCAGCCTTTCAGCTCGGATACGCCTTCGATGCGAATCGTCTCGGTTCCGGCGCCCTTAATGCTGGCGCCCATGGCATTCAAAAGTGTTGCAACATCTATAATCTCAGGCTCTTTGGCCGCATTTTCGATAATTGTGGAGCCTTTGGCCCGGGTGGCCGCCAGCATAATGTTAATGGTTGCTCCCACGCTGCTGACATCCAAATAGATCTTGGCGCCGCGCAGTTCCTTGGCGTGCAGGTGGATTGAACCGTGCTCGTTCGTTACCGTCGCACCCAAAGCTTCAAATCCTTTAATATGCTGATCAATCGGCCGGGGTTCAAAATTGCAGCCGCCCGGTAGTCCGATTGTCGCTTCTTTAAAACGCCCCAACAGCGCCCCCATCATATAATAGGAAGCCCGAAGCTTCTTCACGGGCCCGTTCGGCATAGGTATCGATCTCACTTCGGAAGGGTCGATTCGCATCTGGCTGCCTTCCCAAAATACGCGGGCACCCAGCTCCTCCAAAATCTCCGAGTACACAGCAACGTCGCTCAAATGCGGCAAATTATCCAGCACGACTTCGGATTCAGCCAGTATTGCGGCAGGTATAAGTGCGATCGCACTGTTTTTGGCACCGCTAATAGATACGGTACCCCGCAGCGGACGTCCGCCGCTAATCATTAGTTTCTCCATAAGCTCAAGGGTCCCCCTACGTATAATGCAGCCGAAAGACCGGCTTCTAACTCTTCCATTATCCACAAGTCGGGTCATTTATTCAAATTTTTTGCTATGAAAAGGGAAAGACACCGTCTAGACGGTGTGCTTTCCATGATCTGTCTATTCAACTGGTAAACCCAGCAAGTAGAATTAGGCTTTGTTGTTGGAGCCGAATTCGCGGATTTTGCCGACGACTGTCGCTTTGATCGCATCGCGGCCAGGCACGATGTATTTACGAGGGTCGTACGCATCCGGTTTTGCAGCCAGCACTTCGCGAACCGCTTTGGTGAAGGCCATTTGGTTCTCGGTATTTACGTTGATTTTCGAAGTCCCGAGGGAGATCGATTTTTGGATGTCGTGCGTAGGAATGCCTGTCCCCCCATGAAGAACGAGCGGAATTTTCACGGCATCACGAATTTCTTCCATCTCTTTGAAACCGAGGTTCGGTTCGCCTTTGTAAGGGCCATGAACGGAACCCAGAGCTGGAGCCAACGTGTCGATTCCGGTTTCGTTGACGATCCGGATGCACTCTTGCAGGTCGGCATATTGGATGCCGCCGATCACGTCGTCTTCTTGTCCGCCAACGGTACCTACTTCAGCTTCAACGGAAACGCCTTTGGCATGAGCGTATTCTACAACTTTCTTCGTCATGGCGATATTCTCGTCGATCGGATGGTGGGAACCGTCGATCATAACGGAAGTAAAGCCGGCGTCGATCGCTTCCTTACATTTCTCGAAGCTGGAACCATGGTCGAGGTGAATTGCGACAGGAACGGTAATCTTCATGTCATGCAAAAGACCTTCCACCATTTTGACTACGGTATAGAAACCGCCCATATGGCGCGCAGCACCTTCGGATACCCCGAGAATGACCGGAGATTTCTCCTCTTCCGCCGCAGCCAGAATCGCTTGCGTCCACTCAAGGTTGTTGATGTTGTATTGACCTACAGCGTATTTCCCCTCAAGCGCTTTGTTCAACATGTCTGTCATAGATACTAATGGCATGGGTTTCAATCCTCCTAAGGATGTTGGATTATCTTTTATTAGCCGACATTCACACATGTTTTATTATACCACAACCTGTGGAAATTACTATTCAGGTTTCCTGAGGGTTGTGAACGGATTTGTGTGGATACGTACGAATAAACCATCGCGGCCAACCTACTGCCAACTAGTCCAAGACAAAATAAGGTATAATTTGGATAAAAATGATCGCTATAGCAAGATTGAAAATTCCTCCGGAGTCGTTTTAAGAACACTTATACAATTCTAAATACAACAAAAAGACCTTAATTCACAAAGAACTATGAATTAAGGCCCCCATTACTCCCTTATTTAGAATTACCCTGCAAATATTTTATCTTCTTTAATCGGGGCAGGGCGTTCTTTTACTTCAACATTCTCTAAGCTTTGAAACTCCAGCGGCAATGAATCGAGATACTTATATTCCTCTACCTTCTCGGTATCTTTCTTCCATTCTCCCTGTGCGTCCGTAAGATAAATTTCTCTTTTTACAGGCAAGCCTGTCGATTCATCGATATAAACAATCTCTTTTTTATCGGTCTGTTCCGATGTTACCTGTTGCAAAGATCTTCCGTCTTTCTGCAAAGTTTGTGTCTTATTCCACCTTTTCGACTTCAATTCTTCTTTTTGTTTTTCAAGCAAGGAAATTTTCAGAATCCGTTCATTTTCGGCAGCAATATTTTTAGGCAGTAACCACGTGGTTCCCACGAGTTTACCTGTTTCATGATCTCTCCCAATAGAAGTAACTCTTTTCCCACCTTCAGAAACAATAATTTTATTTTGAAGTTCCCCATTAAGATATGTTTCACTAACTTCCATCAATTTGATTTTATCACGAACATGAACAGTGTAATTTTCTGCTGAAGTTGAGACTTTAATATATTCGACTTTTCCCGAAGTTGATTTGTCAGCCGCTTCAATTACTTGGCCTTGGGCGCTCACTGATCCATCTCTATTACTGAATAAAGCTGTTACAAACAAGATCGATAACCCTAGTAAAATAGTTGATCCCAATTTAATATATTTGTTCATTTTAGCCCCTCCTATTCTGCATTTAAATTCCAGCCGTTAGCAAAGCCGTAGTCAGTTATATCGTAATTCCGAACACGCCAAGCATTCGGATTACAGACAGACGCCGATAACTCAGAATCATATGCAGGCTGATATTCTCCCGGAGAATCATAAGTTTGTTTCCTTGAATTGAGATTAGGACAATCACCAGTATAAAGATACGATGTTCTATTTACTTTTGCGGTCTGTGTATAATTATAATTTTTATTGGACAATCCGCCATCACTACTATACCATGCTATCCAACCCAAAGCTGCATTGGCATAATAGCCTATATTCCCATCAGGATAATAATTTCTCAACCATTCTTGACCGTCAGCACCTACTGGAGAACATCCATTAGGTGTAGTTGGACAATACCGAACTAAATCTTCACCTTTACTTACTTGTGCAATTATAGGATAAGATGTACCCGGCCCACTCCTTACATTTAAGCCCGCTAGCTTTACGTCCATGACAGATGTATGCTTTCCGTACCATCCCCCTTCAGCATATACAGATGCTGTTGTTTGTGAAATGACTAAAAAAAACGACAGCAAAATAACAAATAAGCCAATTCTTTTCAACAAATTCAACACCTCCAAAATTTGTATTCATATGTATATACAAATAAAACACAAAAAAGTTTCCCTTTATATTCCAAAAAAGGGAACAATAATAAGAATTTTTAAACTAAAAAAAAGAAAGAACCTCCTAAAGGATCTTGGTGAAAGTTCACTGTGATCCTCCAGGAGGTTTATAGCGGAGAATACCTTTAATTTAAAAGACATCTCCGCCTTTAATCTGCATGTTGACCGCTGCACGCATTTCATCGATATCAAACGGCTTGGTAAAATGCATCAACGCGCCCAGCTCGGTGGCTTCCTTAATCATGTCCAGCTCTCCATAAGCCGTCATCATAATGACCTTGATTTCGGGATTGACTTCTTTGATGTGTTTGAGGATTTCCAGCCCGTCCATGCCCGGGATCTTCATGTCGAGAAGCACGAGGTCGGGCGCATCGCTGCGCACAATTTCCAGAGCCAGCTTGCCGTTGGCAGCCTGATAAGTCTTATACCCTTCGCTGCTGAACACTTCCATAAGCAAAATGCGGATTCCGTTCTGATCGTCGACAATCAACACCTTTTTCTCTTCCACGTCGTAGCCCTCCTACAAGTCCACCCTTATAATCTTGTAATGTAATTATTCGCCTTTGTCTTGGAATTCCCTTCTAATCTGGAAAAAAGAGACTTAAAAAACAAAAAGACTAAGGGGTTAGCAAAAGGTGGAACCGGCTACCGTCGGAAACCCTCCGACGAATCAAGACTGATGAGCGATGGAAGCCTTGACGAATTCGCGGAACAACGGTTGCGGACGCGTCGGCCGGGAGGTGAATTCCGGATGGAATTGTACCGCCAGGAACCACGGATGTCCCGGCAGTTCGACGATTTCCACAAGGCGGCCGTCCGGAGAAGTCCCGGAAATGCGCAGCCCGGCCGATTCGATCGCTTCGCGGAAAGAGTTGTTGAACTCATAGCGATGCCGGTGTCTTTCGTATACGAGCTCATCATCATAACACTGCATGGCCAGGGAATCCGGCTGCAGCTTGCACGGATAGAGCCCAAGGCGCATGGTGCCGCCCAGATCTTCGATATCCTTCTGCTCCGGAAGCAAGTCGATGACCGGATATTCGGTAGACGGGTTGATCTCCGAGCTGTTGGCGCCCTGGAGACCGACCACGGACCGAGCGTATTCGATCACGGCAACCTGCATGCCCAAGCAAATGCCGAAGAACGGAATTTTATTCTCACGCGCATAGCGGATCGTTGTGATTTTCCCCTCGATACCGCGGTCTCCAAAGCCGCCCGGCACCAGAATGCCGCCGATGCCCTTCAGTTGCTCGTGTACATTCTCTTCCGTTACTTCCTCCGCGTTCACCCAGCGAATTTTCACATCGGCGTTGGCATCGAATCCGGCATGGGAAAGCGACTCTACCACGCTCAAGTAAGCATCGTGCAGAGCGACGTACTTCCCGACGATCGCGATCTCCACGGACTTCTCCAGCTTGCTGATCCGCTCTACGAGCCCTTCCCACTCGGTCATGTCCGGCGCAGGAGTCGTGAGCTTGAGATGGTTCACCACGATCTCGTCGAGCCCCTCGTCGCGCAGATTCAACGGCACCTCATAAAGCGTGTCGGCATCGCGGCATTCCACGACAGCGTTCGGATCGATGTCGCAGAACAGAGCGATTTTCGCCTTCATGTCGTCCGAAAGCTCGTGCTCCGTCCGGCATACGATGACGTTCGGTTGAATGCCGATGCTGCGGAGCTCTTTAACGCTATGCTGCGTTGGTTTGGTCTTGACCTCGCCGGCAGCTTTAATATATGGAATCAAAGTGACGTGAATGTACATCACGTTCTCTCGTCCGATATCGCTCTTGATTTGGCGGATCGCCTCCAAAAACGGCAGGCTCTCGATATCGCCGACCGTCCCGCCGATCTCCGTAATGACCACATCGGAGCCCGCTTCGCGGCCGGCGCGGAAGACACGCTCTTTAATCTCGTTGGTGATATGCGGAATAACTTGAACCGTTCCGCCCAAATACTCCCCGCGGCGCTCCTTGCCGATGACGGAGGAATAGACTTTACCCGTCGTTACGTTGCTGTTCTTGGACAGGTTGATATCGATAAACCGCTCGTAATGGCCCAGGTCCAGGTCCGTTTCCGCACCATCGTCCGTCACGAAGACTTCCCCGTGCTGATAAGGACTCATCGTTCCCGGATCGACGTTGATGTAAGGGTCGAACTTTTGAATCGTTACTTTCAGACCTCTGTTCTTAAGCAGCCTGCCGAGCGAAGCGGCCGTAATCCCTTTGCCCAGGGAGGATACGACCCCGCCTGTCACGAAAATATATTTTGCCACAGTTCAAAAACCTCCTAAATTAGTTACGGGTTGCTTTCAGGCGACTTTAGATCAATATAGCGTAGCGTAACCCATTCCGCTGCAAAACATAGCAAAAATAGGCATAAAAAAACAAAAAAGTGACACCCGAACAAGTCGGGGCACTTTTTATTTACATACATTTATAGGTTTGAATCATAAGCCCATGCAATAGTTTACCCGTTACCACCCCCTGTGTCAAGAGAAGGTAAAAAGGCAAAAAAGTGAAGAAACCGAGCTTATTGGACCTGCTGCTTGTTATCGATCCGGGTCTTCCTCGTCCTCAAAGTCGTCCTCTTCGTCGGCGTCTTCCTCCAGATCTTCGTCCTCATCCAGATCTTCGTCGTCCAGCAGAGCGTCGTCTTCGACTTCCTCGACATCCTCATCGTCATCATCGGAGAACAGATCGTCGTCCGAATCCTCATCGACCGCGTCGAAATCGTCATCTTCTTCGTCCGATGCGAAGGTATCCTCTTCTTCTTCGGCAAATACATCGTCATCCAGATCATCGTCGTCATCGTTAATGATGCGCGGACGCTTGGAGTTCCCTACCGGATCCTCCGAACGTTCAATCGGATACCAGCGCTTCAGGCCCCACAGGTTGGTGCCGACGCAGGCGAAACGGCCGTCGATGTTAATCTCGGTGTATAGCTGAGCGATCGCTTCGTTGATTTCTTCCTCCGACATGCCGCGGAGTTTGGCTACCTCGTTCATCAGGTCGCGGTAATAATACGGCGTATTCGCCGCCTTCAAGATCATAAAGGCCAAGTCGACCATCGGGATTTCGTGCACTTTCTCCGGGTCGATTTTCAAATTGAGCGGGGTACTCACGAAACGGACACTTCCTCTCACGCAATTTCACAAAAAGGTTGATTTCCTAACTAACATATCCATATCACAAAATAGTAAACCTTATTTGCCTTTAAAAAGCAAGTTTTTTAGTTGTGCCCAAACCGTGTCCGTTCATGGCGAAGAGACGAAGAGCGGGGCTCTTCGCCTCATGACTGTATCCGCTTCGGAGGAAGCCTGCGCCCCCGCGGAAGATGGTGAAAGCCATAGGCGGCCTTCACCTTATCCTATGTCCATTTTCCCGCTTTGACACGGTATGGTATAGCCCAACTTTACAAATCCAGGGATGCCTATCCTTCGGCGGACACCGAGCTGCCCATTTTGCCGGGAGAAGGGCCACTTCCCCATACCGAGCGTGGGACGCTGTCATACAATACTGCAACACGCTTCGTCAGGAGGGCTACACTGAATGGATTACTCCAGCTTCCTGCGGTATTTGAATGACCACATTGACACCTCCGGAAAAAGCGGTCGACATATTATCCGCTTTACGCACCCGGCGATATTTGCCGAAATGGCGCGCCAGCTGCGGAGGCGGAGAAACCACGATCCGGCTCTGCGGCGGGTGCGGGTCTCCGCCTTGCTTCAAGCCCTAGTGTGCCCTATGGCACCGGATAGAGGAATCCGGGAACGGTACGGTCTTCTCGTCGAGGAAGATGTCCGGGTCTCGGTTCACGCCGCGACACCGAGCAAGGACAGTCCCGCGGGGGTTCCTTGGGGAGTCCGGCGGATCGGCGCCCCCGACGCCTGGTCGGTCTCCACCGGCAACCAGATCCGGATCGGAGTTATCGACACGGGGGCTGATTTCAGCCACCCCGATCTCCGGAATTCCCTGGCCCGGGGCGTAAATATCTTGAACCAGATGAGTCCCCCTTATGACGATAACGGCCATGGCACGCATATCGCGGGAACCATCGCAGCCTCGGGCGGCTCCCGGGGGATGATGGGCGTAGCGCCCCGATCCCTGATCTATCCGGTCAAGGCGTTTGACCACAACGGATCCGCCTATGTATCCGATATTATCCTCGGCATCGATTGGTGCGTCCAAAACCGCATGCATATTATTAATATGAGTTTTGGCATGAAGAACAAAAGCTTGTCGCTGCAAAACACGATCCGCCGGGCTTATCAGGCGGGAATCGTCGTCGTCGCCTCCTCGGGCAACGATAAAAAAAACCGCAGCGTCGACTACCCCGCCCGGTATCCCCATACGATCTCCGTCGGGGCGACCGGTCGTGACGGGCGCGTCGCCCCGTTCAGCAACCACGGACCGCGCATCGACATTTACGCGCCCGGCGAAAAGATCAAGTCGTGCTGGCTCGGCGGCGGGTACCGCGAAATGAACGGGACCTCGATGGCCACCTCGCACGTCAGCGGCTCGATCGCGCTGCTGCTGGCGCTCCGCCCGGGGCTCACGCCGGGCGAGATCAAGCGGCGGCTGCGCCGCACCGCGCGCGCCCTGCCCTCCCCGGGAGCCAAGTCCGGCCCCGGGGAGGTCCACGCCGCCCGGCTGCTGCGCGCAAGGTCCGCCGCAGCCGGCAAAAAGCCGTCAGGGAAGTCCAGACCCTGACGGCTTTCGGGCAGCCCCCGCCGCTTAGGCCGGGGGCTGCTTGCTACATACGCTCCGGCGCGGACACGCCGATGAGCTTCAGTACGTTCGCGATCACGGTGCGAACGGCACCGAGCAGCACGAGGCGCGCGGCGGTTTGCTCCGCGTCCTCGGTAATGACCCGCTCCGCTCGGTAGTAGCTGTGCAGCATGGCGGACAGCTCGTACACATAGCGCACAAGGCGGTGCGGAGCGTAGTTCTCGGCCGCTACGGCGATTTCCTCCGGCAACTCGCCCATTTTGCGCAGCAGGTCGTACTCGTGCTCCGCCGTCAGCTTGCCCAGGTTCACCTGCTCCGGTGAAGGAATCGCGACGCCCTGTTCCTCGGCCTGACGGAAAATGCTGCAGATGCGGGCATGCGCATACTGCACGTAATAAACCGGGTTCTCGTTCGATGTCGAAATCGCGAGATCCATATCGAAATCCAGATGCGAGTCCATACTCCGCATCGTGAAGAAATAGCGGATGGCGTCGACGCCCACTTCGTCCATCAAATCCACCATCGTCACGGCCTTGCCGGTCCGCTTGGACATTTTTACCTTCTCGCCGTCCTGGAACAGGCTGACCATCTGGGCGATCAGCACCGTCAGCTTGTCCGGGTCGTTTCCGATGGCCTGCATGGCGGCCTTGACGCGCGGAATATAGCCGTGGTGATCGGCGCCCCAAATATTGATCATCCGGTCGAAGCCGCGGTCATATTTGTTCCGGTGATAGGCGATATCCGGCGTCAGGTACGTATATGTTCCGTCGTTCTTGACGAGCACGCGATCCTTGTCGTCGCCGTAGTCGGTCGTCCGCAGCCAAACGGCTCCGTCCTGCTCATAGGTTTGGCCTTTGTCGCTGAGCTCCTTCAGGGATGCCTCGACCTGCCCGTTCTCATACAGCGAAGTCTCGCTGAACCACACGTCGAAGCCGACGCGGAAGCGGCCCAGATCGCGTTTGATCTTGGCGAGTTCTTTTTCCAGGCCATAGGTCCGCAAGAAGGCGGCCCGCTCCTCCGCGGACATGGACAGCAGAGCGTCCCCTTTCTCCGCGACGAGTTCTTTGGCAAAGCCCTTGATGTCTTCGCCGTGGTAACCGTCCTCCGGCATTTCGGCGTCTTGTCCCAGCTCCTGCAAATAACGGGCTTCGATCGACTTGCTCAAGTTTACGACCTGATTCCCCGCATCATTAATATAGTACTCCCGGGTTACCTCGTAGCCCGCAAAATCAAGCACATTGCACAGCGCGTCGCCTACGGCGGCTCCACGGGCATGTCCCAGATGCAAACTTCCCGTCGGGTTGGCGCTCACGAATTCGACCTGGATCTTCTGCCCGTTCCCTTTGGAGACCCGGCCGTAATGCTCGCCTTGACGGTACACCTCGCCGATGACGGGATAAAGGTAGCTTTTGCCGAGCGTAAAGTTAATGAAACCGGGCCCCGCGATTTCGGCCTTCTCGATGCCCGCCTTGGCGTAATCCAAGTGGCCGACGATGTCCTCGGCAATTTGGCGCGGATTCTTCTTGGCGATGCGGGATAGCTGCATGGCCGCGTTGGTGGCCAGGTCGCCGTGCGCCTTATCCTTCGGCACCTCCAGTACGATGGCCGGGGTTTCTTCCCGCTGGGCGAGTCCCGCGCCGACGATGGCGTCAAGGATGGCTTCTTTTAAAGCCTGATTGATCTGTTCCAATGGATTTACTGTCATCTTGAAATATCCTCCTGTATATGTAAGCTAATGGCGAAATGTCCCGATAATTCGTCGTACACGTACAAATCGTATTCCCAGGCGATATGTCCAAACGCGCCATCCAATCGGGATTCCAGCGATCTCGTATGCGTGGACAGGTTAAACGTCGTAAAAGGCGAGCGGTAAAAACCGGGCAACTTGCGTCCGACCTGAAAATTCTGTTCCGATTCAACTTCACCGTGGCGCATGATTTTCAACGTTCCGCCGGAGATTTTGACCATGGTCCGCGTCGTTCCGCCCTTAGGTCCCCGTTCCGGCTCTTCGTATCGGATATAGGCCGTATCTCCCCGGGCAAAAACCTCTCCCGTCAGTTCCTGAACGGTTTCATCCCCGTCCTGGCGGCTCGTTATCACGATTTTGGCCCTGATTTGATCCGGCATTTCTGGATTCTCCATTCTCTAATACATTAATACATTGTATCCTATTGTACTACTATATCCAGTTCATTCCCGCAATTCAATACGGGACGTGTCCATACTCAGGCGATATGAATGGTCACAAATGGCCTCACGGTCTAGATTGCCGCTTCATTGATTTAGGAATACGTGCAAATTCGCAGGTATTTTTGATTTGTCGGCCTCATGAAGATTTCCTCCGAATTCGATTCAACTCCTTATGAGACCATACCACTATATGGTACGATAAGTCAGAAAACGCCGGAAGTTGTCGGCCGATTAAACCCAAAGGACGTGAACCCCATCGAACTGCGAGAATGCCTGCGTCCCCTGCAGCGGGATGCCGCGTTTAAATCCAAACTGCAACAAGAGATTGAGCGGATTGAAGCCCTCCTTGACGAGGGGAAAGAGGCCGGAAAAGAAATTGCCGCATTTAATAAAGCGACAGGCCGGAATTATGATGTCTACGTTTTCGCCAACTACTGGAGGTCGATGTCTCTGGAAGATTTGATCGAGGAAGCGTGCAGCCCCGAGCCCCGGCGCGTGCCCGACATTACTCGGGAGGAATTGGTGGAGATTGTACGGCGGCTGAAGGACAGCGAGATCTCTCATGGAGAATCGATGTTCTATCTGCAGCTGCTTGAGGCCAACGTACCTATGCCGGGCGTGTCCGACCTCGTTTATTGGGAGGACTTGGAGCCGGAAGAAGTCATAGCACGGGCCATGAGTTACGAGCCGATTCGGCTTGCGGAAGACCTGGGCTTCCAAACATGGATGGAGGAAATTCGCGAGTCTTTCCACAACCACACTTACCGGGATTTTATCCTTGGCGGAGAAGCTCCGTCATTTATGCAAGAAAACGACGGCCCGAAGTCTCCTCTTGCCGTGGAGGGCGATCACTGCGATTTCGGAAGCTTTCAAATGGAACTGTGCGATGGCTGCATTTATGCCATTACCGTGCCCGCCCCCTTCGACATCTCCATGGAACAAATCCGGGGCGTTATGGGAGAAGGGGAGATCCATAACCAGGAGGCTTATACCTTCCTTGTCTATTTTACGGAGGGGGCGGTGGCGACCTTCAAATTTCCGGCAGGCGCTTCTCTGCTTATCGAAGTCCGGCTCGTTACGACCATCTTTATGGACTGATTAGAGTTGATGCCCGTAAAAATACTTCGCGCCTTTTTCCCACGGTTTTTTTGCCAGGTTTTGTACATAGGCTACAAAGTGTTGATAGTTGCCCGAGTGGATCACCGTATGTGATTCCCCGGGCACTTTCTCACCCGACCAAATCGACAGTAGTGCGGAGATTTGGTCCATGTCGAGCGACTGTCCCTGATTCGCCGCCATGAAGACCCGTTGCATGAGGACTTTTGTCAAATCTCCGGGAAACGCCGGTTTGGTGCGGTAGTAGTATTTTTGCGTATCCAACGTTTCGGTGTATTCGACATAGGCCTGCCCGAGCTCATCGATCGTGGCCCGGTCTCCCGCCACTTTTCGGCAATCCGTGATAGCATCGATCGAGTCCCGGAGCGCCCTCGAAATATCGGCATGCCCATCCCACTGCTCAAGCAAAGCCAAAAGATACGGGATGGCCTCCAGGGAAAGCGTGGACTCGGCTGCCGACGCAAAAACCCGAACGGCCTCGGCCTCGGCACACCCCAGGAAGTACAGGTTGTTCGAATCCCGTAAATCCTCATGTGTGCAGATCGAGCAAAAAACCCTGATGCCCAAATGCAACACCACTTCGTCTTCCGTATGGTTCAACAGTTCAATGAAAAGCGGCTTTTGCGAAAAATCGCCCCACTTGAATAGTTCCAAAAGGAGCCGTAAAAGCTCTTTTTCCGTTTTTGCGCGTACCATACTCTCTCTAATTTGTAGAACATCGCAGTCCGAAACGGGTCCGTACCAGGTGCCGCTGCTTTTATACTTGGTCCACACCGGTGGCTTCACTTCCTTATTGGCCGATAGATCCATCTCCGTGGATTGGGTAGCACATCAGCTCTTCATCGTAATAAGAATCATTTATTTTTAAAGCTTTCTTCTGGACACCGTATGTCTCGAATCCAAGCGATCGATAAAGTTTCCCGGCCGCCTCGTTGCTGGTGACGACAGAGAGATGAATCTGTTCAACTCCTCCCATGTCCTCCGCCTTCCGAATCGCTTCCAGCAATAACTTTTTGGCGATCCCGCGGCCCCGTGTTTGAGGGGATACGTAAACGCCGTAAATATTGGCCCGGTGCTTCAATTTATTTCTTTGTTCTCTGACTAAGGTGACCACTCCGCAAAGTTGCTCCTCCAAAAATGCACCGAACGTGGCGGAGTACTCCTCTTGAAAGCGCCTTTCGTACAGTTCCAATGGATATTGTTTTTCCTCTTCATAGCTTGAGCCGAAAGCTTCCGGGGCCGTTTGCAACGCTTCCAGCCGGATCGCTCTGTACAGTTTCGCATCTTTGGGATTAAGTCGTCGGATGATCATCGCGTTCTCCTTCCTCCAGTCGTATTGCGCCGGTTCGGGTCGGATCGGTATGTTCCGGCCATTTGGAGTAAGATACATCGCAGCTCTTAAATGAGGTATAGTCGAGATTCGCTTTGGCCAAAATCACACCACGATGAGAGTTACTTTTTCCCGTGAACTTCCAAATCCCCACTGTATGAGTAGATCAGGGACGGGCTGTCAATGAAATGGTTCTGCAAAGTTTTGGCCACGGCGTTTTCGCTTTGAACCGCATAACAATACCGACAGTTAAACTTGCATGTATTGTACACGCCCACGTCTACCGCTGCGGTGCAAAGACAAGTATCCCGCTGATTCTTATCTTTGGCATCGTCCAGATCCCGCCCGATGATACTCGAGAGGAGCCGGGCATCAATACAACTGCCGTGACGAATTCCGCAGTGATCCAAATCGGCGGCTTCCGAGCAAGTCTCTACGGATATACCCTGAGCCGCTCCAATAAGGCTTATGTTCTTGGCAAATTCATTTAGCTGTTCTCTGTAATCGGGCAAAGTAATATCGGTGTATAACACCGCATGGTTTTG
The DNA here is from genome assembly GCF_008084145.1 of Paenibacillus faecis. Classification (GTDB taxonomy): domain Bacteria; phylum Bacillota; class Bacilli; order Paenibacillales; family Paenibacillaceae; genus Fontibacillus; species Fontibacillus faecis. The sequence goes on along the minus strand of NZ_VSDO01000003.1, from coordinate 999,242 downwards.
CTGCAGTTTATTGAATTTCGCCACCGTTTTCCCGTAATAATCCAGGAAACTTATCACCAACCGATGGGTGTACCCCTTCAATTGGGCAGCTAAACGTTCCAGGCGTTCAAGATGGTACTCCACCGGGGTGATATTGCTGATGATGATCGGATCGTATCTCCAGATGACCCGGTTTGCCCCAAGCCGCTCGCTTAACTCGCGGAAATAGTCCACGCGGCTCGCAGCAGGAGGTAAATTAGGTTCAAAAATCTCCGGGTAATCATTGAGCGTGTATTGAAAATAGTACATGTAACTTTTATCGTCCAATAGAGACAAATGCCTTATGAACGGTTTGGGGTTTTTAGTCCAGAACACCATGCCGTCCACATCTTCGGGCAATAGGCTAAAGGCCGTCACCTGCTTGTAATTAAACGGATTCACCCGGTAAAAATACCCTTCGGCAATTCTGCGCATAAACCATTCTCCGAAAAAGGCCGGGATATCCGTTCTTCTGCTGGCGCTAATAATCAACTTCGCTCACCTGCGGTTTCCCATATATTTAAGTTAGGCGTTCGACTTTAATTTTACCAGATATTCCAGGAAAAACAGCATCTTTGGGAGTAAGTCGTCTAACCATAAATCTTTATATCTTCTTAATGCCGCAGTCGAAGTTGTAACACGATACTGATACGGCTCATGATATACTTACAAAACAAGGAACAACTTACAATAAAGATTCATGGAAAGCAGGCATGAGGATGGCTACGTCACCGATGGAGTCAGCATTTGCACGGACACAGATAACTGGCAAAACACCGGGAAGTAGAGGAAAGCTGAAGATATTTATCGGCTACGCGCCGGGGACAGGCAAAACTTACGCTATGCTGAAAGCCGGCCATGCGGCGCAAGAAGACGGAGTGGATGTGGTTGCCGGATATGTTAACCCACATGCTCGTCCCGATACGGCGGCTCTCCTTAAAGGCTTAGAGATGTTGCCCCATACGGGAAACGCAAACGACGGCCTTGGCTTTCAAGAATTCGAACTGGATCACGCCCTTCAAAGAAAACCCGGTCTCATCCTGGTTGACGATCTGGCGCATACCAATGCGGCAGGGAATCGTCACAAAAGAAGATACCAGGACGTGGAAGAGCTTCTTCGGGCAGGAATTCACGTGTACACAACGATGAATGTCCAGCAAATCGAAAGTCTGGCGGATACCGTCGCCTCCATTACCGGGATGTCCGTGAAGGAACGCATTCCGGACAGCGTATTTGAATGTGCCGATCAGGTGGAATTCGTCGATATTGAACCCGAAACGTTAATTGTCCGTTTTCTGAAGGGGAAGATTTATAGCGATCGGGAGACGGAACAAACAAATGCGCATTTATTTACGAATGAGAAGCTGAATGCTTTGCGGGAAATGGCATTGCAACAAACGGCAGCTCAATTGAACCGGATTGCGCTCCAGATCGGCGCTAAAAATAGCAGAAATGAATTTTCAGGGAAAGATCATATACTGGTTTGCCTGTCCTCGTCCGCATCCAACAAAAAAGTGATCCGTACAGCGGCAAGGATGGCCGAGGTTTTCCACGGCCAATTCACGGCTTTATTTGTAGAGACGCCGGAAACCGAACCGGTAACGAAAAAAAACAAAATCGGTCTGAGAGAAAATCTGAGATTGGCCGAGCAGTTGGGCGCCAAAATCGCTACGGTATATGGAGATGATATTTCGGGACAGATTGCGGAATATGCAAAAACGAGCCATGTATCGAAAATTGTATTGGGCCGCTCTCCCCGCCAAAAGAGAGGGTTCGCAAAATCAACGGTAGTGGACAAGTTAATCGACCTGGTCCCCAATATCGAGACGTATATCATTCCTTATTCCGAGCCTGTGTTCCATAAAAAATCGGCCATTTACCTGAAGTCTCCGGCGTTTTCTTTGGCGGATATGGGCAAGACCGCTTCCATTTTGGCCGCATGTACTCTTGTTGGAGCATGGTTCAATCATCTGGGCTTCCGAGAAGCGAACATTATTACGGTGTACATCCTCGGTGTCCTCTTGAACGCAACGGTCACCAAAGGGCGGCTATACAGCGCAATATGTTCGATTATGAGCGTAATCGTGTTCAATTTTTTCTTTACTGAGCCTTACTATTCCCTGCGGGCGTACGATCCCGGCTACCCGGTTACTTTTCTGGTGATGCTGGTGGCATCATTCGTCATGAGTACGCTGACCATGAGAGTAAGAGAACAAGCCATGCAATCCGCGCAAAAAGCCTATCGTACGGAAGTGCTTCTGGAAACGAGCCGGAAGCTGCAACAGGCCACGGACTCCTCGGCAATTATCGATGAAACGGCCATTCAATTGGTTAAACTGCTGGACAGAACGATCATTTTTTATTCCGTTCGGCATGAGGGGCTAAGCGAGCCGCTTATCTTTCCAAAGAGAGGATCGGCGGTTGATCCACAAATCTATACTGGAGAAAATGAGCATGCGGTAGCGGAATGGGTGTACCAAAACAATAAACGGGCCGGGGCGACCACGGAGACCTTTTCCGACGCCCATTGCTTGTATCATGCGGTTCGCGGGGGGGATTCGGTCTTTGCGGTTGCGGCTATCGTGATGGATCGGGAGGACCCCCTGGATGTGTTCGAACAAAGCCTGACGATTGCCATGCTGGGAGAATGCGCGCTCGCGCTGGAGAAGGAGCGGTTGAACGACCAACAGAAGGAAATCTTCATGCAAATCCGTCAGGAACAGCTGCGCGCCAATCTGCTCCGGCAAATTTCCCATGATTTACGGACCCCGCTTACGAGCATTTCCGGTAACGCCGGCATTCTTATCGGTAACTCGGGGATGCTGAGCGAAGAACAAAGAACCAGCCTGTACACGGACATCTATGACGATGCCATGTGGCTGATTCTTTTGGTGGAGAATCTACTCTCCATCAGCCGGATGGACAACGGCACTATAAATCTGAATTTACAGGCCGAATTAATGGAGGAGGTCATCGCCGAAGCCTTGCTCCACGTGAATCGCAGCAAAGATAACCATATTATTCAAACGGTGTTGGAGGACGAATGGATTATGGCCCGGATGGACACCCGATTAATCGTGCAAGTGCTGATCAATCTCGTGGATAACGCAATCAAGTACACGCATACCGGGTCGCATATTACGATATCGGCAAGGCGCGACAACGATAGGGTCGTAGTAGAAGTTTCCGATGATGGGCCGGGAATCGCGGAAGAGGCGAAGGCCAAATTGTTCGAAATGTTTTATACGGCGGATAATATACGCGGAGACGGGCATCGCGGGTTAGGGCTCGGGCTTTCTCTATGCAAATCGATTGTGAGCGCCCATGGCGGTACGATAGGTGTCAGAGACCGTTTTCCCCAGGGAACCGTATTTTACTTCACGCTGCAGTCTGAGGAGGTAAGCGTTTATGAATAGCCCTTTTATACTTGTCGTGGAAGACGACAAGCCGATCCGCAAGCTGATCACGACTACGCTGGAGACGCAAGGATATCGCTATCACGCGGCTGAAACGGGCGAAGCCTCGATTCTGGAGGCGGTATCCAGACCACCTGATATCATGATCCTGGATTTAGGATTGCCGGACATGGACGGGGTGGAAATTATAAAAAAAGTGCGAGCCTGGTCCAACCTGCCCATTATCGTCGTCAGTGCGCGAAGTGAGGATCGGGATAAAATTGAGGCGCTGGATGCCGGGGCGGACGATTACTTGACCAAGCCCTTCAGTGTGGAAGAACTGCTTGCAAGACTGCGGGTTAGTTTGCGGCGAGCCCGGTATGACAGTGACAAGCTTCTTAAGGAGGCTTCCCAATTTATTAACGGCCCTCTGAAAATCGACTACGCTGCGGGATGCGTATGGCTGGAGGAAGAAGAAGTCCACCTGACGCCTAGCGAGTATAAGCTCCTATGTCTGCTGGCCAAAAATGTCGGGAAGGTGTTGACCCACAACCACATCCTGCACGAGATCTGGGGCAGCCACCCCTACGACGTCTCCAGCCTGCGAGTTTTTATGGCGACCTTGAGAAAAAAAATAGAAAAACCCCCTTTCCAGCATAAATATATTCAAACGCATATCGGAATCGGGTATCGAATGTTGCAAGTCAATGATGAAGTATAGAACTCTATGAAAGATTTGAAATTCAGCAGCCATGCTCCTACGGAGCATGGTTTTTTTGTGTTAGCGGAAATCTTTAGATGATCTTAATCCTTTGCCGCAAACCCTAATCCTAAACTAATGGCGGGAGTGATACGCTGAATGTCGGAAAGAGAAAATATACGCCGGTGAGGGAGATAGGTTATGGACAGAGGGTTAAACCAGCACCGATTTCGATGGGAGGAGAGATGAAGAAAATGATGGATTTGTACATGGTTACGGCATTGGCCGCGATTTTCGGTCTGTTCTATGCGTTTGCGGGTTGGTGCGAACGTGTTGTTGACGATAAAGGGGGGAATAAACAATGATCGTGGTTATTGCAGTAACCTTGTTTTTGTTTCTCTATCTGGTCTACGCCTTGATCCATCCGGAGAAATTCTAAGCATCACAAAGAATATTTCCAAAAAGAAACCATTAGGCGACAGCTTGCCTAAATCAAGGAGGAGCCATTCGTGGGTATTGTGCAAATCATCGCAGTTATCGCTATACTGCTGCTGCTTGTTAAACCGCTCGGCACTTATTTGTATTATACATTTTCCAATGAGCCGAACCGGAGTGACCGGATCTTTGGGGGGATCGAGCGAGGAATATATAAATTAGGCGGCTTAAAAAAACTGGAAGGCATGTCCTGGAAGAAGTATACGATCAGTTTTTTATCGACCAATATCGTGCTTGTAGCGTTTGGATATTTAATTCTCCGCCTGCAGGGCGGACTTCCGCTGAATCCGAACAGCATGGGCGGAATGGATCAGAGCCTTTCGTTCAATACGGTGATCAGCTTTATCACCAATACCAATTTGCAGCATTATAGCGGAGAAACGGGACTCTCCTATTTCTCGCAGATGGCCGTCATCACCATGTTGATGTTCACTTCCGCGGCGAGCGGATTATCCGTGGCAGTCGCTTTTGTAAGAGGCGTTACGGGCAAAAAGACCCTGGGCAACTTTTTCCAGGACTTCGTTAAGTCCCATACACGGATATTCCTTCCGCTGGCTTTACTCGTTGCACTGACTCTTGTAGCGCTGAAAGTCCCGCAAACGCTGCAGCCTACGCTGGAAGTATCGACGCTTGAAGGACAGAGTCAGCAGATCGCGGTTGGGCCGGTCGCTTCCCTGGAATCCATTAAGCATCTCGGAACGAACGGCGGCGGATTTACTGGAGCCAATTCGTCACATCCGTTTGAAAATCCGTCACCGCTGACCAACGTGATTGAAATACTGTCGATGTGGATGCTGCCTGCATCTCTTCCATACATGTATGGTTTGTTTGCCAAGAACAAACGGCAAGGTTGGGGCATATTCAGCGCCATGATGATCCTGTTCGTCCTGCTGCTGTCCTTGAACTTCTATGCGGAAAGCAAAGGAAACCCGGCGATCCATGCCATGGGAATCGATGCGTCTCAAGGCAGTATGGAGGGGAAAGAGGTTCGCTTCGGCATTGCGCAATCTTCCTTGTTTACTGCCGTGACTACCGCGGCGACTACCGGCAGCGTCAACAATATGCACGACACCCAAACACCGCTCGGACAAATTACTCCGCTGGCTCTGATGATGCTGAACAACGTCTTCGGGGGCAAGGGCGTGGGGCTGATTAATATGCTGATGTACGCCATTCTCGCGGTCTTTTTATGCGGACTGATGGTAGGCCGGACACCGGAGTTCCTTGGCCGCAAAATCGAAGCCCGGGAAATGAAGCTGATCGCGATCGCGATTCTGATTCATCCTCTGATTATTCTGGCACCGACGGCCGCGTCCTTCCTGACGGACCTCGGGCAAGGCTCGATCAGCAATCCCGGCTATCACGGATTGACGCAGGTCTTGTACGAATACGCCTCATCCGCCGCCAACAATGGCTCGGGATTTGAAGGACTGGCCGACAACAACACGTTCTGGAATATGACGACCGGACTTGTCATGCTGCTGGGGCGCTACATTTCCATGATTGCCATGCTGGCCGTTGCCGGTTCCCTGCTCCGCAAACAGCCCGTACCGGAAACGGCCGGCACCTTCCGTACGGATAACGGCCTCTTTACCGGAATCTTGATCGGCACGGTACTGATCATTGGCGCTTTAACGTTCTTGCCGGTCATCGTGCTAGGGCCGATAGCGGAACATTTGACACTACGGTAGAGAGAGGGAGAACAGAGATGAATACGGTACAAAAAAAGCGGCTGTTGAGCGGCCCGATCATACGAAGTGCAATCAAAGACAGTTTTCTAAAACTGAATCCGATCTCTTTAATCAAGAATCCGGTTATGTTCGTAGTCGAAATGGGGACGATTCTGGTCCTGCTGATGGTTCTGGCCCCGGGTTATTTCGATGCGGAAGAATCGGTAGGATTCAATATCGCGGTGTTTATCATCCTGCTGGTGACGGTATTGTTCGCTAACTTTGCGGAAGCCCTCGCGGAAGGGCGAGGTAAAGCGCAAGCGGATACGCTAAAGAGAACGAAGCAAGATATTACCGCAAACAAACTGGTAGGCGATGCGATCAAGACGGTCGCCTCCTCGGAATTGCGCAAAGGCGATATCGTGCTTGTCGCTCAAGGAGAATGGATTCCCGGCGACGGGGAAGTCATTGAAGGGCTGGCTTCGGTAGACGAGTCGGCGATTACGGGGGAATCGGCACCCGTTATTAAAGAGGCCGGCGGTGACTTCAATTCGGTCACCGGGGGTACGAGAGTCGTTAGTGATGAAATCAAGGTTCAGATTACGAGCGATCCCGGCGAATCCTTCCTGGATCGGATGATTTCTTTGGTTGAAGGCGCCAAGCGGCAGAAAACACCTAACGAGATCGCCCTCAACACGCTGTTAATCAGCTTAACGATCATCTTTCTGATTGTGGTCGTTACGCTGCGTCCGATTGCCTCTTACCTTGGAGTGAACCTGGAAATTCCGGTTCTGATTGCGCTGTTGGTGTGCTTGATTCCGACGACCATTGGCGGGCTGTTGTCCGCCATCGGAATTGCGGGCATGGATCGGGTCACCCGGTTCAACGTTCTGGCAATGTCCGGTAAGGCGGTAGAAGCGGCAGGAGACATTAACACGATGATTCTCGACAAAACCGGCACCATCACGTTCGGGAATCGGATGGCCAGCGAATTCGTACCCGTGGTCAAGGAGAGCGAAAAGGAATTGGCCGCATGGGCGGCGATCAGCTCGCTAAAGGATGAGACGCCGGAAGGGCGTTCCGTGATTGAACTGGTCAAGAAACTCGGATACGACTATGAAACCGGATGGGAAGTGGACGGAGAATTTATCGAGTTTCGGGCCGAAACACGGATGAGCGGACTGGATTTGAAAGACGGCCGGAAGGTTCGCAAGGGGGCTGTGGATTCCGTTAAACGTTGGGTACAGCTGCAGGGAGGACAGATTCCGGGCGACCTGGACAAGAGCTCGAACGAAATTGCAGGCAAAGGCGGAACTCCGCTTGCGGTGGCTGTAGATAACCGGATTTACGGGCTGATCTATTTGAAAGATACGGTAAAACCCGGGATGAAGGACCGTTTTGACGAATTGCGCAAGATGGGCATCAAAACCATTATGTGCACGGGGGATAACCCTTTGACGGCGGCAACCATTGCGGCAGAGGCCGGTGTGGATAGTTTTATTGCCGAAAGCACGCCGGAGAATAAAATCGAAGTCATTCGCCGCGAACAAAGGGAAGGCAAGATGGTTGCCATGACAGGCGACGGTACGAATGATGCTCCCGCCTTGGCACAGGCTGACGTGGGTCTAGCCATGAACAGCGGCACCTCCGCCGCCAAGGAAGCGGCCAACATGGTCGACCTGGATTCCGATCCGTCCAAGATCATTGAAGTCGTAGCGATCGGCAAGCAGCTCTTGATGACGCGCGGCGCATTGACGACCTTCAGCATCGCCAATGACATTGCAAAATATTTTGCCATTATTCCCGCTATGTTCACCTTGGCTATCCCGGAAATGAATCTCCTGAATGTGATGGGGCTCGGTTCGCCAAGCTCCGCGATTATATCGGCGCTGATCTTTAATGCCATTATTATCCCGCTTTTAATTCCGCTGGCGATGAAAGGGGTGTCGTATAAACCGATGAGTTCGGTAAAACTGTTGCGGCGGAACATATTTGTCTATGGCTTTGGTGGCATTCTTGTCCCTTTCCTTGGCATTAAAGTCATTGATCTGATTGTCAGCCTATGGATTTAAGAAAGACAGATACACTTCAGAAGCGGAAAGGATGATCCCATTGAAAAATATACATGAAGAAATCATGGAACAGAAGCCAGTATCCAAAGGAAGCTACTTATTAAGTGTGGTCAGACTCAGCGCTGTCCTCATCATCCTGTGCGGAATCATATACCCGCTGGCCTCCACGGCCCTGGCCCAGGTGCTAATGCCTTCCCAAGCGAATGGAAGTTTGCTTAAGAACAAGGAAGGTAAGGTGATCGGTTCGGAACTGATCGGACAAAATTTCAGTAATCCGGCGTTGTTCCATGGCCGCGTATCCAGTATTGAATACAAAGCCGAGGCTTCCGGTTCAAATAACTATGGCCCTTCCAATCCTGATATGCTGAAGCGGACAAGCGACTTTATCGCGCAGTGGAAGATCGATAATCCCGAGGTGCCCATCCATGAACTGCCGATCGACCTCGTTACCAACTCGGGGTCCGGCCTGGACCCGCATATTTCGCCGGCGGCAGCCCTGGTACAGATCCCGAGAATAAGCGGCTTGACCGGTGTTCCGTCCGAGACTCTGAAAGAGCTCGTCAAAGAACACACCGAAGGACGCGACCTCGGATTGTTTGGCGAAAAGCGTGTCAACATTCTGAAGCTGAATATGGCTTTAATGGAGCGGTCGTCGAAATAGCGGAATGGACCAGAGGGGGAATAAGGAGTTGGCCATGACACCGTACAAGCGAAAAACGCCTGAAGAAATTTTATATTCCATCTACCAATTACGTCGAGGCCGATTGAAGATTATCATCGGCTCCGTCAGCGGATCGGGTAAAACCTACCACATGCTGCAAGAAGGCCGCCTATTGAAAAAGCAGGGCATCGATGTGGTATGCAGCGCCGTATCGACTATGCAGCGGGAAGAGACCGTCCAGCAGCTCGAGGAATTAGAGCGCGTCCCAAGCATCCATTGGTGGAGAGACGGCAAGGAGCAGAAGGACCTCCCTCTGGAAGATTTGTTGAAACGAAATCCCGAGGTGCTGCTGGTTGACGGATTGGCCCATCGTAACCGCAATGGTGCGCTTTTTTCCACGCGTCTGGAAGATATCCGATATTTGATGGACCACGGGATCAGCATAATTACGACGATCAACGTTTATGAGCTGGCCGGAGCCGGTGAGCTTATTTTCCAAATGACGGGGATCCGAGCGGATGATACGGTGCCCATGAACACTCTGGAACTTGCGGATGAAGTACGCCTGATAGATGTATCGCCGGAAACCATTCTAAAGCGAATCGAGGAAGGAGTGCTCGGCGACGTGGCACACCCGGCGATGTCTACCCGCGGAAATCTGGGCGTGCTGCGTGAGATCTCCTTACGACTCGTGGCGGAGGGAGTCAATGACTCTCTGGAGAAACATCGGGAAGAACATGGGCTGATCGGGCCTTCCGGCGCCACGGAACGAATCCTCGTTTCCGCCCAATATCACTGGAACGGTTCGCTATATGTAAGAAGAGGACAACAAATCGCCAAGCGGTTGAACGGTGACCTGATGGTAGTAACTTTCACCGTGCGCGGCAAGTCCATGTCAAAGGAACAGCTAACCTTTAAACGCTCCATTGTTAAATTGGTTGAACGCGTGAATGCCAAATTTGAAGAACTGAGTCTGGTTACCTTGCGACAGCTTCCTTTCGAATTAGTGAACTATGCCACCCGGAATAACGTAACCCGGATCGTCATGGGGCATTCCAAAAAAAGCCGTTGGCAGGAAAAATGGCAAGGCTCCATCGCAAACCGCGTTCTTAGAAAAGCGAGAAACATCGACGTTTTTCTGATGGCCGATCGCGCCGAACAGGAAGGAGAACGGATTTTGCCCATCAAGCCCAATGCGAAAGGAACGGAGGAACCATTCCACCGGTTGACCACCAATGAGATGGAGAAGAAAATTCAGACCATGCGCAGGGGCTCCTTCAAAGTCTATATCGGTGCGGCACCTGGCGTTGGCAAGACCTACAAAATGTTGCAGGAGGGAAATCTGCTATTAAGCCGAAGGATCGATGTCGTTATCGGTCTCTTGGAAACCCATGGGCGGGAGGAAACCAGGGAACAAATCGGCAGATTATCAATGATCCCGCGTGCTAAAATTCAATACCAGTCGACGACTTTAGAGGAAATGGATACGGATGCCATTCTTGCCCGTCATCCGGAAGTGGTGCTGGTTGACGAGCTTGCGCACACCAATATCCCCGGCAGCAAAAACCGCAAACGGTACGAAGATGTCATCACCTTGCTGGAAAACGGCATCTCCGTAATCACAACCGTAAATGTGCAGCATCTCGAAAGTTTGAATGATGCGGTCGCCCAATTAACCGGGGTTCGGGTTCGGGAGACGGTACCGGACGCAATCTTAAAGATGGCGGATGAAGTCGAGCTTATCGATGTTACACCGCAAATGCTGCAGGAGCGAATGCGCGCAGGAAAAATATATGCCGCTGAAAAGGTTAACCAGGCGCTGGAATCCTTTTTTAAGATCGGCAATTTGATCGCACTTCGCGAGCTGGCCCTTCGTGAAATCGCCGATGACGTGGACGAGCGGCTGGAAGCCTGGGATCGGGACGTCGCCTTGCGCGGACCGTGGAGCCGGCGTGAAGTTATTTTCGTCTGCGTTGATCTGGAACCAAGAGCCGAACGTTTGATTCGCCGCGGCTTCCGGATCGCGTACCGTCTAAAGGCGGAATGGTTCGTTCATTACGTGCATTGCGGATCTGCGCTGACACCGGAAGAGAAGAAGCGGCTGGAAGCCCTTCGTCATTTAACCGAACGGCTCGGCGGAGTCATGGAGGTGGCCGAAAAGACCCGAAACACTAACATTCATCGCCACTTGTTGGATAGAATGAACGGCGTGAAGACGACTCAGCTTATCATTGGCCAGTCCAGGAAACCTTTATGGCAAACTTGGTTTAAAGAAAGTTTTGTGCAATATCTTCTCCGAAACGCCAGACACATGGATATGTTGATTGTGGCTGATTTTGACCCTAATGTAACTGAATCGTTAAGGTGATGTCCCCCCATCGCTAGACGAGGAGCAGCTAAGATCCGGGAGCGGAGCGTAAAAAGCATAAAAAGCACCCCCTCCGAATCATTCGGAAGGGGTGCTTCAGTTTCATATATGGTTATTGTCAAATTATTTCACAAAGCCCAGCAGCATCTCGCGAATCAGCTTCGCCGCGACGATTTGCGTCTGCTCCGTCGGGTCATAGATCGGGGCCACTTCGACCAGATCGCAGCCGACGACGTTTACGTCGGACCCGGCAATCAGATGAACGGCTTCCAGCAGCTCCTTGGAGGTGATGCCGCCGGCTTCGGCCGTACCGGTTCCCGGAGCGCAGGACGGATCGAGCACGTCGATATCGATCGTCACGTAAACCGGTCGTTGTCCCATCTTGGGCAGCGCGCTCTTCAACGGAGCAGCGACCTCGAACGGATAGAAATTAATATTTTCGCGTCCGTACAGGAACTCCTCTTTGGACCCGGAGCGGATGCCGAATTGATAAATGTTCTTCCCGCCCATAAGCTCGGCGGCTTTACGGACCGGTGTCGAGTGGGACAACGGCTCGCCTTCGTACTGTTCGCGCAAATCGGCGTGAGCATCGATATGAATCAGGGCCAGGTCGGGATATTTCTCGTACATCGCCTGAATGACCGGCCAGGACACCAGATGCTCCCCGCCGAGACCGATCGGGAACTTATCGTCCGCGAGCAAACCGCGGATATATTCGCCGATCACGTCCAGGCTGCGGCCCGCATTGCCGAAAGGCAGCAGCAGGTCCCCGGCGTCGAAATACTTCGCGTCCAGGATACTTTTGTCCAGGTAAGGGCTGTACTCTTCCAGCCCGACCGAAGCCTGGCGGATTCGGGCGGGACCGAAACGGGAGCCGGGGCGGAAGCTGACCGTAAAGTCCATGGGCATCCCATAAATGACCGCCTTGGAGGACGCATAGTCCTCCGAACTGCAAATAAATACGTTGCCGGAATAGGCTTGATCCAGTTTCATCCTATCGTTCGCCCCCTACTTTACGAGATCTTCCACGAACTTCGGCAGCACAAAGGCCGCTTTATGCAGGCGTGGCGAGTAGTATTTCGTATCCAGCTCCGGAATTTTCGTCTCGTCGACTTCGAGCGGATCATAGGTTTTGCTGCCCATCGTGAAGGTCCACAGACCGCTTGGGTAAGTAGGAATGTTAGCGCCGTAAACGCGAACGATCGGGAAAATTTCCTTCACGTCTTTGTTCACCTTTTGGATCAAGTCCGCCTTGAACCAAGGGTTGTCCGTTTGCGCCACGAAAATGCCGTCCTCCTTCAGCGCCTCGTAGATGCCTTGATAGAAGCCGCGTTCAAAGAGCGGGGCCGCCGGACCTACAGGCTCCGTGGAGTCCACCATGATGACGTCGTATTTGTTTTTGCTTTCAATGATATGCATGTAGCCGTCGTTCACCTGAACCTCAACCCGGGGGTTATCCAGTTCGCCGGCGATTTCCGGCAAATATTTTTTCGAATATTCGATTACTTTTCCGTCGATTTCAACCAGAACCGCCTTTTCGACGCCGGGATGCTTAATAACCTCACGGATCACGCCGCCGTCACCGCCGCCGACCACGAGCACATGCTTCGGATTCGGATGGGTGAACAGGGCCGGATGGGCCACCATCTCATGATAAACAAACTCGTCCTTGATGGTCGTCATGACCATGCCGTCCAGCACGAGCATCCGCCCGAACTCCTCGGTATCAATCATCGCCAGGTCCTGAAAATCCGTCTTCTCCGTTACCAATGTTTCCCGAATTTTTGCCGTGATGCCAAAGACGGGCGTTTGTTTCTCCGTAAACCACAATTCCATCGTACAACCCTTCTTTCCGCCAGAATAGTGTTTAGCCGTCATATCAACCCAGACCGAATGCGGGGTTCCAGTTTCACTTCTTGCAAAGTTTCCACTTCCTATATTGTACCAAACAAATTGTATTATATTAAAACAGGCCGAAAATGCAACCATTTTAAAATGAATGGGCCGCCCCAAACTTTCCCATACTGATCGTAAAAGAACAAAGATCGAGATGGAAGTATACCTGAAGTTTGGAAGGAGGCGCCCGCCCTTGCAAAGACTTATCCGAAGCGGCGGCAAAAAAAAACCGAAACGCCGCGGCCTGGGGCTGTGGCTGAAGTGGCTGGGAGCGCTCGGTCTCATCGGCCTTTGCGCCGCCGGGGCCCTGCTCCTCTATTTGTTCCAAGCGGATCTGCCCCTCGCGAACTCGGACAAAAACTCCGTACTGCTGGACGCGCAGGGCAAGGAAATCGCCGTGTTTTCGGACGGGCAGCGAAACCGGAAAAGCGTCGCTCTGTCGGAGATTTCCCCCTGGCTGGTCCAAGCGACGCTGGCGACCGAGGACAGGCAGTTCTATGACCATTTCGGCTTCGACCTCAAGGGCATGGCTCGTGCGGCCTTCGTCAACCTGAAAGGGATGGGCAAGCTGCAGGGGGCCAGCACCTTGACCCAGCAGCTTGCCCGGAATCTGTATTTATCCCACGAGCGAACCTGGTCCCGGAAATTGCGGGAAGCGATGTATACGACGCAGTTGGAGATGAAATACAGCAAAGACGATATATTAAGGATGTATTTGAACGAAATTTACTACGGGCACGGAGCTTACGGGATCGAGGCGGCTTCGCAGCTGTATTTCGGCAAGCCCGCCAAAGAGCTCACCCTGGCGGAGAGCGCCCTGCTGGCGGGAGTTCCCAAAGGACCGACCTATTATTCGCCCTTTAATCATATGAAAAATGCAAAGGACCGGCAGAAAACCGTTCTTTCCGTCATGGTTGAAACGGGGGCCATTACGCAGCGGGAAGCCGACAAAGCCTATGCCGAGCTTCTGACCTTCCGCACGCGCGAGGAGCGGGCGATGACGAGCCAAGCCCCCTATTTCCGGGACTATGTCCGGAGCGTGGTCGTCGGCGAACTCGGCATCGACGAAAGCCTGCTGGAGCATGGCGGACTGCGCATCTACTCCACCCTCGATATGACCGCGCAGCAGGCGGCGGAAACCGCGGTCGCTTCCGAACTCGCCGGCTCGCCGGAACTCGAGGGGGCGCTTGTCTCCATCGACCCGCGGACCGGGGAGATCAAGGCGCTCGTAGGCGGCCGTAACTATACGGAAAGCCAATATAACCACGCGTTTGCCACGACCCGGCAGCCGGGTTCGAGCTTCAAGCCGATCATGTATTTATCGGCGCTGGCCTCCGGCAAGCTGACTAGCGCGAGCAAGTTCAGCAGCGAGCCAACGTTGTTCCATTACGATGACAACCGCAAAACTTACAGCCCGAGAAATTTCGGCGACAAATACCTGGGCGACATCGACATGCGCCAGGCGATCGCGGCCTCGGACAACATTTACGCCGTCAACACGATCCTGACGATCGGGGCCGAGCAGGTCATCGAACTTGGGCGGAAAATGGGCATTACGAGCCCGCTCCAAGCCGTGCCCTCCCTGGCGCTCGGCACCTCGCCGGTCAGTCCGTTCGAGATGGCGACCTCCTTTGCGGTTATCAGCAACCAGGGGCGCAGCGTCAAGCCGTTCGCCGTGCAGAAAATTACCGATTCCGAGGGGCATGTCTTATATGAAGCTTCCGCCCCGAAAGCGGAAAAAATCGTGGAGCCGGCGGCCGCCTATGTGCTGACCCGGTTAATGGAGAGCGTGTTCGAGACCGGAGGCACCGGCAACCGGGTATCGGCCGAAATTAAAAGGCCGGTCGCCGGGAAAACCGGCACGACCAGCACGGATGCCTGGCTGGTCGGCTTCACGCCGGAGCTGTCGACGGCCGTCTGGGTCGGCTACGACAAGGGCAAGACGCTCGGCACGGCCGAGTCGCGCAAAGCGGCGCCCATCTTCGCCAAGTTTACGGAGAAAGCGCTGGAGAAGGTGCCGCCGAAGATTTTTCCGATGCCGGACGATGTGGTCAGCGTCTATATCGATGCCGCCACCGGCAAGCTGGCCACCCCCGATTGCCCGTCCAAAAAGCTCGAGGTGTTCGTCCGGGGCACGGAACCCGCCGAATTCTGCAGCGAGCACGGCGGCGGGGAGGAACCCGCCAAGCCGCTTCCGGTGCAGAAGAAGGAGGAAAGCCGCTCCTGGTGGAGCGACCTGAAGCGCTGGTGGATGGAGTAGCGTAAAAGGCGGCCAAAGGCCGGTGTCGCCCGGCGGCGTAGATAATAACGGGAGTTCCTCCCGTTAAATTTAACTAGGTCGAACCGGATTGATGAATAGATGGAAAAACTCCCGCTAAATCGCACCCGATCGGCAGATTTTCGCCATGTGGGGGCAATTAGCGGGAGTTTTTCCAGGTAATTGAGCCGTTTAGGACAATGACCCGGCATTTAGCTCCGCTTTTTCCCGTTAATGGTATAACGGTGAGGGGGAGCATACATGCTTGCGCATAAAGAGGCGGATTGAGTAACATGGACTCATGTAACTCATGAACTCATGGAGCTCATGAATCTCATGAATTCCTGTTATCAGACCCGATGGGAGTGGATGCTGCTATGACGGGCCAACCCGGCAAGTCCGATTCGGCAAGTTTTCAGTCGGGAGAGCTGCTCCCGCTATCTTTTTATGCCGTCTCCGCCCTGGAAGCGGCGCCCCGGCTCCTCGGACAAGTCCTTGTCCGGGAGACCGCGGAGGGGACGATCCGCTGCCGGATCGTCGAGACGGAGAGCTACGGCGGCATCGAGGACAAGGGCAGCCACGCCTACGGCGGCCGCCGGACCGCCCGCACCGAGATTATGTTCGGCGAGGGCGGGGCCGCTTACATCTACCTGATCTACGGCATGTACCACTGCCTGAACGTGGTCACCGGCCCGCCGGACGATCCGCAGGCCGTCCTGATCCGGGCGGTGGAGCCGCTCACGCCGGGCGACGAGGCGCTCATGCGTGCCCGCCGCGGCTCCCGCGCGCGCCGGCCCGTGGACTTGTCGGGGGGTCCCGGCAAACTGTGCCGGGCCCTGGAGATCGACAAGTCGCTGAACGGCGCGCTGCTGCACCGCAGCGACAGCCCTCTCCGCCTGGAGGCGGGCTGGCCCGGTCCCGGGCGCGCCCCGGCGGCGGCGCCCGGCGGCGAGGCCGCGCCCCCGCCCGCGGTCATCGCGGCGCCGCGCATCAACATCGCCTACGCGGCGGAATACGCCGACCTGCCGTGGCGGTTCTATTACCGAGACAATCCGTATGTCTCGGTCATCGACAAAGAGAGGGGCGTTCCCTATTGATCCGGGAACGCCCCTCTTGGTTTAATGTCCGGTCAATTGCCGGATTTTGGCGGCGATGACCGTCAACGGAACGACATGGTCGACGCACCCCAGGTTGATCGCCGCCCGCGGCATTCCGAAGACGACGCAGGTTTCCTGCGCCTCCGCAATCGTCGATTCGGCGCCCTGACGCTTCGCCTGCGCCATCGCTTTCGCACCGTCGCTGCCCATACCGGTCATAAGCACAAAGTGTTTTTTCAGGCCGGTCAACGCGGTCACCGACTCGAACATCACATCGACGGCGGGACGATGGCCGTTTTGCGGCGGCTCCTGATTCAGGACAATCCGGACCTCCCGCTGCTTCCGGACCAAGGTCATATGATAGCCGCCGGGCGCGATGTAGGCCGTCCCTCCTTGCACCACCTGACCGTCCTCCGCCTCTACGACGCGGATCCGGCACAAGTTGTTCAGCCGCTGCGCCAAAGACAGCGTGAACTTCGCGGGCATATGCTGCACGACAAGCACAGGATGCGAAAAATCCGCCGGCAGCCCGGTCAGTACCGTTTCAAGCGCTTTCGGTCCGCCGGTGGAAGTGCCGATCGCCACGACTTGCGAGAACTCTTTCGTTCCTTCCGTCGCGGCACGCTTCGGCTCCCAGGCGGTCTGCCGGGTAACGCCCCGGCGCGCCGCAATCAGCACCGATAACGGGGTGCGCGCGGCCGCCTTGATTTTGCCGACGATCTCTTCCTTCGCCCCGGCCAGCCCGGCGGTCGCCGTACCCGAAGGCTTCGGAATAAAATCGACCGCCCCGCTCTGCAAGGCGGTAATCGTTTCCTCGGCCCCTTCCCGGGTCAGGGAACTGAGCATAATGACACGCGTCGGCAATTCCTCCATGATTTTCCCCAACGCTTCAATGCCGTTCATTTCGGGCATCTCGATATCCATCGTCACCACATCGGGCCGGAGCTCCTTGACCATTCTCACGCCTTCCGCCCCGTTCCGCGCGGTGCCGATCACTTCAATATCCGCATCTTCTTCGACCAGCCGAACGATCATTCTTCGCATAAACAGCGAATCGTCTACGACGAGTACCTTGATTTTTCCCATGACTGGTATCTTCCTTTGTTATGTGATCTGTTAACGGGCCAAACGTTTTCTGTAGAAAAAGGTCTCCGTCGCCTCCAAATCATACTGCAGCGGTTGGAAAATCTGTTCGGTCCCCCCGATAAACAAGTAGCCCCCCGGCTTTAAAGCCTGGCTGAATTTGGAGAAGACGGTCTCCTTGGCTTCGTCGGTAAAATAAATGAGCACATTCCGGCAAACGATCAAGTCGAATCCCGTATCGTAAGCATCCGCCAATAAATTGTGCCTTTTGTACTGCACACAGCGTTTCAAGGAGTCCGAGACCAAATAACGTTCCCCTTGCTTGGTAAAAAATCGGTTCAAATGCGCCTGCGGCACGTCTTTGACCGCGGACGCCTGATAATTGCCGATCTTGGCCCGTTCAATCGCATTTTGGTCCAAGTCGCTGGCAAGAACTTGAACCTCCCGGAGGTCCATAAACTGGGAGAGGGCCATCGCGATGGAATACGGCTCCTCTCCCGTGGAACAGGCGGCGCTCCAGCATTTCAGCCGCGGACTGCGGCTGAGCAGCTCCGGGATGACCTTGTCCGCCAACACTTCCCATCGCTGCGGATTCCGGTAAAACTCGGACACATTGATGGTCATCTGATCCAGAAACTCGGCGTAAAGGGCGGGATCGGCGGAGAAAGCCTGAAAAAAGTCGCTAAAGCTCTTGTAGCCCCGGCGCTCCCGGAGACTGGTCAACCTCCGCTTCATCTGGGCTTCCTTATATAAAGCCAGATCGATCCCGGACTTGCCTTTAACCAGCTGAATAAACCGTTCGAAATCCTGATCCGGCTGTAGTGTACTATGCATCCCCATTATCCTCCTTGTGATACGGCGCCCTTTCCGCCGATTTTCCCGATCAGACCGGCGATTTCCATGATCAGTGCGACGCTGCCGTCTCCCAAAATCGTTCCTCCCGCGATCCCCGGCACCTTGCCGATGTAGGAACCGAGCGATTTGATCACAATTTCCTGGTTTCCGATCAACTCGTCCACCACCATCGCCAGCCTTTTTTCCGCCGACCCGACGATCACCAGAGAAATGTATGGCTTGTGCCCCTCCGGTTTCGGCAAACGGAAATATTCATGAATCCAGGCGACCGGGATCACCTGATTACGCAGCAGAATGACCGATTGTCCCCGTACCGTTTTGATGTCCTCCGGCGTCACGCGGACGATTTCCGCAATGTTGCTCATCGGGATAATGTAGGTCTGCCCGGTCAGTTTCACCAGCAGTCCTTCAATAATCGCCAGCGTTAAAGGCAGCTTGATTTTAAAGCAGGTCCCCTGCCCGACGGCGGTGTCGATTTCGATCAAGCCGTTCAGCTTCTCGATATGGCTCTTGACGATATCCATGCCGACGCCCCGGCCGGATACGTCACTGACGACCGCGGCGGTCGAAAACCCCGGACGGAAAATCAATTCGACGGACTCGCGCTCCGATAAGTAGGCGGCCTCCTCCTCGGTGATCACCCCTTTGCCGATCGCCGAGTTCCGCATCTTCAGCGCATCGATTCCGGCCCCGTCGTCTATCACATAAATGACGACCTGGTTATCCTCATGGGCAGCCCGGATCGTAAGGGTACCCTTGGCCGGTTTCCCTTTGGACTGGCGAATTTCCGGTTTCTCGATCCCGTGATCCAAGGCGTTGCGGATCAAGTGAATCAGGGGATCGGCAATCTCCTCGATAAGCGTCCGGTCCAGTTCGGTGTCTTTCCCCTCGATGACTAGCTCGATCTCTTTCCCCAGATCGCGCGACAAGTCGCGGATCATACGGGGGAAACGATTGAACAACTGCTCGATCGGCAGCATGCGGGTCTTCATCACGCTTTCCTGCAAATCCCCGATAATTCGCGAAAGATGATCGGAGATATGCCCCAGCTCCTCAACCGAGGGATCGTTGAAGCGTCTGCGCTGGACCCGCTCGACCTCATGAATGCGGGTCTGGTCGATCACCAGTTCGCCGACCAGGTTCATCAAATGCTCCAGGCGCTCAACGCTTACCCGGATGGTTTGGGTTTTGCCCTTGGCGGACGTTCCCGCTCCGCGCTCCTCGTTCCGCACGGGTTGTATGGCCGACATCGCCGGCTCCAGAGGAAGGGCCGCGGACAGCTGCGGCTGCACCAGCTCGAACTCCTCGGACGAAACCGCCTCGACTCTCGCCTCGGCGACATCCATCATGTCGGATACCAGCGTTTGCAGGTCTCCCGGACTTCGCCCCGAACCGGCGTGAAGGAAAGCGATATCCGCCGTTTCGCCGTTTTGCTCCGGGAGCTCCTCCATTTCGGGGCTGGCAAACAGCACTTCCCCCCACTCCGCCAGGCCGGACTGGATGACAAAAGCCCGGGCGCCTTTGATGGCGCAGGACTCCGCGATTCGCACGAAAATCCAGTGCACGTTCAGCCCCTGATCCAGGCATTCGCCGGCCTTCAAGCGAACATTCAACGGTAGTGGAGGCTTGGCGAAATCCGGCTCTTGAGCCTTAAAGCCCTCCATTCCGCCGAATTCGCCTGTCTCTGCTCCTGTCCCCGCCTTTGTCTCCGTTTCGGCTTCGCCGTTCACAATGGCCGCAGTTTCGCCGTCCGTCTCTTCTCCGCTGGCATAACTCCGCAGCTGCCGGACACAAACGGAAATATCGATCCCCGTTCCTCCGCCGCCATCGACGATATCCAGCTTCAGCAGCTTGAGATGGTCCAGGGCATAGAACAACCGGTCAATCAGTTTGCCGGTCACCCCCCGCTTGCCGCTGCGAACCAGATCCAGCAGCTGCTCCATTTCATGCGTCAAATTCTTCATGACATCATAGCCCATGGCGGCGGAGGAGCCTTTCAAGGTATGAGCGGCCCGAAACAGGCTCTGCACGACCTGCGAGCAGTCCTCTTCCTGCTCCAGTTTTAAAATCTCCTCGTCCATCAGTTGAAGCTGTTCCTCCAGCTCCTCCAGGAAAACCTCTCTATATTCAGACAGCACCCCGGTTGGCCCCCTTATTCATGCAGAAGAACTTCGTCCAGCCGTAAAATGCCGACCAGTCTGCTCTCCGCAAGCCCGATTCCTGTGAAAAAGCTCCCCTGCACGCCTCCGACCCGTTCCGGAGGAGGCTGAATGTCCGAAAATGTGGTGACCTTGTTAACGCGGTCGACGATAATCCCGACCGCCTCCTCCTGATGGTGAATAACGACGATTCTGCTGCTCTTCGTGAAGGGAACCTCTTCGCTGCCGAAGAAGCAGCGAAGGCTGATGACGGGGACGATCCGCCCCCGCAGATTGATCACGCCTTTCACGTAGTCCTTGACGTTGGGAATTGCGGTAATATCCTGTATTTTAATGATTTCGTGAATGTCTTCGATCCGGATCGCGTACTGCTCCTGCTCGATTCCGAATTCAACGTACTGCTCCTGACCGCTCGCCTGCATGATTTCTCTACCTCCGCATGATCAGATTTTGAACGCCGCAGCCATGCGGTTCAATTCCTCGGCCAGTTCGGCCAGCGCGCCCGCCGTCGTCGCCGTTTCCTCGCTGCTTGCCGCCGTTTCTTCCGTCGCGGCCGAGATATTCTCGATGGCGGACACCACATCGGTCGCCTGGGCCGCCTGCTCCTCGCTCGCGGCGGCGATTTCCATCACCCGGCTGGCGGATTCGCTGATCATCGCAGCGATATGATCGAACGCTTCCCCGGATTTGCCGGTGGAGACCACCCCGGCTTCCACCGCTCTCACGGTTTCCGCCGTATTGTGCTGCATGCCCTTGATGATGCCTGCAATCTGTTTCGTCGCCTCCCCGCTGCGTTCGGCCAATTTCCGGACCTCGTCGGCGACGACGGCAAACCCGCGTCCCTGCTCTCCAGCCCGGGCCGCTTCAATCGCGGCGTTCAGCGCAAGCAGGTTGGTCTGCTCGGCGATATCGTCGATGACCTCGATAATTTCACCGATCCGGCTGGAGTCCTCTTCCAAGCGGAGGACCTGGCGGCTGACCGTCCCCATCTCTTCGATCGAACGCTGTACGACCGTCCCGCCTTTCGCGGCTATACCTGCCGTTTTGTTGGTCAATTCCGACGCCGACGCCGCGCTGGCGGCTACGGCATTGATCGCGCCCGACAGCTCTTTGAACAGCTCATTGATCGTCTGCACCGAATACGCCTGGTCTCCGCTGCCCGAGGCCAGCTCCTCCGCGCTTGCCGAGATTTGCTGGGAAGCGGCGGCGACCTGGGCGGCGTTTTGACTCACCTGTCCCAGCATGGAGCCCATGCTCCGGGTAATTTCTTGGAATACCCTGCCCAATACGCCGATTTCATCGCCTCGGCGCAGCAGCCTTTCCGGCAGCTCTTTCGTGAAATCGCCGCGGGCCATGTATTCCCCGACCTCCACGGTCCGGTTGAGCGGTTTAACGATACTGCCGGTCAGCCAGACGATAACCGCGCCAAGCAAGAGGGTGGTGATGACTCCGACGAGAATAATCGTGGTCAGCAGCCGATCCGAGTCCGCCGTAATTTCCTTCATGGGAATGACCGTAGCCACCGACCACGGCGTTTCGGTCTGTCCGATCGAGATCGGCGTGTACAGGAGATAGGACCCTTCCCAGTTTGACGAATAGCTGGCGCCGCCTTGAATCGAGGTCATAATGTCCTGTACATCCGCCGTAGGGAAAGCTTCGCTCAATTTCTTCCCGACGGCTTCCCGGTCGGGATTCGTCACGATGGTTCCCTCATGGGAATAGAGGTGGGCAAAACCGGTATCGTACAACTTAAACTGGCTCATCATCGTTTGCAGATATTCCAGCTCCAGATCCACCCCCACGACCCCGACGACCTTGCCGTCTTCTTTTACCGGCACGGTGATGGACGTCATCATGACCTCCTTCCCTTCAATGGTAAAGCTGTAGGGGTCCAGGATGACTTCCTTGCCGCTGTTTCGGGATAGCAGGTAGTAATCCCCCGCCCCCTGAACCTCATAATTCTCACTTGCCGTCAGCCTGGAGCCGCTTCCGGTTCTTTGATAGTAGGACAGCAATCTTCCGGTCTCGTCCGATCCGGGTTTGTTGCGGTAGGCTTCATCCTTGCCGTCGAACGCGTTCGGTTCCCAAACCGTCCAGGCCCCGATATAAGAGGGGTTGTTATCCAGCATATTTTTAAGCATCGCATTGACCGTTTCCCGGCTGACCGTATTCGTCCGCTTCATACTCTGGAACGCGTCGGCCAGGTTCCGGGCGGAAACGATCGTGTTGTCAAACTCCTTCTGTACTTCTACTCCAATCTTCTCCCCGGATACTTTGGAGAGTTCCATGGCTGAGTCGATCGCCTCGTTCCGAGTACTGATACTGACAAAGGTCACTAGGAAACCGAGCAGGAGAACAATAGCCCCGAGGATGGTCAGCAACATACGGGCTCTTAGTTTCATGGAGAATGCCGCTTGCTTTAATTTCACGTTAGACACCGCCTCATTATGAATTCAACTTGAACACCGAAATGGTATGATTCAGTTCTTCCGCCAGCCCCGACAAAGACTGCGCCGCGGAAGCGGTCTCCTCGCAGCTCGCCGCGGCTTCCTCGGTAGCGGCCGAAATACTCTCGACGGCAGCCATAACCTCGGTGGTTTGGGCGGCCTGCTGTTGGCTCGCCGCGGCAATTTCCGTCACTTTACCCGCCGACTCGTTGATTTTGTTGATGATCAATTCGAAGGCCTCGCCGGTTTGTTTGGAGTACGCCACGCCGTCCCGGGTCGCCTTGACGCTGTGACGCGTATTTTCCTGCATCCCTTTAATGATGGTTGTGATTTGTTTGGTGGCCTCTCCGCTCCGTTCCGCGAGTTTGCGGACCTCATCCGCCACGACCGCAAAGCCGCGGCCCTGGTCACCCGCACGAGCCGCTTCAATCGCCGCGTTCAGGGCAAGCAAATTCGTTTGTTCCGCAATATCGTCGATCACTTCGATAATTTCACCGATCCGATTCGAATCTTCCTCCAGCTTGGCTACTTGTTCATTCACGACATTCATCCCATCCACCGAAGAGCGGACCACTTTACCGCCCTGCTCGGCGATGTCCATCGTATCGGCGGAAATGTCCGACGCCTGTTCCGCAATCCGGGCCACAGAGTGGGTGGCTGCCGACAATTCTTTGAACAGCTCGTTGATCGTTTGTGCCGCGTGCGCTTGGCTGGTGCTTCCTCCGGCAATTTCCTCGGTGCTGGCCGAGATTTGCTGAGCCGCTGCCGAAACGCCTCCCGCGGAAGAGACCACACCGCCGACGATCGTACGCAGCCCGCCGATCATGTTGTTCATGGCGGCGGCAAGCTGTCCGACTTCGTCCTTGCTCGAGATGTCGATCGTGTCCCGAAGGTCTCCCTCGGATACCCGCTCAACAAGATCCACGACCCGGCGCAGCGGTCCGGAAATGCTTCGGGACAGCACAAGGCCGAAAGAGATGCTCAGGATAATGGAAGCCACCAGAACCAAGATCGTGATGTTCCTGGAAGTCTCATATAACTGCTTGCCTTCCACATTACGTTCCTCGGCCAGTTGGACATTTATTTTCACCAGATCCTGCAGGCCGGCCATCACTTCATCCCCGGTCGTTTCCAGATCCCCCTTCAAAAATGCAAGGAATTCTTCGGTTTTTTGCGCGTTGATAAGTTCCCTTGACTGGTCGACCAGCTTCTTATAAGACTCCCAGACCGGCACGAATGCATCCAGCATCTCCAACTCTTTGGGGGTCAACACGGTCCCTCTGTACTGGGCGACGCTTTGGTCGACCTCGCTCATGAAGCTGTCGATCTTCTGGCTGTATTCCTCCCGATCGGCTTGCGTCTCCGATAACAACCACATATCGCGGATGTTTACGCGCAAACGCTGGTACATCCCATAGGCGTCGGACACGTCTCTTACAGTAACCAAATTATTGTCATACATATCCGAAAGGCTGTCGCTCATCTTATTCAAACTGTTCAAACCAAAGTACCCCACAAACACCAGCATGACAGACATAAACAAGAACCCCAGATTTAGCTTTGCTGCAACCTTCAAGTTACGGTACCATCCCATGTCTTATCCCTCGCTATCCTCGTCTTTGATCTGCTCCAATTCCGCTTCCAAGTGCTCCAAGATCTTCTCGAGATCTTCCCCCGACAAGTGTTCGTTATGATGAGAACGAATAAAATTCACTGTGATACCCGCCTTTGCCTCTTGTTAAGCTCCCAGGGTCTTGCGAATGGATTCCAGCACCCGTTCTTCCTGAAACGGTTTCACAATAAAATCCTTGGCCCCCGCCTGGAGGGACTCTACCACCATTGTTTGCTGCCCCATTGCCGAACACATGATGATCTTTGCGTTGGGGTCCAACTTCTTGATTTGTCTGACAGCCTCCACGCCTTCCATGATCGGCATCGTGATATCCATCGTCACCAAATCGGGTGACAAGCTGCGATATTTCTCCACCGCTTCCTGCCCGTTCTCGGCTTCGCCGACAATCTCGTATCCGTTTTTGCTCAATATTCCCTTTAACATCAAACGCATAAATGCGGCGTCATCTACAACCAATATCTTTTTCATCAAAATTTCCCCCTTAGCCTTGAAGCAATAATATGGTGTTCACCGGTCCGACAGCCTCAAGCTCCACCGCGATTTTAATTCCCCGGTTAAAGCCGTACATTTGCATTTGCCCCACCATGATGGTCGGCGGCGTGATATCGATGCGCTTTCCGCGGTTGGCGAGCAGAGTGGACGTGTTGCCGGCAATCATATTGGCCATTTCCCCAACGAAGCTGTGGAGCATCTCTCCTTCCAGCGGCATGCCGAACATACTTTGGCTTAAATGCGTAAAAATCCGGCTCTCCCCTTCGATAATCAACCGGCCTTCCAAGTCTCCCACAATACCGACCAAAACGCCGACATCGCTCTGAATCAAGGTTTGGCTGAACAAAAGAGGCGCACCCACTTGGATTGGACAAGAGAATACATGCTGCATCGATTCTATGGCGCTGTTAAGCAGCTCCGTCGCCCCGTCATACTTTTGCACTATATTTTTACCTTCTTTCTGTGAGGAATGTCCTAAGTTATGTTTGATTTTCATGATACACGCGCCCCGACCCACGGTAACCGAAAAATTATTGCGGGGGTCCGCAAAAAAATTGCGGAATTATAGAGAATTATGTATATAAATGCGGAATTATGTCGAAAAAAAAAAAGCCCCATAGGGACTTTTTACAGGACTTTAGAACTATTCAACCAGGCGTTATGATCTTGGGGGTACAGAAAAATCGGAGTCGGATAGCAGACCCAGGTTTTTAGCTTTCATAGCCGCTTCGATTCGGGATTTCACCCCCAATTTCTGAAAAAGACTGGTCAGCGTATATTCCAACGACCGTTGGCTCACCAGCATATTCTCGGCGATTTCTTTGTTGCTCTTGCCTCGGGCAATCTGTTTTAAAATATCGTATTCCTTGTTCGAGATAACCCCGATCCCCGATCCGCCCCCGGTCGCTTCCGCTTCTTGCACGGAGATTCTCCTCAGCTGTTTCACCAGCGTCAACGGCAGCACGGCCTCCCCGCGCAGAGCGCAACGTACCGAAGTTACCAGCTGCTCTTTATTCGAGGTCTTGAGAACGAAGCCGGAAATACCGGTCTCCACCATTAAATTGAAGTGATGGGTAAATTCAAAACCGGTATAGATCAGAACCGCCGTGTCCGGAGCGATAGCCAGCATTTGTTTGGCCAGGTCAATCCCGTTGAGGTGCGGCATGTGCAGATCAATCAGCATCAGCTCATACTCCTGCCGCCTGACCAATTCCATCGCTTTCTCCGCCGTTTCCGCCAGGTCAACCGCCATGTCCCCTTCCTGCTCCAGCAAGACCTTCGTCCCCGCCATCACGGCGGGATGGTCGTCCACCAGTAAAATTCTGATCATTTCCGCTTCCTCCTTGATTATCCTGTTGTCGATCGGACCGGAACCGAGATTCGGATAAACAATCCGCCCTCCGCCGGAGAAGCGAATGCAATACATCCTTCCATACTGCGAATCCGCTCCTTCATTCCGTATATCCCCATGCTGTTAAAGGTGTTAGCCGTCTTGTCCACATCCATGCCGATCCCGTTGTCCTCATAGTGCAGGTTTATCCGGTCATCCTCGGAAAACAATTTAATGACGACGCGGGAAGCCCCGGAATGCTTGGCTGCATTGGACAACATCTCCTGTACGGTTCGGTACAACCCGATAATGACATCGTCATGGATGACGTAGCCGAGATCCGAGTAGTCAAACTGGATGGCGTAATCGGTACGCATCTGGGTAAATTCAAACAGGGCTTCCAACGACCGCTCCAACCCTTCCTCATGTAGCAGCGGAGGACGAAGCTCGTTGCAGGTAATGCGAATCTGGTATACGACATCCAGAAGCCCTTGCTCGATTTCCTCCAGCTGTTCCCGATACCGGGCCGGAAGATCGGCATTGGCCGATAACTGGTTCAGCCGGCGATACCAAATGATCTGCTCTTGCAGGGCCGCATCGTGAAGATCCTGCGAGAGCCGCTTCCGTTCATTTTCGGACAGATGAAACATAAAGCGCAGCAGCCATTGCGGCATCATTTGTCCGGAGGCCAGTTGATCCACATTCCTTCTTAAGTCTTCAATCACCCGGAAGTTATCGTACAAAACGTTCACGTACCGGGAGAGTGTCTCCAGCCAAACTCGCTGCGCCTGAATTAAGAGCAGCGCCGAGCTTTCCCCCACGCACAGAATCCGGCTCTCTCCGTTCATTTCCCCGATTTTGACATAATGCCCGTCCAAGGTATCGATCAGTTGGCATAACGGCAGCCGGTCCGGCCCCCGCTCCCGAATGCTCTGCAGCACGCCGTCGGGAACCTCCTTGCCCCCGTGGGTGACCACCACTGCGCCATCCGCACCGATCTTCATCAGACTGATTCGGCACGTATCCAATACCTGCCGGGCCTCCCTTACCAACCGGCCGTTTAACTCCTCCACTTTCACCACACCGAACAGATCGGACGAGAACTGGTCCAGGCTCATTTGCAGCCGGAAATACCGGTCCTCGCTCTCCCGGATTTTCTGTTCGGCCGTTTGCCGTTCTTCTTCGGCCTTTTTTCGCGTCGTCACATCCCAAACCATCGTCATCGCGGTCCCCCGTCCCAAATGAGGGAGGCCGGTCGTGACCGACTCCACCTCCAGGACACCGCCGTCCTTGCGGATCATCCGGTGTTGGATCAGCGGCGTGTTGCCCTGGCCTTCCAACTGCCCGGATATGCAGGTCATGACCTCTTCGACGTCCTCCGGCCCGAGGAGCTCCATCAACGTCAGGCCCAGCATCTCCTCCGGCATCTTGGCGCCATATAAGGCCGTCCCCGCCGGATTGATATAGGCGATCTTGTAATTATGGTGCAGAATAATGGAAAGCGGGGACAACTCGACCAGGTGACGGTTGAGTTCCTCGCTGGCCAATAACGCTCTCTCCGCCATCTTTCGCGATGTAATGTCTTCAAAAACAATCTCGACGGAGGCATGGGCCGGGTCATAAATGCCGACGACCAAAGCCTCCAACTTCTCCACGTCCGTCCGCACGAGGGTCATCTCTTCCGGCGGAAGCGAACCGTTCCGGACCAAGTCCCGCATCAGCGCTTCGGCCCAATCCCGATTTTCCTCGCTGACCCAATCCCAAGGCGTCGTTCCGACGACATCGGACAGTTTGGAGGCCCCCAGAATCCGCAAACCTTCGGGGTTTACATAAATGATCAGACCGTCGTGGCACAAAGCGATAGCGACAGGGGACAGCTCAACCAGCCTGCGGTACCGTTCCATGCTCTCTTTCAATGCGGTCTCCACCTTTTTGCGCTCGGAAATATCGTAAAATACGTGAACGGTAGAACCCGAAGAGGCATCGTACACCCCGGTGACCTCCGTCTGGATCAGTTGACCGTCCCGTGACAGCACTTGGTATTCGATGGCTTCCCCGTACTCCTCTTCCACAATGACCCGAATACGCTGCCGAGCCTTCTCCCACTCTTCGGGAGGCAGAATACAATAGATCTCCTCCCCCACGATATCATCCAGCTTCTCCACACCGAGCATCCGCAGTCCCGCCGGGTTGACGTAAGTCAATCGCCCGTCCTTCTGCACCAGCAGCGGATGGGGAGAGAGTTCGGTCAGCCGGGAGAAGCGATGTTCAAACTCCAGCAATTCCTTCTCGATCTTTTTCTTGTCCGTAATATCGGTGAGAATGCCGTCGAGCCGGACCATTTGCCCAAATTCATTCATGGTAGGAATCATCCGGAACTCCATCCACCGGATCTCGCCGTTGCCATGGACGATACGGTAGGAATCGACGACGGTTTCCCCCCGGCTTACCCGGTAAGCCATCGTATGGAGGCGATCCGTGTCTTCCGGATAAACAATTTGCTCCCAAGCCGATCTGCTCGTAAAGTCCTCGGGAACATAACCCGTAATTCCAATAAAGGCTCTGGAAATAAAGGAGACGCTGTCCGTCATGCTGTCGTAAGACCACGTCCCCAAATTTATGTTATTCAGCATATCTTCCATTAGGCGGGCCCTCCGCTCCGCTTGATCGAGCTTGGACGAAAGCTCTCTCAGCCGCTTGCGGTACCTCTGCGCCAATCCGAACGAGCCGATGAGAAAAATGATGCCGACCGTTACGACGATTCCCCAACTTAAACTGTTCAACCCGCTCTCTCCTTTTTCGTCGATGTCCGCTGTCTAGCGGCGGGTCTACTAACTTTTCGTGATTATTTATAATTTTTATATCGGTTTTTGCCTCGGTTTTGCTAAGACTGGCGAGGAATTATAACTATAGGAAATTATGGGCAAACCGGGGCGCAGAACAACAACTTTACCGGGCTCTTTTGCGTTTTACATAAAGTAGGTAGAAAAGGAGGTTCCTTCATGAAAAAAAAGAGAACTGCTCTATCCAAGACCGCCTTGGCGTGTCTGGTTCTTTCCCTCGGAACCGCAGGAGCCTTGCCCGGTCTGACCGCCCCGCAAAAGGCCGCCGCTGCGGCGGCGGTTTCGGCGAATCAAAAAGTCGTCTATTCCCTTAAGCACCCCGTATTTAAGCAATCCGGCCAGCTGTATGTTCCGCTGCGGGACGTCGCCGAGCTGTTCGACCTGCACCTGACGTTTAACGCACAGACCAAGGCTCTGGAGCTTACCGGGGTCAGCCAATATGCCAAGCTTCAACCCGGAAGCGCCCAAGCCGTCGGAAAGAACGCGGTTCCCGTTTCCCTGGGCGCCCCCGTTCAAGTTAGATATGGAGTGACTTACGTGCCCGCCTCCCTGTTTTCCAAGCTGTTCGGCATTCCGGTAAACGCCGCGGGACCGAAGAAAATCAGCTACACCTATTCTTCGAAATATCGGCTAACTCAGACCGGCGGTATGCTGTTCTGGTTAAATCGGCAGCAGGGCGTCCTTTATGGCGGGACGACCGGGCAGCTTCCCTCCCGGCTCGGTACCGTCCATATCGAAATCCCCGATGAATTGAACTTGAGCGCGCGTCAAGTCGATGACACCACCTATATTGTCGATGTCGATAACGCTTATGGGGAACCGCATATTTTCAGCAGCCTTCACCGCGCGGTCATCCACAGCGGCGCGATTGTCGCCCAGTCCAGCCTGTCTTACGGGGGAGGCCTCTCCCAAGTCCGTATAAAAAACGCCGATCTCTCCCATGACGGAAAAATCGTGCTCAACGAAGGCCAAACCGCGCAGCTTGTCACGCCGGACGGCAAGGTCGCCGAAACGATCGACCTGGAAAAAAGCGGCGGCCCGGACGACGAATACGGCCTGGAAGCCGTCGAGCCCGACTTTTTGCTGATCCGCCCCTTCTCCACCGGCGCTCTGCTTATCGTGGATCGCGCGACCGGTAAGGCCACGCCGCTTCACCGGAAGCTCCTGGATCAAGCCAGCAGCAAGAAAATCGAAGGCGGCGACTGGAACTCCGGCGACGGGCTGATTTACACCGGCCGGGACGGAAACCGGCTGAACTTCCAGTGGGCTCTGCCCGGCTCCGGCACGCCGCCCGAAACCAAAACATATGAACTCGGCAAATCCTAAGCGGTGATGAGTATCCCGCAAACCAAAAAAGGAGGTTGGCCCCCGTCATACCCATGACTCGGGGCCAACCTCCTTTGTTATTAGGCTTCCAACGCCGCCTTCAGCTCGTCGGGCGAGCGTTCCCACCACTCTTGATTCGTATCGATCAACAGCTGTTTCAAGGCGTTCTTTTGCTCCGCCGAAAGGCCGTCCAGAATAATGCGGCGTTTCAACGCGTAATCCATCTTGTTTACATGATCGGCGAGAATCTTCCACCCGCGGCGCGCTTCGGAATCGATCCACATTTCACAGGCCGTAAGCCCGCCGTAGAATTGGCCCTCCGGCGAACGGTCCACAGCGACCCACACGATCCAAACCTGGCGGCCGGCCGGCACATCTTCGCGGTTGGTGGAGAATTTGATTCCTTTCTCCACTTTGCTCTTGGCGTGCATCGCCCCGATATCGATATAAGCCTCATTGCCGTCGATGATCACCGGAGACATGCTGTTCAAATCGATCGAGCCCGCGCCAAAGCCCTTATGCTTGCTCTTCTCCTCATTGCTGATAATGTTCAACGCAAATATCTTTTTGCCTGTTTTCTGCGATTCCGATTTATTATCCATAATTCCCTCCCGAGTCGTCCTTTTCTTAACGCCGATGTTTATGCCAAGCGGCGGGAAGCCGCCATTTGCGCGGGTTTCATTCATTTATTTAATTTTAGCTAATAATCTCCCAAATGCAAACATATACATGCTGTAGATGCTTGTCAACGGGAGGTATCCATTGTATGACCCGACGTAGTTTATTCATCGGCATTTCCTTTCTCGCCCTGTGCCTCATCGCCGGTACCATCCGGTACACGCTGAGCCCGGAGCCTTCGCACCTTTCTTCCTTTGCGTCCAAAAAGGCCAAGCCCCTGGACTCGGCCAAAACCGGGCCCGCCCCCGCGCTCCCTCTGACCGAAAGCATACAACATCCGACGGCGGAGGTGCTCAGCGACCGGATTACGGAATATCACATCCAGGTGCATCTCGACGAAAAGAACCAAACGCTCATCGGCACCGAAACGCTAACCTGGACACATCCCGGCAAAAAATCCGTGAACGAGCTTTATCTGCATCTGTATCCCAATGCTTTCGCCTCCGGCGAATCCACTTTTATGAAGGAATCCGGCGGGAAGCTGCGCGGAGACCTCATGCCCAAAGACGGATGGGGCGGCATGGAGTTGACGGAGATCCGCACCACGGACGGTATTTCCCTGCTACACCGGCTTCAATACGTTCAGCCGGACGATGGAAATACGCATGACCGGACCTTGGCGAAAATCCGTCTGCCCGTGACGGTACGCGGAGGCGAAGACCTTACTTTAAAAATTCAATTTAAAGTGAATCTGCCAAAGGTGTTTGCCCGTATGGGCACCGCCGGCGATTTTGTCATGGCGGGCCAATGGTTTCCCAAAGTCAGCGTATATGAACCCGCCGGGACGCGCGGCCGTCAAACGGAGGGCTGGAACCTTCACCAATACCACGGCAACTCGGAATTTTACTCCGATTTCGGCATATATAGCGTAAGCATCAATGTGCCCGAAACGTATACGGTGGCCGCGACCGGATTCCAGACCAAGCCGGCGGTTCGCAAGGACGGCCGGAAGACGGTTCAATTCTATGCCGACGATGTCCACGATTTTGCCTGGTCGGCTTCTCCCCACTTCGTTTACGCCGAAGAGCCGTTTTCCTCGGCGGAGGTGCCGGGAGTCCGGATCAAGCTGTATCTCGATCCGGCTCACCAGGATCTGAAAGATCGGTATTTCTACGCGGCCAAAGTGGCCCTCTCGAATTTCAGCAAGTGGTACGGGCGCTACCCTTACTCTACGCTGTCCGTCGTCGTTCCGCCCGCACAGGGCAACGGGGCCGGCGGCATGGAATACCCGACGCTGGTCACGGCCTTTGGGGCGAACAGCGAATCCCCGGGTTACGATGAGCTGGAACGCACCGTGATTCATGAAGTGGCCCACCAGTTTTTTTACGGAATGGTGGCCAATAACGAATTTGAAGAGGCCTGGTTGGACGAAGCCTTCGCCTCCTATGCGGAGGACAAATTGATGGAGCAGGAATTCGGGATTGCGCCGAATCTGCCGCTGCAGGCCGCGCTTGTCTCCAACCCGGCCCCCTTGGCGCAAGTCTCCTGGAAGTTTGGCTCCAGCGATATTTACGCCAAAAATGTATATTCCCGGGGACAATTGATTCTGCTGGATATCGAGCGCCAGGTTGGAGCCAAAGCCATGAAGCGAATCCTTTACAATTACAGCCAAAAATTCCGGTTTAAACACCCGACCACCTCCGATTTCCAACGCATTGTCGAGCAGGTGACCGGCCGAAGCTGGAAGGCTTATTTTAACCAGTATGTATACGATGGCAAAATGGCCGATTTTTCGGTGGATCGCATAGCGGTCCAATCCATTGCCGGCAAGAACGGGGCGGCCCTGTATGAATCGAAGGTTACGCTAAGCCGCCGGGGCGGAAGCGCCCCTAAGGTTCCGCTCCTCTTCAGCTTCAAGGACGGGCACACGGTCCGCAAAGTCTGGAACGGCGAAGGTGAAACCGTTCAGATGACGCTGCGGTACAAGGCACCTCTGGACTGGGTGCAGATCGATCCCGATTATTCGCTCGTTCTTGAGAACAAACATATCAACAACTACATGAGAGCGGAGGTCGCCGAACCTACCGGAACCCGGGCTACGCTTGGGGTCGTAAAGCTGCTGGAAGCGATGCTGGGGGCCCTCGTCTGGTAAGCCGCAAAACCGAGCCTATGCTTTTTGTACGCAGCTATCCGTGATGTTACGCTCACGAAACTAGGCCTATGCTTACGAAGTAAGTTCTGTACGCAGCTATCCGTGATGTTACGCTCACAAAACTAAGCCTATGCTTACGAAGTATGTTTTGTACGATGCTATCCGTGATGTTACGCTCACAAAACTAAGCCTATGCTTACGAAGTATGTTTTGTACGATGCTATCTCCAGATGTAACGCTCACAAAACTTTTAGGAGGGAAAATAATGACCTACGTACGGAATGGATGGGGGCTTGTTCGAAGCCAATTTCCCTCTGTAATCATCCTGTTTCTGTACCAACTGCTTTGGGGATTGTTCTTCTATCGGCTGATTCACTCGGCCGTTATCGCTCTGCTGTCGCGGTATCCCGATCCCCCGCCGAATGAAATGAGCCGGGTTCTCTACATGATCGAGGGGCAAATCGAGCTTGGACGGAACCCGGCCATCCACCAGCATTTGTGGATGCTGCTAGGCCTGATTGTCTTACGTCTGCTGATGACGCCGCTGTTCCAGGCCGGTATTCTTTACGGGCTGAGACCTCCGGAGGAGCAAAGGTCCGGGCTTCCCCTCTTCCGCGGGATGAAGGAATTCTGGAAGCCAGTCACCCTCTTTTTCCTGTTAGAGTTGATTCTGCTCGCCCTGCCCGGGCTATGGGTGGTCCCCCAATTGGCGACCCTCTTGCCTTGGCTTGTCCCCGAAAGCGGGCGAATGGGGCCTCTGCTTGCGATGGTCGGGCTGCTGACGGGATGGGCCGTCTACGGCTGGGTCATTCGCCAAGTCCTGCTGTTCTCCCAACTCGGCTTCCTGTTCAAGGAGGGGATATGGAACTCTCTACTAATCAGCCTTCGACACCTGCTGCCCGGCATCGCCATATCCCTGATTCTCGGCACGGCCGGAGCCGCCCTATTTCTCATCTGCGGGGCCTTCTCTTGGATCTGGACCGGGTTGACCGCTATGATTTTGCAGCAAACCTATCCTTTTATTCGCAGTCTATTGCAAATTTGGTCGGTATCCTCTCAATATGAGCTCTGGCAAACCAAGTTACATAAAGGTTAAATTTTTTTCACTTTTGTGCAGCCCTTGCGCCACAAGGCCTCCGCGTTAATGCGGGGGCTTTTCCCTGTGTTTTCGCCTCTAAATCTTGCTAAATAGCCATTGCCAAAATATACTTGCCTTTGTTACAATAGCAACAGCACAATTCAGTAACGATTTTGTAATTATTTTTGTCACCTTGGCAGGAGAACTGTGTCGGGTGTCGAATATGTAAGTAAATCGGATGTATACTACAGCCGAATTCCCTTGACGGGGAACGGGGGAACCACTTTGGGTGAATTGATCTCGCAAGAGAGGGATCATAGGGGGCCTTCAACCGAATCCTTAAGCTAACCTCGTAGGCATTGGAAGGAGCATTTTCTTGAAGAAACAGTTGACCGCAGCAGCAGTAAGTCTTGCCATTCTTTTCTCCGTTGGCACTGGCAGCGCTTTCGCCGATTCCACATTGGACGGCGTCATCGACAAAGCCTTGGGAACGGAATATGCTTCCGGCGGCACTACAACGGCCGGCTTCGATTGTTCCGGATTTACCATGTACGTCTTTTCGAAGATCGGCATTAAACTGCCGCATCAATCCGGCGCCCAATACAAGATGGGTACGGCCGTAGAGAAGGAAAACCTGATTGCCGGCGATCTCGTATTCTTCAACACATCCGGTAAAGGCGTTTCTCATGTCGGCGTTTATGTCGGCGATGGCAAGTTTGCCCATGCTTCTTCTTCCAAAGGCGTAATTATCAGCAAATTAAGCGAGAAGTATTATGTACAACGTTATGTCGGGGCGAAACGGATTCTGAGTACCGACAAGTACGAGGAAGTTACCAGCGAACCCACAGATCACGACGATGTAGAATAATTACGACAAGCCCGCAGCGATTCACCCGAATCGAGGACTGCGGGTTTTTTCATGGTTGTTTTGCATAGCCCGCTTAGGAGAAATTACCCGCCTCTCCTTGTCATAAACGGGACGATCGGCTTAAAATAACCGGCAGCCTTAGAATGACTTGCCAAAGCAAGACAGGCTTGGTACAATAACCAAAGTAAATAGTAACAACTTTGTAAACAATGTTCGCCACGTCACAACTTTGGGTGCATCAACTAGATCAGCCGAATTCCCGGCACCCGGGAAACGGGGGAACCATTTTGGGTGAATTGATTACCGATACATAGGGATCATAGGGAACCTTCAACCGAATCCTCAAGCTAACCTCGCAGGCCTTGGAAGGAGAACTTTTACAGCATGAGAAAGACATTTGCAGCAGCAGCGACGAGTTTGGCGATTTTGTTCACCTTAGGGACGGGGAGTGTATCCGCCGCAGATACGAAATTGAACAGCGTTGTGAAGTCCGTATACGGGACGCCTTATAAATACGGGGGGGTTACCACGAACGGATTCGACTGTTCCGGATTTACCAGATACGTGTTCAAGCAAATGGGCGTCAAGCTGGCCCGCGTCTCTTCGGCCCAATACAAGCAAGGCACTCCTGTCGCCAAAAGCCAGTTGAAGCCGGGGGATCTCGTATTCTTCAATACTTTGGGCAAGAATAAAGTATCCCACGTCGGCATTTACATCGGTGACGGAAAATTCGCGCACGCTTCTTCATCCAAAGGAATCCGTACCGATCAATTAAACAGCAGTTACTATAAGTCCAAATATGTCGGGGCCAAAAGAATTCTCAGCAAAACCGGTTACTCCACGTATGCTGAATCTTGATCCCGTTGCTTAATTTGAGGCGCTCATTTCAACATTGCTGACACCGCAGTGGTTCTTGCCGGAACCGCTGCGTTTTTTTTTCGCTATATACCATATAACGAAAGTCCGTTCAAAAAGGTTTCTGAAAATGGCCTTTCCGCCAAAATTTATTTTTTTTCGTTTGCCGCTTTCTCTCCCATACCCACTCTCCAAATCTTCCCATACTCCTCATTACCCCGCTGACGGAGGACGAAACACCTAGGTTCCTCCTATCTTTACAAGCAAACCATTTCCCGTTAGAGTGATGTTAAATAGAAATTTCAAATCGATGGAGAGACACACCCGATATTCATTTCCCATTGTTTAAGGAGGCGCAAACATGGAAAAACCCGTCACCACTTTCCGGATCGTTCCCATGGAGGAAAGCCACGGCGCGGCTATCTGTACCTGGAAATACGATTCCCCATACGATATTTACAGCTGGCTCCCCTGGGAACAAATGAAAGCGCTCGACGTGGAGTTTGGGAACCCGGCCTTAAGAGCGCAGCAGTATGTCTCTTTGTTGACCCCGGATGACGAACTCGCCGGGTTTGCCCAATATTTCCCGATGGAGGGGGTTACACGGCTCGGCATCGGGATGCGGCCCGATTTATGCGGCCAGGGACTGGGTAAAAGCTTTGTGCTGACGATCGTGGAGGAAGCACAGCGGCGCAAACCGCAGGATGTCATCGACCTGGAGGTTCTGACCTGGAATACCCGGGCGATTCGGGCCTATCAAAAGGCCGGGTTCGTCATTACCGATTTGTACGAGAAAATGACTCCCGGCGGAATTTCCAAACCTTACTACTGCATGGTTTACAAAGGCGCCCCAACCTCACCTTAGCCCTTTGATAAAACGCGTCTATGATAAATAGCACATCATTTTGGGAAATATACAAAAAAGAGGAGTAATTCGTTACTTTTTTTGACACAAACGCTATGATCAATGAGCCTGTTCCGCTATAATGGAAGGGGTAACTTACATAGGAGGGACGATCGGAATGCAGAAGTGGATCATGAGCGGATTACTCGTCGTGGCTTGCGCCTTCGCAGCCGTGTTAATGTTTACATTGCCCGGCCGGGAACAGGTTGCTCAGGAAGAGAAACCGCAAATGCCTGAAATCACGTTAAATGCGGAACAAGCCGAAGCTGTTATAAAGGCGAACTGCATTAGCTGTCATGGAGATCAATTGCAAGGCGGAGCCGGTCCGAACCTGCAAAAAGTAGGTGCCGAGCTGTCTGCGGACCAATTGTTCGGGACCATCACCAAAGGTAAGGGCATGATGCCTTCCTTCAAGGATAAATTGAAGGAAGAGGAGATCGCCAACGTCGCGATGTATCTTTCCGAGAAGAAATAACGCATACAACAACACGCCCGCCGGGCCTGAGTTCAGGTTTCCGGCGGGCGCTTCTCTCTGCGGCCTCGGGTTGGCTTCGCTTCCTGCGTCCGTTTCTAGCCAGCGGAGCGGGCCTTCTCGAAGGCTTCATTATATTGCTGCGCTTCCTTGATATCCACGGCGGTGATGCCGCCTTCCTCCCAGGAGGTCAGCCGGAGCGTCACCGTTTTGTAATCGATGGTTATAAAAGGGTGATGGTTAAACGCTTCCGAAATGGCGGCAACCTCGTCCACAAAGGCGATCCCTTTCATAAAGTTGGAAAAGGTGTATTTCCGGACGATCCAGCGCCCCTCCTCCAATTCCCAACCTTCCAGCTTTTCCAAATGCGCCTCTACTTCTTGCGGTGTAAACGGCATTGTTCTTCCTCCCCGTTTCCTTAAACTTCCCTGTATGTAATCCTGCAGTTAAGGATTCGATTCATCGTTTCCGGTCCGGGTCCGGCACGAGCATCCGTTTATTGTATTCCCGAGGTCGGCTGTTCATGCGCGGACGAGCATTTCCGGATTAACCCGCTGCCTGGCTGGCAGCGTCAGCGTGTGAATTCCTTTAAGTCTTTATTTTACCATGCTCCCGGACAATATTCCAAAAAGTCGCCACCCGTTGTCAGATCAAAGCTACGGAGGTCAACTCGTCCTCTCCGATCAAGAGGTTGATTCGGTGGTTGTCCGCATCGTGGATGACCACGGCGCTGCCGACGTTAATCACAGGCTCGGTTCCCAGCGCAAAGAATAAATCTTCCGCCAAAGCCTCCTGTACCTCATAACGCTCATCGCCGGAAAGTCCTTCCCACTCCGCGGCCTCCATTTCAAAAAATTCATAGCTATCCGGAATACGCCCAACGGCTTCCGTCAAATCTGCCAAAATTTGTTCATAATCTCTACCGTGCTTTACTCCCACCGCCAAATGGCTCCCTTCCTAGAGTCTAATACAGACTGTATTCTCATTATACCGGAAAAAACACCTTAAAAAAAAAGGGAATTCTGTCGATAAAAAAGATAAACCGTTTTTCGGCCAAGGTTGTAATGTCTCCAGCAAGGATGCGGGTGACAGAAAAATGGAAACAATTATCTCAAGGACGAGGTGTGCAATGGAAATTTCAACGATTATTGGACTTATTCTCGGTTTCGTGGCGCTTATTTTAGGGATGTTCCTGAAAGGTGCACCTATTGAAAGCTTGGTCTCGAACCCTGCGGCCTTTGTCATTATCTTTGTAGGGACGGCAGCAACGCTGTTTGTGGCGTTTCCGCTCTCGGACATCAAGAAATTCCCCGTGTTGCTCAAACTCACAGTGTCCAAGCCCAAAATGATCAGCAAGGCTGAGTTGATTACCCTGTTTATGGAATGGGCGACCATTACCCGCCGTGAAGGTCTGCTTGCCTTGGAAGCCAAGGTGGAGGAAATTGAAGATGATTTTTTACGCGGCGGGATGCGGATGATCATCGACGGTAACGATCAGGATTTCGTTCAAGACGTCCTTACGGAAGATATCGCAGCCACCGAAGAACGCCATAAAGCGGGAGCCCAAATCTTCTCGCAGGCGGGGATGTACGCGCCTACTCTCGGGGTACTCGGGGCGGTTGTCGGCTTGATCGCCGCTTTGTCCGATATGAGCGATATCGCGAAATTGTCCCACGCCATTTCCGGGGCTTTTATCGCAACGGTTTTCGGTATTTTCACAGGTTATGTGATGTGGCACCCGATCGCCAATAAACTGAAGCGTCTTTCAAAGAAAGAGATGGAAGTTCGGCTGATGATGGTGGAAGGCTTGCTTTCCATTCAATCCGGCGTATCTACAATTGCGATTCAACAAAAGCTGGCCGTCTTCTTAACCCCTGCTGAACGTGCGCAAATTTTAGAAAAGGGGGCGGGTGAAGGTGAGCAAAAAGAATAAGAAGCACCAGGAACATGAGGAGCATTCGGACGAGAGCTGGCTGCTGCCTTATTCGGACTTGATGACCCTTCTGCTCGCGTTATTTATCGTTCTGTTCGGCATGAGTACCGTAGACGCCAAGAAGTTTCAGGAAATGAGCGAAGCTTTTCAAAGCGTGCTTACCGGCGGTGCCGGAGTCCTGGATCAAACCGCGCTGGAGAGCAATACCAAGACCTCCCCGGATCCGGAAGATGTCTCGAAGACCGACAACCTGATGAAGCAGAAGAAGGAATTGATGCGAAAAGAGACGGAGAACCTGGAGGCGTTAAAGAAACAGCTCGATAACTACATCAAGAATAACGGCCTTACGACACAGTTGGATACCAAACTGAATCAGTCCCAACTGATGATAACGATCAGCGACAACGCCCTTTTCCCTTCAGGGGAAGCGCAAGTGAAGCCGGACGCCCGCGCCTTGGCCAAGGCGATTTCAAATATGCTGCAAAAATTCCCTGATTATGAAGTCATTGTATCGGGACACACCGATAACGTTCCGATTTCAAATCATGAGTTCGCGTCCAACTGGGACCTCAGCTCCGTTCGGGCTTTGAATTTTATGAAAATTCTGCTGCTTAACGAAAACCTGGATCCGAAGAAATTCAGCGCGATCGGTTACGGCGAGTATCATCCTGTAGCCAGCAACGATACGAACGTGGGCCGGGCCCAGAACCGGCGGGTCGAGGTTTCGATTATCCGGAAATACCAGGACGGGGATCAACAAATCGGCATGCCGGCGACCCACGAGCCATAACCGGATTAACCTCGGCATACAGCACTGTAGAAACAACGGAAAGGCTGCCCGTTTGGGCAGCCTTTTTTTGTCCGTAAACGTCGTTGTCGTTGTTTAAGTAAGCTCGTAATTCAAGGCCTGCCCGAGTTCCCGCTTTTCCTGCGGAGTCAGCTCACGCCAGGTTCCCAGTTTCTGATCGCCCAGATGAATATTCATGATGCGAATGCGCCGCAGCTTCCTCACTTCATAGCCCAGGGCGCTGCACATCCGGCGAATCTGCCGGTTCTTGCCCTCCGTCAGAATAATCCGGAACACCCGATCCGTCACCCGGGTGATCTGACAAGGCAGCGTCATTTCGCCCAGAATTTTAACCCCTTCTCCCATCGCCTTCAAAAAGGAAGGAGTCATCGGTTTATCCACCGTTACGATATATTCCTTCTCATGTTTTCCTTCGGCTCGCAAAATCTTATTCACAATATCTCCGTCACTGGTCAGAAGAATCAATCCTTCGGAATCCTTGTCCAGGCGGCCGATCGGAAAAATCCGCTCCGGATGCCCGACGAAATCCACGATATTTCCCCGGACATGGCTTTCCGTGGTGCTTGTAATTCCCGGCGGTTTGTTCAGAGCGATATACACATGGCGGTTCCGTTTCTGCTGAATCGGCTTCCCGTCAATCCGGACATCGTCGCCTTCTTCCGCCTGACTGCCGAGCATGGCCGTCTGACCGTTGATGGTCACCTTGCCGGCTTCGATCAGCTTGTCCGCTTCCCGCCGGGAGCAGTACCCTGTCTCACTGATAAATTTATTAATTCTCACGCCTAGTCACCTTTCACGCTAAACTCTGCTTTCCGTCCTCGTCCGTATCGGACCTGGCCTCGGTACTTGGAAGAATGATGGTCACGCAGGTTCCTTTGCCAAGCTCGCTTTCGATCCGCATCGAACCTCGATGCCCTTCAATGATTCGCTGAGTGACCATCAGCCCGAGACCGGTTCCCTTTTCCTTATTCGTATAGAACGGCTCACCCAGCTTCTCCAGCCGCTCCTTGGAGATCCCTTCCCCTTCATCGGTTACCCGGATGATCGCGGCCCCGCTTTCTTCCGCAAGCTGCAGCCGGATGGTTCCGCCGGCCGGCATGGCCTCCATCGCATTTTTCAAAATATTGATAAACACCTGCTTCAGTTGGTTCTCTTCACAGTGTACCAGAACAGGAGACGACGAGAAATGGGGCTGGAACTCAATATTATGTAAATGCGCCTCGCTATCCAGGAGTGATATCACATCGCCCAACGTAAACCGTACGTCCCTCACCTCAAACTGAACGGCCTGCGGTTTGGCGAGAATCAGAAACTCGCTCACAATCAAATTGATCCGGTCAAGCTCGGACAGCATAATATCGGTATGCATTTGATTAATCGACTTGGTCCGCTGCTGCATCTGAAGAAATCCCCGCAACGTGGTGAGGGGATTGCGAATTTCATGAGCCACTCCAGCCGCCAACTGGCCGACTGTGGTTAGTTTCTCCGATCGGCGGAGCAGCTCCTCCATTTTATTATGCTCGGTCATATCTCGGGTGATGCTAATGTAAGCCATAATCCGACCGTGCTCGTCATAAATCGGAGACTCGCTGATGCTGACATGGACCTCGCTCCCATCCTTGCGCAGCCGTACCGTCTCCGTCAGAACGAAGGGTTTCCCGCGGCGGGTCTCTTTGGACCATCTCTCCCCTTCGCTTAACAGAATCGGGGGAATAAAGTCCGGTTTGGTCCCGACGATTTCCTCGCTGGTCCACCCGAATAATTCTTCAAAGGCCGAGTTCACTCGGAGCACCCTGCCCTCCAAATCGATGACATGAATCGCATCGGCGGTCTGGTTGATAATCGATTCCAAGTGTTCCTTCATCAAGCGGTTTTCTTCGCTCTTTTCCTTTAAAACGGTCATGTAATGGCCCAAACTGTCCGCCATCGTATCGATTTGGCCGGCAAGCTGTCCGAGCTCATCTTTCCGATTCAGGCGTATACGCGCATCGAAATCGCCGGAGGAGAGCCGGCCCACCCTCCCCAACATATCCTGAATAGGCCGGATCAACTGACCCGCCAATACATTGCTGGCGATTATCACAATGACCAGCAGCACAATGGATACCGAAACCTGGCTAACCATATGTTTGTAAATGACCGAAGAAATCGGCTGGTAGCTGGAGATAATGCGGATGACATAAGCCTCCTGATAGTGCCGCTGAATCGGAATATAGCTCTCCAGCACCTTCCTGCCGTTGATTTCGGTTTCATGAAGCAGGTTGGTGCCTTTAAGCAGCGCATCTCGCGCCATATCGCCAACATTCGGGTCTTTTCGATAATTGTAGGTTCCAAAAAGCAAAGACGGCTTCTGACCGCTGCTCCCCGGCTGTAGACCCGAAATCTCAAGCAAGTGCCGGTTGGCTCGCAAAGATTCCTGAGTGATTCGTTCCGGACTCGTCATTCTTAGGGTTTCATCGACAAAATCCCGGCTGGTCTGCGGGTCGATCATATTCTTCACGTATTCATAAACCGAGCGGCTCTGCTCTACAGCCAAAGCGATTTGTTTGGCGGTCAGCAGCATATTCGCTTCGCTGTCTCTGCGTAGATTATCCTGGGTCGTTAAATAGCTGAGTATAATATTAATAGAAAGCAAGGTTACGGTAAAAGCCGTCATAATGAGGGCGAGTTTGGTTTTAATCGTCAAAAGAATCTTCCCCCCTCAGGCGGACAATGGAGATAATTGGCACATGCTGTTGCTATCCCCATCATACCTGTAACGACAAGATTTGCAAAGACGTTGAATTTCCCAGATGATTTCCCTACAATAAGAAAAAATACCTACTCATCCTGTGCATATCCTTTTTATAAATCAGGAAGTTGTCCACATATTATAAACATATAAACATCGTCATAGTAGGATATGTGAATAAGATTGGGGATAAACCCTGGGTTATACACAGGTTTGTCCACAACATGTTAAGAACGAATGCTTGTTCGCTGAACAAAATATGTCGAATGACGTTGAAGGAGCTGAATTGATTACATGCCGCTTCCGTGGATTCCGGAGCCTCCCCCATCGACACAGCCTCATGAGTACTGGATGGAGCAGGCGATTCAAGAGGCGTACAAAGCCGAAACGCTCGGGGAAGTCCCGATCGGCGCCATTATCGTATACGGCGACGAAATTATCGGCCGGGGCTACAATTTAAGAGAGAGCACGCATGACGGCACCGCTCACGCCGAAATGATCGCCATTCGGCAGGCCAGCCGGAACCTAAAGGCGTGGCGGCTTTTGCACTGTCGGCTGTACGTCACCCTTGAGCCCTGTCCCATGTGCGCCGGGGCGATCGTCCAGAGCCGGGTGCCTATGGTCGTCTACGGGGCCCCCGATCCGAAGGCGGGTTGCGCGGGGACGCTGATGAACCTGCTCCAGGAACCCCGGTTCAATCACCGGACCGAATTGGTCTCCGGTGTGCTGGAGGAAGAGTGCGGCTCGCTGCTGCGCGATTTTTTCCGGAAGCT
This sequence comes from Paenibacillus faecis, assembly GCF_008084145.1. Lineage (GTDB taxonomy): Bacteria > Bacillota > Bacilli > Paenibacillales > Paenibacillaceae > Fontibacillus > Fontibacillus faecis. The sequence goes on along the minus strand of NZ_VSDO01000003.1, from coordinate 955,253 downwards.
CCGGAAAAAGCCGGCTAACGGCGAACCTTCGCCCTGAGTACGAGCCGGTTATCAACATAAAAAACCTTGCGAATCATATGATTCGCAAGGTTTTTTTGCGTTAGCCGCACAGATCGGATTAATAACCCATGCCGCCCATTTCCTGTTCCAATTGATCCAGCGTAATCGTGTCCTTTGGAATTCCGATCGAGAATGCAGCCTTCTCGTTGATTTTGCTGAACGTGCTCTTCGCCTGCAGCGCCAGCTTCACCTTCATCTGGGATTCTGGATCGTTGATTTCCAAATCCATGGTCATATCGGTATGCGATGGATAGTCCTTCTTGTCAATCGCCGTATTGACTACGAACTTGTTGACCTTCAGGTGCTTTTGCATTTCATCCAGCGCTTTGCCGAGCTCGGCTTGATCGCCTTCCTTCAGCGCCTTCTTCGCTTCCTCGATATCTTCAGGCTTCAAATCGAACATAGCGCGGTACTCTTCTTTGCCCACGATATCCAGCACTTTCGGAAGCGCGTTATTGATCAGAATCGTGATCGCTTCCTTCACGTTGTCGTTGTTGACGCTGAACTGCACGACTTGCTTGGCGTTAAATCCTTCAGGCAGTTCCACTTCCTTCGGATCCACGTTCTTGAAGTATTTCGCCGAATCATACTCGGCCAATACCGCGCTGGAGATTTCACCCGCCAGCTTCTGCGTCTTATCCGCGTTAAAGAGGTCCGGATTGAATTCCTCGCCGCTTTGTTCCGCCAGTTCCTTCAGGTCCAGCTCCAGGAATTTCCCTACGATGTTCTCCGGCATCGGGAGGAACGGGATGCTTGGGATTTTGACATACATCTTTTCCTTCGTCATCACAAAAGGTACCGTGATCGTCGTTGTCATATCGCCGGTCAATTTAACTTCCAGAGTAGCTTCCGTTTGCATCGGATCCTTCTGGTAAATCTGGTTCACGTTAATTTCGGCGTTCTTCAACATCGAGAATACGGCGCCCATTTCCGCTGCTTGGGAAGAGGACCCGTCGAACGTCAAATCCAAAATTTTAATTTGATTGTTAAGAACATAAGAGTCCATCTTCAGCGCCTGAATCGCTGCACTTCCGAGCGCTTCCTTCGGTTCTTTTTTGGCGTTGCAGCCGGACAGCACCAGAACGACCGACATCAACAACACCAAAGCCGACACGTAAAACTTCCTAGACATTAATAACCCCTCTCCGTCATGTAAAGCTGACTATAAAAAAAATCAAAACTACCATTATCATAAACCATTTTCGTTTCAGCGGAAATACATTTTCAAAAATTTAGTGAATGGATTTCTTCTTAAAACGTCCGCCTTTTACGTCATGGATATTTCCTACGGCCAAAAATGCATTTTCGTCATAATGATTCACGATTTCCTTCAGCTTGGCTTCTTCCAAACGTGTGACTACGCAAAAAATCACTTTCTTCGGGTCCCCGGTAAACCCGCCTTCCCCCGACAAATAAGTGACGCCCCGGCCGAGCCGGCTAACAATGGCTGCCCCGATTTCATCGATTTGATCGCTGATAATCCAGACCGATTTCGATTCGTTCAAACCGTCCACTACGATGTCTATCGTTTTAAAAGCGATGTAATACGCCAGCAAGGAGAACAGCGCCCGTTCCCAGCTAAACACAAAACCTGCGCTAAGAAGAATGAAAAAGTTGAAAAACATAATGATCTCGCCTACGGAAAATGGGGACTTCCGGGAAATAAGAATCGCCACAATTTCCGTCCCGTCCAAGGATCCGCCGAAACGGATCACAATGCCCGTACCGAGTCCAAGCAGAATTCCGCCAAAGACAAAGGCCAGCAAGGTATCTTGCACAAAAGCTTCTACGGGATGCAGCAACGCGGTTCCGACCGACATGACCGTAATCCCTACCAACGTGGAGATTGCAAAAGTTTTGCCGATTTGTTTGTAGCCGATAATAAGAAAGGGAAGATTGAAGAGGAAAAGGAAGATACCTAAGGGTAATTCCGTCAAATAAGAGGACATAACAGAGATGCCGGTAATGCCACCGTCAGTAATCTTGTTCGGGACGAGAAATAGTTCCAGCGCAACGGAGACCAGGATGGCTCCCACTATAATAAAGAAAAATCGAAGCACCAGGCTTCCTACGGTCCTTTGCTTATGCTGCCGAGGAGCCGCCCCCGCGTTCGCGTCAGGGGTGGGGATGTTGTTCATTTCTACCAAGTTCAAACGCATCACGTTCCTTTCAAAAAGTATAGTTTTTCTCCATCTCTCCATTTCCTTGAAATCGGCACATTTTATGACGCCTCTATATCTATTATGACATTTTATGAGCTTATTGTCTTGCTAAAATTCCAAATTGGCATGAAAAACCCCGGCGCGAGGCCGGGGGTAAGACACGCTTAGCGGTGTCCGCTTCCTTCAGGGTTTCTGCTGCCGCCCTGCTGGCGCATTTTTACTTTTTTCGAGCCGGAAAGCGGCTCAGGACCGCCATGCCCGCGCTCCCTATGGTTGCTCGTATCGGGCTGAGTTCCGGGCGTGGTGTAGGTTTGCGGCTTCGTCACGGATGATTTCCCCCTTTGCAAGGTAAATTGAAGTTCATCCGTTAACTTGCTTCTCCAGAGGATGCTTTATACAAGGCGGCAGCACTTGCCAAAATATAAAAAGGAGACGATCTTCATCGCCTCCATGGTTTCATTCGTATTCAGATCATAATAATAAACTGGCGGAGAGGATGGGATTCGAACCCATGTGGGCTTGCACCCTAACGGTTTTCAAGACCGCCCCGTTATGACCGCTTCGGTACCTCTCCAAATCAGAATCTGATTCGCGTAACAAATCAGATTCTATCATATCCCCATGCGGAGATCAAGTCATTTCCGCTTGGCAATAACCTGCAGATTACCCATATAAGGACGAAGCGCTTCCGGCACTTCCACACTGCCGTCCTCAAGCTGGTAATTCTCCAGAATGGCCGCCACGGTACGTCCCACGGCAAGTCCCGATCCGTTCAGCGTATGTACGAACTCCGGCTTGGCCTTCGGCTCGGGGCGGAAGCGGATGTTGGCCCGGCGGGCCTGGAAGTCCTCCACGTTCGAGCAGGACGAGATTTCCCGGTATACGCCGCTCTCCGGCAGCCAGACCTCAAGGTCATACGTCTTCGCGGACGTAAAGCCCATATCGCCGGTGCACAGCGTCAATACCCGGTACGGCAGGTTCAAAAGCTGAAGCACCCGCTCCGCGTTTGCCGTCATCTTTTCCAATTCCTCGTAAGAGTGATCCGGGTGCACGATCTTGATCATTTCCACTTTATTGAACTGATGCTGGCGAATGAGCCCGCGCGTATCGCGGCCCGCCGCGCCGGCTTCCGAACGGAAGCAAGAGCTGTACGCCACGTAGTTGCGAGGCAGGTCCTCCGCGCTTAAGATTTCGTCCCGATGGTAGTTCGTCACCGGCACTTCCGCCGTCGGAATCAGGTAATAATCGTTCTCCGTCAGTTTGAACAGATCCTCTTCGAATTTCGGCAGCTGTCCGGTTCCATACAAGCTGTCTCGATTCACTATGTAGGGTGGGAGCATTTCCTCGTAACCATGCTCATTGCTGTGCAGATCCATCATAAAGTTGATCAAGGCGCGCTCCAGACGAGCTCCAAGTCCTTTGTAAAAAGTAAACCGCGAACCCGCCACTTTGGCGCCCGCTTCAAAATCCAGGATCCCCAGGTCCGCCGCGATATCCCAATGCGCTTTCGGGGTAAAACCGAAGTTTCTCGGTTCGCTCCAGCGGCGAATCTCCACATTTTCCTCTTCCGACGCCCCCACGGGAACACTGCTGTGCGGGATATTCGGAATGCTCATCGTCAATTCGTCGATCTTGGCCTCAAGCTCACGCACTTCGTCGTCCAGCTGCTTGATCCGGTCGCCAACCTCGCGCATTTCCACGATCAGCTCGTCCGCGTTCTCCTTGTTCTTCTTACGCTGGGCGACTTCGGCCGATACGGTGTTGCGGCGGTTTTTGAGCGCCTCGCTCTCCTGCAGAAGCTCCCGGCGTTTCTCGTCCAGCTCAGGGAAGCCGGCGATCAGGTCCAGCGATTTCCCCCGGTTTTTCAGAGCCTCTTCGACGCGTGCAAAATCGTTTCGCAATATTTTAACATCCAACATGGGTAGTCCCTCCTAGATTCTTCCCGTCACAGCCGTACCGACTCCATCACCTGAACAGACCGCCGGGACCGCCGAAAAACGTAACCTTTAATAAACGTAACCTCTAATTTAAAAAGAAAAACAACCTCGACCCTTTGAAAAAAGAGTCAAGGTAGATCATGGGCCTAAACCGCTCCCGCTTTACTCTTGATCATCTCTAGAAAATAGGCATGCAACGAGCAGTCGTCCGTGAGCTCCGGGTGGAAAGAAGATACCAGCAGGTGGCCTTGGCGCGCCGTCACGATTTCTTCCTTGTATGTGGACAAAACATCGACCTGATCGCCCACCGCCGTGATTAATGGCGCCCGGATAAAGACCGCCCGCAGCGGTTGGGTCAGGCCTTTTACGTCCAAATCCGTCTCAAAGCTCTCCCGCTGCCGTCCGAACGCATTCCGGGATACTTGGATATCCATCAGGGCGAGATGCGGTTCCTCGCCGCCCTCAATCTCCTTGGCCATGACGATAAGCCCGGCGCAGGTGCCGAACACCGGATGGCCTTGGGCTGCAAATGCGCGGATCGCCTCAATAAACCCATACTTGCGCATGAGTTTGCCGATCGTCGTACTCTCCCCGCCGGGAATGATCAGTCCATCCAGCTCCGAGAGCTGCTCGGGGAGCTTTACGGCAACCCCCTCCGCTCCCGCACGCTCTATACTGCGAATATGCTCCGCTACTGCGCCCTGCAAGGCTAATACGCCAACTTTCATGGTCTAACCTTCTTTCTTCTTCGCCGGGCAACCCCGATTCTCCTTCTTACCAGCCGCGATCCGACATCCGTTCCGCCGCCGACAGCTTCGAAATTTCGATCCCCTTCATCGGCGTGCCCAGGTTTTTGGAGACTTCGGCGATCAATTTATAATCCGTATAATGGGTCGTCGCTTCCACGATAGCACGGGCAAATTTCTCGGGGTTATCCGATTTGAAAATCCCCGATCCGACAAACACCCCGTCTGCGCCCAAATGCATCATCAGAGCCGCATCCGCCGGGGTGGCTACACCGCCCGCCGCGAAGTTAACCACCGGCAGCTTGCCGTTCTCATGAACTTCCAGCAGCAAATCGTAGGCAACACCCAAATTTTTCGCTTCGGCATACAGTTCATCTTTGGACATATTCTGTACCTTGCGGATTTGGCTGTTGATCAAACGCATATGACGCACGGCTTCGACGATATTGCCGGTTCCCGGCTCGCCCTTGGTCCGGATCATGGAAGCTCCCTCGCTGATCCGGCGCAGCGCTTCGCCCAGGTCTTTGGCTCCGCAGACAAAAGGAACCGTAAAATCGCGTTTATCGATATGGAATACCTCATCGGCCGGAGTCAGCACTTCACTCTCGTCCAGGTAGTCTACCCCAAGGGATTCCAGAACTTTCGCTTCGACATAGTGGCCGATTCGGGCTTTCGCCATGACCGGAATGGAAACGACTTTCATGACCTCTTCGATAATGGTAGGGTCGGCCATGCGGGCAACGCCGCCTGCGGCACGAATATCGGAAGGAACTCGTTCCAGAGCCATTACGGCAGTAGCGCCGGCCGCTTCGGCGATTTTCGCCTGCTCCGCGTTCATGACGTCCATAATCACGCCGCCTTTTTGCATCTCAGCCATGCCTCGTTTTACTCGCGATGTTCCTGTTTCCATGTCCATGCCTCCCGATAATAATCTAACTTGATATTTTACAATAGTCGCCTGAAATATACAACATATCCACTCGGAATAAGGAAGACTAGAACAGGTTCTTGATTCCGTTGAACAAATCGCTGAAGAAATCCCCGATCGCCCGCATCAGCAGCTTGAACCAGCCCGCCTTTTCCACATCCTGTGCGGTAATGAGGTTGACGGTCTTCTCCAGCGTCTGGTTCATGCCGTCAGGCTTGAAGGAGTACGTGACCGTGCCTACCTTGGTCCCCTGTTTCAACGGTGCGGTCAGCGTTTCGTTGGACAGCGTTACCTTGGCCTGTACTTTGCTGGTATCCGTCCCTTTTGGAATCACGAAGCTCACGGCTTGATCGCTAACGACTGGTACGGAGGTGTTCTTCGCCTTCTTCACCGTAACGGTTTCCGTTCCCGGCACCGTCGCTTTTGGAGCGATGATTTGTTTCGTTTCGAAGTTGTTGAAGCCGTAATCCAGCACCTTGCGGGTCTCGACGAAGCGGGCCGATTCGGAGGAGGTTCCCATAACGACGCTGATCAACCGCACCCCGTTACGCTCGGCCGTTCCCGTAAAACAGTTCCCGGCATTCGAAGTATGTCCCGTTTTCAGGCCGTCCAGCCCTTCATAAGCGTACTTCTTGAAGTTGGTTACATTCTTGTTCGCCTCCAGCATCCAGTTGTAGTTTACAATCGGGGCTTTGTCCCTTTCCCGGAATTTATGCGTTTGAATGGACGTAAACCGGGCAAAATCGGGATGATCGGTGACGATGTACTTGGCCAGGATCGCCGCATCCATCGCCGACATCACCGTTTCCTGATTCCCGGGCGTCTTGTATTTCTCGGGCATATCCGCGATATCCAAGCCTGTGGAGTTGGCAAAATGGGTATTCTTCATCCCCATGCGTTTCGCTTCATCATTCATCATTTTGACAAAAGCCTGCTCCGAACCGGCTACATGCTCCGCCAGAGCGACGGTGGCGTCATTGGCCGAGCCGACGGCCATGGCGATATACAATTCCTCCATGGTATGTTGATCCCCTTCGGCCAAAAAAATCCGGGAACCGATCGTCTCAGACGCATTTTCTCCAACGGTTACCATTTCGTCCCATTTAAACTTCCCTTGCTTGACCAAATCGGCCACGATGTATTCCGTCATCATTTTGGTCATGCTCGCGGGAGGCAGAGCCTGATCCCCGTTGATGTTCAACAACACCTGGCCGGATACCGGTTCCAGCAGCACCGCCGATTTCACTTGCAACTGCAGAGACTCCGGAGATGGAATTTGCACGGCTCCGCTCTGCTGCGATGCAGGTTTCGTAGATGTCGTCGTAGATCCCGTTTGGGATTGGGTTTGGTTTTGTTCGCCCTCCGCCAAGGCTAACGTTGGGGCTAGCGAGAAGCAAAGCATATTAAACAACAGAACGGACGCCACGCCTTTGCGGACAATATTCCGTCTGGATTTCGTTTTATGAAGGGGGGGTTGTTTCAGTTTCAATGTTCTTAAAGCTCCTCTCTCGTAAATCTATCTAGTCTATCAATCCAAGGTTCCAGTATGCATAGTTACTCGTTGAATTGCTTTATCTATTCTATCACAGGCCCTAGCGCAAAAAAAGACAAGCAGGGCGATTTCCGCCCTGCCTGCAAGTGGTATATGTTGGCTCCCACGCTGTTTACAGCGAGTAGTTCGGAGCCTCTTTCGTGATTTGAACGTCATGCGGATGGCTTTCGCGCAGGCCGGCTCCGGTGATACGCACAAACTGCGTATCGTTCCGCAGCTCGTCCAAAGTCTTCGTGCCGCAATAACCCATGCCTGAGCGGAGACCGCCGATCAATTGAGTGACCGTGTCGGCCAAAGGTCCTTTGTATGCCACGCGGCCTTCGATGCCTTCCGGTACGAGCTTCTTGTCGTCGTCCTGGAAATAACGGTCCTTGCTGCCCTGTTTCATCGCCGCCAGGGAGCCCATGCCTCTGTACACTTTGTAGCGGCGGCCTTGGTAGATTTCCGAATCCCCAGGGCTCTCTTCCGTCCCCGCAAAAAGACTGCCCAGCATCACGGCATGCGCCCCTGCGGCGATCGCCTTGGTGATCTCGCCGGAGTATTTAATCCCGCCGTCCGCGATGATCGGCACGCCGTATTCACGGGCTACCGTCGCGCAGTCGTAGATCGCGGTGATTTGCGGTACACCGATGCCGGCGATGACGCGGGTCGTACAGATCGATCCCGGTCCGATGCCGACCTTGACCACGGAAGCGCCGGCTTCGATCAGCGCCCGGGTGGCTTCCCCGGTGGCCACATTGCCCGCGATGATCGTCAGGTCCGGATAACGCTTGCGCAGCTCGGCTACCGCATCGATGATATTGATATGGTGCCCGTGCGCGGAATCGACGGTAATCACGTCAACGCCGGCTTTGACCAATGCCTCGGTCCGCTCAAATGTATCCTTCGAGATCCCTACGGCAGCGCCGACCAACAGTCTGCCCTGCGCATCCTTGGCCGCGTTCGGGAATTGAATCGCTTTTTCGATATCCTTAATGGTGATAAGGCCCTTCAGGACATTGTTCTCATCGACCAAAGGCAGTTTCTCGATCTTATGCTTCTGCAGAAGCACTTCGGCCTCCTGCAGCGTCGTACCAACCGGTGCGGTAACCAGGTTGTCGCGGGTCATGACCTCGCTGATCTTGATGCTGTAGTCATGCACAAACCGCAAATCGCGGTTCGTCAAAATCCCGATCAATTTATGCTCGTCGTCCACGATCGGCACCCCGGAAATCCGGAATTTGCCCATCACCGCTTCCGCATCGGAAACCAGATGGTCCGCCGTAAGTGAGAAAGGATTGGTGATTACGCCGCTTTCCGAGCGTTTCACCCGATCCACTTCCTCGGCTTGCTGCTCGATAGGCATATTCTTATGGATCATTCCGATGCCGCCTTCCCGTGCCATCGCGATCGCCATGGCCGCCTCCGTCACCGTATCCATCCCTGCGCTGATCAGCGGAATATTGAGCTTCACCTTATCGCTCAATTTCGTGGCCACACTCACCTCTTTAGGCAATACTTCCGACTTGCGAGGAACCAGCAATACATCGTCGAATGTAAGGCCTTCCTTCTCAAATTTTCTTTCCCACACCTTAGGTTTTCCTCCTTGTTTTTTAATCGGGTCCGGTCTTGTTTTCCTTATAAAATCAACGCCGAATCTCACTTACAAAAATATATTATTGCCATCTTAGCAAAGGCCCTATAGGCTGTCAAGGACAAGTGGATCGATTGACTCGAAGGCTTTCTACCGTATACGGGTGTCCATCTAGGGTGCACAATATCGCTTATTTTTAGTAATCAAAAAACGCCGCTGTTCATTTGCTGAACAACGACGCTTTTAAGTTTCCCTTATGAAGCGCTCTTCGCGCTGGTGATCACTTTATCGATAATCCCGTAGTCCTTGGCCTCTTCCGCGCTCATAAAATAATCCCGATCCATATCCCGGGCGATCCGCTCGATCGGTTGTCCCGTACGTTCCGCGGCAATTTCATTGAGCCGCTCCCGAATGCGAAGAATCCGCCGCGCGCTGATCTCGATATCGCTGGCCTGCCCCTGAGCACCGCCGTGCGGCTGGTGAATCATAATTTCGCTGTTCGGGAGAGCAAACCGTTTTCCCTTCGTTCCCGACAGCAGAAGGATCGCCGCAAACGAAGCCGCAAATCCCGAGCAGATGGTCTGCACATCGGGTTTGATGTACTGCATCGTATCGTAGATGGCGAAGCCGGCGGAGGTGGAGCCTCCCGGACTGTTGATATAAAAGTAAATATCCTTCTCCGGATCCTCCGCGGCCAACAGCAGCATTTGGGCGGTAATACTGTTCGCCACTTGATCGTCTATGGCCGATCCCAGGAATACGATCCGGTCTTTCAACAAACGGGAGTAAATATCATAGGAACGTTCGCCGTGACCGGTCTGTTCGATAACATACGGGATTATCATATTGCTCATTTTGCACACCTCCATAAAATTAAGCCGCTATTGCCCGGCAGTTTATTCCTTGATCCATCGTCGCATTATCAATCCGGTGTGCACGTTGCGGTGCCCCATTGTTTGACCGCAGAACGGAAACCACCGCTTCCTTCGGTACGCCATCATTCATCAACATCACTATGGCGGCCGTATTTTGTTGGCGGAATGCTTCCAGGTAAGCGTATGTCATGAGCGCATCCGCTTCGGATTTCGAACCGTCGGCCGTCTTCCTCAGCTTCGCCCTGGCCCGGTGAAGGGCGGCTTTAATCGCCCCTTCGGAGGACTTCGTCAATTCCGCCGCCTCCGCGGCGGTATATTTCAGCACATCCACCAACAAAAGAGCCGTACGTTGTCCCGGCGCCAGCTGCTGCACCAGCGTTTCCATGGCCATCCACACTTCCATTGGATCCGAGTTTGGATGCTGCAACTCCTCCAGGGGCTGCTGCACCAACGAAAGAGACTTTTTCCGGTTCCGATCAATCCACGCATTACGGGCAATCTTGTACAGGTACGCACGGGTAATCCGGCCTTCATCAACACCTTTCTGCAGCGCGGACCAAACCTTTAGCCAAGTATCCTGAACCAGGTCATCACCTTCCCACGGAGAGCCTGCCAAAGCGCGGCAGTACTGCCGAAGAGCCTGGTGGTGCAGAACGATCCGATCCCTATATGTGTCAGAGTCTTTTACCGCCATCTCCAACGGTTTGACATCCGCCCGCTCTTTCCGCATGCCGGCACACCTCCTGAAGTTCTCTTTGAGTACTTATATATTCAACCTCACTGTTATAAACGAAAAAAAACCACTTGTAGATACGGTACGCTTTATAATTTTTAAAACCAACCGATGATGATATCGGTGAGTTGGAATGGGGGGAATCGCGCACTCACATGTGGGAATTCCTGCAAATGTGCAGGCTTTTTTGAGGAGATAGCCCCTGCTGAGCGAAATTCCTGCAAATCTGCAGGCTTTTTTGCTACCGGGGCCCGATTCGGCCGGACGGGCCGAAAATTCCTGCACTTTTGCATCTTTTTCTATTTTCAAAGCTAAAACGCTCGGAAATTCCTGCAGATTTGCAGGTATTTTAAATAGCATACTTATTGAGCATACAAAAAGAGCACTACCGCATCATACGGTAGTGCTCTTTCTCAGTTGCTTGGCGGCGTCCTACTCTCCCAGGACCCTTCGGTCCAAGTACCATCGGCGCTGGAGGGCTTAACGGTCGTGTTCGGGATGGGTACGCGTGGAACCCCTCCGCCATCGCCACCAAACATGATTTTTCGGAGCATCCGCTCCTCGAAATCGCTGCGAGAAAATATCAGCCCTTAGAAAAGGCGTGCAGCTTCATTCAGATGTTTGATCACCTGAAAACTGGATACGAAACAAATTTGCGAATTAGTTGTTTTTTGGATAAGCCCTCGACCGATTAGTACCTGTCAGCTCCATACATTGCTGCACTTCCACCTCAGGCCTATCAACCTCGTCGTCTTCAAGGGGTCTTACGAGTTGGGAAATCTCATCTTGAGGGGGGCTTCACGCTTAGATGCTTTCAGCGCTTATCCCGTCCGCACTTAGCTACCCAGCTGTGCTCCTGGCGGAACAACTGGTGCACCAGCGGTGCGTCCATCCCGGTCCTCTCGTACTAAGGACAGCTCCTCTCAAATTTCCTACGCCCACGACAGATAGGGACCGAACTGTCTCACGACGTTCTGAACCCAGCTCGCGTACCGCTTTAATGGGCGAACAGCCCAACCCTTGGGACCTACTTCAGCCCCAGGATGCGATGAGCCGACATCGAGGTGCCAAACCTCCCCGTCGATGTGGACTCTTGGGGGAGATAAGCCTGTTATCCCCAGGGTAGCTTTTATCCGTTGAGCGATGGCCCTTCCATGCGGTACCACCGGATCACTAAGCCCGACTTTCGTCCCTGCTCGACTTGTCAGTCTCGCAGTCAAGCTCCCTTTTGCCTTTGCACTCTGCGAATGATTTCCAACCATTCTGAGGGAACCTTGGGGCGCCTCCGTTACTCTTTAGGAGGCGACCGCCCCAGTCAAACTGCCCGCCTGACACTGTCCCCG
>NZ_VSDO01000003.1:864881-943334 GCF_008084145.1 Paenibacillus faecis | reverse complement strand
ACCTGCTGGCAACTAAAGTCAAGGGTTGCGCTCGTTGCGGGACTTAACCCAACATCTCACGACACGAGCTGACGACAACCATGCACCACCTGTCTCCCCTGTCCCAAAGGAAAGGTACATCTCTGCACCGGTCAGGGGGATGTCAAGACCTGGTAAGGTTCTTCGCGTTGCTTCGAATTAAACCACATACTCCACTGCTTGTGCGGGTCCCCGTCAATTCCTTTGAGTTTCAGTCTTGCGACCGTACTCCCCAGGCGGAATGCTTAATGTGTTAACTTCGGCACCAAGGGTATCGAAACCCCTAACACCTAGCATTCATCGTTTACGGCGTGGACTACCAGGGTATCTAATCCTGTTTGCTCCCCACGCTTTCGCGCCTCAGCGTCAGTTACAGCCCAGAGAGTCGCCTTCGCCACTGGTGTTCCTCCACATCTCTACGCATTTCACCGCTACACGTGGAATTCCACTCTCCTCTTCTGCACTCAAGCCACCCAGTTTCCAGTGCGACCCGGGGTTGAGCCCCAGGATTAAACACCAGACTTAAATAGCCGCCTGCGCGCGCTTTACGCCCAATAATTCCGGACAACGCTTGCCCCCTACGTATTACCGCGGCTGCTGGCACGTAGTTAGCCGGGGCTTTCTTCTCAGGTACCGTCACTCCGCTAGCAGTTACTCTAGCGGACGTTCTTCCCTGGCAACAGAGCTTTACGATCCGAAAACCTTCTTCACTCACGCGGCGTTGCTCCGTCAGACTTTCGTCCATTGCGGAAGATTCCCTACTGCTGCCTCCCGTAGGAGTCTGGGCCGTGTCTCAGTCCCAGTGTGGCCGTTCACCCTCTCAGGTCGGCTACGCATCGTCGCCTTGGTGAGCCGTTACCCCACCAACTAGCTAATGCGCCGCAGGCCCATCCGTAAGTGACAGATTGCTCCGCCTTTCCCAAGTCCCCCATGCGAGAAACTTGATTATCCGGTATTAGCTAACGTTTCCGCTAGTTATCCCGGTCTTACGGGCAGGTTGCCTACGTGTTACTCACCCGTCCGCCGCTAAGTTAATCAGGAGCAAGCTCCCGATTAACTCCGCTCGACTTGCATGTATTAGGCACGCCGCCAGCGTTCGTCCTGAGCCAGGATCAAACTCTCCAATAAAGTTGATACTTATTGAATAAGCTGATAGCTCATTTTGAATCTGACGAGAAAATTAATTCTCATAGGATGGATTTTCAAACGACACGAGGTCGAGTTAAATTCCATCTTTGTAATACTCACTCGTTGTTCAGTTTTCAAAGATCAACTTCATTTCTTTCGTTATCGCCTCATCAGCGGCAACTTTTATAGTATATTACATTCGGTGTTATTTAGCAAGCGTTATTTTTTACCAAGAAGTTATCTTCTTTTGTTTTAATTCCGCTTAATTAACGACCGGATATATAATATAACACGGACATCCGACTAAAGCAACCCTTTTTTCAAACAAAAATAGAGCCCTGCTCATCGCAGGGCTCCTTCGTTTTATTCGGCCGTATTCCGCATATGAGGGAACAACAGAACGTCGCGAATCGATGGCGCATCGGTGAGCAGCATAACCAGACGGTCAATGCCGATACCCAATCCGCCGGTTGGCGGCATTCCGTATTCCAACGCCCGGATGAAATCCTCATCCATTTCATGCGCCTCATCATTCCCATGCTCCCGCTCCAGCAGTTGGGCCTCAAAGCGCTGACGCTGATCGATCGGATCGTTCAGCTCGGAGAACGCGTTCGCATGCTCACGCGCTACGATAAACAGCTCGAAGCGGTCGGTAAAGCGCGGGTCTTCCTCGTTCTTTTTGGCCAGCGGCGAGATTTCCACCGGATGACCGTAAACAAAGGTCGGTTGAATCAGGGTCTCCTCCACGAATTGCTCGAAGAACGCGTTCAAAATATGACCAAAGGTCATATGCGGCTCCACCGGAACTTTATGCTCCTTAGCCAACCGATGCGCTTCCTCGTTCGTCATCGGCACGCCGAAATCGACACCGGTAACCTCTTTTACCGCATCCACCATGGAAACGCGGCGCCACTGAGGCGTCAGGTCAACCTCTTTGCCTTGATACTGGATCACTTGAGTACCCAGCACTTCTTGCGCAATGTGGGCGATCATATTTTCCGTCAGCGCCATAATGTCCTTGTAGTCGGCATAAGCCTCATACAGCTCGATCATGGTGAACTCCGGATTGTGGCGTGTCGATACGCCTTCGTTCCGGTATACCCGGCCGATTTCATAGACTTTCTCCAAGCCGCCCACAATCAGACGTTTCAAGTGCAGCTCGATGGCAATCCGCATGTACAGCTCCATGTCCAGCGCATTATGGTGCGTGATGAACGGACGGGCCGCCGCACCGCCGGCAATGCTGTGCAGGGTAGGCGTTTCAACCTCCAAGTAGCCGAGCGAATCCAAATAGCGGCGCATAGATTGAATAATCCGCGAGCGCTTAATGAAGGTCTGCTGGACTTCGGGATTCACGATCAAATCCACATAACGTTGACGATAGCGCAGTTCCACGTCCTTCAGGCCATGGTATTTGTCGGGAAGCGGATAGAGCGATTTGGACAAAACCTCCAGGTCCTTGACCTTGATGGTCGTTTCGCCGGTTTTTGTCTTGAAGACCTCACCGGTAACGCCGACGATGTCCCCGAGATCAAGCACGTTGAACGCCGCATATTTAGATTCCGGAACACTGTCCTGACGAACGTACAGCTGAATTTTGCCGGAAAGATCCTGAATATGCGCAAAGCTGGCTTTACCCATCACCCGCTTGGCCATAATCCGGCCGGCCACCGAGACCTCAACCTGCTTCTCATCAAGTTCTTCCTTCGTCAATGGATCATACTGGGCCAAAATCTCGCCGGCCATCGCATCACGCTCGTATTTTTTGCCGAACGGGTCTATGCCCAATCCCCGCAGCTCGTCCAATTTCTCGCGGCGAATTCTCAGCAGTTCGCTGACCTCGACCACTTCCTGGTTGTTTTGTTCCTCGCTCACTTGGTTCCACTCCTTACGACGTAGTATTTAAAAATTGAATTAAAAACAGTGAAAGAAGCTTCCGCCGGGGAAGCTTCTCGGGACGCTAATAGAGCTTATTTCTTGATATCCACGATTTTATATTGAATGACGCCTGCCGGAACGGTTACATCCACGATCGCGCCTTTTTTCTTACCCAAAATCGCTTTGCCGACAGGGCTTTCGTTCGAGATTTTATTCTGCAGCGGGTCGGATTCGGCCGTCCCCACGATCGCGTATTCCATCGTATCGCCAAATTCCAGATCCTCAACCGTTACTGTAGAACCGATGCTCACCGTATCCGTATCAATCTCGTCGTTATTGATGATCCGGGCATTGCGCAGCATTTTCTCCAACGTAATGATACGTCCTTCGATGAAGGCCTGTTCGTTCTTGGCATCTTCGTATTCCGAGTTCTCGCTGATATCCCCATACCCGATGGCTGTCTTAATCCGCTCGGCCACTTCCCGGCGTCTAACGGATTTCAAATTTTCCAGTTCTTCCTCCAGTCTCTTCAGACCGTCCTGTGTAAGAATGACTTCTTTATCGCTCATCTCAACCGATTCTCCTGTCATGGAAATAATATTCGCACTGTGCGGCGGACTGCCGGGCAACTTCAAGGGCGCCTCTCCCCATTAGGAGTGTTCGAAGCATCGACTATCCCGAGAAGTTCCGTGGTTCCCGCCTGACAACGGCCGTGAAAGCTCACGCATCATTGAGAATATCATATGCAATCGCATGGAGGTCAGACCATCCATGTTGTGGAAGTTATCTCCTGAGGCGAATTTATATTGTGAAATTATAGGGGAACCGTTCTGAAATGTCAATGACGCCAGACTCTAGAATTGAAAACGCTTCACAAGCGGGCTCCCCATATAACCCGGATAGAATCAGCCATTGCCTGGTTTTAGCACATCCTTAAGCCGATTCGGCTTCTCCGTGACTTTCCACATGTAGTTCGGCCACAAAGTTCTCCAAAATCCGCACCATTTCGTCACGCTTCGTTTCCTCCATGATGACGTCTTTGATCCGGGCGGCTCCCTTCAGTCCTTTTAAATACCAAGCCAGATGTTTCCGCATTTCCCGAACGGCGACGGCCTCGCCTTTCAGAGCGGCCAGCCGATCCATATGCAAAATGGCGATGCGGATCTTCTCTTCCGCCTCCGGTTCGGGCAGCAGAATGCCTGTCTTCAAGTACTCGACGGTACGGTACAGCATCCAGGGATTACCCAATGCCCCCCGTCCGATCATGACCCCGTCGCAGCCGGTTTGATCGAGCATCCGTTTGGCATCCTCCGGCGTAACCACGTCGCCATTCCCGATGACAGGAATCGACACCGCTTCTTTGACCTGTCTTATAAATTCCCAGTCCGCCTTGCCGGTATACAATTGCTCCCGGGTACGGCCGTGAACGCTGACGGCCTTGCCGCCCGCAGCCTCCACCGCCTTGGCATTGTCCAGTACATAAATATGCTCCGCATCCCAGCCGATCCGCATTTTTACGGTAACCGGTTTGCTGACAGCCGCTACGACCGCGGACACCATTTCAAAAATTTTGTTCGGGTCCAGCAGCCAGCGCGCGCCGGCGTCACATTTCGTCACTTTGGGCACCGGGCAGCCCATATTGATATCGATAATATCCGCGTTAGTCTCTTGATCCACCACTTTAGCGGCCTCAACCAGCGTCTCGCGGTCGCCTCCAACAATTTGCAGGCTGAGCGGTTTTTCACGTTCGTCGACAAAGAGCATTTCCTTCGTCCGCTTGTTGCCGTGCAGGATCGCTTTATCGCTAACCATCTCCGCGCAGACAAGCCCGGTGCCGAACTCTTTCGCAATCAGGCGGAACGCCGGATTACACACGCCTGCCATCGGAGCGAGCACGACCTGGTTTTTCATTTCAATATCGCCGATCTTCAGCATAAGGGTCCCTCCTGATTCTATAAATTTTTTAGCTCGGCCAACGTAATGCCAAGAACATCCGCAATTTTATTTAAAATTTGATCTTCTGCCCGTCGGTTGCCCCGTTCAATCGCTCCTAAAACAGCCAACGATATGCCGGTCTCATCCGCCAACTGCTGCTGCGTGTATCCCTTCAGTTTTCGGAATGCCCTAAGCCGCTGGGCAAGCTGCCTGTTTTCCAAAACCGTACTCCATCCTTTCCGTCCACCAAATCCAGGGCGGCCCGTACCCGCTCGTATAACCCTGACGCCTCGCCTTCAGATACGATGTCGCTAAGCGGAACGAGCACAAAAGCCCGCTCAAACATACGCGGATGGGGCAATGTCAGAAATGGGGTGTCCATCGTCCGACCCTCCATCCACAGCAGATCGAGGTCTACGGTCCTCGGCCCGAAACGAATGTTCCGTTCCCGGCCCAAAGCCAGCTCCGCCTCCTGCATTACCGTCAGCAGAGCCTCCGGTGTCAGCGTCGTCTTGACCGCCAGCACCATATTGATAAAATTCGGCTGATCCAGGTAACCTACCGGATCCGTCTCATACAAATTCGAGCTGCGCAGCAGCGTAATCTGCGGGTGTTCGCCCAGCAAAGCCGCCGCTCGCATCATCTGAGCTTCCGGGTCTCCCAAATTAGCCCCTAAAGCAATATAAGCCTCTGAGCTTTCAGAGGGGGTTTGTGCCATCATATCATCTTCTCACTTTCTGGTGCGGCGCAGTTCCACCGTGACGCCATCGAACTTGATATCGAAGGGCGGATGCGGTTTGGTCACGCCGACCGTTAAAGCATCTACCCTAGTATAAGTGTCCAATACCGAGGATGCAATATGCTCGGCAAGCGCCTCGATCAATTTGAAGCTTTTTTGTTCCACGATCCCGCGGACCAATTCATGGATTTCGGCATAATTTACCGTTTTGGTCAAATCGTCGGTTTCCCCCGCCTCGCGCAAACTCAGTTCCAGCTCCAGATCCACGTAATAACGGGCACCCAACTTGCGCTCTTCCTCGAACACACCGTGATATCCGTAAAATTCCATGCGACGCACAATCATTTTATCCATCATTTTTCATCCTCCCGTTATAACCAAGGTCAAGCGTACATAATCGCATCGCACATCAGAGCCGTGCGCTTGATTTCTTTCACGTCGTGCACCCGAACGATCTGGCAGCCTTGAGCAATGCCGAGAGCCACCGTGGCGGCCGTACCGAACACGACTTCCTCCGTCGGCAGATCCAGCGCGGTGCGGATGAATTTTTTGCGCGAGGTTCCGAGCAGCAGCGGATAACCCAGGTCCATCAAGCGGTCCAGGTTTCTCATGACCAGCAGGTTCTCGTTGTAATCTTTGGCAAACCCGATGCCCGGGTCCAAAATAATCCGCTCCTCCTTAACGCCGGCCGCCCGCGCCAAAGTGACACTCTCGAGCAGATCGTCCGCCACATCCCGGAGCAGGTCGGCGTAATTCCGGTTATCCCGGTTATGCATCAGGATCGCCGGACAGCCGAACTCGGCGGCCACCGCAGCCATCTGCGGATCGGCCTTGAAGCCCCAGACATCATTGATGATATGGGCCCCCGCCTTAAGCGCCTCCCGGGCCACGCGCGATTTATAGGTATCCACGGAGATCGGAATATGCGGGGCCTCCCGGTGAAGGGCTTCCACCACGGGAACGACCCGTTCCAATTCCTCTTGCTCGCTCACCGGCTGATGGCCGGGACGCGTCGATTCTCCGCCCAGATCGATCATATCCGCCCCGTCGGCGACCATCTGCAGCGCATGGCGAACCGCCCTTTCGGGGTCGTTGTATTTCCCGCCATCCGAGAACGAATCCGGGGTCACGTTGAGAATGCCCATGATAAGGGTCCGTTCGCCCAGCTTCAAGGTCGTGCCGCCGCATGGATAAGTTCTTTGGAACACCTTGCTCTGCATATCAGCTTCCCACACTCTCTCTATAAAAATAAAGCAGCCGCTCCGTCAACTTCCCGATTTCCCCGTCGCCAACGGATATCTCTCGGCCGCCGGGCTCCGCCAACCGGGTAACCGGCACCAACTCTTGAATGGAGTTTGTGACAAACACCTCATCGGCTCCCCTTAACTCGTCCCAGGTATACCTCCCCTCCTCAACGGCCCAACCGTGAGCCCCGGCAAGCTCCAGGACTGTCCGCCGGGTAATCCCCGGCAATATCCCCGTCCCGATCTCAGGAGTATATAGTTTCCCATTCCGGACAAAAAATAAATTACTGGCGATCCCTTCCGCCAAAAAACCATCCGCCGTCAGCATCATTCCTTCCGCCGGCTGCGGCCGTACCGCCGCCGCCGTTCCAGCCCCCTCGGCATTCGCCGCCCTTGCCGTCCGCCGCTCATATTCCGCCAGTTCCCGCCGAGCCAGCATATTATTCATGTAATGCAGGGACTTGAGCCGGACCCCGCTTTCCGGCGTATTGCGGGGCGTGGAGAGACGCCAGAGCGTCTTGCCGAGGCGGTACAGCTCCGGGCCGGAATTGGGCAGCGGCTTGACGTACAGAATCACCTTAGGCTCCGCATAAGGTTCGGTGGTCAGCCCCAGCGGTCCCGGCCCCGCGGAAACCGTCAGCCGAAGATAGGAGTCCTCCAAGCCGTTCAAGGCCAGAAGCTCGGCAATTTCCGCCTCCAGCCGATCCCGGCGCCCTTCATAAGGAATGCCGAGCACCCGGCAGCCCTCCCGAAGGCGTTCCAGATGGCGGTCCAGCAGACACGGCCGGCCGCCATAGGTGCGGAACGTTTCGAACAGCCCCATCCCGTACATGAAGCCGTGATCCATAACGGAAATCACGGCTTCGTTTAGAGGGGTCGGCTTCCCGTTCACCCCGATATAGGTCATACGCCGGCTTCCGCCTTCCGACTCAGGAAGTTGCGGAGCATCTGATGCCCATGATCGGTAATAATCGACTCCGGATGAAATTGGACGCCTTCGACGGCGTATTGCTTATGGCGCAAGCCCATAATCTCGCCTTCCGCGGTCTCCGCCGTAATTTCCAGACAATCCGGAAGCGTCTCCCGCTCCACGATCAGAGAATGATAGCGCGTAGCCGTAAACGGCGACGGCAAACCGGCAAACACCGAAGTCCCCCGGTGGAGAATCGGTGAAGTTTTGCCATGCATCAGACGTTCGGCCCGGACGACATTCCCGCCGAAAGCCTGTCCGATCGCCTGATGGCCGAGGCATACGCCGAAGATCGGAATCTCCCCTTTAAAGCGGTCGATCACGTCCAGCGTGATCCCCGCCTCATTCGGCGTGCAAGGCCCCGGGGACAGCAAAATATGATCCGGGTTCAGCCGCCGGATGCCCTCGAGGTCGATTTCATCATTGCGGCGAACCACGACCTCCTCGCCCAGCTCTCCTAAATATTGAACCAGGTTATACGTAAACGAATCGTAATTATCGATGACCAGTATCATCACTTCATCCCCTGTCCTTCGCCGTGAACGGCGGTTATTTCGCTCTGCCGGACCGCTGCGGCAACCGCTCTGGCCTTGTTGCTGCATTCCCGGTACTCGCGGTAGGGAACGGAATCGATGACGATGCCCGCTCCCGCTTGGATATAGCCGATTCCGTCCTTGACGACCAGTGTTCGTATAATAATATTTAATTCCATATTCCCGTTGTAGTCAATCCAGCCCATAGCGCCGGTATACGGCCCCCGGGTGACCGGTTCAAGCTCCTCTATGATTTCCATAGTCCGCACCTTCGGCGCCCCGGTGATTGTGCCGCCCGGAAAAACGGCGGCAATCGCGTCATACGCCGTCCGGTCCGCGGGCAGAACGCCCTCCACCTCGGAAACGAGATGCATCACGTGGGAATAGCGCTCGATCGTAAACAGTTCGCTGACCCGAACCGAACCGTAGACCGCCACCCGGCCCAAATCGTTGCGCAGCAGATCGACGAGCATGATGTGCTCGGCGCGTTCTTTTTCGCTGCCGGTCAGTTCAGCTTCCATAAGCGCATCTTCCTCGGCAGTAAGCCCCCGGCGCCTAGTCCCCGCGATCGGGCGGGTGCTGAGGCGCCCCCGCTCCAGCTTGATCAGAAGTTCGGGCGACGCCGACACCAGTTGAAAATCGGGGAATCGCAGCAGGCCCATATAGGGCGATGGATTGATTCGCCGTAGCCACTCGTAGACGGCTTCAGGAGTGGACTTGATTTCAAAGGCCTGCCTTAACGACAAATTCACCTGAAACACGTCGCCCGCCGCGATGTAGTCCTGCACCCGCCGAACCGCCGCCTCAAAAACCTCCTGCGACATCGAATCCGCCTTGCGGCCCGGCAATGTATCGGACTTGGCCAGTTCCTCGGCCTCCACCGGCGAATTTGAAGTATAGCCTTCCTCCACCCCCCGGCAAAACCGCTCCCAACGCTCCATCATCCTCACAGCCCTGTCGCGAGCCGACGTATAGAGAACTCCCGGGCTCATGCCCTGCTCCGCGTCCACCGGACTGTGAACGACGGCATACACGGCCTTCTCGGCCTGATCCCAGATCCAGATTTCCTCGAATCGCATCCATACATAATCATCGAGCCCCAGATCGTCTTGGGCCAACCGGGGAAGTCGCTCTAGGGAGCGGGCGATATCATAGCCCAAAAATCCGACCGCGCCCCCGCAAAATTTCGGCAAGCCGTCTACCATCGGCGACCTCCATGGCGCCATCCACCGCTGCAGCAACTTCAGCGGCTTTCCCTTATGTTCCGACGTTTCGCCGGATGCAAACTCGGTAGCGACCGCCCGGTCCCCCTTGCCGCGGATGACCGAGACCGGATCGAGTCCGAGAAAGGTGTATCTGCCCGTTTTGCCGCTCTCCAGCACAAACGAATACGGCTGCGCCTCTTCCCAAGCACGCATCCAGTCCGCCGGCAAGCCGTCCGTCACCGTCTTTTTAACCGCACAAGGCAGCAGGGTCCATGCCCCTTCTTTCACCCAAGCTTCCCATTGTTCCCGCGATATGACCCATTCCATCCGCCGCCGCATCCTCCAGCTTCATTCTTAGTTATTGCTAGCTAGTATACTAAAAACCCCGCCACTTTAAAATACAAATAACCCCTACAGCGGCCCTGAAGAGCCGCGATAGGGGTATATCCGCGTTATTGTAATAGACGGGCCGCAAATTAGGCTTCGAAATTATACAGCGGAGTGCTCAGGTAACGTTCGCCGTTGCTCGGAATAATCGCAACGACCCGTTTGCCCTTGCCGAGCTTCTTGGCGACTTGAAGCGCCGCAAATACCGCCGCTCCGGAAGAAATCCCGGAGAGGATGCCTTCTTCCTTAGCCACTTGGCGCGCTTGCTCAAATGCGTCGTCATTCTCGACGTGAATAATTTCATCATAAATCTCACGGTTCAAGATTTCGGGAATAAAGTTCGCGCCCAAACCTTGGATCTTATGAGGTCCGGGTTTGCCGCCGGCCAAAATCGGCGAAGCCGCCGGTTCAACCGCATAGATCTTGATATCCGGGAAGCGATTCTTCAGCACTTCGCCCGCACCCGAAATCGTACCGCCCGTTCCGATCCCGGCGACAAATGCGTCCAGTTTGCCGTCCAGGGAGTCGATCGCTTCCACGATTTCCGGACCGGTCGTTTCGCGGTGGATCTTCACATTGGCTTGATTGCGGAATTGATCCGCCATGAAATAGTCCGGATTGGCCGCCAGAATTTCCTCGGCCTTCTTCACCGCGCCGTTCATGCCTTCCGATCCCGGCGTCAGCACCAGTTCGGCCCCGTAAGCACGCAGCAGGTTACGGCGTTCCAAGCTCATCGTTTCGGGCATGACAATGACCGCTTTGTATCCCTTCGCCGCAGCGACAAGCGCGAGCCCGATGCCGGTGTTGCCGCTCGTCGCTTCAATGATCGTGCCGCCCGGCTTCAACTTGCCGGCCTTCTCCGCCTCTTCCACAATGCTGATGGCGATGCGGTCCTTAACGCTGGAACCCGGGTTTTGGTACTCCAGCTTGACATAGATTTCGGCGCTATCCTCCGGTACGATACGGTTCAGGCGGACCAGCGGCGTATCGCCAATCAGTTCCGTTACGTTGTTTACGATTCTAGCCATGTCATAACCCTCCTCATTTATAGAAAAAAGATCGAATCCTGCGCATAAATCATGCATGAATGTATTGTAGCCTGGTCTATAGGTCGTCAATGGTGTTACGTGCTTGAATCATTTCCGAGTAATTAAGTAGGTTTTCACCTATTATCTTAACAACCCCGATCGGACTTGTCAATAATGGGCATAAAAAAATACCTTGCCCTTCCTAAGGTCTACCCCGGAAGAGCAAAGTATTGGATCCAATCGCCGAACCGGATTCCCCAGCGTGGAGTTAATTCATTTTCGCCAGCAGATCGTCCAACTCATCCCGCGTGAAGGTATATACCTCGTTGCAGAAGTCGCAGACCACCTCCGTCTCCTTGCCCTCGTCCCGAAGCAAGGTCAGTTCCTCTCTCCCCAAACTGATCAGCGTCCGTTCTACTCTGTCCCGGGAACAGTGACAGGAGAACGTAATGTCCATTTCCTCCAGCACTTTGACATCCGGCACGATCCAACGCAGCATTTCCTCCGGTTCCATTCCCTGATCCAGCAGCGAAGTCACCGGCGGCAGTTGACCTACCGCCCGTTCGATCGCATCGATTTCCGAATCGCTCAGCCCCGGCAGCAGTTGAATAATGAACCCCCCTGCCACGATGACGGAAGAATCGGTGTCCACCAGGACCCCCAGACCGACCGCCGACGGCGTTTGTTCCGACAGGGCGAAGTAATAGGTGAAATCCTCGCCCAGCTCCCCCGATATCAAAGGCACGCTTCCGCGATATGGGTCTTTCATTCCCAGATCCTTCGTCACGTGAATGAAGCCCGTCGTACCGACGGCTCCCGCCACATCCAGTTTGCCTTTGCTATTGCTCGGCAGTTGTACATGAGGATTCGTGACATAGCCGCGAACCTCCCCTTTGGCATTGGCGTCGGCCACGATTTGGCCGACCGGTCCGTCCCCCTTCACCTGGATGGACAGCCGTTCTTCGCCTTTCAGCATCGCGCCCATCATCGCGGCCGCGGTCACGGTGCGTCCCAGGGCGGCCGTCGTCGTCGGGTACGTATCATGTCGGCGGCGGAGTTCTTCCACCAGCTCCGTCGTCCGCACCGCAAACGCCCGGACTTTTCCGTCCATCGCCGTTCCCCGGACCAGCCGGTCCTTCATCTCTTTCTTTTCCTCCACAGCAGGAAACCTCCTTTTATATGAATTGGCCGTTCATTGATTTCGTTCGTAAATAATGCGGAGTCCCTCTAAGGTAAGCCAGGGATTCACTTCCTCAATGGTCCGCGATTCGCTCGCGATCAACTCGGCGAGCCCGCCGGTTGCGACCACTTTCGGCTCGGCGCCCATTTCGGCCCGGATCCGTTCCACGATCCCGTCAACCTGGCCCGCATAACCGAAAATGATCCCCGCCTGCATGGCATGCACGGTGTTGCGTCCGATGACTTTCTTCGGCTTTTCGAGCTCGATCCGGGGCAGCTTCGATGCCCGTTGGTACAAGGCCTCCGTCGAAATACCGATCCCCGGTACGATGGCCCCGCCCAAATAATTACCCTGGGCATCGACGCAATCAAACGTTGTCGCCGTCCCAAAATCGACGACCACCAGCGGACCCCCGTACCGCTCAATCGCCGCCACGGCGTTGACGATCCGGTCCGCGCCTACCTCCCGCGGATTCTCATAGCGCAGGTTGAGCCCGGTTTTGATGCCCGGGCCGACCACCAGCGGTTTATGATGCAGGTATTTTTGGCACAACTCCTCCAAGACATGCATCAACGGGGGAACGACAGAGGAAATGATGACACCTTCGATGTCGCCCGTGTCGATGTTGGACATGTTGAACAAGTTGTGAATCAGGACGCCGTACTCGTCGACCGTCGCCTGCCGGTTCGTCGAGATCCGGAAATGGTGCAGCAGCTCACGCTGCCTGTATATACCAAGAACAATATTCGTGTTGCCGACATCTACCACTAGAAACACGTACTTACCCCTCTTTCTTTTCGCCCAGGTCCAGACTGATGTCCAGATTCTCGAACGAGTACGTTAACCGGCCCACCGAGATGACGTCCACACCGCTTTCCGCAATCTCCCGCACCGTCTGCAAATTGACGTTTCCCGATGCCTCCGTTTTTACATGGGGCGCCTTCGCCTTGATCCGCCGTACCGCTTCCTTCATCAAATCGGGCTCCATATTATCCAGCATAATGATATCGGCCCCCGCTTGCAAAGCTTCTTCCACTTGCTCCAAACTTTCCGCCTCGACCTCGATCGTCATCGTATGCGGGATGTTCTTGCGCGCCCGGCTCACCGCCTGGGCGATCCCGCCCGCGCCCTTGATGTGATTGTCCTTGATCATCACGGCGTCATACAGCCCGAACCGGTGATTGGCCCCGCCGCCGGTGCGCACCGCGTATTTCTCCAGCATGCGGTGACCGGGTGTCGTCTTCCGCGTATCCACCAAGCGGACCGGCAGCCCTTGGAGCGCATCCGCAAAGCTGCGGGTCCGGGTAGCGATGCCCGATAGCCGCTGCAATAAATTCAGCGCGAGCCGCTCTCCCGTCAAAATACTGTGCGTGCTCCCCTCCACCTCCGCCAGGACGGTTCCTTTCTCCACTCGCTGCCCGTCCTGAACGAGCGGGGTAAACGCAAGCAGCGGATCGACGACTTCGAACACCAGCTGCGCCACCGGCATGCCGGCGATCACGCCGGACTCTTTGGCATGTATGATCCCCTTGGATTGGTGTCCGTGGGGAATGGTCACGCCCGTCGTGACATCGCCCGAGCCGACATCCTCCTTCAGCCACAACCGAATCGATTCCACCAGGCCTTCGTTATATCCATTAAACATCATCGCTGATTTCCTCCAACATTCCTTTTTCCCGGTGACATAAAATATGCCTGCGCCACCGCGCGTCATCCCTTTCGGGGAAATCCTCCCGATAGTGTCCGCCTCGGCTTTCCTCACGGACCAACGCCGACTCGGACAGCAATAGGGCGCAGGTCAGCATATTGGCAAACTCCAACTGCTCCCGGGTATGTAAAACCGCTCCGAAAATCGGCAGCTGCCGCTTCAGTTCCTCGATTCCTTTAAGCAGCCCGCCCTTGGTTCGGCGTACTCCTACCTGCCGGACCATGACTTTCTGCAGCTTCAGCCGCCGTTCGACGATCGGCTGGATTACCGCCTCGTGCCGGTCCGACCGGCAAGCGATGCCCGCGCCCGTCTCGGCCAGCGGAGCCAACTGCCGAATCCGTTCCACGATCCGCCGTCCGAAGACGACCGCCTCGGACAGGGAGTTGCTCGCCAGCCGGTTCGCGCCGTGCACCCCGGTGGACGAAACCTCCCCGCAGGCGAACAGGCGGCGGACGCTGGTCTCTCCATGATGCCCCGTTTGCACGCCTCCCATCATATAATGCGCAGCCGGCGCCACCGGAATCCAATCGGTGGTCATATCCAGACCGTAGCCGATGCAGGTCTCATAGATGGTCGGAAAACGATGCTTGATGGTTTCCGGCTCTTCGTGGGTAATGTCCAGATACACGTGAGTAGCGCCCGTCTGTTCCATTTCGCTGACGATGGCCCGGGCCACGATATCGCGCGGAGCCAGCTCCAAAAGGCTGTGATACTTCTCCATGAAACGTTCGCCGCGGATATTTCGCAATATGGCGCCTTCGCCGCGCACCGCCTCCGAGATGAGAAATCTCGGAGCGCCGGGGTAACAAAGGGCGGTGGGATGAAATTGAATAAACTCCATGTCCCGAATCAGCGCGCCGGCCCGGTAGGCCATGGCCACGCCGTCGCCGGTCGCCACCTCCGGATTGGTCGTATAGCGGTAAAGCTGGCCGGCCCCGCCGCTGCAAAGAACCGTCGCCGTTCCGCGCAGGAAAACCCGGCCGCCATCCGGCTGCTGAACCAACGCGCCCAGACATTCGTTATCCTTCGTAATCAAGTCGATCACGAAATGATCGTCCCAGATGTCGATATTGGCATGCCCGCCCACCTGCTCCGACAGAGCCCGGACAATCTCATACCCTGTGGCATCGCCGTTGGCGTGCAAAATCCGGCGGTGGCTGTGCGCGCCTTCTTTCGTCAGGGCAAGCTCCCCGTTCTCGAGGTCGAACGCCGTTCCGAGCGTCATTAATTCTTTAACGCCCTCAGGCCCTTCATGGACCAGAATATCCACCGATGCCGAGGAACAGAGCCCCGCTCCGGCGAGAAGGGTGTCCTCCCGGTGCGAGGCCGGCGAATCCTCATCGGAAATAACCGCCGCAATGCCGCCTTGGGCATACCGGGTGTTGCTCTCCATCAGCGATTTTTTCGTTATCATTGTGACCTTGCGATTTTCGGAGGCTTTAATGGCCGTAAACAGCCCGGCGATGCCCGATCCGATGACGATCACGTCCGTGTCGATCACCGGGAGTTCAGCCAGGTCAAAATCAACCAAGTATTGTGGAATCAAGGTGACCACCTGTCCTTGACAGAGAGTAGCGCATGCTACTGAACTTGTAGCATGCGCTCTAATGAGGTTCTGGCTTTGTCGGCGATCGCCGGCGGGACATAAATTTGCGGCTGCATCGTTTCCAGACACTTCACCAATTTTTTCAGATTATTGACTTTCATATTAGGACATACGAGAAACTTCGAGGCAAAATGGAACGTTTTCTCCGGACTATCCAGTCTCAACTGGTATCCCGTCCCGTCTTCGGTCCCCACGATAAATTCCTTGGCGGACGACTTCTTGCAATATTCAAGAATCGCGGTCGTGCTGCCGACGAAATCGCCCATCGCCACGACCTCCGGCCGACATTCGGGGTGAACGACGAACTCGGCTTCCGGATGCTTCGCTTTCATCTCGACCACATCTTTTACGGTCAACATATCGTGCGTGTTGCAATAGCCTTCCCATATGATCATTTTCTTGTCCGTATGCTGCTGAACGTAATGACCCAGGTTCTTGTCGGGAACCCAGATGATCTCGTCCGCATCGACCGAGTTAATCACCTTGACGGCATTGGAGGAGGTACAGCAAATATCCGTCTCCGCCTTGACTTCAGCCGAAGAGTTGATATAGGTGACCACTTTGGCGTTCGGATGCTGCGCTTTAAGCTTTCTTAAGCCATCCACGTTCACCATATCCGCCATCGGGCAGCCGGCCCGTTCATCGGGAATGAGC
Source organism: Paenibacillus faecis (assembly GCF_008084145.1). GTDB lineage: Bacteria > Bacillota > Bacilli > Paenibacillales > Paenibacillaceae > Fontibacillus > Fontibacillus faecis. The sequence goes on along the minus strand of NZ_VSDO01000003.1, from coordinate 927,121 downwards.
ACCGTCTTGTTCGGCGCCAAAATTTTCGCGCTCTCTCCCATGAAATGAACGCCGCAGAACACGATCGTTTCCGCTTCGGTTGAAGCCGCCTTCTGAGCAAGCAAAAAAGAGTCGCCACGGAAATCGGCCACTTCTTGAATTTCGTCGCGCTGATAATAATGCGCCAAAATGATTGCGTTGCGTTCCTTCTTAAGCTGAACCAGCTTCTCCCGTAGCTCCCGGTTCATTTCCGCCTTCCGCTCCCGTGCTAGAGCCTCCACCTGACATCCTCCCCTGTATGCGACCGCGGTTCCCCCGCGCTTCTCTCTCGTCCGCATCCTTATCGTAATGTTTGTGCAAAAATACGCATACTTGCCGTCACTTCAACGTACCTAATTTCACACGGCTGTGTTAACAACTAATTTACACAAGCGAGTTGGGGCTGTCAATCGATCCGGGCAGGAAAGCTCAAATTTTAATTAATGCCTTGGCGATGTGAAATCGCGGCCCAAAAGGCCATTACTCCGACTGGCGGCCATACCAAGCGAGTCGACATGGGGACCAACGGTAATTCCACTAGCCATTGAGTGATGAAACCATAAAAAAATCCGGGAGGCAGATCCTGTCTGTCTCCCGGATGATATCCATACATTGTTATACAGTTGGCGGCGTGCCGCCCCCCGGGCCTTGCCCGTTACCGTCTTTGTTGTCACCTTCCGGCGGCGTCGGCGGTACATCCCGGACGGTTCCTTCCGGTGCGTCGACCGTAGGATCACTCGAAATGTCGTTCGTGCTGCTGCCCGGTATCCCGTTCGGAATATCTCCGGTTGGGCCTGCGGGAGCCGGATCCTCGGTCTTGCCTTGAATCCGGACGCGTACGTCACCGACATTGTCGACGATAGGTTCGCCCGTTTCGGACGTGCCGTTTCCGCTGCCGCCTTCGCCGTCTTTGCCGGCTTCCGGTGCATCCAGCAGACGCCCATGCTCGATCAACTGCTTGATCTGATCCAGATCCAGCGTTTCCACCTCAAGCAAGGTCTCGGCGATCAGGCGAACTTCCTCGGCATGCTCCGTCAACAGCTTCTTACAACGTTCGTAGGACTCGTTGATAAACCGCTGCATTTCCTGATCGATCTCGTAAGCGATCTGATCGCTGTAATTCTGCTCGTGTCCGATATCGCGGCCCAGGAACACCTGGCCTTGCGATGTGCCGAACTGCATCGGACCGAGCTTCTCGCTCATCCCGTATTCGACGATCATGCTGCGCACGATACTCGTCGCTTGCTGGAAGTCGCTGTACGCCCCGGTGCCGATCTCGCCGATGAACAGCTCTTCCGCAACCCGGCCGCCCAACAGACCCGTAACCTTGTCGAGCAGTTCTTGCTTCGTCACCAGCATGCGGTCTTCTTTCGGAAGCATGATGACATATCCGCCGGCCCGGCCGCGCGGGATAATCGTCACCTTGTGCACCATATCGGCGTGCTCCAGGAAATAACCCACGATCGTATGGCCCGCTTCGTGGAAAGCCACGATGCGTTTCTCGCGGTCGCTGATCACGCGGCTGCGCTTCTCCGTACCGACAATAACGCGGTCGATGGCCTCATCCACCTCTTGCATGGAGATATCCTTGCGGTTTCGGCGGGCGGCAAGGAGCGCCGCTTCGTTCAGCAAGTTCTCCAGATCCGCGCCGGTAAACCCGGTCGTCCGTTTGGCGATGACATCGAAGCGTACGTCTTTGGTGAGCGGCTTATTGCGCGCATGCACCTTGAGCACCGCTTCGCGGCCCTTCACATCCGGACGGTCGACCGTAATCTGACGGTCAAAACGTCCCGGACGCAGCAAGGCCGGGTCCAAAATGTCCGCACGGTTTGTGGCCGCGATGATAATAATGCCTTCGTTGCCACCGAAACCGTCCATTTCTACAAGCAACTGGTTGAGCGTCTGTTCGCGTTCGTCATGTCCGCCGCCGAGTCCGGCGCCGCGCTGACGACCTACGGCATCGATTTCGTCAATGAAGATGATACAAGGCGAATTTTTCTTCGCGTTTTCGAATAAATCCCGAACCCGGGAAGCACCGACACCGACGAACATTTCCACGAAATCCGAACCGGAAATACTGAAGAAAGGACGCCCCGCTTCCCCGGCTACCGCACGAGCCAGCAAGGTTTTACCAGTTCCCGGAGGGCCTACGAGCAGAACCCCTTTCGGGATTTTGGCACCGAGTGCGGCAAATTTCCGCGGATCCTTCAGGAACTCGACGACTTCCACCAGTTCCTGCTTCTCTTCGTCGGCTCCCGCTACGTCCTCGAACGTCGCCTTCTTCTCTTCATTATAGAGACGGGCCCGGCTCTTGCCGAAGTTCATCACTTTGCCGCCGCCGCCCTGCGCCTGATTGAACAGGAAGAAGAACAGAATAAACATGATCGCAAGCGGAACGATGGAGGTCAGGAAGGTCAGCCAGATGCTTTCTCCCTGCATTTTCTTCCAGGTCAGGTTAAAGCCGTTCTGTTCGCTGAGATCCGTAACTTCTTTAAGAACGTTCGGGTCATAAGGGATATAGGTCGAGAAATTCTTCGTTTTGCTGTCTCCGACCTCATTTTTATACTTACCGGTCACCAGATAAGCGTAACCGTCGAATTTCCCGGTCAATTCCTCGACGTTGTCTTTCTTTAATTCCTGCCGCAGTTGCGCATAACTTGGATTGACGGTTGTCTCATTTCCGCTGTTGAGGAATTGGACGATGCCCACCACGACTAAGAAAAGTATCAAATAAAAACCAGAATTCCGGATGAACCGATTCATCCCCTACCTCCTCTCAAAACCTTAAGTTATTTTAACATAGCCGCTCACGCCTTTCAAAAAAACGGCGGGGGATGGCTCCGGCCCGGGGGACCGGTGAAATTAGCTGCTGTAGACTTCTGGTTTCAGCACTCCGACGAATGGGAGGTTGCGGTATTTCTCGGCGTAATCCAGTCCATAGCCGACAACGAAAGCGTCCGGGATCACAAAGCCCGCCAGATCCGCTTCCAGCTTGACGGTCCGTCTGGCCGGCTTGTCGAACAAGGTAACGATCTTTACGGATTTCACCTTGCGGCGTTCCAGAACGTCGATAAGGTAACTCAAGGTGAGACCGCTGTCGATGATATCTTCCACGATCAGGATGTCTCTGCCCTCTACCGAGGTGTCCAAATCCTTGATGATTTTAACTTCGCCCGAGGATCGGGTGGAGGCGCCATAACTGGATACCGCCATAAAATCCAGCTCCAGCGGCACGGTGATCTCTTTGACCAGGTCCGCCATGAAGATAAAGGCGCCTTTCAGTATACAGATGACCAAAGGATTGCGGCCCTCGTATTCTTCGCTCAATTGGCGCCCGAGCTCTTTGACCTTCTCCTGGATTTGTTCCCGGGTAATCAAAATTTCCTGGATATCGTTCTGCAAGATAAGTAAACCTCCTACGTTATACTATGAATGTAATCACTAGGTTAAACCCCAGGGTCGGGATCAGGATTCCTCACCAGGGCCACATGCAGCACGGAGGACGTCTTCTCGCTCACGGCCGCGGCCGATGACCGGCGCACGCCGGGAATCCAAAGAATCTGGCCCGAAGCGTCCGTCACCAGGGGGATTTGGGAGCGAAGCGTGGGAGGTATTTTCTCATCGATAAAAATATCTTTCACCTTTTTGCTTCCATTTAGCCCCATCACGTTCATCCTGTCTCCCGGAAGCCGGGAACGCACAGTAAGCGGATAGACGATCTCATCCGCATCAAACGCTGCCTCCCCGTTGCCATCCTTCATAGGCCCCTCAAGGCCCAAGCCGGCATGTTTACGGGTAAAACGCAAGGTTTGCCCCGTGTCCATCACGGACACTTCCGCCGGAAAACGTTCCACAACATATGTATAATGAGGATTTTCCGCTCGGGCAGGTACAAACCGAATGGTATCGTATTCACGATAACAGCGGACACCTCTTCCAAGATCCAAAACCCACGTCGTGGGCCGGTCCTGGACCGCCCCTTTCCGAATGGCTTCTACCTTGACAAAATCGCCGTCATCCGTACCTAAAGGCAGATAATTTAATATTAGTTTAATCAACCTCCGTTGTAAAGCGGCATGTAGGGAGGTGAATCCCCGGAGATGAAAAGCCGCACCGCCGTTTTGCCAAGTTACCATTTCCGCATAAAGACGCTCGGTTTCCAAACGCATATAATCATCCTCTTCACCGATGACCTCGGCCAGACGATTCAACGAATCCGTCAGCTGTTCATTATATTGCCCCAAAAAAGGAAGCACATCCAGACGGATTGCATTGCGCGCATACTTGGGAACCAGGTTGGAGCTGTCGATAACATAAGGAATGCTTGAGCGGTCGCAGGCTTGGACCAGCTCGTTTTTGTATATACGAAGGAGGGGGCGAATAAGTTCCACATTTTTTTCGCGGCGTTTCAGCTTCATGCCGGCCAAGCCCGACGGGCCGCTTCCCCGCAAAATCCGCATCATCACGGTTTCCGCCTGATCATCGGCATGATGGGCGAGCGCAATCGCCGAAGCTCCGTATTGGGCGGCGACTTTATGAAGAAAGGCATACCTCTTCTCCCGGGCCGCCAGCTGCCCTCCCTTTCCGGTTTCCTTCATATAAGTAGGTATGTCAAAAACGCCGAGTTCGAACGGGATTTCCAGGCGCTGCGCCAAACCGCGGACAAATTCGGCCTCCTCATCGGATTCTTTCCCCCGAAACCCGTGATTGACATGAGCGCAAACCAGCTTCAAGCCGAGTTCCGGATCGCGGGACAGCTCCTGCAATATGTGCAGCAGAATTACGGAATCGGCCCCCCCGGATACCGCCACGACGATGCAGTCCCCCGGTGACCATAATGTATGTTCCTCTCCGGTACGGCGCACCGTTTCCACCAAACGGTACAGATCGGGATTCATGCGGCGCCACTTCCTTTCCGGACGATTCTATAGTCTATGGCTGTAATAAGGATTTTGATCCCGGCGGTCAAAAACGCAATGTCAGGTATAATGCGCATACCAGCAATGTCAAAGAGACGGCAAAAGCCCCCAGCATCCAGCGCGGGGTTTGGCCTTTGGGCTTGCGTCGGCGGCCGAACGCGGCGGTCGCCAGCTCCCGCCATAATTCGCAGGCTTCCGCCGTATCCTTAAACCGCCCGGCAAGCGCCCGCTCCAGCCATTCCCGAAAGGGGGCCAAAGCCGGTTCCGCACGAAGAATGGCGGTAAGATCGTTGAGGCTCCGCGTCTGGGGCAACTGGGTGGCGGCCCGTTTCAAAGGCCCTTCGGCCAGCAGGTGAATGCATACCACGGCGAAAGAGAACCAGTCATAGGACGGTTCCGCCGTCCGCCCGCCGGCGCCCCAGTACCCGCGGTCATACCATTCCGTAAACTGTTTGACGCTGCGGCCGATTCCGCTGACTCCTCCGTAGTCGATTAATTCGACTTCGCCGTAAGGAGAGACCAGCACATTCTCCGGCTTCAAATCTCCGAACACCCATCCGGACTCGTGAAGCTGCCGGAGCTGGCGAAGCAGGTGGAGGCCCGCAATCCCCAGCCAGGCCCCGCCTCTCTTGGCAAGAAAAGCCCTCAGCGGCTCCCCTTTGACATAGCGCATGACGTAGAAAGGGATCTCCCGGCCTTGAAAGGAATAGTCATCCACTTCCACCAGATAGGAAATATCCCGTCCCGTAACGCCTCGCCGGTATCTCTGCCGCTGAAGAGCTTTCAGCACATTGACTTCCGATTGTATATCCACCGTGTCGAAACCCATTTTCAGGGCATAGAGCTTCGCGCTGTCCACCTGCTTGACCAGGTAGACGACCCCGTTCGCGCCCTGTCCGAGCAGGCGCTGAATCGCATAGCGCCTCCCCTTCCAACGGCCTGTCACCACCGTTCCCGGCGCCAGGCTCCCTTTAGACGACGTAGTCACCGAGTATCCCTTCTCCTCTGCCTGGTTCCTCCAGCCATTTCTTTGATCCATGTCCTTCCAGTGTACCATACCGGAAGAAATCCATCACCTTCAGAATGGCCGGACCGGTGGGCGTCGCGCCGCGCATGGCAAGCCGCTGAAAGATCGAACGGGCTTGGCCGAGGTCATCGGTCCAGTCCAGGTCGAGGACGGCGTCTTCGCCGCCGTGCGCCCCGGGGAAATGGAACACCGCCATCCGGCTGGCCCCCTGCCTTGCCCCAAGGCTTAGCATCATATCGCGAATCGCCTCCTCCACGGCGGCGAGCTTCGGCTTCATGCTGGCGCTCGCGTCGATGAGCAGCGCCACGTCCAAGGGGCTGTTCTCGCTCAGTTCGTCGATGACCTCCACCACCTGGGAACGCTGGTCCGGAGGCAGGTCCACCACGGAAGAATTCCCCAGAATTGTTTTCAACTCCTTATTAACCGCGTGCTGAATCGTCTGAACCACGGTTTTGCGCGTCAGCATTTGCATCGTTTGGGCCAGCTTCCGCGTGCCGGAAAGCTGGCTCATCCCGCCCCCGGCCTTGGCGATTTCGGCGATTTCCAGACTGCCCAGCTCCCCGATCGTGCCGTAGTCGACAATCCCGATCACATTGACGACGATCCCCTCCTGCCGGGCCAGCGCGGCCGCCATCACCGGACTCTCCCCTACATTGGAACATCCGTCGGTAATCAGCAATATTTGCTTCATCTGCATCCATCCCCGCTTTCTTTGATCCATCTGATAGACTCTCTTTCTCTATCATTTCCAGCGAGAGTAGAATTCAAACCCTCCTGCATAGCGGCATCATGAAGGGCCAAGGCTATTCCTGAGGATGGCGCGCTGCATAAAGAAAGGAGGCCGTCCCCGAAGGGGAGAACCTCCCTTAATACGCGGCGGATGCCAGCTCGATTTCGAACCGGACTTCGCCGCTTCCTTCATCTCTTTTCGTGATAACGAAAGTCCAGTGCTGTTCGGGAACCCGATGCCGCAACAGCTCAAAATCCGGCTCGCTTAGCCCGATTTCCGTGAAACGCTCCCCGTCGAACCGGTAATCTTCACCGGCTTGGAGGCCGAAACTAATCCGCAAGAAGCTCTGCAGACCTCCCGCGGTAATAAATTTGAACCGATATCCCTGGGCGATAGCCGCTCTTATATCCTCCCGGTTTTGATGCGCGTAATCAAGAAATTCCCCCCAGTTTACCTCCGGGTCCACGTTCTGCACCAATGTAGCGGTATCCTTGTTCTCTATCAGCGAAATCGCCTCTTGGTTCGAATAGCCCGCGGCCCGAATCATTTCCAGCCGCAGCGCGTACGGTTGTGGCAGCGTCGTCGGCATCCGCTCGATCCTCCTCCCGGTAATATCTTCTCTTCTCAGTCAACCAAATGGCAAGCCACATAGTGCCCGCTCCCGACATCGCGGAAATCCGGCTTCCTCTCCGCGCATTCCTCCTTGGCATATGGGCAGCGGGTATGGAACTTACATCCGGAAGGCGGATTCGCCGGACTCGGAATTTCCCCCTTCAAAAGGATCCGCTCTCTTTTTATTCGGGGAATCGGGATGGGAACGGCCGACAGCAACGCTTTGGTATAGGGATGAAGCGGACGGTTAAAAATCTCGTCGCGCGGCGCCATCTCCACCAAATTTCCCAAATACATGACCCCGACGCGCGAGCATAAATGCTCCACCACACTTAAATCATGGGATATAAAAAGAGAGGCCAGCCCCTGCGTCTCCTGCAGCTTTCTGAACAAATTGATGATTTGGGCCTGAATCGACACATCCAGCGCCGAAACCGGTTCATCCGCGATGATCAGGTCAGGCTGGAGGATGAGCGCCCGGGCGATCCCGATCCGCTGCCTTTGCCCGCCCGAAAATTCGTGAGGGTAGCGGTCGTAGTGGGAGGACGACAGGCCGCAAAAGCCCAGCACTTCCAGTACGCGGTCGCGGATCTCCTCCTTCGGCTGAAGCCCGTGATCCAGCAAGGCTTCGCCGATGGCGTCTCCGACTCGAATCCGGGGGTTCAACGAGCTGTAGGGATCCTGAAAAATCATTTGGATTTTCGGCCTCACTTGGCGCAAGTCTCCCTCCTTAAGGCCGTATATGTCGATTCCTTTAAATTTGATTTCTCCCCCGGTCTTGTCCGCGAGGCGTACAATCGCGCGTCCAACCGTGCTCTTTCCGCTGCCCGATTCCCCCACAAGCCCGAAGGTCTCCCCCGGGAGAAGGGTGAAGCTGACATCGTCGACCGCTCGAACATATCCGGTAGTCCGCTGCAACAGGCCCGTTTTAATCGGAAAATATTTTTTCAGGCGGTTCACTTCAAGCAAGGGTTCATGCATGCGCCTTCGCCTCCTCGTAAAGCCAGCAGGCCGCCCGCTGCCGCTCTCCCACTTCTCCCAACGCAGGCTCCCGGTGCCGGCAAATCTCCATCCCGTGCTCGCAGCGATCATAAAAGTAACAGGACGGACTTAATGCGAGGAGGTCGGGCACTTGGCCCGGAATGGAATACAGCGATTCCTCCCGCTGCCCCAGCACCGGTTTGGAACGCAGCAGACCGCGGGTATATGGATGCTTCGGCGCCTCAAACAACCGGGTGACCTCACCTTCCTCCACGACTTTACCGGCATACATGACGACGACATAATCGGCTATCTCGGCCACAACGCCGAGATCATGCGTGATCAGTAAAATCGACATCCCGGATTCCTCCTTGATCCTGCGCAAGGTATCCAGGATTTGAGCTTGTATCGTCACGTCCAGGGCTGTGGTCGGTTCATCGGCGATAAGCAGCTTCGGCCGGCAGGATATGGCCATGGCGATCATGACCCGCTGCAGCATCCCTCCGCTAAGCTCATGCGGATAGCATTTGACGATTTGTTCGGGCCTGGAGATGCCGACCTGTTCAATCAATTCAACGGCTTTTTTCCGGGCCTCCTTTTTGCTGAGCTTTAAGTGCTCTAGCAACGGCTCCATTAACTGCTCGCCGATCGTGAGGACCGGATTTAGCGAAGACATCGGCTCCTGAAAAATCATGGCGATCTCGTTTCCGCGAACCGCCCGGAGTTCGTGGCGGCTCAGGGCCAAGAGGTCCCTATCCTCAAAAAGGATGCTTCCCCGGATGTCCGCCCCCGCGATCCCTTGAAACAAACCCATTACCGAGAGGGCGGTCACGCTTTTTCCGCAGCCGGATTCCCCGACGATACAGACGGTTTCGCCTTGCAGCACACGCAGACTTACCCCATCCACCGCTTTGATGACGCCCTCTTCGGCAGGAAATTGCGTCACAAGCCGATCAATTTTCAGCAGAATCGACATATCTTTTCACCTATCTTTTCATTTTGGGATCGAGGACGTCGCGAAGGCCGTCTCCAAACACATTGATCGCGATAACCGTCGCAAAAATGGAGACGCCCGGGGGAATCCATAGCCAGGGGTGCTCTTGAAAATCGATCATATTATTCGCGGCGTCGATCATATTCCCCCAAGTCGGAGTCGGCGGCATCACCCCCAACCCGAAAAAGCTGAGAACCGATTCGCTCAGAATCGCACCGCCGATGTTCAGCGTAGCCATGACGATAATTAACGGGATCAGATTGGGAATCAAGTGATAGAACAGTTTCCGTCGGTCTCTTAATCCAAGTACGACGGCCGCCTGCATAAACTCCCTCTCCCGCAAGCTGAGCATTTGCCCCCGGATCATTCGCGCGAGTCCCGGCCAGTTGACGAGGCTCAGCATCAGCATGACGATATACATTCTGTAATCGGTCGGCACCTTCCAATCGGACAGCAAGGCTCCACATATAAACAGCAGCGGCAGTCCCGGTATGGTCAGCAGCAAATCGGCGACCCGCATGATGACCTGATCCACGATTCCCCGGTAGTAGCCGGCAACCGCCCCGAGCAACGTCCCCAAAAACACGGACAACACCATAGAAGCCAGGCCGACCGTAAGAGAGATCCGTCCCGCTTGCATCACCCGGGTCAAAACATCCCGTCCGAGCTTATCGGTCCCCAGCCAGTGCTGCATACTCGGCGGCTTGTTCATCAGCGCCATATTGATTTTATTGTCCGTATACGGGGAGAAGAGCGGACCCGCAAAACAGACGATCGCCACCAACATCACAACCGCAAGCCCCGAAACGGCCAATTTATTCTTCAGCAATTGTTGCAGCGCCTGCGACCAAAGCGACGATCTTCTCCTTGGGCGAGATCCCGTTCGGATCGCCTTCGCTTTTACGCTATCGACATTCTCCATATTCTCCACCCCCTAATGAAGCCTGACGCGAGGGTCGGCCAGACGATACAACAGATCGGACAGAAGCGTACCGATGACCGTCAGGACGGCAATCAGCATCGTAAACCCCATTAATAACGGGTAATCCCGCAATGAAAAAGAGCTCATATACAGCTGGCCGATCCCCGGCCAGTTAAATATTTTTTCAATAATCAAAGAACCTCCGAACAGGGCCGGAAGCTCGAAGCCCACCAGGGTAATCGCCGGCAGCAAAGCATTGCGAAGCGCATGGGAGAACAGCACTTTTCCTTCTTTCAATCCTTTGGCTCTGGCGGTTCGGATATAATCCTGCTTGATCACATCGATCATATTGGAACGGAAGTACCGCGTCAGCGAACCCACGCCCAAAATGGTCATAACGATGACGGGCAAGGTCATATGATGGATAACTTCGGTAAAATAAGCCCAGCCTGTCGCGTTGCTGCCCGTTGTCAGCATGCCTCCCGGCGGCAGCCATTTCAAATCGACGGCTACGATTTTAATCAGGAATAAACCGATAAAAAAGGAAGGCAGCGACATGGCCGCAAACACGGCGACCAGCACGAGCGTGTCGAACCAGGAGTACTGCTTGTAGGCGGAAATAACGCCGATCATAACCGCAATCACCCAGGTGAAAAAAGTGGACACCGCCGCGAGCAGAAACGAATTCCACAGGTATTCGTTGAACAGGGTCAAGACCGGCTTTTGTTGGGCGAGCGAATAACCTAAGTCCCCGTGGAGCGCGTTTTTCATCCATAGGGCATACCTTTCCAGCACCGGTTTATTCAGGCCGTAAATCTCCCGGAGCTCGGCCTTCCTCTCCGGCGTAAGTTTAATATTCCCGCTGATGAAGTCACCGGGGGTTAATGCATATAGACTAAAGATGAGCAGAGATGCCGCAAGCAGGATCAAGGTCATATATATCAGCCTTTTGCCCAGATAAACGCTCATAATCCGGCTCCTTATGTAAGCCGCCGCGTCGATCTTCCGGAACGGCGGCCGTTTTTTATTTCAATTCCCAATTCGGCAGGCTGGAGGACAAGCCGGTGAACGGGCTGACGGAAAGATGCTGAATGCGCCCGTTGTAGGCGTAAACGGTCTTTTTGTAGCTTGTAAAAATAACCGGGAGCTCATCGTTCAACAATTGGAACAGTTCTTGATATACCGCCTTTCGCCGCTCGATGTCGGTAGTGGAGAGCGCCCGATCATAAAGCTCCTTCACTTTGGGGTTGTCGTAGCCTTTGATCTCCCCGTCCACAAATTGCAGCACTCCTTCCGACGGATCCGTCAGCATCGGTGTGGAGAACGAAGCGATATCATAATCGCCTCCCTCCACTTTGGACACCAGGGCGTTAAAATCGGCAAAGATCTCAGGGGTGAACTCGACCCCGATCGCATCGAAGTTCTCCTTGGCTACCGCGATAAAGGTATCGATTTGGGCGTTCTTGGAGCCCAAGAAATGGATCGACAGCTTCTTCCCGTCCTTCTCGCGGATTCCGTCCGGACCCTTGGCCCAACCGGCTTCATCGAGAAGTTGATTGGCTTTGACCGGGTCATAGGGGTATGGATTGGTCCCTTCCTCCGTGTAAGCCCAGGAGATAGGCGAAGCGGGGACGTTGGCGACCTCGCCGGCTCCCTGGTTGGCGTCCACATAAATGCTCTGGCGGTCCAGACCGTAGGTGAGAGCTTGACGAACCCGTTTATCCTTGAGCGGTTCATGTTCCAGATTTAATTGAAGATAACCGTAAGTGCTCGGGGTATAAGGCAGGATATTGACGAAGCCCAAACGCTTGAGCTTATCGATGTTTTCCTTCGTCGCGCTGAACGAAGCATAATCGACTTCCCCGGTCTCCAGATACTGCCACGTGTCGCCTTCGGAGGTTTTATAAATAAACCGCGGTGCTTTGGGCTTACCGGCATAATAATGCTCATTGGCCACATACCTTACTTCCTGTCCGGGAATGAATTTCTCCAGCACATAAGGCCCGTTACCCAGGGGCTTTTCGTGCAGCTTTTTGATGTAATCCAACTGACCGAAACGATAATCCTTGCCATAATAAGCCTTGGACAGAACATCCCCGCCCAAAATCACCAGCGCCATGGCATTCGGCTTCTGCAGCTTCGCCGAAATGGTTAACGGATCCACGACGGTAATTCCGGAAACCGTGTCCGCTTTACCTGCTTTATAAGCCTCGCCTCCTTCAATGGAGAGGGTGGGAAGCTGCGCGTCGCCGTCGTAAGCCTTATCGTGCAGGAGCGTCCAGGTGAACGCCACATCCTCCGCCGTCAGCGGCGAACCGTCGCTGAATTTCAGGTCTTTTCGCAGATGAAACGTATAGGTCAGTTGATCTTCGGAAATGTCCCAGCTTTCCGCAAGCCCCGCCTTCGGCAGTCCTTTATCGTCCACCGTCACGAGCGGAGTATACAGCAGGGAAGAAACATTGCCGTCATAACCGCTTTGGTGAAAATAGGGGGTAAATGCGCCACTGGGATCGGTAAGCCCCACAATGATCATATCCGTGCGTTGTTTCGCCACGTTCGGCAGCTTGGATAAATCGGCCGCAAGGATTACTCCGTCGGTATCTCCGGAGGAAGCGGCATTTCCATCCGCCGTGGCCCCGGATGCATTGCCCGTCGTAGCCGCCGTGGCTTTCCCTGCGGGGGATTCAACGCCCGAACCGCCTCCGTTGCAAGCCGACAACACCAACGAACCAATCAATAAGGCTGCAGTGACTTCGGCTATCCGATTTCTCTTCATTTCTCTCGCTCCTGTCGTTTTATATTTCTGTTAATTCCGATGCGATAACTAAGTTATTGTTAATGCATATTATAGTTCGGCCGGTAAGTTCTGTAAATAGAGAACTTTAATTCTTTTCTCTTTTTGCAAAACAAAGCAACCACCCTGCCTCCAGGCAGCGGTGGTTGCTTTGTTTTTGTGAGCTGAGCCGTAACCGTAACATTCTATTCGTTCATGATATAGGCCATGAGCTTTTTCTGGAACTCCTCCAGCGCATTGAGACGCAGGCTGTATTCGGTCACCGCTTCACCCTCTATGTGGGCCCGGATTAAACCGCCCCTTCTCAGCTTAGAGATATGATCGTGCGTAATCCCCTTCGAGATGTTCAGATGACGGACGATTTCGCTGAAGCTTCTTGGACCTTGATGCAAAAATTGCAGAATTTTCAGCCTGTTTTGCTCCCCCAGGGCTCGAATCGTAAGGTATTCATGCTGGGGAAACGAGGATGGCTTATCGCGATAAACTCGCGCGGAGTAATGGCACAGTGTGACTTTACCGAAATGATAAATCACATTCATGGGCTGAAAATGAAACTGCGGTACCAACACGAGACGTTCCAACCCCTCCTTGGGTTCAAAAACCAGACCATGGGTAATTCGCTCGGCAAACTCCCGGAAGCTCGCGCCCGCATCCCGTTCCCTCTTCCTCTGCTCGGCATCCTGCCGAAGCGACTCCCGGACGGCCGGGTCGGTTCGTTTAAAATATTGGTCGTTCCACTGGGAAAAGACCGAGAGCGTGCGGGAGCGAAATTCCCCCATATCTTTCGGGAATGGTTGGCCGTATTCCGCCATTAACTCATAAAGATCTCCGACGGACTTCCTCTCCAGCCAAGCCAGGAAATCCTCCGCTTCCTCCCCTTCCCGGCAAAGATAAACCAACAGGTAGGTCCATTTCCAGTCGGCATCCACTTCCATCCGGCTAAGCAACGAGGCAAACTCCGGGGTTAGACTTCCGCCGACTTCCTTGGCCCAGTCCGGGGCCAGCAGCATTTTCTTGTGCGATTTTCGGCAAATATACGTATGAAGACTGCTCGTCAGTTCGTATAAAGACTTAAACTCGATATCCAGTTGATAGGCCAAATGTCGTACGCCCCTTTCTGGATCTATTATAACTTGCCGGTTCGGGATACACGCAACATGTAATAGGACAACGTGCCGCACGGCAAAAAAAACGGATACCGTCCCCTTTCTACACGTTTCGGGAATGGCATCCGCTATTGCTCTATCTCTACTCTAATAACCTGTCAGTCCTCTAATAATCTGTCAGTTTCTCATGGCGATTCCGGGAAATATCCTACCTTTACCGCATACTCTACCAACCTTTTGATGTATGCCGAGTCGGGCACATGGCAGTGGATTCCCGTCCCTTCCAGGTACTCGACGGTTTGCGGGCAAGCGAACCGGAACGGGGAGTTCTTCGCCCCGTCTCCTTCCAGTTGGGCCATCGCCAACTCCAGCCCGGCCTGATCCTTCGGCCGGCCCGCATCCAGCAGCCAGGATTCGTACTCGGCCCAATCCAGCAGCTCAATCCGATATCCGAGGGAGCGGAAGGACTCGACCATTTCCGCGTAAGGCAGCTGTACCGGATTGCAAATATGGAACAGCCGCCCGGCCGTCCCATCCTGAAGGGCCAGGGCCGCGATCGCGCCGCTCGCGAAGTTGACGGGCGTCAGATCGACCTGCCAGCTGACGCTCGGCGCCTTCCCCAGCAGGAGCATCGCCTTCAGCATCCGATAGAATGCGTTGTTGTCGATGTTCCGCTGGAAAGCGCCGGTCTCCGAATGGCAGGACAGATTTCCGACGCGGTACACGGTCGCCGGAACGCCCTCCTCTTCGCAGGCGCGGATGACCCGCCGCTCGGCGGCCAGCTTGCTGTTGGTGTACACGTTGCCGGTATCCAGGCTCGGGTCCTGATACCCGCCCTCCGAGGCAAACGTCTCCCATTGTCCGCCCATGGCCAGATCCTCCGGGATCCCGAGCGTCGACACATAATGAAAGCGAACGTTTCTCCCGCGGGTCAATGCCAGCAGGCGCTCCGTACTTTCCACGTTGACCCGGTGGAAATACTCGGCCTCGCCGAAATGCTTAACTTCGGCTCCGCAGTGAAGGATCGCGTCGATTTTCGCCAGAAGCAGATCGCGGACCGGCCCTACCAGTCCAAGGTCCGGCTGCTCCAGATCGCCCTGCACGGCAACGACGCGGCCTTCCATCCGCTGGACGACTTCGGGGCCAAAATACCCCTCCATGACCCGCTGCAACCGTTCATAGGCATCCTGGCCCTGCATCGGGCGGATCAAGCAGTACACCGTTGCCTGGGACGTCCGCAGCAATTCATCCAGAAGCGAGGAACCGAGATACCCGGTAGCCCCGGTAAGGAGAATATGCTCTTGCCGTCCCGGTTTCAGCTTCCCGCCGGTTAGGGAACCCCGGCCGAATTGGCGCGGAGTTTCGGCGAGATCCACCGTTTCGCCCGTCAGACCGGGAGCGGCGTCCCCTTTACCCGACGGGGCTTGCGCCAATTCGGCAACCCGTTCGGCGAGCCGGGCTACCGTCGGATAGGCGAAAAAGTCATTGATTTTCAATTGCGGGAAACGGGGCTTCAGCAGCACGAGCGTCTCCAGAATTTTTAGCGAATGGCCGCCGATTTCAAAGAAGTCGTCATGGATGCCGACCGAGCGAAGCCGCAGCGCCTTGGCCCAAGCCGCGGCGATTTCGGCCTGCAGCTCGTTTTCGGGCGGCGCCGCATCGGCTCCTGCGTATGCTTCCTCCTCCGGCAGTTCATACAAGCCGAGCTTCCTGCGGTCGATTTTGCCGGTCGGCGAAACCGGCATGGCCTCCAGGAAGACGAATTGGCTGGGTACCATGTAAGCCGGTACCTTGGATTTCATGTAGGCCACGAGCTCCGTCTTCTCCACCGGCGCTCCGTTTTTGGAGGTGTAGAAGGCGACGAGCAGCTTTTCCCCGGACTCGTCCTCTTTGACGATCACCGCGGCATCTTTGAGATCCCCATGCTTGATCAGATTCTCTTCAATTTCGCCGATCTCAATCCGGTAGCCCCGGATCTTGACCTGCAAATCCTTCCGGCCGACGTATTCGATACCGCCGTCCCGCAGCAGGCGAACCAGATCGCCGGACCGGTAATACCGCTTGCCGGAGCCTGGGTTGACCGGGTCCAAAATGAAGGCCTCCTCGGTCTTCTCCGGCTGATTCAGATACCCTTTAGCCAAGCCCACGGAATGGATCAAAAGTTCCCCGGCCACATTGACCGGGCACGGCTGCAGCAGTTCGTTCACGATCAACACTTCATAATTGGCAAGCGGTTTGCCGATGCTGATCGTGTTCAGGTGATCCGGGACGGGGCTGTCCATCAAATGCGTGGTGGTAGCCACGGTAACCTCGGTCGGCCCGTATGCGTTCACGATGACCGGCAGATGCGGCAGCTTTCTTTGCAGCGAACGCACCGATTCGCCGGGAAGCGCCTCACCGCCGATGACGAAGCTGCGGATGTTTCCGTATTTTAGAGCCTGCTCCGCATTCAGATGAGCGGATAACTGGTTAAAAAATACGGTTGGCAGAATGCCGATACGCGTCGCGCCCTGTTCCTCGATCGCCGCCGTGAACGCTTCGACCGAATAACGCTGCTCGTTCGAGAGCAAATGAAGCCGGGCGCCGCAGCAAATGGCGCTGAAAATATCGTAGACCGAAGCATCGAAGCTAAAGGTCGAGTATTGAAGGATGATGTCCTTCTCCCGCAGTCCAAGCTGCTCCACCGTAGCCAGCGCCAGATTAAGGACCCCGGCGTGGGGAATCATAACGCCCTTCGGCCTTCCCGTCGTCCCCGACGTATAGATAATATAGGCCACATCATCGCCCGAGACGCAGTTTACCGGGTCAAGCTCACTATCGTCTCCATCAAGCTCCCGATCCAGGTGCAGGATGGAAACCTCCCGTTTCGCGGCTGCCAAAAGCGCCTTCAGCTGGGGCGCATATCCGTCCTTGGTCAGGACGATGCCGGTACGGGTATCGGCGATAATGTAAGCATTCCGGTCCTCCGGATGCTCGGGATCGAGCGGGATGTAGGCCCCGCCGGCCTTCAGAATGGCGAGCATGGCGATGATGGCGTCCAGACTGCGCTCCATAAACAGGGCCACGAACTGGCCCTTTTGAAGTCCGCGTTGAAGCAGCATCCGGGCCAGCCGGTTCGATACGAGATCCAGTTCCCGGTAAGTCAGCGAACGGTCCCCGGAAGACAAGGCGGTGCGGTCGCCGTGGAGCCTTACCGTGCTTCGCAGCATATCGGGGATGCTCTCCGGCAGGGACGGCCAGACCCGGGCCGTATCGTTCAGCTCGGCATAGGCGATTTTATCGTCTGCCGTTAAGATCGGGATGCCGCCGATCGCTTGGTCTTCATTCTCCAGAACGGCCCGCATGATCAACTCAAAGTGGGCGGCGAATTCCGCAATCGTCCCCTCGTTAAAGAGGTGACGCTCGTAATCGATCCGAAGCTGGCCCTCGTCGTCGTTTACCCAATCAAACCGCCAATGCATATAGACGTTTCCGGGAGCGTCCCCATTCAAGCCGGCAACGCCCGCTTTGGGTTGTTTTTCAAACACCGTATAAAGCACGGGCGAATGCCCGATCGTCTCTTCGATTTCTTTCAGCGGCATATCGACGGCGTCCAAAGCCGCCCGCTTGTCCTTCACCATCCGGTACAGCTGCCCGAAGGTTGCTTTGCCATCGCAGTTCAAACGCAGCGGAAGAACGCGGCCTGCCGAATTTCTAGCTCCGACGATCTGATCCGGTTCCCCGCTCATTCGAAACATAAATACGACATAACCGGCGAGCAGCCAGTTTTCCAAGTCGCGGTCCTTGCCCATCCGGGTAAAAGCGTTCTCCGGCAAGGCCAATCGATGCGTAGTTGTAACCAAATCACCTTTGTAGTTCACTTTGGGAGAGTCCGTGTACATATCGAATCCGGATAACGGCAACTGCAGTTCATTTAGCCAAAAGTCCCGGACTTTGCGGTCCGTTAGTAAGGTATCCACTCACTCAGCTCCTTATAGTTCTCTCTATATTTTCAACTCTTCCACCATGTGCTCCAGTTTCCCGGAAATTTCGTTCAAGCTCTCGGCCGAATCCACGATCTTCCCTGCCGAGGAGCGCTGTTCCAAGGCGCTGTTCTTGATATACTCCGACACGTCCGCGTTTCGCTCCGCAAGAACGGCGATTTGGCGAATCGTCGCCGTAATCTGCTCGGTCTCCGCCACCATTTCCTCCGTGGCCGCGGACACTTCTTGAATTTGGCTCGTGATGGAATCCGTCGCATCCAAGATGCTGTAGAACAATTCGCCGGTTTCTTTTACCACATGGATGCCCGCCTGAACGTTCCGCTCGCCTTCGCTGATCGCCTGGACGGCGGTCAGCGTCTCATTCTGGATGTAATGCACGAGATCGGCGATCTTCTCCGCCGACTTGCCCGATTCCTCGGCCAGTTTCTTGACCTCGTTGGCTACGACGGCAAACCCTTTGCCCTCCTCGCCGGCCCGCGCTGCCTCGATGCTCGCGTTGAGAGACAAGAGATGCGTTTGGGCCGAAATTTGGGTAATGACTTGGACGATTTCTTCAATTTCACCGGACCGCTTGCGCAGCTGCTCGATCGAGGCTACGGAATGCTGTACCGATTCGCGGATCGAATCCATTTGCTTAATAACTTTGTTGATATTTTCGCCGCCCAGTTCGGATTGTTCTTTCATTTGTACCGAAGCTTCCGACAAAGCGGACGTGCTGCCTGCGATGGTGGAAACCCCCGAATTGATTTCCTCCAAAGACGTCACGCTCTCCGTAATCGATTTGCTCTGAATCGACACTTTGTCCGAGATTTCTTCAATATGATTCGTGATGTCCGTGGAAGTCTTATGGTTTTCCTCCGAAGCGGTAAACAGGACGCGCGCCTGCTCGGCCGATTGGGTGGAAACCGCCTTGATGGTGGAGACCAGCTCATTTATATTGGCGACGGTGGAATTGAATTTCGCATTGACCTGTCCCAGCTCGCTTTGGCTCGTCTCCAAACGCACGCTGAAATCACCCTGGCTCAGCCGATCCAAGGCATGCATCAAATCTTTGACCGGCGCAAAGGTCCGTCTTGTAAATATGTATTGAATCGTCAGCACCAACGCCAAAATCGCCACCAGCGCAAGGCAGGTATACTTCAGCAGATCCTTCTGCCCCTGTAAAATGACGCTCGCGTCAAAGTCCATCCCCATATATGCGAAGATCTTGCCGCTTTCGTCCTGGATCGGATAAAGCACGGTCAGCCAGGTGCCGTAATCGTCATTGTACGGTTTTGTAAAGGTAATTTTCTTCGTTTTCATCATTTCCTGAACGCCTTTTACGTGGAAAGCCGGCTGTCCAAGCTTGTCTCCCAAGTGGAGCCCTTCTCCTTCGAACATATCCAAAACGGCGGTCGGGAAGGCGATCATCAGCGTGCTGTTATCCACGATTTCCGAGCCAAAAATATACCCTTGAGCTACGTTCGGATGCGTGGCCGATAAATCGTCGAAGATCCCGGTAAGCTTTTTCTGGATCGGTGAATTCCGGTCCGTATTCTTCATGGCTTCGGCGGCTTCCGCCGGGGTGATTTTATGCGACCAGGCTTCCATGACCTCTTGCGAATCGGACTTCAACTGCTTCGTCAAAACCTGTCCTTGAATATAAAAACTCGACGCGATGAGAATGACGCCCGTTAGCAAGATCGAGATACTCGTTAAGACCATATTCTTTGTGACAATACTCCATTGGCGGATTCCGCCGACTAAGCGGGGTTGTTTCATTTTCGGTTTCTCCTCTTTCTCTCTTGAAATTTGATCCATCCGGGTCATCGTTCAACCCTTGAAACATCTTAACCAAAGCCCGCTATCATCTCCTCTCCAAGAGCGGCAGGATGGCCCCGAAATGGGCATAAAAAGATAGCCTACAGTAAAAAAACTATAGGCTACCGCAAAAAAAGCAACTGGCTGACATTTCCCGTTACAGGAGGTAGTCCCTATAGCTTTGCGTCACTGCCTTTCGACAGCTTTGCCAAAGAGAAATATCAAATTTTGAGAAAATGTCCCATAAATAGTGTATCGGTTGATGCGCAGGTCAATTTTACTACATTCTTCAATACTTTCCCATGAAAAAAAAACCAAATGGGTTTCGGCTTTGTGTCTTTGGCACTATATATGTAGGTATCTTCCGGTGCTTACTTCTTTGCAATGTCACTCCTCAAAAGTAATAATGCTGACCTGACCGTACCGGATATCATCCAGGGGTATGTTTGGTTTGAATTAACGGGAATTCTTCCCGTTATTTTGGTACGTATGCGGCTGCAGAGGCGAATTAGCTGGAAAACTTCCCGTTAATTCGCTCGAAATTGTGTATTTCGGCAACAGGGCCGCGAAATAGCTGGAGCTTTTCCAGCTAAATCGGATCGAAAAGCCAAGAGCGGTATATTAACAGGATATTTTCCCGTTAATGATGGAGACTCCGACGGTGGGAGTTTATATCTACAATTATGGATTCATCTCAGCATAATTAGTCTTTTCATTCTTTTGGAATTGTAGCATTATGATTCTTCCATACCAATTTCAATTGAAAAGACCTCTATACCTAATCTATTCGTGATTATAAATTTATTTTCTTCCCACTTGGATTTTTTAAAGTAATCTCTGCGATCTAGATAATCCGGTTTGCCGGTCAACCACTCCACTCTTGTCTCACCTGAAATCCCATTTTCTAATTCCACACACCATGCCTCACCAGATGTTTTATTCAGGCATCTAAACACATCTGCTTTATATTTTCCTACTTTCGACTTTTTGGATAAGGTTTTCATTTTTTTCTTTAGTGAGAACTCCATTTCCCTCACTTGTTTTATGGTATCTTTTATAGCACTTCTTTTTTCTTCATCTTCACCAAGTATGTTGGTTATATCAACTAATACCTCTTCAATAATATCCAAAATGAAATTTTCATCTTCTGGGTTTAAGGCCTCTAAAGCCTTTATTTGTTCTTCTTCAAGATAGTATGACGAAACATTAAACGCTTTATAATTATTGTATTTCTTGGCATTTTCTCTTCTATTCCTTGTAGCTAAAATAGTTAACTGTCTGTTCCCATCTAATTCGATTTCAGGAAATAACTCCACAAATAATTCAGTTACATGATGCGACTTCCACCTTATCGGGAATGCTTGATTCGCCTTTTCATATTTAGAATCTCCTTCTAAGATAATCTTTTTCAATTTCACAATAAAACCTCCTACAACTGATTAGAGCATCCCACTATGTATTTCAGTGTATCAATACCAAGGTGCAGTCCATTCAACTATTCCAATGTCGGTACTCCTAAATACGTTATTCTCGGCATTTCAGTTAATGGATTAAAATAAAGATAAATTTCCTGATGGTCACCACGTATTTTTGAATCAGGTAAATTACTGAACACTGTGATATGGTAATAACCATTTTCAAGATGAATCACTTGTTCATCCGGTAAATCCGCTGTCCATTCCATTAAATCGTACAAATCTCTAATACGTACTTCATTATCTTGTACTTCGTTTTATATCCTGTTCCCCATTCCCCATAATCAATCTGTTCAATGTGATGACTATTTCAAATAATCTGTTGTTCTCTTAATAATTCGTACCACTCATCTTTACCAATAATCTCAAGATAACGTTCTCCGAAAACATAATTCTCCAAAAAGTCATTCCATCCTTCATATGATTTAATTTTTGAATCTTCAAATAAACAATAAATCACTCCACTTTTTTTGTTTATAAATAATGGATACGGATCAATCTTTCCAATACAAATCCATTCTTCAAATCCACCTGGCATTTCAGCGACAGGAAACTGAAAATCACCTAATTCACTTTTTCCAAAAATAACAATGCTTCCACATCTCATAGATCCATACTCTCTAAAAAAATTATGATAATCTTGTAACTGACCATCCTTGATATTAAGTTCAGCTTCAGTAATTATTCTCTCTTGAATTTCTCCTATCACAAGATTAAAAGGATTTACCTCAAGGACATTTTTCATCAAAGCTATCTTCTCTTGAATTGTTTTTTTCACATTCATTCCCTCTCAATTATCATTTTTTATCCTAGATCGAAGGTCTTGTCCGTTTTGCCCGAGTTCAGTATATCATTGCGCCAAGTCCGACCCATAGTAGCCTCCATTTGTTTTCTGGATTTTCTCCCACGATACCGCCGCTGTTATTGCTTCCCCCACCGTATCGACCATGGATTTCTGCATCCCCCGGACTCAGTTGAAAAATTCAGTCATAACCACCGGCTTAGCCGGTGGCTTCCATCAGCCCTATAAGGGCATGGTACTAGCAAGCGCCTAAGAAGGCGCACTGAAAGTCTGCCAACCGCGAGCGGTCTCGGGCATGCCCCTTAAAGGGGCTTTTTTACTTGCCCTTTCCTACCGACTCACCCGTAAACGGGTCGAACAGTTCTTTCATCGTGAGTTGTTCGTAGTTCTTATCTTCTGTTAGCTGATTCCGAATGTATTCGGCGATCGCTTTCCTGTTACGTCCTACCGTATCCACAAAGTATCCTCTACACCAAAACTGTCGATTTCCGTACCGATACTTTAGATTCGCAAACTTATCGAAGATCATCAGCGAACTTTTTCCCTTCAAGTATCCCATAAATTCCGACACACTTAACTTAGGAGGGATACTTACCAGCATGTGAATATGGTCTGGGCATGCCTCCGCCTCATGAATCTCCACACCTTTTCTCTCACATAGCTCTCGAATGATTTTTCCGATTTCTCTTTTTAATTTCCCATAGATCACTTGTCGTCTGTACTTTGGCGCAAATACGATATGGTATTTGCAGTTCCAGCGTGTATGTGCTAGACTGCTCTTATCCATTTCCCTTGTCCTCCTTGATTTCATGATGCGGTTGGCAGACCGGCTATCATTTTATCATAAAGGTCAAGGGATTTTTACTCATAGCTATAAGCTTTCCTGAACCCCCAGTCAAACTGGGGGTTTTCTTCGACAAAAAAAAGAACCTGAGGCTTTCACCTCAAGTTCTCCTCTTAACTCACCGTCCGCGGCCGCTCCAACCGGCTCAGCCCCGGAATATGCAGGGTCGACCACTGCGGCAGGTAATGATCGACCTTCGCCACCGCTACGGTCATATCGTCCTGGATCGTATTTTTCTGGTAGCGGATGACGGCTTCCAGCAATCCGTCGGCGATATCCTGCGGATCCTCGGACCGGATTTCCTGAATCAGCCGCTTGATCCACAATTCCTTATTCACCGCGTACCCCGGTGCGTCATACACGCCGTCGGTCATCATAATCAGTGTATCGCCGGGATACAGCTGCACGGTCACCAGATCCACCTCAATATCCTGGATGATGCCGATCGGCAAATTGCTGGCCGTGATCGGGATCACCTCGTTTCCGCGTTTAATGAAGCTTGGGGAGGAACCGATTTTCAAAAAGGTGGTCCGTGCCGAATACTCATCGATTAACGCCATATCCACCGTAGCGTACACTTCATCCGGGGAGCGCAGCATCAATACGGAATTGACGGATTTAATCGCCAGCGTCTCATCCATCCCCGATTGAAGCAATTGTTCCAGAATGCTGAGGGCGGTGCTGCTTTCCAGCCGGGCACGCTCGCCGTTGCCCATCCCGTCGCTCAGCGCTACGGCGTATGTCCCGTTCCCCAGTTCCCTTGCGCTAAAACTGTCCCCGGACAGCAGGTCCCCTCCTTTGGCTGCGCCGGCCACCCCGGTCGTAATTTCATAGGTCTTCGCCGAACCGAATGTCACCGTTGCCAGACCGTCCCGCCGATCCGACATCACCTCCCCGACCACCGCGATATGTTCGCCCAAAATATCCGACAGCAGCGGGGCGATAATTTTTCGGCACTCGTCATAACCGCGGGTATAGGCATGGACGATTTCAATCTCCACGTTGCCGTGATCCAGGTTGACGATATCGATGTTATGAATGGACAGGCCCATTTTTTCAAGAGCCTCCCGGATCTGTTCCTCTTGCTTGTACAAGGCTTGTCCTTCCCGCTGGATTTCCCGGGCCAGGTCCTCCATCACCTGGGACACGCCGGAAAGCTGCTCCGCAACCAGCAACCGGCTGTCGTATATTTGGCGTTTCCAGTGCATATCATGTTGATAAAGGTTGTATTCCCGCTTCATCAGCGCAAGCACCTGATCGGTTTTGATGCAGATCTTATCCCATTTGGGGGGAAGCTCATCCTTGGTGATCTCGGGGGTTTCTTCGACAGCCGTCATCATTTCGGTCATATACTTGTAGGTTTGATAGAACTTGCCGTCCCAGCAGGCATTTCGGCGAAAACAAGTTGCGCAGGCTCCTTCGGTAACCGCATTCATAAAGTGATCGACCTCTTCACTGCGCTTGGCGATTTCCCCCGAGCTCGCGATTTGACCGAAGCTTCGCGACAGCTGCTTGAACACTTCGGAAAACTGGGCGACCCGGCCGGCCGTTATTTCCCGCATTCTTTTGGCGTACTCATGTTGGGTGTTCGTATGATCCTGCGTACCGGGGATATATTTGGCGATCGCGCTAATCACGCTTCTTGGGGTCAGCAGAAACAGCAGGACCGCCGCACAGCTTTCCCAAGTGGAGGACATGACTTCGGCCGGGCCCGCCAAATAGATGGACAGGATAGAGGAACCCAGCAGCATGCCAAAGCCTACCGCCCATCTGCGCCCCTCCCGCATCATCCCCGCCAACATGCCCGAAAAGGCGAGCAAACTCATCTGGTACAGGGCCGAGGTGTCGGCCAGACTGAGGATCAGACCCGTTACGACCCCTACCGATGCGCCGAGCGCGGCGCCGCCGACCAGCGCAAACAGAAGGATCAAATACCTTGTCAAAATATGCTCGATCGACAGTCCGCCGATCTCCCAACCCACCGTACCGGTCATGATCGAGGCGAGCAAGATGACCAGGCAGACGATTTCTTCCGTGCGCAGTTGGTAATTTCTTTTCCGATACGTAAATACGGGGACCGCCTGAATGAATACCAAGGTGAGCACAAAACTGAGAATCGCATCCATGACAGTCACGACCAGAGCATACCAGGTAAGGGAAGGTCCGATGACGGCCGTAAACAACAGCGCGAAAAAGGTGCTCGTAAACACCATCAACGGGGCGTAAGACAGCTCGGCCCGTTCAAAGGACTCCATGCCTTTATGGATGAGGTAAAAGATGAGAAGTTCCGCCGCGATCACGGCAGCGTGATGTCCGGATACAAACAGGGCTCCGGCAATCATAAGCGCTCCCGTCACCACGGCGATGTCCCGCCGCATAAACATCATCACCGCAAAAAACGCCGCGGCAAAAGGAGCCAGCTCGTCCAAGATCGTCGCTTTGCCTAGCAGGAAGCTCATCAGCAGGAGCAAACCGGTCCATTTATTGGCCGCAAACATTCGGCTGCAGGCCGCAACGAACGGGATCTGCTTCCAACCGTCCCAAGAAACCTCCCCTGCTTGTCCTTTTGCCTTCTTCATCCCTGGAAATGGGATCACGTTCCACTTCTCCATCGCCTGGCACCGCCTTTTCCAATTTTGTAAGGTATGTCCCATTATAGGAGGCGGCAAGCGGAAAGTTTGTCATATACCGGAATCTGGGGCAAAGAATTTTCCGACAAATTGAGAGCGGTTCCCGAATCTCCGCGAACCCAGGCCGCCCAAGCGAATGAGCGCGTCAAGGGGATTTTGTGTTCGCATGAAAGGTTACAAAAGGAGTAACCAATATCTGTTAATTTCACCCGAGAAGTTCGTGGATTGCGTTGTAACCTGTCGGTTAAGCGGGGCAGACGACAAAAATAGAATCCGGCGGAGGGATTGCTCGAAAAAACAAAAACCGCAGGCATGATCTGCCTGCGGTGGTTCATTATTCAGGGTTTGGCTTGGGTATCAAACTACATCCGTTTGGCTCCGCGTCCTCCGCGTTTGCCCTCCGTGTTCTTCTTCAGCGAGGAAATACGCTCCTCGCTATCCTTAAGGAAACGGGAAACTTTATCTTCAAATGAAGCCTTGTTCGGTTGCGGCTTAAAAGGACGTCCTCCCCGATCTCGGTTAAATCCGCCGCCTGGCCGGTCTCCGTCTCTTCCACCCGGACGATCGGTGCGCGGTGCGCGAGGCGGTCTGGTTGCCTCAACCGGTTTGTCAACCGCTTGTTTAATGGAAAGTCCGATCTTGCCGTCCTTGTCGACATTGATTACCTTAACGGTAACCGTATCGCCAATCTTCAGATGATCATTGACGTCTTTAACGTAATTGTCGGCGATCTCCGAGATGTGAACGAGACCCGTGACACCTCCTGACAGATCCACAAATGCTCCGAAATGCGTGATGCCTGTCACTTTTCCTTCTAACTTGGTGCCCACTTCAATTGACATAAAATAAAATGATCCTCCCTTAAAAATATACAGCCAGGCCTCGAAATCATGACTGCGGTGATTTGATTATACATAATGACTGAAACAAGGTCAACAGCCGTATATCCCGCATGGCATCAGTCATTTCCCGACTCCGAGCCGGAGACGCGCACCGGAATTTCGCCGGGTTTATAAAGTCCGTACTTTTTCATAGCAATTTGACCGATATACTCGGGGTCTTTAAGGCGATTCAATTCATATTTCAACTGGTTGAGGGCCTGTTCGTTCTCTGCCCTTGCCGTTTTCCGCTCCGCCAACTGTACCGATTTCTTCCCGATCTCTCCGGACTGGGAAATGAACGTGTATCCCGCCCAGCCGAGAAAAAGCACCATAAACGCGGCCCAGAGCCGGAGTCGACGGCGCGCCCCTGCCGTTTTCGCGGGGGGTTGATGATTATTACGGGATGTGTTTGCCGCTGCTTCGCGCATGGGGCACCTCCAGTCACTTTTATTCATCATCTGATCTGCGGAACCAACGCTTCCAATACTCCGCTACGATATTCCGCACAGCCCGGAGCCTGTCCGGCAGACGCAGCGGTTTCCATATAGGTCTTGTGGCCCAGGTCAGAAGTTTCCAAATCGGGGACAGCGTAACCCTCCCCATAAACAATAACACGATCCAGGTAAAACCCAAAAGCATTTTTATGCACTTTAGCAGCCATTGCAGCGGTTTCACCACGAAAAGAACCAGTAATTTTCCGATAATCTCGTATACCCTTTGGACTATCTTCATTAAATTTACCACAAAACGTTCCGTTATAACACTGAGAAACAAAAAATGAATCCAAACGCCTATAAACAACCCCAGGAATACGTAAAACCGGAGCTCTCCCTGGTTAACATGATATAGCGTACGGAACACAAACAAGGAAGCGGCCAGCCAATAGAAGAGGTCCAGCATATGTACGCTCCAGCGGGGAAAGCGGAGCTGTCCCGATACGACCCGGTAGCTGTCGAAGGCGATGCCCAGAATGCCCCCGCAAATCAGCATCCACAAAAGCGTCGCCCATTGCGTCTGCAAATTCATCGGAACAGCTTGCCGAGCAGGCCTTTGCCGGACGAAGACGACCCGGGATCCAGATAGGATAGCGAGTTGACGAGCCCTTCAATACTGACCAGCCCCTGCTCCAGGTTCAAATTCTTGATATGTAAATTCTGACCGCGAATCGTCAAATGCCCCAGCTCCGTTTGAAGCAGAAATTCCTCACTGTCAAAACTCTCCACATTCAGGACGCCCGTAATCTCCAGCAGTTTTCTGTGCAGCAGATGCAGCTCCTGACGCTTCCCTTTTCCTTGGTCGATCATGGCATGTACCCCTCCTTCTTACCACTAGCTTATGGGAGGGGCTTCACGTTTAGAACCGTTCGATAGATCCTCCTTGCGTTAAAAGACATTCCTTTCTCGGAACGGCACGCCTAAACACAAAACGCGCCCCGTTACATGAACGGAGCGCGTTACATATCTCTTGCCTAGTTCCAGTCCAGACCGGAGTCCTTGGCAATCGGTTCTTCCTTAACTAAGGTATACAGGGTGGCGGCCTCTTCCTTGCGAGTCGTTTCCGCCAGGCGTTCGACGCGGACCGTCACCAGCTTTTGGCCGAATTGTACGGTAATCTCGTCGCCCACCTTAACGGTGCTGCTCGGTTTGGATTCACGCCCGTTGATTAAGACTCTCCCTTGTTCGGAGACATCCTTCGCCACCGTGCGCCGCTTGATCAACCGGGACACCTTCAGGAATTTATCGAGACGCATTATTTTACAGCTTCTTTAAGTTTGTTGCCCGCTTTGAAAGCTGGAACGTTGGATGCAGGGATTTCGATCGTTTTGCCGGTTTGCGGGTTACGGCCTGTACGACCGGAACGTTTGCGGGTTTCGAACGTGCCGAAGCCGATCAATTGTACTTTGTCTCCGCCAGCAAGCGCCTCGGTGATTTCGCCAAGGAAGCCGTTCAATACGGTTTCAACGTCTTTTTTAGTCAAACCGCTCTTGCTGGAAATGTTGTTGATCAGGTCTGTTTTGTTCATTTAATAATGCCTCCCAATAATAGAAAAAATAGATGGATATTACCGGCCAAATCCCTCATGGCATAAGGCCGCGTGGATATCTTTGTATGAGTATTCTGCCTGGAAACCCAAAATCCTGCCCAGCGGGTAACTTTTTTTTGCAATTTCGCAAAAAAAACACGTTTTTTAGCCAAATTTTGACGATTCCTCGGCTCTTTCGGCCGCCTTGGCCTCGTCCCAGAGCGCGTCCATCTCCGCCAGATTGCTTTCGCCGGGCGTCTTCCCGGCTTCGCGCAGCCGCTCTTCCACATAGTTGAAACGTCTGACAAATTTCGCGATCGTCCGCGACAACGCCTCTTCCGGATCGGCGCCGATAAATCGTGCGGCGTTCACCAAGGAGAACAGCACATCGCCCAGTTCAAGCGCCTGGTCCTCCGCCGGCTGACCTTCCGCCACGCTTGCTCGAAGCTCGGCCAGTTCCTCTTCGATTTTGGCCCATACCCCATCCATGGAGTCCCAATCAAAGCCGACTTTGGCCGCTTTCTTCTGCAGCTTGTAGGCTTTCATCAGGGCCGGCAGATCCCGCGGCACTCCGTTCAGAGCGGACAGATTTTCCGGTTCCAGCCCCTTCCGGCGCTTCTCCTCCGCTTTCATCGCTTCCCAATTTTGAAGCGCCGCCTCGGCATCCTGCGCGTTCAGATCGCCGAATACGTGCGGATGACGGAACAACAGCTTCTCGTTGAGCTCCTGGATGACGTCATAAGCCGTGAACATCCCCGTCTCTTCCTCCATTTGCGAATGCAGCATGATTTGCAGCAGCAAATCCCCCAGCTCCTCACGCATATGGTCCGGGTCGTCCTCATCAATCGTCTCCAGCACCTCGTAGGTTTCCTCGATCAGGTTTTTCCGGATCGACTGGTGCGTTTGCTCCCGATCCCACGGACAACCCTCCGGACTGCGGAGAATCGACACGATTTCGTGCAGCCGCTCAAAGCTGCGGATCCGCAGGCGATCGTCGTCGCTTGCCGGCACATAGACGAGCGACAGGTTCCCGTAGCCCTCGATTCGGTCCAATTCGTACAGCGGGACCCGCAGCACCCGCTCCGAACCTTCTACTCCAAGCGCATGGCCGACTACGACCGGGTAATCGTCCGGGTATACCTCCATCAAGCCGAGCTTGACTTCCGAAGCGGTGAACCCGTCATAAACCTGGCCGATGAGCGTATGACGCCGCGGATCGATCCGGATTACCGCCAAGTCGGACGCATCGAGCAATTGAAATCCTTCAATCGGGTCAAAGCCAAGCCGGACGAAGGCTTCGTCCAGGAAGCTTTCGCCGCCCGTGATCCGAAGTTCCACATCCTCCGCGGGACAGCGCTCCCGCAGCAGCTTCACCGTCGCTTCCGCGACCATCGGATGGCCGGGTACCGCGTACAGTACCGAACGTCCGCCTTCCGATTTGGCCGATTGAATCAGCCGGTCGGCAATCTCCCGATAGACGGACGGAAAATCCGCCATCGTCTCATAAACCTCATCAAACGACGTAAAGGTCACCCCGGTCTCTTCCAGCCAGCTTACTACCGGATGATCTTTCGTCCGCACCATCCGTTTCCCGGCCGCCTGAAGCAGCTTCAGGCTTCCCAGCGTCAGCCGGTCGGGGTCTCCCGAACCCAGCCCGACGACCGTAATTTGTGCCGTCATTCGTTCGTCACACTCCTGTCTCTGATCCCGAAGGGATCAAGCTCTCCTTCTAACTATACCATCCCACGCCCCCGCGGCCCAAATATCGCCGCGCTGCCCTATGGCATGAGCCGCAGCTTCCGAAGCGCGCGCAGCAGCTTCGGTCCGACGCGCGGCAGGGCCGCGAGCTCGGCCGCGCTGATCAGGCGCGCCCGCACCACCGCGGCCGCAAACACGGCTGCGCCGAGCGTCACGCCGAGCAGGCTCTCCGCCAGGGCCGCCAGGCGGCCCGGCGGCAGCGCGGCGTCCACGCCGAGGCGCAGCAGCAGCACCGCGGCCGCCATCGCCAGGGCGGCCGCCCCGGGCCGCAGCGCCGCGTCCCGCAGGCGCGGGCGCAGGCCCGTGCGCCGCAGCAGCAGCGCCAGGTTGAGCGCTGCCGCTGCGCCGTAGGCGGCGATGCCGGCGATCGCCGCGCCGCTGATGCCGAGCTGGGGCACGAGCAGCGCGTTCAGCGCCGCTTTAAGCCCCGCTGCGGCCAGCAGGTGCACCGCGGGGGCTCGCACCGCTCCGAGCCCCTGCAACAGGGCGGCCGTGATGGTCACCAGCGCGCCCGGCGCAGCCGTCCAGGCCACCCAGGCCATCGTCCCGGTCCCCGTGCTGTCTTCATACAGCATCACGTTGATCGGCTCGGCCAGAAGCGCCAGGCCTACCGAGGACGCCAGCCCGATCAGCCAAAACCAGCGCATTGCCAGCCGCGTCTGTCTGGCAATGCCGTCCCGGTCGTTCCGCAGGTTCATCTCCGCCAGAACGGGGATAAACAGTACCGACAAGGACGAGGCCACCATAGTGACCAGTTGGACCAGCGGAATGCCCCGATTATACACGCCCACATCCACCATCGCCCGCAGTTCGTCGCCATGACCCGCCAAAAGACGGGGCAGCGTAAACGTGTCCACCAGACTAAGCAGCGGGATAGCCAAAGAGGCCAGGCAGATGGGGATCGCGTAACGCAGCATTTCCCGCAATAGACGGAATCCCTGCGAATGTACTCCCGCGGCCGGAGCCGGTCGGTGGAGGTCCCCGCCTGGATTGGCGTCTCCCGGTTGACCGGCCCTGATTCCGGCACGTTTGCGGTGACCGCGCCAATATCCGAGCATCACCGCTAGTCCAGCGACGGCGCCGACGGCCGAACCGGCAAGAGCTCCGCCGGCAATCACCGCTTCCGAGCCGCCGGCCGCGGTGAAATAAAGCAGCAGGCCGATCATCACCGCCACGCGAACGGCTTGTTCGGCCACTTGGGATACGGCCGTCGGCATCATATTCTGCAGCCCCTGAAAGTAACCCCTTAGCGAGGCGCTAAGCGGGACGAACAGCAGCGCCGGGGCCGCACTGCGCAGCGCCGGTACCAGATGGCCGTTTCCGATCCAGACGGCCAGCAGTGGGGCCCCCAAATACATTAGAGCGAAGCCGAGGATCCCCAACAAGGCCATCATCAGCGTGGCCATGCGAAGCACTTCGCGCTTCCCGTTCTCCAGCCCCAGCGCATGCCGCTCGGCTACGTATTTGGATACCGCGGTGGGAAACCCGGCCGTTGCCAAAGTAACGAGGATCGTATAAAAGGGGTAGACCGTGTTGTAGATGCCAAAAACGCCGTCTCCCCCGATGTTTTGCAGCGGTATTTTTTGCAGTGTCCCCAGCAGTTTGCTCAATATCGCCGCCAAGCTCAGCACGGCGGCTCCTTTGAGCAAGCGCGAGGATGAGGTTTCTCGTTCGTTCATAACCTACCCACTTTGCGGTTTCGTCATAGATTCCATTATATGACGAAAGCCGCAAGAAAAAAAACACTCCCCGCATCGGACGGCCTTACCGTCCAATGACAACAGGAGTGTGCTAGATTGCCAAATTCCCTTGTTACTGCTCCATTTGCTTGCCCAAAAAGCCGGCGGCCGTCTCGGCCATTTTCGACTCGAGCGCCGACATTTTTACCGAATCATCCTTGTTCATCAAAATCACGGCCCCGATCGGATCTCCGCCGGAAATAATCGGTGCCACCACAAAGGTGGACAGCGTCTCCGAGTGATCCCGGACGATTTCGTAGCTTCCGCTATTCGTCTCCAGCTGGATTTTCCGGTTATCCATATTGCTCTCCAGCATCGAACTGATCGGCTTGTCCAGGTATTCCTTCTTCGATGCACCCGCCAAAGCAATAATGGAGTCCCGGTCGGAAATCAGGGTAATATGGCCGGTGCTTTCGTAAAGCGACTCCGCATATTCCTTGGCGAAATCCCCCAACTCGCCGATGGGCGAATACTTTTTCAGAATCACCTCGCCGTCGCGGTCCACGAAAATTTCCAAAGGGTCCCCTTCCCGAATCCGTAAGGTTCGGCGGATTTCCTTAGGGATGACCACACGGCCCAAATCATCGATACGGCGTACAATTCCAGTAGCTTTCATGTCACATGTTGCCCCGCTTTCTAAAGAAGTATTGAACTACTGACTGGTGAATATTCATTTACCCTTCGGTATGTTATTACATCATTGCCGGTAAAAAAGTTGCGGTAAGTTTCATTTTGATTTTCACACCGCCGGCGGTTGATTTGGTTAGCAAATGGAGGGATTCGGCTCTTGTGATTCTGACCATAGTATTCATCCCTTCCCAGCAGCTTATGCATGCTAAATTACTTATTCAATCTGTATATTTACCACAAAAAAAGCACAGCAAAACAGCGCGGATTTCTCCGCGCTGCCTGATATGCCCGTAACCGGTTTGATTATTTGCCTTCGGTTCCGGCATTGTTCCCGGTTCCGGCGCCTCCTGCGTTGCCGGCATCCTTGTTGCCGCCGGACGTGCCTCCGCTATCCGGGGTACCGGTGCTGTTTCCGCCCGATCCGGAATTCTCCTTCTTCTCCGTCTTAGGCAGGTTGATTTTCTTAATGATCTTTTTCTCCAGGTCTCCGGCTATAAACTCGTCCAGTTTCCCGGAAGCCAAAGACAATTTGATGATGTCCTTCTCATTGGTGGTAAGATCCTCGAATTTCTTTTCGGTCCGTTTCTCAACCCGCATGATGTGGTAACCGTACGAAGTTTCGACCGGATCGCTGATGGTGTTCAAGGGAAGGGTCATAGCCTTTTCCTTGAATTCGGGTACCCAGCGGCTTACCGGATAATCCGCGTACAACCCGCCGTCGTCTTTCGAACCGGGGTCGGTCGAGTATTTCTTGGCCAGCTCGGCGAAGTCCTCGCCTTTTTCCAGCCGGCTCTTCAGCTCCTTCGCTAATTTCAGGGCGTCCTCTTTCTTGACTTCCTTGCCCTCGGCATCCTTGAATCCGATCAGGATATGACGCACGGAAGCGGTGATGTAATCCTCCTTCGTAGCCTCAAATTCCTTCTTGATGTCCTCATCGGTGATATTCACGGACTCCGTTTCCAGAACGGTATAGTAGCGAATCATGTAATTTTTGATATCGTCTTCGGTCACCTTCTGACTGCTCAGCATTTCTTTGAATTTGTCGGCGCCGTAATAGTTCTTCATGTTGTTGAAAGCTTCGGTTCCCTTCGTCTTTCCCGTCTCCTTGAACTTGCTGTCCGCCTTGGCCGCCAGGTATTTAAAAGCGACTTGCTGTTTCAGCAAATTTTCCTTGTACTCGTCCATCTGCATCAACTGCTGCATCATCGGGTCCGAGACGGCGAGTAAAATCCGCTGCTCCAAATCGAATTCCGCGGCCGTGATCTCCCCACCCTCATACGTAGCCACTACATTTTTCTTGCCGCAGCCAGCCACTACAGCCAATGCCAATACAAGCGTGAGCGCCATCAACGCCGTCTTCCATGAACGGCTTTTATTTCGAAACATCCTGTAGTTCCCCTTTCGCTTTGAACGAGTCCTTTAGAGCCTCCAAAAACTGCTCCAGCAAGCCCATCATTTCTTTATCGTCCATTCCCTTGACTTTGATGCGAATCAGAATTTCCGATCCTTGGTTAAATTGTACACGTCTTCCGAACAGATTTCCAACTTCCGCAATTTTAGACGGAATCATATCCCGTTCGCGGCCTTCGTAAAACTTCAGGACGATCTCTTCATTCCGCAAGTTAATGGACTCGATGCCGTATTTTCTGCCGTACAGCTTGACCCGGGCGACGGCCAGCAGGTTCCGAACGGCTTCCGGAAGCTCGCCGAAACGGTCGAGCAGTTCGTCCTCCAGCTCGCCCACCTCTTCAAAGGTGGAAGCGGAAGCGGTCTTCTTGTAAATTTCAATCTTCTGGATGCTGTCGTAAATATAATCCGAAGGCAGGTAAGCATCGATGCCGAGATCGATCGTCGTATTCCATTTCGATTCATCCGGCAGGGCTTCGCCAAGCATCGTGACTTTGCGCTTCTGGATCTCCTCCGCGAGCATTTGGGAATACAAGTCGAACCCGACCGAAGCGATAAAGCCGTGCTGCTCCGCCCCGAGCAGATTCCCGGCCCCCCGGATGGACAGATCGCGCATGGCGATTTTAAAACCGGATCCCAGCTCGGTGAATTCCTTGATGGATTGCAGCCGTTTTTCCGCGACCTCGGTCAGCGACTTGTCCTTTTGGTACGTAAAATAGGCGTAAGCGATCCGGTTGGAACGGCCGACACGGCCCCGCAGCTGATAAAGCTGGGAAAGGCCCATTTTATCGGCATCGTGGACGATCAAGGTGTTGACGTTCGGAATGTCCACCCCGGTTTCAATGATACTGGTGCTGACGAGCACGTCGTATTCGCCGTCCAGGAAATCCAGGATCGTCTTCTCGAGCTCTTGCTCGGACATCTGTCCGTGACCGATCCCTACCCGGGCGTCCGGAACCAGCATGGATATTTGCGCCGCCATTTCCTGAATGCCCTGTACGCGATTGTACAGGTAATAAATTTGTCCGCCGCGCGCCAATTCCCGCTCGATCGCTTCCCGAACCAGGGCCTGGCTGTGTTCCACCACATAGGTTTGGACGGGAAAACGGTTCTCCGGCGGCGTTTCGATGACCGACAGGTCTCTGACGCCCAGCATGGACATGTGCAGCGTGCGCGGAATAGGCGTGGCCGTTAAGGTCAGCACGTCCACGTTGGTTTTCAGCTTCTTCAGCTTTTCCTTGTGCGTCACACCGAACCGCTGCTCCTCGTCCACGATCAGCAGACCCAGGTCCTTAAATACGAGATCCTGCGAAAGGAGGCGATGGGTCCCGATAACGATATCCACCGTCCCCTGGCGGACCCCTTTAATCGTTTCGTTTTGCTCTTTCCGGCTGCGGAACCGGCTCAGCGTCTGAATATTAATCGGATACCCCGCAAACCGTTCCCGGAACGTTTCATAATGCTGCTGCGCCAAAATCGTCGTCGGCACCAGCACGGCCACCTGTTTGCCCTCGATGGCCGCCTTGAACGCGGCCCGGATCGCGACTTCCGTTTTTCCGTAGCCTACGTCGCCGCACAGCAGCCGATCCATCGGCCGGGATAGTTCCATGTCCTTTTTGATTTCCTCGATCGCCCGGAGCTGGTCGCGCGTCTCATCGTAGGGGAACATGGCCTCGAATTCCTGCTGCTCCGGCGTGTCTTTCTCGAACGCGTAACCGGGGGAAGCCTGACGTTCCGCATACAGCTTGATCAGATCGTCGGCAATATCCTGAACGGAGGAGCGCACTTTATTTTTGACCCGGGTCCATTCGTTGCCCCCGAGCTTGTAGATTTTCGGTTCTTTATCCTCCGAACCTACGTATTTCTGGATCATATCGATCTGTTCGATCGGTACGGAGAGCTTGTCGCCCCCCGCATAGAGGATATGCATGTAATCCTTATGGATACCGCCGACCTCCAGAGTCCCGATCCCCAGGTACTTCCCGATCCCGTGGTTCTGGTGAACGACATAATCGCCCACCTTCAGTTCGGTGTAGCTCTTGATCCGCTCCGCGTTGTCTATGTTCTTGCTGGCTTTGCGGGCTTTCCGCTGCTTCTGGGAGAACATTTCACCTTCGGTGATCACGACGAGATGGACGGAAGGAAGCTCAAAGCCCGACTGCAGGTTCCCCAGCAGCAGCGTCGGCTCGTCGATGCCGTAATCCTGGAGAACCCGCCGCATCCGTTCGAGCCGTTCTTCTCCGCTGGCCAGCATGATAACGTTGGCCCCGCTCTTCTTCCAGCGCTCCATTTCCGCCTTGAGCACATTCATTTGGCCATGGAAATCCTGCATCCCCCGGCTCACAAAATTGATGATATTCTGCGGCTGCGTGTGGGGAACCTGACGCAAAAACAGCGAGAAGAACAAAGTCGGATACGGCCGCTGGTACAGCACCTCGGCGCCATCGCGGGCGAGAGGAAGCTCAGGCAGGCTTTTGCCGTTCTGGAACAGATGCAAATTCCACTCCGCTTCATCCCGCTCCAACTGGCGGGACGTCTCCAGCAGCCGGGCCGGTTCGTCCAGAATCAGCAAAGTATCCTCCGGCATGTAATCGTACAAGGTGTTGTTCTCGGGGTAAATCAAGGAGATATATTTATAGATTTCCGGAAAATAAACATGCTCCCGCATCATTTCGATTTCCCGGGAGATTTCCTCTTCCAGCTTATTTTTGGCTTGGCGGTCGGTCATTTTCTCCAGTTGCCGGTCAAGCCTCTCTTGGACTGCTTCAGCCGCCCGCTCCAGCCGTTCGCGGGAAGCGATAAGTTCTTTACAAGGGGTAACGTCGACCTGCTTGATTTGCTCGATGGAACGCTGATCGGACGGGTCGAAAGTACGGATCGAATCGATTTCATCATCGAACAACTCGACCCGATAAGCGACGTTCGAGGTCAGCGGATAGAAATCGATGATCCCCCCGCGGATGCTCATCTCCCCGCGCGATTCGACGCGTTCCACCCGCTCGTAACCCAACTCGACCATCCGTGCCAGAAAATCATCCAGCACCAGCGTGCCGCCCAATTCGATCGTCAGCCGGGCATTCGCCATCGCTTCCGTCGTCGGGATAAACCGGCGCACACCGGAATAAGGCACGACCACAACCCCCCGGAAAGACCGGGAGCACTGCAGCAGTACCTCGATGCGCTGAGCCAAGGTCTCGGGGCTCGAAACCGCCGCTTCGGCGGCTACCAGCTCATTGGCCGGATAGAGCATCACCTGTTCCGGTGACAGCGCTTCCTGTAAATCTTCGAATATTTTCTGGGCGGAGAACATGTTATGCGTGACGACCAGCAAAGGCCGATTCGTTTCCTGATACAGTGCCGCCAACGCGACCTGCCGCGAGGACCCCGATAAACCGGAAATCAACTGCTCCTTCATTCCGGCATTTACCCCTGCCACCATAGAGGTAAAGTCCGAGTCCCGGGAGAATGCTTGAATAAGTGCTTGTAACAATGGAGGCACCTCTCTCATTTCGAATTGCAGTATTTTGTAGAAACCTTTTTATATCTATTATCCGTAAACCGAATTGGTGAAGGCAAGCGGGGTTCATGTCACCCTTATTTATATCGCCTTCCCCGCGCGAGATCTATGATGTCCATACCGGGATTGGGCCTTGTCCCCTGACAACAAGGCCGGACTCCACCAAAAAGGAGCCTCAGCAAACGTGAAAGGAGCCTCAGCAAACGTGCCAAGGCTCTGTATCCCATTTCATCAGGTAGCCGCAGGTTCCCTCCCGCAGATCATTGCAAGAGGTTTGAAAGCAGCGTCAGCTCGGGATTATCCTTTAGAGCTTCGCTACAGTAATCGCAAGTTACCCGGACCGTTGTTTCGCCATTCGAATCATACGCTATTATATCCCGCCGCTCCTCGGGGGTCAAGAAATGGAAGCCCAGCTGGGATTCCGTTATCCCGGGAGAATCGATTCTACCAATAAATGTACGGCAATGCCTGCAAACATAGTTTATTGCCATGTATATGCCTCCTGAAGGTTCGATATACCCCTCAGTATGCCCTAAAAAATCCCCGCTTAGCCCCAAAGTTTCACCGGAATGCACTACCCGTTGAATTTCGCCATCGTCTGCTCAAACGTATGGTCGAGACTGTATTCCAGCGCGTCGCATGCCGCTTCAATCGACTGTTTGAGCAAGGGGGCTTCTTTTTTCGCAAACGAGGAAAGGACGTAATCCACGATCGGATATCCCGGTTCCGGCCTGGATATGCCCATCCGAATCCGGTTGAACGTCTGCGTGCCCGTATGCTGAATGATCGACTTGATTCCGTTATGCCCCCCGGCGCTTCCTTGATAGCGAAGGCGGTTTCGGCCGATCTCCGTGTCCAGGTCGTCGTATACGACGATCATATCTTCCAGCGGGACTTTATAGTAATCCATAAAAGCCCGAACCGCCTCGCCCGACAAATTCATATACGTCATCGGTTTGATTAAAGCCACCTTCCCACCGGGCAGCATGCCTTCACCGATCAGAGCCTTGCATTTGCTTTGCTTGATGGCGATCCCGTGCCGGCGGGCCAATTCGTCAAGCGCCATAAAGCCGATATTGTGTCTGGTGTTCTCATATTTGGACCCCGGATTGCCGAGGCCTACGATCCATTTCATCTGTGGTCCTCCAATGTATTAGGTTCTACCTATCAATTGAGCTATCGACCCCGTCCGCATACAGAAAGGGCTGCACCTCCGAAAACGGAAGATGCAACCCAATGAATGCAGTAGGACGACTTTCTATTCGATCTCGAACAGCTTACTGATCGACAGTTCCTCGTGGACGCGAATGATCGCCTCACCCATCAGAGGAGCTACAGACAAGACCTTCAGCTTGCTGGTCGGATTCGGATGCGTGATCGGAATGGTATCCGTTACAATAACTTCCTTCAGCGGAGAGTTTTCCAGGCGTTCCATCGCCGGACCCGACAGCACAGGGTGCGTACAGCAAGCGTAAACTTCCTCAACCCCGCCTTCCTTCAGCGCGTTTGCGCCCAGGACGATGGTTCCGGCCGTGTCGATAATGTCATCGACGAGAATTGCGGTTTTGCCTTCAATGTTCCCGATGATATTCATGACCTCGCTGACGTTGGGCTCGGGACGGCGTTTGTCGATAATCGCCAACGGAGCGTTGAGGAAATCCGCAAGTTTACGGGCGCGAACGACACCGCCATGGTCCGGAGACACAACGACCGGGTTCTGAATATGCTTCGAGCGGAAATATTGAGCCAGGATCGGTACGCCCAGCATATGATCCACAGGAATATCGAAGAAACCCTGGATCTGCATCGCATGCAGGTCCATCGTAATTACACGGTGCGCACCGGCTTTCTCGATCAGATTCGCAACCAGCTTGGCTGTAATCGGATCGCGGGAGCGGGCCTTCCGGTCCTGACGGGCATAACCGTAGTAAGGAATGACCACGTTGATGCTCTTGGCCGAAGCCCGTTTCAGAGCATCTACCATCACCAGAAGCTCCATCAGATTATCGTTGACCGGAGCGCAAGTGGACTGTACCACATAAACGTGGCAGCCGCGAACGCTTTCGGACAGCTTGACTTGAATTTCGCCGTCACTGAAGCTCGTCGTCTCCGAGTCTCCCATCGGAATTCCGATGTAATCGGCAATTTGGTGAGCCAGCTTGGGATTGGAGTTACAGGTGAAGATCTTCAGTTTAGAATCACAATAAGTCATAAATTTTATTACCCTCCGTGCTGTGTAGATAGATCAACTATCCGTCATTGAAATGGTCACTGCATCCTGATTCCGCAAGTCATTCAAAGATAAGTCGTATTCCTACTGAAAAAAAGTCCACGATCAACTAAATGATTCCTGTTCCTTCTGCTTCTTTGCTTTGGCCCGTGCACGGAGTTTCTCGGCGTAACCCGGTTTGTTCTCCTGACGGTTACGGGCAATCGCCACGTCATTATCCGGCACCGATTGGGTAATGGTAGAGCCCGCCACGACATAAGCTCCTTTACCGACCTTCACCGGTGCGATCAAATTGACATTGCTGCCGATGAACGCATCATCCTCGATTTCGGTAATGGATTTATTATACCCATCATAGTTGACGGTAATCGCGCCGCAGCCGATATTTACATTCTTGCCTACCTTGGCGTCGCCGATATAACTCAAGTGCGAAACCTTGGAGCCGTCATCCAGCGTGGCGTTTTTGATTTCCACAAAATCGCCCACCTTCACATGCTCGCCCAGTTTGGCTCCCGGACGCAAATAAGCGAACGGTCCGACCGTCGTCTCTTTGCCGACTTCAGCCTGACAAAGAACGGACTGTTTAACCTTCGCGCCATCCTCAATACGGCTGTCTTCAATTTCCGCTGCCGGTCCGATGACGCAGTCCTCTCCGATTACGG
Source organism: Paenibacillus faecis (assembly GCF_008084145.1). Classification (GTDB taxonomy): domain Bacteria; phylum Bacillota; class Bacilli; order Paenibacillales; family Paenibacillaceae; genus Fontibacillus; species Fontibacillus faecis. Next base: position 886,638 of record NZ_VSDO01000003.1, on the reverse strand, counting down.
TTGCTCCGGAGATATGACTGCCCGGATAAATGACCGTATCCGCTCCGATAACTACATCGGCTCCGATGTATGTGGAGCTCGGATCAATAATAGTAACCCCGTTCAGCATATGTTTACGGTTGATCCGCTCCCGCATGTAGCCTTCCGCCTCGGACAACGCCAAACGGTCGTTGACTCCGATCGATTCCGCAAAGTCTTCGGTCATATAGCCTTCGACGACTTCGCCCTCTCCGACCAAAATGCCGATGACATCCGTCAAATAATATTCTTGTTGTGCATTGCTGTTCGTTACCTTCTCCAGCGCAGCAAATAATTTCGCGTTATCAAAACAATACGTGCCGGTGTTGATTTCCTTGACGGCATCCTCTTCCGGCGAGCAGTCCTTCTGCTCCACAATCCGGGCGACGGAACCTTTGACGCTGTCGCGAATGATTCTGCCATAGCCTTGAGGACGGTCCATGCTAGCCGTCAACACGGTAGCGGCCGCTCCTTGGCGTTCATGGAGCTCCAGCATCGCTTGCAAAGTTTCCTCCGTCACAAGCGGGGTATCCCCACAAATGACGATCGTCGTGCCCTCTTCCTGACCCAATAACGTTCCGGCTTGCTTTACGGCGTGGCCAGTTCCCAGCTGCTGCGCTTGCAGCACATACTCGGCTTTCGTTCCCAGATAAGACTTGACCGCTTCGGCACCGTGGCCTACCACCACGATACTGCGCTCACATTGGACTTTCTTAACCGTGTCCAGGACATGCCCGACCATCGGTTTGCCGCATACAGGGTGGAGTACCTTATATAGCTTGGACTTCATGCGTTTCCCCTGTCCTGCAGCAAGAACAATCGCAAATCTTTTCAAGGCCCCGGCCTCCTTCTCTTAAACTCATTACTGAATATATCTCATTTGGGACAAAAAGAAAAGAGAGCCATGTTACATGGCTCCCTTTTCTCGAACCCCAATTGGTTGAGACAAAACTGAGACTTAAGCCCCTTCTTCAATCACTTCTTCTTGCTCGGCAGCACGTTCGTACTCCGCCAGGACTGCGGCTTGGATCTTCTCGCGTGTACCCGAAGAGATCGGATGCGCAATGTCCCGGAATTCCCCGTCAGGAGTACGCTTGCTTGGCATAGCTACAAACATTCCATTGTTTCCGTCGATGACGCGAATGTCATGAACCACAAACTCGTTATCGATGGTAATGGATGCGATAGCTTTCATCCTGCCTTCAGAGCTGACTCGGCGGAGTCTTACATCCGTAATTTGCATATGTGTTCACCACCTTTTTCCATCAGAGACTTGGTGTAATATTCCACATAGCTTACGGAAATCCTTTTTTTTCACCGAATAAAATGCCCTAAAATCAGGAATTTTTTTGAACATTAGGAGATTTCGACACGATTCGTCGTAAACTCCGGATGTTTTACAGAATATCGACAAAATGCTTCTACCGCTACTTGCCGGTAAAATAATTCCCCGGCGCCACGGAAATTTCCTTGCCTTTGGCATCGACCGCCCGTAAAGTCGCGAGGGAAACATAATCTTCCAGCAGCCGTTGTTCCGACTCCACCTCGCCCGATTCTACCAGAACGCCAACCCCGGCTACCTCGGCATCAAACTCGCCCAACAAATCCACCATCCCCTGAATCGTTCCGCCGGCTTTCATGAAATCATCCACGATCAGGACTCTGGACTTCTCCTTAAGCGCTCTGCGGGACAGGGACATCGTATGCAGACTCTTGTGGGAACCGGATACGTAATTGATGCTTACGGCCGACCCTTCCGTAACCTGATGGTCCCTGCGAACGAGGACGACCGGCAGATTCAATTCGGCACCTGTGGCGTAGGCCAGAGGAATGCCCTTCGTCTCTACGGTCATCACGCAGTCGATCGCCCGTCCCGCAAAAGCCGTCGCGAACAATTTGCCGGCCTCGTTCATGAACGCGGGCTGCCCCAGCAGATCGGACATGTACAAATATCCGCCGGGTAAAATCCGGTCGGGCTCCGACAGCTTCTCGCACAGCTGATTGATGAATTGAAGCGCCTGCTCCCGTCCCATCTTCGGAATATATTTCACGCCGCCGGCCGCGCCTGCCAAGGTTTGAAGCTCTCCGTTCCCTTCATCCTCGAATACTTCTTTAATGATCGCCAAGTCTTCGCTGATCGAGGATTTGGCGGCTCCATACCGCTGCGCGAACGTCGTAAGCGGAATCAGCTGATGCGGACGGGTTAACAGATACTGCGTCATCTCCACCAATCGAGCGCTTCTTTTTAATTTTTTCACGAAGGACCCCTCGCTAAATCCGAATATTTTATAGAAAATATATCATCTTTGTACGGTTCTATTCAAGTTAATAATCGTACGGCGTATACTTCTTTGCAAAAACCGCGCAGGCCGTTATAGATTCTCGGCACCTTGGATTCCTTGGATACGAGCCCGAATACCGTCGGCCCGCTGCCGGACATCAACACCCCATCGGCCCCCAGGCGGATCATCGTGTCTTTTAAATGGGCCACCTCCGGGTAGAGCCGGAGCGTCACCTCCTCAAGCACATTGCCCAGCTCGCCGCAGACACCGGCAAAAGACCCCCGCTCGATCGCATCCCGCATCCGGCCGGCGGAAGGATGAACGTGAATTTGATCGCTTCTCAGCCGCCCGTAGATTTCCGCCGTGGACACATTGATCGGCAGCTTGGCCAGAACGACCCAACATTGAGGAGGATTGGCCAGCGGGGTCAATTTCTCGCCGCGTCCCGTCGCCAAGGCCGTTCCCCCCGTGACGCAAAACGGGACATCCGATCCCAGCTCCGCCCCGAGTTCCATCAATTCCTCATCCGGAATGCCCAGTTCCCACAGCCGGTTCAATCCCCGAAGGGTCGCGGCCGCATCGCTGCTGCCCCCGGCCAGCCCGGCCGCTACCGGAATCTTCTTATCCAAATGTATATATACGCCGCTTCGGACGTCATAACGCTCTTTAATCAGCTTGGCAGCCTGAAAAGCCAGGTTCTTCTCATCGAGCGGAATATAACCGGCCTGACTCGAGATAATAATCGTATCCCGCGGGAGAGCGCTCATTTCCAGCCGGTCGGCCAGATCCACCATCGTCATGATCATTTCCACTTCATGATAGCCATCCGGTCTTTTATGTAAAACATCAAGCATCAGATTTATTTTTGCCGGAGCTTTCTCATAAATTTTCAAGACGCTCACCCACCTTCGATAATCCATTCATTGTATCGCTAATGGAATCCGCTTTCAACGCGTCCCATCGGACTTACATATTATAAGAAAAACTCGGTTCTTCGTCTATGCACGGGAGACAGATGCGATAACTTCAAACTCCGGCTTTCCTCCATCTTACTTGATCCCCCGATAAAAACAACAGGCCTCCCAAGGGGAGACCTGTTAGGCGCGGCCGAATTAGGGCTGCTTGGCAGCGGCCCGCTCCGCAAGCTCGATGGCTCTCTTCACCATGTTTCCGGCGTCCTTGGCCCGGATTCCGCCCCAGCCTTCCTTGCGGACGGTATCATAGAACCCGAGATCCTTCGCCAACTCGACTTTCAAATCCTCGGACATGAAGCTGCGTCTTCTGCGCGACATGGGCCATTCCTCCTTAGAAAGTCATGGATCAAGAACACCCGTAGTATGCGTACCGGGCTTCGCTTTCATTCACCCGCGTGTCCGCGCTGGGTGCACGTTCTCTCCTTGCGGGTAAAAACAAAAACCGGCCCCGCATCCCTTCGGACGCCAAGGCCGTTTGCTGCAATCATCATGATGTTCACGGTTTAATATACGACAGCCGCATTTCATTGTTATCGTCACAAACCATGACTTCAACGGATTCGGTAAGTATATCGGCATAACTGTAAGACACACGCTTAAAAGTCTGTTGTTCTTCATCCAGCTTCACGATAAAGACCGAAGGATAGGTTTCCTCCAATACGCCGGTGCGTTCGACGGTCTTTCGGCGACCTCCGTTTGCCCGCAGCGTAATTCTCTGCCCTACGTGAGCTTCGAGACTGTGTTTGATTTCTGACAGCGCATTTTTAGCCATTGCCTGTGACCACCTTCCTTCTGTATTGATTATACACGAAAAGGAGTCACTTGTCAAATCGAAATAAATAATTATATCAGCACTAAAAAAGCGTTGTCAACGATTTTTTTTCGAGACTGTCCGCAATCCCTTGAATCCCTCGATTTTACATCGAGGGAATGACCTTTAACGCGGATAAATCCTTGAGTTTCGGCAATCCGATCCGGTAGCTGCCCCGGGTTTCGATGCCGCCGACTCCCTGGGTGCCGCTGATCGTATGCGTCAGCACGTCGGTAATATGGATCGTGTCGCGGATCGAGGTCAATGCGGCTTTAGCCGCAATATACACGGGGTCCAGGGCGTGTATCAATACCCGGGATGGCGAGCTGGCAAAATTCGCGCCCGCCTGCAGCAGCGCCTCGAAATGGGATTGGCAGGCGCCCGCCACAATGGTCAGCGCATCGAAATTACGCTCATACTGGCGGGCCGCCGCGATCGCCTCGACGAAATGCTTGGAGTTCTTGTAACTGGACAAATTATACAAGTCCGCCGTCGGGCGGTTCTTCAATACCCCATCATGTCCGGTCACCACCAAAATATCGGGCTGGATGTTCGGCAGCAGGCGGTACAGCGCCCCGGCCATCGCCGATTCCGTGACGTAATAGCCGTGTGCCGGTACACGGAGCTTTTCGTACAGGCTCAGGCTCTTTTTCAGGTACCTCTCATCCCCGTCCAAATGCAGGACCTTACCGGGTACCTCAAAAAAAGACGGCTCCCCCTGCGGAATAAAATCGCGGCCCAAAGACGACCGATTGCGCTCGGTCAGGTCCAGCCGATCCTTTTGCAGCCGCTGCAGAGATTCGGTTGCCTTGATCCGGGCACGCTTCGTTTTTTCTCCCGGCGTATCCGCATTGATGACCACCAAATCCGATATCGGCGCGTCGGCTAGCAGACGAAACTCCGTTCCCTTGATAATGGCCTGCTCCCTCACAAAACGCTCGACGCGGAACGTAATATCTCCACCGTACGATTTGCGGACGACCAAGTCTCCCAAATTCGTCAACTCCATCACCTCTACCCCATCGTATGGGCGAAAAGAGGGATTGGTTACAGCTTTGAACCGCCGATTCCCGCCGCATGCAGGGTGTTGCTCAGCTTCGCGAACTCCTCCAGGCTGAGCGTTTCGGCCCGGCGCGCCGGTTCGATGCCCGCCTCCGCCAGCAAAGACTCCAGGCGCTCTCGTCCCTCGCCCGGGAAGAAGCGGCTCTTGAGGTTGTTGGAGATCGTCTTGCGGCGCTGCGCAAATGCGGCCTGAACCACCTCAAAGAAGAAAGCCTCTTCCGTCACGGTCACCGGCGGCGCGCTGCGGACCTTCAGCCGGATCACCGCCGATTCCACGTTCGGCTGCGGAATAAACACGCTGTGCGGCACGATGCATACCAGCTCCGGCTCGCTGTAATACTGCACGGCGATGCTGAGGCTGCCGTATTCCTTGCCGCCGGGTCCGGCCGCCATCCGCTCGGCCACTTCCTTTTGAATCATCACCACGATGTTCTCCAGAGGAAGGCCGGCCTCCAGCAGCTTCATCAAAATCGGCGTTGTCACGTAGTATGGCAGGTTGGCCACCACGCTGACTTTCTCGCATTCCTTGAATTCACTCGCAAATAACGCATGAAGATCAAGCTTAAGCACATCGCCATGGATCACATGAACCTGAGGGTAGGGCTCCAGGACTTCTTCCAGAATCGGCAAAAGCCGCTGATCGATCTCAACGGCGGCAACGCGCCCCGCCTGCTGCGCCAGCTTCTCCGTTAAAGCGCCGATCCCCGGTCCGATCTCCAGCGCCCCTTTGGACTTGTCCAAATCGGCGGCGCCGACGATTTTGCCGAGGATATTCTGATCGATCAAAAAGTTTTGACCCAAGCTTTTTTTGAATGAAAAACCATGCCGCTGAATAATTTCCTTCGTTCGGCGCGGTGTCGCCACTTCTTCTCTCATCGTCATTCGTTCTTCGCCTCTTTCGTCTCCAATTGGGCCAGCGCGCCCGCAAACTCTTCGCGGCTGATCCGGAAGATGGCGAGCCGTTTATAAAACTGCTTCCCGTTGCAATACCCTATTCCCAGCCGTTCACCCATAAAACGCCGGCGCTCGGCCGCCCGCGGATGAACGATCAACCCGGCCTCCAGCAGGTCCTCCCAGTCGATCCGAGCGGGAGCCGCCTCTTCTTCCGGGGGGGCTTCGGTGCGGACTCGCTCCAACGCCTCGCGGATGGCTTCCGGCGAGGCGTTCTCCACACCGATGTCGCCGGCCTTCGTCGCGTCCGCCTCCCGAAGGAAAGCATGCTTGCAGCCGGGTACCCGCTTCGCCACGATTTTGCGGATCCGCTCCCCCGCATGATCCGGGTCGGTGAAAATAATGACTCCCCGGCGTTCCATAGCCAGCTCAATTTTACGTAGGGTCGCCTCATTAATGGCCGACCCTCCCGTCTCAATGGTGTCGGCCTCCACCGCCCGTTTGACGGCGACCGTATCGTCCCGGCCCTCGACCACAATGACCTCCTTGATCATCCCCGCACTTACCTCTCTCGTTTTGGTTTAAAGACCGCTTATAGTTTCCATCATCACAATAACAAAAAGAAGAGGATTTCTCCTCTTCTTATCCGCGTCTTATTCATCATCCTAATATTATCCCATTCCCCAAGCAAAGTAAACGCTCCGGTTAGTTCAATTCCGGTTTGGTCGGTCCGATGACGTAAACGGTCCGGCCTTTTTTGCGTCCAAAATTCTTCGCCGATTTCAAGGAATCGTAATAGACATCCATTTTGTGGCCTTTGATGGCTCCGCCGGTATCTTCAGCCTTGCGGAAGCCGACCCCTTCGATATAAACCCACCATCCCAAAGGAACGACATCCTTGTCGACCGCGATCGTTCTTCCCTCCGCTACCCGGGTACCGGAAGCCGTGCGCGTGCCGATGCCGTCCTCCTCGGCGGAATAGGCCGTAAGAGTCACGTTTTTGAGCACTTTTTTATATTTAAAAGAGACGCCGCCTTTCGTCGTAAGGCCGCTGATATTAACCGCGTTGGCGCTGCGGGAAATGCTGGCGGATGCGACTGCTGTCGGTTTCTTCGTGCCAACGGCAACGACTTTCGGTGAAGCGGCCTTTTTGACCTCTTTGCCGAGCCAGTGTTTGGACACGAACTTTCCGTCTTCATACACTTTTTCGATGTTATGGACTACAACGCCTTCGCTCCCGGGGAACATCACCTTCGTCGTTCCTTTAAGCAGGTTCTTGTCGGAGGTTTTCACCACGGTGAAAGGAACGTTTTGCGTAGTCTGTATTTTATGTCTGGTAACGCGGACGACCTTGATGTTCAAGTTCGCCGAGACTTTGCTGTCCAAGGCCGGTGTAATTTTATCTTCCTGCCCCAAAGTGACGCCAAGTTCCTCGATTGCTTTCCGGACACTATCCTGTGTCGTGAAATGGGTCTTTGTCGTTCCATCCACGCTTACCTTGACCGGCACGGCGCGATGGATGACAATCCGGTCCCCGTCTTGAATCGAACTGGCCAGAGAGTGAGACACGTTATCCTCCGGCTTCAAAACGATGGACTGTTCTTCCAGCACTTGATTGACCAGCGATTTCCGGGTTTCGATCTGCTGACTCTGCCCGTCAACAACCAAGTATACTTTTTTGTTGCTTTGGCTGTAAAACCAAATCAGGATGATGAGAACTACCGCGATGGACAAAATTCCGACGACCGAAATCTGACGTAGATGTTCTTGTTTCCACCGCATTGCGTAAGACATGCTGGATGAGCGCGATTCATGGGATTCCTCATTGCGGAAAATGCCCATTTCTTCCGTCCTCCTTCATAGTCCCGCCGTCTAGGTCGAATCGTGTTACATATGACGTGACTACATTTCATTTTTACGAAATGCCTAATGAAAGCCGCATTCCGCATCCCGTCCCAGTCTACCCGGCATCAAGTCACCTCCTGTTTAACACAGTATGATGACCCTATTACGTTTATTCAAAACAAAAGAAGCCCTAGAAAGAGTAAGAGGCTCTCTTTCGTGGCTTCCGAATGTCTTGGTGTAATAGGATGCACGAGTTTGCCCTCTCTTAGTACGCTTACGAGGTTAGCTGTCGGGTTAGGACGCAGAGAGCCGCCCTTTCTCCGCCATTCGCTCACGGCGCAATGACCTTGAATTCACCCCAAAGACCCGATAAAGAAATCAATTACAGTCCGGTTGGAAATCCCTTCGGCACTGTAGTCGGTTCCCCCGTTCTCCATGTTCGGAGACTCAGCGAGACTGGTTCATGGAACCATATAACGGAATCGTCAACGGCAAGTTAACGACCCCAAATCGATTACTGAAAAGATTCTATCCTGTTTCGATGCATGTTGTAAAGGACGAATCAACAACGTTTATTTTAATAATTGGTTAAAAAAATGTAATATACTCACTGGAGTTGGTTAAAAAGCATTAATCTTTCCGAAATACTCTTTTTTTCACCCGTTTTTCTCCCGATTACTCGAGATACCAAATCGTTCCAGCGCATTTTGAGTTGTAATTTCAGCGATTTCCTCCACCGAGATCCCCTTTAACTCGGCAGCGGCCTCGGCGACCAAACGGACATGCCCGGTCTCGTTTCTTTTCCCACGAAATGGGTGGGGAGTCAAATATGGGGAATCCGTTTCGATCAGCAATCGGTCCAGCGGAGTCTTCGCCAATACTTCTTTGGGCTGCTTTGCATTTTTAAACGTAATCGGTCCGCCAAACGACAAATGAAATCCCAAATCCAGACACATTTTGGCAATTTCCCAGCTGCCCGAATAGGAATGCATGACCCCGCCGATTTCGTTCGCCCGCTCCTCGCGGAGAATCCGAACAACGTCTTCGTGGGCATCCCGGTTATGTATGGAAATCGGCATTCCCAGCTCTCGGGCCAGCCGGATTTGCTTGCGGAATACCTCGTGCTGGACCTCTTTCGGGGACGTATCCCAGTAGTAATCCAGACCGATTTCCCCGATAGCGACAACCTTTTCATGTTTGCATAAATTTGCAATCCAGTCGAGATCCTCTTCTTTCATCGTAATGGCGTCCTGCGGATGCCAGCCTACCGCCGCATAAATGAAGTCATAAGTCTCCGCCAACTTCATCGTCGTCGGGATCGTATCGCGGTTAAAACCGATGTTGATCATCCGCGTCACGCCTTGCGCCAAGGCGCGTTCGATCGCTTCATGACGGTCTTCGTCAAATTGTGGCGCATCCATATGCGTATGTGTATCAAATAGTTCCATGGGTTGTCCCTCCTATGTTCCCTGTTCAAAATATTCCGCGATATGCCGCGGCAGCCGATCCATAACCGGTCTCAATTTATTCTCCGGGTAGTACAAATGATACTTGCCCCGGTGCAAACCGCTAATGGAACGCACAATATCCGACACTTCGGAAATTTCCTTCAGCTGGTCCTGCCGGTCCAACAACAGGATCTGTTTGTCCCGAAATTCGCCGTTCGGACGAAACACATCATAAGGCAGATCGGTCGGAAAATCAATTTCCAGGTCATATTCCGGATGAAGCCCGATTCTCCCGAAGGCAGCGCGAATTTCATCAATCGTTTCCAGGTCCAGCGACTCCACTTCTACATATTTATACAATTTGCGGTTCAAGAAACGGGAGCACAAATCGCTCAACAATTCGTCCGATTCGTTCCTCCACTGCATAAAGGCGGTTTGAACCAAAGCTTCGTCAAGCAGCAGGTATTCCTGCACGGTCAAATCCCGTTTGAACAGACCCGGCAGCGGTTCCGGAAGAAACCGGAACTCGTGTCCCCCCGCATGGAGCTCCTTCGCCCGCCGAAAGATTTGCCGCAAAATAATCTCCGAACTGCGCGTCACCGGATGAAAATAAATCTGCCAATACATTTGATACCTGGACATCAAATAGTCTTCCACCGCATGCATTCCCGATTCCTTGACGACAATCCGGCCCTGGAAAGGACGCAGCATCCGTAATATCCGGTCCATATCGATCGTTCCGTAGTTGACGCCGGTAAAGTAGGCGTCCCTCAACAAATAATCCATGCGATCCGCATCGAGCGGGCTGGAAACCAGGTTTACCACGATGGGATGCTCATAATCTTTGCGGATGACCGAGGCCACCTTCTCGGGGAAATCCTCGGCATGTCTTCGCAGTACCTCGCCTACTTCGGTATCCCCGAGCAGGATTTTGCAGGTCCAGTCCTCATGATGCATCTGAAACGCCTGCTCAATGGAATGGGAGAACGGTCCATGCCCCAGGTCATGCAGCAGCGCCGCACATAACGCGACCAGCTTCTCCTCCTGCGGCCAATCCGGATAATGGGCGCGCTCAAACTGCGATATAATGCGACGTGTAATCTCGTAAACGCCCAAGGAGTGGGAGAAACGGCTATGCTCGGCTCCGTGGAAGGTTAAATAAGAGGTTCCCAATTGGCGGATCCGACGCAGCCTTTGAAATTCCGCCGTGTTAATCAGCGACCAAATCATTTCATCCTGAACATGAATATAATTATGAACAGGATCCTTAAAAACTTTTTCTTCCCGAAGCTGAAGGTGCATGGCATAAAATCCCCTTTCTTAATTTCAAAAAATAGTTTTTGATAAATAAAGAAGGATTGTGACTGATGTCGTAGGTTTTTATGTCGAATTTTGTCGTAATAAGTCAGTATAGTAACTTCCAAGATGTCGAATCTATAAATTATGGGGTAAAACGCCAAGAATCCCATTGCATCATGACCTCAAAAAGCTTAAAATTAGAAATTATACTGAACTCTACCATAAATAGGTTGACTGATCTGGCAATGGTTGGTATTATAATTATCATAAAAGATAGAAGTTTGTCGAATAATGACACTTTTAAATTATAGCGAGAGGGGCAATCATCGGTTATGATGAAATCAACAGGTATCGTAAGAAAAGTAGACGAATTGGGACGGGTCGTAATTCCTATCGAATTGCGCCGCACGCTCGGTATTGGTGAGAAGGACGCCCTCGAGATTTATGTCGACGGCGAGCGCATTATGCTAAAGAAATACGAGCCCGCTTGTATTTTCTGCGGCAATGCTGAGAACGTCACTTACTTCAAAGGCAAAATTGTTTGCCAGGAATGTTTGACCGAACTTCCTACCCCTGTGACAAATTAAGAAATATAGTATATAATAGGTTTATTAAAAACTGTTAATTCTAACCTTTTTCATATCTCCTTGGCGCCTTCAGGCTTGAACCCGGCCTGCAAGGCCCCTTTTTTTGTGCGCTTTTTTTATCGTGATCCAAAGGAAGCCCACTATAATAACAATTTATAGACGTCGCGTTTGGTCATTCCCCGGTCGGAGGCCGCTTTTTTCATCGCTTCTTTTCGGGAGAGATTCTGCTCTTCCTCATAGTGGCGTACATGCGCCTCAATCGATAATTCTTGCCACCAAGCGTCCTTCCTCTCTTTGACCTTGGCGGGATCCGCTCCTTCCACCACCAGGCAGTATTCCCCCAGCGGCGGATGTTCCGTCAGCCACGTTAAGCAATCGCTCACACGGCCCCGTGCCATTTCTTCGTATCTTTTTGTCAGCTCACGAGCCAACACGACCCGACGGTCCCCCCAGGCCTCCAGAATGGCCTCCAGCGTCTTGATCACCCGATGGGGAGATTCATACAACAACAATGTGCTCGCCTCGTCCTCCAGCGAACGGAGCAGAACGTCGCGCTCTTTGGAATCCCGCGGCAGAAAACCGATAAATTGAAACCGTTCGGTAGGGAGACCGGATACGATCAGCGCCGACAAAGCCGCGTTGGCCCCCGGGATCGGAATCACCGAAATTCCGGCTTCTACCGCCAATTTCACCAAATCGCTGCCCGGATCGGAAATCGCCGGTAATCCGGCGTCACTGACCAGGGCCAAATTTTTTCCTTCTATTATAAACCGGATTAATTCCGGCCCGCTCGCCGCCTTGTTATGCTCGTGGTAGCTGAGCAGCTTGCCCGGCGAAATTTCAAAATGCGTCAACAGTTTGCGGGTTTGCCGCGTGTCCTCCGCCGCAATAATGTCCGCTTCCCGCAGCGTTCTGACGGCCCGGTAGGTCATATCCTCCAGATTGCCGATCGGTGTAGCCACCAGGTATAACTTACCGTAAGGGGTCCCCTGCGCTTCCGCAAAACTCTTCTGTATCGTTAGACTCATGCTTCTCCCTCTTTTGGTCCGTAATAGATATTCATAATTTCCGGACAGTAGCTGCCGGACTCGTCGTAAACAATCAACGGCGGCTGGATCCGAACATCCGGCTTGCCGTCGCGCAATGCCTCAATCAGCACCATGTTGGCTTCCGTCCCGATTCGGGGATGAACAAAGCGAACGATTTTCGGCTCGAGCCGGTATTGGCGCAGTAAGGTCATCATTTCCCCAAGACGCTGGGGTTTATGTACCATGAAGAATTTGCCGCCGGGTCGAAGCAGCCGCATGGCCGCAGCTATGACCTCCTCCAGCGTGCAGTGGATTTCGTGCCGGGCGATGGCTTGGTGCGGGTTAATCTTCAAATCTCCCCCCGTCAGCGGCATATAAGGCGGGTTGACGGTTATGGCGTCATAAACCGGGCGGTCCTTCTCCTTAGGGAGTTCCCGTAGATCCCCTTCGCGTATCCTGATCCGCTCCGTAAGCCCGTTCATCTCCACGCTCCGCCGGGCCATATCCGCAAGCCGCGGCTGAATTTCAATGCCGTCGATCTTTGCCCGACTGCGGGTCGACAGCAGCAGCGGAATAACGCCGTTGCCGGTACACATATCCAGCACATGTCCGCGGCCGGGAATTTGGGCAAACCGGGCTAACAGCACGGCATCCATCGAGAAGCTGAACACCTCGTCGCTTTGAATAATCCCCAACTCGTGAGTCAGCAGGTCATCGATACGCTCTTTTTCATAGAGTACAGGTTGCTTCTTCAAATTGATCTTCCATTCTGTAAAAAGTAATCGAAACATTCTTAAATCTTTAAAAAAAACCGTAGGAAGCATCCCTACGGTTCGTTATTTATTCAAAAAAGACAAGCAGAACAGGCAGTCGCCTTCCGTGCGCAAATGTCCGTAATTGACATTGCAGATGTGGAACCCTTCGTGATAAAGACGCGCCAGATTATCGTACCCTTCACCGACGATATCGATGCTTTCGCCGCCCTCCGGCATCGGTGCCGGAGAAGCCGGGGAATCGATGGGCGGATTACCTTCCGCGCCTTCCCCTTTCAGAATTTTGCGCATCTTCTCGTTCTCCAGGCGAAGCTGCTGATTCTCTTCCAGCAGCCTCTTGACCTCCAGCATCAGCGTGCTAAATTGGCCGTGAACCTTACCCATTTGTTTTTCCAGCGCCTGCATATGATTAAATATATCCTTATTCTCCAAGTTCCCACCCCAGAGTCCATTCTCTAAAGTCTTTCTTGAATGTATTGTCTTCTATTTCACGACGACATCGTCGAGCGGGAGCTCCTTGACTTTGCCGATTTCAAACAGCTGTACATGAACCGTCCGGGCCCCCGCGTTCAGGCCGACCACTTTACCGTCACCCAGCGAAGTGACGACCAATTTCCCGACCGAAGGGAGCTCTTCTCGCACGCTTTCATAATTATCATGCTCAAATTTCAAACAGCACATCAATCGGCCGCAAAGCCCCGATATCTTGGTCGGATTCAAGGACAAGCTTTGATCCTTGGCCATCTTGATCGACACCGGCTCAAAGTCGCCTAGCCAGGAAGAGCAGCATAATACCCGCCCGCAGGGCCCGATTCCGCCAAGCATCTTGGCCTCGTCGCGAACACCGATCTGCCGCAGCTCGATCCGGGTCCGGAAAATACTGGCCAGATCCTTAACCAATTCACGGAAATCGACCCGGCCTTCCGCCGTAAAATAAAAAATAATTTTATTGCGGTCAAACGTAAATTCCACATCGACCAGCTTCATTTTTAAATCATGGTCTCTGATTTTATTTAAACATGTAGCAAAGGCATTCTTTGCCGCAAACTTGTTCTCCTCAACAACACGGGCGTCGGACTCATCGGCGATCCGGATGACCTTCTTCAGCGGAAGCACGACATCATTCTCTCCGACCTGCTTCTTGCCGACAACCACTTTACCGTACTCGATCCCGCGCGCCGTTTCGACGATCACACTCTGATCCTTCTCTACGGGAAGCTCCAGCGGGTCGAAGTAATATATTTTGCCCGCCTTTTTAAAACGGACACCTACTACAGTGTACAAAAACTAACCCCCTTGTATACCAATAAAAAACACACAAATTCTGTAAAAACCCATGTTCTTGCACGGGAGAAAGTTTAACTGTCCGGTCCGAAATCGCTAAAACCCTGAGATCGGCGTTATCCGCCAATACCGATCAGGAACTGTTCGAGGCAGAGCTGGCTATTCATATGCTGACGCAGCTTCTTCTTGCTCTCCGCAGCCAGCGTCATGGCATCGATCCATTGCCCCGGATTACGGGAAGAAGCGTGTCTACGAATAAAGTCCAGCTCATCTATAAAAACGATATGATCATGTCTTTGATAGAGCGCATGGAGCATGTCTTTAAACCACAAATGGAAAAGGTCAAAGAGCATGTCCAAATGATCGCCTAAACCTGCTTTAAATACGCTTTGCTGCGCTGTTACCAACGGAGTTCCGCCACGGCCAGCGGTCTCCTTCCCTAATTGTAACACTACGTTTCTAATTTCTGCAAACCAATTCTGGCGCAGCAGTTCGCGGCATGCCTCCGGTCCGGCCGCCACTTGGACGGCACAGCGGGCCAGCGTTCCGGAAAAACCCTCGCCAGACAAAATTTGCAGCATCGTCTCCGGATCGAGCGGCTGAAATGGTACCCACTGAGCCCGCGATTGAATCGTCGGAAGCAGGGCGCGTCCATTGTCCGAGAGCAGAATCGCCAACGCCGGAGAAGAGGGTTCCTCCAAAAACTTCAGCAGGCTGTTCGCCGCCTGCACGGTCATTTTGTCCGACTGTTCAATAATGTACGCCTTTGGATTACCGCTTTCCGAACGGTACGAAAAGATGCGCTGCAAATCGCGGATTTGATCGATTTTGATCGTTGCCCCCTCGGGTGCGATGACATGCAGGTCGGGGTGATTGCCGTGCAGCAATTTACGGCATTCCAGACACTCTCCGCAGGCATCCTCGGTCCCCGAGGTACAAAACAAGGCCTGAACAAAAGCCAAGGCCATCTCTTTCTGTCCGCTTCCCGGCGGTCCGCTGAATATATAAGCATGGGAAATACGATGTTGACGGAGGCCGCTCTGCAATAATTGCTTCGCCGCCTCCTGCCCGATAATATCCTTGAAAGACATAATTCTGGTCTACCTTTCCAAAGGAGGGAGCGCCGACTCTAAAAGCAGAGATTGATCAGCATCCCTCGGATTTCGCCGATTTTTTGCAGAAGCTCGATTTTTCCTTCTTCGGTTTCCAGCAGCTCATCGGCCATGGCCAACAGGGCGGCATCCACTTCATCCAACAGCTTGTAGCGTTTGCCGCGCCCGCGGCGATCCCAGCCCCGAGCTTCTTTAATACCTACGCCCCGGCGGACCGTATCCTCCAAAAATCGTTTCACAAGCAGACGGTATGCCTTAAGTTCCCGAATCGTCATGGAATGGGCAAGCCGATCCCCCTGCATTTGTATCTCTTTAAACCTGCGATTCAGCTCATCCTTGGATGCCTGCGTGCCATGCTGCTGCATGACATCGGAGAAGCTTTTCGCCTGAACCGGCTTGGCCGCATTTTCATTGATACCCAGACCGCTTTTTAGCGGCCGGTAACCCGGATCTATTTTCACAGCAATCACCGCCGTCTTTCTATAATCTAAATGGATTTAAGGATTTGTCTTAAAAATGTTCAAACCGGTCTACCGGCAGAACGAAAACCGTAGCTCCTCCAACCTGAACCTCCACCGGCAGCGGTAAATACGAATCGGTAGTTCCGCTCATCGGCGTAACCGGGGTAACCAATTGCTCGCGTACTTTACAACTGTTACGGATCACATTCATCACGGCTTCAACCTGGTTATCATCCACCCCGATCATGAACGTCGTATTCCCCGCCCGCAGAAACCCTCCGGTACTCGCCAGCTTGGTCGCCCGGAAGTTTTCCTTCACCAACGCGCTGGATAACCGGTTGCTGTCTTTGTCCTGGACAATTGCAACGATCAGTTTCATTTGCAGCCCCTCCTCGTTAACTTATGATTGAATAGCTCTCTTTACTATTTGACACTTACAGTCCAAAATCCTTTAAAGCCGCGGCAAGCCGGCCCCTTATCTCGGTTGCCACCTCTTCGAGACTGACCGATGCGTCCACCTTGCGAATACGATCCGGATACATGGCCGCCAGAATCTCATAGCCTTCCCTAACCTTATGGTGAAAATCCATTCCTTCCAGATCCAGCCGGTTGACTTCCCGGCCCTGGGCCGCAGCGATTCGGGCGATTCCCACCTCAGGCTCAATATCCATGTAAAAGGTGATGTCCGGAAACCGGCCGGCGGTAGCAAACAAGTTGATCGACAGCACCTCGTCGATGCCTAGTCCCCGGGCGTAGCCCTGGTAAGCCAGACTGCTGTCGACAAATCGGTCGCACAACACCGTGATCCCCTGAGCCAAAGCCGGCTCCACCTTCTCCGCAAGATGCTGCCTGCGGGCCGCCGCATAAAGAAGCGCTTCGGTTCGACTATCCATTTCCGTATGGGCGGGATTCAAGATCACTTCGCGGATTTGCTCGGCGATCCGAATTCCTCCCGGCTCCCGAGTTACGAGATAGGGAATTTCTCTCTCTTCTAATGCTTTACCCAATTCATGGATGACCGATGTCTTTCCCGATCCTTCGCCGCCTTCCAGCGTTATAAATAATCCCCGTTTTTTTACGTTCAATGCCCTTCCCTGCTTTCCGTCCTGTGCTTAATCACTTGTATGGTCTTTAACGTCGGATCGGCCGGCCCCTGACACTTGGCCTTGGCTCGACGGAGCGCCATTAACTGCTCCTTCATACGGCGGCTGACCGACTCCCCCGGATAAAGAAGCGGAATGCCTGGAGGGTAGGGGATTACCATCTCGGCAGCTTGGCGTCCTTCGCATTCCTCAAGGAGGATCGTTTCCTTTTCCTCCGGCCCCACCGGGCGAAGCCCGAAGGCTACCGGCGATGATACCTCATCCCACGCCGGCCATTTCGCATCGGTTTGGATGTTCCACGTGGAAAAACGGGAGGCATCTCCGGCCGCCGAAAGCTGCCCCAATCTCCGCAATACGCGGGAGACATCTTCATTCGTGGTCCCTGGGCCAAGCGCCAGCACAACGTACCGTTCGTCGCTCATTTCGGGGACGCAGCCCCCTTCTTCCAGCTTGGCGTGCAGTTCATATCCGCTCCATTCGCCGGTGGTATCGTAGAGAACCGCCTTCCACGGATCTTGTATAGCATATGCTGGATGATCTCCGCTTGCGCCCGGCTTCAGCAGCCCGAAGCGAGGGAGATCACGTAGGCCCCGCCTCAGTTCCTCCGCGGCGGCCAAGCCGCGTTCGAAAAAGGCGGGCCCTTCCGCTTGCAGCTTGCTTCGGCTGAGGTCCAGCGACGCCATAATCGGATAGGACGGGCTTGAGCTTTGCACCATCGCCAGCCGCTGCCGCAGCAGACCGCGGTCCAGCAGGCCGCCCTGTACGTGCAGCATGGCGCCCATGGTGAGCGCGGTCAGCATCTTGTGCGTGGACTGCACGACGCCGTCGGCGCCCGCCTGCAGCGCGCTCTCCGGCAGAGCCGGGTGCAGGCCGAAGTGGGCGCCGTGGGCCTCGTCCACGAGCAGCGGCACGCCGGCGGCGTGGCAGAGCTCGGCCAGCGGGCGCAGCGAGGCTCCCATCCCGTAGTAATTCGGGTGCGTGACGAGCAGCCCCTTGGCGCCGGGATACCGGCGCAGGGCCTCACGCACCGTCCGCTCCGACGGGATGGTCGCCAGGCCGCTGCCTGCGTCCTGCTGCGGCGCCAGAAACACCGCGTGCGCGCCCGCCAGCATCAATCCGTGGATCACGGATTTATGGACATTACGCTGCACGAGCAGGACATCTCCCGGAGCGGTGCACACGCTCAGGATCATCGCGAGGTTGCCGGCCGTGCTGCCGCCAACCAAAAAAAACGTCTCCTCCGCGCCAAACACGCCGGCCGCCAGTTCCTGCGCCTCGCGAATGACGCCCTCCGGGTGGTGCAAATCGTCCGTGCCGTTGATCTCCGTCACGTCCAAGGCCAACACCCCGGCGAGCTCGGCCCCCGCCGCGCCTCGCTCATAGGCCGTGCCGTTCTTATGCCCCGGCACATGAAAAGAAGCGTCGCGCTTGGCGATATACTCCTGCAAAGCGGTGTATAAGGGAGCGCTTGCGCGCGTACCTTGGGCCGCCGGCTCTTTTTTTCCCGCGTTCGGGTCTTTATGATAATCATCCTGGTCGATAGTTTGGTTCAATTGTTTTGTATCCTTGCCGTGCTTCTGTTCCGCATTCAACTCGATCTGACCCTTTCGACGCTTGTCTTGCAAAAACTCTTTCGCTTCATTGTAACGCGTTCCCTTTGGAAAGGGCAACATAAAAGGACCCGTCAATTCACAGAACAGGTCCCTCCCCTAGTACTCTTATGCATTTTTTTCTACCCATATCTGTTTCATGCGATGAATAAAGAAATGATATTTTTCCTCCTGTACATCCGTATGCACCATTTCCGCCTCGCAGGCATCACAAATGAACTCCGATACGATATGGATGCCTTCCGACTTCGGTTCCCCGCAAATGATACACGTGCTTTCGGCATGCTGGTCCATTGTCGATCCCACCTTGTATGTTTTACTACCAGTATGGCGCAGATTCTACTATTTTAAACCTTTTCATAGTTGGTTTTCTAATATTATATATATGCCGGTTTGCGTTCGTCCGTGTTTGTACGGCATCCAACTCAAAAATTGTTTCGACTCGACCGATATACAAGGTAAGGTGTGTTTTTTTGCTGGTATTGTTTGTAGTCATCCTTAGTGGACGCACCCAAGTTAGCCAAGGAGGATTGCTGTTTCAGATGTCTGCTGATACGGGAAGGAATGCGACGTTTTACAATTATCGGTTATTGAAAAAAATCGTTCTGCCCAAGCCTTTGATTCAAGGTTTCTTGACTCTCCCTTTTATTTGGCTGATCGCGGAAATGATCTTCATCTCGTGGACGAGTATATTTTACTTTGTGCTTGCCGTTCCCATCGTATTATGGGTTCATTTCGTTATTGCACGGTCCGTACTTATCATCACCAGCCATTCTTATCGCAAACGCTGGCGGTTTACCCGGCGCTTGCCCTGGGTCGGTTATTTACCGGATCAGTACGTGAGCTATAGCACTTATCGGCAAGTGCATCTGCATGCATCCTGGATCGGCCTTGGCATCATCGCCATTCTGATCCCCTGGTCTCCCCTCTCCTTCATTATATCGCTGCTCGTATGGCATTTTTGGTTCTTGGCCCCCCGGCTGTATATCCTGGCGGGTCTTAAAAAGCAGCCCAAAAACGGCTGGATCAAGTTTAACGAGCATGACACCTCTTATTACATGTCCTGATCTCGTAACTTCTATATAACAAAAAAAGCCCGGCTCCTTGTTGGTATCTCCTAACAGGATCCGGCTTCTTTGTATAGTCAACAAATATATGGCAAGCGACCACGGTCGGCGCAGGGCTATTGCCCGAATCATCGCTAAGGACTCTCCAATCCCTGTATCACGGCTTTCCCTTCCATTTTCGGCACCAATACCGTAAAGGCGTTATCGTGTATCGTCAGTTGAACTACCAATCTATCTTTATGATACACCCTCGTCGTTCCTGCGCTTTCTTCCTTCTCCTCCGTCCAGCCCCATTCCTTAATGGCTTTCTCGTAGGCTTCCGGCACGCTGTTGCTCTCTTTAAGACCCGACAGCGAATAATGAACATAATCCATTTTCGAATTATTCATCGCGGTCTCCGTGCGTTTGGCTTCCTTAGGAACCGGAAAACTCTTCTCTACCGCCGATCCGACAAACGTCGACCAGGTAGGCTCGGAAGTGCCGCAGCCTGCGATGATGAACAACATCAGCAAGACTCCTCCCATGAAGCACAAGGAATGCCTTATTCCTCTTTGCCGCATGATGTATCCCTCCTTACCCTGCCTTATTCTCATTGTGTATTTGTACACCGGTGTTAACCCGAATGTAGGATGTCAATAAGCCCTTCAACAACGCTAAAACACCAATCTTAATTATATCCTTAGTCACCGGGCCGTCGGTAACAAAAAGGTTACATTCCCTCTGGTACTTTCTGAAGTTTAGGGAATGATTTAGGGACGCCCTAGGGTGTTCCGTGCCAAGTTCTATTGTATCCCATTTCTTTCCTGAACGGATGACAATGTCCGTTACAGTTTTTTCTTACTTTTGCGGAAAAATTGACGATCCCTTAACCTCTCCATTCCTGCGATACCGCAAAATCTTTGGGGCGAGCCCCTTATGGGCCATATTCCTGCAAATGTGCAGGAATTTTTGGGGAGATAGCCCCTGCTGAGCGAAATTCCTGCAAATCTGCAGGCTTTTTTGCTGTAGGAGCCCCATTCGGGCGGACGAGCCGAAAATCCCTGCACTTTTGCATCTTTTTCGCTTTTCGAGGCTAAAACGCTCGGAAATTCCTGCAGATTTGCAGGTATTTTATAAAGCATACTTATTGAGCATACAAAAAGAGCACTACCGCATCATACGGTAGTGCTCTTTCTCAGTTGCTTGGCGGCGTCCTACTCTCCCAGGACCCTTCGGTCCAAGTACCATCGGCGCTGGAGGGCTTAACGGTCGTGTTCGGGATGGGTACGCGTGGAACCCCTCCGCCATCGCCACCAAACGATTCAAGGCGTTAATCCTTGAAAACTGGATACGAAACGAATTTGCGAATTAGCCCCTACTTGGTTTTCGGGGTCCCCGCAAAGTAATCGGAATCAGCATCGAAGCTGTTCTTCACTTTGTGGGGTGATTTTTTGGATAAGCCCTCGACCGATTAGTACCTGTCAGCTCCATACATTGCTGCACTTCCACCTCAGGCCTATCAACCTCGTCGTCTTCAAGGGGTCTTACTAGTTGGGAAATCTCATCTTGAGGGGGGCTTCACGCTTAGATGCTTTCAGCGCTTATCCCGTCCGCACTTAGCTACCCAGCTGTGCTCCTGGCGGAACAACTGGTGCACCAGCGGTGCGTCCATCCCGGTCCTCTCGTACTAAGGACAGCTCCTCTCAAATTTCCTACGCCCACGACAGATAGGGACCGAACTGTCTCACGACGTTCTGAACCCAGCTCGCGTACCGCTTTAATGGGCGAACAGCCCAACCCTTGGGACCTACTTCAGCCCCAGGATGCGATGAGCCGACATCGAGGTGCCAAACCTCCCCGTCGATGTGGACTCTTGGGGGAGATAAGCCTGTTATCCCCAGGGTAGCTTTTATCCGTTGAGCGATGGCCCTTCCATGCGGTACCACCGGATCACTAAGCCCGACTTTCGTCCCTGCTCGACTTGTCAGTCTCGCAGTCAAGCTCCCTTTTGCCTTTGCACTCTGCGAATGATTTCCAACCATTCTGAGGGAACCTTGGGGCGCCTCCGTTACTCTTTAGGAGGCGACCGCCCCAGTCAAACTGCCCGCCTGACACTGTCCCCG
>NZ_VSDO01000003.1:862500-864871 GCF_008084145.1 Paenibacillus faecis | reverse complement strand
ACCGGATTACGGTACCAGGTTAGAACTCCGATACGATCAGGGTGGTATCCCAACGGCACCTCCACCGAAGCTGGCGCTCCGGCTTCCTAGGCTCCCACCTATCCTGTACAAATCGTATCAAAGTCCAATATCAAGCTGCAGTAAAGCTCCATGGGGTCTTTCCGTCTTGTCGCGGGTAACCTGCATCTTCACAGGTATTAAAATTTCACCGGATCTCTCGTTGAGACAGCGCCCAAGTCGTTACGCCATTCGTGCGGGTCAGAATTTACCTGACAAGGAATTTCGCTACCTTAGGACCGTTATAGTTACGGCCGCCGTTTACTGGGGCTTCAGTTCATAGCTTCGGAGTTACCTCCTAACCACTCCCCTTAACCTTCCAGCACCGGGCAGGCGTCAGCCCGTATACTTCGCCTTGCGGCTTCGCACAGACCTGTGTTTTTGCTAAACAGTCGCTTGGGCCTTTTCACTGCGGCCCCCTCGGGCTATTCACCCTACCGAGGCACCCCTTCTCCCGAAGTTACGGGGTCATTTTGCCGAGTTCCTTAACGAGAGTTCTTCCGCGCGCCTTAGAATTCTCTTCTCGCCTACCTGTGTCGGTTTGCGGTACGGGCACCTTCACCTGGCTAGAGGCTTTTCTTGGCAGTGTGAGATCATGACCTTCGGTACTGTAAATTTTCCCTCCCCATCACAGCCCAGCCTTACGATGTGCGGATTTGCCTACACACCAGCCTCACTGCTTGGACGAGCATCCATCAGCTCGCGTCACTACCCTACTGCGTCACCCCATCGCTCATAGCGGTTTACGGTGGTACAGGAATTTCTACCTGTTGTCCTTCGACTACGCCTTTCGGCCTCGCCTTAGGTCCCGACTTACCCTGAGCGGACGAACCTTCCTCAGGAACCCTTAGGCTTTCGGCGGATCAGATTCTCACTGATCTTTTCGTTACTCATACCGGCATTCTCACTTGAATACAGTCCAGCGCTCCTTCCGGTACACCTTCAACCCGTATTCAACGCTCCCCTACCCCTGATGCAAGCATCAAGCCATAGCTTCGGTGGTGTGTTTAGCCCCGTTACATTTTCGGCGCAGAGTCACTCGACCAGTGAGCTATTACGCACTCTTTAAATGGTGGCTGCTTCTAAGCCAACATCCTGGTTGTCTGTGCAACTCCACATCCTTTCCCACTTAACACACACTTGGGGACCTTAGCTGATGGTCTGGGCTGTTTCCCTTTTGACAATGGATCTTAGCACTCACTGTCTGACTCCCGGTTAATCAGTCTATGGCATTCGGAGTTTGACTGAGCTTGGTAACCCTTGGCGGGCCCCGCACCCAATCAGTGCTCTACCTCCACGACTGTCCCACCGAGGCTAGCCCTAAAGCTATTTCGGGGAGAACCAGCTATCTCCGAGTTCGATTGGAATTTCTCCGCTACCCCCACCTCATCCCCGCACTTTTCAACGTACGTGGGTTCGGGCCTCCAGTGCGTGTTACCGCACCTTCACCCTGGACAGGGGTAGATCACCCGGTTTCGGGTCTACGCCTACAAACTATATTCGCCCTATTCAGACTCGCTTTCGCTGCGGCTCCGCCTTATCGGCTTAACCTTGCTTGCAAACGTAACTCGCCGGTTCATTCTACAAAAGGCACGCCATCACCCCTAAAATGGGCTCTGACTTCTTGTAAGCACACGGTTTCAGGTTCTTTTTCACTCCCCTTCCGGGGTGCTTTTCACCTTTCCCTCACGGTACTGCTTCACTATCGGTCGCTAGGGAGTATTTAGCCTTACCAGATGGTCCTGGCGGATTCATACGGGGTTTCACGTGCCCCGCACTACTCGGGATCCGTCTCGGAGGGAGCACACTTTCGATTACAGGGCTTTTACCTTCTTTGGCCGGCCTTTCCAGACCTGTTCATCTAATATGCTCCTTTGTAACTCCATGTGAGACGTCCCACAACCCCAAGGGGCAAGCCCCTTGGTTTAGGCTAATCCGCGTTCGCTCGCCGCTACTGACGGAATCACTTTTGTTTTCTCTTCCTCAGGGTACTTAGATGTTTCAGTTCCCCTGGTCTGCCTCTTCATGCCCTATGTATTCAGGCATGAGTGACTGGATATTACTCCAGCCGGGTTTCCCCATTCGGACATCCCCGGATCAAAGCTTGCTTACAGCTCCCCGAGGCAGTATCGTTGTTCGCCACGTCCTTCGTCGGCTCCTAGCGCCTAGGCATCCTCCGTGTGCTCTTAGTAGCTTAACCAATTCGCTCCGGTTTTGCGCTGCCCTCTCCTCGTTCGTCGCTTACTGACTTGCTCTCGCAAGCAGCCGCGCACTACCTAAAGTTCGGTCATCCCAAAACCTTCGCTCTGTAGTC
>NZ_VSDO01000003.1:0-860000 GCF_008084145.1 Paenibacillus faecis | reverse complement strand
GGACACCTTCATTGATGGCCGACGTCTTGCGGAGCTGTTGATATCCGTACGTCGTATGCATTCGCATTTCCTCGGCTTCCTCACCGGTCAACGAATCCGGTTTATAAAGGATCGCCGGATCGATTTTCGTATTTCCGATATCATGAAGAAGACCCGCGAAAGCGACTTGCATCCAGTCTTTCTGCGGAAGTCCGTGCCAACGAGCGATCGTATAGGACGTAAGGGCCGACAAAATGGCGTTATGGAACAGATAATCGTATTCGTTCACATTTCGCGGCGTAAAGGTAAGCACGTTATAAAATTTCAACTGTTTGATCAAAGCCTCCATTTGATGGCGGAGCTCATAAATAGGCAGTTCCGATGCCAGAACCGACTGAAAGGCGCTCTTGGTTAAATGGAGCATCCGGTCGTATTCTTTGTGGAGCTGATCGATCGCGGCCGGTTCATTTTCAATATGAGATGATGAGTTGTCGGCATGTCCCGCTTTGGCCGAATCCGAAACCTCGGTCACTACCTCGCGCCCTTTAACTTGCCCGTCCTCAATTTCTACAAGCTGAACCATAAACGCACGCAGGATATCCAGGTCTCTAGGCAAAAGCACTTTTCCTTTGTGCATTAACAATCCACCGAGCGGAGTGTGTACGTTCTCAACAATTTTCAAACCGGGTTTCAGATCCAATACAGGGACGCTGGCCATGATTTCACTCTCTCCTTAAATCTTCCAAATATGTAGGGTAGGGCCCTATCCAGGGTAAAAAGAACTATCTACCGCCATTATATTACGAGACTTGAAGCCCAACAATCCTTTTTCCGCCGTAATGAAAAGAATAGAAAAAACCGGACCTCCTTAAGGAAATCCGGTGTTATCGCTTGTTTATTCCTCCGAATCGGAACCGTTATCCGGTTGAGCGTCCTCCAGGGACACTCCCCCTTCTTCATTCTGGTTCTCTTCCTCCGGTTCTTCTTCCGTCTTGTCCGATCGGCAAACGGTAGCCACGGCGTCGTCTTCGCGGATGTTGATCAGCTTGACGCCCTGCGTGTTCCGTCCCATCGTGGAGATTCCCGACATGCTGGTCCGAATCAGGGTACCGCTGGCGGTGATGATCATTAGATCCTCATCGTCCTTGACCACTTTAAGACCGACGACAGGACCGTTCTTCTCCGTCACATTGATCGTCTTGATCCCCTTACCGCCCCGGCTTTGAATCCGGTACTCCGACGCCGGCGTACGCTTCCCGTAACCGTTGGTGGTTACGATCAGAACATCCTGATCCGAAACGATGACATCCATCCCGATCAGATGATCGTCTTCATCGAGCGTAATCCCCTTCACGCCGGTTGCGGCGCGGCCCATCGAGCGAACGTCACTCTCTGGGAAACGGATGGACATCCCTTGAGCCGTCCCCATGATGACTTCTTGGTTGCCGTCCGTCAGCTTCACGTCGATCAGAATATCGTCTTCGCGCAGATGTACGGCAATCAATCCGCCCCTACGGATATTGATGTAGTCTTCGATCGGCGTCTTCTTCACGACCCCTTGACGGGTCGCGAAGAACAGATACTTGTCTTCATCGAAGCGCTCCACCGGAATAACCGCGTTGACGGTTTCGCCCTGCTCAATCTGAATCAGATTGATAATCGGCGTCCCACGCGCGGTCCGGCCGAGTTCAGGGATTTCGTAAGCCTTCAGGCGATACGCTTTCCCCCGGTCGGTGAAGAACATGAGATAGTGGTGCGAGTTCGTAACGAACAAGTGCTCCACAAAATCATCGTCCTTCGTATCCATCCCGACGACGCCTCGTCCCCCGCGTTTCTGGCTGCGGTAGGTCGTGAGCGGCAAACGCTTGATGTACCCGGTATGCGTGATCGTGATGACGACTTCTTCCTGCGGAATCAAGTCTTCATCCAGGATGCTCTCTTCCCCGACCAACAGCTCGGTCCGGCGCTCATCCGCAAAGCGGTCGCGGATCTCTTGGAGCTCGTCGCTGATGATTTGCAGAACGAGGGATTCGTTGGCCAGAATCTCGCGGTATTCGGCAATCTTTTGCAAAAGTTCCTGATACTCGCTCTCGATCTTCTCGCGTTCCAAACCGGTCAAACGCTGCAGACGCATGTCCAGAATCGCCTGGGCCTGCTCCTGGCTTAGCCCAAAGCGTTCCATCAACCCCGTGCGGGCGATTTCCGTCGTTTGGGAAGCGCGGATCAGCGCGATCACCTCGTCCAGGTGGTCCAGCGCGATGCGCAGACCTTCGAGGATATGAGCACGGGCTTCCGCTTTCTTCAGCTCATATTCCGTCCGCCGGCGAATAACTTCAACCTGATGCTGCAAATAATAGCTGAGGACTTCCTTCAAGGTCAAAATCTTAGGCTCATTGTTCACGATCGCCAGCATATTGATGCCGAACGTGCTTTGCAACGCCGTGTGCTTGAACAGATTGTTCAGCACGATGTTCGGATTGACATCCCGGCGCAGCTCGATCACAACGCGCATGCCGTTGCGGTCGGATTCATCCCGCAGATCGGTGATGCCGTCGATCTTCTTCTCGCGGACCAACTCGGCGATTTTTTCAACCAACCGGGCCTTATTCACCTGATACGGAAGTTCTTCCACAATGATTCTCGCCTTGTTGTTATGCTCTTCGATCGTGGTTTTGGCCCGCATCGTAATGGAGCCGCGCCCCGTCGTATAAGCTTGACGTATCCCCGTCCGGCCCATGATATAACCGGCAGTCGGAAAATCCGGGCCTTTGATATATTCCATGAGATCCAGAGAGTCGAGATCCGGATTGGCAATAAGCGCCTGTACCCCGTCTATAACCTCGCCCAAATTATGCGGCGGAATGTTCGTTGCCATCCCGACGGCGATCCCCGATACCCCGTTAACCAGCAGGTTAGGGAAACGTGCCGGAAGCACAAGCGGCTCCTGCTCCTCACCATCATAGTTCGGCATGAAATCAATCGTTTCTTTGTTGATGTCACGCAGCATTTCCATAGCGATTTTAGACAACCGCGCTTCCGTATATCGCATTGCGGCAGCCATATCCCCGTCGACCGACCCGAAGTTGCCATGACCGTCGACCAGCATATAACGCATGGAAAAATCCTGGGCCATCCGCACCATCGTTTCATAAACCGCGGAGTCGCCATGCGGGTGATACTTACCGATAACTTCGCCGACGATTCTCGCCGATTTCTTGAATGGCTTATCGGGATGCATGCCAAGCTCATTCATGGCGTACAGAATACGCCGATGCACCGGCTTCAGACCATCCCTTACATCCGGCAAAGCACGGCTGACGATAATGCTCATGGCGTAATCCATAAAGGATTCGCGCATTTCCACATTAATGTCCCGGTCTATAATTTGCGAAAACTTTTCTTCCGCCATGCTGGACCTCCTTCAAATTCTATCCAAGTGCCTATGATAATGGGATGTCCTCATCCTGCCCCGAATCATTATATTACTTGCACAAATCATGCCCGATTAAACGTGCCGGCCAGAGATCCCATGTGGTATAGACACTAATAAATGGGGATGTGTCCATTCCCATTGCCCTTGTAGTTCATACACTAGAATATAGGCATATAGAGTAGTTGTTGAAAAAAATGGTCAAAAATCTTATAAAATCCCCATATCTTATAATTATATCATTGTTTTTCTCTTCTGTCCTATGTTTTTCATGTCTGAAACGGTGGCAGCCCGGGGTTTTGGAAAGGATGGATGCTAAGTTGGCTATTCAGCGCATCGCTAGCAAATGGGAGAAGACCGTGATTTTGAGACAGAAAGACACGATTCGGCCCTTTATCCCCGACACGCGCAAATACAGCCTGGAGAATCTGAAGGAAATGTTGGAGATTCATGGTCTTGTTTATGTGAAGCCCGACCGCGGCACCTACGGCAACGGCGTCATGAGCGTCGAGCCTTGGACCGACGAACTCGTATCCGAGCAGGAACGGGCTCCGCAGTATAAACTCCGGTACGGTATTCAAAGCGATTTTTATCCCAACCTGGAGGAACTTCACAACGTTCTCGTCCAACGAATCGGAAAAAAGGTGTATCTCATACAACAAGGAATCCACCTGCTGACCTACAGGCGCCGTAAATTCGACATCCGCGCGCTTGTCCAGAGGACACCGCAAAAAGGCT
This sequence comes from Paenibacillus faecis, assembly GCF_008084145.1. Taxonomy (GTDB): domain Bacteria; phylum Bacillota; class Bacilli; order Paenibacillales; family Paenibacillaceae; genus Fontibacillus; species Fontibacillus faecis. Next base: position 855,853 of record NZ_VSDO01000003.1, on the reverse strand, counting down.
GGGAGACGACCGGTTTCATCGGACGCGTCGCCGCACAGCAAAAAATCATCACGAATTATCATGGCGGCGGTATGACCGCGACACTTGAAGAATTGTTGGGACCCTATCTGGAGCCTAGAGATTTTGCAAAAACATACAAGGAGATGAAACTGCTCGGTGTCCGGGCGGCGAGGCAGCTCGCCGGCAAATTCCCGAATCTGAAAGAAATCGGACTGGATATCGCTATTGACGAACAGCATCAAATCTGGATTTTGGAAGTAAATACCCTTCCCGCTCTTTTTCCTTTTAAATTTCTCCCCGATAAGGACATTTACAAAAAAATCCGCCGTTATGCGGTCGCCTATGGCCGTCTGAAAAAATAAGAAGAGGCGGTTTTCCGCAGGCAGGGTGAATTCACCTGTAACCGGAGACCGCCTTAGTTTTGAGCTGTAAACTCCCTTGTTTTTTAGTACGACTTGATAACGGTAATCTGGCCGTCCACTTTCTCAACTTCAATAGCGGTATCGCCTACCTTCACGCCAAGCCGAGCGAGAGCCGCATCCAGGTCCAATTCGGCGATCTCAAGGCCAGGAACCGTTCCTTGCCCCGGCTCGCCGAACACGGCGGATGCCAACCAGTGCGCCCCCGGCGACAGACGGGCCCGTAAAGCCGGGATCACCGTACGCGGATGAAGAAGATTCGTGTTCGCGTTCGGGTAGACAAGCTCCGCCCGTTCATAGCCGAGCAGGGACTGTATCCCGACGCTGCCCTGCGCCGATCGGACGGTCACGCCGGCCGCCTTCTCGAAGCGGTCCATCTGCGGGGACAATCCCAGGGCGAAGCCGCCTTCGGCGGCATCCAGCTCGCGGGATGTATTTACGCAATGGATTCGGACATGCCAGGGCAAGCCGGCGACGATCCAAGTTTGCACCTCGACATCCCGCCAAGGCATCCAACGGGCGTAGAGCAGGTGGCCATCGATCCAGGTTTCCTCATTCCGGCGGCGGACCCGGAACAGTTGATCGCCTTCGCTGAGCGCAAGCATCGAATCGAAGGCCCCTTGGGACAACCCCCATTCCGCTCGGGGGACGCTGAACCCAAACGCCGTGGAATAGGCAAACTTCTCGTATTTTGCCGAGGTGTGCGTGTGCTCGTTCGTCGACCGATGCCCGCTGTTAAAGGCGGCGACGTGCCCGGTCTCCTCCCGGCGGCAAACGACCAGGTGCGGAGGCTTTTGCACCGACATGGCCGGTCCCGCCGGAAGAGGCATCTCCTCGGCCCGCCAGAACGGGTGATCGTCCGGCAAGGCCAGCGGCAGAAACGCCTTTAATGCCCAGTAGGGCGAGCCGGGCGAGTTGTAATTTTCCGCCATCACCAGGTTCGGATAGGCGTACCCCACGGTCAACAGCCCCTGCGCATCGAGCATCGGCTGCCGAAACCACCAGCGGAAATGCCGCAAAACGAGCCCCTTTAGGACCCCATAGGACAGTTCCTCCATCTCCGCGTAAGCCATGGCTCCCCAAAAAGCCGCGTGCGAGAAACGATAAGTCAGGCTGCGCCCGTAAGGAAGGGAGGCCCCGTCCGGCGCGAACCAGTAGAGAAAGTCGGCCGCGAACCGTCCGGCCCGTTCCCGGATGACGGCCGCCCGCTTCGGGTCCCCTTCCTTCATCAGGACGGCGTAAAGCAGCCCATAGAAGTGAATGGCGAACGGGACGTAATAATCGCTGTGCCCCCCGGGACCGTCGCTGTACCAACCATCCCCCAAATAAAACGTATCGATCCGGTCCAGACTGGCCTCCAACTGCCCTTTATCGTAAGAGAGTCCCGCTTTGTGAAGACCCAAATTCACCAACACATTAAAAAACAACCAGTTACAGTCGTAACAAGGATGCCGGTTGATTTGCCCGAGCCATTCCTGCAAATGCGTACGTTCCCGCTCATTCAGCGGCCCCCAAATCCTTTCCGGAATCAGCGCCAGCGCAAACCCGAACGCCGCCATTTCCACCAGCCGCTGATCATAGTCGGCCACCTCGCCCCAATATTCGGGATGTGCGGGATCCGTGCCGTGGCGAATCCCTTCGAGCACAACCTCCCAGAGGTCATCCTCCCCGCCGCCGGCGAGCAGCGGAACCAAGCCCCACAACACGCGGGAGAAACCCTCCATTTCGGCGATGGAGGCGTCGAATCCCGCCCCGGCGACACCAAGCCTTAACCGGGCTTTTCCCTCGCTGTAATGCGGGCGCAGCGGGGCCGTGAGCTCTTGTAGTGCCGCCTGAAGGTCCTGTTTCGTCCGCAGCGGATTCCGCTGCAGCGTTTGGGCATGCCGACTCATAGGTTATCGCTCCTCTCATTCTTGGTCTCGCTAAACATGTACGGGAAAACCTCACGTTAACTTTTTCTCAGCCTCTTATCCCCCGCCTATTCCCAATAAAAAGGGCCCTTCCCCGTTAAACGGGCCAATCCCTCCACATAGAAAAAATCGCCGTAAATCAGTGGAACATCGATGTTTTTCCCCTCAGGGTAGTGGCTGGTTCCGTGTAAGAGCAGTCCTTCCTCGTTCGGGTCGTCCCAAGTTCCGTAGTTTTGATACAGCGACCTCAGGATTCGTTCGGCGGATCCGCGGTAAGCCTCCCCTTCCGTCTCGCCCAACTTCTCAGCCAGCAGCAGCAGGCCGCTGGCCGCGCAGGCCCCGGCGGAGGAGTCCCGGTAAATCCTCGCCTCCACCGGGGCCCGGAAATCCCAATGGGGCACATGGTCCTCGGGGAGCTGTGCCAGGAAAAAATGCGCGACCCGTTTGGCGGCGTCCAGATAATCCAACTTCCCGGTATGGTGGTAAGCCAGCGTAAGCCCGTAGATCGCCCAGGCGGTTCCCCGGGACCAGGCCGACTCCGGCGCATAGCCCTGCCCGCCGAGACCTTCCATCCGCTCGCCGGTTACCGGATCGAACCGGATGATATGATAGACCGAGCCGTCGGGACGGACGAACTGAGTCAGGACGGTATCCATATGCGCCTCGGCGATATGCCGGAACCGCGGATCTCCGGTTGTTTCCGAGGCCCAAAACAGCAGCGGCATATTCATGCAGCAGTCGATGATCGCCCAACCGGCGTTCTCGTCCCCTTCATACCAGGGATTCCAGGCGCGGATGTACCGCCCCTTCAAATTGAACCGGGCGGCCAAATAATTCGCCGCCTTCAGAGCGCGAAGCTTCGAAGTTTCGCTGCCGAGCAGCTTAAAGGAGGCCACGCTCGTCAGCGTCCACATAAAACCGATGTCATGGTCCAAACGGATGAATGCGTCCAGCACTTCATCCAGCTGTGCTTCGCATTGTTCGGCCAACGCTCTCAGAGAGTCGTCTCCGCTGCCGTTATAAAACAGCCACAGCATGCCGGGCCAAAACCCGGCCGTCCACCAGGCGGGCTCCGCCAAGTCGTATTTTCCCCCTTGACTGGCGTGGGGAAATCCCGCTCCTATACGCCGGCTGTTGTGCCTCGTCTTTGTCAGCCCCTGATTCCAGGCCTCTTCCGCCCATGCAAGGTTTTCCGTCACGTTACCTGCTCCCCTTTCATTTGGCTTAATCATCAAATAAATTCGAACCGGAAACCGACTTGAAATTCTTCCCGCGGATGTTCCACGTGGAAATCTAGCGCATACCAAACCGTATCCCGGCCAAAATGGTCCCGGTAGCTCTGCTCCTCCGCACGGGCACTGAGGAGGGAGGGATCGTACCGCAACCGCAGTTTGCGGGCCGAAACCGCCCCTGTCTCCTTTTGCGGGGGCGACAGAATAACCACCCCCTGAGCCTGATCGATCGCCGACGGAGCCAAAGTGACAATCCGTTCGATCAGCGATCCCGGCGGCCGGGCAAAATGAAACAGATCCTGCAGCTCCAGCACCGGCAGCTCCGATTTATGCCATGCAAAGGAGCGGATGTATGATTTCGGCGCGGAAGCCCGCGGATAGGCTCCGGCAAGCTCCAGCCTAAACCTGTCCTCCATCTCCCCTGTGGAAGCCTCCAGCACCGCCGCGGCCCGTTCTTCGCCCGCCTCCTGCCCGTGTCCGTCGATCACGGGAACCGCATGGCCCTGGGACCCGTTGCAGGCGTACATGTACCGGCCGGCCCCGAAGTAGTCGGCGGTGTACTCCCCGCACCCCAGATCCGCCACCAGCGCCACTCCGTCGGCCAGCAGCATAAAGTGGCCGAGATCGTTGTGGTTGTGCGGCTCCCCGTTATGCCCTCCCTTGGCGGCAAACCCGAACATTCCCGCTGGACTCCGGTAGCGGGAGATGAGCCACTGCGCATCGGGCATATAGCAGGCGGCGCTGTCCCACTCCCGCTTGCCTCCGATAGCGGCGGGATTTCGCCAGATCAGATTTCGCAGCGCCGGGGCCCATCGGCTGCAGTGGTCGTCACGATAATCGGCGCGCAGATCCGCAGGCGGTAGTTCCAATTCCGGATAGTACTCCGCCAGCTTATGGGAGAGCCCCACCTGGATCGGATGGGTAGGCGGCGAATCGGAAAAATTGGCGACCGCCCTTCCTCCCAGGTAGCATTTTTGCGGAAAAGACGCGATTCGCCGCACCTTCCCCCGAGCGAACCAATCCAATTCACCGCGTGTTCTTGAACGCAGCAGGTCCGCGAAATAGACGAAGTAGCCGAATCCGTAATTCCAATAACCGAGCCCTTCGAGACAGGCCCCATCTTCACCGAATCCCCGCAAATACCACTCCAGGCTGGCCTGGACCCGGAGCAGCACGTCGGTAAGCGCTTCCTTTCCACACTCCAACAGCAATGCCGTGGCCCCGACGGACCCCGCACACACCGCCGACCAATTGTGGGTGGCCCTCTCCCAAGAATACCCCCCGCCTGCCAAAAACGGCCCTAGCACCCTCCGATTCACTTCCCCCTCGATCAGATACCGTAACCGCTTCGGCAGCCTTTCACCAAGGAGCAGGGATATTTCGGCGAGCGTGAATCCCGTCTCAGCGGAGAACAAGTCGATCGACTGTACCGGATCGTCGTTCTCGCCTAAATGGGCGGGCAGACACCAGCTGTACTCCCGGCAAATCGACCAGATCGCTTCATGGAGATGGGATTCGTAGAGCATGGAGTCAGGGGCCGACAAACAAAGCAAGGCAAAGGTGTTCAATCTTCTCCTCCGCTCAAAATAAACCCGCTCATACTCCAGTCGCGACCCGGTATCCCGAAAAATGGAAAACAACCCGTAGCCCAGCTCCGGCAGCTCTTCCCCCAACAATCGTTCTCCTTCCGATTCGATTTCCTCAAGATCTTGCCGGTAAGCCTCGTGCGCTCGTACGTTTCGCCAAAATTTCGCCGCATCCCCCGAAACATAGTAAAGATGCAAATCGGCGGGTGCCATGCGATCCACGATCTCCCGGAGGGTCCTTCTGTCCAAATGGTCCATATCCAACCTCCCTTCCTGAAAAAGGCCGGGCCGCATGAAGTTATCCCCGATATTCGGCAGGCGTCATTCCCGCATAGGACTTAAACGTCTTGATGAAATAGCTCTGATTATCGTAGCCCAGCCGCTCGCAGATCTCGCCGACCGTATGGTTTGTGGCATCCAACAGCTCCTTGGCCCGTTCCATTTTCATGCTCGTCACATATTCGATAAACGTCATTCCGGTTTCCTTCTTAAACAGCCTGCTAAAATAGCTGGGATTCAGATAGAGATGCTCCGCCACCTCATCCAGGCAGATTCGCGTATGAAGACGCAGCGAGACGTACCGGCAGGCTTCCGCCACTTCCGGCCGCTTGCTCATGCCGGACCCCGCGTTTTTCAAGCCGGCGATCCCGGTCAAATGGTGAATCAGCCATTGGCGGAGTTCCGCCAAGGAGGCGATATCCATCAGTTCCTTGTGCAGCGTATCGGCCGAATAGGAAGGACGGACCGCCTGCAAGGAGTGCAGTTTCAGCTTTAAGTCCAGCAGCAGCTTGAGCGTCCAATCCTTGACCATCTCCGGTGGATAACGCCGTTCGCGGATGCGTCCGATCCAGGCCTCCGCCACCTCGGTGGCCCGGCAGGGCCGCGATCCGAGCAGCACCTCCCGCAGCTCCTGGCTGGCCCGGCCGTATTCGGCAAACAGATTCGGCGGACCTCCGGGAGGAACGGGAAGGGGCTTTTCCCGCTTTGAAATCGTCCCCGGTTCAAGGTAGAAGCGCTGCCCCTCCCCGAGCAGTTCTCCCAAGGAAGCCTTCAACTCGACGGGTGAAGCGCAGCCTTGCCCCAGAATGAAGGACATGCGGATCTTTAGCACCCGGTTCAAGGTGACTCCGATTTCCCTTAATGCGGCTGACGCTGTCTCATACACATTGGTTTGGATGCCCGGACGGTAAGAAAACAGCAATAATGAAGTCCGCGCCTGATAACCGATATGGACCCCTCTCGGCTCGAGATTTTCCATAGCCTCGTTCATGACGTTGCTCACGGCAAAATGCAGCGTTTCGTCCGAAGTGAATCGCTGTTTCACCGAGGAGTAATCCTCCAGATGTCCGACGACAGGCAGACAGAAGCGTCCTTCCGTAAATAGGCCGTATTCCCGTAGCTCCCCCGTCCATTGACCGGGAAACAGGAGCGGCTGATCGATAAAAAGCTTGAATTTCTGGACCTTCCGCAGTTCGCGGGTTTCCGCAGCCAGGTGCCTCATCCGGGTTTGTTCCCAGCCGATCTGATGCTCCTGCTCGATGCTCTCCTTGAACCGGGCCAACAGCGCCGCCAGATCCTCGGGAACCAGCGTATCCTTCAGCAAATAATCCTGGACCCGGAGCCGCATCGCCTTTAGGGCATAGTCAAACTCATGATGACAAGACAAAATCGCGATTCTCACGTTCGGCCGGATTCCGCGAATCTTTTCCGACAGCTCGAGCCCATCCATCTTCGGCATCCCGATATCGGTGATCAGAATATCCGGCATTTCCCGCTGCGCATGTTCCCAGGCGTTCCAGCCGTTCTCATGCGTTCCCATTAACCTCAGGCCGAGCCGCTCCCACTGAATGGTCTCCGACAGCAGCTCCAACACAGGATAATCGTCATCCACCAGCATCACGTTGTACATCGCGAGCTCCCTCCCTTTGAGGAAAATGCATTTCTATAACCGTGCCGCTCCCCGGCTCGCTGGAAATATGCATGCGGAATGCCTCGCCATGGATCATCGCCATCCGTTCCGCGACATTATGGAGCCCGATTCCCGAAAAGTGGCCGCCCCGTTCTTGGCCTTCCGCCGGGAGCGTCCCTTCGGCCAGCTTCGTTCGGATATCGGCAAGCCGTTCGGGCGGCATTCCCCCTCCGTTGTCGTATACCGACAGAATGACCTCTCCGGCCCTCAAAACCGCCCTTATGGTGATCAATCCCGCCCGCTGCCGCAGCCCGTGAATGAGCGCGTTCTCCACCACTGGCTGCAGAATAAACCGCGGTACCCGCACGAGAAACGCCTCCGGATCGATCTGCAAATCCAGCAGAGCCGCCTCCCGCTGCCGCAAATTCATCAGGCTGACGTAATGGGAGACCAGATCGATCTCTTCATGCAGCGTAATTTCGTCCTCCTCGCGGCTGACCGTCATTCGCAAGAGTACCGAGAGCGACCCCACCATTTTGGCGCTCTCCAGATCGCCATGCTTCATGATTTTCATGCGGATCGAGTTCAGCACATTGAATAAAAAATGGGGGTTGATCTGGGCCTGGAGCATTTTGAGTTCGGCATTACGCTTACGGGCCTGACTTGCGGAAATTTCCGCGATCATTTCCTTGACCCGGTCGAGCATTTGGTCGAACAATAGGCCGAGCCGGCCGATTTCGTCGTTTCCCCGGACCCCCGTACGGACCTCCAGATTTCCCCGCTGCACCGCCGTGGTCACTTTACTTAGGCGAACCAGCGGTTGGGTAAACGCACGAACAAGGCAAATCAGAATCAGCAGGAACACGGCGAACGAGACCATTTGAAACAAGAACACTTTATTGAAAATCGAGCTGATATTGACGATGGCCTCCTTGTAGGGCTGCATCATAATGAGCCGCCATCCCGCCATAGGGATATTTCGTTCGGTCAGCAGGTAAGTTTCCTTCCCTTTGCGGATCAAGGAAGACCGGGCATCCCCTTCGGGGGATGCATAGGTAAAGGAGGCTCCGACCCGCTCAGGATTACGATGGGAAACAATCGTTCCCGCAGCATCTGTCAGGAGGACCTCCTGTCCGGCCGACAATTTGCGAAAAATCTGATTGAATTGATCCTCCATCACCGTGACGATGACATACCCGTAAATCTCCGAATCTCCGCGCCTCAGGGGACGGGCCACCGATATTTGGTAGGGGTGATCGAACTTGTCGTAATTGAAGGTCGTCGGCTCGGGTCCGGTCCAATACGACTCCAGCCCCCGCAAGCTGTTAAGCTTCTCGAACCACGGGCGGTCCATCCAGTCCAGCGGATTGTAATCGCTTACCGAATAATTCATATAATACGACCCGTTCGTCAAAAGGACGGTGACATAGCTCCGCTCCCCGAGCACGGTCAAGCTGTCGAGCTGTTCCAGTACCCGATTGGCTTCCGTAAAACGGCTGTACGGATCACCGCCCTCATTTCCGGACGCCACAAGTTTGAAATAGGTATTCAGGCCCGAATTGACCTGAATATAATTCACGATATTGAGCATCCCCCCATTCGTTGGGTTACCGATCCGTTGACCAGTTCCAGCGCATTCTCCGCATTGGTTGCCGCCTGCTGTCTCACGGCCTTCTCCGTGAGCGAATTATAGATGCTGAGCGTAAACGCCGCCGGCAGAAGAATGCAGGCCAGGGAAGCGAGGATGAGCCTGCTGCGGATCGACCGCGGCAGCCTTTTGTTCAGGTATTCCAACATACCGGACCGGGCCCCCTTGGACAAAGAGGGGGACGATGCTTCCGTCCCCTGTTTTTGAATCATTATAGCAAATTATTTTTGGTTGGATTCAATGATTTTGGCGACGCGCTCCTGGCTGTTTTTGATCGTCGCTTCGATGTCCTGATTGCCCAGGATCAGCTTTTCGTATTCCTCATTAATCGCTTCATAGACTTCGGACTGATAAGAAGCCGGCGGAATGATCGCCGAAGCCTTGGACACCATCAAGGTATCGACCAGCGACTTTTTGTCCACCTTTTCCGGATTCTTCGTCCCGCTTAAGATGGTGTCGATAATGCCTTGAACCTGTTCGCTGCCGACCTGGTTCCAGGCCGGGATGTTTTTGCCCTGCACGATCTGCCCCTCCGTCGTATACCACCGGACAAAGTCATACGCCTCCTGCTTATGCTTGGATTTGGCGGCGACGGCCACGTAGTCGGTAGTTACCGGGGTCAAGCCGGTTTCGTCCTCGGGGGTGTTCTTCGGAAATGGCGCCACGGCGACATTGAAGTTCAGCGGTACTTTGTCCGTTCCGCCGATTTCGGTGTTCATCCAGCTGCCGATCAGCAGCATACTGGCCGACTCGTTAAAAAATTGCGTCCGGTACGCCAGTTTCTGCGAAATCATATCCGTGTATGGGACGGAGGACTTATCCTCTTTTTCCATCCGTACGCGAAGTTCCAAGGTTTTTCGGAAATTGGGGTCATCCAGATTGGACGAACCGTCGGCCTTCAGAAAGTCGGCGTTCTCCGGCTGATTCTCCATCATCAGTTTCAAGTATTCCATCCATCCCCCCGCTTGGGGCCCATGGAAATAGGTGCCGTAGCGCTTGGACGCCCCCTCGCCCTGGGTTAACTTTTTCGCGTAATCGGCAAACTCCGCCCAGGTCCAATCGGCAGGCACTTCCAATCCCGTCTCCTCCAGGTGATTCTTGTTCAAAAGGACGTACCACGGATTGAACTTCCCCGGCAGCGCGTAAACCTTCCCGTTCAAACGGGTGTCGACCTTATAGTCCTCTTCCACTTTAAAACCGTCCTTGGCGATAAACTCATCCAAAGGTTCGGCCATGCCCAAGGCCACACGCTGGGCGTAACCCGCCGGATCGCTGAACATGAGAATGTCCATTTGCGCGGAAGAAGCAGCCTCGAGGTCCAGCTTTTTGAAGGCCTCTTGCGTATCGCCTTTCTCGCTAAGCTGAACCAATTCGATCTTGATGCCCGGATGGGATTCTTCATAAGCGCGGAGCGTATGATTCCAATTGTACGCCTCCTCCGTCCCGTAGGTGTACAGGCGAAGGTTGATGCTTTGGCCGTCTCCGCTTCCCCCGCCCGCTCCCGGGCTTGCCGAAGAATCCCCTCCCCCATTGGCCGTTGTTCCCCCGTTCCCGCCGCCGCAAGCGGACAACAGACTCATCATCAGCACGGCTGCCAACAGCGTCTTCCCACGTTTCTTCATCATCCATGAACCCCTCCTCATATTAAATTCCGGTTAGCTCACATTATATAAAACGCTTACAAAAGACGAATCCCACTATATTTACTTTATTTAAAATATTTTGACTTCTTTGGCCTATCCCTTTACGCCCCCCAGCGCAATGCCCTGGATCACGCTCTTCTGCCCAATGATAAAAATCAGCAGCAGCGGGAAGATCGCGGAGACGGCCCCGGCCATCTGCAGGGAGTAGAACTCGCCGCTCATGGACGTAAACTTCTGCATGGCCAGGGGCAGCGTAAACCATTTGTCCGTCCGCAAAAAAATCAGCGGGTTCTGATAATCGTTCCACGTCCAGATAAAACGCAGGATCGCATATGTGGCCACCGCCGGCTTGACCAGCGGAAGACCGATCGAACAGAAGATCCGGAAGTGCCCGGCTCCGTCAATTTTGGCCGATTCGATGAAATCCTGATGGACTCCCATAAAAAACTGCCGAAGCATGAATGTTCCAAGCACACTGAAGCTGCCGATGAGAATAAGCCCCAGGTGGCTGTCGAACAAGCCGATATTGCGGTACAAAATAAACTGCGGCACCAGAATCGCCTGTCCCGGAATCATGTAGGTGGCCAATACGATCAAAAACAGCCATTGCCCCGCGGCGAACCGGATCTTGGAGAATCCATAGGCGGCCAGGCTGGAGACGAAACAGGAGATCAACGTCGTGATCAGACTGACCTTGATCGAATTCCAGTAGTACAGGTAGAACGGATACTGGCCGAACCACACTTCCTTATAGTTGGCGATCGCGTTCCATTGTCTCGGAATCCACTCAATCGGGTATACAAACACATCCTTCTCGATTTTGAAAGACGTCATCAGCATCCAAAAAAACGGAAGCAGAAACAAAATACTAACGGCAAGCATGACCACGGTCAACCCCAGCTTCGGCCCATGGATTGAAATGCGTTTTTGCATCGAATTTCCTCCTCCCGGCTAGTAGTTGACCCATTTTTTCTGGGCGATCCATTGGATCAGCGTGATCAGCATGACGAAAGCGAACAGGACGACCCCGATGGAGGAGGCATAGCCTACCTTCAGGTTGACAAAGGCGGTATCGTAGAGGTACCAGACCATCATCGTCGTCGAGCCGATCGGCCCACCTTGCGTCATCACCGCGATAATATCAAATACCTTGAACGTCGAAATGATCCCGGTGACCAGCAGGAAAAAGGACGTCGGCGACAGCAGCGGCAGCGTAATCCGGCGGAATTTAACCCAGGCGTTGGCCCCGTCGATGTCGGCCGCCTCGTACAGATCTTTCGGAATCGCCTGCAGGCCGGCGATATAAATGATCAGGTTAAAGCCGATGGAAATCCAGACGGAAATCATCATGATCGAGATCAGCGCGTAGTTCGGATCGGCGATCCATTTGGGCGGATCGGAGATGCCGAGCGCCTTCAGCATTTCATTGATCGGACCGTAGGAAGGCTGGAACAGCACCTGCCACACGACCGCGACAGCCACGATGTTGGAGATGTACGGCATGAAATAGGCGACCTTGAAATACCCCTTCAGGTAGACGTACCGGTCAATGAGAATCGCCAGCACCATGGAGATGAGCATATAGACCGGGACCGTCAGCAAAAAAATCAGGTTGTTGCGCAGCGAGCGCAGAAACATGGAGTCGCTGAGCAAATGCTCGTAATTTTGCAGCCCGATCCAGCGAATACCGTCCCAGCCCTGAACGAAGTTCCAGTCGGCGAAGCCCAGCACGACCGTCGCGATAATCGGCAGCAGCACCAGAACCGAAACGCCGATCAACATCGGGCTGACGAACAGGAGGCCGGCCAGCGTCTCCCCCCTCTGCAGGGAGCGCATCTTTTGCGGCTTCGAAGCCGGGGGCTTCTTTAGGGCAGCTTGCGTCGATGACATCTTAAACACCTCGTTTCGAGTGAGTTAGGCGAAGACGTTGTTTTCATTTCAAAAAAATTATAAAAAAAATACCGTCATCGAAATGACGGTATTTTGATCATCTTCACGCTAATTTTGACTTGTTTGTTGTCCGGTCCTTTAAATATCGAGGTTCTTGACCGTTTTTGCATGCTCATTGATAAAGTCGCGCCGCGGCTCGACGTTGTCGCCCATCAGCGTGTCGAAGATGGCGTCGGCCTGAATCGCGTCGGCGATGGAAACCTGCTGCATCGTCCGGCTTTCCGGATCCATCGTCGTTTCCCACAGCTGCTCGGGATTCATCTCTCCGAGACCTTTATAGCGCTGTACGTTGAACTTGGCGTTCTCGCCGAATTCCGCGATGATTTCGTCGCGCTCGCGTTCGGAACCGGCATAGCGAACAACCTTGTTCCGCTCGATCTTGAAGAGCGGCGGCATCGCGATGTATACGTACCCGGCTTCGATGATCTTCCGCATGTAGCGGAAGAAGAACGTCAGCAGCAGGGTGCGGATATGCGCGCCGTCGACGTCGGCATCGGTCATAATGATAATCTTATGGTACCGTGCCTTCGAAATGTCGAATTCCTCGCCGATCCCGGTGCCGAGCGCCGTAATGATCGCCCGGATTTCCGCGTTGCCGAGGATCCGGTCCAAACGGGCCTTCTCGACGTTCAGGATCTTCCCGCGCAGCGGCAGAATCGCCTGGAAGTGACGATCCCGGCCCTGCTTGGCCGAACCGCCCGCCGAGTCGCCTTCGACGATGTAGAGCTCACTGATGGACGCGTCTTTCGAGGAGCAGTCCGCCAGCTTGCCCGGCAGGGCGCTGACTTCAAGCGCGCTCTTGCGCCGGGTCAGCTCGCGCGCTTTCCGGGCGGCTTCACGAGCCCGTGAGGCCTGCAGCGCTTTGTCCAGAACGCGCCGGGCGACCGCCGGGTTCTCCTCCATGAATTCCTGCAGCTTCTCGGAGAATAGGGACTCGACAATCCCGCGCACTTCGCTGTTGCCGAGCTTGGTCTTCGTTTGCCCCTCAAACTGCGGCTCGGGAATCTTGACGGAGATAATTGCCGTCAAGCCTTCACGAACGTCGTCCCCCGTCAGGTTGGAGTCATTCTCCTTGATCGCGCTGCTCTTGCGGGCATAATCGTTGATAATCCGCGTCAATGCGCTCTTGAAGCCCGACTCGTGCGTGCCGCCCTCATGCGTATTGATATTGTTGGCGAACGAGAAAATATTCTCCGTGTAGCTGTCGTTGTATTGCAAGGCAATCTCGACTTGAACCATATCGCGCTGGCCTTCCACATAAATCGGCTGCTCGTGCAGAACCTCCCGATTTTGGTTCAAAAACTTCACGTACTCCATAATCCCGCCTTCGTAATGGAACGACTCGGAAACACCGGTCCGTTCGTCGGTCAGGGAGATGTTGATGCCCTTATTCAAGAACGCCAGTTCGCGAATCCGCGTCAGCAGCGTATTATAATCATAAACCGTAGTTTCGGTAAAAATCTCCGGATCGGGATGGAACGTCGTCTTCGTTCCCGTAATCGAGGAATCGCCCACGATCTTGACATCGTATTGCGGTGTCCCGCGGCGGTATTCCTGCTGGTAAATATGACCGTCCCGATGAACCTGAACCAGCACTTTCTCGGACAGGGCGTTCACGACGGACACACCAACCCCGTGCAGACCGCCGGATACTTTATATCCGCCGCCGCCGAATTTCCCCCCGGCGTGAAGAACCGTCATGACGACCTCCAGCGTGGATTTCTTCAGCTTCTGATTCTCCCCGACCGGAATGCCGCGACCGTTGTCGACCACGGTCACGCTGTTGTCTTCATGAACCGTGACATCGATTTTGTTCGCATAGCCGGCCAAGGCTTCGTCAATACTGTTATCGACGATTTCCCAAACCAAATGATGCAGCCCGCGGGAACTGGTCGACCCGATATACATCCCCGGCCGTTTGCGTACCGCTTCAAGACCTTCCAGTACCTGTATCTGACTCTCATCATACGATTGCTCGTTCATAGACACTGCCTTCACCTACTTCTATAAATTCTGTGTCGGGTGGATTTAAATCATGGATGAAACGTTGCTCTTCTTCTTCAGCGTCGCGGAGGAAATCGGCGAGTAGTACACGGCATCCCCGGTCACGACAATCGACTTGGGCTCCTCTTCCCCGATCCGCACGACCTGCTTCTCCTTGATGGCATGGCTGACGAATTGCTTCGAGATTTTCGAAGATTTCTCAATCGAAATATCGAAAATCGCCACCACTTCCGAGGAGAGGACCACCTTCTCCCCGCCCAGATGAATGTACAACGCGATTCCCTCCCCGTCTCTATGGATGGACCTGTCCCTCTTGAACATGAAAAATGCTGGCGTCCTGAAGACGGCTGGCATTGAGGCTCTCAATCCCGGTTGCCGTAATGAACGTCTGCACTTTGCTTTGAAACGTTTCGATCAATTGAGTTTGGCGGTATGGATCCAGCTCGGACAGGACATCGTCCAACAGCAAAATGGGGTACTCCCCGATTTCCTCGTGAATCAGCTCGATCTCCGCCAGTTTAAGTGATAGGGCCGTCGTCCGCTGCTGCCCCTGAGAGCCGAAGCTTTGGGCTTCATTTCCGTTGATATGAAACGCCAAATCGTCCCGGTGCGGACCCGAAAGGGTCATTCCGCGGCGGATCTCCTGATCTTTCGTTTGTGATAACTTTATCATAAATTGCTCCAATAAGACAGCTTCATCTTCTTCTTCGGCCTCGCCGAAGGACGGAAGGTAGGATAATTTCAGGTTTTCCCCGCCCCCGGTGATCCCTTCGTGAATCTGCTGAGCCCATTTTTGCAGTTTTCTTATAAATTGTTTCCTTTTCTTGATGATTTTAACACCGTGCTCCGCCAACTGTTCATTCCATATCTCCAGCATGGTGGTAACCTCCGGACCGGCCCCCCACGCCTGCTTCAGCAGGTTATTGCGTTGAACGAGCACTTTTTGATACTGCTGAAGGTGAAAAAGATAGCTGGGCTGCACCTGCCCGATCTCCATATCCAGAAACCGCCGCCGGACCCCGGGGGTTCCTTTGACGATCTCCAGATCCTCCGGGGCGAACATCACGGCGTTCAGCGCCCCGATGAAATCGCTCAGCTTCCGCTGTTCCAGGCCGTTCAGTTTGGCCCGTTTCCCTTGCTGCGAGAAGCGCAGTTCGAGGCTTACCGCCCCGTATCTCCGCTCCACTTCCGCCGACACTGTAGCCTGGGCGCTGCCGAAGGAGATCAATTCTTTGTCCTTCGCCGTCCGGTGCGATTTGGTGAGCGCAAGCACGAGCAGCGCCTCCAGCAGATTGGTCTTCCCTTGGGCATTGCGCCCGATCATGAGATTGACGCTGCCGAAGGAATCCAGCGACAGCGCCTCGTAATTACGATAATTCGCAAGTGATATCGATTTAACAAACAATGGTATCCCGGCCCTCCTCGCATCCCCCGGCTCTAAAGGCCAGGGGGCACCTACTCCTCGCCGCGGACGACCTGGAATGTGCCGCAGTCTTCCACCGTGATCGTATCGCCCGGGTACAGCTTCCGGCCTCTCCGGTTCTCGGGCTCCCCGTTTACCTTGACGGCTTCTTCCTGCAGCAGCGCCTTGGCCATGCCGCCGGTCGAAACGCAGTCGGCCAGTTTCAAAAATTGATCCAGTTTGATGTATTCACTGGAAATCGGAATCGTCTTCATCGTGTGTCCAACGACCTCTCTTTAGTTTGTAGTCCGGTACGGCAGAATAAGATAGAGGCTTTGGCTGTCGTCCACCGGCTTGATGATGATCGGACTCATCGCTCCGGTGAAACCGATGTGAAGCTGCTCGCTCTCCACCACTTTCAACACATCGAGCATGTATTTGGAGTTGAACGAGATCCGCAGCGGATCGCCCGTAAATTCCGCCAGATCCAGCTGCTCGGTGACCTTCCCCAGCTCGGAGGAACTGGAGGAAATCTCAATCGTTCCGTTCTCCAGCGTCTGGAGCCGGACGATATTCGTTTTCTCTTCCCGGGACATCAAATAAGCGCGGTCAATGGACTCGCTTAATTTTTTTGTATCCAGAACCAGTTCTGTTTTATAGGTTGTCGGAATAATCTTGGAAGTATCCGGATAAGTCCCGTCCAAAATACGGGTATAAAAGAGTACCCGGTCAATTTTGAACAACACCTGGTTGTCCGCCACGACGATGTCCACCCGTGTGTTCTGGTCGGGAACGATTTTGCTGAGTTCATTCAGCGTCTTGCCGGAAATGACGATATTGCTGAAGCGCACGCCTTCCGCATCGTCCAGTCCCGCCGTTCGGCTGGCCAGGCGGTGACGGTCGGTAGCGACGAATTTGAACTGGTTATCGCTCAAATTCCACAACACACCGGTCAGAATCGGGGAGCTCTCATTAGTCGAAATAGAGAACACCGTTTGCTTGATCATATTTTTCAGCAGGTCTCCCGGAATGGAGATCACCTGATTCTCTTCAATATTCGGCAGAACCGGGAATTCTTCGGGATCCAGACCGACCATCTGAATATCGGTGGAACCGGAACGGATTTGCGTTTTAAACCCTTCGCCCACTTCCATTTCGATTTCGTTGGAAGGCAGTTTTTTGATAATTTCCACAAAAAACTTCGCCGGCAGCACTACGCTGCCCGTACGTTCGACTTGCACGATTTGCTTCTCCTGATCTTCCGCCGGAATAAACGCTTGGATGGAAATATCGGTATCGCTCGCCGTCAGCGTCATCCCCTGGAAGTTTACCTCCAGCTTGATCCCCGTCAAGATCGGGATCGTGGTGCGGCTGGAGATCGCCTTGGCCACATGCTGGATAGACTCGTTCAAATCATGCTTTAAAACGCGGATTTTCATAACTTCAACTCCTAAAAGTTTTATGGAACATAGCATCTGGAATAACCATTACAATAAAACTTACTTCGTATCTTAAAATTGCATATTCGACAACGGTCCAAAGGGGCGTTTCACACTCTTGGCCTGCATTTTCAAATTAACGGGATTTATTCCCGCTAATTTGGTGCGTACGCGGCTGCAGAGGTGATTTAGCTGGAAAACCTCCCGTTAATTCGTTTGAAATTGCGTCTATTGGCGGTAGGGCCGCCAAATAGATGGAACTTTTCCAGCTAAATCCGATCCTAATACCAAAAGCGGTACTTTAGCGGGAGATTTTCCCGTTAAACTTTATAACTCCGCCGGCGGTGCTTTGCATCTACAATTTCGGAGTTCCACCCCTATTTAGCAATAAAACTCTACTTCTTTAGCATATGCTCGACCTAATCTGCATATATTTGATTTTAGCAAGTAAATGCAATTCTCGCTAATAAACCATCAAATTTCATAGTAACGAGAAACCCAGAAACCGTGTCCGAGAAGCCGGCTGATCTCAGCGTGGGTTGTCCTGCTCTTCCCGAGGCGGCAATCGCCGCTGTTTTATGATGATGTATATCTTTTAAATATATAGAAGAAGTAGTAGGGGCCCTGAATATGTGGATAACGACATAAAATATATGAAATGAAGCCTATCCACATGTGAATATCATGTGCATAGGCTTATAGCTTATTCAGGATGAATTTTTGATTTTCTCCGTAATGTTGTTGATAACTTTATAGAGATCCTGGTCGGTTTTCAGCTGCTGGGATATTTTTTCGTGGGCGTGAATGACCGTGGTATGATCCCGTCCGCCGAAGGCATCCCCGATTTTGGGAAGCGAGAAATCCGTTAATTCCCTGGATAGATACATGGCGATTTGACGGGGAAAAGCGATAGCCTTGGTCCGTTTCCGGGCTTTGAAATCCTCAAGCCGCAGATTGTAATATTCGCCGACTTTTTGCTGAATATCCTGAATCGTAATCATCTTCGGCCGGCTCGACGGAATGATGTCCTTCAGGGCCTCGGCGGCCAAATGGGTGGTGATATCCTGATTGATGAGGGAAGAGTACGCCACTACACGGATTAGAGCGCCTTCCAGCTCCCGGATGTTCGTATCGATTTGATTCGCGATATACATCATCGCTTCATTCGGGATGTCGAGATTCTCCGCTTTCGCTTTCTTGCGCAGAATGGCGATCCGCGTTTCCAGATCGGGCGGTTGGATATCGGTGATCAACCCCCATTCGAACCGGGATCTGAGCCGTTCCTCCAACGTCGGAATTTCCTTGGGCGGCCGGTCGCTGGAAATGATGATCTGTTTGCGTTCCTCATGGAGCGCGTTAAAGGTATGGAAAAACTCCTCCTGCGTCGATTCCTTGCCGGCGATGAACTGAATATCGTCAATCAGCAGGATATCGATGTTCCGGTACTTGTTCCGGAAGCTCTCCGCACGGTTATCGCGAATGGAGTTGATGAATTCGTTCGTAAATTTCTCGGACGAGATGTAGACCACTTTGCTGCTTGGACTGTGCTCCAAAATGTAGTGACCGATCGCGTGCATCAAGTGCGTCTTGCCGAGACCTACCCCTCCGTATAGAAAAAGCGGGTTGTAGGCGCGCGCCGGCGCCTCGGCAACGGCTAGCGAGGCAGCGTGCGCGAACCGGTTGCCGGAACCGATAACGAACGTATCGAAGGTATATTTGGGATTCAGCATATTGGAAACGCTTTCCTCCGCTTGGACGGGCGCAGGGGGTTCCTTGTATACCTGCGTCTGCTCTGGAGCGGCGGATTCCTCAATGACAAAGGATACGTCCACTTGCTTGCCGAGAAATTCGTAAACCGTGGTTGCGACCAATTTCGTATAGCGGCTCTCCAGCCATTCCACGGCGAATGTGGTGGGCGCGGAAATGACGATCGACCGATCGTTCAGGGATACGATTTTGGTGGCTTTGAACCAGGTATCGAAGCTGGGTTTGCTGAGTTTTGTATTAATGATGGATAAGATTTGCTGCCATAGATCGGAGGTATGGCTATCCACAGACGGTCACTCCTTTTAAATCTTCCAATTGTGGCATGAGCCATGCAGAAAGGGTCGAAAAAACATAAATAAAGGGGACGTTTATCCCCATGAGTCAGTAAAGTGGAATGATTATAAACATGGATAAATTTGAATTGTTCACAATGTTATCCACAGGCTGTTGATAATTTGTGGTTTCAAAATAGATATTCACACCGAAAACAATATAATCATAGCAAAAGAAGCCTTATATTTCAATGCGTTGCTGTTTTTTATCCACAAATTCAATAACTTGTGTATAATTTTAACCCACACCACTACATATTGTTTATAAATTGTTTAAATTTCGACAGAATCCGAGTGAATCCGTATAAAATTATACACAGGATATCCAAAAGTCCGACATATTCCCAAATGAGGGTTGTGAATACTTCTAGAGACAAAAAAAGACGGTCCTCCGAAGCAACTTCGGATACCGTCTTTTTTATCGCTTCTTTACTCGTATTTTAGACCGCGCTGAAATTTGGCGATCGCTTCGTAATCTTCCTCCAACTTGCGGGAGATCCGGATATAAATCGGGAGGAGTTCTTTGTACACCGCCGAATGCTCTCGAATCGGCGAATGCTCGAAGGTGCCGCCGACCATGTCGGAAACGACGTCAAAGGACTCGATTTTACCAAGCGCGTACAGCCCGAGTACGACTGCGCCGAGGCAGGAGCTTTCGATGCTCTCGGGAATAACGACCTTTTGATCGAAGATGTCGGCCAGCATCTGACGCCAGAGCGGGGAGCGGGCGAATCCGCCGGTGGCCTGGATTTTTTGCGGCTGTCCGATCTGTTCCTCCATCGCCAGCAGTACGGTGTACAGATTATAGATGACGCCTTCCAATACGGCGCGGATCATATGCTCTTTCTGATGATGCAGCGTCAAACCGAAGAACGAGCCGCGGGCGTCCGGGTTCCAGAGCGGGGCGCGTTCGCCGGCCAAATAAGGATGGAACAGGAGTCCGTCCGCCCCCGGATTCACCCGTTCGCCGATTTTGGTCAGCACATCGTAAGGGCTGATGCCCAGACGTTTGGCGGTCTCCACCTCGGAGGCGGCGAATTCGTCGCGCACCCAGCGGAAAATCACGCCGCCGTTATTGACCGCTCCGCCGATGACCCAATGTTTCTCGGTCAGCGCATAACAGAAAATGCGGCCCTTGGGATCGGTTTTCGGACGGTCGACGACCGTCCGAATCGCGCCGCTTGTTCCGATCGTAACCGCGACCACTCCGGGGTCGATGGCGTTCACGCCCAGATTCGACAGCACGCCGTCGCTGGCCCCGATGACGAAGGGGGTGGAGGGGAGGAGGCCCATTTTCTCCGCATAGGTTTCCGACAGCCGGTTCATGACGTGCGTGGTCGGCACCAGCGTGGACAATTGCTCCGGCGTGATGCCGGCGACCCGCAGCGCCTCCTCATCCCAATCCAGCCGCTCCAGGTTCAAGAGCCCGGTGCTGGAGGCGATGGAATGATCGACGACGTACTCGCCGAACAGTTTGGCAAAGACATATTCTTTAATAGAAATAAATTTGCTGGTTTGTTCAAAAATATCCGCTTTATCATGGCGCAGCCAGAGCAGCTTGGTCAACGGAGACATCGGATGGATCGGAGTTCCGGTGCGCAGATAAATCTCATGTCCGCCGAGCTCGTTTTTTAATTTTTTCGACCATTCGACGCTTCGATTGTCCGCCCAGGTGAGACACCTCATCAGCGGTTTGCCCGCGGAGTCGACCGGGATGACGCTGTGCATCGCCGCGCTGAAGGAGACAAGCAGAATGCGCTCGGGCGCCGCCTTGCTTTGGTTCATGACGTGCCGAATCGCATTCAGGACGGCGGTGAATATCTCCTCCGGTTCCTGCTCCGCGACGTCCGCCGCGTCGGTATACAGCGGGTATTCTTCATTGGCGGAGGCGACGATGGTCCCGTTCTCTTCAAACAGCACCGCCTTGGTGCTCGTCGTACCGATATCCACACCGATCATATAAGCAGTTTGTTCCATCCGATATTACCCTCTCTCTCCAGGTTTGAATAATTCGTTTCATTAATAATTTTAGAAAAAAGCGTTAACGAGTAGAATCAGTGCCAAGCCCACGACCGAAAGGATCGTTTCCATGACGGTCCAGGACTTCAACGTCTGCGGAACGGTCATATTGAAAAATTCCTTGACCATCCAGAATCCCGCGTCGTTTACGTGCGAAAGCACGATGGAACCGGCCCCGGTGGCCAGCACGACCAGTTCGACGTTGACGCCGGGCGACAGGGCCAAAACCGGGGCGACAATCCCCGCGGCGGTCGTCATGGCGACGGTGGCCGACCCGGTCGCTACGCGGATCAGGGCGGCGACGAACCACGCGAACAGGATGACGTTAATATGCGCCCCTGTGGCGAGTTCGGCAATAGCGCCGCCGACGCCGCTGTTGATCAGCACCTGTTTGAAGGCGCCGCCCGCCCCGATAATCAGGACGATTGTGGCGATCGGGGCCAGACATTCGCTCGTAAATTTCGAAATCTCGTGCTTCGTAAAGCCCCGGGAGAAACCGAGCGAGAAAAAGGAAAAGACAACGGCGATCAGCAGAGCCATGATTTCATGGCCGATAAATTCGCAGAACAGCGTAAAGCTGTGCGTGGCCTCCGGATCCAGAATATCGGCGATCGATCCGATCAGCATCAGCAGGACGGGGAGCAGAATCGTAAACAGCGTGATGCCGAAGCCCGGCAGCTTGCGGGAGCCTTTGACCGCAAATTGCTCCGCCAGCTCCGCGGGCGGTTCCAGGACGATGCGTTTCCCGATGAATCGGCCGAACAGGGGACCCGCGATAATGGCGGTCGGAAAGCCGATCAGCAGCGAGTACAGAATCGTGCGGCCGAGGTCCGCGTCATACGCGTCGATGGCGATCATCGGAGCCGGATGCGGGGGGACGAGTCCGTGTACGGTGGACAGTCCCGCCAAAATCGGGATCCCGATTTGCAGCAGCGACATTTTCGTTTTTTTGGCTACCGTAAACACGATCGGGATCAGAAGAATGACGCCGACCTCGAAAAAGACCGGGATCCCGACGATAAATCCGACAACCATCATCGCCCAGTGGACTTTCGTTTCCCCGAACCGGTCCACAAGCGTCGTGGCGATTTTTTCCGCTCCGCCCGATTCGGCCATCATTTTGCCGAGCATGGTGCCAAGAGCGATAACAATCGCGATCGTGCCCAGCGTCCCTCCAAGCCCGCTCGTAATCGAGCTGACGACGTCCAGCGGCTGCATGCCGGTCAGCAGGCCGAGCAATAAGGCCGAAATCAGCAGTGTTACAAATGGATTCCATTTATATTTGGAAATAAGAACGACAAGAAAGACAATCGTCACCAGGGTCCAAAATAACAAGGTGGCGTTGTGGCTCATGTTGAATAACGTGCTCATGGTGGTCCTCCTTCTATTTTACCCTTTTTTACTACTATTTCGTTTCCTTCATGCTGGTATGCACGGTGTTGATTGAATCGGCAAAATACTCTTCAATCCCGGCCGCGATGACCGCCGGGTCCTGGGATTGCAGTTCTTTCAACAGTTTGCGGTGTTTCTCCACGACATAGTTGATTTTTGCCTCGCCTTCGGACAAAACCTCTTCGGTCGTTATCAACATCACGGTCATCACAATGGGCCGGATGCTGGACCAAAGGTGCATCAGCCTCGCATGGTTGGCCGCGGTGATAATGTGCTCATGGAAGGTAAGGTCTTGGTAAGCGAACTCCACGACATCCCGATATTTGGCGGCTAGCTCCATCTTGTCGACAATTTGGTGGAGCTTGGCGATGATCGGCGTGGGATCGGTGGAGGCAAGCCGACGCCAGGAGAAACTTTCGATCAAGTACCGGACGTCGTAGAGCTCCTCGATATCCTTTACCTGCAGGCCGTTAACGACGGCTCCCATTCGCTGCAACGTGATCAGCCCTTCGCTGGACAGCGTTTTCAAAGCTTCACGGACCGGAGAACGGCTTGCCGAGAACTCGGCGGCAATGCGGTTCTCGGACAAGACGGTCCCGTGTTGAATGGTGCCGTTAATAATTTGAAGGCGCAGCTCGCAAGCGATAAATTCGCCCAAGGAGCTGCCCTTCAGCCAGGAAGACGGGAATTTCATAAAACCGTCCCCTTTATTTGGACGATTCCACGGCATGTCCGCCGAATTCGTTGCGAAGGGCGGCAACGACTTTGCCGTGGAACGTGTCGGTTTCAAGAGAGCGGTAGCGCATAAAGAGGGATAGGGCGATGACCGGAGCGCTGGCTTGAAGATCCAGGGCCGTTTCAACCGTCCATTTACCCTCGCCCGAGGATCTCATGACGCCGCGAATGCCTTCGAGCTTGGGATCCTTGGAAAAAGCGTGCTCCGTCAGTTCCATGAGCCAGCTGCGAATCACCGAACCGTTGGACCAGACGCGGGCCACATCTTCGAAGTTATAGTCGAACTGGCTTTTCTCGAGCACTTCGAAACCTTCGGCAATCGCCTGCATCATGCCGTATTCAATCCCGTTATGCACCATTTTCAGAAAATGGCCGCTGCCGTTTTTACCGGCGTACAGATAACCTTTATCGACCGCGATATCCTTGAAGATCGGTTCGATCGTCCGGAAAATCGCCTCGTCTCCGCCGATCATGAAGCAGCCGCCTTGATTGGCGCCTTCCACGCCGCCGGAAGTGCCCACATCAAAGAAGTGGATCCCGTGGCCGGACAATTTTTCGGCGAGGGCCAGCGAATCTTTGTAGTGCGAGTTGCCGCCGTCGATCACAATGTCGCCGGGGGACAGCAGGGGGATCAACGTGTCCGCCACCGATTGAACGGCGGGACCGGCTGGGACCATCACCCAAACGATGCGGGGAGCCTCCAGCGATTGGACCAGCTGTTCCAAGCTTGACGCGGGAACCGCACCTTGCTTGGCGGCGTTTTGGACGGCTTCGCCGTTCATGTCGAACGCCACCACCTCATGCCGATGATGCAGAAGATTAAGCACGAGGTTGTACCCCATTTTGCCAAGACCGACCATGCCTAATTTCATAAAATTCAACACCTTTCTTAATTGGTATACTTGTATACAACTTATTTTTTATATTACTCCTCTACATGGTCCCTGTAAATCACTTTAAGAAAGCGATTTCCCAAGGCGAAATGTCCTGCAAATAGTTTTCCACATGTGCATAACTTCTATTCCCGCGTAAAAACTAGAGGGTTGTGGAAAACTTTTTTCAAAAAACTATGCACAGGCCCCGAAAAACGCAAAAGACGCCCAAAAAGAAATGCCGGGCTCTGTTGACTTTTCAGGGGGGTTATGATTAAATGTAAAAAGGCATTTTCTGTGGATATGAAAATGGTAAATATACAGTGATCGATTCCTGTTAAGGGGGTGCAATACATTGAAACCGACATTTAAGCCGAATGTGAGCAAACGTAAAAAGGTTCACGGTTTCCGCAAAAGAATGAGCACGAAAAACGGCCGTAAGGTTCTCGCTGCTCGCCGTCAAAAAGGCAGAAAAGTATTGAGTGCGTAATGCGTGCATGAAGACCACTACGGTGGTCTTTTTTTACATTGTCATAGATGTGTTTGAACCGGAGCCCCGCAAAGTCGTCTTGAAGAAGAAGAGGTGTAACCGCCTAACTTTGTGGGGTCCTTTTGTATCGTTTGCCGCAGATGGGACATGTCTATAACTACAATGACAGCCAGCCCTTCAGGGGCTTGACCGAGGAGAAGAAGCTCGTGCACAGAAAGTTGAGATTACGAAATCGGGCAGACTTCAACCGGGTTTACCGGTACGGAAAATCTTTTGCCAATCGTCAGCTCGTCGTTTACTATTCGACCCGGCCCGAAATCGAGCGTTTCCGGCTCGGCGTTTCCGCCAGCAAGAAGATCGGCAATGCCGTCGTCCGCAATCGGATGCGCCGCATGTTGAAGGAGATCGTCCGCCTGCATGAACCGGAAATCCGGGATCATTTGGACCTGATTCTGATCGTCCGCAACGGGGCGGTCGGGATGGAGTACAAAGAACTGGAGAAGAGCGTGCTTCATGTCCTGCGCAAAGCCGCGCTGCTCAAGCCTTCCGGACGGTAAGCGTGCTTGTTTCTTTGTCCCATTAAATATGGTATGATTTACGTTGTATGGATAGGTTAAGAGAGGGGTTTTGAAGTGTCGCGTCTTACGAAAAATCAAAAGAAATGGCTCCTGCTCATCCTCGCAATCGGTCTGATGGCCGTCTTGGCGGGGTGTGGCGCGAATCCGGCCAATCACATGAGTACCACCGAAGACATGCGGACAAGCGGTTCCTGGTGGACGAGAAATGTCGTTTATTACTTTTCTTTTGCTTTGGATACGTTTGCGGAATGGTTCGGCGGGGCGTATGGCTTGGCCATCCTCGTGATGGTGCTGATCGTGCGGACGCTTATTTTGCCGCTTACGCTCAAGCAGGTTAAGAGTTCGAAAGCGATGCAGGCGATTCAGCCGCAAATTCAGAAGATCCGCGAGCAGTATAAGGACAACCCGGAGAAACAGCAGCAAGAAACCATGAAGCTGTTCCAGGAAAACAAGGTTAATCCGATGGCCGGCTGTTTTCCGCTTATCATTCAGATGCCGGTGTTCATCGCTCTATATAACTCGATTTACTACAACTCGGAGATCGCGGGCCATTCCTTCCTCTGGTTGCAGTTGGGCCAGCCGGATCCATGGTACATCCTGCCGATCATCGCGGCGTTGACGACGTTCATTCAAACGAAGATGATGTCGAACATGAACCCGGCCGGCATGCAGGGCCCGATGCAGTTCATGATGTTTATCTACCCGGTATTGATCTTCGTCATGGCGATGAATTTTGCCGCGGCGCTTCCGTTGTACTGGATTTTCAGTAACTTGTACACCATCGGGCAGAACTTCTTTATTTATCGTAAGAAGGACCCGGTTGTCGCCGCCAATGCCGCTGGAGCGGGTTCAGTCTCAGTCCCTTCCGGAAAGCCGAAAAAGGGCGGTTCGAATTTAAAAGCCGGTCATCCCGGTAAAAGTGCCAAGGGGGCCAAAAAATCGAAATGAACAAGATCGTGACGTCAGGAAAAACCATTGAAGAAGCTGTAAAACAAGGATTGGCTAAGCTCGGCACCACCGAGGACAAAGTCACCGTGAATGTGTTGGAGCAGCCATCAAGAGGATTCCTGGGACTGATTGGCGTAAAGGAAGCCAAGGTCGAATTGACTTTACTTTCCGAGCAAGAGTCATCGGTTCCGCCGCAAGGGACCACCCCGGAGAAGCATGCGACGGTGTTCCCGAAGGAGCAGCCCGAGAGAGAGGCTTCCCCTGGACAGGATCCTTATGAAGCGGCGGCGTCATTCATCAAGGACGTCGGTGAAAGCATGGACATTCATGTCGATGTGGAGATCGTTCACCGGAAAGACAGTACGGTCCTAAACATTTCAGGGAGCGACCTTGGCGTGCTGATCGGCCGCAGAGGCCAAACCCTCGATTCGCTGCAATACTTGGCCAATATCATTGCCAACCGGTACTCGGACAGCTTTATTCGTCTGACTCTGGATGCCGAGAATTTCCGGGAACGGCGCAAGAAGACGCTGGAGGATTTGGCCGAGCGTCTAGCCGCCAAGGTCATTCGCACCCGAAAGGAAGTTTCTCTGGAACCTATGTCTCCTCAGGAGCGCAAAGTGATCCATTCCAAACTGCAGGATCATCCGGAGGTCAAAACGTACAGCAAAGGCGACGAGCCTAACCGGCGGGTCGTGATTACATTGAAGCAAAGCAAATGAAGCGTGAAATGCAATGGCGTCTTGCTCCGGCAAATGTCATTGCTTTTCTTTTAAATACAGGGCCTCAACCAGCGGATCTCAACCCACCCAAACCCTCCCTTACCGTAAGGGAGGGCCCCCAGGGCCGGCAGCCCTCGGGACACCCGCAAGGGGAAGAACGTGGGAGTTACAGAGGCGCTCCTGCCCGCTGTCCCCTACGGGGATGCGCTTAACTATGGTGGTGGGCACGCTTTTCCCCCTACGGGTCCGTCTTACTTTGAGTGCACCCGGGCGGACTGTAGTGGAAACAGCCGCTTTTCTCCCCGTTGGGGCACGCTTTAGGGTAGAGCTCCTGCGAGGGATCTCAACCCACCCAAACCCTCCCTTACCGTAAGGGAGGGCCCCCAGGGCTGGCAGCCCTCGGGACACCCGCAAGGGGAGGAACGTAGGAGTTACAGAGGCGCTCCTGCCCGCTGTCCCCTACGGGGATGCGCTTTAACTGTGGCGATAGGCACGCTTTTCCCCCTACGGGTCCGTCTTACTTTGGGTGCACCTGGGCTACCTGAGGGTTGGAGACACTGCTGCTTTCGGTGCACCCGGGCGGGCGATGGAAGTGATAGCCGCTTTTCTCCCCGTTGGGGCACGCTTTAGGGTAGATCTCCTGCAGGAGAAAGGGCGGTAAGTTAGTGGTTGGGGAGTAAGGTTAGGGGAAGGAGACGCTGTCCCTGCGGGATGCGCTTGCTGATGAGGGGGCATATCAAAATCGGGACTTTCAGTCGCTTAGGATATACTTATTGGTGAGGAAGATCATTCGGGCTGCGCAGCGCCCAGGATTCACGACTTTAGGTTTTGGCCGGCACGGTGAATCACCAGCGGAGCGGGGCCGAATGAATCTGGAGAAGCGTTAGCGTTCGCCTTTGCCGTTGGATTGCCACCGCTTAAGGTTGAGGTGAATGAAGCAATCCAAGGGCAACAGCGATCGGAAGATCATTCGGGCTGCGCAGCGCCAAGGATTCACGATTTTAGGTTTGGCAAGCACGGTGAATCACCAGCGGAGCAGGGCCGAATGAATCTGGAGAAGCGCTAGCGCTCGCCTTTGCCGTTGGATTGCCGCTGCTTAAGGTTGAGGAAGATGAAGCAATCCAAGGGCAACAGCGATCGGAAGATCATTCGGACTGCGGAGCGCCCAGGATTCACGAATTAGGTTTTGGCGACTTGCGCAGCGCCAAGGATTCACCCATACAGCACTAACTATCAATAATCGAGGTGATATATCATGCTAAGCGATACAATAGCCGCGATCTCGACTGCGGTCGGCGAGAGCGGAATCGCCGTGATCCGGGTCAGCGGCCCGGAAGCGATCGGCGAAGTGGGGCGGTTGTTCCGCTCCAAAACGGCATTATCGGAGGCGGAGAGCCACACCGTGCATTACGGTTTCATCGTGGACCCCGAGACAGGCGAGAAACTGGAAGAGGTGCTCGTTTCTTTGTTTCGGGCGCCGCGTTCTTTTACGACCGAAGATGTGGTGGAAATCAGCACGCACGGGGGCATCATATCGGTAAAGCGCGTGATGGATCTGCTGCTGTTGCAGCGGGGAATTCGCCTGGCGGAGCCGGGGGAGTTTACGAAGCGCGCTTTTTTGAATGGACGAATCGATTTGTCGCAGGCGGAGGCGGTTATTGATTTGATCCGGTCGAAATCCGACCGGGCTTTTTCCGTGGCCTTGAAGCAGGTGGAAGGCGACTTGTCGCGCAGAATCAACGCCATGCGGCATAGTTTGGTGGAGACGTTGGCGCATATCGAAGTGAACATCGATTATCCCGAGCATGATGTGGAATCGATGACCATGGAGTTCATCAAAGACAAATGTACGGAAGTAACATCGCAAATCGACGGGCTCCTGAAAACCGCAAACCAGGGCAAGATCCTCCGGGAAGGGATTACTACAGCCATTGTAGGACGCCCGAATGTAGGGAAGTCTTCCTTGATGAATGCGCTGGCCCGTGAAAATAAAGCGATCGTCACGGATATTCCGGGAACGACGCGCGACGTGATCGAGGAGTATGTCACGATTAACAATATCCCTTTGAAGCTGCTCGATACGGCGGGAATCCGGGAAACGATGGACGTGGTGGAGCAGATTGGCGTGGAACGGTCCAAGGCGGCCGTAGTGGAAGCGGATTTGATTTTGCTGGTCCTCAACAGTGCCGAATCGCTGCATGAGGATGAATTGAAACTGATGGAGCAATTGAAAAACAGACCGACGCTTGTGCTGTTAAATAAAATCGATCTTCCTCAGCAGTTGGATCGCGCTCAAATCGCTCATTATTTCCCGGAAAATGCTGTGGTCGAATTGTCCGCCAAAACCCAGGAGGGATTGGATCATTTGGAAGATGCGATCTCGGAACTGTTTTTTGGAGGCAAACTGGAGTCCGGCGATTTGACTTATGTCAGCAATGTCCGGCATATCGCGCTGTTGAAGAAAGCCAAGCAGTCGCTGGCCGACGCTTATGAGGCGGCAGACAGCGGAGTT
Source organism: Paenibacillus faecis (assembly GCF_008084145.1). Taxonomy (GTDB): domain Bacteria; phylum Bacillota; class Bacilli; order Paenibacillales; family Paenibacillaceae; genus Fontibacillus; species Fontibacillus faecis. Next base: position 826,344 of record NZ_VSDO01000003.1, on the reverse strand, counting down.
CCGATCGATATTTTGCAAATCGATGTGCGTTTGGCTTGGGAACAGCTTGGGGAAGTGATCGGGGATTCCGCGCCGGATGCGCTGATCGATCAAATTTTTTCACAATTCTGTCTGGGAAAATAATGATTCCAGCGTATGCAATCCGGCGGATCATGGTATGATGATGGAGATTGATGGATTAATTTAAATTTAAAATATACGTGTGGAGAACACGAAGTGAGTCATACAAGTTCATCAAGGTTCACACTTACGTTTTAGGAGGTTTAAAAGATGGGTTATGTTGCCGGAAGTTATGACGTTATCGTCGTAGGGGCGGGTCATGCCGGCTGTGAATCCGCTTTGGCGGCGGCCCGGATGGGCTGCAGCACGCTGATGATCACGATCAACCTGGATATGGTGGCGTTTATGCCGTGTAATCCTTCGATCGGCGGTCCGGCGAAAGGCCATGTGGTACGCGAAGTGGATGCGCTCGGCGGGGAAATGGGCCGCAATATCGACAAGACTTTTATCCAAATGCGGATGCTGAATACGGGGAAAGGACCGGCCGTTCATGCCCTGCGGGCGCAGGCGGACAAGTTTTTGTACCAGCAAACGATGAAGGAAACGATGGAGCGGGAGCCGAACTTGACGATGCGTCAAGGTATGGTGGAGGAGCTGATCGTCGAGGACGGTCAATGTGTCGGTGTGATCACCAAGACAGGCGCGGAATACCGGGCTAAGGCCGTGGTGCTGACCACCGGAACGTATTTACGCGGCAAAATCATCATGGGCGAGCTTATGTACGAAAGCGGACCGAACAACCAGCAGCCTTCGGTGAGATTGTCGCAAAACTTGAAGGAGCTGGGCTTTGAATTGGTGCGGTTCAAAACAGGCACGCCGCCGCGGGTTCACAAGGACAGCATCGATTTTTCGCAAACGGAGATTCAGCCGGGAGATGAAAAGCCGAAGTTTTTCTCCTATGAAACGAAAAGCTCGGATAACGAGCAATTGCCTTGCTGGTTGACGTACACGTCTTCCGAGACGCATGATATCATCAATGCGAATTTGCATCGGGCACCCATGTTCTCCGGGGTGATTGAAGGGACGGGGCCGCGGTACTGTCCTTCCATCGAGGACAAAATCGTCCGGTTTGCGGATAAGCCGAAACACCAAATTTTCCTGGAGCCGGAAGGGAAAAACACGTCGGAGTATTACGTTCAAGGATTTTCGACGAGTATGCCGGAAGATGTTCAATTGCAAATGCTTCGGTCCATACCTGGCCTGCAAAATGTGGAGATGATGCGGACGGGGTATGCCATCGAATATGACGCCGTGGTTCCTACGCAGCTCTGGCCGTCGCTGGAGACGAAGCGTGTGCCGGGGTTGTTTACGGCAGGGCAAATCAATGGAACTTCCGGATATGAGGAAGCCGCCGGCCAAGGCATTATGGCGGGGATTAACGCGGCCCGTAAGGTTCAAGGCAAAGAGCCGGTGATCCTTGACCGTTCTCAAGGCTATATCGGCGTCCTGATTGACGATCTGGTTACGAAAGGGACAAACGAGCCCTACCGGCTGTTGACTTCACGGGCGGAGTATCGCCTGCTTTTGCGTCATGATAACGCAGACCTGCGTTTAACTCCGATCGGATATGAAATCGGGTTGATTACGCAGGAGAGATACAACCAGTTTATTGATAAAAAGGAAAAAGTTGAGAAAGAAATCGAACGGTTGCGGGAGACGAAAGTTCGTCCTTCGGAGATTAATCCGCTGCTTGAATCCATCGGCTCGGCACCGATCCAGGATGGAAGCAACTTGTTGACAATTCTTCGCCGGCCTGAAGTTACTTATGCACATGTGGGTAACTTATTCCCGTCCGAGGTGGAATTGGACGAGGAAATGAAGGAGCAGGTAGAGATACAGATTAAGTACGCGGGTTATATTGAAAAACAATTGCTTCATGTGGAAAGACTCCAAAAGATGGAGAAGAAGAAGATACCTGAGAATATTAATTATGAAGATATTCATGGGCTCGCGATGGAGGCCCGGCAAAAGCTGGCGAAAATCCGTCCGATCTCGATCGGCCAAGCTTCCCGAATCTCTGGCGTTACACCAGCCGATATCTCGATACTCCTCGTTTATCTGGAGCATTATAATCGGGTAACGGCTGCAGGAGGTTGATCTATTGGATACGATACAAACCGGTTTTCACTCCCTTCTGTTGGAGCATAAGATCGATCTTTCCCCCAAGCAGATGGATCAATTCGAGACCTATTTTCAAGAGCTGGTTTCGTGGAATGAAAAAATGAACCTTACCGGGATTACGGAGCGGGATCAAGTCTATATCAAGCATTTCTATGATTCCATCACACTTTCTTTTTATATCCCGATGGATGAGGTGCAAACTTTGGCTGACATTGGTTCCGGTGCAGGGTTTCCGGGTATTCCTTTAAAAATTTGCTTTCCGCACATAAAGCTGACGATTATTGATTCCTTGAATAAGCGAATTCATTTTTTGCAGAACGTAGTGGATAAGCTGGGTTTATCCCAAGTGGAACTCCTTCACGGGCGCGCGGAAGATTTGGGGCGAAAGGAAGGGCTCAGGGACTCTTTTGATCTGGTTACCGCGCGGGCGGTCGCTCGAATGGCGGTGCTTAATGAGTTTTGCCTGCCTTTTGTGAAGACCGGAGGTAAATTCGCAGCAATGAAGGGAAGCGACCCGGAGGAAGAAGTTCGAGAGGCAAAACGCAGTTTAAGCGAACTTAAAGGGAAGCTTGAATCAAGCCATCACTTTGAACTGCCGATGGAGAATTCCGACCGGCACATCATTATTGTCGGCAAAACGGCTCCCACGCCAAAGAAATACCCGAGGAAAGCGGGAACTCCATTAAAGCAGCCTATTGTATAACAAGATAAGCAAGCATGCTCCTAACTCTTTGTTTCACGTGGAACAATTTGTTAGGGGCTTTTTTTTACGTGACTTCTCCTAAAAAATCATTAAATAAGAGAATAGGATTATAGAGAAAAAAGTGGTAGAATAGATGTATCACGAATCATTGTCGGGGCATTTTGCTTCAATGATGGGTTATCCTTATATTCCCTGCTGCTGGGGTTCGACCTCAGAGGAGGGTTTTATACATAAGGATTCTCACTAGTATAGGTAGCACAACGCATTTTCATTTGAAAAATGTGCTGCCAAGGTGTGCCTTATGTCACTATGAAATTAGGTGGTAATCTGCGGAATGAAAGAACAATTTTCTAAATTGTTTGGTTTAACCGAACGAACGAACGGTGATGAAGTTAAGCAAATTCCGGTGGGGAACATTGTCGGAAGCCCGTACCAGCCCCGGACTATTTTTGATGATGGGAAGATCGATGAGTTGTGTCAGACGATTCGGACACATGGGGTGATTCAGCCGATTGTTGTACGATATCGAAATGACAAGTACGAGATTATCGCCGGTGAAAGACGTTGGCGGGCAGTTAAAAAATTGGGATTAGAAACCATCCCGGCTATTTTGCGGGATTTCAACGACTCCCAGGCGGCTTCGATCGCTTTGATTGAAAATTTGCAGCGTGAAGGCTTAACGGCTATAGAAGAGGCGCTTGCCTACCAAAATCTCATCGACTTGCATCAACTCACGCAAGAAAGTTTGGCACAAAGGTTAGGGAAGAGCCAATCCACCATTGCGAACAAAATACGATTGCTGCAACTTCCCGAGGGCGTTAAAGTCGCATTAATGGAACGGAAAATAACGGAGCGGCACGCCAGAGCTTTGCTTTCCTTGGATTCCGAAGAGCTGCAGATGAAAGTACTGGAAGAAGTGATCTCCAAGGAATTAAATGTAAAACAAACGGAAGCTCGAATTGCTTTCTATAAGGAAGCGGCTAAGAATAAGAAGGCCTCCAGACGAATTTCTTTTACCAAGGATGTCAGACTGGCCTTAAATACGATTCGTCAATCGATTGATATGGTGTCCGGCTCGGGTCTGGCCATTAAAACGGCCGAAAAGGACCATGAAGATCATTATGAAATTGTCATTCAAATTCCAAAGAGATAGCAGACATGCTACTGACCGGAACCGAAAGGTCTGAGGTCAGTTTCTTTTTGGGAAATGGATGGAGCTTTCTTGTTCAATCGGAAAGGGTACTCGCCAGGAGCGCTGTGGTCTTTTTGTAGCAACAACTTAGTTAACGCACACATTATTCTACAAAGAGATTCTTCTATTATATTGAGGTGAAATGGATTGTCTAAAATAATTGCCATAGCTAACCAAAAAGGAGGCGTCGGCAAAACGACGACCTCTGTTAATTTGGGAGCGGGACTCGCATCGATCGGTAAAAAAGTGCTCCTCATCGATATAGACCCGCAAGGGAATACCACCAGTGGAGTTGGAGTAAATAAAGCGGATGTAGCCAATTGCATTTATGATGTGTTGATTAATGAAGTCAACCCGCAAGAGGCTACTTTGCCCACTGAAATTGAGGGATTGCATATTATCCCGGCCACCATTCAGTTGGCGGGGGCTGAAATAGAGCTGGTTCCGACGATTTCGCGTGAAGTTCGATTAAAGAAGTCGCTGCAGCAGGTCAAACATCTTTACGATTATATTTTAATCGACTGCCCACCATCGCTGGGGATTCTTACCATTAATTCTTTGACCGCTGCGGATTCGGTGTTAATCCCGATTCAATGTGAGTATTACGCGTTGGAAGGACTAAGCCAGTTATTGAATACGGTACGGCTTGTTCAAAAACATTTGAATACTTCTTTGCAAATTGAAGGGGTTCTGTTGACCATGTTCGATGCCCGAACCAATTTGGGAATCCAGGTCATTGAGGAAGTGAAAAAGTACTTCCAGCAAAAGGTTTATAAAACGGTCATTCCAAGAAATGTTCGGTTAAGTGAAGCGCCTTCCCATGGTCAGTCCATTATTACCTATGATCCCAAGTCGAAAGGCGCCGAAGTGTATTTAGAGTTGGCAAAGGAAGTGGTTTCCTATGAGTAAACGCTTGGGGAAGGGACTCGATGCATTAATTCCGTCACTATCGGTACAGGAAGATGATAAGGTTATTGAAATTCCGTTGAATCAGTTACGCGCCAATCCCTACCAGCCGAGAAAATCATTCGATGAAGAGGCGATCCGGGAATTAGCCGAATCGATTCGTCAACACGGCGTCATCCAGCCGATTATTGTGCGAAGCGTACTTAAAGGTTATGAGATTATTGCCGGGGAACGGCGCTTCCGTGCTTCACAATTTTGCGGAAATACTACAATTCCGGCTGTTGTGCGCACTTTTTCCGACCAGCAAGTCATGGAGATCGCTTTAATCGAAAACTTACAGCGGGAGAACCTGAACGCGATGGAGGTTGCTGTTGCTTACCAAGGCTTAATGGATCAATTTCAATTAACCCAGGAAGAACTTTCCTTAAAGGTAGGTAAGTCGCGCTCTCATATTGCGAACTTCTTACGGTTATTGTCATTACCGGATGAAGTAAAGGAATATGTTTCACGTGGAACATTATCTATGGGGCATGCTCGTGCATTGGTGGGATTGAAAGATCCTGGTAAGATTAAACAGTTAGCCAAGCAATGTATTGACCATGAGTGGAGTGTACGTGAACTGGAGGATGCGGTTCAACAGCTGGATCGGAATAAGCAGGAAAAGCAAAAAACGGTAAGCAAGAAGCGGGATCCTTACATTGATGAAGTGGAAGAAAGCTTGCGCAGCCGTTATAAGACGACCGTAAAAATTAAGTCGTCAAACAAGGAAAAAGGGAAAATTGAAATTAATTTCTACAGCAAAGAAGACTTGCAACGACTGCTCGATATGCTGAATTAAACGAATGACATACTCAGCTTCCCTAAAGGGCATAGACCGCCTTATAATTAGGAAGTTGGGTATGTCATTGCATTCTTAGCGTGTTCTCGAAGGATCGGTAGGAGAGGAGGGACGATGTGAAGCAGCAGCCCCTGATATACTTGGATCATGCCGCCACTTCATGGCCCAAACCCGCTAGTGTAGGGAAAGCTATGTTGGAAATACTAAATGGACCATCGGCAAACTCGGGTCGGGGAAATTATGGGATGGCGTTACAGGCCGGGCGAACCCTGTTTCAAACTCGAGCGAAGTTGGCCGAGCTGTTTCATATTGATAACCCGAACGATCTTATTTTCACCTCCAATACTACGGAAGCGTTAAACTTGGCGCTCAAAGGGTCCCTAAGGTCAGGCGATCATGCGATTGCCACCATGGTGGAGCATAACTCCGTCCGAAGGCCGTTGGAGTATCTGAAACGAACCCGGAATATATCGGTTGATTATATCACCGTCAACCCGGATGGGAATCTTGATCTGGAACAAATGGCTAAAGCATTTCGTCCGAATACAAAGCTGGTCGTATGTGCGCATAGTTCAAATTTGCTGGGGTGCATTCTTCCTATTCGGGAAATGGGGGAACTCGCCCATAAACACGGTGCCCTATTCGTGGTGGATGCAGCGCAAACTGCTGGGGGATATCCGATCGACGTGCAAACGATGGGGATCGACCTGCTGGCTTTTCCCGGACATAAGGGATTGATGGGACCGCAAGGGACCGGGGGACTATACATCCATCCGGATGTCGATTTGGAGCCCCTTATGCATGGGGGGACGGGGAGCCAATCGGAAGCTTTGGAGATGCCGACGGTTCGTCCGGATCGCTATGAAGCGGGAACTCAAAATGCCGTAGGAATCGCCGGATTAGGTGCAGGTGTGGACTATGTTTTGGAGCATAGTGTTGCAGCTATCTATGAGCATGAATGGCAGCTGACTCAGAAGCTCATACCCGCTCTGCTGACGATCAAGGGCGTTTCTGTTTTGGGGCCGGGGTTGGACTTGCCGAGAACCGGAATTGTTGCGTTTACCTTGGAAGGGCGGGATGCCTCGGAGGTTGCCTTCCTCCTGGACCGGAAATATGGCATCGCCGTAAGGGCGGGTTACCATTGTACACCTTTGGGACATATGACGGCGGGGACAACGCAAGGGGGAGCGGTACGGGCAAGCTTCGGATACACCACGACGACGGAGGAAGTTGAACAATTGATTTTAGCGGTACAGGCTATCGCAAGTGATACTTAAATATAGGGGAGAAGAACATGCAGGAGTGGAGTAAACTTTTCTCGGATCAGCTGGCATGGATTGTCACCGGGGTTGCCGTCATTTTACTCTGGCTGCTGATATGGAATTTCATACAAGGGGCCAAGCTGCGCAAAATGCGGCGGAATTATGAGCAAATGATGCAAGGAACGGGAATTGAGGATCTTGAGAGTTTGTTGATCGATCTGAAAAATCAACAGGGCATCATCGAAGATATACAAGCGGAACAACAACAGCAACTGAAGAACATCAACGCTTTGCTCCCCAAACAAAAGGCCAAGATCGGAATCAAGCGCTATAATGCGTTTGGAGAGCGCGGAAATGAACTCAGCTTTTCCGTGGCTTTTGTGGACGACTTTAAAAACGGGATCGTCATTACCGGACTTTACAGCCGGGAGGGTTCTTATGTGTATGCCAAGCCGCTAACGGAAGGGCAATCCCAGCATGCGTTATCTCCGGAGGAAATCGAAGCTATTGCTCTCGCCGGGCAAGGGGAATAAAGCCCCGGTTCCATTCTTTAATGGCGGTCGATACGCTGCTGGAAATGATTTCCGACAAGCGCATGACCAAACTGAGACGTGTGTTTTGTAATACAAAATATTCCATAAAGCCGCCGACATTGACGATCCCCGTAACATGGATATCGCCGACCGGCGGCAATTCTTTATTTACGCCGGCTCCCGGGCGCAAAGGTCCCTGAACCACTTGAATCGAGCCCACGCTGGAAGTTTGACCGAGGCAGGCATCGATCCCTATAATGAAAGGATCTATGAACGTTTGATTGATCGTTTCCAAAGTATCTTTCAAATTCATGGCATGGACGGGTTCATCCAATGTTCCGTAGAGATGAAAGTGGTGCCGGTGATTCAGCTTGGAAAGCGCCGTTCCGACAAGCGGGCCGAGACAATCGCCGGTGGAACGATCCGTGCCGATACATACGATGACCAGATCTTGGCCTGGCGAAATTTTGGCAAAGTGCAAGAGCAAACGATGAATGATAGCGGAATGAATGCCGGGATCGGTATGGGGGATTTTCAAGTAGGGAATATCTTGCCCCGGGCCCGGTACATTAGGCTGAATTTGCGACATGGAATCTTCCTTTCCTCCACCTGGGATAGCAATACAAAGCATTGGCTGCGCTTTCGGATATTAGTAGATAGTATATGGAAATTTGTGAAGTTCTATACTCCAACTAAAGTCATAAGTGAAATAAAGCGGAATTTCCGGTAAGGAAATAAGAGAAGGAGGGAGATTCGTGGACAGTTGGTTTATCATGTCCTTCGATTCCACGCAGCAAGCCCTGCGGGCGGAGATGCTTTTGGAATACGCGGAGATCGAGATCGATTTATGCCCTACGCCCAAGGAGATTACCGCAGGGTGTGCGCTATCCATTCAATTTCCGCCGGAGTGCTTGGAGCGGGTTAAAGAGATCATAAGCCGCGAGGCGGTAGAGATTCGCGGGATCTTTATACGGGTAAACGCGGAGTACAACATGATTGACTTGGAGGAGGGAACACCATGAGAGGATGGACGCTCAAAGCAGGGGTGGAGGATATTACGCAGTCGGCGGCAGCCTGGAACGAACGGTTATGGAACTGGCTGACGAACATGAACATGTGGGAGAAGGTCCTATTTGCCGGTTTGAGGATCGTGTTGATCTTCCTATTAATCCGAATCTTCATCAAGATTATTTATCGGGTTATTGACCGATCTCTGGAGCGGCGGGAGAAAGGCCGGCTGAATGTAAATCCCCGCAGGTTCGTGACGGTGGGGGAACTCCTTAAAAATGTCACTTGGATCACGAGCAATTTCATTATGATTATGCTAATTTTGGGTGAAATTGGAATTCAATTGGCCCCGCTGGTGGCCGGGGCTGGTGTCGTAGGTCTGGCCATCGGTTTTGGCGCACAAAGCCTGGTTAAGGATGTAATTACCGGTTTTTTCATTATTCTGGAGGATCAATTCGCCGTTGGGGACGTGATTCAGACGGGGAATTTAAAAGGAACGGTCGAGGTGATCGGCCTGCGTTCTACCCGGCTTGTCAGTTGGACCGGCGAGGTGCATATCATACCGAACGGAATGATCACCAATGTGACAAACTTTTCAATCGGCACGGCCTTGGCGGTTGTGGATCTTCCATTCAGCAATGCGCGCAAGCTGGAAGACACCTTGGAACTGCTTAAGAAGTCCATGATGCAGCTGTCCGAGGAGACGCCGGAGCTTGCCCAAATCCCCAACGTAATGGGGGTACAGTCGCTCACGGCCAACGAATACGTGATTCGGATCGCGGTGGAATGTCCACCCGGGATTCGGGCGGATCTGGAGCGTAAAATTCAACGGTATGCCAAAGAGGCTCTGGAGGAAGAAGAGACCTTAAGGCTGGCACAGGAATCAGGGCAAGGGCAGGAACAGCAGCCGGGTTAAGTTTTGAAGGCAAAACGGGAAGAATGAAGGAAGTTAAAAAGACGGGAGGAGAGCGAGGATGGAGAGAAAGACCTTTCAGCTAGGCGATATCGTCCTTATGAAAAAAAATCATCCCTGCGGGAGCAATGAAATGGAAATCATCCGGATGGGGATGGATATACGGATCAAGTGTGTCGGATGCAAACATAGTGTGCTTATCCCTCGGGCCAAATTCGAAAAGAACATGCGCAAAGTTCTACGGTCGGCTGCTGAAAGTGAAGAGGGGAACTCCGGAGGGGCGCAAGAGATTTAATGAGTAAATTCAAATAACGACCTAGAAAAAAATCACGCAAGCAAGGAAAAATAGTTGCAATTCATTGAAATTCATGTTACAATCAATCTTGCTTGCTGTGGAGAGGTACCCAAGAGGCCCAAGGGGGTTGACTCGAAATCAACTAGGCGTCGCAAGGCGTGCGTGGGTTCGAATCCCACCCTCTCCGCCATCATTTTTACAATAGTGAACTCGATCCTTCTACATATGTAGAAGGTTTTTCTTTATTCTTAGGACTCTAGGTTCGCCTGGGGCGGAAAGGAGCTCTACAGATGGATTATAAAGAGGCATTGAAGCGGTATATTGAAATGACTAACACACATCACTTTGACAACATCCAACCCCTTTTACATCCGGAAGTGGTTTATTGGTTTAGTGACAAGACCTGCCGGACCATGGAGGAGATTAGGGCGTATTTTGAAAATAGCTGGAACCTGATTAAGGATGAAGTATATAATGCTTCGGAGATTCAATGGTTAGCCGCCGACGAGAAGGTGGCCACTTGTATTTATACATATCAGTATGAAGGGTACTACAACGGGGAGTATGTGAAAGGAAGCGGAAGAGCCACCAATATCTTTGTTAAAGAAAACGACGGGGATTGGCGATTAATTCATGAGCATTTAAGTCGTGATCCTGCATAAATTGAACGGCAGAAGGGACCCTTTCGGGTCCCTTTTCTGGTTGACGGTGTGCTTAATGGAATTCTTCTCTCACAACCCAAGAAACGGTCGATCCTGCGCGTATGCAGCCCGGACTAAAGAAGAGGGGTCTTCACTAACCCGGGATCTAGGCTTCTACAATGATGTGAATAAGACTCCTGAAAAATGTTGCTCGCTGATACCTCCAACGGAACCACACCTCTCTTTGCATCACCGTCTGAGTGTATTATGTGCAGTGAGCCGGGTTCTATACATCAAATTTTTAAAAAGTGCGGCTGCGGCCAAAAGTCAGTGAACACGGGCCTTCTCGGCTTTTTTCCATTTGCGGTTTTTGTTTGTCGTGTCCGGGAACGTCTCGCCGCGCTCCAGGGTGATCCGCTTCGGGTCATTGATTTGGGTATGGAAGCTGCGCGCCTCGCCGACCTCCACATAAACTCCGGGATTCGGCGCCTTGTCGCCCGGTTCAAATTCCGTACGTTCGCCCATCTTTCTACTCCTCCTTTCCGTCCCAATTAGGGGAATCAAGCATATTGTTTGTAACGCCGACTTAATCATGTACCGATTCGGACCGATAATTATTTACAGACATAATCGAAGAGGAGAGGGTGAAGGAACGTGGGAAGTCGTTTAAGAGGATTAACCATACTGGTTGTCATGGCACTCATTTTTCCATTTATGCCTATATCGGTTCAGCCGGTTCAGGCTATTGGAGAAAAAATTGAAATTTTCACGCAGCGAAATGAAGATAACAGCGTCTTGGTTGAAGGATTGGCTGAAGCTTCGTCTGTGAAAATCGAATTAAAGGACGAGGATGAAAAGCCATTTTTCTCCTCTACGGTTCAGGTAAATAAGGAAGGGTATTATCAATTGAAGACGCCTCCCTTTAATGAAGAGGTGTTCAAGCCATCCAGGCACTCCAAATACAACTATGGCGTGGGCGTTTACGTGAGCGTGCCGGGAGGCGCCCAGGCGGCTACTACCTTGCCGGATTTCCGGGATCGTTATGAATCGCCAAGTCCCTACGAAAAGTATCGCGAGGGCTACCAGGAACCGAAACCGGTGAAGTTTGAACAATATGGCGTCGGAGCACAAGCTCCCATCGCCAAAGAACCAATCCAGTTAAAAGCCGTAGATTCACCGATATCCGTTGCCGCAAGCGAATCCCATACTTTGGCGCTTGGAAAGGATGGCAGGCTTTACGGATGGGGAAAAAATACGAGTCGGGAAATCAACGAGAGCGAAATGCCGGTGCTGCCGCCGACGCTGATTACAACCGACAAAACGATTAAGAAAATCGAGGCGGGGGAGAAGTTTTCCCTATATATTACAACGGACGGAGAGTTATACGGCTGGGGCGACTTGAATCATTTGGGCGTCAAAACCATTACCGGCAAACCGACCAAAATCACTTTGATCAGCGAGCCGATCGTCGATATGAACGCGTTTAATCGCGGAGTCGCACTCCTGACCAAATCGGGGAACGTGTATCAACTGGGAGGGGTTGGCTGGGCCAATGATGAGGCTCGCGAATTCGTCCGCAATCATTTTAGACAGATCGTGATCAAGGATGCGGTTTCGGTATCCATGAGCAATATGAAAGGGTATGCGCTGAAGAAGGATGGAACTCTATGGAGCTGGAACAATTCAATCGTGGAAGGGCAGACGACCCAAGCGGAACAAATCGCCGGGTTCAAAGACATTCAAAAGTTCGACGCGGCGAATACGAATGATGAATATATCATTGCGATAGACAGCAAGGGCGACTTGTGGGGGTATGGGGACAACTCGGCGAGACAACTTGGACAGAAGGTTCCTTCCAAACTGGGAAAACCGACTAATATCACGAATATGGCGCTTAGATACAACAAGCAAACGGGCTGGAGCGCGGCTGGCAAGAAGCTGAATTACACAGCGGTTTCCTTGAACGTAAACGGCGTGTTGCTGCTGACCGAGAATCACGAAATGTTGACGTATAATACGTATCCACGTCTCGGTGACTTAAATAAAAACGTAAGTTACATAGAAAATACGAGTCGGAACATGTATTGGATCAGCGGCGGTAAATTGTGGGTGTGGGGAAATGGTAACGAATACGGCCAACAAGGAATTGGAGTCAAAGCGAAGTAGAACATTGAGGCATATAGCAGTATTATTTAGGTTCTTGCAGAGCGGGTTTCGATTTGATATACTACTATGGTGCGAGTTTAGACTCGTTCCTTGCTCCCAAATTTAACAGGTTGGGGGCCATAGTCCACAAGGAGGTGAACCAGATGCGCAAATATGAAGTGATGTACATTATTCGTCCTGACGTTGAACAAGAAGCTGTTCAAGCTACAGTCGAAAAATTCCAAGGCATCATCCAAAACGGCGGAGAAATTACGAAGCATGATGTAATGGGCAAACGCCGGCTTGCGTATGAGATTAACAAGATCCGTGACGGAATTTACGTGCTCGTAAATTTCACAGCTACTCCAGAGGTAGTTGCTGAGCTTGAGCGGATTCTGAAGATTTCCGACGAGGTTATCCGTTATCTCATTACTAAAGACGTTGCCTAATTGCAAGTTTCGTATTGAACAAGCCCGAAGGAGGGGATTGGATTGTTGAACCGTGTCATTCTGATCGGACGTCTTACCCGGGATCCGGAGCTGCGCTATACGCCATCGGGTGTGGCGGTCACCCAGTTCACGATTGCCGTGGACAGACCTTTTACATCGCAAGGCGGAGAGCGCGAGGCCGATTTCATTCCAGTCGTAACCTGGAGACAGCTTGCCGAAACCTGTGCCAATTACTTGCGCAAAGGACGGTTGACGGCTGTGGAAGGACGCATCCAAGTACGGAATTACGAGAATAACGAAGGTAAACGTGTTTACGTCACCGAAGTCATTGCCGATAATGTCCGTTTCTTGGAGTCGAACCGCGAGGGCGGATCGGGCGGCGGAGGACAGCGTGAGGAGTCTCCATTTGGAGGCGGTGGCGGCAATGCCGGACGCAGCAACAACTTCTCGCGGGACAATCAGAAGGATCCTTTCTCCGATGACGGGAAACCGATCGATATTTCGGATGACGATTTGCCATTTTAATTACGGAAAGGACTGAAAAGCATGAGCTTCAAGCAAAGAGAAGGCGGAGACGACAAGAGACCGGCTCGCCGCGGCGGCCGTAACAAACGTCGTAAAGTGTGCTACTTCACTGTGAACAAAATTACTCACATTGACTATAAAGATACTGAGCTGCTGAAGAAATTCATCAGTGAGCGCGGTAAAATTTTGCCTCGCCGTGTAACGGGTACGAGCGCAAAATACCAACGTCTGCTGACAGTAGCGATCAAACGCTCCCGTCAAATCGCATTGCTTCCGTACACAACGGAGTAATCGAACCAGACGCCAAGAACAGCCGGTTCCTTCGGGGATCGGCTGTTTTTTTGCGTTCCTTTATTGAAAACTGGAAACAAAAAAACTTAAAAATCGACATCATTCCAAGTTGATCCGAGGCGAATTAAGTAGAATCATGTTAGATTATACAATCATATGTCGAAAATTTATAACATAGTAGGTGATAAATAGTTACATTTATGTGCTGTATAGCGCCTTAAAATATTAAATCCATCCTTTGACTCTGTAAAATTTGGCTAAAAAAATGCTTGACGTTAGATATATTCACATGTATTATGATCAATAATTCAAATACAGTTTTTCCTCTTTCTTCTAATGCATCGGCTTGCATATTAATTAACCGCAGGTTTATACCACGCCAATTATGTCATATCTTGATATAAATCAAATCAAACCGCTTCGCTTCTTTAATGAATCATAATGAGGATCACTTCATAGTACATATGGATAAACCGGTAATAGAGTCCTCACTCCATGGCTGATTACACCCGTATCGGAAAATCGTTTACCAGCTAAAATTCTATCAGTAATAATTTTCACAAACTATAGATGAAATTATTCATGAGGAGGAGTAAACGTATGAGAAAGAAATCGTGGGGGTTATTGGTTCTATTGCTGGTATTTTCACTCGTGCTCGGAGCTTGCAGCGGCGGCGGAGGAGGCAACACCGCAACGACGACGCCGGGCAACGAGGAGGGGAACAAAACGGAGAGCAAAGGCGAGAATGCGACTCCTCCCGCGGAGGCGGCTCCAGAGGGTGTGATCGAAGCGGTCGATATGTCATTAAATCCGCCGGCGGCAGTCAATCGTAAGGATACCTTGATTGTGGGGATGACCGATCCCAAAGGGGTGTTCAACCCGCTGTTTAGAGAAACCACTTATGACGCTTACGTCTGCTATGTGCTTTTCGACTCCTTTATTGAAGTGGCCGCCGACGGAACGTATACGAACAGTCTGGCGGAGAAAGTCGACGTATCGGAAGACGGCCTGAAATATACGTATCATTTGAAGCCTGGTGTAACGTTTACCGATGGCAAGCCGATGACCGTAAAAGACTACTATTTCACCCTCAAAACGCTGCTTGACGCGAGTTATGATGGTCAATCGGATCCGATGAGCTACAACATCGTCGGTGCCAAGGAGTATCACGAAGGCAAAGCCAAAGAAATTTCGGGCGTAAAAATTATCGACGATCATACAGTGGAAGTGTCCATCACGGAATTCTCCGCCCTGACGCCGGTAGAGCTTGGGAACATTTTCATCTTGCCGGAACACTATTACGGACCGAGCTATAAGCAGGGCAATCTCGACGGGGTAAAAGCACTGAACTCCAAGCCGCTTGGAAGCGGACAATATAAATTGACCAAGTACAGCCCGGGTCAGGAGGTCGTTTTTGAAGCCAACGAGAACTATTTCCGCGGAGCGCCCAAGGTCAAAAACGTTATCTTCAAGACGACGACGGAAACGACGAACCTGCCGATGCTGCAGCAGGGCGAAACCGATATGGATGAAGGGATCAGCGTATCGGAGGACAATGTCGAGGCCTTGAAAGAAATGGGCTTTGTTGATATCAACCTACTGCCGAACAACGGTTATGGATATATCGCATTTAACCACAAATTGAAGAAGTTCCAGGATGTCAAGGTTCGCCAGGCACTGGTGTACGGTTTGAACCGGAAGGAAATTGTAGCCGGGATCTACGGTCCGTATGCCGATGTCATCAACATTCCGGAGTCGACGGTATCATGGGCGCATACAAAGGAAAATATCGAAACCTATGATTTCGATTTGGAAAAGGCCAAACAGATGCTGGATGAGGCCGGTTGGAAAGTGGGAAGCAGCGGGATCCGCGAAAAAGACGGCGAGAAATTCAAAATCAATTTCTCGGCCACGGCGGATAATCCTGTGGTAGACGCTTTGCTGCCGATTATGACGCAAAACTATAAGGAACTGGGCATTGAAGTGGTGGCGGAAACTTTGGATTTCAACGCTATTATGGATAAGGCCAATACCGGGGATTTCGATATGTTCTTCGCCGCATGGGGATTGACGCCGGATCCGGACAACACGGTGTACATTACGAATGGGGCCCAGAACGACATCGGCTATTCCAACGCCAAAGTCGATGAGTTGATGGCCAAAGGCAAGAAAACGCTCGATATCGAAGAACGCAAAAAAATCTATAAAGAAATGTATCAAGAAATGAACAAGGATGTTCCAGTCATTCTGCTATATCAAAGAAAGAATATGCTGGCGGTGAACGGACGCGTTGAGGGTTTCGACTTCTCCCCTTATAAATACTTCGCATACAGCTTGTATCAAGTAGAGATGCAGTAAGCCAATAAGCGAATGTACCCGGAAATCATGATTTCCGGGTACGCTCGCACTCTTTTACCAGGGGGAAAAGGTATGAAAACGTATATTGTCCGAAGACTCTTGCAAATGATCCCCACGTTGATCGGTATTTCTATTATTATCTACGCCATTTCCGCCTTGGTTCCGGGCGATTACATAACGGCGCTGAACAATCCGAACATGACGCAGGAGAGGGCGGACGAGTTGAGAGCCATCTATGGCTTGGACCAACCCGAATATCTAAGGTATTTTACCTGGGTCAAGAATATGATGCTCGGCAACATGGGGGAATCCTTCCAGCATAAAAAACCGGTGATGGAGGTCGTACAGGATTATGTATGGAACTCCTTTATTATCGCCTTCGCCACACTCGTTCTCAGTTGGACCATAGCCGTGTTTACGGGGGTCTTTTCTGCAAAATTTCAGTATTCTTTCTTTGACAAAGTTATTACGTTGATCGTCTTTATATGCATGTCATTGCCGTCATTTTTTATCGGACTTTTATTGATACGGATATTTGCGCTGATACTCGGGTGGTTTCCCGTCGGCGGAATGGTCACGGCCGGGTCGAAGGCCATGGGATGGGACCACATTATGGATGTGCTGCATCACAGTTTTCTTCCGATTCTGGTGCTTACGATGCTCAGCACCGGAAGCCTGACCCGTTATTTTCGCACCAGTATGCTCGAGGTGATTCGCCAGGATTATATCCGGACGGCACGCGCCAAGGGACTGAAGGAAAGAACGGTTATTTTCAAGCATGCCCTGCGCAATGCCATGATTCCGGCAATCACGCTGCTTGGCTTCGAGCTCCCCGGTTTGTTTGCCGGTGCCATGATTACGGAGCAAATTTTTGTCTGGCCGGGCATCGGCCATATCTATTTAAATGCGATTCATATGCGGGATTATCCTTTTATGCTGGGATTCACCATGTTCTTATCCGTGCTAACGCTCCTGGGGAACTTGCTCTCGGATGTGCTATACGGGATGGCTGATCCGCGAATTCGCTTGAAGTAGGAGGAGAAGGTATGGCCACAGAAATCGCTACAATGAAGAAGAATACGGGTGGTCCGGCCATGACATCGGAATCGCCTTGGCGAATGGCGGTACGCCGGTTTAACCGAAACAAGCTGGCCTTGGGCGGGCTGATCATCTTAGTGCTGATGTTCCTGATTTGTTTTCTCGGCCCCTTCTTTTCACCGTATAACTTGTATGACTATTCCCTGGTCGATAAAAATTTGCCTCCGTCCCCCAAGCATTGGTTCGGCACCGATAAGCTGGGCCGGGACATTCTGCTCCGCGTGATGCTGGCTGGCCGAATTTCGCTTCTGGTGGGGATTGTCGCCACCGTCATCACCGTGGTGATCGGCGGGACTTTGGGCGCCCTGGCCGGCTTTTACCGGAAGAGCGTCGACACGATCATTATGAGAATCGCCGATATCTTCCTGTCCCTGCCGACTCTGCCGATTTTGATCATCTTGGGCGCGGTGATGTCGGATTTAAAAGTATCTCCCGGCTCGCGCATCTATTTCCTAATGTTCATCATTGGAGCGTTAAGCTGGACGACATTAGCGCGGCTTGTCAGAGGTCAGATTTTGACGCTGCGGGAACAAGAATTTATGTTGGCCACCGAGGCGCTGGGACTGAAGGACCGCCGAAAAATTTTCCGCCATCTTCTCCCGAATACGGTGCCGATTATTATCGTAACGGCGACTTTGAGCGTGGCGAGTGCGATATTGTATGAATCGTCGATGAGCTTTTTGGGGCTCGGGGTTGTGCCGCCGACCCCATCCTGGGGCAATTTGATTGCGGACGCCAACAACTTAATTGACTTCCGGAAGCGCCCTTGGCTTTGGATTCCTCCGGGCATGTGTATTCTGATTACGACCGTGGCGATCAATCTCATCGGTGACGGGCTGCGGGACGCCCTGGATCCCAAAATGAAGAGATAACGTTCGGAACCCATAGAAGGAGATGCGATTATGGCTAAAGATCTTGTGCAATTCCGCAATCTGGAGACCCATTTTCACACTTCGGCAGGCGTTGTTAAGGCCGTCGATAAAATCAGCTTTTCTATCCGCGAGGGGGAAACGGTAGGAGTTGTAGGAGAATCGGGCTGTGGCAAGAGCGTGACCGCTATGTCGCTGATGCGATTGGTGGAAGGCCCGCATGGTGTCATCGCCGGTGGAGAAATCCTCTATGAGGGTAAAGACTTGCTTAAATTAAGCAAACGGGAAATGTCCCGGATCCGGGGGAAGGATATATCCATCATATTTCAGGAACCGATGACTTCACTGAACCCGGTACTGACGATCGGCGATCAGATTACGGAACCGTTGATGATGCATTTGCTGCTAAGCCGCAAGGAAGCCAGGCAGCGCGCGATCGAATTGATTGAGCTTGTCGGGATTCCGCGGGCCGAGCAGATCTATGAGGCCTATCCGCACGAGCTGAGCGGCGGAATGCGCCAGCGCATTATGATTGCCATCGCCTTAAGCTGCAATCCGAAGCTGTTGATAGCCGACGAACCTACAACGGCACTGGATGTGACGATTCAGGCGCAGATCCTTGATTTGATGCGGGAAATCAAACGGAAGCTGGGAACGGCCATTATGTTGATTACCCATGATCTTGGCGTGGTCGCGGAGATGGCCGACTACGTCATCGTGATGTATGCCGGGAAAATCATTGAAGAGGCGCCGGTACTGGAACTGTTCCAAAACCCACAGCATCCGTACACCAAAGGCCTTCTTCAAGCGAAGCCCGTTCTCGGGCAATCTCAGGAACGGCTCTACTCCATTCCCGGTCAGGTGCCCAATCCGATAGAGCTTGAGGACAATTGCCATTTCCATGACCGCTGCGAATTTTGCATGGACATATGCCGACAGCAGCAGCCGCCGTTTCGGGAGCATGGCGAGAAGTTACATAAAACCGCCTGCTGGCTGTACGAGGAAGTGGGGGTGGCACGATGAGCGCATTAATTGAAGTGGAACGGTTAAAGAAGTATTTTCCGATTACCGGCGGGGTGTTTCACCGCACGGTCGGCTACGTGAAGGCGGTGGACGACGTCTCGTTTCATATCGAGCGGGGCGAGTCGTTCGGTCTGGTAGGGGAGTCGGGCTGCGGCAAGAGCACGATCGGCCGAACGCTGCTGCGGCTCAACGATAAGACGAGCGGGCGAGTAGTCTACCGGGGGAAGGAACTGTACGAATTGTCCAAAGAGGAGATGCGGCGGCTGCGGCCTAAACTGCAGATCGTCTTTCAAGACCCGTTCAGCTCGCTTAATCCGCGGATCAAAGTAGGCGAGGCGATCGGCGAAGCCTTGGTGGATCACGGATTGACCAATCGGGCGGAAGTGAAAAGAAAAGTGTTGGACACGATGGAAATTTGCGGGCTGTCCAGCTACCATTACGATCGCTATCCGCATGAGTTTTCCGGCGGACAACGGCAGCGCATCGGTATTGCCCGCGCGTTGATTATGAATCCGGATTTTATTGTCGCCGATGAACCGGTGTCGGCGCTTGATGTTTCCATACAGGCCCAGATTATCAATTTGTTGAGCGATTTAAGAAAAGAAAAGCAGATCACTTATCTTTTTATCTCGCACGATCTCAGTGTGGTGGAACACTTATGTAACCGGGTTGGCGTGATGTATCTCGGTTCTATGGTGGAGCTGGCCAATAAAGAGGAATTGTTCCGAAATCCGTTACATCCCTATACGAAGGCGTTAATGTCGGCCATACCGGTTCCCGATCCTACCGCCAGGAGAGAGCGCATCGTGCTTCAAGGCGATATTCCAAGTCCGGCGAATCCGCCCTCCGGCTGCAAGTTTCATACGCGGTGCCCCATTGCCCGGGATATTTGCAAACAGCAGGTTCCCGAGTACAGGGATGCGGGGAACCAACATTATGTGGCGTGTCATTTTGCTATATAATATAAGAACCGCTTTATCGTTAAATTTGGCAGATCAACCGCCCCTTTCATACGTGCCGATCAAGCAGATGAAGGCTCGCCTCCGACTCAGGAGGTGGGCCTTTTTGGCTGTAAAACCTATGGATACAAAGATGTAAACAGTAACATTGTTGTGCCGAAAAACGTCTATATGGTATAGTACGAAACGGTAGAGTAAATTCGAAAATAAGATTTTGCACTATATAGGAAATAAATGATTCTATTGGAGGCATATGATGAAACGAAGCGATAAAAGGGTAAAAGAAAAAAGGAGACTGGGAAGAAAGCAAAAGTGGCTTATTGCCTTAGCCGTTGTTGTCGTTTTGGGAGCGGGAGCGTATCTTTTCCGGAAGCCGCTGGCGGTCATGGCGTTTGACCTTTTCCTGTCCGGCCAAGTGGAGGAGAAGCTGGAGCGGTCTTACGCTCCGTTGGAAGGCGAGACACCCAAGCCTGTCGTGAAGGAACAGAAGATGGAACCGTTCAGCGCTCTGCTGCTCGGTGTGGATCAGCGGGGCAATGAGCCGGCCCGGTCGGACACCATGATATATGCCGTAGTACGTCCGGAAGAATCACGGGTTCTGCTGGTTTCGATTCCGCGCGATACTTATACGGAGATCGTCGGCAGGGATAAAGAAGATAAAATCAACCACGCATACGCGTTCGGCGGCGCGAAAATGGCCAAAGACACCGTGGAACATTTCCTGGGCAATCCTATCGATTATTATGCGGCCATCAACTTTGAGGGACTACGTCAGGTCGTAGACGAATTGGGCGGCGTCGAACTGCCGATTACCAAGGACATCGTCAACAAGCAAAAGGATCACGAGAAATTCACCATTAAAGCCAACAAGCCGTTGTACAACGGGCAGGAAGCCCTCAATTTCGTCCGTTACCGGGAGGACAGCGATTTTAACCGGACCCGAAGACATCAAGTATTCTTGAATGCCATCGCGAACCGCGTAATGAAGCTGGATCAGGTTTCCAAAGTTCCGGATCTGCTGAACCTGATGGGCGACAATTTTAAAACGGACATGATGCCGAGCCATATTATTGATCTGTCGAAGAAGATTTTGCTGGGCGACGCTCCTTCCATCCAAGGGTTTACAATCATGGGGGAAGGCTTCCGGAAGAATGGCGTATACTATGATGCGGTAAATGAAGAGGATCTCGAGTTTGCCAAAGAAATGATCCAGAACTGGAACGATCCCGAAACGGCGCCGGAACAGCTGATTATGCCGGATGCGCGGGAGAAGGCCAAGGATGCGGCCGCTGACTCCACTAAAACGTCCGGCGGGAAAAACTCGGAAAGCGGAAATAAGAAAACGAACGAATAATCTGATCCATTGGCAATAGCAATCATACATCTTATGAATATTCGGCAGTCCGGTTCCCGGCTGCCGATTTCTCAACCTTTCCTGGAACATTCGCCGGCCTGATCCGTACAAATTAAGGTGACCCGAAGGAAAGGTTATTATTTTGAGGAGGATACGATCCCAATGAATATCGCGTTTTTTTTACTGCCGAAGAATGATGTCGTTAGCGTTACGTTGGACTCCACCCTGCGGCAGACGCTGGAACGTATGGAGTTTCACCGGTATACGGCCGTGCCGATTCTGGGGCGGGATGGGGAGTATGTCGGCACCGTTACGGAGGGCGATCTGCTTTGGTTTATGAAAAATTCGGACGGCAAGGTCAATTTTGAGACCGCTTCAAAATTTCATTTACGGGACGTTCCCCTCAAGATGGATATCCGGCCGGTATCGATCGACGCCGATATGGAAGATTTGATCAACTTGGCCAAAGTACAGAACTTCGTACCGGTGGTGGACGATATGGGCCGGTTTATCGGAATCGTCCGCCGGAGCCAAATTATCGAGTATTGCGAGAAATTTGTGACGCGCAACGTATCAGTACCGAAGGCCTAAACCAGGGAAACGAGGCTTGCTGCTAAAACTTGCTGTGTCCGTTTGCGTCCCTTGCCGGGCTTGCTTTATGCTATAATGATAAATAAAACTTTTTCGGGGAGGGTGGAAGCTGTCGGCCATGCAAAGGGAGATGGATGTAGCGAAGCGCGCTAAAGTGATTGAATGGCTAAAAACCGAGGTAGTCGATCACGTATCCCGTTTATTCAAAGCATTGTGGGAAGGCAGCACGACACGGATAACGGACAGTCTCGCCAGCCTGATTGTCAGCGGTTATATATTGGGACGCAGACTGGGAGTTTCTTATCGGGACCTGGATGAAGCCATCTTGGAGAAGTTGAGAAAACATAAACAGGAGGGGCACCAACTCGAGGACTGGTATCAGGATATATCTGCATTGGAAGAACATATGCGTAAGAGGTGAACCTATTTGAAGCTGCGCTGGACATCCGTGGCCTGGAGCGTCGTGTATCTGCTGCTCCTGCTGTCACTGGCTACTCCGCTTACCGTCGTCACGGCCTTTTTTCTGATTGTGCCGGGCGTTCTGCTGTATACAACCTTATCATTCAAAACGTTCGCGCTGCATGTCGTTCCGGTTTGGCTCATCTGTACTTTGATCTTCGGACCGTTCATGCTGTTGCAGGCGATTTATTTTATCGTTCCCGCCATTGTTATGGGACATTTGTATAAGAAAAGGGCCTCGGCGGTCCGGACGATCCTGTCGGGTGCCGGGACGATTATGGGGATGTTTCTGCTGGTGCTGCTCATCAGCACCGTATTCTTTGACTTCAACCTGGCGACGTCCATTGAAGATATGATCAATACGGCGATGGCCCCGCTGCAAAATATGGCGGACAGCCCGCTCTCCGCGGGGGTCGCCTGGTCCCCGGAATTGAGCACGCAGCTGTCGAATTTAACGGTACGGTTGATTCCGTTCACGATGGTCGTATGCGCCCTGATCATTACGACGATCGCCCACGCGGTGGTTCGCCCGACCTTGGGGAGCATGGGGCATATCGTGCCGAAATTGCCGCCGATTCGCGACTGGCGGTTGCCCCGTTCGCTGATTTGGTATTATTTCGCGGCATTGCTGCTGCAAATGTTTGGCGGCGAAAGCGTGGCCCAGGGCTTTTTGGGGACGATTCTCCTGAATATAACGCCGCTCTTGCAGTTCTTGTTCATGATCCAATCCGCGAGTCTTTTCTTCTTTGTGGCATACCATCGAAAGTGGAATCCGGCGATTCCGGTGCTCCTGGTGGTGGCGATGGTGTTCTTTCCGCCGCTGCGTATTGTCGGGATTCTGGACATCGCTTTCCCGCTGCGTGAGATGCTTACAAGACCAAGACGATAGGGTGAGAAGGCATGCCTAGTTTACTGCAAAAGCGTTGGCACGGCTATCAGACCGTGTGGATGTTCATGCTCCAACTGCTGCTTGTCATATTCATCTCCTACTACAACTGGGTTCTCGGGCTGGTCAGCTTGTGTCTGGTAGGGGTGCTCGCTTACATGATGCTGCAAGCGGAACGGCGCTTTCGCAAGGATCTCGTCAAGTACGTCACGGATTTGACGTATCGGATCAAGCGGGTGGAAGGGGAAGCGGTCGGCCGCTTGCCTTTCGGGATTATCCTGTACAGCGACGATCGGGTTGTCGAATGGCATAATCGTTTTGTCGGCGGAATGTTCGGACGGGAAAGCGTGGTAGGCGTGCCTTTGACGGAACTGCTTCCGCCGCTGCCCCAGCCGCAGACAGCCAAGGAGAAAGAGAAGGACAAGAAGGAACACAAGGCGGGGAAGAACACGGTTGAGGTGATGGCCCACAATCGGTATTACGAATTGACGATCGACCATGACGAGCGGTTGATTTATGTCCACGACATGACGGAGCTCGCGATGCTGCGCGAACGCTATGAGAACGAGCGGGCCGCGCTCGGCATCGTGATGCTCGACAATCTGGACGAGGCCGCGCAGGGGATGGACGACCAGCAGCGCACCGCGCTGATCGCCCGGGTCGCGTCGGCGCTCACGGCGTGGGCGAAGCAGCACCGGATTTATCTGCGGCGGCTCTCCTCCGAGCGTTATCTGATGATGCTGAATCAGAGATCGCTGAACGAACTGGAGCAGAGCCGGTTCGTGATTTTGGACGAGGTCCGCGAGATGACCGCGGACCTGAAGGTGCCGATGACGCTGAGCATCGGCCTGGCCTTCGGCACCGAGCGCTTCAGCGAGCTGGGCGAACTCGCCCAGTCGAGCTTGGATATGGCGCTCGGGCGGGGGGGCGACCAGGCCGCGGTGAAGGCCGGTCAGCGGCTCTCCTTCTACGGCGGCAAGACCGGCGCCGTAGAGAAGCGGACGCGCGTCCGCGCCCGCGTCATCGCGCATGCGCTGCGCGATTTGATGCAGGAGAGCGACCGCGTCATCATCATGGGCCATCAGATGCCCGACCTTGACGTGATCGGCTCCTCCATCGGCGTGATGAAGGCCGCCGATATGTACAAGGTCGAGGCGCACATCGTGCTGGATGGCCCGAACCCCGGCATCGAGCGGCTCATGGAGCGCATCGATAAAGAGGAGGCGTTGGCGCGCCGGTTCATCTCGCCGGAGCAGGCGCTAAGCTTGATGACCCCGCACACGCTCCTGGTGGTCGTCGACACGCACAAAGCGTCGATGACGATGGAGCCGCGGCTCGTGGAAGCCGCTCGGCGGGTGGTGGTCGTCGATCACCACCGCCGCGGCGAGGAGTTTATCAACGACGCCGTGCTCGTCTACCTGGAGCCCTACGCCTCCTCGGCCGGGGAGCTCGTGACCGAGCTGCTGCAGTATATCCATGAGAAGGTGGAGCTCAGCCCGTTGGAGGCGACGACCATTCTGGCGGGGATTACGGTCGATACGAAGCATTTTGCGCTGCACACGGGGTCGCGGACGTTTGAAGCGGCGGCGTTTCTCCGCCGGATGGGCGCGGATACCGCAATGGTGCAGCGCCTGTTGAAGGAAGATCTGCAGGAATACATCGCCAAGGCCGATATTATCAAGCATGCCCGCATGATTCACGGGCATATCGCGCTGGCGGTGGCGGAGCCGAACCGCAGAATTCCGCAGTTGCTGATCGCTCAGGTGGCGGATACGCTGCTGAATATGACGAACGTGCTAGCTTCGTTCGTGATTAGCGAACGGCCCGACGGCCTGATCGGCATCAGCGCCCGTTCGCTCGGGACGATGAACGTGCAGGTGGTCATGGAGCGGCTGGGCGGCGGCGGGCATTTGACGAATGCCGCCACACAGTTGGAAGGCACCCAGGAGGAAGCGGAGAAACGGCTGCTCGCCGTCCTGGATGAAATAGAGAAGGAAGAGGGGTTATTCGAATGAAGGTTATTTTTTTGCAGGATGTTAAGGGTCAAGGGAAAAAAGGGGAAATCAAGAACGTCTCGGAAGGTTACGCACAGAACTTCCTGATCCCGCGCGGGCTGGTTCGTCCGGCGACCGAGGGCAATGTGAAGACGCTGGAGCAGCAAACCGCGGCGGAAGTGAAACGCAAGGAGAAGGAAAAAGAAGAGGCGATCGAGCTCGGCAAAAAGCTGGAGGAAGTCACCGTGACGCTGAAGGCGAAGGCCGGTGAAGGCGGCCGTCTGTTCGGCGCCATCACGAGCAAGCAGGTAGCGGAGGCGCTGGAGAAGACCGGCATCAAGATCGACAAGCGGAAGATCGAAATGCATGAACCGATCCGTACGCTGGGGGTTACGCAGGTTCCGGTGAAGCTTCATCCTGAAGTGAAGTCGACGTTCAAGGTTCAGGTTACGGAGGAGTAACATGAGCGCCGAGCCATTTTTTGACCGGGTTCCCCCGCAAAACCTGGAAGCGGAGCAGGCGGTGCTCGGTGCGATTCTGCTTCAGTCCGAAGCGCTGATTACGGCGATGGAGCGGGTGCGCACCGAGGATTTCTACGACAAGCCCCATCAGCTGATCTTTGAAGCGATGGTGCAGCTCGGCGAGGAAGGGCAGCCGATCGATCTGGTGACCCTGACGGCCCGGCTGCAGGACAAGGGCGAGCTGGAGGAAATCGGCGGCGTCAGCTACCTGGCGAAGCTGGCTCATGCCGTGCCGACGGCGGCGAATGTCGACTACTACGCGCGGATCATCGAAGAGAAATCGATGCTCCGCCGCTTGATCCGTACGGCGACGCAAATCGTCAGCGACGGCTATACCGGGGGCGAGGATGTCTCCGGCATGCTGAGCGACGCCGAGCGGCGCATTCTTGAAATTTCAAACCGGCGGTCCGGCAGCGGCTTTATCGCGATCCGCGACGTGGTCATGGAAGTGTTCGAACGCGTCGAGCAATTGCACCAGAATCGCGGGAATACGACCGGTATTCCTTCCGGCTTCGTCGATTTGGACAAGATGACGGCCGGTTTTCAGCGGAACGATCTGATCATCGTGGCGGCCCGTCCTTCCGTAGGGAAAACCGCCTTTGCGCTCAATATCGCGCAGAACGTGGCGGTCCGCGCCAAGGAAACCGTCGCGATTTTCAGTCTGGAGATGTCCGCCGCCCAGCTGGTACAGCGGATGATCTGCGCCGAGGCGAACCTCGACGCCGGCATCATGCGGACGGGCGATTTCAAGAGCGATGAAGATTGGGCGAAGCTCACCATGGGCATCGCGGCGTTGTCGGAAGCCGAGATTTACATCGATGACACGCCGGGCGTAACGGTGGCCGATATCCGGGCGAAATGCCGGCGGCTGAAGAAAGAGAAGGGGCTTGGGATGATCCTGATCGATTACCTCCAGCTCATTCACGGGCGCGGCAAGCCGGGCGAGAACCGGCAGCAGGAGGTTTCGGAAATCTCCCGGACCCTGAAACAGATCGCGCGGGAGCTGGAAGTGCCGGTCATCGCGTTGTCCCAGCTCAGCCGGGGCGTCGAGCAGCGGCAGGACAAACGCCCGATGATGTCGGACCTTCGGGAATCCGGTTCGATCGAGCAGGATGCCGATATCGTCGCGTTTCTGTACCGGGACGATTACTATAACCAGGAGACGGAGAAGAAGAACATCATCGAGATCATTATCGCGAAACAGCGGAATGGTCCGGTCGGCACCGTCGAACTGGTCTTCTTAAAGAACTTCAACAAGTTCGCCAATTACGAGCGGGCGCATGCGGACGCATTTGCAGGCTGACGGGAGACCGTCAGCCTGTTTTTTTGCTTTTACGCTGCATCAGATAGTAGACAGGCAGTCCCAGCAGGGTGATGCCGATGCCGGTCAAAGAGCGGATCGGGTCGTTCAGGATGGTGCTGGCCAGGATATAGACGCCTCCCGCCATCCCGATCAACGGCGTCAGGGGGTAGAGGGGAACCCGGTATCTTCCGGGCCGGGGTGGCGTCTTTTTGCGCAAAAGGAATACGCCGAACACGCCCATCGTAAAGAAAATCCAAAGGACGAACACCAGCAGATCGGTCAGCGTGTTGAAGGTGCCGGAGAGGATGTAAATGACGGCCAATACGCTCTGCAGGAGCAACGCGTTCGCCGGCGTTTGGAACTTGGGATGGAGACGCGCGAGTGTCCGGGAGAAGGGCAGCTGCCCGTTGGCTCCCATGGACTGCGGTACCCGTGCCGCGGTCATTAAATACCCGTTGAGCGCCCCGAGAATGGAAACGATGATGCCCGCGGTGATAAAGGCGCCGCCGCCGTTTCCGAACAGGGCCTGCGCCGCGTCGGCGCCCGGCGTCGGGGAGTTGACGATGGCTTCATAGGGCAGGGAGCGATAGATCGCGACGTTGAACAGGACATAGACGGCGATGACGAATAAAACGCCTGCGGAGATGACCCGGGGTAACGTTTTGGCTGGGTTACCGATTTCGCCGGCCATATTGGTCACGCCGATCCAGCCGTCATAGGCCCAGAGGGTGCCCAGGATGGCCGCGCCAAATCCGGATCCGGACGCCGCGGCGGCTGACGCCGGAATCCCGGCGAAGCCGGGGGCGGCGCCAGCCGCGAGGCCGAAACCTACAATGCCGATCACCGGAATCAGTTTGCCCGCGGTAGCGATCGTCTGGATGATTCCGCCGTTTTTGGTCGATAGTACGTTCATGAGCAGGATAAAGGCCAGGATGCCAATGGCCAGCCAGGTTTGCTGCCCGTCGCTCATCGGCAGGAAGTACCCGGAATACGTGGCGAAAGCAATGCATAGTGCCGCGACCGAGGCCGGATAGGAGATGATCGTCTGTACCCAACCCAGCAGGAAGCCGAAGACCCCGCCGTACAACTCTCCCAGATAGGTGTAGAGCCCTCCCGATTTCGGGATGGCCGCGGCGATTTCGGCCACGGAGAGAGCCGCCGCCAGGGTGATGACGCCGCCCGCTGCCCAAGCCAGTATGCCCATCCCCGGGGTTCCCGCGTGGCCGAGGACAATCCCGGGCTTCAAAAAGATCCCCGATCCGATGATCATCCCTATGACAAGCGCCAGGGCTTCCATAAAAGTGACCGACTTTTTTAGCGTTCCGCGGCGGCTATTCGTTTCCATGGTTCATTTCCGTCCCTTCCGATTCTCTATTCAGGTTCAAGATCTTGTTGATGCGAAGGATCTGTTTTTGTCCTAGTATAATCGGTGTATTTGCAAAGGACTGTGAGAATGTGAACACCGACGAGGGTAGTATTTTTCAAAGCGGGCCGATTTATTTCTGACGTGTTCCTAACAACCGATAATTCCGAACGTTATTAACTTTTCATATTATAATCGTTCGCTTTTTAATTTGACTTTGAAAAAGGAGACTGGTAAACTGATAGTGCTGCTTTGACGCAGTAAATTAACTTGTTGTGTGAGCCGGTTCATATGAAAATTGTTCAAATACAGGTGCGAGGGCACCGGGCGGGGGAATGTACATGTCAACGGTAGTCGTTGTAGGAACCCAATGGGGAGACGAAGGTAAAGGTAAAATCACGGATTATCTGGCGGAGAGCGCAGATGTGGTGGCCCGTTATCAAGGCGGTAACAACGCCGGTCACACCATTCTTATCGACGGCAAGAAGTACAAACTCAGCCTGATCCCGTCGGGCGTGTTTTATTCGGATAAGAAATGCGTGATCGGAAACGGCATGGTGGTCAATCCGGCCGCACTGATCGAGGAAATCAACTATATTCACGAGAATGGTTTCACGACACAGAATCTGGTCATCAGCGACCGGGCGCATGTTATTATGCCTTACCATATGGTGCTTGACGCGCTGGAAGAAGACCGCAAGGGACCGAACAAAATCGGGACGACCCGTAAAGGGATCGGGCCGGCTTATATGGATAAGGCGGCGCGGACCGGCATCCGGATCGCGGATCTGATGGATGCGGAGGAATTTGAGTTGAAACTCCGCCATTTGATGAAGGAGAAGAACCATGTGATCCAGCAGGTCTATGGTTCCGAACCGTTGGATGTGGAAGAGATTCTGAAGAAGTACCTGGAGTATGCCGAGGTGCTTCGCCCTTATGTCACGGATACTTCGGTCGTGCTGAACGATGCGATCGACGCCAAGAAAAAGGTGCTGTTCGAGGGCGCCCAAGGCGTCATGCTGGATATCGACCAAGGGACGTATCCGTTCGTTACGTCCTCCAATCCGTCGGCGGGCGGCGTCTGCATTGGTTCCGGCGTCGGGCCGTCCAAGATCGACCAGGTGATCGGGGTGGCGAAGTCCTACACGACGCGGGTCGGCGACGGGCCGTTCCCGACCGAGCTGAATGACGAAGTCGGCGACTTTATCCGGGAAACCGGCCACGAGTATGGCACGGTAACCGGCCGGCCGCGCCGCGTCGGCTGGTTCGACAGCGTCGTGGTGCGTCACGCCCGCCGGGTGAGCGGGATCACCGGGCTGTCGTTGAACTCGCTGGACGTGCTGACGGGCCTGAAAACGGTCAAAATCTGCACCGGCTACAAATACCGGGGCGAAGTCATCACGCATTATCCGGCGAGTCTGAAAATGCTGGCCGAATGCGAGGCCGTTTATGAGGAACTGCCGGGCTGGTCCGAGGATATTTCCGGCGCGAAGACGTTGGAAGACTTGCCGGAAACGGCCCGCAACTATGTAAAACGGGTATCGGAGCTGACGGGGATCCCGATCGCGATCTTCTCGGTCGGCCGCAACCGCAGCCAGACGAATCAAGTACTGCCGATTTACGAATAAGCATCCGTACAAAGCATAGCCGCTCACGGGAACAAGAGGTGACTCTTGGCCCGGTGGGCGGCTTTTTTTGCGTGATGATGTTTGGCGGTCGGTGCTTAACTTCTCCGACGAGTTCTGAAGCGCTCCGCACCGCTGGAGAAATAGCGGGAAATGTTCCCGTTAATCGGCTCGAAAAAGGGGCGGTGGTGAAAATAACGGGAAAAGCTCCAGCTAAATGATGTGGATGGATCGAATTTACGGGGAATCGCCTGAATTAGCTCCCTTTTTTCCAGTTAAAGCGGTAGAAACATTCGTTTTATACAAAATTAACGGGAGGAATTCCAGGTGATTCTGCGCCAGGCGACAGGTCCCTATTCTATTTTTGGGTGTTGGAGCCCGGTTTGCGAGGTTACAATTCGCTTCCGCCGTCCATACTGAAAATTAGGAGATTAGGATGACCGGTGATAGAGCCGGCGGCAGAAGGAGGAAGCGTTATGAGATGGATGGGGTGGTTGTTGAGGCTGATTGCCACGGTGGTGGTCGTATGTGCTTTGACGGTTATGACGACGGGGTATGTCGTAAATGCGTATATACAATCGCTGCTGGAGAGTTATCATCTGCCGATCACGGCGGAGGCCCCGAGCCTGGGCAGCGTCGTTAAGGGGATGCTGGGACTTGGCGGCAAGGATCGAGACGAGGAGGCGAAAAAAACGGCGTTGGACGCGGACCCGCAAACACATTCCTCGGCCGGGAGCAAGAACGAGGGCGATAGCAGCGGCCGGACGGGCACGGGCGGAACCGGCACGGGCGCGACGGGGACGGGCGGGACGGCCGGCGCTGGCGCCTCAGGGGCCGCGGGAGCCGCAAGCGACAAGGCGGGCGGAGGCAGCTCGACAGGCGGGGCCAACGCGTCAGGCACTAACGCAGGTGCCAATACAGGCGTCAATGCAGGCGCCGATGCGGGCGTCGGCGCGGACGCGAAGGCGGGGGTCGATGACGCCGGCCAAACGCCGCCGGAAGACGCCTTGTCGGTCATGGGCGGCATTTCGGGCGGCGCGGACGGGCCCGAAGCGACCGGCTCCGGTCAAGCCCCGCAGGTCGTCGTGACACCGGACCAGATGGTGGCGATGAAGGACGAGCTGCCGGCCAAGGAGAAGGAAGAGGTGTTCGCGATGCTGATGGCCAAGCTGCCTCAAGAGGAAATGCAGCGGATCACGGAACTCATGGAAGACGGTCTGACAGAGAAGGAACTGATCGAAATCGAGCAGATTCTGTCCAAACACTTAAACAAAACGGAATATGCCAAAATCATGGATTTGTTAAAGAACGAATAGTCCGCCCGAAACCATGTCAGCGATGCCATTCACAAGATTGTAAAAAATTGGCGAGACCCCCGAAGTCTTAAATAAAGCCAAAAGCCTTGCATGACGCAGGATTTTGGCTTTTTTGCTTTGGTTGAAATCCCTTTGCGGACTGTGTTAAAGTAAACAGTAGCGGAAAAAGGTTAAAATTTTGAAACCTTTTTCTGTCGTAATGAGTCGAAAAGGGAAAAGGAGATCAGCATGAAAGGTTTCAGGGGGATACGTTGGCAGCTGTGGCGCAAGGGCCAGGACCCGGCGCAGACAAATCACGGCCGCCCGGAAAACGATCAGGAGATGTCCGAACATAAAAAGGCTGGGCTATATGCCGCGTTGCGCAGTTCCAAACCGCGGATGATCGCGGTCGGCGCGCTAGCCGCCCTGCTGGTGGCCGGAGGAATCTATACGGCGGGACAGCAGTATGTCAAAGCCAATACGGTGACTTATTATCGGGTTTACGTCGCAGGCAAGGAAATCGGCACGATTGCCGACAAGGCGCAATTACAGGCTCTTTTTGACAAGAAGGAGCAGGAATATAACGAAAAATACCCGCATGTGGAAATGGCGGTACATACCGAAGGAATTACGACGGTGGAAGCGAAGGAGTACAAAGCCCAGGTGGACAGCGAACGGACGCTGAGCAAGCTGGAAGGGATGCTGACCGGCTACGCCAAAGGGGTCGAGTTGAAGGTCGACGGCAAGACGATCGGCATCGTGAAGGATCAGGCTACGGCGGACGCGGTCCTGGAGAAGCTCAAGAGCAAGTTCGCACCGGAGGACAAAACCGTCATGGCGACCGCCCGGTTGGCCGGCAAGGTGAAGAAAACCGGCGGGGCGCAGCAGGCGGCGGCCACCGGCACGGGTAAAACCGCCACCGACGCCGGTAAAACGGGCGGCGTCATTGTGGAATCGGTCGCCATCCAGGAGGACGTCACCACGGCCTCCGTGGAAACCGCTCCGAACAAAGTGATGGATGTGAACAAGGCGGTAGCCCGGATTCTGGAGGGCGATGAAGCCGCGGTGACTTACGCGGTGCGGGAAGGAGATACGATCTCTTCGATCGCGGCCCGTTTTGGCGTCACGCAAAAGGAGCTGTTCAGCAACAACCCGGGCGTTAAGGAGCGCACGCTTCAAATCGGAACCGAGCTGAAGATTAACACCGTGAAGCCGTCCTTGACGGTGAAGACGGTGGAGAAGTTCTCCGAACAGATTGAAATCGAGCCGCAAGTAATCGTTCGGAAGAGCGATAATTTACGCGCCGGAGAAACGAAAGTGATCTCCTTGGGAGCGAGCGGACTCAAGACGATGAAGTACCGTCTTACGAAAGAGAACGGCGAGGTGGTCGGCGAGGAATGGCTGGGCCAGGAGGTCATTACGGAGTCCAAGCCGAAGATCGTGGTTCGCGGCACGAAGGTGGTCGGCCAAGGGAGCGGTGATTTTGCCTGGCCTGTATCGGGCGCGATGTTGAGCAGCAGCTACGGCGAACGATGGGGGAGAACGCATAAGGGCATCGACCTCGTTTCTTCCGACCGAAGCATTCTCGCGGCGGATGAGGGGGTCGTCGTCTTCACGGGCACCAAATCCGGATACGGCAATTGTATTATCATCGATCACAAGAACGGCTACGAGACGCTGTACGGCCATTTGAGCAAGATTAGCGTGAAAGAGGGCCAGGTCGTCGAGAAAGGCACGGAGATCGGCGTGATGGGCAATACGGGGCGTTCTACCGGGACGCATTTGCACTTCGAGATCCATAAAGACGGCAGCGTGCAGAATCCGATGAAATATTTATAAAACAAAAAGACTTGGCCCTGGAGCCAAGTCTTTTTTTGTATTCTATTTTGCCGGCGCAATCTCAATTTCCTGCTGGTCCTTGAGCTGATGCTGCCCGGAGACGATGACCTGTTCGCCTTGCTGGATTCCTTTGGTCACCTCTTGATACATGCCGTTTAACCGTCCCAACTCCACTTGGCGCTTTTCCGCCTTACCGGCGGCGTTCACATAAACGTAGGTGCCGGATTCTTCCCGGACGATCGCGGTGGTCGGAATGGTGAGCACATTCTCCTCGGCCTCTTCGGTGATTCGAAGTTGAACCTTGGCCCCCGGTTTCCAGGCTTGCTTCGCGTTGTCCGTTTGCAATTCCATTGCGTAGGTTCTTTGCTGGGTATCCATAATGTCGGCAAAATAAACGATCTTCGCTTTTTGCAGCACATCCGGCTGGCTGGTGGAGTAGAAGGACAACTCCTTCTTGCCTTTCACCAACTCGGCGTTCTCCTCCGTAATGTTCGCTTTAATCTTCACCGGGTTGATCTGTTGGATCACCCCAACGTTCCCCGGAGATACCGTCATCCCGCTCTTGACGGAGAAATCGGTTAAAATCCCGCTGATTGGAGCTTCCACTCTGTAATTCTCCAGCGTCCGGTTGGCCTCCTGGATCCCGATCTGCGCCAGCTGGATTTGATCCTTCAGCGACTGCTGCGCGTCCGGGTCGTCCGGATTGTTGAACAGCCCGTTTTTCAAGTTTTGCTGGGCCGTCCGCAGCGAAATTTCGGCCTTTTGTTTCTGGAGAAGCACATCGGTCGTATCCAGTTCAAACAGGAGCTCTCCCTTTTTCACCTGATCGCCGCGCTGTTTATATACCTTTTTCACATCGCCGCTGGCTTTGGCGACCACGTCCCGCTGGTCGGAGGCGGCGATTTCCGCCACGACCTCCTGCGGATCGGCGATCGTGCGCAATTCCGCCGCGCTCACTTTCACGGTCGGCTTCTGCGGCACATTGCTTTGAACCAGCGGCTTCGGTTCCTCCGCCTTGGTACAGCCGGCCGCCGTCATAGCGACCATGGCCAGCATCGCACCGCCCAGCATAAGTTTATGCCATGTTCTGCTATTCATCGATTACAACTCCTTTCTTGTTGCCCTTGGCCGGTTTGCCTTCCCGGCGGCGGAACAGTCCGCTCATCCGGTTTTTGAACGATTCGATCAATTCATAAACAATCGGTACGACCACAAGGGTCAGAATCGTGGAGGTGACCAAACCGCCGATGACGACAACGGCCATCCCCTTGGAAATAATCGTGCCTCCCTCGGTCAGTCCGAGCGCAAGCGGCAGCATGGCGATAGCCGTAACCACCGCGGTCATGATGATCGGACGCAGGCGGATCATCCCCGCTTCAACCAAGGCGTGGCGGACCGTATAGCCTTCCTGCCGCAGCTGCTGCGTCCGGTCGATCAGCAGGATCGCGTTGGTGACGACGATCCCGATCAGCATCATGAAGCCGATGAGGGAGGTGATACTTAACGCTTCCCCGGTCAGGAACAGGCCGATCAGGCCCCCGATGACCGCCAGCGGCAGCGAGAACAAGATGGCGAACGGCGCGCTGGTGTTGCCGAAGGAGATGACCATGATCAGGTAGACGATGAAGACGGCGGCCGCCATGGCCACAAACAGCTGCGAGAAGCTCTCGCCGATCTCTTCGCTGACGCCGCCGATTTCGCGTTTCACGCCGTCCGGAAGCGCGACTTCGTCGAGGGCGAGCCCGACTTGGGCGCTGACGCCGCCCTTGTTCTGGCTGTCGATTTTGGCGGTGATCGTGATGACCTGCTCCTGATCATCCCGCTGAACGCTCGAGGCCGCGTTAATAATGTTCAATTCGGCGATCTCTTTCAAATAGACGACCGTGCCGCTGGCGGTATGGAACGGAATATTTCCGAGCTTGGACAAGCTGTTCATATCGGTTTTATCCAACTCCAGCGTAGTGGTATACGTCGTATTGTCCAGCTTCAGCTCGCCGATTTCTTCCTTCATCAGCCAGCTGGAAACCGTCTGCTGCGTGCCCGTGACGCTGAGACCGTACTGTTGGGCTTTGCTCTGATTGACCTCGATCTGCAGCTCCTTTTTGGCGTCGCTAAGCGAGTCTTTGACTTCGCGAAGTTCCGGGAACTCTTTCAGCTTTTCTTTCAGAAGGGCTGAAGCTTCGGTCAGTTTGAGCAAGTCGTCGCCCTTTACCGCGTATTGGAAGTCCACCGTTCCGGTCGAACCGCCTTCCATGGAACGGACATCCAACTCGGAACCGGGAGGAAGCTCCGCCAGCAGAAGTTCCTTGTATGTATCCCTCACCTGTTTGACGTCACTGTCTTCGCTGACCTCCGTGAAGATTTGCGCGGAATAAGACGACGGATCCTTAGATCCCTCATTGAAGCCTACCAGGGATTCGATAAAGGTGAACATCGGGTTCCCTGCGGGATCCTTCGCGTTTTTCAAAATGTCTTCCATATCCTTCACCTTGGCATCCGTTGTTTCAAGGGAAGTTTCATACGGCATTTTGATGACATAATAGAATTCCCGCGGCGCTTCGCTTTCCGGGATCAGCGTCACCGACAGGAACGGAACCGTGCCGATGATGGAGCCAAGGAATAAGACGAAGGCGAGCAGCAGGGTTTTGATGCGGTGGCGCAGCGTCAGCTCCAAAGCGCGACGGTAAAAACGCACCATGAGGCCTTCCCGGTTCTCTTCGTGCTGCTTGATCTTATCTCCCCGCACCAGCAGCTTCGCCAGCATCGGAATGACCGTCAGGGCGACGAGCAGTGAGGCCAGCATCGCCGTAGCGAGCGTGATGGCGAACGGGCGGAACAGTTGGCCGGCCATCCCGCTGACCATGCCGAGGGGCGCGAATACACCGACGGTAGTCAGGGTGGAGGACGTAATGGCGGCGCCAACCTCCATCGTGGCCTTCTTAATGACGGACTCGCCGCGTTCTTCCGCTTTTTGCAAATGGGTGTAGATGTTCTCGAT
This sequence comes from Paenibacillus faecis, assembly GCF_008084145.1. Taxonomy (GTDB): domain Bacteria; phylum Bacillota; class Bacilli; order Paenibacillales; family Paenibacillaceae; genus Fontibacillus; species Fontibacillus faecis. The sequence goes on along the minus strand of NZ_VSDO01000003.1, from coordinate 789,927 downwards.
GACGACGATACTGTCGTCGACGACGCGGCCGATCGCGATAAACATCCCGCCCAGTGTCAAAATGTTCAGGGAGATGTTCAAGTAATTCATCACGAGCAGCGTGATCAGAATCGAGAGCGGAATCGAAATCAGAACGATCAGCGTCATCCGCAGGTTCCGCAGAAACAGCAAAATCATCAGCGCCGCGAGCAGGGCACCGGTGAGGCCTTCTTTTAACATGCCGTTAATCGACTTGCTTACCTCTTGAGACGTATCGTAGATGGTCTTGAATTGAATGTTCGGATTTTCCGCCGTCCATTCCTTCATCAGCCGTTCGGTTTCCTTGGAGAAATCGACCGCGTTGGCATCGGGCGTTTTATAAAGCTGAATCCCGATGGCCGGGTTATCGTCCAGACGGGCGATGAAACCGGACTCCGTAACCGACTGGATCGTACCCAACTGCTTCAGACGGACGTGGGTCCCGCTCGGGGTGTTTAATTCCATGTTTTCCAGGGCATAGACGCTGTCCGTTTCACTCTTTACCCGGGCCATCAATTGATTGCCGTCCAGTTCGACGGCTCCGGCCGGAAGGGAGTTGATGTTTTGGCGCAGGTCATTGGAGACTTGCGGAGGCGTCAGCCCATAGGCGGTCAGCTTGTCGGCATCGAGCCGGATGCTGAGCGTCGTTTTGCGCGAACCGATTTCGTCCATATGGTCGTAGCCCGGAATCGATTGCAGCCCGGGTTTGATTTCATTCGCGAACCAATGGTCGAGCTGGGCCTGGCTCATGCCGTTTTCCGCATAAATGGCAAAGTAATACGCCGGTATCGAGGAGTAACCGATGGTGGCTACTTTTGGGGTGCTTGCCGAAGTCGGCAGATTCACTTCCTGCAGCAGGCTTTCGATATCCAGCTTTTTCTTCTCGGGGTCCGATTTCTCGGTCAAGTTGACAATGATGGTGGAAAAATTGTCGCTCGATGTGGATTGGAGCGATTTTACGCCCTCCATGTTGGCGATTTTTTTCTCCAGGGGCTTTGTCACCTGCTCCATTACATCGGTAGGAGACCCCGGGTATTGTGTCGTAATGAACACCATGGGGATGGAGATATCGGGCATGATTTCGGTCTTTAACTGGCCGGCCGCGTACATGCCTCCCCCAAACAGCATTACGATCATAATGATGAGGGCTCCAACATTTTTCATCGAGAAGCTGGTGAGTTTGTTCATGGCAATCCTCCTATCTAAAAGAAGATTACCGGATGAATGTGAACTGAATGTGAATGGAGTTCATTTTCATAAAAATTTGCATCCGATTACAGGATCGATTTTCATACCTCCTTGGGAGGCTTGAGGCCGTAATAGGGCAAGGTGACCGCGAAGGTGGTTCCCTGGCCCGGTCGGCTTTGAACGTGAATGCGGCCGCGATGCAGGTCGATCATTTTTTTGACGATCGCCAGCCCCAAGCCGTTGCCGCCTTGGGTCCGGTTCCGGGAGCGGTCCGCTTTATAAAATCGCTCGAAAATATGCGGCAGGTCCTCCTCGGAAATGCCGATCCCGCTGTCCTTGATCGTGACGACAACCTTGTGGACCTCTCGCCGGAGCAGAATGGAGATGCATCCCCCCTCGGGGGTAAACTTCAAACTGTTGCCAAGCAAGTTGGTCCATACTTGATTGAGCCCGTCGCGATCGCCTTTGATCACGACAGCCGGCAGGTGAAGATCGATGTCGATGGACTTGGCCGACCATTGCGGCTCAAAACCGACGACGATCTGCCGGATTTGCTCGTCCAGCCGGAAGGCTTCCGGATGAAAAGGATGGTGTTCGGACTCCAGTGATGCCAGATTCAGCAGATTGTCGCCCATGCGGGACATCCGCTCGCTTTCCGCAATGATGATATCCAGGTAGCGGTCTCGGTCCTTGGCATCGAGGGTTTCGTCTTTCAAAGCCTTGGCGAACCCGCGGATGGAAGTCAGCGGGGACTGGATTTCGTGCGACACATTGGAGACGAAATCCTGCCGCATCTGCTCCATTTGCTGCAGCTGCTGCCGCATCTCATCGAAATTTTTGACCAGCACGCCCAGTTCATCCTTGCGCCGGACCTTGAGGTTGGTGCTGAAATCGCCCCGGGCCATCCGCTTGGTCGCTTCCGTCATTTTGCGCAGCGGCAAGATCAGAAACGTGGCTTCCGCGGTAAAAAACAAGCTTCCGCCGATTAGCACGATTCCGATCATCGTCAGGATGATGTTGTTGATCGGGTAGCCGAACTGATTGGACGGTCCCGGCTGGATAAACAGCGCATACTTGTGTCCCTGGTGTTCAAAGCGAAGCCCGACGAACATATTGTCATCCCGGGTTTCTCCCTGGACGGTTTCCCCCTGCAGCACCCGTTCGACCTGGTCTTTTTTGACAAATGATGTGCTGCCGGCCTGGTAACCGTAGGTTTCCCGGTTGAAGTTTTCATTGTAAATTTCAAAGCTTATGGAATGGATAAGTTCCTTGATATCGTCCATGACCAACGCCCGGTTGTCGAATCCCGCGCGCTCGAAAATCCGGACCATGCTTTCTCCCAGGTGAATCAAATACGTTTGGGTCTGTTTCGTCACGGATTGCTGGTAAACATAGCCGGTGATCATGGCCGATGCCAGCAGGCTGACGATGATGGCCGTCAAAAACATCAGAACGATGCGGATATACAACGATTTGATCATTTGAAGACCTCGATCCGATACCCCAATCCGTAGACCGTCTCGATGCGAAACGACGGAGGATCGTCGTGGGCGAACCGTTCTCTCAGCCGCTTGATGTGGACGTCGACCGTCCGGTCGTCTCCGCTGTAATCCGCCCCCCAAATCTGCTGGATTAACTGCTCGCGGGTAAAAATTTGCCCGGGATAGCTGCCCAGTCTGAACAAGAGCTCAAACTCCTTGGGGGGAAGGGTCAGCTCTTCCGAACCGCGGATGACCTTGTAGGTCTGACGGTTCAGCCAGACATGGCCCAGTTGAATGCTTTGCGAAGCCGAAATCCGGTACCTTTTAAGCAGGGCTTTGACGCGAATCACCAATTCGATCGGATCGAACGGTTTCACGAGATAATCATCGGTCCCCAGATTGAAGCCTTTGACCTTCTGCCCGGTTTCCCCCCTGGCCGTCACCATCAGCAGGGGGGTGTCCGGATACTGCCGGCGCAGCTCCTGGCACAATTCCCAGCCGTCCATGACGGGCATCATAATATCGAGCACCACGAGGTCGGCCTGCGTCTGTTCCATCACTTCCAGCGCTTCTTTTCCGTCGGCGGCCTGCATCGGGTGGAAGCCTTCTCTTTTTAAATACAAACAAATCAGTTCCCGAATGTTCGGATCGTCATCCACTACCAGAATGGTCGTCATCTCAACTCGGTTCCCCTCTCTAGGTATGCGCCTTGTATGCTACAATTTGGCATCGTTTCTAGATTACCAGCAGGAGGGAGAGGGATTCAACAGATTTTGAGCGCTGCCGCTTCCTGGAAGCCGTTGGCTGATGCGGGCGGAGGTATGGTAAGATAGAGGAAGATGGGGCCAATGCCCGAGAGTATGGGGTGAACTGGGAAAATGCAAGGGAAAATTCTGGTCGTGGACGATGAGCGGCCCATTGCGGATATATTGAAGTTCAATCTGGAGAAAGAAGGCTACGAGGTGATCCTGGCCTTCGACGGCATCGAGGCGGTGGAGCTGGCGTTTGCCGAACAGCCGGACCTGATCCTGCTCGATCTGATGCTGCCGGGCAAGGACGGGATGGACGTATGCCGGGAGGTGCGGGCCAGGCTGCAGACCCCGATCATTATGCTGACGGCCAAGGACGGGGAGATCGACAAGGTGCTGGGCCTGGAGCTTGGGGCGGACGACTATGTCACCAAGCCGTTCAGCACCCGCGAGTTGCTGGCCCGGGTGAAGGCGCAGATGCGGCGGCAGCAAAAGCCGGCGGCACCCGAGGGAGCCGATGAACGTCAGGGCCTCAGCTTGTTTGAGTTGTTTGTGGATACCGATACGTATATGGTATCCAAGAACGGGGAGCCGCTCGATTTGACCCACCGGGAATTCGAGCTGCTGCATTATCTGGTGAAGAACGCCGGGAAAGTGATGACCCGGGAACATCTTCTGCAGGCGGTGTGGGGCTTCGAATATTTCGGGGACGTCCGGACGGTCGACGTAACGATCCGGAGGCTGCGGGAGAAGATCGAGAAGGACCCGAGCAAGCCGGAGTATATTTTGACCCGGCGGGGGCTCGGCTACATGATGCGCAGCTCCAAGGTGGGAGGATTCTAGGATGAAGCTGCCCTCCTTCTTCCGCACGATCCAGGCGAAGCTGATTATTATTTATGTGCTCCTGATCCTGATCGCCATGCAGCTGATCGGGGTTTATTTTGTGAGCGCGATGAAGACTTCCCTGACGAACAACTTCACGAAGGAGCTGCAGGAGCGGGCGGAGCTGCTTTCGGTGCTGGCGGCGCAGAACCTCGGCGCGTCGGGAGACTCGGCGGAGGAGTCGCTGGAAAATTTGCGCGTGCTGGTGAACAATCTGTTCAACATTAACGGCGCGGAAATTCAGGTGCTGGACGCCAGCGGCAAAGTGCTGACGACCTCCACGCCTTCGCATGCCGATTACGTCGGCACGAAGAACACGCAAACGGTCGTAAACCGGGCGCTGCAGGGGATTCGCGACAACGAGGAATACATTATCGACGAGGACAATGTCCGTAAGAAGGTCGTGGCCAAGCCGGTCGTCAATGACGGCAAAATCGTGGGCGCCATTTATATCGCGGCCTCGATGAACGAGCTGTACGATACGATGGAACGGATTAATAATATTTTTATATCGGGGATTTTACTGGCGCTGGGGCTGACCGCGGTGCTCGGCGTGATTCTGGCGCATACGATCACCTCGCCGATCAAGGAAATGACAAGGCGGGCAACGGCGGTGGCCGAAGGGGAGTTTCACCAGCAGATGCCGGTGCTGGGCAACGACGAGATCGGCCAGCTTAGCCGGGCGTTTAACTATATGACGAGCCGGCTGCGCGACGCGTTGGCCCAGAACGAGGAAGAGAAGGAGAAACTGGCCTCGATCCTCACCAACATGAGCGACGGGGTCATTGCGACCGACGAGGCTGGCATCGTGATCCTGATGAACCGCCGGGCCGGGGAAATGCTGCGGATCGGCGAGGACCCGACCGGGGAAACCGATATCATTTCGCTGCTGCGCCTGAGTCCGGAGGAGCGCGAAATATTGCAGCAGGGCACGATGCACTCCACGATTCTGGAGAACGAGACGTCGGAAGGGGAAACGTTCCTGATCCGCGTCACGTTCACGCCGATTCACCGCAGGGAGACCGGCATCGTGGGCACCATCGCCGTGCTTCAGGACGTGACCGAGCAGGAGCAACTGGAGGCGTCCCGGCGGGAGTTTGTGGCCAACGTATCCCACGAGCTCCGCACGCCGCTCACGACGATCAAGAGCTACACGGAGGCGCTGGAGGACGGGGCCATGGCCGATCCGGAACTGGGACCGAAATTTGCCTCCGTCATCCAGAACCAGACCGAGCGGATGATCCGCCTCGTCACGGACCTGCTGCATCTGTCGCGTCTCGACTCCAAGGAAGCGCAGCTGCGGAAGCAGCCGGCCAACGTGATGGAGATGCTGGAGGAAGTGACGGACCGGTTCTCTTTTCAGATGCAGGAAAAAGAGATCAAGCCGACGCTCTTCGTCGGCAACGGGGTCAGCACGGCGTGGGTGGATCGCGACCAGATCGACCAGGTGCTCGACAACCTGATGTCCAACGCCATGAAATATACGCCGGAAGGCGGCACGATCGGACTCGAAGCCCGAATCAAGGAAGACGGGGCGCTGGAAATTTCGGTACAGGATAACGGGATCGGCATTCCCAAGAAGGACCTGGACCGGATTTTCGAGCGTTTTTACCGGGTGGACAAGGCCCGGTCGCGGAATATGGGCGGCACGGGGCTCGGCCTCTCCATTGCCCGGGAAATCGTCAAGGCGCACGGCGGAACGATCTCGTTACAGTCGGAGCTGGGCAAGGGCACCAAGGTGACCTTTACGCTGCCCCAGTATGAACAAGGAGGCGACGGTGCGTGAAGGAGCGTGTGAAATCGCTGGTGCTGGCCCTTCTGGTCGGGTGCAGCCTGGTGCAGAGCTATTTTCTCATCTATCGCCTGCCGGGCAGCAACCCGGTCGTCAAAACCGCGAGCGACTATATCAAGACGGAGAACATGGGCCAGGAGGCGGAAGCGGAGGATATGCTGTTTCCCGCGCAAATCGCCGTTCATCTGGGCGGCGGCCGGCACACGGTGTTTTACCCGGAATCGGCCTTCTACAACCTGATTTACTCCCGGCTGAAGGGACGCCAGTTTGAGGGATTCCAGCGGTACGCCCTGGAAAACATCGATTGGGCGGAAATCCGCAGCCGCTATCCCGGCATCGAGCTGCAGTTCGGGGGAGGCATCCCGGTATCGCTGCTGCAACGGGTTATGCAAATCGAACCGGACTCTCTGTTTGAAGGCGAAAGCATCAGCCGGGTGCTGATCTACAACGCCGAGGATGAGGAGCAGGTGCGGGTGTTCTTTTTCAGCTCGCAGGGGGACGTGGTTTACGAGGCAACCAAGGCCGATTTGACCGTGCAGGACGTGAAGCAGCAGGTGGATTTCGGCAAGGAATGGGTGCCGTATACGCTGGAGGACGGCTATTACCTTCCGGAGAAGCCGATCCGCATGGTGGAGACGGGGATGAAGATCGGGGTGTTTTCGACGGATCAGATGCAGAGCAGTTTGTTTTTTGATCCCAGCATCACCCGCTATATCCGGGAAAAAGACGGCTCCGAGATCTATACGGACAGCAAGCGCAGTCTCCAAGTGAGGCAGGACCGGAACTGGATCAATTATACCGACCCGGCGGCACCGGCCGCGGGCGAGAGCAGCCCGGGGCGCAACGCGCTGTCCGCGGTGGACTTCGTTAACCAGCACGGCGGCTGGAACGGCCAATACCGGTTGAAGGAGACCGACGACAGCCGAAATGAGCAGCATACGGTGGCTTTTCAGCAGTATTACGGCGAGGGGCAGTATGGCGCTTTGCCGATCATTGATATCTCCTCGTTCCATTATGGAGAAATCGCCCTTGAATTAAGGCAGGGCACGATCACGGGCTACCAGCGCTCCCTGATTTATCCGACCGGCGAGTTCTGGAGCAAAAAAATGGTCGATCTGCCAGGGGGGAACGAGCTGCGGAAGCTGATCGCCCGGTTCAAGGGGGAGGCCGATATCGTCAGTCTCTACCCGGCCTACCATCCTTCCTTGACCAAGGACGGCCTGCTGCTGAAGCCGGTATGGGTGGCCGAGCTCCGCAACGGAGCGACGCGGATTCTGAACTAGAGGGGGAAGGGCTGACGTGAGATATTCGATCGGATATTCAACCAGATATTCGAAAACTTCTGCCGAGTTGCCCGCTTCAAACTCAAAAAGATGCAAATCTGCAGGATTTAGGCCGATCCACGATGGGAATTGTGAAAAAGATGCAAATCTGCAGGAATTTCCAGCGATTTTGGGGGCACAGAGCTGATTTGCCGAAAATGCCTGCAGATTCGCAGGAATTTTGAAATTTTGTTCCTAGCAGGAGAAAAAACCTGCAGATTTGCAGGCATTTTATTCAGTGAGGTTGTCTGATGGAGGTGGAAGGATGGATTGGGGCCGCGCGAAGAACGTGCTGATTTACGCCTTTTTATTGCTGAATCTGGTGCTGGGCTATCAACTGTGGAACGATTGGCAGGAGCAGGCGGACTCCAACCCGGATTTCTCCTCGCTGGAGAGTAATATCCAGAAGGCGATGGACGAGAAGCGGATTCGGGTGCCGGCGAAAATTCCGAGCGAAACGCCCGAGCTGCCGAAAATATCGTACCGGTTCGTGGACGGAGGGGGGAACGGCAAGGTCGTCGATCTTCCGTCACCGGTGGACAGCAAGCTGATCTATACCCCTAAGGAGCTGGTCAGCGCGTTAAAGACCAGTCTTCCCAATATCGCAAATTACCGGTATGACGAGGCGGCGAGCCGGGACGGGGAGTTTGTTCTCCACCCGCTGGTTGACGGGAAATGGCCGTTGTTTAAAATAGACTTGAGGTTGTACTACAGCAATCAGAAGATTATCTCCTATCGCGAGCAGAACATTGAAATCAGCAGTTCGGAAGGGGAGAAACGGCAGCGGGTGCTGTCCGCTTCCAAAGCGCTCGGCAACCTGGTCGAGAACTTTCTGCCGGAAGGCTCGGTCGTCACGGAAATCGAGCTCGGTTATTACGGCGAGGTGTTCAATTCCGATGCGCATCTGCCGGCCGCGCCGGCCTGGCGGTTTATTTTGGAGAGCGGGACGGAGTATTACGTACAAGGCATCAGCGGGGACGTGATCAGTCCGAACATCGAGAAAGCAAAGGAGTAATGGGGAAATGGGTTTAAAATTTACAGTGCTGTCGAGCGGATCTACGGGAAACGCCACGCTGGTTGCGAACGGTGAGGTCACGCTGATGATCGACGCGGGCTTCAGCTGCCGCCGGATTGACGAATTGCTGGCGGAGCGCGAGGTATCCGGGCAGGAATTGAGTGGCATTCTGGTGACGCACGAGCACTCCGACCATATCAAGGGACTTGGAGCCGTGGCGAGAAAATACAATTTACCGATCTACGCGAACGAGAAGACGTGGAGCTCGATGGAAAAGGCGATCGGCCAGATTCCGGAGGAGAACCGCTGCCTGTTCGGTACCGGCGAAGCGAAGGATTTCGGGTCGCTGCGAGTGGAATCCTTCGCGATTTCGCATGATGCGGCGGAGCCGGTGGGGTATTGTTTTTACGATGGCAAAGAAAAACTGAGCGTCTGCACCGATCTCGGCTATGCCAGCGACAAGGTGAAAGCGGCGATCGCCGACTCCGACGTGCTGGTGCTGGAGGCGAACCACGATATCGAAATGCTTCGCATGGGCCGGTATCCGTGGAACATCAAGCGCCGGATCCTCGGCGACATGGGGCATTTGTCCAACGAAGCCACGGGCGAGCTGCTGAGCGAGCTGTTGAACGGCCGGATCAAGCGGACGTACCTGGCCCACTTGAGCCGGGAGCATAACATGCCGGACCTGGCCCGAATGGCCGTGCGGGGCGCGATGGAAGACCGCGGCTGTTTTTTTAAGGACAGTGAGTTCAAACTGCGGGACACTTTTTTTGACCGGCCTACGCCGTGGGATACGGTGGCGGACTTATAAACCCGTCGAGTTCGGCCGCTTTTTGCTCGATCTCCTGCCGGGTGAGAATCCCTTTCTCGATCAATAGCTCCATTATCGCGCTGAGCGTTACCAATTGGTGGTAATGCTCTTCTTTCATATCGGCCAGTTTGGCGAGGACATTCACCTCGTTCATCGGCGTGGAATAGTTTGAATTCATGACTAAGCCCTCCTTTTTTAGGACAGCCGGGACAGACTGGAAAGACGGTGTTTCTCCCGAAAATTCCCTGTATGAAAACTGCACCAGTTTGTCCGGCTTATGGTAGAATAAATCTATCAATCTAGCGCTATATCTATAGTGTAGTCTTACTTTGCCGTAAACATTCCTAACGAAGACAAATGGACAACGAATAATTTGCCTGAACGGGCAACATCCCGCCAATTTAATACGTTAAGAGAGTACCGCAATGAACGGGAATATGAATTTGCCGTTATCGCATAGAGTGAAGTGAGCAGCGACACATGGGTAATAAAGTAACAAAGATAGATGGGCTAAGGCCTGGTAGTGCCATGGAGGGAGAGATACGGGATGGGATTGTTCGATGATGACTTTTATTCCACAAAGGTGCCGAGACGCCAACTTCGCAGAAGTTCGGACAATAATCTGCGGTGGCAGGGAAGCCGGCGGAGGCCCGGGTGGTCGACGCTTCAGGTCTCGCTGGTTTCTTCCATCCTGAGCGCGGTGGTGGCCGTGCTCCTGTACAGCTTGATTACCGGGCTCCCCTCCGCTTCCCGAGAAGCCGGTGTGAGCGGCGTCGCGCATGCCGGGGGTGATCCGTACGACCGGATCAGTACGGCGGCGGCCAAAGTGGCCCCGGCCGTGGTGAGCATTCTCAACCATAGCGAGGCCGGCGAGGAGGAAGATCCGGAGCGGGCGGCGCTAGGGTCGGGCGTGATTTTTAAGAAGGATAAGGGCAAGGCTTACATTATCACCAACACGCACGTGATTTCGGGCGCCGAAAATCTGGAGATCGTGACGAGCGACGGTGATTCCCGCAAGGCCAAGATTATCGGGCAGGATTCCATCAACGATATCGCCGTATTGGAAGTGGACGACAAAGGCATCGACGCCGTGATCGACATCGGCGATTCCAAGAAGCTTCGCGCCGGCGAGACGGTGATCGCGGTCGGCAACCCGCTGGGGTTGGGCGGCACGCTAACCTCGGGCATCGTCAGCTATACGAGCCGGATGATTCCGATCTCCCTGAGTCAGGACGGGATCTACGACTGGGAGCAGGAGGTCATTCAGACCGACGCGGCCATTAACGAAGGCAACAGCGGCGGAGCGCTCGTCGATTTGAACGGCCGGCTGATCGGCATCAACACGATGAAGATTTCGGATACCGGCGTGGAGGGACTCGGCTTTGCCATCCCGATCAACGAGGTGATGAGAACGGTCGACGATCTGCTGCTGTACGGCAAGGTTGTGCGCCCGTACCTCGGCGTGTATACGCTGGACCTGAACAACCCTTACGCCGAGATTACGGAGGAACAGCGGAAGGAGCTGAAGCTGCCGAACCATGTGACCGAGGGCGTGATCGTGTTGGAAGCGCACGGCCCGGCCAAGGAAGCCGGCTTGAAGCTGAACGACGTCATCACGCAGTTTGACAAACAGCCGATCACCTCGACGCTGGAGCTCCGCAGGTATCTGTACGAGAACAAGAAGATCGGCGAAGATCTCGAGGTCACCTACTACCGGGACGGCGAGCCGCGTACGGCGACCGTGAAGCTGACCGACAAGCCGTCCGAGACGGAAATCGAGGCCGAAGAGGCCGAGAAATAAACAACGCATAAAGGAAGACCCCTATACGCGAAGCAGTCAGCTGACTGCGGGCGCGGGAGGGGTCTTTTTGTGCGAGGGGGGATGGGCCATAGCCGGCCTTGCTTGGCGTCGCGAGGCCGTGCGGGACGGATTGGCCTAGCCAGGCCTCGTTTGGCCGTGCGGCGGGGTGGATTAACGGGAAAATCTCCCGTTAAATGAGGCCCCGGGCGGCCTGGAGCGCGAATTACCTGGAAAAAGTACCGCTAATTCTTTGTAATCGGGCGGAAGCGGCCGATTTAAGCCGAATTAGCGGGAGAAATTCCAGGTAAATGGGCGGGCCGCACCCTGTGGGCGGATTTAACGGGGGGAAATCCCGTTAATGTACGCGGCAAGCTGACTGGCTACCGCAAATGACGGAGCCGGTCGTTGATCGCGTGGAAGCCCCAATGCACGAGGAGCACGGCATGCGGGTTTCCATAGCTGCCCGACCAAGGTGCTGCCGATTTCCGGCGTTTCGGCAGCGGGGTGTGCCGAAGAGCTGGATCGCACGCCGACGGAAGCGATGGAGCCGGAGGAGAGCCTTAAGGGATAAGGCTAATTTTTCTGCTTTTTGTACGCTAACGGGGTCATGTTCATGGATTTTCTGAATTGATGGATGAAGTAGCTGGTACTATTGAACCCTACTTGATAAGCCACGTCGGTGACATTGTACTCGGGTTGTTGCAGTAAGGTCAGGCTTTTTTGAATGCGGTATTCCATCACATAATTTAAAGGGGTTTTCTTTAGAAACCGTCTAAAATAGCGGCAACATTCGGACCTGCTCAGCTGCCCCTCTTTTGCGATGTCCTCTAAACGAACCCTCTCGGCAAAATGGAGATGAATCCAATTCAGCATGTTCTTCATTCTATGGTTCTTCAGCATTTCAGCTTCTTTGTACTCTAATGGAAAACCGTTAGCGACCAGGTTTCTCCAGATGTGGGCTAACTGTATCGTAATATCAATTTGATACAAAGCTGGACTTTGCCGGATTAAACGGTCAATCTCCAGGATGGCGTCGACGATATTTTTGGCCCAATCCTCCTGGGGAGTCAGGCGAAGGTAAGGCAAGTTGGTCGCTCCTATATAAGGATACACATGAGATCTAAAAAGTTCTTGCGAGAGAACAAAACTTGGAGAAACATTTAAACAAATATAAACGCATCCGGAATGGTGATTGTCTCTGGCCAGGTGGAGGCAGCCGCTATTAATAAATAGCCCGTCTCCTTCGTCCAGCGTCACGCTTTCTTCCTGAATTTGAAAGACGGCTTGTCCCTTCATAATGAGAACAAATTGAAACTCATCATGCCAATGCATAGGGATATAGCCGTTTATATTGTGACTAATCGTGGTGTGATAACACGCGATGGGCAACGTGGTGGTACGATGTTCGGTCAGCTCTTTTAAATCGGGATCAATTGTAAAATCCTTGATTTGCATCGACAAACCCCCATCTCAATATATTTATATTTTATCATTGGATATTAGTATAAATTTACGCATTTTCTCTTTATTATAGTCAAACAGAGTACTATTTTAATACTTTATCAGGGAGTTGACTATGGGTAGAGGGAAAGGGATTTTCTTCATCATGACCGGCGCTATCCTTTGGGGGATTGGGGGTACGGTAGCAAAAAAACTGTTCCAACAATACGGCATCGATATGGGTTGGCTCGTTACAATACGTCTACTGATTGCGGGATTTTTACTGCTCGGGGTTCAATCTCTGAAAAAGGGTCCTGCGAGCATTCTTGAGATCTGGAAGAGTAAAAAGTTCTCGCTTCAACTCATTTTGTTCGGATTGGTTGGAATGCTCGGGGTTCAATACACTTATATGGCTTCCATAGAAAAGGGAAACGCCGCTGTAGCAACGCTGTTACAATATTTAGCTCCTGTAATCATTATGATTTACTTATTCGTCAGTAAACAATCCGCTCCAACAAGGAAAGAGATGTATGCTGTAACGCTTGCATTAGCAGGTTGTTTTTTCTTGCTGACCAACGGTTCCTTGTCTCAGTTATCCGTACCGTCCCTTGCAGTGATTTGGGGATTATTATCCGGGGCTGCCCTTGCCTTTTATACCTTGTATGCAGTCCGCTTTCTTGAGAGATACGATTCGCTGGTCATAGTGGGCTGGGCTATGATGATCGGGGGCGTGGCCTTGAGTGTTATCCACCCGCCTTGGGATATGAAGGTTACGAGCTTACCTATGGAAGCCTATCTATATTTGGGTTTCGTCATTATTTTTGGCACGATGCTGCCTTTTTGGTTTTATATCGAAAGCTTGAACAGCCTGTCACCAAAAGAATCCAGTCTTTTGGGCAGCTTGGAACCGTTAGCGGCCGTAGTGACGACCGTATTTTGGCTAAAAGATTCCTTCGGCTTGTTCCAATGGATCGGGACTTCTTGCCTCATGGTCATGATTCTTTTCTTAGCTTTTAACAAAGAGGATAGCTGAGGTATATCGATCCCGTCACTATTTGAAGCAGGGTCCTGGGAAGAAAGCGATTAAAAATTAAAGGATTTCATCGGTTTTTGTCGAACTAACGGGATAAGAATTTTCAGCTTAGTTTAGAAGGGACAGAGAGCGATGAAAAGAACGCTGAAGCGGGGAATGAGTAGTCTTGCCATCCTGGGGGCGGCCGGAGCGGCCTTGATGGGTGCGGCGGGACCGGCGGGGGTGGCCAAGGCGGCCGGGTTTTCGGATGTCCCGGGTTCGCACTGGGCTTACGACATGGTGATGTGGTCCCAGGAGAACGGGGTGACGAGCGGATACCCGGATGGTACCTTCCGTCCAACGCAAGCGGTTACCGAATCGGAATTTCTGGTCATGCTGGTGCGCGCCTATCCGGAAAAAACCATTGGGGAGAAAAAGGCAGGGGAGCCTTGGTACACGCCTTATTATAAAGTGGCTTCGGATGCGGGTTGGCCCGTGGCGAATCAGCCGGAACAGAAGATTACCCGCGGCCAGGTGGCGCGTTTGATGGCGGCCGTCATGGGTCAGTCTTTGGCGGAAACGGAAGCGGTTCAACTGGTGCTGGACAAAGGTCTTGCGCAGGGGAAGGCCGGTTCCCCAGGCGTGGCGGGCTTCGCTCCGAACGATGCACTGTCCCGTGCGGAGGCGCAGACCTTCTTGTATAGACTGAAGCAGCAGACGACTTCGGGCAGCGTGCCTGCGGCGGCGGAAAAGCCGGACAAGCCGGCGAAGGCGGAAGCGGGAATTCGTCTGCAGGGCGTGGCGATCGGCGAAGCCGAGTCGAAGGTCACGGAATTGCTGGGCCAGCCGGCCCGCAAAGATGTGACCGGCCACAGCATGAGCTGGTACATCTACAATAGCGATTACAAGCGTTACGCCCAAATCGGCATCGCGGGAGGGCGAGTGGTCGCCTTGTACTCGAACAGCGAGGGCTGGCAGTTTGAAGCGGGGGATACGCAAGGGCTGAAGGGTTTAAAGTCCCGGGCGGACCAGCTGTGGGGCAAGGGAGAAGCGGCTGGAAACCAATTAGTGAGTTATCAGGCTCAGGGAAGCCGAGTGCTGCTGTTCCTGGATTCCCATGAGAACGGAGCGGTTGACGGCGTTATGCTGCAGGACAAAGCCTATTTTGACGGCGTAAAATCTAGTGGTCTTTCGGAGGCGGTTTTGAGTGCGACGGAGCAGGAGATTTTTGATTTAACCAATGCGTTCCGGGTAAAAAAAGGACTTAAGCCGCTGACCTGGAACGACAAGGCCGCCACCGCGGCCCGGCTCCACAGCCAGGACATGGCGAAGCGGAATTATTTCGAGCACGAGACGCCGGACGGTTTGTCGGCCGGGGACCGGATGGCGGCACAGGGTCTCAAGGAATACCGCACCTGGGGCGAAAATATCGCGGCCGGCTATGACGATGCGATTGAAGCCTACAACGGCTGGATCAACTCCGCGGGCCACCGGGCCAATATTCTGAAGAGCTCCTTTACGACGCTCGGGATCGGCGTGGCTTTGGGTTCGGACAAGAGTGAATACCAATCGTACTTTACGCAAAACTTCTATACGCCGCGTTGAGGTACATAAGGAAGCATGTGGGGAGCCGTCCGAAATCCGGTGTGATTTGGACGGTTCCTTTTTTGGGCCGAGTATGGTAGAACAAATAAAGGACAACCTGTAAATACGGAGCCCGCCGCGATGGCGGCAAGAAAGGATGCTTTGAGCGAATGTACGTAGTATGCAAAGATCATGTGGAGCTGGCAATCGACATGTTTGTCGACGAGTTTGAGGATGCGCCGGATGTGGTGGACCTGGAGCACACGAAATTTATCGACTGGGATCCGCCGGTCAAATGCCAGGAGTGCGAGCATGAAGCGAGGTTTCTGATCGTCTAGTTAGGGATCGCTCTGCCGACGGCTAGCCGCGAATCTTGGCACCGGGCCGGGTGATACGGAACACTTAGAAAATATAATGTGAAAACGATGGGGCGGTTTTTCTCCACTTGCGCGGAGGAGGCGGCCTCTTTTGCATGGAAAAGGAGAGCGAACTTCGGACAGTCCGTGCATTGTCGGGCGATGAGGTGTTTAGCGGGATTTTCTCCAGCTAATGAGGCAGATTCTAACTTCCGGGAATCAATTACCTGGAAAAGCTCCAGCTAAATTAGCGGAACATGGCCCAAAACCGCCTTGCGGGGGAGGATTAACGGGAGAAATTCCAGGTAATTTCGAGATTCGTGAGATTCGGACCGAATTAGCGGGAAGTTTTCCCGTTAATGTGTCGGCGGGGCATCCGGTCTCACAGTAAAAAGGAGGACCCGCCATAAAGGCTGGTCCTCTTTCCGTATGCGTTTTACTCCGCCAATTCCAGGTTATAGAACTGACCTTTGGTGTTATAGGTTCCTTTTACCGTGGGTGCATTGGTTTTAGTAAAGACGATGGATCCCGGGTGATCCTTGTCCTTGGCGGCTTTATAGCCGGTCAAGTCGATATTCAGCAGCTTAAGGGCCTGGGGCGATGCGTTCTTGAGCAATTGCGCTTCGGTGTAGCCTTTCAGTTGGCTGTAGCCCTTGGTATAGTCGGAGGAGGAGTCCTCCAGGCTGGACAGCTCGACCTTGGTAATTTGCCCGGTCGCCTCTTTCAGGTTGATGAAGATGGGATTGTTCGCGTCATCGCTGGCGAATTGCAGCTCGTAGGATTTCTCGCCTTTACCGTTCAGCACGACGGAAGCCTTAAGCAAGTTGCCCTTTTTTACCCCGTTTAACCCTTCCGCAACTTTGTCGGCCGCCTGCAGGGCGCTTTCCGGCACCTCTTCAACCTGGAGCGGGCTCATGATACGTTTTGCTTTCCCGTCCAGCAGTGTCAGAAATTGGTCACCCACGGAAGCGAACAGTTCCAACTTGCCGGGATTGGCATACTCGGCGGTGTATCCGATGGTTAGCGTTACCGTTTCGGGCGTCTTGGTCGCTTCGGCATCCGCGAGCTTTAATGCGGCGTTGATTTGTTGTTTATAGGTGTCTTTGAGGTCGGCCCATTTCTGAACAACCGAGATGTAGGCGACTTTATCGTTGAAAATATCCACTTCGCTATTGGCGGCTTCTTTGACTTGCAGAACCCAGCTCGTATTTTTGCCTTCGGTCCATTTGTCGGCTTTGCTGAAGGTATAGGTTTTGCCGGTAACTTCTTTCAGCTTGGCCTGTGCCGCCTTGATCAGGTTGGCGCTGATCCCGTTAAGAGCGGAAGCCTTGGAAGCCGCGTTGGTTTTTGCGGGAGCGGCGGCCGCAGGGGCCGTCAGAGAAGGGGCGGCGCCCAGCAAAAGCCCGGTAACGGTCAGCATGGCGATGGTTTTTTGCACGTTTTTCATAAGTAAAACCTCCTGAACATTTCATTGTTTTTGTAAGGGAATGGTCAATTGTAATTCGGGAATGTACTCTTTGGTCCAGTTCCCATGGGAATCGATCTCGGCAATCCGGTTGTCGGGCGCATCCTTGTAAACGTACAAGAAGGGCTTAATCGTGATGGACCTGGTGTCCGCCGCCAGCGGTTCGTAAAGCAGGTCGAGCTGTTTGCGGCCATCTTGGAGTCGATATCTGTAGATGTCGATCCAGCCCGCTTCATTCCCTTGTTCGTCCACCACATCAAAATACATCTCTCTTCCGTCCGCGGTCATGCCCGAGGTCTGCAAAAACAGCCGGGTGGAGACGGGGGACGATTCCATTTCATCCAGTTTCCAGCTTAACTTCCCGAACGTTTTGCCCGTGTTCAGGGAAAGAACCCGATTGCTGGTGTTTTTCCGGACGGGGATGTCCAATTGAAACGGTTCATGAATTCCATTCAGGCTGATTTCCAGGGACAAGGTGTATTGATCGGGCATGGCGGGACGGCGGGTACTCTCATCGGAAGCCACACTGACCGTCACAATGGCGGAGGAAGCATCGGCCCCCGGCCCGAGGACCCACGCCACATTGCCTTTCGCCCCCCGGATTTGCGCCTCCAGCCGGTTAAAGGAACCCTTACCTTTGGAAGGCTGCTGTACAATGCCGTTGTCTTTGACGGGAGAAAACAAGGAAGCCGGATGTCCCGCCTCGTCCAGTTGTAGGGCTACGCTTGCCCGCGTTCCGTCGTAAAGCACCTGGACTGCGGATAACGTAAAACCGTTCCGGGTATCGCTGATCCGCATCTCTTTGACCAGCCCTTTGTCCACGGCGCTTTGCAGTCCGAAGTCCCCAGCCAGCCTAAAAATGTTCTGCACAAACGGGAGCTTGCCGAGCGTTTCCGCCATCACGGGCGATACGAAGCCGGAGGCAATCACGGCGGCGGTCAACAGGAAGGCGGCGGCGCAAGCTAGGGCGGCTTTACGGAAGAGCCGGGTTTGTCCCGATGGTTTACGCGGAACGGAAGTTTGACCGATGTGACGGCGGCTGGATTCCCATACGCGCTCCGAGAGGTCCTTCGGGCATTCCAGCTCCCGGGCGGCGCGCTGAATCTGCTCCTTTAACTGATCTTCAATGGACAAGGCAGTCACCCCCTTTTTGTTCCTCCAAAAATACGGCGTATTTGCGCAGTTCTTTCAACGCCAGATGATGCCGGGATTTAACGGTTCCCTGAGGAAGGTCCAGCAGCTCGGCGATTTCGCCGAACGTGTATTCATGATAGTAACGAAGTACGATCACGACTCGTAACTTGTACGACAGCTTGTGGAGCGCCATCCGCACTTCCTCGCTGGTCTCGTTCCTCAAGGCGGGGTGGTCGGTTTGGGGCGATTCTTCCTTGATCTCCAGCAAGGTTTGGCGCTCAAACAAACGGAGCTTGCGCCACATTTTGCGCTTCCAATCCTGCACCTGCCGGACGGCGATGCCATGCAGCCAGTAGCGGAAGGGCCTGGTGGGGTCGTAATTCCCGATCGAAGTCCATAACTTCAAATACACTTCGCTCATGATGTCCTCGATATCCTGACGGCGAGGGATCAGCAGCGCGACAATGCGGTAGACATCCTGGACCGTGGCGTCGTAGACGTGACGAAACGCTTCCTCGTCCCCTTCTTTTAATTTTTGCAGCCAGGGAGTAATGTCGATATCTTGCAAGCCCCGTTCCTCCTTCCGTGTGCCTCACCCCTATATTCGCTCCGAACGCGAAAATGGTTCAGTGGAATTTTAAATTTATTGGAGCAAGTGAGAAATTCGTCTATGGCAGGGTGAAAAAAAAGTCTCGGAAAGCGAAGTGGATTAGTGAATAGCCCTGTCAGGGGGGAACGTTTCATACGGTGCCTTATAGGCAAAGTCAAATAGCTCGGTGTTTTGAGAAACCTGATGTGTCGTTTTGTTGCGGCGGGAGACTAAAGTATAATCATAATATATTTTGAGGCAGATGCGGGAGGTAGCCATGCTTATTCAATTGATCGGAGTCGGCAAACTGAAGGAAAAATACCTGGTCCAGGGAATCGCGGAATACGCCAAACGGCTGGGGCCGTATGTAAAATTCCAGATGACGGAGGTGGCCGACGAAAAAGCGCCGGAGACGATGAGCGAGGCGGAGGTGCTTGGCGTGAAGGCGCGAGAGGGCGAGCGCATCTTGGCGCACGTGAAGAGCGATGCCCATGTCATCGCTCTGGCGATCGGCGGCGAGCTGTGGAGCTCGGAGGAGCTCGCCGCGCATTTGGACCGGCTCGGCACGTACGGGACGAGCCATGTGGTGTTCGTCATCGGCGGGAGCCACGGGCTCTCCGATGACGTGCTGCGCCGCGCCCAGCAGAAGCTCAGCTTCGGGCGCATGACGCTGCCGCACCAGTTGATGCGGCTGGTACTGGTGGAGCAGATTTATCGCGCGGTGAAGATCAATCGGGGGGAACCGTATCATAAGTAGGGCGAAAATAGGGGCTGTTCTCTCATTAAAAGAAACCTTGGCTTTTTTTCAATAAGTGAACGAATGAAATGCTTATTTTCGGAGCGAGGCATTATATCGGTGAGTGTATACAAACCATGTAATGCTTGCTGTTAATAATGCCGACGAAATCAAAGTTGTAAGAACACTATATGTTCGCCAAATAAGTATCGTTGACCAATCTAATGCACAGCACAGTATACACTGGACAATCGTAGCAAACAGCAAAATAGCTGTTACGATTATTCGCTTTTTGGTCATTGGCTGCCGCTCATTCGTTTTCCTTCTGCGTAATCCCAAGAGAAAGAACAGAACAGCCAATAGGCAAAGAATAATTGTGGTAGACGACAAAATGATGTCCAAAAGCTGTGTGCCGCTTATTCCATATGACTGCGTCAGATTGCCGTCTAATATATCTTTAATTTTTAGTACCATGCTTCTATTGATATTTTCGCCGTTGGTCAGCAAGCTGATGGCTATTCGTTCATTTGGCTGTATGACCACTTCGGTTCCGAAATTGGGATTGCCCCCGGGGTGCTCTATAATCGTTTGGTTGGCGTTTACCGACCAGCCCGCCGCATAATACATTTCGTTGACAGCAGGAACAGACATATCACCCTGATGTGATTTTTCGATAACCGTATGGAATATTTCGGGTATGTCCTGCACAATACCCATCTGTATGCCCATCCAACGCGCCATATCTTTTGTACAAGAAATGATGTAGCCTGCGGGTTTATTCCCGGAATAATCCGGCGCATTATATGGAGTTGTCATAAAAAAGGAAGAACGATAGCCCTGTGCCAACTGTCCGGTGGCTTGAGCATCTTCTTTATAAACATACGTCTGGTGAAGACCCAACGGCTGAAATACCTGTTCCCTCATAAAGTCCTCATAGCTTTGTCTCGACACAATCTCAATAACCAGACCTAATACGTCATAATTAACAGTTCCGTAAGTATACTGCTCACCAGAATAGAACGACAATTCAGAATCTACGAGCATTTCTACGGTTTTTTGCAACATATCCGGCGTATTGCCTTGTGGAATGTTTTGACTGTGACTGCCATTTGTTAAGCCGCTAGTATGGTGTAAAAAGTTATTGAGTGTAATACTTTGCATATCCACGTGTTTACCCTGATACTTTAACGTAAACCAAGGCAAATATTTCTGGACAGGGTCTGACATTGACAGCAGTCCTTGTTCTTCCATCAGCAGAATACCCATGCCGGTAAAAGCTTTACTTACCGAAGCCAGCTCATATAGAGTGTTTTCACTTGCTGACAGTCCCTTTTCACGATCTGCATACCCGGAAGAAAAGTAGAGTACTTCATTGTTCGCAAGTATGGAGATTGACATTCCCGGTACACCTGATATACGGCTTGCATCATCCAACAATGTTTGTATTGAATCAGATTGCGAATCTGATAATGCATAGCTTGGTGTTGCGAATCCGGTGAACAGTATAAGTAGTGCAATCATAAAGACAATAATTTTTTTCATAGTCTCTCCATTCCGAAAAAACTCCCGTACGGAAAATATAAATAGCCCGCATTAGCTTATTATTGCAAAATCTTTTTGTATGTGAAGAATCATACGATATAAAAAATTAGATTGCTATCATAATCTCCTACTTACTACGAACTATTTTGCTAGGAACACAAAAAAGCCCCCTCTGCTTCATTAGCGGATGGGGCAATAGTTTGTCTGAGGCGATTTCCGAAAAACAATAATAATATGGGAGATTATTACCTTAATAAATAGATTGCCCTTGCGAAAGGCACAGTCCGACGGCCCTACTTTGGCAGCTTGAATATGTACGAGCAGCTCCTTGCTTCCAAGCGACGGTTTCGTGATTTCTTGCAGAACAATCACTTCCGGTGGACCATATGAAATTTGAACCATGGCTCTCATGATTTTCTCCCCCTAACGGAAATTTTACTGCGACGGACATTTACAAGAGGCACCTACTGATCCGAGAACCCCATCCTTGCAGTACCCATGTACAAACCCCTAAGTTTAAGTAATGATTACATTCTAACTAGGGGGATGTTTGCTGGCATTGATTTAAGTCAAGAGACGAACATTGAAAAAGGATATTAAGGTTGTTGCCATCCTGTTGGCAACAAGGGTGGATTATCCTATGGACAGGAACTCTGCTTTAAGCAAATGTTCCAGTCAAATTAGGAGGTAATCCCAATGAACGCATCCAAACAAACAATTGATCGCAAACACAACGAAAACACCGAAATCCACCCGTTTCTCATCGACATTCCCCAGCAAGCGTTGGATGATCTCCGGGACCGTCTGGAGCGGACGCGCTGGCCCGACGAACCGAATTCCATCGATTGGGACTACGGCGTCCCTGTCCGTTACCTGAAAGAAATGGCGGCATATTGGAGAACGGAGTACGATTGGCGGAAATATGAAGATGCGTTGAATCGCTTTCCGCAGTATACGACGACAATTGACGGACAACAAGTGCACTTCCTTCAAGTACGATCTCCAGAACCTGACGCAATGCCGCTTATTCTTACTCATGGCTGGCCGGGATCGATTGTGGAGTTTATGAATATCATCGGTCCGTTGAGCGATCCGCGTGCTCACGGCGGCCGTCCGGAAGACGCTTTTCACCTGGTGATCCCATCCATACCGGGATTCGGATTCTCCGGCCCGACGAATGAAATCGGTTGGAACACGGACCGAGTAGCGGCAGCATGGTTGGAATTGATGGGCCGCTTGGGCTATGAACGCTTCGGCGTGCAAGGAGGAGACACTGGGGCGATCATATCACCGAAGATGGGCAATCTTGCTCCGGATCGTGTGATAGGAATTCATTCCAACGGTCTAATAGCGTTTCCTTCTGGCGATCCGGCGGACCGCGATCTGCTGCTGACAAATGTGTCGATCTATTGGTTTACCGGAACGGCAGGGTCCTCTGCCCGCATTTATAAGGAGGATGCTAAATCATGGGGGATGCCGGGGAAGAAATCCAACGCGTGTCTCAGGCATAACGATAATGGAATATGTCATGAAAAAACGTATTGAGAAAGCGAAACAATTATTGGAAAACACAAACTATACTATAACGCGTATTGCTGTCATTATTGGATTTTCTAGCGCTGCGCATTTTTCGACTACTTTTCGTAAACGGCTTGGAATATCACCTTCGGAGTATCGTACAAGTTATAATGCATATAACGTATGCGGAGGAGACCTCGAAAAGCTGGTGATTGAGTGATTACATCCAGCAACCATTGATCTATCGGGGAACGATAGTTGAATCATCCGATAGACCCGTTAAGCCGAACCGTATCATAAGTAGAGCGAAATTTTATCAAAGATATACATGTGGCTTTCAATAAGGGCAAAACAAATATAAGATCATCGGAGTATCTCATGTACACACGAAAAAGATCCAGTCACCTAAAATGAAATGACTGGATCCTCAACCATAAACTAAATTTCAAAATCCATGGTACCTTTTTCGGTTAATTCAAACGGACCAGGTGTGACATCTGTATCGGGTCTCTCTATCCCGAAAAAGTCGGAGTCAAAACGATATGGAGTGCTGTCTGGCTCCTCATACTTCATATCGGCGTGATAAGTCTTTCCAAGCAGGTCAGTGGTAACCACCATTGCAGAGGCTCCTTGAAGCAATTGAGGCTCATTGACCTGAATGTGCACCCTGCCTTGCGCAGGATTAATCTCAACTTTTATGCCCTTCTGCGCATATGTCTTCGCATTGGATTCATGACGACTTGGAGCCGCATGGTTAAGATATACATTTCCACCCATAGCCACCGGAAGAACTGCATTTCCTATAAAGAAATCCTTTGCGACATCGCCAAGCTCAGCAAGCTCCTCTTTGGTATATTCCCACCATCTCTTATCTTTTACACTAGGATGTTTATCGTAGCCCCCCAGCCCCACAGCATGCAGATAGCAAATGGAATTGTCCGGAACGCCATCCATGACCGTCTTCCCATCATCTCCAACTGCATCCCTTGGTTTAAGTGGAAGATGCTCAAAAAAGGTTATTGGAACAGGTTCCTTATTCGCATCATTATCCCCCAAAAAGATATTGTTGTAGTATCTGTCGTCGCCTCCAGTGATATTGGAGTACCCGGCCATTGCTGTCTCATGAGGGAAGTGATATGGCGTAATACGGGTAATCTCGGAACGAACGACAAATCGGCCTGCAAACAAATTATGAGCAAATGCACCGCCTTGTGCCATATTTCTGAAGTTCATAGGAGAGAGGAACAGATTATGATCGACCATATACGGACCATGGCAAACCTCAACGAAGAGGTCTTCAGAAAGGTTGTCAAAAAATACATTGCGGCTGATGCGGGTGCCCTGTGCCTGCCAGTCAAGCCAAAGCGCACGGTAACAGCTATAGATTATATTTTCACTAATTTGAGTATCCAGGGAAGCATGCAGTTTAATTCCCGCGACTTCGGCCCCGTGTCTGAGCCGTTTGTGGTGAATATTGTATATACGATTCTGATAAATGCGGCTGAAGGCTCCTCCCATATGACCCACAATACCTGCCTGTTCACAATCATGGATCACATTCCCTCGAACGATGTGACTGCCGACCCGATCCTTATGCCAGCTGGAGCGTAATGCTCGTAGGATAACCTCCTGCTCACGTTGAGTTCCGCCTTTACTGTGCTTATCTAAAGATTTGCTGTGACCTGTACCGATTTCGGTACCCAGGCTAATCCCAACGCATTTTGATTCACTAATGATATTGTTTTCAATAATCCAGCCCTTGCTCCAGTGAGGTCCGATCAAACCTTCCTGGTAGTCCGTAGGCGGCGCCCACCCCGGAGATGCTTGACGAAGTGTGAAGCCACTAACGGTTATGTAGTTCAATCCTGGTTTCTCAGGCCAGAAACAATAAGGACGGACATTAATTTCTACATTCTCCTTACGGGGATCTTTTCCACCAAAGTTAGCCCAGATTTTTGTTGTCGTAGAACCAACTTCGGCATACCATTTTAACAGTGAATCCTTAGGATATTTGGCTTCGGGCCAAACCTCGGGATTGCGAACGCTTTCAACACTATCGACTTCATACAATGATTTGCAATCCAAATAAACATCACCGAGATGGATCGGGAAGGGCCCGTCAAACAACCAGTCTCCACTTAGCTCCACTTCAAAGGGATTGCGAACGGAAAATATGGAATTGAGCACTTCTGTGCTCCAAACATGGTTTCCTTCTGGTTTCCAGTTGGTAATCCGTTCAGCCCCTGTAATGACGACTTCTCCGTCTCCTGCGGATCGATATATGATTCTATGCTTCGTTGTTCCTCCATTAGCCGGGTTAACCCATTCCCTATATACTCCGGCATGAACAATAACCGTATCACCAGCCATAGCATGAGCCGCAGCGCGTGATATGGTGCGAAGGGGTTGATCCGCTGTTCCTTTGTGTTGATCATTCCCATGTATAGATACATGATATTCCATAACAACTCTCCTTCTTTCCGCGTTAAAAAAGTTGTAAGAATTCCTTACAAGCTGAAGGCAGGCTAGTTATAAAATTATTGTTGTATTAAGTTATTATACTATATAAGTTGAACGAAAGCCGATATCTGCGCGCGATAAAGGCGTTTCTTTAAAAGCCTATCCTCGAATGTCCATTCATAGTGCCATCCCATAGAAGGTGGCCCTAAAACTGGCCGTTAGCTATACAAATAAATTGTACTAGCTCCCAATCAGTGTTACTCTGAGAATCGAAAACCTCAAACTTACGTTTGCTTCCAACCATAAACCCCATTTCAGATACCAAGAAAGGTAACACCATGATCAAAGTTGAACACTTATCCTTCTCGTTTCCGCAAAAAGAACTCTACAAAGACATTTCGTTTACGCTTGAAGAGGGCCAACACTGCGCCTTTATCGGCACAAGCGGCAGCGGGAAAAGTACGCTGGTCGAGATCCTGATGGACCCGGAAAGACATTTGTTCGAGGGTAAGCTGGAGATCGCCTCCGATTGCAGAATCGGATATGTGAGTCAGTTCTCGCAGGTAGACCCAACGGTAGAAATGACCGTTTTTGAATATATCGGGGAAGAATTTATCAAGCTTCAGCATGAAATTACAGCGATGTATGCGGAAATGGCAACCACGTCGGATATGGATTCGCTCTTGGAAAAGGTTCAATCGGCTTTGGACGCACTTGATGCCATGGGCGGAGATGATTTCGAAAGTACCATCAATAAACAGCTGAATCTAGCCAACCTCATGAAGCTAAAAGACGCTGACATATCTTCCTTAAGCGGCGGGGAATTCAAGCTTATTCAAGTGATGAAGGAAATGCTCAGTAGTCCGGATCTGATGATTATGGACGAACCGGATGTATTTTTAGACTTTGAAAACCTCAATGCGCTTAAAAAATTGATCAATTCCCACAAAGGAATGCTGCTGGTCGTTACGCATAACCGCTATCTTTTGAATCACTGTTTTAACAAAATCATTCATCTCGAAAACATGGAAATCCAGGAGTTTGACGGAAAATATATCGAGTACAATTTCTCCTTGCTTCAGACTAAAATTGAGCTGCAAGAAATCGCAGTCGCTGAAGCGGAAGAGATCGAGAGATACGATCAAATCATCGACAATCTTAGAGAGATCGCGACGAATGTTGCGGACGCTTCCAGGGGCCGAGCGTTAAAAGCCAGAGTGAAGTTCCAGGAAAGATTAGAAGCGCGCAGAATCAAAGCGCCGTTCGTTGATATCAAGCAGCCGAATATCCGCTTCGGGATCGAGCATGAAATAGAAGACACTGTTGTCGTAAAAGTCGATAACTATAGTGTTTCCTTTGACGAGCTGCTTTTGAAAGATGTGAACTTCGAGATCAAATCCACGGATAAAGTCGCTATCATCGGTCCGAACGGCACCGGGAAAACGACTTTGCTCCGGGATATCTTCAAAAACAATCAGGATTCCATCGAAATCAAGGACGATATCAAAGTGGCTTATTTATCGCAGCTTCAAGGCGAAACGCTAAAAGATTCAAATACGATACTCCATGAGTTCATCGATGCCGGGTTTAAAACGTATGATGAGATCAGAGCGTATCTTTTAAACTACAGTTTTGAAGGCGAAACCCTGGATCAAAAGATCGAATCGCTATCCGGGGGCGAAAAAAACATACTTCAATTGGCTAAAGCTGCTGCAAGTCAAGCCGGCCTGCTGCTTCTTGACGAACCGACAAGCCATTTGGACATCTATACGCAGATCGCACTGGAGAAAGCCATCGAAGAATATAAAGGCGCTATCCTCATGATTTCCCATGATTTCTATTCGGTCGTTAACGGTATGGATTATGTACTAATCATTGACGACAAGACGATTAGAAAAATGAGTATGCGCAAATTCAGACAGATGATCTACGCCAGTCATTTCAATAAAGATTACTTAGAAATTGAGCAAAAGAAAAAGTCGGTCGAAATGCAAATTGAATCGGCCTTGAAAGATACAGATTTCGAACTTGCAAAAGGATTGATCGATGAGCTGGAAGGATTGATCAAGCAGCTGTCTGCGCTCTAGCATGCGCCACAGGCTTAGACGGTTTAGGGAAGCACAGTCGAATATTTGGAGAGAGGAGCTCCGCTTCAAGCAAAGCTCCTCTCTTTTTCTTAGCTTACATGCGCCACAGCCCGAACCTCTACCCACTGTTCCGGAAAAGCCAGGTAGGAGCAGCTGTGCGAGTGGGGAGCACAGAATCAGAATCGTTGACGGTAATTATCAGGCTGAAGCCGATGTCTGCGCGATTATTTGATGATTCCTCTAAAGCGGATGAAAAATCATATAGGTTGTATTAATGAGCAATAAGCGATTAGAAAGGAGCATAATCTTATGGAAGTAACTGCCCAGGAAGTAGCGGACTGGATGGTCAAGGAAATCAGGTCTAGGGGAACGCTATACCAGGCCGATGCGATTGAATATGTGAAGACTCAATTTGGCGAACAGTTTGTATTCGTGAATGAGAATGGAAATACATCGCTGTCTAAAGAGGTGAAGAAGGCTTTCCGCAAACTCCACGGCGGCAAAATTGCTTGGGACCGCGACGGATTCTTTTGGGCTTGGACCTGAGCCGCTCATCCTTCCAACAACTCCAACCTATGTGCTCAGGGTGAAGGCAACCCGAAGCCCCCCCTTATGATGATTCTGGATAACCCCGGTGCTCAATTGACAAGCTTGTGGCCGCATCGGTCGACTGGACATGGATCAGGTTGATATTCTGAGGAAGGTCAATAAGGAATTAATACGCGTTTTTATTAGGAGACTATTGAGTGGGCATCCCTAACGTCTATCGTGAAAACTTGATCGGCGAAATTTACTGAATTTCAATTGCCCAAAATTAAATTGTTGACAATTGAATTAAGAGTGGATATTATTGGTTTATAAACATTGTGCACAAGTAATTTGTAGGCAACTGAAAATGAGGTGAAATACATGTCACATCATCAAACAGTTATTATCGGCACGGGTCCTGCGGGATAACGGATCATCCGAATTATGATGCCGCCCTAGCTGCCCTGCGGGAGCTAGCGGAGTAAGCGATCACCTACCAGAAGAAGGGGTTGACCTCACATGCTGCAACTTAACGAACACCTTTGCTTTTCCTTATATGCTTGCTCCCGAGCTATTTCTCGGTTGTATCGACCGCTATTAGAGGAGATGGGAATTACCTATCCTCAGTATCTCGTGTTGCTATCCCTCTGGGAAAGTGACGGGCGGACGGTGAAAGAACTGGGAGAACAATTAGACCTCGATTCAGGCACCTTGACGCCGCTGCTGAAACGGATGGAGGCGAACGAACTGATTAGGAGAGTACGATCGACGGAAGATGAGAGGGTCATCTTGGTCCTGCTCACGGAGAAAGGGTTGGCCCTTAAGGGGGAATCCGATTGTATTCCATCCGCACTCCTCTCAGCCAGCGGAATGTCAACCGAAGATGTCTCGGAATTAAACAAAACTATCAAAGAGTTAGCAGAGAAAGTCATTCAGACTAGCGGAAAATAATCCATTCGAGGTGTGACCATGTCAACAACAACCCTAACTTCAGCGTTAGAGAAGATTACGGCAGCAAGCCCTTTTGAAGTGCAGGCGATACACCAACGTTTCATCCAGCAACTTCAGGAGGGAGGCAACGCCACAGGGCTACCAGTCGGGACGAAAGCCAAGGACTTTGTACTGTCAGATTCACTAGGGAACCAAGTAAATTTAGCCGACGAATTGGCAAAAGGTCCTGTTGTCCTTACCTTTTACAGAGGAGGATGGTGCCCTTACTGCAATCGGCAGTTAAGAGCATACCAGGAGATTCTCCCCGACATTCAGGCGCTAGGCGCGCAGCTTATCGCAGTCAGTCCACAATTGCCGGATTATACACTGTCTGATCAAGAGAAGGCAGAAATGTCCTTTAAGGTTCTCAGCGACCCTAAGGGAATCGTTGCCGCCAAATATAACCTGTTGTATGAAGTGCCTGACTATCTGAGGGGCATGTACTTAAGCCATAATATTGATCTTCAAGAGTACAATGGGACAGATCATTGGCTGCTTCCGGTGACGGGAACGTTCATGATTGACGAATACTCCGTTATCCGTTCCGCATACGTGAATCCTGACTTCACCAGGAGAATGGAACCGGAGGATATTCTCTGGGAGCTGCGAAAGTTATAATTTTTTTACCCATAATGATTGTGCAAAATTAAATTTTACAAAACTAATATGATATGAGGAGAATGTTGAAAATGACCAAAAAGATTATTCTTGAGTCCGCCGCACAACAATTTGTTGAGGCTACTGCGAATCCGCCCTACTTATTCCATCTTGAACCTGAGCAGGGGAGAGCTGCGGTAGACGAAGTTCAATCGGGAGATACCAAGAAAAAAGATGTAGACATTGAGGATCTCAGCATCCCAGGCGGACCAAGCGGTCAAGTGTCCGTTCGGATCCTGCGTCCGAAGAACACGGCTGGCCAACTGCTTAAAACGGTTTTGTACATCCATGGTGCAGGATGGGTGTTCGGTAATGCCCATACCCACGACCGGTTGATTCGTGAGCTAGCGGTCAGAAGCGGATCCGCTATCGTATTTCCTAATTACAGCTTGTCTCCTGAAGTCAAATACCCGACAGCTCTTGAAGAGATCTATGCTACGCTGCAATGGATCGCTTCCTCCGGCAAGGCTCATGGCCTGGATTCGGATCATATCTCCATCGGTGGCGATAGCGTTGGCGGCAACATGACTGCGGCAATCACGTTGATGGCTAAGGAAAGAAAGGGACCTGCGATTAAACGACAGCTGCTGTTCTATCCGGTTACGGATGGGGGAATGGATACGGACTCGTATCATGAATTCGCCGAAGGATACTTCCTTCGCCGTGACGGGATGGCTTGGTTCTGGAAACAGTACATCAACAAAGCGGAAGAGTTAAATGAAATCTATACTTCTCCTCTGAGGGCTTCCATCGACCAGCTTCGCGATCTTCCTCCAGCTCTCATCATTACGGCGGAAGCCGACGTTCTTCGAGATGAAGGCGAGGCCTATGGAAATAAGCTTCGGGAGGCTGGTGTGGAGGTCACAACGGTGCGTTATCAAGGAATCATTCATGATTTCGTCATGTTGAATGCTTTGGCGGATACGTTGGCCGCCCGCGGTGCGACTGCATTAGCCAGCGCTTGGCTGAAAGATGGATTTCAATAATGGATCAGGGAGAGAAAGATATTCTCTGCTATCTGAGATGATTAACCCAACATAGAACGTCAAAAACCGGGACGCCTTATTTGGCGAATCCCGGTTTTTGAGTTGCTTAAATGGTCATTTAATTAATTGGGTACTTTTAAAATTCGCCGTAGACCCGTTAAGCTGAACCGTATCACAAATAACGAAAATCCCTAAACAAGCTCCCCTTTAAGTAGACAGGATTAATAAATAAACCCGCTACTTCAGAGGAGCATATCAAAATTGCCGTGGGTGTCGAATGCTTTGGTATACTTTAAAATGGTTTTACCACATCATCTGAATCAGTGGAGTAAGCCAGCTCTTTCTGTGCTTCCAGAGCGCCCAGTCTGTCCAGCAGGGCTGCCCGGATTTGCTCATAGGCGTCACTGCCCAACGCCATACGTATCGGACCCTCTCCCTGGTCGACACGACGGATAATCTGCTGCGCCATTTTATCCGGATCGCCGACAACCATTTGATTGAACATGCTCATATCTATACGAGGCAGTTCTCCCTTCATCAGGCTAACGAATCGGCCCGCCTCCGTATCCCGGTATTCGTCCATCCGCTCGCCGAATACGGCGTTACTTGTAAGGAAGTTCGTTCGGATCCCGCCGGGCTCCACCATAGTGGTCTTAATATTGAACGGAGCCACTTCCTTAGCTAGCGCTTCAAAGGCTCCTTCGACCGCCCATTTCGAAGAGCAATACAGTCCCATGCCCGGAATAGAATAATGACCCGCCATACTTGAAATCTGTACCATGTGACCGCCGCCCTGCTTGCGGAAAAAGGGCAGGACTGCACGCGCTGCACGCAGGGAGCCAAGCACATTGGTCATAAACTGATGCTCAATTTGTCTGTCGCTTGCTTCTTCGACTGCGCCATACAAGCCATAGGCTGCATTATTGACAAACACATCGATCGTGCCCAGTTCTGAAAATGCCCGTTCCACGACTTCAGCAATTTGCTGAGGGTTTGTGAGATCTAAATTAGCCAGCCATAGCTGGGAGCCATACTGTGCCTGCAGATCATCCAGCACCCCCGGCTTGCGTACCGTTGCGGCTACACGGTCCCCTCTAACCAGCAACCGGCGAGTTATACGTGAAGCCAAGCCTCCTGACGCTCCTGTAATGAACCAAGTTTGCATGCTAAACACCCTCCATTCGTTGTCATCCACTGAATCATACAAGCAACTGGAAGGAGCTAGCCACAGCACATCTATACTATTAACGGGAGTAACAGTCTACGGGAGCTGCCTGTCCTGCTCAAGTAAACGTAATAATCTCTCCTCCGTACCTGAACCGGGCACCGGAACAAAGAAACACCAGTGCATTCCCGGGTCATTATCGATTACAGCCGCGGAATGGAGCTCGAACTCCATCTCCTGTGCGTCAGGAACGCGGAATAAGGCGGTCGCTACGCGTTTTTGTTTGATTTCATATAACTCCCAGAAATGTACGAACTCCACGCTTTCCCGCGTCAAGCGTTCAAACCGTTCCATATATAACGGGTTGTTCTTGTAAAGATCGAAGCCTGCCCGCATAACGGCTACAGAGTAACGGGCAGCGGCTTCCCAGTTCACCAGTCTGTTGCGGTAATCCGGCTTTAAAAACATAATGTCCATCATATTCCGTTCGTTGTCCGGCAGACTGCCGAAATCGGCTACGATCAGTTCTGCCGCTCGATTCCAGGCGATAACATCCGTACCTTCGTCCGTGATAAATGAAGGATAATAAAGTTGATCTACGATTTTCTGCAGAACTCCCGCATCCGGCCCACCGTTATTTGGCGCTGTGACGACGCTCGCCACATCTACATTGGCCAGATCGAATAGATGCTTCTGCTCGTCTTCGTCAAGCTGAAGCGCTTTGCTGATACTTAGCAGCACTTCCGGCGAAGGATTCACCTCCTTGCCTTGCTCCAGCCAGGCATAGTAAGTCACGCTTATATTGGCAAGGTAAGAGACTTCTTCTCTTCGAAGTCCCGGAGTGCGTCTTCGTCCGGGCAGCGGCTGGATCCCTGCCTCTGAAGGCTGCAAGCGTTCTCTGCGCGATTTTATGAACTCACCCAATGCGGATGAGAAACGATTTGTTTTCAAGCAGCT
Source organism: Paenibacillus faecis (assembly GCF_008084145.1). Taxonomy (GTDB): domain Bacteria; phylum Bacillota; class Bacilli; order Paenibacillales; family Paenibacillaceae; genus Fontibacillus; species Fontibacillus faecis. The sequence continues at coordinate 757,659 of NZ_VSDO01000003.1, read as the reverse complement.
CACCTCTAATTACTTATATGGAAGAATACGTATCGTAATTAACCAAATGGACTCAAGGCACTGGCTCTAATGATCCGACTTTTCAGCAGGCGCAGGGTGGCTTTGATCATGGAACGTTGAACAGTTAGATTATGCATCTCGAGAGAGGTGCATTTTTTCGTCCCTAAATTACAGCAAGATGTGGAAAGTAGATCGAAAACCCGGCATGTTATCTTATTTGCAAGAAAAGAAAGGAGTAGAGAAGATGATATTAGAGCCAGGGCACTAAAGATGAGAGTCAGCAGGGAGTTTTTTGATAGGTGCATATATATGATAGGCCGAATCAGAATTGTGGACGTCCTCAAAAACTTGAATGAGTTCAATATCGGTTTCTGCCGTTTCCTGCCTGGAGATCTTTAAAAAACGAGCATAGTCACTTTTCAGTACATCCCCAATGTCAAGTAGATCACCACAATAGTTGAACCTTGCACAAAAAATTTGCGGCACATCGACCGTAAAATAATAAGGCTCATCGATTTCAATACTGCTCGGGATCCCGAATAGAACCTTAAACCGGGTTGAATCAGGTTGACAGTTTGAATAAATGACGTAGCAGGGACCATTTATGGTTTCATCAATTTGACTTAGCAGCATTTCTGAATGTGCGCGAATCTTCTTCTTATAATCATCATTGGCTAGATCGACTTCAAAAGCGATTCCGCTGATTCGGGTCTTCTCGAATTCAGTCAAGGTGAAATCCGCGACGATATCGCCGTTAATGTTTTTAATGGGTCTATTCACTACTGTAGGTATGGGGATTGGAGAGATCGTTGTGATTCCTGCTTTTACAGAACTTGGGGCTGTACCGTATTGTCGTTTGAAAGCGCGAGTGAAAGAGGCTTGCGTACCGAAGTTAAGCCGATAGGCAATGTCGGTCAGAGAATTGTTTTTATCAAGAATCAAGGTTAAGGATGCATTCAATCTTCTGGATAGGATGTATTGACTTAACGTACAGCCCATCATAGCAGAGAACAGCCGATGAAAATAATATTTAGACATGTTGAAGGCATTGGCTACGGATTCCACGGTTAAGGAATGTTGTAAATGGTCCTCGATATGGATCAAAGCACGTTCGATGACTTCGTTATGGTTCATAATAACTCCTTCTATCAAGTGTTTGCAGGCTGTTTTGTACCAAGTATACCATACGAGCATCAGCAAAAAATGATTTCTCAGGAGGAAAAATGCGAGACAAAAGGAATGCCAGAATACTGGGGATTTTTTATATCATAGCTGCATTGTCGTCAATCATAGCGGTGGTTTTGTACGGGCCTGTCTTGTCGGAGCAATGGCAGATGGCCGTGGCAAATGGGTCGGAAACGAAGGTCTTAATCGGTGTATTGAATGATCTCCTGCTTGTGGTTACGGCTGTTGGTACTTCAATCATGCTATTTCCTTACGTTCGGCTCTGGAATGAACCCCTTGCATTGGGATATTTATGTTTTCGGTTTATGGAGGCTGTATTTATTGCAATCGGAATCCTAAGTATATTAGGCTTGTTACGGCTTAGTACGTATTATAGTACGGCCAGCTTAGCAAATGCAGCCAATCTTGAGCCTATAGGGTTATTGCTGCAGGATATTTATCGCTGGACGGCTATGTTGGGTCCCAATCTCATGTTAGGCATCAATACAAGTATATATAGTTATTTGCTCTATCGAACAGGCTATGTGCCTAAACCGATAGCGATTTTCGGAATGCTTACAGCGGTTATGGTTTTTGTGGCTGGTTTATTGCAAATGTTCGGAATTATTGGACCTTACTCGGCAGTAAAAGGACTGGTCGCACTGCCTGTAGGCGTTTATGAGATGACCTTGGCAGTCTGGTTGATTGTGAAGGGATTTCATCGCGATAACCTGCAAAAAATGAGATCGCCTGCTGCTTGATTCTCGCTTATTTCACAGCGATAGCGGGAGCTAAATTCAATTCGATTGATCTTTCTGTCCCCAGTCACTGATATTTCTTTATTAATGATTCTGTACGCCCTTACCGGGCGCGCTGAAAGAAACAGGAGTAAAACGGTGAATAACCGGTTACTCCTGTTTAGACCATAGAGGATTTTGTTTTTTTTCCTCAAACAAAGCGTTTATTTCATTAAACCATTCCTTACTGCTGCCACCGAAAATCAAAGTATTTGAGGGGTTGTTATCAACCCCTTTTTTAACTTCAACATGCCCGGTTGAGGAGACCCTATACTCTAAGGTTAAATTAGTATCTGAAATAAGCTCAATTCGTAAATCAAAATATTGACTCGAATGCCCTCTTACAGGCCCTATGTCAGGAAATAATTTAATGACTGTCCTGTCTTTTAAGAGCCCTACCACTTCAGCAATTTCTTGTTCATCAATGCTTCTAATTTGTTGAAGGGTTGACCCTATACCGGGTTTGTTATCAGAAAGTCCTACAACTACTCCCTTAATATGTTCATGCTTGTAGTAACTATTTGTATACATATACCCGCTATATAGAACATAAATCAACAGCAATACACAAACGAGGACACTTAGCAGTAATATTTTCCTTTTCATACTAAATCGCGTTGAATATTACACCTCCATACGAGTAATTGCTAAAACGTTCAGTAAGCCCCCCATTAACATAATTAAAATATGCCTTTTCGTCACCCTTATCATAATTTGGCAACTTTTTTGATACCACAGGGGTGCTTTCATCAAATATCATACCGTATCCCGGAATGTTGCGGAAATTCTGCCAGTAATAAGAGCCGCTCTCACTGGCGTATCCAAAATAATATTGTCCATCCAAAACTATATAGGTATTTTTTTTAGCTACACTTTGGATGAATTTGGCCGTATGTGTAATTTCCGTTTGTCCACTAACTTGAGAGGGGATACCCTCTAAAAAAATTTTTGCCATACTCCAATTACCTAAAGTAACAGAATCTAGTGTTTTATCAATATAGTATTTAACTGTCGCGCTAATAGTTTTTTTTGCATAATCGGCCCATTTTTCTTTTTTTGTTTTATTGATCTCTGTTTCTGGGCTTATACTATTGTATACTACTATATCTTCATAATATGTTTTATGATTGTAGCCTACGTAAGTTCTAGTAGTGGAGTTAGTTGACAAATTCCCTTGACTCCCTGCTGGTAGATATAGACTAATTCCATACGAGGTAATGTCACCATTTTGAACTTTTTCAGAATATTCACGAATATCATTAGCAGTCTTTGGTAACAACTTATAATTATTAATAGTCATTTCCACTTCTTTACTATTATTAGGATCAATAGTGATCTTCTGTAATGGTACCTTAGATTCAATTTTAATGGAGTTTTCTAGCTTAACCATTTGCTGATCATACGACTGCTTTGTATCGACTGCATTACTTTCAGAAGATGCGTAAGAAACATTTAATCCAGAATATACGAAGAACGAACAAGTTAATATTAAAGATAAGATTTTTTTCATGATATTCTCCCTCTAAAATATATTTTTGTCCGATGTAATATTCATAGGAGTATATGTGGATTGAAGGCTGGCCAGCTTCAATAGACACCTTAAGAAAAGGCTAATCACATCCCGATAATTTTGATGCAAATGGAAAATATTTCTTATAGGCATAATGCTACAAAATACATAATATGTAAATTTCTCTAAAGGAATATTTTACATAACCTGTTATGTTTGAGATTCCTACAGGTCACTATTTACTTGCTGCCAATTCAACGCCTAATGCAGATGTGTTGTGCACTTAAGATGATAGTGCTGCGACTGGAAGGGTACCCCTTTCCCTAGTTCCATCGCGGAACGCAAGATAGGCATTTCCATCACAAGTACGAAATCTTGAGCCATCAATCCTTACGGGCTTGGGATTCGAGCCGGCCAATCTTGGCCGCGTTCCCAGCTTGGTTAGAAGCTCTATTCCAAATAAGTGTCGTTCAGCCCCGTTACATCCAAGACGGGGTTATAACTACTAGCTTTTTATTTATATTGAATTTCTCCTCTTGTTCCCTAATGGTTACGATTCAAAGCTCAAATCCCCAGCAGGAGAACCCCCCTTGCCGCTTCTATAAAAGACAACATGATGGGTGAAAGCCACTTGTCTTTGTGCCATGACATTTGTGTATACACGTGAAGGTCTGGAATTTGCCAGGGAAGAGCAACAAGTTCGCCCCGTTCAACTTCGGCTTCCACTACGATTTCGGGAAGAAAGGCAATGCCGATTCCCGAAATGGCGCATTGTTTAATGGCTTCCGCACTTTGAAACTCTAAATACGTAATACTATCCATGCCTTCTTTCTCAAATGACCGGTCAAACATGGTTCGATAGGGGCAGCCCTTTTCATTCGTCAGGAACACTTCTCCGTGAAAATCATCCAGCTGCAGCACCGTTCGTTTAGCGAGCGGGTGGTCTGGAGCGGCGAAAAGGCGGAAAGTCTCTTCCAGTAGAGGCTCCACGGCAAGTCCGTTCGAGCGAACGGGCTCGTCCAGCATAAAGACGATATCGGCCGTTCCCTCAAAGAGTGCCTGCTTGAGTTCCTGATTGGGAACGGAGCGGAAGATCAAACGAACGCCCGGATGCTGCGCACGAAATCGTTGAAAGACAGCCGGAAGCCGATAGGCGCAAATCACCTCGTTAGCACTGATCGTTAGGGTGCCGTTCAGCACTTCATTGTCGTGAACGACGCTGCGAGCTTCGTCCAATTTATCCAGAACACTTTGGATCTGAGTTAAAAAGCGCTTGCCCGCATGGGTGAGAACAAGCTGCTTCCCCAAGCGGTCAAAGAGGCGAACGCCAAGCTCATCCTCCAACGCTTTGATTTGCATCGTGACGTTGGAGGGAACGTAATTCAACGCTTCCGCAGCCCGACTGAAATTTAAAGTTGACGCAACCGTACGGAACGTAATAAGTTGGCGCAATTCCATCCTATGATTCCCCTTTAACTTTCAATATTATTGAATGCTAAGTTGAAATTAATTCACTTTTATTGAAGGTAGCACAGTTCTATACTAACAACAAGGAATACATTTTTAGGCATGGGGTAGGGTTCATTTTGAAGGGAGAGGCTATACGATGGATTATGAGATTTTCGATTTGGGCGACGTAACTTTGCAGTCGGGAGTGACGTTACCGGGCGCTTTTCTGGCTTATAAAACTTATGGAAGATTAAATGAAAAAAAAGATAATGTCATCGTCTATCCGACGGCTTTTGGCGATCAGCATGTTCAGAATGAATGGTTGATTGGCAGCGGCATGGCACTGGATCCGCAAAAATATTTCATCATCGTTCCAAATCTGCTGGGCAACGGCTTATCTTCGTCTCCCAGCAACACGCCTCCGCCATTCGACCGGGCGAATTTTCCGCAGGTAACCATCTACGACAACGTTCAATTCCAGCATCGGCTGCTGACTGAAAAATTCGGCATCCAAAAGATCGCTCTCGTCGTTGGATGGTCCATGGGAGGCATTCAAGCATTCCAATGGGGGGCAAGTTATCCCGACATGGTGGAACGCATTGCGCCTTTCGCCGGCGTTGCCAAGACTTGGCCTCAAACATATGTGGTCCTGGAAGGCATGAAAGCTTCGCTTATAGCCGCCGTCCGCTTCGATTCAAGCAAACTCAACCAGTTGACTTCTGAAGATATGCGTGCCGTTGGCCGTGTCTATGCGGGATGGGGCGTATCGCAGGCGTTTTACAGAGAGGAACTTTATCGTGAGCTGGGATTTGACTCCTTGGCGGATTTTATGGTCGGCGTCTGGGAAAACAGCTTTGTGCGGATGGATCCGCACAATGTTTTAGCTATGTTATGGACGGGCCAAAATGCAGATATTAGTGCAAATCCCACCTACAGCGGAGATTTCGATAAGGCGCTGGGAAGCATTAAGGCGCTTGCCTGCGTCATGCCAGGGAGCACGGATCTCTTCTGCCCGGCGGACGATAGCGAATACGAGGCTGAGCGTATACCGAACGCTATTTTTAAGCCTATAGAGTCAATGTGGGGCCATTTTGCCGGTCGCGGCATCAACAGTGCCGATAATACATTTATTGATGACAATCTAAAACGCTTGTTGGCGCTTAGTACAAACGGAAGTCAGCCTTAACATTGGAGTGTCCATTGGAAAACACATCTGTATGGAATATAAGCACCCTTCTATAATCTAGAAGAGTGCTATTTCCTTTATAGGCGGTGTTTTTTTCTTTTTCGTTATTTCAAGGTGGATGATGTTACCAAGCATTATTTTTGATGTTGCTGTCACAAAATGAGCTGCATTGGTGTATTAAGAGTGAAGCCAGGAGGGGGGGAAGACTTTTGGATAGACAGCACAGAGAGTATCAATCAGACTCCGAAGAAATTGAGATGCTGATTGAAAGGACTAAGCATGGTGATAAGGAAGCCTTCGCTTCAATTATAAGAAACTTTGAAAAACCAATGTATATCTATTGTTACCATATGCTCAAAAGCAAGGAAGAAGCCGAGGATGCTAGGCAAGAAATCTTTATTAGAGTGTATGAACAGATACATAAGTATCGTCCAAATATGAGTTTCTCGGCATGGCTGTACAAAATTGCTTACAATTACAGTCTGAATCAAATCCGGAGCAAAAAAAGGTGGTTTCGTTTTATAGATCGTTATAAATATGATCAGCCTGAGACCTCGACTCAGCAAATCGACAGTCAAACTACACTGAAGGATTTTCTAAATTTATTGACGATCGAAGAGAGACATATATTGGTTCTCCGGGCGATTCATCAATATCACTTTGACGAGATTAGTGAAATGTTGAATATGAAACCAGCAACTGTGCGCAAAAAGTATGAACGCCTTCGTAAAAAACTACAGACGAAGGAAGTTAATGAAGGAGGTAGAGCGAATGCGTCAATCACCAAATCCATCTAAAAATCTAAGTATTCAACAGGTGGAGCAAATGATTCGGGATACGGAGACGCCAGAGCATAGCATTAGTCAACAGATTGTAGAAAAACTTGAATCTAAAAGCGTGCCACTCCAAAAGCCAGTCTTCACAAGAAGGGCGGGAGTCATCGCAGCGGCATTGGTTGCTTTTTGTGTGTCTCTAACTCCTGTCATGGCTCAAACCATAGAGCGGCTATCCTTGCTTGAATATTTGAATCCTTTTGTCAAAGAAATGAAAATGAATCCAAATGAGAAGGTGGATACACTTTATGCGACAGGTTTGGATGGGAATAAGCATTTTCATACAGGGATGATTCGCTTTGATGACATTGAGGACCAAGAGTTTAAAAGCCAGCTGCAAAGGGTCTGGAATGAGATTTTTCCCCAGGGAGAAGAAATTAATGATGTGATTATGTACGAATATGATACGAACACATTTCACATAAAGGCGCGAAACGAAAACAGATCCATCGAATTTAACCAAGGTAAATGGTATTATGCGGAGCAAACGATTGGAGAGGAGCAGGTTCCAGATGCTGCAAAAGATGCAGCGGACCAAGCTTTTCATAAAGTTGGAGATTTTAAACAAAGTAAACGGTCAGTAAGTCAAATGATCTTAAGACCCAATCAAAACCCGGTGTATGAGTTCGTGTATGAAACAAAGAAGGGTTCTGTCCTCATTGATGTACAAAAAGATACCAATCAGATCACAGAGGTATTAGCTTTTCCGTTGTCGGATCACCTTTATAAATTGGACGATAAAAATAAATATCATGATCTAGTTGAGAAAACAAAAGCAATTGAGCTGGATAAGATTCATGAGGAAACAGTGAAGCAAGCTAAAGCATGGATGAATTTGGACTTGACTGATTATAGCGTGTCCAAACTTGAATCACGGTTTGATACATTAACGTTCACAAAAGCGGGTTCTCCAGACGTGACTGCGTTGTTCACCTCTAAAGGAACGATCTATTCCATTAAAATTGAGCTAAGGCCGTTATCTGAAAAAGGAACGGACTAATAAATGTAGTGAGAGGAGGTGATGACTACTGATTTTCTATAGATTCATTTCAACGTGACTGAAGCATTCCATTAACAAGCTGTGGGTAAGCAAAATAAAAAATAAAGGAGTTTATTAATATGAACAAAAAAATAATTTTCCCTATCCTTGGAGTAGCCTTATTATCAGGAAGTCTGCTTGGATACCAATCACTCGTTCAAGCAGATGCGCCTAACAACGTAAATATCAATGTTTCACAAGATATTAAGCTTGATCAGAAGCTTATGCAAACGGCTCAGGATAAGCTTAAAGAATTGACAGGAAATACGTATACGTTAATTCAAGGAACTGCTACAAAAGACTCTATCCATTTAAAAAGAGAGAACTTCAAGGACGATATTATTGCTTATAAAGCTGATGGAAAGCTCGAAACGATCAGTATTAAAATCAATTATGAAGATTTAAACGGTGGGAAATATCAAACCAAACTGAAGGAAACGTGGGCAGCTTTGTTCCCAGAGGAAGAACCGAAGTATGTGAATATCTCGGAGTCAATCTACAGTGTGGGTACAATCTCGTCGAATGCCAAGCAAAATAAGCAAATTTATATGCAAGAGAATGGCGGGGCTTATGGCGTAAATTATGCTCCTGACGATGCTCCAGCAAGCGTGCAGAAAAAGGCTGCTCAGGCATTATCCAAGCTTACCGATGGAAAGGTCAAGCAGGGTGCTAAGTTGGATCGTATGTTTGTCCGTGATGGCAAACCGAATGTGTATCGATATAAGTATAAATCAGAAGCGATCGAAGTCAGCTTTGCCATTGAAGAACAAACGCTGGAATTGCTCCAAGCAGATGTATATCGTACCGCTGGTAAAGGTGTAGACAGTTATGAAGAATTCCAGAAACAAGAAAAAGAAAAAAGTGCAAAGATGAAGAAGTTGACGTTAGACACTTTGATGGAGAACGCAGTGAAAGACGCAAAAGCGATGCTAGATCTGGATTTGAAAGGATATAAGGGAGCAAGAGGAACAAATGCATGGGACGAGGATTATATGACGTTCACCAAAGAAGGGGCTCCTTCAGTTACTGCTAGATTTGATAAAGACGGATCGTTTAGCAGCTTTACCATTGACAAGTATAATCAGACAATCGATTTTTACGGAATGACCATCGCAGGTCCCCCAAATGAAGAACTCAAATTGTTAATTGACTGATATGTATTGAAAAAGCAGCTTGGAGATGCACTTCTATTTCAGTATAACCATGAGGTAGCAAAAGAAAGGAATTCATTGATATGACCAAAAAGAAAATTTTACCTATACTCGGGGTAGCCTTATTATCAGCAAGTTTGCTGGGATGCCAAACCCCTGTTCAGGCAGATTCGCCTAACAAGGTAAATACAAATGCTTCACAGAATGCTAAGCAGGATCAGAAGCTTATGCAACAGGCTCAGGATAAACTGAAAGAGCTAACAGGAAATACGTATACGTTAATTCAGGGAACGGCCATGAAAGATATGGTGAGTTTTAAAAGAGAGAACTTCAAGGACGATATTATTACTTATAAAAAGAATGGAAAGCTCGAAAATATCGGTATTAAAATCAATTATGAAGATTTAAACGGTGGGAAATATCAAACCAAACTGAAGGAAACGTGGGCAGCTTTGTTCCCAGGGGAAGAACCGAAGTATGTGAATATCTCGGAGTCAATCTACAGTGTGGGTACAATCTCATCGAATGCCAAACAAAATAAACAAGTTTATATGGAAGACAACGGAGAGCTGCATGGCGTAAATTATGCACCTGACGATGCCCCGGCAAGCGTGCAGAAGAAGGCGGCTCAGGTATTATCCAAGCTTACCAATGGTAAGGTCAAGAAAGGAGAAAAGTTAGATCGTGTGTTTGTCCTTGATGGCAAACCGAATGTGTATCAATATAAGTATAAATCAAATACGATGGATGTGAGCTTTGCCATTGAAGAACAAACGCTGGAACTGCTCCAAGCAGGCGTAAATCATGGTAAAAGCGTAGATAATTACGAAGAATTCCAAAAGGAAGAAAAAGCAAAAGATACAAAGATCAAGAATCTGACGTTGGATACATTAATGAAGAATGCAGTGAAAGACGCAAAAACGATGCTAGATCTGGATCTGAAAGGATATAAGGGAGCAAGAGGAACAAATGCATGGGACAAGGATCAAATGACGTTCACCAAAAAAGACGCTCCCACAGTCATTGCCACAGTGAATGCAGACGGATCGTTTAACGACTTTATCGTAGAGAAGTATGGTCAGCATCTCAGTTTCGGCGGAAACACGATTGTAGGGCCTGCAAATGAGCAACCAAAAATATTAACCAACTAATACTAAAAGAACACTCGCCGTTACGGAGGCGAGTGTTCTTCTTATGCGCCAATTCCAAGTCGTAGCTGCTGCAACTATTATTCCAGTGTGTTTTTCATGGCATGATACATCTGCTCTGTGTATTCGTCTATTTCATCTCGCGACATGCGAAGACGGGCCACAGAAGAACCGTACCCTATCGGGTAGTTAATTTTACTAGCCAACTCCATTGTTCGCACTAGCCTCTTTCCGTTGTCCAGACACCTGAAATCGAAGACTAATCACAACAAGAATTAAAGCAACGGCTGTGAGGAATACACCAAGAAGGCGAAATCCTGCGAAGCTGAACGTCCCCCTCATGATGATTCCTGTCAATAAGGAAGATAAAATGGTACCCAAATACCGCGAAGTATTAAACAGTCCCGATGCTACACCGACTATTTCCTTAGGGGAACTTTTAAACAAGGCTGCCTGCATACCGACAGAATTCAGCCCGTTACTGATCCCGAATGCGGTCAATGCAAAGCTCACGCTGATCACCGGTGACGTTTCATTTAAGGTTACGATCCACACCGAACCGACTGCCATCAAGATTGCGGATAACACTAATGCAGGACGCGGTCCCGATTTGTCGATCCATTTGCCCGCGATGGGGGAGGCAACAAGGGAGCTCACGCCTAAGGTCAGCATCAGGATGCCGGTATGGAACTCGCTAACATGACGCACCATTTGCAAATAGGACGGAAGCCCGAAGAATAGGGCATAGAATAGTAGGTTGACCAGCATGAATTGTATATTTACCCATGTTATCGATGGATATAAGGCAAATGTACGCAGCGGAATAAAGGGCGACGTCGTTCTTAACTCGTGTCGGATGAACACGCCCAGAGCCGCAAAGCCGATTGCTAGAACAACCCCATTCCATAATGAGACATATCCGGATGAGTTAGCCGACATTACGCCGACTAGCAGGGCAACCAGTCCGATAGTAAAAAATACAATCCCTGAGGCATCAATCATAGCCAGCCATTTACGAATGGACATGCGGCCTTCAAAGGAAGCGGGTTGACTCTTGGGGATCATTTTCCAAGCTAAGAAAAAGCTTATGACCACAAACGGAATATTGACGATAAAGATCGAAGGCCAATCCCACCACTCTAGCAAGACTCCCCCGGCGAAGGGTCCGATGGCCGCCGCTCCGGACATGAAAATAGAGAGAATGGATAGGGCTGTCGCCTGCTTCTCCGTTATATGAACGCGCACAATGGCCATTCCAGTTGCAACCATCATACTTGTCCCGATTGATTGCACAATACGCGACACAATGAGCCAACCAAAGTTAGGTGAGAACGGAGCCAGTAAAGAAGAAATGAAAGATACGACAAGGCCGGCTAGGAATATTCTCCTCCGCCCGAATAAATCGCTCAACTTGCCGACGATGGGCTGAGCAATCGCACTTGCAATGTAGAAGGAGAAAATTAGCCAGGATACCACGTTGAAATTTAGATGATACACGTGTTGCAGCCTCGCGATTGCGACAGCAATCATTGAAGAATTTAACGGGTTCAACATAATCCCGAGCCCGACGGCTATCACCAACCATCTACTTTGAGCCCCCATTGCAAATCATCCCCTTTATGTTTCTATAGCTATCTTACTTGAGTATTTACATTTACTCTAACGCATTTTGTGATATAATCCCATTTACTAGAAGGAATGAATGGGGCGTTGAAATGGAACTTCTTCAATTGCAGTATTTTCTCACGGTAGCTCGCTTGGAGCATATGACTGAAGCCTCCCGAGCGCTGCACGTTACGCAATCTTCGCTCAGCCGAACGATTCAGCGTCTTGAGGAGAGTTTGGGTGTCCCTCTCTTTAATCGATCAGGCAGAAAACTGAAATTAAACGAGGCCGGAAGCCGATTCCTTCGCCGTGCGGAAAGGGCTTTGTTTGAACTGGAACAGGGGAAGCTGGAGCTTAATGATTTAGCTGGCCGGGTGCCGGGCACGCTCGAATTAGCGGTAACGACCGCAAGCACGTTACCCAATATCCTTCGAGCGTTTCAAAAAAGGAGGAACAACGTTCAAGTCCACGTGCAAATGACGAGCTTGCGGGAAATGATCGCGCTCCTCCATAGAGGAGAAGTCGATTTTTGCTTATCCTCCCCGCCAATTTATGAGGAGGACATAGAGTGCCAAATCGTGTTCGTTGACCCGATCCTCGTTGCCGTTCCGAATGGACATCGGCTGGCGAACCGAAACAGCGTTACGCTGTTGGAACTCAGGGAAGAGCGGTTTGTCGGGGTAAAGAGGGGTTATGGGATTCGCGATATTGTAGACGCCGCCTGTAAATCGGTTGAGTTTGAACCCCATTATGTGTATGAGGGGGATGAACCAGCAAGATTAAGTGCACTCGTGGAAGCCGAGATCGGGATCGCCTTTATGCCGAGTACAGCCAGAAATGAAAGAGACCCGATCCGTTATCTCCATATCGACGACCATAACTTAGTGCGGGAAATCGCATTGTTACGGCACAAAAGTCGGTACCTTACGCAGGGGGCTTTGGAATTTCGGGAGGTGGTCATTGACTATTTCGAGACACTTTCCAAGCAGAGGATATAGTAGGTCTACGATCTTTAACGAGCAAACAAACTGCTAAGCTTAATCTAACGATAGCTATAGGCAAAAGGGGCACCCATAAGGGTGTCCCTAAAAGTAATATTTCCGACAGAAGCCCCTTCTATGATGTCGGATTAAACCCCCAATGAGATATCCGATCTCGTCCGGCGCTCCTACAGGTAGTAATCAATATGCCGCAATTGGAACGCAGTTCAGAAGATCGTCTCCTAAGCAAAGCTCTCCTGGAACTCAGCCATGAAGAACATTCCCGTCAAGAAACTCACGGCTATAGATGTCGGATATTCTGTCCAGTACATGCTGCGCGTGATCTGTAAATTTCAAGTCCGCCACCCGATCTTTCAACAAGAACACGCCGGTCTCATTGCGGTTTTTGCCGAGGGCGCCTTCAAATAACAGGTTGGCGCCATGCGTAGGCGGAGAGGCAAACAGCTTCATAAATAGCCCAAACGATGCGGTCAGTCCGGAATCTTTTCCCTTTCTTAGCGTGTTGTTAATTCCAGGGTCGACGCTGCGGATTTTGATGCCTTCCTTGGCAAGTTGTGGGGCAATGGCCTGGGTCCACAACGAAAGAGCCAGCTTTGAAGTCGCATAAGGGCCATACATTTTACGGAAGGATTTGGGATGCTCCAAGTTTTCGGTCGAAAACTCTTTCGTAAATCGAAACACCTGCGATGAAGTGTTAATCACCGTTTTTAAGCTGCCGTTTGTCAACAGCTCCTTCAATTCCATCAGAACAATATAGGGAACGACCGTCAGCAATTCATAATGCATTTCGCGGCCTTGTTTCGAATAGCGCAGCTCACTTAAGCCTCCTCCGGCGTTGTTGAACAAAATATCGATCCGCCGCTCCTTGCTTTTGATTTCTTCCAAAGCGTGTCTCAAGCTGCCATAATCGGTGAGATCCTTCACTTTATAGGTGCGGAGCTGTCCGTTCTTGAGGGCATTTTGCATGAGCATATCGTCCGCCGGAATATCGGAACGGTTCAAAGTAAGGACCTGCCAGTTCTGCGATAGAAGTTTCCGGGCTAATGCCAAGCCGATTCCCTGGCTCGCGCCTGTAATCAGTGCGATATGGTTTGGTTGGTTCGTACTCAATGGATGTCCCCCCCTCGGGCTTCAAATCTGGGAGCCGCCTCCGTCGACAGGGAACTCGGCCCCGGTGGTATAGGTGGCGTCAAAGGCCAGGAATGCTACGACTTTGGCGACCTCGTCGGGATCGCCCAAACGCAGCATCGGGATCTGCTGAGTCATCTGTGCCTTTGTCTGTTCGGCGGCTTCCTTCGGCATGGCCTTCTCTAAGATCCCTGTGTCAATGACGCCAGGACTGACTGCGTTGACGCGAATATTTCGAGGCAATAACTCGCGTGCCAGACTTCGAGTCATGGAGCGTAGCGCCGCTTTACTGGCTGCGTACGCACTGAGCATGGGGAGACCCACGACGTTCACGATGGAAGTGGTCAAGACTACCCCGCTTCCTGTGCTCAGGAGTGGAGCGAGTTTTTGGACGGTGAAGTACGACCCTTTAGCGTTGATTGTAAAAATCTCGTCGAACGTTTCTTCCGTCGTTGACTCGAATGGGACAAAGCCGGTGACACCTGCGTTAACGAACAGGGCATCTATCGTTTCAAATTCAACCTTCACTCGATCGGCCAACGCGGCGATATCCTCCAATGAAGCGGCATCGCTCAGGAACGAGGTCGCGTTGGTGCCGAGTTGTTCACGAGCCGCGTTAAGCGTCGCCTGAGTGCGTCCGGTAATCAGCACGCGCGCCCCTTCATCCACTAGCAGCTTCGCTGTCTCGAGGCCGATTCCGCTGCTGCCTCCCGTGATCACGACTTTCTTGCCGGAAAATTTGCCCTTACTGGATAGTTCCATTTGAATCGTCCTCCCTTGGTATAATCCGCCATCGGATGATTAGGTACAGGAACGATTATACAACAGCGTATTTACTAAGTAAACTAAATTAACTAAATTAGTTAACCTAATTCATTTCATTATTAGTGTAAATAAAAAGGCTGTAAATTTGTTATAATGCATTTGATACGAATCACAGAGAGGGGCATTTATTCGTGAGAAAAGCCGTGAGTGTGGAGAAATATATAGAAAAAATAAAAACCGTGATTAGAAAAACAAAATTCAGCCAACTGAAAGTCGACGATCTCGCAAAATATATGGATATCAGCAAAGTGACACTATATAAGTATTTTGCCTCCAAAGATGACATCATCGAACAGGTTGTAGATTATTACTTGGATTACTCGAAGAAAGCTGACGCCACGGCCAATGATGATTCCGTCTCTTTTTTGGAACGGTTTCAAATCACGTTTTTACAATCTTTGATGTGTGCCGTGTATATCTCCGATTTGTTCTTGCAGGATCTGAAGGAATTTTATCCGCACCATTTTGAGAATCTGTCGGTTGCCCTGCAAAATCGGAATAAAAACTTGCAAGCTTTTTTTGAATCCGGCATGGAGCAGCAAATTTTCAACAGATTGAATGCCGTATTGTTTATGGTCCAAGATGACGCTGTGCTGCGGCGCTTTATCGAGCCCTCATTTTCGATTCAGTATGATATCACCTTGAAGCAAGCCATTATGGATTACTACCGCATGAAGCAGTATCAATTGCTAAAACCCGAATACCAGAAGATGATCGACGACTCCCATATGGAGGTGAAAATCGTTCATATTTTGCAAACTATCTCATAACCCTTTTTAGCTCCAAAAAGATGTAAATCCGCAGGAATTCCATGTGATCAAAGTTGTCTGATGGGGCACTAGTAGAATGACAAAACCAAGCGATATCGTAAACATGTTCTGATAAGCGCCTTTGGATGCCTCTGTGAGTCGGTGAATAAATGAAAAAAGGGGGCGCTCCTGAGTCATTTAATATGACTTGGGAAGCGCCCCCTTTCAATGGGAAGGGTCTTCACTTCGCTCAGTAATCGCGTGCTGCGTCAAACCAGCGCTCAGCCATCTCCTCCGGTATAGGCTGGCCGATCAGGTGGTCGGACTGGCTTAGTTGCCGTACGGCTTCACCCAGGTCTTCTCTCTCAACGGTTTCGATCCCTTTGAGTGTATTGAAGCGCACGGTAAAGGCGGTGATGGCCGCCTCCGCATCGGCAAGGCTGCGAGCTTGGGCCATGGCCGCCTGGGCAACGTCGTAGGCTTCGTTAGCCAGTTTAGCCAGACGTTTGGGCCAGGATGAAAACGGACGTCCAAACTCGGCCGCCCACCATTCAGGCTTTCGCAATTTGCTCACTGAAGTATACCCGTTCCACGGGCGGGTGTTAGCCCGTGTTTTCAATTGCTGCCTTAGACGCTTGCCGGTGATCTCCTCCACGTTGAAGGCGATAAAACTGTCAAGCAGCGGCAATGTATCCAAGGGCGGCAAGCCACCCAGATCAGGCATGTAGCGCAGCTCCAGATTGGTTAACCGGGCCTGACAGGCCAGTTGATCCAAGTCGCAGAAGTTGCCCCACAAACTCAGGGATGTGAGGTTGGGGAAACGGCTTAGGCATTCCAGCGAGATAGGCTGTGCCAACGGTTCGTTCCGGAGCGTTAGATTCGTGACCTGGTGCAGCTCACCCAGATCGGGCAGCAGGACAGGAGCCCCATTATTGCGTCGGCTGGTACTCGGCGCCAGTGTCAGCGAGTAGGGCCTAACGCCATCGGCCGAGAAGCGCGACAGGTCGCCGGACATACTCAGGCGGAAATAATCAACCCGCTTCGGAAGCTGCAGGTGCAGCCGCCCACCGGACGGGTCCAGCCCGACATGCAAGGCATGCAATTTGGAACGGCTGGCGTCCGCCACGGTGTCAGCAGACAAGATCGGAACCCACGTCATTTCCTCAATGGGGCGCTCCCGTGCCCAGTCGAAGAATCCGGCGTCGCTGCCCGTGTAGTGCAAAAATCGTGGCCAAGGCGAGCCCGCCGGCGTGGCAAAGGCATCGAATACAGTCCAATCGATATGTGCATCAGGCTCGACGTACAGATCCGCCTTCCTGCCCAAATGAGCCGGTCCAATGGAGAGGCTGCCCACGCCTGGCTCAATGACGAGCGTATGGCTGTGAGGGCCTGTTAGGTCGATGGGATAACGACCAACTTCTCGAATAGAACCGGCAGGGGGCCTGGCTTGGTTATGATTTGGCACTTCCTTCATCTCCTCTTTTCACCTGCATTCGGCGCAAGTCCCAACTCTTTTTCATTACATTATACCGGTTCAGCTTTTATCGGACAAAATGCGTCGTCAAGTCGATCTCGAGCTTCAATCAAGCCCATCTAGTAATCGTATCTACGGGCAAACGGTAGGAGGGATAGCCTTCTTTGCTCGCTTTGCCGATCGAAATCAGCATGACCGACTGGAAGCGATCTTTGTCCAGGCCAAAGACCTCCGCGATTCGTTCCTTGTCATAACCCGCCATCGGATTGGTGTCATACCCGTGCGCACGAGCTACCAGCATCAACTGCATCGAAACAAGGCCGGAGTCCAGCATGTTGATGTCGCGCAGAGCGGCTGGAGTCAGGCTCGCATAATACGACCTTGCCTGCGGCAATTGCATGTCCTTGATGTCCTGCGGCATGTAGCCGAGCTCTACTGCTTTATTGAAAATCTCGTCCATATATTCAACATTGTGAGCATCATAAAATACCGCAATGACAGCCGAAGATGTCAAAACTTGTGTCTGGTTGAAGGAAGCTAGCGGCGCGAGTTTTTGTTTTCCTTCGTCGCTGTCGATCACAAGGAAACGCCAGGGCTGCATGTTGATGGCCGATGGGGCACGGGTAGCTTCCGCTAAAATTTCGCGCATTTCCTCGCGGCTGATTTTTACTTGGGGATCGTAGACTTTAACGGAACGACGTTCCAACACAATTTTGTTGAAGTCGTTAGTTTTGTGGTAGTTGCCGGTATGGATACTCATAAAGGGTCCTCTCCTTTTTCGGTTGAGTCTGGCAATGATGTTCCTCATCATTACTAACAAGATGGTAAACTATAAAGTATACTTTATAGCAAGCGCTGAGAACGGGGTGTTGGTTATGAAGATAAGTGAAGTTGCAAGAAGGGTTGATCTTCCGATTTCAACGATTCGTTATTATGAGCAAATCGGCATTATCACGGATGAATACGTAGTAAGGAATCAAAACAATTATCGGGTATATACTCCAGACATCATTCATCATTTGAGCGTGGTTAAACATTGTTTGGCCGTTGGCTTCTCGATTCGGGATATCCAAGTCATGATCTCGATGAACGGGATACCGAAGGATGAGCATGTAAACCTGATCCAAAATAAAATTGCGGAGATTGAAGCCGCTCAACAAAAATTAGAAGAATCCAAGCAAAATCTGTATGATATTCTCGAGTCGGATATGATATGCGAAAAAGGATTTGGGAAAATTTAAGGTTAGCACACATTCTACTTGTACAAGTCTATTTTCAGGAGATGAATGCCGATGGTACCAACGAGCGAGTGGCTGTCCCAGTGGGAGCGGCAGCGTGACAAATTGAAATGCCCCGTAGATTTGAACGACTATTTTATTTTGCCTGAAATAGCAGGTAAGCAGCTGGTAGTTATGGATATCGGCCCCACCTCTATTCCTACGGGTCAAATTCTTGTCCGCGATCCGCTATGTTATTTGGGGCATATAGAGGAGCAGCCTTATTTCCAAACGGCACCCGTTGGAACCTACTCTACCGAAGTCTGTGTGGTGAAGCCGGACGAGGAGGGGGACTGTGCCCGCTATGCCGCCGTTCGTCTGCGATTTTCCGATGCTCCTGCCGTCCGGTTCGAGGAAGCGCTGATTGGACATGAAGATATTTCGGGGATGGGGGACGGAGAGTTTTTTGGCTTTAATGTAGACGCCGGTCTGGCATGTATTTGCGATAAGCAGGCGCATCAAGCGTTTTGCGACTTTTCTAGTCGCTGGCATAAAGAACATCCGGATGGCAATCTTTACGATGATTATTTTGCCGCTCTGTTTGCTGAGAGTTTTCGTGAGCATCCACAGTATCAGCGCAGTGGAGGCGATTGGGTGAACTGGCGGATTCCTGATACCGAGTACCATATATCCCTGTTTCAGTCGGGTTTTGGGGATGGCGCTTATCCGGTTTATTGGGGCTACGACCAAGCGGGTGAAATTTGTCAATTCGTCGTTCAGTTTATTTACATTCAATTGGCCTACACGTAACTTCAACTCACCCATCCGCTCCATCACAGCCCTATACGTATCTATAGGCGTTCGGCAAAGACGGAATGTCCCATAGACCCGACTTTGGAACCATTTTCCTGGCGGGAGTTGCGTGAACTATGCGGGAATCTCTATAGTAGAGGGAAATGACATACGAACGGAGTGGTAGGGGAAAATGGAGAGCGAACGCGTGCTACAGCAAAATTTAGATGAAGAAAGCGAGTTTCAGCGGTTGTTTCAAATGTATCTGCTGTTTGAGGAGAACGCGGAACGGCCGAATGCGGAAGCCATTCGGAAGGCGTTAGAAGCCCGCTGCGGGAAAACGGATACCGTGTCGCCAGACGACGCCTTGTCGTCGTTTGCCGTGGAGGCTTATAAAGTAGCCTACCAGGAGGGAGAGCTGCCGGCTCAGGTGATGATGACCGACATGACTCCTTTTCAACCGGAGACGATTAGCGACTTGGAGCGAACCCAGTTTTGGACGATGCCGGATGCGGAGGACGTTCTGCAAAAATGCCGCTATAAGCTGCTGATCAGCGACTTCATGGCGGCGGGGCTGGACTATAAATCGCGCAGCGCCTTGCTGGCGGATTGGCTGGAGGTCGCCGTTAGCCTGTTTCCGACCTGCAAAGCGATCTGGATTCCATCGAGCGGGAAATTGCTGCATCCGGCGGAAATTACGGATAATCCGTACGAAGGGGCCGAGAGGTTTTTGCAGTTCGGCATGAATATCCGCTATTTTACCATTCATGGGACCGAAGACAGCCTGGTCGATTCGCTCGGCTTGTTTGCCCTTGGACTTCCGGATGTGCAGTATCATTTTCATACCTTGGATCCGAACGACGTGTCACGGCATGCCTTCGCTGTCGCAGCCTACTTGTTTGAAGCGGAGGTGCCGGTGAGCGACGGCGAAACGATCGCCGGCTTGCTGAACGGGGAGATGGCGCCGGAAGTGCATTGGCCTTGCAGGTTCGAAATGGCGCTGATCCAGCCTTCCAGAGAAGTGATGGACGTCTGTCCGGGCGAATATGCGGCGGGAGATCGGGAATAATCGTGTTGGAACCCGAATCATTCCGAAATCGGATTCGTGAGGAAGCCCGAAGAATTCTAAAACGCTACTGACATAATGTTGTCAGTAGCGTTTTTTTATAATTGGACATGCAAATGTAAAGGAATAGATATTAGGAAGGATGATATCTTGTGAATTTCGCTTCTGTACGCATCATTACGGACGACGTGGATCGTCTTGTCGGGTTCTATGAGAAAGTCATGGAGGTTTCGGCGGAGCGCCCCGCGCCCGTATTTGCCGAGCTCGTTCTGCCGTCCTGCACCCTTGCCATCGGCCATGTCCAGACGACGCAGCTATTCGGCGCCGGTTCCGCAATAGGGGCCCATAATCGCACGGTCATTCTAGAGTTCCGCGTCGACGATGTCGAAGCCGAATATGTGCGCTTGAAGCCACTGGTCGATCATTGGGTAATGGAACCGACCCTGATGCCGTGGGGGAACCGCTCTATGCTGTTCCGCGATCCCGACGGCAACCTGCTTAACCTCTTCGAGCCGGTGACCGAGGATGCGATTGAACGGTTTAGAGGGAGACCATCGTAGTAGGGGAAAATAAGAATTCTATTTTCCAACCCTTGCAACTCCAAAAAGATGCAAATCTGCAGGTATTTAATATTATCCAGGTTGTCTGATGGGCCACTAACGCGGTGAACCTTAACCTAAATAATGCTTGTTTTTGTTCCCTATATAATGGTAAAATTATGGGAACGTGTGTTTGTTTTTTTCCACGAATAGAGGGAATAGTTCCGTTAAGGAGTCGATGCGTACATGATCGAATTGACAAACCGCCAGGCACGGCAATTTCTTTTGTTGAAGCACGGGCTGTTAGGTGAATATCAATTTACTGGAAAACAGGGAGTTTTGGATTTTGTGCGGCAGGTCGGTTGTATTCAATTCGATCCCATCGATGTTTGCGGAAAAAACGCCGAGTTGGTGCTGCAGTCGCGAATCAAAGGATTTACCAAGAACTTGCTCGACGAGTTGCTTTATAAAGACAGATTACTAATCGATTATCCCGACAAGAATCTGGCTATTATGCCTGTTGAGGACTGGCCGTATTTTGAGCGGTACAGGCAGGCCGCCCGACAACATGCCAAGCGCTATCCCGAGATGGAAGCGTTGACGGAGCAAGTGCGGGTCCACATCCAAAATCACGGTGCGATATGTTCGGATGATCTAAAATTGGATGGAAATTTCTCATGGCGATCGGCCATCCATTGGAGCGGCGGAAACAATACGTCCCGGTCGGTGCTGGAACAGATGTACTCAACAGGCGAGTTGGTTATCCATCACAAAAAAGGAACACGTAAATACTACGATATCGCCGGGAAGTATATACAGCCCAATCTGCTGAATGCGTCGGAGCCCCTGAAAGACGAGCTTGAGCATCACAAGTGGCGGGTACTGCGCCGGATCGGCGCTGTGGGTCTTTTATGGAATCGCGCATCCGATGCCTGGCTAAGCATATGGGGATTAAAAGCGGAGCAGCGCAAGGAGGTTTTTCGCCAGTTGTTGGACGAAGCCCGCATTGTTGCAATTGCCGTAGACCAAGTGAAGGATACGCTGTACTGCCGCGTGGAGGACTTGCCGCTTATTGAAGCCGTCCTGCAAAATCCGGAGCCGAAATTTCGCTGCGAGCTGATTGCCCCGCTGGACAATTTGATGTGGGACAGAAGGCTGATCAACGCATTGTTTGGCTTCGATTACACCTGGGAGATTTACACCCCCGCCAACAAACGGAAATTCGGCTATTATGTGCTGCCTCTATTATACGGAGAAAGCCTCATCGGACGAGCCGAGGTTATCGCGGAGCGAAAAACCGGGACGCTCGTTGTTAAAAATATTTGGTACGAGAACGGCATACGGCTAACAAAGCAGTTGCGAACAGCCCTGAACCGTTGTTTCCAAAAGTTTGCGCTATTCAACGGCTGCGAGACGATTTCGGCAGAGTCGATGGACTGAGATTTCCGGTTTCCCGGTAACATCTGCCGACAAGCCTCCTTATCGGAGGTGAGGATTAAGCCAATATAATGTTTTTATCAACCAACATAAACCACCTATTTGCAATTGCCATCCCAGATGATCAATTTGAAGTTCAGTTACCTCACGGTATGCTGAAATCATTTCTTCTCTTGAAAGATTGCTCCAAGCGTGTGCCTCTGTAATCAAGCAATATAACACCATTAACGGGAAAATCTCCTGTTAATATACCGTCCTGGGCTCTTCGAACGGATTTAGCTGGAAAAGTTCCATCTATTTCACGCTCCTATTGCCGGTATACACAATTTCAGGCGAATTAGCGGGAGGTTTTCCAGCTAATTCGCCTCTGGAGCCGCATACGCACCAAATTAGCGGGAAGAATTCCCTTTAATTGTTTTGGGGACACACTATTGTGGTTTTTGCCCAAATATATGGTTGATAACGGTAGCTGGGGCTTTTTTCTATATCGTCACACTCGAATCCGTCAGTTCAAAATACCACTCCAGAAAGGAGTTAAAGCTCTTCCATTGCGACTCCAATTTGCCGGCAAAAAAATCCTCCATCTGCTGGCCCAATCCTAAGCCTAACACTTCGTCCGTGTTCTTATTGTAAAAAAAGCCGAACTCCCCTGCAAAGTTATCCAACGGAATATACTCTTCAGGCAGGTTTAAAACGGCATGCGTCCTCTCCATACCTAGCATGTAGTCCGAAGAATTGATCATAAACCAACAAATCTGATAGATTTCACGTCGTCTATTAATGAAAGTCGGCCCATCCTCTGCATGCAAATAAAACGTTGCAAAATCTGAACCCAAATCGATGCCTAACTTTACTAAAGCCTGTTCATACTCTTCTAAAATCTCTTCAAACCACCAGTTTTTGCTTTTGCAATAATGGACCACTTTTTCCGATAGCATCTCGACGGTTCCTCCAATACGAATTAAACGGTCTAAGGTATTGCCGTGATTATATCACATTAAAAGAGTATCCGTCCGTCCGCCTTACGGAATGGTTTCGGGGTACCCGGTGATTTTGCGGAATGAACGCCAAAAACCCCCGGCATTTACATTTGCCAGGGGCTTGTGCTTTATCCCATGGGAGGAGTGCCCATAAGTGAAAGGGGTGTCCCTTATCGCTTCTTTTTAAGCAATTCCAAAGCGCGGTTCATCACCGGGTCCTTGCCGGCATCAATATCGGCTTGCTTGATCATGATCTTTTCGTCCGGAGGCAGGCCGCGCTGCTCGTAATTAGTGCCGTCAGGCGATGTATAGCGTTCGTTGCTCAGGGTGAATAACTGTTTGTTCGGCAACAGTCTAAGCAGCATGTCCGAAAAGTATCCGCACGTCTTTTCCCCGATAACCGTTACTTTGTCCAATGCTTTTAAGGCCATCGTTCCTGTCTCGCCGGCGCTTACCGTCATCGGACTGGTCAGCACCACAATATTGTCAGCCGAAAACTGCTTTGCTCCCGGTTCGATATATACCTGCGTAGGCTTGGAGAATTGCTCGTATCCGCCTGTTCGGGCCTGTTTGGCATACGCCAGCTTGCGTTTCTCGGTAAACAAGCCGGCTATTTTCAACCCGAAGAAGTCCTCACCCCCCTCATTAAAGCGCATATCGATTATAAAGTTGCGGCAGTTCGCCAGATCCCGCACCATTTCCGCCAGTGCTTGGTCAATTTTCTGCGGATCGGACTCGTCAAAACCAATCAGCCTAACGTAAGCGCCGCCGCTTTTCGTTTGGCCATAAACAATGCGCCCGTCGAGCTTGCTCTTTACCGCACCTTTCATATATCCATCTTCGACGTTTCGTTGCATCGACTCCGAATTGGCTATGAAAAATTCTTCTCGCTCAACTTTGGACTTGGAGAAGATCATACCCTCTTTACCGAATATGATGCTGTGTCCGTCGTTCAGCTTTTGGAACATTTGCGTCAAAATATCTTCCAGTTCCTTCTCGGAGGTAGCGGCGCTAACTTTGGGCCGATACTCTTTGTACACCTCTTTCCAATTCACTTTGACGAGCGGAAAGAAACTGAAATTCTCTTCAAAGGATTGCCAGAATACTTCAAAATTTTGCACGGGATCCTTGCTGAATCCGTTATACTTCACCTTGGGAAGATTATCGATCCGTTTGAGATGCTGCACGTACCCCAAGCCATCGGTCAAGCTGCCGTTAACGAAGCGGCCCATCAGAAATCGCGGGGCATTAAATTGCTCCTGGGCTTTGGAGTTGTCGTAAATTTCATGAATATAAATGTCGCCGTTGTTCTCGATATTTCCTTTCCCGAACGGTACCAAGCTGTCCTTGGTGTAGCTGTAGACCTTAACGGACTGGCCTTCTATTTCGAATATATGGCCATACCCTTCCGATTGCCAAAGCTGGCGCTCGGCGGCTGTGGTTGCGGGGGGCGGCAGCTTCAGATTCTCCTTCGCCTGGACATAGGTTCCCGACATGCTGAATGTCAGGAGGGTCAAGATGGCAATCCATACTTTCATTTTTGGTCCTCCTTCTGATCAAAAAAATTAAATCGGCTTTTCGAGGATAGTATAAAGCCCGAATTTGTCCTCAGTTTGAACGGAGGATTACAATTCGGGCTTTGTATCTTCGAGGGGAAGGGTGATCGAGAAGGAGGTTCCGCTCCCCAATCTGCTGGACACTTCGATTTTTCCATGATGAAGGTCGACAATTCGCTTCACGATGGAAAGACCGATTCCGTTGCCGCTAATATTGCGGTTTCTCGCTTTATCCACTTTGTAGAACGGTTTGAAAATTTGGCTGATTTCCTCCTCAGGTATGCCGATTCCATTGTCCGTTATTCGGACGACCGCGCTTTCGCCTCTCTGGAAAGACTCCACCATTATCTTTCCATGATCGGCGGTAAATTTGATGCCATTGCCAAGCAAGTTGTTCCACACCTGATTCATCTTGTCTTCATCCGCCACAAGAGTTATCGGCTCCAGCCTAAGTTGCATATCCAGATTGCGGGCAGACCATTGCGGTTCCAGGCGAATGACAGCTTTGCGCAGTTGCTCGTCGAGACGAAACTTTTGCGGGGCGGGCTTTGCATGCTCGTGCTCCAGGCTGGTCAATTCCAGCAGATCGTCGCACAGCCGGGACAGCCTGTCGCTCTCCTCGTCGATAATATTCAGCATCCGCATACGGGTCTTCTCGTCCATGGACTTGATCTTCAGCACACGGGTATATCCTTTGATCGATGTTAGAGGAGATTGGATTTCGTGGGATACATCGGAAACAAACCGCCGACGGAGCATATCCAGCCTTCCCAATTCAGCCGCCATCGCGTTAAAGCTTAGAGTAAGCTGTCCAATTTCGTCGCGACGTTTGGTAGACAGGCCAACGTTAAAATCACCCCTGGCCATTCTTTGCGTTGCATGTGTCAACTTCCGCAGGGGCCTGACCAAATACCGCGCAGCGATCAACACCAGAATACTTCCCAAACCGAGAGTAAACAGCTGCTGATACCGGATCAAGGAATCGATTTCGTCGAGGAAAAAACCGGTCTGGGTCGTAACCAACAAGGCGTGCGGCGAACCGTTCAGCGCAAAAGGCAGGCCAACCGTAATCTCGTCATCCTCACTGGATCCGTTGCGATAAATTTTGTTTTGTTTGAGCACTTGCTGCAGATACGGTTGATCCTTCTTTGGGTCTGGAAGAGCGCTCCCCGGGTTCAGCAGCGTTCCCGCACTGTCATAAAACCGTATCTTATAAAAGGGAGTGGAGCTGCTTACTTCCACGAAAGCCTTCGCATCCTTCGGAGACAATTTCTTATATAATTGAATGATCATTTCGGCATTGCCGATCATCTTCTCTTCCACGATCGCTTCGATATGGCTTTTGTAGAAATAGCTTTGAACGAAAAAAACCGAGAGCAGGCTGACTATGACGGCCCCCAGAAACGTGAACACGACGCGGGCATAGAGCGAGTTAATCATGATACGCCTCCAGACGGTAGCCCATGCCGCGAATCGTTACGATGCGAAAATCTTCGGCATACCGCTCAAACTTGTCGCGCAGACGTTTGACATGCGTGTCCACGGTGCGTTCATCCCCATTGTACGCGTAGCCCCAGATGTCGCGGATCAGCATGTCGCGTGTAAAAATTTGCCCGGGATAACTGGCCAGTTTGTATAGCAGCTCAAATTCTTTTAAAGGAAGAGCCCATTCCTCGCCCGTATCGGAAAAGTGAACCTGGTAGCTCGTTTTATCGAGAATGACTCGACCGAGCTTCACGATATGGGAGGTAGCGATCCGATACCTTTTGAGCAGTGCCTTGACCCGCATGACCATCTCCATCGGATCAAAAGGTTTGGTCAAATAGTCGTCCGTCCCCAAACGAAAGCCTTTGACTTTGTCCAGCGACTCCTTTTTGGCCGTGACCATCAGCATCGGCTTGTCCCCGACCTCCCGCAGCTTTCTGCACAGTTCCCAACCGTCCATACCGGGCATCATAATATCCAAAATGATTAAATCGACGGAATGATGCAAGTAATAATCCCAGGCTTCGAGACCATCCATTTTCTCTACGACGTCCATACCTTCGTCTCTTAATAACAGCCCTGCCAGTTCGCGGACAAAGGCGTCGTCATCCACTACCATAATCGTCGGCAATGTTCATTCACCTCGTACTAACTTTCCCTGCCATGAGAAAAGCATCAATTAGAAGCCCTCCCTAGTATCTTACACAGAGAAGGGGGGGCGTTGCAAAACGATTAGAAATCTATTATTCCAGCGTTTAATCTTGTTTATTATGTAGCCTTTTTAGACTATGCGTAAAATTTGAAGCGAAAGGATCTGGTACATTGTTCCATTATATGGTACCATGAATTCTACTTTAGAATTGTATACGCTTTCTTAAGTCGGAAAAGTCTTGAATAAAGGGGGATTTATCGTCCAAACATGAATGAACAAAGTGCAAAAAATAAGATGGCTTGGGAACATCGAGCATACGAATTTTTTCAACTTTTTTTACATAGATTTCATACAGTCTACGATGTTTCTGAATTTAATCATGTTAGAGTTGTCAGGAGTAGAAACTGGAGAGGGGTTTTGTAACTTATGTCATGGAAAAAGAATGTGGGTAAAAGCACTGTTCGTGTGGCCGCTGCAGCACTATTGCTTTCCCAGCTATTGGGCGCGGCAGGTTCTGTCTCGGCTGCAAGCCAAGATGTCGAAGTACACTTGATTGGAATCAATGACCTGCACGGTCAGTTAGATACCACATCGATCGTTAATGATAAAAAAGTAGGAACAGCTCCGATTCTAGCAACCTATCTAAAAGAAGCTCAAGCCAAATATAAACACTCCCTACTCTTTCATAATGGAGATTCGGTTGGCGCATCCGCTCCAGTCTCTTCTCTAGATCGGGATGAGCCTACGATGGAATGGATGAATATGATGGGCTTTGATGTGGCTTCCTTAGGCAATCATGAATTCGACCAGGGTATCGCGGCATTAAAAGCACAAATCTTTGGCGGCCTTGACCCCAAAGAAGGCAAGGTAACTCATGCCGGTGCAAAGTTTGATTATGTCAATGCCAACGTCATTGAAACTTCCACGGGCAAAACCTTGCTTAAGCCCTATGTGATTAAAGAAGTGGGCGGCGTCAAAATCGGATTTATCGGATTGGTGACCAAGGCTACACCCGCTAAAGTATCTCCATCCGGCACAGCGGGCGTACGTTTCTTAAGCGCAGAAGAAGAAGTCGAAGCGGTCAATAAATATGCCAAAGAATTGCAAGATCAAGGTGTGGAGACGATCATCGTCCTGGCGCATGATCCGGCAACAACCAAAGAAGGCGTAACAACGGGAGAAGCGGCGGATTTAGCAAAGGCTTTGCCGGCGGATTCCCCTGTGGACGTTATCGTTGCGGGTGACAATCATGCATTTGCCAACGGTGAAGTGAATGGAAAATTGATCGTTCAAGCCTATTCTTATGGTACGGCATTTGAAGATATTAAGTTGATGATCGACCCTACGACGGGGGATGTCACCGAGAAATCAGCTACCGTGACAACGACTTTTCAGGAGGGTGTAAAAGAAGACCCCGAATCTTTAGCTATTATTAAAAAATCTTTAGACAAACATCCTGAGTTGACGAAGCCGGTAGGTACAACAGACGGTTCTGTCACTCGTACAGACGCCTATAATAACGAAGCGCCTCTAGGGAACCTCATTGCGGATGCCATGCGCCAAGCGGACTTTGGCGATAAGGCAGGTCCTGCTGACTTTGCATTTATGAACCCAGGCGGTATTCGTGCGGATCTGCCGCAAGGCGATGTGACCTTTGCCGATCTTGCTAAAATCCAACCTTTTGGCAATACTTTGGTGAAGCTAGAGCTGACCGGTAAACAAATTCAAACGTTGTTGGAGCAGCAATGGGGAACCAATGCCGACGGTACGCCAAACACAAAAACACTACAAATTTCCGGCTTGAAGTACACTGCAGATTTCAATAAGCCGGTTGCGGAGCGTGTCACTAGTCTTAGTCTTGAGGATGGCACACCTATTGATCCTGAAAAAACATATATGGCGATAGTTAACAACTTTATGGCAGCGGGTGGAGATAACTATAAAGTGTTGGTGGATGCCAAATCCTCCTTGGCAGGCCCGATCGATCTGGATGTATTCTACCAGTACATTGTAGATACGTTTAAAGGCGGTAAGATTGAGGCGAAAAAGGAAGGACGTATCACGAATCTGGCTGCCACATCTACAGAGCCAACTGAACCACCTGCAACAGCAACAGAATTCATTTCCCGCGCTGAATTTGTAAGTGCACTGGTAGACATGTTGAAACTCAACGAGGTAGCCACAGCGCCTGCATTTAAGGATGTTGCTGCTGACGCTGCCTATGCGGATGCCATCGCTGAAGCTGCTCATGCCGGATTCATTCAAGGCTACGATGGTAACTTCAATCCGGATCGTGAGATCACTCGTGAAGAAGCGGCTATGATTCTTGCCAACCTGTTAAACCATCCAGCTTCCGATAAAAATGCGGCTGCGATCCTTGCAGGTTTTGAAGATGGCGAAACCGTTTCCGCCTATGCGGTTGAATCCATGGCAAAACTGGTTGACAAAGGTATTCTTAATGCAGCAGACAAAAACCTGCTTCAACCTAAACAAGGTCTTTCTGTTAACGAAGCAAAAGCATTAATCCAAAAAGCTGTGGCCGCCAAGGCTTCTTAATGTAGCACCTATCCAACCTTATAGTAAGACAGGAAAACACATCCTTTTTGGTCCATATTCCAATTTAGGATGTGTTTTTTCACGCTTACATGACACGTCCACCCCGTACCCTTTTTAAATGAGAATACAGGTATATAGTAGGTAGATTCAGGAAAAATGAGCTTTATAATGGAATTAAGATATATGATCAAAGGAGTTATGGCGCTATGTCTTCCAATCAACAGCTTCACAAGGAATCCATGAAGTATCTAACGACTGCCCCCCTTCGTGAAAATGACGCTAAGTTTATCAGCGCAATAGGCGGGGTAACCTATGAGTTTTTAACAGCAGACGAAGCAGCTTTGATCGAGGAGCTGTATTTTAAATTGAAGAATATCGCATTGCGAAATCAAATTCTGTACGGTCTAATCCGGTGCAAGGAATTGGAATTGAAAGATTTTTTTCAGAAAGCCTATAAAAAAGAACGATACTTGGACATGAAACTGCTCGCGATCCATGGATTAGCACATGATGCTTCAGAAGAAGAGATCGACAAGGTCATGGATCATTTCCTTAAGATTTTGGTAAAAAGGCCGGAGTCTACCCCTTATAACTACCAAGAATATGAGTTTTTAAGGTCTGCCTTCGGGCTGCCTCTCCTCGTTAAAAAATACGGTTATCCCTGTTTTGAAAAAGTACGGCAACAAGTCGAGAAACAGTATCAAGATATGCCGGAGGCCTTTAAGGGGCATTTTACCTTTGATGAAGACGGAAAGGCCGTTCAGTTGAGGCTTCCAAGCGAAACGAAAAAAATGATCGATCGCTTTTTTGCCTCACAGTACGGTCGCTGATACCTGAAGACACTCCCGTATTAACCCGATCAGGGGGTGGACATCGTTGAATAGGAGGTTGCGATATGTTGAAACTGTTCGAATATAACTGGCAGGTTCGCAAGGATTGGTTTGCTTGGTGTGATACGGTGAACGAGGAGGAATTAATGAAAAGACGCACGGGCGGGATCGGATACATTTTACCCACTTTGTATCACATTGTGGCAGTCGAGTATGGCTGGATATGCGGGGGAATTCAGGGGAAAGACATTAAAATCCCTCCTTTCGAGGAGTTGACCAGCTTGCAACAAATCAAAGACTTCTCCGACCGTTGCCACACTGAAGTTGCACCGTTTATCTATGATTGGAACGACAGCCTGGAGGACCTGATTATGATTGATATCACGGATGAAGGGGAACAAGAAGCTCATAAATATGGCGAAGTATTGCGGCACGTTATCGCTCACGAGATTCACCACATCGGCCAATTATCAGTATGGTCACGTGAAATGGGGAAGAAGCCTGTCACTGCAAATTTAATAGGAAGAGGATTATTCCCAATTTAGCGTGCGGGTTGCCTCTCCTCGTTAAATAATACGGGTACCCTGATCAGCCGGACAGGCGGTATGCGGTACTCTGGAGTACTTTTATAGGATTATGAAATGGATTTTGGAAGTCAAATATCGGATCGGAGGATTTAAATTGATAACCTACGAAATTCCTGAAATTTTGAAAAAGCATGAGCCTATCATTAAAAAAACGTTTAGGTATAGTAACGAGATCCATTTTAAACGGGAAGAAACAAAGCCTTGGGAGAGTAAACTAGGCGGATGTCCCTATTTAAAAAACATTAAAGATTATCCGATGGATGAAGCTGGAGAGCCGATGTTGTTTTTAGCGCAAATCAATCTCGCAGACCTCGAAAAGCTAGATGAACTGCCAGAACGAGGGCTGCTGCAGTTTTACGTTGCAAATGATGATATGTTTGGTTTGGATAGTCCAGTTCTTGTAAGATATATAGAAGATTATGAGGAAAATGAAGAGCATTTACTAAAGAAAAATCCTTATGAAAACGAAGAGTATGAGGGGAATCTCCCCTTCTCACATAGTGGAAAGATGTATTTTAAAACAAGGGAAATGCCTATGTCCTCCTCCTTGGATTTATTTCGGGAAACTTTTAAGAATGAGCTTTCAGAAGCAGAATATGAGAAGTTGAGCGATGATTGCTATAGCAGTAATAGCAGAGTTGGCGGGTATCCGTATTTTGTTCAGAATGACTATTTGGGTTTTGACGACGATGATTTCCTCTTATTGCAACTGGATATCGATGATGAATGCGGAATTATGTTCGGGGATGCCGGGAACTGTGTTTTCTCGATTCCAAAGGATGCACTAAGAAATAGGGATTTTTCACAAGTCGTGTATGATTGGCAATGCTGCTAGTTGAACAAGTCAAATAGGGATGATGGGAGAATGGGCATGAGAGTAAAATTAGAAGGAATCACGGTTTTGGCGCGTGATGTTCCTGGATTGACCAGCTTTTATCGTGATGTCCTGGGATTTAAGGTGCTTATAGAAGAAGAGCATTACACTGAATTTGAGAATGACGGCGTCCGACTAGCCATTTTCTCGGGACCCTTAATGGCAGATAACACAAACGGTCACCATTCTTTTCTAGAAGAGCGTAAAGGGCAAGCGTTTGAGCTTAACTTCGAATGTGATTCTCCTGAGGATGTCTACGTTAGGTATGATGCTTTTGTTGCAAAAGGGGCTGTAGGGATAACGGCGCCGAAGGTGATGCCCTGGGGGCATACCACGGGCTTCTTTGCGGATCCAGAAGGCAACATTCATTCCCTCTTCGCCGTCAACCCCGTTAGGGCGGAGGATGCTGATTGACTTTAACGTAGCGTTAACCCTTATAGTGGTAATAAGGGGTGATTAAGGTGAGTCTATGCAGAGTATAGAGCGACAAGCCCAGAAAAACGGCGTAAAGTTGAAGGATTACGGGAGATGCCAATTTTGTGGGGCAAAAACCAAAGGCGGAGTATTTGAATGTTTTGACATTTTCAATGATATGGCAAGTAACTTTGTGGGTGGAACCGGTCTGTTTCCATTTATATTTGCCGATGCCCATTGTTTGCAACATTCGGAGGTTCATGGGCAATGGAACAACAATTTTCATCTCACCAGACAATATTTAATTCTTGAAAAAAATATAGAATGGACGTATTCAAAAACACCTCAGTTAAGCCATATCATGGATCAATACAAATTGTCCCATCCGGATGTTTTGATCCCCACATTGCCTGTTCAAGAAAGAGGAGAAGTCACGGTTACGGACTTGGTAGGACTTAAGCTAAAAGATCTTGAAATGATGATATTAAAATGGGCAAATGATGTATATCAATCCTATGGTCGATTTCATCCTAATGCAAAAGTTGTGGGCGATCTCTATATCAACCGATATGAACGATAAAATGGAGGGCCCGATGAATGTATTAAATATGGGTTATGGTTCGACAAATTATTATGCGGTTGAATATCAAGAAAAGTATCTGCTAATCGATACGGGCTTGCCGGGTACGCTTGGAAAGATGATGAGCCAACTGCGAAAGTTTGGAATCCAATTGAAGGATATTCATCATTTGATGGTTACTCACTTTCATCCTGATCATTGTGGAATCGCACAAGAGATTCAAGCCATGGGCGTTGAATTAATCATCGGCAGAACGCAACTGGATTTTCTCGAATCCGCCAATGAATCCATGAGAAAGCTTCACGATTTTAAGGAAATTGTAATTAACCCACGAAACATAATCAACGAAAACGATACATCGGCATTTTTTGAGAAAGTAGGCATGCCAGGTTATATCCTCCATACACCAGGTCACTCAGATGATTCCATCAGTATTGTAATCGAGGGGGTAGGGATTTTTACGGGTGATTTGCCTTTCCAAAACCAGTTGATTATTGAATCGAACGAAAAGGTTGATATTAGTTGGTCGCAACTAAGAAGGACAAACGAAAAAAGGGTATTCCCGGGGCATGGGAAGGGCATAACACTTTGAGTTGCCAGTTTGAAGCTAGTGTATTTCTTAAATGGAAAAAAGAAGGGGCCCTCCTGAAAAAGGAAGGCCTTTTTAGCTGAACTGGTCGCAATCTGGAATTCGCGGTTCGTCTTCTATTTGGGAGTCCGAGTCACCGTATTGTTGAATCTTTGTTTTTGCGCACGTTTTTCAGGGTCCCCAAGTAAAATCCCCAGGATGCGGCTTTCTGGTCTCAGCGCCCATGAGGCGATATTGAGGGCCGCATAGAAAAGCGGAAGGATAATATTGAACCCGAAAGTACCGTAGTCGCTAGCGAAAGCATGAGATAAAGCCGCGCCTGTCATTAAAAAGAAGACACCGGCATGGGCCCATTCTTTAAGCCGAGGAAAACCTGGAAGAACGATAGCAATAACCGCGAGTATTTTCCAACCCCCAAGAATATTCATGATGTACAACGGGTAACCGATATTTTCTACCAACTCGACATTTTCTCCTAATTTCATCAGTTGGCCCAAACCACTTAACAGCATCGATACGGCGAAAAATGAAGTGACTATCCAGTATGCAATCCTTTTTCCTTTTGCTCCCATGCTTTGATCCCATCCTCTTTTTTAAAATGTCTTTCACTTGATGGGTTTATAATAACTTTAAAACGTATCAAAAAATGATACTATTTTGGATTTTTTCCCTCAATCTCTGCTGTACATCTGTTGGTTTTGCAGGCGGACCAGCACCTTGCCGAACCGTCCTCCCTTCCGGACGGTCACCTCGCCGGAAGGATAATTGCGCTCCAGATGCTCCAGGACGATGCGGCGCACCCGCGCTTGCTCATCTGCCGATCGACTGGACGTTTGCAGCATAGTCATGACCTCTTCCAACGCCACGGCATGGGATACCACCATGGTCTGCATTTCCCTCGTAACCAGTGACTGGTAAGCATAACCCTTAAGCAGCAGGATATGGGACAAATAGGCCATATCCATCACTTCGTTCGTGCGGGGGCGGTCGTTAACAAGAGGCCATACTTCATCCAACAGACTGTGCTCCGCAGAGCCTACCATGGTGCTCAAATAGCAAAATTCCCGGGCACAGCTTAGCACCTTCTCGACATCATCCCAGTTGCTCCATACGGGGCACATGGAGACGAAGACGAGATCAAACGCCTTTTCCCATCCGTTAGTCTGAACATCAATGTCCTCAAACGGTTTGGTTACGATCTTAATGTTCCCGGTTGCGGACCCGGCTACATTGTCTTTCATCAGTTCAACCAGCGGTAAGTTCGGCTCAAGGGCCGTAACTTCAGCTCCCCTCTCGGCAAAGGGCAGCGCAAAACCTCCGGAGGCCGCACCGATATCCAATACCGATTTCCCCGCAAAAGTGACCCCTTGGTCCTCCAGCCATCCGATAATCCGTTTGGCTCTGCGTCTGCCTCCTTCGCTGAAGACCTCCTTATTGAACGCCTGGGCTTTATGGTCAAAAGAGCGGGTGGGATCAATCCCCGCATGTTTCATTCTCATCACTGCCGTTTGTGAATCTTCCTTCCAAGCCCGTTCCCATACCGCCGCATCAAATAATTCATTCTTCATGGTACCCGCTCCTTTTAAGGTTTTAAAATTCGTAGCATAAGGCTCCAGCATTTTTTATCGTAGACTTAATGTGTCTACAATAACTATAGATAAATGGATTGTCAAGATTAACACGTGATGAATTTACGGTTCGGTAGCATCCAGGCGGAAGAAGCGGGTTCGCCAGCAATTATAGTATAATTGCTTATAGGTGGAACTGAAGAAAGGGGGGTGAGTGGTGGCAAGAACGAAGGCGTTTGATACGAATGAGATCCTTTATAAAGCCATGCATGTTTTTGGAAATCGCGGCTATGAAGGCACCTCGCTGCCGGATTTAATCCAAGGATTGGGCATTGCCCGCCAAAGTATATATGATACGTATGGAACGAAGTGGGAGTTGTTTTTCGCAGCAGTCCGACATTATATGGATCAGAAGAATCAGGAGTTGAAGCAGCATTGCGAGGGACCGGGAACGGTCGTTGAAAAGGTGGAACTCGCATTCACAACCATCATTAAAGTGCTCGTGGACCCCGAATTGCGCCTGCAATGCTTCATTATCAGCAGCGCGATCGAGCAGGCGCCTCATCATGAGGAGCTGGCTGCTTATTTGCACGAGAGTATCGAGCTGTCGGAACAGATCTTTTACACTATGCTGGAACGCGCGGTGGAAGAAGGGGGACTGGACCCGGAGGTGAACATCCGAGACCTGGCCCGGTTCCTGGTGCATGAGCGGATCGCCCTGATCACGTCAGCCAAGCTGGGAATGGATGAGCCGAGGCTGGTTGCCATTCTACAGATGGTACTGTCGGTCTTCCGGACGATACAAGGACAAGGCAGCAAAGCGGTAGATCTCAACGAAGTGTAAACGTCAAAAGGCTCTCCTAGGGTCATCTTAAATGGTGATGACAGGAGAGCCTTCTTTATCTTAAGGTACCATTTGATTAATGAGATGAAACGACGTCTTATGCTCCGAAATGAATTGCTCCAGGGATCGCGGCTCTCGACCGGTTATACGAAGTACCGTGTCCGTTACCCGATCCTCCATTCCCTCCAAGCGAATACGGACATCCATTCCAGCCAGGTATTCGGCATAGCTCTCCGGCAGGCCGGAAGCCTTATGTCTCTCAGTGAGTTGCTCCGGTGTAACACGAATATGCTTGGCGTCCAGACCGGTAACCTTGCGGATCACGCCGGCCACATCATCATAAGTGAGGGATTCCGGGCCCGTAATGAGGAGTTCCCGGTTAGGGGGCTCCTTGTCGGTCAGGGCGTGGAAGCCAACCGCTGCGATATCATCGGCGTCGACGAAGCCGATCTTGCCGTCTCCCGCTGCCGTATAAATGCGCCCGCTGTGGCGCAAAGAGTACCCGTGCCCGTGGCTGGGTTCCGTGAAGTTCTGCATGAAGTAGGAGGGGCGCAATACGGCCCACTCGGGGGCATGGTCATGCAGATAACGGTGAACGCCACCGAAGATGGGGCCATCCTCCGGAATCGAGGCACTGGATAACAGGACGAAGCGCTTAACCGAAGCGTCCAGTGCTCTGCGGATAAAAGGAATCATGACTTCTTCAGGATGCAGGCTCGCAGGCGCGACCAGATATACGGCATGGACGTCCTGCAGGAGGTCATCATGGTTCGAGTCGTCAAACCAGTCGAAGGGGACGTGTTCGCCGACTTGTTGATCCCCGGGCTTGGGGATGCTGCGTCCGGCTCTTCGAACCAGATAGCCCTGACTGTGCAGCAGCTGTGCGATACGGGAGGAAGTCTTGCCCTGTCCTCCGGTTAGCAGAAAACGAGTGGATGATTCATTAGGCATATGATTATCTCCTTTAGTTCTCATTCATGTCGGGTTTCAATTGACTGCTAGTGGATTCCAGTAGTCCTGGTAGCGGACAATCCTGCCATCTTGAACTTCGACTACGGATATATAGCTTTGTTCATAAGATCCGCCTGTGAGCAGGTTGCTGCCGCTCGCTTCAAATTGGGCAAAGAACACCGGAGCGCCGGCCGCTACATGAATGACCGGTTTGGTGAATGAAGTGATTTCAAGCACCTTTTCCAGCTTCTCGAGATACTGCTGCAGCGAGGCCTTCCCATCCAGACGTTTAGGATTCGGTTCCTGGGCATAAGGGAATTCAAAGACGATAGCGTCAGTAAACAAATCGAGAAATGCATCATAATCCTTACGAATATAACGGTCTGCGAAAAGTTGAATGAGCCGTTCAGCTTGCTCGTAAGACAAGGTACTCATTTCAGTGGCCTCGCTTTCTTGAGAGAATGGGTGCATGATCCAAGGGGGAAGGTCTAGGATTACTATATCACTTTCCGGACCGAACAGTCAAATATATTCGGACTGATTGGTCAAAAAATTGTGGAGCCGTTTTGAAGCCATTTGTAATCCTAAAAAGGCGGATAAGTTGAACAATTTGTCCCTTATCTGTTTTAACTTTCACCTCCTTGCAGACACTATTTCATGGTAAATACGTACCTGAAGGAGGTTTTAAAAAATGAAAGGATTATTTTTCACAAGTATCTTTGGCGTACTGCTCCTGATGCTCACACAACCGGCTGGAGCATCAGGGGGCGTTTCGGAATCAAGGCCCCTGGACTCCTCGTTGCTAAATTCACTTCGTCAAGGAGGTTATATCCTGTATGTAAGGCATGGGGATGCAACAGTAGGGGAGGACTTACCGAATCTTGATTTCAATGATTGCTCCACCCAAAGAAATCTCTCCGAGGCTGGAAGAAGACAAGCTGTCCAATTTGGTGAGGAGCTGCGCAGTTTGCAAATTCCGATCCAGACCCCCGTTCTGGCTAGTCCCTTTTGCCGGACAAAGGAAACCGCAGCATTGGCCTTTAGCCAGGACCAGGTTCAAACCGACCCGTTCTGGGTCAGAGTGTATAAATTAAACGCTTCCTTGCCTCCCGCCGAGCAGCAATCAACTTTCAAAGACCTAACTTCTAAATTAGAAGCATTACCGTCTCCTAAGACCAACAAAGTGATTATTGCTCACAGTTTCCCTCAAGGGATGGGATTAGGGGAAATTCCAAGCTTAGGCACGGTTGTTATAAAACCAAGAGGGCGAGGGAATGGCTTTGAAGTTGTAGGCAGGTTTACCTTAGAGGAGTTGTTAAATCTGAATTGAGATAAGTAGGGCGAAAAGAGGGGAGATCTATGCCTGAGCGTTAGACACTAAAAAACCAAGGGGTGGCTTAATGGCTAATCGAAGTGATATGTCACATCCCAAGAGGCGCCTAGTGTGTTGACTAAGCTTCGAACTCCAAAAAGATGCAAATCTGCAGGTATTTTAGGCCGGTCCTCAAGGGAATGCGAAAAAAGATGCAAATCTGCAGGAATTTCCAGCGATTTTAGAGAAACGGGCCGGTTTCGTCGAAAATTCCTGCAGATTTGCAGGAATTTTGAAATTTTGGGCCCCAAACAAGAAAAAAACATGCACATATGCAGGAATTCTATGTTATCAAGGTTGTCTGAAGGGGTACTAGTAATCATCGCACCCCCTCAGGGGTAGGCAAAAGCGGCAACGGCATAGTAGCTTGAACGTAGCGAAAGCTAGCGCCATTAAGACGCGAGCCGGTAATAAAGGCTTATAGCCTTAGAGCAAACCACCCGTTTGATGGTGGTTATGGTTTCTTTTTCTCCAACTCCGCTTTTAATCTCGCATTCTCTTCCAACAGCTTTGGAACGTCCGGGATATCCTTGCCGGAAACCCAGCCAGACAAATCGTCTCTTGCAGCATACACCGGCAATTGGTCACGAAGTACCATCATAATATGCCGTACATCTTCAACATAATAGATAGGGACTTGTTCCATGACCGCTTGCTTAAACTCCTGGAACTCCTGATAGTATTCAATTGCCGAGAAGTCGTATGGCTTTTGTCTTAAGGCTTCATCCGTGACCACAAAAGCAAATCGGGGTTTGCCCGTTTCTCCGGCATACTCGTATTCCCACTGCGTGTAGCTCTTGGATTCATCATCAGGAAGCGTTAAACCATAGAATCCTCCGAGAATCAGCATATAGACATCCGACTCGTCGATCCATCGCTTCCTAATATGGATCGGACTTTCCTTGAAGGATTGTTCGATTCCCGCAGGGATATGACCGGCTCGAAGTACGGCTTCCACAGCGGTATGTCTTTCTTCAATAAGATCGTAGTAAGTAGACGATATATAAATTTGCAATTTTTTTCTCATAGGCCCACCCGGATTAAAGAAATAGTATTATTTTGAATCTACCATTCTCTTCCTTCCATTGTCAAAATGGGCATAGAAAGTTATGAGCATAGGAATAGAGATCAGAAGACTGATTACGACCGGAACAATAGAGCCTTCAAGTCCAAAGTCGCCCCCCGTGAGAAGTGCGGCACCGTTGACCTTTACAGTAAATAGACCGTTAGCGGCGTGTCCGGAAACAGGAATACCAAGCAAGCCTTCAACGGCATTCCAAGCAAAATGCAATCCCATCGTAAACCACAAGTTCCGCCGCCACAAGAAAGCGGCTCCGAGCAGAAGCCCTGCTTCCAGGGCTATGGCGAGCGCGCTCCATAAGGTTGCGCCTGCATTGCCAAGATGGGCGACTCCAAAGAATAGTGAGGTCACGGCAAGTGCGAGCGTTTTTCCCCCTAATTTATCGATGGCTTGCAACATAAGTCCCCGAAAGATGAGTTCCTCGATAACGGCTGCTCCTAAAGCTGCTTCAATGGAGGAAATCAGAACAAAACTCGTATCCGTGGAACCCGCCCACTGAAAGGAGTACCCTCCCAGAGCCATAATAATAAAAGCGGATCCCGTGATAAAAAGGGTCCCGATTAGTACGCCCAGAACCGTTTCAATCCCTGCGCGCTGTCCAGATATCTCTGGGGTGGACCGCCGCGCAAGGCAGGTCAGCGTGAGCTTATAAACCAAGATGGCAAGAAACCCCGTTATTAGAGTAAAAATAAGGGAAACGATCCCATCGAATTGCGCTGTCAACTGCCGGAATAACGCATCTATGAGAATGATGCCGATAGCTCCCGCAATCATCCAAACGAGGGGAAAGCCCCAAAATAAACTCCAAGCGCTCAACTTTTTGCCATTATGCGGCAGCCCTTTATTTTCAGACCCTTTTTTCTTCATGCCTTACATCACTCTCCCTGTTGTAGAATGCTATGAGTATAGGCTGAAAAAGTCATAAAGGGACAGTGCGCTTTGGTCATAATTTAATCTGCGGCTAGCTTCAAAAAAGCGGCTTCTCAACGATCCAAAATTCCCGAATCGCGTGCTTTACGGGCGGCCTCCCGTCTTCCTTTCACATGGAGCTTCGAATAAATCGCGGAGATATAATTTTTAACCGTCCCTTCGCTAAGATACAACGCCTCGGCGATTTCTTGATTACGCAGGCCGGCAGCCAGCTTATGCATCACTTCAATTTCACGGCCGGAGAGCCCGAACTCATTATTTTTCGGAGGGGTGGTGCGGTTGATGTTCTTGATCATTTTACTCGCCATTTCCTGCGTAATTAAAGTTCCCCCCGCCTGAACCACCCGTATGCCTGCCGCCAGGTCTCGGGGATGAATGGCTTTGAGGAGATAACCTTCCGCTCCATGGCTTAACGCCGCTAACACATATTCCACTTCTTTATAGGAGGTCAGCATGATGATTTTGGTTGCCGGCATTCGCTCTTTAATCAGAGCCGTTGCGGCGACGCCGTCCATGACCGGCATGTTGACATCCATCAACACCATATCCGGTTTAAACTGCTCGCAGGCCTTTAGGGCTTCTTCTCCATTTTTGGCTAACCCGACAATTTCTAAATCCTCTTCCATGGACAGCACGATATGCAAGCTCTCGAGAATCAACTCTTGATCATCCGCAAGCAGCACTTTAATCTTCACCATGCGGCATCACTCCTTTCAGCGGGATTTCGCATCTCACCTCGGTGATCGTGGGAATTCCCTTCCCGGATGATAGGTGCAGGCGGCCTCCCAACCGCTCGACCCGATGTTTCATCGCGGTCAATCCGAAACCATAATGGAACTTGTCGATCGGTATACCGTTATTTCGTACGGACAAATGAAGATGGCTCTCAGAATATCCAAGCTCCAGATGCAGTTGAGTAGCTTTTCCGTGTTTTAGCGCATTTGTAAAAGACTCCTGGATGACCCGCAGGACCGCTTGCCGTATATCAAAACGTATAGACCGCTCCGTCTCCGGCAGACTCAAAGTCAGGGCTGTACCCGTGTGTTCCCGGAAACGGGCCGCAAGGGATTCAACCTGTCGGATCAGACGGGATTCCTCTTCTTCTCCGATCTCGTGTACGATGTTTCTCATATCGTCCAGATTCGTTTCGGCCAATGCCCTTAAGCGAATCAGCCGGTCTTTGGCCTCGACAGGCTTGCTGTCCATCAGAGCAATAGAAGCATCCAGGCTCAAGATGAGTGAGATAAAGGAATGACCCAGAGTGTCATGAAGCTCCTTGGACATGCGGTTGCGCTCTTCAAGCAGAGTCATTTTCTCGATCTCGGCCGAGTAGTGGGTTAAGAGCTTGTTTTGACGCTCCACTTCGGCTGCCAGTCTATTCTTCTGCACATACGCATTGGCCACGAAGCTTGCCCACATCCCGATGAAGCAGAACAGCAGGTTGTCTGTTCCGACACTTAGAGTTTGCTCCCAAGATATTTTTAAGTAGGACTGAAAGAAAAATGGAATGACCGCGAGTAAGGGAATGATCCAGAGGGTTGGCTTCGTTAATAAGTATCCCATTGTAAGACTCGGCAGCAAATAGTCCGCTTTTGAAGTCAGGGTCGGATCCATGACAGAATGCACATAATAAGAACCGCCAAGCAACAGCTCCAGTATGCAAAACCAGACTTTGTTCATCCGGCGCCCGGGAAACCAGAACAGCAAAGGGGTAACAAGGGCTATGCTCAGCCAGATCACGTTAATTAGCGTTCGGGTTGAAAGTTCACTTCCTGGCAGAATCCGGGACAACAGCAGAATATAATGGTACGAACGAAGGGCGAATACCCCCCAATCCATGAAAGATAATATTTTTTTCATAGCCCCATCATACAGGAAAACCCCAAAACTTGGGTGAAGAATACGTAAAAAGGACAGGATCGGAAAGCCCCGAATCCTGTCCTCTTGCGTAGGATAGATTTCTTACTGCACCAAACTTTCTATATCCGGCTGCAACTTGTTCCGCAGAACATACAGCATGGCGGCCCCGACAAGGAACGCGACGGCATCCGCAATGACGAGTGACCAGACGACCCCGTGAAAGCCGTTCGTCTGATTGGCGATAAACAATACGGGAATCAGAGTCGCTCCTTGAATAACCGACATGATTAACGCGGCGGTTCCTTGGGCTGTGGCTTGAAAGATCCCCGTGAACAAGGTGGTCATTCCTGAAATGAACAAGGATAGGAACGTGACATGCAGAATATAGCTGCCCATTTCGATTAATTGCGGGTCATTCGTAAATAAACCGATCAAGTGGTCGGAGATCAGATAGACGATGACGCCGAACACGACGGCTAACGCCGCAATCGTTTTGATCGTAAACCCGATCGTATGCTTCATCCGTAATTTATTCGCTGTAAACGAGAAGGCAATGAGCGGCACGACTCCCTCGCATAACCCCATCAGAATAAACTCGGGAAATTGCATTAAACGTGACGAGATACCGTAAGCCGCTACGGCCGAATCTCCATACTCAACAAGAAAATGGTTAAAGATGAGCGACATCGCCCCCAAAAAGATACTCATAATAAAGACGGGGGTTCCAATTTTGAACACATTGCTCAGAACCTCCTTGGTAGCTTTGAACCATTTTACGGAGATGGTCAAGAATTGGCTCTTGGCTCCCATATGGAAGGCGTAGAAGGCACTCGCGACCAGGTTGGAAATAACCGTAGCGGACGCAACGCCGATCACGCCCCAGTGGAAAACGAAGATGACGAGCGCATCCAGAATAATATTAACGAGGACACTGAGCATCATACCGATCATCGACGTGATGGCCGCACCTTCCGAACGCACGATATTTTCCAGCGTGAAAAATAAGATGACGAAAGGTGAACCCACCAGCATCATCGTGACATAGTCCTTCGTAAATCCGAAGGAGTCGGGCGTTGCCCCCAAGCCATGAACGATGAGATCGATCAACGGGAGGCCGACGGCCATCACGATCATACCGAGAACCAGGCTGCTGTAAAAAGCGAATGAAGACACATGCTTG
This sequence comes from Paenibacillus faecis, assembly GCF_008084145.1. Taxonomy (GTDB): domain Bacteria; phylum Bacillota; class Bacilli; order Paenibacillales; family Paenibacillaceae; genus Fontibacillus; species Fontibacillus faecis. The sequence continues at coordinate 714,660 of NZ_VSDO01000003.1, read as the reverse complement.
ACGTCATCATATTTCTTCTCTCCCAGCAAACGGGAGATGAATGTGCCGCCACCTATGCCAAGCAAGTTGCCTAGCGCCATAATGATGGCGAATAACGGCAGGGTAAGCGCGAGTGCGGTTAACATGGCGGTATTGTGAAGCGTACCCAGAAAATAGGCGTTCAAAATGGAATAGATGACACTCATTGACGTGCCGAGCATCATCGGTACAGCGAAGTGAGCTACAGCTTTTGCGACGGGTGCTTTTTCAAAGTAATGGAGGTTTTCCGCATCCATGGGGTTCACCACTTTCATATATATTTTACAACCAATCTAACACCGTTAGGTTGAGCCTTACAGTGTTAGATGATAACATGGGCATAGGATCATGTAAAGCATAAACTTACACTGTTAGATAAAAGGGCGGATAATGATGAAAAAACAGCAGCCTCAGATTTCGGAGGATAAGATTTTGGAAGCCTCGTGGGAGCTTCTTCAAGAGGATGGCATCGAGAAATTCAGTATGCGACGATTGGCCGGCCGGCTGGGGATTCAGGCTCCCTCTCTGTACTGGCACTTCAAGAGCAAGCAGCATCTCTACCAGCGTCTGGCCAACCAGGTATCGAGCGTGATTCTAGAGGAGTTTCACTCCGAGGGGGACTGGAAGGAGCAACTGAAGGGGCTTGCCGTAACGGTTCGAAGCGTGCTCGGCCGGTATCCTTGCTCCACGCAGCTCATGATGTCGACGCTGCCCCATGAAGCGGATATCATCCGGTTCAACAATCGTATGCTGCGCTGCGTGGAATCGACGCCGCTCGAACCAGAGCAGAAAGTGCAAGTGGTTCTCACGCTTATGAACTATGTCTACAACTTCGTTCTGGACGATTATGAGCACCAGCGCAATGTCTCTGCGATTCTTGAGGAACAGGGAGCGGAGGCGCTTCCGGGCGAGCAAATGATTCACCTGCTGGATTCCATGAGCGAGACGGATGCGGGGCTGTTCCGGAGAATGTTCACGAGCGGGCTGTTCGAACTGATGGGGACCGACAAGGCGTTTGAGTTCGGCTTGAAGGTGATTTTGCTCGGGATTGAACAGGTGATCGAGGAACAGGCAAGGTAGAATGTAAAAAAATCCCTGCCAGGCAGTTCTTTCTTTCATGCGCGAGAACGATTCCACCGGTCAGATTGCCATACCAAGAACCATAATTTGTATAGTTTTTGTATAGGCGAGGTAGTTATGCTGGTCTATAAGGGTGTGTAAAATTTAGTCATTTTTGTTCCGTTGTGCCCAACGTCATAGGGAGAGGGGGAAGTTGGAACCGATTTGATTCAAACATAGTGCCGTAATGATAATGCTCAGGATCGCGACAATAGGACTGAAGGACAAACACCCGAAATGTGTATGCAAAATTCAAATCCTCCTGCAAATGTATGAGACAGGCAGGTGGATCTCTCTGTGGGAAGCCTGTTCCATTTGCTCTCCAGCGGTTTATACATACCAGGAGGTACGAAATGAACAGGGGGATGAGATTACGTGTCTACACGTAGCAGCAAGTTTTTTTGGAAAAAGCAGCTTATGGTTTTGCTGGCGTTTGTTGTGGTCGTAAGCGGATTTCCCGCTGCGTTCGCGCCGGTGGCGAAGGCGGCGGAAGCCGATCCTAAAAACCCGGGCGGAGCTAGTACAAAGGCTCCCGTGGTGTGGTTGAAGGCGGATGACGGCCTGGATGCTCCGGATGGAAAACTGGCAGGATGGAGCGATAAATCGGCGAATCCGATAAGGTTTGATATGGATGTTCCAGCGGGCCAAGAGGCGAGAATCCCGACAGTGAATGCAAGTGGGATTAACTTCAACCCAAGTATCAAATTTTATAACAATGACATTCCAAGAATTGGGCATTACAGTAAGTCAGTAAAACTGATTGGAGATAAGCCAATCACTTTCAAATCAGGCTTTGCTGTCTATAAGACTCCTGACTCCGGCAGTGCAGGAGCACTGGTTGGGGGAAAGGATAAAAATGCCGGTCAAACAAACGGTGTAATTATAATGGGCGGCTATGGTGATGACTTCACTACGGGAAATGGAACCACCGGGGTTTATAATTATTTTAGACCTGTAAACAGAACACGACCTCAACTAGTGAACTTTGAAATCGCCGACGTAAGCAGTAGCAGTCATTCCGCCAAGTTGGACGGGGAATCGGTGCCAATTACAAGACCGAGCGATTTTGGCGACATAACGTTCACACCTGTCATTGGAGCTACGAATGGGGGTTCTGATGATTGGTTGGGTCTTGGCGCCGATGTCGCGGAAATTATTTTATACGATCAATTGACAAGTGCCGATGCAGCGAAAATAGAGACCTATTTAGCGGTAAAGTATGGAATCACGCTGAATAAAGGCGGCAGTAATTACGTTGACACCGATGGTAATCCTGTGTGGCAGGTAGATGCCACTTACAAGTACAACATTGCAGGTATCGGCCGCGACAGCGTGGAGGGCCTTGACCAGAGACAAAGTCGCAGCGTTAACGCAGGTGTGCCGCAAGTGGCCATTGCTGCTGGTGTGTTTGCCGAAACCAATGAGGCTAATGGAAATTCACTTACGGACAAGCAGTATCTGATCTGGGGCGATAATGGCAAACCATTGCTTTTTGATCAGCAGATCGGTGACACAAAGGAATACCGTGCTCAACGTGTGTGGAAGGTGCAAAACACCGGGCAGGTGGGACAAGTTCAAGTTGCTATTCCGGAGAACAATATCCCGAAATTGGAGAAATTGTTCGTAAGCGATAGTGAAACTGACTTTACACCTGACCATGCTAAAAGTTATGAATTTGAAATTAAAGCGATTAACGGCATTTCGCATTATGTGGCTACAGTACCGGAAGGGTTGGCAGATGGGCAATTTTTTACATATGGAGTACTGGCCCCGGAGCCGGAGACCGTAACGCTTGAGGAGATCACCGCTGGCGGCAACGAGATCGTGCTGAGCTTTGATCAAGAGATTGCAACAGATGCTACTAAAGATGGTTTTTTAATTACAGTTGGTGACACCCAAGAGCCGGTCGATATCAGCAAAGTTGTCGTAGAAGGCAACAAAGTGAAATTGACGCTGTCGAAAGAGCTCAAACCGACTGATACCGTAAAACTGGAGTATAAGCATGCAGAAGGTAACTTAAAAGGAACCCATGGTGCCTCTGTCCTTGATTTTAATAAGGAAGTTACCAATAAAATTGGCGCTACTCCAACGGTGACGCTGACGGAACCGAACGGAACAGTGAGTACCGGCAAACCGCAATTTAAGGGAACGGCGACTCCAGGCTCCACAGTGACGGTAAAAGTAAGCGAAGGAATTACTTTGACCGCGGAAGCGGATGAACACGGCAACTGGAGCGTTCAACCGGAGCAAGACCTGCCGGATGGCACTTACAATGTTGAGGTTACCGCGACGTATGGCGGTAAAACATCGGAACCGTTCAAAATGGACGTAAAAGTAGATACAACCAAGCCAACGGTGACGCTGACCGAGCCACGCGGAACAGTGAATACCGGCAAACCGCAATTTAAGGGAACCGCAACGCCAGGTTCGGAAATAATGGTGAAGTTAAAGGATGGCCTTATCCTGACAACAAAAGCTGACGTGGACGGGAATTGGAGCGTTCAACCGGAGCAAGACTTGCCGGACGGAGTTTATGATGTCGAAATAGGAGCGGCCAAGGATGGAAAATACTCGGAACTGGTGAAAGTGAGTTTGAAGGTTGACACTACAGTTCCGGAAATCGTCGATAAATCCGCCCTTGAAGCCAAAATCTCGGATATGGACGGCAAACTTGAGAACGGCAATCTGAAAGCCGAAGATTACACCACGGAAAGCTGGCAAGCAATGCAGGATGTATTGAAGAAAGCGAGAGAAGTCTTCGCGGATTCAAATGCAACGCAAGAACAAGTAGACCAAGTCAAAACCGCGTTGGACAATGCCGAGAAGAACCTGGTGAAAATCGGCGGGGAACTGAAAGATTGGGAGCTTGTCGGACTAACTGAAGACGGTACGAAAGACATCAAGGTAAGCCCTGAGTTTAACCCGAATCAGTACAAGCATTACACGGCTACCGTAACGAATGACGTATACGGCATTGGCCTGAACCCAACGGTCGAATATCCGAATGGTACACAGGTGAAGGTTTACGTCAACGGAACGGAATACCCTGCGGAACAATGGAGCAAGCTTCCATTGAATGTGGGGCAGAGAAATCTGGTTCAGGTCAAAGTTGAAGACACGGCTGGCAACCTAATTAACGAGTATACCATCGAAATCACTCACGAAGACTCGCCGGCGGCCAACAACAAGCTGGGATCGTTGGTGCCGTCCACAGGCAGCCTGTATCCTGAGTTCAATCCGGATACAGCTTCCTACACGATGAGCGTAACGAACAGCGTGTATCAGATTCAGTTCAAGCCGACGGCGCAGAATCCGAACGCGAAGATTGAGATTCGTGTGGGTGCGAACGGTAAACCGCAAGCAGTGACGAGCGGCGAATTCAGCGGCGTTCTGAATCCCGGCTCGAACGACATTTACATCCTAGTCACGGATGAGAACAACGTTTCGAAGGAGTACAAAGTCACGGTGTACCGCGCGTACAGCAGCGGCTCCGATAACGGCGGCAGCGGCGGTTCCAGCAGTGGCGGCACGGTGACCACTTCGCCATCGACCGGCACGGGACAGGTGAGCAAGCCGCTCGATCTTGTCACGACGGTCAATGGGCAGCAAGTACCGTTTGCTACAGGCACGGTAACGCAAACGGGCGACCGTACGCAAACGACTGTAACTGTAGATGCGGGCAAACTGTCCGGCGTTCTCGCGGGCGGAAAAGGACAAAAGCTGTCCATCAGCGTTCCGAACAACGGCGATTTGACGGTGCAAGGATTGACGGTACAGCAGTTGAAAGAGCTGAAGGATTCCGGCTCCAGCCTGGAGATCGAGAATCTGCTGGCGATTTATCCGCTTCCTGCGGGACAACTGAACCTGAACCGCATCGCCGGCCAATTCGGCAACGCTTCGCTGAGCGACATCGCCGTCAACGTCAACATCAAACGGGCTTCGAACGAATTGAATCAACTCGCGCGTGAAGTGGCGGCTAAAAACGGCTATGAACTGCTCGTCCATCCGGTCGATCTGGACCTGTCCTTCACGCATGGCGGACAAACGATCAAGGCGGGTAAACTGAACAGTTATGCCGCCAAATATATCGCTTTGCCGGAAGGCGTTGATCCGAGCCGGATCACCACCGGCGTTATCGTAAACCCGGACGGCAGCGTGTTCCACGTGCCGACGGTAGTCACGAAGATCAACAACCGTTATTTTGCGAGAATCAACGATTTGCGCGGCAGTGGAACCTACTCCGTCATTTGGAATCCGAAGAATTATGACGATGTGTTGAACCACTGGGCGAAAGCTAGCGCCAATGATATCGGAGCCCGGTTGGTGATTGAAGGAACGGGCAACAATACCTTCACGCCAAACCGCGATATTAACCGCTCCGAATTTGCGGTATTTATCGTCAAAGGCTTGGGTCTGATGCGCCAGGATGTAGAGCAAAACGCTTTCCGCGATGTGCCTTCATCGACCTGGTACCATGCGGCAGTCACGATCGCCAGCGAATCCGGCATCGTGCTCGGTTATGACGATGGCGCGTTCCATGGCGAAGCGTACATTACGAGAGAGCAGGGAATGGCGATGATCGCGCGCGCCTACCGCCTGATCAGACCGGAAGCGTCGATGAATACGGAACAAATGAATGCCGTACTGTCCGGATACGGCGACGGCAACAAGGTATCGAATTGGGCGAAGGAAGCGGTCGCGCTGCTGATCTCCGAAGGAATTACCGAAGGTGGCAACGGCCAACTCTTGAAGCCGCAAGCGAAGATGACGCGGGCGGAAGCCGCCGCGATGATCCAACGCTTGTTGAAGACGACCGGACTGATTGACTAAGAAGATATCGATTTAAGCTGCAAAACAAAACAACCGTTGTCGGCTCAAAACCGGCGGCGGTTGTTTTTATTAGCGGCTTTAGCCAGTTGAGCACGCGAAGCGTGCGAAACAATAAACCACCTGCTATGTGCTTCCAACTCCAAAAAGATGCAAATCTGCAGGTATTTTAGGCCGATCCCCGAGGGGATGCGAAAAAAGATGCAAATCCGCAGGAATTTCCAGCGATTTTAGAGAAACGAGCCGGTTTCGTCGAAAATTCCTGCAGATTTGCAGGAATTTTGAAATTTTGGCCTTAAACAAGAAAAAAACATGCACATATGCAGGAATTCTATAGTATCCAGGTTGTCTGAAGGCGACTAGTAATAAACGCATCCCTTCAGGGGGAGGCAAAAGCGGCAACGGCATAGTAGCTTGACAAAGTGAAAGCTAGCTTCTTTAGACGCGAGCCGGTAATAATGGCTTATAGCCTAAGACGGGTGATTATGATTTTAGAAAGCTGCGGCTGAATGTTTTTTATGGGCGTTCACCCAAGCGCTCTTTCCGCGAATGCATATGATGATTATGCCTAATCATTGAAAGGAGCGATCATATATGGGGTTTTTTCCAGCGCCAGGGACGGGTGGAGGATTTCCAGGCGGACCGGGTGTACCGGGAGGACCGGGATTTCCAGGTGGATTTCCAGGGGGATTTCCGGGGGGTGCGCCGGGAGGCGTTCAGGCGCCGACAAGTCCTCCTCCGCAATTCGTACCGCAAATGCAAACTGCCACATTTGCCGTTGATCCCGGAGGGATCAGACGCTGCCTATTCCGCAACACCTACATCTGGCTGAACAACGGTGAGCAATTCTGGTTCTTCCCGGTATTCGTCGGGCGTACTTCGGTTGCAGGGTATAGATGGTTCGGCTTCTTCTGGGGGTACTTCGGCATCGATTTGAACCGGATTGGCTCGTTTGTGTGCTTCTAAGGCCATTCGGCTGTTCATGGACACGAGTTATCAATCGTTCCGGATCGCGGGAGCCGCCGGCGATTTAACTAAAGGTGGAATGGCCGCTGCTTGTTAGCGGGTCCTCACATCCTTGATGTGAGGAGGAGGGCTGGGGCTCCCGATAGGAACCCGTTATATTTTTCAAATAGGCACCCCGACATTATAATTGTTATATACATCCTATAGCGGCACGGACTAGGAGGACGGCATGCAATTTCAACCGATCTATGAGCATGGGAAATTACTTCTACCCAAGATCGAATTCAATATGACCTCGAACCAATCGGTCGGCATTATAACGGACTTGAAGCGAAAGCAGCTTATCATGAATCAGTTAGAGGATCATTCCCGGTATTATTTATTTCGAGCGGGGCAAAACGAGTATATGCATTTATCGGTGGAGGAATTAATCACTTTTCTAATCAATGTAACAGAGCGGAATGACCGTGCCGCACGGTTAATAGAATATTTTGGTTTAAAGGAAGAGCGGAAGGTGAAAATCAAGGATCTAAGCTCATCGAAAAGAATGTACGTCACCTTGCTGCGTGTCTTTTTTGCGCATCAGCCTACGATTGTTTTGGAGGAACCTTATTTTTACTTGGAAGAAGAAGATCGCCGCCATTTTAAACGGATTTTGGATGACCTCTCGAAAGAGAAACGGATTTTGATGTTAACTTCGAATTTAGAAGACGCCATGATTTCCTGTGATGTCATCTATCGTTTGAACGAGCTCGGATTTCATCCACTGGATATTCGGGACTCGGAAGAAGATAAGCAGGAAGCGCAGGAACAAGATCGGGCCAACATCACCCTGCAGAAGATTTATACGAAAAAAAACGACAAGGTGATTCTATTCGATCCGCCTGAAGTCGACTACATAGAAAGTATGGATGGTTCGGTCCTCGTGCATGTAGGTGGAGAAAATTATGTCTGCGCTTTGACGCTAACCGAGCTCGAGCAGAGATTGAACAATTTCGGCTTTTTCAGGTGTCACCGATCCTACATCGTGAATCTGCAAAAGGTAAGAGAAATCATTACATGGACGAAGAACAGCTACAGCTTGCGATTAAGTACGGGTAAAGACGCCGTGGTTCCGTTATCCCGTTCAAAATTGCAGGAATTAAAGTCGCTTCTTCATCTTTAATTTCCGGGGCAATATGGAATCCGTCAGGCATTCCAGGGTACCGTTCAGGCGACAATAGCTACATTTCGGCGGGTTTTGATGGCTTGGAGCACGCGATCCTTATATGCTTAAGGTATCAACTCCAAGGAAGTGGTGTTCATGGGTGTGATCCAAGTAGAACTTATTCGAAAGCGGGAAGTGAGCTGCTATGAGTACGAGTATCTCATTTAAACGTGTGCGCGCGATATTTGTGAAGGATTATAAAGAGTTTTCGCGCAATTACGGGCTCTCCATTATGCTGACTCTCCCTATTATTCTCGCACTCCTTATTCGAGGTGTAGATTCGTCTTTACCCTTAGCTTCCGTGGCTGGAACTTTTGCTACCGTTCTTAATCTTTCGTTTGTGCTGCTGACCTGTTTCGCACAAGCCTGCTTGATTGCGGAAGAAAAGGAGCGTAGCACGTTAAGATCATTAATGATGACTCCGGCCACGTCCCTGGACGTTTTAATCGGTAAAAGCAGTCTGGTCTTTGTCATGTCTGCGGTGATTCTGACGGTTTCTACGTATATATTCGAATATACGCCGGTCAATATATGGGCTTTTGCGACGGCCGTTATTCTTTCGATCATCCTTTACATTGCGGTCGGAACGATCTGCGGGTTATTCTCCAGGACGCTGCTGGATGCATCGTTATCCATCATTCCTGTGGCATTCGTATTCTCCGGGGCGCCCTGGGGAGTGCTGCTGGCAGATGATTTTCCGATTTTCCAAGTGCTGGAGTACACCCCAAGCGTTCAACTTGTGCGTTTGCTGAGCATAGAGAGCACAGGCTTTACGACAGGAGATTTATTAAAACCGCTCCTCATTATTTTGGCCTGGACGGTTGTGTTATCGATCGTGTCCGTTGTCATGTACCAACGACGGTCAACGGATGAGTAGGAAGGAGGGAGCCCATTCCAATGAGTTTAGCAATCAAGTGGATGCAAGAATGGAAGGACCGCGATCACCGGCTTAGGCTGAAAGGCTATCGGGACAAAGTGGAGCTCGTCAGGAAGCGGAATTTGGAAGCCTGGGACGATCGGCGGCTGCAAGCCGAATCTCTCCGGCTGAAAAAGGAGGCGACTTCGGGTACGCCTTTGGACGAGCTGCTTGTCGATGCGTATGCGCTAGTCTGCGAGGCGGCGAAGAGAACGCTCGGATTGCAGCCCTACGATGTCCAGGTCATGGCAGCCATCGCCCTGCACGAGGGATTTCTGATCGAGCAGCATACCGGCGAAGGAAAAACGCTCTCCGCGGTGATGCCCGCCTGTCTCAATGCGCTGACCGGCGCAGGCGTACATGTGCTGACGTTCAACGATTATTTGGCGGATCGGGATGCGGAGTGGATGGGCCCGATCTATCGTTTTCTCGGGTTAACGGTAAAATCGGTGCAGACCGGCATGAGCCTGTCGGAGAAAAGGGAAGCGTACGCCGCGGATATTACCTATGTGACGGCCAAAGAGGCGGGATTCGATTATTTGCGCGACACGATCGCCCTGAGCGAAGCCGACACTGTGCATCGTCCTTTCCACTACGTCATCGTCGACGAAGCGGATTCGCTGCTTCTCGACGAAGCGCGGGTACCGCTCGTCATCGCCGGCGAGCCGGGCTCTTCCGAGAGCAACAACGGCACTCGTTTCGCGGAAGTCGCCAGACAGCTTAAGCAAGGGGAGCATTACGACTTCGACGAGTTCCGGCGGAATGTTTATTTGAATGAAGCGGGCGCCGCGAAAGCGGAGGAACTGCTGGGATGCGGCAATTTGTACGAAAGCCGGCATAGTGAGTTGTTATCGTCGTTAAATTGCGCGCTGCATGCGGAAGCGTTATTGAAAAAAGACGTCGATTACATCGTCCGGGACGGTAAGATCGAACTGATCGACGAATATACCGGCCGCGTGGCGGAGAACAGGCATTTGCCGGAGGGGCTGCAAGCCGCGCTTGCGGCCAAAGAAGGGCTGCCCGTGAAAGCCGGAGGGAAAATTCTCGGGACGATCACCCTGCAGCACTTCCTTAGTCTATATCCGAAGATTTGCGGAATGACGGCGACTGCGCAAGTTTCCGCGATGGAATTCGAAGCGATTTATGCGCTCCAGGTCGTGCCGATTCCGCCGAATCGGCCCAACCAACGGATCGACGGTCCGCACCGGATTTATACCCATAAAGAAGCCAAATTTAAGGCGCTTCTTCAGGAAATCTCGTCCGTTCATCGGACGGGACGGCCGATTCTTATCGGTACGTCAAGCGTCGAGGAGTCTGACCTGCTGGCGGAGGCGCTGGCGGCTCTGGGCGTACCCTGCCATGTTCTGAACGCGAAGAACGACGCGGAGGAAGCTGAAATCATCGCCAAAGCGGGAGAAATCGGCGCCGTGACGGTGTCTACGAATATGGCGGGACGCGGCGTCGACATCCGGCTCGGCGGCGGCGACCCCGCGCAAGCGGAAGTTGTCGCAGGGCTGAGCGGGCTATACGTCATTGGTACGCATGTGCACCAAAGCGTACGGATCGACGACCAACTGCGCGGTCGTTCCGGCCGCCAAGGGGACCCGGGAGCTTCCGTATTTTTCGTAAGCTTGGAGGACGAGTTGATGCAGCGGTTCGGCATCAATAAAGCGATTCCGCGCGCCTATCGGGGGCTCAGGCAGGATGAGCCTCTCGAAGAGTCGGTGCTCCGCGGCAAAATCGCGCATATTCAGCGCGTGATCATGGGTCAAAACTTCCATATCCGCCAGGAACTGAACCGTTATTCGGATATGGTGGAGGAGCAGCGGCGTATTCTATACGAGGAGCGGCTCGGCATTTTGAAAGGCGAGACGAAGGTGGGCCCATCGGAGCAGCGGGTACGGCTTTATTTTATCGACAAGTTCTGGGCCGACCATCTGGAATACGTCTCCTACCTTCGCGAAGGCATCCATTTGACGAGCCTGGTTAACCGCAATCCGATCGACGAATTTCATGCGCAAATCATCCAAGCCTTCGAGCAACTCCCGGCTAAAATAGATAAGGCGTCGGCGAATATGCTCGCCAAGCTGGGAGATTCGAATGATCCGGCAATGTGGGAAAAGTTCGGGCTGAAGAACCCCACTTCCACCCGGACTTATATCATTAACGATCAATACAGGGAGTACTTGCAGAATCCCGGTTCATGGGGCGCAGGAACGGTACTAGCTTATTGGATGCGCAAGATGTTGAGGCCGGTATTCGGGTGGGAGAAGTTTTGAGGAAAAAGGACAGGGGTGCCGGCCCCTGTCCTTTCTTTTACAGTTCGATCAAAGGCTTACAGATCGATTTTCCAGTTGCCCATCATTTTGGCGACTTCCGGATCGTGATACGATAAAAACAGACTTTTTCCCGTATCCAGGGTAGAGATTTGTTCAATATCTTCCGCGCTCAGCTCAAAATCGAAAATGTCGAAGTTTTCGACGATCCGCTCTTTGCGCACCGATTTTGGAATGACAACGACTCCACGCTGGACAAGCCAACGCAACACGACTTGGGCGACGGACTTGTTGTATTTTTCCGCGATCGAGACCAATACTTCATTGCCGAACATGTCGCCCCGTCCTTCAGCGAACGGCGCCCATGACTGGTGCTGCACACCCTGCTGTTTCATAAAAGCGGCGCTCTCGAGCTGGTGGTAGAACGGATGCGTTTCGATCTGGTTCACGGCGGGAACAATTTCGTTATGCACGATGAGATCCATTAGACGGTCGGGATGGAAGTTGCTGACCCCGATCGCCTTGATTTTTCCGTCGCGATAGAGTTCTTCCATCGCACGCCAAGCGCCGTAGTAATCGCCGAACGGCTGGTGAATAAGATACAAATCGAGATAGTCCAGCTGCAGCTTCTTCAGGGATTTGGCAAAAGCCAGCTTGGCACTCTCGTAGCCGGCATCCTGAACCCAAAGTTTGGTCGTGATGAACAGCTCCTCACGCGGGATGCCGCTGCGCTTGATTGCGCGTCCGACCGCTTCCTCATTCAGGTATCCGGAGGCGGTGTCGATCAGGCGGTAACCGGCCATCAATGCGTCATATACTGCGTTCTCGCATTCTTCAGCATCGGGAACCTGGTAGACCCCGAAGCCGATAATCGGCATTTTCACTCCGTTGTTCAATGTTACGGTTTGCATGGTAATTCCTCCTTAGTTTAAATGTATAACGGCAAACGGCCGCGAACCCCGGGAGATTGGCCCTACAGAGCGGTAGTTCCGCATATAGCCGTTTTGCATTACAATAAGCTTAGGACCTTCGTGTTACACGAAGTCAAGCGTCGTTCATCATTTTTTTCCAAGGGGGATGTCACATGTATACGGTCAAAGAAGCCGCACAGATTACGGGACTCACCGAGCACGCTGTGCGCTTTTACACGGATAAAGGCCTGGTGCCGAGCTTACAGCGAAATGAAAATAATATCCGGATGTTCGACGAAGAATCGATCAACTGGCTGCTTGGCGTCAAATGCCTTAAGCAATCCGGGATGCCGATTGAAGTCATTAAAATGTATATCGATTTATGTCTGCAAGGGGATTCGACCATTCCGCAACGCTTCAAACTCATGATGGAGCATAAAGAGGCGGCGCTCCTGAAGCTCGAAGAAGCCAAACGGCACGTTGCCCATTTGGAGGAAAAAACCGCCCTCTATCAGGCCATTTTGGAGCGCCGTTCGCCAGACACGACCAATCCGGCCAACTGGGATAGAATTCAGCATATGCATAGCGATGTATTTTACTCGCCCTCTGCCCGTAAGGCATGAGGGGGGGAGGCCCGTCAGATAACCTGGATGACATGGAATTCCTGCAAATCTGCATGTTTTTTTCTCGTTGGGGGCCAAAATTTGAAAATTCCTGCGATTCTGCAGGAATTTTCGACGAAACCGGCTCTTTTCGCTAAAATCGCTAGAAATACCTGCAGATTTGCATCTTTTTGGAGTTTGCCGTGTTGGAAGTGCGCTAGGCCGCACTTAAAAAACTAGTGCAAAACATGCACTATTGAGGAGAATCATTGGATGACACCAGAAGGAATTGTTTTGGTAGCAAGTGTAACCATCTTGAATCATGATCAAGCTTTGATAATCAAAGAGAATAAGCCTAATGCTAGGGATAAGTGGAACTTTCCAAGTGGACGTATGGAATATGGTGAGGACATTCTTCATACAGCTCGTAGGGAAGTTAGAGAAGAGACGGGGCTGGAAGTAAACCTGACGGGTACTACGGGGGTATATAATTTTATGAGCCGTACGAACAATCAGGTTATTTTATTTCATTTCATCGGTGAGATGACCGGAGGGGTTTTAAAACTCGAAGAGGATGAAATTTCCGACAGCAAATGGGTGCAAGTAAATGAGCTTGCTAAAATCGAGAATGAAGACTTACGAGAACCCGGTGTATTAAAGCAGATCATCGACAACTTATTACAAAATAAGGTTCACTCCATTAGTATGTATAACGAGCCGCTCCGCTCCAACTGAGCAAAAAAGACCATCCAATCAGTTGATGTGATGGTCTTTTTCACGAAAACTCATAGGGTTTTGTGCTTATGAACACCCGTAAAACTCCTCCAAAACCTTGGATTTGTCGCCATACACCTTTTCCAGGTGATCCTCTCCCCAATAGCATAAATGGTCTAGCGCGGGCTTTAACCCCCAGCCGTAAGGGGTCAGCTTATACTCCACTTTAGGCGGGATTTCTTTATAAACCTCTCGCGCCACGATCTCATCCTTTTCCAGGCCCCTTAGTTGAGTGGTCAGCATTTTTTGTGTAATGTCGGGGATTAACCGGCGGAGCTCCGAAGTCCGTTTCGGTCCGGTCATCAAATGATAGATGATCAGAGGCTTCCATTTTCCCCCCATGACCTCTAACGCCGCCTCCACTCCAACTCTATACTTCTTTTGAACGCTATTGTCCCTCGCTTCAGTCATCTTTGATTCCTCCGTTAAAAAGGATGTGTTATGGCCGAGACATAACCTCTTGGGCGGTTATCTAGAGTAGGGCACTTCCATGTTCCTATGGCACCCGTATCATCCTATAGCACGTGAAAGTGCGTACTTCCAGGTTATTCAAGTCCTGTTTATAATAGCATCAGCCAGGGATGATGGCTATAAGTTAACTGCTGAAGAAAGGTAGTGAAGATACAAGTATGAAAGTACTATGCGTTGTGTCGCACCCGAGAAAAGATTCCCTGACCTTTAAGGTTGCCGATCGTTTCGTGCAGGGTCTTGCCGAGGCCGGCCACGACTATGAGATTTTGGACTTGCACGGGATTGGCTTCGACCCGGTTTTAAAAGGAATAGATGAACCGGATTGGTCAGCGGCGGAACAGACTTTTTCCCCTGAGGTGGAAAGGGAAATACGGCGAATGAAGGAGCATGATGCTCTGGCATTTATCTTTCCGGTGTGGTGGTGGCACTTGCCGGCCATGCTAAAAGGTTATATTGACCGTGTATGGAACAACGGGTTTGCGTACGGTTCGAACCAGCTTCATCATCGGCAAGTCTTGTGGATCGGTCTGGCGGGCGTTTCCAGAGAACAGATGAAAAAGCGTAACTATGATGAGACGATTGCTCATCTGCTCAATGTGGGAATTGCGGATTATTGCGGTGTGAACCATTCCCGGGTTGAATTTTTGTACGAGACCCTGGATTCCGATGCCAAACATTATGAGATGCTGCTTCATCAAGCGCATGACTTAGGGTTAAATTATGCCAAGGAACTGTAAATCATCGACAATCAGGCCGCCGATCTTTCGGTGGCCGGTGCTTGTTATGAAGCGCTATGCAAATGGATCTACCTTCCCAGTTCTCTCCCCACTTCTTCCATAATCACCCTTACGCCCTCCTCGATTCTCTCCGGCCTGACCCGTGAAATGCTGATTCGCAGAAATTTTTCCCGCTCGAGCCAGTTTGTCAAATAGAACGACTTTCCGGTCATTGCTTTCACCCGCCTCGCCGACAGGCGCTTTATCAGCCGATCCAAATTAACGGTTTGCGGCAGCTTAAATTGGATATAAACGCCGGAATCGACCTCGGATAACGCCACCAGGCCTTCGTGGTTATGTCGGCTCACCGCGTCGTTTGCCGCTCGAATCCGGGACGCATATTGACTGCTGATTTTATGCCGATGCCGTTCATACATCCCGTTTTTGATATATACATCGAGCGCCGCTTGTGACAATAGCGAAGTATCGGGATGCCCCTTATATGCTCGGAATGTCGCCGACAGCCGTTCCGGCAGCACAACCGCGCCTAGGCGCAGCCCCGGGAAGATGATCTTGGAGAAACTTTTTACATAAACGACATGGGAGGTCCGGCTATACGCGTAAATGGGATCGAACTGCTTCTCCTCCCCTAAATCCCCCATATAGTCGTCCTCAACGATGTACACATCGTATTTGTCCGCCAGCCGGGCGATGGCCTTCCGCTCTTCCTCACGGTACGTGGTTCCCAGGGGATTGTGGTATCTGGACATGGTGTAGAAAAATTTAATTCCGCCGTTCTTGAACTTTTGCTCCAACGCCTGCAAATCCATACCGGCTGTGCTGCGCGCAATCCCTTCTACCGGAATGCCCTCCGTCTCAAGGTATCGCAGATAGAGATCGTAGCTTGGCTGCTCGACCAGAATGGTCTTATTTCGGTTTGGAAACGGCATCCGAGCCAAAATTTCCAAAGCCCGCTGAGCCCCCGAAGTGATAATAATCTGCTCCGTCTTGGCAAATATCTGATCATTCGCCAGGTGGGATACCAGCGTCTGCCGGAGCTTCTCCAGCCCTCTTGAATCGCCGGCCGTGAACAGTTGCTGCTTGTAGGTATCGATCGCCTTGTTCAAACAATGCTGGAAGTCCAAGTAGGGAAATACGTGAACATCCGGCATGGCCGATGAAAAATCGATCCAGTCGTCATCCTCGGCTATGATTTCGGAGGCCGGCTTGTCGACGACATAGTACCCACTCTGTGGAATCGAGTAGATAGCGTGGCGCTTTTCCAACTCGGTGTAAGCCCGAACGACGGTGCTGACGCTGCACTCGTACAGCTTGGCGGCATCGCGGACGGAGGGGAGCTTTTGACCCGGGCGGTAGTGCCCTTCATTTAATTTAAGTTCCAGGTCGGAGAGGATTAGCAAGTATCTTTTCACGTTTTCTCCCTCATTTCTGCCACTCCCCATTATAAGTGATATTCAGAACTGTATCGATACAATTCCGGAAACTTGTTGTTGTGGGTGTCTCCATTTCGCTTTACCATTTCAAGTATTCAGCCCCATGTCCGCGAATATGACAACACTAAGGAGGCACTTACTACGATGAATTCATCCGGGTTAAAACTTGCTTATCTATGCGCTATTATGAATGCTATGATTATAGGGTTTTCCTTTTTATTTACGAAGATTGCGCTCGAATTTGCCGACCCTATGGATACACTGACCTTCCGGTTTGCCGCATCCTTCGCCGCGATGTCCATTCCCGTCCTGCTGGGCCGAGTTCGTTTGAACTATCGCGGAAAAAAGCTCCGCAAGGTAGTGCTCTTGGCCATATTGTACCCGCTGGCGTTTTTCGCGCTTCAATCTTACGGTCTGAAATATACCACATCCAGCGAAGGTGGCATTCTGCTCGCTTTTACGCCGGTTTTAACGCTGCTGCTGGCGTTCTTGTTCCTGAAGGAAACGACCACGCTTCTGCAAAAGCTATCCATCTGTTTGTCGGTGAGCGGAGTCCTGTTCATCTTTATCATGAAAGGCAGCGGCATCGATTGGTCCAACATGACGGGAATTGTTCTCTTGTTCCTGTCCTGCCTGGCCATTGCGGGCTACAACGTGCTCGCGAGAAGGCTGCTCAAATCGTTCAGTCCTGCGGAAATCACGTATGTTATGCTGGGCATTGCCTTTCTTTCTTTCCTGGCCATGTCGCTAGCCGGGCACACCGCCGCAGGTACGCTGGATCAATTGTTCTCTCCGCTGGCCAGCGGTGCGTTTGTTGCAGCCATTCTCTACCTTGGCGTCTTGTCTACCCTGGTTACGGCGCTTAGTTCCAACTATGCCTTGTCCCGAATCGAAGCCTCCAAAATGAGCGTATTCTCCAACCTGTCGACGATCGTGTCGATCGCTGCCGGAGCGCTTTTGCTCGGGGAAGAAATCAGAATGTACCATATCGTCGGTGCTGCGCTTATTATTGTGGGTGTCATTGGGACTAATCTGTTGGGGACTTCATCCTCGCCGAGCTTTCCAGCGAAATCGATCAGACGGCAATAGCAGTCTACTATGCGGCAAAAAAACCGTGTATTTTCAAACGGTTACCGGGATATCCTAATCACGGATTCTCAATAGATCGCAAAGGAATGAGTGCTTGTGAAAACCGATCAATCGCATTTAACCGCAGCGGAGATGGGGAAGCTTTGGGCCACATATGTGGGAAATACGATGGGGAAATGCGTGCTTGGCTATTTTCTTCAACATGTGGACGATAAAGAGATTAAAGAAAATTTACAATATGCCCTGGGGCTATGTAAAGAGTATATACAGACCATTGAAGCTATTTTTAAACAAGCCGATTTTCCGATCCCGGTCGGGTTTACGGACGACGACGTCAATTTGGAGGCACCCCGACTGTATGAAGACGATTTCTATCTTCATTACCTGCAGTATTTGGGTAAAGCCGGGGTGAGTATTTATAGCGTGGCTATCCCCTTGGTGACAAGGAAAGATATCCGGGATTTCTTCGTCAAAGCCCTTCAGGATACCAGTAAATTAATGGTCAATGTCACGGAGGCCTTACTCTCCAGAAATACATCCGTAAATCCACCCGTCCTTCCTCCGCCTCAAGGTGTGGACTTTATTACAAAGCAGAGTTTTTTAAATGTTTTCTTCGGAAAAGTGCGACCGCTGCAAGGATTGGAAATAGCCCATTTTTTCGGAAACTTGAACAACGACATCACGAGTAAAGCTATTATTACCGGCTTTGTTCAGGTGGCGAGAAGCGAAAAAGTCAGACAATATTTAGAGCGTGGAAAGAGGCTGAATCAAAAACATATTGATCTGATGTCGGACAAATTGTCTAAAGACGGTTTGCCGTTCCCTCAAAGTATAGATCATTTGGTCAGACCCTCCACGGAGCCTCCGTTCTCGGATAAACTCATGGTTTATCATAAAATCGACATGTTCTCCATGAAGATCCGGGAATACGCCAATGGCGCATCGCTGAATGGAAGAAAAGATATAGGCGTTTTATATGCAAAATGCCAATTGGATGTATCGTTGTATGTGGAGGATGGCGCCAATCTTATGATTGACCAGGGGTGGTTGGAGCAGCCTCCAGAGGCTATAGACCGGGAAGAATTGCACGCCGGACATTAAAACTTAGCCAGGGCCATCCCGCAAAGGATGGCTCTGCTTGTCATTCTGTACATATCCCATGTAGCCGAGGTTATGCGTCTTATGACAATGGAAATAATCATATTAATTGTAGTATGGATTTTAACCATTCTGCTGTTACTAGTTACGACACCGCGTAATAAAATTCGAGAAGCGTTTGTCATCTTTTCTTTTAAGCAAATACTTACCTGGTTTTTAGGTCTACTAGTTGTACAGTACAAATTAATTGAATATCCGGTTCGTATGTTTCCCTATGCATCGCGAAGTAGTTTTTCGTTCGAGTATTTTATCTTTCCCGCTCTCTGCGTCGTGTTTAACTTGAAATTTCCGAAAAACAAAACCAACATCCATAAAACACTCTGGTTTTTGTTTTTTCCAAGCTGGATGACCATTTTGGAGGTATTGGCGGAAAGGTACACCAACCTCATTCGCTACATCGATTGGAATTGGTTCTGGACGTGGGCTTCCCTTCTAATTACCTTTTGCTTGTCCCGTATTTTTTATCTTTGGTTTATGAAAAAACAAACCGGTGGGACAAAAAGTTCTTAAGTGGACTCTTCAGCTCAACTAAGGGGTGCTTCTCTTTATGGGGGGGAAGAAAAGGATTGAATTTGAACCATTTTTAATGGAGGATAGAGTAAAAAGCCCCTTGGAGGTACGTGTTTATGAAAACCATAGGTTTAATCGGCGGGATGAGCTGGGAGTCGTCGTTGTTGTATTACCAAATCATCAATCAACGGGTCAATGAGAAGCTGGGAGGACTTCATTCCGCCAAAAGCCTCATGTATTCCGTGGATTTTGATGAGATCAAAAGCCTTCAGTATCAGGGGAAATGGGATGAGGCCACGAAACTTATGATGGATGCGGCGCAAAAGCTGGAATCCGGCGGGGCTGACTTCATCGTGATTTGTACCAATACGATGCACAAGATGGCCAACGAAGTGGAGGAAGCCGTCACAATTCCACTGCTTCACATCGCGGACGCAACGGCGAAAGAAATGGTTAAGGACGGACGGCAGAAGGTCGCGCTATTGGGTACCGCTTTTACGATGGAACAAGATTTTTACAAGGGCAGACTTAGGGACAAGTTCGGACTTGAAGTGATAGTCCCCGGCGAGGCCGATCGAAGGGTCATTCATGACATCATTTATCAAGAGCTATGCCTTGGCATCATTAATGACGAATCCCGGCAATCCTATCTAAGCATCATACAGGAGCTTGGTCGACAGGGAGCAGAGGCGATTATTCTGGGTTGCACCGAGATCACCTTGCTCATTTCGCAAGAACATTGCGGAATCCCTCTCTACGATACAACAAGACTTCATGCGGAGTCTGCGGTTGACTTCGCGCTGTCATAGTGATGATCCGCGCAACTGCTCCTTAAGGGCACTTAATCGTTCTTCCAACCTGTCCAGGAGCTCTTTCGGCGCTTCCCTGACCTTGATATCCCCGCCCAGAAAAAGAAGCCAATCGGTGAATTCGGTCAATTCTTCGGGCTTATCCACAGGGATGAAAGTTTTTAGAATGGCCGTGGTTTGATAAGGGTTCGTATAGGAAACGGAAGCTTTTAAAGGATGGTACTTCTTGTATTGGGCAATGGCTTTCGGACCCAGATACAGGACAAGGTTAATTTCTTCCTCCTGTTTGCTCAGGGTTTCCATAATCTTTTTCCGGCTTACCCTTTTCTTCGGTTGGTAGAGTGTGATATCGGTGAGCCCGTCGACGGGAAACAGCCGCTTCCTTTCTTCCTGTAAGTCAAAGCCCTCCATCAGCCAGACGCCTTTTTGATGATAAAGATGCAGGAGATAGATGGGGTAGGACTTCATTTCCCGCGCTTCTTCGATCGTAATCCGTAAATAGCTGTCCGTAAGCAGGTTTTGGATGAGCTTTTCCAGCATGGGGTGGGGGAGGTCGGAAAGCTCAAGCAGATCGGGATTATGCGGGTTGGTTCCTTCAAAAAGCAGGATTTGATTCAAAAGAACAAGGTCGTCCTGCTGGTTGGTCGAGATGAGGCCCAGTAATTTCTCGGCTAGAGATTGACGGCTCTTCAGATAGGGGAGCTGCGCATTTCTTGTGGCCATAAAGGCGATAAAAAGGGCTTTGACTTCATTATCGGTAAAACGAACGCCGGGCAGGAGCTTGTTGTGCATGACAAAATAGCCCCCATCCCGTCCAACCTCGGCGACAAGCGGCATCCCCAAGGCTTCGATTTCCCGGATGTCCCGAATGGCCGTGGAACGGGAGATCTGAAATTCGCGCATGATTTCGGAGATGGTAAATTGGGAACGATTATTGATATACCGCATGATCGTATTAATCCGTTCAACTTTTTTCATTGCGACTCCTAAATGGTATCATTTTTTGACATGATTGAAGATTATCATAAACCTATCAAGTGAAGAACACAAATGAAATAAAAAAGAAGGAAGGTTATGAACATGGCAAACTATCAATTGGAAGAAAAAGAGGGCTTTATCGTTTACGGTCTGGGAACCGAGCTGAAGAGCGATTACACGGACTATGCCGGCATTAACAAGGAAAAATCGGACTTTTGGCAGGCGGTCCATCATGACGGAAGGCTCGATACTTTAAAATCCATGGCCGCCAACGACTATGTATTTGCCGTAAACGAAGCGGTGAACAACAAGATGATGTATTATGCCGGAGTCTTGACCGAGTCATCGGCGCCGGGGTCGGCATCCGCAGCGGAGGGTTCCCGGGTTATTCAATTCCCTAAAGGGGAATACCTGGTGGTTAAAGGGGAAGGGCCGACGGCCGATGCATTGAGTAATCAGCTTGCCGGGATTGCCTTCGGCCAAGTCCTGCCTGAAGTCAGCCATGTCGCGTATGTAGGCGGTCCGAATGCCACGGTGATCATGGGGCAGCGGGACGGTCAAGTGTTTGGCGAAATGTGGATTCCCGTTGTTCGAAAATAGATGGATAGACAGGAGGGGTGATGGAGATGTCCTATATTGTTGATTTTAAAAATGTGTCCACGATCGGTTTGGAGTCTTCACCCGTAGCGGAAGCGCTGGCCGGTTTGCGCGCGAATGAAGCCCGCTACTTCATGAACAAATACAAGCATGAATTTACGGTGGAACCCGCCGGCGAAAGCCAGGAGACTCTAGACTATGTGAACCGGATTTTGAAAGAGGAACGCGGCATCGAGTTTGCGGCCAAGCCTCTGGAAACGTCGCGTTTTCAAGTGGAGAATATCCGATGGGCCTACGTTTTTTATGAAGATGGCCTTGAGGTCAATGTCTTGTACACCGTGGACGACCCGAAGAAACGGGCGGTTGGTTTTAAACTCTCCGAGGGGATGGAGGTTCCCCGGGAGCTGGAGGAGAAGAAGTTTAAATTTGCCCGCCAGAAGTCCAAACTGGCCGGAACGATCCGGGGCTCGTTTTTCGTAATCAAAGGAGAGTATTAGAAAAACGTTTTAGCGTACGCATGCCCCATTCGCACAAGCAGCCAGCCCGCCCCCGGCGTAAACTGAAGTACAACTCAGTGATCGAGGTGAACTTCATGGCACAATCGAAAGAGATGCGTGCGCGAGCGAAGAAGCTGCAGGGCCATCCTGTATGTGTCACCCTGAACAACGGAGAGACTTACGTCGGCTACATCACGGACGTCAATTCCAGCGGGGTGGTACTCGCCGGCGCCGGAGCCCTCCCTCGCCCTTCGTCCGGGAAGCAAAGCACCCGCTCTCTGAAAAACAGAGCGGGTGCACGCTCCCCGGGGGGCGTCCGTTCCGGAAAGCGGAGAAGCAGCGCGCGCAAACCGTCTGGCCGCTCGCGATCCCGCAAGCCGGACGCCCAAGTGTCGGCGTTCCTGCCGATCTTGGGCTCGCTGTTCGGCGGTTTTGGCGGGTCCGGCGGCACCGCTGCTGCTGCGGGCACAGGGGGGCTTGGCGGTATGCTCGGCGGCGGGATGCGGCTGTTCGGCATGATCCGGAGATTTGTTCCGGTCGTGAAAATGGGCTACGGCATGATTAAGTCCATCCGCCCGTTTCTCGGCGCTGTTCAAGGCTTGATGGCTCCGGCCGGTCCGGCCGCGCAGGATAACGAATAATCGTAAACCTGCGGTACAATCATTTGAAATAAGCAAAACGGGCTAACCGCGATGGTTAGCCCGTTTTGCTTGAGGTCTTTAGGATTCCCCTTCATGTTTATCCTTCAGCTTGTTCATCTCCGTTAATGTCATCTCATTGCACTGCTTGATAAACGCAAGAATCAGCTGCAAATCCTCTGTCGAATACTGCGAGATGATTTGAAGCGTCGATTGCATAACAGATTCAAACATTGGCGAAATCTGGGCCGATCCTTCCGGAGCGGGCTTGACGACCACGCGTCTTCGATCATGCGGATCTTTATCTCTAACCACATATCCCGCTTGTTCCAGCCGGTCGATGACACTTGTAACCGCCCCTGTGGTAAGACCGGTCAGCTGGGCCAGTTGTCCGGCGGTTACGGGGCCTGCGCGATTGATGTAATCCAGACATTTGTGATCGGTGGCGTTCAACCCCAGCTTTTCGGAAATCAACTGATGGAACATGACGGCGCGCGCGCTGTTTTGCCGTAATTCATCCAGTACATCTTGCTGTAAAGAAGAAAGCTCGGTGAAAGGAAAAGAGTCCCTTGACATTTACATACCTCCAAGTTAAGATCAATATATCTTAATTGATTAAGATAATTAAAATGAAAAGATAATTACCTTACTAAGAAAGTGTATGAATCAAACTTTTCAGGAACCAAGTATACCACAATTAAAGGAGCGGATCGACATGGATATGCAAGAAGCGCAGGATAGGAAAGAGATTGAATCCCTTTTTCGGAAATTGAAAACGGCTTGGGATCAGGGGGATGAGGCGGCGTATGGTTCTTGTTTTACGGAGGATGCCGACTACGTGACGTTTCAGGGAGAACATTTGCAGGGAAGAAAGGCGATATCCGATAGCCATAAAGCCTTATGGAACAGTGTTTTGAAAGGATCGACGCTGGAAGGGGAGATCAAGCAAATTCGTTTTCTTTCTCCGGAGACGGCGGTCTTTCATGGACTAGGCGTTGTCAAATTAAGATGGCAGAAACAAGCCCCCGTCAAAAGAGATTCCATTAATACCAACGTCGTTGTGAAACGAAACGGCCATTGGGTCATCGCGGCGTTTCAGAACAGCAGGATTTCCCCTCCGGGGCTGATGCAAAAAATATTCATGAAGTTCAGCAAGTAGCGGGAACGGCCGGCTGGCCCCGTTTGGCCTAATCATTGTAAGCCTTTTAAGCCATCGCCATGATAAGGGTGATCACCGCTCGCTCCTGTGGTAAACTATGACAAAACGCACAAACTAATTTTCCCTGTCAAAAGGAGGCTACTATGAGCGAGACGGCTGTGGACCTGCAGTTACTAGAGAATTTAAAGCCGGGGCTAACCTCGTTTTGCTACCGAATGTTGGGATCTATCGATGACGCGGACGATGCGGTTCAGGAAACCTATATCCGGGCTTGGCAAAGCCGGAACTCCTTCAGGCAGGAATCATCGTACAAAACATGGGTTTATCGCATCGCCTCCAACCTGTGTCTGGACAAACTGAGACAAGCCAAACGCCGTACTCTGCCCGTTGACCTCTCCAACCCGGCGGCTGCGATTGTCGAGCCCCGCGAAACGTTGCCCGAGTCATCCTGGATCTGGGTTGCTCCCGACTTTGGAGAGAATCCCGAAGAGGCGCTCATTCGCAAAGATACCTTGCAGCTCGCCTTCATCGCGCTTTTGCAAACCTTACCCCCTCGTCAGCGCGCCGTTCTTATTCTAAAGGATGTTTTCGACTGGTCCTCCAAACAGATTGCCGAAACTTTGGGGATGTCGCCGGCCGCCGTGAACAGCGCTTTACAGAGAGCCAGGGAAACCTTGAACCGGACCCGGCTGCGCTCCGACGAGCTCAGCCGGATGGATACCGAGCCTGATCGCGAGCTGCTGTCACGGTATGTGGAGGCCTTTGAACAATTTGATATCGATGCGCTGGTCGCGTTATTTCATGAGGAAGGCTGTATGTCGATGCCGCCTTTTGCCATGTGGGTGCGCGGCAGAAACGATCTGTTTGAGTTTTTTTCGTTGACCCGGCCGCATTGTGAGGGCTCCCGCTTTGTGCCGATTACGGTAAATGGCGGATATCCCGCCTTTGCGCAATATATGCCGAATCCGGAGAACGCGGCGGTCTTCATCCCTTGGGGAATTCATGTGCTCGAGGTCAAGGATCATCAAATCCTCCACGTCCAAAATTTCATTAACACGAAATTATTTTTACGGTTTGGGCTGCCGGAGCAAATTCACCGATGAATTTCGAAGGTGGTTTACGTCTATACGCTTGAGAAACAAAAATCCGACGAAACCGAGTGAGGTGTCCTTTAAAATGGGAACAAGTAATCCGACGAAAGTAACCGTTCAGGCCGTAATTCAAGCCCCTGTGGAAAAAGTATGGAGCTGTTGGACGGAGCCGCAGCACATTACGAAGTGGAATCAAGCCTCCGAGGATTGGCATGCGCCAAGAGCGGAGAATGATTTGCGGCCCGGCGGCAAATTTACGACCCGAATGGAAGCGAAGGACGGCAGCATGGGTTTTGATTTTGGCGGGGTCTATGACGAAGTGAGGACGCATGAATGGATCTCCTATACGATGGGAGATGGAAGAAGGGTCGAAATCTCCTTTAGCGGCCAAGGCGGCGAAACGAAGGTCGTCGAAACGTTTGACCCGGAAAGCACGCATCCGGTGGAATTCCAGCAGGCGGGCTGGCAGGCGATTTTGGACAATTTCAAAAAGTACACGGAACAGTCTTAGTTCTTAGGCATAACCCTTGGCGTCCCGGCGGGCGCTTTTTTTTGTGCTATGTAGGTTGAACTATTGATTTGCATATTAGACAGCGGTGTAAAAGGTTCTTTTCACAATCTTGACCTGCAACTAAGGGTTTGGTTCGAATTAAAGGGAATTCCTCCCGTTAATTGGGTACGTATGCGGCTTCAGAGGCGAATTAGCTGGAATTCCTCCCGTTAATTTGCCTGAAATCGTGCATTTCGGCAATAGGGCCACGAAATAGATGGAACTTTTCCAGCTAAATCCGATCGAGGGGCCAAGAGCGGTAAATTAACGGGAAATTTTCCCGTTAATGATGCAGACTCCGACGACGGGACTTTATTTCTACAATCGTGGATGTTGGCAGCGTATATCCGAACCTATCACAGCCTTGCCCAACGCCAATTCTTTAGTTCAACCCTTATAAACGAAATTTCCCCCATAGACGTATTGGCTTGCCGGCGCTACACTAGGAAGGTCGAAAGAGAAAAAACACATGGTAGGAGCTTGTATTAACGTGACCTTATCCGAACGTATTCCCTCGTGGAAAAAACTTAGTCTTTTTGCTGTGACTTGGCCCATTTTCGTCGACTCCGTGCTGCGGATGCTGCTCGGTACCGTCGATGTGTTTATGTTAAGCCGCATCTCCGACAAGGCGACAGGGGCCGTAGGCTTAGCCAACGAAATCATTTACTTCTGCATTCTGATGTTCGGCTTTGTCGGCATCGGCACCAGCGTGGCGGTATCCCAGTATATCGGCGCGGGGCGGGAGAAAGAGGCGAGCCGGATCTCGGCCCTGGCGATTACCTTGAACCTGATTTTCGGTATTCTCGTCAGCCTGGTTCTCGTCGGTTTTGGGGAATCCCTCCTGCGGCTGTTGAACCTGGATCCCGAACAAATCGGCATCGCAAGCCACTATTTGGAGATCATCGGCGGATTTATCTGGATCGAGGCGCTGTCTTACGCGGTCTCGTCGGTGATTCGTGCGAGCGGGAACACCAAAAGCGTGATGTACGTAACTTTGGGCGTCAATTTGATCCATGTGACCGGAAACTATTTGCTCATTTTCGGCAACATGGGCTTTCCGGAGTGGGGTGTTACGGGGGCGGCCGTCTCCACGGTCGTTAGCCGCTTCCTCGGCATCATCGTTCTTTTTATCCTGTTGTATCGCCGCATTCCCGCACCGATCCGAAGGAAGGATTACGTCACCTGGAACGGTCCCTACGTGAAACAGATTATGAGCGTGGGGCTGCCGGCGGCGGGCGAGCATCTGGCCTGGCAGTCGCAATACCTCATGGTGATCAGTTTTGTCAACATGATCGGCATCACCGCGTTAAATACGCATGTTTATGTCATGAACATATCGAATTATTTCATGGCGCTTGCGTTGGCGATCGGATCGGGGACCGAGATCATCGTCGGACAGATGGTCGGCGCGGGGGAAATGAAGGCGGCCTATCGGCGGCTTATAACCAGCGTGAGGATCAGCTTCCTGTTAACGTTGGCTGTCGTCGGGGTAGCGGCGATATTCCGGCACGAGCTGATCGGCATGTTCACGGAGGACCCCAAAATCATTGCCGCGGGAGCGGGGATTTTTCTGCTATCCATCGTACTCGAACCCGGCCGGACCTTCAATATGGTGATCATCAACTCGCTGCGCGCCGCCGGAGATGCGCGTTTTCCCGTCTTGATGGGCGTGCTCTCGATGTGGGGGGTCTCGGTGCCGCTGGCTTATGTGCTGGGCGTTCATTCCGGATTGGGACTGCTTGGCGTATGGATCGCTTTTACGGTGGACGAATGGCTCCGCGGGGTCATGATGCTGCTTCGCTGGAAAAGCCGGGCCTGGGAGAAGAAGGCGCTCGTAAAACCGGTTTCCGTCGCGGAAAACGGGGCGGGGGCGCAGGCTTAAAACGGGTATGTTATATCAAAAACAGGGCTCCCTCGCCTGAGGGAGCCCTGTTTGAGGTGAAACGCGGTTGCTCGGGTTATTCCGGCCTGCCTGGCGTGACCCCGTGAATATAAGTCTGCCAAGGGGTATCCAGTGCTCCTTGGCCCGGGTTGTAGGTGAAGAAATACTCGACGGTATCCCCGTGCCGCAGGTTGTTGACCGCATAGGTATAGTTGCCGTTCCCCGTAGGGGTCATGGCTACGTTGAGCTGTGTGCCGTTATTGACCTTGTAGTGCAAATCGGCGAAGGTTGCGCCGTTTACATAGAACAGCAAGTTATCGCCGGTTTTCTTCAGGCCTTTCACTTCATCGCCGATGACGATCGTGGAGGGGGAACCCGGGCCGGGCTCTCCGGGATTTTGGCCGCCGCCGTCTTTGTACACGCGTACATAATCCACTTGCAGCGTCGCAGG
Source organism: Paenibacillus faecis (assembly GCF_008084145.1). Lineage (GTDB taxonomy): Bacteria > Bacillota > Bacilli > Paenibacillales > Paenibacillaceae > Fontibacillus > Fontibacillus faecis. The sequence continues at coordinate 686,994 of NZ_VSDO01000003.1, read as the reverse complement.
GATGTCGCCGGGACCCGGAGTCACACCGCCGTCAAAGTTTCCGCCGATCGCCAGATTCATAATGAGATAGAAAGGCTGGTCGAACGGGGCGTTCGGGTTGTTCGGCGCAGCGGAGGAGTACCATTGATCCCGGGTGGCTTTAAAAAAGAACTTGCCGTCCACGTACCACTTGATGTTGTCCTCTTCCCAGACGACGGAATAGACGTGATAGTCACTCGCGATGGTTTGCCCTGCCGGGAAGTGATATTCGCCGGAAAGATAGGTATTGGCCGGCCATTGTCCGCCGAAATGAATGGCGCCCGAAGACGTGCCGGGCAAACGCCCTCTCGCTTCCATCACATCGATTTCCCCGGATGCCGCCCATGTCCCGTAGGCCTGGTCCTGCGGAAGCATCCAGAAGGCCGGCCAGATGCCGTTCCCCACCGGCAGTTTCGCGCGAAAATCCACCCTGCCGTATTTGAGCGAAAAATGATCCTTGGTGTTAATCTTACCGGAAGAGTATTGGGCATACCGGTTTGGATCCTGCGGGAAGGATTTGGGCTCGTTCAAAGCCCGGATATTCAACTTCCCGTCCTGCACAAATACATTTTGCGGGCTATTGGTGTAGTGCTGCAGTTCCGCATTGCCCCAACCCCAAGTACCGGGATCGTCATTGAGGTAATAGCCCAGTTCATAATTCCATTTCCCCGCATCCAGCCGGGTTCCGTCAAACTCATCCTGCCAAACCAGCGTCATGCCCTCGATCGCCGGATCGTTCGGGGTTCCGAGCGGAATATCGCCATGATCGTTTTCATCGGGACGGGGAGCGTCGGGATTTCCGACAAAGGTGTAGTAGACGAAATTGTCGCCGACATTTCCGCCCGCCTGCCCATTTACGGGATACCCGATCCGGAGCTGCATATCTTCCTGGATGGGCTGGAACCACAGCCCGTAGATATGATCGGCCCAATACCCCCACTGATTGGCGCTGGACAGATTATTGTAACCGTTCGCGGAATATACGAATCCGCTCTGACCGGAATTCCCCAAGTCGACCCATTGTCCGTTGATACGAATCTGGTATACGAAGTTCCCAAGTTCATCGGCGACCGGGGCGCTTCCATCAATCTTGGGCAGAGGCAGACCGATGGCACCGCTTTCATTTGCGGTGAAAGTCGTTCCATCAAAGGGAGTAAGGATATATGAATTTCTTACCGGTTCATTAAAAGTGATGGTATAAATGACGTTAGCCGAAGAGGTTTTCGATGCCAACTTGACGTTAATCGACTCCTTGACGTTAAACCAGTAGCCGCCGCCTCCGTCGGTGAACTGGCCGAAGTTTTGATCGTAGATCCAGCCGCTGGCCGCGTTGTTGTCAATATCGATCCATGCGCTGCTGTTTACGGGTTTAACATACAACCTCAAATCATCGGCCACAGCCGCATAAGGAATACCCGGATCATGGTTGAAGACCGGATAAGTGAAGCCGGCTCCGCCCGTCGTTCCCGCCGTGATTTCCGGCCCTTGCGTCGGCGTCATCGCCGTAATCGTCGTTTTGTTGATATTTTGGAATACCAGTTTGTAGTCGAGCGTAACCCCATTCGCTTTGGAGTACAACTGAATCTCTGTCGTGGCGGAAAGGGTGAACCAGTAGCCGTTAAAGCCGCTGTCGCTCCAGTGGCCCCAGTTCTGGTTATAGACAAAGCTGCCGACACTGTCGATATCGACCCAACTGCCGTTGACTTTCACCTTCACGCCCAAGTCTTGGACAACCTCGTTCCAGGTGGCGGAACCCCCATTGAATATGGGCATAACGAATCCGTAACTGGCCTGACCGACCCCTGATTTTGTGATGACAGGCCCGTCAGCCGCCGAGAAGTAACCCATCGAGGTGATGGATGTCCCCGTTCCTTCAGCCGCCTGGGCTTCGGAAGTCGGCCACAGGCTGATGCCGCTCGCGATCACGATCGTCAGGATCAAACTGCATACTTTTTGAACAAACCGCCTTTCCCTAAAGTGAGACCGCCTCATAAATACCCTCCTCAAGTAAAGGATTTCCCCAACCTATGTAACTCATGGAAATAATTGCACAGGGGAATACCTTCATTGTATCAACCCGGATCATCCAAGAGATAGGTGCCATTTTTCGGGTAGGGTGCCCATTTTTCTGACAGCAGGGGGCGAATTTGGAATTTTGCGAGTGACCGATGATTTGGGGGCACGTAAGTCGTCTAAAAGAATGAATCAAATTTCACCCAGGGAGGTACAATTTATGACGGTAAAACTAACCCCTTATATTACTTTGGAGGGAAACACGAGGGAAGCTATTCAGTTTTATGAGCAGGCCATTGGCGCTAAAGTTCTCTCGATGATGACTTACGGGGAGATGCCGGAAATGCCGAATACGTTTACTGACGATTTAAAAAAACTGGTGGCCCACGCAAAGGTACAAGTGGGTGAAACGGAACTTATGTTTTCCGATGCTCCAGGGGGTTCACCCATTGCCAACGGAAAAAGAGTAACCATTTGCATCACAACGAACGACGTGGAGAAATCAAGACAGATCTATGAGGCTTTGCGGCAAGGCGGGCATGTGAATTTGCCGTTTCAGGAAGAAACCTTTAGCCCCGGATTTGGAGATGTCACGGACAAGTTCGGAGTTACCTTTCAAATTTATACGGAAATTCAGGACTAGCGCCTTTCAGACATCGTAGTAGGGGAAAAATCGTATTTACCCCACTGGCGTTGCATGAAACCTGACCTGGTGCCGCCTATTCGCAATTTCTCTTACCACCGGCTATAATAGCGGCGTTTTGGGCCGTTATTATAGCCCGATTTGCGTTTTCGGGTAAAATAGCGGCCAAAAGGGGCCTTATTGCTCTGGTTCGGGTCCCAAAATCAGGTTTCGGCCCGCTTCCCAAAAATAAGACCCCAAAAGACCTCTATTTCACTCGGAAAGGACGATTTCGACAAAATAGCGCCTCAAACGGCCCTTATTTACCCATCCGGCTAAATGGAGGCGGCTGCAGTCGTTAGTCTCCTCATGTTAATGCAACGCTAGTGACTTAACCCACGGAGATCAAGGCACCTAGGGCGCTTTCCTCCCCTTCCAACTCCAAAAAGATGCAAATCTGCAGGTATTTTAGGCCGGTCCCCGAGGGAATTCGAAAAAGGATGCAAATCTGCAGGTATTTCCGGCGATTTTAGAGAAACGAGCCGATTTCGTCGAAAATTCCTGCAGATTTGCAGGAATTTTGAAATCATTGTTCCAAACCGAAAAAAACATGCACATATGCAGGAATTCTATGTTATCGAGGTTGTCTGATAGGGCACTGGATCAATGTGGTACCGAGTTGTGCCTGTTGGGGTGCAATCTTTTTAATTTGGGTTACTCCAAAATAGACCCCGAATGAGCAGGATATATTGAAGTACCGAAAAGGACTTAAAAGATTCATTAAAAAATCCGAAGTATATTTATGAAGGTGACGTAACCCTTACTCCTCCTGGAAAAGGAGCCTGACCATCAGGCTATTCTCCTTTACGGCTTCCGCTTCATTCCTCTATTGTTTTTTCGTCTCCAAGTCCCTTTGTCGAGTTTTGTCTAGAATTTGTAGAGATCTCTCGTAATATAATGGGGAAGTACGCTGTTTAAAATGGGCGTACTCTGCCATTTGCAGGATGGAAGTGTCGAATATGGTTGAAAAAGGGGGGGGAGAAGTTACTAGCATGATCGACAGCCTGAACGCCCATGACCTTCAGCCAATTATTTAAAATTTGAAATATTTGGGTGATGTAAAGGGTCGTTGGGATCAAGCAGACGCATAGGTCTATGCGCGTTTAGGCAATTTTGGAACGGGGGAGATTACAGTCTTGAAACATGAACGCAGCATAGGTAAAGCAATACTCTCTTTCTGCCTGGCGATGATGCTTGTCTTGCAAACGGTGGCGTTCTCTGTCACTGCTTATGCGGAAAGTGTGCCAAGCGAGTCCGGAGCGGAGGCCGTTAGGGAAGCCGATTCGCCGAGCGCGGACGAAGCGCCGTCGGCACCTGAGGCGGTGTACGATGTGCCGAACCATTTCATGGTGACGGCGGCAGCCCCGACGGACAAAACGGCGGTCCTCATGGGAGCCAATTCGCCTTTTCCGTTGGAAGTCGTGCAGAACGAAAATGTCTTACATACGGATGACGTCATTCATGGCAGAAAGCCCTTCACCTTAAGATCGGGCGATATCAAGATCCCGGTGAAAGGGGATGCCGACAATCCGAACACGGTGGATGGCAGCACGGTCATTTTGCATGGCGACTATGTCATGCTGGACAAAGCGACCTATTTTCCGGAAGTCATTCTGCCGGATGCCACAATGACGCTCAAGGAAAAAACGGGTTACACCATCGGAACCGCTTATTTCTCCGAAGCGGGGATCAGGGTGGTGTTCGATGGCGAAGAACGCTTCTTCAATGGCCAGGGCAAGAACGTCCAGTTCGGCTTTGAGTCCACCGCTAAGGCAGACTTGTCGGGTATACAATACGGCGAGCGAAAGCCGATTAACATCTTCGGCGGGAACTACCTGCTTGAAAACCCTCAAGTTACGCCTGCGTACAGCATTAAACTGAAATCGAACAGCAATGCTACTGAAAACAACTGGATTTATCCGGCAGACTTCGTGGATGGAACCATCGAGTGGCAAGTGGACATTGCCGCTACGGATGAGTTCGATCCCACCATTCCGCAGCCGTTGGACGGGCTAAAGTTCTACAACGCGCTCGATCCGACTCAGGTGGGCACCTTGGTGGAGGGCTCCCTGAAGGTTAACGGCAACACAGTGACACCGGAAAGCGGCACCGCGAACGCGCTGGTCTATACCTTCCCGGAGGGATTCGGTGACAAGGCGACCGTCACTTTCAGGACGTGGATTCCTAAGGCGAAATATTATACTGAGTATAATACGGCTAGTGGGTACCAGACTGTCACAAACATCACGGAGTTGAGAGACAAGACGGACAGCAAGCTGCTTTCCTCGAATTCTTGGCGCGTGACTTTCAGGCCCGACTGGATTCAGAAGAGCGGTACGCTGAACAAGCGGACGAGTTCTTCAGACCCGCGTACCATTACGTGGACGATTGACGTTAACAAGAACTACAGCAAGCAAGGGCTTAAGAACTTTACGATCACCGATCCCTTGCCGGCCGGACTTACCCGATTATCGGCCGCTTGGCAAACATGGGACGGTCAGAAGTGGTCGGACACAACAACGCCGATCACCCCTGATGCCAACAATGTGTACTCCTTCGGTGAGGTAAACGGCCCGATCCGTCTGGTCATTGTATCCGAAGTTACGGGCAGTCAGCCCAGCTTCAATAACAAGGCCACCGCCCAGTGGAAGCTGGATGTCAATACCGTGCAGGACAATGACCAAGCTACCGTGTGGGACACCGCCGTTGTCACCATTGGCGCCCATACCCTGACAAAGAGTGTAGGTACCGGTGATACCCTTGCTTTGGGCACATTGCCGTGGAAAATCACCCTAACACCTCAGGAAGCTCTTCCGGACGGTGCGGTGTACGATCTACTTGTGTATGGGGATGCAAGCTCCATCGACTTCACCAAGATTACCGCCAATCCGGTGCTTGACTCCGCAATTTTGAATCAGTTGAAGGGGAACAGCAGGGAGAATTACTACCAGCGGTTCCAGTCCGGTTCCTTTCAGTCGAGTGACGGCTTAACGCATCAAGTATACACGCTTTCACAGGATGGGAAGCCTGTCGCCGACTTGCTTCAGGTCACCGGATACAATACCGATAAGCCCGCTTCCTTCACATATAACTCCCTGCTGACACAGTGGGAGCATTTCGCGGGCAATAAGTCCACGGATCAGTATAACCGGGCGGTCTTGTTTGAAGGCACAACTCGGACAATTGATTCCAATCGGATTTCTCAACGATTCAACAGCGGCGTGCTGGCCAAAGAGATGCTCTTTGCGTCCAAACCGGATGGGACAGGCGTTATCCCTAACGATGTCAGAAGCTACATCCGGGACGACGCTAACCAAACTTATACACTGGCAGCCTTTGATCGGGTGAGCAAGACGGTGACCTTCCGGTTTTCGATCAATATGAACGGCATGAGGACCGAAGAGATGGCCAAGGATGGCGGAAATCACGTTGCCAGCGACATCAAACTTGTAGATACCCTGCCCGAGGGCTGGGAGTTTGTACCCTATTCGGAGGGACAGGATTTTGCGATTTACAAGGGAGCCCGGGCAGACTATGGAGCGACGGTTAGCGCAACGACGCTGATTTCCGACCCAAGTGGTCTCGTGAGCTTCTCCGCTGCAGGGAACGTAGGTACCTTTTCCTTTACCAAGCTGGAAAGTCCTTACGTCGTTCTGGTCAAGGCAAGACCGAGCGAGGCGGCCCTCCGTCAATACTTTGAATCAGGCAACGCAAAAATTGAAGCGACGAACACCGCCGAGATGCAAATCACATGGGGGGATGAGCCTACCGCGGTCAAAGCCAGCCGCAAGGTCATCGTTCCGATGCAGACGCTGGGCAAATCGGTGACTAAGCCGAACCCTGGCGTACTGGAGTGGACGGTGAACTACACACCTCCTTTCGAGGTGAAGAACGGCGTCTATCTGCAGGATACTCTTGGCGAGGGGCTGGCTCTGCGCAAGGACGAGAAGGGGGACCTCTCGTTGCGGCGCCCTGACATGGCGGTGTACCACGCCAAGCTGACTCCAAGCGGAGCTCTTGTCAGGGACGGCGAAGCGCTGAACCTGTACGATCCGAACAGTGAAGTCAAGGTGGAAACCGTCACGGAAGGTGGAGCGACCCGGTTGATTTTCCGCATGGCGAATCCGAACCAGCTCTACCAATTCGTTTATCAGACCGAGGTCACCGAAGTACCTAGCGGTGGTAAGGCGGGCAACGAGATCAAGCTGATGGGCGATGACACCCTGGACGGTATCAGCGCCAAAAGTGAACACGCTGTCGATAACAGTGACGTAGGCGGCAGCGCGGAAACTCAGGGTAAACTGGATCTGCTTAAGGTTGACCCCAATGGCAAGCCGCTGGGCGGCGTAATCTTCAAGTTGTATGAGCCTGACGGTGTGACAGAGGTCACCGGCGGAACCACCGGTTCGGACGGCAAGCTTAGCCTGTTTCCCAAAGCGGGACTCTATGTGCTCAAGCAAACCTTTATTGACGAGACCACCTATCTGCCGACCACGACGGTTTATCAGGTACGTGTAGCTTCGACTCCTTGGAATCCGATCTGGGTGGACGGAGTGGAGGTAACTAAAGAAAAGCCGCTCGTTGTGCCAACCCCGGTGTGGGTGCCCGGCGATTTGAAGTTGAGCACGGCGATCGAAAGACTAGGGGCTGACCCGAACAAGGAATTTGAATATACGATTTCTTTCAGCAACCATAAGTCTTATGCCTATAATGGCTCCGCAAGCGGCACCATAGCCGACGGCGGAACCGTTAAGCTCAAAGGCGGCCAGTCGATTACGATCAAGGATATCCCGGACGGCATCACCTACACCATCGTTCAGAAGAGTTACGCAAACGATGGCTATACGACCGATCCGGAGAATCTGACGCGCACCGGCAGCATCGTGAAGGAACAAACGGCCGAAGCGAAGTATGTTAACGCCAAGTACCTCCCCGGCAAGCTGACGATCGGGAAGACGGTCGAAGGCAACGGCGCGGACAAGAACAAGGCGTTCGATTTTACCGTTACGTTTGAGGGCCCGGGAGCGGGCAAAACGTATACGTATACGACATCGGACGGTGCGACGGGAACCGTTCAGTCCGGCGGCAAGATCGCCCTCAAGCATGGGGAAACCGCCGTCATTGATGGAATTCCCAAGGGTACAATCTACACCGTCACCGAGGCTGATTATACGGCCGAAGGATACACGACAACCTGGCCAGACCGGAAAACGACCGGCACCATTACCGATGGAGGCGACCATGAAGCGGGGATCGTTAACACGCGGATGGTGTACGGCGGTCTGCTGATCGGTGAAACGGTCGAAGGCAGTGGGGCGGACAAGAATAAAGAGTTCGAGTTTACGGTCCAATTCCCGGACGCCGCTGCGGGTAAGGCGTACGCCTACACCAAGTCGGACGGCACGACGGGAACGATCAAGTCCGGCGGTAAGATCACCCTTAAGCATGGGGAAACCGTCGCTATTGAGGGCATTCCGAGCGGTGACCGATATATCGTCACGCAGACCGATTATTCGGGCGAGGATTATAGCGCCGACCCGGCGAATCGGAAGTATACCGGTGAGATTATAGCGAAGCGGATTGCCGAAGCCCGGTACGTCAATGCAAGGTATCTCCCCGGCAAGCTAACGCTGACGGCGGATCCCGAAGTCGTTCCCGGCAACGGTAAGACACCTTCGCAGTTGACGGCAACGTTGACCGATTATGACGGCAAGCCGGTGGCGAACGAGGAAGTCATCTTCCTGCTGCCGGATCAATCGGAAGTGAAGGCGACGACCGATGAGCAAGGGAAAGCGGTTATCTCTTATACACCGCCGGAGCTGAAAACTACAACGCCTGAGGATCACTTTATCGTGGCTAAGGTGGACAGCCTGACGGAAGGGAAATTGACGAGCAACATCGCGAAGGTAACTACCGTACCGGCAGCGATCATCGGGGTGCTGCGCGATAACGAAACGGGCGAAGTGATTCCGAATGCGACTATTGTTATTACCGATAAAACGAATGGCAAAGAGCATGAGATCAAAACCGACGCCGATGGTGCGTACTTCTATCCTGTGTTGTATGGCGGCGACTATACGATCAGTTACACCAAATTGATCGAAGTGGGCGGCGTCGAACAGCCGATCACTTTCACGCAAAAAGCGCAAGTCGAGGGTGATGTGAGAGGCGGAGAACTGGTTCCGGCAGACATTACGGCCGTAGGTGTCGTACTCCTGAAGCTGCCTGAAGGGCAGTCTTCACTGGTGACCGGCGAGCTCGCCGGCAAGATGCGCATCTATTTGCGCGATGCGAACGATCAATATGTTAAGGACCAAGATGGCGCTCCTAAAGCATTTCATTTGCAGCCGAACGGCGCATTCTCGGCGGACGGTTTAACCGCGGAGAACTATAAGATGGAAGTGCGTTACGAATTTGAGCCGGGTCAAGAACTGACGATTGTTCGGGATGCGATTCTGAGTGTGAAGGCCAGCGGGGAATTGAATATTTCCCAGGAGCTCGTTGATCCATACGGCATCATTACGGATAAAAACACCGGCGCCGTGATTGAAGGTGCCGAAGTGACCCTGTACTATGCCGACACACCGGAGAACAAAGCCAAAGGTATTGTGCCAGGCACGAAAGTGACGCTGCGGAGCATTCCGGGCTTTGCACCGAACGATAACGCCAGTCCAAGTCAGTACAGCGACGCAACCGGTGCATATGCGTACATGGTGTTCCCGAATACGGATTACTATCTGGTGGTTACAAAAACCGGATATGTGACGCATACAAGCGACCTGATCAGGGTTGGAAGCGACATCGTACGCTACAATGTAGAATTGAGCCCGGTAAGTACCGGCGGCAATAGCGGCGGCGGAGGAACAGGCGGCGGATCAGACTCCGGATATTCTTATCCGGTTCCGGTGACCCCCGTTCCTAATCCTGTCAAGCCGGAACCTGGCAGCATCGATAGCATAAACGGTACCGTCGTCGACAGCGTAACCGGCAACGTTGACAAGGGAACCGGCAATGTGGATAACGGAGCCGGGAATGTCGACAACGGCGCTGGCAACGTGGATAACGGAACCGGCAACGTCGACAATGGAACCGGCAGCGTGGATACCGGAGCCGGCAACAACGTCGACAACGGCATCGGAAACGCCGGCAACGAAGCCGACAATGTCGTTGACGGACCTGGCATTGTCGACGACGAGCTGGACGATGTCCCGGAAACGGGGGATCACAGACCTTCGCCAATCTCCTATCTGATTTTGGCGCTGTTGTCCCTGATTACTATCGGAATTTGTCTGCTCGACAGAAAGAAGAAAAAACACATCCTGTAATCATCGGAAAGGCGGTAAGAACATGAGTAAAATCAAAAAAATTCTTATCGCCGTTTCCGTCCTTCTGTTGGTATTTTCCCTGACTAATCTTGCGAGGATGCTCGTGGGGGACTATATCGAACAACAGAAAATCAAAAGCCTGACCGAGGCATGGGCGGAAGGGTCGGACACGGGTCAAGCAAAGGTGCTCCCTTTAGCCGCGAAGTCGCGTGAGCCGGTCATGCTTCCCGAGTTTCGGGAGCTTTACGAAAGAAATTCGGACATTGTCGGGTGGTTAAGTGTGGACAATACCCGCATTAATTACCCGATTATGCAGAATCCGCAGGATCCGGAATACTATCTCAATCGCGATTTTGATCAAAAGAAAACCAAGAGCGGTCTTCCCTTTTTGGATGCGCACAGCCGGATTAACGGCTCGGACATTTTGCTGATTCACGGACACCACATGAAAAGCGGCTGGATGTTCAAAGATTTGTCGAAGTATAAGAACGAAAGCTTTTACAAAGAGCACGCCACGTTCCAGTTCAGCACGCTATATGAAAAGGAAGAGTATGAGATTATTGCCGTGATCCTGTCAAAAGTTTATCGCAAATCGGACGACGTTTTTAAGTACTACCAGATTGATAAGGTACGTACGCCCGCTGAGTTTGATGATTATGTTCAGAACATCAAAAAACTCGCACTTTACGACACGGGCGTAACGGCCCAATACGGCGACAAGCTTATTGTACTGTCTACCTGCGAGTACTCGACCGACAACGGGCGGTTGGCGGTAGTCGCCCGAAAGCGTAAATAACTAGAGTCAAACCGCTTCACAGAAATCACGTTCTCCTTTGGAGGACGTGATTTTTTATTGGAAGTGTCCGGTAGATCATCAATGTATGCTAATATAACAACATGTAGATTGATTGAGATAGAGGTGAATTATAGTGTACTTGGCTCCATTATTTGAAAACGATGTACCGGTTGCACTTTTGCGCCCTTAGTGGAGTAAAGGTGACTACCACATCTCCTCCGTTAGGGGCTTCGGTGACCTAAAATAAAGCGGAGGGAACAAAAATGAAAAATACCTTGTTAGGATCTATATATCTAGCTTTGGCCGCCAGTATTTGGGGCGGTATGTACGTTGTTGTTAAAGTTGTCGTTTCGGTAGTGCCTCCATTGGAGTTGGTGTGGATACGGTATTTAGTGGCTATGGCGGCACTGATCACGGTCGGGTTGATAACACGACAGAACTGGCGGATTCACAAACGTGATTTTTTAATCATTATAGCTATTGGAGTCATTGGCAATACCATTTCGATTGTTACTCAGGAAATGGGGACAATGCATTCCTCGGCACAAATGGGAGCCATTATAACTTCCTCAACACCGGCGTTTATGGTGATTTTTGCTCGTCTCCTCCTGAAAGAGCGGTTGACTTTAAAAAAGGGGCTCTCTATTGGTTTAGCAACAATCGGGGTTCTTTTCATTGTTGGGGTCGGTGGAATGAACTTGTCCATGAAACTTGGAGGTATATGGCTCCTGATAGCTGCGCTAACATGGGCACTAATGTCTGTACTTGTAAAGCTTGTGCCTAATCAGTATTCACAAATTACGGTAACCACTTATTCCATCTTGGTGGCCCTTATTGTACTGACCCCTTTTGTTTTGCCGCGATTGCACGAAATTGACGCCTCTCAGCTGGCTCACCCGACGATTTGGGGTGGATTCTTGTATTTGGGCATTGCTTCAACTGCAGGTGGATTTTTACTTTGGAATCGGGGTCTGCAATTGCTTAACGCCTCAAGCGGAGGGCTATTTTTCTTCTTTCAGCCCGTGGTTGGAACCTTGCTCGGATGGCTTGTTCTAGGAGAGAACATTGGTGTAACGTTTTGGTTCGGCTCCACATTGATTTTTATTGGCGTTTTATTGGCTATAAAAGAAGATCGATAGTACCGAAACCCCTTCAACTATAGGCTGAAGGGGTTTTATTATCCGGTTTTAGAGTTTTTTGTTGCAACTACAACAAAAATAAGATAGAATTTTTACATCCTATTTTGTTGTAAATGCAACAAAAACTAGCCAAGGAGATAATGATGAAGGACATTCTTCGTGAAATTGGTATGATCGCAAGGGCATTGGATTCAATAAGCAATATAGAGTTCAAGGAATTCGACCTCACCAAAGGGCAGTATCTGTACCTTGTGCGAATCTGCGAAAACCCGGGAATCATTCAGGAAAAGCTGGCCGAGATGATCAAAGTGGATCGAACCACGGCGGCTCGTGCTATAAAGAAACTTGAAATGAGTGGATTCATCGAAAAAAAAGACGATCAACAAAACAAGAAAATAAACAGGCTCTTTCCAACAGAGAGAGGGGCAAATGTTTATCCAAATATAAAAAGAGAGAACGAGTATTCCAATAGTGTCGCCTTGGAGGGTTTTTCCGAGGGAGAAATAGAGACCCTGGTCCATCTTCTCCAGAGAGTAAGGAGAAATGTCGAGAAGGACTGGGAATACGTAAAAAAGGGAAATAAGAGAGCATATTGATGAAGGAGCGACATAATCAAATGGCTATAACTATAAAAAAGTGCACCCTTGACGATGTAAATAAACTTCAAGAAATTAGTTACGTCACATTTAATGAGACGTTTAAGGAACAGAATTCGCCCGAAAACATGCATGCCTATCTGGAGAAAGCTTTTAACTTGAGGAAACTGGAAAGTGAGTTAGCCCATCCTTTTTCGCAATTCCTTTTTGCTTATGTTGGTGAGGAAGTGGCTGGATATTTAAAGGTCAACACGCATGAGGCTCAAACGGAAGATATGGGGGAAGAGTCACTCGAAATCGAGAGAATTTATATAAAAAGCGAGTTTCAAAAACATGGGCTCGGCAAAAATCTGCTGAACAAGGCCATACAAATTGCGGCGGAACAGGAAAAGAAGAAGATATGGCTAGGCGTATGGGAAAAAAACGAAAATGCGATCGCTTTTTATAAGAAAATGGGATTTGTTCAAACAGGATCGCACTCCTTCTATATGGGAGATGAGGAGCAAACCGATTTTATAATGGTCAAAACCTTGACCGGACGTTAAAACTTCCCAATAATGCAGGTATAGAGACAACGGGAGGTATCGTCAAATTGACCAGATTGCAAGGTAAAATCGCCATAGTCACGGGGGCGAGCCGGCCGGGCGGAATCGGGGCCGCGATTTGTCGGGCCTTGGCTAACGAAGGCGCCAGCCTGTTCTTTACGCATCTGTACGACTACGATAAAGAAATCAATCCGAACGATGCGGATGAGAATTGGCCCGATTTATTTGCGGGAGAGCTGCGGCAGTTGGGCGTTCAAGCGGCACACATGAAATGGGACCTTTCCGTACCGGGCTCCGCGTCCGACTTGTTAAGTGAAGTCCGAAAAGCGATGGGGCTTCCCACGATCCTCGTCAATAATGCCGCGTATAGTGTCGATGCGGATTTTCGTCAATTAAACGAGTCTCTCATCGACGCTCATTGCGCCGTAAACATTAGGGGCACCTTCATGCTGTCCGCTGAATTCGCGCGTATGCTCGAGGCCGAGAAAAAAGCGCAAGCTTCCCCTAGTGTACTCGGCGGCCGAATCATCAACCTCACTTCGGGTCAAGGCAAGGGCCCTATGCCCGGCAATCTTGCCTATGCCGCGACCAAAGGGGCCATCTCCGTTTTTACCGAATCTCTGGCCGCAGAGCTGGCACCGCTGCACATTACCGTCAACGCCGTCGATCCCGGTCCTACCGACTCCGGTTGGATGTCCGAAGAGGTGAAGAGCGCGCTACTGCCGAGTTTTCCGATGGGTCGAATCGGTCTTCCGGAGGATGCGGCCCGTCTGATCGCTTTTTTGGCAAGCGACGAGGCCCAATGGATTACCGGCCAAATCATCCATTCTAGAGGCGGTTTCTAACGGGACGGACCATATGAGGGTTTACAGTTTATTTCATTACACCATGCTTATAAGGGGTCATCCGCAAGGATGACCCCACGTATACGTTAGCTGCTGCGGATGAAGCCAAACAACAAGTGTTTACAGAAGAGACGTTTCCCGCTTTGAAAAAAGATTAATGAACGAAGACATTGCCCATTTGCTCTTCGAAGATGAGTCCATGATCCGGGATTACCAGGCGCTTCGGCATACCTGGTTTCTTAAAGGGAAGCAACGCATTACCCAGACTACAGGCAAACACCGCGGGTAGCTCCGTGTCATGTTTAGCCTGCTCCTCTCTCTTTGACGAACAACCATAATCCAATTGCAAAGAAAAACAAAATATAGGAGATATCTATCGCTAACGACATAGGTAAACCAACTAATTCCGATTTATATTGTGATGTGCTCCAATAGACACTTAAATCATCATGATGAATGAATAAAATGTGCGTCCATGATGTAGATAAGAGACTACTTCCAAATATTATCTGAAGAAAGTATAGCACTAAACTACCGCCTACTGCGATAGCAGCTGATCTCGTCCACACACCAATCAAGGATGCTAGACTTGCATAAAGGCAACATTGCAATACGAGTGCTCCGATAGAGTATATAACATGCGTCATGTCGCCCCATTGCATGTTTTGTGGAGCCATCAGAAGATTCAATAACAAAGAAACAATGAATATACTAGCAACACTCGTAACGATGAGCAAGATCATCGCAGCAATTTTGGCAACATACAACCGTGAGCGCGAGGACGTATGCAGGAATAGTTGTTTCAGAGTACCATAATGATACTCATCCGTCCAAATAAGAGGTGATAAAACAATCGCCCAAGGTAGAATTACAAGCATTCCCGATAGGCCAAGCAAAGCAGCTACCATTTGGGCCACCGTAACATCAGCCTTGAGATTACTGATGTACGACCAAGACAACAGTACCGTCATCACAATAAAACCAATGTGTGAAAGAATAAAGATTCTTTTATTCACTACCTTCAAACATTCGTTCCATAACAACTTAACTCACCTCACTGCGCGCAGTTGTCCATTCTAAAAACTTATCCTCTAAACTCGTATGTGCCGGCAACACCCGATGAACTTCCACCCCGGCATCACACAATGCTCGAATCAGCTTTGGAACTTGACCTTCATCAATAGCTACTGTCATAGTATGCAAACCGTTAGATAATTTCTCTGTCTGCATATAATCCAATACATGATGATCATCCCCAAACAAGTTAACCACAACTTCGCTTGTAAGCTCAATATTATCAATGTGAAGAGTAATACAGAAGTTTCCATCATTTAACCCATCATCAATCCGCTGCTCTATCACTAAGCGGCCATTCTGTATAATAACCACTCGGCGTGCCATCTGCTCAATCTCAGACAGTTGATGACTGGAGATCACAATTGCTACGCCCAAATCTGCCGCAATTCTATTTAAATAGTTCCGGGTTTCACGGACACCAGCAGGATCAAGTGCATTCATCGGCTCATCTAACACAAGCAACTTTGGTTTTCGCAGTAGTGCTTGTGCAATTCCCAAGCGTTGTTTCATTCCCATGGAGTACGTGCCTACTCGCTGCTTAAGCGCATGTTCTATCCCAGTCAGACTGGCTACCTCCAGCAACCAATCCTTATTCGCATTTTTGTGCAAACGCTGATATTGACGTAAATTTTCGTACCCACTCAAATAAGGATAGAATGCAGGTGCTTCAATCACTGCCCCTACATTGATGAGTGCTTTAGAAAACTGACTCTTAATACTGTAGCCTGCAATCCGCACGTCCCCGTCACTTATTGTGCTTAGACCAACTATCATCTTCATCGTGGTTGTCTTGCCCGCTCCGTTCGCACCAAGTAGTCCAATAATCTCTCCCTCTGCCACATCGAACGATATGTCCCGCACAATCAACTTGCCCTTGATTTCTTTCGTTAGGTTTTGCACCGATAGTACCGTTTTCAATTGTCCCACTCCTTACATTCTTCATTTTCAATATAATAAAAAAAAAAGTAGGAAACCATCGAACTTTCTTACAAACATTCGTTCAAACTAACAGTTTTGTCACTTTGTAAATGTGTTCATCGCCTTGCCTTTCGCTATTTTCAAAAACTCTTGTAATTCTGGGTTTATATTCGTCTTTCGGGATGCAACGGCTAGTTCCGCAACAATTTTAGAATCACATATGGCTTCGTAGACAACTTCTGATTGATATAATTTATTTGCAGACACCTATCCGCTGTTAATCATTAAACTAGAAAGAGATATTATTAGTGAACGAACAAAGTCGGGTCTTCAAGCAGCAAGATCAAGAGGAAAGAAAAGTGGGAGACCTACTAAGAAAGAAGATAAAGTGGAAATGGCTGTTAAGATGTATAAAAGTAAAGACTATACAATTAAGCAAATTACAGTGGCGACTGGTATCAGTAATACCACGCAGTATAGGTATTTAGAGAAGGCGCACTAGGGTTGCCTCAGTAAATTGGTTGCATAAATTACATTTCATGTAAAATATCTGACGGACTAGAGCAGCAACCCTGTGACTATGCCAGCTAGCCATCTCTCCGGAGCGTGCCGGTGCTGCCGGCCGCGACAATTTCTCCGGATCTCATCGATCGGTTGTCAGAGCTATGGCCATCAACCTGGAGGCATCAAGGGCAGCACGGACCACCACAGTCGATTATGAACCCGGTGCTGTTTTGAGAGGTTTTCGGCTGTTGTGCGAATGGGATAGTGAAATCAAGGAGGTCGCTTTTGTGATTCGAACCGACGCTATTCCTGAAGAGGAACCAAAAAAATGAAAGCCCAAAATTTTCGAAACTTTACTGACGGAAGTTGTCAGTAAAGTTTTTTTACAATAGGGGTAATTCAAATTAAAGGAGTGTATATTTTGCATACAAAAAAGGTGTATATTTATGTATTTGATACGATGGCGGACTGGGAGGTAGGTTATTTAACGGCCGAACTGAACTCAGGGAGATATTTTAAAAAAGATACAGCGCCCTTAGAGTTGATTACCGTAGGCATGGACCATCACCCGGTCACGACCATGGGAGGTATGAAAATACAGCCTAGTATATCTGTTGCTGAATGCAATTTGAAAAATACGGATGTTTTGGTTCTCCCGGGCGGAGATACTTGGCTGGAGGCTGTCCATGAGCCTATATTGAGAATAGCCGCCGAAGCTGTGAAAGAAGGGGCGGTTGTCGCGGCGATTTGTGGTGCAACCACGGGACTTGCTAAGATAGGAGTGCTGGACTCAAGAAGGCATACAAGCAATGATCTGGAATATATGAAAATGCTATGTCCTGAGTACCGTGGAGAGCGGTATTATGAAATGGAACCGGCCGTAACCGATGGGAACTTAGTAACCGCGTCAGGAGTCGCGCCATTGGAGTTTACGATGCATGTGTTGAAGCTGCTGGATGTATTTGCACCCG
Source organism: Paenibacillus faecis (assembly GCF_008084145.1). Classification (GTDB taxonomy): domain Bacteria; phylum Bacillota; class Bacilli; order Paenibacillales; family Paenibacillaceae; genus Fontibacillus; species Fontibacillus faecis. The sequence goes on along the minus strand of NZ_VSDO01000003.1, from coordinate 669,565 downwards.
AGACCTTGCATGCATGGTTCCATCTATATCGGACGCATGAGCCAAAATACTTTTTCGAGTTGATGGAATCTATCCATAGCGAATAAAAAGGGCTCGAATTAGTTTGGATGTCGTGAGAAAAAGAGGGGGCCTCCCGATGGCGAAATGGGATAATATGCTGTCCATGCTTTGGATGCTGCGATCCGGAAGGAAGTTTACGGCCGCGCAGATTGCGGACAGTCTGGAGATTAGCGTGCGAACCGTATACCGGTATATCGACGCACTGTGCGCAAGCGGAGTGCCGGTCGTCGCGGAATCGGGCCATGACGGCGGCATCCGCATTCTGGAGAGCTTCAGGGAAACGCCGCTGTTCTTCAACTCCGTAGAGCTTAAGGCGCTGGTGGACGCGTTTAAATTTGCCCAAGGCGCCGGATACCCATATGCCGAGGAGTTGGAGAGCGCGCTGAAAAAGGTGGAGAACGGGCTGCACGAAGAGCAGCGCCACGACCTATCCCGCCAGACGAGCGGCATGGATGTGATTTCTCCGGTGCGTCCGCCTTCCGTCGTTCCGTTACTCAGAGATCTGGAGGAGGCGGCCAAGGAAGGGCGAACCGTCCGCATCGTCTATCGCAAGGCGAATGCGGAACAGGCCAGCGAGCGTGCAGTCGATCCGTACGGGCTGGCTTACGACCGGAACGAATGGTACGCGGTCGCGTTTTGCCATCGGTCGCAGGCCGTACGGACGTTCCGCGTGGACCGGATCGCGCGGCTGGAGCCGACCGAAACGCGGTTTGAGACGCCGGAGCGTTTCTCCGCGTCGGCTTATTTCCGCGACCAGTCCAATCGGGGACGGGAGGCGGACGGACCGCTGGCGGTCATCCGGATCGAGGGAGAGCAGGACGTGCTGAACGAAGTATGCGGTCACTGGCATATGCGCCACTATTTGACGGAACGAACCGATCGGGAGGCGAGGTTTCTGCTCGACGTTCCGACGATGAACAAGTATCTGCCGACTTACCTGATGTCGTTCGGTACGGCCATACGCATTCGGGAGCCGCTGGAGTTGCAGCGCCGGATTCGCGAAATGGCCCGCGAAATCGCCCAACATTACGAAGACGATGCCGATTGAACTAGGCTGACAGCTAGTTGTCAGCGAAGAGGCTATATGATACAGATACGGCTGAGGCAGTTGGGGTATCCGGGGTGGAGCGGTGGAACATCAGATTCCACTTGACACCATCGGATAGGTGTTATAGCATGATCCTAATAATTAAAATACGTTGAAAAGGAATAGTACGATTATCCAAGCGAACAGAGAGCTGTTGGTTGGTGTGAAACAGCCGTGGAGGAAATCGGAACTCACCTTGGAGTTGCTCGCTGAACCCAGAGAAGTAGGCGGAGCCGGAGCCTGACCGTTATCATCAGGAGGATGCCAGGTTTGTCCTTTCGGCAAACCCGTATCCGTGGAGTGCATGCCGGGCGACGGCGTGAATTCGGAGTGGTACCGCGTAAGATGTCAAAGTCTTTCGTCTCTGTTGTAGTGGAGACGAAAGGCTTTTTTTGTGCATCCGGTCTTTGGCAGATAAGCCAAAAAATCGACGAAAGGAAAGATACCCATGAGGAATGTTGAAAAGTACGTCAGAGGATATTTTATGCCGCCGGAGACGAGCTTGAATTGGACCCGGAAAGAGTATATTACGGAGGCTCCGATCTGGTGCAGTGTCGACCTTCGCGACGGAAACCAGGCGCTGATCGTTCCGATGAATTTGGAGGAGAAGCTGGAATACTTCAAAATGCTCGTAGAGATCGGATTTAAGGAGATCGAAGTCGGATTTCCCGCAGCCTCGGAGACGGAGTTCACTTTCCTGCGCACCCTGATCGAGCAGGAATTGATCCCGGACGATGTCACGATCCAGGTGCTCACTCAATCGAGAGAGCATATTATCCGCAAAACGTTCGAATCGCTGAAGGGCGCGAAAAAGGCCGTGGTTCATTTGTACAACTCGACCTCCGTGGCGCAGCGGGAGCAGGTATTCCGCAAATCCAAACAGGAAATTATCGACATCGCCGTTAACGGCGCCAAATTGCTCAAGCAGTGCGCGGAGGAAACGGAAGGGAACTTCCAGTTCCAGTATTCCCCCGAGAGCTTTACGGGGACGGAGATCGAGTTTGCGCTGGACATCTGCAACAGCGTGCTTGACGTATGGCAGCCGACGGCGGAGAATCCGGTCATCATCAATCTGCCGGCAACGGTATCCATGTCGATGCCACACGTCTACGCCAGCCAAATCGAGTATATGAGCGAGCACCTGAATTTCCGGGAGCATGTGATTTTGTCGCTTCATCCGCATAACGACAGGGGAACGGGCGTAGCCGACGCGGAGCTGGGGATGCTGGCGGGAGCTCAGCGCGTCGAAGGCACCTTGTTCGGAAACGGGGAGAGAACGGGGAATGTGGACATTGTGACGCTGGCTCTCAACATGTATTCCCACGGGGTGGACCCGAAACTGAATTTTGAGAACCTCCCGGCGATCGCTTCCGTCTATGAACGGCTGACCAAAATGAGAGTCAGCGAAAGACATCCGTACGGAGGCGAGCTGGTATTCACGGCTTTCTCCGGTTCGCACCAGGATGCCATCGCCAAAGGCATGAAATGGCGTGAGGAGAAGGAGCCCCGGCATTGGTCGGTTCCTTATCTGCTCATTGATCCCAAGGATATCGGCAGAGAGTATGAAGGCGATATTATCCGCATCAACAGCCAGTCCGGTAAAGGCGGAATCGGATACGTGCTGCAGTTGAAGTACGGACTCGATCTCCCGGCGAAAATGCGCGAAAACTTCGGGTATTTCGTTAAAAACGTGTCGGACCAGCAGCAAAAGGAACTGATGCCGGAGGAAATCTACGATATTTTCATGAAGGAATACGTGAACATCAGCACTCCTGTGGAATTTATCAAATACCGCTCCGCAGACGATGAAGGCTTTCAAACGGTGGTCACGATCCGGACCGGTCATGAAGTCAAGGAAATGGAAGGTACCGGGAACGGAAGACTGGATGCGATCAGCAACGCGCTGCAATCGGGTCTCGGCATGAACTATACCGATTTGATCTACAGTGAGCACGCTCTGGAAACGGGATCCAAATCCCAAGCGGTTTCTTATATCGGGATCACGGCTTCCGACGGCAGAATCTACTGGGGCTGCGGCATTGATGTGGACATCATGACCTCGTCCGTAAAAGCCCTGTTTAGTGCCGTGAATCAATTCAACCGGAGTGCCCGGAGATAAGTCCGGTCAGCATAGATTTTCAAATAACGGGCCCTTTTGCAGCAGGCAAAGGGGCCCTTGCTAATAAGGTGATGATACGAATGCATCCGGAATCCGAAAAACCAAATCATCATTATCTCCCGCTATTAAACAAGGTCTCCGTCTTTTCGTTCGCCGAAGCCGATTGGAATACGTTTGTAGAACGGACTGTCGTGAAAAAAGTGGGGCAAGGAACGCGAATCGTTGAAGCGGGTCAACGGGTGCACCATGCTTATTTTTGCTCGGAGGGATTATTTCGTCTGTTTTATCTTTTGCCCGATGGAAGAGAATATAATGTGGCGTTCTCCCTGGAACAAGATTTTGTGACCTCTTACGGCAGTATGGTAAAGGGGGAAGCAATGCATCCTGGACGACGAACGAGTACACTGACCTTCAGATCAGATTGTCAAAGCGGAGGTAGATCGAATGCGTTATATGATGATTGTTTTGGTAGAGTTTTATCCATCCTGGCTGGCGTTACCGCGGGAAGAACGTCGAAAGCACGCGGCTTCTTTGGAGGACATTATTCAAAAATACAGGGGACAGGTGAGCGTGCGCTTTTTTGACGCGGAGGCGCTTCCGGGAAAGGAATATACGGATTTCATCGTATGCGAAACGGAGGATATGAAGCCTTATCACTATATGTGGGAAGAAATTCGGGATTCCGCCCCGTATACCAAGGGGTACATGAAGATTAAGGATGTCATTATGGGTTTGGAAAACGCGTTTCAGTCCTACGAATCGGACATGCTTAACTTGGACGAGCGACACTAAGCTGCAAGCAACGTCTTTGACGCGGTCAAAGGCGTTGCTTTTTCTATTTTGGTAAAATTCGGCCGATCTTTTGCATTAATTATAAATATCTTAGAAATAAATATTTAAATCTAGCGGCACTATTGATACACTAGGACCATATGATATTTCAATGAGAAAAGATGTGGGTCGGCTTGAGACGGGCTTATGGCGATGCCGAAGCGAGAGCGCTTACATCGTTTCGGCAAATTCTAGGGTGAGGAAGGTTAGTATGAGTTACGGACAAACTAGTACAGATGTTGTGTTGATTGGTGCCGGAATTATGAGCGCAACGTTGGGAACCCTTTTGAAAGAATTAGCGCCGGACTGGAAGATCACGGTTTTTGAGAAGCTCGCCCGTGCGGGGGAGGAAAGTTCGAACGAATGGAACAACGCGGGAACCGGGCATGCCGCCTTGTGCGAACTTAACTACACCGTTGAACGACCTGACGGATCCATAGATATCAGCAAAGCCATCAAGGTCAATGAGCAATTTCAGATCTCCAAGCAATTTTGGGCTTACTTGGTGAATAGCCATCTGATCCGGAATCCCCGGGACTTTATCATGCCGCTGCCTCATTTGAGCTATGTTCGCGGGGAGCAGAACGTCCAATTTTTAAAGAGACGGTTTGAAGCCCTGTCCAGCCATCCCTTGTTTCACGGCATGGAATTTTCCGACGATCCGGGCAAACTCAAGGAATGGCTTCCGCTGATGATGAAGAACCGCAGCTTTACCGAACCGGTCGCGGCCACCAAAATCAATTCCGGTACGGATGTGAACTTTGGCGCGCTGACGCGGATGCTGTTCGACCATTTGAAGGCTCAACAAGTCGATGTCCACTACAAACACAGTGTTACCCATATGAAGCGGACCCGGGACGGATTGTGGGAATTAAAGGTGAAAAATCTGGATACCGGAGCCGTCGAACACCATACAGCAAAATTCGTCTTTATCGGGGCCGGCGGAGGAAGTCTGCACCTGCTGCAAAAGTCCGGCATTCCCGAAGGAAAACGCATCGGGGGATTTCCGGTCAGCGGAATATTCCTAGTGTGCAATAACCCGGAGGTCGTCCAACAGCATCATGCAAAAGTGTACGGCAAAGCTTCGGTGGGCGCTCCGCCCATGTCGGTTCCGCATCTGGACACAAGATTTATCGATAACCGGAAATCGCTGCTGTTTGGGCCGTTTGCCGGCTTCTCTCCCAAGTTTTTAAAAACGGGCTCCGTGTTCGATCTCATCACTTCCGTAAAGCCGCATAACCTCTTGACGATGTTGGCGGCTGGCGTGAAGGAAATGGCACTGACGAAATACCTCATCCAGCAGCTGATGCTGTCCAAAGAGCAGCGTATGAATGAATTGCGCGAGTTTATCCCGGGCGCCAAGAGCGAAGATTGGGAGCTGGTCGTCGCCGGCCAGCGCGTCCAGGTGATTAAAGATACCGTGGAAGGCGGTAAAGGAACGCTTCAATTCGGCACGGAGGTGGTGAGCGCCGCCGATGGCTCGGTTGCCGCGTTGCTGGGCGCTTCTCCGGGGGCTTCGACGGCCGTTCACGTCATGCTGGAGGTCATCAAGAAATGCTTCCCGCAGCATTTGAAAGCATGGGAGCCAAAGATTAAGGAAATGATTCCTTCCTATGGCTTATCGCTGTCGGAAAACCCCCATCTTTTCCGCCAAATCGATCCCGAAACCGCGAAGGCGCTCGGCTTGACGGAAGAGAAACGAGCCATAGTGATTTAATAAAAGAGCTAGGCCGGCATCCCGCCGCGCTTAGCTTTTTGCTTTACCGGACAGGCCCAACCATGAAATTTATGTTATTGACAAAGTCCGGGGGCTGGGAGTAGTATTGAAAAATATTTAAAGTAACTGTCATTACTTAAAAATTGAATAGTAAGCAAGCTATGATTGCTATGGATCGTACTATAGCAGGAGCGGCTTCTGGAGAGACCGCGGGATTCCGCGGCGCCGAAGGGTTCACCATCTCAGGCAAAAGGACAGAAGAGTACTAGATATTTATTTGCTATTCCCCGTTGAATAACAAATCTTATTTATTATTCTTTTAGACCTGGAGATTGGAGCGATCCAATCTCTTTTTTTTGTATCTATGCGGTTCATTGTTTCACATGAAACAATTTAAACATCGAGGGGGAGTTTGTTTTGGCACAACAAGAATTAAAAAGAGATTTAGCAAATCGGCATGTCCAACTCATCGCCATAGGCGGCACCATCGGTACCGGATTGTTTCTCGGATCGGGCAAAGCGATTCAACTGGCGGGACCGTCCATTGTCTTCGCGTACTTGATCGTGGGAATCGCCGTTTTTTTCGTGATGAGGGCGTTGGGGGAACTTCTGCTGTCCAAAGCCGGGTATCAATCGTTTACGGACATCGCCGAAGATTATCTGGGCCCGCGGATTGCGTTCGTAACGGGGTGGACCTATTGGTTTTGCTGGATCATGACCGCTATGGCCGATGTGATCGCCGTCGGGGTATACGTCCAGTACTGGTTCCATATTCCCCAGTGGATTCCCGCCGTCATCTGTCTGATCATTTTGTTGGCACTGAACTTGCTGACCGTGAAAAACTTCGGAGAATTGGAGTTTTGGTTCGCCTTAATCAAGGTGGTGACGATCCTCGCTCTAATCGCCATCGGGATTGTTCTGCTGGTTATCGGATTTAAAACCGAGTCGGGCATGGTCACGGTAAAAAACATGTGGGAGCATGGCGGGATTTTTCCGCACGGAATCACGGGGTTCTTACTTTCGTTCCAAATGGTCGTGTTTGCCTTTGTCGGCGTGGAGTTGGTGGGGGTATCGGCCGCGGAAACCGCGAATCCGGAAAAAAATATCCCCTCGGCGATCAATAAAATCCCGTTACGCATTCTATTTTTCTACGTTGGCGCGTTGATCGCCCTATTGTGCATTAATCCATGGACAGGACTGAGTCCCTCGGAAAGTCCATTCGTTAAAACGTTTAGTTTAGTCGGGATCCCGGTGGCCGCCGGAATCATTAACTTCGTCGTATTAACTTCGGCCGCTTCCGCTTGCAACAGCGGAATGTTCTCAACAAGCCGGATTCTGTACAATTTGGGCAAGAAGGACCAGGCGTCCTCCCAATATGCCAAGCTGAACAAGAATCATGTGCCGAGAAACGCGTTATTTGTATCCACGCTTGTCATTTCGGCCGGCGCCCTCTTGAGCAAGCTTGTGCCGGAGCAAGCTTTCGGCATCGTGACAACGATTAGCGCCATTTGTTTTATATGGGTCTGGGGGGTCATCCTGGTTTGCCATTTACGGTATAAAAGAAACCATCCGCAACTGCACGCGAGTTCCAAATTCAAAGCACCGCTTACGCCATTTGTGAATTATGCCGTCCTGACGTTGTTCGCGGTCATTCTCCTGATCATGCTGGTCGCCAAGGAAACGCGCATGGCCTTATTGTTGACACCTGTATGGTTTGTTCTCTTGTTCGCTTTGTATGCGGGCAGAGGAAAAAGGGAGAGAAGCCATGGTGCAGCGGTTAAGAACCAACAGTCCTAGATGCGTGACCGCTGTTAAAATGAGGAAGGCCGGGAAACCGGCCTTTTAAAACTAGGGAGGGGCGACTCATGATCCCGACGGAACGGCAAGCGGGGCTAGCAACGCGGCGGCTTCTTGGCGAAGCATGGGGCGCGTTGGCTTATAGTCGACCGTCCCGTCGGCGCCCATGCTTACCTCGGGGCCAAACAGCTTTGCGGCGGCGACAAATTGAACGGCCTCCCTGGCCCAAGGCGAGGGTTGTTCGCCGCTTAGTTTTGCTTCTTGGGGTAGGTCCGGCCTAAACGCCTGTGCAAACTTCCATGCTAGCGAAGCGGCTTCCTGCCTCGTGATCGCTCGATCCGGCTCAAAACGTCCGTCCTGTACGCCTTCGACACCTATATGTTCTACAGCCGTCTGGATTTCCGGTGCGAGCGGATGACCGGCCGTATCGGCAAATCGGACAGGCTCCTTGCTCAATGGAAACCCGCCGATCTGCACCAGCATTTGCACGAATTCGGCACGGGTTAAAGTTTCCTCGGGTCCGAATTTGCTCGGATTGTCATCGCTGATCTTCCCAAGCTGCTTTAACAGATAAATCGAAGAGGCGTACGGGTGATGCTCAGGTACGTCACTGTAGGGCGCAGGGGTTGGCAATTTCTCGAAAAAGCTGTCCGGGGCATTATAGTAGAAGTAGCTGATTTCTCCTCGGCTATCTTCTTTAAATCCCGCCTTCATGCCTTCTTCGTCTTGAAACAACAACGCCTCCAGTTTCTGCAGCTGATGCGTGCCCATCTGATCTTTTACCGTAAGTGTACCGTCCTGATTTGCCGTAATACGCGAGATGGCCTGCGGATTCCGCAGGTTGCGGTAAGTGCCTTCAAACCGGGTCAAAGGTGTTTGTTGTTCTTGTGCCCGTTGAAGTTGGGGCGGAGCGGCAGCGCGCTGATCGGGATAAAACTGCTGCATGAAAGCGGCGAATAGTTCGATTCTCGGGTCTATGGCCTCGCCGTTTACGATAACCAGCGCGCCTACTTTATGCTCGGGCAGCATCCACATCCAGGAATGAGCTCCGGCAAGGTCCCCGCCTTTCCCGATGACGGCCTCTCCATTATGGAGGTGGTTGAAGAAGGATTCAAATCCATACGCCATCACGGGCAGATCATTATGAACGCCGAATTGGAAGGATTTCATGGTCCGGGCGGTTTGTTCCTTCAATATCCGAGTCTCCCCGAGCTTGCCGTCATTCAGCATCGCTATCATAAATTTGGCCATATCGCCGCCGGTTGAGAATAATCCTCCGGTGGGATCGATATAGGGGGTATTCTCGTACAAAGGAATCGCTTTGCCCTCAGGATCATAACCCTTGGCCAAATTGGCCTGGATCTCGTCACTCATGACAAAATCGGATCTGTTCATGCCGAGCGGTTTTAAAATATGCTCTTTCGTATAGGTTTCAAACGGGAGCTTCGCCACATTTTGTACGATATATCCCTGCTGTACGTAAGCGATATTGTCATAACGGTAGGCCTCTCCGGGCTTACGAATGACGGTCGGTATATTTTCTTTGACGTAACTCTCCAGAGACGTGCGGTTCGCGGCTGCGGAACCTTCCGTATAGTCGTACCCGGTTGTATGGGTTAACAGATGTTTCATCGTCAGCGGGGAGCCTGTACGATTGGGGATAGTGATGCCCGTCATATATTCGGATATGTCGCGTTCGAGATCGAGCTTGCCTTGCTCGGCAAGCTGCATAACGGCCGTTGCCGTAAAGACTTTGGAGATGGACGCCATGCGGAAAACTGTGGTATCGGGGTCAACCGGCTTTTTTGCGTCGGTGTCGGCATAGCCGTATCCTTTATTGAGCAGGACTTTATCGTCTTTAACGACAAGAAAGAGTGCGCCTTTGAGCCGTTCTTTCACATCGGGACGCGAAAAATAAGCATCGGCAAACTGTTCTACCGACTCGGCGGTGACGGGAACGGCCTTCTTCGAAGCGGTTGACGCGTTCTGCGCCGACGCGATAGGGTCTTGTGCGGCTGCAACGGGTAGACTTGGCGCGGCCGCAGTCCATCCAATCAGGATGGCCGTTGTCAGGATAGCCGGGGTGATTCCTTTGGGAATGATGATTTTCATCGATTTTTTTCTCCTCAAAATGTATTAGGTGCGGGATAGGCAATATCAATATATCAAATAGCAAGCCGGCGGAAATCCGTGTACACCGCATGATATTTTGCGTTGTCGCGCAAATATACTGAAGGAGCACTGCAAGCGTACGAAGGCTCATCGGCATGATAAATAATTTGAAAAGCAAAAATTTGTGAAATAGAGTGGGTCAGTGGAAATTAACTATGTGTGTTTAAAAACTATGAGCTAGTACCTCGTCAGACAACCCTGATAACATAAAATTCCTGCATATCTGCATGTTTTTTTCTTGTTCGGAACAAAAATTTGAAAATGCCTGCGATTCTGCAGGAATTTTTGACAAAACCGGCTCGTTTCTCTAAAATCACTAGAAATACCTGCAGATTTGCATCTTTTTTTCGCATCCGCTCAGGAATCGGCCTAAATACCTGTAGATTTGCATCTTTTTGGAGTTGGCTGGGTTGGAAGGTAGGGGTTAGGCACCTTGATCTTAGTGCGCTAAATACGATTTAGCGACTCCTCATTTTCTCCTACTACGATGTCTGATGAGGCACTAGAAGCAACGAAAAAAACCCACCAACCTTTTTCAGGATGATGGGTGGCTTATCAGTAGGCCTATTTTCTTAGGGAACTGTCTTTACTTTAGTCAAACTTGATGCAGGTTACTTGATAGAAGCAGATTAAATGGTCGCTTTGAAACATATCGGGAGTCTGAAGCATATCAAATTGTTTATTAATGTAGGTTCTAATTCAGGCAAAACAAGTGGTGGTGGATTAATTTAAGTCTGAGGAGAAAAGTAAGAAAATCTTGTATACTTAGGTTCAATCTTACCCAATAACCATTAAGCTGAGTCGTATCAACAATATATCCCCTAAAAGACGAAATAGACTCATTAGAACAAACTTAGTTGTCCTTCCTCCTCGATATCTGTTAATTGAATTACATATTCATGGGGTGGTAATATTTCATCTATTTTTTCACGAGGTAAGTGTCTTGTCATAAAATAAAAGTCTGAATCGACAATCGAAAGTCTTTTATCAAAATATGTGAATACTTTAGGGAAAATCTCTTTATCATACTGCAAGTCATCAATATGATTTAGTACAGACGTTAAAGCCCCTTGGTTTAGGCTATCTTTCAGAGGGTGAGTTGTTTTTAACTGATCAAATATATATTGGAATGGAAATCCAGCACGTATGAGCGTCTGTTCAGAATTTAAAATTATTTTGATTATGTAATAATATAATTGTAGCTTACGTCTTCGTCCACCACTTGCAATATCTTTAACTTTTTTAAAATATATCTCACTAATCTCATCCCAATATGTCTTCGTGCATTTAGAAGCTAGATCTATATTCTCCAAATGAATTAATTGAGCACTCTTTTCCCTTACGTTATTTACTCGGCAAAAATTAAATAATAAGCCTTGGTACACAGAGACAATTCCACTTGAAGAGTCGATGAAATAATCAATAACACTTTGTGAGATATTTATGTTCAATTCTCTGGATCCTTTTTCAGCTATTTGGCGTAATTCTGAATGCTTCCAAATAGTTGCGTCGATGTAATCGATACGGTGTGAAAGTTCTCCATTAAATTTTTCAAAATAACCAGAGGTTATTTTAGTTCCGATAATAACGAATCGGATTCCATTTTGATAAAACATTTTTAAATCAAACGCTAGTTGATATTGTTCAAATAGCTCAAGGTAATGAAAATCATCCAAGACAATAATTTTTTTACCGGCTCTTTCCAATTCATTGGAAACTTTTACACTAACAGTATTTGGAATATAGGGCCTGCTGTTTTCGGTTTGAATTTCTTTATCATTTATTTCTCCAGTGATTTTACTTTTCAGGAAATCTAGGAAACCGCCGCTGATTTCTCCTTTAAGTTTGTTGGTTTCTTCAAAGGACTTTGTTAAACTATCTGTCACTTCAATTCCTGACTTGTATAATATTTGCATGTAAACATCATTTAAGTTTATACCTTTTGTACAATCGATAATAACTACTTCATCACTTTTTGGAATGTACTTTTTTCTTAAAAAGCTTTTTCCGACCTTAGTCTCCCCAAAGATAACTATATGATGATCCGTAAGTTCAAGTTTATCTTTAAACTCATTATCTATCTCTCTAGACACATAACTCTTAAGGATATCCCTAGAAATTCCGAAAACTTCTTTTAAAGAAACTGTCATCAGATTCACGCCCTTCGTAACAAATATACTCAGAATATACTATAAAAGGAATACAAGTTCTATTAAAACTTGTGTCTACAGGCATATGGAAAGACAGTTTTATCTAAAAAATAACTATTTCGACAAAATTCCATTTTTTCTCTTGATGATAGCTCATATATTTGGTACGATGGACTCACAAAGCTACTCACGATAACGGCAAACTTGTCGAAAGGCAAGGACGCAAAGCTACAGGGCCTTCTTGACGTAAGTCAATGGCAGCCAGCTACCGAACGAAGACGCTTTTTTTGTTTTTTCTGGACAAACTTGATTCAAAATCTGTGGAACTCTATTACGATAACGGCAAACTTGTTGAAAGACAAGGACGCAAAGCCATAGGGCCTTCTTGACGATCCGTCAATGGCAGCCTGGCCACCGAAGGGAGTTTACAGTATGCGCAGCGTAGTGTTCGCTATTGTAGGACTTTTTGCGTTATTGATGTGGGCTCCGGCTGTACAAGCCGCCTCCTCTGAGGATTGGTTGGACTTGGAGCAGATGGACCGCGGCGTGATCGTCATTAAATATGACGTGAAGGCCGACGTCAAGACAAAGCTCATGATCGCTAAAGGTCAGGACAAATATACATACGGACTTTCGCCGGATAAACGGCAGGAGGCTTTTCCGCTGCAGATGGGCAACGGGAACTATAAGATTACCGTTCTGGAACAAGTCGGGGGCACCAAATATAAGCCGGTCAAGGAAGCGGACGTAACGCTTCGGCTGGCGAACGGCGGCCAGGTATTCTTGAACTCCATCCAAAATATCCATTGGAACGAAGGCGACAAGGCGGCTCAGCTTGCGAAGAAGTTAACCCAATCGGCCTCATCCGATGAGAAGAAAGTACAAGCTATCTACGACTATATCGTCGGCACGATTCGGTATGACGAGGCTCTTGCGGCCCGCGAATTAACGGATTACCTCCCGGACATTAATCGAACATTGTCGGGGCAAAAGGGAATGTGTTACGACTACGCCTCTTTGTTCGCTTCCATGCTGCGGAGCATCGATATTCCGGCTAAGCTGGTTATGGGGACTTCGGATTACGTTGACGTCTACCATGCCTGGAACGAAGTGTTTTTGAACGGGCAATGGGTGACGATCGACACTACGGTGGATGCGAGCTGGAAGAGCAGTGGGACGGCATTCCAAATGGTCAAAGACGCCTCCCATTATACCGCAGCTAAATATTATTAATACGAGAATTAACCTAAGCTTTGGACGGAAGGTCCAAGGCTTATTTGTGTTTGTCTAGAAATTGTATAGTTTTGGAATATATAATGCAGGAAGCCCATTTGGTTCCTGAGGGAAATGACAGGCACAGGAAGTCGTGCGTCAATAAACAAGCAGTGGAGGTGATGGACTGGAAAGTCCCTTATCGCCATGCAATCGGTTGGTTGTATGGCCCGAATTGCGCACGAAAAAGCGGATCGGAACCGAATAGTATGAGGGTGATGAAGAGACTGAGGGAGAGATTATGAGGAGAAAGAAAAAAGTTTTTGGACTCGTTGTAGCTTTACTGTTACTGATTCAAACGCTGTATGGCGCTTCCGTATGGACGGCGAATGCGGCGGCCGATTTGCAGGAAGCGGCGATTGGCGTGCAGGAATCCGTGACGGATAACGTATATAACCCGTCGGCGCCGATCGCCAATACGGAGAGTATTTTAACCAAAGTCGTCTTAACCGATAAGAACGGCACCGTCATTGACGCGGTGTATAATCCCGGCAGTAGTCTGGATATTGGGGCGGCCGTGAATCTCAGCTATGAGTGGGAACTTCCGAACGGACACGGCTACAAGAACGGAGATACATTTACTTTTGATCTGCCGGGGCAATTTGAAATTTTTACGGATATCGATGCTCCGCTTGTTTCCGGTCAAGGGGAGGTTGGCCGATTTACGGTCGATCTGAACGGGAAAGTGGTCATGACCTTCAACGATTACGTCGAGAGTCATTCCAACATCACAGGCAAGCTGGAAATCCGCACGGAATTTAAGAAGGAAGTGCTGAAAGGAAGCACTGAAATCATCATTGCCATTCCGGTAAAAAGCGGAGTGCAGACGATCATCGTGAACCTGAAACCGGAGGGCGGCAAGCTGACCGAGAAACAAGGAAAAGCGATCGGCAAAGACCGGATCGATTGGACGGTTCAGGTGAACAAGTCGCTGAAGAACATCAAGCACGCGGTCATCACGGACGCGCTGCCTGAAGGTCTGGAACTGATCGCCGACTCTGTAGAGGTTTACCAGTTGCAGGTTAACGGCGATGGATCGGTTACCCTTGGCGGCAAGGTGGAATCCGGCAAGTATGCGGTCGAAACGAACGGCGGGGCCAAACTGGAGCTTGCGTTCCAGGATGAGACGATCAGCAAAGCTTACGAAATTCGCTTTTCGACGAAGCTTACCGGCGAGCAGTCGCGCTTCGAGAACACGGCTGTCCTGACCGGCGAGGGGATGAAAGAGGCCAAGTCGACCGCTACGGTCACCGTAAATCGCGGCTCATTCTTGGATAAGTCGTATCGTGTTGATCAAGACACCGGAATCATCACCTGGACGGTAAAGTACAACTTTAACGAAAAGAATATCCCGCAAGAAAAGGCGATCGTCACGGATGAATTCAGTACGAATCATACATGGATTGCCGATTCGTTGAAGGTGTATAGGGGCAATTCGACGAATGCCCAGGATCTGCTTTCCGGGGAGGAGTACAAGGCTGATCCGCAAGGGACAAACGGATTTAAGCTGCAGTTTAAGAAGGATATCGATTCACCATATACGATCGTTTACCAAACCAAGCCGGTCGATCGAACGGCGGCCGACGGGCAGCCGGTGAAGAACAAAGTGGCATCGGGCGATTCTTCCAAAGAAGTCACCGTCCCGGCCCAAAAGAGCCGCGCTCTGGTCAAGGGAACAGGGGAGGTGGACTTTGCGGGCAAAACGGCAAAGTGGTTGATCACGGTCAACGGCGACAAAATGCCGGGTGGCGGTAAGTACAGCATGAGCAGCGTCGTGATCACGGATACGTTCCCGTACCAGGGGCTTGAATTCGTACCGGGCTCCGTCGTCGTTAAAGCGGACGGAAAAGTCGTTCCCGAGAGCCATTATAAGGTGGAGTACAAAGATGTACGCCAAGGCTTTGTTATCGAGTTCGCCAAAACCCTGGACACCACCTATACGATCGAGTACGAGACGAAGTTTAACATCGGTTGGCTGAAGGACCGTAAGCTTGATTTTCTGAACCGGGCTTCCATGACGTGGGTCGAGAACGGGGAGAAGAAGGGGCCGATTGAGCGGGATGCCAGCTTCTCCGCCGACGATTACACGAAGAACAATGGCGGTAAAGACGGCGGTTATGATCCCGTCGGCAAAGAGATTACATGGAACATCAAGATGAACTACAACCTCGAACCCCTTAAAGACGCGGTTGTAACGGATGTGTTAAAGCAGGATCAAAAGCTGGTGCCGAATTCGGTCAAGGTATACGAGATGAAATTGATGGGGGGACGAAATGACGTCAAGAAAGGCGACGAAGTTCCCGCATCCAAATATAAGGTGACGGAGCCTTCCGAGGCTAACGGAAACCAACTTTCGATTCATTTTCCCGGGTCGACTTCATCCGCCTACTGGATTGAGTTCAAAACATCGCTGCAGGGCGCTTTGATTGCCAAAGAGATAGACAATACCGCTGAACTTTGGAAAGGAAGCGATAAAGCGGCGACCTGGAACGGTAAAGTAACGGTCCCTCATGGCGGTGAGTATGTCGCGAAGCAAGGGAGTCAGAAAGGAAATAAAATCGACTGGTCGATTCGAATCAATGAAGGGCAGTCGCATATTTCCAACGCTAAAATTATCGACCATCCGAGTGCGAACCAGATCCTGATCGAGGACTCGTTCCATCTGTACGCCACCAAGATCGAGGCCAGCGGGGAAGCGGCGAAAGCGGAAGAACTAACAAAGGGGAAAGACTACACGCTAACCATCGCAAGGCTTGATGGAGATCAAGAGACGTTTGAATTGAAGTTCACCAACCCGATCTCCACGGCGTATATTTTGGAATATCAATCGTTCATTGTCGCGGAAGACAAAGAAGCCGTACAAAATAAAGTAGCGCTCGAGGGCGACCAACTGAAGACCGAGCTTAGGGAGACCACGGAAGAGATTATTGTCCGTACTTCCTCCGGTTCAGGATCCGGAGGCGGCGTAACGGGCAGCCTGGAAGTGGTCAAGGTCGACCGGGACGATAAGACGAAGCCGCTGGCCGGCGCAAAGTTCGCGCTATACGATGAAGCCGGCAAACGGGCGCCGATCGTGAAAACAACGGATGCGGACGGCAAAATCCTGTTCACGAAACTGCTGTACGACAATTATATTTTGGAGGAGCTGGCAGCTCCGGAGGGATATAAAATCGATCAAGCGAAGTGGACCGTCACGATTGACTCCAGTATTACGAGCCAAGGCAACGTGAAGAACTTGACCGTGACGAACAGCAAGGAAGAACCTGTCAAACCGGGCGAGCCTTCGAATCCAACGAATCCGTCAAACCCGACCGATCCGGGAACTCCAGGGAATCCAACGAGCCCCGGGAATTCATCGGTTCCGGTAACGCCGAGCCATCCATCGAATCCGGCCAATCCGGGAACACCGCCGTCCGGCGAAGTGGACGTACCGGATGAGGATATCCCGAGAGGCGAACCGACGACGCCTCAGCCGCCTGCGCCGGAAGATCCGGAGACGCCTCCGGTCGATATCGAAGAAGGGGATATCCCGCGCGGCAAGCCGGAACCGGAACCGCAGCAGCCGGAAACGCGCAAGCCATCGCCGGGAACCCTGCTTCCCAAGACCGGTGAAGGAAGCCGTTATCCGTACATCTTAGCGGGTCTGGGACTGATCGGTCTCGGTTTATGGTTAAGCCGTAAACGGGTAAGCAAATAACCATCATGTATTTCGGAGGCTTCGGCTCCCCTTGTCCTTAAATGAGGCAAGGGGAGCCGTTGTTTATCATTCCGGCAAACTCAGCAGGAATGCACCTGTCGGCTGTGGAATATATCCTTAAAACCGGGGTATCGATTATTAGGCGCATTTTATTTTAGGTGCGCTTTAGCCGCAGGAGGAGAAAACTACATGAAGTCGATTACCGTTCAGCGTCTTACGGAAACATTCCAATTGGAAGTACTTGCGGGGGCCGACCGATTGGACCGCGCCATTACCCGGCCGCGAACGCATAGACCGGGACTGGAGTTTGTCGGATACTTCGATTTTTTTCCGATGGAGCGCGTGCAAGTGCTCGGCCGCAAGGAGATTACCTATTTATTGACGCTTAGCATAGAGGAACGCAAGCTTCATATCGGAAATATTGTCAAATATCAACCGCCTTGTTTTATTGTGACGTCGGGGCAGCAAGAGATTCCCTATCTAACCCTGTTCTGCGACCAGGAGGGCATTCCGCTCCTGCGCACGTCCGAGACGACTACGGAGTTTATCGCCAAGTTGGATAACTATCTGGTGAAGGCATTGGCGCCGGAGTTGTCGATTCATGGGGTTTGCGTGAATGTTTCGGGGATAGGCATCCTGCTTCGGGGCAAATCGGGGATCGGCAAAAGCGAGACCGCCCATACGCTCATTCGCAGGGGGCACCGTTTTGTGGCTGACGATATCGTGGTCCTTAAGAAACTGGGGCCGTCGACCCTGCTCGGGACGCATAATGAGACGACCCGGGAGTTTCTGGCCCTGCGCAGCGTCGGGCTGATCAATGTCGTACGCCAGTATGGACGCCGGGCTTTTCAGGACGAGACGCGTATTGTCCTTGATATTGAGCTGTCTCCCTGGAAGGAAGATGCGCTGAACAATGAGTTGGAGGTCGTTCCCCAGTTCACCGAGTACCTCGGCGTTCAAATTCCGCATCTTGAAATCCAGCTCCAGCCCGGACGCGACGTAGCGGGATTGATCGAAGCGGCGGCGAACAATTGGTATCTTAAACAGCTGGGATACAGCGCAGCCGAGGAATTTATGCAGCGAATCGAGAGCAAGTTGCAGTAGGTTATCGAGACATTTGCCCATAAAGGCGCAAAGAGGGGGAGCACGTGCATACGAAAGAGAGCTTGATAAAGCAATTGGAGCAGTTGGGAATCGACGGCAAGGGGACGCTGCTGATCCATTCTTCCATGAAAAGCATAGGACCGGTCGAGGGCGGCGCAGACACCGTTTTGGATGCGTTTACAGCGTATATGAAGGAGGGCTTGCTTGTCCTGCCGACTCATACATGGTCCCGCATCAATGCGGACCATCCGAGGTTTTACGTGGATCGGACGCCCTCCAACGTCGGGATATTGCCAGAACTTTTTCGTCAACGGCCCGGTGTGGTGCGTTCCCTGCACCCCACCCATTCCGTGGCGGCGTTAGGTCGGGATGCCGTAGCGTTTACAAACGATGACCATCATTTCGATACTCCCTGCGCCAGAGGCTCCGCTTGGGGGAAGCTGCTCGACCGACGGGCGACCATTTTGTTGGTTGGTGTTGACTTAAGGCGCAATACCTTTATTCATGGGGTTGAGGAGTGGGCGGACATCCCGGGCAGGTTAACGGATGATCATGAGATGCTGTATACGGTTTTACCCGACGGCTCGGAAATCCCGGTACCGTCCCGCAGGCATTGCGGGCTGTCGTGGTCGGAGCATTTTTGGAAGGTGGATGAGGTCCTGGAAAAGACGGGCGCGATGCACCGGGGGCAGTTTGGCGATGCTTCGGTAAGGGTGTGTGATGCCGCGATGGTGGCGAAAGTAATCACCGAAATGCTCAAGCGCAATCCGGATTTGTTTTCGGATAACCTTCCCTTGGAGGATTGAGGCGAGTTTTATAACGCAATCAAGTCGCATAAAAAAATCAAAAACCCGGCGAATTTGCCGGGTTTAATTGTGACGGTTTAAAGTTGCGCACATAGATATGTTGTGATATGATTGGAGAGCTGCTTTTTAATATTTTTGAAACAGAGCGGATTTAACCCATCTTATTCACACTTTAATCTTACCATATGAAAATTCGCTTTGTCAAACTTTATTTTTTCGCAAATTTGAATGAAGGGGTGCAGGCGGAAGATGATCAGCGCTGAGGATTGGAAACAAGAACAGGAACGGTTGGACGAGGTCACGGAGAAGCTGCAAGCCAGGATCGCCGAGCTGGAGCCGGAGGTGACCGGGCTGCATGAGCAGGTGACGGGCATCCGCAAGCAGTTTTGGGAAGAAGTCACCGTAAATACCAGCACGGATGAGGATTTTGAAGAAACCTTCTACAGCATCCGGCAGCAGGAAGCGCTATTGTCCGAGCGGGAGCGAAGCCACCGTCTGCGTGCCCAGCAATGGAAGAGCATGAAACGGCTGCTGTCGTCCCCTTACTTTGGGCGAATCGATTTCCATGAGGATGGCCTGGGTTTTGTCGAGCAAGTTTATATCGGCGTCTCTTCCTTCGTCGATGCGGATGGCCTGCGTTTCTTGGTTTATGACTGGCGCACTCCCATCGCGAGCATGTATTACGATCATTCCCCCGGCGCGGCCGGATATGATACGCCGGGTGGACCCATCACGGGAACGATGACCTTGAAGCGGCAGTATCAGATCCGTGAGGGGCAATTGCGAAACGTGTTCGACACGAGCGTGACGATTGGCGACGAATTGCTGCAGCAGGTGCTCGGAAAAGGCGCGGACCATCAAATGAAGAGTATCGTCGCGACGATTCAAAAAGAGCAGAACGCGATTATCCGCGAGGACAAAAGCCGGATGCTCATTGTTCAGGGAGCGGCCGGAAGCGGTAAGACCTCGGCGGCGCTGCAGCGGGTGGCGTACCTGCTGTACACGCACCGTGAGCGTCTAAAGGCGGATCAAATCGTTCTTTTCTCGCCGAATCCGATGTTCAACAGCTATGTCTCCACGGTGCTCCCTGAGCTGGGGGAAGAGAACATGCAGCAAACGACCTTTCAGGAGTACCTCGACTACTGGCTGGGCCATACGTTTCGGCTGGAGGACCCCTTCGACCAAATCGAATACGTTTTGACGGAACATGCCGGCCAGGGGTATGAGGCCCGGGTCCAAGGCATTCAATATAAAGCGTCCGCCGCCTTCCTGCAAGCGCTCCGGAATTATGCGGAGCGGTTGGAGCAAGCGGGCATGCGGTTCCAAAGCATCCGGTTCCGCGATCGCGACCTGATTCCGGCCGAGCGGATGGAGGCCAAGTTTTACAGCTATGATCCCTCCATCCGTATGACCAACCGCATCGCCCTGCTGCAGGAGTGGCTGCTGCGTGAACTGGTTTCGCTGGAGAAGAAGGAACGGGAGGAGCTTTGGGTACAGGAGGAACTGGATTATCTCGACAAGGATCAGTATGCCGAGGCGTTTCAACGGCTGCACAAGGATCGGGGCGTTTTTGATTTCGCCGAACAATATGAGGAAGTTCAGGAAAGGCTCCAAGGGGAGCGCCGACCCGATGAAGCTGACTTTGACTATGCCGACCGGGAGGAACAAATGCTGCGGCGGATGATCGTCAAGGAGCAGTTCAAGCCGCTGAAACGAAGCGTGAAGCGGATGAAGTTCATCGATATGGTCGGGTTGTACAGCCAGCTGTTTGCGGAAGGGGAGACGTTCAGGGAGATAACCGGTCACGCGGAGATCCCTTCGCTTTGGACGGAAATCTGCGGGCAGACCCGGGAGAAGCTGGACCGGCTCGAACTGTTCTATGAGGATGCAACGCCATATCTGTACTTAAAAGAGCTTATCGAGGGCGTGCGGACAAACACGGAAATCCGGCATGTGTTCATTGACGAGGGCCAGGATTATTCGCTGTTTCAATACGAGTTCCTCAAAAAAATGTTCCCCCGGGCCCGCATGACGGTGCTCGGCGATTTCGGCCAGGCTATCTTCGCTCAGGCCACGGAACTTTACGGAGGCGACTCGCCGCTGGTCCGGCTATACGGGGAAGCCGAAACCAACCTGTTTCGGCTGCTTCGCAGTTACCGGTCGACCCGTGAGATTGTGGAATTCACAAGGTCGCTGCTGCCGGACGGCCAGGAGATCGTGCCCTTTGAACGAATCGGCCTGAAGCCGTTCCTCTGCGACGCGGGCAGCGGGGAGCGGCGGGCGGCGCGGATCGCCGAGCACATAGCGGCGCTTCAAGCGGAAGGCTTCGTCTCCATCGGCGTCGTTACGAAGACGGCGGCCGAAAGCCAAGAAGCCTATGACCTCTTGATGTCGCAGGGGTGCCAGGGGCTGAAGCATGTGACGAAGAACACTCCCTCTTTTGAACAAGGAACGCTGATTCTCCCTGTATATCTCGCTAAGGGGGTTGAGTTCGACGCTGTTCTCATCTATGACGCCTCCTCGCGGACGTATCATCGGGAGAGCGAACGCAAGCTGTTTTATACGGCGTGCACGCGTGCCATGCATCGGCTGTTGCTGTACGCCGCGGGAGAATGGACCCCGTTCATTCGGGAATTGGATAGGTCTTTGTATGAGATCGAGGAAGGATAGAATGAAGTGGGCACCCATCGCGGTGCCCCGATTTTGGTTTACAGATAAATCCTTCGGGCCTCCTCGCCAAAAAACTCGATCACCCGCTTATGTTCGGTAATATCGATGTGGTTCAGCCTCATGATTCGCTGTAGAAAGATGGTATCCGCAAACAGGTGGTTAATGATCTTCCCGCACCATGCTGGGTTGCTTTTAAAGTAATCCACCAAATGATGAATCTCATCAAATTTAAAATACAGGATGTAACAAGCATAATGCTGGAGCAGGGTCCGGAAACCGTGATCGCGGTAGGGACTGGAGTGGTTGTCCGCAAGAAACCCGGCCATGACCTCGAACACCTGCGTTCTATTTTCCGAATAAGTGCGAATCAGCGCATCAACGTCGTTAACCAGCCGCAGCACATCCTCCAGCCCTTCTTCCGGCGGCAGGGTCAGCTTGGCCGATTTTCCTTCAAGGGAACTCAACAGCTCCAACGTGAGGCTTTTGCAGGCCTCGATTTCCTGGGGGGACAGGAGGATCTTCCCGCTGAACTTGTCGATATGCTCGCGGTAATAATCGTGATATGCGGAGAAATAGCGCTCCATCTCTATATTGGTTTTCGTATGAACCAACTCATGCTCCCGGAATGAAAAGGCGTAGAGGGTTTCCTCATTTACCGGGTGGGCATAGAGGTAGAAAAAGAAGAAGAACTCCCTTAATTGGCGCTTCCGTTCCTCGCTTATGGCGGAGACATCCCCCAATTGCGACAACTGGGTGAAACAATAGTTTTTCATGAAATCGTTCATTGCGCCGTACGGATTGTGATTGGCTATGGTCGTCGTCGAGTTGATCGTAAACAACAGGTAGTAGAATACCAGTTCATCATATACATCCATCTGCTTGAAAATATCCGAGAGTACGGGCTTCCAGTCGGGGTTCCTGATGTAGTGGGGATCTCTCGGCTGTAATTCGTCCGTCCAGTCCGTAAAGAGCGCATCATCTCGGCCGGTCAGGAACAACGCTGTTCTGCCGTCTTCGCAATAATCGTATTCGAAGCGGTCCATTTGCACGGGAGGCAAACCTCTATTAAATTTTAGATTCAAATATTCATGATAGAGTAATTGAAGGTTCATCCGTTATATCCTCGCTTTGGGTTTAATCCATCCTTTGAATGGGCGAAAAAAGCTTATCCTGCCTAGAGTTTTTCGCCGCATGGAGCCGGAATCCTTTTGAATCTGTATATTTATTGTCGAGTTCTCTTTGCTAAACTGAAACCGAGTTGCCTATTTTTTTCATGATGGAGGTCGACAAATTTATCATTATGAACAATCAAGCGGTAACGGACGGGCTGGTCGTCAGGGCACTGGAGCGGAATTTGGCCATGATCCGTTTCGACACTGACCGAAAGGTGGCTTATGTCAACGAGGTATTTGCGAACGCGATGGGATATTCCGTAGATATGATTAGGAACATGCGGCATCGCGATTTCTGTTTCGATTCTTTTGCGGACTCGCCGGCCTATGAAGCGTTTTGGGATGGCTTACTGTCGGGGCAGAGCTTTCAGGATAAAATAGAACGGAAAAATGCCCGCGGGGAAGCGGTATGGCTGGAAGCCACCTATATGCCGATTTATGATGAAAGGGAATCCGAGATTATTGGCGTATTTAAAATCGCGACGGATATTACGACACGTCAATCCAGCCTGGCTACAGTGGTTAGGGAATTGGAGACAACCTCCCAGGGGTTAAATCAGCGTGCGGAAGCGGGAATCAGCCGAAGTCGGGAGCTTCTCTGGAGTGTCGACCGGGTTGCCGAGGTT
Source organism: Paenibacillus faecis (assembly GCF_008084145.1). Lineage (GTDB taxonomy): Bacteria > Bacillota > Bacilli > Paenibacillales > Paenibacillaceae > Fontibacillus > Fontibacillus faecis. The sequence goes on along the minus strand of NZ_VSDO01000003.1, from coordinate 646,285 downwards.
TCGGAGGATAACAACCTTACCCTGAAGCAGCTGCAGGAGCAGGCCAAGTCGATCCAGGGGATTGTGCAGACGATCCGCGACATTGCCTCACAAACCAACCTGCTCGCCCTGAATGCCACCATCGAGGCGGCCCACGCGGGACCGCATGGCCGAGGGTTTAATGTCGTGGCTACGGAAGTGCGCAAGCTGGCCAATGAAGTGACGGACTCCATCATCGAAATCCAGGGAACCATCAACGGCATTGCAAAGGAAATTTCCGAGATTTCGGAAGGTATCCGCCGCGTTCAGTCTTCCGTCGTGGAGAGTCAGCAGCAGATTCGCGTGACCCTGGATGATTTTGACAATATCGTAGATTATGCACAAAAGCTGGACGAGCAGGCACGAAACGTTGCGGCCAATATTTAAATAGGATGATATATTGCCCCCTTGGCAGGTTGGGGGCTTTTTTACGTATATCTCCGAAAAAGTCGCGGGAGGTTTGGGATTGGGATAGGTATACCCGGCATAGTTTAGATTAGTGGCAAGTAGAGAAGGAGGAGTGATACTGTGGAAAATAACCCGCTTCACCAAGCTGCGACGGGACCTACCCCGCAGCCGATAAGGCAGGATGGGGCAGGTTGGTGGGACTTGGGTCCGCGTGATATTCTGCGCGACTGTGAGAACCCGGATTTGCTGGTTCCTCCCGTTACGGACGCCGGAATGATCCCCAACCTGAAGTTTTCATTCTCCGATGCGCATATGCAGTTGAATCACGGCGGCTGGTCGCGGGAGGTGACCGTTCGCGAGCTTCCGACCGCGACGACGCTCGCCGGGGTGAACATGGCACTTACGCCGGGGGGCGTGCGGGAATTGCATTGGCATCAGCAGGCGGAATGGTCCATCATGTTGGTGGGCCGGGCCCGGATCACGGCGGTCGATCAGAACGGGAGGAATTTTATAGCGGATGTAGGCGTGGGGGACCTGTGGTACTTTCCCCCCGGAGTTCCGCATTCGATTCAAGGATTGGAGGAAGGCTGCGAGTTCTTACTCGTTTTTGACGACGGGAATTTCTCGGACCTCAATACGTTGTCGATCTCCGATTGGTTTGCGCATACGCCGAAGGACGTATTGGCCGCGAATTTCGGAGTGCCGGCAAGCGCCTTTGCTCATATCCCGAAAGAACAGCGATATATTTTTCAGGCTAATGTGCCCGGCTCTCTGGAAAGCCAGCAGGTAGCGGACCCCTACGGTACGGTTCCTTTAACGTTTTCGCATCGGCTGCTTGCGCAGAAGCCGTTGGTAACTCCGGGAGGGAGCGTGCGGATCGTCGATTCCACGAACTTTCCGATCTCCACCCAGATTGCCGCCGCTCTGGTTGAGATCAAGCCGGGCGGCATGCGGGAAATGCACTGGCATCCGAACAATGACGAGTGGCAGTATTACATCTCGGGAATGGGGCGGATGACGGTGTTTGCCGCAAACGGCACGGCCCGGACGTTCGATTATCGCGCTGGCGATGTGGGGTACGTCCCTTTTGCTTATGGACATTACATTCAGAACACGGGCGACCAGAGCCTATGGTTTCTGGAAATGTTTAAGAGCGACCGGTTCCAGGATGTTTCTTTGAATCAATGGATGGCGCTGACGCCTCATCAGTTGGTACAAGACAATCTTAACCTGGGCCCCGAAGCGATGAACGCCCTGCGGAAGCAAAAGTGGCCGGTGGTAAAGTATCCGGGGTGCTAGTGCCCCATCAGACAACCTTGATAAAGAATTCCTGCATATGTGCATGTTTTTTTTCTGTTTGGAACAATAATTTCAAAATTCCTGCAATTCTGCAGGAATTTTTGACGCAATCGGCTCGTTTCTCTAAAATCGTCAGAAATGCCTGCAGATTTGCATCTTTTTTCGAATTCCCTTGGGGACCGGCCTAAAATACCTGCAGATTTGCATCTTTTTGGAGTTGGAAGGGTTAGAAAGTGCGCTAGAACATTTTCCACCCGATAATGTCGGCATATCTTTTTATGTATTTCCTGGTACATCGGCTATGTATTCCTACTGGAATTGTGAATCAATACATGAGCTGCAACCGAAGAAAAAGGTATGCAATCTGGAGCCCCACGGTGGCGGCCGTAATGGCCAGACAGACGGGGAGTCGGCTTTTCTGCCCCGGTGCCAGTGAATTTGAAACGACGGATACCCCTCCCAGTACACCGATGGAGCAACTGACCGGCCCTGCAACAAGCCAGCCGAATATCGTGAGAATCAGCATAATAGCCGTTGACCAGCCCGGGATATTGCTGAGTGGGATATAAGGTTTTGCGGAATTCAGATAGAAACCGTCAACCGCCAAATCCACTTTTCCTCCAATTGCAGTCAGGTTCAGGGTTTTGCTCCCGATAACTATAGGTTCATCGATGAGCCGAATCACTGTGCTTCTGCTCTTCACCCGTCTTTCTGCCCCGTCCACGGTGATCTTGCATTTAAAGAGCCCCGTTTTAATGCCGATTTCGTGTGGTGAGCCATCGACCAGGACGGTCCATGATTTTGCCATTGAATACGACCTCCAAGTTTCCCAGTTGGGATAATTTTCAAAATTTAATACTTAAGGTATATCGGCTGCGAGAGCATTTTTTGAATACGGTTCCGACCCAACCTTTTGTAGGATTCGTGAACGTTATGGGGTAAAAGCGTGAAGTTTTTCTTGACAGGGTGGAGGGGGATGTGCAAAGTTACTGGTGTCGAATAGAAAAAGACGCGAGAAGCGAGAAAGGGGAGCCCCTCTGAAAGCAAACCGGATGGAAGCGTTTAGCGATGGCGTGCTGGCGATCATCATTACGATCATGGTGCTGGAGTTCAAAGTGCCGGAAGGCCACAACTGGGAGGCGCTTATCGGACTTGGCCCGAAACTGCTTAGCTACATTTTCAGTTTCGTATATGTCGGTATCTACTGGAATAATCACCATCATCTATTGCATATGGTTCGAACGATGAACGGGCGGTTGATGTGGCTCAACTTACTGCTTCTCTTCTGGCTATCCCTTGTGCCGTTCACAACGGCCTGGATGGGGGAAAGCCATTTTGCGGCTACACCAACGGCGCTGTACGGCCTTATTTTGCTGCTGGCGGCGTTCTCGTACTGGCTGCTTCAGCGTACGATCAGCAACCAGCATGCCGGCGATTCTTCCTTCGTCGTAGCGCTGGGCAAAGACTGGAAAGGGAAATTATCTCCCTTGCTCTACTTGGTTGCGGCCTTGAGCGCCTATGTGAGTCCTTGGATCTCCGGCTGCTTCTTCGTACTCGTTGCGGTCATCTGGTTCGTACCGGATCAGCGGATCGCGAATGCTCTGAGGGAACGTTAATAAAAGCTCTTCGATACTCGTATGAAGGCGGGTTCGAAGAGCTTTTTTTGGGCGAATGCCACCGCTATTCAACAAGTCGTAATACTTTCGCCCTGTTGGTGCGCCGCAAACTCTGCGATGATGGGTACATCAAAGCGATCGGGTCACGGACTTCGAGCCTTTGAGCCTTCAGGCTATCGCGATCCTTCCTTCTAAACTCATTTGGCGAATTAGGGTCGCGGCTTTCCTGAAGGATTTTCATCCGGAGAGGAGGCGTCCAGGCTATCATATTCCTTCCTTCTACTTCCCTTATTGAATTAGGGATATGGCTTTCCTGGACTCTTTAATTATGATAAGTACGATTTTTTTACGAAGAGCAAACAAGGTGATCGTCGAGCCAGGGCAAGAGGCGAACATGGCGAACACACTTCCCAAAGCTTGCTTGGCGACGGCGTTAAAAAACTTGGAAGCCCTTGGCTTTACGTTTTCGCATGCGTTGATGCGCGCCGTACTTGCCTTATCCAAAGGGCAATTTGAAATGTTTTATCGCGAGCTGGTATCCGATTTAAGGGTGATGGTCGGCGCGCATGTGGAATATAAGCCGATGTATCCCGCCTTCCCGATGCAGGTGATGCAGGAGGATGACGTGGAGCTGTATTTGAATGCGATCTATCATTATCTGACTTATGAATGCCCTGAATATCCTCCTGTGGATAGGCCTACACTGCTCGATCAGGTAAACCTGAAGGTCATCGATCTTGGAAGCAAGGAAGAATTCCATCTCATGATCCGTCGACTGATCGAAGCCAAGGTCTCCATTTCAGAGATGGACAAACAGGATATCGATTCGGCTATTGAGCATGCGGAGCCGGATGAATTGGCGGCGATGCTACCGTCCGAGATTCCGTTCAAGGAGAATGCCGCTTTCGTAGCGGCCTCCTTGATGAGGCATGACAAGGCCAATTTGGGGCTGATCGGGCGGTATTTTAAAACCGCTACCGATGTCCTGCGGTTGGCCGTGGCCTGGTCGGACGGCGATGTCAGCCTGGCGGAGGCGACGCGCTTCCGCAAATTTAAACGGCGTGAACGGAGACTGCTGCTGGGCCTGCTGGAACAGTGCGGTCAAATCACGGAGGATATGCTCCGGTATAAGGAACGCTGGATTCGTTTGGGCGAGATTCTTCACCCTTCCGAATACAAACACCGTTTTCGCCGATGTGAGGAAGCTTTTGCTATTTTACGGAACAACAAGCCCTTTACGACCTTCAACGGAAGCGTCGAACTGGCGTTCCAGTACCGAAATATGTGGACGCTCATAGATCTGTTAACGCAGCGTCCCGGCGAATTTGCCAGAAGACTGGATCACCTGGTTCGGACCGCCGAAGACCCGGAATATGTATTGCTGGCGTTCGGCGAAGTGGTGGACCAGGTATCGACTCCGGTGCTGCTGCAGGTAAAAAACCATTTTGCCCGCCGAAACGAGCCGCAGGATCTGCGCGTCTTTTTCCCGAAAGGAAGGGTGGCTAACGCTTTTGCGATTCCCGATACCCTTCCGGAAATCGATGAGGCTGTCTGCCGGGAAGCGGTACGATTGTGCGAGGAAGCGCTGGTCCGGCGTTTCTCCTTGCTCCCTCCGCTTGGGAAAGTCTATGTCGATCCGGAATTGAAGAATTATCATGTTCCGTTCTCGCAACGCTCGGCGAGCAAGGCGCTGCGCACTCTTGTGCGGGGAAGCCGCCTCCCGATGGGCGAAGGGGACACGATCCGGTTCTTCAATTGGTGGAAAGAGGGGAACGTCGACGGAAAGCCCACCGGCCGCGTGGATATCGACCTGTCCGCCGTCATGTATGACCGCAACTGGCAGTACGTGGAGCATATTTCCTATACGAACCTGCGCTCGTCCAAATACCGTGCCGTTCATAGCGGGGATATCGTGTCGGCTCCTCAGGGCGCCTGCGAGTTTATTGACCTGCATATCCCTTCCATTGTCGATTACGGAGGCCGGTATATCGTGGCCACCCTGCACTCGTTTACGGAACAGCCTTATTGCGATTTGCCGGAGTGCTTCGCGGGCTGGATGATGCGTAAAAAACCGGGCTCCGGGGAAATATTCGAGCCATCCACCGTGGAGAACAAGATCGACGTCACCGCCGATACGCAGATCGCGATTCCCGTCATTATGGATCTGGTAACCCGTAAGGTGATCTGGACGGATCTTTCGTTAACGCGACATCCCCATTACTACAACAATGTGGAAGGAAACCAAAAAGGGATGGTCCTTATGGGCAAAGCCATGACCTCGATGCGGAAACCCGATCTGCAAGACCTGTTCAGCCTGCATGCCCAGGCACGCGGGGAACGGGTTGACAGTCCGGACCAGGCGGGGATGGTATTTTCGGTGAAGAAAGGGGTAACTCCCTACGATATCGAACAAATTATGGCGGAGTATTTGGCCTGACCCAAACTTTAAACTCAACCGTTATCCTCGGTGGATTTCACCGGGGATTTTGGCGTGCGGAGATTTTTTTCTTGCTTGTACAGTTTTTGTACAGATAAAAAATGATACAATGCGTGGAGGAAACATTAAACTTTCATTTAATTCCAGAATACTGCACCAGGCTCCAAATAGATCGGCCTCTCAAGAAGACCGCGTCAACATCACGACTACGAGAGACACAACAGAACGGGGGTCCTAGTTTGTTAAGGCGAAGCAGACGTAAAATTTTAGGCTTGGGGTTCGGGTTATTATTGAGTGCGGCTTTGGGGATCGGGGGATGTTTGTCCTACGCGGAAGGCAAAGAGTCGACGAAAAGTTTCGTTGCGAAGCATATGACCAATCCCAACGGCACCTTGGCTACCTATTTAAAAGAGTCCCCCTCGGTCAGTCCGGAAATGGCGGCGGGACGAGAGGCGCTCTCCGAGTCGCTTGGGTTATGGATGCAGGCGGCGCTAGCCGGTAACGATGAGGCCGCTTTTGATAAGAGCTTTGAAACGTTGGACCGCTATTTCACGAAGGATCAAAGTTACATCGCTTGGAAACTAAGCCCTGACGGAAGTTTGGAGGTCAGCACGAACGCGCTTGGCGACGACTTGCGGATTATTGGGGCTTTACTGGAAGGGGCCGGGAAGTGGAAGGGTCATCCCGAGTGGCGTGCAAAGGCGAAGGGGTTAACGGAAACCTTGCTGATCCACTCGCAAAAAAACGGATACCTCGTGGATTTCTACGATTTCGCCAGAGAGGAGTCCCCGGATACTTTGGCTCTGGCCTATGTGGATTTGTCTACGCTAAAGAGGCTCGTGCAAGAAGAGGTGCTGCACGAGGAGACCTACCTGCGGTATCAGACGCTGCTGCAGGACATGCCGGATGACGGTGTATTTTATCCCAAGTCGTTCAACGTGGTCAGCGGAGAGTATTCGTATGAAGCCAGCGTAAATATGATTGACCAGCTGATGGTAGCCATTCATACCGGGAAGACGAAAAGAGATCAAGGGGCGCTGCATCAATTCCTGAAGCAGAAGTTCAAACAAACGGGCAAACTGTTCGGACAATACAGGCGAGCCGACCGGACGGCGGCCGTGACGTATGAGTCCCCTTCGGTTTACGGCCTCGCCATCCAGTTCGCCCTTCAACAAGGGGACCGGTCTTTTGCCGAACAACTGTACAAACGAATGCTGACCTTCAAGGGGCGCGATTCCCGCTATCCTGGAGGGTATGTGTTTGAGGCCAATACCCACATTTTTGATAATCTGCTCCCCCTCCTGGGGGAGTATGCGTTGAAGAGAAAGTAATGACTTTTAAACATTTTAGAGGTGGGCATGAGAAATAGGAGATTAATCCAGCGCATGGTCTGGGGATACAGCCTGCTGATCGGGTTGGCGGTCATCCAGGTGCTGCTGGTATTTGTGAATATATTCCGGGAGCAATCTTTTACGGCATTCGAATTGGTGTTCAGTATAGGCAGCCTGGCGGCTCTGCTGCTCGGTTTTTTACTCCCGGCCGGGGTGGCTGTCGTCTGTATTTTCGTTTATTTGGTGGCCTATTTCGTGTGGTTGGCGTCTTATGCCGAGGTGGACGTGTTGTCGCTATCCTGGCTGTGGCTGCCCCCGGCCTATATGGCCGCCGCCGCGTTTATCAAGGCCGGATTGATCCGCACCAAGCGGATGATGGAGCGGCTTGACGAACTGCAGCGCAGAAACCCGGAAGTGGATTTGGATACTTCGCTCGGGAATAAGGAAGCTTTTGCCCAAACGCTTGTGAAACAGTCGAATCTGGCCAACCGGTATTCCGATACATACCGTTTCTGTCTGGCTATGTTTAAGATCGATTTTTTGCCGATGGTGCGGGAATCGCTCGGCTCCCAAGGATATGCCCGGCTGCTCGCTTCCTTGTCGGAGGAGATTCAGAAGCAAATCCGCTACGAGGATTATAAGTTCGGGCTGGACCAGGGGAGATTTATTGTTCTGTTCCCGATGACGAATCACGAGTATTTGAAGGAACTGACGGACCGGATCAAAAACGCCTTGATGGACATTCCCTTCCTGGACCGGAAGGACCGGGATTTGAAGCTGGTAATCCGCGCCGGAGCCCTGGTCTTTACGAAGGAACAGTTCAGCAAATATGAAGATACCGACGCGGTCATATCCGCGCTTGAACGCAATACGGAGACGGACCTGATCGGAGAATATATTTAAAGTGACCCGCGATTCATAAAGGGTGATATGCAACAGGAGGAGTAGGAGATGGCTTATACCGCCTGGTTTATTCCGCTATGCCGGATCGTCAGCCTGATTTTTGCCGCTGCGGTTCTGGTATTGTTTATTGCAACGCTGGTCTTTCGGAGACGCGTAAATCGAAAATATGACCGGAGGAAAGTCCGTGGCTGATTTATTATTGGTGTTTTCAATAATTAGTATTTGGGCGGCCGTATTTCAATCGATTGTGATCATGTGGGGCGCCGTCCGCTTTATTTTTAAACAAAGCCGCAAGGATTGGACGGTTCCCGGTCCGGAGCAAATGGAGCACTTCCCTACAATCACTGTCATGGTGCCCGCGCACAATGAAGAACTGGTGATCGCGGCGACGGCGGAGAATATTTTGCGGCTGAATTACCCGAAGGAGAAAGTGCAGCTCATCGTTATTGCCGATAACTGCAGTGACGATACCGCCGGAAAGCTAAAGGCGCTGAAAAGCAAGGAAGCGTTTCGGGACCGGGACTTTATGATCTTTGAACGGACGGGAACCGGCGGAAAATCCGGTGCGCTCAACGACGCGCTGCAGTATGCGAAACACGAGTGGATCTGTATTTTTGACGCCGACGCGGCGCCCGAGCGCAACGCTTTGTTTTTTCTGGTCGAGAAGGCGATGGAAGACCCGGAGAATTACGGCGCGGTCTTTGGACGGAACAAGGCGAGAAACCGCGGGCAGAACCTCCTGTCCAAATGCATTAACCTTGAACTGGTTACGGCCCAACGGATTTATCACACCGGATTATGGGAGCTGTTTAAACTGGGCACGATTCCCGGGACGAACTTTATCATCAAAACGGATTTGATCCGGGACATCGGCGGTTGGGATACGGAGGCGATTACGGAGGATACGGCCATTTCGTTCGAGATTTTGACGAGAGGGCAGCTTATCGCGCTGGCGCCCCAGGCGGAGGCGTATCAGCAGGAGCCCGAACAGCTCGGCGTGTACTTGAAGCAGCGGGAGCGGTGGGCCAAGGGGAATTTTTCCGTCGTGATCGGTAATCTCCACCATTTGTTCAACCGGTCCAGCTGGCGCATCAAACTGCACGTGCTGTACTATACGGCGAGTTACTTCTGGTTTTTGCTGGCCATTATCATTTCGGACATCATTATCGTCATGAATTTGATTTACGGCTTCATCGGGTTGTTTAATCCCGAGGTGGCGATGCCGTTCCAATTTGCGGACGATCTGTACGTGTACCTGATGATTGCTTGGGGACTGATGTATTACCTGTTTGTACTGCAGATCAATCTGGCGCTGGCCACGGATATCGGGCAGAGCACGACGCAAAACTTTATTTTATCTTGCCTCTCTTATTTCACCTATGCTCAACTATTCCTGCTGATTTCCCTGCGCGCCTTCTATTCCATGGTCGTCGATAAAGCGACGGGACGGAAAACAAAGTGGTACAAGACGCAGCGGTTTGAGGGGTAAGAGGCGGTTACCGCCCCGAAAGTGCGACCGGGAAAGGAAGAGAAAGATAAGGCTGGCGTTCGTTTATAATGAGGGGACAACTTGTAGAGGAGGAGTATTATGGCATTCCACGTAAAAAACTATGCTGTCGTCCAATTGCCCGTACGTGATCTGGACGCTTCCGTGAGATGGTACACGCAGATGCTGGGCATTCCGTTCACGTTCGACTATACCCCGGGGGACCCGGAGGCTTGGTTAAATGTCGGGGGAGTCGGCCTGGGACTGATTTACTCGCCCGAGGTCCCCAAGCTGGACTTCACGGACAGCCAGGGGCGGCTTCAGCCGATCATTTCGTTACAGGTGGACAATATTCATGAAGCTTATGAAGAATTAAGGAAGCTGGGGGCGGAAGTGGGGGAAATGGTGTTTAAACCCCAAGGCGGTTACAGCTTCACCTTTAGGGATCCGGATGGACATATGGGGAACTTGTGGGGCGGTTGGCCGCAGGACGGGGAATAAGGTGAAAACGCCCCTCCCGTTATACCGGAAACGGGCTTGCGGCCTACAGGAGTTGCATTAAACCTGGCATGGTGCTGTCGATCCGCTAATCTCTCTGGCCGCCGGCTATAATAGCGGCGTTTTGGGCTGCTATTTCGTCCAGATTTGCTTTTTCGGGAAGAATAGCGGTCAAAAAGGGCCTTATTTCTCTGGTGCGAGCTTAAAAATCAAGTTTTTGCCCGACTTTCTCTAAAATAAGGCCCCAAATGACCTCTATTTCACCTCGAAGAGCCAACTTCGACAAAATAGCGCCTCAAAAGGCCCTTATCCACCAGCCCGGCTTCAAAGAGAGGCGGTTACGGCGATTAGCCCTTCGGGTTAATGCAACAACTAGTGCCGCGGGCGGGTAATAGCCGAAAAAACAGCCATTACACGGTATGGCTGCCGATATCTTGTTTCGGGGTTATCCTGCCCACTCACCTCTCCTCCCGCACAGCCTCCCTTCACGGGGGAATTTCCCGTGAAAGGGGTATCCTCTATGCATACCTGCTCCAGGAGCGCATCGTTTGGGCGACGTCCGCCTCGTTAAGAATCATGCGTTGAATTTCCTCATTGATGAGCTGCCGCGAAGAATTCCATTTCTCGTTCAGGTAAAAGCCGCTCGCCTGCACATGATCCAGTTCTTCTATAAACTTGGCCCAGATCGGGTGTTCCGTCATCCCGCTGTCGCTGGCCAGCGACTTTGTCAACGGCAGCGTCTGCGTCTGCCGGAACCGTTCGGGGCGTTCGAGAATGTAATGCTTAAGGAATTGCCATGCCAGCTCCGGATGCTCGCACTTGGTCGTAATCCCGGCGGCGCCCATATAAATCATATTCGCCTCCTCGGCGCGCGGCATCCGGGGCAAGCGGACGATCTGAAATCTTCCGTCCAACCCGAACCGGATCAGGTTCCCGACGTACCAGGTGTAGCCCAGCGCAATCGCGAATCCTTCATGCAAGTCCCCCGCCTTCGACGGTTCGCCCGGTTTACGGGTGACGCGGTGAACTCGGAAAGCGTCGATTACGCGCTGCATGGCCTCGATCGATGCGGGGCTGTCCGCGTATCCTAGTGTCGTGGAGCCGTCCGGCGACAAATAACGTCCGCCATTTCGCAGGATGAACGGCTCGATCTCCTCGATATCCTGGCCGATACCGAGCCCGAATTGCGTTGCGATCCCGTCCTCGTCGCGAATCGTTAGCTGCTTGGCCATTTCAATCATTTCGTCCCACGTCCAGTCGTCGGAGGGAAGCGGAACACCGGCCTTCTCGAACATCTCCTTATGGATCACCATCAGCGGGAGTGCGATATCGATAGGGAGCCCCGGAAGATTTCCATCCTTACGCGCCACCCGCATAATCCCGGGCTGCAGATCGTCCGCCAAACCGGGCTCTCTCTCCACGAACGGCATCAAGTCCACGAATAACCCCTTTTGATTAAAAAGATACCATCCGCCGCCATCCATAATATCCGGACACTCGCCGGATTTGAATACCTGCATCGATTCGAAGTTATCGGCAGCCTGCTCGATCGAAATTTCTACCTCCGGATGAGTCTGCTCAAACGAAGTCTTTGCATCCAGGAGATCCCGCATAGGGTCAAACTGCGTCAAATAGCGAAGCTTCATCTTTGTTGGCGCCACGGCTCATTTCTCCTTTTCCAATTCACATATCGCTTTCTCCAGATAACCGACCGCGGCGGTTTCGAATTCCTTCGCTTGCGTAAGTCGGGAAATGCAAACGGCCCGCAGCTCATCGGTAAGCAGCTCGGTCGAGCGTATGAACGGTACGTCCTTGCTTAACGCGGCGAGCGATGCGGCGGCCTGTTCATAAGCTTCCGATGCCAGCAGCGCAAGCCGCATGGCTTCGCCTTCAAGCGGCACACGCCGCAAATAGTCCGCCGCATACCGCCTCGTATCCGCATACACGAAGGCCAACTGCCCCATGCCGTACCGGTTGGCGTGTCCGGACTGGAGATGGCCAATCCAGCGGTCATACGCGGCGAGCCCCGACGTGTAGGTTAAATACCCCGTCATAGGGCGATATTCGCAGCCCTCGCGGGAATAACGCACCGCTTCGCGGATCGCCCGTTCGGTCCGCTCGACCCGTTCGGCCGCGGCGGCTTCCGTTCCGTTCGCCGTGGACGGCCTTGCCGGAACGAAGGCCTTCGCCTCTCCGTCGATGCCTACGAGGAAGCGCAGCGGGTTTTCCGCGAGGTCGTCATAGGAGATCCGTTTTCCCTCCGGCTTCATCAGATCGGTTAATATGACTTCACGCGCTTCGTCGTCATAACCGTAAATCAGGGCCCATTCGTGCACATAAGGTTTTGTGGCGAACGTATCGAAGTACAGCACCGGCCTGCCCAGTTCGATATATTTGCGGATGAACGGCAACAGGGCTTCTTCGATCGGCAGCACGACGGGAAACCGTTCGGCCGCCGCCAGCAGCGGAACGGGGGATTCGGCGAGCTGGCCGCATAAGATGGATGATTGGTATCCGAGCGTTTGCAAAACCGAGTGTATCGTCATCCGCCAATCGTAGACATAGATCCCGTCGGCGAATGTGGTTTTGTTCGAAATTTTCATCCGAAACGCAAACCCCGACAGACCCATCAATTCCGCCGTGTCCCAAGGATCGCCGAGTGCGGCCAGCAAATGGCCGATCCGGTCGATCAGGGAGACGGCGGTCGTTGCATGCGCGGGCCACGGCGGTAGGTCCAGAATTCGTCTCCGTTTCATAGCCATTCCCTCCTTTTCGGGCAGCAGACCGAGCGAGATGCGGACATGCTCTTCACGAAGCTTGCGGCGGGAACGGTGAAGATAGGTGTAGATGGAGCCGACCGGCATCCGGTGCATCGCGGCGATCTCGTCCGGCGACAGCTGACGGAAGAAATAGGCCACGAAAATGGACCGCTCCTTGCGTGTCAGGCAGTGAAGAACGGCGCGAATCGTCTCGTAGAGCTCCTTCCGCAGCAAATGTTCGGCCGGGTCGTGCTCGGTGCGGGCCGCCTCGGATGCGGATCGCGTCAAGTGGCCGAGAATGCTGTCGAGGTTCTCCCAATCCACCCTTTCCGCGTGCGTTTTATCCCACGCCGACAACGGCTTCTCCTTGCGGTACGGGCCGCCGCGCCGGAGCCGCATGTTCGCCTGGTTGCGGACAATCCGGTGGAACCACGGAAGGAACCGGCTTGCATCGACCAGCGATCCGACATGCATGAATGCGCGAATGAGCGCGTCCTGGACGATGTCGTCGGCCATATGCGGATCTCCGGTCATCCGCTCGGCGATGCCGCGCGCCTTGTCCCGGTGGCGTTCGATCAACACGCCGAAAGCCTCTGTATCTCCCTGCCGGGCCCGTTCCACCAACCCTAGGTCTTCCTCCATGATTTGTTCCCTTGTTTCCTTTGCTTCCTTTGCTTCCACAAGTGTGCCTCCCGCTGACGGATAAATGTTGCTGCCATGATATAGAGATGCCGGGCGCCGGTCCAATCTGAACAATATGTGCAAAAAAAATTTGGCGTGAATGCGATGATCCCCATCTCTCCCAAGCCGGGCTGAATTGCCAAGCTCTGTTGCTGCCGGGGCGGCCGGATGTTACGCTAGAACTAAATGTTCCATCACCGAAGGAAAGGGTGAGACAAGCATGTACCGGGTTGCCATATGCGACGACGAAGCGCTGCAGAGAGAGCGGGTCAAGCGGATGCTGCTGGCTTTGTCGGTCAAGAGCGGCGTTGAATTTGAGGCCGTGCCGTTCGAGTCCGGCGAACAATTGATAGCGCATTATGAGAGCGGGGAACAATCCTTTCACATTCTCATCCTCGACATTGAAATGAATAACGGACTGAACGGGATCCAGACCGCCCGAAAGCTGAGAGAGATGAAGCGGATCGGCGAACAGATCGTATTCCTGACGAGTTACGCCGAATATATGCTGGAAAGCTTCGATGTCGTCACTTTTCAATATCTGATCAAGCCGGTCGAACCGGACCTCTTTGAGGAGAAGATGCTGAAGCTGTGCCGTTATTTTGAAGAACGCGAGCAAGACATTTTAATCATCAAATCGACGCATGAGGAGATCGTTCTTCGGCAGGATGACATCATTGCCATCGAAGCTGTCAAAAGCCTGACGGTCAAAGGCAAACTGAAATTCACCACGCTCCATGCCGTCCACGAGGGCCGGGGACTGATTTCCAGCTACGCGACGGCGCTGAAAGAGAACCGTTTTTTACAAATTCACCGCGCCGTTCTGATTAACCTGCTCCACGTGCATAAATTTGCCGGCGGCCAAGTCGTGATGTCGAACGGGATGGAGCTTCCCATCGGGCGTTCCAAGATCAAAGAGGTCAAGGATGCCTGCACAAAATTTATGGTGATGAGGGCGGATTGAGATCATGGAACTCCTTATACTGCCACTGCTGAACCTGGGGATCACGCTGGTTATGGCCGTCCAGGTGAATTTCTACTTCAATTCCGTCTTCGGCAAGGAGAGCGGCAAGCCGTCGAAGTGGGTGTACATGATAGCCTTTGTTTTCTTAAACATGATGTATATGTCCGTTTATATTACTCCGCTCTGGTCCTCGCTGCTGGGACTCGTGGTCATCTTTTCCCTGGCACTGGGGTTCGAGGCGGAGCTCAAGCTGAAAATCATGTTTTCCGTGCTTTATGCGGTCCTGCTCACACTGGTGAACTCCATTTCCCTCTATTTGATCGAGCCTTCCGTTGCCGTGACGGCGGACCCTTCGGACTGGATAACCAAACCGGGGCAGCGACTGTTTGCCATGAGCTTGCTGGTCAGCTGTACAGTCATGTTTGCCGTCGTTCAGATGATTCGTTTTTTGGCCAAACGAAAAAATTATCCCCTCGATTCCCGCTATTATCTGTTGTTCCTGAGCGTACCGGTCATCAGCATCTATCAGGTGAATGTGCTGACGGCCTACAGCGAGAAGAATATTCACTATTTCCTCTCGGTGTTCGGCTTTATTGTCTTAAACGTGCTGGTCGTCTATATTCTCGATACCGTTATCGCCAAGTTCCAACTGCTCCACGAGAATGCCCAGCTTCAGCATCAGATGGATTATCAGGACGCCAACTATGAAAAAACCGTGCACAGCTTCAAAAAAGTCAAACGAATCATTCATGATACAAATCAGCAGTTCTTATACGTGGCGGAATGCATTGCACAGGGCAGGACGGACGAAGCCAATGAGCATATCCGCGTAACGCTAAACAAGATTGAAGATGCCTACCACCGGGTAAACACCGGCAATCTGGCCGTCGACGCGCTGGTAACCAACGCCCTCAACATCGGGCAGGCCAATGGTGTCCGAATCGACACGGAGCTCCGGCTTTATACCCCGAACCTTGGCATCGAACGGTACGACTTGTGCGTGGTGCTGGGGAACATGCTGGATAACGCCATCGAGGCGTCCAAAAAAGTTAAAATCGCCGAAGACCGGTATATTCAGATTCGGGTCCGTTCGACCGAGTCCGCCTTGTTCGTTCGCATTCGCAATCATGTGGACCAGGAGGTATCGGATTTGCGCAGCCGGAAGGCGAATCCGGATTATCACGGCTACGGATTGACGAACATTCAGCGGATTTGCGAAAAATACGGCGGCCATATGACGATTGAAACCGAATCGCGGACGTTCGACAACATGGTCGTTCTTCCCTTGAGCGCGCAGGAATCCCCGGCTTAATGCCGTTCGGGGGTTCTTTTTTTCGTTTCAGGGCATTTTCGTCCGTTCTGTACTTACTCTTTGTATGATGAGAAGCAAGATCTGAATCCGAACAGAGAGAGGGAGAGGCGAACCATGAAGATGTGGAAACGGATGAGTGCGGGAGTGATGGCGGCTCTGCTGCTGGCGCTTCCGGTCGCGGAAGAGGCCGCCCGGGCCAGCGGCGGCTCGGCGGTAAATGATCTGACCGGGACCAAGGCCCGCCAACTGGCGGAAGTCCTCGTGGACAACTACGGCGTAACCGGCGTGCAGTATGCGATCCGGGACGAAGGGAAAGTCGTGCTGTCCGGAGGGCTCGGAGTGACGGAGTCGGGGAGCAAGACGCCTGTAGCGAAAGAAGCGATGTTCGGGATCGGCTCGGTCAGCAAAATGTACGTGACCGCCGCGGCGATGATGTTGGCGGACGCCGGCAAGATAAATATCGACGAGCCGCTGACGGCGTATATCCCCGAGTTCAAAATGGCTGACGAACGGTATAAACGGATTACGCCCCGCATGCTGATGAATCACTCGGCGGGGTTGTACGGTTCTCACTACAAAAACAGCATGCTGCTGGATGATAACGATACCGGGAACCATGACCAATTGCTTGAGAACCTGCGGTCCCAGCGGCTGAAATCCGACCCGGGCGAATACTCCGTTTACGCCAATGACGGGTTTCAATTGTTGGAGATTCTCGTGGAACGAGTGAGCGGAATGAGCTACAGCGAGTTCCTGGCTCGTCATGTCGGCGAGCCTCTGCAGCTGACGTCGACGAAGACGCCGCTGGACGAGTTCGACCGCGGCCGCTTGTACCCGATTCGCTTCCCCGGGATCGCCGGCGCTCTGCCCCCGGAGAACGCGAACGTGATCGGAACCGGCGGCGTCTACTCGACCGCCGAAGAGTTGACTCTGTTCGCGGAAGTGCTGACGGGGGAGAAGCCCGAGCTGCTGTCGGCAGCGTCGGCCTCGGCTATGCAGCAGCCGGAGTACCGCAGAGGCGTCTGGGTCAAAGACAAGACGAACACGTTCGGTTACGGGCTCGGTTGGGATTCGGTCGATCTGGCCCCGTTCGGCGACTACGGCATCAAGGCGTTGACCAAAGGCGGGGACACGCTGATGTACCACTCGGCGCTGATCGCGCTGCCGGAAGAGGACGTCTCCATAGCCTTGCTCACCTCGGGCGGTTCGTCCGTCTATAATACGGCCGCGGCGACGAACATATTGCTGGCCTACCTGAAACAGAAGGGGGACATCGCCGAGATTTTGCCGGCCCCAACCTTCTCCGAGCCCGTGAAAAAAGACATGCCGGACCGCTTGCGCGCCTATGCCGGATGGTATGGAACGGTGGGCTCCACACTTCGGATCACGGTGGACGACGGGGAGGTGAAGCTGCCCGCGCTGATGGGCTTGATTCCGGAGCAAACGTACGTGTACACCGGCGGGGACGAGTTTACGGGTGCGGATGGCCGCACCGTCATCAGCTTCGACGAACAGACGAACGGTCATACGTACATCCGCGTCAAAAGCCACCTGGAGTTTCCGGGTCTCGGGCAGGCTGTCATGGCTTATTACGAGTACCAGAAGCTGGCCGATAACCCGGTGACAGAGACGGTCTCCAAGGCTTGGAAGGAGCGGAATGGACGGACCTACTATGCGTTGGACGAAAAGATCAATTCGTTGTTCTACCTGTCGCCTTCGGTTCTGACCAAGAAGATCGAGCTTAACGAGGACGGCGGCTATGCCAACGGGGCAAAGATCACGAACGAAGACCACGCCGTCAACGTCGCCGAAATTCCGGTCATGAACGGCCGCGATGCCTTCGATCTGGAGTTCTTCCGCAAGGACGGCGTCGAATATTTGCGGGCCGCCGGCCGGACGTATGTCGGGGAGGCCGCCGTGAAGCCGATCTATGGCGGGGATTCGTCCATCGTCACGATTCCGGCCGAGAGCGGCGGCGCACGCTGGTTCAAAATCGGCGGCGAGGCGGCAGGCCGGACCATGACGGTCGATCAGCCGCAGCATGCGGGATTCGTCGTCTATGATGCGAAAGGCGCGCTGGTGAGCTTCTCCGCCGCCGGCGGCAGCCGCACCGCGGTTCTGCCGGAGGACGGCCTCATCGTCTTCGGCGGTCGGCCGGGCGATGTGTTGAAGATCAACATGACGGCGGAATCTAAATAAATGATGGAGTACGCAAACAACCCTGATGGCCGCCGCGTGGCGGTTTCAGGGTTGTTTGTTCGGCGGCTTCTCCTTGCCCAGGCTTGTACCTGGGCAGGGGTGCGATTACCGGGAATTTCTCCCGTTATTTTGACGCTAAGGCGGAGGCTGAAGCGAATTAGCAGGAAAACCTCCCGCTAATTCGCCTAAAATAGCGTATATTCGCAACTCCGCTTCGAATTAGATGGAACTTTTCCCGCTAAATCCGATCCAAGGGCCAAGTGCGGTAAATTAACGGGAGGTTTTCCCGTTAGTTTGCAGGTGACGCCGGCATGCAGGACTGACAAAAGGTCAGATCGGCAGCAGCGCCGCGCTCTCCTTCGCCTCCAGCTGCCCGACCATGTCGTGCCACGCCTGCGGCTTGTTCGGCAGGACGGTGTAGTAACGGCGCAAAAACTTCACGATCAGCTCCGTCGGCAGCTCGCTCAGGCTGTCGTCGGTCGGAAGGAAGCACAGGTCGAGCCCGGTGACGGCTTCCCCGTCGTTGTTCCAGGAAGGGTGAACGTAAGGGAAGTCGAGGCGTTTGTACCCCAAATGCGACAGCACTTCACGGCGGACAAACGGATCCATCGGCTTTACGCCGCCGAATTCGTACTGCTCCACCCGGTAAGGGTCGTAGATCTCGGCGAACATGCCCAGCAGCGGTTTGCCGTTGGCTTGGGCCAGCGCGTTCAAATCCTCCAGCCGTTTTTGGCTGAGGAAGCGGCCGATCCCCAGTCCGGCGCGCCCGATAATGGTAAAGTCGGTCATCGCCACATTGAAATCCTCATAGAAGCGGTATTCCGTTGCGCCGCAGACTTGACCGTCATGAACGGCAACGAAGACGCGGATGCCCGGATCCTCCAGCGGCTCTTTCCAAAGGCAGAACTCAAGCACTTCCTCGGGTGGGAAAATATCCTGCATGAGCTGGTGCATCTGCTTAAACAAAGGGTCCTCGATACTCGTAATTCTGCGGTATTCCATAGATTCTGCGCACCTCATTCTTAATTTATTTTGTCATGCGGAACGGATTTCTCCATTCCATTAACGCGCCGTAATGGCAAGATTCTTCGTCCTCCAGGTAGTTCGCCACGACTTGCACGGGCGTACGCCCGCAGCGCATTAAAAAGGTGATCACGGGATCTTTCAGCTCGCCTTTAACCACGGCAGCGAGGTATTGGTCCGCCGTCATCTCGTGCTTCTTCTTGTGGTAGCCGGGCATTCGGCCTCCGCCGAGCAGCCGGTCCACCCCCTTGTGGACCACCACGTCGTACATGGAGGACATCAGCCATTTGCCAAGCCCTAGCTTTCGTTGGGACGGGCGTACGCAGATATCCACGACATAGAGGGTGTTTCCGTTAGGGTTATGGTTGCGGATATATCCGCCGTCCGTCACTTCCTCCCAGGTATGTTCGGGGTGAGCGGGATCGAAGTCCACGAGCAGACCCGTCATCGATCCGGCGATTTCGCCGTTCACCTCGATGCATAACGCCCCTTCCGGAAAAAGCGCCACATGGTTGCTCAGCTGTTCCGCGTTCCACCACAATTCGGACGGAAACGGCGGCGGGAAGCTTTCCTGTTGAATCCGGATCAGCGCGGGAAAGTCCCGCTCCGTATAATTACGAATGACCGCCGGGACGGGCTGATCCTGGTCAAACACGTAAAATTCCTTGCGGTACATATCCATTTTCCCAGGCCCGCCTTAGTTCCAGTCCGGATAAAGATCGGTTCTCCGGTCGCGCCACGTCGTGACGGAGCCCTGCTCCCGAACCTGGTACAGCAGGTCGAGATCCAGATCGGCGGTGATGATCATATCCTGGTTGATCTCGCCTTCCGCCAATATACCACGGGGCGGAAACGGAATGTCGTTCGGGGTGATGATCGCCGCCTGCCCGAAGTTCGCCCGCATGAAATCCACCGTCGGCAGCGAACCGACCGTTCCGGTCAGAACGACGTAAACCTGGTTCTCAATCGCTCGGGCATGGCTGGTGTAGCGGACGCGGTGGAAGCCGTGGCGATCGTCGGTACAGGAAGGACAAAAGATGACGTCCGCGCCCTTTGCTTTGGCCATTCGCACAATTTCCGGGAACTCGATGTCATAGCAGGTCAGCATGGCGATAGTCCCCTTGCTCGTCTGGAACACTTGCAGGCCATCGCCGGGGGCCATTTTCCACTCGTTCACTTCGGTGGGGGTAATATGCAGCTTGGGTTGTGCCGCTATGGTTCCATCCGGATAGAACAGGTGGGCGACATTGTAGAGCCGATCCTCCTTACGGATGACGTGCGTTCCTCCGATAATATGCAGGTTTGTCCGCTTGGCCAGGGAGGAGAACAAGTTCAAATACGCCTCGGTAAAATCGGGCAAGTCGTTGATGGTCAAGGCGTGACCGTCTTTGTCTCCGATCGACATCAGCTGGGTCGTGAAGAACTCGGGAAATAACACGAACTCGGCGCCGAACTCCTCGGCTGTTTTAATGTAATGCTCCGATTGTTTCGCGAAATCGTCAAACGATGCGATGGTCTGAAGCTGATATTGTACTGCGGACACTCTGAGTTTCATGATATAGTTCCTCCTGTTCGGGGATGATCATCTTTGCTATTTTAGGGCTTGTGGTATTATCATTGTGCGAAAAATTCACTAATATGACAAGTGTACATAAGAAAGCCGCGTTCCCGAAAAGCAGTGCAACTCAGATCAAAAGGCCGGGAAACCGTTTTGCTATGATGCTGTTGGAAGGAGGAAATCTCTCATGTACGAGTGGAATGAAATGGTCCAGCTTATGGTGGACTGGGTGGACGCCAATATCACGGAAACCGCATCTCTCCTGAAGATGTCCGAGCAGTTGGGATACTCGCCCTATTATTGTTCCAGGCAATTCAACGAGTTAACGGGGATGACGCTGCGGGATTATATCTGGACACGAAAGATCAGCCGTGCCGCTTTGGAGCTCCGCGACACGGACGAGCGCGTGCTGGATATTGCCGTAAAGTATGGTTTCTCCTCACAGGAGTCTTTTACCCGAGCGTTTGTCAAGGCGTTCCGGGTTACCCCGGCGGCTTACCGCAAGGCGCCCCGGCCCATTCCATTGGCCATTCGTCAGGAGGTATTTTCGCCTTATCATTATTATTTGACCAAGGAGCGTGGCAAGATGAGCAACTCACGGGTACAACCGGTCGAGATCAAAGTCGAGTACATTCCGGCACACAAGTTTATTGGAATTTGGGATTTAGACGTACAAAATTATGGGTCGTTCTGGCAAAACGGTCACAACTGCGATGAGATCGCCGGCGTTCTGGACAGCATGTCCAACCTGGCCTTGCCGGGGCAATTGGGCCAGACGGCGGGATGGTTTTATCGGGACGGGCAAAAAGGCTATCTGTACGGAATTCCCGTTGCCCTGGACTACCAGGGAGCTATTCCGGACGGGATGGAATGTAAAGAGATCCCCGAATCGGAATATCTGGTTTTCTTTCATCCGCCTTTCGATTACCTCAAGGATAACGGCGCCGTCATGGGGGCCGTTGAACATACCGCCTGGAATTTTGACCCGAAGAGCAGAGGGTATGAATGGGATGAGGACGTTAAGCAGGATTACCAGCGTCATTTTCCCGAGGGATATGGCTATGCGGTATTGCGCCCAGTGAAAAAGTTGTAAATTAATATGTGACTTTTATCGGACATAACCAATCGGTCGTTTTGGGCCATTGGTTATGTTTTTTCTTGCTAATAGGTATAAAGACCCATCACAATTCGACAAAAAACGACTAAGATGAAAATAATTCTAAACAACAAGACGTCAACAACAGGAGGGAAACATGAGAAGAAGTGCGCTCGTCATGGTCGTTTGTCTGTCATTCTTATTGTCGTTATGGGGGGGAGCTGTCCCGCAGGCGGATGCTTTAGGGGCCTACCCGGAACTCGACTCGATTACGCTGCAGGAGCCGGCCGTTTCGATGGGCGAAGGCTGGACGCTGGACACGACCTTTAGCTCCAACGCGCCCTATGCGCTGACAAAGGGGAATAACAACGAATACATAGCCGTCGGTCCATACGGCACGGTCATGAAGTCGAAGGACGGGGTAAGCTGGAAGGCCCTCTCGAAATTCGGGAATTATCATTTGACGACTATCGAATGGGATGGAACGAAATATGTCATGTTCGGCAACAATACGGAATACGACATGGACCTTTACCGCAAGCCTTCCGAAGGCTTTGTTTCCACAGACGGTTTAACTTGGACGAAGCTGGACTTTAACCCGGGCGAAACGATCGAGAATCTGGCATGGGGCCAGGGCGGATTCGTGGCTTTGGGAACGAAACATGTGTTTACGTCAAAAGACGGGGAAAACTGGGCGACCTCATATACGTTAAAAAGCGAGCGCGGCTGGAACACCCTGAAATATGTGAACGGGACTTACTTCGTAAGCAGCTATGATCAAAATTACGTCCTCGTTTCCAAGGACGGCCTCGGATGGTCCGCCAAAACCTATAATGCCGCCGCCGGGGTCCGCGATCTGGTCTGGACGGGCCATCAATACATCGGTGTCGGTAACGGCATTTACACTTCAACGGACGGGACGACTTGGAAGAAACAAGGAAAGTCGCCTAACGGCGTTCAATTGCAGACCATCGTTTACGGCAACAACATGTATATTGTCACCGGAGCCTCCGGCAACAACGAAGGGGTGAATATCAACGTCGCTTATACGTCAAGGGATGGCGCCAGTTGGAGGAAGGTAGACTTGTCTTATCTTCATGCCAATATCTATACCATTTACCCCGTAAAAAGCGGTTTCGCCGGGATCGGTTCGAACGATCGGCAGGATCACCCCGACGGAACATATTCGATCTATACGAAAGATGGATCCTCGTGGAGCTATCGGATGATCGGTACGGCGACGAGCGGGGATTTCAACGGTTTGGCCACGAACGGCAAACGAACGGTCGCCGTGGGCTCGTACGGCAGCGTGATCTACACGGACGACGGGAAGACATGGAGAAGCAGCAGCCCGTTCGCTTACCGAGGCAGGCTCGGAAGAGCGAGCCTGTTCGATGTCGCCTGGGGGGCTAACAAGTTCGTTGCCGTCGGCAATGGCGGGGCTTATTATTCCGCGGACGGAACGACCTGGAAGCCGGCGAAAATCAAGTTTAGGGATCAATTCGGCGACTTGCGCAACGTGATGTGGGCGGGCAAATTTTTCGTCGCCTCCGACCAGGTGTACGGCGTGTACACTTCCAAGGACGGAGTGTCTTGGACGCGGGTTGACAGCGTTAGTAACGATTGGCTGACCTCGATGGTTTGGGACGGCAAGCGGCTGCTCGCCACATTCCAGGTTTATAACGAATATAAACCCTCGACGACGAAGATCATGCAGACGACGGATGGTGTCCATTGGAAGCTGCTGAAGACGCTGGACATGAGCGAAGTGTTTCTGGCCTGGAACGGCAGCACCTATGTCGTTGCAAACCAATATATCCCTACCAAAACGTGGGTATCGAAAGACGGTGTAAATTGGTCCAAGAAAACAACGAATCTGGTCCAAGATAAAGACGGCTTCAACTTCCTCACCGCGTTTGACGGGTCTTTCTATGCGATGTACCATTCTTTCGAGGAATTGGGCGAGGGAGGGTACGATCTTTACGATAATTATTACGTCTCCAAGGACGGGGTACAGTGGCGGAAGGTTACGATCCCCGACAAGCATCCCGGCGTGAGCATATTCGGGACGGAAATGATGAAAGACGGGATCAAGATGTACGGAAAATATATCTTTATCGGGACGTATGGGGAAATCATGTACGCGAATAAGCTTTAAGCTGCCGATCCGGTCATTTTCGGCTGATGGTGGTGGGACCCGCAAGATGCGGGTCCTTTTTTTTATGTCACATTTGCAGGGGGCTCGTGCGTAGTACTCTTTAGAAAGGGGCAGGAAGGGGTCGACCCTTGCCGCAGCGAACGACGAACGAAGTTGCTTGCTATAGTCCGCGCCCCTGGTTCAGACCTGGCCAGGCCTGCATAAAACACAGTGCGCTTTTGCCGCACACCAAAAAAGGAGAGACATTTCTATGAAATATAAAGCTGGTATCCTAATTGGATTGACGGGGATGCTGTTAACGGCTTCCTCGGCCATGGCCGCCTCCGAGATGTATTCGTTGACCGACAGCAAGGGAAAGACGGTTTATGAGGAGAAGCTGCTCGACGAAACGAGTCCGTCCGGCAATACTCTCGAGGATCAACTCCGATCCTTAAAGAGCGCCAAACTGGCGAAACAGCTTCTGAAGAAGGGGGAGGCCGCGCTCTTTTATATTGCGGAGGGAAACCCGGATCGGAAAACGAACATCGAAAGATCGTCCCTGAGTTTTACGGCATCCTCCAAACTGCGCGAACAGTTAAAGGGGCAGCATGTTAAAATTTTGGATACAGTGAAGAAGTATAAGTTCGAGAACGCCAGCCTTACGTATGACCCTCTTACGTTGTCCGATGAGGAGCTGGCCAACCTGACAGACCAATTGGAGCGGCAAGCCGGCGAATCGGGCAAAGGTTACGCAATGCATCCGCTGCAGCTGTCCGGCAACCATTGGAACCTGTTCAGCACTTACAAACATGGCAGTAACCAGTTGCTGGTTCAGGCCATCAAATCCGATGGAAAAACGGTGATCCTTCGGAGCCCTTCCCAAGAAGACGGAGTGAAGACGGAAAAACTGAAAGTCAACGGAGCGGAGCTGTTGTACACCGAATATAAGAGCGAGCCCGGCAAAGAAAAAAGCAGGGAAATCAGCAAGGGGAAAGGGATCACCTTTGTGTACAGTATTCCGGACAGTGAGTTTCATATTCAATACCATATAGAGGATGTCGGCGGAAATTTAAGCAAGCAGGACCTTATCGACGTGGCCAAAGCGTATTTGAAGTAATGCCGCACCTTTGATTCCTCGTCCGAAGTGCAGATTAGAAAGGGGTGAGGATGTGGATGATACGGAGCTTCGCTTCATCATCGGTGAAATTTTGAACGGGGATACCCGTCAGTTTGAAAAGATTATGCAGAGATATCAGAGGCAGATCCTCCACTACTGCTACCATATGTTAGGAAACCATGCCGAAGCCGAGGATTGCGTGCAGGAGGTGTTCCTTAAGGCTTTCCGGCATCTGCGGACATACCGTCCGGAAAAGCCTTTTGAGGCATGGATTTATACGATAGCCTCCAATCATTGCCTGGACGTTTTGCGCAAGCGCAAATTGGCAAGGTACCTTCCGTTTCTATACCGTTCGGATGAGGATCACAAGCCGATCGATCAGCGGATCGAAGCCGCCTATTTCGATGAGCGGGTGCTCCGGGCCATGTCCAGGTTGTCGGCGGAGGAGCGCAGTTTGCTGATTCTTCGCTGCGTGGAGGATAAAACCTATGAGGAGATCGGGTTGATTTTGCAGCGCAGCAGTACCGGTTTACGCAAAAAGTATGAAAGAACTGCCGCCAAATTCCGCAAGTACTATATCCAAATGAAGGGAGCGAGCAGCGGTGAATCGAGACAACGACCGGGATCTCAGACAACTCTTCCATAACGCGCGGCTGCCGGAAACGGACCTGACCCGGCCTGTAATGAAGAAGCTGTTGGAGTCCAAAGCGGAAAAAGGGAGAGGTACATTGAATTACAGGGTTAGTGTATTCGTGCTGGTCGGCATGCTGTTAACCGTATCTTCGGCCTTCGCCGCGGTTCATCTGTACTCGTTGACGAATCATCACGGTGATATTGTTTACGAGGAGAAGCAGATCGACCCCGCCGACCGGGACGGGAACACGCTGGAAAATCAACTGCGTTCCCTTAAAAGCGGCCAATTGGCTGATCGGCTTTTGAAGGAAGGGGAAGCAGCGGCGTTCTATATCGCGGAAGGAAACCCTGACCGCAAAATAGATATCGAAAGAGCGCCTTTGCATTTTAAGACGCTCTCTACACTGCGTGAACAGTTAAAAGGGCAGCCTATTCAGCTTATGGATACCGTAGCGGGGCAAAAGTACAAGTTTGAAAGCGCCCGCGTCACCTACCTCCCTGACGAGCTGTCCGACGAGGAGCGGAGCAAGCTGACGGACCAACTGGAGAAGCAGGCAACCGAATCGGGGAAGGGCTACGCCATGCAGCCGCTCCGGGTGTCCGGCGATCATTGGAGCTTGTTCAGCGTTTACGAGCATGGCGGCAAGCAACTGCTGGTGCAGGCGACCAAATCCGATGAGAAAACGGTTGTTCAGCAGAGCTCTGCGGGGAGCGAGGGTGTGAAGAAAGAAAAGCTGAACGTCGACGGCACGGAGCTGTTGTACGGCGAGTATACGGCCGTCCCCGGCAAAGAAACAAGCAGAGAGATCGCAACGGGGAAAGGAATCAGTTTTATTTACCCCATTCCGGACAGCAAGTTTTATATCTGGTACCATATCGAGGATGTCGGCGGTCACTTGAGCAAACAAGAGCTGATCGATCTGGCTCTAGCTTATCTAAAGTAAAGGCGTGGGGCTGAAGAGGGACCGTCGATACAGGGCCGACCGAATTTTTCTTTCGGTCGGCCCTTCGGTATTATTTCCGGTTTGCCCAACTGATCGCTCCTCCGCCAGGAGGGTCTTTCGTCCTTGGGCGGCGGGGCCGAAATCGGGATAAACCGCCGTATTATAGCCTTTTAGGTCCATTGCTGGGACTGGGGGCGTGTAGTAAAATTATGCCATATTATTCAGCTTGCTCGTTTTTAGGGTCCTATGAGCAATGACAAGGCAGGTGAAGGGATGGATTTCGTCCGGGTTTCGAGGATCGTCGAGCAAACGAAGGTCGAAGGGCCGGGATTGCGCTACGTCATTTGGGTCCAGGGCTGTCCGATCCGCTGCGAGGGCTGTTTTAATCCCCATACCTGGGATATGGACGGCGGAAAAATTTATGCATTGGAGGACCTCTTCCAGGATATCCGCTCCACCCTGGAGCGCGCCCCTGAGCTGGAGGGCGTCACGTTTCTGGGCGGAGAGCCTTTCAGCCAGGCGGAGGCATTGAGCCGTTTAGCCGGCCGTATAAGACGGGAACTGGACTTGTCGGTCGTGACGTTCTCGGGCTACCCTTACGAACATATCAAAAAGGCCGAAGACGCCGGATGGCAGCGCTTACTGGGCGAGACCGACCTGCTGATCGACGGCCCCTACATAAAAAGTCAACATGATTTAAGCCGCCCTTGGGTCGGTTCGAGAAACCAGCAATATCGTTTTTTGACGGAGAGGTACAAACACTTGGAGAAACAGCTGCCCAAGATCCCGAATAAACTGGAGATTCGGCTCCATCCCGACGGGACGATTACCGCGAACGGCATGGCGCAAACGGCGGACATCGAGCTGCTGCTGCGGTTGGGATACGGGCGCAAGGAGGCCAACGCATGAGCATTGAAGTAGTTTTGATCCCCCTGGCTATCGCTTTAACCAAGGAGATCGCCGAAGGAATTTCCAACCAGCTGCAGCACGGGGGGCAACGCTATACGATTCTCCCCACCCGAATGAAGGACGAGGCGCTCTTGGAGCAGGCGCTGAACGATTGGAGCTGTTCCCTGCGCAAAGCGGAATCCGCCGATTCCATTACTTTTGGCGGCGAGCGCGAAGCCACTTTTATCGTGAACGAAGAGGGCGGCTACGATCTGATTTTGCCGGAGTCCGCGGATCGGGAGGCTTTTGCCGATTGGGTGGAGAAGGTGGAATTGTCCTACCAGCACTACCTTCAACAGAGCGTATACACTAGCTTGATCGAAAAGGCCAAGGAGCAGGGGCTCATTCTGGAAACAGAAGAAGTACTTGAGGATAACTCCATTCAAGTGACGTACATATTGAACGGATAGAAGGTGAAGGCATGGCAAAAACGTATACTAACCGCGGGATGTCCTGGGAGATCATCAACAGCTGGTGGATTTTGTTAACCTTGGCCCCCTTCGGAATCACAAGCTTTATCTCTTTTTTGTACATCGGGTTCAGAGTGAAAAATCAACGTTGGCGCCTGTACGGTTTTGGATATCTGGCCTGGTTCATCGCGGCCTTTACCGTCACCGCCATGGGAATGGACTTCGGCGCGTATATGGCGATCGTCCTTTGGGTGATTCCTGTAATTCACGCTTTTATGGTAAGGCCCGCCTTTTTGATTCAACTGGATGTCTATATGGACGGGCAAGGAGCCCGCGAACAGGAACGGATCGCCAAGCTTAGACAGGAGGCCGAAACGCGGCTGAATGCCGGCGGAGGAGGTTCGGGGATGAAGCGGCCTCCCCAGCTGCAAATACCCGCCCGGGAGAGTTGGCGGGACGAGGCGGACGGGCAGCCGGTCGCTCCCCCGCTCCAGGACTCGACACCCACGGCGGGACGAATCGATATCAACGCGGCGACTGAAGCGGAGCTTGCGGCTATTCCGCAGATCGGTATCATTTTGGCTAAGAAAATCGTCACGAAGCGCCAGGAAGTCGGCGGCTTTGAATCATTCGACCATTTTATATCCGTGATGGGGATTACCCGGCAACCTAACCACGCCATTGAGCCGTTGGTGATGTTCTCACAGCAGCAGCTTAAACAAGCGCCGCCGATTTCCGGAAGAAAAGTTGATTTTTAAAGGGAGAGAAGGGTCAACATGAACGTAGTCCATGATCAGCAACGAACAAAGACTTTGTTAGCCAACCTGCTGAAAGCGCGGTTTCCTTATTTGTACATCCAGACTTGGGAAGAAGACCGCATTCTGTCGCTTATCCGTTCCGTGGCGCAGGACGCCGGATTAATCAAAACCCCCCGTGAGGTGCTGACTTGGCGGATGACGACCGGAATTGTCGACGGGAACCACCAGCCAAAGGGGGACAGCAAGCAGCCCCTGAAAGCGCTCGAGTTCATCGAAAAATACGACAAGCCCTGCATTGTCGTCCTGCAGGATTTCCACGTGTTTTTCGGCGGGCAAGGGCGGGCGGCTGATCTTCAGGTCATCCGCAAATTAAGGGATATGCTGATTCTGATCAAACAGAGCGCGCATCCCATCAATGTGATTTTTACGTCATCGGCGTTAGTGCTTCCGGAAGATCTCCAGAAAGACGTGACCATTGTGGACTTTGAGCTGCCGAGCTTCGAAGAGATCAAGGCGGTGCTCGAACAGATGATTGCGATCAACGAGCAGAGCGGGAGAATCCAGATCGAGCTGGGCGAGGAGGATAAGGAGCGGCTAGCCCAGGCGGCGCTGGGTCTGACTCTGTCCGAGGCGGAAAACGCGTTTGCGAGGGCGATGGTGGAAGACGGCAAGCTGGACGCCCAGGACGTGGAGGTCATTCTGGAGGAGAAGGAGCAGATTGTTAAAAAGACCAGCATCTTGGAGTTTGTCCGAAGCAGCCTGAAGATGGAGGATATCGGCGGGCTCGAAAACCTTAAACGCTGGCTGTCCAAGCGCAATAAATCGTGGCTCGATTCGGCCAAAAAGTATGGACTGCCCGCACCAAAGGGAGTGCTCATCACGGGAGTTCCTGGCTGCGGTAAGAGCATGATCAGCAAGTCGATCAGCTCCTTGTGGCAGCTTCCGCTGCTGCGCCTGGACATGGCCCGGATCTTCACGGGCATCGTGGGCGGCAGCGAAAGCAACATGCGCAAAGCGATCAAAACGGCGGAGGCGATTTCTCCGTGTATCCTTTGGGTCGACGAGATTGAAAAAGGCTTCAGCGGCATTACGAGCAGCGGAGACAGCGGCACGTCCGCCCGGGTTTTCGGGCAATTCCTGACCTGGATGCAGGAGAAAACCAAGCCGGTCTTCGTCGTGGCGACCGCGAACAATATCTCCGAGCTGCCGCCGGAGATGATGCGGAAAGGCCGGTTTGACGAAATCTTTTTTGTGGACCTGCCGACCAAACGGGAGCGGAAGGAAATCCTCAGAGTTCATTTCCACAAGCGCATCCAGGATCCTGAAGTGCTTGGCGAGTTCCAGTTGACCGACGAGGTGTTGGAGGATCTGGTGGAGAAAACCGAGGGGTTTGCGGGAGCCGAAATCGAACAGTTGATCGTCGACGCGCTGTTTGAGGCTTTTGCGGAAAACCGGTCCATTCGCCTGGAGGACTTCCACAAAGCCATCGCCAACACCGTTTCGCTGTCGGTCACCCTGGCGGAGCAAATCCGGGCGCTGCGGGACTGGGCTAACGTCCGGGCTGTGACGGCCACCCCACGGGAGGACCGCGAAGGCTACGACGGCAAGTCTTCCGGAGCAGGCCGCCTGTTCGGCGACAAGGGGCATGACGATGTCCGCCTGAACCGCGGAGGCCGCGCGATCGATTTCTAAGGGGGGAGTTTAGTGCCGGAAAAAATCCAGATTCGTATTTTCCCGGACGGCACCGTCAAGGCGGAAACGCTGGGAATCAAGGGGCAAAAATGCACGGACGTGATCCCGCTTCTGGAGAACCTGCTGAAGGCGGAGGCTTTGAAAGCGGAGTATACCCGGGAGTATTATGAGGTGGAAGAAGAGGTCGAGCTTCAGCAGCAGAATAATATTCTGAAATCCTAGAGATAGGATGAGAATTTGATGGGAGCCTGATGCGATCAGGCTCTTTTTGCGTGATGGAAGCAAGTGATTATGATTTGAGAACGATCGGTAAAAATAATTCTTTACTGATCATTCTCATTATGCTAAGATCGTTTCAGGAGGGAATTGAAAATGGCCAGGAGCAAAGAATTCGAAGAGAACGCGGTTTTGGAGAAGGCCATGAAGCTGTTCTGGGAGCAGGGCTACGAGAAGACTTCCATGAATGACCTTGTCGAGTGCATGGGGATTCATCGCAGAAGCCTTTACGATACCTTTACCGACAAACGCACCTTGTTCCTTAAAGCGATGGACCGATTTGAAGACCGGATCAGCACCAGATTGGCAGCGGGAGCCAAGCAGTCCAATACGGCGCTCGAAGCAGTCGAATTTGTCTTTGATTTTATGATTAACGGCGAGGAAGACACGCCCCCCGGCTGTATGCTTGTCAATTCGGCCGTTGAACTGGGGATCCGGGATGCGGATGTCGACGCTAAGGCGAAAGAGGCTTTTGCCAAGGTGGAGCGGCTGCTGGAAGAAATCATCGCATGGGGGCAGCGGAACGGCGAGTTTACGAAGCGGCACGATGCCAAGGCGTTGGCTGAGGTTCTGCATAACGCTTTAACGGGCTTGAGAGTCATGGCCCGGACTTCAGTCGACAAGGCGAAGCTGCGGCGGATTGCCAAATTGTCGATGCATATACTAGAGAAAGCGGCGGACTAATTTTTTTTCGTAAATTTAGAACGACCGTTCTCAAAAGCTGTCCACGGACATTCTAGAACATTCATTCTCAAAATAAAAAGGAGACATTTTCATTATCTGCCGCCTTTCGCCATCCACAACCTAAAAGAGGTCCACACACTAAGGAGGAAATGAATCATGGAGAACAAAATTGCTTTAGTCACCGGCGCAAGCAAAGGAATCGGGTATGAGGTAGCCAGACAACTGGCGAAGCAGGGCGTTACCGTATTGGTTGCGGCACGCACCAAAGCAGCGGCGGAGGAAGCGGCGGGAGAACTGCGGAGGGAAGGGCTTCAGGCGCTCGGAGTGGAGCTGGAGGTGACGAATGCCGAACATATCGCGGAGATCGCTCAATTCATCCAAGAAACCTACGGACGCTTGGATATTTTGGTTAACAACGCGGGGATCTGGGCGGAGAACTCCGGCTACGAGGGGGACGCCTTTCGGGATACTTTTGAAGTGAATACGTTCGCGCCTTTCTTTATTACGGAAGCTCTGCTGCCGCTGTTGTTAAAAAGCGATGCGGGACGGATTGTCAACCAAAGCAGCGCCCTGGGCTCCATTCAGTTCCAGCTGTCCAATGAACTGGCGCAGCGGATCGCGACGCCGGCGTACTCGGCCTCCAAAGCGGCCTTAAACATGCTGACGGCTTATTGGGCGCAAAAGACCAAGGGAACGAATCTCAAGGTCAATTCGGTGCACCCCGGTTTGGTCAAAACCCGAATGGGCGGAGAAAAGGCGGAGCTTTCCGCGGAGGAAGGGGCGAAGACGGCGGGTTTTACTATATGGATGAGCAGTTGCCTTGGTGAAATGTTCGAACAACAGGAAGGCCTCATCGGAATGAGTCCGCATTTATTCGATCGTGTTTCCCTGCGCCTTTCCGCGAATGAAACCGGCTGATCATGGCAATCCCTTAGGATAAGTCTATTTATATCAAGTAGGGAGGAAGCCAGGATGTTAAATATCCCGTCGGAGATTGAGGGAATGCGCGCTTATTATGGCGATGTGTGCGGGGATTTTGAGAAGCAGGGATTTCATTTTTGCGGAAGCTGGGAATATTACGCCGGATTTTTCGATTCCATTCTGCACATGAACGAAGGAACCACGGTGTACTTGCGCCTGCCGGCACGGGTTGTGGAAGGGAAGCTGGATCGGGACGACGCTTTGTTGGAGTTTGGGCGTCCGTTTCTGATCAAGCATATCGTGCATACAGGACTCGATGAGAACGGCGAGTTAGGCCCGTTTACGGCCTTCGGATTGAACCAGTTTCAAGCCCCCGTCGATCCGGACGACCGGATTGAACATGAAAACCGGTGGCGGCAGGCCGGAGAACAAGCGATCGGGAGAATAAAGCAATACCTCCAATAGTCCGGGGTTACAGGAGCCAGATAGGTTGAACTATTGATTTGCCTAGTGGACAGCCGTGTGAATGGTGCTTTTCACCATTTTGCCCACAGTTAATTCTCTGGTTGAGATTAAAGGGAATTCCTCCCTTTAATTTAGTGCCGATGCGGTTATAGAGGCGAATTAGCTGGAAAACCTCCCGTTAATCCGCCTGAAATTGAGTATATTGGCAGTTGAGCCGCGAAATAGATGGAGCTTTTCCAGCTAAATTCGATCCAAGGGCCGAAAGAGGGATATTAACGGGAGGTTTTCCCGTTAATGTGTGCGGATGCCGACACAACAGCATTCAAAAAAGCAATAAGAGCATTTGCCTTTGTCGCCATGCTGGGGGCGTAATCCGAAAAGGGTAACCCCTTCGGCCTATAGTTGGGGCGGAGACAGCAACCAGGAACCTATTTGCTCAGTTATCGCAAATATTCTTCTCCGGAAAAAGTTAAGGGCGCTAACCTGAATCAGGTAGCGCTCTTACGCCGTTTTACGGTCCGGATTTGCCTAAAAAGCATCGATCCAGCAAATAGCCCATACTCTGTTATACTAAAAACTAGCTGTTGGCTGGCGAAAGGGCGTTTTAGTTTGCCGATTTCGCCATGAGAGTGGCGGGTGGCCCGAGAGGCGGCCGGAATTTGTGCGGGGGTGGAGACGTGAAATTATCCAATAGAGCGCGGCGATTTCTGGATCACTCCAAATGGAAGGATTCCGTTCGGGAGGAGAAAGACATCGTTCAAGCGTTCGAGGCTGCGGGGATAGCACCTACTAATGCATTGATCGAATTTCAAAAGAATTTTGGCGGCTTTACATACTATGCTTACCTGGAACCCATCGTCTTTGGGATTCTTCATAAGCCCCCTTGCCGAGGCGCCTTTGAGTGCGAGACGGGGCTGATCGTCATGGAGCCGGAAGACGACATCGTCGTCCGGCACTTGGAGTGTGCGGATACTTTATACCAAGAGACCTTTACGATCGACGAGCAGGGAAGATATTACGAAGGGTACGATATCAAATGCCATCGTTTCGAGACCCATATCGAAAACTTGGCGATGCTGGAACAGGTGAACACCGGAAAATGGAAGAGCGTTTTTAAATATGAATTGGATTTCTACCACAAGGGCTGTTACGACATCGTGGATCAGACGAAGTACGGGGAATTGGTTCGGCGGATGGGGTTGAAAAAGATAGATGACTTTCCCGAAGATATCGTCAGTTGGGATACGAACGGCGAACTGCTCGTCTGGCGGAAGGCCGATGCCGTCATTGTCCTAAGCGAAACCGGGATTTCGGCCCGGCAGCGGGAGGAGATCGAAGGGATCTTCGGGTAACCACAGCCTAGAGCATACTATAAAAGGGAGCAGGACGGATGAGGGTACTATACGAGGATCGGGACGAAGAGGGAGGCAGGCTGGTGGTTTATGAGACCTCCCGTTACGAGGGGGAACGCGGAAATTTCCGGGTACTGGCTTTTTCGGACGGAGCCGCTCAAGGGATTATGGATATCGATCGCCCGAGCCGCATTGTTTTTGAATATCCAAGGGCCTTGCTTCATCTCATGGAATCCCATATACCGGATTTCAACGACGCTTATATCATCGGGCTCGGCATCGGGACCCTTCCTGCCCGGCTTTACGATAAACGGGTGAAGGTGGCGGAGATCGACCCGCGGGTAAAAGAGGTCAGCCGCCGTTATTTCGGATATTCCCCGGATAATGTGGATGTTGGCGATGGACGGTGTTTGCTGGTAAGGGAGCCGAATCTCGCCTATGATTTCGTGGTGCTCGACGCGTTTACGGAGAAGGATACGCCGCTTCACCTGCTTTCGCAGCCTTTTTTTCGGCTGTGCAGGAACAAGCTGAACGAGCGGGGGGCCCTCTTGATGAATCTGTTTGGCCGCGGGGGAGGCGATACCCTCATTCGTGCCGTGCATACCACGTTACGGGCCGTTTTTCCCTATACTTGCTGTTTTGAACTGCCGCAAACGGGAGCGGCCGATAAAAGAAACATCCTGCTCATGGGAGCCGGACAACCCATTCACTTCCGGGAGAAAGAGATGGCCGGTTTCGTCGCCTTCCAACCGGAGGAAGGATATGTCATCCAGGATCGAACATGAAATTTTCCGATTGTAAAAAGCGGGCAGGAACGTTATAATTTTTCACTTATGAAGGGTACAAGGTGTAAAGGAGTTTAATGTGATGATGAATAACTACGGAATACCGGACGATGCGCTGATTACCGTCGCGGGCACGGTCGGAGTGGGCAAATCGACGCTGACTACGGCGCTTGCCGGGCGGCTGGGATTCAAGACTTCGATGGAGAAGGTCGATCATAACCCCTATTTGGAAAAGTTTTATGCGGACTTTGAGCGCTGGAGCTTCCATTTGCAAATTTATTTCCTGGCTGAGCGGTTTAAGGAACAGAAAGCGATCGTGGAAGCCGGCGGCGGGTTCATCCAGGATCGTTCCATCTACGAGGATACCGGGATCTTCGCCAAAATGCACGCCGATCAAGGCACGATGTCGGCCACGGACTATCAGACGTATACCAGCCTGTTTGAGGCGATGGTGATGACGCCTTATTTTCCGCATCCGGACGTAATGATTTATTTGGAAGGCAGCCTGCCTGCCATCTTATCCCGGATCCAGGAGCGCGGCCGCGACATGGAAATTCGCACGGAACGCGCGTACTGGGAGCGGATGCATGCCCGGTACGCCGAGTGGATCGACGGTTTTACCGCCTGTCCCGTACTTCGGCTGAATATCGAGGAATACGATGTGAACGATCCAGCATCGCTGGATGACATCATTCGCCAGATTCACGATACGATGGAGCGAACAGAGCTTGCGTACCGCGGATCGCTTCAAGGGACGGAAGTCCGAACCCTCTAGCCTGAAAAAGAAAAGCAGACGTCGCATTGTCATCCCCCGATTTCGGATGGGCAATTGCATGTGATCGCGGGGATTTTCCGCTAACCCTCATCATCATTAACGGGAGTTTCTCCCGCTAATTTTGCCTGTTTAGCTTAAAAGGACCGAATTACCGGGATATTCTCCCGTTAATTCGGCCTGATCCACGATAATGACCCCCCAGGAAGCTTGGTTAACGGGAGGTTTTCCAGGTAATCGCGGCCTGTACGCTTTTGGAGCAAAATTACCTGGAGATTTTCCCGCTAATTCGGCGCGGATCATACATCCCACATAGCACAGCCGACATAGCACAGCCCACATAACACATCCCAGATACACACATCCCACACAACCACATCTCACTTACCCAAAGTCATACCAGCCGCTGCTTCTGCCGGTCCTCCCAGGCCCTCTCGTCACCCGGAAAGGAAAATTTTACTTGCCATCCGCGGGTTCTTCTGTTATCTTTGATAGTAACAAATTGTTATTATCAATTTTATACTAAGTAACAATTTGAGTTCGCTCCAAGCGTGAGCGGAAGAAAGCTGAGGAGATGCAAGTTGAAGAAACTTACGGGGAACTGGAACTTGTTCGAAATCGTGTGGCTGGTAGTGTTTACCTCCATTGCTATAGGATTCACGGTAATATCCAAGGACTCCTTGTTCGGGTTTACGGTGTTTGTTACGGGCGTGCTATGCGTGGTGCTCGCGGCCAAGGGGAGTCTGATGAGTTATGTGTTCGGCATGTATAACACGGTCGGCTACGCCTACTTGTCCTATGCCAACGGGCTCTTCGGGGAGGTTATGCTGAACCTGCTGTTTTTTGTCCCCATGAATGTCGTCGGCTTTTACATGTGGAAGAACAACCGCCAGGGCGGCAAGCTGGCCATGCGTCAGATGAAGCCCCAAGGTTTGCTGGGGGTCGGTGTGGTTTCTGTGGCGGGCTGTCTGCTGTTGGGCCTTGGGCTCTCGTTCATCCCCGGACAGAACTCGCCTTATATCGATGCGATTACGACGGTGCTGTCCATTGTGGCGACGCTATTGATGGTCAGAAGATTCAAAGAGCAATGGGTGGTCTACATTGTACTCAATATGTTCACGGTGCTGCTGTGGGTGATTCGGATGGTTGAAGGCAGCCCGGACGGTCTGCTGATGATCGTTATGTGGAGCGCCTATCTGATCAATGCGGGATACGGCTATTACAACTGGAACAAAGGGGCCAAGGAGGCGCTGGCATGAAAACGCTGGGATTGACGCTGGGGAAATTCGCCCCGCTGCATAAAGGGCACCAATATATGATCGAAACCGCGCTGCAAGAAGTCGACGAACTGATCGTCGTGATCTATGAGACGACCGTCACGCCGATCCCGCTTCATATCCGGGCGAACTGGATACGCCGGCTTTACCCGGCCGTGCGGGTGATCGAAGCTTGGGACGGCCCGGACGGCTACTCCGACGACCGGGAACACGAAATCCGGGAGGAGCAGTATATTCTGGGCCTGCTGAAGGGCGAGCAGGTAACGCACTTTTACTCGAGCGAGTTCTACGGCGAGCACATGAGCGTCGCTTTGGGCGCGGTGGACCGGCGGGTGGACGAAGCGCGCGAACGGGTCCCGGTCTCGGCGACGATGGTGCGTTCGGACCCTTACAAGTACCGGGAATTCGTAAGTGATGTCGTGTACCGGGACCTAATTACGAAGGTGGTTTTCGTGGGGGCGATGTCGACCGGCAAATCGACGATCACCGAGGCGCTGGCGCGGCGGTACCATACGACCTTCGCGAGCGAATACGGCCGCGACTATTGGACCGAGCATCAGGTGGACCGCCGAATCGGCTTCGAGGCGTTCAATGAAATCGCGGTCGGGCATATCGAGCGGGAGGAGCGGGCTGTGCTGGAGGCGAACCGGTATCTTTTCGTCGACACCAATGCAATTACGACGTACATGTTCGCGCTCGATTACCACGGCCGGGCACCGGAGCTGTTGACCCGGATCGCGCTCGAAAACGCGCAGCGCTACGATTTGTTCTTCCTGTGCGAAGACGACATTCCGTACGACGACACCTGGGATCGCAGCGGGGATCAGAAGCGGCATGTTTTTCACAAGCAGATTATCGCCGATTTGAAAGAGCGCCGGATCCCCTACATTCCGCTGCAGGGAAGCCTGGAGGAGCGGATGCGCAAGGTCGACGAGGTGCTGGCGAAGTTCCAGCCCTACGGCAACTACTTTGGGGAATTGCTGAACTGATCATGGAAAAAGAGTGAAGGAGCGAGCGGGACCGATGGATTTGAAGGATCGCGACGGACTGACGGAACGCGAGTTTTTGGAGCAGTACCGGGCTGGGGACTTTGAGCGCCCGTCGGTGGCGGCGGACATGGTGATTTTTACCGTGACGGACGCGCAGGCGGACAGCTACCGCAAGCTTCCGGAGAAGGAACTGCGCATGCTGCTCATTCGCCGGGGAGGGCACCCCTTCCTGGGCAAATGGGCCTTGCCGGGCGGCTTCGTCCGCCCGAACGAGACGACGGAGCAGGCCGCCGCGCGCGAGCTGCGCGAGGAGACCGGCCTGGATGACGTGTATTTGGAGCAGCTGTATACCTTTAGCGATATCGGGCGGGACCCCCGCACCTGGGTGATGAGCTGCAGTTATATGGCCCTGATCAATAGCGACCAGTTCCAGCTTAAGGCGGGGGACGATGCGGCCGAGGCCGCCTGGTTCAAGGTAACCTACCGGCTGCTGCGGGAACGGAAGGAACTGCTTGAAGAGGGCGGATACGTGAAGACGCTGGAGTACGAGCTTAAGCTGAGCGCCGAAGAAGAGGAGCTTACGGCCGTCGTGGCGAGAACGGTGACGGCCAGGCCGACTTCGGCCGGGACGGCTTATGCGATTGTTGCCAACGACGGTTTGGCTTTTGACCATGCCAAAATCATTGCCTGCGCCATCGAGCGGCTGCGCGGAAAGGTGAATTACACCGACATCGCTCTGCATTTAATGCCCCAGCTGTTCACTTTGACGGAGCTCCAGCAGGTGTACGAGGTCATTTTGGATAGAGAGCTGCTAAAAGCCGCTTTCCGCCGGAAGGTCGCGGATCTTGTGACGGAAACGGACCATTATACCGAAAATGCGGGGCACCGGCCCTCCCGCTTGTATCGGAGGAATTTGGAGGGATACCGATGATTTACAATATCGAGGAATTAAGACAAGCCTATAACGCAGGGAAAACGTTCAAGTTTGTATTCTTTTGGGGCCATACCCCGCCGAAGAATGGAGGCGTCGACAAGAGCTGCTTCAGCCAATGGTGGATGTGCCCGTTTGAGGTGGAGGGCACGAAGTATTCCTGTGCCGAGCAGTTTATGATGGCCGAGAAAGCCCGGCTGTTCGGGGACGGCGAGATGCTGGAGGCGATCCTGGGGGCCAAGCATCCGAAGGAGATGAAGGCTTACGGGCGAGCGGTCCGCAACTTTGACAAGGAGATTTGGGACAGCGCGTGCTACGGCATAGTGAAAAGAGGCAGCTTGGCCAAATTTTCGCAAAATCCTGAGCTCGGCGATTACCTCAAAGCGACGAAAAACCGCATTCTGGTCGAGGCCAGTCCGCGGGACCGCATTTGGGGGATCGGGATGGGACAATCAAACCCGGACGCGGAGAACCCGGTGAAATGGCGGGGGCGGAATCTGCTGGGCTTTGCGCTGACCGAAGCGCGTGACGAATTATTATTGAAAGAAGGGAACGGAGATGAAACGTAAAGGAATTGCCGAGGATACCTTGCGGATTCAGCGGCAAGGGTTCTATGAATATGAGGGGCGCCGGGTGGATTTTGCCGCGGCGCAGAAGGATTCGGAGGAGAACAGCGAGCTGATCACCCCCGAACGGGGGGCGGAGCTGGTGCGGGCAAGCGCCGGGCTGACGAGGCTGCCGCAGGCCGCCGCATGTTCCGTCGCCAACGAGGCGACGGTGAAGGCGATCTTGGACTTTGCGGAAGCCGGGAAGGAGCAAGTTGGCGTGCTGAACTTCGCCAGCGCCAAAAATCCCGGGGGCGGCTTCCTGAACGGTGCGATGGCCCAGGAGGAGAGCCTGGCCGCTTCCAGCGGTCTATACGAAACGCAGCTGCGCAACGAAGGCTACTATAAGGCCAATCGGGCCTGCGGTACCATGAT
This sequence comes from Paenibacillus faecis, assembly GCF_008084145.1. Lineage (GTDB taxonomy): Bacteria > Bacillota > Bacilli > Paenibacillales > Paenibacillaceae > Fontibacillus > Fontibacillus faecis. The sequence goes on along the minus strand of NZ_VSDO01000003.1, from coordinate 606,626 downwards.
GTATACCGATCATGCCATCTACTCGCCGGATGTGGTGTTTTTCCGCGACCCGAGGTTCGAGCTGATCGAGCGGCCGGTCACGGCGTCGGTATTGACGCTGCCCGCCGTGAACTACGGGCAGGTACTGCTCAAAGGGGAGGACCCGTTGGAGGCGGAGCGCGTTATGAAAGACCGGATGCGGCTGGCCTTGGCGATCTTCGCCCATAAGGGCGACCGGAACCTGATCCTGGGCGCTTACGGCTGCGGCGTATTCCGGAACGATCCGGTGAAGGTGGCGAGATGGTGGCGGGAGCTTTTGGATGACGAGGGCTTTGGGACATTGTTTGCGGAAATCCGCTTCTCGGTCTTGGACCGTTCGAAGGGCGGGGCCTGCATCACGGCTTTTGAAAATACGTTCTAACTAAGGCTGCCCGATAGCGGGGATGCTCATGTTGTAGGAGGGAGAAATCGTTCGGCGATTTCTCCTTTTTTTGTACCGTACTCTTCTCGCACTTTTGATCTACAACTAAATGTTTGGTTTGAATTAAAGGGAATACTTCCCGTTAATTTGGTACGTATGCGGCTGCAAGGGCGAATTAGCTGGAAAACCTCCCGTTAATTCGCCTAAAATGGTGTATTGCGGCAATAGGGCCGCGAAATAGATGGAACTTTTCCAGCTAAATCTGCTCGAAAAGCCAAGAACGGTATATTAACAGGAGATTTTCCCGTTAATGGTATAGACTCCGAGGGTGGGACATTATATCTACAAAAACAAGGTTGGCCGATGAGGCATTACCGTCTGCTCAAATAGCGAGCTTCCACCTTGGAGGTCATTTCAGGGCATACTTCCAAATTTAGGTGGAAATTCGCGGCTCCATGAGATATATTTTTGATAGGATTTGATAGCGCTTCCAAATGGAGACGAAAATTTCACGAATTATGCATATCAGACAGACTACCCCATTCTTTATGTGATCCAAAAAAAAATCCAGACGGAGGAACGCCTATGCCTCAAACGGTGCGTTGTTTTGCCCTATGTGCGCTAACTCTCGCTGCTGTCCTATTCTCGGGATGCACGTCATCAGAGGAGACTACGGGGAACAAGAAGGGGACCGAGGTCAGGGTCGAACCATTGACCGAATATACCCCCAAGGAGGAGGGGGCTTTCATAGAAAGCCTGAGGAAAAACCAAAACAAGGACTCGAATAAAGATCTGTACGAAATCTATCAGGATCTTACGGTCATCGACATTCATAATCACGATGCCTCCGACCCGGGAGCGATCGGGAAGTGGGGGGAATACGGCATCGACCGCCTCGTGTTATTCGGAAATATATCGGAGCCGAGCGCCCAGCAAACGGATAAACTGGCCTGGCAGCAATATCAGCAAGCGCCTTCGAGCGTATACCCTTCCTTTGCGGGATTTCCGATCTATGAAGAGGAGGGGGTGTCCATCGTTAAGCAAAACCTGGAACAGGGCTATTTGAACATCGGGGAGGTGGCCGCCGCTTCGACTTATTCGCAAACGGTCTCCCGGGTGGCCTGGAAGGCGGAGCATCCGAACGACGGGAATTTCCCGAAGATATATGATTTGGCGGCCCGATACCAAGTGCCGATTCTGCTGCATATCGACCCGCCGAACGGCGAGCCGATCACCCGTCTGGAGGAAGCCCTGGATCAGCATCCGGATACCGCCATCATCTTCGGACATGCCAACGCATATAACCCTCCGGAAAATATCGAACCGCTATTAAACAAGCATCCGAACTTGTATATTGATTTTTTTGCCGGGTTTACGGCCTATAATCCCGAGAGCACCAACAAATTGGAGGACTTCGTGCCGCTGATGGAAAAATACCCCGACCGCTTCATGCTGTCGACCGATGCCGGATTTGGCTTGACGACGGAACAAGCGGCGAAAGCGTTATATGAAACGATCGATCTGCTGTCTCCGGAAACGGCGCTGAAAGTCGCTTATCAAAATTACGAGGGCCTGATCGAGCGGCAGCCCCCGACCGAGACGCAGATCCAAACGATCAAGACCTTATCCGCCAAAGCCGGAAGGTTCGAAACGTATCGGTTGAATAAACGGATGGCCAATGAGCTGATCTTTGAATTGACAAAGTTAACGGAATCAGCTCCGTAGCAAGCAGCATGGTTTATTAAAAAGCAAAGAGGGTCATCCCGACGGATGACCCTCTTGCTTTTTCCGTAAGCGGCGGCTTAAGGCTCAAGCCCCCAAACCAGGCCGCCGTTCAAATACAGCGGAACGCGCTCCCAATCCGCATAAGCGGTTTTGGTTCCATCATATGAGAAATCATCCGCTTCGCTGTAGTTGGACCAATCGGCTTTGTTGAAGCGTACCTGGATATCGCCGGTGTCCGCACCCGGCGCCAGCGTTCCCGCATCGGATGTGAAGCCGACCTCCAGGTAATAGTCCGCGCCGTCTTTGCTTTCATTCAGTTTCACGAAGGTGCCGGTGACCTTGCCGCTGCCGATGACTGCATAGTCGCAGTGGAACTGCTGGGCTTGGTCGCCGTCGACCGTGAAATAATACCGCAGCTTCACATCGCTGAGCGCCACGCTTTCTTCGCCGGTGTTGACGATTCGGAACTGCGCCCGAATCTGGTTGTCGTCGGGATTCGTGTCATTCGTGCGGTACTGCAGCTTGAGGTCGCCTTCCACCGGCGTCGGCTTGGCTGTCGGCTTGGCGCTGACCTCGACGGAATCGGGACTGCTGCCGGCTTCATTGGCGGCGCCGACCACATAGTAGTACGTCGTGTCATTGACGACATCAAGGTCCACATAGGACGTCTCGGAGATCGTGGCAACGTCGGTGTAAGGGCCGCCGCTGGTTTCCGCCCGCTTCACGGTGTAGCTGTCGGCGCCGCTAGATTTGCTCCACGTCAACGAGACTTGCGCATCCCCGGCAACCGCTTTCAAATTCCCGGGAGCTTTGGGGGCTACCGGCTCGACCGGGCCGCCACCGCCGCCGTTGATCAAGCGGTCGTATTCGGCGTAGGCCGTGGCCATATCGACCTGGGCCCAGAAGCGATGGTAAGTGAACTCGGGCGCGCCGTTCTCCCACTTCTGCGTTTGCGGGTTCCAGGACGTGTTGTATTTGTCTTCCAGGTAGGACCAGGCGGGATCGTTCTTAATGTTCGGACGGACATCGGAATAACTGGCGTAAACGCCGTTGCCGCCTTTCGCAGGATCGGAAGGAACCGTGTTCGTTCCCGGGATCGTGTTGCCTTGGCCGCTCTTGCCGCTCCAGCCCGCCGGGAAATAGATTTCCTTCGTAAAGTAGCGGTAGTAATCGGCGCGCGCTTCCGGCTTCGTAATGCCTACGCCGTCGTTGTGCCCCCAAGCCGTGTCGAGCAGCGATTTGGCCAGTTGCTCGGCTTCTCCGCCAAGCGGCGTATAGCTGCCGTTCTCCGCCTTGGTGGCCGCCGCGAAGAAGGTCAACGCTTTAATATAGCTGCCCAGGACGCCGGTATCTTGTCCGGGGTTTTTGGTTACGGCGTGAAGGCCGGGGTTGCCTGTGTAATTGCCGAAGCCGTTCCACGTATCCGGCTGGCCCTGCCATTCGAGGTTGCTCGGAATCCAGAAGTCGCCGGGCGACGAAACCGTGGCGATTTGCGGATTCTGTCCGCCGAGCACGCGGTTTCCTTGCTCGTCCAGGTAGTACCCGTCCGCGTCGGTTACCGGCTTTTGATCCACAAATACATAATCCATCGACCAGTCGACCCACTTGGTCACCACTTGTTTGGCCATGCGGAAGTTTTCGGACGAAGTGTCCCCCTTCGAGGCCAGGATATAGTACAATTCCGCGATCCGTTCCACCGGCCAGGCTTGCATGCCGAACCAGTTATTCGAAGGCGGGTCATGATAAACCGGGGCATCGTCATAAGCCATACCGTAGAACGTGCTCGTTCCCGCCGGATACGCTTTGTACGCGCCATCCCAGCTGTTCGTCGCGCCCCCGGCGATCGCTCCTTCGGCGGATTGCAGCCAGGTATAGAATTCCAGCTGCCGCTTCAGCGAGGTATCCCAGTCCTGCCCGGCTGTCGGGGAGTCGGGGATCAGCCCGCCGTCCGGATCGGAGAGGGCGTAGGCAGCCACCACGTTCTGGTATCCTTGGTGCGCGTGGCTGGCCCCGATCCGCCAAGCCCAATTGCCCGACTGCCCGAGACCGCCGCCCCAGGCCGTATACCAGGCCATGAGATAGTGGCTGGCGTTCTTGCCGGTGCCCGCCGCCGGACTTCCGTCCGCCGCGCTGCCGATTTGCTGAAAGTACTTATCGTACATGCCGTAGCGGAGGTAATCGCCCATTTTCTCGGCTTTATTCAAATAAACCTCATTGTCGTAGCCGAGCTCCTTCGCCCAATACATGGCCTGAACGGCCCGCGCATCGGCGTCGGTCGCGTTGGTGTAACGCCATTGCGCCGCCGGAGCTTGATTCTCCTTGGTGAACAGGGTCATGAAGCCCTCGCCGGGTTTGCCGAAGGACTTGTCGTCCTGCGAAGGATGGGGAATGGCTTCCCACACCGATTCCTGCTCCCCGCGTTGGAACGTGTTCACGTAGGTGGCGGTATGGCTGGGGTTCAGCAGATTGCCGAATCCGTACCAGTTGTCCACGTCCAGAAGCCAATGCATCAGGTAAGTCTGGTTGTTTCCATATGTGGCCTTGAGCTCGGCGTCCAGCGGATCTCTGCCGCCGCGTATTGGCCGCTGAGCTGGCTGGGGTACCGGTCCGGCTGCGAATACTCCGCCGCGTACGTCGCCGGGCTGTTCGGATTGTAGTAACTCATCGTCGGCTGCTCCTCTTTGCCGTCGCCCTCATTGACCGGAATAATATATTTCTCCATATTATCCCAGGCCGCTTCCAGCTTGCTCCAATCGCCCGTATAATGCCCGTACAGCACCTCGAGCCACAGCCAGTAGCTGTAAGCCTCCGAGGTCGTCATATGCCCGTAATCGGGAGCTTCGCTCATCAGCGTTTCCACGGAATGGTAGGGGATGCCTTCGGGCGAAAAATACCCGTTATCCGGATCCTTCAACTGATTGTACAGCTGGAGAAACCGCGTTTCCTCCGGGGAAGCCGCCTGCAGCGCCGCCTCAGTCTGTTCGGGAGCCGGTTCCTGGGCCTGAACCCGAGCCGTTCCGAACCCAAACACGCCGGTCGTTGCAACGGAAAAGAATAAAACCACGGTCATCAGGATCGAAGCAGGTTTCCTGCACCTTGTCCAATGCGTCATCCTTACATCATCCTTTCGATTGTATGAGTTTTGGAAAAAGCTCAAGGCTCGACGCCCCAAACCCTTGTCCCGTTCCGATAAAGCGTGACTTTGTCCCACTCGGCGAATGCTTGCTGTGTCCCGTTGTAGGAGTAGTCATCGCTCTCATTGAAGTTGCTCCAGTCGATTTTGTTGACGCGGGCCTGAATTTCGCCGGTGTCGCCGCCGGGCTCCAAATTCCCCGCTTCCGGAGCAAAAGATATTTCGAGATAATAGTCGGAGCCGGCTGCCGAGGAATCCATTTTGACGAACCGCCCGTCGACATTGCCGCTGCCGACGGCTGCGTAGTCGCAATGGAACTGCTGGGCTTGTTCACCGTCGATCGTGTAGTAGTAACGCAAGGTAAGATCACTGAGCGCCACCGCCTCGTCGCCGGTATTCACGATGCGAAAATGCGGCCGGAACTGATTGTCGCCGGCGTTTGCGTCATTGTTTCGGTACTGGACGACCAGGTCGCCTTCCGCCGGAATGGGCACGGTGCGCGGCTTGGCGCTGATTTGGGCCGAGGGAAGGCTTTCGCCGACGTCGTTTCTGGCGGTGATGACGTAATAATACGTCGTGTCGTTGATGACCCCGGCATCGGTAAAGGCCGGTTCCGTCGTCGTTCCCACCGTCTCGTAAGGACCGCCGCTGGTCAGCGACCGCTTGACCAGATAATCGGCGGCGCCGCTTACGGCGTTCCAGGACAGCCGGACGATCCCGTCTCCCGGGACGGCCTTGGCGTTTCGCGGCGCGGCGGGTACCGTGGGTTCACCCGGATTCCCGCCTCCCGCGGGATGTTCGCCGAAGACGTGACGCCCTCCGTCATACACCGGAATGTACGGCGTCTTAGCCGGGGCCGCTCCTCCGCTGGCTACGCCTTGGAACGAAAAATCGTTGGCGTTGTTCCAGAAGTTGGTGTTTAGCGGCGCTGCGATCCGGAATTGCACCTCTTTGCGGAAGGCCGATTGCCCGCCCGGATAGATCCGTGTACCGGTGAAATCGACGGTAGTGTAGTAAATATGCCGGTCCGCATCATAGGGCTGAAGCTCGGATACCGTGGCTCCCTGATTGTACCCTCCCGCCGTTACGGTGATATCCTCCGGTCCGTATCCGGCTTCCATGGCTTCGCTCAGGTCAACGTAGTACCGGAACGACATGTTCTCGCTGGCGCGGGCCGGCCAGCCGGAACGGTTATTCAGCAAGGCGCGAATTTCCACAAAATTGCTGCCGCTGGCATTGACCGAGGCTTCGACGAACATCTCGTCCTCGCGTTGTTCCGGAGCCGGGAAGTTGGAGAGAGGCTGTTGACCTTCGCCGTGGAGCAGCATCATTTTGGCCAGTGCCCCGGTAAATCCGGCGTTATAATCGATGGCGACCTCGTTGGATACATAATCGCCGATGGAATCGGTGTACGCGTCGGTTTGGGAAGGGCCGCCCACCAACGCCCCATACAGGATGTGGCGATGGTTCTCCGGCACGTTCTGGCTGTCCGCCCAGGAGCCGTGTGAAGTGCGGTGATGCGGGTGCTGCGGCGGATTGTTGCCGAAGCCGACCACATAGCTGCTTTCGCGGGGGTTATCGCCGAGCATGTACAGGATTTGCCGCTCCGCGAATGAACGCGCGTTTAATTTCTTCACGGGATCGCCGACCCAATCGGAGTAGACAAAAGCAAGAAAGGCTTGATTTGCCGTATAACGAAGGGCGCCCCATTGATCGAGATGCGCAAGGCCGCCGGGGGTATACGTTACGCGCTCGCCCGTACCCGAAACGCCGGTGGTCCAGAATTCCATGCTTTTTTCCGTAGAACGGACGAATTTGGGATCGCCGGTAATCCGGGCCAGCAGCAACTGAGCGCCGTAATGCTTGTCGTCCCAGGCGTGCGTCCACTTGTAGTCCCATTCGCCTTGCTGGTTGGTGCCCCACAGCTCGCTCGCGGCGATCGCTTTATCGAGGTAAGTTTCGTCCTCCGTGGCCAAATAAAGCCATACGCCCCCCCAGCTCAATTCATCGGCATATCCGCTCCAGGAGTTGTAAAACTGTTTGGCATCGGTAATGCTGTCCGAATATTTGCCGCGATACTGATCGGCAAAGGCATACAATTCTTTGGCGTGCCGGAGCAGCTTGTCCGCATAAGCCGGATCGCTGTCTCTGAAGATGATGGAACTTGCGGCAAGCGCCGCGGCCGTCTCCCCGGCAAGATCGGAGCCGGGCTTGGACGCATCGATTTTATAGGCGGGCCGCGCCATCGGCATGACCTCGGCAGGTCCCCACCAATTGTGGTCGGCCGTCCCATTGCCGACTTGCCCCCACAGTTCGTTCGGGGCCGTGTGGGCTTTCATGAAATAATCCGTCGCCCAGCGGATGTTGTCCAATATTTCATCGAGCTGTCCGGACTGTTCGTATCCTTCCCGGTACTCATAAACAGACCATGCGAGCATTGTTGCGGTTGAAGCCATCGGAAAACCAAATTTGACATGGTCTCCGGCGTCATACCAACCTCCCGTCAAATCATGGCCGACATCCGCCCCGTCCTGCATTCCCGAATCGCCGCGCCACTCCACGCGGTTATTCTCGGGAAGAGCTCCCGAACGCTGCGTCTCATAGAAATAAATCGATTTCTGCAGCGCTTCGGCATAGTTGTAATCGGATGCCGCCGCATCGGCGACGGGAGTTAGAGAGGTCCATCCCGAATAGGTTGTAAGCGCTAACAAAAAGCTGAAAGAAAAAATCCCGCCTTTCCTCACCCATTTGCCCATAGCAGATTTCATCTCCTTCGGATGTGATCCTACTTAAACAAACGAATCGCCTCTTACAAGTCGGAACCAGTTGTACTTCTCTTCTGACTCGAAATGCTGCCCATCTGGAGTATCACTTGCGTTAGAACAAAAACAGCCCGTTCACCTCACTTTCGTTCAAGAGTGATGGACGCGCTGACTGGGAGCTTATAGCTAAACTTTGGTCCCTGTCCATAATATAACAAGTAATGGTATAGATTTTTAGAGTTTACAGTAAAATTTTTCTATTCATGGTATATAAATATTTTTCCGTTTGCTCATTTGCCTGTCGGACCAAGCTCCTATATGATGGAAATATGGGATTAGGAGAGGATGGAACGAGGATTGAGCGGGAATTCACGCAAGGTTCAATTTGAAAGAGCGGCGGCCTATTTGGACGAGCAAAGGCGCCTGCTGCCGGATCTGAACATGAAGTACCTGGGCGCTGCCCTGTCATTTCCGCAAAGTATCGAACAACGGGACGGGATCCTTGACAGCATAAAACGCCTTTGGGAACACGACAAGGACGTCGTGATCGGCGCTCATTTCGACCTCCCGGAAGATGGGGCAAGGAAGTACACCGACATCGTTTTTATTGGAAATGACTATTTGCATCTCCAGCGAATCCGTGACTTTATGAAGGGACAAGGTGTGAAGCTGAGCCTCAAGGATCCCCGCATCTTGTACAGGGAATTCACCGGGGATATACATAAGACGCTTGGTGGCGGTACATCCAGAGTGACCAGCCTTAACGACTTGTACGCGAGCGTGGAGATCGAGCTGAAACCGCGGGAGATCGGCGCGGGATATGCCTTCGGATTTAAAGTGACCGATGAAGAGATCGTAAGTTATTGCTGTCATAAGGATGATGAAGAAGGCTTGGAACTCGGATACCGGCTGTTCCTGAAATCGTTGGAATGCTATGCCTTAAGGCTCCAAACCGAGGGGGTAGCGATGGGATATCCGCTGCCGGACTGCGGGATTGAAGTCATGAAGACGTATTGCAGGATGTGCTTTTTCCGCGACTATTATTATATTGCGGGAGCCCGAGGGTCGCTTGTGGCGGCTTTAAAGAAGGCGGATTGGCGGATATTCGAGCCGGTGATGGAGATGGAATTAACCTGCGGCACAGCTTTTTTGGAGGAAAATCCTTGGTTGGACGCGGAGGAACTTTCAACCCTTAACAACGGTGGGGATACCCGGAAACTGGCGTTGAAAGCCAGACTATCCGCCATAATGGATCATTTGGAGGAATTGCACCATCACCCGCAAGTAATGGATCTTTCCATGAGAATAGGGGGATACGCTCCTCTGGAGGAAAATGCCGCCCCTGTGAACAGATTCAAAATCATTTATGATATGGATCAATGGAAAGAGGAGTTGGATGAGAAGAATTAGCCATAAAGGCTGAGCTGTTGATTAGCATAAAAGACATCGACGGGAAGTGTTCTGATCACACTCTTGCTCAACGCCAAAGGTTTAATTGAAATAACGGGAATTCCTCACGTTAATTTGGCGCCTAAGCGGCTGCAGAGGCGCATTAGTTGGAAAACCTCCCGCTAATTTGTCTGAAATGGCGTATACCGGCAATGGGATCGCGAAATAGATGGATTTTTTCCAGTTAAATCCGATCCAAGGGTCAAAGGCGGTATATTAACGGGAGATTTTCCAGTTAATATAGCAGTGAAGTGTGTGCCCCCTACGGAGGCGTTAGATATCTGCAATGTTGGATGTTGATGAAGGATGTTTAGTTCAGACTGTATGGCTATTTACTTAAAACGAAGAAACGGAGGCAACGGGAATGCATGAAGAGTTGATCGCCCAATTGGAGGCGTGGCACGAAGAGGACGAGTTCGAGAAGATTGTCGATGCCATTATGGAGGTACCGACGGAGGAACGAGACTACACCCTGGTCAGCCATTTGGGCCGGGCGCTGAACAACCTTGAGCGGTATGACGAGGCGGTGGATCAGTTTTTGACGGTTGCGGAGGAGGGGCAAGAGGACCCGCTGTGGCATTACCGCATCGGGCTGGCCTATTACTATTTGGAGCGGTATGAGGAGGCTTTGGGAGCCTTCGAATCTGCGGACCGGCTGGACCCCGGCGATGAGGATACGCAGGAATTCCTCGGCTGGATCCGGGACAAGCTTGCCGAGGGCGCGTCGGCGGGAGAACCCGGGGAGGAACCGGGGGGCGAGCCGGATGGATCTGGATCGCAGGAGCGCCGGTTTAGCGAGGAGGCCCGAGCGGCCGCTGGGCGGCCGGACGCCGCCGACATCGACACGACGGGCTTCTGGGATGACAGCGCGGAGGCGCTGGAGAAGTATGTGTCCGAGCCGCCGACGGACGAACTGGTGTCTTCCGTGGAGGAAGAGCTGGTCTTCCGCCTGCCGGCCTTCTACGTGGAGATGATGAAACAGCATAACGGAGGCGTTCCCCGCCAGCGATTTTTCCCGGTGGACCCGACCGAATCCGGTGCCGGCAGGGATGCGATCGAAATCTCGGGGATTCTGGGCATCGGCCGGACGAAGAAGCACTCGCTGTGCGGCGAAGCGGGCAGCCGGACGCTGATCGAGCAAGGGGGATATCCCGAAATCGGAGTTGTCATTTGTGACTGCCCTTCCGCGTATGAAGTGGTAATGCTGGATTACCGGGAATCCGGAAATGACCGCGAACCCGAAGTGGTTCATGTGGATAAAAAAGAGGACAACCGCATCACCCGGCTCGCCCCCGATTTCGAGAGCTTTATCCGCGGATTGAAGGAAGAGCGGACGATGTAGGGTTTCTCCAGGCCCGCCCCGATTCGGGCGGGTTTGTTTTTCTTCCTGACCGAACTAATGAAGTATCCTTGAAAAGGAGAGGAGCATGCCACCATTGATCTATAAGCAATTAATCGATGACCTGAAAAAGAACATCCACGCAGGCAGGTACGCGGACCTGAGATTACCGGACGAGCGGAGTCTTAGCGAGACGTACCGGGTGAGCCGCAGTTCCGTGAAACGGGCGCTGGCGAAGATGGAGAGCGACGGGATTATTTTTAAGAAGCGCGGTTCCGGGACCTTCATCAATCCGCTGTATCTCAAGAACGAGTCGATTTTTAATTACGAAGGTTCGAATCTGGGCGTGACGGACAATTTTCAGATGGACGGAAAAAAGCCGAAAGTCAAAGTGCTGAGCTTCGAAGTGGTCTCGCCAACGGAGGAGTTGCAGCGCGATTTGTTTCTGGAGCCGCATGATTTTGTATATAAAATCGTTCGCCTGCGCCTGTTCGATGAGGAGCCGTTTATGATCGAGACCGGCTACATTCCGATCAAAATCGTGCAAAATTTGAATCAGACGATTATCGAAGGCTCGATCTTCAACTACTTGGAAGAAGCGCACAATATGGCCGTAACCAAGTCCTTTCTATCGATTTTCGCGGAGCCTTCCCAGCCGGAAGACCGGGAACTGCTGAACTTGCGGGAACACGAACCCGTCGGTATCATGGAAGGGGTCTTTTTTCTCGACAACGGCACGCCGTTTGAATTTTCCCATATGCGATTCCACTACAAATATATGAAATTCAATACATTTGTATCGGTGCAACGATAAGGCTGAAACTCGGTTTCGGTCTTATTTTTTTGTATGACGAAAGGAAAAGGTGGCTTAATGGCTAGTCGAAGTGATATGTCACCTACAAAGAGGTGCCTAGAGTGCTTCCAAGCTTCCAACTCCAAAAAGATGCAAATCTGGTTACTACTTAGGTAGCAGTTTAGAATTGGAGACGGCCCTGAAGAGCGGAAGAGAGCGATTCCAGGATAGGGCGTTTTTGTTTGAGGAGGGTAGAGATGACTCCGCGAATACGGGCGAAATGTTCTGCGCCGGCTTCGGTGCGGAATGCTCCAGAAATTTTAGTCTTCACCTTGACCATACGAATATCTCGCTCGGCTTGGTTATTGTCAAACGGTACGTGGGCATCTCGAAGAAAGGCGAGGATAGCAGATTTCCATTTCTCAAACCGCTCTGCTAAATTCCCGGCCTTACCTTTGGCTTGTCTGCCGCGTACGCCCTTTTTCCTGGCAACGACGTTCTTACTCCATTCTTCTCTGCCACGAAAAAGAATATCGTCATAGTGCTGCTCGATTTCCTGGACCACCAGTTCCGGGAGAGGCTTGCCGGATTCGCGGGAGGCGCACACCAGGCTCCAACTTTCTTGCAGCAATGTTTTCATTTCCCCCGACCATTGGTGATTATCGTTCTCGGTAATGCCCTGACATTCCCGAAGGAGATGCGCATTGCACAGAACGTGGCGGAACGAAAACGACTTTGGGTTGAAGTACGGACCATAGCAATCATGGACAACCGTACCTTTATAGGCGGGCAGGATCCCTCCGGCCGCCATTCCTTGGGTACCGCGGCTACTGTGAACGGTGAGGTGTGTGAAGTTGCCATTGCTCGCCGTATGCATCCAGACCCCGCTTCCGTTAACGCGAAACCCGGTCTCATCCGCATGGATGAGCGGGCTCCGGAGCAGGTGCTGTTGGATTTGTTGCTCAGGCGTAGTTAAGGAGGTATACATCTGCTGGAGGTGCGAGAGCAGCGTAGCCTCACTCGGACCGTGATCTGTCAAATCTTCGAAAAGCTGAGCAATGCGTTCCAAAGGCAGCAATTGGTAGACACTCAAATAGCTGGTCCAAGCCCGTAGCGTATCACCGTACTGCACAGGGGCCTTTACTCGCTCAGGAAAAGCAGCTGTACTTGTGGTCCTGCAGGACGGACAGCACTTCGTTTCGGCCCGATGTTCGGTGACGCTCCATTTGACAGGAGGCAGATCGAAGACTTGCCGGGCTTCATACCCTTGAGCAGGGATGTCTGCCAGAGACGTATGGCAGAAAGTGCAGATCGCATGCGGATGAATCTGGATTTCATCCGGTTGTGCCACCATACGCAGTGTCTGCCCGGGATGGCCTTTGGGTGCCCCTTTTTTTCCACCGGATTGCCGGAGATTGTTGGTTTTACGGAACCCATCGCTAGAAGGCGGCTTGCTGCTATTGTTGCTATTTTGACCGAGTTGACGTTCAAGTTCCTGAACGCGTTGTTCCAACTCTACAATACGTTTGGCCTGCTGATCGATCACCTGCAGCAAAGCGTTGAAGGCAGTGATAATTTCGGGGTCGCCCTTGCATATGGCATGGACTTGTTCAGGGGATAGATGCATGGGTGACGCTCCTCTCATGAATTGGATTAACTTACCTTTTTGACAAAAGAGTTATAAACCCTTTTTTATAGAAAAAAAAACTTCCCGCACTTAAGCAGGAAGTCCTAAGTAGTAACCAAATCTGCAGGTATTTAGGCCGATCTCCGAGGGGATGCGGAAAAAGATGCAAATCTGCAGGAATTTCCAGCGATTTTAGAGAAACGAGCCGGTTTCGTCGAAAATTCCTGCAGATGCGCACTGGCGTTGCATTAAACCTGATATGGTGTTGCCGACCCCGCAATCTCACTTGCCGCCCGTTATAATAGCGGCGTTTTGGGCTGCTATTTCGCCCAAATTCGCTTTTTCGGGGAAAATAGCGGCTAAAAAGGGCCTTATTTCTCTGGTGCGATTCCAAAAATCGTTTTTCGACCCGCTTTTCCCTAAAATAAGGCCCCAAATGACCGCTATTTCTCATCGAAGGGACGAATTCGACAAAATAACGCCTCAAAAAGCCCTTATCCACCGCCCGGCTTCTAGGGGAGGCGATTACGGCCATTAGACCCTTCGGGTTAACGCAACGCTAGTGGCACATATGCAGGAATTCTATGTTATCAAGGTTTGTCTGACGGAGTACGAGTAATAATCGAACCCCTTCAGGGATAGGCAAAAGCGGCAGCGGCATATTAGCTTGAACGTAGTGAAGGCAGTGAAAGCAGTGAAAGCAGTGAAAGCAGTGAAAGCAGTGAAAGCTAGCGCCTTTAGACGCGAGCCGGTAATAAAGGCTTATAGCCTTAGAGCAAACCACCTATTGGGCGGCAGTTATGATCGGCTTTGGTTCAACCAAAATTCATAGCATGTTCATCTTTTCACAAAATTGGACCGTATCATTTTTCAAAAAAGTCGTTATGATAGATACATAGGTGAAATGTTTCACAAATGAACGAACAAAGAGATAGGAGTGAATGACATGGGAGTACCCATCGCACAACTGGACTACTCGTCAAAAACGTATCTGGAGAAGCTGGACGCTTATTGGCGCGCCGCGAACTTTATTTCCGTCGGGCAACTGTATTTGAAGGATAATCCGCTGTTAAGGGAACCGTTGAAAGCTTCGGACGTGAAGCTTAAACCGATCGGGCACTGGGGAACTATCCCCGGGCAGAACTTCATCTACGCGCACTTAAACCGGATCATCACGAAATACGATCTCAACATGTTCTACATCGAAGGCCCGGGCCATGGAGGCCAGGTCATGGTGTCCAATTCGTACCTTGATGGCAGCTATACGGAAATTTATCCCGAAATCACGCAGGATATCCCCGGCTTGAAAAAGCTGTACAAGCAATTTTCGTTCCCGGGCGGCGTAGCTTCCCATGCGGCTCCGGAGACGCCGGGATCGATCCATGAAGGCGGCGAACTGGGGTATTCGCTTTCCCACGGCGTCGGCGCGATTTTGGATAACCCGGATTTGATTTCCGCGGTCGTGGTGGGCGATGGCGAGGCGGAAACCGGACCTCTGGCCGCTTCGTGGTTCTCCAACCGGTTCATCAATCCGATTACGGATGGCGCGGTGCTGCCGATCCTGCATCTGAACGGCTTCAAAATCAGCAACCCGACGATTCTCTCCCGTCAATCGAAAGAGGAGATTACGGCCTATTTTAAGGGCATGGGCTGGGAGCCTTTCTTTGTCGAAGGGGAAGACCCCGCGCGGATGCATAAGGAAATGGCCCTCGTGCTGGACGCGATCATTGAGCGGATTCATAGCATTCAGAGCCATGCGCGCAAAAACAACGATCCCGCCCGTCCGGCCTGGCCGATGCTGGTGTTCCGCAGCCCTAAAGGCTGGACGGGGCCGAAGGAATGGGCAGGCGTGCCGAACGAAGACTCCTTCCGCGCTCACCAGGTTCCGATTCCGGCGGATCAAAAGAACATGCAGCATGCCCCGGCTTTGCTGGAGTGGATGAACAGCTACCGTCCCGAA
Source organism: Paenibacillus faecis (assembly GCF_008084145.1). Taxonomy (GTDB): domain Bacteria; phylum Bacillota; class Bacilli; order Paenibacillales; family Paenibacillaceae; genus Fontibacillus; species Fontibacillus faecis. The sequence continues at coordinate 591,438 of NZ_VSDO01000003.1, read as the reverse complement.
GAGTTGTTCGACGCAAACGGGCGCTTGAAAGCCGAGATCGCCGAAATCCTGCCGAAGGGCGACCGGCGGATGGGCAGAAATCCGGTCACCGATGCCGGCAAACTCGTGAAAGACCTGCGCTTGCCGGATTTCCGCAACTATGCGCTGGATAACTCCGTTCCGGGCAAAGTAATTGCGCAGGATATGGCCGTGCTGGGCAAGTACATCGCCGAAGTGGTGCGGATCAACGAGGAGAACCGGAACTTCCGCATCTTCGGGCCCGATGAAACGATGTCCAACCGGTTGGGCCCGGTGTTCGAGGTCACCAAACGCCAATGGCTGGACGCCATCAAAGAACCGAACGACGAGTTCCTGGCGCCTTACGGCCGCGTTATCGATTCCCAGCTGTCCGAGCATCAGGCTGAAGGCTTGCTCGAAGGTTACGTCCTGACGGGCCGCCACGGGTTCTTCGCCAGCTATGAAGCGTTCCTGCGGGTGGTCGATTCGATGCTGACCCAGCATTTCAAATGGCTGCGCAAGGCGACCGATCAAGGCTGGCGCGCGGACATTCCTTCGCTCAATGTTGTGGCCACGTCGACGGTGTTCCAGCAGGATCATAACGGCTACACGCACCAGGATCCGGGGTTGCTGGGCCATCTGGCCGACAAGAAGCCGGAATTCATCCGGGAGTATCTGCCGGCGGACGCCAATACGTTGCTGGCCGTGTTCGACACGGTGCTGAACGACCGCCAGAAGATCAACCTGATCGTCTCGTCCAAGCACCCGCGTCCGCAATGGTTTACGGCGGAAGAGGCGCAGGAGCTGGTGGGGAAAGGCTTGAAGGTGATCGACTGGGCCAGCACGGATCAAGGCGGGGAGCCGGATATCGTCTTCGCTTCCGCCGGCACCGAGCCGACGATCGAAAGCCTGGCGGCGATCTCGATTCTGCATGAGAAGCTGCCGGAGCTGAAAATCCGCTACATCAACGTGGTCGACCTGCTGAAGCTCAGAAGCCGGAAGCTGGACCCGCGCGGCTTGTCCGACGACGAATTCGACCGCTATTTTACGCAGGATAAACCGGTCGTCTTCGCCTTCCACGGTTACGAAGGCTTGATCAAAGACCTGTTCTTTGAACGCCGCAACCATAACCTGCACGTGCACGGCTACCGCGAAAACGGCGACATCACAACCCCGTTCGATATGCGCGTGCTGAACCAGATGGACCGCTTCGACCTGGTGAAGGAAGCCGTGCTGAATCTGCCCGACGCCGGCGAATACGCCGCGATCGTCGAGGAGATGGACGCCATGCTGAAGAAACATCACGAGTATATCCGGGAGGAAGGCTTCGATCTGCCGGAGGTGGAGAATTGGGTTTGGAAGGCGTTAAAGTAAGCTGAAAAATAAAAGTGCCCCGATTCCGATAACGTATCGGACAGGGCACTTTTTATATGGCAGGCGGAGCGTGCGCCGCGCGGGCTTGTTTGCCGCATTCCCGTCAAGGTTTGCCCGCGCCGCCCGTCTTATTGAACTTGACGGTCTCCTGCCGCTTCTCATGGGTCTGCGCGTAGGCGATCGTCCCGTGGGACATTTCCACCTCTCCGCCGACCAGGCGTTTGTAGCCAAGCTGCGAATATTCGCCTTGCGGATCGATCCAGCCGGTCTCCTCGTTGAAGCTGTCTCCCCAGCCGCCGGAGGTGTAGGTGAAGAAGGCTTTTTTGATCGAAGGATTTTCGCCTATGGCTTTTGTCCAATGCCCCTGGAGGACCGAGGTCGTCTTATCGCCTTCCTTGACGCGGGCCTGCCAAACCGCCAGGGGGAAATCTTCCTTGAACTCAAACCGCATGATGGTGTCTCCCTGGATCATATAGCCGCGAAGCGCCTCCCCTTCCGGAAACAGGAAGGTCGTCTCCCGATACTCGCTTTCATAGCTGTAAACTAACGCCTCATGCTTGTAGTGCACCGTTCCGGACAGCAGCTGTTTCTTCACCAGCTGCCGGGCATCCTCCAGCGAACCGGAGGCCAGGATTTCCTGTTCCTTCATGCTGAGCGGTGATTTTACACGGGCGGTCGTCCCGTCCCAATCCACCGGGTAGCCGAACGCTTCCGACACGAACCGCAGCGGTACATAGATCCGGCCGTTCACCAGCCTGGCTGGGGCCTCAAGCTGCCGGGTTTCCGGCTTGCTTTCGCCGGGGCGGTTGATGACCGCCGTCTGTTTGTCGAGCGTCAGTTGAATCGTGTCCGTCCACTTCCGGAGGGAAACGGTCTGCTCGGGCGTGTTCCAGGTCACCTTCCCGCCGAGCATTTCCGTCACCACCCGAATCGGGACAAGCACGCGTCCCGATTTTATTACAGGCGCCGCGTCCGACTTGACCGGGGTTCCTTTGATTACCAGTTGCGGCGAAGCCTGCTGTGCCGCTGCGTGAACGTTCGTGCCCCCTGCAGCCAGCAGGGCCAAAACAACGCTCGCAGCCATCCATTTTTTCATAGCGTGCACCCCTTTTTATGTTGTGGGACTACGTCGAAATAGAGAGTCTATTAATATAGACGGATATGTATAGAATAGAGTTTCGGAAAAAAGGGGATTTCACCCACATCGGTTAAATTCCTGGAATTTACCCCCATAGTGCGGCGGTACCTAAATTGCTAGAATAAGGGGAGGTCTCAATTCAGACAACTCAGATCAGTCCGCTTGGACTTACATTGGAGGCATTGATCACCATGGGCAGATCGCATCTATTGAAAAAAATGCCGCGGTTGTTGCTAACCGTCATCACCACTCTATTTATCGGCGAGCTTATTTTGGGCTATAACGGGAAACTGCTGCTGGTCGGGGAAATTCCGGTCCGGGTGCTGACCTATGCTTTATTTCTCGCGGCGCTTTGCGGGATGCTCGTTCATGCTGCGGCAACAAAGAAATTAACTTGGGTCCATGGAGACGGCGAAGCGCCGATGTGGGGGATGTTGAATCCTTTTGACCTCGTGCTCGCTTTATTCTTATTGTTCAATGCCATTTGGGTCTTTATCATTCCGGCCTTTTCCGGGTACGGCGTCGAAATGGCGGTGCAACAGGTCAAATCGACAACCTTGCTGCTGCTGTACTTTCCGCTGCTGATTCTGATGAGAATCGGGTACATCCGATTGCATCGGGCCGAGCCCCTGATCAAGTTCTGTCTCGCCGGATTGGCTCTGCTGCACATCTTTTTGTACACGGGTGAAAAAATCTACGGCGACGCTACGTTCGCCATTCATTTTTTCGAAACGCTCCGTTCCTTAACGCTGGGGCATTCCGAACGCCCGCCGGTCATGTATCCGATGAATTATTTCAGGATCATTTATCCAACGTCCTTGTATTTGCTGATGATCTTTTATTTTACGCATAAGAGCAAATTGACCCCGAGGACATGCCTATTTTATCTGCTCGGCCTCACGGCGCTGTTTCTGACTTTGACCAAATCGCTGTGGATGGGATTGTTATTCGGATTTTTATTTCTGTTACTGTTTTATTTCCGCAACCGAATGAAGGGCCGGATTCACTATAAAAAGTTGGTCGTCTGCCTAAGTTTAGCCGTGGTTAGCGGCTATATCCTGAATGCCACTCTGCTGGACAACTATCTATTCACCAGAATCCAGAACACCTTCGCGGTGAACAGTACCAGCGCCATTAAGGAGGGGGATATCCGCATTCAGGAGGGCGTCAATGAGGAACTGCGATTTACCGACGAACTGGAGGGAGCGAAAAGGGCCAATGACACCCGTTTGGTGCAAACCCGGGCTTTGTTGGAGCAATGGCGGGAAAGTCCCTGGATCGGATTCGGTTATGGGAGCTACACGGAAAATTTGTTGAGGAGCTCCATGGAGCAACCTTATTTATATGAAATGCTGCTGCCTTCCCTGCTGCTTCAAATCGGGGTAGTGGGCGTTGCGGGCTGGGCGGCCTTCTTCATCTTTATCGTATGGTTTGTCAAGAACAAAGCGGCGGAGGCGGCCGGGGCGCTTTATCTGGTGGTGGCCATCATCGTCGCTTCCCAATTCAACCCCTTTATTTTAGGCGCTCCGTCTATGAGTATGCTCCTGTATTGCTTTTTAACGATTCGAATGGCCGCGGAAACGCAGGATAAAGCGAAATCATCAATTCCGAGAATTTGAATGGAGGAGACGAGTTTGAAGGATCAGGACCAGAAAAAGTTGAAGCCGTACGCGTTGTCGGAAATCGCGCATTTGAAGGTTCATGGACGGACCACCGGAGACCTTGCGCCCTTGACACTGTTCTGGACGGGCAGCGGCATAGAACTCAACGCCAAGGGGTCCGAGCTTTGGATCGAGGTGGAAGCGGATTATGATCAGTACGAGTCCTGGATCACCGTGCTGATCAACTCCGCGGCTGTGAGCAGGCAGATGCTGACCAAGGGACGATATTGGGTTTGCCTTTTTAGGGGGATGAACCCCGACAGGGTCAAAAATGTCCGGGTCGTCAAAGACGTCCAGGCCATGAACGGGGACCCGGGCTGCTCTTTACGGATTCACGCGGTGAAGTTCGACGGGACCTTTGCGCCTGTGGAAGACAAGCCGGTCAAGATCGAGTTTATCGGCGACAGCATTACATCCGGCGAGGGAGCGGTTGGGGCCCGGACGGAGGAGGACTGGATTCCGATGTGGTTCAGCGCCGTGGACAATTACACGTACATGACCGCGGAGGCGCTGAACGCGGAATACCGCGTGATCTCCCAGAGCGGCTGGGGCGTGCTCACCAGTTGGGACAACAACCCCCGAAACGTGATTCCGGCTTACTACGAGCAGGTCTGCGGACTTCTGACGGGGGCCAGGAACGAAGCGCTGGGTGCTTTTCGGAAACATGAATTTGCGTCCTGGCAGCCGGACGCGGTGGTCGTGAATCTGGGGACGAACGATGCCGGGGCCTTTAATAATCCGGCATGGGGAGACCCGGTTACGGGAGAAGCGCATAAGCAGCGTTTGAATGAGGACGGGACGTACAACGAGGAGGATTTGCGCGCTTTCGAGCGGGCGGTGGAGAGCTTTCTTGGAAAGCTGCGGAAAAATAACAAGCACGCCCACATCGTCTGGGTCTACGGGATGCTGGGGCTTCCGTTGATGCCGTCCATTTACCGGGCGGTGGATGCGTATATCCGGGCTACGGGAGACCGCCGGGTTTCCGTGTTCCAGTTGCCCGACACGACAGACGAAACCGTCGGCGCCCGCACGCACCCGGGGAAACGGGCGCATGCCAAGGCCGCCGAGGCGCTGTCGGGCTATCTGGGCGGGATCTTGAAGGGTTAGGTTAGGGGATCCGTGATCTGACCATGAACTGGTGGCCGCGCATGGATCTTGTACTTTCTTCTGCATCCGTTACGCACCGGCCGGGCCCGCTTTTTGGAGGCGCTGCTTCTTCCTTGCGGCGTTCCGCTTTAGAAGCCATTGATCCAGGTAGTAAACGATGATAATAAACACAGACATGATACCGAGGTATTCACCGACGACGCCAAAAACGTTCGGCCCGGCGCCTCCGCCTCTACCCTCGAATCCGCCTTCGCGGCCGGCTCGGTCGAACCCGCCGTGTTCCCCCTTACTTTGCATGGAAGCGGCCGTCCCGAATCCTTCCGGCCGTCCGCCGTCCCGTCCGCCCGCGTGCACCGACGGGGTGGAGAAGCCGGCTACCTGGGCAACACCCCGCAAATGCATGGCGAAGTTCGAGGTATAGATTTGATAGCAGCCGAACACCAGCAGCGCGGCCGCGGCTAGCTTTGCGGCCATGGCGGGGAAGGGCTTTTTCATACGGTAGCGGACGATTTGCTGGAAGACGCCCACGACCCATTTCCAGTGCAAGCCGATATGCACCGCGACGAGGATCAGCACCAAGTAGGCGACGGACATGTGCGCGACTTTGAACCATGGCTCGTTGCCGACGCGAAGCGCGGGAAAGACGACCCTGGAAATAAAAAGCCCGCAGATGATTACAAAGGTCATGGACAACAACAGCACGAGATTCAACAAGTAACTGAACTTGGTCTTCAGCGGCAGCTTGCGGTCGAACAACTTCGACGTCACCCTGACGATCCATCTCCAATTGAGTCCCATATGGAGAAGAAAGGCCGCGGCAAAACCGATCCCCGCCATTTCATGAAACGTAAGTCCCCCGAGAACCTGCTTGTTAAAAAATAGCACAAACGTCAGCGCCATGATGAGATCCAAGCCGAATTTAAAATACGTGATGCTTTTTTTTCTGGTTTCTTTGCCTGCTCCGTTGGATGTTATCATTTGGACTTAATCCTCCCCGGTTGTAATGTAAGTGATGTGTTCCCTAAAAATACGCCGCTAACCTTAAGTGAATCTTAAACGCCCTGAGGTGTTGGGGGAGAGGTCGGACCAAGCGAAAATAACCCTGGCGCAGCTGCTTGGCTGCGCCAGGGTTCGTTAGTTCCGGCCTTTGTTATTTGGCCGGAATGAGGATATGCTGCCCGACACGGATGAGCTTCGGGTTGGCCAACTTGTTGTACTTGGCCAACTCCCGCCACGTCGTGTTGTGGTCGAGGGCGATCCGGTACAGGTTGTCGCCTTTTTTAACGACGTAGACCGTTTCTTTGGCCGCCCCCGGCGGCTGGGTCGGAGCCGGGTTGTTCGCCGGAGCGGCCGGTTCCGCTTTCGCGGCTTCCGGAGCGGGCTGCTCCGGCGTCGTCACCGGCGTCTCTGCCGGGTTCGGCTGCGGAGTCGCCGGCGACGCCGGCTGGGCCACCGGCTTGCTGCCGTCGGCCGTCACGCTCAGCTTGAACTTGGCGTAGCCGTCCTCGGTCGTTTCGAGGTACGTCAACTCGTTCTGCTTGGCGGCGAGCGACGCGTTACCGGCCATAGCGTCTTTGGCCGCCGGCGAAGTGGCGAACGTCACGTTCGCGCTGCCGAAGGGCGCCAGCGACCAGTTGCCGTCGGCGCTCGGGTTGATCGTGCCGTTCGAGCGGATATAGTCGATGACGACCTGCCGGTTTTCATCCGGCGAAGCGAGAATGATCCGTTTGCCGTCCGGATTGGCGAACTTGCTGGACGAGGCGCGGTAGTTGTTGCTCGCCACGACGAATTTTTGCGCCGGATCAATCGGTTTGCCCTCGTAGGACAGATTCACGATCCGGCTGGCCTTCTCGTTCAGCAGTCCGCCCTTGGCGTCGTATTTGGCGGGCTGTGTCACATCAATCTGATAAGTGACGCCATCGATGACATCGAAGTTATAGGTCGGGAAGTCGTAGTTGACCAAAGCCTGTTCTTGTGTGCCGGCGGGATCGATCCGATTAAACTGTCCTGCCGACCATTCCAGCCATTCCTTCAGCTCGGCTCCCGTGACCAGCACGGCGTTAACCGTGTTGGAGTACAGGTAGAGGTCGGCGACGTTCTTGATGGCGATGCTGCCGGCCGGAATATCCGTGTAATAGTTCGGGCCTTGGCGTCCGCCCGCTTTAAACGGGGCCCCCGCGGAAAGAACGGGAAGTCCTTCGTATTCGGTGCCTTGCAGATGCTGCTCCACGTACCATTTTTGCGCGTTCGTCACAATTTGAATGGACGGATCGTCCTGGATCAGGGCAAACCAGCTGTTGATCGGCGCGGTCGTTTTGCCGACCGGTCCCCGAACATATTCCAGCGTGGCCTCATGCTCTTTCTTCACCGCGTTCCAGATGCTTTGGTCCGCCTCGACCAAAGGGAGCTTTTTCGCGCTGTCGAAGATCGGTTTCACGGCAGCGGCGGAGTTTTTCACCGTCCACTTGCCGTCTTTTTGCTCCAGGGTTATGTCGATAATCCCCAGGTTATTTCCCCAATATCCGGGCTCCACGGCGGGCACGCCGTTAATGGTGCCCTTGGTCAGGTCAACGCCGGGCTTACCCTCAAAGGAAGCATCCGGGAACACCTTGTGCGCATGCCCGAATAAAATGGCGTCGATATCTTTGACCTTGCTGAGGTAGAGGACCGAGTTCTCCATTAGCGGGGTTTGCGGGATGTCTTCAAAGCCCGAATGCGGAACCGCGATGATCAGGTCGGCGCCCTCTTTTTTCATCTGAGGAACGAATTTCTCCGCCGTCTCCACAATATCTTTGGCAACGACCTTGCCCTCGAGCTTCGCTTTGTCCCACACCATAATTTGCGGCGGCACGAAGCCGATGATTCCGACCTTGAGTTTATGCTTGGCCCCGCTGTTGTCGGTGACTTCCTTGTCCAGAATCAGGTACGGGGTGAAGGCATTTTTGTCGTTGGCCGGGTTCCCGTCTTTGTCGTCTATGTAGACATTGGCGTTCACGTAAGGGAAATCCGAGCCTTCAAGCGATTGCTCCAGAAAATCGAGACCATAGTTGAACTCGTGGTTCCCCAAGTTGCCGGCATCGTAATCCAACAGGTTCATCGCCTTGAAGACGGGATGCGTTTCGCCTTCTTTCAACGTTTCTACCGTGGCGACGTAATCGCCCAGCGGGTTGCCCTGGATCAGGTCGCCGTTGTCGATGAGCAGACTGTTTTTGGCCTCGGTGCGGGCCTGCTTGATCAACGTTGCCGTCTTAGCCAAACCGTATTCGTCCGTAGGCTTATCCGCAAAATAATCATAATTGACCATGTTCACGTGCAGATCGGTGGTCTCCATAATTCGGAGCTCCACAGTGGGATTGGCGGTTCCTTCGGCGGCCGCCGCCGAAAAGGGCAGGGCGGTCAGGCTTGCCGCAAGAATGCCCAGGATCAGGATGCGCTTGGGTTTGCGGGGATTGTACAAGTTCATTCCTCCTTTAGAAGTGGGGGTGAGTAAGCTAGGGAGACTGGAAAATGTGTGCAATTTGTACTTCATAGTTTAAGGGAAGCGGTACGAGTTGTCATGCGCATTTTGGATCAGTTTTGCAGGGGAAGAGGGGGGGCGGAACGTTGGGATAACGGGAAAACCCCGGGCATTAACGGGGGGCCCTTGAGTGCCTTGATCTTCTGAGTGCGCTGCCCATGTTGTCCAGTCCCGTCGTCCTTTCGGCATCGTCCTTCCAAATTAACGGGATTTCCTCCCGTTAATTTGGCCCTATGGGTGTGGACTCGCCCAATTAGCTGGATTTTCTCCCGCTAATTCAGCCATTTTTGGCCGATTCGACCCTATTGCGGCAAATTAGCGGGACTTTTTCCAGGTAATTTTCGCTCCTGGCCATTTGCGCGTCATTTAACGGGAGGTTTTCCCGTTAAATCCGTTGCCTGGGCTCAGCAGGGCCCACCTCTGGCCAATCATGGCAACTATGGCCGACCATGGCCCAAGTGGGGCCAACCATGCCAACTATGGCCAACTATGGCCCAATCATGGCCCAATCATGGCCCAATCATGACCCAACCATGGCCCAATCATGGCCGTGTCCGACCCCAAGGTTAGGCCCAGGCCCTCGCCGAGACAAACACTGTCCAAGCTCAAACTTGCCTCTATCTTCTACCGTAACTAAACACCGCAGGCAGATCATATTACTCAACTAACTAATCCTTCACCCGAGTGCCTCAATCTTCTGAGTGCGCTGCCCATACTGCCCAGTCCCGTCGTCCTCTCGCATCGTCCTTCCAAATTAACGGGATTTCCTCCCGTTAATTTTGCCCCATGGGTAGGGTCTCACCCAATTAGCTGGATTTTCTCCCGCTAATTCAGCCTAGTTTGGCCGATCCGGCCCGATTGCGGCAAATTAGCGGGACTTTTTCCAGGTAATTTTCGCTCCTGGCCATTTGCGCGTCATTTAACGGGAGGTTTTCCCGTTAAATCCGTTGCCTGGGCTCAGCAGGGCTCACCTCTGGCCAATCATGGCAACCATGGCCGACCATGGCCCAAGTGGGGCCAACCATGCCAACTATGGCCAACTATGGCCAATCATGGCCCAACCATGGCCCAACCATGGCCCAATCATGGCCCAATCATGGCCGTGTCCGACCCCAAAGTTAGGCCCAGGACCTCGCCGAGACAAACACTGTCCAAGCTCAAACTTGCCTCTATCTTCTACCGTAACTAAACACCGCAGGCAGATCATATTACTCAACTAACTAATCCTTCACCCGAGTGCCTCGATCTTCTGAGTGCGCTGCCAATATTGTCCAGTCCCGTCGTCCTTCTGTATCGTCCTTCCAAATTAACAGGATTTCCTCCCGTTAATTTTGCCCCATGGGTAGGGTCTCGCCCAATTAGCTGGATTTTCTCCCGCTAATTCAGCCTATTCTGGCCGATCGGGCCCGATTGCGGCAAATTAGCGGGACTTTTTCCAGGTAATCCTCGCCCCCGGCCATTTGCGCGTTATTTAACGGGAGGTTTTCCCGTTAAATCTATTGCCTGGGCCCAGCCATGGTCAACCATAGCCCAACAGAGCCTATCGATAGCCTGTTCCACTGCTAATTCAGCCCAGGTTCGGCCACGCTTACCCGACCACGACAAATAAACGAACTTTTCCAGGTAATTCTCCCCGCAAGAAGTGATAAAGGGCTACCGATAAACGGTTAGCCCCATGATGAATTAAATCAGTCCTGATTTTTGCAGCAGGCGCTCGACAATGATGGCGACCTCGGCTCGGGTCACAGAGCTCTGCGGCGCCAATCTGCCATCAGCACGGCCTGTGATCAGCCCCGCCGCCAAGCTGTCCCGGATGCCGCTAAGCGCCCAAGAGGACACGTTCGCGGCATCGGGGAACGCGCTCAGCGCCGCAGAATGCTCGCCGGATTGACCGGGAAGTCGGTCCGCCAGGCCGGTCAGCTTCATCGCCTGTGCGATCATGGTCATAGCTTGCTCGCGCGTGATCTTGTCGGCCGGGCGGAACGAGCCGTCTTCGAAGCCGCCGATCAGGCCGAAGGCCGCCGCCGTATTGACCTCGCTGTAGTACCCATCGCTCGTGTTTATATCCGAAAACAGGGAGGTACCTTCCTTGAGCGGAAGCCCCAACGCCCGCGTGAGCATGACCGCAAACTCGGCGCGGCTGATCTGGTCGTTGGGCCGGAACAGCCCGGACTCGCCACCTGTAAGGATCAGCCGCGAACTCAGGTTTTCGATGGCTCCCTTGGCCCAATGATGCGTCGTATCGCTGAATCCGGCCGGCTGCCGGCGGGTCAATGCGTAGGTGTCGGTGGCCATGCCCGACAGTCTGGCGTAAGTTTGGCCCCCCGCCTCCATAAAGCGTGTCGCGATGGGGCGGGCCGTTCCGTCGGAGCCAAGCATCACGCCGGTTGTCGTCTTAGGCGTCTCACCGCCCGGGAGCGGGATGTCCCAGGTCAGGTAAGTACCGAATTCCCGGATGTCGACAACGGTTTGTTTATGGACGCCCCGGACCGCAAAATCCAGGGGAGGCGAAACCAGTTCCGAATCATGACGCGCTGCCGCCTGTTCCGACGATCGTGTCGTATCGGCAGGGGACTTGGCGACTTCAACTTGAATCTCCAGGTCCTGCATGGTCGGGTTCTGTCTGGACGATGTCATTTGCCGCAATAGACCGTCGAGATTGATTTCCCGCACCGGCAGCGTGAATGCCGCTTGGGGGGACTCCACCGTCAAAACGGCCTGCTTCTTCTGCAAAAAATCGGCCAACTGACCGTTGATTTCGCCGATCACCGCATCCGCATCTTCATTGACCGTGATCGTTACGGCCACGGAAGCGGAGGCTTGTTCCCCAACCGCCAGTCGTTCACGCAGTTTGCCGGAATCCAACACGGCCTTGGCGATCTTACGCCCATTGACCTCCGTGAGCGAGACGGACCCGATATCGGCGCTTTGGCCGTTGATTTTAAACGTGAACTCGGCCTTCGGTTTCGCCGGATCTTCCGGTTTTATCGGAGTCTGTGGGGATAACACGACTGAACCGCCGGAACCGCCTCCTGACGATCCGTCGCCGTCATGACCGCCCGGCGGTGTGGCCGGGAGAATCGTCACCTTGGCCGCCGAGCTTGTGGCTGATGCGGTTTGAACGCCGGTCACGCCCGGGTTCATGTTCGTAATCACCGCATAATAGTATGTGGTGCCGACCGTCTTATCCGGCGGCGTATACGACGAACCGGCCGCTCCCTCAATCGCGGTTCCGCCGGCCGTCTCGTTCTTGTCGCCCCGGTACCACTGGTAGCTAAGGGTTCCGCCGTCATATACGAGGGCGGTGACGCTTAAAGGCCGGGCGGAAGCGCCCAGGCGCAGCGTCTGGTCCAGCGGCTGCGAAACGACCGCCGGTGTCTCCGCGTCGACGTCCGGCGCGGCGGTCTTAACGCTGACGATATTGGACCGGCCCTCGTTGGCGCCGCCCGTGACGACCAGCCGGAAGTCATACGCCGTATCCGGGCTGAGGTCCGTCACCGTCGCGGATGTCGCATCCGCCGCTAGAGGAGCCGGTGTCGTCGTTGCCGCCGCCCAATCGTTCCGCCCTGCAAGGGACTGCTCGACCGCCATACCGGAAGCTCCCGGTACCGCCGCCCAGCTTAACGCGACCGTGGTCGCCGACGTGCCCGCCACGGCTAAACTGTCAATCGGCACGGGGGCTGCTCTGGTTACCGTCACGGTGTAGGCTTTCGCGGTATTGTCCGCCGCGGTTACCGTGATCGTCACGGAATTATCCCCGACCTGAAGCGGCACGTCCGCCGGATTGTCCGCCCCGCCGTTGATTTGGATCGAGGCCGTGTCATCCGCCGCGTCGGCGGAGACCGAAATGGACGGGATATCGTACGGGACGTTGGCCCGGTACGCTTCCACCGCCGGAACAAACACAGGGTCCAGGATTCCCGGATGGATGGCGAGGCTTTTCAAGGACGCATCGTTGCGGATTCGCAGTACCAGATGCAGTGTGGAGTCCTTTTGAATGTTATAGTCCGACAGGGTACGGCCATCCTCCAACTGCTTCCCGGCAAAAATCAGCCGCTGCTGGTCGACGGGAATGCCCTCTTTATCGGATATTTGCTGCTTCACCATTTCTATGGAGTCCGAAGGCTCCACATCCAGGGTTATGGTCTTGCCGGTCAAAGTCTTAACGTAAATGGCCATGGCAAACACCTGCTGCTGAAAAAGCAGCGCGACAACAAGCGTAACCGCCAATGAAGCAACCAGCTTCCTCACGAAAGTTCCCCTCTCTACCCATAGAATAATTTGGTAATATGCTCAATTATAATTCTTAGGTAGAAATAAATATAGAGTATAGAAAAGAAGGAATGGCGACCCGCGAGGATACCCTCTTGCACCGCTCATTCCTTCCTTAAGCCGCTGAAATTTCAGGGGTTACCAGTTATTCCCCGATACCCGAATAACGTTGAAATTCGGAGAACGGTCCTCGCCGTAGATGGCCCTGATGCCCGGATTGTTCACTTTCACGTTGGTAAAGCTCGCTTCGCCGACAACCGGGCCTTGGCCGTCCTCCGCTTTAACGACGAGTTTAATGCCGTAGCGGGTCGGGTTGTTAATCGTGATGTTCTCCAGGCGGACATTTTGCATCGGAAGGTTCTCCGGAGACTTGGACTGGAACATCAGTCCGAAGTACACCGGGTTATTGATGTCGACGTTCTTCACCAGAACGTTCTTGAAGTCCCTGTCGCCGCCGTGGAACCAGATGGCCCCGAAATTCTGGTAGTCGTTGATTTTGTCGTCGCCGCCGACACTGGTCCAGAAATCGCCGCCCGTGCGATCCAGTGTGACGCCATCGATGACGGTATCCTGGTCGCCGAAACCGAGCGTATTGTAGCCGAAGCTCAAGCTGCTGATGGTGACGCCCGGATAAGTCAGAGTATCCGCGCCATACAGATTCTGGAACAGGTTGTTTTGTCCGCCGTAGACCGCGAAGGCGGCTGCCCGTCTGACATTGGTGGCGGTGAGGTTGGTATACTTGTTGCCGACGTTATAGGAGCCGCCCGAATCAATGGCGCTGAACAACGCGAACGAATCGTCGCCGGTTCCCCGGGCATAGTTGTTGTCGATGATGTTGTAGGAGGAGCCGTTGGTCATGTTTATGCCGTCCGCAAACATGTTTTTGATCCGGTTGTTTTTGAACGTATTGTGCGAAGAGTTCACTCCCCAATAGAGGCAGACAAAATGTTCGGCCCAGACGTTCTCGATGGTGACGTTCTGCATGCCGTTTCCGTCAATGAACTTGCCGGGTCCGTCTTGCCGGTAGATATAGTTGCCCCAGGCGGACAGATCCTTGATGGTTGAACCGTTCGCGCCGGAGCCGATATTAAATCCGACATCGGTGTTCGTCTGGTCTTTCGGGGCGACGAGTCGGGTATGCCAAGGCCCCGCGCCGATGATCTCGGTTGCCCGGCCGTACAGGTATATTTTGGACGGGAGGGTCCATTCGCCGGCCGGGATGAAAATCCCCTTCTTGGCCGGATCTTGCCGGAACTCGTTCAGCGCCTGCTCGATGGATTTGGCGGCCGAAACCTGGACATATTTGCCCGGGTCCGGATTCGCGGCGGGCGGTGCGACGTTTTCGGTCTCGATCATATCCACATAGATCCAGGGAACGTCTCCGGCATCTTTTTGAATGCGGATTTTGGTCCCCGCCGGATAGACTTGATCCAGCAGCAGCTGCGAATCCTCGTAGAGCCAGTAGGCCTTGGAGCCCGAATTGTCATAGCCGAGCCGCCCGAGCGTCGAAGGTGTCGCGTATACGTAGGAAAACTTGGAGGTCACGGTAAAGTTGCCTTTATCTACGCCGTTCGCGTAAATGCTGACCGTACCGGTGGTATTCTCGGCCACGGCGTTGCGGAGAACGAACGCGTTGGCCGGCGAGGTCAGCGTGAACTCCACGTATTCTCCGGCGGCGTCCAGATAGACGGCGGAGCGTCCGGAAGCCTCACCGGCAAAATCGCCCGGCGTAAAGTTCGGAGCCAGCTTCGTCCCGTTGGTGCCGTTCCCCGGGGCTTCGGCTTCGAGGATGGTGAACGGCATGTTGGCGCCCCGCCCGGAATACAAGCTGGACGTGCTGACGTTGTTGGCCCGCTTGGCGACCACTTCGTTCGCATCGGCTGCGACTGTCGTCGTTACCGTGTAGCTGCCGTTGGCGGCCGTCCACGTCCCGACGGTGACGTTGGCCGACGCTCCCGCCGCCAAAACGCCGTTGTGGGATCCGGTAAACGATTTAATGGTGGAGCCCGCCGCGTTTTTCAGCACAACCGTTATGTCGTGGTCTCCGTCGGCGGAAGCGATCGTTCCCTGGTTTTTGAGGTTCACGGTGAAGGTTACGGTATCGCCCGCGCTGGGATTGCTTGGCGTCCACGAGGCCGTTCCGATCAAGTCGGAGCTTTGAACCTGGCCGATGACCAATGGGGAAGGATGAGTGTAGCTGTTGTTTGCCTCGTTGCTCTCAATGACTTTATTGTCTTCATCCACTTTGGCGGTTACGGCATAGGAGCCGGCCTCTTTCGGATCTAGGGTCGCGGAGACCTCCGCCGCGGTATTGGCGGCTAGCGCGCCTACGGAAGCGGTCCCGATGCGAGCGTCTCCCAGGTAGAAATTCACGCTCGTCGCGGTAGAGGCCACGGAGCCGCTATTCCGGACGGTGGCGTTAAGCGTAACGGCGTGGGATTCGTCCGGGGAAGCCGGCGACCAGGAAATATTCGTGACCGTCAAGTCGGGATTGGGGGCCGTTGTACCGATGACCTGGAACTCGGCCACTTGGCCGCCGGGCGCCCCGGAGTTGGCCGTAAACCGGAGCTGTACGCGGCTCACCGTAGCGTTCACGGGAATCGTCACCGTATTTTGCAAAGCCGGGTTGAATGTATAGGAAGCAGGGGAGACCAGATTCGCAAATGTCGTGGAATTTTGGTCGTGCCCGAGCACCTGGATCGTCTGCGTCCGCGTGGCCCATTCGCTGGCCGGATTCAGCTTAAGGACGACCGCCGTGATGTCGGCATTGGCTCCGAGATCCACGGTGAGGGTGCTCGGATGGCCGTTTCCTTCCCAATAAGTGCTCGTATCGTTATCGTTGGCATTGGCCGCCACATAGGTGAACGTCGAAGAGGAGGCCGTCATCGGCTTGCCGAGGGCCAGGTTGGTCCCGTTGTCGCCGCCCGAGCCGGTCCGGGTGACGGTCTGGCTTGGCTGGGAGGCGTTACCCGCGGCGTCCTTGGCGACAACGTAATACGTTACCGTTGCTTCGGCCGGTTGCGGGTCGGTATACTGAAGCGTCGATCCATCTACGTTCCCGCGAAGCTGGTTATTCGCGTAAATGTCGTATCCGGCGACGCCGACATTATCGGTCGCCGCGTCCCAGGTGAGGCGGATCGTATCCGGGGTGGGCTGCGTATAGGCCAGGTTTGCCGGAGCGGTCGGCGGCTCGTTATCGGCGCCGCTGCCGTTCCCGTAGACTTCCAGCTCGGAAACTTGCGCGGCCGGCCAGGCGGTATTGGCCGTCACGTGGATTCTCACATAACGAGCGCTGGCTGCGGCAAAGCCGATCGACACTTTATTCCCGGCGTTCGGATCGAACGTATAGCTGGCCGGGGCTTTGAGGTCCGAGAAGCTCGAGCCGTCCGCGCTCCCTTGCACGGACAAGGTCTGCGACCGGCTCTCCCAGCCGGAAGGCAGCTTCAGTACGACTTGGTCGATCTGAGCCGCGCTGCCGAGGTCGACCTGAACCCACTGCGGGAAGGCATGATTGGTGCTCTCCCAATACGTCTCGGGGTTACCGTCCGTCACGTTGGAAACAACATAAACATCGGCATGGCCGGAGGCCGTCGCCGTTTTCCCCGCGGCCAGATTCGGCCCTCCCGCGGCATGGGCAGGATAGGGAAATCCGAGGGGGGCGAAGAACGTTCCTGCGATCAGGGACAGCAGGCAAATCCAGGCGGCGACGCGTCTTTGGCTTTTCACGAGTTTCAATCTCCCTTCATATTAAGGTTTCCTCGAGTTCTTTACATCTGGCGGCAGGTCCGTGGAGCCCGTTACTCCTGACGATTAAGGTGTTGTCGGCAAAAAAATGTAAGCGGTGTCATATTTGTCCGCATTCCTCCTTTTCATACGGTTGATATGGATCGCAAGGAGATCATAAACAGGAATTAATGCCAAATAAAGGGGTAATTCTATGGTTTTTATGTGCGAGTCTATGGAGATTTGAGGAGTGGGGGGATCCTTTTAAAAGAATCTGTGGTCGGTGGCATTGGTCGATTTGACGAATCCCGCGTTCCGTAATAAGTTGGGAGTAGGCATATTTAACCAGGGGCCAAAGCATGGCCACATCAAGAAACGACAAGAGGCGGGCCCCGAATCAAGGGGGAGGACCGTCTCTTTTTAGCGTGGGACGAGCACGGCTCAAACTCTATTACGGAATGATAGGAGCACGAACATGAATGAAGAGCTGATCAAGATGCTGCTCGCTTTTCGGGAAGAGCGGAACTGGGGGCAATTTCATAATCCGAAGGATTTGGCGATCTCGCTAAGTCTGGAGGCCTCCGAGCTGCTGGAGAATTTTCAGTGGAAATCATCCGAAGAGGGTGTGACGCAGAAAAAGCAGGAAATTGCCGACGAACTGGCCGACGTGCTGATCTACGCGGTTTATTTGGCCGACGCGCTGGACCTCAATATCGAGGAGATCATTCGGAACAAAATGCGGCGGAATGGCGCCAAGTATCCAGTGGACAAGGCCTTCGGAAAAATGACTAAATACACCGAGCTATAGGAGTGCTGGCAGCATGATTATTTATAGCAGTAATGCTTTGAAGTTTCGGGAAACGGTGGACAACAACCAGATTACCGTGGAAATCGAGAAGGCATTTATCAATAAGATGGGGATGAAACCCAGTCCCGGCGAAAAAAGAGCGTGGAACAATTCCATGCAATTTATGGAACGTGTGATCCGAAACTCCAACATTGCCGACGATTGCGGCATTATGATCGAATACAACATCCCGGCGACCAGCAAGCGGATCGATTTCATCGTGGCGGGGCAGGACATGGAGGGCCGGGATAATTTTGTGATCGTGGAGTTGAAGCAGTGGGACGCGGCCCGGGCAACCGATCGGGAGGACATCGTCGTCGCTTATATCAACGGCAGGCAGCGGGAAATCCCGCATCCGTCTTACCAAGCGTGGTCCTATCGCCAATTCCTGGACGAGATGAACGAGGCGGTTCATAACAGCGATCTTAAGAGTTACTCCTGCGCTTATTTGCACAACTACCGCGTACCGGAGCCGGACCCGTTAAAGAGCGAACGCTATCAAGACATCATCCGGGAAGCGCCGCTTTTTATGGCGGACGATACGGCGAAGCTGCAGGAGTTTTTGCACAGACACGTAGGTAAAGGAAACGGCATCAATCTGCTTTATCTCATCGAAAACGGAAAAATCCGTCCGTCCAAAAAACTGATCGACCACGTGGACGGTCTGTTCAAAGGAAACGCCGAGTTTATTCTGTTGGATGAGCAGAAGGTGGCTTACGAGACGATTATCAGTTTGACGAAGGATACGGATCGTAAGAAAACGATCATTATCAAAGGCGGGCCGGGCACCGGAAAATCCGTCATCTCCATGAACGCGCTGGGCGGGTTGCTGAAGCAGAAGCTGAACGCCAAGTTTATCGCCCCGAACGCCTCCTTCCGAACCGTCATGGTGGAGACGTTGGCGAAGCAGCAGCCGAAGGACAAAGCTAGAGTGCGCGGATTGTTCGCGGGTTCCGGCCAATTTGTCGATACCCCGGAAAATTTCTATGACGTCCTGGTTGTCGATGAAGCCCATCGCTTGAAAGGAAAAGGGGCCTACCAGTACCGTGGCGTCAATCAAATTGAAGATATTATCAAGGCTTCG
This sequence comes from Paenibacillus faecis, assembly GCF_008084145.1. Classification (GTDB taxonomy): domain Bacteria; phylum Bacillota; class Bacilli; order Paenibacillales; family Paenibacillaceae; genus Fontibacillus; species Fontibacillus faecis. Next base: position 572,718 of record NZ_VSDO01000003.1, on the reverse strand, counting down.
AAGGTCAACGTTTTTTTCATCGATGATTTTCAGCGGATTCGGCCGGACGACATCGGCTCCGTAGCCGAAATCAAGCGGATTGCGGGAGTTTGCGGCTCGGAGATTCACGAATATACGCTGTCGGCCCAGTTCCGCTGCTCGGGAGCCGAAGGCTTCATCAACTGGATCGATCACGTGCTGCAAATCCGCCCGACGGCCAACTTCAACGGTTGGGACCGGGACACTTTTGAATTCAAGTTGTTCGACACACCGAATGCCGTTTATGAGGAGATCAAGGCGAAAGTAGCAGCCGGACACAAAGCGCGGATGCTCGCCGGGTTCGCCTGGGATTGGACCAAAGACACCGAAGGCAACCGCAACGGTGAAGTCGCGGATGTCACCATCCCGGAACACGGGTTCCAAATGCCTTGGAACGGCCGCTCCATCTCCAGCACCTGGGCCATCCACGAGGCCGGCGTCGAGCAAATCGGCTGCGTCCACACCTCGCAAGGCCTGGAATTCGACTACGTCGGCGTCATCATCGGCAACGATCTGAAATACGATCCCGAGAAGATGGAACTCTACGCTGATTACAACGAGTACAAGGACACCATGGGCAAAAGAGGCCTGAAAAACAACAGCGCCGAGCTCACCAAGCTGATCAAAAACATCTACAAGGTGCTGATCTCCCGAGGGATGAAGGGATGTTACTTGTACTGCCGGAACCCGGAGTTGAGGGAGTATTTGGAAGGACAGTTGAATAGAGTGATAAAGAACTTCTAAACCTTGTGTATCCGAAGGCGCGGCAATCTTGCTGTTTTCTGCCGAATACCCAAACCATCAGCCTTTTAGAGAAGGAGGGTGGTTTTCTTTTGCCAGATGTCAAAAGCCGTGGATGGTTAAATTGTTTGTTATTGCTATTTATTGCAGGGCTTCGCTTGTTTAAAAAAACAGGTGAGCGGCTATATAAGTTGTTTTTCAAAAAAACAAAATTTGTCGAATAATTGATTCTTTTCTACTAAAAAAAAGCACTCATTTTCGACAAATACCATTAATTTACTATGTTATAATATATTTGTGTTATTTAGAATATTATTCAAGGAGGGCTGTTGGTACCAAGGAAATAAAGCCAAATTTTTTAAGGAGGTTTAAACATGTTGATTAAAATTAAGAATGAGCTGAAGTTTAAGAACATACTTGCCTATGTATTGGCGGTACTTTCTGCAGCACTTATTTCATCTTTATTATATGTTAATAATGCTTATGCTGATTTACAGGGTATATTTTATCCTGACTCTAAAAAGAGTACTTATGGTACTGCAAATAATGGTACAGGTTATACTGATGATTTGGCTTATTCTTATTGGAGATCAGAAACTGCACAAGGAAACAGTGATACACCTTCTACACTAAGATTTTTCAATGTCAAAACAAGCAATGGCAGTAGTAAACCATCTGGCGCTCAATTTGGGGTTTATAAAATAGTAGACCTAAAGGAAAAGAGATTCTTGGATTGGTATACTAAAAGTATTGATACTCAACTTTCAGTAAATATGGACTATACAGCTGATATGGGAAGTCTTTATACAGAAATGACTGTCTACGCCGACCCTAAAGGTATTGATGGAGCTCAAATGAATGTTAGATATGATAGATATGCATATACGACCAGATAATGAAAATTTTAAACAAGAGGAGTTGTGAATGTTAATGAATATTAAACGTTATTCAATTACTCTCATTTCTGTTCTTTTGCTTACAGCAGTATTTGGGACAGCTTTAGCATCTCCTGATATTAATACTAATCAAGATACTATTACAGAAGGCCAAGCTATTACCACAGCAGCGGAAATAGTTGATCTAGAGAATGCAGAAATACTAATGGATAATATTGATCTTCATCTGCCAACAGTTTTACCTGATAACTTTCAACAAGAGAGCGTTATCTATAATGAACCACCCGCAATAATTAATAATTCACTTCGCAATCTTAATGAAGACTCTGTAAAAGAAGTAACTATAAGGTATAGAGATCAGTCTGACGCTACCAAATGGATAGATTATACTACTAAAGAAATGGAAATCGAACTTATTGACGAGAATGTTCAACAAATTGAAATTAATGGAGTTCAAGGCCAGTTCTTAGAAAGCAAGGAGAAGGGAATAAAAGTATATAATTGGTTTTCAAATGGAGCGAGCCATTTTGTTATTGCAAAGGACGGAATTGATGAATCACAAATTTTGAGCTTTATAAATTCAATAAAATAGTAGCAGATTATCAGGGCCTTTTTAGGGTCCTGATATTGCTTAATAAGGAGGATCCATGAAAGTAAAAATTATGGTTGTTGTTTTATTATTATTTACGATTTTAGGCTGCTCTTCAGAAGGCAGTCTTTCAAAAACTAATGACACTATAAAAAAATATATGGATTCTGTAGAAGTACCTGTGATTAAGGGATTGGAAGTAAAGGAAGTATTGCTCAACCTTGATAAAGAAACGAAAGAAGGGCTTAGAAATACAATTATTATTACGTACACGGATGAGAAAGGAAAACTTATTGAGAATGTAGAAACTGATTCTAGTGTTTCAGTACTTTATGGTCCTTATGATGGGGAAAAAGTATTAACATTATCCATAAGCAAAGTTGAAGTTGAACACGCAAATGACATGCAAAGTAAAAACATAAATAACCTTGAGCTATCTTATACACAAGTTCAAGATAATTTACTGATGTATACACGTCACAATGGACTTTCCTACAGCTACGAGGGTCGTATAACCAATAAGTATACGGAAGATCAACATTTTGAGATGTTTACACAAGCGGTAGCCAGCAAATAGCATTACAAACCCATTTGAATCATTCGCTTAACAGTAGCGGTGAAGTAGCAGACGTGACCATCCCAGGGCACTTTTGAAATGCCCTGAACCTGGCCGTTCCATCTCCCGGGATGTTATTTGTACTGCCGGAACCCGGAGTTGAGTAGAGTGCTAAGTAATTTCTAAACCTCATAGTACCCGAAGGCGCGGCAATCTTGAGTTTTTCTATCGAATACCCAAACCATCAGCCTTTTTAGAGAAGGAGGGTGGTTTTCTTTTTTTCTTTTGCCAGATGTCAGAAAGCCATGGATGGCTCCGTAAGTAGAAAAATTAATTTGCTCCAAAAACAAGTTAAAGTGTATCTCCTCGTTTGTTTGGTTTACTAATTGCCGCATGGCTTCACTGGTTTTGAAAAAATTATTCTCATGACAAAGCCCATAAAGTAAATAGCCGTCTATGGAGATAGTCTCCCCGTAAAAATGAGCTGGGCGAATCCTCCCAACTCTCCACACTTCACGTGGGATGCGGACACGACACCAATCCAAAAGCGGCTTTGTTGACTTATTTCATCCATTCCAGACTTAGTTGGATAATCAAAATTCATTATTAAGAATTTGAAACTCTCCTTCAGCGAATGTTTTATCCGCATAACCGTCACCCCATTGACAAAGCGCTCTTAGAATCGGCTCAAGCGATTGCCCAAGCTCTGTGGTCGAATATTCGACCTTCGGAGGGACCTGATTGAACATTTTCCTGCTGACAAGTCCATCAGCTTCCAATTCTCTGAGGGTTTGGATAAGCATTTTTTGAGTGATACCATGCACAAGTTGCTTTAACTCGCTCGTTCGTTTCGGACCTTTCATCAAATAGTATAAAACTAGCCCTTTCCATTTCCCCCCAATTACCTCCAGGGTAACTTCAAGGTTACAATAATAAACTTTCATGTTGTATATCTCCCTTCAATTACAATTATTACTTTTTAGTTACTATGTAACAAAAAAGTGGGTACTTATATTATGGTTACTTTTATTACATAATATCAGTTATGAGATGTACTGAACAGTTGTTTGATGACAAAACGACGGACAGACATACTTAAAGCACCTTTAAAAGGAGAGTCATAACATGGGAAAGTTTAATGGGAAAGTGGCAGTTGTAACAGGAGGCACTAGCGGTATTGGGCTTGTAACGGCACAACAGTTTGCTAAAGAAGGGGCGCATGTTTATATCACGGGGCGCAGACAAAGTGAGCTTGACGCGGCTGTGAAGCTGATTGGAGATAATGTAACTGGTATTCAAGGCGACGTTTCCAATCTGGCGGATTTGGACCGGCTGTATAAAGCAGTGAAGCAAGAGAAAGGTCATTTGGACATTCTTTTTGCTAATGCTGGAGTGGGGTCATTTCTTCCGTTGGATGAAATTACGGAGGAGCATTATTACAAAACCTTCGATGTTAATGTAAAAGGAACGATATTCACAGTTCAAAAGGCATTACCCTTGTTTCCGAACAATGTAGGTTCGATTATCCTGACTGGGTCTATGGCAGGTTCAATGGGAATGCCGGCATTCAGTATCTACAGCGCTACAAAAGCGGCAATCAGACAACTAATTCGCAACTGGATTCTTGATTTAAAGGGAACTCAAATTCGTGTTAATGTGGTTAGCCCTGGAACGATTATTACACCGGCTTATGATGAATTATTCGGAGCTGAGCTCGATAATGCTATGGAGTATGCCAAGTCTACAACGCCGTTAGGTAGAGTGGGGACATCTGAAGAAATTGCAAAAGCAGTTATGTTCCTAGCTTCCAATGAAAGTAGTTATATCACAGGGACCGAATTGTTCGTGGATGGCGGAGCTGCACAAATTTAGTTCGGAAGATATACCACTATGAAATAAAACGGGATCCTTGCTATTATAGGTTGTCGGGGAATGAGACAATGTTCTGTCATTTAAGGGATCAAGTTCATGACATCCGACAAAAACTGTCGGTTGTCATGAACATTGTCCGAATGAAGTCCGCGTAAACCGCGGGCTTTTTTAATTATCGGCTCAAGTTCTTGTCATCCAATCAACTATGTTGAAGAAAAACAAGAATATGAGGAGGATGATGCGATGGACCAACATCATTGCAAAGCTGTTTCAAGCAGCTTACTACTTCGTGCCCTGTTTTTTACCCCTATCTTAAATATCCTCCATTGTTGATGTCGAAGGTCGCCCCCGTATAGTGCTTGGATTTATCGGACAACAAGAAAACTACGGTATCGGCCACATCCTCCGGCAATACGGGCGTGTCGATAAGCTGGTGGCTTAGGTACTCTTTTTTTCTCCAATCGGGGATCGTCTCCATCATGGGGGTGCTAACCATTGTAGGAGCGACCGCGTTCACTCGAAGGTAGGGGGCGAAGTTCATGGCGCAGCTTTTCGTTAAGCCGAGAATGGCGGCTTTGGATAATCCGTAGATGGCATCCGAACTGCCTTCCATACCGGATACGGAAGACATATTAACGATGGCGCCTTTGCGCTGGCTTTGGATCATTTTTTTGCCGAACAATTGGGAAAAATAAATGTACCCCTTCACATTGATATCGAGGACTTTGTCAATTTCATGTTCCTGATAGTCCAGTATACTTTTCGCCAAATAGATCCCCGCATTGTTGACCAGGCTATCTACGTCGCTGTGCTCCTCTTCCACATAGGCGAAGAATCTAGCGACTTCTTCATACTTGCTTACATCCAGCTGATGGGTATACAGACGATTTCGTGCATGCTCATCGACCGCCTCTTTTAAATGCTGCAGGGATGACTCGTTGATGTCGCAAGCGAGGACCGCCGCCCCTTCCTGCAAGCACTGCTTGACGATTTCTTTGCCGATTCCCGATGCCGCCCCCGTTACGATGACCTTGTTATGTTTCAGCATTTCGAGCACTCCTTTTCCTAGAAAAAAATGATTCTATCCCGCCTACCACTTAGTTCGTTCTTGCTCTACCAAAAACCTGTTTATCTGTTTATACTCATGCAGAGCGTACAGAATTAAATAAAAACAAACGTTTGCACGGTGAAGTATATTTAAAATTTTACTCTTTCTGAAAAAATCAGAAAATTTCTGAAAAACGTATTTATTTTTGGAATTTTCTGTGCTATTTTATTAGTGTAACATATCCAAAAAATAGGAGATGGTAGAAAATGTACGGTAAGGTGAAGAAGTTGGTGTCGGGGTTGTGTTTAGTTGCGATGTTTATGCTAACGTTTGCGCAAGCGGCTTTTGCAAGTGACCAGCCGGTTCAACTGATTTCGGCCAATCTCTATATTTACAAGTTTGGCTATGTAGGATTCAGCGGCAAAGTGGACGTCAGCAATCTGAGTCCTCAAAAAAACGTAACGATTCACTATACTCCCGGAGACGGAACATGGTACGATACGGACGCCTCCTATGAAGGGCCAGCCGAGGCAGGGCATGAAAAGTGGGGTTTTTCCATATCCACGAACAGCATGAACAATACGCATCCCGAGCTCGCCAATGCCGAAACGATCCAGTTCGCCATCAAGTATGAGGTCAACGGGCAAACGTACTGGGACAATAACAACGGTCATAATTACTCCGTCAGCCGCTACACGGAAAGTTCCACCATTCTCGGGAAACCGAACGTCCTTCGCTCCTACGATGAAATAAGCCAGGACACCTTTCTGGGTGGCGTTTATGTCAAAAATTTAGGCTTCAGCAAACAGGTCAAAATCAAATATACCACCGATAACTGGGCAACCACGAAAGAAGCCGACGCCTCCTTTTCAATGCCGGCAAACTCCGACGACAGTGTCGAGGCTTGGCATTTTACGGTCGATCATATTGCTCCCAGTGTATCGCAAATCAAGTACGCGATTTCCTACACCGTCAATGGACAAACTTACTGGGATAACAACTACGGACAAAACTACACCGTAAGCCGGTAAGCGAAGAGCTTCATATTTACCCCGATTGACTAAAGCCACCCTCCAGGGGTCTATATGACCCACCGGAGGGCGGCTTTTTAACGCATCTATCCTAATTCTATCGGGCAGTGATCTTCACATTTCCGAACACGGCTTTGCTTCCCGGATCATCTCCAGGGTTGCTTAGCGCCATGCCGATATAAACCTGGCGGCTCATAGAGATATTAACGGTTCCGACCGTTTGCCACTTCTTCCCGTCGGTTGAAATCGAACCGGTAAAGGTGTTGCCTTTTCGGCTCAACTTCAGCCAGCTTGGAGTGGATGCATCCGCAGTCCGGTCGGCTGTAATTCCCTTGGTGTCTACGCGATACTGGAAGGCTGCGCCGTTCTCGGAGGTAAGCATCATGTCCGCGTGCTTCGAATCGGCGTCCAGCGACTCCCGGATCATAATGCCGGCTTTGGCCCAACCGCTCATAAGGTCCATCGACCGGACCTGAAGGGTCATCTCGGCGTCGCCCTTAACGGGTTGATACACAAAGTTCAGTTGATCGGCTCTCCCCCAAATATCCGTGGAGCGGCTGCTCATTGTAAATTGCTTTTTGGAGGAGTGGTATGCCGCATTCCCCGGCATCGAGCCGATATTTCTCGCCTTCCAGCCTGCCGGCAGTTGAGCCGGATAATCCTGCTCGACCGGAGGCGTCCAGTCGGGCGTCGGCCACGTTGTACGTTCGTTGATTTTCGCCAGCTCGGCTTCGGGCCAAGTCCCGTAGGCAAAGAAGGAAAGGCGCTTCACGCCCGGATAATTATCGCGGATGCCTTTATAGACCTCCTGATATTCATCATCGGTCCAGTCATTATCCAGCGTGGCCACAATGTCCACGGGATGGCCGCTGATCCGGTCACTCGTGTCCTTGAGTATGCCGTATTCCGTGCTGTAGACCCAATCGCTGTTGAAACCCCAGTCGTCAAAATACGCCATAGGGGCGACAAAATCGATATGTTGCTTGAACTTGGATACGTCTTGCCCGACCTCCCTGAATTCCGGCGGCAAAATATACACGCCGAGCCGCAAATCCGGATTCGAGGATTGGGAAATATCCTGACGGATATCGCCTACATACTGTCCGATTTGTTCGGTTCGCCATGCGTTCCACTGCTCTCGCTGAGGCGAATCCGTCTCGAAGTCGATGTCAAGCGGGGAATAGCCGAATTGCGCCTGATATTTCGCCACCGTGTAATCGCTGACGTCCATGTTGTAATTGTCGAAACGGATCCAGTCCAATACTACGCCGTCAACGGGATAATTCTCAATCACTTCCCGGATAATGGACCGCTCATACTGCTGTACTTCATGATGAAGCGGGTTCACGAAGTATTCGTTGCCGTTAGCGCCCTTAAATGGGGTTTGGACTCCGTTCACCAATGATTGCATCTGCCATTCCGCATGCTTCCGGAAGGCCTCCTGGTCGTGGAATTGCGGAATCCAGGCATGAACCTGGATTCCGGCGTCATGAGCCGCCGTCAAGACCTCCCGGAGTGCGTCGAAATTCTCGTATCCCTGCGCTATGGGCGCGATGTCGCTTCGATAGAATACCCGTCCGGACGGCACCTCGTCATCTTCATCCTGCTTGACGTTCATACTGATGACATCGACGCCGTAGCGTTTGGACATCGCGACGAAGTTCAGCACATCCGCCTTGTTCTTAAACTGGTTCACCGTTCTTACAATGACTTCCGTTTCAAAGGGCGGATGGCTCTCCGCCGCCGCCAACACCGAACCCGAAGTACCTGTTACCGAAAAAGACAATACCAAACTTAGCACCGCCATGAACCTCGCCCTTAGCGCAACCCTCATATTCTTGCCTCCCTAAAAAATAGTGTTTTTTTCATCCAACAAGAATTTACTTAGTCGCCTTGATTTTGTTGACGTTCTCCTGCCATCTTTCGGTCTTGAATTGGAGCAGCTTATCCAGCCCGGCTTTGGCGGTGTTCTTCTTGGCCGTCTCCAGGGCCGACAGCATTTCGGCATCCGATTTCGCATGGACCATCTGGGCAAAAGCAACGGTATGGATATCATGAATATTTTGGGCAATGATGCCGATTTCCGTATCCGGCACCGGGTCGGTATTCACAAATTCCGTAATATCCATTGCGGTTTTCCAGGTTACGGTGGACTGCGCTATCGTCTCCCAGGATTTTTGATTCGCGGAAAGCGAAGCCTCCAGACTCATTTTGGCCGTATCGATAAATGTCGTATTTCCCGCCCAGTTAAAGTCCTCGAATTTTCTCATGGTTTCCGTACGCTCGTTGGCCGGCGTCGACTTGTACTTCTCGTTCGGAATCGGCGCTCCGTCCGCATCTTCTTCATCCCAGTATAAGCCTTTCGGTCCGAAGAACAGAACCTTTTGCCCCTCCGGGCCGGTGATCCAGTCATAGTAAGCGAAGATGGCTTCCGGGTCTTTGGCGCTGGTCGTAATCACACTTACGTTCCAACCCAACGTTTCGAAACCGCTTACAAACACCTTGTTTTTATCCAATCCGGCTTTATGAATCGGCCATATGATTTCATAACCGCTATCCGGATTACTCGCCGTCAGCGCGCGGTGCCCCTCCGCACCATAGGTGGTGATGTTGGATTCAATCATGACCGCGACCCGGCCGGTGTTCACCTTTTCTTTGACGGCGTCCTGGGTTTGCTGCAGCGCATCCTGCGTAATCAGGCGTTCGCGGAACAGTTTGTTGATATATAGCATCATCTCGCTAAAAGCGGGATCATCATAGATGGAGACCAGCTTGTCGCCTTCCGGATATCCCTTGAGGGAAATGAACTTGCTGGTGGCATTCTCCCGGAAGCCGCCATACATCATTTCAAGTCCGGCCCCCTTCTCCCCGACTTCGAGAGGCACGACATCCGGATATTTGTCCCGGACCTGCAATAAATATTGATATAAGTCATCGAAGGTTTCCAACACCGGTCTGCCAAGCGCGTTATATATATCTTTATTGACCATCCAGCCGCCGTTGCCGAATTGTCCCGAGGTATACCAGTTTGGAATTTGATATATTTTTCCGTCCTCGGAACGAAGCAGATTCAGGGTGGACTCTTTGACATACTTCTTGAAATTCGGATACTTCTCATAGTAATCATCCAGCGCCACGAGCTTTCCCGCTTTCGCAAGTCGTTCCACCGTTGCCCCCCGATCGGTAAAAATGACATCCGGCAGATCGTTGCTGACGATCATCGTGTTAAACTTTTCCGCGGCGGCCCCTCCGGATTGTATCGGCTCAACGGTCACCTTGCGGTTTTCCTGGATCCACTTCGTCGCTTCGTTCTCGGCCCAAGGCGCTGTCGTAAGCCAGTCGTAATGCCCATAGAAGCTGAAGGTCACCGGCTTGATTCCGCTGCCGTCATCGACGGCCTGGGCATCGGGTGTTCCCCCGTTATTTTCCTGCGATGCGTCCGGCTTGCCTCCCCCGCCGCAAGCTGTCAGCACAACAAATAAAGAGACCATCAGAAGCGATATCCATCTCATGCGTTTGCGCATTTGTTCCCCTTCTTTCTATAGAATATGGAGCTTGCTATTCTTTCAACGAGCCGATCAATACCCCCTTGACGAAATACTTCTGAAGAAAGGGATACGTTAAAATAATCGGGATCGTGGCGATCATCATCGTGGCCATGGTCAGCGACTTTGTCGTAATCGTCCGATTCCGGTTCATATGATCCAGCGCGATGGCATTGGATGAGGCGATGTCGGTCATGATGTTGGAGTTCATAATTTGGCGCAGAAGCGTCTGAATGGGAAGCAAGTGATCCGTGGTGATGTAGATCGCGCCCGTAAACCAGTCGTTCCAATGCCCCACAGCCGTGAACAAAGCGATCGTAGCCAGTACCGGGCCGGAGACGGGAATGACGATTTTAAAGAAAATGCCGTAGTTGCTGCAACCGTCGATTTTAGCCGATTCCTCCAGGCCTTCAGGCAGAGCCGCGAAAAAGGTGCGAATGACGATCATGTTATAAACGCTGATGATGCCGGGGATCACCAGAACCCAGAACGTGTCGAGCATGCCGAGAGAACGGATAAGCATATAGGTTGGAATCAACCCGCCGCTAAAGAACATGGTTACGATAAAGAACACCATGTAGTGCTTCCGGAACAGCAACGCTTTTTTGGACATCCCATAGGCCAGGAGAGCCGTGAAAAAGACCGACAACACCGTGCCGCACAAGGTTCTAAGGATGGTGACCCAAAAGGAATTCAATAATCGCTTATCCTGGAACACGATGTAATAGTTCTCGAACGTAAAGACCCTTGGCCATAGGGTTACGCCGCCAAGCGCCGTGTCGCTCCCTTGGTTGAAGGAAATCACAAGCGAGTTCCAGAACGGATAAAGCATAATAACCGCGAGCAACGTCAACAGGATGTAGATGGTCCGCTGCAGGATTTTGTCGCCCGGACTTAGTCTCATTTTTCATTCCCCCCTTTAAGTTGAAGCCCTTACCAGAGACTAACATCGGCCCGGCGGGCGATCTTATTGGCTGTCACCAGCAAGATCACACTTATCACGGCTTTAAATAGGCCCACCGCTGTCGCGTAGGAGAATCGGGCATTCAAAATCCCGACGCGATAAACATAGGTATCGATGACATCGGAGTATTCCCGCAGGATCGGATTGGTGCCCAGCAGTAGAATGTCTTCAAAGCCCGCGCTGAGGAGATTGCCGATGGCGAGAATCATGAAAATAATAATGATGGGCGCTATACTGGGGAGCGTGATTAAGTAGATTTGTTTGAATCGGCTTGCGCCGTCTATGGAGGCGGCTTCATACATGGTCGGGTCAACGCCGGCGATGGCGGCAAGATAAACGATGCTCGCAAAGCCGACTTCCTTCCACACGTTCACGCTGACCAGGATCGACCAGAAGTATTCCGGAACCGCCAGAAAGTTTACCGGCTCCTGAATCAGGTTGAAGCGCTCCAGCAAGTAATTCACCGTTCCGTTATCCACGGACAGAAGCGAGAATACAAAACCGGATACAATCACCCAGGACAGGAAATAAGGCAAGTAGCTGACGGTCTGGATAAAACGCTTAAAGGCCATGTTCCCGACTTCATTCAGCATCAGCGCAAGCAGAATCGGCGCCGGGAAGGAGATGATCAACTTTAACAGGCTAATCACCAGCGTATTTCTCATCACATTCCAAAACTCCGGCGCTTGGAAGAACATTTTGAAGTTCATGAATTGAACCCAAGGGCTCTTCAGGATTCCGGCGAAAATATCGTACTGCTGGAACGCCATAACCACGCCATACATCGGAATATAGCTGAAAATAAAGACAAAGATGATGCCCGGCCAAACCATGGACTGTAAATCCCATTGTTTGCCTAACTGCTTCCATTTACTTGACTTCGCAGCCGCCTTCATCGGTTTCCCCTCCTCTGGGACAGTCTAATGAAACTTGGGCAAATACGGTTTATTTTTCTCCAGCATTTCATCCAAGAGTTGTTCGGCTACGGTCACGGAAGGCACCAGCGGATGGTGGACCATCGCCTGCAGCGCAGTGTCCCGGTCCCCATGCACCGCCGCCTCGATCGTCAAGCTCTCATATTGCTTCACCGCCGCCAGCAGCCCTTTGACGGATTCCGGAATTTTCTGCGGAGGGATCGGCAGCGGGCCTTGTTTGGTTACGATACAGTTGACTTCAATGGAGGCATCCTCGGGCAAAAAGTCGATGGTTCGGCCGTTCCTTACGTTCAGCGTCTGAATATCGCGCGAGTCATTATAGATGGAGCGCATCAGCAGCACCGCCGCTTCAGAGTAATAGGCGCCGCCGCGCTGCTCCAACTGCTTCGGTTTCTCCTTTAGCTCAACGTTCCGGTACAGCTCGAACAGCTCTTCTTCCACCTGCTTCACCACTTCAGCACGCGATCCGGTCGTTGCCGCAGCTTCCTTCTGTTCGTCAAGCATTGCATCCGTCATGTAGTAATAGCTCAAATAATAGGATGGTATCGCTTTCAAAGAATTCAAAAAGCGATGATCCCAGGCATCGAACGGCACATTGCTCGCCTTGTAGCTTTTTGGATAATCAATAAGCTCTTGCAGCCTGCTTACCCCATCGATCACCACATCGGATACCCAGTGCAGATGATTAATCCCTACAAATTCCGCATAGATCTTTTCGATCGGAAGCTCAAAAAACTCGGAGAGCCACTTTTGAAAACCGATCGGTGAGTTGCACAGGCCTACGCTCTTTACCGAGGCATATTTGTGGACGGCCTCGGTAACCATGCCGGCCGGATTGGTAAAGTTCAACAACCAGGCGTCCGGAGCAAGCTCCTCGATATCTCTGCAGATGTCCAGGATCACCGGAATTGTTCTCAGGCCCTTCATCATGCCTCCGGGTCCGGTCGTCTCCTGACCGATGACATTGTACTTCAGCGGAATCAATTCGTCCCATTTTCGCGCTTCCAGCATACCTACCCGGATTTGCGTGCAGACAAAGTCCGCTCCGGCGATGGCCTTTCTGCGATCAAGGGTCTCGCATACGGTAATCGGAAGTCCGGATTGGGCAATCATACGCTTGCTCAGCTCCGCAATCGTGTGCAGCTTTTCCACTCCCTCTTCGATATCCACCAGCCATATTTCGCCGACCGGCAGCTCTTTGTGATGCATGATAACGCCTTCAATAAGCTCCGGAGTATAAGAAGACCCCGCTCCGACGACAACCAGTTTCAGTGTTTCCTTCAAAATAGCCCCTTCCTTCACTCATTCGATTTGTGGTTCATGAAGACTAGCATTTTATGGTTTGCGGCATTGCCGCCAGCGATAGGCGATCAAGCATCTCGCGGTTTACTTGCATCCCGCTGTTTTCCATGGCCAGAACGACCGAACCGATGACCGGCTCCCGGGTTAAAACCCGTAAAGTGCAATTTGGAGCCATCCGTTTCACGATTCGTTCAATGGCTTCCCGGATGATTCCGGAGCGATCCCCTTTTGTCAGCAGGCTGCCGGCAAGAACGATGTCAAACGTACCGGTTTCCATGCCCAGTTGACGGATCGTCGCCGAGGCGGCAAGGCCAAGTTCGTCTCCCTGCTTGATCAACAGACCGGCAGCCACCTCATCGCCTTCCTCCGCGGCTTGAAACAGCAGTTCCGCAATATGGGGAGGCAAGTCTCTGAAATCGTCCAAGTAATCCTCCCTAAGCTCGGAAACATGGGAATAGCCCAGCAAACTCGTTAAGCGTTCCGATAAAACCGTGGGCTTCTCTCTTCCATCATCCGCTCGCATCACACTGCGGAACACCTCGGCGCTCAAATCGTACCCTCCGCCGAAGTCGCCAAACCGGTAGCCAAACCCGCCGCATTGGTAAGTCTCTCCTTGCGGATTTTTACCGGCACAGTTTACGCCCGATCCGCAAATCAGGACCACGCCATAGCTCTTTTCCGTGCCTGCCCGCAGTGCGATCCACGTATCGCAGGAAATATCGGTTCGCGGCAGCCCGAGCCGCCGGATCATCGGCCGCAAAATCCGGAAGTCGGACTCCCTGTCCGCTCCCGCAAGGCCGAACCAGGCGAACTCAATCTGTTCCTGCGTAAGTCCCGAAGCTTTGAGTGCTTCCGTGACGGCCCGATGAAGATTGGCCTCCGCCTGCTCCCGATTTTTTTGATGATTTCCGTTTCCCCCTTGACCTACACCGATGACGCCGCCTTGTTCATCCGCAATAACCGCGTAGGTTTTACTTCCGCCTGCATCAACGCCCAAAAAGTACCTCACAACTCGTTTCACTCCTATATATTTAGGTTTGCCTTACAGGTGCCGTGGACTCGCGTACAAGAAACTGAGGGGCGAGCTTCGTTACAGCAGCCGGCATCACCTCCCCATTGATCAGCTGGAGCAGCAAATCGACGCCGATGCTTCCCATTTGCGCCTCCGGTTGTCGGACGGTGGTCAACCGGGGGAAGAATTCACCTACAAACTGCTGATCGTCAAAGCCGACAACCGAGATGTCGTGCGGTACCAGAATCCCTTCTTCGCGGAGGGCCTGAACAACCCCCAGGGCGATAAAGTCGTCTCCGGAAAAAATCGCGGTCGGCAGCTTATCTTCTCGAATCCATCTTTTGGCCACTTCATATCCGCTGCTTACCGTAAAACCGCAAAATTCCATACCGAACGGCGTTAAACCGGCTTCATTCAGCGCTTGAACATATCCTCTCTTGCGCTCCTCTACGCTCAGGAACACCGAGGGGCCGCCGATATGCGCGATTTGGGTGTGTCCCAGATCGATCAGATGCCGCGTAGCCTCATACCCGCCTTGATAGTTATCGACAACCACACTGGGGACATCCTCATGCTGGAATTGATTGTCGAGCAGAACGAACGGAATGTTTTTTCGCTTCAGTTCAACCACGTATTCGTTTTCTCGAAGTGGGGACAACAAAATAATGCCGTCTACCCGGTCCCTCTGAAACAAAAAGTTATCCTCCACCTCGTTTTCAGCGATGGATAAGGCCAGAAAGTATCCTTGCTCCGCCAGCTTGCGATTCACCACCCGAATCACGCGATCATAGAAAGAGTCGTTGAAGTTCGTAATCGACATCCCGATGACTCCCGTTTTACCGCGCACCAGACTGCGTGCCGCCGAATTGGGCTGATAATTCAACTCCTCGATGGCTTTGAGAACTTTCTGTCTATTTACTTCCCGGACCGACGGCGAATTGTTCAGGACTCTGGAAACCGTCACTACGGAGAGCCCTGATTTCTTGGCTACATCATGGATGTTCATCTAGGGATTGCCTCCATTGCAATAAAAGTTTAAAGGTTTTAACTTTTGAGGTAAATAAAAGAGCTCCTATAACGGATACGGCCATCCTTCCTCGGTATGAATGGTCATGTATAAGTCCTTTTGCGAGAAGGCAAGAAAATAGAGCTTAAAAAAGTTTAAAGGTTTTAACTTTGAAATGATATTAGCATCAATCCCAGAATCCGTCAATAAGAAAATTCCTTCCGCTTCCTGTCCTCTCCTTGTCCTTTTTAGGGCCAATGATGACCGTAAATCCGGGATAAAATGATATTGTCGAAGAAATAGAAATTGCATATTCCATCCTAAAACGCGGGGCCGTGAATGAGACTTTCACGGCCCTGTTTTTTCCCGTCTGGCCGTGTTAGGGTGTGGGCGGGCCCTCATTTGGGACGAGCCTCATTGCGGCGGGTGATGAGACCGGGTAGGCGCTATAAGAGGAAGGGCGTTCGAACGATGGTGCGGGTTGAGGGGTCAAGATGAGGGCAAGGCGCGAGTCGCCCAGGACCATGACGGGAAAAATCAAGCGTTACACGAAGGCAGGTGAGGAGTTGTCGCAGTCTACTTTAAATGAAGTGGTGCAAAGCGTGGCCGATAGGCTCACGGCGAGGTTCCCTGAGCTGACCGTTCATACGGAGCGCGGGCCGGAAGGTTTACCGGCGCCGTGCTTTTTTGTGCAGCTGCTGAAGTCGGAACAGGCCCGGGAGTTGAACCGCCGGTTCAAGCGAACGTATTCGCTCGACGTTCAGTTCTACCCTCCCGCGGAACGCGGCCGGCAATCCGCTAATGAGGTGGCGGAGCAGCTCTACGAGCTGTTTGCGGCCGCTTCGACGGACGACGGACCGTCGCCGGGCGCGGAAATGCGCACCGAGTGGAAGGACGACGGGACGCTGCATCTGTACCTGACGTTCACGCACTTCGTTTGGGCGCCGGCCGGCGAAGCGGTGAAGATGAGAACACTCCGGCAGGAGGGGAAGGTCAAACATGGGGATTAAAAAGAAAGCGGACCATCAGGAAACGCCTGCGGAGCGCACCTTTTCCAAAGCGCAGTTTTTGGCATCCAAACGCTTTAGCGGCGTGGAAAAGGACATTCTGCAAGTGGTGCTGGCGGACGGGGCTGCCTATACGGAAGCCGTGGCCCGACAGGCGGTACAATCATTTATCCAAAGAGGAGTGAAGGAACATGGCTAATGGC
Organism: Paenibacillus faecis; assembly: GCF_008084145.1. GTDB lineage: Bacteria > Bacillota > Bacilli > Paenibacillales > Paenibacillaceae > Fontibacillus > Fontibacillus faecis. The sequence goes on along the minus strand of NZ_VSDO01000003.1, from coordinate 555,993 downwards.
ACATGGACAACGCAAAACAAAGTTTCTCCGGGGACGTACATCAATTTCAAATCGGCGGCGCGGCCGGTCGGAACGGTAGGCGAGCGCGGGGTGGCGGCATTTCCGGCACCGCTGCCTTGGGGACCAAGCGGCGTGATCAAGCTGGAGGCGGAGTCTTTTCTGCAGAACGCCTTGAAGCTGCTGGGCTTCCATGCGGCTGATGCGAGAATCCGCCATATTGCGTCGGCGATGACGCATGCCAGCAAAGTGCTGATCTACCGGCTCGGCGCGAAGAACGCGGTTCAGGCGGCCGCCGTGATCGGGAATTTGAAGGCCACGGCCAAATACGGCGGCACCCGCGGCAACGATCTGCAAATCGTCGTTCAAGCCAGCGTGGATCAGCCGGATGTCTACGAGGTACGCACGCTGGTGGAGGGCGAAGAAGTGGAAGCGCAAATCGTCGCGACGGCGGAGGCGCTTAAGGACAACGATTTCGTTACGTTTGCGGGCAGCGGCGAGTTGACCGAAACGGCAGGGACGCCGCTGACCGGCGGCAAAGCAGGCACCGGAGGCAACGGGGACTGGACCGACGCGCTGGCGGCCCTGGAAGCTGAGGAGTTTGACGTGCTCGGCCTGCCGACCGACGATTCGGCGTTGAAGCAGCTCGCCGTGGCCTATACGAAGCGTCTGCGGGAGCAGGAGGGCAAAAAAATCGTCACCGTCCTCTACAACTACCCGCAAGCGGACTACGAAGGGGTTATCAGCTTGAAGAACAGCGTCGTGACCGCGGACGGTTTAACCGTGGAGCCGATCTACCTGCTGTGGGAAATCACCGCGATGGAAGCGGCGGCAGGGGTCAATGAATCGCTCACCTATACGGAAATTCCGAATGCGGTCGACGTAACGCCGAAGTACACGTACAGCGAGATGATCCAGGCGCTGCAAAACGGCGAGCTGGTCTTGTCGGCGTCGAACGGGAAAGTGCAAATCCAGCAGGACATCAATACGCTGACGACGTTTACGGCCGACAAGGCCAAGCATTTTAGCAAAAACCGCGTGGTGCGCGTGCTGGACACGATCGCCCGGGACATCCAGCGGACGTTCACCGCAAGCTATATCGGAAAAATCGGCAACAACGCGGACGGCCGCAACCTGCTGAAGGGCGAGGTGCTCAGCTATCTGGGAAGCCTGCAGGGGATTGGAGCGATTCAGAATTTCAACGCGGAGACCGATCTGGAAGTGCTGCCGGGCATCGACGGGGACGCCGTTATCGTCAATCTGAGCGTACAGCCGGTGGACAGTATCGAAAAAATCTACATGACCGTCACGGTCAACTAAGGAGGACGAAACGATGGCAGGTTCTTTTTTTAATGTGAGAGATGCGGTTAGCGGTAAGCAGGCCAAGGCGTTCGTTAAAATCGGCGATCGGACGGAGGAACTGTTCTACGCCAAAACGTTGGAATCGACGATTGAAAAAACAAAAGTGGATGTTCCCACCCTGGGCAGAACGGGGACGCCTCAGCGCTCGGCGGGCTGGAAAGGCACGGGCACGCTGACGATTTATTATGTCTCCTCTTTATTCCGCAAGCTGATGGAGGATTACGTGAAGAACGGGACCGACTTCTGGTTTGACCTGATGATTACGAACGAGCAGCCGGGGAGCGGTGCGGGCAAACAGACCGTATTCCTGCGGGGCTGCAACCTCGACAGCATCATCGCCGCCAAATTCGACGCGTCCAGCGAGGATATGCTCGAGGAAGAAATTCCGTTTACCTTCGAGGATTACGATGTGACGGAGTCCTTTAACGCGATTCAACCGACCAACTAACGATCTTTTCAACGAAAAAATAAAAACGATTCAGGAGGAATTCACGAATGAGCTCTTTATCTGCTTTTTTTGCCCAAAATGCCGCCGCCGGACTGGTGGAAGAAGTCGTCGTATCCGACCGGTTTAAGGACGAGCACGGGAAGCCGGTGCCGTGGCAGTTGCGCAGCATGACCGAGGATGAGAACGAGGCGATTCGCAAATCCTGCCAGCGCAAGGTGAAAGACAAGGGGATGGTCAGCTTCGAGACCAATACCGACGAGTATTTGGCCAAGCTGGCGGTCGCCAGCGTCGTGTTCCCGGATTTGAAAAACGCCGAGCTCCAGCAGTCCTATCAAGTGATGGGTGCGGATCAATGCCTGCGGAAGATGCTGCTCCCGGGCGAATACGCCACGCTCGTGCAAAAGGTGCAGGAGATCAACGGCTTTGATAAAAGTATCAACGAATTGGCGGATGAGGTAAAAAACTAATCGATGAGGGCGACGGCGAATCGGTCTGCGCCCTCTTCGCTCTAAACCGGTTCCACTTGATGCCTTGGGAATTCGCCGCGCTGAACGTCAGACAAAAAGCCGCGCTCATCGCGATGATTCAGGAGATCATCAAGTCGGAGAAGAAAGCGGTGAAGAAGAAATGAACCTCCTGTCCGGAAAGAAGGTGAAGACTTGGCAGATGCGACCTTAATGCTGAAAGCTTATGATAACGCGGGCCGGATGCTTCCTCAGGTCATACAGCCGCTTGACCAGTCGGTGACCGTTCTGAATGCCTCGGAAAGAGCAGCACAAAACAATGCAATGGCCATGCTGTTCTATACTGAGACCGTCCAAAGAACGATGACTGTCGTAACCCAGGTCCGGAAAGAAGTCGGGGAGTTGACGAAAGCCCAGGATAAGCTCAACCAATCGACTGACAAATCGGCCAAGAAGGCGAGTACCTTTGTCACGGCCCTCAAGAAGATTGACGTAAAACAAATCGCGGATGCCGGCAAGCCGCATCTGGCGCGTTTCTTAAATATCGGCGCACAGCAGCAAACTGCCCTGGACCAAATTTCGACTCGTGCGGGGGGCTCGGCGGCGGGGAAGCAAATTTTCGATCAGACGGCCGCGCAAGCGTTGAATTATGGGCAGGATGTCAACGCCGCCTTGGCGGGCACGCAGCAGTTTATGGCCAAAACGACCGATCCGGCGCAACTGGAGAAGCTGAATATGCTGGCCATGCGTCTCTCACAGCTCAATCCAGGAAAGGGGCTCGAAGGGGCGGCAGGCGCGATTTCTCAAATGATGTCCGGCGACACAAAAGCCCTGAGCTCGGATTACAAGATTCCCGAAACCGCGGTGAATCAAGACGCCATTAAATCGGCGGCCAAGCAGGGCGACTTCAACACAATCATCGCCAGCATGGACCAATTGCTGAATAAGCAGAACATGACGAAGTCGGCTTTTGAAACGATGATGGATACGCCGGCCGTGAAGTGGAAGCGGGTGGTGGACACCTTTAACTTCCAGCTCGGATCGTTGGGCAGGGAGGGAATCAACGCGCTCGGTCCGCTGTTTGACACACTCCTTGAAGCTTTAAACAGCGAGGCGTTCAAGAATTTTATCAGCGGCTTTGGATCCGGTTTGAATATGGTTGGAACCTTTTTAAGCGGAGTTGTCGGGGCGGTTTGGTCTTTCCTTGATCTGCTGAATTCCGGAGGGGGCCAAGCAAGCTCGATGCTGTTCGGCATCGGAGCGGCCCTGGTGCTAGCGACCGCGCTGCTCTGGGGCATGATCGCTCCTGTTGTGGCCCAGGCCATAGCCTGGATCGGGGTTTACTGGCCGCTGCTGCTTATTGCCGCGGGGATCGGGCTGCTCATCGGTTTACTGATGAGCTTTGGCGTTTCCGGCCAAGAGATCGTGGGGTTTGTCGTCGGGCTGCTTTACGGGTTGTTCACGACTTTGTATAACTTGGTCGCCACGGCTTACAATTTGTTCATCAGTTTTGCGGAGTTTATGATCAACTTGTTCATCAATCCGGTGTATGCGATCAAAAAGCTGTTTTATGACCTGGTGATGACGTTCGGCGGGTATATGTACGATATGCTTCGGTCCGCGGAGGACTTTGCCAGCGGTTTTGCAGGCATGATTCTTAAAGTGGTCAATGGCGCATTAGAACATATCAATTGGCTGATCGACGGCATTAATAACTTGTTCGGGACTGATTTCAAGAGGAAAGAACTCATTACTGAAGATGACCTTAACCTTCATATCCTTAGCGACGGACTAAAAACCGCATTGGACAGTTATAAAGCTCCGGAAATGCCGGATAATGTCGTCAGCTTCGACCGTATGCAGCTTAAGGACACCTCCGGGGCTGTTGCTGAAGGCCGTAAGCTGGGGGCGGAGTCTTATGATAAGTTCGCCAATAAACTGAACAACTTCGGCAAACCCGGTTTCGGCAAAGATCCGTCCAAGGACAAGAACCCCCTGGGCACCGGCGGGATGGTTCCTGGTTCTGGACTAGGAGGCGGGAGCGCCGCCAATATCGGCAATGTCGGAAACGTCGGCAGTGTGGACCGCATTAATGAAACCGTGGATATTTCCTCGGAGGATTTAAAGATGATGCGGGAGCTCGCGGAAATGAAGAATATCCAAAATTTCGTTACCCTGCAGCCGTCGATCAGTTTCGGCGATACCCATGTTCGCCAGCAAAGTGATATCAATACGATCATCGCGCATATCTCCGAAAAGCTGGAGCGGGATATCGCCTCGTCGGTGGACGCTGTGTATGGTTGATAGGAGGGATGAATGGTGCCAGTATATGGCGTTGAGTTAAGTTTCAACAACAGGGCAGAGGTACTAATGCTGCCCGTCAACCCTTCCGAAATCAACGTCAGTGAGTCGGGTCAAGGCAAAACGTTTGATGTGGTAGGGCTGGGCCAGATCAATGTGATCAAGGACCGGGAGTTGACGGAATACAGCTTCAGCGGCTTATTTCCGGCCCGACGGTACCGGTTTGTGAAGACGGAGAAACTATTGCACCCGGTTGAGTATATTAAGATGATCGAAAAGTGGATGGTCACCAAGCTGCCGATCCGGTTTATTTTCACCAGTGACACTTATGACATTAATACCGCCGCCAGCATCGAGTCCTTCACTTGGAAAGAGGTGGCGGGCAGCGCTGGCGACATTGAATACGACATCAAGCTAAAAAAATATGTGTTTTATGCCGCACGGAAAATCGAGCGCGAGACCAAAAACGGCGGCGCTAAAGTCCAGAAAAAGACAACCGCGGCCCGGCCAAACGAGAAGCAGCAGCCGAAAACCTATAAGATGGCTCCGGGCGACAGCCTTTGGAAGGTGGCGCAAATGAAGCTGGGGAACGGAGCGCGGTGGAAAGAGATCCAGAAGCTTAACGGCATCAAGGATGCGGACCTCAAGCGGCTGCCGGTCGGAAAGGTGTTGAAGCTGCCATGAGCTTGGCTGTGAAAATCATCAATCGCCAGGGGGGCGGTGCGGACGCCGAATGGGACATTAGTGAAATCGTGGAGGGGCTGTCCTGGAAGACATCCCGGATCGGCAAGGCGGGCAGTGTCTCGTTTAACTTGATCAAGGGCTCTCCTTTTCAAGCGTCCCATTTTACGTACAATAACGGGGATATCGTGCGGGTCCGGGTCGATGACACGAATGTATTTCATGGATACATTTTCAGCATTGACGAGGGCCGGGATGAAGCCGTTCAGATTACGGCGTATGACCAGATCCGGTATCTGATGAATACCGACACCTACGTGTTTACGGGGGTAACCGCTACCGAGGTGCTCCGGCGGATTGCGAAAGATTTTAACCTCAAGCTTGGCGATGTAGCCGATACCCGACATAAGATTCAGTTGAGCGAAGACGGACAAAAGCTGCTGGATATCATCTGCAAGGCGATTACGCTCACTTACGAAAACACCGGCCGCGATTACTGCCTGTACGACGATTTCGGTGCGTTGTGTTTGCGTGAGGTGACCGATACCGGTCTGGATCTGACTGTCGGTGACGGCCAACTGATGTATGACTATGAGGTCAAGCGCTCCATCGACAGCGACACGTACAACCAGATTAAGCTGTACAAGGATAATAAAGAGACCGGCAAACGCGAGATATACCTGGCCAAGGACAGCGTCAATATCAAGCGGTGGGGGCTACTGCAGCTTTACCAGTCGGTGGATGAAAAAAAGAACGCGGCGCAAATCCAGGAGCTTCTAAACAACTTGTCCCTGATGAAGAACCGTGAGACCAAGTCGCTTAAGGTAAGCGCCTTGGGGGATATCCGGGTCCGGGCCGGCATTCGCGTCCGGATCGTCATCTCCGAATACGGGGTCGATCAGGCTCTGATAGTGGACGAGTGTACACACGATTTTGACGGCGCGGCGCACACAATGACACTGGATTTGAGGGTGGTGTGAATGGCGAATTTACTGGGAACATTGAAAAAAGCCGCGACGGACGCCGTAAATGCCGGCAATCCCGCCGCGGTGATGTTCGGGGAAGTTACCAAAACAAATCCGCTGGAAGTGCTCGTGGATCAACGATTCACGCTTCCGGCGGATTTTTTGCTTCTCCCGGAGTCGCTGGTTCATTTTGAAATCCATTTGAACCACAGCCACGAGTATACCGACGACAGCGGCTCGGGCAGCGCTGCGAAACAGACCAAGCCGGCGCTGCCGGCAAAGCCGATCGTTATCCGCCGGGGTCTTGAGGCGGGGGACAAGCTGCTCCTGCTTCGGGTGCAGGGCGGACAGCAGTATGTGATTTTGGATAGGGTGGTGAGCGCGTCGTGATTCCGGAAACGGACCAGAGTCTGTTGGACGAAAGGCTGGACGAGGGGCCGCTGCCCTCCCTGACCTGGAAATTTGACCTGGCTAAAGGACGCGTCGTTGGTAAAACGGACGGCCTGGATGCCATCAAACAGGCGATTTATAAGGTTTTTCAGACAGACCGGTTTGCGTATGACATTTACTCTTCCGACTACGGCCACGAGCTCACGCTGCTGCTCGGCAGCAGTCCGGAATTTGTTCAATCCGAAGCGACCCGAATGATTACGGAGACGCTTTTAACGGATGACCGGATTGACTCGGTTGAGAATGTGCGGGCCGAAATGAAAGAAGACCAAATTACCATCCGGTTTACGGTGGTGACGGTTTACGGGAGTTTTGAGCAGGAGGTGAACCGAAATGTATGAGCATATGACATTTGATTTCATATTACAGCGAATGCTCTCCCGGGTGCCGGATACGATCGACAAAAGGGAGGGCAGCATCATTTATGACGCCTGCGCACCGGCGGCGGCCGAGCTGGCGCAAATGTATATTGAGCTGGACGTTAACTATAATCTGTCCTTCGTGGACACCGCCTCCGGCGAGTATTTGACCCGGAGGACCGCCGAATTCGGCGTCAATCGGGCGGGGGCGACGCCGGCCGAACGCAAGGGGTTGTTCTACGGCGAGAGCAACGCGCCGGTGGATGTGCCGCTGGGCGGTCGGTATGCGATCGGAGAGTTAACCTTTGTCGTTAAGGAAAGAATCGGCACCGGTGTGTATAAAATGGTTTGCGAAACGCCGGGGACCGTCGGCAACGGACAGTTTGGCGCACTGCTGCCGATCGATTACGTGGCGAATCTTTCCCGTGCCGAGCTGAGCGAGGTGCTTGTTCCGGGCGAGGATGAAGAACCGGACGAAGAGCTGCGGCGGCGTTTTTACGTTGCCGTCAACGAGCCCGCTTTTGGCGGTAACGTCGCCGACTACAAGCAGCGGATCAATGCCATCCCCGGCGTGGGTGCCACCAAGGTGTATCCGGTGTGGCAGGGAGGGGGAACGGTCAAGTGTACGATCATCGCCGCGGACTGGACGCCGCCCTCGCCAACCCTGGTCGGTGAGGTACAAACGATCATAGATCCGGCGGGCAACACCGGCCAAGGGTATGGTCAGGCGCCGATCGACCATAAAGTCACCATTACAGGTGTGAGTGGCCATACGGTTAACATCGAGACGACGTTGACGCTTGCCCCCGGGGTGACGCCTGGGCAGGTGCAGGCCGATGTGGAGTCTGTGGTGGCAACCTATCTTTTGGAACTCCGAAAGGACTGGGCCGGTCAGAACCAATTAATCATTCGGACGGCGCAGATCGATGCCCGCATCTTGACTGTGTCGGGGATCGAGGATGTTACAGGAACGACGATTGACGGATTCCCGACCAACCTTTCGTTGGGTTCCGACGAAGTGCCGCTGCCGGGGACGGTGAAGATCCATGCCTGAGGATCGGATTTTGATCCATCTGCCGGCTTTTTACTTGGGGATCGAGGATTTTACCGAGTTGGCCGACACCGAGACCGTTGAGCTCCACCTGATGCAAGGGGCCATCGATCAGCTCTTCGATGACCAATTTATTGAGACGTCCGGCCTGCAGGCCGTCAAACGACGGGAGCAGATGCTCGGGATCCAGGCGGACCCGGCGGCGGAGACGATGGAATTCAGGCGCCGCCGCCTGCTGAACCGTTACCAGACCAAGCCTCCATTTACGATCAGGTATTTGCAGCGGCAGCTCGACATGCTGGTTGGTCAGGGGATGACGATCGTGTCGGTAAATTATGCCGACCGCGTGCTGACTGTGACGGCCGGCATCGACAATGCCAATGTCTTTAAAGAGGTACACCGGACGATCGAAACGGTCAAGCCCGCTAACCTGGTGTACCAGCAAAACACAGCCCTAACGGGTGCAATCGAACTCGAAGAGCACATCAGTACGCGAGAAATGAAATGGAATTATACATTGGACGGCTCCTGGAAGCTGGGAGAAAAGCCGTTTCTCCATTATGGGACGGAGGTGCCAGTAAAATGATAGCCGAAGGCATCCTGCATGACGTTGCCGAGTATGTCAATGGCCGAGTGGCCAAAGTGGTCCTCAACGGGACCTACACGATTACGGACTTTGAGGTTAAATCGGTGACGGATAAAGTACTGGTATTGAATTACATTATTCCGGTTGCCGAAATCCCCCTGGTCACTTTGATTGAACTCAAGGACGCAGCCGATACCGTTTTGAGCAGCAATGCCGTCAACATACCGATTGCGGCCGACCATTTGATGCTCCAAACCATTGAGGTAAAGGAGGGGAACTAGACGATGGCTAAAATGGATTGGAAGAATAGTGATGTAGTCAAAGCCGAGGATATGAACCAGATCGGGCGGGAAATCAATCTACTGCACACCGAATGGAAGGATCGCCTGGACACCGCCGATACCGATCCGGTTACGCTCCAGCCGGGCGTTCAGATGGTCCACGCGGCCAAGGACGCGCGGTTCCGGCTGGGGGAGATGAAGGGGCGGACGTTGATTAATGTATTGGGAGACTCCGGGAGTTGCGACTCGCTTCAAGGATGGTCCGACACTGGGCGGTTTACAATAGACACAACAAATAAGGTCGAGGGATCCGCGAGTATTAAAGGGACTTTGCTGACGGGGGACCCTTACGTAGATCTCAATCAAATAATTCGTTATCAACCTAGTAAATTTTATGTTGCTGTCGGTGAGGTGAAAGTACCTAGCGGAGTACAAGCCAGACTCCGTATGGTCGAGTCGGAGAGGCCTGAGACTGAGCGGGCATCAGAAGTGATTTTATCCTCGACAGGAGACAAGTTTAAAACCCTGTTCTTCAAGGTTCCACAAAACGCCTTTTCCGAGTCTGGAACCGTGTATTTTGGGGCTGTTTTTGTAGGATCACAGGGTTCGACAGGGAACGTCGATGCGCTAAGAATATACGAAATTTCGGCGAGTGAGTATGACAGTTTAAACAAAATGACAGCTGAGCAGGTCGCGGCAAAATATCCGTTCGTTCCGTCCGGAATCGTCGGTGTAGAGAATCCATATGTGATCGGTACGTCGGATAATCTGCTGCCGCCGTTTTATGAGTGGACCGATTACGGTACAGGTAATAAGGTAATTAGCCCGTACCAAGGAATGATCGCGGCATCTTCAGAGAATTTTGCTTTTGGTTATAGGCTTCCTTGCCTGCCTAATAGGACTTATACTATATCGGCTGCTCATAACGGTGTTATGGCGCTTCAAACCTCAGACGCCGACGGCAATCCTTTAAATTTAAACGGTAGCTACCAGCAGGTGCAACAGCTTAGTATCACTACAACGACCAACGATAAATTTATTAACGTATTGCTGAGCAACGGCTCTCTGAGTGTGGGTACGTACACCTTCAAAAATCCGATGCTGACCCTCGGCACCGTGCCTAAACCATTCCTGCCGCAACGCAAGTCCATGCTCGCGTTCCAAACGGAGTTACACGCGAACCCAACGGACGGCAGCGACCCGGATGTGCTATTCGAACGAGACGGGCAATATTTCAAGCTGGCGAAGTGGAAGAAAATGAACCTTGACGGGTCGTTGAATTGGGCGTTTCTGGACGGTGCCGTAGATGGTCTTTCCAAACGAGTTAGTTTCGTGAACGCCCTAGACATAGCGGCAATGAACTACGGATTTTTAACTAAGTATGACGGAAAGCGGCTTGTTACTAACGTAGAGACTTACGGCAACCCGGACTCATTCGCTGTTTCTTCATCTGGGGCAACATTGTGCATCGCCAATACGGACAGCGGCTGGGGATCGAGCTACACGCCTACAGCGGACGAGATTAAGGCGTATTTTATGGGATGGAAGATGACTATACAGGGAAGTAGTACAGGAATTGAACCTTATAACAATTCAGGAAATAAGGTATGGGTCAACATTCTCTCTTGGGATGGAACCAAGTTTTTTATGCTTGGAGCTACAACGACATTACCCACACAGGTAAGTGACGTTAACTATGTTCCTTACCAACTCCTTTACCGTCTCGTAAAGGATACCGTCGAGTCTGTCGTTTCCGAAGGGTCCCTAACACTGACCGAAGGCGAAAACAAGGTCGAAGTCGGTACGGGGATTGTGCTGCGAGAGCGGGCGAATCCTGTGTCGAATGGCCCCGACTATAACGTTAATAATACGGAACTACCCTCCTCCATATTGAAACATAAAACAGGGAAAATTCTATCCCTTTATAAAAATAACCTAATGGATGATCGATGGAGCGTATTTACATGGGACGCCCCTTATGGGTTGGAAGGGTTGTACACATCAGCGGCTAATTTTGACCCAACCGCAGCCTACTCCGTCACATACATCAAACTCGACAAATCGCCGATCCAGCCGATTACCGGCACGCTGGGCGCGAATGAAAAAGCGCAGATCAGCGACCTGACCGCAGGCGTGGCCGAAGCGTTACATCGAGTCAGCGTGGTCGAGCAGAAGAAGGCGGACGAGGACACACCATCGTCAGCATGGATTACGCCGACGCTGCTTAATGGCGCGACCCCTTATGGGCCGTACACCCCACAATATATGAAAAAAGACGGTAGGGTGTATCTACGGGGTGAAGCTGTCCTCACAGCTTTAGGTGTTCCCGTATTTAGATTGCCGGAAGGGTACCGACCGGATCGAAGGCCACGTTTTATAGGATATTCGTTCAGTACCCAAGTAGTGCCTGGGGAAATTATAGTTACGGAAACTGGGGAAGTTACAATCCTTTCTGGAGGATTGTCCGCCGTGTCTTTCGACGGAGTTTCGTTTCTAGCGAAGTAGAAAAGGAGTGATCAATTTGAAAGCCGTACCCAAAGTAAACACTGATGGCCTCTTTATCGAGGACCTAATCGCGGACGATGCCTTTTCGGGCGTTGTCCCTTTTTATATCACGTCGGTAGTGGATCCTGACGCGGAAGAAACGGAGGAAGCGCCGGAACCTATCCTCGCCGGATACACGGTTGGGATCCCGGTAACTCCGGGCCTGTACAATCCCCGTTTCAACTTGGAAGCGTGGGAGGCGTACCAGGACGAATTGTCCGCAGCGGAGGAAGCATATAAGGTAGCCTATAACGAATGGTCCGCGCAGCCGGAGGACGAACGCGGAGAGCCTCCGGTATATGTGGCGCCAGAACAGCCGCAGTTATGGGGCGAAGGATTGACGCCGGAGAAGATCGAGGAGTTGACCAGATCAAATCCACAGAACCCGAGCTCGATTGATTTGCTGGGGGCAGAGTTAACGTCAATGAAGCTGCAAAATATCCAGCAGCAACAAACAATCAGCGCTTTGGGCGCGGAATTGGCTGCGGTGAAACTCGACGTTATTAAATTGAGGGGAGTTGAACAAGCTTGAAATTTTGGACACTCGCTTTTGAAAATAATTGGATTACGACAGAGGCGCTAAAAGGTGCGGTTAAGACTGAACTAAATCCATTTGGGGAGATCACGCCAGAAGAGTATAAGAGGATCACAGGAGATGAATATACGGCACTAGATGCAGACAAACCGTTCAGTAACGCTTCTAAGCATTAATAGGTAAAAATAATGAGGCAAGCATAATATCCCCATTTTGCCGTTTGTAGCGCTTGATAGAGATCCTTAATAAAGCAGGAGGGAGTTGGCAGCCCCCTCCACACAATTTTTTTCAAAGGGCTATGTAGCCTGAAAGTACACTTTCCCTCAGCTTCCCGGCTTTTCTCCCTCACCTATCCCATCGATGCAACGAACGATAGATATTGACCAGCTCATTTAGCGAATCCGACCGATCATAATCATCGAACTGATCTACAAATAATAATTCGAACCGGATGGCTCCGCGCACCCGTAGAGAAAGGGTTTGATTTTACGCCAGTTTGGAACGGACTCTACCAAGACTTCTTTAAAATACTGGTCATAAAAATACCCTTTGGCTAACCCCATAGCTTCCGTAATAAGGTCTAGCTGCTCTATACTCAAGGTTCGGTTTCCGTTTAAAATGTAACTAAGGGATCCGACGTTAACACCGGTTTGTTTCGCAAATTGACTTAAGTTTAGTCCTTCCCGGTTCATATACTCATTCAATATTGTAGGAATCGTGGTTGTAGGAGTCAAAATAACCACCAACCTTCTCGGAATCTCTAATATTTCAATAATATCCATTTTTTGAATGGTGGTCAATTTTCAGGCATCGCTATAGTAAGGCAAAGCCTACGAGAGGAGCGGGGTAGTTTGAACGAGCAGCGCAAAGACGAAATCGGCCGCAAATTTATTTTCAGTCCGCAGGTAGCCGAGGAGGAATATGAAGCCCTGGAGATTCAGGAGCTGATTTTTTTGATTCATTCCGCCAAGTATTTTAAGGTGGAGGAGGTTTTTCCCAACGTTTATCTGGATGAGCGGATTAAGGAGTTTCACAACGCGCTGCTGAAGAAGATCAAGGGAGCCGAAACGTTATACATAGCTTACGAAAAAAACACCAACACCCCCTATCTCGACGCCGATGACCGGGTTTGGATGTTCTCCCAGGAAGCGTATGCGGCGAATGCGCAGGATTATTTTATGCAGCAACTGCTGATGCTGGATATGCGGAAACTGAACCATGGGGATATTTTGCCCAAGTTAGCGGAATTGCACACGCTCGGTCTTCCCAAAATTCTAATGGACAACGGACAGTACCATGTCGAGTTGGAACGCGACGCTTTGCTGCCGCCGCCGGATTGGAGCGGGGTGCCGGAGATCAATATCCCCGTGAGTAATCCCGGGCTGCAGCGGGCGATGATCCGATTTTTTCAAGCGATGTCCACCCCGGACCCTGACCACGATAGAAAAAGATCGCACCTTCAGGCCCTGGAGGCCGAAATGCTGGAGCAGCTGATTCAAGCCAGGTATTTACTGCCCATGCAGTTGATCGAGCCAAACCCGTCACCGCTGGATGAATACGGCCAAAAGACAATTGGCGCCGGCGCGACCCTTCAGTTTGGGGTACTTGGGGGCGAAGGCGATACGACCTGGCTGCCGGCCTTTACGGATTGGGCCGAGTTCGAAAAAGTGTACGATAAAGAGGTTTGGAGCAGCAATGTCGCGGGCTATGAGGATCTGCTGGCGCTGTCGGAAACCATGAGCGGCATTGTGATTAACTGCCAAGGGATTCCGCTTCGGATCGACGAGAATAACAAAAGATTGATCGAAGCTTTTAGAGATGATCAGAACGGTTCATCGTGATTCGTCAAAGGGTATAAGACCATAAGAACCCGATGCCCGGCATCGGATAAATAACGGTCACAAGCGAACAATAGTAAAAACGCTTCGCAGTCATGTAATGCGATAACCACGCAAAGGAGACACGATGAACGAACATAAATCGAATCAAGAAACCGGTTGGAATTTCGAAAATAGTTACGCTCGGCTGCCCGAGGTTTTTTATTCCAAGGTGGACCCCACGCCGGTTCCCTCGCCGAAGCTGGTCATTCTGAATGAATCGCTGGCATCCTCCCTGGGCCTGGACAGCGAAGCTCTGCAAAGCGAGCGGGAGGTCGCGGCCATGGCGGGCAACCGGTTGCCCGAGGGTTCGGAACCGCTGGCTCAAGCCTATGCGGGGCACCAGTTCGGGTATTTCACCAAGCTGGGGGACGGGCGGGCGATTCTGCTGGGCGAACAGATCACGCCGCAGGGCAAGCGGTTCGATATCCAGTTGAAGGGGCCGGGAAGAACTCCCTATTCCCGGCAAGGAGACGGGCGGGCGGCGCTCGGACCGATGCTGCGCGAGTACATCATCAGCGAAGCCATGCACGCGCTGGGCATCCCGACGACCCGCAGCCTGGCGGTCGTGACAACGGGCCAAACCGTGCACCGCGAAACCGGACTGCCCGGGGCGGTCTTGACCCGCGTGGCCGCAAGCCATCTTCGGGTGGGTACCTTTCAATACACGGCCCACTGGGGCGAGACGGAAGAGCTTCGGGCGCTGGCCGATTATACTTGGGACCGGCATTTTTCGGAAGCGGATCCGGGCGATAACCGCTATCTCTCCCTGCTCCGGGAGGTAATCGAGCGGCAGGCGTCTCTCATTGCCAAGTGGCAGCTCGTCGGCTTTATCCACGGCGTCATGAACACGGACAATATGGCGCTTAGCGGCGAGACGATCGACTACGGGCCCTGCGCGTTCATGGACATTTATGACCCCGCCACCGTGTTCAGTTCCATTGATAGGCACGGCCGCTACGCCTACGGGAATCAGCCGGAAATCGGTGCCTGGAACCTAACGCGGCTTGCCGAGGCCCTGTTGCCGCTGCTGCACGAGGACGAAGAGCAGGCGCTCAAACTGGCGGAAACCGCATTGGGTGCGTTTGCCGAGCGGTTCCATCACCATTGGGTCGGCGGCATGAGAGCCAAGCTGGGGCTGTTTAACGAAAAGCCGGAGGATGTGCCTTTAATAAAGCGGCTGCTGAGTCTGATGTACAAGGCACGTGCCGATTATACCAACACCTTCCGCGCGCTGAGCCTGGACCGGCCGGTGGAGGCCGACCTTGAGAACGCCGATGAATTTGCGGCTTGGCGGGAGGACTGGCAAGCGAGACGAGGCCGGCAGGAGGAGAGCATCGAGGCCTCCCAAGAACTCATGCGCCGCAGCAATCCGGCGGTAATTCCCCGCAATCACCGGGTGGAGGAAGCGCTGGAGGCGGCCGTGGAACACGGAGATACGAGCGTGATGCAGCGGCTTCTGGCTGTTCTCGCGAAGCCTTACGACTACGAGTCCGAGCAGGAGGAGTACTGCAGCCTGCCGGACCCTTCCGGTAGGCCATATCGGACCTATTGCGGCACGTAAACGGGGACAAAAGGAAAACAAGGAAGGATCGGATCATGCCGATCCTTTTCTTGTTTTTCGATCCAAAGAGGATGGTCCGAGGTTGGGGTTAGACGGAACGGCTTAAACTGAACGACAGTGGGGACGTTGTTTTGAACGAAAGAGCGCTCGGGCTCGGGGCTGCCTCCGACTATCTATGTCCGGCAGACTTCCTGCTGAACGTATCTTTTTGCGAGGACAAAGGGTGGTCAGTTGTGCTAATAACTTTTTACGCTCGGCGCGATAAAAGTGACGGTTTACGCATTGAAAATGATACGGGTGGGATGTGGGCAACCGGTGGGCGGAGGAATCGGCGCACTGCAGGACGGAAACAAGAGCGTTCAATTTGGAAGGTTTTTAACCTTTTTTAAATGCCAAAGAGTGCCCGGGATGACGGGTCCATTTAGATTCAGTTATCGTATATGATATAATGAGCCTGAGACTGCTGTTCGATAGGGCTAAAACTTATGAGGACGGGAGTGAGACTCGGATGAGTGTATCGAAAGAAACGATATATCAACTAATTGCGGACATTCCCCAGCAGGAATTAGAGGAAGTTGCCGACTTCATAGGATACTTGAAGATGAAACGGGAAAACGGGATACTAAAGGAGCTTAGTAAAGCTGCTGAAAGCAGTCTTGATTTTTGGCATAATAAAATTGACGACGAGGTATGGAATGATGCTTAGCCAAGGCGATATTGTGCTAATTCCAATCCCTTTCAGTGATCTGACCTCAAACAAAAGAAGACCTGTCTTGGTTTTGTCCAATGATGACTACAATCGGCGCTATCAAGATGTCATTGTTGCTGCAGTTACTTCTAATGTAACAAAGCGTGAATATCAGATAGTCATCACAAATGACGAAATGGCAGAAGGCGAGCTTAAGGCCACCTCGGCTATTCGTGCGGATAAAATATATACCTTGTCACAGTCCATTGTTGTTAAAAAATTCGGGAGTGTTCAGGCATCAGTCTTGTTGGATGTAAAATCTCAAATGAATAGCTGGTATTCTCCAAAAGTCCTCTAACTCTGAGGGCTTTTGTTTTTATGAGGCCAGCTTGGAGAAATTACATAAATTCAACCGGAACGAGCAGAATTAGACCGGGAAGAATTAATAATCCGTCTTGGTCACCGCCTTGCAAAAGATGATACAATAAGAACATCTAACCTTGGAGAAGAAAGCTAACATGAAGACAGGTGAACGCACTATGGAAAAAGACCCCGTCAACCGGGATCGTTTGATCGATAATTGGCTGAGGTTAACGCAGATGCAGGCGGGTATCGCATACCGCTTGGAGTTGGCCTTGCAGGAGAAGCATCAGCTGTCCCTTAAGGAATTTTACTTGCTGATGTTCTTGTCCGAAGCCAAGGAGCAAAAATTAAAGCTGCAGCAACTGGAAGAGCTCGTTGGTTTGAGTCAGAGCGCCATCTCCAGGCTGGTCAGCCGGTTTGAAGCCAAGGGCTGCGGAGCGCTGAGAAGAAACATCTGTGAAGACGATCGCAGAGCGGTGTACACCTGTTTAACGCCGATCGGCGCCGAGAAGCTGGAGAAGGCCATGCCCACTTTTAAGGCTGCCCTGGCGGAAGCTTTCGCGGGTGAGGAATTTCAAAGGATGATCCTTTGCTTTCTCCCGGAAAACTAGCCCCCCTTCAAAGGCAATCTTGATAACATAGGATTCCTGCAAATCTGCAGGAATTTTTAACGAAACCGGCTCCTAGCCCAAAAATCGCTTGAAATACCTGCAGATTTGCATCTTTTTGGAGTTGGAAGGGGTGGAAAATGCGTTAGGCGCCTGGAATGCCGTGGCCGTGGGCTAAATCCGATTGGATGTCTGTGGACGTGGGACTGCGTGCTTAACTAGTGCCCCTTCTGAGATCATACTTGGGAAAATGGGTAATAACATATAACCCATTGATTTGAGGTGAGGGACATGACTGTATTTGTTCGCGACTTATCGAAAGAAGAAGGGAATCGACTTGTACGGATTGCCCGTAAAGGTGCCGATCCGGTGCAGGTGCGCCGTGCCCTGCTTATCCTGGCTTCGGCACAAAAAATGAAAGTGCCGGAAATCAGCCGGCTGTACCATATCTCGGGTGAAAATATCCGTCATACCATCCACCGCTTCAACGTGGAAGGCATGGACTCTTTAAAGCCGCGGTACTGTGGAGGGCGTCCACAGACGTTTACGGCCGAACAACGGGCAAAGATCACGGAACTGGCCCAGATCCCTCCCCAAAGTGCGGGATACCCTTTCACAAACTGGTCTCTGTCCAAACTGAAGCAGGCCGTGGAAGACCGACACATCGTTTCTTCAATATCATTGGAAACTCTTCGAGTGATCTTAAATGAGGCCAAAATTACCTACCAGAACACGAAAACCTGGAAGGCCTCAAACGATCCGGAATTTGAATCTAAAAAAAACGAATCGAAGAGCTCTACAAGAATCCTCCAAAAGACGGGCGTGTAATTTGCGTGGATGAATTTGGCCCGTTGTCTCTTCAGCCTTACAAGGGCAAAGGCTGGTTTCCGCAGCGGAGACCAACCCGGCTTCGGGCAACCTATAATCGCCCTCACGGCGTGAAGCATCTGCTGGCCGCGTTGGACCTGAAGACCGACAAGCTTTACGGACATGTCTCCAAGACGAAGAGGCACCAGGACCTTCTTCGTTTCTTTCAGGTGCTGCGCCGACGGTTTCACCATAGCGAGCGCCTCTACCTTATCCTGGATAACTTTTCCCCGCATCAGCATAAAAAAGTGAAAAAGTGGGCCTCCGAGAACAACGTAGAACTCGTGTTCACCCCGACTTATGCTTCCTGGCTGAACCGAATCGAGTGCCACTTTGGACCGCTTCGGAAGTTTGTCCTCGAAGGAAGTGATTTTGCCAAACACCAAGATCTCGGATTAGCGATTCAGGCGTATTTACGCTGGCGAAACAAGAACAAACGTAAGGCCATTATTTTACGAGAGCAAAATAAGATCAAGGTTGTCTGAAGGGGCACTAGCTATCTTATCGGGTACTCCGCTCTAAAACAGCGAATTCTCGTTTTCTCCTCCTGCGGTGTCTGATGAGGCACTAGCGCCAACTCCGGGCTGTGCGGAAGGATTTGCCTAGGTGCGAGCTTGACGGAATACTTTTCAACGTGGTAATTTATATGCATGCGCATGCAATTTATTGATTTGCATCATTCGTTCGTTTCATGGATATTCTGGATATAGATCAAAAAGGAGTGGTACTTACGATGGACCATCTGTTCAGTCCCTACAAGCTTAAATCCCTGGAGTTAAAAAACCGCGTCGTCATGCCGCCGATGTGTCAATATTCCGTCGAGAAAAAAGACGGTGTCGCGAACGACTGGCATTACACGCATTATGTCAACAGAGCCGTCGGCGGAACCGGATTAGTGATCATTGAGATGACGGACGTGGAGCCGGACGGCCGCATTTCCGACTATGATTTGGGTTTGTGGTCGGACGATCAGATCCCGGCCTTGGCGCGCATCGTGGAAGCTTGCCATCAGCACGGCGCGAAGGTGGGCATTCAAATCGCCCACGCGGGGCGGAAGGCGGAAGATGCTCAGGTTCCTGTGGCGCCTTCGGCGATTCCTTTTGACGAGAAGTCCAAGACGCCAAGAGCCTTGACTACCGAAGAAGTGAAGGACATGGTGGAAAAATTCCGCCTGGCCGTACGCCGGGCCGTTCAGGCTGGCTTCGATACGATCGAGCTGCACGGCGCACACGGTTACCTGATTCATCAATTTCATTCCCCGCTCACGAATCAAAGAACGGATGAATATGGCAAGGACTTGACCCGATTCGGCCGCGAGGTCATTGAAGCCGCCAAGAGCGAGATGCCTGCGGACATGCCGCTGATTATGCGGATTTCGGCTCAGGAGTATGTGGAGGGCGGATACGGCATTAAAGAAAGCCTTGAGTTCTCCAAAGTCTATCGTGAAGCCGGTGTTGATATGTTCCATATCAGCGCCGGGGGAGAGGGGCCGATTGCGGCTTGGGGCAGACCGGGGACCCACGCGGCCTATCAGGTTCCTTTGGCCAGAGAAATCAAGCATACGCTGGACATCCCGGTGATCGCGGTGGGCCGGCTGGATGAGCCAGCCTTGGCCAATGCCGTCATTGGCCAAGGCGATGCGGATCTGGTGGCTGTCGGAAGAGGCATGCTGCGCAACCCTTATTGGACACTGGAAGCGGCGGTGCGGCTCGGCAAAGAAACCCAGGTGCCGAAGCAGTATTTGAGCGGATTCCCAAGAGTATAAGCAAGTATGAAACGGAAGCGAAGCCTTAGCGAATGCCAAGGCTTCGCTTTTTTCGCGGTAAGGCGGGTATTTCCAAAAAAATAGGATTGACAACTAGGCGGCATAGAAAATATATTAGGTACATATGAGATCGATAATCATTATCATTTAGGCGGTCACAGACATTAGAAAATCAATCGACACCGAAGGAGACGAATATGAAAAACAAGCTACTACCCTTAATCTCACTCATCCTGCTGCTGGCCCTCAGCGCTTGCGGCGGCAACTCGGCCAATTCGGGACAGGGCGCGTCCCCGGAGAACGGAAGCACTTCGGCGCCAAAGGCTGAGGCGGCGGAGCCGTCCGGAACCGGAACGGTCACTTACGCCTCGGAAAAAGGACCTGTGGAAGTTCCCGCGAACCCGACCCGAATCGTGGCGTTGACGAATGCGCCGAACGTTCTTTCGCTTGGGGGAACCTTGGTCGGCGTCGATGAATGGACGATGAAGAACCCGCTATTTACGGAGAAACTGGCGGGGGTCGACGTGGTGTCGGACGATGACCTGGAACAGATCATGGCCCTGAATCCGGACTTGATCATCACCGGTACGCATATGAAGAATCTGGACCAGTTGGAGAAGATCGCGCCGACGGTAGCTTATACTTGGGGCAAGCTGGACTATTTGGCACAGCAGGTGGAGATCGGGAAGCTCTTGAACAAGGAGAAGGAAGCGCAGGCCTGGGTCGACGACTTCAAGAAGCGGGCCGAAGAAGCCGGACGGGAAATCAAAGCCAAGCATGGGGAAAATGTTACGGTGACGGTATTTGAAACGGACGCGAAGAACTTCTATGTGTTCGGGAACAATTGGGCGCGCGGGACCGAAATTTTGTACCAGGCTATGGGCTTGAGCATGCCGGAAAAAGTGAAAAAGGATGCCTTGGGGCCCGGCTACTACACGCTGTCTCAAGAGGTGATTCCGGAATATGCCGGCGATTTTGTCGTTTTGAGCCGCAGAGCCGCGGACGACAATTCGTTTATGAAGACGGAGATGTGGAAGAACATTCCGGCCGTGAAAAACAAGCAAGTCATCGAAATCGATATGAACGCCTCGACGTACAGCGATCCGATAACGCTGGATTATCTGCTGGATATTTTCAAGAAGGGTTTCCTTGGTGAATCGAAATAATGCAACAACCGAAAGCCTGCTTCCGCCATAATGGGAGCAGGCTTTCAGATTTCCGTGGGAACTCGGCGTACATCCTTAAAAGCGAACATAGTAACGCTTCCCCCGGCTCTTCCTCTTTCCCCGGCTTACGGTAACGGAGAGCAGGGCGTCGATAGGAGAAAGCCGAGGATCGCCGCCAAGGGAGCGGAGCCTTCTTGTATTGCTCCAAGTTACCAGGTTCCGGCAGTTTTTTTGGCTGAAGATTCTTAGCCGGATTCGCTGCTTGTAAATTCGCCCTTTGTTTTTGATGATGAGGCAGAAGCCTACTTGCAAAGGGGCGCGGCAGAGGGCACGGAAATGTTTGGGGGCAGTGCTGCGCTTAGGTTCGGATCGGGAGGGGCTTCGATGTGGAACGTCGGCTTCGTTCCCCTTCTTCCGCCGATGGAGTTCGAGGGGAACCCAAAGACCCTCCGAGGGCCTTAACACAATAACGGAGCTGTCCGTGAGCGCTTCATGTCTCCTCGTCATACTTCAATCTGAGCCGTGGCCTTGACCCGGTAAGTCCCTGGCTGTAAATCGCCAAAAAGATATAGTCCTGCCGCGTTCGTTTGCGTGATTTGGACAATGGTCTCCACACCGCCGTTCAGCGCGTACAGGGCCACCAGCGCGCCGGATACGGGGGAACCGGTCGCTTGATCGGTGATGATGCCGGACAAGGTTCCCGTGTTGGCATTCGGATCGACGGTCAGGTTGATGTCCAAGGGGGCGAATTGATTGCCTGTAATGGTAACCGGGGCACTCTGATTGGACAGATATCCCAGGACGGTAGCTTGAACGAAATAGGTGGCGCTTGGCAGGTTGGCGAATAAATATTGCCCGGTTGAATTGGAAACGACCGTTCCGATCAGGGTATTTGTGGCTCCATCGACCCTGAACAGGTTGATGGCGGCATTATTCACGGGCTGATTGTTCGTGGCATTTCTGACAATACCAAACACGGCTCCGGTTGTGGCTGCCGGATCAACCTGCAGCGTGATGGTGACCTGGGTGGGCTGACCTTGGGTGACGCTAAGCGGAATCCGCGGAGGCGTAAGAAACCCCGTCTCTGCGGCGGTAATTAAATAAGCGCCGACGGGAACATTCGGAATGACAAACAACCCCTGCGGATTGGTGCTCACATGCTGGACCGGAACGCTTTGCGAGGTAAACAACTGGACGGTAGCCGAGGGGACGGGAGTGCCGTTGGCGAGTCGTACCGAACCTTGAACCACACCTACGGTTGCATTGGGAGCGGCCTGAAGCGCCAGGTTTACGCTCTCATCTTCATTGCCATTCAATGTGAACGGGGGGCTGGGTTGCAAAATGTATTTATCGGTAATGGGCATGTCGCTGACCTCCTTACATACATACAGTCATTGTATGCCTCGGCGTCCAGAATCGAGTGGACGAATGCGACGATTACCGGGTTGGGCTCACCCAATTGGCGAAGAGTACTATTGCCAACTTTTGTTTAATATAAGCAGAGAAGACGGTCATCCCAAATAATTAGATGGAGTGAAAAGACATGTCGAATCCGCAAGCAGCCTCAGCACAACAAGAAGCGATTGAAACGGTTAGAGACCTGATCAAAGGGATCGATACGGCAATGCTAACCACCAGGACGGAGGAAGGCCTGGTCTCCCGCCCGATGAAGACCCAGGAGGTCGAGTTTGACGGGGATCTGTGGTTTTTGACCATGAAGGACACGAACAAATATCGTGAATTGCTTCAAGATTCCATGGTAAATGTGGCTTACGTGGGGCAATCTTACGTGTCGATCCGGGGACGGGCCGAATTGGTCGACGATCGAGGGAAGATCAAGGAGTTCTGGAACGCCGCTTACAGCGAATTGCTGGATACGACCAGCGACGATCCGAACCTTGTTTTGATCAAGATCCGGGCCGAAACCGCCGAATATTGGGAAACCGGCAGCAAAATCAAAATGGTAAAGCGCCTGTTTTCCAAACTGACGGGAACCGAGTCCGAGACGGAGCTGAATAAGACGGTCGATTTGGACGGCGTATGAATCCAAATTATGAATGAGCCGGACCGGGAAAACCACTTCTTCTTTCGGAAGTGGTTTTTGTCGGCTGCATTTGGATCAATCGGCTTTCGTGGCCTCGTGCCCGTCCTCTCTTTAATAAGCAGCGGGCGGGTGAATAAGGGCCTTTTACGGCGCTATTTTGTCGAATTCGTCCCTTCGGTGAGAAATAGCGGTCATTTGGGGCCTTATTTTAGGGAGAAGTGGGCCGAAACCTGATTTTTGGACCCGAACCAGTGAAATAAGGCCTTTTTTAGCCGCTAATTTTCACTAAAACGCAAATCGGGCCGGAATAACGGCCCAAAATGCCGCTAATGCAGCGGACGGCCAAGGAATTGCGGGCCGCCCGAATCGAGCCCGTCGAAAAAGGAGCCTTTCTTTTGAGCCCCCTTCCCGAAATTGGAGGAGCCCCGGCTTTATTTGTGAAGTCGGGTGGTTCTGCCTTCGTCGGAATTGGCTTATTCCTCCGTGGTGAAGTGGGAGGCCGGGAGCCCTTCCCGGTTCACCAAATTGGCGTCCGCCGGATTATTGCACCAGGCGTACCGGGCATGAACCGGCACCGGAATCGCCTCGTGCCTCACTACAACGGTGCTGGCGGATATCTCCGCCTGCGCCGGGACATAAACGCCATCGGCCCCGCATCGATTCGTGGCCGAGCTCCGCCCAGGAACCGGGCACCGTTTGCGGATGGTCCATTTTTCCCCAGATGTTAACTTTGGCGCCCCGCTGAAGAACTATCCCTTCGCTCAGGATCCTCGATTGAATCATGGATATCCGCCTTTCCGACGTATTCTCGTGTATCTCCTATTCTCATTTCGCTCCAGGGGAGTCAATTTCTCCCGGATGAGGATAAGCCGGAAAAAAGGACCGTTCGCGGGAACGGTCCGGGAAAGATTCAGTACACATCTTTGGCATAGCGTTTGTTTCGTCTCATATCCGTTATATAGGCGTCCGCGGCGGCGTCATCCAGTCCGCCATGGACCCGGATCACGGTCCGGAGGGCGGCATCGACCTCCTTGGCCATGCTGCCGGCGTCTCCGCAGACATAGAAGCGGGCGCCTTCCTGCAGCCAGCCCCAGAGCTCGGCGCCTTGCTCAAGCAGGCGGTGCTGGACATAGATTTTGTCGGCCTGATCGCGGGAAAACGCCGTATCGAGGCGCTGCAGCAACCCGTCTTGCTTAAAAGCTTCAAGCTCCTCCCGGAAGTAGAAATCGCACGCCTCCCGCTGTTCTCCGAAGATCAGCCAGTTCCGGCCCGGTGCTCCGGCCGCCCGCCTTTCCTGCAGGAAGCCGCGGAAAGGCGCGATACCGGTACCCGAGCCGACCATGATCATCGGGGTACGGGGGTCCTCCGGGAGATGAAAGTGGCGGTTTTTGTGGATAAAAACCGGGATATCCATGCCGGGCTTAACGAGGTCGGCCAAAAAGGTGGAGCAGACCCCTTTGCGAACCTGCCCCCGATGCTCATACCGCAGTGTGGAGACCGTAATATGCACCTCTTCCGGATGCGGCTTCGGGCTGGAGGCGATGGAATAAAGCCGGGGCTGCAAAGGCTTGAGCAGTCCGGCTAGCTCCGCCGGGGTAAGAGAGACGGGGAACTCCTCCAGCACATCGATTAACCGGCGGCCCCACTGCCAGGCCTGGAATTCCTCCCGGCGGCTCTCTTGCAGCAGATCCCGCAAGACTTCAGCCCGTGTGCGCTCCTGAATAAACCGGATCATTTCCTTGTGGATCCGGGCAATCTCATAGTGGCGCCGCAATGCCTCGGCTAGCGGGAGCGTGCCTTGACCCTTGACGTGCACCGGGGCCAAAGGATCGAGCTTCAATGTACCGAGGAGCCGTTCGACCAGCTCGGGGTCATTGGCGGGCCAAACGCCCAGCGCGTCGCCGGCCTCGTACGCCAGCCCGGTACCGCGGAGATCGAAGGCGTAGTGGCGGGTTTCTTTTTCGGAGCCGGGCCGGTTCAGGAGCCGGTTAAAAAGAAGCCGCGCAGGCACCGGCCGATCCCGCCCGGATTTGCCCGCCTCCCGCCCCTCCGGTCGGGGAGCGACGGCCGTGGCCGCCGCGGGGCCGAGGCCGGATCGGGCGGGGGAGGCGACGGCAGGGGAAGCGGGAGGGGCGATGGTAGGCGCGGCGGCAGAAGCTTCGCCAGGAGCCCCGACAGGAGCCTCAGCAGGGGCGGATACCTCTGCTGAGACATGAGCGTCCGAGGCTGCGGCATGGCCAAGAGTCCCGCCTTCATGGCTTAACCGTTCCGCGACCGCATCGGCCCAGGCCTCGACCTGTTCATGGTAATCGGTGTCGCAGCGCGTACAGCCGAGCAGCCGTCGGCCCCCCAATTGCGCCAGGCGGTCGTCCAGGAACTGCCCAAAGCCGCAGAACCGCGCAAAGCTGGAATCCCCGAACGCGAGCACGGCGTACTGCAGATCAGGCAGGGTGGGGGCGCTCTCGCTCTTCAAGGCGCGAAAAAAGCCCTCCCCATTGTCCGGCGGCTCCCCATCCCCAAACGTGCTGGCAATGAACAGGACAAACCGTTCGCCGGTTAATTCGGCCGCCGGATACTCGTCCATGCCGGCGAGCCTGACGGGATGGCCGGCCTTTTTTAGCCGCTGGGCGCAGCGCAGGGCGGCGCTCTCCGCGTTCCCGGTCTGGGACGCCCAGAGTATGGTGACGGGCGGGAGTTGGACCGTCGCCATTGCCGCCGTCGTCTCCGCCCCTGTCGTCGTCGCCCCTGTCGTCGCCGTCCCCGCCTGCACACCCGCCTCCGGCGCGGGTGCAGGCAGAGACGCGCGGGAGAACATGCCCGCCAGCAGCCCGTCGACCCAGTAACGCTTGGCCGGCGGAAGCGGCGCGGTTGGCGGGAGCACGGGTACGGCGGTCCCCGCCCGGGGCTCCTCGCTCCGCAGGCTGGTCAGAAAGCCGGCCAAATAAGCCTGCTCGTACGGGTCGAGCGTCAGCGAGGTCATTGGCTGGGACAGGCCCAGCACCTGGGTGAGCGTATTCAACTGCTCCGGTTGCAATTGCTGTGTCATCGGCTCGGCCTCCTTCCGATAGGGTTGATGATTTGCAGGCGCCGCCTTAACTGCCTGGCATGATTCGGCAGCCTTCTCCAGCGCGACGGCGCAGTATTTCAGCTCGGGCTGCAGGGAGAGGGGATCCACCGCATCGATGGTGAGCTCGTTAACGGCAAGATCGGGGCCGAACAGGTCGTTCCAGTGAAACGGGGCGAAGCAGGTTCCCTCACGCACCCGGTCGGTCACGACGGCAGGCAGGACCGCGTGTCCCCGCCGGGATCTCAGGTTCACCCGGTCCCCATCCCGGATGTCCAGCCGCGCCGCGTCGGCGGGGTGAACCTCAAGGAACGGCCCGGGGTTCAGCTTCACCAGCTTGGGGATTTTCCCCGTCTTGGTCAACGTGTGCCATTGATGCTGCACCCGGCCCGAATTCAGCACATACGGGTATTCCTCATCGGGAAGTTCCGCTGGGGGCAGATAGGGCCGCGCCCAAAACACGGCCTTTCCATCCGCGGTGGGAAAAAGGATCCGCGGTTCGCCGGGGGACTGGCGCTGATGCGGGCCGGGGCCGTCAGCCGACTTGGCTGTCCCCGCCGACCCAGCCGCCCCCAATTCCGTCCGCCCGTTCAGGTAGCGGATCGGGCTCCGGCGGCTGTCCTCGCCCGGCGCGCTTGGCCACTGCACGGGCGCTTCCCGCAGCCGATCGTAGGTGGCCCCCCGCAGGTCGTAGCCCGTTTTCGGGTTCCACGCCCGCTGGATTTCCCGGTATACCTCCTCCGAGGAGGCGTAGGTGAAGGCGTCGGCGTAACCCATCTCGCAAGCGACCCTGGCGATGATTTGCCAGTCCGGGAGAGCTTCTCCGGGCGGGTCGACCGCCTTTTGCATCAAGGTCAGATTCCGCTCGGAGTTGACCATCACCCCTTCGCCTTCGGCCCACAGCGCCCCGGGCAGCAGGATGTCCGCGTACCGGTTGGTTTCGGTCTCCCAAAAAGCGTCCTGCGCAATGACCAGTTCGGCCGCTTCAAGGCCGGCGATTACGATTTTGCGGTTGGGGACGGAGGCGACCGGATTGGTGCAAATGATCCAGCAGGCTTTGATCTCGCCCGATGCCATGCTTTCGAACATGGACACCGTGCCGCCGCCGGCTTCGGTGCGAAGCGTTCCGGGAGGGATCTTCCACAGATCCTCCATAAACCGGCGGTCCGCCTCGTCCAGCAAGGAACGTTGGCCGGGCAATCCCGGCCCCATATAGCCCATCTCCCGGCCGCCCATGGCATTGGGCTGGCCGGTGAGGGAGAAGGGGCCGCCTCCCGGTCGGCAGATGGCGCCGGTAGCGAGATGCAGATTGCAGATCGCGTTCGTATGCCAGGTGCCGTGCGTGCTTTGGTTGAGGCCCATGGTCCAGCAGGTCATCCACTCGCGCGATTCGCCGATCCAGTCCGCCGCGGTGCGGATATCCGCTTCGGGAATGCCCGTGATTTCCGCCACCCTGGCGGGCGAATAATCCTCCAGGAATTCCGGGATCTGCTCAAAACCGGTCGTATACCTGGATATAAAGTCCGGGTCCGTGTGACCGTTTCTGACGAGCAGATGCAGCAACCCGTTCAGCAGAGCCAGGTCGGTCCCGGGGCGAATCGGCAAATAAAGCTGCGCCTTGTCCGCGGTCGCCGTCCGCCGGGGATCGACGACGATCAAACGGGCGCCCGCTTTGACCCGGTCTATCAGGCGCAGGAACAGGATCGGGTGGCAGTCGGCCATATTGGCCCCGATGACGAAGAACAGATCCGCCTGATCGATATCTTGGTAAGATCCCGGCGGTCCGTCCGCCCCCAGCGAGAGCTTGTAGCCGCTCCCCGCGCTCGCCATGCAAAGGCGGGAGTTCGATTCGATGTGCCGGGTCCGGACGAAGCCTTTGGCCAGTTTGTTGATCAAATACTGTGCCTCCAGCGACATTTGCCCCGACACGTAGAAGGAGAGGGCATCGGGGCCGTGCCGTTCCAGCAGGCCGCGGAGCCGCCGGGCGGTCTCGCGGATGGCCGCATCCATCCCCGTCTTTACGGGGGCGGCGTCCCGGGAAGGGCGCAGGTAGGCCCGCTCCATCCGGCCGGATTCCGTCAGCGCCCCCGCGGAGGTGGCGCCTTTGGTGCAGAGTCGGCCGAAGTTGGCGGGATGCTCCCGGTCGCCGGTGACTTTGACGACACGGCCGCCGGATACTTCCAGCACCATGCCGCATCCGACCCCGCAGTAGGGGCACACGCTTTTGACTTGCTTCACGTTCATCCGATTTCACCTCCCGTGGATCGTGGGTTGGATTGAGATAAGCGACTTGTGCCCCGGCAGATAAGCTTTTCGGACGGGGGATAAGGGCCTTTTACGCCGCTATTTTGTCGAATTTGGCTTGGTGAGGCGAAATAGCGGCTGTTTGAGGCTTTATTTTTGGAAAAAACGGCCCAAACCCTAATTTCGGTGCCCGCAACAGGGAAATAGGGCCTTTTTTGACCGCTATTATCCCCGTTGGGCCAAATCGGGCCGAAATAACGGCCCAAAAGGCGACTATGTTCAGCGGGCGGCGGAAAGGAAATTGCAGGACGCCGGCCTTGACTTGGAATGACTTCTGTGCCCGCCTGGCAAGCCTAGAACTGGACGCCGGACTCCGTCTTGGCCCAGGTCTTTTTCCAGGACCGGGTTACCGCGTAAAAAACGAGCGTCGTGAGCAGCACGATCGAGCCGACGACCAAAAACCCGGCTACCTGGGAGCCCGTCGACTGCTTCAGCGGACCGAGGACGTACGTCGGGAGCAGATAGCCGCCCAGTCCCCCGGCGGCGCCGACGATGCCGGTGATCACCCCGATTTCGCCGGAGAACCGCTGCGGAATAATCTGAAATACCGAGCCGTTCCCCATGCCGAGGCAGGCCATCATAATGCTGGTGTAGATCAGCATGACCACAAAAGAATCCGGCATGGTGGCGATGGCAAAGGCGCTGGCGGCAATGACGCTGTAGAGTACGAGCAGAAGCCGCATGCCGCCGATTTTGTCGGCGATCCATCCGCCCAAGGGCCGGAAGAAGCTGCCGGCGATCACGGTGATGGTAACGAGGTAGCCGACCTGGATTTTGGTCAGGCCGCCGGAATGGACGTTGTCGCCATAAACGTCGTAAAAGAAAATGCTCGCGTAATTGGCGAAGCCGACGAACCCGCCGAAGGTAATCGCGTAGAAGATCGAGAACCACCAGGTGTCGGGATATTTAAAGACGCCGAGATAACTCTTGAGCGGCTTGGGGGCCGGGCGGCCCGGCGCGTCTTTCGCCATAAGGGTGTAGGCGATCATCACGGCCACCAGCGGGATCAACGCGAAGCCGAATACGCTGTGCCAGCCGTAAGCCTCGGCGATCTGCGGCCCGAAAAAGGTCGCGAGCGCCGTGCCGCTGTTACCGGCGCCCGCGATGCCCATCGCGAGCCCCTGGTATTGCGGCGGATACCAGCGGCTGGCCAAGGACAGCGATACGGCGAAGCTGGCTCCGGCGAAGCCGAGCAGAAAGCCGATCATCTGCATCTCCAGCAGGCTGCCGCCGCCGAGCCAGCCCCAGACCAGGGGAATCAGGGTCAGGGACATGCCGATCAGGCCGGCCTTTTTGCTGCCGATGCGGTCCGCCAGGATGCCCATTGGAATGCGGAAGATCGAGCCGCCCAGGATGGGGATGGCGACCATCGCCGCCTTTTGCGTATCCGATAGGCCAAAATCTTTGGTGATGAAAAGCGCCAGCGCGCCGCACAGCACCCAAATCATGAAGCTGACATCAAAGTACAAAAATGAAGAAAGTAAACTCGGGAAATGCCCGGCCTTGCGAAAGCTTTTTGCATCCATGGCGAATATCCTCCTTTATCGAGCTTGGAAACCGATACGATACATGTGACTTGGTATGTTTTTACTCAAATTGTCAAGTTAATTCACATCTCCTCCTCGGACCAGGTATTCAAAGGCAAAAAGGGACCGACACCCGAAACCCGCATCTTCAGAAAGATGCGAATATCGTTTATCGGCCCCATTGCCATGTGCAGCCACGCCATTGTGACTGACTTTGCATATTTAATTGTAAGGATGAAGGGGGTCTACCCAAGCACAGTCACTGTGGCGGGTAGACCTGGAAGTCTGATAAGGTCAATATAAGTTCAAACGGATTAAATGTCAATAATTATGACATATAAATTTTGAATTATATCGAAACGGGTTTGTTCAGTCGATGTTACTGCAAATTAATGTTATATTATCTAGCATAAAGAGGGGACGACGATTCTACTCCGTTTTGGCCGCTCAACATCAAGTTATCCCAATTACACCCCAATTTACATAAACTCGAAAAAGTACCGCATCACATGCAGAAATACCGGCGAGGTGTAGGTGAGGCTGTCTACCAGGCTGAGGTAGCTTTTTCTAAGAGCATGGGATTTATCGTCGTCGCCGATCAGCAGATCCCGTTTGAGCACGGAGATGGTCAGGCTGCCGAAGAAGCCGCTCAGACTAATCAGCATCCCGAAAAAGAGACTGGTCTTCAAAGTCAACGGCGTCAGGTAAGGGTGGATCAAAAAGGAAACCGCAGTGGTGACGACAAACGCGCAGGCGAAGCCCTCCCAGGTCAGATTGGGGTTCGCGGTCGGGACGACCTTTCTTTTGCCGAAATACATGGAGGCCAGGTAATGAATAATATCGTTGAGTTGGGTCAAAACGACAAGGAACAGTACCAAACCCGCTCCATACTCGGGTGTGGCGTACCGGAAGTAGGCCAGGTGGCTGAGGCCGAACACCATCAGCATGAGGCCCCATTGCACGCGGCTGACGCTGCGCACGAAACCGACGGTCCCCTTGTTGATCAGGCGCGGGAGCGGAAGGAAGAGGAAGACGTATACCGGTATAAACACGATAAACATTCCGTACCAACCGATGAAGATCCAGTAGAATTGCACCGGAATCGACAGATACGCCCACAGAAAAATCCGGCGGTCGGCTTTTCTGGACCGGATCATGGAGAAGTATTCTTTTAGCGCAAAAAAGGCCAGCACCATCAGCGACAGCAGCGAAACGACCGCATTGAACTGGGTGGCCAGGCACAGCACCAGGAATATGCCCCACCAGTCCCGGAGGCGGAGGCCGATGGCCTCATAATCCGCCTGCCCCGGGCGGCGCTTGGACTGCACGTAGTAAATGACATGTATGGCGGTTAATACCGTAAAAATCACTATTAGCGTAATCAGCGAGCTGTTCATCAAATCCATTCCTCCTTGCCCTGTGGGGGCTCGGGATTCCTTATGAGGGATCCTATGTTATTATGAAGGAATAGTTCAAACTTGATAAGGGGAAATTTCGTAAATGGCAGAGGAACGGAATCGGTCGGTTTACATTTTGCTCACGAATACGGGGACGCTGTTCACCAAGATGATCAAAGGCTACACCCGGGCACCCTATAATCATGCGTCGATTTCCTTTAACCGGGAACTGTCGGAGCTTTACAGTTTCGGGAGAAAGAACCCGAACAATCCGCTGAACGGCGGGTTCGTCAAAGAAGATATCAGAACGGGCACCTTCAGCAAATATCCGAACACGACCTGTGTCATCTATGAGCTTAAAGTATCGGACCGGGAAGTCGAGAAAATGAAGCGGGTGCTGCAACTTTTCATCCGGAAGCGGCAAAAGTATTTATACAATATTCTCGGAGTCATCGGCATTGCGCTTCAAGAGCCCGTCGAATTCAGCAATTCTTATTTTTGCTCGCAGTTTGTCGCGGAAATTTTGGAACGGTCGGGGATCAAGCTCTGGAATAAGCTGCCCGCCCTGGTAACACCGGATGATTTCCGGCAGAGCGATTCCCTTCAATTGATCTATGAGGGGAAATTAAGCGAATATGATCCGCAAGCCCTTTGACAAATCCCCAGTAAATCACTTATATTAAAATTAAATCGAATAGTTCTCCTAAAGGGGAGTAGCTTTTACAACATTGCCGTCATTTCGGAGGTCTTCATCTCCCGGCTATGTTGGCAACGAGGAAGGATAACGTTGTTAGCAAGACCTTTGCCTGTTATTGGTGAAGGTCTTTTCTTGTTTTTATGGACCTTTGCCGTTCTAGGCAAAGGTTTTTGTTACGGCTTTAGCCAGTTGAGTGCGTGAAACGCGCGAAACAAAAAACCACCCGCTATGCGGGTGGAGGGATCTAGGGTTTGACCAACAAGACCATTCCCATAAAATTGAGATGTTCAGGCTCAATAATGAAAGGAATGGTCTTAGATGGCAAACAAGAGCTATAGTCTAGCCCACACGAAATGGATGTGCAAATACCACATCGTGTTCACCCCGAAGTATAGACGGAAAGAGATCTATAATCAAGTGAGGAAAGACTTAATCGAAATATTCAAGCGGTTATGTAAATACAAGGGAGTGGAGATCATAGAAGGTCACATGATGCCAGATCATGTACACATGTTAGTGGCGATACCTCCAAAAATCTCTGTATCATCGTTTATGGGATATCTAAAGGGAAAGAGTTCGCTAATGATATTTGAGAAGCATGCCAGCTTGAAGTATAAGTATGGAAATCGGAAATTTTGGGCGGAGGGGTACTACGTCAGCACTGTGGGCTTAAATGAGGCCACCGTCGCTAAATATATACGTGAGCAGGAAGCACATGACCAAGCAATTGATAAACTGAGCGTAAAAGAGTATGAAGATCCATTCAGCAGAAACAGTAGCAAAAAGAAGTAAACCAGTTTAACTGGTAAGTGAAAGTGACAAAAACACTGAGCCTGAACAATTTTATTGTCAGGCTAGCGTCTTTAGGCGCAGTTTGGCAACAGGGGGTTATACCCCAAGAGCAAACCACCCGTTGGACGGGTGGTTATGATTTTTTTACGGTGCGAACGGGAGGAGGGGATTCCAAATCAAGGGTTTGGAGTTAGAGTATTTAAGCATTTAAGCATTTAAGCATTTAAGGAAAGATACGAATCAGCTATTTCATTAGATACTTAATAGGGAGAGAGGGAACTGATATATGGATTTGTCGATGTTGTTGGAATACGGCTGGGTACTGCTGCTTCTGGTCGTGCTGGAGGGATTGCTTGCGGCGGATAACGCGCTGGTGCTGGCGATTATGGTCAAGCATCTTCCCGAAGCGGAGCGGAAAAAGGCTCTGTTTTACGGGCTGCTGGGCGCGTTCGTGTTTCGTTTGGCTTCTTTGTTCGTCATCTCGTTTCTGGTGGACGTGTGGCAGATTCAGGCCATCGGCGCGCTGTACTTGTTGTTTATCAGCATCAACCATATCGTAAGGAAATTGGCGTTTAAAAACAGGAAAGACGACAAGGTCGAGGGGGAGAAAAAGCAATCCGGCTTCTGGGCCACCGTTCTTAAAGTGGAGCTGGCGGATATCGCGTTTGCGATCGATTCCATTTTGGCGGCCGTGGCGCTGGCCATGACGCTTCCCAACACACAGCTTCCCTCGATCGGCGGCATGGACGGGGGCAAATTCATCGTCGTGTTCTTAGGGGGCTTTATCGGGCTCGTCATCATGCGGTTTGCCGCCAATCTGTTCGTGAAGCTGCTGCACTCCCGGCCGGGCCTCGAAATCGCCGCGTTCGCCATCGTGGGCTGGGTCGGCGTGAAGCTGGCGGTCTTGACGCTGGGGCATGAGGACGTGGGAATCATCTCCCACGAATTCGCTCATTCGACCCTGTGGAAGCTGATCTTCTACATCGTATTGATCGCGATCGGCCTGGCCGGCTGGTTCCTGACGAAGGAACAGACGAAGGAGCGGGTGAAGGAGGAGGCCAAGGGACAGACCAAGGAACAGGTGAAGGAGTAAGCAAAGGAACACACCAAGGAAACAGACCGTGGAACAGACCGTGGAACAGTCGAAGGAGCAGGTGAAGGAGGAGTCTGCGGCGGAGTGACCGGTCATAGAGGAAAGAAGGACTTTTTGGCGGAAAGCTAACCACTCAGCAGCACCTAGTCCCCCATCAGAAAACCGGGATAACTTAGAATTCCTGCATAAGTGCATGTTTTTTCTCTGTTTGGAACAAAAATTTCAAAATTCCTGCGATTCTGCAGGAATTTTCGACGAAATCGGCTCGTTTCTCAAAAATCGCCGGAAGTACCTGCAGATTTGCATCTTTTTTCGAATTCCCGCGGGAACCGGCCTGAAATACCTGCAGATTTGCATCTTTTTGGAGTTGGGAGGGTCGGAAAGTGCGCCAGGCCCCTTGATCTTCGTGGGTTAAATACGATATTTCTCTTACTACGAAAAACTCCCCATACAGTAACAGGGTTTTAATTCACCTGCCTACTGTATGGGGAGTATAACATTTCAAAGTTACTTTCTTTTGTTGCTGAGAAGTGCTATGGCTAGGCTACACAGTGCAATAGAGCCCCCTTTGGAGCCAGCAGTCTCTCTAGCCGCCCGCCGAATAACGGCCTTTAGGGCCGTTATTTCGCCTCAAGTCGGCTCTGCAGGCACTGGCGTTGCATTAAACCTGACATGGTGTTGCCGATCCCGCCATCTCACTTGCCGCCCGTTATAAATAGCGGCGTTTTGGGCTGCTATTTCGCCCAAATTCGCTTTTTCGGGGAAAATAGCGGCTAAAAAGGGCCTTATTTCTCTGGAGCGGGTCCAAAAATCGGTTTTCGGCCCGCTTTTCCTTAAAATAAGGCCCCAAAGGACCGCTATTTCTCACCGAAGGGACGAATTGGACGAAATAACGCCTCAGAAAGCCCTTATCCACCCGCCCAGCTTCAAAGAGAGGCGGTTACTTATCCTTCCATATATCATAAACCATGGATATTATACTGAACAAACTTAGAATGAGTTATGTTATTTGCACAGGGAAACCCCGTCACCAGGACGCGGGTTTCTTTTTTTGGAAAGGGTCTTTTCCGGATCACGGGATTATGATACGATCGAACCAGACTTATTAAACTAGTTTAATAAGTCTCAACTTATACAGTCGTAAAACGGGAGGTTGGATGTTGTGAAGGATATGCCCGCCACCCCCAAAGAGATGAAAAAGGTGATTCTCGGCGCGATCCGCGGTTCTCTTTTGACGATGGGGAGCGCAACGAAGAAGGAGCTGAGCGGGAAGCTGGGCATCAGTTTTCCGACGATCGGCAAATTTTTGGATGCCATGGAAAAGGAGGGGGAGCTTCTTTTTGTCGGTATCGACGAATCCAGCGGCGGGCGGCGGGCCAAACGGTTTGCCTATAATCCCGAGTATATGCTGGGGCTGGCGGTGATTTTGGAAAAAGAGGATACGTTCTACACCGTCTATAACTGCCAAGGCGAAGTGAAGGATCAGGGGCGGCTCCCGAGCGCATTGACGGAAGATATGTCCGCCTTTGCGGAGCGGGTGGACGATATTTTGAACGCTTACCCGCGAATCCGCTCGCTGTCGGTCGGCGTGCCGGGCTCGGTCAACAACGGCCGGATTATTTACATGCCGGACTATGACCGGCTCCAGCAGTTCGAACTGAAGGCGTATCTGGAGTCCCGCTTCGCGCTGCCCGCGGTGGTGGAGAACGACATGAACGCCGCGGCTCTGGGCTATCACAGCAAACTTAGCGGGGACGGCCGGGAGAGTCCGGTGTCGCTCGTTTATATTTACTTCGGCCAAAACGGCCCCGGCGCGGGAATTCTTATCAATGGAGAAGTGGTGCGGGGGAGCACGTTTTTTTCCGGTGAAGTTTCCTTCATCCCTCAATACGAGGATCTGAACTTCGAACAGGCTCTGCGCCAGGCCAAAGGGCCGGACCGCTCCAGACTGGGGGAATCCGGCGTGGATGCGGTGGGACGGCTGATCGCCACCTGTGCGGCAATCGTGAATCCGCATGCCGTTGTGTTTTGCGATAACGAGGTCGACGAGGCCCTGCTTACAAAAATCGCGGCCCGCAGCGCCGGCTATATTCCCGCAGAACATCTCCCCAGCCTGGTAATGAGCGAATGGAAGCGGGACTATTTGAACGGACTGCAGCATTTGGGGCTGAGCTTGATGATTTCGACGGTGGGCATCGATGAATCCTTAGGATAGGAGTATAGGAGAATAACTATGGCTACGTTTTTCTTGATTATTATTTATTTGGCATTTATCAGCCTGGGGCTGCCGGACTCTTTGCTGGGGGCCGCCTGGCCGGTCATGCGGCCGGACTTCGGCGCCCCGTTGGATACGGCGGGAATGCTGTTCATGATTGTCGCGGCGGGGACGATCGTGTCCAGTTTAGCGAGCGGGGCGGTGCTGAAACGGTTCGGCACCGGACAGGTGACGCTGGTCAGCTGCATCATGACGGCCGGGGCCTTGCTTGGATTCTCGCTCTCCCCTTCGCTGTTCTGGGTGATTCTCTGCACGATTCCGTTGGGTCTCGGCGCGGGTTCCGTGGACGCCGGGCTCAACAATTATGTGGCGGCCCACTACAAGGCGCACCATATGAGCTGGCTCCACTGCTTTTGGGGCGTTGGCGCCACGCTGGGGCCGATCATTATGGCGGGGTACATCTCCGGCGGAACCTCGACCTGGAGAGACGGTTATTTGACGGTATCCCTCATTCAGTTTGCGTTGGTCGTCATCCTGCTTTTAACGCTGCCCCTGTGGGACCGCGTGGCCCGGAGCGGCGGAGGGCCCTCGGCTGAACAGCCGGAGGAGGCGGAAAGCGCGCCGCTGGAGGCGGACGGGGACGGAAAGGCCGCGAGGCCTCTCCGCATCGGCGGTGTCAAGCTGGCGCTGGTGTCCTTCTTGTTCTATTGCGGCGTTGAAGCGACGGTAGGGTTGTGGGGGAGCAGCTATTTGGTCAACGAAAAAGGATTGTCCGCTTCCCTCGCCGCCCAGTGGGTGTCCATTTACTACGCGGGCATCACGATCGGCCGGTTTATTACCGGCTTCATCACGTTCAAGGTGAGCAACCGGACCTTGATCCGGGGAGGCCAGGCGATCGCCTTGGCGGGAGCCGTGCTGCTCGTTCTGCCTCTGCCGGCGGGCGCTTCCCTGGCGGGCTTTCTGATTATCGGCCTGGGGCTCGCGCCGATTTACCCCTGCATGCTGCACGAAACTCCGGTACGGTTCGGGAAAAAACACGCCCAAACCATCATGGGCTATCAAATGGCCGTGGCTTACACGGGCAGTACGTTTATGCCGCCGCTGCTCGGTTTCGTGGCTTCCCGGACGACGATGGGCATGTTTCCGTTTTATGTCGCGCTTTCCGCGCTGGCGATGCTGTTGTTTTCGGAACGGCTGAACGCCTTTTTGAAGAAACGTAATGAACTAAAGGGGCAAGCCGCTCCCGCATCCACATTACATGGAAAAGAGGTATGACGATGTTCAGAGCGACAGAGGACCAGGAATACTATGAACTTTTAAGCCCTACGCTGCTTCCGAAGGCTTCGGGGTTTCTGTGGAATGAGAACATGATGATTCATATGAACTGCCGCGGTTATGCGGTGGCCCAGTTCATGCAGCCGGAGCCGGCGAAATATTCCCACGCGCCGAATCTGGAAGCGAAGACGTTCATGCAGCCCGAACAGCCGTATTACGCGCATCATCCGGGCCGTTTTGTTTACGTGAAGGATGAGGAGACCGGGGAAGTGTTTTCCGCGCCTTATGAGCCCGTACGGTGCCCGGCGGACCGGTATGTCTTTGCCGTGGGAAAGAGCCGGATCAAGTGGACGGTGGTCTGTAAGGACGTGGAGATTGAAATGAGTCTGAGTCTGCCGAAAGAAGAGCCGATCGAGCTATGGCGTCTCAAAGTAAACAACCTGTCGGGTCGGCGGCGCAAGCTGAGCGTTTATCCTTACTTTACCGTCGGTTATATGTCCTGGATGAACCAGTCGGGGGAATACCGGGAGGATTTGCAGGCCATCGTCTGCTCCTCCGTCACGCCCTATCAGAAGTATCAGGATTACGATAAAATCAAAAACTTCCGGGATAAAACCTTCCTGCTTGCGGATCGGGCGCCCGTCTCCTGGGAAGTGAATCAGGAGGCCTTCGAGGGGGAAGGCGGTATCGTCATGCCGTCGATGATCCTGGAAGAGGAACTGTCCAAGGGAGACGCGCGGTACGAAACCCCGGCCGCCGTGCTGCAATACCGGCTCGAGCTCGCGGCCGGGGAGGAGGAGGCCTACCGGTTTATGTTCGGCCCCGCGAAGGACGAGGAGGAAATCGCCCGCATCCGCGGCGGTTATTTCCTGAATGCGGACGAATGCGGCGCGGACGGCTTTATTGCGGCCGAGTGGGAGTATGACCAGTACATCCGGGAAGGGCGGGGCTGCATCGAAATCAGCACGCCGGATCCCGATCTGGACAACTTCGTGAACCACTGGCTCCCGCGGCAAATCTACTATCACGGGCAGACGAACCGGTTAACGACCGACCCGCAAACCCGGAACTACCTTCAGGATCATATGGGCATGAGCTATATTAAACCGAAAATGGCGCGGGAGGCTTTTTTGACGGCCATGAGCCAGCAAAAAGCGAGCGGTGCGATGCCGGACGGGATTATTTTGCACCCGGACGCCGAACTCAAATATATTAACCAGGTTCCCCACACGGATCACTGCGTCTGGCTGCCGATTTGCCTGAGCACTTACCTGGATGAAACGGGCGATGCCTCGATCCTCGATGAAGTGGTGCCTTATGCGGACGGCGGGGAGGCCGAGCCGGTTCACCGGCATGTCGACCGGGCGATGCGCTGGCTGATGAACGACCGCGATGAACGGGGGCTGAACTATATCAACCAGGGCGACTGGTGCGATCCGATGAATATGGTCGGGTACAAAGGCAAGGGCGTTTCGGGTTGGCTGACCATCGCCACGGCGTACGCTTTTAAGGTATGGGCCGACATTTGCGAGCGCAGCGGACGGGCGGACCAGGCCCGGGAATACCGGGCCGCGGCCGAAGCGACCAACGAGACCGTCAATCGATATCTGTGGGACGGCGAGTGGTACGCCCGGGGCATTACCGATGACAATGTGGTGTTCGGCATCCGCACGGACCAAGAGGGGCGGATTTTCATCAATCCGCAGGGCTGGTCGCTGCTGAGCGGCGCCGCGGACGCGGATAAGCGCGAGAAGCTGCTGCGGGCCGTGCGGGAGCAACTGGAGACGCCGTACGGCGTGGAAAAGCTGGCGCCCTCCTATACAGCCATGCGCGAGGATGTGGGCCGGGTGACGCAGAAGCACCCGGGATCCGCGGAGAACGGAGCGGTCTACAACCATGCCGCCGCTTTTTATATCTACGCGCTCTATAGCGTAGGGGAGAAGGACAACGCCTACCGGCTGCTGCGGAAGATGCTGCCCGGGCCGGATCCGCAGGACGTGATTCAGCGCGGACAGCTGCCGGTCTTCATCCCGAACTACTACCGGGGCGCTTACCGGCAATTTCCTCGGACGGCGGGGCGGTCCAGCCATCTGTTCAATACCGGCACGGTGCCCTGGGTGTACCGCTGCCTGATCGACGGCTTGTTCGGCTTGCAGGGGACGGCGGACGGGATCCGGATCCGGCCGCAGCTGCCCGCCGAATGGAGCGAGGCGAAGGTCACGCGCGAATTCCGGGGAGCCCGCCTGCGTGTCGAAATGAAGCGGGAAGCCGGGGTACGGGAACCGGAAGTTTACAGCGAGGGCATGAAAGTGGAAGACGGCATCCTCCGGGGATTGCAGCCGGGAACGGAAGTCCGGGTGACCGTCAAGCTGCCGGCGAAAGGATAGACCATTTTGAGTCGGAGCGGATCTATGAGGGCAGGAGCTTGGGTATTTAACGGGAAAATCTCCCGTTAATCCGGGGCAGTCGGCTCGCGGGCAGCGATTAGCAGGATTTCCTCCCGTTAATTTGAGGGGCAGAGGCCCAATCGCACTCTTTGGACGGAAATAGCGGGAGGAAATCCCGCTAAATGGGCCGATGGAGGAGAAACGCTCAACATTAACGGGAAAAATTCCCGTTAATGTCCCGCCTCAGCCGCACGATGTGCCTTGACCCGCTCCCTTGGCGCAAATACAAGTTCGGAGTAGCCGAATTCGTCTCCAAGAGGGGATTTGCTCGGCTGAGATAAGATTAGTTGGTTGGAGTAGCTTGCCGGGATTGGGGACTTACGGATGCCGGGGGCGTGCCGACACCGCGCGCAGTGCGTCCGGAAGAAGCCGGCTCTCTTTAAGCACCTTGGCGTTCCGGCTCATCAACGCTTCGTCGCTCACCTTCCAGGTGTGTCCCTTGGAGCGGTCCCGGCGAACGGCCAGAAAATACGCGGGGCTCCCCGCGAAGATCCGAAAGCCTTTGGCAAGGCTGTCCGCGCAAAATTGGACGCATTCTCCCCGGTTTAAGCGGGG
The DNA here is from genome assembly GCF_008084145.1 of Paenibacillus faecis. Taxonomy (GTDB): domain Bacteria; phylum Bacillota; class Bacilli; order Paenibacillales; family Paenibacillaceae; genus Fontibacillus; species Fontibacillus faecis. The sequence goes on along the minus strand of NZ_VSDO01000003.1, from coordinate 515,662 downwards.
AAAGGCCACCCGGCCGAACACGCTTCGCTTGACGAGAAGGGTCGCGCCCTGGACAAGGGGAACCTGCTGATTCGCCTTGTTCGGGTAACGCAGAAGCAGCCGCCTTTTTCCGCTTAGGTACATGTAATGCGCTCTTTTGCCCACGATATCGGCCTTGGTGTTTATCATGGTACGGACGCTGTCCGCCAAATATTCGGGCGCGTAATAATCGTCGTCGTCAAATTTGGCGATCAGGCCATAGCTGGCAAGGCTGACGCCATAATTTAAGCAAGCGCCGAGCGGAGAGCGCTCCGGTTTGCGGTAGACCCTGACGTTTTTGTGGGCCTTCGCGGCCTCTACATAACTGTCGATTCGGAGCTTGTCGTTGTTTAAGATAACGATAAGCTCCTTTTTGGCGTACTTTTGCCGGGCATAGTTGGTAAAAAGGTTCTTCAGGCACTCCGGACGTTTGGTGCAGGTGATGATCGATACGGCGTTCCGGCGGTCGGGCAGGGGCAATTTCGCTTTCTTCACGACCGTCTCCCCTTCGGCGGTTTTTGTACATATTTCTTGTAATCGCGGACGTGCGGAATTTTTCGATGATGGGCGAGCAGTTCTTTATCGCTGATGATCCAGGTATGGTTGGCCGAGTTCTTCCGGCGGATGGCGACGAAATTGTATCTCCCGGCCGAGTAGACTTTGAAGCCGCGTTTTTTGCTGCGCAGGCAAAAAAGGTCGTCCTCGCCGACACTCCGATCGGGAAAAGGCACCTTGTTCAAAACGTCCTTTTTGATAAGCAGCGTGGCTCCGGGAAGCCGGGTTACAGGGCGGTTCTCGTCCTGCGGAAAGCGCAGCAGGAGCGTTCGGGAACCGCGCAAATACATGTAGTGGGCCCGCTTGCCGATGACATCCGCCTTGGTTCTGTGCAAAGCCTGCAGGCTTTCCGTCAGATAAAAGGGGGCGTAGTAATCGTCATCGTCGAACTTGGCGATATAGCGGAATTTGGCCTTTTGGACGGCAAAGTTCAGACAGGCGCCGAGCGTAGAGTGCTCCGGCAAGCGGAACACGGATATATTCCGGTGCTTGCGGGCCAATTTCTCATAGGGCGCAAGCGGGATGTTATTTTTATTGATGATGATGATCAGCTCTTTGGAAGGATAGGACTGCCGCAGATAGTTTTTGATCAGGTTATTCATGTAGCTCCGCCGGTTGGTGCAGGTAATTACAGAAACCCCTTGGGTTTTCGCGGATTTCGTGGTGCTGGTTTTACCGGTTCCCATAGCATCGCACCCTTTCTCTATGATCGTCGAATCTCTTGTCTTGTTACCATATGTGAGGGACATGCGAGAGGAACGGCATCCCCACAGACGATCGGGAAATGAGGCGAAAACTATTGTTACATACACATACTTTATAGTATTTTATAAGTACACTAATTGGCATTTGTATAGGAGGGATTTCGATGTATGAGCTGCTTTGGTTGGTTCCCGCGTTTCTGCTTGCAATCTCGGTGTTCACCTGGCTTCGGGTCCATCGGGCGGAGCGCCTTTTTCCTCCCGAGGGGAAGTTTGTCAGTGTGAACGGTGTGAGGCTTCACTACTTGGAGCGTGGGGAAAAGGGAGGCCAACCGGTCGTTTTTCTGCACGGCGGCGTGCTCCGGGCTAACGATTTCGACCGGGTCCTGACGCGGGCGGCGGCCAAAGGGTACCGGGCATTGGCCTTCGACCGCCCGGGGTACGGCTACAGCGAGAGGGGCAAGAAAAAACGGATAACCCCTGCCGATCAAGCGGTCCTGATCCATCAGGCGTTGAAAGCCCTCGGAATCGGAAAGCCCGTATTGGTCGGCCATTCTTGGAGCGGTCTGCTGGTGCTTACTTATGCCTATATGTATCCTGAGGATACCGGAGGGCTGGTAATTCTGGGCGGAGGCATGTATAAGGAAGGCTATCCGGCCGAAAAGGGCGACCCGATTTCCGCCGCGGTTACTTTGCCGGTGGCGGGCAAGCTGGTGATGTACCTGCTGCTGGCCACCGTAGGCCGGGTGCTGGCCAACCGGGTGATCGCGTCCACATTTGCTCCCGAACCGGTTCCCGCGGGGTACCGCGAGGAAACGCTCGCTCTCTGGCTGCGGCCTTCGCAGTTTTTGGCCAATCGGGAGGACGTATTGGCGTTTGCCCCCGCAGCGGAACAAATGAGCGGGAACTACGCCCGGATCTCAACTCCGGCCGTGCTTGTCGTGGGCGGAAGAGATCCGTTTTCGACCCGGGATCACAGCTACAGACTATATCGGGATTTGCCCCATGCCCGATTGGTCGAGCTCTCGGAAGCGGCGCATATGATTCCCCATCACCATCCGGGCGCTGTGATGGAGGCGGTAGAACAGTTGCTGTCCATCTCCCGGTAGTATTGGAACGGGGGATTGTTCATGATTTGTTCAAGTTTGACTGCTAAGCTTCTTGTATTCGAGGAATATGGAGGAGGAAGCGGTTCATGACTTGGGCGGAGTGGGGATTATTTGCGGCGAGTGTCGGAGGAATTGGGGTTCTTTGGAGATTCGCGCGAATGCGGGGGAAGGGAAAGCGGGTGTCGGCCGGGATCATCGGCGTATCGGTTATGCTGGGGCTTCTCATCGTCCATGGGGGAGTGGACGGTCTGAAATGGAAATGGGCGCCGCTTTATGTTTTGCTGCTGGTCCTCGTTTGCGGCCTAAGTTTTGGAGTTTACCGCAGCGGGGAGCCCGAGCCGCAAAAAAAGCGGGAACGCGCCGGGCTGCGGACGGTGCTGGGGATCGCGGGCCTGGGGTATGCCGGGTTAAGCATTTACGTCGGCGCTTCCTTGCTGCCCGCCATTTCATTGGATCCCCTAGGAGGACTTTACGCGGTCGGTACTACCTCGTTCCAATGGATAGATGCTTCCCGGGAGGAGACGTATACCGCGGAAAGGGACGATCATCGGGAGATCCAGGTCCGGCTTTGGTATCCGGCTCAAGTTTCGCAGGGCGCGGCCAAAGCCGACTATGGTTTCTTATCCGTTCCCGGGGGCCAGCCGAAGGAGGCGCCTTTTCTGTTGAACATTATCGCCCAATCCAACCGGAACGCGAAGGCCCAAGCCTTCCCGGACGCGCCCCTCTCTCCGAGGGAAGAGGTCTACCCGGTCGTGGTGTTTGCGCCGGGGTACGGGGGATCGAATTTTATGTACGCCGCCTTTGCGGAGGAGTTGGCCAGCCGGGGGTATATCGTAGCCGGCGTTCAACATCCTTATTTTACGCTGTTTCCGACGCGTCTTTCGGACGGCCGGGTTGCCGGAGGAATGTTCGATGCCGGGGCCGCGGCGGATTGGACTCAATCCGAAAAGCTGATCCAAGGCATATTGGTAAAGGATGTGCGGTTCGCCATAGACCGGTTGGAACGGCTGAATCAGGGTGCCGATGAAGTCGGCGGGCCGGACGGGGCCCCCTCCTTTGCCAACCGGATGGATTTTTCCCGGCTCGGCATGATGGGGCATTCCTTTGGCGGCACCGTGGCGGCCCAGACGATGGATGCAGACCCGAGAATCCGGGCGGGGATCAACATGGACGGTTTTCTTTACGGAAAAAAACTGCACGACGGCCTGGACCGGCCCTTTATGTATATGTTTACCGGGCTGACGGACCGGTTTGAGAACATGGGCCTGACGGAAGCCGAATGGGGCGGCAAACAGACCTTTGCGATTCCCTCTGCGGAGGAGTACGCCGCCATGGCCCGCGAGCAGGCGGACCGACATCGTTTGCTGCTGCAAAACGGCGGTTATAACGTGCTTTTCCCCAAAGCCGAACATTTTGATTTTTCCGATACGGCCCTCTATTCTCCACTCCTGGGCAGCGGGAATACCCGGGAGCTGCATGACACGGTGAATGAGCTGGCGCTCGCTTTCTTTGAGCAGCATTTGAATGGGCGCGAGAGCGCGCTTCTCCAGAAGACAAATACCGAGATGTACTCGCTTGAGGTGGTCGATTTCAAAAAATAGGGACGGCCCGGTTTCCCGGCTTCCGCTATAATGAACTTACTAGTTTATAGATGATAGGGGGGCGCGGCCATGAATAAAACGGACCGGATGCTCGCGATTCTGATGGAGCTGCAGAGAAGAGAGGTTACGCGCGCCGAGGACCTGGCGGCTATTTTCGAGACCAGCGTGCGGACGATCTACCGGGACATTCAGGCCCTGAGCGAAGCGGGGGTGCCGCTGGTCGGGGCTCCGGGTCGGGGATATTCCTTGATGGAGGGCTATTTTCTCCCTCCGGTCAGTTTTACGGCGGAAGAAGCTGTGACGCTGCTGCTCGGAACGGATTTGGTCCAGCGGATCTTTGACGCCGAATACGGGACGAAGGCGGAGATGTCGCGCCGGAAGATCGAGGCGATTTTGCCGGAACGGGTGCGAAACGAAGCGGCCCGGGTCGGCAATACGATCAAGCTGCTGCAGCTCAGGGCGCATGCGGGGATTCATCCCGAAAAGGCCTATGTGGAGGTGCTGCGCGGGGCCGTTTTGGAGGAACGAAAGGTTCGATTCGGCTACTCGAAAAAAATCCCGGGCCCCGACGGAGAACGGCAAAGTGTGCGGACGGTCTTGCCGTATGGTCTTGTTTTTGTCCAAGGGGCCTGGACGTTGGTCGCTTACTGTGAGCTGCGGCGGGAAATCCGCCATTTCCGGGTTTCCCGGATGAGCGGGCTAACCGTGCTGCCGGACTTTTTTCAGAAGCCTTCCGATTTTAATCTGCAGGTCTACGCTCCGCCCGACGACCGGAATTTACGGATCGAAATCCGGGTGAATCCCGAGGCGGCCGACAGGGTGAGGGAGTTCCGGAATTTTTACTGGGAAGCGGAAGAGGAACGGCCGGAGGGTCTTTACGTGACCTTCCGGGTCCGCCAACCCGAAGAAATGCTGCATTGGCTGCTTGGCTTTGGAGCCGATATCGTCGTGCTGGAACCGGAATCCCTGCGGAAGCGGATGCGCGAGGAGGCCGAAAATCTGTTTAAACGCTACTGACATACTGCTGTCAGTAGCGTTTTTGTATAGTGGGACTATCTCAATAAAAGGAGCTGCTTTCCCCATGAACTTGAATAGAAAACCCACAAAAGAAATCCTGCCGCGTTTTGAAGCCTTGGTCGACGATTATATTCGTGAACTGGACGGTTTGACGATGGAGCAATTGCATCAAAAGCCGGGGGATGGCGGGTGGTCAATCGGGCAGATGTATCAGCATTTGATTCAATCGGCGCTCTATATGCAATTGGCCAATGCCGCAAAATGTCTGCAGGATTCTTCGGACCCCGCCCTGGCACCCGCCGGCAAAACGGAAGCGGGAAACGCGGTGTACGCACAAGGCGAGTTCCCGCCGATCCGCATCCAAGTGCCGCCGTCCCCGCAGTATACCCCGGCGGAGCCGGAGAGCAAGGAGGCTTTGATTCAGGGCCTGAAGCGGGTGGTCGCCCGCATGGAGGAATTGGAGCCGACGCTCGCGAACGCATCCTTGCGGCTGGGAATCGCGCATCCCCGGTTTGGCGTCTTGAACGCCGAGGAGTGGTTTCTCCTTGTCCCTATGCATTACCGGCACCATCTACGGCAGTTGGACCGCTTAAAGCAGGAGATGGCCTTCCATGCTTAGGATCGAGCCGGAAGAGAACTGCCGCTACTGGATCGGAGTGGTTTCCGCCGCTCACGTCAAAATAGGCGTTGAAGGCGGCTTCGCCCAGCTCTGTCACGGCAAGGCCGCCCCGCTGCGCCGCATGCGTCCCGGCGACTGGCTGATTTATTACTCGCCGCGGACGGAGTTGGGGAAGGGGGAGAAGCTGCAGGCGTTCACCGCCATAGGGCGAGTGGTTGGCGACCGGGTATACGAATATCCGATGTCGGATTCGTTCGTTCCCTTCCGGCGTGATATTCATTATTATCCTTGCCGGGAGGTGCCGATTTCGGGGCTGCTGCACCGGTTAAGTTTTACGGCCGGAAACCCGCGTTGGGGGTATGCGCTCCGTTTCGGTCATCTCGAAATTGAAGCCGCGGACTTTCGGGCGATTGCAAGCTTGATGCTGGAGGATGAAGTCATCGCCGAACCGGGATATGCCGCGGCGGAGGAAAGATATCGTTCTGACTGGGGGCAGCTAACCTAAACCGGTTTGGCCGTCCGCCGGGAGTAATACAATCCGGCTAGCAGGATCAGGGCGTAGGCCCACATCAGCCAGACAAAAAAGAGATGGAAATTCGCGTCGGAGATGCCGGGAAACACGAAACGGTGGAACGAGAGCGTCAGCAAATCGAGCAGCATTCCCGGTACGGCGACCAGCAGGGCGGCCTTGGGCCGGTCCTGGGGAGCCGTGCCCCGGAACCGGAAAAGAGCCAGCATAAGCCAAGGAATGCCGGGTACAATGAGGCCAAAAGACAACCAAATCAGGATCGTACCGGGCTGAATGAGTTCGCCTCCCCAGTACCGGAACAGGAGCGTGGCGGCCAGCCACAGCAGAAACCCGCAAAAAGGATAGAAGCGCATTAAGCCTACCTCCTACTCGTTCGTTTTGTTTTTATCGGAAGCTTCGGGGAATATGGCGAGGAGAACTTGAGACAGCTCGCCATATACCTCCCGAGCCGGAAACTGCGGATCGACCAAGGCTTGGAGCGCCAAACCGTCGATCAGCGCATTGATCATGACCGCCCTGTACTCCAGGGATTTGCCCGGGAGGCCGGATGCCGGCAGAAGCAGCTCCAGCAATGCGGCGACATGGGCGTTCTCGGCTTGAAGAAGTTCACCCAAGCGCTCCCGCATCGGCGGGTTTTGCAGGCTATGGACAACAAGAGAGTAGAATAAAGTGTGGTACATGGAATCGGGCGTGCAGCGTTGAAGCGCCTCCTCCAAAAGCCGGTCCACCGATTCTTTGGGGTGCTCCTGCTTTAACTGCAGCTGCTTGGTGTTCTCCCAAGAGCGGTCGCAAAGGGATTGAACGACTTCGAACAGCAGCTGTTCTTTCGTTTTAAAGTGATAATACACCGTCCCTTGAGTGACATGAGCCCCTTCGGCGACCGCTTTGAAAGTGAGTTTATCCAGCCCTTTTTCCTGAATGACCCGTTCGGCGGAAAGAATAAGGTCCTGTTTTGTGACCATATTGGGTCTGGCCAAGGTTCGAATGCCTCCTTTTTTTAAGTTATACAGATAACTAACTCTTTGATTATAAGTTTAGCACAATTTTCCGGGAACATAAAGATACGTTATCGCTATATAGGGTGAACTATAGAATTGGTGTTGGGGAAGGATGTGAAATGGTTTCGGAGATACGTCACCGACATCCACAATTGTAGATATATCGGAGTTTACATCATTAACGGGAAAATTTCCCGTTAATGTACCGATCTTGGCGATTCTATCGGATTTAGCTGGAAGAACTCCATCTATTTCGCGGCCTTATTGCCAATATACAAAATTTCGGGCGAATTAGCGGGAGGTTCTCCAGCTAATTCGCCTCTCCAGGAGCATATGCACCAAATTAACGGGAGGAATTCCTTTTAATTCAATGAGCTGCCGGTGAAGAATGTGAAAAGAATGCTCTCCACCGCTGCCCATACCCCCATGAGACATCCGAATCCGTATTATGCCCACTGCGATCAAGGTGCCTGGTGTGCTTCCACTCCAAAAGATGCAAATATGCAGGAATTCTTGTTAGTCAAGGTTATCTGATCTGACGGGGCACCTGGTATGCAAATCAATAGTTCAAACTATATAGTTTGTTAAAAACGACCATATCGGATTTGCCTTGGCTTGAGTTGCCGACAGAAATCAAAGAGCAACTGGTAAAGCAACTTAAAATGAAAAAGCCTCCCCTTTGATTGAGCTCATCAAAGGGAGGCTTCTTTTTTTAAATATCCGTTACTCCATCCACTTTTTGAAGAGGGCGTCGAATTTGCCTTGCAGCTTCATTTCATCCATCCACATTTCCAAGTAGCTGGCATATACGAAGTCACCGCGCGGAATCATGAAGCCTTTTTCGCTCTTGGTGAACGGCTTGTCCGTCAATGCGGCATACAATCTGGAATCCGCTTTGGCGTAAGTCATCGCTTCAACCGTATCGGTAATCATTACGTCATAAGTGCCGTCGGCTACCAGGTGCGGGATGTCCAGGTTGTTCTCAACTACGGTTACGTTCGCTTTTGTCAGATGTTGACGTACGAATACTTCGTTGGTTCCGCCCGGATTCACGCCGATGCGGACCGATGGTTTGTTGATGTCTTCCAGCGTTTTGTACTTGTCTTTATCTTCGGCGCGGATCAGAGGCGCTTTACCGAAAGTCACATAACCTTGGGAAACATACGCGGTTTTTTGTCTCGCTGTGTTGCGGGTTACGCCGCCTACGGCGATATCAAATTTGTCGGCCTGCAGGTCTTTCATCATGTCGGACCAGGTCGTTTTAACGAAACGAACTTCTACGCCCAGATCTTTAGCCAGTTCTTTGGCGGCGTCTACGTCATAACCTTCAAATTCATTCGTTTTTGGGTTCAAATATGTAAAGGGCTTGTAATCCCCGGTCATACCCACACGGATATAGCCTCTCTCGATGATGGCATCCAATTGGGACGCAGCGGCTTTCTTTTCTTGCCCGGGCGCATTGGACGCAGCGGATGCGGCCGATACGTGTTGTGCGGCGATCAGGTCATGGCCGACATAGCCGGTGCCTACCAGGGAAAGCGTCATTACGCCGGCGATCAATACTTTTTTCCAATTTTTCAACATGAAAATTCTCCTCCGATTCTTGTCTGGTTGTTGTTTAGGTGAAGCCTGCCTGCAGCGGGCCTCCGGTGACTTGGTGACTAGTCCCTCTCCTTGCGTCTTTGCAGCAGCTAGACCGTTCCTTGTATGGCATCCCCCCTTTCAAGTCGTTCGTGCTGTACTTGCCTCCGGGTATTCGGAAAGGGACGATGACGATTAGATTTTGAATTTGGACAATTCGTTCCGCAGCTCTTCGGCAACATTCTGCAGCTGTTGAACGGACGAAGCGATGTCTCCCATGGAGCGAATCTGGTCTTCCGCGGCATGCGCCGCACTCTGAGCGTCTTTGGACGTCATTTGGGCGATCGACTTCATTTCTTCTACCGAAGCGCTGATCTCTTCCGACCCGGCCGACATTTGCTGCGAAGCCGCGGTGACTTCCAAAATATGCTCGGCGACGTTGCGGGAAGCGTCCAGGATGTTGGTGAACTTCTCGCGAACATTTTCGATATACGCGATTCCGGTTTTGACGTCGTTCCGGTTATCGTTCATGACTTGAACGGCATTTTGCGCTTCATCGCGAATTTCGTTAATGATTTCGGCGATTTCTTCCGTAGATTTGCTGGATTGCTCCGCCAGTTTCTTGACCTCTTCGGCCACGACCGCGAAGCCGCGTCCATGCTCGCCCGCTCTGGCCGCCTCGATGGAAGCGTTCAGGGACAGAAGATTGATGTGCTTCGTAATATCGGTAATGATGTTGAGGATTTCCACAATTTGCTGGGAACGCCCGTGAAGGCGCTCGATAGCCTCGCCCACTTTGTCGGTCCCGGCACCGATGTTACGAATTTGATCGACCGCTTGCTCGACGACCGCGGAGCCGTCTTCGGCATGGCTGGCCGCTTGCTGAGCCACTTCCGAAACCTGCGAGGAAGACTCGGCGATTTTCACGACGCCTCCGGCCATCTCACGCATGGATTGGGAGATCTCTTCGGCGCTTGCCGCATGCGTCGTGGCGCCGTCGGAGATTTGGCGAATCGAGCTGCCGATGACGTTGACGCTCTGTTTGGTTCTGTCGATCCCGTGGGATACCGACTCCGTCACGCTCATAACCTGATTGGAAGTTTCGGTAACCCCTTCGATCAGATGTTTGAGATGGGAGACCGTCTGGTTGAAATCCGCGGACAGCACGGCGATCTCGTCTTTGCCGTGGACCAGGATATTCTTCGTCAGGTCGCCTTGAGCGACATCTTTGACCACCGCATTCAGCTTCTGAATCGGCCGGATCAGTTGGACCGTGAACAGGTAGGCGAACACAATCGCCACCGCCAGAACGATGATGGAGGTGATCAGCAATTTACGGGTCAATTCCGTAATGGGCGCAAACAGCTCATTGGTCGGAGCGGTGACGAAGACGCCCCATTTATACGTCGTTGCCGCATAGGCACCGGAATAGTCAGCGTTGTCTTTGCTATATTTAAAAACCCCGGAGGCTCCCTGCAAGGCGTTTTCGTAAGCCTTGACGATATCTGAATTATTTATCTCCTGCACCGTTTTGGTCAGCACCAATTCCTTTTCGGGGTGCCATAGGAACTTACCGGCTTTACTAACGAGAAAAGCATAGCCGCTCTTACCGTATTTCTGCGACGATACGGATTCCTGCACAGCGTTGATCGGCAGGGTCGAACCCATATATCCGTACTGCTTGCCGTCTTTCATCAGCGGAAGAATCATCGTAACGATGTTGTTCTTCGTGCGTTTGGAGACGACGGGTTCGGAAACGACGATCTTTCCTTCCCCTTTGCCCGCTTCCTGATAGTGGACGCGATCGGAGACATCGGTAGTCTCGCCAAGGAAATTGATAACGTTCTTGCCGGTCAAATCATAGGAAAAAAAGAAGGTTTCAAATTCCTTGTTTTGTTCCTGGGCCTTCTGAATCAGCTTAAGATCTTCCTCTTTGTTCCCCGTGATCAGTTTCCCGATGGAGTCGACTTTAGCGATCTCGGAATCGATGAAATGGTTGATTTCCGATGCCAGATTGGACGCGGTTAACTGGGCTTCCTGCTTGATACTGTTCTGCAGCAGCGAGGACGCGCTGTTATAACTGATCAAAGACACGGCGCCCAAGCTCAACAGCAGCAGCAGACAAATCAGAATGATCATTTTTTGCTTAAGTTTCAGGCTCATGCAAAAGTTTCCTCCCCTATGGTAGTTCCGGGGCCCTACTCGGTTACTCTCCGAATTCTGCGCTATGTCCTCTGTTCAAAACGGGACAGGAATCCTATGTACTGTGGATTATTATGCAAAATATCTGGGTATTCGGTAAGACTCCACTTAGCTGTTATCGGCAGAAGAAGTTCAAATTTCAAGCGATTTTCCGAAAAAACACAAGTTTTTTTTGGTGAACCGCTTACAGTCCCCTTTTGGGAGTAGCGCGGTCGACCCGGGTCAAAAGAACTTGAACTACGGGGGAGTAAGCACCCATGGCCTGAAATTGTATTCGCATGGCGGATGGAAGCGAAAAAGGGCTGTGACGCGGATATCATCCCGGTCATAGCCCACTAGTTTGAAACAGGGGTGCTATTTACTTTTCAGGAAGGTGAACGAAGAACGAGGCCGATTCGCCCGGGATGCTTTTGGCGTAGATCTTCCCCTTGTGCTGTTCCACGATCGACTTGGCGATGGCCAGGCCCAGCCCGTAGCCGCCCTGCTTGCGGGCCCGGGAAGGGTCGGTCCGGTAGAAGCGGTCGAAAATCCGGCCCAGATGCTCGGGGGCAATGCCGGTTCCGGTATTATGCACCGCAAGAACCGCCTCATGAGGCTGCTTTTTCAAGGTCAGGGTGATCTTTCCCTTGGCGTTCGTATATTTGATGGCGTTGTCCAAAAGGATCATGACCACCTGCTTGATCTGCTCCCGGTTGCCATACACGGTGATGGCCGGTTCAATGTCATAATCCAGGATTAACTCCTTTTCGAAAATGACGGCCTCCATCGTCAAAATAATCGTCTCCACCGCTTCGCTCAAATCGAATTTGGCGAACAGCGGATGATCCCGGGAGTCTTCCATCTCGGTCAAATACAGCAAATCATTGGTCAGCCGGGTCATCCGCTCCGTTTCCGATTTGATATAATGCAGCCATTTCGCCTGGCTGGAAATCGTATCCTCCCCGGCCGCAAGCAGCACGTCGGCATTTGTGTTGATGATGGACAGCGGGGTTTTCAGTTCATGCGAAGCATCGGCAATGAATTGCTTTTGCTTGTCAAAGGCCTCCCGAACGGGCTGAATCGACCGATTGGCGAAATAGCGGCTGACAAAGAACAGGGCGACCAGCATGACCGAACCGACAACCGCGAACGTGTATATCAAATTGGTCAGAATGCCCTGACGCGAGGTAATGTCCAGGAAGACCAGCTTCTGTCCACCACCCATCACAGGCCTTGCCGTAAAAATCCAGGTGCTCTCGTCCAGCTTGAACTGTCCGGTCCCCTTGTGCATGGATAAGGCTTTCCGAAGGGCGGATTCATAGAACGTCTGATCAAAATCGAATTTGGACTCCCAGGAGATCAGTGTTCCGGAGGCGTCGGTCTGCAGCGTAAAAGAGACCGAGCGCTCCGCCTGTGCGTAGCCGTTATCCGGCAGCAGCCCATCCGCGGGCCCCGGATCGAGCGGGCCCCGGTTTCCGGGGGGCATCATGCCCGAGGCATCGTCCCGGCGGAAGCGGCCTTCTTTTCCGTTCTCTTTTTGGGAAAAGTCCATAACCCGATGCAGCTCCATCTGGATATCATTGCGGACATCCCGGTACGTAATCATATAAATCGAAGCGAAGGCTACAAGCATCATGACCGAAATGGTGATCAAATTCAGGAGCAGAAACCGATTCCGCAGCTTCTTGAACATCAGGCCGTCACCTCAAGCACATAGCCTACGCCTCGAATGGTGCTGATGCGCACCGCCGAATTCAGGAAGGTCAGTTTTTTTCGCAAAAACGAGATGTAGACCTCGACATTGTTGTGCTCCACCTCGGAATCGAAGCCCCACAGCTTTTCGATGATCTGTTCCTTGGACGTCACCGCCTGTTTGCGCGCCATCAGGAGTTCCAGCAGTTCGAATTCTTTCAAATTCAGCTTGATTTCCTTCCCCTGGCAGGTCAGCTTCAGAGTGGCCGTGCTCAGCTCGATATCCCCGAATTTCATGGTATCCTCCGGAAGCACCTCCCCTTTTCGTCTCAGCGCCGCCCGGATTCTCGCCATCAGCTCCTCGGTCGAAAACGGTTTGGCGATATAATCGTCCGCCCCGCAATCAAGCCCCATCACCTTGTCGGAGATTTCCCCTTTGGCCGTAAGCAAAATGACGGGCGTGGAATCGCCCTCCTCCCGCAAGGCTCTCAGGACGCTGATTCCGTCCATCTCGGGCATCATGATGTCGAGCAGCAGCAGGTCATAGATCCCGCTGAGCGCATAGTCCAGCCCCGAACGGCCGTCGTGAACGGCATCGACCGAATAATTATGTTTCTTCAAAATTTGGGTCAAGGCTTCCGCCAAATGCACTTCGTCTTCCGCGATCAGTATTCTCATGGTTTGTCATCCCCTGCACGCAGCGTTCTTTTTAATGAAGCCATTATAACAGGATTACCTTTAATCAACCTTAATCTAACTTTTATTAACGCTGTGTAAACCCGTTTAAGATTCATTAAAGGTTCGGGGGCTAAGATACAGACATCGGAACGGCGGATGACTGTCCGCTGAGAACAATAAAGAAAGGACTGGGTGCATTGGCGATTGAAGTCTTCAACCGGTATGAGAACAAATATTTGCTCGATACGGAAGCCTACCATACGATATACTCCGCGCTGCTTGATTATATGGAACCGGACGAGTACAACCGGCAGCACGGGTTTTACTCGATCAGCAACCTGTATTTCGATACGAAGCAGGATTCGTTGATCCGCACGAGCCTGGCGAAGCCGAAATATAAGGAAAAGCTGCGGCTCCGAGCCTACGGGGTTCCCGAGCAGGACGCCAAGGTCTATCTGGAAATCAAGAAAAAGGTGTTTGGGCTGGTCAACAAACGGAGGACGGCGCTCCGGCTGAATGAAGCCTACGAGTTCGTCCGCACCGGAATCGAGCCGGAATACAGGGATTATATGAACAAACAGGTTCTGCGTGAAATTACATATTTCCTGCAGCGGTATGAACTGGAACCGAAAGTGTACCTGGCCTATGAGCGGAAGGCGCTATTCTGCAAAAAAAGCCGGGATCTGCGGATCACCTTCGATACGAACATGCGGAGCCGGCGTTATGACCTCAAGCTGGAGCAGGGTTCCTATGGAGAGCCCTTAGTGGCCGAGGGATTATGGCTGATGGAAGTGAAGGCGGAGAAGACCGTTCCGCTTTGGTTGGCCAAACTGCTCTCGGAACACGGGATGTACCGGACCAGCTTCTCCAAATACGGCAACGAGTACAAAAAAATGCTGAAAAGCGGATCATCGGAAAAGGAGCGACAAGTTTATGCTTGATTTCATTTTTAACACATCACTCATCAATACGGAGCTTAGCTTCACAAATGCGGTACTGACGATTCTGTTCGCCATCGTTCTGGGCGGTATCATCAGCGTGACCTACATGAAGACCAATCCGAAAGGGTACTCGCAAAATTTTACGCTGACCATGGTGCTGCTGCCCTCGATCGTGGCCATTATTATTCTCCTGATCGGCAGCAATGTCGCCAGGGCCTTCAGTCTGGCCGGAGCTTTTTCCATCATCCGGTTCAGAAGCGCCCCCGGCGATCCCAAGGACATCTCGTACGTGCTGTTTACTATGGCGGCGGGCCTGGCCTGCGGCGTGGGATCGTTCGGTTACGCCGTGCTGTTCACCCTGATTTTGTGCCTGTTGATGTTTATTCTGAATCGGTTCAACTTCGGAGCCAGAAAAACGCTGCAAAAGGTGCTGAAGGTGACGATTCCCGAGAACCTGGGATACGAGGAAGCGTTCGAGGAGGTATTCAACAAATACGCCGTGGCGTACGAGTTGAAGAAAATCAGGACGACCGAGCTGGGCAGTTTGTATGAACTGGTGTACGCCATCTCGATCGATCACTTGACGAATCAGAAGCAATTTCTGGACGAGATTCGCTGCCGCAACGGGAATTTGGACATTTCACTGACGATGAGCCCGACGGCGGCCGATTACTGAAGCGGAGGCAAGAATGATAAACGAAAGGATGAAGGATGATGAGGAAGTTTGAGTTAAGCAATAAGCTGGGGATCTTGCTGTTGAGTTTGGCGCTGTTGTCGGGGTGCGGGTCGGCCGCCGCGGGTCAGACCGGCGCCGCGGGGTCAGGCGGGACGGCGGCGGCCGAAGGTACGGCCGCTGAAACGGAATTCACCAACGCTCATGCGGCCGACCTGGTGAGCTTTGAGGCGGAAGACACGGCGGCGGAATGGAGCGCGGATGGCTCGACGGCGATCCGGCTGAACGGAACGAGCGCGGAGATCAGCGGCGGTTCGGGTGCGGTGTTCCGGGACGGGGCCGTGACGATCACGGCCGCGGGTACCTATGTGCTAAGCGGGCAATTGAGCGACGGGCAGGTTGTCGTCGATGTGCAGGATAAAGGGAAAGTCCGCCTGGTGCTGAACGGGGTGGACATCCATGACAGCGACAGCGCTCCGATTTATGTAAAACAAGCGGGCAAGGCCATCATTACTTTGGCGGACGGTTCGGAGAATGTCATTACCGATGGAGAAAAATACGTCTTTCCCGACGCCTCCACCGATGAGCCGAACGCCGCATTGTTCAGCAAGGCCGACTTGACGATCAACGGAACCGGCAAGCTGACGGTGACGGGGAATTACAATAACGGCATCACCGGGAAGGATGACCTGAAGATCGCCGGAGGCATCCTGGACGTGAAGGCCGCCGACGACGGCATCATGGGCCGCGATGCGGTCGCTGTTCAGGACGGCAGCATCACCGTGAAGGCGGGCGGCGACGGGATCAAGTCGACGAATGACGAGGACGCGTCCAAAGGCTTCGTCGCCATCGCCGGCGGCGCGTTCAAGGTGGAAGCCGGGAGCGACGGCATCCAGGCCGAGACGGCCCTGGTTGTGGACGGCGGCACGTTCGATCTCGTTACGGGCGGAGGGAACGCGAACGGGGAAGTGAAGACGCCGGAGCAAGGGCCAGGCGGGCCTTGGGGCAAAACGGCGGCGAGTACGGAAGGCGGAGCGGCGGCAGGAGGCGGCGGCGGAGCGGACACCGCGGCGACAGCTGGGACCGGCACCGCGGGGGGCAACGCCGCCGGGACGGCGGAGGAGACGGAGTCGGCCAGCGCGAAGGGGCTGAAGGCCGGCACGGACATCAGCGTGAACGGCGGCAGCTTCACGATCGACTCCGCCGACGATGCCGTGCACGGCAACGGCAATGTGGGCGTGGGCGGCGGCGAGCTGCGGATCGCCGCCGGCGACGACGGCATTCACGCGGACGCTCTGGTGTTCGTTTCCGGCGGCAAGGTGGAGATCGAGAAGAGCTATGAAGGCGTCGAAGGGGCGAATATTACGGTGGCCGGCGGCGAAGTCCGGGTAAAGGCCTCCGACGACGGCGTCAACGTGGCGGGCGGCAGCGACAGTTCGTCGGCGGATGGACGCCCGGAACAGGACTCGTTCAGCAAGACCGGGTTGGGATCGAACTTGCTGACGATCCGCGGCGGCTACTTGGTTGTTGACGCCGACGGAGACGGCTTGGATGCGAACGGTTCGATCGCGATGAGCGGCGGTACGGTGGTGGTGAACGGGCCGACCTCCGGCGGCAACGGGGCGTTGGATTACGACGGCAGCTTTGAAATCAGCGGCGGGATTCTGGCCGTCGCGGGAAGTTCGGGCATGGCTCAGGCACCATCCGACACGTCCAGCCAGTACTCAATCGCCATGAATTTTTCGCAGGCGCAGCAGGCCGGGACCCCGGTTCGCCTGGAGGATGGCGACGGAAAGACGATCATGAGCTTTACGCCGACGAAGAATTATCAAACCGTCGTCATCAGCACGCCGGAGATGGAGAAGGGCGCCTACACGCTGTATACCGGCGGCACGAAGGCCGGCACGGAAACGGACGGCCTCCTCACCGGCGGAACCGCATCGGGCGGCACGAAGGTCGTGGCGTTCGACATCACCGACAGCACGACCATCTGGCTGAACGAATCGGGCGTGACGGCCGGCAATACCGCGGGCCGGGGGCCCGGCGGCGGGGGCGGAGGCCGCGGCATGAGGCCGGACGGCGCCAGACCGGGAGGCGCAGCGCCTCCGGAGGGCGGCACACCTCCGGAGAACGGCACGCCTACGGAGGGAAGCGTTCCGCCCGAAGGCGGGGCGATCCCGGGCGGCGGCGGGACAACATCCGCACCGGGTGGAACGGGGACGGAGCAATAATGGAGCAAGAATGGAAAAGAGGCTGGATCTGCGGCGTGGCTGCGGACCGGCCTTTTTTTTCGGCGTCATAGGTTGCTGGGATCTGGGTTCGCGTGCAGATGGATGCAAATAAATGCAAAAATGCAGGAATTTTTGCCGTTTCTCGGGGGGCGGAACAGAAAGGATGCAAATCTGCAGGAATTTTTTGAATATTGGCGGCTGATGGGAGAATTCTCCGGAAAAGCCTGCAGATTCGCAGGAATTTTTGATTTACGGCCTCAAAAGGGGAAAAAAGCCTGCAGATTTGCAGGAATTTCTGACTTGCGGCCTCACATGGGAACACGCCTGCGGATTCAGGCCCGAAAGTACATGTGGGACCTAGCAAGCTGTTAAAATAAGATAAAGGTCAAGCTATTCGAAATTTGTACCTCGTCAGAAACTCGGATAAGCTGGCGCATGCGCATCTGTTTATCGAATCGAATTGAATTGAACTGAATCAAGGGAGGTAAGAGATGATGCACAGTCAAATCCAGGTTGTCCGTTACAACCCGGAATGGGCGGAACAGTTTGAAGAGGAGAGGAACAGGCTCTCATCGCTTCTTGGTGCCGAGGCCGAGGCGATCCAGCATGTGGGGAGCACCTCGATTCCCGGTCAGGAAGCGAAGCCCATTATCGATATTTTTGTGGGGGTTCGCCCTTTTAGAGAATGGCCGTTCTACCAATCGCTCCTGGGTTCGAAGGTTTACGAGTACGTTCCGACCGGAATGAACGGAAGATATTTGTTCAATAAATACACGGACGGAACTTGGACCCACAACATTCATGTCCTTCCTTACGACGAGGAATTTTATTTAAGGAACGAGATCCTTCTGCGGGATTATTTGCGCCGGCACCCCGAGCTGGTCCGTGAATACGGCGAGGTGAAGAAAGCTTCGGCCCTGCGGTTCGGCACCGAACTTGAGGCGTACACAAAATCCAAAACCGGCTTCATTCAGAAAGTGATCGATACCGCTCGTGCGGAAAAGGGGCTGCCGCTGGAGGACGTCTGGACAAACGAGCCCAAGTAACCTTTGAGAGCCTGGGCGGCACTTCTATATCGAGTACGGAGATAAAGGAGCGGACAGCCTTGAGACTAGAAGATATAGAGAAGGCCAGACAGGGGAACAAGGAGGCTTTTGCGACGGTGGTCCGGCATTACACGGCCATGGCGAAGACGGTTGCCTACGGGAAATTGAAAGACCACCAATTGGCGGAGGATGCGGTGCAAGAAGCCTTTACCGAGGCATTCCTCCACCTGGACCGGTTGAAGACCGCCGAGGCGTTTCCGGGCTGGTTCAAGACGATCGTCCTTCGGCAGTGTTACCGGATTCTTCGCCGTAAACGGGAGCGGGCGGTGCCTTATGAGGAGGCGGACGAAGGGATCCGCCAAACCGGCCAAACGGACCGGGTGGCGGAAAGGGTTATAGAAAGGGAGCTTCAGCGATCGGTTCGCGACTCCCTTGCCACCTTGACGGCACCGATGCGTCTGGCGATTGAGCTGTTTTATTTTCAGGGCTATACCTTGCAGGAGATTTCGGCCTTCACGGGAACCTCGGTGCCCGCGCTGAAAAAAAGGCTCCATGACGCCCGGAAAAAGCTAAGGGGCTCCCTCCCCGTGGCCGACCTGGTCTCCGTATATCATCAGCTGTACGAAGGAGGAAGAAAGATGCTTCATCTCGTAAATGGCGATGTGGTGGAACAAAAGCTGCGTCAGGGAGGCGTTCAAGGCGACATTCTGGTGTGGCGGGAGATCTATACGCACGGGCCGATCTTCGCAAAGCCGGAAGAAGCGGGGAGCCGGGCTCGGCGGGCGAAATATTTGGAAGAGACTTTGGGCATTCCCGGAGCCGAGTATATAAGGATCAGCGAAACGCAGGAAAAGGTTTTGGGAGAGGTTCGGAATTATGAAGAGGTCGTCCTGTGGTTTGAACATGATCTTTTCGACCAAACGATGCTGTGTTATCTGCTGTCCCGGTTTTCCGGGCTGGACTTGGGGCGTACCAAGCTGAACTTGCTCTGTATCGGCGAATACCCGGGGGTCGAGGGCTTTCGGGGGTTGGGGCAGCTGACTCCCCAGCAATTAGGGGCCATGTCGGGAACCTGGACGCCGGTCGGGGCCGAACAATTGGAACTGGGCGCGAAGTTTTGGGAGGCCTACACCTCGGTGGATCCCGCGTATTTGCAAGAACTGTTGGACCGGAACACTTCCGCCTTGCCGTTCGCGAAAGAAGCTTTTCGGCTTCATTTGGAAAGGTATCCTTCCGTCAAGAACGGCCTCGGGATTGTGGAGGAAACAACGCTGCAATTCGTTCGAGACGGCGTGAACCGCCCCTTGGAATTATTCCGGCTGGTCGGAGATCGACTTTCCCTGTTCGGGATGGGTGACTTACAGTTTTGGCATATTCTCAGAAGCATGTCATTGGAACCCTGCCCGCTGCTGCACCTTCGTGGAGTAGCGTCGTTCCCCGGCTATGGGCAAAAAGCGGAGGCGCTCCGCGAAGGTACCGTGGAGATCACCGGGTTCGGCGATCGCGTGCTGAATGGAGATGAGGATGCGGCTGCCCGTAGGGGTGTGGATGGCTGGTATGGAGGAGTACATCTGCAAGGGCAGGTGCCTGAGTGGCGTTGGGATGCCTCCCGGCGGCGGATTCAAGGTCCGCTGACGGAATCCAATTCCCCAACATAAAAATATCCCCGACTGTTCATCTGCAGTCGGGGATATTTTCGCGTGTAACGATATAGCTTTTTACAAGGCGAAGGATTCATAGACGCGGTCCAGATAAGGGACGACCTTATCCTCCGCGTCAAGTCGAGGCTCCAATTCCGGATAATCCTGGCGTAATTCGCGATAAATCTTAATGGCTTCCTTTATGGCCCGATAGCAGCTTTTTGGAGTATGAGCAGGGAGGGTGTCTTTCAATCGGATCACAGTCTGGCTGTTCAACTGCTCCAATCTCCGCACTCCTCGGGGGAGTTTCCCGTTCTTCACCTGGATGAGCGGACCAAGGACGGAGCTTCGGATGAAAGCGAGGCTGTCGATTACCTCGAAAAGCTCGCCTCGCCCCAACTTGGTGGCGCAATAGTGAATCCACACCCAGAACCGGTCCTCCATCCACTGTATGTCTACGTTTTCTGAATGACAGGTTGTGTCGAGCAACACTTTTTTGACCTCGCCGCTTCTTTCCCAAAGAATGACCGGGTCTTCCATCCGGTCCGCCAGCTCGGGGACGGAGACGAACTTCAGGTCCACATGGAGCAGCCGGCCTTTGAAGTCGTATAGGCAAATCAAAAGCCGGGGCTCACCGACATGTTCCCCCGTGAAGGCGGATAGCAAGGGTCCCAAACTTTTTGCGTAATGCAACCGTTCCTCGAGGATTTCTTCCCGATAGGCGGCATCATAAACCACAATCAAGTCCAAATCGCTGAATTCATCCAACGTTCCGGTCATGAGAGAGCCACCTGCAAGGAGGCCTACAAACCGGGGGTCTGAACTGGCTTTTTCCCGGGCTTGGGAAAGAAGTCCCTCAAAAAAAGGTTTGAACATAAGTCATAACACTCCTTTAAATATGACCCCTCTCTGCAGAAGGGTATTACGCCAACATAGCAGGTTTAGGAAGAATTTGTCAACATAAAAAATACAAGGGCTGTGGATGGGCGTTTGTCCTCTTGTTGAGACGCGGACCGGAGAGTATGGTAATAGAGTACATAGATTACAGATGATCGACGAGAGGAAGAGGATTGTCATGAAAACGAAAAAACTGCTTAAAGGCTGCCTCGCGGCCATGCTCTTGACGGGAAGCATCGGATTGGCGGGCATAGCCGAGCCGGTCGGGGCAGAAGCCAATGCCGCCGGGGTGGTGAACAAGCTCCCCGATCCGCAGTGGAGCCAACCGGACGTCGTGGGAGACTTGGGCAGCCTGGAAGAAGGACCGTTCGAGATTCCGAAGTTGAACACGGTATATTTGCATACTAAAGAGGAGCGTCCCACGCAGACGAAGATTTGGGTCGTAGATACGCTGAAGGCCTTTGATACCGAGACCGGGAAATTGAAGTGGTCGACCAACTTTGCCGATCCCGGAACCTCGCTGGTTCGCGAAGCGCAGCCGTATCTCGTTTCCCCGGACGGGACGGTATATGTGACGTTTACCGATAATCTTTCACCCACAGGAACCCAAGTTTACGCCGTGGGACCGGACGGAAAAAGAAAGTGGACCCTGAATTTTTCCAGCAAGGATGGCTATCTGTTTAGGCTTGCCACCGGAAATTTGGTGTTTGTCTCCAGAGGAAAAATGGACGCGCTCGGCAATTACACGGGGGGCTCGCTGACGCTGATCGGCAAAAACGGTGCACGGCTTAAAAGCCTAGCCTATAAAGGGACCGTTACCGTCAAAGGCAGCCGGGTTCTGATCCAGACGAACTACGGCGGCGGCAAGGGCTCGCGGATCGAGGCCCTGGATGCTTCGCTGAAACGGGTGTTTGCGCACCAACTGCCGGCACAATCTTATGCCGAGGTTGACTATAACGAGGTGCTTGCCGACGGCACGGTTCTGGTCCGCGCGAATTTGCCGAAAACGGGCAACCGCCTGTTTGGGTTCGATCCAACCGGTAAGCTCCTGTGGGGGCGGGATATCGCCGGGAACGCGGTGGTGGCCTCGCTCGGAAGTGGGTACGGCGTGTATGCGAACGGGAAACTATCTCTTTTTAACGCCAAAGGTTTGGTCAAATCGGCCGCCATCCAGGACAAAACCGATTTCTTCATCGCGTTGAACTTGCTTCAGGATGGCAGCGTGGAGCTGAACTTCCCGGGTTCCGGCCGTTATGTGCTTGATCCGGTTACCCTGCAGGCGAAGTATACGATTCGGCTCCCGGAGGATGCAGGGTTTACGTATTCCGGCAACGGGGTGGGGTATGTTGTGACGGAGAAGGGTTTCTCCCGGTACAAGCTTTAGACTGAAGGAGTTTGTGAAGATGGACAACCATGATGAACTTAAAGACCTGAAATCAAAAAGGAGAATCATTGTTTTTTTGGGCCTGCCGATGTGGGTGCTGGGATTGTACTTTGCCATCGCCGAAAAAGAATGGATAATGGGATTTCTGAGTTTGCTTCTCTTGGTAGCCAGCGTATTTGCCATCGTCAAAGCCAATAAGCTGATTCGTGGTGCGCTTGCCCCCTACCGGCCGGGGAAAGGCTTCTGGTATTACAGGATGTCAGCGCAGAGTAAAAGAGCCTACATCACAGCCGCACAGTGTGTTTTATTACTGCTGCTCATCGGTTTTTGGTTGATGGATTATTTTAACGGCTATACGGCGGCAACGACGGTCGGCGGCATCATCGTGCTTCAGGTGTTGGTGAAGCGCCGGATCAAGCTGCATATCGAGGTTGACGAGGCCAGCCTGTTGGAACTGGAGGAGCTTGGCATCATCCGGCAGGGGGAAGTGATTACTTCTTTATATAAAGACTTTGAGAAGTGGTCCAACGTATCCGGGAAAGCCAAGGTGTTGGCTTTGACGCCGGAACGTCTGATCGTCATCATCATGGCTTCGGCGCAGGCCGGGGCAAGATATGAAATCCGGTTACGGGAAATAACCGGACTCAGTATAATCAGCGAAGGAAAGTACGGCCAGGGGGTTATCGTTACCTTGAAGTTGGCTGACGATACCGTGATCCATCTGCGGCTGGAAGGAGAGAGTCAACAGGACTCTCCGGAGCAGTTCATCCAAGCGCTGTTGAAAGGCCTGGATCGTGTGTACACGGGAACGGCCGGTTCGGGGGCCTTGGTGCAGAAGCCACGGCCTCATCTGGAGTATCCGAAATCTTCAGGGAAGGAGCCGCTTCCGCAAATCCGTCATCTGGATCTGCAAGAGGCTCCAGTCTCCCAAACTTCGGCGTCACCTCCTGGCCGGGCCAATCGGATTCCGGTTGAACTGAAAACGAGCAAGCGCAGGATTGAATTTTAGCAAAAGACGGTTTCGGGCGGTTAGGCTCGGGACCGTCTTTTTGATTTGGGGCTTTAGCCAGTTGAGCTGGCGAAGCGTGCGAAACAAAAAAACACCAGTTATGCGGGTGGTATAGTGATGCTTATAGCCAAAACCAGCTGATGTGTTCACTATATAGGAGTGTTCAAGCTGCTATGTATAACGAAAAGAAAAGGTGGCTTAATGGCTAATCGAAGTGATATGTCACATTATAAAGAGGCGCCTAGTGTGTTTCCAAGCTTCCAACTCCAAAAGATGCAAATCTGCAGGTATTTTAGGCCGATTCCCGAGGGAATGCGAAAAAAGATGCAAATCTGCAGGCATTTCCAGCGATTTTAGAGAAACGAGCCGGTTTCGTCGAAAATTCCTGCAGATTTGCAGGTATTTAGAAATTTTGAGTCCAAACAGGAAAAAAGCATGCAGATATGCAGGAATTCTATATTATCAGGGTTGTGTGACGGGGGACTAGCAATAATCGCACCCCTTCCGGGGTAGTCAAACGCGGCAGCGGCATAGTAGCTTGAACGTCGTGAAAGCAAGCGCCTTTAGACGCGAGCCGGTAATAAAGGCTTATAAGCCTTAGACCAAACCATCCCGTTCACACGGGTGGTTTTTATTGGAGTCGGCACTGATATCGTTAGAGCGATTCACGACTTGCAAAATCCGCCGCAAACCGTCACAATAGGAACTACAGTAAATTAAGTTAATGAATTTATGAAAGTAAATAGGAGGATCCCTATGGAAATCGGGCTCAGCACTTTTGTGGAAACCACGCCGGATGTGCATACCGGCGAATTGATCAGCCACGCGCAGCGTCTGCGCGAGGTCGTGGAAGAAATCGTCCTGGCGGACCGGGTGGGGCTCGACGTCTTCGGTGTCGGCGAGCATCACCGCAAGGACTATGCGGCCTCTTCCCCGGCCGTCGTTCTGGCGGCGGCCGCGGCGCAGACCGAGCGGATCCGCCTCACCAGCGCGGTAACCGTGCTGTCGTCCGCCGACCCGGTGCGGGTGTTCCAGGAGTTCTCGACCCTGGACGGCATCTCGAACGGGCGGGCGGAGATTATGGCGGGGCGGGGCTCTTTTATCGAATCCTTCCCGTTATTTGGCTATGATCTTCAGGACTATGACGAGCTATTCGACGAGAAGCTGGACTTGCTCCTGAAGATCCGCGCATCGGAGAAAGTCACCTGGGAAGGGAAACATCGCCCCGCGATCCGCAACCTCGGCGTGTATCCGCGCCCGGTGCAGGAACCGCTGCCGGTATGGATCGGCAGCGGAGGCAACACCGAGTCCGTCATTCGCGCCGGACTGCTTGGCCTGCCGCTGGTGCTGGCCATCATCGGCGGCCGGCCGACCCAGTTTGCCCCGCTCGTGCAGCTGTACAAGAAAGCGGCGGCCCAGGCCGGCCACGACCCGGCGAAGCTGCCGGTCGCCTCGCACTCGCACGGGTTCGTCGGCGAGGAGGCGGAGCAGGCCGCCGATCTGTTCTTCCCTTCGACCCAGGCCAGCATGAACGTCATCGGGCGGGAGCGCGGCTGGGGCCATTACGGCCGGGCTTCCCTCGATGCCGCGCGCAGCCTGGAAGGCGCGCTCTATGTGGGCGATCCGGATACGGTCGCGCGGAAGATCATTTACCTGCGCAAAAACGTGGGGATCACCCGGTTTATGCTCCACTGCCCGCTCGGGACGATGCCGCATGAGCAGGTGATGCGGTCCATCGAGTTGCTCGGGACCGAGGTGGCGCCGCGGGTGCGCGAGGAAATCGCCCGCTGGGAAGCGGCGGGAGAGCCGCAGGAATAACACGCGGCCCACGGCCCCTCACCCCGCGGTCCCTCACCCTCAAGGGAACGTCAAAGTCCCCGGTGGCGGAGCCGATTCCTTCGGGAACCGGCTCCGGACCAGGGCCGGGACATTAAAGATCCTCTATTTTTTTCCGCGCCTTCTTCAAAAGTTTGGCACCCAGGCGATTTACATGCTCCTCATTCTTTACCAAGAGCTTATAGGCTTCCAAGACGGCCAGAGTTCGGACGAAAATGTACATGCCCACGGCGATCATAGCCGCAAACCCCGGATAGTAAGGGACCAGAATTCCGGAGGTTATTTCTTTCTTTTCCAGCAGGAAGGCCAATCCCCCCGTTAAAATCAGACAAACTCCCACAACGATGACGGGGTTGCATCTCCGCTTCGCTTGCTCATATCTCGCGGCCAGCTCTTTAAGATAGCCGGGGTCAAATAACAGAGGCTCCTTTTTTAGCGCTTTATACGTGTTGTCTCCATCGATCGATATGGCTGTCACGAGCATGCCGATCCCGAGCACGGCGATAACAATGATGAGGAAGGTATAGATAGCCGGTTCCTGCTTAAAAACCAAGTAGGGGACGGTGGAGAAAATAAGCAGACCAAATCCCAACGCCACAAATTTGGATGTTCTGCGTTCATGCATCAGATAGGCTTCCGCCGTTTCCTTATTTACATAATACCCTCGTGCCTCCTCCTCGTTAGGATGGGGCTGAACCGTCTCCTTCAGCAGATAATCCATAGAAACTTCAAAGAGGTTTCCGATCATGAGCAGTTTCTCCGTTTCGGGGTAACCTTGACCGTTCTCCCATTTGCTGACCGCCTGCCTCGTCGTGTTTAATTTCTCCGCCAATGCTTCTTGGGAGAGTCCCTTTTCTTTTCTTAATTTCAATAGTTTTTCACCGAATGTCATGGGCAGCTTCCCTTTCTTTATTTGTTTGTGATACCCAAATTATTGCATAACAGGCCGGGGCATTCTATCATTCCGCCGTTGCACTTTGTCAACTTCAGGTTGCATTCCTGTTCTGGCGGGGATATTTCGGGAAAAACAAAGACCCTGACAGGAGGCTGTCAGGGTCAATTAAGCGGGGAATATTCCCGTTAAATTCGACTCAACTCATTAAAAATTGAAGTTATCCGGGTCCGGGCCAACCCGGCGGTTTTCATTCAGCGCGTCGATCCGGTTCATATCTTCTTCGCTCAGCGAGAAATCATAGATCGAGGCGTTCTCGATAATCCGCGCTTCTTTGGTCGATTTCGGAATGGTGATCACCCCGTGCTGCAGGTCCCAGCGCAAAATTACCTGGGCCACGGTCTTGCCGTACTTGGCCCCGATTTCCTGAAGCACGGGATCGTTCAACAGTTCCCCTTGCATCAGCGGGGACCAGGCTTCCAGTTGAATGCCCTGCTCCCGGCAGAATTGCAGCAGTTCTTTTTGCGTCAGCCGCGGATGGAATTCCACCTGGTTAACCATCGGCTTGATTTCCGCCCCTTCCATGACATCCTGCAAATGATGGATTTGGAAGTTGCTCACCCCGATCGCCTTCACCCTTCCTTCCCGGCAGAGGGTTTCCAGGGCGCGCCAGGACTCTTTGTATTTGCCTTTGACCGGCCAGTGGATCAGGTACAGGTCCAGGTACTCGAGGCCGAGTTTGTCCATGCTGGCTTCAAAAGCGGCCAAGGCCGAATCGTACCCCTGATCGGCGTTCCACAGCTTGGAGGTCACGAACAGCTCCTCGCGTTTCACGAGCGATTCTTCGATCGCTTCGCGGATCGCCGTCCCGACGCCGGCTTCATTCTGGTACACGGCCGCGGTGTCGATACTGCGATAGCCGTGGCGGATGGCGGCTTTCACCGCCGCGACGAGTTCTTGTCCTTCTTCGACTTTAAAAACGCCCAGACCGAAGCCCGGCATTTTTACGCCGTTATGCAAAGTTACGGTATCCTGCAAATTTTTAATCATAGGTTCAGTCATCTCCTAGAATGATGTTCTTTTTAGTTGGTATGGCATTCCATAAAATAGCTTACCCGTTTTGCGCGGCCCGATGCAAGCCGCCCTCCGGCGACGGGGCGCTTTCGTTTACGCGGCCGGCGTCCCTTCGCTCGAGCACCCGGGCCCGGCCGGTAAGGATTACCGCGGCCAGAACCATCAGCGCTCCCACCCAGGTGGTATGGAGAAGGCCGAGCCGGTCGGTGACGATGCCGCCAAGGTAGGCTCCTAGGGCAATCCCGGCGTTAAAGGCGGCGATATTGACGGCGGAGGCGATGTCTTTGGCCTGGGGCGCGAAACGTTCCGCCAGCATGACGACATAGATTTGCAGTCCCGACACGTTCATGAAGGCAAACAGGCCCATCAGGAAAATGGTGATCAGCCCCGCGATTTTCAGCGGCGCCGTGA
The DNA here is from genome assembly GCF_008084145.1 of Paenibacillus faecis. Classification (GTDB taxonomy): domain Bacteria; phylum Bacillota; class Bacilli; order Paenibacillales; family Paenibacillaceae; genus Fontibacillus; species Fontibacillus faecis. The sequence goes on along the minus strand of NZ_VSDO01000003.1, from coordinate 488,349 downwards.
AGGCCAGGGCGAACAGCACGAGGGACTGAACGCCGAACATGTAGAACAAGGCGCTGACCGGTCTGCGGTTGGCCGCTTTCCCCCCAAGGAGATTGCCGATCGCGATGGCGATGCCGTACATCAGCAGAATCACCGCGGCCGTTTTCTCGGGAAATCCGGTGATTTCATGAAGCAGCGGGGATAAATAGGTAAAGACGACGAAGGTGCCGCCGTATCCCAGCGCGGTGATGGCGAAAGCCAGCAGCAGGCGCCCGTTGCCGACCAGTTTGAGCTGATCGCTGAACCGGATTTTTGCGCCTTTGCGTAAATTCCCGCCGGACACGAGAACCAGGTTTGAGAGGAAAGCGACCACGCCGATGAGAGCAATGGCGATGAAGGCCGTCCGCCAGCCCCACTGCTGACCCACCATCGTGCCCAGCGGCACGCCCGTGACCGTGGCCACGGTCAGACCCGAGAACATAATGGAGATCGCGCTGGCCCGCCGGTTCTCGGGTACGAGGTCCGCGGCGATCGTCGATCCGATCGACATAAACACGCCATGCGCGAGGGCCGAGATGACGCGGGCGGCAAGCAGGACACCGATGCTGCCCGCCATGGCGGCCAGGCTGTTGCCGATGATGAAGATGATCATCACGCCGAGCAGCAGCGTTTTTTTGGAAACCCCGGAGGTTAACGAGGTCAGCACCGGAGCGCCGAACGTGACCCCCAGGGCATACAGAGTGACGGTGAGTCCCGCCGTAGTGACGGATATATCAAAGTCTCCAGCGATTAAGGGAAGCAGTCCCACGCTGATAAACTCGGTTGTCCCGATTGCAAAGGCGCTGACGGCGAGGGCCAGAAGCGCCAGCATACTTCGTTTTTTTTCTATAGTCACAGGTTCTTCCACTCCTCTTGCGATTTGTCGCCGCCGGCCGGCATATGCTATTATCATTTATCGAGGCGGTCATGAACAGTACGTACTTTAAAGTGATATAGGTACTAAAAAGTGCCTAATGCATAAAAAAGGGAGGAAGGCGCTTTGGCGAAAAAATACAATATCTCGGTGGAAGCCACGCTGGAGGTTATCGGGGGGAAATGGAAGTGCGTCATTTTGTGCCATCTCACGTATGGAAAACGAAGAACGAGCGATTTGAAACGCCTGATGCCGGGAATCACGCAGAAAATGCTGACCCAACAACTGAGAGAGCTGGAGAAGGACGGGATCGTCAACCGGATCAGCTACAATGAAGTGCCGCCGCGGGTCGAGTATGAACTGACGGAATACGGGTGGAGCTTGAAGGGGATTTTGGATTCCTTATGCGCCTGGGGCGAGAAGCATATCATCAAGGAATACGGAGATAAGAGCGCCGTCTTGGAAGACAGCATTCTGAACCGGTAAAAATCGAGACAAGCGGAAAAAAAGCCTGGCATCACCTTGCGTAAAAAGGGAAGCCAGGCTTTTGTATGTTCAGGAGAACACCTTCGTGTGAAGCAGATGGAGCGCGTTGCCGATGTCCTTGATTTCGGATTCCGACAGATGGCCGACCCGCTGATGAAACCGGGTTTCGATCTGTCCGAACACCCCGTCCATGAGGCGCTGCCCCGCTTCGGTCAGACGAATCAGCTGTACGCGCCGGTCCCCTTTGGCGGACACTTTCTCGCACAGCTGTTTTTCCCGGAGCTTGCGGATTTCGCGGCTAGCGTTAGGCATCGAGATATGATGACAACCGCTGATCTGACTCAGGGTTACCGGCTGGCTAACCGCGATATACTCCAGAATGTCGTATTGGACCGGGGTGATTCCCTCCGGTTTCAAGCCCTTGGTGATGTCGTGTTTGACTTCATGTACGGCAGTGGTAAAGGCTACGAATTGTTGAAAAAGCTCAGTTTTGTCCACAAAACCACCTCATCAACGACAATAGCAAACTCATTATCAAAAAACAATTATCATTTGACAACTAATTAAATGTCGTATAGGATTTATTTATCAAATGATAAGTAAATGGGGTGCGAGCTATGAACCTGCTGGTCATTTATACTCATCCGAATCATCAAAGCCTGAGTTACGCCTTTTTGCAAAAAGTGCTGGAGGGAAGCCGCGAAAATCCGAGAATTTCCGGGATTCAAGTGTTGGATTTATACGCGGAGTCTTTCGATCCCGTCCTGGTGTACAACGAGGAAAAGCGGAGGCGCGATATGCACCGTGAGCCCAGCTTGGCCAAATACCGCGAGCAGATTCAATGGGCGGATAAGCTCGTGTTCGTGTACCCGATTTTTTGGGGTCGTCCTCCGGCCATGCTTCTCGGCTACATCGACCGGATGTTCTCCTCCGGCTTCGGGTACCGTGACAACGGCCGGCTGCTGCCAGAAGGCCTTTTGAAAGGGAAATCGGCGGTCTGCATTTCCACCATGAAGGGCCCCGAGCGGATTTACCCCTGGTTCTATCTGAATAACGCCCATAAAGTATTGATGGGAAGGGCGCTGCTCCGCTATGTCGGCATCCGGCCGGTCAAGTTCTTTGAGTTCGGAAGCATGGAGAGCCCCAAAGGCCGCCATGAGAAAAAGCTGAACAAGGTTTACACGTATTTTAAAAACCTGGAGCACTAGTTCCTTTGTGTGAGCGATGAAGCCATTCGCCGGTGCCCGGATCGAAGATGTAGTCTTTTTTCCATTCCGCGATATGTTCGGCCACATCCCGGATGGCGGCGGCGATGTAGCGGATTTCCTGATCCGTCATCATCGGATGCAGAGAGAGGCGGACCCAGCCCGGTTTGCCCGAAAGGTCGCCTTCCGCGATTTGTTCGGCGATATGGCGGGAGTCCGCCAGGCCAATGCCCAGCAAGTGATGGCCGTAGGTTCCGGCGCAGGAACAGCCGCCGCGGGCCTGGATGCCGAAGCGGTCATTGAGCAGTTGGACCACCAAATTGTAATGGATGGTGTCGAACGTGAATGAAACGATGCCCAGCCGATCACGGTGGCTTCCTCCGAGAAGACGGAGGCCGGGGATTCGCGCAAGTTGCTGCAGCAGAAGGGAGGTTAGCTCCTTCTCCCGCGCTCTCATGCGGGAAATGCCCATCTCCTCCTTCAGGCGAATGCATAAAGCTGCTCGTATGGCTTGCAAAATCCCCGGTGTCCCCCCGTCCTCCCGCGCGTCCGCGTCCTTGACATAGTGATACTCGCCCCACGGATTGGTCCACACCACCGTACCGCCGCCGGGATGGTCGGGAACGTCGCTGTCGCAGCAGGATTTGTCGACGACGAGAATGCCGTTCGTCCCCGGCCCGCCCAGAAACTTGTGGGGGGAGAACAGGACGCCGTCCAGCCTTTCCCGAGGCGGGGCGGGATGCATGTCGATGCGCGCATACGGCGCGGAAGCGGAGAAATCGACGAAACACCTGCCGCCGTGCCGGTGCATCGTTCGGGCAAGTTCGTCATAGGGCGTTTCGAAGCCTGTCACATTGGAACAGGCGGTGAAGGCGCCGATTTTGACGCGTCTATGCCGGTAAAGCCGCAATAACCGCTCCAAATGTTCAGGCTCCACGTTCCCCTCCGGCCCGGGAGGAACGACGACGACCTCGCCGATCGTTTCGGCCCAGGAGAGCTGGTTGGAGTGATGCTCCATGTGGGTGATAAAGATGACGGGCCGTTCCGCTTCGGTTAAGCGGATGCGGGATTTAAACCGCTCGGGGACTTTCAGTCCCAGCAGCCGCTGCAGCTTGTTTACCGCCCCGGTCATGCCGGTTCCCGCAAACACCAGCATGTCTTGTGGACCTGCGTTCACATGGCGCTTGATGACCGCTTTGGCTTCCTCGTAAGCGAGGGTCATGGTCCGGCCGGTGATGGTGGAGCGGGTATGCGTGTTGGCCATCCAGGGGCCGAACTCCTCCGCGAGCTTCGCTTCGATCGGGCGATACAGCCGGCCGCTGGCCGCCCAGTCGGCATAAAGGAGCGGCTTTCGGCCGTAGGGAGACAGGAAGGTATGGCCCTCGCCGATCGTATTTTTCCGGTACCGGTTGAAGAATGCTTCACTGGAGCCCGGCAAATCATAAACAAGGCTCCCCATGTTGGCCTTGAGCATAGGCGTGTGCCCTCCGTTCGATTGATCGGTTTAGGGTACGCTGGGATGCCCGATGGCGTTCCAAAGGGAGCCGTGAACATTATTTGAAATTCAAATAAACAACTGCACATCGGAAGCGAGCGCGTCGCGGAGATACGTTTGGGCGTCCACGACTTCAAGCTCCGGAATCAGCTCTTCGGGCCGGATGCCCATAATTTCCAGAGACAATCGGCAGCCGTAGAATTTGACGGTTTTTTTACGCGCCCCTTTTAGGAAATGAATCAGCTTGGGGGCTTCCTGATCCTCGATCATCTCCGTCAGCATCCACTTTCCCAAGCCGCTGAAATTCATGCGGGACAAGGGAAGGTCCTCCGCGCCTTTCGGCGACATCCAGCCGAGCAGCTTCTCATAGACCGTCTTGTCCTCCTGCGTCATCCGTTCGGGATCCCGCAGCAAAAACAACCCCCAAAAAGCGAAGAACATCGTTACCTCGACCTCGATATCCCGCGCCGCATTGGCCAAAATCAGCCCGGCCATCGCCTTGTCGTACTCCCCGCTGAACATGAGCAGGCTCATCTTCTTGCCGGCTTCCTTTTGCAGCCCCGCATTCTTTTGCAGTTCCGCTTCCTTTTGCAGTTGCGCTTGTTTTTGCAGCTCCGTTTGCAGCCCTGTTTCCATGCCCGCCCTGACTTCCTTTTCCGCCTCCATGGCCATTCCGATCCGCCTCCGGGTTGTTTTGGATGGGATTAGTATGGACAGAGAAGGGCAGGGTATTCCCGGTTCATGGAATCGTCATTTTCGAGGGACGTTGATGAAATGGAGAGGCTTTAACCGCCGCTACTTAACAGATCTTTATAGGAGGAAGAAGCCAGTACCCCCATCAAACAAACTGGTAAATAAAATTCCTGCAAATCTGCAGGAATTTTCGAAGCAACCGGCTCGTTTTTCTAAAAACGCTAGAAATGCCTGCAGATTTGCATCTTTTTTCGCATTCGCGCTTGGATCGAACAAAATGCCTGCAGATTTGCATCTTTTTTGAGTTGGAGCATTGGAACTGCGTTGTCATCTTGATCGCCGTGGGCTAAATACGATTAGGGATGTTGGCAGGCGTGGGGCTGCGTGCTTATCGGGAGTTTCACGCCAAGTCAACGCTAAGCAGCGCATTGTCTTTTTCTCGTATTCCGATGTCCAGGGAGGCATTAGCTCAATGGCGCTTGATCCTGTTCTACTAATTAACGGGATTTCCTCCCGTTAATTTCCCCCATTTGGTGTAACCTCACCCAATTAGCTGGATTTCCTCCCGCTAATTCAGCTCCTTTTGGCCAATCCGGCCCAATCACTGCAAATTAGCGGGATTTTTTCCAGGTAATCCTCGCCCTTGGCCATTCGCGCGTCATTTAACGGGAGTTTTTCCCGTTAATCTGCCGCTCAGGTCCCAACCAGAGCCCATCCATGCCCATCCATCGCCGCGCCCGACCCCAAGGCTAGGCCTGCCCTCGCCCAGCCTAGCATGTCCAAGCTCTAACTTGCCTTTATCTCCTACCGTAACTAAACACCGCAGGCCAATCATATTACTCAACTAACTAATCCTTCACCTGAGTGCCTCGATCTTCTGAGTGTAGTGTCCGGTCCCGCCGTCCGCTTACATTAGCGGGATATTCTCCCGCTAATATTGCTCATTTGGTGTAACCTCGCCCAGCCTAACATGTCCAAGCTCTAACTTGCCTTTATCTTCTACCGTAACTAAACACCGCAGGCCAATCATATTACTCAACTAACTAATCCTTCACCTGAGTGCCTCGATCTTCCGAGTGTAGCGTCCGGTCCATTCGTCCGCTCACATTAACGGGATTTTCTCCCGTTAATATCGCTCATTTGGTGGGATATCGCCCAATTAGCTGGATTTCCTCCCGCTAATTCAGCTCCTTTTGGCCAGTCCGGCCCAATCACGGCAAATTTATACGAAAATGAATTTGTTGCTTCACAGCGCGAAATTAAAATTGACTTTAAAGCATCCCTTAAATGATTTTTGCCTTTTTTTAAAAACTAATATTTAAGCAGTCTCGGTTAGTTCGACGTGGTAACCTAGCTTTTGTAGCTTCTTCACAAGGGACTCTGCTACTTTTTTGTCGGAAACTAAATACTCGCGCCCTAATTCTTCATAAGGCACTTTATCACGAAGCATTACATAAATGATTCGTATCATCAAATGGGCGATCGCCATGTTAGCCTTCTGTGTGCCTGCCCTCTTTGCAATTCGGGAGTACACTGCTGTAAACCGGCTATCCTTCTTTTTTATCGCTGCCCATGCCGCTTGGCATAACACGGACTTTATATGCTTGTTTCCGCGGTTGTTCTTTTTTCTTTTTTTTTACCGGCACTCTCATGGTTGGCTGGACAAACGCCTGCCCAAGAGGCTAAGTGAGCTTCACTTGGGAAATGCGCCATATCGGTACCTATTTCCGCTACGATGCTCGCCGCAGCATCGAAGTCAATTCCCGGAATCGTATCGAGCAACTGTATTTCCCTCATGTGAGGCTCTACTGCCGATTCAATCTCAGCCTCGAGTTCCTGAATCTGCTTTTCTAAATAATGTATATGTTCCAAGTGCCGCTTGATCATGTTTCGGTGATGCAAGCGCAGGCGACCATTCAGTGCTTCAACCAGCAACGGGACCTTCATCTTCAGCCGGGTGTGTACCATTTTGCGTACCTCATGTACGTCAAGGACTTCCCCGTTGACGATGGATCCCAGTAAGGCACGTCCAGAAACACCGAACAGGTCCGAGATGAACGTGGTTAGTTTGATATTTGCATCCTGAAGAATTTTGTGGATTCGGTTTTTTTCCTGAGTAAGGTTTTGAATGAGTTTTCGACGGTAGCGAGTAAGATCCCGCAAATCTCGTATGGATTCATCCGGGACGAAGCTACCATCGATGAGCCCACAACGGTGTAATCCCGCAATCCATTCCGCATCGTTTACATCCGTCTTCTTGCCAGGAACGTTTTTGATATGTTGCGAATTTGCCAAGGTTAAAGTACAGGTGCCCTCAAGTATGTTCCACACCGGCTTCCAATAAACTCCTGTGCTTTCCATGGCAACCTCTGTGCATTCGTGCTTTACGAGCCAGTCTTGTAACCGCAAGAGCTCTCGTGTAGTGGTACCGAATGTTTCAATAACAGACTTGGGCTTCTTATGAAGCGGCCCGCTCAGCAGGCAAGCTACTACAGTTTCCTGGTGGACATCCAGTCCAGCACAACATTCGCGTATGGCGTCCATATTATCCCTCCAGTTGCAGTATGGGTGTGAATCATGCAACCTTTTGAGGAGAAAATTTATACACGTGCTCAAGGCAACACTCGGCGATCCTCATGGCTGCAGTTGGTCCGATTAACGGACGGGGTAGATCCCCAATATTTGGCCGACCTATGACTCACACTTTAAATGTAACAGAAAAGTAGGTGAATGACCGTACCATTTTCATTACTGGCGGTGGCCGCTAGGCCATGTTTGATTAGCGGGATTTTTTCCAGGTAATCCTCGCACTTGGCCATTCGCGCGTCATTTAACGGGAGTTTTTCCCGTTAATCTGCCGCTCAGGTCCCAACCAGAGCCCATCCATGCCCATCCATCGCCGCGCCCGACCCCAAGGCTAGGCCTGCCCTCGCCCAGCCTAACATGTCCAAGCTCTAACTTGCCTTTATCTCCTACCGTAACTAAACACCGCAGGCCAATCATATTACTCAACTAACTAATCCTTCACCTGAGTGCCTCGATCTTCTGAGTGTAGTGTCCGGTCCCGTCGTCCTCTTACATTAACGGGATTTCCTCCCGCTATTTCGTCGCAAAGCGGCTAACGGAGCTGCAGGGCACGGATTAGCCGGAGATTTTCCAGCTATTTGGGCTCCCTGGGCGGGTCCGGCCCAATTAGCGGGATATTCTCCCGCTAACTGACACGACGCCTGGTGCGCAGCATGACCTGCGGCCTGACGTGCCACGTGATGCCCAGCCTAACGTGCCGCTTGGCGCACTACCTGATACGCCACCCAACGCACCGTCCGCTGTTCGCCCCCGTAGCCTGTTCCGCGTGTCATCCACCATTAAAACACCCTGCGCGCGGTCACGAACCGCTCTTTCCAGCTGTCGGAGAAAGCCTCCAGGCGAACGCCGTATTTTTTCGAGTACGTGTGCAAAATTTGGTTATCCCCCGCATAGATGCCGACATGGCCGATATCCAAACCGCGCGCCCCGAAAAAGAGCAGATCGCCTTTGCGGAGATCCTCGATTTTGACCTCTTGTCCTTCTTTGGCTTGGTCATAGGATACCCGGGGGAGCTCGATCCCCAACGTATCCGCAAATACCCGCTTGACGAAAGACGAGCAGTCAAAGGTGGCGGTTTGATCCGGCGACGCGCCGAATTCATACGGGGTGCCGGCAAAGGTCATGCCATAGGCGAGCAGCTCATCCGCCTGCTTGTCCCGCAGGGCAGAGCTTGTATAGTCGGTGTATTTCGGTTTTGCGGATATGTAGCCGGTCCGCCCGTCCTCCGTGCTGACTTCCAGCCAGAACGGCGAGGCTTCGCGGAGAACCGTGACCTTGGCGCCGGCCGGAAGCAGTTCCTCCGCGGCTTCACTCTCCGCGTCCGGAGCGCTCCGCAGATTCACGCCCCAGCGGATCGACGCCTCTTTGCCGATGAGGGCGGCAGACGTAATGCGGACGGTTCGGGCGTCCTCTTCCCAAACGACGGTGCTGCCCAGGGCTTCGCTTACCATACGCAGCGGAACCAGCGTGTGGCCGTCCGCCACCTGCCCCGGAACATCCACCTGCAGCGTCCGGCCGTTCAGCTCGGCCAAGCTTTCGCCCAACCGGTAGGTGAGCTTCGCATCCCCTTTGGTGGCTGTCACCGTTTTGGTGGCGCCGTCCCAAGCGAGCTTCGCGCCTTGCGCCTCAAACAGACCGCGCATTGGAACGAGCACAGCGCCGTCCACGATTTTTGGATCCGCGACCGGTTGGATCCGCTTCCCGTCCAACACAATGTTCACCGGCGGCGTCTGCTGCGGTGCCGAACCCTGTGCTGCGGACTCGGCGGCATAGGCCGGAACCGCGGTGGTAAGAAGTCCCGCGCTAAGCAGAAGCAGGAGGGCGTGTTTCTTTTTCGGTTTTTTCATGAGGTCATCCTCCCAAGAATTAAAATAAATTATAAAGCTCACTTAGTTGGACGAGTCTGGGAGATGAGAGTTGTGCAGAAAAATATGGAAAATAGAGTTTTATCACTGCCTCAGGCCTGGTTCTTATCGGGTATAGAGCAGAGTGCGGTTTTGCTTCATAAGGCCCATCAGCCAGCTTGGTAATATAAAATTCCTGCAAATCTGCAGGAATTTTCGACGAAACCAGCTTGTTACTCTAAAATCGCTAGAAATACCTGCAGATTTGCATCCTTTTTCGCATCCGCTCGTGAAATCGATCTAAAAGCCTGCAGATTTGCATCTTTTTGGAGTTGGGAGGGGGCAGGAAGGCCGCGCGGGGCCCCTTAACCCCCATGGGCTAAATACGATTTCGATGCCTGCCCGGGGCACTAGGCCCACCCATTTCTCATAAACTCGGCAAAATGGACCTTATTCCCCGACCTGGCGCTCTCCACCGCCCCTAATACCATGGCGATACTGTGGATGTTGTCGCTGCAATCCGTCTCCGGCCGGGCCCCGGTCTCCAGCCCATCGAACATGTTCGCGAGACAAGCCTGGTGGCCGGTCAGGGCCATGTTCACGGGAACGGCGGCGACGCGCTTCGTTTCGCGGATAAACCGGTCGGCGGAGCTCCCCTCCGCCACAATTTCCGCATAGGGCTCGCCTTGTCCGTCCCATAAGGCCGTGCCGAACTCGCCGGTGATTCTCCAGGAGCTTTCCCACGAAGTGGACGCCCCTTCGGCGCACCAGGAGCCGCGATAGTTGAACACCGAACCGTCGGACATTTCAAAAATACAGACGGCCATCGCGTTTCCGGCATACCAGGAGCCGGGTGGATTAAACTCATGGCAGTACACCGAGACGGGGTCGGCGCCCAGAATATAGCGGGCCTGATCGAAGGTGTGGATCGCCATATCGAGCAGAAGCGGGCTGTCCATGGCATCGCGAAATCCGCCGAAATGCGGGCCGATAAAAAAGTCCGCGCCGATAAAGCCGAGCCGCCCGATCGTTTCCTCGCCGACGAGGCGGCGGAGCGCGCGGATGTTCGGGTCAAAGCGGCGGTTCTGCATGACGGCATGGATTTTGCCGCTTTTCCGCGATAGCTCAAGCAGATCCAGGCACTGCGCAAGGTTCTCGGCCAGGGGCTTCTCCGCAAAGACATGACAGCCCATTTCCATCGCTGTTTTGCCGATGACATAGTGGCTTGCGGGGATGGTCACATCAAATACCAAGGTAGCGTCCGTCTGGAGAATCGCTTCGCGGAGATCGGTAAATCGCGGGCAGGAAAGCCCCTTCCGGGAAGCCAACGCGTCGGCGGCTTCGAGGCTCAGGTCCACAAGCCCCACGATTTCCGTATCGCTGCGGCTTAGCGCGTAATCGACCCAAATGTGGGACATGCCGCCGCAGCCGGCGACGAGGACACGGTGCTTTTTCGTTAAACCGATCATGGCCGTCTAAGCCCCCTTTCTAAACCGGGTTGGGGACGATGTCGCCGCCCCGGCAAAATTTTAAATAGCGGAGAGCGTGAACCTGCCCGGTCATTTCCAGCTCATCCTTGTAAACAGGATCATGCCATCCCTCAATATCGATCGTTCCCCGGTATCCGTTCTGGCGCAAAATCGTGATGATATCCGCCCAGTTGCAGTCTCCGAAACCGGGCGTCCGATGCCAGACGTAAGGCTGTTTGCCGTGTACCCCGTATTCCTTGACGACGTCCCAGGCGATGGTGGCGTCCTTGCCGTGAACGTGAAACACCTTCTTCGCCCACTTTCTCAGCTGCGGGATCGGATCGATCAGGCTGACCATCTGGTGGCAGGGCTCCCATTCCAGTCCGATATTGTCCGCCGGTACGGCGTTGAACATCATTTCCCAGGCGGTAGGGTTGTGAGCGATGTTCCAATCGCCGTTCTGCCAGGTCCCGCCCATATCGCAGTTCTCAAAAGCGAGGCGTACGCCACGGTCCGCCGCCCGGCGCGATAGTTCGCCGAAAACTTCCTTGAATTTCGGGATCGATTCGTCGATCGGCTGTCCGGGAAGCCTTCCGGTGAAACCGGTTACCAAATCGGTGCCGAACAAATGGGCATGGTCGATGAGCCGTTCCCAACTGGCCAGTGTATCGGCGTTGTCGCCTGCTCCGGTCAACGGGTTGCCGAATATGCTTAGGGCTGAAATCACAAAGTCATGTTCTTCGGCAAGGGTTTGCACCCGTTTGGCCAACTCCTCTAGGTTCGTTTTCCCGGTGGTCTGCCAAAAGGTCAAATTAAACGATTCGAAGCCATGCCGGACGATTTGCGGAATGATGCGGTCGGCGTCGCCGCCCCCGACCAACGTGCCGATGCGCAGGAAGTGTTCCATGCTTCCCATCCCTCCAATATTGTCATATAGTGGTCCTAACAGCTTCATTATAGCTAGGAGGATCGCCGGCTGCTCTATGCGATCTTGTGCAATATTAGTCCGATCTTGCGGTGGTGAGATGTTTACAATGACCAATCCCAAAGAGCTTAGGGAAGAGACTTACCTGGAACAAAAAATATATCCCGTACAGCTTTTTGCCAATCGGTGCTCCCGGGTCAATCCGGGGGATTGCGTGCTGTATTTACATTGGCATGAGCACATGGAGATCATTTTGATGCGGAGAGGCCGCGCCGTTTTTCATATCGACAGCCGTCCATATGAAGCCGGGGCGGAAGAGATTATCCTGATTCCGGGCGGCAGTTTGCATGTCGGATATGCGTTGGATGAAGGCGACGTGGATTTCGATTGCATCGTTTTGAATCCGTCGCTGTTTAATCCTTGGATGCATGATCCGGTTCATAACCAACTGATCGTGCCCTATTTGGAGGGCCGGCGGCACTTTCCGGTCAAGCCGGAAGATCCTAGCCGGGGAGATCAGAGCCGGGCCTGGCTGGAGGAGGCGGTGGAAGAATTGTCGGCAAGACCTCAGGGGTACCAATTGGTCGTTACCTCAAAACTCCATCTGTACTTCACGCTGCTGGCGAGGGCGGGGATGGAGGAGGGGCCGGAAAAAACAGCGCATGCGGCCTATTTCCCCAACCGGGAGCCTTTTAAGCGGTTGATCCGCCGGATCGAGGAGTATCCGGGGGAGGCCTGGTCGGTGGAGGAGGCAGCCCGTTTTCTGAATTTGACGCCTTTTTACTTTTGTCGGCTGTTCAAGCAATTGACGGGCCGGACCTTCGTCGAATACATCCATGTTTGCCGTATGAACGAGGCGAGGCGGCTGCTGCAGGAAAGCGGGATGTCGGTCACCGAGATCGCCGCTCGGGTCGGATGCGGGAACGCCAACTATTTCACGAGGCTGTATAAACGGTACATCGGCATGACCCCGTCGCAAACCAGAAAGCAGGGCGGGCCGGCCGCTGAAGTGAGCCTGACGTTGGAAGGGGATAGGGAGGATTAACAACGGTTGAATCGTTCTTCAACCGATTGAACCGTCTGGAATAAGTTAAACCGATTGGACCGAACTTCTAACGGACGCCATAGCTGCTATTTCGGTGATAAACGCCCATTTAAAATTCTAACGGACACAATAGCGCCTATTGTGCTCCTTCGGGGTGAGCATTATCGTAGATCGGTTAAATAGCGGCTATTATTTCCGTTAGAGATTGAAATCAGCCCTTTTGACAGAAATAGCGCCTATAGTTTCCGTTAGACGGTCCATCAGGTGGCGGACTCCCGATAATAACAGAGAGGTACATTTTGTAATCTCGGTGTCTGGTCGGCGCGCTGGCTGAATACCGGGGCGGGCTACGACGATGTTCAACTGGTAAAAACATCACCGGGATAGTTCCCGCTGTCCCCGGGCATCTTAGGGTAAAACCAGTCGAAGGGGTGGAGCTCGTTGTCCAGAAGAAATCGGAAGTACGCGGTGCCCGGAGCCGATCAAGGGATGCAGAGGTTCAAGGCCGAAGTGATGCGGCGCGAAGGATATGCCGTTGACCCGAACCGGCCGGATGACGTGAAGTTTGAGGTCGCCCGGGAGCTGGGCGTTCCGCTGCGGCCGGGGCAAAACGGGAACCTGACCACGGAATCGGTCGGACAGGTTGGCGGCAAAATCGGCGGAACCATGGTCCGCGAAATGATCCGCTTAGCCCAGCAGCAGCTTTCGGAGCGGGGGCCGCAATAATCGGGGCGATGCAGCGCCCGACGCAAACCGCCGCCGGGGGACCCTCCTCCCCGGCGGCGGTTTGTCGTGCGCTTAACGCCGGCGCCCCCTGGCTTCGCGGGAGGGCTTGCGTTTGAGCCGCCGCGATCGTCCGGTTCGCTGCCGCCGGGTTTCCCGGCCGAACCATTTGTTGAGCGCGGCGCTGCCCGGCCCTCCGCCTACGGCCTGCTGCTGCCGGGTGCCCGGGCTTTCGATGGCGGAGTTCGTTCCGCCCGTGCTGTACGCCCCGGCTCCGCTGGCCACCTGCGTCGCCGAGGCGTTCGTAAAGCCCCTCGGCAGCTTGACGATTTGGTCGTTGATGATGATCACGACCTCTTTGCCGGGGACGCCGGGGTAAAGCGGCAGCACGGAAGCGGCGGGCTTGCCTTTTCGCCGGCCTTTGGCCTCGAGGTTTTTGGCCAGGCCGCCGGCGCCCACGCTTTGCTGCTGCCGGGTCAGCGGCGATAAAATCGCCGCGTTGTTGCCGGATGCGCTGCTCCGGCCCGCTCCGCTGGTGATCTGCGTGGTATTGGGCGCATTGGTAAACTGGCGGTTGACGACCACCACGACTTTATCCACCCCCGGTAAAGGGGTGCGCGTGATGATGCGCCGGTTTCCTTTTTCGAGGATAATGGTGAGCCGGGATTTCGGTGGTTTCTCCTTCGCTTTCACCTTCACCTGAACATCTCCCTTTTTAACTAAACATATGCGGCATTGGCGGATCGGGCTGGGTAAATGCCGGGGAACCCGGAAAATGGGTAGACCGGAATGAAGCGGGAGATCTCTTATCTTCGTATCGATTACCCCATCCAGCCTGTGTCTTTCTGCGCGTCGTGGTAAACGGAGATCAGCACCAGGGCCGGTTGCTCGCCGTCATTCCGTACCCGATGCGGGGTGCAAGCGTTCCAGCTGAAGGAATCCCCTTCCTCGAAGATCGCGCTGTCCTCGCCTTGTTCGGCATATATTTTACCTTGCAGAACGAGATGTATTTCCTCTCCCTCATGGGCGTGCGGCATTTCACCGGTAGAAGCGCCGGGGGGGATTTCCACGATCATCATCCGCATATGCTGCGTGGATCCGAGATGGAAGACCCTCAATTGCTCGGGTCCGCTCGAGGTCAGAATACGCTCTTCTTTGCGGACGATTTGCATCCGTTCCTCTTTTTTGAGCAGCAAATAGGCCAGGGGCACGTCCAAGGCTCCGGCGATATGTTCCAAAGTGGCGATGGACGGCGAGGTCTTGTTGGTCTCGACCTGGCTCATAAAGCCTTGGGAAAGGCCGGTTTTTTCACAAATTTGAGCGATGGTGATGTTCTTGCGTTTCCGGATCGACCGGATGGTGGACCCGATATCCATAGGCATATCCCTCCTGCTTGCGAACGATCTCAAAGTCAGGGCGCCCGCTAATACGATGTGATATTAGTAATACAAAACATAGTTTAATAATAACAATATTTTTGTTGACAATCCAGATGAACTAAGGTAATTTAATTCCCATGAATAAAATATTCATATTACTAATATTTTTTTGAGGAGGAAACATAGATGAAGCAAGTTTGGGGAATGACGATTCTGCGGTTGGTGCTGGGCGTCGTGTTTCTGGCGCACGGAATGGATAAGATGAAGATGGGACTGGGCAATGTGGCGGCCTGGTTTGAGAGCATTCATCTTCCCGGTTTTGCAGCTTATCTGGTCGGTCCGATCGAGCTCATCGGCGGGCTGCTTCTGATCGTCGGGTTGTTTACGCGGTACGTTTCGGCGGTGCTTGCCGTTGTGATGCTGGGGGCAATCTTTACCGCCAAGCTGTCCGCCGGCCTTTTGAACGGATATGAACTGGATCTGGCGCTGCTGTCCATGGCGATCTTCTTCGTGCTGGCGGATACGGCGGGCTGGTCGTTGGACCGTTGGTTGACCGCAAGAAAAAGGGAACGGGCATGAGTCTCCCTGCGTATTTTTTCGCGCATGGCGCGCCTTCGTTGGTATTGGAGGATCACGGATACACCCGTTTTCTTAAAGACTTTGCCCAAACGCTGCCGCGTCGGCCCAAAGGAATCGTGATATTCTCAGCCCATTGGGAAGCCCCTGTGCAGCAGGTCTGTTTGGTGGACACTTACGATACGATCCATGACTTCTACGGATTTCCGGAGGAAATGTACCAAATGACGTACCCGGCTCCCGGGGATGCGGCATTAAGCGGCAAAGTGGCCGCGTTGCTCACCGACGCGGGAATCACGAGTGAACGCGACACGGAGCGGGGATTGGACCACGGAGCCTGGGCGGTATTGAAGCTGCTCTTTCCGGAGGCGGATATTCCGGTCGTCGCGATGTCGGTGAACCGCGCTTTGAGCAACGGACAGCAGTACGAAATCGGCAAAGCGTTAGGAGAATTGCGCAAGCAGGACGTGTTGATTATAGGCAGCGGGGGCATCGTGCACAATTTGCGGCAAATTCACTGGAACGCCGGGCCGGATCATGTGGAGGCCTGGCCGCGGGAATTTGACGCCTGGATCGCCCGTCGGCTGGAGAACTGGAACACGGACGAACTGTTCCGTTACCGTGAATTGGCTCCTTTTGCGGCTCAGTCCGTGCCGACCAGCGAACACTTCATCCCGCTGCTGCTGGCGATGGGGGCGGGCGATGCCGGGCGAAAGGCCCGGCGGCTGCATCAGAGCTATCAATGGGGAACCCTGAGCCTCAGTGCGTGGGAATTCCAATAAAAAAAGAGGTTGTTTCCGGGCGGACATGATACCGCGCTCGGAGCGACCTCTTTCTTTTTGCGTTTGGTCGGAGGAATCGGATTTTAGTTTCCGCTCCGGCAAAAACAGTTCAGCGTGTGGTCGTTCACCATACCCGAAGCTTGCATAAAGGCATAGATAATCGTCGTTCCCACGAATTTCATGCCCTTCTTCTTCAGCGCTTTGCTCATGGCGTCGGACAGGGGGGTGGAGGCGGGGACCTGGTCGATCCTCTCCCATTGGTTGACGACCGGTGTACCGTCCACGAAGCTCCATAAGTAATCGGCAAAACCGCCATGCTCCTTGACGATGTCGAGATAGACCCGGGCATTGGTGATGACGCCCTGCACTTTGAGCCGGTTCCGGATAATGCCGGGGTTCTGCAGCAGTTCTTCGACCTTATCCGGTCCATACTCCACAATCTTCATCGGATCGAAGCCGTCGAAGGCTTCCCGGAAGCTCTCGCGTTTTTTCAGAATCGTATACCAGCTCAACCCGGCCTGCATTCCTTCAAGCATCAACAGCTCAAACAGCTTCCGGTCGTCGCGCAGCGGCCGTCCCCACTCTTCATCATGATAGGCGATATACAGGGGATCGGCGTTCACCCAGGCACAGCGCGTAAGGGCATCGGTTGGATTTACGGTCACGTCAGGCCAACTCCTCTCGAACATTTGTTTGTATAACAGATGATACCATCCATCATATCCCATTCGGCAAAAAAATCCTAGCTTGGCTTGACCGCCAGCCTGCTGATGGCTACAAACCGTATGGCTACAAACTGCATAGTTACAAACTGCATGGTTACGAGCTGTGCGGTTGTGAGCTATGTGAGGGTCAGTTGCCCGGCTGCAAGCCGGACAGGCCGTCAGCCCGAACGGAGCCTGCAACCGGCCTGCTCACGGCCTGCACGGGAGAATAACGGGAAAACCTCCCGTTAAATCAGCCCATTTCCCCTCCGGAGCCCGATTTAGCTGGAATTTCTCCCGCTAATTTTGCCCAATACGGGGAAACCGCCCTGGCATCCACAAATTAGCGGGAGGTTTTCCAGTTAATTGCTACACGCAAGCCCGTTAAGCTAAATTTATACGAAAATGAATTTGTTGCTTCACAGCGCGAAATTAAAATTGACTTTAAAGCATCCCTTAAATGATTTTTGCCTTTTTTTAAAAACTAATATTTAAGCAGTCTCGGTTAGTTCGACGTGGTAACCTAGCTTTTGTAGCTTCTTCACAAGGGACTCTGCTACTTTTTTGTCGGAAACTAAATACTCGCGCCCTAATTCTTCATAAGGCACTTTATCACGAAGCATTACATAAATGATTCGTATCATCAAATGGGCGATCGCCATGTTAGCCTTCTGTGTGCCTGCCCTCTTTGCAATTCGGGAGTACACTGCTGTAAACCGGCTATCCTTCTTTTTTATCGCTGCCCATGCCGCTTGGCATAACACGGACTTTATATGCTTGTTTCCGCGGTTGTTCTTTTTTCTTTTTTTTTACCGGCACTCTCATGGTTGGCTGGACAAACGCCTGCCCAAGAGGCTAAGTGAGCTTCACTTGGGAAATGCGCCATATCGGTACCTATTTCCGCTACGATGCTCGCCGCAGCATCGAAGTCAATTCCCGGAATCGTATCGAGCAACTGTATTTCCCTCATGTGAGGCTCTACTGCCGATTCAATCTCAGCCTCGAGTTCCTGAATCTGCTTTTCTAAATAATGTATATGTTCCAAGTGCCGCTTGATCATGTTTCGGTGATGCAAGCGCAGGCGACCATTCAGTGCTTCAACCAGCAACGGGACCTTCATCTTCAGCCGGGTGTGTACCATTTTGCGTACCTCATGTACGTCAAGGACTTCCCCGTTGACGATGGATCCCAGTAAGGCACGTCCAGAAACACCGAACAGGTCCGAGATGAACGTGGTTAGTTTGATATTTGCATCCTGAAGAATTTTGTGGATTCGGTTTTTTTCCTGAGTAAGGTTTTGAATGAGTTTTCGACGGTAGCGAGTAAGATCCCGCAAATCTCGTATGGATTCATCCGGGACGAAGCTACCATCGATGAGCCCACAACGGTGTAATCCCGCAATCCATTCCGCATCGTTTACATCCGTCTTCTTGCCAGGAACGTTTTTGATATGTTGCGAATTTGCCAAGGTTAAAGTACAGGTGCCCTCAAGTATGTTCCACACCGGCTTCCAATAAACTCCTGTGCTTTCCATGGCAACCTCTGTGCATTCGTGCTTTACGAGCCAGTCTTGTAACCGCAAGAGCTCTCGTGTAGTGGTACCGAATGTTTCAATAACAGACTTGGGCTTCTTATGAAGCGGCCCGCTCAGCAGGCAAGCTACTACAGTTTCCTGGTGGACATCCAGTCCAGCACAACATTCGCGTATCGCGTCCATATTATCCCTCCAGTTGCAGTATGGGTGTGAATCATGCAACCTTTTGAGGAGAAAATTTATACACGTGCTCAAGGCAACACTCGGCGATCCTCGTGGCTGCAGTTGGTCCGATTAACGGACGGGGTAGATCCCCAATATTTGGCCGACCTATGACTCACACTTTAAATGTAACAGAAAAGTAGGTGAATGACCGTACCATTTTCATTACTGGCGGTGGCCGCTAGGCCATGTTTGATTAACGGGAGGTTTTCCCGCTAATTTCTCCGCGCACCCCCGGCGGATGCGACGCTGGCCATCCTACCGGCGAGCCCCCCACCGACTCTGGCCCCTCACCCGCAGCGAACCTGGCCTCCGCCCTCCAGGTCATACAAAAAAGCCGGCGGCCCCCCAGTCATCCTGAGATGAAGGGGGAGTCACCGGCTTTATCGCATTGCGTCGCCGCTAGAAAAACTTCAGCAGCTCCGCCTTCACGGCCTCGTTCGAGCCTTCGACCCGCTTTTGGTGCTGCGGCTTGTCGAACAGCGCCTGGATTTGCGGCGGGAACGATTGCTCGATTTGAATCAGCTCGATCGCCTCATTGAACTTGGCCGGGTGCGCCGTGGCCAAAGCGACGGTCACTTCGCCTTTGCCGGCCAGGCGGTCCGCAGCGGCCACGCCGCAAGCGGTGTGCGGGTCCAGCAGGTAGCCGAAGTCGTCATGCACCTGTCCGATCGTCGCCAGGCAGTCGTCATTTTCGACGCTCGCGGCGACGAAATCGCGCTGCACCTGGGCTCGCAGTTCATCCGTTACCGCGATTCGGCCTTCCTGCTTGAAGCCGTCCATTCGGGCCGCCACTTCGGCCGCGTTCTCGCCCAGCAAGTAGTAGAGATAGCGCTCGAAGTTGCTCGCCACCTGGATATCCATCGACGGGCTGTACGTCATATGGAATTCACCCGGCTGGTAGAGGCCTTCGTTCACGAAGCGCTCGAGAATGTTGTTCTCGTTGGTGGCGAGGATAAGCTTGCCGATCGGGAGGCCCATTTTTTTGGCCAGATAGCCCGCAAAAATATCCCCGAAATTCCCCGTCGGCACGCTGAAGTTAACCTGGGCGCCGGCCGTCAGGCCTTGCTTGGCCAACTGGAAGTAGGCATAGAAGTAGTAGACGGTTTGCGGCAGAAGCCGCGCGATGTTAATGGAGTTGATCGCGCGCAGATGGGACTCCTGCTTGAACGCCACGTCCGCGAACAGCTCCTTGATAATGCGCTGACAGTCGTCGAAATTGCCTTCGACGGACAGGTTCAGCACATTGGCGTCGTCCACGGTGGTCATCTGCAATTCCTGTACCTTGCTGACTTTGCCGTGCGGGTACAGAATGCAGATTTTGATCCCTTCCTTGCCGCGTACGCCCTCGATCGCCGAGGCTCCGGTATCGCCGGAAGTGGCGCCCAAAATATGAATGGTCGCATTTCTCTCGCGGGCGATATAGGAGTACAGGTTGCCAAGGAACTGCAGGGCGATATCTTTAAAAGCGAACGTCGGCCCGTGGAACAGCTCCAGCACGTGGAGGCCGTCCTTCACGCGGCGAAGCGGGGTTACCTCCGGGCTGCGGAACGTCGCATAGCTGTCGTTAACGAGCTTGTTCAGGTCGTCATGCGGGATTTCTCCGTCGATATACAGCTTGAAAATTTCAAGCGCCAGTTCCTGATAAGAGAGCTGCTGCCACTTCGCCAGCGTATCTTCCGAAATATGCGGGATATGCTTCGGAACGAGCAGGCCGCCGTCGTCGCCCAATCCCATGAGGACCGCGTCGATGAAACCGATGCCTGCCACTTTCCCCCTAGTGCTGATGAATTCCATAATGATCCCCTTTGCATTCAACGATTTTCAATCATTGTAACAAAAAATGCACGGTTTCCCAACCGGTCGGGGCCAAATTTATTTAAGCTTCACCGGAGCCCTTCTCGTGACTCCCCGGATGAGCCACAGAACGAGGCTCAGCAGCACGGCGGAGCTCAGGAATGATGCGTATCCAGGCACCAGGGAGGGCTCCCAATGGAAGACCCGGTCAATCAGACCCCGCAACTCATACTGCCATAAAAAGTCGGTGATGCCGATCGTGACGATCGCCAGCACGATAAAGCCCATGCGGACGACGCCCTTAAATCGGTAGAAACCTGCGCTGATCAGCCAACCGGCGAGATAAAAGGTCAGGAGATTGATCCAAGCGGTCATAATCGCATCGATGCTGTTTTCCTGGAACAGGAGGTACTGTGATGACTGTAATCCCGCGCCGTTCAGGCCGGGAAAAGCTTGCAGCAGCAAGGTTGCGACCGTGAGCACCAGCGTGATGGTCAGAGTAAGGCCGAGAGCAGCGGACAAGGTGCCCCAGAAATACTTTTTGCGGGTGACGCCGGATTTTACATAAAAGGTCAAAAACGATGTTGCGGCGACGATGCCGAGGATGAGCAGATAGGTTTTGGTCGGCCGATATGCAAAAAGAACCGGATCATGTGCTTCGCTCGAGGTGCCGAACAGGGCAACCGCATTGAGCACGAGAGCGAAGGCAAAATACCAAAGCGTCCATTTCATTTGATTCAGGTACAAGTCCAGGCCGATTTTAGAGATGCTGGTTTTCGTCTTCATGAGGAACCTCCTCCCCGCGGGTAAGATGGATAAACAAATCCTGAAGCGGTACGGGCCCGAGCTCCAGGCCAAGCTGTTTGGCGGCCCGCCGCTGCCCGTCGTCCAGTTCGCCGTAAACCATGGCCGATTTCGTACCGCCCAGCCGCTGCACATTCAGCACCTGCAGACCGCGGGTAAATTCATCCACGGACTCCGCCGAGCCGGTTACCGAAACGCCCCGGTGAATCAGTAAATCATAGCTTTCCTGCAGCAGCAGCTTGCCCCGGTCCAAAATGAGCACCTCGTCGAACAGGTAATCCATCTCCGAAACGAAGTGGGTAGAGAACAGGATCGTACGGGGATGGGCCGCCTGGTCCTCCAGCAGTTCCCGGTAAAAAATTTCGCGCGTCGGCGCGTCCATCCCCTGGTACGCTTCATCGTAAAGGGTCACGGGGGAGCGGTTCGCGAGACCGACCGTCACGCTCAGGGCACTCTGCATGCCTTTGGACAACTGGCCGATCTTTTTGTGCAGCGGGAGACCGAAGCGCTCCACCAGCTTGGCGGCGTAGTCCGCATCGAAGTGCGGGCGGTAGCGCTTGGAGCCTTCCAGCATGTCTTTTACCGTATCCGTCTCATTGCGGTAATCCGTCTCGTGGACAAACGTCACCTGCTCCATCACCGTCTCGTTTTCAAACGGGACTTCCCCGCCAACCAACACGGTGCCCGACGTCGGCTCTATATAAGAGGCGAGCAGGGAGAGGAGCGTGGTTTTCCCGGCACCGTTCCGCCCGATCAGCCCGTAGATTTTACCGCCTTCCAAGGAAAAAGAGAGGTTATCCAGCGCGGCAAAGCCCCCGTATTTTACGTAAACCTGATCAAATTTGACATCCCATATCACATCAATCACATCCCTTTGTATTCTCGGATCATTTGGAGGAGGTCTTCCTCGGTTACTCCCAATTTGCCGGCTTCCTGCAGCATCGGGTACACATATTGCTCGGCGAAGGCCGATTTGCGCTGCGTCAGCAGTTGATCCCGGGCACCTTCGGCGACGAACAAGCCGATCCCCCTTTTTTTGTAAACAACGCCCGAATCGACAAGCAAATTAATTCCTTTGGACACCGTGATGTGATTGATTTTATAAAAATGGACCAGCTGGTTCGTGGAAGGAATCTGCTCGTGCTCTCTGAGTTGTCCGTTGACGATCTGATCCTCGATCCGGTCGCGAATTTGCAAAAACAAGGGTTTACCGCTGTCAAAAGAGCCGTTCATGCGGAGTCACCTCCTTCCAACATTCTATAGTTATATAGTCATGTATATAACTATATATGTCGATGAAATCAATGTCAACGCGCGAGAGGTCCGGACATCAAAAAGAACGGCCCGAATTTTCACGGGCCGTTCTCCGATAAACGATTAATTATAGATGCGAGGCGGGAAAGAAAGAACGGGGATTTCGATGGTATAGGTATCCTTCCCGTTTTTGGCAAAGTCCGTAATTCCGCTCACGCCGATTTTAAATTTGCCGGATGTCAGGTTGGAGACTTTCGCGTTGCCGTTCTCCGTCAAGGTGAGAATGAGCCGGTTGCCGCCGGCCGGATAATTATGGGTGAAGTCATTCACCCGATCGAATGGAACAGGATGTCCGGCGGATTCGCTTTCGTTGAGGCTGTCCGGAATATATTGCAGGGTCACGTTCGGATCCGGGCCCCAAATCGGCTCGTCCGCCACGAGCGTAATCACGCCGTCGCCATACGTACTCTCGGTGACGGAGAAAGCCGGCGGCGTGTTATCCAGCGTCATCGGAAGCTCGAGTACCTGCACGGGCTCCGGATTGCCGGTTTCGTAAATGTTAAACCGGAGTGAAGGCTGGGTCACGGTGTCGGCCGCCAATAACCTCAGTCTGACCCGGTCCGATTCTTTGCTGATTTGAATATTCGGATCGGTGGACTCGATCTTCACACTTCCGACTGCAAAGTCATCGATTATGATCTTGAAATGACCGCTATCGGCCGCTTCGTCGAAAACCAGATGGGCGGTTGGCGAATCGGTTCCCCGCGACACTTTGAGAAAATCGTTGATATTACGCAATTTATAAGTTGCCGGATCGTTTCCTATAACGTTGTCGTCCGCCAGATAGATTGCATACTCCATTCCCATGATGCCGGGGTTCAGCACAAAGGGAACTTCAGGGTTTAGGGTCGCCGTTAACGGCTGGAACTTGGAGCTTTCAAACCGGTCAATGACAACTTGTAACGTGTACACGTAGTTTTTGACCATTTCCGGTCTAGTCACGGGTCCTCTCAGCTCGGCATCGGCCTCCTGAGCGGCCGTCCAAAGATGTTGGATTTCATATTGGGGATACTTTCCGTCAGCTCCATCCAACAAGGCGTTGGCCTTGTCAACGAGCTCCCGCAGTACAGCGGACGGATCCGCAACCGTGTAAGTGACGGTCTTGGCGGAAATCGCTGGCGATACCTTATCGGCAGCGCTGCGAATCGTCCGTCCGGTCGACAAGGAACGGTATGTCAACTGCGCGGATTGGTCGAGCGGCAGGATGGTGTCCGTGGTTAGGATCACGGACTTATCCTTGATCAGGATGTTTTTGAGACCGACCGGAGATGTTTGCCCCTCCAGGCTGCGGGTGATTTGAAAGTCTTCCGCTGCCGGAACATAACGGCTATCCAGCGTTTCGCCGTAAGCCAGAACGATCGTTTTGCCATCGGCAAAAGAAACGGCAGGCTGCGCCATCTCCGTGGTCACGGGGTCCGGGTTCGTGGTTCCGCCCCCGCTGCTGCCTCCGCTGCTCGATCCTCCCGAGGTGGATACCGGTGTTTGGGGCTTCGGCGCTTCTGGGGTTTGAGGTTGGGCCGAGGGCGGATTTTTTGTCCCCTCCGGTGAAGGAGTTGCCGGGGTTTGATTTTTCAACTCGTCCGATTTCTTCAGGAACTTGGAGGCGACCAAAGCGACCTGCTGCCGTTCCGCCGATCCGGTGGGGTTAAACATTCCGTTCGGAGTCCCATTGAGCAAGCGCAGCTCAACGGCGGCGGCCACGGCGTCCTTGGCGTAATCGGAGATTTGATGGGCATCGCTGAATTTAAGCCCCGATCCTTTCCCCGCTGCGAAGGCTTCCTGGCCCAAGGCCCGAACGAAAAGAACCGCCATGTCCTGGCGCGAAAGGTTCTGTCCGAATCCGAACTCCCCGTTGCCCGTACCTTTGATTAATCCGGCTTTGACCGCGGCTTCCACGGCCGCAAAGGCGTAATGAGAGCTTGGAACATCGCTGAAGGTAGCCGTGGCGGGAGCGGTGCTCAGATCAAGGTTCATGGCTTTGGCGAGAATGATCGCGAAATCCTGGCGTGATATGTTGCCGGTAGGATCGAATTTCCCGTCCCCCTTTCCGTTGATAATCCCTTTCTCCGCCAGCTCCAAAATCGCATCTTTGGCGAAGGAGCCGTTAATGTCGCTCAACGTGGCGGCCGCCGCGGAGGCCGGAAGCGACAGCGCGCTCATCAGAGCGGCGGTGGTCATGACCTTGGTAAGTGATTTCTTTTTCATCCCTTGTCCCATTCCCCTTATACATCGAATGATCTCTCCGGTTATAACTCCGAAAAAATTTACTTATATCATAATGGATGACCTTGGGTTTGTAATTATTTTTCTTTAAAAATTAAATAAGAAAATTTAAGGCGTTGCCACGGGCGTTTCGAACCCGCCAACGGGCCATTGCATAGCATATAAAACCAGTCGACGAGCGGGAAGGGATGGGGTTCGGGATGGGGATTCAGCTCACGGCGATTCACTACGTATATTTGGCTTGTATTGCCGGCATATTGGCCCTGTTGATTCGGCGAAGGGATACGACGATCATCTGCGTGGCCGGGATTTTTCTCTTGGGGTTGTTGGCGACGGGGACGCTGGGCGGTTCGGTTTCCGGGATCTTTGATGCTTTCATTTATGCGACAAAAGAATTGATGGGAACGATCATGATTATCTCGATCGTGGTAGCGATGAGCCGGGTGCTGATTCGGACGGGGATTAACGAAACGATGCTGGGGCCCTTGATGCGCTTCATCCGCACGCCCGCCGTCGCGTTCTGGGGAATTGGCCTAATCATGATGATCACTTCGTTCTTCTTCTGGCCCTCCCCGGCGGTTGCCTTAATCGGGGCCGTGCTGCTGCCGGTCGCGCTGCGGGTCGGCCTCCCCGCGCTGGGGGCCGCGGTGGCGATGAATCTGTTCGGCCACGGCATTGCGCTGTCGGGGGACTACATCATTCAGGGGGCCCCGAAGCTGACGGCGGACGCGGCGGGACTGTCGGCCGGCGAGGTCATGGCGGCGAGCGTGCCGCTGGTGGCGGTGATGGGCGTGGTGACCACGGTCATGGCCTACTGGCTGATGCGCCGCGACCAGAAGCGGGGGACGTGGCGCGACGGACAGATCGCGGAGCCCGGGGCGGCAGGCGGATTGAGCGGCGGAGAAGCCGGGAGCGGGGAGGGAGAGCGCGGGCAACGGCAGGAGGCGGAGCAGGTCTCGCTTTCGGGACCCGTGAAAAAAACGCTCGCCCTGCTGATCCCGCTTCTTTTTCTCGCCGATGTGGTGGCGATGTTTTGGCTGGATCTGCAGGGCGGGCAGGCCACGGCGCTTGTTGGCGGCACCGCCGTGCTGATCCTGATCGCGGTCGCCCTGTTGGCGCACCGCGGCAGGGGGCTTGAAAAGACGACGTCCTACCTCATCGACGGCTTCGTCTTCGGTTTTAAGGTGTTCGGTCCGGTCATCCCGATCGCCGCGTTTTTTTATCTCGGCGATTCCGCGTTTACGGACCTGTTCGGGGAGACGCTCCCGGCGGGCTCGCACGGGATCGTCAACGACCTGGGGGCCGCGCTGGCCGGGAGCGTCCCCCTGAACGGCGCCGCCGGCGCCGTCACCCTGGCGGCGGTCGGGGCGATCACCGGCCTCGACGGCTCCGGCTTCTCCGGCATCTCCCTGGCCGGGTCGGTCGCGCAGCTGTTCGCGGTCGCGACGCAAACCGACGCCGCCACACTGACGGCGCTCGGCCAGATCGCCGCCATCTGGGTCGGCGGCGGCACGCTGATCCCGTGGGCGCTGATCCCGGCCGCCGCGATCTGCGGCGTCAGCCCGTTCGAGCTCGCCCGGCGCAACCTGGTGCCGGTGCTGACCGGGCTGGCGGCGACCACGTTGGTCGCCATCTTCCTGCTCTGACCGCGTCCGGCCTGGCCGCCCGCCCGTGCGGCACCGGATGCTGCGCGGGAGAAGCCCGCCCGCCCCGCGCAGCTCTTGCCGGCAGCGAAATTAACGGGATTTCCTCCCGTTAATTTCGCGCCTAAGCCGTTGCGGGCTCAAATAACGGGAAAATCTCCCGTTATTTAAGCTCGCCATCGGCCCAGGCGCTCCTTTGAGGCAAATTTAGCTGGAGAAATTCCAGCTAATTGGCCCTCAGGGGCGCCTGGCGGGTAAATTAGCGGGATTTTGTCCCGCTAATTGCGGTTTGCCCCTTCGCGCAATACCTAATCCAGGTATTCCAGCATCCCGCGTACGAGGCCGTACCGCACCAGCCGTTGGCCGGTTCCGCGGGCGCAGGGATGTAGCCAGCCTTTGTCGCACAGCTTGCGGAGCATGCGTACCGCGGTTTTGTGATCCACGGTGAAGTGGCGCTCCACGTCCTTCGGCCGAATCTCGCCGTCCAAATGCACCGCCAGGCGGATCAACTCTTTTTCGGCGAATAGAGCACGCTTGGCAGGTTCTTGGACGGGTTGCAGCCGGGCTATTACCATTCGCAGCAGGGTCAGGCATACGTCGGGGCGCTGATCCACATCATCGTAGGCAAACGAAAGCACATGATAGCCCATTGCGTAGAGGAAGGTTTCCCGGTTCAGCTCGTGGCAGTATTTTAGCCGGTCCATCTCCCTGACGTGCGGGCCGTAACCTTTAACCTCGATAATCAACTTGACATAGCCCGGCAGCCAGGCGAAATCGGCAAAATACGACCTCCCCCGCCAATCGGGCACCTCATACTCGGGATGAAGCTGATCAAGATTCCCCCGAAGCGGCCACCATACCTGCTGCAGGAAGCGTTTTTCCGCATGAAGATGGCCTCTTTCCAGCCGCCCCCTGCGCTCGCCGCTTCTAGCCGATAAGTGGTGCCCCAGCCATGACGCGTGACTCTCCTCGAAATCCATATTTTCATACATCCTTTCGCAAAAAAATAAAAACGCCCCGCCTCACTCCTGTGGAGTAAAACGGGACGTTCTTCGTCTCTTATGAAACAAGTATATGCGAATTTGGCGGTGCTGACCACATCCATTTTCGGTTCGGCC
This sequence comes from Paenibacillus faecis, assembly GCF_008084145.1. Taxonomy (GTDB): domain Bacteria; phylum Bacillota; class Bacilli; order Paenibacillales; family Paenibacillaceae; genus Fontibacillus; species Fontibacillus faecis. The sequence goes on along the minus strand of NZ_VSDO01000003.1, from coordinate 460,890 downwards.
TTCCTTCCCCTAAAAATAACAGGAAAACCTCCCGCTAATTTTGAATAGAATGGCTAGAGCGGAAAATTAGCTGGAAAATCTCCCGTTATTTTAGTCGCCCTCCCGTCAAACTGGCCTTGCGCGCAAAATTAGCTCCTTTTTTTCCAGCTAAATGCTGGAATCCAGCCGAAATCGCCAAATTAACAGGAGTTTTTCCCGCTAATGAGCGAACCGAGAGGGAACTTGGCCACCTTTGCAGCGCCTCCCGGGGTTCCGCCTGTTACAAAACGGCCATGCCGGAACTCAGCTACCTAAGGCGTTCTCCCCTCCCGGCCGATATTTGCGTTGTCCCAAAATCAGTTCTAATTATCTTCCTAAATTGTGGTATTATGATTACAAATACATAAATGAGGTGATTTTTGCTTGATCGGACGCAGTGGTAATCCTACTTTGAAAGAAAGTACATTCGAGAGAGCGGGGACGTTCTCCGGAATGAACGCGATGACGATTGAAGGAACCGTCAACAAGGCGTTTATTACGCTGATCATCCTTCTCGGCAGCGCATTTAGCACATGGATGCTGTATTTTGACGGCTACAATGTGGTCCCAATGGCGATCGGCGGTGCCCTGGTCGGGCTGATTCTGGCCTTGATCGTTAGCTTCGCGCCAAAGGCCGCGCCGTTCCTGGTGCCGGTTTACGCGGTTGCGGAAGGGATGTTCCTGGGGGCCATCTCGGCTCAGTTTGAACAAAGGATCGAACCGGGTATTACGCTGAACGCCATCCTTCTGACGATGGGGGTGTTCTTCGCCCTGCTGATCGCCTACAAGACGAGATTGATCAAGGCGACGGAGAACTTCAAGCTGGGTGTCGTTGCGGCTACCGGCGGCATCGCGCTGGTGTATCTGATCAACTTCATCCTGGGATTCTTCGGGATGCAGGTTCCGTTCCTGCATGAAAGCAGCTGGATCGGCATCGGTATCTCGGTCGTGATCGTGATCATCGCCGCGCTGAACCTCGTGCTGGACTTCGACTTTATCGAGAACGGCGCAGCGCAAGGCGCTCCAAAATATATGGAGTGGTACGGCGCGTTCGGCCTGATGGTCACGCTGGTATGGCTGTATCTGGAGATTATCCGCTTGCTTGCCAAGCTGGCGGCCAGCCGGGATTAATACGGAACGCCTGCTTAAACAACAACAAAAGGCTGACGGGAACTTTTCCCGTCAGCCTTTTTCACGTGCGTCTAGCCGATTTCCTTGACCGAAGCCACTTCATAGATGATCAGTTCGCTGCCCAGAATCGGCGATTCTTTTTTCGCGTCCTCTCCTGAGCCAGATGCGCCGGATGCCCCGGACGCGGGCCGCTGGTGCGCGGCCTTAAAGGCGTCGCTATTCTTCCAGGCTTCAAAATCTCCGAGCGTTTCCCAATACGTATTGACGTTCAACTCATCGTAATCGCTCAGGTTCTGCGTCAGCAGCACCTCCACCTTGACGATCCCTTTGGACGTATCCAGGGGACCGGGGGCGGTAAACCGGGGAGCCATGGCGGCGGCCATGCCTTTTTTGACGCGGATGCGGTTGGTTACTACGACCATGTTTGAACAGCTCCTTTGCTTGGGATTCTACTTTGTGGGACAGGCGATGCTTTAGGACCAGTATAAAATTTTTGCGGCGCGAAGAAAAGTTCGTAACCGACGGGTTATGATTTTGTTAGAATTAAACGATACGATTAGAAGAAAAAGGTGATGGACATGCCGGACACAACGGTGTTGATTGTAGATGACGAAGCGGACATCGTGTCCTTTTTACGCGATGCGCTGGAGGATGAAGGTTATGAGGTGTTGACGGCACGGAACGGAGAAGAGGCGGTTCGCCAGGCCGAAAAAGGACCGCAGCTCGTGCTGCTCGACGTCATGATGGACGGCATGAACGGCTTTGAGGTGTGCGAGCGGATCAGGTCTGCGGTGCATGGGCCGATTATTTTTCTGAGCGCCTGCCAGGAGGAAGCGGACCGCATTAAGGGTCTGGTGGTCGGAGGGGACGACTACCTCGTTAAGCCCTTCAGCCTGTCCGAGCTGAAAGCCCGCGTTCACGCCCATCTGCGCCGGGAGCGCCGCCAATCGGAATCCCGCGAGGAGGAAATTCTCCGGTTCGGCGATCTTACGATCGACTATAACCGGCGTACGGTGCGGATTCGGGGCGAGGAAGTCGAGTTGACCGCGAAGATGTTCGAGATCGTCTGGCTGCTGGCGTTGAATCGGGGGCATGTTTTTTCCAGGGAGCATATTTATGAACGGGTATGGGGCCTGGAAGCCGACGGGGACGACTCGACGGTAACGGAGCATATCAAAAAAATCCGGGCGCGGCTTCAGGCCGTTTCGCCGGATGATAATTACATTCAGACCGTGTGGGGAGTCGGTTACAAATGGAAATGAAGCCCGTATCGATTCGTACCCGGCTGCACCGGATGATCGTCTGGATTTTGACGTTAAGCCTCGTCTGCACGCTGCTGACCTGGTGCGTCATGCTCTTGATCGGGCAATCGAGAGTCAATAGCGAGAATTATTACGAGCGGATGATTCCCGGCATCCAGGAACGCTTATGGGAGGAGGGGGGACGTGTGCTCGATCCCGCGGCGGCTTCCGAGCTGGATGCCGTGATTCCGCCGGAGGGGTTCAAATATAAAGTGGTCGACAAATCGGGGGAGTTTCTCTACGGTACTTACCCGGATCGGTCGGATGTGCCGCCGGCGAAGCTTATGGAACGTTTAAACAAGGTCGCGCGGGGATCGGAACACGACTATATCCAATATGTCCCGCTGCTTGACGGGCATGATCAAATGGGCGGGGCCCTCCTGTTGTCCTACAAGCTGAAAGTCACGCCGATCCGCGCTTCGGATTCCCTGTTGGTCAAAGCGGGAGTTCCCCTCTTCCTTTGCATTCCTTTCGTTTATATCGTTCTGTTTACGATTCTGTTCGTGCGCCGTTTTGACCGGGAAATCAAGGGGCCGCTCGATCAGCTGATCACCGCAACGGGCCACATCCGGCAGCAGGATTTGCAATTTACGTTGACGCAGGGCGGGACGATTACGGAGATCCGCGACTTGACCGGAGCGTTCGAGCGAATGCGGAAGGAGCTGGCGGATTCACTTCACCGGGAGTGGAAGCTGCAGAAGGATCGCAAAGAGATGATCGCGGCCCTGGCCCATGATATCCGCACACCGCTGACTGTGATTCAGGGGCACGTGGAAGGGTTGGAGGAAGCGAGGCGGCGGAATATCGACCGGTTCGACCGATACCTGCATGTCATCAAGGCGAATGTCGATCGGGCGGTCAAGCTGGTGCGGGATTTGAACCAGACGGCGGTGCTGGAGCAGGACTCTTTTCAACTCGGCAAGGTGGCGTTCGATCCCGCGGAGTACTTGGAGGAGAAGGCCGGTGAATATGAATCCTGGTGCGAAAAAGAAGGCGTCCGGTTCGTATGCCGGATGACCGATGCCAGGGAAACTCCGGAAAGCCCCAAACTGCTTGCCGATCCGGACCGCCTCTCGCAGGTGCTGGACAATCTGGTCTCCAACAGCCTCCGGTTTGCGGAGCGGGGAGAGATCCGGCTGACCGCGCGGATCGGCGGGGAGCGGTTGGAGCTGGTACTGGCCGACAATGGCCCCGGATTTGAGCCGGGTAAGGAGGCGGAGGTGTTCCAGGCCTTTTACCAGGGCGGAACGGGCGTGAGCCGGCGCAAGGGACATGCGGGCCTTGGCCTCTATATTGCCAAAACCATCGTCGACAAACATGGCGGGGAGATCGCGGCCAGCCGGGGTGAGGACGGCGGCGCGGTCGTCACGGTGACGCTTCCGATGGGAGAGGGCCGGAAAGACGAAACGGCCGCAGGCGCGGGCAGGCAGTGATCGGAAAGAACATTTCACACGGCTGGCTTACGAGTAAATCAATAGTTTAACTTATAGAATCTGCCACGTGAAACTTGCTTGTGTTCATATTGAAAATTTGGGACAATAGAACAGATTGAACCATTGCAGAGTTTGCGCATAGAAAGAGGCAGAACTATGAATAAACCATCCATTTATGGATTGACTTTAGAGCAGCTCGGTACCTGGCTGGAGGAGCATGGGCAGAAGAAATCGCGCGCCTTGCAGGTATGGGAAGGGCTTTATCGGCAGCGGGCCAGAAATTTCGGGGAAATGAGCGAGGTTAGGCCGGAGACGCTCGAGCTGCTGGAGGCGCATTTTTCGTTGCAAACGCTGGAAGTGCATACGAAGCAGCAGTCCGCGGACGGGACCGTTAAGTTCCTGCTGCGGCTGGCCGACGGCAACCTGATCGAGACGGTGCTGATGCGGCACAAGTTCGGCTTGTCCGTCTGCGTGACCACGCAGGTCGGCTGCAATATCGGCTGCAGCTTCTGCGCCAGCGGATTGCTTAAGAAAAGCCGGGATCTGACCTCCGGCGAGATCGCGGAGCAGATCATGAAGGTCCAGCTGTTCCTGGACGAATCGGGACAAGGGGAGCTCGTCAGCCACATCGTGGTGATGGGCATCGGCGAGCCGTTCGATAACTTCACGCATCTGGTGAATTTCCTGCGGACGGTGATGGATCCGAAAGGGCTGGCGATCGGACCGAGACATATCACCGTTTCGACGAGCGGCCTGGCGGACAAGATCCGGGAGTTCGCGGATCTGAACCTGCGCGTCAACCTGGCGGTATCGCTGCATGCGCCGAACAATGAGCTGCGCACGCGGATCATGAAGATCAACCGCGCGATTCCGATCGAAACGCTGATGCAGGCTATCGATTACTACCTGGAGAAAACGAATCAGCGGATTACGCTGGAGTATATTTTGCTGCGCGAAGTGAACGACCAGCGGGAGCAGGCGCTGGAGCTCGCGGAGCTCATCGGGGACCGGAGGCCGTACGTGAATGTGAACCTCATTCCGTACAACCCCGTCGATGAGCACAGCCAATATCAGCGCAGCGATCAGGAAGCCGTGCTGGCCTTCTACGATGCGCTGAAGAAGCAAAACGTCAGCTGCAGCATCCGCCTCGAGCACGGCACCGACATCGATGCCGCCTGCGGCCAGCTGCGCAGCAAGCAGATTAAGCGGCTGGAGCACGCTTGATCGTGAACCGCCCGGAAGCGCGAGCTTTATCGCGCGCTTTTTGGGCGGTTTTTTTGGCGCGAGTTAGCGGGGATTTACCCCACCCCCCGTCCTGTTCGTGAGGAAGCTGCCCGGAAGCAAAGGGGGGATCGCGGGAAACCGGAAAACTGCGGAAAACTTCGGAAATCGGCGGAAAACTTCGGAAATCGGCGGAAAACTTTACGCTAGTTCAGCCGAAATCGGGAAAGCGGCGCTTGGGTGGAACGGAGATAGCAGGATGAGGAAGGCTAAAATCCGGCTATAGCAGGCTGGGGCTGGCTAAATCAGAATTAGCAGGAAAGAGCATTCAAATCCGGAGCTATAGCAGGAAGAAGCATTTAAATCCGGAGCTATAGCAGGAAGAAGCATTTAAATCCGGAGCTACAGCAGGAAGGAGCCGGCCAAATCCGGCCCACGGCCTGAAGTTAGCGGCCTTGCGGCCCGGACTGTCGTTGCACTAAACCCCCGACAGGGTGCGGCCTATCCGCTATCCCTCTTGCCGCCCGTTATAATAGCGGCGTTTCGGGCCGTTATTTCGGCCAGATTCGCTTTTTCGGGGAAAATAGCGGTCAAAAGGGGGCTTATTTTCCCGGTACGGGCTCGAAAATCGTTTTTTTTGCCCTATTCCTCTAAAATAAGGCCTCAAATGACCGCTATTTCCACTAGCGTTGCATTAAATTTCGCAGACAAAAAAGAAGACATCTCCTATTGTTGAGTTACCCTCGCGTTATCCATAAAAACGCCTCAACAATAAGGAGATGACTATGGATAACGTACCTAATCAAACTGTCATTTGTCAATGTCTAAAGTTATTAAATGTGGACCCTTCTCGTAATACATCTTTGGATTATCGTGCCCGGAAATTTTTTGTCGGTTCTGCGACTCTTCTGTTTATTGAGGCTCAGTTGCACCAGCGCGGTTCCTATAAAGTGATAGCAGAGCATTTAGCCGCCAATCGCGATTTTCAGAAATTCCTTCAACTCGAAAGTATCAGTGCTGCCCAGTTATCACGAAAAATGAAGCAACTGCCTATGGCAAATCTTCAAACGCTCTTTTTCTCGATCATGGAACGAATCAAGCAGCAAACGAAGAACTTGAAGGGAATTACTCCGGGTATTGGTAAACTAAATCTCTTAGATTCGACGGGAGTTACTCTGCCACCTATTCTCGCAAAATGGTGCTACTGTTCAGAAACCAATCACGGCGCGAAGATGCACACCTCCTTGGTCGTGGTGGACTCCAAAACCATGTATCCGGGTAAAATCATCGCCTCCACCAAGGATATCGCGGACCATGAAGTGGCTCTTGAATTCACGGTCGACAAAGACGCGACTTATGTGATGGATCGTGGTTACCAAGTGTACGAGCATTTTCAACAATGGCTAGAGGACAAGATCAAATTTGTATGTCGCGTCAAGGAAAATAGCCGGCTAACGATCATCCGGGAAAGGGAACTGCCCAAAAGACAGAAGGGTTTCATCCGTGATGCTGATGTGAAGCTTCCGGGCTTGCCTGGGGTTTTTCGCCTAATTGAGTTTTATGATGACCAGAAGCGTACTTATCGCCTTGTAACGAACCGTTTTGACTTGTCTGCACACCAAATCGCTGAGATTTACCGAAATCGTTGGCACATCGAGTTGTTTTTTAAGTGGGTCAAACAGCATATTCGATTAGTTAAACCACATGGATATACGCCAGAAGTCATCTGGAACCAAATGTATATCGCTTTAATCGCCTATGCTTTATGCTTGCTCGTCAAGTTGACCCTGGACTGTAAAAAATCGATGTGGGATCTTCTTCAACTGATTCGTATCTATGCGGAAAAGCCGTGGGAAGATCTGATGAAAGCCCTCTACCGCAAGCCAACACGAACCTCGAAGGGGCGAACCAAGCGAAATGGCAGGCCACCAAAAAAAGCAAAGAAGTCAATGGAGCCGAGACTGATCATACGCTAATGACAAATGAACAGGAATAGTAATTTTCAAAAAAAAGGATAATGCGTAGGGCCTTTTCCCCCTTAGCTTTTTTTGTTTAACCAAGAAAAACATAATGTAAAAATATTGATTAAAAGTAAATTTAGGGGAATTATTCATAATCAAATTACTTAATGCAACGCTAGTGCGCTATTTCACGCCGAAGAGGCAAATTCGACAAAATAGCGCCTCATTTGGCCCTTATCTTTCCTGAGCGCCCCGGACTGCCGATAAGTTTGCAGCACGCCGCAAAAGCCCAATGTGGTGCTGACGAGTACAGCACCGCCAACGGCACCCCATACCAGTACCAGTTGTTAAACTGGCTCTAGGCGCTACGGGGCCTACGCCCGTTGGAACTTGCCCGGCGTCTCGCCAAATAAATAAATGATGTACGTAAATCAAAAAAAGTCAAACAAATATCATGAAAGCGTTGACATAAAAATGTTCGGTTGATATGATGGGACCATAAAAGCCAAGAAAAAAAGAAATGGCAGAGGATAGAGTATGGGACAAGAGAGACGATTGACGCTGAAAGAACTGGCGAAGCAGATCGGGGTATCCGCGGCTACGCTGGACCGGGTGTTGAACAACCGGGGAAATGTGAAGCGCCAGACTTATGACAAAGTGATGGAGAAGATCAAGGAATTGAACTACATGCCGAACAAATCGGCGAGCTTTCTGTCGCGGAAGAATGATTATCATATGGCGATGGTATTCCCGGAGCTTCCAGAGTATTTTTGGACACAGGTGGAGAAAGGCGTGCAGATCGCCATCGATGAGTTTCGCGATTACGGGCTTCACGTCAGCATCATCCGTTCCGAGAAATACGAACTGGAGCCGCAGAAGAAGATTGTACAGGAACTGATCGATTCGGGGAATTACGACGCCATCGCGCTGTCGCCGAACGATCCTCAGGAAATGGCCGATTTGATCGACCATGGCATGGATCAGGGGGTGGCGGTCTGTACGTTTAACAGCGATTCGCCGCTGAGCAAGCGGCTGTTCTACGTCGGCTGCGACTACCGGATTGCCGGCCGTCTGGCGGCGGACGCGCTGTGCAAGTTCCTCGGCGGGAAGACGAGGGTAGGGCTGGTGATGTCATACACCAACTTTCAAATGCAGCAGAAGATTACCGGGTTCCGCGAAGTGGTGAGCGAGTACGATCACATTGAAATGGTCGGTCCGCTCAAGCTCCGGCAGGAAGATTACGACTCGCCCGACGCGTTTGCCGATTACTTCCGGGAAGTGGACGGAATTTACGTGTCCAGCGCCCGCCTGGATGTAGTCGCCAAGCATTTGGAGGAGCTTGAACTGGAACACCGCCCGGTTCTCATCGGCCATGATATGACGGAGGAAACCTACCAATACATGAAGCGGGGGATCGTCACCGCGACGATTTGCCAGGATCCGGTCAATCAGGGCTACCTGACGGTCAAGGCGATGTTCGACCACCTGGTTTCCGGCCACAAAGTCGGGTTGAAAGAAAACATCACCAAGCTGGAATTGGTGACCAAGGAAAACGCGCGTTATTACATCTAAACCACGCCCTGCGTAATAACGCAGTTTTTTACCGTAAAAATGATGTACGTACATCATTTTATGATGAAATAAGTAGCTTTAATTTGATGCCTTCACTTCGACTCACCCACAATCGGTATTACTGCCTCCGTTTTTAAACTAGAGCAACTCCAAAACGAAAACGGCAGTGCATGCAAATACAAACTTACAAACCAAGAAGACTAGGGGGAAAGGCAATGTTCAAAAATGTAAGGGCTCTCATGATGTTAATGGTGGCTGCTCTCGTCGTATTGTCCGCGTGCGCTCCAAAAACGGAGTCGGGTTCGGGCGGGTCCGGCGGCTCCGGCCAAGAGGGCGACAAGGTCGTCATTAAGTGGTGGGATTCCATGACCAGCGACGCCACCCAAGGCGCCATCAAAACGATCATTTCCGAATATGAGGCGGCCCATCCGAACGTCAAAATCGAACGCACCTATATCTCTTTTGCGGATATCAAGAACAAGCTGCTCCTCGGTTCCGTCGGTAACGACATGCCGGATATCGTCTGGATCGATAACCCGGACCACCAGGCTTTTGCCGCGGCCGGCATTCTCGCGGACCTGACCGAGCCGATCAAGGAGTGGGGCCAGGCGGATAAGTACTTCGAAGGTCCTTGGTCTTCTACCGTTTATGAAGGCAAGAACTACGGCGTGCCGATCGGCAGCAACAATCTGGCGCTCTATTACAACAAGGATATGTTTGAAGCGAAAGGCCTGACCCCTCCCGCCAATTGGGAAGAGCTGAAGGAAGCGGCCAAACAGCTTACCACCAAGGATGTTTACGGTTTTGCGATGACCGCGGTCAAAACGGAAGAAGGCACATTCCAGTTCCTTCCCCTGATGTACCAGGCCGGGTCCGACCTGACGAACTTCAATAGCCCGGGCACGATCGAAGCGGCGACCCTGGTCTCCGATATGGTCAAGAACGGTTATATGTCCAAGGAAGTCATCAACCAGAAGCAGTCCGACACCGTCGTTCAGTTCTCCACCGGCAAGGTAGCGATGATGATGAACGGCACCTGGCAGATTCCTTTGCTCAAAAAAGAAGGAAAAGTCAATTGGGGCGTCGTCGAGCTGCCGGTCAACAAGCAGGGCGGAACGATTCTCGGCGGCGAAAACTGGGCGATTACCAACGCCTCCAAAAACAAAGACATCGCCTTCGACATTATCAAATTCGCCAACGAGCCCGATCGTTTGAAAGCGTTTGTACAGGCGGCGGGACGGCTCCCGAGCCGCTCCGACCTGCTGCAGGATCCATTCTGGCAGGACGACAAGGACTTGAAAGTGTTTGCGGATGCGATGGAAGTGGCCAAAGCGAGAGCCTACGGTCCGGAATATCCGAAAATGTCCGAGGCTGTTCAAATCATGCTGCAGCAAGTCATCACGGGCAGCAAAGCGCCTGAGCGAGCCGTCCAGGAAGCGGCCGGCAAAATCGATCCGCTGGTGAAGAAATAAGAATAAAAACCACCAAAGTTTAGTTTGTCACCGGGGATGCCGAGTCGGCATCCCCCATTCCAAAGAAACAGGGGGAGAAGTCATGTCCCACAAATCCGGAGCGAACGGGAGCTACGCCTTATCCCGCCGGGCAAAATGGTTCTCGTCATGGAACAACTATTTGTTCGTTTTGCCGGCGCTCGTGTTTATGGTCATTTTTATCGGATTTCCGCTGATTTACAATCTGCTGCTGAGCTTTCAAAACGTGAACGTCTATAACTTGAGCGGTGAGCATGATTTCGTCGGTTTTTCCAACTATATCAAATCGTTGAAGGACCCGGTTTTCTATACGGCCTTGCAGAATTCCGCGGTGTTTACCGTGGTGAGTATCTTTTTCCAATTTACGATCGGCTTTGCTTTGGCTTTATTTTTCAATTTGAAATTCCCGGGACGCAATCTGTTCCGTTCTCTAATGCTGCTGGCCTGGATGATGCCCGTGGTCATCAGCGGTACCGTGTTTCAGTGGATGATGTCGGGGGACTTCGGGGTCATCAATTACTTCTTGCAAACGCTGGGAATCATCGATCGGCCGATCAACTGGCTTAGCGAGGGAAGCACGGCCTTGCTCGGCACGGTAGTCGCCAACATCTGGATCGGGATTCCGTTCAATATGATCATTCTTTTGTCGGGGCTGCAGGGGCTGCCCGATCATCTGTACGAAGCGGCCAAACTGGATGGCGCCAACCGGCTTGTCCAATTCCGGCATATTACGCTGCCGCTGATGCGTCCGACCATTCTCGTGCTGCTGATTTTGGGCATTATCAACACCTTCAAGGTCTTCGATTTGATCTTTATTATGACGCAGGGCGGACCGGTGACTTCTTCGACCGTATTGCCGATCTATGCGTACCAGCTGTCGTTTACGACTTTGGAGTTCAGCCAGGGCGCATCGGTATCGATGATCATGTTCCTGATCCTGGTCGTCATTTCGATCGTGTACCTGAGAATGTCCAGTAAGGAGGAGGTGCACTAATGCGCAGCCAAAAATGGCGTTTGGCCGGTGCGACTCTCATCAGCGTCGTCATCATGATCGTGTTTCTTTTTCCGGTGTATTGGATGGTCAAAACGTCCTTGACCCCGGTGACCGAGCTGTATCATAATCCGCCGCATATTTTGCCGGTGGGCGCAACGTTGGAGTCCTACATCAACAATTTTGTCCGCAATCAGGACATGATCGGTTATATCGGCAACAGCTTTATTATCGCGACCGGCACGATGGTGCTCTCGCTGCTCCTCTCGATCCCGGCGGCTTATGCGCTGGCCCGGCTGTCGATCAAAGGGAAGGCGCTGATCATGATCTCGGTGCTGTCCATTCAGATGCTGCCGGGGATTATGATGGCGATGCCGCTCTACATGATGTTCTCGAAGGTGCAGCTGATCGACAACTTTGCGGGACTCATCTTCGCCGATCTGATCCACTCGCTGCCTTTTGCCATCATTACGCTCCGTCCCTTTTTCCTCGCCTTGCCCGGCGGGTTGGAGGAGGCGGCCAAAATCGACGGCTGCAACAAATTCACTTCGTTCACGAAAATTATTCTGCCGCTGGTAAAGCCGGGGCTTATGACGGTCGGCGCGTTCTGCTTCCTGTTCGGCTGGGGAGATTTCATCTTTGCCTTGACCTTGACGTCGAGCAATGAAGTCCGCCCGCTGACGCTCGGACTCTACCGCTTTATCGGGCAATACGGCACCGAGTGGAACAATCTGATGGCCGTCGCTACGCTGGCGGCGCTGCCGATCATCGTGATTTTCGTTTCGATGCAGAAGTACGTCGTAGGCGGCGTGACCGCGGGTGCGATGAAGGACTAATCGTATAGCCGATTCTTCGGCAAGTAAAGGAGGCGGGAAACGCCTGATGAAACCGAAGGTATACATTGCAAGAAGCTTGCCCGAACCGGCGGCCGCTTTTCTGGAACGGCATTGCCGATGTTCCTATTGGCGGGGCCCGGGTGAGATCGACGCCGATACGCTGGCGGAGCGAATCGGAGACGCGGAGGGTCTCCTCGTGACAGGGACGCCGATCGACGGGAGCGTACTCAAGGCAGGCCCGGCCTTGCGGGTCGTCAGCAACTTGTCGGCAGGCTACAACAATCTGGACCTGCGGGCTTTTCGAGAACGGGGCATTTTAGCCACCCACACCCCTTACGTGTTGGACAACACGGTGGCCGACCTCGCCATGGCGCTGATTCTTTCGTCGGCCCGCCGGGTGGCCGAGCTGGATCGGCTGGTCAAGGAAGGCCGCTGGGTATCGGGAATGGATGAGCAGTTGTTCGGTTTGGATGTGCACCATAAGCGGCTCGGCATCATCGGCATGGGCCGGATCGGCGAAGCGGTGGCCCGGCGGGCCCGCCTCGGCTTTGAAATGGACGTCGTCTATTACAGCCGCAGCCGCAAGCCGGAGGTCGAGCAGCAGCTCGGTGTAGGCTACTCCTCGCTGGAGGAACTGCTTCGAACGTCCGATTACGTGGTGCTCCTGACCCCGCTCACCCCCGAAACCCGGCATTTGATGAATGAAGAGCGGTTTAAGCTTATGAAGCGGAGCGCGGTTTTCGTCAATGTCTCCCGTGGCGAAACCGTTCAGGAGGAGGCCTTGATTCGCGCGTTGGAAGGCAGGTTGATCGCCGGCGCGGGGCTGGATGTGTATGAGCAGGAACCGATCGGAGCGGGGCACCCGTTTTTGGGCATGAACAACGTGGTCACGCTGCCGCATATCGGCTCGGCCACCGCCGAAACCCGCAACCGGATGGCGATGTCCGCCGTCACCAATCTGGTGAACGCCTTGACGGGCCGGGGGCCGACAGATGTCGTGCCGGAGCTGGGCGGTAGGCTGGACGCTGGACAGTAGAAAGAGCGATACAAGATAAAAAATATAAATATAGACAGGTGGAGGAACAGGGATGAAATTTACGGATGGATATTGGCACGTAAGACCTGGAGTAACCTTGAACTATCCGGTGGAGGTACGCGGCGTGCGAACCGCGCCGGAGAAGCTGACCATACTGGCCTCTTGCAAAAAAATCATCACCCGCGGCGACACGCTCAACACCGCGGTTTTGACAGTCAACTACACTTCGCCGATGCCCGACGTAATCGCGGTGGAACTGGTCCATCACGGCGGCAGGCTGCCGAAGGGGCCGGAATTCGCCAAGCATGTCGACGAAGCGGTGGAGGTTCAAATCGAGAACGGCGAGGAGATTGCCAGCTTGACCAGCGGAAGGCTCAGCGTGGAAGTGCACAAGAACGAGGGCTGGAGCACGCATTTTATGTACAACGGCAAAAGATTGACCGGCAGCGGCTACAAGAGTCCGGGACACCTTAAAATGCCCGACCAGTCCACGTACATGCGGGAACAGCTGGATCTCGGCGTCGGGGAATACATTTACGGGCTCGGCGAAAGATTTACGCCGTTTGTCAAAAACGGCCAGGTCGTGGACCTATGGAACGAAGACGGCGGAACCTGCAGCGAGCAGGCTTACAAAAACGTGCCGTTCTATTTGTCGAGCTACGGCTACGGCGTGTTTGTGGACCACCCGGAACGCGTTTCGTACGAGGTGGCTTCCGAAGTCGTATCCAAGGTCCAATTCAGCGTCCCCGGCGAATCGTTGAAATACTACATTATCGGCGGGTCCAGCCTGAAGGAAGTGCTGAACAATTACACGAAGCTGACGGGGAAACCGGCGCTGCCTCCGGCTTGGTCCTACGGGCTGTGGCTCACCACCTCGTTTACGACCAGCTACGATGAAGAGACGGTCAACAGCTTCATTGACGGGATGCTCGAACGCGACATTCCTTTGCATGTGTTCCATTTCGACTGCTTTTGGATGAAGGAATTCCACTGGTGCGATTTTCAATGGGACGCGGAGGTGTTTCCCGATCCGCAGGGCATGCTGAACCGGCTGAAAAGCAAGGGCTTGAACATCTCGGTCTGGATCAACTCCTATATCGCCCAGCAATCGTATCTCTTTGATGAGGGGAAGGCCAACGGGTATCTGGTCAAAACGAAGGACGGCGACGTCTGGCAGTGGGACCGCTGGCAAGGGGGCATGGGGCTCGTGGACTTTACCAACCCCGCCGCGGTGAAATGGTATCAGGATAAGCTTAGGGCGTTGATCGACATGGGCGTCGATTGCTTCAAAACCGATTTCGGCGAGCGTATTCCGACGGATGTCGTCTATTATGACGGATCGGACCCGGTAAAAATGCACAACTACTACACGCATCTGTACAACAAGGCGGTGTTTGAGGTGCTGGAGGAGGCGAAGGGGAAAAACGAAGCGATGGTCTTCGCCCGTTCGGCCACGGCCGGCGGCCAGCAGTATCCGGTGCATTGGGGCGGCGATTGCTCGGCGACCTACGTTTCGATGGCGGAGACGCTTCGCGGCGGATTATCGCTGGGGCTGTCGGGGTTCAGCTTCTGGAGTCATGATATCGGCGGGTTTGAAAATACGGCGACCCCGGACCTTTACAAACGTTGGGCCGCTTTCGGACTATTGTCGTCGCACAGCCGCCTGCACGGCAGCCAGTCCTACCGGGTGCCTTGGCTGTTTGACGAGGAAGCGAGCGATGTGCTGCGGTTTTTCACCAAGCTGAAATCGACGCTGATGCCGTATTTGTACAGCACTTCCGTAGAGGCGACCCATACGGGCGTGCCGGTGATGCGCGCGATGGTTCTGGAATTCCCGGAAGATCCGGCCTGCGAAACGCTGGACCGTCAATATATGCTCGGCGACGCCTTCCTGGTCGCTCCGATTTTCAACGGCGAAGGAGCGGCCAAATATTACTTGCCGGAAGGGCGCTGGACGAACTTCCTGAGCGGCGATGTAATCGAAGGGGGAAGATGGGTGCAGGAGCGGCACGATTACTTCAGCCTGCCGCTGATGGCGCGCCCGGGCAGCCTGATCGCGGTGGGAGCCAACGACCTGCGGCCGGACTACGATTACGCGGACGGCGTGGCCCTGCATCTGTTTGAACTGGACGAGGGACGTACGGCTACCGTATCGGTATGCAATGACAAAGGCCGAACCGAGCTGCAGGTACGGGTGGAGCGGACGGGCAAGCGGCTTGCCGTCATCGTCGAGGGGACGGTGGGTAAACCCTGGGAGCTGGTGCTTCGCGGCATCAGCAGAATCGCCTCCGTCGAAGGCGGGGACCCGCAGGAAGGCCCGCAGGGCGTGCGGGTGGCTGCGCACCCGTCCATTCGGCAGATGACGATTGAGCTGTAAGCACTGAACTGCACTGAACTCCAAAAGGGGATTTCCGATTCGATCGGAGACCCCCTATTTTAGTGTGTGTCAAAGAAAGTTCGCAATTTGTTCACTTACGAGACAAAGTTTGAAATCGATATACTGATCAAGCCGAATAAAAAGAGAGGTGGAGCGGAGTGCCAACTACAAAGAGAGAAGCGCTGTACTTTGGTTTGATGATGTGTTTCGGGATGGTTGTATGCATGACAACTTATAATTTGCTGATTCATGACATGATCGGAACCTTAAGCTTTGCCGACATGATCATTCAGTATCTAGCCGGGTTTGTGGTCGCGATGGCTTTGGAAATGTTCATCGTAGGTCCCTTTGCCAGAAAGGCGGCGTTCAAGCTGCCGATCAATAAGACCAAGAAGGTACAGGTCATCCTTGCCGTTTCGTCCTGCATGGTGATCGGCATGGTGTTTTTCATGTCTCTGTTCGGGCTGGTGATGTCCAATCTCGTTGGCAGTCCGGGAGAAGGTTCTCTGGTCATGAGTTACCTCAGAACGTTCTGCCAGAATTTCGTGATGGCCTATCCTTTGCAACTGCTGGTGATGGGACCGTTGGTGCGGGGGTTGTTCACCAAGTTTGTGAAAGCTCAAGCGGTATCTTAAATCAACAACAACAAAAAGACCGGGGATGCCAGAATAGCCCCGGTCTTTTGATATGCTGCGGCCTATTTTAAGCCATATAACCTTGCGGTGGAACCCGATAATCGAGCACATACATCGTTTTGCTGGAATATCCCCAGACGAGCCACAAAATGGCGTACACCGGCGACAGGAAAATGCAGAAAAGGACGTAGGCGCCGCTTTTTCCGAAAGCGTTAAGCAGTCGGACCTGCCAAATGATGGCAAATACCAGATTGGCGAACGGCACGAGGTACATCAAGACCCACCAGCCGCTTTCCTTGATCATTTTCAGCTGCAGAATGGTGTTCAGAATCGGCACAAAGGCAAACCAGGCGATATCGTCCAGCCCCGCCTTTTTGGCCAGCGAGAAGTAGGCCCCCGCAAACAGAACATACATGGCCGCGCAGAATAGAAGAACAAAAAGCATGTTGTTGCATCCCCCTTATGAAGTAAAATAATCTCCTCTGTTGTTCGACAGATGGACCGGTTATTCCTGCTTGCTCGCTTGCTTTATTGCAAGCATCCCGGAGCGTGGAATCCCGCCGTCACTGCTCCTCCGGATAAGGAATTCCCATTTTGCTGTATAATTGCCGGGCCGCGGCGGCGCAATCCGCACCTTGCTGCGAATCGGGCGCGAGAGCCCGGGCCATCGCCAACTGGACCAGCGCCTCTTCGTAAGGCATCTTGAGCCGCTTGGCCTCCTTGATGCCGCGACTCCAGCAGCGGAAGGCGACTTGCGGGAAGCCCTTCAGCCGCTGGTAGACCCCCGTAAGCAATTCGGCGCGCGGTTTGGCGACCGGGAAGACGCCGGCGAAAGCCTGAAGTCCTTTCAAGGCTTCTTCCGCCAGACTTTGCAGTTTCCAGGCTTCCCGGCCGAGATCGATGCCTCCCCCCAGTTTCTTCTCCCACAGCGTCAGCAATGCTTCCGTCACAGCCGCATAACTGTCGAAGGAGTAGTATGCAGCGGGCGAGGACTGCCGGATGAGGGCGAGCGCTTTTTCCGCATAAGTTAGCGCCTCCTCCGGCCGCCCCTCCTTGAGTCGGGCTAACGCCATCAGACCGTAGACGCGAAGCTCCTCGGTCATGCCGATGTTGACCGGAATGAGGGACACGGCTTCTTCCAGCCTTTCGACAGCCTCCGGAATGCGGCCGCAATACAGCAGCCCTTCGGAAAGAGCCATGAGTCCCCATGATTTCGCTTGGGCATTCCCGCTTTGCACCCCGGACTCATAGATATCGGAGGCCAGGGCCATACTGGCGTCGTAATCGGAAAAATGATAAGCGAGTGTTTTTACATAGAGGTAGGAAGAGGCCTCCCAGTAACGGCGGTCCCCGAGTTTCTCGTAAATCGCCATGGCCCGTTGCGCCAAGTCGCCGGCTGTCTCCCATACTCCACTGCCGATGTTGTTCAGCGAGATGTCCATGTAGACCCAGGCTTTGGTGGAGAGATCGTCGAGCGCTTCGGCCGCGTCCAGCGCCTGCTTGGCATAAGAGCGGGCCAGTCTTCGCCAACCCATGATTCCCGCGGTGACGCACATATTCCCCGTAATGATAGCCAGTTCCTTGGAAGCGCCGAACGTCTCGGCCAGATTCAGTCCATGGAGCGAATAGTACAGGTTCCGCACGTTCTGATTGTTAAAAAACGCGATCTCCGCCAGACAGTGATAGCAATGAACCGCTTCGGCCACGGCGGGCGTAGGCTTCGAGGTGGGGGTGAATCCCACCGACCGCTTTAGGCGGTGCCATACTTGAACCACCATTTGGCGGGACATTTGCTTTTTGATGCGTTCGGTGTACTTGGCGGAGTGCATGTCGAGCAAATCGAGCGTTTCCTCCAGACAAGGGACCGCCTGCTCCATGTCTCCGACCCCCATATAAGCGTCGCCGAGCAGGCGCCGGTATTTGGCCCGGTCCGCTTTCGGCGTATCGGCGGCTTCGGCCTTGGCCACAAGCTCGGACAGGACGTGAACCGCTTCTTGGTAAGCACCGCTCTGCAGGGCCAGGCGTCCGACCTTTTCCAGGTAGTGCATGCTTCTTGCCGTGTCCTCGGCTCTTGACCAGTGATAAGCCAGCACGCTGTAATAAGCCGGGGCGTCCGGATACTGCTGTTCGTACCACAGGGCCAGTTCACGGTGAAGCTGGCGGCGCTGGGCGTGCAGGAGCAGATTGTAAGTAACTTCCTGCGTGATAATATGCTTGAAAATATACATTAATTCGGGCTCCCTGCTTTCCAGCAGAGTCAGGTTGACCTGTTCCAGCGTATCAAGCCGGCCGTATAGCGCGTTGTCCGCGGTCGGCACCGGCAAAATCCCCTGGAGCGCGGAATAGGTGAAATGTCTGCCGATCACGCTGGCCACTTTTAGAACGAGCTGTTCCTCCGCAGGCAGCCGGTCGATGCGGCTGGCGATAATGCCGTGGATCGAGTGAGGGAAATCAAGCTTCATGAATTCATGCTCCGGCTTCAAAAGACGGCATTCCCCGTTTTCGATGCCGATATACCCGTAATCGCGGAGGGTATAGGCCAGTTCTTCACAATAGAAGGGATGGCCTTCCGATTTGTCCAAAATCAGGTTGACCACCGATTTGGGGAGCGAGGTCACCCCGAGCCGATCCTGAATCAGTTGAAGCGTTTCTCCGCCGTCCAGCATCGACAAGTCGACCGTTTCCGTGCCGGGGCGATCCTGCAGCTGGCGGGACTCCGTCGGCTGCGAAATTTCATCCGGACGCAAAGCCGCGACAATAAGCACGGAAGGCAGCCGCTCGGTAAGGCTGAGCAGCAGCGCCCAGGAGGAGGGGTCGATCCAGTGGGCGTCGTCGATAAACAGGGCGGTCCGCTGCCCTCCGATCAGGCTTTGCAGCAGCTCCAGGCAGATCGCCTGGGTGTTCTCCGCCCGAATCCGGCCCGACATGGAGGCCGTCCACTCGTTGTCAGCGATCTCCAAAGGCACGACTGGCTGCAGCAGCGGGAACAGATGCTGCCAGGACGGCAGCTGCTCCTGAATAATCCGCTGGACATGCGCACGCCGGTCCGCTTCGGCAGCGGGGACATGGTCCAACCCCAGCAGGTTCCAAAAAATGCTACGCCAGGGGTAATACGGCGTTTGCTGCTCGATGGCTTCCCCGGCACCGTTGTACAAGGGGAGGCCGTAGCCGAGAATTTCTTGCTGCAGCTCGCCCAGCAAGCTGGTCTTTCCCATACCGGCTTCGCCCCGGAGGAAGACGCAGCCGCTGCCGCCCTCGAGCAGGCGCAGGACGTGGCTGCGCAGCGCGCCGTGTTCAGCGTCACGGCCGAACAGCGCTTGCGGCTGCTGCGCCCGGCCCCGGCGCCGGCCCGCAGGGGAGCGCTCGGCGGCGCCGATGCCCAGCGCCTCGTAGACCGCGCGGGCGCCGGCGAAGCCGCGGAACTGCCTCGGTTCCCCGGCCTGGAACCGGATGGCCCCCGAAGCCGCCGCATAGGTGGCTTCGTCGCACAAGATCGCGCCGTCTTCGGCCGCTTGCATGAGCCGGGCCGCCAGGTTCATCGTGTCGCCGATCATCGTGTATTCCCGGCGCAAGGCACTGCCGACGGACCCGCAGTACACCGTGCCCGTAGCGACGCCGATCGCGTGCGGAATGCCGGCTTCCCGCAGCTCCGCCTGAATGCGCAGCGCCGTCTTTAAGGCGCGCGCCGCGTCATTCTCGTAGGTCAGGGAAGGCAGGCCGGCGGCCGCGATGACGGAGATGCCTTTTTCGTCAAGATTCACCTTGTTGATGGCCGTTTGGTAGGCTTGCACACTCGCCTGAATCCGTTCCGTGATCCGGTGGAGCTGCTCCAGGCTGCTCTTCCCCAGCACCTCCGGAAGATGAATGAACATTACGGTAATCCGCCGGAGCTCGGCGGACCAGTCATGATCCCCGGCCGCTGCGGAAGCAAGCAGGGCGGGGGGAAGATACGGGAGCATCGAGGGGTCCAGTCCGGTTGGCGAATCGCCTTCGCCCGGAGTGATTCCGGGGGAAGACGGATAAGCCTCGGGCAGCAAGGAAGAGATAAACACCGCCCCGTTCTCCAGCGGAGTTTCCAGGCCGGCCGCATACGCTTCGATTTGCGCAAAAGCCTGCGGAGACAGCAGAACCTTGCCGACTTCGGCGGAGTCCGCGAATTCCTTTAACTGCAGGATCGCGTCTCCTCGCAAAACAAGCTCCCAGCGCCCGCCCGTACCGCCGACATAGCTGACGGTGTAGCCGCCTCCGCCTACAAAGACCCGCAGCGACAGGTTTACGCCGTCCATGATCTCCCGTTGATGCAATTCCCGCTGGAGGTCCAGGCCGCAGGCGGCAGCCTGGCGGATCAGGCGCTGGCGGCCTTCCTCGGTGGCTTGCCAGCTTCCTTCGCTCCATGTCGCCAGCAGGGCGTCGCCGGCGAAGCTGACGACCTTGCCGCCGGCCCGGGAGATCCGGTCGATCATGGTGTCAAAACAGGCATTGAGGATGCCCGTAACCTGTTCAAGGCCGATCGTCCCTTGGTGGGCAAGCTTTTGGCTCAGCAGTGTAAAGCCGGATATGTCGACAAACAGCACCGCGCCGGAATGAACGTCTTCTACGGGGGAAAGGCGGTCCCATTCGGGCGCGTTCCACTTCCGCAGCAGCAGCTCCGGTACATAACTGGTTACCTCGATCGTTTGAATCATGACCAAACCTCGCTTACTCCGGGGGTTCTTGTATCCCGAGATAGAATAGATATCTCAAATATAGGGCCGCTGGTTAGAAATGACAATATGAATTTTGGGCCCTATCAGACAACCTTGTTAGCATAAGAATTCCTGCAAATCTGCATGTTTTTTCTTGTGCGGAGGGCAAAATTTGAAAATTCCTGCGATTCTGCAGGAATTTCCGACGAAACCGGCTCGCTTCTCTAAAATCGCTAGAAATACCTGCAGATTTGCATCTTTTTTCGCATCCACTCGGGATTCGGCCGAAATACCTGCAGATTTGCATCTTTTTGAGTTGGAAGGGGGGGGGGAAGTGTGCAAGGCACCTTGATGGCCGTGGAATTTGAGGGAACATATGAGTGGTGTCGGGAATCGTTTTTTGCGGTTTTCGCCGGCAAGATAGAGCCGTTCGGCTAGGTCGGATTGACCATGGACGAGATTCGGAAAAAGGAGGGCGGCGGGGATAGGGGGGCCCTCGGGAAATGCCGCAGAGAATACCCTCATTGATGATGGGCCGGACGGGGGCGGTGTCCTGCCATTTCTCCAATGGGCCGGATTAGGGCCTTTTGGGGCGCTGTTAGTAAGGTGGCAGGG
This sequence comes from Paenibacillus faecis, assembly GCF_008084145.1. Taxonomy (GTDB): domain Bacteria; phylum Bacillota; class Bacilli; order Paenibacillales; family Paenibacillaceae; genus Fontibacillus; species Fontibacillus faecis. The sequence goes on along the minus strand of NZ_VSDO01000003.1, from coordinate 439,588 downwards.
CTAGGTGCAGGATGCGAACCGCCGAGGGATATTCCTCAGCGGTTCGCATTAATAACTTAAAGCAGTTCCTTGCGTTTCTTCAAATAAACGTACAGCGCCAGACTGGCGAGGGAGCAGATGACCGCGCAGAAGCCGATGAAGCCGTAGCCCGCTTGCAGCCCGCGCAGCAGGCCGGTTTCCGGCCCTTGGCTGGCGAGGAAAACCCGCTTGATCCCGTCGGTGATGACGCCGATCAGATAATTGCCGGCCACGGTGCCAACGCCGATCAGCGTGACGATGAAGCTGATGGCGGTGTCGCTGTTTTGGCGGTACCGGTCGGCGATCAGCGCCATGACGGTCGGGTAAACGGGCGCGATGCCGATTCCCGCGACGGCGAAGAGGGCCGCTCCCGGCTCGCCGGCCAGAATCGCCGCGAACGTGCAGACCCCGGTAAAGCCGGCAAACAGGATCAAGGAAAGCGTGTAGCCAATCTTATCCGTAATCGGGCCGGCGACGAGCCGGGCGAACGTGAAGCACAGGAAGAAGGCGGACAGCATGCCGGACGCAGAGCTGTTGGTCCAGCCGTAGGCTTTTTCCAGGAAATTTACGAGCCAGCCCCCGACCGCCATCTCCGAAATCACGCCGAAGGCCAGAACGATCACGACCAGCCAGATGACCGGGTCGCGCATCAGCGTTTTGACCGGGATACGTTCTTCGTCCGCCAGCGCCTTCTCCGGGAACTTGCCGAGGAAGGCGGGGATCATCGGGATCACCGACAGCAGCAGTACGACCATGTACATGCCGCGCCAGTCCAGTACATGACCCCCGACGGACACCGTCATCAGGCCCGCGGCGAGCATAGGGGCGACCGTGGAACTGAGCCCGTAGAAAAAATGGGCCAGATTCATCATCGTGCCGGTATTCCGCGTGAAAATCTGCGCCCCCAGCACCGCCAGGGCGATTTCCAGCATCCCGTTGCCGATGTTCATCAGGAAATAGGACCCCGACAGCGCAGGGTACGTCCGGGAATAGAAGATCAAGACGCCCGTAAGGGCCATCAGTCCAAAAGAAAGAAGGCTGACCCATTTGACCCCCCATTTGCGGACGAGAAACGCCGTAAAGGAGCAGGCCAGCAAGTAGCCTAGCGAATTCAGGGACAGCAGGGTTCCGATCTGCATCTCGTTCAGAAGGAAGTCGGTCTGGATGCGGGGAATGGCCGGCCCCTTCACATTTTCGGAAAAGCCAAATATCAAAAAACCGATAAAAACGGTAGCCATAGGCAGTAAGTATCGTTTGGCGGAAGCCGGACGGCCGACGGAAGATCCCGTCTGTTCCGCTGCGGTTTGCGACTGAGCTTTCAAGGGATGCCCTCCTGGTGGAATGATCTTGAGTGATGCGTAAAGATACAACGAACAAAACGATCGTAACATACTTTTCCAGGTGCAGCCATCCCTTGTTTAAACCGGTTTTATGAGCCTTCCGCCAGATTTACTTTTGCAGAATTTCCTCGATGACATCCAGCCCTTTCGACTGGCCCATGGCCAGAGGCCCGACGATTTCGGTATCGATCACGTGGAGGTTGCCGCCCTTGACGGCCTTCAGATTGTTCCAGACGGGTCTTTTGCCAAGCTCCTCCAAGGTCAACTCCGCCGAATTGGTGAAATCCTCTCCCAGGAAAATATAGTCCGGGTCGATGTCGGCCACGCCTTCCAGGCTGATCTCGCTCCAATCCTTCATGTCGGGGAATTTGGCGAAGCCCAGGCGGTCATAGTAAGGCTCCATCCGGACGCCTCCATAGTAGTTGAAGCCTTTACCCCAGGTCATCATGAAAATGGCGGTTTTGCCCTTGGCCCCGGTTTGGTCCATTTTCCCGGCCAGCTTGTCCAGCTTCGCGTTGTAATCGGCGATATATTGCTCCGCCTTGGCTTCCTCGCCGAGAACCGAGGCTACCTTGGTAATCGTGTCCTGCCAGTTTTCTGACTGCGGAATGACGATCGTATCGGCGATTTTGGCCAACTGGTCGTAATTCTTCACATCATCCTCCCAAGCGATAATCACGTCGGGCTCCAGCGCCAGAATGCTCTCCAAATTTAGGGTGTCGCCCAGATCGGCGATCCGGCCCTGCTTCGTGAACGTGTCGTAGACCGGGAAGTTTTGTAAAGACTTCAGGCCCACCACACCCGCTACAACGTCCTGTTCCCCGATGGCAAAAAGGTGATCCGCATATGGGAAGTAGGTGACCGCGACCTTTTTCGGCTTCTCTTGAATGACGGTTTCCCCTTTGGCGTGCTGGATGGTGATCGGGAATTTGGCCGCGTTATCGGCGTCTCCGGCGGAGTTTCCGGATGAATTCGGCGCCGTTTGGGATTCGGCTGTCGGTTTGTTGCTCCCATTCCCGGACGGGTTGCCCGCCGTCGCATTTCCGCAGGCCGCCGTGATCAACAGCAAAATAACGATGAAGGGAAGGATCCCCCATGTTTTGAACGTTGTTTGCACTTGTCTATCCCTCGCTTCGATTAGTTGATAATGATTTTCATTTTCAAGTTAAATTATAGCGATGGAGGGCTGGGATTGAGAATAGACAATTATTCAATGAGAGGTGGATTATTTCCGTTTCGTGTGCGAAATTCGCTGGGGTTGCACCCGGTGTATTTTTTAAAAAGCCTGCTGAAATAATGAGCGTCTCCATAGCCGATGCTCTCCGCGATATTCTTTACGGCGGCGCTGCTGGTGGCCAGCAATACACGGGCACGGCTCATCCGGTGTTGGATCAGGTAATCGATCGGGTAGACGCCCGCGTATTTATGAAACGCGTAAGCAAACTTTTTGATGTCCATTCCCGCCAGGCCGGCCAGTTTCTCCAGGTTCAGCGGCTCCGTGTAGTGAGTATGTATATAATCAAGCACATGCTCCACCGCGTTTCGGCTTTCGCGGTTCATCCGGTTGCGGGCGCAGCTGAACGTTTCATAGATCGTGCTGTAAAACAATTCCTTGGTGCGGACAGCCCGCCTGCAGGTGCCCGGGTGTCGTGACCGAGCTCTCCAGCATATGAAGCAGTTCGGTGATGCTCGGATTTATTCCGGTCTCCAGCACGAAATGCGCCCCTGTGTAGCCTTCCGGTTCTTCTGGTGGAGCGCTCAACGTGTAATGGACCAACGCGTAATCGAAACCGGACGACCCGACATCGACCCGCAGCGTCATCCCCTTGGCTCCGTGAGCGACGAGGCCGGGGGTCAGCTCGTAAGGCGTACCGTTAAAGGTGAACACGGCTTGTCCCCGTAGGGCGAACACAAACCCGGCATACGGTGTCGGCTGGGAAGGCGTGTGGCCAAAATAGCGGCCGGGGCACAGGCTGGTGAGATAGACGCCATGGATGTCGACGGCCCCGACGGACATTTGTCTGGCTAATTCATTAAGGTCTAGGATGGGAATCACCCGCTCTCTTCATGGTGATGGAAACAGGAACAGTACCATTGTAACCGGAGCCCGAACGGCGGACAACGCAAAACACCCGCCGGACCTTATATATGGAACGGATCGGGTGTTTTGATTTTTCGCGTCAACTAGTTGTTAATGTCGCATTTGTTCATAATAAAAGAGATCTGGTTTTCCAAACGATGGATGTGCTCTTGGGTTTGGGGGTCTTCCTTTCCTTGTCCCCGTAAAGCGGCAAGCTCCTGCTTGAGCTGATGCAGATCGTCGCCGGCCCGGGCACAGTCGTAATTGCTTTCCAGATGGTCCAGCATATTCGAAAATCGCCTCCATAGGTCTGGGATGTACCTTCCCTATTATGGAGATTTTGGCTGGATTTATTCCGCGATTTTACTTAAAAAAGCCTGGATATGCTTGTGCAAAGCCGCGATATCTTCCTTGGTAACCCGGGTCTCGCCGTACAGCTTGAGCGGCACCTCGGCGGCTTGTTCCTGCAGTTCCCGGCCCCGGTCGGTCAGGGTAATCAAGACGCTGCGTTCGTCCGCCTTATCCCGCGTTCGGGTAATAAGGTTCATATTCTCCAGCTTCTTCAGCAGCGGGGTCAGCGTGCCCGAATCCAGAAACAGCTTGGAGCCGAGCTCTTTGACGGTTACGCCGTCCTGCTCCCAGAGGGAGAGCAGCGTGATGTACTGCGTATAAGTCAGCCCGAGCGGAGACAGCAGCGGGCGGTACAGCTTCATCATTTCCCGTGAGCAGGTATAAAAAGCAAAGCAAAGCTGGTTATCCAGTTTCATATATTCTTGAGGCTGCATATCGGTCACCTGCCATGAAATTGTATACAATTTGTTTAGACTTGTTCGGTAATTATAGCACTGGCTGGATTTGCGCGTCAAAAGACGAAGAGCGGCCGTTTCGCATACCAAGTTTGACACGTCGAATTAAATTGTATACAATTTAATTATATACTATTAATGCGAAATATGGAGGCGTTACATATGTCCATCTATGATATGGAAGTCAAAACGATTAAGGGCGAAATGCAGACGTTGGAGCCTTACCGCGGGCAGGTGATGCTGATTGTGAATACGGCGACCAAGTGCGGCTTCGCCCCGCAGTTCAAAGGTCTGCAGCAGCTTCATGATACTTACAAGGAGCAGGGATTCGCGGTGCTCGGCTTCCCCTGCGGGCAATTTGCCAATCAGGAGCCGGGGACGGATGAAGAGGTCGCTCAGGCCTGCGAGTTGAACTTCGGAGTCAATTTCCCGCTCTTTGCGAAGATCGACGTTAACGGCAAAAAAGCTCATCCGCTGTTTCAACTGCTCGCCAAGGAAGCGCCCGGCATACTGGGCTCCAAGCAAATAAAATGGAACTTCACAAAGTTCCTTGTGGACCGTGATGGACGCGTGGTCAAACGCTTCGCGCCGACCGAAGAGCCGGCGAAAATCGAGGAGCATGTTCGGAAGCTGCTCTGAGAGCAATTAAAAGCCCCTATTCCCTCCCTTGGCAGGAAGGAGAATAGGGGCCTTTTTTAGGCGCGTTTTTGTTGAATTTGGCCCATTGATATGAAATAGCGGACCAAACCAGCGTAGTCTCCCATCATTACACCAATTTCTTGCGAATCGCGCCGGAAATCAGATCGATGAGGGTGATCATGACGATGATGCCGAGCAGAATGATGCCGACCCGGTCCCAGTTTCGCGAGCTGAGCGCAAAAATAAGCGGTGTCCCGATCCCGCCGGCGCCGATGATCCCCAGGATGCTGGCGGAGCGCAGATTGATCTCGAACCGGTACAGGGTGTAGGAAAGGAAGCCCGGCAGCACTTGCGGCAGCACGGCGAACCACAGAATCTGCAGCCGGGTGGCTCCCGCTGCGATGAGCGCTTCCGTCGGGCCGGTGTCCATGTTCTCCACTTCGTCGGCAAACAGTTTGCCGAGCATGCCGATGGAGTGCAGGCCGAGCGCCAGCACGCCCGCAAAAGAACCCGGGCCGACGGCCTTGATGAACAGGAGGGCCATAACGATTTCCGGGAAGGTGCGGATGAAGCTCAGCAGCATTTTGCCCGACCCGGAAATCCACCGCGACCGGCTCATGTTCACCGCCGCCCAGAAGGCGAACGGGACGCAGAGCACGGTCGAAACCACAGTGCCCAGGATCGAAATAGCCAGGGTATCCAATAGTCCCCGCAGCAAATCCTCGCCGTCGGGCAGATAGACGTAGTCCCAATCGGGGGAGAAAATGCCGCTGAAAATCGCCTTCGTCACTTGTCCGGCCGTTTCTTTGATGCCCTCGAACGGGATGCCGGCAAAGGCCCAAACGTATATCAGCGCGAGCAGGACATAAATCAGGGGGCGATAACGGTTTCTCTTCGGTTTTTTTACCTTGTCTTGCCATGAATGGGTCATGCTCATAGTAGTCTCTCCCGCAGCTTTGTGCTCAAGTAGTCGATGATCAGGACCACCGCCAGGGTAAACAGAATAATCATGCAGGTCTTGTCATATTCGAAAAATCCGAGCGTCACTTCGTAATAGTGGCCGATCCCGCCGGCACCGACCAGACCGAGCACCGCGGCCGCCCGCACATTGATCTCGAAGGTATACAGCACATAGGACATAAAATGCGCCTGGATTTGCGGAATCACGCCGAAAATAATACGCTGGCCGGAGCTCGCCCCGACCGACGTCATCGCCTCCAGCGGGCCATGATCGATCGTCTCCAGGGCCTCATACGTCAGTTTGCCGATCAGCCCGAAGGAGAAAATCGACAGCGCCAGCATGCCGGGCAGCGGCCCCAGCCCGAAGACGGCGACGAAGATGGCCGCCAGCAGCAGGTCCGGAATCGTGCGCACCAGGTTCAGCACGAAGCGGAACGGCTGGTAGATCCAGGCGGTCCGGCTGAGGTTGCTGGCGCAGAGCAGCGCCACGGGAACGGCCAGGATGGCGCCGAAGGTCGTGCCGATCAACGCCATGCGGATCGTTTCCAGCATCGCAGCGACGATGTTGTCGAAGTAGCCCCAGTTCGGCGGAAACATCTCTTTGAGAAGTTCGAGCATATTGGGGGCTCCCTTGATCAGTTTTCCCCAATCGGCCTTCGATTGGACGGCGCTGCCCCAGACCAGGATCAGGATGAACGCCGCCGTAAGGTAGTGTTTCAGCTTGCCCGGAGGTTTGGGACGGTTCAACGGCTGGGGCTGTGGTTCGGGTTTGGCGTTCACATTCATCGGACCGGCTCCTTTGCGGCCGCGATGTCGGCCAGCCGGGCCTCCAGCAGCTCGTCCTGATCGATCGGCCGTCCGTAAATTTCGGCGAACCGTTCGTCCGTCGCTTCCGACACGGGGCCGTCAAACACCACTTGGCCGGCCCGCAGCCCGATAATCCGTGTGGCGTATTCCCGGGCCAGATCGATGAAGTGCAGGTTGACGATGGTCGTAATGTCGAGCTCCTGGTTAATCCGCTTGAGATCGTCCATGACCTGCTTGGTCGTCAATGGATCGAGCGAGGCGACCGGCTCATCGGCCAGCACGATTTTGGCTTCCTGCGCCAGCACCCGGGCAATGGCGACCCGCTGCTGCTGGCCGCCGGACAGCTCGTCGGCCCGGGCGTAGGCTTTTTCAACGATATTGACCCGGTCCAGCGCCTGGAACGCCAGCTCGACATCCTCATTCGGAAACGCCCCGAACAGCGTACGCAGCGTGGAATGATACCCTACGCGGCCGGCCAAGACGTTGCGCAGCACGGAGGACCGCTTGACGAGGTTGAAGCTTTGAAAGATCATGCCGATGTCCCTGCGGATCGTGCGGAGCTCTTTGCCCGCAGCCTGGGTAATGGAATTACCGTCGATGAGGATGTCGCCCTCGGTAATATCGTGGAGGCGGTTCATCGAGCGGAGCAGGGTCGACTTCCCGGCGCCCGACAGGCCGACGATAGCCACGAATTCGCCTTTTTCAATCTTCAGGTTTATTCCGTCCAGCCCTTTGGTGCCGTTGGGATAGGTTTTGGATACATTGCGCAGTTCTATCACGTAGAGATCATCCTTTTTGAAAGTTTATCGTAAAAAAACGCATAGCCAGCCGGGTGCGGGGCACTCCGACTGGCTTGCATCGTGTCTTGCCGATCTGGCTGGAAAGAGGGGCCGAGCTGCGAAATGTCGGACTACTCGGTTTTTACCTTTTCGCCGTATTCGCGGACAACGTCGAAATTGCTGTCCTGGGATTTAACGTAGCCTTCGTGCGTGTAGATCTCGGAAATGATCTTGTGGCCTTCTTCGTCCTTCCCGATTTCAATAAACGCGTTCTGCAGTTTCTCGATCCATTCCTTGCTCATATCGGAGCGTACGCTGATCGTGTCGTTCGGGATTTTCTCCGTGTAGGTCAGCACGCGCGTATCCTGGAACACCGTCGGGTAGTCGCCCTTCACAATGTTGCGGGCATCCTGGAAAATCGCCGCGGCGTCAACGTCGCCGTTCAGGACAGCCAGAACCGCCTGGTCATGGCCTTTCAGGGTGATCGGCTGCACATCCTTCAGCGGATCGAGTCCGGCATCCATGAGGGAGGCCGCCGGCCATACGTATCCTGCCGAGGAAGTCACGTTTTGATAAGCGATTTTCTTCCCTTTCAAGTCGGCCACCGATTGAATCGGGGAGTCTTTTTTTACGATAATCATCGCTTTGTAGAAGTCGACCAGCTCCTCTGTCGGTTCGCCGGTTTCGTCTTTTACGCCATAGCGTTGAGCCTGAAGGATCACCTCGGCGGCTCCTTTTTCTTTGGCCAGGACGTAAGCGGTTGGAGGCAGGAAGCCTACATCCACTTGCTTGGATGCCATCGCTTCGACGATGACGTTATAGTCGGTGGATACACTGACTTCAACCGGGATGCCGATCTTGTCGGACAGCAGTTTTTCGAGTGGTTTAGCTTTAGCTTCCAGCGTATCCGCGTTTTGCGAAGGAACGAATTGGACGGTCAGCTTCTCGGGCACATAGCCGGTATTCTCCGGCGCCGGATCGGTCTTGGCGGCATCGCCCTGCGACGCGTTTTGCTGGCCGGAATTGGCCGCGGCCTTGCTTCCGGTATTCGTGGCGGCCTCATTGGATCCGCAGCCGCTGATCACGGCGATGGACAGGAACAAGGGCATAAACAATTTCGTAAGCTTTTTCAAACGGGATGACCTCCAAATATTTAATAGTTTATCGTTACTTGTTCCACTATAAGGAGGGACTATTAACGGGCGGTTAGAGAAATGATAATTTTTTGTAAACGGGTGGAAATTTAATATGGCTCTGAAGATTGTCTGCTAGAATCGATGGAGGAACAATAGATTAAGCATGCCATCAAAGGGGATTACGACGAAATGGAAATGAATATGGATATGGGGCTAGAGAAAAAGCGGCGCCAAACGGTGACGATCCTGGCGACAAGCGATATCCACGGGTATATTTACCCTACCGATTACCGGAGCAAAGACGAGCGTCCGCTCGGTCTGGCCAAGCTGGCGACGCTGATCCGCAAGGAACGTCTGGGCGATCCCGATTTGCTGCTGCTGGATAATGGGGATCTGATCCAGGGTTCACCGCTCGCGGCATACGCGGTCAAGCGGGGGGAGGGGGCGCACCCCGCCGTGGCGACGCTGAATGAACTGGGCTACGACGCGGCCGTGCCGGGCAACCATGAGTTTAACTATGGACCGGACCTGCTGCGCCGGGTGATGAATGAATCCGCGTTTCCCTGGCTGTCGGCCGGAATTACGGACAAAGCGGGGGGGCCGGCGTTCGGAGTTCCTTATATCGTAAAAAAGATAGGGGAGGTTAAGGTGGCGGTCCTGGGCGTGACCACGCATTATATTCCCCATTGGGAAAACCCCGCGCATATTCGGGACTGGGTGTTCGGCGATGCGCTGGAGACCGTGAAGCGGTGGGTGTTGCGCATCCGGGCGGATGTGCGGCCGGATGTGCTGATCGTCGCCTACCATGGGGGATTCGAGCGGGACCTGGCGACCGGCGAACCGGCCGAGCGACTGACCGGAGAGAATCAGGCCTACGCCATGTGCGCGGAGGTGGAGGGCATCGACGTGCTGATCACGGGGCATCAGCACCGGCTGGAGGCAAGCGAGGTGAACGGCGTGGCGATCGTCCAGCCGGGCTGCAACGGGCAGGCCATGGGGAAGATCACGCTGGAGCTGGAGCGTGATGAGGCCGGCCGCCGTTGGGCGATCCGCGGCAAGCGCGCCGAGCTGCTGAAGCCGGAGGCGGAAACAGCGCCGGATGCCGCGGTGCTGGCGCTATGCCGGACGCTGGAGGAGCGGACGCAGCGGTGGCTCGATGAGCCGATCGGCCGCACGGACGGCGGCCTGCGGCTGAGCAGCCCGCTGGCCTGCCGGCTGGCGGAGCATCCGTTCATCGAGTTCGTCAACCGCGTCCAGATGGAAGCCGCCGGCGCTTCCGTGTCCTGCACGGCATTGTTGAACGAAGCCTCCGCCGGATTCGGCGAGGTGATCACGCGACGGGACGTGCTCACCAACTTCATGTACCCGAACACGCTGGCCGTACTCCGGCTGACGGGGGCGGATATCCGGGCCGCGCTGGAGCAGACGGCGCATTATTTTATCGTCGGTCCGGACGGACAGCCGGCCGTTAACCCGGCCTATCTTGAGCCGAAGGCGCAGCATTACAACTATGACATGTGGGAAGGGATCGAATACGTCCTGAATATCGCCAAGTCGGCTGGCAGTCGGGTCAGGTTTTTACGATACAGGGGGGAGGATCTGCCGGACGATCTGGTGCTCGATGTGGTGATGAACAACTACCGGGCCGGGGGCGGCGGAGACTACGACATGTTCAAGGGCAAAGAGGTCGTCCGCGAAATCCAAATCGACACGGCGGATTTAATCGAGGCGTATATTACGGAGCGGGGGACGATTTCGACGGTCTGCAATCATAATTGGAAGGTGATTGTGGAGGGGTGAAGTAAAACCGCGCACCTGCCGAGGGGATGAATAGCGGTAGCGGCGAAAAGAGGCGCCATTAAGCCCAAAATGTGCGGGCGCACGGCCATAGTTGAGCGAAGGGCGTCTCCTGGGCGGTGAATTAACGGGAAAATCTCCCGTTAATCGACCCTCGCGTGGCCAGAGGCGAGAAATACCCGGAAAAAGTACCGCTAATTTTCCAAATTCGGGCCGGATTGGCCGAAATGAGCAGAATTAGCGGGAGGAATTCCAGGTAATTGGGCGAAGGCCCGCCGGGCGAGCGAAATTAACGGGAGGAAATCCCGTTAATTTGAGGGAATGACCGGACCGTACAGCATGCTCCAGAGTTCGAAGCACTCAGGTGAAGGATGAACGACCGGACCGAACCACACACACTTCTCCTGGGCGGTGAATTAACGGGAAAACTTCCCGTTAATTCACTCGCGAGTGGCCATGGGCGAGAAATACCTGGAAAAAGTACCGCTAATTTGTCAAAATCGGGCCGGATTGGCCGAAATGAGCTTAATTAGCGGGAGAAATTCCAGGTAATTGGGCGAGGCACCGCCGGGTGAGCGAAATTAACGGGAGGAAATCCCGTTAATTTGAGGGAACCACCGGACAGAACAGCACGCTCCGCTCCGGAAGTTCGAAGCAACTCAGTTGAAGGATAAGTTAGTTGAGTAATATGATGATTGGCCTGCGGTATTTAGATACGGTAGGAAGTTGAAGCAAGCTTGTGCTTGGACGGGCTCGGCCAAGTCAAAATCGGGGCCAGATGCGGTTATATTAGACCAAGGGCGTCTCCTGGTGAACGAGCTATCTGACCTCTCCCCTGGCGAAATAAGGCTCATTCCGGCATCTATTTCTCCTGCGAAGCCGAATCGGGCCACAATAGCTTCCAAAAAGGCCACTATCACGACGGCGGCCGACGTGTGCCGGAAAGCTGCCGTCGTCGGCAGGGAGCGGGCATGTTTTCTCTCCTTCCGCTTCCTTTGCATTCCTTGTAAAATGGAGCAAAGGAGACTAAAAGAGGATGACAACCACGGCAACCATGAACTCCATTTTATCCGCTGCTTTTATCGTGCTGTTCCTGCTGGCCGCCGGCTCCATTGTTTATTCCAGCTGGCGGAACGGAATTTCGCCGATGCCGACATCTCCGGCGGTGCGGCGGCAGGTAGTCGCCGAGCTGCAGCGGATCCCGGCGGCCAAGGTGATGATCGAGGCCGGGTCGGGTTGGGGAACGCTGGCTTTGGAGGCGGCCAGGAGCCGGCCTGACCTGCAGGTCATCGGGATCGAGAATTCTCCCCTGCCTTGGGCGGTGTCTCGTTGCTTGGCGCGTTGGGGTTCTTTTCGGAATGTAATGTTTCATAAAAAGGATCTTTATACGCATCCGTACGGGGAAGCCGATGTTGTGGTCTGTTATCTGTATCCCGGTGCCATGACCCGGCTGGACGAAATTTTTCGCCAAGGGGTGAAACCGGGAGCTCGGATTATCAGTATTTGTTTTGCTCTTCCCGGCTGGACGCCGGAACGGGTGGTCACCTGCGGGGATCTGTACCGGACGAAAATATACGTGTACCGTTCCAAAAATTATTGAAATGACCGGGAAGTCGCCGAGATTAATGTTAGGGCTGATCCGTGATCCGAGACATATCCGGTGAATTAAAAAAAGTAAAGAAGCGGGTCCAGGATAGGGCTTTTCCAATACGGCATTTGATGCCGCGGCGGGAAGGCCCTTATTTGCCATTTAACCGCAAGAGGAGGCTACCTAGCCAAAATACATGCAAAAGTGCAGGTATTTTAGGCCGTGCAGGGCCCATCCCGGCAAAAGGATGCATACGTGCAGGTATTTATCCCGCATTGCGGGCAAATCGCGATTCCCGCCGCAGAAGCCTGCGGATTTGCAAGAATTCTCAAATCTCAAAGCTTGATCAGTCTTCGTGCTACCCCTTTCCTCATCCTTACTCCCTCTCGCTTCCCCCGCTCTCGCTCGCCTAGCTCCCTCATACCTGATACACCGTGATCCCCCGATCCTTAAACGGCTTGACGTCGTATTCGGAAGCTTCGGTTCCGGTAATGAGCGTATGAATCGCGCTGTTCGGCGCGACGGTATGCAGCGACAATTTGCCGATTTTGCTGTGATCGGTGACGACGATGATTTCCCCCGCCGCGGCGATCATCCCTTGCTTAGCCGGGACCAGCAGCGCCTCGGGATGCATCAGGCCATATTGGGGATGCAGGGCCGGCGTGCCGATAAAGGCCTTTTCCACATGCAGGGACTTAAGCACATGATCGGTGAACATCCCGTTCAGCATGTAGCTGGAAGGGTACAGCTCGCCTCCGGAGAGGATGACCTTAACGCCCGAGGCGTCCCGAAGCTGGACCGCTACGTTCATATCGTTGGTGATGACGGTAATATCGGTCCGGTTCACCAGATGAGTCGCAATATGCAGGGTGGTCGTCCCCGAATCGATGATGATATTTTCCCCGTCCTCGATGAGGGAAGCGGCCATTTTGCCGATGCGCATTTTTTCCTCCAGATGCTGGTGGGTCCGTTCGTGAAAAGAAGGCTCATCGCGCGTCCACTGCTCCATGATGACCCCGCCATGCGTCCGCTTGAGCAGTCCTTCCTGTTCGATCTCCGCCAGGTCCCGGCGGATAGTGGCTCCATGAACCTGAAATTCCTTGGCCAGATCGGCCACGGTCGCCGTTCGGTATTGCCGGACATACTCCACAATTCGTTTTTTTCTTTCCGCTGCCAGCACGCTGGTTCATCCTTTCGGGCAGGAATGGCGCATTAGAAATTCAAGATGCGTATCCCTGCGCAATTCTGCTCATGGGGGGCTTGAGTTAAGTCCATTCTGCGCCAGTCGGTCCCAGGGCGAGTCGTTTACATTCTCCTTCATTATAGTAAAGGAAGAACATCAAGCGGGTGTTAAATGGACCGCTCTCCAGGCAAAGTTTTCCCGGGAAATCATTACATCCGCTTGATATCCGGCTAATACTACGCAAATGAACCGGAATTACAATCGAATTAAATGCAAATGAGCAAAAATGATCAATAATTGTTCATTTTGTGCGCATTTGGAATGAAGTTATCAATGAGGGGGATGGAACTTGGCATCCATACAATTTGTGGACGTATCGAAGACGTTTGATAAACAGGCCGTGATCCGCGACCTGAACCTGACGATTGAGGACGGCAAGTTTACGGTGCTCGTGGGGCCGTCCGGCTGCGGCAAAACGACGCTGCTCCGCATGATCGCGGGGATCGGCCCCCACACGTCGGGCCGGGTCCTGATCGATGGAAAAGATGTTTCGCGGATTCCTCCCGGCCAGCGCGGAGTGGCGATGGTGTTTCAGAACTATGCGATCTACCCGACGATGTCGGTCCGGGAAAATATCGAATTCGGCCTGAAGAACAACAAGGTGCCCAAAGCCGAGCGGAAACGCCTCATCGAAAGTATTTGCGAAACCGTCGGGCTGGCCGAATATCTGGACCGCAAACCGTCGGATTTGTCCGGCGGCCAGCGTCAGCGCGTCGCCTTGGCCCGCGCCATGGTCAAGAAGCCGTCCGTCTTTCTGATGGACGAGCCGCTGTCCAACCTGGATGCGAAGCTGCGGGTGCAGATGCGCATCGAACTGATCGAACTGCACAAGAAGCTGGGAACGACCTTCGTCTACGTTACCCACGATCAGGTCGAGGCGATGTCGATGGCGGATACGATCGTGCTGATGAACAAAGGGGAGATTCAGCAGGAGGCCGCGCCCGAGGCGATCTATCATCAACCGAACAACCTGTTCACCGCCCAGTTTATCGGCGTCCCGCCCATGAACATCGGGGAACTCGGCACGGAGGGGGCCCGGTTCGGCTTTCGGCCGGAACATGCGGTGTTGTCGCGGCAACTCCCGCCCGAATCCGCCCTCCACTACCAGACGCGCGGCACGATTATTACCCGGGAGATGCTTGGATCGGAAACCATTTATCAGATCCGTTCCGGTTCGGATTCGTTTATGGTGAAGTCCGCCGAGGATCTGTACCGCGTCGATGAGGAAGTCTTCCTGGGGGTGGACGCGTCCAAACTGCATTTTTTCGGGGGAGATGAGCGTCGGCTTGAGTCTAGTGATCCCCGAGCGGCCGGTTACCTGGAATTGCTGCGGAGGCGGCCATGAACAGAAAGCCGATCTGGGAAGCCCTTCGTCCTTACGTCCTGATTGCGCCGGCCATGGCGGGCATCGGCATGTTTGTCGTCTACCCGGTCATCTATCTCGTTTACCTGAGCTTTCATAAATACAACCTGATGAACAAGGCCAAGAGCAAATTCATCGGTTGGGACAACTTCACCCAGCTTTTGACCCGCGGGGATTTCTATAAAGCGCTGGGCAATACGGCCGTTTACACCTTGGGCGTAGTGGTGCTGACGATGCTTCTGTCGCTGTTGATCGCGGTCTGGCTGAACAAGAAAACCCGGTTTAACGCGGTGGTTCAAGCCGGGATTTTTACGCCCCATATCGTATCGATCGTGTCCGTGGCATTCGTTTGGATGTGGCTGATGGAGCCGGACCAGGGCGTGCTTAATTTTGTGCTGAGATCGCTCGGCATCCCGGCCTCCGACTGGCTGCAGAGCTCCAAAACGGCGATGATCTCCGTCATCATTGTTTCGGTTTGGCAGAGCATCGGCTATTACGCGCTCATCATCGTCGCCGCGCTGCAAAGCATCTCGCCGAGCATCTACGAAGCGGCGGCTTTGGACAATGCCAGCAGGTTTAAAGTGTTCACGAAGATCACCCTGCCGCTGATTTCGCCGCAGTTGTTCTTCATTCTGATTATCATGACGATCGGGTCTTTTAAGGTGTTCGATACCGTGAAAATCATGACCGGCGGGGGGCCTAACGGAGCCACGGATACTTTGGTCTATTACATCTACGGGTTCCGGACGACCAATATCGGCTATTCGGCGGCCACGAGCGTCGTGCTCATGCTGATCATCGGCCTCCTGACGTTCGTTTACTTCCGGCTGCTGGCCCGTAAGGTGCATTACCAATAATCCGGACTGCCCAATTTTAATGCTGAGAAGAGAAGGAGATCAACCGTGAACACATTGGATTCTTCCTATTTCAACTGGTTAAAATCAGCGGTCGGCATAGCCTTTAAAATCGTCATCCTTGCGGTATTTATCTTTCCGTTTTTGTGGATGATTTCAACGTCGCTGCAGACGTTCCGGGAGACGCTGGCATTCCCGCCGACCTGGATTCCCGCCGTACCGCAATGGGGCAATTTTGCCGAAGCGATGCGGGCCGGCCCGTTTCTCACCTATGCCAAAAATTCCCTGATCATTACCGTATCGATTATCGTGATCCAGTTTGCCGTGATGATCCCGGCGGCGTACGCCTTTGCCAAATACCGGTTTGCGCTGAAAAACGTTCTGTTCGGCCTGGTGCTGCTCGCCTTCATGATCCCTGGACAGATTACGTTCATCCCGGTCTACCTGATGATGGCGGATATGGACCTGATTCATACGCTGTGGCCGCAAATCATCCCGTTTATGTCGAACGCCTTCGGAATCTTCCTGCTGCGCCAGTATTTCATGCAGATCCCCGAGGAGATTATCGAGGCGGCCCGCCTGGATAACGCCGGGGAGTGGAAGCTCGTGCGGAAAATTATGATCCCGATGGCCAAGCCGGCGCTGGCGACGATCGCCCTGTTCAGCTTCGTCAGCCATTGGAACGAATATTTTTGGCCGCTCGTGATGACCAACTCGGCCTCGATTCGTCCGTTGACCCTGGGCATTTCCATGCTGCGCGAAACGGAAGGCATCAGCAACTGGCACATCATTATGGCCGGCAATGTCGTACTGGTCATTCCGATTCTGATCGTCTATCTGTTCTGTTCCAAGCAGATCGTCAAGGCTTTTGTGTACTCGGGGATTAAGTAGTTTATTAATCCCCTCAAAATACAAACCAAAACTATACACTGGAGGGAAATCGGAATGAAAAACAAGGGAGTACTGCTGCTTACGTTAACGCTGGTGCTGGGGCTGCTGGCGGGCTGCGGAGGAGGCAGCGGCGGCGGAAACGCCGGAAGCGGCGCCAAAGGCGATCCGGCTTCCGCGAACTCGGCGGGTACGGCGGATGCGGCGGCGTCCGGAGGGAAGACGACCGTGCAGTTTTGGCATTCGCTCGGCGGCAAGAACGGCGAGTATATGGACGCGCTGATCCAGCGGTTCAACGAGTCCCATAACGACATTGAAGTCGTCGGCACCTACCAGGGCGGTTATGACGAAACCGTAACGAAGCTGCAGCAGGCCGTGGCTTCCGACACGGCTCCGGATGTGACGATGCTGGAGCGGGCTTATGTGCAGATGTTCGCGGACTCGGAAGTGCTGGAGGACCTGGCGCCCTATCTGAAGGGATCCGGGATAAGCGCGGACGACTTTACCGCCGGTCTGATGGGACATTCCTATTTCAACGATCAGTTGGTCTCGCTTCCTTTAAACCGCTCCACTCCGATCCTGCATGTGAACAAAACACTGCTGGACGAGCAAGGACTGAAGGTTCCGACAACCTGGGAAGAGTTGAAAAACGCGGCGAACGCCCTGGTTGTCAAGGAAGGTAACGAGTACAAACGCTATGGCTTAACGATGCCTTACGACACCTGGTATCCGATCGCCATGATCTCGCAATCCGGCGGCCGTTTTTTTAATGAAGAGAGTACCTCCGTCGGGTTTGTCGATAACGGCGTAGGGCAGGAAGTGTTCGGTTATTTGAAGGAGCTGCAAGGTACCGGGGCGCTTTATTATCCGCCCGCACAGGATTCCGGCAATATCGTAAACTCGATGTTCGTGGAAGGAAAAGTGGGCATGATGTTCCAATCGACGGGATCGATCGGCGGCTTGAGCAGCTCGGTGGATTTTGACTACGTTACGGCCTTCCTGCCGAAAAACGATCAATTCGCCAATCCGACCGGCGGGGCCAATGTGGCGATGCTGGCCGGTTCGAAGAACAAGGAAGCCGCTTGGGAATTCATCCGCTGGATGGAGACGGATCCGCAGGGAGGGCTGCAATTCATTTTGCAATCCGGGTACCTTCCGTTCACCAAGCAAATGGTGGAATCCGCCGAAATGAAGGAGCTATGGGCCAAGGAACCCAACCGCAAGGTAGCCTACGACCAGCTGCAATACGCCGTGGATACGAATATGGACGTGGCCTGGCCGGAAGTGATGCACGAATTCTTTTCCGCGATTGAAGCGATCATGTATGACAGTAAGGACATCGCCGCGACACTGGACACGTTTAAAAAAGAAGCCGAACGGATTCTCGCCGAGTAAGCGGGAATTCGGCGCCACATGAGAGGAGTCGTAAGGATGAACATGGAACAATGGCGAACCGAAGGCGCGTTTATGATCGCGGGACACCGGGGGTATAAGGCGGCTTACCCGGAAAATACGCTGCTGGCGTTCAAGGAAGCGATGGATCGGGGCGTTGACATGATCGAATTCGATCTGCGGCTGTCCAAGGACGGGACGGTGATGGTGATCCATGATGCGACGGTCGACCGGACGACCGACGGCACCGGTCCGGTAGCCGAGCTCACCCGCGATGAATTGAAGCGGCTGGATGCCGGCGGGTGGATGGGTCCGGAGTTTGCCGGGCTGCGGATTCCTACGCTCGAGGAATTGTGCGACCTGCTGCAAGCTTACCCGGAGATGCTGCTGAACGTGGAGATCAAACCGGCACAAAACGCGGCAAGAACGGCCGACCTGGCCATCCGGTTGCTCGATCGCTACGGCTATCTGGAGCGCTGCGTATTCACCTGCTTTGACGCAGCGGTATTGACCTATATCCGCGACGAGTACGGGTTTAAGACGCAGGGCTTCCCCGGTGAGCTGATGAGCGGCTTCGTCCCCGGGGAGGACGGGACCTATTCGAAGATGTGGGCCGTCGGCCTGGAAATGAAGCTGCTGACGCCCGAGCGGGTTCGCGAGTTCCAAGACCGGGGGATTCTGGTCTGGAGTTACTGCCCGGATGACGAGCAGCAGGTCCGCTACAGCCTGGAGTGCGGGGTGACGGGGATGACCTGCAATGAGCCGCTGCCCGCATTGGCTCTGCGCACGAACCATGGGATGCCGGTAAACCCGGTGAAGGCTTAATCCGAAACGGGGAATACCGGAAACCATGAGCTTACGACAGAAGAAGGGACTAGATGATGAAGAATGGATATCAAGGGCCGGTAGAACAGGCGGGCTCACAGCCGGCCGCCGAAATCGACCGGATTTGCACCGAAACGGGGGCGATCGCGAAGCTGCCCCTCTACCTGGAGGAGAAAGGCTTCGAGCGCGCCTCGCTGGTGGTGGACCGCACAACCTATGAAGCGGCGGGGCGGGGATTGGAGGCAGCGGTATCCCGGACAGGGATTCGGGTGCATACGACGATCATCCTGCCGGATGCGGAAGGGGATGTCATTGCGGACGAGGCGTCGATCATCCAACTGATTCTGGATATTCAGAATCATGGCGCGGAGGTGGTACTGGCGGTCGGGGGCGGCACGCTTCATGATATTTGCCGATATTCGGCCTACACGGCGGGAATCCCCTTTATTTCAATACCTACGGCCCCCTCCGTGGACGGGTTTAACTCCAAAGGGGCCCCCATTATTGTACGCGGCGAAAAAAAGACGATTCTGGCGATCGGCCCGCTGGCGATTTTCGCGGATCTGGACATTTTGGTGCAGGCGCCTTCGCGCCTGGTTGCGGCCGGTTTCGGCGATATGTTGGGCAAATACACCTCTTTGTTCGACTGGAAATTTGAAGCGGTCGTAACGGGCGGGCTCTACTTGGAGAAATCGGCCGAAATGACGCGGGCTGCGCTCGAAAGCTGCGTGCGGGCGGCGGAATCGATCGCCGCGCGCCAAGAAGACGGCATCCGTACGCTGATGAGCGCGCTGGTCGAGTCCGGCCTGGCGATGCTGCTCTTCGGGCAGTCGCATCCGGCCTCGGGGGCGGAACACCATCTCTCCCATTATTGGGAGATGGAGTACCTGCGGCTCGGCAAGCGCCAGCTCCTTCATGGGGCCAAAGTCGGCGTGGCCTGCATGGAGATTTCGCAGCTGTACCGCCGCATCGCCCATGAGGGGCCGGCTCCCTGGATGCTTCGGGATGGTTTCATGAATCCCGAAAAGGATGCCGGGCAAACCATCGCCGCGCGCTGGGAGGAGATCTGCCGGGAACTCGGGCGGATTCCCGAGCCGGAGCAATTGACGGAGCTCCTGGCCGCGGCCGGCGGGCCGGTTTCGATAGCGGAGCTCGGCGTCTCCTCCGAATTGCTGGCGCGCAGCCTGCGGGAGGCGCACCGGGTCCGGCCCGGGCGCTTTACGCTGCTCAAAGCTTATAATGAACGGGCGACGGCCCGTTAAAAGGGGATCGCTTGGCGGAGGTACCCGACCTTTATTGACGCCGCCTTATCCCGTTTGCCTCACCGGGGAGAACCGCCGCAGCAGGGCCTCGCGGGACATGACCAGCCGCAGGGGGACCAGCTTCTCGGCATGCGGGGCGATCCGCCCCCGGTTTCGCGGATGGAAGACCGAGAGCAGCAGGCGGAGATAGGAGGTGGTGAGCGCGCGGAACGTCCCCTGTTTCAGCGGATGGGTTTCAAAACCCAGGCCGTGGGTAATACCTCTATGCAGCAGCGTGATGCCTTGAAGCGCTTTGACCTGCCCCAATTTGGGGTGGGTCTTTATTTCGGAGCAGATTTCCCGCATCGAGCAGCGGAGAAGCCGGGCCACGCGCAGGGCGACCTGATTGGCGTTCTGGCTCCGCAGCATATTCAGAATGATCCGGTTGTCGAGATGAAGCTCGCCGACCCAGTCGCCCGAAACGATTTGCGTTCCGTCCTGACAGTCGATCACCGGACCGCGGTATTTGGTCACGAACATTTTGCATATCCCGTAATTTCCGGAATACAGGGATCTCGCCCGGCTCCACCGTTCAAACCCCCGCTCCCAGCCCATCCATACATATTGAATCCACCTTTTGAAAAAAGGAGTAGCCGCCGCTTGCATCGGAAGGACAACCTCGCTTTCCAGAGTTCCATAATTTAGTGAACGATCGCTTTTCAGTATAACGATTGGCCGAACCCGTGAAACCCGGCGGACGTCGTGAACGCATCCAGACCGAGGTCCAGTTTCGAAACTGGACCCCGGCATTGTCCGGGCCGGACCCAGGGACTTTGGAAGCATTTTTGGGGGCGAAAGACCGATGGGAATCAACTTATTGTAAAATAGGAGAGATTGCCGCTTTATCAAGCGGAAACTTCTGGAAGTCACTGTACATGGAGGAAAGGAATGAAGGATTTTAGAGATCGGCTAAATGATATCAAGAACGCGCAGCACCGGCTGGCGCAGGAGTATGAAACGCTGCTGGCCGAGTACGAAAGCCTGGGCGAAATTGCCAGGGAAAACGAAACGCTGCGGCAGCAGTACGGCGATTTTCGGCGGCGGGTAGAGGAATTGGAAACCCGGCTGAATGAACTTGAACGGGAAAACGGCGGGCTCCGGGCAGCGATGTCCGGACAGCAGCCGGGGGAAATTCCGCCGCCGTCGCCCGGCAAATTGTCGCACCAGAGGCTCGAGGCGCATTTTTCCGCGGCGCATCAAGGGCATCAGAGCCGGTTGGATGCGATCGAGCGGGGGGCAAAGGAGCGGCTCCGCCAGTTCTATGAGCAGGCGGAAAAATACCTGGAGGCGGATCAACAGGTCATCGCGGCGAAGCTGGCGCAGTTTGAGGAGGAGCTCAGCCACCGAATGGCGGCTCATCGGCAGCATGCGCTGGAGGCAGAGCGCCGGATCCTCGGTCAAGCCGCGCAGGCTTATGCCTCGCAGCCGTCGCTCGCAGCCGGACCGGCCGTTAACAACCCGGCCATGGCGGCTCCGCCGATGCCCGGGCCTCAGGCCGAGAAGAAGCGGGATCGGCTGGAGATGAAGATCGGCCTCAACTGGATCAACAAGCTGGGGATTCTGCTGATTCTGTTCGGTGTGGGCGCTGCATTCCAATATTCTTTTTCAAACTGGTTCAACGGGTACGCGAAGGGAGCGTCCTTCTTCCTGCTCGGTCTCTTGATGCTGGGCGGCGGGGAATGGCTGTTCCGCCGCAAGCAAAAAACGTTTGCCCTCGGCTTGCTGGGGGGCGGGATTTCCGTGCTGCACGGCTCGGTGTTTTACAGTTATTTTTTGCTGGATATCATCGGTTTGACGACGGGACTGGTCCTTTCCGTGCTGGTTACCGCGGCGGCCGTGTTCTTGGCCCTGAGGTACGATTCCCGGACGATTTGCGCCTTCGGGCTCGCGGGCGGGTACCTGCCTTTGTATTCTTATATGATTGCGTTTGGTCTGCAAGAAAGCACCGTATATGCGGCGATGGGCTATTTGCTCTTGCTTAACGCTTCGATTCTGGCGGTTTCCTTCCGCAAGCGGTGGCTCGTGATTCAGTACATAAGCTTCGCCCTGCACATGGCGACCATGGTGATTCTTATCGCCATAGCGGACAACACGGCGGCGTGCATGGTCTATTCGATCATCGCTTTCCTCATGTATCTCGGCATTACGCTTTACGTGCCGTTCAAGTATGGAACGAAGCTGTCCTGGTGGGATTTCAGCCTGTTGGCCCTCAATATGGTCATCAGTTGCAGCATCTTGTACGAACTGCTGGAGATTGCCGGCTGGGACGCTTGGCGCGGCGGGCTGGCGCTGCTCTTTTGCCTCGCCAATCTGGGGCTTGCCCGGTTGTCGCGCAAATATCTGCCGCAGGAAAAGGAAACGCGCCTGTTGTTCTATGTGACTTCACTTACGTTTTCCCTGCTGGTTGTTCCGTTCCAGTTCGGCATTCGCTATATGTCGCTGGCTTGGCTGGTTGAGGGGCTGCTGCTGTCGGTCATCGGCCATCTTTACCGTTACAAGGGGCTGGAACGGATCGGCTGGGGAATTATCGGCCTTTGTGCGGGCGCCTTTATCCTCATCGACTCGATGATCAGTCTGTTCGGCTTCGATTCGCTGGATTTCGCCTGGAAATATACATTTATTTCCCTGGGGCTTCTGGCGCACACGTTATTTTATGCCTTCCGTCTGCAGGATGAAGGGGATGCCCGGCGGTACAACCCGGCGGATCGGTCGATGCTCCGTACGATAAAATACGCCGCGTTAGTGAATATCTGGCTTTACCTGGTTTACGAGACGGGCCGGATTTACAATCATGTTATGCCGGTATGGTCGGATCTCTACGAGTTTTACAGATTGCTTCTGATCACTGCGGTGACGCTCGTCTTGGCCTATGGTTTCTCCAAGGCTTCCTTCCTGCAGGATCGGTTCGTCAAAACCTATGTCCGGTTCCTTTACGGCATGGGATATCTGGTATGCGTCGCGTTGACGATGACGGTCCCGGCTCTGCAAGAGGTGTCTCATTACAATTCGGCCCAAAACTATATCTCCATTGTGATTTTGATTGTGTTCAATCTCATGGTGTTCTTCAGCGGCCGCGACCTGATCTCCGGCTTGCTGGAGCCCCATCCGAAGCAGCGGGAATGGTATCCGATCATTCTGGGGGTATATCTGCTTGGAATCATTACAGCCTTCCTGGCCGTCCAGTTCCATTTGGGCGATATCGGCTGGCTGTTCAGTCTGGTGTACTTGCTGCTGGCGATCGGTTATATCGCCTACGGGTTCCGCTATAAGTATTTGCACATCCGGCGTGTCGGTTTGGGACTAACTTTGCTGGCGACCGGAAAAATGCTGCTCTTCGATCTGGAATTGATGACGACAGCCAGCAAAATCGCTGCTTATTTCAGCTTCGGCATGGCCTTGCTGGGAATATCCTTTATTTACCAGAAGGTATCGAACAAAATGGCGGCGGAGGAAGCCGAACAAGCGAAGCCGTGGGAGGAACGGGAGGAGACTCATCGTGGTTAGGAGCTTCAAGTCAAACTACGGGCGTTGCATTCGCTCTTTGCTCGTTTTGTTGCTGCTTCCGGGGGCCGTGCTTTTGGCGGCCGGATGCTCGCAAGTTCAGGAAACGAAGGGGGAGGCCGCTGCGAACCGGGCCGCGGTCCCTGTGTCCGGTACGGTTCAGAAGGTGGAGGGAACCGACGCCGGGGTGAAGGCGGAGCCGTCTCCCGTTGTGCCCGGCCGGTATTTGATTGCCGGCTACAGCCCGGCTAATATGGGTGAGGCCAAAGTCGAGGCTTTGCCGGAGAGACGGGACGGATATCACTTGAGCGTATCCGTAGTCAGAGGCTACAGCCACCATAGCGGATCGCTGGAATTCGATTTTGTCTGGGATCCCGAGATGTCGCTATATAAGCCGGTTGAATCGGAGTATAAGGATATTACTTTGAAGTTTACGGAGAACTCGTTAACCTTGGATTATCCGGGCAAAGAGTACGGCGGCTTGAATGCCGAACCCAAGGGGACTTACTATTTGTCGAGTGCGAGCGGTGCGGACGCGCCGTTCCTGACCCGGCTGTACGATCTGGTGGATCTGAAGGCCGCGTACCGGGGAGGGAATAGCGAGGTGTTTTTCTATGAGCTGGACGATACGCGGAAATTGCTTCTGATACGTTCTTACGGGACCGAAGATAAGGAAGTGGTCAGTGAGGAGCACTTGGCGCTACTGGATACGGCATCGGACGAATTGAAGAACCTGGGGGAAGCAGCCCCTTATCAGGTGGCGGATAACCGCGAACGACTGAAGTCCTTGGGAGCGGATGAGGACCTGATCTATCAGGTGCTCCGCAAAACGTATTTCGACCGGCTGCTTGAACTGGAGATGAAGAAGTTTGATGCTGGAGAACCGGGATTCCGGGACGACGAGAACTACAAGTTGAGCGAAAAAGAAGCGTTCTATATCGCAACCGGTATGGAGGGGACGACCCGTTACACCAAGAACATGCGGGATCAGAACGATATCGGATCGATCTTCATCATCGAGGTGGACAGTGCGGATAAGAACGTGGTAACCGTCCATTTCTATGAAGCCGTCCGCAACAGCGAAGAGGATGAGCATACCGCTACCAGCGACTGGCTCGAGGTGAACCGCTCCACCGGCAGAGTAAGCAGCGATTTGTTTGACTGATAGCGAAGTCTCGCTGAAGCCAAAGCAGCCTGATGCAGAGGACGTTAAAGCCTCTGGGTCAGGCTTTTTTGCATGATGTAAATAAAGGTAAAATATTCAATTACAATAGACCCATTTAATAATATAATAGTTTTGAACTATTCGATTTTAAAATTTTTAGGATAAACGACTAGTCGGATCGGGGGATTTTTCAATGAATCGAATCAAGAGTCGGGGGCCGGGCGGGGTCGTCTGGAAGTCCCTACTTGCCTTCCTCTTAACGGTGCAGTTTGTACTGGGAGGCTTTTGGCCTGTTGAGCAGAGGGCGCAGGCTGCGGCTTCCTATCCGTTTATAGGCGAAATTCGCCTGTTCCCGTATAACACGGGAGTTAACGGGTGGATCTATTGCGCGGGCCAGGAGCTGCCGATTGCGGGGAATCCGGCCTTGTTTTCCATACTGGGGAACAAATTTGGCGGTGATGGCGCACGCACATTTGCCGTGCCGGATCTGAGGGGGTATGAACCGCTTCAAGGTACGGGCTACTATATGGCCGTGCAAGGGGCTTACCCGAACTATGAGGATGCCGATCACGGAGAGCAGCGGGAGCTGGGGGAAGTCCGAATATTCCCCTTCTATCCGGGACGCTATCTTCACGGATGGCTGCCCGCCGATGGCGGAACGCATATTGTATCGGAGTATCCCCAACTGGCGGATATGCTTGGGAATCGGTTCGGGCCACGGGTGGATCCGCGGTTCTTCCAGCTTCCGGCCATAGAGGCTCCGCCCTTGGTTGACGACCAGGGCCGTCAAGCGTTGTCGTATTACATAGCTACCTCAACCACTTCGTCATCCGCCGAAGATACCGACTATTTTACCGGGGAGCTTGTGGCGTTCCCGATGGGCTGGGCGGGAGCTCCGTGGGCGGAAGCGGATGGCCGTACGGTGCCGAATGCGGGAAATGAGGACCTGCGGGGCTTAATGAACGGGTTATACGGGGAGGGGGCGGATTATTTTAAGCTGCCGGACCTGCGCAATAATCCGCAAGCTTTGACCTATTATGTGGTCGGAACGGGTGTCCCTCCGGTTCGCGCGTTTAAGCTCCCCGTGCCTCAGCCGGACGGGTATGCCGTCGCTCCGGACAGTACGCTCGGCGTTAATCGCCAAAACGGAGTCCTAAGCAACGATGCGGATGCGGTTACGGCCAAAATCATGGATTCGCCTTCGCATGGAACGATCCAGTTCAAGAAGGACGGCTCCTTTACTTACAGGCCGACCGTAAGCTATACAGGTACGGATGCGTTTACCTACATCGCCAGCAACGATAACGGAAGCAGCGCGAAAACGACCGTCACCCTGACGGTCGGGGAATTGGAGCCGACCATCAGCGGGGTCACGGACGGCGGGAATTACCGAAGCGATGTGATCATTCGGTTTGAGAACGGGACCGGCCAGTTGAACGGCCGGGCTATCACCAGCGGAAGCGTGGTAAGCGAGGAAGGAGCGTACCGGCTGGTTGTGACGTCCACTATATCCGGTATGTTTGTCAAAACGGTCCAGTTTACGATCGACAAAACGCCGCCGGTGATTTCGGGGGTTACCGAAGGAGCGACATATAATTCAAACGTCACCATTCATTTTGACGAAGGCACGGCCCTGTTGAATGGCGCTCCGTTTCCGAATGGCGGGACGGTGAGCGGTGAGGGTCAGCACCGGCTGGAGGTAACCGATGCGGCGGGGAACAAGTCTACGGTGAATTTCATGATCGACTCGGTTCCTCCGATCGTGTTCGGTGCCGTTGATCAGGGGATTTACAATTCCGATCGAACGATCACGTTTAACGAGGGATTCGCGGTATTGGACGGGAGTCCCTTTACAAGCGGCGGTGTGGTAAGCGGGGAAGGGGTGCACACCCTTGTCGTAACCGATGCCGCAGGCAATGTCACAAAACTGCAATTCACGATCGACAAGACTCCGCCTGAGGTAAACGGTGCTGCCGAAGGCGAAAGGTATAACGCTGCCGTTACGATAACGTTCAACGAAGGGTATGGCCGTTTGGACGGGGAGCCGTTCGCAAGCGGCGGAACCGTAGCAACGGAGGGCGTCCATAAGCTGGAGGTGACCGATGCGGCGGGAAACAAGACCACGGTGAATTTCACCCTGTATTATCCGCGGATCGTTACCTTCGACAGCAGCGGCGGATCGCCTGTAGCCAGCCAAACGGTTAACTATCGGGAAGCCGCCGCCGTTCCGGCCGCTCCGGTCCGGGATGGCTTCCGTTTTGCGGGCTGGTTTGAGGATCGACTGTACGTGACGCCGTTCGACTTCTCGACCCTGCTGACGCAGAGCATCACGCTCTACGCCAAATGGATCGACGTTGCCGGACCGGTGCTCGTTTCGTCGTCACCGGCAAGCGGCGCGCGGGATGTTCCGGTTACCGCCGCGCTGGAGTTCGGCTTTGACGAACCGGTAACCCCGGTGGCTGGGAAATTCATTCGGCTGACCCGGCAAAGCGACGGCGCGTTGGCGGACCGGATTCCAACGGAGGATGCGGTAAACCTCGGCGGGAACCGATACCGAATCGACCGGAGCGTCTCACTCGAATATGACACGGCCTATGATGTGGAGATCGAACCGGGGGCTTTTGTTGACGCGGAGAATAACGGATATGCGGGAGGGCCCGGGCCGCAAGGCTGGAACTTTGTCACCGAACGCGAACCTGTGGCGGCACCGGCCGCTCCAACGGACTTGGCGGCGATTCCAGGTAACGGAACGGTTTCTCTGAACTGGAGTACGGTGACGGGGGCCACGTATTACGAGATTTATCAAGGAACGGCACCCGGGGATTACGGGGCCCTCCCGGTCCATACTGTAACGGACGCCGTATACACTGCGACGGGGTTGAGCAGCGGAACGACCTATTATTTCGCGGTAAAAGCGGGGAATGCGGGAGGAACAAGCGCTTACTCCAATGAGGCGGCAGCGACGCCTACGGCTCCGGAGCCGCAGGGCAGCGCGGATTTAAGCGGTCTCTTGATTTCGGACGGAATTCTGACCCCCGGCTTCGATCCGGCCGTTACACATTACGCGGTCCGTGTTCCGTCCAGTCTGACGCATATGGCGATAACGCCTGTCGCGGCGGACCCGCTTGCACGGATCACGGTGGCGGGGGCGTCTGTACCGTCCGGAGAAAGCTCGCCGCCTTTGGGCTTAAACATAGGTGTGAATTTTATAGAAATCCGCGTTGAGGCGCAGGACGGCGGAACGAAGACTTACGACATTACCGTCACCCGGGAAAAAGAGGCCCCGCAGCAGCCTAACCCGAATCCGGGTTCCGGTTCAAACGGCTCCGGCTCATCCTCGGGGAGCGGCTCTGGCGGAGCAAACCCGGGAACTCCGGCTCCTGCACCGTCCCGGCAAGCACAGCTGGAGGTACGGGTCAACGGGCTGGCTTGGCAAGAACCGATCGGCAAAGCGACTATGCTGCAACAAGAAGGGACAGCCCTTTGGTCGGCCGAACTGAACTCCGAGAGCTTGGCGAAGCTTCTGGCCCGTTCGGGTCCGGAGGCGGTCATCGAGATCAGCGCCCCTGAAGAGGCGGAGGCCGCAGAGGTGCTGTTGGAGGGCCGGACCCTGCTTGCTTTGGCGGATAACAAAGCGATTTTGTGGGTTCGCACGCCTATAGGCCATTACCGGTTCCCCGCCGCCGTGGCGGATTTGGAGGCGGGAGCACGGGAATCGAACGTAAAAATCTTCATTGCGAAAGGCGGTCCGATCGAGCAGGTCGCCATGCAAAGCGCCGCTAACCGGGAAGGGTTCACTCCGGTGGGAAGCCCGGTGAATTTTACGGTCACGGCATCTTTGGCGGGGACTACCGTCTCCGTCGAGCGGTTCGGCTTCTACATGCGGAGGGAGCTTCCTCTGCCGGAAGGCGTCAAAGCGGACAGCGTGACTGGTGCGGTAGTCGTGGAGCCGAACGGTACGGTGTATCCGGTACCTTTCTATATCGAAGAACACGACGGCGTCAAGTTCGCCGTCATCCATAGTCTCACGAACAGCACTTACGCGCTGGTCGGAAAAACGGCCGCCTTCGCGGATATGGAGCATCATTGGGCCGGTGCCGCGGTGAACGGCCTCGCTTCCAGACTGATCGTCCGCGGTGCCGACCCGGCGCATTTCCAGCCGGACAGGACCGTTTCCCGCGCGGAGTTCGCGGCGATGCTGATCCGGGCGCTGGGCTTGAACGATCGGGGCGGCGAGGCCGCCGGGTTCAAGGACGTCGCCGCCGCCGACTGGTTCGCCGGGGCCGTAGGCCGGGCAACCGAATACGGCCTGATCAAGGGCTATGAAGGAGGCGTATTCGGGCCGTCGCGGACGATTTCGCGTGAAGAGGCGATGGTCATGATCGGCCGGGCTGCGGAGCTCACAGGAATGGCGGCTCAGGCAGCGGACGGAACCGGCAACGCGGAAGGTTCGGCCGATGCGCCGCTCGCTGCTTTTGCGGATCGGGCTGACGTCAGCGATTGGGCGAAGCCTGCGGTAGCCGCCGCTGTCCGGCGGGGGCTCGCGGGCGGCAGCGACGGCAAGCTTCGGCCGCAAGACAGCATGACCCGGGCCGAGACCGCGGTCTTGATCGAGCGATTCCTGGTCCAGGCCGGTCTGATCGGGCGCGGCGAAGGCGCAAAATAAATGAAATCCCCCGGATTGGCGCGGTACAGCTATTAAGCTGGCCGGCTCGGTCCGGGGGATTTTTTATGTTATGAAACTTCACGGGCCGCGGAAACGTTTTACTAGTGGAGAAGATTGTACGGAAGAAAGGTAGCGTTGCCGCATGACCACATTGCTCATTGTAGAAGACGATATCAGTTTGAATAAAGGCATCGCGCTGACGCTCGCCCAGGAGGGGCTTGTCCTGGAGCAGGCCTATGATCTGGCCGGGGCGGAGGAGCGGTTGGCGCGGGGCGGGATCGACTTGATCCTGCTGGACGTGAATTTGCCGGACGGAAGCGGACTTGATCTCTGCGAAAAAATCAGGCGGACCTCGCAGGTACCGATCATCTTTTTAACCGCCAACGATATGGAGAGCGATATCGTGCTGGGGTTCGAGCTCGGCGGGGACGATTACATCACCAAGCCTTTCAGCCTGATGGTGCTGCGCTCCCGAGTCATGGCGGTACTGCGCCGGAGCCGGCCGTTCTACGAAGAGCGGTTGACGGCCGGCGACCTAATGCTCGATTTCGGCAGAATGGAATTCCGCAAGAAAGGCGTCAGCCTGTCCCTTAGCAAGACGGAACAGAAGCTGCTGAAGGTTCTGGTCTCGCATCCCGGCCAGGTCCTGACCCGGGAGCAGCTGATGGAACGGGTTTGGGACCGGGAGGCCGAATTTGTGGATGAGAACGCGCTGACGGTGACGGTAAAACGGCTGCGTTCCAAAATCGAGGACGAGCCCTCCGCCCCCGTCCATATCAAAACGGTTTACGGCCTCGGCTACACCTGGAACGCGGGAGAGCGGGAATGAATCGTCACCTTCCCCCAAAACCGCCCCGCCGGAGTAGGATTTATTCGATTTATGCAGGGGCATTCGTGCTTCTCATCGTCGGGTATATTGGAGCGGTCGCTTACTTTGCCGGGTTTGAACCGCGGGCGGGTTGGGCTTCGGTCTTGTTTGCCCTTCTGCTGCTGATGTTGGGGGGAGCGCTGGTACGAACCCTTAAGCGGGAGGCGGCCGACGAGATGGACACCCTTCATTCCATCATGGACGGGGCCTTGAGCGGGGGAACGCGCCGGATGGAATATACCGATACTCCCCTGTCTTCCTTCGAGCAGAAGATTCTCCGCTACATCGAGTTGTCGAGCAATCAGGAACAGAAGCTGGCTGCGGAACAAAACAGCATGAAGGCGCTCATCTCGGATATTTCGCATCAGACCAAAACACCGCTCTCCAACATTATTTTGTACAGCGGGCTGCTGGAGGAGGTTCCGGAGCTTAGGGATGAGGCGCGTCAGTACGTCGCCAGTATCAAGGAGCAGTCGGCCAAACTCGATTGGTTGATCCGTTCCCTCGTAAACCTGTCGCGTCTGGAGACCGGCATGATCGCCATTCAGGCCGTGTCGGCTCCTCTTATGCCCACCTTAACCCGTTCCGTCTCGCAAATTTACGGGAAGGCGGAAGAAAAGGGGATCGGCATTGAGGTGGAGTGCTTACCGGGCGTGACAGCCTGCCATGATCCGAAATGGACGGCGGAGGCCCTGTTCAATTTGCTGGAGAATGCGGTCAAATACAGTGACCCCGGCGGCAGCATTACGATGACGGCCCGGACGGGCGAAATGTTCGTCCGGATCGATATCGCGGATACGGGGATCGGGATTGAGGAGAGCGAATGGGCCGCCGTCTTCCGGCGGTTTTATCGCAGTCCCCGTACGGCCCGGTATGAGGGCGTCGGCCTTGGGTTATACGTGACCCGCCAAATTTTGACGGCCCAGGGCGGCTATATCAAAGTATCCTCCGTCCCTGGAGAGGGATCGGTATTCTCTGTTTTTTTGCCGGTGGAATGCGGGAGATGAATATGTCCATTCCGTTATTTTTCAGTCACCCGGATGTCAGTTTGGTTTGCTAGATTGAATTTGATCCAACAAAACTGCCGGTAACTGAAGGAGAGAAAGAGTATGCCGATTCTGCAAATTGATCATTTGAAAAAATACTATGGCCAAACCGAACCCGTCGTCAAAGCGCTCGACGGGATTTCGCTGACGGTGGAACGAGGCGAGTTCGTGGCGATCGTCGGCACAAGCGGAAGCGGAAAAAGCACGCTGCTGCACATGATGGGAGGGTTGGACCGGGCCACATCGGGCAAAGTGTTCGTCGGCGGAAACGATATTTTTGCCATGAACGACGAAGCGCTGACCATTTTCCGGCGGCGTTCGATCGGATTTGTGTTTCAACATTACAACCTTATTCCCATCCTTAACGTTTATGAGAATATCGTGCTCCCGATCGAGCTGGACGGCACGCGGGTCGACAAGGACTATGTGGAACGGATCATCAGGGCGCTCGGCTTGAAGGACAAGGTACACCAACTGCCGTCCCGTTTGTCGGGCGGACAGCAGCAGCGGGTGGCGATCGCTCGGGCGCTGGCGACGAAGCCGTCCCTCGTGCTGGCGGACGAGCCGACGGGGAACTTGGACAGCAAAACGAGCCAGGAAGTGATGATCCTGCTGAAGCAGGTGAGCGAGCAGTTCGGCCAGACGATCGTGATGATCACCCATAACGAGGATATCGCCCAGACGGCGGACCGGATCATCCGGATTGAGGACGGAAAGATTGCGATGCGTCCCGAGACCTCCGGCAAGCGGGGGGTGTAGGGGATGACGGGAAAAAATCATCCGGCCGGAGGAGCGGCGGTTTCCCGGCTGGCGGGCCGGAGTCTGCGGGGCAACCGGACGCGCAATTTTTTTGTGATCAGCGCTATCGTGCTGACGACCCTGCTGCTGACGTCCGTGTTCACGATGGCGTTCAACATCAACCGGTCGATGGAATTGACCCGGATGAAGACGTCCGGCGGCGATTTTCACGGCAGTTTCAAATATTTAACGCCGGATGAAGCGGAGCGGCTCGCCCGGCATCCTTCCATTAAAGAATTCGGGAAGGCGCTGCTTGTCGGTGATGCGGTAAACGAGGCGTTTCGCGGCACGCGCGTGGAGATCGACGCGATAGATCGGCAAGTCGCCGACCACAGTTTTATTCGTTTTGAGGATGGCGGTTTGCCGACGGGAAAAGATGAGATCGCGATGAACACCTGGGCTCTGGACCTGTTGGGCGTACCCCATCGATTGGGCTCCGAGATTGAGCTGGAGCTGGAGATCGACAAAAAGCGGGTGACGCGGAAGTTCACCTTGTCCGGCTACTACAAGGCGGACCGGTACGTCGCGATGTCCGGACTCGCCTTCGTTTCGGAGGCTTTTGCCAGGGACCAACTCTCCGGCATCGATCCGGAAATGACCCGTCGCAGCGGCACTTATACGAATACGACAAGACTGGACGTCATGTTTAACAACGCCTTCGGAATTGAAGGCAAAATCCATAAGGTGCTGGCCGATACGGGAATCAAGGCGGATTACGGGGTGAACTGGGCGTATACCAGCGTGGAGCTGCTGGAAAACCCGCTGGATTTGCTGCCGTACGCCGTGCTCTTGCTCATCATCATGCTGAGCGGGTATTTGCTTATTTATAATATCTTCCACATCTCCGTCGTCCGGGACATTAAATTTTACGGGCTTCTAAAAACCATCGGGACGACACCCCGGCAATTGAGGAGGATCATTACGATCCAGGCCAATCGCCTCTATCTTATCGCTTTGCCTGTCGGATTGCTGCTGGGCTATGGGGTAGGCTGCTG
Source organism: Paenibacillus faecis (assembly GCF_008084145.1). Lineage (GTDB taxonomy): Bacteria > Bacillota > Bacilli > Paenibacillales > Paenibacillaceae > Fontibacillus > Fontibacillus faecis. Next base: position 406,733 of record NZ_VSDO01000003.1, on the reverse strand, counting down.
GATTACGCCGATGCTCACCCGTTTTACGGGAAACAAACTGGAGATGGCTTACTCCGCAAGCCCGTTAATTTTTGCCGGTGCGGCGCTCTTTTCCTACTTGACGGTGCGCATCGCCGCTAGTAAACCCGGCCGGGCCGCCTCTCGCATTGCCCCTGTCGAAGCGGTGAAATTTACGGGCCTGGGCGGCCAAGGGCGGAAAAAGTTCAAACGTTCCGCGGGGGGAGCCAAACTGAGCCGGATGGCGCTGGCCAATCTGTTCCGCCATAAGAAGAAATTATGGCTCATGCTGGCTTCCCTATCGCTCAGTCTGATTCTGTTCGGCACCGTTTACGCGCTAATCTCCTCGCTGAATGTAAACAAATACCTGAGCACCTTCATCGCGGGGGATTTTGTCGTGAAGGAATTGCCGGATACCAGCGGGGTGGTGTCGGGGACGGCGCTGACGGATGAGTTAACCCGATTGTTGGCCGGTACGGAGGGGATTACCGGGGTGGACAGGGTTTATTTTTCCTACGAGGAGATGGCACTTACCCCGGGGATGAAAACGATGCTGGCCCCGTTGGCGGAACAAGAGGCTCCCGAGTTTCCCGCATACTCCCATATCCTCGAACGAGGGTGGATTGGTACGCAGCTTTACGGGGTGGACCGGGGCTGGATGAACCAGATCCAAAAGGGAGACATCCTCGAAGGATCGTTGGATCGTGACAAGTTCATGACCGGAAAATATGTGCTGATTTCGGAAGCGTCGTTGAATGTCGAGGGGAAGTACGTTACCTATTACCATCCCGGTGATTTTATCCGGCTGCCGGGTTCGGAGCGGGAATATGAGGTCATGGCCCTCTTGAACGAGCAGGCGCTCTACGCGGCGGGAACCCAGGTTTACCCGGTCGGAGGGTTCAGTTGGTATCTTCCGGCGGATGAATTTACCCGGTCGGTGAAAGAGCCGAAGCTTCTCTCACTGACTTTGCATGCCGAGCAGGCCGGATTGGAGCAAGCGGGAAATGCCGTTCGGTCGCTGGTGGATGCCCATCCGGAGCTGACGATGAAATCGAGGGAGGATTACGTCGAAGAAATGCAGGGCTTTATTACGGTCTTTAAGACCGTTGGTTATGGGCTCAGTTTCACCATTGCGCTGATCGGCGTGCTGAATTACATCAACACGGTGATTACGGGGATTCTTTCAAGGCGGCATGAATTTGCCGTGCTGGAGAGCGTCGGCATGACCCGCAGACAGCTTCAAAGAACGCTCCTCTATGAGGGGGCGTACGGCACGCTGCTCGTAGGCGCCATTCTTGGAACGGCGGGGCTATATCTGATCTACAAGATCGGCAAGGGGATTTCCGACAATATGGCATTTATGGTATTCCGGATGTCCGTCTGGCCGATTTTATCCGCGATTCCGGTCCTGCTCGTCCTGTCGGCGGCCGTGACCCTGGCGGCCTACCGCTTGTTGACGAAAGCCACCGTCGTGGAAAGGCTGCGGGAAGCGGAGTGAGCGTAAAAATTTGGTAGTCATGTTGTCCATGGCTTCTGTATACTACTTTCAGGAGGAGATGAGCTTATCTTGAGTCGTTTTGAACAAATTAGCGAACATATTCATATCATGCACGCCGAACATGAGACGGATCGGCCGATTCTGGCCCACATCCGGGGCAGCCGGAAGAGTCTCCTCATGGACGCCGGGAATTCCCCCCAACATGCGGCGCAATTTCAGGAATATCTGCAAGAGCAGGGGCTGCCGAAGCCGGACTATTTGGTGCTGACCCACTGGCATTGGGACCATACCTTTGGGCTTCCGGCCTGGGACGTGCCGGTGATGGCTCAACGGATCACAGCGCAGACGCTGCGTTCCCTGGCGGATCTCGAATGGTCCGATGCGGTGCTGCGGCGCTTGTCGGACGAGGGTGTGATCAGCGACCGCACCATTTCCGACATGAAGGGCGAGTACGGGGATATCGCCGATATGCGGGTGATCGTGCCGGACCTGCTCTTTGCGGACGGTCTGGATATCGACCTGGGCGGCGTCACCTGTTCGGTAGAGCATGTGGGCGGTGACCATGCGGAGGATAGCTGCTTTCTTTACGTAAAAGAAGACAAGACGCTGTTTCTCGGCGACGCGTTGGGTCCATCCGTGTATGGCGGTCCCTTTTCCTATACGCCGGCCCACTTTTTGAGACTCATCTCCAAAGCTTACAGCTACGGTGCGGAAATTTACGTGGAGTCCCACGGCGTACCGACGAAAAGGCAGGCCTTCCACGACGATATCGGAAGGTGGGAACAGTTTGCACGGATCGTGGAGCGTTTTGGGGAGGACCCGGATGCGGTTTCCCGCGGGATGTGCGACTACCTGCAAACGGAAAGTCTGCCGGACGAGTTTCAAAGCGCGATGGATTATTTTATGGCGGAGTTGCGCCGCAAGCCCGACGGCATTGTAAAATAAGTCATTTTCTGGACTATAGTCGGGGAAACTCCCCGACGCCTGCCCGGTTTCGTTCACCTTGAACTTTTATATACTAATTATCGGATAGTGAACGGAAGAAGCGGGAGGTTACGTCAAATCGGTGGAAAGGCAGGTAGCTCGTCTTGAGAGATTTGAAGATCGTCATCCTGACCGCCGGATATGGGAACGGCCATATTCAGGTGTCCCGAACACTGCAGCAGTCTTTTTACCGGCGCGGGATCGGCAATATCAGCATCGTGGACCTTTACCAGGAAGCGCACCCCGGGATGAACTCCATCTCCCGCTATTTGTACCTATGCAGCCCGTATTTTTCGTCGTATGGTCTGGACTATTACGGCTGGAGTTATTACGCCACCCGGAATGCGAAGACGAACAGCGCGTTTGCGAAATGGAGCGGGTGGCTCGGCGTAAAGAAATTCGTCGCCATTCTGAAGGAGCTGCGGCCGGATGCCATCATCTGCACGTTTCCCTTCGGGGGGATTTCCGAGACTTTGAAAAAGAACGGCATCCACGTTCCCTGGTTTACGGTTGTCACCGATTTCAGTTTGCATAACCGCTGGCTGCTTACCCGCTCCGACCGTTTTTACGTAGCGACGGAGGATTTGAAAACGGAGATGGTGCGGCGCGGAGCCGATCGCGATGCGATTACGGTGACCGGCATTCCGGTTCGCGAACCGTTTTGCACGCCGGCTTCGCCAAAATCGGAACAGCCCCGGCCCCGTACCATTCTCATTTTAATGGGAGCCTACATCCCTCTCCCGAATATTCAGTTGGTGATCGCGAAGCTGCTGGCGCTGGAGAACGTACGGGTCGACATCGTCTGCGGCGGAAACGACAAGATGAAGCGGAGGCTGGAGCGCCGGTTCGCCGGGAATGATCGGCTGCGCCTGTTCGGGTATGTCGAGGAGATTCACGAGCGGATGCGGCGGGCTTCCTGTGTGATTACGAAAGCGGGAGGAATCACGCTGTCGGAGGCGATCCAAATTCGCACGCCGATAGTCGTCTACCGGCCTTTTTCCGGACAGGAATTGGAGAACGCCCGGTATCTTGAGCGCAAGGGAGCGGCGTCGGTCGCCTCGAGCGTGGGTGAACTGGTGGAGCGGGCCCGCGAAATTCTGGATTCCGAAGAAAAAAGAAACGAGATGATCAGGCAATACGAAGCTCTCGCCGTAGGGCATGCCTCCGATACGATTGTAGAGGATGTACTGCGTACGGTGGCGGAGCAGCCGGTCAGAGCCGGAGAGGAGTACCGCCGTCAGGTTGTTTGCATCGGCGGACCGCTGGCCGAGGATGATGAACCAGATAAATATGGAGTATAGGAGAGTCTAATGAATTTATGAAGCGTTCAGTAAAATCCGCATGGCGGAGTCAATTTTCTCCTTCTTTTCTGCATCGTTCAGCCATTTTGTTTTTGACCGAAATGGCCCGCAGCGCTTTTCTGATTTCTTTTCTTCCCGCCTTTGCGAAAGAGCGGCATATTACGTTGGCCGCCGTGGGAATCGCCATCTCGGTGCATTATTTGGCCGACACCTTGATCAAGGTCGTGGCGGGATACGTGCTTGACCGGTTTCCGGCCCGGCTGATCTTGAATTTGTTCCTGCTGTTAGGCCTGCTCGGTTTGCTCGTCTCCTATGGCGTGAGCGCCCCTTGGGCCATCATCCTCGGGGCCGGGTTGATCGGCATCGGGGTATCTCCCGTATGGCTGCTGTGCCTTTCGCAAATTCAGGAGGACAGCCGGGGCTCGCAAATGGGTTCGGTCTATACGATCTGGCTGGTATCTCTCGGGCTCGGTCCGGTCGCGGTCAACTTTTTGATCGACCGGAGTTATGAGCTGTCGTTCTGGCTGCTCGCCGGATTATGGTGTGCCGGCTGGCTGCTGGCGGCCGTGATTAAGGTCGAATTCCCGTCCGCCAGTCAAATTGCCGCGATTCCGTTCAGGCAGCAGATGCGGGAGATGAAGAACAAGCTTACGCAAATGAAGCCGCTCGTTCCCGGCATGATCGTACAGACGATGGCCGCGGGACTGCTGGTGCCGGTGCTGCCGAGCTTCGCTTCGGAATATCTTGCGCTGGATTATTCGGGATATTCCATCGTGCTGATGGCCGGCGGAGCGATGACCGTGCTCCTGCTGATTCCGATGGGCCGTCTCGCCGACAAGTGGGGCCACAAATGGCTGCTGATCGTCGGCTTCGGGGCTTTGGCCGCCTGCCTGGGCTTGCTCATTTACTCCCGGCAGATGTTCAGCACGATGCTCCTCGCGGTCTGCCTCGGTGCCGCTTATGCCGCCGTGCTGCCGGCCTGGAACGCGATACTGTCCTACTTCGTCCCGGCCGAGCAAAAAGCGACGGGCTGGGGCGTTCTCTCCGGAATTGAAGGAATCGGCGTTATCATCGGGCCGATGCTCGGGGGATGGATGGCGGAAAGCTTCGACGCTACGGTGACGGTGGGCATCAGCGCCATCCTGCTGTTTGCGATTATGATATTTTACTGGATTCGGCCGGTCAGTTCATACAAAACCGCCGGACAAAAGGCAGGACAGCCGCACTAGCCGCCCGCCTGTTATAAAGTTTGCTTCCGCTTGGAGTGTTGGGACATGAAAAACCGTTATTATCTTAGGATGCGTGAATATGACAACCGGCTGTTTCTGTGGTGCAACCACAGATTGCGAAACCGCTGGCTGGATGGGTTCCTCAAAAAATTCACCCACATGGGCAGCGCCGCCTTCACCATTGGCTGCGTCCTGTCCGTGATTCTGTTTGCGGAAGGCCCATGGCGGCGAACCGGCTGGCTAAGCTTGATCGCTTTGACGGTGAGCCATCTGCTCGCCGTGCTGATCAAGAATACGTTTCAGCGCGTCCGGCCCTACAATGCCCTGGCGCAGGCCCAAATCGCCATTCTTCCGCTGAAGGACTATTCCTTCCCGTCGGGGCACACGACGGCGGCGTTCTCCGTCGCGATTCCTTTTCTGTTCGTGGCTCCGGGTCTGGCGCAAATCCTGCTGCCGCTCGCGTCGATCGTCGGCCTGTCGCGGATATACCTGGGCGTGCACTACCCCTCCGACTGCCTGGCCGGTTGCTTCCTCGGCTCGGGGACGGCCCTGCTGGTCGTGCTGGGGGCGGCATGAGTTGATGGACACCCGTTGTTGGCGCTGTCTCCACAGTGGGGCCGATAATCCGGCGGCCGCCGGGAGGTTGCGCATCGATGTCGATGCCGAGACGCCTACGAGGCGCCAATAGAAAAAAGCCTGCAAATTTGCAGGCTTTTTCCTATTACCTAGGGGCGAAACCGGACCGACCGGCCTACGCCGCGCCCTGTTTACGCTCGGCGCCATAGCTGATCGCGCCAAGAATCAACGCGAGGCTGACGAGCAGCGAGCCGATCCACGGCAGCGACGTCAGGCCCAGGTGGGTAATGGCCAGCCCGCCGATAAAGGCGCCGGCGGCGTTCCCCAGGTTGCCGGCCGAGTGGCTGGAGGTGGAGGCGAGGGCGGGCGCCGCCTGGGCCAGGCTCATGATGCGCACCTGAAGGCCGGGCATGACGCCGAACGAAGCGACGCCCCAGAAGAAGATCGTGATGACCGCCAGAACCGGGCTTTGAATCGTGAAGGTGAAGACGCCGAGAAGAACGGCTACCATCAGATAAAGCCCGAGCAGTGACGGCATCAGCTTCCAGTCCGCCAGGCGTCCACCGAGGATATTGCCGATCGTCACGCCGAAGCCGAAGATCACGAGAATCCAGGTCACGCTGTGCTCGGCGAAGCCGGTAATATCCTGAAGCAGCGGGGCGATGTAAGTAAAGACGGCGAACAGACTCGTGTTGCCGAGCGCCGCGATCAGCAGGAACAGCAGCAGTTTCGGGCGCAGGAGCGAGCGAATCTGCTGGGCCATCCCGCTGGGCGCTTCCTGGCGCAGCCGCGGCACGAACAGCAGTATGCCGGCCAAGGCGATGACGCCCATGATCGCGATGGCGCCGAAGGAGGCACGCCAGCCCATCTGCTGGCCGACGAAGGTGCCGAGCGGGACGCCGACGATGTTGGCTATGGTCAGGCCGGCCATCATGATCGAGACGGCGCCGGCGCGCTTCTCTGGCCGGACGAGGCCGGCGGCGATGACGGCCCCGACGCCGAAGAACGTGCCGTGGGTCAGCGCGGTCAGAATGCGCGCCGCCATGAGAACCGTATAATTCGGAGCAAATACGGAGATGCCGTTGCCCAAGATGAACAATATCATCAGCAGGCAGAGCAATCCTTTTTGCGGGATACGTTGGGTGAGCAGCGTCAGAATGGGGGCGCCGATCGCTACGCCCATGGCGTAAGCCGTGATCAGCTGCCCGGCGGTGGAGATGCTGACATGCAGATCAGCCGCCACATTCGGAAGCAAGCCCATGATGACGAATTCGGTCATGCCGATGGCGAACGAACCGACCGTCAGCGACAGAAGCGCGACGGGAAACGGTTCTTTTTTTGTGGAGGCCGCAGCCTTAGTTTCGCTAAGAGCGGGTGTGGATGTAGAATTCATGTTGTACAACCTTTCTGAAGAGCGGGTCTTCCCAATATTGTAGGCCGTTCAGGATCAAGGCCCCGATGCAGCGTGATTTTGTCGAATTATATAGGTTGAACTATGGATTTGCATATTAGACAGCGGCGTGAAGCGTTCTTTTCACGCTCTTGATCTACAACTAGATGTTTGGTTTGAATTAAAGGGAAAACCTCCCGTTAATTTGGTACATATGCGGCTGTAGAGGCGAATTAGCTGGAGAACCTCCCGTTAATTCGCCCGAAATTGTGTATTTCGGCAATAGGTCCGCGAATTAGCTGGAACTTTTCCAGCTAATTCTGATGGAAAAGCCAAGAGCGGTAAATTAACAGGATATTTTCCAGTTAATGATGTAGACTCCGACGTAGCCGATACCCTTTGACAGCGGTGGGAAATAAATAAGGGTCTTTTCCGGTGTGATTTTGTCGAATTTGGCTTATCGGAACCGAATAGCGGCTTTTTAGGCTCTTATTTTTGGGAAAAAGCGGTCGAAACCCTGATTTTGGGTCGGTACAAGGCCAATAAGGGCCTCTTTGACCACTAGCGTTGCATTAACCCGAAGGGTCTAATGGCCGTAATCGCCTCCCTTTGAAGCCGGGCGGGTGGATAGGGGCCATTTGAGGCGTGATTTTGTCGAATTCGTCCCTTCGGTGAGAAATAGCGGTCTTTTGAGGCCTTATTTTAGGGAAAAGCGGGCCAAAACCTGATTTTTGGACTCGCACCAGAGCAATAAGGCCCGATAAAGCCCTTTTGGGCCGTTATTTTTCCCGAAAACGCAAATTGGCCCAAAATAACGGCCCAAAACGCCGCTATTATAACGGGCGGCAGCTGAGACTGCGGATAGCAGCACCTATTTCAGTTTTAATGCAGCACCCGTGTCAGTTTTAATGCAGCGCCGATGACTCAACTAACATTCAACTTATACAGCTACTAATTATTAGGTTTAAATCGCATAAGATCAAGGGTTAATTTCGCCCGTTGTCCTCAAAATTCAAATGTAACCGCTTGCCCTGCAAAAAAGAGCCTCAGCCCACCCCAAGGTGAGTCGGAGGCTCTTTCAAACTTACAGCGCGTCGCCATTGCTCTCGATCACCGATCGATACCAATAACCGGAATCTTTGATGGTTCGTTTGCCGTCGCTATAATCGACATGCACGAGACCGAAACGCTCGTGGTAACCCTCGGCCCACTCGAAGTTATCCAGGAGCGACCAGCAGAAGTAGCCCTTCAGCGGCACGCCGTCAGCGGCGGCCCTGCGGTATTCCCGCAGGTAACGGTGGAGGAAGTCGATGCGCTGCGTATCATGGACCTTCCCGTCCAGGCTGACCCAATCCATGCTGGACAGGCCGTTCTCCGTAATCATGATCGGAAGCCCGTATCGTTCGTGGAACAGCTTGGGTCCCCAATACAAGGATTCCGGGGTCACCGTCCAGCGGGTCATGGTTTCGGGATGGCCCGCCGCGTTGCCGATGACCTCGGGCTGTCCGTCCGCTCCTTTTTGCACCGGGGTGCCGTGGTAAATGTTGAGACCCAGAAAATCAAGCGGCTGGCGGATGATGTCCATATCGCCGGATTGGAACTTCGGCAGCCAAGGCTCGAACATACGTAACCCGTCCTCGGGATACTTCCCGAAAAAAACGGGATCCATATACCACGTATTCATCCAAAACGTAGGTTCCGTAATACCGAACGTCCGCTCCCGGGCCGCCTCGATATTCTCCGGCGTCGGCGTGACGGGGTACGAGGTGATACCGACCGGGGCATAAGCGATTTCGCAAGGCTGCTTGGAGGTCTGCCGCAGCGCCTGAACCGCCTTGCCGTGCGCAAGAAGCGAGTTGTGCACCGCCTGCAGCCATTCGGCGGGCCCGAGCTTCAGGCCCGGGGCATGGGTGCCTGTAAAATGGCCGAGTCCCAGGTAGCACTGCGGTTCGTTTTGCGTGAACCAGTGCTTGACCCGGTCGGACAAGCGCTCGGCGACCGTCCGCGTATACTCGGCAAACCAGTCGGAGCTGTCCGGGTGAAGCCATCCGCCTTTTTTAAACAGCTCATGAGGATAGTCCCAATGAAATAGAGTCACATAGGGAGCGATGCCGTTCTCCAATAGCTCGTCAACCAAACGATCATAGAATTCCAGCCCTTTGTCGTTGATGCGGCCCGTCCCTTCCGGCAATACCCGCGGCCACGAGATGGACATGCGATAAGCTTTTAACCCGAGTTCCTTCATGATCCGAACGTCTTCTTTATAACGATGGTAGTGATCGCAGGCTATCTCCCCGGTATGCCCGCTTTTGACAAAACCGGGAATCGCGGAGCACATATCCCATACGGATAATCCTTTTCCGTCCTCCCGGGCCGCTCCTTCGATTTGGTAGGCCGCCGTGGCCGCCCCCCAGACAAAATCGCGTTGGAAGCTCATGCTCAAACCCCCTTCTTATTTACTTGTTATTCCTAAATTATAGATTAGATAATAACAAATGAACATCCATCCGGGAATGATGTCGAACCCGGGGAAAGGGTGGCGATAGGTTAGAACACAGGGGTAAGGATCTGCGAAATTCGTGGGATCTACTGCCTTTGCGGGGATAGGGTTTCCTAAAAAAAGCCGTTAGATACTGGATGCTCCGGTCTGACCGGAGGTACAATAGCCTCATATTACCTATGCGAGGAGAACGTGTCGTCTATGATAAACCGCCGCAGTAAGTTTTTTCGTTATTGTCTTGCCCTCCTAACCGCCGCTTTGATGTTACATGTTTACAGTCCGTCGGGAGCCGCGGCCCCGAAACGGGCCGACTCTTGCGGGGTCGGCTGCACCCGTTACGACGTCGTAGTGGTCGGCAGTGAGATCGAAGGGGTGCTGCTGGCCAAATCCGCCCATGATCTCGGATTAAACGTGCTGATTTTAGACCCGCGCAGCAAGCCGGGCGGAGAGTTGATCCAAGGCCAGATGCTCGTTCTGGACGAGCCTAACGACAACAAGAAGCGGAGCTTGGTGCAAGGCGAATTGAAGACCTTGTACGACGGCTATAAAGCGGGATTGGTCCGCAAGCCGGCCGCCTTTGAACGCTACTTCAACCGGCTGCTCCGGGGGATTCCCCTTAAGAGCGGGATTGCGATCGAAGCGGTGGAAACCTCGCCGCGGGAGGAAGGAAAGCCGGGGAGGTCGTTGAAGTCGCTGAAGTCGCTGACATACCGGACAACAGAGGGGTCGAAGTACACGGTGCAAGCGGAGTATTTTGTCGAGAACACGGATTTCAATGCATTGACCGGAAAACTGAACGGCAGGCGGATTCCGGGCATGGAAAGCCTGTATAAAGGCAAGAAACCCGATTACATGGCGGCGACGTATATGCTGAAGTTTAAAAATATCGATTGGAAGGCGCTGCACCAGGCCGTTCTAGACGATTACCCGCTGACCCATGTCCGTGAAAAATACGGCTCCAACACCTATGTCGACTGGGATTTTGCCACCGGATTCAGCAATTTGACTTATAACTATAAGCCCCGGGACAGCCAACTGATGCTGCGCGGTCTCAATGCGACCTATCAGCAGGACGGCGAGGTTATCATCAACAGTTTGCTGATCTACGATGTGGATCCGGCCAACCCGAAGTCCGTTGCGGCCGCTGTGGCGAAAGGAAAGGCGGAGGCCCCTTATATTTTGGAGTATTTGCGCAAACATATTCCCGGCTTTGCCAAAGCAAAGCTGAACGGATACCCGGAATATTTGTACATTCGAGACTACAACCGGTATGAGACGGAATACGTGCTGGATTATCCGGATCTCATGTCCGGCCGGATGTTTTGGGACAATGTGACGATCGGCGGCTATCCCGTCGATTTGCAGGCCACGCGGATCGTCAAAAAAGGGATCGGTTACGGAAAGCCCGACCGGTACGGCATCCCGCTGCGCTCTTTCGAGTTGAAGAACTATGACAATGTGCTGGTGGCGGGCAAAAATGTCGGTGCCGCGATCAAAGCCTACGGCAGTGCGCGTATTATCCCTACCACGGCGCTGGCCGGAGAAACCATCGGCATTATCCTTGGCCGTGAGCTCAAGGACGGCAAGCGGCTGCATGAGCTGACCCCGGCCGATTTTAAACGGATTCACCGCTATCTGGAGAAGGAGTATCATATCCGGTTGGCCCGCTGAATCTCCGATCCTCCGGGTTCAATCAGGTACGCGGACCAAGCCTCATGCAAGCGTTGGATGCCTTCGTCAATGAGCTCCGCGGGGATGCCTCCGAAGCCGACCATAAAGCGTTTTTGGTCGGTTTCGGTTTTTTTGTGCCAGAAGAACGCCGCCGATGCGACCCTGACCCCCGCCTCCCCGGCCAATCGGAGCAGCTCCGCTTCGCTCAGGCGGGAGCGGATTTCCAGCACAAGGTGCAGCCCCGCCCCGTCGCCCAAAATGGCGGCCCGGCCGCCGAAGTGCTTTTGAATGGAGGCGGTCAACAGCACGTTTTTCTTGCGATATAAATTACGCATTCTGCGCACATGTCTTTCGAAGTATCCCCCTTGGATGAACTGCTCCAGAACCCGCTGATGGATTCGCGAGGCGGAAGCTTCGAACATGAGATTCCGCCGCAGGTCATGATACCGGGCGACTAAATGTTCCGGAAGCACCATGTAGTGAATGCAGAAATCGGGCGCCAATACTTGCGAAAAGCCGCCCAGATAGATCACATGGTTGTTCGCCACGAGTCCTTGCAGCGAGGGAATCGGCCTGCCTTGGTAGCGGAATTCGCCGCCGTAATCGTCCTCCAAAATATAACCGTCCACCGCTTTGGCCCATTCCAGCAATTCCAGCCTGCGCCCGACGGGCATCGTTATCCCGAGCGGAAACTGATGGGAAGGCGAGACGCTGACCAGCCTGGCCGAGCTTTGCCGCAGTAGGTCCGGGCGAAGACCGGCATCATCGAGAGCGATCGGATCAATCCGGTAACCGAGCGCGTGAAACGTCGCCGGGATCAGTCGATAGCCGGGATCTTCGGCGGCCAGGCCGTCGGTATGATTCTTGAACAGAAGCGCAAGGTATTGGACCAGCATCTGCTGCTCCGCCGCAACGACAATCCGGCCGGGATCGCAGATCACGCCGCGGAATTGGCGCAGATACCCGGCGATTTCCCGGCGCAGTCCGAGCTCCCCTTGGGCATCTCCATAAAACATCAGATCCCGGTGTTCGGGTCCGAACAGCTGATGATGGAGCCTTTTCCAAATGGAAAAAGGGAACAGGGTGAAGTCGTTCTTGGAGAGATGAAAATCATAGCGGATCTTCTCCGGGATTTTCTTGGGTTCGGCTTGGGCGGCGGAAGCGGGAGGAACGGTTTTCTCTCCCGGGAGGACGGCGGATCTGCCGAGCTTTCCGTAAGCTTCCGGCAGCTTGGTTACGTAGTAACCCCGCCTTGGTCGGCTCTCGATAAAACCCTCGGCGATCAACTGCTGGTACGCCAGCTCGACCGGCGTCGCGCTGAGCGACAGAAATTCGGCGAGCTTGCGGATGGAGGGCAAGCGGTTATCCTCCGTGAGCATCCCGTTGATGATGTTCTGTTTGATCATCTCGTAGATTTCCTGGTATCGGTAGCTTGGGCGGGGATCGGCGGTTCCCGGCGGAAGAAGGTTCGCAAAAAAGTCCATTGTTCATCTGTCCTTTTCTTTTTGACCAATTTGTATATTTTTAAGTATACAATAACTTGCTATAGTGGATGGACAAGAGAACCGAAGGGATGATGGAGTACGATGAAATACGCCAGATTTTTGGAAGGAAAGCAGGTTTATTTGCGTCCGATCGGCGTGGACGATGCGGAGTGGTATTTTTACAATTTATACGATCCGGAAACGCGGAGGCTGACGGGAACCCAGCGGCATTTCACGAAGGAGGGGACCGCCGCCTATATCGAACGCAAAAATCAGGACGATTCCAGCGTGCTGCTGCTGATCGCCCTGCGGGAGAACGACGAGTTGATCGGGGATATCGCGTTACAGGATATCGATCCGTACAACCGGAACTGCAACATCCGCATCGCGATCAGTTCTCAGGCACAGACGGGGAAAGGATACGGCAGCGAGGCGCTAAGATTGATGCTGGATTACGGCTTCGGCATTCTGAATATGCACCGCATCGAATTGAACGTCTTCGATTACAATCCCCGCGCGCTCCATGTTTATGAGAAGCTGGGATTTAAGAAGGAAGGGGTTCAGCGCGAAGCGCTCTTTTACAATCACAAGTATCACGATTCCATTACAATGAGCTTGTTGGAGCATGAGTTCCGGGCGGCGAAGGGTTAGGCGGAAACGGGAAACGTCGCATATCTCGTGTGAATTCCTGCAAATCTGCAGGCTTTTTTTTCTCATCGGGGGGAAAACTAAAAATTCCTGCGAATCTGCAAGCTTTTATGGCGGAACAAGGAAATTTTGCGAATGTGTCCGAAAATTCCTGCAGATTTGCAGGGATTTTGCTCAGAGCTCGATAGACGGCTAAAAATTGTTGCAGATTTGCATCTTTTTCAGTTGCCAAGGGATTTCCCCATGCTCGCCTATCGGCTATGGTACCCCTTCTCCCCGCGCGTATGCTATACTTAGAACAAATGTTCTGTGACGGCGGAGGAAACGATGAGCAATCCGGTTGTTAGTATAGCGGTAAGGCCGCTGGTAGAGTATGTGTTTCGCGGCGGCGATCTGGACCTGGGCGGTTTCCGGACGGCCCAGGCTCTCGTCGAGGGGACAAGGGCGCACCAGCAGGTGCAGCGCGAATACGGCGAGGGCGATGAGAAAGAAGTGTACGTATCGGCGGAGATCCCTTGGGGGGATCTCCTTTTTGCCGTGGACGGGCGGTGCGACGGCCTGCTGCGGGAAGCGGACGGAAAGCTGACCGTGGACGAAATCAAGTCGACGTCCGGGGATCTGACGTTGATTGCGGAGGATACGTACCCTGTACACTGGGCCCAGGCCAAATGCTACGCCTATATCGTGGCGAAGGATCGCGGGCTCGCGCAAATGAACGTTCAGCTGACCTATGTCCAGCTTCCGTCCGGTGAGCAAAAACGATTCCGGCAGACGGCTTCATTCGCCGAGTTGGAGGCCTTCGTACATGAGGTGGTGCGGAGCTATGCGCCATTCGCGAAGATGCTCCGCGATCACCGGCAGGCGCGGGATCGCAGCGTCGCGGAGCTGGCGTTCCCTTTCCCGGCCTACCGGGCGGGGCAGCGCATGCTGGCGGGAGCGGTCTACAAGACGATTGCGGAAAAAGTAAACCTGTTCGCCAAGGCGCCGACCGGCATCGGGAAAACGATCTCCACCACCTTTCCCGCCGTCAAAGCGATGGGGGAAGGGCATTTGCAGCATCTGTTCTATCTGACCGCCCGTACGATTACGCGGACCGCCGCGGAGGAAGCTTTTGCGCTCATGGAATCGCGCGGGCTTCGCCTGCACGCGGTGACCATTACCGCGAAGGAAAAGGTCTGCCTTCAGGAGGAAAAGGTCTGCCTTCAGGAGGAAATGAGCTGCCGGAAGGAGGACTGCCCGTTTGCCGACGGCTTCTATGACCGGATCAATGCGGCCGTGCTGGATATCCTGTCCCGGGAAACCCGGATCACCCGCCAGGTGATCGAGCGGTATGCCCGGAAGCACACGGTATGCCCGTTCGAATTTTCGCTGGAATTGGCCTACGCCGCCGACGCGGTCATCTGCGACTATAACTACGTATTCGACCCTCGCGTGTCCTTAAAAAGATTGTTCGCCGAGCAAAAGAACCGGACCGCGCTGCTGGTGGACGAGGCCCACAATCTGGTCGACCGGGGCAGGGAAATGTACTCGGCGGTTTTGGAAAAGGCCGGTTTCCTCGCCCTGCAGCGGGCTTATAAAGGCGTGAACGCGGGGGTGCACCGGGCAGCCAAGGCGGTCAACGGATATTTTATCGCGCTGCGCAAAACAATGGAGGGACCGCATCGGGTGGACCGGGATAAACCCGAGGACCTGCTCGCTTTGCTGGAGGAATTTATCCTCCAGGCGGAGCCGGAGCTCGCTTCACCCGGCCCGGCGGCCGCAAACCCTGAAGATCGCGAGCTGCTGCTACAGGCTTATTTCAACGCCCAAGCTTTTATGCGGATCGGCAAGCTGTACGACGAGCGGTATGTCACCTATGCGGAGGACTCCCCCAAAGACGTACGCGTCAAGATGTTCTGCCTCGATCCCTCCTACCTGCTGCGGGAAGCGAGGAAGGGATATCGTTCCTCGGTCTTTTTCTCGGCGACGTTATCTCCGCTGCCCTATTACCGGGATATGCTGGGAGCCGGGCCGGAGGATTATACCGTCACGATTCCATCCCCGTTCTCCCGGGAACAGCTGGACGTCCAAATTCATCCCCTGTCGACGCGTTACCGCGACCGGGAGCAGACAAAGGATGCGTTGGCGGGGCTGCTGCGCCGGGTCGTGGCGGAAAGGCCCCCGGGGAATTACCTGTTCTTTTTCCCTTCGTACGCCTATATGAACCTGATTTATGAGGCGTTTGCGGCGGATGTCCCGGAAGGCGTCCGGCTGCTCGTACAACGGGGGGAAATGTCCGAAGCGGAGCGGGAGGCGTTCCTGGCGGCTTTCGAGGCGGGGCGGGAGGATACGCTGGTCGGTTTCGCCGTGATGGGCGGGATTTTTTCGGAAGGGATCGACCTGGTCGGCGACCGGTTGACGGGCGTAGCCGTAGTGGGCGTCGGACTGCCGCAAATCGGGCTGGAGCGCGACATCATCAAGGAGTACTTTCAGGCGCAGGGCAAGGACGGGTTTGATTACGCGTACGTTTATCCCGGGATGAACAAGGTGCTGCAGGCCGGAGGCCGGCTGATTCGGTCGGAGAAGGACCAGGGCGTACTGCTGCTGGTGGATGACCGGTACCGGCAGCCCCACTATGCGAGGCTGCTCCCGGAGGAATGGTCATGAAGCGGGCCAAGCAGGAATACAATGGTGAGGAAAACAAGCGTTTGAACTTTTTGTGACAAAAAGGAGGTCAAACCGCATGAAGATCACCGGGATCACCTACTTGAAAGTGTCGGTCGTCTATTTCGTTATCGGCATACTGCTCGGCATGTACATGTCCATGAACCACGACTATGACCTGGGGAGCGTCCACGCGCACGTCAATTTGCTGGGATGGGCTTCCTTCGCGCTGGCGGGCGTGATCTACTGGTTGTTCCCCAAGGGAGCGGCCAGTTTCCTGGGCGTTCTCCAATTCTGGACGCACATGATCGGCTTTCCGGTCATGATGGTCGCGCTGGCCATGGTGGTGAAGGGAAACGCCGCCTTTGAGCGGATTACCGCGCTGGGAGCGATCCTGGTGACGGTAAGCGTGCTTCTGTTTGCGGTGAATGTGTTCCTCAACGTTCGACCGGAGCATGGGGCGCGGAAGTAGGGGGAGGCCAAGCCCTGATTTCGGTGCTCGCTACAGACTACAGCATTAGCGTTGCGGCAACCTCGAGCAAATTTGTCAGCGGCCAAGTCCGTTTTGATGAGGTTGGTAGGGTAGGTGAATAAGGGTCTTTTGGGGCGCTATTTTGTCGAATTAGACTCATCTGAACCGAATAGCGGCCTTTTAGGCTCTTATTTTTGGAAAAAAGCCGCCCAAACCCTGATTTGGGGTCCGCACAAGGTAAATAAGGCCCTTTTTGACCGCTATTATGCCCGTGGAGTCGAATCGGACCGAAATAACGGCCCAAAAGGCCGTTATTTAAAATTGGAACTCGCCCGGCGGCGCAGAAGCAAATAAAGAGCAAGCAGATTCAGCATACAAAAAGAAGAAGCCGCGGAAACCGCGGCTTCTTCTTTTTTTCGCAATAACCCGCCCCTGTTACTGCGGGTTGGTCGTCCAGATGCCCGCCGTTTTGACGAAAACACGGCTCGGCAGCTTCAGCGTAGCCAGAGCCAGCTCGGCCACGTCTTCCGGCTGCATCATCCGGTCTTCGTCGCCGATCTTCAGCCCCGTGTTCACGGCCAGCTCGGTGTTCACCGTGCTTGGCGTGAGGGCCACGACGCGGATGTTGGACTTGCGGACCTCCTGCATCAGCGATTCGGTCAGCCCGAGCAGCGCGAACTTCGAGGCGCAGTACGCCGACCCGGTCGCAAAACCGCGTTCGCCCGCCGTGGACGCCACGTTGATGATGTCCCCGCTTTGCTTCTCCAGCAGATGCGGCAGCGCGGCGCGCGTCACATAGTACGTGCCCATAAGGTTTACGTTGATGATCCGCTCCCAGTCGGCCGGATCCATGTCGTTCAGGGTGGCGAACTTGGCCACGCCCGCGTTGTTGATCAGAATGTCGACGGTGCCGAGCGCGCCGATCAACTGGGACACGGCGGCCTCGGCCTCTTCGCGTTTGGATATGTCGGCGGAAGCGATATGTACCTGGATGCCGAATTCGCCGGACAGCTGCTTCTGCAGCGCCTCCAGGTCACTCGTCGTGCGGGCGATCAGGCCCAAGTTGACGCCTTCTTTAGCGAGGGCGGTGGCGACCGCTTTGCCGATCCCTTTACCCGCGCCGGTAATAATGGCGGCTTTGTTTTTTAATTCCATCCTTCTCTACCTCCGGTTTATAATGATGGTGAGACGTAAAGCTCCCCTATATTATAAAGGATACGAAGGTGAAGTACTATTTTGCATAGTGATAGGGAACGGAAACGGGAAGGGTGTGCGGGGGCCCGATGAAAACGGAACGTCTGTTGGCGATGACCGTACTGCTGCTCAATCGCGGCCGGATGAGCGCCAAGGAGCTGGCGGAGCGGTTTGAGGTCTCCGTCAAAACGATATACCGGGACATGGAAACGCTGGGCCGCGCGGGCATCCCGGTCATGGCGCTGCAAGGCGCGTCCGGCGGGTTTGAGATTATGGACCGCTATACTTTGGACAGGCATATGATGACGCCGGAGGAAATCGGCTCGCTGCTGTCCGCCGTAAAGGGGGCGAGCCGGGCGATCCAGGACCGCACCTACGATGACCTGGTGCAGAAGTTCAAAGCGCTGCTCCAATCGGAGGAGGGCCATACCGAAACCAAGGGGGAAACCGTGATCTTTGATTTCCAACCTTGGGGCCAGGGAAGTACGGCCAGGCAAAAACTGGCCCTGCTCCGTCAGGCTATCCGCGAACGCAGGCTCGCCGGCTTGATCTATGTCCGCCAGGATGGGAGCGACGAGAGCCGGACCGTGGAGCCGACGGCTCTGGTCATGAAGGGCGGCGTTTGGTACCTTCAGGCGTTTTGCCGGGAGCGCAACGATTTCCGGACTTTCCGGTTGTCCCGGATGCAGGAGTTGAACCTGCTGGCGGAAACTTTCGAGCTTCGGGAAGCCCCGAGGCTGGACAGCTACGAATGGAACAAGTCCTGGTCGGGCGGGGAAGAGACCGCGGTTCGGCTGGTGTTTCGGGCGGAAGCGCGATACCGGTTCGGGGACACGTTTTTTCCGGAGCAAATCACGGCTCACCCGGACGGCGGTTTTCAAGTGGAAGGCAGCTTTACGGTGGATGAGTGGTTTTGCGGAGTGCTGCTCAGCTACGGCGATCTGGTCAGGGTGGAGCACCCGCCCGCTTTGGCGGAGGAGATCAAATCCCGGGCTGAGCGTATCGTCCGCGTCTATGAAAGCGGAAATTTTTCCGAATCTTAGCGGAATCGAATTTAAACTGGACAGACTGATGTCCAGGTCGCTCCTGTAGAATAAAAATATCTTTGAAGGGAGCGATACAACGATGAATCACGAGCAAGAGTTGCAAGAGTTCAAGCTGGAACGGGAAATTCGGGTGGCCGGGATCTCCGTGCGGACGACCAATGCGGAGGAAGGCGGCCCGGAGGGGCGGCTGCCGGGACTGTGGGACCGCTATTTCCGCGAAGGTGCTCCACATCCGGACAAGCATCAAAATCCGCATCTGCTCTATGCGGTCTATACCGATTACGAAAGCGATGCCTCCGGGGCGTATACGGTGATTCTCGGCCATGAATGGCAGGGGCAGCCGAATGACGGTCCTCAGGAAGCAAACGGGTACGGGGAAGCTCGCCTTGCGGCCGCCAGATATAAAGTGTTTGAAACGCGCCGGGGCCCGGTCTATCAGGTAGTGGGCGAGGCTTGGGGGCGGATTTGGAACTATTTCCAAAACTCGGCCGAGCAGAGGGCTTACACGGCGGATTACGAGCTGTACGATTTGCGGAACTTCGATCCGGAGAATGCGGTCGTATCCATCTACATTGCCTTAAAATCCTAAAAGGTGAGGGGTTCGAGCATGGAATTAATCGAGATGACGCCCGAACGGCTGGATCGGGAGCACATTTGCTGCGCTCTGGGAGCGAAAGCCTACGAGGAGGCGGTAAACAGCAAAAAAAACTGGTTGAAGGACCGGATGGCGGAGGGTCTCACGTTTGTCAGGCTGAACGAGCGGGCCAAAGTGTTCATCGAATACCTGCCTGCCGAGGCGGCCTGGGTTCCCGTGCACGCCCCCAATTATATGATGATCAATTGCTTGTGGGTCAGCGGGAGATATAAAGGCCAGGGCTACGCGCGAAAATTGCTGGAGCGCTGTATGGCGGATGCCCGGGAGCGGGGGATGGACGGCGTGGTCCATATGTTTTCGGACAAAAAGATGCCGTACTTGAGCGAGCGGAAGTTTTTTCTCCATCACGGCTTTGAAGTCGTGGACGAGGCGGAGCCTTACTATGAGCTGGCGGTGTTGAGATGGAACGACGCGGCTCCGCTGCCGTCCTTTAAGGAGACCGCCCGAGCGCTGACCGTGAACGAGGACGGCCTGGTGGTGTATTACACGCCGCAATGCCCGTTTGCCGCCGGGGTGCTGCAGGATTGGCAGGCCGTTGCGGAGGAACGGGGCATCCCGTTTCGGGCGCACCGCATCATGTCGCGGGAAGAGGCGCAGAAGGCGCCCGCGCCTTGGACGACGTTCGCCTTTTTCTACAACGGCCGGTACGTCGGCCATGAAATGATGAGCCGAAAAAAACTGGAACAGATTCTCGAAGGGGTCGCCGGGGAAACCTAAGGCGGGCTCTTTTTTTATAACGGGGGTTGACAATGGTCGAAAAAAGAATTATCTTAATATCAAGATAAACGACATCGAGATAAATCATATTAAGATAAATGAGGAAGCACAATAGGACGGCGAAAAGGAAGGGAGGAGATTTTTATGGATTATGGACAACAGGACGCCCTTGATCTGCACATCGCGCTGTCGCGGGCCAGTCAATGGGTCGGGGCCCACACGGACCGGGATATCCGCCAATACGGACTGACGCGAACGGAGTTCGGGGTGCTGGAACTGCTGTACCACAAAGGGCCGCAGCCGATTCAACAGATCGGCGGCAAAGTCTTAATGAGCAGCGGTAATATTACGTATGTCGTCGACAAGCTGGAGCAGAAAGGCCTCGCCTGCCGCAAAGCCTCCACGGAAGACCGGAGATTGACTTACGCGGAGATTACGGAGAAAGGCTCCCGGTTTATCGAAGAAGTCTTTCCCAAGCATGCGGAAGTCATCGCCCGGGCAACCGCCGGGTTGACGGACGAGGAGAAACGGGTGGCCAGCGCCCTGTTGAAGAAGTTGGGGAAATACGCCCAGGAGGGGTTTAAGTAGCCGGGAGTGATGCCTTGACGGAAGAAGCGAAAGGCCGGTGCCTAAGCGGAGAAAGCTTAGGGCCCTTTTTTAAAACTAATATCTTAATAATGAGATTCTCAATATTGTAACAGTACAAATTCAAAGGAGATGGAATCAATGATGAGTATAGCTATCGGGTTGTTCATTTTGCGTTTGGTGGTCGGATTATCGTTTATGGCGCATGGGGCGCAGAAATTGTTCGGCTGGTTCGGCGGTTACGGTCCAAAAGGAACCGGCGGCTGGATGGAGTCCCTCGGCTTAAAGCCGGGTGTGTTGATGGCGGTGTTGGCCGGGTTGGGCGAGTTTGTCGGCGGTCTGTTGTTTGCCGCCGGGCTGTTGACACCGCTCGGGGCCGCGTTGATCGTGGCAACCATGGTCATGGCGATCGTTACGGTTCACGGCAAGAACGGCTATTGGTCCACGGCGAACGGTTCCGAATATCCTCTGCTTATCATCGCCGTTGCCGTCGCAGTGGGATTAACGGGCGCGGGTGCGTACTCTTTGGACGCTCTGATCTTTTAAGAGGGATTAACTCACTTGGACGAATGATTCTATAAAAATGATTGAAAAAGAGGAGACTATACCATGAGCGAATTTACGGATTTGGTGAAAAGCCGCCGTTCGGCAAGCAAGTTTATCCAGGGCATAGACATTCCGGAGCAGGATTTGAATGAGATGTTCAATCTGGTCAAATACGCCCCTTCGGCATTTAATTTGCAGCATGCCCATTATGTCGTAGTAAAAGATCCGGCACTCAAGGAAAAAGTATACGAGGCGGCCAACAAGCAGTACAAGATTCGTACCGCCTCCGCCGTGATCGCGGTGATGGGAAATCCCGACGCTTACAAAGATGTGGCCATGCTCAACGAGGGCCTGCTTACGCTAGGCGCCATGAGCAAGCAGGAATACGACCTCACGGTTGCGTCGACCCTCGCGTTCTACGAGGAGCGGGGCGAGGTCTTCCAGCGGGAAGAAGCGATCCGCAACGCCAGCTTGTCCGCCATGCAATTGATGCTGATCGCCAAGGACCTTGGGTGGGATACCTGCCCGATGATCGGTTTTGATCCGGCGGCGTTATCCGAGGTACTGGGCACACCGCAGTCCTATGTTCCGGTCATGCTCATCGCGATCGGCAAAGAGGACGCCTCAAGTCAGCGCCCGCGCGGCTACCGCAAGCCGGTGGCCGAATTCGTCAAATATCTATAAGGGGGATGAAAAATATGACACAACGTACCGCAGGAATTCATCACATTACCGCATTTGTACCGGGACCGCAGGAAACCGTCGATTTTTACTCGGGCATTCTGGGCCTGCGCTTGGTTAAGAAAACGATCAACTTTGACGCGCCTGAAGTGTATCATCTGTACTTTGGGGATGAAATGGGTCATCCGGGAACGATCATCACCTTCTTCCCGTGGCCGGGCTCCCGGCGCGGCCGGATCGGCGGAGGCCAAGTCGGCGTAACGACGTATGCGATCCCTCCGGAAACGCTGGATTTTTGGGAGGAACGCTTGCGCCGGTTTAAGGTCTCCGTGGAGAAGAGGGAGAGATTTGGCGAGACCGTGCTTCGCTTCCACGATCCTTCCGGCCTGGTGCTGGAGCTGGTGGAACGGGAGGAAGGGAAGAACAGCGCGTGGTCGTTCGGCGGCATCCCGGCCGACCATGCGATCAAAGGGTTCGGAGGAGCGGTTCTGTACAGTTTGTCCCCCGAGAAAACGGCCCGGTTGTTGGAGCAGGTATTCGGGATGGAAAAAATAGGAGAGGACGGGTCCTACGTCCGATACAAAACGGCCGGAGACTTAGGTAATATTATCGATATCAACGTGAAGCCGGTGGAGCCGGGTAACGGCGGGGCCGGTACCGTACACCATATCGCCTGGCGGGCAAAAGACGACGAAGAACATGCGGCCTGGAGAAACAAATTGGCGGGGCTGGGTTACCAGGTCACCCCAATTGTGGACCGGCAGTATTTCAACGCGGTCTATTTCCGGGAAGAAGGGGGCATTCTGTTCGAAATCGCCACCGATCCGCCTGGATTTGCCCGGGACGAGCCTGTGGACAAGCTGGGCGAGAAGTTAATGCTGCCCGACTGGTACGAGGAGCAGCGGAAGCTGATCGAAGCAAACCTGGAACCGATTGAGGTTCGGATATTGAAGGAGGATCAGGTATGAAGCATATTTTTCAGCAGGGAACCAATTCGGACGCGCCGGTGCTGGTGCTTTTTCACGGCACCGGAGGAACCGAGCGGGATCTCCTGCCGCTGGCCGGCATCATCTCCCCGCAGTCATCGGTGCTGAGCGTCCGGGGAAATGTCCTGGAGAACGGGATGCCGCGGTTTTTCAGACGCCTGTCGGAGGGCGTCTTCGACGAGGAGGACCTGGTGCTGCGAACCGCGGAATTGAACGACTTCCTGAATGAAGCGGCGCAGACCTATGGCTTCAACCGGGGGAACCTGGTCGCGGTCGGCTACTCCAACGGCGCAAATATCGCCGGCAGTCTGCTCTTTCATCACAAAGACGCCTTACGCGGGGCTATTCTGCATCATCCGATGGTGCCGCGGCGCGGGATTGACCTGCCGGCCTTGGACGGAGTTCCCGTCTTCATCGGAGCCGGCAGAAACGACCCGCTTTGTCCGCCGGAGGAGACGGAGGAGTTGGAACGCCTGTTGACGGAAGCGGGGGCCCAGGTGACGGTTCATTGGGAAGTGTCCGGACACCAGCTGTCCGCTTCCGAGATTGACGCCGCCTCGGCATGGTATCAACGGACATTCGCCTAAAATGGCCTGATGAGAGAGGGGGAGGGCAAGCATATGCCGCCGGTTATGCGTTCGATCGACCCCGATCGCCAGAGCGAACGGGACAATTACAAGCTGCTGACGGGGACGATTATTCCGCGGCCGATCGCGTTGGTGACCACGCTGTCCGCCGGCGGGACCCTGAATGCGGCCCCGTTCAGTTATTTCAACATCGTGACGGCCGATCCGCCGATGATTTCGGTCTCCGTCCAGCGCAAGCAGGGACGGTCCAAGGATACGGCCCGCAATGCGCTGGAGCGCGGGGCTTTTGTGGTCCATATCGCGGATGAAGCTTACATCGCGCAGGTCAACGCGACGGCGGCGGCCCTGCCGCCGGAGGAGAGCGAGGCTGCCTTGGCGGGATTGACGCCGGTCGCGAGCGAGTGCATCCCGGTGCCCGGCGTGGCCGAGGCCAAGGTGCGGATGGAGTGCCTGCTGGAGCGGAGCCTTCCGCTCGGCGGCACGGCCGACGCTCCGGCGGCCGACCTGCTGATCGGCCGGGTGGTCCGGTTTCATATCGCGGAGGCGATCTATGAAGACGGACGCATCGACGCCGACGGACTGGGGGCCGTAAGCCGGCTGGCCGGGCAGAATTACGCCCGGATCGGCGGCGTGTTCGCCTTGGAGCGGCCGGAATAGCAGCGAACGGTGTAGCATCGGCCGAAATGGAATCGAAGCGCTCTTCCGCAGCCAAAGGTTGCGGGGGAGCG
The DNA here is from genome assembly GCF_008084145.1 of Paenibacillus faecis. Taxonomy (GTDB): domain Bacteria; phylum Bacillota; class Bacilli; order Paenibacillales; family Paenibacillaceae; genus Fontibacillus; species Fontibacillus faecis. Next base: position 382,615 of record NZ_VSDO01000003.1, on the reverse strand, counting down.
CTTTTTTGATTACGCTCTTAAAGGGAGCGGGAGTTGCATCGCAAGGCATCGCTTCACAAAGCATCGGACTGGGGGAAGAGACTTACATGTTGGAATGGGCAGAACAGGCCGAGGGGATCTGGCAATATGCCGCTCTATTTCTGCTGGCGGCCGCGCCTTGGCTTGATGTGTTTATCGTGGTTCCGGCCGGAATCGTCTGGGGGTTACAGCCGATCGCCGTCGCCGTCGTAGGATTTGCCGGCAATTTTCTTATGATCGTACTGTTGGGGCTCCTGTTCAATACGTACCGGAACTGGCGCGACAAACGGAGAGCGGCGAAAGGCGTCGCGGCCGAGAACAAAAGGGAGACCCGCGCCAGAAACCTGTGGGAGCGCTACGGCCTGCCCGGGCTGGCGCTGTTGGCGCCGGTGCTGGTCGGCACGGACCTCGCGGCTTTGATGGCGTTGACGTTCGGTTCTTCGCGGACCCGCGTCATCGGCTGGATGGGCGTCAGCCTGGCCGTATGGACCGTCGTCATGACGGTGAGCTCCGTATATGGCTTTAGCTATATTAACTGGATCTAGGCGAGAAAAACTCCTTTTATGAGGAGTTTTTTTTCGTCTGTATATTGGAGCGGGAGCCCCTTATTTTTGTATTCCAACTACCATACAAGTATGGTAGCATATAGTTGTGGTTACGCTTACATTCCGGATATCTGTCAAGTATAAGGAAAGATATCGCCCAAAGGAGCGGATGAACGGATGATGAATGTTCTTTTGGTTGATGATGAGCCGTTGGTTCTGGAGGGGCTCCGGACCATGATCAGGTGGGAGCATTACGGTTTTCAAGTATGCGGCGAGGCCTCCAACGGCTCGGAGGCGTTCGGCTTGATCCAGCGGCTCATGCCCGAACTGGTGCTGACGGACATACGAATGCCGGTGATCGGCGGTCTGGAGCTCATCGAACGTTCGAACCGGGCGCTGAAGCGGCCCCCCAAATTCGTGGTGCTGAGCGGCTACGACGATTTCGGTTACGCCCGGACGGCGATGCGCCAAAGGGTTGCGGAATATTTGCTGAAGCCGGTCGATGAAGAAGAGATCGAGGCGATTTTACGGCGGCTCGGCTCTCAAATCCAGGGGGAACTTGCGGCGGAAGAAGCCCACAGACAGCGGCAGCGGCTGTTCGCGAGCCATATCCTGGGGCGGTTGACGCAGGGCGAGTACAACGAAGACCTGGAACAGCAAGCGATCCGGGGCTTGAACCTTCCGCCCGACGCAGAACTGGTCTGCGTGCTGGTGGACGGCGTGGAGGATTACGCCGAGGTAGAACGTCAATTCCGCGTTCTATTTCCCGAGGAGCCGCTGCGCTCTTTTCAAGATGGCGCGGCCCGCATCGGGTTTATTCTTCCGGCGTCCGTCCATTCGGAACACCGGCTGCAGGAGATTGGCTTACCGCCGAGCCGGCCGTGCGGGAGACCGGGGACGGGTGCCCCTTCGTCGGCGATCGTCGCCGTCAGCGGGAGATCGCAAGGGATCCGCTCGATCCGCGAACTCTATTTGCAGGCGAAGGAGCTCTGCAAGGCGAAACGCTGCGAGGGGAAAGCGGGGCTTTTTTATTTCCGCGACCGGAACACGGCTTCGCCCCGGCAGGACGCACTGCTCAATGAAAAGCTCGGCTGCCTCCTGGACTGCACGGTCGACGGGGACACGGCCAAGCTTGACTCGGCTTTGGATGAGGTTTTCGATGCACTGCTCGGACGCCGGATCGGGCTTGCGGCCGCAAAGGCTCATGTGGCCGATCTGGAATTTCGCCTTTGCCGGGTGGTTCTGGAAATGGAAGGAGCACCGGACGCGTACATGCAGCGCGTACAGGGAAACTGCGGGCGGTTAAGCGAGGTCCGGGATTACCCGGCGTTAAAGCGGTATATCCACGGCCTCTGCCGCGAAGCGGATTCGCTTCTTTCCGAGCTGCGGCTCAAAAACGAAAACAATACGATGTTTCACGTGATTCGGCATGTGGACCGGGAATACCGGAGCAAACTGCAGCTTCAGGACTTAGCCAAGCAATACCACCTGAACGCCACTTACCTCGGCCAACTGTTCAAAAAACAGACGGGCAAAACCTTTAACGAGTATTTGCACGATAAACGCATCGATGAGGCGAAAAGGCTGCTGAAGCGCACGCAGATGAAAATTACGGAGATCGCGCTGCAGGTCGGCTACCCGAACGCGGATTATTTTATAAGCAAATTCAAAAGCAAAACGGGCGTGCTTCCGTCGGCCTATAAGCAAGAGTCGGAGCGGAAGCGGGCGGAATGACTTCCCGGGACGGTGTTCATATGCGGAAAGGAAAGATCGGTTTCACCAAAATCGTCAACGACATCCCTTTGAACTACAAGTTTATTGTGATCTATATTGTCGGCGTGCTGCTGCCGATCGTCGTCATGAATTTGCTCTTTATGGACCGGATGTCCGGTTTGATCCGGGAACGGGAGGAACAGAACCTAGAAATTTCACTGGAACGGGCCAGAAAGGACATTCATGATTTCATCGAAGGCGGGGTGGCCGTCAGCCACGCCTTGAATACCGATAAGACCTTGTATGAGATGCTGGACCGGATTTACAAGGGTTCGCCCGATTTCTACGCGGCGTTCGACGAGCAGCTCAGGCACCGGGTCAGCAGTTATATTCCGGTCAATAACCAGATTTCGCGAATCGATATATTTACGGAGAACCCCACCATCGTTCCGGGCAGCAATTATCACATCATGAATCAGGAGGTCCGGGAGAGCGAATGGTACCGGATGTGGGAAAAATCGGATGCGTCCGTGATGGTGGCGGCCTACCGCGAGAAGCAGGCGGACAACCGGACACTGACGTCCCCCTACTTGAGCGTGATTGAAAACATGGACTATTACAACTATTACCGCACTTTTGACAAGCTGTTACGAATCGATATCGATTTAAACCTGATTTATGATGTGCTCGCGCGCGAAAGGGATTATCTGAATTTATTCCTGGTCAATGAGAACAACGAAGTCATTATGTCCACGGAGGACGGATACCCGCGGGACGCCGCAGAAAGCGCGGGTTATCCGAAGCTTGCGGCGGATTTGGGAGATCGGCAAAGTATAGGGCATTACGAGGTGGCCATTGGAACGGCCAAATATGTCAAAGGATGGCGGCTGATCGGCGTTCCGCAGGGGAATCGGGTCACCAAGGCTATGCTGGACATGCGGCTGTATGTCGGCTTTTTGGCGGCCGCGATTACGTTGATTACGTCGGTTTTTATTTATGTCATGCTGAGATCCTACAATTATCGGGTGAAGCGGCTGTCGCGGCACATGCAGAAGGTGACGAACGAGAAATTTGATCTGATCCGGATGGATGAAGGACGCGATGAAATCGGCGGGCTGATCCGTAACTTTAATATCATGACCTCCAGAATCAATTCCCTGATCAACAATGTGTACAAACTGGAGATTCAGAAGAAGAGCCTGGAGATGGAACGGGTCCGGGCGGAATTAAACTTTCTGCAGAGCCAGATGAACCCTCATTTCCTATTCAATACGCTGAACGCGATTCTGGTCGTGTGCACCAAAAACCAATATGAGGACGTTACCGATATCATCAAAAGCTTATCGAAGCTCCTGCGGAGATTGCTCAGTTGGCAAGAGGATCTGGTGCCCGTGGAAGAAGAGATGAGGTTCATTGAAATGTATCTCAAAATCGAAAAGTTCCGCTTTCGGGACAAATTCGAATTTCAGTGCGAAATTGACGAGGAGGCTCTGCGTTATAAAATCCCCAAAATGAGCATTCAGCCGCTGGTGGAGAATGCCTGCAAGCATGGCATCCAGGCGGTGGAGGGGCGGGGGTTGATCCGGATCCGTGCCTTTGTGGCCGACGGCCGGCTTCGCGTCGTCATTTCCGACAACGGCATCGGAATCGAAGCGGGACGTCTTCGCGAATTGATTCTGTCGGTACGCAACGAGAACGCGTCGGGGAGCAGTATCGGCATCCGCAACGTGTACCGCAGGCTGGAACTGTATTATGACGATCAAGTCCGCTTTGATATCTCCAGTAGCCCGGAAGAGGGGACGACGGTATCGTTCGATATCCCCATCAAGCTCCTTGAACATCAGAATGAAGACAGGAGGGACATCGATGGCGTTTAAAGTGCTGTTGGTCGACGATGAGCCGGGAGCCTTGGAAGGCATGCAGATGTGGATCGACTGGAGAAAACTCGGCTTTGAAATTTGCGGGACCGGTTCGAACGGCAGGGAAGGGCTGCGGTTAATCGAGGAGTTGGAGCCGGATCTGGTCGTCACGGACGTAAATATGCCGGTCATGAACGGGCTGGAAATGATCGAAGCCTGGCAGCGCCACCCGGCCCGCCGAGCGGTGAGCTTTGCCCTGATCAGCGGGTACAGCGAGTTTGAGTATGCTCAAAGGGCGATGCGATTCGGGATTACCCATTATTTGCTCAAACCGGTGGAAGCGGAGGAAGCGGCGGCGGAGCTGGAGCAAATCCGCGGCGAGCTGCTGCGGGAAGCCGAGCGGAGCCGGATCAGCCGGGTTGCGGCCTACGAGGAAACGACGGCCCTGATCCGATCTCTGCTGGCGTCGGACCCTCAGGAGACAAAGAACATCCGTCCATGCCCGCTTCTTGACAGGGTTTCGGCAAGCCGTGCGGCGTGGAACTGCTGCCTCGTTCAAGCCGATGCGGATCGGTTTCCGGAGGCCAGGGAATGGGCGTCCTCTCTGTTGGAGGAGAAGGAGGCCCTATACTTGATCGATCTGGATTACGGCCAGTTCGTGTTGGTATACGGTGAAGGCGCGGAGAAGGCGCCGGGAAAAACGAAATCTTTGAAATCCGGAGACGTCGTGACCGAATTGATCCGCGGGGCTTCAGGACGGCCGGTTTGCCTGGCTTTGGGGGAAAGCCGCAAATCGCTCTACGAAATCGGCCATAGTTATACCACGGCGGCCAGGGCTATGTCCCACCGGTTTTATGAGGAGGGCGATCTTCCGCAAATCTTCACCTATGAGGCCACACGGTCGCTAGGCTTCAGTCAACATTATGATCAAATGCCTCTGATGGACCGGATCATCGAATCCATTCAGCTCATGAAACCGGACGATTTTGAGAAGTCGGTAACCTCGACGGCCCGCAGCTTCCGGGAAAAACGCACGGCTCCCGAGATCGTGGAGAAGGCGGTCATTCACCTGCTGTACAAAACCTCGGAGTATATTCGCGAAATGCTGGGGGACCCGGCGGAAGAGGTCCTCGCTTTGTATCACGTTCCCGGAATGTCGGCCCCTACTACGTTAACGGGAATGATGGGATATTTGAAATCCTTCGGGGAAGCGTGCATCGAGGCGCTCACCCGGGAGCAAGCGCGGAAATCCAAAGGCATCGTGGAAGAAATCAATCAATATATTCGGGAACACTACCGGGAAGCTCTGACCATTAAAAAACTGGCGCAGGTATTCTACCTTCACCCGGTATATTTGGGGCAGCTGCTGATGAAGAAGAACGGGGTCTCTTTTCACGATATGGTTCATGATTTGAGGATTGAAGAAGCACTGGCGCTGCTAAACGAGGGAAGGATGAAAAACTGTGACATTGCGGAACAGGTCGGTTACGCCAACTATGGCCAGTTCCTGAAACAATTTGAAAGAAGACACGGCATGTCTCCCAATGAGTACAAAAACAGGATCTAAAGTTTTTAGGGGTAAGAGCTTTAATTGTGATATAGTTCGGCCTTGAAAACGCTCTTACAATGAGAACAGATACTTGTAAGGGCTTACAATCCCTAACGGTATTCAAATCAATTCGGAGGTGCTTTATATGGGGGGCAAGTCTAAATCAGTACTCCGGCTCAGCATGATCATGCTGTTATCGTTAGGCGTTATCCTATCGGGATGCGGCGGTAACAACGCTTCCAAGGCCGGAAAGAGCAACACCGGAGAACAGGAGGCGGACGGACCGTTTGAAATTACCGCCTTTATCGGAGAAGCCGGTCAGCAGCCCACGCCGGACAACAAGATTTACAAAAAGATTAAGGATGAGCTGGGCGTTACGTTTAAATTCGAATTCCTGGCCGGCGATATCAATCAAAAGCTGGGCGTCATGATCGCGGGCTCCGATTACCCCGATATTATGACCGCCAACACGAAGCTGACGGCGGCCGGCGCTTTTATACCTCTGGAAGACCTCATCGAAGAACATGCACCGAATTTGAAAAAGCACTATGAGAAATATTGGAACATGATGAAAGACCCGAACGACGGGCATATTTACACCCTGCCCAATTACGGAGCTTACAACGGGGAGGTCGCCTCGACCTGGTACTCCGGGCCAGCATTCTGGATTCAAAAGGCGGTGCTGAAGGAATTCGGTTATCCGAAGGTAAAGACACTGGACGAGTATTTCGACTTGATCGCCAAGTACAAGGAGAAGTATCCGACCATCGACGGGAGCCCGACCATCGGCTTCGAAATCCTGAACTATGACTGGAAAAACTGGGGCTTGTTCAATGCGCCGCAGCATTTAATCGGTCATCCGAACGATGGCGGCGTGGTCGTCAAGGACGGGAAAGCGGAGATTTTTGCAAACAAGGACTATGCCAAAAAGTACTACCAGAAGCTGAACGATATGAATCAGCTCGGTCTGATCGACAAAGAGACGTTTACCCAGAACTTCGACCAGTATATGGCGAAAATTTCCAGCGGCACGGTCCTTGGGATGTTCGACCAACACTGGAACTTCCAAAGCGCCGAGAACGCGCTGATTACGCAGGAAAAGCTGGAGCGGACTTACGTGGGACTTCCGCTTGTCTACGATCCGAGTATCCGGGATCATTACCGGGATCGCGCGGCACTAAACCTGAATAACGGATTCGGCATCAGCGTCAACGCCAAGGATCCGGTGCGCATTCTTAAAATGTGGGATCGTCTGATTCAGGAAGATTGGCAGAAAATTTTGACCTGGGGCATCGAAGGCGAAGACTACATTGTCAACGAGAAGGGGCGTTTTCTGAGAACCGAGGAGCAGCGCAAGAAAACAACGGATGCGACTTGGGAGCTGGCGAACAAAGCCAAAACGTTGTATGCGTCCAGTCCAAAGTTGGAGGGCTACTTCAGTGACGGCAACGCCACGGACGCCGCCGCGCAGCCCGAAGAATACCAGGCCGGATTGAAGCCTTATGACAAAGAGTTCCTTGCGGCTTACGGCTTTGAAAGCTATGTGGACTTCTTCAGCGATCCGCCGGAGAATCCGATTTATTACCCGGCCTGGTCCGTCGATCTGGTGGAAGGCTCGGAAGCGAAGATCGTGAACACGAAGCTGAACGACTTGTCGACCAAATACCTGCCGCAGGCGATTTTGGCCAAACCGGGTGAGTTCGATAAGGTGTGGAACGAATATACGGGAGAAATCGGCAAGTTGAACGTGAAGGCCTACGAGGAACGAATCAATGAAGTGCTGCAGTGGAGAATCGATACCTGGACCGTGAAATAACGCTTTGATCCACCGGAAGTGGGAGGCCAAGGAGCCTTCCACTTTCCCAAATACAGGTTCTGTGGGGAGAACAATTATGGATGAGACTTTAACGAAAAGAAGCGCCGTCCGGAACGTGAAAAAGGGAAAAAAACAGCCGTTGACGTGGTCCGTCATCAAAAGCCAAAGACAGCTGATTTATATGTCGGTACCGCTGCTCGCTTATATCATATTGTTTGCTTACGTCCCTGTCTGGGGATGGACGATGGCTTTTCAAAATTACAAACCGGCCCGGGATTTCGCCCAGCAGGAATGGGTGGGCTTCAAGCATTTCAAGTTTCTGTTCTCGGACGACAGCTTTTGGCGGGTGCTGCGCAACACGCTGGGAATGAGCATGATCAATCTGGTTCTCGGTTTTGTGACCGCGATTATTTTGGCGCTGCTGTTGAATGAAATCAAAAAGGTGTTCCTGAAACGGACCGTTCAGACGATCTCGTACCTTCCGCACTTTTTGTCCTGGATTATCGTCACGGGGATCGTGGCGACTTCGCTGGCTTCGGACGGGATCGTCAACGATATTCTGATGAAGCTGCACATCATTAAGGAACCGATCCTATGGCTGAGCGAGGGGAAATATTTCTGGGGCGTTGTCGGCGCCTCGCATGTCTGGAAGGAAGTCGGTTGGAACACGATTATTTATCTGGCCGCCATCGCTTCCATTGACCCGGCCTTATATGAAGCCGCCGAAATCGACGGGGCCAGCCGCTACCGGAAAATGATGCATGTAACGATCCCCGGAATCAAGGCCACGATCGTGATCCTGCTAATCATGTCCGTGGGCCATATCCTGGAGGCCGGCTTTGAAGTCCAATACCTGTTAGGCAACGGCCTTGTGGTGGACTGGTCGGAAACGATCGACATCTTCGTCCTGAAATACGGTATTGCCCAGGGCAACTACTCCCTGGCTACCGCCGGCGGTATATTCAAAACGGTCGTTAGCGTAACCATGCTGCTTATCGCAAACTGGACCGCCAAGCGACTAGGGGAAGAGAGGCTGTTATAAGCATGGATAATCAAACGATCAGCCCGCGGCAGATGTCTGCCGCCGCCGTAAACCGCCGGATGGGGAGAGGCCGGTTGGAGCCGATTCTTTTTAACACCTTTAACGCCATATTTATGACCCTGCTTGTCATCGTTACACTATATCCCTTTTTGAACACGATCGTCGTTTCCTTCAACGCCGGGAACGATACGATCCGGGGCGGGCTCTATCTGTGGCCCAGAGAATTTACGCTGCAAAATTACAAAGCCGTGTTCGTATCGGGGACGATTTACAACGCTTTTCTCATCTCGGTGGCAAGAACGGTGCTGTCCACGCTGCTCAACATCTTTTTGACGTCGATGCTGGCCTATACGCTAAGCCGCCGGGAGTACGTGTTCCGCAAGCCGATTACATTTATCTTCGTACTGACGATGTATTTCAACGCCGGTTTGATCCCCGGCTACTTCCTGATGAAGGACTTGAACTTGATCAACAGCTTCTGGGTTTATGTTCTGCCCTCCATGATCAGCGCCTTCAACCTGATCGTCATCCGGACTTATATCGGAACGATCCCCGAAAGTCTGGTCGAATCGGCAAGAATCGACGGGGCGGGAGACTTCAAAATTTTCTGGCGGATCATCTTCCCGCTGTGTAAGCCCGTGCTCGCTACAATTGCCTTGTTCGTCGCCGTAGGCGCCTGGAATTCCTGGTTCGACGCTTTCCTGTTCACCTCCTCCAGGCAGGAGCTGAGTACGATGCAGTACGAGTTGATGAAGCTGCTCTCGTCCAGCATGAACGCCAACAGCAATCCGGCTGTGGCGGCCGGGGCGGGGATGACGCAGGATGCGGCGGCTTCCATGGTAACCCCGCTGTCCATTCGCGCCGCCGTTACGGTGGTCGCTTCCGTGCCGATTCTTCTGGTGTATCCGTTCATGCAAAAGTACTTTGTCGTCGGACTTAACGTGGGGAGTGTAAAAGAATAGATGAACAAGCATTTCAATGCGATATCGTATACCAATCCGATTCTTCCCGGCTTCTACCCCGACCCGAGCATCACGCGGGCCGGGGATGACTTTTATCTGATCTGCAGCTCCTTCGAGTATTTCCCGGGCGTCCCGATTTTCCGCAGCCGGGATTTGATCCATTGGGAACAGATCGGGCACGTACTGGACCGGATCGGGCAGTTGGATTTGCGGGGCCGCCGGAGTTCCGACGGCATTTACGCCCCAACGCTGCGCTACCATGACGGTGTCTTTTACATGATTACGACCGATGTTCGGGGGATCGGGAACTTTTACGTGACGGCGACCGATCCGGCAGGCCCATGGTCCGATCCGATTCCCGTTCCCTATGGCGGGATCGACCCGTCCCTGATGTTTGACGATGACGGCCGGGGTTTACGTCACCGCCCAACAGGGAGCGGATTACGACTCCCATGTCATCCAGTACGAGATCGACATTGAAACGGGCCGCGCCCTGACCGAACCGGCCGTAATCTGGCGGGGAGACGGAGGCCCGTGGACGGAAGGGCCGCATCTGTATAAAATCGGCGGCTTCTACTATATCATGACCGCGTCGGGCGGAACGGCCAAAGAGCATCGGGAAATTATCGGGCGGAGCTCCCATCCCTACGGACCGTTTGAAATGTGCCCGCAGCCGATTTTGACGCATCGGGGGATCGACCACCCCATCCAGTACTTGGGGCACGCGGACTTGATTGAAGACCCGAGCGGCGGCTGGTGGGCCGTGTTCCTCGGCGTTCGACTGGTCGGCGACGGCTACAGCGTCCTGGGCCGGGAGACTTTTTTGGCGCCGGTGCACTGGAGTGAAGACGGGTGGCCGATGATCGACAACAACGAGGGCCTCGTCAACCTGGAAATGAACGTGCCGCGAATCCCGGGCGCCCCTTCCCCGCTTGCAGCGAAAGCCTAGGGCAGGGACGACTTCGACGGCGGCCGCTTGGATCCGGCCTGGACCTTCCTGCGGAATCCCGCGGAAGGAAGCTGGTCGCTCGCGGAACGCCCGGGTTGGCTTACGCTGCGGGGGCAGGCCGCGGGCTTGAACGATGTCGGCCAGGTGGCGTTCGTCGGCCGCAGACAGCGGCAAGTCCGGGCCGCTTGGAGCGCCTGCCTGGAATTCGATCCGCTCGAAGATGGGGAGGAAGCGGGAATATGCGCGCGGAGAGATGAGGACGCGCATTATGAAATCTTCCTCAGCATGCAGGACGGTAAAAGAAAGATCGCCGCGCGTTTGACGGCTCGGGGACAAACGGTCAAAGAGGCGGCGGTCGAGACGGAGGCGGGACGCGTCCGGCTGAAAATCACCGCGGACTCGGAGGAATACGCCCTGCTATATTCGCTGGAGGACGGGGTTTGGGTTCGGCTGGCGGCGGGTTCCGCCCGGGGGCTCTCGCCCGAGGACTTCGTGAATAAAATGTGTTTTACCGGCGTAGTGGTCGGTCTGTACGCGACCGGTAACGGGAAAGGCAGCGCAGCCCCGGCCCGGTTTGACTGGTTTGAGCAGCGAACGGAATAAAGGGAGTAAACTCGAAGGTTCACATCATATATTCTTGAGGAGGGGCTTATGGATCACCTGAAGCGGACGGAAACGCCATTGAAGCAGCTGTTCCAGGAAGATTTTAAAATCGGAGCCGCGGTAAACCCGCGGACGATCGTTTCGCAGGAGGCGTTGCTGGCCCGGCATTTTAACAGCATCACGGCAGAGAACGAAATGAAGTTTGCCAGCGTTCATCCGGAGGAGGAGGTGTACACCTTCGAGGAGGCCGACCTTTTGGCGGCCTTTGCCCGGAAGCACGGCATGGCCTTGCGCGGACACACCTTGGTGTGGCACAACCAGACGACGGACTGGATCTTTCGAGATCGGAAGGGGGATTCGGTAAACAGGGAGGTTCTGCTGGAGCGGGTGCGCGCTCATATTCATACGGTGGTCGGCCGTTATAAAGGAGATATTTATGCCTGGGACGTTGTGAATGAGGCGATCGCCGACGAAGGCGCCGAACTCTTGCGCTCTTCCCGTTGGCTGGATATTGCGGGGCCGGATTTCATCGCCAAAGCCTTTGAATTTGCCCATGAGGCCGACCCGGATGCGCTTCTGTTCTATAATGATTACAACGAATCGCATCCGCAAAAGCGCGATAAAATTTACGCGTTGGTCAAGTCTTTGCTGGATCGGGACATCCCGATCCACGGCATCGGCCTGCAGGCGCATTGGAACCTCTATGACCCCGCCCTGGAGGATATCCGCGCCGCGATCGAAAAGTACGCTTCCCTCGGCTTGCAGCTCCAACTCACGGAGCTGGACATATCGGTCTTCCGCTTCGACGACAAGCGGACCGACTTGAAAGAGCCGACGCCGGACATGCTGGAGACCCAGGCGGAGCGGTATGAGGCGGTCTTCCGTTTGCTTAAGGAGTATCGGAACGAAATTACAGCCGTCACATTTTGGGGAGCCGCGGACGATTATACGTGGCTGGACGATTTCCCGGTACGAGGCCGGAAAAACTGGCCGTTCCTGTTCGACGCCGAGCACCGTCCGAAACCGGCCTATGACCGGATCGCCGCTCTTTAGCTAACGGTGAATGGCCAAATGGGCTCAACATTCCTTTCCGCCGCCGGCCGCTTTGCTTCCCGATAGGGCATAGCGGCCCTGGCGGCCAGACCGTGCCGGGTTGTTCTCGCCGACCTCGGTCTTGTTTAGTTACAGCAAATCATGATGCACGGGAGGAACAGCGAATGGAATCCGAAAGCGCATTATACAAAGCATGGCTGCAGTACAGCGAACTGAGGGACGGCGATCTTCGGCGGGTTTACGCCGAATGGTTTGGTCGTGTCTACCTTGAGGCCGACCCCGGGACGGGGCCCGGGCAACGGTCGGCAGTGCTCGAAACGGCCGTGAGGGAGCTAAGACATGGCGCGGGAAAGATGCTGGGCGTGGATCCCGTCGTCCTAATCGGTGAACCTGACGAGGGGCCTTGCCTGGTAATCCGGCGGCGGCGGGGAACAGGAACCGGAGAAACAGCGAGTCGGCCGTGGGAAAAGGGAGAAGGTGCGTTTTCGGTGAGTCTTCGCCCGTCCGGCTCGGGGAGGCGCCTGGAGTTGTCCGCCGATTCCGATCGGGGCGTGCTTTACGGGGTTTTTCATCTGCTTCGCGGGATCGCCATGGAGCGGACTCCCGAAGCCTTGGAGACGGAGGCGTCCCCGGTAAACCGGCTGCGGATGATCAATCAGTGGGATAATGCGGACGGTTCGATCGAGCGGGGATACGCGGGAAAATCGATTTTTTACCGGGACGGGAACATCGTGCGGGACGTCGCGCGAATTCGGGATTACGCCCGTCTGTTGGCATCGGTGGGCATTAACGCGATATCAATCAACAATGTAAACGTCCATGAACAAGAAACCCGCTTCATTGCCGAGGAAGGGCTTCCGGATGTCGCGCGCGTGGCGGCGGTGTTTCGGGAGTACGGGATTGCGCTGTTTTTGAGCATCAATTTTGCCTCCCCGCTGGCCATCGGCGGGCTGAATACCGCCGACCCGCTGGATGCCGGCGTCCGGAATTGGTGGACGGAGACGGCGCGCCGGATTTACCGGCATATCCCGGACTTCGGCGGCTTTGTCGTCAAAGCCGACTCCGAGCATCGGCCGGGACCGTTCGCTTACGGGCGGGATCATGCCGACGGAGCGAACATGCTGGCCGAGGCTCTCGAACCTTACGGGGGGCTGGTGATTTGGCGCTGCTTCGTATACAACTGCATGCAGGATTGGCGCGACCGCTCCACGGACCGGGCGCGGGCGGCCTACGACCATTTTAAGCCGCTGGACGGGCGCTTCCGGGATAATGTGCTGATGCAGATCAAAAACGGGCCGATGGATTTCCAGGTTCGCGAGCCGGTGTCTCCGCTGTTCGGAGCGATGCGGCAGACGAATCAGGTGATCGAATTCCAGATTACCCAGGAATACACCGGCCAGCAGCGCCATTTGTGCTACCTGATTCCGCAGTGGAAGCAGGTGCTGGACTTCGAGACGCACGCGGTACCCGATGGCGGGGAGGTCAAGCGGATTGTGGAAGGCTCCGGGTTCGGCATGAAATACAGCGGTGTGGCGGCCGTGTCCAACACCGGGGACGACGCCTGCTGGACCGGGCATCCGCTGGCACAGGCCAATCTGTACGGTTACGGCCGGCTGACCTGGGACCCGGACCTTTCCGCCGAGGAGATTGCCCAGGAATGGGTGGGGCAAACCTTCGGAAACGACAGAGAGGTTGCCGAGACAGTGACGCGGATGCTCATGTCCTCCTGGCCGATTTACGAGAGCTACACGGCTCCGCTCGGCGTCGGCTGGATGGTCGTTCCCCACACTCATTACGGGCCGGATGTGGACGGGTACGAATACTCCCGCTGGGGGACCTATCATTTTGCCGACCGGGACGGCATCGGCGTGGATCGGACCGTCGCCACGGGTACGGGCTACACCGCGCAATATTTCAGTCCGAACCGGGACATCTACGAGTCGCCGGGCACCTGCCCGGATGAGCTTCTGTTGTTCTTCCATCATGTGCCCTACGGCCACCGGCTGCGATCCGGAAAAACCGTCATTCAGCACATTTACGATACGCACTTCGAAGGGGCGGAGGCGGCGGAAGACTTGCGGGGCAAGTGGACTTCCCTGGAGGGCAAGGTCGATTCCGAACGCTACGCGCTGGTCGCCGAAAGACTCGCGGAGCAGGCCGAGCACGCCCGGCATTGGCGCGACGTAATCAATACCTACTTCTACCGCAAATCCGGCGTACCGGATGAGCGGGGGAGACGAATCTACTAGAAACGAAGCGCCCGGAGTGGGTTAACGCTCCGGGCGCTTTATTTTCGTGGGTTGAGAGCCCGGCGGGGGCGGACAGGTCGTCAGGGGCGCCGACATTGCTTCAAACCTGATAAGGTGCGGCCTAAAAGAAAGGGGATGAAAGGATTGTTAGTGATTGTGAGGTACTCTGGAGCAGGGTTAGTTAGTTGAGTAATCAGATTCGCGTGTGGTGTTTAGGTACCGTTGAGAGTGGAGGGAGTTTCGAGTTTACCGGGATTAAAGCGGGTGTCCGGTCCGTCCACTTCCTGGACCGTTACGCTCTTCTGTAATTGTTGATGGGTTAACGGGACAACCTCATGTTAAATCAGGGTGTGTGCACTTTGGGCAAGGTTACGTGGAAAAATTCCAGCTAAATTACCGCAATCGGGCCAAAGGGGACGATTTTTTGGGGAATACCTTGAAGAAATCCCGCTAATTTGGATGAAACGGCACTGGCGTTGCATTAAACCTGACATGGTGCTGCCGACCCCGCAATCTCACTTGCCGCCCGTTTTAATAGCGGCGTTTTGGGCTGCTATTTCGCCCAAATTCGCTTTTTCGGGGAAAATAGCGGCTAAAAAAGGCCTTATTTCTCTGAAGCGGATGACGTAAAATAGTTTGTGTACCAAGTTTTGGAGTCTATCCAAAACATAAAAAAGTAGAGTATTCTCAGGGTTACGACGCCACTAAGAAGGGACTCTACTCAATGACTATGATACCAGAAAATCAACTCACAAACCTATTTGAAAATCTTGTCACTCAGTTTGTTAAAGAAAACCTGGAGTCCATTATGAGGGCCGAGATTAAGCACTTTATGGAAGACCCAGAAAACGAGCACAACAGTCGCAACGGCTACTACAAGCGCACTTTGCATACCAAATACGGCTACATCTCGGATCTTGAGGTACCACGCGATCGCCAGGGCTCCTTCCAAACCCATGTATTTGAGCCGTACCAGCGCCGAGATGGCTGGCTGGAAGAGGCCGTTATCCAAATGTACAAAAGCGGAATGGGGACCCGTGATGTTGCACGATTCATCGAAAGTATGTTCGGCAGTCACTATTCCCCGACGACCGTCAGCAATATTACCGCAACTGTCTTGGAAGACATCCAAAACTGGCAGGAACGCCCCTTACAAAAAAGGTACAGCGTTATTTACTTGGATGGTCTGTACGTAAAACTCAAGCGCAGCACTGTAAGCGGTGAGGTCATCTACTTTGCCATGGGCATTGACGAAGAAGGACGCCGCCAAATTCTAGGCTTCTATATAGGCGGTCAAGAGAGCTCCAATGGTTGGAGAGACGTTCTCAAAGACCTGTACAACCGTGGTGTACACGAAGTCCTTTTGGGCGTCTTTGACGGACTACCAGGACTGGACGAAGCTTTTAAAGAAGCATATCCTCAGGCAGACGTTCAGCACTGTATCGTGCATAAAGTTCGTTCTACCTTCCCTAAGATTCGTGTACAGGACAAGACAGACTTTATTAATGATCTCAAAACGATATATAACGCCTTGGATGATGTATGTGCCCTGGCTGCTTTTGACACGTTCAAAGACAAATGGGTAAAACGGTATCCGAAAGAAGTAAAGTCTTGGGAAGACCAACTGTCGACGTTGTTAACATTCTACCAATACCCTGAGGAAATAAAGGATGCGATCTACACTTCCAACCCGATAGAGCGGATGAACAAAGAAATACGCAAGCGTCTTAAGCCGATGAATAGTTTAACCAACATGGACGCTGCAGAGAAAATCGTATATCTAGATGTGATTGCTTATAACGAACGTTTTGAGAGCCGTGTTATTCGCGGATTCGCTGACCCTAAGGTCAAACAGGATCTGTCTGAAAAGTTTGCAAAACGCTATCCGGACTCTGACAACAATACTGATAACTAGCGTGATCTGGAGTTTGGTGGGGAGGGTTCCCCTCCCCACCAAATCCCCCATTCATCTACCCTTGATGAATATTCTACTGCTTACACAAACTTCTTGACGCTACCCTGAAGCGAGTCCAAAAATCGGTTTTCGGCCCCCTTTTCCTGAAAATAGGGCCCCAAATGACCGCTATTTCTCACCGAAGGGACAAATTCGACAAAATCACGCCGCAAATGACCGTTATCCTTCGCCCGGCTTCAAAGGGAGGCGGTTACGGCCATTAGACCCTTCGGGTTAATGCAACGCTAGTGGTGAAACGGTCTTGAAGTGAGAAATTAGCTGGAAAAACTCCAGCTAATCAATGGGAGGCAGCGTCGTGGCCGGAGCGCGGCTGGCGCATGGGGAGCGGGCAGGGGTGAGCCCAACTGCCTAGCTGCCCGACTCCCCTGCCCCCCCTCTGCCCTGCTTTCCGGGTCTTGCTTGCTTAGCCGCTTGCACTCTTGTCCCCCTGCGCTGCTCCGGGTGTGCTTAAGGCGAGCCTACACGCCGGAGTAGGCCATGAACCCGCCGTCGACCGGGACGACCGTGCCGGTGACGAAGCCGGAGGTGTCGGCGTCGGCCAGCCACAGCAGCGTGCCGAGCAGATCCTCGGGGACACCGAAGCGGCGCATCGGCGTGTGGGCGATGATTTTCCGGGAGCGCTCGGTCGGCGTCCCGTCCTCCTGCATGAGCAGAGCGCGGTTCTGCTCGGTTAAGAAAAATCCGGGGGCCACCGCGTTCACCCGGATTCCCGCCTCGGCCAAGTGCACCGCCAACCACTGCGTGAAGTTGTTGACCGCCGCTTTGGCCGCGCTGTAGGCCGGCACCTTGGTCATCGGACAAGGCGCGCTCATCGAGGAGATGTTCAGCACTGTCGCCCCCGGGCGACCGACCATCTCCTTGGCGAACACCTGCGTTGGAATCATCGTTCCGACGAAATTGAGATCCACAACGGTGCGCACGCCCGTAAGGCTCAAGTCAAAAAACGTCGTCACGTCCGGATTGGCCAAATCCTCGGCCCGGAACGTTTCGCCCGTCGTGTTGGCGCTGGGCTGGTTGCCTCCGGCGCCGTTGATCAACACATCGCACGGCCCGAACGCCGCGCGCACCGCCTGCTCCGCCGCCCGCACGCTGTCCGCGTCCGTGACGTCGCAGCCCACGGCGATCGCCGTGCCGCCGAGGCGGCGGATGTCCTCCGCCACCTGCTCGCCCCGCTCCGCCGTGCGGTTCAGCACCGCCACCCGCATGCCTTGGCGGGCGAGCTCCAAAGCCATCGCGCGGCACAGAACGCCGGCCCCGCCCGTGATAACCGCGTTTTTTCCCTCTAACGCGGGATGCTTAGGCAGTCGTGACATGGCCGTCCGCCTCCTTCCGTGCTTGTTCCGCGGGCCGCCGGCCCGCAAAGGCGTCCCACAACCCCCACAGGTACATAATGCCGAGGGCGCGGTCGTACAGCCCATATCCCGGGCGGCAGATTTCTCCCCAAAGATGACGGCCGTGGTCCGGGCGGCAGTAGCCCTTGAATCCGGTGTCATAATAAGCCTTGACGATCCCCCGGATGTCGACCGATCCGTCCGATGTCCGGTGGGAGGTTTCGATAAAGTCGCCGTTTTCGTACACCTTGACGTTCCGGATGTGGGCAAAAGGGATCCGCCCGCTGAATTCATGAATCATGCCGATGATGTCGTTGTCCGGATTCGCTCCGAGCGAGCCGCTGCACAGGGTAATCCCGTTGGACGGGCTGTCGTGAAGGGCCAGAAACCGGCGGAAATTTTCCTGATCGGTCAATATCCGCGGCAGTCCGAAGATCGGCCATGGCGGATCATCCGGATGCACGGCCATCAGGACCCCGTGTTCCTCCGCGACAGGAATGACGGCGTCGAGGAAATATTTCAGGTTGGCCCACAAATCTTCGGCCGTCACGTTGCGATAGGCTTCAAACAGCGCGGTCAGGTGTTCGAGACGCTCCGGCTCCCAGCCCGGCATCGTTAAGGTGCTGTTTTCGTTAATGAGGCGCACCAGCTCAAAGGGATCCACCCCGCGGATTTTGGACTGTTCAAAAAAGAGTGCCGTCGACCCGTCCTCCATCGGCTTATGCAGCTCGGTCCGCACCCAATCGAAGACCGGCATAAAATTATAGCAGATCACTTTGACTCCGGCTTTGGCCAGCTTTTCGACCGTGCGGATGTAATTGCCGATATAGCGGTCGCGGGTAGGGAGGCCGAGCTTGATGTCCTCATGAACATTGACGCTCTCCACGACCTCGATATGAAGGCCGTGCCGGTCCGCGAGCCGGCGCATCTCTTCGATCCGCTCCATCGGCCATTCTTCTCCGGCCGGAAGATCGTGAAGCGCCCATACGATCCCCTCGACCCCGGGAATTTGCTTGATCTGTTCCAGCGAAACCGTATCGTTTCCTTCGCCGAACCAGCGGAATACCATACGCATAAGTCCACCGCCTTCTATGTGATGAGGGTTATTGCTCCGTTTTGCTGAAATAATCCGGGAATTTCTCCTGCAGCACGCTTAAGTTCGAAATGCTCAGTCTTAAATGCTCCTTCATCGTCCGATCGGCGAGTTCTTTATCCCGCCGTACCACCGCATCGCCCATGGCCCGGTGCTGATCATATAAATGATCCCAATGCGGGTCCGTTTTCAGCCATAACACCCGGGTCCGGTTCAGGTGGGCATTCATCTGCTGAATGACGGACCAGGTGCCCAGCTTCCTACACCCTTCAAAAAGAATCCGATGATACGCCTCGTCCAATTCGAACATGGCGCTGCCGTCATGCCGGGCCAAGGCATCCCGTTGGAGCTCCAGGTTGTCATTCAGCGAGCGGAGCGATGCTTCGGGAAAATCCCGGCAGGCCAAGCGAATCACGGCCCGTTCCAGCTGCTCCCTCATAAATCGCGCTTCTTCGACCAGATCGGGGTCGATCAGCGAGACGCGGGTACCCCGCTGCGGCAGCACGACGAGCAATCCCTCCTGCGCGAGCCGGACGAAGCTTTCCCGGACGGGCGTTCGGCTGACTTGAAAAGCGACGGACATCTCTTTTTCCGAAAGTGCCGTCCCCGGAGGGAGCTCCAGAGTAACAATTTGCTGTTTCAGTTGGGCATAAACATGGTTTCCGGCAGATCCGGCCGCGGAGTCTGTCAATGGTTTCAAACGATCACCTCCTGTTAGGTTAGATACTACCATACAAGTATGGCAGTGTAACTGCACAAATTAAAGAAGTTTGGGAAAGTCGGGCTTGATTTGGGTAAAAAAAGGCGCGGTCTGCGCATAGCAACGGGTTCCATCCTTTGGTACCTTTTTGGTAAGCGCTAACATTAAAAAAGAAGCAGGAGGATGTCCGTGCCGATGAACGCGTTAAAAGGAGCTTTTTATACGGATCGATATCGGAATTTGCTGGCCGACTACGGTTATGAGGAAGAGGAGATTACCCGGCGGGTAGAGGCCGCCTGGCGTGAGATGTTCGAGGGTGACGAGAAAACCCGGATTTATCATGAATCGGGGAGCGATATGGGGTATATGCTGGATACGGGCAACCACGATGCGCGCACCGAAGGAATGTCTTACGGGATGATGATGGCCGTGCAGATGGACCGCCGGGACGTGTTCGACCGCTTATGGAAATGGGCCGTGGAATACATGTACATGACAGAGGGGGAGAATGCCGGTTATTTCGCCTGGTCCTGCGCGCCGGACGGAACCAGACTGTCGGACGGGCCGGCCCCGGACGGGGAAGAGTATTTTGCGATGGCGCTGTTTTTTGCCTCCCACCGCTGGGGGGATCGGGAAGCGCCTTTCAATTATGGCGAACAAGCGAGGGAACTGCTGCGCACCTGCCTGCATAAAGGGGAGGACGGCAAAGGGGATCCGATGTGGAACAGGGACAACAAGCTGATCAAGTTCATCCCGAACTGCGAGTTTACGGACCCGTCCTATCATCTGCCGCATTTTTACGAGTTGTTCGCTTTATGGGCGGATCCGGAGGACCGGGCGTTCTGGAAGGAGGCGGCCGAGGCCAGCCGGCGCTACGTGCAGGCCGCCTGTCATCCCGTGACAGGGCTTGCCCCGGAGTACGCCCATTATGACGGCACGCCGAACCATGTCCGGGGGTTCGGGCACTTTTTCAGCGACTCTTACCGGGTGGCCGCCAATTTGGGGCTGGATGCGGAATGGTTCGGCGGAGCAACGTGGGAGCGGGAAACCGCCGACCGGATTCAGGCTTTTTTTGCGAATAAAACGCCCGACGATTACCGCAGGTATACCATTGAGGGGGAGCCTTTCGAGGAAAAAGCGCTCCACCCGGTCGGCCTGCTTGCCACCAACGCGATGGCCTCGCTCGCCACAGAGGGAGCGAATGCCCGCGCCAGCGTGGAACTGTTTTGGAACACACCGCTGCGGACCGGAGATCGCCGCTATTACGATAACTGTCTCTATTTCTTCACCTTGCTTGCCTTGAGCGGCAGATACCGCATTTGGAAGCCTAAAGCGTGATGGAAGGGGGGTGCCTGGCTGCGCGGCGAATTAACGGGAAAATCTCCCGTTAAATGACGCGCGGTTGGCCAGGAGCGAGGATTACCTGGAAAAAGTCCCGCTAATTTGCCGTGATCGGGCCGAATTGGCCCAAATGAGCTGAATTAGCGGGAGGAAATCCAGCTAATTAGGTGAGATCCCGCCAAATGAGGGAAATTAACGGGAAAAAATCCCGTTAATGCAAAAGGACGACGGGACTGGGCAGTATGGGCAGCGCACTCAGAAGATCGAGGCACTCTGGTGAAGAATTAGTTAGTTGAGTAATATGATTTGTCTGCGGTGTGCAGTTACGGTAGGAGATGAAGGCAAGTTTGAGCTTGGACATTTAGGCTGGGCGCGGGCCGTCCCAGCCTTGGGGGCTGGGACGGCCCTGGTTGATCCATGGTTGCCACGTTGCCATGGTAGGCCATGGATAGGCCCTTGTTGGGCATGGATGTGCCCTGGTTGGGACCTGGGCGGCGAATTAACGGGAAAACCTCCCGTTAAATGAGGCGCAAGTGGCCGGGAGTGAGGATTACCTGGAAAACGTCCCGCTAATCTGCCATGATCGGGCCGGATTGGCCCAAACGAGCTGAATTAGCGGGAGGAAATCCAGCTAATTAGGTGAGATCCCGCCAAATGAGGGAAATTAACGGGAGAAAATCCCGTTAATACAAAAGGACGACGGGACTGGGCAGTATGGGCAGCGCACTCAGAAGATCGAGGCACTCTGGTGAAGAATTAGTTAGTTGAGTAATATGATTTGCCTGCGGTGTTTAGTTACGGTAGAAGGTAAAGGCAAGTTTGAGCTTTGACATGTTTGCCTGGGCGAGGGCAGGCCCAGCCTTGGGGGCGGGCACGGCCATGGTTGCCGTGATTGGCCAAGGTAGGCCATGGATAGGCCCTTGTTGGGCATGGATGTGCCCTGGTTGGGACCTGGGCGGCGAATTAACGGGAAAACCTCCCGTTAAATGAGGCGCAAGTGGCCGGGAGTGAGGATTACCTGGAAAAAGTCCCGCTAATCTGCCATGATCGGGCCGGATTGGCCCAAACGAGCTGAATTAGCGGGAGGAAATCCAGCTAATTAGGTGAGATCCCGCCAAATGAGGGGAATTAACGGGAGAAAATCCCGTTAATGCAAAAGGACGACGGGACTGGGCAGTATGGGTAGCGCACTCAGAAGATCGAGGCACTCTGGTGAAGAATTAGTTAGTTGAGTAATATGATTTGCCTGCAGTGTTTAGTTACGGTAGAAGGTAAAGACAAGTTAGAGCTTGGACATGTTAGGCTGGGCGAGGGCAGGCCTAGCCTTTAGGGGCGGGCACGGCCTTGGATGGCCCTGGTTGCCACGTTGGACCGAAGTTAGCATTGTCGTCCATAGTTGCCGTGATTGTCCAGAGGTGGTCCCTGCTGAGGCCAGGCGGCGGATTAACGGGAAAACCTCCCGTTAAACGACGCGCGATTGGCTAGAGCAGCAACCTCGATAACATAGAATTCCTGCAAATCTGCATGTTTTTTTCCCTGTTCGGAACAAAAAAATGAAAATTCCTGCGATTCTGCAGGAATTTTCGACGAAACCGGCTCGATTGTCTAATATCGCTAAAAATGCCTGCAGTTTTGCATCTTTTTTCGAATCCTCTCGGGAACCGGCTTAAAATACCTGCAGATTTGCATCTTTTTGGAGTTGGGAAGGGTCGGAGAGTAGAGCGCTAGGCCCTTGATCCCCGTAGGTTTAAGGGTGCGGCACTAGAAGCGCCTAGTTTGCTACAACTGATCACCAACAACCGACCCGTACCGATTTAGCGCCGGGCCAACTTCCCATTACCGTTCAGAAGGGCCTCCCGCCACCTGTTGAACGCTTGCCAGGGGCCGCCGCCGTCCAACAGGGATTTGCCGATATAGATCCCCTCTTCGACGGAATCGGCGCGTTCCGTGAGATGCAGGCGCAAGGCGCTGTTCAAAACCGCCTGGTTGATGAAGGCCTGGTGGGCTTCACCGGTCAGGACGGCTTCGGTCACGCGCAGCTGCTCGGCGGCGGTCCATCGCGTTTCGGGCGGCACCGCTTCAAGCCCATAGGCTTCCGGGTCAATCACCCGGAGCCTGGCTTCGCTCGAATCGACCGTGTAAACGCGCGTAGGGCGGTCGATATGGACGTCCTCGGAGCCTTCCGGGCCCTGGACGATCAGGGCCTTTTGGTAATTCAGCCTCTGCAGGAGCTGGGCGGTCCGTTCAAACACGGTGTTGTGAAAAACACCGTACACGAGATACGGTGAGTGGCTGTAATCGACCAGCTTCTCCACAGTGTTGAGGATCGTGCGGAGGCCAAGCTCCTCCCGAAGCTCCCGCAGGTTCCGCAGCGGGGGACACCAAGCCTCGGCCGGCACGGCCAGGACGCCGCTTCCCTCGGCCGCGGCCGTCGTCCGCTCGCGGGAAAGCGCTCCTTCGTCAAGCCCCATGGCCTGGAGCACATCCATCAGGGTAACGCCCCACTTGGGCGGCAGTGAAGGGGTGCCGTGGATCGTTACCGGAACGCCGGCTGCGGCCAGCAGAAAGGCGGAGGCGAATCCGGCCATGAAGGAAGTTTTTCTTCCGTCGTATGGCCCGGCGCAATCCAGCCCCAGCCCCAGCCCCAGCCCGTCCGCGCTGCGCGGAATGCGCATTGACCGATCGCGGATCGCCTCGACGAAGGCGAGCAATTCTTCCACGCTCTCCATCTTGATCCGCTCCGCCAGGAGAAAGGCGCCGATTTGCGCCGGCGTCGCTTTCCGGTCCAGGATCAGCTCCGCGGCGGCGAGAGCTTCCTCGTAGTTCAGGTCGCGGGCGCCGCGTTTTCCCCGTCCGACTTCCTTCAATATATCCGTCATGTTCATACGGAATCCTCCTTGTGAACCCGCCTAGCCTTGCTAGGTTTTTAATTGTTGGTGAGCCTTGACGATCGAAGTGGCGATATCGACGATTCGTTTGCGTTCATTCATCGCCCGCCGGCGCAAAACGTCGTAGGCTTCCGCCTCCGGAATCCGGTTGATTTCGCACAAAATGCTTTTGGCTAAATCGATCCACTTGCGCTCCTCCAGCCGGGAGACCAGTTGGGCCCGCTCTTCAAGCCACTGACGCCGCTCAAAAAAATGCCTGCCGCCCAGGTGGAGGGCCCAATGGAGTTCGTGAGCTGACATGGTTGGTGTCAGGATGCCGTCGACCGGGATGTCTTCCTCGCAAGCTTCCAGGGAGGAGGCGGCCGTTTCGGCGCTGCACCACCAAAGAAGCGGAACCGGCTTCCACCGGGACAACCGCTGCTCCCAATCGCGAATTCCCGTGATCGGCAATTGGAGGACGACGGCATCGGCCTCCTGCATTTTTTTGCGGATATCCTGGCTTTGGCAGGAGGCAGATACCCGGTATCCATGGCGTTTCAGCAGATGCTCTGGCTCGGCATCACCTTCGGACGCATCGGATGGCCCCTCGTACTTCTTAAGGGAGGCGGATTCGCGAATGACCAACAGGAAACGCATCGGAATATAACCCTCCTATTCATTCCTACTTCAATAACCAACCCGTCATAAAACCTTACATAAAATCATCCTGTTTGAAAGTTTTATCTGTATTTTCGCGTGATATTTCTGAAAAATCAATATAATTTTCGTAAGAAAGCATGGATTAAGTGACATATGTAGCATTCAAGTCGCAAAATAATATAAGCTAACTTAACATGTAAACTATTTTCGCAAAATTCAGTTATTTAAAAATTTTATGTCATGTATATTGACATGCGGAGATTTATTGTTTATAGTAGCCTCAACGATAACAACCAGTTCACATAACAAACCATCGGGCACAATGAGGTGTCGATGCTGAAGCGGCAACGGAGCCTGTCTTCGCCAGAATCAAGGATCGGAAATAAACATGCCATTCGCATGCTTATGACCGGCCTGTGGCGGAGCAGGCTTTTTCTGTTGTGCAGTGCTTGTACCGAGGACAAAAGAAACGGAAGGGGAGAACCGGACATGGGTGAAAAGAAAAAACTGGTGCTGGTCGGCAATGGGATGGCGGGAATGAGGACGGTCGAGCATGTCCTGAAGCTGGCCCCGGACGCTTATGAAATTACCGTTTTCGGAGCGGAGCCTCATCCGAATTATAACCGGATCATGCTGTCCTCCGTACTGGCGGGCGGGTCCGATATGAAAGAAATCGTAATCAACGACTTGGATTGGTACGCGGACAACGGAATCCGCCTTTACACCGGGGATGCGGTAGTCAAAATCGATACGATGAAGAAAAAGGTGGTTTCGGAGTCCGGCGTAGAGGCAGGGTACGACGCCCTGATCGTCGCCACGGGGTCTAACCCTTTTATGCTTCCGCTGCCCGGCGCGAACAAGGAAGGCGTCATCGGGTTCCGCGACATTAAGGACTGCCATTTAATGATGGAGGCTTCGAAAAAATACAAAAAAGCCGCCGTTATCGGCGGGGGGCTGCTGGGGCTGGAGGCGGCGAGAGGCCTGCTGCATCTGGGGATGGATGTCTCGGTGATCCATATCCATTCTTATTTAATGGAGCGCCAGTTGGATGAGCCGGCGGCCAAAATGCTGCAGCGGGAACTGGAGGCCCAGGGGATGAAATTCCTGATGGCCAAACAGACCGCGGCGATCCGGGGAGGGCGCCGGGCCGACGGGCTTGAATTCGCGGACGGCAGCTCCTTGGATGCGGACCTCATCGTTATGGCCGTGGGGATCAAGCCGAATGTGGAGCTGGCCAATTCGGCGGGACTGCAGGTCAACCGGGGCATCGTCGTGAACGACTTCCTCGAAACCAGCGTTCCGGGCGTCTATGCGGTAGGCGAGTGTGCCGAGCACCGCGGGATCGCCTATGGCCTCGTGGCTCCGCTGTACGAGCAGGGAAGTGTGCTGGCGAAGCGCCTGGCTGGCGTGGAAACCGGCGGCTACACGGGTTCGGTGACCTCGACGAAGCTGAAGGTGTCCGGGGTGGACGTTTTCTCGGCCGGGTATTTCATGGATGCCCCCGGAACGCGGTCGATGCGGATTCAGGACGACCTGGAGGGTACCTATAAAAAAATCGTGCTGCAAGACGATAAGCTGGTCGGTGCCGTGCTGTTCGGGGATACGTCGGATGGAGCCTCCCTGTTCGCGAAGATCAAGAGCGGGGAGAGCGTGGCCGGCAAGGAGAAGGAGCTGCTGCTTGGTTTCCCGGCCGGAGGCGGAGCGGCCGCTTCGCCGGCGGCAAGACTCGCCGCCATGGCGGATGACGAGATTATTTGCGGCTGTAACGGTGTATCCAAAGGCACGATCGTAAACGCGGTCAAGGACGGCTGCGGCACGGTCGGCGAAATCAAGGCCTGCACGAAGGCGTCCGGTTCCTGCGGCGGATGTAAGCCACTGGTCGAAGGGCTGCTCGAGCTGTATGGAGACGGGACCGCGGGCGAGCCTGTCAAGGAGGGCATCTGCGGGTGCACTTCGCTGGGACGCGATGAAATTGTGGAGAGCATTCGGGCGATGTCGCTCAAATCCGTAAAAGAAGTCATGAACGTGCTGGAATGGCGGGAGCCGGAAGGCTGCTCGAAATGCCGACCCGCGCTCAACTATTACCTGGGCATGCTCTGGCCGGCGGAATATATGGACGAGAAGGAGTCCCGCTTCGCCAATGAGCGGTACCACGCCAACATCCAGAAAGACGGAACTTATTCCGTCGTGCCGCGCATCTACGGCGGGGTAACTTCCCCGGCCGATCTCAAGCGGATCGCGGCGGTGGCGGAGAAATACGACGTGCCGATGGTCAAGTTTACCGGCGGACAGCGGATCGACCTGCTCGGCGTAAAGAAAGAGGACCTTCCGAAAATTTGGGCCGAGCTCGATATGCCGTCGGGCCATGCTTACGGCAAGGCTTTGCGGACCGTAAAAACCTGCGTCGGCTCCACGTTCTGCCGGTTCGGCACCCAGGATTCGATCGGCATGGGGATCGCGCTGGAGAAGGCCTTTGAACGGCTCAACACGCCGGGGAAAGTGAAGCTGGCCGTCTCCGGGTGCCCGCGGAACTGCGCCGAGGCGACGATCAAGGATCTTGGCGTGGTCGCGATCGACGGAGGCTGGGAACTTTATGTCGGCGGCAACGGAGGCGTCAAGGTTAGGGCGGCCGACTTGCTGTGCACGGTGAAGACGGAGGAGGAAGTCATGGAGTGGACGGCTGCGTACCTGCAATTTTACCGGGAGCAGGCCAACTGGAACGAACGCACGGCGCAATGGGTGGAGCGCGTCGGGCTGGAGACGATCAAGGCGGTGCTGGAAAACGCCGAGGAACGCCAGGCTTTGGCCGCCCGGATCGAAGAAACGCTGAGCCGGACGACGGATCCGTGGAAGGAGATCATCAACAGCGAAGAGCTGCGGAAAAACTTCGAACCGCTGCCGAGCGCGGAGCAGGTCGTGGGGTAATCGGACTATTTTGCGGATGGATGCCATGAATGATGATTTGGGAGGGAACAGCCATGCTGACGAAAATAAAAATCGCCCATGTGCAGGATATCGATGTGCTGGGCTCACGGACTTTTACGGTGGGAGATAAAGAGATCGCCCTGTTCCGGCTAAGCGACGGCAGCGTTCATGCCGTGGAGAACCGCTGCCCGCACAAAGGCGGGCGGTTGTCGGAAGGGATGGTGTGCGGGTCCAACGTCCACTGTCCGCTGCACGATTGGAAGATCGATCTGCGGAGCGGCAACGTCCAGGAGCCCGACCACGGTTCGGTGATCGTGTATGAAACGGAAGTGGACGCCGCAACGGGCTCCGTCTACATCACTATAGATTAACTGGAACAGGGAGGCTGGGGCCGATGGATCATGTAAAACCTGCGGAAGTCCTTGAAGCGATCATTGGAGCGGGGGCCGATAAGGCCGCCTTGGGCATCCGGCAAATGCTGGTGAAAGGCTTTTTGGCCGGCGCGATTCTGGCTTGTGCAACGACGCTGGCCTTCACCGCGACGCAGCAAACCTCACTTGGAGTGGTGGGGGCGCTCATTTTTCCCGTCGGTTTCGTCATCATTATTCTGCTGGGTTTGGAGCTCGTGACGGGCAGTTTTGCACTGATCCCGCTCGCCGTTCTGGAACGGAAGGCCTCTTTCCGGCGGATGCTGGCGAACTTCGGCTGGGTCATTCTCGGGCACCTGCTCGGCTGTGCCCTGTA
Organism: Paenibacillus faecis; assembly: GCF_008084145.1. Taxonomy (GTDB): domain Bacteria; phylum Bacillota; class Bacilli; order Paenibacillales; family Paenibacillaceae; genus Fontibacillus; species Fontibacillus faecis. Next base: position 354,621 of record NZ_VSDO01000003.1, on the reverse strand, counting down.
TGCCGTTCTTTATGGGCTGACGATTACGAAAATGGGGACCGATTTGAGCCACCCCTTGGTCCATACGCTGATCACGACGAGCGAAGCCAAAACCCTCGGGTACAAGGCGATGGGCCTTTCGGGTCTGGGGCTTGTGCTGATCAAGGCGGTGCTGTGCAACTGGATGGTGACGCTCGGCGCGGTGATGGCCTTTACTTCGCGTTCGACTGCGGGAAAAATCATCGCCATGTGGCTGCCGATTCTGATCTTTTTTGCCCAGGGGTTTGAACATGCGGTCGTCAACATGTTCGTCATTCCCGCCGGGATGCTGCTCGGGGCGAAGGTGAGCCTGACGGACTGGTGGATGTGGAACCAGCTTCCGGTGTTGGCCGGAAATTTGCTCGGGGGCGTGACTTTAACGGGCTTGGGACTCTACTTTTCGCTGAAAAAGAAAGCCTCCCCTGCAGCTTCCACAGGCTCTCCGGTTGAGACGGGCGAGGGCCGGTTCATTCCGGCGCCCGCTTCCCGGGCGGGGGAAAGCGTATGATGCGCCATGGGCTGGGGGAAGGCTTCGTAAGCATCGTGGGAGCGGGCCCCGGCGATCCGGAGCTGATCACGGTGAAGGCGCTCAAGGCGATCCGTGCGGCGGACGTGATCCTGTACGACCGGCTGGTGAACGTCGAGCTGCTCACCTACGGCGATTCGCTCGCCGAGCGGATCTACTGCGGCAAGGCGCCGGGGCGGCACGCCATGACGCAGGACATGATCCAGCGCCGGATGATCGACAGCGCGCTGGAGGGCAAACGGGTGGTCCGCCTTAAGGGCGGGGACCCGTTCGTGTTCGGGCGCGGCGGCGAAGAGGCGCTGGCGCTGGCCGCCCGGGGCATCCCGTACGAGGTGATCCCGGGCATCACCTCGGCGATCGGCGCGGCGGCCGCGTCCGGCATCCCGCTGACGCACCGCGGCGTCGCGGCTTCCTTCGCCTGCGTGACGGGCAGCCGCTGCCCGGGCGCCGAGACCGGCGAGGACGGCGAGGACGGCGGAAGCCCGGCCGTCCAGTGGGAGCTGCTGGCCCATGCCGTCGACACGCTGGTGATCTACATGGGCGTCAGCCAGCTGAAGGAGATCCGCAGCGAGCTCCTGCGGCACGGCAAGGCCGCCTCGACGCCCGTGGCGCTCATCGAGAGCGGGACGACACGGCGGCAGCGCACGTTCACCAGCACGCTCGGCGAGGTGCACAAGCTGGCCGCGGCCGTGCAGATCAGCAACCCGGCGCTAATCGTGATCGGCGCGGCCGTGCTGGTCCGCGATCAGCTGGCCCAGCTGGAGCGCCAGGCGGCGTCGATGATCGGATAAGACTCAAAAAAAGGTGTCCTCGATTATTTCGGGACACCTTTTTTTGAGTTTGCGGGCGAGTGGGTGGAAGTGATTATCGGGAAAAACTCCCGCTAATAGCCTCAATACGATTGGCAGTGTACGTCTCGGCCTCATTCACCCGGAAGGCGCAAGGATCGAACTGAATGGCTGAGCGGTAGTTGTTCTCCCCGTTCCTATAATCGAGCTTTAGTTAATTGTTTTTGAGCTCGGCCAGCAACTCGTAAGAATGCAAACGGGCCTTATGGTCATAGATTTGTCCGGCGACGATCAGTTCGTCCGCGCCGGTCTCCTGCAGGATTTCCTCCAACCGGGTCCGGACCGTGTCCGGGGAACCGATGGCCGAAAAGCCGAGTTGGCGCTGAACGAGCGCTTTTTCCTGCGGCGTCCAGATCTCCTCCAGGCTGTCGACCGGTGCGCTCAACTGGCCGGGGCGGCGGCGGATCAGGTTCAGGAATTGCATCGCCTGCGAAGTCGCCAGCCTGCGGGCCTCGGCATCCGTGTCGGCGACGATCACGTTCACGCCGACCATGGCGTACGGCTTCTCCAGGTGAACCGACGGCTGAAAATGGCCGCGGTACAAATCCAGCGCCGGCAACAGGTAATCCGGCGCGAAATGGCTGGCGAAGGAGAACGGCAGGCCCAGAGCGGCGGAGAGTTGAGCGCTGAAACCGCTCGAGCCCAGCAGCCAGATCGGGATGTTCAGCCCTTCGCCGGGAATCGCCCTTACCCGCATCGAGGAACTCGATACGGGGTGGAAGTACTCCCGGAGCTCGCGCAGCCGCTCCGGGAAGTCCTGGCCGTCGCTGCCCGGGCCGCGGCGCAGCGCCTGCGCCGTAAGCTGGTCGGAGCCGGGCGCCCGACCGAGGCCCAGATCGATCCGCCCGGGATACAGCGTCTCGAGCGTACCAAACTGCTCGGCGATCACGAGCGGCGAATGGTTCGGCAGCATGATGCCGCCCGAACCGACGCGGATCGTGCTCGTTCCGCCGGCCACGTAGCCGATGGCTACCGAGGTGGCCGAGCTGGCGATTCCCGGCATGCTGTGATGCTCGGCGAGCCAGAAGCGCTTATAGCCCCATGCTTCGGCATGCCGGGCCAGATCCAGCGAGTTGTTTAGCGACTGGGCGGCCGTGCCGCCAGCGGTGATCGGGGCGAGATCCAATATGGACAGAGGAATCGCGGACAACGGTCTGTTATCGGAAACGTTAGGGAAATGAAGACCGTAACTAAGTTCAGACATGAAATCGATACCTCCCAATTTTTTATACATACTTTAGATCACTATCATACCAAAAGTAACTGCAAAGATGAAAGTAGGGGCGGGATATGACGCATCTTTTCATTTAATATGCCCGACTTCTCTTGATCTGACCGAAATTTCGCCGGCATCATGCAACATCTTTGGATCGCGGGGGCGGCAAATTGTTGATGGGATTGGGAAACGTCTCAAATAAGGCCGTTTGGGACGCTATTTGCAAGTAGGCATTATAGCGCGCGCCCGAGACAGCACAGCATCGTTTACCCCATAGTGCTTGAGGCAACATAGCGCCCGAGACAGCCAACCGAGGCCAAGCTTCTAACGGAAGCCATAGCCGCTATTTCGAACTTTCAGGGGAAAATGGAATTCTAACGGACGTAGTAGCGGCTATTTCGGCAAAACGGGGTCATTTAAGCGGTGTTTGGCCCAAATAGGGGCTATTATTTCCGTTAGAATTCCCGGAGAGCCCATTTAGGCGAAATAGCGGCTATTATGTCCGTTAGCGTAACTTAGAGTAACCATGGGGAGTTGGCCCCCCGAGTAGCCAACCGAGGCCAAGCTTCTAACGGAAGCCATAGCTGCTATTTCGAACTTTCAGGGGATATTGAAATTCTAACGGACGTAGTAGCGGCTATTTCGGCAAAACGGGGTCATTTAAGCGGTGTTTGGCCCAAATAGGCGCTATTATTTCCGTTAGAATTCCTGGAGAGCCCATTTAGGCGAAATAGCGGCTATTATGTCCGTTAGAGTAATTTTGAAGCTGGCTTTTACCGAAATGACGCCCTGTCGATCGAACGGAAGACCCTGTCTAGCCTCGGTCCCGAGGGTGCCGGCCCCGAGGATTCGGCACGACGCGAAAGACGCGCATGCCTGGCCCCGCCTGAGCTTACCGCCGGCAATATGTGAGTATTGCGTGTGCCCAGCCTGGGTTATCCCTTGGCTAGATCCGCCCCGAGCACTCCGGCTTCACGCCAATTTGCCCGTACTCCCATTGCAGTCTCAAGCGCCGTCTCTGGCGTCCGGCCTCTCGCACCGTGTTTTCCCAAATGTATCTGGCCCTCCACATCGGCACCAGCGCATCAGCTTCCCGCCTCAGCCCACCGTGCATCAGCCCCTCCGGCCAGCATCATCTCCCACGGATCATCTCCCACGGATCATCTCCCTCCCGCATCATCCCGTCGTCATCCGTTTATCGTGTATCCGCTCGTGCATCCACTCATCCGCTCCCCTGCATCAGCCCCTGCTTTAGCTCTAAACGCCCCATTGCTCGAACGTCTCGTTGCTCCAACGTCTCGTTGCTCGAACGTCTCGTTGCTCGAACGCCCCGTTGCTCCAACGCCCCAACGCCAAAACAGCCCGTCCAGCACAATATGCTGGACGGGCTGTTGAAGCTTAGCCTTTCACCGCGCCGGCGACAACGCCTTTGACGATGTATTTTTGCAGGAAGATAAATACGATGATCGAAGGGAGCACGGCCATTACCATGGCGGTCATCGCGTACTGCCAGTCGGAGGTGTATTGTCCGACGAAGGTGTAGGCGGCCAGGGTGAGCGTCTTGGTGTCCGGCGAGCCGTTGACCATCAGGAGCGGGAGCAGGAAGTCGTTCCAGATCCACATCACGTCGATGATGATGATGGTCGTCGTGACGGATTTCAGCAGCGGGAAGATCACGCTGAAGAAAAGCCGGAACCCGGAGGCGCCATCGATCGTGGCGCTTTCGTCGATTTCCTTCGGAATGCCTTTGACGAAGCCGTGATAGATGAACAGGGCGAGCGGGGCGCCGAAACCCCAGTACATAATGCCGAGTCCCCAGGTGCTTTCGGCAAGATGCAGGTTTTTGGCCATTTGCAGCACGGTCAGCATGATCGACTGGAACGGGATCAGCATCGGCATGATGCAAAGGAAGTAGATGATCCCGCTGGCCTTGGATTTCGTGCGCGCCAGTTTGTAAGCGGCGATGGAGGATATCAGGACGATACCGGCCAGGCCGAGAAGGGTTATTACGGCATTGTTCAGGAACAGCCGCGGATAATTAATGAATTTCCAAACGTACGTATAGTTTTCGAACGCCAGCACCTTCGGAAGCGCGATGACGTCGGTCATGACCTCGGAAAAGTTCTTAAGCGAGTTGATGATGGTCAGAAACAGCGGATACAGGAATATCAAGGACAGAATGACCATCACGACTTCAAGCAGAATACGTCCTGTTTTGCTGGATTTCATTAAGCCTCAACCTCCCTGCGTTTAAAGATCGTTAACTGGATTACGGTGATGACGAGTACCGCAACGAACAGAATGAGCGCTTTCGCCGTACCGTAACCGTACAAGTTGTTTTGGAACGTGTCGCGGTAAATATCGTAAGCGACCGAGTAGGTCGTTCCGCCCGGACCGCCGCCCGTAAGGGACAGGATGACGTCGAACACTTTGATCGAGTTGGTCAGAGCCATGAACACGGAGATCGTGATCGACGGAGCGAGCAGCGGCAGCGTGATGTTGAAGAAGCGGCGGATCGGACCCGCGCCGTCCACGGTTGCGGCTTCCTTCAGGTCGTCCGGCACGGATTGAAGGCCGGCGATATAGATCACGAGATAGAAGCCGATGGATTGCCAGAGCGAAACGAGCAGAATCGAGATAAAGGCGAGCCCGGGTTCACCCAGCCAACTGAGCTGGAAGATTCCCCATCCGGTGCTCTCTCCCAAGGATTCGAATCCTTGCATGAAGATGAACTTCCAGATAAAACCGACGATAACAAGGCTGAGGATATAAGGAATAAAGAACGCGGCTCTCAGCCAGTTGGTCGTTTTCAGCTTCATATCGAGGACCAACGCCAGCAGGATGGCCAGAACGTTGACCAGGATAATGTACAGAATCGCATATTTAATGGTGAACAAGGCCGCGTTTGTAAAGTTGGCGTCCCCCATAAAGATTTGCTTGAAGTTATCCAATCCGATAAATTTCGGATGCTTCGAGATCCCGTTCCATTTCGTCAGGGAATAGCGGATCGTCATAATAAACGGATAATAGAACACGGCGATGACGCAAATTAGAACGGGAAGCGTAAAGGCTCCGAATTCGAGCTTTTCGGCACGTTTTCTCCCTAGTTTCAACATAATGCACCTCTTTTTCGTGGCGATGGTTTAAAATCGCTGTTGTATTTCAGTTATAATGCAATTATAGGACAGGGGGTATCCGGCCTAAATGGATTTAAATAAACAGTTAAGGGTAAAAAGGTGAACTGTGAAAAAGCGCGCAGATAGGATGGAGCAGATGAGACACCGCATAGATAAAGCCTTTCGAAGCCTGATCGAACCGATTTCCCGCAGGCTGGTCAATAAGCTTATTTTGTTTTTTTCCACGATTATTATCCTGGTTGTCGGTTCGTTAACGATCATTTCCTACAACATGCTGCAGCGGGAGTCCGTGGACCACAGCATCGAGAGCACGGCGAGCAACCTGAAGCTGGTCAATCAGAATCTGGAGGATTATCTGGCAGGGATCGAGCAGTTGTCCCTCCCGCAAATCCGATACGATGATCTGATCCGCGCCATTATCCATGAAGATCAGGATTACGCCGCCAAAATGTACCTGGAGGACTATCTCCGCAGTCTGTTTTACTCGCGCGACGACTTGAGCAGCATTTACTTGTACCTTGTCGGGCAGGGCAAGTATTATTCGATCACCCAGGAAGCTTACGATATCAAGCTGCGGATCAGTTACGAAGGGCGGATTCCGGAACAGCCCTGGTTCAAGGAGGCGATGGAAAGCCCGCATAACCGGTCTTACCAGTCTTTTTTGGATCCCGGGACGAAGACCGGCTATACCGCGAACGTGGATCCGGGGTTTATGGCCTATCACCGGGTACTGCGGTCGATCGCTTCGAGGGAGCCGCAGGCGGTGATATCTTTTTATTTAAAGCCCGATATGAAGAATGAAATTATGCAGGACATCCCGTTTGAGGACGGGGAGCACCTGCTTTATCTGGACCCGAATAATGTGCCGTTTCATGCGGACGATCTTGAGTTTTACAAACAAATGAAAGAAGCGGGCGGACTTCCGCCGTCGGGGGAAAAGGCGGCGGCCGGACCGATGACCTGGACCGCGGAGGGCCAAAAATATCTGATCGTGTACAATGTCGGGGAGCAGGACGGCTGGAAGCTGGTCAAGCCGATCCCTTACAGCAACATCTACGAGCCGGCCCGGAGAACGCGGGATCTGAACTATTTGATCGGATTTATTTTTCTGGCGATTTCGATCGTGCTGGTCACGCTGATCTCCAATGCGATCACGCAGCCGCTCAAAAAGCTGTCCCATCAGATGAAGCGGTTCAGCGAAGGAACCTTCGATGCCGAGGCCCCTGTGCGGGGGAGGGATGAAATTGCCTACCTGACGCGGCATTTTAACCGGATGGTTACCCGGACCAACGATCTGATCAATGAGCGGTACAAGATGAAGCTGGTGGAGAAAAATGCGATTTTAAAAGCGCTGGAGGCGGAAATCAATCCGCATTTCCTGTACAACGCGCTGCAGGCGATCTCCACCAAAGCGCTGAAGAGCGGCGATTTTGACGTCGCCGACATGGTGGATGCGCTGGCGTTAACGCTGAGATACTGCATAAGCGGCAAAGACATCGTTTACGCTAGAGAGGAGCTTAAACATATCGATCGGTACATGGCGCTGCAAAAAGCCAGATTCGGCAGCCGGCTGGACGTATCCGTCGAATGGGACGATTCGCTGATGGAGCTGCAAATCCCCAAGCTGTCCATTCAAACGCTCGTTGAAAATTCCATCAAGCATGCGGTGGAGAAAGTCTCCGTGGCTGTCCTGATCACGATCCGTGCGGAGCTTGCGGATACCCATGCGGTCATTACGGTGGAGGACAACGGACCGGGAATTCCGCCGGCCCGGATGGAGGAAGTGCTGGCGTCATTCCGCAAGGAATGGGAGGAACAGGAAGGGGAGAACATCGGCTTGAAGAACTTGAACACCCGGCTGGTTCTACTTTACGGAGAGGAAGCCGGTTTGAAGATCGAGAGCGGGGAAGAAGGCACGAAAATGATCATGCTGATACCGCGGGGAGGCCAAAGTCATGTATAAAGTGCTGATCATTGACGACGAAGAACCGCTGCGCGAAGCGATTCGCATCCTGGGCGATTGGGAAAGGTTCCAGGTAGACACGGTGCTGGAGGCGACGGACGGCAAGTCCGGTCTCGACATGCTGCGCGAGCACGAACCCGACCTCGTTATGGTCGACATGAAGATGCCCGAAATGAACGGGGTGGAGTTTCTGCGGGCGGTGGAAGCGGAATTTCCCGAGCTGTTGACGATCGTCATCAGCGGGTACAACGATTTCGAATTTACCCGGCAGGCGATCCATTCCAAAGTGCTGGATTACTTGCTCAAACCGATTAACCGCCAGGACCTTAACCAGGCGCTCGGCAAGGCGATCGGCCTGTTGGAGGCGAAACGCGAGATTCGCAGCGAATCGATCCGGCGGAATATCGCTTTTAATATGTCGCTGCCGAAGCTGAAGGAGAAGATTTACTTCTCCATTATCGAGCGAAGCTTCAAGAAGCAGAGCAACAAGGCTTTTCTGGCGCTGATCGGCGCCGAAGAGGAGAACCTGCGATACGGGACGCTCGTCCTGCGGATTTTGAATATGGAGTCGATTCGGGACAGCCGGTTCAATTCGGATACGGAGCTGCTCTATTTTGCCGTGGCGAATGTAATCAATGAAATGTCGGACGACGGATTGCAATGCTTCAGCTTCGCGAATCCCAAGCAGGAACGGGAAATCATCGCGGTGTATACCGCTAACGGGGGGTACCCGCAGGAGCTGCTGTTCCGCTCGGAACAATTGTTGAAGCGCGTTGTCTCCACGCTGAGTTCTTTGTTCGGCATCATTGCGGCCGGCGGGGTCGGCCAGTCTTGCGGCGATCCGCTGGAGCTCGCCGACTCTTATGAAGCGGCGAGCTCCTCGCTCAAGGCGATCGACCTGTTAAAGCTGACGGGGAAGGCGGTGATCGGTTCCGGGGACCAACGGAAGGCCCGCGACGTGCATTCCCTGACCGGCCGGATGCCGATTCTGCGCAGCGCCCTGGAAGCCGGTAACTTGAACCATGCCAAAACAGTCCTCGGCGAATTTGTCCGCAAAGTTCGCGCGTCCGCCTTTTTCGGCCTGGGAGATGCGGATCGGATGGTTCGCGAGATTGTCGTTCTTTTTAATGATATGGCTCTGGAGCTTGGCGTTTCGTCGGACCGGCTGCCGTCTTTCAGCGGAGAACGCGGGCTGCGCTCGGTTCGGGTGATGACCGATTTTGCGACCTTTGACGAATTCGAGGGCTTGCTGATGCGGGTCCTGGAATACTATAGTGAGCAAATTCGCCAGGCCATGGCCGGGAGACGTCCGTTCAATGTAGAGGACATCAAGGAGTATATCGATAACCACTACTATGAAGATATTAAAATATCCATGTTTACGGAGAAGTACTTTTTGAGCCGGGAATATTTAATGAAACTGTTTAAACAGCAGTACGGTTACGGGATTCACGAGTATGTTCAAAAGGTGCGCATGGACAAGGCGCAGGAACTGCTCGACGACTCCACCCTGAAAATTCAGGAAATTTCCGAAATGCTGGGTTATAAGGACAAGAATTATTTCAGCAAAGCCTTTCGGAACTACTATGCCATCTCCCCGTCCGAATACCGGAGTCAGCGGGCGGAGGGGGCTAAAAAGTGAACTGCGCCAGGACACCACTTTTTTACCCTCAAGACACCACATATCTACATTTTTATTGGACACCCTTTTAATTAGAATAGGGAGCATAGAAGGTCAAACCTCTAGAATAAACACAACCAAGAAAGTGGGGGTATAAATGAAAAAGAAGATTTGGGCGGGTCTTTTTAGCCTGACGCTGATCATGGGACTTTTATCCGCTTGCGGCGGCAATAACGCGGCCAACAACGGGGCGGCGGGAGGTACGGGCGCTGGAAACGGCGGTGCTGCGAACGACAACAAGAAGGTCACCATCAACATGTTTACGGCTTCGCCGGAATACACGGATGCGTTTAATGCTTACATCGAAGAATATAAAAAAGTGAAGCCGAACGTAACGATCAATCTGGAAATTATGCAATCCGACTACAACACCGTACTGAAATCCAGAATTGCGGCAGGCAGCACGCCGGACGTATTCCAAACGACCGCGGGCGGGGACATCGATACTTACGCCGAATACAGCGCCGACTTGACCAACGAACCGTTGGCGGCAGCCATGACGGACGCCGTTCGCGCCAACATGAGTTCCAGCGACGGCAAGGTGCTCGGTCTGCCGGTGAAAGGCAACCTTTTCTCGATCGTATATAACAAGAAATTGTTTGAGGAAGCCGGGATCACGACATTCCCTAGAACGACAGCCGAAATGGAAGAAGCCATCGCCAAGCTGGAAGCCAAAGGCATCACGCCATTCGCCAATGCCTACAAAGAATGGTGGGTATGGAAGCACCTCTTCCAACACTTTGTGGATGCCGCCGCACAGGATGCCGGTGTAACTCCGAAAGAACTGGTCGACAAATTTATCGCCGGGGAAGCCAAAATCAAGGATTATCCTTTGCTGTACAATAACTTCTTCGCTTATGTTGACACTACTGTAAAACATGGTACGGACAAGCCTTTGGAGCGCGACAGCAATGCTCAAGTCAGCGACTTCGCATCCGGCAAGGCCGCGATTCTGAACGGTAAGGGCGCATGGGACGAAGAAGCGATCAAGAAAATTACGCCGGACATCCAAATCGGCATCGCGGGATACCCTGTCAGCGACAAGCCGGAGCAATCCCAAATCATTACGGGGGCCGACCAGGCGCTGCGGATCAACAAAGATTCCGCTGTAGCGAAGGAAACGATTGAATTCTTCAACTGGCTGTACACTTCGGAATACGGTAAGAACTGGTTCTCCAGCGTTGCGAAAGTAATCCCTCCAATCAAGGACGCTCCGCTTCCTGATCTGGATATGCCGAAGCAAATGGACGAAATTTTGAAAAAAGAGCCTTCCGGCGACCTCTCCATCAACTACTCGCTGGATACGTTCCACCAAAAATTCGGTGAAATTATGCAGGCTTACATTGGCGGCAGCAAAGATAAAGACGCTGCTGTAGCCGAAATCGAACAAGCTTGGGTACAACTCGGTTCCGCTCAATAATACCGGGCCGCGAGTCACTCGCCTTAACGCAGCACCGCCTGGTGCTGCGTTAAGTTTTTTTCAGGAATTGGAAGTTGTGGGAGTCTCAACTTGCATAGACCTATGATAAACGAGATATGAGGAGGAGAACGATGACGAAGACTCGGAACATCGAGATGATAGAAAACGGATTGCACCTGGTCTTGGAGATCACGGAGGAACAGGATGTCCGGCTGCTGCATTTCGGGGCGGTGCCGTACGACGAGCGGGAAATTCGCGAAGATCAAAAACAAGGCTTTCGCCTGATGGAATTGCAGCTTACCGGCGAAGACCGGGAGGAATACCACGGCCGGACGCACCGCGCCACTTACCCCGGACTGCGAATGCGCTATGCCGGTCATGCGGATGTCCGGAACGAGACGGGGCGCAAGCTGGAAATCACGCTCAAGGACCCGGTAACCTCGCTTTCGGCCGTGCAGCACATTCAGTTTTACGATGGCGTTCCCACCGCCCGCGCCTGGGTGGTTTTAAGCAATGAAGGAACGGAAGAACTGGGCGTGGAATACGTCTCTTCCTTCACATTGACCGGAATCGACAAGGAGGGGGTACGGTCCCGCGACGAGAAAATGAAGCTGTTCATTCCGCATACGGGGTGGCAGAGCGAATTGCAGTGGAGAGCGTACCGGCTGCCCGAGCTCGGGCTGTCCCATTTGACCGACCGGTCCTCAAAACGAATTTCTTGCAGCAATACCGGGTCTTGGTCCGCCGCGGAACATATTCCGATGGCGGTGCTGGAGAACGAGGAGGCGGGTACGACCCTCTTCTGGCAGATCGAGCATAACGGCTCCTGGCACTGGGAAATCATCGACCAGAACGATTATTTGACCGCGTTGATCAGCGGACCGACCGAACACGACAACCATTGGTGGGACAAGCTGGCACCGGGAGAGCGGTTCGTCAGCATCCCGGTCGCCGTCGGCTCGGTGTCCGGCGGATTCGACGAGGCCATCGGGGCGCTGACCCGATACCGGCGCAAAATCCGCAGACCGAACGAGGATAACCGGCTGCTGCGGGTAATTTTTAACGATTATATGAACTGTCTGTGGGGCAGCCCGACGACGGCGAAGCTGCTGCCGCTGATCGATGCCGCCGCTGAGGCGGGAAGCGAATACTTTTGCATCGATGCCGGTTGGTATGCCGCAGGGGAATGGTGGGACGGCGTGGGCGAGTGGCTGCCCTCGGAGGAACGTTTCCCGGAAGGCATCAAATATGTCCTCGACTATATTCGGGGCAAGGGCATGATTCCGGGTCTGTGGCTGGAGCTGGAAGTCATGGGCATCCACAGTCCCAAGCTGAAAGATACGGATGACAGCTGGTTCTTTATGCGGCACGGCAAACGGGTCAAAGACCGGAGCCGGTATCAGCTGGACTACCGGAATCCGGCGGTCCGGGCGCACGCGACCGAGGTGATCCGCCGGCTGGTGGAGGACTACGGCGTCGGATACATCAAGATGGACTACAACATCAATGCGGGGATCGGGACCGAAGCCGGGGCGGACAGCGTAGGCGACGGGCTGCTCCAGCATAACCGCGCTTATCTGGAGTGGCTGGACGGCATTTTTGCCCGTTATCCCGACCTCGTCATCGAGAACTGCTCCAGCGGCGGGATGCGTATGGACTACGCGATGCTCAGCCGTCACAGCATCCAGTCCACCAGCGACCAGGAGGACTACGTCAATTACGCGGCGATCGCGGCGGCTTCCCCGTCCGCGCTGACGCCGGAGCAGTCGGCCATCTGGTCTTACCCGCTGCGGGAAGGCGACGACGAGGAAGTCGTGTTCAACATGGTCAACGCGCTGTTGCTGCGCGTGCATCAAAGCGGCCACTTGGCTGAACTCAGCCCGCGCCGGCGGGAACTGGTGAAAGAGGCTTTGGATTACTACAAAACGATCCGCGCGGATATTCCCGAAGCGCTGCCGTTCTGGCCGCTCGGCCTGCCGACCCAGCAGGACGAATGGGTGAGTCTCGGACTTCGGCGGGAGGACCGGGTGTACCTGGCCGTGTGGCGGGTGCGGGCTGTCGAGACGGGCCATCCGCACGAGCCGGCGGAGACAACCATCCCGCTGGACTGGTTAAAGGGCAAGCCGCTTCAAGTGCGTCTCGCTTACCCGCAGGGTTTTGCGGGCGATTGCGCCTGGAGCGCCGAAGACGGGGAGCTGAAGGTCGTCTTGCCGGCCGAGAAAACCGCAAGATTGTACGAGATTACCGTGGGGGAGTAGCGAAACGGTAAGAAATGTCAGTTTAGCAAAGCCGTATCCCTTGGAATGAAGAAAGGGCCGTATTCACAACCTATGGTGGAGTACGGTCCTTAATTTCAGTTGACAGGAAACCGTTTGGTTTCATATAATGGCACCATGCTCAAAAGTGAAACCAAACGGTTTCCTAATGGAGGGATAATGGATGATGGAAGATAAGATGAATGAAACGCTGCCGGATATCCGGCATACTATTTTATTGCATGCAACGGCAGAGAAGGTTTGGGAGGCCGTCGCCACGGCGGAGGGATTGTCGGCCTGGTTTATGCCGAATGATCTGAAGCCGGTGGTGGGACATGAATTTCATTTGCAGGCGGGGCCTTTCGGGCAATCCCCGTGCAAAGTAACGCTTGTGGATCCGCCGAACAAGTTGTCTTTTAATTGGGGTAAAGATTGGACGCTGACCTTTGAGCTGGTGGAAAAAGAGGGGCAGATCGAGCTTACGCTCATCCACGGCGGCTGGACCGCGGCTCAAGTGACGGAATTCGGCGAGCCCCATGACATTGTGCGCGACCGGATGGACCAAGGCTGGGCCGGACTGGTTAACAAGCTGTCCGCCTACGTCGGAGGTTAACGATGACGAACACGGCCGCCGCGCCGAAACAAGATGTCTTTCAAGCGGTCGCGGATCCGACCCGGCGCGAGCTTCTGGGTTTGCTCGGCGACCGGGAGCTGCCGCTGAAAGACCTGACCGGCCATTTTCCGATGAGCCGGACCGCCGTTTCCAAGCATCTTCGTGTCCTCTCCGATGCGGGACTGGTCCGGGAACGGAAGGTAGGCCGGGAAACGCGCTACCGGCTTAACGCCGATCCGCTGCTCGAGCTGAAGCGCTGGCTCGCTTACTTCGACCGCTTCTGGGAGAATAAGCTCTCCCTGCTGAAGCATTATGTCGAATCCAGCCCGGACACCGGTACGCCCGCAGCTGCGGAAGAACGCCTCCGGCTGGCAAGCCCGGCACAGCAACCGACCTTGCCGCACCAGGCATCCTCGGTTCAGGTCCCGGAGGATTGACGGTGAAACTGGAGCGGTCATTCTTAGTGAATGAACTGGAAAAACTCCAGTTCATTCAAGCCAAATCGGCCCAACCACCGATTTTACCACTAGCGTTGCATTAACTCGAGGGGTCTAATGGCTGTAATCGCCTCCCTTTGAAACCGGGCGGGTGGATAACGGCCTTTTGCGGCGCGATTTTGTCGAATTTGGCTCTTTGCTGTGAAATAGCGGTCATTTGGGGCCTTATTTTAGAGAAAGTCGGGCCAAAAACGGATTTTTGGGCTCGCACCAGAGAAATAGGGCCCTTTTTAGCCGCTATTTTTCCCGAAAAGCAAATCTGGGCGAAATAGCGGCCCAAAATGCCGCTATCATAACGAACGGTAAGCCCCTCCCGTTTTATGAGAACCGCCTCCGGGTCAAAAAACCGGATCGGCGGTTCTTTTATTTCGGTGTCGGTTTGTGCCATCATGAGGATAAGGAGAGATGACGCATGTTCAATGATTTTCGGCTTGCCGCGGGCCGTCCGGTTTATATCCAGGTGAGGGATTACCTCAAAGGGCTGATCCTGAAAGGCGCTTTGCAGAGTGAGCAAAAGCTGCCGTCGACGCGGGAATTGGGAGAGCTGCTGGGCGTCAGCCGCAACAGCGTGATTTCCGCCTATACCCTGCTGGAAGAAGAGGGATTCATCTACGCCCAAGCGGGCCGGGGCAGCTATGTCGCTTCGGATGCGAGCCTTCCCGGGCCGGCGGCGGACGCCGAACCATGGCGTATGGACTGGAAGGAACGGATGAGCCGACAGGCGCGGCAGGCGGTAGAGCTGGATCATATGAAACGCGGCCTCCGTGCGGAGAAGGGGACGATTTCATTCACCAGCATCGCCCCCGATGAACAGCTGTTTGATCTCGAAAACGTCAAACGGGCTTTTTTGGACCGCATGGCCATGGAAGGCCGGGTGCTTTTGAATTACGGATATGCCAAAGGCTATAAGCCGTTAATGGACTATTTGCTGAACTATATGGAGAGCAAGGGCGTCGATTTGCAGGGGAAAGACATCCTTATCACCAACGGGTTCACGGAAGGGCTCGACATCGTGTTGTCCGCCCTGCATCGCGAATCCGGAGGTGCGGTCATTTGCGAAAATCCGACGCATTATACAGCGATCAAAAATCTCAAACTGCACGGTTTTGAGATCACGGGCATCCCTATGGACCCGGACGGGATCGATTTGGAGAGGCTGGAGGAGGCTTTGGCGGAACGCGCTTACGATTGCGCCTACCTGGTCCCTTCCTACCACAATCCGACAGGGATTGTAACTTCCGCGGAAAAAAGACTGGCCCTGCTTCAGCTGTTCAGCCGCTACCGCATCCCGGTCATCGAGGATGGATTCAATGAAGAACTGCGCTACTCGGGTTCGCATGTGGCTCCGCTGATCGCGATGGCGGGAACGGGCAACAGCGTAGTCTACCTGGGAAGCTTCTCGAAGGTGCTGTTCCCGGGGATTCGCGTCGGCTGGGTGCTGGCGGACCGCGCGTTGATCGACAGCCTGGAAAGCGTAAAGCGGGCGCGCAGCATCCACACCTCGACGCTGGATCAATCGCTGCTTTTTCAATATTTGCAGAACGGGAATTTGGAGAAGTATTTGAAGAAGGCCCGGATGGAATATAAACGGAAATATGAATGGACCAAGGCCTGCTGCGAGCGGTATATCCCGTTTAGCCGGCTATCGGGGAGCGGGGGGCTGCATCTTTTCATCGAATTCCCCGAAGATTTCGACACCTGGAAACTGCTGGAGGCCTGCTCGGAACAAGGGGTGATCTTTACGCCGGGAGATATGTTTTATACGGATGGCCGGGGGCGGAATACGATGCGGATCGGTTTCTCCAGAGTGTCCGACGAGGATATCGGGACCGGCATCCGCTTGATTGGCGAGACGGCGGCAAAGATGATGGGGAACTGACGGGAAACAACGGACCGGGGGACTTAAGGGGAAGGGAGATCGATCAGGCATGAGAGTCGGCATCATCATGGGCGGAGTGTCCTCCGAATATGAGGTCTCGCTGATGACGGGGCGGGAGATGGTTGCGCATTTGGACCGGAAAAAATATGACGTTCTGCCCATTATAGTAACGAAGCGGGAGGAGCTCATCGACCGGGTGAGGGACATCGATTTCGCGCTGCTTGCGCTTCACGGAGCGTTTGGCGAGGATGGCACGGTTCAGGGCGCGCTCGAAACGCTGGGCGTCCCCTATTCGGGAAGCGGCGTACTATCCAGTAGCCTGTGCATGGATAAGGACTTGTCCAAAATGCTGATGCGCGCCGAAGGAATACCGACCCCGGACTGGCGTCGCCTTAGCCTGGAGAATTGGCAAGAACAAGCGGCCGGAGCGGGATTTCCGGTATTCGTAAAGCCGAATAACGGCGGCTCCAGCATCGGGGTTCGGCGGGCGGACCATGAAGAGGACCTGTACGGGGCGGTAACGGAAGCTTTTCGCTGGGATCGGACGGTTATCGTCGAATCGATGATCGAGGGGCAGGAAATCACCTGTTCCATCGTTGACGGGGAATTCCTTCCGGTGCTGGGCATCCGCGCGGCCCGCGCGGACTGGTTTGACTACGACGCCAAGTATACCGACGGGGGAGCCGAGGAGGCTCCGATCTCGCTTCCGCATGAAGTGTATTCCCGGGTCCGGGAGACGGCGTTAGCCTGCTGCCGGCTTTTCAAATGCGGCGTTTATGCGAGAATCGACATGATTTTGCACAACGATACTCCTTTTGTACTGGAGGTAAATACGCTGCCCGGCATGACAAAAACCAGCTTGCTCCCCAGAAGCGCCGAGGCGGCGGGATGGACTTATGCGGAACTGCTGGACCGGATTATCGAAGGCTCCTTGCGGGAGCGGGGAAAGGGAGGAATACGCGATGACAACAACGGGTAATTGGATTGCTCCAAGAGTAAGGGAAATTCAGCCTTCGGGAATCCGGAAGTTTTTTGACCAAACCCAAGGGTGCGCCGATGTAATTCGGCTTGGGGTGGGGGAACCGGACTTTTCCGTACCCGAACCGGTTCGGGCGGCTTGTATCCGCGCTCTTCAGGACGGGCCGACGGGGTATACGCCTAATGCGGGATTGCCGGAGCTCAGGGAGGCCATTTCCGAATATATGCAGGGCAGCTTTCAGCTGACGTACGATCCGGCCAGGGAAGTCCTCGTGACTGTCGGGACCAGCGAGGCCGTTGATTTGGCGCTTCGCACCTGCATCGTCCCGGGGGACGAAGTCCTGATACCGGCACCGGGTTATGTCGCTTACGCGCCCATCGCCCATTTGTGCGGCGGAAAAGTCGTGGAGGTTGAGACGAACGCGGCGCACAAATTTAAGCTTACCGCGGAAGCGCTGGCCCGGCGGATCACAGACCGCTCCAAAGTGCTGATCGTCAATTACCCGGGAAATCCGACAGGAGCCGTCATGACGAAAGAGGATTGGCTTCCGGTGGCCGCGCTTGCCGTGAAGCATAACTTGATCGTTATTTCGGATGAGGTCTATGCGGAGCTGACATACGGGAAGCGGCACGTCAGCATTGCCTCGCTGCCGGGAATGCGGGAGCGGACGCTGGTCATCGGCGGTTTTTCCAAGGCGTTTGCCATGACGGGTTGGCGGGTCGGGTACGCCGCCTGCGGCAATCATGACCTGCTGTCGGCCATGTTGAAAATTCACCAGTACACCGCGATGAGCGCTCCGACCCCGGGGCAGATCGCCGCGCTGGCTTCCCTTCAACATGGCTTGGAGGCCAAAGAGGCCATGAAGGAAATATTCGACCAAAGACGACGTATGTTCGTAAGCGGATTGCGGGAAGTCGGGCTTTCCTGTCATGAACCGGAAGGGGCGTTCTACGCTTTTCCCTCCGTTGCTTCTACCGGTCAGGATTGTGAAGCCTTCGCCGAAAGACTGCTTCGCGAAGCGGGGGTGGCGGCCGTACCGGGCCGGGTGTTCGGAAAAGGCGGTGAAGGGCATATCCGGTTTTCCTATGCGGCGTCCACGGAAAACCTGGAACGGGCTCTGGAGCGAATCGGGCGGTTTTTGGAACGGATGCGCGTCGGCGTGGAGGCGATATGAAAGTGGCGGACATCATGATTTCTACACATACCAAGATGAGTTGCCGCGACACTTGGGCGGAAGTCTCGCTCGATGCGATAACTCATAATGTTTCGTTGTTCCGGCGTCAGGCGGCAGCGGCGTGTCGAATTATGGCGGTGGTCAAAGCCGACGGATACGGCCACGGCGCCGTGCAAGCGGCAATTGCGGCGAAAGCGGGCGGCGCGGATTATCTGGGCGTGGCTTTGCTTGATGAAGCCCTTCGCCTCAGAGAAGCGGGAATCAAGCTGCCGATTCTCGTGCTGGGCTATACTCCGCCCTCCGCGGTTGATTTGGCGGTTCGTCATGACATCACCCTCACGGTTTTTTCCGAAGAGGTGCTGCGGGAACTTGCCGCCCGGGCGGAGCTGCGGCGGAAGCCGGCCCGGATCCACCTCAAAATGGATACGGGAATGTCCCGAATCGGCCTGACCTCCACCGAGGATGTTATAAAGATCGTGCGGCAAGCGGCCGTCTATTCCCCTTATGTTGTTGTGGAAGGGCTGTTTACGCATTTTGCGGATGCGGATGGGCCTGACCCCGGATTCACAGAGCGGCAATATAGACAGTTTATCTCCTGTATCCAAGCTCTGGAGTCCCGGGGAGTGTCCATTCCCTTGAAGCATTGCTGCAACAGCGCCGCCGCCATGCGCTTTCCCTACATGCATCTGGATATGATTCGGGTGGGAATCGCCATGTACGGCCTTTATCCCTCGGATCATACCCGGCTTCCGAACTACCCGCTGCGGGAAGCGATGCAGCTGAAAACGAAGATCGCGGCTCTCCGTCAAATCGGGGAGGGTGACACGGTCAGCTACGGACGGACCTTCCGTGCGGACGGGGACAGGGTCATCGCCACCGTTCCGATCGGTTATGCGGACGGGTTATCGCGTTCGCTTTCCAATCGGGGATCGGCGATCGTACGGAACCGCCGGGTAACGATCGCCGGGCGGGTGTGCATGGACCAGACGATGCTCGACGTCACGGCGCTGCCCGATGTATCGGTTGGCGATACCGTCATTTTGATTGGCGGGGAACAAGGCAAAGAGAGCATTCCGGTCGATGAAGTGGCGGCCCTGATGAACACGGTGAATTATGAGACGGTTTGCCTCATCGGTCAGCGGGTTCCGCGGGTCTACCGAGAGGCGGCCGCAACTCCGGTCTCGGAAGATTTGTACGATGTCGGCTAATGATCAAGCGTCTCCATTTCCATTCGTCAGATAGACGGTGATCAGCAGCGCCAGCAAAACGGTGATTCCGGAGGCGGCCAGTTGAACGATCAATTCATACGGTTCCGGTACATCGATTAACCCAAACACGACATGCCGCAAAAACAGAAAGAGCAATTGGATCACGGCATAAAAAACCAGAATGTTTATAACCCACTTTTTTAACTTTTTCATAGAAACTCTCCTCTTTCACTAGAATCTACAAAAATTTTAAAGTAGCATATCCGATTCCTGACAGTACGCTGTCAGGAATTTTGTCTATAATAGGAACTATATAGTTTGAACTATTGATTTGCATACTAGGTGCCCCGTCAGATAACCTTGACTAACAAAATTCCTGCAAATCTGCAGGGATTTTCGTCGAAACCGGCTCGTTTCTCTAAAACCGCAAGAAATACCTGCAGATTTGCATCTTTTGGAGTTGGAAGTGCACTAGGCACCTCGGTCACAGTGGGCTTAATACGATTTGGATGTTCATGGGGCTAAAGGCAGCGGTGGAGAGGTTCTTTTCACGTTCTTCTTCTGCAGCTCATTGAAATAAAAGGAATTGTTCCCGTTAATTTGGTGCGTATGCGGCTGGAGAGGCGAATTAGCTGGAGAACCTCCCGTTAATTCGCTTGAAATTGTGCATATTGGCAATAGGGCCGCGAAATAGATGGAGTTTTTCCAGCTAAATCCTATAAAAGGACCAAGAGCGGTAAATTAAAGGGAGATTTTCCCGTTAATGATGTAAACTTCGAGTATATCTACAATTGTGAATTTCGGTAACGTATCTCCGAAACCATTTCATACCTTTTCACAACGCCAATTCTTTAGTTCAACCTATATAACCATAAATCGGGAGGAGTTCCTATGAGAACGGAACAGGAAATGATGAGCCTTATTTTGGATTTCGCGGCCCGGGAGGAACGAATTCGCCTGGTCACGCTGGAAGGGTCGCGAACGAACGTGAACATTCCCCGGGATGCGCTGCAAGACTATGATATTTCCTATTTTGTAACCGACATGGATTACTATAAAGGCGACGAGAGTTGGCTCGATACGTTCGGCAGCCGGACCATGATGCAGAAGCCCGAGGATATGGAGCTGTTCCCGCCGGAATTGGGGAATTGGTTCTCGTATATTATTCTATTTGAAGACGGGAACAAAATGGACCTTACTTTGATTCCCGTGGGCGAAGCCGACGAGTATTTTGCCGGCGGTGACGGGCTGATCGAGGTTTTGCTGGATAAGGATGACCGGGTCGATCATAAGGAGCCGGCCCACGACCGCCAGCATTGGATCGAGCCGCCGACCGCCCGGAAATTCGACGATTGCTGCAACGAGTTCTGGATGACTTCCACTTATGTCGTGAAGGGGCTGGTGCGGCGGGAGACTTTGTTCGCCATCGACCATCTGCAGGAGATCGTCCGGCCCAATCTGCTGAGAATGATGGCTTGGCGGATCGGAGCGGAACAGGGGTATACTTTTAGCCTCGGCAAGAACTATAAATTATTAGACCGCTATCTTCCCAAGGAAGATTGGGATGCGCTTATGTCGACCTACGAGATGAGCGATTACCCGAAAGTGTGGGATGCCCTGTTTACATGCCAAGCGTTGTTTAGAATACATTCTGCCAAAGTGGCCGGGTACGCGGGATTCAAGATGCCGGGTTACGATCAAGCGGTTGCCAAATACACGGATTTTGCCCGAAGCCTCCGCCCACTCTAACTATCAATGTTATAATGAAAGCGTAGTCCGCAATACTGCTTTTGTGATATCAGCCATCTATCTATTTGACGAGGAGGTTGGAACATTGAAGTATGCGAATTTGGGAAGAAGCGGCTTGAAGGTGAGCCGACTGTGTCTGGGAACGATGAATTTCGGGCCGAGCACGGAGGAGAAAGAAGCGTTCAAGATCATGGATGCGGCGATCGATGCCGGCGTGAATTTTTTCGACACCGCCAATGTGTACGGCGGGACGCCGAAGCGCGGCTGGACGGAGGAAATCATCGGCCGTTGGTTTGCCCAAGGCGGCGGCCGGCGGGAGAAGGTCGTTCTGGCCACCAAAGTTTACGGGGGAATGGGAGATCCCCATGTCGACCCGAACGGGGGAGCCGGGCTATCCGCCTACAAAATCCGCCGTCATCTGGAGGATTCGCTCCGTCGGCTTCAAACCGACCATATCGAGCTGTACCAGATGCATCATGTGGACCGCAGCGTTTCCTGGGACGAACTGTGGAACGCGTTCGATATTCCGTTAAAACAGGGCAAGATCGGTTACGTCGGCGCCAGCAACTTTGCCGGCCGGGACTTGGTCAAAGCCCAGTACGAAGCAAAACATCATGGCATGTTTGGCCTCGTGTCCGAACAGCATAAATACAGCCTCCTTTGCCGCCTGCCGGAGCTGGAAGTGCTTCCGGCTGCCGAGGAGCTCGGCATCGGCGTCATCCCTTGGAGTCCGCTGGACGGAGGCATCCTCGGCGGCAACTGGAATCCGCAGCCGGGGTCGCGGACGGCCAAACAGAGCGAGCGCATGGAGAAGCTGCGCCCGCAGTTGGAACGCTTCACCGCGCTGTGCAAAGAGCTCGGCGAGTCGGAGGCGAACGTCGCCTTGGCCTGGACGCTGGCGAATCCGGCGGTTACAGCGCCGATTATCGGCCCGCGCACGCTGCGGCAGTTCGAAGATACGCTCCGTGTCGTGGAGCTTGAGCTGAGCGAGGACACATTGAAGGCGCTGAACGATATTTTCCCGGGTCCGGGTGGAGAGGCGCCACGCGCTTACGCCTGGTAAAAGGCTAGGGAGCCGCTAGAATTTTTTTCGCGTGACGCCTCGGGTGCGTAAGATCGTGAAACCCGGGGCGTGCGCGATCCTCCTCGGGATTTGTGAAAACTTGAATGAAGAGAATTGAAAATGGAATGTAAAATTTTCGTTAGGACGGATTTGGGTTCTTGACAGGGGGGGTATTATGAACTAAATTATATAGACCGATTGGTATAATCCTATGAGAGGCGAGGTTATTTCAATGGCAAACCAGAATCCCACCCGCAAAACTCTGATTGAAACAACCGCCAGACTCCTGATGAATCAAGGCTACAATGCGACTGGCTTAAATCAGATCACCCAGCTCAGCGGCGCTCCAAAGGGTTCGTTATATTATCATTTTCCCGAGGGGAAGGAGCAGCTCGCCTGTGAGGCTATCCGTTATACGCAGGACAAGGCGCGTTCCGAAATGATGAAGGTTTTGCAAGCCACCGCGGATCCCGTGGAGGCTATTCAACGCATGCTGGATTTGATGATCGAGCAATTCGACAAGGATGAGGTGATTGGAGTACCGATCGGCATCATCGCGCATGAAACGGCCAAGAGTAACGAAACGATCCGCCAGGCATGCAGCAATGCCTATGAATGCTGGGGCGTCGAACTTAAGAAGAAGTTCGTATCGTCCGGACTTGCCGAGGAAGAGGCGCAGGAACTGGCGATAATGATCAATTCCATGGTGGAAGGCGCCGCGATTATGAGCATGACCCAGAAGAGCAGCGAACCGCTGCGGATTGCTTCCAAGCTGGTTCCCCGGTTATTTGACCGTTAAAGGGGAACGGGGACTTTTTTTAACCTAATACTTAAAAATTTATATATAGAACGGTCTACTGACCATGTGCCCGAATATGTCAAGGAGGAAGGCGGCAAGCCTCCCGACTTGTTGATATAGAGACATACACAATGAACCTTGGATAGTATTGGAGGAAAATTATAATGAATATGGATGCGACAGGCGCGGCTTCAACCGCCCCTACGGAAGGAATCCGAAGGCTTCCGATTACGATTGCGCTGATTATCGGGGCGTTCGTGTCGATTCTGAACGAAACCCTGCTGAATGTAGCCTTTACGGATTTGATGAAAGAATTAAGCGTCGGTCCTTCGACGATACAGTGGTTATCCACCGTTTATATGCTGGTCATCGGTATACTCGTCCCGATTACGGCGCTGCTGATTCAATGGTTTACGACGAGACAGATGTTTTTGTCGGCCATGATTCTGTTTTTGATAGGAACGGTCATTTGCGGGATAGCGCCTTCGTTTGGCGTACTGCTGATCGGCCGGGTTATTCAAGCGGTCGGGACGGGGCTCCTGCTCCCGGTCATGATGAATACCATTCTGACGATCTACCCGCCGGAAAAAAGAGGCGCCGCCATGGGGACCATCGGTCTCGTTATCATGTTCGGCCCGGCGATTGGCCCTACGTTGTCCGGTTTGATTCTTGACGCCTTGAACTGGCGTTGGCTGTTCTTCCTGATTATGCCGCTTGCCGCTTTCTCCATTCTGTTTGCGGCCATATACCTGCGGAACGTCTCCGAATTGACCCGTCCTAAAGTGGATTTGATTTCAATCCTGTTGTCCACCGTCGGTTTCGGCGGAATCGTATACGGCTTCAGCCATGCCGGTGAAGGCGGCGGTTGGTCCGATCCGACCGTTTACGTTTGTCTGGTGGCGGGTTTTGTTTCCTTGGCCCTGTTCGTATGGCGCCAGTTGGTCGTGAAGGAACCGACTCTGGATGTCCGGGTCTTCAAATATCCGATGTTTGCTCTGGCGGCCGCGCTGCTGATGGTTATGATGATGACCCTGTTCTCGACCTTGATTCTGCTGCCGATGTACCTGCAGGGAGCGCTTGTGCTGGCTCCGTTTGCGGCGGGATTGGCGCTTTTGCCGGGCGGTGTCATCAACGGATTGATGTCGCCGGTTGCCGGCCGTCTGTTCGATAAGTTCGGGCCGCGGGCTCTGGTCGTTCCCGGGCTGGTCATCGTGATCGTCACCATCTGGTTTATGCGCGGCCTCACCACCACGACGCCCGTCGGGACGGTGATTGCCATGCACATCTCCCTGCTGATCGGGATCTCGCTGGTGATGATGCCCGGCCAAACGACGGGTCTCAACCAGCTTCCGCGCCGGTTATATCCGCACGGAACCGCGATTATGAACACGTTGCAGCAAGTTTCCGGTGCGGTC
This sequence comes from Paenibacillus faecis, assembly GCF_008084145.1. Lineage (GTDB taxonomy): Bacteria > Bacillota > Bacilli > Paenibacillales > Paenibacillaceae > Fontibacillus > Fontibacillus faecis. The sequence continues at coordinate 330,181 of NZ_VSDO01000003.1, read as the reverse complement.
GGTACGGCGCTGTTCATCAGCATTTATTCCGCGGGTCAAAAGAATTACCTGAGCACGGTTTCAAATCCAACCGATCCGGCTCAAGTACCGCACGCGATCGTCTCCGGTATTCATAACGCATTTACCATCTCGATGTTCGTCGGCGTCCTCGCGCTGCTGCTGGGGCTTTTCCTGCGCCGCACGCACGCGCCGGTCGAATACCACCCTGCCGAGCCGCAGCCTAACCCGCAGCCTCAGCAGTAAAAAAGAAGGACTGTCCCTGTAAAAAACGGGACAGTCCTTTTTTCCTTGCTGGCGCCGGTTACTTCTTGGTCACCGGGATGCTTAATTCAAGCTCGGACAGGTATTCTTTTTGAACTCCTCCGTCCGAACTGTGCTTGTATACGTAAGGCTTGATGACCACTTTCTCCGGAACTTCCGCAAAAGGAGTAAACAAAGTGCGCAGTTCCCGCGGTTGGTTGGCTGCCAAGGTCTCTCCTTGACCGCTGATGAACTCCAGCGCACGTCCTTGACCATCCGTTACGTCATAGTCAAAGGCTTGAACGGATGTAACGGGGTCCACGTAGTTAGCCGGCAGCTTGTCAACCAGCTGAGTATAGGTCGTCTCAACGGCAACCGTGGACGGGGTGATCTCCACTTTATCGACGCGGAGGCGAAGGACCTCATTTTCGGCTTGAGCCCCCGGCTTCAAGACGACGTTCTGGACGGCTGTTTTGGTAACTGGCGTAACCAGTTCAAACGGTTTTTCATTCCCCTGCAAATACAGTTTGACGGTCAGATCAAATTGATCCGGCATACCCTTTATATCGGTAAAATTCATGACAGTAGCGTTCGCTGAGCCGATCGGTCCTCCAAGACTCCCCGGTTTGGCTTCCAGCGGTTTCCCGTCGACAAGCAGCTCGGTTTTAGCGAGTTGGACAGCCAGCGGTTCGCTGGCCTCGGCATCCCCCTCCCGCTCCAAGGCCATGGACAAGCGCGCACCGTCAAACACAATTCCGGAGATTTTCAATTTTGTGTTTTCCTGGCTTGCTTCGGCCAGGGTAGCCTGCAGGATCCCTTTTTCATCGGCCGTTTGGAGCCCTAAATCACCGATCAGGTTAAACACGTGCCCCATTCCCGGCACTTGTTTCAGCGATTGGGCCATGGTGGGAGAGACAAAGGCTGTGCCCAGGATGCAGGCGCTTAAAACAGTTGCCGAGGCGGCCGCGACGGTAAATCTGCCCCAAGGCCGAACCGTTTTTTTCCGGCGTTTCAATTCAGCGGTTTGGCTCATTCCCGGTAATCCGGCCTCGATATGGGCGTAGGTTTCCTCCAAACGTTGTCTCACTTGATCGGGCATGGCACGTTTTCCTCCCATTTTTGACATTTCCATATCCAACTGCTTTTCCAAATCAATAGCTTTCATTTAACTTCGCCTTCCCTTCTCCGGAATATTGGAGCATATTTATCAGTGCCTTACGTGCACGGTGCAGCCGGGTTTTGACCGCACTTTCGGAGATGTCGAGACAGTCCGAGATTTCTTTGATCTGCATGTCCTGGAAGTAACGCAACGCCACTACCACCCTCATCGACTCATCGAGTTGGTCCACGACTTGCCGCAATTCAACCTGCCCATATTCATCCCCTGATGTGGAAGGCTCGTAATGTAAGGAATCCATATCCACGGTTGCTTTTCTTTTGCGGTGTATCTGATTGCATTTGTTAATCAGGATCCGGAAGACCCAGGTTTTAAAGTAGGCGGGCTCACGCAATCCGGATAAGGATTGGTAGGCTTGAATCATCGTCTCCTGCAAGGCGTCGGCGCAATCGTCGTCATTTTGAAGAATGTTGTAAGCCATTCCGTACATATCCGACTCGATTCTTCGCATGAGAAGTACGAAAGCATGTCGGTCTCCGGCCTGGGCCTGGATGACTTCGGATTCGAAGTTCAAAACGGCAACCTCCTTTCGGTTTATACTAGTTAGATGACCCTGCGGAGCATAAAGGTTACATACTAAAATTTTTAAAATGCCTGATTATAGGGGGATATAAGGAAGCAATAGATTCAGAGGGCCGAGATATTGACGGACTTTTAAAATAAATCGAATACGGATGTAACGTTTCCCGAAAAATGGTTATCTAACTCTATGTAGCATCCAATGACACTAACTTTACGATTAGGAGGATTTATTTTATGAAAAGAACGGGAGCAACCAAGTATAGCACTCTTCTGAAGGCTTTGGGAATTACAGTATTGACAGGGACCCTTGTAGCCGGCGTCATGCAAGTGCAGGCCCATGCGAGCGAACGGACGGGGGCTTCAAGTACCCAGGCTTTCGCAGCAGCCACCTCATTGAGCGCGTCTTCGATTCAAAAGGCTGAAAAGAAGCTGGAGGAGTTGACCGGGAAATCACTTACATTGGGCAAGGCCACGAATTTCCCTTCAGGTTCCATCCTGGCGGTTCAGGGAGCGTCCGGGGGCGAAGTGCTTTTCAATAAGAAGGGGGAGATCGATAGTATTAGTGTAAAAATGAAATGGAGCGACCTGAGTGCTTCCCATCAGGAAGCTATGCAAAAGGCTCTGGATACCGTATTACCCGGAGGATCGGCACAGGCGGAACACGTGACGTTGATCATGGACTACACCAATACCAATCCAAAGGTGAAAAACAAACTTCAGATGTTAGCGGAGGTTCAGAACACCACGATAAATGTGCTGGACGGAAAATTGAGTATGGCTCTGGAAATCCTGAAGATACAAGATGTCCCTGAGACAGCGATCAAATCCGCCAAAGCCGTTATTGCGAAGGTGGAACATGTTAAAAAAGCGGAGGCTTTGACCCAGGCATTCCTGATTACCGAACCGGACGCCGTCAAATATGAACTCCGTTTCGGGGCGCCAACCTCAAAGTACCCCGTAAGTGTCGATATCGATAAAAAGACAAATAAAGCAACCGGGTTATATTTGGGATTCCTTCAAGACAACCTTGCCAACAAGAGCGATGCGCAAATCAATAAAGTTATGCAAACTATGAAAAATGCGGATATGGAGAAGCTTAAAAAGACCGCCGTTCCGCAAATCAAAAAATGGTTGGGGATGGATCTATCCGGTTATAAGCTGACCAAAGTTGCGAATGAACCGGGTAACGCGATCTTTACCAAGAGCGGCGCAGCATCGGTCGAGATTACGTATAACTCCAAGGGAGAAGTGTACTGGGTGAACTAATATGGACCGACGGACCGCTCCTTGAAGATCGGTTAAGTTAAACGACTCGTTAAACGGGTCGTTTTTTTATATTGTTATAGCTAAGCGCAATTTCCGAACGATTCGTGGAATGAATCGCCCAGGCCTTGACGAGGCTAGGGGATAAGCGGACAATACTAGAGGATTAAAATGTAAAGCCGTAAAAAAAGAGGAGAGAACACCTACATGAATCAGTTTTTTAAACTCCAACAGCATGGAACCAGCGTCAGAACCGAGCTGCTGGCGGGGGTCACCACCTTTCTGGCCATGGCCTACATCCTGGTCGTCAATCCGGCGGTGCTGAGCGCGGCCGGGATTCCGTTTGACCAAGTGTTTATGGCCACGGTGATCGCCGCCGTGATCGGCACGCTGTTTATGGCGCTGTTCGCCAACCATCCGATCGCCATCGCTCCGGGCATGGGGCTGAACGCGTATTTTACCAGCGTCGTCGCCTCCACCGGACTCACTTATCAAACCGTGCTCGGCACGGTGTTTCTCGCCGGGGTGTTGTTCCTGCTGCTCAGTCTGACAAAGCTGCGGGAGGCGTTGATTCGGGCGATTCCCGATTCGCTGAAATTCGGCATTACCGCCGGCATCGGTCTGTTTATCGCTTTTCTCGGGCTAAAAATGTCCGGTATCGTCGTTGCCAATCCCGATAACATAGTTACCTTTGGCGACCTGCACCGCTCGGTGACGCTGCTGACGATTGTCGGCGTGTTCGTCACGCTGATTCTTATGGCTCGCAAAATACCGGGCGCGCTGTTTATCGGTATGGCCGTAACGGCGCTGATCGGCTACCTGACCGGCCAGTTGAAGTTCCAAGGGATGATCTCCGCTCCGCCGGTTCCGGTCTTCTTCGACATGGACATTCCGGGCGTGTTCAGTCAGGGGCTGTATACGACCGTGTTCGCGTTCTTGCTTGTCACGCTGTTCGACACGACCGGCACGCTGATCGGGGTGGCGGAGCAGACGGGCACGATGAAGAACGGGGAGTTCCCGCGGGCCAAGTCCGCGCTGCTTGCCGATGCGACCGCGACAACGGTCGGTTCCATGTTCGGCACCAGCCCGACGACCGCGTTTATCGAGTCGACCACCGGAGTCGCGGCCGGGGGACGGACCGGACTCACCTCGCTCGTGGTTGCGGTGTTGTTTCTGCTATCCGTTTTCTTCTCGCCGCTCGTCGGCGCGATTTCATCGCTGCCCGCCATCACCGCCCCGGCGCTCATTATCGTCGGCTGCTTCATGATGGAGGGGCTTGCCCGCATCCAATGGAAGACGTTCGACGAAGCCTTTCCGGCCTTCGCCATCCTGCTGATGATGCCGCTGACCGCAAGCATCGCCACAGGGATCGCAGTCGGCTTCATTACTTACCCCGTTATGAAGCTGGTCAGCGGCAAGGGTCGTGAAGTGCATCCGCTGCTTTATGTGTTCGGGCTGATTTTCCTGATTCAGCTTACCTTCTTCCCGGCACACTGAGCCGAAAAGATAAGAATTTGTCACCCGTTTTAACCGGTTTGTGACCCTTTCCCTTCCGGAAAACCATATAATGAAAGTATAAATTTACCGACGGTGTTTAATCCGTTCGAGAATGGTTATTTATACTTAATAGACGGTGATACCGGATTTCGAAAGGCGGGACGCTGAAATGAAAAAATGGATGAAATTGTTGATCCCCCTGTTACTTATCGTAATGCTGTCTTCGTTAAACGCCACGTCCAGTTCGGGAGCAAGCCGGGAGCAAAGCGAGCGGCCTGTCGCAGCTCCGGAAACGAGACAGTTGACGGTTTATATCGAGGCTATAGATACTCGCGCGGACGGGGTCGAATTGGCGGTCGACCCGATCGAGTGGTACACCGGGAAGGAAGCCGAGGAGGTTTTCGCCAAGCACGAACCGGACGCCGGAATCGACGGACCTCCCGACGGGTACTACATCGTGAATGAGAACGAGACGCTGGAACATATTCCGGTAGCCAAGGATGCCAAGGTTCTCATGCAGATTTACGACCGTACGGGAAATCCCGCGGATGCGGATATTGTATGGAATGAACCGGTAAGCTTGGACAAATTCAAGAGTTTGTTCCGGGGCGCTCAGGTGCTGGATCCTCGAGTGTTTCCTTATCATTTGAGTATCGAGAATGGCGTCGTCACCCAAATCGTCCAGCAGTATGTGCCTTAACCGTAAGGACCGGATGTATATCCGGTCTTTTTTTGGACTTTATTAATTTTTTTTAGGAAATAGTACCCTTATAATTCCCAAAGGTGTAATATGAAAGAAAGTAAATCTAGTTCTTTATAACTATTTCTTGGAGAGCGTGGATTAAATGAACAGGTTGCAAGAAATTCACCGGCGGAACGTACTGATGTTAAAGCTGTTGTGGAGCTTCTATGGCATAGCACTCGCGGTAAATCTCATCATGGACAAAAGCATCGATGTGATCTATCCTCCGGTAGGTCTGCTTGTGGGCCTGATTATGCTGCTGCTCGTGAACAGCCGACGTGTTCCGGAAATCGTCATGTTACTGATGATCGTTTCCCTGTACGTGTTTTTTGTGAGTCATGCCATCATATATCCTTATTCGATCAACTATATTTTTCTCGGACTTGTGCCTTTATTCGCTCTTTTGTACCTGGATTTCAGGGCGGTATTGCTGTCCGGGGGCTTGTATTTGGCCAGCGCGGCTTATTTGTTCATCCGGTTTCGGGACAATATGTTTCCCGAAACGGCCGCAAACGATGTCATTTATATCGTGATCTTCGGGGCGTTTACCACCGTGTTTTCTTTCTTGTTCACCCGATATACGAAATCGCTATGGTTGAAGGCCGAGAAGAACGGGATTCAACTGAGCAATATTTTGGAGAATGTCAAGATCGCCACATGGTCCTTCGACTTAAGCGTAGGCGTCATGACGCTGTCGGATGGAATCGTTCACATTACCGGTTGGCCGCCGGAGGCGTTTAAAGGAGATTACCATCTGCTGACCGGCCTGGTCCTGCCGGCGGACAAGCCGAGGATTATGCAGGCCCAGAAGGAAATGGTTTTGGATAAACGAAGCGTGAATCTGGAGTGCAGAATCTACGACAAAGACGGGGAGTACCGCTGGACGCAAATCCGGGGAACCCCGCTCTTCAATGAATTGGGGCATCTGGAGAGGCTGGAGGGAGTCATCATTGATATCACCGAACGCAAGAGACTGGAGGAGCAGGTGGAATACCTAGCCTATCATGATGAGTTGACGGGGCTCCCCAACCGGGCGCTGTTCCAAATGAAGTTCGATCAATATGTCCATGACGGGATGACTCCGCTGACGATCATGTTTATCGACCTGGATAACTTCAAGGAGGTTAACGACGCCTTCGGCCATACCGCGGGCGATTTGCTGCTTAAAGAAACCGCCGGAAGACTGTGCAGCCATATTCGGGATAGCGACACGGTCTGCCGGCTCGGGGGGGACGAGTTTTTGGTCCTGCTCTCGGCGAGTGATCAGAGGCACGCTTCCAAGGTTGCCGAGCGGATTATCGGCAGCTTGTCCGAGCCTTACTACTACCAAGGATATCCTCTGGTAACGACGCCGAGCATCGGTATTTGCGTTTACGATGGGGGTCCGGGGGATCTGGACCGGCTGATTCGCGAGGCGGACGAAGCGATGTACGAAGCCAAGCGGGAGGGACGTAATCAGTACTACGTTCATCCGTCATCTCTCGAGGCTACGGTTTGACCCGACTAGAGAATTGCAGCCAGTCCCGGCCGGCCCGCAGCACATCCTTTAAACCCGGTTTGCGGATGACGTAGTAGGGGAGCAATTCCCCGCCCCATTCCGCCTTGGCTTCCGAAACGGAAGCGAGATTGGCTCCCGCAAAATCAAAACGCCGTACACCGGCGGCGGCAAGATCCTCGAATTCATGGAACTGAACCTGTTGAACGACGCCGTTGGAGAGATGGGCGGTCTTGGTCCCGGCAATCCAACCGATCGCCGAAGCCGGCTGCAGCAGCAGAGAAATGTTGACGCTAACCGGCTCCCCGTCTTTAGAGTAGCAAATATAGCATCGGAAGGCATGGTCCCCCATTAAGTCGCGCGCGAGCTCCAAATCCGCTGCGCTAAGCTGATGGCTAAAACCCTGCCTTTTTTCCGTTTCTACCAAGCACTCGTAGGCATGCGACATATTTACCGATTTTTCGGTTCGGTATCCGGCGGCTTCCGCCTTGCGGATCTTGTTGCGGATCGCTTTGCTGGCGAGATCCAAGGAATAAGGAACATTCACGCAGTACGTGTACTTCACTTCCGCCTTCAGCCCCCGCCACAGAAACGGGCGGACATCGTCCAGCTCAGGCGGGAGGTGAACGACGGCCGGTCCCCGAATCTGCTGTAGGCGATCCATTAGCAAACCGGCGATTTCGTGCCACTGTTTGTTGATGCGGAATGGCTTTTGACTGGGGGTAGCCAGGAACAGCGACGGGTGATACGGGTTTTGCGGCGGAAGCATGAATCGCTCCACGGCATTGTAAAAGAACAGAAACTCTCCCCGCGCCTCGGACCGCTCCGCCTGCAGCCGCACATGCTCCACCCTGCAGCCCCATTTACGGCGATTGAATTCCCCCCACTGACTTAAAGCAGTATGATCGATCATCCTCTCGCTCCGAAACTCCCTTCTTCCTGAAAAATAGCAAGCCGTTTTTTCCGGTGGAACCGCAGCAAGTCCAGGCTTGTACGAGCCAAATCTTTAAATATGGGGAGCCGTATCTGATAGTAGGACACTAGATCCCCTCCCCAACCGGATTTCGAACGCGCGACCGATTGCAGATTGGCTCCTACCAAATCGATGTCTTGCAGACCGGCCGCGGCCAAGTCGTCGAACACCGCATGCTGGGAGAGCTGGACCACGCCGTGCGATAAGTGTTCGGTTTTGCTCCCCGCCATCCAAAACAAGGCCCGACGCCCGTCCAAAATCAGGATGACGCTGGCGGTCACCGGTTCGCCGCTCGGGCTGTAACAGACGTAACAGCGCAGACCGTCGTCGCCGAGAAGCGTCTGCGCCAATTGCAAATCTTCCAGGCTCAGCCGATGGCTGAAGCCTTTTCGCGTTTCCGTTTCGAGCAGGCAGGCATGCACTTCCGCCATATTATGAGTCAAGCCGCAGCGGTATCCTTCCTGAACCGCTTTTTTAATCCGGTTGCGGATGCCTGGACTGGCTTGCTCCAGCGAATGGGGAAGCCGGATCTGATAAGTGTACTTTACGTCGGCCTTAAACCCCTTCCATAAAAATGGGCGAATATCCCGGATGTCCGGCGGGAAGCAGTAAGCCGCGCTTCCTCCGTGCCGGAGCAATTCGCCGATCATCACTTCGGCGGTTTGATGCCACTGCCGGTTCAAACGGTAAGGTTTGTCCGTCGGCGTAGGCTGAAACACGGTCGGGTGAAACGGGTTAAGCGGAGGAAGATAGATTTTTCCGCGTTTGTTAAGAAAAAAGAGACTTTCGATATAGGCCTCGGAATCCTCGCGCTGAAATCTTAAGATTTTCGCTTCACAGCCCCACTTAATCCGGTTGAATTCGGCCCAAGGCTCCAGGCCGCGCGAAACAGGCTGCAGCTGTTCCATAGTTACCCTCCCAAAAATTCAAGTTCTAAGATGCCGGAAACATCATCTACTAGTGTTATAGAGCGTTTCGAACTGGCTGTTATATTATATTTTCCCTTTTTCAATGTATGAGTAGTTCCGGAGAAACCCTTGATTTTTTTCTGAAGTGGAGGATGGTTGTGCTGAAGAAAGTGTTGTTTTGCGCTACGGTGGTATCTCATTTGAACCAGTTCCACACTCCCTATATGCGCTGGTTTAAACAGCAGGGCTGGGAAGTCCACGCGGCGGCATTCGGGGAGACGCCGATTCCCGATGCGGATTGTCAGTTTTCACTGTCGATCGAACGGTCCCCGTTCCGGTGGAATAATCTGAAGGCCTACAAGGAGCTGGCGGATTTAATCAAACGACACGGTTATCATGTGGTCCACTGCCACACGCCGATGGGGGGCGTTCTGACGAGATTGGCGGCAAGGCAAGCGAGGCGAAGCGGAACGAAAGTGCTTTATACCGCGCATGGCTTTCATTTTTTTGACGGGGCCCCCATCGTTAACTGGCTGCTTTATTACCCGGCGGAGAAGCTACTTTCCCGATGGACGGACTGCCTGATCACGATCAACGAGGAGGATTATCTCCGGGCCATCCGGCGGGGGTTTAAAGCCCAATCCATCGTGCATGTGCATGGGGTCGGCGTTGACTTCGGGCGGTTTAAGCCGGTGGACCCACGTGAAAAGCAACAGCTGCGCCGGGAGCACCACATCGGCCAGGACCGCTTCGTTCTGATCTACGCGGCCGAACTGAGCAAGCGGAAGAACCAGGGTTTTCTGCTGCAGGCTGCGGCGAATTTGAAACGGCGGATTCCGGAGCTTCTGGTGCTCCTGGCGGGTCAGGGGGATTTGGAGACCCCTTACAAAAGATTGGCGCAGCGATTGGGATTGACCGGAAATGTGGTGTTTCTGGGGCAGCGCAAAGACATGCCCGCGCTCTACGCTCTGGCGGATGTGGCCGTAACCACAAGCAGGCAGGAAGGACTGCCCGTGAATGTGATGGAGGCGCTGGCCTCGGGACTGCCCATGATCGCGACCGAGGTTCGGGGCAACCGGGATTTGGTCGAGGACGGAATCAACGGATATCTGGTAAGACCGGGGGATACGGAGGCGTTTGAACAGAGAGTCTGGGAACTTTACGCGAGTGCGAAGCTGCGCAAGAAATTGAACGGCAGGGATCGATTGCTCGGCAAGTATACCGTGGCCCGGGTGCTGGAGGAGATGACGTCGGTTTACCGCGCGGCCGGAGTCAGCGAGGGGGAGGATGAGGCGGGAGACCTCGCCGTTTATGGAAGACGAAAGGAGTTGAAAGGATGAAAACCGTAATGACCATCGTGGGCGCCAGGCCGCAATTCGTGAAGGCGGCGCCGGTGTCGCGCGAACTCCGAAAGACATGCCGCGAGGTGCTCGTTCATACGGGACAGCACTACGATTACAGCATGGCGGGGGTGTTCTTCGAGGAACTGCGGATTCCGAAGCCGGATTATGACCTTGGCATCGGTTCTTCTTCGCATGGGCGGCAGACCGGCGAAATGCTGATTTCGCTGGAGGCGCTGTTGCTGGAGAACGTTCCGGATGCCGTGCTGGTATACGGCGACACGAATTCCACGCTGGCGGGGGCGCTTGCGGCAAGCAAGCTGCGGATTCCGCTGTTTCATGTGGAAGCGGGCCTGCGAAGCTATAACCGCGATATGCCCGAGGAGATCAACCGGGTCATGACGGATCATGTCTCCGCCTTGCTGTTTGCGCCGACGGCGGAGGCGGTGAGCAACCTGCGGGCCGAGCGGGCGACGGAAGGCGTCTATGAGGTGGGCGATGTCATGTATGACGCCGTACTTTTCAACGAACGCCTGGCCGTGGCGAAACACCGGCCCGAGGATTTCCGCGTCCCGGCTGGCGGTTACTATCTGGCCACGATCCACCGCCCCTCCAACACCGACGATCCCGTGCGGTTAAGGGCGATATTGCGGGCGCTGCGCAGCCTGGACCAGCCGGTTTTGTTTCCGCTTCATCCCCGGACCGGCAAAATGCTGAAAGCGATGGGGGATTCCGCCGAGCGGACGCCCGGGGACAACCTTTTGTTCACCGAACCGTTGTCTTATCTCGAGATGCTGGCGCTGGAACGCCAGGCCAAGGCGATTATCACCGACTCCGGCGGGGTGCAGAAGGAGGCTTATTTCGCCAAAGTTCCTTGCTTTACCCTGCGTTCGGAGACGGAGTGGGTCGAGACGGTGGCCTGCGGCTGGAATACGCTGGTGGACCCGCTCACCATGGATTTGGGACGAATTATAGGGGATTACCGGCCGGGGGCCTATATCGAGAACTTATATGGCGACGGCACCGCCTCCCTTCAAATTGCGGAGTTGATTCACCAATATCTGCAATGACTCTTTTATTTTGAAAAAGAATGAGAGGAAACCTCTTCTATTTGCCGTACTACGGAATATAGATAGCTTGAGGTGAGTGGGAAGTGGAGCTGAACGTTTTGTTGAGAACCGCCAAAAAACACGGGATTGCCGTGCTGATTACGCTGGCGCTATGCGTGGGCGGCGTTTTTTTGGCGAATGAGCTTGTCCGTCCCCAATATGAGGCCGCAGCAAGCCTCGTCGCCACGATTTCCTCCTCGGAATCGGGAACCTACAACGAGTTTTTGGCCAGCCAGATGCTGACCAAAACGTATGAGGATGCGATTCAAAGCCGCTTTGTCGCCAATGAGGCGAAAGCCAAGCTGCAAACATCGGAATCCGCCTACGGCCTGTTGAAGCGGATTAAGGTGAGAACCGACCCGGGAACGCTCGTGCTGGTGCTGTATGCGAGGCATGATAACCCGGAGGACGCCGTCGCCATCGCCAACGCGTTTGCCGAATCGTTTATCAGCAAATCCACGGAAATCGTACAGAGCGCCAATGTGACGGTATTGGATTACGCCAATCTGGAGGACGCCTCCATCCCGGTAAGCCCCAAAAAGGTGTTCAATCTGGCAATCGGCGTCTTCATCGGGGTTTTCGCCTCGCTAAGCGTGGCGATGCTGCTGGAGAAACGGGACGCCTCGCGGAGGAAGAGAAGGCGCCGGGGAAACCCGGAAGCAAGCGATCCGGGCCCGGACCCGTCCCTTGCAACGGATCAGGAAAAAGGAACGCCGAATAGAAACGAGGAAGCCGTATGAGAAAACGACCCGAATTCGAATCGGAAAGGGAGCGGGTGCAAGCCGGGGAGATCCGCTTCGCCATTGTCGGCTGCGGGCATATCGCCGGCAAGCATCTCGAAGCGATTCAACAGGCGGAAGGAGCCGCCCTGGCGGCGCTCTGCGACCCGAACTTGACGAGGGTGTCCGCGCTGGCAGAGAGCTGGAATGTGCCGGCGTACGCGGGGATGGCGGAAATGCTGGACCGGGAGCCGGATATCGACGCCGTCTGCATCTGCACGCCCAGCGGGCTGCACGCCGAGCTGGCGATCGCCGCGGCCCGGGCCGGCAAGCATCTGGTCATCGAGAAGCCGCTCGCCCTCTGCGCGGAGGAGGCCGAGAGCATCGGGGAGGCCGCGGCGGCCGCTGGCGTCAAAGCTACGGTCGTACATCCGAACCGTTACCGGCCGGCAATCCGCCATTTGAAAGAGGCGCTGGACCGCAAGATGTTCGGCAAGCTGAGCCATGTCAACGCGACCGTCCGCTGGAACCGCAGCCAGGCTTACTATGATCAGGCGGCTTGGCGGGGCACGGTGGCGATGGACGGCGGCGTCCTTATGAATCAGGGCATCCACAGCCTGGATTTGCTCCTCTGGCTGTTCGGTCCCGTGGCCGAAGTGAGATCTTGGGTGGACACCCGAATCCGCAACATGGAGGCCGAAGATACCGCGATCGCGGCGTTGAAATTCGCAAACGGCACGTTAGGCGTCGTAGAGGCATGTACGACCGTTTACGAGCATAACCTGGAAGAAAGCCTGGCGGTGTTCGGCGAGAACGGATACGTCCTGATCGGCGGGCGGACCGCCAACTGGATCAAGGCGTGGAACTGCGTCAAGATGCCGGATGAGGAGATCGGCAGAATCATGGCCGAGGTAGAGGCCGATCCCTATGGCGTGCCGGGGCATGAACGGATTATCGCCGATATGGTGGAGGCGATCCGGACGGGAAGGGAACCGGCCGTTACCTTGGAAGAAGGGGCCCGGGCGGTTCGGCTGGCCTGGGATATTGTCCGGAACGGAAGATAGACGATGGCCGTCTGTTGAAAGGGCTGGAGTCAAATGAACGGGACTTCCTCCCGTTAATTTGGTGCCTACGCGGTTGCAAAGGGAAATTAGCCGGAAAACCTCCCGTTAATTGTTCTGAAAATAGGGATTTCGAGGGCTAGGGTGGATGCTTGCCGACCCGCAATTTCACTTGCCACCCGCTATAATAACGGCGTTATGGGCTGCTATTTCGCACAGATACGATTTTTCGGGGAAAATAGCGGCTAAAAAGGGCCTTATTACCCTGGAGCGGGTACAAAAATCGAGTTTTGGTCCGTTTTTTTCCACTAGCGTTGCATTAGAACTGATATGGGTGCTGCCTACCCGCAATCTTTCTTGCCGCCCGCCGAATAACGGCCTTTTGGGCCGTTATTTCAACCCGATTTGCTTTTTCGGGGAAAATAGCGGCTAAAAAGGGCCTTATTTCTCTGGTGCGAGCCCAAAAATCCGGTTTTTGCCCGACTTTCTCTAAAATAAGGCCCCAAAAGACCGCTATTTCATGCCAAAGAGCCAAATTCGACAAAATAGCGCCGTAAAAGACCCTTATTTACGACCCTACCTCAGAACGGAGTTGGCGCTGACACATTTGCTTGAGTTTTTTGCAACGCTAGTGATCCAAGGGACAAGAGCGGAGAATAAACAGGAGATTTTCCCGTTAATAACCGGTCAGCCTGCAGACCGCTAATTCTTTAGTTCAGCTTATATGGAAACTTTAAGGAAAAGGGAAACGGAGGACGCAGTAGGCGATGAGCGGGCAAAAAGGAAGGAAATCGAAACACAGCACAACTTTATTGGAAAAGCTGCAAACCCGGAGCGCCGTCATCGGGGTGATCGGACTCGGCTACGTCGGCCTGCCGCTGGCGGTGGAAAAGGCCAAAGCCGGGTACCGGGTCATCGGCTTTGACGTCCAGGCGCAGAAGGTGGAGATGGTGAACCGCGGCTACAACTATATCGGGGATGTCGTGGATGACGACCTCCGGGAGATGGCGCGGAGCGGCCGGCTCCGGGCGACGGCCGACTACGCCTTCCTCGGGGAGGCGGATACGGTGGCCATCTGCGTGCCGACGCCGCTGGACGTCTATCAGCAGCCGGACACCAGCTATGTCGAGAACTCGGCGCGGGAAGTCGCCCGCCACTTGCATCCCGGGATGCTGGTCGTGCTGGAAAGCACCACATACCCCGGGACGACCGAGGAATTGATCAAGCCGATTCTGGAATCGACCGGACTGGTGTGCGGGGAGGACTTTTTCCTCGCGTATTCCCCGGAGCGCATCGACCCCGGCAACACTTCGTTCAACACCAAGAACACCCCCAAGGTGGTCGGCGGGGTCACTTCGGCCTGCACGGAAGTCGCGGCGGAACTGTATCGGCAGGTGCTGGATGGAGAGGTGCACCTCGTCTCCAGCCCGGCCGTGGCCGAGATGGAGAAAATTTACGAGAATACGTTCCGGCATATCAATATTGCCCTCGCCAACGAGATGGCGATTCTTTGCGACCGCATGGGTCTTAACGTCTGGGAAGTGATCGATGCCGCGAAGACGAAGCCCTACGGGTTCATGGCGTTTTATCCGGGACCGGGCCTGGGCGGACATTGCATCCCGATCGATCCCTTCTATTTGACTTGGAAAGCCCGGCAGTACAACTATCACACCCGGCTGATCGAGCTGGCGGGCGAGATCAACAACGCGATGCCGGAGTTCGTCGTCCACAAGATCGCGGAAATACTCAATTTAGCCCGCAAGCCCCTGCATGGCTCCACTGTCTATCTGCTTGGCGTGGCGTACAAACGGGACATCGACGATTACCGGGAATCGCCGGTGCTGCAGATGATCCGGCTGTTGGAGGAACGGGGAGCCGAAGTATGGATCAGCGATCCGCATATTCCGTCGTTCCGGTTCCAGGATCGAACGTACGAATGCATCCAGGTCACCGGAGAGGGGCTGGCTGAAGCGGATATCACCGTGATCGCGACGGACCATACCGCTTTCGATTACGAACGGATCGGTCGGCGAAGCCGCTGTCTGCTTGACACACGCAATGCCATGAACCGGTATGCCAAGCCGGAAGCCTACTATTTGCTCTAGCTAACGCGCAAAAAACGCAAGAACGCCAAAAATGTTCATTATACGGGGGCGATAGATCTTGGAAACCTATTATGCGCATCCCACCGCCATTGTGGATGAAGGCGCCCGGGTCGGCGAGGGGACGCGGGTGTGGCATTTCAGCCATGTCTCGGCGGGAGCGGAAATCGGGGAACGCTGCAGCCTGGGCCAGAACGTGTATGTTGCGCCGAATGTATCTATCGGTCGGGGCGTCAAAATCCAGAATAACGTGTCCGTATATGAGGGAGTCGTATTGGAGGATTACGTCTTCTGCGGACCGAGCATGGTTTTCACCAACGTGCGGACGCCCCGTTCGGCATTTCCGCGCAACACGAGCGCGGATTACCGGCCTACCGTGGTCAAGCGCGGGGCGTCGATCGGAGCGAACGCGACGGTAGTGTGCGGCGTGACGATCGGGGAATCCGCTTTTGTGGCGGCCGGGGCCGTGGTCAATCGGGACGTTCCCGCTTACGCCATGGTAGCCGGTGTACCCGCCAGGCGCCTGGGTTGGGTGTGCGAGTGCGGGCTAACCTTGGCTTTCCGCGACCGCAAGGCGGTATGTGCGGAGTGCGGAAGGAAGTATGAACGAAATCAAGAGACGGTCAGTAAAACGGAGGAAGGGTAGAGGGACGATGAGGGAACGAGAAAACAAAGCGGAAAAAGCGATGGGGAAAATCCCCGTCCTTGATATAGGCTGCGAGGTTCGTGAACTGAAGCCGCAGATGATGGATGCGATTGAAAAAGTGCTGGATAGCGGCGCCTTTATTATGGGGGACAACGTCAAAGCCTTTGAACGGGAGGCAGCCGAGTATCTTGGTGCGGCCCATGCGATCGCGTTGAATTCGGGAACCGATGCGCTCGTCATCGCCTTGCTGGCGGCGGGAATCGGCGAGGGCGACGAAGTGGTGACCACGCCGTTCACTTTTTTTGCCACGGCGGAGGCGATCAGCCGTGTCGGAGCGGTTCCGGTGTTCGTCGATGTGGAACCGGACACCTTTAACCTGGACCCCGGCCGCCTGGAAACGGTGTTGACCGCCAAGACAAAAGCGGTGATACCGGTGCATCTGTTCGGCCATGCCGTCGATATGGACCCGCTGCTCGAAATGGCCGCCCGGTACGATCTGAAAGTGATCGAGGACGTGGCTCAGGGATTTGGCGGCGAATACAAGAACCGGAAGCTCGGGACGCTGGGGACCGCGGGATGCTATTCCTTTTTTCCGTCCAAAAACCTCGGCGCTTACGGAGACGGCGGCCTGCTGGTGACGAATGATCCCGATCTTGCCGAACGGGCGGCCATGCTGCGGACTCATGGATCCCGCAAAAAGTATTACAACGAGCTCATCGGCTTCAATTCCCGCCTGGACGAGATCCAAGCGGCGATATTGCGGGTGAAACTGCCGCGGATCGAGGAATGGAATGCGGGGCGGAGGCTGGCCGCGGAGCGGTATCGCGCCTGTCTGAGCGGTCTGGAGGGGGTTACCCTGCCCGAGGAAAAATCATATGCCAAGCACGTCTATCACCAGTACACATTAAGGATCGCGGACGGGAAACGGGATGAACTTCAGGCCGGGCTGGAGGCGGAAGGAATCAGCTCGATCGTGTACTATCCCCTCCCTGTGCATAGGCTCCCGGTGTACGCTCCATCTCTTTGGGATTTGCCCACGGCGGAAGCGTTGGCCGGCGAAGTGCTGTCCATCCCGATTTGGCCGCAGATCGAGGCCGAAACCCAGCTTTGGATCAGCGAAAAAATAAAGCAGTCGCTACGCTGATTTCCCGGGGCCGATCGCTGATGCTGAACCGCTTAAAAAACCTGACGAGGGATCATTTTTTCCGGAACGTCGTTGTCCTGGCCAGCGGGACGATCATCAGCCAACTCCTGATTCTCGCCACCCTGCCTATTATTACGCGCTTATACAATCCCGCGGAATACGGCGTTTATTCCATGTACACCTCGATCATCTCCATCATGCTCATGCTTGTTTCCTTTTCCTACGAGCAGGCCATTACCCTCCCGGAGGAGGACCGGGTCGCCAGCAGTCTGCTGAGCCTGTCCCTGCGCATTTGTGTAGCCATGAGCCTGCTGGGCGGGGTGGGGGTCTATTTTCTGGCCGGTCCGCTGGCGACGTGGGCGCATGAACCCGATATTCGGGAGTTTTTCATCTTTTTTATTCTCAGCCTCTTCTTCGGAGGGTTCTATCAAATTCTAAATGGCTGGTCGATCCGCAAAAAATACTTCCGTCAGCTCTCGCGGACCAAATATACACAGAGCTTCTCCCTGGTGTCTGCTCAGCTGCTGTTCAGCGGCTTGTTCAAGGGGCCGCTCGGCCTGATTCTCGGCGATGTGGCCGGCCGGCTCGGCGGCCTGATTCCGCAGTGGCGGATCTGGCGAAAAGACGTAAAGCAAGACGCCCTGCACACGACCTGGAGTGATATCAAAGAGTCGGCTTACCGGTACCGGCGGTTTCCGATGCTGTCCCTGGCCTCCAATATGCTGAACAGCCTGGGCATCTATCTCCCGACGATCCTGCTGGCCGCCTTTTACGGGCCGCACGTCGCCGGATGGTTTGCCTTGGGGCAGCGGATTCTCGGATCTCCGATGACGTTGATCACGTCTTCCGTCATGAACGTCTACCTGTCCGAATCCTCGCAGTACAGGCTGCATGCCCCCCATAAGCTGTATCCGTTGTTTAAACGGACGGTGCGCAACATTTTCCTGTTCGGTCTGGCGATCGTCCTGGTCATGGTTTTTATCGCCCCGTCCGCCTTTGCTTTCCTGTTCGGGCCGGAGTGGGGGAATTCCGGGCAGATCGTACGTTTGCTGGGCGTCATGTATTTAAGCCAGTTCGTGGCGAACGCGGTCGGGACCACAATCGATGTCATGGAGCGGCAGGACCTCCATTTATACCGGGAAATCGTGCGGGTGATTATCGTGCTGGGCGCGCTGCTCCTGGCCAAGTATACCGGGCAAGGCTCCATGACGGCGGTGCTGTGGTTCAGTCTGGCGTCCACGCTGGGGTACATGCTGCATCTTTGGATGTCTTGGACCGCCGTAAAAAAATACCGGAATCTGCCGGCGGAACCGGAGCCCGGGAATGAAGCCGGGGCGGGAGCCGGACAGGGACAGGAGGAATGACGATGCTGATGCTGCGCTGCCCGCGCTCCCGGCAGCCGGAGCGCGCTTATGCGGCCCGGGTGCTGCTGGAGGAAGTGCTGGGTCTGCCCTTCATCCTGGAATGGGAAGACCGGGAAGACTGGGAGCTTCGCGTAGCCGGAGATTCGGGTCAAGGGGCGGTCCTGCTGCTCTCCGACGTGCTGCTCGGGATGCCGGAGCGAAAATGGCTGAGCCCGGACTCGCTCCCCCGGGAACCGCTCGCCCGGCTGGATATGGAGGAAGTTGGCAGCTTGCCCGTGATTTACGGAGAACTACTCGAAACCGAAGGGGAAAGAGGATCGAGCCATGAAGAAAAGAGAGCCGCGGTCGGACCGGACGCGGAAGGACGGCTCATCCGGGAGGAGGGGGAGGGCACCGTACTCCGCTGCGGGCTGGATTTGTTCGGCAGCAGTTTCTTTATGCTGACGCGCTATGAAGAGATGGTCATTCCCGACCGGGACAGCCATGGCCGGTTCCCGGTCCGGGCTTCGCTGGCTTACCGGGAAGACTTCCTCGACTTCCCGGTCGTCAACGCTTACGCCGAACTGCTGTGGAGCCTGCTGCTGCGGTTATGGCCGCGGCTGGACGGGCTGCGCCGGCGCCGGCAGGTGCGGAAGGTGGTCAGCCACGATGTGGACCACCCTTTCTTTGCCCACCGGCGCCGCGGCCGGTTCAGCCTGATTAAGGAGGCGGCCGCCGACGCGCTAAAGCGCCGGGACTTCGAGGCCGCCTGGAAGAAGGGCAGGCTGCTGCCCTGGGCCGCGGGCGGCGGCGACCGGGTCCGGGAGACGGACCCGTACAACACGTTCCGCTGGCTGATGGAGCAGAGCGAGCGGGCCGGGGTGCGCAGCAGCTTTTATTTCATTCCGGAACAGACCGATCCGCGTTATGACGAGGCGTATACGCTGGAGGATCCGGAAATCGCCGGACTGCTGCGAACCATACATGCGCGGGGACATGAGATCGGCCTGCACCCGGGGTACGGGGCCTATTTGTCCCCGCAGGACATCCGCCGCCAGTTTGCCCTGCTGCGGCAGGGAGCGGAGGTTGCCGGCGTGCGGCAGGACGCCTGGGGGGGACGCCAGCATTTTCTGCGCTGGCGGGCCCCCGATACATGGCAGGCCTGGGAGGAAGCCGGCCTGGACTACGACAGCTCGCTCGGTTACCCCGACTCGCCGGGATTCCGCTGCGGCATCTGCCAGGAATACCCGGTTTTCAACCTGGCAACCCGGCGGATGCTGAAGCTGCGGGAGCGTCCGCTGATCGTCATGGAGCAGACCGTATGGCATCCCGAACATGGGGGAGACCGGTGTGAAGCTCGAGCTTTCGAGCGAATCCGCCGCCTTTACCGGCAATGTGCCCGCTATGGAGGGGACTTCACCCTCCTGTGGCACAACAGCGAGCTGGTGCATCAAGCCGACCGCCGGCTGTACCGAAAGTGCCTGGAGGAATTGAGCTGACGAACGAATCCGGGCCGGGGGGGAAAGGTGTGGAGGCTTGGGCTGGGCTGGATTCAATTGGAATTCGAAGTGGAAGTGGGACTGGAACTGGAGCCGGAGCCGGAGCTAGTGCTGAAGCTGGAGTTGAAGCTGGAGTTGAAGCTGGTGCTGGAGCTGGAGCTGGAGCTGGAGCTGGAGCTGGAGCTGGTGCTAATGCTAATGCTAGTGCTAGTGCTAGTGCTGGCGCAAGTTACCGGGATTTCCTCCCGTTAATTGACTGTTTGCCGGGAAGCAATGGGGGATTAGCTGGAAAACCTCCCGCTATTTCATCCGAACCAGGGGAAATTGGCGGCTGGGGCGCATATTAGATGGAGTTTTTCCAGCTAAATCCGGTCTAAGCGTCCAAAGCGATAAATTACCGGGAACTTTTCCCGTTAATAGGCGGATGGCGATAGCAGGACAGCGATATCAAAAGAGAAGGGGGAGGGCGAACCGATGAAAATCGCCTATCTGATGCATTGGAATGAAGGGCCGGAGAGCGGGGTGTTTAAAAAGGTCACCGCCCAAATGGCCGAATGGATCGCGCTTGGCCATGAAGTTCGGCTGTTTTTGTTTACCCGCCGCTGGAAGGGCGAGGGGCATGGGGGAGGCGAGGCGGTTCCGGCGGACATCCCGCTCGTCATCCAACCTTACGGGAAAGGGCTCAACCGATTCGCCGCTTTCCGGATGCTCCTTACCCGTCTGGAACAATGGGCCCCGGACGCCATATACCATCGGTTCGACCTTTATTACGCCGGGCTTCCCCGTTTGCTTCGGCGCATTCCTTCCATATTGGAAATCAACACGAACGACCTGGCGGAGATGCGCCTCGGAAGCAGGCTCCGCTACCTCTACCACCGGCTGACCCGCGGTCTCGTACTGCGCAGCGCGGGGGGCTTTGTCTTTGTCAGCGCGGAGATCGGAGAGGAGCCTCATTTTAAAAAATACGGACAACCCAGGGAGGTGATCGGCAACGGGTTTGCGCTGAGCAATGCGACCCCATCGCCTCCGCCGCCTTCGGTCCGGGTCCGGCTGATCTTTATCGGCACACCGGGCCAGCCTTGGCACGGCGTGGACGAGATCGCTGCCTTGGCCCGGCTTCGGCCGGATTGGCACTTCGATATGGTCGGGCTACAGCCGGAGGATATGGTGGGCGGCTCGGCACCGCGCAATATGGAGTTCCACGGCAGGCTGTCCCGGCTGGACTATGAGCCGCTGCTGCGCCAGGCCGATGTAGCCGTCGGCTCTCTGGCCCTGTACCGGAATCGCATGAACGAGGCCTCGCCTTTGAAAGTCCGGGAGTATCTGGCCTATGGACTGCCGGTTATTATCGGATACAGGGATACGGATTTCCCAAAGGGAGCTTCCTTTATTCTGGAGCTGGCGAATGAGGCGGGGAGTACCGCGAAGGGGCTGCAGGACATCGAAAACTTTGTGCGCACCTGGAAGGGCCGCCGCGTTCCCGCCGGTGAAGTGATGCATTTGGATACGGCCGTGAAGGAGGCTGCCCGGGTTCGCTTTATGGAGCGGATCGCGAGGAAAGGCGGCGACAAGCCTTGAATCTGCAGCTGATTCTGATCGCGCTCCTGCTGCTTAGCGCGGGGGTGTTTTTGGTCCAATGCATCACCCAAGCGGGGATGAACATCGACGCGGCCTACGTGATCGGATTTTGCACCTATTTCGACATGTTCGGTTTTTTCTATAAAAAAATGCTGCCGGGGAACGCGCTGTTTCTGCTGATTGCGGTTCCGCTCATTCCGGCGCTCCTCGCCTGGTTCGGCAAAAGCCGCGCGCCCCGCGCGCTGCTTCGGGATCCCGGAATCGGGTTGTGGGGGGCGGTCTTTCTGCTGTCGACGGTAAGCCTGACCTGGGCCCCGCCCGATTCGGGAGGCCTGACGAAAATAGCGGTTCTCTTCATTCACGCGGCAATTCCGGGAATCTATGCCTACATCCTTTATAGGAAATACGCGAAATTCTCCTGGACGATATTCGCTCTTTTCGGCCTGGCTTTTGCGGCGGCGCACTTGGCGTTCGGCGAGTATTCGCCGGAGTATCCCGGCCGTTTGTCTCTTCCGGGCAGCAATCCGATCTTCAACGCCCGGATGTCCCTCATCACGATTACCGTTTGCCTGTGGGCGCCGGGAATCCCCCGGATCATTCGGTTGGCGGGCATCGTCGCGGCGGCGGCCTCGGCTTTAGCCACGGAGTCCCGCGGACCGGTCGCCGCGTTCGCCATCGCCAATGCGTTGATATTGGCGATGGTGCTCTACAGGAAATGGCGGCGCGGCGAGTTCCGGCACTTGGCCCGCTACGCGGCGATCGTGCCGGTACTGCTTATAGGGACGGGGTTAGCCGCCGCCAATTACTCCGCTGAGTTGGAAGAGTGGGCCCACGGGAGCCGCCTGTCCATCTTTATGAATCTCGGCGAATTGGTGGGAGACGCCAATTTTCTTGGAAGGATGGAGCTGCAGCGGCAGGCGCTGGAACAGTGGACCGAGCAGCCCTTTATAGGAGGCGGAGTGGGCAGCCTCTCGCCGCCGGCCGTTCGCGATCACCCGCATAATGTGGTGCTGGAAATCGCCGGGGAGCAGGGGGTGGCCGGACTTTTGGTCTGGTCCTTCGCGTTTCTGTATGCGCTTTGGATGGCACGCCGTCAATCCGTGCTGCTCGTCCTTCTCCTGCAGACCCTCGGAACCGCCATGATGAGCGGCGACTTCGGCTTTAATTTCGAGTATGTCATGTTTGCGTTTCTCGCCTTGGCGCTGGCTCCGGCCGGAAGGCCGGTACCCGTGTCGGATTCGGGTCTTGGATGCGTTAAGGAGACGGAGGCTTGGGCGTATTCGTCGGAGGTGGCTGTGGCGAGGGCTTCCGAACCGCTCCCGGATGTCCTGGACCCGCCTCGACCCGTTTCATTCCGGGCGGAGTACGAAGCTTCGCCTTTTATTCCAGAATCAAGGAGATGCTCGAGGAAAATGCGAAAAATGATGTTTCTTTTGACCGGTCTCAATTATGCCGGCGCCGAAACGCAAGTCGTTCAGCTGTGCAGGGGCTTCCGGGAGCGGGGCTGTCAAATCGAGGTCGTCAGTATGCTTGAGCCGGTGGCTTATTTGGAGGAGCTGGGGGCGATGGGAATCCCGGTTCATTCCCTTGGGATGAAAAAAGGAGTTCCGGATCCTCGCGCCATCTTTCGCCTGCGCCGGCTTGTCGCCAAGCTCCGGCCGGATATCGTCCACAGCCACTTGGTACACGCGAACCTCCTGGCCAGAGTCACCCGTCTGTTTGTACGGATGCCCCGGCTGATCTGCACAGCGCACAACCGGAATGAGGGCGGGCGGCTGCGCGAACTTCTGTACCGGCTGACCGATCCGCTGTGCGATCTGACCACGAATGTCAGCCGGGACGCGGTCGACCGCTACATCGAGCGCCGCGTTGTCCCGGCGCGAAAAATCCGCTACGTGCCGAACGGGATCGACACGGCGCAGTTCCGGCGGCGGACGGAGCGGCAACGTGCCGAGCTCCGCAGCCGTCTTGCCCGCGAGCTTGGCGTGAGCGAAGAAGCGTTCCTTTGGCTGGCCGCCGGGCGCCTCGCTCCGGAAAAGGATTACCGCACGATGCTGAACGCTTTCGCTCTGGCCATTGCCGCCCCGTCTGCGACGGCCGCAAATGCGACTGCCGGAGGTACGAGCGCCGGAGATGTGACTGTCGGAGGTACGACTGCCGATGATGTGACTGCCGGAGGTGCGACTGCTGCGGAAGCGAATGCCGGTGGTGCAATTGCTGTAGATGCGACTGCTGCGGAAGCGACAGCCGGAGATGCGAATGCCGGTGGTGCAATCGCCGCAGAAGCGCCCGCCGCAAATGCGGCGCAGTGCGCGCCCGCTTCCCCGGCGCTGCTCATCGCAGGCATCGGAACCGAGCGGGCGGAGCTGGAGGAGCTGTGCCGCTCGCTCGGCATCGAGCGGCAGGTGCATTTTCTCGGGATGCGGCGCGACATTCCCGAGCTGATGGCGGCGGCTGACGGCTACGTTATGTCCTCCCTGTGGGAGGGCATGCCGATCGTCCTGCTGGAAGCCGCCGCAAGCGCCCTCCCGATCGTCGCCACGGATGTCGGCGGCAATCGGGAGGTGGTCCGGGACGGCGAGAGCGGCTGGCTCGCCGCCCCGGACGATCCCCGCCAGCTGTGCGAACGCATGCTGGCGCTGACGGCGCTGACGCCCCTCGCCCGCAGGGAGATGGGCGAGCGCGGCCGCCGCTACGTGGAGGAGCACTTCGAGCTGGAGGTGGTCCTCGACCAATGGGCGGACATCTACGAGCAGCCAGGACGTGGCCACGGCCGCGGCCGGCTTGAATCGCCCCCGGCGGCCGCCGCGGAGGAGGCCTGATAGGGGGCTGGGGTGTTGCATTTAAAATTCCTGCAAATCTGCAGGAATTTTTTTCATTCAGCGGCCCGAAATCGGAAATTCCTGCAAAAATACATCAATTTCCGCCTCCAGGTCCCGAAACGCGCCGCTGCGCCAAAAAAAAGATGCAGATTTGCAGGAATTTGCGGATGGAGGCAGCCACTGCCCGAAAAAAGATGCAGATTTGCAGGAATTTGCGGATGGAGGCAGCCACTGCCCGAAAAAAGATGCAGATTTGCAGGTTTTTGCATCTCCTCGTTCCCGTTCACTCACAAATGCAGCATGGCGCCCGGGATCATGGCGTATTTCACGACATGTTTGCCGCCCCGGCCCGTTATCGGAGTGAGCCGTCCTTTGCGGCAGAGCGACTCGAGATGCCGGATGGCGGTGCGGTGGTTTAAGCTCAAGCGGGCCGTAACGTCGCAGGGGCGTACGGGCCTCGCAAGGAGGCAGGTCAGCCGGAGAATTTCCCGCTCCGCCACATGTTCAAGCCGGTCCGGCGCTGCCGAATCGGCAAGAAACCGCCCCAACAATAACCGGAGCAGGGTTATGAAGAGCTCCGGGCGCTGGGCGACGTCGTCATATGCAAACGAAACGACTTGATACCCCATCGCGGTAAGGAAGGTTTCCCGGTTCAGCTCGTTGCAGTATTTTTGACGGTCCATATCGCGCACGTGCGGTCCAAAACCCTTGATTTCAAAGATCAGTTTAAGCGCCGGCGTCATATAAGCAAAGTCGCAGTAGTAGGAAAGTCCGCGCCAATCCAGCACTTCAAACTCCGGATGCAGCCCGGAAAAGTCCCCTTGAACCGGCCACCAGACATTACGGCAAAACAGCTTCTCGGCCTCCCGGTGGCCGCGTGCCAGGCGGCCTTTGCGTTCCCCCTTTCTTTTCCGCAGGTGTGCTTTGATAAATGCGTCATGCGCTTCCTCAAAATGATCCATCCGTTCATCCTCCTCCTTTAAAATAAAAAAACGCCCCGGTCCATTCGTTTGGGAATGAACCGGGACGTGCTTCGTCTCTAAGGTTATTATACCGTCCGTTGGCGCGGAGAGCTAGCTTGGAATTTGCGGGGGTTCCCGTTTTGTCAATCAGAGGCTGGAAACTTTCATTGGAGCAGCTCCTTCTCTCATTGGAGAGTTCTTACCTTCATTGGAGCAGCTCCTTCGCGAGCTTTTCCCAGGCCGGGGCATCGGGCACCCAGTAATAGAGCTCGTTCTTAACGAGCGGGTCCCATGCTTTGCCGCTTTGGCCGGGAAGTTGGGCATACCGGAATTGGTCCTCTTTCAGATCTTTGGCTAGCCAGGCCAAGCTGATCAGGTCGGCGTCGCGCAAATTGGTGTCGAGTACGTCCTCGCGGACTTGTTCGATCAAGGAGGGAAGATTCTTCAGATTTTTCGGTTGAATGACGCTGCGGATGATTTCCTTCAATACCATGGCCTGATTGGCTTGTCTGCCGGAATCGCCGCCGGGAAGCGACTTGCGCTCACGGACCAGGTCCAAAGCTTCGGCACCGCTTAAATGATTCTTCCCGGCGGGCAAGGTCATATAGGCATAGGTTAGTTTGACGGGGGCATCCAGGTGAACATCCAGTCCGCCCAAGGTGTCGATAAAATGCTCGAAGCCTTCAAAATCGGTTTTGATGTAGTAGTTGATCGTGCAGGAGCAGAGGTTGCTGACGGCTTGAACGGCGGATTTTGTGCCGGAGCGGGTGTCGCCGTGAAGTTCGCCCAGCGCGTGGGCGTGGTTGATCTTGGTGTAGCCGATACCGGAAAGGGGAACGCGGGTATCGCGCGGGATCGAGACCAGGTTGACGAGCGGTTGTTCGGGATCGACATGCGCCAGCATGATGACATCGGTACGGGAAGCTTCCCGGTCACGGGCATCCGTGCCGAGAATCAAAATATTGAAGCCGGCAGGCTGCGGCCGTTGGGACGATCCTTTTGCCGATGTTCCGGGGCCGTGGAAACCGGCAGAACCGAGGTTACCGGCAGAACCGGCGTTACCGGCAGATCCGACGCTCCCGGCGGGTCCGATGCTACCTGGTGCGATGCTCCCGGTGGACCCGATGCTCCCGGCAGATCCGCTGCCACCGGTAGATCCGCCGCTATCGACCTTTGCAGCGACACCGGCACCTGCCTTCGCCGTCAAAGGTCCCGCCGCCGATCCATTCCCGGCTGCATCGGCCCCAGCCGTGTCCGGCGTCGCCAGCACGGGGATCTCCGTCTGGCGGAAGTGCCGGGAAGGCTCAAGCTTCCCGTACGCATAAAGGCCGGCCCCCAGCATAAGGAGCAGGAGCGCCGCCCCCCAAACCATCGCTTTTGTTCGGATACTCATCCCGGCGCAAGATCCCCCTCTATGAATCGCGTTTATTTCGGCGGTCGAAGTAGATGGCGCCGAGCCACTGGCTCGCCGCAAACAGCAGGACCATCCCGAGAACCAGCAAAAATCGCGGATCTCCCTTCCTTAACAGGAGTTGGAGAAGAAACAGGGCGGCCGCGATTTCGGTCCACATGAGTCCCCGCTTGCGAAGCGCCTTGAAATCGTAGGAGCCCGTTTTCATTTTTCGTAAATTGATCCAGGCCACGACTACCAATATGACCAAGAAAATCAACGAGCCGATCAGGTCTTCTTTTGTAAAGGGGCCCATTCTAGTCATCCTCGCTTTAAGTGGAGTGAGTTGTGCATGTATGTATGCATTGTAGCTTATGGCGTATGGGCCCGCAAACCGGAGCTTGGACAGCGCCGGAGTATCGCGGCAGATTAAGGTCGGTTTCCTTAAGAACACAAGTAATCCATAGGTATGCAGTTATTTTTTAAAAAATGCCTATAAAAGCGCCGAGCGTATTTTTTGATCCATCCACCTCCAAAAAAATGCAAATCTGCAGGCATTCAGGCCGATTAACGGGGGGGATGCGAAAAAAGATGCAAATCTGCAGGCATTTCTAGCGATTTTAGAGAAACGAGCCGATCTCGCCGAAAATTCCTGCAGAATCGCAGGAATTTCGAAATTTTCGTTCCGAACAAGAAAAATACATGCAGATTTGCATTCGATGTTATCAAGCTATCAAGGTTTTCTGACGGGATACGAATCGACTTTGTCAAGGACATTTCGGACAGAAGATACTTTAAAAATTAGATACCATCATTTTAAGAAAAGGCTGACAAAGGAATGATGGGAATGGTCGTGCAAAAGTTTTTCAAATTGGTGGAGATTCAGACGAAGGCGGCCAGCATGATCCCGCTTTTGTTGGGGACGGTATATGCGCTGTTTCGGTTTCACGAGTTTCAGGCTTGGCATTTCGTGCTCATGCTGGTCTCGCTGCTGAGTTTTGATATGGCGACAACGGCCATTAATAATTATTACGATTACAAAAAAGCCGCCAAAAAAGACGGATACGGCTATGAGATCCATAATGCCATCGTCAGGTATCATATGAACCCCGGCGCCGTGGTTGCGGTCATCGTCACCCTGCTGCTCATCGCGGTCTTGGCCGGGATCGCCCTGTTTTTCAAAACGGGACTGCTCGTTTTGCTGCTCGGCGGGCTGTCCTTTGCCGTCGGCATTTTGTATTCGTTCGGGCCCATCCCGATTTCCCGGATGCCGCTCGGTGAAATTTTTTCCGGGCTGTTTATGGGCTTTGTCATCATCTTCATTTCGGCTTATATCCATGCGGGGGAGAAGCTGGCTTCCCTGACGCTTCAAGGGGGCACGGTTCTGCTTCAGGTTCATCTCGCGGAGGTGCTGTGGATTTTTCTGGTGTCCATTCCGGCGGTTTTGGGCATCGCCAACATTATGCTGGCGAACAACATCTGCGATCTGGAGGAAGATTTGGAGAACAAACGGTACACGCTGCCGGTTTACATCGGACGGACCCACGCCCTGCGGTTGTTCCGGGTTCTTTATTACGCGGCTTACGCCGATTTGATCGTACTGTGGTTCCTGCGGGTGCCCTTGCTGCTCCTTGTCCTTGCCGCACTCACTTTAATTCCGGTACGTCAAAATACCCGCAAGTTCATCGCGGAACCGACCAAGCAATTCACGTTCGCGCTTTCGGTCCGGAATTTCATTCTGACGAACGCGGCCCGCATCGCCGTTTTGGGGTTGGCTGTGGTGTTTACGATCCGGTAAGCGGGGCCCGCCTCACGGGTCCCGGTCTTAGCCGGAGAAATTCCGGCGGGCAGGACCTGCCCGTGTATAGCGACAGACTGGCGAAATTCGGCGGCTAATCGGCTTTTGTAGTACAATGGAGCTTGAAGAATGAACAGTGACGAGGCGTTACAGCATTAAAGGAGATGGCTGAGATGAAGTGGAATGACGATAGTACAGCGGGAAAAAGCGGTGAAAGCTGGAGCGGAAACGCAAACGGAAACGCAAACGCAAACGAACAAGGAAGTCGTAAAAAGACCACCTTCGGAATTCTGGGCGGAGGCTGGCGAGCCGAGTTTTATTTACGTATTGCGAAAGCGCTTCCCGATGAGTTCGAAGTCGGCGAAATTTGGGTGAGGGATGAGGCGAAGGCCCGGGACTTGGAAGCCCGCTGGGGCGTAAAGGCGACGGCAGATCTCGAGGGTTTTCTGGGCCGCCGGGCCTTTTCTTTCGCGGTGCTGTCGCTCACCCGCAATGTGGCGGCCGCTTACATCGAGCGGCTGGTGAAGCTGGGCATCCCCGTGCTGACGGAGACGCCGCCCGCCGAAAGCCTGGAGGGCCTGCTTCGGCTTTATGACCGGGTCGGGCCGTCGGGCCGGGTGCAGGTGGCCGAGCAGTTCATCCGCCAGCCGATGCATGCCGCGCGGCTGGCGGTAGCCCGCTCCGGGCTGCTCGGCGGCGTGTCCCATGTCCAGGTGTCCGCCGGACATGGATACCACGGGATCAGCCTCATCCGGCATCTGCTCGGGATCGGCTTCGAAGACGCCGAAATCCGCGGAGAGCAGATCGTGAGCCCGCTGATCCAAGGGCCGAACCGCCATGGCCTGCCGCCGCAAGAGGTCCTGACGGATTCCCGTCAGGACCTGGCGCTGCTGCGTTTTGGCGGCCGGACCGCCCTGTACGATTTCACCTACGACCAGTATTTTTCTCGGATTCGGGGCCATCGGGTCCTCATCCGGGGCCATCGCGGTGAAATCGATGGGCGGGAGGTCCGGTTTCTCCGCGATTACCGGACCCCGGTGGCCCTGGAACTGCGCCGGGTTGACGCCGGGCAGGACGGGACGTTGGAGGGTTATTACCATGAAGGCGTCCTTTGCGGTTCGGACTGGGTGTACCGGAATCCGTTCCCCGGGGCGCGCCTCAGCGACGAAGAGATCGCGATGGCCGTTTGTCTCCGGAACATGGCCGATTACGCGCACGGGGGGCCATCCTTCTACAGTCTGGCTGAGGCTTCGCAGGATCAGTATCTGAGCCTGCTGATGGCCGAGGCGATCCAAACGGGACGCACCGTCGTCTCCGTGCGGCAGCCATGGGCGGCTACATAGGGCTGTGACGCTGGGAAGTCCGGTACAAGGCTCTGCCTCTGGACGCCCTTTCGGTATCCCAGCGGAAGGTGAACGCCGCCGCGGCCAGGAACAGGGCGGCGAAGCCGGTGAGCATCGCCAAGGCGGTCCACAGCTCGCCGGAGAAGCGCCCGTCCGTTACGGCAAGGTTCAGGGCCTTGACGAAATAGTGAAAAGGCTGCGCCTGCGCCGCGGTTTTGACCCAAACCGGAGCGTTATGCAGGCTGTAGAAAGCTTCGCTGGCAAACAGCATCGGAAAGCTGATCAGATTGGAGATCATGTTGACATTGCTTTCGTCCCGCGACAAATTGGCGGCGAAGAAACCGATCGCCGTAAAGCAGATGCTTCCCAGAAACAGCGCCAGCAGGATCCCGGCCAGCCCCGCCAGACTAAGGCTGACGCCGAACAGAAGGACGGCGGTCACGAGGATGCAGACGCTGACGGTCAGGGCGAGCACCGTCCGTGCTCCCGTCATCGCCGCGATGAAGGCCGCGGTGGAGAACGGCGTCGCCCGGAGCAGCTTGTAGACGCCGCGGTTGCGCTGGGCCATCACGTTAAAGGCGGTGACCATCGTCGCGCCGAACAGCACGTTCATGGCGAGCACCCCGGCGAGCAGCCGCTCCGCGTAGCCGGGATCGTCAAAATACAGCCCCAGCCCGCACAGCATGGCGACGGGAAACAGAATCGTCCAGAACAAAGTATGAGCATCGCGCACGATTCCAAGCAGCATCGTTTTAAAAATGGTAAACATGGGGTGTCCTCCTTTTATTCGCCGGATAACCGGATATATAATTCCTCCAAATCGCCCGCCTGATATTGTTTAAGCAGGCGATCCGGCATGCCCTCGGCGATGATGGCCCCGCCGCAGATCATGATGACCCGCGTCGCCAGCTTGTGCACCTCTTCCATGTCGTGCGAAGTGAACACGACGGAGGTGCCTGCCTTGGCCAGCGAAGTGACCAGCTCGCGGACTTCGCGGCGCGCCCGCGGATCAAGGGCGGCGGTCGGTTCGTCGAGGAACAGAAGCTGGGGCTCATGCGCCATCGCGATCGCGATGGCCAGGCGCTTCTGCTGCCCGCCCGAGAGCCGCTCCGCCGGGGTTTTGCCGGCGTCCTGGAGCCCGCAGCGCGTCAGCAAATCGTTGATCTGCCGCCGCGAAAGCCGGACGCCGTAGAAGGCGGCGAACATCGCCATGTTCTCCCGGGCGGTGAAGCCGGAGAAGAACGGCGTGGATTGAAGCTGCACGCCGATATGTTGGCGGGGCTCCGCGCACCAGTAGCGCACCGAGCCTTCGTCCGGGCGGCGAAGCCCCAGCAGTAAATCCAGGGTGGTGGACTTGCCCGCGCCGTTCGGCCCGATCATGGCCAGTACTTCCCCCCGGCGAATTTCCAGGCTGAGCCCGTTGACGGCTTGCTTTTGCCCATAGCGCTTTTTTAATTGGTTTGCTTCGATAAACAGAGACATGCTTGAAGTTCCTCCTCTTTGACCAATGTGTTATATCCAATGTTGGTTATAAGGGTAAAAAAGAGGCAACACCTGTCCAGGCGCTGCTTTTCTTTTTCCTATGACTCCTCCACGAGCGCAATGATCCGCTTAAGATAATCGATATCGAGCTCAAGCAGAGCCATTGCGTTGTCGAAGGCCGCTTCGGTGAAGCCGTTCAGCACGCCGTACGCCCCCTTGACTTCCCGCCCGACCCGCCACATTTCCAGCGTTTCCTCCAACTGCTGCAAATTTTGCCGCAAAAGAGGAATCGATTCTTCCTTGGGGACGGTGGTCACCCAACTGAGCGCCAAAGAAAAATCGCTCTTTACAGAGTGCGGGGTGATCGTCAGCGACTCGCGGACCATCCGCTGGAACATCGCTTCGCCCGTTTCGGTGATGGCGTAGATCTTCCGCAGCCGCGCTCCGGTGCGTTCCTCGGCCTCCGTCCGGATCAGGCCCTCCTGCTCCATTTTGTTCAATGCGTAATAGATCGAACCGGACAGCAGGTTAGCCCAAGTGTCCACCCGGCTCGTCTGGATCATTTGTTGAATCTCGTACCCGTGCATCGGACGTTCGCGAAGCAGGGCCAGTATAATCAGATTGGTCACGGGGATCTCCTTTTGCGGATGTAGAGTAATTTCTGGCACATATCCAACATTGGTTATTTTAGCTTTATTATAAAAATGGCATGGGAGGATGTCAATGGGAGATCTTGCTCCTGTTGGACCTTGATCTCGCCGCAGCATAAAAGGGCCTCCCGCCAAAAAAGCGGGAGACCGGAAAGTTTAGGGCCTTTTTCGACACTAGCGTTGCATTAACCGAAGGGTCTAGTGCCCGTAACCGCCTCCCTTTGAAGCCGGGCGGGTGGATAAGGGCTTTTTGAGGCACTATTTTGTCGAATTCGTCCCTTAGGTGAGAAATAGCGGTCTTTTGAGGCCTTATTTTAGGAAAAGGCGGGCCGAAACCTGATTTTGGGACCCGTATCAGTGAAATAACGCCCTTTTTCGCCGCTATTCTTCCCGAAAACGCAAATCGGGGCGAAATAACGGCCCAAAAGACCGTTATTCCGGTCAATTTCCGCGATACTCTTTGCTTTGGAGAAACCGCCTGGCTGTGCGTTAGTACCGTTTTTTCTTGGGAGCGACCATCACGCCTGCGCCGATAACGATCAGAGCGATCGCCAGTACGGGTTGTCCGAAAATCATCCGGTTGTACAGCGTGCCGAACGAAAATACGGCGAAAAACAGCAGGGACAGGACGGCCAGAATATTAATCGGGATCAGCAGGTATTTGTTCCGGTTGCCGAACCAATAGAACTCAAACAGGCCGACGGCGGGAGCGAGGATAAACCCGGGCCATAGATATTGCCAGCTGTCGAACAGGGTGGCGACTTGGCAGACCAGGCCCACCGTAAACAGAATGCCTCCGGGGATCAATAATCCGGTCGCTCTCCGGTTCGTCATGGAGAAATACAACCAGTGGAAGAACAGCCCTAACGGGATAATGAAGAGGGTGGCCCAAAATGTTCCGAACAATGTGCCCGTGCTGATCGCCTCCTTGCGGAAGAAGAACAGATAGAAACCGAGCAGGATCAGCACGGGGCCGAGCCAGGTGGTCTTTTTACTCATCAAAGTCAATCGCTCCTTTATACTTGATTCATCTTGTCACAGCATACTACAAAAATGGTAAGCCATCTTCGGTCTCTGGGGAAGTAAAATCCTGGACCTAAGTCCAGTTCATCCCGGGTCCGACGCGCCCTTTGATATGATGTATAATGAAATAGTGATATTTTTAACACACTTAAAAAAGAGGAGCGTGTAAGAACCGGTGGACCTATGGACAACCTTTAGAAAAGCATCCCGGTTTCAGGTCATCCCGGTGATGCTGGTACCCGTGTTTTTGGGCGCGTTGGGGGCCTTTATGCGGAAAGGCGTGTTTCACCCGATGCTGTTTATATTGACGTTGATCGGTGCGGGGGCGGCCCATTTGTTCTCGAACATGATTAACGATTTATGGGATTACCGCAACGGAGCGGATGTGACAGCGAAAGAAACGCCGGAAGTCATTACGACCAACTCGGGCTTTCTGTCCGGCGGGCTCATGTCGGAAAGAACCTTTGCGGGGATTACCTGGCTTTTGCTCGGAATCGCGGTGCTGTGCGGCGTTGTTCTCAGTGTTTACAGCGGCTGGCCCGTTCTGTTGTTTGGGGGGCTCGGCGGCCTGATCGCCTATTTCTATGTGGCTCCGCCGATCCGGTTCGGATACCGTGGAAAGGGGCTCAGCGAAGTCGCGATTCTGCTGTCCTTCGGCGTCCTTCCGGTCATGGGGGCCTATTATGTGCAGACGGGGGAGTTGTCGCTATCCGCGGCGCTGCTCTCGATGCCGGTAGGGTTGTTGACGACGCTGGTGCTGTTCAACCATCATTTCCTGCATTGGCAGGCGGACCGGCAGGCCGGCAAAAATACGCTCGTCGTCGTTTGGGGCGAACAGCGGGCGCTTCATTTTTCCAAGGCGCTGCTGTTTTTGGCCTACGGGTTTTTGATCCTCTGCGTCATCGGCGGAGTGGTGCCGGTTTATGCCTTGCTGGCGCTCTTTACCGCCATTCCGTTGTACCGGGTTTACGGGCGGCTTAAGGAACATAACCCTTCCGCGGCTTACCTCCCGCTCATGGGCGCATCCCTGAAGGCCTCGATCCGCTGCGGTCTGATCATAATGGCGGCGCTGCTGGTGCAGGGGCTGATTCAACTGGGATAGGGGTTAGAGCTTTATCGTCATCTTCATCATCGTAAAAAGTCATTTTAAAAAGCGAGGCGAAGCAGAATGGAACAGCAAAAAGTGTTCGGCGATTTTCATACAATTCTGAATGAAGGACAGGTTTGGAAGATAGGCGGTTTTCCGCTGCCTGACGGATCCTTCTGGGAATACCGGGAACCGGAGGCTGTGGTCATTGTGCGTAACGGAATACTGTATGTACGGGCGCCGCTGAGCCGGCAGCATCATCAGGTGCAGATTTTGGACAATGCGAAGCATATGTACTATTCCGTGGAGGAGGTCGTTGTGCCGGAGGCGGGGGAGGTCAGCTTCGAGCTGCAAATTCGTGCCCGGACCCAAAATACAGTCCCCGGCGATCTGTACGACGGCTATGTCTCGCTGAACCTGCTCGATTTTACGACGGGCGCCGCGCTCGACTTCTTCGCGGGCAACGATAAATATGCCAGCGTGTATGCGGTGCTTCCTTTTCCCGGCGTACAGGTGCCGGCCAGCGACAAAACCAAATATTTCTGCGTGTTCAAAGAGGATACGGACTTTAAAGCCCGGGAATTCAATACCTACAAAATCACCTATAACCGCGGCACGGATGAAGCCGTATTCTGCCTGAACGGGACGGAGATCCGCCGTGAGAGCGGGATTCCGATCAAGTTCAACCGCTTCACCATCGCGCTCGGCATCATGACCGAGAAGGATCTCACGCCCGAAGGCAGCGTTTCCGTGCACGGCCAAACGGTCATCGCCGAATGGTCGCCGGTCACGGTAACGATCAAGGAATAGGGAGCGGCAGGCATCCAAATCGCATTTAGCCCACGGCAATCAAGGTGCTTAGCACACTTTCCAAACTTTCCATCCCTTCCAACTCAAAAAGATGCAAATCTGCAGGAATTTTGACCAATTCACGAGCGGATGCGAAAAAAGATGCAAATCTGCAGGAATTTCTAGCGCTTTTAGAGAAACGAGCCGGTTTCGTCGAAAATTCCTGCAGAATTGCAGGGATTTTTAAATTTTTGTTCCAAAGCAGAAAAAAACATGCAGATATGCAGGAATTTTATGTTATCAAGGTTGTCTGTTGGGACATTAGCGGAAGGTTCTCCCGTTGATTGGTTAATTCAAGGACATTACAACCGCCGACCACCGCCTTCCCGTCGACTGACGGAATAAAAAAGCTCCCCCTTTCAAATGCTAGGATCAGGCTAAGCGACTGGCCTGCTTCAGCTACGACTGACTTCGGGAGGGCATGCACATGGCAAACAAAGGCGAGAAGTACAATCGGCGGGTGGGCAACGGCAGCAGCAACGCCCAGAACGCCACGACCGGCAATGGCGGAGAAGGAAGGTCCGGACGGCTCAGCCAGATCAAAAATCATTCCTCGACCGGGGGAAGTACGCCGGACGAATTTATTTCGGGACGGGACAGCTATGATCATACCTAAGGATTGACAAGAAGCCGCCTCCTCCGCACCACGCGGGGAAGACGGCTTTCCTGTTTTTGGGCAAAAGCGTTATTTTTGCGTGCCGTGCTGTTTGGTCGGCAGTTGGCCCGCCGGATTGCCTTTGCCGCGCTTGCGGTTACGGGCGTCTTTCTCCTGCTTGTCGTGGACCTTCTCCACGAATTCATGCAAGTTCTCCACGTTGGTGCTCCCCCTTCGCAAGGATCAAAATAAGTGCTCCCTGCGTTATAATGCCACAAACCAGCGGGTTTCATCCGTTAGCCTCGGTCAGGGTCCGGCGTTTGGCGTGCCCCGGCGCATCAGCGGCCGGCACCGCCGGGCGCAGCGCTCGGCTCCGCGGCCGCGGCCGAGTCTTCGCCGTGCCAAAGGCGGCGGAAACTGTCGCTCACGGCGAGCAGCTGCGAGGCCGTGCCCTCGGCTTCAATCGTGCCGTCCTTCAGCACGATGATATGGTCCGCGTGCGAGAGCGCGGCCTTGCGGTGCGACACGACGAGGCAGGTCGCCTCGCCTCGGTCGCGGAAGAGCCGCTCCCACAGCTGCCGTTCGGTTTCGACGTCGAGCGCGCTCGACAAGTCGTCGAACACGTACAGCTGTGCGTCGCGCACGAGCATCCGCGCGGCCGCGGTCCGCTGGACCTGGCCGCCGGAGAGCTTGACGCCGCGCGGCCCGACCATCGTGTCGAGGCCGTCCGCCAGCTGCGCCACGTCGTCTTCCATGACGGCGGCGTGAAGCGCCTGCGCCAGGCTGTCCCCGGTTTCGGGCAGCCCGAGCAGGATGTTGGCGCGCAGCTTATCGCTGTACAGGCGCGGAATCTGCGCCGTGTAGGCGCTCTGCGGCGGCACGAAGAAATCGGCCGGTGCCTCCACCGGACGGCCGTTCCAGCGGATCTCGCCGGACTCCGCCGGCAGGAGGCCGAGCAGCGCCCGCAGCAGCGTCGTTTTGCCGGAGCCGATCATGCCGGTGATCACGGTGAACGATCCGCGCTCAAGCCGCAGATCGATGGCTTCGATCCCCCGGCCCGTCTCCGGATAGCGGTAGGTGAGCCCGCGGACTTCCAGCACCCGTAAAGGCTCCGCCTGTGCCGGTGTCGCCGCATTGCCGTCTCCGGCGAACTGGCCGCCGCTGCCCTCGTGGGCCTCATCCTCGACAAGCCGCCGCTTCCCGATCCCGATATACGCCGGCAGGGTCAAGACCCGGGCGGAAGCCCCCTGAAGCATCGTTTTCATGCGGCCGAAGCTGATGGCCATCTGCTTGTAGAACGTCATAAAATTGCCGACGTTGGAAATTAATTGGGTAACGAAAGTCAGATAATACACGAACAGGGACAGATCCCCCACCGAGAACGTACCGCTGCGCATCTTGTAGCCGGCGAGCACCAAAATCAGGCCGGTGCCCAGGTTCACGGAATTCGTAAAGACGGAAGACAGCGCCTCGGTCATCAGCTTGTCTTTGACCATCGTCCGCCGCCGTTCGTCGCTCAGCGTTTCGAACCGGCGCACGATTCGCGCCTCGGCCCCGGCGACCTGGATCGCCTGGACGTTCGAGAACATCTCGCTGATCGAGCTCGTCACCTTGGCCGTGGCCGCGCGGCTGGCCGCCCGGTATTTCTGGATGCGCGCCGTCGCCACCTGCGCCGCCGTGACGACCAGAATCAACGGGACGAACACGAAGAACGTCATCTGCGCGTCGATGGAGATCAAAATATAGCTGGAGACGATGACGAAGCCGACCAGGCCGAGCGTATCGACGGACCAGCTCACCGCTTCTTCGGTCTGGTCGACGTCATCCCGGAAATTGCTGATCCCTTCTCCGGGTGAGAACGGGATCGCTTTGGCGCCGGGCTGTTGCAGCACGTGAGCCAGCATATTCCGGCGCAGCAGGGCGCTGATGCGGAAGCGGAAGCTGGCGTCGGTCCACATGCCCGCGGCGATCAGCGCCACGCGCGCCAGCGCGGCTCCCACGAGCAGGGCGGCGATTCCCCAAACGCCGTAAGGGAAATTGTAACTCCCTTCAAGATCATCGAAGAAAGCCTTCGTGATCAGGCCGGGAAGCAAGGGAGCCATATGAATGACGGTCCAGGCCAGCAGATTGGCCAGATAGTAAACCGGGCGATAGGCGAGCAGCCTCCAAAAAAAATGCCGCGTATTCATGCCAGCACCTCCTCAAGTCCGACGGCCAGCATCCGGCTGAACCGGGAATCGGGGTCGGCGGCCAATCGTTCGCGCGGGCCGTGTTCGATAATCCGCCCGCGTTCCAGGATCACGATCTCGTCGGCGCGCTGCACTGTCGCCAGCCGGTGGGCGATCATGATGCACGTCCGCTCTTCGAGCAGACGGCTGATCGCCGCCTCGATCCGGTGTTCGGTCAGCGGGTCGAGACGGGACGAAGCCTCGTCCAGAATGACAAGCCCCGGATCGCTGAGGAAGACCCTGGCGAAAGCGAGCAGTTGGGCCTCGCCCGCCGACAGGCTCCCTCCGCCGGAGGAGAGGACCGTGTCCAGGCCGTCCGGCAGCGAGCGGAACCACTCCTCAAGACCGATCTCCTTCAGCACGGCGAGAATGTCCTCATCTTGAATCCGTTCGTCGAACAGGGAAAGGTTGTCGCGGACGGTCCCCTCCATAATCTCGATGTTCTGCGTCACCATCGCGACCCCGCCGCGCAGCTCATGCAGCTTGCAGCGGCGGATATCGACGCCCGACAGCTCGATGGCTCCCTCCTGCGGATCGTAAAAGCGCAGAAGCAGCCGGGCGAGCGTCGACTTGCCGCTGCCGGTGCGCCCGAGCAAGCCGAGGGTCCGCCCCGGCTTGAGCGTGAAATCCAGTCCGTGCAGGGTAGGCTCCCCGTCTTCCTCGTAGGCGAAGGTCAAACGGTCGAAACGCACGGACAGCGGGCCGGCCGGCAGCGGAGCCCCCGGGCCGTCGGAAATCCGCGGCTTCGTGGCGAGCAGCTCGCGGACGCGGATCAGGCTGGCGTCGGCTTTTTGCAAATCCTCCAATTGGCTGCGGATTTTCTCGATCGGTTTGGCCAGCAGCTCCGTATAGTAGAACACCAGATAAATGGAACCGAGCGTCAGCTCGCCGCGTTTCCATAGCCAGGCGCAGACGACGAAAGCCGCCGCGTTCCCGAGCGCGAACACCACGATCGTGGTGCTCCACATCATGCCGAAGCCGAGGAACGCCCGGATCCGGACGGGAAGCATGCGCCGCGACAGCTCGTAGAAACGGTTCAGGACGTAGCCGGCGGCGCCGTTGGCCCGGGTATCCTCGGTGCCTTCCAGATGCTCGCCGATGAAGCCGTACAGCTCCGCGTTCTGAGCCCGCCATTTTTTCCAGACGGGGACGTTGATCTTGCGGATCCATTGCAGGACGAAGCCCGCTCCGATCACGAACAAGGTCATAACGACGCCGATCCAGATATTTTCCCGGAAGAGCAGGAGAAGAATGCCGAGCATGAGAATCAAGTTGCCGAGAAGATGAATGATAAAGCTGGAAAAAAAGTTGGCGAGCGAGTTTACGTCCCCGTCCACCCGTTCGATCAGCGTCCCCGACGTATGTTTCTTGTGAAAGGACATGTCGAGCGAGAGGCAATGCCGCACCAGATCGGCCCGCAGCAGATTGGTCGTTGTCCAGCCGAGGTTCTCGCTGTAATAGGCGGCCCAGACGGAGACGAGCTGCTGCACCAGCGAGAAGCCGATAAAGACCGCCGCCGCGTAATACAGCGCTTTCAGACTGCCTTCGCCTTGGGCCGTATCGATAAAATAGCGGATGATTTGCGGATTTACCAGCTGCAGGACGATGGACGCCGTAAGAAGTACGGCAAGGGCCCCAAGCAGCTTCCGCTGGGGAAAAACATACTTTTCGAGCATTTCCCGGTAATGGGCGAGGGAACGCCTCCTTCGCTTGCGGGTTCCGTCAAGTTTCTCGATCTGTTCCGACAAATCGTCCACTCCTTCCCAGTGTTGGTTCCTATGTATGGTTATACTGAAAGGCACTTTATAACATTTCCCGATATCTCCAATTTATTGTAATTCAAAACATATGTTCGCACAATAGATTCTATGACCTGCGTCCCCGGAACCGGATAAATTTTTTAATTTGAAAACGATTGACAGTCGGAAAAACAGGACGGTATAATTCAATCTAGCTAATTGATAATGAATATCATTATTAATAACGAGATCGTCTGTCTTGCCGGCAGGTTATCACTTTATCTTCCTCCAGGCCAGAGGAAGTCAAGTAAGGACGAATCCAACCATGAAAAGAATCCTGGCATCATTACTAATTCTATTATCTATCGCTTCTCTGTTTATCGGAGCTCAGCGCATTTCATTCGCCGAGCTGCTGCAATTCGGCGGCGAGGCCTGGGAGTTAATCTGGATCAGCCGGATTCCGCGGCTTGTCAGCATTCTGATCGCCGGTGCCAGCATGAGCATCGTCGGTTTGATCATGCAGCAGCTGACCCGGAATAAGTTTGTGTCGCCTACGACAGCCGGTACGCTGGATTCCGCCAGCTTCGGCATTATGGTATCGCTGCTGGTGTTCACATCGGCGGGGCCGCTTGTCAAGATCGCGGTAGCCTTTGTCTTTTCCTTGGCGGGAACGTTCATATTCATGAAGATCCTGGACCGGGTCCGATACAAGGATACGATTTTTATCCCGCTCGTCGGGTTGATGTTCGGCGGCATCGTCGAGTCGGCGACTACGTTTTTCGCGTATAAATACAATTTGATTCAAAGCATGTCCGCCTGGTTGAACGGGGACTTTTCCATGATTATGCAGGGTCGTTACGAAATGCTCTACATCAGTGTGCCGATGGTGATCGTGGCGTACGTCTTCGCCAACAAGTTTACGGTAGCCGGCATGGGTGAGGAGTTTTCCGTCAACCTGGGCCTGAATTACAGACAGGTCGTCAATGTGGGCCTGGTCTTGGCGGCGCTCGTCACCTCGGTCATCGTTCTGACGGTGGGCTCGATCCCTTTTCTCGGGCTGATCATCCCGAACCTGGTTACGATGTACCGGGGAGACAACCTGAAAGAGAATCTGCCGCATACGGCTTTGTTGGGCGCGGTGTTCGTGCTGGCCTGCGATATTTTGGGCCGGGTGATCATCTATCCGTATGAAGTCCCGATCGGCTTGACGGTTGGCGTGATCGGCAGCGGCATTTTCCTGTATTTGCTGATGAGGAGACGGACCTATGAGCAATAGAACAAAACTTTGGCTCCTTGCCGGCATCGCCGTGCTGCTGACGGTCGTGTTCATGACGATCGATGCGGGAGGGCACTGGGATTACATTCTCCCGAGGAGGGGAAAGAAGCTGATTGCCATCCTTCTCACCGGAACGGCGATCGCCTTTTCCACCGTGGTGTTTCAGACGATTACGAACAATCGTATTCTGACGCCCAGCATCATCGGTTTGGATTGGCTGTACATGCTGCTGCAAACCTTGATCGTCTTTCTGCTCGGCGGAGCGACCCTGACCCTGATGAACCAGAACCTCCGGTTTGTGGGGACCGTCGCGCTGATGGTGGTGTTCTCCCTGCTGCTGTACAGGTTGCTTTTTAAGAAAGAGGGCCGCAACATTTATCATCTGCTTTTGATCGGCCTGATCTTCGGCACTTTTTTCAACAGCGTTACGTCGTTTATGCAAAAACTGCTGGATCCCAACGAGTTCATGGTCGTTCAGGACAAAATGTTCGCGAGCTTCAATAATGTGAACTCCGATCTCCTGCTGCTGTCGGCGGTGGGAGTGGTCCTTACGGGGATTTACTTTGCGGGCTTCACCAAGTATCTGGATGTGCTCGCCCTCGGCCGGGATCATGCGGTGAACCTGGGCATCAGTTACGAATATGTCGTTAAACGCATGCTGATTGTGGTTACGGTGCTCATCTCGATCTCCACCGCATTGGTCGGGCCGATTACGTTTCTCGGTCTTCTGGTCGCGAATGTCGCATATCAGTTTCTGAACACCTTCCGCCATAAAACGTTGATCCTCGGCGCGTCCCTGATCAGCTACATCGCCCTCGCCGGCGGTCAGCTGCTGGTTGAACGAGTGTTTACTTTTTCCACTTCGCTCAGCGTAATCATCAACTTTATCGGCGGGGTGTACTTCATCTATCTGCTGCTAAAGGAGAATAAATCGTGGTAAAGGTCAGAGGAGTTTCCAAACAGTACGGCGGCAAAAAAGTGATCGATAACGTTTCGCTCGATATCGCCAAGGGCAAAATCACCTCTTTTATCGGGCCGAACGGAGCCGGCAAAAGCACGCTGATGTCGATGATCAGCCGGCTGATCGCCAAGGATGAGGGCGACATTCTGATCGAGGACCGGGAAATCGGGAAATGGAAGAGCAACGACCTGGCGAAGAAAATCTCGATTCTCAAGCAGTCCAACCATATCAACATCCGGCTGACGGTCAAGGATCTGGTCAACTTCGGGCGCTTCCCCTATTCGCAGGGCAGGCTGACGAAGGAGGATGAAGCCCATGTCCGGGAAGCGATCCGCTATATGGATCTCGAGCCGATGCAGCATAAATTCCTCGACGAGCTCAGCGGCGGGCAAAAGCAACGGGCTTTCATCGCCATGGTCATCGCCCAGGACACGGAGTACGTTCTGCTCGATGAGCCGCTGAACAATCTGGATATGAAACATTCGGTCCAGATCATGAAGGTGCTGCGCAGATTGGTCGATGAGCTTGGCAAAACGGTCGTGCTGGTCATTCACGACATCAATTTCGCCTCCTGCTATTCGGACTACATCGTGGCGTTGAAGGACGGCGCTGTCGTCAAGGAAGGCACCACGGAGGAAATTATGGACACCGCGGTCCTGCGCGAGGTTTATGACATGGAGATTCCGGTGCAGGACATTGGGGGCAACAAAATTTGCGTGTATTTTGCTTAAAAATAACTTTGGAAATATGGGGGTAATTCAGATGTATAAAGGAAAGAAAATAGCTTTGCTGCTCACTACGGTTCTGATGATTGCGGTTTTGGCGGCTTGCGGGTCCGGCAAGAACGGCGGCAATGCAGGCGAAGGCTCTTCGGGAGCCAATGGCGGTACGGCCAATACGGCGGGGCCGGCGGAAGCCGCCACCACGTCCGAAGCCGGTGAACTGACGATCAAACACAAACTGGGCGAAGCCAAGGTGAAGAAGAATCCCGGCAAGGTCGTGGTTTTTGACTACGGTGTGCTGGAAACGCTCGACAAGTTGGGCGTGGAAGTTGCCGCCGTGCCGCAGGCCAGCTTGCCGGCGCATCTGAAGAAATACGAAGACAGCAAATATACGAACGCGGGAACCCTGTTCGAGCCGGATTTCGAGAAGCTGAACGCGCTCGAACCGGACGTGATCTTTATCTCCGGTCGCTCCTCCGAGGCTTATGAAGAGTTAAACAAGATCGCGCCAACGATTTTTATGGGCGTCGATACGGCCAACTATATGGGCTCCTTCACGGAGAACGTCAAAACGCTCGGCGAGATCTTCGGCAAAGAAACCGAGGCGGAGCAGGAGCTTAAGGCGCTGGACGATTCGATCAAAGCGCTGCATGATTCGGCATCGGGCAGCGACAAGAAGGGCCTGATCATTCTGACGACGGGCGGCAAAGTCAGCGCCTATGGCCCCGGCTCACGCTTCGGCATCATTCATGACGTCTTCGGCGTTCCGGCGGTCGACGAGCATATCAAAGCGGATACGCACGGGGATTCGATCTCTTTTGAATACGTCGCCGAGAAGAACCCGGACTACTTGTTCGTCGTGGACCGCGACGCGGTCGTGACCGAGGAAGGCAAGCAGGCCGAACCCGCGGCCAAGCTGGTGGAGAACGACCTCGTGAAGAAGACGAACGCGTATAAAGACGGCCACATCGTTTATCTCGACGCCAACTACTGGTACTTGTCCGGCGGCGGCCTGCTGTCCGTTCCGGAAATGCTGAAGGAAGTGCAAGAGGGAATCAAGTAATTTAATTGGGGCAATAAGCGTAACCCGGACCTATTGGCGGTCCGGGTTTTTCGCTTGTTTTTGGCAGCGTTTGTGGTCGTAGCGGGCAGCCCGGTGGAAATAATAGCGGTTATTTTAACGTCCGGTTCACCTCTTCTTTGAAGCTCCGATTGGTCAGGTATTCCCGCAGGAACAGATCCAGCTTGTGGTTCAGCCAGAGCAGTTCCATCCCGTCGGGATCATGGATAAACACCGCAAGCTGTGTTTGATTCCCCGAGGCGTCCTCACAGTACAGCGCCTGGTTGAGGATCGTCAGGGTCGAACCGCCTTTGCCGCCCAATGCTTGAAACGGAGAGTCGGGGGATTGAGGACGCCCGAGCAGGTCAAGCATGATTTCGGCCGCTCGGGGAGACAGCAGGTCGCCGCGCTGGATGCTCCGCAGCAGATGCGCATACTCCCGGGCCGTCGCTCCGGGGAGTTTGGCGGACCAAATCCGTTGGGCGGCCAGCGGGGACCGTGTCCGGCTTAATCTCTGCAACCAGGCGGAATCCTGTGAGATCCGGACGAAAATGTCTTTTGCCAGATCCGCCATGTCCTCATACGAAAACCGCTTCATTACGTCCAAGACCTGACGGTGCGTCAGCTCCCGGGTCTCCATGAGATAGCTGTAGCTCAGCATGGATGAAGAAATCGGGTAGACCGGATCATGTTCTTTAAAACCGAGCAGACCGATCCGCCGATTGACCCGATCCAGTCCCAATTTTTCCAGCAAGTACTCGGTATTGGCGTTGGAACTGAAGCGGATCATGCCCCGGGCCACTTCAAGCAGCGGAACCGTGGCTTCGGCGGCCGAGATGTCCCCAAGGCTTTCCAGCCATTCGGGATGGGCGTTTCCGTCCGTCCCTGGGATATAAAACCGCTCCAGATTTCTTAAGTGGACCCTTTCCTCCGCTAAAATTCTTCCTTCCGCCGCTTGCTCGGCAAATTCGGCCGCAATGACGAGCTTGACCACACTGGCCAGCGGACGCTTGCGATCGGCCCCATAGGACACGGTTTCTTCCCCATTTTCAATAACGTGCATGGAGACACGCTCCGGATGATTGGCGATAAACTTCAGAACGTCCTGCTCCGTTTTTTGGGCATCTTTCTTCTTTAAATATTTGGCTAATCCCGCGAAAAGGAGCAAGG
Source organism: Paenibacillus faecis (assembly GCF_008084145.1). Taxonomy (GTDB): domain Bacteria; phylum Bacillota; class Bacilli; order Paenibacillales; family Paenibacillaceae; genus Fontibacillus; species Fontibacillus faecis. Next base: position 285,666 of record NZ_VSDO01000003.1, on the reverse strand, counting down.
CCAGTATAACGATGGCAACTACGAGAACTAGAATGAACAATCGGAGACCTCCCGAATGATTAATTTTATTAATATACGCCTCGTCCCAACGAAAAGATTCAAAATTTAACTTCATCCATCCCTCATCTAACCTTCATGCAATAGTTCAATGAACATGTTAGAATCTATTTTAGAACTTAGATCAAGTCTAAATATAATAACGAGCATGAAAGGATGATATATATGAACAACAGGTTAACGACAAATCAGGGGGCCCCGGTCGGCGATAACCAAAATTCACGAACGGCGGGACAGCGCGGGCCGGCCTTGCTGGAAGATTACCATCTGCTGGAGAAGCTGGCGCATTTCGACCGGGAGCGGATTCCCGAGCGGGTCGTCCATGCGCGCGGCGCGGGAGCCCATGGGGTATTTGTGACGGAGCACAGCATGTCGCGGTTCACTAAGGCGCATTTTTTGCAGGAAGCCGGGCGGGAGACACCGGTATTCGTCCGGTTTTCCACGGTGATCCACGGCCAAGGCTCGCCGGAAACGGCGCGGGATCCGCGGGGATTTGCGGTGAAATTTTACACGGAGGAAGGGAACTACGATCTGGTCGGGAATCATCTCCCCGTATTCTTTATCCGCGATGCCATCAAGTTTCCGGATATGGTGCATTCCTTGAAGCCTGCGCCGGATACCAATATCCAGAATCCGGCCCGCTACTGGGATTTCATGACCCTGTCGCCGGAATCGACCCATATGATGACTTGGGTCTTCTCCGACAACGGGACCCCGGCGAACTATCGGCAAATGGACGGGTTCGGCGTTCACGCCTTCAAATGGATCAACGCCGAAGGGGATATCTGTTACGTCAAATATACCTGGAAATCGAAGCAGGGCGTAGTGAACCTGTCGGCGGACGAAGTGCGCGAAGTCCAGGGCGGCGATTTCAACCACGCGACCCGCGATCTGTACGATCGGATCGAAGAAGGGAATTTTCCGCAGTGGGAGCTGAACGTCCAATTGATGCCGGTGGAAGATCTGGATCAATGGGGATTTGATCCGCTCGATCCGACCAAGGTGTGGCCGGAATCCCATTACCCGCTTTTTCCGGTAGGGACGATGACGCTGAACCGCAATCCCGGCAACTTTTTCGCCGAAGTGGAGCAGTCGGCCTTCTCGCCGAGCGCTCTGGTGCCGGGGATTGAGCCGTCGGAGGATAAACTGCTGCAAGGGCGGCTGTTCTCCTATCCGGATACGCAGCGATACCGCCTGGGGGCGAATTACCTGCAAATTCCGGTGAACTGCCCGTACGCCCCGGTTCGCAATCATCAGCGGGACGGCTTGATGAATGTCATGCAGGATCCGTCGCCGGTCAATTACGAGCCGAACAGCTCGGAGGAGAGCCCGAAGGAGGATCCGCGCTACCGCGACAGCGTTGTTCCGGTTAGCGGACAGATCGGCCGTGAGCGGATCGCCAAAACCGACGACTTTACGCAGGCGGGTGAACTGTATCGCAGCTTTACGCCGGAAGAGCAGGCCCATTTGATCAGCAATCTCGTCAATGACCTGCGTCAAACGCCGGAACAAACGCAATTGCGGGCGATCTGCAACTTTTTCCGGGCTGACATTCAGTATGGGATGCGCGTAGCTCAAGGCCTGGGCGTCGACATCAGCGGGGTTATGCCGGGTGCGGGAGCGCGGGAGTAATCGACGGAAAACACCATAACTATGATAGACGGAGCCGATGGGTTCCGTTTTTTTATGCCTTATGTAATTGATTTCCTTATTTTGATTCGGGATAATTGGTTTTAATTGAGGTGCCCTAGAGGAGTAGGGGAAGGAGAAAAAATAAGGCACAAAATCACGTAGAAAGGGTTGAGAGAATGGTTGTCGCTAACGAACCTATCATCACCATGCGGGATTTAAGAATGCGATTCGGCGAGAAATTTGTGCTGAACGGGATCGATCTGGAGGTGCATCCCGGACAAATCATCGGATATATCGGGCCGAATGGCGCGGGGAAAAGCACGACGGTCAAAATTATGCTGGGACTGGTAGAAGGGTACACCGGCGAGGTGCGGATATTGGGAGCCCGCCCGCAGGACGGCGGCGTGGAATACAAAAAACGGATCGGTTACGTGCCGGAGACGGCGGAGATGTACGATACGTTGACGGCCAAGGAGTATTTAACGTTTATCGGCGAGCTTTACGGTCTTTCGGAAGATTCGGCCGAGCGGAAAGCCCGCCTTCTGATGGAGCAGTTCGGTTTAAAGGACGTGTTCAACGTTCGCATTGCCACATTTTCCAAGGGGATGAAGCAGAAGGTTTTGCTGATCTCCAGCCTTTTGCATAACCCGGATATTTTGTTTCTGGACGAGCCTCTCAGCGGGCTGGACGCGAACAGCGTGATGGTCGTGAAGGAAATCCTGGCGCGATTGGCGGCGCAGGGGAAGACGATTTTCTATTCCTCGCACATTATGGACGTCGTGGAAAAAATCAGCCACCGGATCATTCTGCTGGACGGCGGGCGGATCGTGGCCGACGGCAGTTTTGAGGAGTTGAAGGGTCAAGGCCGGGAAGGATCGCTGGAACAGGTCTTTAATCAGCTCACCGGATTTGACCGGCATCAGGAAATCGCGGATCAATTCGTGGCGATCGTGCAAGAGGTGTAGCCGATGAACGAGATGAGACTACTAAAATTTCTCGATGGGTTCCGCGGACTGTTCGAGAGGTTTGGCGTGGACTATCCGGTGATGCGCCGCATCCTTCAAATCAAGCTGACTATGGACGGACGCAGGGTGCCTACCATTATCGGGAAAGCCCGCAAGAAGGCGGACCGGGCCGGCCATAAACTCTATGACGGACAGGAAGCGGAGAAAAATCAATTCTTCAGCTCACTTTGGCTCTACCTCATCTTTGGGGCGCTAAGCTCGATGTTTGTGGCGTTGGGAGACAACTTTATTTTTCAGATGAGTCTGGTGTTCGGCATTCTTATGTTTATGGTCATGACTTCGCTGATTTCGGATTTCTCCTCCGTGCTTCTGGACATCAGGGACCGGCACATTCTGTTCAGTAAGCCGGTGACGCCCAGGACGATCGGGATGGCAAAAACGCTGCATATCTTCATCTACATGTTCTGCCTAACCGGAGCTTTAGGCGTCGTTCCGTTTGCCGTGGGCCTGTATCGCCATGGGGTTGTCTTCGCGCTGCTGTTTGTGGCTGAACTGATATGGATGGACTTGCTGATCGTGGTGTTTACGGCGCTGATGTACCTGGCCGTGTTGAAATTTTTTGACGGGGAGCGGCTCAAGGATCTGATCAATTATGTGCAGATCGGTCTGACCATCGGCCTGGCGCTGGGCTACCAACTGTTATTCCGCTTGTTTGAGTTTGTCGACCTGCAGGCGGCTATCCAGCCTAGATGGTGGCAGTTTTTGGTCCCCCCCGTCTGGTTCGGAGCCCCTTATGAAGTGCTGATCCATGGAGACAGCAACCGGGTGCTTCTGGTACTTTCCCTGCTGGCCCTGTTCGTGCCTGTGGCGGCGATTCTGGTTTACATTCGGGTGATGCCTTCCCTGGAAAAATATTTACAGAAGCTGGCCGATCCGGGCACCCGGAAAAAAGAGGGCGCGGGAAAAGCGGTGAAAACCATCTCCCGGCTGCTGTGCGCAAGTGCGAAGGAACAAGTATTTTTCCGCTTCGCTTGGACAATGATGGGAAACGAGCGGGAGTTTAAGCTGAAGGTGTACCCTTCCCTTGGTTTTTCGCTTATTTTTCCGTTGATTTTCCTGTTCGCTATGGGCGAAGGCCGAGGGTTTGCCGGTCTGCCGGGAACCTCGAAATACTTGTTTATTTACTTTTGCGCTTTGCTGGTCCCTTCGGTTCTGATCATGCTTCGCTACTCGGGAAGTTATAAGGCGGCCTGGGTTTATCGGGTGCTTCCTTTGGGAGAGGACGTGGTTCCGATCTATCGCGGGACGCTGATCGCGGCCATAGTACGATTGGTGTTGCCCGTTTATGTGCTGGAGGCGGCCTTGTTCACGGTGTTGTTCGGTTGGAGAATCCTCCCCGATCTGATCGTCGCCGGCTTGGCGATTCTGGTGTATTCGGTACTCTGTTTCGGATACTTGAGTAAGGCGCTGCCGTTCTCGGAACGATTCGAAACGGCGCAGCAGAGCGACGGACTTCGGACGATTCCGCTTATGCTGCTGCTCGGGGGAATGGCGCTCGTCCATTACGCGGCAACTCTGCTGAGCTTTGGCGTCTATATTTACGCCGCCTTGCTGCTGGCGGCTAATTGGGTGCTGTGGCAGCGGGGGTTCGCGGTCAAGACGCGCGGTTAGGCGCGGGGGGATGGCCGGAGCTGGCTCGGGGCATAGCACTAAGAGATTTAACAACAAACAAGTTCGGCGGCGGACAAGCCCAGCCCCTCCCTTTGCAGCGGGGCAGGTAAATAAGGGCTCTTTATGCACTGACGCTGCCTTAAACCTGACCATGGCGCTGCCGATCCGCAATCTCTCTTGCCGCCCGTTATAATAACGGCGTTTTGGGCCGTTATTTCGCCCCGATTCGCCTTTTTGGGAAAAATAGCGGCGAAAAAGGGCCTTATTTCACTGATACGGGTCCCAAAATCAGGTTTCGGCCTGTTTTTTCCTAAAATAAGGCCCCAAAAGACCGCTATTTCTCACCGAAGGGACAAATTCGACAAAATAATGCCCAAAAAGGCCCTTATCCACCCGCCCGGCTTTCCGGGCCGGAACTATCGACCCACTATCACCCCACTGGAGGATGAGAGAGACCTATGAGTCACGCAAACGATACGCAGCAAGCCTTGAGCCGGGAACTGGAAGGACCGCGAATCCGCCGCGAGAAAAAAACGGTGCAGCATATGATCGCCCTTTACTGCGGTAGGATGCACCGCTCTCAGGCGCAAATAGCGCATGCACCGCAAGCGGAGGAAGGCGTGCCGACGTCCGCCCCTGGACCAGCATCCGGACCAGCACCCGCACCCGGACCCACACCCGAACCTGCACCCGGACCTGCACACGCACCCAAACCAGGTCCTGGGTCCGCGACCCGACCCGCGCCCTTAGAGGCGGCGGATTCCGCACCCGGCCTCGAGGGGAAACGGTTATGCCGGGAATGCGAGGACTTACTGACTTACGCGCTTAAGCGGTTGACGTACTGCCGTTTCGGCGAGAACAAAACGACATGTGTCGCCTGTCCGGTGCACTGCTACGCGCCGGAGCCCAGGGAGGCCATCAGGAAGGTGATGCGTTATGCCGGACCCCGGATGCTGTGGACCCACCCCGTGCTGACCGTAAGGCATTTGATCGATGGAAGGACCCGCCATTAGCGCGGGTCTTTTTTGTCCGCTTATTCACCCTGACACATATTTTTCACAGATAAGGTACATGTCGCAAAGCCGCGTCAGATCAAGGTTTTTCAAATTTGTTCACCATTGTGACATCTATCATGTGATTCTTGTCACAAAATTATTACTTTTACCCCGTGTATCTTCATAATTCCGTGATAGAATTCACATTAGTTAAGAATTATTAGAAAGAGGGAAGAAAAATATGGATCCGTTAATGCTTGCACGACTTCAATTCGCAGCGACAACCATCTTTCACTTCTTCTTCGTGCCTTTGTCCATCGGGCTTGTGCTGCTCGTGGCCATCATGGAGACGATGTACGTCGTCAAAGGCAAAGAGGAGTACAAGAAGATGGCGAAGTTTTGGGGAAAACTGTTCCTGATCAACTTTGCCGTCGGGGTGGTTACGGGGATTATTCAGGAATTCCAGTTCGGGATGAACTGGTCGGATTACTCCAGGTTCGTCGGCGATGTCTTCGGCGCCCCGCTGGCGGTCGAAGCCTTGTTCGCCTTCTTCATGGAGTCCACCTTTATCGGGCTATGGATCTTCGGCTGGGACCGATTGTCCAAGAAGGTTCATTTGCTCAGCATTTGGCTGGTGGCGCTCGGAACGACGGTTTCCGCGTTCTGGATTTTGGCGGCCAACTCCTTTATGCAAAGACCGGTTGGCTTTGAAATCAACAACGGCCGGGCCGAGATGAACGATTTCTTCGCGTTGATCTCGAACGGTCAGCTGTGGGTGGAGTTCCCGCACACCGTATTGGGAGCTTTTGCAACCGGCGCGTTTATGATCACGGGGATCAGCGCCTATAAGCTGCTGCGCAAGCAGGATGTACAATTTTTCAAAAAATCGTTCACCATCGCCGTGATCGTCGGCCTGATCGCCTCTTTCTCGACGGCGCTGTTCGGCCATCAGCAGGCGCAATACCTGGTGAAAACCCAGCCGATGAAAATGGCGGCGTCCGAAGGGCTTTGGGGCAAGAGCGGAGATCCCGCGCCTTGGACCGTGTATGCCCATATTGATCCCGGCAGCGGGAGCAACACGTTTGAAATCAAAATTCCGTATCTGCTCAGCTTCTTGTCTTACAGCAAATTTTCCGGTGAAGTGAAAGGGATGCACGAGCTTCAAGCGGAGTACGAGCAAACCTATGGACCCGGCGACTATATCCCTCCGGTAAGAACGACGTTCTGGAGTTTCCGGATCATGATCGCCGCAGGCTGCCTGATGATCCTGTTGGGTATGTACGGCGCATATCTGGCCTGGCGCAAAAAGCTGGATCAACCGAACACTTGGTTTTATCGCTTTATGCTGTGGGGCATCTCGCTTCCGTTCATCGCCAACACCGCGGGCTGGATTATGACGGAAATCGGGCGTCAGCCTTGGACGGTGTTCGGGTTGATGCAGACAAAAGACAGCGTCTCGCCTAGCGTCACTTCCGGGCAACTGCTGTTCTCCCTGATCGCGTACTGCGCGATTTATACCGCCTTGGCGATCGTTATGGTTTATCTGTTCGTGAAGACGATCAAGAAGGGTCCGAATGCCGAAAACACGAGCGACGATCATTCGTCCGATCCTTATGCGAAGGAGGGTTACCATGCTGTCTCTTAATGAACTTTGGTTTGTGCTAGTAGCCGTCCTGTTCATCGGTTTCTTCTTTCTCGAAGGATTCGATTTCGGGATCGGTATGAGTACGCGTTTCCTCGCCAAAAATGATATGGAACGCCGCGTATTGATCAACTCGATCGGTCCGTTCTGGGATGCCAACGAAGTGTGGCTGCTGACCGCGGGCGGCGCGATGTTCGCGGCTTTCCCGAACTGGTACGCCACGCTGTTCAGCGGATACTACACTCCGCTTGTCGTTCTGCTGCTTGCCCTGATCGCGCGCGGGGTGGCTTTTGAATTCCGGGGCAAAGTGGCCAACGGAAAATGGAAGGGTACCTGGGATGTCGCGATCTTTGCGGGCAGCCTCCTGCCGCCGTTCCTCCTTGGCGTCGTATTTTCAGGCTTGCTTAAAGGCCTGCCGATCGACGCGGATATGGAGATGAAAGCCGGATTGTTCGATATGGTCAATCTATATACATTGGTCGGCGGCGTGACCGTTGTCGTTCTGTGCCTGGTTCATGGTTTGATGTTCGCTTCGCTCCGTACGACGGGAAGTTTGAGAGAGCGTGCGCGCAAGCTGGCGCAAAAACTGCTGATTCCGCTGGCCGCCTTGTTCGTCATCTTCGCCGTCATGACCTACTTCCAAACGGACGTCTTTAAAGTCCGCGGGGGGATTTTGACTGCCATGGCCGTCGTCGGCGTCGTCTGCTTCCTGCTGGCGGGCATGTTCATGTCGAAGCAGCGGGACGGCTGGGCTTTCGGGATGACGGGGGCGCTGATCGCGCTGTCCATCTCCGGCGTGTTTGTCGGAATGTTCCCGCGCGTTATGATTAGCTCGATTAATGAGACGTTTTCGCTTACAATTAATAATGCGGCATCTGGTCCATATTCCTTGAAGGTGATGACCATCGTAGCGCTGACGCTGCTGCCGTTCGTATTGGGATATCAGATTTGGAGCTACTTTGTTTTCCATAAACGGGTTCATGAAAAGGAGCATCTGGAGTACTAATGGGTCGCGGACTAATGAAGTACGGGGGAATCAAGCCGGTCATGGCGATCATGGCCGGACTGACCCTGATTCAAAGCATCGCTATCATATTGCAGGCAACCTGGCTGGCGGAGGTCGTCTCCGCCCTGTTTGCCGGCGCCAAGCTGCAGGAACAAGCCGGCGGGGTCGGTTTGTTCCTGCTTGCGTTTTTGGTCCGGCAGGGATGTGGTTTGCTCATGCAAAAAACAGCTTACCGCTTTGCCGAGCAGACCGGCCGGTCGCTGCGCAGGCAGGTGCTGGCCAAGCTGTTTGAGCTGGGTCCGCGGTTTGCCGGACAGGAAGGAACGGGGAATCTGGTTACACTGGTGCTGGAGGGCGTGACGAAATTCCGGAACTACCTGGAGCTGTTCCTGCCGCGGATGCTCGCGACGGGAATAACGCCGGTATTGGTGCTGGCGTACGTCTTTACGCTCAATGCGACTTCGGCGATTATCCTGATGGTGACGATGCCGATTCTGATCGTGTTCATGATTTTGATCGGGCTGGCGGCACGGAAGCAGACGGAGCGCCAGTGGCAGACCTACCGGACCCTGTCCAATCATTTCGTCGATTCGCTGCGCGGCCTGGAGACGCTGAAGTTTCTGGGGCGGAGCAAAACGCATATCGATTCCATCGAGCGCGTCAGCGATTCCTACCGCTCCGCGACGATGCGGACGCTGCGCGTCGCGTTCCTGTCTTCGTTCGCGCTCGATTTCATCACGATGCTGTCCGTGGCCTCGGTGGCCGTCAGCCTGGGCCTGCCGCTAATCGAGGGGCGCATCGAATTGCTGCCTGCGCTGACCGTGCTGATCCTGGCGCCGGAGTATTTCCTGCCGGTGCGGATGGTCGGCGCCGACTACCATGCGACGCTGGACGGCAAAGAGGCGGGCGAAGCGATGGAGGCGATTATCGGAGCCGCCGGGGAAGAGGCGGCGAAGGCCTCGCCGGTGCCGGCCGGCGCCGATTTGACGTGGACCCCGCGGAGCACGTTGGCGCTGCGGGGGATCGGGGTGCGCCACGAGGAAGAGGGAGATCCCTCCCTCGACGGGGTGAACTTGACGTTCAGCGGTATGGGCCGAATCGGCATTATCGGCGAGAGCGGGGCGGGCAAGTCGACGCTGATCGACGTGCTCGGCGGCTTCCTGCGGCCGACCTCGGGCAGCTTCGAGCTGAACGGCTGTGGGCTGGGCGATTTGAGCCCGGAACGGTGGCGGGAGCAAATCACCTATATCCCGCAAAAGCCTTACATTTTCAGCGGTACGCTGGCTGACAATATCCGCTTTAACAAGCCGGAGGCCCGGCCGGACGATGTCCTGCGGGCCGCGGAAGCCGCCGGCCTCGGCGCCCTGGTGGCCAGCCTGCCGCGCGGGCTGGACGAGCCGATCGGCGGCGGCGGGCGTCCGCTTAGCGGCGGGCAGGAGCAGCGCGTGGCGCTGGCTCGGGCGCTGCTCAGCGAGCGGCCGGTGATTTTGCTCGATGAGCCGACCGCCCATCTCGATATCGAGACGGAGTATGAGCTGAAGGAAACGATGCTTCCGCTGTTCTCCGGCAAGCTTGTCATTCTGGCCACTCATCGCCTGCACTGGATGCGGGAGATGGACCGGATCATCGTCATGGAGCGGGGACAGGTGGCCGAAAGCGGCACCCATCAAGAGCTGATGGCCCGCCGGGGAGCCTACTATAAGCTGGCGACGCTGCAGCAGGAGGGGATGAACGCATGAAGCGGCGGGAAGACTGGATCATTCCTTATTTTAAAATGTACAGCGGCCGGTTCGCCCTGTATCTTCTTCTCGGCGTGTTGACGCTTTTGGCGGCGTCCATGCTGATGTTTACCTCCGGTTTTTTGATCTCCAAATCGGCGACGATGCCTTACAATATCCTGCTCGTTTACGTGCCGATCGTCGGCGTTCGCGCCTTCGGGATCGGCCGCGCCGTTCTTCACTATGTGGAGCGGCTGGTCGGGCATGACGCGGTCCTGCGGATCCTGTCCAAAATGCGGGTGCGCCTGTACCGGATTCTGGAACCGCAGGCGCTGTTCATCCGCTCCCGGTACCGGACCGGGGACATTCTCGGCGCGTTGGCCGACGATATCGAACAGCTGCAAAACGTATACATCCGCACCGTTTTCCCCAGCCTGATCGCATTGGTGCTGTACGCGGCCGCGGTGATTGCGCTCGGCGTGTTCGATCCGTGGTTTGCGCTTCTGGTCGCCCTCTACATTTTAATCCTCGTCGCCGTTCTGCCTTATATCTCGCTGATGCTGACCCGGAGAGCCGACGCCGCACTCAAGCGGGAGCGAAACGGGCTGTATCAAAAGCTGACCGATGCGGTGATGGGGATCGGCGATTGGGTGATCAGCGGAAGAGCGGCCGACTTTCTGAACGACTACGAACGCGACGAGGAAGCCGTGCTTCGCAAGGAGCGGAAGCTGCGAGCCTGGGCGCGTTGGCGGGCCTTTATCGGCCAGCTTGTCGTCGGGCTGACGGTCGTATCGATGATTTACTGGTCCGGCGGCCAAGTGGCGGCCGGGCAGTTGAACCCGACGCTGATCGCCGCTTTTGTGCTGGTCGTGTTCCCGCTGGCGGATGCGTTCCTGCCGGTATCCGAGGCCGTCCAGCGCCTGCCGGAGTACCGGGAATCGCTGAACCGGCTGGAGCGGATTTCGGGCGGCGGCGCTAGCGAAGAGGCCAACGCGGCGGATGCCCCGCCGACAGGCGGAACGGGGGGCGCTGCGGCGGCGGTTCCCTCTGCCGCCGAGCTTGAGACGGCGGCCCGGCGGGCGCACGTCAAGCTGGAGCGGGCCTCCTTCGCCTACGGCAGGGAGGGGCCGCGCTCCGTGGACGGCGTGACGCTGGATCTCCCGCAGGGCAAGCGGGTCGCCGTTATCGGCCGCAGCGGAGCGGGCAAGTCGACGCTGCTGAAGCTGATTCAGGGGGCCCTGGTCCCGGCGGCCGGGGCCGTCACGATCAACGGGGTGCCGTCCGCCGCCTACGGGGACGGCATCCCCCGCATCATCTCCGTGCTGAACCAGAGCCCGCATTTGTTCGACACGACGGTGGCGAACAATATCCGGCTGGGTCGTCCGGACGCGGAGATGGAGGCTATTCGCCGAGCCGCGGAGCGGGCGCAGCTCGGCGGACTGCTCGCCGGTCTCCCGCAGGGGCTGGAAACGCCGATGCGGGAGACCGGGCAGCGCTTCTCCGGCGGGGAGCGGCAGCGCGTCGCCTTGGCGCGCGTGCTGCTGCAGGACACGCCGGTGCTGATCCTGGACGAGCCGACGGTGGGGCTCGACCCGCGAACCGAACGTGAGCTGATGTCGACCATTTTCCGGTCGACGGCGGGCAAAACGCTCATCTGGGTCACGCACCATCTCGCTTTTGCGGAAGAGATGGATGAGATCCTTTTTATGGAGGAAGGCCGCGTGCTCATGCGGGGGACTCACGCCGAACTGATGGAGCGAGAGCCGCGGTACCGGAACCTGTATGAGCTGGATCGCCCTCAATGGTGAATTCGGAAGCCCAAAGGATATCGTCCTTTGGGCTTTTTCGATGGTATGCTGCTGCTGATGGGGGCTGTGCTATGCTGCCAATCTGATGCCGCTTAATGATGATGATGATTAACGGGAAAAACTCCCGGTAATTATGCCGAATCAGCTTCAGTTGAACAAATTAGCTGGAATTTCTCCCGCTAATTGTACCCCCGGGGGAGAATTGAACTCTTTCTGCCCAATTTAACTGGAGAAATTCCAGTTAAATCACGGAAACAGCGGTTTTGCCGGAAATTAGCGGGAGAAAATCCCGTTAATGTCCGGAAAAGCGGTAACTCCGCTTCCGGCGCAGCAACTCTTGCTCCCGGCGCAGCAACTCTTGCTTCCCGCGCAGTAACTCTTGCTCCCGGCGCAGCAACTCTTGCTTCCGGCGCAGCAACTCTTGCTTCCCGCGCGGTAACCCCGCTTCCGGCGCAGCAACTCTCGCTTCCCGCGAAGTAACTCCGCCCTCCGCGCAGCTATTCCCCCCCCCCATATGGCTACTCCACCCAGTCTTTGGTCGCCGGAGGCTCTACCCGCCCTGTCGCTTGCCCCTGAGCGTGCGGTCCCATCTGGCTCTGCGCCGGGCTTTTCCTGGTGCGAATCCCGCGGGCTTCCGTTCCCGGCGGTTAACCTATATAATGGGGATTAAAACCTGAAAGACCTGACGTTCTTTGTTAGGGGAGGTGCGGACGTGGAACTGAGGCAAATCCAATATTTCATCGAGGTCGCGAAGCTGGAGCATGTTACCGAAGCGTCGTATGCGCTGCATGTTTCGCAGTCGGCGGTGAGCAGGCAAATTTTCAAGCTGGAGGCCGAGCTGGGGGTGGACCTGTTCATTCATGAAGGACGCAAGGTGAAGCTGACCCCGATCGGGCGGTTATTTCTCGGGCATATGGAGCACCTGATGAAGGTGATTGAAAACGCCCAGCAGGAAATCAGCGAATATTTGGACCCCGAGCGGGGGACGGTGCGGATCGGCTTTCCGAGCAGTATGGCGGCGCAGATGATTCCGAAGGCGGTTTCAGGCTTCCGGGAGCGGTATCCGGCGGTGCATTTTCAACTGCAGCACGGCTCTTACCGGGAGTTGGTCGATTGGGTGGCCAAAGGCGACCTGAATCTGGCGATCATGGGCCCCGTCCCGCAGCAGGAAGCGCAAATTAAAGGAACGGTGCTGTTTCAGGAGAAATTCGTCGCCCTGCTTCCGGCGGACCATCCGCTGGCGAAGAAAGAATCGCTCAATTTGAACGAACTGAAAGAGGACTTGTTCGTGCTGTTTCCCGAAGGCTTCGTGCTGCGCGACATCGTCGTGAAAGCCTGCGGCAATCTCGGCTTTCAGCCCAAGGTGGCGTTTGAGGGGGATGATCTGGACGCGATCAAAGGCCTTGTGTCGGCGGGACTGGGTCTCACCGTTCTACCGGAGATCGCGCTCAGCGAGCATATCGCCTCCAGCATTGTGATTTTACCGATCACGGAGCCGGAGGTCACCCGGGACGTAGGGGTGATCGTACCGGCTACCCGGGAGCTGCCGCCGACGGAGAAGCTTTTTTATGATTATTTACAAGAGATCGCGCCCCGATTCGATTTTAAATATTAACCGTGCCGAATACGATTCCTAGAATCGGACAAACTATGATAAAAATCTCAGATTATAGTCATTAAGTTAAAACTTAATGACTATTTTTGTTGAAAGTATGTTACAATCTATTACGGGTTGTTTACTGATTAAATGTTCAATTTTTCACTAACTCTAGCGAGTTCGGTGAGGGAATTGGGACCCTTCTAACCCAAAATTCAAGCACTGTGGCTTAATGTAAAGGAGAATTGGTATGTCGGAAGCGAACACGGAAACAAAATCTGCACAAGAAACGACGATCACGTCCAGCGACAATGCGCAACGCGATATCGTTGATCAACTGCTCAAGCCTGAGGTTCAGGAATCCTTGACAGTCCTGGTTCAACAGCTGCCGAAATTGACCGAGCTGGTGAATATTCTGACGAAGTCTTATGATTTTGCCAAAACCGTTGCGACGGATGAAACTTTAAAGAGCGACACGGTGGGCGCTATTTCCGAAATCGCCGGTCCTGTTGTAGGGACGGTTAAAAATATCGCAGCTACCGTGATTGAAGCCAAAGACCGTGCTGACGCAAGTCAAGAAGTTATCGGTCTGTTCGGGCTGCTCAAAATGCTCAAGGACCCGGAAGCGCAAAAGCTGTTCCGTTTCGTGAACGCTTATCTTCAAGTCGCGGGCGAAAAGAGCAGACAACAACAAAAATAGACGCGCTATCTTTAAGGTGTTACCATCTCAATTTGTCAGAACGGAGGACGGAGAATTACTATGTCTAAACATATTGTCATCCTGGGCGCCGGCTACGGCGGCGTACTGAGCGCTTTGAATATCCGGAAATACATGACCAAAGAACAAGCACGGGTTACGGTTGTTAACCAATATCCGACACATCAGATTATTACCGAGCTGCATCGCCTGGCCGCGGGGAGTATTGCGGAACGCGCGGTGGCGCTGCCTCTCGAGAAACTGTTCAAGGGCAAAGACATCGACCTTCGTATCGCCAAAGTCGACAGCTTCTCGGTCGACAACAAGCAAGTTAAATTGCACGACGGCACGGTTTTGACTTATGATGCATTGGTTGTAGGGCTTGGCAGCATCACGGCTTACTTCGGGATTCCGGGGCTGGAGCAGTACAGCATGGTGCTGAAATCGGCCGATGACGCCAACCGCATCCACCGTCATATCGAAGAGAAACTGGCGGAATACGCGAAATCGAAAAATCCGGCGGACGCTACGATCTTGATCGGCGGCGGCGGTTTGACCGGGGTCGAACTGGTGGGCGAGATCGCCGACAAGCTGCCTGAGCTGAGCAAGAAATACGGCATCAAACAAGAAGAAGTTCAATTGATGCTGGTCGAAGCCGGCCCTAAAATTTTGCCGGTACTGCCGGACAACTTGATCGAACGCGCAACGACAAGCCTGGAGAAGCGCGGCGTCAAATTCCTGACCGGGCTGCCTGTAACGAAAGTGGAAGGCAACACGATCGATCTGCAGGACGGGCAAAAAATCGTGGCGAACACGTTCGTATGGACAGGCGGTGTGCAAGGAAATCCGCTGGTCGGCGAATCGGGCCTCGAGGTCAACCGCGGCCGCGCGACGGTCAACGAATTCCTGCAATCCACATCGCATAAAGACGTATTCGTCGCCGGCGACAGTGCCGTATACTTCGGCGCGGACGGTCGTCCGTACCCGCCAACGGCGCAAATCGCTTGGCAAATGGGCGAGCTGATCGGCTACAACCTGTACGCTAACCTGACTGGCGGACATATGGAAACGTTCAGCCCGGTGAACTCGGGTACGCTGGCAAGCTTGGGCCGCAAGGATGCGGTGGCGACGATCGGCGCAAGCAACACGCAACTGCGCGGATTGCCGGCCACGCTGATGAAGGAAGCGAGCAACATCCGCTACCTGTCCCACATCAAAGCGCTGGACGCTTTGGCATACTGATCTCACTTGAATCGAAAGAACCTCCCCTCATTGATCGAGGGAAGGTTCTTTTTTATAAAAAAATGCCCGCCGGCCTCATTGGCCGACAGACATCTGTATTAGATAATGCGATTAGATAACGCCGTGGGCTACCATCGTGTCGGCGACCTTCAGGAAGCCGGCGATGTTGGAGCCAACCACCAGGTTGCCCGGATGGCCGTATTCTTCAGCCGCATTCACGCTGTTTCTGTAAATGTTCTTCATGATGTCCTTCAGTTTGGCGTCCACTTCCTCAAAGGACCAGGCAAGTCTGGCGCTGTTCTGTGCCATTTCCAGAGCGGAAACGGCAACCCCGCCGGCATTGGCCGCTTTGGCCGGTCCGAAGTACACGTCATTGCTGAGGTAAACTTCGATCGCTTCCAGGGTGGAAGGCATATTGGCTCCTTCAGCAACAAATTTTACGCCGTTGGCCACCAATGTTTTGGCCGCCTCTTCGTTTATTTCGTTTTGCGTTGCGCAAGGCAGCGCGATGTCGCAAGGAATGTTCCAAATATTTTCGCAGCCTTCATGATATTCGGCCGACGGATGTTCGTTCACGTATTCCTTGATCCGTTTTCTTTCCACTTCTTTCAGCCGCTTCACGGTATCAAGGTTGATGCCGTTCTTGTCGTATACGTATCCGTTCGAATCGCTGCAGGCCACGACTTTGGCGCCGAGCTGCTGCGCTTTCTCAATCGCATAAATCGACACATTGCCGGAACCGGAAACGACGACCGTTTTGCCGGCGAAGCTTTCGCCTTTGGTTTTCAGCATCTCGTCCGTGAAGTAAACGAGGCCGTAACCGGTCGCTTCGGTACGCGTCAAGCTTCCGCCGTAAGTCAGGCCTTTGCCCGTGAGGACACCCGCTTCGTTACCGCCGCGGAGGCGTTTGTACTGCCCGAACATAAAGCCGATTTCACGGGCGCCTACACCGATATCGCCCGCCGGTACGTCAACGTCAGGACCGATGTATTTGGACAGTTCCGTCATAAAGCTTTGCGTGAATTTCATAACCTCGTTGTCCGATTTACCCTTCGGATCGAAGTCCGAACCGCCTTTACCGCCGCCGATCGGCTGACCGGTCAAGGAGTTCTTGAAAATTTGCTCGAAGCCGAGGAATTTGATGATGCTCGCATTTACGGAAGGGTGGAAGCGAAGTCCGCCTTTGTACGGGCCGATGGCGCTGTTGAACTGTACCCGGAAACCGCGGTTGACTTGCACGTTCCCTTGATCGTCAACCCAAGGTACGCGGAAGGTAATAAGTCTTTCGGGCTCGACGATTCTTTCCAGGATCGCATGGTTCTTGTACTTGGGGTTCTTCGCAAAAACCGGCACAAGGGAGTCAAGAATTTCCTTAACGGCCTGGTGAAATTCGCTTTCTCCCGGGTTGCGCTTCTTGACGGTTTCATACACTTCATTCACATAGGACTGGGCCGCTTGAAGTTCAGGGCTCGATTGTGTTGTAATAGCCAATCTTTTCTCCACCTTTCGTTTTGTCACCTATCATTTGTTCCAATTTTCACGATTTTTCTAACTCCTATTGTAATATCCATGTAAGATATAAACAAAACTTTATTTAGATGAAGTTGATGACCATTTGAGATGAACTTTACAGCCTATGTTAGATTTTCCTGGAAATTGGAACCGGACCTACGGACTTAGGCGCTTTCCCTCCACCCGTTATTTTCTCGCGTCCGTCCCTCCATAATACTGCACATTGTCACCATAAGCCCCAATCAAAACCAGCTTTGACATGGTAAAAATGGAAATAGAAAACCGGCCCATGCGGGCCGGTGTGGATGATCTTTCTATTAACGGGGAAACGCGACTTATATGTTGTTCCAGTGGGTGATTTGCCCGATCGGCAAGCGAACGGTGCTATGTGCCGGTTTGGCGGCTTTCCCCACGGCGATCAGCAAAATGGGCTTCAGCGTTTCTGGCAGGTTGAAGGCTTCCGCAAATTTAACGGCATCATAACCGCCCATAGGAACGGTATCATAACCCTTTGCCTTCGCAATAAGCATGAATTGCATCGAAATGAGACCCGCGTCAAGCACGTTCACCTGGTGCAGCAGTTCGGGCTTCAGTCCGCCGTACATGCTTTGGAGCCGTTCCACAAAGGAATTTTTCGTCGTTTCGTCCATGTATCCGGCTTCGACCGCTTTGGAATAAATCGCATCCGCCTGTTCATAGGACTTTAAATCGCCAAGCACGGCAACGACGGCCGCGGCATCGACCACTTGCTGCTGGTTGTTGGCGATGGGCAGCAGCTTTTCCTTCAAGCTCGGGTCGTCGATGACGAGGAAACGCCATGGCTGCAGGTTGGAAGAAGAAGGGGCGGAAGAAGCGAGCTCCAGCATTTCCGTCATTTCTTCTCTGGAGATCTCTACGCTGGGATCATAAGCTCGAACCGAATGCCGTTCTTTTAATACCGTATAAAAATCATTCAAATTCACGTTCTCTGTTATACTCATCTCTCTCCGAATCCTCCTTATATTTACATCTTAATTTTTAGGTAAATTTAGTATACGGGTTAACTGTTAACTTTTCAAGTACAGTTTTGAGGAAAGCGAATAAAGTTTTGGAATGGTTTCGCTTGTGCTTCTTTCATGGAAGCGCTACGCTTAAAGAAACCATATGCCGAGGGCAAAGGAGGCTGCAGCAAGTGGATTTAAATATCGGAATCATTGGGACAGGCTGGTTCAGCAAAGTGCATGGAGACATCTTGGCCGGGATGGACCGGGTCCGGGTCGCCGCCGTATTGGGGACCAGCGAGGCGAAGGCGGAAGCGATGGCAGTCCGTTACCCGGGGGCGCGCGGGTATGCCGGCTTGACGGAAATGCTGGACCGGGAAAAACTTGACGCGGTCTATATCTGTGTCCCGCCCATGGCGCATGGGGAAATTGAATCTGTACTGATCGAGCGGGGGATCCCCTTTTTGGTGGAGAAGCCGATCGGTACGAATATGGATATTCCCACGGAAATTTCCGGCAAGCTGCAAAGCAAACCGCTGGTCCATGCGGTAGGCTATCATTTTCGTTATAAAGCGACGATTCAGATGATGAAGGAACGCATGGCCGGCCAGACGCTCGCGATGGCCTTGGGAACCTGGATGGGAGATATGCCGCAAGTTTCCTGGTGGAGAAGACAAGAGGGCTCCGGCGGACAGTTTATCGAGCAAACGACCCATATCGTCGATCTGCTGCGTTATCTGGCCGGTGAAGTCGAAGAAGTGTACGCCTCCTATGCGAACCGCATCGTGCATACTCAGTTCGAGCAGGTGGGCGTTCCCGATGTAGGCACCGTTACTTTGAAACTGCGCAGCGGGGCTATCGCGAACATTTCCAACACCTGTGCGCTGCCGGGCGGCGTGGGCGAAGTCGGCCTGAAACTGTACACCGGGTCGGGGATGCTGCACTGGAATCCCGATCGCCTGGACATCGTCGGAACGGAAGAAAGCACCTCTTACAAGCTCGGAGACAATCCGTATCTTAAAGAGAATGAGGCCTTTATTCACGCCTTACGCACCGGGGATACCTCGGGGATTCTATCCGACTACGCCGACGCCTTGAAGACCCAGCGCGTCACATGCGCGGCTCTGGAATCGGCTTCGACCGGTAAACCGGTCAAGATTGAAAATTAATAAATAGAAGGGGCGATACCGTTGCACTCAGGTGCTCGCGGTATCGCCCCTATCTTTTTAGAAAGACAAATCGTAATTAAGGAAGTACGGACCGTCCGTTTCCGTTTCGGTCACATGGCCGCCCAGCAGTTCGGTGATTTGCTTCACCGGTCCGACCAACCGCTCCTTAACGATAACCGCCGGTGACTTCAGCTCAACAGCTTGTCCATTCAGACTGGCGATGGGATCTCCCACGCTGAACACAAGCTTGTTCCCTCCCTTGATAAGGGTCGCTTCTTTGGTACCGGTGTCGTAATCGAACTCCGCTCCGATCCCCTCGGCAAAATCTTTCAACGGAACCCGCACCTGGTCTTTGGAAGTCGTCGGGACTTGGCCGAAGGTGGCCGGCTGCCCGTTCACCGTGATCGTCAGCGAGAAAATCGGTCCGTTCTCATTGATGACCAAAGTGCTTACCTGCCGCTCCAAGTCCTGATTAAACCGCTCCAGATTGGAGGCGGTCACTTTATGCGTCCCCCCGACAATTTCATCGACGATCCGCTGATTGATCGATCCCGAGTGGTGAGACAGGTCCTTGTACTTCGTAAGGTCGTAAGTTATGGAGCTGTCGCTTTGGAAATCATGGATGCTGACATTGTCAAATGCGCTTAACTGCTCGTACATATAGACTTTCATTTCCTGCTGATTCGCGAAACGCTGCGGGTTCAGACTGTACCAAACCTGCTGGCGGATGACGGAGTACGGCGGATAATAGAAAATAAATTCGATTTCGGGATGCGCCTTTACCAAACTGAGAATGTTCTCATGAAATCTCTCCTTGACGAGGTCGAGCGAAGGCTCGCTAGTGCCGGAGGTCTGTTCGGCAAGCCAAGCTTCCTTCCATTTGGCCATAACCTTTTTGGCTCCGTAGGAAGACATGTAGCTCCAGTTGTTGAGCGTCTCCAAATTACGGTACTGCGGCTTCTGGTCTTTGGGCAGGAACAAGGCGCCGAAGGCATGTCTTACGTTCGAAATGTTAAAAATGTATTTATAATCGTTCAGCACATTGTCATCATACAGATAGAACGGAAAGGACGCTTCGTCCCTTACGGAATTTTCGCGGAGGGAGAAGTAGTCCAGCCCCCAGAGGATTTTTTTGACCTGTCCCGTCCCTACGGCCAAGTCGGCCATCATCCGCTGCTCTTTGGCGGTCGATCCTTCCGTGGAGAGCTTGAGCACGTCCCCGCCCAGTTTTTTGCCAACCTCGGTGGGGAGAAAATTTTCGGTCATGGAACTGCCGATGATAATCATATTATAATCGTAATTTTTGGCCAGGCCCGGGTTCTGATAGCGCTGCTCCCGCGAAAAGAGAGGCGGGTAAGAAGCCTTCCGATAGAATTGCAGAGGATCCACGGCAAAGACAAACGTTCCGACAATGGCCCCAAACAGCAGCACAAAGGCCAGAAACGTACCAATAAAACGCAAGTTCTTCAAGAGGTGATCTCCCTTTCTGAATCACAGAGAATTTATACGTCCCGACGGCATTAAAAAGTGAAGTACAAGAATTCGCTGACCTGGTTAAAGTAGAGCACCGAAAAAACGAACAGAAACGCGATGAACGCGGCATATCGGACGTTGGGCCGGAATTTCATCTTCATCTCCATCGAATTACGGGCGAACACGGCAACCAGTATGGCGGCGCCGACCAGGGCGACTTGTCCCAGCAGCGTCGTGGACACGCCGATGTGGCCGAAATTGAACATTCCCCGCAGCACTTTGAGCGCATCGTCCCAATCCTTGGCGCGGAAGAACACCCAGCTGAAGTTGATAAACATGAAGGTAATAAACCAGGCGACCCAGTGCGGGAGGACGATGCCGGTTTTTTTCCACAGCCGCTGAATCACCTGAGCGATCCCGTGCAAAAGCCCCCATGCGATGAAGGTCCAGCCGGCTCCATGCCAAATCCCGCCGATGACGAAGGTGGCCACCAGATTGAAATAGGTACGGAAATGCCCTTTGCGGTTACCGCCCAGGGGGATGTAAATATAGTCTCTAAGAAAACGGCTCAGGGTCATATGCCAGCGGCGCCAGAAGTCCTGGATGCTGACGGCCTTGTACGGCGAATTAAAGTTGATCGGCAGCTTGATATTAAAGAGCAGCGCTATCCCGATCGCCATGTCGGAATAACCGCTGAAGTCGAAGTAGAGCTGCATCGTGTAGGCCAGCGAAGTCGTCCAGCCTTCCACCAGACTCAGGTTCGTCGATACGTCAAAGCCCTGCGTGGCGATCGGCGCCAGCGTGTCGGCAATCACCACTTTTTTGAACAGACCGATACAGAAGATGAACAACCCCCGGGCGACATTGCCGGGAATAATCACTTTGCTGCGGGCGCGGTCGAACTGAGGCATCATCTCTTTATGATGCAGAATAGGTCCGGCGATCAGATGCGGATAAAAGGTGACGAACAGAACATAGTTAACGATGCTGTATTCTTTGGCCGTTCCCCGATAAGCATCGACCAAGTAGGCGATTTGCGTAAAGGTAAAGAAGCTGATGCCAAGCGGCAGTGCGAGCCGGAGCAAATCGATCTGCGCGGAAAACAGCGAGTTTACGTTACTGATCAGGAAGTCGGCATACTTATAGTAGCCCAGGAAAAGAACGTCCCCGACGATCGCCAACGTAAGCAGCAGCTTGCGCGTTCGTAATTGCCGGGCGTGGCTGATGCTCCGCCCCATGATGTAGTTAAAAGCGATCGAAGCGAGAATCAAAGGCAGCGACTTGATACTCCACCAGGAATAGAAGAAGAGAGAAGCAGCCGCGAGCCAGACTTTCCCCGCAATAGGCGGACAAAAACGGTTCATTAAGAAGTAGACGACAAAGGTAATGGGCCAAAAGGCGAATAAAAATTCGTAAGAGTTAAAAAGCAAACCTTAGCACACCTCTTTACTGGAATAAAAGTCACACCCAAATAATATGATCATACCCTAGTTGGCCCGATTCGACAATGTACGGGGCTTCCACGGGAGCGATACATATAATTAGACAAAAAAAGTCCGCAAAAAGTTCCCTTTTTCTTTAAAAAAAGTGCGAACTTTGTGAAGGAAAGCGAACATTAAGATTGCATGATAGTCCCATAAACGCAGGAGTCTATTAAATCATGAAAATATGCAAATATATCAGTCAACTCGTCCATTCCTAA
The DNA here is from genome assembly GCF_008084145.1 of Paenibacillus faecis. Lineage (GTDB taxonomy): Bacteria > Bacillota > Bacilli > Paenibacillales > Paenibacillaceae > Fontibacillus > Fontibacillus faecis. The sequence continues at coordinate 263,800 of NZ_VSDO01000003.1, read as the reverse complement.
TCTAGCAGCCCTTCATAGAATGTAGTAATTCCAGGAAGGAGTTGAAGAAAGAATGGCAGAGCTTTTGGATCATGTCGTTAACGTGCCCACCCCGATTACGAACGGTGCCGCCATCAACGTGCCGCAGACGCCGGCGGGGCAAGGGATTGCCCTAGTGAGAGTCACCATCCCCGCAAACCGCCCGGCGAACAAGGTACAGTTGGACGCTACAGTAGGGTTGCAGGGAATCACGGGAATTCCGAGAGTGCTTTTCCGCATTTTCCGGGATGGCCACGAGATTTATTATGCGGTTCAAGCGGTTGAAACCGACTTTGAAAATGTGAACCTCACCTCCCTGATTGCCGCTGACGTGAATGTAGCCCCGGGGGTTCATGACTATGTGCTGTCCGTGGAAAACCTGGCGGCGGGAACTCAAGCCAGAGTCATCGGCCCGATCGTCTTTACCGCTTTGGCTACAGCTTAATCGAACAACCGGATCGCGAAGGACCGCTATCGCAGGGCCGCGCTTTTAAGCGCGGTCCCTGCGTTTTTTTGTATTCCTTGACGGGTACATATCGCAAGCTTATCTCGAACGGGAAAGATGCAGTTCTGCCGGTGCCCTTCGCCGAAATGGCTAGCCGCACTGTAATAGCGGCATTTATAGGCGCTATTGTGGCGGATTCCAGCTCTCAAGGGATAATAGCGGTAAAAAAAGCACTGGCGTTGCATTAACCCGAAGGGTCTAAAGCCGTAACCGCCTCTCTTAGAAGCCGGGTGGGTGGATAAGGGCTTTTTGAGGCGTGATTTTGTCGAATTCGTCCCTTCGCTGAGAAATAGAGGTCCTTTGGGGCTTTATTTTAGGGAAAAGCGCACTGGCGTTGCATTAAACCTGACATGGTGCTGCCGACTCCGCAATCTCACTTGCCGCCCGTTATAATAGCAGCCCGAATCGCCGCTATTATAGCGGACGGATCATAACCACCCGTCAAACGGGTGGTTTGTCTAAGGCTATAAGCCTTTATTAGCGGCTCGCGTCTAAAGGCGCTTGCTTTCGCTGCGTTCAAGCTACTATGCCGTTGCGGCTTTTGACTACCCCGGAAGGGTGCGATTATTACTAAACCCCTAATACCTCGTCAAACAACCTTGATAACATAAAATTCCTGCATATCTGCATGTTTTTTTCCTGTTTGGACTCAAAATTTCAAAATCCCTGCAAATCTGCAGGAATTTTCGACGAAACCGGATCGTTTCACTAAATTCGCTGGAAATTCCTGCAGATTTGCATCTTTTTCGTCTTCCCCCGCGGGGATCGGCCTAAATACCTGCAGATTTGCATCTTTTTGGAGTTGGAAGCTGAAAGCACACTAGGCTTTTTTGCTACAAGCATCACTACACCACCCGCACAGACAGGTGGTTTTTGTTTCGCACGCTTCGCGAGCTCAACTGGCTAAAGCCCAAAATAAAAATCGACCCCGCCGAAAGGCAGGGTCCATAAGAGAAATCTATATGTGAACATTAGGAGGAAACCGGGGTTAGGGTTGACCGTACTTAACGAATCAGTACGGAAATCAGGATCGGGGCTACGCCCAGCGTGAACAGGGCGGCCAAAATCATCGAGATGCTGGAGATCGTGCCCGTGAGCGAACTGAGCTCAAACGCCTTGGATGTACCGGTTCCGTGGGCGCTGGTGCCGAAGAGGACGCCGCGGGCAACCTCGCCTTCGATGCGGAACATTTTGACGACCAGCGGTCCCAGCATAGCCCCCAGCAGGCCGGTGATAATCACGAAGACGGCCGTAATGTTCGGGACGCCTCCGATGACCTGGGACACGTTCATGGCGATCGGGGTTGTGACCGAGCGGGGAACGAGGCTGCTGATCAACCGGTTGTCGAGATGCATCCACTCCGCCAGGATCACCGAGGTGCACATGGCGACGACGGAGCCGGTCAGCACGCTGACGAGAATCTCGACGGCGTGTTTTTTCAGGACATTATAGTATTTGTAAAGGGGAACGGCGAATGCGATCGTCGCCGGCTGCAGCATGGCGCTGAGCCATTTCCCCCCGGAGTGATAGGTTTCGTAAGGAACGTCGATCCAGAGCAGACCGATCACCAGCACGAGCGGCGTAATCAACAAGGGGGACAAATAAACCCGCGGCCGTATGCGGTAAATTTGCTTGGATACGACATAGACGGCGAGGGTGACGAACAGGCAAATCCAGCCTTGAATCATGACGGTTTATGCTCCTTTCTTTTGGCGATGCGCGAGGCGATCAGCCCCGAGCTGACCATAACGGTCAACGTGCTGAGAATGACGACGGTCAGAATCCGGACCCCGTCGTGTTCCAGCAGCGGAATGTATTTCATCACGCCGACCGCGGCCGGAATGAAGAACAGCAGCAATTCAGCAAGCAGCCAATTGGCCCCTTGCTCGATCCAGGCCAGTTTGATGACGCCCGTCTTCAATAAAGCAAACAAAATAACGATGCCCAGTATGGAGCCCGGAATCGGCAAATGAAGCGCCTGCGCAAGGAAGTTCATGCCCAGAGAGAACAGAATGAGAACGGCGATTTGCAGCACAATGCGGCCGATCATTTTTAGATTTCCCACGCTGTGTGGCTCCTTTCTTGTTGTAAAGTTGGTAATGAAATATTACATCAATTGCTTTCATGAGTAAAATGAATATACTGAATGGATGAGATTCCATATGGTTATGGAAAAAGCGGGGAAAAGGAGCTGGTTAACGGTGGATGTACGGCAAATGCAGTGCCTGATTGAGGTGGCCCGGCTCAAGAGCTTCACAAAAGCGGCCGACGCCCTTTATATTACGCAGCCTTCGATCAGCAAAACGATCAAAGGAATGGAGGAGGAGCTCGGGGTGGTCCTGTTTGACCGGGTCGGAAAAAGGGTCGAACTGACCGATGCGGGGCAGCTGATCGTGGCCCAGGCCCAGCAAATCGTCGCTTCTTTTCAAAACTTGACGGCCGAACTGGACGATCTGCGCAATCTGAAAAGAGGCCATATCCGGATCGGCCTTCCGCCGATGGTTGGCTCGAGTTTTTTTCCGCGGGTCATCGGCCAGTTTCATCAGCGCTACCCGGAGATTACGATCCAATTGTTTGAGGACGGGGCGAAAAAGGTCGAGTCCGATGTGGCGGACGGGCTGTTGGAGGTCGGCGTGGTTGTGCTCCCCACGGTACAAGAGGGGCTGAGCAGCTTCCCTTTTGTGGAAGAGAAACTGAAGCTCGTCGTGCCGACGGATCATCCTCTGGCCGACAGGAAGCGCGTTGAATTGCACGAACTGGCCGAGGAAGGATTCGTCCTGTTCCGCGAGGACTTTACGCTGCATGACCGGATTATCGGCGAATGCAAGAAGGCGGGTTTTCAGCCCCGAGTCATATACGAAAGCTCGCAATGGGATTTAATTAGCGAAATGGTGGCGGTCGGGCTGGGAATCACGCTATTGCCGGAAACGATCTGCCGGGAAATCGATGAAGAACGCGTGCGGATCTTATCCTTGATTCATCCGGTCATTCCCTGGAAGCTGGGTCTAGTTTGGCGGGAAGACCGCTATTTGTCGTTCGCGACCCGGGAGTGGATCCGCTTTGCGCAAGAGGTTCTCTCTTCCCCTTCAAGCGGTTCGGGGGAAATGCGCCGGAGCAAAAAACCATAGAATGTTCATCTATTGGATAAACTACCCATGCAATCCGAACTATCCATACCAGTCTAGTTTTTATATAATAGCTGAATGTGATTTTTAAATTCGTTTTATAGGGGATAGAACCTGAATGAGCGTGTTCAGAAAAAAATCAATTGCATTCATGCTACAAGAAAAGGCGGCGGAAGGTTCCCGGGGAATGCGGAAAGAACTCGGTGCGTTCGATCTTACGATGCTCGGCGTCGGCTGCGTGGTGGGGACGGGGATTTTCGTGCTTACCGGGGTGGCCGCCGCCAAGCACGCCGGGCCCGGACTGATCCTGTCCTTTTTGCTGGCGGGAATCCTCTGCGCCTTTTGCGCGTTGTGCTATGCGGAATTCGCCTCGATGGTTCCCGTGTCGGGGAGTGCCTACACCTACAGCTACGCGACTTTCGGCGAGATTATCGCCTGGGTCCTGGGCTGGGATATGATTCTGGAATACGGCTTTGCGGCCTCGATGGTCGCCAGCGGCTGGTCCGGCTACGTCCAGGGGCTTCTCGCCGGATTCGGCATAGAAATTCCGAAGGCGCTCAGCAGCGCCTTGAATCCCGGAGCCGGCACCTATTTGGATTTGCCCGCCGTGGTCATCGTGCTTCTGCTGACGTATATCGTATCGCGGGGAGCCAAGGAGTCATCGCGGCTCAATTCGCTGATGGTGCTCGTAAAGGTGGCCGTCATTATCCTGTTCGTCGTCATCGGCGCCTTTTATATCAAACCTTCCAACTGGACGCCGTTCATGCCGTTCGGCTTCGGGGGCGTCGTGACCGGGGCGGCCACCGCATTTCTGGCTTATCTCGGCTTTGACGTTGTGGCGACGGCCGCCGAAGAGGTGAGAAACCCGCAAAAAGATCTGCCGAGGGGGATCATCGGGTCGCTTGTCGTGTGCTCCATTCTGTATATTGCGGTAACAGCCGTACTGACGGGAATGGTCCCTTATACCATGCTCGATGTCAAAAATCCGGTCGCTTTCGCCCTGCAGTTTATTCATCAGAACTGGGTGGCGGGCTTTATCTCGCTGGGGGCCATCGTCGGGATTACCACGGTGCTGTTCGTTCTTCTGTTCGGGCAGGCACGGCTCTTCTTCGCGATCGGCCGCGACGGCCTGCTTCCGGAGAAGCTGTCCCGGCTGCACCCGAAAACCGGGGCACCCTCGGTGAGCACCTGGACGACCGGCATTGCCGTCGCCGTATTCGCGGGGCTGATTCCGCTGAACAAGCTGGCGGATCTGGTCAGCATCGGAACGTTGTTTGCGTTCATCTCCGTTTCGGCCGGGGTGATGATTTTGCGTAAGACCCGTCCGGATCTGACGCGTGCGTTCAAGGTGCCGCTCGTGCCTTGGATTCCGCTTCTCGCGGTGGTATCCTGCGCGTATTTGCTGATCAATCTGCCGCAAATCACCTGGATCGCTTTTCTCATCTGGATGGCGCTGGGGTTGATCGTTTATTTTGCCTATGGACGCAGACACAGCCGTTTGGCGGACAAGCCGGCGGATTAATGCATATTCCGGTAGAAAACGGTTGAAATTAAAGCGGAGGTACGAACATTCCAAGAAGATGAAGGAGAGAACTTTCCTTATGAAGGATTCCTTGATTTTGGGGCTGCTCGCCGCTTTTCTTCTAAGCCCGTTGAGCGGAGGGGTTGCGGATGCGCATGGCGCTGAAGTCCCGGCCACGTCCGCCAAATCGGATAGCATGGCGGTTCTTGCGGCCTCTGCCGATACGCCTTTTCATTTTGGCTTCAAAAAGAGCGTCGGCGGACAACTTCCTTCTATTGACCAAGAGGGGTTTAAAGCGATCGTGGATAAACACGGGGCGATCTTTCTCGGCGACACGACCCGCAAAGATCTGTTCCTGACCTTCGACAACGGGTACGAGAACGGATATACGGCGCCGATTCTGGATACCTTGAAGGCGAAAAAGGTGCCGGCCGTCTTCTTTATTACAGGCCATTATGTAAAGGATCAGCCGGAGCTTGTGAAACGTATGGCCGCGGAAGGCCATCTGGTGGGAAATCATTCGTGGAGTCATCCGGACATGACGACGATTTCCGACAGTCAAATCAAGGACGAACTGGATCGCGTAAAGCAGGCTTCCGCCAAGTTGACGGGAACGGATCGCATGGCCTATCTCCGGCCGCCGCGGGGGATTTTCAGCGAACGTGTGCTCAGGGTCACCAGGGAACTTGGGTATACGAACGTCTTTTGGTCGATCGCTTACAAAGACTGGGATGTGAACGACCAGAAAGGAGCGCCTTACGCTTACCGCAAAGTCATCGATCAGCTGCATCCCGGGGCGGTGATCCTGCTGCACTCGGTGTCCAAGGATAACGCCGCCGCGTTGGGGGCGATCATCGATGAAGCCAGACGCCAGGGTTATGAGTTCCGAAGCCTGGACGATCTGATGCGCAGCCGGAAGGAGAAACCATCTCCCGCATCGCCCGGACAACCTACCCGCTAAATCATCGACCGCTTGAGCCGGAGACCCTTCAACTCCGCGCTCCAAGCGGTTTTTTTATATTGAACGGAAAAATCAGGCTTCTTGACTTTACACTTGGCGGCTCCTATAATTAGGTTTGCTAATAAATATTAAAGCTAAATATTAAACTGTATAAATATTAGGAGGGATCAAGTGAATATGGGCGGTGAACCGGGAGCCCAGCGACTGATGGAGTCGATTGCCCGTTTCAGGAGGGCGGACTGGCACAAGAAGGTCCTCGAGGGTTACAAACCCAGCGAGCTCCGCGTTCTTTCCATGATTGAAAAAGGGTGCCTCGACGACGCGCGGGGCGTCACCATCTCGGCAATCAGCGAGTTGATGCGGGTCAGCCCCCCCACCGTGACTCCGCTCGTCCGCAGTCTGGAGTCCAATGGCCTGATCGTCCGTTCGCATGACGAGGAAGACCGGCGGGTCGTCCGGGTTAGGCTTACGGAGAAGGGGGTGCGAATCCGCCGGGAAAGCCGGGAGGTGTACATTCGTCACTTCAAGGAATTGTACGATTATTTAGGCGAAGCCCGGAGCGATCAACTGGCCGATTTGCTGGAACTCGTATACCGCTTTTTGGAGGAGAAGCATAAGCGGGAGACGGAGCAATCCGAAATTTAAAGATAAAAGTGGAGATGATGGGGAATGATCAAGCTTTTCCGACATTTGAAACCATACCGGTGGCTGGTGGCGGCCGTATTGGTGTTCGTATTTTTTCAAACGCTCTCCGAACTGTACCTCCCGACGCTGATGTCCGATATCGTGGACACCGGGGTCGTCAAGGGCGACACGCCGTACATCTGGCGAGTGGGTCTATTTATGCTGTTGGTAGCGCTTGGAGGCATGGCCTGTTCGATCGCGGCCAGCTATTATTCATCCAAAGCGGCTTCCGGATTCGGGATGAGCCTGCGGGCCAAGGTATTCGGTCACGTGACCAACTTTTCCCTGGAGGAGTTCGATAAACTTGGGACAGCCTCGCTGATTACCCGGACCACGAACGATATTACCCAGGTCCAGCAGGTGCTGATCATGATGCTGCGGATGATGGTCATGGCGCCGATGATGTGTATCGGCGGGATCATTATGGCGGTATCCAAGGATGCGAAACTGTCGCTGATCTTCGTTGTCATCATGCCCGTGCTTGCGGGAGCGATTTTCCTGATTGCCGGCAAAGGTATCCCGCTGTTCAAGGCGATCCAGAAGAAGATTGACCGCCTCAATCTGGTCATGCGCGAAGCGTTGACCGGGATTCGGGTTATCCGGTCTTTCAACCGGATCCAGCATGAGGAGAAACGCTTTGAAGCGGCGAACGCCGACTTGACGGAGACGTCGATCAAGGTCAACAAAATCATGGCGTTCATGATGCCGGTGATGATGCTGGTCATGAACGTGTCCTCCGTCGCGATCATCTGGTTCGGCGGGTTGAGAATCGATGCGGGCCACATGCAGGTCGGCGATCTTATGGCCTTTTTGCAGTATGCGATGCAAATCATGTTCTCTTTGATTATGGTGTCCATGATGTTCGTCATGGTGCCCCGGGCTTCAGCTTCGGCGGTACGGATCAATGAAGTGCTGGAAATGGCGCCGATCATCAAGGACACGGGGGTAACGAAAACGCCGGAGTCCCGCAAAGGCTATGTGGAATTCCGCGATGTGACCTTCAGTTATCCGGGGGCTGAGGAACCGGCGGTGCAGCATATTTCCTTTAGCGCCAGCCCCGGAGAAGTCACGGCGATCATCGGAGGAACGGGCTCGGGCAAATCGACGCTCATCAGCCTGATCCCGCGGTTCTACGACGTCGAGAGCGGCCAGGTGCTGGTCGACGGGGTGGACGTCAGGGAGATGACGCAGGCGGATCTCCGCTCCAAGATCGGATTCGTGCCGCAGAAGGCCGTCCTGTTTTCGGGAACGATTCGGGAAAATATCCGTTACGGCAAAGAGGACGCCACGGACGAGGAAGTGCGGCACGCGGCCGAAATCGCCCAAGCCGCCGATTTTATCGGCGGAATGGAGAACGGATATGACTCCGTCATCGCCCAAGGCGGCACGAATGTGTCGGGCGGACAGAAGCAGCGGTTGTCCATCGCACGCGCGCTGGTGCGGGGCGCGGAAATTTACATTTTCGACGACAGTTTCTCGGCGCTCGATTTTAAAACCGATGCCAAGCTGCGCGCCGCTTTGAAGGAGGAAACCCGCGAATCGACGGTCATTATCGTGGCGCAGCGCGTCAGCACCGTCATGGATGCGGACCGGATCATCGTCATGAACGAGAGCCGGATCGCCGGGATCGGCACGCATCGCGAACTGATGGAAACCTGCGATGTTTACCGGGAAATCGTGTATTCGCAGCTTTCGGAGGAGGAGATCGCATGAGCCGGGAACAATCGGAAAAGATGCCGCAGCGCAGCGGAGGAAGACGCGGGGGCCATGGGCCTGGCGGACCGGGCATGGCGATGCCGGTGGAGAAGGCCAAGGACTTCAAGGGGACGTTAAAGCGGCTGATCCGTTATTTGCGTCCCCATAAATTGCAGCTCATCGCCGTTTTGGCGATGGCCGTACTAAGCACGATCTTTAGTATCGTCAGCCCCAAAGTGATGGGGGAGGCGACAACGAAGCTGTTTGAAGGGATATACGGCAAGCTACAGGGAATTCCCGGGGCAAGCATCGATTTTCAATATATTTGGGAAATCGTTCTGTATCTGATTGGTCTGTATTTACTCAGTTCCTTGTTCAGCTATGTCCAGCAGTACTTAATGGCCGGCGTGGCCCAGAAGACCGTCTACGATTTGCGCCAGGACGTCAACGGGAAACTGAACAAGCTGCCTCTGAAATACTTCGATGCCCGGACGCACGGGGAAATTCTGAGCCGGGTTACGAATGATGTGGACAATATCAGCAACACCTTGCAGCAGAGTTTGACCCAGTTGATCACTTCGATCCTGACGATCATCGGCGTTATCGTGATGATGCTGACGATCAGCCCGCTTCTGACCTTGATCGCAATCCTGACTTTGCCGGTCAGCGTGCTCGCGATCACCTCGATCGCCAAGCGGTCGCAGAAACAGTTCGTCCGGCAGCAAAAAGAGCTGGGCCAACTGAACGGTCACGTCGAGGAAATGTACACCGGGCACAAGATCATTAAAGTGTTCGGCCGCGAGCGCAAATCGCAGCAGCAATTCGATGAAATCAACGGCCGGCTGTACGAGGCCGGCTGGAAGGCGCAGTTTATTTCCGGCGTCATCATGCCGATCATGAGCTTTATCGGCAACATCGGATATGTGCTCATCTCGGTAGTCGGCGGCATTCTCGTCACCAAACAGACGATCAAGATCGGCGATGTGCAGGCGTTTATCCAATATGCCCGGCAGTTTACGATGCCGATCACCCAGACCGCGAACATCGCCAATATTATTCAATCCACCGTGGCTTCGGCGGAACGCGTGTTTGAAATATTGGACGAGGCCGAGGAGACGCCGGAAGCCGCGAAGCCGGCCCGGATCGAGGAGCCGAAGGGGAATGTCGTGTTCGATCATGTGAAATTCGGCTATGAGCCGAATCAGAGCTTGATCGAGGATATGAACATCCGCGTATCCCCTGGACAAACCATCGCCATTGTCGGACCGACAGGGGCGGGCAAAACGACGCTGATTAACCTGCTGATGCGTTTCTACGAAGTGAAAGGCGGCGCGATCACCATCGATGGCGTGAACATTACCGAAATGAAGCGCGGCGATTTGCGCAGCCTGTTCGGTATGGTGCTTCAGGACACCTGGCTGTTCAACGGTACGATCCGTGAAAATATCGCCTACGGCCGGGAGGGTGCTACGGAAGAAGAGGTGGTGCAAGCCGCCAAGGCGGCCCATGCCGACCACTTCATCCGCACGCTGCCCGGGGGCTATGACACGGTGCTGAATGAAGAAGCGTCGAACATTTCGCAAGGCCAGAAGCAGTTGCTAACGATCGCACGGGCGATCCTGGCCGACCCGGCGATTCTGATTCTCGACGAAGCGACCAGCAGCGTCGATACGCGGACGGAGGTTTACATCCAGAGAGCGATGAATGAGCTGATGAAAGGCAGAACGAGCTTTGTTATCGCCCACCGGCTGTCGACGATCCGGGATGCCGATCTCATTCTCGTGATGAATCACGGTACGGTGATCGAGCAGGGGACGCACGAGCAGTTGCTTGAACAGGGCGGATTTTACGCCGATCTGTACAACAGTCAGTTCTCGAAAGGCGGCATGGATCAGGAGGCCGGGTAAACCGGACTCTCTTCCCGCTCTTTTTTGCAGAGCTGGTGGAAGAAACTTGAAATGAGTGCAGTGGCACTTTATAATAAACGCATATTAAACTTAGAGAATTAACGGAGGACCCCTGGACGATGAACTAAGCACGGAATTCCTGACTAGTTAACCATCACCGCCTGTTCAGCAGGCGAGGCTAGCGGTGCGCTCGAGGCTGCTTAAGCGAAGATTTTCAGCATCCTCAGCGCCGGTCAGGGATACGTGCGTCCATATAGGGGTCTATCTTTTTGTGTCACAACAGGAGATGACGGGGGCGGTCTGACCGCCTGCCGCTGCTTCCCCCTATTTCCGCGTATCCAAAAACCGTATGCCGCTGGCTGCGGTTTTTTTGTGTTTCGACAGATCACGATATGGGGGAATGACCTATGTTTATACTCAAAGCTAAAAATTTGCAAAAAGAGTGGAACGGCACCACGCTGTTCTCGAACGTGTCTTTTGACGTGCGGGAAGGAGACCGGCTGGCGTTGTTCGGCCGCAACGGCGTCGGCAAAACCTCGCTGCTCCAGGGATTGCTGGGAAGGCTCCCTTTTGAGGGAGGGGAAGTTCAGCGGCTGTTGCCCGTCCGGGAATGGGGCTGGCTGGACCAGCATGTTCTGGACGGGTCGCAAGACCGTCCGCTTCTGGAATTTGTTCAAGTCGGATGCGGCGAAGTCTATGCCGTCAAGCGGGAAATGGAGCGACTGCAAGCCGAATTGCGAGCGAACGGGGGGACGGCGGGTTCGCTGGAATCCTACAGCGAAGCGTATGAACGCTATTTGGTTTTGGACGGCTACGCGTGGGAGGTCCAAGTGGAAAAAACGCTCGGCCGCCTGAACCTTCCTCCCGAACTATGGCCGCTCCCGTTCAGCGCGCTTAGCGGGGGCCAGAAAACCCGGGCTCAGCTGGCGTCCATTTTGGTCCGGGAGCCGCGGTTCGTGCTGCTCGACGAGCCGACCAATCACCTGGATACGGACTCCTTGCTGTGGCTGGAGGAATGGGCTCGGGATTATACCGGTACGATTCTGTACGTTTCCCATGACCGGACGTTCATCGACAGGACGGCTACGGCTGTGCTGGAACTGGAACCGGACGGGTGCCGGATATACCCGGGGGGATATACGGAGTTCCGAAATCAAAAGGAGCTGGAGCTTCGCAGCCAGGAGGCGCTGTACAAGAAACAGGAACGCGAGCGGGAGGAGCTGCTGGAGAGCATCCGGCGCTACTCCGAGTGGTTTCAGCAGGCGCACCATGCGGCGGGACAGAACGACTTTTTACGGGCGAAGTCGAAAAAGAACGTCTCCCGCCTCCACGCCAAAGAAACCGCGTTGCAGCGGCTGGAGAAGGACGGCGTGGAGAAGCCGCGCGAGAAGGCCGGGCTGAAGATGCGGCTCGAGGAAGCGGCGTTTGAGGCTTCCACCTTGCTTCGCTGCGAAAACGTCGGCTTCGCTTATGCGATCGCATCCCGAGAAGGGGAAGCCGATGAAGGCGGTGCAGTCCGGCCGACGCAGTCGCTGCAGCCGCTGGTGAGCGGGCTGGACCTTGCGGTACGCCGCGGCGACCGCATCGCGGTCCTGGGGCCGAACGGGTCCGGCAAATCGACGCTGCTGAAGCTGATGACGGGCCAGCTGGTCCCGACCGAGGGCCGCGTCGTCCCGCATCCGCAGACCCGGATCGGCTACTTCGCCCAGGAGCTCGACGACCTGGACGAGGATATGACGATTCTGGACAGCCTGCTCGTCCTGCCGGGGATGACCCAGTCCTATGCGCGCACCATTCTGGGCTGTTTTTTGTTCTCGCGGGAGGATGTATTTAAGACGATCCGGGATCTCAGCATGGGCGAAAAATGCCGCGTAGCTTTCCTTAAGCTGTTTTTCGGCCAGGCCAACCTGCTTGTACTGGATGAGCCGACCAACTATCTGGACGTAGACACCCGCGAACGCGTGGAGCAGGCGCTGGAAGGCTACCCGGGGGCCATGATCCTGGTCACGCATGACCGGTATCTGGCCCGCAAGACCGCGAACCGGCTGCTTCTTCTCGGCGGAACGTCGGGTCCTCGTCTTTACGAAGGGACCTACGAAGAATATGAAGCGGACCGCCGGGAGCGGCCTTTGAGCGGGGAGGAACAGCTCCGGGCGAACCGGCGCGAACAGCTCGGATTCCGGCTGACCGCGCTGATGAGCAGCCCGGAGCCGGAGGAAGCCGAGGAGCGCGAACGGCTGATGGCCGAAGTCCGCGACCTCCGGCACCGGATCGCCGAGCTGGCGAAGGAATAGCGGGCTAGCCCTCCCCGGGTTGGCGGAGGAGGGACAGGCATAGCCGGCCGCGAGGTGCGGGCTAGTCCTCCCCCGCAAGGCGGCGCAATTCGGCCTCCTTCCGAATGCGGATCACTCTTCGGCTGACGGACACGATTCCCGCGTCAGCCAGTTGTCCCAGCTTGCGGCTGAGGGTTTCCGGCGTGGCGCCGATCACTCCCGCAAGCTCTTTTTTGCTGACCGGCAGCTTGAATTCATTCGCACTTGGATCAGTTTTCTGCCGGAAATATAGCAGCATTTTGGCCAGCCGCCGCTCGGCTTCCAGCAGCGTCAGCACGGAGGCCCAACTGTCGGCCTCTTCCAACTGCGAGCTCAAGGCGCTCATAAACCGCGCTGCCGTGTCGGGGCTGCGACGCAGCACCTCCAGGAAATCCGCCCGATGAATCCGACAGATATCGGCTTCGTCGGCCGTGCTTGCGTTGGCATAGTGAGGCTTTTCCTGCAGCAGCGAGAACTGCCCGAAGAAGTCGCCCGGGAAGAGCAGGCGCAAAATATGCTCCTTGCCGTTGTCCGCCAACTTGGTCAGCTTGACGACTCCCCGGCTCAGGACGTATAGGGTATCCGACCGGTCTCCTTCCCGGAATATAACCTCGCCTTTGGACGAATGCCGGGGCCGCATGACGGAGTGAAGCAGATGGACTTCCTCCGGCCGTAGCTGGCTGAAGACCGGGACGCGGGAGAGGCAGGAAGGTACGGGACGGCCGGAGGAACGGGAGAGCGCGCAGATTGCGGAAGCCGAGGAGGTCTCCGAGGTGCAGGGGCCGGCTATGGCAGGTGGCGTGTGAGTAAAGACCATATTCATCATTCATCGCCTCCATTGTCTTCTTTTCCTTAAATCTATCAGCCGATCCGTGTTTGACTTGTGACTATCATCACAAAGTTAAGGGATATTCATTGACCCATATCAAGGATTTCTTTGATGGAGTGAAGTTAAATAGAGGCAGCGAGAAGAAGGGGGCGAGAAGGAGGCGGGCGGGAAAGTACCGACCGGAAAGTACAGACCCGGAAGTGCCGACCGGAAAGTACAGACCGGAAAGTACAGACCCAGAAGTGCCGTCACGGGAAGTACCGCCCGGAACTCCGAGTCCCGGATCATTCCCTAGCAGATGAAAGGATGGATGAACATGGAGCGTTTTACATTTGAGGATATGCGGAAAATCGACAGAAAAACCTTGGGGAAAGAGGTACCGCTTGAGTTGTTCCGGGCTATCCGACTCATCGGGATGCGTGAGGGGCTGCCGCTGGAAGGCAGGGGCACGACGGCATCCATCGGCCGTAAAATCGGCGAGAGTCTGCCGGTAAGTACACTGGAGGATCTGCTTGACCATTTTGCCGCGCTGCAAATCGGACTCCCGCGCATCGTGTATCGGGATGACAAGTTGATTCGGATCGTGGTGGAGGACTGTTTTTGCAAGGGATTACCGTTGATGGAGGGAAAAAAGGTGTGTGACCTGGAAGGAGCGATTCTCGAAGGAGCACTGGGCCGCATTATGGAACGAAAAGTGAGTGTCAGGGAAACCAAATGCAACGTAAGCGGTGACGAACACTGCGAATATGAGGTGCGGATCTATTGAGGTAACTTGCGAGTTTGCCGAACACTTCTGATCAAAATTCCTGCAAATCTGCAGGTTTTTTTCGGGAAAGGGACGTGAATTGCGGAATTCCTGCAAATCTGCAGGAATTACCGAGTGAAAGATGCGATGCTCTGGAAAAAGGGCAAAATTCCTGCACTTTTGCATCAATTCGTCCTATTCCCTCGGAAAACGGTAGAAATACCTGCAGATTCTCTAAGGCCCCCTAATTAAACTGGAGTCTCCCTGCCCAATAATTTAAACTTAGGACAAAGGGAGATGATCGGTATGGGAAAAAGGTTGAATGAAGAAAAACGTTTAAAAGTTGTGAAAGAAGCGATGGCAGGTGTTAAGGTGGGGGTATTGGCTCGAATGTACGACGTCCACCCTGAGACTGTCCGTAGTTGGATTCGAGATCATCGGGACTCTATTTCGCCTGAAGAAATTCCTGCGGCAGACGAACATGTTCAAGAGTTGCAACGCCTGCAGGAGGTAGAGCAACGCTACCAAAAGGCCGTTAAGGTCCTTGGTGAAAAAGAACTCGAAATCGAAATTTTGCGAGAGCTGCTAAAAAAGCAAAACCCCGCTTATCTGAAAAATTTGAAATAGCCGACCCATTCATTAAGCGGGGGGAACCGGCAGCTGTTGTGCTGCGCATTCTTGGGTTGTCAGAATCAACGTATTACGACCGTAAAAAGCGACTCGCCCAGTCGGCAGAAAAAGGCGAAGAACGTCCAACCGAAAGCCGTGCAGGGCGCCCTGTGCCGGGATACTCATACACGACTACAGGTGAGAAAGTTAGCGACGCACAAATTAAAGAATGGCTGCTCGAACTCCTTGAAGGAGAAGAGTTTGTCTATGGTTATAAGTTTCTAGCCCAATCCCTTCGAGATAAGTATGATCTCATCTTCAACAAAAAGAAGTCTTATCGACTTTGCCAAGAGTTAGACATATTGCAGAAACCTAGAAAGCGCCTACGCTCTCACCCCCGCAGATTACCGAGAAATCGAGTTATAACGGGGTCAAACCAACTTTGGCAAATGGACATTAAATACGGATACGCGATCGGGCAGGACCGGTTCTTTTTTATACTCAGCATTATAGATGTGTTTGACCGAATGGTAGTAGGGCAGTATAGAGGCCCGGTATGCGAAGCTAAACAAGTCGTCCAAACCTTCTGGTATGCCTTGCAAGACCGTATAGAGCCCGGCGAGCCCATGCCGGTGGTTCGTACAGACAATGGTCCACAGTTCGTTAGCAAGCTATTTGGGGATACCTGTGAAAGCTTGGATCTTATTCATGAGCGTATTCCGCCACGGTCCCCCAATATGAACGCCTACATTGAGTCGTTTCACAGCGTCCTGGAGCGCCATCTGTTTAGCCGGAGGGACTTTATGACCCTGGATGAAGCTTATGAGGCACTAGACCAATACATGGACTTTTACAACAACCGAAAAATTCACGGTAACTTAAGAAAAATGTCTCCAGCGAAGTTCTCAATATGGGTGAGGACACTGAAAGACACCTCTGCCTTTCATAGAGCGGTGTAATACGGCAGAATAAGGAGCAATCCTGTGAATTCATAAACATTGTAGGGTAGGACTCCGAAATAAGGGGGCCTCGCCGGATTTGCATCTTTTTACTATGGGGCGCCGGTACACCCTGGATGGGGGGCTTTTAAGTACTCAACTTGAAGGCCCCTTTCCCGTTCTGATCAACGGAGCCCCGGCCTCCACACGAACCCACTGAGTACATTGAGCTCATCGATGCACCGAACTCACTGAGTATAATGAGCACCGATGTTGAGTACCGAGTGCACCGAACCCACCGAACCACCGAATCCACCGAACCACCGAATCCACCGAGCACCGAGTGCCCTGATTGCACCAAGTAGACCGGTAAACTGAGCATATCGAGCACCTCCGAGCACCCGAATACTCTGAGTGCACAGAGTTTACGAGCGCGCAGAGTAACCGAGTGCCCCGAGCACTCCGAGCACACTGAGCACACTGAGCACCCCAGTACTCTGAGCGCTCAGAGTATACGAGCACGCAGAGTAACCTAGTACACCAAATCCCACCAAGCCCACCAAGCACGCTTTACTCCCCCGTCCACATCCGGGCATTCCCACTCCCGGGCATCTCACCGTTTCCCGGGGAGGGAGGAGACGCAATTAACGGGAAATCCTCCCGTTAATCGGAGCCATTTTCGGCGCAGAGGCCAATTAGCTGGAAAACTTCCCGCTAATACGCTTGAAATTAACGAATATTGCGATTGGGCCGCAAAATAGAAGGCATTTTTCCAGGTAATTCATGTCGAGGGAGCTTGAGCAGAGAAATAACAGGAGGTTTTCCCGTTAAAAAGTGGACGTAAGTGAGCGGCACATACAAAAAAAGTACCCGCCCCCATGCAGGGGGTTCCGGCACTTTTTGTTCCACCCGCCCGGCGAGATCCCCCTCCTCACTTTGTACAGAGGGGGGGGCGAAGACGGCGTTCGCCGATTAAGATCGGGCGAGCAGGTAAACCCCGATCAGGATGACGGCTACCCCGGCCAACTTGGTCGGCGTAATCGTTTCGTTGAACATGAAATAGGCGGGGATCATAGCCAGTACGTAAGCGAACGCCTGCATCGGGTACGCCACGCTCAGCGGCATCCGTGTCAGCACCGCGAACCAGAGCAGGGTGGCGATGCCGTACAGCGCGACCCCGCCGATGACGGCGGGCGATGTCGCCAGCTTGACCCAGTGCAGTCCGCCCGAACGGCCAAGCCCGATTTTAAACAGCATCTGGCCCGTGACCAGAAGCACAATATTCCCTAGCAGAAGCAGATAACTAATCGTTTTGTCCATGGAGAGCCTCCCGTTCCTTAAGAATCGTCAACTCCTGAGTGAGACGCAGCACTTGAGCGGACAGCCGCGTAATGACGATCGTCAAATGAAGTATAAAGGCGAAGCAGAATAAAAGGCCGAACAGAAACAGAAGCGCCGGCGCGTATTTTACGCCGAGACGATCGGCGATCCATTCGATCAATGTAACGTTAAACGAAATGATCAACAGGACGACGCTGAACAAAATCCACAGCAGGGAGTACTGCTCCTTCAGCTTTTGCCGCCGTACCAGCTCGAGCACCAGCAGCAGAAACAGAAAGGCAAGTCCGACCGACAGCGCATATATGCTCATAGCTTGGACACCGCCGGTCCGCGGTCATATCGGATCGCGCTCATCAGAACGGCTAACGTTACTTTAACCATATAATATACCGATTTCCAAGGGGTAATCGAGGATTTGCCCGCTTTCCGGTGATGCATTTCCGTCGCCACCTCGGTTATGCGGCATCCTTTTCGCTTCAGATAGACAATCGATTCCACCTCGGGATAGTCGATCGGATAGTAGGCCGCGTACAGTTCAATCACTTTGCGCCCGGCGGCCCGGAAGCCGCTGGTCGTATCGGTAAACCGCTGTCCGGTCACCAGCGAAACCAGCCCGGAGAAGAACACCATCCCCGCGCGGCGCATCCGCGAGGAACGGTAGGACGTCGTCTCCACGTACCGGGAGCCGATGACCAGATCGGCCTCGCGAGCCTTCGCAATCAGCTTGGGCAGTTCCTCGGCCGGATGCTGGCCGTCGGCGTCCATTTGCACCGCAATGTCATAGCCCATTCGCTGGGCGTACAGATAGCCCGTCTGCATGCCGCCGCCGATCCCCACATTGTAGGGCAGCGTCAGCACCTTGGCTCCGGCTGCGGCGGCGAGCTCCGCGGTCCGGTCGGTTGACCCGTCGTTGACCACGATAACGTCGGCTTTCGGAGCGTGCCGATGTATGTCCTGAATCACGCCGGCGATGCTGCCCTCTTCATTGTATGCGGGAATAATGATCAGCGTCTTCATGACAAATAGGGCCCCCTTAAGTCGTTTATGTCAGGCCGCCGGGGCAGAAACCGCGACAGCAGTCGTTCGATCAGGAACGAGCCGAACAAGATCAGAAGCGCCATGTTCGGGTACCCGTAACGGTTAAAAGCGACGAACGGAAGATAAATCACCGTAAAATAGCCCAACGCCAGCAGCAGCGGAAGCAGCCGGGAAAGGCGGCATTTGAGCAGTGCCCAAACGATGCCGATCATGTTGACGACCATCAGCCCGATCTGAATCACGTTCATCACCGGCCGGCTCACCGGCCAGAACGGACGGGAATAGAACGGATGGAAGTACAGCTCGACCCATCTGCCGATCGTGAACCAGTATAGATATTTCAGCGGCTCGTGCTTGAAGCCGTAGGCGATAATATCCTTGCCTTTTTGCACGGCGGAACTGTCGGCCCCTTGGAATATCGTTTCCGGATCATACTGCGGATAAGCCTCAAAGAAGCCGGGCGGGGGCAGTTGTCCCCGAATCCGCGTTCCGAGCAAAAATGGGCTACCGCCAGAATTGGTGAACAGAATGAATTCATGAAACGTGATCCAGTTCCGAATCCACCATGGCGTCAGCAAAGCCGCATAGACGAGGATCATCAGCGACATATACTTCAGCATCAGCCGCCAAGGCAGCTTGTCCCTCCACCACAGCACGAGTAGAACGGCGGGATAGAGGGAAGCGTGCGGTTTAAAATAGGCCGCGGCCGCGGTCAAAACGGCGAGCCAAATATAGAGGCTCGTCCGGTCTTTTTCCACCGCCAGAATCGTGACACACACCATCAGCAACAGCAGCATGCGGAAGGTCGTTTCCGACAATATGACGCCGGACGAAAAATAGTCGGGCAAATACAGCGCGCTGATCCCCGCGGCGATCAGACCCACCCGCGTATTAAATATACGCCGGCCGATCCAGAAGATCAGGTAGACGGAGAAGGCCTGTTCCAGGCATTGAAACAACCGGAAGGCGATTACGCCGCCCTGGTCCTGGCCGAAGATGGCCATAAATCCGGCCAACAGAAACGGCATGCCGGGCATGATGAAGGCGGAAGGCTGATCCTTCGTGTTGTAGGCCAGAACCCCTTCATTCAGCAGCAACCGTGAGCTTTTAATGTATTTGACATCGTCATTGTTGGGCTTAATCGGATCCCCCAGCAGAAAGTAATCGTTATATACGAGGACGATAATACTGGAAAGAATGGCTACAAATGCAATCAGACCGAATAACAGCCGCCGGTCCTTCCAGTTCATTCCCGATAGTGAGAACAAATGACCCACTCCTTTTGTTCTGATTCTTTTTCATTTACTTTCAAACCCATTATATCAGTTTATAGCCATTAAAGAACGGACACAATGGTACGACGCTGATGAGGCCCGTAAAGTTGCAGCTTGGAAAAAGAAAGCGGCCGGCATGACTGCCGGCCAAAAGTTTTAACCATAGAGGCATGGGACCGAAATCATTCGACCATGCCCAAATATTGTTCCAGCATTTCATCGATTCGATGCTGGATTTCATCGCGGGCCGCCTGCAGCTCGCTCAGCCGCCCCGCGTCGCAGGCGGCCTCCGGCGCCAGCATGGCCGCGTCGACCGCGGCCAGCTCCGCTTCCGCGGCGGCGATGTCGCGCTCCAGCTTGCTTACCGCCGCCGGATTGGCCTTCGGCCTGCCGCCTTCGCCAGCCTTCGGCCCGCTGCTGGCCCTGTCCGCGTCGCCGCCCGCCCGCGGCTCGGGCTTCGCGGGGCTCGCCGGCGTTTCCGCCGCCTGCGGCCCGGTACCCGCCCTAGTCGCCGCCGCTCCGGCCGCGGCCGTCTCCTGCTTCAGCCGCTCCGCGCGGAAGTCGTCGAAGTTGCCGATCGTGACGCGGAGCTGCCCGTGCTCCAGATGCCACACCTGCCCGGCGATTTTGTTGATGAAATACCGGTCATGCGAAACGGCGAGCAGGGTGCCGGCATATTCTTCCAGCGCTTCTTCCAGCGCTTCGCGCGAGTCGATATCCAGATGGTTGGTCGGCTCGTCGAGCAGCAGCAGGTTCGGCTTGCGGTACATGAGGATCGCCAATCTCAGCCGGGTCCATTCCCCGCCGGACAGGCTGCTCACCTTTTTGAACACGTCGCTGCCGTAAAAGAGGAAGCGCGCCAGCTGATTCCGGGCCTCCCCGGTCTCCATGCCGAGTTCGTCGCGGAAGTACTGCAGCACGGTGCCGTCCTCGTCGGCAGGGGCGGATTCCTGGGCCAGGTAGCCGGTATCCACCCGCGCCCCGAGCCGAATTTCCCCTTCATCCGGGGTTTGTCGACCAAGGATGCTTTTCAGCAGCGTACTCTTGCCGGTGCCGTTAGCACCGATCAGCGCGGCGGATTCCCCGTACCGCAGCGTCCGGGTAATCCCCCGATACAGCACGCGCCCTCCAGCGGATTGGCCGACCTCGGACAGGATAATCGCGTCCTTACCCGACCGGTCCGACTGTTCCAACTGGAGGTCGATGCGCTTACGCTCCAGGATTGGCTTTTTCAGCTTGACCATCCGGTCGAGCGCCTTTTGCATGGAAGCGGCGCGCCGATGAAATCCAGGGTTCGGCGGATTCGAGCGATTTCCCCACTCGATCAGCTGCTTGATGGTTTCCTGCATCTTTTTGATTTTCTTTTGCTGCTCTTGGTAATCCGCAAACTGCTGTAGCAGCCGAGCTTCCTTCTCTTCCTTATACTTGCTGTAGTTGCAGTGGTAGGTGAAGGCTTCGCCATCTTCGATTTCGATGATTTTTTCCGCCACCGCGTCCAGGAAATACCGGTCATGGGAGATAACCACGACGGTGCCGCCAAAGGAGCGAATAAAGCCCTCCAGCCACTCGATAGCGGACATATCGAGATGATTGGTCGGCTCATCGAGGAGCAGGAGATCCGGGTTTTGCAGCAGGATGACGGCCAGGCCAACCTTGGTCTTCTCTCCGCCCGACAAGGAGGCGAAAGGACGCGCGTATTGCTGCTCCGGAATGCCGATGCCCGCCGCGATCCGCTCGATGTTGGCCTCCATCTCGTATCCGCCGCCGCGCTCGAAGCTTTCCTGAAGGCGGCCGTACTGCTTCAGCAGCGGCTCCATATGGGATTCCCGTCCGGCCGCGGCCATGGCGGACATCTCTTCCTCGAGCCTGGTCATCTCGGCCCGGGCCTCCAGCAGAGGTTGAAAGGCTGACTGCAGCACGCCATAAACGGTTTCTTCGTTGCCGTAGTCGGGGATTTGGGCCAGGGAGGCGATGACGGCCCCCTTGCGGATGCTAAGTTGGCCTTGGTCGGGGGCTTCGCTGCCAGTGAGAAGCCGCATGAGCGTAGTTTTGCCCGTTCCGTTTCTGCCGATCAGGCCCACGGTTTCGCCTTCCTTGATTTCGAACGATACATCGCTGAGCACCAGCTCGGCACCGTAATATTTCTGGATATGGTTACATTGAATTATCATCGTATTTTCTCTCCTTCGGAATTCGCCGCTCCGAAGAATAACAAAAGAAGGCTGCAGGAAATCCTGCAGCCTTCCGAACACACGTATTAAACTTAATCCGTGAGGTCAGGGTAGGAGCGGCATTTCGCAATAGTTGTTGGATATCGAGTTCTTAAAAATGGACAGACCTATCCCGTTGACAGATACAGCATAGGTAATGCCAAACATTACCAATGGCAGTTGGCCCACTCGACTCCACGCAAACTTGCGATCCACTCTACCCACCTCCTTTTCTGAACAAGATGTAAAGAGTATACGAGAAGAAGTTGGAAAAATCAAGCATAGACAGCCATTTAGCTTCACAAAATTTTAATGTTTCAGAGCGCTTTTTATCGGGTAATAGTTGGTTTGTTGTTTATTTCCTCCTTTTTTTCCTATATAATCTTCGATAGACAAAAAAAGCGGCCGTTTGTTTTGCGGCTGCGATTACGTCAATTTTATAAAGGATAAGGGGAGCCTAATTGGAAAGAACAACAGCGAAGCGAATTTTTGACGAATTGCTGGACATGTCAGGCAGCGGGGTTTCCGTTAATATAAAATCCAGGTTTCCTGGAGGGCGCAACGTCGGCGGGAAATACAGCATCGGGGACCACTCGGTTACGATGTACCTTGGCGAAATCAAGAAGCAATGCATGACGCTGTTCGGTTCGCTCGACGGGTATGAGGCGATGCTGCGCATCGTGTTCGCCCATGAGCTCGGGCATGCCGAAGATCCTATGTTAAGCGAATTAAGCGAAGAGATGGATATGTGTCAAACCGGGTTGGAACGAAAGCGGATTGCCCTGCGGATCGAGGAGAACGCTTGGGATTACGCGCGTAATCTGGTGCCTGTTCAAGATCGTCAGATGATGGAGACGGTGATATTTTATTCCCTGGAGGCTTACCGCGAAGCGATCGCGCTGGAATCGGCCCAGGAAATTGCCTAAATCCCGCATAAATAGAAGGGTTGGACCCCCGGATGGCCGGGGGCTCAACCCTTTTTTTATTTGATCGAGATATTTCCCGACGTGGTTCTCACCTTGATGACATCCTTCGTAACCATCGGGGAGTCGGGGGCATGCACATCCCCGGAGGTTGCCTTCAAATCGTAGATGCCTTGGAAGCCGGGGTCGTTGGATAGCCTAACGTCGCCCGAAGTGACGGAAATATCCAGGGAATCGGAGCGCTGGCCGGTCAGCGTGACGCTGCCGGATTGATTTTTGATGGATCCGTCTCCGGTAAAATTATTAATATCAATATCGCCGGAGGTCAAGCCGACTTCAATCGATCCGTTCACGCCATCGAACGAAAGATTGCCGGAGGTGCCGTGCGCGGC
Organism: Paenibacillus faecis; assembly: GCF_008084145.1. Taxonomy (GTDB): domain Bacteria; phylum Bacillota; class Bacilli; order Paenibacillales; family Paenibacillaceae; genus Fontibacillus; species Fontibacillus faecis. The sequence continues at coordinate 240,772 of NZ_VSDO01000003.1, read as the reverse complement.
CAGTTTTCCCTCCAGATTCCCCACCTTAATATTGCCGGATCCGTTTTTAATCTCGGTTTCCCCCTGGACGTCGGAGGCTTCGAGATTACCCGACGTAGCCTTAAGCCGCAAATGTTCGGTTGTTACATCGGTGGCGGTCAGATTCCCCGAAGTGGTCGTCAGTTCAATATCCTTGGCGCGAAGCCCTGTAAACCGGCCGCTGTTGGACAGCAGATTGAACTTGATCCGATCGATCATGCCGGGGTCAGCCAGGGCGACGGTCATATGCTGCCTCGAACTTTGAAAGTTAATGGAGAGGAAGGTCAGTTTGAAGTCTTCCTTTAAGCTCATCGTTACGTCGGGCCCCGTAAAAGAACTGTTCTTTAATTTGTCGATCAGCCCCTGATCCATGTTGCCGCTGAGCTCGATATAGTCGGTTCCGTCCGGGCTTTCGATAAACTCAACGTCCATATCGTAGTTGCTGTCCACTTTCAAGGATTGGAGATCGGAAACCACCCATTTTTGTTCAAAATGCGGCTTTTCCTCCCCGAATTTGAAGCCTTGGTAAGCCATGCCGGCAAAACCCGCAATAATCAAAGCGATGGCCACGACGGACCATTTTTTCGTGTTCCTTCTCATGCTTTATTCCCTCCATGTGCCGTTTGAACATTCCATGTCCAATACGATTTGCTAATACGGATCAACCATTTAAAAACCGGCTTCGACGCGAGCGCCAGAAGGATGCCTAATCCCATAAGAACGAGAACGGCATAGTTCTTGGCCGGTAAAACGCTGTTGCCGACGAGATATTCGAGGCCGAGCGACACCGGGCTGAGCAGCATGCCAGCCGCGGCCGTGGCCAGGCTGACTCCGAGCATCCAGAGCGAGATCAGCAGCGGAACGGCAACCATATTCAAAAAGAAAAGCCCGGTATACACCATCGCCGAGGCGAATCCACTGCGGCCCGGTCTTGCCGCCGAAGCGATCGGGGGACCCGTCGGTTCGGGTACGGCGTTCGGATTGAACCAGTATACGGGTTCTTTGGCGGAAAAGCGCCCGTCGATGGCTTCTTTGGCCAGTTCGGCCGGATTGCCGAGTTCCATGGCAATCTCTTCTTCCGTCTTGCCGTTTTGCAGGGCAAAGGTGAAGTGAGCTTCGTAGTCTTCCATCAACTCTTGGCGTTCTTCCGGCGGCAAAACCGACAAATGATCATGAAGTTGGGCTAAAAATTCGCTCTTATTCATAAGCGGCTTCCTCTCTCGATTAGATTTGATACACTTTTGACGAATTGCTTCCACTCCACGACGAGCTTCCGCATGTAACTTTCACCTTCGGGTGTCAGCTTGTAATATTTGCGCGGTGGTCCTTCCGAAGATTCCTGCAGATAGGTCGTGCAATACCCTTCACCCACCAGCCTGCGGAGCAGGGGATACAGGGCGCCTTCCGCGACCTCGATATGCTGGGAGACGGATTGGGCCAGTTCATAACCGTAACGGTCATGTTCGTGGATCAGCACCAGAACGCATAATTCCAAGGCGCCTTTCTTGAATTGGACGCTTATATCCAACGACATCGCCTCATTTCCGCTGTTTATTGAACATCAGTACTGAATATTGATTAGTATCATCGGGAACATACTACCACACAGTACTGAATAATGCAACATAGTGAACACAGATTAGACCGAAGCCAAAAAAGAGGCGAGCCGGATAAATCGCGTTCTCCGGTCGCCTCGTTTTGATGAAGAAGAGTTTGCGTTTGTTTACTGGGCACTGAGCGGCTTAAGGTTTTCCGTTGCCGGACCCTCGATGACGGCTCCCGTGTGATCGAACCGGGAGCCGTGGCAAGGGCAATCCCAGGTGCGTTCGGCCTGATTCCAATTACATTCGCACCCCATATGCGTACAGGTTGTGTCCACGAGGTGAAGATGGCCGTCGGGGTCTCTGTAAGCGCCCGCCCTTTTGCCGAGGTGCCGTACGGTACCCCCTTCGTCCGGACCGAGTTCCTCCGGCCTGCGGTGGATGATTTCCACCTTCCCGGCAATCAACTGTTTGGCGACGTCGACATTCTGCACCGCGATGTTTTTGATGCTCGGGTTGGCTTTGAATCTGGAAGGGGTGAATAAATCCGCATAGCGGTTCTCTTTTCCCTGAATCAAATCGGACAGAAGCAGGGCGGACAAGGTGCCGCTGGTCATGCCCCATTTGGCGAAGCCGGTTGCTACATAAATCCGGGGATGGTCTGAAGTCACCGGCCCGATGTACGGTACTTGGTCGATGGTGACCAGATCCTGCGCGGACCAACGGTAAGGGATCGACTTGATGCCGAAAGTCAAGCCGCCGAACTTTTCCAGCTCTTCGTAATGCTTGATCGTACAGTCGCTTTGTCCGGTTTTATGCGATTCGCCTCCGACCAGAATCAACTGCTTGCCGTCGAACTCGGCGGCGCGGAGCGATCGCTTCGGATTTCCGCAGTTGATGTACATGCCGCCTTCAAACGGCGTTTCCGGCTCGATGGCCACCGCGTAGGAGCGGTCGGCATGAAGCCGGGTAAAGTAAAGCCCGCCGCCGTCGAAAAATGGATAATGCGAGGCGGAAATTGCGTGGCGGCAGGTAATGATGACGCCGGACTCCGTCTTGAGCAGCAGTTTTCCGTCGCCCATTTCTTCCGCGGAATCCGCCACGGTGCTGTTCTCGTAAAATTTCCCGCCATGCTCGGACACGAAATCCACCAGGGTGCGCAAATATTGAAGCGGATGGAACCGGGCCTGGTCCGGCATCCGGATCGCCCCGAGGGCCTCGACCGGCAAAGGAAGAGCGTCCTCCCACTTGCCCGGAAGGTTTAACTTTTCGTAAGCCGCCCATTCATTTTTGAGCTGTGTTAGCTGCTCTTCGGAGTCGGCGTACAAGTAGGCGTCCTCTCGTTTGAATTGACAGTCGATCCGGTGCTCGCGAACGGTTTCATCCATAAAGCGCAGCGCTTCCTCATTGGCCTCGAAATACAATCTGGCCGCCTCTTCGCCGAAATGGGAAATCAGGCTGTCGTAGATCATGCCGTGCTGGGAGGTGATTTTCGCGGTGGTGTAGCCTGTGGTTCCGTCCAGAATGTTTCCGGCATCGACTACGGCAACGCTCAGTCCGGCCTTGACCAGAAGGTAAGCGGCCGTGATTCCGGTAATCCCCGCGCCGGCGATCAGAACATCGGTCTGGATATCCTCCTGGAGAGCGGGGAAGGAAGGAAACGAGGTCGTGTCCTTCCAGAGCGATTTCGGGTATTGAGGCAGCCCAGTTGCATCTTGCGGCGTGCTGTTCATGAATTTGCTCCTCCTTACGTTTTTTTCTCATTATTACCACCTTGAGGTCTTTAGAAACGAGCGGGAGGAAGGCCGGAGATTTCGCATGAAAACGGAATGAAAAGCAAATACTGGGCACAGGAAAGGGGAAATTGACGAATAGTGAAATAAGACTTATACTAATTCTAAAACAATGATTTCAAAGGAATGATCATAGATATGAAATCCCTTAATCTGACGACCCAGCGCCAGGCCGTCTACGATGTCGTCCGGAATGCGAACGACCATCCCACCGCGGCCGAGGTGATGAACCGCCTGGTGGAACAAGGCTACAACTTTGCTTACGGGACGGTATATAATTCCCTTCGTTATTTGACGGATAAAGAGTTGATTCGCGAGTTGAAGCTCGGCGAGGCCGCCAGCCGTTATGATGCCAAAATGGACGATCACCAGCATATTTTATGTGAAGTATGCGGTCGCGTCGACGAGGTGATGACCCAAGTTCCCGAGGAATGGAGCGAAGCCGTCGCCAAAGAAACCGGTTATGATGTCCATCATGCCCACGTCGTATTCGGAGGAGTGTGCCCATCATGCCGGCAGAAGAAGTGAAGGAGCGTGATCGTATGACTGCAGGACATAAGACGCCGATCAGGCGGCCCGAAGCATTCGGGACGACGTTGACCGACGAGAGCTATGACGGCCCGCAAATGTGTCCGGTCACGCAGCGCGTTATTCTCGTCAGCCCTTTTCCGGGCGGCATTCACGAACTTGTCCGCGATTTATCGGAGGGCTGCTTCGACGTCCTGGTATTCCATCACTGGGAGCAGGGAATCCGCAATGCGCAGGCCGCGGACCTGCTGATCTTCGATCTGACGCCATACCGCGATGCCGAAGAGATTCTGCCGATCAGAGCGATCGCCCAAGAGGCCGGAAACGTACCGTCCTTACTGTTGGTGAATGATCGGCTGCTCTCCGGTCTGGACCAGGGGCTGATGAATCAGGAGCTGTTGCTTTGGCCGGCGCGCCCCGGCGAAATTGTCTACCACGCCCAGCGGATCATCCGAAACGGAGGCAAGCGAGCGCAGGCTTCCCGGCTGCTAACGGGAACCTCTCCGGCGATCTTCAAGGACCTGTGGATCGACCGCAAGAAGATGGCGGTCTATCGCAGCGGCTCCAAAATCGCCCTGACCAAGACGGAGTACGAACTGCTGGTCAAGCTGCTGGAGCAGGAGGGACGGGTCCTATCGCGGGAGGAATTGCTAGCCGAGGTCTGGGGCACCTCCTTCCTGGGCGGAAGCAACATCGTGGACGTGCATATCAAAAGTCTTCGCAAGAAACTCGGCGACCGCGCCGTAAACTCCACTTATATTTCCACGGTAAGAGGCGTGGGTTATCGGTTGGCGGATTAATTGCCCGCCGATGTTGCATTAAACCTGACGTGGCGTCGACCATTTTGAAGCCGACTCGCCGAGTTAAGAAGCGGCGGCGTGCTGAACTGGATCCGGCGCCTGTTATTTTTCCTGGCCGCTCGATCATAGCGGTCTTTTGGTGTGATCTCAGCCCGATTCGGTTTCGCGGGGATGATAGGCACTAGCGTTTCATTAAACAAATTAAACTTGAGCAAATTTGTCGGTGGCCAACTCCGTTTTGAGGTAAGGGAAGTGAATAAGGGTCTTTAGCGGCGCGATTTTGTCGAAATTGGCTCATCGGAACCGAATAGCGGCTTTTAAGGCGCTTATTTTTGGAAAGAAGCGGTCCAACCCTGATTTGGGGCCAGTACAAGGTAAATAAGGCCCTTTTTGACCTCTATTATGCCCGTGGAGCCTAGTTGGACCGAAATAACGGCCCAAAAGGCCGTTATTCGATGGGAGGCAAGAGAAGCCGCGGGTACCAGACTAGACCCCGTTTCCCACGCCGCCGCTAAAATCGGCGAATAAGTCTTATGGTCGACAGCCATTCAAGCAACATCCTCAATTGTAGATATAAACTCCCACCGTCGGAGTCTACACCATTTAACGGGAGAATATCCCGTTAATATACCGCTCTTGGCTTTTCGATCCGATTTAGCTGGAAAAACTCCATCTATTTCGCGGCCCTATTGCCGAAATACACAATTTCAGGCGATTTAACGGGAGATTTTCCCGCTAATTCAACTCTACAGCCGCCTACGTACCAAAATAACGGGAAGAATTCCCGTTAATTTGAACAGCCGTATAAGCGCCAAATTAACATGGATCGATGATTTGGGGTGGAGGACTCGGTAAGTACGCAGTCTTCACACCCATAGACATCCAAATCGTATTAGGCCCATGGCGATCAAGGTGCTTAGCGTACTCCCGACACTTCCCACCTCCAACCTTCTAACTTCTAACTCCAAAAAGATTCAAAAAGATGCAAATCTGCAGGCATTTAGGCCGATTCCCGTGGGGATGCGAAAAAAGATGCGAATCTGCAGGAATTTCTAGCAATTTTAGAGGAACGAGCCGGTTTCGTCGAAAATTCCTGCAGAATCGCAGGAATTTTGAAATTTTGACCCCAAATAAGAAAAAAACATGCACATATGCAGGAATTCTATGTTATCCACGTTGTCTCATAGATGGGGGGGAAACTAGCGTCGCGATTATCATGACTCGGCTTTAAAATAAGCATGACTTCTTGCATGATGTCGTTTAATCTGAAATAAAGAATACGGCCGCGGGTCGGCCGAGACGGAGGGGGAGATTTATGGCACGCAGGTTAGAGGGCAAAAGGGTGGCCATCACCGGTCCGCGAAGAGCCGAGGAACTTGGAAAGCTTGTCGAGAATATGGGGGGCACTCCTCTCTTTAGGCCGGCGCAAGGGACGGTGCTGCTCGATGACCTGGATTTGCGGAACGGTCTCGTATCTTGGGTGAACCGGCCGCCGGAATGGTCGATTTTCACCACGGGAGCAGGTCTCGACGCGCTGTTTGATATGGCCGAGGACATGGGAATCGCCGAGGCCTTTTGGGATATTCTCCGCAGCGGGCACATCGCCGCCAGGGGGTACAAAACAGCGAACGCTTTAAAAAAGCGGCAGCTTACGCCGCTTGTGCGGGATGACGATGGCAGCACCGAGGGATTGATCCGCGGGCTGGCGGAGCATTCTTTTGCGGGAAAAAAAGTGTTCCTGCAGCTGCACGGAGATCCCGCGCCACGGTTGACGAGCTGGCTTGAACAGCAAGGGGCCGAATGCCGGCAGATCCTGCCCTACCGCCACACGGCCCCGCCTGCCGAGGATCTGGAGCGGCTGTTGTCCGATCTCATCGGCGGCGAGGTGGATGCCGTGACATTTACGAGCGGGCCGCAGGTCCGATTTTTGATGGAGCACGCCTCCAGGGAAGGAAAGCTGGCAGCGCTTATGGAAGCGCTGGAAGGGCCGGTGATCGCCGTGGCGGTCGGCAAGGTAACGGCCCAGGGGCTGTTTGAGGCCGGGGTTCCCCGCGTCGTGGCTCCCCGCGAAGAGCGGATGGGCAGCATGATGGTGGAACTGGCCCGTTATTATGCCGGAGAAGTCGAGGCCCGGACGAACCGGGATCGCCGGTAAACGAAAAAATTATGGATTTGCGAGTACATCCGGGCATGTCATAGGGTATTACTAAGTAACGAGTGCATTGTCTTGTCATGCAATTCAATTCCATGGTGAAAGGATGTTGAACATGAGCGATCTGTTAAAGAAGGCCATCTCGCTCGGATGGGGACTTACGATTGTCAGCAAGGAGAAGGTCGAGAGCCTTGTCGACGATTTGGTCAAGCGCGGCGAACTCGCCCCTTCGGAATCCAAGCAGCTTGTGGAACGTCTCATCGATAGAGGAGCGGAGGAGCAAAACCGCTTCAAGGAATTGGTGAATGAGCAAGTAAAGTCGGTGCTTCAAACCATGGGGCTTGCTTCGGCGAAGGAAGTAGAGGAACTGACGCGGCGGGTGGCCGAGCTGGAAATTAAACTGGCCGAGCTGCAGCAACCGTAACGATGGGGATCCGTATCCGTCATTCCGGCAGGTACCGGGAGATTGCCATGGCGCTGGGGCGCCATGGCTTCGGCTATTTGGCCGAGGAAATCGGGCTCACCCGCCTGTTTGCCGCCCCGCATCGTTGGATCTTTAAAACGGAGCCGGAGAGTTTGACGTTGGCGGAACGCATCCGCCTGGTGATGGAGGAACTCGGTCCGACGTTCATTAAGCTGGGTCAATTGGCCAGTACCCGCTCCGACCTGCTTCCGGAACCGGTTATCGCCGAACTCGTGAAATTGCAGGATCAGGTCCCGCCGTTTTCGGCAAAAGAATCTTTAAGCATTATAGAAGAAGAATTCGGTATGCCCGCCTCTGAACTGCTGGACCATTTCGAGGAAGTTCCCATCGCCGCCGCGTCCATCGGGCAGGTTCATAAGGGCAGGCTGGTTACGGGGGAAGAAGTGGCCATCAAAATTCAACGCCCCGGCGTCGTCCCACAGGTAGAGCGGGATTTGGATATTTTGAAGAACTTAACTTCTCTCGCGCACAAAAGGTGGCCCTGGGTGGAACGGTATCAAATCCCTCAGATGGTCGACGAATTTGCCCGCTCCATCTCGGCGGAGCTGGACTACAGCATCGAGGGCCGCAATATGGAGAAAATCCGCCGACAGTTTACGGACAGTGAAGCGATCTGCATTCCTCGCGTCCATTGGCACTGTTCGACGTCCAAAGTACTGACGATGGATTTCGTTGAGGGGATTCATCTGAATCGGCTGGCCGATTTGAAACGGGGCGGTTTCGATACAAGAAGGATCGCCGAGACGCTGGTGAACGCCATGCTGCATCAAATATTTGCGGGCGGATTTTTCCATGCCGATCCTCATCCGGGCAACCTGCTGATGACGCCGGACGGGAAGCTGGCTTTTATTGATTTCGGAATGATCGGACGGCTTAGTCCGGAGATGCGCGATCATTTATCCTCCTTGGTTATCGCCTTGATGCGTCGGAGCAACGAGGGCATGCTCCGGGCCATCCTGAGGATGGGATTGCTGGAAGAAGCCGCCGACCTGAACGGCTTGCGGAACGACTTGAACCGGCTGCATGACCGATACTATGATATTCCGTTTTCGGAAATCAGCATCGGGGAGGCGCTGAACGATTTGTTTGCGACCGCCCAGCGGCATCGCATCATTCTTCCCCCGGATTTTCTGCTCTTGGGGAAGGCGCTGCTTACCCTGGAGGGTGTGGCCATCAGCCTGGATCCGCACTTGAGCATCCTCGATTTGGCCGAGCCGTTCGGCAAGAAGCTGCTGCGCGAGAAATTCGACACCCGCCGCCTCGGCAAACGGTTCATCGGGGGAGCGATCGATCTGGCGGACGCCCTGACGGGGTTGCCCGGACAGATTGACCGCCTCTTCACCTTAATCGGCAAAGGGAAAGTGAAGCTGGAGATGAGTGTTCCCGAAACGGAACAATTTCTGAGGAAGCTGGATCAGATCGGGAATCGGCTCTCCTTCAGCATTGTGCTTCTCGCGTTCAGTATCATTATGGTCGGGTTGATCATCGGCTCTTCATTGACGCGCAGGCCGACCGTTCTATGGAATATTCCCGCGATCGAGATCGGTTTTATCGTCGCGGCTTTGATGGTCATCTGGCTGCTTTACTCGATATTCAGGTCGGGGCGGTTTTAGCCGAAAAAATGCGGGAGTAGATCGATTGTCAAGGAAATCCGGCTATGCCGCTATGCTTCAGAAATTACGCCGGGTGAACTCCGTTAAGCGGTCCTTGGGGACGAAGACGGGGTTCTTTTCATGATTCAGGGGGTTCTGGGCGAAAACTTGCATGCCGGACGGAATTTTGGGGAAATCTCTGGTACAATAGGAAGGCCCGCAGAATGTCCGATAAAGCGGCGAATAACTAATGAGGTGAATTTTTTGGCGACTTTTCAAAGTATGGGTCTCTCGAAGGCCATTTTGCAAATATTGCGGGGACAAGGGATTGTGAATCCGACTCCGGTGCAGGAAAAGGCGATTCCCGAGCTCCTTGCCGGTGAGGACGTGATTGTCCAGGCCCAGACGGGTACGGGAAAAACACTGGCTTTTCTGCTGCCGATCATGGAAAAGATCCGGGCCGACCGTCCGGAAGCGCAGGCGCTCATCATTACTCCGACGCGTGAGCTCGCTCTGCAGATTACCGTGGAAGCTCGCAAGCTGGCCGACGCCCGCGAAGGGATGTCTGTGCTTGCCGCCTACGGCGGCCAGGATGTGGAGCGGCAGCTCCGTAAGCTCCAGAACGGCGCGCAGCTCGTGATCGGCACCCCGGGACGGCTGCTCGACCACTTGCGCCGCGGCTCGCTCACCCTGGGCGCCGTGCGCATGCTGGTGCTGGACGAAGCGGATCAGATGCTGCACATGGGCTTTTTGGCGGAAGTGGAGGAGATTATCCGCCAAGTACCGCGCAGCCGCCAGACGATGCTGTTCTCGGCGACGATGCCCGATAACGTAAGGCACCTGGCTAGAACGTATATGCAGCAGCCTCGGGATATCCGCATCGCGGAAACCTCGCGGGTGACGCTGGACAGCATCCAGCAGATTCTCGTCGAATGCACCGACCGCACCAAGCAGGAGGCGCTGATCGCGATGATCCGCCAGCACCGGCCGTATCTGGCGGTGATCTTTTGCCGGACGAAGCGGCGGGCAAGCACGCTGAATGAGGCGCTCCAAGCAGCCGGATTCGCTTCGGACGAGCTGCACGGGGACTTGTCGCAGTCCAAGCGCGAGCAAGTGATGCGCGCCTTCCGCGAGGCCAAGCTCGAGCTGCTGGTGGCGACGGACGTCGCCGCCCGGGGCATCGATGTCGAGGGCGTGACGCATGTGTTCAACTACGACATCCCGCAGGACGTCGAAAGTTACATTCACCGGATCGGCCGGACGGGCCGGGCCGGGGAGAAAGGGATCGCGGTGACCTTCGCGGCCCCGAAGGATGTGGAAGCGCTCCGCAACATCGAGCGCGGCATTTCCCGCCGCCTGGAGCGGCGGCGGTATGAGAAGGGCGGCGTGGAGGCCGTCGGCAACGCCGCCCAGAACCGCCGCGGCCCCGGCGAAGCGGCGGAGCGCGGCCGCGCGCAAGGCGAGCGCCGCGGGGAAGGGGCTTCCGCCGGCCGGCGGAAGCCGGGCACGGCGCCCGCCAAGGGCGGCTCGCGCGGCCAAGGCGGCAGCCGCGGCGGAGGCAGCGCCAAGCGCGGGAGCGATGGCAGCGCGGCATCCGGACGCGGCCGGCGCGGTGGCGGCCGGGAGCAGCAGGGCGGGCGGCGCGGCCGGAATGACGGCGGCCGCCGGGGACGCTAGAGATTTTGCGAAGTTCGCCTGAGCTCGTGGGGCGTGGGGGCCAATGGCCGTAACCGCCTCCCTTTGAAGCCGGGCGGGTGGATAAGGGCCGTTTGCGGCGCTATTTTGTCGAATTTGGCTCTTCGAGGTGAAATAGAGGTCATTTGGGGCCTTATTTTAGAGAAAGTCGGGCAAAAACCGGATTTTTGGGCTCGTACTAGAGAAATAGGGCCCCTTTTGGCCGCTATTCTTCCCGAAAAAGCGAATCTGGGCGAAATAGCGGCCCAAACCGCCGCTATTATAACGGACGGCCAGAAAAAGTTGCGGACCGGCAGCACTATGTCAGGTTTAATGCAACGTCAGTGCTTCAATGAGCCAAATTCGGCAAATTCGCGGCGTAATAGATGGCTGTTATCCTGGAATTGCAGGAGTCATAACCATTTTTGCTCCGAACAGAAAAATGGCGGACAAGCAGGGTTTATATGTAATCAAGTTTGTCTGATGAAGCACGAGGTATTGTGGAAAAAAACGGGCAGCGGTAACTTATTAAAACATCGGCACGTCTGTATAGGGAGAAACCGCAAACTTATATGGGAGGAATCGAGATGAGAAACCGGACGGGCAAGGGAGTGGGATACGCTCTTGTCTTTGTTCTAATGACTATGCTTCTTGGCGCTTGCGCCAGCGACATCCCGGACACGGCTAAAACGTCGAACTCAGGTGTTACGGAAGATGCCGGAAATGCTGGAAACGCTGGAAACGCCGGAAACGCCGGAAACGCCGGAAACGCCGGAAATACGGGCAACGGCACCGGCGATGAAGCCGCAGGGAATTCCGCCGCCAATTCTACTGACGCGGACACCGTAAAGGCCGGAAGTAAAGCGGGTAGCGGGACGAAGAACCAAAGCCATTCTGAGCTGCAGGGCTCGGCGGACGATGCGAAGGGCGGAAGCAAAGCCGCCGCAGCGGACCCGGAAAGTGTTGCGGTGCTGGTTAACAAGGAGTATGCGCTGCCGGAGGATTACAAGCCGGAGGACTTGGTCTATCCGGATGTCCGTTTTACGTTTAAGGAGAAGATCGAGAAGCGAAAAATGCGCAAAGAAGCGGCCTCCGCGCTGGAGGAGCTGTTTGCGGGAGCCGAGAAAGACAACATTTACCTGGCCGGCGTTTCGGCCTATCGGTCGCACAGCACGCAGACATCGCTTTTTAACCGATATGTGAAAAAGGACGGGCTGGAGAAAGCCAAAACCTACAGCGCCGTTCCCGGGCACAGCGAACATGAGACCGGATTGGCGATCGATGTGAGCGGCAGCGACGGAAAATGTGCGGCCGAAGATTGTTTCGGCGGTACCAAGGAAGCCGATTGGCTGGCAAAGTACGCGCATAAATACGGGTTTATCATTCGCTATCCGGAAGGAAAAGAAAATATCACCGGATATAAATACGAACCTTGGCATCTGCGTTATGTAGGCAAGGAGATCGCCGCGGATATCGTTGAGCGCGAGATCACGCTGGAAGAGTATTACGACGCCGTGCCGGTTTCCGCGAACCCTTAACCTGACGGGCGGCAATTCCAACGCGCCATTCTGGTTCATCGTTCCGTGAACGGGTTATGTAGTAACGAACCGCATAACTCATTCAAGGAGGCGATCAGCATGTCCGAACACAACCATGTAGTGAACAAAGACGGCGAAGTGACGCTGGGAAAAGTGGATGATGCCCTCAACCGGATTGATGATGAGCGGAAGGAAGAGATTTTGCAGAGCTTCGAATCGTTTAAAAAATACCTGGGAGAGCGGGTCAAACTCGCCCAAAGCATGGGGATGAGCGAAGAAACGATGACGCAAGCCGCCGAGAAAGTCGGCAACTACCTGGCCGCCAAGGAAGATCCGCGCAACCGCGAGGAGAAGCTGCTGCAGGAGTTATGGAATGCCGGCGATCAGGAGCATCGCCATGCGCTGGCCCATATGCTGGTCAGACTGGCACAAAAAGCACATTAACCAGCATAAGCGGCTATTAAGTGACTTTTAAGCCCGCTTAGGCAAGTAAATGTGCGGAATATAGGCAAAGTACGATCCGGGCGCCTTTTGGGCGTCCTTTTTGCGTTTGCGGAAGAAGTTCTTATTGACAAATGATAATGATTATCAGTATCTTTAAAAAGAAGAGATGATGAAGATCCGATGAAGAAGATAAAGACATTAAAGATAAAGGTCGGGTTCGGTGCGTTATCCCGATTTCAGGTCATAGACACGAAAGGAAGATGAATGATGGCGACGTTGAACACCTCGCATTTGGATATCGCTTATGAGGACCGGTTGATCGTTCAGGACCTGAATATATCCATCCCGCAAGGGAAAATAACGGCTTTGGTCGGAGCCAACGGCTCGGGGAAATCGACGATTTTGAAGACGATGGCCCGCATTTTGCATCCTAAAGGCGGCAGTGTACTGCTGGACGGAAAGTCGATTCACAAGCAATCCACCCGTGAAGTCGCCAAACAATTGGCGATACTGCCGCAAAACCCAACGGCGCCCGAAGGGTTGACGGTTTATGAACTGGTATCCTATGGGCGGTTTCCGCATCAAAAAGGCTTCGGGGGTTTGAAGTCGGAGGACCGGGACGTCATCAACTGGGCAATCGAGGCAACGGGCATGAATGAATTCAGCGACCGGGCATTGGAGCATCTGTCCGGCGGACAGCGTCAACGGGCCTGGATTGCCATGGCCCTGGCTCAAGAGACGGATATTTTGTTCCTGGATGAGCCGACCACGTTCCTCGATATGGCGCATCAACTGGAAGTGCTGCAGCTGCTGGAGGAATTGAACGCGGAATCGGGGCGAACCATCGTGATGGTGGTGCACGACTTGAACCATGCCGCGAGATACGCGCATCACATGATCGCCATTAAGAAAGGCCAGGCGATCGCGGTGGGAGCCCCCGAAGAAGTGGTGACCTCCGAGGTGCTGCGTGAAGTGTTCGGTATCGAAGCGGATATTGTCACCGACCCTCGCAGCGGGGTGCCGCTGTGTCTGCCTTATGAGCTCTACCGCGCGGCGACGGAGGGCCGGGTACGGGCCGGGAAGAAGGGGATTCTGGACGGTAAAGTAGCATCCATCCTTTAGGGATGGCGGTTTAAAGATCGGGAGGGTATTCAAGATGACGATCAATTTTGAGCTGCTGGACCGCGCGCTCTCCATCGTGACGGAAGAGAGGGAGAACGCGCTTGTCACGGTTTCGGCGGAACGGCTGTCCGAGCCCGAGCAAGCTCTGCGACTGCTCACCGTTTACCAGGAACAGATTAAAGGACGGGATATCCGGGTCGCTTCGACCTATTACGCCGCCTGTTGGCGCGTGGTTCCCGCCGCTCTGCTGTACATGCTCGAGGCATGCGACGGCAGAGTGGATTTTTCGCTATCTAACCTTACTATTCAGATTGACATAGTAAATGATTATCCGCGGTTTTTTTTCGTGCTGAAGCGAAGCGACACGCTTCCTTGGCCGGCCGGACCGAAGGAGACCTGGCGCGAGCACTTATTGGGCGAATTCGTGAAGGATACCCTCCGTCCGGTTTTGGAGACGGCCGCATCGCTCTCCGGTCTGCCGCTCGGTCAAGTCTGGGGGCAGATGCCGCTCGGGGTCGAGTTTTATTTGAACTACTTGGCGGACCAATCGGGCGATTTACCGCTGAAGGAACGGCTCGGCGAGCAGTATGTTCTTTTCAGTAAGCGGTTGGGGGCGGAATGGTTCGGTCTGAAACGGAATCCGTTCGACGTGAAGGCCGTCTGGCTTGACGATCCTTACCGGCCCGGGGAACAGACCCGGATGAAACCGACCTGCTGCCTGGCGTACCGGACGGACTCCGGCCATGGCTATTGTTACGGCTGCCCCAAACTTTCGAAGGAAGAACGGGAAGCCAAGCGTCAAGAAATTTTGGCGGCTGCGGCCTCTAAGGGGTAGCGGCTCTTTTTACATAATGGAAATCGGAAGGGATGTCGTTAATATGCCGTTACAAATAGGGAAACGAAATGGAATCATAGGGTGGATGGCCGTGCTGATGCTGGTATTCATGATGGCGGGCTGCGGAAACGCCAACCAGGACGCGGGGGCCGCGAATTCGGCCGGGAAGGGGACATCCCCGGTGAATTCCGCCGAACCCAAAGGCGCGGATGCCAAAGTGGATATCGGGAGAGGCCTGGAGATCAAGCATGCCTTGGGAACGGCCCATATCGAAGGGACTCCGACAAGGATCGTCGCGCTGGAATATACGTATGCCGAGGATTTGCTCGCCTTGGGCATTCAGCCCGTTGGGGTGGCGGACGTGAAGGGATATCAAACCTGGGTCAATACGACCCCGGGACTGGATGACAGCGTTCAGGATGTAGGGACGCGTCAGGAGCCAAACCTGGAAGCGATCATGGCCCTGGAGCCCGATTTGATTATCACCACGGATTTCCGGTCGAAGGATATTTACGACAAGCTGGAGGGAATTGCGCCAACGTTGGCATTTAGCCCTTATCAAGATGAGAAGAACGGCGTGGATCAGTATCAGGAAATGATCGATACGTTCAATACGATCGCCAATGTGGTGGGCAAGCAGGAGGAAGCCAAACAGGTGCTGGCGGATTTGGACAAAACCTATCAAGAAGCCGCTGAGAAAATCAAGGCGGCGGGCAAAGAGAATGCCGAGGTTACTCTCGTTCAAGCCTTCAGTAATCAGAATTCTCCGGTGTTCCGCATTTTTACCGACAACTCGATGGCGATCCAGATCCTGAATAAAATCGGCCTGCAAAACGCGTTTAAGGATCCGGCGTTTGAAGTGTACGGTTATGCCGAGAAATCGGTCGAAGCGTTTCCCGCCGTGCAGGACTCCGACTTTTTGTATATCGTGCAGCAGGACGATAATGTGTTTGAAACGTATATGAAGGAGAACCAGGTTTGGAAAAACCTGAACTTTGTCAAGGAGAACCGCACCTATCCGCTGGGGGGAGACTCATGGGTGTTCGGCGGACCGTTGTCGGCAAAAACGCTCGTCGATAAAGCCGTCTCTGTGATCGCGCCATGAGGACGGTGACCGGGGTAACTTCGCAAAAATCGGTACCGGCAGCCCCTCAGAAGCGGACCCCCCGGGGTTCGCTTTTTCTTGTGTTTGCGGCGGGCCCGCTGATTCTGGCGCTGCTGCTATGTTTGCAAATTACGCAGGGCACCGCGGGCATTTCCCTCGCCCTGATCCGGGATGCGCTGTTTCACCCGGCCGCGGAGGATCCGCTTCATCAAATCGTCCGGGGGGTCCGCCTTCCCCGGGCCGTGATGGGGGCTCTGGCGGGAGCCGCGCTTTCCGTAGCCGGCGTCCTGCTTCAGACATTAACGCGCAATCCGCTCGCCTCCGCCGGAACGCTGGGCATTAATGCGGGCGCCTATTTGGCGGTCGTGGTGGCGACGATATTCTTTCCTTCGCTGATGGGCGGATTTCCGCTGTTGACCGCTATGGCCGGCGGGCTGCTTGCCGGGGCGATCGTGTTCCTGCTTGCCGGACGGCGGCAGAGCGGACCCGTTCGCTTGGCCTTGGGGGGCATGTCCCTGACGCTTGTGCTTTCGTCGTTGACCGGAACGCTGCAATTGCTGTTTGAGAATGAAACGGCGGGCCTGTTCCTGTGGGGATCCGGCTCGCTCATTCAGAACGACTGGCAGAACGTTACGGCGATCTGGCCGTGGGTTGCGGGCGGGCTGCTGCTTGCCACGCTGTTCAGCCGCAACCTCGACGTCCTTCTGATGGACGAGGAGGTCGGCAAATCGCTGGGCCAGCGTATCGCCGCGACGCGTACCATCAGCGTGTTGACCGCCGTACTGTTGGCTGCGGTCACGGTCAGCGCAGTGGGGCCGATCGGCTTCGTCGGCCTGATCGCACCGCATTTGCTGCGCCTGATGGGACTGCACCGCCATAGGCTGCTGATCCCGGGCGCAGCGATCTGGGGGGCGATCGTGCTGGTGGCGGCCGATCTGGCCGTGCTAATGCTGGAGCCGGCCTTCGGCCTGCTGCCGGCCGGCTCCGCGACGGCGGCGCTCGGCGCGCCGTGGCTGGTTTGGCTCGTGTACCGCATGAAGCCGACGCGCGGCGACGTGCAGGGCGCCTCCTCCGGCATGGGAGCGGGCTTCCGCCGCTCCCTGCCTTACCCCGCCCTGCTGGCGGGGGCGGGGCTTCTGCTGCTGCTCGCGCTGGGCGCCGGCCTCGTCTTCGGCGGCAAGACCGTGCCGCTGCCGGAAGTGTGGGCCGCGTTTCGCGGCGAGGCGAGCAAGATCACCCATTACATGGTGATCGAAACGAGGCTGCCTCGCCTGCTGATCGCGGCCCTCGCCGGGGCCTCGCTGGCCGCGAGCGGGACGCTGCTGCAGGGCGTCGTGCGCAATCCGCTCGCCGATCCTTCGGTGATCGGCGTGACGTCCGGCGCCGGCCTGGGCGCGCTCGTCTTCCTGATTGCGCTGCCCCAGCTGCCGGGCGCGCTCGTGCCGGCGGCGGCTTTCACCGGCGCGGTTGGCGCGGCGCTGGTGATCTTCGCGATCAGCCGCAAAGGCGGGCTGCAGCCGGCCAAAGTGGCGCTGATCGGCATGGCGGTGTCCGCCTTCGCTTCTGCCGGCATTCAGGCGCTGGTGGTCAAGGCCCAGCTGCGGGTGGCCTCGGCGCTCACCTGGCTTTCGGGCAGTACCTATGCCCGCGGTTGGGAGGAGCTGGCCTGGCTGTTCGCCTGGCCGCTGGCGCTGCTGCCGCTCGCCTGGGTGCTGGCCCGCCGGCTGGACCTGCTCGCGCTCGGGGACGCCCCCGCGATCAACCTCGGCGTCTCCGCGGAGCGGACGCGTCTGCTTGGCGGCCTGCTGGGAGCGGCGCTGGCGGCGTCGGCCGTCGCGACGGTCGGCACCGTCGGCTTCGTCGGCCTGCTGGCGCCGCACGCGGCCCGCTTGCTCGTGCCGAACGCGAACCGCAAGCTGATTCTGCTCTCGGCCCTGCTGGGGGCCGTATTCCTGGTGCTTGCGGATCTAGTGGGGCGGGTGCTGCTCGCGCCCAAGGAAATACCGTCCGGCCTGGTTGTGGCCCTGCTCGGCGCGCCGTACTTCCTATGGTTGATGCGCTCGGCAGGGAGCCGCGCCGGCGCCAAATAAGAAAAGGAAAACCGACCGGAAATCACCGGCCGGTTTTTCTGTTATTCGGCGGGTAATTTTGTGCGGGAGCTGGAACAATAGAGATAGCGGTATTTTGCCCCGAGAAGACAGACCCCGGAAGATGAAGCTACAAAGCCGCCGACTCTTAGTGCTTAAAATTTTATTTTAAATTGTGAATATTTCAAGAATATCCCGTTTGCTACTTGCAATGTGAAAAATGTCACACTATAATAGAGTCATAAGGTGAACAAAATCACAAAGTCGTTATTTTATAAGTGACATATTTCACAAGAGATAACCCTGATCGTTACGATTTCAAGGACGATGGGAAATTGAGGAGGAAGAAACCATGAAAGTCGCCGTGATTGGATGTACCCACGCAGGAACCGCAGCTATTGTAAATACCGCCAAGCTTTATCCCGAAGCCGAGATCACCGTTTACGAACGCAATGATAATATTTCTTTCCTTTCGTGCGGGATTGCCCTCTATGTAGGGGGAATGGTTAAGGACCCGCAGGGTCTGTTTTATTCGTCGCCGGCCCAACTCGCGGAATTGGGCGTCAAAACGAACATGCGGCATGAAGTCATCGCGGTCGATACGGAGAGCAAGACGCTGCGCGCCCGCAATCTGGAGAACGGAACCGAGTTTGAAGATACGTTCGACAAGTTGATCGTGACGACGGGATCGTGGCCGGTCGTTCCTAAATTTGAAGGCATTGAGCTCGAAAACATCCTGCTCTCGAAAAATTTCAATCACTCGAACACCATCATAGAAAAGTCGAAACAAGCCAATAATATCGTTGTGGTTGGCGCGGGTTACATCGGCGTCGAGCTGGTGGAAGCTTTCCAATTGAACGGTAAACAAGTGACGCTGATCGATGCGGAAGAGCGCATCCTGAGCAAATACCTCGACGCCGAATATACGGACAAAATCGAGCAATCGTTGAGCGATCACGGGATTACGCTGGCTTTGAACCAAAAGGTGACCAAGTTTGTCGGTGAAGGAAAAGTAAGCACGGTGGTCACGGACCGCGGGGAATATAAAGCCGACCTGGTGATTCTCTGCATCGGCTTCCGCCCGAATACCGAGCTGTTGAAGGGTCAAGTGGATATGCTCGGCAACGGCGCGATTATCGTCGACGAGTACATGCGGACCAGCAAACCGGATGTTTATGCGGCGGGCGACAGCTGCGCGGTCTTTTACAATCCGACCCGGGAGCACGCCTACATTCCGCTGGCCACCAACGCGGTTCGGATGGGAACGCTGGTTGCCCGCAACCTGGTTGCCCCGACCGTCAAATATATGGGAACGCAAGGCACATCGGGGATCAAAATTTATGAGGACAATATTGCCGGTACCGGGATGACGGAAGCCTCGGCGAAGGAAGCGGGCATCGACGCGGAGGCGGTCATGATTACCGACAACTACCGTCCGGAGTTTATGCCGACGCATGAACCGGTCATGCTGAAGGTTGTTTACGAAAAAGACACGCGCCGGATTCTCGGAGCTCAAATCATGTCGAAAGTCGATCTGACCCAATCGATCAATACCATTTCGGTCTGTATCCAAAACGGCATGAAAATGGAGGAGCTGGCCTTCGTCGACTTCTTCTTCCAGCCGCATTACAACAAACCGTGGAACTTCCTTAACAGCGCCGGCTTGGCCGCGCTGCCGGAAGTGCCGGCACGCGAGGCCGTTACCGTTTAACTTTAACTTTAACTTTACCTCCAATGGTTTTCGAACAGCCGTCCCGGGTGCATTCAGGGGCGGCTGTTTTAGTCTTCGGTATAAGCCCGCCGAATCTCCAGCAATTCGGGCAACCGATCGAGGAAGACATCCACGAGGGCCGGGTCGAAATGATGTCCGCGTTCTTCGCGCAGCAGGGCAATAATTTTGTCCAAAGGCCATGCTTTTTTGTAAGTACGTTCGCTGCCCAGCGCATCAAAAACGTCGGCGATCGCCGTAATGCGACCGAAGATGTGGATGCTTTCGCCGGACAAGCCTTGCGGATATCCGCTGCCGTCCCATTTCTCGTGGTGCTGGTGGGCGACAATGGCCGCGGTCTGCATCAGGGGGCGGGGGGATTTTTTCAGCATCCGATAACCGATCTCGGTATGGGTCTGCATGACGGAGAACTCTTCCGGCGTCAATTTGCCGGGTTTGTTGAGGATGGCGTCGGGAATGGCGACCTTTCCGATATCATGCATCGGAGAGGCGATGCGCAGCATCTCCGCCTGATCGGGCGGGAGTCCGTAGCCGAGCGCAAGGATATGGGAATATTCCGCGACTCTTCTGACATGGTGCCCGGTTTCCCGGCTGCGCATTTCACCGATCTCGCCCATGGAGAGGATAATTTCTTTTTGCGTCTCTTCGATTTCGTTTAAAAGCATGGCCGATTCCAGGGATTTGCCGGAATAGGATGCGGCGAGCGTAAGGTACTCCAAATCTTTTTCGGTGAAAACGCCCGGCGGGGTCAATTTGTTGACCGCCTGGAAGCAGCCGATGATCTCGCCTTCGCTGTTGCCGAACGGAATGACCAGCAGCGCTTTTGTACGGTACCCGGTCTCTTTGTCGGTTCGGAGCGCACCGTGTTTCAGAAGGTGGCCGTAGGGCTCATTCGTGTAGGCGTCATCGATGAACAACGGTTGGCCCGTGGCGACCGCGAGCCCGACGAGCCCGGCATCGGCAGGGATCCGAAGCTCCCGAACCCCGTGAGCGGCCGTGGTCCACAGTTCATTTCTCTGACGGTCGAGCAGCCAGACAGTACAGCGGTCGGCCCCGATCATCCCCCGCCCCAGGTCGGCCATATGCATCAGAATCCGGTCAAGGTGGCGCTCGTTGGCGATCCTGGCCGCATATTGGAAAATCATTCGCAGCAGCGTTTCCGTGTCGGGTTGCTCCATCAACCTGTTTTGTTGAGAATCCATATGCCTGCACCTTCCTTCCGTATTACCGTTTTTTTCCTAAGTCCAAGATACTTCATTGCATTACGTCGCACAAAGCATTTTTTTGCAGGGATATTACGTGAAATGTTTCACTATTGAAAGCGGTAACGTGACTAATGTTACTTATCCGTACCAGGGGCCAAGATACAATGAACGTAAAGACCGCAGTTCATGGACTGCTTCTAAAGGAGAATGGAGAGAATGGCATACAACAAACCGGATCAAATTGCGAAAGTGACGGTTGACATGGGGGTGAAAAAAGCCCATAATCCTCTGCTGACGGTGCTGGTGCTCGGCTTTTTGGGCGGAGCCTTTATCGCGCTCGGGTTCCTGCTGGATATTCGCGTCATCGCCGGCGCGCCGAAAGAATGGGGCAGTTTCGCCAATTTTATCGGGGCCTCGGTGTTTCCGATCGGCCTGATCCTTGTGCTGCTGGCCGGAGGAGAGCTGTTGACCGGAAATATGATGGCCGTGCCGTTGTCGCGGATGGCCCGGAGGATTTCGACCGGGGAGATGTGCAAAAATCTGGTACTCATTACCTTGAGCAATTTTGTGGGCGCCCTGTTTGTCGCTTACTTCTTCGGTCATATCGTCGGCTTGACTTCGGATGGCGTGTACTTGGAGAAGCTTGTGGAGATGGCCGGGCATAAGCTGGAGGCCGGCTTCCTGCAGGCTTTTGTGTCCGGAATCGGCTGCAACTGGTTGGTGGCGCTGGCCGTTTGGCTTTCATACGGAGCGGATAATATGAGCGGTAAAATCCTCGGCATCTGGTTCCCGACGATGGCCTTTGTCGCGATCGGATTTCAGCACGTCGTGGCCAATATGTTCCTGATTCCCGCAGCGATCTTCGAGGGATATTTCTCCTGGGGGGAATATCTCAAGAACTTTGTGCCGGTTTGGCTCGGCAACTTGACGGGGGGCGCGTTGTTCGTCGCCGGAGCCTATTGGACGGCTTACCTGAAAGACGGAGGAAAGAAAGCGGAGGCGGCCGGCGATGCCGTGGCCGCGCCGGCGAGCAAGCACGCGTAAGAAGCCGGGTGCCGCTGTGGCTCGATTGAGAGACGGTCTCCTGCGGGAGGCCGTCTTTTTGATGTAGTTTTCGGATTAGCGGCCTTTAGAGGCGCTATTTTGAGCTATTTCGAGCTGATTCGGCTAGAATAGCGATCCAAAAGGGGCTTATTTCCACTAGCGTTGCATTATAACTGATATGGATGCTGCCTATCCGCAATCTTTATTGCCGCCTGTTATAATAACGGCCTTTTGGGCCGCTATTTCGCCCAGATTCGCTTTTTCGGGAAGAATAGCGGTCAAAAGGGGCCCTATTTCTCTGGTGCGAGCTCAAAAATCCGGTTTTTGCCCGACTTTCTCTAAAACAAGGCCCCAAATGACCTCTATTTCACCTCGAAGGGCCAAATTCGACAAAATAACGCCTCAAAAAGCCCTTATCCACCCGCCCGGCTTCTAAGGGAGACGGTTACGGCCATTAGACCCTTCGAAATTAATGCAACGCGAGTGCTCAAAAGACCGCTATTTCTCACCGAAGGGACGAATTCGACAAAATAACGCCGCAAACGGCCCTTATCCACCAGCTTGGCTTCAAAGAGAGGCGGTTACAGCTATTAGACTTCGCGGATTAATGCAACGCTAGTGGCTTATTTCCCGGCACCGGACCCCAAAATCGGGTTTTGGCCCGTTTTTCCCAAAAATAAGACGCTAAAGAGACCGCTATTTCACCTTTATGAAGCGAATTCGACAAATTAGCGGCGCGTAATGCCTTTATAGACCCAGTCCCGCTTACTCCTCCTGTCTCTGTTCGAGATAGGCATGCGAGGGACAAAGCGCCGAAATCCTCCTTACTATCAGTGCCCTCTGCAGGCAACCTTGGTTAAACATAAAATTCCTGCAAATCTGCAGGAATTTTCGCCGAAACCGGCTCGTTTCTCTAAAATCGCTGGAAAAACCTGCAGATTTGCATCTTTTTCCGTATCCCCTCGGGAATCGGCCTAAAATACCTGCAGATTTGCATCTTTTTGGAGTTGAAGGAGCGGGATAGGTTGGAGTTGCTGGAGATATTGGAGTGCACCGACACCTTGACCGCCATAGGCCCAATACGATTTGGAGGTCCGCGGGCTTGAGAATGTGTACTTTTCGAGCGAGAGCGCGTATTCTCATGCTCTCTTTCTATATTGTCTGACGGGGAACCAGTAGACATCGTTCCGTCTTTTTTCTAAGATTATAGAATCTGCTAGTTTGAGATGGGGGATGAAGTTATGATTCGCGAGGAGAACGGAATTTTTCCCGCGGTGTGTCCACTGGATTGCCCGGACACCTGCGGTTTGTTGCTGCATAAAGAGAACGGAAAAATCGTCAAGGTGACGGGAAACCCCGACCACCCGATTACCCAGGGGGCCATCTGCAACAAGGTGCGGAACATGACCGAGCGGGTCTACCATCCGGAGCGCGTGCTCTATCCGCTGAGACGGGTGGGGCGCAAAGGCGAGGGGAAGTTCGAGCGGATCAGTTGGGATGAGGCGTTGGCCGAAATCGCCGATAGATATCGCAAGCTGATTAAAGAGCATGGTCCGGAGAGCATTCTTCCGTACAGCTTCTACGGCAACATGGGGATTCTTAGTGTGGACGGCATGGACCGGCGCTTTTTCAACCGGCTGGGGTCGTCCCAATTGCAGCAGGGGATTTGCAATTCCGCGGGAAGCGCCGGCTGGAAGTATACGATGGGCTTCGGCGGGGGCACCAGTCCGGAGGATACGGTTAAGGCGAAGCTAATTATCATTTGGGGCGGCAATTTGGTCAGTACGAACATGCACCAGATCGCCTTGATCGAAAAGGCCCGCAAGCAGGGAGCGAAGCTTGTGGTCATCGACGTGCACCGCAATCGCACGGGGCAGCGGGCGGACTGGTTTATCCCGCTGTACCCGGGGACGGACAGCGCGCTTGCGCTCGGTATGATGCATGTTCTGTTCGAACGCGGTCTCGTCAACGAACCGTTCATGGAGCGCTACACAACCGGCTATGCCGAACTGCGCGAGCATGTGAAGCAGTACACGCCGGAGCGCGTTTCGGCGATCACCGGCGTGCCGGCGGATGACATCGTCCAACTGGCCGTCATGTACGGCGAAACCTCTCCGGCGTACATCCATATCGGCAACGGCCTCCAGCACCATGACAACGGCGGAATGACGGTACGGACCATCAGTTGCTTGCCGGCGCTGACCGGGCAGTGGCTCGTTCCCGGCGGCGGAGCGTACAAGTCTAACGGGGGTTATAACAAAATGAACGCGGAGGCGTTGGAACGCCCGGATCTGCGGCCGAATCCGGCGGCCCGGACGATAAGCATGAACCGTATCGGCGAGGCGCTGCTGACGCTGGAACCGCCGATATATGGGCTGTTCGTGTACTGTGCGAACCCGGCGGTCGTCGCTCCGGACACCGGGAAGGTGGAACGCGGCTTAAGCCGCGAGGACTTGTTTACCGTTGTGCACGATCTGTTCCTGACGGATACGGCCAAGTATGCGGATATTGTCCTGCCGGCCACATCCACCTTTGAAAATACGGACCTTTACGCCTCTTATTGGCATCACTACGTACAAATTCAAGAGCCGGTCATCCCTGCGCAGGGCGAGAGCAAAAGCAATGTGGAAGTATTTCGTCTTCTGGCGGCCGCTATGGGTTTTGAAGAGGCGGCGTTCCGCGATACGGAAGAGGATCTGATCCGCCAGGCGCTCGATTATCCGGCCAACCCGTATTTGCGGACCGTTACGCTGGAAGGTCTGAAAGAGCGGCGCATGATCAAGCTGGACATGACGCACAAGGAGCGGTATCTGGACAACTTGGCGACACCTTCGGGCAAGATCGAATTGTATTCGGCCCAAATGGCGGAGGAGGGCCTGCCGCCGCTGCCGACTTATACGCCGCTGCGCGAAGGGTACGACGGGGAGAACCGGCCGGGAACGCAGGAGGCGTATCCGCTGATGTTCATTTCGCCGCCGAACCACAGCTTCCTGAATTCCACGTTCGGCAATGTGGAGAAGCTCACCGCGCTGGAAAAGCAGCCTACGCTGCAGATCCATCCGGAGGACGCGGCGGCCCGGAGCATTGCGGACGGGGAACGGGTCGTCGTATGGAATGAGCGGGGAAGTTATGAAGCCCTCGCGGCCGTGACCGACAAAATGCTGCCGGGCGTCGTCATCAGCCAGGGGCTATGGTGGGATCGGGACGGCAAACGGAGCCGGGCCAATGCGTTAACGCCGGATCGGCTGGCCGATATGGGCGGAGGGGCCGTCTTCTTCTCGACCGCTGTCGATGTAAAGCGGCAATAGATGTACTTGCCGACTTTCTCCTTTTCGGCGATACTATGATAATCTGGGCGTAATTATAGTTACATTCACTGTGATGGTATATGGTATGAAGAAGCCCTTAGGGGCTTCTTTTTGTGTTTTTAAGGATGACTTTATGGGTTAAGCGTGGCGCGGGCAAAGGAGGAGAGAAGCCTATGAAATGGTTGCAGTCGTATCCGCGGGAGGTCAAAATTTTTCTGGTGGCGAGTCTGATCAGCTCGGCCGGGGGCTCTTTAATGTGGCCACTGATCACGATGTTCGTATTCAAGGTACTGGGACGCACGGTGACGGACGCCGGTCTGGTTATCTTGGTTATGTCCCTCGGCGGGATTGCCGGACAAGTTCTCGGCGGCTCCTTGTATCATAAACTGGGCGTGAAAAAGCTGATCGTCGGCGGAGTGGGGCTGTACGCGATGTTCCTCCTGCTGCTGCCGTACGGGAGCGGCAACTGGTCCCTGTTTATCGTGTTGATGGGGCTCGTCGGTTTCTTCAACGCGATGTCCATGCCTGCGATCCAGGCCTTTATCGGCTTCCGGTTTGCGGAGCGGCGGGGGGAATTGTTCAATGTCATCTATGTGGCGAACAATATCGGCGTTGCGCTGGGGACCGCGCTTAGCGGCTTTTTGGCGCAGATTTCTTACAATATGAGCTTTACTTTGAACGGGCTGGTCTCCGCCGGTTTTGCGCTGTTTTTCTGGTTTTATTTGAACAAAGTTCAAAAAAGCGAGGGAGAGGTCCAACTCGCGAAACGCAAGACCACCCCGGAGGGACAAGACACCTGGAGGCTGCTGGGTCGCTACAATGTCTATCTGTTTATGGGGATCGGCTCCTTTTTCCTGTGGCTCGGCAATTGTATCTGGAATAACGGGGTTTCGCCCTTTACGATGTCACGGGGGATGCCGGAATGGAATTACAGTATACTCTGGACGCTGAACGGGATCTTGATCTTTGTCGGCCAACCGTTTATTTTATGGATTAAACGGACGTTCGCAGGCTCGTCGGAAGCGCAGCTTACGGCCAGCGCCATCTTTTATTTTCTCGGCTATGTCACGATGCTGTGTTTCCCCACTTACCCCAGCATGGTGGCGGCGATGATTCTGACCACCTTTGGCGAGATGTTGATCTCACCGGCCATTCCTTCGTTTATTTCCGACCGGACGGGGAAGGCCGCGCCCTTCTATCTGGGCGTCGTCGGCGGGATGGGAGCGGCCGGAAAAGTGGTCGGTCCTTACGCCATGGGCGTGCTGTTTGACTGGAACGGTTTTGTGCCGGTGGCCTGGCTGGCCGTTATTATCTCCGTCTTATCCGTAAGCGCGTTTGTGATTCATTCCTCCCTGAACAAAAACGCCCGGGGCAAATTGGCTGACAGCATTTAAAATACGCATATATAAACTTAGGAAGGAGTTACTATATATGTCTGATATAATATGGACCCGCCTGTCGCAAATGCGGGATGCCGAGGCTTTGATGGAGCTGGACAAGCTCGTATGGGAGGAGAACACTTCCCCTACCCCCATCGTTTGGAAGTCGCGGGAACACTACCTCCAGAAATGCCCGCCAGGAACCCAGTTGATTGCCGGCGTCGGAGACCGGATATGCGGGTATGTGGGATTTGATTATCCCACGCCTTTGGAGAGCAACCGCCACGTGTACGAACTCAATATCGCGGTTCACCCCGATTACCAGGGACGCGGGATAGGGCGGACGTTAATGGAGGCCATCAAGGAAATGGCCGCGGAAAGAGGCGTCCGGAAGTTGTGCCTGCGCGTGCTGGCGTCCAATCCCGGAGGGCTGGCTTTTTATAAAAAGTGCGGATTTGTGGAACAGGGGCGGCTGGTCGAGGAGTTTTGGATCGGCGGCCGTTACGTGGATGATATCCTGATGTGGTGCCCCGTGGCCGGCCATTGATCATTTGGCGAGATATCGGTATATTTAGAAGAAGAAAAATCGGAGAAACTTTTGGCAGAGATTCCATGAATGGAAAGGTTGATCACCGTGGAGAACAACAATTTAACCCCTCCCAATTTTATTAAAAATATCATTACCGAAGATTTAAAGAACGGCAAAGTGGACAAGATCGTGACCCGCTTTCCGCCCGAACCGAACGGTTATTTGCATATCGGGCATGCGAAAGCCATCTGGATCAATTTCACGCTGGCCGATGAATTCGGAGGCCGCACCCATCTGCGGTTTGACGATACGAACCCGGTCAAGGAAGATATCGAATACGTCAACTCCATTAAAGAGGACGTGAAGTGGCTCGGCTTCGAGTGGGAAGAACTCCATTTCGCCTCGAATTATTTTGAGGAGATGTACAACCGGGCCGTGCTGCTGATCAAAAAAGGCAAGGCTTATGTGGACGACCTCAGCGCCGACCAAATCCGCGAAACCCGCGGAACCCTGACCGAGCCGGGGCAAAACAGCCCTTACCGGGACCGGTCGGTCGAGGAGAACCTCGACCTGTTCGCCCGGATGCGCGCCGGGGAATTCAAGGACGGAGAGAAAGTGCTGCGGGCCAAGATCGATATGGCGTCGCCGAACATCAACCTCCGGGATCCCGTCATTTACCGGATTGTGCATGCGACCCATCACAATACGGGGGATCAATGGTGCATTTACCCGATGTATTCCTATGCCCATCCGCTGGAGGACGCGATCGAAGGCGTGACCCATTCCCTGTGCACCACGGAGTTCGAGGATCAACGTCCGTTTTATGACTGGGTGATCGCCGAAACGGAAATGCCGAACGTTCCGCGTCAATATGAGTTCGGCCGGTTGAACCTGGAGCAAACCGTCACGAGCAAGCGGAAGCTCAGAATGCTGGTCGACGAAGGGATCGTCGACGGCTGGGACGATCCGCGCATGCCGACGATTTCGGGGCTTCGCCGCCGGGGCTATACGCCGGAGGCGATCAAGGCATTCGTTTACGAAGCGGGTATCTCCAAAGCCTACGGTGCGATTGATGTTAAAATGCTGGAGCATTTTGTCCGCGAGGATCTGAAGCTGAAGGCGCCGCGTACGATGGCGGTCGTCGATCCGCTGAAGGTGGTTATCACGAATTATCCCGAAGGGCAAACGGAGCTGCTCGACGCCGAGAACAACAGCGAGAACGAAGAGATGGGTCACCGGCAAATTCCGTTCTCCCGCGAGATCTATATTGAACGCGACGATTTCATGGAGGATCCGCCAAGTAAATACTTCCGGTTGTTCCCCGGAAACGAAGTGCGTTTGAAGCACGCTTACTTTATCAAATGCCATGACGTGATCAAGGACGAGAACGGCGAGGTTACGGAAATTCACTGCACCTATGATCCGGAAACCAAGAGCGGCAGCGGGTTTACCGATCGAAAGGTGAAGGGGACGATCCATTGGGTGGACGCCAGCGCCGCCGTGCCTGCGGAATTCCGCTTGTATGAGCCGCTGATTCTGGATGAGGAGCCCGAGGATGAAGGGGCGGAGGAGAAGCCGTTCCTGGAACGGATCAATCCGAACTCCCTGACGATCAAGCATGGCTTCGTAGAGCCGGGAATGAAGGACGCGAAGCCGCATGACAAGTTCCAATTTTTCCGGCACGGTTATTTCAATGTCGACCCGAAATACTCGAAACCCGGGCATCCGGTGTTCAATTTGATCGTTTCGCTGAAAAGCTCGTTTCAACTTCCGAAGTAAGATGGTATAATATAGCTAGCTTGAATTTAAATAATCAAATATTTCGTTTTTTATGGAGGAGCCTGGTCAAACCAGGCTCCTTTTTGTCTTTTTTAGGCATGATAAACAAAAATAGTGGAGGGATGCGGATGTTCTTTTTTACGATTCTCATAATTTTATTGGCGACGAAACTGGCGGGGGACCTGAGCGCCCGGTTGGGCCAGCCCGCGGTCGTGGGGAAGCTGCTGGTCGGGATTGTGATTGGTCCGGCTTTGCTCGGATGGGTGGAAAACTCGCATATTATCGAGGAATTGAGTGAAATCGGCGTGCTTTTGCTGATGTTTATGGCCGGGTTGGAGACCGATCTGGACGATTTAAAGCGAGCTTATAAGTCGGCGACGGCGGTGGCTGTTGGCGGAATCATCGTACCTTTTGTCGGCGGTTATATTACGGGGGCTGTGATTGGGCTGACGGTTTCCCAGGCGATATTTATGGGGCTGTTGCTGTCGGCCACATCGGTCAGTATCTCCGTCCAGTCGTTGAAAGATCTGAATTTATTGAACACCAGGGAGAGTACGACGCTTCTCGGAGCGGCCATCATCGACGATATTCTGGTAGTCGTGCTGCTGGCCTTCGTAATGAGCCTGTTCGGGGGAGAGGAAGTCAATTTGACGCTCGTCATCGGCAAGAAATTGATCTTTTTTCTCATCGCCGGATTCTTCATTTGGAAGGGAGGCAAATGGGTCATGAAGTGGCTGGCTCCGCTGCGGGTCTCCGAGTCGATCATCAGCGGCGGGCTGATCCTTTGCTTTTTTCTGGCTTTCATCGCGGAAGAGCTTGGCGTGGCGGGCATTATCGGGGCGTTTGCGGCGGGTTTGGCCATCTCGCAAACCGATTATAAAAAGGAAGTGGAGCATAAACTCGAGCCGATCGCTTATACGATATTCGTACCGATCTTCTTCGTAAGCGTGGGCTTCTCCGTTTCGTTTGAAGGATTGGGATCGCAATGGGGCTTGATGATCGTTCTTTTCATGGTGGCCCTGCTGACCAAGCTGGTCGGCTCCGGACTCGGGGCCAAGTTGACCGGGTTTTCGTGGTCATCTTCGGCCGGGATCGGCTCAGGGATGGTGTCGCGCGGGGAGGTGGCGCTGATTATTGCCACCATCGGGCTGGAGAGCGGACTATTGCAGCAAAAGTACTTTACCGTCCTCGTCATCGTGGTCATTTTAACCACATTAGTCACGCCGTTTCTGCTAAAACAAACCCTGGGACGGCATGCCGCCCAACAAAAAGACCGCTAGCCCGCCGATCCTTACCCGGAAAATCGGGATGGCCCGGGGTCAGACGCTGCTGCGCTCGATCAGGCGGAACTGAAGCTCCTCGGTTACCGGGGGCAGGGCCGGGTCCTGGATTCGGCTATAAGCGATGTTAAAAGCCTGTGTGCCGATATCCAGGAGGCGGTTGTCGATCGTGGTGATTCCGAACACTTCGGAGATCGGCTGGTTATCGAACCCGACGATGGCGACATCCTCCGGTATGCCGAATCCGTGTTCCTTGATGGCGACGAGGAATCCGGCTGCGATTTCATCTCCGGTGAGCAGCAGGGCGGTGGGCCGTTCCTTCATGCGCAGCAGCCAATCGGCCACGAGACGGCCGTCGCGGATTTCGCTGCAGCCGTCCAGCAGCCATTCGTCGCGCGCTTCGCCGCCAAGCTCCCGCAGAATATCGGCGTAGGCCTGGCGGCGCCGCAGGCTGTTTTGGCTGTTCCGGCGGTTCAGGGTGAAACCGATCCGGCGGTGTCCCCGGTCCCAGAGGTAGCGGATAGCGTTTCGGAAGCTGGCATAGTGATCGTAGTAGACCGAGGAAAGCTTGCGCTGCCGAACGTCTTCGCAGAGGACGATCGGGCCGTATCCGGCATAGTCCTCCACTTGGTCGAGCGACAGAGACCGCGAGCAGATGATGACGCCGTCGATCCGTTTATTGCGCAGCAGATCGAGCACTTTGATTTCTTCCTCGGGCCGGTAACCGGTCTGGCACAGCATTAACTGATAGTTATGTTTAAGCGCCTCCGCGGCGATTCCTTCGATCAGTTTGGAAAAATAGGCGGTCTGGATCTGGGGAAGAATGACGCCGATCGTCTGCGTCATGCCTTTGACGAGATGCACGGCATTCATATTTCGGGCGTAATGCAGCCGTTCGATGGCTTCTTCGACCGCTTTCCGCTTGCTTTCGCTGACATAAGGATGCGCGTTCAGCACCCGGGACACGGTGGTGACGGACACACCGGCGGCTTTGGCGATTTGTTTGATATTGGCCAATGCGGGACGCCTCCTTCAACAAAACATGACAAAATGGAAGAAACGCTTGATCTGAAAAGCATTTCATAATATAGACTTAAATTAAAGGCTCGGAATCAGCGGCGTAACCGTCCACTTAGGGCGGGCGTAACGCGATCCGGCCTGTTTTTTTATGGCGGTGGTACCGGGCAAGTTCAGGTTAATCTTCTTCGGTCTGCGGGAAGGCCGGGGGGTATCCGTTTTTACCGAGACGGTTCCACATCAGGCCAAAGCCGATGGCTCCGATGACCGTAAGAATGACCCCCATTTTATACATCACCACAGGCCCGAAGTTTTGAAAAATCCAGCCGCCGAGCAGCCCCGCGACGATACCCGTGATGCCGCTGAGAGCCACCGTGTAGACCGCCTGTCCGGCGGAGCGAAGCGGCCTCGGGAGCAGCAAGGCGGTCAGGCGGGTGCCGACGTGAAAGAAGCCGCCGAAGGTAACGGCGTGCAGCACCTGGATCAGGATGACCTGCACCGGGCTTGTCGCCCCGGCCATCAGATCCCAGCGCAGCGCAAACAGCAGGCTTACCACGGTAAGGCAGCCCATGAGGTAAGTCAGCTTTTTCTTCAAAAATAGATTCAGCAGGACGAAAGCGCCCACCTCGAATAAGGTGGAGAGAAAGAACGCAACGCCGATTTGAAACCGGCTTCCTCCGAGATCGCTGATAAACAGCGGCAAAAAAATGCTGTTGACGGCGTTCGGCAAAGCGACAAGCGCTCCGAACAGAACGAATGCGACAAAGTATTTGTTTTGCAGCGTCCGGCGAATTTGGACGGGCGTCACGATCGGCGTGTTCGTCGTCTTGCGGATCGTCGGCAGCAGAAGCGCGGACCCGATCGCCAGCATCAAAGTTACGCTGAACAGGAGGGAGATCCCGTTTTGCCCGACGCTGTCGATGATCGGTCCGGCCGTAAGGGCGACGAAGGTCCATCCCAGAGAGCCCCATAACCGGTAGGCTCCGAATTTCTGCCCCATGTCCTCGATATACCCCAAGGTGAGACTGTTCGTATGAGCCAGCAGAGGGGTCTGGAAAAAGAACAGCAGCATCATCGACAAATACAGCATCGGGTAGGTGTTCACTTTAAAAACAAGATGGCCGACGATCAGCAGGCCAACCATCATCATTAAGAGCATCACGCGGATATTTCGCCCGCGATCGCTCAAAGATCTCCAAAAGGGGTGAGCCAGCAGGGAAACGAGCGGCCCGGCCGCCATCAGACTGCCGATTTCGAGCTTGTCCATGCCGATGTCCAGCAAATATAATTGAAAGAACGCGGCAAAGATGACCATGGTGCCGTAAGTGAAAAAGTTAAGCAGCCCGAGTGGCAGTTTTATTGTGGAATAGGGTTGGGTTTTGTCCCGCAAGAGTGCCATTCCTTTCTGTCCGACTCCAGTTTGGTGTGAAGCGCAAAAATGACTATGTCCTCAATGTAACATACACCTGAAAGGGGATACAAACCAACTTCTTTTTGTTTTGCCAGTTTTTAGATTTTGGGGAGGCTGTAAAATGGCGATAACAGCGGTTATTCTTGCCGGAGGGCGATCAAGTCGAATGGGCCGAAACAAGGCGTTGCTGCCGATCGGGGGTATCCCGGTCATCGAAAAGCTCGTTAAGGAATTAAGCCAAGTAACGGAAACGGTCTTGATCGCAGGAGGGCCCAAA
Source organism: Paenibacillus faecis (assembly GCF_008084145.1). Taxonomy (GTDB): domain Bacteria; phylum Bacillota; class Bacilli; order Paenibacillales; family Paenibacillaceae; genus Fontibacillus; species Fontibacillus faecis. Next base: position 208,101 of record NZ_VSDO01000003.1, on the reverse strand, counting down.
GAGACATACTCCTATTTGGAGGCGGAGATGATTTCCGACACGTTCCCCGGCGCGGGTCCGTTGGCCGGACTGCACGCGGGGTTAAAGGCGGCAGCGACGACCTGGTCCGTAGTCGTGGCGTGCGATATGCCGTTTGCCGGCCGGGAAGCCGTCCGCTGGCTGGCCGAACGGACCTTGCAGGCGGAGAAGGAAGGCAAAGAGGCTGTGATTCCGGTCGTGGAAGGAAGGGAACAGCCGCTGCTTGCGGCTTATCGCCGAAGCGTACTCCCGGGATTGGAACGGACGCTGAAGGAGGGGCAGCTCAAGCTAACCCGCTGGACCGAAGGCCTGAAGGCCGACTATCCGGACGGGGCGGCCATGGCCCGAGCGGCGGGCATTCCCGCGGAGCGGATTCCTTTCAACATGAACCGGCCCGAAGACTATCGGCAAGCTTTGGCATGGGCGGAATCCCCGCCTGGCGAAGAAGTTTAGTAAGGAAGATGTTGAGAGATTGTCAAAAATAACGCATGAAGCGCTTACATTTTGAGGTATAATAAGGTTGGAAGATGCATGATCCCCCTTAATCATGTGTCGGTTTGATTAATGAGAGATGATTTCCGTTGACAGGAAGTCATCTTTTTTTAACAGTCGAATACATTTGTTGTGTCAAGCTATATAAGCAGGGAGATGACGATATGACCACACTGTACAAGAAGCCGATGGACATTCCGGAAGAACAGGCGCGCTGGTTGGAACTCCGAGGTTGGGTATATCAGTTGCTGATGGATTTTTTGAGCCGTCCCCCGCGCATGTCCTTGATCGCTCAATGGCGGAATCGGGTGGAGCGGAAGAGCCCGGTGATTCCTATGAGCCGGGGCGGGAAGAGGCTGAAGGAGTATCTGGGGCAAATCCGCGAGGAAGAGCTGCGTTCGGTGTTTGCCGATGAAGCGGAAGAATACAGGCGGTTGTTCGTGGGACATCAGGCGGTGATAACCGCCCGCGAGAGTCTGTTTCGCGCCAAAGTAGAAGGCGTCAGCGCCTTTTCCTGCTTGGCCGAGATTCGGGAATTCTATTTGGAGAACAGTGTGGTATTTAACAAGCTCTCGGGGGAGAGCGACGATCATATCGCTTTGGAGCTGGAGTTTATGGCTGTGCTTAGCGAGGAAATGCTGGACAGATCAAGCCTGCCCGGACATGACCGGGACTTGATTCGGGTGCAGATTTCCTTTTTGGAGTCGCATCTCATGCGCTGGGCTCCCCGCTTTGCCGCCGAATTGGCCGATGCGACGGAGAGCCCGCTATATACGGGGCTGGCCGAGTTGCTCGTGGAGTTTCTGGAAATGGATTTGGAACAGCTTCACCTGTGGCGGAGCAGACTGGAATAGGAAGACGGGGAAGAGAAAGGCAGGGCGGGACTGAACTCGCCCGGCCTTTTTTTGTCTTACAGTAGGAAGAAACTCAAGCTTCATGTAAAATGGAAGGGAGAAACGTGCAGAATAGAAAAGGAGTACAACGATGAGGCGGGGACTACAAATTATTTTAATCGCGGCAATCCTCTTTGCTTTCTATTTTTTCGGCTTCGGGGTGTTCGGAAAGTTCGGGGGGATGCTCGTCAGTATATTTCAAACCTTGACCGTTGTCACCATCGGTCTCGCCATATTTATGGAAAATCGCAATCCTTCCAGCACGATGGCCTGGATTTTGGTGCTGGCCTTGCTGCCGGTCGTCGGTCTGATCCTGTATTTTTTACTGGGGCAAAACTATTTCAAACGGCGGAAGTTCGATAAGAAAGCGGAGGAGGACCGGAAAAGCTACGAACGTATCGATCATAACGGAAGCATGCTGCCCCGGGATTTGTCGCAATTTACGCCGGGACAGCAGCGGCTGCTGCAAATGTCGCAGCGGATCGCCAGGACTCCGTTTTCCATGGCTACCCGTACGCGGGTTCTGACCAACGGGGAAGAAACGTTCTCGACGCTGCTAAAGGAATTGAAAAAAGCGCAGCATCACATTCATATGGAATACTATATTTATCGAGCGGACGACATCGGCCGGGAAATCCAGAAGACGCTGATCGAAAAGGCGAAAGCCGGGGTGGAAGTCCGCTTTATGTTCGATGCGGTCGGAAGCCTGGGGCTGCCGAAATCGTTTGTGAACGAATTGCGGGAGGCCGGGGTCAAGGTGGGCATTTTCGGCGAGGTGCGCTTTCTGGCCTTGTCCAGCCGGGTGAATTACCGCAACCATAGGAAGATCGTCGTGATCGACGGAAATACGGGCTTCATCGGCGGGCTGAATGTGGGGGACGAATATTTGAGCCGCAGCAAAACCTACGGCTTTTGGCGCGATACCCATATGCTCGTCAAAGGGGAGGCCGTGCGGTCGATGCAGGTCATCTTTCTGCAGGACTGGCAGTATGTGACCGGCGAAAGGATCATGGACGTCGAATATTTGTCCCCGGAGATGGAGCAGGGCTGCAGCGGTGCGGTACAGGTTATACCGAGCGGCCCGGACAACGAGAGCAAGGCGCTGAAGAACATTTTCTTCGCCATGATTACTTCGGCCAAAAAGTCGGTCTGGCTGGCAACGCCGTATTTTATCCCGGATGAGGATATTCAGACGGCATTACGGGTAGCCGCATTATCCGGCATCGACGTGCGGATCCTGTTTCCGGCCAAGCCGGACAAGTGGCTGCCGTTTCTCGCTTCCCACTCCTATTTTCCGTCGCTTTTGGAGGCCGGGGTGAAGATTTTTGAGTATGAGAAGGGTTTTCTGCACTCCAAATTGCTGATTGTGGACGGCGAGGTGGCGACGGTGGGAACGGCCAATATGGACATGCGCAGCTTTCACTTGAATTTCGAGGTCAACGTCCTGCTCGTCCAGGCCGACAGTATTTCCAAAATCGTCCAAGATTTCGAGCGCGATTTGCTGTCGACGACCCGAATTAAAAGGAAGGCCTTTATGAAGAAGAAAATCGTCGTCCGGTTGATGGAATCGGCCGCAAGGCTGATGTCCCCCTTGTTGTAAGAGGGGCAAGCGGCCGTTTTCGGCGGAAGAGCGTAATTTTAAGGAGGAAAAAAGATGGCGGACACATCCGGGCGCAAGTCCGAACATATCCGTATTTGCCTGGAGGAGCGGGTCGAGGGCGAAGGAATCCGGACCGGTTTCGAAAAATACCGGTTTCGGCATAATGCGCTGCCCGAGCTGAATTTCGAGGAGGTCAGCCTGAAAACGACGTTCCTCGGCGCTCCGGTACGGACGCCGCTGCTCATCAGCTCCATGACCGGCGGGAGCGAGCTCGCCGGGCAAATCAACGACCGCCTGGCGGAAGCGGCGGAGCGGCGGGGCTGGGCGATGGGCGTCGGCTCGGTGCGCGCGGCGGTGGAACGCGGGGAGCTCGCTCCCACGTTCGCGGTCCGGCGCAAGGCGCCGAGCATCCCGATCATCGCCAATCTGGGCGCGGTCCAGCTGGCCTACGGCTTCGGCGCGGACGAATGCCGGCGCGCCGTGGAGATCGCCGAAGCGGACATGTTGGTCCTGCATTTGAACAGCTTGCAGGAAGTGTTCCAGCCGGAGGGGAACACCGCTTTCGGCGGGCTGCTCGCCCGGATCGAGGCGGTCTGCCGGACGCTGCCTGTCCCGGTCGGCGTCAAGGAGGTCGGCTGGGGCATCGACGGGGGGACGGCCAAACGGCTTCGGGAAGCCGGCGTGGCCTTCGTCGATGTAGCTGGCGCCGGAGGCACCTCCTGGAGCCAGGTCGAGAAGTTCCGCAGCGCCGATCCGGTGCGCCGCGCGGCCGCGGAAGCGTTCGCGGATTGGGGCATCCCCACCGCCGAATGCATCCGCGAGGTAAGGGCGGCGGTGCCGGACGCCGCCCTGATCGGCAGCGGGGGCCTGAACACCGGCGTGGACGCCGCCAAAGCGCTGGCGCTTGGCGCGGACCTGGCCGGGTTCGGCCGGGCGCTGCTGGAACCGGCGGTGCATTCGGAGGAGCGGCTCGACGCGCTCTTGGAGCGCGTTGAGCTGGAGCTTCGCACCGCCATGTTCGGGGTCGGCGCCGGGACGGTGGCGGCGCTGCGGAATACGCCGCGCCTGGTCCGGCGCGAGTAGGGGGACAAGCCAGTGAAAGCATCCGTTTGGAAATGGAACCGGCGTATGGCCGCGGGTACGGCGATCGGAGCGGTGATGTACGGATTAACGAGCTGGATCGGCATCCCGATCGTGCCGGATACCGATCTCAGGCCGGCCATCGCTTTGTTGGCGATATTCGGCGCGATTTTCGGGCCGTTTTCCGGTCTGATTGCCGGGTTTACCGGACACGTCATCAACGATTTGATCTTCGCCAGCGAGGTGTCCTGGGGCTGGGCCCTGGCCTCGGGCATCACGGGCGCCTGCATGGGCCTTGTCTATTTCGCGAGGGATTTCGATCCGGAAGCCGGGAGGATCCGTAAAGGCCATATGTTAATATTGCTTATCTTCGGGGTGATTGGCATTTTCGGGGCGCTCGCCTTTACGGGCTGGTTCGATATCTATGTGATGAAATTTCCCGATGAAATCGCTATTACTCAGGTGATTTCGGCCGGAATCGCCAACGTCTTCGTCTTTATCGTCCTGGGTCTCCCGGCGGTCTGGGCGTACGGCAACCGGCACAAGTCCGCGGCGTTTTGAACGTGGGGCGGCTGGCGGCTCCTTCCGGGCTGCGCTTAAATTAACGGGAAAATCTCCCGTTAATGTCCCGCTCTTGGCCTCTCGATCGGATTTAGCTGGAAAAGCTCCATCTATTTTGCGGCCCTATTGCCAAAATACACAATTTCAGGCGAATTAACGGGAGATTTTCCAGCTAATTCGCCTCTGCAGCCGCATACGTACCAAATTAACGGGAAGAATTCCCTTTATTTCGAACCAACCCCTTAGTTGCAGGTTTAGGTAGGGGCCTCCCTTTTCCCGAATGGCAGGCGCAGCCGAATTGGGGGCGTCAAATTGGGGGGGGGGCGAATTGTGGGTTGCCCAATGCTGTGTGACTGAATGCTGTGTGACTGAATGCTGTGTGACTGAATGCTGTGTGACTGAATGCTGTGGCTGAATGATGTGTTGCCGAATGCGGAGTTGGCCGGATTTTACCGTAATTTTCGGGGTGTTCTTGAAATCTGCCCGGGGGATAGGTACTATGGTTGAAGAAGATGAGCAATTACAAGAATGAGGAGTTGTCATAGATATGGCTTTAAAGGCTGGAATCGTGGGCCTTCCGAACGTCGGAAAATCCACGTTGTTTAACGCAATTACGCAGGCGGGGGCGGAATCCGCGAACTATCCCTTCTGTACGATCGATCCGAACGTTGGGGTTGTGGAAGTCCCTGACCCGCGCCTGGACAAATTGACCGAATTGGTCGTGCCGAACCGCACCGTGCCTACGGCGTTTGAGTTCGTGGACATCGCCGGACTGGTGCGCGGCGCGAGCAAGGGCGAAGGGCTGGGCAACAAGTTTTTGGCCCATATCCGGGAGGTCGATGCCATCGTTCACGTGGTCCGCTGCTTTGAAGACGAGAACATCACGCATGTGGACGGCAAGATCAACCCGATCAGCGATATTCAGACGATCAATCTGGAGCTGATCCTGGCGGACCTCGACAGCGTAGAGAAGCGGATCGAGCGCTCCCGCAAAAATATGAAGGGCGGCAACAAGCAATACGCGCAGGAAGTGGAATTGCTGGAACGCATCAAAGAAGCGCTCTACAACGATCAACCGGCGCGCAGCGTGGAACTGACCGACGATGAGAAGCTGATCATCCGCGACTTGCATCTGTTGACGCTGAAGCCGGTACTCTACGCGGCTAACGTCAGCGAGGACGGCGTGGCCGATGCGGACAGCAACCCTTACGTACAGCAGGTCCGGGATTTCGCGGCCGCGGAAAATGCCGAGGTCGTGCCGATCAGCGCCAAGGTGGAGGCGGAAATCGCCGAGCTGGAAGGCGAGGACAAGGCGATGTTCCTGGAAGAGCTGGGATTGCAGGCGTCCGGCCTGGACCGGTTGATTCAAGCGGCATACCGTTTGCTTGGTCTTTATACGTATTTTACCGCCGGGGTTCAGGAGGTCCGCGCTTGGACGATCCGCAAGGGGACGAAAGCGCCGGCCGCGGCGGGCGTCATTCACTCCGACTTTGAGCGCGGCTTTATCCGCGCGGAGGTCGTATCCTATGACGATCTCGTTGCCGCCGGTTCGATGAATGCCGCCAAGGAACGCGGACAACTTCGCCTGGAAGGCAAGGAGTACGTCGTGCAGGACGGCGATGTCATGCATTTCCGGTTTAACGTGTAGGGCAAAGATGGGCAAGCGGGCCCCTTGCAACTCCGTTTTCAAGCAAGCGGGCGCCGCCGATCACAAGTCTGCCGCTGTTGCGGCAGGCTTTTTTTATACGGACCCGGAGACCTCCTGGCCATGATTTCACGGGGCGCATCCCCTCTGTTCAATCGTATGGCTATATGGTATAATGTTATGTTGTTTACCTAAAAATCATTTTTACAAATCATCGATTATTTTCTTCGCGAAAATTGTCATAGAGAGAGGTGACTTCCTTTGTTGGACCGACTGCAATCCCTGGCTGACAGGTACGAGAAGCTGAGCGAGCTGCTCTGCGACCCGGATGTGGCCAATGATACCAAGAAGCTTCGGGATTTATCCAAAGAACAATCCGATTTACAGCCGGCCTATGAGGCGTATACCGAATATAAGCAGGTCATCGAAGAACTGGAAGCCGCAAAAGCGATGCAGGCCGAGAAACTGGATGACGAAATGCGCGAAATGGTCAAGATGGAAATCGAAGACCTTACGGGGCGCCAACAGGAGTTGGAGGAAAAAATCCGCGTTCTGCTGCTGCCGAAAGATCCGAACGACGACAAGAATGTCATCGTCGAAATCCGCGGGGCGGCCGGAGGCGATGAGGCGGCGCTGTTTGCGGCCGATCTTTATCGCATGTACACCCGTTATGCGGATACGCAGGGGTGGAAAGTGGAAGTCATGGACGTCAATGAAAGCGACCTCGGCGGCTTTAAAGAGGTTATTTTCATGATCAACGGCCGCGGCGCGTACAGCAAGATGAAGTATGAGAGCGGCGCTCACCGCGTGCAGCGGATTCCGTCCACGGAGTCCGGCGGGCGGATTCACACTTCGACTTCGACGGTGGCGGTGATGCCGGAAGCCGAGGAAGTCGACGTGGAAATTCTCGACAAGGATATTCGCGTCGACACGTTCTGCTCGAGCGGCGCGGGCGGCCAATCCGTCAACACGACGAAATCGGCGGTCCGGGTTACGCACATTCCTACTGGCATTGTAGCGACTTGTCAGGACGGCAAATCGCAGAACTCGAATAAGGAAAAGGCGCTTCAAGTGCTGCGGGCGCGGATTTCCGATATGAAGCGTCAGGAAGAGGAAGCGAAATATGCCGGCGAACGCAAGAGTAAAGTGGGAACCGGGGACCGCAGCGAGCGGATCCGGACATATAACTTCCCGCAGAGCCGGGTGACGGATCACCGGATCGGACTGACTCTGCACAAGCTGGATCAAGTCATGAACGGAGAGATCGAGGAAATCGTCTCGGCGTTGACGCTGGCGGAACAGGCCGAACTGATGGATAAAGGAGAATAATGTTGAACGGTAACGGATATGTGTTATCTGGAGACCTGAATATTTCGGAAGCCCGCAGAGAGGCTTCCTCTTTTTTAGCGGCGCGCGGCGTGGCCGAGCCGGAGTCGAATGCCGAGCTGCTGCTGCGGCATGTGCTCGGTTTGGAGGGCGCGGCGTATTTGGCCGCCCTGCGCGATCCGTTCCCGCTTGAGCGCAAAGCCGAGTGGGAGGAGGTCATCCGCCGCAAAGCGGCGGGCGAGCCGGCGCAGTATATTATCGGGGAACAGGATTTTTACGGCCTGACCTTCAAGGTCACGCCGGCCGTCCTGATTCCCCGTCCGGAAACGGAGCTGCTCGTGGAGGCGATCGTCCAGGCGGCCGATCGCCTGTGGCCCGGCGGCGCTCCGCAGGCCGCCGACATCGGCACCGGCAGCGGCGCGATCGCTGCCGCCCTGGCCCACCTGCGCCCGTCCTGGCGCATTTCGGCGAGCGATATCTCGCCGGAAGCGCTCGCGGTGGCGCAGGAGAATGTCCGGCGGCTCGGCCTGGACGTCGCGTTCAAGCAGGGCAACCTGCTTGAACCGTTTGCGGGCGAGCCGCTGGACATCGTGGTCAGCAATCCGCCTTATATTCCGGCGGATACGATCGCGCACCTGCAGCCGGAAGTGCGCGACCACGAGCCGCGCGGCGCGCTCGACGGCGGTCCGGACGGGCTGGCGCCCTACCGGACCATGATGGCGCAGCTGCCGCTGCTGCCCCGTCCGCCCCGGCTGATCGGCTTCGAGCTCGGGATGGGGCAGGCCGGCGAGATCGCCGAGCTGCTGCGCCAAGCCGGCTGCTGGAGCGAGATCGTGACGATCCCGGATCTGGCCGGTATCGACCGGCACGTATTGGGCATCGCCTAAAGGGCGGTGCTTTTTCGTTCACCGGACCGTAAAAAGCGGCCTCACCATACTCCCGTATCCAAATTTTCCGCGGAAGGATTGGGCAGAACGCCCAATAGACTTTAACCGGAGAATTCCTATACAATGGGAAGAGGATAAAATCAGGATGGCGGAGGACAGAGGAAATGCTGACCAAATTTAAAAAAATCGACTTTACAATCGTGTTCATCCTGCTGCTTCTGATGGGAATCAGTATTGCGGTGCTCTACAGCGCCACTTCGGGAACAAAATACGACGGCTATCATATCCGGATGTTCGTCTATTATTTACTGGGGTTTGCGGTGTTCTTTTCCGTGTCCCTGATAGATTTCAGACTGCTTATCAAATATGCGGTTTATATTTACTCGTTCGGTATCGGCCTGCTCATCGTCGTGATGTTTGCCGGTAATACGTACCACAATGCGACCGGTTGGCTTACGCTGCCCGGGGGGCTCAGTTTCCAGCCGGCGGAATTTTTCAAACTGCTGCTCGTCCTGTTTCTGGGCTTCATGCTCCTCCGAAAAAGAAAACCAAAGCTGATGTTTTGGCGCGATGTGGTGCCGATCCTGCTGGTGACCTTTATTCCGTTTGTGCTCGTCATGGCTCAAAACGATCTGGGGAATGCGCTCAGCTACCTCGTCATTTTGGCCGGGATGCTGTGGATCGGCAACATCAAATATACCCACGCCTTGATCGCCCTGGTGCTCTTTGCCGGCTCGGTATTCGGGGGGATCACCGCTTATAAGGTTTATCACGAACAAGTTTACAAATTTTTCGAAGAGATCGGGCGGGCTCACTGGATGGCGCGGATCGATCCCTGGCTGATGCCGGAGAAGGCTTCAAGGGACGCGATCTACCATACGCAAAACGCCAAGTTGGCGATCGCCTCCGGGGGAATGACCGGCGAGGGATACCTGCAAGGGGAGACCGTCCAGTCGGAACGGGTTCCGCTGACGTATTCCGACTCCATCTTCGTGGTGATTGCCGAGGAATTTGGATTTATCGGGAGTTCGGTGCTCCTGCTGCTCTATTTTGTACTGATTCATCGGCTCATTTTAATATCCCTGGATTGTCGGGACCGAAGCGGACCTTATGTCATCGTAGGGATCGTCGCGATGTTTCTGTACCAGGTGTTTGAAAATATCGGCATGTTTATCGGCCTGATGCCTTTGACCGGGATCACGCTTCCGTTCGTCAGTTACGGAGGAACCTCGCTGCTGATCAACATGGCCTGCATTGGCGTAGCGATGAGTATTCGGATCCATGGACATGAGGCGGAAGAAGATCAGCCGCTTACGACAACGCGTTACACGCGGGTCAAATCGCAAAACCCGTAAAATGCTCGGAAACCGGTAAATGCTCAGAGACCCGTGCTGTTCGGAAGTCCGAGAACGAAGGTTTGTCCGGAGGGTGTCCCGTAAGTCATCTTGAATGACGAGGGATGCCCTCTTTTCGTATAGTGACAGCGTCACGCCCCGAGATGCAGGGTAACTATGGAACCTTTTAACTCGTCCTCGTCGCAAAAATTCTTTTTACGGGTACGGGATGGGGGATGTATCTTTGTCCACTTTTGAAAAGACAGATTTAGGTTTTGTCTTTGACTGGTGGACGTTTTTTCCACGGCCTCGCATCGCCTTGCGATTTCATAGATTCATAGGTTTACTTCTCTCTTGAACGGACATACTGATAGACATCATAGAGTACAGGGAGTGGAAGGGCTATGCGGCGGGGAAAAAAATATGGACTTATTATCTTCAGTTTAATGATTTTATTGATGTCCTGGGAGGGGCAAAAAATAGATTCGGCGGCGGCCGAAGGGGCGATTCCCCAGCAATCGATCCGGCTGCGGATTTTGGCCCATTCGGATGGCGTGGGCGATCAAATCGTCAAACGCCGGGTACGCGATGCGGTGGTCGAGCAGATGAACGCCTGGGTCGGCGAGCTTGAGGACCCGCAAAGCCTGGAAGCCGCCCGCGGCGTGATCCGGGAGCATCTGGACGAAATCGGGGAGCGGGTCGGGGAAACGTTGGCGGAAAGCGGAAAAAAGTACGGCTATAAGGTGGAACTGGGGATGGTTCCTTTTCCGACGAAAATGTACGGGGGCGCGGTTTATCCCGCGGGGGACTATGAGGCGCTTCGCGTTACTTTGGGAGAGGGGAACGGCAAGAACTGGTGGTGCGTTTTGTTTCCGCCGTTGTGTTTTGTCGATGCGGGAAGCGGGGATGCGCTGCAGAACGGTCAGGGAAGCCAGGCGGTCTCTGCCAAGGGAGGAGCGGATCAGCCCGTTCAGGCCGAGCCTGGGGAGACGAAGGTGCGTTTCTTTTTGTGGGATATGCTGGTGCGCTTGTGGGATTGGATCGCCGGGCTGTTTCGATAAAAATATACGGGTATCAAAGCAAACCGTGCAGATGGAGGCTCTGCGCGGTTTTTGTTTCGGTTATAATAGAAGGGTTCGTATATTAAAAAAAGTTGGGACGGTTTGCTTATGGAACATCATCAGTTTTTACCGAATGAGGAAGCGGGGCAATCCCGGCGCACGCGCTGGTGGGATGTGTCCGTTTTAATAGATGGGACAACCCCGGAGGTACAGGCGCGCCTGGAAGCGGAGCAGGGCTTGGCGGAAGCGGGCGGGGTGCTGGCGGCGGGCGGAACGGTGGCCTTTCCGACCGAGACGGTTTACGGGCTCGGCGCAGATGCGCGGAACACGGCGGCGGTGGAGGCGGTGTTTGCCGCTAAAGGGCGGCCGTCCGACAATCCGCTGATCGTGCATATCGCGGACCTCAGCCAGCTGGAAGGCCTCGTCACGGAGGTGAACGGGACGGCGCGGCGGCTGATGGATGCGTTTTGGCCGGGGCCGCTGACGCTGGTGCTGCCCGCGGCCCCCGGCGCCGTCTCGCCCCGCGTGACGGCGGGGCTGGACACCGTGGCCGTGCGGATGCCGGCCCACGACATCGCGCTGCGGCTGATCGCCGCAGCGGGGTGCCCGGTGGCGGCCCCTAGCGCCAACCGGTCCGGGCGTCCGAGCCCGACGCTGGCCAGCCACGTCGGGGACGATCTCGCCGGCCGTATCGACGGTATCGTCGACGGCGGGCCCACGGGGGTGGGCCTCGAGTCGACGGTGGTGGTGGCCGGCGACGACGGCATCGTGACCGTGCTCCGCCCCGGCGGGATCACGGCGGAGCAGCTCGCCCGCCATGCGGCGGACGTGCGACTGGACGCCGCCCTGCAAAGCGCCGCGGAGGCGGGCGGACGCGACGAGGACATGCCGGCGCCGCGCTCGCCGGGCATGAAGTACACGCACTACGCCCCCCGCGGGGCGCTGCGTGTGGTGACCGGCGCCGCCCCGGAGCGGGTGGCGGCCGCCATCCAGGCCGAGCTCGACGCGGCCAAGGCGCGCGGGGAGGTCACGGGCGTGCTCGCCTTTGACGAGCACCTTCCGCTCTACCGCGCCGACTGCGTGCTTTCGCTCGGCAGCCTGACGGCGCTGGAGACGGCGGCGCATCGTCTTTACGCGGCGCTCCGCCGCTTCGACGACGACGGCGTCACCTTCATTCTGGCCGAGTCCTGCCCGCGGGAAGGACTCGGCGCCGCCGTGATGAACCGCCTGCTTAAAGCGGCGGGCGGAAAGGTAATAAAGGTGTAGGGAGATATCGGATATCCTTAACGGAGGGAGGTCGAAGGGGAAATGATATCGATCGGGCTGACCGGCTGGGGAGACCACGAAGCGCTGTATCCGCCGGGGACTCCGGCCAGAATGAAATTGTCGCTGTATGCGAGGCATTTTCCGATCGTCGAGGTGGACAGTTCGTTCTATGCCGTTCTGGGCGAGCACACTTACCAAAAATGGCTGGACGAAACGCCGGCCGATTTCACCTTTATCTTGAAGGCTTACCGGGGCATGACCGGGCACAACCGCGGCAAAAGCCCCTACGGCGGGCCGGGTGAGATGTTTCAGGCTTACCTGGATTCGATTCGCCCGATGGTGGAATCGGGCAGATTGAAAGCCGTCATGTTTCAATTTCCGCCCTGGTTTGATTGTACCGCCGACCATATCCGGCGCCTGCGCGCGGTCCGAAAATGGATGGGGCACCTTCCTTTGGCCCTGGAATTCCGCCATCAGAGCTGGTATGCCGCCGGGGTGCGCGACAACACGATCTCCTTCATGCGGGACGAGGGCTGGATTCACATTATTTGCGATGAACCCCAGGTAGGACAGGGTTCGGTTCCCGCCGTCTTGGAACCGACCGACCCGAACTTGACGATCGTCCGGCTTCACGGCCGAAACGAAGGCGGCTGGCTGCAGGGCGGCGCGCCCAATTGGCGGGAGGTTCGCAATTTGTACCGGTACAATCGCGATGAGCTGTCGGACTGGCGCGATAAATTGGCGATGCTGGAAGAGAAGGGCACCCGGGAGATCTGTATGATTTTTAACAATAATTCCGGCGGGGACGCCGCTCCGAACGCGCTCGAAATGATGGATCTCTTAGGGTTGGAAACGGCGGGCTTGCCGCCTCAGCAGCTTGATTTGTTTGGCGAAACCGAATAACGATCATGACTTGCCCATTGTCCGCATATGGTTGTACAAGTAGTTTTTGGACATGGGGGAGTGCAGGTATGACGGAGGCTTTTGCCCGATTGGGGGAATGGATGACGGTTCTGCTGATGGCCGTAGCCTTGGGCATGGATGCTTTTTCGCTCGGCGTCGGCATCGGAATGAAAGGGGTAGGGAGAAAGGATGCGGTCCGCATTGGCGCGACGGTGGCTCTTTTTCATATCCTCATGCCCTTAATCGGCATTTCCGCCGGCCAGTATGTCGGCGACCTGCTCGGTCATCTGGCGCGGTATGCTTCGGGGGGATTGCTGCTGCTTTTGGGCGCTCACATGATCTTCAGTTCCGTGAAGGGCAGCGGGTTTCAATCCATCGACCACCGAACTTTGTGGGGAGTCGTACTTTTCTCGCTGAGCGTGAGCATCGATTCCTTCTCCGTCGGGGTCTCCTTGGGGATGTTTCGTTCCGACTTGCTGTTGACGGTGCTGGCCTTCGGGATCTGCGGCGGATTGATGTCCCTGATGGGCCTGGCTCTCGGACGTAGCGTCGGCCCGAAGTTCGGAGAATATGGCGAGGCGGCCGGCGGCTCGATACTATTCACGTTTGGACTCCTGTTTATCTTTTGATACAATAACACTGATCCGAACCGAAGTGAGATGAAGGGCTATGGCGTTTTGACGGAGGTGACTAGCGAATGCGGATTTTGTTTGTATGTACGGGAAATACATGCCGGAGCCCGATGGCTGAAGGGATGATGCGCCAAATCGCCAAAGAGCGCGGGCTTGATGTCGAGGTGCGCTCGGCGGGGGTAGCCGCAAGCGATGGATCATCGATGTCTCGTCATGCGGAATCGGTTCTCAAGGAACAGGGAATCATGGACCGGATCGTATCGACCTCGCTCCACGGGGAGTTGGTCGAATGGGCCGATTTGATTCTAGCCTTGACGGAAGGGCATAAGCGGCAGATCGTGTATACATTTCCGGCGGCGGTGGACAAAACATATACGCTGAAGGAATATGTCGAGGATAATGCTGACGTACTGGCTGAAAAGGAAGAGCTGCAGCGCTTGGCGGCCGAGCTGGAACTGGACCGGGCGCTTGGGAAAAAGCCGGACGACGCGGCTAGGCGCAGATTGAACGAATTGCTTCACCGCTTGCCGGTATATGATATTTCCGATCCTTTCGGCGGTTCGCGGGAAGATTACAATCGGGCCGCGGCCGAAATCCGGGCGGCTTTGGAGAAGTTGGCCGACAGGCTGGCGAGCGACCGGGATCATTCCGGCGATACCGGATGGGGATGAATTGCCGGTTGCATTTGTGAGGGTTATGCTTTATTCTTAAGCTAGAAATGAAGATCCGATGTGACTGGCGACGAAAGTGGATGAAACCACGGTGGAGCATCGGAATATACGGCCGGTCGCCTGGGCAAAGAGCAAGACGCGTTGGTAGCGTCATGCTCTTTTTTCGTAAGCGGGACTTCTTTATCGTCAATATCCTTGCCGTTTTAGGTATAATAAGGATAGTTGTATGACGAGAACCGACATTTTTCGGAAAGAAGGGGTATCACGATGGAAACGGCAAACGCCGGAGAGATCCGGGAGCAGGTTGCTGAAATCCTGGAGGAGCTGGTGCAGGCCGCCGGACTCCGGCCGGGGCGGGTCGTCGTATTTGGCGTGAGCACGAGCGAGGTGGCGGGAGCCCGAATCGGCACGGGCGGCGCGGAGCAAATTGCGGCCGAGCTGTTCGCCGGTATCGACGAGGTTCGCCGCAAGTACGGATTTGACGTCGCCTTCCAATGCTGCGAGCACCTGAACCGTTCGCTTGTGGTGGAACGGGCCGTGCTGGAGCGCCTCGGGCTTACGGAGGTAGCCGCGGTTCCCGTAGCGAAGGCCGGCGGCTCGATGGCGGCGGTCGCATACCGCAGCTTGTTCGAACCGTGTTTGGCCGAAAGCATTGAAGCCCACGCCGGTTTGGATATCGGAGAGACCTTGGTCGGCATGCATCTGCGTCGCGTCGCGGTCCCTTTCCGCCCCACCCTGCGGTATGTCGGGAAGGCCCGGGTCAACGCGGCCTGGACGCGTCCGAAGCTGATCGGAGGAGAGCGTGCGGTATACGCGTTGCCCAAAAACGGGGATTCGCGGTTGTGTGATTGAAGTTGTTTATTATTTAACATAGGGGGACTATGGACATGGATCAATTGAAAAAGCAAGACCCGGCGGTATTGGAAGCGATGAATCTGGAACTGAAGCGTCAGCGGAACAACATTGAGCTGATCGCCTCGGAGAACATCGTCAGTGAAGCGGTCATGGAAGCGATGGGCTCCGTATTGACCAACAAATACGCGGAAGGTTATCCGGGGAAACGCTACTATGGCGGCTGCGAACGCGTCGATATCGTGGAAAATATCGCCCGCGACCGGGCCAAGGAGCTGTTTGGCGCCGAGCATGCCAACGTTCAGCCGCATTCCGGCGCACAGGCCAATATGGCGGTCTATCTGGCCGCGCTGAAGCCGGGAGATACCGTACTCGGGATGAACCTGGCCCATGGCGGACACTTGACGCACGGCAGCCCGGTCAACGCATCCGGCCTTCTTTATAATTTCGTGGCGTACGGCGTACAGGAAGATTCTTTCCTGATCGATTACGACGAAGTGCGCAAAGCCGCGTTCAAACACCGTCCGCGCCTGATCGTGGCGGGGGCGAGCGCGTACCCGCGCGTCATCGACTTTGAAAAGCTCGCTTCCATCGCCAATGATGTCGGCGCTTTGTTCATGGTCGACATGGCGCATATCGCCGGTCTCGTCGCTGCCGGGCTGCATCCGAATCCGGTGCCGCATGCTCACTTCGTGACGACGACGACGCACAAAACGCTGCGCGGACCGCGCGGCGGCCTGATTTTGTGCCGCCAGCCATGGGCTGCTGCGATCGACAAGGCGGTATTCCCGGGTACGCAGGGCGGACCTCTGATGCATGTGATCGCCTCCAAAGCGGTGGCGCTGGGCGAAGCGCTGCAGCCTTCCTTCAAGACCTATGCGGAGAATGTGGTCAAGAATGCCAAAGTCCTCGCGGAAACGCTGATGGCGGAAGGTCTGAACATCGTTTCAGGCGGCACGGACAACCACTTGATGCTGGTGGACACGCGCAACCTGAACATCACGGGCAAGGACGCCGAGCATGTGCTTGATTCGATCGGCATTACGGTCAACAAAAACGCGATTCCGTTCG
The DNA here is from genome assembly GCF_008084145.1 of Paenibacillus faecis. Classification (GTDB taxonomy): domain Bacteria; phylum Bacillota; class Bacilli; order Paenibacillales; family Paenibacillaceae; genus Fontibacillus; species Fontibacillus faecis. The sequence continues at coordinate 191,809 of NZ_VSDO01000003.1, read as the reverse complement.
ATCCGACCAGCCCGTTCGTGACCAGCGGCATCCGCATCGGAACGCCGGCCGTAACCTCCCGGGGAATGGACGAGGAAGCGATGAAAGTCATCGGTCGGACGATCGCATTGGTCCTGAAGAACCCTAAAGACGAGGCGTCTCTGGAGAAAGCCCGTCAGCAAGTTGTCGAACTAACCGATAAATTTCCGATTTATCCGGAACTCAGCTACGAATAAGCGCCTGATTTAGCGGAAGGTTGACCCGTCGATGCGGGTCGGCCTTTTTTTTTCGGAGAACACCCTATATCTTGCTAGCTAAATATGCAATAATTAATCTATGATAGCGCATACAAAACGATGACCGCCGGGTGAGAACATGGTATCAAGCAGACAACAGCGAATGCTCAAACAATTGATGGAGAACGACGGGGCCACTTATATATCTTTGCAAAATTTGGCGGAGGAGTATGGGATCTCTTTGCGTACGGTACGAAACGACTTGTTGGGGCTGGAGGATTGGCTCATGGAGCGGGGGGTGCGCCTGGAGCGCGATCGTACCGCCGGTGTCCGGCTTCGGCTCGGCAGCGACCAGTCGATACGGCTTGCCGCGCAGACGCAGCAGCGTCCCGACTATATGGATGCGAAGCAACGGATCGGACTGCTGCTCAAGCAGCTCCTGCAAGAGGCGAAGCTGCCCGTCAAAGAGGTCATGAAGGAGTTCGGGATCAGCAAAAATACGCTTTTGCAGGATTTAAGCGAAATTAAGCGGCGGTTGGAGCGCTGGGAGTTAACCCTGGTCCGGGACCGGGGGGTGCTTTGCGTCACGGGTGCGGAGAAACTCAAGCGAAGCGCTTATTTAAGTTTGCTGCGCGCCGAGATGACCGACGACCGGTTGTTCCGATATATTCTGGATCAACGGGAATATGGGGAACCGCGGTTACCGATCACGCCCTGGAAAGATTGGTTCAACACCGAAGATACCGCTATGCTGTTCGATACGATGCAACGCCTGGAGGAGAAAATGGGCGTTCAATTTACGGATGCCGGGTACTCCACCCTAATTCTTCACATCCTCATGGCGATGGAACGATTGCGGGGGACGCATTCGATCGAAATGGATCCCGAATCCCTGTCCGAGCTAAAAGGCCATGATGCGTATGAATTGGTGAGGACAGAGGCGGGCCCGCGGATTGAGGAGCATTTTGGGGTGAAGCTTCCCGCGGCGGAAATCGGTTATATCACCCAGCATATTCTCGGGGCTCAAAAACAAAGTCTGCCGGCCGAGGAACAAATGATCGTCGAGCTGGCCGAGCAAATGGTGGTTCGTATCGAGCGGGATTTGGGGCGAAAGCTGCAGTTATCCGACCAAATTGTCCAGGGATTGGCCATTCATTTGAAGCCGGCCATTTACCGGGCCAAGTTCGGGCTGCAATCGAAAAATCCTTTGATGCGGCAATTGGAAGCCCAGTACGGAACATTGCTCGATTTGGTGGAGCGGGTTGTAAATGACGTGATGAAACCCTGGTCCGTTCTTTTTGATCGGGACGAGGTCGGCTATATTATGCTCCATATCGGGAGCGGGCTGATCCCTCCGCAGGCTCCTCTGCGCAAGCGCGTGGCGATCGTATGCGGTTCGGGCCTCGGCACTTCGGCCATGTTGAAGCGGCGGATGGCCGTGGTTTTTCCCCAGGTTGATGCTGTGGGGACATACTCGTATAAAGAGTCGGCAGGCATCAAGATCGGCGAAGTGGATGCCATCGTCAGCACGATGGAAATCAGCCACGCTTTGCAGGTGCCCTGGGTCAAAGTGTCCCCGCTTCTCGACGAATCGGACCAGAAGCGAATCGCGAGCTTCTTGGGTGTCGCACCTTCGGGGGAATCCGCGGCTGCTGCTGCTTCCGTCCAAGCGGTTAATGACATTCTCGAGGCGGTTGAGCGAAATGCCCATATCCATAACCGCAACGGCTTGCTGGAGGAACTGCTGCACTTGTTCCAGGGCGGAAGCGGTCGGGACAAGCGGCCGGCCGGGGAGTATACCCTTACTTCGTTATTACCGCCGGATTCCATCCGCCTTGGATTAGCCTCCGTTCCGTGGGAGGAAGCCGTTCGGGAGGGGAATCGGATTCTGATGGAAAAAGGGGTTGCGGACGCAAAATACGGAGATGCCCTGGTCGAAATCATCCAATCCAATAAGCATTCTTTTATCATCCGGTCCGGAGTGGCCTTTCCCCATGTATATATGCCGGAGTGTGTGGCGGCAACGGGCTTCAGCTTAATGACCTTTCGCGAGGCGCTGGCGTTCGGACCCTCCGCTCAACCGGTTTGGCTCGTTATTACGCTGGCGGCCATCGATAAGGAGCGGCATGTGGCTGCGCTCGGGACATTGCTGGAGGTTATGAACGACGAATCGTTCATGGCCGATTTGAGGCAAACCGCGGATGCGGACGGCCTGTGGCGAAGGCTGCGGGAGAAGGAGGGCAAATGAAGAAGATCGTCATCGCTTGCAACAGCGGTCTGGGGACCAGCCTGATGATCCGGTTAAATGTGGAGGCTCTTATGAAGGAGTTGAGCGTACAGGCTCAAATCGAGCATACGGATATCACCTCGTTGGATGCTTATGATGCGGATCTGATTATAGGTTCCAGCTATGTTATAGAATCCCTGCACTTGGCCGGGACGGCTGAACTGATCGGACTGGAGGACATTACGGACCGGCAGCATCTGAAAGTCCGGCTCATGGAGTCCGGCACGCTCCGGGACTGGTTCGCCTGACAAATGAAATAAAAATGAAGGATATGAATACCTAGACGGGAGGTTACCCCATGAATGCGACGCAAGTCATCAGCAAGGGACTACTCGGGGAACCTGCCCTGCTGCTCGGGTTAATCGCGTTTATCGGACTGCTGCTGCAGAAGCAGTCGTTTCAACGGCTCATTCACGGCACGATCAAGACCATGCTCGGGTACACTTTGCTGCAAATCGGCGCCAACGCCGCCGGCTCATCCTTATCCAATTTATCGGCGGTTATCCAGAAAGGATTTCAAATTATCGGGATCATCCCGCATAACGAGACGATTACCGCTTTGGCCCAGATTAATTACGGTGAAGAGATCGCGCTAATTATGCTGGCCGGGATGATCGTCCATCTCTTGATTGCCCGTCTGACTCCGGTCAAATACATCTTTCTGACGGGGCATCATATGCTGTTCATGGCCTCGCTGCTGGCGGGCGTTCTGGTTTCGATGTCCATGCCGTTATGGCAGGTGATGGCGGGCGGCGGTTTGGTCTTGGCTTTGTGCATGTCGTTTGCCCCGCTGATCGCCCAGCCTTATGTTCGACGGGTGACGGGAAACGATGACTTTGCGCTGGGGCACTTCAATAGCGTCGGATATGTTCTAAGCGGGTTTATCGCCTCGTGGTTCAAGAAGGGGCCCGAGCCGCCGGAGTCGCCTGGACTGCAAAGGCTTCGGTCTTTTTTTCAGGATCATATGGTCGTGATCACAGGGTTCACGTTCGTCCTCTTCCTTTTTTCGGGACTGTTCGCCTCTTCCGGAGGGATTGCCGAGATGTTCTCCGGCCGCCATCTTCTGGTCGTTTCCCTGATTCAGGCAACCTGGTTCGCGGGAGGGTGCTACGTTATCCTGGCGGGCGTACGCATGCTCCTGTCCGAAATCGTCCCCGCTTTCAAAGGGATTGCCGACCGCGTTGTTCCGGGGGCTATCCCTGCTCTGGATTGCCCGGTGATGTTCAAGTTTTCGCCTTTTTCGGCCATGGTCGGCTTTCTTCTGAGTTTCGCGGGGGGGCTTGTGGCGATGGCCGTGCTATTCCAGGTTCAGTACACGGTGATCATCCCCGGGGTAATTCCGCACTTTTTCTCGGGGGGGACGGCCGGCGTTATCGCCTATAAGATGGGAGGCCGCAAAGGCTTGGTCGTCGCTTCGCTATGCCATGGGTTTGCGATTACCATGCTTCCGACATTACTGATTCCCCTGCTGTCCAATCTCGGTTATTTACGAGCGACCTTCGCCGATAGCGACTTTTCGGTCATCGGTGTGATGGTCCATAAGTTATTCGGTTGGTTGCTGGGATAGCGGCCGTTCAAGGGGCTTACCCTTGGACGGCCGCTTTGCGGTTTTGGTCCGCTGTGCGCTTTTTCAGCAGGTTGTGGGCAAGGGAAAGCCACCCGAGCGGTGTAAAGGATTCTTACGCACACGCTTGGACTGCAACTAATGGTTTGGTTTCAATTAAAGGGAATTCCTCCCGTTAATTTGGTGCGTGGGCGGCTGTAGAGGCGAATTACCTGGAAAACCTCCCGCTAATTCGCCTGAAATAGCGTATATCAGCAATTGGGCCGCAAAATAGATGGAGCTTTTCCAGCTAAATCGGAGCGAAGAGCCAAGAGCGGTATATTAACGGGAAGTTTTCCCGTTAATAGTGTAGACTTCGACGGTGGGACCAGCCCGTTCTTTCTTTACGAAAGAAAATCCATCCTAAAGCTTGTCTATCGAGTCCAGAATCCGGTTGACCGGGGATGCGTACTTCTCCCGCAATGCGATGACGGTCGAATCGGTAGCATACAGCATTTTATTGTCTATTCCATGGATCACATATTCCTTCTCAAACAACCCGATTTCGGGATCATGCTCGTACGTAAGCACCCCTGCTGTTAAACCCGTTGTTGTAGTAATGACATCCCTGCTCTTGAATGTAAAACCCTCTTTATAATCGGGAAAGTCGATCAGCAGCGCATCCAGCTCCTCTTCCAGCGGAAGTGCTGCTTCTGTTTGTTCCCGGATTTCAATCAAAACATTCGTCTGCCAATTGGCTTCCACATCGGGAGCCATAATCAGCAGTACGTTTTCCTCTTTCAATTCCTCGACCGTCCAATCCTTGGGATAACGAAATTGAAGCGCTTTTTGTGTATCTTTGTAAATCAGGTATTCGTCTTCATCGGAAACGGACGGTCTTGATGGGTTCAGACGAATCGGCTTATTTCCCTTTTCGGTTAATGGAGGAAATTGGAGGCATAGAGAGCTGGCGCAGCCGGTGTCTAGTCCCTTCGTTCGTCCTAATTCATTAGTTTTATATGAATTTTCACACGAACTGGTTCTATCCCTTCCTGCTGGGCCGATACATTGGGGTTTCCACAAGAAGGCGGGGCCGGGCTTTTTGGTCTGCCCGTTTTTTTGCCGCAAGAAGTGGCAGAGACTTGGACTCACAGTTTTGTAAGCGCAACCAATATAATTAAGTCATAAATGATAAAGGGGGATTTCAAGATGAGTAAAAAGAGATGGATGAGTTCGGTAGCCGTATTAGCGGTGGCGGCGCTGCTCTTTACAGGTTGCGGGTCATCCGGGGGAAACTCCGGCACCGCGGGGGATAAGGCGGGGCAAAATGCCGGGGCTGCGGACAAGCCGCAAGGCAAATTGACGGTTTATGTCGGCTTTCAGGAAGATCACGCGGTAGCCGCCATCAAAAAATTTACGGAAGACACCGGGATCGAGGCGAGTATGATTCGGATGTCGGCCGGGGAAATTCTCGCTAAGATTCGGGCCGAGAAAGACAACCCGCAGGCGGATGTCTGGTATGGGGGGCCGGCCGACACGTTCGTCCAAGCGGCAAACGAGGGATTGCTGCAGCCTTACCAGTCGCCTGTCGCCGAAAAGATAGACGCCAAGTACAAAGACCCGGACGGCTATTGGACGGGCGTATATGTCGGAGCGGTCGGCTTTGCGTCCAATAAGGAGTTTCTGGCGAAGAAAGGCGTGGAGGCTCCGCGGCGGTGGGAGGACCTTCTGAATCCGGCCTTTAAAGGCGAAATCGTCATGGCGGACCCGGCGTCCTCCGGTACGGCTTATACGGCGATGTATTCCGTCCTGAAGGTGATGGGGAGCGAGGAGGGCGGCTTCGGTTACCTTAAAAAACTGCACCCCCAAGTCCAGCAGTATACGACTAGCGGCTCCGCACCGGGCCGAATGGTCGGCATGGGAGAAGCCGGCGTAGGCATTTTGTTCGCGCACGACATCATTAAATACCAGGAAGAAGGCTTCGACAGCCTTGTGCTGACGGTTCCTGAGGACGGTACGGGATACGAGACGGGATCGATCGGCATCATCAAAAACACCAAAAACGAAGAGCTCGCCCAGAAATTTGTCGATTGGGCCTTGTCACCGGCCGCTCAGGAACTTGGCAAGACGGTGGGAAGCTTCCAAAACTTGACGAATCCGGATGCCGTAGGACCGGAACAGGCTTTGAATTTGTCCGATATTCGTATGGTTGATTACGACGTAGTTGAAGCCGGTAAAGAACGTCAACGCCTGATCGACAAATGGAGCGCCGAGGTCAAAAAATAAATAACTGGGGACTACCTCCAAAGTTGTTATCTAGAGAGGAGAGAGCTTGAATGAGCGCCATGTTCAAGAGATTCAAGCGCGAGCCGCTCCTGCCGATTCTTATCGTGTTGGTCATGCTCTGCTTACTCGTTTTTATCGTATATCCATTATTCCAAATCTTTAAATCCAGCTTCGTCGGTTCGTCCGGCGAGGTTGGTCTGGAGGGTTACCTGCGTGTCCTCTCCGGAGGAGGATTGTTCCAGGCCCTGGTTAATTCGCTGGTGCTGGCCGTCCTAACGGCCACGCTGTCCACGGCCATTGCCTATGTGTTCGCCTATACGTTTGCTTATGTAAAGGTACCCTTTAAAAAGTTGTTTAACGGCATCGCTATCTTGCCGGTGATTTCACCGCCGTTTGTCATCGCGTTGTCCGCGATGCTGTTGTTCGGAAAACAAGGATTGGTGACCAAAAATTTGCTTGGCCTCGAAAACGCCAACATTTACGGGCTGCATGGGTTGGTCCTCGTGCAGACGCTATCGTTTTTTCCCATCGCGTTTCTGACGCTGTCGGGCTTGCTTCGCTCGATTAGTCCTTCCTTGGAAGAGGCGAGTCAAAATATGGGGGCCAGCCGCTTAAAAACGTTTCTCAGCGTGACGTTGCCGCTATCCGTTCCGGGGATCGCCAATGCATTCTTGCTTGTATTTGTTCAGTCTCTTGCGGATTTCGGCAACCCCATGACGATCGGAGGAAATTACTCTACGGTGGCCAGAGAAATCTATTTGCAGGCGGTAGGGAGCTATAATTTGCAGGCGGGCGCGGCGCTGGCCATGATTTTGCTGACCGTGACGATCATCGTGTATATCCTGCAAAACTTCTGGGTCGGCAAGAAGAGCTATGTCACGGTAACGGGCAAGCCGACCGGACAGCGCAGGATGATCGAGTCCGGGGCGATCAAACACGGGTTATTCGTTTTTTGTATGATTATGTCACTCGCCGTTATCGCCTTTTACACACTCGTCCCCGTCGGTTCGTTTATCAAACTGTGGGGGATCAATAACAGCCTTACCCTGGATCATTACAAATACGTTTTCTCCATCGGGCAGAAGGCGGTAAAAGATACGCTGACGCTGGCCATCGTCGCCACGCCGATCGCGGGACTTTTGGGAATGATTATTGCGTTCCTGATCGTCCGTAAAAGATTCATGGGCAAAAGAGCGCTCGAAGTCATCAGCATGCTGTCGATTGCCGTACCGGGAACGGTGATCGGGATCGGCTACATTCTGGCCTTCAATAAAGCGCCGCTCGCTTTAACCGGAACGGGACTGATTATCGTGGCTGCGTTTGTCGTACGCTCGATGCCGGTGGGCATTCGCTCGGGTGTCGCCGCCTTGCAGCAGATCGACCCGAGCATCGAAGAGGCCGCGACGAACCTGGGGGCCGGGGGGAGCAAAGTGTTCACCAGCGTAGTACTCCCGTTGATCAAGTCCGCCTTTTTCAGCGGTCTCGTCAACAGCTTTGTTAAAAGCATGACCGCGATGAGCGCCGTCATTTTCCTCATTTCGGCCAAATATAACCTGATTACCGCATCGATTCTGGCACAGGTCGAGGCGGGGCGGATCGGTGTGGCCAGCGCTTACTGTACCATCCTGATTCTCATCATGATCGTGGCGTTGGCGTTAATCAACTTGCTGGTGAAATGGATGGGCGGTAAAGAACGCTCCGCTTAAAGGGCGTCCATTCTTGAAGGAGGTATTGTTCATGGCTAAATCTGTAACGCTCCAAAATATATCGAAGGCTTTCTTGAACGATAAAGGGGAACGATCGTACGCGGTAAAAGGGGTGGATCTCAACATCGGGGAGGGGGAGTTCGTTACCCTTCTCGGCCCGTCGGGCTGCGGAAAAACGACGACACTTCGCATGATCGCCGGATTTGAGGACATCACCGAGGGGCATATTTACTTCGGAAATGAAGCGGTGGACCAGATTCCCCCGAACCGAAGAGACTGTACGATGGTGTTTCAATCCTATGCCCTGTTTCCTCATTTGAACGTCTTCGACAACATCTCGTACGGGCTTAAGATTAAAAAAATGTCCAAACCCGATATCATCTCGAAAGTTGAATCCGTATTGGATATAATGAATCTGCGGGATTATCGGGATCGGATGCCCAATCAATTGTCGGGCGGGCAGCAGCAGCGGGTGGCCTTGGCCCGAGCGCTCGTGATGGAGCCCGGCGTACTGTTGTTCGACGAACCGCTGTCTAACCTGGATGCCAAGCTGCGCCTGGTCATGCGGGATGAAATTCGGCGGATTCAACAGCAGATCGGCATTACGGCGGTTTATGTCACGCATGATCAAAGCGAAGCGATGAGCATGAGCGATAAGGTTATCGTTATGAATAAAGGGAGAATCGAGCAAATGGGTACGCCGATGGAGATTTATCAGCGCCCCAAAACACAGTTCGTGGCGGACTTTATCGGGACCGCCAATTTTATGGAGGGTACGGTCAAAGGGACGGAGGAAGGCAGGCTGCTGGTGGATACGGCCGCTGGATTATTGCGGGTTCACCGGGACGGTTTTAAGACGGGGGACCGTGTGACCGTCGTGATCCGACCGGAAGCCGTATCGTTGGGAAACGGGTCGGAGCGTAAGGGTATCGTGCAAAAAAGCGTGTTTATGGGACAAACGCAGGAATACGAAGTACAGTTTGGAGGCCAGCTGTTCCAAATAACCGAGCACAATCCGATTCAGGAAAAGGTCCATGCGGTCGGAGCCTCCGTTTCCGTGCAGTTTGCCGAAGATGCGCTTCATGTGATTTAACCCAACACAGTGAACTCGGGACGACATCAAGAAAAGGGGGACGGGCGGCATGAAACGAATAACGTTAGGCATACTTCTGCTGTCCCTTCTGTTCACATTATTGTCGGCCTGCGGCAAGGAAAGACAAGGAACGTTAACGGTATACGCCGGTTTGTATGAGGATCATGCTATAAAGGCGATCGAAACCTTCCAAAAACAGACAGGCATTAAAGTGAATTATGTGCGTATGTCGAGCGGGGAAATTCTGGCGCGAATCCGCGCGGAGCGGAATGCGCCGAAAGCCAGTATATGGTATGGCGGGCCGGCGGATACCTTTATTCAGGCGAAGACAGAGGGCTTGCTGGAGCCGTACAACTCTAAACAGGCCGAGTCGATCCCTCCGGAGTATCGGGACCCTGACGGGTATTGGACAGGCATTTACATCGGTTCCATCGCCTTTGTGTCCAACAAAACCTGGCTGCAGGAGGTGGGGCTGCAAGCTCCTCACTCGTGGAGCGACTTGCTGAAGCCGGAGTACCGGGGGATGATTTCGATGGCGGATCCCCGTTCATCGGGAACGGCCTACACGACGATGGCTACATTAGTGCAGTTGTTTGGCGAGGATGAGGCGTTCGATTACTTGCGGCGGCTTCATCGGCAAAGCATCGTTTACACTACATCCGGTAGCGTTCCCGGTCGAACGGTGGGCATGGGGGATTCGGGAACGGCTGTCATGTTCGCACATGATGCACTCAAATACTACAAGGAAGGGTTCCAGGATCTCATCATTAGCTTCCCTAATGAAGGAACCGGATATGAAATCGGAGCGGTCGGCGTCATCAAAGGCGGGCCGAACCAGAAAGAGGCCCGGGAGTTCGTCGACTGGGCGTTGAGCAAGCAGGCTCAGGATCTGGGCAAGCAGGTCGGGAACTATCAGCAGTTGACCAATCCGGACGCTGTTCCTCCCGAAGAAGCCATCCCTTTGGAGAAGCTGAACGCCATTCCATACGACCTTGAATGGGCCGGCAGGAACCGCGAACGCCTGATCCAAAAGTGGACCACTCGAGTGTTGGGTTTGGGAGATGAATAGTAAGCGTTGAACATTAGGCTTTATCGTTTTTTTGGTACGGAATATGCGAATCCCCCTGTCCTGTCCTTCCCTTATTGCATAAGATATCATGCGGCGGGAACCGGAATCGTCCACCGTGGATGGTCCGGTTAACCCGCATTCGGGAGAGGCAGGACGGAGGAGGTTTTGCAGGTGGGCTACCATTATACGGCGATCGGGGATTCATTGACGACGGGGGCGGGAGCTTGGCTTAGCGGCGGATTTGCCCCCGTCTATCGGCGCATGGCCGAAAGACGTCTCCGTACCTCGGTAAACTATGAGAATTTAGGGATTAACGGATTGACCTCACAGAGGCTGCTTGCCAAGATTCAGGGGGACCCGCGCTTCCGGGCGGCGATCCGGCGGGCCGATATCATCACCGTATCGATCGGCGCGAACGATCTGCGGCCTTATGCCGGAGCCGTCCGCGGCGGATCCCGGCTAGACGCTTCCCGCATCCCGCAAGCGCTGGGCCGGACGAAGGAGAATGTGAGGCAAATTGTCCACGACCTGTACCGGATAAAATACGGGCAGCCCAGGCCGTTCATCATTCGGATGGTAGGCGTGTACAACCCCTTTCCGAACAGGGAAGCGGGAAGGTATGCGCGTCAGTACAACTCGTTTCTCTATTCCCTGGGCGGGCCGAATTATCGTGTGGCCGACATTTACTCGGCGTTCGAAGGCAACGAAAGGAACTTGCTCTTTTTGGATGGGGTTCACCCGAACGCGAGGGGCTACCGCGTCATTGCCCGGGAACTGGACCGGCTTGGCTACATGCCTTTGCGGTAAGTGTGGAGAAATGTGTCGAATAAAATGGAAGGAAGGCCGACCAGTTGAACTGGTTGGTTTTTTTTGCGGATAAGTAGTTGACAGCGAGAAGGAGAAGGATATAATTAAGTCAAATGGTAACAAATAACATCCCAGTAATACTCCACTTAATGTTTTTCTCCAAAGGGTCTACTTCAGCCAATTGAGCAAACGCTTGCATTAATGCTTTTATTTGGCAGCTATGCTTCTTCCTACTTTTCTGCACCTCACCGTTAAATGGACATACTCAGGGTTTTCATGATGACACGTTTTTTATTCTCAAAAATGCAAACGATTGCGCGATTTCTCGTTTTGTATGAATGCATGGGTTAATACGAAAACAGGAGATGAGATTAAAGATGGAGTCGATTTCCTTGGTCCAGGTATTTGTAAGCGTTTTATTTGGTGTGTCATCAGCGTCCAAACTAAGTAAATTGTCATCCTTCAGAGACACGCTAAGGCAACTGAGAATCTTTCCTTTATGGGCGAAAAGAGCTGGAGCCGCCATTCCCTTGGCCGAGTTGGCCGTTTGCGTGTTGTTGTGGTTTCCTATGACATTGCGATTTGGTGCGGCGCTTGCTCTGCTTCTGCTCTGTTCCTTTGCTTGGGGGGCATGGAGAGCCAAAGGCAGAATGGTGATCTACCAGTGGTTTGGGGGGCTTATTTCGGAAAAGTTCAGCATGGCGCTATATACCAGACATTTTGTCCTCTTCCTCTTGAGCGTTTATCTTCTTGTTGCGCCGCTCTCGTCCGCATGGGCCTCGGCTTCTTTTGGGGAAATAGCGCTGGCGGTGCTCTCCTCCGTAGGGATCTTGGTGATTTATGCGCTGGGTTTAACGCTGCGACAGTACCATCAGCTCTACCAGGAATAGCACAACAACCGACTAAAGGAGTGACATGTTATGCCGAACATGTATGAAATCTCGTATTTGCTCTTGTGGGTCATTGTGATTCTGATTTCTTACGTCGTGATTGTCATTTTAAAGAGCGCCATCACAGCCAGAAGTATGCTCTATGAACAACAAGAGGGTTTGCCGGAAGGGGCAGAGTTTCCGATTGGGGGCCGCATCCCCATGGACGGAAGAGCCGTGCCCCTTAAGGACCATGGCAAGCTCGGCACACTTATATTTTTGACTTCTTCCCAATGCTTGGCCTGCAAAAAGCTGTACTCGGTCATTAACGATGTACAGAAGAAAATGCCGGTGTATCAGTATCTGTTCATGATGTCCGGTCCGGAGGACGAGGTAAACGCCGTCATTAAGGAGTATGAACTCCAGGTTCCGATTATTCATGTGGAAAATTTCAAGGATCTGCAAACTCCCTTCGTTCCGTTTGGATACTATGTGTCCCCGGATGGCTTGATCCGAGCGAAAGGAATTATAAATAACGAAGGCCATCTGCAAGCGCTGGTCTCGCATGGGGAAGAGCGAGTTTCGGCGTAAGGGGAAGGGCCGGTGGATCGATGAAATGTCGGTTCCTTGAACTGAGTTAGCTAAGGCGATTCCAGCCTTACCTATAAAAAACCTCTTTGAAAGGAGGTGAAAAATTATGTGCTCCGGATCTTATTTGTATACGTATTGTCAACAGCTTGAATATCCTTGCAATGGAACTACTAAGCAACAATCGTGTCAATACTATTCTAGCGGCTGCTCCGTTTGTAAGTGCGGGTGTTAACTAAGCAACAAAATGAAGATGTCTGCTGTCCGATATAGACAGCAGACCTTTCATTTATTATGGAGTGATGGACCAAATGCAGGTAGTGTATTGGTTAAAGTGATAATTCATCAATATGATTCGGGCCAACGCCCAGATGCAAACCTAAGAAGAAAGAGTGTAGCCGAAGTGAACCATAAGGGAGTCCTTCGAGGATTGCTGATTGAGATCGTTCCGTTTATATGGAGGTCGGCCCCTGTCCGATTGGCCGTGATGATGGTCATTCGTATTGTGGAGGCTTTGCAGCCGGCGGTTCAAATTTACCTGACCAAGCGGCTGGTGGAGCAAGCTTCTCTTTTGTTTCAAGGGAATAAGGAAATGCTGCTGCCCGCGCTGACGACGATCGGTTGGCAGGCCTTGTTTTTTCTGACCGCTCTGGGCTTAAGGTCGCTTTCCCATATGCTTCTTCTGGTCATCAAGCAAAAAGCGCAGTTTCGATTGGACCGGGAGATCGCGGAAAAATGCTCCAGGCTGGATTATATTTACTTCGAGCAGTCCGAATATTACGACCGCCTGCAGAGAGTCACTCAAGGACTGGCTTATCGCGGGCTATCCGTGTTGGATCATTTTTTTCTGGTCCTGCAAAGCCTCATTACGTTAACTTCACTGCTTGTGGTTCTGGCCGGGTTTCATGGGATGCTGTCCGCAGGCGTACTGTGTCTGATTATCCCTTCCTTCTTAATCAATATGAAGCTGGGTCAAAAAAGATACAAACAGATGATCGCCCAAACGCCTTCGAGCCGCAAAGTCCATTATTTCATGGGCTTGATGACCGGCAGGGAGTCCGCCAAAGAAATGAAGCTGTTCAAGTTGTATCCTTACATCATCGACCAATGGGGAAAGTTGTATTGGAAAAATGCCAGGGAAAAGGCTGCTTTAGAAAAGTCGGGGCAATGGCTCGGCGGTTTCTCCGAGTTTTTCTCCTATGCGTTTACGGCGCTTTCCACCGTGATCGTCCTTCTAATGAGCGATACGGGCGGTCTAACGATCGGGGTTTTTGTGGCCATGATCCAGACCGTGACGACAGCCAAGGACAGTGTGATGCTGATCGCCGCCAATCTATCGGGCATTTACGAAAACGCTTTGTTTACCAGCGAACTGATCCAATTTATGCATCTGTCGGAGAAGAAACCGAAGGATCGCACGGATTTACCGGAGCTATCGACCGAACCTCGTGAAGCGGTACAAAAGGGCCTTGTGGTAGAGGGGTTGAGCTTCACCTATCCCAATCAGCGGACGCCGGCTTTGGCGGATGTCGGGTTTCACGTCAAGCCCGGACAGCGTGTGGCTATTGTCGGACACAATGGAGCCGGAAAGAGTACGTTGGCCAAATGCCTGCTTGGCCTATATAACCCTCAATATGGAAGAGTGCTTTGGAACGGCAAGGAGATTTCCATGGATGAGGAATACAAGCCGCTCAGTGCCGTTTTTCAAGACTTTATGCAGTACCAATTAACATTGAAAGAAAATATCGGATTCGGCCGGATTTCAGCGCTGGAGGACCAGGGCCGGTTGGAGATGGCGGCGGTCAAGACGGGAGTGGATTCGATTTCCCGCTCGCTTCCGTATGGATATGACACGCTTCTGGGCTACGAATATGAAGGAGGCAAAGAGTTGTCCCAAGGACAATGGCAAAAGGTGGCGCTAAGCCGTTCCTTTTTTAATACGGATGCCGAGCTGGTTATATACGACGAGCCCACTTCCGCATTAGACCCTATTGCCGAGGCCGCTTTGTTTGAACGATTTTCGGAATTGGTGGAAGGGAAAACGAGTATCATGATCTCCCATCGGCTCGGAAGCTGCCGCCATGCGGATCTGATTCTGGTGCTGAAAGACGGACGCCTGGTAGAACAGGGAACGCATGTGCAACTGCTTCAGCGCCAAGGGGAGTATGCGCGCATGTATGAGGCCCAGTCCCAATGGTATGACATGAACGGAGTGATCGCATGAGAAAAACGCTGGATTCATTAAAAACGCTGTTTGTTTCCTCTAGAGGCAAGGCGCAGAATACGGCGCTCACGGAGGGTGGGATCCCCCGGGGCGGGAATGTCGGCGATTATCTTCCTTTATTTAAAGGAAGGGACCAGATGGGAAGGAAAGTGAGGTCGGAGACGTTTCCCGGCCGGGTCACGAAGCTCATTTTTTTAAGCGATAGCTGCGCCTCGTGTATTGAAGTGTTAAAGCTCCTGGAGCATTCCCCCCGAACTAACCACTGTCTGGTTATAAAGGGGGATCCCGAGCCTTACTCAAACGCCGATTTGGAGGATATATCGTATGAATTTCCTATTTTCAGGTCATCCAGGGTCGTATCGGTGTTTGGAATTCAGCGTGTCCCCACTATTGTAACAGTAGGCGCAGAGGGACGCATTGAGAGAGTCGACGAGTTGGCCGATCCCGGGCAGTTGGGGGATCACTTGGAGGCGTCCTCTCCGGGTTGGCCCGGACGTGATCAGGGACTGCCTGTGAGTATGTTTCCGGACTCTCTATCGCATGAGGGGAAAGCTCTGGAGGGAGCAAGGAGCGTGATTCGTGACCAAGGTCCGGCGCTCGGCAGTTTCATTCCCAATAGAGAATACGTGGACCGGAGCGGCAGAGTATTGAGTATGCACTCCATCCAGGGTATGAAAGTGCTGCTGTTTATTTCGATGCACTGTGTCCGATGCTTGGAACTGGTGGCTGAGCTTCAGGAAATACAACAGCCCTCCGTCCGCTTTCTTCTGTTTTCTACGGGGAACGATGAAGACCATCAGGAGCTGGACGAATTTCTCCAGCGGAAGTGGCCCATCCTAGCTCTTTCTCCGGAGCAAATGGAGAGCGACTTTCTCATCCGAACCTTTCCTTTCGTCCTGGTTGCCGATGAACATCAGCGGATATGCCATAAAAGAACGGTCTATACCTCGCGTGAATTGGTTGAACTGGCTGGAACACGCGGAGGGGCAGCTTCAGGGTATCTTAAGAAATGATGCAGGAGGGATATGATGATGAATCCTTTATATTTGGACTATTGCGCTTCCACGCCTCTGCACCCCCGAGTGTTTCAGACCATGCTGGATTCCGCCCGGCATTGTTACGCCAACCCGTCATCCGTGCATGATATGGGATTTAAGGCTCGTCTTCGGGTGGAGGAGTCTAGAGAGAAGATAGCCCGGCTGCTTCAAGTCCAACCTGCGGAAATTATTTTTACGTCCGGGGCCACGGAGAGCAATAACCTCGCGATTTTGGGCGTTATTCGCGCCTGGATGAAGAAGACGGGGAGAACTCCCCATCTTATTATGTCGGAGATTGAGCATTCATCCGTTTATCAATGCGGTAAGCAGCTGGTTGAACAAGGGGCGGAGGTGTCGTTTCTTCCCGTCAATCGCAACGGGACTGTTGATCCGACTTCCGTGAAGGACGCGCTCCAAGCCAACACCGTTCTTGTGAGCGTGATGCATGTGAACAATGAAACAGGGGCCGTACAGCCCATCGGGGAAATCGCGGAGGTACTCCGATCGATGCCGGACGTTTTATTTCACGTAGATGGTGTACAGGGGTTTGGCAAAATACCGGTGGAACTTGAACCTATCGACCTCTATACCCTGTCGGGCCATAAAATCGGGGGGCCGAAAGGCATCGGGCTGCTTGTGGCCAAAGAATATATCGAGCTCGAGCCGCTCATGTACGGCGGGGAGCAGGAACAGGGCGTGAGACCGGGAACGACTAACGTTCCTGCGGTGTTGGGACTCACCGAAGCCATCGCGACGGCCTTGGAGGAACGCGAGGAAAAGGCGGCGTACTTAACTTTGCTGCATAAATCGGCGTATTCCGGGCTGGCGGCGATACCTGAGCTGGTGATAAACAGCCCGGAGCCTCCGGATTCCTCGCCGCATATCATCAATTTTTCGTATCCGAAAAAAGGTGTGACTTCAGCGATGATGATCAGTATGCTGGGCAAGCGCGGCATCATGGTCTCCTCGCAGTCCGCCTGCTCGTCAAAAGCCAAGCAAAGCCGCGTACTGATGGCCATGACGCAGGATGAAGCGATTTCTTCCAGCAGCATCAGACTCAGTTTTCATGAGGACGTGAAACTCGCGGATGTCGAATATTTGGTTGCTTCCATTGAACAAACCGTTGGTGAGTTAAAGGTGAAAAATAAATTCGATCTGCTGAAGAAGCAGCTTGCACACAAGTGATGAATACCTAATTGCCGTACGAATCAAGATGCTGCCAATCCCCTCGATATCATGGTATAATCTCAAGCAAATACCGATGTGTTAAACGTTAGTCATATCTGACTTTCGGGTAAATTACGGGAGGTTGGCATAACATTGAAACTACTTGGGGCTGTTGAAGCCGGAGGAACCAAATTCGTATGCGGGATCGGTCATGAGGACGGTACCATTCTGGAGCGCGTCAGTTTTCCGACCACGACGCCGGAAGAGACGATGGGACAGGTGCTCGATTATTTTCGGGACAAGCCGGTAGAAGCGATCGGCATCGGCTCATTCGGCCCGATCGATCCGATTCCGGGAAGCCCGACCTATGGTCACATTACGACGACTCCAAAGCCGCACTGGAGCCACTATAATATCGTGGGAACCATGCAGGCGGCAAAAGGCTGCAAGGTCGGCTTCGACACGGACGTCAACGGGGCGGCGTTAGGAGAATTGCGCTGGGGGGCGGCCCGGGGGCTGGACAACTGCCTGTACATCACAGTCGGAACCGGCATCGGGGCCGGAGCCGCCCTGGGCGGGGGGCTGATTCACGGCCTGTCCCACCCGGAGATGGGACATATCCTATTGCGGCGCCACCCGGATGACACCTACGAAGGCATTTGTCCCTATCATGGGGACTGCCTGGAGGGCCTGGCTTCCGGGCCGGCGATCGTGAAGCGGTGGGGCGTGAGTAACGGGGCCGATCTGCCGCCGGAACATCCGGCTTGGGAAATGGAAGCCTATTACCTGGCGCAAGCCTTGATGAACTACATTTTGATTCTTTCCCCGCAGAAAATTATAATGGGCGGCGGAGTGATGAAGCAGAGTCAGCTCTTCCCGCTGATTGCCGATAAGCTCCAGACCCAGCTGAACGGGTACATTCAGCACCCGAGCTTGCGGGAACATATCGGCGGATATATCGTGCCTCCGGGGCTGGGCGATAACGCCGGGCTCGCGGGCGCCTTGGCTTTGGCGGAGGCGGCTTTGCGGGGCTGACCCCGGTGGTGTAGGCCGGACGGCCGCCGCATGCCTTAGCGGAAGGCTTCGTTGGACGGGATTACGGTCTGGCGGGGCCTTTTTTGTTCCTCTTTTTTTGGCGTGATGCAGTATAGTAACGATGTGATGGAACCGGGACGGGAAAGCGTAAGCGTTAGGTAAATCCGGTTCATGGCATTCGTAAAAAGACAGTGATATAATAAACGAGATTTGTGGAACATTCGAGAATGAGAACGTGACCGCAAGTGAAGACTTAGCAATAAAACCGGAGGGACAAACCATGGCAAAACTGGTGATATGCGATCACCCCTTGATTCAACACAAGCTGACATTTATCCGCGATATGCGGACGAACACAAAGGATTTTCGTGAATTGGTGGATGAAGTGGCCACACTGATGGCCTATGAAATTACGAGAGAAATTCCGCTCGAATCGATCAAAGTGCAGACGCCGGTGGCCGAAGCCGAATCGCGTGTCATTTCGGGCCGGATGCTGGGACTCATTCCTATTTTACGTGCGGGACTGGGGATGCTTGACGGCGTTTTGAAGCTGCTTCCCGCCGCTAAAGTGGGCCATGTCGGGCTGTTCCGCGATCCGCAAACGCTGCAGCCTGTCGAATATTACGTGAAGCTTCCTACCGACGTGCAGGAACGCGAGCTGATCGTCATCGATCCTATGCTGGCTACGGGCGGTTCGGCCATTGCGGCGATTGAGGCGCTGAAGAAGCGCGGTTGTACGCAAATTAAAATGATGAACCTGATCGCCGCGCCGGAAGGCGTCAAAGCGGTACAGGACGCTCACCCGGATGTGGACATCTATGTGGCCGCGCTGGACGAGCGGTTGGATGAGCATGGTTACATCATTCCGGGTCTGGGCGATGCCGGCGACCGGTTGTACGGAACGAAATAAGAGAAGCTCTTTTAAGGAAGGGAACCGCTATGTCTAAAATCAAAGTGATGACGGTCTTCGGCGTAAGGCCGGAGGCGATCAAGATGGCTCCGCTTATCCTGGAGCTGCAAAAACACCCCGAGGATATCGAATCGGTGGTTTGCGTCACGGCGCAGCACCGGGAGATGCTTGATCAGGTGCTGGACGTGTTTCGCATCGTTCCGGATTATGATCTTGACGTGATGAAGCCGAACCAAAGTCTGAACGAAATTACGCTGCGCGTACTGGAGGGGCTCGAGAAGGTTCTGCGTGAAGCGAAACCGGATATCGTGCTCGTGCACGGGGATACGCTGACGACCTTTTTGGCCAGCTACGCGGCCTTCCTCCAGCAGATCAAAATCGGGCATGTGGAGGCCGGACTGCGTACCTGGAACAAGCTCTCTCCTTATCCGGAAGAGATGAACCGGCAATTGACCGGAGTTTTGGCGGACCTGCATTTTGCGCCAACGGACTGGTCGGCTGGGAATTTAAGGAAGGAAAATAAACCGGAGTCAAGCATATATATCACAGGCAATACAGTAACGGATGTGTTTCAATATACTGTACAGCCAAGCTATAACAACTCCGTGCTGGAGTGGGCCGCAGGGAAGCGGCTTATTCTGATGACCGCTCATCGGCGGGAGTCGCAGGGCGAACCGCATCGGAATATTTTCCGGGCCGTAAAAAGAATCGCGGACGAATTTGAAGATATCGCCATCGTTTACCCTGTACATCCCAGCCCTGCGGTGAAAGAGCCGGCATATGAAACTTTGGGCAACCATCCTCGTATTAAACTCATCGAGCCGCTGGATGTGGTGGATTTGCATAATTTTTATCCAAAAACCCACCTTATTTTGACGGACTCCGGCGGTTTGCAGGAAGAAGCGCCGTCTTTTGGCGTTCCTGTCCTTGTGCTCCGCGATACGACGGAACGTCCCGAAGGGATCGAAGCGGGTACACTGGAACTGGTCGGCACGGATGAGGAGATGGTATATGAGCGGACAAAGGCGTTGCTCACCGATCGCGAGCTATATGAATCTATGAGTCGGGCTGCGAACCCGTACGGTGATGGAAAAGCATCGGAACGAATTGTCAATGCGATTCGTCACCATTTTGGAATTTTAAGCGATCGTCCGGAGCAATTTCACAGAAAATTCACAAAGTAAGCAAAATAGGTTTTGCTCCCAGGCACAAAAAAGTATACAGTATTACTGTACGGTGTATGCTGCTGCATCAGGAATGCAAGGTCGAATTTAACATTTCGCAACTTTAAATCACTAAAAAACCTCAATTGACAAGAAGTCTTCACAATTAGTAAAATAAATTGGGATTATTAGGGTGATGGAATGGATGATCCGACAAAACCTGACAATAACGGCGGCCCCTGGAAGGCTGTCGCCTTGGTGACGGCGCTGGGGGCAAACCTTGCGGTATGCGCTGTGGGAGGATATTACCTCGGTTCCTGGATGGATCGACAATGGTTTGAAAACGGTCTCGGCATCGGTCTGGGCGTTCTTGTCGGTCTGGCTGCGGGAATCATGGGGATTATCGCTCTGATCAAGTCGGTCATGGGGGGAAATGATGGATGAACTGTCGAAATACCAACGTGCTTTGACAGTCGGAACCCTGGTTTTCCTGATGCTCTGTTTTCTCGGAGGCGCTCTGCTGCCGAAATATCAAAGCATTTTTCTCGGAATCGCGCTTGGCTCGGCCGTGAGCTCGATCAACGCGGTTTACCTGGGCCGAAAAGTACGGCAGGTGTCGGAAGCGGCCTTAAACGGCGGCTCCAAACGACTGAATTTAGGTTTTCTGACTCGGGTGGCTCTGGCGGTTCTAGCGGTTTTTGCCGCGATCAAAAACCCTCAATTTTTAAATATGTATGCGGTTGCCGGAGGCCTGGTCTTTGCACAATTCTATCTATTGTTAATAGGTATCCGTTTTTCCCGTAAGCCAGAGTAGGACATTCAACCTTAGAATGGGGGTGAGAAAACATGCATGAAGCTCCGATTATTGATCTGGGCGGTTTTCGCCTCGATCTGTCCATCGTCATTATGCTGGTGGTTACCTGCGCGATCGTTTTTATCGTCGCCAAGCTGGCTACCCGGAATCTGTCGGTGGAGAATCCAGGCAAACTCCAAAATTTCCTGGAATGGGCGGCGGAATTTGTCCGGAACATGATCTCAAGCACCATGGACTGGAAGAAAGGCAAGCCGTTTCTTTCCCTCGCCATGACGATGATTATGTTCATCTTCGTCGCGAACATGCTCGGCCTTCTGTTTGGGGTTGTCACCGAGTATACTGACGCTGATAAAGCCAAAATTTTCGGGAAAGAGATTATCTCCGTTACGGAAGTTTTGCATGAGCAGCATGAGAAACATCCGGGCGAGGAAGCTCACGCCGAGGTGGCCTGGTGGAAATCGCCGACTGCCGATGTCAGCGTGACGATGGGATTGGCTTTGCTCGTGTTTTTGCTTTCCCACGGTTTGGGTCTGTTTAAGAACACGAAGAATTATTTGAAGCACTACGTCCAGCCTTACCCGTTATTCCTACCGATAAACCTGATTGAACAACTATCCAAGCTGGTCACGCACGGTGTCCGTCTCTTCGCGAATATTTTCGCCGGAGAGGTGTTGATCTCCACCATTATGACCTTGGCGAAAGCGAGCGCTATGGGAGCTATCTTCTCGGTGCCGCTGCTGATGGTATGGGATGGTTTCAGTATTTTCGTCGGCGCGATTCAGGCCTTCGTCTTCGTAATCTTGATGATGGTATACATCTCGCAGAATCTTGAAACTCATGACGAGCATTAGTTTCAACTTAAGGTGTGAAGCCATCTTCACCCTGATTGAACATAAAATTTGATTTTTAATTCTAAGGAGGATATACAAAATGGGAGCAATGGCATTATTGGCAGCAGCTATCGTAGCAGGTTTGGGCGCGTTCGGCGCTGCATTGGGTAACGGTATGGTTATCAGCAAAACGGTGGAAGGCATGGCTCGTCAGCCAGAAGCGAAATCCACTCTGCAAACGACTATGTTTATCGGCGTAGGTTTGATCGAGGTACTTCCGATCATCGGTGTGGTCTTGGCATTCATGTTCTTTGGTAAGGCTTAATTGAATCTAAAAAAGAACTGGCGGGGAAGGCCACAGCCGTCCGCGCCTTCTTTTTAGCCCGCATGGGCGGGAAGACATAACGGATGGGCTTCGGAAAGGAGTGACTTTGATTGAGTTTCGTATGGGAAAACACCGTCATCGCGCTGATCGCGATCGGGATTTTATACTTTTTGCTGAATAAATACGCTTTCGGTCCGCTCTTCTCCGTGATGGAGAAACGCCGGGAATTGGTGCAGCAGCAGCTTAACGAAGCCGCACAAACCCGTGAACAGGCGGCAGCCTACGTGGAAGAGCAGAAATCGGCTCTTCAGGAAGCGCGTAAAGAAGCTTATGAGATTATCGAACAGTCGAAGCAAACGAGCAGCAAGCAGGCCGCACAACTGCTGCAGCAGGCGAAGGAAGAAGCGGAACGCTTGAAGGACGAAGCGGTACGCGATATCCAAAGCGAGAAGAACAGAGCGGTCGAGCAGCTTCGCAGCGAAGTGGGCGCCGTGTCCGTCAAGATCGCATCCAAGCTGATCGAGAAGGAAGTCAGCGAGGAGAAGGTGCAGGGCGAGCTGGTTGACCAGTATCTTAAAGAGGTCGGTGGCCGCTCATGAGCCGCGGGATCGTAGCCGCCAAACGTTACGCCAAGGCGCTGTATGAGATCGCCGCGCAGGAAGGCCGCACGCTGGAAGTAGAGAACGAGCTGAAAGCGCTGGCGTCCTCTTTTAAAGCCGGCGATGAAGTTGAGAGATTTATCGCTTCTCCCAATATTTCGTCGGAGACCAAGTGGGAACTGATTTCCCGGGCGATCGAAGGCAAATTGTCCAAACCGGTGGTATCTTTAATGAAGCTATTGGTGGAGCGCGGAAGAACCGAACTGCTTCCCGAGCTGTTGGAAGGGTACATTCAAATTTCCGGCGAGGCTTTGGGTATGGCTAACGCTACGGTTTATACCACGTATCCTTTGAACGAAGAAGAGAAGCGGCAGGTAGAGGCCGAATTCGGCCAGCTTGTGAACAAAAAGATCCGCATCGATAACGTGATTGATAAAGATCTGTTGGGCGGCATGAAGGTCAGAATCGGCGACACGCTGTACGATGGAAGTTTGGCCGGCAAGCTGGAACGGCTTGAGAAGTCTTTTCGAAGACAAGCACTGTAGATAGGGGTGAAACACTTGAGTATCAGACCTGAAGAGATCAGTTCACTGATTAAGAGTCAGATTGAACAATATAAATCGGAAATTGAAGTGGCCGAGGTTGGCACCGTTATTCAAGTAGGCGACGGTATCGCCCGTGTCCACGGACTTGAGAACGCCATGGCTAACGAACTGCTTGAGTTTGAGAATGGCGTGTTTGGCCTTGCGTTGAACCTGGAAGAAAGCAATGTCGGTGTCGTTATCCTGGGACCGTATAGCGAAATTCGTGAAGGCAATCAAGTGAAACGTACGGGGCAAATTATGCAGGTTCCGGTGGGCGAAGCTCTGCTGGGCCGCGTTGTTAACCCGCTCGGTCAACCGGTCGACGGTAAAGGTCCGATTGCGACCACAGAATTCCGTCCCGTTGAAAATAACGCCCCTGGCGTTATTGAACGGAAATCGGTACATGAGCCGATGCAAACCGGGATCAAGGCGATCGACTCGATGGTTCCGATCGGCCGCGGCCAACGGGAACTTATCATCGGGGACCGTCAAACCGGTAAAACGGCAATTGCCCTTGATACGATCATCAACCAAAAGGGCAACGGCGTAAAATGTATTTATGTCGCCATCGGGCAAAAGCAGTCCACCGTTGTCAACGTGGTGGAAACGCTCCGCCGCCATGGTGCGCTCGATTACACGATCGTCGTTACGGCTTCCGCTTCGGAACCGTCCCCGCTCCTGTATATCGCGCCTTATGCCGGGGTAGCCATGGCCGAGTACTTTATGTACAAAGGCGAGCACGTTCTGATTATTTATGATGACTTGTCCAAGCAAGCCGCGGCTTACCGCGAGTTGTCCTTGCTGCTCCGTCGTCCTCCGGGTCGCGAAGCTTACCCGGGTGACGTGTTCTATCTGCACTCCCGTCTCTTGGAGCGTGCGGCAAAGCTGAGCGATGAACTCGGCGGCGGTTCGATCACCGCGCTTCCGTTTATCGAAACGCAAGCGTCCGACGTATCCGCCTATATTCCGACCAACGTAATCTCCATTACGGACGGTCAAATCTTCCTGGAGTCCGACCTGTTCTATTCCGGTCAGCGTCCGGCGGTCAACGTCGGTATTTCCGTATCCCGGGTAGGGGGCTCCGCCCAAATCAAGGCGATGAAGAAGGTAGCGGGTACGCTCCGTCTCGACCTTGCCCAATACCGTGAGCTTCAGGCGTTCTCCCAATTCGGTTCCGACCTCGACAAATCGACGCAAGCGCGTCTGACCCGCGGTTCCCGGATGATGGAAATTCTGAAGCAAGGCGTCAACCAACCGCTGCCGGTAGAGGAGCAGGTTATCAGCCTTTATACGGCAGTCAAAGGTTATCTGGATGACATCGCGCTCGGCGATGTGCGCCGCTTCGAAGCGGAATTCCTGTCGTTCGTGAAGAACCAGCATGACGAAGTGCTGCAGTCGATCCGCGATACGAAAGATCTGACGGCCGATAATGAAGCGAAATTGAAGGAAGTTATCGAGAAGTTCAAAAGGGGCTTTGCGGCTTCCGTATAATAAATAGCGCATAAACCGGCCCTGGCTTTTTGCCGGAACGCCGGTTTGTGACTATGTTTTGGCTCTGCCAAAACTTGAGATGATGCTTACGAAGTAACTTTGGCTCCGCCAAAGTTTTAAGGTGGTGAAATCATGGCAAAAGGGATTCGCGAAATAAAACGCCAGATCAAGAGCATTCAGAATACCCGTCAAATCACGAAGGCGATGGAGATGGTGGCTTCGGCCAAGCTGAGAAAGGCGCAGGAAAAGGCACAGGCTTCACGCCCTTACGTCGAGAAGCTGAAGGAAGTGGTGACCAGCATCGCGTCCGGCTCGGACGGCGTCTCTCACCCGATGCTCGTTTCGCGGGAAATTAAGCGTACGGCATACATCGTGATTACGTCCGACGGCGGATTGGTTGGCGGTTACAACGCGAACCTGCTCCGTATGGTAATGGATGAAATCAAGCGCAAACATGCCTCTACCGAAGAGTACGGTTTGTTTGTGATGGGACGGAAAGGCCGCGACTATTTTATCCGCCGGGGACTTCCTGTGGTTGAATCGGTTACGGACCTGTCCGACACGCCTAAGTTCGCCGACATTAAATCGCTGGCTTTCGCGGCGGTGCAGGGTTTTGAACTTGAGCAGTATGACGAGGTGTACCTCTGTTACAGCCGCTTCATCAACGCGATTACCCAACGGCCGACGGTGGATCGTCTGCTTCCGTTCGACAAGGTGGAGCAGAACCACGACGTGAAGGCCGAGGTGGAATATGAACCGTCACCGGAAGCGGTTCTGGAAGTGCTGCTGCCGAAATATGCGGAAACGCTAATTTTCAGCGCCCTTCTGGAAGGTAAAGCGAGTGAGCTCGGTGCGAAAATGACAGCGATGGGCAGTGCGACGAAGAACGCCACGAAGATGATCAATGAACTTACTCTGACTTATAACCGTGCGCGTCAAGCGGCCATTACCCAGGAGATCACGGAAATTGTGGCAGGCGCGAACGCGCAAGGCTAATTAAGCCAGGTTCGGGCAGCAATAAGCCGGGGGATTCCTTGAAGGCAAGCTTTTTTCGTTGGGAGAAAGCCCTGCTTCAGGAATCTTTCACGGCCTAATACGGTTTGAATACAGTTTGCGGATGGGCAAAGCTCAGGATAATCTTCCGAGTAGTTTTGTTGTGAACTTTTTCATGTGCCCCGCAAAACTTTTAGGAGGGAACGAAAAAAATGAACAAAGGACGCGTTGTTAGCGTAATGGGTCCGGTTGTTGATATCGAGTTTGACCGCGGTCAACTGCCGGAAATCTTTAACGCCATCAGAATTGTGAAGCAAAACGCGGAGGATGGGAAGGGCGATCTGATGCTGGAAGCGTCCAACCATCTGGGCGACAACCTGGTCCGTTGTATCGCGATGTCGTCGACGGACGGTTTGGTGCGCGGTACGGAAGCCGAAGATTTGGGTTCGCCGATCTCCGTTCCCGTTGGGGAAGTAACCTTAAGCCGGGTTTTCAACGTGCTTGGGGAAACCATCGACAACAAAGGTCAGATCGACGGGGCTCTGCGTAATCCGATCCACCGCGAGCCGCCGAAATTCGAGGATCTGTCGACGCAAGCCGAAATCCTGGAAACCGGGATTAAGGTTATCGACCTGCTGGCTCCCTATGCCAAGGGCGGTAAAATCGGTTTGTTCGGCGGTGCGGGTGTAGGCAAAACCGTAACGATTCAGGAATTGATCCGTAACATCGCTCATGAACATGGCGGTATTTCGGTATTTGCCGGCGTAGGGGAACGTACCCGCGAAGGTAATGACCTTTATATGGAAATGACGGAATCGGGCGTTATCGCCAAGACAGCGATGGTCTTCGGGCAGATGAACGAACCGCCGGGCGCGCGTCTGCGTGTAGCCTTGACGGGCTTGACGATGGCCGAGTACTTCCGGGATCAAGAGGGCCGCGACGTGCTGCTCTTTATCGATAACATCTTCCGTTTCACGCAAGCGGGTTCCGAAGTTTCCGCTTTGCTCGGACGGATGCCTTCGGCCGTAGGTTATCAGCCTACGCTGGCAACGGAAATGGGTCAGCTTCAAGAGCGGATCACTTCCACGAAAAAAGGTTCGGTTACCTCCATCCAGGCCATTTACGTGCCTGCGGATGACTATACGGACCCGGCTCCTGCTACGACATTTGCGCACTTGGATGCAACGACCAACCTGGAGCGTAAAATTTCCGAGAAAGGGATTTTCCCTGCCGTGGATCCGCTGGCGTCCAGCTCCCGGATTCTGACACCGGAAATCGTCGGCGAAGAACATTACAATGTAGCGCAAGGCGTCAAGCAACTTTTGGCTCGTTATAAAGAGCTGCAAGATATTATCGCCATCCTGGGTATGGACGAATTGTCCGAGGACGACAAGCTGCTTGTAGCCCGTGCCCGGAAGGTCGAACGCTTCCTCTCGCAGCCGTTTAACGTTGCTGAACAGTTCACTGGCCTAAAAGGGAAGTACGTGCCGATCGCCGAAACCGTACGCAGCTTCAAGGAGATTTTGGACGGCAAGCACGACGACCTTCCGGAAGCGGCCTTCCTCTTCGTGGGTACGATTGAAGAAGCCGTTGAGAAGGCGAAGACGCTGTAAGTCGCACCGTTAGGGCGGATGCTTCAGAAATGAACATCCCGCGAACAGGAGGGATGAAAAGTGAGCACCTTTTTATTGGAAATCGTCACACCGGAGCATGTGGTCTTCTCCGAACAGGTCGAGAGTCTGACGGTCCGCGGATTGGAGGGGGAACTCGGTATTTTGCCGGGGCATATTCCTTTTGTTACCCCTTTGCAGGTAGCTCCCATTGTCGTGAAAGCCGGAGGGAAAACGAAGAACATCGCGGTGCACGGAGGCTTTGTTGAGGTCCAGGGCGATAAAGCGATTGTTTTGGCGGAGAGCGCGGAGTTGCCGGAAGAGATCGACGTGGAACGTGCCATTGCGGCGAGGGAACGTGCGGAACGCCGGTTGTCCGCCACCAAGCAGGATGTGATCGACCGCCGTCGGGCGGAGTTGGCCCTGCAGCGTGCGACGACGCGGATCAATGTTTCGAGCCGCTCGAAAGAGTAGCAAATGGGAGTCGGGCACCTGAGGGTGTCCGGCTTTTTTTGTGGGATCTTTACGTTGGAAACCGGACTTGGATAAAACCAGGAGAAATGGCGCCTTTTCAGGAATTACCTCCCCATGGAATGTCCATATTATGAATAAGGAAGCTCAAGGTTTCCAAAAATTAAATTTTCGGAAGAATAGATGAACTTGGAAGCCTTTGCAAACGAAAGAAATGCTGGATTATTATCACGCAGCCAAGTATGATATATAGGTCTATAAATTTATTTGTCTTTATCCGATATATTAGGGGAGTTATATTAACCGATCAGATCTCTGCGGCATAAATATAACGTGACAGGAGGGAGTTCATTATGAATCCGGTCGAGTCCGTCCCTGTATCGGTCGGGGTGAATGGCTTGACGGCCATACTCGTGTCTCTGGCATGCGTGGCCCTGTCTTGGTGGGCGTTGCAAAACCTCAAGCTCGATTTATTCATCCGGCATCCGAAGGGACCGCAAGGCAAACTGCTTCAGTTGCTGCTTGCCGTCGTATTGGGAAGGTTCGTCGCTTCCTTCGTGCTGGAGTATTGGGGTTACACTCAAATGCTGCGCTATATGTTTTGATTCCTAAGTCTTTGGTTATATGTCTGTTAGACATTAAGGACGAGGAAGATTGTCGAATAACATCAAAACATTGTGTCAACAATGGTGAATAAGGACTACAGTACGTTTAGACGATCCTGGCTTGAAGACAGCGCCGTTTCCTCGGTATTTCTCGTCTTTTCGACAGGTTTAGAGCCTTGTGCGCCTCAAATGACCGATGATATGATGAAATTTAGGGGAAATGGTGAAAATGAACGCGCGGAGGGAACCAAGATGAGCAAATTTATCGTCCGCGGTGGCAATGTTTTGGCCGGGAACGTTAAAGTTAGCGGAGCTAAAAATTCAGTGCTGCCAATCATTGCAGCATCCTTGCTGGGCGAGGAAGGCGTAAGCATTATACGTGATGCCCCTCCTTTGGATGATGTAATGACCATAAATAAAGTATTGGAATCGCTTGGAGCGACCGTTACATACGACCGTGAAGTAATTACGGTCGATGCTCAAACTATCGCTTCATGTGAAGCGCCGTACGAATGGGTACGGAAAATGCGGGCGTCTTTTCTCGTCATGGGCCCTTTGCTGACCAGAACGGGATACACACGAATCTCATTGCCGGGAGGCTGCGCCATCGGTACAAGACCGATCGACCAGCACCTCAAAGGCTTTGAAGCGATGGGAGCGGAAATTAACCTGGGGCAGGGCTTTATCGAAGCCAGATCCCAAGGCAGACTCCGCGGGGCGAAAATTTATTTGGACGTGGCGAGCGTCGGGGCGACGGAGAACATCATGATGGCGGCCACGCTGGCCGAAGGCACCACAGTGATTGAGAATGCGGCCAAAGAACCGGAAATCGTGGATCTGGCCAATTATTTGAACGGCATGGGCGCTATCGTCCGGGGAGCCGGCACCGGCGTGATTCGAATCGAAGGCGTCGAGAAGCTTCATGGAGTGGAGCACACCGTGATCCCGGACCGCATTGAAGCGGGAACTTTCATGATCGCAGCAGCGGCAACCGGCGGTAATGTGTTCGTGGAAGGAGCGATCGCCGATCACTTGGGTCCGATCATCTCGAAGCTCGAAGAAATGGGCGTGCGCGTGGAGATTCAGGAGAATGGCGTGCGCGTTATGGCGGATAAGCCTCTAAAGGCGGTGGACGTCAAAACATTGCCGTATCCGGGTTTTCCGACGGATATGCAATCGCAGATGATGGCGCTGCTGCTGGTTTCCGAAGGAACCAGCGTAGTGACCGAAACGGTTTTTGAGAACCGCTTTATGCATGTGGATCAGTTCCGCCTCATGAACGCGGAGATTAAGGTGGAAGGACGCAGCGCGATCGTAACCGGCGGAGCCAAGCTTAGCGGAGCCAAGGTCTGCGCAACCGATCTGCGTGCCGGAGCCGCATTGATTATCGCGGGCCTGGTGGCCGACGGAACGACGGAAGTGACCGGGACTCATCATATCGACCGCGGCTACGTTCATCTGGCCGAGAAATTGTCCGGACTGGGCGCCGATATTTGGCGGATCACGGAAGGCAAGGAGGCTGTAGCCGAGAAAACGACGGTTCCAGCACAAGAGGAACTGCCGCTGTTCAAAGTCCAGCCGACCTGGGCTTGATATCGGCAAGCGTAATTCTATAGGTAAGACAACACGGACCACGCCGGAAGGCGTGGTTTTTTGTCATGTTGCTATGGGGCACAACAAGAGGAAACCCTCCTTTGGCTCATCGGAACCGAATAGCGGCTTTTTGGGTGCTTATTTTTGGGAAAAAGCGGTCCAAACCCTGTTTCGGGGTTAGCACAAGGGAAATAAGACCCTTGTTGACCGCTAGCGTTGCATTAACCCGAAGGGATTAATGACCGTAATTGTCTCCCTTTTTGAAGCCTGACGGGAGGATAAGGGCCATTTGGGGCCCTATTTTGTCGAATTTGTCCCCTCGGTGAGAAATAGCGGTCTTTTGGGGCCTTATTTTGGGGAAAAGCGGACCGAAACTTGATTTTTGGACCAGCATCAGTGAAATAAGGACCTTTTTGGCCACTAGCGTTGCATTAAATTTCGCAGACAAAAAAGAAGACATCTCCTATTGTTGAGTTACCCTCGCGTTATCCATAAAAACGCCTCAACAATAAGGAGATGACTATGGATAACGTACCTAATCAAACTGTCATTTGTCAATGTCTAAAGTTATTAAATGTGGACCCTTCTCGTAATACATCTTTGGATTATCGTGCCCGGAAATTGTTTGTCGGTTCTGCGACTCTTCTGTTTATTGAGGCTCAGTTGCACCAGCGCGGTTCCTATAAAGTGATAGCAGAGCATTTAGCCGCCAATCGCGATTTTCAGAAATTCCTTCAACTCGAAAGTATCAGTGCTGCCCAGTTATCACGAAAAATGAAGCAACTGCCTATGGCAAATCTTCAAACGCTCTTTTTCTCGATCATGGAACGAATCAAGCAGCAAACGAAGAACTTGAAGGGAATTACTCCGGGTATTGGTAAACTAAATCTCTTAGATTCGACGGGAGTTACTCTGCCACCTATTCTCGCAAAATGGTGCTACTGTTCAGAAACCAATCACGGCGCGAAGATGCACACCTCCTTGGTCGTGGTGGACTCCAAAACCATGTATCCGGGTAAAATCATCGCCTCCACCAAGGATATCGCGGACCATGAAGTGGCTCTTGAATTCACGGTCGACAAAGACGCGACTTATGTGATGGATCGTGGTTACCAAGTGTACGAGCATTTTCAACAATGGCTAGAGGACAAGATCAAATTTGTATGTCGCGTCAAGGAAAATAGCCGGCTAACGATCATCCGGGAAAGGGAACTGCCCAAAAGACAGAAGGGTTTCATCCGTGATGCCGATGTGAAGCTTCCGGGCTTGCCTGGGGTTTTTCGCCTAATTGAGTTTTATGATGACCAGAAGCGTACTTATCGCCTTGTAACGAACCGTTTTGACTTGTCTGCACACCAAATCGCTGAGATTTACCGAAATCGTTGGCACATCGAGTTGTTTTTTAAGTGGGTCAAACAGCATATTCGATTAGTTAAACCACATGGATATACGCCAGAAGTCATCTGGAACCAAATGTATATCGCTTTAATCGCCTATGCTTTATGCTTGCTCGTCAAGTTGACCCTGGACTGTAAAAAATCGATGTGGGATCTTCTTCAACTGATTCGTATCTATGCGGAAAAGCCGTGGGAAGATCTGATGAAAGCCCTCTACCGCAAGCCAACACGAACCTCGAAGGGGCGAACCAAGCGAAATGGCAGGCCACCAGAAAAAGCAAAGAAGTCAGTGGAGCCGAGACTGATCATACGCTAATGACAAATGAACAGGAATAGTAATTTTCAAAAAAAGGATAATGCGTAGGCCTATTTCCCCCTTAGCTTTTTTTGTTTAACCAAGAAAAACATAATGTAAAAATATTGATTCAAAGTAAATTTAGGGGAATTATTCATAATCAAATTACTTAATGCAACGCTAGTGCTTTTTGGCCGCTATTTTTCCCGAAAACGCAAATCGGGGCGAAATAACGGCCCAAAAGGCCGCTAATATATCAGGCGATAAGGAAGATTGCGGATAAACAGCACCATGTTAGTTTTAATGCAACGTCAGTGCTTTTTGACCGCTATTATGCCCGTGGAGCCGAATCGGGTCTAAATAACGGCCCAAAAGGCCGTTATGGCAGCGAGCGGCTGGAAAAATTCCGGTCACCGTCGGATTGAGCTCCGCTACGCTGAGGCGGGAAGTCGTAAATAGGCGGCACAAGTAAGCATTGAAGCACGGATTCCCTCCTTATGTCTTCTTCTATATCCCTCTCGGAATAAGTTCTAGCAATCCGTTAAAACTCATATCTATAAGTATATCGGGGATTCAATAGTACCAACCAAAAAGCTAGGTTGCAGCAAAGGCAAGCTTCGATGGAAGCGGTGCGGTTGGGCCCGCAGCGAGGCTGCAGCAGGAATCCGGAGGGGATGAGAACGAGATGAAGGAGCAAGGGAACCCGAGCCAACCTCGAGAACAATGGATCTATGAAAAAAATAAAATTAAGGTGAAGCTGGATGAACCGAGCGCCTTGAAGAAGGAGGCGGAGCAGGAAAGGGGGGAGGCCCGTGAAGGAACACACGGGCCGACAAGCACAGGCCCCGCAGCGGGGAAACCTCCGCTGCGGGTGCGCCTTGCGCCCGGCGCGCCGCTGCGCCCTTCCTTCCGCAGGAGCGGAAGGAAGGGCGGGACGCTCGCCGCCGGGCTTGCGGCGCTGGTGGCGCTGGCCGCGCTCGCGGTGCTGCTGCCGGCGCTGCTGGCCGGCCGCACGGGCCCGCCGCCGGCGCCGCACCCGCCTGCGGCCGCGCAGCCGCCGCAGGCCCGGACGCCCGCGGCCGCAGGCGGCGCGGGCGCGGAGCGGCTTGCCCCGGCGGAGGGCACGCCCGCCGAGGATCGGACCTTGGTGCGCGTCTACCTCACGCGCGACCAGTCCGTGGAAACCCTGCCGCTCGAACAGTACGTGACCGGCGTGCTGGCGGCCGAGATGCCGTCGGACTTTGAGCTGGAAGCGCTCAAAGCGCAGGCGGTCGCGGCCCGCACCTTTATCGTCCGCCGGCTGGCCGCCCGGGATACAAGCGGCATTCCCGGCGGCAAGGCGGACGTCAAGGACACGGTGGACCATCAGGCGTACCTGTCCCGGAAGACGCTGGAGAATTGGAAGCGGGACGGGAAAACGGAGCAGTTGTCCAAGCTGGAACGGGCGGTTCAGGAAACCCGCGGAATCGTAATGACGTATCAGGGACGACCGATCACGGCCGCTTTTTTTTCGGCGAGCGGGGGTTACACGGAAAATTCGGAGGAGTACTGGTCGCTTAAAGTGCCTTACCTGCGCAGTGTCGCCAGTCCCTGGGAGGCCGGGGTAAACCCCAAACATGAAGTAACCGTTACGCTACCCGTCAGCGAGGTACTGGTCAAGTTGGGCCAAAGCGTTCCGGCTACCCCCGTCTCCGGGGGTTTAACGAAGAAAACGGCGTACCCCGAACGACTCTTTCGGATCCTTTCTTATACTTCGGGCCGGCGCGTTAAGGAAATACAGATAGGGAGCAAAACATATACCGGGAGAGAGGTGCGGGAGAAGCTGGGGCTGCGCTCAAGCCAGTTCAGGCTGGACGTGGACGGCAACAACGTGAAGATTACAACCTACGGGTATGGACATGGCGTCGGCATGAGCCAATGGGGGGCGAACGCGATGGCCCAACACGGATATACCGCGGCTGAGATTCTCAAACACTACTATACCGGAATTTCTTTCGAGGAGACCGTCGATCTGTTGAAATAGTTGGGAGTTCACGACTCTTGAAAATTTTTAAAAATTGATATAAAGCGAAGTATAAAAGCTCGGGCCGCGGTAACACTGGTTACTGAGGTGATGAGCAAATGAATGAACAGAACAACAAAAACAAACCCCATGAGGAATCTCCTAAAATTGCAATGGGAGAGCCGGTCGTACCGGTATCCGCATGGAAGAAACTATTGTCCAAGAGATGGGTTTACCCGGCGGTGTACATGGCAGCAGCGGCAATTATACTAACCTTAGTGTGGGTCTACCAAGATGCCAGCCAGAAGCCGATGGATTCCACACCTGCCAGCGTGACGGATTCCGTGGAGTCGCCGGACGGCCAGGACCTGCCGAGTGGGGATAAAACCGCGCAAGAGACGAAGGCCGGAAATGAGAAAGCGGCCGAAACGACAGCGGTCGCCGAAGATTTGGTTTGGCCGGTGGCGAAAGCGTCGGAAGTGGCCGTCGTCAGACCGTTTTACGACAATGAGGCGAGTGCCAAGGATCACGAAGCTGCGCTGGTTCAGTACAACGACACGTTTATCGCCAACACCGGAATCGATTTGGCTCGTGAGGACAAACAATCCTTTGAGGTTACCGCCGCGATGGGCGGAAAAGTGACCCGGGTGGAAGAGGTTCCGCTGCTCGGCTTCGTTGTCGAAATCACACACGCCAACAATCTCAAAACCGTGTATGAGAGCTTGGCCGACGTGAAAGTGAAGCTGAACGCCGAAGTAAAACAAGGCGATGTCATCGCCATGGCCGGCCGGAACGAGATGGAAAAAGATCTTGGCATCCATGTTCACTTTGCCGTTTATGAAAACGGGGAACTGGTTAACCCGGTCCAAGTGCTTCCGAAAAATCAATAATACGCTATTCAACCGCAAAACGGGAAGCCCTTCGGGCTTCCCGTTTTTTTGTGATGCCCACGGCCGTTTTCTCCCCGTGATCGGCGGCTCCGGACAAACCTCGGTTAAAATAATTGGCCGCGCCCGGGCTTGTCAGGCTTGGAAACAAAGAATATATAGGCACGCCCCTCATATAATGTACCAAACTATCTCGAGTAGGGAGGCGGGAGCGTGCACGATTACATCAAGGAACGGACGATAAAAATCGGTCGCTGCATTGTGGAAACTCGGCACACGGTTCGGACCATTGCCAAGGAATTCGGCGTATCGAAAAGCACGGTGCATAAAGACTTAACCGAGCGTTTGCCGGAGATCAATCCGGATTTGGCGGACCAGGTCAAGCACATTCTCGAATATCATAAGTCGATCAGACATCTTCGGGGAGGCGAGGCGACGAAAATCAAGTATAAGAAAAAAGGCCAATCGAAGCGGGAAGTGATTAGCTCGGCCCGTTAGAGGGTAAATAGATTATTTACCCGGCAAGCAAGGATTGTGATTGAACACCTCCCCCAAAGTATGGTATTTTTAAATATGGTATGAGAATGAGGATTTTTATCCAATAATCCCGAGTTTTGCAGTTTTTCGCGACGTATTTGTCGAATATCGGCTCCGTGATTCGGGGAAGCTTTTACCATATACTAAGTCATGAAAATACGTTTTGGGGGAGCATCGTGATGATGAGCAAGGATATTGGTATTGATTTGGGCACAGCCAATGTGCTGATTCATGTCAAGGGAAAGGGAGTCGTTCTCGACGAGCCGTCCGTGGTGGCGATCGATAGTGACGCAAAACGCGTGTTGGCTGTCGGTGAAGAAGCACGAAAGATGGTCGGCCGTACACCGGGAAATATCATCGCGATCCGTCCTTTGCGGGACGGCGTCATTGCCGATTTTGAAATTACGGAAACGATGCTCAAGCATTTCATTGACCGTGTTGGAGGCCGGAGCTGGTACAGCCATCCGCGCATTCTGATTTGTGCGCCGACGAACATTACGTCCGTCGAGCAGAAGTCGATTCGCGAAGCGGCGGAACACAGCGGGGCCAAAGAGGTTTTTATGGAAGAAGAACCGAAAGCCGCGGCGATTGGCGCGGGAATGGACATTTTCGAACCGAGCGGCAACATGGTTGTCGACATCGGCGGAGGGACGACGGATGTGGCGGTGCTTTCGATGGGAGACATCGTCACGGCTTCGTCCATCAAAATCGCCGGGGACAAGTTTGATGGCGCCATCATTAAATATATTAAAACGAAGTACAAGCTGTTGATCGGGGAGCGCACCGCGGAAGATATCAAAATCGCGATCGGAACCGTCCATCCTACCGGACGTGTGGCGGAAATGGATATCCGCGGAAGGGATATGGTATCCGGGCTTCCGCTTACGATTACCGTAACGTCCGCCGAAATTCAAGAAGCTTTGGCCGATCCGGTATCCTCGATCGTCACCGCTGCGAAATCGGTGCTGGAGCGCACTCCGCCGGAACTGTCGGCCGACATCATCGACCGCGGGGTCATTTTGACGGGCGGGGGCGCTCTGCTGAACGGGTTGGACGAGCTGCTGGCCGAGGAGCTTCACGTTCCGGTTTTGATTGCTGAAGATCCGATGCACTGTGTTGTTAAAGGAACCGGCATCATGCTGGATAATTTGGACCGGGTCGTTAAGAAAAAGTTCTAATCCGCCGATATAAAGATATAGGAATACAATCGCGAGTCGCGATTGACATAAATAGTATGAATCAATCCGGTCCGGAACATTCACCGGCAACTTAGTTTGGAGGTTTGTCCATGTTAAGAGGGCTTTACACCGCGGCATCCGGGATGATTACGGAGCAGCGGCGGCATGATACGGTGACGCAGAATATCGCAAATATCAACACCCCGGGTTACAAGCAAGTGAATTCGATAAACCGCTCTTTTCCGGATATGCTGGTCTCGCTGATGGGCGACAAGCAGTCCGGATACGCCAAGCGTATCGGTAAATTGACGACGGGCGTTTTTGCGGAGGAGAGCATGTCCTCTTTTGTGCAGGGGGACTTGCGCGAAACGGGCAAAGCCTCGAACTTCGCGCTGATGACCAGCCTCAGCCTGAACGACCCGGCGACGGGGCAGCCGATTCCTTTCGATGCTTCGGGGAAATACGTCAGTGAAGACGGCGAAGTCATCTATCGTCCTGAAGCCTTCTTTGCGGTCATGGACAATAATGATGAAGTTCGCTACACCCGGGACGGGAATTTTACCGTAACCGCCAACGGTGAACTGCGGACCTCGACAGGTCAGCGCGTGCTTAACAACCAGGGCAACCCGATCGTGCTCGCTCAAGGTCAGTCATTGGAATATATGCAGTCCGATGCGCAGGGGAACCTGTTCACTTATGACGATACAGGGACTAGAGTCGATGTCGCAACGCTCGGAGTTTCTGTAGTCAATCGGCCGCAGGAACTGGTGCGCGACGGCAACGGTGTATTCCGTGCCAAGGATCCGGAAGCCGCGGACATTCAGCCGCTTCCGCAGCAAGGGCTGGAAGGTGTGCAAGTTCGGCAAGGATACCTGGAGGGCTCCAATATCGATACGGCTCAGGCGATGGTGGATCTGCTTGCGGCGCAGCGCGCTTACGAATCGAACCAAAAAGTTATTCAATTTTACGATAAAAGCTTGGAGAAGGCCGTTAATGAAATCGGACGCGTCTAAATCTGGCTTTAACCAAGGAGGTGCCTCATGAACAACTCCATGATCAGCGCGATGGTTTCAATGAACGGAATCCAGAAGCGTCTGGACGTGATTTCGAACAATATCGCCAACCTGGACAACACCGGTTACAAACGTCAGGAAGCATCTTTTGAAGATACGCTGACCCGGGTGAAGCAACAGATTTCCAAGATGGACTTACCCGGGAGAGCCACGCCTCTTGGATTTGATATGGGCTTCGGATCTCGAGTGACCTCGATCACCAGCAATTTTGCCCAAGGGTCGATCAAAGAGACCGACAATCCGACGGATTTCGCCATTGAAGGTAACGCTTTGTTTGCGGTACTGACGCCTGAAGGCAAGGCCTATACCCGCGGGGGAGATTTCAGCATCCAGCCGGACCCGAATGATCCGGAGTCCAGTTATCTGGTAACCAAGCAGGGCCACTATGTATTAAATGCGGGCGGGGACCGCATCGCGGTGCCTTCCGGTGCCAAACTGCAGGTGGATCCTCGGGGCAACATCAGCGCGGTGACCGAGGCGGGAGCGACCGCGCTCGGGCGCTTTCAATTAAAGACGCCGCTTCGGCCGGATGCCCTAGAATCGGTCGACGGCAACTTATACGCCTTAGCTGCGGGTGCCATTGAGGACAATGTGCTTGAAGACACGACGAACCAGGCATCGCTTCGCCAGGGTGCATTGGAAAGCTCCAACGTAAATATGGCAGATGAAATGGCCGAGATGATGCAAGTGCAGCGCGCTTATCAGCTCGCCGCCCGGGCACTGACTTCCAGCGAAACGATGATGGGCTTGGCGAATAACTTGCGCGGGTAGGTGGAGCATCATGACCCAGGAGAATACCCCGTCAGCGGTAAAACGCAGCGGGTGGATCACCGTCTTGCGGATCTTTCTGATTCTTTTGTTTTTGATCGTCGCTCTGATCGGAGGCGCCGCGGTCGGTTATGTCGTATTGGGAAAGCAAGACATTTCGGGGATTTTGCAGTGGAATACATGGAGGCATGTATTCGACCTGGTCTTCGCACCCTGATTGGCCTTCCCATGAACAAGGGTATTAATGAATTTCGGCTTTTTATAATAGAAGAAACTGAATGCATGGATTGGATGAAACTCCCGGGGGCGGGAGTTTTCTTTTTTGGGTCATAAAATGTATAATGATGGAGGAATGTGCGAGGCTCGAACATCAAAAGGGCTTGATCCGCACGCGGGTAAACCGTCTGCGGATAAGCCCCTTATCTTAACCTCCGCTTCTGCAGATGCGGAGGATACTATCAGTGTAGCCGCGCATCGTGTCTTTTATACGGAAAATGAGCGAGGCCAACCGGCCGGAAACGAAAACAAACCAACGAAGGATATGGAAAGGGGTAGGTATTACATAATGCTCGATACTAATCAAATTCAGGAAATCATCCCTCATCGACCGCCGTTTCTTTTGGTGGACCGGATTATTGAGATGGAGGAAGGCAAAAGAGCGGTAGGGATCAAGAACGTGACGGTCAATGAACCGTTCTTTGCCGGGCATTTTCCCGGTTTTCCCGTGATGCCCGGCGTACTGATTACGGAGGCCCTGGCCCAGGTGGGGGCGGCGGCGATCTTGAACGTGGAGAGCAATAAGGGGAAAATCGGTTTTTTGGCCGGTCTGGATGGTTTCCGCTTCCGCGGACAGGTTTATCCGGGCGACACGCTCCGGCTCGAAGTGGAGATTACCCGAATGAAGGGCTCCATCGGCAAGGGGCATGCGGTCGCCAAGGTCGATGATAAAATTGTCGCAGAGGGCGAAATTATGTTTGCGTTATCCTAAATGGGATTTGGAGTCCATGATTTGAGATACCAGTAAGGAGGCCTTTTTGAAACCATGACTGAGTTGAGTGTGACGATTAAAGAGAAATTGGATAGCTGGCTAAACGATCCATCCATTGATGAGACGACCAAACAAGAGCTCCGTTCCTTGGAGAGCAACCCCGCGGAGTTGGAAGACCGCTTCTACCGCGATCTGGAATTCGGAACCGGCGGTTTGCGCGGTGTGATCGGAGCCGGAAGCAACCGGATGAACCGCTACACCGTGGCCCGGGCTACTCAAGGCTTCGCTCAATATATCCTGGAGGAGCATGCCGGCAAAGAAGGGCGGCCTTCCGTGGTCATTGCCCATGATTGCCGCCACTTCTCACCCGAATTCGCGTTGGAGGCCGCGCTGGTTTTGGCCGGCAACGGCATTGTCGCCAAGCTGTTCCCATCGCTTCGGCCGACGCCGCAGCTGTCTTTTTCCGTGCGCAGTTTGAAAGCTACGGGCGGGATCGTCATTACGGCGAGCCATAACCCTCCGGAATATAACGGCTATAAGGTCTATAACGCTTCCGGCGGACAATTGGTCCCTCATGAGGCCGAGCGGGTGATCGGAAACATTCAAGCCTTGAGTTCGTTGAAAGAAGTCAAGCGTTTGAGCCGCGAGGAAGCGGAAGCCAAAGAGCTTCTGATCTGGCTTGGGGAAGCGGAAGACGAAGCTTTTGTGGAGACGGTGGCGAATACGAGCGTAAACCGGGAATTGATGGCGGCGGGTGCGGCCAAGGATCTCGTCGTCGTGTTCACCCCATTGCACGGCACGGGGAATATGCCGGTACGCCGCGCGCTGGAGAAAATCGGCTTCACGCAGGTGCACGTCGTTAACGAGCAAGAGCAGCCGGATGGTGACTTTTCGACCGTGAAATCCCCGAATCCGGAGGAGCGCGAAGCGTTTACGATGGCCATCGAGCTGGGCAAAAAAATCGGCGCGGACATCCTGATCGGTACGGATCCCGACGCGGACCGGATGGGCGCGGTGGTCCGGACGAAGGACGGCGAATATGAAATTCTGACCGGCAACCAGTCGGGCTCGCTGCTCGTTCATTACGTGCTCAGCCAGATGAAGGAGAGAGGCGCGTTACCGTCGAACGGGGCGGTCGTTAAAACGATTGTTACCAGTGAATTCGGAGCGGAGATCGCGCGTCATTACGGGGCCTCCGTCTTCAATACGCTTACCGGTTTCAAATATATCGGGGAAAAAATGAACGAATTCGATCAAACCGGTCAGCATACGTATTTGTTCGGTTATGAGGAAAGCTATGGTTATCTGGCCGGCAATTATGCCCGCGATAAGGACGCGATTGTTGCCTCTACCTTGATTTGCGAGGCTGCGGCCTATTACAAGCGGCAGGGCAAGACGCTGATCGACGTTCTGGAGGAATTGTACCGGCAATTCGGCTACTACCGTGAATCCCTCGCTTCCCGCACATTGAAAGGCAAAGACGGGTTAGCCAAAATCACGGCATTGATGGAGGACTTCCGCGCCAACCCGCCGCAAGATGTAGCGGGAATCCGGGTTGCGGAAATGCGGGATTACCTGAAGGGAATCGAGGGACTCCCGAAAGAGAACGTCCTGAAGTTCCTGCTGGAGGACGGTTCGTGGTTCTGCCTCCGTCCGTCGGGAACGGAGCCGAAAATCAAATTCTACTTTGCCGTCCGCGGCACGTCGAATGAAGATGCCAAGGCCCGCCTTTCACATTTGGAGGAGCATGTGCTCGCCCGCGTAGACGCTTAAAAGGCGGAAGCAGATACAGATTTAACGGCGAACCGGTGCCGCCCCGCAAAATTTGCTTGTTCAGCGGGGCGGCCGTGCCGTGATTTTTTTACTTTTGAGGAGGTACCCTTGTGATTCGAAGTTGGCAGCGGTGGAATGACGCTTCCCGCAAATGGTTATGGATCTTGGTCATTGTCGGCATCGTGGCGTCTTTGCCCGTAATTATGCAGCGTGTGCAAACGGAGTCGTCGGCGAATAAAGTGGAAATCGTATTTAATTACAGAGGGTTGTTGGATATTGCCTCGTATCAGGCCAATCCGGCAGCTTACCTGGATGAACAGCTGGACAAGCTGAAAGAGGCCGGCGTCAATACGATGGCGATGTTCGAAAGCACGCTCGACGAATTGTCGAAGACGCGCCGGATCATGGTGTTTGGCGCGGCGGAGGCGGCAAGGCTGACGCGGACGGTCGTTTCTCCGGACAGCAATTATACGTATGTCGTTTTCACCAGCCCAGAGAACGAGGAAATTCTTCGGCCGATGATCCTTGAAACTTTCGAGAAGCAGGGTGTTTCCGTGGCTCCATGGAAATATGAGGATCATGAGGGGCTTGTTCTTCACATGGGTGTGGAAGAAGCGGTATTGAAACAATTGCCGCTCGATCCGTTCGCCTATGAGATGCTGCGGGAGAAAGGTTTCAATATTCTGCCTCGGCTTTCCGACAATGTTCCTTACGATCAGGAATTGGTGGACCAGCAATTGGCGTTCTATGCCGAGACCGGGGTCAAGCGGATTCTGTTCGACGGGGAAGCGGTTAAAGGATTTCAGGAAAACGCCGAGAAGAACAGCCTTAAATCTTTTGCGGAGCTGCTCAAGAAGCACGGGATTGGCCTTGCGGCCATCGAAAACTTGAAAGCCCCGCAAAAAGGGTTGAATCAGTTGGCCTATTTGACGGACTACAACGTTGTCCGCCTGCATTCCCTGGCGGATACGGAGGCTAGCCAGGACAAGGCCGTGCTGGCCGATCGGTTCGCCCTGGCTACCAAAGACCGGAATATCCGGATGATTTATTTGAACGCATCGCCGTCCAAGGACGCCACCAAAGCGGCCATAACCAATCCGATCAATAACTTGGTGGACTCGCTTAAGGGGCCGGAGGGGGCCATTGCACGCATGCAGCAAAACGGCTTCGAGATAGGGCAGGCGGAGGCTTTCAAAATTCATGACGCCTCCTGGCAAAAATATTTGAAAGCCATCGTCGTTTTGGGC
The DNA here is from genome assembly GCF_008084145.1 of Paenibacillus faecis. Classification (GTDB taxonomy): domain Bacteria; phylum Bacillota; class Bacilli; order Paenibacillales; family Paenibacillaceae; genus Fontibacillus; species Fontibacillus faecis. Next base: position 149,750 of record NZ_VSDO01000003.1, on the reverse strand, counting down.
GGAGTGGCCTTTATCGCTCTGTTGATTTCTTACTTTATCGCACCGCTGACGCTTTTGACGTTCGTGCTCGGGCTCATCGGCTCGGCGGGGCTTTACGTATTGCAGCCTTCTTTGCTGGAAAAAGTGCTCGCTTTGTTCGTGGCCATCAGCGCGCCAACGATCGCGACCATTCTTGCGATTCGAAAGGTGAAGGACATCCGGGAAGCCCATCCGAGCCTCACGGCCGGACGCCGGTTGACCCACGCGGTTGTTCTTTACGTCAAAACGGCGGTTATTTCGCTGGCGGCGGTCCCGTTCGTGATTGCACTGCTGAACAATATCACATATAGTCTGGTGCTTGACCAATTCCGCGGCGTAAGTTTGCTGCATCTGGCTCCGATTTTGTTGGTGGCCGTGTATGTTTTCCTTTACCAGGGAAGCTCGGTTTGGCAGGAACTTCGCAATTGGATGCGTATGCCGATTACGTTGGTGTGGGTGGTTGCGGCGGGTGTGCTTGCCGTCGTTGCGTACTATTATATGTCGCGTACCGGAAACGCCGGAACGCTGCTGCCGGGAGAAGCGCAGTTCCGCTCCTTCCTGGAAAACACGTTTGGCGTTCGTCCGCGCAACAAGGAGTTCTTGCTCGCGCATCCGCTATTCCTTGCCGGGGTCTTCGCCGCCTTCCGTTACCGTTGGGCGATTTACGCGATGATTGTCGCGGTTATGGGACAGTTATCCATGGTGGATACGTTCGCGCATATTCATACTCCGGCGGTTCTGTCGTTGATCCGCGGGCTGCTCGGACTTGGACTCGGACTTCTTGTCGGTCTGATTGCCATTCTGATCTGGCATATTATCGAAAGGTGCTGGGATAAATGGTCGCCGCGTCTTCTCAAACCATAGTCCTTTCCGGTTATTACGGATACCGCAACAGCGGGGACGAGGCCGTGCTTCAGTCGATTCTGTCCGCGCTGGAGGAAGAGAGCCTTACCGCGGGAATATCCGTTACGCCGGTGGTGTTGTCGATCGATCCCGAATGGACGTCCCGGACTTACGGGGTCCGGGCTGTTCACCGGATGAAACTGGCAGAGGTAAGGAACGCTATTAAGAACAGCGACGGGCTGATCAGCGGCGGAGGGAGCCTGCTGCAGGACGCGACCGGGCTTGGCTCGATCCCTTATTATCTGGGAATACTCAAGATCGCCCAGTGGCTGGGCAAACCGACCTTCGTTTATGCCCAGGGCATCGGTCCGGTGCGCCGCAAGCTGTTCCGGCCGGCGATCGCTTCGGTATTCCGCCGCTGTGAATATATTTCGGTCCGGGATATCGAATCGGCCGAGCTGCTTCGCAGCATGGGAATCCGGAAGGAGGCCGTCCAGGTCGTTCCGGACCCGGTCATGGGCATGGCCCTGCCGGAGGCGGGGGCCGCGCGCGCTATCATCGGCGGTGCGGCTGCCGACGCCGAGTCGCCGAACGGCGGCGAGTCCGGCGGGGAGGAGCTGCCGGTGGTCGGGGTGTCGGTCCGCTTCTGGAACTCCGAGCGGACCGAGTTGGCGAAGCTGGCCGAAGGCCTCGCCTCGCTTTGCCGCCGCAAGCCGGTGCATATCCGGTTCCTGCCGTTTCATGTCCCCGGCGATGACGAAGCTTCGCGCTTCGTCATGGAGCGCCTGGGAAATGTGGCGGAACACGGGAGCACCGTCAGTATTGCGGCGGAGACGGAGCATCCGTACGAGATGCTCCGCGAGGTGAGCCGCTGCCGCCTGCTGATCGGAATGAGGCTGCACAGCCTCATTTATGCGGCTTCGCAGGAAGTGCCGCTGCTCGGCGTTTCGTACGATCCGAAGATCGACCACTTCCTGGGCCGTCTCGGCAGTGTGCCGGTCGGCACCACGGAGGAGCTCGATCCCCGGATCGTCGCCTCGCAAGCCGAGCGCCTGCTGTTGGAAGGCGATGTCTGGCGCACGGCGCACGCTCCGAAAATTTCGGAGCTGAAGCGCGAGGCCCGCACCCCAGCGCGGCGCATCGTAGAATTTTTAGGAAGCAAAGGGTGAGCTAGTGTGGAGACGCAACAAAAACAGGATCAGGCTATTCCCACGGTATCCGTCTTTGGCGTATCCGTGTGCAAATGGGGCATGCAGGATACGGTCCGTTACCTGATTGAAGCGGTCCGTTCGCGCAAGCCGCATCAGGTGATTACGGCCAACCCGATCATGCTGATGGCGGCGATGGAAGATCCCGCATACAAAAAAATCATGCAGGAGGCCGAACTGGTCGTACCGGACGGAACCGGGCTCGTTTGGGCCGCCCAGAAGGGCGGCGAGCCGGTAACGGAGCGGGTTGCGGGGTTTGACCTGCTGCATGAATTGATGCGGGAAGGACAGAGCCGTCATTGGAAAGTCTACCTGCTCGGTTCAACCCCGGAAGTGATTCAGGAAGCGGCCCGGCGGTTAACATTGCAATATCCGGGCACGGAAATTGTCGGATATCGCGACGGGTATTTCAAGCCGGATCAAGATCTTGAGGTCGTCGCAGCGATTAAGGCGGCCTCGCCCGATCTGCTGTTTGTCGCCCGCGGGGCCGATACCCAGGAGCCCTGGATCGGAAAATACAAACAAACCTTGGGTGTACCGGTTATGATGGGGGTCGGTGGAAGCCTGGATATTATTTCAGGCAAGACGAAGCGGGCCCCGGTCGCGTTCCAGAAAATGCGGCTGGAGTGGCTGTACCGCCTGCTGTCGGAGCCGACCCGCTTCCGGAGAATGCTTGCGCTGCCGAAATTCGTGGTTCGCGTGCTGCGTGCGGGAGAAAACCTGACGAAAATGGGCTAAATGACTGAATTTCACCCAAAACAGCGTATAATTGCGCAAAAACGGGGTTTGTGTTTCTCCCGAAACGGAGTATAATTCATTCCGGCAGAACAAATGGGGGTTGAAATACACATGTGGATGATTTATACCATCGGGTTTATCGTCTCGCTGGTGCTGGCATTGGGACTGACGCCGCTCGTCAAGAAGTTTGCGATTAAGGTAGGCGCCGTGGATGTGCCGAATGCCCGCAAAGTGCACACAACAATTATGCCGAGACTCGGTGGATTAGCGATTTTCTTATCTTTTGTGCTTACGTTCTTCCTGGTTCTTCCGTTTCTTCCGGATAGTATTTCGGTACGCGAAGTGAACTTTATCAAGGCGTTCCTCGTGGGCGGGACGATGACGATTTTGCTTGGGGCGTTCGACGACCGGTTTGATTTGCCGGCCAAGCTGAAGTTTCTCGTTCAAATCGCCACGGCTTGCGTCGTTGTTTTCGGTTTTGACATTCGAATTGAATTTGCCAATATTCCATTTCATACGTATGCTTCGGTGGAAAGCTGGATTGCGATCCCGTTCACGATCCTGTGGATTGTCGGCGTGACCAACGCGATCAATCTGATCGACGGTTTGGACGGATTGGCCGCAGGGGTATCCGCGATCGCGATCGGGACGATTACGGTAATGGCCTTTTTGATGGGCAATTTCGTTGTGGCCTTGCTGTGCCTTCTGTTACTCGGCAGCATTATCGGTTTCCTGTATTTCAACTTTCACCCGGCTAAAATATTCATGGGCGATTCCGGGGCGCTTTTCCTCGGCTTCAGTTTGGCGCTCTTGTCGCTGCTTGGCTTCAAGCAGGTCGCGATTGTGTCCTTCCTGACACCGCTGATTCTGATCGGTGTGCCGTTGTCGGACACGCTGTTCGCCATCGTGCGCCGCTGGATGCAGAAGAAGCCGATCTTCTCGCCGGACAAAGGGCATTTGCACCATTGTTTGCGCGAAATCGGATTCAGCCACCGCCAGACGGTGCTGATCATTTACGGGATCGCGGCGTTTTTCGGCGTGTTAGCGGTGATTCAATCGTCGGCGGCGATGTATAACGCCAACTGGGTTACTTTCGTCGTCATTTGCGTGATGGTGTTCTTCCTGCAAATCGGCGCCGAGGTGATCGGTCTGATCGGCAAGACCAAGCGGCCGCTGCTGAACTTTTTTGCCCGACTCCGGATGAAGGCCGGCGCCGAGCGCGGTTCGAAGTAGTTGCCTTGCCGTTTGTGGAAATTGCTATAATATGCATTATACGTTTGGCTAGGGACAAGCCCCGTCAGCTCGGTTGAGCGGCGGGGTTTTAGCTTTCGCGGATGCTTCTCGGGAAAGTATCGAACGGACTAGCGGCTATGCCCGTGAAAAGGGTATAATACATGGGACGAGTTTATTTTTTGAAGGGAGTAATTCGGATGAGCGAGCAACTACTCCATCAGATTTTGCAGAAGCTGGATCAGATTGAAACAAACGTGCAGACGATGAATTCAGACATGCAGACAATGAAGAAGGATGTCGTGTCATTAAAAGAAACCCAGGAGCTTATGCAGACGCAGCTTGGTGAAACCAACGCCATCGTCAGAGCAATTCGCGACAGACAGGATGAGACCGACGCGAAGCTTGACGCGCTCAGCATGGACGTTCACAAGCTCCATGGAGGACTGTCGTCCCTTAAAGAAGGACAGGAGCGTCACGAGAAGATTTTAGAGAAGCTATCGATCCGTTCGCTTGAGCATGAGGCGGATATCCGGGAGATTAAGCTCGCGAAGTAACTCCTCATAGGCATTCTATAGTAGGCCCTCCGGCTAACGCTGGGTGGGTCTTTTTATTTTTTAACAATCAATTTAAGTATAATTTACCTATTTTCCTAAAATAATGGCACCCGCTGTCCGATAACAAACCTATACGACTTTTTGGACGGTTTCCGGTAAGTATCCAGCGGAAATCACGACATATTCACAAAGGAGAGATAAAATCATGCAACGCATCAAAAAGCCTTTCGTATGGTTCGTTCTGGCAGCTTTGATCGTCACCCTATTCCCGCCGGGCATAGTTCAAAAGGCGAGCGCCGCTGCGGCTGCGAACTATTTTCTTCCGGACGATGTCACGCTTAGAAACACTGCGTTTTTGACTTTGGAAGATACGCCTGACCAGATCGGAAAAGACCGTTCTAAGATGTATATCACTACGAGCCCTACAGTAGACTTTACGGGGACCTATTCCCACGTTACAGAAGAGTCACTGAGAGTAAAAGTAGAGCGATTGACGTTGAATTCCCAAACCAAGAAATGGGAAACCGACAGTTCGCAATTTAAAAACGGAAGTATTTCCCGAGACACGACTTCCACGGATTATTCGCAAAAGTTTAAAGTCTCTAAACTTTCCTTGTTTGCAGGCTATAACAAGATCACGCTCTCCGGTTCCCAGAACGGCATCACGCGTGAAGACACCTTCTATATTTTGTTTGACCAAGTGCCATATGTTCAAGACCTGAAGCTGCTTGGATCCAGCTATGGCACGATTTATTTGAACGAAGGGGCAGAAGTCGTCTCCGACCGGGACAACGTCTCGATTTCCGGGGAAGTAAAGAACGCCACCGAAGTAACGGTTAAAGTTAACGGTGGAACCGGACTTGTTACGACTTTAACCCAAACCGGCAAGTTTTTCTCGCCGTCGCTGAACCTGAGCCCGGGCCGGAACAAAATTGAAATTACGATTAAAAGCGGTGCGGATTCCGTTACTATTGATCGTTCGATTTATTATTTTGATAAAAACAAACCGTTCGATAGAATCGTATTGGATTATAACGGGCAAAGCTACGACGTAAATAATAAAGTGGCTGTAGTTACGGACAGCAAGACCCCGCCGGCTACGTCCACAGGGACTATTAAATTCTCGGTACTCCTGAACGACACGGGCAACCCTTTCGGTCCGCAAGGGACTGGAAAAGGTGCCGTTACGTTGACGGATGGGAACAATCCTACCGCTACTCCAGTAACGACGTTTACCGTTACCAATGAAACGGAAGTTCCGGCTCCGGACGGTACGACGAGAGCTTATAGAATCGTGGATATTGAAGTTCCGATTACGTTCTCTAACGGGGATCAAAAATTTAGCTTAAATCTGCAATATGACAATGTGTACACGACATTTGCAAATATTAACTTTAAGTACTTGCCTGGTGAGGCTTCCATCACCCATTTGAAGTATATGAAGGATAATTCCACCCCGCCGGCGGATATCACCACTTTGCCGGACTTGGACGGGACGGAAGCGGACAAAGATAATTTTTATATTTTGGTTGCGGCTGATCAAAGCTTCAACGCATCGGACTTGAAGGCCGTATACATGCCGAAGGGAGATACAGGTCCAACCTTGACACCTGCTGGGGGTTCAGGAAATCAGCAAGTTTTCAAGGTGTCTGGTTTCTCTAGCGGTAAACAGCAAGTGAAATTTTCGATCGGCAACTCAAACGCGTCGAAGACAGCAACGATTTCTTACGCTACGAAGAACTACATTTATGTTGAGGGCCTTTACGATGGCCAAGTAATTACGAAAGACTCGAGTAATTTAAACCTTAGTTTGGAAATTTCCGGGGAATATCGTGACTTTGAAAACTTGTCTAGTCCTCAGTTTTTTGTGAACGGGATTTCAAATGACAAGTTGGCCACACCGATTACGTTTAACCCAACGGTAAATAGCCCTACATTCAATTTTTCACTTCCCATTGATATCAGCGGACCTCTTTATTATGGGGAAAACCGCATTAAGTTTGTAGGCGTTTCGATGGATGGAAAAGGGAACTCCAGAAAGATTGTTAAAGAGCTGAGAATTTACATTCAAGATACAAACGTGTCGAATATTACGGTGTTCCGTCCGAAAGTTTTTGATCCGTCCGTAAACTTTGTTGGTTTGGATTTAACGGACACCAGTGGTGCGAACACTCAGTTAAATAGTATTTTGGCTGGTTCTCCCGAATTTAAATTAACGGGCGATAAATATGAGACGAGCGCGCAAAAATATGATCTGATCATTCAAGGGTCGGGTGCCAAAATTATCAATTTGCTGCGCGGTACTGAAAGTGTGTTCTCCTCCCAGACGGACGGAACCGGGCTGGATACCATTCTGACTAATACAACTATGACTAGCACACAACTTGTCACCGGCTCTATTGTCCGCAGTGGACAGCCGACCTTGCAATATGACCTGGCCGTATATAACGGTAAGTTTGTATTGCGCATCAAAGATATTTCACTGGATACTCTGGGAAGCCAGGTTTACAACCTCGAGTTGATTAACACCACAGGGGCGCGTACTTCGCAGCGACTGGAAGTCACCCGAGTGTTGGCGCCGTATCGTATTTTGTCTCCCGTTCCTACGGTTGGGGACCAGATCATCGTAAACAAAAACTTTGTCCGCTTCGATATTGAAGCCGAAGGTGCGACTAAGGTTATTATCGATAAAGGCGAAGCCATCAAACGGACGGATTTGCCGGATAACGCACCGGCACGGTTTATCTACGATTATGTTGGATTGAAACCGGACAAATCGACGAAGATCAAGATTCAAATTGTCCGCGGTCAAGAAACGCTCAATGAGACGATCGAAGTATACTACACCAGCGCCATTGCCGTGGATACGCAGTATATGACTGACAAGCCGGCAACCAAGTATAGTGCGTTTAATAAGGCGCTTGAGCTGTCGTTCCCTAAAGGTACGGTTTTGAAAACCGCAAATGTGCCTGAGGGTTCCGTTACGAAGTTTTATCCGGACAACAAGCTGCTGTTCGGGATTGCCGATCCTAAGACAGGCATCGTGGAACGCCGTAACGACTATGGCAATATTTTTAACATCGATAAAGACGCAAGAACGCCAAGCGGACAAGCAACGCTTACTTTGCCGGAAGACTTGGTGGAATTCTTCAACTCGACGGCAAAAACAAGCAACTTCACCCGTGTCTCGAACGTTTACTGGATTCATGGCGGGATCGGAGAAACCGGCAGTGGGGATACGTATAAACCGGCAACCAACGGCTTGCCGCCATATTCCATCTTGCCGCAATACTCGACTAACCAAAACTTCCGGGATGTTATGATTCGCGAGCCGGAAAGAAAGCTGGTTCCTTCGCAACGGGGAACATTGAAATTGCAGTTTGACAAAAACGTGGTGGATGAAGCGGGAACAACCGTTACGGTTTTCCGCTTTAACGAAAACTCGGAGTGGGAAAACCTTGGCGGTGCGGTAGATACCAAGAACAATACAGTTACCGTTCCTTTCGATGACTTCGGATATTATATGGTCATGAAGCAAAGCCGCGGTTTCAGCGATATCACGAGCCATCCATGGGGACGTAATATTCTGAATGCCTTGTATTCCAAAGGAATTATGTCGAACGTACAAGCGAATGCCTTCGGCGCCGATGACTTGACTACACGCGGGGAATTTGCGACGCTGCTGGTTAAAGGTTTGAATATTCCTTTGAACTATGATAATAAGGTACAAACTTATTTTGACGTGGTGCCGGGTGCAAAAACCGATACTTGGGAGTTCAAGTATATTGAGACGGCTTCCAGAGCGGGGATCATTACAGGGATCTCCGAAGGTTACTTCGGCGTGGAGGAGCCGGTCTCGAGAGAACAGGCTGCTCTGATGGTGGCCCGTGCGCTCAAGCTGAAGCTGGCCACAAATGATGATAAGCTGAATGCCGCGCTGTCTAAACAGTTCATGGATGCGGGCAAAATTGACCGCTATGCGCGTCCGGCTGTCCAAGCTGTATATAAAGCCAAAATTATGGATGGACAGAGCGTAACGACTCCGGGCAGCAAGAAAGCTTCTATTAACTTCAATCCGAAGAATAGCATGACGCGGGCGGAAGCCGGCAAAATTGCGGTAGAGCTGCTCAAGAAGAGCACGAAGATTTTCCCTAAAAACTTAAGCTAAACCACGAAGCTGAGAACCTGTCTATGGGAATATCACATAGACAGGTTTCTTTTTTCCAATTACATCATTTTGTAATTTGTTGGAGATTAAGATACAATAGTCAGAGTAATCGATATTTTTGCAAAAGGGTGAACTAATTCAGATGAAACCGATTTTATCGAAACCGCAGCTGGGCTACTCGAAAGCGAAGAGAAAGTTTGAGGATAGATCCAAGGTATTGGAGAAGAAAATTGAGGAGACGGCTAAGCTGCAGGAGGTAACCCAAGAGGTTATGGAGCAGCTTGTCATTGAGACCGGTTTCCACGATGCCTTTAATGATTTGCGGGCAGCGGAAGATGAACTCATCGAATGGTCGCACATGACCATGAAGCATGAGAAGACGTATAAAGACAACAAGCAGGCAATCGACGATATGTATGCAAAACTGAATACGGATCCGGCTATGCGTACACGTATTATCCAGTTGGCTATGCGTGTAAGATAATGCGCTTGAAAGGGTCTCCTTGTTAGAATTCAATAAGACGTCCATTTTGGACGTCTTATTTGCGTTTTTGTCTCATAAATTATGGGTATTGGTTATGGTAAATGTTGCTTGATGACTGGGATATTCAAGGATGTTATACTAATTTCCGTAAGGCGGAAGGACAAGAAAAAAGATGAAACAGAGGGGAACCTTAGCAAAGGTAACAATCCTGCAATTTTTTTTCGAAACACCGCAACTTTTTGAAACCCCGTGCGTTTAAGATGTAGAGCATTGACAATGATGACCTATTTAGACATTCCAACCTGTTCCTTTTGGGGAAACTTGTCTATCTATTAGAAAATTTAGCTTTACGGCACTAGGGACTCATTGTATAATGTTTAGGTAGGATTAGGAAACTAGTCTATTTCTACATTCTATTTTGTATGGTTATGTTTACAAGTTTCTGCGAGTTGATCGCAGACCTAATTTATAGGAAATCTGCTCAGGCTCTGGAAAGGGGGTGCAATGGCTAATGAGTAACACGAGCTATTCATTTAAAGAAAATTCTCATGCGATAGTTAATCAAGGAGGAGAAAAAAAGGTTATGAAGAAAATTTTATCCGTAGCTTTGTCTACAGCAATGGCATTCTCTATGTTTGCTACCGTAGCATTCGGTGCAGATGCTAATCTGTCTGACGAGCAAAAGTTTAGTGCATTGAAAGAAGCCGGTGTTATGACTGGTTTGCCTGATGGCAGCTCCAGCCTGGGGAAAGCTTTGACCAGAGCGGAATTGGCTAAAATCATCGTTAAAGCAATCGACTTGCAACCAGTAACTGGCGTTGCTTCTTACAAAGATAAGAACTACACAGCTAACCACTGGGCTGCTCCTTTCATCGAAGCCGCTACACAAGCCGGCATCATGAACGGTAAGGACGCAACTGCGAAATTGTTCGATCCTACTGGTAACGTAACTGTACAAGAACTTGCAAAAGTTCTGGTAACTGCCCTGAAACTGGAAGTTCCTTCCGACGCTAACAACACTGCTGACTCGTGGGCTAAAGGTTATGTAGCAGCTGCTGTAGAAAAAGGCTACCTGCCTGCAGGTATCAACTACCAAGCTAACGCTACTCGTTCCCAAGCTGTAGTTGCAGCTTATGCAATCTACCAAGCTAGACAAATCCCAACAGTTTCTTCTTACACAGTATCCGAAGCTGGTAAAGTTGTAGAATTCAAACTTTCCAACGACGAAACTGTAAAAGTAACTTTGGAGAAAGCTCTTGAGCCGAACAAAGAGACTGAAGTGAAATTCACTCACAATGGCCATGAGTACACTCACAAGGTGACTTACAAAACAACTGTTGCTCAAAAGGTAAGCAGCGTTACTTCCGACAACCTGAAACAAGTTGTTGTTAAATTCGATGGTACTGTAGATAAAGCTTCTGCAGAAACAAAAACTAACTACAAGATCGACGACGTAACCATCGATTCCGCTAAATTGTCCGAAGATAAAACATCAGTTACACTGTTGTTGACAGAAAATGGCGGCGACCTGGATAACAAACAAGAAACCGAGCTCGAAATCAACAATGTGAAAAATGAGGATGGTACTGTTACATTTAATACCAAAATCAAATTCACTCCTGCTGACGTAGCAGCTCCGACGGTTAAAGAAGTTGTTGGCTTGGGTACTAAAGCGTTCAAAGTTAAATTTAGCGAGCCAATCAAACAAGACCAAGCTACTATTTCCAGCAACTACGATATCGATGGAGGAACTGTAGGCGGATCTGTGGACTACATTTATCCGGATACCGTAATCATGAATGCCAACCTTTCCGTGGGCACTCATAAAGTAGCTATCAGCGATGTGGCTGATTTCTCGGGTCTGAAGGTTGCACCGGTTGAGCACAGCTTCGAAGTTGTAGAAGATACGAAAGCTCCTGAAATTGTTTCCGTTGAAACAAACGACTTGAAGGAACTGACAATCAAATTTAACGAAACAGTTAAGAGTGTAGATTCTGTTTATGTTAATACTTCTTCTAACGACGCTTCCAATATCGAATACAAGGATAACGAAATTAAAGTTACTCTTGACGACCCGATGAACTACGGCGAGAACACGGTATATGTGAAGGGCGTAAGAGACTACAGCGAAAATAAAGCTGATCGCGATGCGAAAGTAACTCCAACACTTGACACTATCCGTCCTACAGTAATCAAATCCGAACTTGAGAAGATCGACGGGGACTACAAAGTTACACTGACATTCAGTGAAGAAGTTCGCGAAGACGACGCTAAAGATTTGGATAACTATGTACTGAAAGATGCCGACGGTAAGGTAGTTAAAGATATTGATACTATTGACAAAGACGGAAACCCAACTTTGCCTGTTGACGTTACGGATTTGCCAGAAGACAACAAAGTAGTTGTTAACTTGGGTCCAGATCTTGAGAAAGATACCAAGTATCAACTGGAAGTTCGCGGTATCGGTGACACTGCTTATGTGAAGAACACAATGTTGCCGCAAACGATTGAACTCAATACTTCCAAAGCTAGCGATTCCGCGCTGGAGCAAGCTTGGGTTGATGGGGATAATCTGTACCTGCAATTCTCCAAAGACTTGGCTACAAGCGGTAACGGTGATGCACGTGATAAGAACAAGTACACGCTGTATGACACTGTAACTAAGAAGAGATATGTTTACAATGGCACAGTCAACATCTACAATGCGGATAGTGTTCGTTTGTATGCTGACAAATTCAAGGACTTCAAGGGCAAAGCAGCCGACTTGACTAGTAACTTTGAAATCGAAGTTGCTTACATTGCCGATAAGGATGGAGACTACATCAAGAACGCCAATGGCGGCTATGTACTTTCCACCGCAATCAAGGAATCCAAAGATCTGCTCAGAATTGTTACCGAGGATTCCGAAGTAGTTTCGACCGAAGAAGTTAAAATTAAATTTAACACGAAGGTTAACAGCTATAATAAGAACTACTTCCGTGTAGACGGTAAGACTGCTAATGATATCAGTATCAGCAGTGATAAAAAGACTCTTACCCTGAAATTCACTGGTAAGAACGAACTCAAGGCTGCTGGCCCGTATACTTTCGAAGTTACGAACAGCAACGCTGCTGTCGATGTTTACGGAAACAAAGTTGATGCTGATAAACCTTATACTGTGAAAGATAAAGTGAAGCCAAAAGAAGCTAGCAATACTTTCTCCGTACAAACGGCAACAGATGCAACTTATCTCTTGCTTGACGTTGCAACAACAGAAGAACTGGTAATTAAGAAGGACGGTAAGTTCACACCGGAATTTGTAAATGACCTCTTCACAGTTAAAGCAGATGATAAAGAACTTACTGTTACCAACGTAACTTATGGCAATACCAACAATGTTGTTCGCATTCAAGTTGCATTGCCATCTGCTGACTTCAGCTTTAATAGATTGAAACTTGAGTTTGACGGTGGTAAAGGCGCTATTCAAGATAAGTTTGAAAACGATTTGGAATTTAGCACATCCTTGTACTACAACAAGAAGTAATTTGTTTCAACATAAAAGCGGCCCCTTTTGGGGCTCGCTTTTTTTGTTGTAAATAAAAATAAAGAATTTAGTCATTTTCTCAAACTTTATTAAACTTTTTTTAAGGTTGTGCGTATATACTATAGATAGAAAAATACAACTGCATTTAGGAGGTTTGAACTTGAATAAAACCAAATGGATCGCTGCATCTTTGGCTGTCGCTACTTTAGTTGGAACAGCATCGATAAGTCCAATTTATGCGGCATCTAAAGCGACTAATGCACAAAAGCAAGCGGCTGTGAAGACGCTTAAAGACCTAAAAGGCGTAAATTTGGGGGCAAATAGTTCCGTCAAATTAAGCAATGTGAATATCCTAGCTCAGGATAATCAAAGTGTGTTAACTTACACCCTGACTTATTACAACAATGGGAGCAAAAGTTTATCGTTAGTTGATTATTGGACAAAGGTTAAAACCAAAACAGGCACAGTCTATAGTGCAACAGTCTTGAGCTCAGATAAAGACAAAAAAAAGGTGGTTCCCGGTTCCTCATTAAGTGTTACATATACGACGAAAATCGCTAAAGGGCTGAAATATAGTGATTTAAACTTTCAGGTCATAAAGTGGAATTTCAATGTTGCCAATTATGAGCAGATTCTTGGGACTATTAGTATTCCGTCTAATTACCTCGCCACAACACCGCTAAAAGGCACAGAGAAACTAACTTTGGGCAACTTGACAGCTTCGGCCTCCGTTAAATCGGTTAGTGTACTGAATCAAGGTAATTATAATTACGTGCACGTCGCTTTAAATCTCAAGAATACAAGTCCGCAATCTCTGGTTAATCCGGCGCTTAAGTATTTTGTACAAACCCAAAGCGGTACGCCGTTTGCACTGACTCCTGACGCTTCCAGCTCCAATGTGCAAATCCTGTCACAAGAGAACAAGACACTAAATCTAATTGCCAAACTGCCGAGTACAGTCAATTTAAATAATTTGCAGTTGGTGATATCCATGACGGATGAAACTGCAAAGAGTGAGCTTCCTGTAGCTTCCATGAATTTAGGCACGAAGCAAGGCCAGTCCTCGGTAACTGCAGCAAATCAGGAAAAAGTGTTGGATGTAGAGAATACTAATATAGCTACTAAATTGCTGAGCGTTACCCGGAATCAAAGTTTTGGTGAAAGTTCTCTTTCTATTCAGTTTTCAATAAAAAATAAAGGTGATCGCACAGTTACCTTGCCGGGATACCTATTCGAAATTCAAGCCGAAGGCAAATCCTACTCTCTGACTTCAAGCAACCTCGCGGAAATTACTTTGGAGCCGGATGAAGAAGAAATAGTTTCTGTGGATGGCTCGATTCCAGTTATTGCTAATTCCGAGAAGCTTCAGTTGGTTTTAAAGACACCAACCACAGCTGCTTCGAGCGGTGGGGGAGAAGGCACGGCAACACCAACAACCAGTGCTGCTACTTATCCAATCGCAATGTATAAACTGCCTAATTACGAGGAAATGCAGCATGCTTTGGGTCAAGAACGTACTGTAAAAAATAATGACGGTACATTTGGGGTAACTTTGAAAAGTGTTCAAACCCTTCCGTGGAATGACGGTAATCTGCTGACTTCTAAATTTACAATTGAGAACAAAGGAACTCAGGCTGCCAAGTTGCCTGATTTTGCCGGTGCCTATAAGCTCGATTTAACGGACTTGAATAGCACTGTGAATGTCGTGAGTACCAATAAGTCACAAGTACTGGGTGCTGGCGAAAAGGTAGATGTTTATGTAACAGCCAATGTTCCTGCAAGCTTGAAATTCTCGCAACTTCAAGTTCAGTTGTTGAAAAAAATCGGTACGGATAAAACATCCAGTTGGGTCATGTTCTCCAATTATGGAAAGACTAACGATCTAGACCTGGTAGCTGATGGGGCATTCTTTAATTTGAACACAGTTGGTAAGAAGGCTGACTTGCAAACACGGAAAACGTTCTTGTATAAAGGAACGACAAATGATGTGATTTATACTGAGCTCATTATGCGTAACCTGGAAGACAAGCAAAGCAACCTTTCGCGCCTAACGGGTTACTTCCGTACAAAAGATGGACAATACTATAAAGCAACTGCTAATCAAGTTACTCGTACGGTTGGACCTAAGTCTGCTAGCATTGTAACTTTCTCTGCTCAAATACCTAAAAATGCGGATGCCTCCAATTGGGACCTGGTAATCGGAGAAAGTATTTCGGAAAATAAATTTACAAGTACTGCAGAAGAGGCGGTTACAGGCTATGTGAACGCGTCGGCTATGGAGCTGAATGTCGGTAGCCGGGATCTTAAAACTTCGTTGCGGGATATCGATCTATTCCCGTACACTTTGAATATTGTAAATATCCAAGGGAAAACGGGTGGCTCAGGTCTGGAAGTACGCTTTAAGTATGAACTGAAACGTGACCTGACCTTTGAGATGGGCGAGTTCCAACATAAGTTCTTGTTGGAAGTTATGGACTCGAGCGGAGCCAAGTTTGAAAAGGAAATCGAACTTGAAAAGGATTTTGAATTAGCATCTAACAGGGAATATACCTTTGTTGTCAATGACCCTATTTTTACGAATTTCAGAAGTGGCTCATTCCAATTTTCTGTTTATGATCTCTATCAGGGAGTTAAAACTAAAATTGCTACTCAAGCAGTCGGCTATTCCGATACTGATCTTTAATCTAACTCAGAAACAAGGCCAAAGTCATAAACGACTTTGGCCTTGTTCCTTTCTCATTAAATGAATATGATAGAATCATCAAAGGAGAAATAGAGGAGGAGCAGCCATGAAGATAGCTTGGAAAGTAGCCGCGGCCGCTGTGGTGGTTGGCGGAGGAATATGGGCAGGTTCATTGATGAATTTAACGGCAGAAGGGGCCGGCGTGTCTACTCAACCGGGAACAGCTGATGATCCGGTCGTGACGAAGAGTTATGTGGATCAGGCGATCCAACAAGCCATAAAAGGCGGAGGGACAACTACGGCACCGACTACGCCGTCTACGACCAATCCGACAACACCGGCCAAGAATGAAGACAACGGTGCTAGTGCCGACGCCATCGAGATCGTCGAGGTGAAGCCAGGGAAGATCCTCATCGCCTCGGCAGGGGCAGAA
Source organism: Paenibacillus faecis (assembly GCF_008084145.1). Lineage (GTDB taxonomy): Bacteria > Bacillota > Bacilli > Paenibacillales > Paenibacillaceae > Fontibacillus > Fontibacillus faecis. The sequence continues at coordinate 133,865 of NZ_VSDO01000003.1, read as the reverse complement.
TTTATTGTGCGCTCGGGTAAAGCGGTGGTATACAGTGAAGATACCAGTGGTGTTGCGGATCTGACCGATGGCAAGGATATCGGCAACGGGGGGGCTGTGGCGAACAACCACTTGCTGTCTTTTCCGCGTGCGGGACGTGGTATTCAGGTTGCTGAGGGCAACAAGTACAACTTGACGGTCATGGTACGTGGGGGTTACTCGGTTAAGTAAGCAGTATAGAAAGTCATAAACCTGATACGCATGATTTTGCCAGATGTAACAAACATTAAAAGGGCTAAGCGAAGGGTTGGTGCACATACTATTCCTGTGAAAAAAATTCTGCAGGAGGTGCACCCCAAATGGCAAGAAGCAATCGTAAAATCGTACCGGAAAGCCGCCAAATGATCAATCAGATGAAATATGAAATTGCCGCGGAATTCGGACTTCCCGTTGCCACGGGTACTGGCTTGGCAGGTTCAGCGGATACTGAATTTGCCGGTGAGCTCGGCGCTTACGGCTCGGGCGGTTCAGGGGCGGAATGGAAATACATGACTTCCCGGGAAAACGGCTCGGTCGGCGGGGAAATTACGAAACGTCTTGTCGCTGAGGCGCAAAAACAGCTTCTTTTATAAAAACTGCGGACTTGTCCCTTATTTCTTTTGACATGACCTGGCAAATACGTTAATATGACTTTTGAGGATTGTCAATTCAACCTTTTCCGCTAAGGGAAAGGTTCATTTTTTGATTAGGGTCGATTTCACCCGATCGTTGATCCTCACGGATTCATCGGTATTATATTCAGTATTGGATACTTGGGCTTTTGCCATACTATCCAAAGGGGAGGTTGATTTTCATGTCCATCCAAGGGCGACACTTATTTACTTCCGAGTCCGTAACCGAAGGGCACCCGGATAAAATTTGCGACCAAATCTCCGATGCGGTTCTTGACGCATTCCTTGAGAACGATCCTTACGCTCGTGTGGCGTGCGAAGTTTCTGTCGCTACCGGGCTTGTCCTCGTAATCGGCGAAATCAGCACCAAATCGGAATATGTGGATATTCCGGCCATCGTGCGTAAAACGGTGAAAGAGATCGGGTATACCCGGGCCAAGTACGGGTTCGACTCCAACACTTGCGCTGTTTTGACATCGCTTAACGAGCAATCTGCGGATATTGCGCAAGGCGTTAATGCAGCACTGGAAAGCCGCGATCCGGCTCAAATGGACAAAGAAACCGAGAATATCGGTGCCGGCGACCAAGGCTTGATGTTCGGATTTGCTACGAATGAGACGCCGGAATTAATGCCGTTGCCGATCGCCTTGTCCCATCGTATCGCCCGCCGCCTTTCCGAGGTACGGAAGGATGGTACGCTGGATTACCTCCGTCCGGACGGTAAAACCCAGGTGACCATCGAGTACATCGATGGCAAACCGAAACGTGTGGACACGATTGTCGTATCCACGCAGCATGCCGAAGAAATCACCCTGGAGCAAATCCAGAAAGATATTAAAGAAAAAGTCATTCTCCCTGTCGTTCCGGCGGAATTGCTGGATGGGGAAACGAAATATTTCATTAACCCGACAGGCCGTTTTGTTATCGGCGGTCCGCAAGGCGACGCCGGTCTGACAGGCCGTAAAATTATTGTCGACACCTACGGTGGTTATGCGCGCCATGGCGGCGGTGCCTTCTCCGGGAAGGATCCGACCAAGGTTGACCGTTCGGCGGCTTATGCAGCCCGGTACGTGGCCAAAAACCTCGTTGCCGCCGGCTTGGCCGATAAAGTGGAAATTCAACTCGCCTACGCGATTGGCGTAGCCAACCCGGTCTCCATTAACGTAGACACGTATGGAACAGGGAAGATTGCGGAAGAGAAGCTGGTTGAGCTGGTTCGCGAAAACTTTGATCTTCGTCCGGCGGGCATTATTCGGATGCTGGATCTCCGTCGTCCGATTTACCGTCAAACCGCGGCATACGGTCACTTCGGCCGTACGGATATCGACCTTCCTTGGGAACGCGTCGACAAGGCTGAGGCTTTGAAAGCTCAAGCTGGTATCTAAGAAAAACACATACAGGGTATCTTGCTCCGTTTGGAGGTAAGATATCCTGTTTTTTATTTTGAAAATAACCCTTTCCACGGATTCCCTAAACTTCGCCCCCTCATCTGCCGTTAATAAATATAGGTATGCGCTTTATGGCCTATGGCGTGAAATGATACATAAGCGATGCAGGTGAAAGGGGAATTTTGACGAATGAAACGAAAAGTATCGGCATTTTTGGCCATCTTTATGGTCATCAATCTGTTAAACGCTTGGGGAAGCTTGTCGGTTTCGGCGGCCATCTCTCCGACGGATTTGGTCAGTTCAAGCCCGGCTAACGGGGAGAGCAACGTACCTGTCAGTACCAAAATCACGATGCGGTTTAACCAGAAGGTCACCTCGAATGGGGCGATCTGGTTAACGAAAAGCGGCACCACCAGTTCGGAAAGAATCAACGCTACCGTTACTTCGGCAACGTATGAGGTGCAGTTTTCTCCCTCACGACAGCTTGATTACAACACGCAGTATACGGTAGAAGTGCCTAGAGGTACCTTTGTCGGAGAAGACGGTACGATGAATGAGGTGAAGAACTGGACCTTTAGAACGGTCGCCGGAAGCACAAGTTCGATTACGGTGTCTTCTTTTTATCCATCTGCCGGGAGCACGAATGTCAGTGTGAATGTCCAGCCGAGCATACAGTTCAATAAAAATGTAAAGCTGAATACTTCGCAGGGGGGGCTTACGCTTCGCAAATCCAGCAACTCCTACTCCGTTCCGATTAATGTGACATCCAACGGTTACAATACGATCACGATCAAGCCGAAATCCGCACTGGAGTCGGGAACGACTTATTATGTGGAAGCTGACCGCAATGGCATTATGGACGCTAGTGATAGTTCCAAATACTTTGAAGGTTTCTCAGGCAGCAGCCGTTGGTACTTTACTACGGCATCTGATAACGATAAAACGGCACCGGTTCTCCAGAATGCTTCGATGTATAACAATACACGAATCCGTTTGCAGTACAATGAAAGGCTCGATTCCTCCATATATATTTCAGACGATAGTTTTACGGTAACCGTAAATGGGGAAAGCCGTAAGGTTGATGACGTCTCTGTTTCGGGAGAGTATGTGTACGTGGAGTTAAGAACCGGGGTAGCGGTAGGGCAGGACGTTAAAATTAGTTATACCGGACAGTCGATTAGGGACCGTTCGGGGAATGCCGCTGCGACTTTCTCCAGCCGTGTGGTTACCAATGGGATTGATTCGGTGAGTCCAAAGCCAAGCGACGGTAGAGCTAGCGGAAATACAGTAACTTTGTACTTTACCGAAACATTAAAAAGTCCATCGAGCAGTGCGTATCAGCAATTCACGATAATGGCAGACGGCAAGGCAAAGAGCATTAGCAGGTTAGCACACAGTGGATCGACCATTACGCTTTACCTATCCGATTCCATTTCCAACGGTGAAGTCGTAAAAGTCTCTTATAAACCCGGCTCGTATCCGTTGCAGGATTACAGAGGCATGGAAATTGCCGGATTCAATGATTACTTTGTACGCAATACTTATGATTCCGTGGCACCCGTATTTCAGAGTGCGCAAGGCTCCGATAGAACCATTATTTTAAACTATAATGAGGCTTTAAGAACAACCCAATTACCTTTAAAAAGCCAGTTCTCGGTGCTGGTTAATAATGCGCCAGTATATGTAAATGCTGTGGAAATTAAGAATAATCAGGTTATTCTCACTTTAGCTTCCTCTTTTACACAGTCACAAGCGGTAACCGTCTCCTACGTAGCTGACGGCAGTGACGGGATTGCCGATCTGAACGGAAATCTGGCGGGTTACATTAATCTGCAGCCTGTCACCTATACGTCGGTAGCCGAGGGGGTACGTTCCGCCACAGTGACGGGTGACACATTGACGATCACCTATAACAACACGCTGCGGGGGATGTCTTACCTCCCGGTGAATCAATTTAATGTATTCGTGGACAAGGTTAGCGTAGGTATCAAATCCGCTACGATTAGCGGGAACACCGTCGTACTGAAACTGGCATCGCCTGTAACGGCCGGGCAGGTAGTTACGCTGTCTTATTTGACGGGGGCGGCTCCGCTTTACGATACGCTTGGCAATCAACTGAAAAGCTTTAACAACATAGCGGTACAAAATACGGCGGGGGGCCAAACGAATCCAAATGGACAGACCCCGACGACGCCAACCTCCCAACCGGAGTATCTCACGAACATGTCGAATGTCGATTTTGGCGTGGGCGGGTACTTGTTGAATATCAGCGCGGCTCAAGCGGCGGACAGCCGTTCCAAATTCGGCCAGGGGATCAAAAAATATACGATCGATACGGTGAAGCTGCAGAATGCATACAAATACCTAACGGCGAGCAACGCGGCGACAAAACGGATCGTGTTCGAGGTGCCTTCCACCGAAAAGGCGGCTGAGGTGATTGTTCCTGTAACCGCCCTGATGGACATGTACAGCAGCGGTAAAACCGGTAACTTTGCGGTGAAATACAATTCGGTAATGTATGATCTGCCCATCGAGAAAATCCCTTATATGGAGATCTCGAGATCCTTGAATGTATCGGCGCTAACCTCCGCATTTATCACCATACAGTTGGAGCCGGTAACGAAGGTTCAGATGCCGACGTTGAACTATAGTAATGGGGTTACGACAACGCCTTTGATCGACCCGATTCAAATCGGTGTGACGGTGTTTAGCGACACGGCAGCGCAAAACGCAGTCGAGTTGAATACGACCGGAACCATTTACATGAAAGCACCCAACACAACGGCCAGCAATCAAACGTTCCTGGCTCAATACGAGCTGTTAAGCAGAACAGCCTCTTTCGTACCTTCGAGTGTCAAGGGGGCCGGAAACGCGTTTATATTCAGCGGAAAGATCAACGGAAGCAAAGCGGTTGGGCCCGCGGCGGGCTACAGTTACTTTACGGATACCCTGAAGCATTGGGCGAGTAAAGATATTACGGAGCTTGCGAGCAAGCTGATCATCGATACCCGTTCGGGAACCAAATTTGAACCCGACAAAAACATCACCCGCGCCGAGTTTGCCGTGTTCATCGCTAAAGGGCTCGGGCTGACCCCGGACGCCTCAAATGCACGCCGGTTCTCCGACGTCGCGTCGGGAAGCGCGGTAGCAGGGTACATTGGCGCGGCGGCGAAAGCGGGAATTATCAACGGAACACCCGATGGGACGTTTAAACCGGGAAGCCCGATCACCCGGGAGCAGATGGCTTTGATGATGGTACGGGCGATGGAGTATGCCGGACAGGATACGAGCCTGGGTACTTCTGCCGCGCAGGTGCTCGGCCGCTTTAAAGATAACTCGAAGATCCAGTCCAAGGAAACGGTGGCCAAAGCGGTCAAGGCGGGCATTATCCAGGGCGTTAACGCCTATACGTTCCAGCCTAAGGGGAATGCAACCCGTGCCCAAGCTGCAGTAATGGTTAAGCGGGTTTTGAACAATTTGAACTACCTGTAAAAATATGTGCAGACCCATGCTATGCGGCCTGCTCTCTTTCTCGGAGAGTGGGCTGTTTCTTTTTGGAAATAGAAATTTTCGCCAAATCTCATGAAATTTGCTTTTTTTCGTAACTTTTCCGCCCGATTGTAGTCTATTAAATAGGTGGAAGATTCCCGGGGAGGTCTCCGGATCATAGATAGCACACAAAAGATGGGAGAGTAGCAAAATAAAATGGTAGTTCGTAGAGAAGAAACCGGAAAGAAGACGAAACGGGTTCAATTGGCTGCAAATCGGGGGAAAAAGTGGATTCTAGTTTCGTTGGCGGGGCTGATCTGGATTCAGCCGGTCGTGTTGCCCGAGTTGTTCGGGGGTTCGGCATCGACGATTCATGCGGCGGCCAGCCAGGCCACCCGTTTGGGAGAGGAAATCGTTACGTCCGGAGCGAAGCTCGTAAAATATCGTTACACGACTACACGTTCGGGGAAGCAGGTCAATGTGCTGGCCGACGTAGTCGAAGTAGATTTAAGTAACCCGTACGTCCAATTGGATGTGATGACGGGCAAGGGAGGCCAATTGACGACCCGGCAAGCCGTGGAAGGCATGGCCAAGGAAACCGGCGCCGTTGCCGGTGTGAACGGGGACTTCTTTGCCACCGGGGGACAAGGGGTACCGATGGGCGCCGCCGTTTCCAAAGGCACGCTGGTGACCAGTCCGGCACAGCTTACGGGGATGTTTGCTTTTGGAGTAAAAAGCGACAATACGCCGGTCATCGATCGTTACGGCTTCAGCGGCACCATCCTGGCCGAAGACGGCTCGACGTTCCCGCTGGCGGGGATAAACCAGGAGTCCTATACAACGGAGCCGGAGAAGGCTTACAGCCATGTGAACAAGATGTTTATCTACACCAGCGCCTGGAAATCCGAAGACCGTCCGAAAGGGAGCGGAACGACACCGACAGAGGTGCTGGTTCAGGGCGGAGTTGTCCAGCAAATTTCTTCTCAGTCGGCAATTCCCGGTCCGGTTCCGGCGGACGGGTATATTTTGCGTGCGCATGGTCTAGCGGCAGATTACATATCCGCTCATCTTGCGGTTGGGCAGCGGGTGGAAACGACGTACCAGTTGGTTTCCCAAACGAGCGGGCAGGAGATCAACCCTTCCGATTTCAAAATGATGATCGGGGGTCATACGCTTCTGGTTGATCAGGGGAAGGCTTCCTCGTTCACCCGCTCGACGACCTCGATCAGCGGAGGCAGTTCCGTGGCCCGGACGGCGGTAGGTTACTCGCAAGACGGGAAGAAGGCCTACATTATCACGGCCGAGAAGAACAGCGACAGTCCCGGGATGACCTTAAAGGAACTGCAAAGCTTTATGACTTCGATCGGGGTCTGGAAAGGGCTAAACCTCGACGGCGGGGGGTCGACGACGATGGTTACGCGTCCGCTCGCGGAGACGGAAGCCGAACTGACCTTTACGACCTCCAACGGGTCGGCGGGTCAACGGGCCGTGGCCAATGGACTCGGCGTGTTCACGATAGCTCCCCAGGGAACGCTCAAAGGACTGCGGGTTAGCGGAGCATCGACATTGCTGATCGGGCAGACGGTGTCTTTTACCTTGAAGGGCTATGACAACTATTACAACCCGATCGATACGTCGGGCGTTCAAGCCACCTGGAAGTCGAGCAACGGGAATGTGGCGTGGACCGGATCGGGCTTCAAGGGCGTGAAAGCGGGCACCGCGAAAATTACGGCGGTAAGCGGTGAGGCCAAGAGCAGCATGGACGTGACCGTGCTCGGCGGCAGCGATCTGGACGGCTTGACGCCGGTAACGACGTTTGCGCCATTGGAAGCCGGGGCAACCGTATCTGTACCGGTGACCGCCAAATTGAAAAACGGGCGCACCGTTGAAGTGCCGAATGAGGCGGTGAAGTGGGTATTCTCCGGCATGAAGGCAAGCGTGCAAAATGGAGTTCTGACGGTGCAATCCATTAACAACGGAGCGAAGGTAGCTTACGCCACGCCGAAATATGACGGATTCAGCGGCACGCCGATCGTGCTGTCCTCTTCCGAAGAGCAGGTATGGGAAAGCTTTGAAAACGCGAGCTATCCGGTATCCTTCACAGGGTTGCCGGCGGAGGCCAAAGGAACGGCAGCAATCGTGCAGGGCACTGGAGAGCGCTCCAACTCCAAGGTGCTTCAACTGGATTATGACCTCACCGGAGGAACCGGCAATAAATTCGGTTACGCCCAGATCAATGGAACCGCAGGCAAAGCCATTCCTGAAGGGGCCACTTCGATGGCGATCGACGTTCTCGGGGATTCGAGTCTGAACTGGCTGCGGGCCGAGTTTGCCGGAGCGGACGGAAAGAGCGTTTATGTGGATCTTGCGCGGCCGCTCGACTTCACCGGTTGGAAGACGTTGACGATCGATCTGACCGCGAGCGGACTGAAACACCCGGCCAAGCTGAAACGGCTTTATGTGGTCAATCTGGAGGACGGTCAGGATGAGCGCGCTTTGACGGGCAGCGTATCTTTTGACAATATCCGGTTTACCGCGCCGGCGACGGGCGGGAATGCGGCTTTGGATACCGGCCTGCCGAGCGCTAAGGTGATCATGACGGCAGGACAGAAATCGATGACCGTAAACGGACAAAAACAAAATATGGACGTGGCTCCGCTTATAAAGGACGGAACGACGTATATCCCGATCAAGTATGTGGTGGATGCTTTTGGCGGGGAAGCGGCGTGGAACAAAACGGCGGGGAAAATCACCGTGACGCGCGGGACCAGCGTGCTGGAGTTAACCGTGGGCAAGAAGGAATTCATCCTTAACGGAGCGACGAAAAAGGCCGAGGTTTCTCCGATTATTGACAATAATAGGACTTTAGTCCCGCTACGGTTGGTATCGGAGCAGCTAGGGATATCCGTAAATTGGGAAAAGAAAACCAAATCCATTACCCTTGAATCATGATATGATAAGTTCGGAGTATACGGACACAGGAAATGGAGAAGGGTGAAGTGGCAGACTATCAAGCTGATGCAATTGACCGCGTTATTAAAAACGCCGTAGGCGTTATGGAAAATAGCAAGCTGCAGATCCTTGAAATTTTGGACGCAGCGCGGAATGAGCTGAAGACGCTCAACAATGAGTTGCAGCAGGTCGTTAAAGAAACCGCAGAGACCGTGGAAAAGGTCGACCAACTGGAAATCAATTACCGACGTTCCCGCATCCGGCTGACGGAAGTCAGCCGGGATTTTGTGCGGTACAAGGAAGAAGACATCAAGCAGGCGTATGAGAAGGCCACCCAGCTACAGTTGGATCTTTTGATTTACCGGGAAAAAGAAATGTATCTGAAGGCGCGCAGGGACGAACTTCAGAAGCGGGCGAGAAATGTCGAAAAATCCGTGGAACGGGCGGAAACCGTCAGTTCGCAAATGGGCGTTGTCTTGGAATACCTGTCAGGCGAACTAGGTCAAGTGACCCGGATTTTGGAATCCGCCAAAAACCGTCAGATGATCGGTTTAAAGATTATTTTGGCGCAAGAAGAAGAAAGAAAGCGGATCTCGCGGGAGATTCATGACGGGCCGGCTCAGCTTTTGGCGAATCTAGTTCTTAGGACGGAAATTGTGGAAAGAATGCTTGCCAAGCAGGAATTTAAGATGGTACAGGACGAAATAGTAGACTTGAAGAGTCAAGTCCGTTCCAGTCTGGAAGAAATGCGGAAAGTCATTTTTAATTTGCGTCCCATGGCTTTAGATGACCTAGGTTTGATTCCGACTTTGCGCAAGTATGTACATGATTTCGAAGAGAAGACCAAAATTAGAACGACCTTCGAAACAAGAGGGAAAGAACATCGCATGTCTTCACCCATGGAAGCGGCGGTATTCAGACTGGTTCAGGAAGCTCTCACCAATGCAGCCAAGCATGCCTTTCCTACCTATGTTGGCGTCGATATCACCTATCAGGCTCAAATGGTCAAAATCGTGGTTCAGGACAATGGACTGGGATTCAAGGTTGACCAGTTGGAGCAGAAGACAAAGGAGCACACCCATTTTGGTCTGATCGGGATGCGGGAACGGGTAGAATTGCTGGAAGGAAGAATGGAAATAGAGTCGACAGCGAATATAGGCACCAAAATCATTATCCACATTCCGACAAATGCAGAGAAGAGAAAGGAGTACCAGGATGGATAACCTTGTTACTAACAGTAGACAAACAATTAAAGTTCTCTTGGCTGACGATCACCAGCTGTTTCGCGAGGGATTGAAACGGATTTTGAATATGGAGGAAGATATCGAGGTCGTGGGGGAATGCGGTGACGGCTCACAGGTTCTGGAGTGCTGCCACCAGCTCGAACCGGAGATCGTACTCATGGACATCAACATGCCGCTCTTGAACGGAGTGGATGCGACGGCCGAGCTTCGCGATGCGCTTCCGGAGGTAAAGGTCATTATTTTATCGATTCATGATGATGAAAGTTATGTATTTGAAACCCTGCGCAAAGGGGCGACCGGTTATTTGCTGAAGGATATGGAGGCCGAGTCGCTGATCAACGCGATCCGCACGGTGGCGGAGGGCAACGCCTTCATTCATCCGAAGGTAACGGGCAAATTGATTCAACAGCTTCGCCGTATGGAATATTTGAGCGAAACCGGCGCCATTGCGGAAGATCATGCGATTCGCGAAGCCGGGGTCAAATTCGTGGCCGGTGAAGATAATCCGTTAACGCGCCGCGAAGCGGAAGTGCTTCGGTTAATGGCGGAAGGACGCAGCAACAAGATGATCGGAGAACACTTGTTTATCAGTGAGAAAACGGTCAAAAACCATGTCAGCAGCATTCTGCAAAAAATGGATGTCGACGACCGGACGCAAGCCGTTATCAACGCCATTAAATTCGGCTGGGTAACCCTGTAAAGGAACTGACAAGCAGGCCGTACAGCACGAATTAGGGATCTTTTGCGGTCTAGTGTTCCAAATTTTGTTGGAACATGAAATAAGAGGACGCCCTCTTGTTCTAAAAAATTTTAGAGTAAGAGGGTTTGCCGGGGCGCATACATAAGATTAAAATTGTTAATATAGCTTAACGAGCAAAACGCGTTTGGAACCGTCTTCCTTGGTGCGGCATATATTGTCGCTATATAGGGGTGTTCGGCAGCGGTGGGAAAGGCCCGCCGCCGAAGGGCTCTACAAGGAGGAATGGCCATGGTTGTTCACATGGGTTGGATTCTGTTCGGCTATGTGGTGGCGGCGCTGCTCGTTCACCTTTCTTACGGCAGGCTTCGGCGGCAAGCGCCGGAGGACTCCGGGGGAACGCACTATATTTTGGTTACGCGGAATCACGGGGACCAAATGGAGTGGTATTTAAGGGCTTTATCATGGTATGCGCGGATTCGTGGCGAGTCCGTTAAGGTGACGGTGCTGGACGATTATTCCCAGGATGATACCCGTAAGATCGTGCACAAGCTGCGGGATCAGCCGGGGATCGACTTGACGCTGCGGTCATGGCGAGCGTCGGGCGATTCGGGAAAAATCGGGTCGGGCACTCTGACAGGGGAAGAGACTCTGATTCATGTGGATCTTCGCAAGCCGCAGGAGGCGGCGAAAATTCCCTATGTCCAGGTATAATTCAATAATTTACAGAGGATATGAGTTAAAGGTGTGAAGCACACTCTTTCAGGCGAAAGGCCGGGGAGTGTGCTTTTTTGCGTTTATGCCCATTTATCCGTATTTTTGACTTTTACAATCCGGAGTAACTTGAGAGTGAAGTTTGAAAGCGACTACATTCAGAATGAAATGTTATCTAAAAGAGAGGGGAACCAAATGAAAGCAGGATTGTATGCCGTAAGGGGGAAGCAAGCTTGGACTTTATGGGTCACTTTGGATTTATGTACCGACCTTGATTGGTGGTCCAAAAGATTGGAGGAGGCGGGAGGCCGGTTTAGTGCGGCCGAGGGAGTATTTCAGATCTCATCCGCAATGCCTTTGGGATGGGCTGTGACGCTTAGGGACGATTTCGGTCATCGTCCGGGGGCGGAGTTGGATCGTTGGTCGGACCGTGATTGGCTCCGGTACATGGAGGGAGTTCTAGGCGCGGAACTGCTGGCGGAACGAACGAAGGTCGTGATTGGCGGAGGACAAGGCGTGCCGATGGGGATCCGTTCGCTGGGCGAAGCGGCGAACTTGAAGTGGTTGTGGGTCCGAGGGCGGGGATTTACGGCCTCGGGGGCGGCCCTGCTGCGCGGGCGGGACTTCCCCGCAGCGGGGCCGCTTGAAGCGTCGCGACTCGCCGACGCGCTGGCTGGGCGGTCGCTGCTGGAAGCGGAGCTCCAGCAACTGTTGGCGGAACGCCTGCCGGAGCTGGGCCCGGCCTGGCGCTCCGCGCTGCAGCACGCGCACCTGCAGGGGCGCGTGCAGCTCACGTCGGGCGTCGCGCGAGCGGACGCCCGAGGCGGGCCGGCCCGCCCGCTGGTGCGGCGGGCCCCGGAGCTCCGCTGCCGGCGCTGCGGCAGCGGGGTGCACCGTCGCACGCCCTGCGGGTCGTGCGGCTGCGGCGGCTGCGCCTACTGCGAGGCCTGCTTCGCGCTGGGGCGCAGCCGCTCTTGTGCGCTGCTGCTGCGCGGCAGCAGCGCCGAGGTGCCGCCCGCCGCAGGCGGTGGCACGGGGTGCCCCACCGGGTCCCTGCTGGACCGGTGGGGCCTGAGCCCGGCGCAGCGCGAAGCGGCCGCCGCCGCGCTGCGTTTTTTGGCGCAGCCGCCGGAACCGGCTGCGCCAGCCCCCACGGCCGCCTCCCCCGAGGCCGGCGGCCCGCTGCGCGTCGCTTGGTCGCGAATCGGTATCCCGATTCTTGGCCGACTGCTGCCGCGCCGCGCGGCTCCGTCCGGGCCGACGCCGGGACCGCCGCGATTTCTGCTCTGGGCGGTGACCGGTGCGGGCAAGACGGAGATGATCTTTCCGCTGCTCCGCTACAGCCTGGACCGCGGCGGCAAAGTACTCGTCGCGACGCCGAGGCGCGACGTCGTCCTGGAACTCGGTCCGCGAATCGCCAAGGCTTTCCCGGAAGTGCCCACCGCCGTGCTTTACGGGGGGAGCCCGCAGCGCTGGGCGGAGGCCAAGCTGGTTCTGTCGACGACCCACCAGCTGATGCGGTTTTACCAGGCTTTTGATCTGGTCATTATCGATGAGATCGACGCCTTCCCGTACCACAACGACCCGATGCTCGCGTATGCCGCAGCGCAGTCCTGCAAGCCGTGCGGCCGGTTTGTTTTTCTCTCGGCTACGCCGCCGGCTCGCTTGGAGCGTGAGGTTCGGAGCGGCAGCCTGCCCCATGCCAAGGTTCCGGCGAGGTTCCACGGTCACCCGCTACCGCTGCCCGTGCGGATCGGCATGAAGCCGGTCGATGTTTGCCTGCGTAGGGGGGAGCTGCCCAAGGCCTTGCTTGCTGCTTTGGAGACGTCGATGCAAAGAGGCGCGCAGATTTTTGTTTTTGTGGCGCGGATTCGCCATATTGAACCTGTCGTAGCTCTTTTGCGGAAGCATTTCTCAGCGGTGGCCGTTGAAGGGACGTCATCGCAGGACAAGCAGCGAGGTGACCATGTGCTCGAATTCCGCGCCGCCCAAACCCGAATTCTGGTAACGACCACCATTTTGGAACGTGGCGTAACCATACCAAAGAGCGATGTATACATATTGGATGCAGACAGTGAACTGTTCGACGAGGCCTCGTTGGTGCAAATGGCGGGGCGGGCGGGAAGGTCCAAAGACGATCCCAAAGGGCGAGTCGTGTTCGCCTCTCCAGAATGGACCCGTTCGCAAAAGGGAGCCGTCCGTCAAATTCGCGAGATGAATGAAATGGCGTATAAGCATGGTTTTTTAAAAGAAGATGAGGAGGTTGTTTAAAAATGAAAGATACGTCTTGTGCCTGTAAGGAGATGCAACGTCTTACCCGGCTTAGAAATCATCGGGTATGGCCCGTTAAGGAATGCGGAAAAAACGCGGGGGTGTTGTCCGAGCAGTTGAACAATTGGGGACGTGGTGAGGGACGGCCGGGGCTGGTAAATGAAGCGTCTTCCGTATCCTATGCCGGCATCAACTGGAGCATGGCCAAGGAGGCGGTGCTGTCTCCATTGCATAATTTGCTCGCTCCTCCCGGCCTTCCCTGTCTGACCTGCGGCAAAATGATCTCGGGCAGCGAAAAAGGCTATCCGGAGATTTGCTCCTCCTGCTACGCCTCCATCCCTTGGATCAGGAACTTGAAATGCGCGGCCTGCGGCCGCCCGGTAGGCTGTCCGGATTGTACCCGTGAAGGGGTCCCGGCGCGGAATTTTGTGCTGAACCGCAGCGCGGTCGCTTACAATGCCACGATGCGGGAATGGCTTGCCCAGTATAAGTTCAGAGGCAACGAGGCGCTGGGCCCTGTTCTCGCGCGCATGGCCGGATTTGCCGCGCAGCGGATGCTTCGGGAGTTAAGCGAAAAAAACGGCGGGACAAGCCGCTTCCGCTTCGACGCCGTTACCTTTGTGCCGGTCAGCGAGGACCGGCTGATGGAGCGCGGGTTTAATCAGGCGAGAACGCTGGCGTTAGAGGCGTCCGCCATCCTCGGTTCTCCGCTGCTCCCTCTGCTTGAGCGCATCCGTCACACCGAGAAGCAGAGCTTCAAAAGCCGCTGGCAGCGTCTGCGCGACCTGCAGGGCATCTTTTGCCCCGCGGACAACGCATGGGATTTGCTCCAACCGGCGCTTTACCGCTCTGTCGCCAAAACTTTTCCACGGTCCGTTTTTTCATGGCATGACGCTATGATCGCTGAAACCTCCGAAGCAAGGCCGGTCCGGCTGCTGTTGGTAGACGATGTCTATACTACCGGGAGTACGGTGGATACCTGTGCGGGGCTGCTCCGCGAATTATGTGAATACTGGGGGCGTACGGCGGAAGTGTATTGTCTTACTTGGGCGAGATCCTAGTGTCCCTTCAGATATCGTAGTAGGAGATAAATCGTATTTAACCCACTGAGAACAAGAGGCCTGGCGCACTTTCTGATTTTTCCAAATCCAAAAAGATGTAAATCTGCAGGTATTTTAGGCTGGTCCCGGGGGGATTCGGAAAAAAGATGCAAATCTGCAGGCATTTCTGGCGATTTTAGAGAAACGAACCGATTTCGTCGAAAATTCCTGCAGAATTGCAGGAATTTTGAAAATATTGTTCCAAACAGAAAAAAAACATGCACATATGCAGGAATTCAGGTTACCAAGGCTGACTAATGGAGCACGAGACCCGAGAAAATGGGAATATTTTTAAAACCCATGGACGAACTTCCCTAAATAAGGTAATCTAACAGCATAACGTAATATTGAAAGGACGAACGGTCGAATGGCTCTAAATGTAGAAAATTGTCCGCGCTGCGGAAGGCTGTTTGCCAAGAATTTTAAAGATATCTGTCCGGTTTGCATTAAGGACATCGAGAAGGAATACGAGAAGTGTCTTGAATACCTGCGCCAGGAGAAGACCGCGACGATTCAGGAGGTTTCCGACGCTACGGAAGTTTCGGTTCGGCAGATTACGAAATTTATTAAAGAAGGTCGGATTTCCATCGCCAATAATCCGAATATGATGTATCCCTGTGAAGTTTGCGGTGTGCTTATTCGTGAAGGCAATATGTGCGATGGGTGCCGGGGACGGCTTACCCGGGATTTGACGGCCGCTGCCCGGGAAGAAAGGAAAGCCGGTGAAGAGGGGAATAAAACCGGCGGAGCTTACGGCGTTATCGACAAATTCCGTGGTCCTTCGAGATAAAAACCCCGAAAGTTTGGCATAATATTCTTTATAATCCAACGGTTCGCTATTAAATATGATTCAATCCACGCCGATAAACTTAGTAAAGATTATCGGCTTTTTTATTTGGAAAGAAAGGTGGAGCCCTTATGAAAATCAATGAGACCGGACGGCTTGGTGCCATAAATAATTATCAACGGCAAGTGGATACGTATCGAAAAGACGCTGACAATAAGACCCGCCGCAAGGACGAGGTATCGATCTCCACGGAAGGAATGGAGATGCTCAAAGCTCAGGGCAACGTTCAGGACTCCGCTCGCGCGGAGCGGATCGCCGAACTGAAATCCCAGGTTTCCTCGGGAACCTATCATGTGGACGCCGGTAAGCTGGCGGAGAAGCTCGTTCCGTACTTCAAGTCTTTTACCGATAAATAATAGGGGGCGGCTATGGAAGTTCAAAAATTAATCGATGGTCTCACCCAAATGGATGAGCTCCATGTCAAGTTGCTGGAAATTATGGAGCAGAAGAAACAATCCATCCTGAACCGGAACTACGAAGAACTGGTGGGGACCCTGTCGAGGGAGTCGAAGTTGGTCAAAGTTATTGAAGAGAGCGAGAAGGAGCTTTTGGCCGCGGCGCAGGAATTTTTGCAATCCAAGGGCATTAAATCGCGGCTTGAACTGACGATTTCGGAAATTCTCCGACTGGTGTTCGACCCCGAAGAGAAGCGGGCACTGGATGAGGCAAGAGTGAGATTAGGGAAGCGCTTGGTGGAATTGAAGCACGCGAACGCTTTGAATCAGGATTTGATCACACAATCGCTGTCCTTCATCGATTTTTCTTTGAACCTGATGATCGGGGGAGAGGACGATGGAGCGACTTACTCCCCTCCTCAGGGCCAGGACAGAAAGCCTGCAACGAGAAGTATGTTTGACACGAGAGCATAATTATTACGAAACGTTAAAGGAGAACTGCAGATGACCTCCACTTTTCATGGCATCGAAACGAGCAAGCGCGCTCTGTTTGTAAATACCGTATCAATGCAAACGCTGGGGCATAATATCGCCAATGCCAACACTGAGGGATACACGCGGCAGCGGGTGAACCTGAGAGAGGCCAACCCGATCTGGGCGATGGGGATGACGAAGAGCCAGCAGCCCGGACAATTGGGAACCGGTGTCGAGTATACGAGCATTACGCGGATTCGGGACAGCTTCCTGGATACCCAATTTCGGCGCGAGAATCAGTTGCTGGGTTCCTGGGAAATCCAGAACGCCAGTATGACCGCCATCCAGAATATCTTGAACGAACCATCGGGCAGCGGGCTTAGCGCGGTGATGGACGATTTTTGGAATTCGTGGGAAACATTGAACCGGGATCCTTCCTTGCTCAGCGCGCGTGTGGCTGTAGCCGGTGCGGCCAGCAACATGGTGGACACGTTGAAACATATCAGCGAGGCTTTAACCAACCTGACGAATGACTTGAACAACAACATCGATAAGAAGGTAATGGAAGCCAACAATATCGTTGAAAATATCGCAAGATTGAATGTGCTGATCCGCGACAACGAGAGCTTCGGCGATAACGCCAACGACTATCGGGACCAGCGCGATTTGCTGCTGGATAAGCTGTCGACGATTGTAGATGTCCAGTATGTCGAGGACGAGAATGGTATGGTTAGTATCATCTCCGCCGGTGCGAATGTATTGGAAGGCGAGAACGTTACGCCTCTGACTGCGGCGAACGCCGCCACGGCTACCGCTGGGCAACTTCACGGATACACACGGTCCCTTCAAGAAACCGATCTGATCCGCAACCAGTTGAACGGTTTGGTGGGCACTATGGTAACGGGCGAAGTTAAGGTGACCTTGAGTAACGGTTATATTACTACGAATAATATGGTGGCCTTAAACGATGTGACGGTGGATGGATTGGGCGTCATCCCTGCGGGCCAATCTATTCCGGCCGGGTCAAAGATTACGTCTTCCATGGATGTCATGGTTAAAGGTTTTAATGGACTGCATCAATTGGGATATACCTTAACGGAACCGACGACCTCCGGCATTCCTTTCTTTACGTCCGCTAGCGGCAATTTTACAATCGACAGCATTCAAGTGAATCCGGAAATTCTGGCGGACACGAATAAAATTGCCGCATCCTCGCAGTATGAGACCGTGAACGGCGTAAACAAAGTTATTCGCGGGAACAGCGACGTGGCCAACGCATTGGCGAGTATGCGAGACGCGATCTTTACTTTCCCAGATGCGCTTACCTCCATGTCCCAGGGATCGACGGATGATTATTTCCGCGCGTTGACGGCCGATCTCGGGATTCGGGCCAGCAATACGGAACGGAACCATCAGAACGAACAAACGATGACCGACAATTTGCAAATGCAGCGTCAATCCGTGAGCGGGGTTTCCATGGATGAGGAACTGGCGGATATGATTCGTTTTCAGCAAGCGTATAATGCGGCCGCCCGGAATATGACCACCGTCGACGAAATGCTGGATCGGGTAATCAATCAGATGGGACGGGTAGGGTTATAAAATCAAAGTTAGCTGACTAGCTTTATGAAGGAGGTTCATCCATGCGCGTAACAGGCATGATGCAAAATATTCAGCTTTTGAAAAACTTACGCAACATTAATACGTCCATGACCACGGGGCAGCAGCAGTTGGCTACCGGTCAAAAAATCAGCAAACCGAGTGACGATCCGATCGGCACGGGATATCAAATGCGTTATGACACGGACCTTGCGCGGAGCGAGGAGTTTCTGACGAATGCCAAGACGGGTTCGGAAATCCTGAAAACGATGGATTCCTTGCTGCAGCAGGCTTCGGATGTTTTGAAACGTGCGCGTACGTTGACCATGCAAGCGGCTAACGGAACTTATGCTCTTGAACAGAGACAAACCATTGCCGCTGAAATTAAGCAATTGAAAGAACAGATGGTGACGATCGGTAACAGTACCTATAACGGAAGATACCTGTTTAATGGACAGAAAACGGATCAGGCGCCATACACAGCTGCTGGAGCAGCCGGCGAAAACACGGATCCGGGATTGTTTTACCTGAATGTGAGTCCTTCCGTAAAGGTGCCGGTTAGTATAACGGGTGAAGTTGTATTCGGAGCTGCCGGGACGGACAACGTATTTAAAGTGTTGGATGATCTTGCTACTGCTCTTGATACGGATAACCGTACTGGTATAAGTGCTGCATTAGAGAAGATTGACGCATCGGCGGACCGTTTATCGGTAAGCTGGGCGGAAATCGGGGCCCGGATGAATCGGTTTGAGCTGATGGAGAATCGGATTTCCGATGATCAAGTCAGTTTGAAAGAGCAGCGTGCGCATGTGGCCGATGTAGATGTTCCTACCGCGATTATTGATCTAAAGTCCAAGGAGACGGTACTGCAGGCCGCTCTTTCAACGGGAGCAAGAATTATGCAGACCTCGCTTGTTGACTTCCTGAGATAATTGGTGAGGCTGCAAAGCGAAGGAGGAAATATGCCAGGGATTCAACCTATGCTGTCAAGTGATTGGGGAGCTTATCGCCCAGCTGAATTAAATATTCGGATGAAATCGGCCGAAATGGAGACGGATTGGACAAGCGTATTTAACGATCTGGAATTAAAGCGACCGATGACATTAGGCAAAGAACTGGAACAACAAGCCCGTACCCAGGCGATTCAAAATGTAGCTATTAAGGCGCAAGAAGGTGACCGGATGATGAATATAGCCGCCGGGGAGAAAAATGTCTTCGGACGAATCGCTCATGACCGTTACATGCGCAACGGCCAAAAGGAAGTGACGGTTGAGGCCATTCCTCACCAGGGCGTTGTGATAGATTTTCGTATCTATCCACCCGAAATTTCGATTGATCCGAGAGGGGCCCTTCCAAAATGAAAAAATTGCATAGTGAGGCATATGGAATGCTTGAAGTTGAAGACAGCCAGATCTATCTGTTTGAATCGGGAATTCTGGGAATTCCCGATATCCGGCAGTATGCCCTGCTTCCGATGGAAGGCACTCCTTTTTTCGTTCTGCACGCGCTTGAAGAAGAAGTCAGCTTTATTTTGCTGCCATCGCACGAAGCTGTGGAGGATTATAGCTTCCGCATCACCGATGAGACCATCGGGTTCCTTGAACTGATATCACCGGAAGATGTCGGGGTTATGTTAATTGTGAACATCAATCAGGACGAGCTCTATGTTAACCTGATGGCTCCGATACTCCTCTCTCCGCATTCCCAGAAAGGATGTCAATATATTATCAAGGATCAGGAGCTTCCGGTCCGTCATCCGTTGGTACCGAAGGGGGAAGCCTAAATGTTGGTGCTGAGACGAAAAGTCGGCGAGACGGTGATGATCGGCAGTGATATTCAAGTGCAAATTTTGGGGATCGAAGGGGATCAGATTAAGCTGGGGTTTTTGGCTCCCAAGGATGTACAGATTTTAAGGCAAGAATTATACGAAGGTATCGTTGCCGAGAATTTGGCAGCTAAGGAGCACACAAATCAATTACAACAAGAGCAAATCCTGAACCTGCTGAAAAATTTTAAAATGTAAATTCATTTTTAAGGCAGGTGGGTTTGGATGAATATCAACATGAATCGCGTGGATGGTAATATTTCGGACACCGTAAGATCAGTGGAACTCGGAATCAAAAAAAACGCTCCGTCCCTGTCAGACAACAGTGCTAACATCAATGAGCTGAAAGCGCAAAAGTTTTTAAAAGAGCAGCAAGAAGAACTTGAAAAGCAAGCCAAAAAATTAAACGAATCGATTGCGTCGACCGGTAAAGAGCTAAAGTTTAAATACAGCGATGAAGCCGAAGAATTGTATGTGGAAATCATCGATTCGAGGACGAAGGAGGTCCTGACCAGTCTCCCTCCGGAGTTTTTAATTGAACTGTCTGTGAAAATGAAGGAAATGATAGGAATGTTTTTCGATAAGAAAATTTAAATCACAGAAAGGATGGTACTTATGCCAACAGTTACGTTTCCCGGCTTGGCCTCGGGATTTAACTCGAAAGAATACATTGATGCGGTTATGAAAGCGGAGAGAATTCCTTATAACAGGCTCGAAGAAAAGAAGGAAATCACGACAGCTTATAAGGGCGTTTTTGACAATCTGAGAACTAAGTTAACTAAGTTTAAGGATGCTGCGGCGGATTTGAAACTAGTCGGCAGTTTTTCGGTAAACAATGCCACGGTATCGGATGCTACAAAAATGACGGTAACTGCGGGTGAGTCAGCTTTGGCAGGCAGCTATGCCATTAATGTGACTGATCTAGCTAAACAAGGGGTCTATCAAAGTAAAGTAATGCAACAGAATGCTGATATTAGCGGCTTAGTTGGTCAGAAAATTCAATTGAAAGTGTCGGATTCGGAAATTGCGGAAATTGAATTGACAGGTGCTAATATTGACGAAGTACTTAATAATTTGGCTAAAAGCATCAATAATAACACCAAATCCGGAGTTTCTGCTTCGATTGTGCAAACTTCCTCTACTGAAAAACGGTTGGTCCTTACCTCTAAAGAAACCGGTGTTGCTCATGAAATCAACTTTATGGAGCCTATCACGAATTGGAGTACATTGACTCCTGAAGATAGAAAACAGGTTTTGCAGCCGACGGGGGATCATCCTGTTATTTTTATGTCTAGCTCCGTGAAATCGGCGCTAGGATTCGATGCGGCTGATGCACATATCCAAGCAGCCAGCGATGCGCAATTGAAAATTAACGGGGTTTCCGTAAGCAGTGCATCCAATTCGGTTAAGGATGCAATCCCGGGTGTAACGATGCAATTGACCGCTACGGGAGAGTCAACGGTCAAGGTCAGCCAAGACACGGATAAGATCGTAAGCAAAGTGCAAGCATTTGTGGATGCCTATAATGATATTATTAAGACAATAAAAGCAAACACACCTAAATCCAGTAAGAATAGTGACGGGTCCTTAACACTAACCTTACAAGGCGATTCAACTTTAAGAACACTCCGTAATGAGCTTGGTTCTTGGATGGACAGCATTGTAGGGGATGTCCAAGGTTTTAAACTGCTAAGCGATATTGGGCTGGAAGTGGATAAGGGCGTTAAAACTGCTGCGTTAATGACTGGTGAAATTAAGTTTGATACCGAATTGTTTAAGAGTAAGCTGGCCGAGAATCCGGAAGCCGTTCAAAAGATGTTCACGGCTAGTACAACTAAAGGGGATGCAGTTGATGGGATAGGTGCCATTTTCGAAAATAATCTCACCCCCTGGACCCGGAGTACCGACGGCTATATGGCGTCACGAATTACCGCGTACGAATCCGATATAAAATTTATGACAGAACAATTGGACAATATGGATCTGAGATTAAAAAAGAGACAAGCGACACTGGAAAGTAAATTTGTGAACTTGGAAAAAGTGATGTCAGGTTTAAATAATCAATTGACGTGGATTAAGGGTCAGGTAGCATCTCTGACTAAATCTTCATCATCCAATTAATGGGAGTTGGAGCTAGTGGCTTTTAACACAGCAGGTTACCAAGCGTATCAGAAGAATAAATACCAGACGGCTTCCCCTCATAGGTTAACATTAATGCTTTACAATGGGGCCATCCAATTTGCTGGTCAGGCCAAGGCAGCTATTCAGCAAAATAATATCGTGGATACAAATACTTATATCCAGAAGACCCAGGATATCATCTATGAGCTGATCTCTTCTCTTAACATGAAAGAGGGAGGGGAAATTGCACGAAATTTGCGTCAATTATACTTTTATATGATAAACAAGCTAATTGACGCGAATATAAAAAAACGTGTTGATTTTATTGAGGAAATTATAGGTCTGCTGAACGAGCTAAGAGAGGCTTGGGACCAGATTGGAAAAGGAGGCACACTTGGACAATCTTGAGTCGGTGACTTCACTGTTGGTGGAACGAAAAAGTCTGTATGGCAAGCTGCTGCAATGCTCCAGAGCACAGCTTGGCCTGTTTGACCGGTTAAGAAGTGAAGAGGAACTCCCTGCCGAGTTCCTGGAATTACAGGACCAGTGGGAGAGTACTTCGTCAGATATTAATGAGATACAGAAGAAACTGGATGAAATGGCACCGGAAATGGGTATTCAAGACTCGGAACTGGTAGAGATTATGCAAGAGTGCATCGAAAATATGAGTCTGCTACAACAAAAGTTGACAGCCTACAAGGAGAGTTTAGGGGGCGACTTTCAAAATATCAGGGATCAGCGAACCCTGATGAACGCTTATTATGGTGGAGCCCGCAAAACACCTGTTTCATTTTATTTTGATGAAAAAAATTAAAAAAACTCTTCTAAAGACCTAAATAATTAGTTTCTTCTGCCGATATAAATAATAGGCCACAAGGATGTAGCCAATACAAACCAATCATGGAGGATGATTACGATGGGAATGTTTATCAACACTAACGTTGGCGCAATTAACGCTAACCGCAACCTGAACTTCAACAACACTCAAATGAGTAAAACGATGGAAAAGCTGGCTTCCGGCTACCGCATCAACCGCGCTGCTGACGATGCTGCCGGTCTTGCAATTTCCGAAAAAATGATTTATCAAATCAATGGTTTGAACCAAGCTCAGCGTAATGCTCAAGACGGTATCTCCCTTTTGCAAACGGCTGAAGGTGACTTGACTGAAGTTCACTCCATGCTGCAACGTTTGAACACGCTGGCTAACCAATCTGCGAACGGTACTTATCAATCAGAAGACCGGAAGAATCTTGACGCGGAAGTTAAAGAATTGCTTAATGAAATCAACAGAATTACGGACAACTCCAATTTCAACGGTGTCAGCTTGCTGAAAAGCGGTAGCGCTAAAGTTTCTTTCCAAATCGGCGTAACTAAAGCTGAAACACTGGATGTAACTTTGTCTGCGAACGGTGCAAGCGCTCTGGGAATTAAGGACATTAAGCTTGATACACAAACTGGTGCGAAATCTGCATTGGCGCTTATCAAGTCTGCCATTTCCACAGTTTCGACTAACCGTGCCGCTCTTGGTGCTTACCAAAACCGTTTGGAACACACCATCAACAGCTTGGGTGTAACTTCCGAGAACCTTTCTGCTGCTAACTCTCGTATTAAGGATGCTGATATGGCTACAGAAATGACAGCATTCACGAAGAACCAAATCTTGGTTCAAGCTGGTACAGCAATGTTGGCTCAAGCTAACTCTGCACCACAAGCAGTGCTTAAATTGCTCGGATAATAAAGTGATTTGTAAAATAAAGGATCCCCTTCAACGGGGGTCCTTTTATTTTTTCTATACAGAAAAGTTTAAACTACGCCGATATAATTAGTATACTTAGAAGAAGGTGATTACATTGATTTTTTATGTTGATGGTAATAAAAAGGCGACTTTAAACCCTTCAATAGAAGAACTGGACAAATGGTGGAGGCAAGAAACCGCTGAGATTTACAGTGGAGATAGATTGATTCATTATGTGGAGGTGGACGGACAAAAACTTTATAGCAGCTATGAACAGTTCATTGTTAACAATATTAATATAATAGAGAAGATTGATATTAATACAATATCCCTTTTGGAAAGTATAGATGATACGGAAATCTCCCTCAATAATTATTTAGTTAATTTTATTCCGGCAGTAAATGAGATCTCGGATTCTTTTTATGGGGATGTAAACGAAGAAGTGTGGCAAAAGTTTTCAGAAGTTATTCAAGGCTTGGAATGGATCATGCAGGCATTGCAGTTTGAACGTACGCTATATTTAAGATTGGGAAGCAGCGTGCCTGATTATCTTTCGGTAGTAGAAATACTCGAAAAAGCTTTGGGTGAACTTGAGCAAAGTATGAATAATCAAGATTATGTCTCGGTAGGAGATATATTACAGTACGAGCTAGCCCAAAATCTCCAAAGGTTTCAATTGAGAACAGCAAAGAGGGAACAAACATGAATGTATTCGAAAACAACATTAAGTTCTTTAAGCAAAGCTACCCTGATTTGCTACCGTTATTAAATGAGGAAGAAGAACAAAGAATTGGTTATAAGTACACGAAGACTTTAAATGATGAAGTGAATCTGATCGTAAAACAGGAAGGGAAAGATATACACCTCCATAGTAAATACAATGCAACAGAAGAAGCAAGGAAATGGCTAGCTTCGAAAAGAGAATTAAAAGAGGCTAATTTTATTCTTCTATTTGGTATGGGGATGGGTTATTTCTTAGAGGCTGTTTTGGCATTGTCCCATATTAATAATATTGTTATTTATGAACCCGACAGACAAATTTTTCGTAAATTAATAGAATCCAGAGACATTACCAAGTTGTTTTCAAACAAAAAAATAAAGGCTATTGCTGTGGGGGCTGATGAGTTTATCAGGCTACAGCTTGCTTACCATATTTCAGAAAATGTGAGTGAGTCATTCTTAGTATTAGCCCCTCCCGTGTATCAAAAGTTATATGCAACCTTTTTGGAGGAACTAACCGGGCATATCAAAGAAGCCTTTGCTAATCAAATTACAAACTTTCATACGTTACAAAGCTTTCAAACCGCATGGTTGGAGAACGTGTTATTTAGTTTACCATATACTTTAGCTTATCCAACTGCTTCCTTTTTAAAAAACGCATTCGAAGATTGCAAAGTAATAATTGTTGGGTCCGGACCTTCGCTAAAAGAAGATATCCACTATTTGTCTGAACTAAGAGATAAGTGTTTTATTATAGCCGCAGGATCAAGTATACAAGCATTACAGCATTACGGAATTAAGCCTCATTTAGTCATATCAATAGACGGTGGGCTACCGAATTACAAAGTATTTGAAAATGTGGATACTACTCAAGTTCCACTACTTTTTATATCTCAGATTCATTATGGAATTTTAGATATTTATAGGACTAACATGATGTATGGTATGTTCAATAATAAATTAAGCTCTTATTTATATGAGGATAAAGATGTCCCTGTTTTCGTATCCACGATGTCAGTAACGGGAACTGCTATACAGGTTGCCAAGTACGTTGGTGCCAAAGAAATAATATTAATGGGGCAAGATTTATCATATCCTAAAAAAGAATTTTACAGTCCTGGGGTTAATCATATTTCACAAGAAACCAAAGATATAGTTTTACAGTCAGCCCAATTATGGGTGGACAATGTTGACGGAGATCAAAATCCCACAACAGAAAGTATGCTCTCCACCTTAAAAGATATAGAAATGTTGATTAAAGTAGTTAACTTGGATGAAGTTAACATCATCAACACTTCTAAGCATGGTGCAAAGATCGAAGGAACTTTGTGGGAGTCGATGGATAAACTTTATAAGGAACTACTTGAGCTTCCGTCAAAAAATTACGACAATATTTTTGAAGCGAATCAGTCTAACCCAAATTATCTAGTTGAAACTACTAAGATTATAAACAAGCTCAATCAGAGTCTTAAAGAAACCAATAAGATTAGTAAAAAAATAATTGAATTGAAAGAAGCAATAGATAAATTAAGCAGCAAAAGGGGGAATTCCAAGGATTTAAATCGGGCTCTACTGAAAGTAAACGATAGTTGGAAATGGATCACTAATAAAGAGGTATTTAAGACATTTTATTCTTTTTCCCTAGAACAATACATTAATATTTATCTAAGATACGTTCCGACAATTGTAGAAACACAGG
The DNA here is from genome assembly GCF_008084145.1 of Paenibacillus faecis. GTDB lineage: Bacteria > Bacillota > Bacilli > Paenibacillales > Paenibacillaceae > Fontibacillus > Fontibacillus faecis. Next base: position 107,945 of record NZ_VSDO01000003.1, on the reverse strand, counting down.
ATCCTTATAAAAAGTCGGCGTTGATTGTTAAGCATTTAGGGAGCCTTTTAACCAAGATTATCGAATTTACTCCACACTTGATTGTAATTTTGGAAAATGCTATAGCTCGTTTGGAAAAAAAACGCTTAAACAACTTGGGGGAACGAGATGACAGGATTTTTTAGTGGTAAAAAAATAATAATCGTTGGCGGCACAGGAACAATTGGCCAAAGCTTACTAAATAGTATTTTGGCTGATCACCCTCAGGTTGTTCGAGTTTTTAGTAGAGATGAATATAAGCAGTTTTTACTCCAGCAAGAGTATAAAGAGTTTACCAACATTCGATATCTTATCGGTGATGTTCGGGATTATAACCGACTGGAAAGAGCCATGCAGGACATAGACTTTGTATTTCATACTGCAGCCATGAAGCATGTGCCTGCTTGTGAATATAACCCGTTTGAAGCAGTCCAGACAAATATCATTGGCACTCAGAATGTAATTCAGGCCGCCCTGGCCTGCGAAGTTGAGAGAGTTGTCTTTACTAGTACCGATAAAGCAATTTCCCCTACTAACACTTACGGTGCTTCGAAGTTGATGGCGGAAAGGTTAATTACTGCCGCTCAATATCACGCAGGGTCCAAGAAAACCGTTTTTGCAGCTGTCCGATTCGGTAATGTAATGGGTTCGAGAGGCTCAGTAATTCCCTTATTCAAGCAGCAGATCAAAACGTCTCGTAAGATTACGGTAACCTGTAGAGATATGACCCGGTTTATGATGACACTGAGGCAAGCTACGGAACTTACCATGAAAGCAATGCAAATTGCACAAGGTGGAGAAACGTTTGTGTTAAAGATGCCGGTCGTAAAACTTATAGACTTGGCAGAAGTTATTATTCGGAATTATTCCACAACGTTAGGAATTGATCCGGATAGCATTAAAATTGAGGAAATAGGTTTTCGGCCTGGCGAGAAAATGTATGAAGAATTAATGACTGAGGAGGAATCTACTGGGGCTCTTGAAACCAGTGATATGTTTATTATAAGAAATTCTTTTCTCACACCTCAAAATTATTCAGGAGCAAGTCCAAGTACGAAAAAAAGTTACAGTTCCCATGGTTTACAACCTATTAGCGCTAATGAATTAAATGAGCTCCTGAGAGATCATAATCTACTAGACTGATATCAAACTGAGCGGCACAAAAGGGGTTACTTATGTTAAACGATAAAGTACTTAAAAATATATATGGTTTTTTTGAATTAAGTGATAAACCATCAGAAACGGAACTACAAGATTATTACAAAAATAAATACTATCAAGAATCGAAAAGCACTTATTCGAGGTCGTACAGTAATGAGGAAATTATATATTTCAATAACAAACTCGAACAAAAATATCATATTTTAATTGAGCAGGGGATATTGGACGCTACCAACAAGCGTTTTTTAGATATTGGGTGTGGAGAAGGTTGGGGGCTTAGCTTCTTTCAGAAGCGCGGCTGGAACGTAAAGGGATTAGATCATTCAGTCCATGGATGTAAAACTCATAATCCTGAAATGCTCAAATTCCTTGATGAGGGAGATCCTATTCAATCATTGAAGAGATTAGGGAGTGAAGGGCAAAGATATGACGTTTTGTGGCTGGATAATGTATTGGAGCATCTGATTGATCCCTTGGGCATGTTAGAATATTGTCTTGCATTATTATCCAATGAGGGACTCTTGGTTATAGAAGTGCCAAATGATTTTTCAGTGGTTCAAAAAGAACTGCTCTCGAATGGAAACGTAAAAGAACCATTTTGGATTGTAAGTCCTGACCACATATCTTACTTTAATAATGATGGATTAATTGAGTTATGCAAAACTGCAGGTCTAACTTGCGTTGATATGATCTCTGACTATGCTATAGACTTTGATTTATTTAATTCTTATTCAAATTACAAAATAAAACCAGAAGTTGGTAAGGAATCGCATAATGCTAGATTAAAGGTAGAGAATTTGCTTCATAATATCTCCATTGAAAAAACCAACAAACTCTATAGATTGTATGCAGAAATGGGAATTGGTAGGCAGATTACGGGCTTTTTCAAAAGAAGCGAGAAGGCGGTATAAAATGAGTAAAACAATAGGAAACGCAAAAAATGATGAAATTGAACGTAGAATCGAGGTTGCGAAAAGGCTAAGAAATTCAGATATACCAGACTCCGAGTTGCTTGATAATTTAGGTTTATACTTAAGAAGACCAAGCTTATCAAGAATATTATATATTCATGACCTATATAAGAAGATTATCAATGTCCATGGAGTTATTATGGAATTTGGAGTGCGTTGGGGTCAGAACTTGGCTTTGTATGAATCATTCAGAGGTATTTATGAACCTTATAATTATAATAGAAAAATTGTCGGTTTCGATACCTTTAGCGGCTTTATCGATGTTGGGCCAGAAGATGGAGGGTATGTAAAAGCGGGGGATTATTCCGTTTCTGATAACTATGAACTACAATTAGAGGAAATCTTGAATTTTCATGAGATGGAAAGTCCTTTGTCGCATATCAAGAAATATGAATTAATAAAAGGTGATGCTTCCGAGACAGTGAGTAAATATTTGAAGGAGCATCCCGAAACAATTATTTCACTTGCTTATTTTGATTTTGATTTGTATAAACCAACACGTGATTGTCTCGAGGCTATTATGGAGCACACTACTAAGGGAACGATCCTAGCATTTGATGAACTTAATTACTCAAAATTCCCGGGGGAAACCCAGGCTCTAAAAGAGGTTATTGGATTAAATACATTTGCTATTCAACGCAGTCCTCTTAATCCATTATGTTCATATATAGTAATAACTTAAAGGATGAATTTAATGAACATCACAGCCATTATTCAGGCCCGAATGGGCTCAACTAGATTACCTGGCAAGGTAATGAAAAGGTTAATTGATAAGTCGGTTTTAGGACATGTGATCACTCGATGTCAAGTTGTACCTTCAGTGAATCAGGTTGTTGTGGCTACAACCGTTTTAGACGAGGATGATGAAATTTGCCGGGAAGCTGAAAGATATGGGGCCTCTGTCTATCGTGGTAGCAAAGATCACGTGTTGAGCCGCTATTATGAAGCTGCCAAACTGGCGGGTGCGGATGTGGTAGTTCGTGTTACCTCGGATTGTCCATTATTAGATCCCAACATCTCTGATCAGGTAATTCGCCATTTCTTGCAACATAGTTATGATTACTCGAGTAGTGGTTTAAGTGGCACCTTTCCAAGAGGACTGGACACAGAGGTGTTTACTTTTGCTGCTTTGGAGAAGGCGTATCTAAATGCCCACAAAGAATATGAATTTGAGCACGTAACGCCGTACATCTACCAGCATCCGGAAATCTTCAACTACCACTCATATAGCAATCTGACGGATGAGTCCCGCTACCGAATAACTCTAGATACTCAAGAGGACTGGGAATTAATTCGTATTATATACGAGGAATTATATAAAGGAGCCCTTTTTTTCTGGCCGGATATAAGAGCGTTGCTGGAAGCTAGACCTGATCTAGTTCTTATTAATTCTGAAGTTGTTCAAAAAAAACTTGGTGAGTAACAAGATTGTCTGAAGGAAGTGAAGGTCCTATGAATGTTTTGATAACGAGTATTTCCAAGAAAATTCCGATGATTAAAGCCGTAAGAAAAGCACTTAACAAGATGGGGAAAGATAGCATATTATTCGGCATGGATACAGATGAAGAGTGCATTGGAAAGTACTTTGTTGATCGATTCTGGAATTGTCCTTCACTCAAAGAAATAACTCCGGAATCTTTCGTTGATTTTTGCAAAAAGCATCAAATCTCTTTCGTGTTACCAAGCAGGGATGGTGAGCTCACTTATTTCGCTAAGCATCAGAAGTACTTCCAAAAGTTTGGAATACATGTCATGATTTCCGATAGTGCGGCGATTGAGCGTTGTCTGGATAAATATCTATTTCACCTCACGCTGTCAGAAATGGGCTTTCCCTCTATCCCGACAGTGCTTCAACCAGAACCATGGATCAGGAAGTATGTTGTCAAAGAACGTTTTGGCTCTGGAGCAAGAAGCATGGGGATCAATCTCAATCAGCACTCGGCTAACCTGCATGCAAAAAAAATGGAGCAACCGATATATCAGCCATATATTGAAGGTACTGAGTATAGCGTTGACATGTATATGGATGCAAGAGGAAAGACCAAGGGAGTCGTTGTCCGAAAAAGGGTTCAAGTCAAGGGAGGGGAATCGCAAATTACTATTGCATGTGAAAATCCCCAACTAGAAAATATGAGTAGGGCAATCGCGGAAAAGCTGCAACTTCGAGGGCATGTGCTTTTGCAATTTATTGTAGACGCTCAAGAGCAGGTTCATGTCCTGGAATGCAATTGTAGATTTGGCGGTGCGTCTACACTTAGTATTGAAATGGGGCTTGATAGTTTCTATTGGTTTTTCTTAGAGATGCAGAATAAGCCAATAGATCATATTTCTTTTCAAAAATCAAACCACCCCAAAATGCTCATCCGTTACCCGGAGGATTATATAATATGAGTGTCAGAGTTTACGTTTTTGATCTGGATGATACATTGTATGAAGAGATTCAGTTTGTGCAGAGCGGGTTTCGAGCAGTTGCCGAATTTCTTTATAGTTCTTTTGCTATAGACCCAGAAAGGTCTTATAAAAAAATGCTTCAACTGCTCGAAAAAGAAGGACGCGGCGCGGTATTTAATGGAGTGTTGAAGGAGCATAATTTGTTGACCTCAAAAAACTTGAAAAAATGTATATCAGTATATAGAGGGCATACACCAGATATCAAGTTGTCTAATGAGGCGGAAATGGTATTGGACAGATTAAAAGGGAAACCGGTTTATATCGTAACTGATGGAAACAAGATCGTCCAGTATAACAAAATCAGAGCTCTTAAACTGGATCAAAGAGTGAAGAAGTGCTTTATCACTTATCGCTACGGTCGAATTCACTCGAAACCTTCTCCTTATTGTTTTCAAAAAATTGCCTTTGCAGAGAAAGCGGCATATGAAGAGATAGTCTATGTAGGTGATAACCCAAACAAAGACTTCGTTGGTATTAAGCCTCTTGGCATTAAAACTATTCAGATAAACCAAGGTGCTTTCTTTCGCTCCATTTTACCGGAAGAATTCCAAGCAGATTTTCAAGTGGATAATTTACTACAGATCTTTGAAGTCATGGAGAATTGGGAGAATAAAAATTGAAGACAATAGCTATGCGTACGGACGCCTCTTCGGAAATAGGTGTTGGTCATTTTATGCGTTGTATCAATCTTGCACGTATGCTGGAAGCTGGAGGTTTTCCAGTAAGGATGTTATTTATATGTAATGAGAATTTGCCAACAGATCTTACGAATCTATTATTAAATTATAAGTTTGAGTGGAGAGCTATTTTCAAAGACAATCACACAGGGATCGATTTGAACAATGATGTGGAGCAGACGATTGAAATCTTAAACCAAGAGGGAGTACAATGGATAATCGTTGATCATTATCAAATTGACGTGAAATGGGAACAGAGGGTTCGACCGCTTCTTGAAAAAATTATTGTTATTGATGACTTGGCGAATAGATTCCATGATTGTGACATCCTTTTAGACCAGAATTTGTATCCAAATTTTAATTCGAGGTATGATGCTCTAGTTCCCCTGCATTGTCAAAAGTTATTGGGTCCCGCCTTTTTGTTGCTTAAGCCTGAATACTATGCACAAATAAAGCAACCAAGAACTAGGGTGCGTAAAGTGATGGTCAATTTCGGAGGAAGTGATCCGACCCGCGAAATTGAAAAAGTCTTATCGGCAATTGAAAGTTTAGGGTCAAGGGGAGACAAACTTAAGTTTTACATTATTGCCGGGCCAGCTAACAAATATAAGGAAAATATCAAGTCTGTTTGTAATGGCCTCCCTAACGTCGAATATTTTGAAAAAGTAGAGATGGACCAGTTGCTTCAACAAGTTGATCTGGCAATAGGGGCTGGTGGGATTACGCTTTGGGAAAGATGCTGTATGGGAGTACCTTCAGGTGTTATCGCCATTGCCGATAATCAAATTGCCGCAGTGAAGGAAGCTGAACGTCTAGGGTTAATTTGGAACTTGGGGAAGTCGGCTGACGTAACATCGAATGACATTGAAGAATTTCTTATAGATAAAATAAGAAATCCAGAGATCATTGCTGAGAGAAGTCGGACATGTCTGGAATTTATGGACCCTCTAATCAAAAAAGGGGAGCATCCTCTACTCTCATTATTAAAGGAGGAATTCTAATGGAATTTCAAATTGGAAGCCGATGGGTTGGTAAAAATCACAAACCATTTATAATAGCAGAGATGTCAGGTAATCACAATCAGTCCCTGGAACGTGCACTGCAAATCGTTGATGCGGCTGCCGCCGCAGGTGTGGATGCTTTGAAACTGCAAACGTATACGGCCGATACAATGACTCTTGATATTCATGATGGGGACTTTTATATCGAAGATCCTAATAGTTTATGGAAAGGAAACTCCTTGTATCATCTTTATCAAGAAGCGTATACCCCATGGGAATGGCACAAGCCAATTTTTGAGCGTGCTGCTCAACATGGGATGTTGGCATTTAGTACACCATTTGATGAAACGGCAGTGGACTTCCTCGAGAGTCTTGACGTACCAGCGTATAAAATAGCCTCCTTCGAAAATACGGATATTCAGTTAATTCGTAAGGTAGCGGCCACAGGAAAACCGCTTATTATTTCTACTGGTATGGCCTCCATAGCGGAATTAGATGAAACTGTTCGTGAAGCGCGTTCTTCTGGATGTAGGAATTTAGTTCTGTTGAAATGTACAAGCACTTATCCGGCTGCCCCCGACAATACCAATATTCTTACACTTCCGCACATGGGAGATCTTTTTAAATGTTCAGTAGGGATATCCGATCATACAATGGGAGTTGGGGTTTCAGTAGCAGCAGTTGCTCTGGGGGCAACGGTTGTGGAAAAGCATTTTACACTACGTCGTGCTGATGGTGGGGTAGACTCTGCATTCTCCCTTGAGCCTGAGGAAATGGCTTCGCTTGTTGTTGAAACTGAGCGTGCTTGGTTATCGCTCGGAAATGTTTCTTATGGGGCAACAGAGAGAGAGAAAGAATCATTAAAGCACCGTCGATCACTTTATATCTCGCAAACTCTTAAGAAAGGGGACATTCTTACACGAGATAACGTGAAAGCCATTCGTCCCGGCCTTGGTTTGCCTACAAAATACTTGGATCAAATACTTGGAAGAGCAGTATCTTGCGATGTTAGCAAGGGGACACCGCTTACATGGGAGGTTATTTAGATTGACAAAAAATATCTTGCTTACAGGTGGCGCAGGCTTCATTGGCCGCTGGGTTGCTAAAAGTCTATTAGACGAGGGACATAATCTCTGGATCTTAGATGATCTCTCAAATGGGCGCGAATCTAATATTTCTAAACTGATGGAATACCCCAACTTCAAAGCGTTTGTCCGTGGAAGTATTTTAGACGAAAAACTGCTTGATGATTTGTTCACGGAAAATAAATTCTCAATCTGTTATCACCTCGGAGCATCTATTAACGTTCAAGACTCCATTGATGATCCGCGGACAACTTTCAATAATGATACGATCGGAACTTTCTATGTATTAGAGCAATGCCGTAAGCATAATACCAAGGTTGTATTTATGAGTACCTGTATGGTTTATGATCGTTGTAATGATGAAAGGGGGATTGATGAGAATCACCCTACCAAGCCAGCCTCTCCTTACGCAGGGGCGAAAATTGGGGCGGAGAACATGGTCCTTTCCTATTATTACGCATATGGTCTTCCTACAGTTGTTATTCGTCCATTTAACACCTACGGGCCATTCCAGAAAACGGGTGGTGAAGGTGGAGTAGTGGCCATCTTTATAAAGAATGACCTTGAAGGTAAAACTTTAAACATTTATGGTGAAGGCACTCAAACAAGAGACCTGTTGTATGTCGAAGATTGTGCCCGCTTTGTCGTCGCTGCCGGTTTTAATGACCGGGTAAATGGAGAAATTGTGAACGCCGGTCTAGGCCGGGATATCTCCGTGAACGACTTGGCTCTATTAATCGCAGGCGACTCCTCAAGGATCAGACATGTACCACATATCCATCCCCAGAGCGAAATTCAGAAACTCCTCTGTAATTCAGGGAAGGCAAAAGATTTACTTGGTTGGGAACCTCAGGTTTCGTTGGAAGAGGGGATAAAAAGAACAAGAGAATGGATCAGTGAAGGCGGGCTTGCTTGAGCCAGCCTTTCTCTTTAAAGGAGGGACTGAAATGGAAACGGGGAAAAGATCGAGCCTATTACCTTATGGCCAACAGTGGCTGGATGAAGATGATATTAACGCCGTAGTTGAGGTGCTTCGTGGAGATTTCATTACACAGGGGCCTGCTATTAAGGCATTTGAATCAAAGGTGGCAAAGTATGTAGGGGCTATGTATGCCGTAGCTTTTACCAATGGGACAGCGGCCCTTCACGGCGCGTGCTATGCAGCAGGCATAGGTCCCGGTGATGAAGTCATTACAAGTCCCATTACCTTTTTAGCTAGCAGTAACAGTGTTCTATATCAAGGGGGAACGCCGGTTTTTGCAGATATAGATATGCGTACTTATAACATTTCACCTGAGCAGATAGAAACTAAAATAACGGATAAAACCAAAGCAATTATTGCTGTTGATTTAACAGGTCAACCTGTAGAGGCTGATCGCATCTCCATGATCGCACGTGATCATAATTTAATCTTTATACAGGATGCAGCCCACTCTCTTGGTGCCAGTTATAACGGTCACAAGGTTGGGGGATTGGCAGACATGACCATGTTTAGTTTTCATCCTGTGAAACATGTAACTACTGGGGAGGGAGGGATGATTGTAACCAATAATATAGAGTTTTACCGGAAGCTTCTTCAATTCCGCAATCATGGGATGACAAGAGAACCTGATGAACTAACCCAAAATGACGGCCCATGGTATTATGAAATGCAGGCCCTAGGATATAATTATCGAATGACTGATATGCAGGCAGCCCTTGGCATCTCACAAATGGATAAGCTTGATTATTTTGTGGCTAGAAGAAGAGAAATAGCAGACATTTATAACGAAGAATTATCCAATATGGAGGGCCTGATTCTCCCATATCAGCTTGAGGGCACGCAATCCTCTTGGCATTTATATGTGACGAGGTGGGAAGCTAATTATTTTGATCGAAGCGAAGTGTTCCAAGCATTACGTAATGAAAATATAGGTGTCAATGTGCATTACATTCCCGTTTACAATCAACCGTATTATAAACAATTACCCTATTCCTTCGAGCCTTGCACTCACGCTGAAAATTACTACCGAACAGCTATTACAATTCCTTTGTTTCCCAAGATGACTGATGATGATGTTAGTAGTGTAATTGCAGCTGTGAAGAGTGTTTACCGAAGATATAAAGGTAAGAAGTAGCGAGAATATAATCAAGCGAATTGATTACATGGGAAGACAGAGTGATCAGTAGAATTCTCTCTTGCAGGGGATAACTAAAAGCCCAATAAGCGGCCTAAATCTAAAGGATTAGGGCCGCTTAAACTTTTTACAAAGATAGGAAGAACTCAGGCGATTAATTATATATACGGTGCCTACGTCTGCTTGAAGCGCTAGATGCTTTATATCGACTTTTTAAAGTGGCCGTAAATTTGAGCCAGTATTTCTAGATCACTTCGATAATTGTCGTTAGTATTACTAATCTTAGTTTTATAGAAACTTTCACTTGAGCAAAACTCGTACACTTGTTCATATAATTGTTTATAGTCCGTACTTGTTCTTTTGTAGTATCCATTTATTGAAACCGTTGTTAGAAACAAAGTTTTTGCACAAAGTTGAAGGTACATTTCCCTATAAAGGCCGGGGTCCTTAGCGCAAATTTCTAGATCCCGAAAAATATGGGTAAACCCTTCGTGCTGCTCCAATCGACCTTTAATTGATGCATAATAGGGTATTACAACTTCGTCATCTATCTTTAACTTATCGAATTCACTCTTTTCAGCTTTTCCTTCGTTTACAAGAACAAGATCTGTACTCTCAACAAATCCATATTGGCACAACAATAACTCCCAATACATATGAGGATACCAGTAACAAACACTGTTATTTAGATTTTCTTTAATGTACTCGATTCCTCTATAATTTTTGAGAAGTTTATTATTTAGAATAATACCTGACATATAATTAGAAGATAACATAAAATTTATCAAGGCATCCCTTCCGGGATTCGCTACCAAATTTGATAAGTTGTATTGTGTGGTGGAGGAGGTCCTCATTACAGATATCGTATCATTTGAGATACATAATTTGTTCATAATGAAATGCAAATTATTCAGATTGATAAGATCCTCGTCACTTAACAATAATATAAACTTTCCACTTGCCAATTCGCAGACTTTGCAGCAGTTACTGGCGAATCCTTGATTCTCGTTAAAGGCAAAGTATTTTAATCTTGCGTCTTCAATTTCACTTATTTTATCATAGTATGCTTTTGTTTCATTTTGTGTCCCGTTATTAGATAAAATAATTTCTATTTCCTCATCGTATTGGGATTGCAGTAGATGAACTACATTTTCATACGCTCTTTTTCCTCTGTTGTAACTAGGAATACAAACGCTAAGCAAAACGCGGTTGCCCTTTCGATTATCCTTATGAATCCGGTTATCATGAATTTCATCCAAAATATATTGAGGCATTGAACTACTGTCAGATAAGTTGATTATATTTCTTGGGAGAAATAAATCAGAACTGGACATATATTGTCTGAAGCGATCAAGGGAATCAAATATCACAACATTAGAGATTATTGCACTATTTAATAATGCACCTTGTAAGCATGAGAGGGATTTTTCAATATCTTTTAGTACGACATAAGTTTTTTTACTTCTTTTTCTAGCGGAATTGTTATATGCCAATACAGTATTCCAATTCCAATCCCCTAGTAATAAATAGTCTGAAAAGGCATCCAAAGTCGGAAGAGATTGTACTTGCTTGTAGGTAAATAAAGTCACTTTATCTTGTAGAAGCTTCTGACTCTTATTATATAAATAGTATTCATTAGGGATACCATTGGGAAGGAGCCAGAATGGTAGATCATCGAAATGTATGATTTTTTCAATATCTATATAATTATTTTTATGTAAGAAATTAATATTGGCCTCATAAAGATTTCTAAATTCATTAAGGTTAGGCCTAACAAAAGCTTCTAAAATTACTTCTTCTATTTCATCTTTTGGGTGTCCGTATTCCTGGGCTTTCAATAGCATTTCAAAAAAAGAGTTGAATTGAGACCCACTGAACAGAAAATAAGCAAAAGAGATATAAACTTTAGCTTTATATTGACGATTAATATCTTTATATTCCTTACCTTCTATCTTTTCTAAAAGATTAACATACTCCGTGTATGCTTCATCAATCAATTGACTGTCTAACAGACTGTCTATTTTTTGTAGATCCTGATCGATTTGTATTGATAATTCTTTTTCTGTCATCTTCAATTCAGCACCTTTTTTAAGTAAATTATAGCATTAACTTTATCCAATTGAGAGATGTATAATTTTGTAATTTGACAATTCGTTAAAATTAAATTTATTATCTGATTTTGAATTATATGGAATATGCATCCTTCGGTAACTTTATAATGTCCCTTAAGTCCTGATTTAGATATACTGTATATAATGAGATAGGGTAAATTGAACTGCCAGTCAGCTGTTTTTTTATGACCAATTATCGGAACGGATTTCTAAAATTGCATAGGGTCAGAAGGAGTGCCGCAAAAGTGTTAAAACAACAGGGGAATATGGTCTTAGTTAAAAGTATTAATAGTCATGTAGTAATTACTAATGGACAGATGGCTTATGGCTATTTGTTACACAAGAAACAACCTGAAGATTTCTCCATCAATTATCACCTAGAAATTAATCATTCTGATTTTGCTACTCCGCTATATCTGGATATACGTGAAAAAGTTAGTTTGAACTCAGAAGACATTCAATTCTATTCAGAACTAGACAAGAAAGAGCTTGAGAAGATTTTAAGATTAGAGATTTTGTACAGTGTTGAAAATTACCATAACTTATTCCACTCAAATAAAAATAATAATGAGTCTACTACTATCGTCTATGGAGGCAGAGTCTACAATGCAGAAGAAATGAGAAGTCTTGTCGATTCCTCATTAGATTTTTGGCTTACAGCAGGAAGATACCATAAGCAGTTTGAAAAAGAATTTGCCGAGTATTTGGGAGTAAGATATGCTTTGTTAACAAATTCCGGATCCTCAGCTAATTTATTGGCTATTTCAGCCTTAACTTCCCCTAAATTAAAAGAGAAGCGCATCATGCCGGGGGATGAGGTTATTACTGTGGCGGCTGGCTTTCCCACCACAGTTGGTCCAATTGTTCAAAACAAAGCTATTCCAGTTTTTATTGATGTCGAGCTAGGAACATATAACATCATTGCGGAGCGTATCGAAGGAGCTATTACACCAAAGACAAAAGCGATTATGATTGCCCATACCATGGGTAACCCATTTGAACTGGATAAAGTCCTTGAAATTGCCAACAAATACGAGCTCTGGGTCGTTGAAGATAATTGTGACGCCTTAGGATCTACTTACAATGGAAAATTAACTGGCACCCACGGACATATTGGAACATCAAGTTTTTATCCTCCTCATCATATGACTATGGGGGAAGGGGGAGCTGTATATACCAATAATGCTCTGTTGAAAACTATAATTGAATCTTTCCGAGATTGGGGACGGGACTGTTGGTGCCCTTCGGGTTGTGACAATACGTGTGGTAAACGGTTTGGTTGGGAATTAGGGTCTCTGCCATACGGTTATGACCACAAGTACACCTATTCTCATATAGGATACAATTTGAGAGTTACAGATATGCAGGCTGCTATTGGAGTGGCACAGTTGAAGAAGGTCCCTGACTTTGTCCAAGCAAGAAAAAACAATTTCAATCGGTTATACCAGGGATTAAAAGATCTAGAGGATTACTTCATTTTACCTAGGGCAACTGCCAATGCGGATCCGAGTTGGTTTGGATTCATATTGACGGTTCGTGATGGGGCGAAGTTTACAAAGAACGAAATCGTTAATTTTCTTGAGGAAAACCGAATTCAGACACGTATGCTCTTTGCTGGAAATTTAATTCGTCAACCTGCATATCAAGGTGTTAACTATAGAGTGTATGGGGACTTAACGAATACGGATAAGATATTACATGATACATTCTTAGTGGGGGTTTATCCTGGTCTAACTAATGCCATGATTGATTATGTAATCGAAAAGATAAGAGAATTTGTTCTATCAAAAACTGCTAACTAGGAGGCCTTCGTAGTGAAAGTAGTTATTCTTGCGGGTGGATACGGAACTAGGATAAGTGAAGAGTCACATCTCAAGCCGAAACCTATGATTGAAATAGGCGAACGTCCGATATTGTGGCATATTATGAAGCATTATTCATTCTATGGATTTAATGATTTTATCATATGCTTAGGATACAAAGGTTACTATATTAAAGAGTATTTTGCTCATTATTTTTTACATGAGTCGGATGTAACATTTGACTTTCGAAATGATAATGAACTTATTACTCACAACCATACAGCGGAACCTTGGAAGGTAACTTTAGTGAATACCGGTTTAGATACCATGACCGGCGGCAGGGTGAAAAGAATTCAAAAATATGTAGGAAATGAGCCATTTATGCTTACTTATGGTGATGGGGTTTCGGACGTTAATTTAACGGAATTGGTTGAGAAGCATAAGCTTTATGGAAGACTTGCAACGGTAACTACGGTACAACCAAGCGGAAGATTTGGCGCACTTACAATTACTGCTAGCAATGAAGTTAAAGGCTTTCAGGAAAAACCCAAAGGAGACGGAGCCTGGATTAACGCTGGCTTCTTTGTTTTGCAACCGGAGGTCTTCAACTATATTTCTGATGATACTACTGTCTTCGAGAAAGATCCATTAGAAGGATTGGCAAAAAACGGTGAATTAATGAGTTATAAACACGAAGGGTTTTGGCAACCCATGGATACTATCAGAGACAAGAACCTCCTTGAAGAGTTATGGAAAATGGGGAGAGCTCCGTGGAAAACATGGGGTTTGGATGTGGTGACAAACAATGAGAAATAAAAACTTTTGGAAAGATAAGAAGGTATTTTTGACCGGGCACACCGGTTTCAAAGGGTCTTGGTTATCATTGTGGCTAACGCGGTTAGGTGCTAAGGTAACGGGCTATTCATTACCTCCTTCCACGACACCAAATTTATTCGAAACGTGTAAAATTGAATCGGTTATAGAAAAAAGTATAATTGGTGACATTAGGAACTTAGAGTTGTTAGAACAATCATTAAAGGAAGCTAGGCCTCAAATCGTTATTCATATGGCGGCTCAACCCCTTGTTACAGAGTCTTATATTAACCCGGTTGAGACCTATATGGTAAATGTTATGGGTACTGTTAACTTGCTGGAAGCGATTAGGAGAACGGATAATAATATAAAGGCTGTTATAAACGTGACAACAGATAAGTGCTATGAAAATAAAGAGTGGCACTGGGGATATCGCGAGAATGAACCGATGGGGGGGTATGATCCCTATTCAAGCAGTAAAGCTTGTTCGGAGCTAGTCACCTCCTCTTATCGAAACTCCTACTTTAATTCAGAAAATTATGAAAAGCATGGGGTAGCGATAGCCACTGCAAGGGCTGGTAATGTCATTGGAGGAGGGGACTGGTCTAATAACAGACTTGTACCAGATATTGTGAAGTCTCTATTAAACAATAGCCCCATTATTATCAGAAATCCCGACTCTATTAGACCCTGGCAGCATGTACTTGAACCGTTGGGTGGATACTTAGTGCTGGCAGAAAAGCTTTATCTCTACGGCTGCGAATATGCAGAACCTTGGAACTTTGGGCCGAAAGACGATGATGCTAGAACGGTTCAGTGGATTGTTGAAAGATTTTGCTCCAAATGGGGCAATGGGAAGGCAAGTTTCCAGATAAGGCGTGACAATCAGTTTCATGAAGCGCATTATTTGAAACTTGACTGGTCAAAAGCAAAGTATAAATTGGGATGGGCTCCTAAATGGTCACTGGAACAATCCATTGAAAAGATCATTGAGTGGAATTATGCGTACATGAATGAAAGAGATATGAGAGAAGTTTGTGAGAATCAAATTCTTGAATATATCAGCCGATAAATTAGAGGATTGGGACAATGAGAATTCTTGTAACTGGCGGAACAGGTTTCGTAGGAAGTCACCTTGTCAAAGGGTTGTTGGAGGATGATCATCACGTAATTATTATAAAAAGGAGTTTCTCCAACACCGATCGTATTTCTAACTATTTAGACAGAATAGTGTCGTATGATATCGATAAAACTACAATTAAAAGTGTGTTTGAAAATGAAAGTATCGATGTTGTAATCCACGCGGCAACATCTTATGGCAGTAGAGAGTCTTTAAGCGAACAAATAGAAAGTAATGTAGTTTTCCCTATGAAGTTATTGGAAAGTGCTCTTGAACATAAAATCAATGCATTTATAAATACCGATACCTTTTTCAATAAACCAGCTCATCGAAACTATAAGTATCTCGGTTCATATTCGAAAACAAAACGATATTTTTTAGAGTTGGTTCCCTTTTTTCAGAATAAAGAGGAGACAAAATTCATAAATGCACGTTTAGAGCATGTCTATGGACCGAATGATGGCCCCAATAAATTCACTACTCATGTGATTACGCAAATGTTGAATAATATACCATCTCTGGATCTGACTCTAGGGGAACAAAAAAGAGACTTTATATTTATAGATGATGTTACCTCTGCATATCGACTTGTGATAAAAAATTTACATATATTTTCAGATTGTTACAACGAGATAGAAATCGGAAGAGGAATGAGTGTATCAATAAGGCATTTTATTGAATCAGCCCATCTTTTAACAAACTCTAAAACCAAGCTGAAATTTGGTGCTTTACCGTATCGAGAATCGGAAATCATGGATTCATATGCAAATACATTAAAATTAAATGAGTTGGGTTGGAGTTGGAACGATGGGATTGATGACGGAATTAGAAAAATAATTAATCACCTAAATACTTGAATGATAATAGCTAAATTCCGACGAGACTTCCACCAAGTTGGCGTCTTCATGTTAGGTTTTTGTGTTTTAGTGCCTCAAATCCTATCATGCAAGGCGCTCCTTTTTTTATTCCTCCCTTCCTTCACTTTTATAATTAATTTCCTGTAATTTATAAAAAGGCATGATATCAAATTTCAATCACCCTTGTATCACAATGTTACATACTATGATATAATATATACAGGAAAATACAAATATGGGTGTAACATTGTTTTTCTCCGATTTTATGTCGAGAGGGGGCATCGGTTTTTATTGTATTTTAATGACGATAAAGAAATAATAGCGGTTTCAATTCATATTACTTAGGAGGAGAACTTATGAAAAAATTCAGTTTGATTTTATTTTCATTATTTCTAGTTATCAATACTAATTTTATAAGTCAGGCTAGTGCCGATACTCCCTATCCCGCTATTATGTTTGGTGGAAGTAACAGTAATAACGGGATAAATAAAAGTGGAAATATCAAAGGGAACTTTGAAAAGTTGGTCTTTCCATCCAGAATGTATAGTTATAATTATGTATATTCTGGATCAACTTTTTCGGGGGCTGACACTTATATGACAGCTTACATACACGATGAATCAAAGTCCTCGGTGAATTATGCTGGTAAAGTTCTTAAATCCACGGATGGAGTCAACTATAGAGAAGTTGCGGGGAACGCTGATCCATTAGTAGCAATAGCCTCCGATTATAACGGGACTATAGTAGCGGCTGGAGGGATGGTATATCCAGGAACGGATAGATACTACTCAGTAATTATGACATCTAAAGATAACGGGGAGACTTTCACCACAACTCATTCATCGAATCTTGATGTAACCGATATAAATCAGAAACCCACAATATTCGGTGGATCAATTACTAAAGTATATTATTTAAACAATACCTTTTTTACAATTGGAAATGCGGGGACTAATTTATATATGTTAAAGTCCGAGGACGGGGTTAATTGGCAGCAAGTAGGCACTCCGAAATATGGATTTATTAGTGGGCATAATGTAATTCCTGTTGGGATGGAATATAGTAATGGAAAATATGTAATAGCTCTTACAGATGGCCGAGATGGACATTCATGGGAATGGGTTGCAACATCGAGTGACGCGGTCAATTGGAAATCTATTAAAATTCCTGTTTCGACAATTTATGATAGTTTTACTTCTCTTGTGCTCGTCAATGACGAATTCGTCTTATACGGGAACAAATGGTACGGTAGCGGTGGATTCATTATGAAATCTATAGACGGTGAAACATGGAGTAGTCAACAATCTACTAACATAAAGGCTGATAATGTTGTGTATGATTCAAGTTCGAATTTATGTGTTGGATCATATGCTAACAACTTACTTTATTCCCTGGATGGGTTAACATGGACTACTTTAAAAAGTACTAGCGAAAGTATCAGGACTTTATCGTTGAATAATTAACATAGATCTTTAGTGGTTTCCAAGACTTTAGTTCCATATCCAGGGAATAAAAATAGGTGCTTCTTCTATCCGCGTTGTATTCTCTCGCAATCCCCTATGCTTTATATCAACCTTTAAAATCATAGTATTAAGGAGTATCTACAATCGACTCCATAATACTTGATTTTTATGATATTCACTTGGAGGCCAAGCTTATACTTCTTTTTAGGTGAAAGGGGGACGGGTCAGGTGAATAATGTTCCAACTCGTAAAAAATATTCCCTAAGTTGCCTTTGAAGTTTTATTTATTGAGAAAAACTGTTTCAAGTTTTGATGAAATGGGTATTTCTAACTTAGACCCGCCACCCACACCTGCTTACTAACTCCCTAAAGCGTCAATTCGACACAGGGTTACATTTATTAACAATAAAACCTTTTCCTTGGGAATTGACACTGGATAAGTTTGGGTGGTATAGTCAGAAATGTGGACTTGGTCACAGGGTCACACTCTTATTTGATAATGAAGGGAATGTTAGTGCATGCAAGGTAAAGTTAAATGGTTCAACGCAGAGAAGGGTTATGGTTTCATCGAGACTGAAGAAGGCGGCGACGTATTCGTACACTTCTCCGCAATTCAATCCGAAGGCTTCAAGACTTTGGAAGAAGGCCAATCCGTCGAGTTTGAAATTGTTGAAGGCGCTCGTGGACCGCAAGCCGCTAACGTAATCAAATTATAATCATCCGGCACAGCCGACCTACATATACGGTACGATGGTTAACAATTGAAGATTCGCTAGCTATCGACCCTAGGGGAACCTAGGGTCTTTATTTGTATACTCCACAGCGGCCATACTAAAACTCATCAACCCGGTAGTACGCATCCGCCTCCCCAACCCCTATTCATCAGTTCCAAAAGAATTCCCACCATTTTGAATTCCTTTCAAAGCTCGTTATCCAAGTTGCAGAATGACCAGAAACGCACTGCTCTTCCCGATGATCGTTGGTGATCACAGACATAACTCCGTTTCTCCACGAGTGTAAGTTTTATTTACCCGAATTGTAGCCCAGACTACAGAACCCGCCTCCGTAAAAGAAGTATGATTTTTTCCAGGAAGGAACTAAGATATCACGAAGAGCGGGAACTATAAGGGAGTCCCGGCAAGGAGAGCAAAGGGATGGCCAGAAAAATTTTGGTATTGGCAGAGTCCGGGATGGGCTTGTATCAATTCAGGAAAGAACTGTTGCAAAAGCTCATAGCCGAGAACGATGAAGTGTACATTTCGCTTCCTGAAGACGAATACACGGCCCGTTTGGTAGAGTTGGGCTGCAAGTTCATCCGTACGCGCATCGACCGCAGGGGAATCCATCTTTTAAGGGATGGGGGGCTGCTGCGCTTTTATATCCGCACGATCCGTGGCTTGAGGCCGGACGCCGTGTTGACTTATTCCGTGAAGCCGAACATTTACGGCGGGGTCGCCTGCCGGGTCACGAACACACCGTATTTGGCCAATATCACGGATCCGGGCGCTGTCTTGGAAAACAAGGGGGTGCTGCAAGTGACCCTGCTAAAGCTTTATAAGGTGGGCTTGAAAAATGCTTCCTGCATATTCTTTCAAAATGAATCGAACCGGCAGTACTTCTTAAACAAAGGGATTGTCCGCTCGAAGACCCGACTGTTGCCCGGTTCAGGGGTCAACCTGGAGGAGCATGGGGGCGAGGCGTATCCTCCCGACGGACTTATCCACTTTCTGTTCGTCGGCAGGATCATGAAAGCGAAGGGGGTCGGCGAGTTGCTGGAAGCGGCCAAACGGATCAAGCGCCAGCATCCTGACGTTCGGTTTCATCTCGTGGGCGGCATGGAGGAGAAGCATTTGGGCAGAAAGCTGGCGGAATACGAAAATTACGGGATTATCAAGTACCACGGCGAACAGAGGGATGTCCGTTCGTACATCAAAAATGCGCACGCGGTGATCCTGCCGTCTTATCACGAAGGCGCCTCCAATGTCCTGCTTGAAGCGGCGGCCACCTGCCGGCCCGTATTGGCCTCCCGGGTGACGGGATGCCGGGAAACGTTCGACGAGGGGATCAGCGGGCTCGGTTTTGAAGCCAAAAACGCGAACAGTTTAATGGATGCAATCCACCGGTTCATTGAATTGCCCTATGCGGAGAAGGAGTATATGGGACTCGCGGGGCGGGCCAAAATGGTCAAGGAATACGACCGGAGCGTCATAATCAATACTTATTTAGAGGAAATAGGGTCATTATTTTGAATCGGTAAGCCCGCCTGGCGTTGTCTTTCTTGGCTCGTCTATAATGGAGATAGCAGAATTAAAACAAATTACAATCGGCTGCTATTAAAAGTATAGACACCGGCCGAGTTATGGCCGTATTTACGAGGTGACCGACATGCAATTCCGCAAACTTTACAAATGGATTCCGGCCGTGATGATCATGATGCTGCTTTTCGTGTTTTCATCGCAGCCCTATCAGCAGCAGAGCCTTAAAACCGACATTGAAAAAAGCATTACACAACACTCCGTAAAGGAACGTCTAAGCGGCTTCTCGTTTACCTATGCGGGGCATGAAGTGAGTATACAAAGTTTGGGGATCGGGGGATTTATCGAATTTTTTATCCGTAAGGCCGCCCATTTCTCCATCTACGGACTATTGGGAATGTTCGTCCTCTATGCGCTGAATTCCGGGCGGAGGGGGCGAGACTTTACTCTGGCTGTGTTCATCTCCTTCCTTTATGCGTGCTCCGACGAGCTGCACCAGGCGTTTACCCCAGATCGCACCCCAATGGTTCAGGATGTCCTGCTGGATACTGCAGGGGCCGTCTGCGGCGCGCTGGTCCTGATTCTGTTTTGGCGATGGAGAACGGGGCGGAAGCTGGCGCATAAGCGAGGGAAGGGGCCGTTGGACAACGGAAGGAAAGAAGGAGGCCCGTCCCGGGCCTCCGAATCGCGTTAAGCGTGATCGTATGGATCACAAGATCGAACGGGGGAAGTGACCAAGAGAGCGTTTTACGTCCCGTTAACATTTTTTACTTTGGGCTGACATCTATGCTATAATGAAGGTGCAAAGCAAAGGAGGAGTGCCCAATGAATTATAGTATTCGTGGACAGCAGATTGAAGTGACTGAGGCCTTGAGAGAATACGTGGACAAGAAACTCAGCCGGCTTGACAAGTACTTTGATGCACCCCCTATCTCCGATGGAAACGTCACCTTGAGTGTCGTACGAGGCTTGCACGTGGTAGAGGTCACGATCCCTCTCACCGGAGCTGTGCTTCGCGCCGAGGACCGCAGCGATGACATGTACGCATCGATCGATGCCGTCGCGGACAAGCTGGAGCGGCAAATCCGCAAGCACAAAACCAAGATCAACCGCAAATTCCGCCAGGAAGGCAGCTTGAAGACCCTGTTCGTCGAGAACGGCAGCGACACCGTAGCCACGATGGAAGAGACGGACGAAGAGCTGGAACTGGTCCGCACCAAGCGGTTTAATCTGAAACCGATGGATGTGGAAGAGGCGATTTTGCAGATGAACATGGTGGGTCATAACTTCTTTGTTTTCACCAATATCGATACGCAGGAAATCAACGTCGTATACAAACGAAACGACGGCAAATACGGGCTGATCGAGAAGGCATAGCGCGTTATTGCCAAAGTGCCGGCTCAAGCCTGCAACCTCCGAATAATAAGGGTTGAACAGCCATTATAACGTATCCAAACATGACGATTGTTTGAATGTTCGTGGTAATTGTTTCAATTGAAGTCCAAGGAACGAGCCTTTATCCGCCTGCGGATAGGGCTCTTTATTCGTATAGAAGAGGGTTTGGCGGCATTTATGCCATGACGCCGCTTGTTGCGGCACGCTCTACAAACTGTTACAATTTAGGCAAATCATCTGTTTTTGCGTGAAAGGGGTAAACCATGCTGGGAATTATGAAAAAGATATTTGGCGACACGAACGAACGTGATGTCAAACGTCTTATGAAAACGGTAGATTATATCAATACATTGGAACCGCAATTTGAAGCTCTTTCGGATGAGCAACTGAAAGCGAAGACGACCGAGTTCCGGGAACGGATCGAGAAGGGCGAAACGCTGGATGAGCTCCTGCCGGAAGCTTTTGCCACAGTGAGAGAAGCTTCGAAGAGAACGCTGGGCATGCGCCACTTTGATGTGCAAATGGTCGGCGGGATGGCCTTGCACGAAGGAAGAATCGCCGAAATGAAAACCGGTGAAGGTAAAACCCTGGTCGGGACCCTGCCGGTTTATTTGAATGCGCTCTTGGGTCAAGGCGTTCATGTCGTAACCGTCAACGATTATTTGGCGCAGCGGGACAGCCAGCAAATGGGGCAAATTTATAACTTCCTCGGCATGACCGTCGGGGTTAACCTGAACGGGATGGAACATCACGAGAAACAGGAAGCTTACGCTTGCGATATCACTTACGGCACGAATAACGAATTCGGGTTTGACTACCTTCGCGACAATATGGTGCTGTACAAGGAACAGATGGTACAACGCCCGCTCTATTTCTGTATCATTGACGAAGTCGATTCCATTCTTATCGATGAAGCCCGGACGCCGCTGATCATTTCGGGACAAGCTCAGAAATCGACCGAGCTCTACTATGCGGCGGACCGTTTTGTGAAACGGCTGGAGCCGGAAGAAGACTATACCGTGGATATCAAGGTGAAGGCCGTAGCCCTGACCGAAAAAGGGGTGGCCAAAGCCGAGAAGGCGTTCGGCATCGACAACCTGTACGATCCTAACCATATCACGCTGAACCATCACGTGGTGCAGGCGCTTAAAGCGAACGTGATCATGCGCCGCGACGTGGACTACGTGGTCACCGAAGACGAAGTCCTGATCGTCGACGAATTTACGGGGCGCATCATGCAGGGCCGCCGTTACAGCGACGGTCTGCATCAGGCGATCGAAGCGAAGGAAGGCATCGAGGTTCAGAACGAGAGCATGACACTGGCCACGATCACGTTCCAGAACTACTTCCGGATGTACCGCAAGCTGGCCGGGATGACCGGTACGGCGAAAACGGAGGAAGAAGAGTTCAAGAAAATCTACGGCCTGGAAGTTCTGCAGGTGCCGACAAACCGGCCGAACCGTCGTCAGGATATGCCGGACGTGGTATACAAGAGCGTGGACGGCAAGTTCAAAGCGGTGGTCGACGAAATCGTCAACCGGCATAAGAACAACCAGCCGGTGCTCGTCGGTACGGTTTCGATCGAGAACTCCGAGCGGATTGCGGAAATGCTGAAGCGCAAAGGCGTCAAGCATAAAGTCCTGAACGCGAAGTACCATGCCGAGGAAGCCGAAATCATTTCCCGCGCCGGTGAGGCGGGAGCCGTGACCATCGCCACCAACATGGCGGGCCGCGGTACGGACATCCTGCTGGGCGAAGGCGTGGCCGAGCTGGGCGGACTGCACATCATCGGGACCGAGCGGCATGAATCCCGCCGGATCGATAACCAGCTGCGCGGCCGGGCGGGACGTCAGGGTGACCCGGGGTCGACCCAGTTCTACCTGTCCCTGGGCGACGAGCTGATGAAGCGGTTCGGGGCGGACAACGTGCTGAACATGATGGACCGCCTAGGCTTCGAAGAAGATCAGCCGATCGAGAGCAAAATGATTACGCGCGCGATCGAATCCGCCCAAAAACGGGTGGAAGGCAACAACTTCGATGTACGTAAAGTCGTATTGCAGTACGACGACGTCATGAACCAACAGCGGGAGATCATTTACAAACAGCGCCGCGAGCTGCTGGAATCCGAGAACATCAAGCCGCTGATCATCGATATGATCAAGCCGGTCATTGAACGCGTCGTTCAAGCGCACACGGCGGATGAAATTCCGGAAAACTGGGAACTGCAAGAGGTTGCGGATTATGTGAACAGCAAGCTGCTGGAAGAAGGCGCACTGACGAAAGACGATTTGTGGGGTAAAGAGCCGGACGAGATGATCGAGTTCATTTTTGAACGCGTCATGCAGAAATACGATGCCCGCGAAGAAGCGCTGGGATCGGAAATGGTCCGTGAGTTCGAGAAGGTTATCGCCCTTCGTTCCGTCGACAGCAAATGGATGGACCATATCGACGCCATGGATCAGCTGCGTCAAGGGATTCATCTTCGCGCCTACGGCGGTACGGATCCGCTTCGCGAATACCAGTTCGAAGGCTACGAGATGTTCAACCAGATGGTTGCCAGCATCCAGGAGGAAGTGGCCACGTACATTATGAAGGCGCAAGTGGAGAGCAATCAGGAGCGTCAGGCGGTCGTGGACGAAGACAAAATCTCTACCAGCGGCGAGCCGGCCGAGAAACGTCCGGTACAGCGCGGAGATCAAATCGGACGCAACGATCTTTGCCCATGCGGCAGCGGCAAGAAGTACAAACACTGCCACGGACAGAACGCTTAAGGAGCAGAACGGGCTCGGGTAGTTTAAGGATAAAGCGGGGGGCCGTCCGTCGGATGGCATCCCCGTTTCTGCTTGCATATTATGTGATGACGAAAGGTGGAGTTCCAGCATGATCGATCCTAACGTGAAACAGGACATGCGTGAAATAACCAAGAAATTATCCAATCTTAGGGGGTCTCTTTGACTTAGACCTCAAACAGGAAATGATCGCGAACTTTGAGGAAAAGATGGCCGCCCCCGATTTCTGGGACGACAACGACAAGGCGCAGAGCGTCATTGCGGAACTGAACGCCGTCAAGTCTTCCGTCGACCAGTATACCGCTCTTCAGCAGGAGTATGACGATGCCGAAATGATGGCGGAGTTGGCCGAGGAGGAAGGCGACGAGTCGCTGGCGGAAGAAATCGCCGCCTCGGTGGCGTCGCTATTGAAGAAGCTGGAGGATTTCGAGCTTCAGTTGCTGCTCAGCCAGCCGTACGACAAAATGAACGCCATCTTGGAGCTTCACCCGGGCGCCGGAGGTACCGAATCCCAGGATTGGGGCCAAATGCTGCTGCGGATGTATACGCGGTGGGCGGAAAAACGCGGCTTCAAAGTGGAGACGCTGGATTACCTGCCCGGCGACGAAGCCGGAATCAAGAGCGTAACCCTGCTGATCAAGGGGTATAACGCTTACGGCTACCTGAAGGCGGAAAAAGGCGTCCATCGGCTCGTCCGCATCTCGCCGTTCGACTCCTCCGGCCGCAGACATACCTCGTTCGTCTCCTGCGACGTCGTGCCGGAAATTACGGACGACATCGAAATCGAGATCCGCACGGAGGATCTGAAAATCGATACGTACCGGGCCAGCGGCGCCGGCGGTCAGCACATCAATACGACCGACTCGGCCGTGCGGATCACGCACTTGCCAACCGGGGTGGTTGTGACGTGCCAGAATGAACGCTCGCAGATCAAGAACAGGGAGCGCGCGATGACGATGCTCCGCTCCAAGCTGTACGAACGGAAACTGGAAGAACAACAGAAGGAGCTGGACGAAATCCGCGGCGAGCAATCCGATATCGCGTGGGGCAGCCAGATCCGCTCTTATGTATTCCACCCGTACAGCATGGTCAAGGACCATCGTACTTCCGTGGAGACCGGGAATGTCGGGGCCGTGATGGACGGCGATTTGGATGCGTTCATCGACGGATACCTGCGGAGCCAGATCAAAACCGAGGCGAACTAAGCCGGAGGTTTACCGAGAGATAAATCGATTTCCTACACCAAGGCAAAGCCTATGTGCCGGAAGAGAAGCGGGAGCCCGCTGCTCGCGGCGGCAGGGCGGATTGCCGGGGGTGTAGGAATTTTTTTGGATAAGTGAGGAGGGGCAGGGGTGCCGCCAAAAACCCGCAAACGCAGATTCAATGAATATATTCCCGTCACCGGTCCGGTAAGGCATACGATCGATACATTGATGATTATTATCGGTTCGTTCATTACCGCACTGGCCTTTAACCTGTTTCTCGTACCGAACCATATCGCTTCGGGCGGAGTGTCCGGTTTGTCGGTCATCGCCCAGTCGCTGTTCGGCATCGAGCCGGCTTATACGCAGTGGGCTTTGAACATCCCGCTGTTTATCGCGGGTTTCCTGCTGCTGGGGCGCGACTATGCGATCCGCTCCCTGCTCGGAACGGTGGTCCTGCCGCTGTTTGTGTTTATTACGCGCGATTTCCCCGTTCCGACCACCGACCCGCTGCTGGCTTCCCTCTACGGCGGAATCGGCGTCGGTCTGGGACTCGGCATCGTGTTCCGCGGCCGCGGTTCGACAGGCGGGCTGTCCACCCTGGCCCAAATCATTCAAAAATACAGCGGCCTCAGCCTGTCGGTCTGCGTCGTCCTGATGGACGGAACGGTGATTGCGCTGGCCGGTTTTATCCTTTCTCCGGAAAAGGCGCTGTACGCCTTGATCGGTCTTTACATCACCGGCAAGATTATCGATTCCATCGAATTGGGCTTCAATTACACCAAAGTGGCTTATATTATCGCGGAAAATACCGAAGCCATCTCCGAGGCGGTCCTGTCGGAGCTGGACCGGGGGCTGACGAAGCTGAGCGCCCGCGGCGGTTACACGGGGGATGACCGGACCGTGCTGATGGTCGTCGTCGGCCAGAGCGAGGTGACGCGGCTCAAAACGCTCGTCCAAAAGCTGGAGCCAACGGCGTTTGTTATTATTACCAACGCCCACGAAGTGTTGGGCGAGGGATTCAAGCGCACGGAGCAGGGGTAGAGAGCTGTGAGGCAGGGGCCTTGGCCGGCGGCTTGGCGGCTAAAGCTGCGAGCCAAGGCTGCAGGGCAGCCGCAGCGGCGGAGTGCCGTAGAAGGCGCAGCCACCAGACTGCCGCAGAAGCCGGCAGAAGCTGGGGGGCAGAAGCCGTGGCCAGCAGATGCTGCAGCTGTCAGAGATGCCGCTCGGACAGCCGCAGATACTGGCAGAAGGCGCAGCTGCCAGGGCCGGACTGTGGCAGGCGCTGCTCAGACTGACTGCCGTTGCAATTGGTGGATGCCGGCCGCCAGAGAAGCTGCTAGAACTGCTGCAGATACCGGCAGAAGGCGTAGCGGCCGCAAGCCGGACTGTGGCAGGCGCTGCTCGGACTGACTGCCGCTGCAACCGGTGGATGCGCAACTGCCAGAGCGTCGAAACTAACAAAAAGATGCAGAAGTGCAGGAATTTCACGGGGCTTTTGCCGGTCTTCAAGCAAAAAGATGCGATAGTGCAGGAATTTTTGGAAGATTCGCGATATGGGCACTTTTCTGACGAAAATCCCTGCACTTTTGCAGGAATTTTATAATTCGGGCTCCAAACGACGAAAAATTCCTGCAGATTTGCAGGAATTTTGGTTTGCGATATGGACGCGCGCTTTCGGTTTGGGCCGAAACAGCGTCCCCGAATCAAATGCCGCAACCGCCTCAAAAAGGCGGAGTGGCGTGGGGATGCGGCGCCGGGTTTGATGCAACCTAGTGCGGGTTAAAAGGAATTTTCCTTTCAAACCCGCACCTTTTTTCTAATTACAGCAAGATTTCCTCCGTATTCGCCCCGTT
The DNA here is from genome assembly GCF_008084145.1 of Paenibacillus faecis. GTDB lineage: Bacteria > Bacillota > Bacilli > Paenibacillales > Paenibacillaceae > Fontibacillus > Fontibacillus faecis. The sequence continues at coordinate 80,801 of NZ_VSDO01000003.1, read as the reverse complement.
AAAGGAATAGGCGTCATAGAAGTCCGTTACGATCCACTGTCTCTGCTCCAAATAGGTCAGCTCCAGCGTCTGTTTGATGCTGGTATCTTCGGTCGTTTTGGACGAAGGGTCGACCGAAAGGTGGACGGATTCGGTTAAATCGACCATCATGTTAACCGTAGCTTTATACTCCCCGCCCCAGTCCGACAGCTTGATGCTGTCCATATCAAACGCGATCTTATTCACTTTTCCGTTGTAAACGGCTTTTTGTGCTTTCAGTTCCTGGATCAACGTGTCAATAGACTGTTTGACCGGTTCCGACATATGAGCCGCCTTGGAGGTGTCCTGTGTATTTAGGGCCGTGATCATCTCTTGAAAAAACGTCTTTGCGGCGGTCTGAACGGTGGTCCGGAACGCCTCGTTTTCCGGTTCGAGCTCTACCCGGATGTAAGTGTTCTTGATGGGGAGCTTTTCACTTTGTACGACGCCCCAAGGATACTCTTTCTGTCCATACACCTCGCTGCTTCCGTCCAGCAGGAGCGGGCCGATATCTTCGAAACTGCCGGTGGTCAATCCGGTATCCTTGCCATCGATGAAAATAGCGACATCCCGTTCATCGGACGCCACGTTAATATAGCTGCCTTCCAGGTCCAGGTCGACCTCATAATATTTGAGCGCATCGCCGAAGGTAACGGTCTCCTTCGTTTCGAGCGTCGCATACTTGCCAACGTATTTGGCCGTCATGTCATGGGTGCCCGGCATAAGGGGGCCGAGTTCCTCGCCGAAATACTCGTCGTCGGAAGTTGCGATTGCCTTGCCGTCGACCGAAATTTCGGTTCCCTCGTAGGTCGTGTCGACATAGGGATAAATAGGCGTCACGACTAGGGAATAATGATCGAACAGCCACAGCGCTTTCCCCGACTTCTTCACTTGAATGATGCTGTTGCCAAGTCCCTCAGAGGCGGTAAACTCCTCCTTGCCCTTGTCAGACTTGTCAGCCTTGTTAGCCTTTTTGGCCCTCGCCACTTGATCCCGCAGTTCTTCCACCAGGAAGGCGCGGGCAAACTCGTCTTTATTGAGGTAATTCAGAAGCGGCAGGGCGGTATCTTTGTTGACGATCAACGCTTTGTCCCCCGGCTGAAGCAGGGAGGCGAGCGCAGCGGCGTCGCCCTTTTTGACGACTTGTTCGAACCGGGACACGATCCGGTTGCCATCGGTAAAATAGGCGCCCGCGGAATACAAACCGCCGAGCACAAGCAGGAGTGCCAGGAAGCCATAAGCTGCCCACTTGTGCTGCCTCAACCAAGAGATGCCCGAGGGCGCCGCTTGGTTCTGGAGGTTCACAGCTTCCGTTCCGGCGGGTTCGGCGGCGGGAACCGCCTCCGCCAGGTCAGGGTCTTCCACCAAAGTACCGCATTCATGACAAAATCGCGACTCCGCTTCAAGCTTTACGCCGCATTCACTACAGTAGTTCACCATAAACGAATTCCCTCCGAAATTCCGTTATAGGATGCCGCCCATAAACGCGTTACTCCCGAAGTCGGCAAACTTGAAGAGGATATAGCCGAACGCGATGCAGGCGACGACGGCGCCGTACAGCGGATCCAAACCGCCGGCCGATGCTTTGCGGCTGCCCAGAAGGGCCGCCGTAATCGCCGTGAAGATGAACGTCAGGGCGACCAGAAAAAAGAACAGCGGCACGTTTGGATTGAGTTCCAGAATCACGCTGACAATACACAGCACCAGGGAAGCGGTCGCCGGAACGAGCAGGGTCCCGAGCTTGGTGGTGACGGACATATAGTCGCTGGCGACACGCGCCAGTCGGATGAGTCCAAACACGATCCCGCTGGTCAGAAGCAGGGCGATCAGAATTAGCAGAAACGGTTTGATCACGCCGCGGAAAAACGGGAGATGAAAATAAGCGTTCTGCAGGCTCGTAAAATAGAACACGAGCGGAAGCAGCAGCGAGGTAAGGACGATCGTCAGCATCCCGTTGGTAAAATGGGACTTGTCCAGTTTAACGGCCGTGTCGAACGGATTCTTCAACGCCTTCAAATAATAGGCGAAATACTGTTTGCTGATCACCGTTCCCTGTTGGACGACCTGGCTCTTTTTCACCTGTTCCCAGCCCTTGGCCATCGACGGCAGCGCGGGAATGTCCGAAGAATCGGACGGGGCGGCCCGATGTCCTCCGGGAGCCGGCTCCCCGTGAGTTGTCGGGTTCACGTTCGGTGCCGGATTCGCGCCGAAAGCGGGGGAAGGTTGAGTAGCCGATTCCTTTGGAGCGTTTGGAGCGGCTGTCTCCGGTTCCCGGTCAGGGTTGTCCAAGCCGGATGCGGCAGAAGAAGCGGACGGGAACGTAAAGGTGACGGCACCCCCGGTCTCCGAGGCGGCCGCCGACTGAGGTTCCGCGGACGGCCCCGGTTCCTTCGCCAGGGGACTTCCGCATTTCACGCAAAATTTTCCCTTTTCATAAATTTGACCACATTGCATACAAATCATATGTATTTCTACCTCCTCAAGGTATAACAGGCACTTAATTCAGGATAGTGGCAAGGCGCAAAGAATACAAACCAAAAAATGGAAGTGTCATGAAAAAGGCTGACATGTCATGAAAATTTATCGTTGTATATATATAAATATGAATGTATAATAATACGTACTTACGAATAAAGGGATACATTCCGATTCCGATATTCCAAGCGTCCTTGGGAGGAGAAAGAGAGGCGGAAGGTGAGCATGGAGAAAATTAAAGTTGCCATTGTCGGTTCCACGGGGTATGGCGGTGTGGAACTGATTCGTTTTTTATTGGGACATCCGCGGGTGGAAATCGCTTCGGTCATCTCCGCATCAAGCGCGGGAGCGCCGATCACGGAAGGGTTTCCGCATCTGTCCAACCTCGTTACCCGGCCTTTGGACGGTGTCGATCCGCGCGAAATCGCCGAAAAAGCCGACGTGGTGTTCACCGCCACTCCTTCCGGCGTAAGCGGGAAACTGGTTCCGCAGCTGTTGGCCGCCGGGCTTAGGGTAATCGATCTGTCGGGCGACTTCCGGATCAAGGATGGTGCGGTATACGAGACATGGTATAAACATGAGGCCCCCGAAGCGGGGCTGCTGGAAAAAGCGGTCTACGGCCTGTCCGAAGTCAATGGGGCCCAGGTCAAAGGGGCGGAGTTGATCTCCAATCCCGGCTGTTATCCCACAGCCACGCTGTTGGGCTTGATACCGGTTCTGCGCGAGGGCTGGATCGATCCCGGCTCGATCATTATCGACGCCAAGTCGGGCGTTTCCGGCGCGGGGCGGGGCACCAGCCTGATAACGCATTACGCGGAAATCAACGAGAATCTGAAAGTGTATAAAGTCAACAAGCATCAGCATATTCCGGAGATTGAACAATGCCTGTCGGAGGTGGCGGGAGAAGCGGTGACCGTGACGTTCACCACCCATCTGACACCGATGACCCGGGGCATCATGAGTACGATATACGCCGGTTTAAAAGGAACTTATACCGAGGAAAATCTCGTCGAACTATATCGTCAATATTACGAAGGAAAGCCGTTCGTCCGCATCAGGGAATCCGGGAAGTGGCCGGCGACCAAAGAGGTGTTCGGTTCCAACTATTGCGATATCGGCTTCGCCGCCGACCCGCGCACCGGGCGTTTGACGATCATCTCGGTCATCGATAATGTCGTCAAAGGAGCCGCCGGGCAGGCGATCCAAAATCTGAACCTGATGATGGGCTGGGACGAGACATTGGGCCTTCAGCTCAGTCCGGTGTATCCGTAAATCGCTCTATAAAACGTTTCATATAAAAAAGATTGAGGTGGCAATACGAAAGGAGAACGTCATGGGAGTAGTTAGTTTGTTTAGCGTGGCGCCGGAGGGTTCCGTTACTTCGCCGAAAGGGTTTCGGGCCGGCGGCCTGCATTGCGGTCTTAAGAAAACGACGCGCAACGATCTCGGCGCGATTGTGTGCGAGGTGCCCGCGGTGGCGGCGGCCGTCTATACGACGAACGTGTTCCAGGCCGCCCCGCTGAAAGTGACGCGCGAGAGTCTCGCGTCCGGCGGGCGGCGGCTGAAAGCCGTCGTCGTCAACAGCGGCAACGCCAACGCCTGCACCGGGCAGCAGGGCGAGGCCGATGCCTACGCCATGCGCGCCGCGGCGGCCGCGGCCTTCGGGCTCGCCGAGCACGAAGTCGCCGTCGCCTCCACGGGCGTCATCGGCGAACTGCTGCCGATGGACCGCGTCGAAGGCGGCATCGCCGGCTTGCCGGGCGTGCTGTCCGGCGGCGACGACGGCGCCGAGCAGTTCTGCCAGGCGATTCTCACCACCGACCTCGTGAAGAAGGAGGTGTGCGTGAGCCTGGCGGTGGACGGCCGCGAGGTGCGGATCGCCGGGGCGGCGAAGGGCTCGGGCATGATTCATCCGAACATGGCGACGATGCTCGCCTTCGTGACGACCGATGCCGCCGTCGAGCCGCAGGCGCTGCAAAGCCTGCTCGGCACCACCACCGACGTGACGTTCAACATGATCACGGTCGACGGGGATACGAGCACGAACGACATGCTGGTCGCGATGGCCAGCGGGCTCGCGGGCAACCGGGAGCTGGCGCCGGGCCATCCCGACTGGGAGGCCTTTGCGGCCGGGTTCCGCCACGTGTGCCAGACGCTGGCACAGGCGATCGCCCGCGACGGCGAAGGCGCCACGCGCCTGGTCGAAGTGACGGTGGAAGGCGCCGTCACCGATGCTTCCGCGCGCGCCATCGCCAAGACGATCGTCGGCTCCAGCCTGGTGAAGTCGGCCGTTTTCGGGGCCGACGCCAACTGGGGCCGCATCATCGCGGCGGTCGGCCGCGCCGGGGAGCCGGTGAATCCGGATACCGTGGATATCCGGCTGGGCGACATCGTCGTTTTGGCCGGCTCGCGCCCGATTCCTTTCGACGAGGAAGAGGCGCTGGCTTACCTCCAGGGCGACACGGTTGCGATCCATGTCGACCTGCACGGGGGCGGCGGCCGCGCGACGGCTTGGGGCTGCGATTTGACTTACGACTATGTGCGAATCAATGCGGCTTATCGGACATAAGCCGACGAAAGATAAATGAAATGGCAGGTTGGTTTGGTGCCATCTGGTGCCCAACGGGTGCCCATCAGAGAGGTCGTAGCATGAAAAGATGCTAATCTGCAGGAATTCTGGCCGATCCATGAGGGGTATGCGAAAAAAGCTGCAAATCCGCAGGTATTTCGGACGCTTTTTGATAATCGCGCCGATTTCGATGTAAGCTCCTGCACCATTGCAGGAATTTTGAGATTTATGGCTTCTTACAGGGAAAAACCTGCAGATATGCAGGAATTCGATGTTGCTGAGCGGTTCAGTGAGCGGTTCAGTGAACGCAGAGAGGGGAGAACGGGAGTGAGAATCGTACTGGAAGGCGGCCAATTATCCGCCGGAGCGCCGGGGATTGCCGTGAAGCGGACGTTTGTCATGAAATGCGGGGGCAGCACGCTGGAGGAGTTGCCGGATTCGTTTTACAAGGACTTGGCCGGACTTCAGGAGGACGGGATTCAGCCCGTGATCGTCCATGGCGGCGGGCCGGCGATCTCCGAGAACCTGGGCAAACTGGGGATTGAATCGCGCTTTGTGAACGGACTTCGCTATACCTCCGAAGAGGTGCTCGATGTGGTGGAGATGGTGCTTGCGGGCAGCATCAACAAAAAGATCGTCCGCCGGATCGGGCAGGCGGGCGGAAAGGCGGTCGGGTTGTCCGGCGTGGACGGCGGCCTGATTCAGGCGAAGCCGGTCGTGAACGCCGCGGAAGTCGGACGGGTCGGCGACGTTACCGGCGTCAATGCCGAGCTGATTGAAGGGGTGCAGAAGCTGGGTTATATTCCGGTTATCGCTCCGGTGGGCATGGACCGCGAAGGACAGCGCTACAACATCAACGCGGATACGGCGGCGGGCGCCGTCGCATCGGTGCTCGGCGTGCAGCGGATGATCGTGGTGACGGATGTGCCGGGTATTATGAAGACGGTGAACGGGGAAAAAAGAGTCCTGCCGACAGTGACCGTGCAGCAGATTGAAGATATGATTCTTACCGGAGAAATTTACGGCGGCATGATTCCGAAAGTTCGGGCGGCCGTGGCCTGCATCAGCGGCAAAGTGAACGAGGTGGTCATTGTCGACGGCAGCGTCCCCGGCGTGCTGGGCAAGGTGTTGGCCGGAGAGGCGATCGGCACGAAGATATTGCGCATGCAGTAAAAGAAATCGTTTAATGTAGAGGAGATGGGAAAATGACGCAAAGCGTGCTGTTTACGACCTATGCCCGCTATCCGCTGAATCTGGTCAAAGGGCACGGAAGCTGGGTCTGGGACGATCAAGGCAACCGGTACCTGGACTTCATGAGCGGCCTGGCCGTCACCAATCTGGGGCACGCCCCGGAGAAAGTCAAAGAGAAGGTGAAAGCCCAGCTCGACGAGCTGTGGCATATTTCGAACCTGTTTCACATTCCCCAGCAGGAAAAAGCGGCGCGGCTGCTGACGGAAGTCAGCTGCGCGGATGCGGTCTTTTTCTGCAACAGCGGCGCGGAAGCGAACGAAGCGGCCATCAAGCTGGCCCGCCGCTACCATCAGAAGGTGAAGGGCGCGGACCGCTATGAAATCATTACGTTCGAGCAGTCCTTCCACGGCCGGACCCTGGCCACGCTGACCGCCACCGGCCAGCAGAAAGTGAAGGACGGGTTCCTTCCGCTGCCGGAAGGCTTCAAAACGGTGCCTCTGCATGATTTGGACGCGCTCCGTTCGGCGATCGGGCCGAAGACGGCGGCCGTCATGCTGGAACTGGTGCAGGCCGAGGGCGGCGTGTACCCGGTGGAGCGCGGGTTTGTTCAGGAGCTTGCGGCGCTCTGCAAACAGGAGGGGCTGCTGCTGATCCTTGACGAGGTGCAGACCGGTATGGGCCGGACCGGCACCTGGTTTGCGCATCAGCAGTACGACGTCGAGCCGGATATTTTCACCACGGCCAAGGGGATTGCCAGCGGACTGCCGGCCGGCGCGATGCTGGCGAAGGACTTCCTGCGCGAAGCGTTCACGCCGGGGACGCATGCCTCGACCTTCGGCGGCAACCCGGTTTCCGCGGCGGCGGTGATCGCCACGATCGAGACGATGCGTGAGGAGCGCGTGCCGGAACGGGCGGCGGAGGCGAGCGCCTATTTGATGGAGCAACTGCGCGTGGCCTTGGCGGACCAACCGTTCGTGCGGGACATTCGCGGCCTCGGCCTGATCATCGGCATCGAGTGTGCCGGACCGGTCGGAGAGATTGTGACCGCGGGGCAGCAAAACAAGCTGCTGTTCGTGACCGCCGGTCCGAACGTTATCCGGCTTTTGCCGAATTTGCTCGTGACCCGCGAGGAGATCGACCAGGCGGTCGAAACGCTGACGGGCCTCATCGCCGACCATGCCGCCAAGGATGCCGTAAAGGAGGAAATGAAGTTATGAGCCTGACGGAACAGAAAAAATTCAATCTTACCGGACGCGACTTTTTGGAGCTGGATGATTACTCCACCGAGGAGATTCAATACTTGATCGATCTGGCGATCGAAATCAAAGCCAAGCAGAAGCGCGGTGAGGCTTACCAGCCGCTCAAGGGGAAAACGATCGGGCTGATCTTTGAAAAATCGTCGACCCGTACCCGCGTGTCTTTCGAAGTCGGAATGTACCAGCTTGGCGGCCATGCGCTCTTTTTGAGCAAGAACGATATCCAGTTGGGCCGCGGCGAGACGATCGCCGATACGGCGGGCGTCATGTCCCGCTACCTGGACGGGATTATGATCCGTACCTTCGGCCATGATAAAGTGGTGGATTTGGCGCGTTATTCCACGGTTCCCGTGATTAACGGGCTGAGCGATCTGGCTCATCCGTGCCAGGTGCTGGCGGACTACCAGACGATCTATGAGCATAAGGGCACGCTGAAGGGGCTTAAGCTGGCTTATATCGGCGACGGCAACAATATGGCGCACTCGCTCATGATCGGCGGAGCCAAGCTCGGCGTGCACGTATCGGTGGCGGGCCCGGAAGGGTATGAGCCGGATCCGCAAGTGGTGGCGTCCGCGCGGGATATCGCCCAAGCGACGGGCGCGGTTATCGAGGTGCTGCGCGATCCCCGGGAGGCGGTGAAGGACGCCGATGTGATTTACACCGATGTCTGGGCCAGCATGGGATTTGAAGAGGAGCAGAAAGCCCGGGAAGCGGCGTTCGCGTCCTACCAGGTGGATGAGGAACTCGCCGCGTACGCGAAGCCGGATTATTTGTTTATGCACTGTCTGCCGGCGCATCGCGGCGAGGAAGTCAGCGAGGGCGTCATCGACGGCGAGCATTCGATTATTTTTGACCAAGCGGAGAACAGGCTGCATGCGCAAAAAGCGCTGATGGCGGCTTTAATGGGATAAGGGAGGATACTAACGATCATGGCAAAAGAAAAAATCGTATTGGCGTATTCGGGCGGCCTGGATACGTCGGTTATTTTGAAATGGTTAAAAGAGACATACGACGCGGAAATCATCGCCTTTACGGCGGATATCGGACAGAAGGAAGAGCTGGACGGGTTGGAGGAAAAAGCGCTGGCCACCGGAGCTTCCAAAGTGTACATCGATGACCTTCGCGAGGAGTTCGCCAAGGACTTCATCTACCCGATGTTCCAGGCCGGGGCGCTCTACGAGGGGCAGTATCTGCTCGGCACGAGCATCGCCCGTCCGCTGATCGCGAAGCGGATGGTGGAGATCGCGCGGGCCGAAGGCGCGGCGGCGATCGCTCACGGCGCTACGGGCAAGGGTAACGATCAGGTGCGCTTCGAGCTCGCGGCGGCGGCGCTGGCGCCGGAAATCGCCGTAATCGCTCCCTGGCGGCTCAGCGAGTTCCGCGACCGTTTCCCGGGCCGCGCGGAAATGATCGCCTACGCCGAAGCGAACGGCATCCCGGTGACCGCCTCGGCCGCCAAGCCGTACTCGATGGACCGCAACCTGCTGCATATCAGTTACGAAAGCGGCGTATTGGAGGATCCTTGGTTTGACCCGTCGGCGCCGGAGAACAAGGAAATGTTCCTGCTCAGCGCCTCCCCGGAGGATGCGCCGGACCAGCCGGAATACCTGGAGCTGGAATTCGAGCAGGGCAACTGCGTCGCGCTGAACGGCGAGCGGCTGGATCCGCTCCGCGTCATGGAGAAGTTGAATGAACTGGGCGGCAAGCACGGGATCGGACGCGTCGATATGGTGGAGAACCGCTTCGTCGGCATGAAGAGCCGGGGCGTATACGAGACGCCGGGCGGCACGATTCTGTTCACGGCCCACCGCAAAATGGAGTCGCTGACGATGGACCGCGAGGTGATGAACCTGCGCGACAGTTTGATTACCCGTTACAGTACGCTCGTATACAACGGGTTCTGGTTCGCCCCGGAACGGCTTGCCCTCCAGGCACTGGTTACCGAAAGCCAGAAGAACGTGACGGGCACCGTACGCGTCAAGCTGTACAAGGGCAATATCATCGCGGCCGGCGTGAAGAGTCCGGTCAGCTTGTACAATCCGGACATCGCGACGATGGAAGCCGATCCGACGCAAGCTTACGATCAGGGCGACGCGACCGGATTTATCCGGCTGAACGCGCTGCGTTTAAAAGTGGGGTCGGGCGTCGAGCAGAACAAGCAATAGATGGATGGTCTATGGTAAGTAACGGGAAAACCTCCCGTTAATGTACGGGTCTTGGCCCGTCGATCGGATTTAGCGGGAAAAGATCCATCTATTTTGCGGTCCAATGGCCGATATATATAATTCCAGGCGAATTAGCGGGAGGTTTTCCCGTTAATTTGCTTTTGCAGCCGCATAGGCACCGAATTAACGGGAAGAATTCCCTTTAATTGGAGTTCAACCTATATGTGCTTATGTGCTCAAACAGCGATGGAGCGTTTATAGAGCATTTATGGAACGTGAACGTTTATCAATGCGATAAACCAAGTTTTTTCATAGGGACGTTTTTCAGAGCGTTTAGAACTAAGGAGTGGATCAGGTGAGCAAGCTGTGGGGTGGACGTTTTACGAAGCAAACGAACCGTCTGGTGGAGGAATATACCGCTTCGATCGGATTTGACAAGGCGCTGGCGGAGGAGGACGTGCAAGGAAGTCTCGCGCACGTGACGATGCTGGGCAAATGCGGCATCCTTCCGGCGGACGATGTGGACAAAATCAAGGATGGCCTCCATGCCGTCCTGAACAAAATCCGTCGAGGCGAGCTGGAGTATTCCGTTTCGGACGAAGACATTCATATGAACATCGAGAAGCAGTTGATCGACGAGGTCGGCTCGGTCGGAGGCAAGCTGCATACCGGCCGAAGCCGTAACGACCAGGTGGCCACGGATATGCACCTGTACTTGCGCAAACGGGTCGTCGAATTCGTGGGACTGCTCCATGATCTTCAGGAGGCGTTAATCGGACAGGCCAAGGCGAACCAGGATACGATCGTCCCTGGGTATACGCACCTGCAGCGGGCGCAGCCGATCTTGTTCGCCCATCATTTGATGGCTTACGTGTCCATGTTCCAGCGGGATATCGAGCGGCTGCAGGACAGCTACAAGCGCATAAACGTGCTGCCTTTGGGGGCCGGAGCGCTGGCGGGAACGACGTTTCCGATCGACCGTCATTTCGTGGCGGAGCAGCTGAATTTTGACGCGGTCTACGAAAACAGTTTGGACGCGGTCAGCGACCGGGACTTTATCCTCGAGTTTTTGGCCGACGCCTCCATCTTGATGATGCATCTGTCGCGGCTCAGCGAGGAGCTGGTCCTGTGGAGCAGCACCGAATTCCGGTTCGTCGAACTCGATGACGCCTTCTGCACGGGCAGTTCCATTATGCCGCAGAAGAAGAATCCGGACGTACCGGAACTCGTGCGCGGCAAAGCGGGCAGGGTTTACGGCAACCTGATGGGTCTGCTCACCGTGTTGAAGTCGCTGCCGCTGGCCTACAACAAGGATATGCAGGAAGACAAGGAAGGCATGTTCGATACGGTGGCTACCTTGCAGGGAGCGCTGCGGCTGTTCGCCCCGATGATCGCTACCATGAAGGTGAACGGAGACCGGATGCGCGAAGCGGTGAACAAGGACTTCTCCAATGCGACGGACATCGCCGATTTTCTGGCGGGCAAAGGTCTGCCGTTCCGGCAGGCGCATGAGGTGATCGGCAAAACGGTGCTGTATTGCATACAGAACGAAAAGTTTTTGCTGGATCTGTCGCTGGAAGAGTTTAAACAGTTTTCGCCGTTGTTCGACGAAACGATTTACGAAGTGCTTAAGCCCGAAACGGTCGTCAACGCGCGCAACGTATACGGCGGAACGGCCTCCGGCCAAGTGGCGGCCGCGATTGCCCGGGCCGAAACGAAGCTGGCGGATACGGGCGAATGGGTCCGGTCCTATATGGAGAAAAGCAAATAACCGTGAGGCGGGAGACAGCCTTCGTTTTGCAGCCTTGCTGCTGACGGAGGCTGTTTTTTTAGTTTCATGATGAAAGTAAAAATAAAATTTTCATTTTTATTTTCAAAAATATATAAAAAGATAGTCACTTTTTGTCGAAATAAATGTTATATCGCTCACTGTCAATGTCAGGTGAGTAAGCTAAGGCCGACCGCCGCGGTATCATGATGGATTTTTTTACATCCGTAGACTTACACCGACTTAACGGCCTGCAATTCATCCGGAAGATACATAAAAACAAAGCTACTTTATTGAGGGAGGAAAAATATGAAGACCCTATTTAAGCGTATGAGGAGCCTTCTTGAAGTGCGCACGCTGCGAAACCGAATGCTGCTGTTGTTTGCGATAACGCTGATCATCCCGAACCTGGTGATCGCTGTTTCCAGCTTGACCAGCGCTAGCGGACAATTGCGTTCCAAGATGGACCAAAGCACCCAATCGAGCGTTAACTTGATGAACGATCTGCTAGGCCAAATCGTGGAGGCGGAGGTTCGGAACGTCGAGCAGCTTGTGATGGAAATAACCTCGCAGCAGATCAACGATAAATCCCCGGAGCTGCGCAAGCATATCGAGCTTTTTATGGAGAAGCATCCCGAGCTTGAGCTGCTAACCGTAGGGACGCAGACGGGAGCCTGGATGAAAGCGCCGGATCCCGGCGCGCAGGAATATGATCCGCGGGAGCGGGACTGGTTCAAGAAGGCGCTCGCCGCGCCGAATGAGACGGTGATTCTCGATCCGTTCACGTCGGCGACGACCGGCAACTACAATCTGTTCATCAGCCGGGCTCTGCCGGATGGTCAGGGGGCGATCACGTTGTCCCTGAACATGGCGGAGCTGAACAAAAAGGTGGCCAGCTTGCGGTTAGGCAACAAAGGTTATGTCTACATCATGGACGCGGCGGGCAAAATCGTGGCCGATCCGACCGTAAAGAGCGGAGAACCTGCCACCGGGGACCAGGTGGCCAAAATTCTGGCCGGGAAGTCCGGCTTTATGCGGTATACCAGTCCGGTGACGGGAGAACCGCAAAGCAGTTACTATACGACGAACGAGTTGACCCGATTCAAGATCGTCGGGGTGCTGGAGACCAACGAGTTTACCGAAGCGTCGATGCCGATTTTCTGGACTTCGCTGATCGTCTTGGCCGTATCCCTGCTGGTGGCCGGCGTGGTTCTGTTCTTCGTGATCCGCAGCATCACCCGTCCGATCGAAGCGCTGAATCTTTCGGCGAAACGGGTGGGCGAAGGTTATCTGAATGAAAAGGTCATCACCAAACGCCGCGACGAAATCGGGCAGTTGGCGGGGAACTACAACGAGATGGTCGGCTCGATCCGCACCATGGTCCTGGGAATTTCGGAGCTGTCCAGCCAGGTAGCCGCTTCAAGCGAGGAGTTGACGGCCGGGACAGAACAGAACTCCAAAGCGGTCGAGCATGTGGTCAACCTGGTGCAGGAGACGTCCGAGGACGCCGAGAGACAGGCGGCCATGTCCGTGGAAAGCGCGAAGACGATGGAGGAGATGTCGATGGGCATCCGCAAAATCGCGGAGGCGTCGGGCAACATCGTGGAATCCTCGCGCCACACCGAGGAGGACGTAAGATTCGGCAGCGAGAAAGTGAGCCATGTAAGCGAGCAGATGGAAGAAATCCGGCGCTCCACGCGGGTGTCGTCGGAGTTAATGCATCAGATGAATGAGTTGAGCGCTCAAGTGGCCGGCATGAGCAGCGCCATTTCCGAGATCGCCAACCAGACGAACCTGCTGGCCCTGAACGCCGCGATTGAAGCGGCCCGGGCGGGCGAGGACGGCCGTGGTTTTGCGGTCGTGGCGGGCGAAGTGCGCAAACTGGCGGAACAGTCCCGGGTAACGGCCGAGCAGATTCAAGACAGCATCGGGCAGATGACGGGCTTGACGGCCAAAGCCTACGAAGTGATGAACCGTGAGGTGAACGAAAGCGTCGAGCGCGGTATTTCCGTCACGGAGGAGGCGCGGACCGCGTTCCTGCAAATCGAAGCTTCGACGAAGCAAATCGCCGAACAGATCCACGAGGTCTCCGCGATCACGGAGCAAATGTCGGCCAGCGCCGATGAAATCGCCGCGTCGGTGACCCAAATGGCCGACACCTCTTCGAGAAGTCTGGAATCCTTCCAGAGCGTAACGGCGGCGACGCAGGAGCAGTTGGCATCGATGGAGGAGATCTCCTCGGCATCGGACGGCTTGGCCCGGATGGCGGCGGACATGCACTCCAAAATCGATCATTTTAAGCTGGAATAGATATTAGGATGAAAAGCGTGCTACCCGGAACCCCGCGTGGGATCCGGCCGGCGCGCTTTTTTTAGTGGCTTTAGCTAGTTCAGCTCGCGAAGCGTACAAAACAAGAAACCACCTGCGGGTTGTAGTGATGCTTATAGCAAAAACACTGATGGGCTCGTTATCATAGGAGTGTTCAAGCTGCTATGTATAACGAAAGGAAAAGGTGGCTTAATGGCTAATCGAAGTGATATGTGACATACAAAGAGGCGCTTTGAGTGCTTCCAAACTCCCAACTCCAAAAAGATGCAAATCTGCAGGTATTTAGGCCGATCCCGGAGGTGATTGTAGAAAAAGATGCAAATCTGCAGGAATTTCCAGCGATTTTAGAGAAACGAGCCGGTTTCGTCGAAAATTCCTGCAGATTTGCAGGGATTTTGAAATTTTGAGTCCAAACAGGAAAAAAGCATGCAGATATGCAGGAATTCTATGTTATCAAGGTTGTCTGAAGGGGCACCTAGTAGTAATCGCACTCCGTCAGAAAATGACGAGGTCTGCTCATTTACAACGTAACAATGTTATGTTACATTAAAAACGAGAAAGGAGTTTGGTGATGACGGAGGAACTGATCTCAAAAAAGGAACTGCTTGACGTCACTGGAATCTCTTACGGTCAGCTGTACCGCTGGAAGCGGAAAAACCTCATCCCCGAACAGTGGTTTATCCGTAAATCTTCCTTTACGGGACAAGAGACGTTTTTTCCACGGGAAAAGATCCTGCAGCGCATCGACCGGATTCTGAATATGAAGGACGATCTGTCGTTGGATGCGTTGGCGGATATGTTTTCACCCAGTCCCGGGGAAAGCAGCATGAGTGTTGGAGAAATATTGGAACGAAACATTGTGTCATCCGTCTCGATAAATTTATATCTGGAGACCATGGATTCGGTACAACAGCCTATTCTCGGCTTTGAAAAAATACTAATAATTTATGTGCTCGATAAGCTATTGCGCAGCGGGGACATTTCTTTGGATGAAGGCCGGCTCCTGATCCGAACGCTGGAGGCCTATTTTCCCGAAAAAACCGGCAGGGAATGCGGGATCCGGCTGACCCGGAAGATGGGGGTGGCGGCTTTTCTGCTGGTGCCGGGCGATGGCGAAGTTTATCTGGACAGCGAGGTTAAAACGGTAGCAAGACTGTCCATGCCGGCGTGCACTGAAGAATTGAAATTAAGAATGAGCGGGAGTGAAGGTTCGTGAGCGAACAACTCGTTAGGGATTTGAAGATCAATGGCCTGGGGCAGGCCGCCGGCGGAACCTACGGAAAAGTCAGCATCGACGGCATCGGAACTTTAAACGGGGATACGGTTTGCGACTTGCTGACGGTGAACGGCAGCTTAAAGACGAAGCATTCGATTCAGGGCGGCGAGATCCGGATCAACGGCAACAGCTCGGTCGGCGGCAAGGTGGGAAGCGGGCGTTTGCGGGTGGACGGTATGCTTAAGGTGGATGGAGACGTTCGCTCGGAGCGGATGGATATTAACGGAATGCTGCGGATCGGAGGCGGCGCTGCCGGGGACACTCTCGAGATCGACGGCAGTCTGAAGTCGTCCGGGAATGTTGAATTTGAGACCGTGCAGGTGTACGGCGGCTTTCAAGTCGGCGGGATGCTGAACGCGGGAACGCTGGAACTTAAAATGGCGGCAGCTTGCCAGGCCCGGGAGATCGGCGGGGAACGGATACGGGTAGCGGCGAAGAAGGGGTCCCGCAAACTGCTCGGGCTGTTCACGTCTTCCCTGGCCATACGTCTGACGGCGGACGTGATCGAAGGCGACGATATCGTGCTTGAAGATACGAAGGCGGATGTGGTGCGCGGCAACCGGGTGCGGATCGGTCCGGGCTGCGAAATCGGCGTCGTCGAATACAGGCACGCTTATGAGGCGGATCCCAAGGCTTCGGTAGGAAAAGCGGTGCAGCTTTAATCATCGGTTTATTCATCAAAGGAGGATGGGAAGATGTATGAATCCACCCGTGAACCGCAGCAGGCGGATATGAAGCTGGTCGGCAACAGCACGGCGAACGGAGGCGCATTCCGAAACGTAAGCATCACCGGGGACGTGGAGATTGGCGGGGATGTGGATTGCCGTTCCTTTAAATGTACCGGGAACGCCGATGTGGACGGAAGCTTGCAAAGCGGGGAACTGAAGACGACGGGCAACCTCGCGGTAAAAGGCTCGTTGGAGTCCGCCCGTATCCGCGTAACCGGGGACTTGGATATAAAAGGCGCACTTACCGGAGAAGAGATCCATATTTTTGGGGGATGCACGGTAAAGGCCGGGATCCAGGGAGAACAGTTTCATTTGAAGGGATCGCTCCAAAGCGAGGGGATGTTGAATGCCGAGCATGTCGATATCCGTTTGCTGGGCAGAAGCGCCATCGGCGAGATCGTCGGAGGCAGGGTAGAGGTCAAGCTTCATGCTACGCATAAATGGGTGCTCTGGCTGCCTTACAGGGAATCCCCGGAGCTCGTGGCGAACGTCATTGAGGGAGATCACGTCTACTTGGAAAACACGATAGCCCAAACGGTCCGGGGCGGGCAGGTCACGATCGGTCCGAACTGCAGGATTGAACTCGTGGAATACCGCACCGGGTTCCATCAGGATTCCCGTTCCGAAGTGGTGCGGAGTGTGTGGCACAGCGAAACCTAATTTTCTTGAAAAAAACGCCGGAATCCCCGTCTTATTGCGAAAGACGCGAGGATTGCGGCGTTTTTTTGGCTGTGATGATGCCCTTGCGTTACAAATTAGGCGGGATCGACATGACCCTTTCGTCCGGCCGCATAACCCATCACGATGGTAAGCAGGGATAGCGAGGTAATCGTCGCGAGCGGGACCGTCCACCCGCCGCTTTGGTCGTGGAGAAAGCCGAACAGCGTCGGCCCGACCGCGGCAAGCAGATAGCCGATCGACTGGGCCATCCCGGACAGTTCGGCGGCCTGATCGGCGGAGCGGGCACGGAGCCCGAAGAACATGATGACCAGGCTGAAGGTCGTGCCGCAGCCGAGGCCGATCAGCATGATGAACAGCATGGCCCATGACGCGGGACCGAGCCATACGCCGGCGAAACCGGCGAGGAACAGGGCGGAGGAAGCGGCGGCCAGCCATTTTTGGCTTTGGGTCCGCGCCGCGATCAACGGCATGGTAAAAGAGCCGACCATGCTGAGCAACTGCATGATGGACAGCATCCACCCGGCTTGGTCCATGCTCATCCCCCGTTCATGCAAAATTTCCGGCAGCCAGGAGATGCCGATATAGAACATGACCGATTGCAGGCCCATGAACAAGGTCACCTGCCAAGCGACCGGGGAGCGCCAGACCGCTCCGGATTTCCTGTAGCCAGCCCCGGCCCCTGCGCCTGCACTCTTCCGGTTGGCGGCGTAGCGGCGTACGAGCGGGATCCAGACGAGGGCGGTTGCCGCCGAGAGCAAAATCCAGAAGCCGAGCGCCCCGCGCCATCCCAAAAAGGTCCGGGCCAGCGGCATGCTGACGCCCGAGGAAATGGCGGACCACATGTTCATGAAAGACGTGTACAGCGACGTCATCAGACCGATCCGCAGCGGGAAATCCCGCTTGATCACGCCGGGGATCAGCACGTTGGCGACGGCAATCGCGCTGCCGACCAGCGCGGTACCGCCGAACAGGGCGGGAACCGACGGCAGGGAACGAAGCAGGATCCCTCCCGTCATGATGATCATGCAAAAGAGCAGCGTCGGCTCGCTTCCCCAGCGCGCCGCCAGTCGCGGCGCGGCCAGGGCGAATACGGCGAAGGCGAGCAGCGGCAGCGTGGTCAGCATACCCGACAGGGTGTGCGACAGGCCGGTGCTGCTCTGGATCTCGCCGATCAGCGGCCCCACGCCCGTGATCGGCGAGCGCAGCGTCGCCGCCGTAAGCAGGATGGCCGCGACCGCCAGCGCCGTTCCGGTGCCGCGCGAGCGGCCGCCCGCCGCGGGTTTGGGCGCCGGGGCGGGCGCCGACTGGGCCGCTGCCCCGGCCGCTGACCCGATTGCTGACCCAGCCGCTGTATCCGGTGTCGACTCGGCAATCGAATCGATCGTCGTAGGAGAAGCTGAGGCAGCCGCGATATTTGTCGAATTGGACTCCTCTTTTTGCAGGAGATCGGAAATCGTTGAATTAGACTTCATTATGCAATGAATCCTTTCTGTGTAATTCTGCTGGATCCCGAGCCGAAGCCGTCGGAAATCAGGTGGGTTTACCTTACCATACGAGAAGAAAATTAATCAATAGGAGTCCCGTTCCTTTCCGGGTTCCCTGGCCGACTGGAAACGGCAGAACTTATGGAATTCCGAGGGACGATTGTGGTACAATTAATGGTAAAATCAGGTTGAAGCTGAGATAGTCAGTCTATATCTGAGATGGCCAATTCATATTAGAGCAGAGTCAGAGCAGAGTCGTGAAGCACACGCCTTTTGCCTTGGAGATAAACTCCGGGCAGAGGGCGTTTTTTGCGTTTTCATGAGTCTAATGAATCCATTGCACGAAAAACCGCCGCTAACCGTGATTGATCTGCTTTGCTTTGATAGTCCAGCGATAAACATTTTTTCTAAGTAAGTAGAAAAGGAGGGAACAAGCATGGCTTTCACTGAGGCGCACGAAAATTATATAAAAGAACACTTGGCAGTGAGGGAGGGGGAACGTGCGAGAAGATTGCTGGAAGGGCATGGCTATGCGGAAAAATGGTTTTTGGAGGCGGTATGGTGGCCCGCTTTCGGACATTTTCAGCACCTCCATCCGGAATACGAGGTGAGTGATTTTAAGGATGGATACAGGTTTCTCGATTTTGCGTACATTCGCGGTCCATTGAAACTGGCCATCGAAATTGACGGTTACGGCCCTCATTGGAGGAATGTCAGCCGTATCCAGTTTTCCGACCATTGTCGGAGACAGAACGATTTGATGATCGATGGCTGGAAGGTGTTGCGGTTCTCCTTTGACGACGTCAAAGAGAGTCCCCGCTACTGCCAGCAGAAAATCCATCAGCTTCTCGGGCGTTGGCTCGGTGAAGAAAACGCGGCGGCGGAGGCGGACTGGCTGGAAAAGGAGGTCATCCGGCTGTTCTTGAGGAGCGGGGGCCCTTTAACGCCCGGGGAGGTCAGGCAGCGCATGGGGATTGGCGAAAAGAAGACAAGGGCGATACTGTACGACCTGGCCCGCAAAAAATGGATCCTGCCCCACAGCGGCAATGAGCGAATTCGCTCATACCGGCTGAGCTCGGCTGGGCGGGATCTCACTCTTTGAGACGGGGCAGGAGAGGGGGGCGGGGAGCGGCAAGGGGGAACGCGGGCGGGCGAGTGGCGGCTAAGGGAAGCGCGGAGCGCCAACGCCGTCCTCGGGCAGGGCCGGGGAGGCTTGCCTCGGGCGACTGGCCTCGCCTGCGGGCGTCTTCACAGCGCTGCGGACCGCGCTTGGTGGGCGCATCGCCTGCGCCGTACCCGGCGGGAGCATCGTCTCGCTGCGCTCGGCGGGAGCGTCGCGGGTATCGCCCTCCGGGCGATGGCCTCCCCCTCCGGGCGATGGCCTCCCCCTCCGAAGGAGGCGGTCGGAGGAATAAGCGCCTTTTGGGGCGCTATTTTGTCGAAATCGGCTCAATGGAGGGAAATAGCGGTCGTAAGAGGCCTTATTTTTGGAAAAAACGGGCCGAAAGCCGGTTTCGGGGCCCGTACCAGTAAAATAAGCGCCCTTTTGACCGCTATTTTGCCCGAAAAGCCGAATCGGGCCGGAATAGCGCCTCAAAATGCCGCTAATGCGGGCGGGCGCGAGGGAAGCGCGGGCGAGCGGCGGTTAGGGGGCGGCGAAGGTAACGCGGGTGTGCGCGGCGGCTAAGGAAAGCGCGGAGCGCCGACGCCGTCCTCGAGCAGGGCCGGGGGGCGTGCCTCGGGCGACTGGCCTCGCTCGCGGGCGTCTTCGCCGCGCTGCGGATCTCGCCCGGCTGGCGCATCGCCTGCGCCGCGCTCGGCGGGCACGTCGCCGGTATCGCCCACGCAGCCCGCCCCGCCCGCGCCATCCGCCGCATCGCCTGCGTCGCTCGCCCCGCCCGCGCCATCCGCCGCATCGCCCACGCCGCTCGCCCCGCCCGCGCCATCCGCCGCATCGCCCACGCCGCTCGCCCCGCCCGTGTCGTCCGGCGCCGCTCCCGCGCCACCGCCCTCGCCGGGCGGGACGGCGATCACGTTCGGCTGCGCCGGGTACGTGTCGCGCGACAGGCGGATACGCTCGGCGATTCGGCCGTCGACGTACTTGACCCGGTACGTGTCGACGACGAACCCGGGTTTGCCTCTGACGATGACCTTGCGGCCGCCGGCGGGCAGAGCGGAATTTACGACATATTTATTTGCGGCGGGGAGGATTTTCGCCGTCTTGGATTCCATGTCGTAAAGCACGTTCCCGGGGATATCGCCGAACAGCTTGACGGTCATCCGCCCCTGTTCCGCCCGGGCCGCGATCAAAAGGTGGTTTCTGGTCGTGTTCCGGAACCGGAAATTGATGTGGCCCTCGGCGAAGGTGGCGTCCTGACCGAGCGGCACGTAGCGGACCGGCACGGAGTGGTTGCGCCGCTCGACGATGTCCAGGCCCGCGCGGACGGCGGCGTTGTACAGCGTGCTGGACACCTGGCAGATCCCGCCGCCGACGCCGGGCACCAGGCGGCCGCCGAAGATGACAGGGGCTTCGCGGAAGCCGTACTGCTCCTCGGCGGCGCGGACGACCGCCGCGTAGTCGAACACGCCGTCCGGCGGCAGCAGCAGGCCGTCGAGAGCGCGGGCCGCCGCGTCCACGTTGTGCGCCCGCCCGGCGCCGCTGGCCCCCAGCTCGGTCGAGAATTCGGCGATCTTGCGCCGGATTCCCTGCCGCTTCAAGGACTCGACCGTGACGGCGGGCGGCACCTCGATCAGCGGCAGCCGCACCGTGGCGACGACCCCTGCCGCGGAGCCGCCGGGCTTGCCCGCTTGGCCGCCGCCTTCGGCCTCCTCGGCGGCGTCCAGCAAGCGCCGCTGCAGGACAGGCCAGTCGATGCGCCGAACCGATGCACCCGGCGAATAGCTGATGGAGTCGTCCGGGTTGAGGGTGCGTACGGCGTTTACCGGACTGCCAAACCGCCGTTTTTCCCAATCCGGACTGAAGGTCCGCTTTAACGCGGAGGCATGGAACGAGGCCTCAAGGTCCCATTCCTTTTTGAAATGGAACCGCGCCCGGGTCCGCCGCCATACTTCTCCTTCCGTCAGGGAACGCAGACCGGCCCGGAAACCCGGGGCGCTCCAGGTGATCCCCGCCTCTCGCCAGGAAAGCGCGACGTCCGTGTCGGCAAACTCCACCCGACGACTCTCCAAATCGGCGATTCGGGCGTCCAGCAATCGAAGCGCCTCATCGGCGGAAAGGCCGCCGAGCCGGAGAGAGCCGACCGTCGTTCCCGCAGGTACGAGATCCCGTGATACATAGAGCCAAAGACCGCCATAGAGCATAGCGGCGGCAAGCGCCAAGCCGACGAGTGTCACCGCACCTACTCGCATGTATTTTTGCATGGTGCCTCCTTGTCAGGCTCCGAATTTTCTTGGAACCCGATTGTACAACCATATATATGTTGCTGTTTCAGGAAACTTTCGGGTACTCAAGTGGTAACATATTTGTTACAATAAGTAACGGACTGATGAAATAGCTCGCCTTTTAAAGGAATTGGCGAGAAGATGTCGAATGTACAACAATGTGCAATGTGGTAAAAAGAGGCAACCTCGTCGAATGGACAACTTAGGGTCTGGAATCAAGTTTAGGACGTGATCTAGTGATAGAAATGCAGGATATTTGGAAGACGTACCCGAACGGCACGCATGCGCTGAAGGGTGTCTCGGTCAAGATCGACCGCAATGAATTCGTTTACCTGGTCGGCCCGTCGGGTGCGGGAAAATCGACTTTTATGAAGCTCATATATCGGGAGGAAGTCCCCACCAAAGGGCAGATTTCCGTCAACGGTTTTAACATCGGCAAGCTGAAACCCCGCAAAATTCCTTATGTTCGCCGGAATATCGGCGTGATTTTCCAAGATTTTCGCCTGCTGCCCAAGCTGACGGCCTATGAGAATGTCGCTTTTGCGCTGGAGGTTATCGAAGCGCCCAAGAAAGTGATCAAGAAACGCACGATGGAAGTGCTCGAGCTCGTCGGGCTCAAAAATAAAGCCAACCGCGACCCGTCCCAGTTGTCTGGGGGAGAGCAGCAGCGCGTGGCGATCGCCCGTGCCATCGTCAACAATCCGTCCGTCATTATCGCGGACGAGCCCACGGGGAACCTCGATCCCGAAACCTCCTGGGGCATTATGCAACTGCTCGATGAGATCAACTTCCGGGGAACGACCATCGTGATGGCCACCCATAACAAAGATATCGTCAACACGATGCGCAAGCGCGTAATTGCGATCGAGCACGGCAACATTGTCCGAGACCAGCTGAGAGGGGATTACGGTTATGACTTTTAACACCCTCCTCAGACATTTGCGGGAAGGCGCCAAAAATGTGTTCCGCAACGGGTGGATGTCGGTAGCGTCCATTACGTCGATTATCGTCTCGCTGTTTATATTGGGCGTATTCATGCTGCTCGTGCTGAACGTCAACTCTTTTGCCGATGCGGCGGACAGCCAGGTGGAGATCAGCGCCTACCTGAATTCGGACGTGGATCAGGCGACCCGGGAAAAGCTGCAGAACGACATCGGCTCGATGGCCGAGGTCAGCCGGGTCACTTTGATCCCGAAGGCGGAAGGCCTCAAGGATTTCAAGAAAAAAATGGGCGACGAAATGAAGGATCTGCTCGAAGGGTATGACGAGAAGACCAATCCGATCCCCGATACGCTCAAAATCGAAGTGGTCGAACCGACGACGGTGCCTTACGTGGCGAGCAAAATCAGCGCCCTGAGCGACCAGTATCCGAACGACCCCATCTACAAAGTGCGGTATGGACAAGGCACGATCGAGAAATTGTTCAAAATCACGAAGGCCATCCGCAACATCGGATTCGCTTTTGTGGGCGGGCTGGCGCTGATGGCGATGTTTTTGATTTCCAATACGATCCGCGTCACGATCCTGGCCCGGCGCCGGGAGATCGGAATTATGAAGCTGGTCGGCGCGACGAATATGTTCATCCGGTGGCCGTTTTTCGTGGAGGGGGCCTTGATCGGATTCGTAGGCTCCGCCATTACCGTAGCGCTGTTGTTTGTGGGATACAATCAGTTGGTCGATTCCGTTAAAGCGGACATCACGCTGGCGTTCCGACTCATTCCTGTCGGTGAAATCGGCTTGCAGGTGGGCGGCTTGCTGCTTGGCCTCGGATTGTTGATCGGGATTTGGGGCAGTACGATGTCCATTCGCAAATTCCTGAAAGTTTAGTTTTTATCGAAGTTATGGCTAATAGTCGGTTGTGAATTTTAGGGAGTGGAAGGAAGCTTTTAACTTTTGGACTACCTTTAACAAAGGATGGGGAAACGATTTTGAAAAGATGGATATCCATTGTTGCCGTGATCGCTTTAGCCGCTGTCATTTTTCAACCTACTGAGGGTTTTGCCAAATCGAAGACGATCAATCAGATCGACAAGGAGCTGAAGCAGCTCCAGGAGCAGGCCAGGCAGGCCAAGAAACAGCAGGAACAGGCGGAGGCGCAAAAACAGTCCGCCCAGCACTATGTAAATAAGAACAAAGAGTATCTGAATATCGTGATGCAGCAAATCACCACCGTCAGCAACGAGTTGGCCCATATCTCGATGGACATCGAGAATACCGAACAGCAACTGCGGGATACCGCCGTCAAGCTGGAGGAGACCAAGGCGCGGATCGCCGAGCGTTCCGATCTGCTGGATTCGCGGATCCGGCTCATGTACACGGATGGCGCGGTTTCGTATCTCGACGTGCTGCTGTCTTCGACGAGCTTCACGGATTTTCTGGAGCGCGCCGATTCGCTGCAGGCGATCGCCAACCAGGACCATGTGCTGCTGGAGGAACACAAGCAGGACAAGGACTTGCTCGTGGAGCAGCAGGAGAAGCTGAACAACGAGTACGATAAGGTGAAGAAGCTCTACGCCGACGCGGAATCACGGAGAAGCACGCTCGAGAAGAAAGAAGAAGAGAAACAGCAGCTCATTGCCAAATATTACGCGGAGATCGAAGAATCCGACGATATCAGCGAAGAGCAGGAGAAGCTTCTGGTGGAGTTGGCGACCAAACGGGCTTCGCTGGAGAAAGAGAAGAACAAGCTGAAAGCGGCTCAGATCTATACTTACAAACGCAAAAAATCCTCATCCTCCTCGGCTTCGTCGGGCTCGTCGTCCGGCGGATTTCATGGAAACGGCGGCTCGATGGGGCTGCCGGTTAACGGAGCCCGGTTGTCTTCCGGTTACGGAAGCCGGATCCATCCGATTACGGGCAAGCGGAAGACGCATACGGGGGTTGACCTCGCGGCTCCTCAAGGCACGGATATCCATGCCGCCGAGGGCGGCGTCGTGATCGTCGCCGAGTGGTGGAGCGGCTACGGAAACACGGTGATTATTGACCATGGCGATAACGTGTGGACGCTGTACGGTCATATCCGCAACGGCGGCATCAAGGTGGAGAAAGGGCAGCAGGTGAAACGGGGCGAAAAAATCGCCGAGGTCGGCAGCACGGGGAACTCCACGGGGCCGCATTGCCACTTTGAAGTCCGGATTAACGGCAATCCGGTGGACCCGATGCCTTATTTATAATAAAATAGAAATGCCGATTACAAACGGATCGTCGTCCGCAAGGGCGGCGCATCCGTTTTTCGTTCATGTAGTTTTGTAAATAATCCGTACAAGCCGGGCATATACTATGGGACGTTCTATTTTTTGGCAGGAAATTGGGAAACCGAACAAACACAGGCGGTGAAGTTAATCATGTATAAGAAACGAACAGTCGTATTTCTCATTGTCGCATCGATGTTGATCAGTTGCTTGTTTACGCTGTCCTTAACGGGTCAGTTGAGCTTTGCGGACACGGGACCGGCGCGGAGCGGGATTTTTGCCGATACGGGGAAGACGGCCTCCAAAGACGGGATTAAGAAGATTGAGACGGCGCTGGAATTGGTCAAAGCCAATTACGTGGAAGGCGTGGACCAGCAAAAGCTGGTGGATGGCGCAATCGACGGGATGATGAACGCCCTTGGCGACCCCTTCTCCTCCTATATGGGACCGGAGACGGCACAGCAGTTCTCGGAACAGATTGAAGGTTCCTTTACCGGGATCGGGGCCGAGGTGTCGATGGAGAACGGCAATGTGGTCGTCGTCTCGCCGATCAAAGGCTCGCCGGCCGAGAAGGCGGGGATCAAACCGAAGGATATTTTGCTGTCGGTGAACGGGGAGTCTTTTGAAGGCTTAAGCCTGAATGAAGCGGTCTCCAAAATCCGCGGCCCGAAAGGGTCGGAAGCGAAGATCAAACTGAAGCGGGCCGGTTCGGCCAATACGCTGGAATACACGATCGTCCGGGACGATATCGCCCTGGAAACCGTCTATGCCCGCATGGAAAAGGGCGGCGTCGGCGTTATCGAGGTTACCGAGTTCTCGATGAATACCGCGGAACGTTTCCGCAAAGAGCTGGAGAACCTGGAGAAGCAGGGGATGAAGGGGCTTGTGATCGACGTCAGAAACAACCCGGGCGGGGTGCTGGATATCGTCATTGATATGGCGGAACAGTTCGTGCCGAAGGGCAAGACGATCGTGCAGGTCGAGGACAAGAACAAGCGGCGGGGCAAGACCGATTCCGGCGGAAGCGGAAAAGCCTATCCGGTCGCTGTCATTACCAACAAGGGCAGCGCGAGCGCGTCCGAAATATTGGCGGGCGCGCTGCAGGAATCGGCGGGAGCCAAGCTGATCGGCGAGGCGACATATGGCAAAGGCACGGTACAGACGAGCTTCAACAAGGAGTTCGGCGACGGCAGCCTGCTGAAGGTGACGATCGCCAAATGGCTGACCCCGAAGGGCGAATGGATTCACAAAAAGGGAATTCAACCGGACGTCGCGGTGTCCCAGCCGGGTTATTTTTCCGTAGCGCCGATCAATAAAGAGAAAACGTTCAAATACGATATGCTCGGCGAAGACATTAAGAGCGCGCAGACGATGCTGGAGGGCCTGGGCTATGAACCGGGGCGGACCGACGGGTATTTCAGCAAAGCGACGGAGAATGCGCTCAAGAAGTTCCAGGAGGCGCAGAAACTCGAAGCCACAGGAGTACTTGACGCCAAAACGGCGGAAGCGCTTGAAGCGGCTCTGGTGAAAGAAATCCGTGATCCAAAAAATGACAACCAAATGAACCGGGCGATCGCCGAGATTCGGAAGGAAATCGAAAGCCCGGTGTCGAAGAAGTAAGAAGGCTGCTTTCCGGCCTTCTTTTTTTCTGTGGTTTGAAGCGGAGGAAACGGCATCGCGGAAGCTCATCATCGGGGATAAGGGGAGTGGACTCTTGTGGAGCTATGGCTGGAAGGATTGTGGAATTTGACGGAGGCGGGAGTACAGCTGCTCTTGCAGCCGTTTTACTATATTTCGATCATACTGATTATGCTGTTGTACCGCAGGCAGGTGATGTTGGAGCGCAAGCTGTTTCATGTCCGGCTGCACGGCTGGCTGCGTCAGACCTGGCGGACCGTGCTCGGCGGCCTGCTCGCCGGATTGGGGGTTTCGCTGGTTTCGGCGTTTATCGGGATGACGCTGACCGTAGAAGGGCTGCTGTGCATCTGGGTTGCCGCGATTTTGCTGCTCCTGCTGCGTGTACGCTATCTTTGCCTGGCTTACTCGGTCGGATTGCTCGGTGCGGTTCAGTTCGGGCTCAATTTATTCCCGGGGTTTACGGGAAGCGGCCCGGTGGAGGCTTGCGTCAGCGCGGTTCGGGAATTGAATATCCCGGCACTGCTCTGTCTGGTCGGCCTGCTGCACTTGGCCGAAGGCATGCTGGTCCGGTGGCAGGGGGCTTCATTTGCCGGCCCGCTGTTTTTTGAGGGCAAGCGCGGCAAGCCGGTCGGGGGGTACACGATGCAGAGCCTGTGGCCGGTGCCGCTGCTGCTGCTGATCCCGGCGCAGACGGCGGGCGGGGTCCTGCCGTGGACCCCGCTGTTCGGGGGCGAAGCCTGGCAGGGCGGCTTCGGGATGATGGCCCTGCCGGTCGTCATCGGCTTCGCGGAGGTGACGACCGGCCTCTTGCCGCAGCAGAAGGCGCGGGTGACGTCAGGCCGTTTGCTGATCTACGGCCTGATCGTCATCGCGCTGGCCCTGCTGGCGAACTGGTGGGCACCGCTGACGCTGGTGGCCGCGCTGGCGGCTTTCGGGCTGCACGAGGCGCTGGTGTGGTTCAGCCGCCTGGAGGAACAGCAGCGCAGTCCGCTGTTCGTGCATCCGCAGGGCGGGCTGAAAGTGCTGGCCGTGCTGCCGGGCAGTCCGGCGGAGGAGCTCGGCATCCAGCCCGGGGAAACGATCGTCCGTGTGAACGGCGTGCCGGTTCCCACGAAGGAGGAGCTGCATGCGGCGCTGCGCATCCAGTCGGCGTTTTGCAAGCTGGAGGTCCGCAACCTCGCGGGCGAGAGCAAGTTCCTCCAGCGCGCGATCTACGCCGGCGAGCATCACCAGCTCGGCGCGATCCTGGCGCCGGACGAGCAAGCGCCGGCGACGGTGCGGCTGCAGCCGCTTTCGCTGCTGCAGCTGCTGAAGCCGCGCCGCGGCGCGCACGCCGCGCGGCGCGGGGCAGCGCCCGCCGCCGAGGGCGAGGCGGGCGTGAGCGACGCCGCCCGCTAGCGCGCATCGCGGGCGGGTCGCCTCGGCTCGGCGGCGGCTTCCCGCCGCCGGGGCCGATAAACGCCGAAATCGCTGGGATCTCTTCAGCGATTTCGGCGTTTTTTGCGCCACAGCCCAATAACGGGCCAACCCCCGATTTCGGGGCCCGCAACAGCAACAGCAACGGCGACGCACCCGCAACAGCACTAGCGTTGCATAAAAAAATTAAACTCGGGCCAATTTGTCAGCGGGCCGACTCCGTTTTTAGGTAGGGGGGATATGAATAAGGGGCATTTAAGGCGCTATTTTGTCGAATTTAGCTCATCGGAACGGAATAGCGGCCTTTTAGGCTCTTATTTTTGGAAAAAGGCGCTCCAAACCCTGATTCGGGGTCCGCACAAGGTAAATAAGGCCCTTTTTGACCTCTATTATGCCCGTGGAGCCGAATCGGGGCGAAATAACGGCCCAAAAGGCCGTTATTCGGCGGGCGGCTAACGAAGCTGCGGGTACCTGACCCAATTCGCCACGCCGTCGCTAAAATCGGCAAAAAAGTCTCATAAAGGCTGGCAAGGTCGGCACCCATGTGAAGTTTTAACGCAACGCTTGGTGAATTGAGGCTGTTGCCTGGGATTTTGCCAAACGGACCCAAGTAACCGGTACTTATCCGGTTATTCCTGTGCCCGCAGGCGGCCGGAGCGGAATGGAACAACTCCTGTAGATTCCGCCCGAAACCAAAACCCCCGTCCAGCCCGGACGGGGGTTGCGCTTTTTCTTACTGCTGTAGCTGCCGCAGCACGGTGATTTCCACGCGGCGGTTTTTTTGCCGTCCCGCCGCGGTGGCGTTGTCGGCGGCCGGGCGGGTATCCGCGTAGCCGGCGTATTGGAAGTCCTCCGGATCGAGCTTCTCCCGGTCGAGGAAAAACCGCAGCACCGACAAGGCCCGCTCCCCCGAAAGCTCCCAGTTGTCCTTGAAATCGAAGCCTCTGCCGATCGGGACGTTATCCGTGTGGCCTTCGATGCTGATCATCGTATCCAACCGGCGGAATAAGCTGGCCAGTTTGGTTAGCGTTTTGGCGGAGTCGGGCTTCAGCGCGGCTTTGCCCTGATCAAACAGGAAGCGGTCGCTCAGGGTGATCGAGATTCCCTTAGGCAAATCCGCCACCCGGATCTGGTCCTCCAACTGGTTTTCCTTCACGTAAGCTTCGATAAGACCCATCAGGTTTTGCAGCTCCTCCTCCTGCTTGCGGAAGGCGAGCTCCCGGTCGGTCAGCGGCTTTTGCGACGAGTCGCCGCCGTCCCGCTCCGGCTGACCCGAGGGGCTTTTGGCGTTTTGCCCGTTCGGACCGCCTTGCCCCGGGCCTTGTTCTCCTTGTCCGGCGGAGTCCGTCGGCGGATTTTTGAATGCGTGGCGATCCTCGCTTCCGAGAACCCCGGTGCCTTTTTCAATCAACGAGTCCCCGTTGCTGAAGGTGAGCTGCAGGGATTGCGTGACGATGTCGTACTTCTCCACGTCCAGGCGGCTCATCGCGTACATGACGACGAAAAAAATGAGCAGCAGCGTGATCAGATCGGCATAGGTGATCAGCCAGCGGTCATGGTTTTCCTTGCCCTCCCGCCGGCCCCGCCGCTGCGGTCTTGGATTCCGGCTCATACGCTTTCCGTCTCCCCGGATTGCGGCAGGCCATGGCGAGCCCCGGCGGTATAAGATTCCAGCTTGCGCCGCACGAGAATCGGATGGTCTCCGTTTTGCAGGGATAGGACGCCTTCAAGCATCATTTCCATTCGCGCCACTTCCTCCTCGCCCCGGTCCTTCAGCTTGGAAGCGATCGGAAGGAAGATCAGATTCGCGCTGGCAACCCCGTACAGCGTAGCCGTAAACGCGAGCGCGATGGATGGACCGAGCGCCGTCGGCTCGCTCAGACTGCCCAGGACATGGATGAGGCCCATGACCGTACCGATGATCCCCATCGTAGGGGCATAGCCGCCGGCGGATTCAAAAATTTTCGCATACCCTTCGTATTTATGCTGAATGGCGTCGATTTCCAAATCCATAATTTGTTTGACCATGCTCTGCTCCGTACCGTCCACGACGAGTTGGATGCTTTCCTTTAAAAAAGGGTTCTGGTGTTCCGCCGCCTTTTGCTCCAAAGCCAGCACGCCTTCGCGCCGGGCGATCGTCGACATGCCGACAAGCTCTTCGATCAGTTCGGTCGTATCCTCTTTGCGGGAGGTAAAGGCCAGGGCGAGCGCGCGCGGGACGGTCTTCAGTTTGGCCAGCGGGTAGCTAACCATAACGGCGGCCAGCGTACCGCCAAGCACGATGACGGCCGAAGCGATCTGCATAAGCCCGCCAAGCTCTCCGCCCTCCCATAAAAATCCGCCGATCAGCGCGGCCAGTCCAATAATGATGCCCAGAATCGTTGCGATATCCATCGACTGTTAAACAACTCCTATTCCATGACTTATCGATTGCATCCCATTTCTAAACAAGGTATAATCTATGGGAACACTCATTCTTATTTTTGGGGATGAGCCGATAAAAATGAGACTTCCCTGTATATCTTTAATTAAGAGATGAGAATACAGGTTAATATAAAGTGCCTGGTTCAAATCTACTGCATATAACAAGAAGTACATTTTTCATTTTAGACGATAAGGGTGATGTGGACAATGAGTGAAATTGTCTTAAGCAACAATAAATTCGAGCTAATTTCCGAATTTTCGCCACAGGGCGACCAACCGAAGGCCATCGAGGAATTGGTCGAGGGTGTAAAAATGGGTAAAAAGCACCAGACGCTGTTGGGAGCCACCGGTACAGGAAAAACCTTCACGATCGCCCAAACGATCGCCAAGCTCGGAAGGCCCACTCTGGTCATCGCCCACAACAAAACGCTGGCGGCCCAATTGGCCAGCGAATTCAAAGAGTTTTTTCCGAACAACTCCGTTGACTACTTCGTAAGTTACTATGACTACTACCAGCCGGAAGCCTATATTCCATCCTCCGATACCTACATCGAGAAAGATTCCAGCATTAACGAAGAGATCGATAAGTTAAGACACTCCGCGACCAGTTCGTTGTTCGAACGGCGGGACGTCATTATTGTGGCCAGCGTGTCCTGTATATACGGCCTCGGTTCGCCGATGGAGTACCGAAACCTCGTTCTTTCGCTGCGCGTGGGGATGGAGAAACCGCGGAACCAGATTTTGAGCCGTTTGGTGGATATTCAATATCAACGGAACGATATTAACTTCGTGCGGGGGACTTTTCGCGTTCGCGGCGATGTCCTGGAAATCTTTCCGGCATCGAAAGGCGAGCAGGCGGTAAGGGTCGAATTTTTCGGCGACGAAATCGAACGGATTACCGAAATCGACGTATTGACCGGAGAGCTGGTCGCGGAACGCGATCATATCGCGATCTTCCCGGCTTCGCACTTTGTGACCCAGGAAGAGACGATGCGGATCGCTTTGCAAAATATCGAGCGCGAGCTGGAAGAGCGGCTCGAGCTGTTCCGCTCCCAGGGCAAGCTGCTGGAAGCGCAGCGGCTGGAGCAGCGGACCCGGTACGACATCGAAATGATGAAGGAAGTCGGATTCTGTTCGGGCATCGAGAACTATTCCGGACCGCTCACGTTCCGGGAGCGCGGGGCGACGCCGTATACGCTGCTGGATTATTTTCCGGACGACTTTCTGATCGTGATCGACGAATCCCACGTCACACTGCCGCAAATCCGCGCGATGTACAACGGTGACCAGGCTCGGAAAAACGTGCTCGTCGACCACGGCTTCCGCCTTCCTTCGGCGCTCGATAACCGACCGCTCAAATTCGAGGAATTTGAGGAGAAGGCCGGGCAGCTGATTTATGTATCGGCTACGCCGGGACCTTACGAAATCGAACATTGCGATACGATGGTGGAACAGATTATCCGGCCGACGGGATTGCTGGATCCGATTATCGAAGTGCGTCCGACGAAGGGTCAGATCGATGATCTGATCGGCGAAATCCGGGACCGGATCGACCGGGACGAACGGGTGCTGGTGACGACGCTGACGAAGAAGATGTCGGAAGACCTTACGGATTATCTGAAAGAAATCGGCATTAAGGTCCGTTATTTGCACTCGGATATCAAAACACTGGAACGGATGAGCATTTTGCGCGATTTGCGCCTGGGGACGTTCCATGTTCTGATCGGGATCAACCTGCTGCGGGAAGGGCTGGATTTGCCCGAGGTTTCGCTCGTGGCGATCTTGGATGCCGACAAGGAAGGTTTCCTGCGTTCGGAACGGTCGCTGATTCAGACGATCGGACGCGCGGCCCGGAACTCGGAAGGGCGCGTGCTGATGTATGGCGACCAGATTACGGAGTCGATGGATAAAGCGATCAAGGAAACCGAACGGCGCCGTTCGATCCAGATAGCCTACAACGAAAAACACGGAATCACGCCGCAGACGATTCGCAAGAAAGTGCGCGACGTTATTGAGGCGACGCGGGTGGCCGAAAGCAAGAGCGATTATCTGGCCGACGCGACGAAGGGCAAGATGTCGAAGCGCGATCGCGAGGCATTGATTGGCCGCATGGAGAAAGAAATGAAAGAAGCCGCCAAGAACCTGCAGTTCGAACGGGCTGCGGAGCTGCGTGACGCCATAATGGAACTGAAGGCGGAATAAGAGTGGGGAGATGAAACCTTGGCTAGTGAGAATATCGTCATCAAAGGCGCGAGAGCGCACAATTTAAAAAATATCAACATCACCATCCCGCGCGACCGTTTCGTCGTTTTGACGGGATTGAGCGGTTCCGGCAAATCGTCGCTGGCGTTCGATACGATTTACGCGGAAGGACAGCGCAGATATGTGGAATCCCTGTCCGCGTATGCCCGCCAGTTTCTCGGTCAGATGGAGAAGCCGGATGTCGATTCCATCGAAGGCTTGTCCCCGGCGATATCGATCGACCAGAAGACGACGAGCCGCAACCCTCGCTCCACCGTCGGCACGGTCACCGAGATTTACGACTATCTTCGCCTTCTGTTTGCGCGGATAGGCCACCCGCACTGCCCCGAGCACGGGATTGAGATCACGTCCCAGTCGGTGGAACAGATGGTGGACCGGATTATGCAGTATCCCGAGAAAACCCGGCTGCAAATCCTTGCGCCGGTCGTCTCCGGCAAGAAGGGCGAGCATAAGAGCCTGTTCAGCGAGATTGCCAAGCAGGGCTTTGTCCGCGTCCGGGTGGACGGGGAACAGCGCGACCTCTCGGAAGACATCGAGCTGGAGAAGAATAAGAAGCACTCCATCGAAGTCATCGTGGACCGGATCGTCATTAAGGAGGATGTCCGCAGCCGGTTGGCCGATTCGATCGAAACGGCGCTGAAAATGTCCGGCGGACAGCTGCTGGTCGATATTATCGGACAGGAGGAGCTGCGCTTCAGTTCCAACTACGCCTGCCCAATCTGCGGATTCAGCATGGAGGAATTATCCCCGCGGATGTTCTCCTTCAACAGTCCCTTCGGCGCTTGTCCGGAATGCGACGGCCTCGGCGTCAAAATGATTATCGACCCCGACCTGCTCGTACCCGACAAATCGAAATCGATCGAAGAAGGCGCCTTTGAAGCGTGGGCGGGCAGCACGTCGAACTATTATCCGCAATTTTTGCGGTCGGTCTGCGAGCACTTCGGCATTCCGCAGGATGTGCCCGTCTCCGAGCTCAGCAAGGAACAAATGGATAAATTGTTGTACGGCACCGGGGACACCAAGGTACGGTTCCGCTATCAGAACGATTTCGGGATGAGCAAGGATGCTTACGTAACCTTCGAAGGGATCGTGCATAACCTGGAGCGCCGTTACCGGGATACCGCATCGGAAGGCATCCGCGAATTCATCGAGGAGTTCATGGGAACGAAGCCTTGCGGAACATGTAAAGGCCATCGCCTCAAGAAGGAAGTGCTTGCCGTCACGGTAAATGACCAGAATATGGCCTACGTTACCTCGCTGTCCATCGGTGAGGCGATGGAGTTCTTCCAAGGGCTGGAGCTTAGCGAAAAAGAAAAAGCGATCGCCCACATGATCCTAAAGGAAATCAACAGCCGATTGGGCTTCCTTGTCAATGTGGGGTTGGATTACCTGACGCTGAGCCGAGCGGCGGGCACGCTCTCCGGCGGAGAAGCGCAGCGGATCCGCCTGGCGACGCAGATCGGTTCCAGCCTGATGGGCGTTTTGTATATTTTGGACGAGCCCAGCATCGGGCTGCATCAGCGGGATAACGATCGTTTGATTTCCACGCTGGCCCATATGCGGGATTTAGGCAACACGCTGATCGTCGTGGAGCATGACGAAGACACGATGATGGCGGCCGATTATATCATCGACATCGGTCCCGGCGCGGGCAAGCACGGCGGCCAGGTGATCGCGCAGGGGACGCCGCAGGAAGTTATGGCCGATCCGAACTCATTGACCGGTCAGTATTTGAGCGGCAAGAAGTTCATTCAGGTTCCCGCGGAGCGTCGCAAGCCGGACGGACGCTGGCTGGAAGTGAAGGGCGCGAAGGAAAACAATTTGAAGAACATCAACGTCAAATTTCCGATCGGCGTATTCACGGCGGTAACCGGGGTATCGGGATCCGGGAAATCGACGCTGGTGAATGAGATTTTGTACAAAACCTTGGCGCGCGATCTGAACAAAGCCCGGGTTCGACCGGGCCAGTATCGTGAAATCAAAGGCCTGGAGCATATCGACAAGGTCATCGATATCGACCAGTCGCCCATCGGCCGTACGCCGCGCTCCAATCCGGCGACATATACCGGCGTTTTCGACGATATCCGCGATCTGTACTCGCAGACGAACGAAGCGAAGGTTCGCGGATACAAGAAAGGGCGGTTCAGCTTCAACATTAAGGGCGGCCGTTGTGAAGCCTGCCGGGGGGACGGAATTATCAAGATCGAGATGCACTTCCTTCCGGATGTTTACGTACCTTGTGAGGTATGTAAAGGCAAACGGTATAACCGGGAGACGCTGGAGGTCAAATACAAGAACAAGAGCATTGCCGATGTGCTGGATATGACGATCGAGGATGCCACGAAATTTTTCGAGAACATTCCGAAGATCCACCGCAAATTGCAAACGCTGATGGATGTCGGCCTCGGCTACGTGAATCTGGGGCAGCCCGCCACGACCTTGTCCGGGGGCGAAGCGCAGCGCGTGAAACTGGCTTCGGAACTTTACCGGCGGAGTACGGGCAAGACGATTTACATTTTGGACGAGCCGACTACCGGTCTTCACGTCGACGATATCGACCGCCTGCTTACCGTACTGCACCGTCTGGTGGATTCCGGGGAAACGGTGCTGGTCATCGAGCACAACCTCGATGTCATCAAAACCGCCGATTATCTGATCGACCTCGGTCCGGAAGGCGGCAGCGGCGGCGGCACGATTGTTGCCACGGGAACCCCGGAGGATATCGTCAAAGTTGAGCAATCTTACACCGGGCGGTACTTGGCTCCGGTCCTGGAGCGCGACAGAAAACGGACGGAAGAACTCAAGGTTCACTCTTAAGCGAGCCGAATCAGGCCGGAATCGGATCGGAGCCAAACCGGAACCGAATCGGAACCAAACCGGGCAAATGAAAACGAAGAAACGAGGACCGTTCCCAGTCGGGTTAAACCCGGCGGAACGGTCTTATTATTTTACGCATGTTTAAATTTTGTCGAAGAGGAAGTAACTCGGTTTGTCCACATTTAGAAAGACATATTTAGGGTTTGTCCTTGTGGGGTGGACGTTATGAATTTTTTGAAAATGGCTATAATAGTATAAGAGGAAAGTCAAGGAGATATCTGTACGTAGAGCGAAGTAAATGTAGATTTTTTTTGTCTTTTCTCTTGCATCCGCATTCATGAGAAGATAACATATAAGAAGATGGAAATTCCGTGAACATTCTCAAGGAGGGCTAGCCATGTTACTCGCTGCAGCGGGGGAAGTAACGACCACCTTTAACGGCTTTGATATTTTTATGATTCTGTTTACAATCGTGATTTTTATCGGGGTAGTTCGTTTGCTGAGAGAGCGCCCGAAGAAGAATTTGTTTGCGATCGGATTCGGGATTTTCAGCTTGCTGATCTTTTTGGCATCCGACGCCATCATGATTAAATCGTGGTTTAGTTAATCGGTTTTACAGACAAGCGGGGGACAGAGGGAAGGCACTTTATTCCGAGGGCGGGATGAGGTGTCTTTTTATGTGCGGTTGCGCAATTTGGGAAGTGGACCAACGGTTTCCGCTGTCGGGTGGCTAGAGAGAAAGGCCGATGTCTGTTAAAATGATTTAGTTATGGCGTTTATGATCTTGGGTATGTCATGTACCTGTTATTAATTATAAAGATGAAGACGATCCGGGGTTACGCGGATTCTCTGTCATCCGGGAGGAAAACATGAGCCAGAAGGCGTTGACTAGACAAGATGTGGAACTGCTCGCTCCGGCGGGGGATTGGGATTGTATGCGAGCGGCGGTGGCGAACGGGGCGGACGCGGTGTTTTTTGGCGTGGAAAAGTTTAATGCCCGGGCGCGCGCCAACAATTTCCGAATGGACGAGCTGCCTGAAATTATGGCTTTTTTGCATAGCTATGGGGTTAAAGGATTTTTGACGTTCAATATTCTCGTGTTTGAAAATGAACTGGCCGATGCGCAGGACTTGATCGAGCGCTGCATTGAAGCCGGCGTCGACGCGGTGATCGTACAAGATCTCGGCCTAGTGAAACTGATCCGGGAACTGTCGCCGGACTTTCCGATTCACGGTTCGACGCAAATGACGATTACGTCGCCTGAAGCGGTGGAGTTTACGAAGCCTTGGAACATGGAACGTGTGGTGCTCGGACGGGAAAATAACTTGAAACAGATCCAAAAGATCGGGGAGCAGGCGAAGCTGCCGATGGAAGTATTTGTGCACGGTGCTCTGTGCGTCTCCTATTCGGGCCAGTGCCTGACATCGGAAATGTGGGGCGGCCGCTCGGCCAATCGCGGCGAGTGCGCGCAGGCCTGCCGGCTGCCTTATGATCTGATCGTGGACGGAGAGCCCAAACCGATGGGGGATATCGCCTATTTGCTGTCGCCCAAGGATTTGGCGGCGATCGATATCATGCCGGAGCTGATCGAAGCCGGCGTCACTTCGTTTAAAATCGAAGGGCGGTTGAAGAGCCCGGAATATGTGGCGAATGTGGTGAGCAAGTATCGGAAGGCGATCGACCGTTATTTTGACGGGGATGACACCCGTCCTTCCAAAGAGGAAATCCGCGAGCTGCAGCAGAGCTTTTCGCGCGGCTTTACGCACGGCTTCCTGGAGGGAACAAACAACAAGAAACTGGTGGAAGGGACGTTCCCGAAAAGCCGCGGCGTTTATCTCGGCCGGGTGGAGCAGGTGCTTCGAGACGGAGTCGTCTGCAAGTTGGAAGCCCCGCTGAAGCGGGGCGACGGCATCGTGTTCGACGCGGGCGATCCGACGAAGAAGGAAGAAGGCGGCCGCGTCTATGATTTGCGGCGCAAGGGCGTGAAGCTGGAAGGCGAAGCCGGCGAGTCCTGGATCGTCGACATTGTTCCGGGGCGCAACGACGTGGATTTGCGCCGTGTGCACGTGGGCGACCGGATCTGGAAAACGAGCGATCCGGCGCTGGACAAGCGGCTGCGCCAGACGTTCGAGACCGACAAGCCGTACCGGGTATTCCCGGTACATGTGCGGGCGGTCGGCCGCGCGGGCGAGCGGCTCACGACCTTCTGGACCGATGTCCAGAAGGGCACGACCGTGCGCGTCGACTCGGAGCTGACGCTCGAGGTCGCGCAAAAACGGCCGATGGACGCCGCGCTGCTCGAAGAGCAGTTCGGGCGTCTCGGCGGCACGGTGTTTCAGCTCGAGCGGCTGGAAACGTCGCTGGAAGGCGACGTAATTCTGCCCATGCGAGAGCTGAACGGGTTGCGCCGGCGCGCGGTCGAGCTGCTCGCCGGCGAGCGGCCGAAGCCGCCCGTGTACACGCGGGCGGCGGCTGCGGCGCCGTCCGCCCCGGCGAAGCGGGGCGGCGCGCCGGTGGGGCGCGGTGAAGCGCAGCTCACCGCGCTGTGCCGCAGCCTCCCGCAGGTGGAGGCTGCGCTGGAGGCGGGCGTCGGCATGATTTACGCCGACTTCGAGTTTATCAAGCAGTTCCCGGCAGCGGTGGAGGCCGTTCGGGCCGCCGGCAAGCAAATCGCGCTGGCGACGCCGCGCATCCATATGCCGGGCGAGAACGGCTACCACAACAACATCCTGCGCCTCCAGCCGGACGCGGTGCTGGTGCGCAATACCGGCGCGCTGTATTTTTACCTGCGCCACCGGATGGAAAACCCGTCCGCTTCGCATCCGCGGCTGATCGGCGATTTTTCGCTGAACATCGCCAACCACAAGACGGTGGAGCTGTTCCTCGAGGCGGGCTGTGACCTTGTCACGCCGTCCTACGATCTGAACGTCCAGCAGATGGTCGATCTGCTGCGGCACAGCCGGACGGCCCAAATGGAAATCGTCATCCATCAGCATCTGCCGATGTTCCATACAGAGCACTGCGTGTACTGCACCTTCCTGAGCGAAGGCACGGATTACACCAACTGCGGCCGCCCGTGCGAAGAGCACCGCGCTTCGCTGCAGGACCGGATCGGCATGAGCCATCCGGTGCGGGTCGACGAAGGCTGCCGCAACACGGTCTATAACGCGATCGAACAGTCCGGCGCGGAATATTTGAGCCACTTCCTGGAGCTCGGGGTACCGAACTACCGGGTGGAATTCCTGGAGGAAACGCCGGAGCAGGTTCATCAGGTGATTGACCTGTACAACCGCGCACTACGCGGCGAAATCAGCGGCACCCAGGTTTGGAAAACGCTGAAAGCCACTAACCAGCTCGGCGTAACCCGGGGACAGTTGGTGAAATAAGCGAATTGAGTTGGGTGGTTGGAAAGGCCCTCTATTGCGGCACATTTGTGTGTTATGCGGTGGAGGGTCTTTTTTTCTTAGTACCCCCTATTAATCAAGGTGAATGTATCATAATAACGGGAGAAAATCCCGTTAGCTGAAGGGGCCGTTCGCAAGAATGAACCGTTCGCTGAGAGAACAGTGCGCTGATAGAGGACAGCTGTTTTCGAGGCGAATACAACCGGTTAACCCGCGCCGCTGTAGGCTTTTTTGCTTGTGACGAGGTTGTGAAATCCGGCGGAAAATTCGTGATAAACGAGCTTTATCACCACGCAAAAATTCCGTGATATGGTATAATGAAAGCGCAACCAAAACAAACGCGATCCCAACATATTTCTATTTTAATTCATTATTTTTCAGGAGGGTGAAAGTGATGTTTGAAGGATTCCTCGAAATGCAGTCGGTAGTTTCCAAGGTTCATAGTCGGCTGGAAATCGACGGTGATCAGGAGTACCGGAAGATCGAGTATGGCGCCGAGCGCCATCTTCATACACCGGACCCGGATGCCTGGAAACGGTACGAGGACACCCCTCAGTCGCTCGCATCACGCTTTAAATTCTGGATCCATTAATTTGATTGTGAATTGAGATCAGTTGAAATGAATTGAGCGAATAGCTTCAAAGTTATTCTATTCGCAGGCAGATAATGGGCCGTCATGGTGCATAACTGCCTGTCTTTTTTTTGACGTAATTATGATATAATGGCACCATCTTATCAATAGAGTACTTGGAAAGGAAGAACAGCCGTGATGAAAATTCGCAAAGCGATCATCCCTGCGGCGGGGCTGGGAACCCGCTTCCTGCCCGCGACCAAGGCGATGCCGAAGGAAATGCTGCCGATCGTGGATAAGCCGACGATTCAATATATCGTGGAGGAAGCCGTGGCTTCGGGAATTGAGGATATTATCATCGTTACGGGGAAGGGCAAGCGCGCGATCGAGGATCACTTCGACAATTCGTTTGAGCTTGAGCAGAATCTGTCCGAGAAAGGGAAGTGGGACCTGCTGAACGAGGTCCGCAAGTCTTCGGAGATGGCCGATATCCATTATATCCGCCAGAAGGAGCCAAGAGGTCTTGGCCATGCGATCTGGTGCGCCCGCAAGTTTATCGGCAACGAACCGTTTGCGGTGCTGCTCGGCGATGACATCGTAGAGTCGGATGTGCCTTGCTTGAAACAAATGATTGATGTTTACAATTTTCAAAAAGCCTCGGTCGTGGGGGTTCAACCTGTGCCTCCGGAAGAAGTCTCCAGATACGGGATCGTGGACGGGACAGAAATCGGCGACCGGGTTTATCAGGCGAAACAGCTGGTAGAGAAACCGTCGGCCGACGAAGCTCCATCCAATTTGGCGATCATGGGACGATACATCTTAACTCCGGCGATTTTTGACATTCTCGAAGGGCAGCATGAAGGCGTCGGCGGAGAAATTCAGCTGACCGATGCGATTTCCCGGCTGAAGGAGACCGAACGGATTGTCGCCTATCATTTTGACGGGGTACGCCATGATGTTGGAGAGAAGCTCGGCTTTATTAAAACGACGCTTCATTACGCGTTGCAAAATCAGGAACTGCGGGAGGATCTGCTGTCTTACATGGCGGACCTGCTTACGGACAAAAAAATCGGCCTCTCTTAACAGAGAAGCCGATTTTTTGTCTTAGAAATTCAACATCGTCAGGTTGTCGATCGATTCTTTTTCGCTAGGGTCCAGTTGAATAAGCTGGTCGTACAGCGCTTGATCGCTGCCGCCGGACTTTTGCAGCGCGGCCAGATACCAGCGGGCGATTTCTCTGTTCGCCGAATCGTTCAGGTCAGGACCGAGCCCTTGCTTCAAGATGGCCGCAGCTTCTGCCGGTTGATTCATCATATATTGCATTTTCCCGGCGTTCAGGGCCATGGTCGGCGTCACAGCGAAGGCACCGCCCTGCATCTGCCCCTTCGGCAGGGTCTTCAGATGCTCCACGCCATTCACGACATGTTGATAGGCGTCCAAGCCGCTTCTGAAGTATTTATCCTTTTGGTCTGTGGCCCCTTTGCCCAAGGCTTGGTATCCGAGCTCGAAGGATTGTACGATCAGCTTTTCGTACCAGTTCTGGTCATATACATAACGATGGGCATTGTCCTTAAGAACCTCATAAGCCTTTTCAGGCTCCCCTTTTAGCTCATAGAGCGCGATTAACTGGTTGTACATGTTTTTGTTGAACGGATCTTTTTGGATGGCGTCCGTCAACAGCTTGAGGTCTTGCTCATAGAAGGACTCATCCTTCGTTTGCTCATATCCCGCACGCAGAAGAACGTTGTAGTTCAGGACCGCATCCGGTTGATCAGCGCGCTTCTTCAAAGCCTCCACGAACTGGGACTGAATCTCCTGGAAGTTGGAGCTGGTCGTCATCAGCGTTTTGCCTTTCTCCACGGCCCCGCTGGCCTGAATATACCGGGTGGAGACAAACAGGAGAATCAATGAGCCGATCACCATCACCGCACTGTATATCGGGCGGATTCCTGAAGATTTAACGGCCAACCGCTTGACCGGTTTGCTTTCCATCGTTGCGGCCATACCGCCAAGCCCGAGGAAGACAAGCATTCCGATAAAGACGTAGCTCATATTGAAGTCCATTAAGCTGTGAATCAAAATCGAGAGAACGACAATAAAGTAGACGAAGTAATCATTTCGCTTCGATTCATCGGCGTGCACGTATCCGCGGATGTACTTGTAAAAAACATAGGCGAGGAACGCGACCAGAACAATAATTCCAAGAATACCGACTTCAACGAGATACTGCATGATAAAGCTGTGCGCCTGACGGCTCTGATACGGGTTGTTCTGATATTTTTCATAAATATTCGCCCATGCACCGCCGCCGGCTCCGACCACAGGGTAGTCTTTAAGTACCTTTACGGCGTCTTTGTAGAACGTGAGACGTTCCAGCAAACTGTGCTGCTGCATGTTAATGTTTTCGAGGCGTTGCCCGATATTCCCCGGCAATACATGTTTAAGGTTGGTTCCAAGCAGCAGAACGGCCAAAATCACGACAGCCACGACGGATACGAGGGGCAGCCAAAGATTAGCGAGCTTTTTCGCCGACCAGCGCTCCGTGATCTGTTCCAGCTTTGGCGCTACGAAGCGTTGGATCAGCCAGGCGACGACGGCCACCAAAGCCGAGACGCCGAGGATATATCCCCAGCCCTTGGCAGGGGCTCCAATCTGCCCAAGGTGGAACTGCTGCCCAAGGTCCGTGACCGGTTTGGCGATAGCAATCGTTGCAACCCCGGCGATCAGGGAGTAAAGGATCCACAAAATCTGCTTGGCCGGCTTCAGGAACAGCAAAAGGATGACGAAAACAACCGGCAGGAAAATCAAACCACCGCGCGACAGCGTCAGCAGAATGGACAGCACCATCGGTATCAGCATGAAGGCGTGAATGGCTTGGCTGTACCACTTTTTCGAACGCGTAATCGCAAATACCGCCACAAAGAAGAAGGCCATCAAGAAGGCGGCATACGTATTCGGATACTGGAACACCGAGGCCAAACGAGGTCCGTTGGCGTCGATCCAGATCGGTTGGTTATATTGTCCGTTAATCACCGTGCTCGAGAACCAGCCGATCAAGGCGGATGCGGTTTTCCCTTGCCCCAGCCAGTTCAGCAAACCGAACATAACGATAAGGTATGCTACAGTGATTATAGTAGTCTCTATCACGGAATTAGCTTTTCTATCCTGCAACAGATAGAGACCGATAATGAAGAGGATCGCATAAAGGCACTGAATCAGCACCATATTCATCGCAAAATAATGGCTGGCCGCCGAAATCAGCGCCAGAACATAGGTGATCGGAATCAGCAAAACCCAGACCGCAGTCCAGTCCCGCTCCTCGTCCAGCTTGATCCGCTTGAAAAAAGCTACTACCCAAACTAGCATCAGCAAGCTGCCGATCAACACCGCCCCAAACATCGGCTTTTCAAAATTAAGTACAAGTCCGTTAAACAATCCGGCCTGGAACGGCGCCCAAACCAAGAATACAATCAGTCCAATCAACAACACCCACAACGCCGCAGGCAATTTTTCCCCATTTCTCGACGTCGCGGTCTTTTTCCCGTATACTGGATTCGACACGTATTTATCTCCTTTGCTAATAGATACGGGTATTATTTTAGCATAATAAAAAGGGCTGGGGCTAGAGTTTACTAGGTTGTAAATATAATGACTGAACTAGGAGAATTTTCAATGAGTAAAGCAAAAGAAACCAGGTTGTTCAAAACTGTTATTTTTGGGGTAGTAATCTACGTTTTATTAGTTGCGTTGTTCTATTTCTTATTTGGAAATCAATTAAAATACAGAGGCATCGATTCAAGCATTCAAATGGTTGCATCTACTACCCCAGTGGGCGAGATTCTGAAGGGCAGCAGTATAAAACAGTCTTTTTTAGTAGAAGAAAATGCAATTGATGGTTTCTCATTAAAATTTGCAACATATAATCGTCATAATACGGGAACAGTTACCGTACAACTTATAGACGAAGCCAAGAGGAATATTTTATTTGAAAAAAAATTAGACGTGTCTTACTTAAAAGATAACTCGGAAGTAGCTCTGCATTTAGATAAACCAGTAGAAGATGTATCAGAGAAGGTATTAAGTTTATACATTTTTTCAGAGACAGGCACAGAGGGGAATGCGGTTACTTTATGGTACAATAATCAAGAAAAACGCAAAAATCAATCACTATATATAAATAATAAATTGGTTGATGGTGTTCTATCATTTTCTGTTTCTGAAAAAAGGGTGGTTTCTTTTTCAACAAATTATTTTCTTGGAACAGGTATTATAGGATTACTAATTATTTTATATGGAATAAACTTATTCATAAAACAGAGAACGGGAAAACACTCATTCGGCTTAAACCTTTCTAATGCTCTAATAAAATATAAGTTCCTCTTAAGACAATTAGTTTTAAGAGACTTTAAAACTAAATATAAGCGTTCTTTTTTAGGTGTTCTATGGAGTTTTTTAAATCCAATTTTGACAATGATCGTTCAATACATTGTTTTTTCTACGATATTTAAGTCGAATATAGAGAACTTCATGGTATATCTTTTAATTGGTATTGTTCTGTTTAATTTTTTCTTGGAATCTATAAATATGGGGCTTATGTCAATTGTTGATAATTCCTCATTGATTACGAAAGTTTATATTCCAAAGTATATATTTCCAGTTTCTAGAGTGTTGTCTTCTACTATTAATTTGATGATATCTTTGATACCTGTTTTAATTGTCGTTTTAATAACACATACGCATATTACATGGGCGCTTCTGTTATTACCATTCAGTATTGTTTGCACTGTGGTTTTTTGTATAGGTATTAGTTTAATTTTGTCTTCGGCAATGGTCTTTTTTAGGGATACTCAGTTTTTATGGAATGTCGTTAGTATGCTTTGGATGTACTGTACTCCAATTTTTTATCCGGAAAGCATTATTCCTGAAAAACTATTGGTGATTTTAAAAATGAATCCAATGTATCATTTTATTAGATTTAGCAGGACTGCGATTAT
Organism: Paenibacillus faecis; assembly: GCF_008084145.1. GTDB lineage: Bacteria > Bacillota > Bacilli > Paenibacillales > Paenibacillaceae > Fontibacillus > Fontibacillus faecis. Next base: position 36,743 of record NZ_VSDO01000003.1, on the reverse strand, counting down.
GGAAGGTGTCTCACCAGAACCTAAAGCGTATTTGCTATGTGCTATTGCTGCAGTTGTTCCATTAATTATTGGGGTAATTATTTTCAAAAAAACGCAAGATAAATTTGTTCTTAATATTTGAGGAGCCTTTATGATAAAAGTAAACAATGTATCTGTAACCTTTAAAATCACCCACGATCAAATTAAGAGCATAAAAGAGTATGTTATAGCAATGTTTAAAAGAAATATTAAGTACGAGGAGTTTGTTGCCCTTAATAGTGTCTGTTTCGAAGTGAGAAAAGGTGAGGTTGTAGGGATAATCGGGAGAAATGGAGCGGGGAAAAGTACCCTATTGAAAGTGATATCAGGGATATTGAAACCTACAAAAGGTGAAGTTCATGTTCAAGGAAACATCGTCCCTATGCTCGAACTAGGATCAGGTTTTGATCCTGATCTGACAGGTCGAGAAAATATATTTTTGAACGGATCTATTTTAGGATACTCAGAAGATTTTTTGAAGTCTAAATATGAAGAGATTGTTGACTTTTCTGAGTTGGGAAAATTTATTGATGTACCGATTAGAAATTATTCTTCAGGGATGCTTATGAGATTGGCTTTTTCTATTGCTGCGATGGTGAATCCGGAAATTTTAATTGTAGATGAAATATTGGCCGTTGGTGATGAGAGCTTTCAGGAAAAGAGTAAATCAAGAATGTTGGAAATGATGAGTGGAGGGACAACTGTTTTGTTTGTTTCCCACAGTTTGGAGCAAATACGGGAAATGTGTGATCGTGTCGTGTGGTTGGATCATGGTGGTGTCAAAATGATTGGAAACACACAAGAAGTTTGCGATGCATATAAACTGTAGTTAGGAGAGAAAACAGTGGCGATAACATATAACAGTTATTTTTTTAATGAATTCTATGCAAAGAATGGTGGAGGGAACTACACAAACCGTGAACAGTGGGAACCGTTCTTCACTAAAATTGCAGAAGAAATTATAGACAGATTTAATCCAAAAACCGTTTTGGATGCTGGATGTGCTATGGGCTATTTAGTAGAGGCTTTCCGTTCTAGGGGTGTAGAGGCCTATGGAATCGATATTTCTGAATATGCTATTGGTAATGTAAAAGAAGACATTAAACCATATTGTGCGGTACATTCAATACTTGATCCATTACCAGCCAATTTCCCTCAAAAATACGACTTAATAATTACCTTAGAGGTATTAGAGCATCTATTTCCCGAAGAAGGGAAACAAGCGCTGGATAACTTATGCAAATATACAGATAAGGTGATTTTTTCTTCAACCCCAGATGACATTGATGATCGTACACACGTTAATGTTCAGCTTGGAGAATATTGGGCCCGATTATTTGCAGAAAACTCTTTCTACCATGATTTAGTTCAACCTTTGAACTTTATATGTCCCTGGGCTATGCTCTTTGTAAAAAAAGAAGAGCAGGACATTTCTAATATAGTTTTTAATTATGAACTTAATATGCGAATCAACCAAGAGCAAAGGGATAGTGAAAAAGATACGCTCCTAGGAAAGTTATATTACGATCAAGGATATGGTTTTAGTGAGGAAAGTTGTATAAATTTACCTGATATGGTAAATTTCAAAGAATTCAATCAACGCATTACTCTCCCTGAAAACACCCTAGCTGTCCGTTTTGATCCAGTAGAAAATAAAGCGTGTGTTTTGCGCGATTTACAGATAATTTCCAACAATGGCACTTTGGGTATAGATTCGCTAAACGGTATTCTTCTTGAAGAATTTATCATTTTTGACAATTTTGATCCTTGGGTTTTTATTGATCTTTCAAAGGAGAAAATAAACTGGATCGAAATAAAGGTGGAAATATTTGCTTTTAGTGATATTAATTCTGTTTCAATGTTGTCGCGGTTTAGAGAGATCCAACAATTGAGGGAACGCTTGGAAAAAAATAAAGAGGAATTACAGGAACATATTCGCTATAAAGAAAACGAACTAAGAGAACTACAATCTTTACTAGTCCAAAATAATGAGGAGTATAATCAAAAAAGTTTAACTCTGAAATCAACTATTGAAGAACAAAATAAAGAAATAGAAAAGCTGATTTCGCAAATGGAACAGCTAATTCAGCAAAAAAAAGAACAAGAAAAAACTATTGAAGAGCAAAATAAAGAAATAGACGAATTAGTTTTGCAAATTGAGGAAAAAGACTTTGGAATAGTAAAAGCACACACTCAGATAACAGAACTAGAGAGTGAGCTACATCATTTACGTGCACTATTTGATTCTATTATAAACTCAACTTTCTGGAAATTATCAAAGCCTATTCGTTCCTTGTTAGGGCTTATGAAAAAAAAAAATCAATTAAAAAAAACTAGCGAAGCAGTGTTCCATAATATTGATACTTTTAATTTCAAAGAGAATGTATTAACAGTGAATGGTTGGTTATTTTCTGAACAAGGGGATGTTGATGGCTTACGTTTGAAAATTATAATTGAAAAAAACGAATATCGAATTGATCTTGTTTTAGGTTTACAAAGGAAAGATGTTGAGGAGATTTATTTTACGGAAAATGCACGTTATTCTGGTTTTCAGTCAACGACTTTGATCGAGAACTGTAATAAATTCAAGGTCTATTTAGAATTTATTCTAAACGGAGAGAAGATGGACTTATATGTAGGAGAATTCCGCTCTCCATTTTTATCTAGAATAAAATATATTAGCCAAAGGATAACCAAACAAAATGTACGTAAACTTATAAGTTATTTACGTCATAAAAGAGTAGACTTAATTAAGTCAGCTATAAAGAGGCCCAGAGTAAGTGCAGTAACATCGGCTTTAGTTCCGTCGCTTAATTTGCCGGGATGGTTAAAAGATAATCTCACTGAGAAATTAAGTTACCCTGAAGAAATATATAACTACACAGTCGACATAGTTGTTCCTGTTTATAATGGATATGAGTATTTTGATAAACTCTTTTATAGTATTCCCCTAACTAGAATGAAATATAGATTAATCATTATTAATGATAAAAGTCTAGATTCGAGAGTGCTTCCCTATCTTCAAGAGTTGGCGGCAAATGATTCACGAGTCGTATTGCTTCAAAATGAAACGAACGTTGGATTCGTACAATCTGTCAATAATGGGCTAAGACAAGCAAGTAATCACGTAGCTTTGCTTAACACAGACATAGAATTACCTGAGTTTTGGTTAGAGCGTTTAATGTTGCCAATTTTGTTGGGAAAACGCATTGCATCCTCTACGCCATTTACTAACGCGGGGACTTTGTGTAGTTTTCCTAATATTGGTGTTGATAATCCGATATTTGGAAATATGTCTTGTAACGAAGTGGATAAAGCTTTTCAACTGATAAAGCCTTCTTATACGGAATTGCCAACAGGCGTTGGATTTTGCATGGGAATGAATAAAAACGTGATAAAAGAGATTGGGCTTTTCGATGCAGAAACTTTCTCAAAAGGTTACGGGGAAGAAAATGATTGGTGTCAAAGAGCGATAAAGAGTGGATATAAAAACGTTAGCGTAGAAAATCTATTTGTTTATCATAAGCATGGGGGAAGTTTTCTAAGCGAAGAGAAGAAACGTCTGATTGAAAGAAATGGAAAGTTGCTATCCGCAAAGTATCCAGACTATAATGCTGACGTTGCTAATTTCTTTGAACGTGATCCATTGAAAAATATACGTGATTTCATAATAATGAAACTAACATCTAACCTTAACGAAAAAAGTCCGATTCTGGCGATTGATCATAACATAGGTGGAGGAGCAAATGCTTATTTGGATAACCTAAGGAAGGAAAAAGTGGGAAATGGAGAAAAAATGATGGTTATCCGGTATGAGGTGCACAAACAATTTTATCTTTTTTATTATTACTATGGGGAATACGAAATTTCATACCGTTTTATGGATTTTGCAGATATAGAAAAAATTATAGGGCTAGTAGGATGTCAGGAAATTTATATTAATGAATTAGTTACTTATCCAAAACTGTACGAAACTTTTGAGGACATCATTAATTTAAGAAAGATAACCAGTGCGAAATTAATATTGTTACTGCACGATTATTTCTCCATATGCCCTATGACAAATTTAATAAATGATAAGCAAGTTTACTGTAATCTTCCTGATATAAATCAATGTGAAAACTGTGCAAAAAACAATCCCTTAAATAACTATTGGCATTATGAAAGTATTAAAAAGTGGAGAAGTGAATGGAAAACCGTTATCAACACTTGCGATGAGATTATAGCCTTTTCAGGTAGTTCTGCCGAGATCCTGCAAGAAGTATATGGGGAACTAGACAATTTAAAAGTAGTTCCGCATCAAGTAAATTATATTCCTGAATTACCTAGACAAAGAAGCAAATCATCTGAGGTGCTAAATATTGGGCTTTTAGGTATTTTAAATTTCCATAAAGGGTTAGACGTAATACGGGAAATGTTGACTTTAATCAAAGACAGAGAACTCAATGTACGAATTACGTTACTTGGGTCATCTGAAGGGGCAATTCAAGATCCTAATTTCTTCGAGACTGGTAAATATACCCCGGAGTCTTTACCACGTCTTGTATTGGAAAATGACATTGACCTATTTTTTATCTCATCGATTTGGCCTGAAACTTTTTCCTATACTACAGAAGAAGCGATGAAAATGGGATTGCCTGTTGCTGTTTTCAATCTAGGTGCACCAGCTGAAAGGGTAAAGGAATATGAAAAAGGGTTGGTAATTAGTGAAATAAATGCAGAGGTAGCATTGAAGGAAATTACTGCCTTTTCTAAGGGGTTATTTACTGATACAACCTCCTTTTCTTCCCATAAACAAAAAGTTTTATTTATCGCAGAGTATATTTCGTTCTCATCTCGATACCGTGTAGAACACTTTATCGAACAGTTGTTGATACAGGGAGTTAGCTCGGATTTTATCGAAGTTAAAGATCTTGATAAGTGCGATTTTCAAAAGTTCCATTCTATAGTAATCTATCGTTGCACCTATACTGGGAAATTGGGGGAATTTATAGAGAAAGCTCATAAGTTTGGGAAAGTAGTTTTCTATGATATTGATGATTATATCTTTAATTATGAGGATATAAAAAACCTTCCGTTTCTTAGTGGAGAAGATTATTTAGACTTTGAAAACTACTCAAGTAAAATATTTAAATGTATGGCTTTATGCGATGGCTTCTTTACATCAACTAACAATATGGAACGAGCAATTAAAAAGTTATTCCCCAATAAGCCGGTTTGTGTAAATCGCAATGTTGCTAGTATGGAAATGGTCTCCTTATCCAATAAGGCAAAATCAAATCCAATTAATAGCGGAAAAAGTGTGACTCTAGGATATTTTAGTGGATCGAAAACACACGATGGAGATTTTGCAATAATTAATGATGTTTTACTTAAAATTATGGATAATTATGATAATGTAGATTTGAAAATTGGCGGTTGTTTACAATTAAGTGATGAATTTAAAAAGTATAATAGCAGAATAGTCTATTTCGATTTTGTCGATTGGAGAAAATTACCTGAACTAATTGCTTCAGTTGATATTAATCTAATGCCATTAGAAGACAGTTTTTTTCATGCTTGTAAATCGGAAAATAAGTGGATGGAAGCTGCTTTAGTGAATGTACCTACGGTTGCTAGTTTAAACAGCGAGCTTGAGTTAATTATTGAGAATGGTGTTACTGGTTATTTGTGTAAAGACCAAGCGGATTGGGAAAAGGCTCTGACTGAATTAGTAGAAAGTAAAAACCTTCGTCAAAAAATTGGTCAAGCTGCAAATGCCAAAGTTCTTAAAGATCATGTGACCATAAATACAGGAGAGAAAGCAAAAAAAATAGTACTCCAGGAAAATATATCATTAGATTCAATGCATTGATATTTTGATATTCAATTTAAAACTTAAGTGGAGAATGGCGTTTAAGACTATGGCTCTGAAAGCGGATAATGCCATTCTCTCAAATTTTATATACTAGGGGAGATTGTTTTGAGTAAGAATTTAAAAGAGTTATACAATAATAACTCCAATTATTTAATATCTTTATTAAGTTCTAGTATATTGATAACCATTATGATCATTTTCCCTGTGGTAAGAAAATCTTTGTCTTTTTCCCCTAGTATTTCAGATTTTTCTGACCATGTAATGTCTTCAGCAACATCAGCTGATATAGATATTGATTCACGAATTAAAGTATATTATCTAATAGTTTTAGGGGCAATTTGCCTATTCATAGTTACTTCTCTTTTTTTAAATAGATTTTTTATAAATACAAGACTTAAGGAAAATGCTGTGAGTTTAGACTATATAAAAAATCTGTCATTCGTTGGAATTGTAGGAGCCTTGTCTAGCATTCTTTCAGGAAATTATGACTTTTCTTTTTATATGGTTGGAGGAGCAGTAATATTAAGTTTTTTATTTTTAAAGTTTTCTAACGACAATTCGGGAATAGCAATATTAATGTGGAGAATTCTTCTGGCGATACCGATTAGTTTTTTTGTTTTGGTAATTGCTAGAAAATATTACGTTATCGATTCAATGGAAAATAATTTTTTTGTGAAAAAATTGGAAATTCCTGCTGAATTTCTGTTTTTTGTATTAACTTGGTTTGTTTTATCACTTTTCTTTCATATTGGATTAGAATTAATAGTTCGATTTTGTACTAAAAAGTTCAATGTGTCGGAAGAACGTTGTGAAGTTATTATAGCGACAGCGAGTATTCCATTGATGAGTAGCGCTATATTTCAATCAATTTCATTGGAAATTATTAATATTATTAACAAGCGTCTTGACATAGTTTATAAAAGACCTACTTTATTATATGGAATAATAATAATAACAGCTGTTTTTGCTGCTATCGTGATTTATTTTATTTTAAAGAAAAAGAATAAATTATTTCAAATTGGCATTAAGCCTCTTGTTTACAATTTTTATATTCCTCTGGCCCTTATTACATTTACTTTCATTATTGCTCAGCCAGCAAAAATGTCCTTAGTTGGTAATGAATACTTTGAAATGGCGAATCATGGCTTATCAGTTGACCATCTATTTAGGTATGGGAGCTTACCAATAATAGAGACTTTTGACGCGCATTTTTTATCCAATCAATTTTTTGCATACTTATATTCAGTATTAAATGGTTATGAACCATGGGCTGCATTTCTATATGACAAATATATAATGGTTCTCTATATATTAGTTTTATATTTTGTACTTAGACATCAAATTGGAGAAATACATTCCTTTTTCTTCATAATATCCTTCACTTTGCTGGAAAGACTATTTAATATTTACTTTTTGTTCTCAGCTTTTTTAGTTTTTATCTTATATAAGTATTTTTCTACAAAAAGGAATACCACAAAGAATAGCATACTGCTTTGGATAGTTGCAGTATTACTCTGTATTTATAGACTTGACTTAGGGGTAGCGGCTTTATTTGCAGGAATATTAACATTTATTGTCCTAACCTATATAGAAAAAAGAAGATCTGAAGTTTTAAAATTTTTGGTTTCAGGTGCTGTTGTTGGTTCTTTTTTCGTGATCCTTTTTATCATCTTATGTATACTAAAAGGAATTAACCCTATAAGCAGATTAATAGAATTAATAACAGTTTGTTTATCTAATCAAAATTGGGCCTATACGAATGCTGGGGATAATAATTTACTGGCGTATTCTCTTACTTACTATGTTTTTCCTTTTTTAGTTGTACTGCTTCTTGGTTTTATATTTATTAAATTCATCTTTGTAAAAAGAGATCTGATAAAATCTAATCAAAAAAACTTTATTATGTTTTCTTTCTTTTCATTATTTTATTTGTTTAATATATCAAGAGGAATTGTGCGGCATTCTTTGGCAGAAGGGACGATGAACATTGCATTAGGTACATTTACACTTTCAGTGTTATCATTTTTGGTAATAGTGAGCAGTGAAAAACGGAAAACTATTAATTTTTTTGTTTTTTCATTAATTCTAGTAATACTTACTAATATTAATATAGCTTCTTTCAGTGGGAACTTTTCAATAGCAGCACAAGCAGTGGCTTCGCCTAATTACCAAAGTCAGTATATGGATGTTTATTCTTTCGAAAAAACACGGGTTAACGGGGATATACCTAATGATATAGAGGAACTAAAAAATATTTTCGATGTTTTTTTAAGTCAAGGTGAAACCTATTTTGATTTTTCTTCGTCAAATTATCTTCATTCAATAGTCGGTCGAAAGAATCCTGTTTATGTGAATCAATCACCATTAATGTTAAGTGGTAATAGAACACAGAAAATGGCGCTTAATGAGATTAAATCAACGAAACCTATTTTTGTATTAATGCCTATCTCAGGGAAACCTTGGAGTTATATTGATGGTATCGCAGTTGACTTTAAATATTATATGATTTCAGAGTATATTTACGAGCACTATACACCATTGATACGTTTAAATAACTTTGACGTGTATTGCTTAAAAGAAAACAAAATGAACCTCCTTGAGAAGTTAAATAAGAAAGGACTTTTGCAGAAAAATATATATTCCGGAAATTTTTCTTTTATTAGATCAAGTGATCTATATAAAAATAACTTAACTATGGATATGGATAATGAAGGTAATTTAGCTATTAGAGGTCAGGGAGAGGATCCTTATACCATAGGAATTTTATCGCAATTAATGGACAAATACCCAATAAAAAACTTAGACAAACCAACCAGATTTGTCTTAGAATATGAAGCTAGAGTGCCAGGGAAATTGCAATTTTATTATACATTTACCCAGAATGAGAGTTTTTCAGAAAACCAATCAAAAACTTTCGAAATTAACGGTCATGGCAGAGGAAGCATTGAAGTTGACCTACCAGCCGTACCAAGTGAGATTAGGCTTGATGTTGATGTTTCAGAACTTACCTTATCTGCTATTAATATTAGTCAGGGATTAAATATTATTAATGAGCAACCGGAAGTATGGACAAGAGATATTGGGAAAATACCACAATTGTGGGCTGAGAAAGATAGGGAAGATCTCTTTAAATACGCCCCTTCTTTAATTGATCCTTTGCCTAATAAAAATTCATTTCAATTCAATGTCACTGAAATTAAGAAGGATCAGCCCGTATATTTTTTGTTACAAATAGAAAGTGAAAGTGACCAAAAGATATCGATTGTTTTATCAAAAGGTGGGCATAAGTCAGGCGAATTTATTTTTAATTTAACGAAGGGAAAGCATAATTACGTTGTTCGACTAAGCACTGATTATAAATGGTGGAATGGGGAAGTGGATAGCCTTATTATAAATACAGTTGAAAATATTAAAATAGAGAAAGTGAATTTTTATTTGGAAGAAACACAGGATTATAAAGAGGCTTTAATTGACAATTAACCAAAGGAGGAAATTATAATATGTTAAATGGGAGAAATCAATGTTGATTTTATTGTTACTACTAGCCATGATTTTCAACATCTCCGCGCAAATAGCTTTAAAACATGGAATTAATCTTATTAACCTTGATGGAATTAACCTTCAAACAATTACTAAAATGGTTTCCTCACCTTACCTATGGTCCGGGGCTTTTATGTATGGTATTAGTTTTGTTTTTTATATTTTTGCCTTATCCAAGGGGGAATTGGGGAGGGTTTCCCCCGTTTCCCAAGCTTTGACTACTATGGGTATTGTGACGGTGTCAGTGTTGGTATTTCATGAACCTTTAACGGTATTCAAAATTGTAGGGCTGTTGTTATTGATAGCAGGAACGATAATAATCTTCTACTAAGACATTACGGAAATTAACGAAAGGAAATGACCTTTTTTGAACTATGATTATGTGATTTTTGGAGCGGGTATATACGGCCTCTATGCAGCTCATTTACTAGCGAAAAGGGATTTAAGTATTGCAATCTTTGAATTTGATGACAAACCCTTACAAAGAGCCAGTTATATTAATCAGGCAAGGGTTCACAATGGATATCACTATCCGCGTAGCGTGTCGACTGCTGTAAAATCGGCTCATTATTACGAAAGATTTGTACGGGATTTTTCTTTTGCGATCAACGACCGATTCAAAAAAATATATGCCATTTCTGCAAATGATTCTTTAACTAATGCAGAACAATTTTTGAATTTTTGCCAATACGTAGATATTCCAGCTGTTGAAATAAATAGTCGGACTTACTTCAATGAGGGTACGGTAGAAGCAACTTTTGAAACCTTGGAATACAGTTATGATGCCAACCTGATTCGGAATTGGTTCATTAGCGAATTGGGCAAGTATAGAAATGTATCTATAAATTATAAAAAAGAGTTACTAACTACTCAACAAAATGAATCGGAGTTTATCCTTGGCTTCTCCGACGGATCAACATGTATTACTCGAAATATTTTGAATGCCACTTACGCCAGCATCAATCAAATTTTAAAAAGATTCGATTATGAAATGTTTACGACAAAATATGAAATTTGCGAAGTGATTATGACCGAAGTTACAGATAATCTTAAAAATGTTGGTATTACCGTTATGGATGGCCCTTTCTTCTCACTTATGCCATTTGGAGAAAGCGGATATCATTCATTGACATCGGTGGGACATACGCCACATGAATCATCATTCGGTTCTTTACCGGAATTCTCTTGCCAACAGTATACAGACAGATGTTCCTCAAATCAGTTATTTAATTGCAATGTCTGTACTGCTAGACCCAATACGGCTTGGACAAGAATGCACCAACTTTCTAAAAAATATTTGGTCCCAGAAATTGAAGTCACTTATAAAAAGTCACTATTTGCTGTAAAAGCCTTAATTAGCGCATCTGAGCTTGATGATTCGCGTCCCACTGTAATCAAAGAGTTTTCAGAAACTCCACGTTTTTTATCAGTATTTTCCGGCAAATTCAATACAATATATGATTTGGAGGAAGTGCTATGAAAGAACAAGTGTTTGTTTCGGTTGTTCTTTATGCGCAAAACAATGAGCATGAAGTTTCTAAAGTACTAATTGATGTGGATAGTACGATTAGAAAACATTTTAAAAATTACGAAATTATTTTAGTAAATGATTTCAGTCAGGATAATACCTTAGAAGAAGCTCACAATGCGATCCAAAGTATTTACGGCGATACTACAATCATCAATCTGTCAAGAAAACATGGTGTTGAACACGCCATGATGGCTGGATTAAATAGATCGATGGGGGACTTTGTTTTTGAAGTCGAATCTTTATCAATTGATTTTGATATGGAGATGTTATATGAGATGTTTAAAGTCTCAACAACAAAAGGGTACGATATTGTCGCTGCTTCATCGGGACAGGCCAACTGGAAGTCAAAACTTTTTTATAAAGTTTTAAATAGAGTTTCCTATTTAAATCTATCCTTATCTACCGAGTCAGTGCGCTTGGTAACCCGTAGGGCTTTAAATGCGATGTTGAACTTGAAGGAAAGAGTCAGATATCGTAAAGCTTTATATGAATTAACAGGATACTCCAAAAACTTATACGAATACAAGGCGTTAAGTAGGGTTCCAAACAGAAAGGTCAATCGTGAAAATATATCTTTGGCTTTAGATGCGTTAGTTTCATTCTCACACTTTGGGTTAAGGACAGCACATCTTTTAACGGTGATTTTCTTTATATTTTCTCTGTTTATGGGCGGATATGCCATGTATAATTACTTTTTTAATCAGTCGGTAGTGCAAGGTTGGACTACGTTAATGATATTGATCTCCCTTGGTTTTGCAGGCTTGTTCTTCATAGGGGGGATTATTGGAGAATATACTTCGCGAATTTTAATAGAAATCCAAAATAGACCGTTTTACAGCACAAAATCCGTTGAAATGTATAAAGAGAAAAAACCACGTCTTGAACTTATTAGGGATCAAAATAATGTTTCTAATCAATAGAGGAGAGATCGGATTGGATAAACGTTGTTTACTCGGCTATACAGGTTATGTAGGAACGACATTGCTAGCTCAGACTAAATTTGATGATCTTTATAACTCGAAAAACATAGAGAAAATTCGTGGGAAAGAGTACGATCTTATTATATGTGCTGCAGCTCCTGCTGTTAAATGGAAAGCTAACCAGGCTCCGATTGAAGACTTAGATAATATTAGCAAATTGATCAACTCATTAAAAGAAGTAAAAGCGAATAAGTTTGTTTTAATCTCAACTGTGGACGTATACCGAAATCCGGCTAACGTAGATGAAAGCACGGTCATTGATCTTGAACGTACAGAACCTTACGGAAAGCATAGATTTTATCTGGAACAATTTATTTGTGAGAATTTCAGAGATAATCTAATCATTCGTTTACCCGGTTTATTTGGTAAGGGGCTTAAGAAAAATTTTATTTATGACATCATTCATAATAATGCTTTAGACTTGACACATTGTCAAAGCGAATTCCAATTCTACAACATGACTCGACTTTGGGGAGATATTCAAATTGCTCTTAATCATAAATTATCACTCGTTAATTTCGCAACTGAACCGGTCAGCGCTAAAGAAATTGCTTACGAATCGGTCGGAATGATTTTTACAAATGAAACGGAAAAGTTGCCGGTTCAGTATAACATGAAGAGTAAATTTGCACATTTATTTAATCCAAAGGCGCCTGAAGGGTATATGTCTTCCAAAGTAGAGGTATTAGGTGAGATTCGATCTTTCATCTTGGAAGAGAGGAAACAATTATGAAACTGTCGATTTCTAATATTGCATGGGATTCGGGAGAAGATGATTTGGTTATCCCCTTACTGCAAGAAATGGGAATCACAGAAATTGAAATTGCACCCACAAAATTTTGGGGGCAACCATTACAAATAACCGATTCTGAGATAGATAATTTGAAGAGAGAATGGCTCGATAAAGGTATTAGCTTTGTTGCAATGCAATCATTATTGTTTGGGAAAAACCATTTTAATATATTTACGCCGGATGATTCTCGTCAAGAGATGATTTGTTATCTATCCGGAATTATATCCTTAGCGGGAAAACTAGGGGTTAAATCGCTTGTTTTTGGATCTCCCAAAAATAGAAAAGCCGGCTCTCTCTCCTATAAAGAGCAAATGGAGATCGCCATTCCTTTCTTTGATAAATTGGGAACTCTGGCAGAAAAGGCCGGGGTTATTCTATGCATTGAAGCAAATCCTGTTCAGTATGGTTGTGACTTTATAACGAATACGGATGAAGCTATAAGGCTCGTTCAAGAGGTTAACAATCCAGGATTCCAGCTTCATTTGGATGCGGGGGCTATGGCCTTAAATGATGAAGATATCTATCCGGTTATTGAACGCAGTATGCCTTATTTGCAGCACTTTCATATTAGTGAACCTTATCTTAGTTTGGTTGGGGCGGGGGAAACTAAGCACAAACATATGGCGCAGGCGCTGAGGACTTGGGGATATGATAAATGGGTTTCCATTGAAATGAAAAATAATTTATTAGGTAACAATGTTGAATGTATTGAGACAGCTCTGACATATGCTTTGGGAACCTATATACAGTGAGGAGCGACCTACTACCATGAAATTCAATTGGCAAGTTCCCAAATACCATTTAAAGGAATTTAGGGCGAAAGCACATGATTATTGTGTTTGTATCCCAGTCATAAATGAGGGAACAAAAATTCAAAACCAATTAGCTAAGTTAAAAGAATTATCAAATCAAATTGATATCATAATTTTGGATGGAGGCAGCACAGACGGGTCTATAGATGAACATATTTTGTTGGGAAATCATGTGCGGACTTTGCTAACAAAACAAGATAAAGGAAAATTAAGTGCTCAATTAAGAATGGGATTTTCCTATGCCATTGAACAGGGGTATAAGGGAATAATAACTGTCGACGGCAACAATAAAGACAGTGTTGAGTCGATCCCTGACTTTATAGAAAGACTGGAAGAAGGCTATGATTTTGTACAAGGGTCGCGTTATGTGCCTGGGGGGGGGGAAATTAATACACCTTTGTCCCGAAAGTTAGCAATCAAGTTAATACATGCTCCGTTTATCTCATTGATGGCGGGTTTTCGCTATACGGATACTACCAACGGGTTTAGAGCACACTCAAGTGTTTTTTTGCAGGATCATCGATTGCAGCCGTTTCGGGATGTATTTGATACCTATGAACTATTAGCTTATTTGTCTGTTAAAGCCCCGAGGTTAGGATACAAAGTAATTGAAATTCCGGTTACCCGCTCTTATCCTAAGGGTAAAATACCAACTAAAATAAGTCCTTTACGTGGTAATTGGTTACTTATCAGAATTTTAATAAACTTATTTTTCAAAAGATATGATATAAAGTATGATGTAAATAAAGATTATAGTGATAGGGGCTTAACTAAGGAGGAGCAATGAAGGGAATAATATTAGCAGGCGGCACAGGCTCGCGTCTCTACCCACTAACTAAAGTAACCAATAAGCACTTACTACCGGTTGGTAAATATCCAATGATTTTTCATGCTGTTAGTAAACTAAAGCAAGCAGATATTAGGGATATTCTTGTAGTTACCGGTAAAGATCACATGGGGGATGTCGTAAATCTCCTTGGTAGTGGTAGCGATATGGGGGTTTCTTTCACCTATAAGGTTCAGGACGAAGCTGGAGGCATCGCACAGGCATTAGGTTTGGCTGAACAGTTTGTAGGCAATGACCAAATGGTCGTGATTCTTGGGGATAATGTATTTGCAGACGATATTTCACCGTATGTGGCTAACTTTAAGAAGCAGCAAATAGGGGCCAAAATACTTATTCAAGAGGTTCACGATCCTAAACGATTTGGGGTTCCTGAACTGCAAGGTGATCGGATTGTATCAATTGAAGAGAAGCCACAGAATCCTAAGTCCAATTTTGCAGTGACGGGTATTTATATGTTTGATCAAAAAGTCTTTGAGATTGTAAAGATTCTAAAACCGTCCGCCCGAGGAGAATTAGAAATCACGGATGTCAACAATGCATATATTGAACGTGGGGAACTTACCTTTGATGTTCTGCAAGGCTGGTGGACGGATGCAGGTACGCATTCGTCGCTTGCACGAGCCAATGAACTTGCGAAAGATCTCGTGTTTGGAGAAGAGTTTGGAAAACTTAAGCTTTAGTTACATGGGGAGGGTGGTTAGTAATGAAGCTTACCTCACTTAAATTGGAAGGCGCTGCATTGCTTGAACCGGTGGTACACGGCGATCACCGGGGTTTTTTTATGGAAAGCTATAATGAAGCTGTAATGCATGGTCTAGGCGTAAATTATAAATTTATTCAAGATAATCACTCCCTTTCGGCGGAGCCAGGGGTACTAAGAGGGCTGCATTATCAATTAAATCCTAAAGCGCAAACCAAACTGGTTCGGGTTTTGTCAGGTGCTATTTATGATGTAATTCTGGATATCCGCCGCAGCTCTCCCACATTCGGACAGTGGGTTGGAGTCATCTTGAGTGAGTACAACAAACGTCAGTTGTTGGTCCCCAGGGGATTTGCCCATGGTTTTTGTACGCTTGTGCCTGACACCCAAGTTTTGTATAAAGTGGATGAATATTATTCCCCTGAGCATGATCGCGGCATACTATGGAATGATCCGGCGCTGCAGATTGACTGGCCCGTAAGTGAGCCGCAGCTATCGGACAAGGACCGACGTCATCCGTTATTTGCGGATGCCGAGATGAATTTCGATTAGGAGGATTTACTTCATGAAACTGCTCGTTACCGGGGGTGCCGGATTTATCGGCAGCAACTTTGTGTTATATATGCTTGAAAAATATCCGGAATACCAAATCATCAACGTTGATGCGCTTACTTACGCTGGAAACTTGGAGAACTTGAAATCCGTAGAGAATAACCCCAATCACGTATTCGTTAAGGCGGATATTACGGATTCAGAGAAAATGAGCGAGTTGATTGGGCAAGGCGTCGATGTCGTTGTCAATTTTGCGGCGGAGTCGCATGTGGATCGGAGTATTCTGGAGCCGGATATTTTCGTGAAGACGAATGTCCTGGGAACGCAAGTACTGCTGGACGCTGCAAGAAAGCACAACATCACTAAGTTTGTTCATGTTTCTACTGATGAGGTATACGGCACACTTGGGGAAACCGGCCTGTTCACAGAAGAGACACCCCTTGCTCCAAATAGTCCCTACTCGGCAAGTAAGGCGGGGGGAGACTTGTTAGTTCGCGCCTATCATGAAACATTCAATCTGCCTGTCAATATTACGCGCTGCTCAAACAATTACGGCCCTTATCAGTTCCCGGAAAAATTAATTCCGTTAATGATCTCCAAAGCTTTGAGCGACGAGGCTCTTCCGGTTTATGGAGATGGGCTGAATATTCGCGACTGGCTATACGTTGAGGATCATTGCAGCGCAATAGATCTGGTGATCCATCAAGGGCGTAACGGCGAGGTTTACAATATCGGCGGGAATAACGAGCGAACTAATTTGCAGATTGTGAGGACGATTTTGCAGGAACTCGGCAAGCCTGAATCCTTGATTACTCATGTTAAGGACCGCCCCGGCCATGACCGCCGCTACGGCATCGATCCGACCAAGACGATGAACGAGCTTGGCTGGAAGCCGAAGCATTCTTTTGAGACGGGAATTAAAGAAACTATTGCTTGGTACCTGGACCATAAAGAATGGTGGACTCGGATTCAGTCGGGAGCTTATCAAGATTATTATGAAAAACAGTACGGTGACCGCCTGGGTGATCATTCATGAAAGTTCTCGTAACTGGGGCTGGAGGACAACTAGGAAAAGATGTAGTGCAGTTTTTTGGGGAGGCCGGACATAAAGTTTTGCCATGTGATCGGGCGTCGCTAAACATTACCGATTTTGGGATGTGTTTGGAGCGTGTTCAGGAATTCAAACCGGATGCCATCATTCACTGCGCAGCTTACACCGCTGTCGATCAAGCAGAAGCCGATATTGATATGGCCTATGCAGTTAACGTAGTAGGAACGAGAAATATGGTCGTGGTAGCCGAACAGGTTAAGGCTAAGTTTTGCTACATTAGTACGGACTACGTATTCGATGGCACTGCAACGGCTGCTTATCGGGAGTACGACAATACGAACCCTCAGAGTATTTATGGAAAATCCAAGCGGGCGGGAGAGATACTCGTACAAAGCTTGTCTTCCGCATTTTTTATCGTGAGAACTTCCTGGGTATATGGCCTGCACGGACATAATTTTGTGAAAACGATGTTGAAGCTAGGTCAAGAGAAGTCGGTACTTAAAGTGGTGAATGACCAAAAAGGATCTCCTACCTATACGGTGGATTTAGCAGCGTTCCTTTTGGAACTGGTTCAAACGGAAAAGTACGGAATTTACCACGCTTCGAATGAAGGGGAATGCACATGGTTTGAGTTTGCCCAAGCAATTTTTGCGGAAGTTGAAAATGTTTGGGGTCACGCTTATCCGGTTCGTGTAGTACCCTGCACGACGGATGAATTTCCGCGGCCAGCTCCACGCCCGCGTAATTCGGTTATGGATCACCTGTCGATCCGGACGAATGGATTTCAGGATTTGCGGCCATGGCGTGAAGGGCTACGGGATTGTTTGAGAGAGATAAAGCTAAAAAGTAAAAAAGAAAATCGCTGATGCTTCATGCATCAGCGATTTGTATATTGCATTAGCTTAAGAACATGTCAACTACTTTGTTTGAAAATTTACTTAAATATACTGAGATGACTGAGATAACTGTGCAAGTTATTAAAAACACACAAAATACTTCACTATAGGTTAATACTTTACCGTAAAAATGATCTATAATCAACATAAGGATTAGATGATGCACTAAGAATATCGCATAACTATATTTACTTATAAACGCAACAAAACTTTTTAGTTTGTTATTCTTTATCAGATCTGCTATATATCTTAATACACAAAAAAATGATATACCAATAATTGTAACTCTATACATTCTGTTCATATCTATCGGGAGAGATAGTATTACTATACTTATAATAAGGGCTATGGAGAAATGATATGTTTTTACTTTTTGACAGTATGTCATTAAATACATTCCGAAGATAAACTCGGGAATTCTTGTAATAAAATTCATATGAATTGGTGTTTTAAAATCATAAAATTGAATAATGATAACGTAGTAGACTATGGTTAAAATCAACAATGTATGTGGTTTTTTTATCATAATGTATCTCAATAAAGGGAAAAATAAATAAATTAATATAATACATCCTAAAAACCATTCTCCAATAAGAGCAAAGTTAGATATAGTAAGAACATTCCCCATATAAACGTCAATGCCTAAGATAGAAAATAAAATAGTCCAGTTGGGGGATGAATGATTAATAGTTTTATTTCTATAAAATAAATATAGGAATGTTAATACATATGTTATCCAAAATAGTGGATATATACCCAGGAATCTCTTAAAAAAGAAATTCTTTGTAGAGAAGTTGCCACTGTACCTATGCATTAACGCTGCGCCAGAAATCAAAAAAAATAGAGCTACCCCAATCTCTCCAAGTCCAATAGTATTACCTAAATTAATTGGAAGTTTGTTATCGCCTAGCAAATTTCGTTCGTTAATGAAGCCATTAAAATGATAAATTATAACCAAAATTATTGATATTGCTCGGATAAAGTCTAAATAGAAGATCCTTTCTTTCTGAGTAATATTAATCATCCCTTTTGAAAAAATGCGATGCAACTTTAGAAAGTATAGAATGAAAGTTAAAAGTATGTCAATACTATCGATTGATGATACATTTAGCAAAACTCTATTTGTCAATAAGCCTGCTGGTTATATAAAATCCCACACAAGATGATTGTTAAAAAAAGCAAAGAAATTTTGAAATATTTACCAGTCTCCTCCAAACGGTGAAGAATAAACTATTGGATCCCATACTATACAAAATTTCTCTTCAAACGACGGAAATTGGCCAGTAAAGTGCAAAACGAATGAATGAATGAGATAAAGTTTTATTTTACCTAATAAGCCGATCATAACCAAAAACTTCTCGGTTTGCTGGCCTGTTTCATTACGGCGGTGAAGATTGAACACAATTATATAGTGATGGTGATCGCGGTTTAAGCGGCGAAGTGACGTGTAAAGGTAAGGATCGTCCGTTGAACTGCTGTTGATCTAGATGATATCGTCAACAATGAAGTAAAGGCAAAACCGCAATGGCTTCTTCATCGCTGCATATTTTTTGCCAAAACTACGGCTTAGAGTGGGCTTCTGGTGGAAGTCTCCCTGATGGGGAAATCCTCGTATTATCTAGTTTTTATGGCAATGGTCATTCCGGTTACTCTTTGTCCTATGTTTTTCCTTTGCTGATGTTCAAAAGAAAGGTATTGGTCAATCTGATCGTCGTGGCCGAGTTCTTTGGTTCAATTCTATTCTGGTCTTCCACTGTCCAAGGCCTCCTCGACAAGCCACAGCTTGGCTTAATATTTAATTATCTGGCCCGCCGTTCGAATCCATACAAAGTAAAAAGACAGGTCAAGTAAGGAAGAATGATTTTGGCCGAAATTTTGATTAATCGTTATAATTATAACATTCACGTCGGTGATATAATGGACATCGGAATCGCAAATCGGATAATAATCAGGAACATCTTCCTGCCTCCCATCGATGATGTACTTACTACCGGTTGAAAACCACTGCAATAACTTGTTTCATAGAAAACGCCAAAAATACAATCTCTCACAAGATTTCGTATCTTCCAAATTTCGCCTTACCCAAAGGAAATTCCTAAAAAAGTTGTTTTGTAATAAAATTTCTATGATGAAAATGTGCTACTCCGTCACCCGAAGTGTGCGCGTCGTCCAGGATTCGGTATAATGAATACGCGTAACTTGATTAAACTAATTTAATGTTTACAAGACCGCTTTTTTCACTACCTCTATAAGAAAAGGATGCAATATAATGCCATCAACCCCTACGGTAACCATCCATATCGTAACTTATAACAGCGCTGAAGACATCGAAGCTTGTCTGAATGCGGTTTTGCGGCAGACTTATGAACTTCAGAAAATTATCGTTATCGATAATGCCTCGGTAGACGGTACAGTGGGCCGTGTGCTTAAATATATTGAACGAACGGAGAGCCAGATCATTCAACTCGTCCCCAATCCCTCAAATATCGGCTTCGCTTCTGCGCACAACCAAGCCATTCGCATGACGGAGAGCGATTACGTGCTTGTTCTCAATCCGGATGTAGAGCTTGAGGCTAGTTACGTGGAAAGGCTTGTCGGGGAGATGGAGCGGCAACCGGGAATTGGAAGCTCAACGGGGCTGCTTCTTTTCCAAGATGCTCCCGAGATAGTGGATAGTACCGGCCTTGTGATGAACCGGATTTGGAGGGCGTTTGATCGAGGGGCGGGGGAACCGAGACAGCAATGGAGCGCGTCGGGAGAAGTGTTCGGCGTCTCCGGGGCAGCGGCGATCTATTCGCGAATCATGATCGATGACATTTCGATACAGGGACAATTTTTTGATGAAGACTTTTTTGCCTATAAAGAAGATGTAGACGTGGCCTGGCGAGCCGGACTATTGGGTTGGAAGGCGTATTATTGCGCCGAGGCGCTCGGCATTCATAAGCGGGGATGGAAGAAAGGCCAGAGAGGCGCAAGACCCTTGTTTATTCGCCAGCGTTCGTTCATCAACCGGTATAAGATGATCTATAAAAACCTGTCCGGTGCCGGTTGGGTTAGAAACCTCCCCCAATTACTTGCTTATGAAATTGCAGTACACGGTTACATGCTGTTGCGAGAGCCAAAAGTGCTTGGTGCCTGGGTAGACTTTTGGCGGCAACGGCCAAATCTGAGGGCAAAGCGGAGGGAACTTAAGGAGAAGGTCCTCAACAAGAATCAAAAATAAGGCTTATGAAGCTTCGAAGTAAGGGACCGGTTCTTACCGGTTCCTTTTGTCATTTATCCGGCTCTCTCCACCATTTCCCACCCCATATTTCCCCTCCACCTATCACATTATGCTATAATGTCGATAGATTACTATTTTTGTCAGGAGCGTTGCCGGTGGATTTATCCATAGTTATTGTCAATTACAACACGTGCCGACTGACGTTGGACTGTTTGCAGTCCGTATATGCCTCGGAGACGGGATATCGGTTTGAGGTCATTGTGGTGGATAACCACTCGCACGACGATTCGGTGGAGCGAATCCGCGAACAATTTCCTCAAGTCACTCTTATCGTTAATGAGAAGAATACGGGTTTTTCGTATGCAAACAATCAAGCGATGAAAGTCTCCGGTGGACGTTATATTTTGCTGCTCAACTCCGATACGATTATTCAAAAAGACACGCTGCAAATCATGCTGGAGTTTATGGACGGCCACCCGGAAGTGGGGGCCTCGGGCTGCAAGGTGATTTTGCCCGACGGTTCGCTGGATAAGGCGTGTAAGCGTGGTTTTCCTACGCCATCCGCTTCGTTCTATTATGCCTTTGGGTTTTCGAATTGGTTCCCGGATAACCCCAAATTCAACCAGTATCAATTGGGTTATTTGGACCCGGACCAAGAATACCCCATCGACTGCCTGGTCGGGGCCTTTATGATGGTCCGCCGGGAGACGATCGAGCAGGTAGGCATGTTGGACGAGGATTTCTTCATGTATGCGGAAGATACGGATTGGTGTTACCGGATCAAAGAGGCCGGATGGGTCAATTATTATTATCCGCGTACCACGATTGTCCATTATAAAGGAGGCAGTGCGCCTCGCAGGCCTTTAAAAATCATTTACGAATTTCATCGTTCCATGGTGTTGTTCTATAATAAACACTATAGGAAGAAATATAATCTTTTGGTAAGTGCCGTGATTTACGCGGGAATCGGTGTTCAATTTATGATGGCGGTGGCCAAATCCGCTCTCTCATTCCCGCTTAAAGGAAACAGGAAACCGGAATCGCTCCCGAAAAGTTCGGATACGGGTTCCGGTATAGGCATGAACTAGCAATGCTTTTTGGGGAGTGTGGAAATGAGCTCGTCGGTATCCATGAACAATAAATCATTGAATGCAACCAATCTATTAATCGCGGAGAATATCTCCATGTACAAGAAACGGACGCTTCGTTTGGAGAGGTTTCTTAACATTGTTTTGATCGCGCTGGAATATGTCTTTTACATCTGCAGTTTTATGCTGCTGTTTTTTATCCGGGTACTCCCCGACTATAAAATCGACAGCGTCACCGACCTGTTCAATCACTGGGAAACGCTGCCGGTGGGAAGAGATTATCTGCTCTTATTGGGTGTGATTTTTACCATCTACGCGATTTATACGACCCATCACGGACTTTACAAATGGGACCGGGATATTAGAGTTATCGATGACACCCTAAAAGCGGGAAAAGCCGTGTTCTTTTCTTTCCTCATCGCTCTCGGCCTTATCTTTTTCTTGAAAACCGGGGTAGTCTATTCCCGCTTGGTCATTTTCTCTTTTGCGGTCTTGATCGTGGTTAGCGCCTTTATCTCCCGTCTGCTGCGCCAGGGGGTCATGGTTCTTTTAACCCGCAAAAACATATACAGCAAGAATGTCCTTATAATCGGCGCCGGGCGGGTAGGCGAGGAAATCCGGGATAACCTGTTTAGCGGGAAAACAAACGGATACCGGTTCGTAGGCTTTTTGGATGATTATAAAAAGGATACGGAGCAGGTGATCGGTTCGATTGATCAGGTGGAAAGGCTGCTACAGCAGTACGAAATCCATGAGATTTACATTACGATTCCCTCGGAACGGAACGTAATTAATAACATGATCACTCGTATCCGCAAATATGATGTCCGTATTAAGATCATTCCGGAGATGTTCGAAATGGTGACGTCGGGCGTCGTGTTTGACCAGGCCTATGAATATCCTTGTATCGAGATCGTCAAGACGCCGTTGCGCGGGCTTAACCTAATCTTGAAAAGAGCCTCGGATCTGGTGCTCTCCATAGTGGGCCTGATCCTAATCTCTCCCTTACTGCTCATCGTAGCCGTAAGCATCAAGCTGGACAGCAAAGGACCCGTGATGATCAAACAGCGGCGGATCGGCAAAAACGGGGCTCCGTTCAACATGTATAAGTTCAGATCCATGGTGGAGAACGCGGAGCAGCTGCAAGTGGAATTGACTACGCAAAACGAGGCGGACGGCCCGGTATTTAAAATAAAGAACGATCCTCGCGTGACAAGAGTGGGGCGGTTTATCCGCAAATATTCCATTGATGAGCTGCCGCAGCTCTTGAATGTCGTACTCGGCCATATGAGTCTGGTCGGTCCGCGCCCTCCGCTTCCGAAGGAAGTGGAGCAATATACGGACTACGAATGGCGGCGGCTGGATATTCGTCCGGGCATTACGGGGCTTTGGCAAATTAACGGCAGAAGCGACCTGCCTTTTGAAGAATGGGTAAAGTTGGACTTATATTATATCGAGCATTGGAGCTTCGGCCTGGAGATGAAAATCCTCTTTAAGACCCTGCCGATCGTCATAAAAGGTACGGGGGCCTATTAATTTCATAAAATAGCATCGTGAAAGCCTGCAAGACTCCCCTGAGTCTGCAGGCTTTTTTACGTTTATTAGTTAATAAGAAATCGCGAGCCCGATTCCGGGCGAAATCATCCTAAAAAGGGGGCGGCACAGCATGAATCCAAAACCCCTGCATTACTTGCTGTTGTTTGCGGGCGTTACCGTTCTTATGTTCTTCACCCTTTCCAAACCGCAGGCATCGGTGCCATCGGCTCCGGGGTTCCAGGCGCACCGGGTGGTGGCCCATGCCATGGGCGGGATCGAGGGGCTGACGTATACGAACAGCTATGAAGCTTTCATTGCCAACTATGAAAAAGGGACCCGCGTTTTCGAGGCGGACCTCCTTTTAAGCAAAGATGACCGGCTGATCGCCCGGCATGAATGGGGCGAGAAGTTCACCGAGATGCTGGGTCAGGAGGCGATGGTGAAGCCTGACGAGCGCGGGACGGTGTGGAGCTACCGGGAATTCAAGGAGGCCAAAATCCTCGGCCGGTATGAACCTTTGGGCTGGGAGGATATTCTGGACTTGATGGAACGCTATCCCGACATCTATGTGGTTACCGATACCAAGCAGATTAAGACGGAAGAGTTTAATCGCATTTACACCAAGATCGTGCAAAGCGCCAAAAAGCGGGACGCTGCCCTGTTGGATCGCGTTGTGCCGCAGATTTACAATCGGGAGATGTGGGGAGACGTGGAGAGGCTGCATTCTTTCGAGCAGGTGATTTATACGCTCTATCAATCCGAGGATTCGGATGAGCAGGTCATCGAATTTGCCAAGGAAAAGCGGCTCGCCGCCGTCACCATGTCGGAAACCCGGGCCACGGAAAAACTCGTGACCGCCCTGAATAGCATCGGGGTCCCGTCCTATGTTCATACCGTGAATGAGCCCAGAAGCATCGCGAAGTTCAAGCGGATGGGAGTTTACGGATTCTACACCGATTTTTTGAGCGAGCAGGATGCCGCCCGGGCAGGCTGGACCGCTTATCTCGGATTTTAACGCTCTCCGTTGCTTCGTTTCCATGCCGTGGGGGGAGATGATGGGGGGCGGGAGCCTCCCCACCAAACCCTTAAACTCTACCTACCAACGTTTCGCCAACCGAAGTCTTCATTCGGCTGAGACCTACACAGAGCCCCAGACTAAGAACCGCACAAAGGATAAAGGACACGAGCGTTTGAGCGTAGACGCCCAGGACACCCAGATAGGCGATAACCGAATTGCTGACGACATTCAGAACGAAGGCGTGGGCCAGGTAAGCTCCGAAAGAGTATTTTCCGAACGTTCTTAGCATTTTGGCGCCCCGTCCGGAGGAAGCGGCTATTTTTTCGGCCAGAAGGAAGATCAGTAGAATCTGGAAGATAATCGTCGCCATCATAAAAGGATTTAACGGGGCAGTGACATTCGAGCTGAACAGATACGGATTGTCCGTCACGCCTTCATTGATCTCAGCGACTTTAAAGTAGATCCGAACCATGCAGAGGACCAGAAGCGAGGCGCTGATCAGCCAGGTTTTCCGCACAAAGGTTTTCCACTGTTCATAATATATGCCTACCAACCCGCCCAGCATAAAGTAAAAGATCCAGAAGACGAAATTTCGGTCCAGATATTGAAAAATAAAGCCCAGGTTAGGATTGTCGCTGTAAATTTTCCCTTGGGAAAGGGCGTAAACGAGCAGCAGGTTGATCATCAAGATGGCGCCCGCAACGGCAAGATTCACCTGCCATGATCTTTGCCTGGACAACAGAAGCCGAAATAGAGGGTAAAGCAGGTAAAAAGGAATAATCATGACCATAAACCATAGATGATAAGAAGCTTTGCCGGTCAAAGACAACTCAAGGATGTCGTAAAGCTGCAGCCAGGTGCTTTTGGCGGAAACTCCGCTCAGGAAGCCGACCCAAACATAGTAGAAAAGGGTCCAGGCCAGATAGGGAACAACGACTTGCTGAAATCTTTTTCGCAGAAAGGCTCCGAACTTCAATTCTCCGTCGTAATTATAGAAAAGAACCACCCCGGTAATGAAGACGAACATAGGCACCGCATACCGGCTCAGTCCGAGTGCGGTCGTTCCGACCGTAAGTACCCCGGGACTCAACCCAGGCTGGTAAAAGAGACCGGCGATGACGTGTTGCAAAACAACGGCTAAAAAGGCCAGTCCGCGCAATATTTCAATCTCTTCTAATTTGGCTTTTCTCAAATAATCCCCCTCTTATCTTTGTGAACTATGACCAGTTTATTAAAAGGGGAATTGGCCCGTCAACCGACCATAGAATCGAATCACCCGGAAGAGGCCAACTTTTTTTGTTCGCCTCCGATGCGAACATTGACAGTCCCCCCGGGGTAACTTAGACTAGAAATGTTATGATATACAGTACTGTGAAAAAAGCGGCATAAACTGGATGCGGGGCGGGAAAGAGGCCCCGTTTTTCGCGACCATATAGGGAGCTGAATCGGTTGGAAAGGCTTGGTGGATGGGGTGTTCATGCAGCGGCAAAATTGGCAAAACTGGCGGCATGTTTTTAAATTGGACCCGGATCGGATATTGACGGACGAAGCGTTGGAGGCGGTCTGCTTGTCCGGGAGCGACGCGATCATGGTAGGGGGGTCCAGCGGAGTGACCTATGACAATACCGTGGACCTTCTGTCCCGGATTCGTCAATATGAGCTCCCCTGCGTGCTCGAGGTTTCCGCCCTGGAGGCCGTCGTGCCGGGGTTCGACCTGTACCTGATTCCGATGGTGCTGAACACGGGGCAGAGCGACTGGCTGATCGGGCAGCATGCCCGGGCGGTGGAGCGGTTCGGCTACATGATCCCGTGGGACATGCTTGTGCCCGAAGGCTACATCGTGCTGAACCCCGATTCGACCGTAGCCCGGATCACGTCCGCGGATACGCGGCTGGAGGCCGCTCAGGCCGCCGCCTACGCGGAGGTCGCGGATAAACTGCTCCGCCTGCCGATCGTGTACGTGGAGTACAGCGGCACGTTCGGGGATCTCGAGCTGGTGGCGGACGTCCGCCGCTCGCTCGGGGAAGCCCGCCTGTTTTACGGCGGCGGCATCGCGGACGCGGAGTCGGCCCGGCGGGCGGCCGCGGTCAGCGACACCATCGTCGTCGGCAACGCGGTGTACACCGATCTCGACCGGGCGCTTGAAACGGTGAAGGCGGTGCAAGAGCGGCGAATGATAAACGAAGAAGTTTGACAGAACCTTGTTCTGGGGCCCGAGGTGGGAAAATAGGAGAAATTAGGGCGCTAGCGTTGCATTACACGAGCAAATTGGATAGCGGCCAACTCCGTTTGAGATAGGGTAGGTGAATAAGGGACTTTTAAGGCGCTATTTTGTCGAATTTGGCTCATCGGAACCGAATAGCGGCTGTTTAGGCTCTTATTTTTGGAAAAAAGCGCTCCAAACCCTGATTTGGGGTCCGCCCAAAGTAAATAAGGCCCTTTTTGACCTCTATTTTGCCCTTGGAGCCGAATCTGGCCCAAATAACGGCCTAAAAGACTGTTATTCCGCGGTGGGGGTATCATCCCAGGTTCGGCCGCAATAACGGCCCAAAAGGCCGTTAAATGTCTGCAAAAGGCTCAAGCGCCTGAGATCGGATCCCTTCTCCGATCCCTGACCTTACCTTGGGTTGGACAGTTGAAGCGATATTAAGAAAGGAGCATGATTTCTATGCAACCTGTTAACATACAAGAGGCGGTCGCCCGTCTGAACCCGCAGCAGCGGGAAGCCGTCGTCACGACGGAAGGGCCGCTGCTGATCATGGCCGGCGCGGGCAGCGGCAAGACGCGCGTGCTGACGCACCGCATCGCCTACCTGATCGCCACCCGCAAGGCGCCGCCTTGGGCCATTCTGGCGATCACCTTTACCAACAAGGCCGCGCGCGAGATGCAGGACCGCGTATCCCGCCTCGTCGGCGGCGCGGAGGGCCGGGACATCTGGGTGTCCACCTTCCACTCCATGTGCGTGCGCATCTTGCGGCGCGATATCGAGCGCATCGGGTTTACGTCGAATTTTTCCATTCTGGACTCGACCGACCAGCTCTCCGTTATCCGCAACATTATGAAAGAACTGAACATCGACACGAAGAAGTTCGAGCCGAAGGCCGTTCAATCGATGATCAGCACCGCGAAGAACGAACTTATCACACCGCAGCAGTATGAACAGAAGATCGGGGACTTTTTCGAAGGAATCGTCGCCAAAGTCTACACGATGTATCAAAAGCGGCTCCGCAGCAACAACTCCCTCGACTTCGACGATTTGATCATGAAGACGATCGAGCTGTTTAAGGAAACGCCGGAGGTGCTGGATTTTTATCAGAAAAAATTTCAGTACATCCACGTCGACGAATACCAGGATACCAACCGGGCGCAATATATGCTGTGCCGGATGCTGGCCGACAAACATCACCGCATCTGCGTCGTCGGGGACAGCGACCAGTCGATTTACCGCTGGCGCGGGGCGGATATCACCAATATCCTCAATTTCGAGCAGGATTATCCGGAAGCGACGACGATCATGCTCGAACAGAACTACCGTTCCACCGCGACGATTCTGAACGCGGCCAACGGGGTGATCGGGCGGAACACGGGACGGAAGCCGAAGAAGCTGTGGACCGACAAGGGCGAGGGCGACAAGATCAAGGTCTACCGGGCGGATTCGGAGCATGATGAAGGGTATTTTGTCACGTCGGAGATATCCAACAACATCAAGGCCGGCAAAAAATACCGCGACCACGCCATCCTCTACCGGACCAACGCGCAATCCCGGGTCATCGAGGAAATTCTCATCAAATCGGATATCCCTTACCAGATTGTCGGGGGCATCAAGTTCTACGACCGCAAAGAAATCAAGGACCTGCTCGCTTACCTGCGGCTGCTGTCCAACCCTGACGATGATATCAGCTTAACCCGGATCATTAATGTGCCCAAAAGAGGCATCGGCGATACGACGGTCGGCAAACTGGCCGACGCGGCGGCACAGCGGGGAGTATCCATCTTCCGCGTGCTGGAGACGGTCGACGATCTCGGCATCGCGGGGCGGACCCGCAACGCGCTGGTCGAGTTTTACGATATGATTGCGGCGCTGCATCAAATGGTCGAGTATCTCTCCGTCACCGAGCTGACCGAGAAATTGCTGGAAATGACGCAGTATCGGCTGGAGCTGCAGAACGAGAATACGATCGAATCGCGGTCCCGCCTCGAAAATATTGATGAATTCCTGTCGGTAACGATGGAATTTGAGAATAATAATGAAGACAAGTCGCTCGTTTCTTTCCTGACCGACCTCGCGCTGATCGCCGATATCGACAGCATGAACGATAACAGTGACGCCGAGAAACAGAACGACGACGCGGTCGTGCTGATGACGATGCACAGCGCCAAAGGCCTGGAGTTTCCGGTCGTGTTCATCGTCGGGATGGAAGAAGGCGTGTTCCCGCACAGCCGGGCTTTCCTCGACAACGAGGAGCTGGAGGAGGAGCGCAGGCTGGCTTATGTCGGCATTACCCGTGCCGAAGAGAAGCTGTTCCTGTCCTGCGCCCAGATGCGCACCTTGTTCGGCCGGACCACCGCCAACCCGCCTTCGCGGTTTCTGGATGAGATTCCGGAGGAACTCAAGGAAGATACGGGCATCGCGCGCGATCGGTACCGCCGGGGGGCGGGAATCGGCGGCGCGTACAGCGGCCGCGGCTTCGGCGGCGGCGGAAGCAACTTCGGCCACCGCGGCGCGGCCGAAGTCCCCGGCTCGCGGCCGGCTGCGGGCGGCCGCAGCGGCGTGACCATGACGGTGGGCGCCTCCGGGTCGTCCGCCATGGCCAAGCCGCCGGGGTCGACCGACCCCGGCGAATTCCAGGCCGGCGACAAAGTGTCGCACGGCAAATGGGGCGTCGGCACCATCGTGTCGATCACCGGCTCCGGCAATAATACGGAGCTGACGATCGCTTTTCCGGCACCGATCGGTTTGAAGCGCCTGCTCGCCAGCTTTGCCCCGATCACGAAGGTGACCGAGGGCTAAGGAGCCGTCATCAATACGCGGAGGGCCCCTGAACGAACGGGTCAGGCGGTCCCTCCGTCCTACATAATAAGGAGGGTTGTCCCCGCATGGATAAAATGCAAAGAATGGAACAGCTTGTAGAGCAGTTAAACCAGTATAACTACCACTACTACACCCTGGACCAGCCGCTCGTCAGCGACAAGGAGTACGATCTGTTGTACGACGAATTGACCGCGCTGGAGGCGGAGACCGGGATAACGCTCCCCGATTCGCCTACGGGACGGGTCGGCGGCGAGTTGCTTCAGGGCTTTAAGCCCCATCGCCATCTGGCTCCGCTGTGGAGTCTGGATAAAGCGCAGAACGAGGAGCAACTGATCAACTGGAACAATCGGGTGCTGCGATTGATTGCCGACTACAACAGCAAAAATCCCGATACGCCGCTGCCGGACCCTACCTATGTGGTGGAGCTCAAATTCGACGGCCTGACGTTGAATTTGACGTACACGGACGGCAAGCTGGTTCAAGCCTCGACCCGGGGCAACGGGGTGATCGGGGAAGGCATTCTGGCTCAGGTCAAAACGATCAAATCGGTGCCGTTGACTATTCCATTCACCGCGGGGACGATCGAAGTTCAGGGCGAAGGCATTATGAATTTGTCCGTGCTCGCCAAATACAACGAGACGGCCGCCGAGCCCTTGAAGAACGCGCGGAACGCCGCCGCCGGCGCACTGCGCAATTTGAATCCGCGGACGACGGCGGAACGGAAGTTGAACGCTTACTTCTATAATGTCGGTTATTCCGACGGAATCCGGTTTTCCAGTCATCAGGAAATGGTGGCTTTTCTCAAAGAGAACCGCTTCAAAGTCAATCCGCATGTAACGTATCACGACAGTTTCCAGGAAGTGATCGATGTCCTCCATACCATCGTGGACAAACGTTCCTCGCTGGATTACCTGATCGACGGGGCCGTCATCAAAATCACCGACATGCGCACCCGCGAGGTGCTGGGCTATACGGACAAGTTCCCGCGCTGGGCGGTCGCCTTTAAGTTTGAAGCGGAGGAGACGACCACGGTGCTGGAGTCCGTGACCTGGAACGTGGGCCGCACCGGCAAAATCACGCCGCTCGCCAGAGTCGAACCGGTCGAGCTCGCCGGGGTCACCGTGCAAAACTGCACGCTCAACAACGTCGGCGATATCGAGCGCAAAAACCTGAAGTTCGCCCTGGGCACCCGGGTGTTCATCCGCCGCTCGAACGATGTCATCCCCGAAATTCTCGGCAAAGTGACCGAGGAACAGGACGGCGGAGAGATCGTCTACCCGGTAAACTGCCCGGCCTGCGGCTTCCCGCTGGAACAGCGCGGCGCTCATCTCTTCTGCAACAACCGGCTGGACTGCAAGCCGCAGATCGTCAGCCGGATCACGCACTTCGCGTCCCGGGACGCGATGGACATCGAAACGTTCAGCGAGAAGACCGCCGAACAGTTGCACGATGAACTGAACGTTCGCGAGCCGGCCGAACTGTATACGCTCACGTTTGAGCAATTGATCAAGCTGGAGCGGTTCGGTGAGAAGAAAGCGAACAACCTGCTGAAGGCGATTGAGGAGAGCAAGGGACGGGACCTGGCTTCGTTCTTGTATGCGCTGGGCATCCCGAACACCGGAAAATCGACGACCAAAGTATTGGCCGACCATTTCCGGGATTTGGACAAAATCATGAACGCCACGGTAGAGGAACTGACGGAGCTTCCGGATATCGGCGGGATTGTGGCCGAGAGCATCGTGTCCTTTTTTGCCGACCCGTTCATGCAGGCCGGTATCCATAAGATGCTGTCCCTGGGCGTGGAGGCAAAGCCACCGCAGCAGGCGGCTCCGGTGACGGACTCCTTCTTCTCCGGCAAAACCGTCGTGCTGACCGGTACGCTGCATCAGCTCGGCCGGGACGAGGCTACGGCGCGGCTTGAAGCGCTCGGCGCCAAGGTGACCGGCAGCGTTTCGAAGAAGACGGATCTGGTCATCGCCGGAGAGAAGGCCGGCAGCAAGCTGGCCAAGGCTCAGGAACTCGGCATTCCGGTAATCGAAGACGAGGATGAATTGATCAAGCTTTTGAACGGACAAAACGAGTAACTCTTGTTAAAGAGTGAGGTAATCCCGGGAAACGGTGCATTCAAGTGCGCCGATGGCCCGGGATTTTTTTGCGCCGTCAAAGTTTATTGCCGCGAAGTGATGCGGGTCATTGAACCATCGGCCTATTTCCTTTCATGATGAGTAGATCAGGGGAGCCGGCGAGTCTTCCTTTGAAATGAAGATGAAAAGGATGGGGATGTTCTTGATGGGAAACGGACTCGGATGGAAGCCTTCGCGGTTTAATGCGCAAAGTGAAAGCGATGACGGAGGAGTGGTGCTTTACAACAGTTATACCGGGGCGGTAGCCTCCTTTTCCGCGGAGGAGAGAGCGGCGTTGATGCTATGCCTCCGGCCGGGCGAACCCCCATCCGGCGCTGCTGCGGATCTGCATCCGCTGCTCGTAGAGCAGGGATTTCTGGTCAGGGAGGACACGGATGAGCTGCGCAGAGCCTTGTTTCTGCATCAATCCCTGCATGCGGCCGATACGATGCACCTGGTTCTTTTGGCAACCGAAGCCTGTAACTTCCGCTGTACCTATTGTTATGAGTCTTTTCCGAGAGGGGCGATGCGCCAGGAAGTGATGGAGGGCCTGGAGGCTTATATCGCATCCCGGAGCAAAACGCTGAACCGGCTTACGATCAGCTGGCATGGCGGTGAGCCGCTGTTGGTGCCGCATCTCATCGAAAGGCTGTCGCGTTCCTTTATCGCGTCTTGCGAAGCGAATGATGTGGTTTATGAGGCCGAGATGTCCACCAACGGGTATTTTTTGACGCGCGAACGGTTAAATCAACTGCTGGATTTGCATGTCGGGCGATTTATGGTCACGCTGGACGGGGAGGAAGAGGTTCATAACAAGCGCAGAGGGCTGCATGGCGGAGGCGGAACGTATCGTACGATCGTGAACAACCTGCTTTCGTTGAAAGACGTCGACCGCCCCTTTGAGATCAATCTTCGCGTTAATTTTGACAACAGCAATCTTGAGGCCGTTGCCGGCTTTATTCCGGTGCTGCGCGATTTGTTTGCGGACGATCCGCGGTTTAAAGTTTACTTTCGTCCCGTCGGCTGTATGGGGGGAGAGAACGATCTGAATCTTCCGGTGTGCGACGAGCACACCAAGGACCATAAAATATGGGAGTTCAACGAAATGGCCATCGCCGAAGGGCTGCACATCAGTTCGTTCATCTCCGATATTTTGCTGCCGACCGGGGCCATATGCTACGCGGCCAAGCCGAATTCATTCGTCGTCGGTTCCGACGGTGTGCTGTATAAATGCTCCGTCGCGCTGGAGCAGGATAACAACCGGCTCGGGCGGATATATCGGGACGGCACGCTGGAGCTGGATAACGATAAGCTGGCGCTGTGGACGACCTCGGGGGAGGAACACGACGAAAACTGCCGCGCCTGCTTCTTTCGCCCGGCTTGCCAGGGCAATCACTGTCCGCTCTATCGGATGCGGACCGGTCAGCGGCCCTGCTCTTATGAGAAGAGGCAGATCAAACAGACGCTGCGCACCGTCTGGCTGCAGAACGAAAGCAAGCAGGCCAGCTTCATGAAGTAACCGCGATGCGAAGCGGATATACCGGGAAGCTTGTAAAGGAGGTGAGAGCCGTGAAAATTATCCGCCCTGCAGCCGCGCCTGCGTTGGTCAAAACGGGCCGGGTTTCGAAGTCGGTGCCCGGCAATTTAAGCTAATATTCCATTTCGGATGTTCCTTGTCCCCTGCTTCCGTGGCGGGGGATTTTTTAATGCCATTTTAATACTAATGGAAAAATTATACGAAAAGTGTAACTTTCATTTCCTTTCAAACGTTATAAGGATGGAATGTTATTATTTCGAATCTATTATACAGGGGGTAATGATGATTTTTCGAAAGCTACATAAGCCGCTGATCCTGTTCATCGTTTGCTTGCTCGCTGCAGGCTGCGCGAAGACGGGAACCAAAGCGGAAAATGAGCAGCGTACGCTCAAGGTTTTGTTTGGAGATGAGGGGTATTTCTATCAAACCTACGGCGATTTGTTTGCCATGAGATATCCGAATGTGAACATTGAAGTCGTAAGCATGCAAAGCGTCTATGACGCGGAAGAGAAGGATACGAAAAAAGCGCTGAAGGAGCTTCTGGACAAGGAGCAGCCCGATGTTTTGATGCTGGATAAAGACAGCTACAGTATCCTGGCTTCCGAGGGGCTTTTGATGGATTTGCAGACGTTGATCGACCGTGACAAATTTGACACGTCCTCGTTCCTTCCAGGGATGCTGGAGATGTTAAAGGAACGAGGCGGCGGCAAGCTCTATGGACTGTCCCCTTACTTTTATGCGAACGTGATTTACTATAATGCGGATCTGTTTGCGAAATACGGGGTCGAGCCGCCGCATGACGGGATGACCTGGCAGGAGATTATCGATACCGCCCGCCGTTTCCCGACCGATGGGGACGAGAAAAGCCGGGTCTATGGTTTCGGCTCGAATTTCGGTTATCAGCTTCAGGACCTGGCGTCCATGATCGCAAGTACCCATGGAATTAAAGAAGTGGACCCGAAAACCCGGAAAGTTACTATAAATACGGAAGGTTGGAAACAAGCTTATCAACTCGCACTGGATGCCATCGAATCCAAAGCGATATACAACCCGCAGGACGGGGGCTTTCAAGGTGGATCGATGGAAGAGTATTATAATAGCCAACCTTTTCTGATGGGACGCATGGCGATGACTACGGACGGGTCTTATTTTCTTCAGAACCTGAGGGACGTCAAAACCCGGTTAAAGGATTACAAACCGTTCCAACTGGGCATCGTTGCGGGCCCGGTGGATCCGGCCAAACCGGATGAATCGCGGGAAATCTATTTTGGCCGCGTTTTATCGATCCGGGCGAATACGCCGAATGTTGAAGCGGCATGGGACTTCATGAAATTTGTACACGGCGAGGAATACGCCAAAATTAAGTCCAGAACGTTGAATGAAGGGATGCTCACCCGGATGGGCAGTGTGAAAGAATTCGAGGGTGTCAACCTGGATGCTTTTTATAAGCTGAAGCCGAGTTCAGAGAGCAACCTTTTATCGTCGGAAGACGAGATCCCTTCGGCGTTCTACGAGCAATACTATTCTATTCTCTCGCGGGAGACCGGACTGCTTGAGAAGAAGAGCAAATCCGTGGATGAAGCCTTGAAAACCATTGAGCAGGAAGCACAGGCTCAGTTGGATAAGGCGCTGAAGGATAAGAAGGACAAGAAGGACGCGGAAACTAATTAATCGAAGAATATGAGGAGGGTATACCTTGAAAGGTAACAAGTTGAACAAGCTCCTATTGCTGGCGCTCAGCGCTATAATGGTGCTGATTGCGGGCTGTAACCCGGGACAGGGCAAGCAGGCGGAGACGCAGCGCATGATGAAAGTGATGTTTTTTGATGAGAGCTACTTCTTTCAACAGTATGGTGACATGTTTGCGATGCAGTATCCTAATGTTGAGATTGAAGTGGTCAATACGCAATCTATCTATAGCGGCGGGCAGGTCGAGGATTATAACAAGGCGATGATGGACTTTATCGATAAAGAGCAGCCGGACGTTGTCATGCTGAATCCCGAAACTTACAGCAAGATGGCCAATGACGGCAAATTAATGGAACTGGACACGCTGATCGACCGGGACAAATACAATACCGAAACGATTTATCCCGCATTGATCGAGATGTTGAAGCAAAAGGGCAACGGCAAGCTGTACGGTCTGAGCCCGACTTTTAACGCAAACGCCATTTTCTATAATGCCGATCTATTCAATAAATACGGTGTCGAGCCACCCCACGACGGAATGACCTGGCAGGAGATTCTCGATCTTGCCCGGCGTTTCCCTACGGAGGGGGATGAGAAAAGCCGGATATACGGATATGGAACGAATTACTCCACGACGTTTAGTCAATTGGCCCAGCAGATCGCCTCTGCGGAAGGTTTGAACGCCATTAATCCGGACACCTTAAAGGTGACATTGAACACGGATTCTTGGAAAAAAGCCTATCAAATGGCTTTGGACGCCATCAGTGCGGGAGCGGTTTACAACCCGAAAGACGGCGGATTCCAAGGCGGATCCATGGAAGAGTATTATAAGAGCCAGATGTTCTTGATGGGACGGATTGCGCTTACTACAGGCGATCCTTATATGCTTCAGAGCTTGAAGGAAGTCAGAAGCGCCATGAAGGATTACAAGCCGTTTGAACTTGGGATGGTCTCTGGACCGGTTGATCCGACCAACCCCGAAACGAGCCGAAACATCTACTTTAGCGAAATCTTCGGGATCCGTGCCGGTTCTCCTAACGCGGATGCGGCATGGGATTTCATCAAATTCATCAATGGGGAAGATTACGCCAAAGTCAAATCGAGATCCATGAATAACGGTCTGCTCTCCCGCATGGGCTACAGCAAGGAGTACGACGGTCATAGTCTCGATGTGTTTTATAAGTTGAAACCGAATGTTTCGGAGGATCAGTATTCCAGCTCCGATAAAATTCCGATGGAGTTCTACCAACAATATCAAACGATCATGGATCGGGAACTTGGCCTGGTTGAGAATAAGAAGAAGTCCATCGAGGACGCGCTTAAAGTCATAGAACAAGAGGCTCAGGTTACCCTCGACAAGGCGGTCAAGGACCAAGAGGCGAAGAAAGCCAAAGAAGGTTCGGCTGCCGGAAGCGATGCGGCAAAATAAATAATCCGAAAAGCAACATGAGAAGGTTGGTTCCGTAGAAACGGGATCGACCTTCTTTTTTTGTGATGGGAAAATATACCTGTTGCCAACCAAGCAAGGGCGTGATAAATTATTATTTGTCGCTTCGAACGAATGCTTGTTTAGCAGCTAGCGTTTTTAAAAAAAGAAGTTGACAGCGAAATTGATTTTCGCTATAATAAGATACTGTTCGACAAAAGTTGATTGTTAGATTGCTTTTAGCGAACAAATCAAGTTCTTTGAAAACTGAACAAATGAAACACGTCAATTTAGATGATTTTTATAAATCGTCAGATTCAAAATGAGCTATCAGCTTATTCAATAAGCTTTAACTCGGATGGAAAGCCACTCCCTTTTGGGTGAGTAGATCCTTCCATCCCTTATTGGAGAGTTTGATCCTGGCTCAGGACGAACGCTGGCGGCGTGCCTAATACATGCAAGTCGAGCGGAGTTAATCGGGAGCTTGCTCCTGG
>NZ_VSDO01000002.1 GCF_008084145.1 Paenibacillus faecis | reverse complement strand
TAAGTCGCGAACAAATACAGTCATGTCCCTCACCTCAAATCAATGGGTTATATGTTATTACCCATTTTCCCAAGTATGATCTCAGAAGGGGCATTAGTTCGGTCCGGCAGCCCGTTCCAGTCCGCCCCCTCGGAGGCGGATAACAGCCCGTCGACATCGACCGGGTCCGTAGTCATGACGTACTCGCCCCGTTCATTCCTTTGCCAAGTCTCACGAGGACGATCGGCGTAAATTTCAATGCCGTTCCCGTCCGGATCGTTCAAATACAGGGCCTCGCTGACCAAGTGGTCGCCTTGGCCGATCGGAATCCGGTGGCTCGCCAAATTCCGCAGAACCAACCCAAGTGACTTGCGATCCGGGACAAGCACCGCAAAGTGATACAAGCCGGACACCGATCGCTCGGGCAGCCTGCGGAAATTCGGATTGGCTTCGAGAATAAGCAGAGGATGCTTTCCATCGGCCGTCAGCACGGCCGTTGCCGCAGCTTCGTCACGGCTCAGAAGGCGAAACCCGATCACCTCACTGTAAAAACGCAGCGATTGCTCCATATTCGTGATTTTGATGGAAACCGGTCCAATCTCGGTATCCGGATGAAGTTGCGCCTCCATATGCATTATCCACCTTTCAAAATAATAGTTATAGTAATAAAGTAAGTTAATATTGATGTAACAAGTATAGTTACATTAAACGTCCGCGTCAACTTTTGTTTGATAAAGCTCCTGTTGCGTCATATAAAAAAATGCCCCATAACGGGGCATTTTACAAACCGATGCTTCATTTTATGTTATTAACGTTCGAACAAGTTACCGAGTCCGCCCAGCAAACCGCCTTCATCTTTTCCGCCAAATCGGGCAGCCGACAGAACGCGATCCGCCATCCGGCTGAACGGCAGGGATTGGACCCAAACTCTGCCCGGACCGCGCAGCGTAGCGAAGAACAAGCCTTCGCCGCCAAAAACGGCAGTTTTAACGCCTTTGACGAATTCGATATCGTATTCCACAGAAGCGGTCATCGCCACCAGACAACCGGTATCCAGCCGGAGAATCTCGCCGGGGGCCAGATCGCGCTCAATCACAAGCCCGCCCGAATGGACAAAAGCCAGACCGTCCCCTTCAATCTTTTGCATGATAAACCCTTCCCCGCCAAAAAAACCGGCGCCCAGACGGCGCTGGAACTCAATTCCCACGGAAACCCCTTTTGCCGCGCACAGAAAGGAGTCCTTTTGGCAGATGATCTTTCCGCCCAGTACCTGCAGATCCATCGGGACGATTTTGCCGGGATAAGGAGAAGCAAAGGTGACGCTTTGGCGGTGGTAGCCCGTGTTCGAGAAGACGGTCATAAACAGGCCTTCGCCCGTAAGCAAACGTTTGCCGGCGCCCATCAGCTTGCCCATCAGACCGCCGCCCTGGTTGCTCCCGTCCCCGAAGATCGTCTCCATCTGGATATCCTGGTCCATCATCATAAAGCTGCCTGCTTCGGCGACTACACTCTCGCCTTGATCGAGCTGAATCTCCACGCACTGCATTTCCTCGCCCATAATTCGATAGTCGATTTCATGAGCATTCAATTTGAGCGCCTCCCCCAAAGTATAATAAACCGTATTTATTATGTAAAAAAAGCCGGTTACAGCTTCTCCAACATCAACAGCATATGCTCCAGCATTTGCGGCAAATCCGCCAGCACCTCTTCGCCGAACCTGCGGTTGAAATAAATAATGATCTCGTCCAGCGGCATTTTCTCCGCTTCGCCGTAAACCGTAATAATCCGCTGCATTTGATGGACATGATTTCCCCAGATTTCCGTCGTCAGCGCCTCAATTTGAGGGCATTCCACCTCCGGTTTCTTAAGACGTTTATAAAAAACGGGCTGCATTTGACAGCCGAGGGTTACGGTGTCAAGCTCCAGAATCTCCCCCGCCAAGTCCTCCGTATCCGCCCATAGCTTTAACTCCGCCCAAACTTCGGGTTTGTCCGGCAATGAGAACTGAATGGCGTAATAGCGGGACATCGCCGTCAACTCAACCCGGTCAATTCGGCCGATTACTTTCAACTCCCCGCGCATATCCAAATCATAGACCGAACCTTCCAGA
This sequence comes from Paenibacillus faecis, assembly GCF_008084145.1. Taxonomy (GTDB): domain Bacteria; phylum Bacillota; class Bacilli; order Paenibacillales; family Paenibacillaceae; genus Fontibacillus; species Fontibacillus faecis. The sequence goes on along the minus strand of NZ_VSDO01000002.1, from coordinate 1,244,420 downwards.
ACGACCTTTAAATTATCAAAGACGGTTGGATCAAACATCCCTGTACTCCTTTTCCAAGATGGACATCAGATAAAGAGATTCGTACCCGCTTTCGCTTCCGTCCCGGAGACATTCGCGAAGCACTCCTTCCTGCACGAAGCCTTCCGACTTGTACAGGGCCTGCGCCCTCAAATTTTTACTCTTCACATCCAATTGAAGCCGGTGCGCGCCAGCTTCGTCAAAAGCCCATCTTTTTACCAGCCGAAGCGCTTCCCGTCCGTACCCGTTGCCCTTGCTGGCGACCACCAAGCGAGTGATATCCACGCAGCCTTCCGTTAGAGTAACGCCCTTCAGCAGTAAATAGCCGACGAGTTCGTTCGCCTCCCGCGTCTCAATCACCATATGCAGATGATCCGGATCGCTTCGAAACGCCTCATGCTGCCGTCGTTCCCAGGGACTTATAAAACTGCGGTTCTCCTCGGCATGCTCCAGCGCCAGGACAAAATCCAGTTCCGCTTCCGCACGGGTTGGTCTGATCCGTAGACGGGAACCTTCCAGAACCACATCCATCGCACTCATTCTGTTCCTCCTCCAAATCGCCGTCGCTCACTTCATTATACACGGAACCTAAGCCGCTGAAAAATAGTTTGACCCTGACACTAATGTCAGGGTTTATAATGTCGTTACGGGTCACTTCGAGACAAAAGGCAGGTGAACATGCGACGTGAAAATCGGCGAACTTTCCAAATTAACCGGAGCCAGTATCCGCTCTCTCCGCTACTACGAACAGCAAGGACTGATCGCCTCCAAACGGCTGGACAACGGATACCGCGATTACTCCGCAATGACGGTGGAGCAGGTCCGGACGATTCAATTTTATCTGCAACTGGGTCTTACAACGGAGCAAATCTCCGGTTTTCTCAACTGTGTCATGACCAGCAAGGAGGCTTTTTGCGAGCAGATCCTTCCGATTTATCGCAGCAAATTGGAAGAGATCGATTCCCAGATCACCTTGCTCCAGGCTATCAAATCCAACCTGCAGGAGCGCATCGCCTTTTTGCTGGAGGAAAACCCGAAACTGAAGGAGGAATGAATGTAATGAGCATACAAAGAGTTGTTACCCCGTCCGAATTTGAGACACAAATCGGCCAGGAAGGCATTACAGTGGTTGATTTCGACGCCCCTTGGTGCCCGCCCTGCAAAATTCTAGGGCCGGTTCTCGAGCAGCTCCACGAAGACCATAACGGCAGGATCAACCTGGTTAAAGTCAATTGCGACGAAGCCGTCGAACTTGCCTCCCGGTTCGGAATCATGTCGATCCCGACCGTCATTCTGTTCCATAACGGCGAGCCGGTGGAGAAGCTGGTCGGTCTCCGGCCGCGGGAAGTTTATGACCGTCTCATCGAAAAATACAACAACTAAAGCTACGGTTTCAGCACCACTTTCATGCAATGCTCCAATTTATCGTTGAAAATCCGGTAGGCATGCTCCGCTTGGTCCAACGGAAGCCGATGCGTAATGATATCCGTTGGGTCGAAGCGCCCCGCCCGGATTTGCTCGAACAGCTCCGGTATCAAATGAATGACCGGAGCTTGTCCAGTTTTGACCGTAATGTTGCGTTCGAACAGGTCTCCAAACGGGAACAGGTTGTACTTCAGACCGTATACTCCCGTCACCTGGATCGTACCGGCTTTTCTGACGACCTTCGCGGCCAAGTTAAACGCGCTGAGCGAGCCGCCCTGAAGTAACAAGGCAGTTTCTACCTTCTCGACGACCGACTTTTTGGCGTCCATGCCGACACAGTCGATGACCACGTCCGCCCCCCCACGGGTCATTTCCTTTAAATATACCGACGGGTCCTCCACCTCTTCAAAATTGACCGTTTCGACCTGATTGGTGCGTTTGGCATGCTCCAGACGGTAATCCAGATGATCGACGGCAATAACGCGCTTCGCCCCTTTTTGCCAAGCGAATTTCTGCGTAAGCAGACCGACGGGACCGCAACCGAGGACGATAACCGTATCTCCAGGTTTAACCCCTCCGTTGATCACGCTCCAATAAGCGGTCGGGACGATATCGGACAGGAACAACAGCTTCTCATCTTCCATTTCCGCATGTTCGGGGATGACGAACGGAACGAAGTTGCCATAAGGCACGCGAAGAAGCTCCGCCTGGCCTCCGGCATAGTCCCCGTAACGCGCGGAATAACCGAAATAAGCCCCGGTATCCCGGTTTTCGTTCGCGTTTTCGCACTGGCTCTCAAAGTGATTTTTGCAGAAAAAACACTCGCCGCAGGCTACATTAAAAGGAATAATGACCCGGTCGCCTTTCTTTACCTTCGTTACTTCGGGACCTACTTCTTCCACGATTCCCATCGGCTCGTGCCCGATAATATAGTCATCATACATGCCGAGGATTTCACCGTTGTAAATATGGAGATCCGATCCGCAGATCGCCGTCGAAGTGACGCGTACGACGATATCGTCCTTTTTCACCAGCTTCGCGTCCGGAACCTCTTTCACCCTTACCTTCTGTTTCCCTTGATAAGTCAGTGCCTTCATAAGGTGTCCCCTTTCTTTGGTGATGTACAGTGTACATTACCCGGCTGGTAATCCGCTGAACAACCATAAAAAGGCACCTTCGCAAAAACGCGAAAGTGCCAGGTCTTTCAACAGGCATCTCATCTCCTCGGTTCATTCGTACACGGGTACTCCCCGGACCTGTTTGGCCAGTTCGATGTATGGTCCGTCCGCCAGGTTGTTGAACGCCAGATGCGTGGCTCTTAAACTAAGCAGCTTCTCACCGGGCGACACGCCAAACTCCTCCCAGGTCTCAAGCGGCAGCCGGATGTATTGATCACGCCCCAGATAAGTCCAGCAGAATAACCGTTCTTTGAAGCATATCGTCCGCCCTTCAGGGATGGAAAAATTTCGGAGCTGCGGCAGGCTGGCAAATATTTTCGCCAGGGGTGAATTGTCGATCAGTTCCTTGCAGACCACGCTGAAACCTTTGACGGTGTTTCGACCCGACATGAGAATGACGTTTGAATCCGTGCGGATGTGATATTCCTGCAGGGCTTGACCCGGCAGGTAAAAGGATCCATCCGGGAGTACTTTGCTCCAGGCATAAAAATACTTCCCGTTTTTGGCGGTTACTGCCATGTCTTATCATCCCCCGAGAATTTATGATTCCCCTTTCATTAGGTTAATCATCTCCCATGGGGCTGGGCAGTCGATATGATTTTCATCACCATTTTTCGGCTGGCGGAAAACATTTAAATCAGGTATTTAGTTCTTCGACTTTGTCCGACAAAAAGATCTGATATACGCGCACAACGATGATTTTAACCATCATATACACCGGGATGGCCAAAATCATCCCTAAGATTCCCCCGAAGTCTCCGGCAATCAACAGCAGGACGATCGTCGTGAGCGGATGAATGTTTATCGTTTTTCCATAGATGTAAGGCGAGATCAAATTCCCTTCCACTTGCTGGGCAATCACTACGATAACGACCGTCCACAACACCATGGAAGGCGAAATCGTAAAAGCGACGATAACGCAAGGAATCGCTCCGAGAAGTGACCCGAAATAAGGAATGAAATTAAACAATGCGCCGACGATGGCCAGAAGCAGCGGATAAGGCAGACCGATCAGCCAAAAACCGATGAAGCACATGACGGCCAAGACGACCGCACTGATCATACGCCCGGCGATAAACCCTTTCAGCATCGTGTCGATATCGTGGATGACGGTTTCCCCGTCGCGGCGATATCGCTTGGGAACCATCCGTACCAGCGAAGGGGTGACCCGGTGATCCTCCTTCAGCATGTAATACAGCATAATCGGCACCGTGCCGACCACGATAAAAAAGTCGTTCAGGAATGTAAACACATGCGATATGTAACCGGTAGCCTCTTTGATACCCTGGTTGATGTACTCGGTGATTTTGTCCATAAGTTGGGTATCCTGATTGTCAAACATGGAGAAGTAACGATTCTTCCGAATTTCATTCATTTGACTTTGCAGCCCGTCAATCAGTTTCGGCACATTGTTGATGAACTCGGTGATCTGCTTCTGCAAGGGCGGCCAGACGACCATGAGAAAAATCGTCACCACGCCGGCGAACAGAAGATAGATGAACAGAATCGACAGCATCCGATTCATCTTCCGCGACTCCAGATATTGCACGACCGGACGAAGCAAATAATACAGAAACCCGGAGATCGTCAAAGGCACGATCAGAATCTGCACCAAAGTAACCAGCGGGTTAAATATAAAATGAACCTTGTGAATCAGATAAATGATGGTTAAGAGCATGATCGCTCCCAGGCACCTTCTGTAAAAAGGTTTCTCCATCAAGGGCATTCCCTCCTCGTTAGGACCGGCTTTATACGGCTCCGTTCGTTCGGCGCTCTACTCGGCCAGCTTGGATTGAGCGGCTTCCAAAAGCTCGTCAAACCATTCGTCATCTTCCTCAAGCTTGGCGTCGACGCTTAGAAACTCGGCTTCTATTCCGGATTCCTTGGCGTAATTCAGACTGTAGTCCCATTCCTTTCCCTTTTTGCTGTAAAAAGTGATCTCGTAGGCGGCTTTGTGACCTTCGACCTCGAACACCGTGCTGCCCACCAACGCTCCCTCTTCATCCTTGCGCATTTGGGCATCCACAATCGTAAAATTCATCGTATTCTGTCTCCTTTGGTCCATCGATTCTTTTTTGCTTCCTTCTCATTTGCGTTTTCACTATAATGGGGATATTGCTCCTGAAAACAAGCTATCCTATTGCAATATCGTATCATTTTTTTTGTCAATAGCAAGAACCAGTATGAGGTGAACAAGCATTGTCCAACAAGAAAAAAAACTCGATTCAAGCGCTGACGCCGGCAAAAGTTCTGGCTTACGGATTCGGCACCATCATTATTTTAGGAACCTTCCTTTTGTCGCTTGCCCCCGCTTCCGCCGACGGAACGCCCATGCGGTTGATCGATGCGCTGTTTATGGCGACATCGGCCACCTGCGTAACCGGGCTGGCTGTGGTGGACACCGGCACGCATTTCTCCCTGTTTGGGGAGATCGTTATTCTATCTCTTACCCAAATCGGCGGCTTGGGATTCATGGCGATCGGCACCCTGATCGCGCTCGCGTTTAACCGGCGGATTTCCCTCCGCGATCGGCTGGTGCTCCAGGAAGCCATGAATTATAACTCCATGGAGGGGCTGCTTACCTTGATTCGCCGGGTCATCGTCTACGCCGCGGTCATCGAAGGGACGGGCGCACTGCTGCTCGCCTTGCGCTGGGCGCAGGACATGCCTTGGGGCCAGGCCCTTTATTTCGGCATCTTTCATAGCATCTCCATCTTCAACAACGGCGGATTCGACCTGTTCGGATCGATTCACGGCAAATTCAGCGGCTTGGGCGAGTATGCCGGCGATCCGTTCGTCAATGTGGTGGTGATGATCCTCATCGTTCTGGGCGGCATCGGGTTCATTGTGATTTCCGACCTGCTGCATTATCCCAAAACAAGAAAGCTGTCCCTGCATACCAAAGTAGTGCTGACGATGTCGGGAATCCTCATTGTTGTCGGAGCCGTGTTCATGCTGGCTCTGGAGGCCGGCAATCCGGCAACGCTGAAGCCGCTGAACTGGGGGGACCGGATCATGAGCTCCTTCTTCCACTCCATCAGCGCAAGGTCCGGAGGTGTCAGTACTTTAAGTATGGCGGATTTGCATCACTCCACGCAGTTTCTGTTCATCCTGCTCATGTTTATCGGCGCCGCTCCCGGTTCCACCGGCGGCGGCATCAAGGTAACCGTGTTCGCCATCCTTCTCGGAGCGATGTATACCATGATCCGCGGGCGGGATGACATCGTCTTTTTCCGCCGCCGCTTGTCTAAAGAGTCCATTATGCGCGCGATCACGCAAACCTGGCTGGCATTGTTTCTCGTCATTTTTGTCGCGATGGTGCTGTCGACGCTGGAGGATCGCGAGTTCCTGCCGCTGCTGTTCGAAACGACTTCGGCGTTTGCCACGGCGGGCTTAAGCCTTGATTTGACGCCTAGGCTTACGGACATCAGTAAAGTCATCCTATGCGTCGTCATGTTCCTCGGCCGGGTTGGTCCGGTCACTTTGGCCTATGCTTTGGCTCCGCATAAAGAGAAGGAGCTGTACAAGCACCCCGAGGGAAAAATAACCATCGGTTAATTGGAACGTCTGTCTCAAACGTAGTATGATATAGGAACAACCATTTTTTAGAATATGGAGGAGCGCCAATGTCTGATTTTCAAAATAAACTACAAAAATACGCCGAACTCGCCGTTAAAATCGGAGCGAACGTTCAGCCTGGCCAAAACCTGATCGTCAATGCCACGGTGGATTCGGCGGAGCTTGTCCGCCTGATCGTGAAGCAGGCCTACGAAGCGGGAGCCCGGTTTGTCAAAGTGAACTGGAGCGACGATACCGTCACCCGCCTGCGTTACGAATTGGCCGCGGATGAATCTTTTCTGGATGAGCCCAAATGGTACGCCGGGGAGATGCTGGAATATGTAGAGAACGGAGCCGCGGTGCTGCATGTCATCTCTTCGGACCCCGACCTGCTGAACGGAGTGGATCCGCAGCGGATCACCAACCATCATAAAACCTACGGCAAAGCGATGAGCAAGTATCGCGAACTGCAAATGTCCGATAAATTCAGCTGGTCGATCGTCGCCGTTCCTTCCCGAGCCTGGGCGGCCAAGGTGTTTCCAAATTTGCCGGAGAACGAGCAGGTTCCCGCCCTGTGGGAAGCGATCTTCAAAACCGTCCGACTCGACCGGCCGGACCCGATTGCCGCTTGGCGCGAACATATCGACGGCCTTACCCAAAAATCGGATTATCTCAACGCCAAGAGATACAAGAAGCTTCATTATGTAGCCCCCGGCACCGATTTGACGATCGAACTGCCCAAGGGTCATCTTTGGGTCGCCGCGGAAAGCATCAACGCCCAAGGGAATACGTTCCTGGCCAATCTCCCGACGGAAGAAGTCTTCACCGCACCGCTTAAAACCGGCGTCAACGGTACCGTGTCCAGCACGAAGCCGCTCAGTTACAACGGCAACATCATCGACCGGTTTAAACTGACCTTCGAAAACGGGCGGATCGTGGATTTCTCGGCGGAGGTCGGCGAAGAAAATCTGAAGCAGTTGATTGAATTGGATGAAGGTTCCCATTATTTAGGGGAAGTGGCGCTCGTCCCTCACGGTTCGCCGATTTCCCAATCCGGCATCCTCTTCTACAACACGCTGTTCGATGAGAATGCGTCGAACCATTTGGCCATCGGCAACGCCTATGCCTTCAACTTGGAGGGCGGGAAGTCAATGACGCGGGAGGAACTTGCGCAAAGCGGCCTGAACGCCAGCTTCGCCCATGAAGATTTCATGGTCGGCTCCGCCGAAATGGATATTTACGGCGTTACGGAAGACGGCAAGGAAGAGCCTATCTTTACTAAAGGCAACTGGGCGTTTTAATGCCAAGAACCCGCCGGGGAAAATCCCGGCGGGTTCTTTTTCATCGGTTGTCTTCATCAGGTCCATAAAGTTAGAAGTCCAGTAAAATAGCCAGCAGCAACGCAATCACCAGGATGGAGCCGCCATAAATCAGTGTGAGCTTCGCCAGATTCTTCTTGGTCCGTTGATCGTATTCGGGATTGCCGGTTCGATTTTCCCTGGAGTTCCCGATCATTAACGTCCCTGCCGCCGCAGCGGCAACCAGCACAATAATCAACACGTACAGCCACATGGTTGCGTCCTCCCTTTCACGGGCATAGCCCTTACGTTATCCTAGAACAATGATTCCAAGTTTGTTTAGCCTTCGCTTCCCTTAACGGTCCCCATCCTTTTGACCACCACCGCCGCGATACTGAACAGAACCAGCGCGGCCAGAAATGCGGAAAGCAACCAGGAAGACGCACCCGCGCCGCCCCAGTCCATGCTTTCCCCCATCCAGAGCGGCAGGAAGGCTCCTCCTACCCCGCCGGAAGCGATCAGCAGACTGGGGGTCATTTCTTCCGCACCGGGCAGCAGCTTATTGGCAAACACCAGAGCGATGGAAAAGAGTCCCGACATAAACAGTCCCAAAAGCACAATGAACACCATTAAAATGGTGAGGCCATGAACAAGAGCAAACAAGGAGATCATCAAGAAACTGCCGAGGCAGCACATGATCACATATCGGCTATACGATATTTTCTCCGCAATCACCCCGGCGAACAACCGCCCCGCCGTCATCGCGACCCAGAATACCGTGACGCTTAAAGCCGCCGTGGCCTTGTCCGTTCCCGCTTTCTCGATCATCAGCGACGGCAGGAAATTCACAAAGCTCATTTCCGTTCCTACATACAGAAAGAAAAACGCAATGAAGATCACCAAGAGCCATCCCCGTTGTCCCGGATACGTGCGAACCAACGAACCTTTGGGTTTGGCCCCTTCCTCCCTCGCGTCCAGCACCGCATTGAGCTCCTTAAAGTTTCCTTTTCCGCAAACCAGCAGGAGGACCAAGGCCAGTAAGCTGATCAGCAAGAAAGAAAACCGCCAAGCCTCCTCGCGAATCAACCATCCGGCGATCAACGGCATCAGTAACGCGCCGCCTCCGAAGAATACTTCGAGCCGGCTCATGGCGATCGCCGTTCCCTCCGTCACAGCCACCAAAATCAGGGTGCCGATGACGGCCTCGATCATTCCGAAGCCAAATCCCGCAACCGCCCCGATCGCGTACATCCATTCCCAGGGCGGGAGAAACGCGTAGCACAACTCGGCTGCGCACAGCATCGTCGTAGCGATCAACAAGCCTTTGCGCTTGCCGAATTTCCTTAACAGCAGCGGCGACACCAGCACCCCGAGCAGGAATCCGGCGAACTGGGCAAAAATCAACGTGCCGCCGGCGCTGTAATCTTTTCCGTAATGTTCGAGCAGGTTGGGCATAATCGACCCCACCACCACATGAGCCAACCCTATCAGCAGGTAGGCTAAGCATCCCATCCACAATAATCTTTTCATCTATCTCTCCTCAAATATTATAGCCGGCCCTAACCTCCATTGTAAGGTATTGCCTGTCTTGCGTCACCCTCCAATCGAAAAGGGTAAAGCAAGGATAGACGGAAAATCCAGACGATACTTTAAAGGAGGGAAACATCATGAACCATCTCACGAAAGAACAACTGCAGACGTTGAGAGATATGCTGGTCCGGGAAAAACGGGACTTGGAGCATCATTTCGATAAAGGAAATGAGGAGTCCGTCTCGGATGAATCGCTGCGCGTTTCGACCGGCGAGCTCTCCTCTTACGATAACCACCCTGCCGATGTGGGGACGGAAACCTTCGAAAGAAGCCGCGACTTGGCGATCGACGAGAATTTAAGAAACCGTTTGGACGAGATCGACCGCGCTCTGGATAAAATCGAGGATCTCACCTACGGATCCTGCGAGGTTTGCCATCGGGAAATTCCGTATGAGCGGCTGGAAATTCTCCCGTACACTTCCTTTTGTGTCGAGCATACGCCGGAGCGGACCATTTCCAACGACAGGCCGGTTGAAGAAGACGTGATGACCACGCCCCCGAAAGGCGCGGGCGAACACCGTCAGCGCGATGCCGGGGCGTTCGACGACGCAGGCGCATGGCGCTCCCTTGAAGAATATGGGAATTCCGATTCACCGGCGATGGCGGCCAAGCGGAATGCCCCCGACTACAACTCTCTGTCAACGGACGAGGATTGAGTCCGAAGACCCGGTAGCCCTACGCGAATATACCTAGTTCAAAGGCATTTTTCCGATCCGGAAAAATGCCTTTCGTTGTATTTGCCATGGTAAAACATTCCTTTTGCCCGTAGGTTATAGTAAAATCGAGATATTGGTTTTTTTTAGATTCAAAGTGCCTAACGGCTAGAGAGGAGAGTACCATGCCGGAACGGTTGGAATGGCTGCTCGGAGCCGATTTTCAGAATTTATCAGATCCGATTCAGGAAGATGTTTACTACGGTTTTTATGATCTTGTCTATGGAACCATCTACTATCTTGTCAAAGACCATCAAGCCGCCGAAGATATTATTCAGGAAGCCTTTATCAAAGTGGTCACCAAAAAACCGGAATTCGAAAGTGTCAGCGGGATGAAGGCTTGGTTAAAAACGGTGGCGCGAAACACCACCATCAATTATTTTCGAAAAAATAAAAAATTCCGTAACCATGTGGATGTCGAGAGTGTTTATATGGATATAGAGCCAATTAATCTGCAGGTCCCTTCGGTAGAGCAAACCGTGGAAACCAAAATGATGGAAGAAGCCATCCTTGCTTATTTGAACGGACTCAAGCCGGAATACCGCCAGTTGATCGAACTTCGCTGGAAACAGGGATTGAGTTATAAGGAAATCGGAGAACGCATGAAGCTGTGCGAGAATATCGTCAGACAAAGGCTATTCCGCACGCGGGAAGGGATTAAGAAAATGCTGTATAGAGAGTGGGGTGGCGGCTATCAAGAAGGTGAACGGCAACAATCGGGGGTATCCCGTTGATTTTGAAACCAAGTTTGATCAAGCCTTCCAACAAGCTGTCGAGGCCCTTCCCTTTTACACGGATGCCGACCGCCGCAAATCGTGGGAACATATACGCGAGAAGCTGAACAGGGACAAAATTCGGCGCAAACGGCGCAAGCAAATGCAGCTCGCCGGCATCGTAGCCGCTTCCATGCTGATCGGCGGAGTGATCTTCAGCCCTCCCTTGGCAACCCAAGCGATTTCTCCCATTTATCAGGAATTGAAGAACTGGGGGAACGGCGTGACGCAGCTCGTTTTTGGAAACGGACGGCAAACCGATTCAACCGGAGTCATGGCGTCGATTCCTGCGGTGCAGCCTGACGAGGGAGAGGCTCAGCCTACACGCAAGTCCATCCATCTCGTGGCTTCGAATGTAAGCGAAGTCGTCAAAGTGAGCGAGGAAGAAGCACGGGAGTCTCTGGACTTCCCCCTGCCGAATCTGACTTACATACCGGAGCGCTTTCAACTGCAAAGTATCGAGATCATTATTCCGGCCGAGCTGCAGGGCGATCCAAACCCGTTCGGAAAAAGCGCCCACCTTCGTTACCGATCCGACCAAGGCCATTTTTTAAGGATCTCCTTCGATCTGCTGCTGCAAAACGAAACCATGACGATGACGAATTTGTACGCCGAGAAGACGGAAGAGGTCGAATTGGATAACGGAAGTATCGCTTATTTGTCGACTGGACATGGCAAAGCGAAAATTAACCTGATGCTGGGCAATGTTCATTTCATGGCTTATGGCCAGGTCAGCCGGGAAGAAATCTTGCGGATTGCAAACGGCATAGAATGAGTCGGCATAGCCTGTCTCATGACATAAAGGAAGGGCAGATCCCGGGGGGGGGGGGATCTGCCCTTCACTGCAATGTATAAGTTAAGCGCCTGCCTCTTCGATCGGAAGAAGCTGTTCTTTGAGCAGCTTGACGCGCGAAATTCTCTTGTTGTCGGTTTCCTCAACCATGAAAGTATAACCTTCGTGCTCCACGGTCTGCCCGGCTTGCGGAGGAAGAATGTCGATGCGCGAATACAACCAGCCGCCGATCGTATCGTAGTCATCGGAATCCAGTTCGAAGCCGAATCGGTCGTTGATCGATTCGATCAGCATCAACCCGTCGATGGAATAAGTCATTTCATCCAACTGCTCGATACCGGGCCGCTCTTCATCGAATTCGTCCTGAATTTCCCCTACTATTTCTTCCACGATGTCTTCCAGCGTCACCATGCCGGAGGTTCCCCCGTATTCATCGATCAGGATCGCGATCTGCGTCTTCCCGCGCTGCATCCGCTTCATTAAATCACTGATCGGTATCGATTCGGGGACCGCCATGATCGGCCGCAGCAGATCCCGGTAATCCTGGGTATTCGAACGGATCAAATCTTTAATATGAATAAATCCGATAATATGGTCTTTATCAATATTGCATACGGGATAACGGGTCCGAGTGCCCTCTAGGGCGATTGTCAGGTTCTCATCAAGTGTGTTCTGCGTGTATAAGCAGATCATTTCCGTCCGGGGGATCATGATTTCCCGGGCCGTGGTATCCGCAAATTCAAAGATGTTGTCGACCAGCGACATCTCCGTGCTGTCGATCAGCCCGCTCTCCGAACTTTCCTTCATCATCACGCGGATTTCTTCCTCGGTGTGAAGGGAATCCTGCTCCGAGACCGGGGCCATTCCCAACAATCTCAGCAACCCGCTCGACAAGCGGTTCAACAGCCAGATAAAAGGGAACATGATCTTGTAAAAAATCCGCATCGGCCGTGCCGACAAAAGCGTCACCTGCTCGGCTTTGCGTACGGCGATCGTTTTGGGAGCCAGTTCCCCTAGAACGATGTGAAGCACGGCGATCAGTAAAAAGGAAACGAATAGTGACACGATATGCACCAATCGTTCGCCGAATCCCGCAATCTCAAACAGCGGGCTCATCATACGCGCGACTACCGGTTCTCCCAACCAACCCAGCCCCAAAGAGCATAAAGTGATTCCGAGCTGGCATGCGGATAAATACCCGTCCAAATGATTCAACATGCTCTTGGCGATCACGGCGCTTTTACGGCCCTCTTCGACGAGCGTGTCGATTCGTCCGCTTCGAATTTTAACGATGGCAAATTCGGCGGAGACAAAAAAGCCGTTCAGCAGGACCAGCAACAGCATGAGTCCCAAAGATAATAGACTCGGTAAAGGGTCTGTCAATACGATTCCTATTCCCGCGCGATCCGCGATGAATAGGTGCACCTCCTTCGCGGTTTGAAATGATAATGATGTTGGATACTTGCGTATATCGTCAATTTCCCAATGGATTCATCTCCCCTGTTATGAGCATTTGCCTCACGAAATAAAAAGTACATGCTTAATTACTTTTAATTATATAATTATACACTACACAGTCAAACCCGTGTGTATGACTGATAAACGGGCTATGAAACCAGCTTTTTTCGCAACAAAAAAACAGAACCTTTCGGGGAAAGGCCCTGTTTTTAAAATATTTACCCTCTGCGCATGGCCGGCAGCTGGCCTGGTGTTCCCGGATATTGGTAGTTCAGCGGTTGATCGAAGGTTGCGTAATCCAGGTTCACCATGAGCAGCAGCGTTCTTTGCCCCGTACTGGGATTGCTGATAATAATGTGGTCCCGGCCCGCGGCCTCTAGCACGCCTTTGAAGATTTTGGCGTTCCACTCGGAGTTGTTCTCGTAGGTCATGTAAAACGTACCGATTTTTCCAAGATTCAAGCGCAAAATGTTCTCGATGTAGGATTGCTCGTAAGTAGGGATTTGCACCGGCATCACGGTACCCGAAGGGGTCATCGGACTGCCGCTGGGAACCTGCGGAGGTTGTTGATAGGTCCCCGCCCCAGTTCCTGTTCCGGTTCCTGCCCCGCCTCCCATGCCCATTCCTGTCCCCGTTCCCGTTCCGGTTCCTGCGGGATATTGTCCCGAGCCCCCTACTCCAATTGTGTAAGTAACCGGCCGATAAGCTGGATTAAACATGCCGTGTATTCCTCCTTAAATATTATGTGTTTGTTTTTTGAATCCTTTGTTTATGAAAATCCCCGAGGGTGGATTCCCTTACTCGGGTACCCCAAACCTTAATACACGTCAGGACAATCTTCCGCGGTTGGCGCAAAGAAGCAGTGGGCTTTAAACCTTCCCGTATTTTGCTGGTTGTACCATGTTGCCGGACAGTCGCCGGCAGGCCGGAAAAACCACAGCGCATTGGAGGCGGGCCAAATCCGCTCGCCATTGATGACACGCCGGGCCAGACGAATCTCCCGCTCCCTGGCTCCTTGATAGAAGTAACCTTTTTGCGTAGCCTCATAACCGCCGGGGGATTGAAAAACCATGTCCCGCATATTTCGGATACCCCGAAAATCCAAGCACCCCCCGAGAATCCGATTGACCCCGACATTGCCGACCATCAGCATTCCCTGCTCGCCTTCCCCTTCGGCTTCCGCCCGCATCAACCTGGCGAGAAGCTTCACATCTTCCGAATTGGCTTTAATGACTGCCAAAACCCGTTCCCCCTTCCTCTCGACTGAACGATATATCCTATGTGCTAATGCCTATCCGGGTGCAAACGCCCATAAAAAAACTGTCAAGCGAATTTTGTCGAATTGGCAGTGTATGCGATTGCAATTTTGAATATTCCGTGTCTATTTCTATGGACGCGCTTACATGAATAGCATATACTGATAAAAGAACAAGATTTTCTTCCTTAACTCAAAACCTTTTAGGAGGTTCTTCTCATGAAAATCGCAATCATTGGCGGCGGTTTGGCCGGTTTGACAGCTGCCGCGTATCTTTCTGCTCAACCGAACATTGAAGGTACCGTTTTTGAACGCAGCCCTCAACTCGGAGGTCGTGCTTTTACTTACGAGAAGTCGGGCTTTACCCTGAATTATGGGGCGCATGCCGTCTATGGCATCGACCGCCATACCCTGCAGCATATGGAGGAAGACCTGAACCTGAAGTTTCAAAGCAAACAAGTCGATAAGCGCAAGGTCGTTTATGCCAAACATGGCCGTCTGACCCCCGCCCCGCTGGATTTCGTCAATATTATGAAGACCGGGGTCCTTACCCCGATGGAAAAGGTCAGATTCGTCGCAGAAGTCGCCGCCGTAATCAGCCATATTCATCAGTTGAAACATTACCGTACGCTTGGGGAGTATCTCGACAAATCCAATTCCGCTCCCGATGTGAAAGAGCTGTGGGAGCATCTCGTCAGTTCCAACTTTTTTATTACGCCCGAAGACGCGCGCAAAGTATCGGGCGAAGTGATTGCCGAGTACTACCATAACCTGTTCCTTTCCAGCAAGCCCGTCAACTATATCCTCGGCAGTTGGGCGACGATCACTGATCAGCTTGTCCATAAAATCGGGGAGAACGAGAAATGGGACATTGCCGTCAAAGAGCCGGTTGAAACGATTGTGATGGAGAAGGGAAAATTCATCTTAAATACGAAGAGCCGCGAAGCCTTGGAATTCGATCAGGTGATTTTTGCGATGCCGGTACAGCAAGTATGTAAAATGCTCGAGAACACGCCTTGGAAAACGCAGCTCGACCCTTACAAGGACAACACCTGCACGGAAGTCCTGGTCTATGATGTCGGTTTCTCCAAAGTGGTCGCGCGTCCTTTCCACTATATCAGCGATATGGATAACAAAGTGTTTATCAGCGATGTTTCCGCGACCGATTACACCGTAGTGCCCGTGGGCGGCCAGTTGCTGCAAGGGATCGCCTACCTGAACGACGACTTTACGGATGAAGAGGAGAAGAAGCAATACCTGGAAAAGAAAACCCAGCAAATGGAGGCTCTCTTCGATACGTATTATCCGGATTGGCGGGAACATACGGCGGTCAAACGGGTGTCGAAGAAAGCGATGGTCGCAAGCGTCAAAAATATTTACAGCAACAAACTTCTGCCCAACAAGCTTCCTGGCGTTCCTTTCCTGTTTTGCGGCGACGGATGCGAAGGCAAAGGCGAGCTCGCGGAACGCGCCTTCTCGAGCGGACGCGCTGCGGCTCAGATGCTGCTGAACCAAAGGCTGGAAACCAAAGCGCTCGCGCTCTAGTTAAAAATGTGAAGGAGCTGCCGACGGCAGCTCCTTCTTCATGACCTTAATAATGCCTGTATTCCTGAAGCCCGGCACGATAGGTTTTTAAGCGTTCAAAACCAAAGTATCGGCTGCCTTGAAAGGTGAGCTTTCCCTCATCCCCTTCCGAGCATAAACCGTACTCTTTTCCGCTAACGACGAATTCCAGACGGTCTCCGCTCTCCACTTCAAACGTCAAATAGTATGTGCTGTCCGAACGGTTCACCGAGAGATCCGTATCATGCCTGTGGGAGACTTCGGTCCGTTTTCCTACAATGATGGAGTGCACGGTAAGCACCGGCTGCCGGTTGTCGGACAAATAACGCTTGAAGCCCTTGGCCCCCGTTAACAACAGCATCCCGACGATGATGACCAAAAAGACCGGAATCGCCTGATTCATCACCCCGAACAATTCAACCCCAGACTGCATACTTCCCCTCCTTGTCACAAACTACCTAACGTCGGCGAAAGCCTGTATCCTTCCTGTCTTCCCTATATATATGCCGCCCGGATCAAAACTTGTTATTCAGGGGATCGAGAAAATATGCCTCCTTGTCCTACTTTTTTTGGACAAAATAAAATAACCTCCGATCCCTGGGCCAAGAATCGAAGGTTATCCGAATGAGGATATGAATGAAGAGCCAGTGTCATGCATAATAGAGTTGAAGCAGTTCTTGAGTTTCATCGGTCGCCTGCGCATCACGTTCGCACAATCCTTGCTCCGCCCAGCACGCTTGGCAAGCTTCCTCTGTCGTGCACAGATGAGCGTCTTCGCAGGTGTAGCAGAATTGCAGGAAGTTGCGGGTTACGTTTTCTTGATTTGCGGTTTTCATGAGGATCCACTCCTAATGTTTTATTAAGAACTCGCGTTCCTTGGTGGTGTTTCCTTCTTACAAGTTAAATATATCACAAAGTCGAAATTATACACGTGATAATTTTCACAAATTAATGAACATCGACATTTTCTTTATTTACGCGTAAAACCGGCATTCGCTGATTACAATGTCGCGAATGCCGGCTATAGCGATGGGAAGACGCTATTCACATAAAATCATATCCCGTAAAGTATCCCCTTGCCGGATCATCGGCAGCACCAATTCGTCTTTATCAACGACGAATTCCAGAAGCACCGGGCCCGGATGCTTCAGGGCCGCCTCCCAAATCCTTTCGGCGTCCTCGGGATTGTCCGCGCGCAACCCTTTTACGCCATACGCTTGAGCCAAGAGAACGAAGTCCGGGCTTCCCGACAGGTCGATATGGCTGTAGCGCTTATCGTAAATGACTTCCTGCCACTGGCGAATCATCCCCAACGTTCGATTGTTAATGACGACGATCTTCACCGGGATTTGATGAATCGAGCAAATAGCCAGTTCCTGGGAACACATCTGAATTCCCCCGTCCCCGTTAATCGAGATGACAAGCCGGTCGGGATTGCCGATTTGAGCGCCGATCGCGGAGGGAAACCCGAAGCCCATCGTTCCCAGGCCGCCGGAGCTTAAGAAGCTGCGCGGGTACTTATAGGTAAAGAACTGGGCCGCCCACATTTGATGCTGTCCGACGTCCGTGGTTACGATCGCCTCGCCCGAAGTCGTTCTGGATAACATTTCAATCACGAACTGCGGTTTCAGCTTTCCTTCCTCTTCCCGATACCTAAGCGGGTACTGTGCTTTCAATCCGGAGAGGTAATCCACCCATTCTCCGTATTTCACGGATTCAAGCTCTTCGGATAACCGTTCATTCAGCATGTCCAGGACCTCCCTCGCATCGCCCACCACGGAAATAAACGTTTCCACCAACTTATCGATTTCGGCGGCATCGATATCGATATGCGCAATTTTCGCCTCCGGTGCGAACGCATCCAGCCGCATCGTGACCCGATCGTCGAACCGGGCTCCGATCGCAAGCAGGAAATCGCACTCCGTCAAGGCGCGATTCGCGCTGACCGTCCCATGCATGCCCGGCATGCCCAGCCATAAGGGATGATCCCCCGGAAAACCTCCCAATCCGAGCATGGTGGTCGTCACCGGAATGCGGGCCCGCCCGGCGAAGGCGAGCAGCTCCGCCGAGGCCTCGGCATGGATCACGCCGGCACCGGCGACAATGACCGGCTTGCGGGAACCGCGGAGCGCTTCAAGCAGCCTGTCGACATCGGCGGTCTCCGGCCGTTCCACGAGCCGGTACCCCGGCAGCGACACCGTCTCCGGGTAGCGGAACGGAGCCAAGGCCGCCGAAACGTCCTTCGGTATATCGATCAGAACGGGTCCTTTTCGCCCGGTGCCCGCAATATGGAAGGCTTCCTTGACGGTTTTGGCCAAGTCCTCCACTCTGCGAACAAAAAAACTATGTTTGGTGATCGGTTGGGTGATCCCGACGATATCGGCCTCCTGAAACGCATCCGTTCCGATCAACTGGCTGGCGACGTTGCCGGTAATGACCACCAAAGGAACGGAGTCCATATAGGCCGTCGCGATTCCCGTTACCAGATTGGTCGCTCCCGGGCCGGAGGTCGCCAGGCACACCCCCGTTTTTCCGGTCGCTCTGGCATAACCGTCAGCCGCATGAATGGCCCCTTGTTCATGGCGCGTCAGCAGATGCCGAAACTCCTCGTTTCCGTGCATGGCATCATAAATATATAAAACCGCTCCGCCCGGGTAACCGAATACGCATTCGACCCCTTCTTTCAACAACGATCTCAGCAGGATTTCCGATCCTGTCACGAGTTCCAACTCTTCGCATGTATTCATCTGTTCTCGTCCTTTCGCCGACTAATGCACAAAAAATATCACACCCGCGTTCCTTCGCGTAACTATCCATTCGGGGATTTTGATAGTATACTTCTAGATAATTATGGATCGAACCGGAGGTTTGAAGCGTGATAGAGCACAAGAAGATCAAATCGATCGGCGATATCCTGCATCGGGTTCAAGAACATGGCTTCGTCGGTAGAGTCCGCGAGCAAGAGATGTTTGAACGGTATTTAAAAGAAATGGAACATCGAAACGAGCGTATTCTGAATCTGTTCGGCCCGCCGGGTATCGGAAAAACCGAGCTGCTGGGGCAATTTAAAAGACAGGCCGAAAAATGGGGCTTCCGTCAAGTTCTAGTGGATTTCCGGGAAATCGGGCCCGAGTTCAACGCCTTCGCTCGGGCACTTTCCACGCAGCTGGACCTGCCGGACGACAACCACGAAGACCAAGATAAAGCAGTTTTAAAGGGATTGCACGAATCCGCGGCAGACGGCCCGCTCCTTCTGATCCTGGACCATTACGAGGAAGCCGGCGCATTGGACAAATGGGTACGCACGGCGCTGATTCCCGGACTCCATATCAGGACTTGCATCCTTATCGGGAGCCGTTATCCTTTACTCAGGTCCTGGATCACGTCGCCGGCTTGGATTTCCATGATCGTGTCCATGCCGCTACGCGAATTAAGCCGCAGCGAAACGGACGAATATATGAAGCGACACGGAAACTCCCGTACGGCGGAGATGGATCAAGCCTGGTTGCACACCAAAGGCCATCCGCTAATGCTGTCCCTGTGGTCCGGAAAGATGGACCGAATTCTCGATTCCGCGGAGGAAGCGGGAGCTCCCCGGGTTGAGCCCCTCCTGGACTGTTTGTTGGACTACGGTCTGGAAGAAAGCCATCGCAAGGAGCTGACGGATGCCCTGGAGGTCGCCGCTTTTTTACGTCATTTCGACCGTGAACGGTTGGAAGCGATTTTACGAAGAGAACTGCCCTTCGCCATCTTCGACCGTGTGATTCAGCTCTCCTTCGTTCGGAAGTACAGCCGCGGCTGGCAGATCAATCGGCTGATTCGTGAAGCGCTGCGCAGCCGGGTTAAAACGCGGACCCCTGAACGTTACCACCAGCTCCGCGAATCGACGGTAAGTTTCTATACCGCCCGCCTCCAGCAAAAACTCGAACAGACTCAAGATGTAACGGAAGAAGTGGAGGAATTGATGCAGTATATCGGCAATCCTGTCCTGAGAGCCCATTACAGGCATGTCGAGGGGATTCATTATATGCTGGAACAGCTGGATCACAGCAATTTGGAGGAAGCTAAGGCCTATATCCGTCAACGTCAAGAGTACGCCCGTCCCTGCCGCGTTATCTGCGCGGACCCGGAGACCGGGAACGAGTACCGCTACCGGCTCACCCGAGAGGAAAGTCTGCTCCGATTGGTTCCGGCGCAGCCGATCGAGCTGGCGGAACGTTACCCGGATACCGTCAAGCTGTTCAGGGATCATGATGGAAAGCTGTTCGGGCTGGCGGCGGTCGTTCCGGTAAACCGGGAGCATCTCCCTCTTCTGGCCTCCTCCCCGGTTTCCCGTGCCTATATTGAAAGCCTGGCACCCGAGGAACTCGCGGAGATCCGGCAATTATCCGGGCCAGACCGCCATAAGGGCCATTTTCTGCTCGCCTTGGATATGGAGAATCTGGAAGATGACCATCAGCGTTCGATTCTAGTGCATTTTACTTTGAAATATATGCTGTCGGGGGAGCGGCTCCTGGTTTCTCCACCTCCGCACCCTTACTATCAGGACGCTTACCGGAATCTGGGCTTCGAGATCGTCCCGGGCGCCGAACATCCCCACTATGGTGGCGAGATGAGTGCGTTAACGCTTATGGCCGATAGCCGGGGGAAGGGCTTGTTTCGACTGTTTGAAAAGTGGATGACCACCCCTCTCCCCCTATCTGATTCTCCGGCGACGTTGTCGGCGGCGGGCGATCTGTCCCTTTTTACCGCCAGGGAGAAAGAAGTGGCCGAAAAGCTGCTCAGAGGCTTGACGAATCAACAAATTTCCCAAGCCCTTTATATCAGTGAAGCGGCGGTTAAAAAGCACTTGACCGCTATGATGCGCAAAGCAGAAGTCCAAAATCGGACGCAGCTCGTCTCCGCCATCTTAGGGGAGCTGCCCGCTTCCAAATAAAAAGTCAGTTGGACGCGCTCCTAGAGCACGTGCCAACTGACTCCTCCATCCTGCGTTTGCATAAGCAGGGATCTTTTTTTATCGTGGTTGGCTACAAGCAGCCACCCTGTTTGGGGGGAATGGAACTGCAGCTTGACCACCTCGGGGTAATCCGCGAGAATCTCGCGCAGTTTCCGGCTTTCCGGCAAAGGCGACCACGTTTTCCCTTGATCCACCGTATGAATCATGGCCGATTTCTGCAGGGACCACCCCTCAAGGGATGTCAGAAACGTGGTGGACAGTTCCCCATCCTCCTCATTCTTCCACGGCAATCCCAACGGAGCCAGACTCCAGCTCTTGCCGGCATCCAGCGTAAAATATCCGTTATACTTCAAACCGCCCTCTCCGCCGCAGCCTACGGCTACCCAGGCCGCCGTTCCGGCCGCGTTCAACGCTTGGGGCGCGGTTGTCGTAAAACGGGTACATCCAGTGATTCTGCTATCGTCAAAAAACGAGGCGCTCTTCGTCCAGCGTTGTCCTCCGTCCACTGTGACATAAAGAGCGGGAACTCCCTCTTCAATTAACGTAACATAACCGTTCTTCTCATCGGTAAACATCATGCCGTCGGGTTTCCCCAGCTTGGGCAGCGTTTGATTGGCCGCGGAGCTCTCGGTTGGAAGCAACGAGGTACTCATAATTTTCTCCCAGGTCGCCCCGCCGTTCGACGTGGTATACACGGCTTTGGCCTCGATGCTGTCGGCCCCGTCACCGACGGTCAAGATCCAGCCCCGGTACTCGTTTACAAAATAAATCGAAGAGACGTCATCGGCTTCCGGAAGCGAGGTCATCTTCCAGGTCCCTCCCCCGTTGGTGGTCCGAAGCACAATGGCTTCCCCCGAACCGAGCGAATCTCTGACCACCCAGCCATGGTCCAGGTCTTTGAAAAACAAGTCTTTTCCGTATTGCGGATTGTTCGGAAATTGAATCGAAGAAGAAGGTGAAATATTCGTCCAGGTTTTCCCGTTATCCCTCGTCGTATACAAACGCAGTTCGCTTCGCGTCGACCCCCATGCCAATCCGGAAGTATCGCTCATTAATTTAAAATCGGTCAGCCGCGTTTGTATTTGGTATTGTCCCGCCTCGGTCTCCGCCAGTGATGAAGTATGGGGACTCGGCGAAGGTTCGGGGTTGACGATCGTTAACGTCTGTCCTTCTTCCACCGTCTCCTCCTCATTCAGCGAATGGCGGGAGGAAACCGGATCCGCCGGTTGTTCCGAAGCGCAGGCGGTCAGCAACAGACCTGCGGCCATAACGCATCCCGCCAGCTTGCACCACCACTTGAGCAAACAATCACCTCACTGTCCTAACTCTTAGCTGATAGATTAAGTATAACATACCTTAAAGGGAGGTTTATAACCGCTTGTCCTTCGAGAAGTTGACGACGATATGCTGGTCCGGTTTGTAAACGGCAAACGCATAGCCTTTCTTTTGCAAAACGGAAATGATTTCAGGCAGCGCTTGAACGGTTTGCGCCTTCTCGTGCATCAAAATAACCTCGGTGTCCCGATGAACCTGCCGTTTGACTTCCTGGATAATCCGGTTCGGTTTGCCGGAATAACTCCAGTCTTTGGAGTCCACCGTCCAATCCCACATTTTGAAACGGGCGGCCGCGATATCGTCGCGGAAGGACTTCCCTATGTAAGGATGGCTTCCATACGGAGCGCGGATCAACCAAGGGGCGGTTCCCGTAATCTTCTCGATCATCTCTTGCTCCCGCTTGTATTCCTTGAGAAATTTAGCCGAGCTACCACTTTTGTACAACGTGTCTTTGTCATGGGTCATGCTGTGCATCCCGATATAATTCCCGGCCTGAGCCGCGTTTTTGACCGTCTTTTCGTTCCCCGAAAGCTGGTTTCCGATCATAAAAAAAGTGGCATGAATGCCCTTTTCATTTAAAATATCGACGATTTGGTTGGTGTATTTGCTGGGGCCGTCGTCAAACGTCAGATAAACGACTTTCTTGGCCGTCGTCATCTGGGTCTGAACGGCTTGGTTCTGCTGGCTCGGGGCCGGCTTGCCGGGCTGGGACGGAACGGCCGGTTCGTTCGTCTTGGCTTCCTCCCCTTCGTTGATTGACGGGTCGGCAGCTTTCTCCGGGTCCGCCTGTTTCCCTGTGCCCGGATCTAAGCCCGGGTCATTGCCTTGCGTTTCTCCAGCTTCCTCCGCCGTTTCCTCAACGGGCTGTGCTTGCCCCGTATCCGTAGTATGGCCATCCAAATACTTGGGAGCCGTTACCGCAACAGCTCCGGAGGATTTGGATTTATGAAGGACGGAACCCGTCGCATACGCGCAAAAAACAAGCGATGTGGATGTCAGGATCAAAGCCGTTATGATCAATGTTCTTAATTTCTTTTTAGGATCTTTTGCGTGTTTGGATGATCTGGTCTGTCTTGCTGCTTCTTCTTCCATTCTCTCTAAGTAGGACATTTCTCTCTCACCAAAGCCTCTCTTTCATTGTTATTAATAGAATAATATAAATAGAGAGGCCATGTCCTTACAATATGGTTACATCCTGGTTAATCCCCCGTTACAATGCCATAAAAAAGGTAAGAATTTTTAATTTCCATGTTTTACTTTAAATTTTCACTGATTCATGTACAATGTAGGGAGTAATAATTACATATCCGTTCGGTTAGTGCGGATTTCTCGGTGCTGGCCCTCCGGACCTGCTGATTAAGGCAGACGTGTTCTACACAATCTAAAGCTTGGACAATATGATTTTAGGGAGATGAATCAATGAAAACTCAACTTCGTTCCAGTAGGGTGGTAATTATTGGGACAGGCGCGGTTGGCGCTACTACCGCCTACACTCTTTTGCTTCGCGAAAGAGTTTCCGAACTCGTCCTGATCGACGCAAATAAAGATAAGGCGCTGGGTGAAGCGCTGGACATGAATCACGGGCTTCCGTTCACCGGAGGGGTTAAGCTCTGGGCCGGCGACTATAGTGATTGCGCGGATGCCGATGTGATTGTGATTGCCGCCGGAGCTTCGCAACGCCCGGGTGAAACGCGGATCGATCTCCTCAAAAGAAATGCGGGAATCTTTGACACGATCATTCAGAACATCGTTAAATACAACGATCACGGGATTATTTTGGTGGCCACGAACCCGGTGGACATTTTGTCTTATGTTTCCTTGAAAAAGAGCGGATTCCCTTCCAATCGCGTCATCGGGTCCGGGACTCTGCTTGACAGCGCCCGTTTCCGTTATTTGATCGGACAGAATAAAGGAATCAACCCGCGCAGCATCCATGCGCATATCGTGGGCGAGCACGGCGATTCCGAAGTTCCGTTGTGGAGTCTGGCCAATGTGGCCGGGATCGATCTGGAATTCTCCGATGAGGATCGTGAAGAAATTTTTAACAGCACCAAAAACGCCGCTTATGAGATCATCAACGCCAAGGGGGCGACATCTTACGCCATCGCTTTGGCCCTGGACCGGATTATCGTTTCCATTCTGCAAAACGAAGGCTCCGTCCTCAATGTTTCTACGCTGCTTCAAGATTACAACGGGGTATCCGATGTTTATCTCGGCGTACCGAGCATCGTCGACCGCACCGGCGTACGGGAAGTGTTGGATCTCAAGTTGACCGGCCAAGAACTCGAGAAATTCCAGGCTTCCGCCAACAAGCTGAAATCGGAAATCTCCAAGCTGGAGCTGTAATTCGGAACAAAAACAAAATCCCCCGCAGACAGATGCCGCTGTCCCGGGGGATTTTAGTTTGGCTTTGGGTACTGCGCGGATTAGTAGATTACGATATTTCCGTCCCGCTCTTGCCCCGATTCTTGCTTCGTAAGCTTCCGCCCCGCCATGCGGTTGATCGCTTCAAGGTAGGCTTTGGCGCTGGCTTCCACAATATCCGTACTGATCCCCCGGCCGGAGAAAGTTTCCCCTGCCGCCTTGATTACGACATGCACTTCGGCCTGCGCATCCGTCCCCGGTGTCACGGATTGGATCCGGTAGTCTTCCAATTCCGCTTCCCACCCCGTAGCTTTGGCCAGGGCGCGATATACGGCGTCCACCGATCCGTTGCCAACGGCGGCCTCGTCGGCGAAAGTTCCATCCTGCTTCAGAACACGGACCGACGCGGTCGGCAGCGAGCGGTTCCCGTAAATGACCTGAAGACTTTCCAGGGAAAAAAGCTTCGTTTCGTTCGCGATATTCTCATCCATAAGCGCGCGGATATCCTCGGACAGGATGTGCTTCTTTCGGTCGGCCAATGCTTTGAACTTGGCGAAAGCGATGTTCAACTGCTCCTCATTCGGGGAATAGCCGAGATCCGCCAGTTTTTCCTTAAACGCGTGCCGTCCCGAGTGCTTGCCGAGCACCAGTTTGCTGGAGCTGGCCCCGATCGTTTCGGGCGAGATGATTTCGTATGTGCCGCGGTGCTTGAGCATCCCGTCCTGATGGATGCCCGATTCATGGGCGAAGGCGTTGGCTCCCACGATCGCTTTATTTCCGGGAACGCTCATTCCGGTATATTTGCTGACCAGCC
This sequence comes from Paenibacillus faecis, assembly GCF_008084145.1. Lineage (GTDB taxonomy): Bacteria > Bacillota > Bacilli > Paenibacillales > Paenibacillaceae > Fontibacillus > Fontibacillus faecis. The sequence continues at coordinate 1,219,328 of NZ_VSDO01000002.1, read as the reverse complement.
GGCTCGTATTGTAAATCTCGCTCAGTACGATGCCGGTTTGGGCCCCGTAAAAATCGCTGCGTGTCTCGAGCGCCATAATCACTTCCTCCAGGCAAGTATTTCCGGCTCTCTCCCCGATCCCGTTTATCGTCCCCTCAAATTGGTCGATCCCATTAGCTATCGCCGCGAGCGTGTTAGCGGTAGCCATGCCCAAATCGTCATGGCAGTGCGTGCTGAGCTGTATTTTCTCTATTCCCGGAACGGTCGATTTGATGGTCCTGAACATGGCTCCGAATTGATCTGGAGTCGCGAACCCGACCGTGTCCGGCAGGTTGACGACCGTCGCTCCGGCGGAAATCGCCGTTGCCGTTACCTTGCACAGAAACTCGATTTCGGTTCGGCTGGCATCCTCGGCGGAGAACTCCACCTTGTCGAAAAATTTCCGGCCGTATCGGATCGCGGCCTCCGCCGTCTCCAATACTTTGTCCTGACTCATCCGGAGTTTGTACTCCCGGTGAATCGGCGAAGTGGCGAGAACCAGATGCAGGCAAGGATCCTCCGCTTCTTTCAACGCCTCCACGGCCGCATCGATATCCTTCATGTGGCAGCGTGCCAAACTGAGCAGCGTCGCGCGCTTCACCCGCTTCGCGACTTCCCGGATGCTCTGCAGATCGCCGGGCGATGTAGCGGCAAACCCCGCCTCGATCCGGTCGATACCGAGCCGCTCCAGTTGAAGGGCGATCTCCACCTTCTCTTCCGTCGTCAGGCTGACTCCCGGAGATTGCTCCCCGTCCCGCAGCGTTGTGTCAAATACGTAAATTTTCCTCATGCTCTTTTCCCACCTTTTCATAAAATTAAAAAAAACCTCCTTCGTTCCCCGCCAAGCCGATATGGCTTAGCAGGGGCGAAAAAAGGTTCATTTTCACGGTACCACCCTGATTTTGCCTCCGGTGTCCCCACCGTAGGCCTCAGCGGAAAACGCAGGAGTTCAAAACGCCGGCGCTTCCTTGTATGATAACGGGTACAAACCGGCGTTCCCTAGGCAGCGCGCGGAAGGCAGACGAACTGTCGGATCGTTCCAACCACCGCGGTCTGATTCGAAAAACACGGCTCCAAGGCGAGTCGGTCACGGGATTAAGGCGGCGATTTCAGCATGCTCGCTGCTCTCTGGACATAAGCGCCCGTAAGACCTTGCTCCTTTTCACAGCCATTGTTCATATAAAACTAAAAAACCCCTCTCATCCCGTACGTATCAACGTACAATGGGACGAAAGGGGTTGTTCTTCCGTGGTACCACCCAAATTCACCGTGCGTCCGGTTGAAGCGAAAGCACAGTCTCGACGCCAAACGTTATCTTGATCGCTTGGCGAGCATGTTAACGGGTGCTAATCCCGGTTGTCCTTATGAATGATGTTCGGGACAACGGCTCCAAGGCGAGTCGGCACTCGGGATTAAGACGGCGATTTCAGCATGTTCGCCGTTCTCTGGACATAAGAGCCCGTATGGCCTGCTCCTTTTCATTGCCTTTCAATCTGAAACTTGGTGTTATTATATGCCAATATTTAAAAATTAGTCAAATCTTTTTTTGGATTCGTTATTAGCCGGGGTTATTAGTGTCCGGCTCCAACCTCATCCACATGGCTTACATGACGGCGATTGGCAAGAATTAAAATGACGGAGAGCAGTACGAATCCGGCTCCCACTATAAAAGGAATATGCGGGTTATACCATTCGGCCAGCTTACCCGCCAAGAACGGGGCGATCGCGCCGCCAAGAAAACGCAAAAAACTATAGGCGGCAGAGGCCGTCGATCTCTCCACCGGCGAAGCGTTCATCACGCCCGCGGTAATCAAGGTGTTGTTGTTCCCGAGCAGGGCTCCGGCAAAGATCACGCAGGCGATGACAACCCATCGGGTATCGGTCCAAATCCCCATGGCCAGCAGGGTTAGCGCAAACAGAAACAGCATAAGTCCCATCGAGCGGACGGTTCCGAATCTGCGCTGCAGCCGTGGGGCCATGAATACGGAAGTGAAAGCCAAGAGAACACCCCAGCCCAGAAATACGTAACCCAACCCGTGCTCGTCCAATCCCATTACAAATGGAGCATAGGCCATCAATGTAAAGAAACCGAAATTATATAAGCAGGCGGTGAGGCCGAATATGACCAACGGACGGTGTTTTAAGGCGCGAAACGGCTCCAAAGGCGAGGTTCGGGATGTTCCTTTGGGGGCCGTATCCGATTTGGGCATTAGCGTAACCAGGCCGATAAAGGCGATGATCATCAATGAAGCTACGCCCAAAAAAAGGACCTCTCCAAGTGATGGCGCCCAGCCATCCGCCGAGCAGCGGACCGACGGAAATACCCAGACCCACGGCTGCTTCATATAAGATGACCGCCTGTGTCGTCCCGGTTTTGGACAAGGACACGATGGCCGAAAGCGCCGTGGCTACGAACAGGGCGTTACCCAGCCCCCATCCGCCTCTAAGACCGATAATGGTCCAGATTTGATCGGACAAGCCGCCGAGTGCGGCGAATATCGCGATCACGATAATGCCGGCGAGGAGCGTCCGCTTCATACCGAGCCTGGAAGAAAGCGTCCCCGTAATCAGCATCGCAACCGCCATGACGGCGTTATAGCTTGTGAACAGCAGCGTTACCTGACTCTGAGACGCGTGCAGGTTTTCCGCGATCGCAGGCAATATCGGGTCCACCAGCCCGATTCCCATGAAGGCGATGATTCCGGCAAAAAACACGGCCCATACGGCACGCGGTTGATTCAAAATTCCGTTCTTCTCACGGAGTGAACTCGATCCCGGATTCGGTTCCGTGTATACTTGATTTGTCATGTTTTTCTCTCCTTACTTACTGAACGAAATGAATCCTAATTTTCGTTCCGAATTATTTAGTTGTATAATGAAAGTACATTATTGTATTATACAACTACATGAACTAGTGTCAATATTTTTTAAAATTTAAGTGAATTGGGGTATTTATCATGAACGAACAAGCTTTAGAAACCATCGAGGTTGAGCTTGCCATCTTGTATCGGCGAATAACAAACCGGAAACACGGAAATTTGGACCGATCCGCTTATTTGCTGCTTCATCAAATTCATGCCAACGGCGCCGCCGGCGTCAAGGCCCTCGCCGACGAGTTCCGGCTGGACGTCTCCACCGTAAGCAGGCAAACCGCGGCTTTGGAGAAAAAAGGGTACGTTATCCGGATTCCCGACCCGGCGGACGGGCGCGCTTATTCTCTGCAAATCTCCGAACTGGGCAAACAGGAACTGGCCGCCTCCAAAAAGTCCCGCACCGAACGCATCGACCGTCTGATCCGGGATTGGTCTGAGGAAGAGAAGGAAATTTTCGGCCGACTTCTTGCCAAGCTGAATCGGACGTTTGACTGATTTGCCCTTTTTCCTTGAGTTTTTGGGATAGGCAAAGATGCATGGTGGATTTTTAGGTTTGTGGCAAGGGATGTGTTTGTTGGTTTCTATTGTGAATTTTTCATATGTTGTAATTTTAATAATAATTGCATTTATTTGACAACCTCGCTGTTGTCCTCTATATTCGAGTTGAATGAATCATGCGGAAATATCGGTTGACGGAGGTGTTTTCATGAACGACTATGATGTTCCTGTCGAGGTCATCGAACGGGCCGAAACGCTGTGCGGAGAGATCCAGCTTCAGCGGCGGGGGAAGCATTTCGAGGTGATCAGCAATGGAACCTTCCTGATGGCCACGTACAACGGAGAGTCGGAAAGGCTATTGGTTCGAAGCGCCCTGAACCATGCCAAATCCTGCGAGTCCGTTCTCATCGGCGGCTTGGGCGTGGGATTTTCCCTGCAGGAGGCCTTGAAGCATGAGCGTGTTCGGACGGTGACCGTTGTGGAAATTGAACAGAAGGTCATTGAGTGGAACCGTTCCGTTCTCGCCCCGGTGTCCGGCCATGCCCTGTCCCACCCGAAAACCAGGCTGATTCACGACGATTTGGTCAAATGGCTCTTCCAAACGGATGAAACATTCGATCTGATCTGTCTGGATATCGACAATGGTCCGGATTGGAAAGTTTTTGACGCTAACGGAACGTTATACGATGATACCGGGTTGGCCCGGCTTCGGAGCCGGCTCAAACCGGGGGGATGTCTGACATTTTGGAGCGCTACGCCTTCTCCGGAGTTCGTCGTCCGGCTGGAGCGTTTTTACGGGAATGTCCAAACTTTTGAGGTGCCGCAGCAAAGCGGAGTCCCCGATTACATATTTCTGATTCAAAACGGATGATGAGCTGCCGGACGGATGAACGGTTTCATGGAGGTGTAACATGATGATTCAAAAAACGATCGACCGGAAAAAACTCGACGAACGGGTCGTGCACATGCCCTGGTTCGTTCAACAATTTATCGACTACAAGCTGCCGGACCTCTCCCCCTCTACCCTTCTGGAATATGTTCGCGATTACGAGCAGTTCTTCAATTGGCTCCGGGCCGAGGGGCTTTCGGAAGCGGGCGGCAACGCGGAAGTTACGCTGTTGGAGCTGGAACGCCTGAGGATGGAGAGCATTGTCGGCTACCGGATTCACCTGACGACCCGGACCGAAGGGACCAACGCCAGGATCACCGTTTCCCGGAAGATGTCTTCCCTCCGTTCGCTGTTCCATTACTTGAGCCAAATCGCCGAGGATGAGAACTTCTATCCCCTGCTGAAGCGAAATATCATGGCGAAGGTGGAAATCAAACGAATTCACAAACCCAAGGACACCGCCGCCAAGTTAAAGGGGAAAATTCTGGAGGAAGACGAGCTGCTGGAGTTCATCGGCTATATCGCGGAAGGATACGGAGCGGACATTCAAAACAACAAGCAGGCGCTGCACAGCTACGAGCAGAACAAGGAACGCGACGCTTGCATCGCCAGTCTGATCCTTAATTCGGGACTGCGGGTTTCGGAGGTGGTCAACCTGAACCTCGACGATCTCGATCTTGCGAACAAGCTGCTTTACGTATACCGTAAAGGGAACAACGACGAAACATTCAAAACTCCCGTCTATTTCCGCGAGCAGTCCAAGGACGATCTGACTCACTATCTGACGCTCCGACAAACCCGGTACAAGACGCCGAAACGGGAAAAAGCCCTCTTCGTCACGATCCCGAACGGGCAGAAAGAAGGCAAACGGATGACGAAGCGGGCGATACAAGCGATGATCATCAAATACGCCAAGCGATTCGGCAAGCCTTATTTGACGGTTCACAAGCTGCGCCATTCTTTTGCCACGGACTATTATCTGCAGAACGACATTTACAAAACAAAAGAACAGCTCGGGCATGCTTCAACGGAGACGACCGAGGTTTACGCCCATCTGACCGACAAAACGATGTCCGAAGCGATCGAACGCCGCAACGAGGCCTCTACCGGTTTGTGAAGAACGGCGCCGATGCAACAAAAGGTGGTCCAAGAATGCTCTTGGCCCACCTTTTGTTATTCCGCGGGATTTCCCTCGTAGGTTTCGATAAACCGGACTATCTCCTCTACGTTCTCCGCATGAAACACCGGTATATCGTATTTCCGGCGAATGCGAGTCATCACGATGCTGTCCGGTTCCCCCGCAAGACCGCCGGATCGACTCTCGGCCGGACGAAAAACGACGCCGATCACTTGGGTGAGCGAATCCAGCAGACCGAGGTCCTCCTCTATATCGCGAACGAGCAGCAGCTTGGGGTACGGCTCTCGTTTAAAACCCTCGATTACGATCAGATCATAATGATGGAACCGCTCGATCAACGCGGTCAGCGGAGTCTCCCTCTCCTCGACGACGGCGGTCCGCCAGGGGGACGTGATCGCGGTTGCCTCCGCACCGGAGGTGCGAAAGGCATGGGTGTCGGTGCCCGGCATATCGCCTTCAAAGCCGTGAACATCATGTTTGATGACCGCCGCGCGAATCCCCTTCTCCCGCAGCAGCGGCAGCAGCCGGCTGATCAGCGTGGTCTTTCCGCTGTTTTTGTAACCGGCGACCTGGAGGACGGGGATCATCGCGCCCCCGGCAGACGCAGCACGCTAACCGTTTCTCCGGCCTGAACGCCTCTGCTGGACGGGGGAATGACGATCAAGCAATCACTGTCTTTGATCGTGATCATCACGCTGGATTCATCCAGCGCAGCGGGATAAGCGAACAGACGCCCGTCCCGAACTTCGAGCCGTCCCCGCACAAAACGGGTAAAGTTGTTGACCTTCGTGTAGTCCCGTCCCAATTCCGCCTCCCATTCGGGAAGAAACGGCTGGTCGGTGCCGAGCATCCGGCCGATTACGGGCCGAACGAACAACTCGAAGCCGACGAAACAGGCCCCCGGGTTGCCCGACAAGGCGAACAAATGCTTGCCTTCCTTAATTGCGGCGGTCGTCACACTTCCCGGACGCATCATCACCTTATTGAACAGCATTTCAACGTCATCGCCCCGGACCAAGTCGGCCATAATGTCAAAATCGCCGACCGAAACCCCGCCGGTCGTGATTACAAGATCGTATAAGGCGAACGCCTCCTGTACTTTCAGCCGGGCCGTCGCCAAATCATCGGCGATCGCTTCCAGGATATGCGGCTCTCCGCCTGCTTCCCGGACCTGGGTCGCCAGCATATACGTATTGCTGTTGCGGATTCGGCCGTCCTGCAGCGGTTCGTCGATCCCGAGCAGCTCCGAGCCCGTGGAGAAGATCGCTACGCGCGGACGCTTTGCCACCGGGACGCGGTACACCCCGAAGGTGGCCAGCACCGAAATCTCCCCCGCCGAAATGCGCCGTCCCCGCGCAAGAATCAGATCCCCGGCCGCCAGTTCCAGCCCCACCGGGGTGACATTGCTACCCGGCGCGATTTCCCGTTTCAGCATGATAAAGTCCTTCCCTTGGTCGGCCCCGGACTCCGTCATTTCAAACATGACGACGGCGTCGGCCTCATCCGGCACTTTGGCCCCGGTCATAATCCGGGCCGCCGTCCCGGGCACGAGCGATACGGAGGGGAGACTTCCGCAAGGGATTTCATCGACCACTTCCAGATACACGGGCCTCTCCGAGGTGCAGCCAACCGTATCCCCGCTGCGGATCGCAAAGCCGTCCATTCCCGACCTGCGAAAGTGCGGATAAGGATGCGGAGCAGAAATATCTTCGGCGAGTACCCGGCCCTGCGCGTCGGGCAGCGGCACCCACTCGGTTTCCGCGGTCTTGGCGAAAGCCAAAACCTTCTCCTGCCCCTCTTGAACCGAGATCGCCCGGCGCCGGAACTTATCTTCTCTCTCGCTTAATGCTGACATGGATTAATGCCCCCTTCCTTATGGTGTCGCGCGCTACTTATAAACTCATCCATCAATTCTTCCGTTCGCTGAGTGATTCGTCCGATTTCCTCGCGGGTCAGCCCGTCATAATGAATGCCCATCACAAGGGTTACCGTACGCGATAACTCGGCCGCAGCGCGCTTGGCAAGGCTTTCCGTCAGGACGTGCTCTTTGTGGCCCGGGACGGCCGAAGTCTGTACCTCGGCCCCTCCGGCGGCCGGATAGGCGGTGGAAGCCGCGCCGATATGGGCCTCCCCTCCAGTGATCATGATCAGGAGGTCTCGTCCCATCGGCACGCTCTCCAACCGAATATCCGCAAAATTGTAATTCATCCGCGAAGCTCCCTTCATCAACATACCTGGCTCTATTTTATAGGATTCCGCGGATTTCGTCCAAAGAAGAGATACCTTCTTCTCGCATCAACCGTTCCAGGTCCTCGATCAGCTCGACTCCGGCGCGCGGGTTCACGAAATTATGGGTCCCCACCTGAATCGTCTCCGCCCCGGCCATTATGAATTCCAAAATATCTTCCGCGCTGCTGATGCCGCCCATTCCCATTATCGGAATGCTCACGGCCCGGCTGACCTGATGGACCATGCGGAGCGCGATGGGCTTGATCGCCGGGCCGGACAGCCCGGCATACAAATTTTCAAAAACACTGCGGCGCTTCCGGATATCGATCTTCATCGCCGAGAACGTATTGACGAGGGAAACGCCGTCCGCCCCTTCCTCCTCGCACATTTCCGCCATCTCTACGATATTCTCCGCGTTCGGCGACAGCTTGACCACCAGCGGCAACGACGTGGCGGCCCGGATTTCCCTCACGACTTCCCTTGCGGTTTCCGTATGGATTCCATAAGCCATTCCCCCGGCCTTCACATTGGGACAAGAGATGTTGAGCTCAATCATATCAAAAGCCGTTCGCTGCTCCTGTGCGCGCTCCCAGGCCGCTTCCTGAAGCAGCCTGGCCCCCTCCACATAGTCCTGGATCGTGTTCCCGCCCAAATTGACGATGCGCACGAGATCCAGCTTTTCCCATCGAGGACATTCGTCTCTCAAAAACGCGGGGATCCCCGGATTTTCCAAGCCTACGCTGTTCAGTATGCCGGACGGCGTCTCATAGACGCGCAGCCCGCTGTTGCCCGGTTTGGGTTGAAGCGTCAACCCTTTTCCCGAAATTCCGCCCAACCGGCTCAGTTCATAGAAGGCGCCGTACTCGCTGCCGAACCCGAAGGTTCCCGAAGCCATCACGATCGGGTTTTTAAACGGAAGACCGGCGATTCGGCAAGTGGTATCGATCATGCGAAGACCACCTCCTCCGCACGAAATACCGGACCGTCCGTACACGCTTTCTTTCGTTTGTCCCGGCACTCCACACTGCAGACCAGACATGCGCCAACCCCGCAGGCCATCCGGTTCTCCAGGGATACATAAACGTCGGCTTCCGTTCCCGATGTCCGCTGACGCAGCTGGGCGGCTTTCAGCATGTTATGCGGTCCGCAGACGTAAATCGTGTCATATTCGCCGAAATCGATTTGATCCAAGATGATTCCCCCGACGTCCACAACCACATTCCCCGTCGTTTTGGCGCGAAAATCGTCCACAAGATAGGCCTCCCTGCTAAAACCCAAATACAGATCGGCATCCGTTATCTGCTGCAGGGCGTAGTAAAATGGAGCCGTTCCAATCCCTCCGCCGACCATGGCCGTTTTCCCCGCAGGATCGGGAAATCCGTTGCCAAGCGGACCTTCCAGCTCTACCGAGTCGCCTCGGCGCAGGGCGGAGAAAATCCGTGTCCCCTCTCCGACAACCGCGTACAGAAACTCCACACTTTGCTCCGTCAAGTTAAAAATGCTAAGAGGCCTGGGCAGCAGCGGATACCGCCCCCAGGCTCGCAGCATGTAGAATTGCCCCATTTTTCCTTCAAACCGGCCGCCTACGGTCAAGCGGTAGACTCCGGCGGCAACCTGTTCGTTCGCCAAAACTTCAGGCAAGGCTCTCTCCCCCTTCAAATGCGTCTTTCAATTATCGTGCGCTTCATTTTAAGATGCATTTTTTGAGGCGTCAGAGTCTGTGACATTTGTCACGCTGAATACGGATGGGAATTTTAGGGCATACCAAACTTGACCGATGTTCTGACGAAGGAGGCCTTTTTATGTTCAGAATTATCAAACTGATGGGGGTCGCTTGCGGAATTGCGGCCGTATTGCTGCATGGCTCCCCCGCCGCTGCTTGCGGAGCTCCGAGGCAAGCAGCAGCGGTAGAAACCTTTCAAATGGCGGCCGTGGCTGAGCCTGTTCAGGAGGCTCCCGAATCCGTTGAAACCTCCGCCAAACCGAAGAACCTGGCGGAACTGCGCCGCCAATACTCGGAAACCTTTAAATTTCGCGGACCTAACGTCAAAAAAATCGCTTTGACGTTTGATGATGTTCCCGATCCCCGGTTTACGCCCCGGATTTTGGACATTTTGCACCGCTATGATGTGAAATCGACCTTCTTTGCCGTGGGACACCGGGTTAAGAAATACCCTGATCTGGTCCAGCGAATCCATCGGGAAGGCCACGTTCTCGGTAATCATTCCTTCACTCATCCGCAGTTCCGCAGCCGGTCGGTGAAACAATTTCAACAAGAAATATTACGTACCGAAAAAACACTGAGCGGCATCATCGGCTACCGCCCCAAGCTCCTTCGTCCGCCCTATGGCGAAATCAATGAGGGGCAGGTGAAATGGGCCAAGAAAAACGGGTATACGATCGTCAACTGGAACGTAGATTCTTTGGATTGGAAAGGCATTGACCGCACCAAAGTCAAGGCCAATGTTCTGAATGCCGCAGGCCCCGGATCCATCGTACTGTTTCACGCCGGCGGGGGAACCGGATCCGATTTGACCGGTACGATCGAGGCTCTGCCGGAAATCATTGAAACCCTTAGAGACCGGGGATACCAGTTCGTCACCCTCCCTGAACTGCTCAATCTCCCGAAATACAAATAAACGCAAAAACGAAGAAACAGCGGACCTTATCGGCTTCCGCTGTTTCTTCGTTTTTGCCTATTTTAAAATATATAAAGTAACGTCTTGAAATCCGAACGATTCGACTTCACTAGGTTTGCCGGGGATAAAAATATCGATGCGATTGCCCTTGATCGCTCCGCCTTGATCCGAGGCGGTCGCCACGAAGGCTTTTTTCGGCAGGTTCGCATGAGTGTGTCCCGTCACCAGTACTTTGGTTCCCATCGGGATCACCTTAGGATCGACCGCGATCGTCCCGAGCTGCAGCGGATTCCCGAAATAATCGACCGCTCCCCAGTTTCCGTTCTCTTCAGCCGCAGCCGAATAGGCGCTCGCTTTAACGTCCAGCGTCCTGGAGTAATTAAAGGATTTGCCCCAGGCCTCGACCACTTTATCGCTCTCAGCGATCTTAAGCGTGGGAAGCGCTTGTTCCAAGTTCCCTTTTACACTCATGGAGCTTCCGGTCTGCTGGGATTCAGCCTCACTTCCAGGAATGAGGATCTCCAGGCCCTCATAAATGTTTGTAGCCGAAATCGACGGATTGGCGGCCACCAGTTGGTTCAGATCCACCCCGTATTCCTGGGCAAGCTGATAAAAGGTGTCCCCCTCCTTCGCCTTATGTATGGCGCTCGCTTCCGCCATTCCCGGAGCGGCTTGCAGGGTCCCGGCAAGTCCGATTGCGATGGCGGCGGTTCCGATGATTTTTTTCCATTGAAGCCTATGTCTAAGATATTTATTCATGTTGAAGTCCTCCTTGAACACGCCTGTGGCGATAGTCAACCTGTCATGCCAGGTTTTGGCCCATTCAATATATCACAATTTTGTAACCAAAAGACCAAGCAATTGTTTCCAAGATGTGATAATCCGCGCCATATCGCCGTTTTTTCATGGATGTATTCATGACAAAAAAGTAAAAAAACTGCCCTCCGTTCGTGCGGGAAGGCAGTCTCATGATTTTATATTGTACAAGATTTACAACACTTTGCTCAAGAAATCCTGGGTGCGCTGATGCTTCGGCGCGCCGAACACTTCCTGCGGAGTGCCTTGTTCCACGATCTGTCCCTGGTCCATGAAGATGATCCGGTCGCCCACTTCGCGGGCGAAGCCCATTTCGTGCGTGACGATAACCATGGTCATGCCCTTGTCGGCGAGCTTCTTCATGACGTCCAGCACTTCCCCGACCATTTCCGGATCGAGCGCGGAGGTAGGTTCGTCGAACAGCATGACGTGCGGTTCCATAGCCAGGGCCCGGGCAATAGCTATGCGCTGTTTCTGTCCGCCGGATAGTTGGGAAGGGTACGCATTGAGTTTGTCCTCCAGTCCGACCGTCCGCAGCAGCTCCACCGCCAGCGATACCGCGCGGGCTTTCTCCATCTTCTTCACCCGGATCGGAGCCAATGTAATATTGTCGATGACCGACTTATGCGGGAAGAGATTGAACTGCTGAAACACCATGCCCATCTTTTCACGGGTTTGGTTAATGTTGTGCCCCCTGGCGGTAATGGATTTGCCTTCAAACGTGATTTCGCCTTCGGTCGGCTCCTCCAGCCGGTTCAAACAGCGGAGAAACGTACTTTTGCCGGAGCCGCTCGGCCCGATGACGACGACGACCTCTCCCTGGGAAATTTCAAGATCAATGCCCTTCAAAATATGAAGCTGACCGAATTTTTTATGCAAATTTTTAACGGTGATCACTGGCTTTCAACTTCCTTTCGAACAACCCAAGAATGCGGGAAAGTGTAAATGTCAAAATAAAGTACATCACCGCGACGATCAGATACGGCGTCATTCCGTTATAGGTAATTCCCACAACGGCGCCGGATTGGAACATCAGCTCCGTAATCCCGATAAACGATACGATCGAGGACTCCTTGATGATGGTGACGAACTCGTTCCCAATCGCGGGAAGTACCGATTTGATCGCCTGCGGGATGATGATGAAGCGCATCGACATCCCCCGGGTCATCCCCAAAGAACGCGCCGCCTCCCCCTGTCCCCGGTCCACGCCCTGGATCCCGGCCCGGAAAATCTCGGCCAGATAAGCGGAACTGTTGATGGACAGCGTAATCGCTCCCGACTGGATCGGAGAAAAATTCAAGTCGAACGCGTTGGCAAAGCCGTAATGGATAATAAAAAGTTGGACAAGCATCGGTGTGCCGCGCAAAAACTCAACCCAGGCATGCCCGATAAACCGGAGAATCCCCCAAGGGGCCATCCGCAAAAGCGTGATGATAAGGCCTAATATAAATCCGAACAGAACGCCGAGAGCCGCTAGCAGCAGGGTATATTGCAACCCGGTAAAGAAATAGCTGCGGTACTCCCAAAATATTGTGAAAAACTCCATGTTCCAATCATTCCTCCTATTTTACCTCAATCCTTCACAAAAAAACAGAAAATAGCGAAGGGATCCGCTATTTTCTGCATTCGATCCGCGCTTACTTCTTCTCGGCGAGCGCGCTTGCTTCGGCCACGAACTTGTCGATCGAACCGTCTTTGATCAGCCGGTCCAGCGTCGCGTTCACCTGGTCAAGCATTTCCTTGTTGCCCTTTTTGACACCGATAACGTAGCCTTCGTCATCCGTTACAGGCTTGGCATCCGTAATGCTGATGCCTTCGACGTTTTTGACAAAGGAGCCGGCGACCGGACCTTCAAGGATGGCGACGTCCACCCGTCCCGATTTGAGCTGCATGACGATATCGGAAATTTTGTTCAGAGAAGTCAACTTGGCGCCCGGCACGGTCTTCGCGATTCCTTCCTGGATCGAGCTCTTTTGCACCCCGATCTTCGTCCCTTCCAGGGATTCCATCGTAGCGTACTTATCTTTGTTCTCCGTCAAAGAGACGACCGATTGTTCCGCTTTGTAATAAATCTGCGACAAATCGACTTGTTTGGCACGCTCCGGAGTCGGGCTGAGGCCGGAAATGACCAGATCAACGCGGCCGCTTTCCAGTTCATTGAGCAGGGAGTCGAAAATCATGTCTTTGATTTCCAGCTCGGCTCCAAGGTCTTTGGCGATCTCTTTGGCGATGTCTACATCGAAACCGACGATTTCGTCCTCCCCTTTTTCGTTCTTGATATGAAACTCATAAGGAGGGAAATCCGCGCTCATCCCTATGATCAGCTTTTTGGCATTTCCGGTGTCCGCGGTTCCCTGATTGGCTTCCGCCGCGTTGCCTTGTTTTGCGGGCGCATTCCCCGTCCCGGCGTTCTTATTCTGTCCGCATGCGGCAAGTACGCTCACCATCATGAGTGCTACAATTAAAATACCCCATTTTCTCATCTGTCTCTCTCCCGTCGGTAAAATAAATGTTTCATCGAATCGTTTCAATGGGCTAATTATAAATCAATATGTATATATATGCAAAGCTAATTTTGTCCTTTTCATGAATGTTTCAAGAAAAACCGCATAAAATAAGGGATTTTCGTTTCAATTATGTAACATCGGTCAATTTATCCAGGCATTATCCTTAGGATCATGTCGCCCCATCTAAATTAATATGACTCATCCGCATCAAAAATATACCGCCGCATTCACCGATTGCCTCCTCCATTCATACAAGGGTAAAGGTTGGGAATAATGGTTCATGTCAGGCCCCAATTGGTTATTAATTAGCTGAAAACCCCGATTTTAACCCAAGCCATGATTAGGAGGTGGCCCTGATGCTGTTGGAGGCATTATACCATGTGCCGCGTGATAAATGGGCCTATGCCTATGATTCCGCTACAATCCATTTGCGAGTGAGAACGAAGCGCGATGACGTAGAAAATGTATATGCGATGACGGGTGACAAATATGATTGGAGCGGCACCTATCAGGAGATCCCCCTGGAAAAAGCCGCGCACGATCATATGTTCGACTACTGGGAGGTTGCGGTCAAACCGAAATTCAAGCGCTTATCCTATGCTTTTAAACTGACGGCCGGAACCGAAACGGTATACATGATGGATACGGGGATTTCCCATGACGGCCCTACTCCGCCGGGCGAATTGTATGAATTCCCCTATATTCATGACATCGATGTGTTTAAAGTTCCCGAATGGGCCAAGAAGGCCGTCTTTTACCAGATCATGCCCGAGCGTTTCGCCAACGGTGATCCTACCAATGATCCGGAACATACTTTACCGTGGGGCGGGCAGCCGACGGCGGACAACTTTTTCGGGGGCGACCTGAAGGGGGTTCTCGACCATCTTGACGATTTGACCGACCTGGGCATCAACGCGATTTATTTCACTCCGCTCTTCGTCTCTCCTTCCAACCACAAATACGATACGGTGGATTACAAGCAAGTGGATCCGCATTTTGGGGATAACGAGCTGTTGAAGCGAGTCGTGGAGGAATGCCACAAGCGCGGAATCCGGGTCGTGCTCGACGCCGTGTTCAATCATTGCGGAGAACAGTTTCCGCCTTTCCAAGACGTGTTGAAACATGGGGCCGACTCCAAATACGCGGACTGGTTCCATATCAACGAGTTTCCCGTCCGGATCAAAAACGGGATTCCGACTTACGATACGTTCGGTTTTTTCGGGAACATGCCAAAATTCAATACGGCGAATCCGGAGGTCAAGAAATATCTGCTGGGCGTCGCGGAATACTGGATCCGGGAAATCAAGCTGGACGGCTGGCGGCTTGACGTGGCCAACGAAGTCGATCATCATTTTTGGCGCGATTTCCGGCAAGTCGTCAAAAGCGCAAATCCTGAGGCTTACATTATCGGCGAGGTATGGAGCGATTCCCTGACCTGGCTGATGGGCGATCAGTTCGACTCCGTCATGAACTACCCGTTCGCGGATAAAGTGTTGGAGTTTTTTAACGGGGGCATGGACGGCTACCATTTCTCCAATGAGATGGGAGCGCTCATCATGCGGTATCCGCAGCAGACCAACGAAGTCGTGTTCAACATGTTGTGCAGCCATGACACGCCGAGACTGCTTACCCGTGTGGGAGGAGACAAACGCAAGCTGAAGCTTTGCGTAGTGTTCCTGTTTACGTATATCGGCACGCCTTGCATTTTCTACGGGGACGAGATCGGAATTACGGGAGGCGGCGACCCCGATTGCCGAAAATGCATGGAATGGGACCCGGCGAAGCAGGATCGCGAACTTTACGATTTTTACAAGTTGATGATCGAGCTTCGCCGCCAGCATAACGCGCTCCGCCAAGGCCGCTTCCGCTTCCTGCAGGCGAACGTCAACGATCCCTGCATCGTGTACGAACGAATGGACGATCATATGCATTTTACCGTCTGGATGAACAATACCGGGAAGTACCGGACCCTGTCCCATCCGATGGAAACCGACGACTGGCGCGACGCTTTGTCCCAGGAAAGAGTCAAACCGAAGGACGGCGTCATGCATATCGGCCTGGATCCTTACGGATTTCGCATCCTTTACCGTCATTTGCAGTAAAACGAAAGCGAAGGCAAGCATTCCTTCAACAGGTAACGTAAGAAAAACGGGAATCGAGGGGACCATCCCCTCGGCTCCCGCTTTTTTGTTGCCGCTTATCAGTCTTTCAAGCCTGTAATCTCGCGGTAAATCTCTTCATACTGGCCGGCGGACCGGTTCCAGCTGTAGTCTCCGGCAAACGCGTTCGCCGTTATTTTTTTCCACTCGCCTGGGTTTTGATAAAACGAAACGGCTCTGCGGATCGTATAGAGCAGGTCGTGCGCGTTGAAGTTTGTAAAACTGAATCCGTTTCCTTCTCCCGTAAATTCGTTATATGCCTGAACCGTATCGTTAAGGCCCCCCGTTTCCCGTACTACCGGGATACTTCCGTAGCGTAATGCCAGGAGTTGGCTGATTCCGCAAGGTTCAAACCTCGATGGCATCAGAAACAAATCGCTCCCCGCGTAAATCCTCCGCGATAACCCTTCGTTGAATCGAATATGGACGGACAACTTATCCGGATGCCGGTAAGCCGCTTCCTTGAACCAATCCTCATAAGCAGGGTCGCCCGTGCCCAGCACGACAAATTGCACCTCGTCAAAATGCAGCCACTCGTCCATGATCCGCGTGACCAAATCCAACCCTTTCGGTTCGACGAGACGAGTGATCATGCCGACCAGCGGAACGCCGGGGGCAACGGGAAGCCCGAGCTCTTTTTGCAAGGCGGCTTTATTCTCGCGTTTTTTGCTCAGACTCTTGCGGTAACGCACGGGGATATCCGGATCCGTTGCAGGGTTGTACAGCTTGACGTCAATGCCGTTGACGATCCCCGACAAGCGGTTGCCCAGAGCGCGAAGCAGGCCGTCCAGACCGTAACCGTAATGCTCGGTCCGGATTTCCGCGGCGTAGGTCGGACTAACGGTCGTGACATGATCCGCAAACACCAAACCGGCTTTCATAAAACTTACATTGCCATAGTATTCCACCCCGTCCGCCGTAAAATACGATGACGGCAAGCCCAGCAAATCACCGAGCACCTCATACGGGAAAACGCCCTGGTACAGCAGATTATGAATCGTAAAAACCGTGCGTATTCCGCGATAATCCGGATGTTGGCCGAAATGCTCCTTCAGCAGCAGCGGAATCATCGCCGTATGCCAATCATGGCAGTGCAGGACATCGGGAATAAAGTCGATGACCGGAAGAATCTCCAGGACGGCCCGGTTCAAAAAGGCGAAACGTTCGCCATCGTCCCAATATCCGTATACGCCGTCTCTCCGGAAATAATATTCGTTGTCGATAAAATAAACGGGAATCCCATCCCAAACGAGATATTCGATCCCCCCGTATTGCCGGCGCCATCCGACCGGCACGACCGTTTCCCCCAGATGCCGCAACGTATCCGTATAGGCGGCCGGAATATCCTGGTATTTGGGCAGTACGATGCGAACGTCATGCCCCGCCTGCTTCAAAGCTTTCGGAAGCGCGCCGATAACATCGGCCAAGCCGCCCGTTTTGATGAAAGGCGCCGCCTCGGCCGCCGCGAACAAAATTTTCATTTTTTCTTCCTCCTTTGCGGGGCCGCTTGAACGGCTGACTTTTTCCAAATCGATAAGCTTAGCGGAGGCAGCGAGATTTCCATACTGTCGTTTTGCTGATGCCATGGAATTTTTTCGCTTCGCACCCGTCTTGGTTTGCCGCTCGTAGTTTGGATGCCGCGAAACGCCGGGTCCTCCGAGCTGAATATTTCTTCGTAACTCCCCGCACGCGGTACGCCGATGCGGTAGTTCTCGCGGGCCACAGGCTGAA
This sequence comes from Paenibacillus faecis, assembly GCF_008084145.1. Lineage (GTDB taxonomy): Bacteria > Bacillota > Bacilli > Paenibacillales > Paenibacillaceae > Fontibacillus > Fontibacillus faecis. Next base: position 1,201,831 of record NZ_VSDO01000002.1, on the reverse strand, counting down.
AATTGATGATAATCAACAGCGTATCCTTCACTCTCTTTCCTTTGCGCAGATACCCGATTACGCTTTGCTGGGCGTCATCCGCATGGATCCACTGGTAACCGTCGTACGTATGGTCCAATTCCCATAACGCCGGCTCCTCGAGGTACAGCCGGTTCAACGCCTCCGTATAAGCCTGCACGCCGCGATGCGAGTCATAATCCAGGAGGAACCAATCCAGCTCCCCCTGATCGCGCCATTCGATAAACTGGCCGAACTCGCCGCCCATGAACAGCAGCTTTTTGCCCGGCGAAGTCATCTGGTAACCCAGCAGAAGCCTTAACCCGGCGAACTTCTCTTCATAGGTCCCCGGCATTTTGTCCAGCAGGGACCTTTTGCCGTGGACCACCTCGTCATGCGAAAGAGGAAGAGCAAAATTCTCCGAATAGGCATAACATATGGGGAACGTCAGGAGATGATGCCGATTCGGCCGCTCGGCAAACGGGGTCTCCATATACTTGAGCGTATCGTTCATCCAGCCCATGTTCCATTTATAGTTGAACCCCAGTCCGCCTTCATGGACCGGAGCCGTGACCAGCGGCCAAGCGCTGGACTCCTCCGCCATCATCAAGGCATGCGGATAATAACGGAACACCGCCTCATTCAGTTGCTGCAGAAAAGCCACCGCTTCCAGATTTTCTATGCCCCCGTGTTCATTTGGTACATATTGCCCCGGAGGCTTCTCAAAATCAAGCCGTAGCATGCTCGTTACGGCGTCTACCCGCAGACCGTCAAAGTGATACAGGTCCATCCAATACAACGCGTTGGAAATTAAGAACGACCGGACTTCCGGTTTTCCGAAATCAAAGCTGAGCGTCCCCCACCCCGGTTTCTCCGCCTTCATCGGATCGGTATATTCATACAGCGGTGTACCGTCAAACCTGCGAAGGCCGTGCGCATCCTTGGTAAAATGACCCGGAACCCAATCCAGGATCACGCCGATCTCGGCCTCATGGCACCGGTCGACGAAATACATGAGATCCTTGGGCTCCCCGTAGCGGCTGGTCGGAGCGAAGTAGCCGGTCGCCTGATACCCCCAGGACAAATCATAGGGGTGCTCGGTGAGCGGCATAATCTCGATGTGGGTGTAGCCCATCTTTTTGACGTAAGGAATGAGCAGGTCGGCCATTTCCCGATACGAGTAGAAACCGCCGTCCGCCTTTTGCCTCCAGGTGCCGAAATGGAGCTCATAAATGTTCATCGGCTTGTGATAAGGAGCCCGTTTCTTTCTGCGCCAATCCCCGTCTTTCCAAGAATAACCGTCCAGCGATTTCACCACCGAGGCCGTCGCCGGCCGGACTTCCGCATGAAAGGCGTAGGGGTCGGCTTTAAGGAACCGGCTGCCGTCCGGCCCGGTGATGTCGTATTTGTAAAAAGTTCCTTCCGAAACATCCGGAAAAAAACGAGTCCAAATCCCCGAATCGGGTATCCTATATAACACATCTTTGTCCCCGTTCCACCCGTTCCAGTCGGTGGCGAGGGAAACCTGGCGCGCGCCCGGGGCCCAAACGGTAAACCGGACCCCCCGGCGGCCGTTCTCTTCCGTGACGTGAGCGCCAAACGTACGGTAACTGCGATATAACGTTCCTTCATGAAACAAGTAAATGTCCGTCTCGGAGATGCCCTGTGATTTCACGGATTCCGTCAATTGATCACCTGCTTTATGTAGAATTCCAATTAACTATTTACCCAATTCTCCCTCGAATGGAACAGAAAAAACAGGCCTGAAAAAATATATGTAATATTTTCTGTTGTTTTCCATAATTCTAGTTTCAACTACATTATATCTCGTTTATGTATGTACTACACAGACGAAACCTAACGGGAGGGAAACGAAATGAAAAAGAAAGACTGTATTGCAATGCTGTTGGCCGGAGGGGAAGGAAGACGTTTGTCGCCGCTTACGTCCAGGCTTGCGAAACCCGCAGTTCCCTTTGGCGGACATTATCGGATCATCGATTTTCCTCTCAGCAACTGCGTAAACTCGGGAATCGACACGATTGGTGTACTTACTCAATATGAAGCAGAGTCCCTTCATGAACATATCGGCGAAGGCGAAGCCTGGAAGCTTCCGCGATCGGAAAACAACGGAATTTCTTTGCTCCCTTCCTACAATGCTGGTGTTGAGGAATACGCCGGAACCGCGGACGCCATTTTCAAAAATATCGCCTACGTGGACAGTCACGCCCCGGAAAACGTGCTGATCCTGTCCGGTGATCACATTTACCACATGGATTACCGTGAAATGCTGGAGTTTCACGTCGCGTCAGACGCTTGCGCCACGATTTCCGTGATGCCTGTACCGTGGGAAGAAGCCCACCGCTTCGGCGTCATGTCCACGGACGAGAAATTCCGGATTACGGAATTTGCCGAAAAGCCGCAAAACCCGCCCAGCAATTTGGCGTCGATGGGCATATACCTGTTCAAATGGGATTACCTGAAACAGCATCTCATTGAGGATGCCTTGGACGAAAATTCGAGCCATGACTTCGGAAAAGACGTTATCCCGAAAATGCTGGCCGGAGAGCGGCCGCTCCACGCTTATGAGTTCAAGGGTTACTGGCGGGACGTCGGCACGGTGCAGAGCCTGTGGGAAGCGCACATGGACCTGCTTGCCAAAGAGTCCGACTGGCAGCTGATTAACGAAGCCTGGCCGATGTACACGCGGGAGCAATGGAGATCGAAGCCCAGACCGTTTAAGAACCGCAGCGTTCAGGCGAAAAGTTCGCTGATCCATGATTGCTGCAGCCTGGACGGCGTTTCGGAACGCTCCGTTATTTTTGGAGGCGCGGAGATCGGGCGCTTTACGAAGATCAAAGACAGCGTCATTATGCCGAACGTTCAAATCGGACGTAACGTGCATATCGAGCGGGCCATCATCGGCGAAGGCGCCGTCATTCACGATGGCGCGGTCATTAAAGGAACCGCGGACGAAATCATGGTCGTCGGACCTTATGAGACGGTAGTGGCAAAGCCGGCCCTCCGGCCCCAACCGGCGCGTCTGCTCAAGGAAGTGTACGACAAGACCGCCCGCCTTCGCGCGGAAGGACTGTCCTCTTAATCAGGTTTGCACGCATAAAAAGGCGTTCGCCAGCATGCTGGCGAACGCCTTTTGGGTTGTATCATAAGGATTGGAACAGCTCCCGGTTCATTTCATACAAAATGTATTGTCTGCCGTTGAGGGTCCCGATCCCCTTTTCCTCCATTCCGAGTTCCCGGTAATAGGGATTGAGTTTGCGGTTTTGGTCCCAGCAATCGAATCTCAAGCCTTTACGCCCGGTTTCCCGGCTGTGTTTGGCCGCCCAGTAGATCATTTCCTTTCCTAAGGAGAGTCCCCGGAAATTCGGGCGAACCGTTAACCGGTGAAGATAAGCGAACCCTTCGTCATTCAGCGGCCCCCAGTAATCCGGGTCGCTTTTCTGCAGCGTAAACAATCCCGTCGGTTCATTCTCCATAAGAAGCATAAAAATTTCCCGTTCGGCAAAATACGAAGCGATCAATTCCTCGGTAAATTGCTCGGGCGACCATTGCGCAATCCCGTTCGCCCGCATCCACTCGGCCGCCTCCGTCAGCAGCGTCCGCACCATTTCGGCATCGGCGGGTTCGGCCAATGCCACTTCAAACGTCCCCGCGGACGAAGGCAGTTCACCCCATCTCTTCGCCATTCTTCTCTCCCCCCGCATCATTACGGCCCGAATCCAAAGCCGCTTCACCGGCTGCCGAGGCATCCGGCTCGGAATTGTTCCCGTTTCCGGTCTCTTCCTCCTCCGACAGCGGCAGCTTCACCGACACCGTGGTTCCTACGCCCAGTTCGCTATGCAGATCCATCGTGCCGTGGTGCAAGTCGACCAATTGTTGGGTAATCGCCAGGCCAAGCCCGGTGCCGCCCCCTTGATGGTTGACTTGGAAGAACCGGTCTTTAACCTTGTTCAAATGCTCTTCGCTGATGCCGATGCCGGTGTCCACCACTTCCACAAGTACGTAACCCGGCTCGGTCCGGCTGATGACGAGATGAATCCAGCTATTCTCGTCGGAGAACTTGATCGCGTTATCGACCAGATTGAGGAACACCTGCTTCAGCCGGTTTCCATCCCCGGTGACGGTGACAGGCTGGGTCGTGCGATCTTCCAGCTTGATCTGAATTCCCTTCTGTTCGGCTTTTGCCCAGACGTTCAGCATCGTTTCCTGCAGCAATTCCTTTAAATTCACCTGTCCGATAACCAGCTTCATCTCGTTGCGCTGAAGCTTGGAGAAATCGAGCATTTCTTCCACCAGACCGATCAGCCGGTCGGTTTCCTTGGCGATGATGCCCATTCCGATCTTCGTCTCCTCGGGGTCAAACCCGCCGAGCGTCAAAGTCTCGCTCCATCCTTTAATTCCCGTCAGCGGCGTACGGAGCTCATGGGATATCGAAGAGATAAAATCATCCTTAAGCTCGTTGCTGCGGACGATTTCCTGCGCCATGTAATTTAACGTGGCCGCCAGTTCCCCCAACTCGTATCGATAATCCCCTTTAATCCGCACATCGAATTTGCCCTTGGCCATCTGCGCCGATACCGCGCGTATATTGTTTATCGGCTTAACGATCGAGTTGGCCAGGCCGATACTGAAGAGCGTAACGAGAGCCAGAACGGCCAGACAAACGGCCGCGGAAAATAAGGTGAGCTTCATCAGGTTGGCGTTGACGGCCTCCAGGGAGGTTACGAAGCGAACGATATACCGGTTCTCGCCCCTTACCTGTAGCGGGGTAGAGACCGCCATGACCATCTCGCCCGTCGAGGTCTGGCGCCCGACCCATTTGCCCATGTTTCCTGCGGCTGCCTGCATCACATCGCTCGTCTGGATCGCCTTGTCCGCCTGAAACATATTGCTGCTGGCTTTCACCTCGCCTTTGCGGTTCAGGATCATCAGCTCGGTGTTGTCCAGTTCAAACGTCCGCAGCATTTCGGTAAAATAAGCGGGATCCCGCTCCGAGCTGAGGCGGACAAATTTTTGAAAAAAGTCGGATGCCCAGGTGGAATGCGTGGACATATGGTTATAAATCGTATCGTAATAGTAAACCCGGATGGCCAAGGAAAAAATAACCTCCACCATAAACAAGGTTACGAAAACGACGATAAAATACTGCATTACGATTTGTCGGCCGATGCCTTTCTTGATCATTGTCCCTCGCCTTTCCACTTATAGCCGTGTCCCCATACGGTCTGCAGGAACGCCGGCTCGGAAGGGTTATTTTCGATCTTTTGGCGGAGCCTGCGGATATTCACGTCCACAATCTTCGGATCCCCCATATATTCCTTGCCCCAAACATGGTCGAGCAGCAGGTCCCGGCTAAGCGGCGTGTTCTCCTGCTCCAGAAAATACTGGATCAGCGAGAATTCCGTAGGCGTAAGCTCGATCAATTTACCGTTCTTCTTAAACTGTTTGGAGATGAGGTCCAAAGTGAACGGCCCCGAGGTGAAAGAGACTTTCGCGCTGCTTTCCCGGTACACGTTGACCCTCCGCAGGAGCGACTGAATCCGTGCGATTAATTCGGTCGGACTAAAAGGCTTGCTCACATGGTCATCCGCTCCGACGGACAAGGCGTATACCTTATCCTGTTCCTGCACCTTCGCCGTCAAAAAGATGATGCCGATCCGTTCGTTCGTTTCACGGACTCGCCGGCATACCTCAAATCCGTCGATCCCCGGGACCATCACATCAAGCAGGGCGATATCGATATCCGGCACGCTTTGCAGTTTGGCCAACGCCTCGTTGCCGTCGGCCGCCTCCAATACCTCGAAGCCGTTGCGCTTCAAATTGATGACGATAAAACTGCGGATCGACTCCTCATCTTCCAAAATCAGTACTTTGCTCAACTTGGTCTCCTCCCTCAACTATGCAAAAAACCTTAACGCTTGATTTCTTTTTCGCCTTTATTGATTTTCAAATCGGTGTGGCTCAAGAAGCCGATCACCTTATCGTTATCCCTGGCCAGCAGCTCCCAGTCCTCTTTATGCTTTTCCCACTCGGACAAGGAGAAGAAGGAAATCTCCGCAACGACATCGCCGTTATCGATCCGGGTGAACCACAGATGTTCGTTCTGGTTCGATTTCGGGTCGATGGTCACTTTTCCCCACCAATCCTTCGGAAAATTAAAGTAGAAACGGCCCGCTAAATCCATATATTGCTGAAGCACGAATTTCAGACCCTTCTCTTCCTCCCACTGATAAAAAGAAAACAACGGGATATCGTCATAAGGGCGGTTCTCCCAGCCTTTCGGTTTTTCGGAGCGGCCGACCTCCAATATTCCGTCCCCGTCCACGTCCCCGCTGAAGACGGGATAGTTCTTAAAGGTGGCGTCCTGGGACGGCAGCAAATCGACCAATCGGTTATCCTTCATCACGATAATATGGGAATAAGCGTAATGCGAGCCAAAAGAGGCGTCCAGCACGATTCCTTTCAAATCGGGAGTGATGTTGCCGCTGACGGTGTTGTAATATTCCCGGATCGGATCGTCCAGCTGGATATGGCTTATTTCATTAAACGAACCGTCGTATTGGTACACGGTAACCATAGCGTTCTGATCCCGTTTCAAGGTAACGACCGTCAAGTCCAGCTGCCCGTCCTGATTTAAATCGTCGATAAGAAAATCGTTGTAGGGCAGCGTAAGGATGTTCTCCACTTCGCTCCCGTTGTACCTATATACGGTCAATCCCCGCTGTGGATCTTCTTCCCCGCTGGAAAAACCGGCGATAATCTCCAAGTTCCCGTCCCCGGTAATATCCCGCAGTTGGAACGTCTCAAGCACCTGGCCTTCGCCGTCAAACTTCACTCTCGGCTCCCACGTATCCCCTTCCTGCTCCAGGATCAACCCGTGAATCCGCACCGCTTCGTCCGGCGTTTCATAAAAGACGATCGCTTCCTTGACCCCGTCATTATCCAAGTCGGGCGTGCGGACCGAGCTGATATCGCTGGCATCGCGGGGGCGGATCGGCTGGGCGCCTTTGAGTTCCGCGTTAATCACGCTCATCAGCGACTCCCGGTCCGAGGTCAATTGCGGTGTCTCCATCAGGGACTTCGGATCCTTGATGATGGTGCAGCCGCTCAGGGCCGTCAGAATCATGCTCCCGGCCACGATCGCAAGCCATCGATTAAAAAGCAATATCATCACTCTCTTCTTCATACCAGTTCAATGGACCGTTTCTCTTCGCCGGTCAGACGTCTGCCCGAGATATCGAGCTTAAGCTCTCCTTCATAGAGTCCCCAAATTCTCGAACAATAACGTTCCGCGAGCTCCATCGGGAGAGCGGCGACGACGATTTTCCCCTGTTCGGCGCAAAGCGTTCGCAGCGTCGTGAGGACGCGCTCCGCCGATTGCGGGTCCAGGCCGACGACCGGCTCGTCCGCCGCGATAAATCCGGCTCCATGCACCAGCGCGCGGCAAATGGCGACCCGTTGGCGTTCGCCTCCGCTCAATTTGCCGGCCTTCACATGAGCCTTATCCAGCAGCCCGAACTTCTCAAGCTCGTCCATCGCCCCCATGTAATCGTCGGATCGCACCATACCGGTGATACGCCTGATCAGGGGAGTTTGTCCGACTTGTCCGATCAGCACGTTTTTTAGAGCCGTTCTTTCGGGATAGAGCGACGGGTTTTGTTCAAGATACGCACAGCGCGAACGGTATTTCTGCGAACCGGTGCCGCCGCCGGCGATCACCGTCTCTCCATCCCAAGTATATTCGCCGCCGTCCCATTTCTCGCGCAGGGCAAGGCATCGCAGCAGCGTGCTCTTCCCGCTACCGCTCGGCCCCACCACGCCGATCATCTCCCCCTGCTCAAACCGGGTGCTTACCTCGCGAAGTATTTGCTTCTTACGGCCATCCACCGATTTATTCAAACGGTTCACATTGATCATCAGTCCGATTCTCCTTTGAATATTCCTGCATCTACTCTTTAGTGTATTGGAATTGTTCCTGAAAATCCATTACAGCCTGTTCATATTTGCCGACAAAAAAGAAGAAAATCGCTGGTATCCCCGGCGACCTTCCGCATAATGGCACGTTTGCTGGTTATTTGAAATCGATAAACGCCTTTTCATAAAGAGTCCATAAACATTATAGTAGACAAGCCCCGCCGCAACAAGCCATAATGAAATTATGTGCATTGAAATAGAGGAGGGCTTGTCATGTTTTATGACGTTAAAATCGACGTATCTCCCGTGTACGAGCTTCTGAGCAGCTTTATGATATATACGACGCAAAAATGGGTAAATAATCTCGATATTGGACCCGAGTGGATCGCGGATATCGAATCCCGCCTGGACGAGCAGCGGCGCTCGGCCTTTGAGACGGCGGCCCGGCTGCCTTTTTCGGACTATGATCTGCTGTACGCCTTGGCTATCGAACGCCACCCCGATTACGGTATCGAGGGCTATATTGAAACGCTGGCCTCCGCCGGCGAGGAGATTCTTTTGCACAAGTTAAGCGCGTATGTTCCCTCCGTGACCGGCCAGGATATCGCCCGTCTGCGCCAATATGCCTCTCCGATGAGGATATGGTACGAATCTTATTTTCATCCGATCGAGCCGCAATATGTGGAACTGCTGGAAGAGGATGCTGCCGAGAAGCGGGCCTTGGTTCGTAAAATGGATCCCGACGCCTTGGTGGAGTATGCATCCGGAGGATTGGTCCTCGAACCTGAACTGCCGATCGACCACGTCGTTTTAATTCCTTCGATTCATTTTCGGCCGATTAATACATACTGTTTCTATGAACGCACGCTGCTGATCCAGTATCCGCTCGACTTGCCCGAGCTTGACGAGGACGAGCCGCCGATCAGCCTGCTTCGCTTTACCCGGGCCCTGGCCAAACCGGAGCGGCTCCGTCTCCTTCGTTATGTGGCGGACCAGCCGAAATCGCTGCCCGAGATGGTGGAGGAGCTTCAAGAAACCGAAGAACAGTTAATGCACCATTTGATGCGGCTGCGCGTCGCGGGATTGCTCCGGGTCCATCTCGTCGACCGGGATACCGAGAAATTCAGCATTCGCCCGGACGGAACGTCCGAACTCAATATGTTTCTGGAATCCTATATCCGGCTGTAACGGATAACTCTTGCCTTTTCGCCAAAGGAGTGACCTCAGATGAATCTGCCGCTGCGGCAGCAACTTATTTTTGACCTGGATGATACGCTGGTGCATTGCAATATCTATTTCGATCGCATTCTCGATGAATTTGCCGAGCTGATCGTCGATTGGTTCGGCGATTCCCGGATTTCGGCCGAAGAAGTCCGCGGCAAACAAATCGAAATCGACGTCGCCGGGGTGCAAAAAATCGGTTTCGTCAGCACCCATTTTCCCCAGTCCCTGATCGATACGTACCGGTATTTTTGCAGGCTGCTTGGCCGCGAAACTCGGCTGGCCGAAGAGGATAAGCTGCTCAAGCTCGGGATGAGCGTTTACGACCAGGAGGTCGAACCCTATCCCGGGATGGAGATGACGCTGGAGCTGCTTGCGAGTCACGGTCATGAACTCTACCTTTATACGGGCGGCGAAACGGTGATCCAACAGCGCAAGATCGAACAGATGAAACTCGCCGCCTACTTTCAGGATCGGATTTACATCCGTCGGCACAAAAATATCGATGCGCTGGAAGAAATTCTGTCCTCCCGGACTTTTGACCGTAACAACACCTGGATGATCGGCAACAGCTTGCGGACGGATATCGCTCCGGCGCTTTCCGCCGGAATCAATGCGGTTTATATCAAACACCCGACCGAATGGTCCTACAATGTGATCGAATTGAAAAAGACGATGGATACGCAAATGTACACCGTCTCCTCCCTGACCGAAGTGCCGGCGATCATCGCCGAGAGCGTCGCGGCCCGGCAGCGGAAGCATAACGTCGCATCGTCGAAGAAGTAAAAACAGCCGCCCGGGACCTGATTTAAAGGTCCCGGGCGGCTGTTCTGTTATACGGTTGGCGATGCGGCGCGCTCCACCTCCAGCTTGCCGGTTGAACGATCCGCAAGCCGGATCCGCGCCTTCATCTCCCCGTCCGGCTGCTTGAACGTAAGCAGCTGGGTTTGGCCTTTCTCCAGCAGGGCGTTCAGCATCGGGAGGGAGATCTGCTTGCCGGCGAATTCCTTCCAGATGACAAAGCCGCAGCCCTGCTTGAAATGCGTGCAGCCGTACCCTTTGCGGCCTTCGATCAACTGGCCGCCGCAGCCTTCGCGCGGGCAGGGCGCCAGCGGCTGCAGTCCGCCGGGACCCGATGCCGCCGATCGACGGGCCGCTCCCGCCGGCTTATCGCCCGCGGCTTTCCTGCCGCCGGTGTCCTTGGCGGCGGCGGACTTCCTTCCGCCGGCTGCGCGCCCGCGCTTGCCCTTCTCCGCTTCGCCCGGCTCGAATAACGAGGCGTCCGCCTTCGGCTGGGTGCGGACCTTCTCGATAATCGAAATGGTGAACCGTTTCACGTTCTCCATAAATGCCTCCCGGGCGGCCTCCCCCTTCGAGATCTGATGAAGGCGGCGCTCCCAATGCCCGGTCATCTCCGGTGAGGTCAGCAGTTCGACGCCGGCGTGGCGGATCAATTCGATCGCCGTCCGGCCCTTTTGCGTGACCGTGATCCGTTTCCCCTGCATCGTAATGTAGCCGACTTTCTTCAGCCGTTCGATCGTTGCGGCCCGGGTCGCGGGCGTGCCGAGCCCCGCTTCTTTCATCGCTTCGCGAAGCTCCTCATTCTCAAGCTGCTTCCCGGCGCTTTCCATCGCTTTCAGCAGCGTCCCTTCGGTGTAAGCCTTCGGCGGCTGGGTCGCCTTCTCCTTGGCTTCCGCTTCGGCGCATCGGACCGGCGCGTTCCGGTCGATCGTAAACGGTTCGCTGACCAGCTCTTCCGCCTCGTCGTCTTCCTCTTGCTTCTTGCCGCGTCCGGAAGTTTTCCCGGCGTTGTCCTCCCCCGGTAGACAAACTTTCCACCCCAGGGAACGGAGCTCTTTGACATTCGTTTTGAACGTTTCGCCTTCGACTTCCGTCAGGACCGTATGCTGCTTATATTCCGCCGGCGGATAAAAATGGGACAGAAAGCGGCGGACCACGAGATCATAGATGTTCTGCTCCTCTTTGCCCAGCGCCCCCGGACGGCGCAGTGTAGGCAGGATGGCATGGTGATCCTCGACCCGGGACGGATTGCACACCGACTTGTTGTTGACGTTCACGATCCCCGGATTTCCGCCTTCCGCCAGTTCTTTGTATGGCGTTGATTTCAGCATGTGCAGCGCCTTGTGCATCCCGTCGATATTCTGCTCGGTCACATAGTTCGAACTCGTCCGGGGATAAGTAATCACCTTATGTTTCTCATACAGCGCCTGAGCCAGATCGAGCGTTTTCTTGGCCGAATAGCCGTACTTGGCGTTGGCCTCCCGCTGCAGCAGCGTCAAATCGTAAAGCCTGTAAGGATATTCCCGCGTATCCTTCACTTCGTATTCCGCGATCCTGCCCTGCTTCCCGCGCACCTTGTCCGCTATGGCGGCGGCACGGTCTTTATCCGTCAGCCGCTCGCCCTGCCAACTGCCGGTATACCGACGGTCGCCCTGCTCAAACAGCGCCTTGATCTCGTAGTAGGTCAGTGAATCAAAGTTTTCGATCTCCTTCTGACGGTCGTAAATCAGCGCCAATACCGGCGTTTGTACGCGTCCGACGGACAACAGGGTTCGGTGCTTCGTCGTAAACGCCCGCGAGGCGTTCATGCCGACGAGCCAGTCCGCTTCGCTGCGGGCCCGGGCCGCCGACGTCAGATTATCGAACTCGGCGCCGTCGCGCAGCTTCTCGAACCCTTGGGCGATGCTTTCGGCCGTCAAATCGGAGATCCAAAGCCGTTGAACCGGCTGCGTCAGCTTCAACTGCTGCTGGATCAAGGCGAAAATATACTGCCCTTCCCGCCCGGCGTCACACGCGTTGACGACTTTGTCGCAGCGTTTGGACAGCTCGCCGATCGTTTTGAGCTGATCCTTCGTCCGCGGGTTGGGGACAATCTTAAACCGTTCCGGCAGTATCGGCAAATCGCCGAAGTTCCACCGTTTATACTTTTCGTCGTAGGCGTCAGGCTCGGCCAAACCGAGCAGATGACCGATCGCCCAAGTGATAATGTAGCGATCCCCCTCCAAATAGGTCCGGTTGTTCTTCGCCTTCGGCTCGATGACCGCGGCGATCGTTCGCCCCATGTCCGGTTTTTCGGCGATAACGAGCGTTTTCATTGGTACGGGCCCCACTTTCCTAGCTTCCAAAGCGTTAAAGCTTCCAGAAAATAATAGAATTCATAAGTATGCTCAAGAAAAAGGGCCGCGCGCCGCGCAGCCCTGTAGCTGAATCTATTATATCATATTTTTGGAGTCCACTGAATACCGGAAGCTCGAAAAACTAGGCGAGAACGGTGGCGCCCATCAGGAATTTATCCACTTCGCGCGCCGCTTCACGGCCTTCATGAATAGCCCATACGACGAGGCTTTGCCCGCGCCGCATATCCCCGGCCGCAAACACTTTCTCGACATTGGTGTTGTACTTACCGTAGCGGGCTTTGACATTGGTCCGGCGGTCCGTTTCCAACCCCAGTTCGCCAACGATTCCCTGCTCCGGCCCGTCAAAACCGATCGCGATCAGCGCGAGCTGAGCCGGAAACACCCGTTCCGTGCCGGGAATCGGCTGGTAAATCTTGCGTCCCGTCTCATCCACAATACGCTGGATTTGCACTGTGTGCAGCTCCTTCAAATTCCCCTGCTCATCCCCGACGAACTTCGTCGTCATGATGGAGAACTCGCGCGGGTCGGAGCCGAACAGCGCTTTGGCTTCCTCCTGCGCATAGTCGAGAGAATACACATTCGGGAACTGCGGCCAAGGGTTATTGATGACGTCCCGCTCCAACGGCGCTTTGGCATGGGTACCGAATTGGGTGACGCTGCGGCACCCGTGCCGCAGCGATGTCGCCACGCAGTCGGAACCGGTATCCCCGCCGCCGATGACGATGACGTCCTTGCCGGCCGCCGACAAATACTGACCGTCCTGCAGCCCGGAGTCGAGATAGCTCTTGATCGTCCCGTTCAAAAATGGCATCGCGTAGTGGACGCCCTTCAAATCGCTGCCTTCGATATTGAACTCGCGCGGCTTGGTCGCACCCCCGCAGAGCACGACCGCGTCGAATTCGTCCACGAGCTGTTTGGCTGGAATATCCTTGCCGATTTCCGTATTGGTGACGAACTTCACACCTTCCGCCGCAAGCAGATCCACTCTGCGCTGTACAACAGCCTTATCGAGCTTCATCGTAGGAATTCCGTACATCAGCAAGCCGCCGATCCGGTCGGAGCGCTCGAATACGGTCACTTCATGGCCCGCCTTGTTGAGCTGAGCCGCGCAAGCCAGGCCGGCCGGACCGGAGCCGACGACGGCAACCCGGCGGCCGGTGCGATGCTTCGGAGGCTCGGGCACAACCCAGCCTTCCTCGAAGCCTTTATCGATGATCGCTTGCTCGATCGTTTTGATCGTCACGGGCTGTCCGATCAGCCCTACTGTACATGAGCCCTCACAAGGAGCCGGGCAGACTCTTCCCGTAAATTCGGGAAAATTATTCGTTTTATGCAGCCGATCCAGCGCTTCCTTCCACAGGCCGCGGTACACCAGGTTGTTCCATTCCGGAATCAGGTTGTGCACCGGGCAGCCGGAGGTGCCTCCCGTCATATCCATTCCCGTATGGCAATATGGCGTGCCGCAATCCATACAGCGGGCGCCCTGCGTCCGGAGTTCCTCGTCCGACATATGCTTATGGAACTCCTGCCAGTCCTGAACCCGTTCGGACGGGCTCCGGTCCGCAGGAAGCTGTCTTTTATATTCCATGAAACCCGTTGGTGTTGACATCTTAAACTTCCCCCATCCGTTTTAAGCGAGAACTCCCAGGCGGTGAAATTCTCACATTTCAGTGTATCTTGATGTTAGCATCCGGGGGAAACGTTATTAATGGATTATTGATATGATAATTTGCACTATTGCGCAGCGGGCTTCTGCCGCTCATAAGTCAAAAAGCGGTAACTGTAAGGATTCTTCTCATCACGAATTCCCTCTTTTTCCTGTACAAGCCTAAACTCCGACCATTCGAAATGCGGAAAAAACACGTCCCCTTCCACGTCTTCGTCGATCTTGGTCACCAGCAGCTTGTCGGCATACGGAAGGAAATGGGAGAATACGCCCGCACCACCGATGACCATCAGTTCTTCCCCTTTTGCGAACTCCAAAGCTTCCTCTACGGAGTGAACGATTTCCGCCCCTTCCGCCCGATAAGCATGGTCCGCGGTCAGGACAACGCTGCGCCGGTTCGGAAGCGGTTTGCTCCCCATCGATTCCCAGGTTTTCCGGCCCATGACCATCGTCTTTCCGGTGGTCTGCTCTTTAAAAAACTTCAAATCAGCCGGCAGCCGCCAAGGCAGCTGGTTGTCGCGGCCGATCGCCCCGTTCTTCGACATGGCCCAGATCAGGGTAATTCCCATCCGTCTTGCCCCTTTCTTTCGGATTTCCGCTATACGGCAACGGTAGCCTTAATCGTCGGGTGATACTGATAACCTTCAAACTCGAAGTCTTCGTAAACATAATCGAAAATCGACTCCGGTTTGCGTTTGATGATCAGGCGCGGCAGCGGATAAGGCTCGCGCGTCAACTGCGTCTTCACCTGCTCCAGGTGATTGCTGTAAATATGGACATCCCCTCCGGACCAGATGAACTCGCCCGGCTCGAGCCCGCACTGCTGGGCCACCATATGCGTAAGCAGGGAGTAACTGGCGATGTTGAAAGGTAACCCCAGGAACGTATCGACCGAACGCATCGTCAGCATGCAGGAAAGCTTCCCTCCCGCCACGTAAAACTGAAATACGAAGTGGCAGGGCGGCAGCTTCATATTGTCGATCTCGGCCACGTTCCAGGCGCTGACCAGGTGCCGGCGGGAGTCGGGATTCTTCTTGATCGCTTCGATCACATTCGCGATCTGGTCGATCCGGCGGCCGTCCGGTGCCTCCCAGGCGCGCCATTGCGAGCCGTAGACCGGTCCCAAATCCCCGTTCTCGTCCGCCCATTCATCCCAGATTCGCACGCCGTGCTCTTTGAGGTAGGCGATATTAGTTTCGCCCTTCAAAAACCATAACAGCTCATGAACCACCGATTTCAAATGGATGCGCTTGGTCGTAACCAGAGGAAAACCCTGACTGAGATCAAAACGCAGCTGTCTGCCGAAAACGGAGAGCGTCCCCGTCCCCGTGCGGTCTTCCTTCGGTGTTCCGTTATCTAAAATGTCCTGCAACAAATCCAAATAATTTCTCATTTTCAACACCCTCTATCGATCAATTGACATCTTGTTTATTATATCAGAGGTCGTTCTATTTCCCAATCCGGATATGCTTTAAAGTAAGGATCGCCCGGTCCCAAGCCTTCTGCAGCTTGGTTCGCTCGTCGGGCTGCAGCGGGATGCCGCATTCGGCGGCAATCCGGCCGACCACCTCGTCCCGGCTCAGATGATCGGTGTCCAGATGCTCCCCGAACAGCGGATTCGCGAGTCCTTCCAGGCAGCGCTCCACCTGCCGGGCAGGCCAGGAATTATAGCCGTCGCCCCGCCCCTTCAGACGGGCCAGCAGCACATCGCGCGAGGCCCATAAGGTAAAATGGCGCACGCCGACCCCCTCATCCCTTAGCCTGCCTACGATTTCGTTAAAGTAGACGGGATGGGTCACGGTCATCGGAACGATGAGGATGCCGTCAAATTCGGCGGCGATATTTTTCAGCATCGCATAGTTCATCTCGCGCCACATGGGATA
Source organism: Paenibacillus faecis (assembly GCF_008084145.1). GTDB lineage: Bacteria > Bacillota > Bacilli > Paenibacillales > Paenibacillaceae > Fontibacillus > Fontibacillus faecis. The sequence goes on along the minus strand of NZ_VSDO01000002.1, from coordinate 1,185,974 downwards.
GTCCTGAAAATCATCCTTCTCCATCCCGCCCGGAATTCGCTTCCGGATGAAATATCCGACGTCTTCGGGATCATACACAAAAGATCCGGGAATTCTCCGGTGGAGCGGATAGGCGGCCGAAGTTTTGCCGGAGCCGAAAGCTCCGTTGATCCATATGATCATTCCTCTCTCCTCCGTCTAGGTCTCTTTCTCTTGACCTTCATCGCAGTAAGGAACCTCGTCCCCGCTGCTTACCAGTCCGCTGATGCCTGCCTCGTAATACGGCATCAGGGAATCCGCCAGGTCCACGTTGATCCAGGAGACCGCGGATATCTCCGCAGGGACATTCGTTTTCTCCGTCCCGCCAAGACGGTCGGCGCGGAACGTAAGCAGCAGATAATGCTCTTGTTTTTCAGGAAAAATCACTTCGTTCACCGCGGCCACCCCGCGAACGGCAATCTCGATGCCGGCCTCTTCTCTCACCTCGCGGATAAGCGCCGTTTCCAGGGTTTCCCCGGGCTCCACCGTCCCTCCGGGCAAAGTCCATGTGTCCCGGTTATCGAGGTTTTGTACCATTAACACCTTTTGGTTGTCGGGACTGGCGATCAAGGCGTAGACAATATCGATTCTTTTCATGCTATGCCTCCCCTTGCCTTATAGAGTCAAATAATAATGGAAAAATTCCGTGTCACGGACATATCCCAGGCTTTCATAGAGCTTTTGCGCGGAAAGGTTGTCCGGGGCGGTTTCCAGGGCAAGCCCTTTCGCTTTGGTCAGACGCGCCATGTCGGCCGCGGCATCCAGAAGCTTTCGGCCGATGCCTTGCTTGCGCCATTTCTCCGGAACGAATAAATCGTTCAGTACCCATGAGCGCTGCATGGAAATCGACGAATACGTCGGATACAACTGGACAAAGCCAACCGGTTGGCGACCGTTCTCTACCCTTGCCAGCAAAATAACGGACTCCCGGTGCTCCATCAATTGAAACAGAAAAGCTTCGGCTCCCGCCGGATCGGACGCTTGCCCGTAAAACACCCGGTATTGATTAAACAGCTCCGCCACATCTTGCAGGTCGCCAAGCGAAGCCTGGACGATCATTAGTTTTGCGCTCATCAAAGCACCTTCCTCCAGCCGTATTCTTGCTTTAACTTCTTCTATACTATAAGAATTAACAAAAAAAGCCCAGTGCCGAATCTGTTTCTTCGGACTGGGCCTCATGACTTTGTTTAGTGGAACAAGCCGGCAATCCCGGCGATCAGGACGATAATCGCAAAAATCATCCGGTAGTATACGAATACCTTCATCGGTTTCTTTTGCAGGTACGAAATAAACTTGCTGATGACGGCGAGCGCGACGAGGAACGAAACGACAAAGCCGACGCCGAGCGAAATCAGTTCGGTCGAAGTCATCGACGAAAATCCGCCGATCTTCACGATTTTCAGGAAGCTCATCCCCACCATGACCGGGATCGCCAGGAAGAACGAGAACTCCGCCGCCGCCACCGTGGTCAAGCCCGCTACCCAGCCGCCGATGATCGTCGAAGCGGAGCGCGACATGCCCGGAATAATGGCGAGGCATTGGAAAGCGCCGATGATCAGCGCTTGTTTGACCGTGACGTTCAACTCGTCGCCTCCGCCGCCCAGTCCGTTGTTGCGGAATTTTTTCTCCGCGTAAAGCATCCACAGTCCGCCGAAAAACAGCGTGAACGCCACGACAACCGGCGTAAACAGATGCTCATCCGCCCAGTCGTTCAGCAGAACGCCGAACACGCCTCCCGGGATACAGGCGATCGCCAGCATCAGCCAAAAGCGGAATCCCGACTTTTCAAAACCGACCTTCTGCGGGAAGAAGTTGACCAGCGTATCCTTGATTTTGCCCCAATACAGGACGATGACGGCCAAAATCGCTCCCAGTTGAATAACGTACGTATACATCTCCACATATGAGGGGGTCGTCCCATTGAAGCCCAGCAAATTTTCAAAGATGACCAGATGGCCCGTGGAAGATACCGGCAAAAATTCGGTGATCCCCTCCACGATCCCCAAAATAATCGATTTCAGGATTGAAAAAATAGTTTCCATAACTTCGAGATCTCCTTTTTCCAGAACACATTCCGTTATTAAATATTCTCGCGGTTAAATCGATCTGCGCTGCCGCCGGCTGAACCGCAACATCCATCCTATCATAAGATTCGTCAGCCAGGCTACCACCGAATGCGTATTCCCGACATGCGGCTCGATTTTTTTTGCCAAAGGCGGGCATGTACCCTACATATTATTGCTGTCGCCGCATGCATATTCTTCTTCCCGGAAATTCCGCCATCGGCAAACTACCGCCCGATTCTCTCCGCCTGACGAGTGCGGCAAGCCGTCCTCTATTATATACCTGCCCAATACCAAAGTTCAAAAAAAGCCGACGCCAGAATTCATCCAAGATGATCCTTGCGCCGACCCTGTCCGTGCCCGATGGCTTTCCGAAACGCAGTAAGCAGGGCCCCGTGAGGCTTAACCCCCTTGACGAGGGAACATGCCGACATCCTTTTTTGGCTGTTTTGGCAATCCTTGCACTTGCCTGCGCGTTATGTATCAGACCTTAAAGGTCCTTAAGTTCCTCGTTCCTCTTCTGTTCCGCCCGGTGCCGGATACCGGTCATCTGTCGTGCTGGGCTGAGAAATCACCAAAAACTCCAAGTCTTCGCCGGATTTATTGAACACTTGATGGGGCAGATTCGGCGGGACATTCAATCCCTCATGGGCCCGCAGTACCGTTTCGATTCCTCCGGCCTCGAGGGTCATTGTCCCCGTCAGCACAAAGAAAAATTGTTTCGCCTGTTTATGAAAATGCCGGGTTTCACATGTTCCCGGAGGCATTTTTTCATGGATGATGCTTCGGTCCTGTTCATGTACCAGCCGCCAACCATCGCAGCGGTCTCCCCACATATAATGCTCCGCGTTCTTTTTGCTAATCAAAAAAACAGCTCCTTTATTTTTCCTCCACAAAACGGGTTCCGTCGAATTGAAACACCTGGAGCGTCGTTTCGCGCTCGCCCTTCACCGTCTCGTCATCGTCTTCAAGCCGCGTCAAAGTCTGCCAACTGAAAAGAGTATCGTCAATCACCTGATAACTGCCGGCGACAAGCGAATGTGCACCGGTGATCATCGCGTTGCGTTCTTTAAGGACACCTTTCCACGCCTCCACCCATTTTCCGTTCTTCACATACCACAGGTGGGCGTATTTCACATCGATGCCCGTTCCGCCCGTACGTTCGACCGTTTCATATAACACTCTGGAATCCGTTTCAACCGCGAGCCCCGGATGCAGCGCCTCCACCTTCCAGTCCTTTTCGGCAATCAGCTTGTAAGTCCCCGCTTTCGTCCGGTCAAACACGAAGAAATGGCCCAGATGGACGCCTCCGTCAATACCCGCGATCACCTCAAGCTCCTTGTCTTCGTCCAGCTGCACTTCAATAAAAGTCAAACCCTCGAAATAGTAGTTTGCTTTCCTGGCCCCCTGTTGTTTGATCCATTGAGTCACCTGTTTCTTGGATATTGCCTTTTGGGTCTGCGGCGTAGTTTCGGAATTGAGCTTGTTCTTGATTTCGGCCTTCGCCGGCCCGGATAGCACCGTGCCCGCGGCGAACATCAGGACGCAGACCGCAAGCTTCCACCCCATCGCTCTCCTGTTCTTCATCTCTTCCTCCCCTATGACGGTTCTATTAATAACTAAACGTAGCCAAAACCGGAAAAGTTCGGCCTGAACGCCAAAAAAAGAGGGCAAGACCCAACTTGCCGGTCCTGCCCTATCCATATGCTTAGGAGATCCGCATCCGCCGGATAACCGGAGGACGCGAGAGTAATAGCTCAAAAATTAACGGGAGATAACATGAATCGGATGACCTTCAACGAGTTCAGCCGTTTCCATCACGATTTCACCCAGCGTAGGGTGAGCGTGGATCGTGAGCGAAATGTCTTCCAAAGTGGCGCCCATTTCGATCGCAAGGCCAAGCTCCGCAATCAGGTTGGAAGCTTCGATCCCGACGATTTGTGCGCCGAGAACCACATTGTTGTCGGCATTGGCCACAATCTTGATGAAGCCGTCAGGCTGATTCAGCGAAGTCGCACGGCCGTTGCCCGCGAACGGGAACTTGCCCGCTTTGACGTTGAAGCCTTTTTCCTTGGCTTCTTTTTCCGTGTAGCCTACGCTTGAGCATTCCGGATCGGTAAATACGACCGCAGGAATCGCTTTGTAGTCCACGACGGATGGAAGACCGGAAATCACTTCGGCGGCCACTTTACCTTCATAAGAAGCCTTGTGCGCCAGCGCAGGTCCGGCAACGATGTCGCCGATCGCAAAGATGTTCGGATTGCTGGTGCGCCCTTGATGGTCAACTTCCACCAGACCGCGGTCCGTCAGCTTCACACCGGCCAGTTCCAAGCCGAGGTCGCCGTCCGTGTTAGGACGACGGCCAACCGTTACGAGCAGGTAGTCCGCCGTAACTTCTTTGGTTTCGCCGTTTACGGAGTATTTAACCGTTACGTCCTTGTCCGTTTGCTCAGCGCTTTCGGCCTTGGCGTTGGTGATGATTTCGATGCCCGTTTTCTCCATGCTCTTCGTGACGAGACGGGTCATATCCTTGTCAAAGCCTGCGAGTACGCTGTCCATTCCTTCGATAATCGTCACTTTCGTGCCGAATTTCGAGAACATTTGACCGAGTTCCGCGCCGATATAACCGCCGCCGATTACGATCAGGCTGTTAGGAATTTCTTGCAGATCGAGCGCTTCGGTCGAGGACAGGATGCGTCCGCCGAACGGGAAGGCTTTCAGCTCGATCGGACGGGAACCTGTAGCCAAGATGCAATGCTTGAAACGGTAACGCGGCGATTCATGGTCGTTAAAAGCACGAGCTTCGTTTTCGTTGATGAACATGACTTCACCGCTGAAAACTTCGATCTTGTTGCCTTTCAGCAAACCGGTTACGCCTTGGGTCATTTTCTTAACGACGCCGTTTTTGAATTCTTGCGTTTTCTTGAAGTCCACTTTCACATTTTCCGCGGTGATGCCGAACGCGTCGGCATGTTTCGCGGATTCGTATTGGTGCGCAGCGGAGATCAGGGCTTTCGAAGGAATACAGCCGCGGTTCAAGCACACGCCGCCAAGCTCCGATTTGTCCACGATCACCACTTTTTGGCCCAGCTGGGCGGCACGAATGGCCGCCACGTATCCGCCGGGACCGGCACCTACAACTAATGTATCAATATCCAGAGAAGCGTCTCCTACTACCATATTGTTACACCTCCATAACGAGCAGCTCAGGGTTGGCGAGCAGCTGTTTGATATAGTTCATGAAGTTTTGAGCCGTTGCGCCGTCGATCAGACGGTGGTCGAAGCTGAGCGACAGAGCCATAACCGGAGCCACGACGATTTCGCCGTTCTTCACGACCGGCTTCTCGCTGATGCGGCCTGTACCCAAGATCGCCACTTCAGGATAGTTGATGATCGGCGTAAAGAACATGCCGCCTGCGGAGCCGATGTTCGTGATGGAGATGGTGCTGCCCTTCATTTCGCTTGCGGACAGCTTACCTTCCCGGCCGCGGGCCGCCAGATCGCGGATCGCGTCGGCGATCATCCAGATGCTCTTACGATCGGCATCTTTGATAACAGGCACGATCAGACCGTTGTCGGTATCGGTAGCGATCCCGATATCGTAATGTTTCTTGTAGACGATCTCGTTGTTCTCCTCGTCGATCGATGCGTTAAGCGCAGGGAATTGACGGGAAGCCGCTACGAGCGCTTTTACGATGAACGGCAGGTAAGTGACTTTGATGCCTTTCTTCTCGGCGATCGGTTTCATGCGGGTACGGAACGCTACCAGCTCGGTCACGTCCACTTCGTCCATAATCGTTACGTGCGGAGCGGTGTAAGCCGATTTAACCATGGCGTTCGAAATCGCTTTGCGGATTCCTTTGAACGGAACGCGTTCTTCTTCCGCGCTCACGCTTGCAGCCGCGGAAGCCGCCGGTGCCGCAGGGGCGTCCGCGCTTTGCGCAGCGCCGGATGCCGCAGGGCTTGCTGCGCCGCCGCCGTTTTTGAACGCGTCGACGTCTTCGCGCGTGATTTTGCCGGCTTTACCGGAGCCGCTCACTTGCGTGATGTCGATGCCTTGCTCACGGGCGTATTTACGCACGCTTGGCGTTGCCAGCACTTCGCGGTTAGGTGCAGCTGGAGCCGCAGGACCGTCGGTGCCGCCTTCTTTGGCTGCCGCAGGGCTGGCCGAAGCCGGGGAGTTTTGCGTATCCGCTGCGCCTTTCGCCGCGTCGGCTTCTTGCGCGCCGGCTTGCTCAGGAGCGGATTCCTGCTCCGGAATGTCGCCTTCCGCGTCGATGACGGCCACGACTTGGCCAACGCGGAAGATCGCGCCGTCCGAACCGAACACTTCAAGCACCGTACCGTTTACCGGACATGGGACTTCAACGACCGCCTTGTCGTTTTGTACCTCCATGACGATATCTTCATCTGTTACTTTGTCGCCGGCTTTGATGTGCATTTTAATAATTTCGCCTTCATGCAAACCTTCGCCGAGCTCTGGGAAGCGATATTCAAATTTTGCCACCTGGAAGACCTCCTGTTTTTCAATTTTTCGTATGCCGTTTAATTAAAATTCAAGTACTTTGTTGACGCCCTCGATGATGCGGGCCGGAGTCGGAAGCCATTGATCTTCGATTTGCGCGAACGGATAAACGGTATCCGGAGGCGTAATGCGAAGCACTGGGGCTTCCAAGTGCAGGATCGCTTTTTCGTTGATTTGAGCGATGATTTCAGCGGCCATGCCGGCGGATTTCTGAGCTTCCTGCACGACGATCGCGCGGTTCGTTTTCTTGATAGATGCAAGAATCGTATCGATGTCCAGCGGCACAAGCGTGCGCAGATCGATGACTTCGGCTTTGATGCCTTTGCTCTTCTCCAGTTCTTCCGCCGCTTTCACCGCGGTATGAACCATCATGCCGTAGGCGATAATCGTGACGTCGGATCCTTCGCGAACCACGTTCGCCTTGCCGAGTTCTACGGTATATTCGCCTTCAGGCACTTCCGCGCGGAAAGCATGGTACAAGTTCAAATGCTCCATGAAGAATACCGGGTCATTGTCGCGGATCGCGGAGATCATCAGGCCCTTCGCATCGTATGGGTTCGAAGGAATCACCAGTTTAATACCCGGAGTTTGCGCAATCAAACCTTCCAGGGCGTCGGTGTGCAATTCAGCGGCTTTAACCCCGCCGCCGTATGGCGTACGGAATACGACTGGCGCATGATAGCGGCCGCCGGAACGGTAACGCATGCGGGCAGCCTGTACGAGAATTTGGTCCAACGCTTCAAAAATAAAGCCGACAAACTGGATTTCCGCAACAGGACGGAATCCTTGGATTCCCAAACCGACGGCCAGACCGCCGATCGCGGATTCGGCCAGCGGCGTGTCGAATACGCGCTCTTCGCCAAATTCCTTTTGCAGTCCTTCCGTTACGCGGAATACCCCGCCGACATTACCTACGTCTTCCCCGAAAAGCAGGACGTTCGGATCCCGATTCAACTCTACGCGCATCGCATCGCGGATTGCTTCTTTCATATTCATTTGTGCCATTGCTTCTTATCCTCCTCATTAGAACTTCTTCAAGGCTTATTGAAAATCGGCTTTTTGCTCTTCCAGATGCTTAGGCGTTTGCTCGAACATGCTGTCGATCAGACCAGGAATCGTCATCTTCTCGGTTTGTTCCGCCTTCTTGATTTGCTCGTTCACTTTCGCTTTCGCTTCTTCTTTCACGCGAGCCGTATCTTCTTCGGTCCAAAGGCCTTTCTTCTCCAAGTACTTGGCAAGACGGGCGATCGGGTCCTTCTCGCTCCATTGTCCTTCTTCTTCTTTCGTACGGTATTTGCTCGTATCGTCAGAGAGGGAATGCGGACGGAAACGGTAAGTCACGGCTTCGATCAAAGTAGCGCCTTCGCCGTTACGGGCACGCTCGGCGGCTTCTTGAACCGCGCTGATGACGGCGAACACGTCCATCCCGTCGATCTTCACGCCGCGAATCCCGGCGGCAACCGCCTTATGAGCAATGGACAAAGCAGCGGTTTGTTTCGAGAACGGAGTCGTAATGGCATAGCCGTTATTTTGCACAAAGAAAATGACCGGAAGTTTGTAAACCCCAGCGTAGTTAAGCGCTTCGTAGAAATCGCCTTCGGACGAACCGCCGTCTCCCGTGTAAGTAATGGCGACTTGTTTTTGCTTCTTCAATTTGTAGCCCATAGCGATCCCCATCGCATGAAGCACTTGAGCGCCGATAATGATTTGTGGCATAAGTACGTTGACGCCTTCCGGAATTTGTCCGCCGTGCTGATGGCCGCGGGAATACAGGAAAGCTTGATAAAGCGGAAGACCATGCCATACGAGCTGCGGCATATCGCGGTAGCCCGGGCAAACGAAGTCGTTCTTGTCCAGAGCGAATTCACTGCCGACCATCGTAGCTTCTTGACCGGATACCGGCGCATAAAAGCCGAGGCGGCCTTGGCGGCCCAGGTTGATGGCGCGCTCATCCCATGTGCGGGTGAATACCATACGGTACATTAATTCTTTCAATTGATCATCTGTCAAGTTCGGGACTTTATCTTTGTTAACAATCTCACCATCCGGCGAAAGGACGGTTAAAGCCTCGACTTCCTCGGTATATACTTCATAAGGAATCTTGCTCATTTTCTTCACCTCGACAAAATATTTGATTATCATGTTCCGCTGTTATAGAATTATTATACATCTGTTTCAGTCGTTAAGTCAAAGGAATTGCGCATAAATGACTTAATTTTTTATCTTTGTTTGTATAACAGCAGTAACACAATTATGTAACACAATCGGGTCCTGGTAGTGAATGCGTTTACCTCTCCCAGGGCTATCTTAACGTAATGAGAGGTCAAAAGCAAAATATCAAGACGATAAGGAGCGAGCCGAATTATGACGGATTCACGCTATTTAAAGCGGACTATTGTCAGGGAGGAAATCGACTGCGACAGCTTGGGGGAGAAGCGAAAATTACGCATTTACCTCCCGCCGGGCTATAACGAAATTCTTAGTTACCCTGTCGTCTACTGTCAGGACGGCGAGGAGTTTTTCAACTTCGGGCGAATTGCCACCCATGCGAACAAGCTGATTCTGGATGACGGACTCGAGCCTTTTATTATTGTAGGCATTGAAGTCGATACTACCGTCCGTACGGAAGAATACGCGCCTTTCGGCCATCGGTTCGAAGCCTATTGCCGCTGTATTACAGAAGAGATTATACCCTTTGTAGAACGCAATTATCCCGTGCGGCGAGAGCCGGAGGATCGGGTATTGGCCGGAGATTCGTTGGGCGGATCGTTCTCTCTTCATCTGGCTATGAAAAATCCCAAACTGTTTTCCAAAATCATCAGCCTTTCCGGAGCCTATTACGACCAAACGCTCGCGATGATTGAAGCGGAATCCGATTTGTCCCACCTCTCCCTCTTTATGGTCGTCGGTCTTCAAGAGCAACAATACACCACCGACACGGGGACCTACAATTTCGTGGAGTTAAATCGCCGGGCCAGACAACTGCTTGAAGAACGGGGCGCAAAAGTGGTTTATTATGAAAAGGACGGCAAACACCTTTGGGGATTTTGGCAGCAGGAACTGCCCGAGGCGCTGACGCATTTCTTGCAATAAGATCGACGCAAGCCTTCCTCAGTAGGGTAAGACGGGGGTTTACTCCCCCAGACTCCCCGTCAAACCGTGCATGCGGATTTCCCGCACACGGCTTTCCTTCGCCAGTTCCCCATCTTCAGGAGTGAGCTGTCTTCATCCCTCGCCGGACTGCAATTTCACCCCTGAATTAGGAACGCGTGGTGAGCAAGCTCGTCAGAAATACCATTCCCACTTGTTCTATTCCGTTGCCGCTATTGCCTTCCCCTGAAGGGGTGCGATTATTACTCGTACTCCGTCAGACAAACCTTGATAACATTGAATTCCTGCATATCTGCATGCTTTTTTCCTGTTTGGACTCAAAATTTCTAAATACCTGCAAATCTGCAAGAATTTTCGACGAAACCGGCTCATTTCTCTAAAATCGTTAGAAATTCCTGCAGATTTGCATCCTTTTTTGCATCGCCTCGGGAATCGGCCTAAAATACTTGCAGATTTGCATCTTTTTGGAGTTGGAGGCTTGGAAGCACAACTTGGCGCCTCTTTGGATGTGACATATCCCTTCGATTAGCCATTAAGCACCCTTTCCTTTCGTTATACATCGTAGCTTGAACACTCCTATGATCACACCCCCATCAGATGGTTCTTTGTTTCGCACGCTTCGCGAGCTCAACTGGCTAAAGCCCCAAACAAAAAGGATACCGCCACATTGGGGCGATATCCTTTTTTTCTTTACATTATAGAAAGAAGCTTTATTGCCCGGGCTAACCCTGTTCCGATTTCGTCCCGATGTTTCCCGTACGCAGAGAACGGCTCGGCAGTTTCCATCTATAATGAACGGAAAGCATCCGGAAGAAGACAACCAGGCCGAACAGCAGCAGCAGACCGACGGTTGACGTAAAAAACTTCAACCCTACGGCGAGCCCGGCCAACATCGCCCAAACGGCGTATATTTCATCTCTTAGAACGAGCGGCTTGCGTCCGGCAAGCAAATCCCGGATGATTCCGCCGCCGATCCCCGTCAGAACGGCAGCCACCAGAATGGCGCTGATCGGATGATTCATACCGCTGGCATACAGCCCCCCCTGAATGGCAAAGGCGGACAAGCCGATGGCGTCAAAAAGCGCTTCTGTCTTTTTCCAATGATGAATCCATTTTAGAGGCAGAACGAAAGCGACAAGGACCGATAAAACCGCAAGCATGATTAAATCCCCTTGAGCCCATAGCGTAGTGACGGGAACGCCGATCAACACATTACGGACAATTCCCCCGCCAAAAGCCGTTACAAGGCCGAGTACAAGCACGCCAAGAATGTCATACTCCTCTTCCATCGCCACGAACGCGCCCGACATGGCAAACGCGATGGTGCCGATAATACTGAAAATGTCAAATAAATGCATGCTTACGCTCTGACTCCTCTCTATCACGTTCAGTAACATTTGACCAGTCCATTGTATGCTTGCGCGGTTCAATTGTGCAAGTGAAAAAACTGAACTATACTGGTAATAAGCGGGCCTACAACAGAAAGGGAGTTTTCTTTATGGTAGCGAAACGAGTGCTTATTTTTGCAGGCGGAACGATCGACCCTGATATCATTAAGGAAATCCGGAAAGACGACATGATCATCGGCGCGGATCGGGGGGCTTTATTCCTCGTCCAGCACGGAATCCGTCCCGACCTGGCGGTCGGAGATTTCGACTCCGTCACCCCCGAAGAATTAAAGCTCATCCAAGCAAACAGCCGGGAAATGATCGCTTGCGATGCGGTGAACAAAGATCTGACCGATACGGAGCTCGCCTTCGACCTTGCTATTGAAAGACACGCTTCCGAAGTCGTTATGACCGGCGTTGTCGGCACGCGGCTGGATCATACTTTGTCCAATATTCAAATGATGCTTCGAGGCATGCAGCACCAGATTACCAGCGCCATCTGGGATGCCCACAATTATGTTACCCTAACCGGAACGAGCTGCATCGTCGAGGAGCGCGGATTTAAATATGTATCCCTGCTCCCCCTCACTACAGAGGTGACCGGGATTCATTTGGAAGGGTTCATATATCCGCTGGACAACGCCACGCTCAAAATGGGCCAGTCGCTGGGAGTCAGCAATCGTTTAAAGGGAGACAAGGGAACAGTTCGAATCGAGAGCGGGCTGCTTCTCATTATTCAAAGCAAGGATTAAGGAACTTTGCGTGTTCAAATTAATACAAAAATGTAACCTTTATGACCTCAGATTGTAACTAAAGAAGCATGAAAAAAACCTTGAGAAATCAAGGCTTTTTTCATGCTTCTTTACATTTCCACTTCTTTATTTCTTACTTTTTTGTAAACTTTAATCGTTTTTTAATAAAGGGCCTCAAACCAGCGCAGGCCCTGTACTTATAGGCGTGTTGCCAAAAATTAGGCAGTTAAAAACCTGTTATACTTCATTTCGAACCGGTCGACAAAAACATTTGGAGGTACTACAACATGAAATTGCACAACCTATTCCAAAAAGTATTGACGGTAGGGATTGTCTCAACTATCGGATTCAGCACTCTGCTTGCGAGCGGAGCTGGAGCCGCACCGGCCCAAGCTGCGGAAAGCGTAGCGGTATCCAAGGGATCCCAAATCGTAAATTACGGAAAAACATTTATGGGCAGACCTTATCAATTCGGCGCATCGACTTCGACAACTCGAGTATTTGATTGCTCTTCTTTTACGAAGCGTATTTTCAGCAAGTATGGCATCAACCTGCCTCGCACATCCGTGGCTCAATCGAAAGTGGGACGTGCCGTCTCCAAATCGAATTTGAAAGCCGGCGATCTGGTGTTCTTCTCCAGCGGCAGCCGCGCTAACGGACATAACGTGACCCACGTAGCCGTTTATATGGGTAACGGGAAGATTTTGCACACTTACGGTAAACCGGGTGTTACGATTTCCAATCTGAACTCCGGGAATTGGAAGAGAACGTACTTGAAAGCCCGCCGCGTCCTCTAGTCACAGTCGCTTGCGAATTACGTCCGGAAACCTCATTAATATTAGATCATAATAATATGTTACCGATACCCGATAGCCTCTCTATCGGGTAATTTGTTTTTTCCAGAGCATTATTTTTTAGTGAATCATATACCCTGTTCCCCGCACCGTATGGATCAGTTTGCGCGGTCTTCCTTTATCGATTTTTTTACGGAGGTGACGGATGTACACATCGACAACGTTGGTCCCCGTTGCAAAATCATACCCCCAAACCTCCTGCAAAATCTGCTCGCGCTGACAGACCTGCTCCGCTCGTTTGACCAAATATCTGAGCAGGTCGAATTCCTTCGGGGTCAGTTTTATTAGCTCGTCGCCACGGTAAACCTTTCTCCCTTTCATCTCCATTTTGAGGTCTTCATAATTCAATTCCGCGACGTAGCCTTCGGCAAATCGGCCATAAAGCCGGATCAGACTGCGGATCCGCGCCACGAGTTCAACAAACGGGATGGCGGCCTCAACAACTTCGGTCACCCCCGCCTCTAAAGCCGCTATTAATTCCTCGGAGCTCCATTCCTCCAGCATCATCAAGACGGGAAAGCTGAAATGTCCCGCCAGCTCCATTTGCGCATATAACTCACGACCGTCTTTTTCGACATGAACCAGCAAGATTCCTGGCATGTCCCTAGTCAATTCGGCGGCGGTATCTTCAACATGATCACTGCGGCGAACCCGATATCCCGCCTCCTCCAATTTTTGCTGCATCTCTATGCCGGCGGCATCGTTATTGTGCATCAAAAGCACGCTGTCCTTCATATCCTCCCGCCTCGCCCTAAACTTGGTACAATCCTCGTATTACTAACATGGTCAAAACAAAAACGAATCATTCCGCGTAAACCGCGAAATGATTCGTTTTTGACGGCAAGGCGATGGACAGCCCACCTTAGCCTAAATACCGGTCGTAGATGGCTTTCGCTTCGGATATATCCTTTGTCCCGTGTACGAGGGCTCTCCCGTCCTCAAACAACACCAGACGGAGGTGATCCATCGAGAAGGAAAGCAAGAAGGGATTGGTCTCTACCTTCCCATCCGGCAGCTTCTTCAGCTTGGCGGCCACCTCCGGAAGCGATAGTTTGCCTTTGGCCGCAGGCCGGATTTGAACCGTATCCCTGCCGCACAGCACCTCGGTTTTGCGGGAATGGGCAGCGGATAGATAAGGGAACGTTCTCTGTTCCCCGCACGACAAACAATCCGCTCTTCTGGCCGCCCCCACTTTGATTTCCGTCAGCTCATTGCGCCACAGGTCGAAGGTCAGCAGCGTCCGGCGCAGAGCATCCTTATTTCCCGTCAACAGTTTCAGCGCTTCCGTCGTCTGATGAGCGACGACCATCTGAACGACAGGCGGAATAACGCCAGCCGTATCGCAAGTATCGCCACCTAGAGGGACTACGCCAAGCAGGCAATTTAAGCAAGGGGTCTCCCCCGGCAAAATCGTCAAAGTCATGCCGTAGCTGCCGACGCACCCGCCATAGATCCAAGGAATTCCGCGCTTTTGCGAAATGTCGTTAATCACCAGCCGGGTGTCGAAATTGTCCGTGGCATCCATGATCAGATTAACGCCGCGAGAAAGTTCGTCCATTTCTTCGTACGTCACATCCATGACATGGCTTTCCAGAATAATCTCGCTGTTAAGCGCCCGCAAATGCCGCTCGGCGGCAACCGCCTTGGGGAGCCTTTCGGCGGCGTCCGCCTCATTATAAAGCTGCTGACGCTGCAGATTGCTCCATTCCACATAGTCCCGGTCCGCCAAGATCAGACGCCCGACGCCGGCGCGAGCCAGCGTTTCGGCGATCGCGGTCCCCAGCGCTCCCGCTCCGATAATCAGAACCGAGGACTCCGATAATCGATTTTGACCCGCGGCTCCGATCGGCGGGAACAGCTTTTGGCGGGAATAACGATCATGCCGTGTTCCATTCATCTTACTTCAGATCCTTCCGCTAAGAAATCGGGCGCAGCTTGTGCCGATACCGCACACTTCCCCGGGTTACTTCCGGGTAGACCAGGCCTCGACGTCCCAGATTTTGGTAACCCAATCCTCATAGAAGTCAGGTTCATGGGATACGAGCAGAACCGTGCCTTTGAACTCCTTTAAGGCCCGTTTCAATTCTTCTTTGGCGACAACATCCAGGTGATTGGTAGGTTCGTCGAACAAAATCCAGTTCGTCTCCCGCATCATCAGCTTGCAGAGGCGGACCTTAGCCTGCTCTCCGCCGCTCAACGCTTTTAACTGACGGGTAATGTGTTCGTTCTTTAGCCCGCAGCGCGCCAGATGAGCCCGGACCTCATGCTGATTCAAATGGGGGAATTCGTTCCATACGTCGTCGATCGGCGTCCCGTTCCCGGGACGAACCTCTTGCTCAAAATATGCCGGATAAAGGAAATCGCCCTGATACGTTTTTCCGCTTACCGGAGGGATTTTGCCCAGAATCGTTTTCAGCAGGGTCGATTTACCTACCCCATTGCATCCGACGATAGCGATCTTTTCCCCACGTTCGATCGTCATGGACATTTTGGGCAGCAAAGCGTGCGTATAGCCGATCTCAAAGTCGATCCCCTCGAATACCGTCTTGCCGCTGGCCCGCGCTTCTTTAAAACCGAAAATCGGTTTGGCCGCTTCCTCCGGCTTATCGATCCGCTCCAACCGGTCCAGTTGTTTCTCCCGGCTCTTGGCCCGGCCGGACGTCGAATAACGCGCCTTGTTCCGCTGGATGAAGTCCTCCTGCTTTTTGATGAACTCCTGTTGCTTCTCATAAGCATCGATATGCTGGCTTTTGTTGATGTCGGCCATCTCCAGGAATTTGTCATAGTTCGCACTGTATCGGGTGAGTTTCGCGAATTCGAGATGATAAACGACATTGACCACCTGATTCATAAACTCCGTGTCGTGGGAAATCAAAATGAACGCGTACGGATAGTTTTGCAAATAACTCGTCAGCCAATGGATATGCTCCACGTCCAGGTAGTTCGTCGGCTCGTCCAACAACAGAACGTTCGGTTTCTCGAGCAAAAGCTTCGCAAGCAGCACTTTGGTTCGCTGCCCCCCGCTCAATGCCGCAACGTCACGATCGAGCCCGATGGCGGAAAGACCGAGGCCGTTGGCCATCTCTTCAACCTTGACATCGATGAGATAAAAATCCCCGATCTCCAGCTGCTCCTGGATTTCTCCCATCTGATTCAGCAATTCCTCCAGCTCTTCCGGTGTAGCGTCCGCCATTTTATTGGTGATTTCCAGCATCTCTTTCTCAAGCTCGAGCAGCGGAAGAAATGCGTCCTTTAGCACATCCCGCACCGTTTTCCCCGGCGTCAGCTTGGAATGCTGATCCAGGTATCCGTAACGGACCTTCGGGGTCCATTCCACTTTCCCCTCGTCCTTCAGAAGTTGTCCGGTCAAAATATTCATCAGCGTGGATTTCCCCACCCCGTTCGCTCCTACCAGTCCAACATGTTCCCCGGCAAGCAGCCGGAAGGAAACATTTTTAAAAAGGGTCCGGTCCCCAAAATTGTGGGACAGATTCTCTACGGTCAATAAACTCATAATTAACGCACAAGCTCCTTCTATATGAAAATAGGTTTTTGATTCTTTTCAAAAGTGACATTCAAGAACCTATTTTAACATATGGAGAAGAGCTCCGTAACCTCTCAAAATAAAAGACCATAAAAGTGCTATGAGCTGAAGTCAGGGTCCCTGCAAAGGACATCGGGCTTCAAAATAACCTTTTGCCGCGGCATCCTTTGGACTTGCGAATATTTCCGCCCTTTCCGTCCCGGGTCCGCCGAAACAGTGCCTGTGGCCTGCGTACCGAATTCCGGTATTAGGATCGCTCCATCCATAAACCGGCCTTTGCCTAAGAACCCTCCCTCCGCCGAGCGCGTAATTATTGTAATGCTTGCCGCCGACAGGAAGGCCCTGCAGGAAGACAAGGATCCCCACGTCATCGATCGAGTTGTTCCACGCCTCCATCGAGATGGTCGGCAGCGTAAATATATAATTGAAGCCAAGCTTCCTCACAAACGCATTATGATTGTCGATAACCCGGGACAGGTCTTCTTGGATACTGGACACGATGGCCGACCTGCGGACATCCTCAAAGGCTTCTTTTTGCTGCAAAAGTTTGACGGACAATGCGCTGCCCAGCTCCTCCCTTAAACCGCGGTGCACTTCCCCGGAAGCCGAGTCGATGACCGTAATCTGATCATCCAAAGTAAAATAGATCATATTTCCTTCCGCGTCGCGATGGACGTAGGATTTCTTGGGCAGCCAATGATGCCGGGCCAAAACGCTCCCGTCCTCGCCCTCTTTCTCTTGTACTGCGTATATATGGTAACCGTCATAATCGATCACGATAACCGCCGGAATATAGGTCATCAGAAGATCGCGCGAAAGAGCGTCCTCATGCTCGCCCAAATTCAGCAGCAATGTATCCAGCATGGCCGATAAAGCCGCCTCCTTATCGGCGCGCATAAATTTGGAAGACCCGTAACCGGCCTCATAACGCTGAAGCTCGTTTTGACCCAGCCTGCTTCCTGCATCTTGGGCGGCCGTCCTTAAGGCAGCCGTATATTTGAGCTGCAAACGATTCGCTTCCCTGAGCTGCACCGCATCCCACTGCAGCATATATAACGCCGGACAAGCGAGCAGAACAAAAATGACGGCCCAATCAGTAATCTTCATTCAGTACCATTCCCCCATAGGAAATCCGCTTCCCTTCCAAACTTGCGCTCCCCGAGCCGTAGACGAGTTCGGCCAACGTTTCATAAGTTGAACGGGTTTTCGGCTTTATGCTCACTTGAACGAAGTCTCCCGCCGCGAGTTTGTACAGCCGCTCCTCCTCAGCGGTCCCGTCCGGGTTTGCCGGATAGAGAACTTCTAGAATCCGGTCGGTATAATAAGAATCGTAGACTACGGAGTAGCGATCTTGAAAGGTTGCGGGATCGGCCGGATCGCCGTATTCCGGGTGGTATTTTTTTCTCCGGTGCTCGATTTCTATGTCGTACACTTTGCCGCCTACCTCCAGGTTCCGATTGAATTCGCGATACATCTCCGGAGAGAAATATCCCTTATTCCTTACCGCGTCCGTAAACTGAACAAGCGAATTATACGCCGCAAGCATATCGAAATCCGCCTCCCGCTGCGCAAATTCCATAGCCGGATACATAAATACGAGGAGAAGGGACAGCAGGGCAGCCGCAATTTTGGACAGCGGGTTACTCATCCGCGAGCCTCCCTAAATTTTATTAAAAGCAAGCTTATACAGATGTTCCCCTGCATCGTAATAACAGTCCGCCCTGTAATCGCCTTGCAGGTCGAGTAATGATAAAGCCGAACGCAAATCGCGATCCCCACTCCCCCCCGGCTCGTATACCGGCTCTCCATCATATGGGATCTGCTTGGAATCAATGGTGATTTCCAAGCCTTCGCCGGCCCACTCTCTTAACCCGTATAAAATGTGGCTCCCTTTATACTTCACTGCCAGATCCAGCCCTTCGGCTTCCCTGCCAAGTGTTGAAGCGACACTTGCTTTCTGCCCCTGAACGTAAGGGAGTATCCTCTGTAGGGCCAAATCAAAATCCCGGCTACGTTCCAGCGTAAGGAGGAGTGCGGTAAAGCATACGGATGCGGCCACCCCCAGCCAAACCATACTTTTCACGGCATTCAGCATAGGCTTACGGGGCTACCGTCGTCTGTGTGAAAATGATTCCGCGGACAACATTCGAATTATCCTTAATAACCTTGGCCTTGAATTTCCCGCTGGGGTTGACGTATTCATTGAGTTTTTCATTCCATGTGTTCCCGATGTCGGCCAGACTTCGGCCGCTTACCGAGCCGTACTCTTCGTTGGTAAGCGGTCCGCTGATGCGGAGGATGTCCCCGTACCATTGCCCTCCCGAGTTTTTCCCTGTTTTAATTTGTATCCCAAACTCCCCCCGGTCCTTGAATTTACGCAGCGCGTTCGTCACTTGCGATCCGCTCACCGTCGTGTCGTCGTAAACCGTAAAAGAAGCTTGCGAAAGCTCGGTCTGGATATCGGAAAAATTGTTCTGGGCCGTTTTCGTTGCCTCCTGAGCCGAAACGAACAAAATAACCACGATCGTAATGAGTGCGATAGTCAAAAATATTCCTGCCGCCACCTTCAGCGCGGACGATGCATTATTCATAAGCTTAAGCCTCCCATTGTTAAATATGTTGAATCTGCTTAAAGTAAATATCCATCTGCTCAAAGCTCATCCATATTAGCGGTATCACCAAATAGGCAAAAATAAGGCAATACATCGGGCAAAAGCCGAGCAATCGGCCCCAACCCGCTTTGAGATCCAACGATTTCTCATAATCGAGCCGTCTCCGTTCGAATTGGTAGGACATTTCACCATCCAATTCGTCGAAGGCGTCGCGGATCGTGATTCGCTCTGCGGCCAAAAGCAGCTTATCGCAAAGCTGCCGGAACTCGTTCAGCGCGGCTTGTTCCTTCATTTCTCGCAAGGCGTCCTCTCCTCCGTGGCCGTAATGAAGCAAACATTTTTGCAACGGCTCCTTGAATATCACGGCATAGGTATGAAGCCACTCGAGAATTTCTTCCACCGAGATGCGTTCAAGTTCACGTAAAATCGAGATCATCGTTTGAAACTGGTACACTTCATGCCGCATATCCATCAGCCTCATCCCGCGCTGAAACTTCAATACCCAAAGGGGCGAAAAATAGCCGACACAGCCTGCGGTAAGGGATAAAATTAGCTCCCACCATTTCACATACTCCCGATTCCAGCGTTCCAATTTGTCGAGGATTCGCTGGGTTATCCCGGCAGCCTGCTGTTCGTCCAATTTCCCGCCCCCGATCGACCACCCAGCTGCCACGGCTTCCGCGATTTTCGCGGAAGCGATTCCCGACTTCATACCGAGCTTGATCATAATTCGCCGATCCTGTTCAGCCGCCTTTGCGGCCGTTCGGCTGTCCTCTTCCGACATTGTTCCGAAAAAAACGGTACCGGCCGGCGGTTCGCTTAATATCCAGTTCCGGGATTGCGCGTGCATATAGATCAGCGTTCCTATCGCCAAAATGATACAAGCCGCAAACACGGTCATCCTTCTGACTTGGAACTGTCCCACGTCGAGATGGTGATTGACGTCTTTCAACAACCGCTCAAGCCGGGAGTAGGCCGCCGTCGCCGAAGGCGGCGTGAATATTCCCCTCAGCTTACGGACGACGCCCCAACGAAGCAAGCGAGCTTCCCATGGAACCTTTCGGCCCTGCGAGACCCGGTAAGAAGGCATGACCCGGTCTCCTCTCAGTTTTTGCAGCAACACATAGCAGATGAGTATGACTATAAATAGACCGATTTTTACGAACAGTCCGGTCTTGCTCAGATAAAAGTGGTTCATCAGGGGAAAATTCAATCTGGCCCACCGTTCGATCGGCTTGGTAAAGAAAAAAGGCGCCAGCGCGATGATGTTTAAGCCTTGCAGCAAATACTCCAGTCTTTTGCGGCGTAACAACTCCAACTGAATCTCCCCGGCAAGACCGGAAATCCCCCGCAAATATAGCGATCCGCGTTCTCTTTTTCGGTCCCCGAATTCCATGACAAGCCTGGATATTCCCGCAAACATTTTGAGAAAACGGTTCGGCGCAGTTTCATTAAACTTATCCAACGCCTCTTCCGGCTTGCTGTCGGTCAAAGCCTCATATAACCTTTCGGCATGCATGCCGATCTCCGCCGGAACCTGGTCTACCGACTCAAGAATCGCATCGCCGACCATGCCGTGCCTGTGAAAGCCGTGTCTGACCGCCGCAAACCAGTCCAGCATTTGTTCCAGCAATTTTTGTTCCATCCGATTCACGTACGCATCCAGTAGATTCCCCTGGATGACGGCGATCGCAAGCAGCAAGCATATCGCGAACACGATTCCGGATTTCCAGACGAACAGCAGCCCGACGGCAGCCCCATACAGCAAGGCCAGCAGAATGACGAACTTCATGGTCGCCCTTCTTAGCGAAAATTCATCATATCGATGAAGCAATGCCAGGCGTTGGCGCACTTTCAGCACATCGTGGCGAAGCAACGGGGTTTTTACCGATATCGCATAGGATCTCAGCAGTATCGCGAAAAAAACACTCCGCAGCCTTGACGACGCAATTGGCTCACGATTCCATACGTATCCCCGTTTACGCTCCTTCACGTCGAGCAGACGACCCGTTCCATACAGCAAAGCGAATAGGCAGAGGGCCAACCCGAAAATGACGACAAGCAAAGATTTAAGCTCCAAGCCGCTCCCCCCAATGCTTATCCAGAAACGCACCGAAGCGCGCCGCTTCCCTTGGGGACATCTCCCGAAGCATTTCCTCTTGGCACTTCATGGATAGGGGTTCGACCGGAAAATATCCGCCATTCCGGTATTCCACAATCACCCTTTCCCTGTATCCATTGGAGCGGCCTAAAAGCCCGCCCTGGCTGTGGTCTCCGGCATATTCCCTACTTCGCCCGCGACGTTCATCTTGCTTGCAGCATTCCGAAATCCGCTCGATGTACCTGTTTCCTTGGCGATCCTTGCACAGGTGAACGTCAAAATCGAGCACCTTGGCCACCTGCTCCTCCGCGATTCGCTCATCGCGGAAGACCCTCGTCTTAAGGAGGGAATTGCGCAGCGAATCGACCAGATCGCGAAACGTTTTGGCGTGGTGCGTAAAAATAGTAAACAGGCTGGCCACCTGCCCCATCTGGATCATCCAGGCCGCGACCTCGTCAGTCGCCACTTCTCCCAGAATATTGACGGTTCCGTCGGTTTTCTTCTGTACGTCCAGCCCCGCTTGACCGGTGACGTACTCGGTCTCTTTAAAAGTTAAAATATTTCTTGCGGTATACATCCGTCGCAGATGAAGCTCGAACGACATCTCTTGAACCCGCAGCGTATAGGAGGGATCGATATGCTTGACAAGCGCCATGAGGAGCGTCGTTTTGCCGGACCCCTGGGAACCCGTTATCGCTGTAATCCGGTTGCCCTTCATAAGAAATTTCAGCAGCTCGGCGGGCAGTTCGGCGTTATTCCCTTCGATCAGATTTTCAAGGGAGGCGCTCTTCACATCGAATTTGCGGACAAAGAACGCCCAGGTTTCGGCAAATGGAGGACGTACTACAACGACCCTCGACCCGTCCTTCATTTCGTTGACCTTATAGCCGTTCGCCTCGGACAGTTGGCCGGGCAAATTAAACTTGTAGATGTTTTGGCATACCCGCTTCAGTTCGGCCTCGCTTCCAAAGGTTAGAAAGGACAAGCGCAAACTTTTCCCCTTGTAAAAAATCCATACGCTATCCCAGGCGCGCGTCACCTTTTTCCCATCTTCATCGAGCGAAACTCCCGGCCATTCACCACCCCGCTCGGGAACCGAGTCTCCCCATAAGGCGCCGTTCCCGGGGATGCCGCTGACTCCCCCGCTGACCCCGTCGATACGCTGTTCGCGAACGGCATCGATGACGGAAAAGCCTTTGTACATTTGATAGACCCGCTGCACGACCAAATCAAGCTTTTCCGGGAACGAAAGCAGCCTGAATTCCCGGTAAAAAATCCGGTCGATATCTTCGGCCGTAATCTCAAACGCTTCGCCCTCCCCTTCCTCGGAGAATGCTTTCGCCCGGTCGAGCCCGTACTCGTCAATCAT
This sequence comes from Paenibacillus faecis, assembly GCF_008084145.1. Lineage (GTDB taxonomy): Bacteria > Bacillota > Bacilli > Paenibacillales > Paenibacillaceae > Fontibacillus > Fontibacillus faecis. Next base: position 1,163,637 of record NZ_VSDO01000002.1, on the reverse strand, counting down.
GGTCGAGAGTCCGTCGGGTCCGTGTTTCTTCTCGTACAAATAGAGCACGATATCAAACCGGTCCTGGGCCGTCAGCTTTTCCCGCTGATCGAAAGGAATGATGCGTCCGATGTTGCTTTCATTAATCCCGTAGCCCTTTTGCAGCAAATCGCGTATAAACATTTTCACATAGCGTTTATCCTGCGGATCGCCGTGCACGCATCCTTTTAGCGCCTGACGCAGCTCAGCCCGGGATTTGACTTTACGTTTCCACGCTTCTTCGTTCATTCCCCAATCGTTGGAGGGGTTACGGCTCAGCTCGTGAATCTGATGCTTGATAAAAGCGATCAGTTCGTCCATCGAGTAGCGGTCTTGCGCAATCGAACGCTCCCCGGGATCTTCTTTGGAAATTCTGACTCTAAACCATAAAGCCGACAAGCAAGTCAGGACCAGTGCTAAGCAACCTAAGACGTTTACGGCTGCGCTGTTCACAGTTTATGCCCCCTTTTCGCCGGACAAAGGTGCTGCGCGTCCGGCCAGCGTATAAATGGCTTGGCAAAACGGAATGAGCCCGCGCAGCATTTCATCCCTTATTTTCTTATCCTGGCGCACCGGGCAGTTAAGCCTGAAAAATTTCAATAATTCCCGGTTATTCCAGGCATCCGAAAATTGGGTGCTGTAGGATATACCGAAAGCGGGAAGCTTGCAGGCAAACCTCCGGCAAATATTGCGCACCGTCCACTGCGACCCGGAATCATAGGGATAGACGGCGATCAGTTCAGCCCCGGTAGTGCGACCGGTTTTCCGATCCAATGTCTGATCCCGAAAGAAAGCTTCCAGCTCCGATCTATCCTGGCGTAAAACCGCCACCCTTAAAGGCACGGGCTCTTTCCTATACCAATCCCCGGATGGGATGGCGGTCTGTTCGGAAAAGCGGGTGCGGGAAAAGCAAATATCGTAGACCTGACCCGCGATCGCGTAAATCCTCTCCTTTTCTTCCAAGTCTAAAAGCGCCTCCCCTTCCAGATGAGAAGGTCCGGTCAAAAGATCCAGTCTCCCGATGACGACAGGCGTCGTATAATCCGGAAAGTTGTGTTTCGTCAGCCTCTCATTCACGGCAAGCCTTCGGATCGCGTCCATCCCGTTCTCCGCAAGCAGCGGAAGCGAAGCATAATGGTTTCCATGAACGGAAAAACCGGCTTCCAGCCCTGTACCGCGGGGGTCTTGATTTAAAAGCAACATGCGCATCGGATAGTTTAACGCCATATATAGCGCACTTGCCGCCACTAGCTGCGGTGAACCTCCCCAACCGGTATCCTCAAATATAATCCGGCTCATGCCCTCCTCCTTTCCGCTTGCCGAAGCGTCTTCCTCGCGTCCTTACCGGTCCATCCCGCCAATTCCTCGAGCAAGGTCCGCAACGCCTTTTTATAGGATCTCGATAATCTCGCCATCCGCAAAATATGACGATACTCATTCTCCAGTTGAACCGCCAAATTGCTCTCACACCACGGGATTTCAAGCACATCCCTGGACCAACGAACCGGCAACCCCTCCATGCCGCTTAATATGTATTCCGGTTTTAAAGAACTGTCGACCGTACGAATAAAAACCGGCCAAAGCTCGAGCATTTGCAATTCGGGCCAGCGTACAAACAGTTGTTTAAACCATTCCACCGTGCGCTCGACTTCGTATCGGTCGAAGGAAGTGACCCAAAGGGCTTCATTCGCCATACTCCAAAGCTCTCTAGTCCCGAAATGCATCGTTTCCATGTCGTACAAGCAGAAATCGTACTCGCTGCCGGCGGGTTCCCCCAACATGCCGTCACAAATGTCAAAACCGCAAAACTCGGTCACGCTCAGCACCGAATCGCCGCCTCCCAGGATGTAGCGGTATTTCCCGCCGTCGGTCAAATCTACCAACAGCGCCCGCTTCCCCGCTTCGCCGAGCGCTTTGCAAATAAAGAGCAGCAGGTCCCTTTTATCGCTTTTTCCGGTAAAAATTATACGTTTCACAGCCCGCTCCCCCCTTATTCCAATGGCCGCATCTCAAATTGCTGATCGTCTCCGGCTGGCTTCGCTCCCGCCCCGGGACCGGACGCCTGGAGACCCGCAAATTCCGCCGCCGACTGTGCCGACATTCCGGCCAAATCGGCTTCCAGGCCGGCTCGGGCGGACCGGTTCAGCGCTTGTTCCGCTTGATGAACGATGTTGGGATCTTTCCGGATTAGCTGAAGTACGGCATCGTTCGCCGGGTACGTCGGCACGGCCTTGGCCTGCAGTCCGGGTTCCACATACAACAAGGCGTAGATCGATGCCTTATGCAGGTAAGCATCGACGATTGCGCTCGATAGGGACAAAATCTCGGCTTCGTTCAGCGTCATTGTAACTACGCCGTCCGCAAGCGAGATCACCCTTTTTTTCGCCAGCAAAATGTAGTCCTGACCCGTAGGGAATTGGATCCGTACATCTACGGTATCCTGATTGCCCAGCGTCCCGGGAAGCTGAATAAAGCCCATTTCCCGGTAACGTAAATCCGCGGAAGTCGGTTCCTCCTCATTTAACAGCGCTTCGGTCAGCAGCGTATTGGCGGAAAGCCTGAGTTTGACGGTTTTGCCGACAACCTTGTCCTTGGAGATCAGCAAGTCCGCCGGGGCGGTTTGAGCCGGAAACTCGACAGGGGCCACATCCTCCCCGCGGATCAGATGTCCGGCTGGAAGCGGCCGGGAAGGCGCCCACCCGCGAATATACTTTTGTTCCGAAGCTTCCTTCAACCGCGCGATCTCGGCTTCCAAAGCCCGGCGTGTTTCGGCCGATTGCACGGCGTACCGATGGGTCCGCATACTCATCCAGACGGTAAAAACAGCGGCGGTAACCACCGCGCCGATCACGGCGGCCAGCATCAGTTGCCTTGTCTTTCTTCTCCAAAGAAGCAATCAATCACGTCCCTTCCGTTTTTTTCGATACCAGCGAATCCCTCTTCCCCTATCCTGACCCGGGGCGGGCAGAATTCCCCCGCACACTTCCATTAGCGCTTGTTCCAGCAGAGGGCCGGGGCAGAATGGGCAGCCGTCCGCAGGAAGCCCAATGATCCTGATACCTCCCCATTGTTTTCGATACCATCGAATGACGTCCGAAGAGGCCATCGGAACGCAGCAAACCATGTTTCCCTTGGCGGCCAAGGGATGCTCCATGAAAGCGGCCAGATCATCGAGCCTCCACGCCGCTCCCGGCGTAACCAGGATGGACAAATCCGCCCGCGAGAACTCTTCCATCATCTCCTTGCGCCTGCTGGATCCAAGATCGCATACGACAAACTCGTAGCGATCGGTGAAGATCTCCAGCAGCTCCATTTTGCTCGAGATATGAACGTAGTCCACTCCGTGAAGCCGAAACCCGGCAGTACTCCCGGGATGCTGATCGCATGCCTCTTCCCCGGCCCATCGGGCGATAGCCCCCATGGCGCTGGACTTCTCATCCGTTTCCACAATCGCCACGTTTCGCGAACTGCGTGATAATATATGGGCTAACGCGATGGAGACATAGGTAGCCCCCGAACCCGGAACGGAAGCCATTACGGCGATAACATGAGGACGCCGCCCCCGCAACGGAGCTCCCGCCGTCATGCGAAGCCTCGGTTGACATATCGGCAACAAGGCCCTTCCGGCTTCTTCGGCTGAGGCGAATCGTTCCTCCGGATCTTCCCGGAGCAGCTTGAAGACCGCCTCCCTCAACTCGCCGTAGCCTCTGCTTCGGAACTCCCGGTCGGCTGCTTCCGACCAGGAACTGTATCGGCAGCCTGTTCCCAAATACAACAGCACGGCCCCAAGCGAGTACAAATCCGCCCGCCCGTCACTTTGCCTACCTCCATACTGTTCAGGAGCCGCAAAGCCTACGGTTCCCAGTTGAATCGTATCCTCCGGCCGCTCCGGCTTATACTTGCGCGCGATGCCAAAATCGACGAAGCGAATTTCCCCTTTGCCGTCCACCAGCAGATTGGATGGTTTTAAATCCCGATGCACGATCGGCGGCCGGCGGCTATGCAGGTACTCCAACCCTTCGCAAATTTGCAGGCCGAATCGCGCCAATTCCTGAGCGGGAGGTGCTTCTTTCCGGTTCAGGACAAACCGGTCCAGATGAACGCCCTCCACGTAATCCATGACCAGATACGAGTAACCGGAATCCCGCAGCTGAAAAAAATCCACAATTTGCGGAAGCCGCGGATGGCTCAATCCGATCAGAAGCTCGGCTTCCTCTTCCGGACGGACCCCAATTCCCTCCGTGCCGAAGCATTCCTTTACGGCCCACCGCTTCCCCGGCAGCTTTAAATCAGAGGCCAGATACACCCGGCTCATCCCGCCCTTACCGATCAATCGGTCTAAACGATATCTGCCCGCCAGAATATCGCCCATTTCAAAATCCGTAACGGACGGCAAGTCTCTCCCTCCCTTCTGACGCAAAAAAGCATCCCCTGTTCCGCACCGATCTTTAGAAGACCGAACGGACAAGGGATGCTTTCCCAAACGTCAAATTTGTATAATTTTGGAACAAGTATAGACCAAAAGGTCCCGACTTGTAAAGTGCTTTTTTGCCTCAAATTAATTAATCTCATTAATATTTAATCATATATAAGGTGATCTCATCGCGGTTGTGGAACAACTGCTTGGCCCGCTGAATCTGAAGCCGGGCCGCTTCAAAGGTTTCCATGATCTCGTGAATAAGCGCCATCGGCTTCTTGCTCAGCAGTTTTACGGTCACGATCGCTGTTCCCCCCGGTGCAAGGGCATAGAGCAGCTCCGTAACCAGTTTCGCGGTCAGCTTCGGATTCCAGCTCATGTCACAAACGAGGAGATCGAATTGGTTCTCGCGAAATTTAACACTGTTCGCATTCTTGCGCAAATGCGTAAGCAGCGGATTGCGGAGCACATCGGGATGAAGTTTGGCCGGATCGACCGCGGTCACCTTCATCCCCCGCTCCAGCAGGAAAGAAGTCCATCCTCCCGGTGCGGCTCCGATGTCTAACGCTTCCCGGAAAGAGGCAAAGTCAATGCCGAAGATCGACTCGGCCTCAAGCAGCTTGAACTTCGCCCGGGAAATTTGCCCTTCCTCCCGCTGAAACCGGATCGCACCGCCATTCCAGTCGGATAAATTGTCCGCCGGCGCGCTGATGCCGGCCATCATCCGATCCTTGGAGGCAAATACGGAAATAACCCAATCCGCCTCCCTGACGACGATTTCCGCATCGATGCCGTCCAATCGCGCCTGAAGCGCCTCCTTTAGTTCGGCGGCGCTGTTCGCCCAGACCGCTTGCTCCGATTTACGGGTCTGGATCGCAACCTTGGTTCCATGCAGCCGGGCATCCCCCCGCAAAAAGCCGGAAAGTTCCGCCAGCGCATGCTCAATGTCCGCGGAAGATGCCTCCTCCCTGTTTGGCCATTCCCATTGCACCTCGAACAGATGGCGCAGAAACACGGGCTCTTTCACGCGCAAAGATTCTACCACCCGCTGCGGTTCAGCTTGCAACGACGCGACGAAAATCTCCCCTGGCACCAGCATGGTGCTTTTGACGGACCCGAATTGTCTGCGGAGCTCTTCCTGCGCGTATGGAGCAAAACCATGGTTGGCCGTACATACCCATCTTGTTACGGATTCCGATTCTGATTCCGATTCCGTAGCGGTTCCCCGCTCAATCTCGTTGTTCAACGCTTGCGACCTCCCGCTGTTCGTTCAATTTCCTCCAACCGTTCGAACGGAATCGGCCCGTTATGCAAAATGACATGCTCAGGCTTATTTTGGTACAAAATCTCGTACATACTCTTCTTTCCGTACATGCTCGAGGTATGGAGGTAAATTTCACGAGCGTACAGCCCCTCCCGCGCGATCGCGGCTGCCGCTTCGGAGCCGGTTTTCTCTCCCGGTCCCATATCGTAGTCCAGCGACAAGATGTCCACTTCCGCCATCCTCAGCAGCTCCAGACACTCATCCACGGATCTGGCTAAAGTAAATCCTTCGGGACAACGTCGAAAGTCGTCCATATACACATGAATCACAGTCGTTCTTCCTTTCCGCGGTATTTCAGACTAGCTTTCCACCCAACGCCTGATCCGGTCCATATCTTCTCTATAAGTGCCGTCGCTTCCGGCTTCACTCTCCAGGATCAACGGCTTCTCCTTCACCGGGCTGTACTTAAGCAGTCTGCGGAAGCCGTTCTCCCCGATATATCCCTGCCCCACCCTGGCATGGCGATCTTTCCGGGACAGCGCGGGGTATTTGGAGTCATTGAAATGGACCGCGGCCAACGCGTCCCAAAACCCCAGTTCCTCCGCTTTCGCCGCGAACGTGTCATCCTGTTCTCCGGTCCACATGCCTGAGGCGAATGCATGGCAAGTGTCCAGGCAAAAGCCGATGCGCTCGGGATGGTCGGACAGCTTGCGAATCTGCACGAGCTCCTCCACCGTCATTCCCATGTCTCCATGATCGCCGGCCTGGTTTTCAATCAGCAGTCTGGACTGTCCCTGCCAATCCCGAAGCACTTCATTAATACATTGTATAATATTTTGGTAGCCTTGTAAGGGGTTTCTCTCCTTATATATTCCAAAATGTACAACAATTCCCACAGACCCGCAAGCTTCCGCGATTTCCAGATCGTTGCGCAGCGATTTCACCGTTCTGTCGAACTGTTCCGCCTGGGATGCGGCACTCACCGCGAGATTGCTCGGATAAGGCGTATGCGCTATGGATAAAATGTCATGATTTTGACAAAACTTCCGGCAGCGCTCCGCATCCCTCTCGTCAAACTTCTTGACGGTTAAACTTCGCGGATTTTTGGGAAAATACTGAAAAGCTCCCGCTCCCATGCGGTATGCGGCCTCCGCGGCGCCGTAAAAGCCGCCCCGGATGCTTAGGTGCCCGCCTACTTTAACCTTAGCGATCATACTGACAGCCCGGACTGTAAAAAACTTTACGTCCGTTCAATTCGGTCTTCACGATAGCGTCGCCGCAGCGCGGGCAGTTTTCCCCTTCCCGGTCGTACACCCGACACAGCTCGTTGGCTCCCCCCGTCAGCGTATCGTTCTTCGTCAAAGGAAGCTCCATATACCCGCCGGCTTCCGTCATCTCCGTCAAGACCTCAAGCATGGCTTTGTAAACGGCGGATATTTCGGTCTCGCTCAAATTCTGCACTTTGGCCGATGGTCGGATCCCCGCCGCAAAAGCAATCTCGTCCGCATAACAATTGCCGATCCCCGCGATCACTTCCTGATTGACCAGGACAGTTTTCAGGCTGCCCCGGCGTTTCCGCAAAAGTTCGGCAAAGACCGCTTCGTTCATTTTACGCCCCAACGGTTCGGGACCAAGATGCGACAATGCTTCCTCCGCTTCTTTTGCGCTGAGCAGATGCAAATAACCGAGTCTTAACCCGATAAAATAAAGCGTCAAATCATCGCCGAACGTGATCTCGACCTGCGTGTTCCGCTCCGGACGGTCTTCGCCCGATCCCAAGTAAAGCAGCCCGCCCAGCATCAAATGAAGCAGCAGGCGGCGTCCGTTGTCCAGGTGAAACAGCAAATGCTTGGCTCTCCGTTCAATAAAAATAACCTGTCTGCCTAGGAGTTCTTCAATAAAGCTTCCTTGAGGCAGGTTGAGCGATTTCTCCCGGTTAACGACCACATTAGATATTTTAAGGTCCAAAATATGTTTGGAGAGCTGAATTCGATAATTTTCCATTTCCGGCAATTCCGGCACAACACATCTTCCCTTTCATTCACGATGTAAAATATCTATGAAGAGCCGCCGATCAGCCTGCGCACTTCATTCAAATCCCGGCAGATCAGATCCGGACGGACTCCTGAGGCTTCCAAATAACCCTCGAGATTTTCCGAATTCGTGACGCCCGTCAAAGTCAATATCGTCCCGCAGCCCGCATGAGCGCCCGCCGAAATATCCGTCATCATATTGTCCCCGATCACCGCCACTTCTTCATGGCGAAGACCGAGTTTATCGATCGCATGCTTCATCAATATGCCCGACGGTTTCCCGATCACGACCGGCTCCACCCCTGAAGCGGCCTGGATCGCAGCGGCTATCGTACCCGCCCCGGGCATCAGACCCTCCTGGGAGGGGAGCAGCAGATCCGGATTCGTCAGGATATATCCGGCTCCACTTCGAATCCAGCGGGCCGCTTGCGTCAATGTTTCATATGTAAAATTCCGGGCGATTCCCTGGACAACATAGTCCGGACGTTCCTCCACCAGTTCAAGGCCAGAGTCCCGAAGCGCCGTAAGCAGACCGGCCTCCCCGATGGGAGCCACCCTGCAGCCCGGGTGGCGGTCCGCAATATATTCCGCCGCGGCGACCGCCGAGGTGCAAACCTCTTCACTCCGAGCCGGAATCCCCATCGCCTGAAGATGCTCGGCCACTTCACCGGGAGTCCGGGAGGAGTTGTTGGTGACAAACAAATAGGGAATCCCCAGATCCCTCAGTTCGGAGATAAGCCGGTCAGCCTGAGGTATCATACGGCTGCCGTGATATAAAGTTCCATCCAAGTCGATCAAATAGGCCTTCCAGGCCGGCTTGGCTACATTCATTTTCCTCACCTACTTGTATCCATTGTACAAATAAACCCGAGCCCCAAGCAAATTTCCCGGACGCACCCGGAAAGTTTTCTGTCAAATGCGCCGCGCGCCTTGCCGTCTAACGTCGAACGGGATCGAAGAAGCCCTGATATCAAGGCTTTGGCGCTATCAAAGTTTGCAAGGGCCTGTCATTTCCTGCGCTTTCCCGGAAAATAAATCGGCCGCGATTTCCTATTCCCCGCCTCTTTTGACCGGGTACAATTCATGTTCCCTGGCAAGATGCGCATTCGGAAACACCGCCTGCGCCTCCCGCTGTAGTTGCTGAAGCTGATCCTCGTATTTATAGCGCGAACTGAAGTGGGTCAGGTACAGGCTTTTCACCCCGGCTTGTCTGGCCGCCTCCGCAGCTTGTCTCGCCGTGCTGTGATGATAGGTGAACGCCGTTTCGGCCAGATCATGCATAAACGTCGCCTCGTGAACGAGCGCATCCGCCCCTTCCGCCAAAGGTACCACAGCCGGACAAGGGCGTGTATCACCTAAGATCGTGACGACTCTTCCCGGCTTGGGGCTCCCGAGCACCTCCGCAGGATGTACGATGCGGCCTTCCGGCGTAGTCACGCTTTCGCCTTTCTTCAATTTCCCGAACAAGGGGCCTGGCTCGATCCCGTGCCTTCTGAGAAGGTCGATATCCAGTTTGCCGGGAAGATCCTTCTCGGTCACCCGGTAGCCGTAACTCGGTATCCGGTGATCCAGCTTTGCGGCTTCCACACGGAACGTTTCGTCCTCAAATATCCGTCCGCCTTCATGCTCCAAAATCTCCAGCTTGTAATTAATTCGCGATTCGCTTAGATCAAGCGCCATTTGAACAAATTGTTTCAAACCCGGCGGGCCATAAAGCTTTAAAGGCGTATCCCCGCCTTGATAAGCGCGGCTGGACAACAAACCGGGCAGCCCAAAGAGATGGTCACCGTGCAAATGGGTGATAAATATACACTCCAGCTTGCTCAGCTTTAAAGGAGAGCGGAGAATTTGATGCTGCGTCCCCTCTCCGCAGTCAAACAGCCAGAAAGATCGCCGCTCGTCCAGCAACCGAAGCGCAAGCGAAGTTACGTTTCTTTCCAGCGAAGGTACTCCGGCATTCGTTCCCAAAAAATACAACTCCATCGCATTACCTCCTATCCGGACGCTAATCCGTCGGTTTCCCCAGCCCTGACATGGTATGGCGTTCTTTCGTTTCAATCGCCAAAACCCTCCGAAAGCTCGGAGGGTTTGCAGACTGGAGTAAGTTAAGCTTTATCTACGTTAAAATACTGGGCCTGCGGATGGGCGAATACCATCGCCGACACCGACGCTTCCGGCTCCATCATAAAGCCTTCCGTCAATTGAATCCCGATATCTTCGGGCTTCATTAATTCAAACAGCGGCTGCTGATACTCGAGATCCGGGCAGGCCGGGTATCCGTAAGATACGCGAATCCCTTGGTATCTCGCGCCATGGCGCTGCTTCATCGTCATTTCCGGCGGATCCGGGAAGCCCCAGATATCGCGCATGATATGATGCACGCGTTCCGCCAAAGCTTCGGCGGTTTCCAGCGCCACCGACTGAAGGGCATGCGAACGCAGGTAATCCCCCTTGGCTTTCCACTCTTCCGAAAGCTCCCTCACTCCCTGGCCGGCCGTGACCACAAGGAACCCGACATAGTCCATCATACCGCTGTCTACCGATTTTAGGAAGTCGGAAAGACAGAGAAAAGGTTCGACCCGCTGCCTTGGGAATGTGAACGTTTTGAGAACGCGGGTATTATCCGCGGGATCGTAGATGATAATATCGTTCCCCGACGATTGGGCCGGAAAGAAACGATACATCGCCTGAGCCCGGATAATTCCTTTACCGGCGGCATCCCGCAAAATTTCATCCACCGTTTTTTTAAGCTGAACGGCCTTTTCGTCCCCTTGGGCGAGCAATTGCTCCACCGAACCGCGCAGACCCAGGTGATGTCCGAGCAGCATCTGCATATTAATGTACGGAATAATATGATTGATCGGATAATCCCGCAGCACATGCCGGTCCAGGTCCGGCGGAATAAACACAGGAGCATCGGTCGAGATATTCGAGCGGACGGCCCGGCTTAATTCCGGAAGCGGTGCCGCAGGAACGGCTTTGGCATCGGCATCTTTTTCAGCCTCGATATCCTTCCGGATTTCTTCACGGTGCGACGGATCCATCAGCTTATTGGCCAGATCCAGCCCGTCCATCGCATCTTTGGCGTACACCACCAGCCCGTTGTACTCCGGACGAATCCGGGTTCTGGTAAATTTACGGGTTAAAGCCGCCCCGCCGACGAGAATCGGGACATCGATCCCCGCATTGCGTAAGTCCTGGGCGGTGGTCACCATTTGCTGCGCCGATTTCACCAGCAAACCCGACAAACCTACCGCGTCCGGAAGCTCTTCCCTGCAAGCTTCAATAATACGTTCCGGTGGTACTTTTATACCCAAATTCACGATGTGGTAACCGTTATTGGACAGAATGATCTCCACCAGATTTTTTCCGATATCATGAACATCGCCTTTTACCGTTGCCAGCAAAATTTTACCCTTAACGGAGGATTCGTTCTTTTCCATGAACGGCTCCAGGAACGCGACCGAGGCTTTCATAACCTCCGCGCTTTGCAGCACCTCGGCTACGATGAGCTCGTTGTTGTTGAACAGGCGGCCGACCTCTTCCATCCCCGCCATCAACGGTCCGTTGATGATCTCGAGCGCACTGTATTTTTTCAGCGCTTCTTCCAGGTCCGGAATCAACCCGTCTTTCGTTCCTTCCACGACGTAGGAAGCCAGACGTTCCTCCAGCGATAGATGCACGGCTTTTTCCTGCTTCACCACTTTCTTGTTGCGGAAAGCCGCGACGAATGCGGCCAAGGTCTCGTCGTTCGTGTTGTAAATCAGCTCTTCGGCCAGCCGCCGCTCTTCTTCCGGAATGGAGGCATAGCGTTCCACCTTTTCGGTGTTTACGATCGCGTAGTCCAGCCCTGCTTTGGTGCATTCATATAAAAATACGGAGTTAAGGACCTCGCGTCCGGCTTCCGGCAGGCCGAAGGACACGTTGCTGACGCCAAGCACCGTATGGCACAATGGCAGCGCCTCTTTAATCAGACGAATCCCTTCGATCGTCTCTTTAGCCGAACCGATATATTGCTCATCGCCGGTGCCGACCGGGAACACAAGCGGGTCGAAGATCAAATCCTCGGGATTCAGCCCGTATTTGTTCACGAGCAGATCGTGCGACCGTTTCGCCACCTCCAACTTGTCTTCGCGCGTGATCGCCTGACCCCGCTCATCGATCGTCCCTACGACGACGGCGGCTCCATATTTATGAATCAGCGGAGTCACCTTTTCAAACTTCTCCTCGCCGTCTTCAAGGTTAATGGAGTTAATAATCGATTTGCCTTGGCAGTAACTGAGCGCCAAATCAAGCACTTTCGGATCCGTCGTATCGATCATCAGCGGCACTTTGACCTTTTTGACGACCAGCTCCAGGAACAACTTGATATCCTCGGCTTCGTCACGGTCGGGGTCCTGCACGCAAACGTCGATCACCTGTGCCCCGTTTTTGACCTGGGCACGCGCGATTTCCGACGCTTCCTCATATTTTCCTTCCACGATCAAACGCTTAAACTTGCGTGAACCGAGAACATTCGTTCTCTCCCCGACCATATACGGCCGGTTCGCCGACTCGATATAGACCGGTTCAATCCCGGAAATCGCCGGCGGATGGCTCCCTTCGATATCGCGGGGACGATAATGCGACATTTTGTCCGCAAGGGCCGCGATGTGGGCCGGTGTCGTCCCGCAGCAGCCGCCGGCGATATTGAGCCAGCCCTGTTCCGCAAAAGCGGCCATCTTCTGGGCAAGCGAATCCGGCGACTCATGGTAGTTTCCGTTTTCATCCGGAAGTCCGGCATTCGGGTGGCAGCTGACCCCCGCCTTGGCCATTTCCGCAAGCGTGCGGATATGATCCCGCATAAATTCCGGACCCGTTGCGCAGTTGAGCCCGACCGATATCGGTTTTAAATGTTCCAGGGAAATATAGAAGGACTCGATATTCTGGCCCGCCAGCGTCGTTCCCATCGGCTCAATCGTTCCCGAGATCATCAGCGGCAGTTTTTTGCCTGTCGCCTCGTAAGCCTGCTTTATCCCGATACTCCCCGCTTTAACGTTCAGGGTGTCCTGCGACGTTTCCAGCATCAACGCGTCGACCCCAGCGTCGATCAAAGCGACGGCTTGTTCCTGGTAGCTGGCCGTTAATTCATCGAAAGTAACGCCGCCGGTTACCGACAACGTCTTCGTCGTCGGACCGATCGCACCAACGACATATCGCGGCTTGTCCGGGGTGCTGTATTTCTCGGCCGCGGCGATAGCCAGGCGTGCGGCCGCCAAATTAATCTCACGGGCACGATCCTGTAAATCATATTCAGCAAGTACGACGGAAGTGGCGCCGAACGTGTTCGTTTCGATCAGATCGGCTCCTGCTTCCAAATACTGTTCATGAATCGTTTGTATGACATCCGGACGGGTAAGCACCAATATTTCATTACAACCGTCCAGTTCCTCTCCTCCAAAATCTTCAGGTTTGAGGTCCACTTGCTGGATCATGGTTCCCATCGCTCCATCAAGGATCAATATTCGTTCTTTTATTAAAGATTCCAAGCCTGGTTTACTCATGATCTGTTCCCTCCCGTAAAACGTTAAGTTTTAGTTTATCAGATTAAAGCGTCTAAGGAAAGGGAGATCATAAAATTGCTAACCCGCGCCCTCCCTTGATCAATCCAGCTTTTTAGATGAAAAGAAAAGGTCGACAACGGCGGCTCGATCAGCTATAATTCAATCAAACTCAACAGAAAGCGGGGTAATCCTATGGCCGAAATAAGAATAAGAAAAACGAACGAAATTATTTCCGGTGAAGAAAAAGTTCGTGATTTCCTCAACAAATATGAAGTAATCTACGAACATTGGGATACCGAAAAACTCCCTCATGAACTGCGTGAGAACTTCTCGCTGACCGACGAGCAAAAGGCGGCCGTCCTGGAAGCCTACCAGTCCGAAATTCAAGATCTCGCCGCACGCCGTGGTTACCGTACCTGGGATGTGATCACCCTCTCGGAAGCGACGCCGAACATCGAAGAGCTGTTGGCCAAATTCGAACAGATTCATACTCATTCGGAAGACGAGATCCGGGCCATCGTATCCGGGGCAGGTACGTTCATTATCAAGGGAGACGAGCAGACCGGTTACTTTGATGTCAATCTGGTCCCGGGCGATTTGATTTCCGTACCGGAAAATACGCCTCACTTCTTTACACTGACCGATGAACGTAAAGTAGTGGCCGTCCGTCTCTTTGTCGAGGAAGACGGATGGATCGCTCACCCTTATGAAGACCCTGCCTTTCAAAAGTAAGTCGAGCGCTTGACAAAAACGCAAACAAGGCTGCTTCCGTCATGGAAGCAGCCTGTTTTTATAGCGGACTATTTTACCGTAAATTCCTTCGATGGCATGGAATGCTGATCCCGAGCGGTCACATGGGAAATGACATGGTATGTACCCGGTTCTTCGAATGTCTTCTCCAATACGTACATCCCTTCGCCCGAGCCGGCAACGACTTCCTTGTTGTGTTCATCCTCCGGCGAGCTGTCTTTCCAGTATTCAAACATAACCTCTTTGGCATCGTCCACGTTCTCACCTTGATGGGTGACCTTGGCTTCGAACTTGACCGGCTCCCCTGCGGCCACTTCAGCGGGACTTATCTGAAGCTCCACTTTAATCGGTTCAAGCGCATCGGCATCGGCCGCCGCATGATGGTCCGTCCCCTTCGACTTGCCGCATCCGCTTAATAACACCGCAAACAGCAGGGTCAAAGTGATGATCCAAACACCATTCCTTTTGTTCATGGCGCTTTCCTCCCTACACTCGATTCTTTTCAAAAACCTCAAGCGTATTTCGCGATGATGTCATGCAGTTCCGCCAAATGTTTAATTTCGTAGTCCGGCACAATTTCGTCGGTCCGGCTGCGTCCATGCCGGTTCACCCAAACCGTGACCATCCCCACGCTCAGTCCGCCGCAGATGTCGGTCGTCAGTTTGTCGCCGACCATCAAGCTTTCCTGCGGCTCCACGCCCAGCAGTTCCAGGGCGTGGCGGAAAATCGCCGGATCGGGCTTTCCTTTCCCGAAGGATCCGGAAATGATAACTTCATCAAAGTAAGGCGACAGTTCCGGCACACCGTCAAGCTTTTCCTGCTGAAGGGCAGGACAACCGTTGGTTAGCAGAAGCAGTTTCACCTTGCCCTTCAATTCGTCGAGAATGCGGAAGGTCTCTTCATACACATGAGGGCGGGAACGTCGTTCCTTGCCGAACTGCGCGGCCAATTCCCCGGCGAGCGCCTCGTTCTCCACACCGAGCCCCTTTAGGCCGCGGCGCCAGGACTCCTTTTGGTAGACGGGAGCGAGTTGTTCCAGCTGGCGGAATTCCGGCTGCTCCCCCGCCGAGAAGGTCGCCCACAATCCCTCAAACGGATTGATCCCGATCATTTTGGTGAACGGAAAGGTTTCATAGGATTCGTACAATGCTCTGGCTTCCTTGCGGACCGATTCCTCCAGGGCTTCGGGATCAATCCCCGCCGCTTCACCCGCTTTTAGGCAGGTCGCTTCAAACGCTTCTTTAATACTGCGCTCATCCCACAACAAGGTGTCATCCAAATCAAAACATACCGCTTTAATGGACATATCTTCACACGCTCCCCCAAAATTGTGAAAAACCGATGTTATATTTATCTACGCTATCCCCTATTCCTTCTCAAAGGACACATGATGCAGTTTGGCATACTGCTCCAAACGTTCCCCCATCGCCTCTGTATCAAAACGGTTGCGCATACGGTAAAACACCCAATTGACGTCTTTGCTTTTCGGGATAATCGTGATTTTCCCGCGGCCCACCTTAATTTTACTGATGTTGTTAGCTTCCAACGCGCGGTCTCTGTTGAATTTGGACGTATACAGCCAGCCTTTATGAATCCGCAAATAAGGCTTTCTGAGAAAAATCGTCAACGCCAAGATCAGATAAAGAACAATGGTGACCCAGAACAACATCGAGTTGACTTCCGAAGCGTTGCCGATCAGCCCCACGACCGCATAAAGGAGAGCCAGCAAAACCAGAACTCCCGGAAGCAGGATATTTCTTCCTCTAAACACCTCGCCTTCCCCTTTGGGCCCTAACGAATACCGGGGATCCTGCCCTCCGCCGCCGATCCGGCTAGGCCCCTTCCCTTTCTTGTTCATACGAACCCGATTGCGTTCAACCTTCCTGTCAAATGAAGCCATGAACTTTCCTCCTACACCTATTGTTTATGTAAGCCAGGCCTTGCGGCCGGCATTATTTATCCACGATTTCAATCGATTCCAGCTGTTGGCGGAAATTGTTCCGGATGTTCTGCAAATAAGTTTCCCGGAGCTGTGCCCGTTCCAGCTTTTCATCCTCCGTCAGACCTTCCGTCTTGTTTTTGCGGGCCAATTCATTGATTCGCTTTACCAATGTATCTATATCCACTTTATTTCCTCCTGTCTGGTCATCCTTATTCTTAAGGCAACAATTCTTACTTTGACATGAGAAAAAGAGCTTGTCAAGGCGGCGGCCCTTAATCCAAGCTCTTTCAGTTTCTTCATATATATAGTCATCTATAGTCACCAAAACAGGACTTATATATAAACAAGGTTAGAAAGCCGTTAAACAAGCCACGCCTATCGGAATCAATCCGGGATAACGAGCATGTCCCCAGGATGAATATCGCTCACGGCTAATCCGTTCGCCCGCTTAATAGCCTCTACATACACACGAGTATCCTTCCCCCGCGGCTTATGAGCAACCGCAATCTCCCATAGCGTGTCTCCCGGCGTAACAATGACGGTTTCCTTGACATGAGAATCCCCGTCTTTGGCAGCGGCAAAAGCGGAAACCACTCCCGTACCGGTCATCGTCAACAAAATCAGTAGAAACACAATCTTCATCATGCGCCGGGTCCATTCCACCGAAGAAAAACCGAAGGCATCCCTCCAAGAGCGGGGAACCGGCTTATTATAAATACTTTGGTATGTAGTATATCTTGGCATATCGATCACTCCCAAACAAATGTTCTTGTTTTCTGATATCAATATAACACGAACACTTGTTTGATTCAATAGTTTTTTAGAACAATTGTTCGTATTTAATAGACATCTTTAGAACTTATGTTTGTACGAACGGTAGTTCTATGTTATAATTTTTCCAAACGTTACTAATGGGGTTGATGATCGTTATGTCCAAGGTTTCCAGCCGACAACAGGCTATTTTGGAATTTATACGCAACGAAGTTCGAATGAAGGGTTACCCTCCTTCGGTACGCGAGATCGGCGAAGCGGTCGGACTTGCCTCCAGCTCTACCGTACACGGGCATCTGGACCGTTTGGAGAAGAAGGGATTTATCCGCCGGGATCCCACCAAACCGCGGGCCATCGAGCTGCTGGGACAAGAAGAATCCGATTCGCTCGGTATGTTCGCCCACAGCGTGACCCGGGTTCCGGTTGTCGGCAAGGTTACCGCCGGCATGCCGATTACGGCAACCGAGAATATTGAAGATTACTTCCCGTTACCTCAGCAATACTCCTCGGACGGTGAAATCTTCATGCTTTCCGTCGTCGGAGACAGTATGATTGAGGCGGGGATTCACAACGGGGATTATGTGATCGTTCGTAAGCAGCAGACGGCCAACAACGGCGATATTGTCGTGGCGATGACGGAAGATGACGAGGCGACGGTGAAGACTTTCTACAAAGAGAGAGACCATATCCGCCTACAACCCGAGAATTCGACGATGGAACCAATCCGGCTCAAGAATGTGGTTATTCTCGGCAAAGTCGTCGGATTATTCCGCGACCTGCACTAATTTATTCTAGATGGTATGATGAAGAGGCTCCCTTAGCCGGGGAGCCTTTTTTAGTGTTGGCTGGTTAGACCGTCGTCAAATCGTCTTGCGGTAAATACCGCTTCATGCCGGAACGTTCTTCCCGCCAGATCTTTTTCAGCCAAAGTCTGCGCCGGTGGTATTTTTTCAAAGCGAACACCATATCGCATCAGCTCCTTGGCGTTAGCATGCCCAAAAGCTTGATTTTCATCAGTCGCGAAGTTAAATACGATGCGAGATAACCCCCGTCATATCTGGTCCGCCAAATAAGCAATTAATAAACAAAATAACAACAAGGAACCGTTTAGCACGCGGACGGATTACGTTGTATTCAAACAACTCCTACGTTCGAAGTAACGAGTACACGACGACGACGTTAACATCAGCTGCCTATAAGTAAATCCAGTACACTCCCCTGCCTAGTGAACATTCCACCCCTTCCAACTTAAAAAAGATGCAAATCTGCAGGTATTTATGGCCGATACCCGAGGGAATGCGAAAAAAGATGCGAATCTGCATGTTTTTCTAGCGATTTTAGAGAAACGAGCCGGTTTCGTTCAAAATACCTGCAGAATCGCAGGAATTTTTAAATTTATGTTCCGAACAAGAAAAAAACATGCAGATATGCAGGAATTCTATGTTACCAAGGTTATCTGATGAGGGCACTAGATTTATATGTATGCTGATGTTTTTATTACGGGCTACAAAAATGCAAAGTCCGGCTGGCTTACGGGTGTGGCTGAACGGGGGGCAAAATAGGGGCAACCCCTAATCCTTACCGTCTCCCCGCCAAATGCTCCCTAACAAAAAATCCCCTGAAGCCTACGGCCCCAAGGGATTCCTCGATTAATATAATGTCATGTACTGATCGCGTTCCCATTGATGGACTTGCGTGCGGAACATGTCCCACTCGATTTCTTTCAGTTCATAGAAATGAGTCAAGGCATGGTCGCCGAGCGCCTCGGTAATGATCTCGCTGCGAATCAATTCGCCGAGCGCTTCCTTCAAGTCGGACGGCAGGCTTGGAATGCCTTCTTCCACGCGCTCTTCTTCGGACATCACATAGATGTTCCGGTCTACCGGATCCACGAGCGGCAGTTCGTTCTTGATGCCGTCGAGACCGGCCTTCAACATAACGGCCAGCGCCAGATACGGGTTAGCGGCAGGGTCCGGGTTCCGCACTTCGACACGGGTGCTGAGGCCGCGGGATGCCGGAATCCGGATCATCGGACTGCGGTTGCTGGAAGACCAAGCCACATAGCACGGCGCTTCATAGCCCGGAACCAGACGTTTATACGAGTTCACGGTCGGATTCGTGACGGCGGCAAAAGCGCGGGCATGCTTCAAGATCCCGGCCATGTAATGACGGGCTTCTTTGCTCAGGCCGAGCGTATCGCTCTCGTCGTAGAAAGCATTGACATCGCCTCTGAACAAGGATTGGTGACAGTGCATCCCGGAACCGTTCACGCCGAATAACGGCTTCGGCATAAAGGTCGCATGCAGGCCATGCTGACGCGCAATCGTCTTGACGACGAGCTTAAAGGTTTGAATTTGGTCCGCCGCCTTGATGGCGTCGGCATATTTAAAGTCGATTTCGTGCTGCCCCGGGGCCACCTCATGGTGAGAGGCTTCGATTTCAAAGCCCATTTCCTCCAGCGTCAAAACGATTTCGCGGCGGCAGTTCTCCCCGAGATCCGTAGGGGCCAAATCGAAATAACCGCCTTGGTCGTTCAATTCCATCGTTGGATTGCCCTTCTCGTCGGTTTTGAACAGGAAGAACTCCGGTTCCGGGCCGACGTTCATCGACGTATACCCCATCTCTTCGGCTTCCTTCAGCACGCGCTTCAGAATGCCGCGAGGATCCCCGGCGAACGGCGTGCCGTCAGGCATGTATACATCGCAAATCAAACGGGCTACGCGATCTTCGGCAACCCACGGGAAGATAACCCAAGTATCCAGGTCAGGGAAGAGATACATGTCCGATTCTTCAATCCGCACATAGCCTTCGATGGACGAACCGTCGAACATCATCTTGTTATCAAGCGCCTTCTCCAATTGGCTGACGGGAATTTCCACGTTCTTGATCGTTCCCAACAGGTCGGTAAATTGCAATCGGATAAAACGAACATTTTCTTCTTTGGCAATGCGTAAAATGTCTTCTTTTGAGTAACTCAAGATAACCTCTCCCTACGTTTATATTTTGAAAAAGCGGGACAGCTCCCCTTGGATCAAAGAAACCTGACCCGGTCTTTTCCCTGTGATGAGCTGCTGTTTCAACATACGATAAAGCTGTGAATCCGTCATTTCCTTTCGCTTCTCTTCCGTATCCTTCGTGATGATCGTTGCTTCACCGGAATCCTTGTTCATCGGATTCATGACCTGCTTGATCCCGGCAATGTTGACGCCTTTGTCGATCAAGCCTTTGATCTCAAGCAACCGCTCGACGTCATTGAAGGAGAATAACCGTTGATTCCCTGATGTCCGGGCGGGCACGATCAGTTGATGCTGTTCGTAATAACGAATTTGCCTAGCCGTTAAATCCGTTAGCTTCATAACGATACCGATCGGAAACAAGGCCATGTTTCTGCGAATTTCGTCACTCATCGCTCTCAACCTTCCAGTAAATTAATCATGGCTCTATTCTATGTCAACTATCCTAACATGTCAATAGGTATGTTAGAAATACTTACAGAGATATTTGGATGGCATGTCAACTATATGAGATTCCGCTCCAACATCGTCTGCAGTGCCGTTAGTAGACCGAATTTCACATGAGAGTAGGTCAAGCCGCCCTGCATATATGCGATATAGGGCTCGCGAATCGGAGCATCCGCCGAAAGTTCCAGACTTCCGCCCTGGATAAAGGTTCCCGCCGCCATGATGACCGGGTGCTCGTACCCCGGCATATCCCACGCTTCGGGAACGACGTGACCATCCACGGCCGCGGCGCGTTGGATCCCTTGTACAAAGGCGATCAGCTGCTCCGGACCGCTGAAGGCGATGGCTTGAATCAGATCGGTCCGTTTGGCGTTCCAGCCGGGCCGGCTTTCAAAGCCGGCCTGTTCGAATACCGCCGCCGCCAGGACGCTGCCTTTCAAGGCTTGTCCAACCGTGGTGGGAGCGAGAAACAGCCCTTGATAGATCCCCCGGGTCGTTCCCAGCATCGCGCCCACCTCGGCGCCGATTCCCGGCGCCGTCAGACGGTAAGCCGCCCGCTGTACCAGCTCGGCTCGTCCGCAAATATATCCGCCCGTTTCGGCCAGTCCACCCCCCGGATTTTTGATCAGTGAACCCGCGATCAGATCCGCCCCAACCTGGGTCGGTTCCACTTCCTCGGTAAACTCGCCGTAGCAGTTGTCCACAAAGACGAGACAGTCCGGCTTCAGCTCTTTTACCTTACTGACCATTTCGCCGATCTGCTCAACCGTAAAAGAGTCTCTCCAGTCATACCCGCGGGAACGCTGAATACCGATAACTTTGGTCCTGTCGTTCACCTTGGCGGCGACGGCCTGCCAATCGACCGATCCGTCGGCCAGAAGAGCAGCTTCATCGTAACGGATCCCGAAATCCTGCAAGGAGCCCGTCCCATCCCCCGGTTTGCCGATGACCTTGTGCAGCGTATCGTAAGGACGGCCGGTGATATAAAGCAGCTCATCTCCCGGCCTCAGCATCCCGAACAGCGCGGTCGCGATCGTATGCGTTCCCGACGCAAAATGCGGGCGTACCAGCGCCGCCTCGGCCCCGAACACTTCCGCGTAGACAAGGTCCAGCACCTCGCGCCCCCGGTCGTTATAAGCGTACCCGGTCGAACCGGAAAAATGAAAATCGCTCACTTGATATTTCTGGAACGCTTCGATAACCTTCCACTGATTGCGATCGACGATCCGGTCAATCTCCCGGTATTTTAACTCAACCCGTTGCTCTGCCGCTTCAATCCATTGAACTATTTTTTCCGCGAATACCGCCATGATGACTTTACCTCTCCCCTTAAGTTACTTTACCTCTCATTTATCGGACACTCATGTGCCGGGATGGTGTAAGGAGCGAGAAGATAACCGTATTTAAGAAAATCCTCCTGATTCACATTCACCGAGTAAACCATGTCCTCTTGCTCGCACTGCTGCGCGATCACGTCTCCGATTTTGTACACAATGGGAGTAAGATCGCCGCGGGAAGCGGGAATGCGGAAAGAACGCATTCCCCCGGAGAGGAATTGCTGGACCGACTCCCGGATTCGGTCCATGTCGCTCTCCTTCAAGGCGCTGATTTTCAGCGCATCCTTCACGGCCGGCAGCATCTCCAATTGCTCCGGCTCGCATAAGTCAATTTTGTTGTACAGGACGAGCCGAGGCTTGTTCCCGGCTCCCAACTCCTCCAAAATCCGGTCCACCACCGCCATTTGCTCCAACCGCGCCGCGGATGAGGCGTCCACCACATGCAAAATCAGATCGGCTTCATTCGCTTCTTCCAATGTCGCGCGGAAAGCGGCGACCAGATCATGCGGAAGATGTTGAATAAAACCGACCGTATCCGTTAGGACGACCTCCTTGCCGCTCGGGAGCTTCATCACCCGCGAGGTCGGGTCCAAGGTGGCGAACAGCCGGTTCTCCACCAGCACATCGGCGTCGGTCAAAGCGCGGAGGAGCGTCGATTTGCCCGCGTTGGTATAACCTACCAGCGCCAATTGAACGACGCCGTTCTCCTGCCTCCGCGTCCGATGCAATTTGCGGTGCCGCGTCACTTCCGCAAGCTGTCGCTTCAACTCGCCGATCCTCCGGCGGATATGGCGCCGGTCGGTCTCCAGCTTGCTCTCGCCCGGCCCCCGCGTGCCGATACCGCCGCCCAGGCGCGACAAATTTCTGCCGTGCCCGGAAAGGCGCGGCAGCAAATACGTCAGTTGGGCGAGCTCCACCTGAATGATCCCTTCGCGCGTTTTGGCGCGTTGGGCAAAAATATCGAGGATCAGCTGGGTCCGGTCAATGATTTTGACATCCAGCATCTCCTCGAGATTGCGCACCTGCGCGCCGGAAAGCTCCTGATCGAAAATCGCCGTATTGGCCTGATGTTCCTGCAAAAGCCCGCGCAGCTCCAATACTTTCCCCTTGCCGAGGAAGAAACGCGGGTCCGGCTTCTCCCGGTGCTGCACCAACCGTTCCTTCACCTCTACCCCCGCGGTATCGGCAAGCTGTACGAGCTCCTCCAGTGAATAGTCCGGATCGGTACCTTCCCCCTTCGTCCGCTGCGTAATCAGGCTGACCACAATGGCCCGGTCAGGCATCAGAGTCAGTGTGTCATAAGGTGTCTTTGTCATCGTCTACGGCTCCTTATTTCTTATCCAGCTTTAAATCCTCCGTGCGAATGGTCATCAGCTCCAACTTGCCCGGCGAACCGCTGGTATATTGACTGAGCAAACGCACGGCCTGCTGGCGGATCGAACGCTCTATGATATTGCGCACATGCCTGGCGTTGCTGAACAAATGCTCGCTCTCGCATTTTTCGCGCAGCAAATGCTGCTGTAATTTGAGTATCGCCTGCGGCATCAAAATATAGTCGCGCTCCTTGACCATCCCCTCGGCGATTTGGATCAATTGATCGATCGTGTAGTCCGGGAAATCAAGCTGGATCGGAAAGCGCGAAGGCAGACCCGGATTCGTGGCCAGGAAAAAATCCATCTCCTCAGAATATCCGGCCAAAATCAAAATAAACTGATTCTTCTGGTCCTCCATCGCCTTGACCAGCGTGTCGATCGCTTCCTTGCCGAAATCCTTCTCGCCGCCGCGAGCCAGGCTGTAAGCTTCGTCGATAAACAGAATCCCGCCGAGCGCTTTCTTGACCAAGTCCCGCGTTTTCTGCGCGGTGTGGCCGATATATTCCCCTACGAGATCCGCGCGTTCCACCTCGATCAGATGCCCTTTGCTCAGAACGCCCATCTTCTGGAACATCTTCGCGACGATCCGGGCTACGGTCGTCTTTCCGGTTCCCGGGTTCCCTTTAAATACCATATGGTAGACCTGGGCTCCGGATAATAACCCCGCTTCGGAACGCATGGCCGCAATTTGCAGCAATGCAAAGATTTCATACATCAATTCCTTGACATGCTCGAGCCCGACCAATCCGTTCATTTCCTTTTGCAAGTCGGCAAAAAGACCTTGGTGGGGTAAACTTTTGGTTCCGGCCGCAGCCTCGCTTTCCCCGGAGCTTTGGGAGACGACCGGAGGCTCCGCGCTACGGAGAATGACATTGATTTGTCTCGAAGGTCTTTCCTCGGAAGAACCGCTTCTCGCCATTACACGCCCTGACATGTATGGATCACCTCTTATTGGAGTTGTTCAAATCCGTACAAACGCGAATCTTTTTGACGAATGAACAAGCGTTATCGCCGGGAGACGGCAAACTCTTCTTAAATGTATTCTCTCTCCCGCTCCGTTATTAGAAGTTTTACATTTCCATTTCCATTTCCAATTTCAGTTTCATTTCCAGCCAAGGACGAGCAGCAGCTGATCCAGCTTCCACTTGGTGTAGGCCAGCACTTCGCGCAGCGTCGTTTGGGCCGGCTTTAACACCTTCGTTTCGGTCAACGACAATCCCGGATTGCTGTAATTCAAAGTTTCGGCGATTTCCAGCGCACGGTTGCCGTGATACGTATGCGTAAGAATAACCGCGGAAGCGTAGCCCTTTTCTTTCATTAACTCCTGGCTGAACTTCAGATTTTCGTAAGTGCTCGTCGCCTCATTCTCCAGGATCATATCCGACCGGGGAACGCCGTTCGCTTCCAAATAATTGGCCATCCCCTCGGCCTCGGTGTAGGGATAATCCGGACGATCCAGTCCCCCCGTCAAAATAAACACGCGAAACTTGCCGGCCTTATAATCGCTTAACGCAAGCTCCAAACGTTCCCTGAGCCCGGGGCTGGGCGACTCTCCCCACATCGACGCGCCCAGCACGATGCCGACATCCGCCGGTTCCCCATACGCGCGGTTGGCCGCCGGATTTCGTTCCGCACTGCCGATCTCGGCCAAACAATACAGCACCCAGCAGATCCCAGCCGCAACGCATACCGAAAACAGCCATATCCAGAGCTTCCGTTTTCGCCTTTTCCCCGTCCCCGTGCCGATCCCCGTCATATAACCGTTATACCGTGTCATGGTTCCCTCCCGGCCGCAGGACGTCGTTCAGGACGAAACCGGTGCGATAATGCTCAAGCGACATGGAGAAATACGGAAAGCGATGCTCCCGAATCGCGTGCAGCACCTCGCGGGCCGTCTCCATCGCCATGTCGTAATCGCGCACGGTGATATACCCCCGGGTCAACGCGTCGTCCAACTCATCCTCATCCAATAGAAAGACTTCACCGTTCTTTAATACGACGATATCCAAGTACAGGTCATCAAACCAGGGTACGCCCTGATCCGTCACCCCCTGGATTTTGCACACATCGATATACCATTCCACGATTTCGCCCTGATCGTCAAACATGGCCGTCACCACGTAATGCGCGCCCTTCGGATAATACTGCAGCCAAGTGTATCCTTTATCGGCGATCCGAAACGTGTGACCTCCATACGTCTTCCAGAGCGGATCCTTCAAATCGTAAATGCTGTACATCGTGACATAACCGGTAAACTTCTCGCTGCTCACATACCTGGATTTGAACTGCCGCTGCGTCACACGGCGCCAATTCGCGCGGTCTCCGAATTTTCGCTTCATAAGTAAGATCCCTTTCAACACAATGTACATTCAGCTTATCACATTTAAAAGTCAGGCTCAAAAATGAAATTTTAAAATAATACGTAAAAAAGGCTGGCCCTTCAGCAAATTTCGCTGAAAGTCCAGCCTAATCCAAAGTTACAGCCCGGTGTTCGTACCCGCGTTACCCGTCGGGTCGACAGTAATCCCTTCCGTCGAATGGCCTCCGCCTTCATCCGGCGAAAAGCCCGGATCGACCGATCCGGAAGAGCCGTCCCCTGAACCGTCAGGTGTTGTTTCTCCCTGACCGTTATCGGAGCCACCCCCGCTATTGTTCCCGGAATGCCCTCCGTTACCGTTACCTTGACCATGACCATGACCGTTGTTACCGTTGCCGTTGTTTCCTGAGCCTTGGCCTCCGCCCCCGTTATTCCCGGCCGGAGGAAGGCCTTGGCCGGAGTTGCCTCCTTGATCGGGATTGGAGTTCCCGTTACCCGGATCCACCGATCCGTTGCCGGAACCGTCGCTTCCTCCCATGTCGCCCTGTCCGGGATCGAGATCATCCATCGGCGGCTCCTCGGCTTCGATCATGATCTGAGCAATATTTGATGGATCGCTCTCGACATTGTTGACCGCATCGTAGGCTTTTACGTAGTATTCGTAGCTGCCGCCTGCCGTTACCCCGATATCCTCCGCACCGGGAGCCGTCGCTTCCATATAGAGAGAAAAATCGGATTGCGAGGCTTCGCGGCGGTAAATCCGGTAGACCGCGCCCTCGGTGCTGACACCGGTCCAGTTTAGCGTAACAACCCCGGTCTCCGGACTATACGTCGCCGAGAGATTCGCAGGCTTCGTTACCGTCTCTTCTTCCTGTTTAGGCGGTTCTTCCTTTTTCAAATTTTTCGGAACCGGGAAATCCTTGACCGGTACGCCTTCGAGCGCCTCGCTCATCACCGCCGAGAACAACGCGGCCGCCTGACCGCTGCTGCCGTTCAGCAGGTGGTTTTTGTCCGGTTTATCGTATCCCATCCAGATTGCCGCCGTCCATTCCGGCGTGTAACCCACAAACCAGACGTCCCGGTTTTTGCTGCTTCGGAGGCCTTTGATCCCGTGCTGGGTCGTCCCCGTCTTACCCGCTACAGGCCGGTTCAGTCTGGCGCGTTTCCCCGTTCCGTCGTTAACGACATTTTGCAGCATTTGCGTCATATAGTAAGCCGTTTGCTCACTGAGCACCTTTTTGGCCTTCGCATCATGTCGGTATCTTTCCTTACCGTCATGATCCACGATCGATTTGATCGAGTAAGGCTCGTTGTATTGCCCGCCGTTGCCGAACACACTAAAAGCCCCCGCCATCTCCAGCGTATTCGTCCCATGGGTTAAACCGCCCAAGGCGATCGCCAGGTTGCGATCGTTCTTGTCCATCTTAATCCCCATCTCCTGGGCATACTTGACGCCGGTTCCTACCCCGACTTCGTTAAGGAGCCAGACGGCCGGAATATTCTCCGATTTCGTCAGGGCCGTCGTCATATCGATCGTTTTGGAGTATCCGTGCAAGTTCTTCGGACAGTAGTCCCCAAAGCACTGCTTCTCATTGCTGAGCAGTGAAGTTGGGGTGAACTTGCCGCTCTCCAGAGCCGGTGCGTAGGAAACGATCGGTTTAAACGAGGATCCCGGCTGACGCCGGCTGTCCAGACGGCTAAAGCCTTTCCGCTCATAGTCCCGTCCGCCGAGCAGCGCAACCAGACTGCCATTCTCATGGTTCATGATGACGATGGACCCCTGAACCTGCTGATCGTCCTTGCTCTTTTCGAAAAAGTCGTCGTTGGCGAACGCCTTCTCAACCGCTTTTTGCGCCTGGGCGTCCATCGTCGTATAAATTTTGTATCCACCGCGGTTCAACTGGTCTTCGGTAAGACCGAATTTTTCCTCGGCTTCTTTAATTACGTAATCTTTAAAGGCCTGATAGCTGTCATTTTTGGTCGGTGGCTGATAATTGTAATCCACAGCCTTGGCCTCATCCCGCTCTTCGGCGGAGATATAGCCTTCCTGGTACATTAAGTCAAGCACCACGGCGCGCCGCTGCTTCGACAATTCCGGGTTGCTGACCGGATTGTACTTGGACGGACCCTTAGGGATGGCCGCAAGGGTGGCTATTTCCCACAACTTTAAATCTTCCAGGTTGCTTTTGCCGAAATAGCGCTGGGAAGCGGCTTTAATGCCGTAGGCCCTTTGTCCGAAAAAGATCCGGTTGAGATAAAGCGTAATGATCTCATCTTTTGATTTATGCCGTTCCAAAGCCATTGCGATCGACATCTCCGTTGCTTTGCGGAAAAACGTCTTGTCGAAGTCCAGAAACATGTTTTTGGCGAGCTGCTGGGTAATCGTACTGCCGCCCTCTACGAGGGATCTGGCCATAACGTCCTTGACCGCCGCGCGACCGATGGACCAGAAGTCCACCCCGTTATGCTCATAAAACCGCTTATCCTCGGTAGCGATAAACGCTTTTTTGACCAAATCGGGAACTTTATCCACGGGTTCGCTCTTTTCGATGGACAACTCGCCCATCAGCTTGCCGGTACGGTCATAAACTTTCGACGTTTCATAGATGACCAGCTTGTCTCCGTTTTCCTTTAAGATCTTTTCACCGCTGACCGTGATGTACATAAAGCCTGCAGTCCCGCAGAATATGGCAAAGGCGATTGTGAAAAAAGCGGTCCAAAGCAAGCGTTTGGGCGTAATCTTCTTTTTCTTCTTGCCAGGTTTCTTCGTTTCCGATTTCGCAGAAGGTTTGCTGCTCCGTTCCAATCTGGAAGGTCTGTTGGTAGACATGGTTTTGACTCCCTTCTTCCCGTCTCATATCTCTCTGTATCATGGGACCCTTGCCGGTTTGGGCCCGGAAAGAAAAGAACAACCTATCTTCAGGTTGTTCCGCTTCATTTCCTATACCATTAAACGTGCTGCATTCAAAAAAGTTTCAATTCGGACTTATCCCTCATTCTGGGTATCCTGCATGAGCGATACATTCCGCTGAGGCTGGAACGTGGAGATCGCATGCTTGTACACCATTTGCTGACGGCCGTCGCTGTCGATGACGATGATATAGTTATCAAACGCTTTGATCGTCCCTCTGATCTGGAACCCGTTGATCAGGAAGACCGTAACCGGGATGCTCTCTTTACGCATTTGATTCAGACATGTATCCTGGATGTTAATGGACTTGTTCATTCGCCGTACCCCCAATAGGAATCAATTAGTGTTTAGAATTATATTCAAGATCAGCTGAAAACTTTCCTGCTATTATAGCATGTACGGCTGCAAAATTCGCGGAAAAATTTGTGCCGTCACCCACATCCACCCAAGATATGTCTTTCATATGGCGGAACCAGGAAAGCTGTCTTTTCGCGAACCGACGGGTATCCCGCTTCAGGTTGTCCACCGCGACGTCCAGCGGAACACCGTCCACAAGGTGCTCGGCGATCTCCTTATACCCGAGCCCCTGCATCGATACCAGCTCCGAAGTAAATCCCCGGTCCAGGAGACTTTGCACCTCATCGACCAGCCCCGAAGCCATCATTTCGTCAATACGCTGTTCAATACGGTTATAAAGCATTTGGCGGTCCATTGTCAAACCGACCAGGCAGAGCTCGTACGGTGATTGCCTGCTCTGGCGCGCCAAACTGGCCGATAACGGCTCTCCGGTCAGATGGTACACTTCCAGCGCGCGAATCACCCGGCGCACATCGTTCGGATGCAGCCTCCCCGCCGTTTCGGGGTCGATGGCCGCCAGTTTGGCGTGCAGGGCCTCGGGCCCCTGTTCATCGGCCAAACGCTGCTGTTCCGCACGAAACGCCTCATCCGCCCCCGCTTCCGTAAATTGGAATTCGTAGCAGACGGATTCGACATAGAGCCCCGTCCCCCCCACGATAAACGGCAGATGTCCTCGGCCATGAATCTGCGGGATAAGCGATCGGCATTCCTCTTGAAAGCGCGCCACGGAAAAAGCCTCGTCCGGTTCCAGCACATCGATCAAATGGTGAGGAACGCCGTCCATTTCCTCCGGACGGATTTTGGCCGTGCCGATATCCATCCCCCGGTACACCTGCATAGAATCTCCGGAAATGATTTCACAGGAGAACGCCTTGGCGATCTCGATGCTCAGTTTCGTTTTGCCGACGGCGGTCGGGCCGACCAGAACCAGCAGTTTGGGTTTATTATGACTTGTCAAGCGAAATCACTCCGTACGCAATTTTGGTATGGGAGCGGGATTGCGTTTCGAAACCGAGACGCTCGAATTCGCCGCTTCCTTTCTTCTCCTTCAGGACCACCGTCCTGCGGGCGATCCGGCATGCCTGCACAATAGCTTCGGCATCCAGGCTATCGTTGTTCGCATAGGCACGAAGCGGCGAAATCGCCGACGATTCCTGCACCGGATCGCGAAACATCGGGTCGAAGTAAACGACGTCCGCGCTTTTGTCGGGCAGCCCTCTCAGCACTTCAAGGTGCTCGGCCCGCTTGACCGTGATGCGGCGCAAAGCCTCGTCAAATTCTTTTACCCCGGATATGTAGTTGGCAAAACCTTCGTGCAGCAAACTCCATAACGGAAGCGAGTCCTCCAGTGCCAGGACGCTTCCCTCGGGTCCCGCGCCGAGGGCGAACACGGCCGCGTCCGCGCCAAGACCGGCCGTGCAGTCGATGATCGTATCGCCCGGGCGAACCCGGGCCGCCTCCAGCATCGGATCCCGCTCCCCTTTCAGCAGCCGTTTGGCCCGGACGAACGCCATACTGGGATGGAACATCATTTCTTCCTGTCCCGGCCGGTAAAGCCGCGCCCCGCCTTCCAGAATGACCAGGATGTCCTGATCGCCGTGACGGGCGGACAGCTTGGCAAGCGACGTCCGGTTCCGCGGAATATAAGGCGCCTCCGCCAGGGCGGCGAGAGCGGCAGCCCTGGACACCGCTTCGCGCGCGGGATGATCTCCTGTCGTAATGATCACAATTCTCGTTCCTCCGTTCACATCACCCGTTTAAACAATTTTTCCAAATCATAATTGGAAAAGGATACAATGATCGGCCGGCCGTGCGGGCAGGTGTACGGCTGCTTGCAGGCGGCCAGCCGCTGCAGCAGCGTATCCGCCTCTTCGGTCGTCAGCTTCTGGTTCGCCTTGATGGAAGCTTTACAGGAGACGAGGATGGAAGATTTCTCGCGCAGCTTGGCCAAATCGATGGCCCGTTCACTGAGCACCCATTCCGCCATCTCCCGGACGATTTCGGCTTCCTCTCCTCCCGGGAACCAGTACGGACAGGAGACGACCCGAAACGTTCCGCCTCCGAAATGCTCCAGAATCACGCCCGCCCGCTCGAACCACGAGAGACGTTCCTTCAGTTTCTCGCTTTCGGCAGGCGTAAATTCCAGCGTAATCGGAAGAAGCAGTTCTTGCGAAGCGTCGGCCGGATTGCCGAATTTCTCATAGTAATATTCGTAATTCACCCGCTCATGGGCGGCGTGCTGATCGATTAGATAGAGCCCTTGTTCATTCTGGGCGATCAGATAAGTGCCGTGATGCTGTCCGATCAGGGACAGCTCGGGAAACGCCGGCAGCTCGGGCGCGTGTTCCGGAGCGCCGTAGAGCGCCTCCGGCATCGCCGCGGCCGCAGGCCCGCCGGCCGGGGCGGTGCCTCGGACGCCGGGCTGGCCGGCGTCCGGGACCCGGCGCGGCGGCTCGGGCGGCGCCGCAGTGGCGCCGGCGCGCGCTTGTGCGGCGCCCGCGCTGCCGTAGGCCGGCGCCTGCTCGCGCAGCGCGGAGGCGCCGCCCGCGGCGAAGGCACCGCCCGGCTGCGGCGGCGCGCCGGCGCCCGTGCCGTTGCGCGAGCCCGCCTCGGGCGCGGCAGGGCTCGCCGCGTTCGCCGCCGGGCTCGCCGTGGCCCCGGCGGCGCTGCCTGCGCCGGCGTCCGCCGGGGCTGCGGCCGCTTCCCGCCGGGCCGCCGGGAAGTGAAACTGCTCCTGGATCACGGAGCCGGAGCCCGACTTCCCGAGCTGCTGCTTGACGACCTGAGGGATAAGGACTTGCTCGGACAGCACGGCGCGGATGCTCTCTTCCACGAACGCGTTCAACTCCGCTTCCTTGCTGAAACGTACCTCGAGCTTGGCGGGGTGCACGTTCACATCGACCAGGGAAGGGTGCATATCCAGCGAAATGACGACCAAAGGATAACGGTTGATCGGCAGCAGGGTATGATAGGCCCGCAGAATCGCTTGATGCAGCCCTTGATTGCGGATGAAGCGTCCATTGACGATCGTGGACATCGCGCTCCGGTTGGAGCGGGTCAGCTCCGGCAGCCCGATGAACCCGGAAATGCGGTAATCCAGGTTTTCGGCCGCGATCGGAATCATCGATTTCGACGTATTGATGCCGTAAATGGAAGCGATAACCTGCAAAAGATCCCCGCCGCCCTGGGTTTGCAGCAGGGTGTTCCCGTTGTGCTTGAGCGAAAAGGCGATCTCCGGATGCGCCAGCGCCTGACGGTACATCACGTCGGAGACGTGGCCGAGCTCCGTCTGGATCGTCTTCATATACTTCAGCCTTGCCGGGGTATTGTAAAATAATTCCCGAACCGTGATTTCCGTACCCTGGGGAGCGGCCGTATCCTCATTTTCTTTGAGCGTTCCGCCCTCGATCGCGATCACCCGGCCCAATCCGCTGTCGTTGCTGGAGGAAACCAGCCGGACCTTGGCGACCGCGGCGATACTCGGCAAGGCTTCTCCCCGGAAGCCCAGACTGCGGATTTGAAAAAGATCCCGCCCGGCCGTAATCTTGCTCGTGGCATGCCGGTAAAAAGCGGTTTCGCAGTCCTCGGGCTCGATCCCCGAGCCGTTATCCGTGACCCGGATCAGCTCAAGGCCCCCTTCTTCGACCTGCACCTCTATTTTGCTCGCGCCGGCGTCCACCGCGTTCTCCACCAACTCCTTGACGACCGATGACGGACGTTCGACCACTTCCCCCGCAGCGATCTGGTTCGCGATATGCTCGTCCAGTATAGTGATTTTTGCCACAGCTCGTCCCTCCCTTGCGCTGCTGCTCGATTTACCCGATATTTATCGCTCCCGATTAACGGGATGCACTTTTAGTGCCCCATCAGACATCCTTGATAACATAAAATTCCTGCATATGTGCATGTTTTTTTCCTGGATGGAACAATAATTTCAAAATACCTGCAGATCTGCAGCAATTTTCGGCGAAATCGACTCGGTTCTTCAAAATCGTCAGAAATTCCTGCAATTTTGCATCTTTTTTCGAATCCCCCTGGTGACCAGCCTAAAAAACCTGCAGATTTGCATCTTTTTGGTGTTG
Source organism: Paenibacillus faecis (assembly GCF_008084145.1). Classification (GTDB taxonomy): domain Bacteria; phylum Bacillota; class Bacilli; order Paenibacillales; family Paenibacillaceae; genus Fontibacillus; species Fontibacillus faecis. Next base: position 1,131,061 of record NZ_VSDO01000002.1, on the reverse strand, counting down.
GAAGGGTCGGAAAATGCGCCAGGCCCCTTGATCTTCACGGGTTCAATACGATTTTTCTCCTATTTACGATGTCTGGAGGGGCACTAGACTTTTTAACGGACGCAGCAGCCGCTATTTCATGAAAAAAATCCTCATCCGTTCTCTAACAGACGCCATAGCGCCTATTTTGGATTTTCACACACCATAGCTGGCGGTTTTTACGTAATAGCAGCTATGATTTCCGTTACCTTTTTAAAAAGGTTCCTTGATACGAAATAGCGGCTATTATTTCCCTTAGCATAGACAGCCCGCACTCGTTACAAATGCTTGGCCTTTTGCTTGAGTTCATTCACCAGTTGCATCGCTTCGAGCGGCGTCATGTTCATCAGGTCGGCATTCTTGACCATATTCACGATCTGACGCATTCCGGCATCCTCCGCCGCAGCCGGTTTCGGCTTTTTCGCCGGGGGCTCGTCGTCAAAAATCGACAGCTGCACGACACCGGCCTCGGATTTCTCCGCTAGATCACCGCCGACTTGCTCCGCTCGAGCCTGCGCCTCCTCCGCAACGCGTCGAACCGCCTCACTCTGCGCCTCCGCGGCTTGGACCGTCGCCACGTTCCCCACGGTCTCCCCTGCAGCGGCGGCCGCTGCTTGCACCTCGTCGAGGCTTCCCGCGGTCACGGCGGCGGCGGCTTGCTCAAAGCCTTGAAGCAAGCCGTAAGCCCGCTCGATGATTCCGCCCGGCAGCCCCGCGAGCCGGGCGCAGTAAATGCCGTAGCTCGTGTCGGCCGCACCCGGAACGAGCTTCCGGAGAAAATGCACCTTGTCCCCGCTTTCCTGGACGGCCATGCGATAATTGCGCAGGCCGGACAAACTGTTCTCCAGGTGCGCGAGTTCGTGGAAATGCGTCGATACGAGCGCCTTGCAGCCGATATGATCGTGCACGTACTCGATCACGGCCTGCGCGATCGCCATTCCCTCGCTGGTCGAAGTCCCGCGGCCCAGTTCGTCGATAATGATCAGACTGCGGGAGGTCGCTTTTTCGGTCATGACTTGGATATCGGCCATTTCCACCATAAAGGTGCTCTGTCCGCCGATCAGATCGTCCGCCGCCCCGATTCGCGTAAAGATCCGGTCCACCAGCGGTATCTCCGCCCGGGCGGCCGGAACGAAGCTGCCGATTTGCGCCAATATGGAAATGAGCGCAACCTGCCGCATATATGTGCTCTTGCCCGCCATGTTCGGGCCGGTAATGAGCAGGATGCTGGCCTCTTCTCTTTTCAGCTCCGTGCCGTTCGAAATGAAAGCCGTATCCTTCATCACGGATTCGACCACCGGATGGCGCCCCTGCTCCACGACGAGATTATAGCCGTCGGTAAGCACGGGTTTGACAAACCCGCCCTCGGAGGCGACCACCGCCAAGGAACGGAGGACATCGATCTCGGCGATCTTTTCGGCGAGACGCTGCAGCCGTTCGATCTCCGCGGCGATCTGTTCACGGATCTCGTTAAACAACCGGTACTCGAGATCGGCCATCTGTTCCTCGGCCTCCAGGATGAGCGTTTCCTTCTCTTTCAGTTCCGGCGTTACGAACCGCTCGGCGTTGGCCAGCGTCTGTTTCCGTTCGTAGCGTCCTTCCGGCAGCGCCGACAGGTTGGACTTCGTCACTTCGATATAGTAGCCGAACACCTTGTTGTAGCCGATTTTCAGCGATTTGATGCCGGTCGCCTGACGTTCCGCCGCCTCCAGCTCCGCAATCCAGCGCTTGCCGTTCGTGCCGGCCAGGCGCAGCTCGTCCAGCCGGGCATGGAAACCGCCCTTAATGACTCCGCCGTCCCGGACCGACACCGGCGGTTCGTCCGCAATCGCCGTTTCGATCAATTGGGCCAAATCGCCGCAATCGTCCATATCCGCCGCGATGGCCCGGAGCGTAGAGGATGGGGATGCCGCGCAAAGCTCTTTGATCGCCGGAACCTGCCGCAGCGATGCTTTCAACGCGATCAAATCGCGCCCGTTGGCGCTGCCGAAGGCGATCCGGCCGGTGAGCCGCTCCAGATCGTAAATTTCCAGCAGCGACTGGCGCAGGTCTTCCCGCAGGATAAACCCGTTATACAGGGCATCCACCGCCTCCAGCCGCTCTTCGATCCGGCTGCGCTGCAACAGCGGCTTGTCGATCCAGCGCCGCAGCAGCCGCGCTCCCATCGACGTTTCCGTCCGGTCGAGCAGCCAGAGCAGCGAGCCTTTCTTCGAACGTTCCCTTACCGTTTCCACCAATTCCAGGTTGCGGCGGGTGAACGGGTCCAAGATCATATACTGCTCGGGTTCGTAGGCGGAAATTTTCGTCAGCTGGCCGAGCGAACGTTTCTGCGTTTCGGCCAGATAACCGACGAGCAGCGCGATGCATTCCCGGCGCTCGCTCTCCAGCCGGATCCAGGCGGCTTCGCCGAACTGCTGGCGGCCGGCTTCATCTTTCCCCTTGTCCCAAGGGGTAAACACGATCGCCTTGCCGAGCGGAGCCGCCTGCTCGCGGATCCAGTCCAGCAGCGCCTCATCTCCGATCACTTCGGAAGGATCGTAGATCCCCACCTCATCGCGCAGCCATTCCTTGCTCGCCGGGGCCGACGTCACGTACAGCTCGCCGGTCGAAAGATCGCAGGACGCCACCGCCATCAGGCCGTCCCGTTCCGTGACGCACATCAGATAGTTGTTGGCGCGTTCGCCGACGGTCTTCCCTTCCATCACCGTACCCGGCGTGACCACGCGTACGATTTCCCGCCGGACGACGCCCTTGGCGGCGGCGGGGTCCTCCACCTGCTCGCAGATGGCGACCTTGTAGCCCTTTTCGATGAGACGGTGTATGTAGTTCTCCGCCGAATGGTACGGCACGCCGCACATCGGAATTTTCTCCTCCACGCCGCCTTCGCGGCCGGTCAACGTGATTTCCAGTTCCTTGGAAGCGAGCAGCGCGTCGTCAAAGAACATCTCATAAAAATCCCCCAGCCGAAAGAACAGAAAAGCGTCCTGCGCCTGGGCTTTGACACTCAAATATTGTTGAATCATCGGCGTATAAGTAGCCATGAGCACCCTCCAAATTTCCTTTCATAGATTTCTATTATACCAGAAAGGGAGGAAGGCTTACGAGTCGGTTTGCAGTTTCCACGGCCGGCGGATATCCGCGGATTCGTCCCAGACCCTGCCGGACCGGACGGCCTCGAGAAAAGGGGCGATATATTCCGCGTACTCCGGATACCCGGGTGACGCGGCGATATCTTTCGCAAGCTCGGGCCACACTTTGCGAAGCGCTTCCTTGCGCGCATGATAGAACGCCTCTCGTACTGCCACCTCATGCAGCGGCCGTCTCCGCAGCAACCGGTAGTCTTTGAGGATCAGGCCCGCCAGCCCGAGCACGCCCTTCGCCACCAGCGGCGAAATCAAAAAACTGGGCAGCGTGCGGTACTCGAAACCGCCGTAATCCTTTCGGCGGAAATCGCCCAAAAAACCGTACTGTGGGCGACGCCCCGCACTTCGGCTGTCCTCGAGCAGCGCCGTCGGCAGCGCGAGATAGTTGTCGAGCGTGCGCAGGAGTTCTCCGGTCAGCGGGACTCCGCTGAAATGCAGATGACCGCCCAGGGGAAAGCCGCGCTGCGGCATCCCCCCGGCCAGCCAAAGCAGCTCGCCGTCGGTGATGGCGGACTTCGCCGCACGGAAGGCGCGCAGCAGCTCGCGGGCGGCGTCCCGCGGTTCCCTTCCCGGCTCGGGACGCAGCTCGGCGACCGGGAAGAGCCGCCGGCCCCGGTAGCGGAGGATATCGCAGCCCGCGATGCCTTGCCGCCCCAGGTAACGGGAGGCCTGCACCACTTTTTTGGTTTTGCCGTTATAGAGCAAAAACTCCGGATCCATCCCGATCAAACGCTCGGAGATGCGCTCGTCCGCCTCCTCCAGCTCCCGGAGCAGCCCGGCCATCGCTTCGGCGAAAAGAGCCACGGCTCTTGTCCCCCCACAGGTCGGCGAGGGGTTCAAGTTCTCTATCGTATAGCACCCTTCCTCCCCGGCCCGGATCACCGCTTCCCCGAAATCGAGACCAAAGGTATAAAGAGCCCGGACGGCCGTCTTCTCCAGGCGTCTCCATAGCGGTGAAGCCGGATCCGGCTGCCCCCCGGCTCCCGGCAGAGGCATGGTGCCCGGCGCCTGAACCGGAACCGCGGTCAGAGCCCGCAGGTTGAACACGGCGACGGCATAGCGCCGCACGAAACCGTTTCTCGCGCCGGTTTGTTCCTTGTGCCCGGCGAATTCCGCCGGCAGCCCGGCCGAACGCAAAGCGGCCTCGACGCGGTCCCGCGGGATCGAGGCGAAGCGAACCGCCTCGCTATTCAGCTCCCATTCCTCCACCTCTGCCGGACGATGGAAGCCTGGCTTCTCCGGCGGCCCGTATAGCAGCTCCGCTTTGGATTTCCTGTGCAGTTTATTGACCCCGCCTTGTTCCAATAACGCGCGCGTTAATTTGCGGCTGAAGTCGCCGCTAGCCGACTTGATTCTCAACATATGCCTCGTTTTCATACCACGGCCCCTTTTTTTCTCGGCACTACTTTTTAAAGAATGGTTGCGTCTCAAAATAAGGCCCCAAAGGACCCCGCTCAAAAAAAAACAAAAAGAGGGCAGCCGCCCTCGACGACGACGCCCCTGCCGCATATAGTAGACCATAACTGCATATTCAAATTGCCGGGAAGATTAAAACAGCCACAGCCTCTTACAATTCGTCGTCGAGGAGGTCCGGATCCAGATCTTCGTAATCCCCGAGCTCGGATCCAAAATCGTAATCTTTGTCCCCGTCCACACCGCCAGGTACGACAAGAACGTTCAGCTTCGTTTCGGCCACAAGCTCGACGGCGAATTCCCGCTCGACGCGAATCGCCACCCGCCCGTCTCCCGATACGCTGGCTTCAACAGTGCTCGGTTCCTGCGTTGCCTCCGCGGTAACCTCCACTGTTGAAGCCCGATGTCTGGAATCCAGGTAACTGAGCGGCACATTTTCCACGTACGACACGGTCTCCTTGGCAACCTCGGTCTGCGAATTTCTGTCATAGGAGTACCAGATGTTGATATCGTAAGTACCAATAACTTCAATTCCGTCTCCCGCCGCGACGGCTTCGTACTGGTGGTTGATAATCCACGCCCCCAGTATGCTCGTCGGTTTGTGTGGCGGAGTCACGGTATGTGTTACGGTAGAGAACTTACGACCTTTTCCGCAGATCGCTTTCGTGATGATCTCTCTACTTTGATATTTCAATGACATGATTGAAACCTCCTCCATACATCATTCACTACATATGTATGCAGGAACTGGGCGAATGTTGAATAGCCCAAGAGAAATAAATATGTGAAAGAAGCCCGGCTCTTTCCCCGGGCTCCTTCTTTTACTATTTATTTGGCGCAACTTCCATATTTTCGCCCCTGTTCTTTTATTTCTCCCCGGCCAATCCCCCGCTCCCTTTTCCCGAAGATTTGAGCGATGCGGGGGCTTTATCCTTCTTGGCGATATTCAAATAATACGCCAGTTCCCGGCAAAGTTGCAGGATCGCGGATCGGATCTCGAATTCTTCACGGGTCGACGGCAGCTCCATCCGTCTGAATTCCTTCTCCAGTTCCGCAAGCATAAGCTCCGTTTGTCCCGTATATTCCTCGGTCAACACGTCCTGGCTCAGCCGATCGAACAATAAGGCGGTTATTTCTCCTTGGGGCATCCGCTGATACACAAAGGAAACCAGCTCCAGCATGCTTTCGATTCGGCCAAGCTGCTCCTTGCGCATATAAAAATATACGGACCACGCGTCGCTCGCGGAAATCAATTGATTCTCAAGGGCCCGCTTGGCGGACGCCAGACCTTCATCGATCCGTTGGCCCGCTTCGATGATTTCCTTCCCGTCCCAAAGATGATAGGGATCGCGCAAAGACTGGGCTAGATGACGGAAGATCACCGAAAACAGCCCGTCGACCTGCCTGCGGATTTCGATCAGCTTGTCCTCCGCTTTGGGCATATAAGCCAGATTGACCACCATGGCCGCTCCAAGTCCGATCACAAGCAGTTCGATTTGGGTCAGCATGACATGAGCGCTCAATTCCTCTCCGCCGAAAACGCGGAAGACGACAACGGAACTGGTGACGATGCCTTCTTTAAAATGGGCCCTCGTAATCAGCGGGAATGCGATCAGAATGTAGACGACAAGCACCCAGATATGGAATCCGAAAATATAAAAAAGTCCGAAAGCCAACAGCAGTCCGAGAATCGACGCAAAAAAACGGGAACTTACGGTGGCGATGCTCCGCTTCCGGGTGACATCCACCCCCAGGATGGCCAATAGCCCGGCGGACAACGCCCCCTCCACTCCGGCCAAATCCGCGACGATGATAGCGATTAGTGTGGCAATTGCCGTTTTGATGACGCGAAATCCCATGAAACCACCCTATCATTTTCATATGTATAGAGAAACAAACGCTCATTTCTTCATCCTATCGTACTTGATTTCCTGTCGTCCCACAATGCGCGCCGATAAATTACTTAAAGCAAAAGGCCGAAGCTCATCGCTTCGGCTTATTTGGACGAGAGTGGAGATTAACGGCGTTCCTTGAGCAAGATCCGCTCCACATATACGACAAGCTGATACATCCCCGTGGCGACAACCGCGATAATGACCAGGCTCGCCAGCACCAAGGTGAAGTTGAACACTTGGAACCCGTAAACGATCAAATAACCCAGCCCGATTTTGGCGACCAGAAATTCTCCGACGATCACGCCTACCCACGCCATTCCGACATTGACCTTTAACGTGGACACGATCGCGGGAAAGGAAGCCGGCAAGATCGCCTTCATGAATACATCCCGCCGATTTCCGCCAAACGTCCGAATCACCTTGATGTAATTGCCGTCCACTTCATTAAAGCTGTTATAAACCACGAGCGTAGTGACGATCACGGTGATGGACAGCGTCGTAATGACAATCGCCGTAAAACCGGCTCCGAACAGAACGATAAAAATCGGACCGAGGGCGACTTTAGGCATACTGTTGAACACGACCATGTAAGGGTCGAGCACCCGGGACAAAAAAGGCGACCACCAAATCAAAACCGCCAGCAGCGTACCGACCAGCGTACCGAGAAGAAAACCGACCGCGGTTTCTCCCACCGTGGCGGCCAGATGCGGCCACAGCTCCCCGTTAAGGACGTCCTTCAAGATCTGCCCGCCGACTTTCGAAGGATAGCTGAAAATCAGAACATCGACCCATCCCAGCCTTCCGGCCAGTTCCCACAATCCGATCAGGACGGCCAGCAGCAATAGCTGGGTGGCCAACACCAGCCGGCTCCCCCGGCGTTTAATCCTCAGATGCTCCCGCCACTTCTCCTCGATCCACGCGGATTTGGGGCCGGCCTTCCCTTTGGACATCGCCTCATCCAATCGCTATTCCCCCTTTCCTTCAAGCGATTCGAGGTCCCGCCAAATTTCGTGGAACAGCTCGTTAAAGCCGGCTTCCTCACGGGCATAGAACGGCTGGGCCCCGCGGATGGTCTCAGGAATCACATAGGTGCTGCGGATTCTTCCCGGCCGCGCGGCAAGCACGATGACCCGATCGCTGACCGCAATGGCTTCGGACAGGTCGTGGGTGACCAGTATGCCCGTCTTTCCCCGCTGCCGCAAGGTGTCCACCACTAAATCCTCCAGTTGGAGCTTCGTCTGATAATCCAAAGCGGAGAACGGCTCATCCAGCAAGAGCAGATCGGGATTCGTGGCCAATGTTCTTACCAGGGCCACGCGCTGCCGCATCCCGCCGGATAGCTGATGGGGATACCGATCCGCCGTGCCCCCGAGCCCCATCCCTTCGAGCAGTTCAAGGACGAAGGCTTGGCTGTCCTCCGACAGCCGCCCCGTTAATTCCAGCCCGAGCAAGGCGTTGCTCAAAATGGTGCGCCAGGGGAACAAATAGTCCTGCTGCAGCATGTACCCGACCTCGGGGGACGGCCCGGCTACCGGCTTGCCGTGCAGCAGAACCTCCCCTCTAGACGGAGGGAACAAGCCGGCGATCACGGACAGAAGCGTGGTTTTGCCGCATCCGCTGGGACCGACCAGGCTGATGAACTCGCCGGGCATGACCGACAGGTTCATTCCCTCCAGAGCAAGCACGGCCTCACGGTCCGTCACATACACCAGATCCAGGTCTTTCAATTCAACGACAGGGACTTGACTCACTAAGTCTCACGCTCCTTTCCCGTCGGAGATTTCCGGGTTTACTTGCCCGCGGACTCCGCAAAAGAGTTATCGGCCAGTTCACCGAGTTCCACCCGCTGCTTCAATTCTCCCGCGCTTTCCATCACATCCAGCAGATTATTCCAGGCCGCTTCCTCCAACCGGGGAGATTCGGCATACGAGCCCTGCTCCAAGTACCGTTTTACGGAGCTCGCCAATATTTCCTGATCCGTGTCTTTGAAATAAGGCGCGATCGTTTTTGCCGTTTCTTCCGGGGAATGCTCCTGCACCCAGGTCTGCGCCTTTTGGATCGCATTCGCAAATTTTTGGACGAGCTCTTTATTTTGGGCGATATAGCTTTGCTTCGTCATGTATACGGTATAAGGGAGCCGGCCGCTCTCCGTACCGAAGGAGGCGATGACATGCCCTTTTCCCTCCCGCTCGAAGATCGAGGCCTGGGGCTCGAACAACTGTACGTACTGCCCCGTACCGGAGGCAAAGGCCGCGGCGATATTGGCAAACTCGATATTTTGAATCAGCTCCAGATCCGAGTGGGGATCGATACCGTGTTTTTTCAAGGTGAATTCGCCCGCCATTTGCGGCATTCCGCCCTTGCGCTGGCCGAGAAAAACGCTCCCTTTCAAATCGTTCCAGTCAAAGCCGGGCGCCGCCTCCCGGGAAACGAGGAAAGTCCCGTCCGTCTGGGTAAGCTGGGCGAAGTTGATGACCGGATCCTCTGCTCCCTGTTGATATACGTAAATGGAGGTTTCCGCTCCAACCAGAGCCACATCAATCGCTCCCGACAGCAGGGCCGTCATCGTTTTGTCACCGCCCGCCGTCGTCTGGAGCTCCACCTTCAGCCCTTCCTCCTCAAAAAAACCTTTTTCCAGCGCCACATACTGTGGAGCGTAGAAAACGGAGCGGGTCACCTCTCCGATCTTGACCGTATTCTCCTTGCCGCCGCAGCCGGCCAAAGCTCCCGCGAAGAGCATGACAAGCGCCATGGCCAGCATGGCGTATCGTTTCCCCTTCATCTCTATCACCTCTTTCCTTCATACTAGGATCATATCTCTGGTGTAGTGTATGCGAAGGTCAAGCAAATGGTTATGGGGCCTAGCCTGATCCCGGCTCCAGCCCTGATAGATCGGCCCGCGGCAAAAAACCGCATCCTAACAAGGATGCGGCTAATTTAAATCCCCCCGATCGTCAGGCCCTCTCCTGCTCCTGAATCATCACCGTCCGGTTGCGACCGCCTTCTTTGGCCAGGTACAGGGCGTTATCCGCCAGATGAAAGATCTCCGTGGCCGTTGAAGAGTGCTGTGGGTATAGGGCCACCCCGATGGAGAGGGTGACGGGGTGATCAATGATGAGAACGGCCTGTTCGACCGATTTTCGAATCTCTTCCGCTTTCAGAAAAGCTTCGGATGGCTCGAGATTACGCAATAACACGACAAATTCCTCGCCGCCGAAACGGGAGCTGACGTCCTGCGGGGTTACCCCCGCCTGTATGATGCCGGCCACCTGCTTCAAAACAACGTCCCCCGTCTGGTGTCCGTATGTGTCGTTGATGACTTTGAATTTATCGATATCCAGAACCAGAATGGCAAAAGGCACCCGCTGATCGATCCAGCGGCGGATCGTGTCCTCGAACGTCCTGCGGTTCATCAATCCGGTCAGGGGATCGGTCATCGCCTCATGGGTCAACTGTTCGCTCTGCCGCCGAAAATTGTGGAGGGCCCTCACGACCGTATCCGTCAGCAAATCCGCTTCCCGATTCCAGTGGACGCGCGGCTTGGACGGAACCGACCCTCCTTGTTCAAAATTCCGTACCACATTGGCGAGGGAAACGAACGGATTGACGATTTGCCGCGCGGTCCAGACGACAATAAAAATCAGAACAGCAAGCGGGACCAGCATATACAGAAGAAGCTGAAGAACGTGACGTAACAGTTGATCATTAATGATCTTGGTCGGCGAAACCACGACGATTCCCCACCCCGAAGACGGAATGGGGGTATACCCCGCCAATGAATCCACTTTGTCCAAATTCACGTACTGCTGCATCCCGCCCTTCCCTTTCATCAGTTGTTGGACGACCGGATTCGCGCTGATATCCTTGCCGATCCTGTTTTTGTCGGGGTGATACAACAGTTGTCCCTTGGAGTCCACGATATAAAAGTAAGAGGTCCCGTTCTTTTCAAACTGTCCTCCAAAAATTTGGTTCAGGACGTTCTTGTCCTGCAGATAAATGCTGCCGCCGATAAAGCCTTGGTAATTCCCGTTCTGGTCAAATAGGGGCTCGCTGATAAATACAATGATGCGTTTTGTGACAGAAGTCATATAGACTTCCGAGATAAAAGCTTTCTTCGACTTTAGGGCGGTTCGTCCTGCCTGGGAGGTAATGCGCGAACCCGTGGTCCCTATCGAACTCGGGGAAGTGGCTCGAACCTTACCTTCCTCATCCACCAATACGATGGAGTTGAAATAGCCGCCGCTGTTCCGGATCAGATCCGTTCTCGACTCCATATCTTCTTGGGGCAGCGTTTCCCAAGATTCGTTAAAGTTGCCGGCTGCATGGGTTAAACCGGACTGCATAAATTGAAAAAGCGAATCCATGGTTTTACTCATCTGAACCGCGGTGGTAAAATTCAGGGCCAGCGTATTGTGGATCAGGGATTTTTTTTGCGCCTGTGTGGATGAGATGATGGAAATCGTCAGCGTCAGCAGAACCGAGAGACTTACAAATCCGATAAAGACTGCGGTCAGACTGATCCTTTTTTCCCTTTGGTGCGGCAGACTCTGCGGCTTGTTAAGTAGTGAATTCATCTTTTAGTTTCTCCCCGGGATCTATCCGGTAACCGCGTGCCTGATGCTGTACTGGATCAGACATACGCGCGTTGCCCACGCGCTCGCGGTGGTTTTGTCTTCCGTTTTACTCACCGGCATGGAGCTTATTTTGGTCGCCCTGGGCACCCTTCGTTACGGAAAAGGTTGGAACGTCGGCTGGACAACGCTTTCCTATATTTTGGCTTTAGCGCTGGTTTACGGATATTACCGGCTGCATGAGCGCTTTTTTACCTCACGGTACGGGAACCCATGACCGGTTCGTGCCAAAAAGCCGCCCGGTCATCTATACTGACGCGGGCGGCTCCCTTAGTTAGTGTCCGTAGATCTCTTTGTACTTCTCTTCCAGATAGTCGGCCAGATAATCGGGGTTTAAGTCCTCCCCGGTCACGCTCTTGATGATTTCAGCCGGCTTCAACGCTTTTCCGTGCTTGTAGATTTTGTCGGTCAGCCATTCCTTGATCGGTTTGAAGTTCCCTTCCTTCACAAACCCTTCAAATTGCGGCAGCTCCTTCTTGAGCGTGTGGGCAATTTGCGCCGCGTACATATTCCCGAGCGCATAGGACGGGAAATATCCGAAGCTTCCGCCGGACCAGTGCACGTCCTGCAGGACGCCGAGGCCGTCATTCGGAGGCGTGAGTCCCAGATAGGTTTTATACTTCTCATTCCATACTTTAGGCAGCTCGCTAATCGGAAGGTTTTCGTTAAAGATCATCTTCTCGATTTCATAGCGAATGATGATATGAAGGTTGTATGTGAGCTCGTCGGCCTCGATACGGATCAGCGAATTTTCCACCCGGTTCACGGCCCGATAGAAGTCATCGAGCGTGACATCCTTCAAATGGTCCGGGAAATGCTGCTGGAGGTCGCCGTAGTACCGTTCCCAGAAAGCCCGGCTGCGCCCGACGAAATTTTCCCAAAACCGCGACTGGGATTCATGAATCCCCATGGACGTTCCCTCGCTCAGCGGCGTTCCGTTCAACTCCTTACCGATATTTTGCTCGTACAGCGCGTGACCGCCCTCGTGAAGCACGCTGAAGATCGAGCTCGTCACATCATCCTGCAAGTAGTTCGTGGTGATCCGGACGTCTCCCTGATTCAGCGTAATTTCAAAAGGATGCACCGACTCGTCCAGCCGTCCGGCCTCGAAATCGTATCCGATCTGTTCGAGCAGAAATTTCCCGTATTTCTCCTGCTGAGCTTTATCGTACAGCTGATTCAAGAACGGAGCCTGCGGTTTATGCGGCGCGGCCGTGATTTTATCCACCAATGGAACCAGCCTGTCGCGCAGCTCACCGAAGACTTGATCCAGCTTTTTCACGGTCAAATCGGGCTCGTACATATCCAGCAAAGTGTCGTAACGCGTTTCCTTCGGACCCCAATAATCGATGAACTCCTGGGTAAGCGCGACGATCCGGGTCAAATAGGGTTCGAAGCCGGCAAAATCCCCGTTCTCCTTGAAATCTTCCCAGAGCGTCTCGGCATGAGCCGTAAGTTCCGCGTATTCTTTGAACTTGTCCGGGGGAATTTTAACATTGCGATCGTACTCCTCTTTCACCAGCTTCACCAACCGGCGCCCGGTTTCATCCAGCTCCCCGAGGACGGTGTCGTGATGCAGGTAGCTCAAATACTCGCCCATCTCCCGAGAGGTTTGCAGCTTGAATGCTTCCGTCGAAAGCACACCGATCGTCTCCGAACGGACTTCCGCTCCCTTCCGCGGCGCTCCGGTCCGCAGATCCCAATGCATCAGCGCGACCGCTTCATGATAGCTTTTGATTTTACGCAGGAGCTCTAGAAAGGATTTCCATGTATCTGCCGTTTGCTGCTTCATAATGGATCCCACCTCTATCCTCTAATTTTTCCATCCCTCTTGATGATACTTTTTACAAAACGTATAATCAAATTTTAAGACGGTCTTTTTGGGTTTTTCACATTTTTTCAGAAAAGAAGTAGGAGGTGTCGCGATGAGAATTGAACTGGATCCCCGTGCGGAACATATGATTCGTGAGGCGATCGGCGACCGGCCCGGCTTGATGCGCTTGGTCTACGATACGGAGAATTGCGGCTGCGGGATGAGCGGCGTCCCCAGTCTGCAGATCGCCGATGAGCCCGGACCTTATGACATGCCCATGGAAAATGACGCCTTTCCCTTTTCCATCGACCGGATGCAGGCCGTGTTTTTTGAGGAGCGGCTGATGCTGACCGCCGAGGAAAGCGGGGGAACCTTCCGCTTGGACGGCGTCTCGCAGTTTTATAAGTCGAACCTCCGGCTCATAGACCGCCGACTACCGTAAAATTCACACTCGCAAAGGAGGAAGATCAGCGATGAGTCAGCTTCAATCCATTCTGGAGTACAATCGCACATTCGTAGCTAACAAAGATTATGAGGCCTATATTACGGACAAGTTTCCGGAGAAAAAAATGGTCATTGTCACCTGCATGGACACCCGGCTGGTCGAGCTCCTTCCCAGAGCCATGAACTTGCGCAACGGCGACGCCAAGATCATCAAAAACGCGGGCGCCGTCATTTCCCAGCCGTTCGGGAGCGTCATGCGGAGTCTGCTCGTGGCCATTTACGAGCTAAAAGCCCAGGAGGTCTACATTATAGGCCACACGGGGTGCGGGATGGCCGCGCTGAATTCCGAGCGCATGATCGATTCCATGAAGGAACGCGGCATTTCCCAGGACGTGCTGAGCACGCTGGAGAACTCGGGGATCAAACTTAGAAAATGGCTTCGCGGGTTTAATAACGAAAAAGAAGGGGTAATTCATACTGTGGAGATTGTGAAAAATCATCCACTGCTTCCCCCCCAAGTACCGGTTCACGGCATGCTCATCGACTCCACTACCGGAGAGCTTGAGCTTGTCGTGGACGGTTACAACTCATAACAAACATCATTTACGGTTTGGCGCGGACCAGAGTCTGGTTCGCGTCCTTTTTTACCAACCTTCGAAAGGATGTATGCAACCGATGAGTCATGACTTCAACGAACGCACCCTGCGCCGGGGGACGCTGTCTTATAAATGGGACCAGGGGGAGAATCTGTTCGGGGATCCCGAAGTCCTTCCCTTGTGGGTAGCCGATATGGATTTCAAATGCGCCCCGGCGATCGTACGCGCGGTAAACGAACGAGCCGCCCAAGCGATCTACGGGTACACGATCCGAACCGAAGAATATGTGCAGGCGATTACGGGCTGGTTCCGGCGACGACACCATTGGGACATCGATGCCGCATGGTTGACCGATTCTCCCGGCGTTGTTCCTTCACTCAGCATCGCCGTACAGTCGCTAACCGAACCTGGAGACGCGGTGATTCTGCAGTCCCCGGTCTATAACCCTTTTTACGACGTGATTCTGAAGAACGGACGAAAACTGGCGGAGAGCCCGCTGCTGTTGAAGGAAAACCGGTATGAGATGGATTACGACCGGCTGGAAGAGCTGATGAAGGATGGCGCCAAGCTGCTGCTGCTGTGCAGCCCGCAAAATCCGGGCGGCCGGGTTTGGACGAAGGAAGAACTGGTACGTCTCGGCGATCTTTGCGTGAAATACGATGTCAAAGTCGTCGCCGACGAGATTCATTGCGATTTGGTATTGCCGGAGCATCGTCACTTTCCTTTCGCTTCCCTTTCCGAAGCTTTTGCCGAAAGAACGGTCACCTGTCTGGCCCCTTCCAAAACCTTTAACATCCCGGGGCTGCAAACCTCGTTTACCGTCATTTCCAACCGGGAGCTAAAACGAAAGTTCGATCGGATGATCGAGGCTTTGGGCATCGGATCCGTCAACTTTTTCGGCCCGTCCGCCACGATGGCGGCGTACAACGAAAGCGAGGATTGGCTGGACGCGCTGCTCGGCTATGTAAAAGCGAACCAGGAGTTTGCCGTCCGGTATTTGGACGAGCACCTTCCCGAGCTGACCCCGGTCCCGTCCGAAGGCACCTACCTGCTGTGGGTGGATTGCCGGAAGCTGAGTCTCTCTTCCGCGGAACTTAAACGACTCATGTACAAGGAAGCCAAAATCGCTTTCAACGAGGGCTCGCTGTACGGCAGGAACGGCGAAGGCTTCCTGCGAATCAACCTGGCCTGTCCGCAGGATCTCCTGAAGGAAGCGCTCGACCGTTTCTCTTCCGCCGTCAAGAATCGCGGCGAATAGTGATCCGGGCTAGCTGCAACGGCACTTTATCCATGAAGCAGGGAGCCGCAAAACGCGGACTCCCTTTGCCTGCTTATTTCGCTTGCTGGTCCTTTTGAAACTCATTCAGCAGCCGGTCAAGCTTCTGACTCAGACTGACCAATTCCCGGTCGGCCAGGCGTTTATACACAGCGAGTTTATTCAATTCAGACCGGAGTTCTTCAATTTTGCGGATCAACTCCAAAGCGAACACTCCTGTAAATTCAAATATCTATGTGATACGTCCGCTGTGCACTGGCGACCGTTATTGCGGATCCCACCCCGGCATTGTCCGCACCAACCCAAAGTGGTATTACTTTCTTTCGACAGATTCGCCCAAATAACCTCCTGAAAAGAGATTTTATGTAAAATTTAAAAGACACGCATGATGCTCCGGAAATGTAACCGCAAGGCTGCTTCACACCTTCCAAATTCACTTCACTAGCGCACTTCGAACTCCAAAAAGATGTAAATCTGCAGGTATTTAGGCCGTTTTACGAGCGGATGCGAAAAAAGATGCAAATCTGCAGGTATTTCTAACGATTTAAGCGAATCGAGCCGGTTTCGTCGAAAATTCTTGCAGAATCGCAGGAATTTTAAAATTTTCGGTCTGAGCAAGAAAAAAACATGCATATACGCAGGAATTCTATATACCCGGCAGTGGTTCAGGAGACATATCCGATCCCCTGTCTGCGTTCACGATATATTGGATGGCTAATAGTCCAGACCGAATAAAGATTGCGTGTATAAGACCAAGCCGAAAGAATAAGGCCGCCTGACTAGGCAGCCTTAACTTTAACCTTCGATCTTCATCACCCGGTCCACCCATCCCCGGTAGAAAGGATGCTCATGCGATACGATCAGCACGCTGCCTTTAAACCCGGTAAGAGCCGCCATTAAAGCCTCCTTGGTCTCAGCGTCCAAATGATTGGTCGGCTCATCCAAAATCAGGAAATTGCACGGCGAAAGCACCAGTCGGCACAGCTTGACCTTGGACTGCTCCCCACCGCTGAGCGTGCCGATCGCCTGGGCGGCGAGCGTCGCGTTTAATCCGCATTGCGCCAGACTGCGCCGGATTTCTTTCTCCGGCATTCGCGGGTAATGCTCCGCGATATGGCGAATCGGCGTAGTTTCAAGATCCTCCCAAACCAGTTCCTGCTCAAAATACCCGATCCGCACGCTCTCCGCAAACCGAAATTGTCCGCCGATCGCGGGAATGCGTCCGATCAGCGTGTTGAGCAGCGTGGATTTCCCGATCCCGTTGAAGCCGGTAATCCCCACCTTTTCTCCACCTCCCACCGAAAAACTCAGCCCGGGCAGCAGCGGCCGGTCATAGCCGATTTGCAGCCCCTTCACCGAAAGGGCCAGTTCCCCCGTAAGCGGAATTTCCTTGAAGAAGAAAGAAGGCTTATGGGCGAAAGCCGGCGGGGCCAGCCGTTCCACGCGCTCCAATTGTTTGCGCCGCCCTTGGGCTATGCGGCTGTTGACTCCGGCGATATTTTTGCGGATATAGGCCTCGGTTTTTTCGATCATCTTCTGCTGCGCGTGATACTGCCGTAAGTAATCCTTCCGCAGATGCTCCTTCTGACGGACGAAATCGCTGTATTTGCCCGTATATTTCCGGATCGATTCAAACTCGATGTCACAAATGCAGGTTGTGACTTTATCCAAGAAATGATAGTCATGGGAGACAAGGATAAACGCGCTGTCAAAACCGGCCAAAAACCCGGCCAACCAGTCCACATGCTCCTGGTCCAGAAAATTGGTCGGTTCGTCCAACAGCAGCACATCCGGCTCCTCCAGCAGCAGCTTGGCCAGGATCACCCTCGCTCTTTGCCCCCCGCTCAGTTCCCGGATCGGCCGGTCAAGCCCCATAGCCTGAATGCCGAGTCCCTGAGCCACCTTGTCTATCCGGCTGTCCACGTGATAAAAGTCTCCCGACTCCAGCTTCTCCTGAACCTTGGCCGCCTGCTCCAGCTTGTCGTATTCGCCAGAGGCGGCCATCTCCGCATAGAGCTCGTTCAATCGGCTCTCCAAGGCGTATAACTCGGCAAAAGCCGTTTGCAAATAGGCCCGAATCGTGTCCGATCCCCGGATCTCGGCGTGCTGGTCCAGATGCCCCACCTTAAGACCCGGCTGCCATTTCACCGTGCCGGAATCCGGGATCAGCGCCCCGGTCAAAATGTCGATCAACGTGCTTTTACCCGCTCCATTCTGGCCGACGATGCCCATATGCTCCCCCTTGAACAGCTGCAATCCGGCATTTCGGTATAGCGTTTTGTCCGTAAACCGGTGCGTCAAATCGTAAACTTCCAATAAACTCATTACGTATTTCCTCTCTTCCCTAACAAAATAAAAAAGAGCGGAGGAACCGCGTCAACAAGACGCCGGCCCTCTGCTCTTTTGGGTTGGCTGCCGCGAATGGCACAGCCTTGAACCAAACACAAGGGCCACGGACAAAAGCATTGTCCATGGCCCTTTAATCAATCATTCACTCGGATTGTAGCCGCATTTAAATAAGCGTATCGATCCGCACGCTTTTAAACGCTAAGCTATAACCCGATGAATATGGAATCTAGACGATTCCCCGATTAAGCTCCGCACAATGCTTCATCGTGAACAGTTGTACGGAGCGGAGTTCCCTAACCAGTTTGACAAGACGAATATACATCGTTTAACACCTGCTTTTCCAAAAATACGCCTATATTTTACCACAGGTATCCGGTTTAGAAAAGGGGCCGCCTCGCTCTCTGGGAGGATCGGCCTCTTGCGATATGCTGCAATCGTCCCTGAAACAAAAATAACCGGGGCCCTTCCAACCCGGAAAGGCCCCGGTTCTATGAGGTTACAGCTGAGGTCCGTAAACCCGCCAGCTTTGGATGCCCGTGGAGAAGTCCTCTTTGGCCTTCACGTTTAAGCGGATCCGGTTCGTCGTTACCGGCGCGAAGGTGGTCGTGTTGTACCGGTCGGGCAGCAGCCCGTAACCCGATCCATTGCCGACCTCCGCCCAGGCCGACCCGTTCCAGTATTGGATCGAGTAAGACGCCGGCAGGTCGATCCCGGCATCGTCGTCGAACCAATACACGTCCACCCGGTCGATCGTCACGTTCTCGTTCCAATCGTATTGGACCCATTGCGTCGTCCCCGGATTGTCCCAGTTTCCGTAAACGGGGTGGCCGCGGTCGGCCGAATGGACCGGCTCATAGCCGTCGTTCAGTCCGGCAAGGCTTTCCCACGGGGATACATAGGAGGCGGATGCCGTCGCCGACAGGGCCAGATCAACCTGCTCCGGCTCCCCGGGTCCGTCGCCTTGTTGAAGCTCGATCTCGTACCGGGCGGCCTCGCCGATCGACAGCGCGGCCACGGCCGGTTTACCGCCGACCGAACTCACCGTCCCCGCCTTGGTGCCGTTGATCAGAATATCGTAGGAGCCCGGCGCGAGACCGGTAAATGTGACATGCGTCGTATGCGCCGTCCCCGGCGTTGCGCTCGCGAGCGTAAACCGGATACCGTCCTTCGCCTTCGAAACCGCTGCCTCTGTGTACTTATCCCGCTCCATGACCATGCCGAACTTCTCGGTGATCAGATTCAGCTTCTGGAAGACGCCGTCTTTCGGAACGACCACGTACCGGCTACCCTCATCCGTCACCTCCGCGCCGTAGCCGTACACCCCGAAAAGCGGGTCGACCGCCACGTCGGCGCTCAAAATTTGGATCGCGCCCCACAAGCCGAGATCGGCTTCCCCGGACATCCCCCGCCAACCGTTAAAGAGCGGCCCGCCTCCGACGCCAAGGGCCCCATGATTGCCTTTGGTCATCTGGTAGGTCCACGCCACCGCGCCGATATCGGCCGGATCGGAGCTGATTTGCCCGGAGTTGATCGCGCTGACATTGCCGATCTTCGAGGCGTAGGTCAAACGCTGCTCCACTTCGGGCTGCTTGGAATGGTTACGGACCCAATCGTCCATCGCGTAGCCCTGCAGCGCGACCGTATATTGGAAGTTCCACCAAGGCTCGCCCGTAATCGTCACGGGGACGGAGTAGAAATACCACAGCGGCATATGACCGCGCGTCGCCCGCACCTTCGTGTTGATTTTTTCCATCATCGAAAGATTGTTGTACATCTTGGCCAACGTATAAACCGACTCCTCGCCGGTATTGTCGTAGTTGTACTCCGATCCGTAAGGATATGTCGTATTCTTGAAATTGTTGTATTTCGTGGCCATTTTGTTCTTCAGATCGTTGGCTTCCGCCGTGTAGCCTTCGTCCTGCAGCGCCTTGATGATGTCCGGCGTCGACAGTTCGCCCATGAGCCCGGTATTCCAATTGTAGGCGACCGGTCCTTCATACAGCGCCTTGAAAATATTGTAGGCCCGAAGCAAGTACGTGGACCGGGGGTGTTGGTATTCCACCAGATCCGGGTACAGCTTCGCGATTTTGTACATGCTGAAATACGTGTTGTACACATGCGGATAAGCGTAACCCCGGTAGGTCGGCGTCGTGTTCGGCTCAGGCATCAGGAAATCGTGAATCAAATAATCCTCGTGGTGGCCGTTCATCAGATGGGTCCAGATCGCGGTCTCCAGATACTCATCCACGGCGATAATTTCCGAGGCGACCGGTTTCTGCACGTTTTTCTCGGCCAGGAACTGCCCGTGCGTGAGCCCCCAATCATCGCCCCATCCCCAATACCCGTTAAAAACATTTCTTTTCGAGTTCGTCTGCATCATCCAGTCGTCAAACACCTTGTCGCGCAGGTCTCCGGGAACATTCCACTGCTGATGCTCCACCATAAACGTCGCATGGCGCTGCAGCGCATCGGCAATCGGCTCGATGGCGTAGAACTGCAGCACCGTTTTCTCGCCGTCGCCGTAGTGGACCGTGATGTCGTTCGTCCCGAGTTTACCGAGACGCAGGGAGTACAAATGATGGCCTCCAGGTTCCGTACCGATCGGCTCAAGCGTCGTTTGCGCAGGATGCTGCGCCTGAACCGAGCGAATCGGCTTTTTCGTCCGCAAGCTGAACTTGGCGGTTTGATCCGTCGGCACAATCATGCCGGGAACCACCGTGAAGTCGATCAGGCCTTCCTCGTACAGCCGATCCTTCACCGCCTGCTCGTTTGCGGCCTTAAAAAACTTGAAGGCGTACGTTTTGCTCTCGCCCGGTTTCAAAATCAGGCTGGTATTCGGCAGGTAACCGCGGTTTGTACTTTTGATGACGTTGGAGTGAATATAAAACACGGTCAAACCCTCGGACCAGCCCCCTTGATCGGCGGCCCATTTGCTTCCGGGATGCTCCTCGACCCGCCAGTTGTCCATATATTCAAATCCGGCGCCGGTTGTGGAATCGGGAACCATCAGCAAGGTGTCGCCGATACCGCTCGGGCGCTGCACGGTGATGTAAGAATTGTTGTTCGCCACGTTGGAATGGGTCACGACCCGGGACTCGTAAATTTGTTCATTGTTGCCTCCGGACCAATACTCGTTAAAAGGAAGCGGCAAGCCGAAATCGCCGATTTCCAGCGTCCGGCCGCTCGTGTTCGTCACCTTGATCGCCCAGCGCAAATGATCCCCGTTCAAAGCGTAGGATTGCTCGACTTTAAAATTGCGTATCCCTTCGGGATGGCTGGAATTCTGATACGTCACGTTGACCGTGTTGCCGTTCTGGCTCTGCGTCCGTCCGTCGGCGGACCGGTTGGTCCAGGCGGTCGTCCAGGCGCCGTTGTTCAGCCGGTACTTAAACATTAATTCACCCAGCCACTGATGGTCCGGCGTGTTTTGCTGCGGGGCGTTGGATGCGTTCATCACGTAATTCGTAGGAAAACGATCCCCGACGATTTGCAGGTTCGTGATCTCGCCATGCTCCCCGGTCGTCACCCGGAAGTCGCCATTGGAGAGCGTGTAGGCGGAAGCCGCTTGGGGGATAACGAAAGCCAGCGTACTGGCGACAACTACCCCGAATAGTACCTTCAAAGGTTTAGCCAATCCTAAGCCGTGTCCTCTCATGCGCCGCTCCTCCTCATCTAATCGCAATTTACCAGAACAGCCCTCTCCCTTTATCCGATCCTTCGTTTCTATCGCTCGCCCAACCTCCGCATCACCTCCTTTCCGGGTTCCGGCAGCCTTTCCATCCCGCTTTGTTTCGGCAGCGTTATTTTCATCCGCGTCCCTCCCCCGGGAATCGAAAAAGCCTGCATCCCGTAGGATTCGCCATACAACAATTTGATCCGGTTATTCACGTTCTTCAGGCCCACCCCGGCCGCTTCAGGACGCCAGAGCGATTCCAGCGCTTCCGCTTCCATCCCCCTGCCGTTGTCCTCCACGATAAATTCCAGGCGGTCCCCTGCATCCCGCCCGGCGATGCGCAGCAAGCCTCCGTTCGAAACGGAGGAAAAACCATGGATGATGGCGTTCTCGACCACCGGCTGAAGGAACATTTTCGGCACCCGGCAGTCCAGCGGGATCTCGTCCAGCTCGTACCGGGTTTCAAACACGCCGAAGTACCGCATCTCCATAATGTGCAGATAGCTTTTGAGCCAGATCAGATCATCGCCAAAACTCACCAGTTCCTGTTTGTTTTTGACCGTATATTGAAGCATGGTCGACAGGCTGACCAGCATTTGGCTGATCGCGGTTTCGTTCCGTTCCAGCGCCATCCAGTTGATGACGTTCAACGTATTGTAGAGAAAATGCGGATTCAACTGCAGGTTGAGCGCCATGATTTCCGCTTCCTTCTCCCGAAGCTGGGTTTTGTAGTTTTCATCGATCAGGTCGCTGATCTTCTCGTTCATCTGGTTGAATTTCCGGATTAAAATGCCGAACTCGACATCGTCCTGCTCGGGAATTTTGGTGGAAAACACGCCGCTGCCGGTCAACTGGATCGCCACCAGCAGCTTCTTGATCGGTTTCGTAAGCCGGCCCGAAATCATGTACGCCACCGCCACGGAAACCCCGATTAATACGGCCGCGATATACAAACTGTAGGTGTGAATCAGCGGCAAATCGCTGATCAACCTGCCGTAGGGGACAACCAGGACACTGAGCCAGCCCGTGATTTCGGAGGTATCGTAGCAGATCAGCACCTTCTCCCCATTCACGCGCGAAACCAACGTTCCCGTCCCGGTCCGCACCGCGGCCTTCAGCCAATCCGCGGCTTCCGTACGGGCAATTTTCCCGCCGTCCGGATGAGCCACGATGTCGCCCCGTTCCGAGACGACGTACATCGTTGCGCCCTCGATGGCACTTCCGCTTACCTGGGAGGAACGGAAGAAGCTCTCGTTAAAGTTGATGAGCAGCAGCGGATTCTCGGTGCGTTCTCCCCAACTGTGGACGACTCCGTTTTGCACGATGGAACTTTTGAGCAGTTGGGCCGCCGAAAACACGTACCTGTACCCGGGATCCATGTCCGCCAGCTCCTGCTGATCGAACTGCTTGGCGAAATCGTAGGTCGGGACCCAGATCAGCCTGCCGTCCGCCCGCGCGGCCTGCTGATACACCCCTGAAGCGTGAAGCTTCTCGGGCCTTACGGAAACGAACGTCGGACGGGACGTCGACGAAGCCATGCCGCCGAAGCTGTAATAGCTGGTCACCAGCTGTACGCTGCCGATTCCCGGCTCCGAGGCATAATATTTGTTCAAAATTTCGGACACCTCCCGGTCCATCCGAAGAAGCTCCAGCAGATCCGTGGGCCGGGGTCTGTCGAAGAGCCGGAACAAATCCGGGTCCGCCAGAAGGGATAGCGATTGATCCTTGATCCGGTTGAGGACAATGTCGTTGTACTGATTGTTCTTCTTCACGACCTCCCGCATGCTGTCGCTGGCATTTTTGAGAATAATGTCCGAACTGGTCCGGTAATAGGCGTAGCTGATCAGGATCATAGGGAGGGTGATCAGGAGAACATAGTAGACGATCAGCTTGGTGCGAAATTTTAGCCGGGCGAACCGGCGGAAGAACGGCATCATTCCGGCGACCGGCCCCGCTTTCCTTGCAGCAGCCGGAGCGTTTTGCGGTATTCCTCCGGCGTCATGCCGAACTCTTTTTTGAAGACGCGGTTAAAGTATTTCACGTCCGAATATCCGACCGCCTCGGCCACCTGGTAGATCCGCTTGTTCTCCCGCTCCAGAAAGGTTTTGGCTTTGCTGAGCCGGACCTGGGTGAGGTAGGCCGTAAAATTGATGTTCAGCTTGTTTTTGAAATATTGGCTGAAATATCCCGGGCTAAGCCCAAACCGTTCCGCCGTGGATTCCAGCGAAATATCGTGCGCATACCGCTCATCGATAAAATCCAGACACTGCTGGACGAGCCGGTTTCGCCGATCCTCTTTCCACGTCGCCACCGTACGGACGGCCTTCCGCAGCACCTCCAGACAGCCTTCCTCAAGCTGCGCAAAACCCGAAGCCTGGTCGCAAACCTCGTCAATTTCCCAAAGGAAATGTTCATGGGTCCCGCTCTCCCTAAGCACCTCGTGGCCTTCCAGCAGCTTGATCAGGAGGAGCTTGCACTTGGCCCGCAGCCGGTGCGGCAGCGGAAAAGGAGGGCGCCGCCAGTGGTCAAAACACGCATGCAGCGCCGCCTTCAACGCCGCCTCGTTGCCGGCCCGCAGCGCTTCCGCCAGGGCCGACTCGGCGGCCGTCGGCACGACCGGGTGCCGGCTGTCGTCCAGGCGTGATTTTCCGGCGGGGAACACCTTTATCCGCTCCTCATAAAACCGCTCCAGCAAGGCAAGCCGGGCTTCGCGCAAACTGAGATGCGCCTCCGCGAGCAAGCTCTCCCGCCGGCTTCCGATCCCGGCGGCCAGGCTTCCCGAGCCATGGCGTCCCGCCAGCTCGTCGATCACGGCCTCCACTTCCGCCGCCTCCGTCTCGCAAGCCGCCGACGGCGAATCGCCGCCGAGCAGGCAAATCACTTCCCGCTCGTCCTGCTCGCTGACAAAGCAAAAGCTTTGTCCTCCCCGCCGTCCGAGGAGGGACTGCAGTTCGCCCGCCTCAACCCGGCCGAACTTTGACCGGCTCCGGATCGATAAGGCCGCGCCCTGGCCAGTAAAAGGGAGCAGCGCGCGGAGCTCCGTCATCCGCTCGGCCTCCAGACTTCCATCCGCCCAAGCTTGGAGCAGCTTCCCGCTGTAGGCCGGCTCCATGCGGTCGATCCTCGCCGCCAGCTCCTGCTGCCTCATCCGCTCAAGCCGCTCCCGCTCATTCAGCGCCTCCGCCCGGCGGAACACCTCTTCCAGCCTTCCGGCGTCGACCGGCTTCAGCAAATAATCGAACGCGCCGAACGTAAGCGCTTTCCTGGCGTATTCAAAAAAATCGTACCCGCTCAGCACAACGACCTTCCCCCGCTGGCCCGGTTCCAACCGTTCCATAAATTCAAGCCCGTTCATTCGCGGCATTTGAATGTCCGTGAAGATCAGATCGAAGATCCGGGCTTCGCAAAGCCGCAGCGCCTCTTCCCCGGTTCGTGCCGAACTGACGGCGACGTCCGGCTTCAGCCTTTGCAGCAGCTTGCTGAAACCGAGAACATGACCGGGTTCGTCGTCCACCAACAGAACATGCATCATCCTACTCCCTCCTTTTAGCCCCATTATATAGAAAGAACGGTGCGAAACGGACAGGATTATGACGACTGCTTAATCATTATAAAGCGGTGAGGGGTCAACCTTCACTCATCCCTTGACGCCGCTCATCGCGATGCCCTCTACGAAATACCGCTGGCCGATGAGAAACACGATCAAGGAAGGCAGCACGATGATCGCGGTCGCCGCCATCATGAGATGCCACTGGGCCGAGTAAGTCCCCTGGAATAGGGTCAAACCGAGCATCAGGGTGTAATTTTTTTCCGAAGAAATGAACACCATGGGAGCCAGGTAATCGTTCCAGTTGGCCAGAAAGGTCAGCATCCCGATGACGATGAGCGACTGTTTGCTGATCGGCATAATGATGTTCCAGTAGATCCGGAAATGACCCGCACCGTCCATTTTTGCCGCCTCATCCATGTCGCGGGGAATCGTCAGGAAGAACTGCCTGAGCAGGAAGATGTTGAACACGCCGCCGCCGAACCAGGCCGGTGCGATGAGCGGAACCAGCGTATCGGTCAGATGCAGAAACTTCCATCCGAGAAAATGCGGAATCATCACGACAAAGAAAGGCAGCATAAGCCCGGTCAGAATAAAACCGAACACCTTGTCCCGCCCGGTCCATGAAATCCGCGAAAAACTGTAGGCGCACAGCGAACTGGACAGGACGACTCCCGCGATGGAGAGCACCGTGACGACCGTGCTGTTCCAGAAGTATCGGCCGAACGGATTGCTGGACAGCGCCTCCACAAAGTTATCGAGTTCGAACGACTTCGGGACAAACGCGGGCGGAATCTGAAACAGTCCGTCCATCCCCATGAACGCGGTCCGCAGCATCCAATAGAAGGGGAATACAAACAGCAGACCGCCCAGGGACAAAATCACGTATAACGCCAGACGTCTGGCAAACGCGCGCAGCTTCATTTTCCTCTCTCCTGCCCTTCATAATAAACGAGTGAATCCGAAAATTTGAACAGAACCGCCGTGCACAGCAGAATGATCAGGAACAGCAGGAACGCGGCCGCACTGGCCGTGCCGAATTTCGTAAACTGAAATCCTTCCTTGAACAGGTAGTAAACGATCAGATAGCTCGCGTTATTGGGGCCGCCCTGCGTCATCACCGCCGGCTGCACGAACGTCTGAAAGGCGTTGACGAACCCGATCACGGTATTGAAAAAAATAATCGACGAGCTCATCGGCAGCGTAATGTACCAAATTTTGTGCAGCGTATTTCCTCCGTCCACTTCGATCGCTTCGTACAAATGCGAGGGGATATTTTGCAGACCGGCGAGGAAGATGACCATCGTGTTCCCCGTCAGCCACAAGCTGAACAGGATCAGGGTCGGAATCACCGTCGAGTCCGAGGACAGCCAGGGGATTTTCGGGACTCCGAACAGGCCCAGCACATAGTTGACGACGCCGAAGTCGGGCTGAAGCATCCAGAGCCAAATCACTGAGGATGCGGCGAGCGGGATGATGACGGGTAAATAGAACAAGCCGCGGAAAAAAGCCCTCCCCTTGATCTTGCTGTTCAGCAGCAAGGCGAGCACGAACGAAAAGCCGATGCCGAGCGGAACGCTGACCATCACGTAGTAAAACGTGCTGACGACGGCGTCGTAAAAGAGCGGCTCTTTGCCCGTAAACAGCCTCGTAAAATTGTCGAGCCCGACGAACTTCGGGGTGCCGACCATACTGTACTCGGTAAACCCGAGAGCGAAGGTGATGACCAGGGGCCCGAGCACGAAGGCGAGGTAGCCAAGCAGCACGGGCGAAGCGAACAGCAGCCCGTATTTCAGCTCGGTTCGTTTGCGTTTTCGGATCCCTTCCGAGGGGGCAGGGGCGGGTGTGATCGTGTGTTGCGCATCAGCCAACGTTTTCATCGGTTTATCTCCTTCCGCCGAAGAACCGGCGCGCATATCGTGATATGGCGTGCAGCGCGCCGGTCCGGCTTGCTCCATCTACTTTTTATCGTATCGTCCCTGAATCTCCGGCTGAATCTTGGCGGCCGCCTCCTTCATCGCCTGTTCCGCACTCTGCTTGCCGAGCCATACCGGATCCAGGGCGGAGAAGGCCAGGGAGCTGACCTTGCCGAAGTTTTTTACATAGTAGACCGGCGAAGGGGTGCTGTTGTTCAGCAGATTGTTCATAAACGCGTCCTTGAAGCCCGCCGGGTGCGCCGGGTTGTTCTCCGCCCACTGGGCCACCAGCTCGGGATCGGTGTACCACTTTTTGAGCGTCGGCATCCAGAGCCCATCCCGATACAGATTCAGCGCCCCGGACGGGTCGGCGAGAAACTTGGTCAAAAGCCACGTTTCCTCCGGATGTTTGGTGGCTTTAAACATCGCGCTCACACCGCTGATGCCCATGGCCACGCTCCGCTTCATTTTCGGCAGAACGCCGACGTCATAGTTCACTTTCGCGGCACCGAGGTCCAGGTTGATCCATTGGCCGTGCATGCTCATCGCCACCAATCTGGACTGCAGGGCGACCGCCTGGGACGGGATCGACTTGGCCTGCACCGGATTCGGCGCGACGTGATGGACGTTGATCAGATCCGCCAACTTCTGGATCGCCTCCACCGCCTCCGGCTGGTCGAGCGCAAACTTAGTCCCGTCCGCGGAGACGAGATCGCCTTCGTTGTTGACGATATGCGCCATGACCGGTCCGTACCAGTTCTCGAACGAGACGCCGAACTGCTTGATGTTGTCCTTGTCGAAGCCCGGTTCGGACGCGTTCTTCCCGTTCTTGTCGATTGTCAGCTTTTTCGCGGCCTCCACGAACTCATCCCAGGTCCAGGCTTCCTCCGCCTTGGCCGGCGGCGTCTCTACTCCGGCCGCCTCGAACAGGTCCTTGTTGTAAAATAGCCCGAACGTTTCGCCGGCCGTGCTGATTCCCCAAGTGTAGTTCGGGTCGTCCCCGTTAAACCAGATATAGTCGAGGAAGTCTTCTTTCTTTAACTCCGGGTCCTTGGCGAACATGTCGTTGAAGTTGATGAACTTCCCTTCCTTCTGCCACGCTTCCCCAAGCTCGCCATGGACATAACCGGCATCCGGCGTTTCATTGGCCGCGACCATCGCCGTAATTTTGGCGTCATAATCGCTTTCGGGAATATGAACGGCATTGACGGTGATCCAGGGGTATTTCTCGGTGAACTTTTTCGTCGCCTCCTCCACCGCTTTCTTCTCCTGCGGGCTCCCCCAGAACGTGTATTTCAACGTGACCGGTTCCTTGTCATCCGCTCCCGAAACGGGTGCATCCTTTCCGCCGCCGCCGGACTCCTGCGCTCCGTTCGTCGCGGCCGGGGTCGTCCCGCTGCCGCCGTTTGCTCCGCCGCAGCCCGATAAAGCCACAGCGATGATCAGAAGCCATGAGCTTAATAGAAGAAACCAATTCCTCTTCATGACCATGTTTGTTCCTCCCTTTTGTTTTACCTGGATTCATTGTTCTTTTCGATTCGCTTAAGCTGGCTTCATTATAATGTAAACGCTTTATTTGAAAAATTGTAAAATTTTCAGATTGGTGGACATTTCTTAGATTCATGCTGGCCTTCGTTGACCGCTCGCAGCAAAAAACGGCAGTCGGGCTATAAGCCTGGCTGCCGTTTGCTGTTCTTAAAGCCAATTTAATTCAATCGGTGCACCATCTCGTATTTGTTTCCGCAAGGATCTTCGAAATAGACGGCGTAGTAGGTCGGACTGATCGGAAAAAGCTGCGGACCGGCATTGATCGTCCCGCCGCTCCGTGTAACCAACTCGGCGATCTGGTCCACTTCCTCACGACCGCTCGCCCAAAAGCCGATCAGATTCCCGTTCGGCTGATGCTCAGGGTCCTCGGTAATGGCAAAATAAGGTACGTCCGGAAGCACGCCCTCCCCGGCGAACACCTTCCAATCAGCACTATGATAAGTTTGCGTAAATCCCAACTCGGGCAGCAGGCTTTCGTAAAAATGGGAAGCCGCCTCCCAACTGGTGACCCGCAGGTCGATATGACTGTATTTGTTCATTTCGGAATCCTCTCCTTATTTCGTTGGTTATAGCAAACCATATGCTACGGCTTTAAACCCCTGACAAACAAATCCGTGCTGGACTCGATAAAAGCCGAAATAGAGAACCGGGACATCGACGGCCCCCCTAACAGCCTGGACATAAACGCTCCATAGTTCATCCACATAAAGTGAATAGCCTGGGCCTCCGCATCCGTTGGAATCATCTTCCCTTTATGCTGCATCTCCTGAAAATAATTCTTAAGGAGCTCTAGCAGCGTCAAAGGATGCTTCTGTGCGTTTTCGCGTATGTCCTTCAATTCCTCGTCCCTTAAAACAATCAGAAACAACTTGCGGTTTCGATCCATCATTTCATGATACATCCGGCCGATCATCACCAGGTCCGCTTTCAGGTCCCACTGAATGTTCTCTTCAAAAATTTTCGACATCTCGACGGAATAATGGTAACGGTCAATTGCGCTTTCCAGCAGCTTCATCTTGCTGCCGAAATTCCGGAACAGGGTCATCTCGCTAAGCCCGGCGGCTGCGGCGATTTCCTTCGTCGACACGCCCTTGTACCCTTTCTCGGCCATCAGCTCTATGGCCTGGGTCATTAATTTGTCTTTCGTTTTGTTAACAGATGATTTGGTTGGCAAAGTGGATCCTTCCTCCTTCCTCCTTCCTCCTTCCTCCTTCCTTTTGTTTGTTTGGTTGGTTTGTTGGATGTCGTATTTGTCTGCCATCAACGTTTGTTAGTACTCACTATCATTAAACTATATGATCTGTACCCAATTGTCAATATATTCTTCCACGATGTTCTGCCGCAATTGGCTGGCTTTAAAAATTCCTGCAAATCTGCAGGCTTTTTCCCGCGTTTCGGGCGAAAATTAAAAAAACCTGCAAATCTGCAGGTTTTTTCGGCAGGACGAGCCAAATCGGCGAATAGTCCCGGAAATTGTTGCAGATTTGCAGGAATTTGCTGTTCCCGACCGTTCAAATCAAAAAATTCCTGCAGATTTGCATCTTTTTCGTTCCAGTGCGCTTCTTATGTCAGCTCTCGGTTCAAGTCCGCCCTTTTTCACCCCGCCACCCTTACACCTGTTCGTGCTTTACGCCTGATCAGATCAAACCTTGCACCCTTTTCACGCTTTACAAACCTATCCGTACTTTACTCCTGTTCACACCGGTCTCCTGTCCGTCTTTCTTCCTGTTCATCTTTCCCCCACTTCGACTACCCCTGCCCGCGCTTTACTCCTGTTCACACCGCTCTCCTGTCCTTCTTTCCTCCTGCTCATCTTTCCCCCAGTTCATACTAAACCTGCCTGCTCTACACCCGCCCGCTTTACTCCTGTTCACGCCTTACCCCTGCCTACACTTTACTCCTGTCCGCGCCTTACGCCTGCTCGTTCTGCACCTGTTCGTGCCTATACCAAAGCTCCCGGAAGTCCGCCCAGCCCCGCGAAGTGAACGCCACGCCTTCCAGCGAGGAATCGTACGTAATATCGATGATTTTATGTACGAGGAACAGCATGGCCCCTTCATCCGCAAAGTACTGCTCCATCTCCTTGTACTCACGGAAACGCGCCGCCGGGTCCTCTTCGTTTTTGAGGCGGTTGACGTAGTCCTCCAGCCTGTGCCTGTGCTCGGGATCAAGGAACGGATAGATGAACCCCCATTCGAACAAAAACAGGTCAAACAGCGAAATCACGCCTTCGTGCGGTGTCGCTTCAAAAAGAAGCATATCGGTTCGCCGGAGGATTTCCGGATTCGGGACGTCGGCCCAATCCAAAATTTGCAGCTGAATCCGCACCCCATAGCGGAGTAAGGTCTCGCGAATGCATACGGCATCCGGCTCATGCCGTTGATAAGTCGTAAGCACCAGCGTTTCCCCCAGGTATCCCGCGTCCCGCAGCTCTTGTCCCCAATCTGCCGCGGACGACAAGGTACTCGCGTTCACATTCCGCGCCCTGCCCGCCGTCTCGCTAAAAGGAAAGCCGCAGGCGATCTCATGCCGGATTCCCCCCAACGCCAACAGTGCCTCGCGGTCGATCATCCGGTCGAGAACCCGGCGAAACGACTTGTTCTGAAGCGGGCCTTTCTTGCGCATGTTCAGCGTCAGCACATTCGTTCCGGAATACCGGGCTTCCGACTGGCCCAACCGGGTGGGAAACGGAGGCAGCTGCCCTTCCCCCAAATTCATAAACAACTGCCCCGATCCGTCCAAACTCTCCTTGAAATATTCCGAGACCCGGACCACCTCGATCCGGTCCAAATGGGGCCGGTAACCGTAGTAAGCATCGAAGGCGGACAGAATACAGTGGTCCGGTGTTATTTTTTCGAGGACAAAGGGTCCCGTTCCCACCGAAAATCTCACAAAGCCATCGGAAATCCCGGATGTATCCACCACCGACGCGGGAGTGAAAGCGACAAAATGCAGAAACAAGGCATTGGGGCGTTTCAGCCGAAACAGCAGAGCATGCCTCGACTTCACTTCCATCACGTCAATGTCGTCCACCACCCAGCGGTGCGGAGAATCGAACAATCTGGCGAAGGATTGCTTCACCGCTTCGGCCGTTAGAGGCCGGCCATTGTGGAAAACGACGCCTTTTCGCAAATGAAAAAGCCATTCGGTATACGATCCATTGGTTTCCCAGGCATGCGCCAAAGCACCCGAGAAGGCTTCGCGCTCCGCGTCGTATTTCACCAAAGTATCGAACGCTTGCATAATCAGATGCGCATCCGAGTCAAAGATCACCCGAGTGGGATCCAGCGTCGTGATCGTCCGGTAAATCGGGATAACGAGCGCGTCTTGGGCTTCCTGATGGGGGGCTTGAAGTTTTTTGTAGCCGAAAAAAGAGTTCACCCAGCCTACCAGAAAACGATCGGCTTCCGTCCCTTCACCAAATTCCTTCACCAGCTCAAGAGCTTCGCCGATCGCCTGTTCCTTCAGAAGCGCCTCGGTTTTCAACAGCAGAAATGAATCGAATTCCCGGTAAAAAATCAGCTTCGACGTATTCCCGCGCCCCCTCCCCGGTCTGAAATCCAGCAATCCGTCTTCGACCAGCTTGTTCACAATAAGCTTGACGTTGCGGGGCGTACAAACAAAAATTCCGGCCAGTTCCTGGGAGGACACCGGAATCTCTTGATGATTGGGGCAGTGGCGATAGACCTGCCTTAATTTGAGAAAATAATAGTCGTTGGTTGAGAGCATCGAAAAAACCACCTCTATCCGATATTGTACCGGATCGGGTAGAAAAAGTCGCCAAGACAGCCTTCAGAGGAACGCAGAAAACCGGACGTAAATACCTACGCCCGGTCCCTTCCCTCAGTCTGCGCTATTCCATGATGTCCAGCTCCGTGAAGACCGCTTCCCCGTGCTCGACGAAGAGCCCCAGCCCTCCGGGTTGGTAATCGTAAGCTCGGGCGGCCAACGCCGTATCGTTGACATAAAGGACCACAATATTTCCGCTTGTGATTACCTTAATTTCCGCCTCATGCTCACCCGCTAACGGAACATACCTTTCTTCGACAAACTGCTGATCCCCATCAAACTTGTTGGAGCGGTCAAAAATCACCCTGTTCCTTGAAGGCTCCAGCCGAACCTGGCACCATTTCTCAAGCCGCTCTCCCTCGGTATGCAGCATGAGCCCGCAAGCGAGGGTCTCCGGTGTCCAGCTTAGCTTCGCTCTAACCAGACAAGCTTCGGTCATTCTTGCCACTTCAACCCAGCCGAAACCGAAAGGTTCACGGCCGCGTATCCCGTTTTCAACCGTCCAAGTCCCGCGGCGGGCCACGGTTGCTTGAGGCAGCGCTTTACGGTACGAATCCTCCAAAGCTTGTACCGGCTTTACGCCGAGTGTGCCGTCCGGACGCTGTACCAATTCGTGCACCAGAGTGCTTCCTCCCCACTGGTACGGCTTCCTATCGTCCATACCGGTGCGGAAGGCCTGCCAGCCGACCAGATAGCGTTTTTTTCCGTCCGAGACCGTTTTCGCGGCGTAAAAGCCCCGGCCGTCAAACATATCATCGACCGCCGGCGTGATCCACGGCCCCTTCGGACTTTGAGCCATCCGATAACGCGTCTCCCACCAGCGCGTATAATTGGAGAAGACCATGTACCACCAATCGCCCATCCTGAATATATCGTGGCATTCATGCGTAGCAAAGCTTCCCGGAGCATAGATCGCCGTTCCGGCACGCCAGTTCGCCAAATCGGAAGATTTCATAATATGGGTGCACCCGCCGCGGTTGTGATCCGCGTCCTTCTCGGTCGCCGTCACGGCCATCCAATATTCCTGCTCCTGATCGTTCCAGAACACTTGGGGATCTCTCCAATGCAACCCGCCGTAATGCTCCGTGTCAGGCGCCACGTGAAACGAGGCGTCCTTCTCCCAATGGATGAGATCGGTGCTGATGGCCCGCATCAGCACTTGTTCATGCTTGCCCGGCGTGTCCCGGTAGCTCTCGTTGAATCCCGTATAGTAAAAATGAAAAACTCCTTCGCGTTCCACGACGCTCCCCGTGCCGATATGCCAATCCTGATCCTCCGGACTTCCGCAAGGGATCGCCATCCGCGGCTCTCCGTAATGAACGAAATCGGTCGTGAGCACTTCATAAACGCAGTACTTGTGCAAATAGTACAAGTGAAAGATTCCCTGATGGTAGAACGGCATAAAGTCGCCGCATGTATCCGGCCCCGGCATATTCTCGCGCTCGGCCTCGTGCAAATAAAATCGGTGTCTGCTTCCCTGTTTCATCGATAGCTGGCCTCCTCCTATTTGGCTTCAAAAGTAGCGTTGTACCATTCATTCACTTCCTTGGTAATCTGGTCACCGCCTAGCTTCTTCCAATTTTCTACGAACGCATCGAAGTCGGAGACCGGAGCGCTGCCGGTGATGATCTTGATGAACGTCTCCTCCTGCAACTTGTCCAGCGTGGCGCCCTTCTGGCCCATCGTCGCCGTCGGCAAGCCGAACCAGGCCGACCGTTCGAGCAATTGGTTGTCGCGGTAATAGCCGATCACCTTCCAGGAGCTATCGGGACCGAGGAATTTATAGTAGTTCCAGCCCAGCGGATCGGCTCCCTTATCCATCCCGTTGTCCATATAATTTTTGATCGTGTTGTAGTAACGGATCGCTTCCGGATGGATGTTTTCCACCTTCTCCTTGCCCTGCAGCACGTCGTTGATTTGCTTGAAGTATTTATTCGGTTTATCCTCGGACGGATCGAGTCCGCCGAAGGCGTAAGCGGCGAAATTAATCCCGCTTTTCGGATCCACGCCAAACGTATTCAGCGTTTCCATGGTCGTTTTCGGATTGTTGATTTTGTCCTGGAACAGGTTGATGATTTTCAAGAGCGCTTCCGGATGCTTCACATCGGCACGTACGGCAAAATAACGCTCCATCGTCACGGTCGTAACGGGCTTGGCCGGCTGGCCGTCGGCCGAAACGATCGGTACGCAAATCCAATCGGCCTGCGGATTGTTCACGATGGCGTCCTTGGCGCTCATCCACGGCAATCCTTCCCGTCCATAGAACAGGCCGACCTTCCCGGCCGCGATATCTTCGCCGACCTTCTTCCAATCTTTGACGCCGAACTCCACGTCAATCAGATCCTCCGCAAACAGCTCCCTCAGCTTCGCCAGAGCCTCTTTCATCCCCGGCTTGATAGCCCCGTAGGAAATCACCCCGTCTTCGCCCCGAATCCAAGCCTTGCCGTAAGCATGATAGGCGGCGAAGAAGCCTTCAAAGCTGCCGGTCGAACTGACCAGATCCTTCTGAAAACCGATGCCGAACGTGTCTTTGATCCCGTTGCCGTCAGGGTCTTCATTACGGAACGCTTTGGCGATCTTTACGACATCATCCAACGTTTTGGGAACCGGGAGATTCAGCTTTTCGAGCCAGTCCTGGCGAATCCAGATCATGTCTGCCGTGGCGTCAAAGCCGCCCGTCTGCGGAATCCCGTAAAGCTTGCCGTCCACGTAAGCGGTCTTCATCTGATTTCCGCCGTCCGCGTTTAAGGTGGCCTTTAACGTGTCCGAAGCGTATTTGTCAAAATACGGCGTCAAGTCGGCCAGTTTGCCCGCCTTGGCAAGTGTAAAGTAATCCTTTGCCGGAAGCGTCATCAGCTCGGGCAGATCGTCGGAGGCCACCGCCATCGTCACCTTTTGCTGGAAGCCTTCGCCGGCTACCGCCCATTGATAATTGATTTTGATGCCCAGTTCGTTCTCGTAGGCCCGGGTCCAAACATTGTTGTTCAGATCGTCGCCGGGAAGGTATCTCTCATCCCCGTACAGATTCTTCATCGCGGACAGCTCGATGGCCGGCTCGTACTTCACCAATGGACCGTCGTTTGCCGGCGTTGAAACGGCCCCGGTATCGGGCTGCTCCGGCTGGCCCGACTTTGTCGCGCCTCCGCATGCCGACATGGCGGCCATCGTCAGAACGAGCATGGCAATCAGTGACCCTCTCAGCGCTCTCGTTTTCCGTTTTTTCAAATTTCTCTCCCCCTTGATCAAATGTGGTTATGACACGAAATACTGGCTTTCTAGCCCTTCACGCTCCCCAAAAGCATCCCCTTGACGAAAAATCTCTGCAAGAACGGGTAGACCAGCAAAATCGGCAGCGTGCAGGCCAGAATCATCGCCGATCGCAGCGACCTGCCGGTGATTTCCAAAAGCTGCGGATTGTTCGCGAGCGCCGTCGACGAAAGCTGCGACAGATCCAGGTTCAGGACCATCGTTTGCAAAAAGGTCATCAGCGGATAACGGTCCGGCATGTTCATGAAAATCAGCCCGTCGAACCAGCTGTTCCAATGGCGGACGAGGATGAAGAGCGTGATCGTTGCCAATGAAGGCAGACTGAGCGGCAAATAGACCCTTACCATCGTAACCAGCCACCCGGCTCCGTCGATCAGAGCCGCCTCCTCCAACTCGCCGGGAATCGTCCGGAAGAAATTCAGCATCAGCAGGACATTGAACATCGCCACCGCTTCCGGCAAAATCAGCGCCCAAACGGAATTGACCAGATGAAGCTCGTTGACCACGAGGTACGTGGGAATCAGGCCTCCGTTGAACACCATGGTCACCATGAAAAACCAAACATAGAACCCTCTAAGGCGAAACACCCTTTTGGACTTGGACAGAGGGTAGGCGACCAGAATCGTCAGCACAAGTTCCATGGCCCAGCCCAGGAAGGTTCGTTCCACTGTAATCCACAGCGATTTGAAAAATTGCGGATTTGCAAAAATGTATTGAAACGAGCTGGTATTAAAGCCTTTTGGCCAAAGTCCGACCTGATTGGCCTCGACCACCGAGCGAGAGCTGAACGAGACCGCGATCAAATTCAGAATCGGCAGCAGACAGATAAAGGCCATAAACGACAAGAGCAGAGCGTTAAAAACCACAAATGCTTTTCTGGATGCGGAATTTTCCATAGCCGTAACCCCCCTTTCGTATAAGCGGCTAGAAAACCTTGTATCCTGCCCATTTGTTGGCCAGCTTATAGCCGATCACGATCAACACGAAGGACACGACCGATTTGAAAAAGCCGACGGCGGTGGCAGGGCCGAACTGCACGTCCACGATCCCGATGCGGTACACGAGTGTGTCGATTATATCTCCCGTGCTGTAGACCTGCGGACTGTACAAGTTATATACCTGGTCAAAGCCGGCCTGCAGCACATTACCGATACCGAGCACCATCAGCAGCAGCATGACCGGCGCCAGGGCGGGCAGCGTGACGTGCAGGGTTTGTTTCCATCTGCCCGCCCCGTCGATAATAGCGGCCTCGTATTGCGTCGGGTCGATCGTGGTGATCGACGCGAGGTAAATGATCGTCCCCCAGCCGAATTCTTTCCATACGTCGGTGAAGACGAGCGTGTACGGAAAGGTGGCCGGATCCCCGAGAAAAAAGATCGGCTTCATCCCCAGCCCGGTCAGCAGATTGTTGATGATGCCCGACGACGGAGACAAAATATCGATGAGCACGCCGGCCAGCGCCACCCACGACAGAAAATGCGGCAAATACAGCATCGTCTGTACCGACTGCTTGAACCACCGGTTACGGACTTCATTAAGCAGCAGGGCGAACACGACCGGCACGATCAGATTGCCGACGATTTTCATCACGGCGATAAACAAGGTGTTCCACAGCACGTTGAAAAATCCGGGCAAATTGAAAACGTATTCAAAATTATCCCAGCCTACCCACCTCTGGTCGGAAAGACCGAAAACCGGTTGGTAATCCATAAAGGCGATGGATAAACCCGCGATGGGAACATAACGGAAAATGAGGGTCAGGATGACCGCCGGCAAAAGCATGACATGGAACGGAAGCTCTGCCAGAAACCATTTTCTCTTCGGTTTGCCGGATACTGCGATTCTAATCTCCCCCTTTTTAAAGCGCTTACTTTGCGATCGCAATTTCATTATCCGGCTTTTCGCGTTCCATTCCCATGCTAATCTTTGGACTTTTATCTCTATCCCTTTACCTGTTTTGGCGCTCCCCCTTTAAGCGTGGCGATTCCTGTATTCCTGCGGCGTAAGGCCTTCTAGTATTTTGAAGTTCCGGATAAAATAGTTGGTATTGTCATATCCGCATTTTTGGGAAATCTCGTAAATTTTCATTTTCGTGTGGGTCAGCAGCGACCGGGCCAGATCGATCCTGCAGCGGGTGATATAATCGTGAACCCCAATTCCCACCTCTCGCTTGAACATCCGCGAAAGATAACTGGGGTTGAAGCCTGTCGCCCGCCCGAGCGCGTTCAAGGAGAGATCCGCCGCCAAATGCTGGTTGATATATTCTTTGATCCGGCTTATGGTCGTCTCCGCATTGGCCCGACGCTCCGTGTCCGCCGCTTCGCACAGCGCGCGGCCCAGCTTGTTCAGATACGCGGCCCGCTCCACCCAGCTCTGCATTTGCGTGGGCGTGTACAGCAGCGTCAAATCGATGTCCTCCGGCAACGCCGAGTACAGCCGGGTTTCGTTCAAATGGCCGAGCAGCGTTTTGCCGGCCGCAAGATAAAGTTCCATCGTATGCAGCGGATAGGCGTTGCGAATCCGGGACAGCACCCGGCACACCTCGTCCAGTAGGTTTCGGAACGATTCCAGATTGCCGCTTTGCAGATGAGTCCGGAGCAATTCCACACGCGGCAGCAAACGTAAGACAACGGCGCACTCTTCGTCCTCCGAAGTGAACGACTCTCCCGGATATCGGTCTCCTTCCGTAGCGATTCCTTCCTGGCTGCACAGATCAAAAAGCGCCAGCGTCCTTTGAAGCGACCGGTAAACGCGGCCGATTTCCATCCAGCTTCCTGCTTCTTTCGCCAGTACAAAAGATAGTTTGCATCCCGTACGTTCCGCCAGAATCCCCTGAATGTCCTCCAGGAGCGGCATCGGTACGGTAGGCGGGCCAAGTTCACTGTCCCGGCCGACCAGAAACCAGAGAATATCTTCCCGATGGCTTGTGCTGAGAATTTGCAGAGGAGAAGGCTGCAATTGGGCCTTAAGGATCTGCTCCACAGTCAATTGAACGAGCCCTTTCCTCGTGAAGGACATTTGCTCGGAGCAGTTTCGCCCGAGGAGAACCAGCACGGGGTGATCCGGCATGAAGGAATCCCCCAACTCGTTCATCGTAAGGGACATCGCGTCCGCGTCGGGCGAAGATTCGGCTAGCAGCGCCGACAGCAGATGATCCCTGAACACCGGGAGCATGGTGGCAAGGCGAGCTTGGGCCTCAACATACTGGTTTTCCAGTCCTTGCTCGTACGCGATCCGGTCCAGGGCCGCCGCCACCGCCGCGATCACTTTGTCGTCTCCCTCGGTTTTCAGAATATAGTCGTAAGCGTCTTGCTTGATCGCCTTGTAGGCGTACTCGAAATAATCGTAGCCGGTCAGAAAAATAATTTTGACGGCGGGGTGAATTTCGCGCATCCGTCCCGCCAATTCGAGCCCGGATATACCCGGGATATGAATGTCAAGCAGAACCACATCCGGGCGAAAAGCCGTAAATAGAAGAAGTGCGTCTTTCGAAGAATAAGCGGCCTCCACCGCCAGCCCGAGCTCCTTCCGTTCGCGAAACATCATCCGTAATCCGTCGGCAATGGTGGGCTCATCGTCCACGATCAGCAGTTTTTGACCCGAATGGTTCATCATTCCCCCTCGCTTTCTCCGTGCGGTATAGTAATCTCGACGCATAGTCCGCCAAGCGGTGATTGCGATATGCTCAGTCCGGCACGTTCGTCGAAATAAATTTGCATTCGTTTATGAATATTCCTTAACGCCGTGGTCTGTCCAACCTTACTTCCCTGCTCGATCAGGGCTCGGATAGGCTCTAACGCGCTCCTGTCGAGGTCTCCGCTATTTTCGACGCGGATGACCAACTCCTCCCCATTCTCCCGGAAGGAGACGCTTAAGATGCCGGCCGTGTCCGTAGGCACTTTTTCAAACACGTACTGAAAGGCGTTTTCCAGCAAGGGCTGGAGAATCAGGCGGGGAACCGGCGTGTGGGTCCACCGGACAGGCAGTTCGGCAAATTCGATGCTCACGCGATTTTTGAAGCGAAAACTTTGAATGGACGCGTAGTTCCGCGCGTGTGCCACCTCTTCCGCAAGCGTTTTTTCATCCTCGCCGTCCCGGGTAATATACTCGTAAAATTTGCCGAGATGCTCGCAGAATACGACGCTGTTTTCGTAATCTCTCATTTTGATCATGCGATATAGAAGATAATAGCTGTTATACATGAAATGAGGATTGATCTGCGCCTGCAGGTGCTTCAACTGGGCATGGCTGATCAGAAGCTGCTGCTTTAAATCTTTTTCAATCAAGAAGTCGATCTGGCCGACCATTTCATTGAAGCTGTCGTACAGCTCGGCAAAATACGTCTGTTCGTGGTGGATTATCCTGTACTTGAAATTACCGGATCGCACTTGCTCGAAGGCATCCTCCAGCAGAAGCTTCAGGGGGTGGTAGACGCGGCGGTAGGAGTCGAGAAAGCCGGACAGTACGATGAGCGCGATGAGCGCGATAAATAACAGCAAAAGCGTAAGTCCGATTCCGATCAGAACCTGATTCGAGTTATCGACATACAGCCATAGAAGCCGGGTTCCGAGAACTTCGGACTCGCTCCGGATCACGTCGAATTTCTTGTCGGCGAGTTTCACGTGCTGCCCGGAAATCGCCTCATCGATAGGCAAGGTGTAGCCCTCGTGCCCGCTGGCCACGATAAACTGCCGCTCGCCGCCGGTGAGCACGATCATGTCCTCGTCGGTCAGCAGCGCGTTCTTTAACTGTTCTTCGATCGCCCGCTTGTCCAGTTCCACGATCAGGACGCAATCCAGAGACGGGTTGTCCTGCGCGTTAGTAACCGCTTCCAAAACGATTAAGCGATTATGGTAGGTCATCAGCGTAGAAGCGTTTGGAAACAAAACCTGCTCCATCTCCATCCAGGCCTTGGGTTCCATATCGTTAATTTCCTCGCTGCCGATCACTTTGCCGATGGATTTAAAGTAAACGCCCGCGTCCGATACCAAGCGGCTGCTGTTTTTCAGCGATTTCATTTGATCCATCATCGAATGAATCATTTGATAGCGCAGGAAGTAAGGGCTGGATGAATAGAGATAGCGCAAATTATCGACACTTTCGTCCATCAAGACTCCGTACTGAATGCGTTTGATCGTTTCGATTTCGCTTTCGATATCGCGATGAACGAATTTTAGCCGCTCGACCTGTTTGTTATAGATGATCTCCGAATAATACCGCTGACTGCGCAAAAACAAGGCGACGCCGAAAAGAATGGCGATGATCAGGATGGAAGCGATCACCAAAAGAAAACGTTTATAAAGCATGTTGAAAACGAGATTGTTTTTTTTGTGCGGTTTGCGGTTCATAGAAGACAACCCCTTCCTTGATGTCGCTAGGCTTCCCGCGTTCGTCGTCGCCAAGAGCCGATGCTATTTGAGACATTTGGGGTGAGAACCGGCGCTCGAACGCCAATAAGGAAGCGCTGTCATAAAAAAGTGAAACGTTTCCACTTTTTCGTGAAACAACCGGCCGGAATGCTTCAGGTTGTTTCGCCCCGCCTGAAAATAACGGGCAGCCGATAGGTTTCCCGCGGCAGACCCTCTCCGTTCATTTTCCGAAAGAGCAGTTGAACGGCCGTTCGCGCCATAGCTTCCACAGGTTGACGAATCGTGGACAACACCGGATGGAAATAGGTATGGCTCTGAATTCCGTCATAGCCGATAACCTTGACATCCTCCGGCACCTTTAATCCCAGCTTCACCGCCCGGTCGATATATTTGGCGGCAAACATATCATTAATGGCGAACACGCCGTCGGCTTCCGGATGAATCCGGAAAAATTCATCGAAGTAAGCCTCTTCGTCCATGATGGGATCCGGTCGCTCAAAGACGGAACCATCCACGCCAAGCCGCTGCGCTTCATGGACAAAACCCGCCTTGCGGTTCATCGTTTCGCTGGACATGGCCGCCACCGCTCCGATGAAGACGGGTCTTTGGACACCTGCCTTAACGAGTTCCTGCAAAGCGATCCGCCCTCCTTCGAAATTGTCCGAGGTCACACAGGTAATTTTCCGGTCGAAGCGCCGGTCGATGCTGACCATCGGAATTTCCGGACCGACATTCTTCTCAATATCGTTATAAGTAATTCCCACAATCCCCGCCACCTTGTTCTGCCGGAGCATATCCAGGTAGTACAGCTCCTTCTCCGGTTTGCCCCCGCTGTTGCAGAGCATCAGCTTGAAACCGCTTTGATCAAGCTCATCCTCGATATAGTAAGCTAATTCCGAAAAAAACGGATGCCAGATACTGGGCAGCAGCAGCGCAACCATCTTGGACTTCTGCATTTTAAAATTCCGGGCTACTTCATTGGGCACATAGTTCATCCGCCGGATGACCTCTTCCACCTTCCGGCGCGTTTCCAATTTGACCGGTCCCGAGTTGTTGATCACCCGGGAGACCGTTCCTACAGCCACACCGGCTATTTGCGCGATATCCTTGATACTCGTCATAGAACTCCCCCGTTGTTAACTTTCTCTGAACATCAGCATAACATTGGAATGGAAACGTTTCAATAAATAGAATCGCCGGATTAAAAGCTATGGCAGTAGCGGCACTCCGGCTCTCGTTTTATAGCTTTTCGGTTTAGCCCGCTATCCTCTGACAGCCGTGGGAGGTAATAACGGTACTATTATCCCCTTAGAGCCAAATCAAACAGAAATAGCGGCCCAAAAGACCGCTATTTCTGTGAGTGACTCATTTTTTCCTACTACGATGGCTGATGGGGTACTAGATTCCTGCCCTAAGTCGAAGTCAGGCTTTTACACCAACGCCTCGTTTTCATAAATTCGATACATCGTCATGTTTTCTTCATCCATGGACCTGGCGAGTCGGTAAGCCTCTTTCATAGATTTCTGGTTTTGGCACATCTCGTAAAAAAGACGCAGCAAAAACATCAGCGCCGCATTGCCCTCCGGGTAATCGTCCGGTCCGATGTAAATCCGGCAGCCGGCGTCCAGAAAAGCCCGGGACAAAGCCGGGTCCCCCAGCGTGCATCCGTTGCCGATCACGGTTTTACCTTCCAGCTTGGCATAGCGCCGAATCTCGTCCGGACCAAAATCCCCTTTCGGTTCCCCGTCTTCATAAACGTCTTCGCCCAGTTCGGGCATAATCATTTTGCCTTCGTCTCCGTGAAAATGGAGCACGATCAAATCCGTATCCGGATAAATGTCCTCTCCGTTCAACACGGAAATCAGGTCATTAGGCCGGCCGATCCAATACGTAAAAACTCTTGCGCCAAATAATTCCAAAGCGGCACGCATGGCCTGCAATTCCATATCGTTATCGGGGCCGCATACCAAAGCCACATTCATTAAGGGTTTGCTCATCTTCTTCATCCTCCACATGCTGGATTTGTTCGCATCAAATCGGAAATCAACAAATCGATGCATGGAGGTGCCCGGGCCCTGTATCCAATCTCAGCAAGGCGTTAATGTTTGAACTTCATGGGTATATCCTCCTGTATCGTCACGAAATGAAATCCTCCATCCCTGTTGAAAACGGTTTACGTTAAAAATACCCGGAACTGGAGTCTACGATGATATTTTACCTAATTACTCCCAGTGGGACAACCGGTCTCTTATTTGGGAAAACAGCGTGATTTTAATAAACAAATAGACTGCCCGAAGGCAGCCTAGTTGCTTATTATTTGCTCACCGAGAGAATGAATTTCTCCAGGGAGCCGGGATCTGTAATACTTCGGTTGCACCCTTGGTTATCCATGCACACATATTGACCTACGGCGGATATGTTATCCGGTGAAGTGTGGGGCGTTCGAACCGAGAAGTGAGCAAGCTCATGCTCACGGTTGCAGAACAGGCAATACCCCTTCTTGTTCGTCGGTGTAATTCGCCCCTCCACCCCGATGAACCGATCTTCGAACGGATATACGATGAATAACCGGTTCGTGGCGATATCCACCCAACTCAGATAGGTGACATACCGGAAGTCGATGGAGTTTAAATCCGGAACTTTCAGCTTCTTATTTTTAGGGAACAACTTCTGAATCTGTTTCGGCGTAATGGGCGGATATGGCTCCAGATAAGGTTCCAACTCGTTAAGATATCGCTGGAATTCGAACGCCGTCTCGAAGGTAGAGATCTGTTCAAGCATCTTCTTCTGTTCCTCGGACAGATAGAGGAATGCTTCCACAATATTCTCCGCGGCCCGATACCTTACCGTTTCCAGAACACGCCGATCCGCAACCGTCCGCAACGTATTCTGAAGAAATTCCGCTTGTTTCTTAATCACATTAAATTGATGGTTTCTAATAAATGGTGTACTCATAGCTTTCAGCCCCTTATTTTGTATAAAAAATCTCAATAAGGTGCAAAGCCTGTTATTAGAAACGATAAAATGAAGAGTTTGGGCGATCGAATCCATCCTATCGCACCTCACGCAAAGTATCGCCCTAGATCAGGCTTTGCATGAGGACTTCCTAGCCAATGAGCAATCCTGCATTGCCATCTCCACAACCCCCATTCCTATTTCATGCGCAAAAGTATAGCACCAAATGCCAGGTTCTGCAATTCATCTATTACTTAGCCTCTAAACCGTATCGGGGCAGTAACGTGCCGCTGGTCGCTTGCTTCGGGACGATAAAAGAAACGACCGTGCCCTGCCCGGGAGCCCCCTGGATTTGCAAGCCTTTCCCGAACAGCTGTTTCAAGCGGCGGTCGGTGTTGGCCAGGCCGACGCCCGATTTTCTGCCAGGGGTCTCCCTTGGGTACAGAACCCCGCGCAGGAGCTCGGGGTCGAATCCGACGCCGTTGTCCTCGACGGAGATCTCCGCATAGTCTCCAAAGTCGCAAACCCGGATCCGGACGGTGCCTCCCCGGTTGCGTCGAAGCAGACCATGCCGGACCGCATTCTCCACCAGGGGCTGGATAGACAGCGGCGGCACCTGCAGCGGGAGACCGTCGTCCACCTCCCACTCCACCTGAACGCGGTCTCCGAAGCGTTCTTTCTCGATGTAAAGATAAGCCCGCACCAGCTCCAGTTCCTTGTCCAGCGGGACGAACCGCTCCAGGTTCGCGAAGTCAAAGCTGGCCCGCAAATAATCGCCGAAAGCCAGCAGCAGGTTGCGCATGCGGTCGGGGTCGACTTCGACGAGCGCGGCGACGGAATTCAGCGTATTGAACAGAAAATGCGGCTGAATTTGCGCCTGGAGCCATGCCGCCTCCATCCGCGACTGCTCGCGGGCGGTCCGGGCGACGTCCGTGAGCGCCTTTACCCGTGCTCGCAGTTCGTGGACATCGACAGGCTTGACGATATAATCGTTCGCTCCAGCACGGAAGCCCGCTTCGATATCCTCCGTCCGGTGCCGGGCCGTGAGCAGTAGAATCGGCAGCTCCGAATGGGAGAACATGGAGCGGACGGTCCGTGAGACCTCATACCCGGACATCCCGGGCATCATCACGTCCGCGATGAGCAAATCCCAGGCTCCCGCATTCAGAAGAGACAGCGCTTCGAGGCCGCTCGTCGCCGTTACGATCTCGTATCGATCCCGGGCGAGCGCGTTCGTTAAGACGCGCAGATTCAC
Source organism: Paenibacillus faecis (assembly GCF_008084145.1). Classification (GTDB taxonomy): domain Bacteria; phylum Bacillota; class Bacilli; order Paenibacillales; family Paenibacillaceae; genus Fontibacillus; species Fontibacillus faecis. The sequence goes on along the minus strand of NZ_VSDO01000002.1, from coordinate 1,086,164 downwards.
CGGATCGTCGTCGACGGCAAGAATGCGCGGCACGTCCCTGTGGGCGGGAGTTTCCGGCGGGGAAGCGGCGGCGGCCGTCTCGGCGCGGTTAAGAGCTGCATCCGCTTCGTTCGGCTTTCCTGCCGAAATAGCCTCCGGCGCGGCTTCGAGTTCGTCGGGCTTCGCCACGGGTAAAGTAAACCTGAAGACCGAGCCGCTGTTCGGAACGGAGGTGACCGTCAGCTCGCCGCCGTGTAGTTCGACCAGCCGCTTGGTGATCGAAAGACCCAGCCCGAAGCCCGACGCGTTCGTCTCCGTCTGTTCCCTACCCTGTTCATAGGGCAGAAATATCCGGCTCATTGTCGCTTCGTCCATTCCGATGCCGGTGTCCGAAATGCGGATTACCGCCATGTCTCCTTCAATCCCCGCATCGATGACGATGCGCCCTTCATTCGTGAACTTGACCGCATTATGCAGGAGATTGAACAGGATTTGCAGCAGCCGGTTCTCGTCCGCCAGCACCGGCGGCAGCGAATCGGGAATCCGGTTTTCCAGCTTGATCGGCTTCCCTTCGGTCAAGAACCTGACCATATCCAGCACGCCGGATGCCTCCGCCTGGAGACGGAGCGGACCGGGTTGCAGCAGGACCCGGTTCTCCCGAAGCCGGGTCAGGTCGACCAGGTCATTCAGCAAAAAGGACATCCGCTTGCCTACGGAAACCAGCAGCTTTAACCGGTCACGGTTAGCCTCGTCGTCGGATTTTCCGGCGCTGTCCAGTACGGTCTGGGCCATGTTCAGAATACCGTGAAGCGGATTCCTCAGTTCATGCGACGTCTGAACCAGGAACTCATCCTTCAGTCTGTCGGCTTCCTTCAAACGCTCCGCCAGTGTGGCGGTTTCGGCGGCGCTGCGGAAATACTGCTTAAACCAGTACAAAGCAAAGGCCACAAACAAGGCCAGCATATCGAAAGGATAATAGCCGATATCGAGAAAAAACGTGTAATTCAACAGTCCCCAGATGAGATTCGATGCCATAGCCACCACGCCGAGCAACAAATAGATTGCATCCGGAACCCCTTTCCTTACCGCCAAATAGAGAAAGACCGGAGCACTGCCGAACGAAACCAGCATCAGCAGCGTATGTAACCCGTCAGCGTAAGTGATCAGCCTGGCCGGCAGCGCCAAAACACCCAAACCGAATACCGCGCAGGCGACCAAGTGCCAACGGGAGTAGCGAAGGATCGGAATTTCCGGCAGCAAGCCTTTTAAAAAATGCAGCAGCAGCCCGGCCACGCCAACGTATGATAAATAGAACACTTTAGAAGCCGTTTCATAACCGACCCCAAACCAGGCGGACAAAATTTGATCCTGATCCACGGAGACAGCGGCCGCACCGCAAGCCGCCAGCAAAGAAAAGATCAGCAGCGGCTTGTGTCGGGCACCTATGAAATAGAGCACGAAGGCATACCCCGCATGCATGACCATCAGCAGAACCATCGCCGCTTGCGAGCCGGCGGAGTACCAATATGCCCGCTCCATGGCGCTCGCCGTTCCGAGCTTGACGGGTTCGGTCAACCCGCCCATGACGCGGTTATCGTAATTGGCGACGTGTAGGACCAAGTCCAGGACATCGCGGTCGGCGGTGATTGTGACGGAATAGGGCATACTACCCGCCCGGTAGGACGAAGCTTGCTCCGCCGGCTGACCGGAGCGGCCCTCTAAGCGCCCGTTCACATATAAAGCCGAAGAGGTCGAAATCCGCGGTATGCGAACGGTCAACTTGGGCAATTCCTCCGTTCTTTGCGGCAAAATAACCCGCAGGCGATACGTCCCATAGCCGAAGGTCGAACGCTGCTGCGGGGAAAAATACCGCTGCCAGCTTTCGGGGACCGCCATCTTCATGGTGGAGCCGGCCTCGGGCACAAACGCCCCATCGGGACCCGGGGTCGCCAACTGCGAAGGATAGAACTCCCATTGTCCATCAAGGGAAAGAATCGGTTTGGACGAAGGGAGCCAATCGCTTAAATCCACGCGCCCATCCTCCGCTTCGATCCGCATCGAGGTCGTTTGTATATTGATCCATACGAGGCGAATCCCCGTCAGCACAAGAAAGAACAAGCCGACGATCGCCGCAATTTTTCTTCTTTTCATCATAGTCACAAAGATTCGACAAAAAACAACAATTTTCCTTTTCCCTGTCGAATGCGTCTCAAATTTTAAATATGTACACTTCAATACAAACCTATCGCGGCCAGGAAGCCGACTTCAAATTTCAACTATATAGTTGAACGTTGGCGCAGTGGAAAGGTTGCGGTCCGAGCCGAACGAAAAATACATCGAAATAAAAAAGAGCCTGCCTATACGCAGACTCCGGGAATGGATTATTTCTGTTTCAGTTCACTCTTTGCCCATGCTCTCCGCGATCGCGACGAGATCGTCCTTCGTCAGGGAGCTATTTTTGTAGGTGGAAATCTCGTACTCCAACTGGTCTTTCGTATTTTCCCACATCAGTCTGGTCGAGAAGAGGGCGTCGGAATTCGTGGCGTATAAAGCCTCGATCCCGTTGACGGTCAACTTTTCAAAATTTTCCCCTTTCCCCGGCACCTTTGTGACCTCCGTAAAGAACGGCTGCATCTTTTTGGCGCTGAGGCGAATGACGTCCGAATCTTTGGAGAAGACGATGGCCGTTTCTCCGGCTTCGCTCCAGTTCAGCTTCTTGGCGTAATACGTTTTGCCCTTCGCTTCCGTTTGGAGTTCCTTTAACATCCCTTGATATCTCTTGCTGAGAAAATGAGGATATGGCGGCATGATTTCACCGGATTCAAAAGCGTACCCTTCCGGAAGCCAGGCCGGCTGTGTTAACTCCGGCGCTTTGTACTTGGACAACAGCTTCGTGTACTCGTCATCATTTGAAGTCTTGATGGACAGATAGTTAAAAGACAGGGAATTGTCCGTTCCATCATACATGACGGTGAGCTCTCCCGGCTTTTTCTGTTTGGAATGGATCGCTATCGCCGCTTTTTTCTGCTGTTCGAGACGGGTCTCGTTCGAGGCCGCCTGTGTCTTCGACGATTTGTGCGGCGCGGCTGCAGCCTCCTCGGCAATAGGGCTTGCCGAGCCAAACATCAACAGGATGCTCGCGGCGGTAATCAGGGTCTTTTTCGTAACGTTCATGGATAATCTCCTCTCGGCCAGTCAGGCATTTGATTTTGTTTTACTTGTATAACGCCTGAGCCTCCGGAAAAGGGACACTCAAATCAAGTTCAAGTGATTTGATCTTGCCCTAGCGAAGATCGAACGCTATCGTCCGGTCGATACGTACGGGATCGGCCTCCCGTTTCACGCGAATTTCATAAGTTTCCTGTTTGGGAACCATGAAGGCCAGTTCGTATTCCTCGTTTCCTTCGGTCGGCATTATCCGTTCCTTTCTTAAATCCGCTTTTTCCCCGTAATACGCCTCCCAGAGCTCCGGAGATTTCTCTTTGTCGGGACGTAAGGAAGGAATATCGAACCGGACGCTCATGCGATCTTCGGATTTCTGCCGCACCTTAAGCTTCAAAAACCCATCCTCATACCGCGTTTCGGTAATCGTCATTTCCTTGTTTTTAAAGCGGATCGGCTTCGGCAGCGGTTCGTTTAAATCGAGCGTAAAGGAGCCGCTCTTCGTCCAGTCCGAGACCTCCACGGCGCCGACGTGAAGCGTCAGTCGGTCCACGGTCTCGTCAAAAAACGGAGAGGAATTGAACGTCAGCTTAATTACCCCCGGCTGAAACCGGTCATGCACCGGCTGATACTTCGTCTCGTAAGAAACCAACGGATACACCTTGCCGTTGTTGTCCGTCAGCTTCACCGGATCTTCCTTACCGTCCCCGTTTAACCGAAGATCCAGCGAATATTCTGCGCTGTTGTCCAACCGAAGCTCGGCATAGGTGTTCAGCGGAGTAACCCGGATGTTGTCCAGCACCACAGCCCCGATATCCGGGTCCCCCTTCACCTCGATCCGCCGGTTGGCTTGGATAATCCGGTCTTTCAACTGCTGGTCGGGCGAAAACGGCACTTTCATGGCATACTGCCGGTCCACGCGGCCGGAGGCATGGGTCCCCGCATAAATTTCAAATCGCAAAGTGTCGGGATTCCCCTGCAGAAACGCTTGCACCGCTTCCGGTTCCAAATCTATGATGTTGGAAATGACGAGGATCGGCTCTCCCGTCTCCTGGTCGGTAATCAAATCTTCGCTGCCGCTCCCTTCGATCATATCGAAATCCACGCTTTCCACGGCGTAAAAATCGGCGGTACGGTCGAGACTCAAGCTTCCGTCCGGATTTTTCGCAATATGCTCCTTGAGGGCGTCCGTCCGAATAAATACTTTGTACATCAGTTTATCGCTGGTCAGATAAACATCCGCAAGGCTCACCTTCATATCGCCAAACTGCTGCACCACCGGTTCAAAAGGCATGTACTTGTGAGCGGCGGCGTTCTCGACCCCGTCCTGGCGGCGGAGCGTATCCAGCCATTCGGCGGCGACCGAAACGCCGGGGATTTGCTTGAGCATGCTGGCAAACGCGGGGGACATCTCGGCCGTCACGAACAGGAGCGAGACGGCGGCCGCTCCCGCGACGAAACCGGTGACCCATGGCCTTCTCCCTGCCCGACGCCGGTCGGGCTTTTTGTTTTCGCTGTGCCATGCGATATTCCGGGCAAAATCCCGCAGCGACTCGGGAGCGGTCAACCGGTCCAGCGACTGTTCGATCTCCTTTTTCATATCCAACTCATTCCTTGTATCCAACATGTTGCACCACCTTCTTGTTTTCATCGGATTGATAAAGCTTCAGCAGCTTAAGCCGTGCCCGGTGCAGCCGCGATTTGACCGTGCCTACCTTCACGCCCAGCACGATGGAGATTTCCTCCAGGGACAGCTCCTGATAGTAAAACAGCAGTACCACGGAACGATGGGGAATGTCGAGGGACATAACTTGGGCTAGCAGGCTGTTTTGCTCTTCCTTTATCAAAAGAACCTCCATCGGCTGCGCCTGACGGTCCACCGGTTCCACTTGTTCCAAGTCCTCCGACATGCGGTCAATCCGCGACCGCTTTCGGGCCAAATCGATCGCTCTCATCGCCGCCATCTGTTTAAACCAGGCCGCAAAATAACGAATTTCCTTCCCCTTCATAATCGCCTGGTAAGCTTCGATCAGAGCGTTCTGTACGGCGTCCTCCGCCAAATGGGCCGAACGCAGAATCGCCGCCGCCGTGCTGTAGACCCGGTCCAGCAGAGGCTCCACCAGATGGTAAAAAGCCTCGCGGTCGCCGTCTCTGCACCGCTGGATCCACGCTTGATCCTCTTGCATCATCATCACTTCCTAAAGTTGTCTTCGGTAATATAGTCGAAGCATATGGGAAACAGGTTCGCTTCCTGGTGATTTTTCAATAAATCTTTTGACAAGGTATTGTCATTTTGTTAATGTATTGTCATGGAAAACCATATTTTACCTCCCAAAAACAGCGCTTTTTCCGATCTCGTCATTGAAGTATTCCGCCTCAATCGCCAACTGCTCGATGCCGGGGATCGACTGACTCAGCCCGTGGGACTCAGCAGTGCCCGTTGGCAGGTGCTTGGTGTGGTCGAACACGGACCGGTCACCGTCCCGAATGTGGCCCGCGAAATGGGGCTGACGCGGCAAGCGATACAACAGGTGGCCGATTCCTTGGTGGCGGAAGGGTATATGCGCTACGAGGACAATCCCCATCACCGCCGGGCCAAACTTATGGTCATCACGCCGAAAGGCCGAACCGCGCTGGATGAAATTCAACGTCGTCATGCCGTATGGACCAGCCATATCACAGAGTCGCTCTCCATCGAACGATTAACTCACATGCTCGATGAGATTCGCCGCATTCGCGAGCTCATGGATCAGAGCAACTCTCTTTTTGAATCACCCGATATGTAATGGTCAGGGTCGTTTACAAATTCACTATGGAGGTGTTTCAATTTGTCGATGGAACCGAGTCCATCTGTCATTCCCCTGCTTCCCTGCAAGTCTATTGACGAGCAACTGGATTTTTATGAAACGTTGGGGTTCGAAATTACTTATCGCCAAGCCAAACCGAATATTTATGCTTGTGTGCGGCATCCCATCGTGGAGCTTCACTTTTTCGGCCTCAAACAGCTCGTCCCCGCCGAGTCCTACGCCATGTGTTATATTCATGTTCCTAACGTGGATGAGCGTATATGAGGATTTTTGTGCCCGCTTGAAGCAGACGTATCATAAAATCCCGCGGTCCGGAATCCCGAAAATCACCCGCCTATCCGATTTATCGGAAGACCGCCGATTTAATCTGATCGATCCTGCCGGAAACCGTCTGTTAATCGGCCAAAGGCACGACAGCTCCAAACTGAAACCGCACGACGAATCCATCTGGGAGACGCCAAACCGGCCGCTGAATACTTATGAAATCGCTTATCGATTGGCCTACGCGAAAGACGACCACACGGCGGCCGTCAAAGTGCTCGATAAAATGTTGGCGAGCGATAAGGAAGCGGCGAACACACTGCGCTATAAAGCCCTGATTCTGCGCGCGGACCTGGCTTTTTCCAGCGACGATACCGATCTTGCCAAGCAATTACTGGCCCAAGCCAAACAGCTGATCCTTACGGATCAGGAGCTTGAACAGGTTCGCGGCGATATGGATAAAATGAATGAATTGTTGAATGGCGGATAGGCAGCACCATGTCAGGTTTAATGAAACGCCAGCGTATTACAAGGCATATAAAAAAGCCTCCACTCCTTAACCGAGCGGGGCTTTTGCTTGTTAATCAAACCGTTACTGTTGTTTCAACCTGTTGATTTCAAGTTCATTACGGGAAGTTTTTTGGTATGTAAACTCGACATCTGCCGCCAACGTATCCATTTTCTCTTCCAATCGGCTTACCTTATCATCCACCACTTCAATTTTTTGCTGTAATGGCGCAAGTTTCTGATCAAGCAGTTCACTTATAGACTTCAATAATTCATCATTCACGAGTACCAACCTCCCGTTTACGATTATAGCATAATGGAGGTGGACGATCTCACTTAAATTAAAGAAAAAGCTTCAACTCATCTGAAGAAGATCCCGCTCCAACTCCCGGAATATCCCCTCTTCCATTCTCTTGTTCAACTGCAAATACTTGTTCACCAGCGGGTGATCGGACCCAAAATAACGGCCGATTCGGCCAAGGAACGAGTCATCCTGATGCACGGTACTCCATTCAAACATTAACGTGTACAGCTGCGTTAAGTCCTCTTGAACTCCCTGGACAAACCGAAACGGGCTCAACGCGCGGCTCAGTTTAAGGTCAAGCAAATCATGAAGTATGTCCAGCTTATGTTCTACGAGCCTCATATCCGTCTCTTCCGAATCACGTTTCTCCTGTTCCAATGGGGTGTCCTTCTTAATATCCAGAATAAGTTCGCGAAAAGACAAGTTCACCATCTGCATGCCCATGTAAGCCCACCAGTGACTTCCGGTTCCTATGGCGTATAACTCCCATCCCGGGTTCCAAAGGAGTTGCTTTAGAGTTTCACTCTGACCTTCCCCATATGCGGCTATGCCTAAAACAATCCCGGCATTACAATCCGTGGAAGCCCTCTCCCCCCAAGCCAAGAGCCTCGGAACGAGCTCCGGACCGCTGAACTTGAACGAGAGCGCCGGCAAAAACTCAGGGAACAGCGGCTCCCCGTATACCTTTTCGAATTCCGCCCTCAGCCGGTCTTCATGACGCGGCCCGAGCGCAAGGTGCATCAGCGCAAGACACGCATCCTTGGACAGATCCCAGTCGCTCATCTCTATGCAATCTACCATATAATCAACATATTTCTCATAGCCCATATATCCCAATACGTGTAAAATATCGCTCGGCATCTCCCGCTTCAGCTTATTTTGCTCAAAGCTATGATGATCGATCTCTTGCGCCAACGCCAGATCCCCGCATCGCATGACGGGGTCAAGCAGCATCACATGACGATAATCTTCCGGCTGCTCCAGAAAAAGCTTGAACAGTGCGGCGGCGTCTTCACGGTCTCCGTAGGTCGAAATCATTTGGCAATAGGCTTGGAGAATCGCGGCCGAAAGCCTCGGTTGGCTATGGAGCAGATGAATGAGTTGTTCCGTTTGTCGAAGCATGATATTCTCCTTCTAAAGCTTTTGGTGATAAATACCTTTGTCATAACGTCTATTTTATAATAGATCGGAGAGGAGTTCACTGGAATATGAAAAAATGGATCACGGCGATCGCGCTAACATCGCTGCTGACGTCGCTGACCCTGGGCTGTTCTAGTAAGGACGACGGCTCGGGGGCTCATAAGGAAGAAGCGGCTCCGCCTCCGGCGAAAACGCAGCTAGGGAATATCGACACGGGTGCGATAGCGAATAAAGCTGACGATCACCTCGATGAGCAGAAACATGTTGCCGACATTGAAAAATTAAGCCCCTTTTTCGGGTTCGCGAACGCGGACGGCAGCCAAATCATCGTAACCGGGCAGGAAGCCGGGCTGGAGACGTCCCTGTCGGAATACGACCACATCATCGGGGAAGGCGGAAAAACCTACGGCGTCCGATTTGCGAATTGGCAAACCGGCTCCGACCAAAGCAGCGGCCGGGAGACCGCCAACAATTTTGCCAACCTGGAAGGTTACGTCTTCGATATCCTAGACGGGAAGGCCGCTCCCAACGAGACCTACTATGTGGTGAAGAAGCAGGACTTTGACCTTGAATCCTTGCTTGAAATCACTCCCCCGGCGCAGACGGGAACGGATGCGGAACTTGAAGCTGAGGAAACGCTCAAGGAAAACATCTCCCTCATGAGAGACCGCGATGTGACGCAAATCTGGACGCTGGCGGGCATCGGCTCGGAACGCAAGCTTTATCTCGTAAGATTTGCGGACAAGGGAAAAGACCGGCTGTTCAGCATCGCCTTGTTTAACGGCGAGAACTTCTTATTTCGGGATTATCCGGCGGTCGCTGAAGACGATATTTCCGTCTGGCGCGTGGATGATGGCGGTGAGGTGTCGCCGGGCATGTTCCCGCTGCTATTGGCCGCGGAAACCAAGCAAGGTCTCCTGCTGGGGATGTCGTGGTGGGGAGCGGAAGGCGTCAATTCTTTTTTCCTGCTGGAGGACGGGGAGAACCTCGGAGAGTTGGACATCAAGTATGGGCGGTATACTTCGCCCTGACCATTAGAATAGAGCAAACGGACGGTGATCCCTATTGAAATTGGAGCGATTGATCTCCATCATCTTCAAGCTGCTGAATCACGAAGTTCTGTCCGCCGCCAAGCTGGCTGAAGAGTTTCAAGTTTCGCAAAGAACCATCTATCGGGATATCGACGCGATTTGTGCGGCGGGGTTTCCGGTGGTATCGCATCAGGGAACGAACGGCGGATACGGCATCATGGACGGGTACAAAATGGATAAAAGCCTGCTCGGTTCATACGATGTCAATTCCTTGATTACCGTACTCCAAAGTCTCTCCACCGTGTTTGAAGACACGCGTGCGCAGGGCACCATCGAACGGCTGCAGACGATCGGACCGGAGCATCGGACTACGAGTTTGTCCGTCGATTTGGATACCCGCCGCACGGATCTGGGCGTGCTACCTCTGTTACGTACGGCCATTTCGCAGCGAAATATTATCCGTTTCGATTACATCAGCGCGCAGAATGAACGGACCACCCGCGAGATGGAACCGGTGCGGCTTCATTTTAAATTCGGCAACTGGTACATCTATGGGTATTGCCGGACACGACGGGATTATCGGGAGTTCCGGCTATCCCGGATGCTGCATCTGACGCTGACGCCGAATACCTTTCATCCGCATCACAATCTTCCGGAGGACACGGGATCTGCAAAAAAGGCCTGGGATGGCCAGGTTGAAGAAGTCGTACTCCAGGTACGGCCTGAGGCTTTGGCGGATGTGATGGATCAGTTTCACCAGGCGGAGAAGCAGTTTCACGCCGACGGGAGCATGACCGTGCGGATTCCCGTTTACCGGCCGCTCGAGGCGCGTTGGCTTTGGTCCATCCTGCTCAGTTTTGGCAGCGGGGCCGAAGTCCTCGAGCCGGTTCCCCTTCGGGACATTCTCAAAGAACAGCTTCAGCAGGCGCTCAAGCTTTATGAAGAAGTATGACAGACTGATGTCATACTTCTTTTTTTATAATCGGGTCAGAAGCAAAAACAAATCCAAGAACAATTGAAGGAGACGATACGAATGACGAATCATCCCGTAGAAATGTACCAATATCACGCCTGGGCCAACCAAACGATCCTGGGGAGAATCAAGGAACTCCCGTCCTCCGTGCTGAGCCAGGAAGTGAACAGTTCATTCCCCACTATCGCCCACGCTCTGAGTCATATTTACTCTGTGGACACGATGTGGTATCTGGTTTTGACGGGCATGGAGATGCCTGAGGCTTTTCAAGCGGCGAAACCGCTAAATGAGAATGTCCTGGGTTCCGTGGAGGAGTACGCCAATGCTTTCGGGAAATTAGCCGAACAATACGGACAATGGTTCCGAAGCCATGCCGATCTGGAGCAAAGCGTGCTGCTTAACAATCCGTTCGCCGGAGTCCGTCAAACCCGCTTCTCGGAAATGGTGCTGCATGTCGTTAATCACGGGACCTACCATCGGGGCAATATTTCCACGATGCTGCGGCAATTGGGGCACGCATCCACTATGAACGACTACGCGCTCTTTTGGTATATGGAACCAACCGCATCTATAAGCTAAATCTATGAAAATTGAAAATCTCCTCCCTGCCAAATCGAGAGAAGAGTTAAGGAGTTGGCTCCTCGAGCATAGCATGACCGAGAAAGCTTGTTGGGTGGTCGTCAGCATGAAGCCGACTCCGGATACCCTTCTTTATCTGGACGCGGTCGAAGAAGCTCTGTGTTTTGGATGGATCGACGGCATCAAAAAGAGAATATCCGAAACGGAGACGGGGCAAAGGCTGTCACCCCGAAGCCCAAAAAGTTCATGGACCGAACTCAACAAAGCGCGTGTCCGCCGCCTCGAAAAGCTGGGGCTTATGACAGACGAAGGCAGAAAAGTACTTCCCGATATGGACCCCGATTCTTTTAAAATCGATAGGTTTATTGAGCAGAGGCTGCGGGAGGAACCGCAAGTTTATGCCAATTTCTTGGCCTTTCCGGCGCTTTATCAAAGGGTTCGAATCGACACGATTCAAAGCGTCCTGAACCAACCCGAATTGTTTAAGAGCCGGTTGGACAAATTGATAACCCACACGCGGGAAAATAAAACGTACGGGCAATGGCATGATGATGGACGCCTGCTGGACGATTAAGTTGTTAAGCGGATTTAGGATTGACAACACGCCAAGAATGCTTTTATACTGTTTACCGGAACGGAATACGATCTAAAACCTAATCAGGATGATGTGGACTTTTCTGGAGACTATCTCTATTTTCGCCACACGGAAGGCCTTACCGGTCTTTTGTGTGGCTTTTTTGCGTCCACCGAAGGAGGAGAATCATGAAATTTTGGCACTATGCACTGATTGTTTTTTTAGGAGGTTGCTGTTACGGGATATTATCCACTTTCGTAAAATTGGCCTATGCTGCGGGATTCACCGTGTCGGCCGTGACCGGAGCGCAGTATTTCTTCGGCGTTGTGTTGGCCTGGCTTGCCGTCCTATTTACCAAAAAGAAAAGACTGACTCGCAGGCAAATTACCAAGCTGATCTTATCCGGGATTCCGTTCGGGGCAACCGGTATCTTTTATTATCAAGCTTTACAAACCCTAAACGCTTCTCTCGCTATTGTATTTCTGTTTCAGTTCGTATGGATCGGGGCCCTGCTGGAGTGGGCGTTCCATAAGAGAAAGCCTACGAAGCGTAAGCTTGTCTCGATCGGGCTGCTTCTGGTCGGTTCCGTTCTGGCGGCCAATATCTTCTTTCAGGAAAGCCTGACGTTGTCATGGCAGGGGACCGTATGGGGTATGCTTGCGGCATGCAGCTTTTCCACCTTTGTTTTTTTGAGCAGTTCTGTCGAAAAAGAAGCCCCGCCCATTTTAAAAAGCGCTCTGCTGTCCACGGGAGGCGTAATCACCGTCTTTCTCGTATTTCCGCCAACGTTTTTATTCGACATGGATGTTTTAGTGGGGGTGTTTCCTTATGGATTAGCGCTGGGTGTGTTCGGGGTCGTCCTTCCTCCCCTCTTGTTTTCCATTGGAATGCCGCATGTCGGTTCAGGATTGGGGACCATTCTTACCTCCTCCGAATTGCCGGTGGTTCTGATCATGTCCTCTTTGGTACTGGCGGAACCGATCAGCTTGCCGCAGTGGATCGGGGTAATCATTATTCTGCTAGGGATTGTTAGCAGCAATCTCCGGGCGGGAAGCTCGAACCCTCCATCTTTAAAAGTTCAGAAGTCCGCCGGTTAGAGTAACAAATCAAAACCACCCGTTGAGCGGGTGGTTTGCTCTTAGGCCATAAGCCTTTATTACCGTCTCGCATCTAAAGGCGCCAGCTTTCACTTCGTTCAAGCTACTATGCCGTTGCCGCTTTTGCCTACCCCTGAAGGGGTGCGATTATTACTAGTACCCCTTCAGACAACCTTGATAACATAAAATTCCTGCATATCTGCATGCTTTTTTCCTGTTTGGACTCAAAATTTCTAAATTCCTGCAAATCTGCAGGAATTTTCGACGAAACCGGCTCGTTTCTCTAAAATCGCTGGAAATGCCTGCAGATTTGCATCTTTTTTCACATTCCCTCGGGAATCGGTCTAAATACCTGCAGATTTGCATCCTTTTGGAGTTGGGAGTCTGGAAGCACTCTAGGCGCCAGCTTCTTTGGTTTATTCATAAGGGGTAACTTCAATTCGGTCTACGAGAGTAAGCCTCCTACAGAAATGCCGCTAGCTTCCGGGAGGCCACCCGATACGCGGTCGGCGACAGCCCTCTCTTGGACGTGAATTGCTTGATAAAGTAAGTGTCGTATTCAAATCCGGTGGCACGTGCGATATCGTTCAGATTCATATCCGTATGCGTTAACAGATCGCCCGCTACCTTCAAGCGATGCGTAAGCAAGTAACCCATGGCGGTAGTTCCGCATCTTTCCTGAAACAGCTTGTTCAGACTCACCCGGTTCAAATGGGCGCATTTCGTCAGATCTTCCAAAGCAATTTTCCTGAAATAATTTGTATGGATGTATTCCAGAACCAGATCCACCGGCGATTGTTCGCTGCTCCGATTTAAATCCTCGAGCATGCCCAAAATCTGGATCAGGTATTTCTTGATTCGGCATCTCCACCGCTCATCGCTCTGCGCCTGCACTTCCGTACCGAGCACAAAAAACCATTCGAACAGGAGCGGATAAGCTTTTTCCGTTATATAGGGCACACCTGTATGGGCATCATCTCTTTGAAAAAGGGAAAGGCCCGTCCGAATTCTCGGAGCCATCCGAAGATCGCGCTGCGTCTCGGAATCAGGTACGGAGTTCAGAAATTCGCGTTGAAAATGAAAGGATTGTGCAGCCACGTTCTGCTCCTCCGCAATTTTTAGCTCATCCTCTTCCGCCAGACACAGGATACAGGGAGCGGCAACCGATATGGGACGTTCGTTCAGTATCCCTCTCATGCTCCCGGACGTGACGAAAACGAGAGAAAGCCGATCGGGGTAAGGAAGATGACTCAGATCCTCCACGGGGGCAAATTCAATGTTCACCAGGCGGTTTTTGTATCGGTCGAATTGCGGCATAGCGTTCACCTATCAAATAGTATAGTCAGAACCTTCATTTATGCCAGTGTATCACACCGGGGGGAGGGATATAATGACGTTGTATATAAATTGAACTATTGATTTACTTGTAAGGCAGCCGTGTGTAATGTTCTTCCGATCGCTGTTGTTCCCAGATTTTTTTAATTGACTTTTAATGTGAAAATCCGTTCACAAAGGCGAACGCTTCGCTTCTCCAGAATCATTTCACACTCTTGCCTATTCGTAAAACTCAAGTTCAATTTATATAGCAACAAAAGGAGGAGTCAAACATGGCTGTTGAACGTTTTCATATTCACGTCCCCGATGAGATCCTGGACGATCTGCAGTACAGGCTGCGGCACATCCGTTGGCCGGATCAAGTCGAAGACACGGGTTGGGAACGCGGCACGGAATTAACCACCTTAAAATCGCTCGTTTCGTATTGGAGAGACCAATATGATTGGCGCGCGCAAGAATCCGCGTTGAACCGCTTAGCCCAGTTTCGCTGTCATATCGACGGCATCGACGTGCATTTTGTACATGAGCGCGGGAAGGGACCTAACCCGTTGCCCCTGATTCTCACCCACGGATGGCCCGACAGTTACCTGCGTTATCAAAAAATCATTCCGCTTCTAACCGATCCGGCCAGCTATGGCGGTAACCCTGAGGATTCTTTTGACGTGATCGTCCCTTCCGTACCCGGATTCGGGTTCTCTAGCCGCCCTAAACAGCCCGGCGTTAACAATAAGCGTGTCGCCGACATGTGGGCCAAGCTTATGACCGAAGAATTAGGCTACCCCAAATTTGGCGCCGCAGGCGGGGATGTCGGCTCCGGCGTGACCAGATACCTGGCGGCCAACCATCCCGAGCTGTTATACGGAATTCACCTCACCGATATCGGGATTATCAGGGATCTGATGTCTGCTGCCGATGAGGCCAAACTTTCGGAGGAAGAACGGCGTTACAAGCAAGCGGCATCGGCCTGGGTGGCTCAAGAGGGAGGCTACATGTCCATTCAATCGACACGCCCCCAAACGCTGGCTTATGGACTTTCCGACTCCCCGTCAGGATTGGCGGGTTGGCTGATGGAGAAATTCCGGGCTTGGAGTGATTGCCAAGGTGACCTCAAGCAAAGATTCAGTGAAGACGAACTCATCACGCATATCATGGTCTATTGGGTGACCAACACCATCGGATCGTCAGCGCATCTATACTATGAAAACGCGCATTCTTTGCCGCCGCTCGGCTACATCGAGGTTCCGACAGCCCTAGCCTTATTCCCGGCGGATGTCTTGCTTCCGCCTAAAGCGTGGGCTGCACGCCACCTGAATGTAACCCGCGTGACTTCGATGCCTCGGGGCGGACATTTTACCGCTTGGGAAGAACCGGAGGCTTTGGCCGAGGACATTCGGGAGTTCTACAGGCCTTTTAGGGCGAAGAATTGAGAAAGAAATTTAAAGAGGCTAACCCGAGCGGTTAGCCTCCCTCTTTAATCTTGACGAGGTACTGTGTTTCTATTAATATCTCTATCGGGCTTTTAATTCGACTCATTTAAAAGAGCTTCCCATTCCTCTATTGATAATTTCGTTGATATATTCTTCAAGTTTTCAGGGACATCTATAAAACACATGAACTCCAAACTATTCCCATCCGGATCATTGAAATATACCGATGCGTTCCCCTGATTCGGTCGAACAAAGGGATCGATGGAATCTCTTTTTCCGAACGGCACCGGGGTAACATGAATAGACCGAAGCCAATTTAAGCTATCCTTAAGATCTTCATAACTAACCCTAAACGCGATATGTCTTAGTGACGGATGATAAGATGTTTTATGTTCTTCTCCTTGCCAAAGACCAATCCAGCTCTTTTCTCTTTCAATCCAAAAGAAAGCGGTATCTTCATCTTTCCAGGCCATTTCCAGTCCTAAATTCGAATAGAATTCGATGGATTTTTGTAAATTGCTCACGGGTAGATGCGCTTCATATAATCCAAGTATCATCGGTGTTCTTTCTCCTTTCAACGCTTCCTTTTCAAATTCGTTCTTATAAATGTTTTGGTGGAGCGGCCCTCACTTATTTCCGCTTACCAAAAAACAACCCGCTCACTCGCTTCGCAAAGTCTTCGATCCCGAAGTTTGCCGTATCGATCCGGTTGTACCAGTTGGTCACGGTTTCCAGCATCCATAACGGAACCTTTGTCCCTTTGACCAGCGGATAAACGTGCTGATACGCCCAGACCAAATGCTCCCAACGATTGTCGTTCCCCTCTTGGATGTATTCCGAAACATCGAGGACTTTTCCTCTCCCCTCCTGCAGGAGAACGTTCTTAAGGTGAATGTCCCTGGGGTTCAACCCTCGACTTCGGACGAACTGACGCGCTTCCTCCACGTCCAGGATGGCTTGCTCGGGAACCGGCACACCCTGCAGAAGACAATCGTATAACGTCATTCCCTGTTCCAAACTTAACACCAAATAGTTAGGACCCACACCATAGCACCTGGCAAAATAACGCGATCCTGCTATCCGATCATAAATCCCTGCCTCAATATCCTTCTTTTCTAAAGCCTGAGCGGTATACACTTTGTACGCGTACTCAGGAGTGGCCGGATCATAAAAAACGGCAGCATCCGTACCGATCCCGATACAGCGTAAATTTTCCGGGACATGAATGACCGAAACCGGCTTATTGTTTTCATAACCTGTCACCTCGACAAGCTTTAAGGCTTCCTCCGCCCGCTTCCAATCCGAATCCATGGCCGCCTCCTCCTTTGTTTCGCCAGCGGTACATTGTTTGAATTTAGAGTAATCGTATGTAACGTATAAGGTTACCCTATTTACGACGTTCCATCGACTTAAGTTTCGTCAGGAGCGAGCCGCGATGCGGTTAACGGAGCATTTTTTCCCAGAGTCTTGTTGTACTTACTAATTTCTGTCCTTGGAACACTGCCTTATATATGTCCGGCATCGTTGTAGTGCGCCAGAATTGATAATCGTATTGGGGATCGAAATGATTCATCATTAACGTCATGATATCTCCGTGAGTCCCGATTACAATATTCTTACCTTCGTATTTATTGAGAATGTTCAGTATAACCTTTGTAGCTCTTTTCTGAGCTTCCTCATTCGATTCGCCTTCCGGGAATGCAAATGAAGAGTTCTCAAATAACATCCGCTTTGCTTCTGTAAATGAGTAAGGCGCAAAATCGCCCGCCTTTCTTTTCCCGCGAACCAAGGGCGTAGATATGACGTAACTAGTTCTCTATTCATTTTATAAAATGTGCCTTTTCATCTTGTCTTGAACTGAATATATAATCCGGGTACTTGATTGCGATCGGTGGTATTTGGTCTTCGGGAAAGAACTTGAGATCCTTCATCTCTTCATTATCTGAGATTAACTGTCCAGCCTTGATCTTGCATTCAAAAACAATAGTTAGGTATTCGACTTGATGACCGTTCCCATAAGTAAACCTCTGTTCTTCCCCACCATATACTCCTATAATTCGCTCCGGTTCAACATCAAGCCCCGTCTCTTCCAATGCTTCTCTAACCATAGCTTGAGCAGGGGTTTCTCCAATCTCAATTGCGCCGGCAATTAAGCCCCAGTGCTCTTGATTGTGTTTTCTTCCGAAAAGAATTTCACCTTGATCATTTCTAATCACGCCAGCTACACTCGGCAAAAGGATAAGCTCGCTTCCCATCTTCTCTCGCAGGTTTTTATAATAGTCTGACATTCCCATGAAAAAAATGCCTCCTTGTTCTTATATATACAAAATGACTTAGCCTCAATGATAGCTCCGATCCTTTATTGAATTTCCCGTTTATGGTTTTCCCGTATACCAATCCGAATTAAAATCCAAGTTTAATAAATGTCCTAACTTATTTCCAAACTCTGTAAATCCTCTTCCTCTTGCAGTTAATAAATTTCCATCTTGCACGACTAAATCATTACAATAATTATCCTCATTAAATATCCCTAGCTGTTTTCTATCCTCTTCATTGATGCCGGTGGTATATTTCCGGTTTTCAAGTATTCCGGCTCTCGCCAGTAAATAAGGTGAACTCGATATCGCTGCTATGATGAGTTCTTTATTGTACTCAGCGCATCTTTTAATGAAGGATACTAAATCCTCATTATCAAATAAAGTGGATATATCCATACAACCAGGTATCAAAATACTGTCCAGACTCTCAATATCTGCATCATATATTGTACAATCGGCAACACACTTTAAATCTGACTCCCCCCTAATCATATCTGAGGTGATTCCAATGGTTGTTATTGGATGGTTTCCTTGTTTCAAAATAGATAAGGCAACAGTTAATTCATACTCGCTAAAAAGAGGAAATAGGATTACACCTGTTTTTTTTATACTCATCTTTGCATTTTCATCCTTTTTAATATGACTTGCTCCCATGTTGTATACCATACCTTGATCAACAAGATCCGTCCCGAGTAGATGAGAAGGATCCCTCTTCTAAGTTATTTCATCCCTCGTCTATAATTCATATAGTATCGTTTTAATGATAACCCAAGCCAAAACATAAAACTGGGTACGAGATTCAAAAGCAACATGATTACATAATAATATTCATATTCGGATTCTCTTATCATCACAATCATACTGAGGTTGTTATAGTACGCATATAAAGCCCAAATCAAATCAGGCATAAATCCGCTAGAATCCGATATATAGTAAAAAAAGAACAGTAACCATATTGAGATTCCTACAATAGCTATGGTTGAGACGGAAAAGTAATCAGAAAGATAGGTTCTGTTATTTTTTAATACTGTGAAACCTATAATAAGATAAATGATTAACGACACACCAGTGACCAAATAAAACACTACTGTTTGGTTACTATAATAGAATAAGATGACGTCTCCAGCGACTTGTATAATTATGTATGCGAGAACGGATAGTGCATTATTCGTTACTATGTCTTCAGAACGTTCCATATGAATTCCTTTCATATTAACTGATTATTATATATTCGTTTCAAAAGACTTCTTCCATACGCTTGAAGCTCTTCTAATTGTATTTTATAAAATCTTCTTCTTCCCAATCTCCTATCTACCAATCCGAATGCCTTATATATTGGGTTATTAGATTCAATGATTTCTTGGAATGGGGTTGACAAATAACTTCTCAAGTTCATAGTAATATGGCTTGTTTCATGTAATCCTGATCTCATCACTTCTTCTACTTGCTTTGACTCAATATGGGTTTTGTAAAAGTCTTTATGAATTCCATATTCAACAGCTAAAGAAGCACCATCTATAGGCAAAGTATTCATGTACCAATGATAATACCCACCACCGAATATCTTTTCGCCGTCTAAAGTAATCCAAACTTCCCCATAGCCATCATGAGCTTTTCGGTATCTTGTCTCATGGATATCTATTCGTTTTCTTAGTTCAGGAGTAATAAAATCTTTTATAAGTACTCTAAGTTTAGACCAATCCATAAAGTTAAAAAATACCTTTCATGTTTTCTCCTACGTTTCGCATAGCGTTCTTGCATTCAACGAAATGACCCAGCCTTAGATTGCTCTGATCTTTGGCTGGGTGCATATCTTGTGGCCTTAATCACTTCCGGCGGCGTGATGATATGCCCCATCGCATAATGGAGTGCTTATCACCCCCCGAGGATACCGCCTTAAACGGCGGGATCGAGATGATCCTAAATTTCATAGTCTTCACGCTCCTTTTTTGTGTACAGGCAATGGGTTGAAATTCCATGATCGGCTTATTATTATCAAAGTCTAATCTATATCCAACATCCTCTATGCAACGATCTACTAATGTACGTTTATGTACATGATCCATCTCCTCGTGAGACGAAACCCGAATAATCAACCATTTCGCCGGCAAAATATGCATAAAATCCAGAGTCATTCCATCTAATTTAGACAAATCAAGTGAATTATTAAATTCTGTCGCAACCATGAAGAGATAACTCCCGCTCCCCTCCATCTCGGGACTAGAAGTATAGATATTCCACTCTCCGACATTTTCTTTTTGGGAAGAAAACAGTTTACATACGCGAGCCTTGCTTTGTCATATAGCAATCCACCAAAAGACGCCGAAACGGTCAATCAAGTTTGAACAATAAGGATTCCAGTCACACGGACCGAGCGGGTCGATGACGGTACCGCCGTCTTTCAGGATATCGTAGGCCTGCCGGACAGCTTCCTCACTCCCCATGTCGTATACATTAAAGGCCATGGTCTGCCAAGCCGTTTTTTGGCTGGTGTCGCATTCCTTAGGCGCTTCACTGACGGCCATGAACAGCTTGCCGTTTAGCGTCAACTCGCAGTGCGCATATTCATTTTTTGCCTCGTCCTTAATTTCAAGGCCTTTCTCCAAACCGAATGCCCGGCAATATAGACCGACAGCTTCCATACTGCCTTTAACATAAACCTGTGAGCTGATGTTCATAAGGAGCCCTCCTTTGCACTTGAAAGCCCTTTCGTTTTTTTCTATACCATGCGTACATATTCGAATCGTCATCATAAAAATGAACCAACGCGCCGACATCCTTTGTTGCAAGATTAATCCCGCCGAAACTTTTGATCATTACAATCTCCTCCATTACAAATTAATAATAGATCCGGTTTTTATAATCCAGTCCTGCTTGATAAGATCGATGGCTCTTGGGCTGAGTATGCTTTCATCCGGCACTGCGATTTCTCTGACATCGTCCTCAAACCATTCCATGGCTTGCAGGAGGTTCTTTCTGACCATCACCAAATCTTCTGTACAGCCATATTTCATCAAATGCTTTTGTTTTGTTTCATCTATATAATGTAGCTTGCTGGCAGCGCCGCCCCAGGTGATTTGATCATATGACGTCAACAGCAAAGAGCTATGCGTATCCATCAATATGCGCAGGACCCCGTTTAACTTAAAAAAGTCTTTACGTGCAAAATATTTGGCTGACATCTGCACATGAAACCAGTAAGTCGTGATGAGCTTATGCAGGTCATCCTGCCATAGCCCCCCTTTAATACCTTCGTTTATCAACGCTTGCACACTACCATCCCGATCAAAGACGATATCCTTTGCTTGCAACTCGGTGTAATGAATCCGGCACATATCGTCGTCTATTTTCCCTTTGTTTAATAGGAACACATCATACTGAAACAGATGCTCCTTCTGCCGTAAAATATAGCCATAGTTTTTGATGGCCTGGCTGTTAAAATCCTCCGGCCAACAAAGGATAACTTCATCACATACGTCTTCAAGCATAACTGTGAGTTTTTCATCCACCAACGAATAAGCGCCTTCTTCCACGAGAAAAACAATGTCGATATCGGAATGAACGTCCATTGTCCCATGAGCGGCAGAGCCAAAATACCATGCCCCCAGCACACCTTGTTCTACTTTCATGACTGTTATAAAGTCGTTATGTACGGATTGAAGTTCGTTTAACATCGTATATCCTCCTTGTATAGTTGAATTGCCTGTTTACATCGAACCTTAAAATGAAGATTGGGTGTAATCTGCATCAAACCTGCCTCCTCCTCAGCCAAGGGATGCCTTTTTCAACTCTGTATATTTCTCGCGTAGCAAGGCTGTCGCCCAGTCATATGAGTCCGCCGGACTCCAAGCGAATTTCGAAAGAATCGATGATATTGGTTACCTAGTTTTGTATCTGCAAGTTCTAAATTTGCTTTATTAGAGTCTTTAAAGTAACACACCGAAGCTTTGGAATTGTTTTCAAATTTTCTTTGACTGGAATTAATAGATCAAGCTGAAAGCCTTCGCCTTGCGGGTCAGGAAGATACACTCGATTCACATAATTTAAAGATTCTTCAAGCCAGCCGAACATATTTCCGGAATCCCAGTTGCCAGCATTTAAATTGCTCATGCCTGATCTCCTTTCTCATACAGATCATAAAGTGCGACACGACGTCAATGTCAAGGGATTTAATTATCCTCTTATCGTACAATACAACGGTTATAATTGAAACAAGAACAATCAGAGCATTAGCGGCAATTGTCCCCGCCCAAGTCATAGTCATCGTGCCGAAGATGGGGGATGCGGCATTGAACATGGTGTGGAATAATACGCACATAAACACACGGCCTTTTCCTGATATTGTGTAGATTGCCCCGTAAAAAAACCGAAACGCCATAACTTGAACGGCAAACATCCAAAAGTTAATGAGTCCCTCTCCGTGATTCGTCCCCGGAATGAAGAAAAGAGGGATTTGCTACTTTTTTGTTTTTCTTTAGAACGATATACGAAGCAATAGCGGGCGACAGGATATAGATTGCAAAAGGAATATTCATCATGAATTGCTGGAATGTGTGAACCCAATTGTGAACCGAATATCCGAATGGCCCAAGAGCAATCAAAGCACCGGATACAAGAAAGGCTATGAAAAATGTCAGCATAGTAAATTGTACTATGATCTTTTTGTCCGTCATGGTTTCTTCACCCTCACGTTTTATTGAACTATATATTAATTTTAGCTTATGGGCGCTTTGACTTTTATCACTTGGTTGAGGAGCGGTGTCATCAGGACTTAATCGGATGTAGTAAAGCACCTGCCGCATTGGGCAGATGCTTCTAACGATTATGACTTTCGCACCGGTCTGATATACTTAAAAAACCGCTCCGGATCATGATACATGTAAATGATTCTACCGGGGGAAGCATCCAGACAGTAACCGGTGCCTGCAAAATCAAAAGTTGCCATTGCTTGTTCCAGCTTTTCCTCCACACTGCGATTTTCCTGTTCATAATCGAACGGCCCATGTTCAAAGACAAGATAATCGGCTTCGGGAACATCAATCAAAAGCATTTGTGGGGGGACTTCGCCTTGATAATCCAAAGGAAGTCGCACACCATAACACTCTGTACGTGGAATCCCCCAACCGCAGAGTCTGCCGCCCGGGTCAATGATGTACGCCATAATCTGACCGCTGCCGCTGTTCGTTACGCTCCCGCCATCGTCATCCAATTTACCCTTGATGCTATCGAGCAAGCCGCATATGGTTTCGCAGTCCTGGCCGGGAATAAGACTTTGCTTTTGCCAAAAATCCCAATACCCATTACTCTCATCGTTTTTGATATGCAAAAATTTGTGCGCGGGAATGGTTACAAAATAAACGTTAACCCCATCTGCCGATTTGATCATACCGATCTCTCCCAATCCGAAAAAGTAGCGGTCGAAAGGGGTGATTTTTGTACGAAGGGCAACAGGCATAGGCTGTTTTCGGTATTCACTTGGAGTTACACCATAGGTTCCCTTAAAGGCTCGGGTAAAAGCTTCATGCGATGAAAAACCATATTCAAACGCAATATCCAACAGGCTTTTGTCACTATCCCGTACCTCTTTTAGGGCAAAGGCCAATTTTCTATGCCGCAGATAATCCCTAAATTGCATACCTGATATTTCCTTAAATTTTCTCGTCGTATGAAATTCGGAATAACCTAACTTGCGGGAAAGAAATCCAAGAGATATCGCTTCACCGTTACGATGTTGAATACACTCGTCAATTTCGTCAACGATGATTTGGATTTGCTTGTGCCACTCGTACATTCGTCTGTTCACCTCGTTTCAACGACTCTATACCCATTATAGAGTGATGGAATTTTCATTGTTTGATTTTACTTGCTGAAAGCGAGGATATAGCTTCTTCCCTAACTCGCCCAATATAAATTTCAGTGACATATTTTCTTTCACTTTTAAAATACAGAGCTAACGCCCGCCCATATTGCAAAAGCCGGTTTCCATTATAGGGAGCCGGCTTCTGCCTTCGTTATATTAATTTATCAATCTATTCTTCAAACTTTCATCTGAGAAAATAAAGAGTGTGGATTCGCCATTTTTTATGGATTTAATCTTTACAAATTTTTCGTTGGAGGGGTCGTTGTTTATTCCGGTTACATGAATTTTCTCTGTGCTGCTTTGATCGCTTGGGTCGTAGATAAATGAAACCTCATAATCGGATGAACCCTTTCGGTATACATACGAATACACATAGCCTTCGTCTTCATCGGGATCTTGAAGAATAAAATATCGGTCTTCTTCCCCGGTAGAACGGACCTGGTCTAACCATTGCTTTACCTCATCAGACTGTTCTGCCCCTACTTCATATTGTTTGTATTCAATAACGCCTTTCATACGGTCTTCTAAATTCACTTCTTTTTGTGTTGAGCATCCGCAAATCACTATAAGAAAAGAAACCATAAAAATCCGATAGAAGTTTCGCATACCCTACTCCCTCCACTTATCTTTAATACACGAAACGCCCCAACCTTAGATAGCTCTTGTCTAGGTTGGGGCGTTTGTTGTCCGGGCCCTCTTCCATGATTATACATTTTACGAGCAAGGGGCGAAAGACCCAATATACAAACACGGTTTTGCAGGATTCAACGGTCCACATAAATTGCCTACACTTCCACAATTCCAACTGCCGTATATGGATAATCCAACTGCTTCTTCACCACATGGGCCGCTTCCGCTCCAGCAAACAATCGAATTATTAAAAGGCCTAAATCAATGGATGTCGCTACTCCTCCTGCGGTGATTACGTTCCCATCCTTCACAATCCGGGATGGAATAACCTCTGAACAATAAGGCTCCAACAATTCATAGACATTGGGGTGAGTTGTTGCTTTTTTATCTTTCAAAAACCCCGCCACTCCCCACAACAATGAACCCGTACATACCGATACCTTAAACTTAACCGGCCCCGCCGTCTTGATCCAATCGATGAAGTCCGCATCATCTTTGAGCTTCCTCGTCCCCAAATCAATGCGATCCTTATGAAAACAATCCTTTTTCTGTATCAGTTGTATTTTCATATAGGAGATATCTATTATTACAAATAAATAGAAAAATAGATATAAATGGTTCACAAAACCGCCCTTTTGATCTATTATTAGGGAAGGGATATTTTGGTATATAAAGTAAATTACCCCTTTAAAATTCGAAAGGGAGGGATGACTATAAGTTCATTTTTTTCTGTTAACATTACCATGAAACAGCCAGAGGTATAAGTATGGAGGAAGTCAATGGGTATTCTTAAAAAGAAGGATCTGACAAGTCATGATGTATTTGAGTTTATGCAAGGGCGCTTGAGTGGCACTCATTGGCTGGAAGATTCAATTTATTTAACTGAAGAAACTATAGCTGAAACACAATTAGTAGATTATTTGACCCTTACTCTTAGGGATTTCAATTACTATGGTCCTACTGAGGTTACTCAAGAAGAGTGGAACCAGATTATGCAGAACGTAAACGCATCTAATTCTGAGATTGCTAAACAGTTAGTTAATGAGATTGATGAATGGGCTAAAAATTGTTTTAAGTCTCATTCCTGCTTCACTATCTGCGGCATATAATCTAAGAAATAGGAGTGTGTTTTCGATGAAGAAAAAAATCCTTAGCTCGTTATTAACTTTTCTATTGTTGTTTTCTTTGAGCTCAACTGTATTTGCAGAAAAAAGCCCTGCTGTATCTGATAAGTATGCTCCTACAGCTACCTTCCAGGTAGGTGATGGTAGAGTACATCCTATGGTACCAAATGGGATTCCTATAACTGTTACTCCTAGCTATAATGTACTTTCTGTGTGGGTAGGTAATATTGGAGTTGACGCCTTAGATAATGTAACAGTAACTGGTTCTGCAACTGATTATGGTAGGTTACCTGCAAAATCGGGCAAGGTACCGGCTGTTGTTGGAAAAACATTCACATGGAATATTCCAATGACAAAGACTACCATGAATTATTACGTCACAATTACAGTTGTTGACGGGAGTGGGACACGGGTATTAAATGGCGATGCTAAATTAGAATATGATGACACAAAACTTGCTTCCATAGGTTGGCATAAAGGGACATTTTCTACTCGGGCAGCATCGTTACAATATCACTTTGACAAACATAAATCTGAAGTCAGCGTAAACAATATTTACGACTACTTGGTAAAAGCAGGTGAATGCAGGGATGATGTCGCAAATAATCCGTCGAACTATACAAAAACAGTGAACTCTGGTGCAACACCAGCCCATAAGTACAAGAACAAGTACGATGGCAGATTTATCATCTTATCTGATGCTGGCAATGAGATCCTTAGTTTTGGAAGATAGATGCACACGGGAAGCAGCCAAAATAGCTGCTTCCCATTTTGTTATGAGACTCATTATCCGACAAAACAAAAAAAGTTTCTAATAATAATCAGCGGAGTGATACCATAGAATCACCTTGAATAGATAACGGATATTCAAATTTTATTAGAGGCAATATCATTATATTTTAAGTTCCGCAGTTAATAAGGGGAGTTTAGTGTCAATCAATTTCTATTTATTGGTGGATAAGAACATAGTCCCACCAGAGCCCGTATCCAGCGGGGGGTTCTAAGCCAATTTCTTGTCATATTCTTGAAACTAAAACTTGGTCCCTTTGCGCAATATGGTGAAAAACCAGGCATCTAGGTCTTAATGATCTTTGAATAATATCTTTTGAACATATTTCCGCTACTTTCATCGGTAACTTCTTCTGCTGCTCCCTCTTCGATATGTAATCCATTATATAATGCGTTCTCAGCAAACCATTTCACCAGATCGTTCAACTCATAACGCCCTTCATCATCTTGATTCTCATAAAAAGACGTCACCGTTAATGTAAATCCAGGGATTCCAACGTCCCCGTAAACGATTAACTTGAAATCTTTATCCTTATATATATTCTTTAAGTATTCCTCTACCTTGGCTTCTAAAAAGATGAATGATTGCGTGACATCATTTAAACTTATAGTTCCTTTTCTTAGTAAACGAGTAAAGCCGTGAATATATCTATAATTAGTTAGCGCTTCTAAAGGGGTTAGAGTTCTGTCATTTGAAAAAAGAAAGTCCGGTCGCTCTATAATACGCAGAATTTCTTTATAGGCTTTTTGCGCATGTTTGCTTAAATAAGTAAGCGTGTCGATCACATCCTTTGTTGTAGCCTTTTTCACGAAATTAACCAGCGATGTCTCCCCTACGGGGCCTAAGATAAACTATTTCTCTTCTTCCAAATTTCAATTTGCTTTATAAATTCCTTTGAACTAAATGTGCTTTCCAATTTATTTATCTGACTATGATCAATTTCATCTGATTTTATTGCGCTTATTACTCTGCTTTCTAGTGCAAGATAACGTTCCTCTTTATATATTTTGATCAGTTTATCAAGCATCTCATCCGACCAAGGTACTTTATAAAAATGAAACCAAATGATATGCTCTTTTACACTTGAAGCAATATTGATATTGTCCTTATTTTCAGTAATTACTTCAATCGTGGATTCATTTAATAAGCTATGTATTCCATGTTGAACACGGATGTCCATCATATTTATTAGCTTTTCTATTTCTTTATAATTCTTTTGGGTTGCTGCTATATCAATCATTTTTATTATAGAACTACTGTCAAACATATAGATTCACCTTCAATAATTGATCATACGCTGAGATTACTTAGAACGTTATTGGATCCCTGCAGTTCCATATGTATTATTTATCGCACTTTCATAGTTTTGCCACTTAAAATAAAATGGCCCTAATGAATAGGTTTATTATCTTATCAGGAGGTGAAGTTGGAGCCTTTCTAGAGTACTAACAGGTCTTTAATCCCCAACGATCTGCAAAAATATAAAGCGAATCGGATGATTCACGTTGCGTTCCGAAGATACAGAACAATCTTTTTTCTTGATGATTTTTACTTAATGCAGTATCGTTTATCTTTAAATGCCTAATACAATATTCTATATTTGGTGCTTCACAATCGGACAAAATAGTAAAATTAGAAATGCCTTTCAGATGATCCACTACTATTTCGTCATTAACTAGATGATAGGAAGATATAACATTGTAAAACATAAGTTCTGCTCTTTCATATTCCCATGAATCAAGCTCTATAAACATTCTAATATCTTCATTTTCTATTAAAACTGAAACTAACTTTGAATCGTGAAATCCTAATAATCTATTGAAATCAGAAGGCAGAGCTCCGTAATTTAAACCAAGCGGCATTCCATCATGCCCAAATAAATTAGGTGTTTTTCTTGGATAACCCAAACATTCAAGCCAAAATAATTGATAATTTGCTTCTGGATTATCTAACTTTTCCAGCTCATTTAATAGTTCTCTGTAATGACTATTCCAAACTTCCTCTGTAAGTTTTCTTATAGTATTAAAGGTCCTATTATACTGGTTGTCAGCGATATCATAACAGGAGACTTTATACACAAGCTCAACAATTTTTTCGATCTTTTTCTTCATAAAAATACCCCTTGTATAATTTAATCGCCCAATTCCATCCACGTCGTCTTAGAGATCTCAAAACATAAAATCGGTTATCTGTAGTTCATTAGTTTGAATCTTGATCCATCTCCCTGCCTCAAACATGGAAGGGTCATCAACTTCAATCAACAAAATACTGTGACCTAGACGAACAGCTATAATATTATCGTATTCAATTTGTTCCACTCGACCAATGAGATTTACTTTATCCATACTTATATATAGCTTCGGTTCTTCATCCATAGATTCGACGATATCTTTACCAAAGCACAGTGTTCCCGGAATATCTAACTCAACTTCTACCTCCATGCCCTCTTTAACATGATTACTTGAATTCCAATACCCAAAGCCTATACCTAAATCAGAAGAAAAAGTAACATTTACCTTATTTTGCTTCAGAAAACGCAATTCTAAAAGCTTTATCTTCATAGAGATCACCACCAAAGTGATTGTTTTCTTATATTCGCCTTCTCAGAGAAGTTTAATTAATCCATTCAATTCCGTTATGTATTTTATTAAAAATTATATTTTTCGAACCCCACTCCAACTTGTTATTGAGGATGTCATTTATAATGATCTGTTTAAAAGAGTTCATTCTACGGGTTATTCGATTCGAAGTGATATTCTCCACTGAATAACTAGGATCAGGCCAGCATACATCCGTATCAAA
Source organism: Paenibacillus faecis (assembly GCF_008084145.1). Taxonomy (GTDB): domain Bacteria; phylum Bacillota; class Bacilli; order Paenibacillales; family Paenibacillaceae; genus Fontibacillus; species Fontibacillus faecis. The sequence goes on along the minus strand of NZ_VSDO01000002.1, from coordinate 1,057,464 downwards.
GAAAGCTTTTACATCTTCTTCAAAAGCACACCCACCCACAATAAAATGGACTTCATTAAAAATATCTCGCAGCAGAATATAAAATTCATGCATCTCTCTTCTCGGATTCCAGGTTGTCCCCATTCGTGCGCATCAACCTCTGAACCATAGAAGCAAAGCAGAGAAGCAGAGAAGAAGTCCTTTACCGTTCCATTAAGGAAATGTTACTTTCTCCGCTTTATTCTGGTAATCACTGTATGTCCACGTCCACTCACCGTCCTGCTGAAACGGAGCCAAGTACTCAAAATTCGCTTCGCCGTTCTCATCCGTATCCATCGCGACGACGATATCGGGTGGAAGGCGATCTTCCTTGCTGAACGCTTCGTAATAAGCCGCCAACACTTCGGTTTCGAAGTTTTCCGTACGCATATAGCTATCCGTCCGCTTGACGATGTCTTGTTGAACCGAGAGATCCGGCTTCGTCTCAAAAGTATACCGGAATGTGACCCGTGTCGGTAAGGCTACCATCTTCAAGGACTTGATCTCCGGGATCGCCTGGCTGACTTGTTCCCGGAATGCCTTCAATGAAGGATTGTTCAGCTCCTTGTGGGAAGTACAGCCGCTTAGGAGAACAATCCAGACAAGCAACATGATGATTCCGATTTTTTTCATGGAAATTACGCTCCGCTCGTTATTTGAAATACCTGAACCCTCCGCCTAGGGGCTAAAGAATGAGGTAATGGCGTCGAAATGGGTCCGATAGTTGATGCTGCGCCGCCTCTCTATTTATTATAAATCAACGGGGTTTTGAATTCCCAATACTTCCACAACCTATCATCCGTCGCAAGTTCAGCCATAAAATGACTTACATTGATTCTGCTTGTTTTACCCGCATTGAATATGGGGCTTCTTACCGGAGATTCAAAATCATCATAGGCACTCTCTTCATCATGATTGACTAATGTATCCGGCCGTACGGCAACCCATCTGACATTTTCGTCAGGTTGTTCTCACACTTTAACTTGATTGAATCCTCTAAATATTAGAAGTACAGCGAGAAACATCTCGCAAATAGCTATCGGCGCATTTAGGATAAAGTAGATGGGGCTCGCTAATTTGATGATGTTCAACATCAACAGCAACGTAGCCAGAAGAGTCAAGGAAGAACCAATCATCCCCCCGATCGAGAGCCACCCTGGGATAAATCTAGTTTTATATAGGCCATAATAGAGGATCAAGCCGCCAATACTCCAGGGCAATATCATTCCTATATGATTCAGAGTATCTCTGCCTTGTCTAAGCAATTCAGCGATAACTTCAAAATACGATAAGTCAGCTTGGCCGGCAACTGTAGAACTCTGACTCACCTCTAATAAAAGAAGCAGGGAGCCTATACCGGCAAAGAGAAAGCCGGAGCCAATCAGCCTGAAACCGAAATATCCCACCGCCAGACTTTGGTTGTATTTTTTAATGATGGGATATACCAATACGGTTATCGTGACATAAACTACAGCCATTGCCGCTTGAAAAAAGGTGGCCACCAAAACTTGCATTTCGATTTCTGGCAACTTTACAAGGTAATCCGAACGTTCTAATGCAGGAACGGAGCTAAATATTCCAAAAACAAAACTGAAGATGAGCAGCAGCCCAAGATAGACTGCCGTTTTTCTGTTGGTTTGCATGACGCCTCCCCCTTTTACCTGATGATCAGCCAGAGTGTTTTACAAATAGCATATTGGCTGCAAGGCATGACCGAGTAGATACTAAAGTATTAAAGTTGGTGCGAACTAAAAAAGTCCCAAGCCTTGCCTTTAGGCATTGCTTAAGACCGGAGTCAGTTATATCAGCCCGAGCTCTCTGGCACGTGCGATCGCTTCGGTTCGCCGTTTAACCTGCAATTTGTCAAAAATATTGCGATTATACCCCTTCACTGTACTTAAGGCGAGGAAAAGCCGTTCCCCTATTTCTTGATTGGATAGGCCTTGGGCAATCAGTTGCAAAACTTCCAGTTCACGCTGGCTTAAGGCATCGCTGAAAGCTTCGAAGCGGATGGGGGGACTGTGAATCGCGAAATCATTGAGCTTCTGTTCATGATGCATGTTGGACAGTAAAAACCCGGTATATTCCGGCTGGATCCGACGGGTAGCCGCTTCCGTTAACAAATCAAGCATGGGCTTACCCTCGTCAACAAAAAGACGAACGAAACCTTCATCCTCTGCCAGTGTCAAAGCATCTTTTAATCTTTGAAGCGCCCTCTCCAGATCGCCTTGGACCTGAAAGGCTAAGGCTTGGAGTACAAGAAGCTTAAGCTGTTCGTTCTTCCATTGCTTCGCTCTCGCTTGGTCATACAAAGTAGCCAGTATGGCCAGAGCCGCGCTTGCGTTCCCTTGGATCATATGCATTCTTGACTGCAGAACAGGCCATTCACTAGTTTCCAAATGCTTGACGGCTTCCGGAAAGTTGCCGTGATGAAGAGAAATAAGAAGTTCCAAATGTTGAACTTCACCCAAAAGGTGAGGAAAGGATCGTTCTTGCACTTCATGACGAACTTTAGTTAACAAAGCTTCCGAGGCTAAAATATCTTGTCTGGCGAGTTTCAATTTTGCCGCAAATAGTTCACTATCGGATAGCCTATCCGTGTTTTCGATCTGCTTGGCCAACAGGATACTCTGCTGGATATGCTGTTCGGCTGCCTCCAAATCGTTCCATTCATAGAAGATACGAGCCATGCCCAAGTAGGCATCACAAGCAGCCGGCAATGGCGGTTCGCCAGCCAGTTCAATCACTTGTTTATAGGTTTGCACGGCCAGGTTCAACTGATTGTCGAGCTCCTGAATCTGGCCTGTACCTAATGTTGCCATTAGCGTAATAATCAAGTGCCCCATTCGCTTGCTGATCGATAAGGCTTCAGTATAAGCTCGTCTGGCGGCTGCGCGATCGCCCTGCAGCTGGTAGGCAACGCCTAACGTCCAGCTTGTCGCCGCGCGCACAGGCAGATTATTCGGATGCAGATGCTCCAACGCGAGTAGGGATTGGGCAATAATGGTATCCGTCTCGTTCCGAGTAACTCCAAGCGTGGCCCGGATCGATGCGATATGCCCGATTAGATCAGGATCTACCTCTTTGGAATCGATCTGTTTCATGGCCGCCTCGGCAGCGGATAGTTTTTCTTCGATTCCGTCCGCTTGGCCGATCATCAATAAGGCGGAGGCATAAATCACCCAGAGCGACGGCCGTTCGTTAAGGGTGGACGCGTCCTGGCGCTTCAACCAATTTAATACAGGCTGAGCGGCGCCACGAAAATGTAGAGGCATTCCCTTTCCCTCGATTAATGTGGCAGCCCGATCCACATCCTGAGCCGCCACAGCGTGCCGAAAAGCTTCGATCTCAAGGTCATTCTCTTCAAACCAATGGCTTGCTCTAGTATGTAGAACGGCGATCTCCTCGGTCTTGTCCTTGTTGGCTTGATACAAACGCTGTCGCAACAAATCGGCAAAAAGATGATGGTAACGGTACCAATGACGCTCGCTATCCAACGGGATCATGAAGAGGTTGGAACGCTCAAGATACGCCAGGATTTCATCTCCCCCCATCCCCTGCGGTAGAACGGCATCACAGAGGGAGCCGCAAAATCGATCAAGAATGGAGGTATGAAGCAAAAAGGTCTGAACCTTTTCGGATTGCTGCATAAGGACTTCTTCCATTAAATAGTCCAACACAAAACGGTGGCTGCCGGTAAAGGATGAAATAAATTGGGTCGTATTCGAACAACCCTGCATCGAGATCGCGGCTAATTGCAGCCCGGCAATCCACCCTTCTGTGCGTGCCTCCAGAGCAAACACCTCTGCCGATGATAAATGAAGCCCCATGATTTGGTTAAAAAATAACGTCGCTTCATCCCGGTTGAAACGCAGGTCGTTTCCACGCAGTTCGGTTAATCGGTTTTTTGCCCGTAATCTGGCGATCGGCAGCTTCGGCTCTTCGCGCGTCATGATGATCAAATGCAGCTGTAACGGTTGATGATCGATCAGAAAAGACAGAGCATCATGCACAGTTTGAGATTCAATGACGTGGTAGTCATCAAGAACGAGAATAAATGAATCTGAACCGGATGATATTGCATTGACTAAAGAAGTAAGGATGTATGGGATCGGCAACGGTTGCGGAGATTGCAGCGCTTTCCATACACCTTGGTCGTTAACGTCAACGATGTTCTTTATGGCAGCGATAAGATGAAGGAGAAATCGCCCGGGATCATTGTCACCCTCATCCAGCGACAACCAAGCGGCTCGACGTCTGCAGCCAGCCAGCCACTCGCTGACCAACGTGGTTTTACCATAGCCCGCAGAAGCGGAGATTAGCGTTAACTTTCCTTGCTGCCCCTCAGACAAGCGTTCGAACAAATGTGAGCGTAAAACCGCTTTCGATCGCGCTGGAGGAATATGCAGCTTTGTGTTTAATATAGGTATGTTCATATAATTACTACACCACGCTTTTCATTTTTACGCAGAATTGAAGTAGCTTCTTAGCAGCAGGACCTTGTTCATTTTTTTCACTTCCCATTGTCTATCCTTAGGTCTATTATGATTCGAGATGGTGGGGGAATTCAAGGAGACCACCGAGTATACAACAAAATAAAAAAGCCCCAAACTCAACTGGAGTTACGGAGCATTAATAAGTATCAATTTGAACCAGGGGGCCTTAAGGCTCCACCACTTGAATCTAATGTTAGCCGAGATTCAATTCCCCTTGAGTTAACCATTCCTCTCTTGATATAACTTTATAATCATATCTGGGATTATCTTCTGGATCACCTATTTTAATAAAAGCAGCAAATCGATATTCCAACGTTTCTTCAGTAATATATGCTTTTAGTTTATCGATATCATATTGTTCAAGCTGCTCTGAAACATTCATCTTCTTAACTTCAACAACCAATAGATTATCGGTAGAATTTCTTCGATGAACTATAATGTCAGGATAGACGGATCTACGCCCAGTTATAATATCTTCATGGTTATCAATTTTGCTCTTTAGTCTTTGAGCAAGCTTATTGTTTACATCTATTTTCTTCATGTCTCCAAGGTTTCTATTGTACTCAACATCGATATCCCACCCTTCATAAAACACTTCTCCCAAGTGAATTGCTAGCCGATGAGTTATCGATCTTTCATGTGAATTATTGGAAATAATTTCATGATCAAAATAGTAAAGTCTTTTTAATGCATTTTTCAATCTATTCTCAATAAATGTTTTATTCATGTTCTCACCTCTAATTGAATTTCGGCAAACGTTCCCGTATCCAACTATTCGAACTCCTTCTTACGGACCAAAAGACGGTTTTGCCGACTCCGAAGCGTGAATGCATTGTTGGGTGCAGTCTCTGGCTTCTTCGAGAAAGCTCAATAGTATGTTATTAAATCCCTGCAGTTCCATATGTATTATTTATCGCACTTTCATAGTTTTGCACTTAAAATATAATGCTTCAATTAAAAAGTAATCAATCATTTGTCTTTGATTCTCTTCACTCCCCCATCCGAGACACGGAACCATATCGTACTTCTTGAGCATTTGATAAAGTGATCTGCCATCAATGATTAGATCAGCAAATTTCGTGTTTTTATTTCTATCTTGCTCAGGATCATAGTCATCATACCGACTTGAAGCTCTAGATTCTAAGTAGTTTATTTTTTCCATTTTTCCTCCTATATTTATGTTTAGTATCTTCCAATTTATATTGGCCTTAAGTATGACGAGTAGATTAAACAAGGTCAATAAAGAGCTGCGGAAGGGTTTCAGCCGCAGTTCTTTTGTAAAAGGTGGATTATGAGACTGTTGTCCTTTACCGTCCATTAAGGAAGTGTTACTCCCTCCGCCTTATTTTGGTAATCACTGTATGACCACGTCCACTCACCGTCCTGTTGAAACGAAGCTAAGTACTCAAAATTCGCTTCGCCGTTCTCATCCGCTATTGAGAAATACGCGTAAGACAAGAAGGTAACGTTGCGCCGTTATCAGCAATGCCTCGTTCACGCTGGACAATACGGCCGATTTCGTAAAGGCAGGCCTTAAGATTGACTCCCCGATCGCCATACTCAATCTGTCCAAGTTTTCAAGCTATGAGTACAAATGGCGCTGGATGACAATTACGATATATTACCGCACCCGAACGATAATTTTTGGATCGCCATTTCGACATGGGGTGACCGGCGCAGCATCAACTATCGACCCATTTCGACGCCATCACCTCATTCTTGAGCCTAGGCAGAGGTTTCAGGTATTTCAAATAACGAGCGGAGAGCAATTTCCATAAAGAAAATTGGAATAATGATGTTACTTGTTTGGACCGTTCTTTTAAGCGGCTGTACTTCGCACAAGGAGCTGAACAGTCCTTCATTGTAGGCATTCAGGGAACAAGTTAGCCAGGTGATCCCTGAGATCAAGTCCTTGAAGACGGTCGCCTTACCGACACGGGTCGTGTTACGGTATACTTTTGAGACGAAGCCGGATCTCTCGGTTCAACAAGACATCGTCAAACGAACGGATCGCTATATGCTTACGGAAACCTTCGAGACCGAAGTGTTGGCTGCACATCTTTGGATAAAGGAGCTGTCCATTGGTTTGCCCAAGAGTGACAGCTCTTATTTAAAAGAAAGTAGCTTAATTTATTCTATTCATACAGTTCTGGTCGTAATTGATTTTTGGTTTTCTGTTATTACACCTAACTTCACAGTACACCAGATCCATGTTTTGTGTTCTTCAGAACTTTCATCATATCCATCTTTGGGTATAATCAGGTAAAGCTCCTCCATTTTAATTATAATTTCGTCTTCAACCTTATTATTTCTTGTATGTCTTTCCAATAATACAAGTAAGGAACTAAAATATCTTAGATTCTGTGACGTCATTAATTCTTTCTGAATGTAAAAATAGTCGTGAAATTCTAGAATTTCACAAATCAGCTCCTCTTCTGATTGTGCAAACGGCTCTCCATTAAATTTGTTGATAGGTTTTACTGAAATGCTTTTAATCTTTTCTGAGATTCGCTCTTTTAAACGATATATTCTTATAAATTCGTTAAGTCTATATTGGTAATATTTAATTGATTCAATAATATATTCATTATCTTTATTCTCTGTAGCTATACAGTTGATTGATTTACTAACCCATTGATCAAAAAAGTCCAACTCCGAGATATAGAGATTCTCTTCATTAATTATCCTTCCGATTGCCTTTACCATTTCTTTGAGTTCATAAATACCACTCAAATCTGCACTAATGCTTTCATAACTGTACGATAGATCCTTCAATTTCAATAGACTTATAATCATAACGATATAGTTTTTATAGGGTAGAAAAATAGGTGTTGTTGTCTCATTAACATAAAAATAACTCCCATTTTTATCTTTTGCATTTTGAAAATATGTATCCCTACCTAATATTTCGTTTAATTCCGTAAAATAAACATCGGTTTCTATCAATGGATTTCTTTGGGGTTCTCCAAGAATCTCAAAAAGATTCATAAGGGAAACGATTCCTTTTTCAAATAAAACAATTATATGCTTTATTAATTTATTTCTTCTTGAGTTAACTAACTGACTCGCAACTCCATAGTTATTGTACGAAATCACTTTTAAGTATTCCTTTATTTCCTCAATAGTATTAATGGTCAAACAATGATTCGGATCGTCCAATTTATTAAGAATTCTTTTAGTATTTGTTTCCTTATCCGCATTTAATTTATCGAGTGATCTATTAAGTACTATTGCATTACAAAAATCATTCAAAATATCCATTTTCAATCCTTGTTCTTCACTAATATGATTTTTAAAAAACACCGAAAAAAATGAACTTAACAAATAATTTTTCTTAAAATATTTAATTTCGAACATAACATTAGAAAAATCATTATCTTGTTGTATTAATTTATCTACATATTCTCCGAAAAGTATTTTAAGTATCATGGTCCTAACAATTATTTCGTCAATTCGTTCTACTCCACTTAAATTCAATTTAAAAATTTCATGTTCAGAAATTCGATGATCGATAGTTATTAACAATTCTTTTATTTCCCTAATTATTTTCTTAACTTTCCTTATATTTGTTATTCCATCATTTAACCTCCGAAGAATATCCTCAACTTCCCCTTTACTATTATTTAACTTTTCTAGGGACACTTGTTCATCATTATTGTATTGATTAGTTTTAGTTTTCTTGCTTATTGAATCAATTTCCCCTTGAATGTCAGTTAATTTATTACTAATATCTTTTATTAAGTCCATTATGTAATAAATTACATTCTGCTTTATTCTATTGCTGATTTCCTGAGTCAATCCTGCACGTAATTGGTCTACACCAATATTTTTTATAAAATAGCTAAATATTTCTTGAAAGTTTATTTTAGATAGCTGGAATTTTCTATTTACAAATTTGTCCAAGTAAGACCGGTCTACTTTTTTATTTCCATCTATTCTTTGCTCATCCATCAAGAAAATAACATTGAAACCTTTAAAATTGACTAGTTCTTTTATAAATATTAATGTAGATTTAAAAGTCTCTTCTTCAACTCTATCAAAATCATCTATAATAATATAAATTTTACTTTTATTCCTAGTTTCATCTTCCTCATCTCCACTACCACCCATCTTTCTTTTGTTTTTCTTCAATTTACTCGATAACAGTTTATGTATATCCTTTTCTAACCATTGTTTGCGTTTTCTAAAATCACTCAGTTCATCATTATCCAAACTTTCCAATAACTTATCTAATTTTATTACTTGTTTTAAATTTAATGTGTTTAATGTTTGAAAAATAATATTCACATAATTCTTAAACGGGCTATCTTTCCCTGTAAAAATCCTATTGGAACTTAATATATCTTTAAGTTGGCTAAAAAAATATTCCATTAGCTTTTCAGTTGTATCTAAGATCATCGGTTGTATGAAGATCGTATAATTTCCATCCTCCGATAATTTTTTTGACAAAACGTTTATTAGACTAGTTTTCCCTGTTCCCCAATCCCCATTTAATATCAGAGCAAAGGGTTCGTCATAATTATTTATCCTTAAAACTTCAAGCAAACTACTAAATTCCTGCTTTCGAGTAGGTAGCAATTGTTCATATGTATTAATATCAACATCTGATTCTTCATTTACTTTATCAAAACTTTCAGTTGCAATTTCGCGAGACAACAACTGCAATATAAACCATCCAACAATAAATAAACTAATCAGTAATAAGTCATTGACGATATATAACTGATTGGTGGAGAATGCCGTAAAAATATAAGTCAAACCCAAAAAATAATATACCTTAGAAAAGTTCAGAATAATTTTTTTCATTGACTTTTGATAATTAACTAATTCTTTTATGAACACAATAAAAAAGAAGAGATACAGAATCCATCCGATTGACCAGTATATGGATAATAACTCATTTATTTTAGGTATATTAGAGAGATTTATTACGCAACCAAATACACATACTAGCACTATATGAATTAATAAGTTAATAAATTGCAATTTATTTACTAACAACTTCTTCTGTTTTTTGGCTTTATACCAGTAAATTAAACCAGACAGTAAAATACATAACAAAATGACGATTTTATAATTTTCTATAAATTCACTAAAGTGTAAGTAGCTTTTCGAAATAAAATGATTAACTTTTACCATTACTTGTTCAATAAAATTTATCAATCTATAATTAAATTTCTCCATTATATTTCACCTATCTGCTAATTATTATTGTTTAAATTAAAAGGCTTGTCAGCGCCTCCAGTCATGAAAATAGTGTTATATGATATCAATACCTGAGAAAGCTCTTAAATAAAATTTTATGCTATTCCTTCCGAATTAAAAATTACTAATTTTTTTGTTATAAACGATTTGGGAGGAAGAGGTCCTCGATTATACTGTAAAAGTGATCCATAATGATATATGCGAGTATTTTAAGACTTCCCTGAATATCCTAGCACATTCAGCACGCGCGTCAGGGTCGAGGTTTTCCAATCGCCTTCGCCAACGAAGCCGTGACCTGCTTTCATCAGGCGCAGCATTGCCAAGCCTGTAAGCTGCATATTATCTCCCCTTCGTTATGCTAAAGATAACAGATTTACCGCTATTTAAATTGATTTGATCTGTCCGAGTAAAAAAACGGCCCTTCGAAGAGAGCCGTAATAAACTAACTTCTTTATTAATACCGTTAAAAAAGCTCCTTACCTTCAAATTTAATGTGTAGTCTTTCTATAGCTATTGAATAAAACCTAAATCCTTTAGATATTTTGTGTATATTGGCTTTATTTTGATGTTTTCACCATTCTCATATAACCAATTGATAACATCAATTTCTAAATAATTATTTACTTTAATAAATTCATGATAAATTTGTAACGCAACACTTCTATTAATACCAGAGGAAATCATTCGTATCATGATAGGATCCATAGTCCCCAGTTCAAGCATAACAGGTAGGGAAAGCGTTAATTTGTATTTCTCCCTGTCATCTTCAGAAAAGAATAGTTCAAGAATATCAGTAAGTACTTTGAAATATTTAACTAATGTAAAAGTAATTACCTTTGAGTGAATATTCATAACTTCTTTTATTCTATTATTAATATCTTCAACATTATCTGGGTTTATTTTCTTTCTAATATTGCCGTAAAAATTAATATCATCCTCAATTATTTCTCTAAATCCAGTATTTTGAAGCCATCTAAACCCGAAATAAGAAATACTACCTATACTTAAGTTAGATATATTGTGTTTAAAGTAGGTTTCTCTCCCTATCTCAAACACTTCATCTAATTTTTGGCATATAATAGAAAACTGCCAAAAGAAACTTAAATCTTGAAAAGGATGTTCCACAATTTTATTTTTCTTTATTCTTCTATTAAAGTTCGGGTTAGGTGTTATCGCCCAGTTTTGGTATCCTTCTTCCTTTATTCTAAGATAGAGTTTATTTTGTAGTAATGGATCAACTGATGGATTTAACTTAATAATTTCGTAGGGTACTTTTATATCTGAAAGTTGTTCACCTAGTTGTGTAACGACTTGCTCTATCTGAGTATTATTAATTTGTTTCCTGATCAAATAATCTCTTAATTCATCTTTTCCTGCAAGATATTTCTGCCTTAAATGTGTAATGGTATATCCATTTTTATTTTTATTGCTGTCCAGTTCTGTATTCTTCAAATCTTTATCGATGAAATCTTTTTTCAAGAAGGACTTCGTACTTGCTAATATAACTTCTTTTTGATAATTTTCAGAAAAATATTTTTGAGCAATAATTTCATCTACACTTTGTTTAGTTATAAAAAAAATTTGACCATACAACGAATCTTTAATTCTCCCTGCTCTTCCTATTAAATTACCAAATTCAAATGGAGATAAACTATCACTCCGTTTTCTAGCTGAAATTAAAAACAAATTCTTGGCGGGTAAGTTAACACCTTGAAGTAAGGTCGAAGTACAAAACAAGTAGTTAATTTGGCCCTTATCGAACAGGTATTCTATTTCTTTTCGGACTAACTCTGGTAATTTACTATGATGGAACGCCACTCCTTTCCTTAAGCAATCAATTAGATAATAACGAGGATGTATTTCTTCCTTTAAAAAGTCAATTAACTCACTGATAGAGCGTAAATCAACTGAAGGAAAAAAACTAAGTGATTCTAGTGCCCATTTTTCTGCGAAGTCTGTTCTCGGAGCATAAATAATACTTTGTTCTCCTCTTGATATATTGGAAATAACTCTTGAAACAATAGATCCTTGACTCGATTCAAAAATTGATTTCACATCAAAATCAACTTCGATTGGAATAGTAATATCTTTTGTATCACTAAAAGACTTGACTTTAAGCTTCAATTGGTTACTTTGTTTATCCGGTATTACCAATGCCTTAATTTGAATCACCGGTGAGAGTAAGGTTTCGACATTCTCGCTTTCCTGATTAAACAATTCCTTGAATAACTCATCACTTTCAGAAATACTTGGCCCTGCTATTATAATTTTTGCGTTTGCCCATTTCTTGCTTAATTCTCCAAGTACGTACTCCATAAGAACGCCGCGGCCTTCTTCATCCTCTACATTCTGAATTTCATCAATGAAGATTAAATTCGGGGAAAATTCCACTGTACTGGTTTGGTTTAATGCATTCAAACACCTTTCAGGTGTTAATACATACATTTGTTTCTGGCGAACAAATTCACTTATATTATCAGTGTTTTCCCCTATAAATGCTGTTTTAATCTGTATTGATTTATTTAAAACCGCCCTGAATTGTTCACTAACTTGGTTTAATAATGCCTTTGAAGGTACTATGTATAAAACAGAAAAATTTTCTGCATTTTCAAATTGATACTTAATGAAGCGTTGAATGATAAATGATTTCCCACTAGAAGTTGGAGCTGAAATAGAAACATTTTGGTAAATATTAAGAGCTGTCCATAACTTCTTTTGAAAATCTGTTGTTATTACGAAATCGTCGTTCAACTCTATTGTGTTTTCGTATAGTTTCAATCCAACTTCAAAATCTAACAATGTACCAAACTCTTCCTTAAAGGATACTTGGTTAGGAAGATTAGGCACTATGTTAAATAGCTGAGACAAAAATTTTGTCGCCAATAAATTACCAGTTCTTGAAAATAAGACATAGCTCAGTTTACTAAAATTGATATCACTAGTATTATATAAAAACAATAATACAGCGAATGTCTGTGCTTTTTGTTTGTGAATCTCTTCGTTACTTCCAGCAAGAATAGATGCAATCCAACCCGCTTTTCTTAATAGACTAAAATCAATGTTTTTACTAAAAGGAATATTTAATTGCTTACGAATATAATTATCCAATAGCGTATCAAGCATAAAATTAAATGTTTCATGATAATAAGCATTATCGTAAATACTAGCCATTATAATCTACTCCATGAATATGATAAAATACAGTATTTCTAAATTTTTGAACATTATGCACAGGAATAATAAAGAAGTCTAAAAATACCTTTTGTAAATTACTTGAGTTCGCCAGCTTATCTTGAATTAATCGTAAGTGTTCTTTCCCCCTTCGACTGAAATATTTCTTTATCATCTCTTCGGCTTCATCTTGAGTCAGTGCTTGTCTTTCAATATTATTTATTTCGTTTGTGTTATACATTATAAATATGGGATGAACTAATATATTGCTTCGATATTCTTCAGAACCTGGTGTTATAGCATCATAAACAGAATCAAGGTCGAAATCATCACTTAAGTTTTGTTTAGCAACCATAAATTCAGTTGAACTAAATTGTGCTGAGGTGAGCTCATTATGGAACCTATCCAGTGATAAAAAAGCATCTTCTATTCCTCCAGCAAAGGAATCCATTATTTTGGATTCCCCTATTAAACATGCAGAATGGAACTTTCCACTCTGATATTCATATTCACCAAGAAAAATGCCATCCCCACCTTTTATCTGATCCTTTGGATTAGTCAGTGACTTGATCTTATGAGCCACCATAGGACAGCCAAGAACACTCTCTACTAGTAAAAAAAGTAAAACCTCACCATATTTACCATCGGTATTCGGATCTTTTTTCCCAAAGTACTTTTGAGCTTGAATCCATGCCCTTTTTTCTCCTAGTTCTTCGATTTGTTTTGAACTATAAACGTATTTCTCGATTGACTCCGCAGTAAATAGACCTAAAGAATTAAAGTCTAATAGGTTGCCAGAAAACCTAATACTATAGCCCCTGATTTTTAGTTTAAAATCTTGCGCGAAGTGTTGATTTAATAAATATTTGTTAATCCATTCTTTATCGATTTGTACGAGTTTCTTCCACTCCATAAATTCACTACCTTTAGGTTAACTTTTATCGAAAAAAGCAATAAAATAATTTAAATGCAAGTCAATTAACTTGATACATTCAAGAAATTTTGAAATATCCAGAATACACAATCATACATTCTACCTATAAATATAGTACCTTATTTGGAAAAAGTTAACAACCCCTAGTTCTAGGGTAATAAATAAGCCCTTACATAGAAGGGCAAGTCTTTTTTACAATTGAATTATTTCCAATCTTGTTTGGTATATCCCTTAAAAATGAAAGTAAATTCATCAATTACAATTCTACATGTTGAATCAAACTAGCTAACTATCGAGTTAATTCCCTGCATTTGACTTTCTCCTTTGTTTTCTCAACTTTAAGTTACAATATAGGCGTTGTCTCTAAATTTTCATAAATTGAATAAAAACATCCTTCATAATATATATATACTTCATCAAATTTTAATTAAGTTCTATGTAGTCAATCCCATAGTTATCGCAGTATTACCAATAGGTTTGATATCTTTCAGAAGTTATTATCTGGGTTCCGCTTTTTGATAAGTTATGCTCTTTGCATAATAATTGAAAATTCGTAGGGTCATTGTTTCCACCTAAATTTAGCGGAATAACATGATCATAATGAATTTCCTCACCTAGAAACATTAATCCTGATAAATCCCTTCCGCAAACTTGACATTTCCCTTTGTCTCTATGAAAAATTGCATCCTTAAGCCATCTAGGAATATAAGTCGCTCTCTTTACTACCCCATCACGTTTCATTATCTCAGGATAATCGTATTTCCTCATCTTTTTTGTTATAGAGGCAACAATCTCATTGAATTTTAATAAAAACATCCTATCGCCAAACAATATTGTAAAAGATTCTTGCACAATTTGTTCGAATATTGGAATTAATAGTTGCTTAAGATTTTGAATATAATTGAATTTTGTGTCCTCACATTCTTTTAATAAACCATCGTCATTAACTGAGCCTTCAAACTCTTTACTCGGCAGAAATGGAACATGGTACGTGTTTAAGATTTTCTCATACTCATCAATAATTTCAGAGTAACCAACCTTATCTTCAAAATATTCATAATCTAGTTTGAGTCGAACTCTTAAAAAATCGTGTAATAATGTATCTTTTTGGGGTTTAGAAATCCTTAATCTAAAGGCTCCATCCTCAGGATCAAAATAATCCTCCAAATATTCCTCTTCCGCCCTATCGAATACTGTTTCATAAATAAATGAAACATTTGGGTATGTAAATCTGTATTTAAATTCTTTAAATGATTCCATCATTCTAATATACTCCTTTGAGTAAAACCAACTAGTTAATTTCAGATAACGCTCTGGTATTCACAAACCTGAGAGCCCTAAGTGGGCGAAGCGAACGTGGCGAGGACTTGGGCTGCAGGGTTATTCGCCTGACTCAACTTTCTTGGCTCCTTATCATCTGACGAACAAAGGGCTTAGAGGGCCGGCGCGTGAATACGCTGTTATCACGATCACCTCTTCTTCGAATAATAAACTTGTTCTTCTAGTTAGCCTCCCTATGCTTCTGAATAGACTCTATAATCTTTAATTGACTCATCAAAATCGTATTTTACTTTAGTAGGGTAATCATTTCCCAGTAGATATGAATTTATCCAATTCGAGTAATTTAATAAAATATAGTTTCCTGTCTCTCATTCTATCAGAACAAAAAAAGAAACCATCAATTACTTCTTTTCATCAGTTGATATTAAAAATATATAGCTGTGTATTATTTGATTATATAATTTGTCTGCGCCCAGCCTTTCAGTAACGGGAGTATCTCGGGAGTATCTAATGTATACAGTTCGTCTATTCTATGCCAATTAAGTCTTGTAACATCCTTCATGTTTTTGTATGACTTTACTTGAATTTGTATTCCTTTTGTATTTAAAGACAGTTTACCTGCTTCTTCTAGTTTTCGAACCGAATATAGGGCTATCAGAATATCTTTCTCAAAATCAACAGCCATTTCCTCAGAAAATGATGTTACTGCATATTTAGTTTTTATCTTCTCTGAAAGTGCCAAAAGATCATTTTTCCAACACGAAGACGCCTAAATCATATGTACTATCTCCTTTGTCTAAAAATAGGTTCAGTAGTTTCGGATAACGTGTATTTACAAAGTACGTGAATAACAGAATTCATTGAAAATATTATGAAATAGTCTAAATGAACTACAGCCTTATTCTACTATAAAATGGAATACAAACTAATAATCTTTACTCAAAAAAACAAAAAAACTTCCGCAAAAATGATTAGCGAAAGTTTCGGATTTATATCATCTATTCTTCCTGATTTTATATTCCCCCCAGACTGCCCTCACCAACCTCACTCCTTAAAAACCTCCCCCGTCCCCCAAAACACCTCCACCATCACCAAAGCCCCCATCCTAAACCCCTGGACAAAAGCCTCACTCGCTACCATAGAACTAGTCTCCCCGTTCAAATCCAAGATCTCCTCAAGGGTTTTGAAATCGTCCTCCGAAAATCTTCTCTTGGCTTCCAACATCAAATCAGATAGTTTTCTATTGAGTTGACGATATTCAGGATCGGTAGGGATCATTTGCTCTTCTGGGTTTAGATTTCCTCTGTAAAGCTCCTCCAAAATACTCTTCATTCGACTCACCCTCTAGGAATTATGTAAACGGTATAGTTTAGAATATTTAAAACGGTCAACAATTCTAGTATAAATAGATTTTATGCGAAAAATGCATAAAACTCAATATGCTGTTTTCGCATAAATTAAACTTAGCTTGGGTGATGAACGATGTACAAGAGAATACGCGATTTGCGTGAGGACAGGGATATGACGCAAAAACAATTGGCAGAGTATCTAAACATCTCTCAAGCAACCTATTCCAGATACGAAAGCGGGAATTTGGATGTGCCGAGTTCTGTGTTGATTAAGTTATCCGAATTTTACAAAGTAAGTATCGACTACATTCTGGGTCAGACAAATATCTCTAAGCGACCTACGGAAAAATAGTTTGGTCTAGAGTAAAGGGCAGATAAATTCTGCCCCTCCTCATCAAACCGTACGTGAGGTTTTCCCTCATACGGCTTTCCGATGTTCGTCATCCATGTGCATGCAGATTACAAGAGCGTTTTGAGTCCAAATTGACTGGTCAAGATTTTAATCTCGCGGAACGAACTCATCCATCGTCTGCGTTGGCGTTTCTTGGCGTACCATCTTGCAAACCTTTGCAAGATGTACCAATCCAATTTTGCCATCTTACGTTGACTGTAAGCCGTATAGTAGTAATTCCTCCATCCCTGAATCTTGGGATTCAGCCAGTTCACATGTTCTAATAATGACTTATGTCTCATGTTCGGTGGAGCCAATCGTTCCTTAACGACTTCCCGGATGCGTTCTTCCGCTTTCCGGGTTAACCATTGTTGCGTGGTGTAGTACACCCGCCCTTCGGAGGTTTCAGCCTTCGTCTTGCGATGGTGCATACCTAGAAAGTCGAAGCCTTCTTTTCCTGTCCAAAGACCGACAAAGCGCGTTTTGGTCGGATGCAATGTGAGTTCGAGCCGTTCCATGATCGCGTGGATCAGCTCGTAGGCTCGCTCTGCATCCTTCCTCGTTTTGCACACAACCACGAAGTCATCTGCATAACGCGTAAGTTCTCCAATCCCGTCGCCATGTCGTCCCCACAGAATGTCAAAGTAGTTTAGGTAGATGTTCGCTAACAGCGGAGAAATCACCCCGCCTTGCGGCGTTCCTAAATCTGAGCGTCTTGCCTTTCCTTCTTCCATGACTCCCGCGTTTAACCACTTCTGTATTAACTTCAAGATGCGTTTGTCGCTGACTCGCATTTCCACCAGCTTCATGAGCTTCTCTTGATTAATGTTGTCGAAGTAGCCTTGGATGTCGACGTCGACCACCCAATTGCCTTTGCGGTTGCATGCCTTCCGGATTCGGTCGAGCGCTTGCTTCGCGCTTTTCTTCGGTCGGAACCCAAATGAGGATTCCTGAAAGTCCGTTTCAAAGATCGGTTCTATGACCATCTTCGTTGCCATCTGTATGACTCGGTCTCGGACAGTGGGTATGCCGAGCGGCCTTTGCTTCCCGTCTTTCTTCGGGATGTAGTGCCGTCGAACAGGCTGTGGATGGTAGTTTCCTTCCTTAAGGATGCGGTGGCATTCTTGCAGGAAATGATGCTCTCCCTGCTTCTCGATGTCCGACAGCGTTTCACCGTCCACTCCCGCTGCCCCTTTATTAGCCCTAACCCTTCGCCACGCTTCCCACAGAATGTCCATTCGGTAGACCTTGTCGTACAGCGCATGGAATCTGCGCTTCTTGCTTTCCTTGGCCGCATGACCTAGTTTCTCTTGGAGTTGTTGAACGTTTTCCTTTGGTGTTGTTAGCCGCTTGGCATTCACTGACTCGTACCTCCTTAAGAAACGTGAACAAAGCAGGGCTCCTTCCCTCCCGCAGGTTATGTTGTCCTGCGGTTCCTCAGTACTACGAGCCCCTCGGACTCCCTTCCTGCGAATGGCTCACTTCACCTTTGGATTTATAGAGCATCCTCTTACGAAAAAAAAAAAATTTCTTCGTGCAGGGGAGGGTCTCCCCAGTTCACTGCGTCTTCTTTCATACCATGCCGATCCCCATACGCCGGAGGGCTCTTCGCTGTCGCTCCAAGTTCAAAACAGCTTCCTTGGCCTTCGTCCATATTCACGAGACTCGGCTCCCTCTCTTCCCTCTTGCGAGGCCTTTTTGACGACGCGGCAGGATTCACTTTATGTTACGGCCTGGTATGTTGCTCGCCCTGTCTCCGACAGGTACTTTTGTCGATACGCTTTTACGCACAGATTTCGCCATACGCAAGTATCCAAGCTACACGGGGACTTGGCTCTTCCCGTGACCGGACTTTCACCGGCTAGAAGATGCGTGCGTCTGGGCACGCTAAATAAAAAATAAACAAGCCCAAGTTCATATACAACTGGGCTTGTCTTTTTTCCTCCCCATACTTCTCCACCAACGATCCCTGCAATTTCGCCGCGTTAAACTCGGATCCGCTCCAATCGTGGTGTCTCCCGCCGCTTTGGCCTTCTTCCAGCGCGGCATTATATCGCACGTTCAAATCTTGTCAAGATCCTAGCCGTCGATGTTAGCCAAGCGACTCGGGATATCCTCCACCTGCATCCCCTTCAAGCAAACTCCTTAATCGTGTCCATTTACAACAAAAGAACGTGCACGGGCCGATCAAGGCTCCCCATGCACGTCTCCTATTTGTCATTACAACACGATTAACAAGGATTACTTTTTATTTACTCTAAGGATCACTTCTTATTCACCCTATTGTAGTCTTCCAAAGCTTTGTTGGAGGCGGCGGCCATATCTTTAATGGCTTGGTCGATATCTTTTTTGCCTGTAACATAGGCCAGGGTTTCGTCCTTTATCGCGCGGTTGAATTCACCGGAGACCGGGTTCATGGGTTCCTGAGTTTCCGGAGACGATGCGTGGAGCTGCTCGATTGCGGTTTTAAATAAAGGATTTTTCTCCAAATGCTGCTTCATTTCAGGCAAATCATAGGTTTTTTTGTTGACCGGGAAATAACCGGTGCCTGTATGCCATGTAAATTGTGTTTTTGGAGAAGTGCTGTATTTCATATATTCCCATGCGGCATCGATGTTCGATGGTTCGCCTCTGTCCACCAGGTACAGCGCCGAACCGCCGACAGCTACTCCGCCTTTGTCACTCTCATGGACCTTAGGCAAGAACGCGGTGCCTACTTCAAATTTATCGCCCACCGCGGTTAACGTTCCTTTTACTCCTGCTGTTGAATTAAGGAACATACCCAGCTTTCCTGCAGCAAAGACCTCGTTCGTTTTTACTTCCGGGCCCGTTTGGATGCCGCCGTATTCCACAGCCTTTTTCCAAGTGGTTAGGAATTCTTTCATCGTCCCTGTCGAATCAAATTCTACTTGGGTCATGGTGTCTTCACGACCGTTTTTGTTATTGCCGATATAGCCTCCCTGCATCCCGATCCAGCTCGATAAGTGATATTGGTCCGGCGTTACGGAAAGACCCCATTGCGTCACTTGATCTCCGTTCCTCTTCGTCATCTTGGCGGCGTATTGGCCCATTTCATCAATGGTTTGAGGAGGTTTATTCGGGTCCAACCCCGCTTCTTTAAACATGTTTTTATTGTAGTACAATAAAACTGTAGAGTTAGCAAACGGAACGCCCGCCAATTTACCTTTGAAGCTGAAGGAAGAAACGGTATTGGGCTCTAAATCCGCTATATTGAAAGAAGGGTCTTTATCGATCATCGATTGCGCCCAGATAATACTAGGCACGTCCTTGATATATGCCGTGTCCGATGCGGGAACTTGTACGATATCCGGTAAGTTTTTGGTATCCTTCGCCTGGACGGCCGCTTTTACTTTTTTCAGCAAGTCCTGGTAACTGCCTTGAAATACCGGCGTAACTTCAATCCCCTTTTCCTTGCCTATCGTATCGTTGAAATTTTGGACGACTTCTTTCACCACACCTTCATTCGTGCCTCCCATGGCATGCCAAAATGTTAAATGAACCGTTCCGGATTGGCTGGTATTAGCCACCGCGCTGCTGCTGGCGTCCATGGAAGAAGCGGTTGTGTCGGTTTTCGTCCCGCACCCGGTAAGTAGTATGATCGATGCGGCAAGTACTGCTATGGTTTTCCTCATTCCCAAATCCTCCTAAGGGTTATGTGTTTTTTTATATTAACTACCTATCAGTGCTCTGGGTCTGCGTCTGAATGGGCAGGTTAATCTGCTTGCATTTCCATGTGGGCCACGATCGGATAATGATCCGAAGGGTACCCATCTTCGACCTTGTCTCTCACAATCGCACTGGATTTAAAGTCAATCCCTTGACTGCTCATAATGTAATCGATAGGGCTGCCTTCCGTGCCCCCCTGATAGCCATGAAACGTTCTGCTATGTTTCTTCTCCTCCTCGGACATAAGGTCGAAGCAACTTGTCATAGGCTCGAATTCATGGATCACATCGAGCAATCCGCTCTCCGGAGTATCGTTGAAATCGCCGGTTAGTATGACCGGTAAGGGGATGCCCAGATTCTGTTCCCGCATGTTTTTCAAAATCAGTCTCAACCCTTCTATTCTAGCCACCTTGCCTATATGATCCAGATGAGTATTAAAAAACCTTATCGCGGGCTTTGTCTCGCCATGAAAAGCAAGCTCTACCCATGAACAAATTCTTTCGCATTGGGCATCCCAGCCAAAACTGCCGATCACATCCGGAGTTTCCGACAACATAAACGAACCGCTTCGCAAGATGGAAAAGCTGTCCCTTTTAACAAAAATAGCGCTGAATTCCCCCGCCTCATCCGAACGGGTCCGGTTAACCCCATATACGTCATAGGTTCCGTGGAATCGATCTTTTAGCCAATCCAGCATAGGAACAGTCGCTTCTTGCGTACCGATCAAATCCGGCTTGCGGTCCTCGATGATTTTGGCTACCCAATGCTTTCTTTTTTCCCATACATAAGGGTCTGTAGCTACTGCCGTACGCAAATTGAATGTCATCACTGTAAAAGTTCTGCTCACTTCAACGCCTCCTATCCTTTAATTGCGGAAAATGTAATCCCTTGTACCAACTGCCTCTGGAATGCGAGGAAAATAAATACCGATGGAATCAGAATGACCGTAACCCCCGCCATTACCGGACCGTACACCATGCTTTCTTCGAACTGGAGCATAGTAATTCCAACCTGCACGGTTCTCATATGCTCGGTGTTGGTAACCAATAAAGGCCACAAGTAAGCATTCCACAGCCCGATAAAAGAAGCGATAAATATGGACGACAATACGGATCTGGACATCGGCAGCAGGATATTCAGAAAAAAACGCAGGTCCCCGCAGCCATCGACAAACGCGGCATCCCTGAAATCCCGAGGCATCGTTTTGAAATGCTGCCGCAGCATAAACATAAACGTGGCCGAGGCGATCATGACAATCATAATGCCTGCATAGGTGTTGATTAATTTCATATTCGCTACGGTGATGTAATTGGTAATAATGAGCATATCGCCCGGAATCATCATCGTTCCCAGAATAATCAGAAACCAAAAATGTTTGCCTTTAAAATCGAAGAAAGCAAAGGCGTACGCCGCTAAGCTGCTTGTAATCAATCTTCCGATCGTTCCGATCGACGCGATCAAAAAGGAGTTCCACATAAATAGAAGAATAGGCGTGGACGTAAACACCGTCTTGTAATTCTCCCAATATAAGGTGCTTGGAAATAACTTGGGAGGATAGGAGCTTAGGTCAGACGCGCTCATGAAGCTTACTCCCACGCAATAAATAACCGGAAAGGAGACAATCAATCCTACAAGAAGACAAAGAATGTTCATGAACAGCTTGTGTACATACCTGGATCTCATCATGTGTAATGAACTCCTTTTTTCTCATATACAAAGCTCAGCAAAGTAACCAGCATAACAATGACGAAGATTAAGACCGCTACGGCGGATCCGTATCCGTATTTCGCATTCTCAAACGCCTCGATATACATCCAGTACATCATCGTCTCCGTAGATCCCATAGGACCCCCTTTCGTGATAATCCATACGGGACCGAAAACCATCAATGAACCGATCAAATCCGTACAAATCAAGAAAAAAATCGTGGGAGAGATTAAGGGCATTTTTATGCTTACCAGCTTCTGAAAATAGTTGCAGCCTTCCATATCCGCCGCCTCCAGCAACTCTGACGGCACATTACGGAGCGCCGCAAGCAAAAACAAAAAGCTGAATCCGAGTCCCATCCACACGCTAAGGATCGAAATGCCTACCATCGCATATTTTTCATCGCCAAACCAGTCGATGCCTAAACCCGTCAAATAGTTAAACATACCGATTGTCGGATTCATAAGCAGTTGGAATATCATGACTGCCGAAGACATGGATACCGCCATGGGCAGTGCGAACATAATTTGATAAATGTGATTTCCTTTTCTCTTCTTTTCCGCCAAAAGCGCCAAAGCCAAACTGATAAAAAATGTAGCGGGAATCGTTATCGCCGTATATTCCAACGTATTTAACAAGGTATTGATCAACATCTTATCTTTGAAAAGATTAATAAAGTTTTCGAACCCAACAAACTCAACCGGGTTTCCATTCAGATCAACCAAAGTAAATCCCAAGTAGACCGTCTTGGCGAACGGATAATAGGTAAACAAAATAACAAACAGCAAACATGGCAACATAAACAAATAAGGTTTGATTATTTTTTTTATCCAGCCCATACAGGACTCCCTTCCCATTTTTCAAGAGGTATAGACATCTTTGCCAATATCGTAACGTAAAAGTATTCGCCGACTGTCAAATCGATTTATATGTTTTGTAAAAGCAAAAGAACCCGCTCTGTAGAAACAGAACGGGCTCTTCGCGGTCAAATCGGCTAGATCGTGCGTCTTATGCGGAACGTGAAGACATCGTTGCGCAAATAATCCAGCGAGTACAGGACAGGCTGATTGACTTCGTCATAATGAGTCTGCTTCAGCAGCAGCACGGTCGTTTGCGGGTGCAGCAGAAGCCGCTGGCAATTGCGGTCGATATGCAGCGGTACGCTGATTTCCGAATCGGCCGTCACGATCTTGCGGCCAAGCTGGTTCTCGAAAAATTCCAGCAGCGAACCTTCGAACTGACCGTTATCGAAACGATCCCCCGCGATCTGCCGGGGGATGACGTTGATTGAATAAGCAACCGGCTCTCCGTTGGCCGAACGAAACCGCTCCAGCGTAATAACCGGATCATCCGGCTGAATGCCCAGCACTTGGGCAGCTTCCGGCGCGCACCGCTCCGTCTTGAGCCGAATGCGTTCCTCGCCCTCATCCAACCGGGCAGCCTGAATCATCGAGCCGATGCTCGACAGCTTCTCAAGCGAACTTGGGATGAGCGGCAGCGGCTGGATTACGAACGTTCCCACTCCGTGCTTGATGAGCAGCCTTCCTTCCTGCTCCAGCGCGCGAACAGCCGAACGGAAGGTTTCGCGGCTGACGCCGAACTCCTTGGCCATCACCAGCTCCGAAGGCATCCGTTCGCCGATTCGCAGTTCCCCGTTATCAATCATTTCCGCTAACCGCTGCTTGACTTGATAGTGTTTTGCCTGCATAACTACGTATACTCCTCTAGACATCTTTATTCAATTCTGCTGGATATCCGTATCCGTTGTCAAGTCGGACGTGACAGCCACCAATCTTGACAGCGTCAAGATTTAAAGTTATCTTTACATTGTAAAGTTAAGGCAAGGAGCGATATTTTTGAAGCCTAAACCCTATCATCATGGAGATTTACGTAACACCTTAATCGAAACCGGCATTGAGCTAATTAGCAAGGAAGGGTTAGGAGGTTTCTCCTTGCGTAAGATTGCAGCCAAATGCGGTGTCAGTCACGCTGCTCCTTACAGTCATTTCAAGGATATGCAGGAGCTGTTGGCGGCCATGGCAGATCATGTCACCGAGCAGTTCACGGCTTCCCTACAAGAGTCCATTGAAGGGCAAAGCGACCCCATGTCGGCCATGGAAAAGCTTGGAACCGCCTATATTGCTTTTTTCGAGCAGCATCCTACCTACCTTCCGTTCTTATTTTTTCAATCGGGCATTATCATTCAGGTAGACGAAGGAGCGGAAGATGTTCCCCCTTATCCGCCGTTTGCGGTATTCCGGCAAACCGGCTACCGGCTGTTCCGCAGTTTGGGTCTTCCACCTGAACTGGACGGCACAATGCTGATGGCTTACTGGTCGCTTGTACACGGCGTGGCATCCCTACTATCCAGTAGCGGCATTCGATATTCAGGCAATTGGCAAAAGGTATGGCAAATCATTCTTCAATCGGGAGGAACAGCAAATGAGACTGATTGTCCATGATCTGGCGAACGATGATTATGATGCTTGGCTAAGCGGCTTCAGCAGGGATACGGATGAAGTCATTGGAGAGTCCGGTACCATTCGTCATTGTGTAGGCTGCTTTGGTTGTTGGGTCCGCACTCCGGGAACCTGTGTGCTTAAAGACCCCTATAAGCACATGGGCGAACGGCTCGCCGCCTGCGATGAATTTGTGCTAATCAGCCGCAACGTGTATGGAGGTTACAGCCCATTCGTCAGCAATGTGTTGAACAGGTCATTACCCTATATCCTGCCCTATTTTGTAATCCAAGACGGTGAGACCCATCACCAGCAACGCTACAAGCAGCGATTCAAGTTCTCGGTCCATTTCTATGGAGAAGGAATAACGGAGGCGGAACGTCGCACGGCACAAGCATTGACCCAGGCCAATGCAAAAAATTTGGATGCGTCCCAATATAGTGTTTCTTTTCACAACACGCTTCACGAGTTGACGGAGGTGCAGCCATGAAAATTGCTCTGATTAACGGCAGTCCCAAGGGTGGACCAAGCAACTCCGGATTTCTGCTGGAAAAGCTCAAGCCGATGTCATCGTGCTGGCATTTCCGCTCTATTTTGACGCCATCCCTTCGCATCTGCTGCGGATGATGGTCGAATTGGAGAATTACCGGCAGAGTGAGCCAGGAAACCCGAACCTCATCGTTTATGCGCTAATTAATAATGGATTTTTCGAAGGGCGTCAGTGCACCCTTGCAGCAGATATGGTGAGTAACTGGTGCATACGCTGCGGCTTCCGTTTTGGAATGGCAGTTGGCCACGGAGCAGGAGAGATGTTCCACAACTTAAAACAGGTGCCGCTGGGTAAAGGCCCCCTGAAGAATCTCGGCAAGGCGATGACCCGGCTCTCCACGGCTATCCTCACCCGCAGCAGTGCAGAATCGCTGTTCATTCAGCCAAACTTCCCGCGTATGCTGTGGCGTTTGTCCGCTACCCATTTCTTCTGGCACCGCAAAGCAAAGCAGAATGGACTCCGGCCGAAGGATCTGAGGAAGCAGCCGTTTCAGTAAAGCCGGTAACGTAGATAGATCATGCGTTTCAATGATACGAAGATGCTACTTGTCCCAGATCCACGGCATGCCCCTCGCTGACGGACAAAGCAATTAAATGCAGGAAAGGCGGAATGCGCAGCCCCTCCGGCGCCTACCTTAAGAATCTCTATAGGTTGAACTAAAGAATTGGCGTTGGGCAAGGATGTGATAGGGTTGTAGATATAGAGTCCCGTCGTCGGAGTCTACATCATTAACGGGAAAACCTCCCGTTAATGTACCGCTCTTGGCATTTCGATCAGATTTAGCTGGAAAAGCTCCAGCTATTTCGCGGCCCTATTGCCAATATACGCCATTTCAGGCGAATTAGCGGGAGGTTTTCCAGCTAATTCGCCTCTGCAGCCGCGTACGTACCAAATTACCGGGAAGAATTCCCTTTAATTCAAATCAAACCTCTCTTCATGACATTTATCGCCATGCCGACGCGTATGACCGTCACTTAATGTGGTTCGTCCTGCGACGAAGTGAACGTGCTTGCCTGTGAAGGAGTGGTCGTTATCCGAGTGACGTTTTACGTCTGACACTGTAATATCTCATTGCCGCGGGAACGCCCTTGATTTCCAGCACCCCGTCATAAATCAAGGTGCGCAGCCGATATTCAAAATAATCATCCCCGATAGTTTGGTCGCAATGGCCCATCGCCTCGCCGATCAGGCGGGCGGCTCTCAGAAAGCTGTCATTGCCGGCACGCGACTGAAGAAGGTCCAGCTTTTCCAGCAGATATTGATCGTAGCTATCGGCAGGCACCTCGACCACCGTGCCGGCACGCCAAATACGCAACACTTTTGCTTGTTCCGAGAGGGCTTGCCACTCCTGTCTCAGCCGTTCGATGTCAGGGGGGACCAGCATCCCGCTGCCGTCCATTCGGGCGAGCGCGTCGCAAAGCTTGTCCGGCACAATTTCGCCCGAGTGGCGGTATTTAATCCACGCATCCGGTCGATTGTACATTTCCTCGCAAATGGCGCAAGCATTGTATACGGCAATGGCATTCGATTTATTGCTGAGCAGATGGAGCGCATGCCGCATGCCCATCTGTTCGCAAGCGTTGCCGGCGGCCCAGATCACCACTTCGGCCCGCTCGGGAATTTGCGCTACTTGACGCAAGAGCTCCTCATACTCTTCCTCAAACGAGGAGTAGGCTTCGGCTCCGCCCGAAATATGGTCGCGAAACCAATCGATCCGCGCCTGACGCCCTTTCGGCAAGTCCAGATCACCGAGCGGACCGATCGCGTAATCTTCCTCCAGAACAATCACTTTGTGTGTTTCCGACCAGCCGATTTGCCTCAATGCCTGTTTCATACTGCCCGCAAAAGAATGACCGACCACGATATGGACGTGGGTATCATCCGGCGAAATTTTCCCGGCCTCCCGCCGGTTAGAGGCGCTCACTACATTGTCGTAAAGTTCGATCAACTCAGCAATCGCCGCAGGCTGCGACTCTTTCTTATCCAGCAAGCTGATTTGAGCCAGCAGAAACCTCAGATACGCCTTTAACTCGTCTCCCCGCAAACCTTCGACCGCTTTCCTAATGGCCGTCATCTCGTCCATCGGTTCTCCCTCCATTTTACCGCGCTATAACCTATCATAATCATAGCAAAAGAAAGGAACGGGAGCCATGCAGGACACGAGAATGACGGCGGCTACGGTCCGATGTATTTAGCCAAATACCGGTGCTTCCAAGTGTGGAGGGGCTGTGTCTGAAGGATATCCCGGCAATAAAAAAAGACGATCGGATACACTAATGCGTCTTGTCTAAACCGTAGTTCTTTATATCTCAGCGAAGAAGTTCAAATTCTTCATTCGCTTGTCTTATACGTTCACCATAAGCTTCCTGACCCATTTTCTCCATGAGATCCAAACGTATTTTTCTCATTTCTTGGTCGATAAGAGGGCGTAGATTCTCGGGTGGGGGAACGATCATAATACCCGAATCTGAAAGTAATCTTTTAGCACCGTGTACCGGGCGAATATTCTTTTGATCTATTTGAGTTGACATTGCTTTCGATCTTAAAAGCGCAGCAGTGGCAGCTTTTGTTGTTTTTCGAGGCAGGAACACCCCATCCCAGGGGATTCCCGCCTCTTTTGCTGTTTTCCTTTTGTTCGAGTGATTCTTCCCTACTTCTCCACCAACGACCCCTGCAGATTCGCCGCGTTAAAGCTCGGATCCGCTCCAATCGTGGTGTCCCCCGCGGCTTTCGCTTTCTCCAGCGCGGCGTTGTACCGCGCGTTCAGATCGCTTAACACCTTGTCCAAATCCTGGCCGTCAAAAATAAACTTGTTGAAGACGTCCACTTTCTTCGTGCCTTCGACGCGGCCTTCGGTGGCGACCAGCGGGGTGGCGGGATAGATGCCGTCCATCGCGGTCGGCAGGAAATTCTCGATGCCGGCGATGTCCGGGGCTTTGGCTTTGGCCGCCACGGACGGGATGACGGATACGCCGTAGCCGCCTTCCTGGTAAGCGACCTGCACGTCGTCGCTGTACATCCACTCGATGAACTTCCAGGCCTCTTCTTTATGCTCGGAATTTTTGCTCATGGCCAGGTAGCTGCCCGCGATGACTTGGTCGGCTCCGTTTTGTTTGCCGTCGATCGTCGGCGGCATGGCTACGGCCCAATTAATGTCCGTCGGGAACTGCGTCTTATACACGCTCGGCTCCACCGAGTGGTTGAAGTACATGCCGATCTTCCCTTGCGCGAACTGGGCGCGCAGCGGGTCGATGTCGAGCGATTCCGAGCCGGGCAGCATGCTGCCGTCCGCACGGATCTGATGCAGCGCCTGCAGCACTTCTTTGTACACGGTAAAATCGAACTGTCCCGTTTGGAAGTTAAAGCCCTCGTTTCCCGTGTTCGTGCTCAGTGAGACGATCGGATAGGCGATCCGCTCAAAGCCGCTGGCGCTCTTGAAGTTGCCGGCAAAACCGTAGGCTCCGCTGTTCTTGCCTGCAGCCGTGATCTTCTTGGCGTCCTCGACCATTTCGGCAATCGTCGTCGGCGGCCCGTCGATCCCTGCTTTTTCAAACAGATCGACGTTGTAGATCAGCCTCCAGAACTGGCCGATATTCGGCAGCGTGTAGATTTTTCCGCCAACCATGTTCTTTTCTTCGATCAGCACGTTTTTGAAGTTCTCTTTCAGCTCGGGCGAGATGTAGTCGTCGAACGGCTCCAAATAGCCGCGCTTCACCCAGGTCGGCACATTTCCCGTATCCACCCGAAAAATATCCGGCGCCTGGTTGCTGGCGAACGCGATTTCCACGGACTGCGCGTAGTTATCGGCCATCACCTTCATTTCGATATCGATATTGGGGTTCTTTTCCTCGTACTCCTTCACTTTCTGCTCAATAAAATCGCTATCGTGTCGGTCGATCGTCCAGTAGGTCAGCTTCGTCTTGCTTCCTTCGGCGCTAGCCGCCGCCGTGTCGGGTTCCGTCTTGTCGCCGCCGGATGAACAGGCCGCCAAAGAGCCCGCCAACAGCAGCGCCAGTCCCGCCAAGCCCCACTTGTTAAACTTCATTGAACCTTGCCCCCTTAGGATGATGTAATCGCATTCATTTTTCACTAAAAATATAAATCATCCGTCCTTCCGCGCGTGAAGGAAAAAACAACTTTTCAGGGGAGAGGAAACCACTCTTTAATTACATAGGAAAGCAGCCAAAATTTAAATACACCGAAGATCAGGCCATAGATCTGCTTTATAAGAAAATCAAAAGCGATGCGGATAAATATGCCATCCATCATGTAATGGAGCTTCAGTTACTCGAACTGCCGGGGGTTTCTCCGTGATACCTATAATCCATACTTCCTTCATCATCAAAAGTAAATAAAGGGACTCTTTTCTAATACACGCATCCACCTTGAGTTCAATTCCTAAAATGAATAATTATAGCCTGTTCGGACGAGTCTATATCAACTATAGAAGAATCCCGTCTTTCAAAATACATGGAAATGGCCTGTATCTATGCATTTGAGATGATTAGCTAAATCTCGATATTCTAAAACAAATTCTAAAAAGGCACTGTTTTTATCAGCTAAAAAGTCAGCTTCCGTCATGGTTCCATTACAGCTGAATTTTTTGGTAGTCACAATTCTTTCATATAAAGAATCGTTTGAGTTATACCTTGTGCCACTTCAAATAATTCACTTGAAAGATATCGCGATATGTCCCCTATTATAAGCTTCTTTTTGTTTGACCTGATAATAACTAAAAGCCCCCCGTCGGAGTCTACATGATTAACGGGAAAATATCCCGTTAATGTACCGCTCTTGGCTCTTTATTCAGATTTAGCTGGAAAAACTCCATCTATTTCGCTGCCCTATTGCCGAAATTCACCATTTCAGGCGAATTAACGGGAGGTTTTCCAGCTAATTTGCCTCTGCAGCCGCATACGTACCCAATTAACGGGAAGAATTCCCTTTAATTCGAGGAATTGAACAACAGTCCAAAATTATTATACAATACTTGGAAATTCCGCAAAGTCCTATCTTCTATATTTTTGAAAAATAGTTGACACCCTTTTCGCTTTTACCAATACTCCCCCCCCACTCTTGCAGCTTGCAAAATGTCTTGCGACAAGTTGGCATAAATTAAATTTTTGAACTTCAGCTATGTTCATATCTTTTCAATATTCGCCGCATACTTCGTCCGGAACTCCGTCGGCGTCACGCCGGTATGCTTCTTGAATAGTTCGGTAAAATACGGACGGTCCTCGTACCCGAGCGATCCGGCAATATCCTGCACCTGCATCCCTTCGAGCACCAGTTCCTTCGCCTTCTCCATCCGGCAGTGGGTGATGTATTGGGCCAAAGTGACACCCATTTCTTTTTTGAACAAGTTGGAAAAATAGCTCGGACTCAAGTGCACCGCCTTGGCGCAGTCCGCCACGGACAAATTCTCGTGCAGATGCCGCTGGATATGCGCAATGCCCCGCTCGACCAGCACCCTGGACTCGCTGACCTGGCGCTTCCGCAAATAGCCGCAGCCCTGCCGGCAAAATTCCCGGATCAAGCCGCACAGCTCCTCAAACGTGGCCGCTTTGTTCATATCCGCCAGCTTGCCCTCCAGCTCCTGGATCTCCTCGACCGTGCCTTTTTCCGCAAACGTTCGATGGATCGCATGGGCCAGCTCCAGGCATAGCGTCTTCAGAACCGAAGGATGCGGATTCTTCCCGGCGGAAATCCACCCGTCCCAGATCCCTTGCAGCTGCTCCTCCGCCTTGTCGAGGTTCGCGGAACGCAGGCAGAACAACAGCTCTTTCTCCTGCTCGTAAGAGTATTGCGGCTCGTCCGCCCCCCGGAATTCCCCGTCTTTGTACAGATAAACGCTATTTCCGCCCGACAAAAACGTATTGGCCAACGCGGCCAGCGCCTGCGCGTACGAAGCCGCCAATTGCGACGTATCCTTCACCTCATGGCCCACGCCGATCGATACGGTTTGGTACGTGTGCCTGCACACATGTTCGCGGCATTTCTCCGCGAGCTGCCCCGCGTCCATCGCGGCGGCCGGATTGGCGACGATCACGAACTGGTTGATATTTTCGCGAAACACAATGCCGCTGGTATGGGACGAGACGGTCTCCTCCAAAATATTCTGCACGGCAAAGCGGATCAGCTCCACCTCACCGACCGGCAAATCCGCCGTCCTCTCCGGGAAATGATCCATCTCCGCGACCATGACCCAGAAGTCGTTCTTCTCCATCGTGATGCCGTAGAAATCCCACTGCCGGCTCTGGCTCTGCTGCCGGGTGCCGTACCGGATGAGCAGGCGCATAAATTCCTGTCTCAGATAGGGCAGGCTTTCCCGCAGCTTCCGCTCCATTCCCTGCATATAAGCGGCTTTGCTGCGCTCCCGCTCGATCGACGCCTTCGCTTTCAGCGCCACCTCCAGCACCTGGGCGGGGGTGAAGGGCTTGACGATGAAATCGAACGCCCCCAATTTGACCGCCTCCTGGGCATACGAGAAGTCGGTATACGCCGTGAAAAAGATCACCTTGACCCCCGGCTGCTCCGGCAAAATCGTCCGCATCATCTCCAGCCCGTCCATCAGCGGCATGCGAATATCCGTCAGCACGATATCGGGGCGGACGCGGCGCAGGCATTCGAGCCCCTCATGCCCGTTGGAGGCCGTGGCCGCGACCGTCATCCCGTGATCCTCCCAGGCAATCCGTTGCGACAGTCCGCGCACCACCGCCGGAATATCGTCGATAATACAAATTTTTATCGGGTCATAATGTTCCATGGTTCATCCCTCTCGCTTTCCATTGTCATGGTAAGAACCGCAACCGTTTCACCGGGACGGCTGAGAAAGCGCAAACCCGCCCCCTTGCCGTAGTACAAAGCCAGGCGGTTGCAGATGTTGGATAAGGCATACCCTTTGCAGTCGGCGGGCAGCCGCAGCTTTTCATCCATCCGCTCCGCATCCAGGCCGACCCCGTTGTCCGTCACCGAAATGACCAGGCTGCCGCCCGCGGACTCGGCCTCGATCCGAATCATTCCCGCCTCCCGCTTATCCTTCAAGCCGTGAAGGATGGAGTTCTCCACCAGAGGCTGGATGATGATTTTCAGGACGGGCAGCTCCAGCAGTTCGGGCGGCGCATGGATCGAAAACTCGAACAGGCCCTCATAGCATTGCTGCTGCAGGTTTAAATACTGGCGGGCATGTTCCAGTTCCTTGCCTAGTGTCGTGATCTCTTTGCCCTGATTCAGTCCCAGGCGGAATAACGCCGACAAGGACAGGACCATCGCTTTGACATCCTCGTACTCGTCCATCTCGCATTTCCAGTAAATCGTATTTAACGTGTTGTATAAAAAATGCGGATCGATCTGCGCCTGCAGCGCCTTGATTTCCGCTTTCCGTTTCTCGTTCTCCGACGCCTTCACCTCGGCGATCAGTTGCCCGATCCGGTCCAGCATCTGATTGAACTTCCGTCCGGCTTCCCCGATTTCGTCCTGGAAGGGACTTACGAAGCGCGCTCCTAAATCCTCGTGCTCGACCCGTTTCATCGTCTTTTGCAGCCGGAGCAGCGGGGAGAGCAGCAAACCCGACAAATACCGGGCGAGCAGCAGCGCAGTCAGCGTGCAGAACGCCATAATCGCCAGCACCAGCCATTGAATCTGGTGAACGGGCGCGAGCAGATCCGATTTCGACAGATAACTGACCAGCATCCAATCGGTGGCGAACGCGGAGATGGCGTAGCTCACCAGCATGGTGCCGTCCGGGCTTTTATACTCGAAATTCCCGCTGCCGCTCGCCGCCAGCTTCCGGATGAATTCCGGGGACTTCGTCCATGCCGGCCGCCCCTGATCTCCGAGCACGCTCGCCCCCGAGGTGTTCATGAGCAAAAAGTGGGCCGATCCCGGGTTAAGCCCTTCACTGACGACCTCCCCCAGCATCCGAGCATCGACATTGACGATGAGGAACACATCGGGTACATACGTCTCTGTAAGCGATTGCAAAACTAGCGTGACGACCTCCTCTTTTCCGGCAAACAGCTCATCCTCATGGCTTTCAATCCATCGCGTTTCGGGCTCGTCCTTAATCCGCTGATAAATGGCCGTGGAGTTAAAAGGGACGTCGGTTTTTCGCGTCTTGCCGCTGGAATAGAAATCGCCGCTCGGCGTGCTGATCAGGATCGAGTCAATCGAATTTTCTGTCAGCTCAGCCTGCGTAAACAGCCCTTGAAGCAGCGAAAAATTCGCGAAATACCGGCCCCGATTGTCGGCCTGAATATCGCGAATCGTCTGTTTGTAAGTTTCGCTTAACGTCATGGTGGAGGAGGCCACCACGATCTGCTTCAGCTTCTGGTCCAGCACGTTGACGGATTGGTTGAGCACGCTGTGGTTCAGCTGGGTGGAATTGCGCTCCATGGCGCGGGCCGCGATCACATAGGAACATAGGCCGGTGACAGCGATGCAAAGTACCGTAAGGCCGGCAAAGGAGACCCACATTCTTTTTCGCAAGGAAGTCCGGTAAATCCATGTCTTCAAATGCATTCACGCTCCTTCGTCATCCCTGCCCGCCGCCCTTTCCTGTCGAGAGCGCCCGTCGTCTACCCTTTGACCGAACCCGCCGTCATCTGCATGAAAGATTTATTGGCGAACACATACACCAGCAGCATCGGCAAAATGGACAGACACGCGCCGGCCAACATGAGCTGCGGCTGCGCGGCATCGCCCACGCCGTATTTCAAACTGGCCAGTCCGACGGTCAGCGTCTGCAGATCGGGCTGGGTCATCGTAAAGACCAGGGGCAGGATATATTCGTTCCAAGCGCCGCGGAAGGACCAGAGTCCGGCCACGCCCAGCGCCGGGGCCAGCAAAGGCAGAATAATTCTAGTATAGGTGCTGTAAAAATTACAACCGTCAATATAAGCGGCCTCGTCCAACTCCTTCGGGATGGCGCGGACAAAGCCGATCAGCATGAAGAACACCGTGGCATGCGCGCTGATCAACAGCAGGATCACGCCCCACAGCGATTTTTGCAGATTCAGCGCCACCATCAAATCGAATTGGGGTCTTAAGACGACGGCGCCGATCGAGATAAACAAGGTGCTGGATTGCAGAAACACGTAGAACTTTTTACCGATAAAATCAATCCGTGCCACGGCATAAGCGGCCATCGTACCGATCAGCAGCGTGCCTACGGTCGTAAAGAAACTGATAAACAGGCTGTTCCAGGTAAAGCGGGCAAAATTGGCCACTTCCCACGCCTGCGCGTAATTGCTGAATTTCCATTCCTGCGGCAGCAGGCCGGAGCCCGTCGTGATCTCCAGATTGGACTTCAGCGAGCCGAAGAAAGCCAGCAGGATCGGAAATAGCGTAAACACGGCGACGATCAGCAGAAACGCCCACAACAATATATTCGATGCCAGCTTGCGCCAGGGAAGCGTTTTTCTTCGGGATGCCGTGATGGACGGATATAGTGTATTCATCGGTTGATCTCCTTTCGTTTAATAGAGTTCGTTCAGTTTTTTGGACATCCGGAAATAGATCAGCGTGATCACCCCGACGATCACCGCCGTCGCAAACCCGACCGCACTGCCGTAGCCGAACTGCTGCGCGCTCATTCCCCCGCTCGATACCGGGAAGAACAACTTGTATAGGTAAAGGTACATGACATTCGTCTTGCCGTAAGGCCCGCCTTCCGTCAACACCATAATGCTCTCGTACCCTTTGAGCGAAACGGTGATCGCCAGCATGATGATCATTTGCAGAACCGGCCCCAGCATCGGTACGGTAATGCTCCACATTTTGCGGACAGGTCCGGCCCCGTCCAGGGAGGCCGCCTCGTACAGATCTTCGGGGATATTTTGCAGACCGGCGATGAACAGCAGCATGTAGTTGCCCACCGCCCCCCAGATCGCGATGATGATCGAAGTCAGCAGGGCGTATTCGGGGCCCAGCCAATCGATCGGAGCCGACACGATGCCCGATTTCATCAGCAGCTGATTGATCATCCCGTTATAAGAGTTGAACAGGACATAGAACACGATCGCCATCACGGAGGCGCTGACGATGGTCGGCAGGAAGTACACCGCCCGCAGCAGGTGCCGCCCCTTGAAAGCCCGGTTCAGGATAACCGCCAGCACGAACGACAAAGGAATCGTCACCAGCAGTTTCCCGCCGGCATACACCAGCGTGTTCAGAACCGACTGCCAGAACTCCGTATCCCGAAACAGCCTCGCAAAGTTATCCAATCCGATGAATAAAGGTTCTCCATATCCCTGGTAATCGTAAAACATGTACTTGAGCGCCCAAACTATCGGGTACACCCCAAACACCAGCGTTAAAAAGAGACTCGGCGCGACGAACGTCCAGGCATGGATTTGGCGTTTTGTACGATTCACAAGTTTTTCCTCCCGTCATGAAGCGTTGCCTTTCTTAATCCTAAGATAAAAGTCCGCGGACCGAAGCGGTTAGGGAAAAACCCACTGTGTGCAGGGGGGAAAATCACTTTTCGGCCGATTCAGTCGATTTGTCCCCTCTCCATCGCTTGATTCTCCATCCCGAAGAGGGCTTGATACTTGCTAAAATAAGGAAAGAAATCGTTAGGAGGTGCACGAGATCGATGAAGCTTCAGAGCGGCGAGGACCCGGGATGGGGATGGCATGGCGGATGGATTTCCGCGGAGGAAGTGGAGGCGATGCGGCAGCGTGTCGGTCGTCATCCGGCACTGCGGCAGGAGTATGAGCGGCAAAAGGAGCTTTCGGAGCGGTTTGCCGCGGAGGCGATGAAGGCTCCGCTGGCGGAACAAGCGAACGAGCGGACGCAGCCGTTTGTTTTTCGGGTACCGGAGGGGGCCCGCTATCTTAAGATCTCGATCCATGTCGCGGGACAAGGGTCAGCCCGAATCCGGGAACTGCGGGTGACGCATTCCCAGCGGGGCCTGCCGGTGCAGCTCGGCAACGCGAATTTCGCGCAGGGCCTGGCCTGTTGGCGGGCGGACGTGAAGGAGGGCGGCCGGCTCGAGCTTCAGCCCGTTCCCGCGAACGCCGCGGCCCTGCAGCCATCGGGCGTCACACCGGCAAGCGGAACGGATGCTAATCATTCGGCGGCGCAAGCCCAAATGGTCCGCATCGTCAACACGCACGAAGAAGCCGACACGGTGCTTCATTACGAGACGCCGATTCCCGTCCGGGAGGGAGACCACTACAGCGTCCAGGTCACGCTGGGTCTGGAGGCTCCTCTCACCATAGGGGTTTATTCGGAAGTTCATTTTAGCGATGATCAAGGCAACCCGCTGGGCGATGCCTTCCTCTCTTCGCCTCCCTTCAACCGGGCGACGCCGACGCCCTGGGTCTATTTTCTCGAAGCGGCCGGTGCGGATGCCAATCGGTTTATGCTGGAAGGCGATGTCGCGAGCGCGGAACGCTGCAAGCAAAAATTGCTGTATATGCTGTACGATATCATCCCGGGGATGGGGATTTTTAAAGAAACGGGCTGGCATGACGACGATATTTACGGGGCGGTCCATATCGGCCGGGGGCTGGCCGTTCTCTCGGTCATTTACCGTCAAATCGCGCCTTCCGGGGTTTTTGACGAGGAGGAGACCGCGATGCTGCTTGCGTACTTCCGTTATATCGCCAAGCTGATGATGGATACGGGGTACTACCGCTTCGATCTGGAGGAGTTCCCTGACGAAAAGGGCGGGATGCGCAGCAACTGGAACGCGGACCGGGCCACGGGTCTGGGGGTCTATGCCCTCCTGTTCCCGGAGGAACGGAAATCGGAGGCTTACCTGAAACATGCCCTATCGGTCGTGGACTGGCAGCTCGAACATGTCGTGGACGAGACGGGGGCCTGGCCGGAAAACATCAGGTACCATGGGGCGGTGCTCCATCGCTATTTTTTATTTTTTGCCCTGCTTAAGAGGTTTAAGGGGTCGGACTATTTCCGGCATCCCAAGGTCAAAAGCATGTACCGCTTCCTCATCGGCACCGCGGTTTCACCGGATCGGATTCAGGCCGGGACGGACGGGGCCCCGGTCATGCTGACGCCCGCCGTGGGAGACGCCAATGTACAGGAACACTGGTTCCGGCTGCTGGTGTACGCGGCTCCCTTCTACCGGGAAACCGCTCCGAAACTGGCCGGGGAAATGATGTGGGCATGGCGGCGCGGCGGGTCGCCGGTTCGGGACAGCGGCGCTTTCCCTTATCCTTTGGCGCCGTTGTGGTTTGCCGATCCGGATTTGCCGGAAGAAGCGCCCGAATTGCGTTCGGTGCAGTATCCGGGGATGGGCTATGTGATCTTCCGCAACCCGGAGGGTCCGATCCGGTTTGAGCATTACGCCATCTACGAGGCCTCGTCGCTCACCTACCATGCCCATCATGACGAAGGCCATTTCTCGATTTGGTGCGACCAGGTGCCGCTGGCGCTCGATTCGGGCACCGGCGGTTACTACAACGGCGACCGCCACTGGTATCTGTCCAGCGCCGCCCATAATGTCGTGCAATTCGCGGATGCACCGGGGACGTGGCGGGAAACCCCGCTTCGGAGTCAATGCGAGCAGGTGCTATTTTCCGCCGAGCTGGATAGGGTGGTGAGCCGCATTCCCGATCCGACCGTGGAGTCGTATCGGAGACATTTCGCCTTCATCAAGGCCGGACTGGAGGTTTATGTGATCTGGGATCACATTCGGGGGGACGCCGCGCGGGTGTGGAACCTGCATACGCTCAGCACGGATGCGGAGATCGGAGCGCAGCATATTGCGGCGCGCTGCCTGGGCGGCATGCGGTTGAGCGCCGTGATCGCCGAGCCTCGACTGCCTTGGATCGAGACCGATCAGGGCGCCCTGGCCGGGAACTATCCCCTGCCGGCGCAGCAGTATTTCAGGGTGCACGGCCGCTCCACCGGCGACTTTCTGATTGTGCTGCATCCTCATCGGGACGCGGAGCCGCCGGTGCACGTCGAGGCCGTTCCATTGGAGCATCCGTCGCCGGAAGTACGCTGCTATAAAATCGTCCATGCCGACGGCGCGTGGTGCGCGGTTGTGGTGAACGGTGCCCCGTGTTCATTCACATTAAATCTGGATACCTTGGCTTTGGGACCGATGAGGTTACCCGACGGGCAGACTCAACCGATCGGCGGCAAGCTGGACGGATCTTTGCTGGAGATGGAAGCTGAAACTTTTTGCATCCTGCTGCCGCAAGCTTAACTGTAAAATCAGTTTGCTTGCCTTACGTAAAATAAAAGGAGGTTTATTTATGAGCAATATCGGAGTATGGGAACAGGCCGAACCGGGAGTCAAACGCTGCATTCTAAACGCCGCGGACAGCCTGATGATGATGGAGGTTCATTTTGCCAAAGGCGCGGAAGGATACGAGCACAGCCATCCCCATCAACAAATGAGCTACTGTCTGCGCGGAAGCTTTATCTTCCGGATCGATGGCCGGGAATACCCGCTCAAGGCGGGAGAAACCATCCATATCCCCCGGGATGCGGTACATGGAGTTACCGCTTTGGAGGATAACTCCGCCCTGCTCGACGTCTTTACGCCGATTCGCGAAGACTTGGTGAAGCGTTAGACTGGATTGAGATTGAACAGCATAATGGCGGGATGCTATTGCCTTACTTAATTAATCGAAAACCTAAGGTCTCCTCGGCAAACCAAACAGCCCGTAAGCAAGAAACAAACTGTCTTACGGGCATGCTTTTTTATCTACCTAGTCAATGATAAACGGTCGGCTCCTGTTCCCGTTCTTCCAGGCCAAAGTAATCATGAACAGGCTCCTTCGCCTCTTTTTCCCTAAATTTGCGCTTGTACTCTTCAAAGTCCCATTTCCGCAAAAATTGTTCCGCCGCGATCCTGCCGGATTGGAGCAAGGTCTGTTTATCTTCTTCCGTGAGATCGAATTTCGTAGTCGCCACCGATTCCGTCGGGATGAATACGCTTCGCTCCTCCGAATGTTTGTCGACGTGACGTTGATCGTGAGCCTGGAGCATCGTTTTAAAGACGCCTTTAAACAGGCTGAAAGGTCCGTTTATATCCCTGGCATGCGCAAGCGTGCGTCTTGCCGACAACCGAAATCCGAATGTTGGCCATCTGGGCATCCCTGCCACGTCAAACAACCAGATCGGATAATTGCTAAGCAGGCCGCCATCCAGCATGTAATACGGCTGTTTATCCAAAGGCGTCTTCCATAAATAGGGCTGAAAAAAGTAAGGTAACGTGGTGCTCATCCGAACGGCAGCCGCAATGGAAAATCGGGATGGCGACAGTCCGTAATCGCGCAGATCGTCCGGGAACACCACCATTTTACCGTTGCTGATGTTGGAGGCAATGATGGACAGCTTTCCTTCGGGTAAGTCTCCAAAGCATCTGATTCCCTTATTTTCAAGCCATTTTTCCACAATCCGCTCCAGAACATCATTGCTGTAAATTCCCGATTTCATCATCAGAGGAACCGTTTTATTTAAAATCGGAAGTTGGTTCATCCAGGTTCGTCCAAGGAGTTGATTGTAGTCCAGCGATTCCATGAGCGCCTTGATTTCCGAACTTCTGTAATCGCAGGCCAGTAGCGCCGCCACGATAGATCCCGCGGATGTGCCCGCAAGCCTTTTCCATACGTATCCTTTGGATTCCATCACCTCTATTCCACCTACAAAAGCGATTCCTTTGACTCCTCCGCCTTCAAACACGGCGTCCGCTTCCATTGCAGCACCTTCTTTGTATTTTATTTACCTCGGGTTGCTAATACAGTTAATGTGCTGCTTCTTACGGAATATATGTAAAACCTCTGAACCTCCCTCTACTTCTCCACCAACCGCCTCTGGAGATTCGCCGCATTCAAGCTCAAATCCGCCCAGTCGTGGTGGCGATCAGCGGGTTGGCGGGGGATACGCCGCCGATCGTCTCCGTCGGGAGTCTATATCATTAACGGGAAAATATCCTGTTAATGTACCGCTTTTGGCTTTTCAATCAGATTTAGCTGGAAAAGCTCCATCTATTTCGCGGCCTACCCGCCGATATGCATATTATCAGGTAAATTAGCGGGAGGTTTTCCAGCTAATTCACTTCCGCAGCCGCATAGGCACCGAATTAACGGGAGGAATTCCTGTTAATTCGGCGCTCCCCCTTCATCCTCCCTTTAGTGTCTCCCGGGGTGGCAGCAAATTCCGCTCCAGCAGCACCAGCAATTGCTCTACCATTGCCTCCGGAGCGTAAGGCATCGAGTGGATGATCCACCACTCCACCAAACCGGCCACCGCGCTGGACAAAAAGAGGCCGAGAATCTCGGGCCGCACGCCCGCAGTGGTTATCTCACAGCTTTGAATATGCTCCCCGATTCCCTGCTCCACCATCGCCGTCATCCGGTTCCGAAACGTCGGTACACCTTGGTTCGTTAGCAAAGTGGTATAGATCGAGGCATGCCGTTCTATAAACTCAAAGGTGCGGAGCAGCAGCGCTTTCGCCGACATCCTGCTCGCCTCCCCATCCGGCATACAACTCTCGTACAGGAGCTGCAAATAAGTTTCGACGCACTGCTCCATCAGGTCATATTTATCCGTAAAATGCAAATAGACGGTTCCCCGGTTGACGTTCGCCCGGTCCGCGATATCTTGAACCGTCACCTTTTCAAACCCTTTTTCCTCCAGCAGTCCGACAAAAGCTTCCATGATCGCCTGCCGCGTTCTGATGATCCTTCTGTCCATAACTCTCCTCCGCGCTTTTTTTCTGAACATTTCGGGCCTCCCTGTTGAATATGCAACAAAGGCGGCCGTTTTAGCGATTGCCCCGGCTTTCCGTATAGTGCTAAGGTAATTGTAATTAACAAACGTCATTTATACAACAAATGTTCAGTATATAAAAAAGTGAGGGATCACACATGAAAGTTTTGATTTATGGCGCGGGGGTATTGGGCAGTTACCTGGCCCATGCATTGATCCGCGGGGGCAATGAGGTTACCATGCTGGCGCGAGGCGAGCGCGCGGAGGAACTGGAGAGGCACGGCCTCGTCATCCGCCACTATTTCCAGCTTAAAACCTCAGTCGATCCGGTTCGGGTGATCCGGCGGCTGGAGCCGGAAGATATCTATGACCTCATCTTTGTGGTCATGAAATTTACCGACTTTCCGAGCGTCCTGCCGATTCTGGCGGAGAACCGCAGCAGCAACATCGTGATCGTCGGCAATAATACCGACGCCCGGGACATGCAGGCTTATCTTCAGGAGAATGTCTCCACCCGGAAGAATATCGCCTTCGGATTCCAGCTCAGCGCCGGTCGCAGGCAACCCGGCGGCCGCATTGTCAGCGTTCGGGCCGGCGTGGGGATGGTGATCGGCGGATTGGACGGTCCTATTCCCTTTCATGCGCTGCTGGATCAGGCTTTTGCCAGAACCAAATACAAACTGATCTACCACGACAATATCGACGCTTGGTTGAAAAATCATATCGTTCCGATTCTGGCGATCAACTACGGCACTTTCATTTATAACGGCCAAATGAAAAAAATCGCCGGGGACAGCGGGCTGCTTCGGCAAATGGTCGCGGCCATGGACGAAGGGTTCCGCGTGCTGGAGGCGCTCGGAATTCCTCTGGTGCCGGCGAAACAGGCGAAATTGATCCGGAACCACCCTGCACTGCTTCGGTTTTTCCTGAAAATTTACCACCTTCTCCCCGTCAGCCGGATGGTCGACGGTTCTCCCCACGAATTGGCCGCTTTGGGCCGCGTATTTCGTGAATGGAGTCATCGCGCCGGTATTCCTACGCCTGCCTGGGACCTGCTGGAAGAGCGATTTAGCGTCACCTACGGAGATCGGCTTACTATTCAGAATTAGCTAATTTCAATTGAAATTCACCAATATATTAGCTAAAATATAATATAATAGCTAATCCGAGGTGAATCCGATGCGAGTTTCTTCCACCGATATGCAGAACAATTTCGGGAAGTACTTAAAGTTTGCGGAGTCCAGCGAAGAGATCATCGTAACGAGGAACGGCAAGGATGTGGCCAAATTGACCGCTCTCTCCGGCGGCGATGACATCTTAATTAGGGAGGCCGCGGCGAACTATGAACTAAGCTGCGGCTCTGTGACCTATGAAGAATTCCTTGAGCTGGCGAAAACGTCGGAACAGCGCTTTGAGCTGATTGACGGCATCGTGTATAACCTGGCCTCACCTACGTACAAACACCAACATGCCGTGCAGGAACTGATCGGTACGTTTTACAATTGGTTCAAAGGGAGACCCTGTAAGCCGCTGACCTCCCCATT
Organism: Paenibacillus faecis; assembly: GCF_008084145.1. Taxonomy (GTDB): domain Bacteria; phylum Bacillota; class Bacilli; order Paenibacillales; family Paenibacillaceae; genus Fontibacillus; species Fontibacillus faecis. Next base: position 1,014,979 of record NZ_VSDO01000002.1, on the reverse strand, counting down.
CGACATTACGCTGAAGAAGGAAGAAACGAATATTTGCGTCGTTCAGCCGGACGTGGTGGTCATTTGTGACAAGGATCAAATCGACGCAAACGGCAAATACACGGGAACGCCGACATTGGTCGTTGAGGTGCTGTCCCCAGCCACGCGAAGCAAGGATTTGATCCGCAAACTCGAACTGTACCGGGCATGCGGTGTCATGGAGTACTGGATCGTTGATCCAATGAAGGAGCAGGCGGCGGTTTACGTTTTGGCCGATGGCGAGATCGCGGACAACACTTACTATTCCAACGGCAAAGACCTGTACGTGGAATCGGAGCGGTTTCAGGGGCTGCGCGTTTCCATGCGGGATCTGTTCGCCGAATTTTAAACAAATAACATGCCGCCGAACAAAACAAGAAGATCGCCATATCCTGAGCCGAAAGGCTGCGGGACAGGCGATCTTTGTTTTCTTATTTAGGCATTCACCGTTGTTTTCGAGCCCTCTTTCCGCTTCTTCGCATATTCCGCGGTTGCGGTAAACAGCACGTCGGAGGAGGAATTGAGAGCCGTCTCGAAGGAATCCTGCAAAACGCCGATGATAAAGCCGACGCCGACGACTTGCATGGCAATGTCATTCGAAATGCCGAACAAGCTGCAGGCGAGCGGGATAAGCAGCAGCGACCCTCCGGCCACGCCGGAAGCCCCCGCGGCGGCGATCGCGGAAACCACGCTCAGAATCAGCGCCGTTCCAAAATCGACGGAAATCCCCAGCGTATGGACGGCGGCGAGGGTCAAGACGGAAATGGTCACCGCCGCACCCGCCATATTGATCGTCGCGCCCAAAGGAATGGATACGGAATACGTATCCTTGTCCAGCTTCAATTTTTCGCACAGCCGCATATTGACCGGAATGTTGGCGGCGGAACTGCGCGTGAAGAACGCCGTGATCCCGCTTTCTTTCAAACAGCTGAGCACCAAAGGATAGGGGTTCGACCGAATATTCACATATACGATCAACGGATTGATCACCAGCGCCATGAATAACATGCAGCCGACGAGAACGAGCAGCAATTTTCCGTAATCGAGCAAGGAAGCGAGCCCGTTTGCGGTAATCGTACTAAACACCAGTCCCATGATGCCGAAAGGCGCAAACTGGATCACCCATTTGACGATTTGCGAGACCGCGTCCGAGAACTGGGTGAGCATGCTTTTGGTCTGATCACTGGCCCCTTTTAAGGCAACCCCGAGTAGAATGGCCCAGGCCAGAATACCGATATAATTGGCTTCAAGCAAAGCTCTCACCGGATTATCCACAACGTTGAACAGCAAAGTTTGCAGTACTTCAACAATATCGCCGGGCGGAGTCAGGTCACTGTCCCCTGTCGTGAGAGACAACTTCACCGGAAAAATAAAACTGACGATCACCGCGATCAACCCCGCCGAGAAAGTGCTTAGTCCGTATAGCGCGAGTATCGATTTCATGTTCGTCCGGCCGCCCTTTTTATGATTCGAGATCGCTGCCATTACAAGGAGCAGAACCAGTACGGGAGCAACCGCTTTTAACGCGGATACGAATAAGGAGCCGAATAGTGCGATGCCGGTCGCCTTAGGGAAAGCCAAAGCCAGGATGACACCCACGATAATTCCCAGAAAAATGCGTGTGACTAGACTTAACCGGCTCCACCTGTGCAGTAGTGTTTTCATGTTTGCCCTCCGGGTTATGATGTAATTATAATCAAGCACCGCCTCGACGCTGTAGTGAGGCATAGCGCTAGTTTACCATGGAAGCGGCAAGCTGTGTACTGGTGGAAAGATTTGTGCGCTTTTTTTCACAGATGTTCATGTGGATTCCACCCGCCACAGGCAGTTCCCATAAAGGTCGGAAGGCTCAAATCCTTTTTTGAAACCAACCCGCCCTTCCTGCGTAACAAACCAAAACCGAAGTTTCCCAAGGAGGATATTGATTATGTTAATGACCACGACTTCTACGATTGAGGGACATCCTGTGATACAGTATCTGGGTATCGTTACCGGCGAGGTAATCATGGGCGCCAATGTGTTCCGTGACTTTCTCGCTTCGATCACCGACGTTGTCGGAGGACGTTCCGGCGCCTATGAAGACAAGCTGCAGGAAGCGAGGGACACCGCGTTCGCGGAAATGAGGCAGCAGGCTTCCCGCATGGGGGCAACAGCCATCATCGGCGTCGACATCGATTATGAAGTCGTGCGCGAAGGCATGCTGATGGTCTCCGTCAGCGGAACGGCGGTGGTGGTTTAGTCCGCCACCACGATCCGTAAACTGCTTGTGGTACACCCGCATAACTAACGAGGTTTGATGCAGCACCATCGGTTAGCTCATGACGCGATAAAAAACCTGCAAATATGCATCTTTTATCGCGTCTTGCTTGAGAAATCGCGAAATTCCTGCAAATATACATCTTCTAAAACTCGATACTCCCCATATCGCTCAAAACCGTCGAAATTCCTGCATTTTCGCAGGAATTTCGGCTGGATCAGAAAATCCCGGAGAAAAAGTTGCAGATTTGCAGGTTTTCGCTCATGCTCATGGTATTGCCCCTTTTAATAGTCCTATCGGTCGGCCTGCTGTCAACTCGGCGTAAACGTCGCCGGCCCACCGTCATTCCCCCTCTATTCCCTCCAAACGGACCAACGGAACGAACTTTCCCTTCACCTGCTCGGCCAAAGCCAAGGGTGCGAGTTCCATTTGCAGCCCGATTTTTCCGGCGCTGACCAGGATCCTGTCCAAGTCCTCCGCGCTGCTGTCCAGAAACGTAGGATACAGCTTTTTCATCCCTACCGGCGAGCATCCGCCGCGAATATAGCCCGTCCGGTTCAGTAAATCCTTCAGCGGCAGCATTTCCACCTTTTTGACGCCCGCGGCTTTGGCCGCCAGCTTCAGATCCAGTTCCGCGGCAACGGGGATGACGAACACGAAGACGGCCGCTCCTTGATGAGCGACCAGGGTTTTGAACACCTTTTCCGGCGGTTTGCCGATCTTCTCCGCGACGGCGGTGCCGTGGATCTGGCCGTCCTCCGGATCGTAGGCGTGTATTTCGTACGGCGTTTTCGTTTTATCGAGCAAGCGCATCGCATTCGTTTTGTTGACTTCGGCCATTTCAGGGTCCTCTCTTTCTCGTATCAAATAACCGATACATCGCCTTAGCTTTCGAGTGATAACGGAATATCCTCCCGTTATTTCTAATCTCGGACCATGTATTCGCATAATTAACTGGAAAAACTTATAATAGCGCACTGGCGTTGCATTAAACCTGACATGGTGTTGCCGACCCCGTAATCTCACTTGCCGCCCGTTATAATAGCGGCGTTTTAGGCTGCTATTTCGCCCAAATTCGCTTTTACGTGAAAAATAGCGGCCAAAAAGGGACTTATTTCACTGATGGGAGTCCAAAAATCGGTTTTCGGCCCGCTTTTCCCTAAAATAAGGCCCCAAAAGACCGCTATTTCTCACCGATGGGACGATTTCGACAAAATAACGTCTCAAAAAGCCCTTATCCACCCGACCTGCTTCAAAGGGAGGCGGTTACGGCCACTAGATCCTTCGGGTTAGTGCAACGCTAAACACGTTAAATCGAAGCAAGGAACCTCTCTATTTTTCCAGTCCACAAGTTCTCTCATTGAAAGTATAGCAAATCTGCCGCAGGAGCAATAGAGTGGAGAACGTCCGGGGGATCTAATAAAATACCCGATTCACTATGATCCGGCGTCCAGCGCAGCGCAAAAAAAGCCTGTCTTCTCCAACCCGAAGGGGTCGTGAAGCCAGGCTTTATAGCAATCGGGCCGCCTTCTCACTTCGCCGGCAGTATCCATTCTTTGATCAAGGTCCATCGATCCCGAGGGTTCATCATAAACCCGGAAGCGATGGCGACAACCAACTCATGTTCAGGGACGCAGCAGATGATATTCCCGCCGTCGCCCATAGCCATGTAAGCAACAACGCCATCCTCTTCCCGCAGCCACCACAGGTAGCCGTAATGATGGGGGGTCATCGCCGTGGACTCCAGCATCCAGTGCTCGGAAACCAGGCTGCGTCCGTTCCAGGTGCCGCGGTTTAAACACAGCAAACCAAAACGCGCCATGTCGCGCGGCGTTAGCGTCAGCCCCCATCCCCCCGTGGAGTTTCCTTGCGGATCCGTGACCCACCCTTTCACCTTTGCGCCGAACAGGTCCTCAAACCCGTACCCTTCCATCCCATAATCCGGAATCACCTTCATCCCTAGTGGTCCGAACAACCGTTCATTGGCGAATGCCCGGGCGCTTTGACCTGTGGCGCGGGTGAGGATCGCCGACAGCAAATGCGCTCCCGAGGTGGAATATTTGAACCTCCCCGGCTCCCCCTGATGTCCCAGCATATTCAGCGTATATTCGACCCAGTCGGGCTGCGTGCACAACTTGTCGAGCGGTTCCTGCCAGTCTTCAAAAGGATAAGGAGCCGTCATCGTCAGCAGGTGGCGCAGCGTGATTTCTTTTTTCACGGGATGGTCGCGTTCGGTAGAATATTCCGGAAAAAAGTCCAGTATCTTTTGATCCGCATTTTGTATAAATCCGGAATCGATCGCCATCCCCACAAGAACGGATACGATGGATTTGGTCACCGACGCCACATGATGCGCCTCGTACGGTCCGTAACCGTTGAAGTATTTTTCATACGCTGCAGCTCCGTTTTTCACGATCACAATGCCGTTGATGTTGCCGTAATTCTCCGTTATTTCGGGTTCCAGCCCCATAAGTCTCTCCGCATTCAGCCCCACACTTTCGGGATCGGCTGCCGGCCAGGCTTCACTGGGCCACACGTTCTCTGGCATATTTGCATTCCTCCTCTTAACTCATCTGCTATTTTTTCTTAACGGGAAAATACACTTCGGTAACCAGATCCCCGGCATCCCCGGTTTTTATCGGATCGGTCACATAGACTTCGTAAGGCGCACCCGTTAGAGCGTACCCTTCCTCCTCCACCCAACTCCTTAACCTGGCATAAACCGCCGTGAGCTCCGGGTAAGCTCCTTTAAGTACCGACCTTGCGCAGAGACCGCCGGGAAAATTCCGCGTCCCCTTCACCGCTTCCGCGACCGGGATGGCAAATTCCGTATCATTGCCGGCCGGATCATACTCCGGGCTGTGATAGATCGTCATCGGCGTTCCTTGCAAGGTGAGTGTTTCCGTGGCGATTCGTTCGTAGAGTTTCGCGAAATACGTTCCATAACCTGCCGCATAATCGTCCGCACTTAGTTTTTGGCGGATGAAAAGGACATTCCGCGGACGCGTCTCCACCAACTCCACCTGGATATGGTCAACGAAGGACATGACGGGCATCCCTTGCTCCAGTCTGCCGATATCGCGATGGATTTGCTCCAAGGTCGATACGTAGGCCTGGATATGTTCTTCGATCTCTCTTTTTTTACGATGCAAACGGACATGCAGATGTTCCTCCGCCTGATCCTCTTCCCATGCAAGTATCTCTTTGATCTCATCCAGGGAAAAATGATAGGCTTTCAGGCGTTGAATCAGGAGCATCTTTTCCAACTGAGTGATCGAGTAATATCTGTACCCGTTTTCAGGGTGGATCTGATCCGGATGAATCAGACCGATCTCGTCATAATACCGCAGCGTCTTGGTCGAAACTTTGCAAATTTTCGAGAATTCTCCAATCGATAGCATGGGTCGCCTCCTCCCGTTGTTTCCCAGTGTGTACCTTCCCCTAAGGGCAAGGTCAACCCCAAATTATAAAAGGGCATGTGCCCTGTGCTGCAGAAATGAGTATAATTAGAAGGTAAGTTAACGGCATCTCCTATTCTAACTTAATTTAAATAATATATAGACTTAACCGAGGAGTACTTATGACGAAAACAATCGCGGACATCGCCAAGCTGGCCGGCGTGGCCAAAAGCACGGTTTCCCGTTACCTGAACGGCGGTTCGGTCAGCGACCGGACCCGGGAAAACATCGAGCGGATCATTAAGGAGCAAAATTATGTCCCCAACACCTTTGCCCAAAGCCTAAAAGCCAAACGGACCAACTTCATCGGCACGGTGGTTCCCCGCCTGGATTCCTACGCGACCTCGCAAACTTTGATCGGCATCGACGAGGAGCTTCGGAAGAACCACTATCAAATGCTGATCGCCAATACGAGCCAGGACTTGGATCGGGAGATCGAGGCGATCTATGATTTTGCGCGGCAGAAAATTTCCGGCATTATTCTGCTGGCTGCCCAGGTAACGGAAGCCCATTTAACGGCCATCCACGACATCCGGATCCCCGTCATTCTGGTGGGCCAGCAGCATGATCAAGTGCACAGTCTGGTGCACGACGACAAGCGCGCCGGATGGCTGATGGGTCGTCATATTCTGGACCAGGGACATCGCGACATCGTGTATCTCGGCGTTACGGAAAAAGACAGGGCTGTCGGCGTCTACCGGAAAGAGGGCGTCAAACAAGCTCTCGAGACTTGTCCCGATTGCCGCGTGCGTTATTTCGAGACGAGCTTTAAAATGACCGACGCCATGGCGGCGGCGACGCGGATTCTGGAAGATGCCAAACCTTCCGTTATCGTCTGCGCTACCGACAATATCGCTCTCGGCGTCATTAAGGCGGCTCATTTAAAAGGCGTCCGCATCCCCGAAGATTTATCGGTAACCGGGTTCGGAGGCTACGATATTACGGAGATGATCCACCCTGCCCTCACAACGGTGAAATATCACTACTTTCAGGCGGGTGAGCAAGCGGCCCGTCATATTATCCAGCTTGTATTGGAACAGCCCGTGGACCGGCTGTCCGTCTTGGATGTGGAACTGATCCGGCGAGAAAGCGTTGACAATTTGTAAAAGAATCGATTATGATGATGGTATAGGAACCGGTTCCACCTCCAATCGAGGTTGAACCGGATATATTTCTTTGTCGCTGGAACCGGTTCCGGTATATTTTTTTCACCTGGATGGAACCGGTTCCTGAATATAAATCGTTTCAGGATGGAGAACAACATGAATAGGATGACGCGAGAAGAAAAATATAGGCTGATCGAGCAAGCGCGCCCCGGCGAGCTGGAGAAGCTCCGGGCTCAAGTCGGGCTTTCGCCCTGGAGGCAAAGCTATCATATCCAGGCGCCGACCGGGCTGCTCAATGATCCGAACGGCTTTGCTTATTATCAAGGCGAGTACCATTTGTTCTACCAATGGTTCCCCTTGGGGACCGAGCACGGCATGAAATATTGGTACCATATGAAGTCGTCCGATTTGGCGGCATGGGAAGATTTAGGCATCGGCATTACCCCCGGCGGGCCTTATGATTCGCACGGAGCTTATTCCGGCAGTGCGATTGAGAAAGACGGCAAACTGAATCTGTTGTATACCGGCAATACGCGGGACGAAACCTGGACAAGACATCCGTATCAATGCCTGGCCATCATGGATGCCGGCGGCCGGATCGCCAAGCTCGACCGCCCGGTGATCTCCTCGGTTCCTCCGGGATACACCGACCATTTCAGGGATCCGAAAGTATGGAAATCCGGAGAGGCGTATTACTGTGTCATCGGCGCGCAAAGAACCGATTTAACCGGCTGCGCCGTGCTGTTCCGGTCCAAAGATCTGTTGGACTGGACGTTTATGGGTGAAATGAAGACCGGCTTATCCCCTTTCGGCTATATGTGGGAATGCCCGGATTATTTTGAACTGAACGGATCAGGCGTGCTGGTGTTCTCGCCGCAGGGTCTTGAGGCGGATGAGGATCTGTATAACAACATTTATCAAACGGGTTATGTGATTGGCAAACCGCTGGATCTGGCAACAAGGGAGTTCCGTCACAGAGCTTTCCAAGAGCTGGACCGGGGTTTTGATTTCTATGCGGCTCAGACCACGCTCGGTCCGGATGGACGCCGGATTTTGGTCGCCTGGATGGGGCTGCCGGATGTCGCCTACCCGACGGATACCCAAGGCTGGTCCGGCTGCTTGACGATTCCCCGTCAGCTCACGATCCGGGGCGGCAATAAGCTGATTCAGCAGCCGGTCCCCGAGCTGGCCAAACTCCGCAAGACCCGAAGCAGCGCCGAGCTTACTGTAACCGACGAAGTCGTCCGTTTAAACGGGTTTGACGGAACCAGCTACGAGCTGATTTGCGAAATTTCCAAGTTCGATGCGGAGCAATTGGGTCTCGAATTCCGGGCGAGCGATCATGAGAAAACGGTGCTTAAATACGACCGTGTCCTGAAGAAAGTCATTCTCGACCGCACGCTTTCGGGACGGGCTATGGATGAAGTCAACGGTAACGTCCGCCGCTGCGGTTTGGTCGCGGATAACCTCAAATTTCATCTGTTCGTGGACGCCTCCTCCGTGGAGATCTTTGTCAATGACGGAGAAGAAGTGTTTACCGGCCGGATCTTCCCGGATCCCGCGAGCAAGGAAATTCGACTGTTTTGTTCCGGCGGATCCGCGGAGTTTCGCGTCTGCAAATGGGACATTTAATACCAAATTTATGTTTGAAGGTGAGTACGTGGGAACATTATATGCCATTGGCGAAGTATTGATCGACTTTATCCCCCGGCAGGCGGGTCAAGCGCTGAAAGATGTGGTTGCCTTCGAGCGCGCCGCGGGAGGCGCGCCGGCCAACGTGGCCGCGGCGGCGGCCAAATTGGGCGGTAACGCCTCGATGATTACCAAACTGGGCAAAGACGCCTTCGGCGATTTTCTGCTGGAGCAGTTGTCCGAAGCCGGGGTAAGTACCGATCTGGTCAAAAGGACCGACGAGGCCAATACCGGTTTGGCCTTCGTCTCCTTGCGCGACAACGGGGAGCGCGACTTCTCGTTTTACCGGAATCCCTCTTCCGACCTGCTTTTGGCCGAGGACGAGATCGACCCGGACGTTTTTCAAGCGGGCGACCTTTTGCATTTCGGATCCGTGGATTTGGTGGAAAGCCCGATGAAGCGGGCCCACGTCAAAGCGATTGATGCCGTCAAAAACCGGGGCGGCTTAGTAAGCTTTGATCCGAACGTGCGCTTGCCTCTGTGGAACGATCATGACGCCTATCGCCGAACGATCCGGTCTTTTATCCCGAGAGCTCATCTTTTGAAAATCTCGGAGGACGAACTCTCTTTTATCACGGGAATTCAAGACGTGGACCAAGCGCTCGCTTCATTATTTACCGGAGATGTGCAAGCCGTGGTCTATACAAAAGGCTCTCGGGGCGCCGATTTGATTCTGCCGCAGGAAAGATACGGGTCGGCCGGTTTCAAAGTAAAAGCACAGGATACGACCGGCGCCGGCGATGCCTTTATCGGCGGGTTCCTGCATCAACTGCTGGAGCGCCAAGCCACGCCGCATAATTTAAGCTCTATTTTAACGGAAGAGCATGCCGCTCTGCTTCGGTTTGCCAATGCCTGCGGAGCCATCACCGCGACCGGCAAGGGAGCTATTCCCGCTCTGCCGTCCTTGGAGCAAGTCGATGAACTTATAGCGAAGGAGAACGAAAGTCATGTCTGAAAACCAACAAATCGCCAAAGCGGTTATCGAAGCTGTCGGAGGAAAGGATAATATCGCTTCTTTCGCCCATTGTGCGACACGCCTCCGCATCATGGTGCTGGATAAAGACAAAATCAATCAGCAGCAAGTCGAACAAATCGATAAAGTCAAAGGGGCGTTCTTCAACTCCGGCCAATATCAAATCATATTCGGCACGGGTACGGTGAACCGCATTTTTGAAGAAGTCGAGAAGCTGGGCATAGAAAGTACGTCAACCGATGAATTGAAGAAGCAGGGCAAAAAACAGGGCAACCCGTTCCAGCGCGCGATCCGCACGTTCGGTGACGTGTTCGTTCCGATCATTCCCGTACTGGTAGCCACCGGTCTTTTTATGGGCCTTCGGGGCTTGTTAACCCAGGAGTTGGTTCTTTCCTGGTTCGGAGCCGCGCCTGAAGATATTTCATCGAATTTCCTGCTGTTTACCCAGGTATTGACGGACACGGCCTTTGCGTTCCTCCCCGCTTTAGTGGCCTGGTCCGCGTTCAGAGTGTTTGGAGGAAGTCCGGTGCTGGGGATTGTGCTCGGCTTGATGCTGGTCAATCCCGCTCTCCCCAACGCTTACAGCGTTGCGGACGGTTCCGCGGAGGCGCTGACCATGTTCGGCTTCATTCCGGTGGTGGGTTATCAAGGCTCCGTCCTTCCGGCCTTCTTTGTCGGCTTGATCGGCGCGAAGCTGGAGAAATTTTTGCGTAAACGCATCCCTGAAGCCCTGGATCTGATTTTGACTCCGTTTATTACTTTGTTGATTATGATCACGCTCGGCTTGTTTGCGATCGGCCCGATCTTTCACTCTCTGGAAGAGTGGGTGCTTCACGGAACAGTCGCCGTACTGGAGCTGCCGTTCGGCATCGCCGGTCTGGTTATCGGCTTTTTTCATCAGATTATCGTGGTTTCGGGCGTCCATCATATTTTTAATTTCTTGGAAATTCAACTGCTTGAACAGAAAGGCAGCAATCCGTTCAACGCGATTATCACCACCGCCATGGCGGCTCAAGCCGCCGCTTGTCTCGCGGTAGGCATGAAGACGAAAAACATGAAGCTGAGAGCGCTGGCTCTCCCTTCCTCCCTGTCGGCATTCCTCGGCATCACGGAACCCGCGATCTTCGGGGTCAACTTAAGATATGTGAAGCCTTTTATTATGGGTCTCATCGGCGGCGCTGTGGGCGGCTTCCTTGCCTCCCTCTTCCAATTGGCCGGTACGGGCATGTCGATTACGGTCATTCCGGGTACCCTGCTGTATTTGAACAGTCAACTGCCTTTGTACATCTTGACGAATGTGGTTGCCATGATTATCGCGTTCGTATTAACCTGGTTCTTCGGATACAAGAACGAAGCGGTTCCGGCGGACAATGCATCGGCGAAACCCGCTGAAGCGGAAGTCAAGGCGGTAACTCAGCCTTCCGAGGGAAGATCGGGCAAGCTCGAGATTCCTTCCCCGATCACGGGAAAAGCGGTTCCCCTCTCCGAAGTGCCGGATCCGGCCTTTGCGGAGAAACACATGGGTGAAGGGATTGCGGTCGAACCGACGGAAGGCAAGGCTTTCGCCCCGTTTGACGGAACCGTGGCCCATGTGATGGACAAGAGTAAACACGCCGTCATCTTGGAGCATGAGAGCGGAGTGCAGCTGCTGATTCATATCGGCATCAATACGGTGGGGCTCAAAGGGAACGGATTTACCACGCATGTCAGCACCGGGGACAAGGTGACCAAGGGCCAACTCCTCATTGAGTTCGATATGGATTTGATCCGGCAGGCGGGACTTCCCCTGGTTACACCCGTGCTGATCCCGTCCGGCCTGGATGCCGTCCGGGAGGTCGTCCCTTCACGCGAAGGCGAGGTTACGGCGAATGAACAAACGGTGATTACCGTCCAGTTGTAAAAAAAGCAAACAGGCAACCTGAAGAACTTGTGGTTCTTTAAGGCTGCCTGTTTTTTTTACGCGTCTACCCGCTGTAAGGGCGGCGGACCACTTCGACGCTGGCGCGGAAGTTGAGGGTGAGACCCTTGCAGCTAGACCTGACACTCATTAACGGGAGAACTTCCCGGTAATTTTCACAGCTACCCTCTAATATCCGATTTAGCGGGAAAAGCTCCACCTAATTCGCGGCTCCACCCGCTGAATGACGCAATTTCAGACGAATTAACGTGAACTTCTCCAGCTATTTAGCCTCAGCGGCTGTACATGAGCCAATGACCGGGAACAATTCCCGTTCATTGCTTATAACCAGCCTATCCACAGCGGAGTTACGGGGCGGGAATCCCCAATTTCACCGCGTAATACCGATGGGCGGTTTCCGCGATCCGATCCGGATCCTCCCAAAACCGCTGGTCGAGCTCGTCGAGCCGGGCTCCCTCTTCTTCTGTCAAAAACTTCGGGATGTCCCACAGCTCCGTAAGACGATCATCATGTTCGAGACGCGCGATGCAGGCATACCCCGAAGCGATAAGCTCCAACGCCCGTTCCGCTCCAATCGTTTGAAGCGCCCGGCGCGCGTGGAGATACGCCTCTTCGCCCCAGTTGCAAAAAAACTGGATAAATCCGCCGTTGTACATATCGGCTTCTAGTAGCCATAGCGCGGCGATTTCTTGTTCGTCCGAAGTCAATGCTTGCCAGCGCAAGGTTGACGCGTTCTTTTTATCCACAAATGCCCCGGCATAATCGTACCAAGCGTCGTTTAAATCCGGTTCGCTCATTTCTTCTCGCCCTCTCTCTTTCGTTGGATGATTTGCGCAGTTCTCCACCGATCGCTTAATCTTAAACTATCACATGCCGACTCGGCAGACGACCCTGGAATTTAGGAGGAATAACGAATAAATTGGGAGTCGATCTTTGAAGTTTGCCATATCAAACGGCCCGGCGCGGTTCCTTTTGCCATGGACGGCAGCGGGAACCATTATGTCTGGGATATGCGCTCTGACCCTAAGAATCGGGAGTTCCCCATCCTGGTTGTCAGTTCGGGAAATCTTGGCTTCGAGGAAGCCGTGGAGATCGCCCGAACTTTTGCGGAGCTTTGTCAGGGAACGACGGCGGCGGAAGATCTGCTGTTCGGATAAGCTGAATATCCCGCGCCTTTACCGTTCCAAAGCTTTAGACAGCACCATCGCCAAGTGACCGGTGGCCGACTGCGCATGACGGTAAAAGGTCGTTCTGCTCATATGGAAATCTTCGGCCAGTTGGCTTTTGTTCAGTTCTTTCAAGATGTAGATTTCACGCAAAATCCGCTGCTCCAGCGCTGTGAGAGGATATGCCGTATCCTGCCCCGTCAAAATCTGCTCCACGTGTCTTCTTATCTCCGAGCCCGGTCTCCCCAAGCGCCGTATCACAGCCAGCTCCTCCAGCTTGTCGGGACGATACAACTCCTTCAAGATTTGCTTCATCTCGTGGTCGTCGATGTGAATCGCGTCAGCCCGGTACCGCTCGGGCTCTAGTGCCGCCGCCACTTGCGGGAATTCGGAGAGCTCCCCCTCGGTCTCGGTCTGGCGAATGACTCGTTTTACCCAGTGCTCGAACGAGGTGAACCGGAAATCGAGATCCCAACGGGTTAATAGCAAGGTTCCATTCTCGGAAAGGGCGAACTGGCCCGTCTTCTGAAACCCCATCATCGGCAGCAGGGTATTCAGATTCGGATCTCCGGTCACCACGATTCCCCTGAATCCTCCCGTCATGCGGATCAGCCACTGCTGCATCAGCAGGCCCCCAAGTTCCTCCGGACGGTAATGCGGCTGTCTTACATCAACCGCCGCCAGCAAAATGCAAAACGTGTCCGCCCCTTCCTGAGACGCGGAATAAAGCGGCTCGAGCTCCTCGCCCAGCATTTGAAGCAACCTGGGAGCGTATTTTTCAAGAAGCGATAAAGTCGAAGGATGGAGGGAAACGCCGGCGCAAAACGCCAGCGGAGTCCCCATGTCGCTCCGGACCACGCAAATGCCTTCCGGGCTCATGCCGGCGATCCGTACCAGCAAACCGGCGTAATCTTCCGCCTTAACCAGTTCCGTTTGCCAGTCGGCACCTCGGACGGAGTCGGCCACCATCCGCTGCAGGTCCGGGAGATCCTCGGGTTGATACGGCCTGTCCTCGGCGGCTTGCAAGCGCGTCGAAAAATGGGCATAAGCATGGGCCGAAGGCAAAAATTCGCGATACAACTTGAGTACATGAGCCGCGATGCGCGTTTGCGCCCGCCGATCCGCATACGGAAACCGCTCGGCTAACAGGCGAAAGGCCCGCTGGCGCTCAAGCCGGAACGGTTGCGGGCTTCGCTCCGCATAATCTTCGCGGATTAGCCGGGAGGCGACATGGTGCAGGGCCAACCCCCGCGGATTTCTGCCGACAAAGGAGAGACGGCCGAGCTCTTCATAATCGGACAACTCCAGCGGAGTGTCCAAAAACTGCCGCAAGACCAGCAAATCCGCCTCCGGCAGCAGCGAAAGCCCGATCAAAGCGGCATATAACCGCGGAGATGTGACTTCCTTAAGCAATTCGGCGCTCAGCATCGCCGGAATATCGCTTAGTCCCCTGCCCGCTGTACTTTCCGGCGAGGACTTCAGCAGGTCCACGGTCAGGGCCAGCAGGAGCGGATGGCCGTCCGAATGCCTGGCAACCTCCGCCTGCAGCGCCGGGTCGAGTCCGCTCTCGCGCAAATATTCGCGCACTTCCTTGCGGGTAAACACCCGCAGTGGCAAATCGCGTACCCGGCTGCCCCAATAGGGGTTCGTCCGCCATTTGGCCGGGAGTCCGTTACGCGAAGCCAGCACGAACAGCACGCCCGCCGCCTCGAGTTTGGGCAGGAAGCTGGAAAAGAACCAGCCTTCGATACGTTCGATATTTTCACAGTTATCCAAAAATATAACCGAACGGCGGCTCGACAGCTCGGAAGTAATAAAGGCAAACGTCGGCGCGTCTTGTTCCCGTTTCCTTCCGTATTCGTTCTCCAGACACGCTTCCATCCCGGACAAAAAAGCCGCCGATGTCCCCAGCTCCCCGGGACCGTCCAGCCATAACACTTGCGCCTGGCTGTCCCGCGCCCGTCTGGACATCTCCGTCAGCAGCGTCGTTTTGCCGATCCCCCCGATCCCCGACACGAAAAACAGCTCCGTACGCGGCTTCGGCTCGGCGAGCCACCGTTCCAGAAACCCCAGTTCTTCGGCAAGACCGATGATCCGGTCCAGGGAGACGAAACTTTCGGTCTCACTTCGATCCACCCTTTCACCCTCCACTCTCTACGCTGAATTGAATCAAAAACGGAATGCTCTTCGATATGTTCTATACTACACTATCTATTAAATTTAAATAAATCATAGATTTATTGGTCGGTGAGACATTTTAGGTACCGAAAGTCCTCTTTCTCTATGAAAAAAATAAGGGGCACAACATGGTGTTGCGCCCCTTATTTTTGAGGAAAGATTTAATTTATTGGTGTCATACACTAATCGTCTGAAAATAAATCAGATGCTTTCTAAAAAATACACGTAATCGATGTGTTCCTGGACAAAGTCGGCGGTATTCGTATTCTTCCTCTTCTGATAGAGGGTGAAACCGACACTCTCATACATTCGTTGAGCAGCGATTAGGTCATCATTCGTGGAGACAATGATTTTCCTGACCTAACTTTGAAAGATCCTTTTGACTGCTTCTTGCAGCTGCAGCTTGCCAAGCCTCGTCCGCATTATCTTACCACGAAAAGGCCGTCGAAATCGTATTTAGCCCACGGTAACTAAAGGGCGCCTAGCGTACTTCCATTACTTCCAACTCCAAAAAGATGCAAATCTGCAGGTATTTCATTCCGTTCTCTGAGGGGATTCGAAAAAAGATGCAAATCTGCAGGTATTTCTAGCGATTTTAGAGAAACGGGCCGGTTTCGTCGAAAATTCCTGCAGATTTGCAGGAATTTTGAAATTTTGGTCACAAACTAGAAAAAAACATGCACATATGCAGGAATTCTAGGTTATCAAGATTGTCTGACGGGGTACTAGCTTAATATCCGATAAACAAATAAACAAAAAAACCGCAAATTCATGCGGTCTTTAATGCATTTACATCTTGTCTTCTGACAAAAAACGCCTGCTTTTCTTTCTTACAAACCCGCCAAATACTCTCTGACCTGGCCCGGGGTCTTGGCAAATTTACTGTGCAGGTGAGCGACTTTTTCCCCGTTTTTGTACACGAGCAGGCTTGGAATGCCGCGCACCTCATTGGCCTCCGCGATCGGCTGGAACTGCTCCGCGTCCATCGAATAAAAATCTTTGTCCGCATGCTCGGCTACGATATCCCCGATAAAGCGGTCCAGGTTTTTGCAGTCCGGGCACCAGTTTGTCTCGAATTTGATTACGGTATATTTGTCGCTTTGAATCGCCTGCCGATATTGCTCTTCCGATTGAATTTTATCCATGTTGGCTCTCTCCCTTATTCAAATCTTTATATCTACATATTAAATATTCAAGCCATTGAAATGCAAGTCGCTTGTAAGGTATGATACTCTGAAACAAGGAGGAGTTCAAATGAATAAATTCGGAATGACCGCCAAACTCGTCGCCCATGAGGGTCGGCGCGACGCGCTGCTGGGTATTTTACTGGAAGCCGCTCAAGCGATGAAAACGGTGGACGGATGCGAACTTTATGCGATAAATGTAGACGATGGCGATCCCGACTCGATCTGGATCATGGAAATTTGGCGGGATGCGGACGCCCACGCGGCCTCGCTCAACCTGGAGGCAACGCAGGCCGTCATCTCCAAGGGAAGACCCTTTATTGCAAAAATGGAGGGAACCCGATTAAGGGTTGTCGGCGGATTGGGTGTCTAACGCCTGAATTCAGGCGGGCGGCAGCCGAATGGATGTACATTCCGATTCGGTTTGTTCCTGGCCATCGGCTGCTCCCGCCCTATTGCCCCTTTTTAGTCGATAGCTTCCTGCCCCTCCGTCCTGCCCGCTTCAAGCAGCACCCGATTGCGCCCCAGAAGGACGGCGAGAAGCATCAGCAAGAACCCTGTACCCGCAAGAAGCCATTCAATTCGGACGGCGTCCGCCAGCGGACCGAAAATCAGCATCCCGACCGGCATCATGGAGGTCGAAATCATGCCGAGGACCCCGAATACCCTTCCCATGAAGTTTTCGTCGACTTTTTCCTGGAGCAGCACCGTGGACGGCGTATTGAACATCGGCATGGCGATGCCGAAGATAGCCATAAACACCAGATAGCTCCAGAATACCGGAACGACTCCGAGCGCCAGCGTACAGCCCCCCATCACCAAACCGGCGAGCATGATCGTACGGATTTTATTGGCGAAACCGCCCCAGGACGCAATCAGCCCCCCACCCGCCATCATGCCGATGGAGAACGCGATCTCGATGGCGGTCAACCGCCAGACATCGTCGCCGAAGCTGCGTGTCACTTGCAGCGGCGTCAAAAATGCGGCCGGTGCCATCAGGACGAACAGGACCGCGAAAAACAGAAAGAAGATTTTTAGGAAGCGATGGTTCTTTATGTAGAGAAGCCCTTCTTTCAAGTCGCTGAAATAGCCTGTCGCTTGCTTTTCGGAAGCCTTCTCGTGTGCGGGGATATTAAAGAACAGCAGCAAAGTGAGAATCGCGATGGCCGCGGTGATGACATCGATGAAGAAAATGCTTACGATCGATGCTTTCGTCAGCAAAGCCGCGCTGACCATCGGGGAAACAAACATGATGACGGCTTGCAGCGTGCCGTTAATTCCATTGACCTTCGTCAGCTTGTCTTGCGGTACGATCTGCGGCAGGATCGCGCCGACCGCCGGTGTCTGCACCCCTGTTCCCAAAGCGCGGATCGCCGCCATCGCGAACAGAAGCCAGATCGCCTCGTAGCCGAGCAAATAGACAACGGCAAGAATCAGCGTCGCGGTAGCGATCATACCGTCCGACAAAACGATCAGCCATTTCCGGTTAAAGCGGTCCGCCCACACCCCGGCAAAAGGAGACAGAATAAAGGTGGGAATGAACCCGCAAAGAATGAACAACGTCATCATAATTCCGGATTGGGTGGTCAGCGTAATATGCCACATGATGGCGTATTGGACCAAGGACGAGCCGAACAGCGAAATGGTCTGACTGCTCAAAAACAGCACGATATTTCTTTTCCAGTTGTTCACGGTCATCTCCTTTTTTCCTTAAAAATTGGTTTTTGTCGCCCATATTGTAACATGACCGCTATAGGTTGCAAACGGCTAAGCCAAACAAAGAGCCGGGAAAATTCCCCCGACTCTTTTAGCTTACAAAACCCTTCTCCTTCAACGCCTCATATGCGGCGCTTTCCTGCTCTTCTTTGATCTGATATTCCAGGGTTCCGTCGATCACCTTCGCGCAGCGCCCTCCGAACGGTTTAAGGATCGCCTTGATTTCACCAATCTCAGGGCTGGACTGTAAAGAGTATTGAACTTTCATCGGTTACCCACCTCCTAAGGTAGGATTACAACAAAAGCCCGGCTTGTACAGTAACAAAAATCACATCAACTTACCCCACGCGCCGCCTTACGTAAAATACTCCAATTTCGCCCGCGGAAAAAACTTCTCCATATACGAAAAAAGATGGGACTTGATATCCTCCTCTTCGTCCTTTTGATAGATGTATTTGCCGATCCCGTACTTACCCCATTTGTACCTCCGCTTCTCTTCGTCCAGCTCCAGCTTGGTCATGGGATAATTTTTCTCGATAATGCGCTTGGCCGGCTTGGTGAACCGGTGCTGGATAAATTCAAAGGTAATGTCGTCCCTCGCATCCGCGGGCAGCTCGGCGTCGAGACGTTCGAACATATGGCGGTAGCCTTCTTCCCATCCCTCATGTAGATAGATCGGAGCCACGATGAAGCCGAGCGGATAACCGGCCCGGGCCACCTTGCCCGCGGCCTCGATCCTCTTGTCCAGAGGCGATGTCCCGGGTTCGAAGTTTTTGATTACATAGTCCGCGTTCACGCTAAACCGAAATCGGGTTTTTCCGTTATGCCGGGCGTCCAGTAAATGATCGACATGATGGAATTTCGTCACGAACCGGAGTTTCCCCAACTCCGATGTCCCGAAGTGTTCGATCGCCCGTTTCAGGGTGTGCGTCAGATGATCGATCCCGACGATATCCGAAGTACAAGAGGCTTCGAACCGGGTTATCTCCGGCGCTCTCTCGGCCATATAGCGATCCGCCGCCTCCAGAATTTCCTCCACGTTGACGTAGGTCCGGATATAGGGCTTGGTCCCCATCGTCGTCTGCAGGTAGCAGTAATGGCAGTGGCCCATACATCCCGTCGCAAACGGAATCGCATATTCGGCGGAAGGCTTGGACGTATCGAATTTCAGGGTTTTGCGGATGCCGACGACAAGGGTCGATTTGGCTACGCGGTATTTTTGCAGATCGCTGTCGCCCGGCAAGTTTCGGATCTGATTATGCGAGGTCGTATAGCGAATATCCAGCTTCATACGTTCAAACTTCTCCATAAGCTCTCTGCCCAGCGGATAATCCAGGGCATCCGGCTCGAAATAGACCAGCCGCGGCGTAAACGGAGGATTCATTCCCAAATCCCCTCGGCGGCGGGTCCATAAACGTCGTTGTAAGCTTGCTCCGCTTCCTGCGCCGTCGAATAGACGGCCATCTCGTTCGTCAATGGATAGTAAGTCTCATACAGAAAAACCGCCAACTCGCCCGGCTTCTCCGGATGATTGACGACCGCGGCCTCCTGGATATTGGCCACATCCTGAGTATGCGGATTCCGATAAAAAACGTAGACGATATCCCCCGCTTTAAAGGTTTGAGCCCCATACTGTTGTTCATCGTACATTCCCATCTCCTGCCCTTCCTTTTCGCAAAAAATCCGTTTCAAGTAATTTATGTATTTCCCTTCGGGCCGAAAAATATTTATGTTATCCGGGCCGTACAACCTATTTCAGGCATAAAAAAGGGAGCCGACTTGGCTCCCTTTCGAATGCTGATCCCTGTTTATTTCACTTCGGTCGTTCCCGTCACCTTACCGTCGATTTTGGCGGACGCTTTGACGTCCTCGTTGGCAAAGTAAATGTTTCCGTCTACGGTTGCCGACTCGTGCAAATTAAATCCGTTCGCTTCCACGTAAACGTCACCTTTTACCGTGCCGCCTTGAATTCTCAAGTTTTCGCTTTGTACCGTCAGTTTAGGCACCGTGAGCGTGAAAGAAGCGGTAATGTTATGGTTCTCATCCTGCGTGTAGAGCGCGATTTTACGGTAAATGTCGCCGTCCGGCTTGTTCTTGTCATGGAATTCCCCCGCCACGACGACGTCCTTGTCGACCGTGAGATCGCCCAAAGTGGCGATGATCCATGTTCCTTGCTCACTTACCGCGTTAATGAACGCATCCGCATCATTTACGATGGAAGCGGTCGTTACCGCATCGGGCTGCTCGCCGGCAGCGGTTTGTTCGGCGGGTTTATTCGGTTCAGCCGCTTTCTCCTCCTTGGCGCCGCAGCCGGACAGCAATGCGATGGCGACGCCTGCAACCAATAAGCCTTTAAAAATCTTCACAGTGGTTTCCCCCTACTCTTTTTAATTACAAGTTGATTATAATTAAAAGTTGCAGGAAAGAATGTGACAATATTCACAAGGTTGTGACATTACTCACTTTGCTGTTTTATAACCGTCCGTTTAGCCTTCCCGGTTACATCTGCATCGGTCCGAGAATCCCAAGTTCATACCCTTTGGCCACGGCGCCGATGCGAGTTTTGACTTCCAGCTTTTGAATAATCGAAGTGATATGGTATTCCACGGTCCGCTGGCTGACCGCCAGCTCCTTGGCGATATCCTTGTTTGTGAGCTCCCTGGCCACGAGAGCCAAAACTCTTTGCTCCGCAGGCGTTAAGGGCTCCACCGGGGACTTGTTAAACAGCCGTTCGAGCATCAGCACATGGCCGGATATGCTCTGTCTGATCGCATTGATGATTTGCGGATACGTCGCCTGCTTGGATAAATAGGCGTTGACTCCAAGCTCATAGGCTTTCCGGTAAAACTCGTCATACCCGTACCCGGACAGCATGATCAACTTCAGCGAAGATCCGTATTTTCCCTTAAGGATAGACGCAAGCTCGAAACCGTCCAGTTTCGGCATCGAAACATCCATAACCACCACGTCCGGTTCATAAAGGTGGATCTGCTCCAATAACACCAGGGGATCCGTAAACGTCGCCTGAACCGAGAAATTCGGCTCTTCTTCGAGCCGAGTTTTAAGTCCCTCCATAACGAGCGGGTGATCGTCCAGCAGAATAATTTTAACCAAGCTTTCCATCGTGCTTCTCCTCCCTTTCGTAAGCCGAAAGTTTCAGCATCACCCGGGTCCCTTTTCCGGGAGCCGCCTGAATTTCCATTTCCCCGCCCAAATACTCGATCTGTGCGTTTACCGAAATAAGCCCGATATGTTTTTCTTGCAAAAAACGGCTGTCGCGGTACAGCGTAACCGGATCGAATCCTCTTCCGTTATCGCTGACCAGACAGTGGATTCCTTCCTCCGGATGGCTTCGAACCCGTACCTCAAGGGAGGTGGCATCGGCATGCTTTAGCGCGTTATTGGTCAATTCGCGAATCATGCGGAATAGATTGCTCCGAAGCAGCCGATCCGGCGGCTCCGCCAGTCCCCACTCGTAGCTTAGCGTCGTATGGATCCCCGTCTCTTCGACGGACCGAAGCAGCCAATGCAAAGCCTCCTCCAAACCGGCTTTGTCCGCGATTGCCGGATGCAGATCATCGCAGAGCAGCCGGATGTCCCGCTGAGAGTCATAAACGCATTTCAGCCAGGTCTCCACCCGCTTGGGCTCCGCTTTCCCCCGATCGGCCAACTCTTCCAAATCCCGGGACAGAAATATCAGGTTTTGGAGCAGCTGATCATGAAGAAAATACGTCGTCCGCAGCCGTTCCGCGTGCTGGGCCTCCATCAGCATGCGCCGCTCCAGCCGCATATCGCTTACCCGCCTTTCAAACGCCGCGTTCTGCTCCTTCGCGCGTTGATATTCCTGCTGCAGCCCGGACAAACTTCGGACATTGATCAGAAGGCGGATCGCTTCGTTGCGCATGCTGACGATCAGCTCTTTCTCCTCCGCTCCCATAAGCGAGGAATTCCGCTTGGGACCGACGCACAGGTAACCCTCGAACTCATTCTCCCCGTCCATCCTTAACGGTTCGATATGGATAAAATCAAACCTGGCCTGTAAAAACCCGGGATCCAACCACTCCCCCTCCTCCGGAGTTAAGGAGGCGTAAGCCCCCGTCCCGTGGACAATCAACCGGCTCCCGTCCCGCCATATGAGGCAGCTCCCCGTTACGTCCATCACACGGTCCATGACTTCCCCGATCATACGGAGAATATCCCGGATATTCCGGGCTTCCGCCGTTTGAATCGACAGCTTGAGCGTCTGTCTGTCCAGCCACTCCTTCCGCTTTCCGGCGTTTCTCCCCGACCAGCGAAGACTTGTCCGGTAAATGAGGGTCACGGCGAGAAACGCCAAGAACAGCAGCGCCGGCCAAAACGGCTGCGGCAGGCGCGAGGCCAGCAGGAATAAAATAAAAACCGCGCCGAAGTACAGGCTGTGAATCAAGACCCGCGGCATATACAACTTCATATCGATCAGACTGCGCTTGCGCAGGACATACAACATCGTCGACGAAAGCGGTACGAGCCCCGTCAGCGCATATTCCGGCGAAACCAGAGCATCGCCCCGGATTAAATCGGGCAGGGCATACAGGAACACATACGGCAGCAAGCTGAAATACAACCCGGTCACAAGCACCAGGGCCTGATTTTTTTCAATCCGGTCAATGACCCTCCAATATACCCCCACCGCGATCACAACGAGCAGCAGCGCAAGCAGAAAAACCACATGCACCGCCTCGCGGATCCAACCCGGAATCTGTTCGCCGGCAACCGCGTATACCGCATACCCGGAGAACAGAACGCAGAACAGGCGGAACGTGCGCAGCAGGTTGCGGAGCCGGCCCGATACGGACCGGATAACGAACGACACGCAAAACGAAAGCAGCATGTAAGGCAGCCAAATCGCGCTCAAGGATAAAATAAAATCCGACAGCCGCAGCTCCGTTGAATACAGCGTCAATATCGTCAGGGCCATCACGAAATTGATTGCCGTGAACTGCCGGACCAGCCGGGAGTTGGGGTTTTTGCGGTAGGCCGATAAACCGATGGCCAAAAGGGCAAGCTCCATCCCTATCGCAAACCCATTTTTCAGAGCATCGCCGGCATCTGTCGCGACGCTCTTAAGGGTGACGGATCCGTCCACTCCCTTAAAGCCGATTGCGGAAATCTCAACAAGGGATACGGGGCTTCGTTTCTCCCCCAGCCGCGTTTCCGCCGCTTCCCCGTCCAGGGTCAGGACACGGTCTCCCGGTTTCATGCGCCAGGCGGCCGCTTTTCCCGAGGGGTTCACTTCCTTCACGATCCACATGGAATTCGTCTTCTCCAGCAGCGCCCCGATATAAGGGTGCCGGAAGGATTCCGCGTGAATGTACCCTGCCAGACAAAGAAAAGCCAGAACGGCGAGAACCATTCGGATATGATATTTGTTATTGAACAACGGCATAGAATCCAGGCTCCTTCAAACGGGTCCGATAAAATCGGGAGGGGGTCACACACCTACGAGATACAACGTCACAAGCCCCCATAGCGTATTGATATAAATGTGAAAAAGAATGGCTCCGTAAATGCTTTTTCGCAGACGAACCAGAATTTCGCAAGGAATGATGACGGCCAGGGGAATGAACGCCCAGTTTACGGGAGCCTGCCACATATGATAGAACTGGAACAGCACGCTGACGATGAGCCAGTTCCATCTGAGGGCTCCGACTTTGCGCAAAAGATACCCCCGGAAGTAAATTTCTTCCCCGATGAAATTGCCGATCAGACCGACCACCAGCAGCGGCCAGGGAAAATCGTAATATCCTTGGTTGAAGATATGCCATTCTCCCATATGCAGCGCGGGAAGACGATCCAGCATCCCCGACAAGGGAGGAAAAATATACTTCATATAGGGAAGAGACAATAATGTGAACAGGACCGTGATGACAGGCAGCACGAATAAGAGCCCTTTGAGATCCGGTTTGGTAAATCCCAGGTAAATCAAGGATTGTTTAAAAGTAAGCTTATCCACAAATCTTAGCATGAAAAAAGGGAAAAGAATATGCCATCCGCTGGCCATCAAAGCGAGAATCATAAACTGATAGGTATGGCTGGACAACCCCGTCAGTTCCATCAGCGGTTCGCGAAACGGGAAGATCAGCAAGTAAGTAATGATGCCCGGAACGACCCCGAGCAACAGGTACAACGAGATCTGTTTCCGGGTGGCGGCTTGATGTTGCTTTAGAAAAAGGTCGTACTCCGGGTCTTTGCGGACAAAAAAGTCGGTGAAGCGCATTTTCCAGGTCGGACTCATACGAAATTCCACTCCTCTATCTTCTCACTAGGTATGTTTCCAGCATACCGGAAGAATCGTTTCGGCGAATCCGTAGCGTACGGTCGTTTTTCAGGCGGAGTCCGCCAACTTTTTTGCGTGATCGCGCAACCGCTGATATAGTAATGGAAACACGGTAACGACAGAGTTAAAGGATGAATAGGTTATGGACTTGACTACATTGCAGCAGACATTACAACCGTTTGACCTTCGAAGCTGTTTGATCAGTTCCCGCGGACAGCTCGTGTTTCGGCATTACCGGGATGAGCGATGCGACGCGGAGCTCGCGAAGATCAACTCCTGCACGAAAAGCATCCTTTCCGCCTTGATCTGCATCGCGATGGATCAAGGGAAGCTGCCGGAAGCCGGAACGCCGATCCGTGCTTTTTTCCCTCAGTTGACCAAAGATCCGGATCATCGAAAACGGGACATGACGCTGGAGCACCTCCTGACCATGTCGGCGGGCTTCGAATGGACGGAATTCGGAGGGCGCAACTCGTTCCCGCGGATGACCCGGACTTCCAACTGGGTGGATTTTGTGCTGGAGCAGCCTTTGGCCCATCCTCCTGGCAGCCGGATGGAGTACAATTCCGGAGCTTCCCAGCTCCTGTCCGCCATTCTGGCGCAGGCGACAGGCGAGGATGCGGCCGCCTTTGCGGAACGCTTCTTGTTCACCCCCCTCGGCATTCAGGACTACAAGTGGGAACAAGACCCTCAAGGGCTTCGCACCGGGGGCTTCGGACTCTGGCTGCGTCCCGCCGATCTGCTCAAATTCGGCCTTCTTTATTTGCAGGAAGGCTGTTGGGAGCAGCAGCGGCTGATCTCCCGAGAGTTGGCTAAACGGTCCGTGCAGCCCGTTCTCCCCGCGGCCCCGCCGAACCGCGGCCGGTACGCCTGGCACTGGTGGACCGACACCTACGAAGAAACGGCGGAAGCAGGCTTCGACTACTTCTATGCGCGCGGCTTTGGCGGCCAGTTTGTTTATGTCGTGCCCAGTCTGGATACCGTGGTTGTTTTGACCGATGACAAACGCAAAAAAGACCGGAGCCCGATCGACGTTTTCCGCCGCCATATCGCCCCTCTGTTGCTACGGTAAAACCCAGCGATCCCCACCTGAACACGAAAAAAGGAGGCGATTACCGCCTCCTCTACATTCGCTCTAGGTTTAGTTCCCTTGCAGCCGCTCCCGAGTATTTACGTCTTGCCCTTCCAGCCGCTTCGTCAACGTGGCCCGCCAGCTATCCGACAATTCCTCGACAGCGAGAAGCCGCCTGATGCCATCAACGTTTTTCTTGTCATGGTGCATGATTCTGTTGGCAAAGTCCACGGTAACGGCTAAGGGGTGCCGGGTCATTAGCGCAAGCTCCGAGGTTGGGGCTACCGTCCCCTCTTCAAGCACGCGGAAATAGTACCCGGTGAAGCCGGTGTCCTGAACTCTTATCGGCATATCGGGAACCTGGTACCGCGCGGCTAATTTATAGCAAGGCTGGCGCGGCTGCGTGATTTGTACGACCGCTTCCCCAAGTTGAAAAATATCCCCGATACAAACCTCGGTTTCCAGCAGCCCCCGCGTAGTCAGGTTTTCTCCGAACGCACCGAAAACGAGCGAAGTCTCCAATTCCTTCTCCCAGAAAGCATAATGTTCGAAAGGATAAACGCAAACGGCCTTATCCTTGCCGCCGTGATGGACCAGGTCGGCTTGAGCGTCCCCGTCCAGATTGACGCGTGACAAAAATAACGGCCGGTCTGCCGGCTGCTTGTGAATCCCGCTCTCTACCTCTTTATTCTTATACAATAAAGGCTGCGGCTTTCCGACATTCAACGAAACGATTTCCGCGTGAGTCATGGTTTCCCCTCCAGTACCTTAGATATAAGTTGGCTTGAGCGGAATCCGGTATACCCGGATCGCCGTCTCCAGCGATTCCGTCAACCGGCTGATATCCTTGTACGCCGGCTCCAACGTATCCTCGATCCCGTCGACAAAGAGATCGATATGGAATTTCAAGCTGGTTCCCAATTGCCGGCCATACGGCGATTCCGGGGGCAAAGCAAACGGCCGCATTTGGATTTTCGTGCCTCCCCTGGCCGCGTCCCGGACAAACCACGCCAGAAACTCGACCGCTTGTAGTCCCTCGGCCGTGTAATCGATGCCGAGCTCAAACTGGATTAGCACCTCGTTATCCAATCCGCCTCCGGTGCGCAATAAAGCGGCATGCGGCAGATGCGCAAACGAGGGAAAGCGCAATACCTCGGCATCCACCGCCGCCAAATTGTCCACACCGCTCTCGATTTCCGTGATCCCCCGCAGCTTCACGATCGCAGCGTGAAAATCTTGAATTTCGTTCGGATAGTGACTCATCCCGGTCCACTCTCTCTTTCTCCAGCTTCCGCCGCCAAAAATGACTCAATCGCCTGCCGCAAGTCATGCTCGCCTCCCGCTTCAAGCCATGCTTCCTGTAAGACCAGGTGACGACAGGTACCGTTGCGCAGGTAGCTGTGTATGATTTGCGCTCCATCAATCTCGTCGCGCGTCAACTCATGCCCGGCGGCCGTCTCCTCCATGGCGCGGTTTTGAAGCCGCTTCATCAAGGATAACGCCGTCCGGGTCCGATCCGTTGCCTGCCGATCATATTTCTCACTATAAAGAATTTGATGGCGCTGAACAAGAAACAGTTTGCTTTCGCGTTCATTCAGCGGCTCCGACAATAGGATGATCCGGTTTTGCTCGGCGAAAGAGATTACCTTTTCCTGCCGCAGCAGAAAGGTTAAGGCTTCGATTCCGTCACGGCATTTGGCCGCCCGTTCGAAATCGAACTCGCTCGCCGCTTCCTCCATTTCCCGCCGCATGTCATCCATAAGGCTGAAATCCCGCCCTTCCATGAGCGCTATCAGCCGATCCATAACGCGATCGTACTCCCCGGCGGCCTCTCCCCCCATACATCCGCCGAGACAAAGTCCGAGGGACACGTTGAGGCAAGGCCCCCGCTCCCCGTCTGACCCGGCACAAGCGATTCGCAGGCTTTCTTGGATCCTGGTCAACGCCTTCCCCACCGTATGTCTGCTCGCCGTATACGGTCCGAAACTCGGCTGTCCGCCTTCCGGCTCGTCTCCGCGGCCCAGCTCCAGACGGCGGCCGCCGTTCTTCCCCGTTTTGACCACGACATTCACGTAAGCATGCGGACTTTTCATCTTCTTGTTGTAAAGCGGCCGCAGCTCATGAATGAGACGGCATTCCAGCATAAAAGCCTCAAATTCGGTATCCGTCACCCTGATCTCCAAATCCTTCACATTGTTGACCAGTCTTTGCGTTTTTCTGGAATGCGATGCGGAGGAGACAAAGTACGATTTGACCCGCTGCTTCAGATTTTTCGATTTGCCGACATACAGGATACCTCCGTGACCGTCCTTCATCATATAAACGCCAGGTGAAGCGGGAAGGTTATGCAATTGGTCTATCAAAAGGTGCCGCCTCCTCTTCCTGCCGCCAGTGCCCCATCAAACTTCGTAGTAAGCGCACCTCCACCCTTCCAACTCCAAAAAGATGCAAATCTGCAGGTATTTAGGCTGATTTACGAAGAGTTTCGACAAAAGATGCAAATCTGCAGGTGTTTTTAGCGATTTTAGAGAAACGAGCCGGTTTCGTTGAAAATTCCTGCAGATTTGCAGGAATTTTGATATTTTTGTTCCGTACCAGAAAAAAACATGCATATTTGCAGGAATTCTAATGATCTATGTGATCAAGGTTATTTGACGGAGTGCTAGTTCTTATAGGTAATGCCCGTGCCGCAAAACTCGCATTTCACCGCTTTATCGGGATAAACAACCGTTTTTGCGCCGCAGCCCGGACAATCCACCGATACCGGTCCTTTCGGGGGCTCGCTCTTCTGGGGAGCTTGGCCGAACAATAGGTTGAAGGCCTCGCCCAAATCACCCAATTCGGCCGGATCGAGGGAGAACTTCACTTGAGACCTTTTCGCCGCGTCTCTCTCATGAATAAGCGACCGGACAAAATCGTTAACGGACCTTGCGTCCATACGTAAATACCCCATGGGGTTATAGACGAAGGCTTGCGGCAGTTCCCCGGTCGGGAACTCGGCACCGGGAGCCAGCTGCTCTAGGGGCTGCGAAGGTGTCGTCGATCCTTTAAATAAGAAAATCGAGAGCCATATAAGCAGCGCGGTCGGTACAAATACGATCGTCAGGGCCGGTATATTTCTCTCATTCAACAAAATTATAAGAAATACCAACAAAAGAAAAGAAGCAATAATGGATGAAATCACGCCCAGGGTAAATTTAAAAACCTTCATAACCTCAAATTAATCCTCCTATTATTTGCAGATCACACAACTCCGGTTAAATCTATTTTTATTTCGATATCGGCATGGCAGTATCCTGCTGATTTTCGAAGATTATGGTCGAAATTTGTCCGTGGCAAACGAGAAAAAAGCTGTCCAGGACCTTTGGGTCCATGGACAGCCTGTCAACTTACTTCTTGATTTTGTCCAAAGGAATTTTCATTTCTAATTCCTTCCAGTATGTTTTGGTTCCGACACTTTTCTCCGTGTCTCCGACAACGCTCCAGTCATTTTTATCGACCGTCAGCGTAAACGGTTTGATCGTAACGTACTTCGGTGTTCCTTTCACCGGGCTGTACAGCTCGTCGATGTGGTACTTGGTTTTCGGCAGGCTGTTATAGTAAGGGAATCTCTGTTGCTGCAGCAGGTTCCCTTGATCGTCCACGATATCGTAATACATCATGCTGGCGATATATTTGCCGGTCTGCTTGGACGTCGCCGGCACCTTGCCGGTGCTGTCGATAATCAACTGGGTTGAGGACGACGAGAAATACAGTTCCTTGACGGTGTAGCTGAACCCTTTGTGCTTTTTCGTGGCGTTGGGCTTGACCTCGATCGATTTTTTATCCATTTCTACCGGGACCTTGAATTCGAAGGTCTCGTCGATCCCGGTCACCTGGGCCTGGATCGTCAGCTCAAACTTGTCGGGCCAATCGGCTTTTTTTCCGATTTCATACATACATGCATTTTTTATTTTCCCGGAGTCGCCAAAGCTGCCCCAATCCTTTAGCTCCTGGCCGTCGATCAAGAGGGTGGGCCTTTTAATATACCCTTTTCCCTTCTTGTCTTTCTCTCTTTCTTCGTTAAGGATAACAACCGATTCATCGGCCGGAAAATTTGCGCCCTGGCGCTCTATGACGAAGGATAACCGGGTTTTGTCGTAAATCAGATGGGATAGCCGGAGCGTGACCCCGTCATGCGTTATGCTGGGATTGGCCGCGGCGGCGTTCCCGGCCGCGCCGCTGGCCGCCGCCAGCAGCGAGCTATACGGCAGAGTCGGCTTTAAGGCCTCATTCAAGGCCGCGGCCTTGGCCGCCGGCAGCGTGCCGGCGCCGGGGATCAGGGCCCCCAGCACCGCTGCCGCGGTTACGGTCAATGCGGATCTTTTCAACAGTTGGGCTACAGCGGGTACATTTCTTTTTGTTCTGTTCATGATCTTCTCCATTCTGGTTGATTAATTTATTTAAACTTATTTTTCGACGGGAATCGTCATTTCCAGGTCCTTAATATAATTTTTGGTTCCTAGGCTGCCTTGGGTTTCACCAATGGCCTTCCAAGTGTTCTTGTTGACCGTCAGGGTGTATGGCTTGATTGTGATCGTTTTCGGCGTTTCTTTGAACGGCGAGTACAGTTCGTCAACATGATATTCGGTTTTGGGCTCGCTATAAAATAACCCGACCTGGCGTTGCTTCAGTAAATTCCCTTGGTCATCAACGATATCGTAATACATCATGCTGGCGATATAATCGCCGGACTGTTCCGGGGAACGCGGCACCTTCCCTTTGCTGTCGATAACCAAACGGGTGGTAACCGGCGTGATAACCATCTCTTTTACGTTATAGCTGAAATCCTCCAAAGTTTTGGTAGCGTTTGGCTTGAGCAGGACGGTATTGTCCTCGATTTTCACCGGAACTTTGAATTCAAAGACTTCATCAACCCCCGTCACTTCGGTGCGGATGGTCAGCTCAAATTCATTGCCCCAAACCGGTTTTTTAAACTGCACCTCCGCCATGTAAGCATTCTCCCGCTTGGAAAAATCTCCAAATCCGGCCGTTTGAATGTTCTCAAACCCCTTCATAATGTCTTTGCCGTCAATAAGTAAAGTCGTCCCTGCCGCTTCAGCCCCTTTAATATAACCTTTTGGGATTTGGTCTTCGGGCTTTTCCCTTTCGCTAAAAGGAGCAACCGTCCCCGGAAGATCCACGCCTTCCCGGTCCAGGATAAAGGACAATCTCGTTCCGTCATACAACAGATCGCTGAGTTTCAACGTGATGCCGTCATGCGTAACGCTCAGGTTGGGATCTATGACCAATCCTTGATCCATAGCGGCCTTAACCGCCGCTTCGCTGGTCCCCTCAAACAGCGTGCTGAACATCGGAATCTGTTTCAGAGCATCCGCCATCACCGGGGATACAAAGCCCGATCCGACGAGGCCTCCTCCGAGAATCGCCGTGGCGGCGGCCGTCAAGGCGGCCCGTTTCATGATATTCGGCTTGTTTTTAGCGTATTTTTCCGTTCTGGACATTTCCATCTCTCCAATTCGATTCATAATTTTATCGCTCAAACTTGTCTTTTGCATCGAGGACTGACGAATCATTCGCTCGATCGCTTCCATTTCAGCGGACTCCACTGGATCCGGCAATTTTTCCATGAGCAATCTCTCCTTTTTCAAGAACTCGGTCCATCAACTTCCGGCGCAACCGTTCATATTTCTTGCGCAGGGTGGCCGACTTCACGCCCATAACCTCGCCCATTTCCTCGAAGCTGTACTGCTCCACGGATTTTAGCAGCAGGATGTGACGTTCTTCGGCCGTCAAATAGGTCAACAGCTCTTGAATCATCGTATCATGCGGCGTGATCTGTTGAACCGGCTGCTCCTCCATGCACTTATCGACTAACTGCACCCAACGGCCCTGCTTCTTCTTCATATTGATCAAATGATGATAAGCAACCTTGTAGAGCCATGCTGAAAAAGAAACCTGCCTGCTGTATTTATGAAGGTTCAGGTAGGCGCGAATAAATATCTCCTGAACCGCATCTTCCGTTTCCGCATGATTTTTCAAAATATAGTAGCAGTAGGTGTACATTTGCCGTTCAAACTGCCGGATGATGAGACCGTAGGCGTCCTTGTCTCCCGACTGGACCCTCTCGATCACCGCTTCGATCTGCGCTTTCTTCTCTTCCGCTTCCCCGGGGATTGGCTGCAAAAGATCACCTCCTTGTCTGTTTGCCTATATAACAATTTCGAACGTGCATTTTGTGACATGAATTTTGCAGGGGGAACTTTTGTCTATTACGTCTTAATAGGAGGAATAGAAATTCTAACTCGAATCAAGGGGATGTTTGGTTGTGAAAAGACTGCTAAAAACAGCGGGGATGACAAATTTAGTCCTACTCCTGCTCGTCATTGTACTGTGGGGAACCGTGTACGCCGTGAATGGCCTGCCCGGGGCTTATGCCTGGTTTGTCCTGAAATTCGCCGTCCCGCTCTTGGGACTGGCCTATATTCTCATATGTACCGTCCTGCTCCTTATCCGATTTCGCAAAAAAAAGAGCCGCAGCCGCGGTTGGACCGGGCTGGGCGTAGGTACCGTTCTGTGTCTGCATCTGCTGCTCATGATGAATGTCATCCCGCTCGCCTATCCCGCGCGGATTCAAAGCACCTCTCCCGCTATCACCGTATCCTGGCCGTTTGCCGGGAAAGCGACCGTCGGCTGGGGCGGCGACGCGGTGAACGACAATTCGCCGCATGCGGTTTGGCCTTCCGAACGCTGGGCTTACGATTTGCTCATGGAGCCTTACGGCACGGGGAGTTCGAACCCGGAGGATTACGGGATTTGGAACCAGGAGGTGCTCTCTCCGGTCGCCGGAACGGTAATCGCCGCTTATGACGCCGAGCCCGATATCCAGCCGGGAAGCGAGGAGATTCTCTCCATGGAAGGGAATCATGTTTACATTCAAATCGAAGAGACCGGAACTTATTTGCTGTTGAATCATTTAAAACAAGGCAGCGTACAAGTAAAAACCGGAGACACCGTGAAGCCGGGAGATGTTCTCGGGCGGGTCGGCAACAGCGGATCGACCTCGGAGCCCCATCTGCACATTCATCATCAGCGGCAAAACCCGTTGACCGTCCTTCATCCCGTCCTGGCCGAAGGGCTGCCGCTGTATTTTGAGGGGACGAATGCCGATCCCATGCCGATAAAAGGAACGGTGGTTACCCCCGATTTTAAACTTAAAGAGCAAAATTGACTCAACGTGTTAAGCTAAGCCAGATGGTCCAGCAGATGCTCTCGCAAAATTTCGCGAATCCAAATCTCGTCCTGCTTGAGTGCTTCCAATCCGGCGGACAAAGTCTGCACTTGCGACCGAAGCACCTGCGGGCCATCCGTTCCTTTAAGGAACCTGCTCATGAAATGTAAAAAGACATCGACCTTGCGCAATCGCAGGAGCAGCGGAATCGCCGAGATCTCCTCGGGGATCAGCCTTAAGCGGGCTCCATAGCCGTCGCAAAAGCGCAGGATATTCATCCGCTTTCCGTCATAACCGAGCAAATCGGAAATGGCGACCGCGGCCTCCATCGCCCGGACGTCCCGGGTGCAAAACTCGAAATCCAGCAAAGCCGTCACGTTTTCGGTCCGCTCTTCATCGACCAGCAAATTGGACGGGTTCAAATCGCCGTGAACGAGCTGATGAGGCAGTCTGCGCAGCTCCGGCAGCCGGTCGCAAAGCTCTTCGTACGCCTCGCCAAGCACGAGGAGCGAAGGCTTAAGCTCCCGGAACGCCTTAGGAGGACTCCCGCAAAAATCCCTGACAGCCTCGTAGCTGCAGGCAGGATAAGCTTGCCGAAGCTCGTAATAAGGGCGGTATGCCGGGGGCTGCTCCATTTGAACCGCGGCCAGAGCCAGCGTTAATTCGGCGGCCGCCTGCCCGAAGGAATAAGCCGCATGGAACCTGCCTTCCTCCGGCCGGACGCCCTCGATATACTCAAACAGACAAGCGTATCGCCCCGTCCCGTCTTCCAGCGCAATAATGGTTTCCCCCTCCGGTGTCCGGACCGGAACGGGAACCTTGAAGTTTAGCGGAAACTTTTGCAAATGCATCAGCAAGTTATGCTCAAATTCGATTTTATCCCTATCGCGATGGGTTTCATAAATGCGCAGCACGCAGCTGAGTCCCTTGTTTTCCACGTACCGGGTCGTGTTGTTCCAGCCGCTGTCCCCTTCTTTTACCGTACCGTTCCAATCCGGCCAATACTGCTTCACCGTCTCGTCAGACATGTTAATCCTCTCCTGGCGTTTCAACTTACATAGAACAAATATTCTTATTTTAACAGTATAGCACTCTGGATGACAAAACTAAAAGGACCGCCGGGCGTTCTCCCAAATTCACGCGGTCCCATGGGTTTATTTATCCTATCGATTCATGCTTGCCGCTATCTCTTTCCCCGCCTTGATCAAATGAAGATCCATCAGTCGGCTGGCTTCGCGGCTGGCTTGCCGCTCGATGGCTAGAAGCATCTGCTTGTGTTCTTGATACAATCGGTGAGCCGACTCCTGTTCGCTGAACAGCCAGAGGCTGCGGGTATCCCGCATAGTCCGGAACATCATTTCGGAAATGCTCTCCATCATGCCTTGAAGCATGGGATTTTGCGTCGCTTTGGCCACCGCCAGATGAAAATTCACATCGTATACTTGGCTGATCTCCTCGTTGCCGATCGCTTCCTCCATTAAGTCGACAATTTTATGCAGTTCCATCAGGTCCTGTTCCGTACGAAACTCCGCCGCCAATCCGATGCTTCCCACTTCCACGATTTTACGAACCTGCAGGAGGTGGATCAGTTCCCGTTCTTTCGTGATCCGGCGAACGCCGATAAGCTCGGGAACTTGGGCACGGACATAAGTTCCGCCGCCCTGTTTGGTTTCGATCAGGCCCTGCGCCTTAAGGTGGCTAATCGCCTCGCGAACGGTTGACCGCCCCACCCGAAAGCGGGCGGCCATCGCTTCGATCGTATCGAGCTTGTCCCCCGGCTTGACCTGGCCAGATTCGATAATCCGTTTCAATTCTTCACTGACGATATCCACGTTCTTTTTGCTTAAGTCCATCCGGTTACGTTCCTTCCGTTCAAATTAAAATCAACGTAAATTCTTACTTTACAGTCTATACAATTTGAATAAATTATGGTAGATTGTTTTCAAATTCGTCAGATGACCTGATAACTATTCTATAAACCGGGAGGAGATAACCTCATGATTACCCCCGAGATCAAGCAGCAATTCATCTCAATTGTTGGAAGCGATTGGGTGAAAGACAGTCCGAACGAACTGTACGCCTACTCTTATGACGCTACCCCGATGTTTCAGTCGCTGCCGGACGTCGTAGTCATGCCGGCTACCTCCGGC
Organism: Paenibacillus faecis; assembly: GCF_008084145.1. Taxonomy (GTDB): domain Bacteria; phylum Bacillota; class Bacilli; order Paenibacillales; family Paenibacillaceae; genus Fontibacillus; species Fontibacillus faecis. The sequence goes on along the minus strand of NZ_VSDO01000002.1, from coordinate 980,544 downwards.
GAAGTGTCCGCCCTGCTCCGGCTCGCGAACGAACATGGGATTCCCGTGATTCCCCGGGGCTCGGGCACGAATCTGGCGGCAAGCACCATCCCGGTTCAAGGCGGCTTGGTGCTTCAATTGCACCGCATGAACCGGATTCACGAAATCGACACCCAAAACCTTACGGCAACCGTCGGGCCCGGCGTCATTACGGCGGATCTGCACCAAGCCGTCGAAGCCTATGGCCTGTTCTACCCGCCCGACCCCGGAAGTATGCGGATATCCACGTTAGGCGGGAATCTATCCCAATGTGCCGGGGGAATGCGCGGATTGAAATACGGAGTAACCAAAGATTACGTCATGGGTCTGGAATATGTTCTCCCTTCCGGGGAAATATTCCGCTGTGGCGGCAAAAACGTGAAGGATGTGGCCGGTTACGACATGACCCGGCTCCTGGTCGGATCGGAAGGAACCTTGGCGGTCATTACGGAAATTACGCTGAAGCTGCTGCCGCTGCCCGAGACGAAACGGACTTTGCTCGCCTTTTTCACCAGTCTGGTGGACGCCGCCAAAACCGTGGAACAGGTAATCGCCGCTAAAATCATTCCCGCCACCATGGAATTTATGGATCAAGGCACGATGCGCGTCGTTGATGAATACGCCAAGCTGGGACTGCCTTTGGAGATGAAATCCATGCTGCTGATCGAACAGGACGGCCCCGAGGAGCTGGTGAGCAAAGACATCGCCAGTATAGCCGAGATCGCCCGAGCCAACGGCGCCGCCAGCGTCGAAGTCGCCGCAACGCTGGAGGAAGGCGCCAAACTCCTGACCGCCAGACGCTCGGCGCTGTCCGCTCTGTCGCGGATCAAACCCACAACCATTATGGAGGACGCCACCGTTCCGCGTTCCCGGCTGGCTGATATGGTGGCCGAGGTGGAAAGGATCGCGGACAAATACGACCTGCAAATTTGTACGTTCGGCCATGCCGGTGACGGCAATCTGCATCCGACCTGCATGACGGATGAGAGAAACAAACAAGAGATCGAGCGCGTGGAGCAGGCGTTCGCGGAAATTTTTGCCGCGGCGATCGCTTTGGGCGGGACGATTACCGGAGAACACGGCGTCGGGCTGGCCAAGCTGAACTATTTGCCGCTAAAAGTCGGGGAAGGCGGAATCGAGCTTATGCGGCGAATCAAAGCGGCGTTTGATCCCAATCACATAATGAACCCCGGCAAAATTTTCGCCGGCTCCGCCCGCCGTAGAATGGTGGTGAGACGATGAGCGAATTTACGCCAAAAGACTCTATTTCGCCGGCCTGCGCTTCCCCCAGCTCTGCGGGAAGAACCGACGGGCTGCTGGAGCTTTTTGATATGGATGAGATTATGAACTGCATGCATTGCGGCTTCTGCTTGCCGACCTGCCCGACCTTTGTGCAGACGGGCCTGGAAACCTATAGTCCCCGGGGCCGCATCGCCCTGATGAAGGGCGTGGCCACAGGCCAGCTGGCGGTGGATGCCGAGTTCGAGCACCATATGAACGCCTGTCTTGGCTGCCGCGCTTGCGAGACGGCCTGTCCGGCGGGGGTTCCCTACGGCGGACTGCTGGAGACGGCCCGCGAGGTCGTGCAAGAGACGAAAAAAGCCCAAGAAAAGCCTTCCGCCGTGCGGAACCTGATCTTCAACCGGGTGTTCCCTTATCCCCAAAGGGTCAAACGGCTGGGGAACGTGCTGTGGGCCGCACAGGCGCTCGGCCTGCAATCTTTCGCCGACCGGACCGGACTGATCCGCATCCTGCCGCGGGAACTGGCCGAAATGCAGAAAGCGGTCGGTACCGTCGCTTCCCCCCGGGAACGCCGGACGCGCCTGCCGCGAATGCAGGCGGAGGGCGAAACGAAGTTTACGGTCGGGCTGTTCACCGGCTGTATTATGGATGTGATGTTCTTTGAGACGAATCAGGCGACGGCGCGGCTGTTGACCAAAGCCGGCTGCGACGTGGTATTCGTTCCCCAGCAGGGATGCTGCGGAGCGATGCACGCCCACTCGGGAGAAATGAGCGGCGCGAAGGAGCTGGCTAAACGGAACATCGAAGCGTTCGAACGATCCGGAGTCGACTTCGTCGTCAATAACGCCGGCGGCTGCGGGGCGGCGCTGAAAGAGTACGGGCATTGGTTCAAGGGCGATCCCGACTGGGAAGAACGCGCCCGCCGGTTCGCGGCCCGAAATCGCGACGCGAATGAAATGCTGGCGGAGCTTCCTCCCCTGTCGTTCAGCAAACCGCTGCCGGCCAAAGTCACCTATCAGGACTCCTGCCATCTCGCGCACGGACAGGGGGTACGGAATCAGCCCCGCGAGCTGCTCCGCCGCATCCCCGGGCTGGAGCTGGTGGAGATGCGGCAGCCGGACAGCTGCTGCGGCTCCGCGGGCACGTACAATCTCACCCAGTTCGACATGTCGATGCAGATCCTGGACGGCAAAATGGAACAAGTGCGGGAAACCCAGGCCCGTCTGATCGTGACCTCCAACCCCGGCTGCCTGCTGCAAATGAAACAGGGCATCCTTCGCGCCGGCCTGGCCGGTCAAATGGAAGCCGTGCATATTATGGATTTACTGGACCGGGCCCTCTAGGGGGACCGGTTTTTTTTCTTGCGGAAAGAAGGTAGAACGGCGGCATAACTATCCAGTTGTACACCATCAGACAACCTTGAGAACATAAAATTCCTGCAAATCTGCATGTTTTTTTCTGGTTGGGGATAGAAATTTCAAAATTCCTGCAAATCTGCAGCAATTTTCGGCGAAACAGCCTCGTTTTTCTAAAATCGCTAGAAATGCCTGCAAATTTGCATCTTTTCTCGCATCCCCTCATAAATCAGCCTAAAATACCTGCAGATTTGCATTTATTTGGTTTGGAAGTGGAAGAAGGGTTGGAAAGTGCGCTAGGCGCCTTGATCCTCGTGGACTACAACCAAAATGGATGTCGATGGGTGTGAGACTGCGTACTTAACTTATCGAGCACCTCCCAACTGGAATCCAACGAAAAGGTGGAAGAGAACCGCCCATAGCTGGTGTGCTCTATTGATGGGGATAACTAGCGGATCGTTGAATCGAACGAACATACTTTGGTTCGCGAGAGACGCGAAAGTTAGCGGGTGCATGTGAAATATTGATAAAATGCGTGGATAATTGGCAGGTTTGCTTGGATATTGCTTGGATTTTGCTTGGATATTGCGCGGCTGGCGGTGATTAGCGAAAGTGGTTTAATGACGAGCCCTAGTCCGACGGAACCTAGAACGACGGATCCCAGTCCGACAACTCCTAGTCCGGCGGGTCCTAGTCCAGCGGTTCCTAGTCCGGCGGGTCCTAGTCCGGCGGCTCTTAGTGGCGGTTCCCAGGGCCCAATCAGCTGCTGACAGAAATAACGGCATTTTGCGGCGTTATTTTGTCGAATTCGTCCCTTCGGAGAGAAATAGCGGCATTTTGGGGCCTTATTTTTGGGAAAAGCGGGCTCAAGCCTGATTTTGGGGCCCGCTTCAATGAAATAAGGCCCTTTTCGACCGCTATTTTACCCGAAAACGCGAATCGGGCCGAAATAACGGCCCAAAACGCCGCTATTATAAGCACGAGGCAAGAGAGATTGCGGATAGGCAGCACCATATCGGGTTTTACGCAATGCCCCTGGAAAAAAAAGAGACTTACTTCCCTAATAGCGGGCACCTAAACAATGATTTGACCGGTTGTGCGCAAAAAAAAGGCCCTGAAGGGCCGCTATCCCTTTTCGAAGAGCCAAATTCGACAAAATCGAGGCGTTAAAGCCCCTTATTACCTCCCCCTCTGTCTGAGGAGTAGGAGGCAATAGACCGATGGATGGCCCCTATTAAGATGAGTGCTATAACTATGCGATCAATGGCGCTTAATAACGGGACAACCTCCCGCTAATTGGCTAGCCCGTACCCTAATGCTCCTAAACTAGCTTAAATTCCCGGAGCGCGATCATCGCCGCTCCCCGGGCGGCGTCATGTTTCGGCAGCGTGCAGACGAGCTCGGGATAGCGCTGCCGCATCATTCCGCCGAAGGCTTCCCGCACCTCTTTATTGCACTGCAGGACGCTTCCCGCCAAAGCGAGTTCGCCCGTCCGCAGGTGCAGCCGTTCGGCCACGGGAGCGACGAGCTCAACCAAAGCGCCCGCGCTTTGGTTCACGATCGCCAAGGCCGCTTCGTCCCCCTGCGCACTGGCTCGGGACAGAATGGGAGCCAGCGCGGCGATATCTTTTTTGTTCGTGTTCTTGTCGTAGACGAACCCGACGATCTGCCGCACATCGCTCACTTGAAGCTGCTCGTACACCATGGCCGTGATGACGGTCGGCGCGATCCGGCCGTCCTCCGCCCGCACGACCGCGCGCAGCAGGTCCCGTCCGATGCTGTAGCCGCTGCCTTCATCGTCGATGAGATACCCGAATCCGCCGGTCCGATGCGTTTGACCGCTTGCGTTCTGTCCATAGCAAATGGACCCGGTTCCCGCAATCACAATCATCCCGACGGGACTGTCCAAAGCGCCGTTAAGCGCGGTCACATGATCTCCCGTCACCGTCAAACCGGAGGCATAGCCGGCTTCCCGGACGATCGACTCCAGCCGCCCCGCCGCCTCGGGATGGCTGACTCCCGCCGCGCCAATGCAAAGATGCTTGCAATATTCCAGCCCCCCGCAGACGTCAGAGATCCTCCCTATGATTTCATGCAGGCTGTTTCGGACCGAACTCTCCTGCTGCCCGTTTAAATTAATGGCCCCGGAAACAAAAGAGTCCACCGCCGCCCCATTCTCATCCATGATAACGACAGCGGTTTTGGTGCCCCCTCCGTCCAGCCCGGCTATAAATGTTTTGCTCATGCTTACGACACTCCTTTATCTCAGAGCGATGCTCAATCGTCCGCCGGGTTCGGCCGATCCGTCCAAAACGCGCGCGACCGACATCACGGACAGCGGCGTATACTCGAAGGCGGCCAGACCGCATACTTCATCCGGCAACAGCTCCAAGTCATAAGGACGCCCCAGCGCCACCGCCGTAACTTGGTGCCCCAGCTCTCTTAAACGGCGAACCAGCTTCAACTGGCCCTCATTTTCCCGAGCGTTGTATAATCCGATGACGACATGCGGATAGGATCGCACATCGGCGGCAATCCTTTCGATTTCATCCGGCTCCGGATCGATGCCGATCACCTGATGCGCCGCCGTGAACATTCGTCCCAACGTCTCCGGAAACGAAAATGAGGCATTGACGCTGCTGGAGGCGAGGTCGGAACGATAGGGATAGCTGCCGAGAAATATCGTCCGCGGATCCCCCGGTTCCACCCGTCGCAATTCACCGCGAACGCGGCAAATGCTCTCCAGGCTCATTTGCTCGGCCGAGCGGCGATGGGCCGCACAGCCGACTATGGACAGGTCCCGCCCGGCCCGCTCAACCGCGGCATACTTACGTTTATAATACAGCACCTTCGCTACCGCTTCATCCAAAACCTCCATCGGAAGTTCGCCCGATTGAACCGCCCGCTCCAACAGCTCCACCGTTTCGATGACAAGCGCCGGCGTATGGCTGACGAATACCATGTGCACTCCGGCTTTCAAAGCCCCCAAGGCCCCACGGGCCGTGCCGTAAAACTTCTTGATCGCATCCATCTCCAGGCAATCGGAAACGATCAGACCGTCAAATTTAAGCTCGTTTTTCAGCAAGCCGGTCACGATCGTCCGGGACATCGTCGCCGGCACCCGCTCCGCTTCCAGCGCCGGAAACAGGATGTGCGCGGTCATCACGCTTTCCGCGCCGGCTTCGATCGCCCGGCGGAACGGCGCAAGCTCCAACGCCTCCAGCTCGGCCAGCGTTTTGCCGATGACCGGCAGGCCGAGGTGCGAATCGACCGCGGTATCGCCATGCCCCGGAAAATGCTTGACCGCCGCGAGCACGCCGCCGTCGCGCAAACCGCGGAGCATCTGCAGACCGTACTCCGCAACCGTCTCCGCCGTGTCCCCGTAAGAACGGACATTGATCACCGGATTGTGCGGATTGTTGTTGATGTCCAACACCGGCGCCAGATTGAAGTTGATCCCCAGCGCCCGCAGCTCGCGGGCCGTGATCCGCCCGGCGGCGTAAGCATGCTCCGGCCGTCCCCCAGCGGCGATCGCCATCGCCCCCGGTACGTTCGTCGCTTCGTCCGGCAACCGTGTGACCCGGCCGCCCTCCTGATCGATCGAGATCAGCGCCGGCCGCCCCGTCTCCTTGACGATCATCGCTTGCAACTCGCCGCATAACCGGCTTAACTGTTCCACGCCGCCTACATTATGCGAAAATAAAATGATGTTGCCGATTTTGTACTCCGCAACCAAGCGATGCAGATCGGCCGTGATTTCCGGCGCGGAGAAGCCCGTCAGAATCAGTTGGCCGATCTTTTCCCTTACTGTCATCGTCAATGCAGTCATACGCGGCCTCCCAACGAATAGAGATGATACTTCTCTTTCATCTTCGCAAACACCCGGCTCTCCTCCCGGAACTGCTCCAGCATTTCCGGCAGCGGCACCGTCCCTTCGCGGTACAGCTTATCGCCGCACAGCAGATCGATAAACGGGCGGGCGTTGTCCTTGACCGGCGGCAGGTAGGAGAAGCCTTCGTACTGTCGCTTAATCGTATAAAGCAGCGTCACCCCGGTTTCCACGGCGTTTAGCGCCCGCGCATCCGTCACGTAAAGCTGCACGCCCCCGCACAGCTCCCCGGCAAACTTCGACGTCGTCGGCTTAAAATACACCGGACGGAACAAGACGCCCGGCAGCCGCAGCGCGTTCATCTCCGCCGCCAGGCTTTCCGGCTCGATGAACGGCGCGCCGATCATTTCGAACGGAAACGTCGTGCCGCGCCCTTCCGACAGGTTCGTGCCTTCGAACAGACAGGTGCCGCCGTACAGCAGGGCCGTTTCGAACCGCGGGATATTCAGCGAAGGATGCACCCAGAGCCGCCCCGTTTCCGGAAACAGCATGCGCCGGTCCCAGCCTTCGCAAGGGATGACGTGCAGTTCGGCGTTCCAGCCCATCATATCGTTCGCCATCGTCGCCACCTCACCCGCGGTCAAACCGTACCGTACGCAAAGCGGATAATTCCCGACGAACGACTCGTATCCCGGCTTCAGGACGTTGCCTTCCACCGTGACTCCGTCCAGCGGATTGATCCGGTCCAGCACGATAAACGGCTTGCCCGTCCTGGCGCAATCCTCCAGCGCATACAGCATCGTATAAATAAACGTGTAATAGCGGATGCCCACATCCTGGATGTCATAGACGACCGCGTCGACCTCCTCCAGCATCTCCGGCGTCATCCGTTTGGATTCTTTCCGGTACAAGCTGTAGACCGGAACCCCCGTCAGCGGGTCCGTATAGGTATCGACCAGTGCCCCCGCCGCCTGATCTCCGCGCACGCCGTGCTCCGGCGAGAACAAGGCGGCCAGATAAAAATGCTCCTTAAACACCTGAATGGTGGACACAAAGCCGGAAGTAAGCCCCGTAGGCGACGTGATCAGTCCCAGGCGCTTCCCTTGGAGCAGCCGGGTATGCGACATGATGTTATCGACCCCGTTCTTGACCATAACCGCAAACCTCCCCTTGAACGGCACGTTATAGCAAACCGTTGGTTTACATCAAATCCGATTTCAGCACGCGCATCGTTTCCGCCGGAACCATAAAGGTCTCCGCATACTGCTTCCGGGCTTCGATGCCGCGCACGCGCGCCAGATGCTTGTAATATTCCAGATAAGGAAAGGAAGCGCTTCCCGTGACGAACCAATGCTGGGACACGGCCTTCACCCACAGGTCGTAGGCCTCCTGATCGAAATCGATGTACACGTAAGGCTTGTAGTCGACCGCATCCTCCCAGTTTTCCGCATAGTACAGCCTGGAAGCGAAATGCGCCGGCAGATCCCGCTCCAGCGAACTCAGCCCGGCGAAGAAACGAGCGTCGTTCACGATCAAATGCGTGGTCATATGGTCTTTGTGCATGCTGTTCCTGAAATGCGTAATGATAATGTTCGGCCTTACTTCGCGGATGACGTCGCACACCCGGTAGCGCATCTCTTCGCTGTTCGTCAGCTCGCCGTCGGGAATATCGAATACGATGGATTCCCCTCCGAGCATCTCGGCAAAAACGGCCGCCTCCCGCACCTTCTGCTCCCGGTACTCGGCCATATCCCTTCCGGCCGGAACGCCGCGTTCCCCGGCGGTCAGCGCCAGCGTGACGACGCGGTCTCCCTTCAGCGCGTGGCTGGCGAGCACGCCTCCCGCGGTTAATTCCATGTCCCCCACATGGCCTCCGATAGCCAGAATCGTTAACCGTTCCTGTTCGCTCATCGCTAGAACTCCCTTCTCATGACCGCAAATGTTTTGACCTTCCGAAATCCCGCCTTCTCGTAAATCCGCATCGCCGGATTCGTCATGCCGGTAAACAACGACATGTAATCCGTACCGATCTGTTGAAATGCCTCGCATAGTTTGAAAAATAAAACGCTGCCCAGGCCATGGCCTTCGTGCGCGGAGTGAACCCCGATGCCAACGAAAAAGCCGCGGCCGTTCTCCTGCCGGACGACCGGGCCGGCAAAGCCCGCGGCCTTTCCGTTCAAGGCCGCGATCACCAGCGGTTCGCCGGCTTCGGCGTACTCTGGAATCTGCCGCTTCCACAGCGGATTGTCGAAGCCGTCCAGCATCTCCGCAAGCCCGTCGTGCCGCCGGGGATCATAAAGTTCGACCCGGTATCCGGCTTCGGCCGCCTTTCGCTCCTTGGCCCGGATATCCTCCGGGATCGCAAATTCGCCGAGCGGCAAATACATACCGCATTCCTGCGCCCGTTCCGCATACCCCTCGCGGAGCAAAAAGCCGTGCAGCCCGCTCCCCGCCGGGACGCCGGGCGCATTGTTGTGCTCATGCCGCGGCGTATCCGGAATGTACCACGGCAGTTGCATCGGATTAAAAAACAGCACTTCGGCCTGCTTTTTGCCCAAACTCCGGAAACGCCGCTCCAGGGCTGCCAACAGCCCTCTGTAGTTCTCCTCCGTTTGAAACTCATCGTCCAGCACGATGCAAGTCAAATAACCCGCGGTTTCTCCGAGCGGCAAGTCGTCACCCGTGCACCCGCAGGCAAATCCTCGGACCGTTCCTCTTTGATCCAGCATCACCCATGCCGCCTCGGGGTCAAAATAGCGGCTGTCCGTAAAGATGCCTCTAAAACTTTGCTCGGTCAGCTCTTTATAACCGTCCCGCACCGCTTCCCGGTTCCATAGCTCGATAACCCCGGGGATGAAGCGGTCTTCCCACGTCATCAACATGACGCGATCCCCCCTGCCTGGTTTGGTTTTGACCTGCCGGCCTTTAATAACTGATCTTGCCCATCACCACGGGGCGCTCCGCCCCGGTCACGCCGGGCAGATTATTCGTCCGCCGGGCCAGCGTATAGCCGGCAAGCAGCGCGAAAGCCACCGCCTCTTTGGCGTCGCTGCTCCAGCCCATCTCCTCCTGGGTCCGCACGGCGACGTTCATCGGTGCCATCTCGGCGTTCAAGAAATCCATCAGCGCGGGATTGTAGCTTCCACCGCCTCCGACGATCAGCGCGTCCGCCGGATACCGGTCGCGGACGAAGCGGCGGTAAGCCTCGCCGATCGTCCACGCGGTCAACCGCGTCACCGTCGCCACGAGGTCTTTGGCCGAAAGGCCGTGCCGCTCCCGGTAGTCCAGCAATCGATCGATATAGGGCGCTCCGAACAGCTCCCTCCCGGTCGATTTGGGAATCGGCCGGGAATAATAGGGCTCCCGCTGCAACTCCCGAAGCAGCCCGTCATGGATGCGCCCGCGCTTGGCCATGTCTCCTCCGGCATCCATCGTCTGCCTGCCCAGAGTCAGCCGGGACACGATCCCGTCGATCAGCATGTTGCCGGGGCCCGTGTCGAAGGCGTAAACCTGTTCCTCCCGGCAGCCCGCCGGAAGGACGGTCATGTTGCCGATGCCGCCGATATTTTGCAGCAGCAAGGTCCGGTGTTCTTCCCGGTAAAGCAAGTACTCCGTAAAGGGAACAAGCGGCGCCCCCTGCCCGCCGACGGCCATGTCGGCGACGCGGAAATCGGAGACGCAGGGAATGCCCGTCCGGGCCGCGATCACGGCCCCTTCCCCGATTTGTACTGTATAACGCAAATCGATGCCCTCTCTGACGTGCGATTCCGGCGCATGGTGGATCGTCTGTCCGTGCGAACCGATCCAGGCAATCTCGTTTGGCGTCAGTCCCGCCCTGCGGATCACCGCCAGAGCCGCCTCCGCGAACAGTTCGCCCAGCCAAACGTTCAACCGGCCGACGCGGTCGATCGTCGCTTGTTGCGGATCAAATAACGCAAAGATCTCTTTCCTGGCTGGAGCGGGGTACGGAACGTTCTCGAACGCCACGAGCCGGACTTGCGGTTTCTGATCCGGCTCCCCGCGGATTTCCACCACCGCCGCGTCGATCCCGTCGACGGAGGTGCCGGACATGAGTCCCACGGCATAGCGGGTGCCGACGTCCGTCGCGCTTCGCCCGTTCATCCTTTCACCGCCCCTACGGTAACGCCTTCCAGGAAGTATTTTTGCAGGCTGAAGAACAGGACGAACATCGGTATCGCCGAAATGGCGGCCCCCGCCATCATCGGGGCGAAATACGTCGTATTGGCAAAACGGAAGTTTTTCAGTCCGACTTGAATGGTCTGCATATCCATTGTGTTGGTAACCAGGAACGGCCAAAAGAAGGTGTTCCAGCTATCCATAAACGTAAGGATCGCCATCACCGCCATCACCGTTTTGGACAGCGGCACGATCACGCGGATGAAAATCTGGAACTGGTTGCACCCTTCCACCTTGGCGCATTCCAGAATTTCATTCGGAATCGACGACATGAACTGTTTGGCCAGAAAAATGTTATAGACCGTCACGATCCCCGGCAGGATAAGCGCGCTGTACGTATTCTGAATCTGGAACACATTCACGATCAAAATGTAAAGCGGCACCTGGGTAACTTGATAAGGAATCATCATCGCGCAGAGCAAAATAAAGAACAGCACGTTTCTTCCTTTAAACCGGATTTTGGAGAACGCGTATCCGGCCAAGGTAGCAAACACTACATTGAATACCGTGACACTGCCCGCGACGATCAGCGAGTTCAGCAGCCAGCGGTAGGAATATTCGCTGTAATCGAAGAAGAACTTGTAGGAATCCAGTGAAATCTTGGTCGGCCAAAGCGTATAGCTTAGAGCGCCGGCTTCCACCGGATCGCCGAAGGAGGAAATAATCATGAAATAGATCGGAAACAGGGTGGCGAGCGCGAAGAGCACAAGCACGATGATCATGAAGGTGTTGCGGGCAAACTTTACGCCTTTGTGTCCGGTATGATTACTGTATAGCGCCATCGTTCTCTCCTCCCCCTAGTACTCAACGTCGTTGCCGAGAAATTTGAATTGGATCAGGGAAATACCGGCGATAATCACCGTCAAAATCAAGGATTGTGCTGCGGCTTTGCCAAACTCGAAGTATTTGAACGCGTTGTCGAAGATCAACAGTCCGACCATCGTCGTCGCGTTGTCCGGGCCTCCGCCCGTCATCAGATAAGCGTTCTGGAAAACCTGGAACGAGCCGATGACGCCGGTCACGAGCAGGAACAAGGTGGTCGGCTTAAGGCACGGGATCACGATGTACCACAGCTTTTGAAAAAAAGAAGCCCCGTCCAAATCCGCCGCTTCGTAATAGCTTGTATCGATGCCGAGCAGTGCGGCGAGATAAATAATGATACTGGTGCCGTGGCTTGACAGCCAGGCCATCAGCACGAGGGAGAACATGGCCGTCGCGCTCGATCCCAACCAGTTCTGGTTGGCGATGCCGAACACGCTCAGCAATTGGTTCAAGATCCCCGTGGTCATCGGATCGAAAATCCACAGCCAGACGACCGATAGAGCGACCCCCGATGCGACGGCGGGCAGGTAGTAAACCGCTTTAAACGTCGTTTGCAGTCCCTTTTTAAATGGAAGAATCATGATCGCGACGGCAAAGGACAGAAACAGGGATACCGGGACGGTCAAGGCCGTATATACCACGGTATTCGTGATGGACTTCCAAAAGAGCGAATCTTTGAAGGTGTTTACGTAATTGTCAAAGCCGATGAACACCGAGCCGAGCGGCCGGTACTCCTGAAAGCTGATAATAAAGGCGCTGACCACGGGATAGGCGGTAAACATGGCGTAGACGACCAGCGCCACGGCGATAAACGCGTAAGCCCAAGCGCCGTCCCCTTTCCATTTGCGCTTCTTGCCGATCTTGGGTGGATTCTGTGCTTTTGCCAAGTGAGCCATAATGTCCAAACTCCTTCTCCAACCGTTTTGCGAAAAAAGGATCGGGCAGCCGGATCGGTTTTACGCGACTGCCCGATGGGTAGGACTAATCGTTTACAATTCCGTCTTGACCGAAGGTACCGATCGCCTCGGCCTTAACCGCTTCGTACATTTCCTCCGGCGTGATTTCGTTCGCCAGAAGCGCCTGCAGCTTCGGAATAATCACGGCGTCCTCGATCTTGATCGCTTTGGCGCCAAGGTCGACCGGGATGTCCGGCCGGGCCGGATTTGCATGCGAGAGCATCGTTTCCACGGCGGCCACATTGTCCGGATTCCGGTCAACCGTCATGCTCTTGGCCGCTTCTCTTCCGCTCTTCGTGATATGGGCGGCGAAGAGATCGTTGTTCGTCGTGGCCGCCACCTTGCCGCTCGCGAGGAAATACGCGGCTTTTACCACATTCGCCTTATGCTCGGCGGTCGGCTCTTTTTTGCCGCGGAAGGTTACATAACCGTCAACCACGGTGCTGGAAATCGGCTCTTCGCCCAGGAAGGTCGGTACCGGCAGGACGATATATTCCACCGGGATGCTGCCTTGGACGGCGCTTCCGTCATTGGCTTTGAGCTTTTCGTTGTTCTTTTTGGCGGAGTTTTCAAAGGTGGCGAGCCCTTTCCCGGTAATCATCGTCTGGCCCGTGAGGAACATATTCCAACGTTTCCCGGCATCGACGGAGCTGAGCTCCTTCGGCATCGAGCCGTCGTCGATGAGTTGCCGGATCGCCTTCAGCACTTCCAGGAAGTTTTTGCTGGTGTAGGCATATTTCAAATCTTTGTCGAAAGCGGCGGGCATTCCCGCGTTTTTAATCAAAATGTTCAAGTAATCCTTCGCGGTGACGCCGGCGGTAGCAAACACGAATCCGTACCGTTTCGTGGTATTGCCTTCCTTGACGACACCTTTTTTGATCGCTTCCCGGAATTCCTCGTAAGTCCATCCGTTTTTCTGCACGTTTTTCCAGTCGATGCCGGCGGCTTCCAGGTACTCTTTATTTCCGCCCAGCGCGTGTACTTCCATATAAGCGGGGAACCCGTAGAGCCCTTCGCCTTTCTTCATATATTCCAGCGGCGCGGGATCAAAATCGGCGATCATTTCCGGGGTCGCGGTTTCGGTGATATCCATCAGCATCCCCTGTTGAACGTACTTGGAAATCCCATCCGAGCCAATGAAAGCGATATCAGGAGGACTTCCCGCATTGACCTGCGTGTCGAGCTTCTGGGTCATATCCTCCCAGCTGGCAGGTTCGATTTTCAAAGTAAGATTCGGGTAGAGCGCATTAAAGTCTTTCTCCATTTGGGCAAAATTGTTCTGAAATTCCCCCGAAACCGGTGGAAGCAGCGCGGTAATGGTATCTTTCGCTTCCCCGTTCCCGGCTTTTGCAGCGTTTGCGCCGCCGCCTTCGTTACTTTTGGGCCCGCAAGCGGTCAAGGTGGTAAGTAGCATAGAGAAAGCCAACAGTGAAGTCAGGACATGCGTTTTTCTTTTCATTTGAAAATCCTCCCCCCGGGTTATCGAACGGTTATCTTACTTGATTGGTTGTGCGGATCGCGGATTTCAGGTTCCCTTCGCTTTCTTCAAGAACCCGCTCCGCCTGGACCGCGTCCAGTCCGGTTTTGATCATCAAGATCGCCAGTTTGCAATTCATGGACGCCTTCGCCAAATATTCGGCCGCCGTATCCGGATCGACTCCGGTAGCGATCCGGATAATCCGGATCGAACGGTCATAGAGCTTTTTGTTGCTGGCCTTCAGATCCACCATTAAGTTGTTGTAAGTCTTCCCCAGCTTAACCATCGTGCAGGTTGTCAGCATGTTCAGCACCAGCTTCTGGGCCGTGCCCGCTTTCAGCCGCGTCGATCCCATAATCACTTCGGGGCCGACCACGGGCGCGATGCAGATATCGCATACCTCCTCCAACCGGGATCCCTTGTTATTGACGATCCCGATCGTGACCGCCCCCAACTCGGCGGCTTTCTTCAGTCCGGCAATGACAAAGCTGGCCGAACCGCTGGCCGAAATGCCGATCACGGCATCCCGCGATGTCACGCCGACGCGCTCAATTAAAGCTATCCCCTCCTCCGCGCTGTCTTCAAAACCTTCAACGGCTACTCTTAATGCCATGTCTCCCCCGGCGATATGCCCTTGCACCAAGGCGGGATCGACACCGAAAGTAGGCGGACATTCGGAGGCATCCAGCACACCCAGTCTACCCGAGGTACCTGCTCCTATATAAAACATTCTGCCACCCTGCTTAAGCACGTGATGGAGAATATCCACCGCCCTGACGATTTGTGGGATTTCCGCAGCCACCGCAGCAGGAACCTTGGCATCCTCCTGATTGAGCAGCCGGAGCATTTGCTCGGTCGTGCACTCGTCAATCATTAGCGTGTCGGGGTTGATTCCTTCTGTGGTCAGTCCTGCAAAGTATTGTTCCATGGCCGATTCATTCTCCTCACTGGTGAATTGGGACCTCAATTCTTGGTTTTATATTAATTGGGCAAACCTGACGCCGTCAATAGTTTTTGAAATAAAATTTTATGATGTAATATTTTTTTGTTTTTTTAATTCGTCCATGAGATAAAAAAAGCCGTCCTTCCGTCATCCGAGATGACTTCGGGACAGCCCATAACTCTGCCGATTACACAGGTTTATTTCCGGCTTCTATGTTTGAAGGCGAGAATATTGTGCGTTTTTGTGAGGAACTTCTTTACGTTCTGATACTCCGCGCTCGCCACGCCGGCGAACAAAATGTCGATGACGGTAAGCATGGCGATTCTTGAGCCCATGGCTCCGCTGCGCATCGTCACTTCGGGCGTTGAAATCCCCAGAAGAATATCCGCCTTGTCGGCCAGTTCGCTCTTGTTGTACCGGGTAATCGCAA
Source organism: Paenibacillus faecis (assembly GCF_008084145.1). Classification (GTDB taxonomy): domain Bacteria; phylum Bacillota; class Bacilli; order Paenibacillales; family Paenibacillaceae; genus Fontibacillus; species Fontibacillus faecis. The sequence goes on along the minus strand of NZ_VSDO01000002.1, from coordinate 965,275 downwards.
TCGTGCTGACTTTGTTCTTCTTCGCCACTTCCAGCGTGTCCAGAATTTCGGCCGTATCGCCCGAATTGGAAACGAAAATGGCGACATCGCCCTTGCCCAGCAAGGTCGCCGCCGTAAGCTGGCTGTGCGCGTCGATGTAGGCGTGGCACATTTTGTTGATCCGCGAAAATTTTTGCTCGCCGTCCTGACAGATTAACCCCGAGGCGCCCACGCCGAAGAAGACGATGCGGTTGCTCGCCCGAAGCGCTTTGACGGCCCGGTCCACCTCGTTCCTGTCCAAAACGCTGAGGGTATCTTCTATCGATTTCATGTTGTTCCGCGAAATATTCGAAATAATGGTGTTGAGGTCGTCCCCGGGCTGAATGTCGGTGTAACCGTCCTTCCGGTCCTCATCCATGGAGCCGACGGCGGCGGAAATACTCACGATGAAGTTGCGGTACCCGCTGTAGCCCATCGTTTTGCAGAACCGCAGGACGGAAGCGTCGCTGGTCTTGCTCAAACGGGCCAGGCTTTTGATCGACAAATGCGGAATTTCTTCCGTATTGGCCAAGATGTACTCCGCCACCAACCGCTCTACCGGTGTCAAGTTCTCTTTCATTTCCCGGATTTTGATCAGGATATTATCATTAATCGCCATCGCAGCTTCCCTACTCACTTCATTGATTTCTCTTACTTTATGAACTCCAGATCCTCCAAATCATAGAAAGCGGCTTCTGCCAAAACCTTACGTCCCATGATATGCATTCATATCTTAAGCGCTTTTTGTGCAAAAAACAAGCGATTTCAGCTAAAATTCTGGAAATCGTGTCCTTTAATTTAAAATTTTATTTCAAAACTATTAACTCAATATAAAATTATTTTACGTTTTTTATTGTCGATTCTAAGAACCGCATGCTATAATAGCCGCGAAAAGTTTGGAAGTTCACGTCATAACAACAAAGGATGGTTTCCATGCACAAAAAGTTAAAAATCTCCATTATTGGAGCGGGAAGCACCTACACGCCCGAATTGATCGAGGGCATCCTCAAGCGCAAGGAGTCGCTCCCGATCACGGAACTGGTTCTCATGGACATTGACGCCCGCAAGCTTGATATTGTAGGCCGCCTCTGCGAACGGATGATTCTGGCCGAGCAACTGACCTGCCGTGTCGTCAGAACGGCGGATCTGGACGAAGCGCTTCGGGATGCCGATTTTGTGCTGGGGCAAATTCGTGTCGGAAAGCTGGCCGCCCGAATCCTCGACGAGAAGATTCCGCTCAAATACAATCTAATCGGGCAGGAAACCTGCGGTATCGGAGGTTTTTTCAAAGCGATGCGAACCATACCGGTCATGCTGGGGATCGCGCAGCGGATGAAGGAACTGTGTCCGGACGCCTGGCTGATCAATTTCTCCAATCCCGCCGGCATTCTTACGGAAGCTCTGCTGAATCACAGCGAGATAAACATGCTGGGGCTGTGCAACGTTCCTTTCAACATGTTTAAGAGTATTCGTGAAACCTTGCAGTTGGACCACCCGGAGATCACGTATTTGGGACTCAATCACCTCAGTTGGATCACCGCGATTGAACAAGATGGTAAGGATTATCTCAAACAGGCGCTCGAGATGGGCTTGAACAGCGAGGCGATGAAGAATATTCCTTCGAGCGGGTTCAGCAAGGAATTGATTCAAATGGTCGGGGCCATCCCATCCTCCTATCTCGAATACTATTATTTCAAGAACAAAAAGCTGGACCTTCTCCGCTCAAGCGAACTGAGCCGCGGAGAAAAATGCGTGCAGATCGAAGAAGAACTCCTGCAAATCTACTCCGACGCCGCGCTGCATACCAAGCCCGAGCTGCTGTCCTCCCGGGGCGGGGCCAATTATTCCGAAGTCGCGATCAGCCTGGTGGATGCCATTTACAACGACAAGCAGGAAGTTCACGTCGTGAATGTATTGAATCACGGAGCGCTTGATTTCATGGAAGATACGGATGCCGTGGAAGTCCGGGCGGTCATTGGACGGGACGGGGCCAAGCCCATCAAAGTGGAGGGCTTTGAGAACCGGCATATCATCGACTATATGCGCATGGTCAAAGCCTACGAGCGCGAGACCGTGACCGCGGCCGTGACGGGAAGCGAAGACGCCGCGATGCGGGCCCTGCTCATGAATCCGCTGGTCGGCGATTACGATGCGGCCTACGCCTGCTTCCAGGAGTTGAAAGAAGCGCACAAAGCTTATTTGCCTCAATTTTATCCCGAAAGCTAGGTTCCGGCCATGAATAACAAATATGTGATCGGCGTGGACGGCGGGAACAGCAAGACGGATTATTTTCTGTTTGACCTGGACGGCAATTATATCGATCATCTTCATACCGGCACGTGCAGCCACGAACGGTTCCCCGACGGATATGCCGGTGCCGAACGGGCCATGAAAGACCAACTTCATCAGTTGCTGGCCTCCCACGGGTTGAGCCCGCAGACGATTACCGCCGGTTCCTTTGGCTTGGCGGGGGCGGATATCCCCCCGCAGAAAGCCAGACTGAACGAAGTTGTCCGGCGGCTGGGAATGACGCACTTTGCGCTCGATAACGATGCCTTTCTCGGGATTAAGGCGGGGAGTGAAAAAGGCTACGGCGTCTGCTCCATCAACGGGTCGGGGATGTCCACTGCAGGGATATCCCCTGCCGGGGAACGCCTGCAGATCGGCGGGGTCGGCAGCGAGCTGTCCGGCGACGAAGCCGGCGGGTTCTATTTGGCCAGGCGCGTATTGCGGGCGGTGTACGACTTCTTGTACCGGCTCGGTCCCGAGACGGCCATGACCGAGCCGGTCATGGAACTGCTGCGCATTCCATCCAAAGCCGGTTATATCGAAACCGTGCTGGAAGGCTCGGTAAAGCGAAGCTTACCCACGACGGAACTGGTTCAGATTTTGTTCCGCGCCGCCGATCAAGGGGATTCCGCGGCGCTTGAGATCGTTGACCGCTCGGCGGAGCAGCTTGCCCGCTCCGCCGCGGGCTGCCTGAAGCATTTGAATTTCGATGACGATCAGGAAGTCGACGTCGTTTTGGCCGGTTCCGTATGGGTCAAGGTCGAGAGTCCGTTGCTGTTCGACAGCTTCAGGCGTAAGATGGAACAATTTACCCGGGTTCCGTGCCGTTATACTTTCCTCCAGGTTCCTCCGGCTGCCGGTGCCGTCCTCTGGGCGTTGGAACTGGCGGAGGGATCCCCCGTGAAACCGGAGCTGCGCCGCAAGGTTATCGAGCATATCCAGGGCGTGCAGCTCTCCTAACGATATCGAAAGTTCATTCTAAAACAGCCGGTTACCGCTTTGTAGCGGTAACCGGCTGTTCGTCTTTTTCCAAAAGTTATCACATAAAAATTTCTTCCAGGGTCAGTTGGCGCTCGACGGATAGGTCGAGGAACTGTTCGTTCACCTTCACCAAAGGCCGGAAATAATCGCTCGGATTGTTCCAGACGATCATCGCGGTCTCCCCGTTGCTCAGACGGGCGTGCTTACCCACAAAATGCGGAAGCAAATGGCGAACGAGCGCCTGCACGACCTTCTCGTTCAGTTCCCCGAAGCCAAGCTCGTACACCTCGCGGAGCACGGCCAACAGCCCCGGCCGGCCTTTCAACCGGTCCGGCGCCGTCATCTCGACGTACATGTTGGCGACCGCCACAATTTTGGAATAAGGATGAATCTCTTCCGCCTTAAGCCCTTGCGGGAAGCCGGTCCCATCCTCACGTTCGTGATGCTGCAGCGCGACGAGCGCGGGCACCTCGTCAGGCATGGAATCGCGGATAATCTCATAGCCATAGCGGGTATGCCGCCGCATCTCATCCAACTGCGCCTCGTTCAACGGTCCGGTGTGATTGCGCAGTTCCTGGCGGATTTTGCTTTTACCGATATCATGAAGGCAGCCCGCCTTGCTGATCTCATAGCACTCGTCCCGGCTGTAGCCGAGCCAGGATGCGATGTAGTACGACAACAACCCAACTTGCAGGGCATGGTTGTAAAGGTTGACGTCTTCTTCACCGAACGTAATCAGCAGGGAGACGACATCCTTCTTCTGGTCGATGATTTCCAGCATCGGCTTCAGCTTGTCATCCACCATCGATTGATTAAATTTCCCGGTGGTCAGCGCCTCCAGAAATATGGACTGATAGCCTTTCACTGTGGAATCGAAATTATCCTTCAGCAGCTTCTGAAAATCGGATCGATCCAGCTGGGAAAGGACCGTACCGTCCTCCCTAAGCTCGATATCGACATAATCGATGCTATGCCGAATCAGAAGTGCAATTTCTTCCTTATGTATACTTGTTCCCTTTGGCAGAACGTGTAGACCGGCGTTATTAAAGACGTCCGTCTTTAATCGGTCCCCGTCCTGCAGCTCCATGACGTGGGTTCTCACGAAAGGCCCCCTTCCTTCTCATCTCTACTTCGGTTCTCTCCATCTGCGATTCTTGATGTCACGCCCAACAGGCCGATGTATTCAGGCTATATCATAAATATCGATCAAATGACCCCATAATTAAATAGTTCCAAAGTCTGTATTTAAATCGGTCGAAAAGAATAATTTTCCTGCTTCCCGCAAATCTTTATAGTGTCAACCTGCGTGAAAAGGAGGTCTCTCGTCTTGCCATTTTGGAGAAAAAAACGACAGGCGCGGCACGGCGGCACGAAAGATTCAAATCAGGAAGCCGCGGCCAAAGGGAATAAAGCGGGTCCCTCTTCTGCTTCGAATCCAGAACATGCTTCGGGCGACGCCAGCCTGAGTCGGCGTCTGGACCGGATTCAACAGCAGCTCGATCTATGCTCCGATGTCATCTACAGGCAATTTGTTCTCGGCACCGGCCAGGCGTGCGTGCTGATTTACCTGCGCGGGATGATCAGCCAACCGTCAGTCCAAAACTTTATTATGAGGAGTCTCCAGGCAGAGGCCAAAGAACTGGAAGGGGACGACATTTACCGCTTTTTGCTGGATGATAAGGGACTGGCGGTTTCTCAAAATAAAGTGGTTACGGACCTTAACGCGGCACTGGACGCGGTGCTGGATGCCGGCGCCCTGCTGATCGTGGATGGAGACCCGCGGATGCTGACCTTTTCCATTTCAGCCTATCCGACGCGTTCCGTCAGCGAAGCCCCGAACGAATCCGTCATCCGCGGGCCGCGGGAAGCGTTCATCGAGGATCTGGAGATCAATCTTACCTTATTGCGCAGACGGCTTAAAAATATAAACTTCAAATGCGAAGCGCTTAAAGTCGGGACCGAAACGAAAACCGATATCGTCGTTGCCTTTATCCGGGACGTGGCCAAGCCCGGCATGGTTGACGAGGTGAAGCGGAGACTGTCCTACATCGACATCGACGGGGTGTTGGGCGCTTCCTATCTGGAGGAAGCGATTGAGGATAATCCCTATTCCCCCTTCCCCCAAATGCAGTATACCGAAAGACCTGATGTGGTTGCCGCCTCATTGCTGGAAGGGCGGATCGCCATCATAGTCGACGGAACACCGATAGTATTGCTGATCCCGGTCACTTTGTCGATGCTGCTTCAGTCGGCTGAAGATTACTATCAAAGATTTGTAGCGGCGACATGGATTCGTTGGATACGTTACATCTTCGTGCTCGTGTCCCTTTTGCTGCCTTCCCTATATATCGCGATCACCACATTTCATCCGGAAATGATTCCGTCGCAGCTTCTTTATACGCTTGCCGCTTCCCGGGAAATCGTGCCCTTCCCGGCGCTGCTCGAGGCCTTTATTATGGAGCTCGCTTTTGAGGCGCTGCGCGAAGCGTCCATTCGGATTCCCAAGGCGATCGGACAGGCCGTCTCCATTATCGGCGCGCTGATTATCGGAACCGCGGCGGTGGAAGCGGGGATCGTGTCGGCGGCTATGGTCATTATCGTGTCGTTGACCGGGATCGCCTCCTTTATTATTCCGCACTTTGACCTGGGGCTGGCTTTTCGGCTGCTGCGGTTTCCCATCATGTTTTTGGCTTCATTGTTCGGTCTGTACGGCATCGCCTGCGGGCTGATTCTGATCTACATCCACTTGATCAACTTGAGATCTTTCGGCGAACCTTATATGGCTCCCCTCGCCCCTTTGGTCAATAGCGATTTGAAGGATACGCTGGTTCGAGCCCCTTGGTGGCACATGCGCAAGCGCCCCCCGCTAACTACCAAGAACCATACTCGGCAAACCAACGACTCCAGGGGCTGGGCGAAAAAAAAGGGTGAGGGAAATTGATGATCCATAACAGATACAAGAACATAAGGTTGGCGTTCACCACCGGCCTGGCGATCGTCATACTGATCGTAACCGGGGGCTGCTGGTCCTCCAAGGAGATCAACAGCCGCGCGTTTGCCCTGACCATGCTGATAGACCGGACCGAAAACGGAGAGTTCGAGCTGACGATCGGCTTCCCGCTGCCCAACCGGATGATTCCCGGGCAAGCCGGCGGATCTGGACAAGCCAAGGGGGAACCTTTCTCTTTTATCACCAAACGGGCATCCAACATCGGCGAAGCGCTTCGGGAAATTCAGGTGGATATGTCGCGGACCATCTCGTTCGGCCAAACCCGAATCATTATTGTCGGCCGCAGACTGGCGGAACAGGGGCTCGATCCCGTACTGGAGTTTGTCAACCGCCAGCCCGCCTTCCATCTCAGCGCGAATCTGTTCGTCACGCCCCAAAGTTTACGCGATATTAGCTATACTCCTTTAATTTTCGAACGATTCGTCTCGGATATTTTACGAAAATACATTAATCAGCATGTCACCCTGGACACGACGGTCAAAGACTTTATCATGGCCGGATATCAAGGCGGCGATATCCTGCTTCCTCTCCTGAGCTTCAGCAAGCAGCCCGAGGTTGAAGCCCAGACTTCCGAAAAGGAAAGATGGATGGGGACCGGTGGAGCCGCCATCTTCAGCAAAGGTAAAATGTCCAACGTGGAGCTGAATCCGCAGGAATTACGGGGGGCCCTCTGGATCAGTTCCCAGTTGACCTCCTCTATCGTCACGGTGAATTCTCCCTCCGGCGGGGAAGACATCAGCTGTGTCGCCCAAAATATCGGCACCAAACTGAAGCCCGTGATTCGCGGAGGAAAGGTCGCTTTTCAAGTCCTCAGCCAAGCCAGCGCGTATGTTCTTTCCTCCAACGCTTCGGTCGACCTGAAGGATCCCGATAAACTTGAAAAGATCGAAGACCTGATGGAACAAGACATCAAGGCCCGGTTGGAAAAGGTGCTGGCCAAAACGAGAAAGGCGCGGTCCGACGCTTTTTTGATGAGCCAATATCTCGATTGGAGATACCCGAAGGTCTGGAGGAAAATCGAGCCCGAGTGGCGGGAGTACTACGCAGCCGAATTGCCGATTGAGGTTAAAATCAAGATCAAGTTGGACCGAACCGGAGGCATCACCCGTTCGGTCACGCAAAACAACTACAAATAACGGGGGGATGATCAAATGCTCTGGATCGGAATATCGTTTGTGGTAATTATGGGATACCAATGGAACCAGCAGCGTAAAAAAGGAGGGGACCGGGCACACCGCCGGATCGTTCTGGCCGTCTCCTTCCTGCTGTTTCTATTGGCCGAAGTTCAATTTATGCTGAAAGACCGGTGGAATCTGCCGATGCTGTCCCAATCGATCAGTAAGACGGTGGAATCCTGGCTTTTTTGAATCCAAAATGCGGAGGCCGCTCACATGTATAAATCCGTTACTTCCAACCAAGTTTTTTCGCTTTATAATTTATACATCTTTACCACCGTCATCGCATTTCTTCTGGGCATTATGATTTCTGGCGGCGGTTATTCGGCTCCGGCGGCTATGGTTCTAGGCGCCTTTGTGGGACTGATCCTGGTTTACCCCGCCTATAAAATCGCATCTTCGAGGCCGGACGAATTTCTTGTCCAATACGGAAGCGAACTCGTGGGCCGCTGGCTGCATGTCTTGTTTATTACGATGATCATCGGTGCCCAGCTCCTGCTCGCGGCCGTAAACCTGCGTCAGTTATCCGACTTTCTGCTGTCCGTGTATTTGATCGGAACGCCGCCATGGGCGGTGGCCACCATCTTTTCCATCTGCATCGCCTACGCGGTTCGCAGCGGAGTGGAAACGATTTTCCGCATCGCCCAAGGAATCTACCTGATCAGCGCCCTCGCTTTCATCGTCATCCCCATCCTGGCGATGCAGGAGATCCAAGGGGACATGCTGATCGCGCTGGTGACTCACTTATCTCTTCAAGATATCGGCTCCGGATCTTATTTGATGGCCGTCATGCTGGGAGAACTTGCCTATTTGTTTCTGGTTTTTCCCTATTTGAAAACTCCCAAAAAAGTGTATCGCACTTTCTTCTTCACCACGCTCAGCTCTTTGGTCATTATCTTGTCTCACACGATTCCGGTGCTGCTGACCTTCGGCCCGGAGCTGGGCGCGAACCTGACTTATCCCGACATGGAGCTGATTCGGTTTATTCGGGTAGGTTCTTTTATCGAGACGCTGGACCCTGTTCTGATTATCCTGTGGTTAACCAGCATTTTCGTCAAAATCTCCTTTATTATTTTCACGGCATCCTTATGCATTGCCCAGTTGACGGGGGTCAAGGATCACAAGCCTCTCACCTTGCCGGTTACCGCTTTTTCCGTTATTTTCTCCCTAACGATCGCCAAATCGCATACGGAGCTGACCAAGTTTTTGGTGGAGGGAACCGCTCCCGTGCTCATTGTCACGGAATTTCTGATTCCGTGGGTTTACTGGATCGCCGGAGCCGTACGGGGGTCCGGACGAAACGAAAAACCCGCCGACGGCAAGTCGGCGGATTCGTAAGCGAAAGCTGAATCAGGGCTGATTGGTAAACGATTGGATATCGATGAACGGCGTGGCTCCCCCCGTAACGGACGGGAGGCGTCCGTCCCATTTTTCGAGGGCCTTCTCCTGAACTTCGATCTGTTTTAACTGTACCAGTTCCGGCGTAACCTCCTGCTTTTTCAGCTTGAGCGACTCCGCCTCGGCTTGCGCCTGAGCGATCTTCTGCTTCGCTTCGATTTCGATCCGTTTCAAATCGTTGCTGGCTTTCAGCGCCTGCTGCTGGGCGACCTGCTTCGCTTCGATCGATTGATTGAAGGCATCGGAGAATTTGAAATTGACGATGTTGATTTCGTTGACGATCAAGTCGTATTTGGCCAGACGGTTCGTCAAATGCTCGCTGATTTCGCCCGCGACAATATCGCGTTTGGCGATCAAATCCTCAGCTTGGTATCTTGCCGTCACCTCCTTGACGATTTCCTGAACGGCCGGGTTAATGATGACGGCGTCTACGTTTCTTCCGACATTGTTCATGAGGTTATAAGCGGATTCCTTGTTCACGGAGTAGTTCACCGCCACATGCGTGGATACCGGCTGCAAATCCTTGGAAGATGCGCTCGTATCCGTCTCCGCCTTGGTGACCTGCGTGTTGACCTGGATGACCGTCTGAAAAAACGGAATTTTCAAATGAATTCCCGGGGACAAAATATTGCTGTCCAGTTTCCCGAACGTCTTATAAAGTCCCACATGTCCGTATTCGACTTGCGCAAAGCTGTTGGCCCCTACGACCAGGACGATCAGGCCGGCAACGGCCGCCGTCGTTATTCCCCCCAACTTAAAATTCCTCTTGGTTCCCGGATTCTTCTTCACAGTCTCCATGTCCAATCCCTCCGTCTCCTGATATCTCCCGTTTAACGGTTATAGTAGTAGTACGGGAAAACGGCGAAATGGTGTCACACGTGCTTTTTTTCCAAAAACCGGCTAGAATACTCCCGAGAGGAAGTGATTTAGCGTGATCGTTACAAACCCGTTTAACTGGGAGGACGTCAAAGAGCTGCAGCGCATTTGCGAAGCCCGCGATTCCATCGTGCTGAAGCTGAATTGGGACACGCTGCTGTCCCGCAAACCCGATGAGAAAGCCGATTGGGCCGAATATCGGAATGGCCGGCTTATCGGCTTTTTGGGATTTTACGATTTCGGCAGCTCGGTGGAACTTTGCGGCATGGTCCATCCGGAGTACCGGCGTCAGGGGGTATTTACCGGACTGCTGCAAAAAGTTCTTACTCCGGAGCGCTTAGCGAAATATAAGCAAATTTTATTAAACGCGCCTGAAAACAGCGAATCCGCCAAGGCTTTTTTGAATAGCGTGCCGTTTACCTACGACTTTTCGGAGTATCAGATGAAGTACGAGCCGAGCGGGGATCTCTCGCTGCCCGTCCGGGAAGATGTAATCCTGCGTCGTGCGGAGGCCAAGGATGTCCCTGTGCTCGCCCGGTTCGACAGCGACGGCTTCGATATGCCGCTGGATGAGTCCCTGTCCTTCTATGAAAATTACGAAACGGTCGCGGAGAATGAGCTTTTGATGCTCGACGATAATCCGGTCGGCAAGCTCCGGGTCTCCCGGTCCAATGGGGAAGCCTGGATTTACGGATTTGCCGTCTCCCCGTCCTATCGCGGACACGGCATCGGATCCGCCGCCCTCCGCGAGGTTGTTCGCCGCGAAACGGCGTCCGGCTGCGAGGTATGGCTGGAGGTCGCGCTGGACAACCCGAACGCCATGCGGCTGTACGAATCCACCGGTTTCCGGACCGTTCGGGCGCAGAACTACTACCGCTACAACTTTGCCTAAACGGGCTATACGTTTTGCAAGCTTCCGAACTGGGCCTCATACAAGCGGCTGTAATGCCCGCCCGCCGTCACCAGCTCCTGGTGGCGGCCTTGTTCCGAAATGCCTTCCGCCGTCACGACGACGATCCGGTCGGCATTTTTTATGGTCGCCAGCCGGTGGGCGATGACGAGCGTGGTGCGCCCTTCCGCCAGCTCCGCAAGCGATTGCTGGATCGCCAGCTCGGTTTCCGTATCGAGCGCGGAGGTCGCTTCGTCGAGAATGAGGATCGGCGGATTCTTCAGAAACATGCGCGCGATGGCGAGCCGCTGTTTTTGTCCCCCGGACAACTTCACGCCGCGCTCGCCGATCACCGTGGCCATGCCTTCCGGCTGGGCCAGGATGAAATCCTCGAGCTGCGCCCGGCGCGCCGCCGCCCAAATCTCCTCTTCGTCCGCGCCCAGCTTGCCGTAAGCGATATTGTCCCGGATCGTGCCGGAGAACAGATAAACATCCTGCTGGACGATCCCGATATTGCGGCGCAGCGACGCCAGGGTCATACTGCGGATGTCCTGGCCGTCGATCGAGATCCGGCCCGCAGTCGGTTCGTAGAAACGCGGCAGCAAGCTGCACAGCGTCGTTTTGCCCGCCCCGGAAGGACCGACGAAGGCGATGGTTTCCCCCGCCCGAATCCTCAGGCTGATATCGTTAACGACCGGCGGTCCGTCGTCGTAGCCGAACGTAACCCGGTCGAAAGCGATATCCCCTTTGAGCCAGCCGGCGTCGACCGCTTCCGGCGCATCGGCCACATCCGGCGCGGTATCCATGATTTCAAGATAACGCTTGAATCCGGCGATGCCTTTGGGGTAACTTTCGATGATGGCGTTGATTTTTTCAATCGGGCGGATAAACACGTTGGCGAGCAGCAAAAAGCCGATAAATTCCCCATAGGACAACTCGCCGCGAATGACGAACCACGTACCGCAGACCATCACGAACAAAGAGACGAGCCTCATCAGCATGTAGTTCACCGACAAGCTCCCGGCCATAATTTTATAAGCGCGAAGTTTGGTTTGCCGGTATTCTCCGTTGTTTTCCTCAAACAACGCCTTCTCATGCTCTTCATTGGCGAACGCTTGAACGACGCGGATCCCGCCGATGTTCTCTTCCACGCGGGCGTTAAAATCGGCGAGGGCCGAAAACAGGCCGCGGTAGGTTTTGGTCATTTTTCCGTTAAAATATAAAGCCGCCCAGACAAGGATCGGCACGATCAGGAAGGTCAGCACCGCCAGCTTCCAATTAATACCTAGCATGAGCAGGAACGATCCGACCAGGGTCATTCCGGCGATAAACAGATCCTCCGGCCCGTGGTGCGCGACCTCCCCGATATTGTCGAGATCGTTGGAAATCCGGGACATCAGGTGGCCGGTCTTGTGATTGTCATAGAACCGGAACGACAGCTTCTGCAGGTGGTCGAACATTTTTTTTCGCATATTCGTCTCGATATTGACCCCGAGCATATGTCCCCAGTAAGTCACGATGTAATTGAGCACCGTATTGAGCAAGTAAACGCCCAGCAGCGCGGCGGAAGCCCAGAGAATTAGAGTCCAGTTCTTGCCGGGAAGCAATTCGTCCACAAAATGATTGACGGCCACGGGAAAGCCGAGTTCCAGCAAGCCTGCGACGACCGCGCAGGTAAAGTCGAGAATGAACAACTTTTTATAAGGCCGATAGTATGTAAAAAAACGGCGAAGCATGAGCGCATCTCTCCTCCCATCTATACTTTTCAAAACAGACTATCACAGAACCCCCTTTTTTCAAAGTACTTAAAACGTCTATATTTAAAAAAGCCGGAAACGACAGGGGAACAAGTTTTTCGCGGATGCTGGCATGCCGATAGAAAAATAAGGTACAATAACTAGCGAACTCTACATTAAGGCAGCGATTATTGATTCGGGCGGTCCGCGAAGGGCCGTTCTTTTGAAACGGAAGGAAGGTTTAAGTCACATGTATGTAGCGAACGACTGGAACGATTATGAGGTTATCGATACCGGGAACGGAGAGAAGCTGGAGCGTTGGGGCGATGTCGTGCTGCGCCGTCCGGATCCGCAGATCATTTGGCCCATCCGGGACGAAAACAAGGAGTGGCAAGATGTCCACGGCCATTATCACCGCAGCTCCTCCGGGGGCGGCCAATGGGAGATGAAGAAGCAGATTCCCGACCGCTGGACCATCTCTTACGATCGGCTCAAATTCTATATTCGGCCGACCAATTTCAAGCACACCGGCCTGTTTCCCGAACAGGCGGCGAACTGGCGCTGGATGATGGACAAGATCGCCGCGGCGGGTCGTCCGATCCAGGTGCTCAATTTGTTCGCCTACACCGGCGGAGCTACCGTGGCGGCCGCCTCGGCCGGCGCTTCGGTCGTGCATGTCGACGCCGCCAAAGGGATGGTGCAATGGGCCAAGGAGAACCTGACTCTGTCCGGTCTCGGCGACCGCCCCGTCCGTTTTATCACGGACGACGTGTTTAAGTTTGTCCAGCGGGAGCAGCGGCGAGGCAACAAATACGATGCGATTATTATGGACCCGCCGTCCTACGGCCGGGGACCCGGAGGCGAAATGTGGAAGCTGGAAACAAGCCTCTATCCGTTCGTGGAGTCATGTCTCTCCATTTTATCGGATACCCCGCTGTTCTTCCTGATCAATTCCTACACGACCGGGATCTCGCCGACCGTGCTGCACAACATCTTGTCCATGACCGTCAAGAAGCAGTACGGCGGACGTATCACGGCCGGAGAGCTGGGGCTACCGATTACCCGGTCCGGTTTGAATCTTCCATGCGGCATCTTGGGCCGCTGGGAGGACTGAGGAGGGCGGTTTCATGCGTACTTCAGGCGAGCCGGGCATGACGATCCTTTACGAGGACAATCATCTGCTCGGTATCGAGAAGCCGGTCAATGTCCCCACCCAGGAGGATGCCAGCGGAGATCCCGACTTGCTCAACCTGCTAAAGGCGGATATTAAAGAAAGGTACGGGAAGCCCGGCAATGTGTATCTGGGTCTCGTTCACCGGCTCGATCGGCCCGTCGGCGGGGCCATGATCTTCGCCAAAACGTCGAAGGCCGCGTCCAGATTGTCCGATGCGGTGCGGACGCGCGGTTTCGAGAAGGGCTACGTGGCCGTCGTCCGCGGAATTCCCGCCCAGGCCAGCGGCACCTTGACCGATACGCTGCTGAAAGACGAGAAGACCAACACGGTCCGCGTGGTCAAGAAAGGCACGCCGGGGGGCAGAGACGCGAAGCTCGATTACCGGGTGTTGGGCACTTCCGTTCAGGACAATTTGTCCCTGGTACAAATCCGGCTCCATACCGGAAGATCCCATCAGATTCGCGTGCAGTTCAGCCATCTGGGCTGCCCGCTTTACGGCGACCAAAAATACGGAGCCGCCTTAAACAAGCCCGGCGAACAGATCGCCTTGTGGTCGCTTTATGTAGGCTTCCCCCATCCGGTCAGCAAGGAGATGATCGACCTGGTCTCGCTTCCGCCCCGCTTGTATCCTTGGAATCTGTGGGAAGATCGGCTGTATCGCGGGGTCGGCGAAGCCTGCAAATCGGGCGGCATGGCCGGAGAAATGTGATCCTCGGAAGAATGGCGTGATGGCGTGAGAAGTTGGAAATCCTATTTTTATCGTAAAAAAATGCGAGCTGCCGGCTGGAGTTCACGCTCCTCGGCAACTCGCATTTTTACTTTCGTCAAAGCCCTGCACAGCCGGTTATTTTCCGGAAATTTTCCCTAATAGGTAGACGAGAAGCTGCTGGTTGTGGGTAGAAATCCGGTCCAGCACCCCGCCCAAGTACGCTTCTCTGACCTGTACGCCCCGTTCCGCCTCGCGTTTGCCTTTCTCCGTGATCGAAACCCACACGATCCGGCGGTCGCCCTCATCGCGGTCCCGGCGAATCAGTCCCCCCCGCTCCATCCGGTCAAGCAGCATCGTTACCGCCGCCGGCGTGGTGGACAGAAAGGGGATCAATTCGGACGGCTTCAGCTTGCCTTCACGCTCCAATACCTCCAGTACGGTCAGTTGGGACGTCGTGAGCGCGGGAGCCAATTCCTCCTCCATATGCGTCTGGTAGTCCTTCATGATCATGCCCAGCAATTTAGCAAATTCCGCAGTATGCATGACTTCCCCCCTATGTAAGGTCAACTTCAAGCCGAGATCCGTCTCATGTCTCATTCACGTCATGAATATTCGACAACCGCTTTGAAATTCCTTCCTGATTCCCATTGGAACTTCAGCGGAAGGCAAAAAACCGCCCGGCTGGGCAGCCGGGCGGCGGGTGGTCATGGTATGTGGTACAAAGCGGTCTACCGTTATTCCTGAATTTCTTTCATCCAGCCAAAACGGTCTTCCAGGAGTCCCTTTTGGATCCCCGTTATCGTATCGTAAAGTTTCTTGGCGTACTCTCCCGTGTTGCCGCCGGCGATGGTGATCTGCTCCTGCTCCCATTTCATCGTTCCGATCGGAGAGATAACCGCAGCCGTACCGGTGCCGAACGCTTCTTCCAAAAGGCCCTTCCGGGCGGCTTCAAACAGTTCCTCGACGGATATCTTCCGTTCCGTAACCGTAAGCCCCCAGGAGCGCAGCATCGTGATCACGGAATCCCGCGTGATTCCGGCCAAAATGCTGCCGGACAAGGCAGGCGTAACGACTTCGCCGCCGATTTTAAAGAAGACGTTCATGCTGCCGACTTCCTCGATGTATTTCTTCTCTACGCCGTCAAGCCAGAGCACTTGGGAAAAGCCTTGTTCTTTCGCCGTTTCCTGGGCCTTGATCCCCGCGGCATAGTTTCCCGACGTCTTGGCCGCTCCGGTTCCCCCGCGAACCGCCCGGACGAATTGATCCTCCACGTAGATCGATACCGGATGAATCCCTTCCGGGTAGTAGGAGCCCACGGGGGACAAAATTACGATCAGCTTGTACTCCTTGGCCGCCCGTACGCCAAGGCACGGTTCCGTCGCGATAATAAAGGGACGAATGTACAAGGAAGTATCGTCGCCGTCCGGAATCCAGTCCCGGTCCAGGCTGACCAGCTCGACGATCCCTTCCAGCACCGTCTCCGGATCGAACGGAGGGATGCTGAGCCGTTCGCAGGACTGGTTCATCCGCTTCATGTTCATGTCGGGACGAAACAGGGCGATCCGGCCGTCTTCCAGCGTATAAGCTTTCATGCCTTCAAATACTTCCTGGCCGTAATGAAGCACCATGGCGGACGGATCCAGGGAGATCGGTCCGTAAGGAACGATTTCAGGTTCCCGCCACCCTGTCTCCGCTGAATAATCCATCACCAGCATATGATCGGTAAAATATTGGCCGAAGCCCAGCTTCTCCGGGTCCGGTTTGGTTTTCGGCTGCTCGCGCCGTACGATTTGTATTTTGCCCACTGCGATTCGCTCCCTCTCTGTTCCGTTAACTTCTGTCACTAACTATACCCTTTGTTTTAGCATTGATCAATATTATGATATCAATAATTATCATAGTTTCTCTCTATGGATCGATTGCCCGTTTCATTTTTCGATTTTCCTAGCCAACACGGAGATTTTTCCATATCATAGATACTATCTATCAAATTGGTGATCAACCGGGATTGGAGACACTGCATATGGAGCATCGACTATTGGATTACTTTTTGGCGGTGGCCGAAGAGCTTCATTTCACGAAGGCCGCGGACCGGCTCGGCATTACCCAACCGACGTTAAGCCACCAAATCCGTTTACTGGAGCAAGAGGTAGGGACCCCGTTATTTCACCGTTCCGGGAAAAAAATCCACCTCACGCAGCCCGGCACGATATTGCTGGAACATACCAGACGGATTCTGCATGAGCTGGAGCAGGCCAAGCTGGAAATCGGCCAGATCGCCGGCCTTCAGCGGGGCAGGCTCCAGATCGGCTGCTCCGGCAACCATCTGCTGACCGATGCGCTCATTTCGTTTCACCGTCAATATCCGGGAATCGAGTTGAACGTGGTCGAACTGGCGACCGAAGAAACCCGTGACGGTTTGCTCGGCAACCGGCTCGATCTGGGCGTTGTCTTTTTGCCGCTGGAAGATGAGCAGTTGATCAACCTGCCCCTCTATGACGAGGAGCTTGTTCTTGTCGTTTCCCGCAGTCATCCCTTCTCGGACTTCACCGCGGTGAAGCTGGAACAGCTTGCCGAAATACCGCTAGTCCTGTTCCAGCCAAAGTTTTTTGTGCGGCAAATGATCGACACCGCGTGCCATGCGGTAGGTCTGTCGCTGAAGCCGGTCATGGAGCTGTCGACCATGGAGTCCCAGATGCAGATGGTTCAGCAGCATGTCGGCGGAACGGTCCTCCCCGCGTCTTATGCGGGAATGCTGGATTCCCCCGGGGTATCCGTCATTCCCTTAGCCGAGCCGGCCCCCCGAAAAAAAGTCGGTCTCGTCTACCGCAAACATACGTTCATGGACCCCAGCCTCCAGGCCTTTATCGAGCATTTGGCTTCAAGCCGGATTCCGGCCAGATAAGGAAACGTCCACAAATGCAATTTTAATCCCCCACCGACGGAGTCCACATCATTAACGGGAAAACTTCCCGTTAATTCACCACCCTTGGCCCTTCTATCGGATTTAGCTGGAAAAACTCCATCTATTTCGCGGCCCTATTGCCGATATACGCTATTTCGGGCGAATTAGCGGGAGGTTTTCCAGCTAATTCGCCTCTCCATCCGCTATATGCACCAAAATAACGGGAAGAATTCCTTTTAATTCAAATGAGCTGCAGGTGAAGAATGTGAAAAAACCTTTCCTTTCCAAGGCTATCAATTGCCCCATGTGTCGGGTTAAATAAAACTATGAAACCATTTTTGTTGATTCTATTGGGCTTGCAGCAACATGTATAAACACTAAAAAAGCCCGCTATTTCAATCCGTTTCAAATACATAACTCGCCTAGTCCTCTGACCCGTTATACCATAGCGTTCAACTCCTAAAATAGTTCTGATTCATGAAGAACGTAAAGGCTATATGTGAGATATTAAATTGACACTTATTATAAAAAGTGATGTAGTAATAACGTGTTTTAAAATGGTATTATTTATCATTTAAAGGAAATGTTGAGATGTTCAATTTCTAACGAAAAAGGATGATTGCATTGAAACTCGAATCCGAGCGGCATGGGGAAATTATACGTTACCGCAGTGGACATATCACGATGGAAGAAGATCTTATTGTTACGGAGCATCCGGTCACAATCAAAATAAACGGTGATGAATTCGTCACTTTGGTATGCACTCCTGAATATATCGAGGACATGGTAATCGGTTACTTGGCATCCGAAGGAATCATTAGAGGGTTCCAGGATATCAAGTCAATTTGGAGTCAGGAAGAAGAAGGTTTCGTCCACGTAACTATAGACCACTTAAGCCCATTGCACCGTCAGCTGTTTGCCAAGCGATATGTAACTTCCTGCTGCGGGTCTAGCCGGCATGGCTTCGTCTACATTAATGATGCCAGAACGGCCAAAATTGCGGACGGGGTACATGTGTCACTTTCGTTCGACGATTGTTTCCGCTTAATGGAGGAAGTGCAAACCGGATCAGAGCTGTTCCATCGCACCGGTGGCGTCCATTCTGCTGCAATTTGCGATGCCGGCGGGGTGCTGCTGGCCCGCAGCGACATTGGTCGTCATAATGCACTTGACAAAATTTACGGCTACTGCCTGAAGCAACATTTGAAACTCAATGACAAAATTGTTGTTTTCAGCGGACGGATTTCTTCGGAAATCTTATTGAAAGTAGCCAAAATAGGCTGTGAAATGATTTTGTCCAAATCTGCCCCCACCGGACTAGCGCTTGAGCTGGCGGAACAATTAGGAATCACCACCGTTGGTTTCATTCGTCAGAATTCATGTAATGTGTATACCCGTCCGGATCGGATCTCCGGCTGTCCCGCTTTCCCTCCTCCTTGAACCTCAATTTCAACCACAAAACTCACTGTTCTCTATTTTTACTTTTGTTACAATTTTTCCTAGGAATTAATGTTATTTTTTGGTTATTTGGTTTAATCCTCTCCAAGATAGGGAGTGATGTCAACGGAACAACTGCTGGATCGATTATATGAAGAAGAATCACTGGAAGCTCAAGAGATCATTGCTGTGCTGAGGAATCCGGACCAAAATCTAAAAAAGCGGCTGCATCACCTCGCCCATCTGAAAAGAATGGAACGTTATGGCGACCGTGTATTTTTGCGTGGGCTGATCGAATTCTCCAATATTTGCAAACAGAACTGCCTGTATTGCGGCATACGCTCCGGCAATAAGACAGTCCGCCGCTATCGGCTCCAACCTGAACAAATCTTGGAATGCTGCCGGGAAGGGTATGAGCTAGGTTATCGTACCTTTGTTCTGCAGAGCGGAGAAGACGACTGGTATACCACTGAGAAGCTGGCCGGGCTCATTACACGCATCAAAACACTCTACCCGGATACCGCGGTAACACTGTCGATTGGTGAACGGGATGATGAGACTTACGCTGCACTGCTCGCGGCCGGAGCTGACCGTTACTTGCTGCGCCATGAGACGGCCTCCCGCAAGCTGTACGAAGCCCTGCACCCGACCATGACCTTTGACAGCCGCCGGAATCGGTTGAAGGCGCTCAAGTCCCTCGGCTATCAGGTGGGTGCAGGCTTCATGGTCGGTTTACCAGGACAAACTCCCGGGGATTTGGCTGAAGATCTGCTGTATCTTAAGGCGCTTGAACCGGATATGATCGGCATTGGCCCTTTTTTGCCGCATCAGGCCACACCCTTAAAGGACGAGCCGGCCGGAACCGTTATAAACACACTTGATATGATTGCTCTGGCCCGGCTCTTCGTGCCGAATGCTCTAATCCCTGCCACAACAGCCATGGGAACCGCTCATCCGAACGGCCGGGAACTGGCGTTACAAGCAGGTGCCAATGTGGTCATGCCAAATCTCTCTCCTTTGAATGTACGAGCGCAATATACGCTCTACAATAACAAAATCTGTCTGGGTGACGAATCCGCCCAATGCAGATTTTGCCTGGAACAGCGGATTGAAGCTGCCGGATTCCATGTGGATATGGGCCGGGGAGATAGTCTGAATTATCTATCCCGCACTTCTGCACAGCACGTTCCATTGTAAGGAAGCCACCGAATCAGCCTGTTGTCATCTCGCAATCGAGTTGGAAGAGTTCAAGTCTGCTTGTCAATCTAATAATTAACCCAGAAAGAAGTGGATGTTCGTGAGCCGAGTAAATGAAAGTCGTCCGGCGGATTTCATTCAGGACGAAGAGATCAAAGAAGCGCTGCGATTTGGAGAAACTGCCGGATCGGATCGGGCCAAGGTGTCCGCAATTCTTGAGAAGGCCAGACAATGCAAAGGGCTGACCTCACAAGAAGCAGCTGTCCTTTTAAATGTGGAAGATCAGGAAACACTCCATGAGATTTATCAGGTATCCAGAGACATCAAGGAACGAATCTACGGCAACCGGATTGTATTGTTCGCACCACTCTATGTCAGCAACTATTGTGTCAATAATTGCGTATACTGCGGTTACAAACATTCCAATTCAGAATTCACACGCAGCCGCTTAACCTTAGATGAAATTGCCCAGGAAGTTACCGTTTTGCAGTCTCTGGGACACAAACGGCTTGTTCTGGAAGCGGGAGAGGATCCCCGCAATTGTTCCATCGATTATATTCTCGACTGCATAAAGACCATTTACGATACGAAGCTGGACAATGGCAGTATCCGTCGGATCAATGTCAATATCGCTGCAACAACAATCGATGACTATATCAAGCTGGCTGAGGCGGGAATTGGAACTTATATTTTATTTCAGGAGACTTATCATAGACCTAGTTACAAGCAATACCATCCGCAAGGACCCAAAAGTGATTATGATTGGCATACGACCGCCATGGATAGGGCCGTGAAAGCGGGTATCGAGGATGTTGGTATCGGTGTCCTGTATGGACTCTATGATTATAAATATGAAACGATAGCCATGTTAAAACATGCCGAGCATCTGGAACAGGCCTATGGCTGCGGACCGCATACGATTTCCGTCCCCCGCCTGCGCGAAGCGGAGAATGTGAATCTGGACAATTACCCTTTCTTGGTCAGCGATTCGGATTTCGCCAAAATCGTCGCCGTTCTGCGAATAGCCGTTCCCTATACAGGAATGATACTCTCTACACGCGAAGACGCTGAATTTCGTGATCAGATAATTAAACTGGGCATTTCCCAGATCAGCGCAGGCTCCGCCACGGGTGTTGGCGCATACAGTGTGAACAGAGATAAAGATGACAAACCGCAATTCATGGTAGGCGATCACCGCTCCCCTATGGAAATTATCAAAAGTCTCTGCCGGGACGGGTATGTGCCGAGTTACTGCACCGCCTGTTACCGGGAAGGCCGCACGGGAGACCGTTTCATGCAGCTGGCAAAATCCGGCCAAATCCATAATGTCTGTCAGCCGAACTCCCTGATGACGTTTCAGGAATACCTGCTGGATTACGCCGATGAGGAGATGCGGGCCATTGGGGAGCAGACGATTCATGACAATCTGGAGCGCATCCCCAAGGAATCGGTCAAAAAAGCGACCCTAAAGCAACTTCAGCGTATCCGTAACGGCGAACGAGATCTACGGTTTTAGGCTGCACCCAATGTACGCTGTCACAAAAAGGGGGTGTTCCAGCAGCCATTCAGATGGCTTTTGGAACACCCCCGCTTTAATATAAGCATTAATGGTATAACCCCTCCTCCCAGGCCAGCATTGCAGACGGAAACATTTCGATGGCTCTTGGGAACACCCCCTGCACGTAGGCAATAAATACACCATAATTCACAATTGGAACACCCGCATGTTCCGCCTCTTCAAGCCTTCCCAGCATCGCCCTGCGGTTCAACATACATGCTCCGCAGTGAATGATCAGTGAATAACCACCGAGTCCTGCAGGGAAATCGCTGCCTGCGGCATGTTCAATTTGAAGCTGCCTGCCTGTCAGTTCCCGCAGCCAGCGGGGAATCTTCACGGAAGCAATATCATCGGATTGCCGGTGATGCGTGCAGGCTTCCGCAATGAGCACCCGGTCTCCGTCCTGCAGACGACCAATAGCGCGAACCCCGCGTACAAGCTGAGGAAGATCCCCCTTATATCTAGCAAACAATATGGAAAAGGACGTGAGCGGGACATCCTTTGGGGTATCTGCCTGAACCTTAAGAAATGCCTGTGAATCTGTAATGACCACATTGGGCTTGCGCCCCAGCATCTTGAGCGTGTGTCCAAGCTCCTGTTCCTTGGTGACAACAGCAACTGCATCACATTCCATGATGTCACGAATGGTCTGCTGCTGGGGCAGAATCAGTCTTCCTTTAGGTGCTGCCTTATCGATCGGCACTACCAGAACAGCCAAGTCTCCGGGATTCAGCAGGTCTCCCACTAGCCGGAACCGGTCTTCATCCCTCGGCAGCTCCCGAACGATTGCAGCTTTTAGATCCTTGATCCCAGTATTCCTGAGCGCACTGAATAACATTGGCTTCAAATGAAGCTGTTCTTCTACCTTTGCCGCCACTACAGTGGGTTCCTCACCGTCACCATGCTCTTCGAGCAAGTCTACTTTGTTCAAAAGTAGAATGACCGAAATCTTCTTGACAGACAGGTTCTGTAAAAGATTGTGCTCAAATTCGCCTACTCCTTGGACAGCATCTATCACCAGCAGCGCCAGATCGGTTTTGCTCAGAACCTGATTTGTTTTGCGAATCCGCTGTTCACCCAAACTTCCGCTATCATCCAATCCGGCGGTATCAATGAGCACTACCGGTCCCACCGGCAACAGCTCCATCGGTTGATAAACCGGATCTGTCGTTGTCCCGCTTACCGGAGAAACAATGGACGTCTCCTGACCGCCTAAAGCGTTAATCACACTGGATTTGCCGGCATTACGCCTTCCAAAGACTGCAATGTGCATTCGTTCTCCACGCGGGGTATCATTTAAGCTCATAACATGCGCTCCTTCGTTATCCTAGAACCTTTATAAATCACTCGATCTTCCAGGGATGCCTGGTTTGGTAACCTGCAGCGGGTGCAGAATGGCATCGATCTGCTTTTTCGTCATCAGTCCTTGTTCCAGCAAAATCTCCTTTAACGGCCGGTCCGAGGCCGCCGCAGACTTAGCCAGTTCAGCTGCGGCGTCATAACCCAGATACGTCACCGCTGCGGCAGCCATGACGCCGGAGCGTTCCAAATGCTCGAGACAATGCGCAGTATCGACTTTCAACCCACGCACGCATCGCTCATGAAAGAGCCGTACAGCCTCAGTAAGAATTTCAAGAGATTCAAGCAGAGATTCTGCGATTAAAGGAGCAAAGGCATTCAGCTCCAGCTGTCCGCTGGCCGCCGCCAAAGTGACTGCTGTATCATTGGAGATCACCTTCATAGCGACTGACCCGGCCATCTCTGCGATGACCGGGTTCATTTTACCGGGCAGGATCGAAGAACCCACCTGCATGGGCGGCAGGATGTATTCTGCAATTCCGCCGGAGGGCCCGGAATTAAGCAGCCGGAAATCGCCAGATATCTTCAGCAAGTTCACCGCAGCAGCTTTGAGCAAACCTGAAACTTCCACAAATACATCCATATTCTGTGTGCCATCCATCGGAAAATCGCTGCGGCACAGCCCCATTCCGGATAGTTCCCGCAGCTCTTCTGCAATGGCATAAATATAAGCAAGGGGGGCATTCATTCCTGTGCCCACTGCCGTTCCTCCAAGGTTAATCTCCCGAAGCCGTTCCTCCGCCTTGTACAGCCGCCACCTGTCCCGTGCAATCGCTTTGGCATAAGCACCAAAGCTTTGTCCGGCCATGATGGGCAGTGCGTCCATGAGTTCCGTCCGTCCTAACCTTAACACATCGGCGTATTCCCGCTCCTTCTCCTGCAATGCCTCCTGAAGAGAGGCAAACTCTTCACTAAGCGAGCGAAGCAGCGGAATCATCGCAATTCGCATGGCAGTGGGATACACGTCATTGGTAGATTGATAGAGATTCACATGATCTATCGGATGGACCAGCCGGTAATCCCCCTTATGTCCACCAAGTTTCTCGATGGCCAGATTGGCTATCACCTCGTTAACGTTCATGTTCGTACTCGTTCCCGCTCCGCCCTGATACGCATCCACAATAAAGTGTTGATCCATCTGGCCTTGCAGAAGTTCATCGCAAGCGGATAAAATACCCGATGCCACCTGTTCGGAAATATTCCCTTGCCTGCCATTTACTTTGGCTGCCGCTTTCTTCACCATTACAATGGCCCGCGTGATCCGCGGATTCACCGGCCGACCGCTGACCGTAAAATTATCCCGGGCCCTTACCGCGTGAATTCCATAATAAGCCCCACTAGGAACCGTTTCACTCCCTAGAGCATCCGATTCCACCCGAAACATTGGATCGTCGTTCAATTGTTTTTCACCCCCCAATTTGCGACATCAGGCGCATTGTGGCCTTCAAGGGTGGCTTGCTACCCGGTTGGTCCATCATAAGATGCTGGCCAGGTTTGGCTTCCAAGGCGCGCAGAAACAATTGCTTCAGCAGCTCTGATTGAGCGATGTAAGGCCGGATATACAGCTCTTCGTTCCAGAAGAGGCACGGCTTAACGTGACCGTTTGCTGTAATACGCAGCCGGTTACATGAATTACAGAAATGCTGGCTGACCGGATGAATCAAGCCAAATTTCCCTGCCGCACCTTGGATGCGAAAATAATGGGCCGGGCCGGAATCTGCTGCTTTTTCAGTCGGCCCATCAGTTGTCCTACCCGAGTCTGGACCTGCTTCAAGACTAAAACCAGCCTTGACACAGCGCTCCAGTATTCCATCCAAAGGCATATACCCCGCTTCCCATCCGTTGATATCATGACCCATGGGCATATATTCAATAAAGCGGACGTGCAGCGGATATTTCTGAGTCAGCTGCAGAAAGGATTCAATTTCATCATCGTTTACACCTTTCATCAAGACCATATTCAGCTTCAGTATCTCGAAGCCAGCCTTAAAACCAGCTGCTAAAGCATGCAGCACCTTGCTGACATCGCCGCCCCCAGTGATTCTGGAATAGCGTTCTGGAATTAGAGAATCCAGGCTGACGTTGAGATCTGTAAGCCCGGCATCACGCAGCTTCTGCACTTTGGGGGCGAGCAGCAGTCCATTCGTGGTGAGACCGACACGTTCGATCCCGGAGATGGCCCTTAACCTGGCAACCAGTTCTTCCAGGTTCGGACGCATCAACGGTTCTCCTCCGGTAAGACGCACCTTGGTTACCCCCATCTCAGCGAGTACACTTACGATCCGTTCAATCTCGTCAAAGGTAAGCGGATTATCCTCCACAGCCTTTTCTACTCTGCCCGGATTGCAATACTGACAGCCCAAGTTGCAGCGCTCAGTAACGGAGATACGTACATAATTATGCAAACGACCAAAGGGATCGACCAAGATATCGGACAAACGCTCCACCTTGCTTTCTGCGTTATAGTGACTGAATTAGAGACGCGAAAAACCGCCGAACTGCAGTAATGACTGCGCACTGGCCAGTCTTTTCCGGGAAATGGAGTCCTCAATCTGGCTTGGTACAATGAATTGGAGTGCATTGGTGGGGCATACCCGCACGCATTCCGGGCCCTTTCCGCTGTCTTCACACAAATCACATTTGTTCGCCACAATTCTCTCCTTGCTCCTCCATGCACCCGCTGTATTGGAACGAAGCCCGGATTGAAGTTGCTTTTGGCCACCTTTATGTGCCGGAACCATTGTAATCGCCCCATAAGGACATACCAGCATACAGGTCTTGCAACCAATACAGCTATCCTGATTGATGAAAATGCTGTTGTCTTTGCTCGTAATGGAGCCATTCGGGCACACATTGGCACAAGGAGCATCCTCGCAATGTCTGCACTGCACCGGTGCGGTAACTTCGTCGGTCTCGACGACTGTCAACCGGGGATAGAAGTCGGCCCCGCTCTCATCTTGAAGAAACATATTATTCCCGGCATGGGCAACTACGCAGGCCACTTCACAAGTATGGCAACCTATACATTTATCGGGATCGGCAATGACAAACCGGTTCATGACATCTCCTCCTTAAAACTTCTGTCAACAAATTTGGTATGCAGCAAATGATGTGAAGTATGGCCTAACGGTTCACCTAAGAAGTCCTTATACAATTTGATAATATCTGGATTCTCATGAGATTTGCGGACCTTCTGATGAGAGTCGTGGCGGTAAAGGGCGCTCTTTCTGGCCTGATAAGCCATTTTCCGTTGCGTTTCCAACAGGAGCTTGGGCTGTCCGCCGCCGCTGACACAGCCTTCGGGACAAGCCATCACTTCAATGAAATGATACGGGCAGGTGCCCTCTGCAACTTTTGCCAAAACAGCATCCACATATTTCAGTCCTGCAACTACTGCCACTTTGAGCTCCAATTCGCCAATCTGAACTTCTGCCGTCCGTATGCCTTCCTCTCCCCTGACAAAATCCAATTGCAGATTGGGAATCTGCTCATGGGTGATCAGTTCATACCCCGTTCGTATCGCCGCTTCCATCACACCGCCTGTGGCACCGAAGATTGAGCCTGCTCCTGAGTATTTGCCCAGCGGTGAATCAAACGGCTCGTCGGGAAGATGAATGAAATCGATGCCTTGATCCTTGATTAAGCTGGCCAGTTCCCTTGTAGTAATAACGAGATCCACTTCACGGTAACCATCCACACTCATTTCTTCTCTGCTGCATTCAAATTTTTTACAGGTACAGGGCATAACCGCGACGCTGAAAATATCCGAAGGTGCAATTCCATCCAGCTGCGCTCCGTAGGTCTTGAACAAGGCTCCAGCCATTTGCATCGGGGACTTGCAGCTGGACAAATGTTCCAGCAGCTCCGGTGCTGCCGTCTCCGCATACTTCACCCAAGCCGGGCAGCAGGAGGTGAACATGGGCAGCCGCTCTCCTGACATCACTCTGCCAATCAGCTCTGAGCCCTCTTCCATAATCGTCACGTCCGCAGCAAAATTTGTATCATAAATCCGGTCAAACTTAAGCCGTCTCAGCGCCGCCGCCATTTTCCCCGGGGTTAAAGTGCCGAAGGGCAGCCCAAACTCCTCCGCCAAAGATACTCGGATCGCAGGAGCGCACTGCACCACCTTGAACCGTTTCGGATCAGCCAGAACAGCTTTTACCTTTTGGATATCCCCTGACGAATAAGCAGCAAACAAAGGCTCACGCACGTTAGGGAGCTGCCCTCTTTCCTGTAACTTTACCGCACGTGAGGCTGTCGTCGACTCGTTGTCCGCAGCATAAGCGGTACAAATCTGCACACACTGTCCACAAACGACGCAGCGATGAGCATCAATCGTCTGCGGGTGGCCTGGTTCGCCGATAATGGCACCCACAGGACATACTGCCGCACAACGTCTGCAGCCGGTACATAATTGTTCGTCAATATGAATGATTGGATCCTTATACGACATAGTGCAACCTTCTTTTCTGAATTGAAGTGGTGTTACAGTCGCATAGCTGCTGCTGTTCGTGACCTGGATACACTGGTATCCGGATGAACCAATGACAGCGCCCCTACCGGACAGACCTCTACACAAGCCGGAACGTTTCCCATAGCTCCGTCCTTATGGTCCCTGGTCCGGCATAAATCACATTTATAGGCGATCACTTTGGCGCTACGTACCATCGCGTTATGCTGCCGTTCCTTCAGTTGAATCTGCGGGACTACCTTGCCGTTGCTGAATGCTTTGTTCAGACTGATAGCTCCAAACGGACAAGCCATGGCACAGCCTTTGCAGCCTATGCAGCTCTCTTCATGAATAACCATTGTCCCCTCTTCCCGCCGGATCGCCTGAACCGGACAGGCTTCCGCACAAGGCGCATTCTCGCACTGGCGGCATTGTACCGGCAGTGTGAAGCTCTCTGTTCGAACGACATGCAGGCGGGGAATAACCGGTACCGTAACAGTACCCACAGCCGCCACAACCCCATTGTGATCGTTATGAACTGCGAAACATGCCAGTTCACACGCCTTGCAGCCTATGCATTTGCCCGCTTCGGCAATGACAAACGGACTCGGCAGTACATTATTCATACCGGTCTCGCCTCCACATGCATCTGTGCTCTGAGCGCCTCATATTCCTGTTGAACCTGTTGTTCCGCGCGCAGTTGATCTGCAATTTTCTCGATGCGGATCGCACAATACTTGTATTCCGGAGTTTTGGAGACCGGATCCAGATAATCACCCGTCAGCTCATTGCAGGCCCCAATCCAGAAATGGTAGGTCATATAGGTGGCTCCGGTTTTGACACGGTTGCTGATCTGTGCCCGGGCTAACACTCTGCCTCGGCGGGATACAACATGAACAAGCTGGCCGTCTTCAATCCCTAAGCTAGATGCGTCCGCCTGACTCATCTGGATGAAACCAGGCTCATCCGAAAGTTGACTGAGGGCACGGCAGTTGCCGGTCATCGTCCTAACCGAATAATGCCCTACCTCACGCACTGTGGACAAGGACAACGGATATTCCTGATCCGGCTGCTCTTGCGGTGCCCTCCATTCAGAGGCAAACAGCTGTCCTTTGCCGCTGGAAGTGGTAAACCGGTTCCCTTCATATAAATACGGTGTGCCCGGATGATCTTCTGACGGACAAGGCCACTGAACACTGCCCTGTTCTTCCATCTTCCGATAACTGGCTCCGGCAAACGACGGGGTGAGCCCCCTCATTTCATCCCATATTTCTTCCGTGTTCCGGTAGGACATCGGATAGCCCATCGCCGTGGCAAGCTCGCTGATAATTTGCCAATCGGGCTTTGCTTCACCGGGCGGCTCGATCGCCTTTCTAATCTGCTGGAATCCACGGTCGGCTGAAGAGTAGACCCCGTCATGCTCACCCCAGGAGGTAGCCGGAAAAATCACATCGGCATGCAGGGCCGTCTTGTTCATGAAGATGTCCTGGACAATTACAAATTCCAATTTATCCAGAGTCTCTCTCACTTCTGATGCATTCGGATCGCTCTGCACCGGATCTTCGCCAAAAATATAATAGGCTTTCACCTTGTCTTCCTTTAGAACGAGATGAGGAATCTCGGTAATCCGATACCCGACTTTGCGAGGTAAAGACACTCCCCAGGCCTTTTCAAATTTTTTACGGATCTTGTCATCCGTAACAGACTGGTATCCCGGATAGACATTTGGCAACGCCCCCATATCGCAGGAACCCTGTACATTATTTTGGCCGCGGACCGGACCAATCCCGACGCCAGGTCTGCCTAAGTTACCGGTCAGAAGCGCCAGGGAAGCCAGACCCTTTACAACGTCCACGGCTTGGGCAAATTGACATACCCCCATACCGTACAGGATCATCGCCTTGTTGGCACTCGCATATTGCCGCATTACTTTGCGGATTTCGGCCGCCTGCACTCCTGTAATGCTCTCCGCATATTCAGGTGTATATTTCTGTACAGTGGCTTTATATTCCGCAAAACCTTCCACATATTTCTCAACATACTGCTTGTCGTATAACTCCTCAGCAATTAACACATGACCAAAGGCATTAACAAGCGCCATGTTCGTACCGCCTTTAAGGGGCAGCCAAGTATCTGCAATGCGGGCCGACTCCGTCTTGCGGGGATCGATTACGATGATCGTTG
Source organism: Paenibacillus faecis (assembly GCF_008084145.1). Lineage (GTDB taxonomy): Bacteria > Bacillota > Bacilli > Paenibacillales > Paenibacillaceae > Fontibacillus > Fontibacillus faecis. The sequence goes on along the minus strand of NZ_VSDO01000002.1, from coordinate 935,930 downwards.
CGCCCTTCTGTTTCGCACGCACAATTCTTCTCGCCACAATGGGATGGGTAACCGCTGCATTGTATCCAAAAATAAACAACAGATCCGTGTCCTCAATTTCAGGAATTGAATTGGACATTGCGCCATCCCCTAGCGAATAGGTAAGCCCAGCTACGGACGGCCCGTGACATACCCTAGCGCAATGGTCAACATTATTGGTTCCGATAACAGCGCGCATAAATTTTTGCATGACATAATTGGCTTCATTTCCCGGGCCACGGGCTGAACCGGTTCCCATGATTGCATCCGGTCCGTACTTTTCCTTGATTGCTGTTAGTTTTTCGGCTGTATACTGAATGGCTTCTTCCCAGGATACCTCTGCCAGTGTCCCTGATTTACGAATCATCGGCTTGCGGATACGGGCGGTAAGAATCTGCGGATCATTCAGGAAATCCCATCCATAATGACCCTTAAGGCACAGATTCCCTTCGTTCGTTCTTCCATCCGCTGGTTCAGCGCCTACGATTTTCCCCTCTTCAACAATTAAATTCATCTGACAACCACTTCCACAATACGGACATACAGTCAGCACTTTATTCTCCATAGTTCCTCACCTCTCCTTGTGATTTTTTGCACAATTATAGCAATAAAAAAATAAGCCAATACAAGGTATAATCAGAAATACACAATGTACTGGCTTATTAAAAAGCTAAGGAGCAAAAGTCCATTCTCTCTAATCAAACCGATTTATTCAATTGAATAATAATTGCCCTATCCCCTGGATTCCGGTCTTCGATCTTCCAGGTATATGTAAAGGGGCTGCCAAGCGTTTCTTCGATTTCTGCCATAAACTCTCTCTCCAAATAAGGCTTCAGCACCTTCCAGTATTCTGTAACTAAGTGTACCGCACCTTCTTTGAGCAAAATTTCAGATAAACTGGAGAGAATTCCACGAATCTCTATAATGATTAAGGAGTCATCCTCCATCCTAACCTTTACATTCTCCGGACCTTTGCCGCGATAATGCTTCACAATCTTAACGGCAAGTCTTCGCACCTTCTCCTGGCATTCAAAAACAGTCTCTGACATCACTACATCCCAGCCTCAACATCCCTATTATGGTAATTTATTTAATTAATTACATGTTAAACCTACCCCATAAAGATTGTCAAACCACAAAAAAGGTCAAATCCTTTCATTTCAACGTGATTTCATCCACTTCTTACATGATATCCATAATTTCCTAAAATGCTTGTTCAATCTAACGATATTTGAAAAAGAGCAGCAGAGGTCTAAATTCCGCTTTTCCTGCCGGATTCAGGACCTTTACCCCTCTTTGCTAGCTACCTTATCTAAGTTCTACACATTTTAACCATATTTAATTGAATGACTCCATTTCGTTCCCCCGTACAACTAAGGAAAATTCGTCAATATACAGATCTCTTAAGTTAATTTGAACGATTTCTGATAGCTTCAATTTATCAAAATATCATCCGGATTTAGGTATTCTGACCAGACTTAAGAATGCCAATGCAGCGGCTTCTAGATGCTGAAAATCATTCATCTTGCATTTCGGTTCACTACATTTTTTACTGGTTCACGACTTTTTTTATCATCTAACACCATGAGACATCGTAGCAGGAGAAAATGAGAACCCCGCTGCGTCAATTATAAATTGGAGTGAGTGAAATACTCGAAAAGTACGCAGCCTCAAGCCCACAGAGATCCAAATCCGCATTAAGCCCACTGCATCAAGGTGCCTAGTGCACTTCCAACACCAAAAGATGCAAATCTGCAGGAATTTAGGCCGATTCCCGAGGGGATGCAAAAAAACATGCAAATCTGCAGGTATTTCTAGCGATTTTAGAGAAACGAGCCTACTTCGACGAAAATTCCTGCAGAATCGCAGGAATTTTGAAATTTTTGCTCCGAACAGGAAAAAAACATGCAGATTTGCAGGAATTCTTCTTAGTCAAGCTTGCCTGACCGGGCACCTAGTATGCAAATCAATAGTTCAAACTATATAGATCGCCTCTCTACAGCCGCATACGCATCAAAGTAAAAAAGCTCCGCCCGGCGGCGATTTCCACCGCCGCCGGGCGAAGCTTCCAAATCTCTATTTTTCGAGCAGATCGACCAATTCGTCTTTCTTATCCACGGGTACCAGCTGCTTTCCGATGGATTTCCGGTCCGCCAGCGGCGCATCCTCGGAGCTGAACGAATGCAGCGTTCCCTCTTTCGTCACCGCGAGGAGCTCCAGCGGCTCCTTGCTGTGAAATCCGCCGGCCAGCCGGGTGCCGTTCGGCTTGACCCGCTTGCCTTCCTTGAATTCGAACGTCTGCACGCCTTTGCCCCCCCGGCTCTGTACCGGGTAATCGAGCAGCAGCGTCCGTTTGCCGTAACCGAGATCGGAGACGACCAGGATCTCCCCTTCTTCGCCTTCCACCCACAGGGCGGCAACGACTTCGTCCTCGTCCTTTAACTGAATGCCCTTAACGCCTGCCGACACGCGGCCCATCGCGTTCACTTCATTTTCGGCAAAACGGATCGCCATCCCCTGTTTCGTCACGAGCAGAATATCCTGCCGGTTATGGCTCAGCTTGACGCCGATGATCTCATCGCCGTCCGCCACTTTACAGGCCGCCACGGCACCGGACCGCTTCGTTTCGTAATCCTTCAGGTCCGTCCGTTTGACCTGGCCGCGCTTCGTCACGAACACCAGGCTCTCGCCGGGGGCGTCAAAACTCTTGACGGGAATGACGCTGACGATTCTGTCCTCTTTGGCCATCGGAATGACATTAACGATCGCCGTTCCGTTCTCCTTCCATTTGAACTCCGGAATCTGGTGCACCGGCAGGAGGAAGTATTGGCCGCGCTGCGTAAAGATCAGCAGATTCTGCAGCGTATCCACGTCAAACACTTGGCGGATATAGTCGCCTTCCTTGACTCCCGAACTGTCCCTTTCCCCGCCGGAACGGGTAAATGACAGCATGCTTGTCCGCTTGATATATCCTTCATGGGAGAGCGTAACGAGGACCTCTTCCTGGGCGACGAGCACCTCCAGGTTGACCTTGAGTTCCTCCACCTCGCCCTGAATCTCGGAACGCCGGTCAACGCCGTACTTGTCACGGATTTCGGTCAGTTCCTTGCGGATGACGGCGATCAATTTTTTGTCGCTCTCCAAAATACCGCGCAGCGTGGCGATTTTCTTCCGGATATCCTCCAGCTCTTTTTGCAGGGACGTGATCTCCAGGTTCGTTAAACGGTACAGCTGCAGCGTCAGAATCGAATCGGCCTGGCGTTCGGTGAATCCGAACATCCACTGCAGGTTGTTCTGGGCGTCCTGGCGGTTTTTCGACGCTTTGATGGCGGCGATCACCTCGTCCAGAATGTTCAGCGCCTTGACCAACCCTTCCAGGACATGGGCCCGGTCCTCCAGCTTTTCCAGTTCAAATTGGGTCCGGAAAGTCACGACTTCCCGCTGGTGCGCGATGTAGGCGTCGATCATTTGCTTTAAACCCAACTGGCGGGGCGCCTTGTTGACGATCGCGACCATGTTGAAGTTGTAATTGACCTGCAGGTCCGTCTTCTTGAGCAAATAAGCGAGGATCCCTTGCGCATCGGCGTCCTTCTTCAGCTCGACGACGATGCGGAGCCCGTTCCGGCCGCTCTCGTCACGAACCTCGGCAATCCCGTCCACTTTCTTCTCCAGCCGGATATTCTCCATCGCCGTTACCAGCCTCGATTTCACGACCTGATACGGGATCTCCGTGATTACGATTTGCTGCTTGCCGCCGCGAAGGGTTTCGATCTCGGTCTTGGAGCGGATGTAGATCCTGCCTCTCCCGGTTTCATAAGCTTCGCGGATCCCCTCTTCGCCCATAATGATCCCGCCGGTCGGAAAATCCGGCCCCTTCACATAGGTCCGGATTTGCTCCATCGGCAGATCGGGCTTCTCCATCACAGCGATGCAGGCGTCGATGACTTCCCGCAAGTTGTGCGGCGGAATCTCCGTGGCAAAACCGGCGGAAATCCCGCTGACCCCGTTGACCAACAGGTTGGGAAAACGTGAAGGCAGGACGACCGGTTCCATCGCGGTATTGTCAAAGTTATCCTTGAACGGGACGGTCCGCTTCTCGATATCGCGGAGCAGTTCCATGGCGATCGGCGACAAGCGGGCCTCCGTGTACCGCATAGCGGCGGCCGGATCGTCGTCCTGTGAGCCCCAATTGCCATGACCGTCCACCAGGACATGTCCCATTTTCCACGGCTGGGCCATCCGCACCATGCCTTCATAGATGGAAGAGTCCCCGTGCGGATGATAGTTCCCCATGACGTCCCCGACCGTTTTGGCGGATTTGCGGTAGGGTTTATCCGGCGTATTCCCCGAATCGTACATCGCGTACAGGATCCGGCGCTGCACCGGCTTTAATCCGTCGCGTACATCGGGAATCGCCCGGTCTTGAATAATATATTTGGAATACCGCCCAAAGCGGTCGCCGACGACTTCCTCGAGGAAGGCCGGCAGAAAATTTTCCAATGAACTCAACTCATGTCACCTTCTATTCCTCGTAATCCGTGAAATCCACATTCTCCACAATCCAGCGCTTCCGCGGATCGACTTTGTCTCCCATCAGGGTGGAGACGCGCCGTTCCGCCTTCGCGGCGTCCTCGATCTGGACCTGGAGCATGGTGCGGGTTTCGGGATTCATCGTCGTCTCCCAGAGCTGCTCGGGGTTCATCTCCCCGAGTCCTTTATACCGTTGAAGTTCAAAATTTTTACCGAACTCCTTCAAATAATTCTGCAGCTGTTCCTCGCTCCACGCGTACCGGACAGTTTCCAGCTTGCCGGAACGCCTTGTGATCTTGTACAGCGGAGGCTGGGCGATATAAACCCGGCCCGCGTCGATCAACGGTTTCATGTAACGGTAAAAGAAGGTCAGCAGCAGCACCTGGATATGCGCCCCGTCCGTATCGGCATCGGTCATAATAATAATTTTGGAATAGTTGCTGTCTTCCACCGCAAATTCCGGCCCGATTCCGGCGCCGATCGCCGAGATAATCGCCCGGTACTCGTCGTTCTTTAAAATATCGGCCAGCCGGGCCTTCTCCGGATTCATCGGCTTGCCTTTCAGCGGCAGAATCGCCTGAATTTTGGAGTCCCGGCCCTGCTTGGCGGAACCGCCGGCGGAATCGCCTTCAACGATGAACAATTCGTTGCGCGAGAAATCCTTTGATTGCGCCGGCGTCAGCTTCCCGCCCAGATTGGAGCTTTCGCTCCGCTTCTTGCCCGAACGCATCTCGTCCCGGGCTTTGCGCGCCGCTTCCCGCGCTTTGGAGGCCTGAACCGCCTTTTTGATCAGCGTCTGCGCGACCTGCGGATTCTCTTCCAGGAACAGCGCCATCTTCTCGGATACGACCGCGTCGACCGCGCTCCGCGCGGAAGCGCTGCCGAGCTGATCCTTCGTCTGGCCCACAAACTCGACCTCCGACATTTTAACGCTGATGACGGCCATCATACCTTCGCGCAGATCGTTGCCTTCGAGGTTCTTGTCCTTCTCCTTCAACATGCCGTTCTTGCGGGCATAATCGTTCATGACGCGCGTGTAGGCCGTCTTGAAGCCCGTTTCATGCGTTCCGCCGCCCCGGGTCGGAATCGAGTTCACAAAGGAAGCGAGCGTTTCCGTGTACCCCGCGTTATACTGCAGGGCCACCTCCACCTCGATATCGTCGCGCTCCGCGTAGAAATGGACCACGTCATGCAGCACGTCTTTGCCTTCATTCAGGAATTGCACGAACTGGCTGGCGCCGCCCTCGTAAAAAAACTCGTCGAAACGATCCGACCGCTCATCCTTCAAGGTCACTTTGAGGCCCGAATTCAGAAAAGCGATCTCCTGTAAACGTTCCGCGAGCGTATCGTAATTGAGCCCGATTCCATTGACAAAGACGCGAATGTCCGGCTTAAACGTCACCTTTGTCCCGGTCCGGTTCGTGTTTCCAAGCACTTCGAGGCCCGTGACCGGTTCACCGACATGCTCGACACCCTGGTCGTCCACCCAGTACTCGAACCGCATCCGGTGAATTTTGCCCTCCCGGTAAATTTCGACTTCCAGCCACTCGGACAAGGCATTGGTTACGGAAGCGCCCACGCCGTGCAAGCCGCCCGACTTCTTGTAACCGGCGCCGCCGAATTTCCCGCCGGCGTGGAGAATCGTATAGACGACCTGCGGCGTCGGAATACCGGTTTTGTGCATACCGGTCGGAATGCCGCGGCCGTTATCGAATACCGTGACAGATCCGTCTTTATTCAGTGTAATCTCGATTTTGGTGCAAAATTTGGCCAAATGCTCGTCGACCGCATTATCCACAATTTCCCATACCAGATGATGAAGTCCCGACGAGCTCGTACTGCCGATATACATGCCTGGTCGTTTACGTACCGCGACAAGCCCTTCGAGCACCTGAATGTCGTCCGCTTCGTATCCCGAAGCCGCCTGGCCCGGCTTGACCCCGGAGGCGTCTTCGAACAAATCGATTTGTTCGGCCATTCATGCTCCCCCTTTTATCTTCTTTATGTAGTCCCTGTAAAGAGGTTGTTCCGAAAGGTTTACTCTTGGGAAGTTTCTCTCTTTAGAACAAGCACTTACGTCTACAATGCAAACAGATGTTTTGTTATCCTTGTCCATTTTAATGCAATATATCCTGTTTCGTAAAGACAAGGAATGAAACGACCAATGAAGCGGCGGCCCAAAGCCCCAGCACGGCCAAGGAAAAACCGAGCGTCATTCCCTCGATGGGCGCCGGCGTGCCCGCCAAATAATTGGTTAATCCCAGGTTGACCATAAACAAATACTTGGCGCTCGCCCACGACGAAGCCATATTGCTCAAAATGCTGCCCGCGATCAGCGACGCCATCATAATGACGATACTGGCCGCCGTACTGCGGACCAAAACCGAAACCATGAAAGCCAACACCGCTACGGTCACGCCGACAAACCACACCAACCCGGCCTGCATGAACAAATACTTCCACTGCGGGACCGCATGCACCGCCGATACGTCCACATCGGACCCGGAAAGTTGGAACCCCGTAAACACAGGTGCGTCAAATCCCCGGTATCCGAAAAAGAGGCCCGATATCAAATAGCATATGACAAAAGTGGATAAAACGATCAGCGATACGAACATCATCAGCGTGATCAGTTTGCTCAGCAGAATTTTCCAGCGGCGGACCGGACGGGTCAGCAGCACTTTGATCGTGCCGGACGTCCGTTCCGAGGAGACGATGTCCGAGCCAATGCCCATGATCAGCAGCGGGATAAACAAGGATGAAGCGTTGTCGAGGAATTCTCGGGTAAAAGAGACCCCGCCGGGCTGTGCCGGATTCACATCATGCTCCAGATAGTACTTTAATTGCTGGATATAAATTTGCCGGTATTTTTTCCATTCCTCGGGTACCCGGTCGCTTCCGAGCGAGTTCTGATTGTCGGTGATCGCCTGCTGTACTTCCCGGCGCCAATCGCTGCCGTATTTCTCGATTTTGTCCTCCGCCTGCTTCATTTGCGCGTAAGCGAAGATCGGCACAAGAACAAGCAAAACCAACAGAACGACGTAAAATCGTTTTTTCTGAATCATTTTGATCATTTCGTTCTGGATCAATGAAATCATGAGGGATTTATTCAATCGTCTCACCGCCCGTCATTTCCAGGAACAGTTGTTCCAGCGTCGGATTGATTTTGTGCACCGCGCTCACTTTCACGCCGGCGGCAACGAGACTCGAGAGCAGCTCCGGAACGTCCTCGCCCGGCATTTGGGCCACCACCGAGTTGGCGGACATCCCCGCCAGGACGGCATCGTCGAGCACCTCTTCCGCCCTTTCGATCACCTGGATCCCCGAGGCCTCAAGCAGTGCCCGGCCCTCCGCTTTCGGCGAAAGCTCCCATATGACATAGCCGGCGCTTTCACGGATCAATTCGCTCACCTTGCCGACCGCAAGTACGCTTCCCCGGCTGATAATGGCCACGCGGTCGCACAGCAGCTGAATCTCGCTAAGCAAGTGGCTTGAGACTAATACGCCCAACCCCTCTTCCGCCAAGCCGCGAATAAATTGCCGTAGCTCTTTGATTCCCTTGGGGTCGAGACCGTTTGTCGGCTCGTCCAGAATCAGCAGCTTCGGCCGTCCGAGCAGGGCCTGCGCGATGCCGAGCCGCTGACGCATGCCCAGCGAGTAGGTTTTCACCTTGTCATGGATCCGCTCCTGCAGTCCGACCATTTCGCTGACTTCCACGATCCGCTTCCGGTCCACCCCCGGCATCATGCGGGCGAATTGCTCCAGGTTTTCGAATCCGGTCAGGTAGGAATAAACCTCGGGATTCTCTACGATGGAACCGACAAACGCGAGGGCGCGTTCCGGCTCCCGGTTCACATCAAAACCGCAAACCCGCACGCTCCCTTCCGTGGGACGGATCAGGTCGACCAGCATACGGATGGTGGTCGTCTTCCCCGCGCCGTTCGGACCCAGGAAGCCGAAGATTTCCCCCGCCCGAACCTCGAAGCTCACGTCCTTAACGATCCACTTCGCGCCGATTTTTTTCTTCAAATGTTCTACCTGTAAAACCGTTTCTGCACCCATGCTGCCCACCCTCCTGTAATTCTAAGGTATCGCGATGCCCTGAACGATCCGCTCGGCAATCGCCTGGTATCCCGTCCCGTTCGGATGAAAATGATCGCCGGACAGATAGCTCGGCGCACGCAGCGTAAACAGGTCGGCCGTCGGTGCGACCCGGCCTCCCTTCAGGGAAGCCATCGCCTCCATAGCGACGGCGTTCCAGCGGGCCACCGCGTCGTCTCCCGCCTCCTTCAACTGTTCCATATCGGAAAACGGGTTGTACAACCCGATATACACCAGTTGCGCCTCGGGATTGATCTCGTGGAGCCTTTTCACGATCTTCACCAGATTGGTCGAAGCACCCTCGATCGCTTTTTCCAATTCCTTCTCCGTCGGAATCTCCGTTCGCGTCTCCAGTTGCTGTCCATCGTCGAATAGATCGTTAGCTCCAATGGATAGTAAAATCACGCCTGCCTGTTTTAATGCGTATTGTACGCCAGGCTCCTCCAGCATAGGAAGAAGCTCCTTCGTCGTCAGCCCGTTAATGCCCAGATTGTTGACCAGCTTGGATTTTGCCCCCTGCTTAGTCAGCAAGTCGACGACCCTGCGCGCAAAACCGCTGCCGGTATCGTCTCCCGTCCCCTTGGCAAGGGAATCGCCAAGCGCCGTGACATCCAGCGAAACCGTTTCTCTCCCTGCCCGTTCCGCCGCGTCAGGTGCCGCCGGCAAACCCGCAAGGGATGAGGCGGGATACAGGACATCCCTGACCGCATAAACGAACCCGGACAACAGCAATAGCGTCCCCAGTATCGAGGCCGAAACCAGAACGGCTGTACGCCAGGCTCCGGATGTTTTCTTCATCATCTCGCCCCCCTAGGATGTTGTCCCTTTTATTCTCTCCAGTTTATGTAATAACCATAAAACTTTCCGGCCCCGCGATGCAAATTTCCTCTTGCCGCTTCGACGCAGAAAAGGCTGTCCTCCAGCCTTCCCAGCCGCGGACAGCCCTTCATATTAACATCTAACTCGCCCGGATGACCTTCACGTCCGCCGGAATGACTTTCTCGCCTTCATATAGCATAAAGCGGCCGTTCTGCCATTCAATCCGCAATAACGCGAAATCATCCGATTGAAACTGCCAAACATGCTGCTCCCCGCCCTGCATAAACGGCGTTCGTCCGGCGACCGTCACCGTCCCGATATATTGCTCCTCCAGGTAGTACGTTCTGCCGTCCAGCTCCATTTCCGCCGGAACCTCATCCGGCGTATCCAACCGGCCGTCAATCGGCCGGTAGAGCTGATATCGGAGATTTTCCCGCTCTTCGACGAGCAGATAGCTGATGTGGACCCCATCCTGCAGGGTCAGCACCACGGCGTTACGGCCGCGATTATGAACCCGCCCCGTTACCTCGTAGGTCACAAGCGACACTTCGCACATGTCTCCGCGCGCCAGGGTGAGCATGCTCTTCTCCGGCTGAGGCGGCTGGGGTTTTGCGAACAGGTTTCCGATTCTTTTCCAAACACTCATGAGCTTCGCTGCCTCGCTTTACCGTTCGTTTCGCAAATCCTATTCTTTATTCTCGTACTGCTTCATCAGAGCGGCCAGTTCGTCTTCCACTTCTTTGTCTTTGCCGAGCTTCTCGAACTCCTCGTCCAGATCGGCGCCCTTGGCGGCCATTTCATTGCTGGCTTCCGCGCGGGCTTCCATCTGCATCATCTTCTCTTCCATCCGCTTCAGGCCTTGGGCCGCGGTGTCCGAGCCGAAACCGGTCATCGCTTTGTTGATTTCCGTCTGCGCTTTCGCCGCATTATACCGCGCTACAAGCGTCTCGCGCTTGTTTTTCATTTCGGTCAGGTGCTTGCGCATCTCTTCCAGTTTCTTGCGAAGGTTGTCGGCGGCCGCTTTGTTCTGATCATAGTTGGCTTTATATTCGGCCATTTTGGCTTCCGCGGCCTTCTTCTCCTCCAGCGCGCGGCGGGCCAATTCCACATTCTGGGCTTGTGCGGCCGTGTGAGCTTGCTGCGTCCGCTTGGCGACCAGCGCTTCCTGCTCTTCATACAGCGCTTTGAATTTTTTCTCGATGGCGATTTGCGCGGCTACCGCCTTTTCGGCGTCCTCCAAATCTTCCTGCATATCCCGGATATATTGATCGGTCATTTTGATCGGATCTTCCGCTTTATCAATCATTGCGTTAATATTGGACATCGTTAAATCGCGTAATCTTTTAAAAATCGACATGGTTTTGTTTCCTCCCCAAAATTTTTGCGTTCTTGATTAATGTTTACGCAGTGCGAAGGAAGAGGTTTCATCCTTAATTAAAAATTTTTCAAAAAAAAGAGGACCCGCTTGCGCCTGCACCCGCAAGCAAGGTCCGGTTAGCCGGACGGGATCGACCCGTCCGTTTTCTGCTCTGATTCGCCCTTATCTCAAACTTTCCGAGAGCGCTTTGAAAATTACCCCCAACGCGTAAGCGCCCGCATCGGGATAACCAAGGCTGCGCTCACCGACATTTCCCGCACGTCCCATCCGGGCGACGAAATCCGCAGTTCTTCTCGCGCCATCCTCAGCCGCTTCCGCCCCTTTCCGGAAGGCGGTCCGCATGTCGTCCCCCGCCTTCGCGCTGGCCGTCCAGGAGTCCGCGCACGGGACGAGGGCATCGATCAGCGTTTTGTCCCCGACGACGGCTCCGCGTCCGAAGGAACGTTCCCCCGTAGCCTGAATTCCGCGAACGGCCGCCTGCAGCAGGCAGCTCATGTCGGCCACATTAAGCCGGGTCTTCCTGCCCGCCGCTTTCCCGGCCGCCCGGAAGGCCGAGCCCCAAATCGGGCCGGAGGCTCCTCCGCAATGTTCCATAATGACCAAGGAGCACGCTTCAAGAAAATCGCCGATATGTTCCCCATGACCGGAGATAATCTCTTTCCACTCACGCTTCAACTGTTTGAAGCCTTTGGCGACGCTCATGCCGAAATCCCCGTCTCCGGCATGGGCATCGAGCTCACAGAAAGGCACCTCATTTTTAATGATGATTTCACTCATTTTGTCGACTAAATAGATCATATTACGCAGATGGAGTTCGTTGTCTCGGATCAGCCCGTATTCCTCCGGGGTTTCCGTTGTGAAGGATACTTCTTGCCCCTCGCCCTCCTGCTCCTCAAGGATCTCCCGATAATCGGAAGCCGCTTCGGTGCCGGTTATCTTAAATGCCGGCGTATCGCTCTCCGCAAACAACAGTTTCTTTAATTCGTCGTCCAATTTCATGATCGAGACGGATGCTCCCGCCATATCGATGCTGGTCATATAGTTGCCGACGAATGTCCTGCATATTTGTAGTTCGGATCTCTTGACCAGTTCCTTGGTTACCGCATGATTCAGAACATACAGCTCCTGCAAGGGGGTAGCCCCAAATCCATTGATCAGCAAAGCGATTTCCCGGATTTCCCCTCCACCGATATTCAAATCCTCCAACAGCGCCTGAACCATCCTTCCGGCAAGCTCGTCGGCCGATGTGGCTTTTTCGCGCCGGATGCCCGGCTCTCCATGGATGCCGACGCCATATTCCATCTCATCCGCGGCGATTTCAAACGTCGGCGTCCCTTTTGCCGGAACCGTACAGGAAGTCAGGGCAAAACCGATACTGCGGACGCTGGAGGCCGCCTTCTCGGCAACCGCCTTGACCTCCCGCAAGCTCCGCCCTTCTTCCGCGGCGGCCCCGGCGATTTTGTGAACGAGTACCGTCCCCGCAACCCCCCGTCTTCCAACGGTATACAGGCTGTCTTGGACGGCGATATCATCCTCAACCCGAACATACTCCACCTCGATTCCGTCTTCCCGGGCCAAAAATGCCGCGTTTTTGAAATTCATCATATCCCCGCTGTAATTTTTGATGATCAGCAGGGCTCCTTTTCTGCCGGCAGTTGCCTTTATGGCTTGATACACCTGAATTTGGGAAGGCGAAGCGAAGACATCGCCGCAAACGGCCGCATCCAGCATTCCTTTTCCGACAAACCCCGCATGGGCGGGTTCGTGGCCGCTTCCGCCGCCGCTGATCAAACTCACTTTGTTCTCATCGATGCGCTTCCTCTTGATGATCTTATGTTTCTTTACGAATTCAAGCTCAGGATGCGCCAGCGCCATCCCTCTGCACATTTCCGCGACAACATCCTCGGGTCGATTGATGATTTTCTTCATCGGTTTACCTCCTTTGGTTATGGAAGCGCCTTCAATGCAACTACTTTCCGATAAACTCCTGCACCCAGTAACCGTTATAATATCCGACGCCGATCATCTTATAATGAGCGTTCAGAATATTCGCCTTATGGCCGGGGCTGTTCATCCAGTCTCTGACCACTTCCTTGGCGGAGGTTTGTCCCATGGCGATATTCTCGCCCGCATAGCGATAAGTAATATTAAACGTATCCATCATGTCGAACGGTGACCCGTATACGGGTGAAGTGTGGTCAAAATAATCGTTGTTGAACAGGTCCATCGCCTTGATCTTGGCCATTTTTGAAAGATTGGTATGTACGGCCAGCGGCTTTAACCCGGCTGCCTTCCGTTCTTTGTTCACCAGCTTCACGACCTCCGAAGCGCGTTCCGTCTGAATTTTGGCATACACGGCCGCAATCGCCGTCTTCGACGGAGCCGCGGCTTTCGCACGATGGTCCATGACGGGAGAGAACAGCAACACACCTGCCAAGACAGAGAATAAGAAGCTCGTTCCGACCCTTTTCCGGCTTATCTTTTTCAACTTGTCTCCCCCCAGCGTTTAACGATTTTTGTACATGAATTGGTTTCCTTAACACATTTTAGCACGGGAATTTGCCGGGTGCATACGAAATTTATGGAAAAATGAAAGTTTTTGACGGAGGTAAAAAAAAGAACGCCCCGAAGCGGTTCATTCGCTTCGAGGCGTTCTTCTCCGTAAAACCGAATTATTTTCTGGAGGCGTATTTTCTCATATCAAACGCAACGGCGGCCACGATGATCGCCCCTTTGATAATCTGCTGCCAATACGGGCCGACCCCGACGAAGGTCAAACCGTAGTTAATAACGGTGAAAATAAGCACCCCGGCCATGACGCCCGGTACGGTACCGATGCCGCCCGTGGTAGACACGCCTCCGACCACGCAGGCGGCGATCGCGTCAAGCTCGTACATATTCCCGTAGTTGTTAGTGGCGCCGCCGGTTCTGGCCGCTTCGAGCACCCCGGCCAACCCGTACAACGCGCCGGCGATCGAGTAAATATAAATCAAATTTTTGGTGACATTAATACCGGATACCTTTGCGGCCTGTTCGTTGCCGCCGATGGCGTACATATTTTTGCCGAGCCGGGTTTTATTAAACATCACCCAGACGATATAGCAGACGGCGACCGCGATCAGAACGATATACGGAAGCGAGAATTCGCCGCTGCCGATGCTGCCGGAGCCCAGCGTTGTGAAATCGTCCCGCAAGCCGCCGATCGGCTGGGATTGGTTCGGTTCGGTATCGAAGTACAGCGAGTTGATCCCGTAAATCGCAACCATGGTACCCAGAGTGGCGATAAAAGGCGGTACTTTAAATTTGGCGACGATCAGCCCGTTGATCAGACCGAAGATCAGACCGACCACGATGGCGATCGCAATCGGTACGAGCAGCGGAAGATGCGGCAGATCCGGAAAGAACCGGCGCGGGTAATTCTCCACCTGCAGCAAGGAGGCGGAAATAACCGCGGTCAAGCCGACCATTCGTCCGGCCGACAAGTCCGTGCCGCCGGTAATCAGGATGAAAGCCACGCCGAGGGCGATAATGACCCGGGTTGACGACTGAATCAAAATATCGCGCAGCGTATTGACGCCGATAAAGCTGGGATCGTAGACGGCGATGCCGATCACCAACACGGCTAATACAATATAGATGGCGTTTTGGGTTACAAAATGCTGTATTTTTTTCGTTTGCATGAGTTTCTCCTCCTTGAATGGCCTTAGTGCTGGGCCGCCAAACGCATGATTTCTTCTTCCGACGCTTTGCTGCCTTCCAATATTCCCGTCAAGCGGCCTTCGGACATGACCATCACCCGGTCCGACATACCTAACAGTTCCGGCATTTCGGAGGAAATCATAATGATGCTTTTGCCCTGCTGCGCCAAATCCGCAATGATGGAATATATCTCATACTTGGCGCCTACGTCGATCCCCCGCGTCGGTTCGTCCAGCAGGAGGATCTCCGGTTCGGTCAACAGCCAGCGTGCGAGCAGCACTTTCTGCTGATTCCCTCCCGACAAATTCATAATCAACGTTTTCGTGGTGGGTGTTTTGGTCCGCAGCTTGGCGACCATCTTGTCGACCTCTTCTTTTTTGCGCCGTTCATCCAGCAACCCGTACGGTTTGACGTAGCGGCTCATATTGGCGATCGCCGCATTTTCGTGAACGGACAATACCGGGAAAATCCCCGTCGTTCGCCGTTCCTCCGTCAGCAGGGCAAGCCCGTGACGTTTGGCGTCTCCGGCGCTGCGGATCTTCACTTCTTTGCCGTTGATCGAAATCGTCCCGCTTTTGATTTCACGGAGGCCGAACAGCGCCTCGATCAGCTCGGTCCGCTGTGCGCCGACCAGTCCGCCCACCCCGAGAATCTCGCCTTTACGGAGCTCGAAGGACACATTTTTAAACGACTTCGGATCGGGGGAGGTCAAACCTTCGACCTTCAGAATGACGCCGTTCGGCGTATTGTGACGATCCGGGAAACGCTGGGTCAGGTCCCGCCCCACCATTTTCGAGATGATCAGATCCGTGGTCATTTCCATAGCCGGCCAGGTCCCGATCTTCTTCCCGTCGCGCATGATGGTGACATCATCGGATATCCGCAATATTTCCTCCATCTTGTGGGAGATATAAATAATGGCGACGCCGCGTCTTTTCAGATCGTTAATAATCCGGAACAGATGCTCCACTTCCACACTCGTCAAGGAGGACGTCGGTTCATCCATTACGATGACCCGCGAATGAAAGGAAACCGCTTTCGCGATTTCGATCGACTGGATCTTGGAAACCGACAATTGTCCGACCAGCGTATCCGGGTCTAAATCCAAATCTAATTGTTTAAACAGCTCTTCCGTGTCCCGGTACATTTTCTTATGGTCCACAATTTTGAAGGGACCCGCGCCTTTCATCGGGAACCGGCCGAGCCATATATTTTCCATCACATTGCGGAACGGCACCGGGTGCAATTCCTGGTGAATCATGGAGACTCCGAGACGAAGCGCATCGCTGGAGTTGTTGATATCGGCTTTTTGCCCGTCCAAATAAATTTCGCCCCCGTCGGGTTCATAAATCCCGAACAGGCATTTCATCAATGTCGATTTACCCGCCCCGTTCTCGCCCATCAGGGCATGGACCGTTCCGGGCCGTACTTGCAGCGTCACTCCATCCAGCGCCTTGACGCCGGGGAATTCCTTGGAGATCTCCTTCATTTCCAATGCATATTTCGAAGCTGTCATTCTCAACGCCCCCTATTCTTTTCTATACCTGCAGAGGCACAGCAAGCGTTTCCTCCATAACCGCTATCCTTACATTCGCCGATCTCAAAAAAAGGAGGCTCGCACCGTCAGGCCCGAACCTCCCATTTCCAATAATGATGAGAAGTCCTGCTGCAGCCGCAGCGGTTTACTTAAATTGCGCTGCGTTTTCTTTCGTTACTTTTTGGTACGGAATCCACACGTATTGATTGTCGGTAATCTCGAAACCTACGCTGTCCTTGTTCACTTCGCCGCCTTTGGCCAGCAGGGAAGCCAGGGTGACCGCAGCTTTGCCTTGGTTTTCGGCGTCGTTGAGAACGGTGCCGAGCATCGTGCCTTGCTCGAGAGCTTGCAGCGCCGGAGCGGTGGCATCAACGCCCACAACCGGCATATACTTGTCGCCTGTGAAATAACCCGCGGCTTTCAGAGCTTCGATCGCGCCGAGAGCCATATCGTCGTTGTTGGCAAAGACGGCTTCGATTTTGTCGCCGTTCGCGGCCAGGAAAGCGGCCATTTTCTCTTGGCCTTTGACGCGGTCCCACATCGCCGTGTCTTCGGCCACTTTCTCGACCTTGATCCCGGCGTCTTCCACCGCCTGAATCGAATACTGGGTCCGCAGCTCGGCGTCTTGGTGCCCAGGCTCGCCTTTCAGCATGACGTATTGGAGAACGCCGTCGCCGTTCTTATCCGCCTTCGGATTGGCTTTCCAGTAATCGACGACGATTTGGCCGGAAAGCGTGCCGGATTCTTCGGCTTTCGCACCGACGTAGTAGACTTTATCCCACTTCTTCATATCTTCCGGCAGCGGTTCGCGGTTGAGGAAAACCACCGGGGTTTCCTTGGCTTTCGCTTTATCGATAATGACGCCTGCGGCCGTTCTGTCCACCGGGTTAACGATCAGGGCATTCGTCTTCTTCGTCAGGAACAAGTCGATTTTATCGTTCTGGGTAGGCTGGGAGTTTTGGCTGTCGACGATATCCACCTTGGCGATGCCGCTTGCGTTCTTCTCGATCGAGTTGCGCACGCCGGTCATAAAGGTGTCGTCAAATTTATAGATCGCTACGCCGACTTTCGGTTCCGCGGCTCCGTTACCGCCGCTTTCTTTGCCTCCGCCACCGGCGGAGCAACCGGCAAGTACTCCTCCGAGGAGTGCCGCAGCCAATAGTGCAGATCCGATTTTTTTCATATAAATGACCTCCTGAACTGATTTGAGTTATCTTTATTTATCCTTTTGGATACGTTTTCATTATGCCTGGTTTCCCCGCGCTTGCGAATCTAAAATCCTCAGATGTTCTATTAAAATTCTCATGAGATTAAATCCTAAAAAAAGAAGGCCGGGATTTCCCTAGGCCTTCTCGTTATCGTTCACATATCTTCCCTGTTCGGGCACCGCCAGCTCATCGAAATGCTCGGCGAGCCGATTCAACCCGAACTGCAAATCCCGCCCGCTCATCGGCTGGCCATGTCCCGTCAAGGCTACTTCCGGGAATAGAGCCGCAAGCTTCCGCACCGATTCCTTCGCATGTTCCCAATCCGGCGTGAAGTACATCGGCGGCCCGTGCAGCTCCCGCTCCTGTTTCATGACGGCCAAGGCGGATTCCTGCTTGACGGTGATGAACGCATCGCCGGCAAGCATCGCCTTATCCCGTTCCCGGAACAAGGATACATGCCCCGGGCTGTGTCCCGGCGTCGGAATCCAGCGCCATTCGGGAGCGCCCGGAACCCGGCCGTCCTCCGGCAATGGCAGCAGCCGGTCCTTGAGATCGATCGCCCGGTTGGGATACGCCGGCGCGACGCCCGCCATCAGACCGCCTCCCACCGTGGGATCCCCTTCCGGATAGTCTTCCAAACCGGTAAGATAGGGGAACTCCAGCACGTGAGCATAAACCGGAATCCCCCACAAATCGGCCAGCTCCTTGACATTGCCGACATGATCGAAGTGTCCGTGCGTCAGCACGATCGCCTGCGGCGGCCGGCCGAACAACCGATCCGCCTCCCCGATCAGGGCGTTTCGGAAAGGGCCAAGCCCCGTGTCGATCATAATCCAGTCCCCGCGATCCGGACGGCCCGCGAAGCCGACATTGACCATCAGCGTTCGGACGCACCACAAATCTTCCAATACCCGGGTCGTGTCCATCGTACCGGTATGCAGCATATCTTTTTCACTCATCCGTCTCCCTCCCTTTCTATGGATATAAAAAATAGGTTCTCCTGTAATTTACCCCGGCGCAAAAAAAATACTCCCCGGTTACGGGGAGTCGCTTCGATCAACAGGACACCGAAAAAAGGCGTTATCCGCCAAATTTCTTCTAATGCTTTATTTCACGAATGCTTATTTCACGAAGGGGAACAGCAGCTTCTGATTTTCCGGCCACAGCATATTGTCGAGGTCGATCAGCTTGGTGTCGGTCGGAATGCGGTCCTCCAGCCGTTCGCCCCGGGCCGCCTTTACCGCGGCGCTGACCGCCATATAGCCGTTGTTGAACGGGTTTTGCACCACCATCGCGTGAACGGTCTCCTCCTGAAGCAATTCCAGCATCTCCGGCGGATTGTCAAACGCGATCAGCTTTAATGTTCCGCCTAAGCCGAGTTCGACCACCGCGCGACCCGCGCCGATGGAGGATTCCGCGCTCAATGAAACCAGTCCGTCCAGCCCCGGATGCTTCTCGAGAATCCGCCGGGTCAGCCGATAGGCCAGCTCCTCGTCCGAGCCGCAATATTGGATGTCCACGACCGAGATCCCGGGAAACCGGGCTACGTAATCCAAAAAACCTTCCTCCCGCTGATCCGCATTCCGGGCGCCTTTCACAAAGTTAACGATGGCGATTTCGCTTTCTTTTCCGGTCAGTTCGACCAAACGCTGGGCCGCCTTCTGTCCGGCTTCGTAATTGTTGGTGCCGACATAGGTTTTCACCTTGGTGGAAGCCACCTCGGAATCCATCGAAACCACCGGAATATCGGCGTAAGAGGTCCTGTCGGTAACCTGCCCCAACGCCTCGTAATCGCTTGCCGCCAGCACGATCGCATCCGGCTTGCGCTTGATCGATTCCTCCATCAACCGGATCTGCTCTTTATAGTCGTTCTCGTTATCCGGGGCGATAAAGTTCAGCTTGACATTGAATTCTTTGGCCGCCACCTCCGCGCCCATGCGGATCGTGTTCCAGTAGTCGCCTCGGTCCATTTTCACGATCATATCGACCCTCATCGGCCGCTCGTCCATCGGGCCGTTACCGTCGGGAGCGCAGGAAGCCGACAACGGCAGCAGCAGCAAACCGAGCAATACGCCCTTTGCCGTATTCAAGCCAAGCTTCATCCGTTCTCCCCTCCTTTTCCCGGCTTATCCGTATTTTCCGGATTTTCGGCCCTCACGATCGGCAGCTTGATTGTAACGCTTGTCCCCTCTTCCGGCTCGCTCTCGAAATACAGGCCGTACGGTTTGCCATAATAGAGGCTGACGCGCTCCTGGACGTTGGTCACGCCGACGCCGGAACCTTTCTCGCTCCGGATGCCGCCGGACAGGAGTTTGCCCAGGGTTTCCTCCGTCATCCCGATCCCGTTGTCCTTGACGATCAGCTCGAGATGATCCTCGGCAAACCGGGCATATACTCCGATAAACCCGGCTTCGGCCGATTTTTCGATCCCGTGATGAATCGCGTTCTCCACCAGCGGCTGCAAAATCAGCTTCAGGGTGAGGCAATCCAGCGTCCCCTCCTCAGCGTGAATTTCATAGGTGAATTTGTTCTTGAACCGGATCGTCTGGATAATGAGGTAGTGCCGGATATGCTCCAGTTCGTCCCTAACGGTGATGATGTGATCCCCCTTGCTCAGGCTGATGCGGAAAAACCGGGACAGCGATGTGATCGTCGTCACCACTTCTTCCGTCCGCCCGAGCTCCGCCATTCGGGTTACCGAATTCAGCGTGTTGTAGAGGAAGTGGGGATTGATCTGGGACTGCAGCACATCCAGCTCGCTCTTCCTTTTTGCTTCCTGTTCGCGGATAATCTGGTCCATCAGCTCCCGGATCCGGCGCAGCATAAGATTGAACCGCTTGGAAAGCTGCTCCACCTCGTACGCCCCGCCGACATGCACGCTGGTGCCGAAATCCCCTTTTTCCACCATTTTGACGGAGCGCTCCAGCCGCCGAATCGGCTGCGAAATCCGTGCGGAAACGTACAGGTTGATAACCAGAATAACCGCGATGGCCGCCAAAAGAAAGCCGTACAAAAAGCCGCCCAGCTCTTTTCGCGTCGTGAGAAATTCTTCGGCATAGGCGACGCCGACGATTTTCCAGCCGGCCGGTTTTACCGTTTGAATCGTGATCAGCCGCTGTTCGCCCTCCGTTTCATCCACATAGCTTCCATAGGCGTAGTTCAGCACCGGCTCGATATTCTCATATTTCAACCCGGCGTAAATGAGCTGCTGCTGCGGGTGATAGACGATGTTGCCGACGCTGTCGATGATATAAACATATCCTTTTTTACCCAGGCTGACCCGCTGGCTCAGTTCATCGATCGTTCGAAAGTTGATGTCCATTACAAGCACGCCTTCTTGATCCCGGGAGTTGTCCCGGTAAGTGATCAGCCGGCTCATGGACACCACCCAGCGATATTCGGACTTAAACAGGTTCTGAATATGCGGCGGCGAAAACTGCAGTTCTTCCGGATTGCGGAGTGCGGATTCGAACCAGGATTGTTCGGTCAGCCGGGTATTCCGCCGCATCGGGTATGCCGGCACGCCCCGCACGAGCTCGCCCTCTGTCGTAAAGAGCGCGATGGACACCAGGTCCTGCCTCGTTCCCAACAGCGTTTCGAGCTGCTCCTTCAGCTTCGGCTCATCCGTGATGTCGGAAGCTTCGCTCATTTTGTCCTGTGCGACTTGAAAAATATCCTGCATCCCGCTCACGTACATTTCCAGGTTTGCGTTGACCTGTTCGATGATTTGACCGAGGTTAAGATAGGCGTTCTCTTCCGCCACCTTGGTAAATCGGTTGAACAGCAGAAAACTGACCAGAACGACGGCTAGAATCGTTATCGTAATCGATGAGAACGAGATCAACACCTGGATCTTTCTAAAATGGAAGCCCTTGAGCAATCGGGCGATCGCCCGCGTCCACTTCATAGCCCGCCGGCTCCATTCCGGTACTCTTTCGGAGAGATCCCGAATTTCTTCCGGAAGCAGAAGCTGAAATAGTTCGGATCGGCAAAGCCGACCCGTTCCGCGATTTCAAACGATTTGAGATCGGTCGTTCGCAGCAGATGCCGGGCCGCCTCCATACGGACTCCCATCAAGTAATTGACGAAGGTCGTCTTCGTCTCTTTTTTGAAAATACCGCTGAAATAGCCCGTACTGATATGAAGCTGCTTGCATACTTTGGCGATGGAAATGTCGCTCTCACCGTAGTGGGCTTGAATGTAAGCTTTGGCTTCCTCAACCAGCCGGTTGTAGCTGGTTTGCCGCTCGCTGGCAATCGAGTGCTTTAAGGTGAGGCATATTTTCGTGAACCAATCCTTCGCCTCGGCCGCGTGCTTGAGCTTGGACATCTGTCCCAGAAACAACGAGCTCTCCCCGAACAGCTTGTCCATATCCGCGTGCACCTCCTGCGACGCCTTCACGATCGCCGTGAACATCATCAGGAGATACACCTGATAATCCTGGTATGAGATACGGCTGTCCAGCAGGCCGCTGAACAGCTTCTCCAGCAACTCCTCCAATTCTTCGTCGCTGCCGACTTTAAGGACGCGGATCAGCTCCTTTTCCTTCACCTCATCGAACGTAAAAGGGACGAGCTGCCTCGCCTCCACATCTTGAATCCATATCACCTTCCCGCTCCCCAAGACCAACCGGTAATCCAGCGCCCGCTGCGCTTCCTGGTATGACGCAAACACTTCGCCGATATCGGTTCTGATCGAGCCGACGCCTATGGTAACCGTAAGCTTCAAAAAACGTTCCACACTAAAGCGGATTTCTTCCAACAGCTGCAGCGTTCGCGCGGCGATCCCCTCGTCGTCCGGACTGATAGCGCTGTCAAAAACACGAAGCAGCACGATTTCGTCATGATGAATAAACACTTGATTCCCCGGATGATCTCTGCCGACGAGTTCCGAAGCGATATTCAGTACGGCAAACAACTGCAGCTGCGTATCCTGGGTTTCGCGGAGCGACAGCGAGGTCCCCGGTTCTCGAACCGCTTCTTCCGGCAGTTGAACGGAATCGATCCGCAGCGCGGCAATCAGGTAGCCTTGCCCGTCCAGGTTCAGGCCGTATGACTTGCTTTTTTCCCGAATCTCCGCCTTAGGCAGACGCCGGGAGACCAGGCTGGATAGAAACAAGCTTTGCAGTATCGGCAAATTTTTGCGATAATGCTCGGTCAGCAGCTGCACATTCTCCTTTTCCGCCCGCTCCTCATCGATCTGCGCCTTGACCTTTCCGAGGACCGCGGCGAGTTCCGCGGAAGAAAACGGCTTCAGCACATACTCGTCGATGCCGAGACGAATGGCCTTTTGCGCATACTCGAATTCCTCAAAGCCGGTAAGAATAATGATCTTCATGGCCGGATAGGTCTCCCGGATCCATTCGGAAAGCTCGAGACCGTTCATAAACGGCATCTGAATATCCGTCACCACGATGTCGGGCAAATGCTTCTCCACCAACTCTACAGCTTCCTTGCCGTTCTCGGCGGTATCCATCACCTGAAATCCGAGACTTTCCCAATCTATCAACTGCAGCAGGCCTTCCCTAACGTCCTCTTCGTCATCCGCCAAAATCATTTTGTACATCGAAGACCATCCTCTACTCTTTTATCACTTTAGGCGTACCCCCTAATTTCCCCCCGATTTTATCGCATCGTCCGTTATTTGTAAATGCGGTCCCCGCAAGGGATGGCGGACGGGTCCACGACCTTGGTCCAGTATAATTTCCGTCTCCGGTCGGTTTTGCTATTCCCCCGAAGGCAGTACCATGTTAATATCAAATGGAAAACCCGTTGCTTGTTTTTTACATAACCAATAATTAAATGGCGGTTGAAACCTAATATGAAAAATGAGAAACAGATTTATATTCTGTTAAGCAATCCTAATACTGTTGTTGCGAAAATGATCGGCTTTTATACTAAAGCCCCGTATAATCACGCGTCCATCGCGTTCGATCCGGGGCTGCGGGAAATGTACAGCTTCGGCCGCAAGCACCCCTTGCTCCCGATGTTCGGCGGCTTCGTGAAAGAGAATGTCCGCTCCCGGGTTTTCGAGCGGGCGACCTGCGCGGTATACAGCTACACCGTCGATCTGGAAACCTACAATAAAATGAGAGCCTACGTCCGGCAGTTTGAAGAAAACGGCGATATGTACAAATATAATTTTCTCGGCATTTTGGGCATTGTGTTGAATATGGAACTGGGCGGAGAGAACGCCTACTTTTGTTCCCAATTCGTATGCAGCGTTTTCCAGAAAGCCGGGGTCAAGCTGCTCAATAAGTCCGCGGGGTTGACGACGCCCGACGATTTAAACACCTGTTCTTCTTTGAAACTTGTTTTTCGCGGTGAGATGGAGACCTACCGGCGTAACTATTGTATTCGTCAGGGAGCCTCGACCACACTGGAGCAGCATCCTTACTACATCGCCAACTAAACGTGAACATAACCGTTAACCGTCCGCATGGAGGCTTAACGGTTTTTTTCATATCCTGCAAAACCGTGCACCGATCGTCGGGTGCGGCAAGGTTTTTTCCGTTATTCTAAAACCAAGGAGGTCGACCTGATGGATACAATTCAATCTATGAACAAAGCGATGCGGTACATCGAGGACCGGCTCACCGGCGAAATCGATTACCAGGAAGCGGCCCGGCTGGCCTTGTGCTCGGAATACCACTTCAAGCGAATGTTCTCCTTTCTGGCGGGAATCCCGCTATCGGAATACATCCGCAGGAGAAGACTGACGCTCGCCGGATTGGAGCTTGGCAGTTCCCAGGCGAGGATTATCGACATCGCCATGAAGTACGGCTACGCTTCCCCGGATTCGTTTGCCAGAGCCTTTCAATCGATGCACGGCATCCTCCCTTCGGAAGCCAAGTCCCGAGGATCTTTGCTCAAAGCCTATCCGCGGATGACCTTCCAACTTACCGTTCAAGGAGGAAGCGAAATGAATTACAGATTGGTGGAGAAAGAAGCTTTTCGGATTGTCGGCTTAAAAAAGAGAGTGAACCTCGTCTTCCATGGTGTGAATCCGGAAATTGCCGAAATGGCGAAAAGTTTGGATCCGGAAACGATCGATCGGCTCAAGGGGCTGTCCAATACGGACCCCCGTGGAATCATCAGCGCTTCCGCGAATTTTTCGGAAGGCCGGTTGAACGAGCAGGGGCAGCTTGACCACTATATCGGGGTCGCGACAACGCAGGAGGGGCCGAACCACCTCGCTGCCTTGGAGGTGCCTTCCCTGACCTGGGCCGTCTTTGAAGCGGTCGGCACCTTTCCGGATACCCTGCAAAACGTTTGGGGCCGCATCTATTCCGAATGGTTCCCCTCCACGGATTTCGAAGCCGTTGAAGGACCGGAGATCCTTTGGAACGAGCATCCCGACACCACGGCCCCCGATTATCGCAGCGAAATCTGGATCCCGGTGCGAAAAAAAACAGGGATCTAAAGCCAGGGCAAGTCTTGGCGAAGCAAAAACGGAAGCGGCTCGGGGGCATCCCCCCGGCCGCTTCCGTTTGACGTTCCATGACTATTTCAATTCCTTGCTCAGGCGGTAGCCCATACAGGAAAAGCCCGAATATTCGTAGAACGATTTCGAGGACATATTGTTCTCTCCGGCAACGGAGACGAGCAGCTGCGAACTTCCCCGCTCTCTTCCCCAATTTTCGGCTTCCCGCAACAGACGTTTGCCGATCCCGGTCCCCCGGTGCTTCTCGTCAACCACCAGGGCGGTAATGCGGGTGACGGGTCTTGGCATATCGTGTGTCTGGTGCTGTCTCAGAAAGACGGTGCCCACCACGACACCGTCCAGCTCGGCGACAAGACTTACGAGCTGTTCATGTTCCTCCAGCATGCAAAGGCGCTCCTTCAGCACGCTCGGCGTAGTCGGATAGCGCAGCTGCCGCATCAAAGGAAGCATATGATGGGCATCTTCACCGCAACATTTACGGATTACCAAAGTCGGAGCACAAACCTCAATACTCAATTGGACCAAACCACCTTTAATAAGCTTGCCGCTTGCTTCGCGCGGCTGCGGGCTGTTTCAACATCTTCGGCCGCGCTGAGCGCGACGGCCATCCGTCTGCCGGGCTTGGAATCCGGCTTGCCGAATATACGAACTTGCGTACGCGGCAGGCTTAACGCCTCCCCGATACCGCCGATCCGGAAATCTCTCCCTTCCCGGTCGGATTTCAAAGTAGCCGAAGCTCCGGGCGTCAAAAGCTCCACCGAAGGAATCGGCAGACCGAGAATCGCGCGGGCATGCAGCGCGAATTCCGACAAATCCTGCGTCACCATGGTGACCATCCCCGTGTCATGCGGCCTTGGCGAAACCTCGCTGAATACGATCCGATCCGGTGTAATAAACAGCTCCACACCGAACAAGCCGTATCCTCCGAGCGCATCCGTGATCGTGGCAGCGATGGATTGAGCCTCCTCCAACTGCGCTTCCGTCATGAAATGCGGCTGCCAGGACTCCACATAATCCCCATCCCGTTGGATATGGCCGATGGGCGGACAGAACAGCGTTCCCGTGGAAGAACGTACCGTCAACAAGGTGATTTCGCTTGTGAACGGGACGAAGGCTTCCACGATGACGCGCATCTGCTTCGCCCTTGCGCCTTCCAGCGCCGCGTTCCAGCAACTGGCTACCTCCTCCGGCCTGCGGCATACGCTCTGCCCTTTCCCGGAGGAACTCATCAGCGGTTTGATGACGCACGGCAGGCCGATTTCAGCCACCGCGGATTCGAGTTCCTCCAAGCTGTCGGCAAACCGGTACGCCGCGGTCGGCAGTCCCAACTCCTCGGCGGCAAGCCGCCGGATGCCTTCCCGGTCCATCGTCAACCGAGCCGCGCGAGCCGTCGGGATGACGCGAAATCCATCTTGCTCCAGCTCGACGAGCGCACGTGTCGCAATCGCCTCAATTTCGGGAACGATTAAATCCGGAGCGACGCGGACGATCAGCGATTTCAACGCTTCCTCGTCCAGCATATCGATACAGTAAGACTCATGGGCTACTCCCATCGCCGGCGCATGCTCATACCGGTCAACCACGATTGTCTTCAGGCCGAGACGCTGTGCCTCAATGACAACCTCCTTGCCTAATTCACCGCCGCCAAGCAGCATGATGCTTTTGGCGCGTTCTGATCGAGGAGCCCCCCACATGCGTTCCTATATCCCCCTTGAATAGACTTGAATCTATTTCTATTTTGATATTTTACGACCAATATTGCAATAGGGTGTTGAAAACTGATCGCGAAATTCGACAAAAAGTTACAAAAATCGGAATTGAGCTTCTACCAATCCATTGTAAATCCCGCCGGATTTCATCAGTTCCTCATGCGTACCGGACTCTTTAATTTGTCCGTGGTCCAGAACGACGATATGATCGGCGCTGCGAATGGTTGAAAGCCGGTGGGCAACGATAAACGAGGTTCGGCCTTTCAATAAGACTTTAAGCGCTTCCTGAATTTTCAACTCGGTTTCAGTATCGATGCTGGCCGTCGCCTCATCCAGAATCAGGATTCGGGGATTGGCCAGCAGCGCCCGGGCGAATGAAAGCAGCTGACGCTGGCCCATGGACAAAGCGCTGCCGCGCTCCTCGACCTCCGTGTTATAGCCGTCCGGTAGCTTCATGATAAAATCATGGGCATCAACGGCTTTGGCGGCGGCCTCCACTTCTTCATCCGTAGCGTCCAATCGGCCGAACCGGATATTATCCCGGATGCTGCCCGAGAAAATAAACGTATCCTGCAGCACGATGCCTATCTGGCTCCGCAGGCTATGCACGGTGACATCCCGGATATCATATCCGTCGATCAGAATGGTTCCGCCCGTCGGATCGTAAAACCGGCTGAGCAAATTGATGATCGTACTTTTACCCGAGCCGGTATGACCTACCAGCGCGACGGATTGCCCCGGCCGAACCGTCAAATCGATGCCGCGCAGGGCGGGACGACCGGGTTCGTATTCGAAGACCACCCGCCGGAAAGCGATATCCCCCCGGATCGGCGGAAGTACCACCGCATCCGGTTTGTCGGAGATATTGGGTTCTTCGTCCATAAACTCGAAGATGCGTTCCGAGGAAGCCATGGCGACCAGCAATTGATTGTACATCTGGCCCAGCCTGTTTATGGGGTCCCAGAAATTGCCGACATAGTTGCTGAAAGCGACCAAAAGACCGATCGTCAGCTCGCCGGATTGAATTAAATAACCCCCGAGCATAAAGAGAATGAACGTCCCGATCCCGCCGGTCACCTCGATCAAAGGACCGAAGCCTTGGTTCATCGCGGAAGCCCGGTCCCATGATTTTTTGCTGTCCAGGTTCATGATGTCGAAGTACTCGATGTTTTCCCGTTCCTGGGTATAAGCCTGGGTAACCCGAATCCCCTGAATCGATTCGTTCAGGTGGGAGTTGATCCGCGAGTTCTTCATCCGGACCTCCTGCCAGGCGAGGCGAATCTTCTGCCTCAGCTTGGTGGAGATCAGAAACATGACGGGGACCGTAATCATCACCGCAAGACCGAGCTTCCAATTGATCAGAAGCAAAATAATGACGATGCCAAACAGCTGAACGCAATCGATCATCAGGTTGACGACCCCGTTGGTGAAGAGATCCTGCAGGGAGTTGACATCGTTGGTCACCCGGACCAGAACCGAACCCGCCGGCCGCTTGTCAAAAAAGTTGAACGACAGCTTCTGGATATGCCGGAACAAGTCGGAGCGCAAATCATAGATCACTTTCTGCCCGATGATATTGGTGAAGCGGATTCGGAAGACCCCCGCGGCCCATTGAATCACGTAGAGCACCAGCACGGCGCAGGTTAAAGTGTACAGCAGCGTTAAACTGGTTTGGCCGTTTTCGGGCGCGATCGCCTTGTCGATGGCGAGACTGGTCAAATACGGCACGGTCAGCTTCGTCACCGTTCCCAAGATCGTCATCAGCCCGACGAGAGGCAGCATCTGTTTGGCGTACGGTTTCATATAGGCAAAAAGACGGCGGAACTGCTTCCAGTCGAACGCTTTGTCGATAAGTTCGTCATCCTTGTAAACAAAGCGGTCCTGAATGCTCGTTTTGCGGCTTCCCGCCGGACCCGGCTTCTTTCCGGCAATTGACGTTTCCGTACTCATAGGCTTGGCGTCCCCCCTTCACCACGGGATGATTTGGCTAAATGGTCGGCATATTGAATGCGGTAGACGTCCCGATAGGGCCCCGGCATCTCAATCAGGTCGCGGTGGCTTCCCCGCTGTACGACGCGTCCCTCGTCCAGTACAAGAATTTCATCCGCATGGCGCAACGAGGATATCCGATGAGCGATAATAAAAGTAGTGCGACCGCGCATCACCTCCTGAAATCCGGCCTGAATTTCTTACTCCGTTTCCATATCGACCGCGCTGGTGGCATCGTCCAATATCAAAATTTTCGGATCTTTCAGCAAGGCCCGGGCGATGGCGATCCGTTGTTTCTGCCCGCCGGATAGTCCCATCCCCCGCTCGCCCACAACCGTGTCGTACCCGTCCGGCAGTTCCATAATGAAATCATGGGCCTGGGCCAGCCGGGCTGCGCGGACGATCTCCTCCATGGAAACTTCCGTCATCCCGTAAGCGATATTGTTGCGGATGCTGGAGGAGAACAAAAAGGTTTCCTGAAATACCGTAGCGATTTGCCGTCGCAAGCTTTGCACGCCGATCTCCCGGATATCCATCCCGTCCAGGGTGATGCATCCCCGATTCACATCATAAGCCCGCATCAGAAGCTGAATGATGGTCGATTTTCCCGAACCCGTTCCCCCCAGAAAGCCGATCACCGAACCCGGGGGTGCCTTAAAGCGGATATCCGAAACCGCCGGCATTTTATTCCCGTAAGCAAAGGTCACCCGATCGAACTCCACCTCGCCTTTGAATTTCGCGGGATCGAGAGCGATGGCCTCCGCTTTGTCTTTGACGTCGATGGGCTGGTTCAAAATTTCCAGAACCCGCTCCCCGGAAGCCTTCGACTGCGTATAGTTGTTGATATGAAAGCCAAGCCCCCACATCGGGCCGATGATAAACCAGATCAGGCTGAAAAAAGCGACCAGGTCGCCTAGGGACATGGAGCCCCGAATCACCAGCGTTCCTCCGACGGCGAGGAGCACGGCCACACTGATCGAAGCCAGCAGTTCCATCACCGGGAAGAATTTGCTCCACAGCTGCGAAGTAAAAATCTGGTTCTCCTTGTACCGTTCGTTTCGGCGGGAAAACTTATCAACCTCATAGGGCTCGCGGGCAAATGACTTGACGGTGCGCACCCCGGTGATATTTTCCTGCACCGCCGTCGTAAGGGAGCTTAAAGCCTGACGCATTTCCTGGAAAGCCGGATGAATTTTAGTTTCGAATTTCAAAGCGACCGCCGCGAGAAAAGGAATCGTCACCATCGTAACCAAGGTAAGCTGCCAATGAATCGACATCATGACGGCCGCTCCGAACGTGACCATTAAAACCAGGTTCAGCAATTGGGCAAAGCCGAAGCCGACAAAGTTGCGGATCGCCTCCAGATCCCCGGTAAGCCGGGACATTAAATCTCCGGTCTTGGCGGTGTCGTAATAGCGAAACGAAAGAAACTGCAATTTCTCATAACAAGCGTTTCTTAACCGATAAGCCAGGTAATTGCCCAGCCTGCCTCCAAAAAAACCGTGTAAAAACTGAAGTCCGGCTTTCACCGCAACCACCGCCACAGCCGCCAAGGCGACTCCAAGCACTTCATCATAGTTCCGCGGTACAATCACCTCATCGATCAGCTTCCTCAGCAACATCGGGTAAACCAGCCCAAGTCCGGTCGCCGCAGCCAGGCACACGATCGATAAAATCAAGTAATTCAGCCTCGCCCTGTAGAAGCCGCTAAGCTGCTTCAGTACCTCCATCTCTTTCCCTCCCAGGTCTCCCCAGGCTCCCGTACGATGCGCAGACTAGCCTTCAAGTACTCTAGCGAAAGCCAAGGCCGTATTTATCCGTTATTACTTGGCCCAAGCGGGCCTTTAAACTTGTTCAGCCGCCTAATTGAAGGACTCCAGCAGTTGGTCGAGACGAAGCATGACGTCGTGCCAATCCTGCTCCAGGCTTTCCGCCTCCGCCAAATCCGCCAAGCCGGACTCCCAGTCCGTCCATTCTTTGTCGTAACGCTCCGCAAGCCGGGCAAAGCGCCGGGCCGTCTCCGCGCGGTAAAAATTCCCCAACTCTTTTCCGGCGGCTTCCACCGCTTCCTTGAGCACGGCTTCCAACGGTTGCTCCAATGCTTCGCGCAGCTTCTGCTTTCCTCCGCCTTCAAAAAAAGACTTCGGATTTTTAAAGTATGAGGCGTAGGCATCGGCTTTCAATCGATGCTCCATCACACCTTCCTCGATTTCCGGAGTTCCCCAGGACCCTTGTTCCGGATCCGACAAGGCCGGCACATGCCTTAAGGCGTTTTCCGTTCCGGTCCGCCACTCTGCGGCACCCAGCGCCAAGAAGCTTTCGCATTTCCGTTCGAGCCTTAACGAAGTGGCTTGAAGCTCGCGCTCCAGCTCCATGGACAATTGCGCCATCCAGCCTCGGAACGAGGCGGTAAATTTACGCCGTAAGTCCCCGCCCTCCTCCTGCAGCAGGGCAGGGTGAAAAAATTCTTGGAACAAATCGCCCGCCAGCAGCCGGAGCCGCTGGCGAACGTGGAAGAGCAGTTCGTCCGCCTCCTGCAAAATCATCGGGCTCTTATCGATGGCCGCCAACTGCCGCAGCCTCTCCTCGAAGGAACCGCGGTCCGCGCGGATTTCAGCGAGCCGCTTCCTTCGCTCTTCCCGGCTCTGCATCAGCGAGCGGCTCCATTCCCGGGCCCGCTCACCCAAAGCCTCAAACTCCCGCTTGGCGGATAAGACCGCCAGGCTTGCCAGCTCGTTGCCCAGAAAATCGAAAAACCTGGACTCAAACCCGAAAAACCCGCTGGTTTGCAGCAGCCCGGCATTACCGTTCTCTTTGGCCGTCAGCGCCGATATACTCGAGACCGCGAAAATCTGCGGCTGCTCGATCCCGGCTGTTCTTAGACCTTCCGAAACATGCCCCACGACCGCGTCCAGTTCTTCCGGCGAAGCGGCCAAATCGGCGGCATTGACGATAAAGAACATCTTGTCGAGCGCAAAGCTTCCTTTCACTCTGCCCAGGTGGGCCAGAAACTGGCGGTCTGCCCTGGAGAACGCATGGTTATAGTAGGTCACATAGATCAAGGCATCGCAGTTCTTCATATACTGAAAGGTGACTCCGGTGTGGCGGGCATGAATCGAATCCGCCCCCGGCGTATCCACGATAACAATCCCCTGTTCGGTCAACGGGCAGGAATAGTACAGGTCCATTCCGTCCACAAAGCAGGCCTTGCTCTCTTCCGCCACGAACGAGGCGAAATCCGCCATCCCCGCGATCTCACGCGTCCCCAATCGTTCGGCGTAATCGTCCCAGCCTTCTTCGGCCGCCTTCAAAAAACTGTAGTGCGCCCGGCCGGATGGCGGAACGTCCACCGCGCGGAGTTTCTTCACGTCGTTTCTCCACGTCCGTTCTTTCCAGGGACCGAGCTGCAGCGCCTCAAAGGAGTAGGCGAGATCGGACTTCATGGCATCCGTGCTTTTGAAGGTAATCGCCGCATGGCCGTGCTCGATTCCGTCCGCCGGAGCCAATATCCGGTTGATCGCCGCCGTTGTCGGATGCGGCGAGACCGGCAGCACCTTCGCCCCGAGCAGCGCGTTGGCGAAGGACGATTTACCGGCGCTGAAGGCCCCGAACAGCGCCACGGTAAAGCGGCCGCCGCGCAAGTGGGCCGCACGCGCGCGCAGCTCCGAGGTCCCGGACCCGAAGGCCGGGTACGGGGCCAGCGCCTCCGCCGCGGCTTCCAGCGCAGCGGCGGCTGCCGTGAGCCGCCGCCGGCCTGCGGCCGCGGCCGGCGGCGCCGCTGCCGCGCCGGTCGCGGTGCCGGGCGCGGCGACGGGCTCCGGCGCGGCGGCTGGCTCCGGCGCCGGGGCTTCCGGCTGCCGCGGCTCCGCCGGCGGCAGCGCCTGGGCCCGCACGTCCCTCACCTCCGGCAGGAGGCCGGGAGGGAGGGACGGCAGGGCGCCCAGCAGCGCGCGCAGCTCGGCCGCGCGCTCGCGGGCGGCGGCGCGCAGCGCGGTGACGCGCGCCGCGGCGGCGCGCAGCGCGGTGACGCGCGCCGCGGCGGCGCGCAGCGCGGTGACGCGCGCCGCGGCGGCCGAACGCGCGAGCAGGGCCTCGCGCCGCGCGGCCAAATCCGCCCGCGCCGCTTCCAGCCGCGGCGCGTGGGCATCGAGCAGCCCTTCCGCTACGGACAGGGCTGCCCTGCGGTACCGGCCCGTTATGCCGGCCGCGACGTCGGCGGTATAGCGGAGCGTATACTCGCCGGACAGGACAGCGCCCTCCCGGGCCGGCCCGCGGATCCACGCTTCCTCCGCTTTCGGAAGCGCCTCTTCCATCCGGCTTTCCCACGCCGGATCCCATAAATCCAACCCCCGGCCCCATTTCCGCAGCAGATCGCGGACATGCCAGTCAACCTGGACGTCGGTTTGTTCCTTCAGCTTCTCAAGAAAGTCGCTGGACCTACGTTGCTGCTCCCGCTTCGTTTTGCCTTGATGAAACAATAAACCGGTCTTAAATCCCGGCTGCAAGCTTTCCAGGTAAAGCCCGGCCGCCTCCCGGAGAGCGGGGGTCATCAAATAGGCGCTGCCCAGCAAGTCCTCCAGTTCCTTCGTCCACTCGCTTCGCAGCGAGTCGGCACGGTTCTCCAGCGTTTCCTGTTCCCGCTCCAGCAAAGCCATCTGCTCTTGGATGGCTTCCACCGCCTCCGGACCTCCGGCTTCCCGGATCCAGCGGTCCAGCTCCTCTTCCTCGGCCGTCTCGCGGCGCTTTAAAAATTGCTCGGCGCTATGGTTCAGCGAGCCCGCGACGCTGTACTCCAACAGTGGCTCCGGTTTTTCCAGCAGACGGCGGATCGTCAGCTTCAGTCCCGGCAGCATATTTTCCGGGTGGCCCGCATCTTTAAGCGAAATATAAAAGACTCCGGCCGGGGGGATCCCCCACAGCTCAAAGGCCTGTTCCACCGATTTTCGGTATGTCGCAAAACTCAATTCCTGCTCGCGGTGCTTGTCGATCTGGTTTACGACCAGGTATAGCGGTTTTCCCCAATCGGCCAAACGCCGGGCAAATCCCAAATTGCTTTCCGACAGCACATGATTGTAATCCATGACATAGAATACGACATCCGCCAAATGAAGCGCCGAATTCGTCGCGGCGGCATGCGATTCTTCGCCCGAATCGACGCCAGGGGTATCCAGCAGCACCCCGTGCTCCCCAAGCAGCGGGATATCGTCCCAAAGGGACACCCGTTCATACGCGGTGCCGTCCCGGCAATAAGGAGCCAGCTGGTCCAGCGGAATCTCCACCGGATGGCTGCCGCTGTTTGGAGACGGAATCAGCAGCGCTTTGGGAGCCCCGTTTTGTAAGGACGCCACATTGGCGGTCGTCGGAAGAGGCCCGGCCGGAAGCACGGTTTTCCCGCATAACGTGTTGATCAGGCTGGATTTGCCCGCGGAAAAATGACCGCAGAAAGCGATCGTCAACCGGCCTGAAGCAAGTTTTTCCTTCAAGTCAAAAAGTTCGTTTCTGGCAATTCGGTCTCCCTGTTCCGCAAACCAGGTCTCCAATCCGGCTAAACGGTTCATCAGGATTCCTCTATGCCTGTCTGTAATCGTTTCCACTATTCTTCACTCCTTCTTCCCCTGCCCCGCCTTGGGACGAGCCGGGAAGTCCTTCCCTTCTGTAGGGATCTGGTTCTGCTTTTGAAATACATTCATTTTACCCTACCTGAAAAAGACATGGAAGCCTCTCACGCCATTTCTTTAAATTTGATCTATTCGATAGGGAGGACGGAAGAAAAACAAAAAACGATGGCGGGGAAAAAGTCCCCATCCATCGTTTTTTTGTTTTCCACTTATACGGAAGCTTCGCTTTCCATTTCATCCGCTTCCGAAGGAATCAGGATTTCGAACACTTTGCCATGCTGCAAAATCGTAATGCCCTTATCGCGGTCACGCATAACCACCACTTCAGGTTTAACGGACATGCGTTCCAAGTAATGCTTCGGAACTTCCCCCGAATCGCTGACGGTGACGCCTTCCAGCTCACGCTCGTCGTTTTCCTGCAAATCGATCGCGATCACTTTTTCAAAAACATCGGAAAATAATTCAAAATTGTCGGTATAAACGGAAATACACTTCATGGAATCTCATCCTCTACTATCGTAATCTTGTTTTGTCACACTTCTCTATTATTTCTGGGTTGTGACTTTTTCATACGTTTTTTGCCTTCCCGGCAGACATCCAGCAGCGGGCAGGCCGGACAATTGGGATTCTGGGCTTTGCAATGATAACGCCCGAAAAATATCAGCCGATGATGCGTGAGGGTCCACTCTTCTCGGGGGACCTTTTTCATCAGCTTCTTTTCGACCTCCAGTACGGAGTCGTTCCAGTTGGCCAGCCCCAGCCTCTTGCTTACCCGCTCCACATGGGTATCCACCGCGATGGCCGGAACCCCGAAAGCATTTGAAACGACCACATTCGCCGTCTTTCTGCCGACGCCCGGCAGGGTCACAAGCTTGTCGTGCTCGCTGGGAACCTCACCGTTATATTGGTCAACCAAAATACGGCATAGATTCTGAATATGCTTGGCCTTGCTGCGGAACAGCCCGATGCGGCGAATATCCTGCTCCAATTCTTCCAACGGGACGGCAAGGTAATCTTCGGGCGTCTTGTATTTTTCGAACAAGTCGACCGTCACTTTGTTGACCGTAGCATCCGTGCACTGCGCCGACAACAGCACGGCGATGGTCAGTTCAAAAGCATTGCTGTGGTTAAGCTCGCAATGCGCATCCGGGAACATTGCGGCGATGGTGTCCAGGATATGGCGCACCCCAGCAGCATTCATTTCCCCACCCCCTTTAAGGTAACTAAAAATCTGAATTTTGATCGCGTAGCCGATCTCTGCAGCCAACTCGACTTCGAATCTTGCATTCAAGCGTGCCTTCCGTTGCTCACGTAGGCTCCTCCTACGCTCCGCTACTTAGTCACTACTTTCACGCAACCTTCTCGGTGCTGAAAATCCCGATTTTTAGCTTCTCATTTAACCAGTCAACTAAAAATCTGAATTTTGATCGCGTAGCCGATCTCTGCAGCCAACTCGACTTCGAATCTTGCATTCAAGCGTGCCTTCCGTTGCTCACGTAGGCTCCCCCTACGCTCCGCTACTCAGTCCCTACTTTCACGCAACCTTCAGCATTTCTAACGGACGCCATAGCGGCTATTTTGCGATAATACGCCCTTTTGCGTTTTCTAACGGAAATGATAGCGCCTATTTCCAGCACTAACCGCTAACGCAGCAGTTTTTTAGCCAAATAGCAGCTTTTATTTCCGTTAGAATTTGAAATCCGCCCCAAAGTCGGAAATAGCGGCTATTATTTCCGTTAAACTGTCTAGACGATCACTGGCGCTGCATTAAACCTGACATGGTGCTGCCTGTCCGCAATCTCTCTTACCGCCCGCCATAATAGCGGCCAAAAAGGGCCTTATTGCTCCGGTTCGCGTCCCAAAACCAGGTTTCGGCCCGCTTTTCTTCAAAATAAGGCCCCAAAGGACCTCTATTTCACGCGGAAAGGACGATTTCGACAAAATAGCGGCGTAAAAGCGACGTCCGTTTTTGTCTTTGAATCTGTGAGTCAAGGGATTAAATCCTCCTAAGACGTTTAAAAACCGCCTTGACCGGGAATGATCCCGCATCAAGACGGTTATTCTCACGAAAACGATTATTGTTTTTCGACTTCAACCAGCTTGTCGCCATTGAAATACAGAACAATTTTATCATTTTCCTTGAGGGATTGCACGGATATTGTCGTGTCACCTTGGTGAATATATGTTTCCGGTGTCACAAAGAAGCGGTAATTACTATCGGTGAGCCCGGCTCTCAGCACGATAAGTTCCTTGCTGTTCGCATCGTAGCGCGACACTTTTCGCTCCAGCGACGTCAGAACCTTGACCATCAACGAACCGTCGGTGTCTTTGCTGACTTCGACATGATCGGAGGTTGCCAAGCCCGAAGCCCCCTTGCTTACCGCAGTTCCCCGTATCACCTTCACTCCGTCGGCCAACGGGTACGATTCCTGAGTTCCGGTGAACGACTTGATCGTCAATGTCGAACCGTCAATGTTGGTAATCTTTCCGAGAGTCAGCTTAATCACCTGCAGGGAGGTGACGGTTCGGCCCGTAAATTCCACGTTGACGGTTTGTCCCTGCTGAAGATCCGCTACGCGAATCGCTGCACCGTTTTCACCCAGAAGTTTGGCTTGATCGACATATAAATCGTCGGAAATGCCGTCAGCCACCACCCGGATTCGGCTGTTGGACGTATTGACCGACTGGATTTCGAACTGAACTGATTTTTTAACCGCCAACGTTTGCAGGGCGTCCTGGTTTCCAGATAGAACGGCAGCCACCGGTTCTCCGGATTTGATGTCCCCTAGCGTCGGCTTTGTTTTTCCGTACAGTTCGATCGTTGGCTCAACTCCTTGATAAGGAATATCGATTGACTTGCCGTCCGCTTGAAGGATCGTGACTTTCTTGGTGTTCGTATTTGCGGTCACAAAAGTCCCCTCATACTTATACATAACCTGAACGGAAATCGCTCTGGAGCCAATATGCTTAATATTTATCTTCCGCCCTTTTTCCAGCAAGGACTCCAATCCCGCCAAAGACGGCTCTTTGGAGTTGTAATCGTATTTGGTTTTTGCATCTATCACGAACACGTAAGGCTTCTCGGCGGCATCCATGACGGTCAGCGCTTTGATCTTCGGATCGTAGTTGATAATGGTAGCCCCCGTGAGCATTTCCGATTGGCGTCCGGTGACCACGATTTTGGTGATTTGATCATCGGCGTTGATGGTAAGTTCAACCTTATCTCCACCGTTTACGTCGGCAATCAAATCGTTCAGCGTCGGCTCGGCGATGCCGCTGATGACGATCGCCGGCTTATCCGCAAGGGACTTGATTTCCGCTATGCCGGAAGCATTGGTGTAGCTGAGGAGTTTGGTGCCTTCCACGCTGAGCAGCGTTCCTTTGACTGTCCGCTCCATCCCCTGCGTAATTTCAAGACGGGTCACCACGCTGTTCTCAACCGTGTATTTGACCGAAGCCCCGGTTTGAATTTCGCCGGCATTGTTCAACAACTGATTTTGATAGAGCATGACGGAGCCGTCGTCGTATTTAAAAGTTTCCACGTTGCCGGAAGTGTCTTTAATCTGAATCGTCTTATCCTTCAGGCTGACCGAATCAATCGTACCGCTGCCGGATTTATTGACGATGGCCGATTTCACCTGGACGATAACCGGCTTTTTCTCGGCCGTAAATGTTTCGCGCTGGACAACGACCGTACTGTCGTTGGTCAGGTTCTCCGGATTGATTTTATTGCCGTTTTGATCCAAAAAGCTCGTTGTATTGTCGTACGTAAATGTCACGGAATCATTGTTGACCAGCATCAACAGCTTGTTCCCGGACAACACCCGCAGCAACGTCCCTTCGGTTTGCTCCAACTGCTGTTTCGGATCGCGCACCTCTATGTAAGCCGCAGCTCCCACTTTGTCCACCGCCAGCACTTTTGTGTACGGTTTAAGATCTTTCTTGCTCACTTTGGTTTCGGAGTCTTTGGTAAAGTAGACGGAACGGTTATCCAGCGTAAAGCTCTTTAACTTCCCGTCCGCATACAAGGTCAGCTTGTTGTCCGTCAGTTCGGTTACGATCCCTTCGTAAACATTCGCATAACCCGGCGTCACATATTCGCTGCCCCGGCTGAAGAACGTCGCCAATTCCGCCCGCGTCACCTTACCTTTAGGGTCGAACTTGTTGCCCGCCACACCTTTGGTCAAATTGAGCTGGACGGCGACGTTGACATATCCCCGGGCCTCCGCGGAAATATTGGATTGATCCGTAAAGCCGGTAGATGTTCCTGTAGCCGACTTGGCTTCGGTGTCACGCCCCAGCGAGCGAACGAGCAGCTTGGCGATCCATTCGCGCGATGCTTTTTTCTCGCCCCAGGACTCTTTGGCACCGGTCGCTTTCACTTCTTCCGCTTTGTCAATCAGCTTCTGCTCAACCGCCAGTTGGAGATAAGGCTTAAAGTAATTGCTGACCTTCATCTCGGCCGGCGCTCCGCTCCCGTCGCCAAGCTTGGATTCAAGATTCATAAACCGGATGGCCATCGTAATCGCTTCCTGCTGCGTTACGCTATCGCCCGGCCGGAATTTTCCCGCGTCCCCAAGAACAATCCCTTCCGCCGCAAGCTTGTATATATGCTTCTCGGCCCAGAATCCATCTTTCACATCGCTAAAAAGCAAAGAGGCGGCCGCCGTCTGCGCAGTATTTGCCGCCGGCGTCTCCTCCGCAAAAACCGCGCCCGCTCCGCCAAGGCACATCGCTGTTACAAGCATAGCGGATACGGCCTTCTTCGTGCTGCGTCTAAAAGTACGTTTATAAGATGACATTCCATTCTCCCCTTTAAAAAAGTTCTACTTATTCAAATTCGACAGCCTACCCCCGGGTTCCTTTAAAAAGCGACTAATTTCTTGGAATCGGATGTTCCAATTCTTCGTGTCCCATTAAAGTTTCCGCCGGATCGCCATCCACGAGGAGGTCGACCGCCTGAATCTCCTTAAACTGGAACACCGTGCGTTCCAGCGCCTCCAACGCAAGCGCTTCGCCGCCGGCTCCGAGCCGTGCTTCATCGGGCAAATGGATGTCAACCGTAAGAACCCCGTCCTTCAAGTTCGCCGAACGGAACTCCGCCTTCTCCCATAAGGCGAACATAGCGGATTGGCCGCTGGACTTCAAAGTTTGAAGCGCGGCCAAGTATTTATCCTGTTCCTTTTCCTTTTCGTAGGTAATCTCAACGGTAGCCGTTCTTAATTCGAGCATTTGATCGTCGGTATAGTAGGTTTCAATCTGCTGCTTCACAACCTGCTCGGCCTGCTGTTGTCCCGAAGCATTCACCTTCGCGGGCTCCTTTGCGGGCTCCTCCGGCTGCTGTTCCGGGCTCTCCGCGGCAACCGGCGGAGCCGTATCCGTCACGGGTTGGCGGGTCTCCGTCCCCGGTTTAACGTCAGATGCCGCTTGCGGCTTTTGACCGCACCCGGTGCTCCATGCGAGCAGGAGAACGATCATTCCTAATGTCCATCGTTTTCTGTTCATTGTCGTTTCCTCCTTCATGACCGGGTCGTATTAGCGCAAACCGACGTATTCCTTGATGCCGTCCACGATCCCCGCAGCGACCCGATCCTGGAATTCTTCCGTAAACAGGACGGCATTATCATTCTTATTGCTGAGATATCCGCATTCCAGCAGTACCGCCGGCATCTTCGTTTCGCGCGTCACATGCAGACTCTTGGCGCGCACACCGCGGTCGCTGAGTTCGGAAGACTGAACCAAATACTTATGCA
This sequence comes from Paenibacillus faecis, assembly GCF_008084145.1. Taxonomy (GTDB): domain Bacteria; phylum Bacillota; class Bacilli; order Paenibacillales; family Paenibacillaceae; genus Fontibacillus; species Fontibacillus faecis. The sequence continues at coordinate 896,128 of NZ_VSDO01000002.1, read as the reverse complement.
TGACATCGGCCAGCGCCCTGCTTTCCGAGCGGGTATAGTAAGTCTCCACCCCGCTGGCCGCAGCGCTGCCCGAGTTGGCGTGAATTGAAATAAACAGATCCGCATTGAGATCGTTGGCGATCTTGACGCGATCCTGAAGCGTCGGATACGTATCGCTGCTGCGGGTCAAAACAAAGTCAAGATCGGTCTCCTGTTTAAGCAGTTCTTCGACTTTCAATGCCACGGCAAGGTTGAAGTCCTTCTCTTTCTTCTTGGTCACGCCGATCGCGCCCGGGTCCTTGCCTCCATGCCCCGCATCGATCACAACCAGCGTCTTTCCGTTGTTTCCGGGCGGATTTCCAGTCGAAGAATCCGCATCCAAATTCACGATGATCAAACCATCGTTCTCGTTAATCAATTCGTAATTCTTGTCCAGGTTCATGTCCAAAACAACTCGAACGGTCGATGGATTGTTGTTGAACAACGCGTATCTGACCTTGGAAACGTCCGGATACTCCGTAACGTCGATATATCCGTTTTGCGTGGCATCCAGCAGTTGTCCCGTCGAAAACGAATCCGCAAACTTGGTATTCGGCAAATCGATCACGATGCGATTCGGATTCGCCATCTTAAAAACCGTCGGTTTCACGTTTTTGTCCACGGCAATCATCAGCCGGTTGTCGCTGAAGCTGATTCCGCCGACATTCGCCAAGTCGGTATTCGGAGCGGGAACATCCCCCGTCTGGCCGCCTTCGTTTCCGTTCGTATTTTCACCCGAGCCGACTCCGTTACCGCTCCCGGATTGGGGGGTAATCAGATATACCGCCTTCTTGGTGTTGTCCCAACTGACGTTGATTCCCATTTGTTCCCCTACGAAACGCAAAGGGACCAGGGTTGTCTCGTTGACCACCTTAGGGGCCGCGGACAATTTGACTTTCGTACCGTTCACTGTGGCCGTGCTCTGATCCACGACCAATTTCAACTCTGTACCGGATTGCTGTATGGTTACCGTGCGCGTCTTTTTATCCCAGTTGACGTCAAAACCCAGCTCCTCCACGACGACACGAATGGGTATCATCACATTTCCATTCACATTTTGGACTTGTCCGTTTTTGGTCAGCTCCAGCGCCTTACCGTCAAGGTAAATGCTGGCTCCGCCTCCGGCGGCTTGTCCCGCTTGCGGAAATACAAATAAAATCATTGCCAGAAACACGAACACCGAAAACCCAATTTTTTTCATCCGTCACCCCTACCATCCTGAAATTTTGCCTCGGATCGCCGGGCTTAGAGACGAAATCCCGGTATCACCAGACGACATATTAGACGCCCATAATCCTCAAAAGTTGCGTAATTATGCTATTTTTCTTGCCATAAAAAGAGCCCCGGAGCTTACCTCCGAGGCATCGACTTGTCTATGATTCTTCGTTTATTTCTTAAACGGATGTTCCAGCTCAACATGGCCCATCATGGATTCCTGCTGTTCCCCGTCGATGGTTAATTCCAGTTCCTTCACCTCGTCAAATTGGAAGAAAGTTTGCTTTAACGCGTCGATCGCCAACGATTCGCCGCCGGCTCCGAGGCGTGCTTCGTCCGGAATGGTAACATCCAGCGTAATCTTGCCGTTCGAAACACGGACCGAGTTTAAAGCGATTTTATCCCAGAGCGAAATCATCCCGCTATCCGGGGTCTGCAGCGCTTTAAACGCCTCGCTGTACTTTTGGGACTCCTCCGTATACTCGATTTCTTTCTCGACCGTTTTTAGTTCCATCAACTCATCGTCGGTATAATAAACCTTGATCTTCTGAGTCTGCGCTTTAGGCGTTTCCTCCTGCTGCTTGCCTGTTCCCTGATCGCCCGGATCCTCCTGGGCACCGCCGCCTCCCGTTACCGGATTTACCGTCTCCGGGGCGGTGACGCCCGTTTGCGGCGGCTCCGCCGTTTTCGGCGCGGTCGCGGGTTTTTGCCCGCAGGCCGACACAACCAGCACCAGCAGCAGTATGGCTGACCATCCTATTTTTTTCATGTTACGACCCCCTATTCAATAACTGAAACCAATATCCATCTTACCATTACTGTCCAAGATACTCCTTGATCCCGGCTACGATGCTCTCGGCCACGCGTTGCTGGAAATCCTCCGAATACATCAGAGCCTCGTCGGTTTTATGCTTAAGATAACCGACTTCCAGCAGCACCGCGGGCATTTTCGTCTCCCGGGTCACATGCAAACTCTTCTTGCGGACGTTACGGTCCGGCAGCCCCGTTCCTTCTACCAGATGTTTATGCATCACCTCGGCAAACGGAAGGCTCTCGTCCCGCGAATAATAGGTCTCGCTTCCCGTTGGACTTGTCTTGCCGTCAAAGCTGTTGCCATGGATGGAGACGAAAACCGTCGCCTGGTTGTCGTTCGCCAACTTCGCCCGTTCTTCCAGGCCCAAGGTGACATCGGTCGTCCGCGTCATCAAGACATTCAGCCCGGTTTCCTGCTTCAGCAGAGCCTCCACTTTTAAAGCCAAGGCAAGCGTGAAGTCCTTCTCGTTCTTATTCGTAATACTGGTCGCGCCCGGCTGCTTGCCTCCATGTCCCGGATCAATAACCACGAGCGGTTTCCCGTTGGTTACCGGCGGGACGACGGGAACGGTGAACGGGGCGGCCAAATCCACGACGAGCAAACCGTCTCCTTCATTATTAACCTGATAATGAACCTCTTTATTCAGATCGACGACGATTCGGATGGTCGAGGTGGCGTTATCGAACATGGAGTAGCGGATTTTGGCCACGTCGGGATAGTCCGTTACGGGCATTTCCCCCTGCAGCGATACGTTTAAAGAGTGCTGCTGCTTGAAGCTTTCCGAGAACGTCACGTTGGGAATATCCACGACCAGCCTGTCGGGTCCGCTCATCGTGAACACCTTGGGCTGCACCGCGGCGGAGACCTCGATCGTCAGGCGATTCTCACTGAAGCCGATGCCATTGAGTTCAGCGGTCTTCCCTTCCCCGGCTGGGGGGGAATCCGGTATGTATGTCGAATCATCGGTTTGTTCGCCGTCTCCGGTTACAGGGGTCAACGTTCCCTCTCCGGCCGCTTCTTCTTCGGGAGAGGAACTGGCGCGCCCGGGAACGATCCCCACGGATTCTCCCCCGTCCGGACTATAGAGATAGGCGGACTTGCTATCGTTGTTCCAACTGACCTTCAGTCCGGTCTGTTCGCCCACAAAGCGAAGAGGGACCATGGTCGAACTACCCTGAACCACCGGAGCGGCGGATAATTCGATCGCCTTCCCGTCCACGACGGCTTTGGTGCTTCCGACCGTTAACTGCAAGTTCCGCTCCCCTTGCCGGATGGTCACAAGGCCGCTCTTTTTGTCCCAATCCACCTCGTATCCGAGGTTTTCAATGATGACGCGGAGCGGAACCATGACGCTGCCCTTCACGCTCCCGGCCTGGGCATCGGCAGGCTGCTCAAGTTCGGCCCCGTCCAGGTAGATATGCGTACCGCCCTGAGCGGCCATGCTCATTGAGGGGAACATCAGCAGGAAAAACGCAAAGACCAAGAGAAACCCGATTTTTTTCATTGTAAGATCCCTACCATTCTCGTTATTTGCCGGATGCTCGCAAGTCGTCACAGTTCGAAAAAATCCTGCAAACATCGCTCACATCCGTTTCAGCATCCCGGCACCTTCCCTGGTTTTCTAATTGCTTCCATAATACCAGAAAATCAGCCCCGCTAATAGACTTATATTTTCACAGAAAGACAAAAACCGCCGAGGATTCTAGCGAATCCTGCGGCGGCCCTTTTGCGGCGCCCTATTAAGCGAATTTCTTTTTCTCGTAAGCCGCAATCAGATCCTCGTGCTGCAGCGTCAGACCGATATCGTCCAACCCTTGCAGCAGGAATTGCCGGCGATGCTCGTCAAGATCAAAGTTGATGGCCAGGCCATAGCTATCGGTAATCTTCTTCTCTTCCAGATCCACCGTCAGTTGATAGCCTTCATGCGCGGCGGTGCGCTGGAACAACTCCTCGACCTGCTCCTCGGAAAGTTTGATCGGGAGAATGCCGTTTTTGAAGCAGTTATTATAGAAAATATCGGCGAACGACGGCGCGATTACGCAGCGGAAGCCATAGTCCAATATCGCCCACGGGGCATGCTCCCGGGAAGAACCGCAGCCGAAGTTGACGCGCGAAATCAAGATCGAAGCCCCTTCGTAACGCGGCTTGTTGAGTTCAAATTCCGGGTTTACGTTGCCTTCGGTATCGAAACGCCACTCATAGAACAGAAACTGGCCAAATCCCGTGCGCTCGATCCGCTTAAGAAATTGTTTCGGTATAATAGCATCGGTATCGACGTTAACCCGGTCCACCGGACCGACGACACCCGTCATTTTTTTAAAAGCTTCCATGGTTGTTTCCCCTCTCTTCCGCTTGATTAGCCCACAGCTTCTTCGCTCTTCACGTTCCACTCGCGCACGTCGACAAAACGGCCTTTAATCGCAGCCGCTGCCGCCATGGCCGGCGATACGAGGTGGGTTCTTCCGCCGCGGCCTTGACGCCCTTCGAAGTTCCGGTTCGACGTGGATGCGCAGCGCTGTCCCGGCTGCAGCACGTCCGGGTTCATTGCCAGGCACATACTGCATCCGGCATCGCGCCATTCAAACCCGGCTTCGATAAATACTTTGTCAAGCCCTTCCTTCTCGGCCTGGATCTTGACGCGGCCCGATCCGGGAACGACGATCGCGGTCACTTTGTCGGAAACCTTATAGCCTTTGGCGATTTCCGCCGCCGCGCGCAAATCCTCAATCCGTCCGTTGGTGCAGGAACCGATGAACACATAATCGATTTCGATGTCGGTCATCGGAGTTCCCGGCGTAAGACCCATGTATTCCAACGCTTTTTCCGCCGCTTTGCGCTCGTTATCGCTGGCGAAATCCGCCGGATTCGGAACGCGGTCCGTAATGCTGGTGCCCATTCCCGGGCTCGTTCCCCAGGTTACCTGAGGGATAAGGGAATCGACGTCGAACTCGACGACGCGGTCGAAAGTTGCGCCTTCGTCGGTCGTGAGCTGCTTCCATTCTTGTACGGCACGGTCAAAATCAGCGCCTTGAGGCACGTGCTCGCGGCCGCGCAGGTAATTGAACGTCGTCTCGTCGGGGGCGATCAGCCCGGCTCTGGCTCCGGCTTCAATCGACATGTTGCAGACGGTCATCCGCTCTTCCATGGAGAGCTCCCGAATCGCCTCGCCCGTATACTCGATGACGTAGCCTGTAGCAAAATCCGTTCCGTATTTGGCGATCACGCCGAGAATCATGTCCTTTGCGGTAACGCCCGGTTTTCTTTTGCCGACAAAACGAACTTCCAGCGTCTTCGCTTTAGCCTGCTGCAAGCATTGGGTAGCCAGTACATGCTCCACTTCGCTCGTTCCGATCCCGAAAGCGAGCGCGCCGAACGCGCCGTGGGTGGAGGTGTGACTGTCGCCGCACACGATCGTCTTGCCCGGATGCGTGAGCCCAAGCTCCGGTCCCATGACGTGAACGACGCCTTGGTCGATCGTATCCAGATCGTACAGGGTCACGCCGAAATCGCGGCAGTTTTGGGACAGCGTATCGATTTGCTGTTTGGAAATCGGATCCGAAATGTTGTAACGATCCTTCGTTGGTACGTTATGGTCCATCGTGGCGAAGGTCAAATCCGGACGGCGAACTTTGCGTCCGCTGAGACGCAAGCCCTCAAAGGCTTGCGGGGAAGTCACCTCGTGTACGAGATGCAGGTCGATATACAGAATGCTTGGTTTACCTTCTTCTTGGTAGATTACGTGATTATCCCAAATCTTCTCATACATTGTCTTTTTGCTGGTCATTGAATTCACCCCATAGCGTAAGTTCGAACATGCGACGTAAAGGCGGCTAAGATCGAGCCCTCTTTCTCGTCTGTTGAATACAATATAGCATTTTGCCTCTGATTGATCCAAGATATAATATCTATAATGGTCATAGGAATTACCTATAGATAAAACAAAAAAGGACAGTGAAACGGCGTCACTGTCCAGGTCGTTTGAAGATGAACAAGGAGTTCCTGGCTCGCATACGATAAACACATATCAAATAAGGAGGAATCCATTCCATGAGTCTTCAGCTTGGAGGTCAACAGTCGCAGACCGTCTTGTATCAGGCGGACCAAAATTGGGCGGAGAATTTAAAAAACATCCGACACAAATTGCATTACATTTGCAAACACTACGCCAATCATACCGTACGTATTGTAACCTTGGACGGTCAGACGTTCGTAGGCCGAATCGTTAACTGCAACAATGGTTTGCTGCAATTAGCCGTGCCCAGCTATGGCGGGCCGCGGGCGTTTTTTGGGAGCCCTTTCTACAACTCGGATGAACTCATCCTGACGCTGGTTCTTTACGAATTGCTCGTCATTACTCTGTTGTATACTTGAACACACCCGACATGCTTCTGATTAGCTCCGCTTTAGAATGGTCTCAGTACAATAACAAGCAAAATGTAGAGAACCAAAATTGTAGCCGTAGATGTAAAAATGAAGTTTTTCCCGTCGTAACCGCTCATTATTTTCCCTCCCAGGACTTATTTTTTGTTACACCTCATCTTATGGGGCAAATAAAGGGTTGGTATAGACCATAACCTAGATTTATTGGTTAGTTTTTTGAGCGATTATTTTAAATCCGTAGAAATGACATTTCACCCGCAAAACGGTTTTTTATCCGTGTATATTCTCGCCCGCATCAAAACCACCCGTGTGAACGGGTGGTTTGCTCTTAGGCTATAAGCCTTTATTACCGGCTAACATAAAATTCCTGCATATGTGCATGTTTTTTTCCTGTTTGGACTCAAAATTTCTAAATACCTGCAAATCTGCAGGAATTTTCGACGAAACGGCTCGTTTCTCTAAAAACGCTGGAAATGCCTGCAGATTTGCATCTTTTTTCGCATTCCCTCGGGAATCGGCTTAAATGCCTGCAGATTTGCATCTTTTTGGAGTTCGAAGCTTGGAAGCACGCTAGGCGCCTCTTTGGATGTGATATATCACTTCGATTAGCCATAAAGCCACCTTTTCCTTTCGTTATACATCGTAGCTTGAACACTCCTTTGATAACGAACCCTTCAGGTGTTTTTGCTATAAGCAACACTACACCACCCGCATAGCAGGTGGTTTGTTGTTTCGCACGCTTGGCGTGCCCAACTGGCTAAAGCCACTAACAAAAAAACAGATCAATCGCTTGATCTGTCTGATGTCCGAACATTGACACTATGCTATGGTTTCCATTTATGACCGCAGGCCGTGCATCGGTTAACCTTGGCCTTCATAAAACTGAACAGGGAAACAACGATCGGAATAAATCCCACGACCAGCAGGGGCCAGAAGAACAATAATCCCAGCCACAACAGGCAACCGCCCGCCGCAAACCAGATTAGAAAATAAAAGAGCTTGCCCCGCGTAACGACCTGGTCGGATTTGCATTTGGGACAGCGTTCCCAGACATCCGTCATTCTCTTCTCTCCTTAAGTCAGATGCGATAATCAATCAGAAAGAGTCGATCCCCATCACATGGTCCTGGGGGACGGGGCCGATATTTCTGCTGTCATTACTGTTGTTGCGATTGTCGCCCATCACAAACACATGGCCGGCGGGGATTTCCCAGGACTGGTTCATTCCCGCGTTCATCGCTTCCTTGATGTAAGGTTCATGGAGCGCTTCCCCGTTTCGGTACACCTGCCCATCCTTGATTTCAATCGTATCGCCCGGCAGGCCGATCACCCGCTTCACATAAAAAATCTCCTGTTCTTCGGCGCCCGAAAGCAGCCGGATAAGCGGATGTTCCTTAACGTCATCCATAAACGATCTCTCCCGGTCGACCCGGCTGTCGATAATGACGATATCGCCGTACTTCGGCAGCTTGTCGAAGGAATGAACCAGCTTCCACGCATAGATCCGCTGGTTGTCGTTCAGCGTCGGTTCCATGGAATGACCGTCCACTCTGTATGGTTGAATAACGAATATGCCGATGAACATACTGAGTACGAAGCCGATGATGATCGAAATTCCCCATCCCTGAATCTCTTTCCAAACCTTTTTCAAGACTCAAACCTCCACAACAACTTTTTCTATTATTATACCTTGAAAACAGCATCAAGCCAAACCTATTATAGTATATAATATTAATAGGTTTGGCTTATAAGAAGAAAACAACAGAAGAGGTGATCCCTGTGGAGCTTCGACAACTACAATATACGCTGCAAATTGCCGAGGAACGGAATTTCTCCCGCGCGGCGGACAAACTTCATATCGCCCAGCCTTCCTTAAGCCAGCAGTTGTCCAAGCTGGAGCAAGAACTGGGCGTTAAACTGTTTCAACGGAACACGAGCAGCGTCGAGTTGACGCATGCGGGAGCGAGCTTTATCGAGCATGCCCGCAAAATCATGGACGCGGTGGAGCAGCTTCGCCAGGAGATGGACGATATCTCCCAACTTAGAGCGGGACGCGTCGTGATCGGGAGCATGCCGATCACCGGCTCGCATTTGCTCCCGTACGTGCTGCCGGCCTTTAAGGCGGCCTACCCCGACATCCAGATCACCCTTCTGGAGGATACGTCGCTGAATCTGGAAAAGCTGACCGCCGGCGGCGGAACCGATCTTAGCCTGCTTTCGCTTCCGCTGCAGGAACCGACGCTCACCTATGAACCGATCGGCGAAGAGATTATCGACCTGGCCGTTCCGCCCGATCACCGGCTGGCCGCGCTTGAAGACAAGCCGGGCGGCGTTTCGCTCGAGGAACTGAAAGACGAGCCGTTTATCGTTCTCAAAAAAGGCCAGGGATTCCGCAAATTGACCATCGACTTGTGCAAAAGCGCCGGGTTCGAGCCGAACGTCGTATTTGAAAGCAACAATATCGAGACCGTGCAGTCTTTGGTGGCGGCCGGTATGGGAATCACCCTTGTGCCCAGATTTATCGCCCGGGCCAAACGGAGCGAGCTGATCCCGGTTTACGTTCCGCTGGCCTCTTCACCGAGCCGTACCCTCGTTATCGCCTACCGGAAAGGCAGATACCTGTCCAAGGCGGCCGAAGCCTTCATCGACACCTTCAAAGCGACGCTGGCGGAGCGCTAAAGTTCGTAGAGGGACGGACGGCGATCGCTGAAGACCGGAATCCGCCCGCGAACCTCGGCGACAAGTCCCAGGTCCACGCGGCCGGTGACGATTTCCTCCTCTTCCCCGCCCTCGGCCACGATTTCTCCCCAAGGGTCGATGATGAGGGAATGGCCGAAGAACACGTCGCGGCCGCCGGTTCCCGTCCGGTTGCAGGCGATGACGTACATTTGGTTTTCGATCGCCCGGGCCATGAGCAGCGTCCGCCAATGATGAAGGCGGGGATGCGGCCATTCCGCCGGAACGAACAGCACTTCGGTTCCGTTCAACGACAGCGTGCGCGCAAGCTCCGGAAACCGGATATCGTAGCAAATCGACGCACCGGACGGGATACCGTCCAGCTCGAATTTAACGGCCCGATCGCCCGGAGCAAGATGCTTCTCCTCCTCCATCAGCCGAAACAGATGGATTTTGGAATAGGATGCGACCTCCCGTCCCGTCCGATCGAAGACAAGCATGGTGTTATACACCTTGTCCCCTCTTTTCTCCGCGATCGATCCCGCGACGATGTGAACGCCATGCGTGCGGGCAAAGGAGGCGAGCCAGGCTCTGGACTCTTTTCCGTCGGGGTCGGCCAAACTTCCGATCTGGTTCAAGTCGTAGCCGGTGTTCCACATTTCCGACAGGACGATCACATCGGGCTTCTCCGGAGCGGATACCGCCTGCTCCATCTTCGTTTCCATTCTTTCGCGGTTTTGCGCCGGCTGCCCCAGGATGATATCGCTTTGAATCAAAGCCACGTTCCAAGCTTTTGTTTTATCGCTCATGGTCATTTATCCTTCCTTTCGGATCGGGCGGCAACCTTCAGCCGGCCGACTGTACTTGACTCTCATCATAATCCGGCGGATAGAGACGCGCAAGGCTTCCCCCGTGAAATTCCATCTATGCAGCTAGGTTAAATCGTGTTAAATTAAAACATATTATTTTTGAAGTGACGCTCAGCGCAGGAATATCGTCGTTTAGTGGCGTTCACGGACCGGAGAGTGCGACCTATGAAATCAAATCAACCTAACCGGGGGACGGTTCCTTTTTCGATCCGCCCGGCCGATAGTATGAATAACCTGCCCAAGCAGTTCTTCGCATCGCTGGTCGCCAGCGTAAACCGGGAGATCGCCGCGGGGCACGACGTCATCAACCTCGGCCAGGGCAACCCGGACCGTCCCACGCCGGAGCATATTGTGCGCGCCGCCCAGGCCGCCGTGGCGAATCCCCAGTATCACAAATACTCCCCGTTTCGGGGCTTTCATTTCTTGAAAGAAGCCGCGGCCCAGCGATACCGCGAGGACTACGGCGTCAGCCTGGACCCGGAAACCGAGGTGGCCATCCTGTTCGGCGGCAAAACCGGGCTTGTTCAGATCAGCCAAATTTTGCTGAACCCGGGCGACCTCTGCCTGGTACCCGATCCGGGTTACCCGGACTACTGGTCGGGGACCGCGCTGGCCGGCGCGGAAATGTCGTTCATGCCCCTGCGGGAAGAAAATGATTTCCTGCCCGACTACGGCGCCATTTCCGACCGCGATAAAGAGCGGGCCAAGCTGATGTTCCTGAACTATCCGAACAACCCGACGGCAGCCACGGCCCCGCTGTCCTTTTATGAGGATACGGTGAAATTCGCAGCGACCCACGGCATCGTCGTCGCCAGCGATTTCGCCTACGGTGCGATCGGCTTTGACGGGCGGCGCCCCGTAAGCTTCCTGCAAGCGGAAGGCGCCAAAGAAGTCGGCGTCGAGTACTACACCATGTCCAAAACGTATAATATGGCCGGCTGGCGGGTCGGATTCGCCCTTGGCAACAAGGAGATCATCTCCCTGATCAACCTGCTCCAGGACCACATTTATGTCAGCCTGTTCGGCGCGGTTCAGGAAGCGGCCAAGGTTGCCTTATCCGATTCGCAGCAGTGTGTGGCCGATTTGGTGTCCGTCTATGAGTCCAGAAGAAACGCCTTGTTTAAAGCTCTGTGCGAAATCGGCTGGGAAGCCCGCAAACCGTCAGGTTCCTTCTTTACCTGGCTTCCGGTGCCGAAGGGTACGGACTCTTCCGCTTTCGCCCAACTGCTGCTGGAGCGGGCCAAAGTTGCGGTTGCGCCCGGTATCGGCTTTGGCCGGCATGGCGAAGGATACGTGCGGCTCGGACTGCTCACCGACGAGGACCGGCTTACGGAAGCCGTCCATCGGATCGGCAAGCTCGGCCTCTTTTGAGGCCGTAAGGTCATTTTCTTTTGCAAAGGCAGGATTCGCATGGTATCCTATCAGTAATTCAAACAAACAGTTCGTTATCTGATACGATTCATAACAACCTTTCTATCATTAAACGTAATGACGGGACCAGTAGAAGACCGGTGCGGCCCCCAGAGAGCAGATTCCTTCGGCTGTGAGAATTTGCGGCCCGCCCGCTTTGAACCCTATCCCCGAACGGCCGGCCATAAACCGGACAGCGCCCCTGTTACCGGGCAACCCAAGTCGGATGATGAATCATCAATAAAGGTGGTACCGCGGAAGTGAAACTTTCGTCCTTTGCATGCAAAGGCGGGAGTTTTTTTGTTTTACGAAAAATTTACGCTATGATTTTTTAAGGAGTGGTCTCCATGCAACGCCGCATTGTCGTTAAAATCGGAAGCAGTTCACTAACCTCGCCCGAGGGCGGATTAAACCGGGAAGCGATCCGATATTTTGCCTTCGAGCTCGCCGCTTTACGTTCGGCGGACACCCAGGTCCTGCTCGTCTCCTCCGGCGCCGTCGCCGCGGGTTTTCGGGAAATCGGATACCCGGAACGGCCGAAGCTGCTTCATGAAAAACAAGCCTCCGCCGCCGTCGGGCAGGCGCTGCTGATGCAAACCTACCGCGAGGAACTGGCCGAACACGGCATTTCCGCGGCGCAAATCCTCCTCACCCGTTCCGACTTCCAGAACAGAAGCCGGATGGGCAACGCCAGCATGGCGCTGGAAGAACTGCTGAGCCGCGGCGTCCTCCCGATCATTAATGAAAACGACACCGTCTCGGTCGATGAATTGAAATTCGGGGATAACGACACGTTATCCGCGCTGGTCGCCAATCTGATCAAAGCCGATCAGCTCATCATTCTCACCGATACGGACGGCCTGTACACCGCCGACCCGCGGATCAACCCCGCGGCCGTCCGCATCGAACGGGTCGCGGAGATCAATAAGGATCTGTACGCCATCGCCGGCGGAGCGGGCTCCAGCGTGGGGACGGGCGGCATGCGCTCCAAAATCGACGCGGCCAAAATCGCCTCGCGCGGCGGTATCCCCGTCTTCGTCGGCAAGGCCGACCGCCCCGGCGACCTACGCCAAACGCTGGAAGACCGCGGCCGGGGAACCTATTTTGAAACGCACAGTTCCGCCTTGCCGCGCAAAAAACAATGGCTCGGATTTATGTCCACCCCGATCGGCGCTTTGATCGTCGACGCGGGGGCCGAAGAGGCGCTGATCCACGGCGGGCGCAGCCTGCTCCCCGTCGGCGTCCGCGGGGCCGAAGGCCACTTCCAAACCGGAGATGTGGTTGAAGTGCTGAACGGCCAGGGGGAAGTGCTCGGGAGAGGCATCGTCAACTATGACGCCGCTCAGCTCCGGGACGTACTGGGCTTGCCCAGTACGGAAGTGATGAAACGGTTAAACGAAGTCCACCGTCTAGAGGTCATTCATCGGGACGAATGGATTTCCTTAAAATCTTAAATATACTGGAATCCATAAGGAGGTTAAACCATGAGTGAAGTAAGAGAAAAAGCGGTATTAGCCGGCAAAACGGCAGCCATCCTGGGCGGGCTCGGAACGGAGGCCAAAAACGAGGCCCTGCTCGCCGCGGCCAAGGCCCTTGAGGAACAAGCCGCGGAGATCATCGCCGCGAATCGCGAGGATTTGGAACGCGGCCGGCAAAACGGCACGTCCGAATCGCTGCTCGACCGCCTCGCCCTGAACGAAAGCCGGATCGCCGGCATCGCGGAAGGGCTGCGCCAAATCGTGGAACTCCCCGATCCCGTTGGCGATGTACTCGCTACGATCGATCGGCCGAACGGGTTGCATATCGTTCAACAGCGTGTTCCCCTCGGCGTCATCGGCATCATTTACGAAGCCCGTCCCAACGTCACGGTGGATGCCGTCGGCCTTTGCCTGAAAACCGGCAATGCCGTCGTCCTGCGCGGAGGCTCCTCCGCCCTCTCCTCCAACCGGAAAATCGTCGAAATCATCCACCGGACGCTTGAGCAAACGACCGTCCCGAAGGACGCCGTTCAGTTGATCGAAGATCCGAACCGTTCCTCCGTGGACGAGATGTTGAAATTAAACGGGTTGCTGGATGTGGTAATCCCCCGGGGGGGCAGCTCGTTGATCCAAACCGTTGTGCAAAATGCCACCGTGCCGGTGATCGAAACGGGCGCAGGGATCTGCCACACGTTTCTGGATGAAACGGCCGATCCGGCCATGGCGGAAGAGATCGCCTTAAACGCCAAGGTGCAGCGCCCCTCCGTTTGCAACTCGATGGAAACGCTGCTGGTCCACCGCTCCTACGCAAATCGCCATTTGGCCGATCTTGCGGAAAAATTCCGGGAGGCGGGCGTGGAACTGCGTGGCTGCGAAACTACCCGCAAACTCGTCGCTTGGGCCAATCCGGCCACCGAGGAAGACTATGCGACCGAGTACAATGACTATATTTTGAATGTGAAAATCGTGGACGATCTGGACGAGGCTCTTGCCCATATCGCCCGCTTCGGCACAAAGCATTCCGAGTGTATCGTAACGGAAAACGGCGGGAACGCCGCCCGCTTCCAGCAGGAAGTCGATGCCGCGGCCGTGTATCATAACGCATCGACTCGCTTTACGGACGGATTTGAATTCGGGTTCGGCGCGGAAATCGGAATCAGCACGCAAAAACTGCATGCCCGCGGTCCGATGGGATTGCCCGCACTGACTTCCAGCAAATATATCATCCACGGAAACGGACAAATCCGGAAGTAAAAAGCAGCTCTAGAGGAGGCGAAAATCCATGCTAAACGAATCCAACGCTAGCAGACCGGCTATCTGTTTTTACGGCGCCGGTTCCATGGCCGAAGCGATCGTCCGCGGCTTGATTCATAAACAGGTAGCCGCACCGGAACAGATCGTCATGCTGAACCGGACCAGCGCCGAACGGCTGGCATACCTGGAGGAACAGTACGGCGTAGTTACCGGAAACGGCGAAGAGAAAACCGCGAAATACTTGAACGAAGCGTCCGTCATCGTCCTGGCCATGAAGCCGAAGGATGCCGGCGAGGCCTTGAAAGCACTGGGCCCGAAATGGCGTGATGGCCAGCTCATCATCTCCGTGATCGCCGGCCTGTCCATCGCCACGATTCAGGGGCTGCTGGGCGTCAACGCGCCGGTGGCGAGAACGATGCCGAATACGTCGAGCTCGATCGGTCAAGGCGCCGCCGGCATCTCCTTCTCCGCCGAGACCTCCGAAGAGCAGCGTCGCCAGGTGCTCTCGATGTTTGAAGCGGTCGGTACCGTCCAGGTGATCCCCGAGGAGAGAATGGACATTTTGACCGGAATTTCCGGCAGCGGCCCCGCTTATTTCTACTACATGATGGAAGCGATGATCGCCGCCGGCATCGAAGGCGGACTCACGCCCGAGCAGGCCCGCGAGCTGACGGTGCAAACCGTGCTGGGCGCGGCGGTAATGATGAAGGAAACCGGCGAAGCACCGGAAAAACTGCGTAAAGACATCACTTCGCCCAACGGATCGACCCAGGCCGCACTGGAGGTTTTGGCCGACCGTGGTTTTGAGGCGGCCGTCAAAGCGGCCGTTCACCGCTGTGCGGAACGCTCTCGCGAAATGGGCGAGGCGGTAAAGGAGGCATTATCGTGAGTTATTGTACTGCAACTTACCGGATTTATGATCCCAAAGCCGATTTCGAGCGCAAGGCCCAGTCCATCGCCATCGGCATGACGGTCGGAACCTGGACCGAGCTGCCCCAAATCAAGCAGGAGGAAATGCGCCGTCACTTGGGCCGGGTGGAACGAATCCAGGTCCACGAGCCGGAAACCGGGTCCGAAACCGAACGTTACGCGGACGTGTCGATTTCATATCCCGACGTCAATTTTACCCGCGATCTACCCGCTCTGCTGATCACCGTGTTCGGCAAAATATCGATGGACGGCAAAATCAAACTGCTGGACCTGGAATTTTCGGATTCGTTTCTCAGCGCCTTTCCCGGCCCGAAATTCGGTCTGGACGGCGTAAGGGATCTGCTGGGCGTCAAGGGTCGTCCGCTCTTGATGAGCATCTTCAAATCGGTCGTCGGTTACGATCTGAACGGCCTCAAGGAACAATTTCTGGCCCAGGCGCTCGGCGGCGTCGACTTGATCAAGGATGACGAGATCCTGTTTGAGAACCCGCTGACACCGATCGATCAGCGCGTGCGCGTTTGCCGCGAAGCCGCGGAAGAGGCCGAGCGCGTGACGGGCAAAAAGCTGCTCTACGCGACGAATCTCACGGGGCCGACTTCGAAACTGAAAGAGCAAGCGCTGCGCGCCATCGATGCCGGGGCGTCCGCCCTCTTGTTCAGCGTGCTGCCATACGGCTTTGATGTCCTGCACGAGCTGAGCTCCGACCCGGACATCACCGTACCGATTGCGGCCCACCCTTCGCTCGCCGGAGCGTTGTATCCGTCGCCGCATTACGGCATCGCCGCTTCCCTGCTGCTCGGCAAGCTGATGCGGATCGCCGGGGCCGACCTCGTGCTGTTCCCTTCGCCTTACGGCTCGGTCGTTATGCCGAGGGAGGAGAACCTGGCGATCCGCCGCGAGCTCACCGCCGAGGGGCTGCCGCAGCGCGCCAGCTTCCCGGTGCCGTCGGCCGGCATCCATCCGGGGCTGGTACCCCGGATTCTGGACGACTTCGGCACCGATGTGGTCGTGAATGCCGGCGGCGGCATTCACGGGCATCCGGGCGGCGCGAGCGCCGGCGGCCGCGCCTTCCTGCAGGCGATTGACGCCGCGATGAACGGCGTCTCCCTGGAGCAGGCGTCGGCGAGCCTGCCCGAATTGAAAGCTGCCCTTGACCTTTGGGGAGGGCAGCGATGAACCGCGGCAAACAGCCCGTCGTCTTCTGCGATTTCGACGGGACGATTACCAATAGCGACAATATCGTAGCGATCATGCGGCATTTCGAACCGGAAGGATACGAGCCGATTATGCAGCGTATCCTCTCCCATGAAATTTCGATCCGGGAAGGCGTCGGGGCGATGTTCGCCCTCTTCCCGGCTTCGATGCGGGAGGAGATCACCGCGTTCGTCGTCGGACAAGCCGGCATCCGCGAGGGCTTCCGGGAATTTCTCGCCTACTTGAAGCAGCGGTCGATTCCTTTTTACGTGACGAGCGGGGGCATTGATTTTTTTCTTGAGCCGCTGCTCGCCCCCTTCGATATTCCGCAGGATCATATTTTTTGCAATTCCGCGGACTTTACCGGGGAGAATATCGCTATCTTATGGCCCCACCCTTGCGACGAGCACTGCACGAACGATTGCGGCATGTGCAAGGCCGCGGTCATGCGCCGGTATCCGCCGGAGCAGTATGAGCGGATTCTGATCGGGGACAGCTTGACCGATTTCGAGGGCGCCAAGCTGGCGGACCGGGTATACTCCCGGTCCAAACTGACCGAGAAATGCCGCGAGCTGGGTATTTCCCATACCCCATTTGAAACGTTTACGGAGATTAAGACCGACTTGATGAGGCGGGAAGGAGCGAATTAAATGACATTTTCAGACATCTCCCTGGAGGAAAAACAGAAGGCGCTGGGCGAGCTCCGGAACATCAAAGAGCAATTTGCCGCCCGGGGCTGGTTCCCCGGAACGAGCGGCAATCTGTCCGTTCGGGTCGGCGCCTTCACGCCGGACCGGTTTCATTTTGCGGTCACTTCGAGCGGGAAGGATAAATCGGTTCATACTCCGGAGGATTTCCTTTTTGTGGACGCCAACGGAGAAGCCTGCGAAACGACTGCGCTTAAGCCGAGCGCCGAAACGCTGATTCACGCCAAAATTTACCGGATGACGGGATGCGGCGCCATTTTCCACGTGCATACCGTATACAACAACCTGATCAGCGAGTATTACGGTGACGAAGGATATGTACCGGCTCAAGGCATCGAACTGATTAAAGGTCTCGGCATTTGGGAGGAAAATGCCGCCATCCGGATTCCTGTTCTCCCGAATTACGCGGATATTCCTTCGATCGCCAAGCTGATTCCCGGTACGCTCAAGCCGGAAATCCCCGGCATCCTGCTGCGCAACCACGGGATTTATGCCTGGGGAGCCAACGCCTTTGAGGCCAAGCGCCATTTGGAGGCCTTCGAGTTTATTTTCGAAGTGCTTTACCGTTCCCTGCTTCTGCCTCCCCGCCCGCACTCTTAAGTGTGATTTGCTACTATGCCCCCACCCACCCGGTTTCTGGACAGCCGCGGCGGGCGGGGGTTCTTCAACTTGCATTGTGATTCATTCATTTTGCATATTTTGAGGAGGTTAGACATGGATTACACTTCACGGAAAGATGCGGCGCCCACGGCGAAACGCTGGCCCAAAGATGCCATAGCGGCGGGCTGCCGCCCGACAGAACCCCGTCGGACGGCTCTTTCGCATGCTTACCAGAAATACAGCGCCCCGATAACCGCGGCCAATACCAAACGGTAAACCGCAAACGGGACAAGCCGGATTCGGTTGATCAGCTTGAGGAAAAAGCGGATCGACAACAGCGCGAACACAAAAGCGCTTATAAAGCCGGCGATAAAGAACGGGAGTGCGTCCATCGTGAAATACTCCCAATTTTTCAGCAGGGACAGCCCGCTGGCCCCCGCCATGATCGGCACGGCCATAATAAACGTAAAATCGGCCGCCGCCCGATGGCTCAGTCCCAGCAGAACCCCTCCGGAAATCGTCGAGCCCGACCGGGAGAATCCCGGCCAGATCGAAAGGCATTGAAACAAGCCGATCGTAAACGCCTGCCTGTAGGTGATCTGGTCGACGGACTCCACGGCCGGCCGCTTCGGTCCGAAGCGGTCCGCCGCGATCATCAGCAGCGCTCCGATAACCAGACCGATCAATACCGTGGCGGTGGAGAACAAGTACTCATCGACATAGTCCTCCAGCAAAACGCCGAGAATTCCCGCCGGGACCAAGCCGACCAGTACCTGGGCCAGCTTCAGCCGCGGTTCCCCGCCATGACGGGAAGCCGCAGCTCCGCCCCCTTCCTCCCCGCGCCGCTTCATTCGGGAAATGCCCAGCAGATCCATAAACCGCTCCCGGAAGACGACAAGCACCGCCAGAATGGAGCCTAACTGGACGACGACTTTAAACGTGTTGGCCACATATTTGGAATGCAGCAACTGCTCAGTCTTCAACCACATATCATCCACGATGATCATATGTCCCGTCGAAGAAACGGGGGCAAATTCCGTCAACCCCTCGACCAAGCCGAGAACTACCGCTTTAATCAAATCGATAAATTCCATGCGAAACCTCTCTTCTCATCAGCGTAACGCCGCTTTTTGTCTATTGTGGAGTACGGCAGTAAACGCCGCCTTTTCGGATCAGCCCTTTTTTCTTGTCCGCAGAAACCAAAATACGCCGCCGATCCCAATAACCGCGATCAAAGCGTAAGCGATGTTGGAGTAAACGTCCATAAACTCGACGATTTTCTCCCAGGACCCGCCCACCGCGGCGCCTACGGAGACCAGAATGACGTTCCAGATCAAGGTACCGATCGTCGTAAACAAGAGGAATAGACCGAACTTCATTTTGGACATCCCCGCGGGAATGGAAATCAGACTCCGGATCAACGGAATCATCCGGCAAAACAGCACCGTCCAATAGCCGTATTTGTCGAACCAAGCGTCTGCCCTACGGATATCTTCTTTTTTCAGGCGCAAAAATTTCCCGTACCGGTCCACCCAGCCTTCCAGTTTATCGACATTGATCAAATAGCCGATCCCGTACAAAATGACCGCGCCGAGCACCGAGCCTACCGTAGCCGCGATAATGACCCCCACGACCGTCAGACTGGTGTATGTCGTCATAAAGCCCCCGAAGGTGAGAATCACCTCCGACGGAATCGGCGGAAACACATTTTCCAGCGCGATCAGCAGCAAGATGCCGGCATAGCCGAATTGCTCCATTATATTCGTAATCCAATTTTCCACGAGATACCTCCATATCGATTATAGATAACCTTTTTGCAAATTCCGCAAATATCGCGCGCGAATGAAATAAAAATACATCCCCTGCACAAAACAAAAGCTGAACAGGATCAAGCAAGCCTCCCAAGCGATCGGGATAAACAGATAACTTTGCAGCGCGATGAACGCGAAGATACTGTGAACGAGCGCCACTCCCACCGGCAAAAAGAACATCAACCCCAGTTGAGCGGTTACGATCCGCTCCATTTCCCTGCGGGTCACGCCCAGCTTGGTCAGCGCGGCATATTGACGCCGGTCGTAGTCCAGATCGCTGTATAACCGGAAGTACAGGAAGCTCCCCGCCGACATAAAAAACACGGTACCGACCAGCAGCGCAAAGAACAACAGCGCTCCATAGGTGGTTCGTTGAACCTCGAACAAAGTCCCGCTCACCGCCATGGCGTAATCCAGACCGGTTTCGTACTTCATCTTTCCGTTTTCGGTCAAATTCTTTGCGATATCGACGGTGGCCTCCAAACCGGCGTCCGTATAAAACGCCGTGTAAACCGCCCGGCCGAAATTCGGGGCCAACTTCTCCCACGTCGCATCGCTCACGACAAGTCCGGAAAAATTCCCTCCCCGGAAATCCCCGAGCTCCGGTGTTAAATAATCGGAGATGGGCACGTGCTGTGTAACCCCTTCTTCGTCCAGCCGTATTCCGCCCGCACCGAGCGTATAGCTTGCCGGTTCCCGTTCTTGCAAGAGCAGCTTTTCCCGCTGCGAGCTCATGAGCACCAAAGCCCCCTCGGCGTCCGGAGGCTCCTCCCGAGTCGTCATCCTCGCCGCGGCCACCAGCTTGGTATAATCGGAAAAAGAGAGCAGCGCCAACTGATCCGGCGCCCCCGCCAGCGTCGTGGAGGCAACCTCCGCAAGCAGCAAATCCGTCTCCTCCTCGTGAAAGGCGAGACCTCGCGCCGCGAGCTCCTCCCGGATCTGACGAAGATGCCCGGCGCTTACGTTGCTGCCCGGCTTGGCCACATAGCCGATCTCGGCCGGGTGGTCCCGGTCGAACTCCGCGGACAGCCGGTTGACGGAGGCGAATACGCCGACCGCGCAAAACGTGATCGTCGAGATCATCGCGACGAGAAAAAACATCCAGGCGTTCTCTTTCAGCCGGTACGATAAATTTGAAATCAGAATCAGATTCGTCCTGTGCCAGTACCTCGCCAGGTTTCTTTTTAATAGGTGAATGACGGCCAGACCGGCTTGCGAGAAAAACAAATAGGTGCCGAGCATCGTCATCAGGGTCACCGGGACCACGCGAAGCTTGACGGTCGACGCCGATGCCGTCACGGCCAAGGTATAGCTTGCGATGAGCAGCGTGGCCGCCAACAGGGACAGCCCTTTGGAGAACCGAGGCTGGCCTTCCCTTTTTGCGCCGGATTGAAACAAATCGATCAGCCGGGTCGAGCCGAGCAGCATCGTCGTAAAGGAGGAAATCGACAGAAACAGCAGCAGGAACGCCGCCAAAGTCAAGAGCACGCTCCAGGGCGAAATATGGAAGGACAGCTCTTCGATCCCCAGCAGATTTGCGCCTGCCATCAGGAAGAGCTTGGCCGTCAGCAAACCTCCCAAAATCCCCGCGCCAAGCGCGCCGAGGCCCACCAGCATATTCTCCGTGAACACCATCTTGCGGAGCTGTTTTACGGTCATTCCGTGCAGCAGCAGCACCCCGAATTCCCGCTTCCGGGAACGAAGAAATGAGCCGACGGAATAAAGGACAAACAAGAAGCAGAAGACGAACATGATGGCTTCCGCCTGACCGAGCACAAGCAGCGCCGACTGCCAGGCTACCCGGTCCCGCAGCTCCGGATGGAACAGGAATACGGCGCACACGAAAAAGACCATTACGGAAAACGTACTGCTCAAAAAATAGGCCGCATAAGTGCGTTTCTTTCTTAATACATGATTAAAGGCGAGCTGACGAAAGGTGATCCGTATCCCCTCCCAGCAGCGACATCATGTCGATGATTTTTTGGAAGAACGCCTGGCGGTTGTCGCCCCGGTAAATTTCGTTGTACATGCTTCCGTCCTTGATGAAGATCACCCGATGGCAAAAGCTCGCGGCAAAAGCGTCGTGCGTCACCATCAGAATGGCTGCCCGCTTCGCCTCATTGACCATCGCAAACGCCTCCATGACGTCCCGGGAGGACTTGGAATCCAGGTTCCCGGTGGGCTCGTCGGCCAGAAGCAGCGAGGGATGGTGGATCATCGCCCGCGCGATCGCGGTTCGCTGCATTTGTCCCCCGGAAATCTCATGCGGAAATTTGTCCAGCACGCCGGCGATCCCCAGCCTTTCCGCCAAATCCGCCGCATTCCGCTTCATTTCCTGCATCGGCGTACCTTCGAGCGTAAGCGGGAGCACGATATTTTCTTCGACGGTCAGCGTATCGAGCAGGTTAAAGTGCTGAAAAATAAAGCCCAGTCGTCTTCGGCGAAAAAGAGCCATCCGCTCCTGATCCAATTCATGCGGATTTTGCCCGGCGATGCATACGGTTCCGGAAGTAGGTTCGTCGATGGTGGCGATGACATTGAGCAGCGAGGTTTTCCCGCTGCCGGAGGGTCCCATAATCCCGACGAATTCGCCTTCCTCCATCCGAAAGCTGACATGGTCAAGCGCCTTGGTGGAAATTTTGCCCTCGTAGATTTTCGATATTTCCCGCACTTGTAAAATCGGCATCCTTCCCCCTCCTTCCGCGGATAGCTTCATTATACTTGGGAGCGACCGCGGAATCCCATGGCTTAATCTTACACTTCCTTACTTCCTTGTAAGGTTTCCGTCCGCCGGCCCCCAAATCGAATCCGAATCGTAGTCCCTTCCATGACGGCCGACTCGATCTCGACCCGATGGCCGAGTTGATCGCAAATCTGCTTGACGAGATACAGCCCCATGCCCGTGGACTCCCTGAAGTTCCTGCCGTTCTCACCCGTAAAATAAGCCTCAAAGACTCGCGGGACGTCGCTGGCCGGGATGCCCACCCCCTCATCCGAAATCTCCAGGACGGTTTCTTCGTCCCGCCGGTAGGCTCTCAGCGTCAAATTCGCATTTTCTTTGGTCGTGTACCGGACCGCGTTGGTTAATACTTGAGTCAGCGCAAATGAAAGCCACTTCTCGTCGGTGGCAATGAACAGGCGTTCGCCGGAAGGGAACTGCATGCGGGGAAACACCTTGCTGCGGATAAATAGCCGTTTCTGTTCCGAAACGACGGAACGGACTAACGCCTCCAACTCCAGTTTCTCAACCATGAAATCCTGAGCGAAACCGTCCAGCCTCGTCGTATACAGCACGAGGTCCAGCCCCTTGCGAAGCCGGTCCACCTCGTCCCCCACCGCGACGAAACGCGAGTCGTCGCTATCCTGCACCAGAAGATGTATAACCGAAACCGGGGTTTTCATCTGATGCACCCACTGGCTGATAAACTGAAGGTGGCGGGTAATTTTGTATTGTTGGGCGTTGATTTCAGTAACGTAAGCGCGGTATTGTTTTTTTAACAGCCGGTAGAGCGATTCGGACAAGGGCGTTCTCGGCTCTACTTCTTTGAATGCGTCCATCGCTCCGTCCTGTTCCAGGCAAGCATAGAACGAACGGTGGGTCAGAAACCGGACGAGCAAATAACCCGCCAGCAAGCAGCCGCTCAGCAGCCCGGCGTACAGTACGACATAGCCATCGCGATATCCGTCCAGCCAGTACACCCCGGAAACGGCCAGCAACTGCAGGGCGTACACGGCGACGAGTGCCCGGTGATCTTTCAGAAAAAGCTTCATCGCGCCTCCTCCCAGCGGGGCACAAGCCTGTAACCCTGACCGCGCACGGTTTGAAGGGCTTCCTCAATCCCCAGGGCGGCCAGCTTTTTCCGAACCCGCGTGACATATACGTTCAAGGTGTTATCGTCGACAAAAACCTGGTCGTCCCAAATTTTCTCCAACAGGCGATCCCGGCTTACCACCTCTTCCCCCCTGCGCATCAGTTCCTCCAGCATTTTGACTTCGGTAAGACTGAGTTCGACCTTCCGGTCCCCCAAACTCAAGTACAAGCGGTCTTTGTCCAGCTTGAGACCTTCCAGTTGAACCGCTCGATCCCCGCCGGCCGCGGCGTAGTCTCCATAAGTTCTGCGCAGCTGGCTGCGGATTTTAGCCAAAACGATATCATAGTCGAAGGGTTTCGTAATGTAATCATCCGCTCCGTTTTCCAACGCCATAACCTGGTCCATTTTCCCCTCCCTGGCGGAAATAAAAATAATCGGGCAGGTGGACAAATTGCGGATCTGCCTGCACCAGTAATACCCGTCAAACTTCGGCAGATTCACGTCAAGCAGCACCAGATGCGGCGCTTCACGTTCAAATTCCTCCTTGATCCGTTCGAAATTCGCAGCCGTACAGGTGGCGTAGCCGAACCTCTGCAAATAGTTTTCCAGCAATCCGGCAAGCTGCCGATCATCTTCCACGACATATATTTTAAACATCCGGTCTTCTCCTTCTATCAAACGATTCATCTGTCTGCATTGTAACAAAAATAGATTCCGAAATAAAAAAAGAGAGCCGCAGACCTCCTGCAGCCCTCTTTCCGCCCGATCCAAATGAGGGATCGTTTATAGTTGTTCCTTTCCGCCCCAATCCGATTCCTTCCGGCGTCCGGAAAGCAGTTTGAGGCCCCCTCCGATGAGGATGGCCGCGACCAGCACCGGCCTCAAATATTCATCGATCAAATAGCGCATTTGCAGGTAAGGGAACCAACGGTCCAGCGCGGGAACTATGAATTCCACACCCACATAATAGACTCCCATCAATAAAAGAGCGATTCCCAGCCAATGCTGGCTGCCCCCCCTGCTTCGGATCAACGGAATATCCTCCATCGGCAGGATGCCGTACCGGCTCGTCTGCTGAAGTCCGTCAAAAAAACAGTAAAACCAGATCACGGGGACCACGAACAGAAATACGGACAAACGAAGCACATCGATAATATAAAAGCTCCCAAGAAACAGGACCATCATTTGCAGGCCGCGTTTTTGCAAGCCAAGATACATTTGACCCGCACCGGGAAAAGCGGACAAGAGCGTGGCCAGTACCTTGCTGCGGCGCCCCTCGATCCGGCCCGATTCCCATTCGTCCAAGAGCGACCGGTCCTGCAGCGGCTCCCCGGCCTGCTTACGGTGAATAAGCTGGACGGCGTCGAACATGCAGTAAAGCCAGATGATCGGCAATAAACCCAGAAACAGCAGAAATACCGTTTCGTGCGTGACGCCGGTCAAAAAGAACATCATCGTGATCAGCCCGAAGAACAGGATCAGAAAAGACAGCCCCCGCTGCATTAACCCCATTTGGAAATGCCCCAATCCCGGAACGAAAGAGAGAAGAATGGTAAAGAAACGTTCGGTCTCGGCTTCCCCGCGGCGCGGTGCAGCCATATAATCATGCGTCGACCTTTCCTGAGCCGCCGGCTCCCTCAGCATCACGATAAGAAGATCCAGCATGCTGACGGCCCATAGAATCAACTCCGCGATCAGAACGGCGAGAAAGAATTCGCCTTCATTCGTGGCCATCGCGATCAGAAATCCGCCAAAAATTCCGCCGAAGAAGAAGAGCGGGTAGAAGATGCCCCTTCCCTTCTTTCCCCAATAAAAGTGCCCCAATCCGGGGATCACATTCAATATAAACGCCAGCATTCTGCTGCGATAGTAAGTCAATGTCATCATCCTTTCCAGGTGAATTTGCCCGTCTTCCCTAGTTGCCGCCGGTCGGAGTACCGATCCGGTCCATCCACAACGAGGCCCGTTCCATAAGCCGCTCGCTCAACGGAGACCCGCTGCCCTGGTTTTCTACGGCCACGCTGGTTCCCGCCGCCAACAGATCAAACACACCGCCTCCCAGCAAGAGGAAGGTGATGGACGCGGCGATAACATAATGCAATACCGGGCGGTCCCATCCCCATTTCTTCCTGTTTCCTTTCGCAGTTCCGTTCGCCTGCTGGGCGGGAAGCCGGACCATGACGTCGCTCGCGAAACGTTCCTCATCGGGTAGCGCCGGCAATTCGGACTCGACCGACATAAATACTTCCAGATAGAGTTCAAACTGCCGATCGTCGGCCCGCATCAGCGCTTCCATTTTGTCGGCGTCCTCTTTCGGGAGTTCGCCGAGAATATACTTCCGCCACAGCCTCCGCTGCGATTCCGGTTCGTTCATTGCCATTCCTCCTCCTTCCAGTGCTCACGGATCCAGGCCCTGGCCCGATATAGCTTCGACTCGATCGTCTTGACGCTCAACGCAAGCTCCGAGGCGATCTGCTCATGGCTTTTCCCTTCGAAGTAAAAAGCGGTCACCACCTGCCGATGGCCCGGAGGGAGCTCCGACAGTTTGGATTGCAGCTCGTTTCTGCGCTCCTGGCTTAGCATGTCCTCCAGCAATTCATCTTCCTGGGCGGGAATCTTGTCCGCCACATCGGCGGGATCCCAATGATCCTCGCGCCGCCGGTCCCGCCGTCTTTTTAAATCAATCGCCTTGTTAACGGTGATGCGGGATAACCAAGACTTGATTCCCTGTGAACGGTAAGCGGAGAGAGACTTATAGACTTGAAGAAAAGTTTCCTGGGCGGCATCCTCCGCCTCTTTCTCGTCATGGAGGACCGAGTAGGCGATACGGAACACCGTCTGTCCGTAAAGCTTCACAAATTCGTGAAAAGCTGACCGGTCGCCCTTTTTCATCTTTTCGATTAACTCCTCGCCAATAGCTCTCCCCTCCTCTCCAAAACAATAGACGATGATAAACGCCCCTGCCCCTGCACCCGGGTTCTTTTTTTATTTAGGCAATGTTAAATTCTAATTTTAATATTCGACCATAAGAAAACCGCCTTGGTGAAAAGGCGGTTCCTCAGACAATATTATCCCTCCACAACTTGTTCTTCTCGATTTTAGCATAAGTTATATTTGGTTAGTACCCTGACCGTTAACTTGCAAAACTTAGCTGAGAGCCCAAGGATAGTAGTGTAAT
This sequence comes from Paenibacillus faecis, assembly GCF_008084145.1. Lineage (GTDB taxonomy): Bacteria > Bacillota > Bacilli > Paenibacillales > Paenibacillaceae > Fontibacillus > Fontibacillus faecis. The sequence goes on along the minus strand of NZ_VSDO01000002.1, from coordinate 869,783 downwards.
TTTATATAACATGAACTTCCTGGTTCTGCACAACCGTAAAACTATGCCGTGATTACATGAATATAAACGATATTTGCAGGAAAACTAGGTTTACAACGCTTACTTCGCTATATTCCTCACTTGTTAAAAAACCTCACATCATTCTATAATCCAGTCAGTTAACCAATTCAATGTTAGTTTATATTACATACGGTTAACAAATCACATCATGGAGGTTGATCTTATGAACACTTGGAAATCCCATACCTTGAAATGGATACTCGCCGCCGGTCTCGCTTTCACGGCCGCCGGTCTCCCGGCCATTCCGCTGCCCCGCGCTTCCGCCGCCGAATCGGGCGCATCCGCGGCGAACGCCCAAACCGCCAAGTCACTGCCCAAGGTTCAGGTCATCGCCACCGGCGGTACGCTGGCCGGGAAATCGGTAGACGAAACGAGCTTTACGAATTACAAAGCGGGAACCCTTCTGATCGAAGATATGGTCCGGGCGCTGCCGAACAAGGATAAGATCGCCGAAGTCACTACGCATCAATTCGGAAATTCGGGATCCAGCGCCTATACGATTCAGCAATTATACGACTTGTCCCTCAAGGTCGATGAAGCGCTAAAAACCCAGGACGGCGTCGTCGTGACCAGCGGAACGGATACGATGGAAGAGATCGCCTATTTCCTCGACCTCACGGTCCGGAGTCCGAAACCGGTCGTGGTAACCGGGTCCATGCGTCCATGGACGGTAATCGGATCCGACGCTCAGGCCAACCTGTACAACGCCATTAAATTGGCCGCCAGCGGAAAAACCCGATATTTCGGCACCGTATTGATGCTGAATGATGAATTTCATGCCGCTCGCGAAGTAACCAAGACGAATTCTTACCGGACCGATACCTTCGTCACGCCCCAAATCGGCGCTTTAGGTTATATCGACGAAAACAACATCCGAGTTTACCGTGCTCCCTTCCGTGCCCTAAAAGCCGCAAAGGATTGGGCGACGCCGTTTGACCTCACCAAAATTACCAAAAATGATTTGGCCAAAGTGGAAATCGCCTACTCCTATCAGGATGCCGGTTCAGGCGCCATCAGCGCTTTTGTTGCTGGCGGGGCCAAAGGGATCGTCACGGCCGGCACGGGCGCCGGAGGCATCTCCAAAGCGATGAGCGAAGAGCGCGCCAAAGCGATCGAGCAAGGCGTCGTATTCGTGACGACGACACGCACGGGCTCGGGCAGCAACTATTCCGAAGGCAAAGGCATCATCGCGGGCGACAACCTGAATGCCCAACATGCCAGAATGATGCTGCTGCTCGGTCTGTCGTTTACGAAAGATTTCGCGACCCTTCAAAACTGGTTCGATACTTACGGCTACGGGCAGATCGAACTCCCGGCTAAATAATTCGACACTCCGCACACCCATTCTAATTACCGGGAGGAAGCCTACATGAACAAAACGTTACAGAGGCGCAAAAAGTTACTGATTACAGCAACTCTCACACTCTCCATGCTGCTGACGATCATCACCCCGGGGGCGGTTCCCGCCGCCTCCGCGGCAGCTGACATAAGTGACTTGAAGAGGTCGGTTCAAGCTCTCATTGATGAAGCGGCGACCAAAGGCATCCGGGTTTCCGTCGGGTTAAAGGATTTGAGCGGCTATTTCGGGAACGAGGAGACGCTCCTCGGGTCCAAGGAAGCCTACAAGCCCGCAAGCACCATCAAGTTGGCACTGGTGGCCGCTTTGATGCAGCAAGTGGACCGGGGCGCCCTCACACTGGAAGATACCGTTACCGTCGAACCCGATGATGTGGTCGGAGGCACCGGCTCGCTTCAGAAGGAGAAATTCCCCCAGGAGGTCAGCTTGGAACGGCTGGCCCGCCTGATGATTACCCAATCCGACAATACGGCGACCAACGTCTTGATCGACGTCGTCGGCCTCAAGCGGGTACAGGAACTGATGGATCAACTAAACCTGGAGGTCATGCATCTCGGCCGGAAAATGTTCGCGGCCGCACCCACGCCGGAGCAGGACAACTTCATTAACGCGGCCGATCTGATAACCTTGCTGGATCGCATTTATAAGCATAGCTTTTTAACGGAGAAATCAAAGGATACGATCATCGGCTGGATGCTCGCCCAGGAAGTCGACACGAAATTCGGGGCCGCCCTCCAAGGCGCGAAAATCGCCCATAAAACCGGCGAAAACGCCAATGTCACGCACGATACCGGCTACTTTCTCGTTCCGGGCCGCGAAATGGCGGTGGCGGTGCTGACGGAGGTGACGACGACCGAAGACTTCGACGAGGCGCAAGCCATCGGCAACCCGGTGGTCCAAGAGATCGCCAAGGCGATCTACGGATTTTTGCAGCAATCCGCGGCCGGCCAACCGCAAATGGCCGTCACCCGTTTCCTCGACGTGCCGGATCATCACTGGGCCAAGGCGGAAATCGAAAAAGCCATATCCTACGGCCTTTTATCCGGGAGCTCGGACACCGAATTCAGTCCTGCCGAGCCTATCACGCGCGCCGATTTCGTTTCGGCCCTGGCCCGCGCGCAAGGCCTTCCGGAAGAGGGCGGGGACACAAACGCGGCCGCGGCCGCGCAGCCGATTACCCGCGCTCAAATGTTCACGCTGTTCATGCAGGCTTACGCAAACAGCCGTTCAAACGGGCTGCCCGCCGCCTCCGCTTTAAACGCGAGCGACGCGGATCAAGTGCCGGCCTGGGCGAAGGATTCGTTTGCCCAGGCACAGCGGCTCGGCTTCTTAAAAGGATACGTCGATGGCAGCCTGCGTCCCGGAATGCCGGCGACACGCGCAGAAGCCGCAAAACTGGTGAGCCTGCTGCTGCCGTAACAAAAACATCCGCAAATCATAGCGAGAAGCCGCGAAAAGCGGGCCGCCCGGGATATTATCCCGGGCGGCCCGCTTTTTTTCATCCATACCTTCGGATCGCAGCATCCGCGTTATTCATCAAAACGGTTCAAGCGAACGCGCAGAAAATTATAAATCTCCTCCGCGATATTCACACTGCAGCAGGATTCGATCCCTTCAAATCCCGGGGAGGAATTCGCTTCGCAGATTTTGTAGTGATCCCCGTCAAACAGCAGATCGATGCCCGCGATATCCAAATTCAGCAGCCGCGCCGTTTCCAACGCCAGCCACTCCATTTCGGGCGTGATCTCATAGGGCTCCACAGTCCCGCCCCGCGAATAATTCGCCTTAAAGCTGTCGTTCCCCGAGCTTCGCTTCATCGCAGCCACGGCCCGCCCTCCGATGGTCAGCACCCGCAAATCCATGCCGCGACTAGATTCGACAAATTCCTGCAGAATCATCGTCGCATTTTCCTTGTAGGCGTTGATCATCTCCAGCAGGTCGATAAATTTGGATTTCGTCTCGGCCAAAAATACGCCGCTTCCCTGGGACCCCGAAATCGTTTTGACCACGACCGGAAACCCAAGGTGTTTCTCCACCAAGTTAACGTCCACTTTGGAACGGATCAGCATCGTCTTAGGAACCGGCAAGTTATGCTCCGCCAAAATCTGCTGGGTAAACAACTTATCCTTGACCGTATCGATGCTTTGCGAGGAATTGAACGTCCGCACGCCGAGCCTCTCGAGATGCCGGATCAAGGCGAGCCCAAAATAGTTCGTTCCCGCTCCCATCCGAGGTAAAACAAAGTCGGGCAGTTGCAATACTTCCCCGTCCACCATCACGCTCTTGCGGTCGTCCCGCGTCACGATCAGTTCAAACTGCTCCGGAGCCAGCACGCGGATTTCGATTCCCTGCCGCTCCGCCTCCTCGACAAGGCGCCGAATCTCATACATTTCCGGCTTTACATCCTGGGGCAAATGCTTGTAAATAATCCAGCCTATCAAACGGCGATCCCCTTTCGGAATTTGCTAGATTTACATATATTTAATCTACCATATCACTTCTAGATATATATGATACGAATGTGTACTTCATGTAAAAAATAGCATTTAAGGCCCCGGTTCATACTAAATGATCAGACCATTCTCCATGGACGATACCTTTTGGGTCAGAGCAAAGTACTTCAACTTAGCCAACTTTTCTTTAGTTTGAGCCTGCGTAAGAGTAAACTTCAGTTTATTCATATCAAAAGCGGAGATAAATCCTTTCTCAAACCGGATATAATTGTTGTTGTAATCCTCCAGAGCATCCTTGCTCTGTTCAGTCGCTGACAACACCTGAAGATACGCGGTTTCCGCTTCGTTATAGACTTGATCGATTTTCTTGGCTTGTTCTACCAACAGTTGTTCCCCTTGCATCTCCTTAATCCGGGTACTTATATCCAAGTAATCCTTCCCGTCCTCACCTGAAGTATTCGTATGAATTTCTTCCCATCTCGCTTGCTCGATATCATTATATTTTATTTTTATATCGTAAGATTTAGCCAGAATCTGGTTCCTTTCTTTTCGCTCGACAGGCTGGGGTTCCGTCAGGGTGACCTCTTCGAGAATCAAGTCCGGCTTGTATTCGATGCCCAAATCAAAACTGAGTTGCACCAAATCGACTTGATAGGCCTTTTCCAAAATTTCCAGTTGCTCCTTTTGCTCGCGAACAGCCCGGGTCGTCTTCACTATGTTTTCTTTAGATCCGCCCCCCGACTTTTCGAGGCTTTGAGCCCTCACTACATCATTCTCAAGCAATTCGATATATTCTTTGGTTGTTTCGATCTGTTCCTTTTTGGACAACAGTGTCACATACTCCGAAGTCATTTGTAATTTCGCAGCCTCTTTAGCTTTATCAGTCTCCACCAGTGTTGTCTTTTTGTTGGTATCCATTTGCTCGATCGCAATTTCCAATTGATTTCGCTGAGAACGTATTAACTTGTTCATCCCTTCAACGATATCCCCCATCCCGTCCATCATTTTGTTGATAACCGTATTCGCCTCAATCGTGGGACCTAGCCAAAGCAATTGCTCAGGATTAGCCGTATTGGGAATGCCGTATTTGGGATCGCTCACGATATCGGCTGGGCTCGTTGGCAGCCTGTAGGAAGATACAGAACCAGGCTCAGGCAGATCTTTCATTTGAGCCTTCAAATCATCCTGCTTGTTATCCAAGGCATTGAATTTCAACTGCAAAAGAGACAAATTATAAGAATTATCGACCGTCATTTTAATAGCGGTCTCCAAATCCAAACGGTCTACCTTTTTCAAATCGGTTAACGGATTATTATCTGCTGAAACCGGACCATTTCCGAGAAATAGCAGCAAAGTTGCAAATACAAGAATCCCTTTTTTCATTAGAATGCTTCCTCTCAACTATATTCGGACTATTCCTAAACATATCATCTAAACAGAAGTAGTTGTGGATGGCGCAGCACTGAACGACTGTGTAGTAAGCGGAGCTGCATGGTCAGCCATGTCCGTTTGTTGCCCTTCATCCAGTTTGCGAAAGGAGATAAACCGGGAATAAAGCAGTGCTGTCAACAAGGTGATTAATCCGATTACAGCAGTGGCAACACAATTGTTCAAAATGTGATGGGTTGGCAATCCCTTTAACATAACTGTCCGCAATGAATCGAGAAAATATGTTAACGGCAATCCATGCGCTATGAATGCCAGGAATTTAGGCATGGCTTCCAACGGCCAAGAATGACCCGATAAAGAAAACGACGGGAGGGCGACCAGCATCGAAACCTGCAGGGCCACAATTTTGTTAGGAGCGACCAGGCTGAGAAAATAACCAATGGAACTCACCGTGAAAGAGAACACGACCCCCGCCAACAGGATAGACCATACCGATCCATGGAATGACAACTTAAACACCGATGTAAGGATGGACAATACTACAAAGACATTTAGTACACTGACAATAAAGTATGGAAACATCTTCACAAACGCTATCTTCCAAGGACTTCTTTTCCATACGGCAAATCTGTCCCAAGTTTGATCTTCTTTTTCCCTCGCCACGGACATCCCGACGGCCATGAATATCACCTGCTGTAACGTCGTGGCCGCCATCCCGATCACCAGAAAATCCTCATAATCAAACGTTGGATTGTACAAAGTCCGGGCGCTAAATGGAATGTTTGATAAAGTCGTGCTGATCTGCTCATCCTGAAGCCCCTGTTGCTGCAATTTTTTCGAGGAGGCCCCAAAACTGTAGGTAGCGATAACTTCATTGGCCCCTTTAATCACGGAGTTTGTGATCATCAGGTTCGTCCCGTCAACAAAGGTAATGACCGGTGTTACCGTTCCATGCTTCAATTTGGCTTCTAAATCATAAGGGATAACGACGGCAGCTCTAGCCTTTCCATTGTCGATAGCTTCCCTTACTTCCTTATTCGAATAAACTTCCCCGACGATTTTAATCGATTGATGCGCATCCATCGCCTGGATGATTTCCTGGCTTAACTCACTGTGATCCTCATCATAAACGATAGTAGGAATTTCCGTTACGGCACGCTGATTATATAGAGATGCAAAGAAAAACGTATAAAAAATTGGCCCGATAAGGAGAATTACAAAAATAACCCGATCTCGCAGGATTTTCTTCCATTCATCATACAGGGCGCTTCCTACTGTAATGTTGTTCACTTGACTTCACCTGCTTTTTCTCCTTGGGACGTTCCGTTTTCCTTGCCGTACCATTCTACTGTCATACCGACCGGGACGCTTGAAGGCAAATCCATCAACTGCACTTTGACACCAAAAGAACGAATATCGAAGTCGCCCGTATTCTGAGTTGCCTTCTGCGAAGCGAATGTGGCCGCTTGGGCAACGGAAACCACTTTGCCTTTAATCATTTTACCGCTTGACACCAACTTGACCTTTACAATGTTTCCCTTTTCGATTCCCACCATTTCTGTTTCCGGCAAATAAAATTTAGCGGTTTTGATGCTATTGGTTTCCTGCAGCGTAAATACCGGAAAACCAGAGCCCACAATTTCGCCCAGTTGTGCGGATTGTGATACGATATACCCGTCCGCCGGGGCAAACAATTTAGTATAGCTCAGATACGTCTTCGCTTCGGCCAAAGCGGCAGATGCTTGTTGTTTGCCCGACTGTGCCGTCTGTAACGCCGCTTCAGCTTGTTGAACCATCGCATCCGCCGCATCCACATCCTGTTCTTTGATGGCCACCTGTGCCTTGTTTGCCTTTGCCAAACCTAAAGCGGCCTGCGCTTGGTGAAGTGCTGCCTCGGCCGCTTTGATCTCTTCTGTACGCGCGCCTTCCTTAGCCAATGCAAGCTGTTCGACGGCAGCGTTATAAGAAGCTTCCGCTTGTACATTTGCTACTTTAGCTTTATCCAGATCAGCCTGACTAACCAATCCCTGCGCATAGAGGTCTTCTGTACGAGTCAAAGTATCTTTCGCCACTTCCAAAGCTTTGTTTGTTGCGTCCACCTGAATTTGAGCCTGATTGATTTCTTGCGGCCGAGCTCCCGCTTTTAGCGCATCCACCTTAGCTTGAGCCGCTGCAACGACGGCCTCGGCTTGCTCGATTTGCTTATCAATGGTATCTGACGTGAGCGAAACCGCACCTTTCCCTTGTTGCTTCTTGGTCTTGGCTGCATTGATGGAAGCTTGAGCCTGCCCGATTTGCCCTTCAGTCACTGCCACAGCAGCCTTAGCTTGAGCAACCTTGGCATTAATTTCCTCGCTTTCGATATAAGCGAGCACGTCCCCTTTTTTAACCTGGTCGCCTTCTTCGACCAAAATTTGCTTAATACGTCCACCTACTTTAAAGCTAACACTGGATTGATCAGCCGCTATAAAAGCGGTAGGGCGGTTAACCTGCTCGCTGCCCATTGTAATTTGATTTGAACTTACTATCCAAATACCAGTCGCGATCAACGCACAAATAACTACATAAATCGACGCCTTAGCAATCCATGATAAATTAATTTTTCCCATATTCGTTCTCTCCCGCATCCGCATTATATTTCTCTTTATTTACGATTCTTTACCGAAAGTCCTCCAGCCAGAAAAACCTCAACGAATTCCTTTATCTGTTCTTTAGTTAAAGGTTCATTATTTTGGTTCCAATCCACAGTCAAGGCTATGTATAGCTTCAGCATCACAAATGAGACGATTTTCGGATCGAAAGACTGGATTTCCCCATTTTGGCCGGCGATCGCAATCTGTTTCTCCAAGTAGCCTAAAATTGCACTCTCTACTTTATCCAATCCTTCTTTAGCTTGCTGTGTCCCAAAACTACGGACCTCTTGGAACAATTTTGCCAGAAGTTCATGCTTGCTTCTGTATTCCAATAGGGCATCCATGCTTTGGTACAAGTTCTCAAAAAACGGCTTATCCTCTCTAACTGTTCGATCGACAATGAGCTTCATCTCCGCAATAATCGAACTGAGAATTTCATCAAAAAGTTCTTCTTTATTCGAAAAAAAAGTGTAGATAGTTCCTTTGGCCACATTTGCAATTTTGGCTACCTGGTCCATAGTCGTTGCTTTATAGCCAAATAGTGAAAATGACCGTTCGGCCGCCTCCACTACCCAGTCACGACGATTTACTGCTTCCGCCAAAAAATACCCCTCCTTACAAGAAAATGGACTTACTGACCACTTTGTAATTTTGGTCATTTGGTCATTGACTATAATACCACTTCCTTCATTGGATGACAATTCCTTATCGAAATTTTTTTATTTTATTTTTTAAGAGATCAATCTGACATAAAAAAACCTTATTCCGGTTCGTCACCAGAATAAGGTTTTCGATCTTGAAACATTCGTTATATTACCGTCCGCCCGCCCGGAATCGCTGCGTATACGCCTTCGCATCCGCCGCCGTTTTTACGCGGTTGCGGCTCCATTCCAGCAGGATGCGGTCGATATAGCGGAAATGGACTTTTCCGGCAAACACCGCTTCCTTCAATGCCAGCAGGATCAATTCCTCCGCGTAGCCGTCCTGATCCACCCAACCGGAAATGGTCTCGCATTCCATCGGAGACAAAGGACGGGCGAACTCTTTCTCAAAAATGACAAAGAGATTCCGCTCCTGCTCCTCTTTCGCGGCTTCCGGCAAAATGCGTTCTTGGGCTTGCTGTTTGGCCGCTGCGGCCCGCAGCTGCGCCAGATGCATCCCCAACTTCTCGTACATGCCGGCCAGGTTATAACACTCCGAGCGAATACCGGTCGCGGTCTCTTCCTCTTCATCAATGCTGAGCCAACCGTCCTTCAGCAGCTTGCGGATCATTTGGGACAGCTCATCCGGAGCGATCCCCATCCGCCGTTCCAATTGATCCAGGGTCGGAAAATCGTTGCGCTCCTGTTTAAAGGCGAGCAGCTGGAGAAGCAGCATGACCTCTTTGTCGGACAAGCGCAGATCCCGGTAATGCGCCAGCAGCGCATGCGGAACATTCACCGTCCCGGATTCCAGGCCGAACGATATTCCTCTGGCCCATATTTTCCAGCTATCGGTCATCCCTTCTAGTTCTCACCCTTCTTATGGATAAAGGCGGTACAGCATACGAGGGAACGGAATCGTCTCCCGAACATGATCCAGTCCGCAAATCCAGGCTACCGTCCGCTCCAGCCCCAATCCGAAGCCGGAGTGAGGGACGGAACCGTATTTTCTCAAATCGAGATACCATTGATAGGTTTCCTCGGAAAGATGATGCTCCTTAAACCGGGCTAACATCAGCTCCGGGTCGTCGATCCGCTGCGAACCGCCGATGATTTCCCCGTAGCCCTCCGGCGCGATCATATCGGCGCACAGCACTACTTCCGGACGATTCGGGTCCGGTTTCATATAGAACGCCTTAATTCCTGCGGGATAATGCGTAATGAAGACCGGTTTGTCGTAACGTTCGGCGATCGCCGTTTCGTGCGGCGCTCCAAAATCTTCGCCCCAAGGGATGTCAAAGCCCTGGGTGTGCAAAAACTCAATCGCGTCATCGTACGTAATTCGCGGGAAAGGTGCCTGGATGTTCTCCAGCTTGGAGACATCCCGTCCCACCGCTTCCAGCTCGGCCCGACAATTCGCGAGGACCGATTGTACGACATGGGTAATGAATTGCTCCTGAACCTTCAAGCTCTCTTCATGATCCGTGAACGCCATCTCCGGCTCGATCATCCAGAACTCGATCAGGTGACGGCGCGTTTTGGATTTCTCCGCCCGGAAGGTCGGGCCAAAGGAATAAACCTTGCCCAGCGCCATCGCGGCGGCTTCCATATACAATTGGCCGCTTTGGGTCAGGTAGGCGTCTTCCTCGAAATATTTCGTATGGAATAAATTCGTCGTTCCTTCCGCACTGGTCGGGGTCAAAATCGGGGGATCCACCAGCGTAAACCCGTTTTTGTCAAAGAACTCCTGAACCGCACGGATAATTTCCGCACGGATCACCATAATGGCGCGCTGTTTCGTCGAACGCAGCCAGAGATGACGATGGTCCATCAGGAAATCTACGCCATGCTCTTTCGGTGTAATCGGGTAGTTCTCGGTCAAATGGATGATCTCCAAATCCGTTACCGTCATCTCATAACCGGATTGACTGCGCGGCTCCTCACGGATCACGCCGGTCACATACATCGAGGATTCTTGGGTCAGGCTCTTGGCATGGTTCCAGGTTTCCTCCGACACCTCACTCTTTACGACAACCGCTTGAATATAGCCGGTTCCGTCCCGAAGCTGCAAAAACTGGATTTTTCCGCTCGAACGTTTGTTGTTCAGCCAGCTTCCGATGACGACGGTCTCGCCGACATGCTCTTTCACCTGACGGATCACTGTTTTGATCGCCATGCTCTAATCTCCTCCAACACACCAGATAATAAAACGCTCTACCCCAGATTACTTCATTTCATTGACGATACGCAACGTATCGCGGGCGATCACGAGCTCTTCGTTCGTCGGTACGACAAGTACCTCGACCTTGGAGTTCGGCGTCGAAATCCGGCGAGGATCACCCGAACGGACCTGGTTCAACGCTTTGTCGATTTCCACGCCGAGATAGGTCAGGTTCTCGCATACTTTCTCGCGTACGACCGCGGAGTTCTCGCCGACACCCGCCGTGAAGACGATCACGTCGACCCCGTTCATGGCCGCCGCATACGAACCGATGTATTTGCGCAGACGGTATTCGTACATTTCAAAAGCCAGCGTAGCGTTCGGCTCGCCCGCCGCCATACCGTCCGTAATATCGCGCATATCGCTGCTTGCTCCGGAAATCGCCAGCAGCCCGCTATGTTTGTTGAGCATGGAGTTTACTTCATTAATGGTCAACTCTTCTTTGTTCATGACAAAAGGGACGATCGCTGGATCAAGGTCACCGCTGCGCGTACCCATAATCAAACCTTCCAGCGGGGTCATCCCCATGGACGTATCCACGGAAACACCGTCCTTGACGGCTGTCAAACTCGCGCCATTCCCGATGTGGCAGGTAATGATTTTCAAATCTTCGATCGGACGGTTCAAGAACTCGGCCGCCGCCTTGCTTACATAAGCGTGCGACGTCCCGTGGAACCCGTACCGGCGCACTTTATGTTTCTTGTAAAGCACCTTCGGAATCGCATAAAGATAAGCTTTCTCCGGCATCGTTTGGTGGAAAGCCGTATCGAATACGACGGTGTGCGGTACATTCGGCAAGTTGGCTTCAGCCGCCGTGATCCCCATCATGCTTGGCGGATTGTGCAGCGGAGCCAGGTCGAACAGCCGGCGGATTTCCGATTTGACTTCACCGGTAATCAGCGCGGAACTCTTGAACGCTTCCCCACCATGAACGACGCGATGGCCGACGGCATCGATTTCGTCGATCGACTCCAGCACGCCGTGTACTTTATCGGTCAGTTTATCCAATACTTTGCGAATCGCCGTCGTATGCTCCAGAATATCGCTGACTTCGGTTACTTCTTCTTTGCCCGTCGGTTTATGCGTCAGAATCGAGGAGTCCATCCCGATCCGTTCCACAAGCCCCTTGGCCATCACGGATTCGTCCGTCATATCGTACAGCTGATATTTCAACGAGGAGCTTCCCGCGTTAATAACTAGAATTTTCATATCCGGTCACCATCCTTGTCGTATTTGAAAAAGCCTTCGCCCGTCTTCACACCGAGTGAGCCCGCGCGAACCATTTTTTTCAGCACAAACGAAGGGCGGTATTTCAGTTCTCCGAACTCGCGGAACATCCGCTCCAGAGCGGCAAGGACGGAATCGAGACCGAAACGGTCGGCCATTTCGAGCGGACCATATTGGAACTGGTACCCGATGCGCATCGAGTCATCGATGTCCTCGGCGGTGGCCACGCCTTCACCAAGCACATGCAGCGCTTCGTTGATCATCAGGCAGATAATCCGGGAAGTCACAAAGCCCGGGGATTCGTATACCATAATTCCGCGCTTATCGACAACTTCCTCCACAAACCGCTTTGTTTCTTCAAACGTGGAATCCGAAGTTTTCAAGCCGCGGATAATTTCCACCAGGTTGATTTTGGCTACGGGATAAATAAAGTGCATGCCGATCACGCGCTCCGGATACATCGTCGAACCGGCGATTTCCGTCAAGCTGAGCGTCGATGTGTTGCTGGCCAGAATAATATTGCTTGGACAAACTTGATCGAGCTGTTTGAATACCTCCCGCTTGGCATTCAAATCCTCCGAAATGGTCTCGATGACCATATCGCAGGTACCGAGTTCGGCAAAATGAGTCACCTTATGAATTTTGGATAAGATCAGCTTCTTCTCCGCCTTGGTAATCGCCCATTTCTCAAGCTGCTTGTCCAGGCTCGTTTCGATCATGCTGTACGCATGGTTTAATTTCTCCGTCGTTTCTTCCACGAGTAGCACATCCAGACCCTTGGCCGCCAGCATTTCGCTGATGCCTTGGCCCATCGTGCCGCCACCAATGACACCTATTCTTTTGAAGTTCATGGTTCTCTCGCTCCATCCTTTCATGGTCTCTCCATAATATTGTACCCCTGATGTCGAATAATACATCATTTTATACCCAACATATAATAATATCTTAGCACGAGCAAAAAGTAAAAAAAAATAACCGGCATGATAAATCATGCCGGTAAATTGAAGCTGTCACGAAATTGACAACGGAACTGATCGCCGGAAAGGCGCTCTTCTTTGAGCAAAATTTCCAGGGAGCGGTCGAACACGGCCGCATGGTCGATCAAAATCTGTTTGGTCCGAGCCGCAAGCTCGTCCAGAATTTTGGCGTTTTCCTTCATGAGAACCTCTTTGGTCACCATGTCCATATTTATGATGCCGAGCGAGGTCAACCCGGACGTCATCATCGTCTGAACCAGGTTCAGCGCCTGTTCGAAGTCGTTGCTGGAACCGGTACTGCGTCCGCCGTAGTAAATTTCCTCCGCCGCTGCCCCCGCGAGCGCGATGATAATCTGCCCCTCAATATACGGCTTGGTGTACAGGTACTTTTCCTCCTGGGGATTATGCCGCACGTATCCCAAGGCCCTGCCGCGCGGACTAAGCGCAACCTGGTTGACGCTTCCCGGAGCGACGACCTCCGCGGCGACCGCATGGCCAAGCTCATGGACGGCTACGCGCCGTTTCTCTTCTTCGGTCGATTGACGGTCGGTCTTTTCGCCCATCATCACTTTATCGATCGCCATCGAAAGATGGCTCTGCTTGATTTCCTCCAATTGATCGCGCATCGCGTAAATCGCCGCTTCGTTCATCACGCTCTCCAGCTGTGCCCCGGAGAAGCCGTAGGATTCCTCCGCGACCTTATCCAGATTCACTTCCGGCGCCAGCGGTTTGTTCTTCGCGTGGATTTCGAGTATATGACGACGGCCCTTCTTGTCCGGCAGATCGACCTGGATATGGCGGTCAAAGCGTCCCGGACGCAGCAGCGCACTGTCCAGCATCTCTTTGCGGTTCGTGGCGGCGATCAACAAAATCCGCGGCGTGTCGGACGTGTAAATGCCGTCCATTTCCGTCAGCAGCTGGTTCAGCGTTTGATCATACTCCCGCTGCTGGCCGCCTTCGCGTTTGCCGCCGATCACATCGATTTCATCGATAAAGATGACGGCATTCTCCTTGTTTTCCTTCGCCGCGCGCGTGCGGGCGTCCTTGAACAAGTCGCGGATCCGGCTGGCCCCCACGCCTACATACATCTCCACAAATTCACTGCCCGATGCCGCGACAAACACGGCGTTCGTGTACTGGGCCGCCGCTTTCGCCATCAGCGTTTTCCCCGTCCCCGGAGGGCCGGTCAGCAGAATCCCTTTCAGCGGGCGGATGCCGAACTTCTTGATCTCTTCATGACGCACCATAAAGTCGAGGGCTTCACGAAGCTCCTGCTTGGCACTGTCTTGGCCGCCGATTTCTTCAAATGTCAAACCGGGCGACGCCACCTTCTTCCGCTTGCGTTCCTGGGAAGCGGTGGCGACGATTCCGCCGCGCATTTTAACGGCTGTCAGCAGCGCACCGACCATCACGAGGCCGACGAGCAGCGGAATGACATTAAAACCGACAAAAGCTAAAAATATGAGCAGGACGGGAACGAACCCAACCGCAACTTCGATCATCCATTTACGCATTAGGCCACACCCCCAAAGTTTGCGGTACGCGAGGCAAGATGACAAACTTGCTCGCCTGACCATCCGTCAGTGTAATGTACACGTTGTTCTCGTCCATTTCCGCTTTGGCCGAAACGCCTTTAACCTGCTTTTGCAGTTCATCCAGTGTAGTCGTTATATCGGTGTACTCCTTCTTTTCCATAGCTTGGGCAATCGGGAACAAAGCCTTGTCCCACAAATCGTTCAGCTTCTCGGAGGCTTTGTCTTCCACGACCACCTTCACCTCGCGGCTCCCGATCCACTTGCCGCCCTCCCGCTCAATTTGCTGAACGAGGCTCCCCAAATCCGTCCCGGGTTCCAAATCGAGTTTCAACTCCACCTGTTTTGGGGTAATATTCGTTTGTACACTTCTTACACCTTCCATAGCGTTGACTTTATGTTCAAACGGGCTCTCCACAGCCCAATGTCGATATGCAAACCATCCTCCGAACAACAACAGTGCGGATACGGCCACACTAGCCACAATCGGTCCAACACGCAATTTCACGTTGATGTCCTCCTTGGTGTACAAAAATATAAATGAATAGTATATCAGTGAATAGTAGACGAGTATGCAAAATAAACTTACAAAGATGAGTATATCACATCGTATATACGATTTCGAATCAAGTTGTGAATTTATTTTAAATTTTATCAAAAAAACAGCCCCGAAGGACTGCTTTTTGGCAAAAACACAAATTTATTCATCCGTTCAATCGAAATAATATGTTACCGGTTGGGCAAAGTAAACACTTCTTCCAACGGCTCTCCATCGCTGAAACGGAAGAACCGGTAATAATGATGAGCTTTCTCTTTGTAAAAGAGCTGCCATACATATTGGTCGTTGTAAATGCCCGGCATCAGTCGTACAGGGGTGATCCCGGGAAATTTGTCTTTAATGATTTTCCGGATCTGACTTTCCGATACGCCCTCGTCCATGGGTTTCACTTCCGGAGTCCCCTTTTCCGGCAGCCAGACCATCACTTCCCGGCCGTTTTCGTCCTTCCCCTGCACGACCCAGCATACCTGATCCCAGACGGATTTCCACACCTCATCGGCCTCCGTCAGCCCAGTTTCTTGCATCGCCCGCTGAATCGCTTGCTTCTCTCCCCGCCATAAATCCTGCTCAACAAAAAGATAGTAGCGGTGAAGCCCGATGAGGACGAGCCCCAGTATCAGAAGGGAGAGCAAGATCCATTTGGTTCTGTTTCTCAACCTTCTCTTCCTTTCCCCGATCGGCGTAGTATCAACATCCTATAGATCGTCTTATCGGCCGAGAAGGCGCTCAAACGCTGCTTGGGCTTCAAACCTTACTTTCTCCTCGTCGAGCGTGAGACAAGCGCCATGTTTGACCACTTGCTTGCCGTTCACCCAAACATGCTCCACATCTTTCGGCCCTGCCGAATACACGATATGGGAAATATAGTCCGTACGAGGCAGAAAATGCGCCTGTTCCGTGTTCAGGGCGATAAAATCCGCCTTCATGCCGGCAGCGAGTCGACCCGTATCCTGGAGAAATAACGACTTCGCCCCGTATTCCGTCCCCATGCGCAGCGCCTCAGCCGCCGGAACTGCCGTCGGGTCTCCCGATACGCCTTTATGAATCAGTGCCGCCAGACGAATTTCC
This sequence comes from Paenibacillus faecis, assembly GCF_008084145.1. Taxonomy (GTDB): domain Bacteria; phylum Bacillota; class Bacilli; order Paenibacillales; family Paenibacillaceae; genus Fontibacillus; species Fontibacillus faecis. Next base: position 853,666 of record NZ_VSDO01000002.1, on the reverse strand, counting down.
TCGAACATATCGAGGTTATTGTTGCTGGCAGGTCCATCCGTACCCAGCGATACGGTAACCCCGGCCTTGAGCAGCTCGGGAACGCGGGCCACGCCGCTAGCCAGCTTCAGGTTGCTTCCGGGATTATGAGATATCGCGACCCGGTGCTCGGCCAAAACGCCGATTTCCTCGTCCGTCAAGTGGACGGCATGGGCCAGCAGCGTCGGCCGGCTGAACATGCCGAGATTCAGCAGGTGCTGAACCGGGCGGACGCCGTAGTCGGCCACATTTTGCTCCACCTCGGCTCTCGTCTCCGACATGTGCGTGTGCATCGGCAAATCGAGATCATGCGCCGCTTGCACAATTTTTTCAATGTAATCCGGAGGACAAGTATATGGAGAATGCGGCGAAATCATCGTGGTGATTCTCCCGTCGGCCTTGCCGTGCCACTCGCGCGCAAAATTGACCGCCTCGTTCAGCTTGCTTTGCTGCACTTCAGGCGGGCAGAGCCCGATGACACCGCGCGTTAGAACGGCGCGGATTCCCGATTTTTCGACCACGGCAGCCACCTGGTCCATATGGTCGTACATATCCAAAAAGGTGGTGGTCCCGCCTTTCAACATCTCCAGCACGGACAACGCCGTTCCCCAATAAACATCCTCGCCGGTAAATTTCGCTTCCATCGGCCACATCTTCTCCTGCAGCCACTCCTGAAGCACCATGTCGTCGCCGTAGCCGCGCAAAAGCGACATCGCCGCGTGACCGTGCGTATTAATCAAGCCGGGGAGAAACAACAGGCCCTTGCCGTCAAACGTCTCGGCCCCTTCCACGCCCTGCGGCCGCTCCGTTCCGACATATGTGATCCGGTCTCCTTCGACCAGCATATAGCCCCGAATGACAGGGGTCTTCTGATCCTGCACCGCAAAGGTCCCGTCTTTAATCAGCCATTTTCGCGTCATGTTCCGTATGTTCCTTTCCAGCATCCAGATAATAGGCCAAACTCATCAAATCGGTTGTGAAATCCGCCGCATGAACGCGCACTTCGGAGGGTACCTTTAAGATGGTCGGCGCGAAATTCAGAATCGCTCCGATTCCCGCAGCCACCAATTGATCGGCAACCCGCTGCGCCTCCACATCGGGAACGGTGATGATCCCGATTCGGATGTTGTTGCTTCGGACCGTATCGACCAACTCGTCGATCGGCTGAATCGTAATATTGTTGATCTGCGTCCCGATCTTGTGAGGGGATGCGTCAAAAACCGCCACAATCTTCATATTATCTTTCAAGTACGCGTTATAATTCGACAACGCTTGGCCCAGGTTACCGGCCCCGATTAAAGCGACGTTAATCTGCTGATCCAAATTCAGAATTTGACGGATTTTCTCGATCAGATACGATACGTCGTAGCCGATCCCTTTGCGGCCGAAATCGCCGAAATAAGCCAGGTCTTTGCGGATTTGAGCCGGATTCAGATCCAGCTTCTGCCCAAGCTCCTGCGAGGATACCGTCGGCACCTCCCGGCGGCTGAGTTCATTGAGAAAACGCAGGTACACCGGCAGGCGGCGAACCACCGCATCCGAGATTTTTTCCGATTTCATCAAATTTCCCCCTACGTACACGATTTGAGGAACACTTAAGATTCCCCGGCGTTGAGCCATTCCGAAATCCGCGGCACCATCTGCTCCAGCGGCATATGCTCCATTTTCGGTCCGGGCAAAGAATATAAAAAGTATTTACCGTAATAAGATTCCAAGATCCGAGTATCATAAACCACCACGATCCCGCGATCCTGCGAAGAGCGGACCAATCTGCCGAAACCTTGTTTAAAACGGATGACGGCCTGGGGAACGGATAGCTTCATGAACGGGTTCTTCTTCTCTTGCTGCAGCCGCTCGCTCTTGGCTTCCACCAGCGGATGGTTCGGCGGTTGGAACGGCAGCCGGACGATGGCTAGACTCGTTAAAGCCTCCCCGGGTATATCGACGCCTTCCCAGAAACTGCTCGTGCCGAGCAAAACCGAAGCGTGCTGCCCTTGGAACCTGCGGGTCAGCTTCGTCCGGCTCCCGCTGTCCATCCCTTGCCCGATCACGGTGATGCCCCGCTCGGAAAGCAATTCCTTCAGCGGGTCATACACCTGCCGCAGCATTCGGTAGGACGTAAACAGAACCAGCATCCTGCCATGGGTGGCGGTCGCCGTATCGGCCAGGGACCGAACGAGCGTGGAAACAAAATAGTCGTCTCCGACGCTGCCTTTCACACTTGGAAAATCCCGCGGAATGACCAGCAGCGCCTGCTCCCTGTAATTGAACGGGGACGGGAGCATGGCGGTATTGAGCCGATCCTGCTCCGCCGCTTCGGCAAGCCCCAATTGATCGATCATATACTGGAAAGACTTGTCGACCGAGAGGGTCGCCGAGGTCATCACTACACTCTTCTTCTTGTTGAAGAAAAATTCCTTCAATTGGGCGCTCACATCGATCGGCACCGCAAAAATTTGCAGCGATTTGCTGCGGTAATTCCCGTTGCCTTCGATCCAGTAGACGGTATTCGCGTCTTCCAGCTTGATAAAGAAGCGGAGCGCCTCCCGCTCGGTGGCAAGGTCCTTCAATAAGCCGCCGATATCGGTGATCAGGCTGTCATAGCCGAAGTCATGCTCATCGTCCTTCAACTCGCCGATCAGCCTTTCCGCTTTGCGGATCACGTCGCCCAGAGCGACATAAATCTGGTTCTCCAGCTCAGCCAGCGTATCCCATTGCTTCGGTCTCTTCTGGGGCAGCAGGCGCAGCACGAATTGCCCCGGATCTCCAGGCGCCGCGTCGCTGCGTTCCGGCATTAGGCTGAACATCTGATCCGCCAGGCGGTCCCAGACTTCCTTCACATCGACCAGGGTCGGATACAGCCCGTCGATGACGGAGCACCACTCGCCCGACTTTTCGCTTCCCGACTGATCCAACATCATGCGCAAATTCGGGAATTGCCCGGTCTTGCTGTCCTTGAATAACCGGGTGAGCGTGTGAACAACGGTGAAATACTTCATCTGGAGCCCCAGGTGTTTCCCGGCGACTTCCTCCAAATGATGGGCTTCATCGATGACCAACCGTTCGTAACCCGGAAGCAGCTGGTGTCCGGCCTGAATATCGGTAAACAGTTTGGAATGGTTGGTGATGACGACGTCCGCTACGCCGGCTTCATGCTTCGCTTTGTGATAATAGCACTTGCGAAACCATGGACAGGATCGGCCGAGGCAGGAGTCCGACTCGCTCGCCACGGTTTCCCAGAAATCTCCTCCACGGTTTCCGAGGTTCAGCTCCTCGTCGTCGCCCGTCTCGGTTTGCGCCAACCACACGATCATCTGGGCGGCGGTGATGATTTCTTCTTTAGGTGAAGCAAAGTCTCTTCTATTAATTTTATGTTCAAATTTGCGCAAACACAAATAGTGCTGTCGCCCTTTGAACACGGCGGCCCGGAATGGGAACGGAACCGCTTCGGTAAGCAGGGGAACATCCCTTTCCCTCAGCTGCTCCTGCAGATTGATCGTGTGCGTGCTGACCATCACCTTCTCATCCTGCTTTACACTGTGATAAATGGCCGGCAAAAGGTACCCCAGCGACTTTCCCGTCCCCGTCCCGGCTTCGATCAGCAGATGCTTGTCCTCGGCAAACGCCTTGCTGACTTCGGACAGCATCATATTCTGCGCTTCGCGTTCCTCGTAGTCCGGCAGCTTCGTCTTGAGGCGGTCCCGGACCTGTTCCATAAACTGCTCGAATGAAACGTCCTTGAGCGGGTTGTGAACCAGATCACTTCTGGCCGGTTCGATATCCATCCAGTCGTCGACCTGCAGCGCAAACTGGCGGTAATACACGAAGCCGTCCGGACTCGCTTCCCCCTCCCGTTCCTTCTCCTGCAGCATGGCGTCGAAGAACCAGCCGAGATCGCTGTCCTCGCCGGCGAACAGGTCCGCCAGACGCTGCACCACGATTAGCGGCAGTTCCTTGAGCTCGTCCAGGCATTTCAGGAAGATCAGAGCCGTCGCCAAGGCGTCGCTGTCGGCCTGATGCGGGCGTTCATGCTCCACGCCGAACTCGGCGGCCACCATCCCCAATTGATAGGTGGTCAGGGAAGGAAAAAAGATTTTCAAGAAATCCATCGTATCGAGAATCCGCCCCGTAAACGGTAAATATCCCGTTTTATCGAGCGCGCTCTGCAAATAATTAAAATCAAAAGCGACGTTATGCCCGACGAGCACGGTATCGCTCAAAAGAGGAACCAGGTCCACCATGACTTCATCCAGTTCCGGCGCGTCTTGGACATCCTCTTCCGTAATCCCCGTCAGGTTCGTAATGAACGGGGGGATCGGAATCCCCGGCTTTACGAAGGAACGATAAACTTGGGAAATATTCTGTTCTTCATCTATAATGGCAAGCCCTACTTGAATAATTTCATCAGAGGACTGGTTTCCTGTCGTTTCAAAATCGAGTACGGCATATTTCATTGATTCCTAAGTCCCTTTCGTTCCAGTCTCTTTTACAGCATAACAGAAGTGGCCCGATTTGAAAATTGTGTGAAGCGCTCCAAAGGCCCCCCTCCAGAAAAAAAACGATGTCTCCCGCGATTTTGGGACACACCGTTTCTTCCAAATGGATCAAAATAGGATAAATCCGAATCAGTTCCTTGTTTAAAGCAGGGAGGTCAGTTCATTGCCGTATTTCAGTTTCCCGGTGCTCCGCATGCAGGCTTCCAGGTTCGACAGCGGTTCGGCCAGCGAAGGGTCATGATAGTGCGCCAAGGTAAAATATTCCTTGGCTTTGGCGCGCCCGCCTCTTTGGGCCTCAATGCAGCCCAGAGCATTGTAAATAATCGACCGGAGCCGTTTATTTTCCGTGCCTTCAAGCACGCGCCAAAAGTGCGGGATGGCTTCGTCCATTTCCTCCAGATGCATATGACACATCGCCAGATACGTGCGCGCCGAGGGACTGTCCGGAAATTGCTCCAAGGCCTCCTTAAACTGGGCAAGCGCCTGCGGGAACATCATAAGTTTGTAATACCCCTGTCCTTTGACAAACGCGTCGCAATCCAATTCGGGCAGGTTGGCGGCCGAACTCCCTTGGGGACTCGCGGAGCTCTGCCGGAATACGCCCATTTTCTCTTCAAAATTCAGCCACTCTTCAATAATTAAGTCGCTCATCTGTTGAAGCAAATTCCACTTCTTGGCCAAATCCTGTTTCTGGGTGCCATGGGCGATTGGATAAAATTGAATAACCTCATCCAACATCTCATTCATTTCCGCAAACATGTGCTGAAACATCATCACCATCCACCCCTAACGAAATGAAGTCAGTGCGAGCCTTACGTTCATTTTTTGTTGAAGGCGGACATTTCATTCCCGAAGGGATTAATTGCTTGCGGACTACAAACGTTTATCGTACCGTGGCGTGCAGTTCCTGGTTCGCTTTCTCGACGGGCCGGTTGTTCTGGTCGACAAACACGACGGTAGGCTTATGGCTCCGTACTTCTTCGGCCGACAGCATCGCATAGGAAATGATGATCACCTGGTCTCCCGGCTGGACCAGACGGGCCGCCGCGCCGTTCAGGCAAATGACCCCGCTGCCGCGCGGCCCCGGGATAACATAGGTTTCCAAACGAGCGCCGTTATTGTTATTAACGATCTGCACCTTTTCGTTCTCAAGGAGATCGGCCGATTCCATAAGATCCTCATCGATCGTGATGCTGCCCACATAATTCAGATTGGCCTCCGTTACGGTGGCCCGGTGGATCTTCGACTTCATCATCGTTCTAAACATTCTGCTCCCCCTTATTCATAAAAATCACGTTGTCGATCAAGCGCGTTTTGCCGAATTTCACCGCCAGCGCAACAAGTACGCCTTCCCGCTCCGCGGTTTCTCCAAGGTCGGCCCCGCCTTCCAGCGGTTCCAATGACGGAAAACGGACAATCTCCACATAATCGATGGAGGCAAGCGGCTCGGCCTCGATCGCCAGGACGATAGCCCTTTGGGCTTCCGCGGCGGTCTTTCGCTCTCCGGCTTCCACTTCAGCCTGAAGCTTGAGCAGGCTTTTGGAAAGAACCAACGCCGCCCGGCGCTCCTCCGGGCTCAAATAAACATTCCGGGAGCTCAGCGCCAAACCGTCGTTTTCCCGGATAATCGGGCACGGCACGATGCGGACGGGAAAATTCAAATCCTCCACCATCTGCGCTACAACGGCGGCCTGCTGGGCGTCTTTCTGTCCGAAATAGGCCCGGTCCGGCTGGACGATATGCAGCAATTTCCCCACTACCGTGGTGACTCCGTCGAAATGGCCCGGCCGGGAGGCGCCGCACAGCGTGTCGGTCAACCCTTCCACCTTGATTTTCGTACGGGTAGGCTTAGGATACATCTCTTCCACCGAAGGCAGAAACACCGCGTCCACGCCCTCGCGTTCAGCCAAGGCTAAATCCTGTTTCTCGTTACGGGGATAACGTTCGAAATCCTCGTTCGGCCCAAACTGGATCGGGTTGACGAAGATGCTCAGCACGACCAGGTCATTCTCTCCGCGTGCCCTCCGTAGCAGGCTGGCGTGGCCTTCATGCAGGTACCCCATCGTGGGCACGAAGCCGGTTTTGATCTTTTTGCCTTCCCTTACCGCCGCTTCAAAACGCTCTTCGCCCAGAAAGCGGGTCAACTCGCCGATGTTTCGAAACACTTTCATGACCGCGAACCCGCCTTTCCCGGACCGTATAGACTTTCGAGTACGCCTTCCTCGGCGGCGAACACATGCCGCTCCGCCGGAAAAGCGCGATCCTTCACTTCATTTACGTAAGCGGCGATCCCTTTTCGAATCTCCGATCCGATATCCGCGTACGTTTTGACGAAGCGCTTCTCGCGGTAATCGGGGTCATATTTCAGCACATCGTGAAAGACCAGCACCTGGCCGTCCACCTTCCGTCCGGCGCCGATTCCGATGGTAGGCACGCCGATTTCGGACGTGATCGCTCCGGCCACCTCTTCCGTCACAAGTTCCAGGACGATCCCGAACACGCCGGCTTGCTCCAGCGCTTTGGCATCGGCCAGCAACCGTCTGGCATCCCGTTCGTCCTTCCCCTGGACGCGGTACCCGCCGATCTGATTAACGGACTGCGGCGTCAGACCGATATGCCCCAGCACCGGCACGCCGGCTTGGACGATCGCACGGACCGTATCCGCGATCTCGGCGCCACCTTCCATCTTTACGGCGTGGGCATGGCCCTCCTGCATAATCCGCCGCACCGTTCGCAGCGTCTCGTCAATACCGCCGTGATATGTCATAAAAGGCAGGTCGGCCACGATAAACGTGTGCTGCGCACCGCGGGCTACGGCCCTGGTATGGTAGACGATATCCTCCGTCGTCACGGGAATCGTCGAGTCGTAACCGAGTACGACATTGCCGAGCGAATCCCCGATCAGCAGCACATCGATCCCCGCCTCCTCGGCCAGTTTGGCCGATGGATAATCATAAGCGGTGATCATGGTGATCGGCTGGCCTTCCTGCTTCATTTTTTTCAACTTCACAATGTTTAAAGCTTGCTTCACTGCCATGGTTTTCCCCATCTCCTCCGGTTTCCCGTTCGTCACATCGCGCAGGATGGCACGACAAAAAAACCTTTTAGTTTACGCACTAAAAAGGTCCGAAATCCAAAGAAGAGTCACTAGCGCTCGTTCTTTCTGTCTCGGTCCTCTTCGGCTCAGAGCAGAATCCAACGTCATTTGTGGAACCCTAAATGTTCATGCAGCTGTATTGTGCCCTCATGAGTGCAATTCGAAACCTCGATATCGCCTCATGAGGACAGTATAACAAATTGCGTTACATTTTTCATCAGGCAAGATGGACTTCCCCGGAAAAAAGCGGAAAAGGCATCCCTTTGTCATCCAAAAGAATCAGCGCACCGGACTCGTCCAAAGCATCGGCCACGCCCGAAATCTCCCCTTGGGGCGTCTTTACCGCCACCCGTTTTCCGAGCGTAACCGACAGCGCCTCCCAGAGATGTTTGATCGGCGTAAAGCCTTCCTGCTCATAAAGGGTGTACAAATCCTCCAGCTCATTCATGACGGCCGTGATCAAGGCAACCCGATCCTGGTTCCTGCCGCTTTCGATCTTCAACGAGGTCGCTACCGCCTGCAAATCGGCGGGCAGCTCATGGGCCTCGACATTCACATCGATGCCGATCCCTGCGATGCAATAACGAATCCGCTCATCTTCGCTGACGGATTCCACAAGAATGCCGCATACTTTTTTGCCCTGCACGAGCAGGTCGTTAGGCCATTTAATGCCCGCATCCACGCCGCTTGTTTTCCGGATCGCCCGGCAGACCGCCACCGCGATAAGCAGCGTCAGCTGAGGGGCGAAAGAAAGCGGCCGTTCCGGCCGCAGAAGCAAGCTCATCCACACGCCTTTACGCGGCGGCGAGAACCATTTGCGGCCCTGTCGGCCCCTGCCTCCCGTCTGTTCCTCGGCGAGGACGAGCGCACCCGAGGGCGTCCCCTGTTCCGCAAGCAGCCGCACCTCCTCCTGGGTGGAGGTTGTAACCTCCACGATCTTTAGGCTGCGGCCGAAAGACCGGGTGCGCAAGCCCTGCAGTACCGCTTGCGGTTCGAGCTTATCCGGCGAGTGGATTAAACGGTAACCCTTGCGGGAGACGGCTTCGAACTCAAAGCCTTCCTCGCGCAGCTTGTTAATCTGTTTCCACACCGCCGTACGGCTGATCGACAGCCGCTTGCTGATCTCTTCCCCCGACAGGTATTTCCCTTCGTTTTGCCGGAATATCTCCAACAACTTAGGATGTTCCATCTTCATTCACCACTACTTTCGCTTGCTCCAGCAAGATTTCCCGCTCATTGGCTAACTCCCCCGAGGCGACCAGGAACAGAAGCCGGCCCATCAGCATTCCGAGCCACGGTCCGCCTTTCCTGCCCATGCTTCGAATGACGTCCTCGCCGCGGATGGCCAGCTCCTTGAGCGTGTGAACCGGGACCTCCTCATGCCAGCGGGCTTCGGATTGCTTCATAAGCTCCAGCTCCGCCTGCAGCTTGTCCGGGTCTTCCGTAAACTCCACGGCCAGCCTGGTTCGCTCCCGCTTCAGCCATAGCGCCGCCATTTGTTTGCCAAAGCGGAGCTGGAGCTCAACCCACTGTTTCCTAAGCGGGCCGCTTCCGCCCGCTTCGGCTCTCCGGTTCTTCCATAGCTCGTCAAACCGGATCAGATCGGCGGTCCGCTGGGCGATGGCGTTCGGAAACGTCCACCGCTTCATCAGATCGGCGGCCTCATCGCCCCCGACGCCGATCCCTTGCAAAAGCAAGGCGTACCTAAGTTCGGGAAACTCTTCCGGCGGCACCGCGGCCAGCGTCCTCATCGCCGTTAACGCCGCTTCTCCGGCAAGCGGACGGAGCGCGGCGGACGGCACCGGGGCCTTGATATAAGGGAGTAGACCGCTTCGCTGCAGTAGAGCCAGTCCGCGCAGCGGATCGGGCCCAAGCAGCATCTTTTCGAACTCCACCCGAATCCGTTCGATGGCGATGAACGAAATTTTGGATCGGCTGAACTTTAGCGCCTTCCACAAGCTTTTGACCGGGCGGAATCCGAAGACGGAAGCGAATCGAATCGCCCGCATCATCCGCAGCGCGTCCTCGTCGAACCTCTCGTCGGCGTTTCCCACGCAGCGGAGAATTCGTGCCTCGATGTCTCGCTTTCCGTCAAAGGGATCGATCAGATTTCCACCCGCATCGCCGGCGATCGCGTTCATCGTAAAGTCCCTCCGGCGCAAATCCTCCAGCAGCCCGTCCACGAATTCCACCCGGGTCGGGTGACGGTGATCTTCGTAGTCCGCCTCCTTGCGGAAGGTCGTCACTTCGAACATTTCCCGTTCGGCCACTACGGTAACCGTGCCATGCTGAAGCCCCGTCGGCACGGTGTGCTCGAACATGTCGATCACTTGCTCCGGTCTTGCCGAGGTAGCTATATCCATGTCATGCACCGGCCGGCCCATGATTTCGTCGCGCACGCATCCTCCGACGAAGTAGGCTTGATGCCCGTGTTCCTGCAGCCGTTTAAGCACGTATTCCCCCTGACGTTGCATCAGGGGGGGAACCAATCTCCAAAAACTCATTTCTGCACAAACCTCCATACGGCAGCAATTTCGGTTCCGTCTCCGCTTTACAATCGCTTATCCGCAGGCGGGTTTTAAGCGGGGCAGCTTGCGATTCAACACGCGATAATAAATCGCTTCGTAGGCCGCCGTAATGATGTCGCTGCTGAATTCCGTTTTGGCCCGCTGCAAGCAGGCTTCGCGTACCCTGCTCGTAAGCTCGTCATCCGTCAATAGGGAGATGCAGTAATCCGCCATCAGGCGGGTATCGCCGATCGGCGCCAGAAACCCGGTCTCCCCATGAGCGACGAGCTCGGGAATCCCGCCGGCGATCGAGCCGACGGTCGGAACGCCGCAAGCCATCGCCTCCAGAGCCACAAGGCCGAAACTCTCTTTTTCCGACGGCAGCAGCAGGATGTCCGCCATGGAAATCACCTGGGCGATATCATCCTGTTTCCCGAGGAAATGGACGCGGTCTTCGAGCCCCATTTCCTTGATCTTCCACTGGATCTTCGGCAGATCCGGCCCTTCGCCGACAAAGAGCAGCTTGGAAGGGACCTTCCGGTTGACCATCTCGAATACGTCCACCACGTCGCTGACCCGTTTCACCGGCCGGAAATTGGAAATGTGCATCAGCACCTTTTCCCCCGGATCGGCAAAATCCGCTTTGCAATCACAGCATTCCCGCGGATAGTATACTCTTTCATCCACGAAATTGTAGGTCAGGTCGATGTCGCGGGTAATATCCAATACCTCGCGTGTTTCGCGCATCAAATCGCGGGACACGCTCGTTACGGCGTCGCTCTCGTTGATGGCGAGACGGATCAAATCCTTCAACGATTCGTCTTGGGCCAACACCGTAATATCGGTACCGTGCAGCGTCGTCACGATCTTCAGCTTGTCTCCCACCATCTGTTTGGCCAAAAAAGCGCAAACCGCATGCGGCACCGCATAATGAACATGCAGCACGTCGAGGTTCTGCGCTTTGGCAACTTGGGCCATTTTTGTCGCCAGCGAAAGATCGTACGGCGGGTACCGGAACACATAGTAATCGCTGACGTCTACCTCATGGTATTTAATGTTCTTATGGAAACTGCCCAGCCGGAAAGGGACACTATGGGAGATGAAATGAACTTCATGACCCTTTTCCGCAAGCAGTTTGCCCAGCTCGGTTGCAACAACCCCCGAACCTCCCAACGAAGGGTAGCAGGTAATTCCGATTTTCAAAAATGAATCCATCTGGCGGGGGCCTCCTTTTCAAACCGTTCTGTTTCTAATCTATGTTCGGGCAGATCCGAATAGGTGAACCAGATAGGGTGTTTTTACCGCAAATCCTTCCGCATACGGGATGAGTCTGCGCTGGCCGAGCAGCGCGTCCCTGGCCTTCACCCGTTCGACATACCCCTGGTTAAGGGGCGTCGGAGCGATATCTTCGTCGCCTACAGCTTGTCCGAATTGGGATTTATAGCACCCCAGGGCCTCTTCCTTGACGGGGTAAAAATCCGTAACATCCAAGAGCAGATCCGGAGTTTTCCAATCGTTAATAAAATAATAATACAATTCCGGTGCGGACACGGCCGGTTTGTCGGGCATATATCGGCGAAGCTTGGCGTTAAAAGCCGCCTCCTCCACCAATTTGCTGCAAGCGACATGATCCGGATGGCGATCTTCCCAGTAAGGGGCAAAAATCACTTGGGGCGCGTATTCCCGGATCACTTCCGTCACCGCGACGATTTGCTCCGGGGTTCCGCTTAACCCGCGGTCGGGCAGGCCCAAATTGATGCGCCGGGATACGCCGAGCACGCGGGACGCCGCATCGGCTTCCTGCAATCGAAGTTCGACGTTTCCATTGGAGGACAGCTCGGCCCGGGTCAAGTCGCAAAGCCCTACCTTATACCCCGCGGCAACCTGCTTGGCGATCGTCCCGGCCATGCCGATCTCCGCATCGTCGGCATGCGCGCCGAAAATCAGGATATCCAAATTCATTGGCCCAACCCCGGCTTGTTCAATTCCACCAGTTCTCTCCAGGCAAAATCGCCGCGGTCCAGCGCGCGGACCAGAATCTCCGCCGTCGCCAGATTGGTCGCGACAGGGATGCCGTGCACATCGCACAGGCGTAGCAGCGCGGTAATATCGGGTTCATGGGGCTGAGCCATCAACGGATCGCGGAAGAACAGAACGAGATCCATCTCGTTTTGGGCAATCAGCGAGCCGATCTGTTGATCCCCTCCCAACGGACCCGAGAGGAAGCGGTGAATCTTCAAGCTTGTCGCTTCCATGATTCGGGTTCCCGTCGTTCCCGTGGAATATAGTTTCTTATCCTTGAATACATGCTCGTACGCAATGACAAAATTAACGATGTCTTCTTTCTTCCGGTCGTGCGCAATAAATGCAATGTTCAACATATTTACACCCCTTATGCATCCACAAAATGATCGAAACCGTAAATCATGCCTTGATATTCCAACACTTTCTTGATCGCCAGATTGACGCCCGGCATATACCCGGCGCGTTCATAGGAATCATGACGGATCTTGAGCGTTTGTCCGTAGCCGCCGAACACGACTTCCTGCTGGGCAAAAACGCCGGGAAGGCGGACGCTGTGAATCCGGAATCCGTTATAATAACCGCCTCTCGATCCCTCGATCGTCTCTTCCTCCTGCGGGTTCCCCTGTCTCATTTCTTCGCGGTTCATCGCGATGAGCTCGGCCGTTTTGATCGCCGTGCCCGAAGGGGCGTCCAGCTTCTGATCGCCGTGATATTCGATGATCTCCAAATGAGGGAAATATTTGGCCGCCTGCGCCGCGAACTTCATCATCAGGATCGCGCCGATCGAGAAGTTCGGGGCGATTAGCCCGCCGATGCCTTTCTCCCGGCACTGCTTGTCCAGAAGGTCGATTTGCTCCGGCGTAAACCCTGTCGTACCGACGACGGGGGCCACGCCGTGACGGATGGCCGTCTCGGTGTTGTCGTATACCGATGCCGGCGTCGTAAAATCGACCATGACGTGCGGCCGGCTCTCCGTGAGCGCCCGCTCCAGATTCGAGGTGATCGGTACCCCGCACTCGGGCATACCGACCAGGACAGCCGCGTCGGTACCTTCATTCTTGAGACCGATGGCCGCCACCAACTGAAGCGACGGATCCTCCAAAACCATTTTGACTACTTCTCTGCCCATTCTTCCGGCCGCACCTGCTACAGCGACTCTTATTTGCTCCTCCATATCAGATCCCCCACATTTCCTGGAATAGTTGCTATTTCATATGTTTTCTGATGCGTTGTTCCAACTCTTGCAGCTGTTTCGCAATTCCAACGTCCTGCGGTAAAACGGATGCCTCCTGAACGGCGCTTAAGGCACGGTCATACTGTTCCAATTCGGTATAAGCGATCGCCAGCCAAACCTGTGCGTCCACGGACAGCGGATCCAGCCGGACCGCCCGCTCCAGCAAACTGGCCGCGGGCTTAGAGGTTGAGCCGGCGCCCACTGCGCTGCCTGCGGATTCCCCCTCCAACAACCGTTTGGCCATGAGGGTCAACTCCATGGATTGCAAACGGTCAAAGTGAAGCTTATATTCCTCCTGCTCCGGTACGAGAGCGGAAGCCAGCCTGGCGTGGGCCAGCGCTTTTTCCAGCCGCCCGCTTCTTGCGCAGGTGATCGAGCATCTGTAGTGAATATCCGCGTTATCGGGCGCAAGTACCAGAGCCTGCTCAAACCACTGGATCGCTTGTTCAAAATCGTTCTCATAAATGCTGCGGTATGCTTTTTTTAAACAGTCCTCCGCCTTCATCTGCCTTCCCCCCGTTGATGGGCTGATATTACTACAGCATATGAAGAAAGGACCTATTCGGTGTCCTTTTTGGTCCACCGGTTTGCATCCCGGGTATTGAATTTATGCATCACTTTGTCGTGCGCTTCCGTCAAGTCGATGCCAAGCGAATTCGCAAAGCAGATCGTAATGAATAAAATATCGCCAAGCTCCAATTCAATCGAATTATCGGCTTCGCTTGCTTTTTTGGGTTTCTCGCCGAAGCGGTGATTGACTTCGCGGGCCAGTTCGCCAACCTCTTCGCTCATCCGTGCCAGCATGGACAGAGGACTGAAATAACCTTCTTTAAATTGGGATATGTATTGGTCCACTTCCCGCTGCAGTTCGGCTAGAGACTTTTCTTTCAAGGGCCATCCCTCCGTCAGTGGTCAGTTATCATACCTATGTTATCGTAAAGACAATTTGATGACAAATCATTTTTTAATCGCTCCACAAAAAGGTATACTAAGAAAGAATGCGTAAAAAAATTTCATTTATGGGTGAGGGATTATCGCATGGGCACGAGCAAATTGGGAGGCTATATGAAAATCGTGCTCCCCATTCTGTTGGGGACCGCCATATACGCCTTTGGACTTCTTTATTTCATTATACCCAATCAACTCATGGAAGGCGGCGTTACCGGCGTAACGATTTTGCTGAAGTATGCGTTCGGCATCTCCCCTTCGATTTCCAACTTGGTGCTGAACATTCCGCTGTTTCTTCTCGGGTGGAGAATCCTTGGGGGAAGACAAATCATATATACAGGCATCGGGATCGGGTCGCTCTCTTTCTTTCTCTGGATTTTTGAAAAAATGATGGAATCGGGCTGGATCAAGACGTTCGCCACCGATTATATCTTGGCCTCTTTATATGCCGGGGTAACGCTCGGGGCCGGTCTCGGCATCGTCTTCCGGTTCGGCGGAACCACGGGCGGCTCCGATATTGTCGCGCGGATTCTCGGCAAGAAATACGGGTTTAGCATGGGACAGATCATTCTGACGATCGATGTGATCATCATCGGGCTTTCCCTGTTTTACGTGGCGATCGAAAATATCCTTTATACGTTGGTCGCGGTCTTTATCGCCTCTCGGGTCATCGATTTTATCCAGGAAGGGGCCTACGCGGCCAAGGCGTTCACGATCATAAGCGACCGAGCGCCGGAAATCGCCGATACGATCACAAAAGAGATGGACCGGGGCGTCACCCTGATCCCCGCGATCGGGGCTTATTCCAAGCAGGCGAAGCATATGGCTTACTGCGTTGTTTCCCGCACGGAAATCCGCAGGTTGAATGGAATCGCCAAATCCATCGACCCTCGGGCGTTTATCATTATCAGCGATGTTCACGATGTCCATGGCGAAGGCTTCCGGGAGGATTAGCACGAATCCCTGACGATCAAAAAAAGATGCGTGCTGTAAAGGAGCCCGGCTCCGTTACAACACGCATCTTTTCTTTTTGCTCACGGCTTCATCAAGCCTTAAAACCTGTAGCCGTCCTCCCGGTCTTTCGGCGCATGGGCGGCCATCACCGTTTGATCCGCCCTATACTTTCGCAGCCCCGTGTAAGCAAGCGCCAACACGATCCATCCGCCGATCAGCAAGCTCCAGTAAATCGGTTTTCCGTATCCGGTAACTGGAAGAAATACGGGGTCTTCCGTTTTGCCGAACAGCTCCTTAAGATACCTATCCCCCTGTTTAAGGGCCCGGCCCAAAGCGTCGCCCTTCGGCGCACCCTCTTCACTTAGTCCTTCCAGATGCGACATCCAGGAGTCGAACCGGCTGATCTCCCAAGCTTCTCTCCGAATGACCGCGGCCGGCCGGATCACATCATAATGCCGTTTCAGCGCCAGAAACGCTTCGCGTACGGCCGTCCGGCTGCCCGAAATTCGCCCGCTCTCGATTTTATCCAGTTCCTCGCGCATAACTTTGTAATATTGAAGCCAAAGCGCTTTATCGCGATGAATGAGACTGTTGACCGCCAGCCGGAGCTTCGCCGATACATATGTCCAATCCTCGGGCGAAATCTCCGCACGGACGAGGGTGTGCTGCACATCCATCACGCTTTCGGCCAGAGCATGAATTCCTTCTACCGTGGTAAGGCCTTTAAACGAGAGGCCCGTCAACGTGTCCGTCAGCCTTTCCATATCCTCCAAAGCCTTCTGCGTATGCCCTTCCTGCATGCTCCTGTACAGGGCCTCCGCCGCCTGCTCGAACCGGGCAAGCTTCTCCTCGCGCTTTTCCGGCCCCGTTCCGCCATTCTCCGATCCGCCAGCCGCCGGCACAGCGGTATCCGCTTTCGCAATTCCGGACCATGGAGACGGCAGACCGACGAGTATGACCAGCCCCATCAACAACAGGATGAAACCTATGGTTTTCCTCCTTTTCACGGACAATCCCCCCTTACCTCCATGGTATGGCGGGCTGTCCATCGTTAGAACTCGGCTTTCGTTCGGCCCGCCCCCTTGAGCGCCAGCCATCCGGCGGCCACGCTGGCCAATGTAAGACAAAACGTAAATACCATTACGGAAGAAACATCATCCCATAAGGTCCTTGGAAGCCAAGGATATACTTCGTAAGTGTAATCGACCGTATCGTTCAACAATGTCCAACAACCGGCCGCGATCAGCATACCCGTCCCGAACCGGAATAACCGGACATACAGCAAGGCCTCCACCGCCATCGCCAAGTGGGAGCCCACCAGCATCCAATCCTGCCACCCGAGGTCGCCCCCCTGATACGCTCCGGCAAAGATCATGCTGACCGCCCAAACCCCGTATTTCACGCTGGTGACGACAGCCAGTCCCTCAAGCAGCCTGCGTACTCCGCCAAATCGGCCCAATCGTTTCGGGAATAACAAAAACAGAAGCGATAACGTGAAAAAAAGACTGGCCGTAGGGCTGTCGGGCACAAAAATAATCCGCCAATGCGGATGGGTAAGCCAGGTTTCCCGAAGCTGCGCATCGTACCATATGTATCCGTAGACCGTTCCCAGCAAGTTGCAAATGAATAGCGGCCAGAGCAGCAGTCGTGAGGAGAGCAGTGCCCGGCTCCAGAAAAAAGACAATTTCAAAAAACTGACCTCATTTCCTCAAATTTGGCTTATGATCCGATGATACTAAAAAACCTGACCGCCGAAACGATCAGGTTTTCTTTTAATGCTATTTTACTGTTCCGTTTTTTGTTTCGCAAGCCATTCGGCCAAATGGTCGATGTCTTGGTCCGTCAGGCCGGCGCTGATCGCCGTATCATACATCGGCGGCATCTTTCCGTTATAGCCTTCTTTAATAATGGAAAGGATCGCGTCCTTATCGTGCTTGTCGCCAACGCCGCGCAGAGCGGGACCGCTGGCCCCTTTCAAGTCGGCGCCATGACAGGATACGCAGGTCGCCTTTTTGTAGGTCTCCATTGCCGGATCGTCCTTATCGACAATCGCGACATCTTTGGGCTTGATCCCGCTTGAAGTCGGCAAGCCCTTTTCGCGGTTTTCCCGCGCCTTCTCCTCGCGCTGGATATGCTCCGGCTGCGTACCGGTAGCTTCCAGTTCATGCTTATAGTGCGTCCAAGCGAAGTTCGTAAGGTACACCAGCGAAGCCAGGGAAAGGAACATCAGTGCCGAAGCGATCGGCCGCTTGTAAAAACGCCGCTCCTTGCCGCAGTCCAGAAACGGAGCCAGCAGCAATGCCCCGAAAGCAACGGTCGGGATTCCCAACGTGCCGAGAACCACGTAATCACCGGAAGCGTAAGGATATTTCAAATATTGGTACAGAAACAGGAAGTACCAGTCAGGCATCGGGATAACCGATGCGCTGGGATTTGCCGGGAATCCGAGCGGAGCCGGCTCCGAAATCGTCAGCACCAGAAAACCGACGAGGACGACGACGCCCACCATCCACTCCTTGAGCAGGAAGTTCGGAATAAAAGCCTCCGATTTCCCCGGATACGCCGTATAGTCGGGAGGTGTGATGAAGCCGTTCCCTTTGCGTACGCGAGAATCGCCGACAAATACGACTTTTTCCTGTTTCGATTTGTCACCATGGGCCATGTGATTGCCTCCCTTCTCAAAATTATGGTGTTTGCCTGCAAAGGCAAACCCTTTTGTTCGATTTTACAACGGGCCCGAAATCCCCTGTCTGCGGATCATAATGAAGTGTCCCACCAGAAGGATCAGCAGCACCGCCGGAAGGAAGAACACGTGAATCGCGAAGAAACGGGTAAGCGTCTCGGCGCCGACGATCGTACCGCCTTGCAGCAGTTCCTTGATGACCGGTCCAAGCACGGGAACCGAGTTTGCGATTTCCAACGTTACCTTCGTTGCAAAGTAGGCTTTGTTATCCCAAGGAAGCAGATAGCCCGTCAAACCGAGTCCAATCATCACGAAGAAAATCAGCATGCCGACTACCCAGTTCATCTCACGCGGCGCTTTGTAAGAACCGGTGAAGAATACGCGGAGCGTATGCAGGAACATCATGACGATGACAAGGCTCGCGCCCCAGTGATGCATCCCCCGGACAATTTGCCCGAAAGCGACCTGGGTCTGCAAAAATTCAACGCTGTTGTAGGCGTTGATGATATCGGGAACGTAATACATCGTTAGAAACATGCCCGATAAAATCTGGATCACGGTAATAAAAAACGTCAAGCCGCCGAAGCAGTAGACAAATGCCGAGAAATGGTGCGCCGGGTTTACGTGCTCCGGAACTTCATGGTCCGCAACATCTCTCCAGATCGGCGTGATATCTAGACGTTCGTCAATCCAGTTGTAAACATTTTTAAACATCTGAATCTACGCCTCCTTATTTCACGATCGTATTCGGGATAATCTCACCCAAATAAACCCAATCGTCCTTGATCATCACCTTGTATTCATCAAGCGGCTTCGACGCAACGGCAAGCTGCTTGCCTTCCTTGGTGTAGTGCGCTCCATGACAAGGGCAATGATATTGGTCCGGAAAATTCGCATTGGTGTTCCAGCCGATCGTACAGCCCAAGTGCTTACAGATCGGTGAAAGCGCATAAATTTTTCCGCTCTCGTCTTTACGGATCCAGGCCGTCAAATTCGCGGTACTAAGGTACCAGCCGTCCTGCTGCTTCAGTTCGAAGGTAAATTCCTGAGGCTCGTTCGTGATTTTGCTGACCTCTACCACTTTAACAAACGCGCCTTCACCTTTCTTTTGCAGAATCGGATCCACGGCAAATCGAACCATCGGAAGCGTCACACCTGCTGCCATAAAGGCGGTTGCGCCTCCCAATGTATATGTAAGAAACTGCCGCCGTGACATTTCCTTACGAATGGGCGGTTTATGCGATGCTTCATGCTCTTCGTGCTGATTGCTCATACAGTCTTCAACCCCCTTTGCCTACCAATTCTCTCTCCGTTTCAATGACAATTATCACATCGTTGTGTAAGACATATTAATAATATATTAGGCTTCCAAGAGCGTCAAGAATTAGACACATTTTTTCCGCCGACCAAATTGGTATCGCTTTGGAAATGTCGATAATTTGTCACATTCATCACTTGCTTCCTTCTTGCCAAAGCAGCTGAACCTCCTCCATCACTCTCTGCTTCGACAATTTGCCTTCCGTAGGGAGAAACAGCGCCGGGGTGATTAACAAATCCGCATCGGGCAGTTGCTCCCGGCGCAATTCCAACCGGTCTGATATGACGATCGCATAGGCAAACCCGGACCGTTTCAGACGACGGCATACTTCATTGATATGAGGCATCATTTCCCCTTCGCCATATTGGAACGAGGGATATGTCACCACTCTTCCGTGAAAAGGGACCTCCACCCAATCCATGACATCCCGCAACTTCTCCAAAGCTTCCACCACTTCGTACGGCTGTTCCGTCCCCGTCAGCCCCGTGACCGGAATCAGGCAGGTGTCCAAGTAGGGACGCAATTCCTCCCATGTCCCCGGTTCGATTTCACTAAACTTCATTGCATTCGCCCCTTTCTCTCTGCTCCCATTATAATATAGAAAAGAGTCGGACTTGACCATTTCGGCAGCAATGAAAAAGAAATGCCCGCGGGCATTTCTTTTATTTCTCCAATGTCTTCAGTTCATCCGTCAGAAGCCGGAAGGCCACCTCATCGCCTTGCGCCAGAGCGTTGTCGATCTCGGTGTAAATCTGCTCCGACCGATGTTTGCGTAACGCCTCGTCCCAAACCATTTCCGCCGCTAAACTGAGCATCGCTTCATAAGTAACCTTCATCTGATCCATAGGATGCACCTCCAACCTACTGTTTAGTGATCCTATATTCCTTCCCGGAAGTCCCGGGGAAAGAGTATAGGGTGGATTTTTTGTTTTCCGTATCGAAGTAACCTGCTCCTACTAAAGCATATTCACCGATCTCGGCTCCGTTTAAGACGATAGCCCCCATACCGATTAATGTGCCTTGGCCTAAAGTGCAGACGTGGACCAAAAAACCATGTGGCCAACCGATCCTGGTCTGGGACGATGATCAGCCTTTATGAAGCCGATGTACTGCAGATTTCCCAAAAGGAGTCGTCTGCACGTACCTTTCCCCCCGGCCGTCGTCACCGATTCGCACCATCCCCAAGTGAAGCATCATCCGGAGAATGCGTTCCTCAAAGATGGACTCGGGCGAATCGTAGTAAAAGGGTTTAATCAGGGACGACATTCTGTCATACAGCGAGGATGCGGTAACCCACTCTCTGCTGCACCTTTCGATCCAGTAGACCAAAGAGAGTAAGTTAGGGATCGGCCCTTTATAAAGTCTTAACCAAAACGTGATGAACTGTATCATCGGTTCGCGTGTTTCTTCGGCCAAAAACGCCTCCCCCGCGGGCGTCAATCGGAGGCGGTCCCCGTCTTCGCGGATCCATTTGGCATGGCAGGCGTAATCATACAACAACGCAAACCGGCTCGGGTAATCTTTGAAACGCCGACCGTAACCGAATCGCCATCCCTTGCCGACCAGCGGTTCCGAAATATGAAAGCTCTCCAGAATCTGCTGCTGGTTCCGGCGATACATGACCCCCTCGCTGTTCAGAGGGATTTCCTGTTTCTCCACATAGCGCAGAAACAGAATCAGATCTTCGGAGAGTAGATCGGGTTCCTCCCGGTACATGGCCGGATCTTCGGAGCGGGTCACGACTCCGGACTTGAAACGGCGCTCCAGCGCTTCTCGGAAACGGCGCTTCAAATCCTCCGGAACCTCAAACAAATACTTCGTGTTGTGGGTCATTCCCGGGAACAGCCATCCCCGTTGTCTGAACCGGGCGATCACATCCCGCGGAGTTTCCCTTTCTCTGGCGTCCTCCGTATAACGCGACTGCTGGGCGCAGGCGATCAATTCTTCCAAACTGAACTGACGGCGTCCGTCAAAGATCAGGCCGTTCAGAAAGCGCAAATCTTCCAAACTCATCCCTTCCACATGGGATTCGATAAATTCCTTTCGTCCGATCGTTTGCAGGATCGATTGAATTAATTCGTGTTTGGAATTCCCGTTGCATTCGCAATGGTAATGGTCTGCTATTCTGCTAAGCTGTCCGATGTCGGCATAAGTAAGCATATCCGCCAGATTCATATCATACCGCCTCGCCGTTTTACTACCATTATGGGATTTTTTTCAACATTTATTCCGTAGAGGATAAAAAAAAGCAACCCGGAATCTTCCGGATTGCCCGATATGACCTATTTCATTTCCTCTATGATCTCTTCCAAATGCCGGAGGCAATTATAGAGACGCAAATCCCAACTCGTTTCGTTCTTTTCCAGGATGGTCAACGATAAGTTGCCGATTCTTTCCGTACATTGGTCCTGATACAACGCCGCGAACAATTGGGCGAGCAGCCCGCCATGACTGACCACAAGCACATTTTGATCTCCGTAACGTTCCCCGAGTTCGCTTAAGAACGAGAGCGCACGCTGCCGAATCGCCTCGATTTTCTCCTGGCCCAGCTCCTGAAGATCCCAGTCCTTGCCCCATTTGGACTCTCGCTCCAAGGCGGTCAACCCCTCCGCTTGCCCGAATGACCTTTCCATGATCCGCGGATCGGGTTCATAAAGGGGTATACCCAGGCGATTGGCGATAATCTCGCCCGTTTCTTCGGCTCGCTTAAGCCCGCTCGTAATGACGAAATCCCACCGGATTCCTTTGTCCTCCTTCAAACGCTCAGCCAACCGGACCGCTTGTCTCCGCCCCTCATCGTTCAGCGGGATATCGCTCTGCCCCTGAATTCTCCCTGCCGCGTTCCAATCCGTAAGTCCGTGGCGGATCAATCCAACTAGCATGGTTCCCCCTCCTTGGTCAGTAATGATCTAGTGTATATCATATTATATCATTCAAACAACAAAACGCCTCATCCGATTAAAAATTCGGAAGAAGCGTTAGTTGAAAACGGTCATCTTCGGGACCGCCTGATTCCCTTCCAGGACACCAGGGCAAGCACCATTCCGGCCATGGACAGCAGCATCCAGTATTGCGGATAAGCCGGTCCCAGTTGAACGACAAACGGTTCGACAACCCCGCGGGAGACGCTGGGCAGCTCAAAGGTGAAATCCTCCGGAATTTCCGTATCCGTTGTGACCACGGCCGCAGGGACGATGCCGGTAGCCGGTTTGTTGGCTTCCTTCTTCTCCATGGTACCGCCGATAAAGAACAATAAGGTACTCACAAGGAAGACGGCCAGAAAACAAGCCGACCAAAGGGTTACGCGGCGGCGGATCCGCCGGGAATAGTCTTTATCCCGGATGTCGGGCGCAAGCCAAGGCGACTCCGCATAGATACGGTCCATTACCCGGCGGTTGACGGCCTCCGCTTCTTCCTCGCTGACTTCGATAGGCAGGGCCTGAACGGCGTCTAGGCTTTCTGTCCAAATCTGATATTCTGCCGCGCAGGACTCGCAGCCCAAAATATGCCATTCCAGCATTTTGCGCTGTGGATGATGCTCCGGCAAATCGGGCATCACACCGAACAATTCTTGGGCCTCTTTACAATTCATCTGCTTTTCATCCCCTCGTAATGCTCGTAAATCGGTTCGTAAAAGTAGGGTTCAAGCTGACTCTTTACGCTACTCCGCGCCCGGAACAAAAGGGATTTCACCGCGCTTACGCTCTGTCCGAGAATCGTCGCGATTTCCTGATAGTCCAACTGGTCGTATTCGCGCAAAATTAAAGCGGAACGCTGTTTCTCCGGAAGATTGTTAATCGCTTCGCGGACCTTGCCGACCTTCTCGCTCCGGAGAACAGCCTGCTCCGGCACAACATCGCCCGGCGCAACCGGGACGATTCCGCTCTCTTCCAAAGGAACATTGGCGCCACGCTGCTTGCGCAGCTCGCTGAGCACCGTATTTCTGGCAATGGTATAAAGCCAGGTCGAAAAGGAAGCATCCACTTCCCGAAAGGAATGCAAGCTGCGAAATGCTTTATAGAACGTTTCCGAGCATATATCTTCTGCGAGCAGCTCCAGGTGGGCGCTCTTCAACATGTGGTAGACAAAGGCCAATATTTTACGCTGGTAGCGTCTCATCAACTCCGAGTACAGCTCCGTATTGCCTTCCTTAATTTCACGAATCATTTGGGAATCCGTCATCTGAGTGCGATCCTCCTCGCCCATCCATACGCTTTCCCCGTTCGATCCTACACACATTATTACCGAACGGAAAGAAAAAAGTTGCGCTGCTTATGTAACAAATTCAATAAATTCAAGAGTCACGACAAAGTTATAATCAAAACGCCATTACTTTTTAACAATCAACGACTAGTATATCATGAAATCTGGAAAAATTAAAAAAACTCATGACCTTCCCGAATCCAAAGAAGCTTCCGCCTTGATTCGCATTCGCTTTAAAGAGCGGCCGAAAGCCCTCCGTCGATATTGACCGCGGTACCGGTAATATACGAGGCCGCCTGCGAAACCAGAAAGGCGATGGCATTGGCAGCTTCCTGGGCTTCCCCGATCCGGCCGAGCGGAATTCCGTGCCTCGGATCGCGCGCAAATTCCTCCCACGACAGCTCGGGCGCAACGCTCTTCCATTTCCGTTCGATTTGCGCGCTGTGAATCAGACCGATGCATACCGCGTTGACGCGTATCCCGTCCCCCGCCAGATCCTTGCTCATCGCTTTGGTCAAAGCCAAACCGGCCGCACGGCTTACCGAGGTCGGCAGGGACGACGCGCCCGGCGACTTTCCGCCGACGGAAGTGACATTAACAATCGCACCGCCCCCCTGGGCTTGGCAAAGGTAAGGCAGGGCAAACTTGGAAAAATGGACGGCCGCAAACAGCTTGAGATCCAAATCCGCCGTCCAGTCCGCCGTATCGACCTCGTGGAAAGGCCGGGCCGCCGAGGTCCCCGCATTGTTGACCAGGATATCCAGGCCGCCGAGACCGTCCACGGCCGTTTCGACCGCATTCTCCGCTTCCTGCTTGTGTGAAACGTCCGCGGATATCCAGAGCGGAACCTTACCCGTCCGCTCCTTGATCAATTGCGCGGCGCTTTTCAGCCCTTCCGGATCTCTCGCCACGATCGCCACCTTCGGAAGCCAACGTCAGCGCCGTGGCCAACCCGATCCCTTTGCTGCCCCCCGTAACGATTGCTTTCTTGCCCTTTAAACCGAGATCCATATTTCGGAACCCCCTTAGTAACTATGTAAAATGTCCGTATCATCCGCTCTTAGCATATTCGGACTTTCAAACATTGTTAACCCAAATCATGATCAGCCTTCAACTTCACAGCTTCTCCTAAATGATAACAAAAAATAGGGAATCTTACCACGAGCTACCCGTCATCCTTCATATATATGCATAGACGAACGCTCTTGGCTTTAGGTTGCAGCACATCGCAATCTCGTGCCACATAAATCCCCGTCTCTAAAAAAGAATCATAACCACCCGTGTGAACGAATGGTTTGCTCTAAGGCTATAAGCCTTTATTACCGGCTCGCGTCTAAAGGCGCTAGCTTTCACTACGTTCAAGCTACTAGGCCGTTGCCGCATTTGCCTCCCCCGGAAGGGGTGCGATTATTACTAAACCCCTAATACCCCGTCAGACAACCTTGATAATATAAAATTCCTGCATATTTGCAGGCTTTTTTCCTGTTTGGACTCAAAATTTCTAAATACCTGCAAATCTGCAGGAATTTTCGACGAAACCGGCTCGTTTCACTAAAATCGCTGGAAATTCCTGCAGATTTGCATCTTTTTTCGTTTTCCCCTCGGGGATCGGCTTAAATACCTGCAGATTTGCATCTTTTTGGAGTTGGAAGCTTGAAAGCTTGGAAGCACACTAGGCGCCTCTTTGTATGTAACAACTCACTTCGATTAGCTATTAAGCCACCTTTTCCTTTCGTAATACCATAGTAGCTTGAACACTCTATATAACGACCCCACCAGGTGGTTTATGCTATAAGCATCACTTCACCACCTGCATAGCAGGTGGGTTTTTGTTTCGCACGCTTCGCGAGCTCAACTGGCTAAAGCCGAAAACAAAAAAAAGGCCGCTGATCGCGGCCCATTGCTCATTTTCAGAGCAATACAGTTATTGGATAGGAGTGGAGAGAAACCATACTGTACTTTTATTATATGTATCCGTTTTCATTCTGTCAACACTTTTTTTTAAGCGTTTACATGATACGGTTAGGAAGGGGGTTTCCCCCTCCAAATTTCAAACGTAAACTGTATACCCCAGCGTAAGCAAATGGTCTTTGGCCCGTTCCATCTCCGCTTCTTGACGGAACGACAGCCGCAGCACGCCCGGCACATCCTCCCGGCTTTCGATAATTTGCATATTGCTCAAATTGATTTGATTGACGCCGAGCTGGGTGGCGATCTGTCCGATGATTCCAGGATGATCGGGAACGTCGATGTGCAAATCAAACAAAGATGTAATCGCCCCCTTGCGCCGTTCCGGCAATTCACCGCGGAACTGGTTGGCTTTTTCAAAAGCTTGCTTGATCCCGTCCCCGTCCTGCGCTTCAAGCAGCCGGATAAAGCCGGCGATTTCCTCGTTCCAATCCCGTAGCAGCGATAGCAGCACCTCTTGGTTGCTGAGGAGAATATCCCTCCAGATCAGGGGATCGCTCGAAGCGATGCGCGTAATATCGCGGAATCCCCCGGCGGCCAGCGTCCGGTACAGCCCGTTATCGGCGTTATAATCGCACACCTGGTTCACCAGCGCCACAGCGATAATGTGGGGAAGATGGCTAATCGCCCCGACGATCCGGTCGTGCATGACCGCGTCGACGCGTACGATTTGCGCCCGGGTATGGGCAAGTAACCGTTCCAGCCGCAAGTAGGCCTCTTCCGGAACGTCGGGAGACGGCGTCAGGACGTAATAGGCGTTTTCGAACAGCAAAGTCGACGCCGCATCCACCCCGGAGCGCTCCGATCCCGCCATAGGATGTCCGCCGATAAAATATACGCCCGAAGCGGACAAGCTCCGTGCGCGCTCCATGACGGAAGCCTTCGTACTGCCGACATCCGTGATGATGCAGCCCGGCTTTAAAGGCAGAGCGTACAGCTTCTCCAGATATTCTTCCAAATTTCCGACCGGGACGCATAAAAATATAAAATCGGCGTCGGCGGCCGCTTCCTCCATGGAAAGGGTAGCGGCATCCACGACCCCGCGTTCGATCATCCGGTTTAGGGAACCGGGGCGATGGCTGTGTCCGACGACGGTGATGCCGGGCTTGCCTTTAAGGCAAAGCCCCAGCGATCCGCCGATTAAGCCAACGCCGAAGATAGCAACTTTCATCGTCATATGCATTCACTCGATTTCTGATTTTATAGTCGGCAAGCGCTAGACTCCGGCCTTCTGCGCGGAGAGAACTCGCTCCAAAGCTGCGATAAATTTGGCGTTCTGTTCGGAGGATCCCACCGTAACCCGAATATGCTCCGGATATTTCCCGAACCCGGCGCGAACGATAATGCCCAGCTTCAGCAGCGATTGGAACATCTCCGTCGCCGGCATTTTGACATCCACCATGATGAAATTGCCGTGTGCCGGAAAATGGGACAAATTCAGCCGTTCAAATTGCCCGGTGAGGTATTGAATCCCTTCGCTGTTTCTGCTCCGGCATTCGGCGACAAAGCTGTCGTCGCCCAGGGAAGCCAGCGCGGCCGCCTGACCGATCCGGGACGTATTAAACGGTTCGCGAACCTGATTAATCAACTTAACTACGTTCGGCTGCCCGATTCCGTAGCCTATCCGCAGCGAGGCCAACCCGTAAATTTTGGAGAAGGTCCGGAGCACGATCAGGTTCGGATATTTCGGCAGCAGCTTAACTCCATTCGTATACGAAGGATCGGTGACATATTCGGCATAAGCTTCATCCAGAACAACCAGCACATGTCCCGGAACCCGGTCCAGGAAGGAGATTAAAGCGTCATTGGAAACAATCGTTCCCGTCGGATTGTTCGGATTGCAGACCCAGACAATTTTCGTCTTATCGCCGATTTTATCCAACATGCCTTCCAGATCGTGAGCGCCATCCTTCAACGGCACTTCGATGCTGACCGCTCCTTCGATATCGGCGTTCGTCTTGTACACCGAAAACGTCTGATCCGCCATGACGGTCTCATCGCCCCGCACGATAAAAGCGCGGGTAATCAGCGCGATAATTTCATCGGACCCGCATCCGAAGATCAACTGATCCCGGTCCACTCCGTGATAAGCCGCCAAAGCCTCTCTCAATTCGGCGGCGCTGCCGTCCGGGTAAAGGCTGATTTGGAACAGCTCCGCTTCGATCGCCTGGCGGACGCGCGGCGAGCAGCCGAAGGGATTCTCGTTCGATGCGAGCTTGATCACTTCCGTCAAACCCAGCTCACGCTTTACTTCTTCAATCGGTTTGCCCGGCTGGTACACCGGTAAGTCCACGATGTTCGGTTTTGGCTGCATGTAATACCTTCCTCTCTCAGGCAAAATCGGGTACAGCACCCATTTCGCTAGTCTTTTATGTTTAATTGTGCCACAAAGTCGCGGATTTGCAACAAGCCCTGTTCTCGGGTGGCCTCATTCTTCAAAAGAGGCAAGCTCTCTTCGATCTTGCGGACGATGGCGCTTCCGACGACGACCCCATCGCAGAGTTCCGAGAAGCGAAGCACCTGTTCGCGATTGGAGATCCCGAAGCCGACGGCGACCGGTAAATCGGTCTGCGCTTTGACCGAAGCGATAAATTCGTCCACCTGCCGGTGAAAAGTGCTCCGCTCTCCGGTAACGCCGAGCGAGGATACACAGTAAATAAAACCTCTGGCCCGGGACAAAATCTTCGCGATCCGGCTTTCCGATGTCGGAGCGACCAGCGGGACAAGCTGAACGCCGGCCGCGTCGGCCAGCTTCAAGGCCTCTTCGGCCTCCTCATAAGGAAGATCGGGAATAATAACGCCGCTGATTCCGGCTTCCTGCAGCAGCGGGAAGAACCGCTCCAAACCTGTCTGAAGCACCGGATTGTAATACGTGAAAAGGACGAACGGCATCTTTACGCCGCGCTCCCTGGCTTTGCGCGCCGTGTCGATGCAGGTTTCCACCGTAATCCGGCGGACCAGCGCCCGCTCCGAAGCCCGCTGGATCACGGGGCCGTCGGCCAGCGGATCGGAATACGGAACGCCGAGCTCCAATATATCGGCCCCCGCCCGCTCCAGTTCAACGATAATATCGACCGTGGTGTCGGGATCGGGATCGCCCACCGTTATAAACGGGATAAGCGCGGTTTTCCCGGCGGCCTTTAGGTCGGCGAATGTCTTATCCATCAGATTGACCGTTGTAGCGCCGCTCATAGCTCGGCCCCTCCTTCCGTGTACGCCATGATCGACTCGACATCCTTGTCTCCGCGGCCGGAGAGGCAGATGACGACGATCTCGTCCCGGCTCATGCCCGGCGCCAGTTTAACCGCCTGCGCCACCGCATGCGCGGATTCCAAGGCGGGAATGATCCCCTCCAGCCGGCTTAAGAGCTGCAGCGCGTCGAGCGCTTCCCTGTCGGTAATCGGATAATATTGCGCACGCTCGATATCCTTGAGATACGAATGCTCCGGCCCGATCCCCGGATAGTCTAACCCTGCCGAAATGGAATGCGCGGGCAGAACCTGACCGAAGGCGTCCTGCAGCAAATAGCTCATGCTTCCCTGGAATACGCCCTTCGTGCCCTTGGTCATCGTGGCCGCGTGGAACTCCGTGTCAACGCCTCTGCCCGCCGCTTCCACACCGACAAGCTTCACGCTTTCATCTCCCACGAAAGGATAGAACATCCCGATCGCGTTGCTGCCGCCGCCGACGGCGGCGATCAGCATATCGGGCAGCCGCCCTTCCGTCTCGAGGATTTGCCGGCGTGTTTCATCGCCGATGATCCGCTGGAAATTGCGGACCATCATCGGGTAAGGATGAGGTCCCGTCGCGGAGCCGAGAATATAAAATGTATCCTGAACATGGCTAACCCAATACCGGAGCGCCTCATTGCAAGCGTCCTTCAGCGTCCGCGTACCGGAAAGAACCGGAACGACCTCGGCGCCGAGCAGCTTCATCCGGAATACGTTCAGCTGCTGACGCTTCGTATCCTCCTCGCCCATAAACACCTTGCACTCGAGGCCAAGCAGCGCGGCTACCGTGGCTGTCGCCACCCCGTGCTGACCGGCACCTGTTTCGGCGATCACTTTTCGCTTGCCCATGCGTTTGGCCAAAATCCCCTGCCCGATCGCATTGTTGATTTTGTGCGCCCCCGTATGGTTCAGATCCTCGCGCTTCAGGTAAATCTTGGCTCCGCCCAAATGCTCGGACAGCCGCTCCGCGTAATACAGCGGCGTTTCTCTGCCGGAATATTGTTTAAGCAAATAGGCGATCTCCTCCCGAAATTCAGGATCGTCCTGAAATTTGCGGTAGGATTCCTCGAGTTCGATCAAGGCGTTCATCAGCGTTTCCGGCACATAACGGCCGCCGAAAGGACCGAAGCGGCCATGCTCATCCGGTACCTGCTTATTCTCTTGCGTCATGCTCCCCTTCACCCTTTCCACAAATGCCGCGATTTTCGCGGGGTCTTTGACGCCTTCGCTTTCTACCCCGCTGGAGACGTCAACGCCGTCGGGCTCCATTGCCGCAATAGCGTCCCGGACATTCTCCGGGTGCAAACCTCCGGCCGCCAGGAACAAGATCCCGCGTTCTCTCGCCCAATCCCGGTAATAGGCGGCATACTCCCAAGCGAAAGCCGTCCCCGAACCGCCCCCATAACGGGGGTCGTAAGTATCCAGTAAAATTCCGTCGATAACGCCCTCATAGGCTTCCAAAGAAAGTCCTCCGTGCAGAATCCCGTCCGGTTTGACGGAAAACGCTTTGAACACCTTTACGCCAAAACGCCGTTTGACCTCCCCGCAAAACTCCGGAGCTTCCGTTCCATGCAGCTGAACCACATCCAAACGGGCTTCGGACAATACTTCTTCAAGCTCCTCCAACGTCGGATTGACAAATACGCCGACGGTCTCCGGAACCTTGCCGTTCCCGAGGCTGTTCAGCGCAGCGGTCAACTCGGCGGCCTTGGCCGGACTGATCTTTCTGCGGCTCTCCGCAAATACGTAGCCGATGAAATCCACCGGCAAGTTTATCATAGATTTTAGCACTTCAACGCTTTGAAGTCCACAAATTTTTACGGCCGTGTGTCCCATTTCAGATCCCGCTCCCTTCGGTGCGGGGCGAACCCGACAAGGTCCCGCCAAGCGGGCCCAACAATTCGAACACCGCTTCGTCCACTCGTTCCCGCCGCATAAAAGTTTCACCGATCAGTACGCCGCGTGCCCCGGCTCCCGACAAATAAGCGATATCCTCCCGGGTTCGAATTCCGCTTTCGCTGATCAGCGTAATGTTGGCGGGTACGCGTTCCGATAGAGAAGCCGTGGTCTCCAATGAAGTTTCGAAGGTCCGCAGGTTCCGGTTATTTACCCCGATCAGGGTGGTGGACCCGAATTCCAGGGCTCGTTCCAACTCCGCTTGATCATGGACCTCCAGCAGGACATCGAGCCCAAGGTCCTTCGCCAAGACGGAATAACTGGCGAGCTGATCATCCGTCAGAATGGCGGCGATCAGCAGTACAGCGTCCGCGCCCATTAACCGCGCTTCATAAACCTGGCGGTCGTCGATAATGAAGTCCTTGCGGAGCAGCGGTACGTCAACCGCTTCGCGAATGGCGGACAAATAGGCGGCGCTTCCCTGAAAATACGTTTCGTCCGTCAGCACCGAAATGCAGTCGGCCCCGGCGCTGACGTAAGCTTCGGCCAGGCTGACCGGGTGAAAATCCGGACGGATCAGCCCTTTGGACGGCGAGGCTTTCTTCACCTCGGCGATCAGCCCGATCTCCCGCTTCCGCCGCCGCGTCAAGGCGTCATGAAAGCCCCGGGTCGGCGGCAGGGCCGCAATGTCCCGCTCCGCCGCGGACCGTGACAAGCTTGCCGCCAAGCGTTCGACCTCTTTTCTTTTCGTCTCTACAATGCGATCAAGATACATAGCTCAATTCTCCCGTCGTCTGAATTAATTGCTCCAACTTCGTCATCGCCCGTCCGGAATCAATCGACTCCGCCGCAATTTTTACGCCTTCGGCCATACTGTCCGCCAGGCCCGAAACGTAAATACATGCCCCGGCGTTTGCCAGTACGACGTCGCGGTAGGCCCCTTTCTCACCTTCCAGCACGCGGCGGATAATCTCAGCGTTCGTCGCCGGATCGCCGCCGATCATTTCGTTCAACGGATAAGTTCTTAAGCCCAGATCCTCGGGCCGCAATTCATAGGTCGTAATCACGCCGTTTTTGAGTTCGGACACCTTGGTCGGCGATGAAATGCTGATCTCATCCAAACCTTCGCGGCTTGTCACGACCAACGCCCGCTTGGAGCCCAATTCGTTAAGCACCTTGGCGATCGTCTCGGTTTTGCCCGCATCATAGATGCCGAGCACCTGGCGGTCCGCCCCGGCCGGATTCGTCAGCGGCCCCAGCATATTGAAGACGGTTCTCACCCCGAGTTCTTTGCGCGGCGCGGCCGCATGGCGCATCGACGGATGGTAAACCTGCGCGAACAGGAAGCAGATTCCGATTTCATCCAGGCACCGCTTGGCCTGTTCGGCGTTCAAATGAATGTTTACCCCCAGCGACTCCAGCACGTCCGCGCTGCCCGCACGCCCCGAAGCCGAACGGTTGCCGTGCTTGGCGACCCGCACGGAGACCGAAGCCGCCACGATCGCCGAGGTCGTGGAGATGTTGAATTTATGAATCCCCGATCCGCCTGTACCGCACGTGTCCAGCAGTTGGCGGCTTTCCGTTTGCAGACGGCTCGCATGGCTTCTCATCGCTTCCGCAAAACCGGTGATCTCCTCGACCGTCTCCCCTTTGATCCGGAGAGCGGTCAACAATCCTCCGATCTGGGCGGGCGTCGATTCGCCGTTCATGATCGCCTCCATAATGCCGCGGGCTTCCGTACGCTCCAGATTCCGGCCTTCAATGAGACGGCCGATCCCGTACTGCAGCGCTTCCTGTCCGCTCCGCGTCCCGTCCATCATTCCGTTCATGATTGTTTCCTCCTTATCCCCGCGGGGTGTATTCGTAAAGATAATCCTGGTTAATCACGCCGTCGTTCCGTGCCGGCGACGGAAACATCTGCTCCGCCGTGCGGATCGCCGTCAGCAGCGCCTTGGCCTTGTTTACCGATTCCTGGTATTCGTTTTCCGGTACGGAATCCCATACGATGCCCCCGCCCGCCTGAACGTAGGCTTTTCCTTGCTTAAACACTATCGTCCGAATCGTAATGCAGGAGTCCATGTTCCCGGAAAAGCCCAGATACCCGATGGCTCCGGCATAAGTTCCCCGCGCTTCATTCTCCAGCTCGGCGATGATCTCCATCGCCCGCAGTTTGGGCGCACCGGATACAGTCCCCGCCGGCAGACAGGACAGAAAGGCGTCGAAGAAATCTTTGTCCTCCGCAAGCTTGCCGGAAACCTTGGAGACCATATGCATGACATGGGAGTACCGTTCAATTTCCATGTACGAATCGCATTTGACCGTACCGAATTCCGAAACGCGTCCTAGATCATTGCGGCCCAAATCCACCAGCATCAAATGCTCCGCCCGCTCTTTCTCATCTTGCAGCAGCTCCGCTTCCAGAGCGTCATCCTCCTCGCCCGTCGCGCCTCGCGGCCGGGTGCCGGCGATCGGCCTCGTCTCCACCCGA
The DNA here is from genome assembly GCF_008084145.1 of Paenibacillus faecis. GTDB lineage: Bacteria > Bacillota > Bacilli > Paenibacillales > Paenibacillaceae > Fontibacillus > Fontibacillus faecis. Next base: position 820,601 of record NZ_VSDO01000002.1, on the reverse strand, counting down.
TCGCCCTCCACCTTGACCAAAGCTTCCGGCGAGGTACCTACGATGATTTCATCGTCCATTTTGAGGTAATACATATACGGCGAAGGATTCAACGTGCGCAGCACGCGGTACACATGAAGCGGGTCCACCTCGGTTTCGATGTGAAAGCGCTGGGACAGCACCACCTGAAAAATGTCGCCCGCTCGGATATACTCTTTCCCCTTCTCCACGTTGGCCAAAAATTGCTCCTTCGTCAGGTTGGAGCGCACATCGCCGAGATCCACGTTCCCTGGAATGGGGGTGCGGTTGAAGTTTTCTCCGGGACCTTCCTGCTGCAGGAGATCCGCCGCTTCGTCCAGCTTCTTTTCCGCCGCCTCGTACGCCTTGCGGATATCCTCGTCCCGGTCACCTTCACGGATATGCACATTGGCCACCAGCATGATCCGCTGCTTGACGTGGTCGAAGACGATGACCTGGTCGCAAAACATAAACTGCATATCCTGCATCCCGAGATCATCCACCCGATGGGCCGGAAGCTTTTCATAGTACTGCAAAAGGTCATAACCGAAAAATCCGATCGCCCCCCCCGGTAAAGGGCGGCATCTCCGGGAGCTTGGGGCTGCGGTAACCGCGGAGCACCGCCTTCAGCTCATCCACGGGCCTCCGGGAAGCGAAGATCTGTTTTTCTCCTTGCCGCTCCATCACCATCTCGCCTTTTTTGGCCGTGATCATCAGAAAAGGATCGGTTCCGATAAAGGAATAGCGGGCCCATTGAATGCCGCCCTCCACGCTTTCAAGTAAAAATGCCCGATCGCGCCGGGCGAACCGCCGGAATATCCGGATCGGTGTCTCCAAATCGGCAAGCAGCGTCCGAACGATCGGAATCAAATTGTAGTCCTTGGCCATGGCGATGACCTGTTCAACGTGGGGAGTCGTCATAATAGCACCCTTCCTTTTCGGCTTTAAAATGAAAAAACATATATTGAAAAAACAAAAAAACCTCTACTTAAGTAGAGGTTTGCTTCCATGCAGTAAAGTTGTAGGAACGGAATTATGGATGCTCCCATGATTCAGGCACACGACTGGCTCATGCGAAATAAACCGAACGCAACCCCGGTCCGCTGTGGACTTTCGTGGTGTTTACGAGCGCCTTATCCCTATCGCCATCATAATCTGATCACATCGAAGCAATTCCTCGCTCCAAACTCAACTCGTCTCTGCTCATCTCAGCTCAGCTCTACTCAACTCTAAACATATTGCAATCTTCGTCTCAAACTGCTCTTCTCTTCATCCGAAAGGATGATCTCTTCTCTTCACGACGCTTTCGTGAAAATCTTAAAAATAATATAACGCAACAACGTCCGTCTTGCAACTTCTATTTCGCGAAAGCCCGTCTTAGGACTCCGATCCGCTCAGATCGGGGCGCAAGCTTTGCGCCTCGTTCATGTAAATGTGCTTCATTTCCCGCTGCCCTTTGGTCGTGTTTACATGCAGGAGCAGGCGGATGCATTTCGGCAGCCCGCCCTTCACCGGAATTTCCGTCGAACACATCAAGGGCACCATATCCCAGCCGTTTAAAGCCCGGATGGCTTTAGCCGGAAAAGTGGCGTCCAGATCGGGCGTGACGGTGATCCAAACGCTGCAAATATCCTCCGGTACGATTTCGTTCCGTCGAACGACTTCCTGAAGAAGTTCGGCCGTCGCATCCAGAATCTCTTTCTCTTCGTTGCGGTTTACCGTTGTGGCTCCGCGAATTCCACGGTTATACATGAGGCCCCTCCTTTTTTAATTCCCGAATGACCCGGCGGACCTCCTCCACCTTCACATCCGATACGATTTCCACTTGGCCGATCGCAACCGGAAGCACAAAAACGAGCTGCTGCTCCTTGAACTTCTTGTCATGCATCATCGCGCCGATGATGCGTTCTTCATCCAGATGCTCCGGCATGACCGTCGGCAGCCCGAAGCCGCCAAGCAATCGGACAGTCTCCGCGTATAACGCCCGGTCGGCGCCGCGGTTGACGGCGATCAGCGCCGAAGCCGCCATTCCTATGGAGATCGCTTCCCCGTGCAAAAATTCGCCATACCCGCCGATCGCTTCCAGTGCGTGACCGATCGTATGACCCAAATTCAAAATCGCCCGCAATCCCAGCTCCCGCTCGTCCTGGGACACGACTTGCGCCTTGATCGAGCAGCCCATCGTGAGACCGTAGCTCAATGTCTCGGGATCGAGCGCGAGCAGTCGGTCGGTATTCTCCCCGCACCATGCCGCGAACTCGGCGTCCCAGATCAGACCGTGCTTGACCATCTCGGACAGCCCCGCCCGGATTTCACGTTCGGGCAGCGTCCGAAGGGTATCGACGTCGTACAGGACGAGTTCCGGCTGGTGAAAGGCGCCGATCATGTTCTTCGCGAGCGGATGGTTGATCGCCACCTTGCCGCCCACGCTGCTGTCGTGCGCCAAAATGGTCGTCGGCATCTGGACGAACGGCACGCCGCGCATATAAGTCGCGGCCACGAATCCCGCCAGATCGCCGACCACGCCGCCACCTAGCGCGACAACGGCGGAGCGCCGGTCCAGGCCGCCTTCGATGGCGGCCGTCATCACATCATGGAATACGTCCAGGGATTTTGCCTTCTCTCCGGCCTTAACGACTTTGCTGACGGTCCGGTAACCTTCGGCTTGCAGGTTCTCTTCCACCCGCTTCAAATAAAGCGGGGCTACATGGTCGTCCGTAACGATCAGGACCGGGCTTTTCTTGCTCAATTGATGCTTGGCGAAGATCAGGCCCGCTTCGTTTAGCAGGCCGCTGCCGATATATATCGGATAGGACCGGTCCCCCAAATCCACTTGTAGCGTACGCATCAGTAGCTCTCCAACTGAGCCTTGTAGCTCTGCACATTGCGTTTGATTTCCTCAATGGAATCGCCGCCGAATTTCTCCAGGAACGCCTTGGCCACTTCCCAAGCCACCACATGCTCCAGAACGACGCTCGCCGCCGGAACCGCGCAGGCGTCGGAACGTTCCACCTGGGCCGTGAAAGGTTCTTTCGTATCGATATCCACGCTTTGGAGCGGCTTGTACAAGGTCGGGATCGGTTTCATGACGCCGCGAACCACGATCGGCATGCCGTTGGTCATACCGCCTTCAAAGCCTCCCAGGCGATTCGTCGCCCGGTAATAGCCGCGCTCCTCGCTGTACAGGATCTCGTCATGGACTTTGGATCCCGGTAATTTCCCGGCTTCAAAACCGATTCCGATCTCAACGCCTTTAAAAGCATTGATCGACATAACCGCTTGGGCGATTCTGCCGTCCAGCTTGCGGTCGTACTGCACATGGCTGCCCAATCCCACCGGCACGCCTTCGACGATGCATTCCACGATGCCGCCGATGGAGTCGCCTTCTTCCTTGATTTTGTCGATGTAGGCCTCCATCTTCTTCTCCGTTTCCGGATCGACCACCCGGACGGAGGACTCTTCCGTAAGGCGGGCCATCTCTTCCAGGGACAGATGGTGCGGCGGCGCTTCGATTTCCCCGATCCGGATCACCTGACCGGCGATACGGATGCCGAATTTCTCCAGAAGCTGCTTCGCCACCGCACCGACGGCGACGCGAATCGCCGTTTCCCGAGCGCTGGAGCGTTCCAGCACGTTGCGTAAATCTTTGAGGTTATATTTCAATCCGCCGTTCAGATCCGCATGACCCGGGCGCGGCCGGTGAACCCGGCGCTTCTCCTCATCCGTTCCTTCGATGGGCTCGATATTCATAATGTTCCGCCAATGCGTCCAGTCATTGTTGGCGACAACCAGCGCCACCGGCGCGCCGGTCGTATTTCCGTGACGTACGCCGCCGACAATTTGCGCCGTGTCCTTCTCGATTTGCATCCGACGCCCTCGTCCGTATCCCTTCTGGCGGCGGGCCAGTTCAAAATTAAGCTTCTCGAAATCCAGCTTCAAATTGCTGGGCAAACCTTCAATAATCGCCGTAAGCTGGGGACCGTGCGTTTCCCCGGCAGTCAAGTAACGTAGTGTCATGATGCGTTCCCCCTTTAAACTGTTAAACTGTAAAGAGCTAAAATCCGATGATTTCTTTGCTCATTATAATATTAGTACTAATGTCTTGTCACGTCCGTATTTTTTCTGGATTTTTAATTGTCCCCCCAAACGCATGGATCATCCCCCCGTCAACGCTATGAAATTTTTTGACCTATAGGCAGATGCCGCGATCAAAGTAGGTTGTAGTCCATAGACTATTGTCGAATATATTTTAGGAGGTTATCGTTATCCATGGACACCAATTATCAACAAGTCGCAATGAGCTGTATGAATAAATATGTTGGTATAACCACTTCTGACGGCCAGTCTCACGATGGGTTTATTGCACATGTTGACCAGGAGTACATTACTCTTGCAATTCCTTCAAACGAAATGATCGGTCATATGAACGGAATGCCCGCCAATACGTCGACTTATAGACAATTTGGATTCTTTCCGGGCTTTTTTCCACGCCGACGCTTTTTCCGGCAACGTGTACCACTTCGCTTCATTACCGGATTATTTTTGCTCCCGTTTTTCATTTAATCGGGGCACAGCCCCCTTCATGAAAAAAACGCGCGCCCCTCCGCTGAACGCGAAAAAACGCACGTTTGATTTAAACTTCGATGTGGGTTGTGGATCGGTTTATTTCCGCGCTATTAGTTTCCCGAGGCCGGCTGGTTATCCAAATGCCGTTTCTCCGTTCCGGTGCCCCCGGGCTGCTCCAGCAGACGCATCAACTGGCCCTTCTCCACGCCAAGAACCTGGGCGCATTCCTGCGGTGTAAGGAAGCCTCGGCGATAGGCGTCGATGACCTTTCTTTTATCCATTCAGCGACCTCCCTAAACCCTGTTGTCAGTCATTATGGGGAAAGTGCCGAAGGTTTATACCGAATTTCACGCCTTTTTTCTGTAAAAAAACGTTTCCGCCGATTCCAACCCGTACTGGGACGGAGAAAAGATCTGTTCCGTGCTGCCGACGAACAGAATACCGCCCGGACGCAGCGCTTGGGCGAATTTATGATAAAGCCCGTGCTTCGCTTCCTCGGTAAAATAAATCATGACGTTGCGGCAAACGATCAAATCGAAATTATCCTCGAACGGATCGAGCAGCAGATTCTGCTTCTTGAAGGTAACCGCTTTTTTGAGTTTGGGGTCAAAACGGTACATGGCCCCTTCGGGAGTAAAGTAACGTTTCGCCACCTCCGGCGGAACGTCCTTGAGCGACCGCTCCAGATACAGACCTTCCGCAGCCTTGGCCAGCGCACCCTCATCGATATCGCTCGCCAGCAAGTATGTACTCGTCAACAGCCCTTGATCCGCCAAGATCATGGAGAGTGTATACGGCTCCTCACCGGTGGAACAAGCCGCGCTCCAAACGCGAAGCTTGGATTTGCCGGCGGTAAGTCCGGGAAGGACGACATCCCTTAACACTTCCCAACGATTCGGATTGCGCCAGAATTCGGAGACATTAATCGTCATCTTGTCGAGAAATTCGTAGAATAGCGTTTTGTTTGCCATCATGGCATGATAAAAAGCATCGAAGGATGAAAATCCGTTCTTGTTGCGGAGGGTCGTCAAGCGGCGCTTCATCTGCGCTTCTTTATATTGGGCCAGGTCGATCCCCGTACTTTTCTTGATATGAAGGATGAACGCGGTGTAATCGGGATCCGGAACGCCCGATTCCTCTTGGCCCATGGGCGTTTTTGCCGAGATTAAATCCATGGCGTAATCGTCTTCGAATAGGCTACGATTTCGTGAGGCTCAAAGAAGTTCGCGATCTCCCGCTCCGCGCTTTCGGGGCCGTCCGAACCGTGAATCAAATTGTAAGGGGTATGGGCCGCAAAGTCTCCGCGAATCGTGCCTGGCGCCGCCTCCGTGACTTTGGTCTTCCCGATGACCGCTCGGGATAACGCCACGATGTCATCCCCTTCCCAGACCATGGCAAACACCGGCCCGGAGGTGATGAAGCTCACAAGACTGTCAAAGAATGGCTTTCCTTCATGCTCCGCATAATGCCGTTTCGCTTGCTCCGGGGTAACCTGAACAAACTTTCCGGCAACCAGCTTAAAGCCTTTGTCCTCAAAACGGCTGATAATGCGCCCGATCAATCCTCTCTGAACGCCGTCCGGCTTAACCATCAAAAAAGTACGTTCCATGCTTCTCCTCCCGATATCGACAACTTGGTAATCCATGAAAAATCTGGCTCAACAGGTGAGTTTATTACCATTCTACCAAAAAAACGGGGTGCTGGTAAGCTTGTTTCTCAATAGGAGCGTTTATTTACAAAGAGAGCTATCTCTTTGAGATGGGTTTTGGATTTGCTTTCCGGAAGCCCTTCCAAGGCGTCGAGAGCTTTTCCGATAAACCGGTCCGCCAGTTCTTCCGCCCGACGGATGCCCGGACTCGACAGGATCATCCCGATCGCCCGGCCGGCATCCGCCTCCATTCCGTTCGACCGGATCACTTCGAGTTCCGCCAGAAGCGGCTCGCGGATCTCCGGGTCCTGCAGCGCATAAATGACCGGCAAAGTGATGTTCCCTTGCCGCATGTCGCTGCCCGGCGGTTTGCCCAAGCTTTTCTCCGTACCGCACAAATCCAGCAGATCGTCCCGGATTTGAAAGGCCATCCCGACATTGTACCCGTACCGATAGAGCTGGGTATGAATTCGGGACGAAGCTTCCGAGGCCAAAGCGCCGAGCTGACAGCTGATCGCGATCAACAGCGCCGTCTTGCGGCGAATGCGCAGCAGATATTGCCGGACCGACTGCTCCGTGTTGAAAAAATCGCGGATCTGCTCCATTTCCCCGATCGACATCTGCACCATCGCTTTGGCCAGAATGCGGTGCAGCTCCGGAATCGGGAGCCGGGTGGCCAGCGTCAACGCTTTCGCATAGAGGAAATCGCCGGTATACATCGCGATTTTATTGTCCCATTTGGCCTTTACCGTAGGCTTCCCTCTTCGGGTTCCGGCATCGTCGATGACATCGTCATGGACGAGCGTCGCCGAGTGAATCAACTCCAGGGGTACCGCCACATGCTGCAGCTTCTCCAAATCGTAGGTCCCGAATTTCCCGCCGAGCAGAACGAAAACCGGGCGCAGCCGTTTACCTCCCGCCTTCAGCAGGTGCAGAGACGTTTCGCTCAGCAGCTCCTCATCGCCTTCGATGCTCCGGTACAGCTGCCGCTCAATAAAATCCATATCCCTTTTCAGCGCGCCGAAAATATCCATTAATTTCATTCTTTCACCCGTGTCAGCTTATTCTCACTCCAAATATCCATCCGTACTTCCTTCGGCAGAAGCCCCATTTCGTGGGCGTACGTAAAGTATAAGGCCAGTCCCTTCTGCCGCTGTTCACTAAAATCATAACACAAGTTCCGGAAATAATGTTCCCAATACTCCCTCGTGCCTCCGATCTCATCGATGGCTTTGTCCACCAGCGGCGTCAAATTCCCCAGGCTTTGACGTTTGCTCGCCGCGAAGGCGCCCAGGACTTCGGACAAAAAATCGGGATGGGAATCCGCAAACGTCCGCTGCACGGCCCAAACCGCGAACGTCATGCCGTAACCGGTCCATTGCTTCCAGACTTCCCCCAAATCCGTAACGATATAACCGTGATCCCGCCAGGAAGCCTGGATGGCGTGGTCGCCGATCAGCAGCGCGGCGTCGCTGCGTTCCATCATCTGATCCAGCACGGGCTCGCTTTCCCAATAGGTCGGCTTGCCTTCATAGGCCTTCTCCATAATGATTTTCAACAAATTGATCGAGGTCGCCGAAGTATTCGTAAGCGCGATGACCCCGTTGCGAATTTCTTCCGGAGGTTTCCGGGAAAACAGCAGAATCGAGTTTACCGGACCGTCCGAGCTTACGGATAGCTCGGGCAGAAGCACCAAATTCTCCGCCCCGTAACCGAAGGCAAACGACGAAACGGGCGACAGGTCAAGCGAGCCGCCCAGCATCCGGCGGTTCAGCGCCGAAGGCACGTCCGTCACCATCGTGACGGGTCGCGACAGGCCTTTCGCGTCAAAATGATGAAAAACGGGCCATACATTCGTATATTTGATTTTTCCGATGAGGATGTCGTCATTCTCCCGGTTGTTCATCGTGATCCCCCCATCTTTTAAATAGCGCATGTTCGATGTTCAAATTGTCCAGTACTTTGCCCACCAGGAAAGCGACCAGATCGTCAATGGTTTTGGGGCCAAAATAAAAAGCGGGCATCGCCGGAATCAAGCGTACGCCGAGCCTGGCCAGCTTCAACATGTTTTCGAGATGGATCGCGTGAAGCGGAGTTTCGCGGGGAACCAGCACCAGCGGGCGCCCTTCCTTCATCATGACATCGGCCGCCCGGGTCATCAGATTGTCCGACGCACCGTTCGCGATCGAGGAGAGCGTCCCCATGGAGCAAGGCATAATGATCATTCCCATCGCCAAAAAAGAACCGCTGGCGATCGAGGCGCCGATATCCGCGATTGGATGGTACACCCAGTTGCCGGCGGTCTCGCGCAAATGCTTGCGCAATGCGGCTTCGCGATCCGTCGTTTCCCAACCCAGCTCCTCCTTCAACACCCGCCAGCCCGCATTTGAAATAACGAGATGAACGGTGAAACCGAGATCCAGCAGCGTTTGCACCAGCTTGACGCCATAAGCGGAGCCGCTGGCCCCGGTAATTCCTACAACGAGTCCCCTGTTCTTCTTCGCGTTCTCATGCATCAGGAATGGCGCACCACCAAATCGATCAGGGTGAAGGAAAAGACAACGATGCTCAATACCCCGTTCATGGTGAAAAATGCCGTTTGCAGCCGGCTTAAATCGCCGGGAGAAACGATATGATGCTCATAGAAAAGGATCAGATATGCGATAATCATGCCCGCGATATACCACCAGCCCAAATCGCTCATCAGCAGCAGCGCGATAAATCCGATCGCCGTGACGATATGGAAGGCTTGCGCGATTTTCAGGGATTTCGCGACCCCGAATCGGACGGGAATCGAATGGAGCCCTTCTTTGGTGTCAAACTCCACATCCTGACAAGAATAAATAATATCGAAGCCGGCAATCCAAAAAATAATCGTTACGTAAAAGACCAGAGCCGCAGCGTCGACCTTCCCGGCCACGGCCACCCATCCGCCCAGCGGAGCCAAGGCGATCGTAATACCGAGTACCACGTGACACAGCCAGGTGAAACGTTTGGTGTAAGAATAAAACACAAGCATGAACACGGCGATCGGCAGCAGCTTCATCGCCAGCGGGTTCAATTCCGCGGCCGCCCAGAACAGCAAGGCGAAAGAACAAATAATAAAGACGACGACCTCGCCGATCTTCAGCAGGCCGGCCGGGATCGCCCGGTTGGCGGTACGCGGGTTTTTGGCGTCGCTGACGCGGTCGATCAGCCGGTTGAGCCCCATCGCCGCGCTGCGCGCTCCGAACATCGCCAGCAGCACCCAACCGATTTCGGCCCATGACGGAAGGTGTTGGTGAATCGCCACGGAGCCGAGCAGAGCCCCCATGAAGGCAAAAGGAAGTGCAAATACCGTGTGTTCAAACTTAATCATCTGTAGAAATATTCCAATTTTCCTAAACATCTTGCTTCTCCTTCGTCCCGATATGCAGTGCGGCAATACCGCCGAAAAAAGGATACACTTCGACGTTGGACAGCCCGACTTCCGTATAAATTCCCGCAAGCTCTTTGCGGCCCGGGAACTGTATCAGCGATTCCGGAAGCCACTTGTATTGCGAGTACCGCTTGGCGATCAGCTTGCCTAGCATCGGCATCAGATATCTGAAATAGAAATAATACAGCCCTTTAAACGGCTGCCAGGTCGGTTTCGACAGCTCCAGGCAGACCACTTTGCCGCCGGGCTTGACCACTCTGGTCATTTCGGCAAGCACTTGGCGCGGATCGGGTACATTGCGAAGGCCGAACCCGATCGTGGCAAAATGGAAGGTGTCGTCTTCGAACGGGAGGTCCATCGCGTTGCCCTGGACGAGCCGAATCGAGCGGTCCAGCCCGCGCTCCTCGACTTTGCGGCGGCCGATCTTCAGCATATTTTCGCTGAAATCCAGGCCCGTAATCGGGCCCCCGCTCGCCTCCGCCATGCTGATCGTCCAATCGCAAGTGCCGCAGCACAAGTCGATCGCCGTATCCCCCGGCGCCATATTCATCTTGTTCATCGTGAATTTCCGCCAGGCCCTATGGCGGCCAAAGCTGATAATATCGTTCATAAGATCGTACTTCGGTGCCACGCTTTGAAACACGGAATGTACGAACTCTTCCTTCGGTTTGGAGGACGGATTATTCATTTAAGCCCTTCACCTTACCCTTCCTGAATTGCGGGAGACCGGGACGCCAGTACGGCGACCATCGGCTCCAGGATCGCGCCGATCTCGGTGCGGGTTTGTTCTCCCCCGCACTCGGGGACCAGATTTTTTACGTTCTCCAAAGATTGGTGCAGCATGGCGATCAATTGCTTGTCAATCCGGTATTTCCGAAGCAGCCGGTGCCACTCTCCCGCCTCCAGCGCGTTTTGAGCGAGCTTCGCTTTGTCTTCCGAGGTGCCGGTCTCCCAGATCCGCAAATAAGCGTAACCCTTCCGTTCCTCCGGAGCTTCCGGACCGAGACTCAGTTCGTCCAGCGCCACTTCGCAACGGCTTAATTCGGTTAACAGCAGCGACCAAATGTTCTGCGCCGACTTGTCCAATTGATCGGTAAACGCATGGAATAACTCGCTTTTCACCCGAACGCGCTGTTTTATGTACTCCTCCGCGGAAATCCGCATATTCCTAAGTCCCATATAAAGCCGGACTTTGATCCGGTTGACTTCGCAGATCGCCGCGCTCAAAGCGGAGATCATGCCGATCAGCCCCTCCTGCGCCAACTGCTGATAAAAAACGCTGCTGAAGTAATCACCGGCCAGCACCTTCAATTGCCGCGAACGCATTTCCTTTTCTTCCATCCGGAAATCCCCGACATCGATCATGTCATGCGTATCGAGCCCCAACTGAACGAGGAAAGCCGCAAGCGCGCAGGTTTCCCCCGAGCGTTCCGGCAGACGGGCCGAATCCTTTAAAAACGTATAAAGCAAACGAACACGGGTAACCGGGAAAACCGGTAGCTCCGTGTGGGTCGTAATCATGTCGTATTCGACATACTTTTGGGCCAGTTCTGTTATGCGATCAGGTCTCATCCTCTGCCTCCGAGCCGCTAATACTGACATCTTCGTTTACACTCTGGAAACAAAGATGTCACAATCTTGTCTATTATAGCATATGTTATTTGGGAGCGCACGGAGGGGCTTAATGGATTTTGTCCCTCCACAACGCCGTCTCCGTCAGACGGAACCACCGCTTCAAATCCGCCGGGATTTCTCCGTCTCCGGTCTTGCGAAGCCGCTCAGGCGCGTCGGCCGGCCATTCCCCGCGGCGTACATCCGCGGCCACCAGCAAATACCGGCTTCCGAGCCACCGGTCCTCCGCGATGAGGCGAAGCAGCAGTTGGTCGATGTTGGGCGTCCGAGCAAACGCAAATGAAATCAGCTCCGCCATTCCGGCATACAATTCACCTTTAGTCAGCCGCTCATCCTTCACCTTGAGATCGACCGAGAGAATCCCGCCGTTCAAATCCACCTTCGCAATCGGGACATTCAGTTCAAGGGAAGACAAGCTGTCGACCAGATTGTCGTCGGTCAATTCGACGGGCTTGCCGGTCTCCGAGAAAACCTCGGCGACAAGCCGCCCCTGTTCGTACAAGGGGCCTCCTTCTCTCGTCATCAGAGCCAAAGCGACGGCCACGCCGCAGGTCAGCAGCAGGGCTCGCATCATCCAATTCGACTTCACGGGAATCCCCCTTCGATTTTCACCGGATCTCCCGGACATCCTTAAAGGTTCATATCCCATTCTACAAAAGAAAAAAGCAGGCTATGCCTGCAAATTGATTTTCATTCGTCCGTGTCGATGATCCCGTGCTTCGTATAAACGACCGCTTTGCCCCTGACCTTGACGGCCGAAGTATGGTCGGTGAACTGGGCGATCAGCACCTCGCCCTTATCCAGCTTTTCCGTATGGTGAAACCGGGTATCCTTGCCACGGGTCAAGCCGATGACCGTTACCCCTTGTTCCTTGGCCTTGACGACGAAATAATCGCCGCTGCCCGTCCCCTGTTCGGCTCCGCCGGATTTGGACTGTTGCTCCTGATTCATGAACGGCATTCCTCCCCGACAAATATTAGCACACTGTTGATGTTAAAAGAAAAGGCCGTGAACAAAATGCCCACGGACTCTTTCAACACGGAAAATATGTAGAAATCTTTATTTAATTCCGTCTTTGAGCGCTTTGCCTGGTTTGAATGCTGGAATTTTGCTCGCAGGGATTTCGATTTCTTCTCCGGTTTGCGGGTTGCGGCCTTTACGTGCGGAACGCTCGCGCACTTCAAAGTTTCCGAAACCTACCAATTGTACTTTGTCTCCGTTTTGCAGAGCCTCAGAGATTGCGTCAAAAACCGCGTCGACCGCTTTGGTCGCGTCTTTCTTGGACAATTCTGCACTTTCCGCCACTTGAGAGATCAAGTCGGATTTGTTCATCAGGGTTCACCTCCCTACCAAATTTAATAGACCATTCTGATATTCTGTGTTTCCGTTTTGCCGTAGAATATACGTGGAACCGCGCATAAACCTTGGAATTTCCCGAAAAAATCGGGTTTTGACGAGGTTTAGGGCCTGCGGAACAAACTTATAGTAATACAGTCAAAAGATATTTTCAAGTTTTTTAAGTTTTGGACCGGTTCAGGACATAGAAAGTTACGGACAGCGCGAGTACCAGAACAGCCCCTTTGACGATGTCATGCGCAAAATACTGGACATTCATCATCGTTAACCCGTTCACGAGCACCCCGATCAGTACGGAACCCACAAAGGTGCCGATGATATTCGGTTTCCCTGCCCCGAGAACCGAAAAACCGACAAAAACCGCCGCTACGGCCTCCATCAGCAGCGGAGCTCCGGCATCGATCTGCCCTGAACCTACCCGGGAAGCGAACAGAATCCCCCCGATCGCGGCGAATACACCGGATGCGACATACGCCAGGGTCCGCACTTTTTTGACTTTGATCCCGGACAGACGCGCCGCTTCCTCGTTGCCCCCCGTTACATAAATCTGGCGGCCGTATTTGGTCCGGGTGAGGAAAAAGTGGACCAGCACGACGAAAATCAGAAGCAGGATGACGGAAATCGGGATTCCCAGCCATTTCCCCTGTCCCAGCAGCAGGAAAGTTTTGTCCATTTCTCCCGCCGCCTTACTGCCGTCCGGGAATTGCATATGATTATAAATCGTGTAGCCTTGGGCATATGTTTTATGGATTCCGCCCACGATGTACATCATCGCCAACGTGGCAAGGAGATCGGGAATCCGCATTTTGACGATAAGAAACGCATTGAGCAGGCCTATAATGGCCCCGATCGCCAGCGGCACGATTAGAACGATGTACAGCGGCATCTGGTACCAGATCATTAGAGTGGCCGTAACGACGGTGCTAAGCGACACCGTGGAGCCTACGGACAAATCAAACCCGTCGACCGCCAGCGATAAGGTAACCCCGATCGCCACAAAGGTTACGATGGCGATCGAATTTAAAATATCGGATATATTGCTGTAGGTGAAAAAGTAAGGCAGCCGGAACGAAAAAAAGGCGAAAACCAGCACAACCACGACCAACGCTCCGTATTTAAACGACAAGTTAAGCAATTTCTCTCTCATGACAGTTGTTCCCTCCGTCCCCCGCTAGCGTAAAACAACGCTTGTTCCTGTGTGATTTCTCCCCGCTCGAACACGCCCGCGATCCGGCCGTCAACCATGACGGCGATCCGATCACCGATCCCGAGGCCTTCATCCAGCTCGCTCGTGAAATAAACGATGCCTTTGCCCTGGGCGGCCAGGTTGCCGATGATCCGGAAAATATCGCTTTTCGCGCCGATATCCACCCCTTTGGTCGGTTCGTCGAAGACCAGCACCTCGGCCCCCCGCTCCAGCCACTTGCCGATGGCGACCTTTTGCTGGTTGCCGCCGCTCAAGTATTTAACCTCCAGCTTGGGGCTCGAGGTTTTGATGCCGAGCGCGGAGATGACCCTCTCCGCCAAGCTGCGCTCCCTGCGGGCGGACATGACGCCGAGGCGGCTTAATTGGCTGAGCAGCGGCAGGCTGAGATTCCGCTCCACACTGTCCTGGATGACGATCCCCTGCTTGCGCCGCTCCTCGGGAATGCTGACGATGCCGGCTTGGACCGCGTCGGCCGGCTGTCTGAAGCGGAAGGCCCGCCCCTTCAATTCGATCGTCCCGGCATCGGGGCGATCCGCGCCGGCCAGAAGGCGGGCCAGCTCGCTCTTTCCGGCGCCGACCAGTCCGACGACGGCCACGATCTGGCCGCGGCGAACCTCCAGGTCGACGCCGCGCACCTTGGTTCCCCGTTTCAAACCGTTGACGCGCAGCAGCACGTCGCCGATCTCCGCGGGAACCTTGGGGAATTCCTCGGCAAAGGTTTTGCCGAGCATGTGTGAAATGAGGCCGTCGATCCCTCCGGCATCCCCCAGAGGGCCGGTATAAACCACCCGGCCGTCCCGCATGACCGTCACCCGGTCGGCATGATCCATGACCTCCTGCAAGCGGTGCGTAATGAATACGCACGCAACGCCTTGATCCTTCAGTTCATGAAGGATCCGGAAGAAGCTCTCCGCCTCCGCTCCGCTGAGCGGCGCTGTCGGTTCATCAAAGATGATCACCTTCGCATCCTGGGACAAAATGCGCGCCAGCAAGATCATCTGTTTCTCCGCGATGCTCAGCTCCGCCACTTTTCGCTTGACCGGAACGTTGACCTTAAGCCGCTCCAGCACAGCTTCGGCCCGGCGGGCGGTCTCGCCCGGGGAGATCCAGGTTTTCGCCCCGGGCTTGGCGAGCTCGTCCAGCATAACGTTCTCCGCCACCGTCAGTTGAGGCACCAGGGCGGCATCCACCTCCTGATATACGCAGTGGACGCCGTGCAGTTTGGCGTCGGAGGGTCCTTGAAAGCGGACCTCCTGCCCCAGCAGCTTCATGCTGCCTCCGTCCCGCCCATAGGCGCCCGACAAGATCTTCATCAACGTGCTTTTTCCGGCGCCGTTCGCCCCGAGCAAAGCGTGGATCTGCCCGCCTTCCAGCGTCAAGTCCACTCCGTTCAAGGCGGTCACTCCGGCAAACGATTTCGTGATTTCCCGCATCTCCAGCACCTTCGGTGATAATGACATCTCCAAGTCTTCCTCCTTTCACCGGGAAAAGGCGGCGCCGTCCGTTGCCGGACGGCGCGCCTTGGTATTCTCCGAAAATTATAGGTTTACCGCGTTATTCCACGCCGTATTCCTTCATCCATTCCTGAATCCCTTGCTTCGATCCGCCCCAGCCTTCCACATACTGCGACAGTTCATCGGTGGAAATCTGCTGTTCCGGCAATGCCTCGCGCGTAACCAGAACGGCCTTCAAGACCACCTGATCGTCCGTCGCATCGCCATGCAGCTTCTGATAAGCGTAGCGGACCTGAATCCGTCCGATATCCTTCGGATCCACCGCCGCCGATGCGACCCACGGGCTCTTCGGATCCTGGATCATCTGCAGATCTTCATCGCTAAGGTCCATGCCGTACACCTTGATCTCATCGCGGCCCGCCAATTGAATCGCCCGGGCCGCGCCTTTGGCGAATTCATCCCAGGCGGCCCATACCGCGGTGATTTCGCCCTTCGGATACTGCTTCAGCACCGCTTCCATTTGCGTTTGGCTGTCCAGCGCCGGATTGGACGCATTGCCGAACGCGGCGATTTCCTTGATTTCGGGATTTTCCGCAAGGAACTTCTTATACTCCTGCTCGCGCCGTTCCATCGGCGCAAAACCCGCTACCCACACCTTGACGATGTTGCCCTTGCCGCCGCTGTCCTGTTTCAATTTGTCCAGGGTAAGCGCCGCGAGACTCTGGTCATCCTGGGACAGCACCGTGGCCCCCGGAACGTTTACCAGCGCATCGAACACCACGACCGCGATCTTCTGCTCGACCGCCTTCTTGATGCCGGGTTCTAAAAATTCCGCCGAACCGTGATCCGTCAAAATGACATCGAACCTCTGATTGATCGCCGACTCCAGCAAGTCAGCCATTTTGGCCCGATTGTTCTCCGCGACGAAGGTCGTCAGTTCCCCGCCGAATTTTTTCACTTCTTCCGTGACGCCCTGTACGTACTGCTGTGAAAAGGTGCCGGTATTGAATTCCATGATCAATGCGATCCGTTTGCCGGCCAGTTCTTTGCCTTCCGCGGTATTCCCTTCCCCCTCCGCCTGGGCGGCCGCTGCCGGTTCGGTGGTCCCGCTATTTTCGGCGGGCATTTTCTTGATGCCGCAGGCGCTGATCGTCAACACAAGCGCAAGCAGCAGCAGGATGAAGCCCGTTTTTTTCAAATCTGTGATTTTCTTCATCGTTTCTCCCCCTGAATTATGATATGTAAAAATCTTTATAGATTACTATAATGCCAAATACCAAGTATGTAAATCGGTTTTAGTAATTTAACGCAAAAAACGCGTTTGGCTCTTGTTCCCAGCCAAACGCGTTTGATGTCTATCGATCAAAGGATGATGGCGATCAAGCCGCCCGAACCTTCGTTAATAATTCTCCCCAGCGTCTCTTGCAGTTTATAGCGAGCATTATCCGGCATCATGGCGATTTTGCCCTGGATGCCTTCCCGGACGATCGAATGCAGCGAGCGGCCGAAAATATCGGACTCCCAAATCTTGATCGGATCGTTTTCGAAATCCTGCATCAAATAGCGGACCAGTTCCTCGCTCTGCTTCTCCGTTCCGATGATCGGCGCGAATTCGGACTCGACATCGACGCGGATCATGTGGATCGAAGGCGCGGTCGCTTTCAGGCGAACCCCGAACCGGGAGCCTTGACGGATCAGTTCCGGCTCGTCGAGCGCCATTTCCGCCAGCGACGGAGCCGCGATCCCGTATCCCGTCGTCTTGACCATCTCCAGCGCTTCCGCGAATCGGTCATACTCCTTCTTGGCATGCGTAAATTCCTGCATGAGCTGGAGCAAATGATCTTTGCCCCGGATTTCCACGCCGACCACTTCCATTAAAATCCGATCGTACAAATCGTCCGGCGCGTAAAGATCGATCTCGGCGACGCCTTGCCCCATGTTCAACCCGCTGAGCCCGGCCCGCTCGATAAAGTCGTACTCCATGAAGTTGCTGACGACCCGGTCCACGTCGCGCAGACGGCGGATGTCCTTGACCGTGTCGCGTACGGAATTTTCATAGTTGCTGCGGAGCCAATGGTTCTCATTCAGCACCATGACCCAGCTCGGGAGATTGACGTTGACCTCGTGCACCGGGAACTCGTACAGGACCTCGCGCAGGACGCCCGTGACGTCCTCCTCGGTCATCGTAGCCGCGCTGAGAGTAATGACCGGAATGTCGTACTTCGCGGCCAGTTCGCCCCGGAGCTGCTGCGTTTCCTCGCTGTTCGGGCGCGTCGAGTTAATGACGAGCACGAACGGCTTGCCGACCTCCTTCAGTTCGGCCACGACCCGCTCTTCCGATTCGACGTACGAGTAGCGTGGAATATCCGCGATCGTACCGTCCGTGGTGACGACGACGCCCAGCGTGGAATGCTCCTGAATCACCTTGCGCGTTCCGATTTCCGCCGCCTCCTGGAACGGAATCGGCTCTTCGAACCACGGCGTCGAAATCATACGGGGACCGTTTTCATCCTCATATCCCTTGGCGCCTTCCACGGCGTAACCTACGCAATCCACCAGTCTGACATTCACTTCAAGCCCTTCGGCCACCTTGATTTGCACCGCGTTGTTCGGCACGAATTTCGGTTCGGTCGTCATGATCGTTTTGCCGGCGGCGCTTTGCGGAAGTTCATCCACCGCACGCGCCCGATCGGCTTCACTCGCGATGTTCGGGAGCACCACCGTTTCCATAAATCTTTTGATAAATGTAGATTTGCCGGTGCGGACAGCTCCGACGACACCCAGATAAATATCCCCTCCGGTACGTTCGGCAATGTCCTTAAAAATGTCCACTTTCTCCAATACCAATGATATCCCCTCCTCAAAATTCGCCGAAGGAAAAATGCTCGCCGAGCATCCGCTTCGTTATTCGCCAATAATTTGAAATCATAGCTACGGTTAGGAGCGGCAGCTCCTTTGTACCTGTGTCCGCCGCCGCAAACCCGGGTGGAGAGAACAGCAACGAAGCGGCGTAACTCGTACATGCATTTGGACTAGTAAAATCATATGTACCAGATGCGGAATTATGACGGTTTAGACCGTCCGAGCCAGCTTTTTTTCGCGCCTCGCTTCGTCGCGAATATGACGGGCCATCTCCCGCCATATTGAATAGTTATGAATCTATCGTTTCCAATATGTATTTTTGGGCAAAAAAAACCGCAGCCGGCGGCTGCGAAATGAAGATAACTTATTCGATTTGCGGTACGGGAGTACCGTCGACCCAGCGGTAAGGGAGCGACTTGACCGGAACGAAATAGGACTGGTCGGTCAAAATCTCCCTTAAATCTTTATCTTCCCCGGGCTTTGCGCCCGTTTGGTCCAACGCTTGCATAATATCGAATGCATAATCTACATAAACGCGGCCGTCCTTGTCCACGAGATAGTCTAGAGGCTGACCGGAATAAACGCTTTTGAGGCTATAGTTTTCCGCTCCGGCCGCTTCCAGGTCGATCCTGTACACGCCCGGGGAAATCTCACCGTTCTCCTGAACGGGAAGTTTACCATCCCGCTTGCTCCGGTATAGATCGACCGCCCGCTGTACGTCATTGACCTTTTGCACGGTAGCCAAATCCATCACCTTGACCGTGGGATCAATTTCCTCATTGATCACGAGAAAATAGACGCTCCCCCCTTTTTCGAAGGCGGCCTGCGGGATTTGCTCCAAATACCCCTGTTGATTCAACTGGTCCAAATTGATTCTGAATTTCTCGTATCTTGGCGTCTCTTCACCCGCCGTTATAATCGGCAAAATCCCCTGATCTTCTTGGAATCGGTCGATGGCCCTTTGCACCCTGTCAACGCTTTCAATGTACGAAACCCGCCTTTCCTGCGGTTCTCCCCGATACAAACAGCCCGACAGCAACCCCGATAATAAAAATATCGTCAATCCGCACGCAAAACGGCGGTACATCCTTCCGCCCCGTCGTTTTCGATTCTGCATGGTTCAATTCAAGCTCCTTCATTTTATACTCTTTCGCCGGATGGGTCACCAAAGGCTGTCTTCCTCGTTTTGAGCTTCCAGCTGCTTGCGGATCGCCGCCTTCAGCGGATTTTCCGGCAAACTGACCGTGGCGGGTCCCACAACCTTGGCCTGGCAGGCCAAGCGGATCCCCTGTTCCAGCAGGGGACCCAGCTTGCGGCGTTCCGCCTCGCCGGGAGGCGTAAGTCCAGCCGGCGTCCCGTCCGTGCTCCTAACCTCCACTTTACACATCAGGCAGCCCGCATTTCCGCCGCAGCGGGTCGGAATATGAATCCGGGCTTTTCGGGCCGCCTGCAGGAGATTCGTGCCGGAGCGTACTTTTAACGTTCGATTACCCGGCAAAAAGGTGACTTGCGGCTCCATTCTCGGAATACCTCCTTATCGGCGGGCGTTCTCCAGTTCGCCCCACGGGCCCGACAGCAGCGGCTGATTCAAAAGCTCCGCCATTCTCGCAACAACCTCGGCCGACCACCGGTTCCGACGCAGCAGTTGATAGAGCAGCGGAAGATGCCCCTCGGCGTTCCGGCGCATGACACTGGCGATGTTCAAATAGCGATCCGGGCGACCTCTCAAGAGGTTGAACACAAATTCATGACTTAAGGGCATCAGGCGTAGTTCCGACTCGCCCAACCTTACCATCGGCGCGCCGGGCGCCAAAACTTCGTCCACTTCCGTCCGGTATACGGCCCCTTCGGTTTTCACCTGAAAACCGCCGACCAGCTCCAAAGTCCATTCGTTCAGCCGGTAATGGCTGAGTTGGGACACGTAAAGTCCGCTTTGGTCCAGGCGCGGTTCGTCCAAGGCACTTTCAGCCAACAGGCCGTGCAGTTCCTCCGCTCCGGTCATATCCGCATAAATGTCGATATCCCGGGGCGAAGTATCCAGGGGTACGCCCTGCAGCCAAAGTCCGCAGCTTCCCCCAAGCAGCCAAGCTTCCTTCGCTCCCTCACACCGCTGCGCAAGCGACTGGAGAGCGCGGCTGATATCCGGGAATTTTTCATTGAATCCCTTCATATCCAAGTCCATATTTAATCCTCTTCTCTTATCCCAGAAATTCTAGGTGATCGATACGAGTCCCGTTAGAAAACCCGCCAGCATAATGACGAAGGCGACCAAGGAAAGAACGCCGCGCAGGATCCCTTTCGTTTTGGTCCGGGCAAACGTAATCAAAAATACAGACAAGCCCATGACAAGAATCGCGGCCAAGGACAGCCACATTTTAGTCATTGCGTCCATGATCGGTACACTCCCTATCTGAATTCACGGCATGATTATGATGATTATTATAGCATCTCCGAAGCGTACAGGCTATGTAAACGAGAGTCTAATAAAAAAAGCTGCCATAGGCGGCAGCTCTGCCCATTCGGGCAGCCATCTCATATTTATTTCTTTATCATCATTTTCATTAAGGCTTCCATATTGTTGGGATTCATGCCGCTTTTCTTGACAGCTCCGACAATTTCGTTGACGGTGCTCTCCGAGACGGGGACCTTGGCCATCGCGGAAACCTGCTTGATCAGCTTTCTCAGTTCGGCCTCGCTCTGCATCGTCGAGGGCTTTACCGTGCTGGCCAGCTTTTTGACCGCGCCTTCCGAAATCTTCTTCCCGGTCTTCTTATTGATGGCATCCAAGGCATCCTTGGAAACTTTGCCCATATTCTCGCCTCCTCCATTGTCCTCCCCAACAGTTTATGAGAAGGAGCAGGAAAAGGTCCTAGGCCTTAGCGGATGATCCCCGATGCCCTTTAGATAACTCAGGTATGCCACTGCTCCCAGGTTTCCAGCGACATGACCTCCATTTCGGTTTTTCGGTCCCGTCCCATCAGCGCCTCCACCGCGGTTCTGGGATCCATTCCTTCGAACAGCACGTGGAAAAGCTGTTTGGCGATCGGCATCTGGACCTGGTATTTCTCGGAGATGGTGTGGGCCGCTTTCGTCGTCCGTATGCCTTCGACAACCATCCCCATCGAGCCCAGCACCTCCTCCAGCGATTTGCCTTCCCCGAGCAAATAGCCGGCCCGCCAGTTCCGGCTGTGCCGGCTCGTTGCCGTTACCACAAGGTCGCCGATGCCGGCCAATCCGGCGAAGGTGAGCGGATTCGCGCCCATCTCCACCCCGATCCGGGTAATTTCGGCCAAGCCCCGGGTCAAGAGCGCCGCCTTGGCGTTGTCCCCATATCCGAGTCCGTCGGACATGCCCGCGCCCAGGGCGATAATGTTCTTCAAAGCCCCGGCCAGTTCAACGCCGACCAAATCCCGGTTCGTATATACCCGGAAATAGGAATTCATGAATAAGTCTTGGGCCGCGGAGGCCTGCGATTCATCCAACGAGGCTACGACCACCGTCGTCGGACATCGTTTCACCACTTCCTCCGCGTGGCTCGGACCGGACAGCACGACAATCCGGCCCTCCTCGCAGCCGAGTTCCTCGGCAATAACCGTGGAGATCCGTTTTAAGCTCTCGGTTTCAAACCCTTTGGTGGCGTGGACGATCAGCATATCTTCCGTCCAATGCGGCTTCAAGGAGCGGGCAACCTCCCGTACGGCCGAAGAAGGTGCCACAATGACCACCGCTTTGGCGCCTTCGACGGCTTCCTTCATGTCTGTGGTTGCGCGCAGATGGGGCGGTAGTTCCACGCCCGGCAAAAAGCGCTCATTACGGTGCAAATCGTTGATTTCATCCCGTTGCGCTGCGTTCCGGGTCCATACCATGACATCCATTTTCTTGTCAGCCAATACGCTGGCGAGGGCCGTTCCCCAACTCCCTGCCACCAGCACAGCAGCTTTGTCAGACAACGCGTTTTCCTCCTTTGGAGCCCAGCTTGTTCTCTTTGCCCTGGGCGATTTTCACGATGTTGGTGCGGTGTCTCCAAAAGGCGAAAACGCAAATGACCAGACTTGCCCAGAAATAGGGGCCGAATTCGCCTGTCACCGCAAGAAAAACCGGCGTCAAAAACACGAAAATCAAAGAGCCCAACGAGACGTATCTCGTAAACACGATCGAAAGAATCGCGATGATTCCGGCATACAAGGCCGGAAAGAAAACCAGGGTCGCCATGACCCCGATGGTCGTGGCGATGCCTTTTCCGCCGCGAAAGCGGAAGTAAACCGGCCAGTTATGCCCGATGATCGCGGCGATTCCGCTAAGCGAGGCGACCCAGGCGGAGTCGCCGCCCAGCCAGCGTCCGATCCATACGGCCGCGATCCCCTTGAGCACGTCCAAGGCCAGCACAAGAATGGCCGGACCTTTGCCGAGGACGCGGAGCGTATTGGTTGCGCCGGCATTCCCGCTCCCGTGCTGGCGGATATCGATCCCTTTCAGCGACTTGGCCAGCAGTACGCTGAAGCTGACGGAGCCCAGCAGATAACACACAATTACAGCTACGACAGGTAAAATCACTTCGCCTCTACTCCCCTAACCTTCATCTGACTTGCGCCGCGTGAACAACCGGATCGGCGTGCCTTCAAAGTCGAAGGCGGCTCTGATTTTGTTCTCCAGGTACCGTTCGTACGAGAAATGCATCAGCTCCGGATCGTTCACGAAAACTACGATGGTAGGCGGCTTGACCGACACTTGCGTCACGTAATTAATCCGCAGACGGCGCCCTTTGTCGGTCGGCGGAGGATTGATCGCAATCGCGTCGGAGACGACGTCGTTCAGCAAATGCGTCTGCACACGTTTCGTATGCTGGTCTGCGACATGCTGAACCACCGGAAGCAACTTATGCAGGCGCTGCTTGGTTTTGGCGGACAAAAACACCACCGGCGCATAAGTCATAAACAGGAAATGGTCGCGGATTTTTTGCTCGAATTGGTGCATTGTTTTATCGTCCTTCTCCACGACATCCCATTTGTTTACGACGAATACCGAGGCTTTCCCCGCTTCATAAGCGTAACCGGCGATATGTTTATCCTGCTCGATAATCCCTTCCTCCCCGTTGATGAGGACCAGGACGACATCGGCGCGCTCAATGGCTTTCATCGCCCGCATCACGCTGTACTTCTCGGTCGTTTCATAGACCTTGCCGCGCTTGCGCATCCCCGCCGTATCGATCAGCACGAACTTCTGCCCGTCCTTCTCGAAAGGGGTATCGATCGCGTCCCGGGTCGTACCGGCAATGTCGCTGACGATGACCCGCTCCTCGCCGAGTATGGCGTTGACGAGCGAAGATTTACCGACATTCGGGCGACCGATTAACGCGACGCGGATTACATCGTCTTCATACTCGTCGTCCGGCAGCTCCGGCAAGTTCTCGGCGATGGCGTCCAGCAGATCGCCGACCCCGGTGCCATGGCTGCCCGACACGCCGATCGGGTCGCCGAATCCAAGATTGTAGAACTCGTAAATATTGTCCATCCGCCCGATATTATCGACTTTATTTACGGCCACGATCACCGGCTTGCCGGAGCGGTAGAGCATTCCGGCCACCTCTTCATCGGAGCCGATGACACCGGCCTTGGCGTCGCACATAAAGACGATGACATCCGCTTCTTCAATAGCGAGTTCGGCCTGCATCCGGATCGACTTCAGAATCGGCTCCTCGTCATCCAGCTCAATTCCGCCCGTATCGATAATGCTGAAAGCTTTACCGTTCCATTCGGCGGCTCCGTAAATCCGGTCCCGGGTAATCCCCGGTTTGTCTTCCACGATGGCCAAGCGGTCGCCGATAATACGGTTAAAAATCGTCGATTTGCCGACGTTCGGCCTGCCCACAATGGCCACTACAGGTCTTGCCATACGCATTCCTCCCTAACCATTCGTCTATATTTTAATTTTTCGTGTCCTTTTTTCGTTATACCTAGAACATCATAGCAAAAAAAACCACGATTGGCGAACCGGGCCGACTTCGCTATTTCCCTTTGCCTAAATAAAATCGGCGAACCCGCTTGCAAGGGTCCGCCGATCCATTCGTCTGCCTGTATCCCGCTTATTTCAGTTTGCTCAGCTTATCGCCGAAACGTTCACCCAGCGTGATGCTCAGTCCTTGGTTGCTCAGCGAAACGTTCGGGTTGTCGCCCAAATCTTCTTTTCTCACGCTGCTGCCTTTGGAAGGCTTCTCGCTTCTAGGAGCCGGAGCAGGAGCTTCTTCGGTTTCCTTAATGCTAAGGCTTACCCGCTTCTCGGCCGGATTAACATCCAGCACTTTCACTTGAACGGTTTGACCTTCTTTCAGCACTTCATGAGGCGTGCCGATATGTTTATGCGAAATTTGAGAGATATGAACAAGTCCTTCAACCCCAGGCGCGATTTCCACGAAGGCCCCGAAATTAACCAGACGCTTCACTTCACCGCTTACGATGTCCCCGGTGTGGAACTTCTCGGCAGCCGTCTCCCATGGTCCCGGTGTAGCGGCTTTGATGCTAAGGCTGATTTTGCCCTTCTCCGGATCAACCTTCAACACTTTTACCTTCACCTTGTCGCCTTCGGAGAGAACGTCAGCCGGTTTGTCGACATGGTTCCAAGCGATTTCAGATACATGGACCAGTCCGTCCACCCCGCCTACGTCCACAAATGCGCCGAATTGAGTCAAGCGTTGTACCGTACCTTCCAGCACTTCGCCTTCCTTCAGTTCGCTCATGACTTTCAGCTTGTTGGCTTCAAACTCTTCGTCCAGCACATCCTTTTGGGAAAGGATGACTTTGTTGTTCTCCGGATCGATTTCCTTGACTTTAACACGCAGAGTGCGTCCTTTATAGTCGCTGAAATCTTCCACGAAATGACGCTCTACCATCGAGGCCGGAATGAATCCGCGTACGCCGACGTCCGCCACGATTCCGCCTTTTACGACATCGGCGACCGTAACTTCGAACGTCTCTTGACTTTCGAAGCGCTTCTTCAGCTCTTCCCAAGCATTCTCGCTATCGATCGCGCGCTTGGACAGAACCAGACGCTCTTTCTCGTCGTCGATGCTGACAACTTTGGTTTCCACTTCCTGTCCCACTTGAACGGCATCGGCTGCGTTGTCCAGGTGAACCGAGGACAATTCACGAATAGGAATAACGCCGTCGTATTTATATCCAATGCTTACATAAGCCTGGTTATCTTCAATTTTGACGATCGTTCCTTTTACGGTGTCCCCTTTTTTCAAGGATACGATTTGTTCCATTTCTTCCTGGCTTGCCGTTTCGGCAGCTTCAAACTCGTTTTTTGTTTCTTCCGACATGTGAATACCCTCCTCAATTCAGAAAACCCATTTATTTAAACCCGCCTGAAGCGAAGTTCAAAACATTCATTCCTAGCTTGCCAAATACCTCCTGCCTTCATGCATGAAAAGGGAGGCGGTCAGCCGCGTGATTTCAATTCCGCAATACGCGCCATAATCGCTTCGGTGGCCATTTCGGCGGCGTCCGCGCCCTTGTCTTCCTTGAAGGCCGACAGATCGACAGGCGGACCGTAAACCACTTTCATTTTGCGAAAAAGCTTGTAATTCCCAATAATCGCCACCGGTATAACGGCAGCGTCGCTCCGGAGCGCGAATGTAGCGGCTCCTCGTTTGCCGATGCTCGCGTCTTCCCCTTTGTTTCGGGTCCCTTCCGGAAAAATCCCCATGACATGCCCTTCACGAAGCAGGGTGAGCGCGGTCTTGATCGACTCCTTGCTTACTCCGCCCCGTTTAACCGGGAAAGCTCCGAGCTGCTTGATAAGCCAGCCTAAACCGAAGATGTCGAACAGCTCTTTCTTGGCCATAAAATGCACCTTCCGCTGAAGCAAAATGCCTATGGTCGGCGGATCAAGATTGCTTAGGTGATTGGAGCACAACAGCACTCCCCCTTCGGCCGGAATATGTTCCAAGCCGTGGGCCTCCAAGCGGAACAACAGCTTGTAAATGAGGCGCAGCGCACCCCGGCAAAAACTGTAGATCATTCCGTTTCTCTCTTTCTAACATAAGTTCTGCACATGGAAACGATGGCCTCGGCCACCTCGTCCGGCGTCATGTTCGTGGTATCCAGCAGGACGGCGTCTTCCGCCTGCCGGAGCGGGGAAATTTCCCTTTCCCGATCCAGCCGGTCCCGCTCGTCTATATCGCGAATGAGCTGATCCAAGGTGATCTGATCCCGTTCCTTCATCTCTTTGTAACGCCGCCGGGCGCGTTCCTCGACGCTAGCCGTCATAAAAACCTTGACCTCCGCATCGGGAAGAACCGTTGTACCGATATCGCGACCGTCCATGACGACGCCTTTGCGCAAAGCCATTTGCCGCTGCAGAGAGACAAGCCTGCCTCGCAGCCCCTCGATTTGAGCATATCGGGACACCTGGGCGTTCACCGCAAGGGAACGGATCTCCTCCGTCGCCTCTTGCCCGTTGACGCTAACCCGTTGCCCATCTTCTCCGGGTATTAATTCAATAACCAGGTTGGGCACCGTTTGAAGCACTTTTTCTTCGTCTTCCGGTTCGATTCCAAGCTGCTGAAAATACCAGGTTGCCGCCCGGTACATCGCACCGGTGTCGACGTATATGTATGACAGCATGCCTGCAACCCTGCGGGCGATCGTACTTTTGCCGGCTCCGGCCGGTCCGTCGATCGCGATGTTGATTTTGCCAGATGATGATGACGCTCCGCTAACCAAAAGGGGATTCCTCCTCAGAAGACGGTCTCAAGAAAAAAGCAGGCATTGCCTGCGACGTGAAAATTATACCACACAAAGCAATGGGATGCAAAAGCCTTCCGCGCGAAAAGGCAGATTTTAACGGTTTTCCGCGCGGCGAATCGGAGTTCCTTCGTATTTTTCGGCGGATGCCAAAAGATGTCGAATGACCGGAAAGGACATGAGCGCCTGAGACAGAATCAGACAGCATAGCAGGACGATCAGCGCCTTGCGTAGCCCATGCTCCACCCTGTCCGAAAATTGCAGGAACAGCGATACGTAAATTTCCCGATCTTTATTTTCGCGCATGAAGTTTCACCTTTTTCCGAAAAAGTCACCCTGTCCCAACAGGTTGCCCAAAAAAAGGCAGAACCTTGCATCCGCCCGGAGATACCGATAATTAGCGGTTTCGGAAATCAAATTGCCGCTCAAAGCAGTAGCGGATAATCTTCTGCCGCTCCATATCGGAAATGCTGACAAATTTCAACATCACGAGGTCTTTCCCCGTTTCCAGTTTCTTGGTCCGCACGACTTCGGCTTCAAACGGAGCGTGTTCAATGCTCCCGTTCTTATAAGGCAACAGCAGCCAACAATATAAAGGGTCGCCTTCTTTTAATCTGTACTTACCGTCGCAAATCATCGAAACCCCACCGCCGCCAACATCTTCGGTCAGCGCCACAAAGCGGGTGTTGTCCTGCACCCGAACCGCGATTTCCAGCTCGGCAACGACCCGCAAATAATGCCGGCGTTGAATTTTGGTGATCGCCTCCGGTTCCGGTTTGCGAATCCGGACCAATTGAACGACATCGTCCGCGTAGCCGAGGACATATGTATTAAAATAATTTTTCACACCGTCTTCGGTTAAAAAATAGACGGACAGCTCGTCTCCCGCAAATAGCCTTCTTATTCTTCCGCTGCCGACTTCGATCGGCACCTCGATCAAGTAAAACTCATCCCCGAGGTCCGCGATTCGGGATTTGCATTCCTTGTCATCTTCCTTTTTATCCGCAGAGGCGACCTGGATATAAATCAAATCATTTACTTTTGGCAACAACGTTTCCACCGACCCCTTTATTCATCTTGCTGCTTTTCGTCACTTAAACGATTATATCATGAGCCGGGTCGATGGAGGAGAGTTTTGTACCGGCGAATTACAAGAAACCCTTTATTGAGACTATTCCCAAAAAACAATAAAGGAGAACCCGATGCCGGGCCTCCTTCTTTAAACCGTTATTCACTTATGAACGGGTTCCCTGTCCGCGGCTGCGAATTTCTTCAACGGTTTCTTCGGTCCCCGTTTCCGCATTGATGAAAATCTTATAATCCGAGCCGTTGATCGATCCCCCGAATTCGTAGGTAAGCACCTTTTCCGACATGTCGTTCTCGATCAGGGCCAGACGATGGTATTTCTCCTTAAATTCCGAGTTCAGGAATTTCCGCGCTTGCTGCAGCGTCAGCTTCGGTTTGGGCACTTGCTCCCGATTTTCCCGTTCGTACACGTAATCGCTGGCCTGCAAGCCCGTCACTTGGCCGTTATCCAGACCCACCCTTACGGTTAACTTCTCGGGGTACAGCAACACGCCATCCTGCTTGGATACAAAAGTAAAGGTGCCAATGTTGTCATACTCGTCATAGGAAACGGGAGTAAGATCCGGATATCCCTTTTCCTGCAGAAATTTTTCCGCGGACGCTCTGGCTTTGCCGGTACCGACCGCTTTAGGCCCGATATTTCGGTCATGCACGTAGGAAATCAGGTAACCTCCGTTTCGGGTATAGTCCAGGGTGACCCTTTCCCCCTGATTGCCTTGCCGCTGCGCCGTAAACGAAGCCCACTCGGTGCCGCGGCCGTTTTCGACTACTTTAAACGAATTCGCATCCGGCGTGCCCGTAAAGCGGGCGGCTTCCGTTTTGATCTTCTGCTCGGTCACCGGGGCTCCCCCCAATTTCTTGACCGACCGTTTATTGTACATGCTTGAGACGGATGGACCCCAATCCAACTCGGGATATTCGCCCACCTTCTTGTCAACGGTTTTGAAACCGTCGATGATGGTGTTGTCATTAGGTTCCCTTTGGCTCGCCAAGGCCGTCTCCACGTCCATCCAGCGCAGACGGTTGCTGATAACCTTGTTCTGAACTTCCTGAAGATTCTTGGAGATCTCAGCGGAACTTTTATAAAGTTCCTTCAGGTTTTTAAGCTCGCCGTCGGTCAAAGGCTGCTTCGTTAAATCCCGAATTGCCGTCTGATAAGAAAACTTGGAAATGCGCGACAGGAACTCCTCGGTTTTGTTAAACGGCAGCAGCGTCAGCGGCAGTTGATTGATTTCATTCTGGGCTTCGCTCGTAATCCGCCATACGTTAACCAGGCCTTTCCGGTGCGAACCTGTGGATGCGGTATGTACCGCCAACGTATTCCCGAGCTCCCTGTGGAGTTTGTCCACATGGAAGGACAAATCATGAAACGCCCGTTGGTACTGGTTTTCCGCCTTGATCAAAATCGCGTTTTTTTCCTGGTTCTCCTGATAGCCCCAAACCAGGGCGCCGATCAATAGTATCGTGGCAACCGGAAAAAGTATAGCACTCAATCGTTTATACATCGGTAATCGGACTCCCTTCTTCAACTGTCTGAGGGTAGTTTGACTAGAAGCTGGGAGGTTTATGCATTCATAACTTCAGAAGAGAAGAACCGTTCATCCTGCTCACGCCTAGAGGTGCTCCTCCTCGATTTCAAAAGCGTGGCGGTTGTCGCAGACACACTGCTTAAAACCCGTATCAATCTGTCCCTTCTCTTTCTTCCCGCGGAGAATAAACCTTTCCCCGCAGTTCTTGCATAAAATTTTCACTTTTACGCGCACAAAAAAAGCACCCCTTTCAGAATACCGGCCATCAGCCGCGCTTCCAAAATAAAGGATGCCCTCTTTGAATTCATCTTAATCTTGTCCCCTGGCTTCCGTGAGACGGAAAGGAGACCGGTTGTTGGCGCGGTACATTTTGCCGATCCCTCCGTACCATAAAAAAGCCATCAGAGGGACGATGTACCAAATCCAATAATGCGTCACATTGTCCAGGATCCAGTCGTAGACCCCGTGCCACAAAAGCGGGAGCAACAAGGAATAAATCAAGAACTTGGTGCTCTTCCGCCCGGTGGAGAATTTCGCCCTTCCCATGTAATATCCCATCATCACGCCGAACATCGCATGCCCTGACACCGGAAGCAGCGCCCGCACGATCAACGTGCCGATCGAAGCGTGGCTGGCGAACGCATAAATGACGTTCTCCACGGTGGCAAAACCCAAGGATATCGCGGCCGCATATAAAATGCCGTCATAGGGCTCGTCAAATTCGGTGTGATTGTAGATCATATGGAAAAGAACAAACCACTTTAGGGTTTCCTCCACCCCGGCGGAAATACCGAAGGCCGAAATAAGCGGACCTTCCCCCAACCAAATCGCGATGCCGCGCTGCACGATCATTACCGGCAGAACGATCAGAAAACCGAGCAGAAACACTTTAATAACCATATGCAGTGGTTCGGCATCATACTTGTCCTTCAAATAAAAATAGGTCAAGAGAGCAATACCGGGAGCAACCGCTGCTGTGGCAATCGAGAAAAAGAGCAACGGTATCCCCCCTTACCTTCCTCAATGACCGTCTTCTCTCCCGTGACTCGTTCACGCAAGAAACAGCTATCTTCAATCCTGACGTTTAAAATGGCTGCAGATGACGCCGATCGCGTTCTCCGCCATGATCACGTCTCCGTATTCGTCCAGCATGGCCGATGTTACGGAGGTAGCCTCGCCAAATTCGGCGAGAACGGCAATCAATGCCGGCACTTTCGTCTCGTCAAGCTCGTCAGGTTCCAGCCTCAGAACCCATTTCCCGTTATATTTATACAGTCTCCCGGCGTCGTCTAGCATAGGCCGGAGAACGTGAGCCGCTTCAATCAGCACCTCAAAATCATCGAAAGAGTAGAGAATCGTATCGCTCTGTTCCAGCGTCACTTCCATCTCGTACACTTCCTCGGGCAGTTCGTCTTCATAAGGCGAACTTGCTCCAAAATGATGGTGATCGTATTTGCCTCGTGTAACGATGACGACCATACCTTGAGCAGGAAGCGCGAACACTTCGACCGCCAAAGGACCCGTAGCATCAAAGCCCACTTCGTTGTAAGCCTGATCCATCATCTCCGTGAACAGATCGTGGACCTTCGGAATTTCCTGCCACATATCCTCTTTCTGAATACCGCGTTCGCTCAGATCGTCAAACGTGAGGAAAATCCGTATTTTATCCTGACCAAGTCTTTCAATCCTCATACAGGATCCTCCTCTCCATGCCTTGTTATAACAGATTATGAAACCTGCTGTAATATGTGCTGGAAATGGTTCTTTGTAAGTATGTTATCATTAATTTTCTCTAAATGCACGTAATAAAATAATCAAAAAAGAATCATTTTCCGCATTCCTCCAAAGGACGCGAAAAATGATTCTTAAGCGTGCCGAAATTAGATGCCGGGAATGGCCGAACGGGTTTCTTTGAGGATCGCCTCGACCTCGCGGCGGACATCGGCGTCCCCTTTAATGAAATCGGTGATCTGCTTCAGACTGTATTCTTTCGAATGACCCGCATCTGCCTTTGAAACCGAACTGGGATACACCTGGGCCGTGGGGTCGGCTCCATTTTTTCCCGAAACTGAATTCGAGGCTGCATGCGACGTTTTGTCATCGTTGTTCCCATCCTGGATCGCCGGCAGTTTAATCATGGATCCCGCTTCGCTAAGCATGGACATCCAACCGCCTTTTCGCCGGGATGCCAAGCCCGTCGCCACGGCGCCTAGGATAACGCCAAATAAAAACGAGGAAGATTTCACCTAAACAACCTCCTTAGATATGTTAAAATCAGTTGTAGTGTTCGCGCTTTACAACAAACTCATGCGGCTTAAATACAGGAAAGCGAGTTGATACGCTTGATCAGCAAGAAAGCGCTGCTCATCGCAGCCTTGTGTCTGTTGTTAAGCTCGTGTGCCCAGAAACAGGACGAACCTCCCCAAGCGGAGCAAACGACTCAGGCACAAACCGTTCCGGCAAACGCTCCATCCGCCGGCGACACGAGCGACAGTCAAACGGTGCAAGAAGAGACCCCGGCGCAAGCCGGCGATTCGGACAAGCCGAACGCCGAACCGACGAAGGATACGGAACTCCCGCCATTGCTTTATCATATCGATAAGGCCTACAATGTGAAGCCGAATGAAGACGGAACCGAGAAAAAAGTCGTATTGCTGACTTTCGACGACGGTCCAAAGGAGAAGGAAATGATCGAGGGATTGATCGATACGCTGGACAAACATCAGGCGAAGGCGATCTTTTTCGTGAACGGGTATCGTGTCAAGGCGCATCCGGAGCTTCTAACCCTGATTCACGAGCGGGGGCAGATTATCGGGAACCACAGCTGGGATCATATCGATCTGAAGAAAGAATCGGCGGCAAGCGCCCGCAAACAGGTGGAGGACGTTCAGGACATTGTGGAGAAAACGATCGGAGAGCGCCCGCGCTTTTTCCGGCCGCCGTTCGGCTCCGGAAACGACCGGCTTCATCAAATTGTCGAGGAGAACGACATGATCTATATGACCTGGTCAAACGGTTCCTTGGACTGGGATTCCAAAAACAAGAACAAACCGGAGGCGGTCATCCAGAATGTGCTTGACCAGCTTCATCCCGGCAGCAACATCCTTATGCACGAACTGCCGTGGACGGTGGAAGCCCTCGACGAACTGCTGACGAAGCTGGAGGCCAAGGGCTACGGTTTTGCGGATCCCCGCAGCATCGGAGACAAGCCGGTTGCCGGTCAGTAAACTTTGAGCCAAAGAAAGGAACATATCCAAAAAAGGGGCCGAACTGAAGCATGCCTTCAGTCGGCCCCTTTTTTAAGCTTATAAATTCGGCTTTAATATGTCCATCCCGGCCATATACTTGCGCAATGCCTGCGGGATGTGGATCGAACCGTCCTCCCGCTGGTGGTTCTCGAGTAAAGGAATCAGGATTCGCGGCGACGCGACGGCCGTATTGTTGAGGGTGTGGCAATATTCAAGCTTCCCCGCCTCGTTCCGGCAGCGAATGTTCGATCTGCGCGCTTGAAAGCCGTGCAAATTCGAAGACGAATGCGTCTCGCCGTATGCCCCACGGCTGGGCATCCAGGTTTCAATATCATACTGCTTGTACGTTTTCTGCGACATGTCCCCGGCACAGACCGCCATAACCCGATACGGAAGCTCCAGCAACTCCAGCAAGCGTTCCGCGTGCCGGGTAATTTCCTGGTGAAGCGATTCCGACACGGCGGGATCCGGTCGGCACACTACGACCATTTCCACCTTTGAGAATTGGTGAACCCGATACAACCCGCGGACATCCCGCCCCGCCGACCCTACTTCGTTACGGAAGCAAGTCGAGACCGCAGCCAGCTTGATCGGCTCGCTCACATCCACGATCTCATTTTGAAAAAACGAAATAAGCGGAACCTCCGAAGTGCCTGCGAGCCATAAATCTTCCCCATGGATTTGATAGGCCTGGTCTGCGCCCAGCGGAAAAAATCCCGTGTTCCACATTTGCTCCCCTCTCACAAGCATGGGGACCTCCACCGGCTGGAACCCAGCCTCCATCACCAGATCCAGAGCTAGCTGCTGAACCGCCCGATGAAGCATCACTCCAGGCCCTCGCAGAAAATAACTCCGGCTGCCGCCAACCTTGACCCCGCGTGGAATATCCAGCATGCCGTGCATAAGACCCAGCTCCACATGGTCGCGAGTTTGAAAGTCAAAACTTGGCGGCGCCCCATGTTTCCGGAGCTCCACATTATCCGCATCGCTGTCCCCCGGCGGCGTGTCGGGCGATGGCACGTTAGGGATGAGGCCCATCAGCCGGTCGAATTCCCGCTGGGCCTTATCCAGCGCCTTTTCGGTCTCCTTCAACGCCTCATTCCAGCGCCTGACCTGCATTTTCGAATGATCGACGCTCTCATTCAGCCGCTCCCCCGACCGAGAGGATTCCGCTATCATTTTCGTGCTCTCGTTTTTCCGCCGCCTCAAATCCTCCGCTTGCTTCAGCAGCTCTCGCCGCCGGTCGTCCCATAGCAGCAGCTCCGCGACCGAGACGCCGATTTTTTTGGCGTCCGCCGCCAATTGGACCGCTTCCCGGTGTTCGCGAATCCATCTTACATCCAACATACCCACACCGCCTCTTTTCCTTGAGATAAAAAGACAAAGAGCGCCCTCA
Source organism: Paenibacillus faecis (assembly GCF_008084145.1). Taxonomy (GTDB): domain Bacteria; phylum Bacillota; class Bacilli; order Paenibacillales; family Paenibacillaceae; genus Fontibacillus; species Fontibacillus faecis. The sequence goes on along the minus strand of NZ_VSDO01000002.1, from coordinate 786,458 downwards.
TCCTTGGGACGAGGAGCGCTCTGCTCGCGGTGCCACCCAACTTATTGCAGCAAGCCAAACACTGCAATCGCTTGGTTCCGCGATAACGGGCGGTCCGGTAAACTTGGAGATAACACGCTCTCCTGGCGAATACGCCTCCGAGTTGGATGCTCTTCATCGGCATAGTACGGATTTGAAATTTTTATCATTTTAACTAAAACCCAGCGGAAATGCAACCCCGCCGGAGAGACCGTACTTCTCCCCCCATGGGGAATCGCTCAGGCCCCACCATAGCAGGACGAGCAGGATAGCGACGAAAACATAAAGAAGCGTATTAAAAAACCATTTTGTCCACTTGACGCGCTGCGAGGGGTAGAGCTCCCTACGGGTCGGAAGCTTGCTCACCTCCACCTCGGCGGACTCCTCCCCGCCCGTGCGGGTAATTCTCCCGGGAGCAACCCCTCCGGTTAGCTCCGCCGGCATGGCCCGAGATGGCAGCGCACCGCCTTCCGCTATCGCGCTTTTTCCTTTGCGACTCCGTTTATGACGTTCCGATCTACTTAAACGTTCGTTCATGGTTCCCTCCGATATTTAATCACTAACCCAGAGATGAGGTCGATGAGAAAATGGCAAACGATCGGGGCCCAGAGGGTCCCTGTTTGTACATAGATATAGCCGAGACCGTAGCTGCTGGCAAAAACCCAGCCCGTCGGCAGCCAATGCCTCAAGTAACGGATATGGATGGCCGCGAAAAGCACGCTGGTCCAATACGGCCCGATTCCGTGCTGAATGGCGCCGCGAAACAACAGCTCCTCGCACACCGCTACGACCAGGGCGATCAGCACGATGTGCCAAACCGGCCGGGTCCTGAACAGCTTGTTGTTAATCCCGCCGTCATCCATCGCTTCCTCCATGATCAATTTGGAGAGCGCCAGATCGATTAGAAACATGGCGGCCGCCAGGCCTGCGCCCCAATATAGGAAATTTGGATCATTTGGAAAATTTAAGATGGAAAGCGGGTTTCTTTTCTGAAAAAAAAGGATGATTAAGCCGATAAATAAAGCAAGTCCCTGAGTAAAGTACAGGTTGATCAGCAGCAGTCGATCGTCGATCTGAGCCGGATCCACTTTTTGAATTTTTATGTTGCCGAATTTGAATTTTTTCATAGTTTATGTCAGACCCTGTCCTTTAGAATATGGTATGAAGATGCATCCGGCCTAGTCTTACAGACTCACGGACTAAAATATGGATAAGGAGCGTTCGTTCTATGAACAGTAAGAAATCATCGCGTTTTGAGGTCTGGTTTACCTTCGGATTCCTGTTTACGCTAATTGCGGCGTTCGGCACTTTCATGCTCGGGCTGAGCATGGGGATTACCCGGACGGAGGCCAAGTATTTAAATTATAAAGCCTCCGCCCTCGAATCGGAAACCGAGGCTTCCTACGGACAGCAGGATCTGGTCACTTTCTATTATGTCGTTTATCAACCCTATCAGCAATTTAAAGAAGAATACATAAGCATGGAAGATCGCCTGCAAAGAGCGGATTCCAAACTTGCGGCGGCCAAGATTTTAAAGGAGACGCAGAATTCCGCGCAAAACCAATACGGCCTGATCTCGGCCAATCCGATTTCAGGATCTTCGCCTCTGCTGAAGCAGGCCCAGAACGACATTTTAAAGAGCCTGAAACTGTTTGACGAAGGCATATCCCGAAACGTATCCTTCATGAGCGGCCAAGCCGGTCCCGAGCTTGCCAAGGCATTGTCCGGCGACGAATTCACGCAAAACGCCATGGATTACGGATTGAAAGCTCAAACCAAGTTCTACGCTTCGATTTTGAAATGGAGCGCCAAAACGGATCGGCAAATTCCGGATCAATACTCGTTCCAGGCCGACACGACAATCAAGCAATGGAAAACATACCCGCTCGCTCAGAAAAACAAGGCGGTATCGGACATCATGCAGAACAGCAGATTGTATGTAACTTATCATCCGCAGGATATGACGGCTAAAATCGACCAAATGATCGCTAGCGGCAAGGCTTCCGCCCTGAAACTAAATTCTGTGTCTTCCATTGTGAAAATCCTCACAGAAACGGAAGCCGTTCAAAGCAAAGAATTCAAAAAGTGGAGAGCGACGTATTATAAATCCGAGCTTCTGCCCGAGCTCCCTTTCTTTATGGAGAACTGAGCATACGCCTTCAGTCGGGAGTTTTCGACATACCTAAAATGATAACTAAAATGCCACCTCGATTCAAGGCCGTCAAGCCTTCGACTGCTCGGGTTCCGAAAGAGTATTGACACGTTCTTACGCAGCATGATACATTATGAAAAATTAGATCTGCAAAACACGTTGAAGGAAAAGAAGTCGTCCGAAAGCTCTCAGAGAGCCGGTGGTGCTGCAAACCGGTAGCGGAAAGACAACTTTAGCGATCCTGAGTCACTGCGTTGAACCTCTTGCGACAAGTCAGTAGGCGCAGTCGGATGAACTCCGTTATCATTCCGTCATTTCGACACTGAGGCTGTGACCTGTAAAGGCGCGGCGAATTAGGGTGGTACCACGAACAACTCTCGTCCCTTACTACGGCAGTAGTATGCGGTTCGGGAGTTTTTTTATCATCTGTTTTCGGGTAGGCTTGAAATGGCGGATTTGGCCGACCTCCGCTCTTTGACGCACTATAACGGTAGTGGAGAAAAGTGTTCATGTTTGCGAGTGCTTTCGAAGGGGATCCGTCAGGCATGATCTCTCTTCGAACAGCAATCCTATATAAACAAATACTTAGGAGGAAGAAATCATGTTTAAAGTGTTAGTATCGGATCCGATCAGTGACATGGGAATCCAACAGCTGATGGACGCCAGCGACGTCGTCGTAGACAAAAAGACGGGACTCAACGAAGATGAGCTGGTTCAAATCATTCCCGAGTACGACGCTCTGCTCGTTCGCAGCCAGACGAAAGTGACCGAGAAGATTATGGAAGCCGGCAAGAACCTGAAGGTCATCGGACGAGCCGGTGTGGGCGTCGACAACATTAACTTGGAGGCCGCCACGAAGCGCGGGATTGTCGTTATCAACGCGCCGGACGGCAACACCATTACGACCTGCGAGCATGCTTTCGCGATGATGATGGCCCTCGCCCGCCATATCCCGCAAGCCTACGCCAAGACGATTCAAGGCACTTGGGACCGTAAATTCCTCGGGGTTGAGCTGCGCAACAAAACATTGGGCGTGCTCGGTATGGGCCGGATCGGCAGCGAGGTCGCCAAACGCGCCAAAGCGTTCGGTATGGATATTCTCGGCTATGATCCGTTCTTGACCGAGGAGCGCGCCGAGAAACTCGGCATCAAGCTCGCGACGGTGGATGATATCGTGCGGAACGCCGACTTCATTACGGTGCATACCCCGCTCACTCCGGAGACGAAACATATGATTTCGCGTCCGCAATTTGAAGTGATGAAGAAAGGCATGCGGATCATCAACTGTGCGCGCGGCGGCGTGGTTGACGAGATGGCGCTTGTCGAGGCGATCGATCAAGGAATCGTGGCCGGTGCCGCTTTTGACGTATTCGAGAAAGAACCGCCCGAAGCGGATCACCCGTTCCTGCATAACCCGAAAATTATCGTGACCCCGCATTTGGGCGCTTCCACGGTCGAAGCCCAGGAAAATGTGGCCATCGACGTTTCGGAGCAGGTGCTGCATATCCTGCGCAACGAACCGTTCAAAAACGCCGTCAATATGCCGCCGGTCGCTCCTAGCGTCATGAATAAACTGCAGCCGTACTTCGAACTCGGCGAGAAACTCGGCGCATTTGCCGCTCAACTGAACAATGAGGCGGTTCAGGAAATTCATGTGGATTACGCCGGCGACCTGGCCGAGGTCGATACTCAGCCGCTGACCCGCTATATTATTAAAGGGGTGCTGTCCCGCCATTTCGGCAGCGACGTCAACACCGTTAACTCGCTGCATTTGGCCAAGGTCCGCGACGTGAACGTCGTCGTATCCCAGGCTTCGGCCACCAAAGGGTTCACGAACCTGATCAGCGTCTCCCTGAAAACCCAGGACGGGGCGGAACGCCGTGTAGCCGGGACGTTGCTGAACGGTTACGGCGCCCGGATCGTACAGATCGACAAGTTCCCGGTGGACATCGCTCCCGAAGGCCATCTGATCTTCATCTCGCATAACGACAAACCCGGCATCATCGGCAGCGTCGGCACGCTGCTCGGCAAGAACGACGTCAATATCGCCGCGATGCAGGTCGGACGCAAAATCGTCGGCGGCGAAGCGATCATGGTCCTCACCGTCGATAAGGAAACGCCTAAGGAAGTCCTCGGCGAATTGACGAAATTGCCGGAGATCAATAAGGCGCAGCAAATCGCTTTCGCGTAAAAATTCAATCCGATATGTTTCACGTTGAACAAGATTAATCTTCCGGGTTCAACAAAAAAACACCCTTTTCTTAAAGGGTGTTTTTACATTTTTATCTTTCCTGCGGTTTCTCGACAGGAAGAAGCAGATGAAATACCGTACCTTTGCCGAGCTCGCTTTCGGCATGTATGGTCCCGCCGTGAGCGTCCACAATATTTTTCACGATGGACAGACCGAGCCCCGTTCCGCCGCTTTCGCCGCGCACCCGAGCTTTATCGGCTTTATAAAACCGCTCGAAGACGAAGGGCAAATCGTCCGCCGGGATGCCTACACCGCTGTCCCTTACGCTGACATGAAGCGCGGGTCCTTCCCGCCGCGTCTCCCTATGTGCGCCGATCACGATTTCGCCGCCATCCGGCGTATGCCGAAACGCGTTATCCAGCAGGTTCGTCAACACTTGCTCTAATCGATCTTCATTCGCATGCGCCAAGAGCAGGCGGCTCTCCCCCAGTTCGAGCCGCAAGGCGATTTCATGGTCCTTCGCCCGTACCAGAAATTTGCGGTATACCCTTTCGGCCAGTTCCCGGAAATCCACATCGCGCATCGGCATGTCGGTATGGCCGGCTTCCATGCGCGCCAGGTCCAGCAGGTCGCGGACCAACCTCCCCATCCGCAGCGACTCGTCATGGATGACCTGCACCAGTTCGGCGCTCTCCTCGGGGGATGTCGCCATCCCGTCCAGCAGCGCCTCGCTGTATCCCTGCATCATCGACAACGGCGTGCGGATTTCGTGGGACACGTTGGCTACGAAATCCCGCCGCATTTTCTCCAGCCGGACCTCCTCGGTGACGTCCCGGAGCACCGCCACGGCCCCGCGGATCTCTCCGTCGGAGGTCAGCGGCGCCATATGCACGGACCACACGCCCTTCTTGACGTGGATGTTCATACTCTGGTCGCCTTCCTGCGCCAATATCCGGTGGAACATCTCCATTAACGGTCTGGGTACTTTGGCAGCGTTCCCCGAATCGGACGGGGACGAAGGGCTTCCCTTTGCCGGATCGCCTTCCTCCTCCGGCAAATCCCCCCACATCTGCAGCATGCGGTCCCCGGGGGGATTGGTCAGGATGACATAGCCGTTTCCGTCCAGTGTGATCACCGCGTCATTCATGCTGCGAAGCACGCTGGAGAGATGCTCCTTCTCGTGGTTCAAGCTGCGGATCGTCCTTTCCAGTTCCTCGGCCATATGATTGAACGTGTTGGAGAGCACGCCGATTTCATCGCTCGTGCGCAGCGACAACCGGGTATCGTACTTTCCTTTCCGGACCGAATCGGCCGCCTGGATCAGCCGCTGCATCGGCTGGGTTATTTTCGTAAACAGAAACAAGGCAAAGAACGTAGTCAGAGAGAATCCGATCATCCCTACGATGACGAACAGCTGTTTGACCGCTCCGGGGTTCGTGAAATTGGTGTCGATATACGGAAGCAGAAACAGGCCCATGGAAAGCAGAATAAACGCAACCAAACAAATGATCGTAATCCATAGTTTACCGACGAGCGTTCTCCAGAAGCGCACTTATTTCGCGACCTCCAATTTATACCCCACGCCCCACACCGTCGTAATCATGGCCGCGGATTCGGGCGAAACCTTGTTCAGCTTTTCACGAAGACGCTTGACATGCGTATCGACCGTGCGAAGGTCGCCGAAAAACTCGTAATTCCAGACATCCTTCAACAGCTCCTCCCGGGAAAACACTTTATCCGGGGATACCGCCAAATAATGCAAAAGTTCATATTCCTTCGGCGTGAGACTGACTTCGTGGCCGCTGGCCGTTACCCGGTGGGCGTCGTGCTCGATAACCAGATGCGGAAACACGATGTTGTTGCTGGTCCCGCTTTCCTTGGTCAAATAGGCGGTTGCCGAAGCGCGGCGCATAATCGCCTTGACCCGGTAAATCACTTCGCGCGGGCTGAACGGCTTTACCACGTAATCGTCGGCGCCGACTTCAAACCCTTGAACGCGGTTGATTTCCTCCCCCTTGGCCGTCAGCATCAGAACCGGCGTGGATTTCACCTGCCGCAGCCGATTGCAGACCTCCACGCCATCGATGCCCGGCAGCATGACGTCGAGAAGAATCAGGCCGTAATCATTGGCCGTCGCTTTTTTCAGCGCCGTTTCGCCGTCTTCGGCTTCATCGATTTCATAACCTTCTTTTTCCAAATACATCTTAAGCAAGCGGCGAATCCGCTCTTCATCGTCGACTACCAGGATGCGATTTTCTTGATCTGACATGGACAACAACCCCTATTCATCATCTTACATTTCAGCTTAACGGCCTAACTTCGAAGTCAGGCCGGTTCAGTCCGTTCCCGCATAGGAATGAAGACCGGCAATAATAAGGTTTACGCCGACCAGCGTAAACATAACGACAAGAAACCCGAGAACGGCAAGCCAAGAAGCCTTCTTGCCCTGAAACCCGCGGGATAACCGAAGGTGCAGGTACGCGCTGTAATACAGCCACGTGATCAAAGCCCAAACCTCCTTGGGGTCCCAGCCCCAAAACCGCCCCCAAGCCTGCTGTGCCCAAATCATGGCAAAGACCAGCGCCCCCAGCGTGAAGATCGGGAAACCGATCGCGATAGCCCGATAGCTGATCTCGTCGAGATCGTCCGGGTCGATTCCTCTCACCGTAGGAGCCAGCAACTGACCGAGCGGCCGGCGCAAAATCAACCTTAACAGAGCATAAATCACTATACCTGATAATATCGACCACAACACCGTGTTAAATTTACGTCCCGCATTCACGCCCTTCATCCAGGACGGAGCTTCAAATAAGGCATGATCCATCCCCAGGAAAGGCTGGACGGATTCCATCGTGCTGTTATGAGGAGCCACGATAGGCGGCAAATTGTACACTTCTTTACCTATTGTACTATCTTCCTCTACTTGGCTGTCAATATTTGTCGTATTTTGAGTGAAAACCGCCTCGTATCCGGCAGCCCGGAACGAGTATACAGAGACAATGAAGCCCACTACTATAATAATAGAAAAAAGCGTAAATTCAACCCATCTTTTTTGCCGGCGGGCACTTTTGTCATGGCTGCCAAAGTCGACGGTGCGCAGCAAATACATCAGTCCCGCGGCGAAACCGACAGCGAAGAACGATTCGCCCGTCGCCGCCAAAGTGACGTGAATGTAGAGCCAAATGGACCTCAGCGACGGGATCAAAGGCTGAACTTCCTGCGGAAACACCGCCGCGTACGCCATCACGAGGATCGCGACCGGCAGCGCGAACATGCCGAGCAATATTTTCCGGTAGATGAGGAATACAACCGTAAAAGCGATCATGATCATCATGGACAAGAAGGTCATGAATTCGTACATGTTGCTTACCGGAATATGGCCGCTGTAGGCCCAGCGGGTTCCGCAATAGATCAAGTGGGCCAGAAGTCCGAGCGACGAGGTCGCGAACGAAATCCGTCCCCATTTGCGTTCATGCTGCTTGGGATCCCGGTTTTTCCACGTTTTTCCGGTGACCGCGATTACGTAAAAGATAAAAGAAAGACAATAAAGATAAAAGGCAGTTACAAACGCCAGCCTGCTGATCTCCAAAAAATTCATGACCGATTCCCTCCGTTTTCCAAGTCCTTCTCATCCACATCCACGTCCATCGTTTTCAGGAACGCGGCTACTTCCCGGCGCAGGCCGAACCAATTCTTCGACGTATGCGCCCCGAGCGTCAGTACACCGTCATCGATGCGCAGCCAGATCCGGCGGTGATGCCAGTAAAATCCCATAACCAGACCGATCATCACAATGCCGAGACCCAACCATACGAACGGCATCGCGCGGTCGACGCGAATGTTCAGATAACTGGAAGACTCGATAAAATCGACATCCTCCATCCCGAGGACATCCAGCGCAAGTTTGTTCTGAAGTCCGCCCAGCTTCTCGTTAATGGCATCCTGTTGAAACCGCTCTTTGTCTATGACTTTAGGAAAATAAATATATTGGACCCCTTCTTGCGGCAAATCGGGGCCTTTCACCAGAAACAAAAAAGCCGGGGCGTTCGGATTGTTCGATATGGAGACCGGCTGCCCTTTTTCATTGAGGGAAAAGTCCATAAACTTGTTCTTCAGTTCAAGCGTGTAAGGCCCGAGTTCGTATTTCAACTGCGGGTCGGTCATGTCCAATTGGAACTTGCCGTACTGTTTCCCCGTTTTTACATCGACCAGAACGGGTTTCACGGACCGAAGCTTCGGCGTAAGATCGAAATCGAACTGGTAGGCTTTAAAGCCCTGGTAATTCAGCGGATCATTCACGCGAATGGCATGCCGTTTGACTTCCGTGAGCACCGGCTCTTTAGAAGGGTCGTCGCAATTCGCCGTACATTTGTAAAGCACCGCTTTAGTCTCAAACAGCTTGGGAACGACTTTACCGGTTTCCCGGAATTCCTTGGACATTTCCTCTTCCGTATAGTATTCCACCGTAAACTTCTCATTTTTAAGATACAAATTCGTATCGGGAATTTTGGTAATCTCGCCTTCGGGGAACCAGTAATGCTTGTCAAGATGCAGTCCCGGAAGACCGCGGAACAGCACGGCCAGCAGGAAGACGATCAGTCCGATATGAATGACGTAAGGCCCCCAGCGGCTGAACCGCTGCTTCTCCGCCAGCAGCGCATCGCCGTCCGTATGCACCCGGTACCCTTTTTTCTTCAACGGCGCGATCGCCCGCTGCGTCCAGGCTGCACCGTTCTCCGAAACCGGTCCCTGGTAAACCACCTTTTGGCGCGTAAGGAACTGCATATGCTTTTTGATCTTCTGCTTTGAAAGCGCTTTGTAAAGCGGCAACACCCGGTCCAGACTGCAAATGACCAGGGAAGCCCCGATCATGACGAGCAGCGTGACGAACCACCAGGACTCATACGTATGGGACAGGCCCAGCTTGTAATAAAGGTCCCCGATCGTCCCGTATTTTTCTTTATAAAACGTTGAGGGATCGAAACTGACGAAATTGCTCTCCTGTTCGAAAATCGTTCCGAATATGGCCCCGATCAAGGTAAATATAATCAGATATACCGCAACTTTCACCGAGGAGAAGAAATTCCAAACTTTATCGATCCAATTCGGGTTGGCCCGCTGCGATCGCCGGGCGGCCCCGTCATATCTCATTTCGAGCAGCTCGGTGGAATCGCCGTTATCTTCCAATGGTTTCCCGCACGCCTCGCAGAGAACGGTTCCGACCCGGTTCTGATGACCGCACTCGCACTTCGTGTTTTTTATCATGGCTACTTCGCCCCCTATCGTCGTTAAGGATTAACCAGTTGCTTGATTTGGTCGTCCAGCGTCTCCAAATCCAGCTCCCCTTCGCGGATAGAGGCGATCCTGCCCTTCTTGTTCACAAAAAAGGTCGTCGGCATCGGCACTACGCCGTAATTGCGGACCGCGTCGTTCTCGAAATCGTGCAGGATCGGAAAATCGATGCCCAATTGTTCAGTAAAATTCCGTACGGTCATCTCATCCTCCCCGGTGTTGATTCCGAGCACAACAACCCCTTGATCGCGCCATTTCTCCCACTGCGCTTGCAGGGCAGGCATTTCGTTGACACAATAGGTACACCAAGTCGCCCAAAAGTTGAGGACCACGGCTTGCCCTTTGTACTCCTCCAGCGTATGTACCTTGCCGTCCAGCCCAAGCAGCTTTACGGCAGGAGGCTTGTCTCCCGGTTCCGGCTTGCCGGTGCCCCCGCCGAATACGGCCGAACTGATGGCATATCCCCCGAGAATGACGATGAAAACCAATATAATGATTTGAACAGGCCGTCTAGCCTTCCCCATGAAACAACTCTCCTCTGTGATGATTATCATAATCATTGACGAAAAAGTGAACATCCTATGAACATTATAGCTAAAAGGAGTACCTTTTCCGCCGGGGAAATTTTGAATATTATGTGACCTTCTCATTATATAATAAAATCGCATAGCTGCAATTCAAAAGGCCGCTCCATCGGCGGCCTCCCAGCTTGACACGATTTAACGAGAACGCTCACCGTTCTCTATGGCTTATTCCGACCGTCGACTCCCGGACGATGAGTTCCGGGTCAATCCTCTGCACCGCGCTTCTTTTGTTTTTCCCCTCGATGCGTTTCAGCAGCATCTCGGCGGCCGCCAGGCCGATTTTGTCGGCAGGCTGGCGAACGGTCGTCATCTGGGGGTGCAGCTGCGACGCGATGTATTGGTCGTCATATCCCACCACCGCGACCTGGTCGGGAACCCGGACTCCCGCTTCCATCAGCGCGTTCACGACGCCCAAGGCGATATTGTCATCGCCCGCAAAAACAGCACTCGGCAGCTTCCCTTGTTCCAACCATCGCTTGCCGGTCTCATATCCGAAGGCGATTTCAAAATCCCCGTTAACGATTTCAAAAGGGGCGATTCCCCTTTCCTCAAGAGCCTGAAGAAAGCCCGCACGCCTTTCCCGGGTGCTTCGGAACGTTTCGTTGCCGCACAAGTGGGCGATGGAAGTGTGACCGAGTTCCAGCAGATGTGCTGCTGCGGCGTACCCCCCCTTCAGATTGTTGATCGTTACGGAAAAAGCGTCGTTCTCCGGCTTCTGGTTATCGATCAGGACGTAAGGGATCCCCCGCCGCTTCATTTCAACTATATAGCTGTCCTCTTCCATCGGTGAGAGAAGGATCAGACCGTCAACCCGGTCTTCCTGGATCAGGTAGTGGCTTCCGTCGCTGCCGAGTCCGTCGGACACCGAGATCGCCAGAAAATACCCGTGCATGGCCAACACTTCATTCATTTCTTTTACGATGGCATCGAAAAAAGAATCTTGCAGCGTTGTGACGATCAAGCCGATGATCCCCGTCTTGCCGCGGGCAAGACTTCTCGCGGCGGCATTCGGGCGATAATCCAGCTCCCGGATGGCTTCCAGCACCTTTTGTCGATTCTTTTCCCGGACCGTTTCCGCCCCGTTCAGCACACGCGATACCGTGACTACGGAAAGTCCGGACTTTTTGGCCACGTCAAAAATGCTAACTTTCATTCCCATTTCTCCTTGCGGCATCAGATTCCGACCCAGGGTCTACCCCCAGTATACATTGCCAACAGATCTTCCGCTAACCCCGCTCTCAAAAAAGCCGCCCTTCCGGGCGGCTCGTTTTGCTCCATGAACTACCTGTTCAGGATTTCCGTTACTTTCTTCTGTATGACCGGCATCACTTCCTCCACGGTTTTGTGCCCGGTTTCGATCGGCTGCATCTCATTTATAAACATATCGTTGATTTGGGAGTAATGAACGACGAGATGGTTATACGATTCAAAGCCATACTTTGTCGATCCTTCAATCACCTTTTTGACATCCTCCGGCTCGATCCCTTCAAAATGCTTATAATACGCTTCGGCCGCCTTTGTATTCACGGGCGGGTTGCCGCCGCTGAGCTCGATCGACTTCTCCTGGATTTCGTCGGTCAGCAAATATTTGATCCACTCAAACGCTTCCTTCGGATGCTTCGAATCTTTCAGGATCATCAGCGGATCGACAAACAGGTTGCTGCGAACCTTGTCGTTCCCGCCCCAAGGTACGGCCGCCACGCCGACCTTAAACGGAAAGTCGTTGGAGCCGGCGAGAATCCAGGAGCCCCCAACCGTCATGCCGATTTTGCCGGCCACAAACGGGTCCCCGTTCTGCCCCGCGACGCTCTTGCTCCACTCGGAAGTCGGCGACACCTTCTCTTTGAAGATCAGGTCGAAGAGTTTATTGTAGGCGGCGATCACTTCCGGAGAATCAAAATACGTCTCCGACGGCACCCCGCCGTTCGTCCATGTATCCTTCGAGTAAGGCTCGGCTCCAAAATACAGCGGTTTCATGTCGCGTTCCGACCAAGCGAAATCCACCCCGTATTGGGTCTTGGCGATATCGTCGGATACCACGGTCATTTGTTTGGCATACTCCACCATCTTGTCGAACGTCCAGCTTTTGTCCTCATAATCGCTCGGCGGGTACGGCAAACCGGCCGCATCAAACATGTCCTTGTTGTACATCATCAAAGTTACGTAGATATTGACCGGTATACCGTAGGTTTGCTCGTTCACTTTATAGATTTCCATCAGTTCCTTGGGAATGCTGTACGTTGCGGCGTCAAACCCGTCTTCCTTCATCAGGTCGGTCAAATCAAGCAGCATGCCTTTGTTGTAATATTCCGCGAAACCGCCGTAGCCGTAGTGGCTCGTCACATCGGGCGAATTTCCGCCGGCGATCAGCGTCTGCAGTTTGCTGTCGAACTGCTCGTAAGGCGCTTTCTCCACTTTCACCTTGATATTGGGATGCTGCTTTTCAAATTCAGGGACAAGCTGCTCGATAAACGTACGATCCGGGGAATCGATCGTGTAATGCGTGATGGTCACTTGACCGCCTCCGCCGGAATCCGTTTCACCGCCGCCGGGGGCCGTATCCGCCGCCGACTTTCCGCCGGCGCAGCCAGACAAGGCCATCGCCGCTACCAGGATCAATATCATTCCAACAATACCTTTTCGCCTTCTCCGAATGTTCATGTTCAAATCCTCCTCATTGAATATGATTTTGATGGACTCGCTCCCCCAAGCTATACTACGACTTAATGCCGGTGAGAACGATCCCCTCCACAAACTGCTTCTGGGCTACGGCAAACAAAGTGACGATCGGAACCATCGCCAGAACGGACGCGACCATCAGTAAATGCCAAGGCGGAATCCGAAATCTCGACGATGTTAACGACGACATACCGATCGGAAGCGTAAAATGCTCGGACGAGCTCAAGTAGAGCACCGGGGTCAGCAGATCATTCCAGCTATAGATAAAAGCGAATATCGCCACCGTAGCCAAAGCGGGCCCGGAGAGCGGCAACGCGATCTTGTACCAGATCCGCAGTTCGCTGCACCCGTCCATCCGTCCCGCGTCAAACAAATCATCGGGCAGGGTCAGGAAAAATTGGCGCAGTAAAAAGATGTTATACGCGGACCCGAAAAACGCGGGTACGATCAGCGGCAAAAAAGTATCGATCCACTGCAGCTTGGAAAACAGGATGAACTGCGGCACCATGATCGCCGGATAAGGCAGCATCATCGTGCTGAGCAGCAGCATAAACCAGATGTTGTTGCCCCGACCCCGATATCTCGCAAACCCGTAAGCCACCAGCGCCGAGGAGATCAACGTTCCGAGTACGCTCATCGCGGCGACGATGAGGCTGTTTTTATACAACGTGCCGAATTGCAGCGTATCGAAAATCTCGAGGTAGTTCCCAAAACTCCAGGTTTCCGGTATAAAAGTCGGCGGGAATTTCAACATCTCCCGGCTCGATTTCAGCGACGTGGAAACCATAAAAAACAGGGGAAGCAGCATCGTAAAAGTCGTCGCCAGCAAAAGCAGAAAACTGACGATTTTCACCGTATCCGGTTTGCGCGCACCCGGGGTTTCAAACGATGGGCGCCCGCGTTCCGCGGCCGTTCGAACCGTGCTCATCTTCGGCCACCTCCCTCATAATGAACGAAGCGGTTGGACAGCTTCATAATCAAGGCGGTACAAAGCATAACCGCGATCAATAGTACCCAGGCAAGCGCCGAGGAGTAGCCGGCGCGATATTCTTTGAATGCGCTGGTGTACAGGTTGTAGACGTAAAACCAGGTGGAGTAATTCGGCCCGCCCTGCGTCATTACGTAGGCCTGTGTGAAGACCTGGAACGAATCGATGATGCCCATGATGAGTTGGAACAGCAAAACCGGGGAGATCATGGGCAAGACGACGTGCACAAAAATTTTGAACCTTCCCGCCCCATCGAGTCTGGCCGCCTCCACCAAACTGGACGGCACGCCCTGAAGTCCGGCAAGGAACAGAATCATTCCGGACCCGGCTGTCCAAAACGTCATAATAATCAGCGCGTACAAAGCGGTATCCGGGTCCATCAGCCAGGCCGGACCTCTGATTCCAAACCAGGACAGCATGTAATTGAACAGACCGATTTGCGGATTGAAAATCCAATACCACAATAATGACATCGCAACCCCCGACACCATGCTCGGGAAATACATCGCCGTTCTGAAAAATCCGCGCAGCGGAATTTTCTGGTTCAGCAGCAGCGCAAACCCGAGCGCGAGCAAAAGCTGGACGGGAACGCTGATAAAAGTGAACTTCAGGGTTACCCGAACGGATTGCCAGAAGAGTTCATTTTGGAACATCTCCCGGTAATTCGCCAATCCGATAAACTCGGGGGGATGAATGATGTCATAGTCCGTAAAGCTGAAATAAAGCGACGACAAAATCGGGTAAAGCGCAAAAACAAGGAAGCCGATGATCCAAGGTGAAATAAACAAGTACATGTAAAATGTTTGCCTCCGACTCTCACGACGAGTCACAAAACCACCATCCTCTTTCTAAAATTAAAGCGCTTTAACTTTTTGTCGTCAAATTACATGTGATTTCAATACTCACACGCATTAACCTAAAGTTTAAGTGCTTTAACTTTATTTCTTTTGTACTCTTAGCATAGAAGATCATCCCAAAATAATCAATAGTTTTTTTTGCAAATGTAATCGCTTCCTGTTATTAAAGCTTACACAACCTTATAAAATCAAGGCTTCTTCAGGCCTTTCGATTTTACTTTACGACCTAAAAGGAATGGATTCCTAAACTCATGTAATAAAAAATAACACAGCACCGACGTTGTGCTGTGTTATTTTTTCATTTGTCTTTTTTGGGGGTTGGTCTGTTTCCGGGCTTGCCGGCCGTTCTCGCCAGCTTGATTAAACCTTCGACCTCTTCCTTGGTCAAGTGACGGTATAACCCTCTCTTGAGGTTGCCGAGATACAGATCGCCGAAGGATATCCGCTTCAATTTGGTGACCGGGTGTTGAATCGCCTCAAACATTCTGCGCACCTGCCGGTTCCTTCCCTCGTAAATCGTGATGGAAATGGTCGCGTGTTTCTCTTCCGGATCGATATCGTAATATTCCACCTCGGCGGGGGCCGTCATTCCGTCCTCCAGCATGATCCCGTTCTTCAGCTTGTCCAAAGCCGTGCCATGAGGGACGCCTTTGACCGTAGCCAGATAAGTCTTCGCCACATGATGCTTCGGATGAGTCAGCAGATGGGCAAATTCGCCATCATTGGTTAACAGCAGCAAGCCTTCCGTATCGTAATCCAGGCGGCCTACCGGGTACAGCCGCTCGTTAATCCCCTTCAAATAGTCGGTGACGATTTTTCGGCCCTGTGGATCCGAGGCGCTCGTGATGACGCCTTTCGGTTTGTTGAACACGATGTACATTTTCTTCTGCGCACCGACCGTTTTCCCGTCGACGGTAATCACGTCCGCTGCGGGATCCGCTTTGGTTCCCAGTTCGGTAACGGTCTCCCCGTTGACCTGAACCCGGCCGCTTTGAATCAGTTCCTCGCACTTCCGGCGTGACGCGACACCCGCCCCCGCCAAAATCTTCTGCAATCTCTCCATGTAAATAAGTCACCTCATACACATGATACCCATAGAACCTGAAATTAACAATAGCGGGAGGCAACTTGCGCCTCCCGCATCCTATCCTTTTTCGTTATAAGGTTTGCCCTGGCCCCGGCGGATTGGCCGGACGATCCTGGGATTCTTCCGGCTGCCCGGTTTCGCCGTTCATCCCGTCCTGAGGGCCTTCCGCCACTTCCGTCGGCGGATTCTGGTTATTCTTTTTCTTACCGGTGATCAAGCGCCAAACGACGCCCAAAGCGGCGATAATGACATACCAGAACTTTCTCAACAGCAGAACCAGACCGGCGATCAGCCCGACTTTTTTCGCCACCGCTAAACCCGCTCCGCCAAGAATCAAGGCCGTCAACCCGTATTCGGCCTTCTTGTCCGTCTTGGCGTCGAAATCCTCATAACGCTGACCTTCTTTAAGCGTAAAGGCCGGCAGCAGCTGGTCCTCCAAGATCTTCTTGGATGCCCCCAGTTCGTTCGGATCGGAGACCAAAATGGCGGATACGTTGCCCTGTCGCGTTAAAATTCTAATGTTGTAGTTGATAAAGGTGTTGTTGTTAATGTCATGCCCTCGCAATGCCCAGGTCAAGCTTTTCAGCTTCTCGTCGTAGGCCGGAGGCGTTTCCCATCCGTCCACAAACATGTGATCTTCTTCCGGCCGTTCTTTGTTGCTCTCTTCAGTCCCCTTTTTGTAGCTGTCCAATAAGGCGTCAGCGTCGATTTCGTCCTTCTCGTCATCCGAAATATGACCGCTTTCTTCATATTCGAAGTAGACCGACCACGTTTGATCTTCGGCGATCGGGAATACGGAACCGATCTCCAAGCCGTTCGGGACGCCTCCGCTTTCCCGCTCGAAGGTTTGGGTGTCGGTGCCATTCAGGAACACAAAGTCCTCGCTCAGCTTCAGATCGGCCAGATTGTTCCCGAGCGTTACCGTTTGTCCTTGCCCTACGACCCAGTTCAGTTCCGTCTCGGCTTGTACGCCGGTGGACGAGAACACGGTAGTAAGCAGCAGCGCCGTTATAGCGGCCGCCCCCATTTTTTTCTTCCATGCACTTTTCATCCGCATGTTATGTAATTCCCTCTTTCCGTTATGTATTTGCAAAAAATGCAGACCTATTCATTTAACCATAACAACTAAAAAAAACCGATAACCCTGAGCGTAATCAGGAGTATCGGTCCGTGAATTTAGGACTAATAGGAACTTCATCTAGGAAAAAGGTCACGCAAAATTATCCAAACAATACAAGACATACGGCAATCGCCGCGACAAACCCGACCACGTCGGAAAACAATCCGACCTTCAACGCGTATCTTCCGTTCCGGATCCCGACTGCTCCGAAGTACACCGTCAACACATAAAGCGTCGTATCCGTGCTTCCCTGGATGGTAGAGGCAATGCGTCCGATCATCGAATCGGGTCCGTACGTTTTGATCAAATCGGTCGTAAAAGCCAATGAACCGGTCCCTGTCAACGGCCGAAGAATTCCGAGGGGCAGTACTTCCGAAGGGACGCGAAGCGCCTCCAGAAAAGGCGTCATCCACCCGACGAAAAACTCCAGCGCACCCGAAGCCCGAAAGACACTGATGGCTACCATCATACCTACCAAATGCGGAATAATCCCGATCGCCGTTGAAAAGCCGTCCTTGGCCCCATCCACAAAAGATTCGTAGACGGGAACTTTCTTTATGTAGGCGTATAAAGGAATGAATGCGATCATAACCGGCACGGCCCAGGCGGACAACAGATTGACCCAGTTCAGCAAATGTCATCTCACCTCTTCATCGATAGATTGGGCGTGGAGGGCGTAACGGTCGGCGGCTTTTTCCAGCTGTATCTTTTTCTGCACCAACGGTCCGCGGCGATGGCGGCAAATGTGGCGATGGCTGTGGCTAACAGAGTAGATCCGACGATCTCCGCGGGATTTGCCGAATGGTAATTCATGCGTATGGCGATCAAGGTCGTCGGAATCAGCGTAATGCTCGCCGTATTCAGCGCCAGCAAGGTACACATGGCGGGAGATGCCGTTTCTTTGTCGGGGTTCAGCTCCTGCAGCTGCTGCATCGCCCGAATGCCCATCGGGGTGGCGGCATTGCCAAGCCCCAGCAGATTGGCGCTCATATTCGATAAAATATATCCCATGGCGGGATGGTTCTTCGGAACATCGGGAAACAAATAGGAAACGACCGGCCCCAAAAGACGCGAGATGACTTTGACCAGGCCGGATTCCTCGGCAAGCTTCATCACCCCCATCCAAAAAACCAGAACACTGATGAGTCCGAAACAAACGGTTACTCCGGTAGCGGCTCCTTCAAAAGCAGCCTGGGTAACCACGTTAATGTCGCCTTTCACGGCGGCGAATAAAAAACCGATGAGTATTAAGGCTAGCCATATTTTATTGACCACCAAGATTTCCCCCTTCCGCAAAAACGCTCCATTAATCCCCCGCCAGGAACAGCCTCCTCAGCACCGTTTCCAGCGAGCCGGGCCGCTTGCCGCCCGATTGATCGAAAGAAGAAGCCGCACCCTGCCCGAAGCTGCTTGCCGCGGGCGGGGCGCCGTCGTCGGAGCGACTTTGGTAGACCGGTACCTTGCCGATTTCCCGCCCTTGAAGCGAAACTACAATCTCTCCGCGATAACCGAAGGACAAGGCACCCCCTTCCCTGATCTTCAGACGGAGCTCGACCTCCCGCTTCTCGCTATCCGTGAGCGGGTATCGAAACCCGCTGCCGGCGGTTAAGCCGGTTTTCACCGCTTGCCCTTCTTCGATCAGCGTTTGCAGGGGAAAATGGGCGAAGCCGAAATCCAGCAATTTTCGATGGTCGTTCCAGTCATCCCCGTCGTTGATCGTGACCGCGACCAACTGCTGGCCGCCACGGGTGGCGGAACTGACCAGACAGCGCCTTGCCGTCTTGGTATACCCTGTTTTCACGCCGTCTGCCCCTTCATAAAAGCGGAGCATTTTATTTTTGTTATCCCAGCGGTAATCCCAGGGATCGTTAGGGTTCGGCGCTTTGCGGCTCGGCGTTTTCACGATTTCTTTAAATAAAGGGTTATGCAGGGCGTACGCCGTAAGCTTGGCCAAATCGTTCGCCGAAGAATAATGCCCTTTGGCATCAAGCCCGTGTGGATTCTTAAATTGCGTATGCTCCAGCCCAAGCAGCTTGGCCTTCTGGTTCATCAAGTAAACGAACCCTTCCTCGGAACCGCCGACATGCTCGGCGATCGCCGTCGCCGCGTCGTTGCCGGACCTGAGCATCAAGCCGTAGAGCATGTTCTCCAGGCTCATTTCCTCGCCGAGGCGAAGATAGATCGACGAGCCCTCTTTGCCGTACGCGTTCCGGCTCACTTTGACAAGGTCGCCGGGTTTACCGTGCTCGATCGCGACGATGGCCGTCATGATCTTGGTCAGACTGGCGATGGGGAGCTCTTGGTCTCCCGACGAACTGTATAGGATCCGCCCGGATGACACATCGATCAGCGAGGCTGCCTGAGCGTGCGTTGTCGGGGCCGCCGGCTCACCCTGCGCGCGTCCCGATAACGATAGCGCACATATAAGGCTTAAGCTAAACATGCCAAGAGCCTGAATTCTGGATGTACGTTTCATCTTTATTCCTCCGACTTTCGCTTATGCGAACTGGTATATTATATGCTGCGGTTCATGGGAGTATGTCCAAGCCCTGATCGGCAAACACAACGGCACTTTCGCTACTGTTCAAAAAAAGACCCCTCCCGGGGTCCCGGAAAGGGAGCAGCGATTACGCAAAAGGATGGATAGCGGGAGTTGGGGGTGTTCCAACCGTCGCGTTCGCCATGTTTGCCGTTGACATTGCGCCTGTTGTCTGTGTCTGTGCTCCGCCGTTGTTCGGCAGCATCGATTGGATTCGGTCGATCACCGAAGGAACGGCGTCGATGATTTTCTCCATCAGATGGGTCTGATTGTCCAACGGAACGATATTTACCCCCTGCTTGCCCACGACCAGGAAGGCGATGGGATTGATCGATACGCCGCCGCCGCTGCCGCCGCCGAAAGGCCGGCCTTTTCCGCCGTCGGCATGCGTTGCGCTTTTTCCGTCTTGCTCGTCAAGGTTAAAGTCGCTTCCCCCTGCGGCAAAGCCGAAGCCAACGCGGCTGATCGGTAAAATGACGCTTCCGTCCGGCGTCTGGACGGGCTCGCCCACGATCGTGTTCACATCGACCATATCTTTAATATTTTCCATAGCGGTCTGCATAAGGCCTTGGATTGGATGTTCATTCATTGGGTCATTACCTCCTTAATAAACCGAATTTATTAAGCAAGCATTAGGTTGTCCTGTCCCGAAGGGAAATATGCAAGCCGTCCCTATTGCGGTTTTGTTCCGGTAAGGAGCCGACGCCATCTTTTCAAGCCGCCCTTTACTTTCAAAACCCGATAAATCAATATCAGTCCGGCGTAAACAGCATAACCGAAGCTAATTTCAGCCCTGCAGACCAATTCCGTGGAGAATGTCGGGCTTGTCCCGAACAGGGGAACGACAAACAGCTTGGGACGCCGGCGCAGCCTGATATGATAGGACAGCCATCCGACAATCGTGCTTTTTACGGCCCACAAAGCTCCGGTTAGCGTAGCGGTATGCGCCGCGTCCCGCATGGCCACATTGGTG
This sequence comes from Paenibacillus faecis, assembly GCF_008084145.1. Lineage (GTDB taxonomy): Bacteria > Bacillota > Bacilli > Paenibacillales > Paenibacillaceae > Fontibacillus > Fontibacillus faecis. The sequence goes on along the minus strand of NZ_VSDO01000002.1, from coordinate 765,978 downwards.
GACCAATCGAACTGGACAAAAGAGATCTTTTGAAGCGTGTTGACCAGCCATCTTTTAAACCCTTCCGTCGCCGTCACCAACTCACGAAGCTGCTGCATCCAATGTTTTACCTTATCCTTGTTGATCGCGTCCTCCCCGGCCGCCGAAGGCCCGGGCGTAAAATTGTCGATCCGGCCGCTCTCGACCCACAAACCTTTCTTCAGATCGGCAAAACCCATGGCCGGAATTTCATAATGAAGCGATAACAAACCGAACAGAAGTGTGACGTCAAGCTGGATAAGTTCGTCCCGGTTTTCTTTTTTAGCTCTCAAGCGAATTGTAATTTTGGAATTCAGGATGACGAATAGGACGACCAGCAGCAACAAAACCAGGATGCTTCCGAGCCAAAAAATCCACACAGGAAAGCCCTCCATGCCATTCTATGGAATATTAAGCTCCGATTAGTATGACTCGGGGTTCCTAAAAAAATTACAGGTTTGCCAAAAATAAAAAAACCGCCCCACCGGGACGGTTCTAATTAATTCGGTTCATCCTTGTCCACATCGTCAAACGTCAACTGCTGTTCCTCCAGTTTCTGGAATAACAGCTGCGTTTCCTCTTCCAACTGCTCGCTGCTTTCGAAATCGGCCAAATCCGGCAAATCTTGAAGGCTCGCAAGTCCGAAATAATCGAGGAACGCCTTCGTCGTCCCGTACAAAATCGGTCTGCCGATCGCATCCGCCCGGCCCACTTCTTCGATCAAATCCTTGTTGACCAGCGTGTGGATCGCCCGTTCCGACTTGACCCCGCGAATTTCCTCCACTTCAATCCGGGTAATCGGCTGACGGTATGCGATGATGGAGAGCGTCTCCAAGGCCGCCTGCGACAAAGTGGAACGCGAGGGGGAGTAGGCCAGTTTCTCGAAATACGGCGCATGCTGAGGCAACGTGGCCAACTGGTAGTTTCCGGCGATCTGAACGATCTGCAGCCCCCGACCCTGATTCTCGAAGGAGCTCTTCATATCCTGCAAGGCTTCGACAATCAAGTCCTGCCGCTGGTCCGTCACTTCCGCCAGCTGCTTCGGACTGATGCCTTCCTCCCCCGCCAGAAAGAGCAACCCCTCAATAATCGATTTCAATTCCTGATAATTCATCGGCCTTTCCTTCCCCTCTCCACTCCATGACGATATCATCGAACAATTTGTTCTGGTAGCATACGATTTGTTTCATTTTCATTAACTCCAATACGGCCAAAAAAGTCACGACAATCTCATGTCTGTGCATCTCCTGATGCAGCAGCTTGGAAAATAACAGTCTTCCGCCTTTTCCCACGGTTTCCAGGGCGGACACGACCTCCCTAATCCGGTCCTTTACCGAAATTTCGTCGCGATGAATCCGCGCCACCGCATTACGCTTGACGGATTTACGGATCGCCTTCTGAAACACCGCGATCAGATCGGCGGCGTGGAGCCCCTTTACCGGGTTCTCCTCGATGTCCGGCAAATAGGGCGTTAAATCTTCGGGCTCTTTGGAAAAGATCAAGCTGCGTTCCCACTCGCGCTCATGAAGATGCTCGGCAATCCCTTTATATTTGCGATACTCGATCAACTGGCGGATCAGCTCGTCCCTCGGATCCTCTTCTTCCTCCAGCAAATAATCGAAATCGTCCTCCAGTTCAATAACGGGCGGTTTGGGCAGGAGCTGTTTGGATTTTATGGACAGCAGCGTGGCCGCCATGACGAGGAACTCGCTGGTTACCTCAAGTTCCAATTCCTGCATATTGTGCAAATACTCGAGGTACTGGTCCGTGATCTCACTGATCGAAATTTGGTGAATATCGATCTCGGCCTTATCGATCAGATGCAGCAGCAAATCCAGCGGCCCCTCAAATGTCTCCAGTTTATATAATACGGTCGTCAATGAACATCCTCCACCCGTCGTACCAATCGCGAAGCAACCCGTGCCTCTAAAAAGAAAAATGCAGTACCCGAAAAATAGGGTACTACATTAAATAAGCACTATTTTAGCTGTTTCGTCAAGTTTGCCATTTCGATCGCGGCCATTGCGGCGTCCCAGCCCTTGTTCCCGGCCTTGGTACCCGCGCGCTCAATCGCCTGCTCGATATTTTCCGTCGTCACGACGCCGAATATGGTCGGTATACCGGTCTTCAGACCGATGGCCGCAACGCCCTTGGCCACCTCGTTGCAGACATAATCATAATGCGACGTGGAACCCCGAATGACGGTGCCGAGAGTGATGACCGCGTCGTAATTCCCGCTTTCCGCCAGCTTCTGGGCGGCCAAAGGAATTTCAAACGCCCCCGGTACCCATGCGACGCTGATTTCTTCTTCCTTGACGCCGTGACGCTTCAGGGCATCGAGCGCTCCGCTAAGCAGCTTGCTTGTAATAAACTCGTTAAACCGGCCTACAACGATGCCGTATTTTAAACCTTCCGATACCAGATTGCCTTCAAAAACATTCATCATGAATTTCATCCTCCCTGTGATTGAAACTTGTTTATGTGCCGATTTCGAAACGGACGTGTTGCCCGATCTTAAACCTCGGCGGATTCGTTCTGCTCCAGATCGTCGAATTTCAGCATATGCCCGAGCTTGGCTTGCTTCGTATGCAGGTAACGGGTATTGTCGGCATTCTCTTTCATTTGCAGCGGTACCCGTTCCACCACTTCCAAACCGTATCCTTCCAGGCCTTTAATCTTTCGCGGATTATTCGTAAGCAGCCGGATTTGGCATACGCCCAAATCCTTGAGAATTTGCGCTCCGATGCCGTAATCCCGCAGGTCGGCCGGGAAGCCCAGCTTCAGGTTGGCGTCGACCGTATCGAATCCCTCTTCCTGCAGCTTGTAGGCTTTCAGCTTGTTGACCAGTCCGATCCCGCGGCCTTCCTGGCGCATATAGAGAAGAACCCCTCGCCCTTCTTGTTCGATCTGGCGTAGCGCGGCTTCGAATTGCGGGCCGCAATCGCAGCGGTGCGAGTGAAAGACGTCGCCGGTGAGACATTCGGAGTGAACCCGAACCAGAACCGGTTCATTCCCGTTGATGTCGCCTTTAACGAGGGCCACATGTTCCTTGGTGTCCACCTCATTCGTATAAGCTACCGCCCGGAATTCACCGTAATCGGTCGGCATCCGTACCTCGACTTCCCGGTTGACCAGCTTTTCCTTCTCGTTGCGGTAATGTATCAGGTCTTTGACGCTGATGAGCTTCAAATCATGCTTCCTGGCGATTTCCACCAGATCGGGGAGTCTCGCCATCGTCCCGTCCTCTTTAATCACCTCGCAAATGACGCCGGCGGGATACGAGCCGCACATCCGGGCCAGATCGACGGCCGCTTCGGTATGACCCGCCCGGCGCAGAACGCCGCCCTTCTTGGCGATCAGCGGGAACATATGGCCCGGCCGCCGGAAGTCCGACGGCTTCGCCTTCGGGTCCATGATCCCGCGAACCGTTAAAGAGCGTTCATAGGCGGAAATTCCGGTCGTCGTATCTTTATGATCGATCGAAACGGTAAACGCCGTCCCGTGGTAGTCGGTATTTTGGGTAACCATCGGCGCCAGTTCCAGTTCCTCGGCACGCTCCGCCGTAATCGGCAGGCACACCAGCCCACGGCCCTGAGTGATCATAAAATTGATCACTTCCGGCGTGGCCATCTCGGCCAGCGCCACAAAATCCCCTTCATTTTCCCGGTCTTCGTCATCCACCACGATGATCACTTTGCCGCGCATCAGTTCGTATATCGCTTCTTCCACGCGGTCCAGTTGAAACTCGCTCATGGGAATCCCTCCAATTTTACATAAATCCGTGCTCCGACAGAAATTGCGGATCGATGCCGCGCGTGGAAGCGGAAGCCGTCTTCCGGACTCCATTTCCCGAAGCTCCGTAATTCAAAAGATGTTCTACATATTTGCCAAGCACATCGCACTCCAGGTTAACCGTATCCCCCGCCCCTTTATAGGCGAGGATCGTCTCTTTTAGGGTATGGGGAATAATCGATATGGAAAACCCGCCGTCATGCGTTTCTACCACGGTCAGACTGATCCCGTCCACCGTAATGGAACCTTGGGGAATGATGTACCGCGAGAGGGAAGCGTCGGCCAGTCGGATCTCGTATACGACGGAATTTTGATCCTGACGCTTACGCACGATTTGACCCGTTCCGTCCACATGACCCTGCACGATATGACCGCCGAACCGGCCGCCGGCCGCCATCGCCCGTTCGAGATTGACTTTGCTGCCGGACTTCAGATCCTTGAGGTTGGTATGCCGGTACGTTTGCGGCATCACATCGACCATAAACGAATGATCGTCAAAAGATACCGCCGTCAGGCATACCCCGTTAACGGCGATGCTGTCGCCCGGTTTTAACCCTTCGGTGACGACCTTGGCCGCAATGTGCAGAACTAGCGCTTCCCCTTGACGGCTAACCGATTTCATCGTCCCGATCTCCTCGATAAGCCCTGTAAACATTGGCTGCCTCCTTTACGCTTCCGTACTTCCTTGGATGTCCGCTTGCTCCTTCTCCGGCCAGACCGGCCTTCCTTGAATACAGACATTGTCTCCGATCGTCTCGACTTCTACACTTGTCAGCGTTACGGCCTCGCTCATTTTTTCATATCCCGAGAAAATAAAGCTTCCCGGCGCTTCGCCCCCGCCGATCAATTTCGGGGCGAAAAACAAGACGATCTCGTCCACCAGCCTCTTTTCCAGCAGGGAGCCGTTCAATCGTCCGCCGCCCTCGACTAGGACGGAGGAGATTTCCCGTTCCCCGAGTCTCTGGAGCGCCAGCTGCAAATCAACATGAGGCCCCGCCCCGCAGGGAATCACCTCAATGCCCCGCTCCGCCAGGACAGCCATCTTTGCGCGGTCCGCCATCTCGGTCGTCAGGACGAGGGTCGGCGCCGCTCCGTCGCTCAGCACCCGGCTGGCGACAGGAACGCGAAGCGTCGAATCCACGATAATGCGCACCGGATCCAATCCGGGAACCGCCAGGCGTGTCGTCAATTGCGGATCATCCGCAAGCACCGTTCCGGAGCCGACCATAATGCCCTGATGGCGGTGTCGCATCGTATGCACGATTTCGCGCGAGGCTTCATTCGAAATCCACTTGCTGTCGCCCGTTTTCGTCGCGATTTTACCGTCCAGCGTACTGGCCGTTTTAATCGTCACGTAAGGAAGACCGGTTGTAATGTATTTGATGAATTTCCGGTTTAACGCCACGGCCCGGTCTCGAAGCACCCCGGTCGTCACTTCAATCCCGTTTTGCCGCAGCAGTCCGATTCCCCGCCCGGCCACCTGCGGGTTGGGATCTTCGGTGGCCACGACAACCCGCGCCACCTTATCCTCGATCAACCGCTCCGCGCAAGGAGGCGTCATGCCGTAATGGCTGCAAGGCTCCAGCGTAACGTATACCGTGCTCCCTTCGGCCAAGGGGCCCGCCATGCGGAGCGCGTGCACTTCCGCGTGCGGCGTTCCCCTTTTCAGGTGGGCGCCCAGGCCGACCACCGCGCCGTCTTTCACCACGACGGCTCCGACGACCGGATTGATCCCGGTCTGCCCCTGGGCGCGTTCGGCCATTTGCAGGGCGAGCTCCATGTAATATTCATCGCCGATCGTTTGCATAACCGCCCCTCCTTGTGCCTTAGACATAAAAAACTCCTGCCGGAGCATTCCGGCAGGAGCTGTTGAGAGTGATCATCCGCGAAATAAAAGCTGCATTAAATTACACCTAACCAAGCCATGATAAAATCATAGCCTGCAGGCATACTTCGCCTCCGTCAAAACGAACATATCGTTCAACATGGAAACACAAATAGACCATGTGAAAACATGAACTTTAACGTACGAATGCTTTTCGCGTCTCCTTCTCCCATCCAGACTATACTGTCGGTCCCGGAATCGCACCGGCTCAGCCATATGCGGGCAGATCCCGCATACGGGTCACGGACTTGTGCCGGCCTCGGTTTCCGCTATTGCTGGAAATCTCAAGACCCGCCATCACCGTCGGTAGGGAATTTCACCCTGCCCCGAAGGAATGCATATAAATTTGATAAAGTCATAAATCCATCTGACTTGAGGAAAGAATAGCATAAAAAAAATAAAAATACAACAACGCCGCAAATCGGATTGGGCTCTGCTAAGCCAAACCCCGTTCCGGAATAAAATCAGCGCTTGAGTGCGACAATAACATTGCCCCGCTTCCCGGGGAAGAAACCTTCAGGAGGGAACTGCCATGGCCAAACCCGACAACCGCGCCGATAATGTGGAAAAGCTGCAGGACAACATCCAAAATACGATCCGCAACTTCCGCGAAGGCCAGGAATACTTGAGCGAGCATGCCGACGAAATCACCGGCGAGGAAAAGCGGCAAATTGAAGAAAAGAACGCCCGCCGTCTGGACAGCATCCGCGGCTTCCGGGAGGAAGTCAAGGACGAAGCGGCCGACCGGCAATCTTAACTTCATTCATCATGAAATAGCGAAAGGGCTCCCTTGGCCGAAGATCGGCCGGGAGCCCTTTCGCATTTCGGGGATTACTCGTCCCAGACGGTAACCTCTTTCATTTTATCCCCTGGGCGGATCTGGTCCACCAGGTCCATTCCGGAAGTGACTTTACCGAATACGGTATGTACTCCGTTCAGGTGAGGCTGCGGCTCATACACGATGAAGAACTGGCTGCCGCCGGTATCTTTCCCGGCATGGGCCATCGACAACACGCCGCGCTCATGCTTCGTCGTATTCGTTGCCGTTTCGCACTTGATCGTGTAGCCTGGACCGCCGGTGCCGTTTCCGACCGGACATCCGCCTTGAGCTACAAAGCCGGGGATCACGCGGTGGAACGTCAAGCCGTTATAGAAGCCGGAATTCGCCAACTTCTCGAAATTCGCCACCGTACCCGGAGCTTCTTCGGGCAGAAACTGGATCTCCACTTCTCCGCCCTTTTCCAAAACGATCTTTCCTTTTTTCATATGGGTCACTTCCTCTTCTTCTTTAGTGAGCATACACGTGGGACAAACCTATTCCAGTGTACTATGAAATCCCTCCGGTAGCAAAATACGGACTAAAAAGCAGGTACCGAAAAAGCCAGTTCATCGAAATGAACTGGCTGCGCACCTCTGTTTTTTAAGTTTCTATCACCAGGCCTTTTTATTTCAAAGACGGCTGTTTGGCGATGCGCTCGGGAATCACGTCGCAGGAGGTAATGTCCTGCAGTGTCTCCCGCTTGACCACCAGATCGCTTTGACCGTTTTGAACGAACACGACCGCAGGGCGGCGGATCCGGTTGTAATTGCTTGCCATCGCGTAGTTGTACGCCCCGGTGCAAGCGACCGCCAGCAAATCGCCGGATTTGACCTTCGGCAGTTCCAGATCCCAGATCAACATGTCGCCGCTTTCGCAGCATTTCCCCGCGATGGACACCGTCTCCTCGGCCGCATCCAGCCCGCGGTTCGCCAGCATGGCTTCATACTTGGATTCGTACAGCGCCGGACGCGGGTTATCGGTCATACCGCCGTCAACGGAAACATACTTCCGGACCCCCGGGATGTCCTTGCTCGTACCCACCGTGTAAAGCGTCGTTCCGGCGTCGCCCACGATACTGCGACCCGGCTCCACCCAAATTTCCGGCAGCTGCGGATAACCGGCGGCAAAAGAAGATTTTACCGCGTCCGTAATCGCCTTCACATAATCGGAAACTTGAAGCGGCGTGTCCTCGGACGTGTAGCGGATGCCGAAGCCTCCACCAAGGTTGATGACTTTAAAGATCACATTCAGTTGATCTTTAACGCGAAGCGAAAATTCCGCCACGCGTTCCACCGCCATCTGGAAGCCTTCGACCTCAAAAATTTGCGAGCCGATATGGGAATGCAGCCCGAGCAAATTCAGATTCAAGCTCCGGGAAGCCTGTTCTACCGCTTCATAAGCGGAGCCGTTCCCGATATCGAAGCCGAACTTCGAATCCGTTTGCCCGGTGGAAATGTATTCGTGGGTGTGGGCCTCCACTCCTGGCGTTACGCGCAACAGGATGTTGACGGTGACGCCTTTTTCGGCGGCAAGCGCCTGCAGCATGTGCATCTCGGTAAAATTATCCACGACGAAACAGCCAATGTTGGCCTGAATGGCCATCTCCAGCTCTTCCGGGGTTTTGTTATTGCCGTGAAAATGGATACGCTGCGCAGGGAAACCAGCTTGCAGTGCCGTATATAATTCCCCTTCCGATACGACGTCAAGGGAAAGTCCCTCTTCCTCGGCCAGCCGGCACATGGCCATGACGCAGAACGCTTTGCTGGCGTATGCCACCTGGAAGGACAAGCCCGATGCCCGGAACGCTTCCATATATTCACGGCATCTTTGCCGGATCAAGGCTTCATCCATAATATACAGCGGAGTGCCGTAAGTTTCTTTCAGCTCTACCGTATCGCATCCGCCGATTTCCAGATGTCCCTTGGAATTGATTTTGCTGGTACCGTGTAAATACATCTATGCAGTCCTCCACTTTCAGTTTTCATCAGTATAGCAAACAACCACCCAACTGAAAAATGGATTTTTAGGAATATCATTTGTGTTTTTTTCGGACTGGCTTACGAATCCCGTCTCTCGCGCGGCATCCTCGTCCGGTCCCTCGTCTTGTTCATGGAAGGCCTTAGCTTGGAAGTGAGCACCGGAACACGGAGGATGATAGCTGCCATCGCCTTTGCATTAAAAGGAATAAACGGCCACAGGTAGGAAGTATTAAACGACCGCTGCAAGCTTAGAAAAATGACAAACGCCGTGATTCCGCCGATAAACCCGGGGCCCCCGAAAATCGACACCAGGATAATCATCAGTAACCTGACCACCCGGTTCGCCAGCCCCAGCTCATAGCTCGGCGTGGCGAACATGCCGATGGCGGCGACCGCCATGTACAGCACCACCTCGTTAACGAACAGACCGCTCTTTACCGCGATATCCCCGATCAAAATCGCCGCAATCAACCCCATGGCGGAGGCCAGCGGCGTGGGGGTGTGAACCGCGGCCATGCGCATCAGATCCACCCCGAATTCCACCATCAGGAACTGGGCGATCAGCGGAATTTTGGCCATTTTTTGCGGTCCGATAAAGTCCAGCGCTACCGGTTTTAGTTCCGGATGAATGACGACGAGAAGCCATAACGGCAAAAGAAATAAGGAGGCGAAGATGCCGAAAAATCTGACCCAGCGCAAATAGGTGCCCATAAACGGCGTCTGCCGGTTTTCTTCCGCATGCTGGCAGAGGTCGAAGAAGCTCGTCGGCAAAATCATGACACTCGGGGAAGTGTCGACAAGGATCACGACCCGTCCCTCCATCAAATGCGAGGCGACAACGTCCGGACGCTCGGAATAGCGCACCATCGGATAGGGGTTCCAGCCCCTCTTGACGATCGCTTCCTCCAACTGCTTGTCGGCCAGCGGAATCCCGTCGAGTTCCACCGCCTGAATCTTTTCTTTTACGGCGTCAACCAGCACCTTGTCCACGATGTCATCGATATAGGCCACGCAGACATCGGTTTGCGACCGGCGGCCTACCTTCATCACTTCGAATTTTACACCGGGGTCGCGCAGGCGTCTGCGTACCAGAATCACGTTCGTCACCAAAGTCTCCGTAAATCCGTCCCTCGCGCCGCGAACAACCCGTTCGAGGGAGGGCTCCTCGGGGCTGCGCACCGGATAAATGCGGGTATCCAGCAGAATCGCCGACTGCTCCCCTTCGATAAAAAAAGCACTCATGCCGACCAGAACACCGTTGATGGCCTTGCTCAGTTCATCCGTTTTCTCAACTTGGATATGAGGAATGTACAGTTCGAAAAAGGATCGCAGCGCGCCCGAACTTAAGTCTTCGGGAGTCAAATAAGTCAGCCGTTTGAGGACTTCCTGAAGAATCGTGTCCTTAACGAAGCCATTAATAAAGAAAAGTCCGGTCTTCTTGCCGCCGAACGTCATTTCGCGAAAAACGATATCGAAACCCTGGCCCAACCCGACGACTTCCTCGAGCGTTTTTTTCGTCGTCGTCAGGCTGCGGCTGATTTGATCGCTCTTCTGCCAATAACGGATCGATTCCTTCACGGAGTCGGATCGTTCGGCTTCCACCTTATGACGCAGGGCCCGCTTTGCCTCCTCGCTGCCCTCCCAATCGTACTCGCCAAAAGCCGGCATGAATTTCGGCTCCTCTCCAGTGTGTTCCCCGCTTCCCGGGCCGCCTCGTTCCTGACCCACCATCTTACATCAGCCTCCTTAATCTGTTTACTTTCTGTAGATAAACCATTCGAAAAAGGAACCGGCCACTTTCCCGCACACCATCGCCATCAGGAGGCCGACCAGATCGTTTTGCATCCGCAGCCTTTTGGCCAGAATCGGTAGAACGTTCAGCACCTCCGTAAGCGCTGCGGCCAACATACCGATAAACACGCCGTTTAACAAACCTATAAAGCCGGAAGCAAGCCAGGGACCTGACAGCTTCCAATTCCAGAAATCCGCAATCGTCCCGATAAAGGAACCTCCGACCATCGCTCCCTCATACCAATGGACCTTGTTATATGACTTCGTCACTTGGGCCAACCGCGGAATCACATCCAAAACAATGTATAAAGCGATCACCCCGCCTCCAACGGCGATGCCTCCCGCCAAGCCGATAAACAGCGTTACAAACGATGACAGAACGGAACTCAAGGCTCCGTCTCCTTCCGGTCCCGGGAGGCTTCCGCTCGACGTTTCTTCTCGTACTCTTCGGCAATCACATACTGGTTTAGGTTCTCTTGATACAGATACATTTCGACTTCCAGCGGGGAAGGCTCTTCATTCCATTTTTTCTTGAACAGATGGTTGAAGAAGATGATCATTCCGAGGCCGATCCCGATGGAGTATGCGCCTTGAAACAAATAGGGGTGATCGTCCCTCTTTCCCGTCAGCATTTCGACGATTCTGATTTGCACTTGCGGCATGCTTACATCGGCATGAAAATTCATGATCGTCAGCGCCGCTCCGAAAAACAACAGCAACCAGACGAGAATAAACAGGGATCGCGACGGTTTTTTTTCGTCGGCCACCATCTCTATGAGAACATGGGGCTCCCCCAGTAATTCGATACGTAAGCCGGGAAAGCGCTTATGAATGCATTCGATGACTTGAAGCATGTCAACAACCAACAGATTTCCCTCACGGTAATCCGGCCGTTCCAGCACAAGCGCCTTAAGCTCTTCCTCATATGCAGGTTCCGCCAGGATGCGGGCGATGTCTTCCAAGCGAACCGCACGGCCGGCCTGGAGTTTGACATACTTGCGCAGTCGCAGATAAACGGGAGTTGCCGTCCCTTTCTCCATCATGGACACCCCTCTACTGCCGTAATGTCCATAGTATGCCAAGTCCCCCTGCGGTTTACTCAAAAACGAAAAGCCGCCCGGATGCTCCCCGGACGGCCTTTCGTGTCACATATTAAAATATTTACTGAGCTACTGGGCGATCTGGTCCCGAATGCTCTGCAGTATTTTTTTCTCGAGACGGGAGACCTGAACCTGGGATATCCCCAGCCGGTTTGCCACCTCGGATTGGGTCTGATCCCGATAATATCGCAGATAAACGATGAGCCTTTCCCGTTCGCTGAGTCCGTCGATGGCTTCGTGCAGCGCCAGCTTATCGAACCAGCGTTCCTGGGATTCATCGGCGATTTGATCCATCAGTGTGATCGGATCCCCGTCGTTTTCAAAGACGGTTTCGTGAATGGAAGCCGGCGGTTTGTTCGCCTCCTGGGCAAAAACCACATCCTCCGGAGTCACCCCGAGTTCCTCGGCCACTTCTTTGACCGTGGGGAGCCGATTCAACACCTTGGACAATTCATCCTTCTTTTTTCGCACCTTGTTGGCCATTTCCTTCAGCGAGCGGCTGACCTTCAACGTGCCGTCATCGCGCAGGAAACGCTGAATTTCTCCAATGATCATCGGCACGGCGTATGTTGAAAATTTGACGTCATAGCTGAGGTCAAACTTGTCGACCGATTTCAACAGGCCGATACAGCCGATCTGAAACAAATCTTCCGGTTCGTAGCCGCGGTTCATGAACCGCTGCACCACCGACCAGACCAGCCGGATATTGCAATTCACCAGCCGGTCCCGGGCCGCGTTGTCGCCGCTCTGGCTTAAGGCGATCAGCCGTTTGACTTCGTTATCGTCCAAATATTCTCTCGAGGCTTGCTTCACTTCGGCATCCATAGCTCCAACCCCTAATTGTACAAAGCTTTCTTAGATACAATCCTCTTCTTCATCCGGATGGAAGTGCCTTCGCCCATCTCGCTGGTTACCTCAAATTCGTCCATGAAATTCTCCATGATGGTGAAGCCCATTCCCGATCGCTCCAACTCCGGTTTGGACGTATAAAGCGGCTGTTTGGCCAGCTCCACGTCCTCTATGCCTCGGCCTTGATCCTCCACCGTAAGGATCACCGTGTCCCCCTCAATAGACGCCGTGATGGTGACGATCCCTTCGGGATCGCCGTCATAACCGTGAATGATCGAGTTCGTCACCGCCTCGGAGACGACCGTCTTCAAATCGGTGATTTCATCCATCGTCGGATCGAGCTGGGAGACGAATGCGGCGACCGTCACCCGGGCGAACGATTCGTTTTCCGATTTGGCGGCAAACTGCAGCTTCATGAAATTACGGTCGATCTGGTTCATAGGGCAACCCCCAATTCCGAAAGCGCCTGGCTTTCATCTTCGTGCACCGACATGATTTTAAACAGCCCGGACATGTCAAACAGCCGATGAACCGGCGGATTCACTCCGCAGACGACCATTCTTCCGCCCTTTTGCTTAATCAGCTTATACCGGCCCAAAATAACGCCGATCCCCGAGCTGTCCATAAACTGCAGCGATTCCAGGCTAAGCAATAGATGGCGGCAGGTTCCCTTCGCAATTTCCTCGTCCAGGGATAAACGGACCTCGTCGGCGGTATGGTGATCCAACTCTCCAACCAAACGAACGATCAGCGTATCCCGGTGTCTTCTCATTTCCACTTGCAGATTCACGTCTGTTCACTCTCCTCCCTGACATGAACACAACAATTCTACGACCCCGCACCGTATTCCTTCCCGCTGACAAAACTAGAAGAAAACCGCTACGAATCTACAAAAAACAATTGGGAGGCCGTCCGCTTAAACAATGTCCACCATCCGGCTTTTTTGATGGCGGCGGCGGCTTTCAGTTCAAATTGGTTCAGTATCTTGCCGTCCTGGTAGACCACAAGCTTGCCGATGATCTGTCCTTCTTGAACCGGGGCGGCGATTTTTTCCGGAACCTCCAGCTTGTGCGTAATGTTGCCGTTGGCGGAACCTTTTTTAACGAGAACGCTCATCGTACGCGACGCGGCGACATCCAAATGAGCGGTTTCCCCCTTCTGTACCTTGATTTTGCCGATGACTTCGCCGGCTTTGTAGATCGGATGAAGGGCATACTGGGAAAAAGCGTAGTCGAACATAGCGGATACCTCGGCATTTCGGGTCTTGGTGTTCGGCTCGCCGAGCACGACCGCGATCAGCCGCAGACCGTCGCGTTTGGCGGTAGCCGCCAGACAAAACCGAGCCTCGGACGTATAACCGGTTTTCAGCCCGTCCGCACCGCTATAAAACCGTACCAATTTGTTCGTGTTCACGAGCCAGAACGGTTTCTCCGTATTCTTGCGCAAGTAATCTTGATACGAACCGGTATACTTCGTAATCGTCTCGTATTTGAGCAGTTCCCGGCTCATCATGGCGATGTCATGCGCCGAGGAATAATGATTTTTCACAGGCAGGCCGTTGCAGTTGGAGAAATGCGTGTCCTTAAGTCCCAGTTGCTTTGCCTTCTCGTTCATCATTTGGACGAAAGCTTTTTCCGTTCCGGCGATCTTTTCCGCCAGTGCTACGGAAGCGTCGTTGCCCGATGCCATCGCGACGCCTTTCAATAGCTCGTCCACTGTCATTTCTTCTCCCGGCTCCAGGAATATTTGCGAACCGCCCATGGAGGAAGCGTATTCGCTGGCGGCAACCTTATCGGTCAGTTTCAGCTTGCCCTGATCGACCGCCTCCATGGTCAGGAGCATCGTCATAATTTTGGTAATACTCGCTGGCGGCAACTGCTCATGGCTTTTTTTCTCGTAGATGACCGTTCCCGTATCCGCATCGATCAAAATCGCCGACAGCGCATTGTCCGCCAATGCTATGCCCCCGTCCGCCTCATGAGACCCTCCGTGGTTGGCCGATACGGCGGACGGCCAGGACGGAAGCGTCAGCAGCAGCGCCAACAAACCGATAAACAACCGTTTTTTCAACATAGTTCCCCCTTCGAATAAAAATCAGGATTCTGCTAACCTAGTATGCTCTTGTTCCTGTCATATTATTCCTTTCCGGATCGGCTTCTTTTAATCTCGCACGTAGAGGTTGCAGTGTTAAAAAGGTTATGCTACAATTTCGCTAACGCTTAACGACAGGAGATGAAGAGGATAATGTAAAATTTCTTGCCTTTATTTGGAATAAGACAGATTTGTTTTATTCTATTTCGGCAAGGAAGTTACCTTATTCTCTTCACTCAAAAAATAGATCCTATTCCATCCCCGTTTCCGGGTTGGATTTGCCGTATTTTTTTGAGCTGCAAGAAAGGTGACTTTCTTGCGGCTCATTTTTATTTTGGCAAGGAGGATACCGCCATGTCATTAATTAAAGTAACGAACCTGACATTCGCCTATGATGGGAGTTACGATTCGATTTTTGAAAATGTAAGCTTTCAGATCGATACCGACTGGAAATTGGGTTTTACGGGGAGGAACGGCCGGGGCAAGACGACGTTTCTTAACCTGCTGCTGGGCAAATACGAATACAGCGGAACGATTTCCGCCAACGTCGACATGGAATATTTTCCCTTTCACGTCGAAAACAAAGAGTACCATACCGCCGACATCGTCGCCGAGATCTGCCCTGACTATGAATATTGGCAGCTTCTGCGCGAGCTTTCACTGCTAAAAGTGTCGGAAGATGTACTGTACCGGCCGTTTGAATCCTTGTCCCAGGGAGAACAAACGAAGGTGCTGCTGGCGGCTCTGTTTCTGAAAGAGAACCGGTTTCTGCTCATTGACGAGCCGACCAACCATCTGGACCTGCATGCCCGGGAACTGGTCAGCGATTACTTGAGCGGCAAAAGCGGCTTTATCCTGGTGTCGCACGACCGGGCGTTTCTCGATCGCTGCGTCGACCATATTCTTTCGATCAACAAGACCGATATCGAAGTCCAAAAGGGGAATTTCTCCGAATGGTGGGAGAACAAACAGCGGCAGGACCATTACGAAATGGCCGGGAACGAGAAACTGAGGAAAGATATCAAGCGGCTGGCCGAAGCGGCTCAGCGGACGAGCAACTGGTCGCACGAAGTGGAAAAAACGAAAAACGGCACCCGTAACTCCGGCTCCAAAGTCGATAAAGGGTACGTCGGTCACAAGGCCGCCAAAATGATGAAAAGGTCCAAGTTCATCGAGCAGAGGCAACGAACCGCCATCGAGGAAAAATCTCAGCTGCTGAGAAATGTGGAAAGCTCGGAAAGCCTGAAAATATCCCAGTTGACGTACCATAAGCACCAACTTGTGGAGCTGGATCGGGTTTCGATTCATTACGGTGAGAAGCAAGTGTGCCGCGACGTCAGTTTTACGATCGAGCAGGGGGATCGCATTGCCCTCTCCGGCCCGAACGGCTCGGGGAAATCCAGCTTGCTTAAGCTCATTTGCGGCGAGGAAATCCCTTACGCGGGGACGCTACGGATCGGGAGCCAATTGAAAATATCTTACGTTTCGCAAGACACATCGCAATTGCGCGGCGATCTGTCGGATTACGCCAGAAGCAACGGCATCGACGAAAGTCTGTTTAAATCGATACTAAGAAAACTCGATTTCTCCCGCCTTCAATTCGACAAGGACATCGCTTCTTACAGCGGAGGGCAGAAGAAAAAGGTGCTCCTCGCAAAAAGTCTCTGCGAACAGGCTCATTTGCATGTCTGGGACGAACCGCTTAATTTTGTCGACGTTATTTCCCGGATGCAAATTGAAGAGCTTCTGCTGGAGCATGCTCCGACGATTCTTTTTGTCGAGCATGACAGCGAGTTTTGCAAAAACATCGCGACTAAAAAGGTGGAGCTGGAGATTTGATAGACTAAAGCCTATATAGCGACGTATTTAGTCTTTAGCGGCTTGACGGAAAATTAAAAAAGCAGCCGGGAGAAGGATTTATTTCCTTGCTCCCGACTGCTTTACCATTATCTGGCTAGAACCTGCGCACCCCTTCGGGCGTAATCAAAGCAAATACCAGCGGTCTCCGCGGTACCTTCTCGTCCGTGATCCCGTAGGCTTCTTTCACTTTTCGGCTCGCCTCTTCCAGCCGGTCCTGGAATGGCGGATTGAGATGGAGTACCGCGAGAACTTCGCCGACCTCGACCGGATCGCCGATCTTCTTGCGCAGACTCAGCCCCGCCGCCAAATCGATGACGGAATCTTTCGTCTCCCGGCCTGCGCCCAGCAGCATCGCGGCGACGCCGATTTCCTCCGCCTGGATCGATTCGACAAAACCGCGCTTCTCCGCCTTCACTTCCACGTGAAGCTCGGCCTTCGGCAGCAAGCCCGCGTCTTCGATTTGCCGGGTATCCCCGCCCTGCGCTTCCACCATCATCTTGAGGCGCTCCAGCGCCTCGCCGCTGGCGAGCTTCTCTTGGAGTATGGCCCGCGCAGCCTCCTCATTCTCGGCTTTGCCACCGAGAACAAGCATATGGGACGCGAGGATCAGGCATACTTCCTCCAAATCCTTCGGCCCCTCGCCCCGCAGGGTGGCGATCGCCTCCTCGATTTCGAGGGCGTTCCCGATCGAATAGCCGAGAGGCTGGTCCATATCGCTGATCACCGCAATGGTGCTCCGGCCCACTTGCGTGCCGATATCGACCATCGCCTTCGCCAGACGAATCGAATCGTCCAGCGTTTTCATGAACGCGCCGCTGCCCGTCTTCACGTCCAGCACGATCGCATCGGCACCGGCGGCAATCTTCTTGCTCATGACGGAGCTTGCGATGAGCGGGATGGACTCCACGGTCGCGGTCACGTCCCGCAGGCCGTACAGTTTCTTGTCCGCCGGCGTCATATTGCCGCTTTGGCCGACCACGGCCAAGCCGATCTCGTTAACCTGGCGGAAAAATTGCTCTTGTCCCAACTCCACGGAGAAGCCGCCTATCGCCTCCAGCTTGTCGATCGTCCCCCCGGTATGTCCGAGGCCTCTTCCCGACATTTTGGCAACGGGCACGCCGGCCGCCGCGACAAGCGGACCGATGACGATCGTCGTCTTGTCCCCCACCCCTCCGGTGGAGTGCTTGTCCACTTTGACGCCGCGGATCGAGCTTAGATCGATCATATCGCCGGAAGATGCCATGTGCATCGTCAAATCGGCGGTTTCGCGCGCGCTCATGCCCTGGTAATAAACGGCCATCGCCCAGGCCGCCATCTGATAATCCGGGATGGCCCCTTCGCTGTAGCCTTTAATCAAAAAGCCGATTTCCTCATGGGTCAGCTCCTGGCCGTCCCTTTTTTTTCGAATCAGGTCAACCGCTCTCATCGGCTCACACCTCCCTAAGCTACATTTGAGGAATAATCGCAAGCACCAGGCTTAAAAACTTCTCCCGTACCCGATCCGTCGTCTCCATCACCTCATCGTGGGACAACGGCTGATCCAAAATGCCGGACGCCATGTTGCTGATGCAGGAAATCCCCAGCACTTCCAGGCCGGCATGTCTTGCCACGATGACTTCGGACACGGTTGACATGCCGACGGCATCTCCCCCCAGCGTCCGGAGCATCCGGATTTCCGCTGGCGTTTCGTATGAGGGTCCCAGCATACCTACATAGACGCCTTCCTGAAGCGGTACCCCCGCTTTTTCCGCTGTATTGCGGGCCAACTCGCGCAGCCTGCGGCTGTAAGCTTGGGACATGTCGGGAAAACGGGGGCCCAATTCGTTATCGTTCTGCCCGATCAGGGGACTTGTGCCGGTCAAATTGATGTGGTCGGAGATCAGCATCAGATCCCCCGGCTGGTAAGAGGTATTGATACCGCCCGCCGCATTGGTCACCAGCAGCTTTTCGACCCCGAGCTCCTTCATGACTCTGACCGGGAACGCGGTAATTTCGGGACCGTAGCCTTCATACATGTGGAAACGGCCTTTCATAAGGACGACCGGCGCCCCGTTCAAGGTGCCGATCATCAGTTCTCCGGCATGCCCTTCCACCGTCGATTGAGGGAAATAAGGAATATCCGAATACGAAATGCTAACCGCCTCTTCAATATGGTCCGCCAGGACACCGAGTCCCGAACCGAGGATTAGACCGACCTTTGGTAAAATTGTCGTTTTGGAGCGGATAAAATCCGCCGCCTCGCGAATCATGCCAATCGTAAGTACTGTCGCCATCGTTCATCTCTCCCGTTTTTATTTCAATAGTCCCAAAAAACTCTTGCCATGTTCGGTGCCGTAAATGCCGAAATTGTCGGCGATCGTTGCCGCCAGATCGGAATAGGTCGAGCGTACGCCCAAGTCACCAGACGCCGTCAGACCTTTGCCGTACACGAGGATCGGCACGTATTCCCGCGTATGGTCCGTACCCGGATGCGTCGGGTCGTTTCCGTGATCCGCGGTGATAATCAGCAGATCCTTTTCCCCCACCCGCTGCATCAGATCGGGTAACGAAACGTCGAATTCTTCCAGGGCGCGAGCGTAGCCTTCCGGATCGCGGCGGTGCCCGTAAAGCGAGTCAAAATCGACGAGATTCGTAAACAACAAGCCATGAAACGGCCGTTCCATCAAGCGCAGCGTTTCGTCGATGCCATGGCGGTTGCTTTTGGTGGGATAGGATTCCGTAATGCCTTCTCCGGAAAAAATATCGTTGATCTTGCCGACCGAAATGACGTCCTTCCCGGCATGCTTCAGCGCGTTCAGCACGGTCGGTGCCGGCGGAGTAACGGCATAATCGTGCCGGTTGCTCGTTCGCTTAAAGGCTCCCGGCTGACCGACAAAAGGTCTGGCGATCACCCGCCCCACCGAATGCTCCGGCTCAAGGGTTAAACGCCGCGCCACTTCGCAGGCCCGGTACAGTTCATCCAAGGGGATGATCTCTTCGTGGGCCGCGATTTGAAATACGCTGTCCGCGGAAGTATAGACGATCCATGCTCCCGTTTTCATATGCTCCTCGCCCAGCTCGTCCAAAATTTCCGTGCCGGAGGCCGGTTTATTCCCGAGGATTTTCCGGCCCGTCTCCTGCTCGAATCTGGCGATCAGATCGCGTGGGAACCCGTTCGGATAAGTCTGGAATGGGGTATCGATTTTAAGCCCCATCAATTCCCAGTGTCCGGTCATCGTGTCTTTCCCCGAAGACACTTCGGCCATTTTGCCGTAATAAGCCGCCGGAGCGTCGACCGGGTTCACGTGGGGCAATTCCGCGATATTCCCGAGCCCCATGTTTTGCAGATTCGGCAGCTTCGTGCCGGGTACCCGTTCCAGAATGTGGCCGAGTGTGTGCGAGCCCTTGTCGCCGAATTTGACGGCGTCCGGCGCTTCCCCGATTCCAACACTGTCCAGGACGATCACCGTGATTTTCTCGAAACGATTCTTAGGTTCCATCTTCGTCACTCCTTCAATCTTTGCTGTTAGTTATCCCTGCGTCGGCAAAAACCATTCCCGATTCCTCTCATTCGCTCAGACTCCTCAAGGATTACCCTTTGCCTGAGCCCTGGGATGAAAATGATCGTAGACCGACTTCAGATTCGGCCTCGCCTGGTTCAGGTAGATCTGCAAAGTCGCCATATCGGCATGGCCAAGCATCTCTTGAACGGATCGCACATCCGCACCGCCTTCAAGCAGATGAATCGCAAAAGAATGGCGCAGCGTATGAGGCGTAATCTCTTTAGCGATTCCGGCGTCACGGCTGTACTTCTTAATTACCTTCCAGAATCCCTGCCGGCTCATTTTACCGCCCGTCCGGTTGGGAAACAGGGGGGATTCCGGCCCATTCGGCTCCCAAACGGGGCGTACCTCCTGCAAATACCGGTCCAACCAATCGGCGGTGAACCGTCCAAAAGGGAGCACCCGCTCCTTGCCGGTTTCTCCGGAGCAACGAAGGAACCGGACTTTTGTGTCGATATCGCCAACCTTGAGCGACATCAGCTCGCTGACCCGAACCCCCGTGGCATACAACAGCTCGAGCATTGCCCTGTCCCGAAGGCCTAACGGAGTATCGGTCCGAGGCATGTCCAACAGCTTTTCCGTCTCCTCTACCGTCAGCACCGCGGGAAGATTTCTGTCAAACCTCGGCAATTTTACCGTGATAAAAGGATCTTGGCCAATTATTTTTTCCTGAACCAGGAACTGAAAAAAAGCGCGCAAGGAGACCGAAATCCTCATTATGGTGGCCGGAGCTTTCCCTTGATCCCGCAGTGCCGAAAAATACAGCATGATTCCCGCCCGCGATACCTCGTCCAGTCCCTCGATCCCCCGGCCGCTCAAATAGGCAAGAAACTGTTTTACATCCCTCCGGTAGCTGTCCAGCGTGGAGTCGCTCAAAGCTTTTTGGCCCGCCAAATGCGAAATAAAAGAGGCTGCGTACTGCTCCATGGTTTCAGCGCCTCCCTCTCACTTGTCGAATATTATCTTTTTGTGAACTCCCTCATACTTCAATTCAACATCCCTTTGATTTTTCCCTGCCTGAAGGCAGGCATTATTCGCCAATCCAGAAAAACAGCTTCAGACGCTCCGCCATACGTTCCATCACCGGGGCTTCCAAAGGCTCGAATTGGAATACCTTGATGGCCGAACCCTCAGGAATCCGATATTTGTCCGGCGGAAACACTTTGCTCTCGAGCATTCCGATAGCTTGATAGATGAAGTAAACAAGTGCCATAAATATTAAAGCATACTTTACGGATGTAAGCCATTTTCGCAGCGAAATGACCATGGCGGTCTCTCCTTTCCATCACCGTCAGCCCGTCCCATTGTAGAGCGGATCGCCTCCGTTTACTACGGGACTTTTGTACAGTATATAGAAAAATATGAACGAATATGAGCCGAAGTCCCATCCGGACGAACAAAAAAAGCTCCTTGCGGCTTGGAACCGTTCGGAGCTTTGCTTATTATGATTTCTTGTTGCCGTTTCCCGGCTCACCGTTCTTATCCTTGCAGCGGTAACAGATACCTTGGAAATCCAGCCGGTGGTCCAGAACCGTAAAGTTGAATTCCTTCTCCAGCCGCTCTTCCAACGGCCCCAGCCAATCTTCGCGGATTTCATCCATGGCGCCGCACTGTACGCAGATTAAATGATGGTGATGGTGCTTGGTCGTATCCGTCCGCAAGTCGTAACGGGCAACCCCGTCCCCAAAGTTGATTTTCTCCACAACATGAAGCTCGCTCAGCAGCTCCAAGGTCCGGTAAACGGTCGCCAAACCGATCTCCGGCGCTTTATCCTTCACCAGCATAAAAACATCTTCCGCGCTAAGGTGGTCATCTTCGTTCTCCAGCAGGACTCGAACTGTGGCTTCTCGTTGGGGTGTCAATTTATACCCGTGGGATTGCAGCTGTTGTTTAATTTTTTCAATCTTTGCTTCCATGTTCTCCCCCCCAGGATCTGCCGCAAGTCGCACTTGAATCGCTTCTATCATTATAGGGGGTCCCAATCAACAAAGTCAAACATTAACTACAGCTGTCTGCCCGGTTGCAGCATTTTATCGGAATGGAGTCCGCGTCTCTTTTCCGATGTCCAAAATAATAACTCCCACTTCGGTTCCTTCGGCCTGACCCGGTTTCTTACCAGACATTTTAGTGCTTAACTTTTTTATTTTTTGATGAAGTTTTTTATTCGAGGTGACGTGTACAAAGTAACCGGGTTTGCTGCTCTCTACTTTATATCTTACATGATCCTCGACAGTTGCCGTGTGTTCCCCTTCCTTAACGTCAATCCCGATCAATACATCCGGATTGTGAACTAACACCGTTGCTTTACTTACACCCTTTACCTTCATTACTTCATCGGTAATTTTTTTTGTAGCCGGATCGATTGCTGTTTTTTTCTGAACGCTTTGAGCTTTAGGTTTGTTATTGGATTTTGACGATTTGTTTGCTTGGCACCCTGTTCCTGAAAACACCAGCATGACCGCCAGCGTGAGCATCCCTAATCGTTTCATTATGGTCACCGTCATAATTGCTCCTCCTTTTTCGATCTTTTGTGTGTTTGTCTCAAATATATACCGTTGCTAAATTAACCGGCATGGAGCCTAGTCCTTAATGTGAATTAGTACATATTTGGTATAACGATCCCATCCGAGATCGAAAGGCACCTGATAGCGATCCGCCGTATGCGAATTGACAAGCGGATACCCGTTCGGATCAAAACCGACAAGAATCGAAAAATGGTCGATGTCGTTGCCCTGGATGATATATCCGATTAAATCTCCGGGCTGCAGCCGGGCAATCGCTCCATTTGGATGTTCCTTTGTCGGCGTTACAATATGTTGAAAATCTCCTTTAGCGATCATTTTCCCATACCCGCTGTAGATGAGAAATTTCCCTAGCGAGTCCGTCCTGACCCATTGCTGGGTGCCGCCGTAGCCTTTGCTGTAATTCCACTGTTTCGTCATCGGCAGCCCCCCTCCCTCTTTGTCGCCAAGAACTTGGGAAGAAAAGTTGGTGCAATCTCCTCCATGATAGGTGTAATCCTTATAATTGGGGTTGTACCTGCGGTTATTTCCGGCTCCCCAGGCTATGCCCGCGTACTTATTTGCGTAGGCTACAGCCTGTTCCCTTTTAAATTTTTTGCCGTCGGTTACATTTCCCGTGATCTTGACGGAAGGAAGGGCTCCTTCAGCAATTTTTTTGGGATTCTCATCCAACGGATCCAAATACCATTCCCGTGAAACCATCCATTTGCCGTTAACAAGTTTTAATGTAAGGAAATGGCGGGTTCCAATGCCGAAGGAATAGGTTGGAATTTCCTTGTTCGGATAGTCATAGCTTACCTTTAAGGACTGAACTAAAGAAACCGTAGCCCGGTCGTCTTTCACTTTTATTCGCACGATCTTGATTTCACTTTTCGCATCCACTAATTTGAGAGATCTTTTGTTCGCCCAAGCATTGATGTAATCCATTCGTCTTATTTCGTTCTTTAACGCATTACTGCTCTGCTTATCGGTTAAGTAATAATCATCAAAAGCACGTTCATTCTGATGAATTAAGGCCGTTGCCCTTATGTCGTACAGCCGCTTTAAAAAAGATTCAATATGCGCTTCAGTCTGATTTTCTTCATACGCCTTTGTCTTATTTTGTTCGGAGTAGGCAATCCCGCTCCAAAAACAAGCCACTGTGAGAATAGCGGCACACAACATGGTTTTTATGACTTTAATCATTTCACACCATCCAATTTAGCGAAAATAACCAGCCGTTCTTCATGTTCCTTTTTTTTACGACTATATCTCCCGGTGCAAGTTATCAAGTTCAATTTGTATCCGGAAGATGGTCCGAATACCCGCTCAATGGGAGCTTCGGAAGTTTTGAATGCCTCAACGGATTCGACTCGATAAGTCATTGATTGGTCTGAATGTTGATTACGGACAATAATGGCGTCACCAGGACTCAATTTTTTCAGGTTAAAGAAAACAGCCGGGCCCGTGTAGCTATCTACATGACCATCCATCACCATATTTCCCCGTTCACCGGCCACTACGCCCGGGTATAGAATCCCTACGGATTCAGTATCTTTCGGTACGTCCATTTGCCCGTTATCCAGAACACCAACCGGAATGACTTTTGCGGAAACTTTGATCGCCGGAATAATCAATTGCGTGGGAGTAAAAGGCTGAATGGTTTCAACATGAATATCCTGCCTATTTTTTATCGGGTCGCTTTTTCTTTGGAGACGAACCTGCGGCTCTTTTACTTCCGCCAAATTTTGATTTTTTCCTTTATCATGACAGGCCGAGCAAAATAAGATTGAAATAATGATTAAACACAGCGTCGGCAATTTGATGGGTATCCGTTTCATGCTAAGAAAGAGGGTGCTCCCCTCTTTCATCCCCCTATTCTGTTTGTTCGCTCGCGCCACCGAAACCGGATTTCGGCATTTCAGTCGCTTTTGTTCTGATGCTCTTGGTCTTCATACTTTTGGCTTTCATGCCTTTGCTTCCGCTCTTCATGCCTTTACTTCCGCTCTTTCCTGCGCCATCCGATTTTGTTTTGATTCCTGATTCGCGAATGGACTTAGCACGAATCTTCTTCTCTTCATGTTTCTTTACTTTGTGCTCATGAACCTTGTGCTGTTGTTTTTCGTTCATGGGTGCTGCGCTGACAGCCGATACGGAAGAAAGCAGCAAGCAAGAAGACAAAACGGCGATCGATAACTTCTTCATAATCATCCTCCTAAGGTTTATTTTCCCTAGAAGGTATGGTTTCCAATTGTCCGTACGACAAAACTGGGAATTTTTTAAAGCCTTCTCCTTCCGCTCCAACAGAAGTCCCGCTGTATTTTCAAGTGAGTGATCAACATGAAAAAAGGCCCTGCATTTTATGCAGGGCCTTCCTTAAAGGCAATCTCTAAAAATATTACAGTTACTATTGCTTTATAGGCTATTTTGGGCGATCAGCGGCGTAACCCAAGTCATCATGACCGGCGTAACCCAGGTTTCAAAAGAAGACACCGCCATGAGGACGAGAGCCATAGCCACCGTCAACCCGGTGTAGGACAAGAAAGGCCGGGCGGCGGTGCCTTTGCGGTTCAACAGCACCCGGCTGCGGATAATCCCCAGCGAGAAGCTGACAGCCGCCACGCTCGCTATCAGAAGCGCCGGAATGACGACCAAATTGTGTGGAGCGATCGACACCAGCGCAAACAGCAGCCCCTTCCAGGTGAATTGCCCCACGAGACAGCCGACGGTAAAGCCGATCAGGACGCCTTTAAGAAAATCCAGAATCAGGATGCCGGGCAATCCGATGACGGACAGGCCGAGCAGCCAGATCAAGCCGAGCCACTTGAGATGAAGCGCCGCAACTTCCCAGTAGGTCAACGGCTGAAAACTCTCTCCGCCTTCATTTACGGAGATGAAGAAATCGCCCAAATACCTGGACAGATCCTGCTGCTGCTCCAGCGTCAGCGCATTGACCATTAAGGCTCCGAATACGACGCCCATCAGAAAAAGCACGGCGACAAACACGTACAAAGGGGTCTGGTCTTTTAAAGTATGACGAAACGGCTCCAGCATAGGCGGCCCTCCAAGCTTGTTCATCTTAGTTCCGAAGAAAAACCAGCAGCTTTTCTTGATTTCGCTTATTTTCTAAGGTATGAACAAGCTCAGCCGCATATGCCAGTCTTAAGCCCGTAGAAGGAACCTCACGGCTTGGATACTCTGCCGTACTTGCCCCCGCCTCCGGATTCCAGCTGGAGCGTTCCGCTGCGGGCCGCGGCGATTTTGCCCGCAAGCTCGGCTCCCACTACATCCGCCAGATCCTGTTCGGGTACCCGGTGCAGAATGTTCATTTCCGTTCCGAAAGTGCGGAGCAGAAGCTCATGTTTTGCCGGACCGAGCCCCGGTATAAACTCCAGCGGGATCTGGTAGTGATAGTCCGGGCGATGGGCGGGCACCCGCGGCTCCGTCCGATCGGCGATCGAGACGATCCGGTCCAGTACGCCGCGAACCAGCTTGGGACTTCCGCAGTAGGGGCAGCGCTCCACGGTCGCTTCGGTTTCTTCGACGATAAAGCTGCAGCCCGAACAGTACGTCCGATGATATTTCCCCAGCCGAGGGTTCAAGCCGTAATTGCCCGCAACCTTCCTTCCCTCGGTTCTCTGCAGGGCTTTCTCGAACTCCCGGTAATTCGGCTCGCGCAGAATCAATTCGTTATACTCCCGCCCGATTTTTCCCAGGGAGTGCGCGTCCGAGTTGGTCAGGATCGTGTACGGATCGAGTTCGCTGATCCATCCGGCCATCTCGCTGTCGGCGCTGAGTCCCAGCTCCACCGCGCTGATCAGCTTCGGATCGAGCACGTCCGCCATACGCGGGGCGCAACTGCCGTAAATGCTTCGGTGGGGCGTGAAAATATGCGCCGGAATAACCATTCCCCCGCGGGTATACACCTCCTCCTGCAAAGTCCGCGCAGGGGCGTAAACGCGCTGGGAGCTCAGGTTGACGTTTTTCATTCGCTTCTCCAACCAACCCGTGAACGAGCGGATCGTCGAAAAATCCGGGAAGAAGGCGAGCAAATGGGCCGGACCCATGCCCGGTTCCCGGATTTCCAGTTCGCTGCCCAGCAATAAAGTCGTCTCTTTATAAGCAATTCCGCCATCGGGCAATTCCCGCATTTCCCCTTGCTTCAGGCTGGCTTCAATGTCTTCCTGCACCCCGGGGGAATGGCAGTCGATAATGCCCACAAGCTGAATGCCTTTTCGTTCGGCCGCCTCTTTCGCGATATTGGCGAAGGTGAGGTCCCGGCTGCCGCTGATTTTTACGGGCGCGCCCTTTCCGGTTCTTCCGATATGGATATGCAGGTCCGCGAAAAAAGAGGATAATCCGCCGTTGGACGACTGTTCCCGCTTCATTTTCCCGTCTCCCGCGATCCGATCAACTGAAGCCGCCAAATGTAAGCCGCGAGGATCGTCTTGGCGTCGGAGATTCGGCCTTCTTCGATATACCGCTGCACTTCCTCATAATTCGCCTCAATGACTTCCAGGAACTCATCTTCATCCGGCGCCATGTCCCCTGCCGTTAATTCCTCCGCCAAATAGAGGTGGATGATTTCATCGGCAAATCCCGGCGACGTGTAAAAAGAATGCAGAAGCGTTATTTTGGCGCATTGATAGCCCGTTTCTTCCCGAAGCTCCCGGCGGGCGGCCTCCATGGGGTCTTCCCCCGCCTCCAGCTTGCCCGCGGGGATTTCCAGTTCACAGCGTCCCAACGCCTGCCGATACTGGTCGACCAGCAGAAGGCGTCCGTCCTTCACCGCCAAAACGGCAACGGCCCCCGGATGACGGATGATTTCCCGCATTCCCGTGGAACCGTCCGGGAGCTCTACGGTATCGATTTGCAAAGAAATTACTTTTCCGCTGAATATCGGCTTGGTGGTGATCGTTTTCTCGGTCAATTTTGGATTCGAATTTGTCACTTTAAAACTCCCCCTGTCATAACTTGTCCCTTGCGAACATATGGTGTTATTATACCAAACCCGTAAAAAAGGAGTATGGCGATGAAAAGCTACTTTTCCGTAAACAGGATGTGTTTCCAGGGCAAAGCCTGGCAGATCCGGATTCTTCTGTCCCAATGGAAGAAAGAGGCCGGAGCATCGACGACGGTCGCTGACCTCCTCCACCGCTGCGTCTGCAGATAGGAGAAGACGATGGATAAACCGACGAAAAACTTGAATAGCAATCGATGGACGTTTCTCCCCCCGGCGGAACCGGAAGGCGTGGAGCTGGATTCCGACGCAGAAGCGGAACTGCTGAAGCAAGGAGCCCTTCTCGGGTCATACAGCGCTTCCGACGCCGATATGGCCGAATCCCTGGCCGAATCCTTGAAGCACCTGAACCTGTCGCCTGACGAGGCAAACGGGGTGCTGTTCCGGACCCTGGTGCGGCTCGGCGCCTACCGCCACGCTCTGGATCGCTGCATCGCTTCGGTCCCTCCGGCGGAAGAAATGTTTCGGATGTATCTCCGCTGTTTGTTTCACTGCGGGGAGCCGAGGCGAGCCCTGGAAGAAATAGGCGTCCGAAAAGAACAGATGTCCGATCGTGCGGAAAGCGAAGCCTTTTGGGCCGAGCTCGAACGCCTTGAACTGCTCGCCCGACTGACCCTGGATGAGAAGGGAGAAGAAATCTCGGCGGAGCCCCGCAGTCTGCAGGAAACCATCGCAGTGATACGCCTTGCGGTCGAATACGGACAGATTGCCGTCGCGACAAAGCTGGCTGCTGCCGGCACGGCTCATGCCAAGCCACCCCAAACAAGCGACCCGCATCTAGCCTGCGCACTGATCCGCGCGCTTTATGCGGAGGGATATCTGGACCTGGCGAAAGAACAACTCGCCCGGTTAGGCCACGGTTTTCTCCGGGACAATCGGTCGCCTTTCCGTGAAACCGCCTATATTTATGGAGAGATGCTTCATGACGACGGACTTTATGATGAGGCTGCCGCCATTTTCGAAAGTTTAGCCGCCACCTGCCCCGATATGGCCGAAGCGCGATTTGCCGCCGGCTCCTGTTATCTGCAAGCCGCCCTATCCCGTCTGGCCGGCCGTATTTCGCTGTACCGTCCGGACGAGACGGAGCGGGCCAAAATCGATAAGCATCTGAACGAGCTGAACCAGGCGCTCGAAATCATCTCGACGGTACCGTGGCACACGGAATGGACCTATGCGCAGCGGCGCAATTTTCCCCGGAAAGACGACGATCACCGTCCCCATTGAAAAATGAAACAGCCGCCGGGTCCGAAATCATGCATCCCCTGGCGGCTGTTTCCGATTTACTTTTTGCTTAAGGATTGGTTGACGATTTCCAGAGCGTATTCCGCGACTTTGACGAGATCCTCGCTCTTGATTCGTTCCGCGGTGGTGTGGATATCCTCATAGCCGACAGCCAGATTGACGGTGGGAATCCCTAGGCCGTTGAATACGTTGGCGTCACTGCCCCCGCCCGACATAAACGTGTGTCCCGACATCCCCAATCGCTGTGCGGCTTTTTTCGCCAACACCACAACTTCCTCGTCCTCTTCAAAATGAAACGCCGGATAGGCCAGATTGCTGCGGAACTCATAGCGGGTTCCATATTCGCCGCAGACCGCTTTCACCGCTTCCTCCATGCTTTCGATCTGCCGGTTGATCTTCTCCAATGAAGTGCTGCGCGCTTCGGCATACAGAACGACATGATCCGGCACAATGTTCGTCTCCCCGCCGCCCACAAACTTGCCGATGTTCGCGGTCGTCGTTTCGTCGATCCGTCCGAGCTTCATCCGGGCGATCGCTTTGCCCGCGACCTGAATCGCGCTGATGCCGTCCTCCGGATTTACGCCCGCATGGGCCGATTTGCCGAGGATTTCGATTTCGATTTCGGCCCGGGTCGGCGCCGCGATGCAGATCGTTCCGACTTCCCCGTTCGAATCGATGGCGAAGCCGTACTGAGCGTCCAGGAGACCGGGCTGCATCGCTCTGGATCCGGCCAAGGCCGACTCTTCGCCGGCGGTGATCACAAACTGGATCTGGCCATGCGGCAGATTGTTTTCACGCAGCACCTGTATGACTTCCAACAATGCGGCAACGCCCGCTTTGTCGTCGGAGCCGAGGATCGTCGTGCCGTCGCTGCGGATATAGCCGTCGTCTCCGACGACAGGTTTGATCCCTTTCCCGGGAACGACCGTATCCATATGACAGGTGAACAAGAACGGACGGACCTGGGACGTGGACGCATCGCTAGGCTTCAAGGTAGCCACCAGATTTCCGGCCGCATGGCCGGTGCGGGCCGCCGAATCATCCTCGACGACCGTTAACCCGAGCTCGGTAAACTTGGCCTTCAGGAAATCGGCGATCTCCCGTTCGTGCTTGGTCTCGCTGTCGATTTGAACGAGCTCCAGAAATTGCTGAATGAGCCTTTCTCTATTGATCACTGGACTTTCCTCGCTTTCGTATTTACGATAATATAATTAGGAATGCTCTAAATTTATGTCCGTGAAGGAGATTTTTTGCGCTATGAAAAATAAATGGTTCAAAATCGTCGTATACGTCATGCTGTTTTCCATGCTCGCTTCTACGCTGATCGCTTTGTTGGAGCCGCTGTTCATTCGCTGATGTTAAGGGCTCACAGCTCCCCCGTATACCCGAACAGCTCGGTAAAATACGGCACGATTTCACGTGCCGTTTCTTCGACATCGTAACTGCGCCCGGTTACATCCTCAAGCGAAGTGACGCCATACTCCTGAATGCCGCAAGGAATAATGCCCCGGAACCCCTCCCGGCCAATCCCCGCCTTGACGTTAAGCGCAAAACCGTGGCTCGTGACAAACCCTTTGCGCTGGCGGCATTTATTGAATTTCACGCCGATCGCGCAGATCTTTTCGTCACCTACCCATACCCCGGTGTACTCCGGTTTCCGGGAGCCTTCGATCCCGCAGCTCCCCAGGTAATTGATAATCACCTGCTCCAGATTGCGCAAGTACCCGTGCAAATCCAGACCTTTTCCGCCTTCAAGATACAGAAGAGGGTAGCCGACCAACTGACCGGGGCCATGATATGTAATATCCCCGCCGCGGTCGATTTCAAACAGGGCGATGCCCTGTTCGCGCAGCTGCTCGGGACCGAGCAGGAGATGCTCGGGGTGCCGCTGCGAGCCGATCGTATAAGTCGGCGGATGCTGAAGAAGCAGCAGGTGTTCCCCCTGCTGCTGTTCATCAATGGCCCGGACAAGCTGTTTTTGCTTGTCCCAAGCCTCTCCGTATTCCATCTCCTGAATATAAGAAATATGCAAGGATCTCGTCATTGCCGCCGCCTCCACATCAATAGACTTGCGTATCGAGCGAATAACTTTCCATATTGTCTTTGACGCGCTGCATAAATCTTCCGCAAATCACGCCGTCCAGAATCCGGTGGTCGAGCGACAGGCACAGATTGGCCATCGAACGGACCGCGATCATATCGTTGATCACAACCGGCTTTTTCACGATGGACTCGAAAGTCAAAATCGCCGCCTGCGGGTAGTTGATAATCGGCTGGGTCAGAATCGAGCCGAAGGAGCCCGTATTGTTTACCGTAAAAGTGCCGCCCTGCATGTCGTCGAGCTTCAGCTTGCCGGCGCGCACTTTGGTCGCCAATTCGTCGATTTCCCGGGCCAGGCCGGCGATGTTCTTCTGATCGGCCTTCTTGATGACCGGGGTCAGGACCGAATCCTCGGTGCCGACGGCCAGGGAGATGTTGATATCGCGTTTGACGATGATTTTGTCGACGGCCCACACCGAGTTCATGATCGGATAGTCCTTGATCGCGCTCACGACCGCTTTGAGCAGGAAGGCCAGATAAGTCAGGTTGACCCCTTCCTTGCGCTTGAACTCGTCCTTGATTTTGTTGCGGAGCTGGACAAGGTTTGTCACGTCCACCTCAATCATCATCCAGCCGTGCGGAATTTCCGACACGCTTTGGCGCATCCGGGTCGCAATCGTATTGCGGATCGGGGTGACGTCGATGAAATATTCGGACCGGTCCCCGCCCTCGACTTCGATCGTCGGGATGCGCGGCGTTTCGGTCAAATGCAGGCCGGAATGGCGCACCGGTTCGGAAACCGCCCGGCTCAGATCCGCGGCGACCGGAATCGCCGGCGGCGCAGCGGGCTGGCTGACGGCCGACGGCTGCACCGCCGGCTGTACCGATGGCTGCGTCGGCGCCTGTGCGGCGTTCCCCCCGCCGCCACCCGCGATATACGCGAGCACATCCTTGCGCGTGATGCGTCCGCCCAGCCCGGTGCCGGGAACGGACCGAAGGTCTACGCCATGCTCGGCGGCCAAGGTCTGCACGGCCGGCGAGTAGCGATGGCGCTGCGACCCTTCGCCGGGTTCGCCCGGAGCGGCCGCTTGGGCCTGGGCCTCCGTCGGCGCTGTCCCGGCCGGGGCCGAAGCCGCCGATTCCGTCTCGATCCGGCAAATCACCGTACCGACGGAAACTTCCTCGCCTTCCTTCGCCAGAAGCTCGCCCATGATCCCGTCGAGGGTCGACGGAATCTCCGCATTTACCTTATCCGTAATCACTTCGCAAATCGGTTCATATTGTTCAACCCGGTCACCCGGCTGCTTAAGCCACTTGCCGATCGTGGCCGAAACGAGCGATTCCGCGAGCTGAGGCATAACGACATCGGTTAGCTGTTTGTTTGACATATCCGCTCTCACTCCCCTGCTTTAAAAAAGTGCCAATTGCAGCATCGCTTCTTTAACTTTATCTTTGCTCAGCATAAAGAACTTCTCCATCGGCGGGCTGATCGGCATCGCCGGGACGTCGGGCCCGCACAGTCTTTGAATCGGAGCATCCAGTTCGAACAGGCACTCCTCCGCAATGATCGCGGTTACCTCCGCGCCCACGCCGCCGGTCTTGTTGTCTTCGTGCACGATCAGCACCTTCCCCGTCTTCCGCGCCGCTTCCACGATCGCTTCGCGGTCCAGCGGCTGAAGGGTGCGCAGATCCAGGATGTGCGCGCTGATTCCTGCCTCCGCTTCAAGCTCGGCTGCCGCCTGCATCGCAAAATGGAGCGGAAGGCTGTATCCGATCACCGTGATATCCGTGCCTTCGCGGAGCACGTTCGCTTTGCCGATCGGAACGATGTAGTCGTCCTCAGGCACGTCCTCTTTAATGAGCTTATAGCATTTTTTGTTCTCAAAGAACAAGACGGGGTCCGGGTCCCGAACGGCGGCCTTGAGCAATCCCTTGGCATCGTAAGCAGAATACGGCGCTACGATCTTCAATCCCGGCGTCCCGAAAAAAATCGACTCCGGACATTGGGAATGATACAATCCGCCGAAAATCCCCCCGCCGATCGGAGCCCGCACCACGACCGGACAGTTCCAATCGTTGTTGGAGCGGTAGCGGATTTTGGCCGCTTCGCTGATGATCTGGTTCGTGGCGGGGAGCATGAAATCGGAGTACTGCATCTCCGCGATCGGCTTCATGCCGTACATGGCCGCGCCGATCGCCACTCCGGCGATGGCGGACTCCGCCAACGGCGTATCCAGTACGCGAAGTTCGCCGAATTGCTCCTGAAGACCTTTGGTCGTTGTGAAAACCCCGCCCTTGACCCCGACGTCTTCACCTAACACAAATACATTTTCGTCCCGCTCCATCTCTTCTTTCATGGCGAGACGAATCGCATCGATATATTCCATAACCGGCATGGTTTATTCCTCCCCTTCGCTGGCATACACGTGCAGAAGCGTATCTTCCGGCTTCGGGAACGGCGCCAGTTCGGCAGCTTCGATGGCATCCTTGAGCTGCTGCGAAATTTCCCGGTGCAGCGCCTCATCCTGCTCTTCGCTCCATAAGCCGTGCTGGATAAGATAGGATTTCATCTTGGGAATCCCGTCCTTCTTCCAGTTCTCATCCACTTCCTCTTTGGTCCGGTAAGCCAGATCGTTATCCGAAGTCGAGTGAGGCGACAGCCGGTACATCATCGCTTCGATCAAGGTCGGACCCTCGCCGCGAACGGCGCGTTCCCGCGCTTCTTTCACGACCCGATACACTTCCAACGCGTCATTGCCGTCGACGCGGACGCCCGGGAAGCCATAGCCGAGCGCACGATCGGACACTTTGCCGGCAAGCTGTTTCTTGATCGGTACGGAAATGGCATACTGGTTGTTCTCGCACATAAAAATGACCGGCAGCTTCTGAACCCCGGCAAAATTCAATCCTTCGTGAAAATCGCCCTGGTTGCTGGAGCCCTCGCCAAACGTTACAAAAGACACGATGTCCTGCTTCTTCATCTTGGCCGCCAGGGCGAAGCCGACCGCATGCGGGACCTGCGTAGTCACCGGGCTGGAGCCGGTCACGATCCGCAGCCGTTTGCTGCCGAAATGCCCCGGCATTTGACGGCCGCCGCTGTTCGGGTCTTCCGCCTTGGCAAACGCGGAGAGCATCAATTCCTTTAACGTCATGCCGACGGACAGCACGAACCCGTAATCCCGGTAATAAGGCAGGAAATAATCCCGCTCGCGATCCAGCGCGAACGCGGCCGCGACCTGCGCGGTTTCCTGTCCGATCCCGGAGACGTGAAAATTAATTTTGCCCGCCCGCTGCAGCAACAAATTCCGTTCGTCGAATTTCCGCGCGAGCAGCATATATCTGTACATGTCCACCACTTCGGCATCCGACAATCCGAGCTGCTCATGTTGGGGTGCTGTTTTTATGGAACTTTTCGCATTCATGGGAGTTACCTCCTTTTTTTGGACCCGTGTCTTTAGCTCATCTTAAAACCTGGTACTAAGACTTGGGATAACCTTATTATAATCCCTTTCGCCGGAAAAAGAAAATAATAGTTATCACTATAGGGAAAGGGAACGTCCTTCGACAGCCAGCGCAGCTTCCCCGATAATTTCGGAGAGCGAAGGATGGGCGTAAACGGCTTGGCCGATTTCCCACGGCGTCGCGTCAAGAAGCTGGGCCAACGCGGCCTGTGCGATCAACTCCGTCGCATGGGCTCCGATGATTTGTACCCCGAGCAAATCCTCGGTTTCGGCATCGGCGACCATCTTTACAAACCCTTCCGGCTCCCCTTGCACCAAAGCTTTTCCGATCGCGGTAAAAGGGACCTTCGCCGTTTTCACATTCCTTCCCTGACGCTTGGCTTCCGCCTCGGTCCAGCCGACGGAGGCCACTTCCGGCCGGGTGTAAACGCAGCGCGGAACCTGTTCGGTTCTATAGCCGTGAGACGGCTCACCCGCCAGGTGGTTTACCGCCACAATCCCTTCATGGCTGGCGGCATGAGCCAGCTGCAGACCGCCGATGCAGTCGCCGATCGCGTAAATATGAGGCTCGGTCGTTTGCATATGTTCGTTGACGCGAATAAAGCCCTGGTGCAGTCCGATATCGGTATTTTCCAATCCGATATTTTCCACGTTGGCTTGACGCCCGACCGAGACCAGCAGTTGATCCCCCGTCAATTCAACGACGGTTTCACCGCTTTGCGCCGTAATATGCACGCGGTTCTCCTCCACCCGGTACGTGTCGGTCAGTACCTTGGCCCCGGTCAACACCTCGATTCCCCGTCGCTGCAATTGTTTCAGCAGCTCGCGGGCCACCTCTTCGTCTTCGGCCGGCAACAGCTGTTCCGCCGCTTCGACAACCGTCACCTTAACGCCGAAATCATGCAGCAAAGACGCCCATTCCACCCCGATCACGCCGCCGCCGACAATAATCATCGATTCTGGCAGCTTCTCAAGCGCCAAGGCTTCGTCGCTGCTCAGGATATGAACTCCGTCCGGCGTCAATTCCGGTAACGTCCGTGGGCGTGATCCCGTGGCGATAATCAGGTTGGCCGGAACGACCGTCTCCATCTCTCCATCGCTTAGTTCCACCGCCACGGCTCCGCTTTTCGGCGAGAAAATCGAAGGCCCGATAATCCGGCCGGTCCCTTCCAGCACCTTGATTTTATTTTTGCGCATCAAATACTGCACGCCTTTATATAACTGATCGACAATTCCCTGCTTCCGTTCCTGAACTTTCGGAAACACCAGGGAAACGCCGGCCGTTTCAATGCCATAGCTCTCGCTGTTCTTCATTTGCGCATACAATTCCGCACTCCGGAGCAATGCTTTGCTCGGAATACATCCGCGGTGCAGGCAGGTTCCACCGAGCTTGTCCTTTTCGATGATTACGACCTCTTTCCCCAACTGAGCCGCACGAATCGCGGCGATATATCCGCCGGTTCCTCCCCCGAGTACCGCCACATCGCATGTAATCGCCATTTCAACACTCCCACCATTCTTCATTGATTAAATTACTTTTATCATTGTACCTCGTTTTTTCGCTATTACAAACAAGCCGCTCACATGGACAGAACGCCGGGAAGATTGTATGATAAATGAAAATGAGCCTTTTTGCGAAAGGAAGTCGCTTACCTCCATGAAACTGATGCTTTCCCGTTTTATAGCCATCGTCATTTTGGTGATTCCCGGTATTGCCGCCATGACCGGCTTTTTGAAAATGAAGGACGCCTTGTTTATATATATGTCCCAACACGGTGACGACACGCTCACCCATGTTTCTTTTGACTGGCTTACCTTTATTGTGGGACTTCTGCTGTTTGTGCTGGGGATCGGTTTTCTGGGCGGATGGATTTATTTTCGCGATCGCAAGCGAAATTATGCCGGTCCCCGTAAAAAAGCCCGTCAAGCCGCTGCTCAACCTTCGCAGAAATAACCGAGGAAACGCCAAAAGATCTTTCTCCTTCACTTAGAAGAGGAAAGATCTTTTATTTTTTGAGCAGCTTCATTCATAAAGCGCATCTTTTAATTTACTGGACATTCTCGGCGTGTTTGCCGATCTCAACCGCACGACGGTTTTACGCAAGCGCTCATTTTCCGCCCGAAGGTCGCTAAGCTCTTGAATGGCTTCGCGTATCCGTTCCCGCTCCTCCTGATCCAAGCCGGGGCGTTCCATAAAACGTTTCAGAAACATCTCGCTCATTTTTTGCTCATTTGATTCCTGCATCCCTTTTTCCTCCTACCCGGGTCCTTCCGCTATTGTATCATTTAATATGGGGATCTACTTGCACCGCAAAAAAATTTATGAATGCAGTAAATTCTATTGCCTAAGCAGGGGAATAATTTAAAGAAACCATCCCCCATGTAGGCTTGAATTTTTTATATTTGCTTATTGTACCCGTATAGCTGACCGCATGCAGCATCAATATCCGTTCCAAATTGCGTCCGTACAGTGACTTTGATTCCCTGTGACTTCAAGATACCTGCAAACTTTTGAACCCGGTCTTTGTCGGATTGATGAAAGCTTTCGGGCGTTACGTCTGTTGAATTGTAGGGGATCAAATTAACGTGATATAAATGTTCCCAAGATCCTCTGTGCTTTAATAAAGCGGCGATGGCTTCGGCATGCTCATTTGAATCGTTTTCTCCTCGAAGTAAAATATATGCAATATATACTTTTCTCCCTGTATTCCGAATATGTTGATCCAACTCGTTTAACACATCATTCAGCGGAAACCGTTTGTTAATGGGCATCAGTTCACTCCGCTGTTCGTCAAACGGAGAGTGAAGCGAAAAGGTTAGGTTAACCTGCGGAAATTCCTTGGCCAGACGATCGATACCCGACAAAATTCCGATGGTGGAGACCGTAATTCTTCGATGCCCCAAGCCAAAGGTTCGTGGATTCGTTAGAATCTTGAGCGCGTTGAAAATATGTGGATTGGCCAGCGCCTCTCCCATGCCCATAAACGATACGCTATCCAAGGCATAACCATTTAAATGAAAATATAACAGTTGATCCGTAATTTCATCAGCGGTTAAATTTCGTTTCAGCCCGATTGTACCTGTAGCGCAGAAGCGGCAGCCGTATCCGCATCCGCACTGACTGGAAATGCAGTATGATTTCCAGCCGCGTTTATAGCTTAGTTGAACCGCTTCAATATGGTCGCCGCCCGCCATCGAAAAAAGCACTTTATTCACTTGTCGGGACGTCTTTTGCATGACAGGCGTTAAGTTTAAAACATGTTCACCAAAGTGCTTAATTAATTCCTTTCTTATCCCCTTGGGCAGTGAAGTCATTCTGTCGTATTCACCGATTCGTTGCTTGAAGATCGCATCCGCAATTTGTTGGAACCGATATGCAGGTTGTTTCAATTCAGTCAGTACGTGTTGCATCATTTCGTATTTCGAAGTTGATGTCATGTTTTTTCTCCTTTTGAGCCGGAGAATAGGCCTTAAGCATCCTTAACGGGTGCTTAAAATCTACATTAACCAACTAAATCTGTACCCACGAAGATGTAATAGAGTCGCTACGTGCATCTATCAATAGATGGAAAATGCTCCGGCATCCGTTTAGTAAAATCGTGAACCGTGCCAACGGACAATGAACGGTTCACAGGAACATGTACAACCTCAACCATGTATTTCAACCTCCTAGAGTAGTTAACAATCTTCCTTAAACAATAAAGAGCTACAAGAAAGTTACCTTTCTTGTAGCTCAAATAATAAATACTAAAATCAAACCCATTAAAGGATTAGATATTGTTATGTATTTGAGTGAAGAGAATAAGTAACTTTCTTGCTTAACAAAGAATAAAACAAGTTTTGTTTTATCGTTCGTAATGTAAGCAAGAAATATTACATTATTCTCATCAGCTCCTTCTAAAAATAATTGCCATTATTGTAGCATAACCAATTTCACAATTCCACCTTGCTCTGCTTCCAAGGTCGGCAAAATCGAACCAGCAGAATTGCGTTTCCAAAACCAGAAATCCCTTGCGGTGTCTTTACTCCTTATCCTTTCACGACACCTTATGCTCAATTCTTAGCTTGTCAGCGACCATCGCGATGAACTCGCTGTTAGTCGGTTTAGACTTGCTGATGTTGATCGTGTAGCCGAACAAATGGCTGATGGAGTCGATATTCCCCCGCGTCCAGGCAACCTCGATCGCATGACGAATCGCGCGTTCCACACGGGATGGAGTGGTTTTGAACTTCTCGGCAATCGCGGGGTACAGCGTTTTGGTGATCGCTCCCAAAATTTCGATATTGTTATAGACCATCGTAATCGCTTCGCGCAAATACTGATATCCCTTAATGTGCGCAGGTACACCGATTTCATGAATGATGGACGTGATATTTGCGTCGAGATTTTTTCCTTTTCCCAAAGGCACCACATTGGACTTCGTAAACGTCGCCGTCGATGTGCTTGAGGTGGTTTGAACTCCAACCAGCTGACGAATACGGTTTGCCAGCACTTCCATATCGAACGGCTTAAGGATATAGTAAGAAGCCCCTAATTGAACGGCCCGCTGGGTTATGTTCTCCTGGCCGAAAGCGGTAAGCATAATGATTTTGGGCTGCGGATTCAGGTTCATGTCGCGCAGACGCTCGAGGACACCCAGTCCGTCCAGGTGCGGCATGATGATATCCAAAATCAGTACGTCCGGCACCTTCGACGCGTTTTCGATCATGTCCAGTACTTCTTCCCCGTTATAAGCGATTCCCGAGACGACCATGTCGTCCTGCCCCGAAATGTATTCCGCGAGCAAATTCGTAAATTCTCGATTATCATCCGCCAACAACACTTCAATTTTCTGCACTGACCTTTGTCCTCCTTAAGTAATTAAAATTAAGTATTTTTATTTTCTTCTCTTCCAGAATAAGGATTCGACATACAAAAGTAAATTCCTTCTGTCGAAAATTATTTTTCTTTATTTTTTTATTCAGTTGAGATATAATAATTCATTTATTTACATATTATCTCTTAATTCATTTTTTTTCGACAATTCCAAACATCCCGCTAAGAAAAAAATCTTAAGGCGAATTAGCCCGCCTTAAGATTTTGTGTAGTCCCTTGCAAGATGCCGGCGTCCTGCAGCATCCATTCAATAAAACAACCATAGCCTGAACGCGGGTCGTTAACGAACACATGGGTTACCGCACCGATGAGCTTTCCGTTTTGGATGATGGGGCTCCCGCTCATTCCCTGAACGATACCGCCGGTTTTCTCAATCAGCCGCGGATCGGTAATTCGCAGAACGATGCCTTTGGTCTCCGGTGCGCTTTGTTTGGAAACATGCACGATTTCCACTTTAAACCTCTCCACCTTCTGTCCTTCGACAACGGTCAGAATCTCCGCGGGTCCCTCCTTAATTTCCTCAGAAAAAGCGACCGGGATCGGCTTTTGATACACGCTGTAATCCGGATTTTGATCCATACGGCCGAAAATGCCGAAATGCGTGTTCCGTTCGATATTTCCGAGCGTTCGGCCCTCTTTTATGAAGTGCGCTCTTTTCTCGCCCGGTTCGCCGCTCTCACTCTTGGAAATCGAGGTAACGCTCGATTGCAAAATTTGTCCGCTTCCCACCACGATCGGGGTTTGCGTATTCATATCCGTGATGACATGCCCAAGCGCTCCATACACGCCTTGATTCGGTGCATAGAAAGTTAGTGTTCCGACGCCAGCCGCGGAATCCCGGATATAAAGCCCGAGTCTCCAAGCCTTGTCGTGCCCGTCGTAAGCCGGGTGAAGCTGCGTTGTCATCGTTTTGCCGTTTCGCTGATAAGTGACCTTGAGCGGCTTGCCCGACTCGCCGGCCTGTTCCGCTAACTTGGCGACATCCTTAATATCCTTTAATTCCGTTCGATTCATATGCGTAATCAAATCGCCTACCTGAATGCCGGCGGCCTCACCCGGTGAAATCTTCTTGGTTCCGTCGCTCACCTGATGATGGCCCACCACAAGAATACCGGCGGATTTCACCTTGACGCCGATCGTCTGACCGCCGGGTATCACTTTCAAATCGGGAATCACATTGACTTTCACGGTTTTAAGAGGGAGTTTACCGAATAATTTCATGCGCAGCTTGGCTTCGCCGCTGTTCATGGGAGACAGTTCCAGGGGATTCCCTAAAGACACTTCCATGGATGGCGTGGTTTGACCGTTTAACCTGACAATGTCCGGACGGTCCACACTAATGCTGGCATGTACGGGCAATGCCAAATGCAGTTGTCGTCCTTGTCCCTGGAACAGACGCAGTTCATCCGGCAATTCAGGCAAATGCCCCTCGGCGGCGGAGGTGCCAAGAAAACAAAAAAAGAAGGCAAATAAAAGGCCGAGCAGTCTTTTCCTGAGGTTCGGGTTCAATGGCTGTCACGCTCCCTTTGCTTCTTTCGCTTGACGAAAAAGGTGGTCGCCAATTGCGTACCTATAAGATACCCCGGGCCAGGTCTTTTATTACTGTCAATGATTGACCCGAGCCCTAAAGGGATTGCTTATCGAACCAATTCCGACCGCTGGAGGGAGTCATTGAACTTATCCGAAACGTCAAGCCGTTACTTCTGCTTCTGAGCCTTGGCCAAATTAAGCATTTCCTTGGCGTGATGCTTGGTTTTGTCCGTAATTTCCACGCCTCCGAGCATACGCGCCAACTCCATGACACGTTGTTTATCGGTAAGTTCGTCCACACGTGTCATGGTCCGGCCGTCTTCGACCACCTTTTCGATCAAATACTGCTGATCGGCCATGCACGCCACTTGCGGAAGATGCGTAATGGAGAAAACCTGGCAAGTCTGCGAGAGGCGGTATAACTTCTCGGCGATCGATTGGGCGGCCCGTCCGCTGACACCGGTGTCCACTTCGTCAAAAATTAAAACAGGAACCTCGTCATGGCGGGCAAAAATGCTCTTAAGCGCCAGCATGATCCGCGACAATTCCCCACCGGAAGCAATCTTGCCCAGCGGACGAAGCGGTTCCCCCGGATTCGGCGAAATCAAAAATTCGGCGCTGTCGATGCCCTGCTTCCCGGGCCGAACCTTCTTTCCGTTCCACTCGATTCCACTCCCCACGTCCTCCACCGGGCTTAACTTCACCTGAAAGGAAGTCCGGCCCATTTGCAAATCCTTAAGCTCATGCTCGATTTGCAGCGCCAGCTCATCTGCTTTCTTTCGGCGAACTTCACTCAGCTTCGCTGCCTTCTCCAACAGAGAGGCCAGCAGCTTTTCCCGTTTTGCTTCAAGTTTTTCAAGCAGTTCGTCCTTATTTTCAAGCGTTTCGCTCTCATGACGGATTTTATTGTAATAGTCCACAATTCCTTCGACGCTATCTCCGTATTTCCGCCGCATGGAGGAGATCAGGTTCAACCGATCCTCCACCTCCTCCAGCCTAATGGGGTTGAACTCAATATTCTCCCGGTAGGAGCGCAGACCGAAGGACACATCTTCCAGCTGGTAATAAGCCGTTTGGAGTTGTTCAAGCAGCGGAGTAATTCCTTTGCCGTCGTAAGTTGCCGCCTCGGTAAGACGCGAAATCGCTTTGGCGACGGCCTCCAGCCCCTGCTGACCGTAAAGCAATTCGTAAGCTTGGGAAACGGCATCCATCATTTTCTCACTATGGGATAGTCTTACCTTCTCTTCCGTCAGCCATTCATCTTCCCCCGGCTTCAAGGCGGCCGCCGCAATTTCTTCCAGCTGGAACCGGTACAGATCCAACATTTGCAGCGCCTGCTGACTGGTGTTACGCAGCTCGTTCCATTCCTTGTTCACCTTGACGAACGAAGCGTAGGTCTCCTGGTAGTCCTTCTTCACCGGCTCGATCTCCTCGTAACCGTAGGCATCGAGCAGTTCCAAATGACGTTCGGAGCGAAGCAGGGTCTGGTGTTCATGCTGTCCATGCAGATTTATGAGGCTCTCCCCGACTTCGCGGAGCATGGTCAAGTTGACAAGCTGTCCGTTGATTCTGGCCGTACTTTTCCCTTGAGCGCTGATTTCCCGCCGAATAATCAGCGATTCGGCCCGCTCGGCGCTAATGCCG
The DNA here is from genome assembly GCF_008084145.1 of Paenibacillus faecis. Classification (GTDB taxonomy): domain Bacteria; phylum Bacillota; class Bacilli; order Paenibacillales; family Paenibacillaceae; genus Fontibacillus; species Fontibacillus faecis. The sequence goes on along the minus strand of NZ_VSDO01000002.1, from coordinate 723,937 downwards.
AATCCGGAAAGCAATGACCAAACGCCATGGCTTTCGGGGAGATCAAAAGCCGCCTCCATCTCCGCTTTTTCGCAGCCGTAACGGATCAAATCGGCCGAACCCCGGCCTCCGGCGATCAGCCCAAGTGCATCGATAATAATCGATTTACCGGCGCCCGTCTCCCCGGTCAACACATGGAACCCGGGATGAAACGTAATATCCACCGATTCCACAACCGCCAAATTCCGAATCGATAAATGGACTAACAACGTGACAGCAACTCCCTTCGAGAGCAGTTCATAATTTTAAGAAATAAAGCTCATAATTTGATCGATAATGAACAAAGCATACTCCTCGCTGCGGCAAATCATCAGGATCGTATCATCCCCGCAAATCGTCCCGAGCAAATCGGGCCATTCCATGTTGTCGATCAAAACGGCCACGGAATTGGCCGTCCCGGGAAGACATTTCACCACGACCAGATTGCCGGTATGATCGATATGTACAAAACTGTCGACCAAAGCGCGTTGCAGTTTCTGAACGGGATTGTACCGCTGGGCCGTCGGCATGGAGTATTTATACCTCCCGTCATCCGTCGGCACCTTGATCAGCATAAGCTCCTTGATGTCACGGGAAACGGTCGCCTGCGTGACCTGGAACCCCGAGCTCCGAAGCGCATCCACAAGCTCATCCTGGGTTTCAATTTCCCGGTTCGTAATAATTTCTCGTATTTTAATATGTCGTTGACCTTTCATAACGCCCTCCATCTTCCTTAACGGTCTGATTACCCTTCCTCCTCATCGTCGGCGATGAGGGTGATCTCTTTCAGCATCCCCTGATCCGCATCCAAATAAATCACGCCGGCGCAATCGGGATAGAGAAGCAAATAAGGAAGCAGTTCCTTACGCAAGCCGCTGCCCGTCCACTCCAGGGGCATTCGTTCCCTGGCGGTTCTCACCAGATAGAATTCCCCGCCTTTGGTCGCGATATAGTCGATAAACAGCCTGCTGTGCAAAATACTCCCGTCCACTTTAAAAGCGAGCGGCACTTTCAGTTTGTCGCTGACCACTTCATATCCGGCGGCTTCAAGTAAATCGACCGCGGGATGTTCCATAATCTCCTCGTTCATGATAAACCCGATTCCGGATCTTAAAGGATAAGGTTTGCGAACCCAGGAGCGGAATCCTCGGTAACCGAAATACAGGCCGATGGCGGCAATCAGCAACATCAGCATCGCGTCTGAGAACCCACCCATCTCCATCACCTCAGTGGTTGTATTCGACGCCGAAGGCCCAGCTCCTGTTCACTTCTTACGAAAAACCCGGGTGAAGTTCGAAATTTAATCAACTCTATTATAGGGAACATTTGTTCCGATTTCAATCCCGGGCAAGCAAAAACCCGTCACGAAGACGGGTTTGCATGAAACTTACGCGCTGCCTCCGCAATGACCTTGCGGGCGATTTCCTTAATATCTCCGGACTCTTTAACAAGAGCTCCATCCTCTTCCCTTCCTAGTCCAAAATGGGCAAGAAACTCAATATTCCCTTCCCCGCCGGTAATCGGCGAAAAGGTAAGCCCATGCAAGGAAAATCCGAGATCCCGCGCCTCATTCAGCACCGTTTCCAGAACCTCCTGATGTACTTTCGGATCGCGCACCACGCCGGATTTTCCTACTTTCTCCCGCCCGGCCTCGAATTGCGGCTTAATCAGGGCGGCGATATCCGCGGGGCGGGAGAGCAGCTCCAGGAGCGGAGGAAGAATAATTTTCAGCGAGATAAACGACACGTCGATGCTGGCGAAACTCGGACGGGGTCCGTCCAGATCGGCGGGAGTCATATAGCGAAAATTCGTCCGCTCTTTGACGTTGACACGCTCATCGTTACGGAGCGACCAATCGAGCTGATTGTAGCCGACATCGATCGCGTAAACGTAACTGGCTCCGTGCTGCAGTGCGCAATCGGTGAACCCTCCGGTCGAGGATCCGATATCCAGCATGACTCTTCCGTTCAGATCGATGCCGAATTCCTTGAGCGCTTTTTCCAGCTTTAAGCCGCCTCGGCTCACATAAGGGTGTACGGCGCCTTTGACCGTGATGGGAAGACTGCGGGGAACTTTCATTCCCGCCTTCTCGATCCTTTCCGACCCGCTCAAGACAAGCCCGGCCATAATCGCCGCTTTCGCTTTTTCCCTGCTTTCAAAAAAACCCTGCTCCACCAGCAGGACATCAATTCTCTCCTTGGATTCGGACATTCCCATTCTCCTGACGTTCCCGGTGAAAGGAGAAACTCGCGGACGGAACTTCCGCCTGCGAGCTTTCACCGCACTGATTTATTTATTCTTTGGCCAACCGCAGACTTTGACCGGCACGATGTTTATGAACATTCCGGACCACATCCTCCGCGGTTAAGCCAACCTCTTCCAACTGTTCGTTGATGCTGCCGTGCTCGATGAACCGGTCCGGTACTCCCATTAATGAGATGTCCAGGCCGGACAAATCCCGCTGCGCATAAAACTCCAGCACCGCACTGCCCAAACTGCCCGCCTGGGAGGCTTCCTCAAGCACGATCATATGCTGATTCCGCCGGGCGAGTTCCATGAGCATCTCCTCATCCAACGGCTTCAGAAATCTGGCGTTAACCACAGCGGCTTGAACGCCTTCCCGTTTGAGGGTATCCGCGGCCGCCTCGGCAACCTGCACCATCGGGCCAACCGCGATAATAATCGGTCCGTCCCCATCGCGGAGAATTTCCCAGCTTCCGATCGGGAGCGGGACGAGTTCCGCGTCGAGCGGGACCCCCGGTACATTGATGCGCGGATAGCGGAAACCGATCGGGCCGTCATTATACTCCAGCGCGGTTTTCATCATGTGCCGGAGTTCATTCTCGTCCTTCGGCATCATCAGGACCATATTGGGAATATGACGTAAAAAAGCGATATCAAACACACCTTGGTGCGTCTCGCCGTCAGCTCCCACAAAACCGGCCCGGTCGATGGCAAACATCACATTAGCGTTGTGACGGCAGATATCATGAACGATCTGGTCATACGCCCGTTGCATAAACGTCGAGTATACGGCAAAGACCGGCTTGAGCCCTTCCATCGCCAGCGCCGCGCACATGGTCGCCGCATGCTGTTCGGCGATTCCGACGTCGATCATTCGACCCGGGAACCTTTCCCCGAACTTCACCAAACCCGACCCGCCGGGCATCGCCGGGGTTACGGCGACAATCCGCTCGTCCTCCTCGGCCAGCTCGATCAGCGTCTTTCCGAATACATCGGTATAAGTCGGGTTGCCGACCGCCTTCAGCAGCTGTCCCGATTCAATTTTGTACGGCGTCGAAATCCCGTGCCACTTAAACGAGTCCTCTTCAGCCGGCGTGTAACCTTTGCCCTTCGTAGTCAGGACGTGCACCAGTACCGGACCGCTGACATTGTTGGCTTGCTTGAACGAATCGATCAGCCCCGGCAAGTCGTGCCCATCCACGGGCCCGAGATATTTAAATCCCAGCTCTTCGAACAACACCCCGGACACCATCATGTACTTCAGGCTGTCCTTCAATTTCTCCGCCGTCTTGGCGAGCTTTCCTCCGACCGCGGGAATTCTCTTCAACAGCTGTTCGACCTCGTCCTTGGCCCGCAAGTAATTCCGGTCGGAGCGGATCTTGGTCAAGTAATTGTGCATCGCCCCGACATTGGGAGCGATCGACATCTCGTTGTCGTTCAGAATGACCATAAGATCTTTCTTCTCGTGGCCGATATGGTTCAAAGCCTCGAAGGCCATGCCGCCGGTCAGTGCTCCGTCGCCGATGATGGCGATGACTTTATGGTCCTCTCCCTTTAAATCCCGGGCCAGAGCCATCCCCATCGCCGCGGACAGCGAGGTGCTGCTGTGTCCCGCCTCCCAGACGTCATGCTCGCTTTCGCAGCGTTTGACGAAGCCGCACAGCCCGTCTTTCATCCGAAGCGTATCGAATCGATCCATACGTCCGGTCAATATTTTATGAACATAGGCTTGATGCCCTACGTCGAAAATAAATTTATCCCGAGGGCTGTTGTAACAGTAGTGCAGGGCGATTGTCAACTCGACCACCCCCAGATTGGGAGCCAAATGGCCGCCCGTAACGGACAGCTTTTCAATTAAGAATTGGCGAATATCGGCCGCTAGCGGAGTCAATTCCTCGATGGAGCATGACTTTAAATCGCCGGGTCCCTTAATCTGTGAAAGCAGCACCTGGATTCCCCGCTTTCCTGAATGGATTTCTTGAAGAATGTAGCATCGTTGTCATTCCAAGATGAACCTGATCCCCGAAACTCGGGGATAATAGCCTTTATTATATCACATCCATCCCTAAGGAAGAAACATACCGGGGGTCAATGGTCCCTGCTCAACAAATAATCGGCGATGTCCAGCAATCGTTCCGGATTCGGAATGCTTCCGCCGGTAACCGCTTCTTTGGCCGAGCGGGTAAGCCGGTCGACCTCGGCGCGGGAGGCCTCCATCCCCAGAAAGTAGGGATAGGTTACCTTTCCCTGCTTCACGTCGCTCTGCGTTTTTTTGCCCAGTTTCGCCTCGTCCCCGACCAGATCCAAAATGTCGTCCTGAATCTGGAAAGCAAGCCCCAAGGCCCGCCCATAGGTTTCCAGCGCCGACAACTGCGCTGAAGTCGCCGCAGCGATCCGGCCGCCGGCTTTCAAAGAAAAGACGATCAAATCGGCGGTTTTGTGCTCATGAATGAACCGGAGCCGCTGCAGGTCGGTAAGCCCCTGCTCCCCTTCCATATCCGCGACCTGACCGCCCACCATGCCCGAAGGTCCGGCATACACCGCCAGCTCCTCCACGATCGCCAGCACCTCTTCCGCCTTTACGCCCGGCTGCCGCGCCGCTTGAACCGCACTGTAAAAAGCGTGCGTCAGTAAGCCGTCGCCCGCCAAAATCGCCGTCGCTTCCCCGAACACCTTGTGATTGGTCGGCTTCCCGCGCCGGAAATCGTCGTCATCCATCGCCGGCAGATCATCATGGATCAGCGAATACGTATGTACCATTTCCACGGCGCAGGCGACGGGCAGCGCGGCCTCCCGGCTCGCCCCCAGCGACTCCGCCGCGGCAATGACCAGAAGGGGGCGCAGCCGTTTGCCGCCCGCCATCAGCGAATACTTCATCGATTTCGCCAGGCTTTCCGGCACTTCCCAGCCTTCCGGCAGGAAGGATTCCAGCCTTCCGCCGACAAGTTCGGAAATCTCACCGATGTATTGGTTTATCGAAGGCTTAGCCAAGTGCATCGCTCTCCTCTATCTGTGGTTGGAACGGTTTTTTCCCGATTTCGCCCTCTTGGTCCACGATCATTTCGATTTTTCGTTCCACCTGCGACAGCTTCTGACCGCAAAGCTGGGAAAGCCGCATCCCGTTCTGGAACAATTCGATCGCCTGCTCCAGCGGGACGTCTCCCCGCTCCAACTGGGAGACGATGTCCTCCAACCGGTTCATCGCTTCCTCAAAATTAAGCTCCTGCTCCTGCTCCTGCTCCTGCTCCTGTTCCCGTTCCTGTGTTTCCTTCGCCATGTTCGTTCTCGTCTCCTTTCCGCATTCCCCATACCTGGCAATCCAGCTCCCCGTCGGTCACCTTTACCCTGACCATATCCCCGGGCTCGACATCGTTCAGCGATTTGATCAATTTGGTTCCTGGCTCATTATAGACAAGACTGTAGCCCCTCCCCATCACCTTCAGAGGGCTCAAGGCATCAAGCTGACGGATGCCGTACGACAGTTGACGGGCTTTATCCTTCAGGATAGCGGTCATCGCCTGGCGCAGCTGCCGCTCCCCTTCGCTCCGGCGCCGCTTGGCAAAGAGCAGGCTCTCCTGCGGATGGTACCGCAGCAGGCGCTGATGCAAGCGGTCGTGCCTGGCGGCAGTCAGCTCCGCGCGGGACGCCATCCCCTGCCGCAGCCGCGCCTTCAGCATGTCCAGCCGCTCCGCGTGCTGGAGCAGCGACCGCTGCGGCTGCCGCAGCGCCGGCGACGCCTGGAGCCGGCGCAGACGCTCGCGCGCCTGCGCCAGGCGGTGCTGCAGGCTCTGCTGCAGCGCCTGTTCGCGCTGGCGCAGCTGGGCCCTCAGCTCGGGCGCGTGCGGCACGGCGAGCTCCGCGGCGGCGGTGGGCGTGGCGGCGCGCAGGTCGGCAACGAAATCGGCGATCGTGAAGTCCGTTTCATGGCCGACGGCCGATATGACAGGGATCTCCGATTCGTAGATCGCCCGGGCGACCGGCTCTTCGTTAAACGCCCACAGCTCTTCGAGCGAGCCGCCGCCCCGGCCGACGATGAGCACGTCGGCCTCCCCCATGGCGTTCAGGGTGCGAATCGCCTTCACGATCGACGGCGCCGCCCCTTTGCCCTGAACCAGCACCGGGTGCAGCACGACGGCGGCTTGCGGATACCTGCGCTGCAACGTGATCAGGATGTCGCGGATCGCCGCGCCCGTCGGGGAAGTGACGACCCCGATGACCTTCGGAAATCGGGGCAGGCTCCTCTTCCGTTCGGACGCGAACAGCCCCTCCGCCTGAAGCTTGCCTTTCAGCTGTTCATAAGCGAGGTACAAGCTGCCGATCCCGTCCGGCTGCATATGTGTCGCGTAGAATTGATATTGTCCGTCCCGTTCATAGACCGAGACGTTTCCGCGCGCGATGACGCGCGTACCTTCCTTCGGAATAAACGCAAGCCGTTGGTTATGCGAAGCGAACATGATGCTTTTGATCCGGCTGTCCGCATCCTTCAGCGTAAAGTACATATGCCCGCTGGAATGATGCGTGAAATTGGAGATCTCTCCCCGAATCCACACCTCGGACAGCAAGGCGTCGGACTCCAGCTTCATTCGGATATAACGGTTTAGTTCCTTGATGGATAAGACGCGCTGCTCCAAAAGGGTCCCTCCTCTCCCCAAACGCGGACCCGAATCATCAAGCGAGGCCGTTTAACCTTTTTGCCGCGAGCAGCGTGTTCTGCATCAGCATCGTGATCGTCATCGGACCTACGCCGCCAGGTACCGGCGTGATCGGGCCGGACACTTCCTTCACCGATTCGAAATCCACGTCCCCGGCCAATTTGCCGTTGTCCAACCGGTTCATGCCCACGTCGATCACGACGGCCCCCGGCTTCACGTAAGAAGCGTCGACGAAATTCGCCCGGCCGATCGCGACGACCAGGATGTCCGCCTGTTTCGTAATTTCCTTCATATTGGCGGTTTTGGAATGACACATCGTAACCGTCGCATGTTCGCGCTGCAGCAGCAGGGATACCGGTTTGCCGACGATATTGCTGCGGCCGATAACGACCGCATGCTTGCCGGCCATTTCGATCCCGGTCCGTTTAATCAGCTCGATCACCCCGGCCGGGGTGCAAGGCAGCAGACTGTCGTCGCCGATGACAAGATTGCCGACATTCACGGGATGGAAGCCGTCCACGTCCTTCTCGACCGCGATGGCGTCGATGACGGACTTCTCGTCGATATGTCCCGGCAGCGGCAGTTGCACAAGGATCCCATGAATATTCTCCTGGCGGTTCAGCTTGTCCACCAGCGCAAGCAGATCCTCTTGGGAAGTCGAAGCCGGGAGGCGGTGCACTTCCGAGTAATAGCCCAAGTCCTGACAGGCTTTCTCTTTGTTGCGGACATACACCTGGGAAGCCGGATCTTCGCCGACCAGGACGACGGCAAGGCCCGGTTTAAAGCCCTGTTTCGCCAAACGCTCGACTTCGCCGCGCAGGCTTCCCCGAATTTCCTCCGATACTTGCTTGCCGTTAATGATTGGTGCTGTCATGTGATCCTCTCCTTATCTGTGATTTTCTATAATTACCCCTCAATCCCGATGACCACCGGATTTGACGCTACAGCTTCGCTTTTAATTGATCCACATCCTGGATCATTTTGCCGAGTACGCCGTTCACGAATTTGCCCGACTCCGCCGTACCGAAATGCTTCGCCAATTCGATCGCTTCATTGACGGCCACCTTGCCGGGAACATCCTCCCGAAAAATCATTTCATAGGCGGCCAGACGCAAAATCTGCCGGTCCACCTTCGACAGCCGGCTGATCTGCCATCCCTTCAAATACTCGGTCAGCAGACCGTCAATCGCTGCCTTGCGGTCCCACGTCCCCGCCACAAGCTCCAGAACAAACGTCTTGGCGCCCTCCAAATCCTTCACCTTGACTTCGCCTTCGTTCTCGCCCGCCGCTTCGGTGAGCAGCATGGTCACCGCTTCCTCCGCCTGAACTTCATTCATTTCCATATGATATAAACACTGTACCGCAATTTCCCTCGCCAATCTGCGTTTCATAGGTTGCCTCCTTGAACTTGATCTCCCGCTACTTTCATCATGAGCCAAAAACGCGCCGTTCATGACGAATATCGCTTAATAAATTCCAATAACGTATTCACAGCCCTTGATCTAGGCCAAAAAAAAACCTGCAGCATGCTTCCTCCGCAAACGGGCAAAATAAAAAGATGCTCTTTTTCCGGAGGAAGCATATCACAGGAATCATTTAAACGGACGCCACCTGGACGCCAGCCAATTCTTCAGTTCCCCCCATGGAAGGAGGGGCCCCTGGTCCAAATCCTTGTATTTACCGAAGGTATACCCGATGAAGAGCAAGAGCGCGCAGAACAGCATATTCCAAAATCCGAAGAACAGGTAGATCGGGCATAGAAAAACGGCGGCCGCAAGCCCGAGCAATCGCCCTTTGTGACTCTCCCATAATTGCTTCCAGAACACCATGCTACCCCCTATTCAACCCGGCTTTTGATGACAGGCGACTGCACAAGGTTAGCAATATAAACGGATACATAAGACACCGGAATGCCCGTAATCTCCTCGACATGGTCATGAACCTGCTTCTGCACTTCTTCCGTTAATGTCGGTATCGGGGTATCCCCGTCGACCATCGCCCGCACGACGATATCCAATCCCGATTCCGTAATGCGGATACGGGTTTTGACTTCACGAATCCCGCGAACGCGCGATGCTGCCTTGTACGCCAGATTTTCGATCGTTTCGGTGGAAATTTGAATATCTCCGTACTCCGTCCGCTGATCGATCGACGAAAGGGAACTGCGGTCCCGCCGAATGGAAATGTAGAAAAAACGAAGGCTGAGCAAAAACAAAACCGCAGCGATCACAATTCCGGCAATCCAAACCGGCCTTTCCACACTCCCGTCCAACTTCAGAGGTATGGCTTCCGTCAACAGGAGGATGGCGATTACGGATAAAGCTCCGATACTCAAGCTGTAAATAAACAGCAAGAGTCTGTCCAAAATTTTGGCCACGACAATAAGCCTCCTTATAAAGCGAATGGTCTATAACTATAGCAAACCCCTGACGCGATGGTCGGGGGTTTAGGGCCAGGCTTATTTCACCCTGTGGCTTAAATCGGTTTCTTCGGTCCGTTCTGCTGTTTTGAAAATAACGTCGTGGATATGTACGTTGACTTCCACCACGGTCAAGCCGGTCATGGTCTCAATCGATTTCTTGACGTTGCGCTGAATTTCCGTCGCCACCTCGGGCAGACGATTGCCGTATTCCACGATCACGGAGACATCGACCGCCGCTTCGCGTTGGCCCACCTCCACCTTGACGCCTTTGGACAGGTTCTTCCGTCCGAGCAGTTCGGCAATGCCGCCGGCGAAGCCGCCGCTCATCCCGGCAACGCCCTTCACTTCCACGGTCGCTAGACCTGCGATAACCTCAATGACTTCGGGAGCGATTTGAATCTCACCGATGTCGGTCCGTTCGAATTCCGTAGGCAAAGAACTCATTCTATCATCCACCTCTCAATAAGTATGACGCCCTCTTGTCTAAGACCGCGCACTTATTATACATACTATATCATTTCGGGTTCATTATGACAAACCGCTTCCCGGAATTAAATCTCATATTCTTCCAAGAATTTGATGTCAAAATCCCCTTTCAGGAAAACCGGATGCTCCAACAGTTTCTGATGGAACGGAATGGTCGTATGAATCCCCTCGATCGCAAATTCGGCCAAAGCCCGCTTCATTTTGGCCACGGCCTCCTCGCGGGTGGCTCCCCAGACGATGAGCTTGGCGATCATGGAATCATAATGAGGACTTATCATGTAACCGGGATATGCGGCGCTGTCCACGCGAACCCCCGGCCCTCCCGGCGCCAGGTAAAACCCGATTTTCCCCGGAGAAGGCATGAAGTTGCGGGCAGGATCCTCCGCGTTGATCCGGCATTCGATCGACCAGCCGTTGATGACGACGTCTTCCTGGGAAAAAGACAGCGGACTGCCTTCCGCCACGGAGATCATTTCCCGAATGAGGTCGATGCCGGTAACCATTTCGGTGACCGGGTGCTCTACCTGAATCCGCGTGTTCATCTCCATAAAATAGAATTGTCCGTCCGGTCCGAGCAAAAACTCCAATGTACCCGCTCCGGAGTAATTCACCGCCAGCGCGGCCCGTACCGCAGCTTCCCCCATCTCTTGCCGTTTCTCCGGCGAGATTACCGGGCAAGGCGCTTCCTCGACCAGCTTCTGACGCCGGCGCTGTACGGAGCAGTCGCGCTCGCCGAGATAAACGGCGTTACCGTGCTTGTCGGCGATAATCTGAATCTCGACGTGCTTCATGCCGGTCAAGTACTTTTCCAAATAAACGCCGGCGTTGCCGAACGCTTTTTGCGCTTCCTGCTGGGCGGTCGTAATCTGCTTGACAAGCGATTCCTCGTCCTCGGCGATGCGGATGCCTTTGCCCCCGCCTCCGGCCGTCGCCTTGATGATGACCGGGTAACCGATGTCGCGGGCCACCATAACGGCTTGCTCCAAGTCCTCGATCAGGCCGTCGGACCCCGGAATGACCGGAACGTTCGCTTCCTTCATCGTCTGTTTGGCCACGGCCTTGTCGCCCATCTTGGTGATGGCTTCCGGCGAAGGACCGATGAAGGTAATATTGCACGAGCCGCAGATTTCAGCGAAATCGGCGTTTTCGGCCAGGAAGCCGTAGCCCGGATGGACCGCGTCGCATTCCGTCAACGTCGCAATGCTCATCAGATTGGTGAAGTTCAAATAGCTGTCCTTCGCCAGGGTCGGACCGATGCAGTAGGCCTCGTCAGCCAGCCGGACATGCAGGGAATCCTTGTCCGCTTCGGAATATACGGCGACCGTGGAGATCCCCATCTCGCGGCAGGCCCGAATAATTCGAACCGCTATTTCTCCGCGGTTCGCTATCAGTATTTTATGAAATTTCACTAGTTCCATCCTCCTTGGAAAGCTTAACCTTACCTGAAAAGGCACGGCCGATCGATTACTCCGGCTTCACCAAAAAGAGAGGCTGCCCATATTCCACGAGCTGTCCGTTTTCCACGAGAATATCGATGATCTCGCCTTTAATCTCGGCCTCCAGCTCGTTCATCAGCTTCATGGCTTCAATGATGCACACCGTCGTTTTCTCTCCGACCTTGTCGCCGATATTTACAAACGGATTCGCTTCGGGCGATGCGGCACGGTAAAACGTACCCACCATCGGGGAAACGATCGTATGTAGGTTGGCCGCGGTTTCCGCCGGATGCTGCGCGGAGGTGTCGGCTGCGGCGGGAGCCGGAATCGACGCGACGGGAGCCGGGGCAGCGCCGGCGATAACGGTCGGCTGCATTTGCACAAACTCGGTCTTTCCCGGTTTCCGGATGCTCAGGCGAGCCCCGTCGTTTTCAATCTCCAGTTCCTGTACGGAAGTCTTGTCCACCAATTCAATTAACTCTTTAATTTCATTTAAATTGAACATATTTTGGTTCACTCCTTTAGCTTTTTCAAACAAAGCCCGGACCAGCTCAAATATTAAAATTTTGTGACCTCGTCTTAACTTTATGTATTATATCATAATCGACTAAAATGGAAAGAGCCCAAGGTTCCCTCGGACTCTTCCATAAGCTGCGGGGATCTCCCCGCTTTCGTCAACAATCGACTCGGGGCGAAACCGCCTCATTATTGGGTCACGTATTGGACGCTTACTTTATCTTGCGATACACCCAGCTCTTTTATGACGAGATCCATAATATTGACCGCTTCCTTGGCTTCGAGCTTTTCGCTGACAACCAGCACCTTGTATTTGTCCTCGCTTTCGGTAACGACAGCATTCGCGTACGTTTGCTGCAATTTTTCTTCGATGTCGTAAATTTTTTCTTGCCGTTCCTCCAAAGCGCTGAGCTCCTGTTGCGCCATAGCCGCCTCATCCAGCGACTTGTTTCCGTCGTTGATGGCTTGCATCAGCTCATCCTGTTTCTTGGCATTCTGCTCCGAACGCTGGAACTGATACGCCGTCAGCGAATCCGCCGCCGATTTCCCTTGGCTTTCCAACTGCTTCAACACGTCCTCGTCTTTGCCCGCGGCTGCGGACCCTGCGGAATCCCCTTTGTTACCGGCGTTGTCTTTCGACGCCGATGCTCCTTCTTTTGTCCCGGAGGCGTCCTCGGCAGCTCCTGAGGCATCCGGCGCCCCGGTGTCCGCCTTGGCCTCATCGGCCGCTTCCTTACTGCCCGCGGTTCCGCCGGCATCGGCGGCTTCGCCGCTGTTCTGAGAGGCCGTCCCGGCAGCTTTCTCTTCCGTTACCACCTCTGTTTTGCCATCCTCCCCCATGATCTCCGAGAGCACCACATCGTCGTTTTGCAGCATCTCATCGGTCGCCGCGGTTCCCGGCGTCTTTTCGTTATTGATGGATGAGACCTGTTCGCCCGTAGCGGATTGGTTTCGCGTTGAGCTATCTTCGGTGAACAAGTAATAAGCGGATAACACAACCATCAAACTGAGCATCGATACAAGCCACACCGTTTGTCTTTTGGATTTCATTGCTAAATTCCTCCTAAATCTAAATTGTTTTTATTGCGATTGCTTCCGCGGTACCACCGAAATCCGGTAAGCCGGAACATTCAGTCCCTTCTCCACCGCATCGACAATCAATCCCTTGACCGTTTTGTTTTCGGCCCCTCTGGCGACGATCAGCACGCCGCGGACCTTCGGCTTGATTTTTTTCGTAATGATCGGCTGTTCCTTCCCCGACGCTTCATAAGTCACAATTTGCCCGTCGCGCGAATACTGGGTGATACTCCGTTTCCCTCCGTCGGCATCGGTCTCTTCGGTCAGTTCCTGCGTATCCTTCATGTTGCGCTGTACAATGGTTTCCTCCGTGGAATCGATCGTTACCAGGACGTCCACCGCACCTACACCCACGATTTTTTCCAGGATTTCCTTCGTTTTGTTCTCCAGCGATTGCTCGATCCGGGCAAAGGGGCCGTCATTCTCCCCGGAGATCAAGCCATCGTCCGAGGTCGTCACCCCCTGCATGACCGGAGGCTCCCTCCCCTCTCCGCCGGGCTCCACCCGCTTGACGTTGACAAAAGAATTGAACAGCATGATCGCCACCCCCACCAAACCGACGATCAACAGCAACCGGAAGGTCTGGATTTTCTTTTTTTCTCCACCCCCTTGGCCGATCCACTGCTCCAGTTTTTTCAACCATCCCGGCATCCGACTCACCTCCCTAACTAGATACTTGCTCGCCTTTCCGAACCGTGACCGATTCGCGCGGAACCCCCCACTCCCGAAGCAGCAGCGCTTCAATCCGCTTGGTTACGTCGGGGTTAACCTCCTCGGTATCGGCCATAACCTCGCTTGCACGGCCGTCGCTCTCTTCCTCGGGACCGGCCTTCGCGGAAACCTCCACGTCGTCCACCCGGACTTTTTCCACCGGCTCCACTGCAATCCGTTTCTTTTGTCCCGCCTCCACGGCCGGCGTTTCTCCCGTTCTCATGACCACCTGTACGGTTTGGATCACAGGCCCTTCCGCCTCGCCAACCGGCTTTCCTTCCGAGGAAGGCTTCCCTTCGCGGATGTTAACGACCACCCGTTCCACCGAAGTGCCGGTTTCCTGCTCAATCTGCCGCTTCATCTGCCGGGCCGCTTCCTCGCCCGCCCACTGTAGCGCTTCCGCTTCCCGCCGCTTCCTGAGCAGTTCTCCCTGCGCCAATATGGAGTCTGTCGCCGTTTGAGCTCCCCTCTCCTCCAAACCGCCCCAATTATCCATGAAGGCCGATTCTATTTTTTCGGAAGCATCGGTGGAAAAGAGGCGCATGAGCGGAGACAGCAGAGTCAACAAGATGAGCAGGCTGACCACGAATTTCACATAGCGTTCCATCGCCCGGTTCGGCAGGAGCAATTCGATAAACACGGCGATCAGAACGACCAGGATAATTTCCTTCAGCCACTCCCCAATAAACGTCATGTCAACTCCCCCTTGACCCGGCGATTCGTTATCGCATCATGACCGTAACGTTCCCGGCCATCAGCATAATTGTGATCGCCAGAAAGAACATCATTCCGACGGCGGCCAGCGCCGCAAACACATACAGCATTGATTTCCCGATCGTTTCCAGACAGGCGGTAATCGGCGAGTCCCCAAGCGGCTGCATCACCGCGGCGGATAAATTGAAGATCAGCGCCAGTGTCAAAATCTTGATCGCCGGAAAAGCGCAGAGAAACAGCAGGATGATCACTCCGACGAGACCGATGGAATTTTTAACGAGCAGTGAGGCCGATATCACCGTATCGGTAGCGTCCGCGAATACTTTGCCTACGACCGGTACGAAATTGCCCGTCAGATACTTGGCCGTCCGCAGGGTCACCCCGTCGGCGACCGATCCGGTGACGCCTTTTACGGAGATGACGCCCAGAAACACGGTAAGCAGCACGCCAAGGATCGCCATGCCTACGGTCCGGAGCAGATTGGCCAGTTGGGTCAGCTTGTATTTCTCCGACAAGGAGCTGACGATGTGCAGGACCGCCGAAAAGAACAGAAGCGGGTAGACGAGCGTGTGAACCATCGTCCCGACGGCGTGAACCATGAACACGACCAGCGGATGGGTAACCGAAACGGTGACGACGTTTCCCATCGAAGCGAGCAGCGTAAACAATAGCGGAACCATGGCCATCATAAAGTCGATCATCCCGTTGATGGCCTCCGTCGCATAAGTGACAGCCACATGAAAACTGTTGATGGCAAGCACGAGTATCACCATGTAACAGATGGAATAGGCCACCTTGCTCACCTGATTCCGTTCGAAAGCGGTCTGCAGCGTTTCCAGAATCATACTGAACACCGCCAGCAGCACGATTGTAACGAGAATGTGGCCGTTATACAGCACCTCGTGCCACATGTACTTGAGCAGTCCCGTCAAAGCCGATTTAAAGGAGAAATCCCGATCTTTGGAGAACAGCAAATCCATGAAAGAGGGCATGTGCCCGTCCGGAAAAAAGCCGCCGTACTCCTTCATCAAGCTCTGCCAGTAGGTTTCCACCTGATCCGTCGGCAGCTCTTCCGCCTGCCGCTGTACCCAGTCTCCGGCGGGACCTTCTTCCGCAGCCAGGACGGGGAGGGGAACCTTGAGAAGCATCAGCCCGAAAACAATCAGAAACAGAGTTTTAAGCCGCCAATCGGTGTGCCGCGCTCTCATTCTTGTCCCACCTTTGCTCATGCCGGCAGCAATTTCATGACGGTCTCGATAATGATCGTAATGATCGGGATCGCCAGGACCATGATCATCACTTTTCCCGCCAGCTCGATTTTGGAAGCGATGCTTTCCTGCCCCGCGTCCCTGACAATCTGCGCTCCGAATTCGGCGATGTAGGCGATCCCGATAATTTTCAAAATCGTTTTTAAATAGATCATCTGTACGCCGGACGACTCGGCCAGATCTTCCAGGACTTCGATAATCCCGCCGATCTTGCCGATCAGGAACAAAAAGATATATATACCGGTACTTGCGGCGATTAAAAAGGCGAATAGCGGTTTTTGCTCCTTAATGACCAGGATCAATATCGTCGCCACGAGTCCGAGGCCTACAACTTGAATGATTTCCACGTTAAGGATCACCTACTGGAAGAGAAAAATCGATTTGATTTCCTGAAACAAACTGTCCAGCAGCCGGATCACCATAAACAGCACGACGACGAAGCCGATCAGCGTCACCCAGTGGGCCATGTCTTCCTTGCCCATCTGCTTCAACACCGTGTGGATCATGGCGATGATGATCCCGATGCCCGCGATTTGAAATATGGCGTTCACTTCTATGTTCATTGACTTGGCACCTCGCTATCGTATTCACAGGCGAAACAGGAGTAGGGAGGGGTAAGGGATTCAATAGAATAAAATGACGATGAACGCTCCGCACAGCAATCCCAGGCTCTTGAACATTTTTTCATATCGGGCCTGATCCTCCCGCGCCACGGCTTCCTCGCTCTCCAATTGGCGTACGGCGGTCTCGAGGTGACCAAGCTGGTCGTTCCGGTCGCTTGTCCCCAGGGTATAGCTCAGCTGGAGCAGCACGTCCTTCTCGGCGGCCTTCATGGCGGTGTGCTTCCAGCCCGATTCCACTGCCGCATGCAGACTTTCCTGGGCCGTCCGGTTGCCGCCCGGCTTCATCGACTCCGCCGCGCTCCGAAAGATCGAACGGATCGGCTCCCCGCTCTGTCCGCCGATGCGCTCCAGCGCATCCGGGAGCGGCGTAAAGCCGTACATGATTTCCGTCTGCAGCCGCCTTAGCGCCAGGATCAGCTTGCGAATCTGGTTCGGCCGGCTGGCGTACTGCTTGGCCTGAATCCAACCGGCCAGCGTCGCCGCCGTGATGATCAGAACCGCCCCAAGCATCTTAAGCATGCTCGTCCCTGCCCTTCCAGCCGGCTTCCTGTACCCTTCTCCGCTTCCCGTCCCATAGCCGGAAAGAGGTGCCTTTCTCCGTCCGGTTCAGCACGGCGTACACTTGAAAGAAAGAGGTTTCCGAGAGCTTGGACAACGCCGGGCGGGAAGGCATATCCTCCACGCCGGAACCATGCGCCGTGGCGATGACGCGCACCCCGGCATGAAGCGCTTCGGCCAGCGCTTCCGCATCCTCCGGCCTCCCGATCTCGTCGACGATCAGCACATCCGGAGACATCGAGCGGATCATCATCATGATGCCTTCTGCTTTCGGGCACCCGTCCATCACATCCGTGCGCGGCCCGATATCGAAGCTGGGCACTCCGCGCTTGCTGCCCGCGATCTCCGATCTTTCGTCAATGACGGCGACTTTCAATCCGGGCCATTTCGCTTCCGGGTGTCTCCAGGTACCCGCGCTGATTTGACGGGCCAAATCTCGGATCAACGTCGTTTTTCCCTGCTGGGGCGGAGACAAAATCAGCGTGTGCAGAATGCTGTGCTGTTTGAAATCCAGCAGATGCGGAAGCAAGCTGTCGGCGATTCCGCGAATCTCTCTGGCAATCCGCACGTTAAAGCCGCTGATATCACGCAGATGCTCCACCTTTCCTCCGCTCAATACGGTTCTCCCGGCCAGTCCGATCCGGTGTCCGCCGGCGATCGTAATAAAGCCTTTGCGCAGCTCCTCCTCCATCGTATAAAGCGAGTGGTTCGTGATGAGATCGAGCAGACGGTTCCCCTCCGGCTTTCCGGGGATATAGGCCTCCGCCGGCTGACGGGTCAAACCTCCTTCGGGAGTCAAAAAGTAGTAGTGCCCGCCGGCATTCACTTCAAGCGGACGCCCCTCCCGGATCCGCACCTCTTCAAGCGCCGCGAATAGGGCGGGCGGAAGCTTGGCCAACAGGGAGCGGAGGTGGTCGGGAAATACGTTTAGCCAGCTCTGGCTATGATCCATAGGCGTACCCCCAAATCTTTCTTGCTAATATGGGTAATGCATGTCTTTTCCCTCGTGGTATATCTCATATTTATGCCTGTACTCCGTCTTTATGACGGGAAATCTATCATTTCTTCAAAATGCCGATTAAGAGACACGTAACCCCGCAGCCGATCCAAAGCATTTTCCCCCAGGAGAGTTTATCCGCCATGCCGGCCAGCCCGATGGACGTGGTCACGATCAGAATCATCGGCCCCACAAAGGCGAGCGCCGAGTTAACGGCCAGCGCTTTATCGACCCTTCCCAGCTTCAGCATCAACAACGCCGCCAAAATTTCAATCGTTCCGGATATAATCCGCAGCGTCGCCATTCCCGTAACAAATTTATCAAGCATAAGGTCCTCCTTCTTGTCCAATGTGCTCATTTATCGATATGCGGAAGCCGGTCATTTTAGAAAAAAAAGAACCGCCCAAATTGCTGGACGGTTCAAAACCTATCGAAAAGAGGATCGCCTTTAATAGGGCGACCCTGACTTAAAAGTATTCTCACTGCTTCTTGAAAGCTTAACGGCGGTCTTTCGGCCCGCCCACAAAAACCTGGCTGTCCGTATCAAGCCCGTATGCGGTGTGAAGCGCCTTGACGACTTCGTTCAGCTTGCCCGCTTCGATCACACAAGAGACTTTGATTTCCGAAGTGCTGACCATTTTGATGTTCACGCCTTCTTTGGAGATGACGTCAAACATTTTGGCGGCGACGCCCGGATGGCTGACCATACCCGCCCCGACGATCGATACTTTTACGAGATCGACTTCCGAAGTCACCTCCTCGTAGGGAAGCTCGCTCCGAATCCCTTCCAGGACGCCAAGGGCTTTCTCCCGGTCGGAAAGAGCGACCGTAAAGCTGAAGTCCGCTTTCCCGTCCTGAACGCCGCTCTGAACGATGATATCTACGTCGATTTTGGCTTCCGCCAGCGAACCGAACACTTTCGCCAGTACGCCCGGTACATGGGAAACGCCCAAAATACTGATGCGTGCCACATTTTTGTCATAAGCGATTCCGCTGACTACTACACCTTGCTCCATCTTGACATCCTCCTTGACAACTGTGCCTTCATTATGGTTAAAGCTGGACCGGACGACGAGGCGAACCTGATTATGCTTCGCATATTCCACCGCGCGCGGATGCAATACGGCCGCTCCCAAATTCGCCAGCTCCAGCATTTCGTCATAAGAAATTTCCTCCAGCTTGCGAGCGTTCTTGACGATCCGCGGATCGGTCGAATACACGCCATCCACGTCCGTATAGATTTCGCAGACATCGGCGGAAGTGGCGGCGGCCAGCGCTACGGCCGTCGTATCCGAGCCCCCGCGCCCGAACGTGGTAATCTCGCCGTCCTCCGTCATGCCTTGGAAGCCGGCTACGACGACGATATATCCTTCCTCCAGAGCCTGTGTCACGCGCTCGGGATGGATCCCCGTGATCCGGGCCTTGCCGTGTACGGCTTCCGTCCGGAACCCGGCTTGCCAACCGGTGAAGGAAATCGCTTTTCTTCCCAGCTGTTGTATCGCAATCGATAGCAGGGCGATGGAAATTTGCTCCCCGGTCGTCATCAGCATATCCATCTCGCGAGCCGGCAGTTCGCTGCCCAGCAGCTTCGCCTGATCGATCAGATCGTCGGTCGTATCGCCCATGGCGGAAACGACAACCATAACCCGGTGTCCTTCATCCTGTTTCTCCACGACGCGCCGGGCTACGCGCTGCATGCGCTCCGTATCCCCCACGGAGCTGCCTCCGAATTTCATTACATATAAAGCCAAGTCGGACCCTCCCTAATGTACGCAATCCTATCCAACAAGTTTGCCTGTGGAAGTACTATTGCCATTTTTCTATCACTAACGCTTTAAACCAGTATAATACGAAAGACCGGAAGGAAGTCAATGCTTTTGCCGACATTCAAAGAAAAACATCTGCCGACGCGCTTCCCTTAAAAATGTTTACTTATAAAAATTCCTCCACCCGTGTATGGGTGGAGGATATCGTTAAAACCCAAATGCGCTGTAGTCTTAGGCCCGGGAGATGTATTTGCCTTCGCGGGTATCGATCAGCAAAATATCGTCTTCATTGATAAACAAGGGGACTTGTACGTTAAGGCCGGTTTCGACCTTGGCGTTCTTTGTGGCGCCCGTTGCCGTGTTGCCTTTGATCCCCGGCTCGGTTTCCACGACGCGAAGCTCAACGCTGTTCGGCAGGTTAATGCCAAGAATTTCGCCTTGGTAGCTGACGATTTTTACGTTCATATTTTCTTTCAGGAAATTAAGCTCCCATTTCAATTGGTCCTCGGACAAGCTGAATTGATCGTAAGTTTCATTGTCCATAAACACGTGATCCTGGCCGCTCGCATACAGATATTGAACGTCGCGGTTCTCGATCATCGCCCGGCCGATCGTTTCACCGGCGCGGAACGTCTTCTCCACCGTGTTCCCGTTGCGGAGGTTTTTCAATTTGGAGCGGACGAAAGCCGCGCCTTTCCCCGGTTTAACATGCTGGAAATCCAGCACCGTAAAAATATCTCCGTCCACTTCGACGGTCAAGCCTGTCTTAAAATCGTTTACTGAAATCACAAAAGAACCTCCTCAAGTGGGTTAAACTATTTATTGTTAATTAAAAATTACCCCGTGCAAAACCCGCCGTTCGACGAATTACCCTAACATCATAAATTCTTTGGTCGATTCCGTCAAACGCTTGGCCCCGTTCTCCGTAATGACCACGTCGTCTTCAATCCGCACCCCGCCGAAACCAGGGATGTAGATTCCCGGCTCGACCGTGACGACCATCCCCGGTTTCAGAACGGTGTCGCTTAGTTTGGAGACGCGAGGCTCCTCATGAACCTCCAGACCGAGACCATGGCCCGTACTGTGGCCAAACTGCTCTCCGTAGCCGTACCGGGTAATGATATCGCGGGCGAGGGCGTCCGCTTCGCGGCCTGTCATGCCCGGCCGGAGAAACTCAAGCGTATGCAGTTGAGCCTCCAGAACGATATCGTAAATCTCCCGGTGTTTCGGCGTAGGCTCTCCGATGAAAACCGTGCGGGTTATATCCGAGCAATAACCGTTCATATAAGCGCCGAAATCCATAGTAACGAATTCGTTTCGTTGGATCACACGGCTGCTGGCCACACCGTGCGGCAGCGCGGAGCGCTCGCCGGACGCGACGATGGTGTCAAAAGAAGTTCCGGCAGCGCCGTGCTTGCGCATGAACGTCTCCAGTTCCAACGCCATGTCCCATTCCGTTACTCCCGGCTTAAGCACTTCCAGCATGTGCAGGTAGGTGCGGTCGGCCAAATCGGCGGCCTGTTTCATTAATTCCAGTTCGCCGTCATCCTTGTACAGCCGCAGCTCCTCCACCAGTCCGCCGACAGGTACAAGCTTCACCGGGTGAAGATCCCGTTCCAGCGCACGGTAAGTGGAGAATACCATGCTCGCTTCCTCAAAACCGAGCTCTTTAATCCCTTCTCCCGAAAGAAGCTCTTTCAGACTGTCCGCAACGGAAGGGCCATGTTGCACAATTTCAAACCCGGGCGCCTGCTCGGCCGCCTGTGTCGTATAGCGGAAATCCGTCAGCAGGAAGGCCTTCTGCCGGGTAACGAGAACATATCCCGAGCTGCCCGTAAATCCCGTCAAATAGCGGCGGTTCACAGCGTTCGTAATCCATAATGCCTCGAGCTGCTCCCGCTCCATAACTTTGCGCAAGCCCTCTACACGTGTATTCCCCATATTTAACTCTCCTTACTTGTTAACTTCCTTGTTAACTTCGCTTCACTGTGCCACGAGGTCGCATTTATTGAAGCTTCTGCAGGTGACGTTTTAGCGCCGCCAGCCCCAACTCATATCCGTAAGAACCGAACCCCGCAATTTGTCCCACCGCTACCGGAGCGATCACCGAATGATGGCGAAAGGATTCGCGGGTATGGATGTTGGATAAATGCACTTCCACCGCAGGGAGGTTAACCGCGGACAGCGCGTCTCGGAGCGCGTAACTGTAATGGGTGAGAGCCCCCGGGTTAATCAAAATGCCGTCGAAGGAACCGTACGCCTCATGAATTTGATCGATCAATGCGCCTTCATGATTGGATTGAAAAAAAGAAAGCGCGATATCTTCATTCCCCGCCAGTTCGTTCAACCTGGCCTCGATATCCTTCAGGCTTTCGGAGCCGTATATTCCGGGCTCGCGGATTCCCAGCATATTCAGATTCGGGCCGTTTATCACAAGGATGCGATACATATGGCTCACCCTTCCTGGTTCAAGGTTCATCAGAACGGCTGTGTCCGAATTTCAGAACCTCCCCTGTAAAAATAACCAAAAGTTATTTTACCATAGACAAACGGATATTGAGAAGCATTTTGTCCCTATTGCAGTACCTTCTTCGGCTCCCGAACCCTTTCATTCGTATACTCTTCGGCCGTGGTGTAACCGATGAACATGCCCCACAGCAAAAATACGCAAAATTCGCTGAACAGCGTATCGAACGAATACTCGGTGGCCGGTCGGGTCATTTTTGTGAACGGCCCCAATGCAAAAAACAAAACCAGCCACCAGGCCACACCATAGACCAGTCCGGGCCAAGGTCCCTTTAATTTCCGGAACGCCACCACATAAATTACGGAAGCGACGAGAGAGAACAGGATAAAAGACAGCCATCCCGCATAATACCCCGGCAGCGTTTTTAGATAAGCATGTTTAAAAAACGGTTCCATTAAAAATCCGGGGACGATCCCCGTAAACTTCATATAATAAAACAAGCCTCTGACCGCGCCCCAGATCAGTCCCGCAAAAAAGCCGAGCTGTAGGGAAAAAAGCCAGATATTCGTCTTCTTCTTTCGTCTGAACATATGTTGGATCATTTGCACACTTCCCCTTTTCCAGATACCTTGTATGGTTGCCATTAGTATGCGCAATTCAAAAAAGACTAATCAAACTAGAATTTACATTAGAAGTTCGATACAATGTGTTTATGAAACCCTCATTTCTATTAAATCGATTCTAGGAAGGTGAAATAGTTGCCTCAGCAATCCACACCCACGATCTATGGCGGCCAAGCCGTTATGGAAGGCGTCATGTTCGGCGGAAAACATGTCAATGTCACTGCAGTTCGCCGCAAAAACGGAGAGATCACCTTTTTGGAAGTGCCCAAACAGGATAAAGCCTGGGTGAGAAAACTGCGTAAAATTCCGCTTGTCCGCGGTCTGGTCAGCATCATCGATTCCAGCGCCAAAGGGTCCAAGCATTTAAATTATTCGGCCGAGGCGATGGCCGATGACGAACTTTCACAGGAGGAACGCGCCAAGCAAAAAGAAAAGGAAGAATCCTCCTTCTCCCTGTCCATGATTTTGGGGGTGGCGGTGGTAGGCGTGCTTTCTTTTATAGTCGGAAAGCTGATTTTCACGGCCGTACCTGCGGTAGTCGAACAGTTCATTTTTCAGCATGCATTTGAGAATCAGACTTTGCATACCCTGATTGAAGGAGTCATCAAAATCGTCTTCCTTCTGGCGTACCTGTGGATCATCTCGCAAACGCCTGTCATCAAGCGCCTTTTTCAATACCATGGGGCGGAACACAAGGTGATCAGCGCCTATGAAGCCGGCGAAGAACTTACGCCGCAAAACGTGCAGAAATACAGCCGCCTGCACTACCGCTGCGGCAGCAGCTTCATCATCTTGACGGTGATTGTCGGCGTCATCATTTACTCCCTTCCGATTTTCAGTTGGGATTCCATATGGGAGCGCGTATATATTCGCATCCTGTTACTGCCGCTGGTCATCGGCATTTCGTTCGAAATGCTCCGGTTTACGAATGCGGTCCGGGACATCCCGGTACTCCGGTTTCTCGGTTATCCCGGACTCTGGCTTCAATTGTTAACCACTAAAGAACCGACCGACGATCAGGTCGAAGTCTCCATCGCTTCCTTTAACCGGATGCGCGAGCTGGATGCCCGACTGGAGCAATCCTCAGCGATCGAACCCGATATCGGCCGTTCTTCCTTGGATCCCGTGAAAGGATGATGAGAGCATGAAAAAACAGGCCATTCTATTCTGGATCGTTATCGCCTTAGCCGCCTTCAGCATTTTAGATGGACTGTTTGGAAGAGGAAGATTGGACCTTGGCGGTCTGTTGATTCCGCTCATTGTCGTCGGCATCGTATTCCTGCTCTATAAGTTCCCGCCGCGTCAATTCCGGAAATCTACCCCCAAGGTTAAGCCCTCGGCCCGGACCATGGCCAAGGTCGCCGGAGAACGCCGTCAGGCCGGAGGGAAGCGCAAGTCTTACCCGTTTCAGGTCATAGAAGGCCAAAAGGGAAAAAACGACGACGATTTACCGAAATATCATTAATTGACACGAGCCTGCTGATACTTTATGAACTGCTCTTCGTAATACTGGGCATTCCAGTCCCCGAAGAAGCGATTTCCGGCCCGAAGCCCGGATTCATAGAGCAGCAGGCTCTCTTCTTTTCCGATATCAAATTGCGTGGTCGAGATGCCAAGCGTGGGGATTTTAACCGTCCGATAGCGGTTTTCTTGTTCAATGTACCGTTCGTCGTGGGCAGATAGCATCGTTTCCACCAAAGCCTGGAGCATGGAGAACGGGCCGCGGATCACATGGGGTTGGTTGCTGTTTTTGCCGACCATCTGGAATCCCACCGTCGGGATCATCTTGTCCTTCTTCGGAGCGGACGGAACCTGGTCGAATAACCATAATGGAAAATTGCTGAGCAGCCCTCCGTCCACAATGTGGAGGAACTGGTCGGGAAACCTTTTGCCTTTCGACAATTTGGGGGGCAGACGGAGCAGGACCGGGTCAAAAAAGTACGGGATGCTGCAGCTCATCCTTACGGCCTTGGCCACCTCAAACGACTCGGGACGAAATCCGATTTTCACCAAATCGTCCGGAAGCACCATGATTTTTCCGCTGGTGATATCCGAAGCGATAATTTTCAATTTATTGTCCTCCAGATCGCCAAAGGTTTTGACGCCTTTGTCCAACAGTATTTTGCGGATCCATTCCTCCAGCGCCTCTCCGGAATATAGCCCCTTCTTTAAAAGGACGCGCAGAGCCGGACCGATCAACGCGGTATTAAAGATCGGAGCTCTGCGCAAAAACCGGGTGAATGAAGTTTCCAGAATAATCTCCCGCATCTCCTGCCCATCGTAACCGGCCGCCAACATCGAAGCGACGATGGAGCCCGAAGACGTGCCGGCAACCCGATGAAATCGCCACCCATGCTCTTCCGCCGCCCTAACCGCACCGGCCAGGGAAATGCCCTTAACTCCTCCACCCTCGAAAACGCCGTTCATAAGCATAAGAAAACCCCCATCCCCTACACAAGTCTTATGCTTATGTATGAGGATGAGGGTTGTCCATATGCTTATTTGTTGCCGTAATAGGATTGAAGCAAAGGAATAAGTCCGAGCGGATTTTTTCGCAAATCCTTGGCACTGAAGAAAATACTGCCGTTTACTTCCGGAATCGTCCGGTTATAATCCAGTTGATCGATAATCTCCTGAGCGGTATTCCAGCCGATCTCCGGGGTACCGATCTTGTAAGGCGCGTGTCCGATGTATAATTTCACGCCAGTGCCTCTTACTTCCGCAGCCCACCAATTTGCGATAATATCGTAGCGGGCTTCTTTGCGGGTCAGGCTCCAATAAATTTGCGGCGCCACATAATCGATCCACCCTTCCCTGATCCAGGTGCGGACGTCGGCATAGGTGCTGTCATAAGCGGTAATACCGGCGCGAGTATCCGATCCCGTAGGGTCGGTCGCCTTATTTCGCCACACCCCGAAAGGGCTGATCCCGAAAGACACACCCGGTTTGACCGCGTGAATTTGGCGGTCAAGCTCCCGGACAAGATCGTTCACATTGTCCCGGCGCCAGTCCCCTTTATCGCCGATATTGTTGGCGTTATAGCTCTTGTAAGTAGCATCGTCGTTAAACTTGGCCTTGGCCGACTCACCCGAAGGGTAGAAGTAGTCGTCAAGATGAACGCCGTCGATATCGTAAGTTTCAATCACTTCCATGATCGCATCAACGATATGCGCCCGGGCCTCCGGAATGCCCGGATTGATGTACAGTTTGCCGTCAAACTTAACGATCCATTCCGGATGCTGCTTCGCCACGTGGTTGGCCGGCAGCTTGCTGGCATCGCTTCCCGTGCTGGCGCGGAACGGATTGAACCAGGCATGGAACTGCATGCCGCGGCGATGCGTCTCCTCAATCATGAACTGCAGCGGATCATACCCCGGATCTTTCCCCACCGTGCCCGTTAGAAAACCCGACCAGGGCACAAGCTCGGAACGGTAGAGCGCATCCGCCGAAGGGCGAACCTGAACGAATACCGCATTGATGCCCATCGCCTGCAGCTCGTCAAGCAGCTTCGTATACTCGGCCTTTTGCTCGTCGGCCTTCCCGTACGAAGCCTTGCTCGGCCAATCCAGGTTCGAGACGGTTGAAATCCAGGCTCCGCGCATTTCACCGCTCTTTGCGGGTGCGGGGATGTCCGGCTGCTGCGGCTCGGTTGGCGGCGTAGCCTCCGGCGGCTGTCCGGTCCCCCCGCCCGGCGACGTAAGCGTAATAATTCTTGAGGTCGGATCCCAATCGACCGAAAGCCCGAGCTGCTCGCCGACAAAGCGGAGCGGCACCATCGTCCTGAGGTTCTTGCTCTCCACGGAGACCTCGAGCGCTACGTTTGTCCCGTTCACTACAGCGGTCTTGCTGCCCATCGTCAACACCAGCGTGTTGCCGTCTTTCTCGATCGTGGCGGTACGAACTGACGGAGACCAGTCGACCCGGGCCCCCATCTCTTCGCTGATGACCCGAAGCGGGACCATCGTCACATTCAGTTTCGGCTTCACATAGGGTGCCGAATCACTCGGAAGAACTTCTCCGTCCATCACGATTTGAATGTCACGGTCCGAAGCCGCCTGCACCCGTCCCGTTCCGGAAACAGGCCAGACCAAGACAAAAACCAATAAAGCCACTAACCAAACCCGAAAAAATTTCATCTGCAACCTCCACTATTGAAATCCCTAAACAACTCTACCTAATGTAAACGCACCAAAGGCCTCCGGAGTTGCGGACAACCCGTAAACTTTTCGGGAAACCGCGCAGGTCATAAACAAAAAGCGCGAACAGCGAGGGGTCGCCCCCTGCGTTCGCGCTTTTTGACGAAGCATCCTTAATACGTTCTTGACGGACTTAAGATTCCCCCAGCAGTTCCTGCTGAACCTTGCGCAAATCCTCGGCCCTGGAGCTCTCCCGCTTAAAATATTCGACCAGACCGGCAATGCAGGTGATGGAATCCCAACTTAAATGATGCTCGATCCCTTCCACATCTTTATATATATTCTCCTGATCGACACCGATCATTTCGAGGAATTCTTCAAGCAGCTCATGACGGTCAACGAGCCGTTTTCCTACTTTCTTCCCCTTGTTCGTCAAAACCAAGCCCCGATACTTTTCGTAAATTAAATATTCATCTTTATCCAGCTTCTGGATCATCTTGGTGACGGATGAAGGATGCACCTCCAACCCTTCCGCAATATCGGAAACTCGGGCGTATCCTTTCTCGTCGATCAATTTGTAGATACGCTCCAAATAATCTTCCATACTGGGCGTTGGCATCTGGTATTACCTCTTTTCCATGAGTTCACGCGGACCTGACATCACATGCACATCCCGCTACTTGTTTAATGATACATGTAAAACTTGTCTGTTGGCAAGTCTGCGAACCATGCATTTAATACTCATGGAAAGGCGGTTCGCTCAGAATTTCAACCATTCCGGCGTCATCTGCTGCAGCCAAATCGTAATTTGCGCCATCCGGTTCGTAAACAGCAAAATGCCCATCAGCAGCATAATTCCGCCTCCTACCTTCATCAGAACAGCCGAGTAACGGACAATCCACTTCGTCGAGCCGACGAAAAAAGCAAGGGCAAAGAAAGGCAGTGCAAACCCGGCCGAATAAGCGGTGATGAGACCGAGCCAGGTCCCCGGCTCGCTTACCGCAAGCGCGATAATCGCGGCGAGGATCGGACCGACGCAGGGGGACCAGCCCGCCGAAAAGCCGATGCCGAAAATAAAGGAGCCGATGTAGCCCGTCGGCTTGAATTTCAAATTCATCTTCCGCTCGCGCAGCAAAAACTGGGGCTGGAAGATGCCGAGCAGGAATAGTCCCATCAGGATGATTAATATCGCCGACAATTGGCGGATCAAATCCCGGTTGTTGTTAAAAACCTCGCCGAACAGTCCCGCGCCGAATCCGAGCGTATAAAATACCGCGGAAAACCCCAAAATGAAGGCCAGCGTATGCGTCATGGTGCGGAACCGGACTTCCCGTTTGTTCTGTTCAGTCTTTAGCGTCTGCACCGACAGACCGGTAATATACGACAAATAGGACGGGTATAACGGAAGGCAGCATGGAGAAATGAAGGACGCCACCCCCGCCCCGAAAGCAACCCAAAGATTCATGTCGGCCATAACACCCATCCTTCCATGTCTATGCGGAAAATCCTTTTTTCCCGATCAATGTTAAAATCAGCATGGCGATCAGCAGCAAAACGATCGTAGCGCCGGGGGCCAGGTTCCATACCCCCGCGGTAACCAGGCCGGCGACCACGGCGATCTCGGCGATAGCGACGGAGAAGATCACCGAGGACTTAAAGCTTCTGGCAATCAGCAGGCTGCAGGCCGCCGGAATCGTGAGCAGCGCCGATACGAGCAGGGCGCCGACGATTTTGATCGCGGTACTGATGACCAGTGCCGTCATAACGGTAATCAGCATGTTCAGCAGCTTGACGGGCAACCCGCTGACCGATGCTGCATCCTCTTCGAACGTCAGCAAGAACATCTCTTTAAAGAAGATCGACACCACCGTGACGACAACGAGGGTGACCGCACCGACCACATACAGATCGGTAGTGTCCAACGTATATATACTGCCGAACAAATAACTCATTACATCCGTATTGTAACCCATTCCCAGCGTGAAGAACAGGGAAGCCAGCGCCACGCCCCCCGCCATGATGACGGCGATGGACAACTCGGCATATCCTTTATAGGCCTTGCGCAGCTTCTCGATCGCAAACGAGGCCGCGACGGCAAAAGCCAGCCCGACGCCGATCGGATAGACATTGACCAGAAGCCCCAGAGCCACCCCCGCAATCGTCACATGGGCCAGCGTATCCCCGATCATCGAAAGCCGCCGTAAAACAAGAAAAATGCCGATCAGGGGAGCCGTCAGCCCGATCAGCAGCCCGCCTGTCAGCGCTCTTTGAAAAAAATCCGCAGTTAAAATCTCCAAATGTCACATCTCCTATCGCTTCCCGAGCATGCAGACTAGACCAACGAATGCTGCATCCCGGGGATGGTGCAGTCCTGTTCATGCGAATGGCGCACGTAAAATTTAATGCCGCCGCAGCGGTCGCGCGGTTCTTTACCCAAGTAACTTTCAATCATTTCCATATCATGGGACACCATCAGGAATGTCATGTGGTGGTGGCGATGCATATGAAAAATCAATTCAAAAAAATCGGCCTGGGTTTGCGCGTCGATCCCGACCGTAGGCTCATCCAACACGAGCAGATCGGGCTGATTGATCAGCGCCCGGGCGAGGAACACCCGCTGCTGCTGACCTCCCGACAATTGACCGATCCGCTTGCCGGCAATGTCCGCGATTCGCATGACTTCCAGGGCTTCACTGCATTTCTGAAGATCCTCCTTGCCGACCCGCTTAAACAGCTTCTTGTTGCTGTACAAGCCCGACATGACCACTTCCCGCACCGTTGCTGGAAACAGCGGATTAAAGGCGTTCTTCTGCGGCACATAGCCGATGCGGTCCCAATCCCGAAACCGCCGGATGCTTTGCCCGAACAGCCGGATCTCTCCTTGCGACGGCTTCAGCAAGCCGACCATCATCCGGAGAAGCGTCGTTTTGCCGGCTCCGTTGGAACCGATCACGCCGACGAAATCACGTTCTTTCACGACAAGACTGAGATCGGTAATGACTTTCTGATCGCCGTAAGCGAAGGAAACCTGATCCAGTTCGATGATATTCTCATGGCAGTAAGCCGCCGGAGCGGCGTTTTCGGAGTTCATGGCTCTCTTCCTTCCGGTTCTACTGTAATGCCTCTCTTTATTTTAGAGCGAGAATCAGATTTTGCAAATTCTTTTCCATGAGGGTAAAGAAATTGTCACCGTTCTCCTGCTGCTCCTTGGTAAGCCCTTCGACCGGATTCAACACCAGTGTCTCGACACCGGCTTCGCTCGCCAAAGTTTTGGCCAGCTTGTCGGAAACCAGTTCCTCGAAGAAAATGTACCGGATGCCTTCCTGTTTGACCATTTTGGAGAGTGTCACCAAATCCTGGGCTCGTGGCTCCGCTTCCGGGGACAAGCCCATGATCGCATGCTGGGTGAGGCCATAATCCCGGCACAAGTAGCCGAAAGCTTGGTGGGAAACGACGATTTCCTTTTTCGAGGTTTTGGCCAGCTCCTCCGTAAATTTCGCGTCAAGATCGTCGAGCTTTTGGCGAAGCTCCGCAAACCTGGCTTCATACCCTTCTTTATGGGCGGGATCTGCCTCCACGAAGCTGTTTTTGATATTCTCGGCCATGATTTTCGCGGATTTCGGGCTGACCCAAGTGTGCGGATCGATATGATGATCATGCCCATCCTCGTGTGCCTGTTCAGAATGGGCTTCATCGGCATGGGCCTCGTCGGCATGCCCTTCTTCTTCCGCCCCGTTCTCGCCTGCCTCCGCATGGCCATGGTTATGGCCGTCATCTCCTTCCGCGTAAATCAGCTCGATGCCCTTGCTCAGTTCCACCGGCTTCACTTTTGCGTCTTGATTCAGCCCTTTAAGAAAGTTGGGAACCCATCCTTCCAATCCCGCTCCATTATAAAGGAACAAATCCGCCTTGGAGGTGTTCAGCATGTCCTTGCTCCGCGGTGTCCAATCATGCGGCTCCACCCCGGTCGGCAGAAGATTGATCACATTCGCGTCCTCGCCGCCGATCGCCACGGAAAATTCGTAAACCGGATAAAAACTGGTGACGACATTCAGCTTCCCCTCGACAATTTCGCCTCCGCCGCCGCTTTTCCCGCAGCCTGCAAGCAGCAGGACTCCTGCCAGCAGGATCATCGCCGGCTTCCAGCATTTATTTATGTATAAACGCATATTTTCTCTCCCTCTCGCTTTAATCGTAATAATTACAAAGATGATTATAGAGGTAATGTAAAACAAGTGTCAACTCCATGTTGACATTTTGCTTATTATTTGAGAGCAAGCCACAAAAAAAACGCCAAGGGCAGAGCCCTTGGCGTTAAGTGTACAATCGGTCGTTTTATTTGACGACGGCGCCGTTCGGCATGGAATCCGGCACCGTGGCCAGCGTAAGCTGGTCCCCTTGCGAAGCCGCCAGGATCATTCCCTGGGACAGCTCGCCGCGCAGCTTCACCGGCTTGAGATTCGTTACGCAGATGACTTTCCGGCCCACCAGCTCTTCGGGCTTGTAGAATTTCGCAATCCCGGAGACCACCTGCCGCTGCTCGAAGCCGAGGTCCAATTGCAGCTTGAGCAGCTTGTCAGCTTTCGGCACGGGCTCGCAGGCAAGCACCTCGGCCACGCGCAGCTCGACCTTGGCGAAATCGTCGATGCCGATTTCGTCCTTGAGCTCCGGCTTCGCGGGAGCCTCCGCGGGAGCGCCAGCGTCGGCCGCCTCAGCCGGCGCGGCAGCCGCGGCCGCCGTCCCCCCGGACATCGAGTTCGCGATGTACTCGATTTCCTGCTCGGCGTCGAGCCGCGGGAAGATCGGCTCGCCCTTGCCGACCTTCGTCCCGGCCGGTACGAGGCCGAAGGACTTGGCACTGTCCCAGGCGGTCAGTTCGCCCGGCGTCAAGCCCAGCTGCGCCCAGATTTTGGCCGGCGCCTGGGTCAGGAACGGCTGCAGCAAGATCGCCGCAATCCGCAGCGATTCGACGAGATGGACCATCACCGAAGCCAGCTCCTCTTTTTTCGCCTCATCTTTGGCGAGCACCCAAGGCTGGGTTTCATCGATGTATTTGTTGGTCCGGCCGATAAAAGCGCCGATAGCGGACAGCGCCACGGAAAATTCCAAATTCTCCATGACCTCTTCCACCTTCTCGACCGTTTCGAGCGCAAGTTTGGAGAGATCGGCATCGTACGGCGTAACGTTCGGCCGGTAAGCCGGGACTTCGCCGTCAAAATATCTGCCGACCATCGCCACCGTCCGATTCAGCAGATTGCCCAGATCGTTAGCCAGATCGGAATTAACGCGCTGGACGAAGCTCTCCGGTGTAAACGAACCGTCGGCGCCGAAAGGCACCTCGCGCAGCAAGTAATAACGGGTGGCGTCCAGCCCGTAACGGTCAATCAGCACGGCGGGATCCATGACATTTCCTTTGGATTTGGACATTTTGCCGCCCTTCATCAGAAGCCAGCCGTGGCCGAATACTTTTTTCGGCAAAGGCAAATCCAGCGCCATCAACATAATCGGCCAGTAAATCGTATGAAACCGCACGATTTCTTTCCCGACGAGATGAACGTCGGCGGGCCAGTAGCGGTTAAACAGCTCCTCGTTGTCGGTTCCGTAGCCCAAAGCCGTAATATAGTTGGACAGAGCGTCGATCCACACATATACGACGTGCTTCGGATCCCCTTTTACCTTCACGCCCCAGTCAAACGTGGTCCGCGATACCGCCAGATCCTCCAGACCCGGCTTGATAAAGTTGTTGATCATTTCGTTTTTGCGGGATTCCGGCTGGATAAAGCCGGGATTTTCCTCGTAGTACTTCAGTAGCCGGTCGACGTAATTGCTCATCCGGAAGAAATAGCTTTCCTCCTTGACCAACTCCACCGGACGTCCGCAGTCGGGACAGTTGCCCTCGACGAGCTGCCGCTCCGTAAAGAAGGATTCGCACGGGGTACAGTACCAGCCCTCATACTCCCCTTTATAGATATCGCCTTTTTCCACCAAACGGTCAAAAATCTTCTCGACGACCGCCTTATGCCGCGGTTCGGTCGTGCGGATGAAATCGTCGTTCGAAATGTCGAGCTTCTTCCACAGCTCTTTAATGCCGACCACGATGTCGTCGACAAATTGCTGCGGGGTCTTCCCCGCTTCTCCGGCCTTGCGTTCAATTTTTTGACCATGCTCGTCCGTCCCCGTCAAATAGCGGACATCGAAGCCGCGCAGCCGTTTGTAACGAGCTATCGCGTCGCCCGCCACCGTGGTGTACGCATGCCCGATATGCAGCTTGTCACTGGGATAATAGATGGGGGTCGTAATGTAAAACGTCTTTTTTTCGGACATTTCCTTCAGCTCCTTTTAGAGTTAAAAAACAAAAAACTCCCGTCCCAATATGGGACGAGAGAAAACTCACGCGCTACCACCCAATTTCCCCGCCGCTTCACAGCGCACGGGCTCAGTCGGTCCTGCCGGACCCTCCATTAACGCCGGATGCCGCGCCGTATCCTTATCCCGGTGTTTCCGCCGGCGACTCGAATGCGGTTTCTCCCGGACCATCTTCCAAGGTTAGACCAGACCGGTTTGCAGCTCCCCCGGCTCTCTGAGGCTGGCCTAAATCCAAGTACTTATCCGTTCATCGAAATGGGAAATTCAGTTATAAGGTTATCTTATGAAAAATAACGCCTTTCTGTCAAGCCGCGGCTCCGTCATTTCCATCACTTCTCAACCGGAAGCGGAGTCATCCGACAGTTCCGGCCGCTCTTTCTTACGCGGGGGAACCGGGTCCAAACCGCCCGGATGAAAAGGATGGCATTTTGCGATGCGCTTGGCCGCCAACCAGGAGCCTTTCACCGGCCCGTGAACTTCGATGGCCTCGAGCGCATAGGCTGAGCAGGTCGGATAGAACCGGCAAGTCGGCGGCTTCAGGGGAGAAATAAACTTCCGGTAAAAAACGATCGGACCTTGGAACGCTTTTCTGGTGATCCCCATGGCAATCCTCTTCCTTCTGTGCCTTACTTGGCCGGCTTTCGAGCCGCTTCTTCGCCCGGCGCGCTTACCCGCTGGCAATTTTTGCAGTACCCGAATACTTCAAATTTATGTTTGACCACCTGAAAAGCTTCGGGCGCATCCGTCAGGGGCATCGGGCAAAAATGAATCGGGTAGGTTTTCTGACATTGCAGACAGATCATGTGGTGATGATGGTGGCCTTCGCTGCTGCAACTGGCACGGAATTTCAAGCCGTCCTCAAATACGATCTGCTCGATCGCCCCCAGCTCCTCCATAACCCGTAAATTACGGTATACGGTATCAAAACTGAGTCCGTTGTATTTGCTGCTCATATATTCATAAACATCTTTCGGCGTTAGGTAACCGTCAGTCTCGGCAAACAGTTTCGCAAGGCTTCTGCGCTGATCCGTAATTCTCAAACCTTGCGCCGACATGACCGAAATAATCTCTTCCGTTGACAGCATGCGACATTCCTCCCGTCTTTCCTTCATGCGTCACTTCTATTATAATGCCGCAAAAGAGGGCCCCTCGTCAATGAAGCCCCTGCCAAAAAAAGCGAGCCGCAGAGTGTGACCTCTATGGCTCGCTTTCGTCAATTAAAACCTTAAGGCTGCTTCTTCTGAGGAAGCGGTTGGAACAACAGGTTCACGGACAAGTTGCTGCCAGGAGCAGCCGTAAACAGGAACTCCACGGATTGCTCACTGTCCCCCGTCCGGAACAGAACAACGTTTTCGTTAGGGGCATATACGCCGCTTTCCTTGGCCACCGGCACAATCTCTCCGTTGATCATAATATAACCGGTATAGAAGCCGCCGCGCGGGTTAAACGTAACCAGCGTGTTCGGTGCGACGCGATGGAGCTTGATCGTATACAGGACGCCGAAGTTCCCGGCGTTGAGCACATACTCGCCGTTTCTCGGCGTATCGTAACCGACCAGGAACGGGTCGCTGGAATTGTCGCCGATCAAAAGGCGGGTTTGCTTCGAGCCGACCAATTCCCCGTAATCGATACGGCGAGTCGCTTCAGGGAACGTGCCGCGGTTATGCTTATCCTTTTCCACGAAGCCCAGCCAAGGAAGCGTAGCGATCGGATCTTTGTCCGCTCCGATCAGAATCACATCGTATTGCAGCGTGTTGTCGCTGTACAGATCGGCCAGCAAGGAAATGACGTCCCCCTGTTTCAGGGCTACCGCACTCAGTTCGGTCATCACCAGTTTTTTCTCGCCCGGAGCAATCCACGTTTCTTTGTATTGGCTGCCGTTTTGCATCGACTCGTAATACCGTTGAACCGAAGCTTTACCGACGCCCACCGCGGATGGGTTCGGTCCGGCAAAACCGAGGTTGGTCTGGGTTAACCGCACCGTTTCGGCATTGTTGTTGGTAGCGATAATATACATTTTCACATTTTTGCCGGTCGCGTTCACATGGTGAACCATGAAACGGGTATTCCCCATAACCGACTCCTGGTACAATATGCCTTCGGAATATACCGTTTCCGGGCTGTTACTGCGAATCAGCGTCGTCGGTTCGGAAGTGAACTGGTAGTTTACTCTTTCCCAGCTTGGCACCTGGGTTCCATCGAAACCGTATTTCTCGCCGACCGGAATGAACAGCTTATTAAATTCGTCCCGGGTGTACAGCGTTTCATTTGTAATCGTAATCGTCTTCTCGATGCTGGAAGTCAGTCCGAATTCGTTGGTTACCGTCAGCTTGATCGTTACGGGACCCGGCGAAAAGAAAGCGTACTCCCGATTCTGCCACTCGCGGCTCTTGATGCCGACTTCGTCGGTACTTTGATCCGTGTAAGTAATAAGCTCGCCCATCTTGTAAGTATCTTTGTCGGTCGTAAAATTCGCCACCGGCGGCGTATGCGGTTTTCTGACTTCGATCGTCAGGGAGAACGGATCACTCCATTGACCGCTGGAATCCTGTACCCGGTAAGTCACGACGTAAAGCCCCGGCGTATCGAACATATCTTGCTTGCCCTGCCACTCTTCATTAACGATCGGAAGTCCGATCGGCGAAGTGGATTCCGTCACATACTGAACGAGTGTCTCACCCGCAATCACTTCCTTGTTCCCGATCGAGAAGGAAGCCTTCGGTTTCGTCTCAAGATTCAGAATGACGCGTTTGCCTTGCAGATCCACCTCGTACTTGATGTTCAAAGCCTTGGTGATCGCCGTCAAAGGGACCATGAAGTTATTTTGGACGGAATAGGATTTGCCCTTCATGGCCGTCGTAACGCCGTTCACTTTATAGCTGGCGCTGTTCACTTTAAAACGCAGTTCGTCGGTCCCGCGCTTAATGATGGTTTCCTTGGTTTTGCCGTCGTAAGCGATCTGCAATCCGGCGCGTTCTACGATGGCGCGGATCGAAACGTAGGAAACGTTGTCCTTGACCTCCATCGGATAACCGGCGAGGTATTCCTTGCCGTTCTGGTACATCTTCTTGCTGTTCATCATAAGCACCAGCTGGCCGGAGCCGGCGGCATCGTTCGACGTAATTTCAACGGGCGGCTCTTCCGTGGTTCCCGGAACCTGGTTCGCCGGATCTTGATTGTCGGGTGTCTGTGCTGCCGGATCACCAT
Source organism: Paenibacillus faecis (assembly GCF_008084145.1). GTDB lineage: Bacteria > Bacillota > Bacilli > Paenibacillales > Paenibacillaceae > Fontibacillus > Fontibacillus faecis. The sequence continues at coordinate 687,650 of NZ_VSDO01000002.1, read as the reverse complement.
TTACCGTACCGTCCGGAGCCCCTTTGTCGCCGCTCTTCCCTTGTGTGCCGTTATCGGCCGGAGCGGTGTTCCCCTGATTTTCTCCCGAAGTCTGATCCCCGGTCTGCCCATTCCCCTGGCCCCCGCTGGGATCAGTCGTTTGGTTCGACGTATTTCCACTGCCGGTGTTGCTCTGATTTTGACTCGTTGTTGCATTCGCCCCGTTCGAAGCGGGAGGTGTAACAGCTTCTTCCGCACTCGCGGGAAGAACCATAGCCACTTGTGAAAGCGCTATAACTGTAGTGATAACCAATCTTTTGAAATTCATGCTAGACTCCTTCTCTACTCCCATATTTGACTCTTTCAAAATCACACATACTATTAAACGCGCCTTCCCTTAAAAAGTTTCTGTAAATATTACAGCAATGTAAAAAAAGCGACATGATCCGTTAATTTTGTTGGATCTGCCGCGAGTTATGGCCTTGTTTCAGTTAGAGTAACCGGAACCCGGTCCGGTATTCGGAGTCCAAGCTTACCGGCAGCGTACCGCGAGGCACGATTTTGCCGGTCAGCACTTTGGCTAAAGCATCCAGCGCAAAGGATCGGTTTTCGTAGAGGCAAAGATAAGTGCCGACCTCCGGGAAATCATGCAGGTCATAGGGGTTGCGGCTTGAAACCGCGACGATCCGTGAACCGTAAAGCCGATTCAACCCCTGAACCAGCTGCGCTTGACCCGTCGGAAGTTCACCTTCCGCCGTATAAGTGACGACCACGATTTGGGCAAAATTTCGGCTTTGGTTTAGCACCTCCTCCACCTCCCGCTCCGTCGGATGCGTGCCGATCACGGACAAGGTGATCCGTTCCCCGTACCGCCCAAGGGCATCGGCCAGCGTATAGCGGTGAACCGCCGGCTCATCCACTTCCGTCCGGTGACGGAGCTCGGGCCACACGACCAGGATGGCCTCCGCGGGATCAAGAGGCAGGTTTTCGGCATCCTTGACCAGGGTAACGCTGTGTTCGGCAATTTCGGTCAGGAGGGCATCGCTCTCTTCCGGCGGCGTTAAAGGAACGGGGACGAAAGACTCCGTTTCCGCAACCGGGGGTAACCAACCGATCCGCTTCTTCTTTAAAGCAAGCACGCGCTCTGCGGAGCGGTCTATTCGTTCTTCGCTGAGACGGCCGGACGCTACCGCCTCCCGAACCGCCCGAATCGCGGCGATCTGATCCTCGAACGTGTGGCTGACGAGTATGAGATCCGCCCCGGCCTCGATGGCCCGCACCGCCCCCTCGGCGATACCGCACGATTTGGATATCGCATGCATTTCCAGGCAATCGGTCACGATCACGCCTTCAAACCCCAGATCTACGCGAAGCAAATCGGTCAGCACGCGCTTCGAAAGCGTTGCTGGCGTACCCTCATCCGGCTCGAAGGCCGGAAACGCCACATGCGCCGTCATGATCGCATCGACGCCGGCCGCGATCGCCTTTGCGAACGGCGCGAGCTCGATCCGCTCCAGCCGCCGCCGATCATGCGGAACCACCGCGAGCCCGCGGTGGGAATCGACGGTCGTATCGCCGTGGCCGGGAAAATGCTTCGCCGTCGCGATCACGCCGCTTTGCTGATATCCGTGGATCGCCGCCGCTCCATGCTCCCCGACCTTGTCCGGGTCCTCCCCGAAGGAACGGACCCCGATGACCGGATTCGCCGGATTGTTGTTTACATCGACGCAGGGGGCGAAGTTGAAATTGATGCCCAAGGCGATCATTTCCTTGGCCGCCAACTCGGCCGCGCGCCGAGTCAGCCGCAGGTCCCCGGCCGCCCCCAGCGTCATGTTTCCGGGAATCCGGCTCATCCCTTCATGGTCCAGGCGGGATACCATGCCTCCCTCCTGATCGATGGATATAAACAGCGGAATTTCCGGCCTGCTGCGCGGCAGCCGCTGCAAATTGGCCGACAGGGCCGCCAATTGGGAGACGGATTCCACGTTCCGGCGGAAGTAGACGGTTCCTCCGACATGATAATCCTTCAACAGTATCCGAATTTGTTCATCCGCTGTCAGGCTGTGAAATCCGCAGATGAAGAGCTGGCCGATTTTCTCGTCCAAAGACCATTGCGACAAATCCATGCTAATTCCCCCGTTTTCTTAGGATACGTTCGATTGCTGAATACGAAATTCCGAAGGCGTCATGCCCGTGTATTTCTGAAACACTTTCGAGAAGTAACGGCGTTCTTGATAGCCGACGGCCGCACAGATTTGCGCGATCGGTTTATCGCTGCGGCTCAGCAAATCTTTGGCCCTTTCCATCCGCTGCCTCGTTAAATATTCAACAAAGGTTTCGCCAAAGTGGTTCTTGAACAGCAGGCAAAAATAACTGCAGCTGATTCCGAGAAAATCGGCGATCTCCTCGATCCCGAAATCATCGGCCAGATGATCCCGGATATAGCCCTGAGCCGAGGCCATCAACATCTCCGCGGATTTCCTGCCGGCATGGCAGACTCCGGCGCGATGCAGCAACGATTTGACCAGCGCCAGCAGGTCTTTTAGTCCGAGGGATTCCCGCAGCCGGGACCAAACGGCGGCCTCTTCCTCTTCCGTCAACACCCGTAATTCACGCAGCTCGCGCAAAAGATGGATCAGCACATAATTCAGCATTCGTTCGGCTTCGCCCGACCGCTGCCCTCCGGCCATGCGCTCCGCATATTGCGAAAGACCGTCGGCGATCCGGTTTAACGCATCCGGATGGCCATGTCGAAGGGCGGGGCCGAGCTCTTCGATATAGCCCCAGCGTCCGCCCTCCTCCGATGCATGGGAATGTCCGATTTCCCGTTCCGGAAGGCGGTCCGCCCGCACAAACCATTCCTGTGGCGCCACCGCCAGCAGCAGCCGCTGCAGGCGCCGGTATGCCAAGTTTAGGTCGCTCCTTCTCAGTCCCCCCGCTTCCAGACACATCCGGACACCCCTGCCTTCCGTCTCTTCTCCTACCGAGGCTTGCAACCGCTCGTAAATGGGCCGCAGCCGCTCGCTAGAGAGGTCCTGTTCCGTGTCCGTGGAAAAAACGACACACCATTCCCCTTCCCTCGCCTGTATAATCAGGTACTCGTTCAATAAGGGCAGGAACAACTCCTTTAACCGCTGCTTGATCTTCAAGTTCCAGCTTTTTCGTTCGGCGGAAGACCAGGATAGCGACCCGGCGACATACCCGTCCGCCTCCAACAGAAGCAGGCCGTAACACCCGGGCTGCGGGTTCATAGCAAGGTCCCCATTCGAATCCGCGCTCCCGTCCGCATGTGCGCTCTCCGTTTCAAATTCCGTCCCTTCAACCGTGCCTTCCTCCGTGCTCTGTCCCAGCAGCGAATAAAGGATGTGTTTTTCATTCAGCCAGTGGGCGATCCGGTTTAACTGCCGCTGCCGGAATTGCTTCTTTTTCTTGTCCGCGATTTGACTCCCAAGCCGCCGCACCGTTTCCTCAAGCGCATAATAATCGATCGGTTTCGTAATATAATCGCTGACGCCGTATTTTATGCCGGTCCGGGCATACTCAAATTCCTGGTACCCCGTCAGCAGCAGTATCGCGCTGTCCAATCCGTTTTCCCTGACGTGGCGGATAAAAGAAAGCCCATCCATGACCGGCATCCGAATATCGCTCAAAATCAAATCGGGCCGGTGCAGGAGTGCCGCTTCCAAAGCCTGACGGCCTTCTCTGGCCAGACCGACCACTTCGAAGTTCATGGCCTCCCAGGGCAGCACTTTCGACAAATTGTTCAGGATCGGCAATTCATCATCCACGAGCAATACCTTCAGCTTCATCTCGTTTCCCCCATTCGGATTTCGGAATCACACACTGAATGACCGTCCCGCTTCCGGGATGCGAGCAAATAAACAGGCCGTACCGGCTCCCGTATTGAAACCGCAAACGGTCATAGACGCTGCGCAGCCCAAGCCCTCTTCCCTCTTGATCGGCCCCGCTCTCGACCTCCGGATGATTTCCGGTGTCCGCATAGTGGATCAGCGACAACTGTTCCCGGCTTATTCCGATGCCGTTATCCTCAATTCGCAGAATTAAACGGTCTCCTTCCGAATGACCGGATATGCGCAGAATTCCTCCATACGCGATTCCTTCAAACCCGTGCTGAATACTGTTCTCCACCAAAGGCTGAAGCGTCAGCTTTAATACCAGGCAATCCATAAGCTCCGGGGGAACGTCGATCTCGTACTCGAACAGGTCCGCAAATCTGAACTTCTGAATCTCCAGATAGCTTCGCAAATGCTCGATTTCTTCACGAAGCGGGATCTCCTCTTTCCCCTGGATGCTGATCCTTAATATCCGGGCAAGCCGCAGCACCATCTCGCTTACTTTACGCCCCTCGTTCTGCACCGCGAGCACATTGATGGATTCCAGCGTATTAAACAGAAAGTGCGGCTTAATTTGCGCCTGCAGCACCCGGAGCTCCGCGTTTGCTTTTTGCCGCTGCTCTTTCTTCACCTGGTCGAACAGTTCGTTGATCTTATCCATTTGGCTGTTAAAGCCCTGCTGCAGCAGCAGCAGCTCGTCATCCCCTTTTTCCTCCACCCTGGCGTTCAGGTCGCCGGCCTCGACTTTTCTCATAAAGCGGACGATCACGCCGATCGTTCCCGTAATCCGGTTCACGAACAAGACATTGAACAGCATCGCCGTCAGCACGCAGACAAGAATGATCGCCACAAACCATTTGGCAAAAGTCGTCACTTCCTGCGACAGATAACGCCAGGAGGTCACGGATACCACCGTCCATGGATAATCTTGTAACCGATGGATGGAGATCACGCTCTCTTCTCCGTTGAATTTGCCTCGATAACTGAACACGTCGCGGGTGCCGACAAGCCTTTGCCGGATTTGTTCATCCAGCACCAGACCCGTCAGCTCGGAGGGATAGTCATACAGCACCTGCCCTTTATCGTTGACCAGAAAAAATCTCGTGTCCCGCAGCTTGCTGCCGAGGGTCATGCTCTGAAATATTTTTTCGAACTCCCAACTTTTGATTTGGACGAACAAAACGCCAACCCGCTTAAAACTCTCCAGGTCCTTGATCAAACGGATCTGCGTGAAGACGCTGTCCGTTCCGGTTAACTCGGGATACTCCCGCGGCGCGATCCAGCGCGGTACCCCATTCAATTTTACAACCTCCCGGTACAAGGAATGCTCTTTGAATTCCTCATAGGGCAGCGTCTCGAAATTTTCCTTATTAAAGATCGTAATGACTTTGGATTCCCGGCTGCTTTGGATATTGTACAAAAATGCGTAATCGATAGCCGGATGATTGTACAACAACGAGCGGAAATTTCGCTGATTGGCGTTCAGCTCCAGCTGGTCTGCGGCCGTCAAATCCTGGGTGTCCGGGTTTCGCGAATTCAACGCCTCCTGAAAAACCCCCTTGGCAATCCCGTTATCCGTCACATTATCCATTTCGTGAAATACATTTCGGATACTGTAGCCGATCGCCCTCAGCGAGTACTCGGCCTGCTGGCTGTACTTCGTCTCAATCGACCGGAACGTTACGATAAACGTAATGATGCCGAGGATGAACAACGGAATAATGACCAGCCCGAGAAAGGCGGTAAACAATTTGATGCGCAAGTTCATTGGCCGTTTCGCTCCCGAAGTTGAAGTGCGCGACGCCGAGAATGGTTCTCCCTTTTGCGGAAGCGCTTTTATTATCCTTTGACACTGCCGGCCGTAACTCCTTCTATGATCTTTTCCTGAAGAATAGCGTAGATGATCATGACCGGAAGGACGCTGAATACAATGCCGGCGGACATCTGGGCATAATTCGTGTTGTACGCGTCTCGGAATCCGACCATCCCGACGGGAAGCGTCCGCAGCTCGTCGCTCGACAAGAAATAGTTGGCAAGCAAAAACTCGTTCCAATTGCCGAGAAAATTAATAATAAACACCGTAACGATCGCGGGAACCGTGAGCGGAATAATAACTTTGGCGAATAGTCCGGCCGAACCCAAACCGTCGATGACCGCCGCCTCTTCAATCTCTCCGGGCAGCGAACGCATGAATGCCGCGAGAATGATGACCGAGAACGGGATCGCGTTGGCGATGTACGGAAGAATCAACGCCATATGCGTATCAAGGATGTGTAATTTTCGCATCACGCCGTAGATCGGCAGCAGCAGCGAGTTGTTGGGAATAAGCATGCCCAGCAGGATCAATTGAAACAAGGCGGCGCTGATCCGGTTGTAACGCATGCGGGTTACGGCAAAGGCCAGCATCGCCGCGAACAGAATCGATAAACAGGCGGAAACGACACCGATATATAAACTGTTAAAAAAATAAGTGTTAATCTTGGCGTTCACCCACGCATTAACGTAGTTGTCGAAGGTTATGGAACCCGGCAAACCGAACGGATTCGCCGCGATATCCTGATTGTTCGTTTTTACGGAAGAAAACAGGACGAACAGGAACGGATACAGGATGATCAGCAGGTAACCCATCAGAAAAATATGCGGGACGATTTTTTTTAATGCTCTCATCAGTATTCAATCCTTTCTGTCCGTCTTGCCACAAAAAATTGATAAAGCGCGGTGAGGACGATCGTGAACACAAAGATCAGCACGGCGATGGAGTTGCCGAAACCATGTCTGAAGCTCGTAATCGCGTAGCGGATCATATAAGTGGCCATCACATCCGTCGAACCGGCGGGCCCCCCTTTGGTCATGACCAGCACAATATCGGCCGCCTTCATGGCCCCGGCCATGGACAGCATGATCACAACGGAGATAATCGGCATCACGAGCGGAATGGTAATCCGGGTAGCCCGCTGAAACCCTGTGGCGCCGTCGATCGCCGCCGCTTCATCCAATTCTTTGGGTATGGAAATAATCGCGGCCAGCACCATCACGATATAAAATCCGGTCCACTGCCAGGCGTTTGTGATCAAAATGGACAGCATCGCCCAATTTTTATCCGACAGCCAGTAAACCTGCGGCAAACCGAACACGCCCAATATTTCATTGGCCAACCCGAAATCGGGATTGTAAATGAAGCCCCACAGAATGCCGATCACGGCCGTCGACATAATGGACGGCATAAATACCGCTGTTTTGTACAAGCCTTTCAGCCGCTTCACATTGGCGATCAGCAGCGAGAAAATGACGATCAAGGGAACCTGGATTAAACAGGAGAACAGAATGAAGTAAACGTTATTCCGTACCGATTTCCAAAAAGCCGCATCTTGAAAAGCGGTGAGGTAATTGTCAAAGCCGATATACGTAATATTTTTGGAAATTCCGTTCCAGCTCGTAAAACTGTTGTTCATGGCGCTCAAAATCGGATAAACGAAGAAGGCCAGGAACAACACGAATGCCGGAAGCACAAACAATCCATAGATCAGCGGATTTCTTAGCGCTTTATTCATAGTAACCTCCATGGCGGATGCCTTATTTTTTGTGAAAAAAGAGCGCCCCCTTTGGAGGCGGGTGGCGCCCTTCATCATCGTCAATCGCTATTGGCGGTCCTTATTGCGGCTCAGCCGCGTTCGCCGCGTCTTGAGCCGCCTGGACGTTCTCCAGCATTTTGACCGGATCGATTTCCCCGCCGATAATTTGCTGGATCCCCATGCTAAGCGCCGTATTGACTTCCGCTTGAACCAGGGCGTCAAACGCCGGGAACGAAGTCCCGATCTCGCTGACCGCTTTGAAAATATCCTGCATCAGCGGATCGTCCGAAGTCGTCTTCATTTGCTCCAGATCCATTTTCATCGCCGGCAGCACGCCGTCTTCTTTCAGTCCACGAAGCTGCATCTCTTCTGTCCACATGAACTTGATGAATTCTTTGACAGCCTGCAGCTTCCGCGGATCTTCCGCGACCGCACTGGAGAACCCGTACCCGTTGTTCGCGTCCTGCATGACCACCACCGGGTCTCCGGCTTTCAGCGGCGGCATGTTGAAGAATCCGATTTTACCGACCGTATCGCCTGCTTGTGCGGGATCCCGGAACACCGAATTGGCCCAAGAGCCATCCATCATCATGATCGCTTCGCCCGTAATGATTTGATTCCGCATGTCCGCATATTCAAATCCGAGCTCGCCTTTCTTGTAATAACCTTTCTGCACCCATTCCTGGTGCTTGGCTACGGCCTTGACCATATTTTCATCCGTCCACTTGGTTTCGCCCGTCTTGAAGCCGTAGGTAATTTCCGGCCCTCCGTAGTAAGACCACAGGTTGTTGGTTGTCATCAGAGGAATCCAGGCATCCTTGGAGGATTGGGCAAAAGGGATTTTGCCGTCGGCTTTGATCGTTTCGGCCAGCTTCTCCAGTTCATCCAGCGTGGCGGGCACTTTCAGCCCTTTCTCCTCAAAATACGCCTTATTGTAGAAAAATCCTTCGATCGACCCGCCGATCGGCAGTCCGTAGATCTTTCCGTCATGCGTGAACGGGGCCAAGGTGGTGAACTTGTCTTTGAGGCCGAGCTCCTCCAAAATCGGCGTCAAGTCCAGCATCAACCCTTCCTTGGCATATAGGGCGGCGTCCGGACTTCCGAAAACATCGAAAATTTCCGGCGGTTTCCCCGCAGCCATCTCGCCTCTCAGCTTTTCTTTCCGGTTTACTTCTGAATCGACGGCATCCAGCTTGATTTTGAGTCCCGGAACCGCTTCCTGCGTCTTTTTCACGACATCCTCTAGCAAGGCAAGGCGGAACTTTTTGGATTCGCCAACTTGCGTGTGACGGATCGTAATCTCAAACGGCTCCTCGCTGGCTTTGGGTTCGCTAGGTTTGTCGTTTGTCGCGGGCTGTTCTCCGTTTGTTGCGGGAGCTCCCTCGTTAGCGGCTTTTCCGCAGCCGGCCAGCATTATCGAGCTCAAAAGAAATAAACTCAACAGAAGGACGAAGCTTTTTTTCATCTTTTTATGGACCCTCCTCATTGTCTGGTTTTGCTACACTTTCATTATAGAAAGCGCGTTCAATATTGGTAAGGAGGTCATTTTTCTATTCCAGGGATAAAATCATCTAAATGACAAAAAGAAAACGGTTCAACCTAACTTCTTGAGTTAAGTTGAACCGTTTCTCTTATAAAAAATAGATTGCATGTTACATTTGTTGACGCCAATTACGATTTCACACCGGCTGCTTGCCGCCGTCCCTCTTCAATCAACCGACCTGCCCGCTCGAGTTCCTCCGGCGTTGGCGAAGGGACCCCATCAAGCGGATAATCCCAGCCCAACTCTTGCCACTTGTAAATCCCCATCTGGTGATAGGGGAGAATTTCGAACTTCTCCACTCCCCGCAAACCACCGATAAAGCGGCCGAGGTTTAACAAATCCTGCTCATCATCATGGATGCCGGGAACAAAAACGTGGCGAATCCACATGTTACGGTCATGTTCCGACAACCATTCCGCCATCTTCAACATCCGATCATTCGGCTTGCCGGTTAGCTTGATGTGTTTCTCGTTGTCAATATGTTTCAAGTCCAACAGGACCAAATCCGTCACATCCAGAAGGTCGCGAATCTTATCCCCCTCATTGTAACCGTTGGTGTCCAACGTCGTGTGAAGATTCCACCGCTTCTTGGCTTCGCGGAACAGCTCGGTGACAAACGGAGCTTGCAGCGTTGCCTCTCCGCCGGATACCGTCAACCCGCCGCCCGAGGAACGGTAGTAGGTAAGGTATGGCTCAATTTCGGCCAGCACCTCGTCTACGGTCATCTCTTTCCCGTCCGTCAGGCTCCAGGTATCCGGGTTGTGACAATATTGACATTTCAGCAGACAGCCCTGCATGAAGAGGACGAAACGAATACCCGGGCCATCCACCGTTCCGAAAGTTTCCAATGAATGTATGCGACCTTTAAGCATGTTTCGTCACTCCTTTTATTTGTAAGCTGTCGTTGGACCAAGCATAGACCTATCTTTAAAATTCTTTCTGCTTACATCGAGCCGTGGAAGGTCCGATTGATGACATCCAGTTGTTGTTCACGGGTCAACTTGATGAAGTTGACCGCATAACCCGATACGCGAATCGTCAATTGCGGGTAGTTCTCCGGATGCTCCATCGCATCCATCAGTTGTTCACGGTCAAATACGTTGACGTTCAGGTGATGCGCCTTGCTGCCGAAATAACCGTCCATCATCGATACCAGGTTGGATTTGCGGCTTTCAGCTTCCTTGCCGAGCGCCTTAGGCACGATCGAGAAGGTGTTGGAAATGCCGTCCAAGCTGTGCTCGTATGGGAGTTTGGCTACCGAGCTGAGCGAGGCGAGCGCCCCCTTCTTATCCCGGCCATGCATCGGGTTCGCCCCCGGAGCAAACGGTTCGCCCGCTTTGCGTCCGTCCGGCGTAGAGCCGGTTTTCTTGCCGTAAACCACGTTCGACGTGATCGTCAATACCGATTGTGTCGGCATGGCGTTACGGTAAGTTTTGTGTTTGCGGATCATGCTCATGAACGATTCCACGAGCCCGACGGCGATTTGGTCGACACGATCGTCATTGTTACCGTAGCAAGGATATTCGCCTTCGATTTCGAAGTCGACGGCAATGCCTTGCTCGTTGCGAATCGGCTTCACTTTGGCGTACTTGATCGCGCTCAGCGAGTCGGCCGCTACCGACAGTCCGGCGATACCGCAAGCCATCGTACGAAGAATATCACGATCATGCAGCGCCATCTCAATGCGTTCGTAGCAATATTTGTCATGCATATAGTGAATAACGTTAAGCGTATTTACATAGAGCTTGGCAAGCCATTCCATCATCGGTTTAAACCGTTTCATGACTTCGTTGTAGTCAAGATATTCGGAAGTGATCGCCGGGAATTCAGGAGCGACTTGCGCACCGGATTTCTCGTCTCTACCGCCGTTAATGGCGTACAGCAGCGCTTTGGCCAGGTTGGCGCGGGCACCGAAGAACTGCATTTGCTTGCCGATTTCCATCGCGGACACGCAGCAGGCGATACCGTAGTCGTCACCGTAGATCGGACGCATCAGATCGTCGTTCTCATATTGAATCGAGCTGGTTTCGATGGAAACCTTGGCGCAGTATTTCTTGAACGCTTCAGGCAATTTCTCCGACCACAGAACCGTCAGGTTCGGTTCCGGCGCTGGTCCCAGATTGTACAATGTATGCAGGAAACGGAAGCTGTTCTTGGTAACTTTGGTCGTACCGTGTACGGACATCCCGCCGATCGATTCGGTTACCCAGGTCGGGTCGCCGCTGAACAGCTCATTGTATTCCGGAGTGCGAAGGAATTTGACGATCCGCAGTTTCATGACGAAATGGTCGACAAGTTCCTGCGCGCTTTCCTCGGTAAGTGTGCCTTCAGCCAGGTCGCGTTCAATATAAGCATCAAGGAAGGAAGAAACACGGCCCAGGGACATTGCGGCTCCATCCTGTTCTTTGACGGCTGCCAAGTATCCAAAGTACAGCCATTGGAAGGCTTCTTTGGCGTTCTCCGCCGGTCTCGAAATATCGAACCCGTACATTTGACCGAGTTGCTTCAACTCATCCAGAGCGCGGATTTGCTCGGACAATTCTTCACGAAGGCGAATTACGTCTTCGTCAATGACGTCCACTTCAAGATCCTTCAGCTCTTTTTGTTTTTGCTTGATCAGGAAGTCCACGCCGTAAAGGGCGACGCGGCGGTAGTCCCCGATAATTCGGCCGCGGCCGTAAGCATCCGGAAGCCCGGTAATGATCCCCGCTTTACGCGCGGCTCTCATGTCGGAAGTATAGGCGTCGAACACCCCCTGGTTATGTGTTTTGCGAATCTTGGTGAACATATCTACAATCTCGCCCGGCAGGTCAAAACCGTAAGCCTTGCAAGAATTAATGACCATGTTAATACCGCCAAAAGGATGGATCGTCCGTTGGAAAGGGGCATCCCCTTGCACGCCTACGATCTGTTCCTTCTCTTTGTCCAAGTAACCGGGATTATGGGAAACGATCGTCGAAGGTTTATGAACGTCCACATCCAAAACGCCGCCCGCTTCTCTCTCCTTCTTGGACAGATCGGAAATGATGTCCCACAGCGCTTTGGTATTGGCTGTGGCGCCTTTCAGGAAGGATTCGTCTCCTTCATATGGCTTAATGTTCGTATCGATGAAGTCCCGTGTGTTCACTTCCCTCATCCATTTGCCTTTCTTAAATCCTCTCCAAGCCGTCTTAACTTCTTGCGTGTTTTGTACTTCTCTCTCGATCACCGACATCTTAATCCCTCCATATATATTTGAAGTGCGCGGCGTTGAAGGATGCTTTCCGCGCCTCACGATCCCTTAAATTTGTGATAATTTTCACATTTTAGACACTGATAAGTCCTTGATCTGATGTTGATGATCTCCGCTGAACTTACCAACGTACTAGGGATCATTTATATTTATATGATATAACAATCCCCTTAGAAAGATTGTGACAAATATCACACAAGGTGATATTTGTCACGTTGTTCGAGCCTTTTGTTCACTTATTCTTCAAATCTTCCGTAGAAGGCGTCCCGGTAAACTTCGGCCAGCTCCGATACCAATGGCAGCTTCGGATTGGCTGTCGTACATTGGTCTTCAAAAGCGCGGTCGGCCAAATAGTCAACCCGCGATTCGAAATCCTTCGGATCGAAGCCGAGTTCCTGGAAGGTTTCCGGAATGCCCAGTTTTCTGTTCAGATCGCGAATCGCATTGATCAAGCTCTTCACGCCTTCTTCCGTAGTACGGGCCGGTAGTCCAAGGATGCGGGCAATCTCGGCATACCGTTCGTCGGCAACGAAGTTCGTGTATTTAGGCCAAGCCGCGAATTTGGTCGGCTTCTTGGCATTATAGCGGATGACGTGCGGCATCAGGATCGCATTGGTCCGGCCGTGAGCGGTATGATATTGGCCGCCCCATTTATGCGCCAAGCTGTGGTTGATCCCCAGGAACGCGTTCGCGAAGGCCATACCTGCCAGTGTCGAAGCATTGTGCATTTTTTCCCGGGCCAGCTTGTCGCCGGTCAAAGCCGACTTCTCAAGGTATTGGAACACCAATTGAATCGCTTTGATCGCAAGGCCGTCCGTATAGTCGTTAGCCATAACCGATACATAAGCTTCGATCGCGTGCGTCAATACGTCCATCCCTGTATCGGCCACCGCGGTTTTCGGCAAGCTGTACACGAATTCCGGATCGATGATCGCCACATCCGGAGTCAGCTCGTAGTCGGCCAAAGGATATTTCGTGTTGCCGTTGATTTTATCCGTGATGACCGCGAACGAAGTGACTTCCGAACCTGTACCCGAAGTGGTCGGGATCGCCACGAATTTCGCTTTTTGGCCCAGGCGCGGATACTTGTAAATCCGTTTGCGGATATCCATGAATTTTTGCTTCAAGTTGTGGAAATCCGTGTCCGGATACTCATAGAACAGCCACATGCCTTTCGCTGCGTCCATCGGCGACCCCCCGCCGAGTGCGATAATGCAGTCAGGCTGGAATTTCGCCATGAGTTCGGTACCGCGTTCTACCGTCGTTGTCGATGGATCCGGCTCCACGTCGGAGAACACTTCGATAGCGACAGGTGTCTGACGTTGACGCAGATAGTGCTCTACTCTTTCCACGTAGCCCAGTTTTACCATCATCGGGTCGGTTACGATCAGCACACGGGAAATATCCGGCATTTTGGCAAGATATTGAGTCGAATTTTTCTCGAAATAAATCTTGCTCGGCACTTTGAACCATTGCATATTCACGGTACGGTGATTCACCCTTTTCACATTGATCAGATTTACAGCCGTTACGTTCGACGATGTCGAGTTGCGTCCGTAAGATCCGCAGCCCAGTGTCAACGATGGAAGATTCGTATTGTAAATGTCGCCGATACCGCCTTGCGAAGATGGCTGGTTCACCAAGATCCGGCACGTCGGCATCCGGTCCGAGAATTTTTGGATAATTTCATCATTATTCGAATGAATGACCGAGGAATGGCCCATGCCGCCGAATTGTACGACTTCCAACGCGCGTTCGATCCCTTGCTCGGCCGTTTTCACCTTGTAGCAGGCAAGCACCGGGCTCAGCTTCTCGGCGGACAACGGGAATTTAGGTCCCACACCCTCGATTTCGGCTACGAGAATTTTCGTTCCCGCCGGAACGTCAATGCCGCACATTTCCGCAATCTTGACGGCCGGTTGACCCACGATGCTCGGATTAACCGCACATTTGTCGGCGATAATCGCTCCCGCGGTCAATTTGGCGGCTTCGTCCTTGTTCACGAAGTAGCAGCCGTTGGCGATCATTTTTTTCTTCACTTGATCAAAAATCGGTTCTTCAATAATCACCGCTTGCTCGGATGCGCAGATCATACCGTTGTCAAACGTCTTGGACAGAATCAGGTCGTTCACCGCTTGATCCAGGTTTGCACTCTTCTCGATGAAGCAAGGCACGTTGCCGGGGCCTACGCCGAGGGCCGGTTTGCCGCAGCTGTAAGCCGCTTTGACCATCGCCGATCCGCCGGTAGCCAGGATGCAGGCCACGTCGGGATGATTCATCAACGCGTTGGTCCGATCCATCGAAGGGTTCTCGATCCACTGGATACAGTCGGCCGGAGCCCCGTGTTTGATGGCGGCTTCGAGCAAGATCTTCGCCGCTTCCGCGCTGCATTTTTGAGCGGACGGATGAAATCCGAAGATGATCGGGTTCCGCGTCTTGATCGCGATCAGCGATTTGAAAATGGTGGTGGATGTCGGGTTCGTTACCGGTGTGATCCCCATGATGATACCGACCGGTTCGGCGATTTTCTGGAAGCTGTCGAATTGGTTGTCTTCAATAACGCCTACCGTTTTGTCGTATTTGATGCTGTGATAAATGTATTCGGTCGCAAACATGTTCTTGATGATTTTGTCTTCATAAACGCCGCGCCCGGTTTCCTCTACGGCCATCTTCGCCAGATGCATATGTTTGTCGAGTCCGGCCAGGGCCATCGCCTGCACGATTTTGTCGATTTGTTCCTGATCCATGGTCATGAACGCTTCGGAAGCTTTCTTCGCCTTGTCAATCAAAGTTTGGGTGTACTGCTGTGCATCCGGAGCTGCTTTTGTCGTCGCGTCATTCTTTACGGCCATTTCTCTCATCCTCCTAAGTGGGGTTATGGATAAACCTTTTATCTAATTGTGAATTATTTCACTTTGTGGTTTATCCTTATGAAGCCTTGCGCTTCTCTTGATGGTTAAAGCATACCACATCAGGTCCGGTTTGTATAGTGAAATTTTTCACGTAGTTTAAAAATATTTTGATTTACTTTCATTTTATCTGTTTGTTTTTTCAAAACTCATTTTCATTCCTTATCATAGAACAGTGAGGAGAGCCCCTTCTTCATATGATGTTCCTCTCCATTTCCGGCAGTTATTTCTGTATCATGAATCACATGGATAGTGAAATAAATCAACCTCAAAAAGTGAAAATAGTCACAATGTTAAAATTTCGACACTTTTTCAGCCTTTACAGGCCACTCAAACATGAAGAAACGTTATATAATTAATTTAAATTTTCAGATAACTTAGGAGTGCAAAGGGGAAATTAAAATGAGTGAAATGGTGAGCACCACACAGCCCCGCGGCAATACTAGCTGCTTTACAGAGCAAAATTTCAACCGGCTACTTGTAACGATGAAAGACAAGACGTACCCCGAAGGAACCCATCTTTTTTGGGAGGGCGACTTTTCCGATAAACTGTTCTACGTGAAGCGCGGCCGGATCAAATTGACGAAATCCACCGACGAAGGCAAAGAGCTGATCCTATACATGTACGGACGCGGCGATATGGTCGGCCAGGCCGATCCTTTCTTCAGCACCAAGCACAGCTTCACCGCCGAAGTCATCGAGGACAGCGAAATCGGCGTTATCGAACAGAAGGATCTTGAAATTATGATTTGCCAACACTGCGATTTCGCCATCGACTTTATGAAATGGATGGGGATCCATCACCGCCTGACACAGACCAAATTCCGCGACTTGATGATGTACGGCAAACCGGGTGCCCTCTGCTCGACTCTGATCCGTTTGAGCAACACTTACGGCGAACAGCACGGTGACAACATTCTGATCAACAAGAAGATCACGCACACCGACCTGTCCAACATGATCGGCGCCACACGCGAGAGTGTAAACCGGATGCTAAGCGATCTGCGCAAGAAAGACGCGTTGGAATACGAGAACGGCATGATTGTGATCAAGGATTTGGTCATGCTCCAGGACATTTGCCATTGCGAACTGTGCCCGAACGAGATCTGCCGAATCTGACTCGATTGTCTAAGCAGCCTGGAGGAAGAGGACTCCAGGCTGCTTGCCGGTTTTGAAGTTCATGAGGTCATGATGTTCAAAATTGCTCTCGACTCCCCCTATCTATTCAACCAGCCTCGTGGCCATCCCCCGAGAAGGCTTCTTCTAAATCCCCTACGTTGTTATCCGCTATAGAACAATAGCCCTTATCCGATTCATGTCCTTATCGAAATGTAGTTTCCCCCCGATTCTTTCCTGCCGGCTATACGGACTTCAGCCTCTCCGTTTCTTCGAAATGACGCTTCCTCATCGGGAACTTTCCGAGAATTACACAATCCATATGTCCGCTTCAAATCAAGCTAGGGTTGCCTTAACCTAACATAAAAAAACGCCCCACCGGATTTTCCCGTTGAGGCGGTCAGACTGTAACACTACGACTATTGTTTAATTATTTCTTCCGAACCGGCGAGATGAACCAATAGGCCATACCGACAAACACGGCGCCTCCGACAATATTCCCGAGCGTGACCGGGATCATATTGTGGAACCAGCCTGCAAGGCTGACCGTTTCCGGGTGGTTCGGCAGGAGCACGGACAAACTGAGCAAGGTCATGTTGGCGACGCTATGCTCATACCCGCTGGCGATAAAGGCATAAAGACACCACCAGATCAGCACCAGCTTGGAAATGTCGTCCTTCGCCCGGTTCGCCATCCAGATAGCGAGGCAGACGAGCCAGTTACACAAAATGCCGCGGAAGAACAGTTCCATTACAGGAGCGCCCATCTTCTTGGCCGCCGACGCAAACAGGAGATGCTCCGGCGCCGCGGTTTTAAACAACCCCGAACCAACGATAAGCAAACACAGGATGATCGCTCCTACCAGATTGCCGAGGAACACGATCCCCCAGTTTTTCAGGGTATCCCCCACCGTCGTTCTTTTGGCCAACGTACTTGCCGTAAAGAACATATTGTTTCCGGTGAACAGTTCGGAACCGGCGAAGATGACCAGGGTCAGCGCGATCCCGAAGGACATCCCCATGACCATCGTCTGAAACGGGGATTTGGCGGCGGCCAACGGGGCCCCGACGCTGAATATCAGGATAATCCCCAAGCCTACGTAAGCCCCCGCCAAAAGCGTGGATACAAAATATCGGAGCAGGCTTTCATTCATTTTCTCCTTTTTCTTAACGGCTGCTTCTACAATGGTCTCGACACTTTGCGTAAACATCGTCTCTTCCTCCCCAAACTCTCTCCTCAAAAAATGTACTGCTCTATTGCGGTTGGAGCGCCCCTGCCGCAATCCAGACTTGGCCGTCCTCCACCTTTACCGGTACCATTTCCGCTCGCCCGGTATCCGGAGCCTGGACAAGCCCCGTAGTCAAGTCGATTTTCCAGTCGTACAGCGGGTCGTACAAATAGTGTCCGGACACGATGCCTTCCGCAAGCGGTCCGCCTTTGGGATGGGGATTCTTGTTCAAAGCGGCGAATACCCGTCCGTCCGAGAGACGGAAGACGGCGATCTGCCGTCCCCCGGCCTCTACGACGCGGCCGATTTGAACCAGAAATTCATCCAACGCTCCGACAGGGTAAAACTCCTTCTCTTTTTCCATACTCACATTCTCTCCTCTCTTTCGCGCGATGCTTATAATTGATTGCTGACCTCGAGGCGATTGAACAACTTGCCGCTTTGCTCGCCTTCGCGAAGCATTTTCTTCCAAGGGTCTTCCACTTGCTTGAGCGCGAACTCGATCCGTTCCATCAACGCCTTGCGGTTCTCGGGATCATCCACCACCGCGGCTTTGATCGCATCCAATCCGATGCGCTCCACCCATTCCGAGGTTCTTTCCAGGTAGTTCCCGGTTTCCCGGTAGTATTGCATGACGGCCCCGACAATTTCAATCAGCTCATCGTCGGTTTTCACCTTGCAGAGCGAATCCGCAAGCCGCGCCTTAATCCCGCCGTTGCCGCCGACAAAGATTTCCCAGCCGCCGTCGTTGCCGACGATGCCGATGTCCTTCGTGCACGATTCCGCGCAGTTCCGCGGGCATCCGTTCACGGCCAATTTAAATTTCGCCGGAAAGTCCAGGCGTTCGAATTTGCGTTCCAACGTAGCGCCCATGCCCATCGAATCCTGCGTCCCGAAGCGACAGAATTGCGAGCCCACGCAAGTTTTAACCGTACGCAGCGATTTGGCGTAAGCGTAGCCCGACGGCATATCGAGCTCTTCCCAAACCTTCGGCAAATCTTCCTTCTTCACGCCGATCAGGTCAAGCCGCTGGCCGCCGGTGACTTTTACGACTTTCACATCGTATTTGACCGAAACGTCGGCGATGCGCTTCAATTCCTCCGGCGTCGTCACCCCGCCGTACATCCGCGGAACGACGGTGTAGGTTCCGTCCTTTTGAATATTCGCGCTCATCCGCTCATTGACAAAACGCGATTCCTTCTCATCTTCGTGCGTATCCGGGTACAGCATGCCCAGGTAGTAGTTGATGGCCGGCCGGCACTTCGAGCAGCCTTCCGGCTGGCTCCAGCCCAACACATTCATGACCTCTTTGGTCGTATGGAGCCCTTTCTCTTTAATTTCCGCCACGATTTCATCCCGGCTCAGCGTCGTGCAGCTGCAGATGCCTTGTTTTGCCGTTTCCTTGAAACCATCGCCGAGAACATACTGCAGAATTTGTTCCACCACAGGTTTGCAGCCGCCGCACGAGCGGGTCGCTCCGGTGCACGCTTTGATCTCATCGACCGTCGTCAGCCCTTGGTTTGTAATAACGTCGACAATCGTTCCTTTCGTTACCCCGTTACAGCCGCAGACAATTTCTTCATCCGGCATCGTTTCGACCGAGGTCGTCTTCTTGCCCCCGCCGCCGCAGCAGCCGGTTCCCATCAGCGAATCGTACAGTTCATCCGTCATTACCGTTCTCTGCTTAATCAGCTTCTGCAGTTCTGCCGAGTCGGTAATATCCCCGAACAGAACGGCACCGACCATAACGCCGTCTTTCAGCAAAATCTTCTTGTAGGTCCGCTTCCAGTCGTCCTTGTTGGCGATCACGGTATGTTCCGGTCCATCGATAAATTCACCGGTTGAGAATACGTCGACTCCCGAAATTTTAAGTTTGGTCGACACTACCGAGCCTTCATAAGGAGCCGTCTCCACGCCGCTGATATGTTTGGCCAGCACCATCCCCTGTTCGAACAGAGGGGCGACAAGACCGTAGCAAACCCCGCGGTGCTCGGTACATTCGCCGACCGAGTAGACGCCGTCCATCGAAGTTTGCAGGTAGTCGTTGACCACGATCCCCCGGTTCACTTCGATCCCGCTTTCTTTGGCAACCGCCACATTCGGCTTAATTCCGACAGCCATCACGACGAATTCGGCCGCAAGTTCGGTACCGTCCGCAAAGCGCAGACCGCTTACCCGGGTATCGCCCAGCAATTCCGTCGTTTGGGCCCCCATTTTGAATTTGATGCCCTGACGCTCAAGCTCCGCCTTGAGCATCGATGCGGCCTGGTGGTCCAGTTGGCGCTCCATCAGATCTTCCATCAAATGAATGACGGTGACATCCATTCCGAGCTGCACAAGTCCCTTGGCCGCTTCGAGCCCCAACAAACCTCCGCCGATAACGGCGGCTTTACGGCAAGTTTTCGCCGCTTCCAGCATTTGATTGCAGTCGGCGATATCGCGGAAACCGACTACCCCTTCTTTATCGCTGCCCGGAATCGGCAGGATGAACGAATTCGAACCGGTAGCGATCAGCACCTTGTCGTAAGGTACGCGCATTCCGTCTACGGTCACCACTTCTTTGGCTTGTTCGTCGATTTTCGCTACGGTTGTTCCCGTATGCAGGGTAATCCCGTTTTCGCGATACCAATTCAGATCGTTGAGCACGATATCATCGATCGTTTTGCTGCCTTCCAAAACATAAGAAAGCATGATCCGGTTATAGTTCGGATGCGGCTCGCTCCCGAAAACAGTAATGTCAAATTTCTTGGTCAACTTCAAAATCTGTTCAACGGTGCTGATCCCGGCCATCCCGTTGCCGATCACCACAAGCTTTTCTCTATCTGTCCCCATATCGGAAGTGCCTCCTTCAAATTGACGCGAATGGTAACTGCATCGTCCTTGGTATCGTTCTATGCTTCGATTATATACTTAAAATTCAAACTAATGTGTGATCCATTTCACAATAATTGTGAAAAGTATCACAAAAATATTCAAACTTTCTTGCAATTCTCTATTGCAAAATAGAAAATCACCCTCCCAACCCGGTTTTTGGATCTCTATAGTCACAAATGTACTGACTTTAAACTACGATACACTAAAATAGAACTATGTGATTGCAGTCACTTTGTTTTTGTCAATTTTACGCCAAAAACCTCCCGCTTAGGAAGTCTGGGAGGCTTTTGGCAAGGAATAGGACTGTATGATCAGTTCTTTAATACGTCATGATCGACGTAGCGTTCGCCATTGAGCTCACTGATAAGCTCTATGGCTACCTTCGCTCCGTCACCTGCGGTAATTATCGTGTGAACGCTTACACCGGCAACCGTACCTGCCGCCCATACCCGCGGCTTGCTTGTGCGTCCGAACCCGTCGGTTTCGATGACGGTCTTGATTCGCGGCTCGCGGCCTTCCACCAGATTCAGGCCGATGGTGTTGGCCAGTTCGGTCAACGCGCCTGTCGCCAGAATCACATGAGCCGCTTCGTAACTGCGGCCGCTCTCCGTTTTTACCGTCACCTTGGAGCCGCCGTTCGTATCGACTACCGTTACCTTCTCTTCGATAAACTTGGCGCCGAATTTCTGGGCCTGCTCCCGACCGATTGTCAGCAAATCCGGACCGGAAATATCCTTTGCCCCGTAATGGTTCTCAATCCAAGCCCGCTTCGTCATACTGGCGTTGCTGTCCAGAACGAGGGTCTCCTTCCCTGCCTTAGCGAGAAACAAGGCTGCGCTGGAACCAGCCGGTCCCGCTCCGATTACGATTACCTCAGCCACAAGTACACCCACTTTCCATATATTTCGTGCCGCCTCCCCGCAGGACAACGGCACGTTTTCCTACTCGATCCACGCCTCCGCCCAATGCTGGACCTGTTCCATTACCGGACTGAGCGCCTTCCCCTTCTCCGTAAGCTCGTATTCGATGCGTACGGGGGTTTCAGGGTAGACATGCCTGACCACAATCCCTTCGTTCTCCAAGTCCTTCATTCGTTCGGAGAGCATTTTATCGCTCATGGCCGGAATGCCATTGGATATGTCCTTAAACCGTTTCGGTCCGCTCATCAGCGTATGAATAATCAGACCGTTCCAACGTTTGCCGAGAATGACGAAGGCCGACTCAAAACGCGGACACATCGCATGCTGGTTTTCTTCCATAACGTTCTCACCCCATCGTTGTTAAAACCGGATTTATCGGTGTTAGCTTACATTTAGTTAGTATATTTCATCATAGCATATTTTTGTGCAAAAAAACACCAAGGGAAGGGGTGTGAATTCGGTGCTCTCAAAAAAACGGCTGCCGGGCGGCAGCCGCTACTGCTAAATTATATTCCCTTCTCCGCCAGTTATACCCACCACATGTCTGACGCCGAATCTTCGATCAGCACTTGCTGAAGGTTCTTCACGGCCTTGGTGAAGCCTTCCTCGGTGGACATCAGGCCATCTTCATGTTCGATGCTTACCACGTAATCATAACCGTGCAGACGAAGTGCGCTGATAATGTCCGCCCAGGTCTTCATGTCATGCCCGAAGCCGACGGTCCGGAACTGCCATGCGCGGTCCAGCATAGCCGTGTACGGCTGCATGTCCGTAATGCCGTGGCGATTCACATTCACGGGATCGATCGTCGTATCTTTGGCGTGGAAATGGTGAATCGCTCCCTCGCGGCCCAGAATCGAAATCGCTTGAACCGGATCGATGCCCTGCCACCACATATGGCTCGGATCCAGGTTCGCTCCGATCACTTCGCCCGCCGCTTCGCGCAAGCGGAGAAGCGTGGCCGGCGTGTGAACGGAAAATCCGCCATGGAGCTCCAGCCCGATTTTTACATGGTGGTCCGCCGCATATTTTCCCCACTCGGTCCAGTAAGGAATCACTTTGTTCTTCCATTGCCAGTCCAAAATCTCCTGGAAGTCGTTAGGCCAGGGAGCCACAGGCCAGTTCGGATACTTGGCGTCCTCGTGATCGCCCGGGCAGCCCGAGAAGGTATTTACAACCGGAACTTCCAATTGTTCCGCCAACTGCACCGTTTTTACGAAAACATCGTGAAACTCTTGGGCGATCGCCTTTTGCGGATGGAGCGGGTTGCCGTGACAGCTTAGCGCGCTGATGGTCAAGCCCCGGGACTCCACCGCTTTCTTGAAATTGCTGAGGGCCGTTTTATCGCCCAGCAGTTCGTCCGGATTGCAGTGCGAATTGCCGGGATGTCCGCCCGTGCCGATCTCGACCGCTTTCAACCCTTGGGCGGCAATAAGATCCAGCGCCTCCTCAAACGGGCGGCCGCCGAACAGAACCATAAAAACACCTAACTTCATGTCCCTACCTCCTATATCAAGATGTTTTGAGTGTCTTGTTATAAATTAGTCAAAATATACCGTTTTTCCTGTTTTCGCCGACTCGTAAATCGCTTCAAGAATTTCCGTTACAACAAGGGCCTGCTCCGGCTTAACGAGCGGTTCCTTGTCCTCAAGGATGGCTTCTACCCAGTATCTGGCTTCGCGGGTCGCATCGTTTTCCTGCTGACCCTCGAAGAACGCCACCCCGCCGGATCCGAAATCGACTTTCGTCTCGTAAAGCCGGCTTAATTTTTCACCGTTCAGACGCAGCCCGTCGTTCATATCCGCTCCGCCTTCCGTGCCGCACAGCAAGGTTCTCGCTTCCCCGAAGTCGAGGACGTTGAGCGCCCAACTGGACTCCAGTACGATCGTCGCTCCGTTCTTCATCGTAATGAAGCCAAAGGCGGAATCCTCCACTTTGAATTGTTCCGGATCCCAAGGGCCGAACGCGTTGGCGGCATTCGCACGGCCGCCCAGCTTATGGAACACCGACCCGGTTACGCTTTTCGGCTCGTAGTTATCCATCAGCCACAGCGTCAAGTCCAATGCATGGGTGCCGATATCGATTAGCGGGCCCCCGCCTTGTTTCTCTTCGTCCAGGAATACCCCCCAAGTCGGTACCGCCCGGCGTCGCAGCGCCAGCGCTTTGCCGAAGTAGATATCGCCCAGTTCGCCGTTTTCGCAAACTTGCTTCAGGAACAAGCTGTCGTCGCGGAAGCGGTTCTGGTAAGCGATGCTCAGCTTTTTCCCGGTCCGTTTGGCCGCATCCAGCATTTGACGCGCTTGTTCCGCCGTTTTGGCCATCGGCTTCTCGCACATGACGTGTCTGCCGGACTCCAGCGAAGCGACCGTAATTTCCGCGTGGGAATCATTCGGCGTGCAGACGTGAACTACATCCACATCCGTTTCTTCAAGCAGTTTGCGGTAATCCGTATAAACTTTCGCGCCTTCCGCGCCGTACTCTTGTGCAGCCTTGGCCGCGCGCTCCTCAACGATATCGCAGAACGCCGTCATTTGAACCTGCGGCTGTTTCGCCAGGCTCGGCAAATGTTTGCCGTTGGCGATGCCCCCGCAACCGATAATCGCAACTTTCAAAATTTTAGACATTGATTCGTCCTCCTTGATTTCCGTAATCCCGCACCCAATCCATACTCGTTTTGATACTCTCCAACGCGTCGCCGGCGCAATGATCCTGCTCTACGACAAGCCATTCCACGCCTGCGGAGATCGCCGCGTCGGCAACATCCTTGATCGCCACTTCCCCTTGGCCGAGTTCCACGGTCTCCGCCGTTCCGTCCGTCTTGATCACCATGTCTTTCAAATGAAGCAAAAGCAGACGCCCGCTGTATCTTGAAATGTACTCCAGCGGATCGAATCCCGCGTAGCTGACCCAGCAGGAATCCAGTTCCATCTGAATCAACTCCGGCGGAATTTTGGCGAAGATGGCTTCCAGAACGGGCTGCCCGTCCAACTCCTCGGTCAATTCAAATTCATGGTTATGATAGAAGAGCACCATGCCCGCGTCGACGCATTTTTGACCGATCCGCTTCATGTCTTCAATGACTTCTTCCCAGCGTTCGCGGTCTTTCTCCTCCAAATAAGGGAAAATAAGATAGCGGTTGCCGATCGCCTTGTTAAACGCGATCTCTTCATCCAAAGCGTGAAGAAGCCGTCCGTACGATGTATGGGCTCCTAAAGCAACCAGGCCGGTCTCCTCCAGAATCGCCTTGACCTGTTCGGGCGTCCGCCCGTAAAATCCGGCAAATTCCACACCCTGGTAGCCAAGACCGGCGACCTTCCGAAGCGTACCTTCAAAATCGCGCTCCATGGCTTCGCGTACGGTATAAAGCTGTAAACCTACTTTAACCATAATTAATCACCTCTACAATTGGATTTTTGGTGGGTTGGCCATATTATGGCTCGTCATTTGGCGGTTTGAAGCATGAATGCGCTGGACAGCTCGATATGGCGGCCCTCTCGGGATGAACGCTCATATGCGTGCATCGCCTCAAGTACATGGTAGGCCGCGGCCCCGCTGGCCCGATGCCCTTCGCCCGACGCAATCGCCCTCGCCATATCCTCCAGGCCACGCCCCCGCTCATTCGGTCCGCTCTCAAACGCCGGCGGCACCGGACGCCACTCCTCGTCGCCGTGAAGCCGCACCTTGACCTCGCCGTTGAAATAATTCGGATCGGGCACGTTCAGCGTTCCTTTCGTACCGTAAATCTCCATGGAAGGAAGCGCGCTTCCGCCGGGGATATCGAAGCTGGTCACCAAGGTGCCCACCGCCCCTGAGGCGAAACCCAGCGTCCCGCTGTAATGCGTGGGCGTCCGTACCGGGATGCTCTCGCCCGCCCGGGGTCCCGTTTGAATACTTCGCTCGGGACCCGGGGGGGAGACGATCGCGCTAATGCGCGAAATCGGCCCCAGCAATTGCACGAGCGCGGTCAAATAGTAGGGCCCCATGTCAAACATCGGACCGCCGCCCTCGGCATAGAAAAACGCCGGATTCGGATGCCAATTTTCCGGACCGCCGCCCATCATAAACGCGGTGGCCGCTACAGGCTTGCCGATCAAGCCATCCTGGATGGCTCGCCGACTCGTTTCGATACCCGCCCCGAGAAAAGTATCGGGAGCGCAGCCGACGCGCAGCCCCTTGGCTTCGGCCAACTCCAGCGTCGCTTTCGCCTCCTCGAGCGAGACGGATAAAGGCTTCTCCACATAAACGTGCTTCCCTTTTTGAAGCGCATTCATATTAACCGAAGCATGCGACGAAGGGACCGTCAAATTCAGGATCAGTTCGATTTCCGGATGATTCAGCAATTCCTCCACTGTGCATACGTTTGCAATGCCGAACTCGGCTCCCCGCTCATGAGCCTTTTCGGGTAGCAGATCGGCCAAGGCATGCACCTCAACGACTTCGCTCCGGGCGAGATACGTTAAATAGGCAGGGCTGATGTTCCCGCAGCCGATCATCCCGACTTTCATTTTTGTCATTCTCATCACTCCTCCCAGGAAGCGATCGTGGTGTCATTAGACTCACCTACATGGTATTTCAAATTGTCTTATTGTAAAATGAATAATATGATTAAAACATGAACTATCTGGTCATTATTTTTTTAAAAGTACAGGGGAAAGCCATTTATGGATCACAAAAACCTGCAGATATTGCTAGCCGGTTATTCGCTTCACAGCAAGCCTTTCCACATTTTCCAGCCGGAAGGTTTAGAAAGTTACCTGATTCGGCTGCAGGCTTCCGGCCGCTGCCGCACCCGCCTGTCCGGCAACCTGGAGCTGCTGGAACCGGGGGATCTTCTGCTCGTCGCCCCCGGCCAGCCCTATGAGCTGCGGATCGACGCCGAGGAGACGGCGCTTGGAGAGCCTGTGGTAAACAGCGGGGATTATCATATATTTCTGGCCGGGGAATGGGTGGAATCCTGGTGGACTAAAACGGACCGCCCGAGAAAAGTCAAGGTCCCTCTCTCCGAAGGGATTCTCGGGGTTTTCCGGCAGATTATGCTGGAGCAGCGGCGGATTTCCAATCCTTCTCCCGAAATCGCCGAATATTACCTAAAGATTCTGTGCATGGATATCGACCGGAATTTGCTGCAGCAGCCGCTGCCCACCACTTATCCGACCTACCTTGCCCACAGGATCAAAAATTATATCGAGGAAAACGCCGCCATTCCGTTCAAGCTGGAGGACGCCGCCGCTCATGTGGGAATCAGCGTTTCCCGTGCCGTCCACCTGTTCAAGGAAACGTTCAACACGAGCATCATCCAGTACACGCTCGAGGTCCGGCTGAACATGGCCCGCGAGCGGATCATTTTCAGCCCGCTGACTTTGGAGCATGTGGCCGAAAGCTCTGGATTTCCGAGCTATAACTACTTTCACAAGGTGTTTCGCAAACGTTTCGGCATGTCGCCGAAGCAGTACCGCCAAACCGCCCGGAATACCGGCGCCGAACCGAACTGAAAGCAAACGCCGCCGTCCCTTCCTGACGGAAGTCGACGGCGGCGTTTAGGTTCAGCGGGGTTATCCGGCCTTAGGTCGGCAGGTTGCCCTGTTTTAGCTTTTGATCGATTTGGTTCAAGCGCTCTTTCTTCTTCTTCATCATGAGTCCGATGCCGACGACCAGGATGATGGCGATGATCTCAAAACCGTACTTGACCCATGCCATCGCGAACCAGTCATGAATCAACGGCTCTTCGACCAGCATTTTCGCGGCGGTCCAAGCCAGAACGGCCGCTCCGATCGTAATGACGACCGGATAACGCTCCGTCAGCCGGAGGATGATCGTACTGCCCCATACCATGATCGGCACCGATACGGCCAGTCCGACAATGACGAGCGTGTAATCGCCGTGTGCGGCGCCCGCGACGGCCAACACGTTGTCCAGGCCCATCATCGTATCGGCGATGATAATCGTGCGGATGGCCGCCCACATTTGGTTGCCGGCGTTAATCTCGTGGCTCTTCTCTTCTACCAGCAGCTTGTAAGCGATCCATAGCAGCGCAAGCCCCCCGACAAGACGAAGTCCCGGAATATTGAGCAGCTGCAGCACCAGGACCGTCATGATAACACGAACGATGATCGCACCGAGGGTTCCCCACAAAATGACTTTCTTCTGGTCCGCCTTCTGAACGTTTCTCGCCGCAAGTCCGATTACAATGGCATTGTCACCGGCCAGTACAAGGTCGATCAGGATGATGGAAAATAGGGCGGTCCAAAAATCTACACTCAAAAAATCCATGCTCTCTCCCCTTTCTGTCCTATCCATACGCTGGCTTCCGGCGCAAAAAAAATACGCCGTGCTTGTATTGGGCACGACGCATATACGCATCAAAAAGACCTTTACCCAATACTCGCACCGGGCAAAGGTCTCGCTAACAACGAAAGGTTGCCAATAAAGCCGGGGCTTACAACCCGTAATGACGACTTTATTGTAACAGCTACTCCCCTTTGGGAACCATGCATGTTAAATTGAGATTATTATAGCATGGCGATGATAAAAGCGCTAGATTTTTCCGTCGACAAGTTTGAGAGATACATGAACTGATATAGTATTTAGATAGAATGAGGTTGAGAGGAGTCTTCATGAAAAATTGGATGGCGCTGGCGGTTTATGCCGCCGCCTTTGTTCTGGCTTTCGCTTGTCGGCATGAGCTCTCCCGCTGGCTGACCGCGGGGCCGCCGCTTTGGCTGCTTCTCATCCTGTCCACGCTGCTGGCCGTCTTTCCCGTCATGCCTTATCGGCTGGTCATCGCGGCGGCGGGCTTTGCGGCGGGAGCTTTCTGGGGCGGCTTCATCACGCTGATCGGCTCCACCTTGGCGGGCGCGGCGTATTACTGGGGAGCCGCCTACGGTTTCGGCCATGCCGCCCGCGGATGGAGCGGCCGGTTCAAGCCGCTCGAACGCATAACGGCGGCGATCGATCGGCGTCCTTTTACAGCGATCGTCGTCTGCAAGCTGATCCCGGTTCTGCCGCAAACGGCCGTGAATGTTTATGCCGGCGCTTACGGAATCCGGTTCTCCGTCTATCTCGCCGCATCGGTTATCGGCAAACTGCCCAGCATGTTCTTCTATGCCTATTTGGGCGCTTCCCTGTTCGATCGCCCCTGGCTTGCCGCCGGAGCCATTGCCGTTTACATGCTGTTTGTTCTCGCCATTTTAACGGTGTACCGGAAATTATGGAAAACCTGACCACCGGGCGGTTTGGGATTTCAGCCAAAACGCGCTATAATGGAAGCCGGAATCACCCCGACTCATGACCTTAACTAATCGCCAAATCGAAACGGAGGGATCAGCTTGAATCCATCGCAGGCTTCCAAACTGGAGCTGGCCACTTTTGCCGGAGGGTGTTTTTGGTGCATGGTTTCGCCCTTTGAGGAACTCCCGGGCATCCATGGCATCATTTCGGGGTATACCGGAGGCAGGACGGAGAATCCGACTTATGAAGAAGTGTGCTCCGAACAAACCGGTCACTATGAAGCCGTACAGATCAAATTTGACCCGGCTATCTTTCCTTACCGCAAGCTCCTAGAGCTTTACTGGCAGCAAATCGACCCCACCGATGAGGGCGGGCAATTCCATGATCGCGGCGAATCTTACCGGACAGCGATTTTTTATCATAATGAACGGCAGCGTGAAGAAGCCGAGCAGTCGAAGCGCGAGCTAGCCGCAAGCGGCCGGTTCAGCAAACCGATCGCTACGCAAATCCTGCCCGCCGCGCCGTTCTACCCGGCCGAGGAATACCATCAAAATTATCACAAGAAGAATCCGGGGCACTACAAGCGTTACCGCAAGGGATCGGGACGCGAGGATTTCATCGAGCGCCATTGGTCAGGTCCGGCCGACCCCGAGGAGCTCAAGAAACGGCTAACCCCGATTCAGTTCGAAGTAACGCAAAACAACGCCACGGAACGTCCGTTTACCGGAGAATATTGGGATCATACGGAAGACGGCATCTATGTGGATATCGTTTCGGGCGAGCCACTGTTCAGCTCGCGCGATAAATACGATGCGGGCTGCGGCTGGCCGAGCTTTACGCGGCCACTGCGCGAGTACAGCATCAAGGAAAAGACCGACACGAGCCACTTTATGATTCGGACGGAGGTCCGCAGCCGGCAAGGCGACTCCCATTTGGGACATGTGTTCGAAGACGGACCCGAACCGACGGGACTGAGGTACTGCATCAATTCCGCGGCTCTCCGCTTTATCCCGAAAGAGGATTTGGAGAAGGAAGGCTACGGAGAATATCTCTATTTGTTCGACTCTCCTTCCGAGAACGAATAACGAAGTTATCGCTTCGCAGGAAGACAAAGCGGCAGCCGACGGGAAGAACCCATTCCCGCCGGCTGCCGCTTTTTTCGTATCGATAGGCCGAATAGACGAAGTCCGGCTTCACAGGAGTGAAGGAAACTCCATGACAGCTTGAAGCCCGCTTCGCTCCCCGCCGCTTTCGAGCGTAAGCTCGCCCCGGTGCGCCTGCACGATCCTCGCGACCATCGGCACCCCTAACCCATGGCCTTGCTGAACGGGCCTCTTCCTTTTTGAGGAATACGGCAGCTCGGTAATTTCCGCCAGCTGCTCCTGCGGGATCCCCTTCCCATCGTCCGTTACGATCAGACGGTACCGTGAGCGGTCCTCGGACAGAGAACTTCGTATTACGATCCTGCAGCCTTGCGGGTTGTGGCGCACGCTGTTTTGCACCAGATTTTCAATAGCCCGAAGCAGCAACTTCTCGTCCCCGTTGATCTGAACCGCCTCGTCGGCCAGTTGCAATTCTATGTCGTAACGCTCGTCCAGCCCGTTGTTCAAAAGATCCGCAACCACCTGTCTCGCCAGCACCGCCAGTCTC
Organism: Paenibacillus faecis; assembly: GCF_008084145.1. Classification (GTDB taxonomy): domain Bacteria; phylum Bacillota; class Bacilli; order Paenibacillales; family Paenibacillaceae; genus Fontibacillus; species Fontibacillus faecis. The sequence continues at coordinate 657,546 of NZ_VSDO01000002.1, read as the reverse complement.
ACGGGCTTCATATGCAAGGGCTGCATTTCATATTCGAGCATCGAGACCAAATTCAGGTCGCTTACAAGCGAGCGCAGCCTTTCGCCCTGACGCCGGATAATTCCCGCTTGGTGCCTCTGCTCCTGCGGCAGGTCCGGACTGTCCTCCATCTCGCTCGCGTAACCGAGAATCATCGACAACGGCGTCCGGATATCATGGGAAATCCCGGCAATCCAGTTGGAACGCGCTTCATCCCTTGCCTTCAACGACGCTGTCTTTTTCTGAAGCATGTCCGATACGGAATTAATGCTCCGGGCCAAATCCCCGAATATCCCTTTTGAGTCGAGCTCGACCGTTTCTTCCCTCGGAAGCCGCAGCACCCCCTCCACAAGAGGACGTATCCTCCGGATCAGCCGCGTGCCGATCAGAACAGAGACCAGCAGAGCAAGCGCCACGTTGAGCAGTAGCAGCGTCAGGAGTCGCAGCGGCAAGGATCTAACCCATTCGGGCAGAAAATCCAATTGATATTTCCAATGGCTTTTCTTCGGGTATCCCACCACAACCAGGCCGTCACCGTGCTTCCAGATGTAGACCGGGTATTCCATTAAATAATAGCGCGAAAATTGGCTTACCTCGATCAGATTATAGCTCCGCGGCACATCGGACGGCAGTTGATAGTCCCACTCCACCTTTCCCTCTTCTCCGAGCAGCATGGCCCAGGCCCGATGTTGCGTAAGCAGTTCGGCCGCGCGCTCGTCCAACCGATACCCGCCGTCCCGCTTGCCCAAGCCTTGGGCGACTTTTTTGACTACGCCTTCGGGAGAGGGAGCTTGATTGATTTCCTTAAACACCAAAACGCCAAGCAGCACGAAGTTAAAAATAAGCACACCGATCGAAACGAGAATGGTCGTGGCGACAAACCGGCGTAAAATCCGAAGAATCGCTTCCACTTTAATGCTTCTCCTTTACCAGCAGCTTATAGCCCAGTCCTCTTACGGTTAGGAGGTATATCGGGCTGGAGGGATCAGGCTCGATTTTCTCGCGGATGCGTCGAATATGGACCATCAGCGTATTTTCGTAGCCGTAGCTGTCGTCCCCCCAAACCGCCTGGCAGAGCGCATCGTTCGTCACGATCCGATCGCGGTTTTCATACAGCTTGACAAGGATGCCGTGTTCCTTGGCGGTTAGCGGCATGTCCGTACTCCCTCCGAGGATGACGGCTCCTTCCAGGTCGACGGTCAGGCCGCCCAACCGGAAAACCGGGAGACTTTCTTCCCGGGCAGGGGAATATACCCGTTTTAAGATCGCCATCAACCGCAGAACCAACTCGCGCGGCAAAAACGGCTTCACGAGGTAATCGTCGGCCCCCAACCCCAGCCCCAGCAACCGGTCTTCATCTTCGCCCCGGGCGGATAGAAAGAGGACCGGCATACTGGAGAACTGGCGAATGGAAGAAAGCAGCGAGAATCCGTCGCCATCGGGCAGCATGATATCGAGGATCGCGATATCCGGTTTGTTCGCTCGGCATACCGATAAGCCCGAAGCGCAATCCGCCGCCGAATAAATGCGAAAAAAGCCCTCTTTTCTCAAAAATCTTTCAATCATCATCCTGATTTCCGGTTCGTCATCGACAATTAATATTTTTTTGTCTCTCATATTCTCCATCCTGTATCACCCGACTTTCATTATACATGAACATGCGGACAATCCGAGCCGATGCCCTTCATTTAAGGTTGATGTAAGGTTCTCTTCAGCATCGGGAAAGCCGGGCTCTATAAAGTGAACCTAAGGAGATATCCTAAACTAATATCACCGGAATGGAGTTGACGGTACATATGAGCGCTTCGGCTATCGTACAAACGCAAAGCCTGACCAAAACTTATGCGGGCATCCACCGCGTCAATAAAGTCGATCTTGTGGTCGGGGAGGGAGAGATCTATGGTTTTTTGGGCCCGAACGGAGCCGGTAAAACCACCACATTAAAAATGTTGCTCGGGCTTATCAAACCAACGGAGGGGAGCTTGCGACTCTTTGGGCAAAGCCTGAGCAAACAGCGCCCTTTTATTCTAAAGCGCACCGGGTCGCTGATCGAATCCCCCTCCTACTACGGACATTTGACGGGATTGGAAAATTTGAGGATCATCCAACGCCTGCGAAACGCGCCCGACCGCAACGTCGATGAGGCGCTCCGGATCGTACGGCTGGAGAATCAAAAAGACAAAAAAACCGAACAGTACTCGCTCGGGATGAAGCAAAGACTGGGGCTCGCCATGGCCCTTCTCTCTTTTCCCAAACTGCTGATTCTCGACGAACCGACGAACGGCCTGGACCCCGCCGGCATCGGCGAAATCCGGGAGCTTATCAAGTCTTTGCCCGGGCGTTACGGGATGACGGTACTCCTCTCCAGCCACCTGCTGTCGGAAGTCGAACAAATCGCCACCACAGTGGGCATTATCAACGAAGGCAACTTGTTGTTTCAGGGCACCATGGATAGCCTGCGGAGAAAGAGCAGCACTTCCATCACGCTCAAAACGGGAAACAACGCCGGCGCGGAACGCTTGCTGCTTACCCAAGGCTACCATCCGGTCCAGAACAACGGCCGTCTTGAGCTTGGCGATCTTGACGATGCGCAGGTGGCGGGAATCAACAGACTGCTCGTCGCGCAGGACATCCCCGTTATCCGAATCGAGGAGCAGAGCAAAAGTTTGGAGGATATTTTCCTGGAACTGACGGGAAAGGGGCGAAGCTTGTGAACCTGTTGGGATTGGAATACTTCAAAATTCGCCGCAAAAAAATAGGGATCATGATCCTCCTGTTTCTCGCCGTGGAGCTGCTGTGGACCTTCATGTCCGTCAGCCGTTCCATCGCCCGCAATCCCGATCATGCCGTATGGGAGTCCGTCCTCTTTACGATCGCCTCCATGAACGGGCTCTTTATGCCCATTCTATCGGCCATCGTGGTCTCCCGCGTCTGCGACATGGAACACAAAGGGAACACGTGGAAAATGCTGGCGGCCACCAATGTGAGCCGCAGCCGTCTTTATGCGGCAAAGTATATCTGCGCCAACAGCCTGCTCTTCTTCGGCCTTCTTGGGCAGGCTCTGCTCATGACCGTATTCGGCCTTGTCATGAATATGTCCGACGCTCCGCCGGTCGGTATGCTGGCCCGGTTTCTTGCAGGCGCCACGCTGACGACTTTTGCGGTTACGGCGCTTCAGCAGTGGATTTCCCTCGCCGTCAAAAATCAAACTTTCGCGTTGTCTCTCGGTATGTTGGGCGGGCTGATCGGCATGACATCCGGGCTTTTTCCCGCCGCGGTCAGACATGTTTTGCTATGGTCCTACTACCTGGATCTCAGCCCCGTTACTTACCGTTACGCCGACGCATCGGGCGTCTATGTGTCACAGCCGCTCGACTATGGATGGAGTGCGGCCGCATTTATAATAGCGCTCCTGTTTTATACCGCCGGAAATCTTCACGTTACCCGGCAGGAAATCTAAGGAGGAAACTTGATGTTAAGGAGTATTTCCGCTGAATGGCTCAAATTGCGGCATTCCCGGATCGGCTTCGCGCTCGCCGCCCTGCCGATCCTAAGCCTGCTGATCGGATGCGCCAATTTTTATTTCAACCAAGGCGTCCTGAATAACGGCTGGTATAGTCTGTGGACGCAGGTCGGCCTGTTTTACGGCGAGTTCTTCCTGCCTATCCTGATTGCCATTTGCTGTTCCTACGTGTGCAGGCTGGAGCACCTGAACCGAAACTGGAACGTCACATTAACAGTTCCCGTCTCGATCGCCAGCGTGGTATTGGCCAAATGGATCGTCGTCGGCCTATTGGTTCTGCTTGCCCAGGTGCTGTTTATGGGGTTCTATTGGCTTGCGGGCACGCTTTTTTCCCTCCCCGGGCCGTTCCCCATGGAAACGGTTGGCTGGATGCTGCGGGGCTGGTATGCTTCCTTATCCGTCGTCGCTCTGCAGCTTTCGTTATCGCTGCGAATCCGCAGCTTCGCTACGCCCATCGGCATCAGTCTTTGCGCGGTCATGCTCGGTTTGGGGATGTATGTCGCCAAACTGGGGCTGTTCTTTCCGTTTTCGCTCCTCACGATCGGAATGGGCGCACTGAATCAAAATGAGTTGACGGACGCTCAAAACTTGTTGTTTTGGACGGTGAATTTGGCCTATATGCTCATTTTTTGTTCCGCGTCTATCCGCCGTTTGAAAAAGCGGGATATCGCCACCTCCTGATGGCCTTACCCGAAGTCGGTTTTGTTTGAAAAGCGGATCATTCCCGGGAACCCGGCGAAGTTGCGTCATGCGCAGGCCGTCAACTTCGCCCTTCTTCCCTCCGCTTGGCGCGGAACCGGCGGACCTTCATAAGGTTCCCGCACATTTTATGATCGCAGTACTTCTTGGTCCGGTTCCGGGTATCATCATAGAAAATCCAGCGGCAGTCGGGATTCTCGCAAATCCGGATTCGCGCGCCTTCCCCCCGGATCAACGTCTCTGCGAAGCTCGCGGCCACCTCCGCCATGACTTGCTCCCAGTTCTCGCCGACCCCGAGCAAACGCATGCGAACCGAGCCGCTCTCCGGTTCTATCCGCCGCTTCACCGCCCCCTTATCCAGGATGGAATTAAGGTAAGCGAAATCCTCCTCCGCCAGCGTCTTCCCCGCAGCTAACCGTACGGACATCCCATGAAGCCGTTCACGGAAGCTTCTCATCGCCGCGACCGTATCTTCGTCCGCCGGAACAGGTGCCGGCAACTGCCATTGCGTTAGAAAATAGCGCTGCCATTTTTCTTGCCCCAGCCGGTCCTCGGAACGCCCGCTTCCTTTCCAATCATGCCATTCGCTATTTAAAAAATCGCTCCACAGCGTTTCCAAATCGGTCCCGCCTTCCCTGTAACTATCTAATATTAATTTAAGTAGTTACACCCCATCTTTAGTATGCTACAATCTCATTGTAACCCCTTAATTGCCACTTCACCAGTTACATTGAAAAGGAGATGGGACAATGAGCACGAATGCTGTTGACTTACTCGTTTTGCAGAAGGACAATACCTGGGACCACGAGGAATGGGTCGTTCCGCTGTCGGTTGCCCTGCGGGGCCTGACGCCGGAGCAAGCGGAATGGAAGCCGCCGGGCGGCGGCAATTCCATCCGCGAAACACTCAACCATATCCAGTATTTCAACAAACGAATTCTCAACCGTCTCCGGAACATCGCCAATGCGCCCGGGGTTCAAACCAACGAAGAAACGTTCGGCGATTTGGAGCATCCCCCGGGCGTGGAAGGATGGAGCGCCCTCGTCACCGAGACGGAGCGGACCGCAGCCGCTCTTCGCGAGGCTCTTGCCGCCCTGCAGGAAAGTGACCTGCAGGCCCCATACTCCAGTAAGGCAAGCCACGTGCCGCTCGGCGAAGAGATCGCCCGCTGGCTGCTCCACGATGCGTACCATGCCGGCCAGATTGTACTGATCCGCAAGCAGCAGGGCTCCTGGCGAACATAACTCCCTGGTTTTCCCCATCCGCCTGAGGGGTAATGAGATACTGAAGAGACAAGGAGAAGGAGGAGATCGCCATGCCGTGGAATAAGCAGGATTATCCGCCGTCCATGAAGAATCTCAGCCCCCGGGTGCGAAACAAAGCGGTTGAAATCGCCAACGCCCTGCTTGATGAAGGCTATGAGGAAGGGCGCGCCATCGCCATCGGCACCGCCAAAGCGGAGGAATGGGACAAGAACCATCCCGCGGAGGAGAAATAGAATCAAGAAGCGTCATCTTAAAAAAATGCGCAAAAAAACAGCTCGGGCTTTAGGCTCGAGCTGTTTTCTTTTTCACGCCATAAGGTACCGGCCGCGGTGCGACCTCTCTTCTTCCGTAATGAACGGTCCAAGTGATCATCTTGCCGGCGATCAAAACGGCCATCACTGTGTACATCGTTTCTCTAAACGGTAAATACAGCAACGAAATCGTAAGAACGACGGCGTCGAGCAGAATAAACACCGTTCCGATCTTGATGCCGGACCACTGGCTGATCAACAGGGACAAAATATCATCCCCGCCTGTGGCGCCGCCGCTTCGGATGACGAGGCCCGCCCCGAAACCGGTCAACAGGCCCGACAAAAGAGCCGCCAGCGGTAAATTGGCCCCGAGATCGATATGCAGCGGCGAAAACCGCTCGCAAAGATCATAGAGCACCGAAAAGGCCATCGAGGCTATCAGCGTATTTACGATAAACTTTCTGCCTCGCAAAAAGAACGCCGCAATAAAAATCGGAATGTCCATCAGGATCATCGAAAGCGCCGGAGGCACATCAAGCAAATACTTGCCCAACAGGGCCAAGCCGACAAAACCGCCTTCGGACAAGCCGTTCTGAAAATTAATATGATAATACGTAAATGCCAATACAAACGTTCCGAACATCATCGTCATCCATGACTTGCCGTCAATCTTCCAATCTGTCCATTTCCTCATTCGGAATCCCTCTTATCGTAGATTTGTTGACCTTACGGCCATCCCCTACGCCAAAGAAGGTCCTTGAGGACTTCATCCTTCGCATCATCACACGCTTCTTTCGTAGGGTTGTTGGCCGTAAACCGACGCTCCACGAAAGAAGCTAAGTATAAGAGAGATCATAACGTTTCCAAATCGTCCTTGGGGAATTCGTCCTTCGGGAACACATGGTATCCTGATCCTTTCTGTTTTTTATCTATTCTTATTATAACACAGTCTTCATGATGACTAAACAGCTTGCCCCAGGGAAACATTAAATTATCCCGGAAGTGTGATAATTTTCATTGCATTTTCTTCAAATTCACATTTCAGAAATTTTTGATGTGACCAAACTCACAATTCCGCCGCAATCGGGCTGTCTATACTTGTTATGTAAAGGAATAAGCCAACAGAAAGAAGGTTTGATCGTGTTAGATACCAAAACGATTGAAGTAATCAAGTCCACCGTTCCGGTGCTTGAAGTCCACGGACAGACCATTACCAAACAATTCTATCAAATGATGTTCAAAAACCACCCCGAACTGCTTAATATTTTTAACCACGCCAATCAGCGTCAGGGTAAGCAGCCTACGGCTTTGGCCAACGCCGTTTACGCGGCGGCCGCCCATATCGATCGGCTGGAGGAAATTCTTCCGGTCGTCCGCGGGATCGCCCAAAAACACCGCGCATTGGGCATCCAGCCGGAGCATTATCCGATCGTCGGCGAAAATCTGCTGGCGGCGATCAAGACCGTGCTCGGCGACGCCGCGACGGATGAAATTATCGCTGCCTGGGCCAAAGCCTACGGCGTTATCGCGGATGTATTTATCAGCGTCGAAGCGGAAATGTACAAGGAAGCCGAGCTGAAAAAAGGCGGCTGGCGGGGCTGGCGCCGCTTTGTGGTGGACCGCAAAGTCAAGGAGAGCGACGTCATCACCTCCTTCTACCTGAAACCCGAGGACGGGAAAGAGATCGCCGACTATGAACCCGGTCAGTACATCACCGTTCGCGTCAAACCAGAGGGTCAGGAGTTCACGCATCTCCGCCACTATAGTTTATCGGCCGCTCCCGGGCAACCATACTACAGAATCTCGGTCAAGCGCGAAGATGCTATCGGCGACAAGCCCGCCGGGATTGTATCCACCTATCTGCACAACCGGATCCAGGAGGGCGATGTGCTGGAGATCAGCGCTCCGGCCGGAGACTTCATGCTGGACCAAAGCAAGACCCTGCCGGTTGTGCTGCTGAGCGGCGGGGTCGGCTTGACGCCGATGGTCAGCATGCTGGAAACGATGCTCCGGCAAGGCGGCAGCCGCAAAGCAACTTACATCCACGCCGCCCGCTGCGGCAGCCACCACGCGATGAAGGAGCATATCGACCAGCTGGCAAGCCGGCATGCGGACCGGCTCACCGCCTATCATATTTATGAAACGCCGGCCCCGGGCGAAAGCTGCGACAAAACCGGCTACATTGACTTGCCCTGGCTGCAATCGGTCGCGAGCCCCGAAGCGGACTTCTATTTCTGCGGTCCCGTTCCCTTTATGCGGGCGATCAACCGTGCGCTCAAGGAATGGGGCGTACCGCAGGAACGGATTCATTTCGAATTCTTCGGACCGGCGGACAGCTTGGAAAACGAAATGAATTAAGCCTTGAAATGCAAAAACAACCCCGGCAAAGATCCGCAAGATACGGTCTTTGCCGGGGTTGTTTTATTCGGAGGCCGCGTGCTGACGCAGCAGACGGTTCACGGTTTCGCGGCGGACGCCGATCAATTGGCCGATCTCCTCCTGGGTCAAATATTCCGTCAGCGGCACGCCATGGGCGTGCTGTCCGAGCCATTTGGTCAGCAATTCCAAACGCTCCGCCGGGGTACCGACGGTCAGGTGATCCAACCGTTCCTGCATGAACCGGACTTTCTCCTGAAGCAGCCGCGCGATTTCCAACGGCTTCTTCGGATCCTCCTGCAATTCCCGGTACCACTCCTGCGCCGGAATGGCCTCCACCTCGCTGCGCATCAGCGCAATAGCCGTTCCGTGCGTCTCTTTTGGCGAAATCAAAGAATGATGGGGAACCGTTTCACCGGGATATAAAATATTAAACAGAACCATATTGCCGTTCTCGTGCAGCCGGGTTACTTTAAACAGACCGCTCTTGATATGGTACAAAAACAGCCCTTCATCCCCCTGGCGGAATAAAATTTCTCCTTTATGCAAAATCATGCCATCGCTCCATTCCCCATAGACACTATTGCTTTCATTATAGCAAAAAATATCAAACTCTTCGCCCTTATTACCGGCTCGCGTCTAAAGGCGCTAGCTTTTACTACGTTCAAGCTACTAGGCCGTTGCCGCTTTTGCCTACCCCTGAAGGGGTGCGATTATTACTAGCCCCCCCTCAGATAACCTTGATAACATAGAATTCCTGCATATGTGCATGTTTTTTCTTGGTTGGGACCAAAAATTTCAAAATTCCTGCAAATCTGCAGGAATTTTCGACGAAACCGGCTCGTTTCTCTAAAATCGCTGAAAATTCCTGCAGATTTGCATCTTTTTTCGCATCCCCTCGGGAATCGGCCTAAATACCTGCAGATTTGCATCTTTTTGGAGTTGGAAGCTTGAAAGTACGCTAAGCGCCTCTTTGTATGTGACATATCACTTCGATTAGCCATTAAGCCACCTTTTCTTTTCTTTATACATCGTAGCTTGAACACTCCTATGATAACAACCCCAACATCAGTGCTATAAGCATCACTACACCACCCGCATAACAGGTAGCTTCTTGTTTCGCGCGCTTCGCGAGCTCAACTGGCTAAAGCTACTAACGAAAAACAACCCGGAGCCTTATGCTCCGGGTTGCTGCTGTTTCTCAAAGCTATTCCTTAAGCGATCGTTCCCACAGGCCCTGTTTGTTTCTCCAAGGCTCGTAACTGTGAACCGCAATGCCGGCAAAGGAGGAATGATCCTTCACCAGCTTAACCAACTTATTCATCTCTCCGATCAGAGAGACGAAAGGTTTTTCGTGAAAAGACACGCCCGGTCCTTCCTTGCTCTTCCCGACCTCTACACCGACCCATACCTGCTTCTTCTTGCGGTCTCCTTCCTCCAGGGTCGCCCGGGCCGCCTGATAGATCCGGTCCGCCTCGTCGCGGTAAGACATGATGGCCACATAGTCGAACTTTTCCAGCATCCACTGGTTTAACCGCGCTTTGGATCCCGGATAGTTGATATCGTTCAACCAGAAGGGAACCGCGGCACCGATCTCAAAGTCGCTGCCTTTGCCCGCTTCGACCCAGACCCGGATATTCTCCACCCACTGCTCGACGATGGATGCCTTGCGTGCTTCCCAATTATCCAGCAGGTAAGGTTCCACATCGAACTGTACGCCGGTAAACTTCTCCTCCGGTGCGGCTTTCCGGTTGTACTCCTTGACCCATTCGAGGAAATCTTTCGCTTCTTGTTGGTATTTTTGCAAGGCCCATTCCGGCTGTCCGTTCAACGCATGAACCTCCAAGCCCTCGGAGGAGGCCAGACGTACAAAATGACGATAACTTTCCTCTTTCACATCCCCGCTGATTTGCAAAAAAATCACTTTAATGCGCTGCTTCTTGGCAAAATGGATGATGTCCTCGCCGTTTTGCTGGATCAGCTTCGTATTCCAAAGCCAGGTTGCCTTGGCTTCCGAGGGGGAAGGGCGGATGACGAGCAGAAGAAGGGATAAGGCGATCCCCCCGCACAGGATCAGAAGCTGTCTTCTTCGGTTCGCTCCGGCGCTTTTCATTTTCATCACCGCCTCCCTTGTCTACGCAAGCCCCTTATCCGACGATCAGAGCCTCGTTGGCTTCAGCCACATGCTGTACCGAATGGCCGATCTTGTAAATATGCGGAAATTTGAAGTCGCGGAATGCGTTGCGCGTATCCACGATCGGTACGCCGAGATGAGCGATGGCTCCGTAATCCAGGTTACTGTGATTGGTCACCAGCACAATGCAATCGTACGTTTTGAATTTCTCCAGGTCGTACGCCACGCTTGGCACGGTAATCCCGTGTTTGTCGCGGAAACTCGTCGCGTAAGGGTCGTAGAAATCCACCTTCGCTCCACTATCTTTGTAAAGCTCATAAACCTCCAGCGCCGGCGATTCGCGCAGATCGCTGATATCCGGCTTATAAGCCATTCCCAGAATGAGAATGTTCGATTTTTTAATTGACTTCGCATATTCGTTCAAAATCTTGGATGTTTTGTTGACTACATAGTAAGGCATATTGTCATTGGTCGACTGGGCGAGTTCGATAAACTGGCTGTAGAAGCGGAAGCCTTTCGCTTTCCAGGACAGGTACATCGGATCCAGCGGAATGCAATGTCCGCCGATTCCCGGCCCCGGATAAAACGGCATAAACCCGAACGGCTTGGTTTTGGCCGCGTCGATCACTTCCCAGATGTCGATGCCCATCCGGTCGCACATCATGGCCATTTCGTTAATGAAGGCTATGTTGACGCTGCGGAACGTATTCTCCAAAAGTTTCGACATCTCGGCCACTTTAGGCGAGCTGACGGGAACGACCGTTTGAACATACTTGCTGTACAGCGCCGTGCCCAGAGCGAGGCAGGCCTCCGTCGTTCCGCCGATCACTTTCGGCGTATTGAAGGTATTGAATTTCGCATTCGAAGGATCGACACGTTCCGGAGAGAAGCAGAGGAAGAAGTCCTCGCCTACCACATAGCCGAGCTTTTCCAGTTCCCGCTGGATCAGCTCTTCCGTGGTTCCGGGGTAAGTCGTGCTTTCCAATGTGATCAGGATGCCCTTTTTCATGAAACGTTTGATTTGCTCAACCACCGTTACGATGTAAGAGGTATCCGGATCCTGATTTTCGCTGAGCGGAGTCGGAACGCAGATACTGATCGCATCAATCTCCCGCAGGGAAGCATAGTCCGTCGTTGGTTTGAACCGTCCCGTAGCCATGACTTCACCGAGGGTCTCGTCAGAAATATCATGAATATAGGATTCTCCGCGATATAGTCGATCGACTTTGCCGGCATCCAGGTCAATACCTACCACACGAAAACCTTGCTTCACCATTTCGACAGCCAGGGGAAGGCCGACATATCCAAGACCGACCACACCCAAAACTGCGTTTTTCGATTCGATGGCTTCCAGTAATTTCTGATATTGATTATTCACTGCTCCAACCTCCATTTTATCTATATAGATTTTTATTTGATATGCTGGGAGTTCAACCCTTGCAGGTTCATTCTCAAAGAATTCAGCGAACGGCGAATCCGGGCGTCCAGCTCCACGGGGGAGAACGGCTTGGTGATATAATCGTCCACTCCGTTTTGGAAGCATAGGCTGATCGTCTGCTCCACTCTTTGCTCGGTCAGGACTACGATTTTCGGCACCGCAGGAACTTGCAGTTGTTGAATATGGTGAATATAAGGCAATCCGTCGATACCATACAGATTAAGCTCCGTCAGCACCAAATCGGGCTTCCAGGATTCGATCGTTTCCAAGGCGGACAAGCCGTTGTCGGCCACGGCCGTTTCATAACCCTGCATCTGCAGGCGAATTTCCAGAAACTCGCGGACCGTTGCGTCCCCTTCCACAATCAAAATGCGGCTGCGCATGGTTTTCATCTCTTCACGCGTAAAAATGTGGATTTCTCCGGAGGCCTGTTGCTTTACCGAGTCCTCCATCTTGATCAACACCTCCTGCGTCAGCTGCTTTTTTTCAGGAAAGCTTGTTAGAGTCATCCGGACCACCAAGTCCGGCATGCTTTCCTGAAGCCGCTGTTTGAGCAGCAGCCCTTGAAAGTGCACCGCGTCGAGCGTTTGCCCCGGGAAAAGAATGAACAGGGAGCCCGGCTCTTCGCCGCCCCAAATCTTGGGATTCACCCCGGGCTGGGATTCCAAAATGCCACGCACTTGCTTCTCCAAGTAAGTTGGCCCGCCTGCGCAAGAAATGAACAAAATCCCGTTGGTTTCGTAGGCCGCTTCCTTGACGCTTTGCTCGATATCCATATATAAGCTGGTCTGCTCTTGCTTGCTTTGCAATGCCGTATTCAGCATCTCTCATCCCGCCTTCTTTCCGTAATAGATTTTTTTGTCTAGCCAAGGATTCGGCCTTGGCCGCTTCTGGCTTTTGCATCAACTCCCTTCAGGGAATGCAGGTTACGCCGGTTTGGCTGTGTCGCTTTTCTCTTGCCAGCTTTGCCGGGTCATCGTCCCCCAGGAGTTGTTGTTGCGCAAATATTGAATGTGCCCCTGAATCCGCCACAGCCCTCCGAGCTGGGCGTATCCGAAAAATTTGAACATGGAGTAAAGCATCATCCGAACGAGGTCGGACAGTTTGCTAAACCGTTTAAAAGCCAGTTCTTCCAGCAGCAGCGCCCCGATACTGAGCAAATAACCGCTGAGGAAGTTGATCAGCCAAAATACCGCGAGCACTCTCCAATGCGTCATATCCATCATCGTATAACCGATCAGAGCCAGAAGACCCGTGATCTTGAAGTAAGGGTTCAACGCTTCAAAAATGATGTTGTACGGCATCGTGAGGAGCCCCATCACTTTGTATTTCGGATTGAACGCCATGTCGTAGTTTTCGATCATGTTCTTAAGATTTCCCCGCCCCCAGCGCTTGCGCTGGTTGGACAGAATCCGGTACGTGTCCGGAGCCTGGGTCCAGCAGACCGCTTCCGGACAGAAGGCGACCCGGTATTTCAGTTTGTTCTCCAGCATGTAACGGTGCAGCTTGATAATAATGTTCATATCCTCTCCGGGATATCCGCCCCGGTAGCCCCCGACGGCGATCACATAATCCTTGCGGAAAAGCCCGAATGCGCCGGATACGATAATCAGGCCGTTAATGGAGCTCCAGCCGATCCGGCCGCCAAGGAACGCCTTGAGGTATTCGACCGCCTGGAACATCGGCCACATTTTACGCGGCAGCGAAACTTCCTTGACCGCCCCGTTCTCGATGACACAGCCGTTGGCGATGCGCACATCCCCGCCGATGGCCACGGTTTCTTCCGGGTTCTCCATATACGTCCGCGCCATCCGGATCAAGGCGTCTTTCTCCAGCAAGGAGTCCGCATCGATGGAAGAAATCAGCGGGTAATGGGACAAGTTAATGCCCGCATTAAGCGAATCGGCCTTGCCGCCGTTCGGCTTATCAATTACATACAGATGCGGATACTGAGGATTATGGTAAACCGCATTAATCGGCTGGCAGTCGATCGAGTTCCGCATCTCCGGGTTCGGCAGCGGTTCGAGCCCGAACTCTCTCCGAAGCACGCCCAGCGTGTCGTCGCTGGAACCGTCGTTGATGACGATGACCTCATAGGTCGGGTAATTCAGCGTCATCAGACATTTTACGTTTTCAATGACCGTCAATTCCTCGTTGTACGCCGGAACCAGCAGGGAAATCGACGGGACCAGCTCGGACCCGGAAAGCGTATTGTACTTGGAATACGCCGCCCGGCGGAAAATCGTCATAATATTGCGGAACGAAAAAGTCATGATCGAAAAATAGATGACATTTACGGTCATTACGTAGTACGTCGCAAATAGGCCGTAAATGAGCAAGATATCCCTAAGCAGTATAATCCCCTCCGACCGCTGCGACCTGTCGAACCGGCTTCGCTTCGGCAACCCCGAAGTACCGTTCGTACAGCAGCTTCTTTTTGTTATAGGCGACCATCTGATCCAGCTTCTGATGTTCGCCTTCCTGCGCCATCGTTTTCTCCACGTAATACAACGCGGTTTCGCGTTCGACCCCGGACCCGTGCTTGGCGATTTGGCACAGCACCTCAAATCCGGTCTCGCCCAGCTTGGCTAAGCTTTCCGCACTGTTGTTGCGCACCCGCCAGTGCGGATCCTGCAGAGCCGCGCGCAACAGCGGGATGCTGCCGGCCGCGTGCGTGTTGCCGAGCGACTTGGCCACGGCGGCCCGGACTTCCCAATCCGTGTCCGCCATCAATTGACGAATGGTTTCGTCCTTCAGCACGGGATTGGAGCTTAAGTAAAGCTTGACCGCGCTGGCCCGTACCTCTTTCTCCTCCGCGCCGACCAGGCGGTCCAGCGAAGGAACGACCTCGGGTACGGCCTGCCCCCACATGGCGACGAGCGCCACTTTGACAAAATCCGGATTTTCGTCATCCAGCAGCTTGAGCAGGAGCCGGCTGGCATCCAGACTCGTTTCCATCAGGATGTCCGCCGCCAGATTATGAATCGGTTTGCCGTGCCGGAGCAAATGCTTCAGCATCTCCGTAAGCTGCTCCTCGCGCTCCGCGCACTTGGCGATCGAGCGGGCGATGACGATCGACAGCGGGCTGTACTTTTGCTGCTCCAGCATGAGCAGCATTCTCGGCACGGCTTCCGCCGCCCGCATTCCGCCCAAGCGGTAAGCCGCGGCAATCCGCCGGCCGTAGAGCAAGCTGTCCAGGAGCTTGATGTCGTCGTCGACGAATCCCGCGTCACGACACAGCTTGATCAGCTTGTCGCGCATATCGCCTTTCAGCTGCTCGATCCATTCCATGATCCGCTGCTGAATGACCCGCCGCTCCAGCGGAGTCAGTTTTCCCGGCGGCAGCGGCAATTCGGAAACCCCGCTCAAATGGGTTTGAACAAATTTGAAATAGTCCTGATGCTTCTGAAGATAGATTTCCGTCTTCTTTGCCGTGCGGATCGCTCTAATCCGGAGCCAGAACAACGTCAGCATCCCTGCGAGAATTAATCCTAGGCAACCGTAGATGAAATAGACGGCTACGGTAAGGTGCGAATACATAAAGAATAGCTCCTCCTTCCTGATACAAGCACGATTGTTTGTGTCGTCATAGCTAAGGGGATCTGTGATCCGGCAGCGTTTCGTAAAACTCCTTCAATGCGGTGTAGCCTGACTTCAAGTGCTCCGTGTACTTGACCGTCTCCCAAGGAGACCAAGTGTACTTCGGCTGTCCGCCCAGATCGAGCGTTCCGCCGGCCCCTCCCGGCCAGGATACGTTTCCGCTGGCCCGGTCCTTGATCCACGGGACGAAGGTGATGCCTTGCGTCTTCGTCGTGGCGAAGGTGCGGTCTTTCTTCAGCGGCCCGTAATCGATCACCTGCAGGGAGCTCGGGTCGGCGAAGCCCAACAGCATCCATGGAATGCGCAGCTCTACCTCATTGCCGCTGTATTGCCATGAAGTCAGCGAGTTGAACGCTTCGCTGTTCCGGTCCGAAGTGCCCCTTAGCAGCTTGCCGACCGTCATATCCATGAACGGGTTGGCGAAGCGGGTATCGGGAGGCGTCATCGTCAAACTCACCGCCAGTTTCCACGGCCGGAACTGTTTCTTCTGTTCCGCGGTCGGATCGTCCAGCATCCAGTATCCGTATCGTCCGTATAAACGCTGGTGGAAATCGTAGCTCGGAGCTACTTTCACCTGGGTTTCTTCGTCCGTTCCGATCACAACCATGCCTTCCAGTCCTTCGCTCAGCGATTTGCCGGGCAGTTCGTTGACCGGTTGGTCGCCGCCGGGCAAAACATCGGTGCCCAGGTAAACCTGACTTTTTTTCGGATCGAACGGCTGTTCCAGCGTCATTCCCACATAAACGTAAGCTTCGTCATGCGTGACACGGAGCTGCTTCATGCCGGGAACCGGATTTTCCCACGACTTGACTTCCCCTTCGGGTAAAGCAGCCCAGTCGTTCAATTTCCCGTCGATGATAATTTGATCCTCTTTACCGGGCCCCAGCGACAGCAGGCCGAAAAGCTTCTCGTTGGTCAGCACGTTCAGCCAATAGGAACGCCGGTCTTCCGGAATTTCAAAGCGCATCGTGTTCCAAGTCTTCTTGAACCATTCGTCCTGCCACATGAACAGAATCGCACCCGCATATCCCTCATCGTAAATATCCTTGGTTAGAGACACGTTGATTTCGCCCTGTTCCTTCTCACTGTGGCCTCCCTGATTTCGTCCGCCGCGGCCCAAGTGCGATACGCCGAGCGAAGAAGGAACGCCGTATTCCGTAACCATAATCGGGATATCCTTGTAGTGCGCCTTCAGTTGTTTCAAGTAAGCTTTGTACGTGTTGTAGTCGTTCCCCTCCGGAATCGTCTCCAGCGTTTTATCGAGGTGGAAGAAATCCGGGTAGTACGGGTAGACGTGATAGGCCGCAAAGTACCCCGCTTCCCAATTGACCGGCTCGATTTTCGTCGCATCGACGCTGGCCAGATCCTCTTCGAACAGCGGTTCGCCCGGATGCTCCAGCACGTCCGTCGTCACCCAGTTCGTAAAGGTGATCGGGTGCTCCCAACCGTATTTTTTCTCCAACTGGGCCGTTTGGTCAACCAACTCGGCGAGCCAGCTCTCGAACGGACTGGCGTCCGCCTTGGCCGCAAAGTGCTTGCCTTTGTAAGGTTCCGTTCCCGCATGCACTTTGTTCGTATTGTCGACCATTTCCGGGTCCCATTCGGTTCCGATGTGCCAGCCCATCAGGAACGGGCCCGCGTTGGCGGTGTATTTCCCTCCCGATTCTCCGGGAACCGGGTCGGCATTGAGATCGCCGTACACGGCTTTGACCGCCTTTTCGATCTCCTTGTGGAACTTTTCTTTAATCCCCGGATTGTACGCGTCCTGCAGCTCGATCAACTGCTCCTCCGGGGACCAGATTCCCTGGATAAAATACAGCGGATCGTCTACCTTATCCCGGTTGTACTTCACCAGCGACTTATAAAATACCGGATTGTGTACCGTATAAATCCGGATGACGTTGGCGCCCATCTCGTCAATTTGCCGGAACCAACGCAGATAATCCTCCTCGGTGATCGGGAATTCTCCCGGAAAATGTCCGGGAACCGTCGCGCCCAAATTTACGCCCTTTACGAAGATTTCGTTCCAGGCCCCGTCGCCCCGGTATTCCATGAACTTGTCTCCCGAGGTTTGGAATTTCATCTTATCCCCATCGGAAGTGGCGGAGCTGACAGGGATCGGCGGCTTCAACCAGAAGTATAGAGCAATCCCCCCGGCGATCAGGGCCGCGCCGAGCGCTATCCAAATGGCTAGCCTTTTTCGCGCTAATCTTGTCATCGGTCCTCAAGAGATCATTACAATCGCTGACCCCTTTTTTTCACCTCGCTATCTTTTTGTATGCAGGCGATGATCAGTACGGTCCCTCACACACACCTCCACTCCTCAAATTACTTCTATCATTAACCAAGTGAACATGGAATGTAACTAGGCTGATGGAAGTGTTTTGTTTTTGGGTCCTTTCCCGGAAAACCACCGCGTCTTTGGCACCTAGCTCCCAAAATCAGGAAGTCCGCCTGTCCTGCCCCTATCCTTTTTTGTCCGTGAAAAAAGTTTTGAAAACCCCTACATTTCATGATGAATTTCCATACGATTGTTTTCACGGAGGAGGCGCTTGAGCCTTTTCGCCCTAATTAGACGCAGCAAATGATTCGAAGTTTCGCTCATTTTTTACACGCATTTCCATAAAGGTTACAAAATTGATACCTAAGTCTTAGCAGAAAATCGCGTAACACCGCGGATTTTTGCGAGTTCTGAAATGACAACGTCTGTGATAAAAAACATACTCTGGTCCCATATTAGGCCCTTTGGTTACTTGATGCATTTTCAGTCCATTTTCGGTTGATTCCCTTTTTGCCGGTTTAGCGACTTCCTTCCCAATTTTAAAGAGGACTTCGTTCCCGTTTTTTCTTTTTCTGCGTCTCCTGCTCCAATCTTCGGACAAAAAAAGAACAGCCCTTTGGCTGTTCTATGTTCTCTTTCCGTTCCTTGGCTCGTATTATTCCGCCGAAACGATGTCCGCAAAGGCGATCCATTCCGGATTTCCGTCCGTATTCAGCCGAAAACGCCGCTCTCCCGGTCGCACCGCTTCCACGACTCCCCGAACCCGCCGGTCTCCGAACTCTCCGTAGAGCCTCAGGCCGATTTCTTTGTTGTCCCTTAACGACTCCGCAATCCGCCGGGAAATCTCCTCCATCTCCTGCTCATCCAACAGGATGCGCGAACGGCGGTGCTGTCTGCGGTTATATTCCAAAATCGCCTCTTTGTGCTCGGGGAGCATCATTCTGGACGACTCCCAGAGCCCGTTGCCGTGCAGCTTCCCTTTCATCGGTAATGCCCTCCTATCTTGCCGGCCCGATCCCGGGCCTGACCCGGTGCGGTCAGGGAAACCGCCCGCAATATCGCCGATTCCCCATACTTCCGTTTGATTTCATCCGTGGCCTTCTCCAGAGCCTGGTATTTGGGACGCTCGTCAAAAAGCAGCAGCTGATACTCGTCGTCCCGCACCAGCCCCGACAAAGTGACCCCTACCTTCCGTACCGGCTCACCGTCCCAATGCCGGCGAAAAAGGCCCATTACCGTTTGATAGACCTGGTTGGTGATATTCGTCGGGTCCCCCAGCTTGATCTGGCGGAAAAATCCTGTCGGATGATCGAAGTCCGCTCCCCGGCACCCCACGCTCACCACGCCGCCCATATACCCTTTGTCACGGCAGCGCCGGCAGACCAGCTCGGTCAGTTCCAGCAGCGGCACCGCGATTTCTTGGAGTGTGTAGTAATCGCGGGGCAGCGTCATTTCGTGACCGACGGACTTCTCGCCCTGATGGGTGCCCGGACTCACGGGCGAAGGGTCGATCCCGTTGGCGATGCGCCACAGCACTTCGCCGTTTACGCCCCAGCGCTGCCGCAGCCGGGACAGCGGGGTCGCCGCAAGCTGCCCGATCGTGCGGATCCCCATCCGCTGAAAATGGTGCTCCATCCGGGACCCGACCATGAACATACTCCGAATCGGCAGCGGCCAGAGCTTCTTCGGCAGCATTTCCTTGGGCAGCACAAAAATGCCGTCCGCATTTTTTTTGGCGAAATTATCGCAGGCCATTTTACTGACCGCCTTGTTATAGCTGATGCCGAACCGGCTGTATACCCCCGTCCTGCTCCGGATTTCCTCCTGAATTTTGCGGGCCAGCGAGATCGGATCGCCGAACAAGGAGAGACTCCCGGTGACGTCCAGATGCTGCTCATCGATGCTGTAAGGCTCCACGAGGTCCGTGAACTGCTTCATGATGTCCGTAATCTGCATCGAGACCTGGATGTACCGTTCCATCCTCGGCCGCATCACGACAAGGTCCCGGCATTTGGCCAGCGCCGTTCCCAGCGTTTCGGCCGTCGTAATGCCGTATTGCTTGGCCTTGGGGCAGGCCGCAAGGACGATACCGGAACGGCGCTCCGGATCCCCGGCGACCACCAGCGGGCGATGCTCGTATTGGGGATGGTCCGCTTTTTCCACGCTCGCATAAAAGGACTGGCAGTCTCCCAGCATCACGATTCGCTCATCCGTCTTCATGACCCTATCCCCTTCTCCGCAATGTCAATGCCCAAATAAGCGCAAAACCGCCGCAGCATTTCCGCCTTGACGAGCCCCCACAGCATGGAAAATTCATAATGGTAGCCCCGGCAAAGATACCGCGCTTCCAATCCCAAGGAAGTCCGATGTTCTTCATATACCTTCATTCCGTGCTCTCTCATTCCTTTCCGGGCCTGGGCCAAGTCGGCGGTAATCGCCTCCTGCAGCAGCCGGACCAAAACGTCGTAGACTTCCGGCATTTTCAAGCCGGCCCTGCCCATCGCGATCCGATCCCGCTCCAGTACATCCAGCATCAAGGGAAGCAGCAAGTACTCCTTTACGAATTCCGCCTCTTCCGGCGTTTGCCAAGGAATTGTCTTCATGCGTCCCCACTCCTAACAACCCATCCCATACTTTCACCTTCCATAAGAACGTTTGTTCTTATTGTATTCATAATACGAACAAATATTCGCTTTAGCAACAGGTTATTGCTGGATATACAGCAGGGATCTGGGGCAAAAGGCAATACGCGCAAAAAAGGCCGGGGGGCCTGTGTTTCTCGGTCCTCCCCGGCCTTCGGCCATGAGTGATTATTGAGCGGTTAAAATGAGCGGTCCGTCCGCGGTCAGCGCCACGGTATGTTCGTACTGGGCCGAAAGCTTGCCGTCCGCCGTTCTGGCGGTCCATCCGTCCGCATCAATTGAAATACGAAAGGTTCCTTCGTTGATCATAGGCTCGATGGTAAAAACCATGCCTTCTTTGAGCCGTACGCCTTTCCCGGCTACGCCGACATGCTCGTAGCTCGGCTCTTCATGCAGCGAGCGGCCGACCCCATGAGCCAGAAGATCGCGGACCACGGAATACCCGTGCGATTCCGCGTGCTTCTGGATGGCCGAGGTAATATCCCCGAGCCGATTGCCCGGGATCGCCTGCGCAATGCCCAGCTCCAGGCATTCCTTGGTGACCTTGAGCAGGCGCTCCACGGCTGGGCTGGGCTGGCCGATCGTATAACACCAGCAGGAGTCGCCGAACCAGCCGCCGTATTCCGCCACGATATCCAGCTTGAGCAAATCCCCTTCCTGCAGCGGTTTGGCGGACGGAAAACCATGCGCCACCACATCGTTGACCGAAGCGCAAGTTTCCGCGGGGAATCCGTTGTAGCCTTTGGTAAATTGCTTGCCGCCCAATTTCATGATGTGCTTGGCGACAAAATCGTTGATCTCGAGCGTGGTGATACCGGGCTCAATCAGTTTGGCGACCTCTCTGTGGCAGTCGGCCACGATCTGGCCCGCCGTTTTCATCTCTTCGATTTCCCTGGGTGATTTCAATATAATCATTGCCTTCGCTCCACTCTATAAAAATTAGAAATCCGCCGTAGCGGTGCGCCTGCGGATTCAAAATAAAAACGCGGCGATCTGGACCGCCTCGTCGCGCAGCGTTCCCCGGCGAAGGGGAGCCAAGGCGCAGCCCGTCAAAGCGGCGAGCAGCCATTCGGCCCGGCGTCCGGGTTCGCCGCCGTCCGCCGGCGCTTGCGGATCGGCGGCGGGAAGGGCGCCGAGGATCGCCGCCAGCGGGCGCAGCACCTGCTCGCGGAATGCGGCCGCGAGCGGCTCCGCCTGCGCTTCGGGAAGCGGGCGGAACTGCTCGCCCCCCAGGCGGCAGGCCAAATAGAAGGCATGGTCCTCCGCCCATGCCTGAAGCAGCTTGACGGCGAGCGCTCGCTGCGGCGGGCCCGTGCCGTTGGCCGCCGCCGGGCGAGCGGCCCGCGCGTCCGCGTAACGGCCGCGCCCGGGCTCCGCCGATGGCCCCGCGCTGACGGCGGCGCCGGCAGCCGGCTGTCCGGCCGCCAACGCGGCGGACAGCAGAATCTCCTCCGCCCGGCTCATCGCCTGGAGCATCAAATCATGCAGAAGATCCATTTTATTTTTGTAATAATGGTATACCGTTCCATAGCCTAATCCGGCCTCGGCCGCCACGTCGCGGATTTCCATCTGCTGTCCCCGCTCGAGATAAACATCGGCCGCGGCCTTCAAGATCTGCGACATCCGAAGGTTCCGGATCTGTTCGTTCTGTTCCTTCGTCCGAGGTGTCATGATACGCCACCACCTGCGATTTATTTTTGACCTACTGTCATGTCAATTTAAAAATACAACAAATCTTCTCTTCGCGCAAGGGCGATTCTCCACCCCAACCTTCATTTTTACAATCCCCGCTCGTTTAACTTTCCCCGTATCTCCGGTTAACATCCGGTTAACCCGCTGAACTTCCCTTTACGCCGCATAGATCCGCCCATCATGATTCCGCTCATTTTCCGGTAATCATAACCACACGTCAAACGGGTAGTGCGTTTATTACTGGTCCCTCTTCAGACCACCTTGATAATATAGAATTCCTGCATATATGCATGTTTTTTTCTTGTTCGGGGCCCAAAATTTCAAAAATCCTGCAAATCTGCAGGAATTTTTGACGAAACCGGCTCGTTTCTCTAAAACCGCTGGAAATTCCTGCAGATTTGCATCTATTTTCGCATTCCCTCGGGAATTGGCCTAAATGCCTGCAGATTTGCATCTTTTTAGAGTTGGAAGCTTGGAAGCACGCTAGGCGCCTCTTTGTAGGTGGCATATCACTTCGATTAGCCATTAAGCCACCTTTTCCTTTCGGTATACATAGTAGCTTGAACACTCCCATGATAACGAACCCAGGTGTTTTGCCTCACCCGCTTCGCGTGCTCAACTGGGGCTAAAGCCACTAACAAAAATCAGCCGGAATATTCCGGCTGACCGTGTTTGCCGACAAGGCTTCGGCAAGATGACAAATGGGTTTAAGCCTAGCGAAACATCCCCCACAGCCTGATCAAGTGGAGCGTGCTCTGCGGATCGATTCGTTGGGCCACGACAAATTGAACGATCTGCTCCTCCTGGACGCCGCTCAACCTTTCGTTCAGCAGCGAAGCTGCCGATTTGACCAGCCGGCGAACCTTGACCCGATCCTGCAGGTCGGCTTTGGTCAACCCTTCCACCAGTTTTTTCACCCGCTCTTTGGTCGCCGGATTCTTCATTTTCAGCTTGACCCGTTCCACCAGCTGCGGACTGATTCCGTATTGATGATAACTCAACGGCACTCTACACCTCCCGTCCCTCAAGGCCTTCTCTCTACTTATATGCGGGAGTGGCTGTACATAGTGCCGAAAAAAACGGCTGCCGGCTGCCACAGCAATCTATTGTGTTCGCTGCCGGGTGTGTGCTATCGTAGGTTGTAAAATTTAAGCCCGATGATAACCCTATACATAGGCATGGATTTGAGCAGAAGGAGTGAACGCGCCGTCATGATTATCCGGCAAATTTTCAACAACAACGTGATTCGTGCTGAAGACCAGGTCGGTCACGAATTTGTGGTCATCGGCAATGGTCTGGGATTTAAGAAAAAGCCGGGGCAAACGGTGGACGAGGAAAAGATCGAGAAAACCTTTATTCTGAAGCCCGGGAAAGTTCCGCAGAAACTAATCGATCTGATTGGCGAGACCTCCGCGGATTACTTCTCCCTGGCCGATGACATCATCAGCTATGCCAAAAGCGAGATGGGAAATATTTTCAATGACAATATTTATATTACCCTGATCGATCATATTCATTTTGCCGTCTCCCGTTACAGAAATTCCCTGAATCTCAAAAACGCGCTGTTTTGGCAAATCAAAAAGTTCTACCCCAAAGAGTTCGCGATCGGGCTAAATGCGCTCCAATTGATCAAGAAACATTTTGACATCGAGATGGATGAGGACGAGGCGAGTTTTATCGCGATGCATTTTGTCAATGCCCGGCAGGACGGACAAGGTATGCAGCGGACCGCCGAGATTACGAAGGTGATGAGCGAGATTTTCGACATTGTGACCGAGTTTTACGACCTGGAGCTGGACGAAAAATCGTTTAACTACTCCCGCTTTATCACCCATATCCAATATTTTGTGCAGCGGATGCTGAGCGGAGAACAAGAGCGCTCCGCTTCGGGGGACAATTTTCTCTATGACCAGATTAAAATCAAATACCCGAAAGCCTTTGCATGCATGAATGTCATCAATCGCTACCTGGAGCAAAATTATGAAAACGCCATGTCGATTGACGAAAAGGTGTATTTGACGATTCATATTCAGCGGGTGACTTCCCGAAACGACGAAGAATAAAAAAAATGGGTTGCAAACGTTTACCGTTTGTTTTATAGTAACCTTACAACCTAAACTTAAGGATTGTTACTGGTAAAGCAGGCGATACCTAAACGACTGGCATATGATCACTTCTTGTGATCCCGCGGGCCATTCGTTTAGGTATTTTTTTATGCCTGAAATGCGCAGCAGAGGAGAATGACTATGGATAACCGTAAATTGGCTGACGATATCGTTCGTCTGGTTGGCGGAGAGGAAAATATAAACGACCTTGTTCATTGTGCGACAAGGCTTCGGTTCAGTCTGAAGGATACCAAAAAGGCAAGCCGGGAAACATTGGAAAAACATGAAGGTGTGATCACCGTGGTTGAAAGCGGCGGCCAATTCCAGGTCGTGGTCGGCAGCCATGTCGCTAATGTGTATGCCGAAATCGCGAAGAACACCGGCTTTTTAAATAAAAATCAGGAGAACTCGGCAAGCGGTCAAAAAGTATCGGCGGTCTCCAAAGTGTTTGAAGTGATCTCGGGCAGCTTCTCCCCGCTGATTCCGGTCATGGCCGGGGCCGGCATGCTGAAAGCTCTTCTTACCGTTTTGACCCTGGCGGGCTGGTTGTCCGACACCAGCGATAATTACCTGATTCTGTCCGCCGCCGGGAATGCCGTGTTTTACTTTTTGCCTATCTTCCTCGGCATTACGCTCGGCATCAAGCTGAAGGCCAATCCTTACGTGGCGGGAGCCATCGGCGCTGCGCTTATGGAGCCTAATTTTACGGGCTTGCTGGATAAAGGAACCGAAAGTTCATTTCTCGGCATCCCCGTCGTTCTGATGAACTATTCATCCAGCGTGTTCCCGATTTTTATCGCGATCAGCATCTATGCGGTCTTGGATAAATTCCTCAAAAAGATCATCCTGAAAGACCTGCAGGTCTTCCTGGTTCCGATGTTGTCGTTGATGATTATGGTTCCGCTGTCGGCCATCGCCTTCGGCCCCTTCGGGACAAGCGTCGGAGACTGGATCGCCTCGGGAGTAACCTGGCTGATCGACGTTAGCGGAATCCTCTCGGGCATCGTTCTCGGAGGAGGCATGACCTTTATGGTGGTGCTCGGCCTGCATTGGGGGTTCACGCCCATCACACTGCAAAACATTAACAATGGCGGAGACCCGATAGAAGCTATGGCCGCCGCCGCCGTTTTTGCCCAAATCGGGGTGGCCCTCGGGATTTTCCTTAGAGCCAAAAAGGACAAATCGTTAAGATCCATCGCCGGATCGTCCGGTCTCACGGGACTGCTGGCGGGGGTAACCGAGCCGATCGTCTACGGTTTGATCCTTCGTTACAAAAGAGTGATTCCCATCGTCATTATCGCAGGCGCCATCGGCGGAGCGATCAACGGCCACTTTGGGGTAAAATACACGGCTTATGTCTTCCATAATATTTTTTCCATTCCGGTAGAAAAGCCGACAGGCATCTTTGTCATATCCATGATTCTTTCCATGGGCGTCGGGCTGCTCCTGACCTTGATCTTCGGATACGAAAGCAAAGGTAAGGCGCGGACGGCGGAAGTAACGGAGCTGGAGCAAGCGCAACCTGTTTTGCAGCCGGCACAGTCCGAAACGAAGTCGGGATCGTCCATGGATATCCAAAAAGAGCAGATCTACAGTCCTCTCGCCGGAAGGGTCGTTCCGCTCAGCAGCGTTACGGATGAGGCTTTCTCCTCCGGAGCCATGGGAAAAGGCTTGGCCATCATGCCTGGCGAGGGTGTGGTTGTCGCCCCGATGGACGGCGTCGTAACTTCGTTGTTCCCGACGGGCCATGCGATCGGCATCACTTCAAACGCAGGGACGGATATCCTTATCCATATCGGTATCAATACGGTAAGTTTGAAAGGAAAATTCTTTAATCCCGTCGTTAAAGAGGGGGATGTTGTCAAGCAGGGCGATGTGCTGATTGAATTCGATATCGAACAAATTCAGGCGGCCGGCTATCAGACCGTGACCCCCGTGATCGTCACCCTGACCCAAAAGGAAGTCGAGGTTTTTGAAACCGATAAAGCCTCCGTGAAAAGAAACGAGGTTTTACTGACCCTCATCTAACTCTACCTTTGTACATTTCAATTGAACTTGAACTGGAGGAATCAACTATGCTGCATCAATCGCTTAAACCATTTCCGGAAAATTTCCTGTGGGGAGGTTCCACCTCGGCTTATCAATTCGAGGGCGCGTGGGACGAAGACGGCAAGGGTCCGTCCGTCATCGACTTGGCCAACCATGTTGAAGGGGTTACAGACTTCAAAGTGGCGAGCGATCATTACCACAGATATAAAGAAGACGTGGCCTTAATGGCGGAGCTGGGATTTAAAGCCTACCGGTTCTCCATCGCCTGGACACGGATATATCCTGAAGGCTCTGGAATGCTGAACAAAAAGGGCATCGAATTTTACAGCTCGCTGATCGATGAACTGCTCAAACACGGCATTGAGCCCATTGTGACGATGTATCATTTCGATCTGCCTTACGCGCTGGAAGTCAAGGGCGGATGGTCCAACCGCGAAACCATCACGGCGTTTGAACAGTATGCCAAAACGTTATTCGAGCACTACGGAGACCGGGTCAAGTATTGGCTGACGATCAACGAGCAAAATATGCTCATTCTTCATCCCGGCTCTATCGGGACATTGAATGAACAGCTTGAGAATCCGCAAAAAGAGCTCTACCAGCAAAATCATCATATGCTGGTGGCCCAAGCCAAAGCTATGGTCCTCTGCCATCGCATGCTGCCGGATGCCAAAATTGGACCGGCGCCCAATATCGGGGTCATTTATCCGGCAAGCTCCAGCCCGGAAGACGTGCTGGCCGCCGACAATTACGCGGCCATCCGCAACTGGCTCTACCTGGATATGGCGGTGTTCGGCACCTACAATCATATCGCCTGGAGTTATTTGCTTGAAAAAGGTTATGAACCGGTCATTAAAGACGGCGACATGGACATCTTGAAGCAAGGGAAGCCCGATTTTATAGCCTTCAATTACTATACGTCCCAAACGGTCGGCGAAAGCAAGAATGATGGCAACGACTTTTCGCATACGGGCGACCAGCATGAAATTGTCGGAGAACCGGGGGCTTACCGGGGCTCCGTCAATCCGAACTTACAGAAAACCCAGTTCGGCTGGGAAATCGATCCCGTCGGGTTTCGAACCACGCTGCGGCAAATTTACTCCCGGTATCGTCTGCCGTTGATTGTCACCGAAAACGGACTGGGCGCTTTCGATAAGCTGGAGGAGAACGATGTCGTTCAGGATCCCTACCGGATTGATTTTTTCCGGAAGCATATCGAGCAAATCCAACTGGCCATCACCGACGGCGTCGAAGTATTCGGCTTCTGCCCATGGTCGGCCATCGATCTTGTGAGCACGCACCAGGGTTCAAGCAAGCGTTATGGTTTTATTTACGTGGACCGCGAAGAGTTCGATTTGAAGCAGCTTCGCCGAATCCGCAAACAGAGTTTTTATTGGTATCAAAAATTAATCCGGAGCAACGGGGAAATCCGTTAAGCTCGCACAAAAAAACACGCCGATGTGAATGGCGTGTTTTTTTGTGCCGTGTCGGCCGAGCTAATCGATCAGCTCGCCCTGCAAAATCTGCTCCCGCTGCAAAAACGCCCGCAGCGGTTCATACTGCGGCGACGTCCAGAAGGACGGGTCGCCGACCAGCCGGGCGGCATCGTCCCGCGCCGCCTCCAGCACGGCATAATCGCTGACCATGTCCGCGATTCGAAACTCCGGCACCCCGCTCTGCTTGGTGCCGAAGAAATCCCCGGGACCGCGCAGCTCCAGGTCCCGCCGGGCCACTTCGAAGCCGTCGTCCGTTTCGGTCATGACCTTCATCCGCTCCTGACCGACCTCCGACTTCGGATCGGCGATGAGCACGCAATAGGACGCGTGCTCCCCCCGGCCTACGCGACCGCGCAGCTGGTGCAGCTGCGACAAACCGAAACGGTCGGCGTCCATGACGATCATCAGCGTCGCGTTCGGCACGTCCACGCCGACCTCGACGACCGTGGTCGAGACCAGCAGCTGGACTTCGTTGTCGTAGAAGGCCCGCATCACTTCGTCTTTCTCCGCGGCCGTCATCCGCCCGTGCAGCAGGCCGACATTGAAATCCGGGAAGGCCTGCTGCATGCCGACGTACAGGTCGATGGCGTTCTGAACATCCAGCTTCTCCGACTCCTCGATCAGCGGACAAATGAGATAGGCCTGCCGCCCCTGCGTGATTTCCCGCGAAATAAATCCGAGGACCCGGTCCATCATCTCCTGCTTGACCCAATAGGTTGAAATTGGCTTGCGTCCCTTCGGCCGTTCCGACAGGGTGGATACGTCCATGTCCCCGAAAGCCGTGATGGCCAGCGTCCGCGGAATCGGCGTGGCGGTCATCGTCAGCACGTCGGGATTGAAGCCCTTGCGCCGCAGGATGCTTCGCTGATTGACGCCGAAGCGGTGCTGCTCATCCGTGACGACCAGGCTGAGCGAACGGAAAAACACATCCTCCTGAATCAGCGCATGCGTGCCGACGATGATATCCGTCATGCCCATCTGCAGCGAAGCCAGCAGGTCTTTGCGCTTCCGCCCTGTCACGCTGCCGGTCAGCAGACCGACGGTAATGCCGAACGGCTCGAACAACCGGGTCAGCGAGCGCATATGCTGCTCGGCCAAAATTTCCGTCGGCACCATGAAAGCGCCCTGGTGCCCGGATTTAACCGCCGCAAACAGCGCGATCGCGGCGACGACCGTTTTCCCCGAGCCGACGTCCCCTTGCAGAAGCCGGTTCATGCAATAGGGCGAGCGCATATCTTTCAGAATCTCGAGCTCGACCTTTTTCTGCGCATCCGTCAGCTCAAAGGGCAGGCTCCGCACGAATTCGCGCACGGTCGCGTTGTCGACCTCGTGCTTGACGCCGTCCATCCGCTCATGGTTCATGGCCCGGTAGGCCTGGAGCTTCAACTGGAACAGAAACAGCTCCTCATAGACCATCCGGCGGCGGGCCTGCTGGCCTTCCTCGCTGTCCTGGGGCTGGTGGATCCGCTGGATCGCGCGGCGCCGGGCCATCAGGTCATACTGACGCAGCAGTTCCGGCGGCAGATTCTCCGGAATCATCTCCCCATACTGCTGCAGCGCCTGCCCGATCGTTTTGCGCATCCATGCCTGCGTGATTTTGCCGCCTACGGAGTAGACGGGCTGCAGACTGCCGCTTCGCATCGTTCCCTTGTCCGGAAATTCGGATTCGGACACCGTCATCTGGCTGCGCCGGAGGTCCCATTTGCCCGTCAGAATGATGTCCCGTCCCGCCGTCAGTTCGCCTCGCAAAAAATGGCGGTTGAACCATGTCGCGGTAAACATCCAGTCCTCGGCCACCATTTTGCAGGTCATTCTCGACTTTTTGCCATAGCGCTGCAGGACGGGAACGCCCATAATTTTGGCCTGGACGGTAATTTTATCCCCGTCTTTCGCCTCCGCCAAGGAACGAAGCCGGTAGTCTTCGTAACGAAACGGATAATATTCGATTAAATCGTTCACCGTAAAGATGCCAAAGGCGTGAAGCTCTTCTGCTTTAAGAGCACTCACGCCGTTGACTTGCTTTACCGGGATGTCGTTTAAGTTCATCTTGATCCCTCGCTTTAACAGCCCTGATGCATGATTTCCGGCGAAGGGTCCCGCTCCAACCGGGCTTTAGGCCGGCCACACGAACACGGCGACGGTTCCCGGTCCCACATGGGTGCCGACCACCGCCCCAATGCTGGTGCGGACCACCTCATGCAATGTGAAGTGTTCGGACATCAACCGGATGATCTCCTCGGCCCCTTCCGGGGTTACCGCGTCGCAGACCGCGATATGAACGTCCTTGTGATCGCCAAAATCTTTCTTGAACAACTCGATCACGCGGGAAACCGCCTTTTTGTGGCCCCTTACTTTATCGACCGCGTAAATAATGCCTTCCTGGTCCACCGACAAAATCGGCTTGATGTTGAGCAGCGTGCCCAGAATGGCCGCCGCTTTTCCAATCCGGCCGCCCTTCTGCAGGTACTCCAGCACATCGACCAGGAAATACAGCCTGCGGCCCTTGCCGACGCGTTCCACCTCGGCGCGGATTTCCTCGGCGGTCGCGCCTTGTTTGGCCATCCGGGCAGCCAGCACAACCTGAAGGCCGAACCCGTACGTCGCACACAGCGAGTCGATGACCGTGATATCGGCCGTCTCCCCGGCCTCCTCCTCCAGCATTTCCTTGGCCAATCTGGCCGACTGGTAAGTTCCGCTCATACCGGAGGAAATATGAATCGAAATGATCGGGGAACCGGGATGCTTCTGCATAAGCTCCCGGTATACCTCAACATACTGGGATGGAGAGGTCTGTGAAGTTGTCGGAAGTTCACGGGATTTGGTTAATTTATCGTAGAACTCCGAGGCGGTAATGTCGATGCCTTCCAGATAGGACTCGTCTCCAAAAGCGAGCCGCATCGGCACGATGTGAATTCCGTATTCCTCCACCATGCTCTTTGGAACATCAGCCGTACTGTCGGCAACGATAACTGCCTGCTTCAAATAGAATCCCCCTCTTCTCTATCCCTGCCTTATGATTCGACAGAGAACAAATAATAATAAATCGGCTGACCGCCGCTGTGCACTTCGACTTCAACATCGGGATAAGTATCATGAATCCAGGCGGAAAGAAGTCCGGTGGTCTCCGGCGTCGCTTCTTCCCCGACCAATATCGTGACGATTTCGTCTCCGCCGGCCAGCATTTTCGCAAGCAGCGCTTGGCTTGTCTCCAGCAGCCCTTCCTCCGTGCTGACGATTTTGGAATCCGCGATGCCGATATAATGACCCGCCGTAATTTCCAGATCGTCAAACACCGTATCCCGTACGGCGTAAGTGACTTGTCCGGTCTTTACATGCTGCACGGCGCGGATCATGTTATCCGTATTGCTGTCGGCATTCTCTTCTTCCTGGAAGGCGAAGGCCGCCGCGATTCCTTGCGGAATGCTCTTGCTCGGGATGACCGTCACGCTGCGCTCGCCCTCCAGAAGGTCTCTCGCTTGTTGGGCCGCAAGCACGATATTGGAATTGTTGGGAAGCACAAAAATGTGCTGTGCCGAGATCGAGTGAATCGCCTTCACGAAATCCTCGGTACTCGGATTCATCGTTTGGCCGCCGGACAGAACGACGTCGACGCCCAAGCTTTTGAAAATATCCGTGATCCCTTGCCCGGAAGCTACGGCGATGAATCCATAAGGAGCGATCTCATGGGCCGGCAGCTCGGCCGGATCGGTTTCGCGAACCGGTTCAGCCGGTATTTCGGCAAACAGTTCCGGCATCGGAGCCGCATCCATGCCCGCGGTCAGCAAGTCACGATGCTGCTCGCGCATATTCAAAATGTGAATTTGCGTAATTTCTCCGTATCGCAGTGCCAGATTCAGCACTTCGCCCGGGGCCTTGGAATGAACATGCACCTTGATCACTTCGTCATCCGCGATGACGATAATTGAGTCCCCGTTCACTGACAACGCTTTCCTGAACTGATCCTCATCGAAATGGCTCCCCGGACCGGCGCCCAGCTTACGGTTGATGAAAAACTCCATATCGTATAAAAACTCGATATCCTCGGTATCCAATTGGGCTTGTGCGGACGCGTGATGCGCAGGATGGTTGACGGCCGCCGTCGGCGCCTCCGGACGAGCCGGAGCCGAAACCCCGCTTGCCGCCTCCTGGGCAGGTATGTACGGCTGCACTTTGCCGGTCAGTTGCTCCAGAAAGCCTTCATAAATATAGACCAGTCCCTGTCCGCCCGAATCGACGACGCCTACCTGTTTCAAGACCGGAAGAAGCTCCGGCGTGCTGGCCAGCGCTTCCTTCGCTTTGGCCAGGACTTCGGTCATCAGCTCGGTGATGTCCGTCGTGCGGCGGGCATAAAACACCGCATGCTTGGCGGCTTCCTTGGCCACGGTCAGAATCGTTCCTTCAACCGGTTTCACCACCGCTTTATAAGCGGTATCGACACCGCTTTGCAAGCCTGCGGCAAACTGTACGGTATTCAGTTCATCGTAAGCGGCGACGGAACGGCTGAAACCGCGGAATAACTGGGACAGAATCACCCCCGAATTTCCGCGTGCACCCATCAGCAACCCTTTGGACAAAACGCCCGCCCGGCTGCCTACACCGCCCGTTCCGCTATTTTTCAGCTCGGTCACGCCGGCTGTCATCGTGAGATTCATATTGGTCCCGGTATCCCCATCGGGTACCGGAAATACGTTCAGGGAGTTGACATGCTCGGCATGCTGCCCCAAACGCTCCGCCCCGGCAAGGACCATGGCGGTAAAATCTGTTCCGTTAATAGAACGCTTACTCAAGAGAATTCCCCTTCCTAGCTTGATACACGTACGCCTTGAACGATGATGCCCACCTCGGCCACCTCAAGCCCAACGACCTCATTCAACACGTATTTCACTTTTTGTTGTATGTTGTGTGCTACCTCGGAAATTTTCGTGCCGTAACTGACTATAATATAAAGATAAATGGCCAATCGGTTATTATCCAGCTTGACTTCCACTCCGCGGGCCAAGTTTTCGCGTCCCAGCAATTCGGCGATACCGTCTTTAAACTGCTTTCGGCTTGCCATTCCCACGAGTCCATAACATTCCATGGCGGCCGATCCGGCGATTACCGCGATCGCTTCATCCGAGATATCGATGCGTCCATATTGAGTATCCAATTGTATAGCCACGTCTGCACTCACTCCTCCCTTGAAAATATTATGGACTAAACAATATTGTACTATAAGAGTAAAGAGAAATAAATAAAAGATGGAATCGGCCCGAAATAATGTTTGTCGATCGGTTGACGGAGCTTTTTTTACTATGATATTATATTTAAGTATTGTTTTATGAGGTTTCCTCTGCCTTCAGGCTGGGTTCAGGAAATCACCCGACCTCGGCCGGGTTGAACAATAACCGTGAACTTGATAATGAACCTTATTTCAAGACAGGTGTATTTGGAACAGGAGGTGTAATGAAATGTCTCGCAAATGTTATGTAACAGGCAAAAAGCCAAGCAGCGGTAACCATGTTTCCCATGCCAACAACCGTAACCGTCGTTCTTGGGGCGTAAACGTGCAAAAAGTACGGATCTTGGTAGACGGTAAACCGAAGCGCGTATATGTCAGCACCCGGGCTTTGAAATCCGGTAAAGTGACTCGCGTGTAAGGCTCAAATAAGCATATAGACAAAAAGCACCTTTTCTAATAGAGGTGCTTTTTTGGTGCTTCCCGGTTTCACCGACCCGTCTCAGGGATGCGCCTGCCCTAGTTTTTGTGAAACGTGTTCAAAACAGCCTTAACAAACCCTCCCAAAAATTTAGGCAGCTTGAATGTGTAAAATTTCATCGTTCACCCTCCCCATCATTCTCATGCCTTCACCCATAGTCTATGTTCCATGCCTCTTTCCCGTGTATTTCCGCCGCAAAAAAAAGGCTACATGAGAATCCTGCTCATGTAACCCATTGTATGCGCCATGGCGCAGCCCTATGCCACCGGACAACTACTTCACCCGGTTTCTGATTTCCGCGATCGCTTCGCGCCGGTCGGGCCGTCCGAAGACCGCGTTTCCCGCCACCAGCACATCCGCTCCCGCTTCCGTTACCAGCGGCGCCGTTTCCGCCGAAATGCCGCCGTCAACCTCAATGCGCAAATGCGAAAGGCCCAGTTCTCGCTTCCACTCGTTCAGTTGGCGGATTTTTCGCAGCGTTCCCGGAATAAACGCCTGTCCGCCGAATCCCGGGTTCACGGTCATGACCAGCGCCAGGTCGATATCCTCCAGCACCTCGCGAATCGCCGCGGCCGGTGTGGCCGGATTGATCGCGACGCCGGCTTTGACGCCGCGTTCTTTAATCATGTGAATAACGCGGTGCAAGTGCACGCAAGCCTCGGCGTGCACGGTAATCACATGAGCGCCTGCTTCGGCGAACGCCGGAATATATTGCTCGGGCTGCTCGATCATCAGATGCACGTCCAGCGGCAGATTGGTCAGCGGCGCAATCGCCCCCATGACGAGGGGCCCGAACGTCAGATTCGGCACAAAATGGCCGTCCATGACGTCCACATGGAGCCAATCCGCTCCCGCGCGCTCCACGTCGGCTACTTCTTCGCCGAGCTTGGCAAAATTCGCCGATAAAATGGATGGGGCAATATAGACATTGGACATGAAGCTAATACCTCCGTTTTTTGTCTTTCATCTCTTCATGGAACTGTACATAGTGTTCGTAGCGGCTTGGAGCGATGACTCCCTCGGCGGCGGCTTCCCGTACTTTGCAGCCCGGCTCGTGAAGATGGCTGCAGCCCCGGAATTTGCATGCCTCCGCGTAGTCGTGAAACTCCCGGAAGCAGGAGGACAGTTCTTCAATGCCGAGTTCCAAAAAATCAAGCTGGCTAAACCCCGGCGTATCCGCCACATAGCCCCCGTTTTCAAGCTCGATCAACTCCACATGCCGCGTGGTGTGCCGGCCGCGGCCCAGCTTCATACTGATCTCGCTCGTTTCCAAGGTGAGCCCTGGAAGCATGGCGTTCAGCAAGGAGGACTTGCCTACGCCGGATTGGCCCGAGAACACGCTGATTTCCCCGGCAAGGCGGGATTTGACCTCCTCCGTGCCAAGGCCGGTCCGCGAGCTTGTAATCAGAACCTCGTAGCCGATTTGACGGTACATTTCCTGTACCTTCAACGTTAGGTCCCGGGTGCTGCCGTCATCCGCCTCCTCCAGCAAATCTTCCTTGGTGAGGCAGATCAGCGTCTTGAGTCCGGCATGCTCGATATGGACCAGGAACTTGTCCAGCAATTGCAGATTCAGATCCGGCTCCTTCAACGAAAAAAGCAGCACGGCCAGCTTCGCATTCGCCACCGGAGGGCGGATCAGCTCGGTTTCACGGGGCAAAATCTGATCGACCGTCCCTTCGCCGTTTTCGGTAGGCGCATATACAACCCGGTCGCCTACCAGCGGGGACAAGCCCTTTTTCTTGAAAATGCCCCGCCCGCGGCACTGGATCGTCTCACCGGGAGCCGCGGCGTCGGGCTTCACATAGTAATATCCGCTTAATGCCTTTACAATCAAGCCTTCAGGCATATAGGCAGGCCTCACTTTCGCGTCGATCTTCCTTATTTGTTTTTATTGCCGTTGCCATTACCTTTACCATTTTCATTACCTCTTCCGTTTGCTTTGCCGTTTTTCTTTTCAGCTTTGGCCAAGGAATTGGCTTGAATCATGCCGGTATTCGGAATCTCGTCCATCGGCTCCTCATAATTGGACGGCTCCTCCGTCTGCTCGCTTCCCGGAAGCGGCAGAAGCGGCACCGTTCCCTGTTTGGCATCGATATAAGAGATCGGATAAGCTTCCAGGTACGCCCCGTCACGGTATACCTTGACCACGCCGTCCTTGTTCGGAGCGAGGATCATGTTCACCGACAGGTACTGCGGTTTCCCTACTTTCGTGGTCCCCATATCCTGATTCTCTCCCCGGGCATCCTCGACGATCAGCCCGATCTTGCTCATCTGGCCTTCGGCGGCGGGAGCGACCGGCACCTCAAAGGTATATTCGATCGCTTCAGGCGGGTAGCCCGAGCTGATGAACAGCGTCACTTCTTTGCCAGGCTCGACTTTTTCGTTGGGATTATACGGCCATTGCTCCACCACTTTACCGGCGGCGATCTCGTAGCTCGGCTTCTCCTTGATCCCGTCTTTCGCCAGTACGAGACCTAGCTTCTTCAGTTCCGCTTCCGCCTGCTCCCGCGTCATATTCACGAGATTCGGCATAACCACCTCTTCGGGTCCCGTGCTGACCCTAAGCACGATACTAACCGCCTCGGGGTCGAAATCGGCGTCGGCATCCGGGCTTTGACCGAATACCTTGCCGGCTTCCATCTCGTTGTCGGGCTCCTCTTTTTTGTCGATCCGGTCTTCGTCGACGCCAAGGGCGACGAGCTGCTCGACCGCCTCCTCGTAAGTGCTGCCCGAAAGTGAAGGCATTTTTTTCGTTTCGATCGGCTTGGTTGTACTTACCGTGAAATCGAGGATGGAGCCCTGCTTCACCATGGTTCCTTCAGGCTTGCTCTGTTCGTAGACGATTCCTTCGTCTACCCCTTCCTTGTATTCCCGTTTTATCGTACCGACCGTCAGCCCCTCCTTGGTCAGGAGGTCGGTCGCATCCTGTTCAGACATATTCAATATGCTAGGCACCTTGACATCGGCAACGGTCACCAATTTGTTCACATACCAAGCAACGCCAAGCATGGCAATAAGTAAAATGACAGTAAGACTAATCCACAAGATGGCTTTTTTCTTGTCGGCGGTTTTCTTGGCGGCATTTTGGCTCTTCTCCGGAGCCTGAGCGTCCCGTGATCGCTTCGTCCCGCCGGCAGCCGACGCGCTTTGCGGTTTAATCGCCGGCACAATCCGCGTGCTGTCCTCGTCCTCCTCGTCGGAGAACGAAAGCTTGGATTCCAGCCGTCTCTCCGGAAGCAGGCAGGTCTCCAGATCGCGCAGCATCTCTTTGGCCGATTGGTACCGCTCAGCGGGGCTTTTGCGCATGGATTTTAGAATAATATTTTCCACGCTCTGCGGAATCATCGGATTGACGGCACGAGGCTCGTCAAAATGCTCCTGGAGGTGCTTCAGCGCAACGCTGATCGGACTCTCCCCCAGAAAAGGAAGGCGGCCCGTAAGCATTTGATAGAGCACAATCCCCAGCGAATACAAATCCGACTTCTCCCCCGTGGCAACGCCTTTGGCATGCTCCGGCGAGAAGTAGTGCACGGAACCCACGACCGATCCCGTCTGGGTGATGGTGGCCGAGGTCACCGCGCGGGCGATCCCGAAATCCGTTACCTTTACGCGCCCGTTTTTGCCGATCAAAATGTTATGAGGTTTAATATCCCGGTGAATGATTTGGTTCTGATGGGCATGATCCAGCGCATCCGCGATTTGCGAAGCGATTCGGACGGCTTCTTCCACTTGCAGAGGCGCCCGTTCCTTGATGATCTCGTTTAAGTTCTGGCCCTCCACGTATTCCATAACGATGTAATGGACATCTTCTTCCTGCCCTACATCATATACGCTGACGATATTCGGATGGGATAAAGACGCGGCCGATTGGGCCTCCCGGCGAAAGCGTCGAATGAATTCCTCGTCATTCACAAATTGCTGTCGCAGCACTTTTATAGCCACGAACCGGTTTAACAGGATATCCTGCGCCTTGTAGACCAAGGCCATCCCGCCGCCCCCGACCCGTTCGATTATCTGGTAACGACCGCCCAATTCGTGTCCGATCATGTGTTCCACTCCTTTACGCTTAACCCGTCTTCTCCGGAATGCTCCAGCAAAGCCACGGTGATGTTATCGTCGCCTCCGGCGATCAAAGCAAGCCGCAGCAAACGGTCGGCGCGGTCGTTCAACTCGAGATCCGCAGCTCCGAGCGTTCGGGTCATCTGTTCCAGGGTTACATAATTGCTGAGCCCGTCGCTGCAGAGAAGCAATATCTCGCCCTGCTCCAAAGAAACGGGGTACAGGTCGACAGCTACTTCCGGATCGGTTCCCAAAGCCCGGGTTACCACATTCCTATGCGGATGGACATGGGCCTCCTGCTCGCTGATTTGTTTGGTTTTGAGCAGTTCGTTGACCAGGGAATGATCCTCGGTAAGC
Source organism: Paenibacillus faecis (assembly GCF_008084145.1). Classification (GTDB taxonomy): domain Bacteria; phylum Bacillota; class Bacilli; order Paenibacillales; family Paenibacillaceae; genus Fontibacillus; species Fontibacillus faecis. The sequence continues at coordinate 619,859 of NZ_VSDO01000002.1, read as the reverse complement.
TGCACCAGCTCGCCCCGGCTGAATTTGTACACCCGGCTGTCGCCGATATGTCCGATTCGGCCTTCGTTGTCGGCGAGAAGCACCGCGACCACCGTCGTACCCATATTGCGGTATTCTTCGTGTTCCGAAGACTCCCGGTATACGACTTCGTTCGCGTGCAGAATCGCCCGCTTCAAACTCTCACCGCATTCCTCGGCAGACAGGCCGGAGGGGAGCTGATGCAAATCCTCGACGATGGTATCCACCGCCAGCTTGCTCGCTCTGTCCCCGGCTTGATGTCCGCCCATCCCGTCGGCCACAATGGCTAACGTATACCCCTGTTCCAAACGGGCAACCCAGGAGCTGTCTTCATTGACCGAGCGTACCCGCCCGATGTCACTCACAAAAACGGTCTTTATCAAATTTGATCACCTCGCACCAGACTCCATATGCTTCGCCCGCAGTTGTCCGCAGGCCGCCGCAATATCATGGCCTTGCTCCCGACGGATCGTGACGTTGACGCCTTTTTCCGCCAAAATGCGTTGAAACTGGAAGATGTCGTTTCTTGATGTTCGGACATATTTACGTTCCGGCACATGATTGACCGGAATCAAGTTGACGTGACAGAGCATGTTCTTAAGAACGCCCGCCAATTCTTCCGCATGTTCCGGGCGGTCATTGACGCCGCCGATCAAGGCGTATTCAAAGGTAACTCTGCGTCCAGTTTTGGCGATATAGTAGCGCAGCGCCTCCATGACATCGTCGAACGGAAAGCGGCGGTTGACCGGCATCAGCTTGGATCGCAGCGCGTCGTTCGGCGCGTGGATCGAAATGGCCAAATTGATCTGCGTATCCTCATCGGCAAATTTATATATATTCGGGACGATCCCGCTCGTTGATACAGTAATATGCCGTTGGCCGATGTTCAAGCCCTTTTCGTGGATCATGATCCGCAAAAATTTCATCGTGGCTTCGTAATTTTCAAACGGCTCGCCCGTGCCCATGATCACGATGCTGCTAACCCGTTCGCCGCGGGAATCGAGAATTTTTTGGGCTTGGACAACCTGGGCCACGATTTCTCCGGCCGTAAGGTTTCGTTTGAGCCCTCCCAAGGTGGAGGCGCAGAACGTGCAGCCGACTTTGCAGCCCACCTGCGTAGTTACGCAGATGCTGTTGCCGTAATTATGTTTCATAATAACCGTCTCAATCGCATGGTCGTCGTGCAACCCGAACAAGAATTTAACGGTTCCGTCCTTCGATTCGTATTTCGTGATTTCGTTGAGCGTCACAAACGCAAACTGTTCGTCCAGTTTTTGACGGAGCCCTTTGGACAGATTGGTCATTTCATCAAAAGAATTAACCCGCTTCACGTAAAGCCAATCAAAAATCTGGCCGCCGCGAAAAGCCGGCTCCCCCTGGGCTACAGCCCACTCCTGCAGTTCTTCCAAGCTGTAATCGTATATAAAAGGTTTCATTCTCACACACCTATTCGTTTAAATTTATATGGGTTTTGCCCTACTCATTCTTCCTATTTTAGCATAGATCGCGATGACACTAAAGAGCATGCGTTTTTCCAGGCTTCAGCCCCTCTGGTTCCTTTCCCGACAAGAGCAAAAAGGCCGGGGTGCCCAGCCGCAAAACCTTCACCCCGACCTTGCCCTTCGGCAAGAGGTTCACTTGTATTTTCCGTCTCCGCCGGCTTTTAATGCGTAACCAGAGAACGAAAATCGTCCCGGCTGGAACGGCCGGCGTCATAGAACACAACATCCCCGTCTAAGAAGGTGAACCTCCGGCCGTAGGGATCCGTTCCCCATCGCTCAAAGCCTTCCATGTCAAACCATTGATTCATCATCGGGGCATGCACATATTGCAGGTGCGGGGTGCCCGATTCTCCGTTTCGGACCGTCTCCACCCGGAAGTTGACAACGATATATCCATCCCTTAAAAAAATCGGCGACCGCTCCGTCAGCCCGTTGTGAGTCCTCCCGTATTCAGCGACATTCGTTCCCGCCGGGACGGCATAAACATCGGCGGGCAGGCTGTATTCGCCATACCATTTCTGTATGGAGGCATTGGCCCTGGCCGGATTTACCCCACTAGGGATGCCGCCTTTGGGCCCGATGAACGTTCGAATCCGGGAATTTAACTCCAGCAGACTCAACCGGCCGACAGGCGTTTTTTGGCGCGCTATTTTTTCGATATAGGTGTGCACATATTGGCTTCTGCTAATCCCCGCGATCTGGTCGAACGAATAATCGTGATCGTACTTATACAAGGCCGTATCGGTCAGTTCTTCGACGGGAACATGGCGCAGCCGCTCGTTCAAAATCACATAGCGCTGCACCCGGTCACCGGCCGACCCGATTTTAACATAGCTTCGCCGGCCCGCATGGTAGTATAGATCCACCGGTACCCTCGCTCCATCCTTGGCGCTGATAAAATAAAACGACGGCGTAATCCGGATAGAATCCCGCAGCCCAAACATATTCCCTTTCGTCTTAAGGTCAAACTTAAAATGGTATCCGGTTTTGACGACCGCATTCCGGTAAAGCGGATGGCTCCCCGGCCGGATAGGCAGCGTAAAAGGCGCCCGGTTTCCCCGTTCATCCCCGTCGATCCCCTTCAATCCAACCCAATAGGCGGCCCCTGTAGGCGATGAACTGCCGGGAGAAGTACGAAAAACCGACTCCCAATTGTAATCGGCAATGTCCGTGACCCGAAAGTCGTACACTCGCCCGATCACGTCAATCGGCACAGCGGCATAAGCGATATGGTGATTCAAGTCCAAGTTGGCGTTCCTCTGACGCGTGGCCCCGTCCGGAGCGTTGTGGGCGACCGTCATGAATTCGACCTCGTAATAGCCTTCATCCACCCAAACGGGCAGATCGAACAAGAAAGACTCCCGGGCCTTATCCACCTCAATCCAGGTGTTTTTCGGATAAAAGACCGTTCGGCCGGCATTGTAAACGTCGAAGGGAAAGCGCACCTGTTTGCTCCCGATATATTTAAGGTAATTATTGTAACCGTATCCCTTATAGTTGTTGTGCTGCCCGCGGTTCGGCATCTCCACCGTAAAAGGCCTGTCCAAAATAACCGCGGACCGCCCCCGCGCAGGACTGGTTTTCTGATTGTGGGCCTGATCGTCCGAAACGTCCGGATACATCACCACAGGGGTATGCACCGTCACAGGGTTGATTCCATAGATAGGATAGTTCACATCGGCTCCGCCGTTGATGTTGCCGCTCATCAGAGAGTAATAAATCGACCCGGTACTTGGTTGATTCGCCCGGTTGGTTTTGCTCGTCGGGATAACGTTGCCCGGGGAATACAGCACATTCTCGTTGATTTGAGCGGCCTCGGGGATGTTCCCCGGCGTCGGACCGGACTGTTCGGTCGGAGATCCGTTCATAATCGTTCCACCGTTAAAAGAGAACGAATCATTCCTCACCTTCACCTTCTGAACGGCGGACTCCGCATAGGACTTCAGATTCTCCGTCGGTACACCGGGCCGGGAGCGGCCGCCCGAAATACTCCTGGACGGTGCCTCCACGCTGTCAGGCGGGGTGGGAGCCTCGAACCCGCCGGTTTTAGAGGTGACAAAACCGGGAGGTTGATATCCCGTAGGCCGGATTCGAATGCCGCCTCCTTCAAAAGCGTAATTCCAAAGCGCGGCCTCGCTGATCTCATAGACCTCCAGATTGTCGATAACCCAAAAGGAATAAGGCCTCTCAATCGTATAATCGTAAGACCTCTCTTCGGTATCCGACTGCGGATCCGGGGCGGTGTACGTGGATCCGTCCGGCCTGGTCACCGTTTTCCCCGGGTCCCAAGAAAGCTGGTACGTCCGGTTGACCGTAACGGGGAAAGTGCATTTCCCGCTCATCTCGACAAACCTGTTTTGGGATAAATAGCCCTTGGCGCGCACATTTCCATATAGACTTTCCGTCGTCGGGATGCCGTCGGAAACCTCAAACCTTTCGCTCCCGCGCGAATCAGCTTTAATTACCCCGGAAGGATCCGGTGAATTCAGAGAGGATTCTATAACTTTTCCGGGGGCGGGAACCGTACAGCCGCCCTGGGGTGGGGTAGGCGTATCGTCCCCTTTCTTATAATAGATTTTCATTTTATCCGGATATTGATAAGTATAGGACGTAAGAATAAACCAGTTCGAGTTTAGGTAGTACATCATCGCGGCATTACCGCCCGCAGGGAGAGGAACTTTAATCCCCTCATGATCATAAGTTTGTATGTAGTGTACATCTACTTCGTCCAAGCTTCTGACGACTAGTTTGCCGATTTGGGTTGAGGGGTCGACACTTCCTATTCCGTGTGGGTATTGGACATCTGATCTTCTCAAATCTACCTCAACGTTTACACCAACCTGGGTTTTGTTCAATTCTTGCAACAATCGAAGATCATCATCAATAACTCCGGTTTTAAAATTGCCGTCATAGTATTGACTATTCGTATATGGTGTTGAACGTGTTGAAGATACCGGAATATCCACTTTGACACCGGGATATAGATCGGCTCCATGAGCATCCTTCGGCACTTTAAAGTGCTCTAAAATCGTGTAATTACCAGTCCCTGGGGTCCACTTTGTCGCGGAAGCTGAACGTTGCCAGGCAAAGAAACCACCGTATTTCATTGTATTTCTTTTAGTAGAGACCTTAACGGGATTACCCGTCAATTTTACTAAGGTATTTATAGAATGATTATTCCAATTTACTGTTTTAACTATTTTGTTATCCATGTAAAATTCAATCTTAGTAATTATTTTCCCTTCACCAACATTTTCATTAATCAAAGGTTCCAAGATCTTATATTTTGTGAAGACAACTCCGGGAGTATCCAATCTATTTTCCTCTTTTATAAGGTAGGGTATTTCCTTTTCATACATACTCTGCTCATTGAATTTAGCTTTAAGAAAATTAGGAAATGCAGTGAGCACTAATAGTTCTATAAAACATAGCACCAACATGATCAATATCTTAAATTTTCTCAAAATTAACCACCCGGATAGGTTTTAATAAGAGGCCCATCAACCTCAATTAATATATTTGTTTTATATCCATAATTAGTCCTAACTGGGGTATAAATCCTTACCTCAATCGGATGAATCCCCTGTGTCCATCCCTTTTTTGGCATTATATACCCATGAATATCCCCGGCTTTTTTGTGAAATAGAGTTCCTAGACCGTTCAAAACGCCTTTTTCGTAAAAAGCTTTTAAGTCAGGAGATTCTATACCTAGGATGCCATAGTTAGGTCCATTGGGATTTGCATTATACAACCTACTATCCTTGTTATAAACTTCCTTCCCCTTAAACAATAAAAAATAACTTGGGGGCAATTTTGCAACAGGTATGTATTTTGTAGGTACCCCGTTTACGGAAGATGGAAAGTAATCCCACTTCAACTCCTTCAAAGGAGGCAGCAGCTTCAGATTCGGATCATGAGGATCTTCCAGATCGATGGCAATCAACGCCTCCAATTCGCTCTTGTATTTACCGTTCCCGGGATCGACCACCATTTGGTCTTTGCGCCAAAGTTCTTCCACCGGTTTGCCCTTCAACTGCTCTTCGCTCGCAACAAAAACCTCGGGCATTACCGTAAAAATATTTGTTCCGTGCCAAGCAAGTTCCGCACTGGAAACGGCATATTTATCGACTGGCAGCTTTCCTCCTAGCCGCACCTTATGAATCCGCTCGACGATGGCGGCGGCCTGAGAACGGGTCACGGCCTCCTGCTCGCCCAAACGTCCCTGGCCCAAACCGGTCATCAGCCCTTTCCTGGTCGCAAGATAAAACCATTTCGCATCGTCCTCCGTCCGCTCCCCAATGGCGCGGGCTGCGATTCGGGCAGCCTCTTTCCGGATGACAGGTTGATCCCAGGACAAAGCGGTATTGCTAAAATCCCGCTCATCATACAATTCCCCTTCCAGAGCCGACTGAACATAATCCTGATCGTGGCCCGCATCAACGCTGGCTTGATCAGGGCCGGAGCTAAGGGTCAACAACACCATCTTCATAAACTCGGCTCGGCTCATTTTTATATCCAACTTGGACAAATCGCCGGGATCTCCCGCCCCCGCTCCAAAAGCAGGACCTGAACCTGAGCCACCCATCGTCGTCAATAGTGCCGCGGCACAAACCAACAAGACCATCACTTTCCGCATCTTCAACATATCCCCCACCTTTTCGTTCATTTCGATCTCATTTGCGCATTAACAAATCACACCACTTCCACCCCCTTGAATGTTACACATTTGAAAATAAAAGGAAATCTGAGAAAAATAAAAAGCACACCTTTATGTATCGCATTGCGATTCTAAAGGTGTGCTTCACCAATTCCATTATATACCAACCCTTACGTGCCGTAAATGGCTAGTTCCATCGAACTACTCCTGAGAACAGAACATCCCCATCCGTAGAAACTTTTGCAATCCGAGAGCAGTCACATGTTCAACTCCAAAAGAAGCAAATCTGCAGGTACTTTTAGCAATGTTACGTAAAATCACAGACGTTGCCACCAACCCTACAGATGCTGCACATTTAAGATTTTTTCGCCTCGGCAAAGCGGGCTGACCCGGCGCCTCGCATAACCGCCCGCGGAAATAGCGGCCAAAAAGGCCGCTATTTCGGCCCAATTTGGCTTCAAGGGGGAAATAGCGGTCAAAAAAGGCCTTATTTTCCTGTTGAGGGCACCGAAATCGGGGGTTGGCCCGTTTTTTCCAAAAATAAGGCCCCAAAATGCCGCTATTTCACACCGGCAAGCCAAATTCGACAAAATAGCGCCGCAAAAGGCCTTTATTTCCCTTCTCCCTCTGTCCGGCTTTCAATGGATAGAACCCCGCCCAGCCAAAAAAATAATCTGTTGGCCTCGAGTTGCACGAGTCTGAGCATGCTAAACACGCTTAACATGTTTATGCCGACAGGAAAAACCGTTAACTTAACGAGGGGGATTTCCCCGTTAACAAGCGGACAATACAATCAGATCACGCTCATATTCACGCCATCTTAATGGCGCTTCACCAACCGCGCGATGTAAAAACCGTCCGAATGCGCATCCTGCGGCAAAATTTGCAGGCCCACGGAGCTGCGGGCTTCCGCTCCTGCTAAAGCTCGTCCCCCGTCCGGCTGCTCTTCGTCCAGTACGAATTCCGGATGACGGTCCAGGAAGCCCCGCACCATGTCCTCGTTCTCCGCCTTTTCGATCGTACAGGTGCTGTAAACCAGCACGCCGCCGGGCTTGACAAGCCCGCAGACGGCATCGAGCAGTTGCCGCTGAACGCCGGCAATCTCGTTAATGTCCCCGGGAGTCTTCGCCCATTTCAAATCAGGCTTGCGGCGAATGACTCCCAGACCCGAGCAAGGAGCGTCCAACAGCAGCCGGTCAAAAGACCCCGGAGCGAACTGATCCGCGAGCTTCATCGCATCCCCGGTCACGGTCCGCACGTTGCCGAGGCCGAGCCGCTGGGCATGCTCCTCGATCAGCTTGGCTTTGTGGGGGTGAATGTCGTTGGAGACGACCTCCCCTTTGCCCTCCATAAGCTCGGCCATGTGGCAGGTTTTGCCCCCCGGAGCGGCGCAGCAGTCGAGCACGGACATGCCGGGCTCCGGCCGGACCGTCCGCCCCACCAGCATGGAGCTTTCATCCTGAACGGACAGCAGGCCCTCCCGGTACCATGGGGTCAGTGCCATATTTCCTCCGCTGCGGACGAGGATGCCGTCCGGCGACAGCCCGGAGGGAACCGCCTCGACCCCCGCCTCCTGCATCCGTTCCAGCAGCGCCTCCCGGCTGATTCTGGCCCGGTTGACCCGGACGCTGACCGCGGGAGCCTCATTGTTGGCCCGGCAGATCGCCTCCGCCGCAGCTTCTCCGTATTGTTCCATCCACCGGGCGACAAGCCATTCCGGATGGGAGTGCTCCAGGGCGATCCTTTCCACCGGAGGCAGATCCTTCGGCAGCGTCAACTCGCTTTTGCGCCGCAGCACATTCCGCAGCACGCCGTTCACCATCCCGGAGATTCCCTGATGCCCGCGGCGCTTGGCGATGTTCACCGCCTCGTTCACGGCCGCATGCGGAGGGATCCGGTCCAAATAATAAATCTGGTAGAAACTGAGCCGGAGCAAGTTGCGAACCCACGGCTGCAGCTTGGCCAGTCCCTTGGTAACAAACGATGCCAAAAAATAATCGATCGTGTTCAACCGGGAAATCGTCCCGTAGACGAGTTCCGTAGCCAGACCCACGTCCGCGCCGGTGAGGCCCGACTTTTGAATCGCGCCGTTAAGAAGCAGATTGCTGTATGCTCCTTCCTGTTCCACCGCCGTTAAAACCTGAAGCGCCGTATCCCGAGACGAAGCGCCGCCGGCCTTTCCCCGGCCCTTTCCGCGATTCCCACCTTCGGCCGCGCTCATCCGAGCACCGTCCCTTTACTCATCACGCCGCCGCGGATAAACTCGGAAGCATCCATCGCCTTCTTGCCGGCCGGCTGAACCCGGGTGAGCAGCACCGAGCCGTCGCCCGTCTGCACTTCAATTCCGGCAGGAGACAAATTAAGCACCGTCCCCGGAGCTTGTCCGGGAGCGCCCACCGAACTCACGCCAGGCTTCGCGACCGCCCACACCTTGAAGACTTCACCGTTCCAGGTCGTAAACCCGCCCGAAAAAGGCACCAGTCCGCGCACCCGGTTGAAAATCTCGCGGGAAGTCGCATGCCAATCGATTTTTTCGTCCTCCCGGGTCAGGTTCGGGGCATAGGTGGATTCTTCGTCGTTTTGCGGAATCCGCTCCGCCGTTCCGTCCAGGATCATCGGCAGTTGCCGGATCAGCAGCTCGGCCCCGACCACGCTCAGCTTCTCGAAGATCGTTCCGGCCGTATCCTCGTCTTCAATCGGCACGACCGTTTTGGCGATCATATCCCCGGTGTCCAGGCCCTCGGCCATATACATCAGCGTCACCCCGGTCTCCTTCTCGCCGTTGATAATCGAACGCTGAATCGGCGCCCCCCCGCGGTATTTCGGCAAAAGCGAGCCATGCACATTCAGACAGCCATACTTCGGCAGATCCAGAACCGATTTGGGCAAAATCTGCCCGTAAGCCGCCGTAACGATCAGGTCGGGCTTCAGCGAGGCGAGCTCCTCGACCGCTTCCGGAGCGCGCAGACGCTGCGGCTGCATCACGGGGAGGCCGTGCCGAAGCGCCGCCTCTTTGACCGGTGTGGGGGTCAGCACTTTTTTTCGACCTTGCGGACGATCCGGCTGGGTAACCACCCCCACTACGCGGTATCCCTTCTTCAGCAGCGCCTCCAACGAGGGAACCGCAAACGCGGGAGTTCCCATAAATACAATATTCACGGAAGAAGTCACTCCTTCTCTTCCCCCTCGGGGGTAATTTCATAGACTCGCTCGGCGATATCCGTATACAGCACGCCGTTCAAATGGTCGATCTCATGCTGAAACGCCCGGGCAAGCAGATCGGATCCCGTATAAGTCACTTCGTTGCCGTTCCGGTCAAGCCCCTTTACGGTCACCGTTTGAGCGCGGCGGACATCCCCGCGGTATCCCGGAATGCTCAGGCAGCCTTCGGGCCCGAACTGTTCCCCTTCCTTGGACATGATCTCCGGGTTAATCAGCTCGATCAATCCGTGCTCATCCCCGACGTCCACCACGATCACCCGTTTTAATATCCCGATTTGCGGAGCGGCCAAGCCGACGCCCTCGGCTTTGTACATCGTTTCGGCCATATCGGTCAGCAATTTCTGTACGTTCGGCGTAATTTTTTTGACTTCTTTGGCGACCTGATGCAACACCTCATCGGGTTCCAATACGATAATTCTTAAAGCCATGCTGTCCACCATCCTAACTCTCGAGTTGTTTCTTCTATCATATAAAAAATATGCCCGATTTGATAATTCTACATCAGCATCTGCGGATCCACGTCAATACTGATTTGCAGCGACGCGTCCCGCAGCTGGTCTAGCGTTTCCGCCGACGTCTCCCGGACCAAACGCACCGCGTCAAGCGCCCCGCGGTATTTCACCATGCATTGGAACCGATAGCGGTTCTTGATGCGTGGGATCGGCGAGGCGACGGGACCGAGAATGTCGAGCGCCTCGGCCGCGAACCGTTCGAGATTGCCGTACCACCCCAGCCGCTGGGCTTTATGCCGCAAATCGCCGGCAAAATTCTCGGCCATCCGCAGCAGCACCGGCAGCTTTTCATGGGACAGCGTAACAAGGATCAACCGGCTGTACGGCGGATAATGCATCGCCTTCCGGTGGTTCAACTCCTCGCGGACGAACGAAGCGTAATCATGGGCGCTCGCATGCACGATGGAGTAATGATCCGGCATATAAGTCTGGATAAACACCTCCCCGGGCAGCTGATGCCGCCCGGCGCGTCCCGCCACCTGCGTCAGGAGCTGGAACGTCTTCTCCGCGGACCGGAAATCGGGAAAGTTCAGCGCCGTATCCGCGGCAATAACGCCGACCAGCGTCACCTCCGGAAAGTCGAGGCCTTTGGCGACCATCTGCGTGCCGAGCAGCACGTCTCCCTTTTTCTCGCGGAAGGCCTGCAGCAGCTTCTCGTGCGAGCCCTTTTCCGTCGTCGTGTCCACGTCCATCCGGATGACCCGGATGCCGGGAAACAGCTTGGCCAGCTCGCCCTCGACCCGCTGCGTCCCGGTGCCGAAGTACCGGATGTGCTCGCTGCCGCATTCCGGACAGATCGAAGGCGCGGGTGCGGCATAACCGCAATAATGGCAGCGCAGGTTATTCGACTTCTGATGGTAAGTCAGGGAGATATCGCACTCCGGGCAGCCCGCCACATAACCGCAGGATCGGCACATCACGAACGTGGAGTGGCCCCGGCGGTTCAAGAACAGCACCGTCTGCTCGCCCCGTTCCAGCCGGGCGGCGATACCCGCGTGCAGCGCCCGGCTGAACATCGACCGGTTGCCGTCCCGCAGCTCTTCGCGCATATCGACGATATGCACGCCGGGGAGCCGGCTCCCCGCGGGCCGCTGCTTCATCTCCAGCAGCAGCGGGGCGAACAGCTCGTCCGCCTGGGAACGCGCCGCATGGTAGCTTTCCAGCGACGGCGTGGCCGAGCCCAGGATGACGGCGGCGCCATACTGGCGCGCGCGATACACAGCCACATCACGGGCGTGATATTTTGGCGTTTCCTCCTGCTTGTAGGAAGTTTCGTGCTCCTCGTCCATCACGATCAGCCCCAGGTCGGCAAAAGGCGCAAACACGGCGGAACGCGCACCGATCGCCACCTGAACCCGGCCTTCGCGGATTTTCCGCCATTCATCGTATCGTTCTCCGGTGGACAAACGGCTGTGCATCACCGCCACCTTGCCGCCGAACCGCCCCTTGAAGCGCTCCACCATTTGCGGGGTGAGCGATATTTCCGGCACAAGGACGATCGCCTGGCGTCCGAGCGCGATGCAGCGCTCAATCGTCTGCAGGTAAACCTCCGTTTTGCCGCTGCCGGTTACGCCATGGAGCAGAAACACTCCATAGCTCCGCGCACTCAACGCTTCGGTCACCTTGCGGTAAACCTGATCCTGCTCGGGCGTCCGCTGCAGCGGCTCCGAACCTTGAAAACGGCGGTTCTTGTAAGGATCGCGGAACACTTCCGTTTCTTCGATCACCGCGTAGCCCTTTTCCGCCAGTTTTTGCACGGTCCCGGCGGTAACCCGCAAGGTTTGGAGCACTTCCTGAAGCGATAGCGGAGCGCCGACTTCAAGCAAGAATTCAAGCACTTCCTTCTGGCGCCGGGCTTGCCCGCTGAAGGAAGCGAGCGCAGCCTCCGCAGCCTCTCCCGAAACGGCCGCGGCGACGGTTTTGATCATTTTTTTACGCACCTTGTCCTTGATCATTTGAGTTTCGGACAACAGGCCCCGCCCGATCAAACCCTTGATCTCACCGGCTCTGCCGGGATAACGCTTGCTTAAATGCTCCATCGTTACCTGGCCCGAAGCCTTCACGTAAGCGAGAATCTCTTCCTCCTCCCCGGTGAGCAGCACAGGAAGCACAGGACTCGAAAGCCCGCCGTTCTCCCCGGGGAATGCCGGCTCGTCCTGGTTGCCGTCCGTTTCCGGGACGGTGACGTACCGCTCCGCCTTGCCTTTCAGCGCCGCCGGTATCATGGCCTGCAAAGCGGAAATCATGCTGCAGGCATACTTGCGGCTCATCCATTCGGCCAGCTTCACGAGATCCTGCGGCAGCGGCGGCATCAGATCCAGCAGCTCCTGGATCGGCTTCAGGCGCTGCGGGTCCATCTCCGTGTCCTCATGCAGCGATAACACGAACCCCTGTACCGTCCGCCGTCCAAAAGGAACGCCGACCCGGCTTCCGACTTCAATCCAGCCCTGCATCGCGGCCGGAATCAAATAATCAAAAGGCCGATCGGTTTCCCGGCTCGGCACATCGACAATCACTTTCGCTATACGGTAACTCATTTCGCGGCTCCAGCCAGCCTGGAAGCCGCCAGTTCCATAATGCGGAGGCCAAGCTCCTCCTTGGACAGCAGCGGAAACGAGGTCACAAGCCCGTTTGCGTCGTAGACGCTTGCGACATTGGTGTCGATCCCGAATCCCGCCCCTTCCCGGGTCACGTCGTTGGCAACCAGCAGGTCGCAATTTTTTCGCCGAAGCTTGTCCATCGCGTACTGTTCCACATCGTTCGTTTCGGCGGCAAAGCCGATGAGGAACTGCCTGGTCTTTTGCTTACCCAGCGTCTCCAAAATATCGATGTTTTTAACCAGCTCCAGCGTCATGGTTTCGCCGGTCTTTTTAAGTTTGCGATCCGCCGGCGTTTTGGGCCGGTAATCCGCAACCGCCGCCGCTTTGACCAAAATATCCGTATCGCTCCACTCGCCGAGCGCCGCTTCGTACATTTCCCGGGCCGACTCCACGGACAAGACCCGAACGCCCGCCGGCGGCGCGAGCCGCGTGTTGGCGGCGATCAGCGTAACCTCCCCGCCGAGTTCCGCAGCGGCTTTGGCCAGCGCATAACCCATTTTTCCCGACGAGTCGTTCGAGATGTAGCGAACCGGATCGATCCGTTCGATCGTCCCCCCCGCGGTCACGACGACCTTTTTACCGGCAAGAGGGAGGGCCGTCCGCTGCTCCTGACGCGCAAAGAACTGCTTCACCACGTCGACGATCGTCTCCGGCTCCTCCATCCGTCCTTTCCCCGTATAACCGCAAGCCAGCAGGCCCTCTCCGGGCTCAACCAACAGAACTCCGCGCGCGGCAAGCTCGGCCAAATTGCGCGTAACGGCCGGGTGCGCGTACATATGGATATTCATCGCCGGAGCCAGCATAATCGGCGCCTCCGTGGCCAGCAGGGTCGTGGACAGCATATCGTCGGCCAGCCCGGCGGCCATTTTGGCGATAATGTTGGCTGTAGCCGGCGCGACCAGCACCAGATCCGCCCAATCGGCCAGAGCGATGTGCGCGATGGCGCCCGAATCTTTTTCATCAAATGTATCGGTATAGACCGGATGTTTAGACAATGCCTGGAGCGTCAGTTCGGTCACGAATTTCGTCGCGGACTCCGTCATGATCACCTGGACTTCCGCCCCCTGCTGCACAAGTTTGCTGCACAGCGAAGCGGCCTTGAAAGCAGCGATCCCCCCGGTAACGCCAAGCAGAACCTTCTTTCCTTTTAACAATGTCCTTCCCCCGCTTTCTCCCAAGACTTAAAGTTCATCCGAACGAAAAAAATAACAACCTCGCGGTTGTCCTGAAGAGGTTGTTATTTTATGCCTCGACCCACGAGGTCCAGAAAATCTATTTATTTTCGTCCGGTTCCGTCGTCGGAGTTTCTTGTTTCAACCGTACGTAATCGCCGTAAATCTCCTCCAGAGCAACGCCGACCTGCTTGTGCGATTTCGGCTGTTTCAGCTCGCTCTTGGCCCCTTCTCTCAGCAATCTCGCTCTGCGGGATGCCGCTACGACCAGCGAGTATTTGCTGCCGACTTTTCCGAGCATCTTATCAATCGATGGATACAGCATTAGGAAAACACCTCTTCTTTTGGACTCAAATGCCTAATTGCAATTCTTTCGCCTTGTTCTTAACCTTACAATGTTCGGCAACGATAATGGATTCTATTCTTTTGCAAGCCAGATCGATTTCATCGTTGACGACGGCGTAGTCGTACTTCTCCAACAAGCCGATTTCGTAAGCCGCCACGGACAGCCGGTGATCGATCGTCGCCTGGCTCTCGGTCCCGCGTCCTTGGATCCGCCCCTTCAGCTCGTCAAGCGAAGGCGGAAGCAGGAACACGAAAACGCCCTCCGGAAACTTCTCCTTTACCTTGAGCGCGCCCTGAACTTCGATTTCAAGAATGATATCCTTGCCGCTCTCAAGCGTCTGCTCGACGAAGTCGCGAGGAGTACCATAGAAATTGCCCACATATTCCGCATGCTCCAGCAGTTGATCCTTCTCGATCATCTCCAGGAACTGCTCGCGGGTCTTAAAAAAGTAATTCACACCGTTCTCCTCGCCGAGGCGAGGTCCCCGCGTCGTCGCCGAAACGGAATAGACGAGCTCGGGCATGCGGCGCCGCAGCTCGGTGCATACTGTTCCTTTGCCTACACCCGAAGGTCCCGATAGTACAATGAGTAACCCTTTAGCCATTTTTCTCTCCATTTTATTCGTCGTTGTCGTCATCTTTCGCGGACAGGCGGTGCGCTACCGTTTCCGGCTGAACCGCCGACAGGATGACATGGTCGCTGTCGGTTATAATGACCGCACGCGTGCGGCGCCCGTAGGTAGCGTCAATCAGCATATGACGATCCCTTGCCTCTTGGATAATCCGCTTGATGGGAGCCGATTCCGGACTCACAATGGAAATGATCCGATTGGCGGATACGATGTTTCCGAAGCCGATGTTAATAAGTTTAATTGCCATCTAAGGTATTTCCCCCTATTTTACTTGACTCACCAGTGTCAAATGCGACGTTATTCGAGATTCGCGGCTTGCTCGCGAATTTTCTCCAGTTCCGCTTTCATTTCAACGACACGGTTGACCAGAGCCAAATGATTGGCTTTCGATCCAATCGTATTCGTTTCCCGGTTCATTTCCTGTATCAAAAAATCCAGCTTGCGCCCCACCGGTTCGGTGGAACGGAGCAGGGTCCGGCACTGTTCGAAATGACTGCCCAAGCGGGTGAGCTCTTCGTCGATATTGGACCGGTCCGCAAAAACGGCGATCTCCATGGCGAAGCGCTGCTCGTCAAAAGCGCCCTCAACCAGCTCGGTTAAACGCCCTTTGAGTTTGGTCCGGTAATCGCTCACGACCTGAGGCGCATAAGTTTTGAGCTCGGCGTGCAGCTCTTCCAGCCTGGCAAGCCGCTGCTCCAGGTCGGCCGCAAGATGCCGGCCTTCCTTACTGCGCATATCCAGCAGCCCGCCGAGCGCTTCTTCCAGACCGCCATGAAGGACGTCTTCCCAGGCTTCGCCGGTAAAGTCCCCTTCACCAAGCGGATCGGGCGGGACTAAAACGTCGGGCAGCGCGAGCAAATCTTTCGCACTGAGCGAGGCTTCCAATCCGTACTTCGTATGCAGCTCCTCCGCCGCCCGCAAGTAAGCTTCCACCCTGCCTGAATTCAGTACAAAAGGAAGGGAGCTTTCGTCATCCCGCTCCTTGCTGATATATACATCAACCCGTCCCCGCTTGACATCGCGCTGGATCCGCCGCCGAAGGCTATCCTCATAGCAAGTCCATTCCCTCGGCAACCGGAGCACGATTTCGGAGTAGCGGTGGTTGACGGACTTTATCTCAAACTGAATCACATATCCGCCGAAGACTCTGGCGGCGCTGCCGTATCCTGTCATACTGTGAGACATAGGCATCACATCCGTTATCCTATTGTAATTGATAATTATGAACGAGACAAGTGGGCCGCCTTCGGTTTCGATTTCTCGAGGACGTAGCGGGTTAAGGCCACATTCATCTCATAAAACATAAACGGAGTCATTAAATAAATGCCGTTGAAATGCTCCATGGCGATATCGAGCAATTCCTTGGCGATCTCCACGCCCATGGCCCGCCCTTCGGCGCCCTGAAGCCCGTCCATGCGGCGGCGGACCTCCTCCGACAGCTGAATGCCCGGTACTTCATTATGGAGATACTCGGCGTTCTTTCCGCTGGCCAGCGGCATGATCCCGATAAAGATCGGAATATCCAGATGGGCCGTCGCCTGTCTGATCGCCACGATCAGCTCGGGATCGTAAACCGGCTGAGTCATAATGTAATCGGCGCCCGACGCGATCTTCTTCTCCAGGCGCTCGACCGCCTTGTGGAGATGTTTGACGTTCGGATTGAAAGCGGCGCCGACCACGAATTTCGCCTTTTGTTTCAACGGCTTGCCCGAAAAAGCCACGCCCTCGTTCAACTGCTTGATCATGCGGATAATTTCGAAGGAGGTCATGTCGTACACGGAACTGGCTCCCGGCAGATCCCCGAACCTGGCCGGATCTCCCGTCACCGCCAGCACGTGGTCGATGCCAAGGGCATCGAAGCCCATCATATGCGACTGCGTTCCGATCAGATTGCGGTCCCGGCAGGCGATATGAATCAGCGGCCTTAGACCGAGTTCGGCTTGCACCAGGTGTCCGAGCGCCATATTGCTCATCCGCGTAACGGCCAGCGAGTTGTCGGCCAGCGTCAGCGCGTCCACCCCGGCTTCCTTCAAAGCGGCGGCGCCTTCCATAAATTTACCGATATCCAAATCCCGCGGGGGATCCAGCTCGACGATGACGGTATGACGCTCCTTCACAAGTTCCGTGATGGCCGGTATCCTTCCGTTGCCGGAGGAACCGTTCGCGGTACCCTCCGCCGACCTGGTCAACACGGCCGTTTCGCTCGGCTTAGGCAGCGGTTTGCCTTCCCGCAGCGGGGCAGCCTGATAGGCCGCCAGCGCCTGTACCGTCGCGGCGATATGCTCGGGCGTCGTTCCGCAGCAGCCGCCGATCAAACGGGCTCCCAAATCCGCAAAAGCGGTGGAACATTCGCCGAAATACTCCGGCGTCGCCCCGTATATATATTCTCCATCGACATAATCGGCCAACCCCGCGTTGGGGAAAACCGAGAGCGGCACATTCAGCGGCCCGCCCAGCCGGGACATCACGCTCATGATTCCCTTTGGCCCCGAATGGCAGTTGAAGCCGAGCACATCGGCTCCTTCTCCCAGCAGCATGCCGAAGGCGTCCGAAATCGTATAGCCGTCCAATGTGCGGCCAACCTGGTCAACCGCAAACTGGCAGATGACCGGAACATCCGTTAAATGCCGCGCCCGGCCCAGAGCAATGCGCATTTCTCCTAGATCGTAAAAAGTTTCCAGCAAAATCGCGTCCACTTCCTCGTTCAGCAAAGCGGCCATTTGCTGCTCGTAGTACCGGGTAAGCTCCTGATCGGTCACGTTGACGCGCTTCCCGCCCCGAATCGAACCGACCGCTCCCGCCACGTAAGCGCGTCCGGCCGACGCCTTTTTGGCGATGCGGACCGCGGCGCGGTTAATTTCCTCGACCTGGGATTCCAATCCGAATTTGGACAGCTTATAATAGTTGGCGGAAAAACTGTTCGTCTCCAGCATCTCGGCCCCCGCGTCGATATACCGGCGATGGACGTCTCCGATGACTTCCGGCTGAAGCAGATTCAGCTCCTCGTAGGAAATGCCCACGGGAAAACCGAAATTGTACAAATAAGTACCCATGGCACCGTCCCCAACAATGACTCCGTTTTCCCATCTTTCGCGCAAATCAGGTTTCATCCCCGTACCTCCAAAGCCTGTAATGTTATTATAAATGCCGGTTCGCGGCCCTTACTGTGCATAATTTCATTCTAATGTATCATAAATCCACCGGATTGATAAGAATTCCGTCCGACAAATGATTTTACCGCCGGACAATAACCGGCTCAAAAGCCGGGCCCAATCGCTCAAAAAAACGGACGGCCTCTGGCCGCCCGTTTCTTGATTCCTAAATCTCAATGTTCCCTTTATATACGGTCTCCGCCGGCCCTGTCATATACACGTGGTTATCCTGTTCATCCCATTCGATAAACAAATCCCCGCCTTTCAGGCCGATCCAGGCGGCACGGTCCGTCAACCCGTTCAGAACGGAGGAGACCAGTGTCGCGCAGGCCCCGGTTCCGCACGCCAAGGTCGGTCCCGCGCCGCGTTCCCATACGCGCATTTCCACCCGTTCGCGCGAGGTGACGGTAGCGAATTCCACATTGATTTTTCGCGGAAAATAAGGATGCACCTCCAGCTTCGGCCCCCAGACGCCCAGGTCGAAATTGGGAGCATCGTCCACGTAGATGACGCAGTGCGGATTACCCATGGAGACGGCCGTAAACTCGAATCGGCGCCCATCCGCTTCAATCGGCCTGGCCAGCACCGGATTCCCTTCCAAAGTGGTCGGTACGGCCAAACCGTCCAGAATCGGCTCGCCCATGTCCACCCGGACGGTCCGGACAACCCCGTCCTCGATTTGCAAAGAAACCCGCTGCACCCCGGCGCCCAGCGTTTCGATAGTAATCCGGTCTTTATCCGTGTAGCCGTGGTCATATACGTATTTGGACACACAGCGGATGGCATTGCCGCATTGTTCGGCCTCAGTGCCGTCAGAATTGATAATCCGCATGCGGAAATCCGCTTTCTCCGAAGGCAGGATAAAAACCAGCCCGTCCCCTCCGACGCCAAAATACCGGTTGCACCACGCGATCGCCAACTCCGAAACCCGTTCCGGGAGGTCTTCTTCTCCGTAAAAAACGAGAAAATCATTGCCGAGTCCATGCATTTTAGTAAATTCCATATTTTCTTCCACCCCTCGCATGCATTGCCGAGCTAAGCTTGCTCCATGGGGTTAGTCTATCGGCTTGAGGGGTGGAATGGTATTGATTCTATGCACGAATATTTGTACTTTTCACCGTGGCCATCGGACGGGGCCCGTTATAATTCCTGCGCCGTCTGCCGGACCATACGCTGCCCGCGCCAAGCAGGAAGGTCGGAATGCCGGCGGCGACGAGCGAGATGGCCCATTCGCGCGTACCGAGCGGCACGGTTTTGAAGATCGGCTGCAACGCTTCGATATACATGACGCCGAGCAGCAGCAGCACGGAAGAAAGAACGGCTAGGACGAGATAGCGGTTTTGCAAAATATTCCGGTGGAAAATCGAGCGCGAGCTGCGGCAGTCGAAGACGTGAATCAGTTGGGCCATCACCAGCGTCACGAAGGCCACCGACTGGGCTTTGGCCAACTGGGCCGGATCGTTCGGAGCCACCCGGTACGTCAGCCAGAAGGCGGCGAGCGTACACAGGCCGATCAGCAAGCCGCGGCTGAGGATTTTCCAGCCGAGCCGGCGGGCAAAAATATTCTCGTTCGCCCCTCTCGGTTTATGCTCCATCAAGTCTTTTTCGGGTTGATCCACGCCGAGCGCCATCGCCGGCAGGCCGTCCGTGACGAGATTGACCCACAGAATCTGAATCGGGAGCAGCGGCAGCGGAAGGCCCGCCAGCATAGCGAAGAACATCGTTAATATTTCACCGACATTCGAAGCCAGCAAATAGCGGATAAACTTGCGGATATTTTCATAGATGCTTCTCCCCTCTTCGATCGCGGCTACAATCGAGGAGAAGTTGTCGTCGCTCAGAATAAGCGATGAGGCTTCCTTGGACACATCGGTCCCCGTTATCCCCATGGCAATGCCGATATCGGCGGCTTTGATCGCCGGCGCGTCGTTGACGCCGTCCCCGGTCATTGCGACGACATGCCCTTTGCTCTGCAGCGCTTTGACAATGCGCAGCTTATGCTCGGGGGCCACGCGCGAATAAACATAGGTGTCGTCGACCCGTCGGTCCAGCTCTTCATCGCTGAGCGCGGCCAATTCCTGACCCGACATCGACACGCCTCCGCGCGGCAGGATACCGAGGTCCGTAGCGATCGCTTCCGCCGTAAGCCGGTGATCCCCGGTGATCATCACGGTTTTGATGCCGGCCCGGCGGCAAACGGCAATCGCATCCCGCGCTTCGCGGCGGGGCGGATCGATCATGCCGGCCAGCCCGACGAAGATCAGCTGCGATTCCACGGCCCCTTCCTCCGCCATCGACTCGTGCGGTTTCACCTCGCGGTATGCCAGTCCCAAGACGCGCAGCGCGCTGCGGGCCATCCCCTCATTCTCGGCCTGCACCCGGCTCCGCAAGGTGCCCGTAAACGGAACCACCTTGCCTTCCCAGAGAATGTACGCGCATTTATCCAGCAGCATATCCGGAGCACCCTTGACGAGAGCCATCCTTCCGCCCTGGTGGGTCACCACGACCGACATCATCTTCCGTTTCGAATCGAACGGAAACTCCCGCTCCCGCCGGTATGACGTGCTTAAGGCCGCGGGGGTCAGCCCCATTTTGGAAGCAAGCACGACGAGCGCGCCTTCCGTAGGATCCCCCTTCAAAATCCAATGCGTTCCCTGCGGCTCCTCCTTCGGTTTTTTGCGGCCGCGCACATCGGCATCGACCTCGGAGATCTCCGCGTTGGAGCAAAGCGCGCTGACCTGCAGCAAACGCCGGAGGCTCTGGTCCATCTTGATGTCGATCGGCTGCTTATTCTCCAATATTTGCCCGATCGGCTCGTAGCCTTCCCCGGTGACCTCCAGCGAACGCCCTTCCAGCCAAAGCCGGGTAACCGTCATCTTGTTTTGCGTCAGCGTTCCCGTTTTGTCCGAGCAAATAACCGAGGCGCAGCCCAGCGTTTCGACGGAAGGCAGCTTGCGGACGATCGCCTTGCGCTTGATCATCCGCTGCACGCCG
This sequence comes from Paenibacillus faecis, assembly GCF_008084145.1. GTDB lineage: Bacteria > Bacillota > Bacilli > Paenibacillales > Paenibacillaceae > Fontibacillus > Fontibacillus faecis. The sequence continues at coordinate 599,053 of NZ_VSDO01000002.1, read as the reverse complement.
AGCGCCAGCGCGATCGTGACGATCGCCGGCAGACCTTCCGGAATCGCCGCCACCGCGAGACTTACCCCCGCAAAGAACATCGCGCCCGCAGGCTGTCCGTGCAAGATCCCGACGACCACGACGAGTACGGTGAGAGCCAGCGCCAGGTAAATCAATATTTTCCCAAGCTGTTCCAGCCTTCGTTGCAGCGGTGTTTCCTGGGTATCCGTATTTTGGATCAGGTCGGCGATTTTGCCCATCTCCGTATCCATCCCCGTGCGAATCACCAGGCCTCGGCCGCTCCCCCGCGTGATCATCGTGCCCATAAAGCCGATGTTCTTCTGATCGCCCAGCGGTACGTCCGCTTCGCGGATCGTTTCGGCGTGCTTTCCGACCGGATGCGATTCCCCGGTCAAGGCCGATTCTTCCACATCCAGGCTGTTGGCCGACAGCCAGCGGATATCGGCCGGAATCCGGTCTCCGTTTTCCAGAATCACGATATCGCCGGGAACGAGGTCCTTCGCGGGAATATGCCTGACCACGCCTTCCCGGAGCACATTGGCGTGGGGGGCCGACAGTTGCTTTAAAGCCCGCAGAGAGCGCTCCGCCCGGAATTCCTGCACGAAGCCCAGCACCCCGTTCAAGACGATGATCGCTATAATGGTAACGGCGTCCAAATATTCGCCGAGGATGCCCGAGATCAGTGTGGCGCCCATCAGGATAAGCATCATGAAATCCTTGAACTGGTTCAAGAACAACAGCCACGGGGAAATGCGCTGTCCCTCCGCCAGCTCGTTTACTCCGTACCGCTCCTGTCTTCGAGCCGCTTCCTCCTGGGTCAGGCCCTGTTCGCGCGTGACGCCGAACCGCTCAAGAAGCTCATCGCCACTCCACTGGTGCCAGTTTTTTTGTTCCATCCTCCCAATTCCCCTCCCGTATTTTGTGCGGTATACAGCGTGAAGGCTTTTCCACCTAGGGTAAATGTATTCCGGCCAGTCCCAAATTATCACAGCGCGGCTCTTAAGTTTTTGCCGGAAGTATGGCATCATAGAAAGAAGCACGAAGCAATTTATATTGAAACAAGACGGGAGAATATATTGTTATGGCACTTGACGGAATCGTAACCCGAGCGATCGTTCACGAATTGCAAACCATCGTGGGCGGGCGCATCAATAAAATACATCAGCCCTCATCCAGCGATATCATCATGCAGCTTCGCGCCTCCGGCGGAAATAAACGTCTGCTGCTGTCGGCAAATCCGACCTATCCCCGCGTGCATCTGACGGAGGAATCTTTTCCGAATCCGCTGGAAGCCCCCATGTTCTGCATGCTCCTCCGGAAACACTGCGAAGGAGGTATCGTCGAAGCGATCCGGCAAGTCGGAATGGAGCGGATCATCCATATCGATGTTCGCCAGCGCGATGAACTCGGCGACGTCTCGGTGAAGCGACTGATCGTGGAGCTGATGGGACGGCACAGCAATATTATTCTGGTCGATCCGGCAACAGGAACACAGCTCGACGGCATTCATCACGTGACCCCCGCCATCAGCGGATACCGTGTCGTAATGCCGGGTTTCTCCTATACGGAGCCTCCGCAGCAGAATAAACTGGATCCGCTGCATACGGGCAAAGAAAACTTCTTCAGCGCCTGGCAAAACGCTGCCGAGCAAAACGGGGGGGCCGGCTGGATCGTCGGCGCTTACAGCGGCTTGAGCCCGCTGATCGCGGAGGAGATCGGCCGCCGCGCTGATGGCGGCAATCGGCCAGCGCAGGGAAGCGGGGATCCGGAGAAGCTCTGGGCCGCCTTCGACCAGCTTATGGAGGATGTGCGGAACCACCGGTACACTCCTGTGACCGGAGATAACGAAGCGGGGAAGCCGGTTTTCTCCGCCGTCCGGCTGACGCTGATCCGGGGGGAAGCCAAAACTTACGGCTCCATCAGCGAGTGCATGGAGGAGTATTTCGGGGAGAAGGCGCTGCGGGATACCGTAAAGCAGAAGACCAGCGATCTGCTGCGATTTTTGCAAAATGAACGGAACAAAAACATCAAAAAACTGTCCAACCTGGAGAAAGATCTAGGGGAAGCGGAAGATGCCGAGCGTTACCGGATTTGGGGCGAGCTTCTGCTGCCGTCCCTGCATTTGATCAAGAAAGGTGATCGCACGGCCGAGTTGGTCAACTACTATGACGAGGAGCAGAAGACGGAGCGAATTCCGCTCGATCCGCTGCTTACTCCTTCGGAGAACGCCCAGCGTTATTTTAAAAAATACAACAAGTTTAAAAATAGCCTTGCGGTGATCGATGAGCAGATGCGGAAGACGCGGGAGGAGATCGTGTACCTTGAGGAGCTTCTCCAGCAATTGTCGTACGCCTCCTTGAGCGATGTCGACGAAATTCGCGAGGAATTGATCCAGCAGGGATATTTGCGGGACCGGGCGAAGAAAGGCAAAAAGAAGAAAAAGAACGACCGCCCGACGCTGCATGTTTATACCTCTTCCGAGGGCTTCGAAATTTGCGTCGGCAAGAACAACCTGCAAAACGAATACCTGACCAACCGGCTCGCCGGACCGAACGATACCTGGCTGCATACGAAAGACATACCGGGTTCGCATGTGGTTATCCGCGGCAGCGGTTTTGGCGATGCGACGCTGAATGAAGCGGCCCAGCTGGCGGCCTATTTCAGCCAGGCCAGGGAATCGAGCAGCGTGCCGGTGGACTCCACGCTGATCCGCTACGTCCGCAAACCGAGCGGGGCGAAACCGGGCTTCGTCATCTATGATCACCAACGCACCTTGTTCGTGACGCCGGATGAGCAGTTGATCAAAAAACTGCCGAGTGCGGTAAAAAACGGATAGAGGCTAACACACCGCCGACAAAACAAGAACCTTCCTAACGCAGAATATCTGCGTTTTAGGAAGGTTCTTTGTTCAACGGCCGCCGTGCTCCGCGGCGTTTTGCAATTGTCGGACGCACTCTCCGTCGGCGTAGCGGCTGCCGAGATCGCCGTGAAAGACGACGCCCTGCCGGACGCCGTGATAATCGGAACCGCCGGTGGCGATCAGTCCGTATCGCCGCGCCAGCACGAGATAGCGCTCCTCGTCCTCCGGTCCGTGGTCGGAGTGATACACCTCGATCCCCGCCGGCCGGCCCTTCGCCACGATCGTTTCCACCAGTTCGTCATCGCCGTACAAGCCGGGATGGGCCAGAACCGGCGCGCCTCCGGCTTCGCGGATCCATCCCATCGCTTCTTCCGGCGAAATCCGGGGCAAAGAGGCGTATCCGGGCTTCCCTTCTCCGAGATACCGGTCAAAAGCATCCCGCATATCGGCGGCCAGTCCTTTACGAACCAACGCGTCGGCGATATGGGGCCGGCCCAGGCTTTCATCCGGCCGCAAAGGCCGGCCCAGCCCCGCCTTGACTTCGTCCAACGTAATGGAAATCCCGAGACCGTTCAGCTTGTCTATGATTTGGACATTCCGGGCCTCGCGGGTCTCCCTTAAGCTGGCCAATCTTTGCAGCAGCACGGGATCGTCCGTTTGGATAAAGTACCCCAATACATGGATGTCTTTTCCCGAGGCCCGGGTGCTGATTTCCACCCCCGGAATCACGAGTATGCTCTGCCGCTCGCCCTCCGCCATCGCTTCCATGACCCCCGCTACCGTATCGTGGTCCGTGATCGCCAGACCCGTAAGGCCTTGTTCTCTCGCCAAACGGACATTATCGGCGGGCGCGTTCATCCCGTCCGAAGCTCGCGTATGGGTATGCAAATCGTATCGTTCTTGCCGCCCCGTTTCGCCTTTGCTTTGCATCATTTTTGCCCCTCCTCAGGTATGTTGTTCCAAGAATAAAGTCCCTCCGTCGGATTCCGCATCATTAAAGGCAAACTTTCCCGTTCATGTACCGCTCTTGGCCCCTCGATCGAATTTAGCTGGAGAAGCTCCATCTATTTCGCGGCTATATTGCCGATATACCCCATTTCAGGCGAATTAACGGGAGGTTATCCGGCTAATTGGCCCCTGTGGCCGCGTACGTACCAAATTAACGGGAAGAATTCCCTTTATTTCGAACCCAACCATTTAGTTGCGGGTCAAGAGCGTGAATAGAATCCTTTTCACCTGCTCGCTGTCGCTGCAATAGCGGCCTTTTGGGCCGTTATTTCGGCCCGATTCGCCTCTACCGAGAAAATAGCGGTCAAAAAAGGCCTTATTTCCAGCCGTGGGTCACTGACGTTACATTAAACCTGACTTAGTGCTGCGGGCCGCAACTTTTTCTGGCCGTCCGTTATAATAGCGGCGTTTTGGGCTGCTATTTCGCCCAGATTTGCTTTTTCAGGAAGAATAGCGGCTAAAAAGGACCCTATTTCTCTGGTGCGAGCCCAAAAATCCGGTTTTTGCCCGACTTTCTCTAAAATAAGGCCCCAAATGACCTCTATTTCACACCAAAGAGCCAAATTCGACAAAATAGCGCTCCAAATGACCCTTATCCACCGGCCAGAGCTCAAAGAGAGGCGGTTACAGCTATTGAACCCCACGGTTAATGCAACGCTAGTGGCTGCAGCCGTGTGAAATGTTCTTCCGATCGCTGTTGCTCCCAGATTTCTTTATTTATATTTATTCAAGGTAGAAATCCGGTCACAAAGGCGAGCTTTAGCTTATGCTTCTGATGCCAGCTTTCTTTCAGAAAGCTGGTAGCTTCTCCAGAATCATTTCACACTCTTGCCTAGTGCCAATTCTTTAGTTCAACTTATATAGAACGATTTTTTGAATCCGCGCAAATACGTTAAAAAAGTAACCGCCGAGACGGGCAGTACCGTAGATTTCAAATGGATGGAATAAAATTGGCGCTTGAACTCGGCATCCTCAATATCCACCACCTTCAGCAGGCCTAACGCCTGCTCGTGCTTCACCGAGGACGGGGAGATGATCGTGACGCCCAGGCCGGCTTCCACCGCCGATTTCACCGCGCCGGTGCTGCCCAGCTCCATCACCGCTTCCATCCGTTCCGCCGCGATGCCCAGCCGCTCCAGTTCCGCTTCCATCACCTGCCGGGTTCCCGAACCTTTTTCCCGCAGCACGAAGGAATAGTTCATGACCTCGCTCAACCGGACCCGCTCCTTCTCCGCCAGAGGATGGCCGGCCGGAACGATCAGCTTCAGCTCATCCTCCATCACGGGCTCCGATACCATATCAGGATGATGCACAGGCGCTTCGACAAGGCCGAAATTCAGCTGATGCCCGACGATCTCCTCCATGATTTGAGCCGTGTTCATTACCTTGAGCGCGATGGAGACATCCGGGTATTTTACCGCGAATCCCCCCAGCAGCCTGGGCAGTACATATTCGCCGATCGTCAGACTGGCTCCGAGCTGAAGCCTTCCCTTCAGCATCGAGGCAAAACGCGACATGGCCCGCTCGGTTTCCCGCATCAATTCAAGGCTCCGCCTTGCATAAGGAAACAGCGTATGGCCCGCTTCGGTCAGCTCGATCCGTTTCGTCGACCGGACCAGCAATTTGCTGCCGAAGTGATCCTCCAGCGCCTGAATCTGCATCGTGACCGCCGGCTGGGTCATATGAAGCGCCTGGGCCGCCGCCGAGAAGCTTCCCCGCTCCGCAACCGTATAAAAAATATGCAGTTGATGATAGTTCAACGCCATCCTTGTTCCACTCCTTCTTCTCCCCCTACAATACCACGAGGAAGAGCACAAAAAAAAGCATGCCCCTGTCGGAACATGCTCATTCTATTTGCGTTTGCGCGTATTCTTCATCAAGGTCATGCGCCGGGAATGCCGCAGCCAGGAATAGTAAGATTTCAGGTCGCGAAGCTCGATCGTCTCCGACATCCTGCCCAGAAAGGTTACGATAATCATTTTATATACAGGCTTGGCCTGTTCCGTATACATCCCGGGGATCTCCGTAAACTCCGCCACAAATACCAAATCGTCATCGACGAGGTAGACGTCCTCTCCGTTTCGGTAATACGGCTTCATTCTGCCTTGCTTGAGCCATCCCCAAGCCCAGCGCGCTATCTCATTCGTCGCGGAACCGCGGCGATCGACCCGATCCTGATATCTTAACCTGGCATGATGGGTAATAACGATGTCGGCAATGGCCTTGTCCCCCAATAAAACAGGCTGTCTTCCGCAAGTGGCCCGCCGCTCCGTAACCGTATTTCTCATTTGCCGCACCTCGAGTTCTAGGACTTTATAACTAAGTATAATTACCCAACATAATACATCATAACCAACGGTTCGACAAGACTTAAGATAGAAAAATTTGTACCAATTCAGGCCCTGACAGCTTACTTTAAAAATCCCGCGCCTCCCTTTCCGTAGATGCCCATAAAAAAAGCGGCCCGAGGGCCGCCTTTTCCGTAAAACTATAAACCGTAATACCGGGTTTTGTCCGGAACATCCTTGCTGTATTCCGTCTTGATTTCGTTCCGGTAGGAACGTTCGATTTTGCGAACATAGGGGAGTTTGCGGACGTTCTTCATCGTCTCCTCCGCCCGGTCCGCGTTCACGTACATAACCACATAATGCATCCGCCGCGACAAGTAATGAACGCTTCCGTATTTCTCCAAATTTCTTGCCGCCTTCAGGTCGCTGACCCAAATAATATAACCGGTCCGTTCCGGAAACATGATTTCTCCCCCCCTCTTCCGCATGAAGCGCCTTATGTCTTCAGCGCCGGCCTTATCCGCAACCGCACGCTCCGCCGCTTCCGCAGCCTCCGCCCTTCGGATTCGGATCGTTGCTCGGCACCTTAATGCTGTCCGAAACGGCATAAGCGATAATCTCGGACATTTGGTGAAGAATATCGTCCAACTCCTTCTCCGCCGCTTTAAAGCGGCGTACCGCTTCAAATTGCTCCAACTCCAGCTCCACCTCGGTTACTTTGTCCTTGGCTTCATGGTAGTTGGGATGAAAATGGCCGAAGCGCTGCGTTTCCTCGAACAGCTCCTTCTTGGCCGCCAATTTCTTGACGAGGGCCTGGATTTCGGCATCCTCCTCGACCCGGCGTTTCCAGTACAAATAGTCGGAAACCGCAGCGGATTTATTTATCAAATCGCCTAATTCATAGGCGTTTGTCAGCAGCTCGGCCATATCGACCGTGTTGATCTCCGTTACGCTCATGAATTATCATCTCGATTCCTTACAAGTGTAGTCCGCCAAAGCGGTAGACGAGATAATCATACCATAATCTTGCGACGAGAAGAAGAGGGAGCCCCGTAGATTAGGAGAGTTCAGGCAGCCGCAGCCGCATGGCTTCCCAGCGGTCCGGCGCCAGTTCGATTTCCCCTTGCGGAGGGATAACTTCTTCTCCGTTTAGGGAAGGTTTCAGCAGCCGTCCGACGACCGTCCACTTTTCGTCCCCTTTCAAAAAAAGCGGACAGAATTCCTCCACCGAACCGTTCATTTTCAGTTCTACTTTAGTCCTCCAGGCGATGGCCTGCTCCATCACTTTTCTCGCCGTTGAGCCGTGATAGGAACGCAGCTCCTTCAACCACATCCCCGGAACCTCCTCATATCCCGGAAAAAGCTCCGATAATGGCGGAATCGCCTCGGACGGTTCGTAGAAATGGAGATTCCGGCCGTTAAATATCCAGGCCCGCTCCGGCTGCGTCCCCCGCAGTGCCGCAGGCGCATGTCCGGTTCCTTCCTCCAGCCGCGGGAAATCCGGAGCGGCAGCGGATGGCCCCCCGGACTTGGGCGGGGCCAATCTGGCTTCCTCCAGCACCCTGCGGACTTTAGCGGCCTGGGCGTCCTCCACGATAAAATCGCGGGGGCCGATCCGCTCCAAAAGTCCGGCAAGGGCCGGCAAGGATGCCACCGTCTCCGCCGCTTCCTCGTCCGCACAGCGCAGCAGCATCCGCTCCTCCAGCAAGGTGCGGCCCAGCTCGCGGCCCCATTGCTCGAGCGCCGAGCGGACGTTGTCCGGCACCGCTTCCGCCCGAGTCTCCAGCAGCTCCAGTACCTCCGCCGGGGATCGGCCCAGCTCGGCCGCTTTGGAGACGCTCTGTCGGGTCAGCCGGTAAACGGACATTCGGTCCATCGTCAAATTTTCGCAGAAGGCCTCAAGTTCCCAGCGCACCCGGTAGGATACGTCCGGGGGCACCAGGATCTCAAAATCCGGCTGCACGATGATGAAAGGGGGCGAAGACGGCCCAAGTCCATACTTCCCGCCATCATCCAGGCCTCCGTCCGCCAGGGAGCCCTCCGCAGCTTGTCCGTTCTTCGGCAAGCGTCGCAAATCCGGCTTTTTCCGCCAGCGGAAGCAGCCTTCGCCCCCCTCATCGGTCCCGAAATCCACCCAGCCGAAACCCGCCAGGGCTTTAAGCCAGTTCTCCAGCCATCCCTGGAGAAACTCCGGCGGACTGCCGGGGACCATCCCTATGGATTGCAGGGACTTGATCATGTCTTGCAGCGAGTACCATGTCCCTTCCCGCAGATCGGGCTGAATCAGCCTGTATACGCCGTGCTGCGCGGAAACATCATCAGGAATATAGCGGTGAAGCAGTTCGCGGAACAACAGCGCATCCATCTCCTCTTGTTCCAAGCTCAGCCAGGCCGAAAGCTCCCGGGAATTCAGACTCCAGCTTGCGCGCTCCTTCACCAATAACTCGAAGGAGAGCAGCAAATCGAGCACCACGGCCAGTTGGGGGGGATAAACGTCGTGGTGGGGATAGCGCAGATGGAGTCCGGCGATATCGTTCTCCTGCAAGTACAAGTGCCCCGCCAGCTTGCCGATCGACCGTTGATGAAGGGTTCCCTTGGAGGTAACGGGCAGCCCGTTCCGGCCGGCCCACGTCAGGGCCCGGAATAGGTCCAAGGCCAGGCCGGGACCTGCTTCTCTTTGCAGCCGGGCATCCGTAGCTGCCAAAGGCGTAAGCTCGGGAAATGGCGTTCGTCCCCATAACTCCGGCAGCCGCTCCGCGGGGATGTAGTACAGCATTTCCCCCCAAGCCTTTTTGACGGCGGCCAGTTGTCCGCCTCTCAGCAGCCCCGGCAGGGCCGCTCTCAGATCGGCTCCGGTCAATCGGCCGGACGCCGCCTCATCAAGCTTCTCCAGCTTGAACGGCAGTCCGGCGAACCGCCGGAAAATCGCTTCGATCATGCGCCCTCCCCCCGTTCTCCCGTAACGGCGTATTCATAACCTTGTTCGATCAGGAACAATTGGCGCCGCAGCGCAAAATCCTGCTCCCGGGTCTCCTCCGAGACCAGGGTGTAAAAATAGGCGCCTCCGCCATCCTGTTTGGGCCGCAGTATTCTCCCGAGCCGCTGCGCCTCCTCCTGACGGGAGCCGTAGCTTCCGGAAATCTGGATCGCGACGGACGCATCGGGCAAGTCGACGGCAAAGTTGGCCACCTTGGAAACGGCAAGCACCGGGATCTTCCCCTCGCGAAACCGGGCGAACCAGGTTGCCCGCTCCTGCTGCGGCATACTGCCGGTAATAAGCGGAACGCGCAGCGTTTCGGCCACTTCGCGCAGTTGATTCAAATACTGCCCGATAATTAGAATTTGCCGGCCGGCATGGCGGCTGACCAAACGCCGCACCATTTCCGTTTTTCGCGGGTTCTCCGCCGCAATCCGGTATTTCTCCTTTCCCTCCGCGCGGATATAGCGCTCTCTGACCGCATCCGGCATGCCGACCCGGACTTCCCGGCATTCCACCGTCGCGATGAACCCCCGTTCCTCCAGCGTCTTCCAAGGGATTTCGTAACGTTTCGGCCCGATCAGCGAGAAGACGTCGCGTTCGCAGCCGTCCTCCCGTACGAGCGTAGCGGTTAACCCAAGCCGGCGGGTCGCCTGGATATCGGCGGTTGCCCGGAACACAGGAGCGGGAAGCAAATGTACCTCGTCGTAAATGATCAGCCCCCAATCCCGCTGATTGAACAGGCTCATATGCTTAAAGCCCTCTTCTTTCTTAGCGCGATGGGTCAGGATCTGATAGGTCGAAACCGTAACCGGGCAAACCTGTTTCTTCTCCCCCGAGTATTCGCCGACCGCGTCCTCCGGCAGTGTCGTTTTATCCCGGATTTCCGCAATCCATTGGCGCACCGAGGTGACGTTGGAAGTCAGAATCAAGGTTTCACTCTGAAAATGGGCCATCGCCGCGAGCCCGATGACCGTTTTTCCCGCGCCGCAAGGCAGAACGAGGACACCGCTGCCTCCGCCGTCGCCTCCCCCGGCAAACGCTTCGACACCCGCTTGTTGATAGGGCCGGAGGGCGAAAGGTTTCCCGCCGCCCGTTACGTCCCGTAAGGCCATGGGCAACGATTGTCCGTGATGATACCCGACTTCGTCCAGCACAGGGTACCCGAGATGGGCAAGGGATTGTTTAAGCGCTCCGCGCCACACCTGGGGCAGGAAGCAGCGGTAGTCACCGGCCGGCTCAAGCTTGTACGGCTCAAGGGATTTCTCCTTCAGCAGCCGGGCCATCAGGCCTTCCTCCCCGCTCACGCATTCCAGGACCAGGCGTCCCGGCTCTTCCGCCCTGAACAGCTTGAGGCTGCCGAATCTGGAAACCCACATCCGGACCTCCTCGTCCACTCCGCCCGGCAGCTCCCAGCGGGACAGCCGCCGCAGCTCTGTCAGAATGTCCTCCGCGCTCATCCCGGCCGCGGCGGCGTTCCACAAAGACAACGGGGTAACGCGATATGTATGGTAATAAGCCGGACTCTTCACCAGTTCCGCAAACCCGGCCAGCCTTTCCCGCGCCGATTCGTAGCCGGGATGTTTTTTTTCAAGCAGCACCGTCAAATCCCGCTGCACAATGCAGGATCCTTCCCTGTTCATCGGCATCCTCCCTTTCACACTGTTAAAAAACAAAGAAGCCCGCAAGCCGGTCGGCCGCGAACTTCTTCTCCCGCGCCTCCCCGTAGACCGGGGGTCGGCTGCCCTAATGCACCTGCTCCGATATCTCCGACAACGCTTCGCCGGCATTGTCGGCAAAGATGCCCCGCACGGCCAGGTCGCCGATCGAAACGACCCCGATCAGCCGGTCGCCCTCGGTCACCGGCAGCCGCCGGATTTGCTGCTCGGCCATCAGCTCGGCCGCTTCGTCCACCGAGGTGTCCGGCGTAGCCGTTCTGAGACCGCGGGTCATGACTTTTTCGACGGCGGTCGAACCCGGATGCTTCTCGGCGATGCCCCGGATGACCAGGTCGCGGTCCGTAATGACCCCGAGCAGCCGATCGCTTCCTTGTTCGCAAACCGGAATAAAACCGGTGTCATGCTCCTTCATTTTGACCGCCACTTCAAAAACGTTGTCTTCGGGAGACACCGTTACGACGTTACGGGTCATAATTTCACTCACTTTTCTCATGTTGGATCCCTCCTTCGGTCAATAGAATTCCAAAGGAGGAGCCGGTTTATGCGCCGGATCCGGACGCATGCTCCGCAAAGTAGGCATCGGCCATCGCCGCCATGAGTAAGGCGGCGTGAAGCATCGCCTCCTCATCGATATCAAACCTCGGATGATGATGGGGATAAACCGCCCCCTTCTCCGCGTTTCCCGCCCCCACCAGCATAAAGCAGCCCGGAACTTGCCGCAAATAATAGGCGAAATCCTCCGCCGGCATAATCTTCGGCGAGGTGGCCGGCTTTAATCCCGCATCGGGGGCTCCGGACTCGTAAAAACGCTGAAATTCGCCGGGATGGTTGACCAGACAGGGATAGCCCATCATATAGTCGACGTTGGCCGTAGCTCCATAAGCCGCGGCCGTTCCTGCGGCCAGTTCATGGATCCGCGTCCGGATCAGCTCCCGGGTGTCCTCGTCGAAGCAGCGGACGGTCCCCGATAACCTGCAGCGGTCGGCGATCACGTTCTGCGCGGTCCCCCCTTGAATCGATCCGACCGTAACCACCGCCGGATTGAGGGGATCGACCGAGCGGCTGACCACGCTTTGCAGTTGGAGGACCAGCGCCGAAGCCGCGACGACACTGTCGATCGTTCTGTGCGGCATCCCGCCGTGCCCGCCTTTCCCTTGGACGTCGATGAAGAACTCATCCGTGGAGGCCATCAGCGGCCCCGCCGCACTCATTGCCGTGCCCGCGGGGATCGGCGTCCATAGATGGACCCCGTAGATGACGTCCACCCCGTTCAGCGCGCCGGCCTCGATCATCGACACCGCGCCGCCAGGGCAAACTTCCTCCGCCGGCTGGAACAGCAGCCGCACTTCCCCGCTCAGTTCTTCCCTCCGGCCGCTATAATATTCCGCCAAGGCCAGGAGAACGGCCGTGTGCCCGTCATGACCGCAGGCATGCATCACCCCGGGAACGCCGGACGCGTAATCGCAGTCCTTCTCGTCCTGAATGGGCAGCGCGTCCATGTCCGCTCTCAGGGCCACCGTCTTCCCGGGTCGGCCGCCGCGCACGCGCCCGATGATGCCGAATCCCCCGACGCCGGCCGTCACCTCCACGCCGAGTTTCTCCAGCCGCTTTTGCACGTAATCCGCCGTTTCTTTTTCCATAAAAGAGAGTTCGGGATGCCGGTGCAAATAGCGCCGGTCTTCCACCATGCCTTTAAATAAAGCCTTAAGCGCTCCCCTATCCATTCGCCCACTTCCCTCTCTACCGAAATCATTGATTTCATTGTAACAGAAAACAAGTCTTCTTAATATGCGCGGCCCGCGGACGAAAAGGCGGAAACTTCACTTTGCACAAGGCTTTCCGTGCTTGCACAAGTGATGGAAACATAATATCATGGGGAGAGAACTCATGACTTTTTTACGAACATTATAAGGAGGCCTTCCGACAGATGATAGTTGAAAATACAGGTTTGGATGGACTAAAGAGCGATTTGGCCTATTTGGACGAATCTGCCGAGAAAGTTGGCTTTATTCGCTGGCAGTGGGAATATTACCGCGCTACATACGACTATAAAATCGAACACAACAACGATGAATACTACCTTCGCATCAATACGCGAGCGGTTGAAGGCAAGTTGGAGCGTCCGGACACGATTCTGGCAATCGAAGCGGTCTACATGGGGCGGGCCACTTTCCCACACGGGCTGGAATACGAATCGGAAATTCCGGCGCTGGTCATGAAGACGGCGACGCATAAGCTCGCAGAGTTGAAGGAACTCCTCGAGGCTTAAGCCCGGCTTTCATGAGAGACAACAAAGAAGAGCCCCGGCGCGGAACCCCTGATTTTCAGCTTCTCGTACTGACGCTGCTTATGGTGGGGTTCGGGATTGTGATGGTGTTCAGCTCCAGCTCCAGCATCGCCATGGTCAACAAAAACTTCGGCTACGATCCGTTGTATTTTACCAAAAAGCAAATCATATTTGCTTTTGTAGGCCTAATCGGCATGTTTATAGCGATGAACATTCCCTATGAGAAATATAAGAAACTGTTTGTCCCTGTATTTATATTAGCCATTATTCTATTGATGATCGTTCCGTTCTCCGGCGGCATCAACGGGGCCAGCAGTTGGCTGAACGTCGGCTCGCTCGGGATTCAGCCCACGGAATTGGCCAAGGTGACGACCATCATGTATTTGTCCGCCCTGATTTCCAAGAAAGGCGAACGATTCCGCGATCTTCGCACAGGCTACATACCGGTCATGGTCATTGTAGGTTTTGTGGCCGGTCTGATCATGCTTCAGCCCGACCTGGGTTCCTGTATGATCCTCGTCGCCACGGCGGGCCTGATTATTTTTGCGGGCGGAGCCAATCTGAAGCATATCATGGGTTCCATCGCGCTGCTGGTTCTGGGAGCGAGCATCGTGATGGGGGTCGGAGCCCTTTGGGACAAGATCAACCCGGGCGATACCGCCGACACGGGGAGCGATTACAAGATGGGGCGGATTCAGGCTTATCTGGATCCGTGGGCGGATCCGCAGCATACCGGATATAATCTGATTCAATCCCTGACGGCCATCGGACATGCCGGCGTGACCGGTACCGGATTTGGACAAGGCATACAGAAGTTGCATTATCTTCCGAACGCCTATAACGACTTTATTTTCTCCGTCATCGGGGAAGAATTCGGTTTTCTCGGCACCCTGATTTTTCTGTTGTTTTACATTTACTTTATATGGAGGGGTCTGCTCGTGTCCCTTCGCTGCCAGAGCGCCTTCGGAACGTTGATGGGGGTGGGGATCATGGGCCTGATCGCGATTCAGGCTTTCGTTAACATCGGCGGCGTTACCCGTACGATTCCGGTCACGGGGGTCACGCTTCCGTTCATCAGTTACGGAGGCTCCTCGCTGCTCGTGATGATGGTGGCGATGGGCATCGTTTTGAGCATCTCCCGCCAATCCTCCCTGCCGGCCAAACAGGAGCGTACGAAATCCGTGGTCATGAAAGAATCGGCCACTTACGACTGGAGCCAACGCAGACGCCGTCAAGGCTGACGAATCCAGGTGAACGCAAAAAAAGACTTCAGGATCCTTTCCTGGAGTCTTTTGATTTTTGCAGGAACAATGCCGATCGGACTGTGGACGCCCGGGCGCTTAGGCCTCGTCGTCTTTAAACGCCACGCCTTCGACCTTCACGTTCACTTCCACCACTTTCAAACCGGTCATGTTCTCAACGGCTTCACGTACATTCTGCTGCAGCATCCGGCACACTTCGTGGATCGGAGTCTCATAAAGCACGATGATCCGCAGATCGATCGCCGCTTCCAGTTGACCGACTTCTACGGTGACGCCCTTTTGCACATTTTTGCCGCTTAACCGCTTGGCCCATCCTTCGGACAGCCCGCCGGACATCGCCGCAATGCCGGGGGTTTCCAGGGCCGCCATTCCCGCGATTTTGGAAACTACATCATCAGAAACCCGAATTACCCCCAAATCCAGTTGCAATTGCTCGGTCATGGTCTTTCCTCCTTCAAACCTCATTATTACCCATTGTAATTGCTAATTTCTTATTAAGCAAATATAGACCAATTTTCACGTTTCGTTTATAATCATCACGTTATTGGTTATATTGAACTTGAAGTGTAGTTATTCCCTACACCTGCCGGTTTCACTGCCAATGCAAAATTAAATAACAGGGGTGTAAAAATGAAGAAATATTTGTCTCCCGGTTTACTCATTCTTTTCTTCGTACTCAGCGCCATCGGTCACTACGCCCACTGGCCCGCCACCTTGGAGTTCTTTATCGCCGCGATTGCGGTTATTTTTGTCGCGGGATTCCTGGGAAAAGCGACGGAGAGCGTCGCCCATTACGCCGGGCAGCGGCTGGGCGGGTTTCTGAATGCCACCTTCGGCAACGCGGCCGAACTGATTATCGCGATTTTGCTCGTGAAGGAAGGCCTTTTTGATATGGTCAAGGCCAGCATCACCGGATCGATTATCGGGAACCTGCTGCTTGTCCTCGGACTTAGCCTGTTTGCGGGCGGATTAAAGTTCAAGGTACAGAAATACAACGTCACGTTAGCCGGAATGAACGGCTCTTTGATGATTGTCGCCATCATCGCGTTGTTCGTACCGGCCATATTCCTGAACACGCATGTGCTCCATGAGGAAGACCGGAACTCGCTCAGCCTTGTCGTGGCCGGAATTCTGATCGTGGCTTATCTGCTGTGGCTGGTGTTCTCCATGATCACGCATAAAAACTACTTGGCCGATGTGACGGAAGGCGGGGATCAGGAACTCCCTCACGAACACGAGCCCGCCTGGTCCAAGAAAAAGTCGATTCTCTACTTGGTCGTTGCCACCGTCATGGTCGCTCTCGTTAGTGAATGGCTGGTACATACGCTGGATACGCTCACTTCCCGCTTCGGGCTCAGCGAGCTCTTCGTCGGGGCCTTCGTCGTTGCCATCGTGGGGAACGCCGCGGAACACAGCGCGGCGATTATGCTGGCGATGAAAAACAAAATCGGAGCCGCGGTCGAAATCGCCGTCGGCAGCAGTTTGCAGATCGCCCTTTTTGTCGCGCCGGTCCTCATCTTCGTCAGCCATTTGTTCGGCAAACCGATGGATATCGTGTTCACGGTGATCGAGCTTGCGGCCATCGGGGTATCCGTTTTTATCGCCAAATCGATTACACAGGACGGTCAGACCAACTGGTACGAAGGTTTTCTTCTGCTGGCCGTTTACCTGATTCTCGGCGTTTCTTTCTTCCTCGTCTGATCAAGATATCAAAAAAAAAAGCGCATGGCCCTCTGGAGGGTCATGCGCTTTGTAATATAACCGCTGTATAAAGGCTATGGCTACTGCTGCTTATTGTTCATCGCTTCGTAAAGCGTAGCCAGATTCCGCTCCAGCTTGCTCAGGATCTGCTTGCCTACCGTTTCCTGAACGAGTCCGACGCGTACCGCATAATCGACTTGTCTGGAGAAACCGTACATCTGGGTATCCAATACTTCCTCATAGAGAGGGCAGTAACGTGTAGCCAGATTCTCCATCTGCACTTCGATCAGCTTTTCTATTTTATCGGCATCTTCTTTCAGAAGATTCAGCGCTTTAAGATTCAATTGCTCCTGCAAATCAGATGAAGTCATGTTCATCCCCCCTATGTCCTCCAAGTCTCCACACATTCATATTCTTAATATTAGACGAAATCGGGGGCCAATACAAGAACCTCGCCAAATAATCGCCGTCCCGGAAAGCTTTGCCGGTCAAGCCTGTGGACAAATAAAAAAGCACATCTGCCAGGGAAAGGCAGATATGCTTCTTGGACCCGCTTACTCGGCCACTACCTTCACGTCCAAACCGTGCTTCGCGAATACTTCCGATACCGCCTTCTTGGCTTCATCCGCGTCCGGCCCGTGAACATGCAGTTCATAGCTCTTGGTATTCACCAGGGTTGTGAAAAGACCTAGAATACTCTTAACGTCGATATACTTGTTGTCCGCCTGCAATACGATCGAAGAAGTGAATTTCCCCGCCGTTTGGGCGATTTCCACAACTGCTTGATTATTTGTGGCCATAGCGATCCCTCCGTGTCAACTTTGAGATAAACATATTATCATGATACATTGAATCCGCTTTCCAGGCAAGGGATTTTCTCCTTATTTGAGGTTCTCCGGATTCAAAGCTTCCAGTTCCGGAAGCACGAAGATGCCGTCTTTACGAATCAGGCGGTCGTCAAAATAAATTTCTCCGCCACCGTACTCGGGACGTTGAATCAGCACGAGATCCCAGTGGATCGACGAGCGGTTTCCGTTATCCGTGTCGTCATAGGCTTGGCCCGGGGTGAAATGCAGGCTGCCCGCAATCTTCTCGTCAAAAAGGATATCCTTCATCGGATGCAGGATGTAGGGATTAAAGCCGATAGCGAACTCACCGATGTATCTGGCGCCTTCGTCCGAATCGAGAATCTCGTTCAGCCGCTCCGTATCGTTGCTCGTGGCCTCCACGATCTTGCCGTTTTCGAAACGGAACTTGATGTTCTCGAACGTAACTCCGTTATACAGGGTAGCCGCGTTGTAACTGATCGTCCCGTTGACGGAATCCCGTACCGGCGCGGTGTAAACCTCGCCATCCGGAATGTTTTTCTGCCCGGAGCATTTTTCCGCCCCGATTCCTTTAATGGAGAAAGTCAAATCCGTGCCCGGTCCGGTGATGCGGACTTTGTCCGTGTTTCTCATCAATTCGGCAAGCGGGTCCTGGGCTTTGTCCATTTTGGCATAATCGAGATTGCACACGTCGAAATAGAAATCCTCAAAAGCTTCCGTGCTGACGTTGGCCAGTTGAGCCATGCTGGCGTTCGGATAGCGGAGTACGACCCATTTCGTATGCTTGACCCGCTGCTCACTATGTACGGGATGGGAATACAGGGCATTGTACATCTTCATCTTGTCTTCCGGCACATCGGAAAGGTCGTTCACGTTGGAGCCGGCGCGGATACCGATGTAACAATCCATCATTTTCATCCGGGCCAAATCATACTCCGCCCATATTTTCATGCCTTCTTCGGTGGCGTATTTCAGTTGCGTGCGCTGAACGGCTTTGTCCGTGAGCTCGACAAACGCATGCCCGCCCTTCTTGCCGATCTCCTCGATAACCGCCTTAAGCAGATCGCGTTCTTCTCCGATCATTTCCACCAGTACCTTTTCCCCTGGCTGCACGTCTACCGAATAACCTACCAAATTCTGCGCCAGCTTCTGGATTCTTGGATCTCTCATTACAGCTTCAGCCTCCTCAAAATAACGGGCTCCCATAAAGCCCTGCGGATTCATCATATGGATCCTGCAATGTGTTGAACAATGGTTAATTCTTCTTACCTATTGTAGCACGGTGTTTGCGCGAAGTCAGCCTCCGGGGGATTAGCGGTAGTTTTCAAACCGGTTGTCCGTCAACAGGGCCTCCTTTACTTTAAGCCCCAGTCTGTTCGGGTACACCAATTCGGTTTCCGACGTCAACCGGGTCGGCAGCCCGTTGTGACGGTCGATGGTCAGGTGGTAAACCACCTTGGCTTCGGATTGGTCGAGCATCGTCAACAAGCGTTCTTTGCTGTCCGACCAGGCCTCGTTCAGTTCGGCCTCCATCCGGGGGCGGCGGGGCGCTTCAACCTGCTGCAAACGCGTCTTCCAGCCGTTCTTCACCGCCTCCATCTCCTCCGTTAACTTTGCCTTCAGGCGGGCTTTGGCCTCATCCGGGTCAAGCTCGATCCTAAGCACCTTGGTTCCCCGGGCCGCTCCTTTATCCGAACTCATCACTTTCCGCGCGGTCCGAATCCCCTCCAACTGATCCAGCGGGTTCAACCGGGCGAGTCCCTGGAGGACGGCATCCCCCTCGTTCGCTTCCAGACTCCAGTTCCCGCTTTTCCACAGCAAGTTAACTTGATAGGCCTTCGCCTTGGACTCCGCGGTCCTCGGCAGCCGGCCTGTTCCCTCCGCCGGAACGGGAAGAACCGTGGCCATTCGCAGACGGTGATGATCGTCCAGCTGACCCGAATAAGCGAATGATTCCGTAAGCTTGCCTTCAGCCCCGCTAAACAAAGCCGCCTCGCCCCGGAACGTAAGCGAGTCGCATCCGGCGAGCCCCGACCAGGTGACCCGGTACCATTGCTCCGGCGTCTTATTGTCGCGAAGGCTGCAGGAGACCAACAGAAGAACGGCAAACAGCAGAGACATGAAACTATAGTATGCGGATTTCATTTCATTCTTGCGCCCCTCTACTTCCGGCAACTAGGATGATCCGGAAAACGTATTTACGCAGTATCCTTTCCCGCCCGTTGGAAACTATGCGCAAATCAAAACCACCCGTGTGAACGGGTGGTTTGCTCTAAGGCTATAAGCCTTTATTACCGGCTCGCGTCTAAAGGCGCTTGCTTTCACTACGTTCAAGCTACATGCGCCGTTACCGCTTTTGCCTATCTCTGAAGGGGTGCGATTATTTACTAAACCCCTAGTACCTCGTCAAACAACCTTGATAACATAAAATTCCTGCATATCTGCATGCTTTTTTCCTGTTTGGACTCAAAATTTCTAAATACCTGCAAATCTGCATGAATTTTCGACGAAACCGGCTCGTTTCTCTAAAATCGCTGGAAATGCCTGCAGATTTGCATCTTTTTTCGCATTCCCCCGGGAATCGGCCTAAAACACCTGCAGATTTGCATCTTTTTGGAGTTCGAAGCCTGGAAGCACACAGGCGCCCTCTTTGGATGTGATTATGATAACCGACCCCATCAGGTGGTTTTTGACTATAAGCATCACTATACCCCCCGCATAGCAGGTGGTTTCGCACGCTTCACCAGCTCAACTGGCTAAAGCCCCAAACAAAAAGAACGTCCACCAAGACGTTCTTGCCAATTGGTCATCGTTCCCCCTCGGGGCTAAGGCCGATCTGCGTTTGATTCCGGCCGTTCTTCTTCGCTTTGTAAAGCGCCATATCCGCCAGATAAAAAAGCGATTCGACGCTGATTTTATCGCTCTCCTGGTTCCATTCCGCAATCCCGCAAGAGACGGTGACCCGGGGTTCGCACTCCGCCGCTACCTGAAGGCGAATCGCCTCGGCGATCTGGTAGCCGCTATGAATGTCCGCCCCCGGCAAATAAATAGCCAACTCTTCGCCCCCCCAGCGGGCGGCGATGTCCGTTTTGCGCACCGTACGCAGAATGATCGAACAAACCTGTTTCAGGATTTTATCCCCAATCTGATGGCCGTACGTATCATTGACTTGCTTAAACAGATCGATGTCGACGATGATGAGGGAGCCGCCTTCGTCCCGCTTCTGGAAACTCTGGATCCGGTCATCCAGATAGTGCCGGGCGTACAGGCCGGTAAGCATATCGTGATTGGCCATTCGCTGCACTTCGGCATGCAGGGACGCATTGGCTATCGCAAGACCGATGTGAGAGGACAGCACCTGCAATAGCCTGTAGTTCTCGTAGGAGAAAAAGCGTTCCGCCCGATGGGCCAGCATAATCGCCCCCATCCCCTCGCCCCGCACGATCAGCGGAGCTACGATCAACGACCGGGAGTCGGTTTCATCCATCAGCTTGGAGCTTACCTTTCCGTAGGCCTTGTAATCGGATAAAATCACCGGCTCCCTTGTGTTCAGTACAAGTCCGCTGAAGCCGTAATCCTTGGAAAAAAACGCTTTGGACAGGGCCGGGACATTCGACGCCATCACTTCAAAAACTTCGCCTTCCTTGTCCAACTGCGTGATGCAGCAAAATTCGGCCCGGAAAATGGAAAGGAGCTCCTCGGTGGCGAACTTGAAAACTTCCTTCAGCCGCAAGCTCTGATTCAGGCGCTTCGTCAATTCGTTTATAAGCCGGAGCTCACTGACCAGAAGGTTCGACTGCTCATACAGCTTGGCGCTCTCAAAAGCGGATCCCGCGGTATCCGCGAGCATGCTGACCAATTGCAGATCCACCTCTTCGACATCCCCGGGAGGCATAACCAAATGAAAAACGCCATAAACCCCTTGTTTTCCCACAAGCGGGACCGCGATTTCCAGGCAATCTTCGCCGTCGCCTCCCCCATTCCCGGAACGGAGGGGCACGCCCTCCATGAAGGCCCGCGCGCAGATGCTATCCCGCGCCTCCTGCAGTTGCAGGGATTTAACCCGTGGATCCCGACTCAAGTAATCCTGGGACATCAGCAATTCCACATCGGCTTCCGGAAACAAGCCGGCGATTCGCCCGAACACCTCGGTTAATACGGAATCCACGTCTTTCTTATCGTGCAGTTCTTGAATGACCTGGAACAAAATCGACCGGCGATATTCTTCCCGTTTGGCCAGCTTTTGAACGTGCAGCAGGTCGGAGATAAACATCGCTTCAAATTCCTTATAGAAGCAGGTTTTGAAAAACTGGGCCGCCATCACGACCCAGCTTTCGGCGAAATCCGCCGCTGTCTCCGGGCCGCGAATCGTACATCCCAGCACGGCGAACAGCTCGGCCGTATGCCTGGTCAGTACGGGGGCCGCCACACAGAAGCCTCCCGGAAAGCGGGAAATGACCACCTGATTCTCCTTGAGACAGCGACGGGTCATCTCGACGAACGTCCGCTCCGTTTCAGGCGGCGGGGAATCCTCTCCGGATTTTACGAACTCCCCGGCCGAATCCGTAACAAACCATTCCGCCCGGTAAGAAGCCAGCGTCGAGGGCAGCTGGGGGGCCCAATTACGGCAGGTATTCTCGAGCAATGCAATAATATATGGATAGTCATGAGACGTAATATCCATCAATCTGAGCCAGTTGATCGGATCCTGATCTTCCTCGGGATTCCAACTCGGCAGAGTGTAGATTGGTGTTGGCATGAACGCTTGCATCGAGTCGTCTCTAGTTTGTTTTGTCATGTAAAAGCTCCTTTTCGCCGCTCCCAGCCCCGCAGCGAGATAATTTAAACGAAGCCGTCTCACTCTGCCTTTTAGAATTACACGAATATCATAGTAATATTTGTTCAGTTCCTTGTTTATATGTTCATTTTACTATCTTCGTAGCCGTTTTGCATTATAATTTGCTTCATTTTCAAAGTATTATTAGGCCCAAAGGCCTATCGTCAAAATCCTTTATATTTAAACAAAATCCACCGCTTGACAATACTCGCCGGGGTCCTATAATATATATTGTTGATAAAGACTGGATAGAGTCTTTGATTAGGGCGTAAATCATGCGAAGCACCCTCTCGGTTTTTGTTGCTGACAAGACAGCGGCTGAACTTTCTTGTCAGAGAGCGGATTATCTATCCTCCGCCCGCCCAAACAAAGCCCGCGCAAGTAGAACCCTACCCATAAAATTTTATGATAAAAGGAGTCTACCTATACAATGGCACGTTACACTGGTCCTAAATTTAAACTCAGCCGCCGCCTTGGCATTTCCTTGAGCGGAACAGGCAAAGATTTGAAACGCCCTTTCCCTCCGGGACAACATGGTCCTAACCAACGGAGAAAGGTATCCAACTACGGTATGCAGCTTTTGGAGAAACAAAAACTGCGTCACATGTACGGTTTGGGAGAAAAGCAATTCCGCACTTTGTTTGCCAAAGCGCAAAAAATGCCGGGTATTGCCGGTGAAAACTTCATGGCGCTGCTTGAAAGCCGCCTGGACAACCTGGTATACCGTCTTGGTTTCGCCAACTCCCGTGCGGGTGCCCGTCAATTGGTTTCCCACGGTCACATTACCGTAAACGGCAAGAAAGTGGACATCGCTTCCTACCGTGTAAGCATCGGTGACGTCATCAGCCTTCGCGAAAGAAGCCGCGGTTTGTCTTCCGTTAAGGAAGCTCTGGAGAACCGCACGCATCTTCCAGCTTACCTGGAATACAACGATACGGCGATGGAAGGCAAATACATCCGTTTGCCTGAACGTTCCGAGCTGTCGCAAGATATTGACGAGAAACAAATCGTCGAGTTCTACAACCGTTAAGATTCGCAAGCTAACCGGTCCAAGTCGCTCCGACTTGGACCGGTTTTTTTATGAAAATCCCCCTCTTCCGCCACTCCAGCGATTAACGGAAGCTATTCCCGTTATATGCTAACTGCAACAAAACCGAAAAAGACCTGACCCGGACACTCACCCGGATCAGGCCAATCAGGCATTATAAATCTATTTGGCAGTTTATCTAACCAACAGCTTGGCGAATTTACGCTTGCCGACCTGAATGACTTCGCCTCCGGCCAGGGCGATCGCCGCGTTGACATCGGTCAACTTCTCTTCATTGATCTTCACGGCTCCCTGTTGAATGCTCCGCTTCGCTTCCCCGTTTGACGAAGCAAACCCGATCAGCGTGAGCAGCTTGATCAGCTTGATGCTTCCGTCCTCCAGCTCCCCGGCAGGCACCTCGATCTCCTCGATATCCTCCGGCAGCGCACGCTGCTGAAATACGGTAACAAAATGCTCTTGTGCGCCTTCCGCGGCGTCCATCCCATGGTACATGCGGACAAGCGTATGCGCGAGCTTCATCTTCGCGTCGCGGGGATGAACCGCCCCCGATTTGACGCCCTCGCTCAGCGTCTCCAGCTCCTCATTCGACAAATCCGTAACCAGCTCGTAGTATTTGAGCATCAATTCATCCGGAACCGACATCGCTTTACCGTAGATTTCGTTCGGCTCCTCGTCGATGCCGATGTAGTTTCCGAGGCTCTTGCTCATCTTCTGCACGCCGTCGAGCCCTTCGATCAGCGGGGTCATGATGGTGACCTGCGGGTCCTGGCCGTATTCCTTCTGCAAGGTTCGGCCCATCAGCAGATTAAATTTCTGATCCGTTCCGCCCAGCTCGATATCGGTGTGAAGTGCGACGGAATCCATCCCCTGCATCAGCGGGTAGAAAAATTCATGGATGCTGATCGGTTGACCGGTGGAATACCGTTTGGTGAAGTCATCTCTCTCCAGCATCCGGGCAACCGTCACCTTCGCCGCCAGTTTGACCACATCCTCAAACGTCATCGGTGCCAGCCACTCCGAATTGAAGTGTACCTTGGTTTTCTCCGGATCCAGAATTTTAAAGATCTGCTGACGGTAGGTTTCGGCATTCCGCTGCACATCCTCTTCCGACAGCTGTTTCCGGGTTTCCGACTTGCCGGTCGGATCGCCAATGCGGCCGGTAAAATCGCCGATGATCAACTGCACTTGATGCCCCAACTCTTGGAATTGGCGCAGCTTTTGCATGACGACCGTATGCCCGACATGGATATCCGGAGCGGAAGGGTCCAGTCCCAGTTTAACTTTCAGCGGCGTTCCCGTAACCACCGATTTCATGATTTTCTTCTTCAATTCGTCCTCCGGCACGATTTCCACCACGCCGCGGGAGATTACCTTGAGCTGACGCTCGACCTCCGCTTGCTGAGCCTGTGTCAATTCTTCCCACTTCATGTTCTTCATTCCTCCACATGTGATTGAAATTTAATTTTTTGCGCGCTGAAAACGACAAAAAAGCTCCTTCTCATCCCAAGGGACGAGAAGGAGCCGCTCGCGTTACCACCCTAATTAAAACCGCGCATCGCCACTACCGCTAACCAGCGGGCTTGTCGACGCCTCGGTTTTCACCTCATTTCCATAACGGTTTCCCGGTACCGGACTACTGACAGCATGAGCGTGGCCCATGGCGTTCCCCCGGACGGCTCCAGACGGTAATTCAAAGGGGATCCGCCCGTTCGGTTCGCAGCAACCACCGATTCTCTGAGCGGCGGGATTCCGCCTTCTACTGTGTCTATCCAAGCCTTTAACGATATACAATTAGCTATTTTATATCACAGGTTAAATTCCAAAGTCAAACGGAATAAATATGAAAACCCTGGCGAATGACCGGGAAATAGGCTGAAAAATCAACCATATCCCTCTTTTTATGCTATAATGTTGCTGTTAAAAAGGAGGAGCATCCATGGTTCATGAGAACGAAAACAATTCCGGAAAGCTGCAGAGAAGAAACCGGAACAACAAGCCTTCCGCCAAACCCGCTCCCAAACGGAAGCGCGGACGCTGGGTATGGTCCACCCTCGGCTGGCTTGTGCTGCTCGGTTTTGCCGGAGCTTTGTTTGCCGGAGGCGTTGTATTCGGATACGTCTCCTCGATCGTCAAAGACGAGCCGGTGAGATCGCGTGCCGATATCGAGCAAAAAATCAATCATAACGACATAACCGGATTCGCCTACTTCCGGGACGGGCAGGCGATCGGCCAGCTTCGTTCGGAAGAAGACCGGCGGCCTGTCGCCTTCGAAGAAATCCCTTCCTCCGTCATCGACGCGGTCATCGCCATCGAAGACAACCATTTTCAGGAGCACAAGGGCATCGATTTTAAGGGAACCATGCGGGCCGTGAAACAAAAAGTGCTCAAGGAAGACATTCAGACCGGCGGCAGTACGCTGACCCAACAATTGGCGCGTCGCGTGTTTTTGAATTTGGATCGGACGGATAACCGGAAGGTCAAAGAAATTTTGCTGGCTTTGCGTCTGGAGCGTTTCCTTCGGAAGGAAGAGATTCTTACGGCGTATCTGAATAAGGTCCCTTTCGGCAACGGCTCGAACGGATACCAAGTTTACGGAATCAAAGCGGCGGCCAAGGGAATTTTCAACATAACCGACCTGAAAAAACTGAACATTGCGCAGGCCGCCTATTTGGCGGGGATGCCGCAGCGACCATCGGCCTATTCGGCCTTCAACGGCAAGGGCGAATTTAACCAGGAAAACTTTGACCGCGCCATAAAAAGACAGCAGTTGGTGCTTCAGCGGATGCTGGAGGAGAACAAAATCACCCGAGCGCAATACGATGAGGCGTTGGCGTTTGATATCAAAGCGTCGCTCGCGCCCAAGACGAAGAAGGCCTATGAAACTTATCCTTACCTGATGCTTGAAACGGAGCGTCAAGGAGCGATCGTGATCGCGATGATGAACAACCCGGGAATGTCCAAGGAGGAAATCGCCAAAAATTCGCAGATTCTTGAAGAAGCGCGTCAGGAGCTGTTGACCGGCGGTTACCGGGTATACACCACGATCAACAAGAAAGTATACAACTCCATGCACAAGGTTGCGGAGGATAAGGATAACTTCTCGCCTTACAGCAAAACCAAAGGGCTGGAACAAGTGGCTAGCATGATGATCGATAATCGGACCGGCGCGATTCTGGGCATGATCGAAGGCCGGGATTTCCACACGGAGCAGATGAATTACGCTACGCAAATGGTACGTCAACCCGGCTCGACGATGAAGCCGATCGCCGCTTACCTGCCGGCCATGGAGGCCGGATTGATCCAACCGGCGAGCATCATCGACGATTCGCCGGTGATTTTGCGGGACGGCGCGAAAGGATATCATATCCCGGTCAACTCCAGCGGCGGCTATAAGGGGCTTGTCACCGCCCGTACGGCGCTGAACGAATCCCGCAATATTCCGGCCCTGAAGGTATTCAACGATGTGGTCGGCATCGATAAAGCCTGGGATTTCGCCAAGAAACTCGGCATTACGACGCTGGATGAACGGGATTACAGCGCGCAGACGGGCGTGCTCGGCGGCTTGAGATACGGGGTAACCGTCGAGGAGCTAACGAACGCCTACAGCGCCATCGCCAACGGCGGCGAGTTCAACGACGCCTATATGATTTCCAAAATTACGGATTCGCAAGGGAACGTCGTTTATCAGCATAAAGCCGAACCCAAACGCGTTTTTTCCAAACAAACCGCTTACCTGATGACGGATATGCTTAGAACGGTTATTACGAGCGGGACCGGCAAATCCATCAAAAGCGATTTCAAGAATTACGGCAAAATTCCGATCGTCGGCAAAACCGGCACAACGCAAAACTATGCCGATGTCTGGTTTATGGGATATACCCCCGACGTGACGCTCGGGGTTTGGATCGGGTACAAAGAACCGAAGAACACCTTGTCCGATGCCGGCAAATCGCGGGCCCGCTCCATATGGGCCAAGGTGATGAACGAAGTGACCAAGAACGAGAAAGAATTGTTCGTTACACCGGAGTTTTCCAAACCGGACGGCATCGTTACCGCCACGGTATCCGGATTCAGCGGCAAGCTGCCGACCAAGCTGACCCGGCAGGCCGGCAAGATGGTTACGGATATTTTCAACGCGAAATACGTTCCTAAAGAATCCGACGATGTTCTGGTCCGCATGAAGTATATCACCTATAACGAGATCAATTATATCCCGAAGGACACGACGCCTTCGGATATGGTCCGGGAGAAGGTCGTAATGAAGCGGGAGAAACCGATCAAGGAACTGATCGACGAACTGCAGAAGGCCTTCGGATCGATGCGGGGCGGCCACCGCTCGCTGAGCTACTATATTCCGAAGGACGCTGGCGAGGATGCGCCGACGAAGCAGGATCCCCGGGCGGATGACGGGGCGCCGCCGGCTCCCCCGAGCAATGTGAGGCTTAACTCGGGAAGCGTGAGCTTCAGCAAAAACGCCGAGAAAGACGTCGTCGGCTATCGCTTGTATCAATCCGCAGACGGAGGATCCTTCAAGTATACGGGGCAGGCCGCGTTGACCGGGGAAGCGACTTCCTTTAGCGTGGGAGCCCAGGACGGCTTCGCCACCTCCTATTATGTAACGGCGGTTGATGTCGCAGGCAAGGAATCCCAGCCTAGCGCCATCGTAGGAGCCAACAATACCCCGCCCGAAGGGTCCGGGACAAACGAAGGCGAACCCACCGATCCCGCCACGCAGTCAGGCGAGGGGGGCGACTTAGCGCCGGAAATCACGGCTCCTCCCGGAGCTCCCGGCCAGGTTGTAACACAGGTCAACGATAAGGATGTCACGGTGAGCTGGGGAGCGAACGCTTCCGCCGAACAGGTATCCTCCTACAATGTCTATGTCGCGGAAAGCGCGAAAGGACCGTTCAAGAAGCTGGGCAGCACCGCAAGCACCCAGTTCTCGTTCAAGCATGAAGCCGCCGGCGGTTGGATTCAAATCACCGCGGTCAACGACGCGGGTGAGTCGGCCCCTACGGCCGCGGTTCAATACGGCAAGTAAAACAAATAAACCTCCCTACGGTTCCATGGATTGTGTATCCATGCACCGTGGGGAGGTTTTCTCTTTCCGGTTTAATCTTCGATGGTGGACAGATCGCCCGCCGGAAGGTTCAGCTCCCAGGCTTTCAGGACGCGCCGCATAATTTTACCGGAACGGGTCTTCGGCAATTTATCCTTAAACTCGATTTCGCGTGGAGCCGCGTGCGCCGACAGGCCTTCCTTCACGAACCGGGCGATCTCCGCTTTCAGTTCCTCGGACGGCGTATATCCCTCGCGAAGCGAAATGAACGCTTTAATGATTTCGCCGCGCGTCGGGTCGGGTTTGCCGATGACGCCGGCCTCGGCTACCGCCGGGTGCTCCACCAGCTTGCTCTCCACCTCGAAAGGCCCGATCCGTTCGCCGGAGGAATTGATGACGTCGTCGATCCGCCCCTGGAACCAAAAATATCCGTCTTCGTCCATGTAAGCCGTGTCCCCGGAAATGTACCAGCCGGGAATCCGGAAATACTCTTCATACTTCGGCGCGTTGTTCCAGATCAGCCGCATCATCGAAGGCCAGGGCGTCCGCACGGCCAAATTCCCCATCCGGTTCGGCGGGAGGATTTTGCCGTTGTCGTCAATGATGGCGGCCTCGATGCCGGGAACCGGCTTGCCCATCGACCCGGGCTTGATCGGCATGGACGGATAGTTGCAGATCAATTGCCCTCCGGTTTCGGTCATCCACCACGTATCATGGATGCGGTGCCCGTAAACTTTATGTCCCCAGCGAACCACCTCGGGGTTGAGCGGTTCGCCGACGGATAGAATATGCCGGACATGAGAGAGATCGTACTGCTTAACGATATCCTCCCCAGCCCCCATCAGCATGCGGAATGCCGTCGGGGCGCTGTACCAAACCGTAACCTTGTTCCGCTGCAAGGTTTCGTACCAGTCGCCGGGACTAAAGCGTCCGCCGCGAACGACATTGGTCACGCCGTGCAGCCAAGGGGCAAAAATACCGTAAGAAGTGCCGGTAACCCAGCCGGGATCGGCGGTGCACCAGTATACATCGTTCTCACGGAGATCAAGGACGACACTCCCCGTGTGATAATGCTGCAGCATGGCGTTGTGGACATGATAAACCCCCTTGGGCTTCCCGGTCGAACCGGACGTATAATGCAAGATTAAACCGTCCTCCCGGTTGACCCATTCGATTTCCGTCTCCTCGGAGGCGGCTTCCATCGCCGTATTGTAATCCACAATCCCCTCTTGCGTCTCTATATCCTCCCCTACAAGGAAGATCGTCTTCAGCAAGGGAAGCTCATCCCGCTTGACCCGGGGCAGCAGCCCGGGCGTGGTTACGAGCGCTACCGCCCCGCTGTCCTCCAGCCGGTCCTTGACGGCCGTCTCCATGAAAGCTTCAAATAACGGGCCGACCACGGCACCGATTTTAATAATGCCAAGGATGCTGACATATAATTCAGGGCTGCGCGGCATAAATACAAATACACGGTCTCCTTTGGAAATACCTTGGCCGCGAAGCACATTGGCGAACTGATTCGACTTGCGCTGCAGATCCGCAAACGTATACGTCTCGTTCCGCGCCGAATCGCTGAACAAAAGCGCGGGGCGGTCTCCCTTGCCTGCGTCGACATGCCGGTCGATCGCTTCATAAGCGAGATTGACCTTCCCGGTCACATACCAGGAGAACTGCTTCTCCACATCCTCCCAATGAAAATTCGCATACGCCTCTTCATAATTGCCCAAGTTCGATGAAGGCGCGTCCGCTGTAATAATTTCACCTTGCAATTGGCTCATCGTTCCATCCTCCCTTGATCTTTGCAAAAAATATAATAGAATAGATCAAACTCATGAAAACGGATACAAAGTTACTTACATAAGCGGGATGATTTTTGTTCGGGTCGCGAGACAAGCAGTAGAATCGGAATAATGTAACAAAAATCACGATGTCAAGTTATATTTGTGAATAAATTATGTCGGAAATCATTATAACACACGTCTTTTCCTCCGGCTATACTTTTCAATTTTGCATTTTTCTGCTATATGTTAGGGGAACGAGCAAAGGAGGCGGCAATGATGGAACACCGAAAAACGTATATCCGCCATACCCTGCCCCAAGCCGATCGCGAGATCATATTGGAAGGTCCTGTTCCTCCTTCCCATTTGGCCACACTCCGAATGCACCCGGATCTCGACGCTTTCCGCCGTCCCGAAGAGCAGTTGGAAGCGTTGATTGAAATTGCGGGGCTGCCGGAGGGGCGGATCATTATCGCCCGGGAACAGGAGGTCATTATCGGCTATGTGACGTTCCATTATCCCGACGAGATGGAGCGGTGGTCACAAGGAAATATGCCCGATTTAATCGAGCTGGGGGCCATCGAGGTTTCCAATGAATACAGATCCCGCCGGATCGGGTCCAGTTTGATTCGTACCGCTTTCGAGGACGGTCAAATGGAGAAATACATCGTATTTACGACGGAGTATTATTGGCACTGGGATTTAAAAAGCAGCGGCCTTTCCGTTTGGGATTACCGCAAGATGATGGAGCGGCTGATGCAGACCGTCGATATGGTCTGGTATGCGACGGACGATCCGGAAATCTGCTCCCACCCCGCCAACTGCCTGATGGTCCGGATCGGCAAGGACGTTCCGCTCGAATCGAAGGAACAGTTTGACCGGATCCGTTTCCAGCAGCGCTTCATGTATTGAACAAGTCTTCCGAGAAAGGACGCGTGACGCCATGTCTGGAAACGCTTTATTTGTCCATCATGAACAATCGCTGAAGTACCGTTTCCACGATCATCACCCGTTTCACCCGCTCCG
Organism: Paenibacillus faecis; assembly: GCF_008084145.1. GTDB lineage: Bacteria > Bacillota > Bacilli > Paenibacillales > Paenibacillaceae > Fontibacillus > Fontibacillus faecis. The sequence goes on along the minus strand of NZ_VSDO01000002.1, from coordinate 568,416 downwards.
GCTACAGCTCACGCTGGACCTTCTGCGGGCCTGCGACGCGCTGAATTCGGAGGAGATGCTAATCACCCGTCCCGCCACGGAGGAGGAGCTCCTCTGGATTCACCAGCCCGCCTACATCGAAGCGGTCAAGGCGCTCAGCGAATCTCCGCCTGACCCGGCGTGGATGGAGCGTGCGGAGCAGTACGGGCTGATGGACGAGGACACTCCGTATTTTCCCGGCATGCACGAAGCGGCGGCTTACGTTGTCGGGGGAACGATCACCGCGGTGGATGCGGTCCTCTCGGGCCGGGCGGACCACGCGCTGCACCTGGGCGGCGGTCTGCACCATGCCTTATCGGCGAAAGCCGCCGGCTTCTGCGTCTATAACGACGCCGCCGTGGCCATCGCTTACGCGAAACGCCGGTTCGGGGCCCGGGTGCTGTACGTCGACACCGACGTTCACCACGGAGACGGGGTACAATGGAGCTTCTATTCCGACCCGGATGTGTGTACATATTCCATTCATGAAACGGGAAAATACTTGTTCCCCGGGACGGGGTTTCTCCAGGAACGGGGTGAACATTTGGGCTACGGAGCCTGCATGAACATTCCGCTCCAGCCGTATACGGAAGACGCCTCCTGGATGGAGTGCTTCGAAACCTCCATTACCCGGCTGATCGGTTATTTCAAGCCGGACTTGATCGTCAGCCTGCATGGCTGCGATGCCCATGCCCTGGATCCGTTAAGCCATATGCACTGCAGCATGGCCATTTACAGCAAAATGCCGGCGATTCTCCACCGGCTGGCCCATGCGCATTGCGGCGGCCGATGGGTAGCCGTAGGCGGAGGCGGCTACGATATGTGGCGGGTCGTTCCCCGCGCCTGGAGCCTGCTTTGGTTGGAAATGAGCCAACACCCGCTGAAAGAGGCGCTGGATCGGGAGGACCGACCGCAAACCGAGCTGCCGCAGAGCTGGGCCGGGAAATGGCAGAGTCAAACGCCAACGCCCCTCCCCGCGTTTTGGCTCGACGATTTGACGCGTTGGGAGGCGATTCCGCGCAGGGCGGAAATTACGGCAAAAAACCGCGAGAATCTCGCGGTTGCGCTTCAGGACTACCCTAGGGTCCCCTAACTTAAGTTCCGGTAAATTTAATTTAAGGCATCGACATGCCGGATCATATCTTCGATAATCTCGAACGACCGCTTGGATGCGATCACGGTAAATTCGGCGAAGTTCACGTCCGCCGTTCCATCCGCTTTGTCGGACATCGAGCGCAGCATCACGTAAGGCACGGCGTTCATATGGCAGACTTGACCGATCGCCCCGCCTTCCATCTCCACGCAGGCCCCGTCCATATGCTCATAGAGAAAGCGGACGACTTCCGGATCGGCGATAAACTGGTCCCCCGACAAAATTCGGCCGACTCTGTAGCCGTTCTCCCGGCAGACGCGGGCGCAGGCTTCCTCGGCAAGTTTAATCAGCCGGGGATCGGCCGGGAAGTCGGACACCTCTTGAAACGGGGTGATCCCGCGCGGAAACCCGATCGGCGAGCAGTCCATATCGTGCTGCTGACAGGACGACGAAATGACGATATCGCCGATATCCAGCGAAGGGTGCAGCGCGCCGGCCACCCCGGTAAACCAGATCATTCCAACGTCAAAACGGTCGACCAGCACCTGCGTGGTAATCGCCGCATTTACTTTGCCCACGCCGGATTTGCACACCACGACGTCTTTGCCGTGGAACTTCCCTTTCACAAAGGAAAGCCCGGCCTGCGCCACCGGCTCTTTGTCCTCCATACCGTCCAGCAGCAACGCCAGCTCTTCATCCATGGCTCCGATGATTCCGATTGTTTTCAGCATCTTCAATCGCTCCTTTATCGAGTTTATGCAGGCTTTATTTGCCCCGCAGCCTAAAAAAAGCTCCTTCAAGAGGAGCTTTTTCCGTTATAACCTTTTTCATATATTTGTCTATCTAATCTCTATAAAATGGAAGCAGCCTATACGTGGCTGACGGACAACCGCAAAATCGTTTCATGCGGCAAAATGACCCGAGGATTCTCCACGGTTTCCTTCTTCATCAGTTTCGTCAGAAGACGCATGGCTACCGCACCCAAGTCGTACATCGGCTGGGCAACCGTCGTCAACTGCGGACGAACCATGGACGCCATACGAATATTGTCCACGCTGATGATTGAGAAATCATCCGGGACTCTTAAGCCTTCGTCCTGAATGCTGTGAATCGCACCGATCGCCATTTCGTCCGTTGCGGCGAAAATCGCGGTTGGGCGCTTCTTGAGACCCAGGAAATATTTCATCGCTTCCACCCCGGACTCGTACCGGTAATTGCCGATCCGCACGAGATCCTCGTCATAAGGAATTCCCGCGGTTTCGAGGGCGCGTTTGTACCCTTGGAAGCGCGCATAACCGTTGGCCGGATCCTGCAGCGTGCCGCTGATCATAGCGATATGGCGATGGCCATGGCGGACCAGCGTGCTGACCGCATCGAAGGCCGCTGCTTCATGGTCGATATCCACCGAAGGGATCATCCCGTTCTCGTCGCTTGTTGCGCACAGAACGATTGGGACTGCCGAGGTCTGGAACGCCTGTACATGTTCTTCCGTCACGGTTCCGCCCATGAACAGAAGCCCGTCCACTTGTTTCTCAAGCAAAGTGTTGATAACCCGGATTTCCTTCTCTTTCTTCTTGTCCGCATTACATAAAATAATATTGTAGTGGTACATGTTCGCGATATCTTCGATACCTCGTGCAATCTCGGCAAAAATCGAATTCGAAATATCCGGGATCACCACTCCGACCGTCGTCGTCTTCTTGCTGGCAAGACCTCTTGCCACCGCGTTCGGACGATATCCCAAACGTTCAATCGCTTCGTATACTTTTTTCCGAGTTTGCGGTTTCACGTTGGGATTGTTATTCACAACCCGGGAAACCGTAGCCATCGAGACGCCCGCTTCACGAGCCACATCGTAAATGGTAACCGTCACATTATTCTCTCCATTGCCAATAGATTTTCACTCATTTAATTCACGAGCCCAATGTTTCAATTAAATTTATGATACGACAAAATACTACTTTGTGCAATGATAACGCTTCATTTACACAAGAATTCCTCGCAGAGCCTCTGCGGTGATCCTGGAGTGCGAGGTATGCCAAACCGTTTGTCCATCTTTCACCAAAAGAGCCTGCGGCGACTCATGCTTCACGCCGAGAACCTCTGCCGCCTCGTTGGAGACTTCCCGGTCCTCCACCACATAAATCAATCCGTATGTAATCTTCTCATTCGGAGCCCCGTTCAGGTAATTCTCCAATTCCCGGTATGCCCCGGAACTGATCGGGCATCGCGTACTGTGTTTAAACAGCAGCAGCGGCTCCGTCGCCGAATGTTCCACAACACGGTGCAGATCCTCTTTCGTTGTGATTCTCCTCAATTCTGGCATCTCGCATCCATTCCTTTCAGAAAACCAATTTTCATTTTCCTAAATCATATCTTACCAAAAACGGTATGCGAAAAACAACTCGGGACGACAAATTCATCAAGAAAATCTGTTACTTCGCACCCATAAACTGACGTTCTTTAACAAATTTCGACAAAGTTGCTAACCGTGAGGCTATTTCTTTCATCCAATTTTCATCGTTCATCTTTTGAGCACAGCCGTACAAATCGAGCAGCAGATTGATGCGCTCTTCACAATGCTGTTCCAGCATCGCTTCAAACAAGACGGAGTCCGCCTTGGTCCATTTGCGGAACAATTCATAAAGAACATCCGCCAATTCATTGACTTCGGTGAAATATACACGTCCTTTGACGTCCTGTTGTTTTAACTGATTCAGCAAGTCCAGCAAATCCGGCTTAACGAACGGCAGTACTTCATAGAAGTCGCAGCTGTCGCATTCAAAGATCGGCACCCGGTCAATTTGAAACTTATTTTCAAACATGACCAGCCGGAATCCGAAATTCATTTCTTGTCCGCAGCGGCAAAGCCTGCGCATAGGATCACCTCATAAATAGTCCATCGCGTTTTGGGTCGGTACAAAAGATTTGCCAGTGCAAGAAAGAATATCCTTGCACTATGGGCATGAAGAAGAACATCATTTTTGATACAATTAAAATATTGAAAACGATTTTCGTCAAGGGCAAAAGAAGACAGGAGGAGACGAATTTGAGATTATCTGGTAAGAAGATCATCGCTCTGGTGGATGAAGAATTCGAGGACTTGGAGCTGTGGTACCCGATTTATCGCGTTCGCGAGGAAGGAGCCGAGGTGCATCTGGCCGGGTTCGAGAAAGGCAAAAAATACATCGGTAAATACGGGGTGCCCGCCGTGGCGGATCTGTCGTTCGCGGAAATCCGTTCCAGCGAATACGACGGCATCCTCGTGCCCGGAGGTTGGGCCCCGGACAAGCTGCGCAGGTACGGGAAAGTACTTGAGGTTGTCCGGGAGATGAATGAAGCGAAAAAGCCGATCGGACAAATTTGCCATGCGGGATGGGTTCTCATTTCCGCCGGCATCCTGAAAGGCGTCACCGTCACCTCCACGCCGGGCATACGCGATGACATGGAAAATGCCGGAGCGGTTTGGAAGGACGAGCCCGTCGTCATCGACGGACATATCGTCTCCGCCCGGCGTCCGCCCGATTTGCCGGAATACGGAAAAGCGTTCGTCGATGCTTTGGCCGCCAGGGCTTAAAACGAAAACCACCCGTGTGAACGGGTGGTTTTCTCTAAGGCTATAAGCCTTTATTACCGACTCGCGTCTAAAGGCGCTTACTTTCACTACGTTCAAGCTACTAGGCCGCTGCCGCTTTTGACTACCCCTGAAGGGGTGCGATGATTACTAGTACCCCTTCAAACAACCTTGATAACTTAAAATTCCTGCAGATCTGCATGCTTTTTTCCTGTTTGGACTCAAAATTTCTAAATACCTGCAAATCTGCAGGAATTTTCGACGAAACCGGCTCATTTCTTTAAAATCGCTAGAAATTCCTGCAGATTTGCATCTTTTTTCGCATTCCCTCGGGAATCGGCTTAAATACCTGCAGATTTGCATCTTTTTGGAGTTCGAAGCTTGGAAGCACACTAGGCGCTTCTTTGTATGTGACATATCACTTCGATTAGCCATTAAGCCACCTTTTCCTTTCGTTATACATAGTAGCTTGAACATTCCTATGATAACGCCCCCATCAGGTTTTTTGCTATAAGCATCACTACCCGCATAGCAGGTGGTTTCTTGTTTTCGAACGCTTTGCCAGCTCAACTGGCTAAAGCCCCAAACAAGGCGGACACGTGTCCTCCCCGGTATGTCCTAACGGCCAAGGACCGGATCTTTGCCCAGGTAACGGGTAAGCTCCGCCTCGATTTCTTCGCTCGTCGACAAACCGTAGCAGTAGCGCCCTTCTTCCTCGGCTTCCTTCAACGAGCTGTTTAAGATCCGGTGTTTGACCCGCAGCAAGGACTGCGGCGACATACTGAGCGTGTCGACCCCAAGGTGCAGCCAAATCGGCAGCGCCTTTTCGTCGCCGGCCATCTCGCCGCATACGCTGACCGGGATGCCGGCTTCCTTCGCGGCCGACACCGTTTGGCGAAGCATGCGAAGCACGGCCGGGTGGTAGGAGTTATACATGTGGGCGATCTTTTCGTTCATCCGATCGACCGCAAGCACGTACTGCACCAGGTCGTTCGTGCCGATACTGAAGAAATCGGCTTCCCTGGCGAGAAGATCGGCGATGGCCGCAGCCGCCGGCACTTCGATCATCACGCCGACTTCCACTTCGTCGGAATACGGCAGCCCGCGATCGGACAATTCCCGCTTGGCTTCTTCCACAAATCCTTTGGCCCGTTTCAGTTCCTCCAGCGAGGACACCATCGGCAGCAAAATTTTGATCTGGCCATAAACACTGGCCCGCAAAATCGCCGTCAACTGGGTTTTGAACAGCTCTTTGCTGTCCAGACTGATACGAATCCCCCGATAACCGAGCACCGGGTTTTCTTCCTCCGGAATCGTAAAATACTCCAGCTGCTTGTCTCCGCCGATATCCAGCGTACGAATGACGACCGGGTGGCCGTCCGCCTTCTCGACGATTTGGCGGTATACTTCAAACTGCTCGTCTTCGGTCGGAAATGCCGGGCGATCCATGTACAAAAATTCCGTACGGAACAGGCCCACGCCCTGCGCCCCGTATTTGATCGCCTGCTCGAAATCCTTGACCGAGCTGATGTTCCCGGCAAGCCGCATCCGATAACCGTCCCTCGTCACCGCCTCGACGGATGCGAGCAGCTGCAACTGCTCCTTGCGGCGGCGCTGTTTCTCGGCGATCTCGGTATACCGGTCGATAATTTCCTGCTCCGGATCCAGGTAAAGCCTGCCGTCGTCACCGTCGATCACCAGCAGGTCCCCGGTCTGCAGCGGTTTCGTCAGCTTGTTCTCCAGACCGGACACGAGGGGAATACCGAGCGCCCGGGCCATAATCGCGGAATGCGAAGTTTTCCCCCCGGCCATCGTGACCATGCCCAGCACGTTCTCGGGATTCAAATGCACCAGCTGGGACGGCGACAATTCCTTGGCCACCAAAATGTAAGGCTGGGTATCCGACGGCAGCGTAATCTCCGGCGTGCCCAGCAAATGTTTCAGGAGCCGGTTGCCGACATCCTTGATATCCAGCGCCCGCTCCTTCATATATTCATCATCCAACAGATCGAACATCGTAACAAAATGGTCGATCGCTTCTTTTACAGCAACCTCGGCAGCCTTATACTGCCGTTCGATAATGCCCTGAATCTCGCTCATGAATACAGGGTCTTCCAAAATGGCGATATGCGCATCAAAAATGCTGGACTCCGCGACCCCCACCGTTTCCTTGATTTCATTCTTCATGAATTCAATCTCGGTTTTGGAGGTTCGGATTCCCTCATACAGTCTCTCGAACTCTTTGGCGAGATCCACCTTCTCCATCCGGCGATCCGGCACATCCCACTCCCAGGCGGGCAGCACAAACGCCTTGCCGATGGCGACGCCAGCCGCTGCTCCGATGCCCTGTATCATGTTTCGACCCCCTAAGTCCTTACTGTGAAGTATAGGATACCCTCTCTCTAATACTTTATGGTAAGCCCAGCTTCGCAAATTTGTCAAAGGAATTTAAACAAAGAAGGGCGCCCCCGCCATCTCCGATGACTCCGGGACACCCTTCCGGTATGCATATATTAGCGTTTGCCGATCAAAATGCTGTCCTCCACTTTAATGCAGCGGTCCATAATGACGGTCAAGCCGCCTTTGGAGGCAATTTCATACGCTTCCTCGCTCACGATGCCGAGTTGAAGCCAGAGGACGTGCGCCCCGATTTCCACCGCTTCGCGGGCCACTTCCGGCGTATACTCGCTGCGGCGGAACACGTTAACGATATCCACCGGCTCGGGAATATCCTTCAAGGATGCGTATACCTTCTCGCCGAGAATCTCCCCGCTGACGGACGGATTTACCGGAATAATCCGGTAACCGTTATTTTGCAGCGCCTGCGAGACCATGTACGAGGTCCGGTCCGTCTTGTCGGACAATCCGACGACGGCGATATTTCCGGCATTCTCCAAAATTTTCTTGATTTCATCACGCCCTGGATTTTCAAATGCCATGATCCATCACACCTTTCTTGACCTTATTTTACCCACTCGACCGATGCGCCAAGCGCCTTCAGATGATCGAAAAATTGCGGATACGACTTCGCCACGTGATGCGCATCTTTGATCAATAACGGTTCCTTGCACCGCAACCCTACCACGGTAAGCGCCATGATCACCCGGTGATCGTAATGCGCGTCGATCGTCGCGCCGCCTTCCAATCCCGCGGGCCGGCCGTGCACGATGATTTCGGATTGCCGTTCCTCCACTTTGGCCCCCGCTTTTCTCAGTTCATTCAAGTAGTCTGTAATCCGGTCGCATTCCTTATACCGCAAATTCTCCACGTTGTAGAAGCGGGAGGTTCCGTCCGCAAATACGGCGGCCGCCACCATAGCCAGCACCGCATCGGTTGCCGCGTCGCCGTCGAATTCCACCGGACGAAGCCGGCCGTTCCCCAGTACGTGCACCGTATCGTCACGGTGGCTGAGCGGAACGTCCATCATTTGCAGCACATCCACGATCGCCCGCTCCCCTTGCTTGCTTCTCTCCATCAACCGGTGAATTTTCACGTCGGATTTGGTGACGGCCGCCGCCGCCAGAATGGCCGCAGATCCGGGATAATCCCCTTGCACCGTATATTGTTTCGCCTGGTAGCTTTGGCGCCCCTGAACCCGGAACACCTTATAGTCGCTTGAAGCGTCCACGGTGATTCCCGCTTGCTCCAGCACCTCCAAGGTCTGTCCGATCACGACTTTCGATTTCAGGTCACCCAGCACCTCGATCTCGCTGTCTTCTTCCAGCAGCGGGGTCAAGAAGAGCAGCGCGCTTAAATACTGGGAGCTGACCTCGCCCGATACCCGGATTTTCCCGCCCTTCGGGCGTCCGCCGCGGATCGTGATCGGAAGGCGCCCCTCCCGGTGCTCGATATCCACGCCCATGCTTTCCAACGCTTCGATCAAGTCGCTGTGCGGACGTTTGCCCAAAGAATCCGGGTAGGTGTTCACAAACGTGACTTCCGGACAAAGCGAAGCGATCGCCATCAAAAACCGCAGCACGGCCCCGGCGTTGCCGACATTGAGTTCCTTCACATCCCGCGGATGCTTGCCGAAGCCGGTGATCACGATTTTCTCGTCGTCTTCTTCGAGCACCGCCCCGAGATCCCGGATACAGCGGCGCATCGCGTCGCTATCCTCGCTATGAGCGGGGTAGTATATCGTGCTGGTCCCTTCCGCCAAAGCGGCGACGAGCAAATAACGGGTCGTATAATTTTTGGAGGAAAGCGCCCCGAACTCTCCCTTCAGTTCTGCCGTAGGCCTTACGATCATGTCCATATGTAAAAATCCCCTTTGCAAATATTGTCGATTAGCCGCGGTAATGCATTAAAATCTCAGCGGACACTTCTTCCGCGCTCTTTCCGGTTGTTTGAATTGTGATATCGGCAAATTCATAGGCGTGTTTACGTTCCTCCAGCAGCGCCGCGATTCTGGCTTCGGCTCCGCCGGCGAGAAGCGGTCTGTTCGGATCTTCCCCGACCCGGGCCAGGATCTCTTCAGCCGTAGCGTGGAGGGCTACAACCCAGCCATGCTCAAGCATTTCCCGGCAATTCTCCGGCCGAAGCACCGCGCCGCCGCCGGTCGCCAGCACCGCGCCGCGCTCTTTCAGCGTTTCGCAGAGAACCCGGGTTTCCAAGTCGCGAAAATACCGCTCCCCCTTCTCCTCGAACAGCCGGGGGATGCTGCAGCCCGCTTCGGCGGCAATTAAAGCGTCCAGATCCAGCAGCCGATAGCCGGTCTCCGCGGCGAGACAAGCTCCTACCGTCGATTTGCCGGTCCCCATCATTCCGACCAGCACGATGACATCTTTCTTGCTCTTCATGACCCCACCCATTTCCTGTCGTACACTAAAAAGGCCAAAATAACTTTTTCATATCATAACACAGGCGCGGCTACTTTGGCACCCTTCTTCAATAACGGCATACTCTTCCAGCGTTAAACAAAAAAGCGCCGCGGCAAACGGAGTAATTCCGCAGCCGTGGCGCTGATTTGTAATAGCTCATATTAGGAGACGTCGCTTAGAACCATTGGTGATGGAAGACGCCTTCCTTGTCCACGCGTTTGAACGTGTGGGCACCGAAGTAGTCGCGCTGCGCTTGCAGCAGGTTGGCCGGCAGGCGCTCCGTCCGGTAGCTGTCGTAGTAGGACAGCGCGCTGGCAAAGCCCGGTACCGGAATGCCGTTCTCCACGGCGACGGACACGACTTTGCGCCATGCGTCCTGGTAGCTTTCCACCACGTTTTTGAAGTAGGAATCCAACAGCAGGTTTTTGAGAGCCGGATCGCGGTCGTAAGCTTCCTTGATGTTGTGCAGGAATTGCGAGCGAATGATGCAGCCCCCGCGGAAGATCATCGCGATGTTTCCGTATTTCAGATCCCAGCCGTATTCGTCGGAAGCGGCGCGCATTTGCGCGAAGCCTTGGGCGTAGGATACGATTTTGCTGGCGAACAGCGCCTTGCGCACATTCTCGATGAACTCCGCTTTGTCGCCGCTGAACGGTTTCTTGGCCGGACCGCTGAGCACTTTGCTTGCCGCTACGCGCTCTTCCTTCATGGCGGACAAGAAGCGGGAGAAGACGGACTCCGTGATCATGGACAACGGTACGCCGAGATCCAGCGCGCTTTGGCTTGTCCATTTGCCGGTGCCTTTCTGGCCGGCGGCATCGAGAATCACGTCGACCATCGGCTTGCCGGTCTCTTCGTCATACTGCGAGAAAATGTCGGCCGTAATTTCAATCAGATAACTGTCGAGCTCGCCTTTGTTCCACTCCGTGAAAATTTCATGCAATTCCTTGGCATCCACGCCAAGAACGTCTTTCAGCAAGTGGTAGGCTTCGCCGATCAATTGCATATCGCCGTACTCGATGCCGTTGTGGACCATTTTCACATAATGTCCGGCACCGTCCGGTCCGATGTATGTACAGCAAGGATCGCCGTTCACTTTCGCGGAAATCGCCGTCAAGATCGGCTCGACCAGCTTATAGGCGCTTTCTTGGCCGCCAGGCATGATCGCAGGTCCTTTCAAGGCGCCTTCTTCACCGCCGGATACCCCGGTTCCGATGAAACGGAAGCCCTTGGCTTCAAGCTCCTTGCTGCGGCGCTGCGTGTCCGGGAAGAAAGCGTTGCCTCCGTCGATAATGATGTCGCCTTGATCCAGGTAAGGAAGCAGGCTCTCAATGGTAGCGTCGGTTGCGGAACCGGCTTGTACCATGATCAAAATTTTGCGAGGCGTTTCAAGGGACTGTACAAATTCCTCGACCGAGAACGTGCCGACCAGGTTTTTACCTTTGCCTTCGTTCTCCAGAAGGTCATGCGTCTTTTGCGGGGAACGGTTGTATACCGAAACGGTAAAGCCCCTGCTTTCAATATTGAGGGCCAGGTTTTTGCCCATAACGGCCAAGCCGATAACGCCAATCTGTTGTTTTGACATGGTCTCCATCCTTTGCACACTATTTTTTTATCAATAATATCATTTTAACTCTTTTGCGTACAGAAGTGAACCCCTTGCGGCCGGCGCCCAAGAAAACAACCCCCATGTATTAGGGGGCCGGCAATGATTTTAATCATAGTTTACCTTAAAATACGCCTACCATTCCAGGGCGATCAGTTTGATCCGAATCTTGCGCAATCTTTCCTTGCAAGCTTCGGCCGACGCATCGTCGCCCTTTTGCAGCGCTTCATACAATCGTTCCAGTTCCCGGTCCAGCTCTTGCTGCAGGGTTTCCAACTGCTGTTCCGCCGATTGGGAGGCGTAGATTTCCGCCATCTTCTCCAGGTCCAAGACCGGGCCTTTCTGGTAGATGACGCGGTGTTCCATCCCGTTGATTTCCACCAGTCGAATCACTTCGCCGAACAGAATATTCTCGATAAAAATTTGGCGGTCCTTGAATCGCTTCACCACCGCATGCCCCCGCAGTTCGCCGATCAGCTTCTCCAGCCATTCGGCCAGCTTGGCGTCCTTGATCACATAATCGCCCACGAGCTTGTATCCTTTTCCCAGACGCTGAAAGCGCAGCTTGGTCAGCTTGCGTCCCGTGCGTACGGAAATGATAAAAATGGATTCGTTTTCACTCCAATATAAAGAATATCCGTCTTGGATCAAATCGCGGATCAGCTGCTGTATGTGCCGGCGGTCGAATCGGAGTTCCAGGTTGCAGTATTCCACTTCATAGCTTTTGTTCACGGCACTCCCTCCCTTTTTTCAAGACTCCGTTTCCCTTGTCTTGAAGGGCTTCGGCGTCTTCGCTTTCCTCCCACTTTCGGCTTACCCTATCTTATACTTCATCTTATGTAAAAGAACTTGGATTATTGATTATTTTTACCCTCATCGGGCTGTTTCTGACGCAAAAGGGCGCAGTTCTTCCATCCTCCGGCCGTTTTGCCCCGCCCCGAACCCGGGAATCCGGTCGTGCCAAGTGTGTTATACTTGGGACATAAGTCAAACAGTTAGCGTTGTAATGGAGGTCGGAAAACATGAGTTTTAACGGATTTACCGAACAGGATTTTGATGCGTTGACCGTACCGGGGCTCGAGCCCCGAATGGAGGCCATCATCGGCCATATTCGCCCTAAACTGGAGGCTCTGGGAGGTTCGCTCGCTCCTTATCTGTCCGCGTTGTGCGGGGAGGAAATGCATCCTCATGTGGCCAAGCATGCGCGGCGCAAGGTTAACCCGCCGATCGATACCTGGGTGGCGTGGGCCGGGAGTAAACGAGGGTATAAGGCACTTCCTCACTTCGAGGTCGGTATGTTCTCCACCCATTTGTTCGTCATCTTCGCGGTGATCTACGAGAGCCCGAATAAGTCGGTTTTTGCCGAATACATGATGAAGCACGCCGACGAGCTGAAGGCCGTCGTCCCCGCCCGATTCTACTGGTCGATGGACCATATGAATCCGGACGGCACGCCGCATCGTGAAACCGGCCTTACCGAGCTCCGGAGCATGGGCGAGAAGCTAAAGTCGGTCAAAAAAGCGGAAATCATGTGCGGCCTTCGGCTGGACCGGAATGAACTGATTCTGCGGGACGGGGACAAGCTTACCGCCAAGATCGAAGAGACGTTCCGTTCCCTGCTTCCCTTGTACAAAGCTTCTTTCTAAACCACTGCAAACTTCCCAGCCTGCTTCTTACCGGATCGGTTTTCCGGGGGAAGCGGGCTTTTTGCGCGACAGATGCAAATGGAGAAAGAACAGCAGCGCCATCGAGACGGCACTTGCCACAAACGGAGCCGGCGCGCCCCAGCCGTCCCACATTTTCCCCGACACGGCGGGGCCCATAGCCATGCCGAAGCCCTGGATCGTCAGGAAAAGCCCCCAGACCGTCCCTTTTTCCCCTTTCGGCAGAATCCGGGAAATCATCGTGTCCCACGTCGGCAGAATGCAGGCGTAACTCAGTCCGATCAGCATAACGAGCGCCCATACGGCCGGAAGATTCCGAGTAAAGGCGAACAATCCGACCGCCACGGCGGAGAGCGAAAAGCCGATGTTCAAAAAGAGCGCGGTGCCGTACTTGTCGACCATTTTGCCGACCGGAATCAGTCCGAGCACGGTAATTCCCCCACCCGCGATGAGCATCAAGCTGAACGCCTCCGGAGAGAGTCCGAGCTCCGTCCTTACGAACAGGGTGATCACGGGGGTCAGCAGGCCGATGGCAAAAGACTGCAAAAACAACGCCGGGTATAGAAGCGGGCTGACCTTCAGATTGTTGCGAATCTGCCGGTGGGTCTGCTTGATATTTTCCCAAAGCCCCCCCTTCCACAGAGAAGTTTGGTCCTCGCTCCCTGCCGCTGAAGGCGATTTCGACTTCCCGCCGGTATTCCCCGGTAAGAGCAGGGAGACAAGAATGACGATGCCGATGCATCCGAGCAGGATCCAGAAAACGAGCGTATACGACAATCCGACCAGAAAATTGATGATGACCGGTCCCAGCCCCGTTCCGCCCAGGCTCGAAATCTGAATAACGCCCATGGCGGTGGCGAAATTTTTGCTTTCTTCCGTGACGGACGTGATGCCCATCAGCACACAGGGCCATAACGGAGCGGTACCGACCCCGAGCAAGGTGCACCCCAATACGATGAACCCCATCGTTTTCATGACCGTTATCAGAAAAACGCCCCCAAACGTGATGCAAAGCCCGATCGTCATCGTCATCCGGAAGCCGATCCGTTCGATCAGCCAGCCCGCCGGGCTGCGAAACAGATTATCCCCGATATATTGGCACGAGAAAGACAATCCGATGGCAAACGCACTGAGTTTCAGCACATCTCCTATATAAACGGGCAGGATCGAAACGATCAGAGCCCCCTTTACGAATTCAACCAAAAACATAATAATCCACAAGCAAATAAAAGTGGGGGTAAGCAGTTTTCGCGATGGCAATTTGGCAGCCAGTTCCATGGTCGGTTCTCTCCTTTCTCTTGGCTAACTTTTAAAGTCCGTCCTCTCCAGTCTATCCTTTTTCGCAGTCAACTTAACCTGCCTCGGCTGCTCCCAGGGCCTGGCAGCAAACTTCGCTTGCATTCCGGTCCCAGTTTGCTATACTCAACCTTGTTAAAATTTTATGAAAGGCAGGGATGGCCCTATGGATCACCAAAAAACGCCGCTCTTCTCCACACTTAAAAAACATGCGGCCGCCAACCCCGTTCAATTTCACATTCCCGGGCATAAAAAAGGGCTCGGAACCGATAAAGAATTCCGCGAATTTATTGGCGATAACGCCCTGTCCATCGACTTGATCAATATCGCTCCGCTGGACGATCTTCACCAGCCGACCGGAGTGATCGAGGAAGCGCAAAAGCTGGCCGCCGACGCATTCGGCGCGGACCATACCTATTTCTCGGTACAAGGCACGAGCGGAGCCATCATGACTATGGTCATGTCCGTTTGTTCTCCCGGTGATAAAATTATCGTTCCGCGAAATGTTCACAAATCGGTGATGTCCGCGATCATTTTTTCCGGGGCCAAGCCGGTATTCGTATCCCCCGCGCAGGACACGAACCTCGGGATCGATCACGGGATCACCTCCTCGTCCGTGCGGCGGGCGCTGGAGCGCCACCCGGATGCAAAAGCCGTCCTGGTCATCAACCCGACCTATTTCGGCGTCTGCGCCCATCTCAAGGACATCGTCGATCTGGCGCACAGCTATCATGTCCCTGTGCTTGTGGATGAAGCCCACGGGGTTCACATTCATTTTCACGAGGAGCTTCCGATGTCGGCCATGCAGGCCGGAGCGGATATGGCGGCCACGAGCGTACATAAGCTGGGCGGCTCCATGACGCAAAGCTCCGTGCTCAATATCAACACCAAGAACGGTCTCGTCAGCCCGAATCGCGTGCAGACGATCATCAGTATGCTGACGACGACTTCGACCTCCTACCTGCTGCTCGCCTCACTCGATACCGCCCGCAGAAATCTCGCCCTGCACGGGCGCGAGATGGTCCAGCAGTCGCTGGAAATGGCCCATTATCTGCGCCGGGAAATCAACAAGATCCCGGGGTTGTACAGCTTCGGCGAGGAGATTCTCGGCAGCGAGGCGGCCTATGATCTGGATCCGACCAAAGTGACGATCCATGTGCGCCATCTGGGGATCACCGGCTACGAAACGGAGAACTGGCTCCGCGAGCATTATAATGTGGAAGTGGAGCTCAGCGACATGTATAACATTCTGTGTATCATTACCCCGGGGGACACGCAGGAATCGATCGAAACGCTGCTGACGGCCCTGCGGAGCTTGTCCGAGTGCTATTACAAGGAGAACAACGCGAACGAGCTGATCGTCAAAATCCCGGAAATCCCGCAGCTCTCCCTGATCCCCAGGGATGCGTTCTACGCGGATACGGAGGTCATCCCGTTTCGGGAATCGGCGGGACGCATCATCGCCGAGTTCATTTATGTATACCCGCCGGGTATTCCGATCCTGCTGCCGGGGGAAGTGATCTCGCAGAGCAATATCGACTATATCGTCGATCACGTGGAAGTCGGTCTCCCCGTAAAAGGGCCCGAAGACCGGTACATTAACAACGTCAAGGTTATCGTCGAGGCCGATCCGATTTTCTAGGCTTGAAACGAAAGGGCTGTCCCAAAAGCACACTCGCTTGGGACAGCCCTATTTATGTTCGAACGATTAAGCTTCGTCCTGCTGGGAGACCAGCTCGTTATAAGCTTCCTCCACTTGACGCCATTCGTCCTCGTCTTCGATATTGTAAAGCACCATTTCCTCGTTCTCTTCTTCCATACGCAGGATGATGCCGTCGGCTTCCGGATTGTTCCGTTCCAACAGAAGGGCATATAATTTGTCGCCGACGTCAAACGTCTCGACAAGAACCATTTCTACGTCGTTGCCATGTTCATCCGTCAGCGTCAATACGAACTCCTCATGCTCATGATCATGCTCATGGTCGTGTCCGCAGCCGCAAGCTTCACCGTGTTCGTGCTTGTGATCGCTCATTGAAATACCTCGCTTCGGTTAATTTGATGGGTTGCCAAAACCTGTCGGTTTCCCTCGTATCGTATCATTTTAGAAGGGGCAGGTCAATTTTGGCAAAGGCGCGGTATCCCCCGGTTATTTCTCGGCGATGACCGTCTTCTCCGAAACCAGGGTATAGTCGCCTCCTACAGGCTTCATATAGAAGCCAATGATATACTTCCCTTCGGATTTGAAATCATACGTGTAATCATTTGTACGGAACCAGAAATTATCCCGCTGCTCCTTAATTTCGTCGGACTGAATCACTTTGGATTCGCCGTCGGGAGCGGTGATGGAAACGCGCACCGCGGAAATATCCGTCCGCAGTCCGTCAATTTGAGCGAACACATTGAATTTTAGTTTACCGGTTTTCTTAATATTGATGTTTCCGATGACCGTGTCGCCCGTAAACAAGAACATGTGAACATTCGGTTTATAGTATTTGACCGTTTTCGTTGCCTCATCATATTCGACAAGGCCTTCCAATTCACGAACCGGGACATAAGTTTTTCCGTCGACGATGTAGCCCCCGTCCTGTACTTCTTGTCCGTCCAGGAACAGTTTCACTTTTTGGGTGGCCGAATCGGCAAATAACATAGAACCTCCCATCAGGGAGAATGCAACGACCAGTACAGCAACTCTTCTCCATTTCATCCAAGTAACCCTCCATTACATTCGTGTTGATGTAAATTTATACTCCGGGGATAGGCTCAAGTTGCGGTCATCGACTGAAACAATCCACTTTTTTTGCCGGGCCCGCTCTTTCGTTCGGATTCAAAATCGTGTACATTAATGGGAGCAGATTAAACCAAGGAGGGGTAACATTGCCACTGCGCCTTCAAATGCTGGGTACGGGCAGCGCATTCGCCAAGAAGTATTACAACAACAACGCTATATTGTACGCGGAAGATTACACACTGCTCATCGATTGCGGAATTACGGCTCCGCTCTCCCTGCATCAACTGGACAAGTCCCTGGATGAGATCGACGGGATTCTGATCACGCATATCCACGGGGACCACGTTGGCGGCTTGGAAGAATTCGCTTTTCGCATGAAGTTTATTTGGGGCCGCAAGCCCGTTTTGTATATCGCCGACAAGCTCGTTCATCCGCTGTGGGAACATACGCTGAAAGGAGGATTAACCCAGGAAGGCATCGCATCGCTGGAAGATGCCTTCGAGGTGAAAGTGCTGTCGGAAGGCACTGCGCACCACCTCTCTCCATGCCTGTCCGTCGAATTGATTCAAACGCCGCATATCCCAGGTAAAGACAGCTACTCCCTTTACATCAACGGCGAGACTTTTTACAGTGCCGATATGATCTTTCAACGGGATTTGCTGACCCGTCTGGTCGAAGAAAGAAACTGCCGTAAAATTTTGCACGAAGTTCAACTTCAAGGCCCCGGCCAAGTACATACCGAGCTCAAGCAGCTTCTGTCCCTTCCGGCGGAAATCCGCCGAATTATTTTGCTGATGCATTACGGGGACGAGATGGAGAATTTTATCGGACAGACCGAAGAAATGGAGTTTTTACGCCAGCATCAAATCTATACGTTGTAACAAAGAGAAGCAGCCCGGCCGGAATTCACGGTCGGGCTGCTTGTTTAAGTTATGGAATTTCAAGGATTTACTCAAAACGAGGGAGCGCGTCCAAGTTGTTGCTCGGATCGCCGTCCGCATCGCTCCGGATGTACATTTCTCCGTCCCTTCCCTTAAACAGGTTGGCCCCGGCAATCGCTCCGGCCTGGACCTCGCGCTTGGCCTGCTCGTAATCCAAAACGCGGCCGCTTGAGGTTTTAAAAGCGGTCAGATCTCCGTCGCCGTTTTTTTGCACCGCAATAAACCTTTCTCTTGTATCCATAGCCATCTGCCCTCACATCTCCTCTGTTTGAGTTTGGGTGATGGGTATAGCATGTCCTGTTTTTCGCAGAATATGAATCTACTTGAGCGGTTTGACCATCCGTACATGCGGAATCCCCGCGTCATCGAACGGCTCGGTGGAAATCGTTTCGTAGCCGAGCTTGCGGTAGAAGCCTTCGGCCTGGCATTGCGCATCCAGTACCGATTGCGAAAGGGCCAGCTCTCTCGCCAGCTCCTCCAGCGCGATAAGCAGGATTTTTCCGATCCCATGGGAGCGGAACGCTTGGCGCACGGCGATCCGCTGCATTTTGGCCGAATTGTCCTTATAGTACGTCAATCTCCCGGTTGCCGCGTAGGTCCCGTCGACCTCCACCAGGACATGATGCACATCCGGGCTAAGCTTGTCGAATTCATCGATTTCCAGATCGATCGGGACATTCTGTTCCTTGACGAACACTTCCTTGCGAATTTCAAGACAATGCTCCAATTGCTCCTGCGTCTCCACATGTATAATCACTGCAGCCATTTACATGCCTCCCCTAGATGGTGTTACATCAATAAACATTGAACTGCAACATTATACAAAAAAACCGTTTTCGTGTATAGTTGGTTGCAGAAGCGATTTATTTGGGAGAGGGGTCGATCCGGCTATGGTTATGGGCGTTACGATCGCAGCGGCTGTGCTTATCGCGGTGTTATTGATCGCCTCCATGTTCTATGTCACCAAAAAAGGCTACTCCCGCAAATGGGACGAAGAGTAGCCCGAGCTTGGCTCTTCGCTTTGGGGATGGATGATGGTCTCTTTCGAGTAGACCTCTTCCTCCACGGTCGGCGCATAGACGCCATCGGTGACGAAGGGACCAAGCCACCAAGGCGAAGCGACCGCTTGCCGGTCCAGAGTGGCCTGGCTTGGAGCCAGCATACATCCGCCAGCCAAAGTCATAAACGCCAAGGCGACGGTCATTCCCAGAACCCCCTTGCGTATAGGGCGCTTGGGAAGGGCCGTAAGTTTGCGTTTGAACATAAGGTTTTTACCTCCTTGGCAAATGAGTGTCTTGGGTTCTAGTTCTCATTGTTGCCCGGATAACCGCACCTATTCAGAAAAAAAGAATTGACATCTCCCTATGTTCCTGCTAATATAAATTTTGTCTTCACTATATTCTGATCTGTTAGCTCAGCTGGGAGAGCACCATCTTGACAGGGTGGGGGTCAGTGGTTCGAGCCCACTACAGATCATAGCTGAGAGCCCTTGCGTAGCAAGGGCTCTTCTTTTTTCTTACGATTTAATAAGGGACCAAAAAACCTATATTGGGGCCGAATTGGGGTCTCATCAATTTTTAATTTTTTTTAGACCGTTTTGTCTATTTTCATAGAATTAATTTTGCTACTTCCAGTAGAGGGATTTAAACTAAATTCAAATATAAAGCGGCCACTGGTAATCCACCATGTGGTAAATTTATATCTATCTTTGGTTTTCCGGTAGCTGTTCCATTAAGGTAATTCAATTTGCTTCTGGTTTCTCTAACAGGAAAATACCACAATTGGTATGATGCAAAGGATGCCGGCAGCGGCCCATCCAAATACGCAATTGACAAGCACAATAACAACAAAGGACCGTTCAGCAAACGTACTGATTACGTTATTTTCAACAATATCCTAACGTTCGAAGTGAATGAATATACTGCAACGTCTGCTACCTATAAGTAAAAAGGCGAGACAACGAAAAGACCACTTTGGCTTATGCCTCGGTGGTCTTATGTCATTTTATTGCTTCGACTTTTGGGACGTTCCTTTAGGGGGATCTGCATCAGCAAATTCCGTATTAAGATTTGGAACACCTAATTTCTTTTTTACTTGCTTGGAGCTGTGCTTCGCATTATTCTTCTTATCCATCAATACACCTCCTGTTGGTAGTATTATGCGGCGAGCAACTTCGCCCTATGCGTTGTGATGGTCGCGGATAACAACTCGCCCATAACTTACCGCCTCACTACTGGATAGCCAAACGCTATAATCGGTAAAGAGGTGTTTTAAATTTATTGATCCAATGTTACTCACAACAGCCCCGGTCCGTTCAGCGATCCGCGCTCCATATTTGAACCGAAAATCACGGACACCGGTTGATCTTCTCGCAAGAGTCCGCTAACGTCCACCCTGCACTCGGCAGTACCCGGAGATTAGCTGCGGTTTATTTTCACACGACATCGAACTTGACGGTGAAATCGCATGCGTGGACCCGGCGACCGGGGTGTCCGATTTCGAGTCGGTAATGACTCGGTTCCAGGCGAAGCGCGCCGGCAAAATTGCACGCCTCTCCGCTACCCTTCCGGCCTATTATGCTGTGTTCGACATTCTGCGGTACAAAGGCGAGGACCTGCGGAAGTTGCCGCTCCTTTAGCGCAAAGAAATCCTCGCCGGCCTGACGATGCCAAACGCAAATTTTGGCGTTGTCCCGTATGTTGAAAGGTGTGGGCGAAGCTTTGTTTGAACAGATCAAGGCCCGTGGGCTGCTGGCGTACATGCTCTCCAAACTTGACAGTTTCCGTTTTTACATTGACGAGCTGGTCAGGCACACGACCGAGGGAAAGGACAGTATCCGCGCCGGCATGAAGGAGCTCGAGCAACTGGGAACCCGGTCAAAAATGAGCGCGGCAAGATCATGTCGTGGGGGCTGGATATTTACGAAAATCCCTATATAAAAACCTATTTGAAATACTTCAGCCAGAAAAAGAATAAACAGCATATGAGGGTAACAACAGATCAGTATGGATGGATTATGAATCAGATAGATCACCTGAAATCCTCCGACATTACGGTGAAGCAATGGGAGGACCAGGTGAGAGATCATTTCGAAAAGCTCCCGGCAAAGAACAACGGGAATATCATTGCGTTCCTGCATGCGTCGCACAGGCGGGTTGATGTGGGGATATTTGATCAGTTTAATTGGTGAATAAAAAAACATACACTCCACATACTTACGATAAATAAACTTAAGAGGTGGAAGTTATGGCATTAATTTTTCCGGCAAGTTTAGACGAATTGGCTAGGGAGACTTATGTTTCAATTGATATTCCTGCGGGGGAAAATAGGAAGCTCACCTTTTCAGTCAATGCAAGTAGACCACAAGGTATTGGCATCTACGGACCTGAAAAACTTAAGTACACTGAAAAATATAGTACTTCCGATTTTCAGAGCATAGTCCTACACGGCTTTAATGATATCATTGCAACGTACTGCATAGCTGGATGGGCCTTTTTTCCGACATCAGACGGTGGAAGGTGGCTTCAGAGCAAAGTCCGGGTAAATGAGCAAAATGTAGTGGGGTTTGACGATTTTGTGGATGATGGAGATTTTAATGACCTTGTAGTAGAAGTAACCGCTACTGGTTCATCTGACTAAGAGCATGTAATTCGAATTAAAAGCCATGACCAGGCAGCACTTCTTACACTGGCTCGCCTCTTTATTTCGGAAATCCTCCAAGATATTTGTTACGGGCTACCTTGCCTATTTCAGCCAATCCCTAATTGCTGCCAATTCGATATCCGATTTTTTTATCCTAAAGCGATCGGGTAAAGCCCATTCAGGGTGGGCAACTTGGAATCCGGCCCATCCAACTTTTAGATAATTCAAGTATAGAAAAGTGGCCTCACCTTCTCTCGATACTCCAAATTTCTGGTGCCAAATCTGGTGCCGAAAGTTAAATATCGGCACCAAAAACCAACAAACACGAACAATGATACGAACAAGAAAACCCCTTATATACTAAGGGTTTTCGCACTCCAACAATATTCAACAAAATAAAAAACATTCTTAACAGGGTGGGGGTCAGTGGTTCGAGCCCACTACAGATCATAGCTAAGAAGCTTGGTGTAGCAAGGCTTCTTTTTTGTCTTGCGATTTAATAAGGGACCAAAAAACCTATATTGGGGGACAATTTTAAAATTGAGCCAAATATCCATTTTCCCCGCTTAAGTCGCAGTCGGAGCACCGGACAGATTCTCAATATCGGTGGATCCGAATATCAGCAACGTAATGACAATAATTAGGAGAACATTGTTAGCAAAATTTTCTCCATCAAAATTACTCATATCCTTCACCTGCTCTTGAAGTTTTATTTAGCTGTTACCCGTCTTCTTTTTCAATGCTTCCATAAAGTCGTTTAAAGTGATATTTCCATTTTCATTCATAAAATTAACAAGTTTATCGACAGTGTCATTATTCAATGTTTTAAATTTGCCAACGAGGCTGACGAATAATGATGAATCTGTATACAACTGAACCGAATCCACTTTAAGCCTTCCCGTTAAAAGCAGGGCTGCAACGACGAGCTCAAGTTTTTTGTTTCCTTGAAAAATAGGGGGAGAACTTTGTTTGTTTCTCTGCACCCGCTTAGTCTGTTTATTTTTTTGAGTTCGAGCAGCCATTCTTCCTTCCCCCATTACCTAATAACACTACTAATGAACTGTCATTTCATCAATTTATTCACTGAAAATGCATTTAGTGAGGGACAAAGTAGAGATTTGTTCAAATTGATTTTATGCCTCGCATAATTCTGCCCGGACATCATTTCCCCTTCTCAAGTTTCGACATAACCGACTGCACCTGCCCCCATTCCAGCAAACATCTTTCGAGTTCGGGTTCCAACCTGGTTTGGATACTATCCTTAAGATCTTTAATTTCTTCTTCTAGTCTTTTTAATTTTTGATCTGTGGCTGAAGCCTTTCGTTTTTCGGACATTTCAATGAGTTCTGAAAAATTCTTTTTTTCGTTGATTAGATAGGAAATTCTGTTTTCCAACTGCCTCTTGCTTTCTTCGAGATGTTCTCGATTCGTCATATCCGAATATTTATTGGAAGCGTCCTTTGCGGGCTGCTCGGATTCAATATAAATCGTACCCCCTTTGTATTTAAAATCGGCTTCTAGCGCATCAGCTAAAGGGCGAATCGGGACTGTTGTTTTCCCGTCGATCACAGCACCCTTGTCTTCCAACGGGCTACCGTTAACCACCACCGACACTTCTCCCGTTACCTTCTGACCGATTAAACTCTTCACTTTAGCTGAAACCGTTCCGGCCGAGGCTGCCACCATCACGCCAAGAAGAAATGAACCCGCAATATACGCCGTTTTTTTCATAGATATAACCTCCAATGGTATAATTATTCTAATATTGCCCTACCCAACACTTATTGTGAAGGAATCGTCGTCTCACCGATATGATTTATGATCCTTCAAGATTTCCCCTCCGGGAACCGATAATAACGGAGTATACTCATTCCATAGGCGAGGAGGAGCAAACATGGACATTGGAGCCTTATCCACCGCATTGTCCCAAAGCAGCCTGAAGCAGGCCGTGGGCATCTCGGTGCTGAAGATGGCGAAGGAGCAGACGGTTACGGAAGGACAAGCCCTGATAAAAATGATGGAGCAAAGCGTAAACCCGAACCTGGGCGGTAACATCGACATTAAAGTTTAACCCGACTTGTCGCGACATTTAGGAAGAGGCCTTTATAAGGTCTCTTTCTTTTTTCCCTATTCGCCCAATTTCAACTCTCGAATAGACTGTTAGCAGTTCAAATTCGGAAGGTGGAAAGCGAATGAGTTTATCGTTGTATCGGGAAAAGATTCTGTTTACCGCGGGCACGGGGCCAGCAGGCTATGACATCTGGGCATATGTTCCCCTGACTCGGTGGATCATCCGGCTTACCCGGGGACTCGCCGAGGCTTTTTCTGTGCCCTATCCCTCCCGGGATGGCCGCCGTCTAGCCTTTATCGGCAGGAATTCCATCCTTTACGCCCTTGATCTGCGAAGCGGATCGCTGGCTCAACTGGATCGGCTCGAACCTTACACCCTGCTGGACTGGTCCCCGGATAACGGGTATCTGAGTTATGTCAAAGAAGGACGCATCGTTATTTATCACTTGGATTCCCATCGACATACCGTTATTGCCACAGTCGGCGCCACGGACGCCGGGTGGTTTCCATCGGGAACCTCTCTGCTTTATGCCGCGCCCGATCCTATCGGTAACGTACAGCTATATCAAATTAACCCGAACGGAACGAACGTACGGCAGCTAACCCGGAATGAGGAAGGGCCGCTGCACGATGTTCGCCTCTCCCCTGACGGACGATTCGCCCTGTATACGTCTCCGGGGGCCAGCATCTCCCTGATCAGCGTAGTTAACCTGGCGACCGGCCAAACGACCCGTCTTGAAGGGGGGCCTGAGGCAAAAAACTATAATCCCGCCTGGTCTCCCGATTCCTCGCGCATCGCTTACAGCGCCACTTCTTTGATTCAAAACCGATACATCTCCTATATACAGACAGACCGCAGAGAAGGCGGACAGATCGCGACCTGGGCGGTATCCTCGTGCTTCTCCACTCCGGTCAGCTGGTCTCCGGACGGCCGGCGCATCGCTTATTTGTCGGGATGTGAAGGGCAGGAATCCGCAAAAGAACTCTGGATTGCCGATACGAACGCGCTCCGTTACCCCGCCAAAGTTCTCGAAGCCGGCTCCCTTACCGCCATCGCATGGATAAAACAGACCCCTTGAAGCAGACTAAAAACCAGATGAACGAACAGATTCGAGTGAACAACCCCGCTGCTTCTCCCCTATAAACTCATTTATTTAGTCCGAAAGTAAGATCGGGCGATTGAAACGGGTAATGGGAAGTGACGGGAGGGAGGAATGGCACATTGGAGGAGCATACCAATACGGAAAACCGTTATGTTCAGCAGCATTTAGCTAATGAGCGGACGTTTTTGGCCTGGATTCGCACGAGCGTCTCGATCATCGGCATAGGCTTTCTCGCCGCCGGATTGGTATTTAACTCCACCTACAGCGAGATTGCCCGGGTTTTTTCCGTAATTGCGGGAATGGGATCGCTCGTTTTCGGAACCGCCGTCATCGTGGCCGCCGCCCTGGAATATCGCATAAAGCGGACGCAGATCAACCGGAATGAATTCCGCTCCTCTTACATCATCGTCAGCTTGATTCTGATTTTGATGCTGATCCTATTCGGCCTTCTCTTTTTTCTGATGTATTTTCTGTTGTTTGCTTAGCCGGATGCGGCCTAATAGCTGTACAGAAACGTCCGCCTTTTAAATCCGCAAAGGAAGGTGTTATTCATGGATCGCAAAAAAGAAGAGTTCAAAGGCTTAGGCTACGGCCCGGGAGTCGACCCCATCCCCGAGGCCGATAACGGCACAGCCTCCACGGACATGCTGGAAGATATCGTCGACGAAATGTTAAATGATCCGGTGGAGAACGACCAAGCGAAGGATCAAGCTCGACAGCCGGGCAACAAGAGAAATACGGACAAATGAGGAGGGCCATAGTGCCCTTCTTTTTTGGCTTCGACGTTCAACGATCTCATAGTAACTTGGAAAAATAATCTGGTGTACACAATGGTCTGGCGTGCTTCCGCATCTGAATAAGCGTCCAGGCCCGCATTTTTAGGCATTAGCCCAATCCATTTATAGGCATCTGCGTATAATGCCGTATAAATATTTGGGAGGTAATTTTTTGAATAATTATCCAATGATGTATCACATGCCCCACAATCCACATATGCAACACATGCCTCACACTGTCGTGGTCAATCCTGTAGATCATTGTGTTGTTGACGCTTTAATATGTCTCATCGGAAAAATTGTTATCCTGGAAACCACACGCGGTAGACTCGATGGACGTGTCGTTGAAGTCAAACAAGACCACGTCGTCCTTGAAGAAAGACACAAGAAATTTTTAGTCCGTATCGCCGAAATCGTTTGGATAATGCCGGAATAATTCATGAATCAAAGGAGCTGTGCGTACAGCTCTTTTTTCTTTCGATTCAGCTACAGCCTACGTCTCCCTGCTTAGATCCTGGCCGCCTGGAACGATAGATAAAAATTAAATTATAAAAATTTAAATAAATGTGATTTAAATCACATATCATGTGAAATAAATCACTTATACTTAAGACATCAAAGATGATCATCCAAAAAACAAAAACACAAATCCTAAAGGAGTGGTTCATATGTTTAACAATTTCCTCAGAACGAACAAAGTTGCGATGTGGTTCCTCACCGTGATCCGTGTTTACCTTGGCTATCAATGGATGACGGCCGGCTGGCACAAAATTACGGGCGGTTTCGACGCCGCCGGCTTCCTGAACGGCGCAATCGCCAACAGCGCCGGCGATCACCCCGCCGTTCAAGGCTGGTGGGCCGCTTTCCTGGAAAACTTCGCCCTGCCGAATGTCGACCTGTTCAACTTCCTGGTTCCTTACGGTGAATTTCTCGTCGGTCTCGGTCTGATCCTCGGTACCTTCACTACTTTCGCCGCTTTGATGGGGCTGGTCATGAACGCGGCCTTCCTCTTCTCGGGAACCGTAAGCACGAACGCGCAAATGCTGCTGCTTGAAGTGCTGGTCATCGTAGCCGCCGCCAACGCCGGCAAGATCGGCCTTGACCGTTTCGTCCTCCCTTACCTTCGCGGCTTGTTCCGTAAGACGGACGAAACCGAACCCGCGGCACCGGCACCCAAGCATCCGACAAAAATGAAACATACGGCATAACATAGAGTGTATCGCAAAGACGCCGGGGGAACATCCCCGGCGTCTTTGCGCAATATTTAAAGCAGGTCATTCCAGACGGAACGCTCTGTTTTTGGCGGAAAATGAACGCCCCGTTCCCAAGCCAGTTCAAACGCCTCAAAGCGGTGATGGGGCGGCACTTCGGGCCCCAGATCGCCGAATACCCGCTCGATACTGAGTATCTGCGATTCGTGCGCCTGCAAAGCGAGGCGCTTCGCCTCCCAGTAACCTCCCGCCTCCAGCTTGACTACGCTGGAGCTTTCGGATTGATAGTTCCCCAGTTGATTATAATACAGCTTTTGTACCGTCGGGGTCCGCCGGGAGAAAACAACCGCATTAACGGCATGATGGATTACAATGTGGTCCTTATGCCCGGAAATGCCGTCCGCCGGAAACGTGACGACCACCTCGGCGTTGTGGTGAGCGATAAATTCCGCGATCTGTTTCTGTAATTCTTCCGCTGGAACATCCTTAAGCTTCCCGTCTCCCAAGCCAAGCTGCCGTACCTCCGCAATTCCCAGAATCCGGGCGGCCTGCTCGAGTTCCCGTTCCCTTCTCGCCGCCAGCTCCTGAGGCGTCATGCTTCCCAATCGTCCCGTTTTCCCGGCATCGCCCCGCGTCGCCGTGAGCAGTACGACCCGGTGCCCTTCGTCGACAGTCTGACGGATCAGATAAGAAGAACTAAAGGTTTCGTCATCGGGATGCGCGTAAATAAATGCGATCGTTTTGTGTTTCATCGTGACTCCTCCAAACCCAAATGTGTAATCTTTACTATACTTACTATACTTTAATATTGACTAAGTACATAAAATTCACTACAATTCAGTAGAATCTAATATAGACAGGTGATCTAACATGAGTCAACAACATGCTTACCGCATTTTGCTGTTTTATAAATTTACAAACATCGCCTCCCCCGAGACATTTACGGCGGAGCACTTGCAATACTGTAAAGATCTTGGGCTGAAAGGCCGCATTCTTATCGCCGCCGAGGGAATTAACGGCACGGTATCGGGAACCGTGGAGCAAACGGATCGCTATATGGCCGACTTGCGGGCGATGCCCGAGTTTAAAGATATCGTCTTCAAAATCGATGAAGCCGACGGTCATGCCTTTAAGAAGATGTTCGTCCGTCACAAGCAGGAGCTGGTCACCTTCCGTTACGAGCAGGAACTCGATCCCAACACGTTGAGCGGTAAACGCTTGTCGCCGGTGGAGTTTTACGAGCAACTCCAGCGCGACGACGTGATCGTCATCGACGGCCGCAACGATTACGAGTACGATATCGGCCACTTCCGCGGCGCCATTCGCCCAGAAGTCGAGTCGTTCCGGGAGTTTCCCGAATGGATCCGCGAGAACTTGGGCGAACACAAGGATAAAAAGGTGCTGACATACTGCACCGGCGGGATCCGCTGCGAGAAGCTGACCGGCTTTTTGCTGAAAGAAGGATTTCAGGATGTGGCTCAGTTGGAAGGCGGTATCGTGACCTACGGCAAGGACCCGGAAGTCCAAGGCAAACTGTTCGACGGCAAATGCTATGTCTTTGACGAACGGATTTCCGTTCCGATCAACCGGACCGAAGAAGACGTCGTGATCGCCCATTGTCATCATTGCGGCGTGTCCCATGACCGCTACATCAATTGTCCCGTGTGCAACCTGCAATATGTTTGCTGCGAAGATTGCGAAGAGGAGCATCAGGGCTTCTGCTCCGACGCCTGCATGGAATCGGTCCATGCCTTGAAGCAGGCCTGATCTCACGTCCCGGAGGAGTCCTCACATGAATTTGAATCAACCCAAAGAATCGTCGACACGCGAACGAATTTTGCAAATGATGAAAACATCCGGTCCTCTCAGCACCAAGGAAATTACGCTGGAGCTCGGCATCACGGAAATGGCGGTCCGCCGCCATCTGGGCACGATGGAGCGCGACGGGCTAATCGAGTCGAAGATGATCCGCCAAACGTTAGGCCGGCCGACTTCCGTTTACGGATTGACCGAATTGGCCGAAAACCTGTTCCCCAAAAAATACCATACGCTGACGCTGGATCTTTTGGGCGAATTGGAACAGGAGTACGGGGCGGAATCGATCGAGCGCCTATTCGAGCGCCGCAAAGATAAGCTGAACCGCCAGTATCAATCCGATATGCAAGGGAAGAATCTTGCCCAAAAGGTGCAGAGGCTTGCCGAGATTCAGAACGACAACGGGTATATGACCGAATGCGAGCAGCGCGGAGACGATCATTTCGTGCTTATGGAGCACAATTGTCCGATTTCGCAAATCGCGAACCGCTACAACCATGCCTGCGAATGCGAGCTGCGCTTGTTCGAATCGCTGTTGGACGCCCGGGTGGAAAGGACAGAATGTCTGGCCCAGGAAGGCCGGAAGTGCGTGTACGTCATCAAGCGCTAATATTCCATAAGCAGGCAAAATAAAATAATAACCTCCGGCAGCTTCAAAATGCTCGTCCGGAGGTTATTTATAATTAGGCCTAGTTCAGATCCTCAGATCCCATGGAACGCTTCCAGCTCTTGACGGATCGTTTCTTTGATCTGAGCGAGGCATTCCTCGGTCGTCTTGGCGAAGACCTTCTTCCCGTTGACCATCGCATAAGGTCTGATTTTACAAAGGCCGCATAAATTCAGGCAGTCCAGCCGGAGCACGGCGATTTCGGGAAATTCCTCTTCCAGCTGCTCCAGGTCCAGCGCGCTTAACAAATTGCTGTCGCACACTTCCACGACAACGATGCCCATACCCATGTTCCATTCACCCCAAACCTGAATTCTTCGTCATCCGATCCCTCATTATGATAAACGCCGACGGTTTTGTCAATGTAGGACCTTCATTTAATATACTTAATATACATTTAAGTTGACTAAGGGGGATGGGATAATTATAATAAATAGTGTTCAAAATAGTATTACATAATTTAAGGAGAGGATGATAAAAATGGCACATCAATTACCAGCACTTCCTTATGCCAACAACGCTTTGGAACCGCATATCGATGAGCAAACGATGATGATCCACCATGACCGTCACCATAATACTTACGTTACGAACCTGAACGCAGCTCTGGAGTCCGCGCCTGAACTGGCTTCGAAATCCGTTGAAGAACTGATTTCCGACCTGGACAGCGTACCTGAAAGCATCCGTACCGCGGTTCGCAACAACGGCGGCGGACATGCGAACCATTCCCTCTTCTGGGAGACGATCGGACCGAACGGCGGCGGCCAACCTTCCGGCAAACTGGCGGACGCGATCAACAGCGAACTCGGCGGTTTTGACAAATTCAAAGAGGACTTCAGCAAAGCGGCTACGACTCGTTTCGGCAGCGGCTGGGCGTTCCTCGCGGTAGACGCAAACGGCAAATTGTCCGTTTACAGCTTGCCGAACCAAGACTCCCCGCTGATGGAAGGCAAAACGCCGATCCTTGGTTTGGACGTATGGGAGCATGCTTACTACCTGAAATATCAAAACAAACGTCCGGATTACATCGCGGCCTTCTTCAACGTCATCAACTGGGCCGAAGTTGAGAAACGTTACGAAGCAGCCGTCAGCAAGTAATACGAACGGTACTTAGTAAAAACGGCTGGACCCGCTTACTCGGCGGTCCGGCCGTTTTTTTATCCGCTTTTATCCGCTTTTATCCGCTTTTATCCGCTTGACGACTTGCGGCTTACATCTCGACAGTACGAACCGAATCGCGCAGAACCAGCGTAGCCGGAATCTCCACACGCACAGCCTCCCGGACGCCTCCCGGCAGGGACAGCAGAACCGCGGCGGCGGCATCGCACATTTTTTCTTTTTCCACGCGCATCGTCGTCAGTTTGGGACCCAGTTCCTCCGCATCGTCGAGATCGTCAAACCCCACGATGGATACGTCGGCAGGAATCTTCAATCCCCGTTCTCGCAGCTGCTTGGCCAACAAGTAAGCAATCCGGTCGTTTCCGCAAAAAAACGCGCTCGGCCACAGCTCCAGGTTCCGCAAAAACCGGTCGATTTCCTCCTCCGTACAATCAAAGCTCTCCGACGTCGTCAAAATAAACCGGTCCTCGATCCGCAGACTGTGATCCTGCATCGTTTTCCAATAGCCGTACCATCTCTCTTCGTGACTGGTCGTCAGGTTCGTCGGTCCGATGAAGCCGATATCCTTATGCCCCGCCCGGATCAGAACGGAGACCGCCTCGGCCGCTCCGGCAATATTGGCGGAACACACCACGGGACATGGAAGTTCGCGGTGGTAGGAATCCAGCATGACGAGCGGCGCGTCAAGCTCCCAAACCAGCCTGGCGTAGGCTTTGTCCACAATGCCGAAAAGAATGATGCCTTGATAAGCGATGTCCGTACAATGCTGCGGCAGTTGAAGCCGTGATTCCATCTCCCGGCCGATCGGGGCGATGACGGCGTTCATCCCCTTGCTCCGGATACTCTTCTCCAAGCCCCATATCAAGTCATGGAAAAACCGGAAATGATCGTTGTCCTGGTAGCTCATGATCCTCTCCGGCACCAACACAAGGATGTTCTTGCTATCCGGTGCCTTCTGCGCAAACGGGCCATAGCCCAGCTCTTTCGCCGCCTGCAGCACTTTGCCGCGCATCTCGTCACTAACGCCCTTTTTGTTCATTAAGGCGAGGGAAACCGCATTTTTGGAAATCTGCAGCCGATTCGCGATATCCTGCATAGACACCTTCTTTTTACGTCCCATGTCCTTTTCATTCCCTCCGAAACATGCTAAACTAAGCCTAAATATACTTTACATATTTTTATTTTGTCAAGTTTGTCAAGTTACGATTAACGGTATAATGGAGGTATGACACTTGAAATATGCTGTTGGCATAGACATCGGCGGGACCAAAACAGCGATCGGCCTCGTCGACGCCGGAGGAGCCGTTCTGCTGAAGCACTCGCTCCCCACGGACCATACGGTCTCCCCGGCGGAAATGGTCGACCGGATCGCCTCGGCGATTCGTGAACTGACCGCGAAAGCCGGGATCGATCTTGCGGCCGATGTGCTGGGGATCGGCATCGGGGCGCCCGGCCCTTTGAACACGCGGCTCGGCCAAATCGTAGAGCCGCCGAACATGCCGGGCTGGTGGGGCTTCCCCGTCGTGGAGTCGTTCCGGCGTCATTTTCCCGCCCTGGACATCGCCTTTGAGAACGACGCGACGGCCGCCGCCCTGGCGGAAAAATGGCAGGGTGCCGCCAAACAGGCCGATCATTTCGTATTTATTACGATCAGTACCGGCATCGGCGCCGGGATTTACAGCCACGGCAGGCTGCTCACCGGAGCAACCGGAAACGCGGGAGACGTCGGGCATTTCGTCATCGATCCGGCGGCCGGGACTTGCGTATGCGGTCAGCGGGGCTGTTGGGAGCATATCGCCTCCGGCACCGCCGTCGCCCGGCAAGCCAGCGAGTTGCTCGGCCGCCCCGTCACCTCGAAAGAGGCCTTCGATCTCGCCGCCTCGGGGACGGAACCCCGGATAACGGCATGGATCGATCAAGTGTTCCGCTATATCGGTATCGGCTGCGTCACCTTGATCAATACGCTCGATCCCGAGCTGCTCGTGATCGGCGGCGGCGTCTCCCAGGTGGGAGCCCCGCTGTTCGACGCCGTGAAAGCCTACGTTGCAAGGCATGCGCTGAATCCGTCGGGCCGGCAAACCCCGGTCGTTCCCGCCGCCTTGCACCAGGATGCCGGCCTGATCGGCGCGGCCGCACTTGTACATGTAGCATATAAGTAGAAATTTCCTGAGGAGGACCCATGAACATGAACCAACCTATTTTTTTGGAACCCGTATTTCAAGAGCGCATTTGGGGAGGAACCAAGCTTAAGCAATTGTTCGGTTATGAAATTCCGAGCGATCGTACCGGCGAATGCTGGGCGGTATCCGCGCACCCCAACGGTCAAAGCGTCGTCAAAAACGGACCTTACCAAGGAATGAAACTGGGGGATCTTTGGAGCAAGCATACCGAGCTCTTCCGCTCCGGCTCTCCGGTGTTCCCGCTGCTCACCAAAATTCTTGACGCCTCCGACGATCTGTCCGTTCAAGTACATCCGGATGACGCCTATGCCGGCGAACATGAAAACGACGAGTTGGGGAAGACCGAATGCTGGTATATCGTCGATGCCGAGCCGGGCTCCGTCATTATTTACGGCCATGAAGCGAAGAGCCGGGAACAATTGGTGCAAATGATCGAGGATGGTCGTTGGGACGACCTGTTGACGCGGGTACCCGTGAAACGCGGCGATTTCTTCTATGTCCCGAGCGGAACGATCCACGCCCTCGGCAAAGGCATCGTCGTTCTTGAAACCCAGCAAAGCTCCGATACAACGTACCGGGTCTATGATTACGACCGCAAGGACAAGGACGGCAACCTCCGGGAACTGCATCTGGAGAAAGCGATCGACGTCACCACCATTCCGCAAGCCTATGAACCGGTCTCGTACAGCAGCAAGGAAGAGGCCGGCATGACGGTAACCAGTTTTGTATCCAATTCCTTCTTCACCGTCGAAAAATGGGAGGTTTCGGGTCAAGCCCAACGGTCCGCTCGCGAAAAATATACCATCTGCAGCGTCATCGACGGAAACGGCCTGCTGCGGACGCCGGATCAAACCTATCCCCTTGCCAAAGGTGATCATTTTATCCTCCCGGCGGAGTTTGGCCCGTTCGAACTCGAAGGAAAGATGACCTTCATCATTTCGCACGAATAGGACGAAATCCGCATACGACAAAAGCGCGAATGACCGAGGATTTGTTGAAATCCCGGCATTCGCGCTTTTTTTGGCCCAAACTGAACTATTGATTTGCGTGTAAGACAGATTTACACCTTCAGATACCGCTCTTTCACAATATTCAGGTGATGAATCGCATGGCCCGCGATAATGTAAGCAAGAGCCCGGGCCGATCCCGGATGGTCGCTGAATACGCCGCGGCGTTCCCAAGCTGCGTCATCGAGTTGGCGCATCAGCGATACCGTGGCGATTCGCACGGCGGCGAAGTCTTGCAGCAGTTCATTCACGGACCGAGCGTTTGCATGGGAATGGCTCACGAACAGAGATTCGTCGAAACCTGGCAATGGCGTCGTGTCCCCCCGTGAAATCCGGAGCAGGCGATAACTCATCACCCGTTCCGTATCCGCCACATGACCCAAAACCTCCTTCAAACTCCATTTCCCCTCGGCATACCGGTAAACGGCTTGCTCCTCCGTAATCTGACCTAGCAGGGCAATCACCTCGTCCACTTGTTTCTCCAACAGGAGCAACAAGTCTCCTTCCGGCACCAACTCAACATAAGGCGAGAAATATTCGGCAAACTCCCCGGCCTGCGGCTTTTTCAACATGAACACACTCTCCTCCCTTTTATCCTCGGAATCCATCACTCAATCTTCCCAAACTTCATTCATCAGTTCCCGAATTTTCCGGGTACGCTCTTCCGTTAGATCCCGGTCCTTCCTCCAACGTCCCCCGTCCCATAGGACGACATCCCCGGCCCGTACGTCCGGATCCATGAGTTCCCGAGGCACCGTCTCCACATTCCCGTTGATCTCCAGAAGACAAATCCCTTCCTCAAACCCTTCCACGATTCCGGTCAATATTACTCACCTCTCCGTGGTGATCCGGATTTCCCGGCCGTCCGATACGACCTCGATCGTCCCCTGCCGGTCATTCCGGTACACCTGCACATTTTGTTTCTTCAGGCGGTCGAGAATTTCCTGTTTGGGGTGACCATAGCTGTTTTCCCCTACCTGGATAACGGCATATTTCGGGGATACTTTCCGCAAAAAAGAAAGCGATGTCGACGAAGTGGAGCCATGATGACCGACGAGCAGTACATCGGCTTGCACATCCGCGCCCGAGGCGAGCATCGCCTTCTCGCTTTCGCGTTCGGCATCCCCCGTCAGCAAGAACGAAGTCTCGCCGAATGCCACTTTTATTACCGCGCTCATGTTGTTGCTGTCGTCGCTTTGTTCCACCGGAGCGACGAGACGGACATCCACCTGCTCGTCCCAGTCCAGCTTCAGGCCGGATTTAGCGGTTTTGACTTTAAGCCCCCGATCGCGAATCGATTGAAGCAGCGACTCGAAGGTTTTCGTATTGGCTTGAATTTTCGGCATATAGACGGCCCCGACCTCATAATGATCGATGACGGCATCCAACCCGCCGATATGATCCGCATCCGGATGCGTCCCCACCACGATATCGATGCGTTCAACGCCGTATTCCCGCAAGTAATCCACCATCCGCTGTTCCTCGCTGTTGTTCCCGGCGTCGATCAGCATCGTCCGCCCCGAAGGACTGATCAGCAGCTGCGACGCGCCTTGGCCGACGTCCAGAAAAATAACCCGCAGTTGTCCGTCCGCCTTCGTTCCCGCGGGCAGCGGGGAAGCGGCATCCCCTTGAGCGGGTTCCACGCCTAACTGGATACCGCAGCCGGAGATAAGGAAGCAGAGCAGCAACCACAATGCTCCTACTTTTGAAACTCTTTGTAATCGGTGTCTGTTCATCGCTGATCGATTCCTCTTCTTCATTTAATATAGCACAAGGCGGGCCCGATCTCCCAGAACCAAGCAAAAAAGCAGCTTGCCTTCAAACCTTGAAGGCAAGCTGCCGGCAATCGTCTTGGTGTATCGTTATAAGTTAAGAGTGCTATTTGACCGAAACCCGGATTGAAACGGTTTTTCCGCCGTAAACGCCTTTAATCGTAGCGCTGCCCTTGGCCACGGCTTCAATTCTACCCGCCGTCACTTTCGCCACAGAAGGCTTGGAGCTGGTCCAAGTGGCGCTGCCGGTTACCGTCGGGTTGCTTCCGTTATCGTACTCTGCTGTCACCACTACCGTTTTGGCGGAACCCGGAGCGAGCTTCAGACTCTTCTCGTCCACCGTCAGTTTCAGCAGCTTCGGAATTACGCTAACCTTCACGCTAACGTTATGACCTTGATAAGAGCCTTTCAAAGTAGCGGTGCCCTCGGCAATCGCTTTAACGGAAGTTGTGGTAATCGTGGCCACATTCGTGTTGTCCGATTCCCAGCCCATTTTGCTGGACAGGTTTACCGTCTTGCCGTTTTGGTAAAATCCGGTCACTTTAATGGATTTGGTTTTCTTGACGTTAAGCTGAACGTTTACCGGATCCACCACGACCTTAACGATCTTCGGCTCAATGGTAACCGGGATGCTGATCGTTTTGTTCGAATACGTTCCTTTGAGGGTCGCGCTTCCCTTAGTCAGACCCTTGATCGTTTTGCCTGCCGATCCCGATTTGATCACGGCGTTCGAACCCGTCAAGCTCCATTCGATGGAGTCGGTAAGTGCAGCTTCCTCCCCATCTTCCCATACCGCGCTTAATTGCGGCAGCGGGGTTTCTTCGCCCATCACGACGCTAAGCTTTTCCACGTCCGTGACCAATGCGAGCACTTTTTCCTTCACGTTCAAAGTAACCGTGACGGATGCGCTGCGAATCGGAGAAGCGGAGCTGTCATCGAGCTTAGGAAGCTCGGCTCTTAGCGTGGCGGTTCCTTTGCCTTTGGCGACCACTTTACCGTCTTCGATTTTCGCGACATCTTCGTTGCTCGAAGTCCAGTTCAATTCTTGGCTGATGTCCATTTCTTCTTCATCCAGCTTAAGCCCGGTTACTTTAGGCAGGCTGGCGGACTCGCCTTTAAACAGCTCAAGCTCGGTTTTTGCCGCCGTCAATTTCGTTAATGTCGGATAAATCTTTACTTTCAATGTTTTGTTGATGCCAAGATGACTTACCTTAATGGACGAGCCGCCTTGAGCTTTGGCGGTAATCGTTCCACCGGACACGGTGGCGTTCATCAAATCGGAAGACGTCCAAGTCGCCTTGGAAGTTATATCCTCCGTCGCATTCGCGCTGCTTCTCATCTCCGCCTTCGCTTGCAGCCGTTCGCCGATAAACAGGATTTGATCTGCGGACGGCGTCAGCTTGATCGCTTCGAAAGGCGTACGCACATATACGTTGGCCTGCGCCTTCATGCCGAGATATTGCGCCGTTATGGTCGTTTTGCCGACGGAAACGACTTTCAACTTGCCGCCGTCCACCGTCGCAACCGACGTATCCGAAGACGTCCAGGTGACCTTATCCGTCACATCGGACTTGGATTGATCGCTCGATATGGTTGTTTCTGCTTTCAACGCGATCTCGCTGTCCCCGACAACCATCTCGATATCGTCTGCCGACAAGGTTTGACCATCAGCTATGTAGCTCAGCTTTAGATCGGAGAACAAGGATCCTACCTCGGCTTTGAAATCGGCCGTAAGCCCGTTGTATTTCGCCGTGACGGTTGCCTTACCTTCTCCGACCAGCGTGATCTTCCCTTTCTCCACCGTCAGCACCTGACTGTTGGAAGAAGACCAATCGGCTTCCTGAGTAACATCCTTGGTCGCCCCCGCGGACCCTTCGATTTGAGCGAGAGCTTTAACGGCTAAATCGGCCGTGTCGCCAAGTTTGAATTTGCCTTGGTTCGGGTACTCCAGCGTCAATTCTTTGTAAGAATCCTTCGCTTTCACTTCAATTGAAGAAGTCGCGGAATTATAGTCGGCACGAATCGTAACCGTACCCGATTTCAACGCCGTAAGGAAACCGTTGGTTACTTTGATTGTTCCGCTGTCGCTGGAGGTCCAGGTTACGGCATTCGTCAGATCCCGTTTTACGGAAGAACCTTCCACCGTTCCCCATACCTTCAACTGCTTCGTCTTGCCCACGGTCAACTCGACCGTCGTTCCCGAACCTTCGATGTCGATCGAGACAACATCGCCGCTGGCCGCGATTGCGCTGTTCGGAAACACCGTCGCAAAGAGCAGCGTCAGCATCAGGAACCAACCCGTAAATTTCCTGTTTGCAGTCATTCGTTTCTCTCCTTTGATTGCATCTTGC
Source organism: Paenibacillus faecis (assembly GCF_008084145.1). Lineage (GTDB taxonomy): Bacteria > Bacillota > Bacilli > Paenibacillales > Paenibacillaceae > Fontibacillus > Fontibacillus faecis. Next base: position 530,963 of record NZ_VSDO01000002.1, on the reverse strand, counting down.
ACTGGATCTTTCTATCCAGGCCTACGCGTTTTATATCGGATAATAGGATAAATTTAGTAACCCTTTTCCCATAAAACGCGACCTTTGTCCTATTCAGAAATAATTCCCCTCGTCCATGCGACGGGCTACAGTTTCGGTCGGGACGCCAATTTTCTTAGGAAAATCAGTCCTCCCATCAGACCGCCTCCGAACATCCTCCCTTCCAAATTACGACAAACTTCACATTCCTTCATCATTTTACCATTCTCCTCATGATCTGTCCGCACAAAAACAAAAAAATCGCAAGCATGGCGAATGGGCCAGCTTGCGATTTCATATAAGTGTCAACCCCCCGTCAGATTTAGATTTACTCTTTAAGAGAACCTACTATAATGCCTGTCACGAAGTATTTTTGCATAAACGGGTAAATTAAGAGCAGCGGCAATGTCGAGACCACGATTTTGGCCGCATTTAAAGTTCTGTTGGAAATTTTCGCGTATTCAATCAGCTTTTGCGGATCGGTTATATTTTGCGCTTCTACGCTGAGCTGCTGGATATACGTTTGCAACGGATAGTTTGACGTTTTATTGATATACACCAGGGCGCCGAAGTAATCATTCCAATGCCCGACAATCGTGAACAGCGTGACGGTAGCGATGGTAGGCAGTACCACGGGCACGTAAATGGTGGACAGAATTCTCCACTGCGAAGCCCCGTCGATCGTTGCGGCTTCCTCCAAAGATGAGGGGACCGCCCGGAAGGCGTTCATCAGCAGAATGACATTCCCGACCGCCACGGCCCCCGGCAGAATCAGCGACCAGATGGTATCCAGAAGGTAAAGCCCTTTGACTACCATAAAAGTTGGAATTAACCCCCCGGAGAACAGCATGGCGACAATCACAATATTCATGTACACCTTCTGGGCCCGAAATTGTCTTGAACTTTTGGATAGCGGATACGCGGCCAGAATCATCAGGCTCATGTTTACGATCAGACCGAGAACAACCCGCTCTACCGAAATCATGAAAGAGCGCCAAAACTGGCTGTCCGACAATAGCTTCTCATAGGAACTGAACGTAGGCTGAACCGGAAAAATACTGACGAGGTTGGCGGAAACCGCCGCATTCTCACTGAACGAAATGGCTACAAGGTTCAGCAAAGGGATCAGGCAGGACAAAGTTAACGTTAACAACACAATCCAGATCAGGATGTCCGAAAGTCGACTTTTCAAGGAATGCCCGTAAATGGAGCTCACCTCCCGGTTTAGAAAATTCGGTAGTCCGTAAGTTTTTGAGCCAGTTTATTGGCGGACAGAATGAGCACGATGCCGACAACGGAGCGCAAAAGTCCGATCGCAGTACCCAAGCTGTATTGTCTCTCCACCAAGCCTACCCGGTATACATAGGTGTCGATGATGTCGGAAGTTTCGTAAACCAGGGGATTATAGAGATTGAAAATCTGGTCGAACCCGGCATTGAGCACGTTTGGCAAATTTAAAGTCGTAACCAGCAATATGGTAGGCATCAAACCGGGCAAGGTCACATGCCACAATTGCTGAAACCGATGGGCTCCATCGATGGAGGACGCCTCATAAAGTCCCGGATCAATCGCCGTCAACGAGGCCAGATAGATGATAGACCCGTATCCAAACCCTTTCCACACATCGGTCAGCACCAGCATCGGCCTAAACCAGTGATTGCTGGCCATAAACAAAACCGGATCCAGTCCGAACCAGCCCAATACGGCGTTAACCGGCCCTTCATACGAAAAGATGTTCATCACGACGGTGGCCAATACGGCCCAGGAGAGAAAATTAGGCAAGTAAACCACGGTCTGCATAAACTTCTTGGCGAACCGCACCCGGATTTCATTTAGCAATAAGGCGAATACAATTGAAACCAGTGTGCCCACAACAATTTTCCATACAGCGATGATGATGGTATTGTTCAAGATCTGCTTGCTGTCGGGTATTTGAAACATGAACTTGAAATTATCGAGCCCCACCCAAGGCGAACCGCCGATCCCTTTAGCCGGGATGTAATTCTGGAAAGCCATGACGATACCGAACATCGGAAGGAAAGAGAATATCAGCAGGAATACCATACTCGGTGCGAGCATCAGGTGAAATGCCGTTTGGTCTTTTTTGTTCTTCATCAACAATCATCTCTTTCAGCATCATTTGGAGGCGAGCGCTTCGTTGACTTCTTGGGTAATCGTGTCCCCGCCGGTTTTTGCCCAACTGCTTACAAAACTATCGAATGCGTCAGGGGTTTGCTCACCTGTAATGATCTTCAGGTACATTTCAAGCTCCATCTTCGTAAGTGTCGGCCACTTCAAGGCCATGGACGGGGTTGTTCCGAAAAAGACCGGGTTGATCTCCTTCACCTTTGAATTTTTGACCAGGTTGGCCGTGAGGATGCTCGAAGTATAGCCGGCCCAGGCAATCGGGTCCGGTTTCTCTCCGTTTTTCACACTGTCCAGATACTTTTTGTAGGAGCGAAAGGCGTTCTGATCAAGGTTGCTTACTAATTCGCTGCTGTCCCCCGTCTTGAGCGCTTCCTCAAAAATTCCGACATTCCGGTAAAACGCATCATAGTAGTCGATGTTCATGGCTAGCGGTGAGCCTCCGATATTGTTGCTGCTGTAGTCCTCGAACTCCTTCAAAACAGCGGGGTCCTTCTCCAGATAACGCTGATAATCGAACTGAAGGCTGGCCATCTTCACGGCAGCTTCGGGATGCTTGAACCCCTTCCGAACCACGAGGTAACTGCTCGAAGGATTGCCGGTAAACATCGTAACCGAGCCATCTTCCGACTGGGGAGCCACATAGGAAACCCAATTCGCATCCGGGTTCAGTTTAAGCGTGTCGGCCACCGTCCAGCTTCCCCACCAGTTATCCAGGAACGAACCGCTTTTTCCGCTCGTTAGCAGCGCTTTTCGGTCGTCGGATGTCCGTACGGCAAATTGCCGATCAATCAAACCCCTTTTGTATAGCTCCGCCACTTTGGCCAGGGCCGGTTTCATTTCGGGCTGTACGGAACCGTATACTGCCTTGCCGCTGTCATCCTTGATCCATTGTTTCGGGTAGGCGCCATACAGGGCAAAAATATTGTTCAATTCATAGGGCCCCCCGGAGATGCCGGCGACATTCTCGTTATCGACCACCAGACCGACCGTCTTTCCGGCTCCATTGCCGCCGGGGTCCTTCTCGATAAACTGGGTAAGAATATGCTCGACATCCTCCATCGTTTTGGGTTCGGAGAGACCCAATTTATCCATCCAGTCTTTGCGCAGCCACAGCACGCCCGGACCGTGTGAAATTTCGGTAGTCGGCAGGGCCATGATTTTGCCGTCAAACTTGGCGCTCTCCAGCACGCGGCCTCCATAGGAGTCGTAGATCTCCTTGATCCGGTCGCTGGCACAGTTGTTATAGGCGTCCGTCAAATCCTCAATCAAGTCGTTCTCATACAGCTGCTGCAAGGTGGCCTGATCGGGCACCACCATAATGTCAGGAATCGTTCCTCCGGCAATGGCCATCGAGACCTTTTGCACGTAATCCGTCCCGTCATTCGCTTCAAAAGCAACCTCATTCTGCACGTTGAGTTTCTTCTTAAAATATCTCGTCCACACATTGTCGGTCGCAGTGTCCTTCTCATAGACGGTCCCCGCAAGCGACGTATAGCTGGTTGCTGTCTGCCCAACTGTGTAAACGACAGTTTCGGGATAGGGCTCATACGGTGTCGTCATGGCTTTCTTCCATGCCGGATCATTCAAGTTGGCCGCGGATTCCTCGGCCGTACCGGCGGAATTGGGGCTTTGACAGGCGGCGAGGGAAACAGATAAAAGCGTTGTCAACAAAATGGAAACGGACTGCTTGAATTTAGGTTTCATTACCTAATACCCCCTTCAATTCAAAGAACAACATCCATGTTATCTTGCATGCCCTTATTGTAGAACTCCCGTCACAACACCGTAAACGCAAATAAATTGTGTTTTATGCAAATATATAACTCACTTTAGGCAACTTGCCGAATTGCCGCATAAAGTCGATGCAAATCATGTTACAATCAAAATGAAATTCTGCGTGTGGAATCATGCGCCGGAAAGGACGGACGAAATGTTAAGCATCTTGGTGGTAGATGACCAGCGTGAAGAACGGGAAGGCATCGAATTTCTCATTCATGAATTGGGTCTTCCCCTCCAGGTCGAGACAGCGGAAAACGGACGAGCGGCGCTCGCCTATTTGGAGAAAAAGCCGGTGGATATCCTCTTTACTGACGTGAGAATGCCGCTAATGGACGGACTGCAACTGACCAAACAGGCCTTAAGCCTGCAAAAGGGATTGAAAGTTATTCTGTTCAGCGGATTCGCCGAATTTGAGTATGCGAAAACAGCCATCTCCCTTGGCGTTTCCGAGTATCTCCTCAAGCCGATTCATGTGGAAGCATTTCAAAGTTCTTTGCAAAAAGTAATTGACGAGCTAACGCACCAAGCCCAGCTTCAGATCACTTCGCAAATCAAGCAAAGCTATGTCAAGAAACATGTGCTGTTTAATCTGGTTAACGGCTTGGGAATGCCCTCCTCCATGAAGGGAGTTGCGCTCGATTTGCCCGATCATTATCAGGGAGCGATCTTAATGGAATTCGAGAAGAACTTCTTCGAAGATGCCGAGCCGGATTTCGAGCAATTTATCCTGACTTTATTAGAGGGGAGTAGCGATTACTTAAATTTGAATGATTGTCAAAGTTTGCTGCTGTTTTCCCGGCTCCCCTCCCGATCCTTCAATTCCTTGCTGGAATTGGGCATACATATCCGAAACAGCGTACAGAAGAAATATAAAGTGAACTGCTATCTCGCTATTCATGACGAAGTCATCCATTTATCGGAGTTGTCGGCCTGTTTGATTCAGTTAGACCAACTGATGGAGTACCGCTTCTTCTCGCCGGATTATTTCGTGTTTGATGCCAAGACTGATTTCTATGTTTCCGATGATCGGCTGCCCGAACTCTCGGATCATGATTTATTGAACCAAATCCGCCGGGATTTGACGGACAGGGATTTTTTTGGTGTCAGAGCCAACACGGAATTACTTTACCAAAAATATGCGAAACAGCTCCAACTCTCGAAGTTGTATGTCAAGTACATGTTTAGCTCACTGTATCAGGACATTATGACTTCTTCCGCGCCTATCCCCGAAACGGAGTTAAGCCGGGAAATCGAAAAACTGTACAAGGCCGACGAGTTAAAGGAGATCAAAGAGATCCTATTCGAGGCCATTGCACGTCTTGAACAACAATACAGCTGTTCGGAATTTTTACATCGAGATATTGCCTTTGTAAAGCAATACATCGAGGAGCACTATGGTGAGGATTTGAGTCTGGAACTTCTTGCGGCAAGGGTTCATCTGTCTCCCCATTATTTAAGTTCGATGTTCAAGAAACATACGGGATACGGATTAAACAAGTATATAAAACACGTGCGGATGAAGATAGCGAAAGATTTGCTGCTGCAGTCCCATCTAAAAGTATCAGACATCTGCTATCAAGTGGGATTCCAAAACGTCTCTTACTTTTGCCAAAATTTCAGGGATTTTTTCGGGCAAACCCCCGAGAGATTCCGTCAGGCGAATCGTAGATGATGTTAGGCCGGGGAGAGGAATAATATGCGGATATGGCGCGCTCTAAAACGAAGAATCGGCGATTTCCGGTTTCAAACCAAAATCATGCTCTCTTTTTTACTGGTAAGTATGATTCCCGTCATCGTGCTCGGAAGTTTCTGTTTCGCCGCAACCAGGTCACTCTTAGTACAGCAATCCAAAGCCGATCTGAACGCCTCCTTAACGCAAAGTGTGCTGGCCGTGAACAATCAATTGGATGTTTACAATAAATTAATGAACTTTTTAAGTTTTAATCAAGAGATTATAAATTCAGCCAACAATACTTATACCAGTGAATACGAAATGTATTATCAGCTGACCCATGTCATCGATCAAAACTTCTATACCGCCCGTTACTTGAATCCCGGAGTAGAGCAAATCAAGCTGTATACAGGGAGCAATTTGCCCCAACACGGAAACACCGTCATTCCGATTGAGGAAATCAGCCGGACACCCTGGTACCCGAAGGTGATAAAATCAGTGGATGTTCTCTGGTTTGCCCGGGAGAACAACCTGTACTGCGCCCGCAGAATCCTCAGTACGAAACATAGAACTCCCAAAAACAACATTCTGTTTGCCCGGGTTAACTACGATCAGCTATTTAAAAATTTCGAACCCCTTCAAGCCCATGGCGCCGAAATTATCGTAACGGACTCCAGCGGAAACACCGTTTATTCCTCAAAAGGAGCGAATCCGAACAATCCGGTCAGCATGGCGTTGCCTCGGAATGAAGGGGACTACACCGTGTTGTCTTCCGCTGTCCCGCTTGCGGGATGGAATGTCTATTTATATAAGTCGACCCGTCTGATTACAAAGTCCGCATGGTGGATTGCCTTGATTGTTCTGTTCATGATTACGGCCTGTATCGCGGCCGTTGTTGTGGCGGGCACGCTCTTTTCCCGTAGGATTATGTTGCCGATCCACCGTCTGCACAAAAGCATGAAGCTGATCGGCGAAGGCAATTTGGACATTAAAGTCTTCTCCAGCGAATCCAAAGATGAGATTGGCGATTTGATCCGCGGATTTGGGGATATGGTAGATAACACCAAGGCCCTGATCAATACCGTGTATGTAGGGGAAATCGCTCGCAAGGAAGCCGAGATGAAGGCTCTACAGGCGCAGATCAACCCTCATTTCCTTTACAACTCCCTCTCGATCATCAATTGGAGGGCATTGCGGATCCACGCGACGGATATTAGTGAGATGGCACAGCTCTTATCGACTTTTTATCGGACTACCCTTAATAAAGGACAGAATCTGATCACGGTTTCGGACGAAATACGGAATGTGCAATCTTATATTGATATTCAGTTGATCATGCACAGCCACAATTTCAAAGTGGACTACCGGATTGAGGAGTCCCTGCTTTTTTGCCGTATGCCCAATTTGATGCTCCAGCCCTTAGTCGAAAATGCCATCATACACGGTATCGAAAATCGTGGAGACGGTGGCGGAACGCTCTCTCTCTCGGTGAGTAAAGAAGAACAGAGCATTGTATTTCAGGTGACTGACAACGGCATTGGAGTGGAGTCCGAACGGCTGGTTTATTTACTTCAATCCCCATCCAAAGGTTACGGACTTAAAAATGTCCATGATCGGGCGGTTCTCATGTATGGCGAACCATACGGACTGACCATCCATAGCGTGGTCGGCGAAGGAACGCAGGTTACCTTGAGAATTCCGTATGCAACATAGCGCAGAAATTTAAGCGGAGCACAGGGGCGGTCCCAATACGAATAAAAAAAGGGGTTGAATCTCCAGGCAAAGGCGTATATAATCATATCTACGGGATTTTTCCCACATTTCCCTGCCGGGGTGGCGGAATTGGCAGACGCACAGGACTTAAAATCCTGCGGTAGGTGACTACCGTACCGGTTCGAGCCCGGTCCTCGGCATAATTGAATGACGAAGAGCTCCTCTTAAATGAGGTGCTCTTTTTTTGTGCAAGCAAAAAAAGGCCTCCGAGGAGACCTTTTCTGCCGGCTGCTCCAAACGGATTAGCGGCGGTCGGTTTCTTTTCTGCGCATGCCGGCCAAGCCGAGCAGGCCGAGAAGACCGAGCCAGCCCCAATCCACGCCGTCGTTACGATTGGCGGCATTGGCGCGAACATTATTCGTCGTGTAATGGCCTCTCGTCGAATAATTGCCCGTCGTATTGTCGGTCATGTTGCCCCCGCCGGTTCCGGTCGTACCGCCCGCGCCGCTGCCTGTCGTGCCGTAAGCCGAAGCGGGCAAAGCGAGCGCGCTGGAGATCAACGCCGTTACGAGCAAGGTTTTCAAGCTCTTTTTCAAAAGGATGCACCTCCTGGATTGTAGTAGCTACGTTTCGTAAGCTTCCCGGAAAGGGGTCCCTTTATGCAAAACGAGGAGGAACTGATTGAAAACCGTTGGCCCGGGTAATGATTTCTGGAATCGTCAGGAACATCCAAGAATCAGGGAGGTATTTTATGTTTTTTCACATTAAAGAACTCCAATTCAAGGCCAAGCCCGAAAGACCCGATCCGGCCTATGCCCGCAAGCTGCAAGAGGTGCTCGGGGGGCAGTTCGGCGAAATGTCGGTGATGATGCAGTACTTGTTTCAAGGCTTCAACTGCCGGGCCGACCGGAAATATCGGGACATGCTGCTGGATATCGGCACCGAGGAAATCGGTCATGTCGAGATGCTGTGCACGATGATCGCCCAGCTGTTGGATGGGGCGCCTGCCGATCAGTTGGAAGAAGCCGCCAAAGACCCGCTGATCGGGGCTGCACTCGGCGGCATGAACCCGCAGCACGTTATCGTTTCCGGGCTCGGCGCCACGCCGACGGACAGTAACGGCTTCCCGTGGAACAGCCGGTACATCGTCTCCAGCGGCAACCTCCTGGCGGATTTCCGCGCCAATCTGAACGCGGAATCGCAAGGACTTCTTCAGGTGGTTCGCTTGTATGAGCAAACGACGGATCCGGGCGTACGCGAGATGCTTTCCTTCATGATCGCGCGCGATATTATGCACCAGAATCAGTGGCTGGCGGCGATCGAGGAAATCGAGCAACTGGACGGTCCGATCGCTCCGGCTTCGTTCCCGCGGGAGCTGACCGTGGAAGAGGCCTCGCGCCAGTTCCTGAACTTCTCCGAGGGCGAAGAGAGCAGCATGGGACGGTGGGCGAGCGGCCCGCTGTACGACGGAACAGGAAACTTTGAGTACGTGGCCAAGCCGCAGGCGATGGGTCAGCAACCCGAGTTGGCCCCTCCGGCCCCGCATCAGCATTCTACGCCGGGAACACCTCCGTATTTGGTGAATAAAGGAAAGTCGCTGTAAAAGACTCCCCTGAATCCCCCGAACCGCTGACGGTTCGGGGGATTTTTTCGCATAACTCCTGCAGAAGGAGACAAACTAGGAAAGCTTTAGTTTCTCTATAGACCGTGCCAAATTTCACAGGAGGTGCCGCATGTATTTCTATAAAGAGGATTTGATCAACATGATCGTTCCGGACAAGCCGGACCCGGAGGCTGCCAAGGTCTTACAGGAGACGCTTGGCGGACGTTTCGGCGAGATGCGCACGATGATGCAGTTTTTCTTCCAAAGCAACAACTTCCGCGGGAATGCCACACCATTTCGTGATTTGATCCGCGGGGTGTTTTTGGAGGAGATCAGCCACGTTGAATTGGTTCAGCACACGATTAACCAACTGCTGACCGGCTCGGGCGAACCGATGCCCGGCAATGCCGGAGCCGATGGTGCGCCGCTGGATGAAGCGGTTAGGCATGCCAACCCCCACCATTTCATCATGGGGGCCCAAAGCTCGCTCCCGGTTGATGCCGCAGGCAACCCATGGAACGGGAACTATGTATACAGCCACGGGAACCTCATCAGCGATCTGCTGGACAACCTGGTGCTGGAGTCAACCGGCGTCCTGCAAAAATCCCGCATTTACGAGATGAGCTCCAACAAAACGTTCCGCGAAACGCTGGCTTTTCTAATCGTCCGCGACAACGCGCACCAAAACGCGTTTGCCAAGGCGCTGGAGACGCTCGGCGTCCATTGGGGGAAGCTGTTCCCCGTGCCGAACTATGACATCAACAAGTATCCGGAGTGCCGCAAATACGTCGATATGGGCTTCCATAACGCCCAGTTCAACTTTCGGCTCGATCCGACCCGAATCGGCGAAATTTTCAGCGGCCAGACGCCTAGCCGAAACGGCGGAACCCTGGAGGTCACGGCCCCGCCGGAAGGCTATCCGCTTCCAATCCTGCCTGAGCTGCCGAACGAACACAGCCCGGGCCTGCACGACCTGAATGCCTGATTTACGGAATAAACACCGCTCAAGCCGGGTAGCAATCGGTTTGAGCGGTGTTTTTTATGGATTTCAGCCCAGGCTCGGCACCTTCATGGCTGTTTCGATATTCTGCAGATCGAGCCGGATTTGCTCGCTGACATTCCAAGGATGGTACCAACCCCGTTCCATTACGTACAGAGAGATCTTTTCATGCAAATCGATGGCTTCCTCCAACTGCCTGCTCAGCATTTCCTTGATCTCCGGCGTTCCCGCTTCCGTCAGCGCCATCGCATAATTTCTGACCCCGCTCTTGGCCGAGATCAAGAGGTCCATGGCGATGATCTGATCCGTCATCGATTTCATCCCGGTGAAATATTCCAGCAAGATGTTCAATCCGTACCCCTCCTTTATTGTACGGCCCGCTTCAGGACCGCTTCCAGCTCCTCCAGCTGCCTGGCGGAAACGTCGGCATCTTCCTGGAGAATCCGCTTCAGTTCTTCGTCCGAAACCAGGCCTCGCATCGTTTTCGATTTGGTCATACATACCGTTTTGAAGGCGGCCAGCTCATGAACCTCCAGCGTTTCGTGCAGCGCATAACTCATCTTCGATTTTACCTCCATTCCAAGCTTAAGGTTTCAGCAGTACTTTAATGCAATCGTCCGTCTTTGTATCGAAAATCTCGTATCCCCGTTTGGCCTCGCTGAGGGGAATCACATGGGTAACAATATCGCCCGGATCGATTTTGCCGGTATCGACTAACTCGTACATGTACGGCATGTAGTGAATAACGGGCGCCTGACCTGTCCTTATATTGATATTTCGTTGGAAAATATCCCCCAGCGGAAATCCGTTGTATCTGCCGCCGTATACGCCGGTAATTTGGATCGTTCCGCCCTTTCTGACGGCCTGGGCTGCCGTAGTCACTCCGCCCAGCGCACCGCCGTGGAGCTTCATTCCAGCAGCCAGAGATTCCATGGGGGTCATTTTTCCGCTCATGCCGGTACAATCGATCACCACGTCGGCGCCCCCCTTGGTAAGCTCCTTAAGATAGCTTCCGGTGGCGTCCTGTTCCCCCGCGTTGACGATCTCCACCCGGTTCGTTTTCTTGGCGTGACGCAGCCGGTAATCGATGTAATCGACGGCGATTACCCGTTTTGCGCCTTTCAGCCAGCATATTTTCTGGGCCAGCAAACCTACCGGACCGCAGCCCAGAACGATAACGGTGTCCCCGTCTTTTACTCCGGCATTGTCCACGCTCCAATAAGCCGTGGTCATCGCGTCCGCGATGAGGCAAAGCTTTTCGTCGGGAATCTCGGAGTTTTCCGGGATTTTAAAGTGAGTAAAATTCGCGTACGGAACCCGCAAATATTCCGCCTGTCCGCCCGGGTAGCCGCCGGTAGTTCCGGAATACCCGAAATACGCGCCCATTTCCCCGTTCTCGTTGGAGTTATCGCATTGGCTCTCCAGCTGATTTTTGCAATAAAAACATTCGCCGCAGCTGATATTGAACGGAATCACCACCCGATCCCCTTTTTTTAACCGGGTCACTTCCGGACCGACTTCTTCCACAATACCCATCGGCTCGTGGCCGATGATATAATCCTCATGCACATTGGGGATCATGCCGTGCAGCAAGTGAAGGTCCGAACCGCAAATCGCCGTTGTGGTCATCCGCACGATCATATCGTCCGGTTTCTCGATTTTAGGGTCGGGGACTTCCTTGACCGCCACATTTTTCAAGCCTTGATAGGTTACGGCTTTCATGCTTGACTTCCCTCCATATGCTCATCCGGAGTACGATCAAACATCCCCATACGGCGCGTATCGTCCGGATATAGTTTCATTTGGGCAATCTGTACCGTTTTATGGGCGGAAAGCTGGTCCAGCTGATACTGCTCCTGCAGGTCATGGGGATGGAACCACTTTTTCCGCACCATAAGCTCCGCGATTTCCTGATGCAGTTGAATGGCTTGATGCAGTTGTCCCCGCAGTAACACCCGCGCTTGCGGGAGGACGGATTCCGTCAGCGCGTTAGCCGTATTGCGGACCCCTTCCTTCGCCCGCATTAACAAATCCATCGCCAGAGTCATGTCCGACGTTTCCGGCATATTCAGCGCATTGACAGGGTCCAGTTGGTCCATGGGGGGCAAGTTCATCGGATTCGTTTTCATCGCTTTGTCATCCTTTATCCAAAATAGGTGTGGGCCGGAATTCCGGGATTTCCGTCTGAAAAGAAGCTTTTTGATACAGGCTTTGCAGGTTGGAGATGTCCCGCAGCGATTGCTGCACGTCTTTCTCCATCAAGTCCTTGAGTTCTTGGTCAAAAACCAGCCCTTGCAGCAGCTTGGATTTGGCCGCGCAGAGCGTCTTGAAATTCAATAGTTCATGAACCTCCAAAGCCTCGTGGGCTCCGAGCGTTCCGGGTGCCATAGGCATGTTATTCATCATCTCCTCGGGTTCTTCAAATCGCGGCTAACCTCATCATTTGTACCTTTCCCATAGATTATTCTCGCATGCAAAAAGAGCGGGCTGCCGGCTTCATGCCTATGGCAACTCGCTCCCGAAAGCGAAAACAAGCTATAGATTATATCCTTTGGCGTCCGGTTTTGTAGGGTTAGAGATGATCCCGAGGGTTGCCAAAATCCCGAGCAAGAGGTCGACAGCCGTCAAGATCTCGCGGGCCATCACGTCGCTAAGTTCAAATAGCCCGGTCAGATGCCCGATTAACTGAATAAGCAGAAGCAGTTGGGAAGCGACGCTAACCCATAGCGCATAGTTTCTCCATCTTTTTTTCGTCACGAGCGGGTCCCTCCTTGAGCATGGCATGGATTGTCCTTCTTTTCAATATATGCCGACCTCCTCGGGCCCAATTCCGCGAAATCCTGAATTTAAATAAAAAACTGCCATTCGGCAGTTTTCATCGGACGTTCTTATTATTTTTGCAATTCCATATGAAGCAGCGGAAACGATCTGCCCGATCCATCCAGCTCGGACCGGCCGATTTGGACGAATCCGTACTTTTGATAAAACGCGCAAGCCCCCGGATTCTGCTCATTGACATCCACGGTGAGCCGGGCGCCCTTCAAACTCTCGACATGCCGGATCAACCGGCTCCCCAGTCCCTTTTTGTGACAGGCAGGGTCGATAAACAGCATTTCAATGTGCTTGCCGCTCATACCGATAAAGCCCGCCGGCTCCTCGCTCTCGTTAAGCGCTACCCAGATCTCGACTTCGTTCAGCATTCCACCGCGGACGAGGTCGTGGTAGAAAAGAATATCTTCTTCCGTTAAAAAAATGTGAGTTTCACGCACCGCCCGCAGCCAAATGTCTACCAGCCGGTCATGATGCTGTTCTTGATATGGAATTACGGAATACTGTTCCATCATTTTTTCACCTTTACAATCATAGTCTGCGCTAGCCCAGTCCCTCTCCGCCCGTTTCCCATACACTGAAATCAAAAAGGAGGGTGATCAAAGAATGCCGAACTATCGCATCATTGTGGATTTGTCCGATCGAATGTTGTATCTGCTGGATCAGAACAAGGTGGTTCGCGGGTTTCCCGTCGGAATCGGCACCATGCTGACACAGACGCCCGAAGGCTATTACACGATTGTCAACAAGGCGCCCAACCCCGGAGGCCCCTTCGGAGCCTATTGGCTGGGATTGTCCAAACCCCACTACGGCATCCATGGAACCAACGCCCCCTCCTCGATCGGAAAACTGGTTTCCCATGGCTGTGTGCGTATGTACAATCAGGATGTCGTTGAACTAGCCGGGCTGGTGCCGATCGGGACGAGTGTGCACATTCGCCAATAACCTCGTTTATCCCTATTAATCCCAGACCCTTGGCCGCGGGATTCCCGCCGTCCTCATATAGTCCAGCAGTTGACCGGTGTGAACCGCTTCGTGATAAGCGATGCGCATCAGCATATCGCCTAGAGAGCGAACATAGCCGACATCGCTCCGGTCAATTTGAATATTCGTCAAGTCTTCCGGGCTATAAGCTTTGACGGTCGCCAAAAATTGTTCCCGGTAAGAAGCGGCTGCGGCCAGTTCCTCCCCAACCGTCGTGAACTCCCGGCTGTCATAAGGGGAATCGTACGACGCCAGGCTCCCTCCTTGAACCAGGGCCAAATGATAATAGTGTTCGCTGTCCAAAACATGTCGGACCATTTCCTTGATGCTCAAGGCTTCCGCATCCGGCCTCCAGTCCAGTTTTTCCGTCGGTATGCTCTCCCAGACTTTAATGCTTCGGCGTCTGATTTCTTCAAAATTTAAAATAATGGCTTCAATCGTGTTCATTCAGATACTCCTTTGTAAGTCATGTTGTTAGTGTCGCCGATCGGTTCGTTCTTCTCCCTCCACCGGAACGATTCTAGCGTTCTGATACGGCCCCGCTTGGCCCTGATCTATTCGCCCGGCTTCCTCGTATACCCCTTCTTTGTTAACCGTTCCGTAAATCAGCAGTTCTACCATAGGGTTCTCGCTGAAAAAAACCGCTTCAGGAAATGGTTTAGGAGGAACACCCGCCTCTGTTTTGTCACCCAAAGCATCTTTCTGCCACTTGACCGTCAGCAAGCCTTCTTCATTCACTTCCGCATACCAGGTCATTCCTTTGTAGTCCCGCAGCAATCTGAGTGCCTCTCCTTTGGGAAAAGTGTGGGTGGTGGTGAACCCCTCCCCGGTGACGGGAAGCTCCTTGAACGTATTATCATATACGAGCTGCAAACCGACGGCTACTTCCCGGGCTTTGGCCAAATCCCCGCCCATGAGAGTGTCATAATCGCGTTGTCCTTCCGGCGTCCGAATCACGACGCGATTCCGCTCTTTATTATAACTGACAAACGCGTTTAATTCTTCCGAAATAAATCGGAGCGGCACATAGGTGCGCCCATCTTTCATGATTACGGCCGCATCCAGGGCCTTCGTTTTGCCGTTCACCTCGGCGCTCTTCTGTCCCTGTTTCAGTTGAATCGTCTTTTTTTGCCCCGGGCTGGATAACACCACGGACCTCGTCTTTGCTTCATAGCCGATGCTCCAGGCCGGATCTTTCAAGGCCGCAAGCGGGACAAAGGTCCGGTTGCGCTGCTGAATGGCCTCCCATTCCAGCTTCCCGTTAATATAAACGCTCGGTGCGTTCGTAGCCGATTGCGCAAAAGCCGAAAGGCTCCCCGTAAACAGCGATAAAGTTGTAATCCCGATAACCAGCCCTTTTTGCCAATAGTTCATCTTAACCGCTCCCCGACTTCTTCTATGCATAAGTGGAACATAAACGTGAATCATCTTAAGAATCTACATAAGAACTACCCATATATTACTAACGCACCGAAACTCCAAAAAGTTTCTCCAAAGTGATCCGCTTGGATGCGGTGTGATGACGAATTCACGCTGCCCCGCCTTTGGAACGGCTTTTTTACTAGGAGAAAATTGACCTGCTTGGTAAAACGGACGGAGATCGTATGAATCTTCCGATTTATATATATTAAATAGTAGATATGTTATTCTGGCATCAATAAAATGTTCAAAGGAGGGAGATTATGCGAAAAGTATGGAAAATGGTAGGTTCAGCCGCTTTTTTCTCACTGTTGGCCGTTATGTTTCAGGCTAAAACTTATGCTTATACGGACGGGTTACTGGATGGAAAAACCATGTTTAGGGGCTCCAGCGTCACCAGCAGCACTTACGAGGTGGTCACCAAATGGACGGACAACAATCCGTGTGAACGGGTGGTTTGCTTTAAGGCTATAAGCCTTTATTACCGGCTCGCGTCTAAAGGCGCTAGCTTTCATTTCGTTCAAGCTACTATGCCGTTGCCGCTTTTGACTACCCCTGAAGGGGTGCGATTATTACTAGTCCCCCTTCAGACCACCTTGATAACATAGAATTCCTGCATATGTGCATGCTTTTTTCCTGTTTGGACTCAAAATTTCTAAATACCTGCAAATCTGCAGGAATTTTCGACGAAACCGGCTCGTTTCTCTAAAATCGCTGGAAATGCCTGCAGATTTGCATCTTTTTTCGCATTCCCTCGGGAATCGGCCTAAAATTCCTGCAGATTTGCATCTTTTTGGAGTAGGAAGCTTGGAAGCACACTAGACGCCTCTTTGTTATGTGACATATCACTTCGATTAGCCATTAAGCTACCTTTTCCTTTCGTTATACATAGTAGCTTGAACATTCCTATGATAACGACCCCGTCAGGTGATTTTTTGTTTCGCACGCTTCGCAAGCTCAACTGGCTAAAGCCCCGAAGCAAAAACCCCTTGCTAGGCAAGGGGTTCTCTTACATATGGGCCCTACAGGACTCGAACCTGTGACCAATCGGTTATGAGCCGACCGCTCTAACCAACTGAGCTAAGGGCCCGCGTTCCAAACAAATTTAGATTGCGGGGGCAGGATTTGAACCTGCGGCCTTCGGGTTATGAGCCCGACGAGCTACCGGGCTGCTCCACCCCGCGTCAGTAAATAGCGACAATCAATAATATACACGATTACTGCCCTCCAAGTCAAGGGTTAAGGGATAAATCTTACTCCATATTTTCCTTTTCTCGATCGAAAAATTTCAATCGCCCGCATTTCGTCAAACCCGTAAATCCAACCGTCATGTTCCAATCTCCGGGCAAGACAGCCCGCCTGAAATTTTGTTCTGTACAGCTTGTTAAAGTACACCCAGCGCATCCTCTTTACTCCTTTCGTCGTATTATGAAGCCTTCCCATCTTACCTATAGATTACCCAATTCCCGACAAAAAAAGCCGCCCTTTTTAAGGGCGGCCCATAGGCTCTGCGGTTAACCTTTCGTTGCCTCTTCAGGTACGAACGGCGTACCGTCTTCCTGGAATTGCGTTTTCGGATTGAGCTTGATTTCCTGGAGCATCTTGTTCCCCTTCTCCGCCCATTCCTTGAGCGCCTCCTCCGGCGTCTTCTTGTTCTCCATCACTTGCTGGAAGTAGATTCTCCCCACGGTTGTCACGCTGTAAAGACCCGGTTTCTCCATCATCAATTTATCGGTCTTGGCATTGGTAGGCGGGAAAGGCTTCAGCGAATAAAAAGCCTGAATATTATAGGACAATCCCTGTTTTGGCTGGATATAAGATTTGCGGGACACCATCTCATACGTGTTGCTCCGGGATTTCAGCTTCGCGAATTCTTCTCCGTTAACAAACTTGATGAACTGCCACGCCGCTTCGGCATTCGGAGCGTTGTTGTTAATCGAGAACGTATTGCTGAGATTGATGTTGCCGCCTACATCCGGTTTCTCCGGATGAACAGGCATCGTCACCACGTCCCAGTCCACCGGCTTGAAATTTTTAATTTTGGCGGCATTATTGTTCGCGTCAGCCAACTCGTTAATATAATGGCTGCCTTCGATCGTCATCGCCACTTTTCCGGAGAGGAACAGGTCGTCGCTGAGCGGGGTCCAAGGTTCGTTCGGATCATAACTGGAGTTATCCGGCATGATTTTGTCCTTGGCCAATTTGCTGATCGTCTCCCAAACTTTGATCCACTGCGGAGAGTTGACCGTCATCGTTTCCGCTTTGTCATCGAAAGTTTTCAATTGGAGACCGCTCATGTAGGAGTATTGCATATCCCAAAACGGATCCTGGCCTCTGTAGCGGTTGAAGGAGAAGCCGAACACGCGGTCCTTCCCTTCGCCTTTCGCCACGAGACGGGCCTTGTTGAAAATATCATCCCAGGTTGATTTATCCGTAGGCGGCTCTACCCCGGCATCGGTAAACAATTTTTTATTATAGTAAAGTGCCGACGAACTGAACGATGGGGCCAGCCCGTAAAGCGTTCCGCCCCCCAGGTCCTTGAGGCCGTCAATGACGGCCGGCACGAAATCGCTCGTATCGAACTTATCCTCTTGAATCATCGGATCAAGCGGCTTCACCAGGTTTTCCTCAATCAATTGTTTCAGAGTCCCCGTGTCCGCGACGACGACATCCACAGGGTTGCTGCCGGTCATGATCTTCTTCATGCTCTCCAATTGATCCGGTTGTTCATAAGGCTCCGAACCGTCGCTGTAACGGTATTGGTTGTTATCGATGGCGGTCACCAACTCGATTTTGATATTCGGATTGGTATATTCGAAAATGTCCGTGTACTGCTGGCGGAACCAGGAGTCGTCCGAGCTCCCGTACATCATGCCGATACGCAGCACTTTCTCCTCTTTCTCCGACGCCGCCTTACTCCCGTTACAGCCGGACAGCAACCCCAATGCCATTGTCGCAGCCAGTGTGACCGTTAGCGTCTTTCTCAGCTTTCCGGATTTGCTGTTATTCATGACTTATCCCCCTCCAGTGATTTCGGCGCCGTAATGACGATCTTCTCTCCATCAAATTCCATGCTAGCGCGTCCGCCGATACCCACGGCCTCCAAATACTCCTTGGGCACCTGCAGCCGACCGACCCGGTCAACGACCACAAACGCTTCATGCACTTCCTGCAAACCTCCGCCACCCAATCCGGCGTCCCCGGCGGCCAGATCCAGATTCGGATTTCGCTTCACAAATTCCGTACTCGTCAATCCGTCGCGGATGGCGACAACCCGGTCCACTTTGCCGGCCAAGGTTAAATCATGGGTTACGATAACGATCGTAATGCCCAATTCCTTATTGACTTTCCTGAAAATATCCATGATCTTATCCGAAGTGGCCGTATCCACAGAACCTGTAGGTTCGTCGGCGAGCAGCATTTTCGGGCGGTTGGAAAGGGAAATGGCGATGGCCACACGCTGCTGTTCCCCGCCGGAAAGCTGGTGGAGCTTGTTATGCATCCGATCTTTCAACCCCACCCATTCCAAAAGCTGTTTGGCGTAAGCCCGATCCAGCTTTCCGGTCAGCAGCATCGGCATCTCTACGTTTTCCAGAGCCGTCAAGTAAGGCAGCAGGTTTCTGGCGTTGTTCTGCCATACGAAGCCTACCGTCTTTCGCTTGTATTCCACCAATTGATCGTCCGAAATTTTGAGCAGGTCCCATCCCCCGACATGAACCTGGCCCGCGGAGGGACGGTCGAGGCCGCCGAGCATATTGAGCAGCGTCGATTTCCCGCTGCCGCTATTCCCGATGATGGCCATCATCTCGCCTTCCTCAACCGTCAAGTTCAGGCCTTGGAGCGCGACGACCTCGATGTCTTCCGACTTGAAAATTTTAACCAATCCTTCGCAATGGATCATACTCATCTTTACCGCTCCTCTCCCATCTTCACGGCCTGATGAACACGGAGGCGCCGGATTTGCCAGAACAACAGCCCGGCTCCCATTAACAACATCACCAGGACAACCACATAAAGTTTCAGCGTATCCGAAGAGTTGAAGATGATGCGGAATGGCGGCACCTGCGTCGTAACGTTATCCGTCGTTTGCAAAAACGGAAGATACAGCTGGCCGGCGACTTTCCCGATCACGATCCCCAGTACGATGGAAAGACCCGCCGTCAAAATTTGTTCGGTCAACAGCATAAAGGTCAATTGTTTCCGCGATAATCCCATCGCGCGCAAAATCCCGAACTGCACGACACGGCCCGACAAATTAAAGAACCAGTACAACACGTAACCGATCAAAGAAACGATGACCGATACGATGAATCCCAAACTCAGGATGCCGAACACTCCGCCCCGTGTCGGATGCTTGCTTTGCGCGGCGAGTTCGCTTCTCACATCCTTGACGGAGTAAAGATCGATGTTCTTCTCCGCCAGCTTCGTAATCAGCGGAGCCACCTTCGCATCCGGCTTCATCTTCAGCCAGACTTCGTACGGAACGAGCGGCGATTGATCGTAAATATAATCCAGATTGGCGATGATAAACGGCTTATCGTCCGGATATTGACTAGGCCAATAAGGAAGGATGCCGTAGACGGCAAATTCCATCGTCGCCTCACCCATGGAAACCGTGAATACATCGCCGGCTTTCAGTTTGTATTTCTCCGCCAAGTTTGACGGAATCAGAGCGGCGCTCTCGTTCATCCCCAATAGATTCAAATATTGATAAGGATGTGCGGGAAAAAGATCGTTCCGGAACCAGGCGACCTTGGCGAAATCGACATTGTCGATCCCCATGATATTCCCTTGCCCTGCCGAACGGCCGGAAATAATGATATTGCCTTTCGTTTGCAGCACGCGGGCGGCATGCTCCACGCCTTCAAGCTGGCGAAACGCTTCGAACGGAGGCTCCGAATATATCAGTTTGGCGGGCGGTTGTTGTCCTGAGCCCTGACCGCCCCCGGGACCTCCCTGTCCTCCGCCTTGGCCTCCGCCGCCTGCCCCCCCGGAGCCGCCTTGCCCCTGACCGTTTTTGCTCGGCGGTTTCTTCGACATCTCCGGCGTCGCTTCCCAAACCGTTTGCATGATTACATCGGCACCGTATTTGTAAAGCGTGCGCTCCGTGGAGTTGATATCGATCGTCCGGGCGGCCGAGGCGTTGTATACCCCGAGACCGAGCGTCAAGACGAGCAGAATCATCAACGGATAATAGGAAGATGCCGAACGCGACAACTGCGTCAAGCTTAGGTAATACGGAACGGGCAGCCATTTCTTGCCGAGCCAGCCGATCAGTTTGAGAATCCACGGGAAGACCCGCAGAAAGAACAGGCCGATCGAGAAAATCGCCAAGGCCGGAACAAAGAACAGGAACGGCTGCACCTGCAGCTCATCCGTGGTCATTCCGGTCTGGAACGTCAGCATCTGCCGCTCATAGAACAGGTAGTAACCGTATGCGGCTATCCCCATAAGCAGAATATCGATAAACCAGCGCTGCCAACCCGGTCGTCGGTCGGAACGCGCCTGTTTCCGCTTCGCGTTGACGATCGAAGCCCGGGCATAGGAGATCGCCGGCAGCAGCGTTGCCAAGATGGCGATGATTACCGCCGCGGCCCCCATGGCGAGCGCATCGTAGTTAAACCCGACCGGGATCGATTTCCGGTTGACGAAAGCCAAAAAGCCGTCGGCCGAACCGATGCTCTTGGACATAAACCATCCCAGCAGCGGTCCCGCAATCAGCGAGACCACCCCGAGGAGAATCCCTTCCAGCAAATATATAAATACAATCTGCTTCGTTGAAGCGCCCCGGCTCCGCAAAACGGCGATGTCGCTTTGCTGCTTATCGAGGGACTGACGGGCGTTCATCACGATAAAATAAAAGACCATGGCGATCATCGGCGCCGCCAGCGTGAACAGCAGCGTCTGCATTTGCAAGCTTTGCTTGCGGAAATCGTCCAGCAGATTGCCGAAGGAAATGTCCACCTTGGTATCCTTCAGCTTCTGGTACAACTCGATATTCAGACGATCCAGCGTACTGGACAACGGCCCGATTTGACCGGTCTTGATCTCCCGCAAATCAAAAGCGTAATACCAGCTGGAACTGTAAATCGGTATGTTTAATTGCTTCAGAAGGCCTTCGTGGAACGCCTTCTCGCTGACGTAGAACGTATTCATCATCCCATCGAGACCTTGATACCAGTAGGCATCCGTATCGTTTAGCGGCTGGAACACCCCGACGATCTTCACCTTCAATGTCACGTTGGCTCCGTTGGTAACGGGATACTCCATTACATCGCCGACGTGCAGGTCCTGCCGGTACATCCCCTCTTCCAACATCATGGCTTCGATCACATTGCCGCTCACCTGGTCCGAAAACATCTTCCCGTTGGATACCGTGATGTGATCCTTCAGGCCGCTCATCGAAGAGATGCCCATCGTTCTCGTCCGGCTAGCATCGACCTTGGTCGGATCCTGGGGGTAGACTTCGGTTCCCCGGATCGAACGGGTGTTGACATAACTCTGATAAGGAAATCCGATTTGTTTCGGGACATCCTCGACAATATATTGGTTTACCGCTTCAAGCCCGGCCAAATCAGTTTTGGCGCCACCCGGAGCCTGATAGCTCATAACCAGGGAACCCGCAGGCAGTCCCTCGCTCTCCGCTTTCAGCGTGCTGGAGACGACCCGCTTCAGCGAGCCGTCCGAGTACATCGGAATGCTCACCGTAAACGAGACCGCAACAACCAGTCCGAGCAGGGTGCTGAGAGTAAGCCATTTGGTATTCCACATTTTGCGGAACAGTAAACGTAGTAAAGGAAGACCCATTAGCGACCCACTACTTTCTGCCCCGGCGTGAGCCCTTTAAGAATTTCGACGTCCGTCGAGGTCTGGATTCCGACCTCCACATCGGCTTCACGCTTCGTCCCATCTTTCTCGATGACCTGTACATACGTACGGGAGCCGATGGAGCGCAAGGCGGAAATCGGAATCAGCACCGCGTTCTCCTTCCGCTGCGTAACGATCGAAACGCTGAGCTGGCGGCCGCGCTCAACGTCCTTCGGCCATTTGTCGAGCTGAACGATCAGATACTTGTCGATCGAATCCTTCTCGGGAGGTTGGTTTCCATCGTTATTGCCGTTGTTCCCGTTGTTGGAGCCGGTGTTCACCGGCATGACCTTGACTCTGCCGTCAAACACGCCGGCAGCATTGATATCCACCTTGGCCTTCATGCCGACGGAGATTTTCTCCAAGTCTTCTTTGGAGAAAGAGGCGGCTACAACCAGCGAGGAAGTGTCGGAGATGATCCCCAGCGATTCGTATGCCTTGATCGTGGCTCCCTTCTGGGCGCTCATCGATACAATCGTCCCCGCGAACGGAGCTTTCAGTGTACCGTCGGCGATTTTCTTCTCAAGATCGGCGAGTTCTTGGCGCTGTTCATCAAAGACGATTGCCGCTTTTTCAAAATCCACTTCGCTCATTTCATCCTTGGTACGCAGCGTTTCTTTCATAGTGATTTCCTGCTGACGGAAATCCAGGCGCTTCTTGCGCAGATCCCTCTGCAATTGCTCTACGTCCAATTGGATGAGCACATCGCCTTTCTTCACCTTGTCTCCGGGCTTGACCTTCACTTCTTTGATGTGCAGCCCGTCCTCCGTGAAATAAAGCGGCTCTTCCCGCTGGCTCATCAATTTCCCGACGGCGTTCACGCTGAGCTCGATCGGTTCGGAACGCACTTCATATTCCGGTTTCTTAGAAATCGTAGGAGGCGTAATAACCGGCAGTACCTCTTCCTCTTCTTCATTCGGAAGCAGGCCGCAGCCCGTCGACACGACAAAGACGGTGCAGAGCGCCACAAGGCCCAGCGTACGGCCCAATCTTCTTTTTCTAATTGATAAACCTTCCATCCACCATTTCGTAAACATGGTCTGCTACCTCCAAGATTGTAGGATCGTGAGTAGTCATACAAATCGTCATTTGCTCCGTATGTATGATGTTTTTAAATACGGACATGACCTGGGCTCCCATTTGCGAGTCCAGATTCGCGGTCGGCTCATCCGCCAACAGCAATTGGGGACGGTGCGCGATCGCCTTGGCGATCGCCACGCGCTGCTGCTCCCCCCCGGAAAGTTCAAACGGCCGGTGGAACATGCGCTTGCCCAAGCCGACCAGCTCAAGGCAGTGCGTTACGCGCTTCTTCCACTCGGACTGGGGAACACCGGCCATCCGCAGCGAGAGTTCGACGTTTTCCCAGGCCGACAGCAACGGCAGCAAAGCGTAAGCCTGAAAAATAAAGCCGATCTGATTCCGCCGCAATAAGGTGCGCTTGTCATCGTTCAGTTGATGAAGCGGTTGATCCCTGAATAAAATCTCGCCGCTGGACGGTTGGTCCAGACCCCCCAGCATGTTAAGGAGCGTTGTTTTCCCCGAACCCGATCTGCCTTTCAGCATGACGAGCTGTCCGGGACGCACCTCCATGTTGATTCCTTTCAGGACGTGGATTTCACCGCCTCCCACCGGGAAAGAGCGATGCACCTCCCTGACGATCAAAACCGGTCCCTCGTCCTTGGGTTTCGGAACAATCGGTTTCGCTTCGGGAACTTGCGGTGCATGTTCAACGGATTCATCGGTTATCGGTTGCGCTGGAGCATCCGTCGGCCCCGAGGCCGGGGCATCGGACGGCGCTTCAGCTTCTTTGGATTGAACTGGTTTGCGAAGCCATCGCATCATTGTGTATCGGTCTCCTAGCATCATTTAATATTGGCTGCCCTAGACGCTCCGGGCGGGTTCGCTTTCGCTCTATGTATCCTTCACGTCTGCATTATAAACGAAAATTCATGCCAAAAAGTTACAAGAAATTTTACGATATTGATATTTTTGTTTCCATATTTTTCGCGCTGATCGATAGATTAGTTTTTGGTAGTATTACAGTATTAAGAGATTTCATACTGAATTTGGAAGCGAGGACGTTATGATAAAACCCGTTAAAACCGCACTGCTCCTGCTCGTTCTGATTTCCGCCGGCTTACGGCCCCAGCAAACCGCTTACGCCAAAGAACCGCCATTCAGCGATATCGGGTCCAGCTATGCCAAAGATGCTATCATTCGTTTATATGAAAAAGGTTTGATGAAAGGCACCACCCCTACCAGGTTTTCACCGGCCGAGCCGATATCCCGAGCGGAATTTGCCGTCACGATCCAGCGCCTGCTGGGTCTGGAGCCCGTGGCCTCCCCGATTCCGGCATTCGAAGACGTCCCTGGCGGAGCCTGGTACTACCAGAGCATCCAGGCTTCCACCGACCTGGGGCTGACCCAAGGCAAGAGCTCGCGACGATTCGCGCCCGCCGAGCCGGTGAGCCGGCAGGAGGCCGCCGTCTGGCTGAGCCGGATCTTGAACGCCGCCTACGCCAGCGGCCCGGCAGCCGACGGGAAATACAAAGACGATGCCTCCATCGCCGCATGGGCGCGTCCTGAAGTGTATGCCGTTTCGAAACTCGGTTTGATGAACGGAAACGATGGGCGTTTTTTCCCGGGGCAGGCCTTGACCCGGCAGGAAATCGCGGCCGTTATGGATCGCCTTCTGCAAAATCCGACTTGGAGCGCGAAGTTATCCACCCCGGCACGGCCTTCCATCCAGATCGGTTGGCAGTACGACCAGACCGATGCGCAGTTTAAACAGTCCATACTCCATTCCAACATTAATGTGCTGTCGCCCCGATGGTTCTTTTTGACCAAGGAGGGGAGCGTTACGAACGAGAGCGAGGCTTCCCTGGTGTTGTGGGCCAAGCAGCAGGGGAAACAGGTATGGCCTCTCTTCGGTAACCGTTTCGATCAGGAAGCGACGCATACCCTGTTGACTTCCAAGGCGAAGTCCTCCGAATTGATCGCCCGCGTTGTAAATTCGGCGGTGCAAACCGGAGTTCAGGGGATCAATCTCGACTTCGAAAATGTCGCACCCGAAGACCGGGAGGCCTTCACCTCGTTCGTCGCCGAATTTGCCCGTAGGCTGCACGAACAGAATATGGTGCTGTCCGTAGACTTGTCGCCGGATTTCCAGACCGACTGGACCGAAGCCTACGATTACGCGGCACTGGGAAAAAGCGCCGATTACATCGTGCTGATGGGCTACGACGAGCATTGGAGCGGAGGCAAAGCGGGGTCCGTCGCCTCCCTGCCCTGGCTTGAGAAAGGATTGGACAACCTGCTGCGCAAAGTCCCCTCCTCCAAGGTCATCCTGGCGCTGCCGTTATTTTCGAGGGATTGGATGATTGGCGGCGGCTCAGCGGCGGCGGCGCCATCCGAAGACCTGAAACTTCCCGAACAATTCGAGAGAATCAAGCGGCTCGGAGCCAAGTCCGCTTGGAACGAAAATCTCGGTCAATACGTGGCGGACTACCGTGCCTCCGGCAACCCGCGCCGGATTTGGCTGGAAGAGACCCGCTCGCTCACAAGCAAATACAACCTGGCGATGTCCAGGGACATCGCGGGCTTCGCCTATTGGCATATCGGCGGCGAAACGCCCGAGGTTTGGCCGGCTTTGCGCAACGCGGCGAAATACGACGCGATCATCGGCCCCGGCCATTAAGCACATACCGGAAAAAAGAGGTTGTTCCCCGTCATCATGAATGACGGTTTCGGAACAACCTCTTTTTTCATGCGTCATTTTATTTTCCGAATGAGCCGGGATCTTCTCTCCAGGATTTCAGCAGCGCCAGATCTTCCGACTGGATCTCGCCACGCTCCACCGCCACGTCGATCAGCGCGCCGTAGTTGGATAATGTCCGCAGCGGGATTCCCGCGTCGGCAAAGGCCTGAACCGCCTTGTCCAACTGATAGCTGAAAATCGCCAGCACACCCAGCGCATCCGCCCCCGCTTCGCGCACGGCCTGAGCGGCCTTGATGGAGCTGCCGCCCGTGGAGATCAGGTCTTCGATAACGATGACCTTTTGCCCCGTACGGATCAGCCCTTCGATTTGGTTTTCCTTCCCGTGCCCTTTGGCTTTGTCGCGGATATAGGCCATGGGCAGCCCGAGCTTCTGGGCGACGAACGCCGCATGGGGAATCCCCGCGGTGGCGGTGCCCGCGATCACCTCGGTTTCCGGGTAGGATTCCCGGACGATCGCCGCAAAAGATTCCGCGATCAGATCGCGGATGTCCGGATAAGACATCGTCAGCCGGTTGTCGCAATAGATCGGCGACTTGATCCCCGAAGTCCAGGTAAACGGTTGATGCGGACGCAGCGCCACCGCGCCGATATCCAGCAGGCGTCCCGCAATTTCCTTCGCTATTTGCTCGTTATTGATCATTCTTGCCTCATCTCCTCAATAATTTGTTCCGCCGCTTCGCGCGGGTCGCTCGCCGCCGTAATCGGACGTCCTACCACGATATAGTCCGTTCCCTGCCCGATGGCCTGGCCCGGTGTAAGGGTTCGGGACTGATCGCCGGATTCGCTTCCGGCCGGCCTAATCCCGGGTGTGACGGTCATAAACGCCGTGCCGCACTGCCCCTTGATGGCCTGTACTTCAAGAGGGGAGGCGACTACGCCGTCCAAACCCGCCTTTTGGGCCAAAGCCGCGTAGGCCAGCACCGACTGCTCGACCGACCCCGGTATGCCGATCTCCCGGTTCAGCGTCTCCTGATTGGTGCTGGTTAACTGGGTGACGGCGATTAAGAGCGGCTTCTTCAGCGATGAATCGTCCTCCAGCGCGGCCTGGATTCCTTCCTGCGCCGCGGTCATCATCTTAAACCCGCCCGCCGCGTGGAGATTGAACATATCCACGCCAAGCCGGGTGATGCTTCGGGCTCCGCCTTTGACCGTGTTCGGGATATCGTGCATTTTCAAATCGAGAAATACGGAGTATCCCCTGGACTTCAGCACTTTGACGAAATCCGGCCCGGACGCGTAAAATAACTGCATTCCCACCTTCATGTAGCACGGAATGCCTTCCAGTGTTTGAATCAACCCTTTGGCCTGCTCCGCATCAGGGAAATCCAACGCGACCATCAGTTTATTCGCGGCTTGTTCGAACGACAAAGACATGATTTCTCCTCCTGTCATACTTGCGGCTCCGAGGGGCTTAAGCCGCTTCGGAGCCGCGTTGTTCTCTATCCTGCTAACCTAATCCTATCCAAGTGTTTGCTTACAAGCTGGGCATGGCCTGCGAGGAGAAGTTGATCGTCTCCAGCATATTCAGCAAAGCCCGGACGGTATCGAGCGAGGTCATGCAGACGATGCCGTTCTCCACCGCTTCCCGGCGAATCCGGAAGCCGTCCCGCTCCGGTTCTTTGCCCCGGGTCAGCGTGTTAATGACGAAGTGGGCTTCCCCGTTGCGAATCAGATCCAGGATGTTCGGCACGCCCTCGGTCAGTTTGTTTACGGTCGTAACGTGGATTCCCGCTTCGATCAGCGCGGAAGCCGTTCCTTCCGTGGCGATGATCTTGTAGCCCAGACTGTAGAAGCCGCGCAGCAATTCGACCGCTTCCTGCTTATCTTTATCCGCAACGGTGGCGATGATGGCGCCCGTGGAAGGAATCTTCATCCCCGCTCCGATCAGGCCTTTATACAGAGCCTTGGCGTACTGTGGATCGCGGCCCATCACTTCGCCGGTCGATTTCATCTCAGGACCGAGCGTAGGCTCAACCCGGCGCAGCTTGGCAAAAGAGAACACCGGCACTTTCACCGACACCTGGTCGCTCTCCGGCCAGAGCCCCTCTTGGTAGCCCAGCTCCTTGAGCTTGGCGCCGAGAATGCATTTCGTGGCCACATTGGCCATCGGAATGTTCGTTACCTTGCTGAGGAACGGAACCGTCCGGGAAGAGCGCGGATTGACTTCGATCACGTACACTTCATTTTTATAGATGACGAACTGGATATTCACCAGGCCGACCGTTTTGAGCTCCTTGGCGATCTTAATTGTAATGTCGACGATTTTCTTCTTCAGTTCGTCGGACAGATATTGCGGCGGATATACGGCGATCGAGTCGCCGGAATGGACGCCCGCCCGTTCGACATGCTCCATGATGCCGGGAACGAGTACGGTCTCGCCGTCGCAGATCGCGTCCACTTCCACCTCTTTGCCCAACATATAGCGGTCGATGAGCACCGGATGCTGCGGGTTGATGTTGACCGCTTCCTCCATGTACTTCAGCAGCTCCGCGTCGGAGTACACGATTTCCATCGCGCGTCCGCCCAGGACATAGGACGGGCGCACCAGCACCGGGTAGCCGAGCGATTGGGCGGTGCCGACCGCCTCGTCTACCGAGGTGACCGTGCTGCCCTTCGGCTGGGCGATGTTCAGCCTGGACAACAGGGCTTCGAACTTCTTGCGGTCTTCGGCCTCGTCGATGCTGTCCAGCGAGGTGCCGAGAATCTGGACGCCGGCCGCTTTAAGCGGCGCGGCCAGGTTGATGGCCGTCTGCCCGCCGAACTGAACGATGACGCCCATCGGCTTCTCCTGTTCGATCACGTTCATCACGTCCTCGAAGAAGAGCGGTTCGAAGTAGAGCCGGTCCGAAGTGTTGAAATCGGTAGACACCGTCTCCGGGTTGTTATTGATGATCACGGCCTCGTAGCCGGCTTTTTGTATCGCCCAAACCGCATGTACGGTCGAGTAGTCGAATTCGATCCCTTGGCCGATTCGGATCGGGCCGGAGCCGAGAACGACGATCTTCTCTTTATCGGTATGGGTCACTTCATTTTCGGTTTCGTAAGTCGAGTAGTAGTACGGCGTCGAAGCTTCGAATTCGGCGGCGCAGGTGTCCACCATTTTATAGACCGGCCGGAGCCCTCTTTCTTTCCGGAACAGCGTGACGCTTTCCTCCGTCAGATGCGTGCCGGAAGGTTGGGATGCGGCGCGGAGCTCCGCGATCGCCCGGTCCGTAAAGCCGAGACGCTTCGCTTCGTACAGCGTTTCATAAGTCAGTTCCGGTTCGGCGGCGATTTTGCGTTCGAAGGCGATCAAGCCCTCGATTTTGTCCAGGAACCACCAGTCGATCTGGGTCAGATCCTGAATCTGCTGCAGGGAGTAACCGCGGCGGAACGCTTCGGCCACCAGGAACAACCGCTCGTCATCCGCTTTGATCAGACGCTGGTTCAGCGTGTCGGTATCGAGTTGGTCGGCCCCCTTCAGATAGAGGCGGTGCGTGCCGATTTCGAGCGAACGAACCGCTTTATGAATCGACTCCTCAAACGTCCGGCCGATGGCCATCACTTCGCCGGTCGCTTTCATCTGCGTGCCGAGCTTCCGGTTGGCATGAACGAATTTATCGAACGGCCAGCGCGGGATTTTGCTGACGATGTAATCCAGGGTCGGTTCGAAGCAAGCGTACGTTTGACCCGTGACCGGGTTGACGATCTCATCCAGCGTATAGCCGAGGGCGATTTTGGCCGCCATTTTGGCGATCGGGTAGCCCGTTGCCTTGGAGGCAAGCGCCGAGGACCGGCTGACCCGCGGATTGACCTCGATCACATAGTATTGGAAGCTTTGCGGATCGAGCGCAAACTGGACGTTGCAGCCGCCCTCGATGTTGAGCGCCCGGATGATCTTGAGCGAGGCGGAACGCAGCATCTGGTACTCCCGGTCGGACAGCGTTTGGCTCGGAGCCACGACGATACTGTCCCCGGTATGTACGCCGACGGGATCAAAGTTCTCCATATTACAAACGACGATACAGTTGTCGTTGGCGTCGCGCATGACTTCATACTCGACTTCCTTCATGCCCGCGATCGATTTCTCGATCAAGCACTGCCCGATGGGGCTATAACGGATCCCGGAGGCGACGGTTTCCTTCAATTCTTCCTCCGTGGCGCAAATGCCGCCGCCGGTGCCGCCGAGCGTATAGGCCGGGCGTACGATGACAGGATAGCCGATCTCCCGGGCGAAACTCAGCGCTTCTTCCACGGAAGTGATGATCGTGCTCTCCGGAACCGGCTGCTCCAATTCGCGCATCAAGTCGCGGAACAGATCCCGGTCTTCCGCTTTCTCGATCGAGCTGAGCTGCGTTCCGAGCAGCCTTACGTTTTCGCGCTCCAGCACGCCCGCACGGGCCAGCTCGACCGCCATATTCAAGCCGGTCTGACCGCCCAGCGTAGGCAGCAGGCCGTCGGGACGTTCCTGGCGAATAATTTGCGTGACGAATTCCAGGGTGATCGGTTCGATATATACTTTATCCGCCATGTTCGTGTCGGTCATGATCGTAGCCGGGTTGCTGTTGATGAGCACAACTTCCACGCCCTCTTCTTTCAGCGCCTGACAGGCTTGGGTGCCGGCGTAGTCAAACTCCGCCGCCTGACCGATGACGATCGGACCGGATCCGATGACGAGGATTTTTTTGAGTTCTTTGTTGATCGGCATATTACTGGGCTCCTTTCGCTGCGGCCATCAATTCCGCCTGACGCGGTTTTTGCGGGTTCAACCGCTTATGTTCTCTGATCATCTCGATGAAGTGGTCGAACAGGTAGCTGTTGTCGTAAGGCCCAGGCGCCGCTTCGGGATGGTACTGTACCGAAAAGGCCGGGTATTTGACGTGTTTGACGCCTTCGACCGTCTTGTCGTTGTTGTTGATATGCGTAACTACGAGGTCCGTCCCCGCCAGGGAAGCTTCGTTGACCGTGTAGCCGTGGTTCTGCGATGTGATGTAGCAGCGTCCGGTTTCCAGATCCTTAACCGGATGGTTGCCGCCGCGATGTCCGAATTTCAACTTCTCCGTGTCGGCTCCGCAAGCCAGCGAGAGCAGTTGGTGTCCGAGGCAGATGCCGAAAATCGGATACTCGCCCAGCAGTTCGGAGATCATCTTCACGGCGTAAGGCACATCCTTCGGATCCCCCGGTCCGTTGGACAACTGGATCCCGTCCGGGTGGAGGCGGCGAATTTCGTCGGCGGTCGTATCATGCGGCACGATCACCACGTCGCAGTCCCGTTTGTTCAGTTCGCGGAGAATCCCGCTTTTCGCGCCAAAGTCGACGAGCACCACCCGTTCCTTCGAGCCGGGGCTGCTGTAGATATGCCGGGTCGAGGTCCGGGCCACCTGATTCCGCAGCTCATCGATGCTGGTGGATTCCATCAGGGCGAGAAGCTCGGATACCGAACTGTCGGAGGTGGTGATAACGCCCTTCATCGTTCCGTGCTGACGGATAATCCGGGTCAGCATCCGGGTATCGATCCCCGTAATCCCGGGGATGCCGTATTCCTTCAAGAGGTCGCCCAGGTTGTACTGCGCCCGCCAATTGCTTGGCGTCGGCTCATACCGGCGGACGACGAACCCGTGGATCGACGGGGCGATCGACTCGAAATCATCCCGCGAAATGCCGTAATTCCCGATCAGCGGGTATGTCATCGTCACGATTTGTCCGCAGTAAGAAGGATCAGACAATACTTCCTGATAACCCGTAATTCCCGTATTAAAGACGACCTCGCCGGTTTTCTCCACTTCCGCGCCGAACGATGTTCCGGTAAACAGCGTGCCGTCTTCCAATAACAATCTTGCCTGCATCCTGCAGCACTCCTTTTTGTCTGTTTTATAAGTTCTCTATCCCCATTTTGGGTTAGCCACATGTATGGGCATTGTCAACGTTGTAACTGACCCGTCATTCATTGTTTTATTACTCGCTCCAGACCACTTTCCCGGCCACGATGGTGGCGACCGGCCAGCCTTTCAGCTTCCACCCGCCGAACGGAGTGTTCCGTCCCTTGGAGGCAAATTGTTCGGGATCGACTTCCCGCTCCTTCTCCAGGTCGACGATCGCCAAATCGGCGGGACTTCCGACCGCGAGGCGCCCCGTCTCGAGGCCGAACACTCTGGCCGGATCCTCGGTCATGCGCTTCACCAGCATTTGAAGGCTCCAGCGGCCCTCCGCGACAAACTTGGTGTAAAGCAGCGGAAACGCCGTTTCGAAACCGACGATCCCGAATGGGGCCAGTTGCATCCCTTTGGCTTTCTCCTCCGCGCTATGCGGCGCGTGATCCGTCACCACAATATCGATCGTGCCGTCTTCCAGCGCTTCGATACAAGCTTCCACATCGCGTCTTGAGCGGAGCGGCGGATTCATCTTCCAGTTCGCATCCAGCCCCGGGATGTCTTCCTCGGCCAGAATCAAGTGGTGCGGGCAAACCTCCGCCGTCACGTTGATGCCGATTTGTTTGGCCTGGCGGATCAGCCGGATCGATTGCTCCGTGCTGACATGGCAGACATGGTAGTGAACGCCCGTGGCTTCCGCCAGCAGGATATCGCGGCCGACGTGAATGGCTTCCGACTCGTTTGGAATCCCTTTCAGGCCGTGTCGTCTGGCGAATTCGCCTTCGGCTACCGGCGCCCCCTCCACCAGCGAGTTATCCTCGCAGTGCGCGATGACCGGCATGTTCAGCGACGCGGCCAGCTTCATGGCGTCCTTCATCATTTGCGCGCTCTGTACGCCGACCCCGTCGTCGGTAAAACCGATCGCTCCGGCGGCTTTCAACGCGGCAAAATCCGTCAGTTCCCTTCCCAGTTCGCTCTTCGTAATCGCGGCGTAAGGCAGGACGCGAACCAGTCCCGCTTCCTTGGCCTTCTGCCGTACGAACGACACCGTTTCGGGATTATCCGTCACGGGCCGGGTGTTCGGCATGCAGGCGATCGTCGTGAAGCCGCCTTTCGCGGCGGAACGAGACCCGGTTTTAATCGTTTCCTTATGTTCAAAGCCAGGCTCTCTAAGGTGAACGTGCATATCGATAAATCCTGGAGTGACCAGTTTGCCGCCGGCATCCAGCACCTGCGCGCCGTCCGCCTCGTTTTTGGCCGCGTTCTCCGCCGAAGGGCTGATCTGTTCGATCAAGCCGCCCTTCACCGTGATGTCCTTAAGCTCCAGTTGTCCTTCATCGTTCAGAACGCTTGCGTTTTTTATAATTAGCTGCATGGATGAATCCTCCGGTTTTCAGTGCGATTTATTGTAAAGGAGATGTGACGTTTCCCTTCTATTTCAAAGCTCTTTCCATGACCGCCATACGGATCGGCACCCCGTTCGCCATCTGGGTAAAAATTCGCGACTGCGGGTGTTCGACAACGGCGTCGTCGATCTCGACGTTCCGGTTGACCGGGGCGGGGTGCATGATGATGACATGCGGGGCAAGCTTGGCGGCCCGCTCCTCCGTCAGCCCGTACTGCAGCCGGTACTGGTCCGGCGATTTGAGCAGTCCCTCGGCATGGCGCTCCAGCTGGACCCGCAGCATCATAACGACGTCCGCGCAAAGCGCTTCGTCCATCGGTACGTAGGGAGCGTAGCGGCCGAGTTCCGGAGCCTGCATACTTTCCGGGGCGCACAGCTTGACTTCCGCTCCCATGGCTTGCAGCGCCCACAGATTGGACCGGGCGACGCGGCTGTGTTTAATGTCGCCGATAATCGACACTTTGAGTCCCTTCAGTTCCCCGAAGTGCTTCTTCATCGTGTACAGATCGAGCAGCGCTTGCGTCGGGTGCTCGTTGTTGCCGTCACCCGCATTGACGAGCGGCACCGAAATCCGGCTGGCCAGCTCGGCCAGAACGCCGACCGGTTTCAAGCGGATAACCCCGGCATCGATGCCCATCGATTCGAGCGTCCGTACCGTATCGTAAATCGACTCGCCTTTCTCCACGCTGGAGACCGCGGCCGCAAAGTTCAGCACCTGCGCCCCGAGTCTTTTTTCGGCCATTTCAAAAGAAAACCGGGTCCGCGTGCTATTCTCGAAAAACATGTTGGCCACAAAACGGTCTTTCAGAACGGGAATGACTTTCTCGCTTCTGCTTTCCCAGTAAGCGGCCCGGTCCAGGATCGACCCGATTTCCGAGGCGCTGAGGTCCTTGAGTCCAAGTAAGCTGTGTTCTTTCATCGCCGATGCGGTCATAGTCATCCTTGTTCCCCCCGCTGTTGAATGATCCTTACTTCATCCTGCCCATCCGTTTCCTTCAATGCTACCTCGATCTGCTCCGATCTGGAGGTAGGCACGTTTTTTCCGATAAAGTCAGGGCGGATGGGCAGTTCCCGGTGCCCGCGATCCGCGAGTACCGCCAGTTGAATGCTCTGGGGTCTCCCGCAGTCCATCAGGGCGTCCATCGCTGCGCGAATGGTGCGTCCGGTGTACAGCACATCATCAAATAAAACGACCCTTTTGTCGTGAATGGTCAGGGACTCAGGCCTCATCTTGAGGATTTCCTCGCGCTGTGCTCCGATCTGGTCCGAACGGTCATCCCGGTAAGAAGTTACATCCAGTTCCCCCCAGGGGACCTTGGCGCCTTCAATCTCTTCGATCTTGGCGGCAATCCTTTCAGCGAGGTGTACACCACGGGTGCGAATGCCTATCAGCACACAGCCTTCAATTCCTTTGTTTTTTTCCAGAATCTCGTGGGCAATCCGTGTTAATGCCCGGCGGATCGCCGTTTCATCCATTATGATATGTGTCTCTGTGCTCATGCGTCAGCCTCCTCAGGATTTCCCTTCAGATCATGGCCCCGTGACGAGAGAACAAAAAAGACTCCCTGCCGGTGATGATGGCAAGGAGTCTCCATACTTCAGCGTATGCCGAAGAACGTATACTCTCGGGATGCATCGTCATATTATTGCCGCAGCAATAAACGATGGATCTTCACGTTACCTTGCCAGTCTCACGGGACTGATTTAAAGGTGCTATTCATGTCGGTCATATCGCAGTGCCTCACGGGGCACTTTGGTTCAATATGTCCGTTTGTCTCCATGAATTATGACAGAAAGACATCCCCCTGTCAACACCTCACCTTCGCAGGCGAAAAGATTCTGCTGCGTTTCTTTTTATTCAGCAGCCCGGATAAAAAAGATCCATTTCCAGCATAGCTCATTTGTTATTTATAATTATACATTAATCCTGCATAATTATCCATAGTAAATGTAAAACCGGCTTCTTTAAATCCTTTACTTTCTTATATTAATACAGACTCTACAAGTATGATGAATGAAATCCGATATAACAGGGTAAGAAAAACGTGTGATCATATTCATGAGGAGGAAAATATGCGCAACATTTGGCACATTTACAAAACGGACTGGCTTCACATTCTTAAGGTGCCAACGGGCATATTTCTGATTGCGGCCATTATTCTGCTTCCCGGAGTTTACGACTGGGTTAACATCAAATCCGTTTGGGACCCTTACAGCAACACCCAGGGAATCAAAATCGCAGTCACTTCCGAGGACCAGGGGACAACCGTAATTGGCAAAACGATCAATATCGGAGACGAGCTGATCTCCAGCCTGAAGCAAAACCATAAATTGGGATGGGTTTTCGTGGATCGGGCTGAGGCCGCACGGGGTGTGCAGACGGGTAAATATTACGCCAGTCTGTTGATTCCGGGCGATTTTTCGTCCAAAATAACAGGCATCGTGGAAGGTAAGCTCGAGCGCCCACAGGTGGTATATTCGGTGAATCAAAAAGTGAATGCCATCGCGCCCAAAATTACGGGCTCGGGGGTATCCGCGGTGACGACCCAAATCAACGAAAACTTCACGGAGGCGGTCAGCGATGCCGTTCTGACCAAGCTCAAGGAAGCCGGGTTCGAAATCAACGCACAGCTTCCGACGCTGCGCAAAATGGAAAACGGAATTTTCACCTTGGAAAAAAACCTTCCCCAAATTCAAAATCTGGGCCAAAAAATCATTGAAGTGGACCAGGCGATGCCCGGCATCGTTCAGGAAGCGCAAAAAATCGTGGAAATTGAGCAAAGGCTGCCCGAAATCGACGAAGCCGCGCAAAACATCCTTAAAGTGCAGCAGCATTGGCCGCAGATTGAATCCGCCGCTTCGGAGGTATTGAAGATCCAGGAACGGATCCCCGAGCTTCAAAAGGCTGTCGGATTTATTCAGGACGTGGACCGGCATTTTGGCGAAGTAGCGGAAGTGATCCAGGCGGCTCTGGATCAATCCGATAAAGCGCTGAACATCGTTTCCGCAGCCGAGCAGAATCTGGACAACGTATCCCGGATCGCGGAAGAAGGGAAGCAACTGACGGAAGGGGTTACCCGCTTCATCGCTTCCAGCGAGGAGGCATTCCAGCAAATCGGCCCATCCATCAGGCAGAATCTGCTGCTCGTACAGCAGATTACCGATGCCGCCGGGGATGTGTTGGAACGATTACATAATACCGACTTGAGCAAGCTGCCTACTCCTGATGAACTGGACCGGATTGCTTCCCGTCTGGGTATCGCGGTACGTATCGTGGACAGTATGGCGGAGCTGCTTGGCAAAATCAACGACTTCCTGCCTTCTCACCCGCTGGGAAACAAGGTTTCCAAGCTGAACGACCTATCGGATAAGCTGCAACTGCAAATCCGCCTGGTTGGAATCGTCAGCGATGCCATGCGCCGCAATGCCACTCCACCCGAAGACGTGATCGCCCGGCTGCACGGACTGTCCCGGGAAATCAGCAGCGGAATCAGCAATGTGCTGAGCACTTATGACAGCGTGATCGCCCCTGCGCTTGCCGAAGGTGCCGCTCACTTAAAATCGATGCTTGCCGTTTCTTCAACGGCTCTCCAAGCCGCCCAAGACGCCATACCGGATGTTGCCGACATTCTCGCAACGGCCAAAAACGGCATAATGCTCGGTCGGGGCGAATTGACGAAGCTGCAAGGCGATCTGCCGCAAATTCAGGACAAAGTTCACGATATCTCGCAGATTTTGCAGGACAAAAGCAGCGCTTTTATTCAGGCGCTGAATACGGTGGCGCCGTTGATCCGCACTGATCTGCCCAAGGTCAAGGACAAACTGGATGAAGTTTCAAATTTTGTCAAGAGTGATCTGCCCCATGCGGAACAACAGATTGGCAAAGCCTCCGATTTTGTGCAACATCAGCTTCCCGAGGTACAAAAAGGGGTAACACGCGTAGCCGACCTGGTACGCAGCGATCTGCCCGAATTGGAGAGTGCGATCCGGAAGGCAGCGGCCAAACTTAGGGAAGTGGAGAATGACAACCATTTTGCAGAGCTTGCACGGCTGCTGCGGGGCGACATTGAAGCCGAGAGCGCTTTTCTTGCCAGTCCGGTACAAATCAAAGAGAACCAGCTGTATCCTATTCCAAATTACGGCTCGGCCATGTCACCGTTTTACGGTGTATTGTCCCTCTGGGTTGGCTCTACCCTGCTCATCTCCCTGCTTCGTGCCGAAGCTGAAAATCCGAATGGGAGTTTTCGCCCATACCAGCTGTATCTTGGGCGACTCGCTACTTTTCTGACGATCGGATTGCTACAGGCTGTCTGCGTTACGCTCGGGGATATCTGGATCCTTGGAACGTACGTCGCGGACAAAATATGGTTTGTAGTGTTCGCCATGCTGGTAAGTGCCGTATTCGTCACGATCACGTACACGCTGCTCTCCGTGTTTGGCAATATCGGCAAAGGCATCGCGATTATTTTCATGGTGTTCCAGTTTTCCAGCTCGGGAGGAACGTTCCCGATCAGCATGACTCCGCCTTTCTTTCAGGCACTGAATCCGTTCATGCCATTTACCTACGCCATCAGTTTGCTGCGTGAATCAGTTGGGGGCATTTTATGGGAAACCACGCTCAAGGATGTGGTGTGTCTCTGCATTTTCATCGTGCTTAGTTTGCTTATCGCCCTGGCGCTCAAACGCCCGCTCAGCAGCCTGACCAAGCGTTCCGCCGAAAATGCCAAGAAGACCAAAATTATCGCTTGACCAGAATTCGGCGAACGCCAAAAAAGAGACCGTCTCCGGTCTCTTTTTTGGTTTATAGCTATATACGATCATTAAAATTCAAATGGCACATCGCCAAGACGGCGCTTGATTTCCCCGATGACCCGTTCTTCCTCGGCCGGCCCGTTAGCCGCAAAGGTTACCGAAAACCGGACGTAACAGCCCGCGTCATCCCAAGGCACCGTGGAGATCAGTTTTTCGCGGATCAGGTATTGCGAGAAATCCTCGGCCGTAGCAAAGGAAGGTCCGCCTTGGACACCTTTTGGCGCCTTCACGTACAAGAAGAACGAACCCTGCGGCTTTTTGGCTTTGAAGCCCAGCTCATTCAGCGCGCCGACCAGCATATCGTGACGGCGGGAATATTTCATCGCAATTTTCTCGGTAATTTCCGGGTGCGCCAGGCCGTAGGCGGCCGCTTTTTGGATGGCGATGAACTGCCCGGAGTCGTTATTGTCCTTCACGTCGCTGAACGCTTTGACAATGAGCGGATTGCCGACGACAAACCCGATTCTCCAGCCCGTCATGTTATACGATTTGGACAGGGAGTGCAATTCGACCCCGACGTCCTTGGCCCCCGGTACGGACAGGAAACTGAGCGGCTTCAAACCGTCATAAGTGAGAGCGGCATAGGGGGCATCGTGAACAACGACGACCTCATACTTCCGGGCCCATTCCACAACTTCCGCAAAAAATGCCGCCGTTGCGCTGGCTCCCGTCGGATTGTTCGGATAATTCAAATAAAGCAGCTTCGCTTTCCGCGCCACCTCTTCCGGGATCGAGGCCAAATCCGGCAGGAAATGATTCTCCTCCGTTAGCGGTATGGTGTAAACCTCCCCGCCCAAGTATTTCGTATGCGTCCCCAGAATCGGATAACCCGGCACCGTCATAATCGTGATGTCCCCGGGATTGATAAAGCAGGACGGCAGCATGGCCAGGGCGGGTTTAGACCCGATGGAATGCACGATTTCCGTAGCCGGATCGATGCCATCCACGCCGAATACGGCCTTGAGATAGGCAGCCGCCGCTTCCTTGAATTCGGAGATCCCGTTATCCGCGTAACCGCGGTTTTCCGGTTTGGCCGCTTCCTCGGCCAGCTTCGCCACAATGCCGCTGTCCGCCATTTCGTCCGGCTCGCCTACCCCCATATCGATCAGCTCGACATCGGGAAAATCCTTCTTCGCCGCCGCTTTCGCCCGTTTGATTTTTTCAAATTTATAAATGGCCGTGTCTTTGCCGTAATTCGCACCGCCGATCCGGTTCGCAAATTGCTGTTGGATGTATGTTTCCTGATAGGTTTCAACGCTCATGAAAAGTCCATCTCCTTCTCGAAATCTCCCTTTAAATATGCGGGAATTGTTCCTTTTAGAGAATGGATTAATCACCTGATCGTTTGTACTTTTCAACCTAGCCGCGAGGGTCGAGTGAGCTTATCTGACATAAAAAAGCACCTGCCGTTC
This sequence comes from Paenibacillus faecis, assembly GCF_008084145.1. Taxonomy (GTDB): domain Bacteria; phylum Bacillota; class Bacilli; order Paenibacillales; family Paenibacillaceae; genus Fontibacillus; species Fontibacillus faecis. The sequence goes on along the minus strand of NZ_VSDO01000002.1, from coordinate 491,675 downwards.
CAACCCGCGAAGGTGAAAACAAGAGATGCTCTATCCTCTATCGATTACGCAGCGAATGAAGCAGGTCCTCCATATCTTGCGGAAGCGGAGCCTGGAATTCCAGGTATTCCCCGCTTGATGGATGTACAAATCCAAGGACCGCGGCATGCAGGGCTTGGCCGTCCATTCTGATCCCCTTGCTGCGCCCGTATAGCGGATCGCCGACTAACGGGTGGCCGATAAACTTCATATGGACCCGGATTTGGTGGGTGCGTCCCGTCTCCAGCTTCAATTCCAACAACGTATAGTCGCCAAACCGTTCCGTCACCTGAAAATGCGTAACGGCGGGTTTGCTGTTGCGTTCGATCACCGTATACATTTTGCGGTCATGCGGGTCGCGTCCGATCGGCGCGTCCACCGTTCCTTGATCATGAGCCAAATTTCCGTGCACCAGAGCAAAGTATTTGCGGGTGACCGAATGCTCCTTCAACTGAGCGGCCAGCGACGCATGGGCCTTATCGTTTTTGGCGGCCATCAAGAGGCCCGAAGTATCTTTATCGATCCGATGTACGATCCCGGGTCTCAATTCTCCATTGATGCCGGAAAGATCTTTACAATGGTACATCAATGCGTTAACCAATGTTCCCGAGGCATGGCCCGGTGCCGGATGAACCACCATTCCCCGCTTCTTATTGACCACGATGACGTCGCTGTCCTCGTAATATACCTCCAGAGGTATATCCTCCGGAACAATCTCGGTCGCTTCCGCTTCGGGGATCCGCAGTACAATGAGGTCGCCCGCAGCGATTTTATAATTCGCCTTGACCGGGGACCCGTTTACGGTAAGATTCCCGTCTTCGATCCACAATTGGATCTGACTGCGGGAAGTATCCTCGCCCATTTGGGCCTTTACGTATTTGTCTATCCGGTCTTTGGCGGACTCGGCATCCGCCGTCCATTCCAGCACACTTTCATCATCCATATCCATCTGCGGCATTTCTTCCGTCATACTTGTCCCTTCTCCTCATGGTTGTTCTCGGCTAGCTGACGTTTTTCCCGGCGCATCTCCAGGATAGAATCGAGTACGATCATGGCTACGCCGATGACGATGCAGGAGTCCGCCACATTGAAAATCGGAAATGTATAAGTACCGAAGTTAAACTGCAGAAAATCGACGACCTCTCCGGCAACCGCACGGTCCAGAAAATTGCCGACGGCGCCGCCCAGAACGAGCGAGAGCGCGGTAGGCAGCAGTTTGTTGTTCGAGGATTTGACCTTGTTCAAATACCAAATAATCCCGGCCACCACAATAACCGTGATGGTAACGAAGAACCAGCGCTTTCCTTCCAATATGCCGAAGGCGGCTCCGGTATTCCGATGGGACGTAATCAGGAAGAAATTGCCGATCACCGGAATCTGATCGCCGATCTTCAGGTTGACCGCAATTAAATATTTCGTTCCCTGATCGATTAAAAACAGGATAAAAGCAAGCAAAAAATAGATCACGCGGATAGTCACCTCGTTTTTTCGTTGGCTGCCGACTGAAGTTTCAGGGCAGAATGTACCACATTCAGGACTTGTATATTGTAGCACAGGCGGAATTCCCCCGTCCATGAGCGATAGGATTTTCCTTAGGTAAAACGTCACGCTTCTGCGCAAAATACCTGTACGTTCTTATTCCCCATGCTTTGTCTTATGGAACTACGGAAAGGAGATCAGGCCATGTCTCATTTGACATCACAGCAGTTGGCTGAACTGAAATCGGACCTGGAAGCCGCCCGGGAGGACGCCTATCACCGGTTGGTCGAGAAAGATCATTATAATCTTCGCGGCTCGCTGCGGGATAATACCAGTGAGTTGTCCCCGATCGACAACCATCCCGCCGATGTCGGAACGGAAATGTTCGAACGCGGTAAAGATTTGGCGCTGAACGAGCATAATGAACAGCTGCTGCATCGGATTGAAGACGCCTTGGACCGCATGGCCGAAGGGCGTTACGGCTACTGTCAAACCTGCGGCGAACCGATCAGCTTCGAACGGTTGAAGGCGGTGCCCGAAACGGCCTATTGCCAAAAAGACAGCCCCCAGTCGTTCGTATCCGCCGCCCGTCCGGTGGAGGAACTGTTTCTCGCCCCGCCGTTCGGGCGCACCAGTCTCGACGAGCACAGCGACCAGAACGGATTTGACGGGGAAGACGCCTGGCAGATCGTGGAGAGCTTCGGAACATCCAATTCGCCCGCATTGGCCGAAGACAACGAAATCGACGAATACAATGACATGGAAATCGAAGCGTCGGAAGAGCTGGACGGCTTTGTCGAGCCGTATGAATCGTTTGTCGCAACCGATATTTACGGCGAGAACGTCGTGTTCTACCGCAACGGCGTTTACCGCAAGCATATGCAGGCCACCGAACATTTGGAGAGCGAGGATTCGCTCGGAACCGGGTCTAATAGGTATTGAGCTCCAACTGCCTTTGCACGATCCGAACGATATCCGCGATATAATCGCCGATGATCGGGAGGTTGAGCGCCCCCAGCACCTGAAGAATATAAATGATCGTGGCTGCAAAAAAAGTAAACCCGATCGCAATCCCGACCCCGCGTGCCGTTCCGGACAACAGATTCAGCAGGATAAGGCGCCATGGCCGGTTCAACAGCTCGGTGTATTCGGCAATTTTGGACTTTTCAAGTTGTCTGGCCCATTGGAGCGTCAACCGATACATGGCGCCGATCTGTTCATCGGGGGGCATTCCGTGAACGGTTCCGCTCTTCTCCGGAGCAGCGGCCGTCTGGGGCCGCCCTTCTCTTTTTGCCTTACGACGCTTCATACGCACCCCCGGGCAAAATGAAACGAGCCAAGACGGGTTTCTTTCTGGAAATTAAGAAAGCTACCCACCCAAGCTCGTTTCTTCTTGGTTACTCTTAGTATGGCCGCCGGACGGCGGCCTCATACTTTTCCTGAAGCCCGCTCCTGTCCAAGCTTTATTTCAACACTTAATCTTGAATGAAAACCCCGATCTTTTTGTTTCCCAAGTCGATGGTTTCGCCTCTTCCGTTCAAGCTTTCAAAGGACACGTCCGTGATCAGGACATTATCCCTCAGCACGTTTTCGAAAGCCTGAATGGCCGCTTTAAGCTCCTCATCCACTTCCAGGGCCAAATGTACTCTTTTTTCAATCGGCAAATCGAGTTTCTTACGCGTATCCTGAACGGCACGCACCACTTCGCGCACCCAGCCTTCTTGGGCAAGCTCCGGCGTAATGTCCGTGTTCAGCGCCACGGTAAGCCCGTATCCCGAAGCGGAGGCGAAACCGGCTTTCGCCTGTTTCTCGACCAGCAGTTCCTCCACGGCTACATGCAGTTCTTCACCTTCAGGGGAAACGACGTCCACCCCGCCGGTCTCCACGATTTTGCGGGTCTCCTCCGCCGGCAGCCCTTTAAGGAAGCCTTGCAGAAAACCGACGTTTTTGCCGTATTTCTTCCCGGCTACCTTGAGATTCAGCTTCAGCGTAAAGTCGACGAATCCGCTGTCGCTCGACTCGATTTCAATCGCCTTCACGTTGATCTCGTCCTTGATGATTTCCTCGTATTCGGAAACCGCAAACTCCCGGTCCATCGACACGATGAGACTAGAGAGCGGCTGGCGCGTTTTGATGCCCGTTTCGTTACGAACGTTGCGAGCCAGCTCGACGATTTGCCGCGCGCTTTCCATATCCGCCTCCAAAGCCTTGTCGATCAAAGCTTCGTCCGCCCTCGGATAATCCGCCAAATGCACGCTTTCTCCGCCGCCCAGATTCGTGAAGATATCTTCGGACAGCATCGGCGTGAACGGAGCCATCAGCTTGGACAGCGTTAACAGCACATGCACCAGGGTTTGATAGGCCGAAATCTTATCCTCGCCAAGCCCGCTGCCCCAGAAACGGTCGCGTGAACGGCGGATGTACCAGTTGCTGAGTTCATCGATAAAGCCTTCGATCGCTCGCGAGGTGTTGACGAAGTCGTTGACCGCCAGCCCTTTATCAACCGTTCCGATCAAGCTGTTAAGCCGGGACAGAATCCAGCGGTCCAGCTTGTTCTCGGATGGACGGAACGCATGCTCTTCCGGTTTGTAGCCGTCGATGCTCGCATACAGAGTCAAAAACGCGTGCGTATTGACCAAGGTATCGACCACCTTGGATTTCGCTTCCGCTACGATCCCCTTGGAGAAGCGTTTGCTGTTCCAAGGGGCGCTATCGGAAAGCAGCGCCCAACGGAACGCGTCGGTACCGAATTCGTTGATGATGTCCCAAGGGTCGATAACGTTGCCTTTGGATTTGGACATTTTTTGGCCGTTCTCATCCAGTACATGTCCGGTGGCGATAACGGCTTTGTATGGGGCTTTGCCCGTAAACAGCGTCGAAACGGCCAGCAGGCTGTAAAACCAGCCGCGGGTCTGGTCGATCCCCTCGCAAATCATATCCGCAGGGAATTGCTCTTCAAACGTTTTTTCGTTCTCGAACGGGTAATGGTGCTGCGCGAACGGCATCGAGCCGCTGTCGAACCATACGTCGATCACTTCGCTCGTCCGCTCCATCACTCCGCCTTCACAGTGGGGACAATTCACGCGGACTTCATCCACATAAGGTTTGTGCAGTTCCAAGTCTTCACCGACTTCGCCGATCGCTTTAGCCCGCAGTTCGGCAATGCTGTGCGGCGCGAACTGACCTCCGCAGTCCTTGCACACCCATACGTTCAGCGGAGTGCCCCAATAGCGGTTCCGGCTGATATTCCAGTCCACCAGCTCTTCCAGGAACTTGCCGAAACGTCCTTCACGAACGTGTCCCGGGTACCAGGTTACCGAATTATTATTGGCGATCAGTTGGTCTTTCACCGCCGTCGTCGCGATAAACCAGCTGTCCATCGCGTAATACAGCAGCGGCGACTTACACCGCCAGCAGAACGGGTAACTGTGCTCGTATTTCTCTTTGCTGTACAGCAGCCCTTTTTCCGAGAGGGTCTTTACGATATCCAGGTCGCAGTCTTTGACGAAACGGCCGGCAAAATCGGTGACGGTCTCCGTGTAACGGCCTTGCCCATCCACCACGCTGACGAAGCTGACGCCGTTCTCCCGGCATGTCCGGTAATCGTCTTCCCCGTGGGCCGGTGCCATGTGCACGATCCCCGTTCCGCTCGCATCGGTGACGAACGAAGCGCCGACGATGACGTTCACCTTCTCCGCCTGGATATAGCTGAATGGGGAGGCATAGGTTTTGCCGACCAACTCGGAACCCTTCAGGGTGGATTCAACGCTGTAGTCGCCCTTCATCACCTTCTCCACCAAATTCTTGGCGACGATGTACACACCGTCCTCCTGCTTCACTCTGGCATATTCCATGTCCGGATTAACCGCCAGCGCTACGTGGGCAGGCAGCGTCCAAGGCGTGGTCGTCCAAGCCAGCACATACTCTCCCGTTTCATCAAGCTTGAACTTCGCGGTCGCACTCAAATCCTTAACATCTTCATACCCCTGCGCCACTTCATGTGAACTGAGGGAAGTCTGACAGCACGGACAGTAGGGGCTGACCCGGTGCCCTTTGTACAGCAGCCCCTTGTCATGAATCGTAGCCAGGATGTTCCACACGCTTTCGATATACTTGTTATCCAGCGTAATGTATGGATCGTCGAGATCCGTCCAATAGGCGATCGCCTCGGTAAATTCCCGCCACTGCTTCTCATAGCCGAAAACGCTCGCTTTACATTTTTTAACGAACGCTTCGATTCCGTAATTCTCGATCTCCTGCTTTCCGGAGATGCCCAGCTCTTTCTCCACGCCGAGCTCTACCGGAAGACCGTGGGTATCCCAACCGGCTTTCCGGACGACGCGATACCCTTTCATCGTCTGATAACGGCCGACGAAGTCCTTGATCACCCGGCCGAGCACATGCCCGATATGCGGCATGCCGTTGGCTGTCGGAGGTCCTTCAAAAAATACGTAATTCGGCCGCCCTTCCCGGTTTTCAATACTGCGTTTAAATGTGTTCTCGCTGCTCCATTTGTTCAGCATCCGCAAATCCCGGGTCCGGGCTTGCTCTTTGACGTCGACTTTTTTCATGACTTTCTTCGACTTCCTTTCTCTTCAAATCTAAAGTGAAACAAAAAAAGCCCCGCCCCAAAAGGGACGAGACTTATCGCTCGCGTTACCACCCTTGTTTCACACGGCAGGGTCGATTTAATCCCGTACGTGTGACACTTTGATCCCATACGCTTCATATGGGGCCGGTGTAACGGCCGGCGGCCGGCATAGCTTACGCTTTCCGCTCGGGAAATTCAGCCAGGCTTCTCCGGGAGGATCTTCCGTCAGCGTCTTGGACATTGGCTTTCAGCGAAGGTGCCAACTCTCTGGGGAACAAAATCGCCGCGTACTGCTTCCCATCATCGAATCACATGTAAGACCGGCGGCTGCCAGTCATGTATCATAATATTTATAACTTATGACCGCAGGCTATGTCAACCCGGGCTTGATTTAATAAATTTCTTTGACCTCGCGGCTCTGCTCTGGTTCGAAGGAGCGATCCCGGGTGCTGTCCAGCGATTCCCAGCCTTCCTGGCTGAGCAAATCCAGCTGCGCCTCCACCAGCGTGCGGAACCGCGCTCTGTAAATCGAAGCCTGCTTCTTCAGCTCCTCGACTTCCATGGCGATCTTGCGCGATTTGGCCAGCGATTCGTTAACGATCCGGTCCGCATTCTTCTCGGCTTCCTTCACGATCAATTGCGCTTCCTTCTTCGCGTTGTTCTTCACTTCGTCCGCCGCTTCCTGAGCCACGATAATCGTCTTGCTGAGCGTCTCCTCGATATTGGCGAAATGATCCAATTTCTCCTGGAGCGCAAGCAGCTGATTATGAAGTTCTTTATTCTCCCGGATCACGATTTCGTAATCCTTGATGACCTGATCAAGGAATTCATTGACTTCATCTTCATCATAGCCGCGCAAGCGCCTAGAGAACTCCTTGTTATGTATATCCAGCGGGGTTAATGGCATGATCCGCACCTCCTAATGTATTCGAACCTTCCCTTGCGGGAAGCCGCTTCTCAATCGTAGGTAGTAAATTCGACAGGAATTGCCGAACTCCTGCAAAGCCTTCACACAAATTTACCGACTTTAACGCGGAGTCTCCCACTTTTTGTCACGCCCCCGCATTCCAATACCTTGAAGCGCCCGAACCCTTGAAGCGCTACAACGTCGCCTTCTTTGAGCAGTTTCGAGGGATCCTCCTCCGTTCTCCAGTTTACCCGGCAACGCCCGGCCTTAATCGGCACCATGATTTTGCTGCGGCTAAGTCTGTAAACGTCGCTGACGATTCCGTCCAAACGTAAAGAAGCCACCGTAAGGTCCAGCGGCTCCAGCTCGGGTTCACACGTCTTCAGGGCATCCAGATCCAATATATCGGTCATAACGCTTACACGATGCACCTGATGCAAATTCATGCTCAGAAACGGTGCGATCTCCTCCGCCACGATCACATGACAGCCGTCTTCGCGTACATGGATATCGCCGATTTTATCCCGCTTGAGCCCGAGTCCCAGAATCGCCCCCAGATAATCCCCGTGCTGTAAAGTCGACAGCTTCTGATCCTGGGACGAGATAGAGAGCACCTTCATTCCCATATCTTCGCTATCCAGATCCCGGTAGTCCGGTCCGATCAGCGCGCGTCTCCGCTCCGCTTCGCCGTACCCGCCGTCCAATCGTAATCCGGCGTCCGGATGGCGGTTCACGAGCGTCTGCAAAATATAGCTTTGCCGCGGGTCCAGGAAGTCGCTCAGCTTGACTTCATGATAATCCCCGGCATGGACAACCCACTCCCACGCCCGATCGACAAAAGGGCGTTCTTCCGGTTTAAAATGTGCGTAGATGTCGGTCCGCATAGCTTAGATCACCCGACAAAGATATAATTCAGCACGCTGATCAAACCGAAGGCCGCCAGCCTGAGCACGAACAAAGCGATGATCGGCGAAAAATCGATCATCCCCATCAGCGGAGGGATAAACCTCCGAAACGGAGCCAAATACGGCTCGACCAGCTTCCCCAGAAGCTCGCCGATGAAGCTCTCCCGGATGTTAGGCACCCAAGACATCAAAATGTAAACGAGCACCATATAGAAATAAATTTGATACAGAAGCAGTACTATGCTCTCAATTGTATGGCTCCCCAAGCTGCCTTCACCTCATTCTGTTGTAATCTAAATCCTCGGTCAGGATCTCCGTAATCGACCCCTGAATTTCCACCGTGTCCGGTGTGCAGAGAAAGATGTTCGCGCCGATTTTGGAGATGCTGCCGCTTAGGGCGTAAATCGTCCCGCTCAGAAAATCGATGATTCGCATCGCCTGGTCGTTGCGAACCCGCTGCAAATTCACGACAACGCTGCGATGGGACCGCAGGTGATCGGCGATTTCCTGCGCCTCGTCATAAGATCGCGGTTCATAGAGGATGACCTTGACGTTCTTCTGCGAATGAATGCTTACCACATTGCTTCCCCTTGGCGTCTTGCGAGGTTCGAAGCTCGGAGGTTCGTATTCCGGCTCATCCTGCCCGCGCACCGTTTCGCGCTCCACGATTTCTTCCTCTTCCTGCAGGCCCAAAAAGTTCATGAACCGATTCATAACTCCCATTAAGTCTCCTCCCCTTTCCCAACTAAAAGAGTACCGAGGCGTACCCAGGTCGCCCCTTCTTCGACCGCCACTTCAAAATCGCCCGACATCCCCATGGACAATTCGCTGATCGGCTCCTTCCAGGCACCGCTTGCGTTCAGTCGATCCCTCAGCTCCCGCAACCCTTGAAAAACGGGCCGGGTAAGCTCGGGATCTTCCACCTCCGGCGCCATCGTCATCAGTCCGATCACTTTAAGATGGCTTAACTCCCTGATCTCGCGAAGAAAATGTTCCGCCTCTTCCGGCTTGACCCCCTGTTTGGACGCCTCGCCCGAGACATTCACCTGCAGGAAGGTTTTGACCTCGACCCCCGCCGCCGCTGCCCGCTTGTCCAGCTCCAGGGCCAGCGACAACCGGTCCAGTGAATGGATATATTCAAACTTCCCGACAATCTCCTTAACCTTTCTGCTCTGAAGATGGCCGATAAAATGCCATATCCCCCGCCCGCCTAGCTCTTCCCATTTCGGCACCGCCACCCCGGGGCGGTTCTCCCCCAAATGTTGAATACCGGCATCCAGTACCGCGCGTGTCTTGGCGCTTGACACATATTTGGTTACGGCGATGACTCGGACCTCTTCGGCATTTCTGCCGCTGCGTTTGCAGGCCGCGACGATCCTTTCGTTGACATGCTGTATCGCTTCCTGAAGAGACAAGAAGGATCACCTCTCTTTCAAACCAACCCAGCTTGCCATTCTTCCGGTGACTCCCCCATCTTTGCGATAGGAGAAGAACAACTCGTTCCGGCAGCTTGTACACCAACTTGTACATTCGATATGCGTCGGCAATATTCCTGCTTTTATCATAATAATTCGATTCATTTCTTTCAAGTTCAGCATGGTTCGGCCTTCCTGGGCGGAGGAGGCTGAAATCCGGCCCTCGCCGTCCGGCTCCCCAATCGCCGCTAAAGCCTCCCTGACTTTCGCCATGACCCGCTCATCCACTTCGTAACAGCAACCTCCGATACTGGGGCCGATGGCGGTACGGATGTCGCTTCGGGAGCTCCCGAACTGCTGCTCCATAGTGTCGATAACGGACTCGGCGATTCGGGCAACCGTCCCTTTCCACCCCGCGTGTGCCAAGCCGACGACTCGGCGAACCGGATCCATAAAATAAAGCGGCACACAATCGGCGTAAAAAGAAGTCAGCAATAGCTCCGGTTCATTGGTGACCAGTCCGTCCGTATGCTGAAAGGCGCTCTCCCGGTTCAAATATCCTTTTCCCCGGTCCTTCGCCCTTACGACCGCAACGTTGCTTTCGTGAACCTGCTCTCCGCAGGTCCACGCCTCAGGCTCAAATCCCAGCGCTTCGGCCAGCCGACGGCGGTTGGCCACGACCACCTCCGCCTCATCTCCGACATGAAGCGCGAGATTTAAACTATCGTACGGAGCTCGGCCAACCCCGCCGGAACGTCCCGTAAACCCTGCGGTCAGTCCCGGCATGAGATTTTCCCACGCTTTAAGTTCATAGCGTTCAGGCTCGTTTGCTATAGGATTTCTAATAAACGGCTCCATCATCCATCTCCCCCTGATGTATTGCGCATCATCCAAAAGCCCAAGCGCACTTGCATCGCTTTAGGGCGCTGTTACCAGTGTACCATAAAGAGACGGCCTTCGTTCACCCGCGCCGTTCGGCCCTGCCGTCCCGGTCGATATACACCGTGGTCTCGTAGGGTGTCGGTGTCCGCGATTCCCGCAGCTCCTCCATCTTTACGAGTACGACGTCGGAGCCGATTTTCACGATGTTTTTCCATGGAATAATCAAATCGCCGCCGCTGCCGAACAATCCGAGAAACTTGGTGCTGGCCGGGACGACGATCGCTTCGATGAGCCCCTGCCTCAAATCCAGCTCGAGGTCGCTGATATGTCCGAGACGTTTGCCGTCCACGACATTGATCACATCCTTCGTTTGAAAATCCGAGATTTTCATGCTTGCCCTGACCACATTATTCATCCGCTTCGCCCCCCAAGCGCCCGTTCTTTCCTGTCTTCTTTTACTATATGATTCATCCCCCCAAAACATTAAACCGCCTGAACCGTTTCGGCAAATAAAAAAGGTCCCTATAAAAGGGACCGCATAAAATCGGGCTGCATCAGCGGACTTACGATTTTACATGTTTCTGCATTTGCAAAATGGCGGCTTTCTCCAAACGCGATACCTGGGCTTGAGAGATGCCGATCTCATCGGCGACCTCCATCTGGGTTTTGCCTTCGAAAAAGCGCATCGACAGAATCATCTTCTCCCGGCGCCCCAGCCGTTGCATCGCCTCTCTTAGAGCGATTTCTTCAATCCAGGAAACGTCCTTATTCTTGTCGTCGCTGATCTGATCCATGACATAGATCGGGTCCCCCCCGTCATGGTAAATCGGTTCAAACAGCGAGACGGGGTCCTGGATCGCGTCCAAGGCAAAAACGACGTCCTCCTTCGGCAGGCCCAGCGCCTCCGAAATTTCAAAAATCGTCGGCTCGCGGGAATTTTTGTTCGTCAGATTATCGCGCATCTGCAGTGCCTTGTAGGCGATATCCCTTAAACTGCGGGAGACGCGGATCGGGTTGTTATCGCGCAAATACCGGCGAATTTCCCCGATAATCATCGGCACCGCATAGGTCGAAAATTTGACGTTCTGCGATAAATCGAAATTATCGATAGCTTTCATGAGTCCGATGCAGCCTACTTGGAACAAGTCGTCTACATACTCCCCCCGATTGTTGAAACGCTGGATGACACTCAGTACGAGTCTGAGGTTGCCATTCACTAACTTTTCTCTGGCTGATCTTACGTGGTCCTGCTGCAAAGAGTGGAACAATTCACGCATTTCCGCATTGGTTAGAACGGGCAATTTTGCGGTGTCGACGCCGCAAATCTCGACTTTGTTTCGGGTCATCAAGTCTTTACCTCCCAAGGAGAAACATTAATGATCATTATCTCCTCGGGCTGTATTTTTATTCCTGAACCTGTCCCCTTTGGGGAAGCGGCATCTACACCATTTTGTTGAACTCCTTGCGCAAACGCTTAATAATTCGCTTTTCCAGCCTCGAGATGTACGATTGCGAAATCCCAAGGAGATCGGCCACATCCTTTTGGGTTTTTTCGTCCCCGTCCACCAATCCGAAGCGCAATTCCATGATCATCCGTTCCCGCTCGCTCAGCTTGTCGAGCGCCTTGTGCAGCAGCTTTCGGTCGACCTGCTCTTCAATATTGCGGTAAATCGTATCGTTCTCCGTCCCCAGCACATCGGACAGCAGAAGCTCGTTTCCGTCCCAATCGATATTGAGCGGCTCGTCAAAAGACACCTCCGTCCGTATTTTGCTGTTGCGGCGCAGATACATCAAAATTTCATTTTCGATACAGCGGGAGGCATACGTCGCCAATTTGATTTTCTTCTCGGGATCAAACGTGTTGACCGCCTTGATCAACCCGATCGTACCGATGGAAACCAGATCCTCGATATTGATGCCCGTATTCTCGAACTTTCTGGCGATATAAACGACCAGTCTGAGATTCCGTTCGATCAGCATGGCCCGGATCGCGGAATCGCCGGTCGAGAGCTTCTGGAGCAAATATTCTTCTTCCTCGCGCGTCAATGGAGGCGGCAGCGCTTCACTCCCGCCGATATAATAGATTTCTTCGCTTTTTAGTCCAAATAAAAATAACAGACGATAGTACTGCAATTGCAGCATCAGCTTCCACTTTACACGCATGGCTTTCTTCCTCCCACTATTACGTTCCCGTTTTTCCGCTAGGCATATCGCCCGGGTTTATCCGCTTTTTGCATATCCGTTGAACGGGGGCCCCGCCGCTCCCGACGGACTCGCCGTTTCCGTCCCCTTGCTGCTCCCGCTTTCCGCCGAATCCTCGATCAATGCCGGATGAATGATCGCTTGAAATCGGCCTTCCGCCGACAAACTCCCTCCGTCCAGCCCCACAAGCACACGGGAGGTGATAAATTCCCCGCCGTCCTTCCGGACAGCCACTTCATCCGGCTTTAGGGCCAGCATAAACTGCGATCCCTTGTTGACGCCGCGAAACGGGACCAAACGCAGCCGATCCCGCCAAGGAAAGGATTCGTCCTCCGTCCATTTCACGATAAGGTTGTCCGCCTGGTTCCCGCGCCCTTCCCCGCCCTCCAAATCCGGCAGAAAGTCCTTCCACAAGGAGGCCTCCATGACCATGACCGGCAGCCGGCTGAGCGGATCGGTCAATTGATTGCCCGTATCGATCAGTCCCGTGCAGTTAACCACCGCGTCTCCGATGCGAACCTGAATATCCGCCAGATAGGAGGTCATCATTTCCTGCCGTCTTCGGGTAGAGACGACCCCTTTGAACCAGAACAAAACGATAGCAAACAGGACCAGCGTAAACACCGCTCCGACCTGAAGCGAAAATCCGAGCCCGCCTGACGCCGAATACCAAATCCCGTTCCATATCTCGCCTGAGCTTTGCAAAAGATAATGAATGCCTATAATTCCGCCGGCTGCCGCAAAATTCACCATGTAAAACGCTCCCAGATTCCGTAAATAATGCTGTAAACCGCCAAAACCGAAAGCGATCCAGAGCATGACGACGGAAAACAAAAATTTGACGAGGAACGTAAACAAAAACGACAATGCCGGAAGAAACATCATCACCACATAGGACGCCCCAACCACGGCCGACAAACCCAGGCGCCAGTAAACCACCTTTCGTTTTCTCAACCAGGCGGTCACCGCAAGCAGTGCGGCATCGATCAGCAGGTTCATTAAAAAAATCAAATCGATATAAACGACCATACATTCCTCACCTGCCCGCTTCGGCTCTTAAAATCTAGCGCCTATTGACGTGGAGATGCTTATCAGTATAAAGAGTTCCCTATGTAAAGTCTGTCTAAAATTGAAAGCGGAGGCCCACTAATTTTGTCGTGCCGTAGTTTTTCCTGCGAATCCCTGCGAATCCCTGCGATCCCTTCGAATCTCCGCCATCCGCTTGCTGCATCAACCTGCGTACTTGGATCATGGCGTTTTTCCGGTTAAAGCGGACCTGGGCATCGGTTCATTCCAGCTAAAAAAGACCTTGTCCTGGCAACAGGACAAGGTCTTCGGGGAAGACTTGCGATAAATGTTATTCGTTATTGTTGCGACGATTGCGAAGGAAGGTAGGGATATCCAACTGGTCTCCGCTAGGCTGATTCCCGAAGGGTCTCAGCGTGGAGGACGTAGCACGGTGATCCTGTGGCTCCGAAACGCCCGCCGCAGGTTTGCGGCCCGGTATCATCGGCGGCGCTTTGTGTTCAAAGCCGGTCGCGATGACCGTCACCTTGATGTCGTCCTTCATGTTCTCGTCAATGATCGCTCCGAAAATCATATTCACCTCGGGATCGGAAGCCGAAATGACGATTTCCGCGGCTTCATTGACTTCATAAAGCGAAAGGTTCGCGCCGCCGGTAATGTTCATGATTACACCGCGAGCTCCCTCGATCGAGGTTTCCAAGAGCGGGCTCATAATCGCCTTGCGCGCCGCTTCCGCCGCACGGTTCTCGCCGTTGGCAAGACCGATCCCCATCAACGCGGAGCCGCGTTCGGTCATGATCGTCTTTACGTCGGCAAAGTCAAGGTTGATCAAGCCGGGAACGGCGATCAGGTCGGAGATGCCTTGAACGGCCTGACGCAGCACGTTATCCGCCTCACGGAACGCCTCCAGCATCGGCGTTTTCTTATCCACAATTTCAAGCAGGCGGTCGTTCGGAATGACGATCAGCGTATCGACTTTTTCTTTCAGCGCTTCAATTCCCATATCGGCTTGCGAGGAACGCTTGCGCCCCTCAAAGGTAAACGGACGGGTTACGACTCCAACGGTAAGCGCACCGCATTCCCGAGCGATCTCCGCGATGACCGGAGCTGCCCCCGTGCCGGTTCCGCCGCCCATTCCCGCGGTAACGAACACCATGTCGGCGCCTTTCAGCGTGTTTGCGATCAAATCCCGTGATTCTTCCGCCGCTTTCTTGCCGACTTCCGGGTTCGCGCCGGCACCAAGTCCGCGGGTCAGTTTATCGCCGATTTGCAGTTTATGCTCAGACTTGGCCAAATGCAGAGCCTGGGCATCCGTATTCACCGTAATGAATTCTACGCCCTGAACTCCGTTCTCGATCATCCGGTTGACGGCATTGCTTCCGCCGCCGCCGCATCCGATGACTTTTATTTGAGCCAAGCTCTCCATTTCAAAATCAAATTCCAACATACTATTCCATCTCCCCCTCATTGTGCATGGATGGCCCGTCCATCGCGGTTTTCCAAATTATATAAATTCGCTGAATAGTTTCTTGAGGCGTTCCATGACGCCGCCCGTTTTCCGGGTAGTCTCCTGCGGCCCCGGCGTTTTCGGACGATTCGCCGATTTCTTCGGTCCCGACGCATTGCGGACCCGAATGTTCTTGATCACCTTGTACAATATCCCGACGCCGCCCGTATACCCGGGGTCACGCACACCGATATAATCAGGCACGGCAACACGAACGCTGGCGGCCAGTTCCTGCTGGGCGATCTTGAGCAAACCGGGCATGGAGACCGTACCTCCCGTAAGTATATAACCGCCTGGTTGTTCATTGTAACCAAGCCGCTTGACTTCCTGCCCGATTAACTGGAAAATCTCCTGAACCCGCGGCTCCGCAATCGCAGCCAGATCTTCCTGGGTGAATTCCTTGTCCACATTGCTGCCGATACGGGTCACCTTAAACGTAACGTCCGGCGCGGCGTCCTCCATGGAGGCGCAGCCGTACTTCAGCTTCACCTTCTCGGCTTGATCCGTCAGCGTACGCAATCCGTACGCGATATCGTTCGTTATGAACTCTCCCCCGATCGGCAACGTGGATGTCGCCACGATGGTTCCGCCTTCAAAGACGGCAATCGTCGTCGATCCGGCTCCGATGTCCACCAGGACAGAGCCCATAACTTTCTCGTCCTTCGAGAGCGCCAATTGGCCCGCGCCCAGCGACAACAACACAAGATCACGAATCTTGAGCCCGGATTTCTCCACACAGCGAAGCAAATTATGGATCGCTGTTTTGGCCCCGGTCACGATCGTCGCTTCCACTTCAAGACGTACACCGATCATTCCCCGCGGATCACTAATTCCCTCCAGTCCGTCCACCACATACTGTTTGGCGACAACGTCGATGATTTCACGCTCCGGAGGAAGTGCGATCACTTCAGCTGCCTTCAAGACACGATCAATATCGTCTTCGCCGATTTCCCGGTCTTCGTTTTGAACCGCTACTACCCCATGGCTCGTTTGGAGTCCGATATGATTTCCCGAAATGCCGACATACACTTCCGATATTTGAATACCCACCATCCGTTCGGCATGGTCCACAGCACTGCGGATCGACTGAACCGTCTGGTCAATATCTACAATCGCGCCTTTGCGAATTCCTTCCGAGTCGGCAGATCCAACCCCAATAATATTAAAGGTTCCATTACTAATTTCCCCAATAATAGCACGAACTTTGGATGTACCGATGTCCAAACTAACAATGATGTCATTGTTGCTCAAGCCCCTGGCACCTCCTGTTTTCCAAATAAAAATATAATGTCACTGTAAAAATGCACTCTCTACATATTCAACGCCGTTTAATCTTTCCCTCTTTTTTCTACAATATTTTTGGTTTCCAAGTTTTACATATCAGCGTTGCAAACCCCAGACTCTCCGTGGGTAAAAAAAAGAAAAAAAGAGGGGACAAGGAAACTAGCCCATAAAACGTATTTTATCATTGATTGTTACTTATGAGTAGTATCATTTTCACCGTCCGGTTCATCTTCAGATGTCTCGTACGGCACGTAAGTGTCGGCATCCAGCAGGGTCAAAATCCCCGGGTCCTGGGAATCCATAATCATGTTCATATACTCCGCTTTTTCCGCCAATACGGAGACCGCCGATATCACTTCGAATTTGGATCTGGTATACATCTTGATCCGGTCGGGGTAGGAGACGGTCGGCGAAGGCGTAATCTCCGAAATTTCCGTGGTTAAGGCATCCGGAATGTTAGCCAAGGTGCCGCAAAGTTTGGGCAAATTAGGATCATCCGGCGACCAGCCCGTCAATATCGGTTTCTCGATCGGCATGGTGCCGTTATCGAGATTCACCCTCGTTCCATTGGCCAAAAGTCCGTTCAATTGACCGTCCGCGGTCAGCTCGTAAGCGACGACGGGGTACTCTTGAATCTCAACCCGGACTTTCCCCGGAAAAGACTTGTCCACGCGGACTTCCTGTATAGACTTTATCCCGGACAATTTGGACTCGATCTTAGAACCGCTTGTCCCAAAAAACGGCGCGCCGACCTTCAAACCGGAAATGTCCAGCAGCTCCTGATCGGAAAGATAGGTATTCCCCTCGAAAGAGATTTCCGAAATTTTGCTGATAGAGGAACGGAAGAATAATACACAAAGCAAGATGAGAACGAGCAGAAAAAGAATGCCGGCAAGCTTCCGGCTGCTTTTCTTTTTCTGCTGGGGTTCTTTAAGTAAAGGCACTGTCGTTTTTGGCATATCATTTCTCCGATATCATCTAAAATAAAGCCTGTATCCCCTCCGGCGGAGGGGACCATCCCGATCAGGATCAGGCCAAATCCAATTGCTTCAATGCCGGCGTCTCCCGGTGCATGACACCGCCCAGCCGTTTGAACATCACTTCAATTCGGTCGTAGCCGCGGTCGATGTGATGCACCTGCTCGACAACGGTTTTCCCTTGAGCCGCCAATCCGGCGATGACGAGAGCCGCCCCCGCCCTTAAGTCCGTGGCTTCCACGGTGGCTCCGTATAATCGGGGCACCCCGCGGATAAAAGCGGTGTTGAGGTCCACCGAAATGTCCGCTCCCATGCGCACCAATTCATCCACATGTTTGAATCGCCCTTCGAATACCGTCTCCTTCATCAGGCTGAGTCCGTCGGCCAGCGACAGCAGCACCATAACCTGGGATTGCAAATCGGTAGGAAAAGAAGGGTAGGGCGAAGTTATGATTCGCTCTACGGACTTCGGACGGCCGCTGCTGCTTACGGTTATTATATCATCGCAGGTCCCGATTTGAACACCGGCGCGCCGCAGCACATGGAACAGCGCGGTCAAGTGGGAAGGGTTGCAATGGGTTAACGTCACTGTACCGCGCGTGGCTGCCGCCGCAATCAGTGCGGTTCCCGCCACGATCCGGTCGGGGATAATCTCGTAATCGCAAGGTTCAAGCGCCCGTACTCCGCGTATGGTGATGACATCCGTACCCGCCCCGATCACGTTCGCGCCCATGGCGTTCAGAAAGTTTTGCAGATCCTGAATTTCCGGCTCCCTGGCGGCGTTTGAAATCGTGGTCGTGCCTTCCGCCAGCGTGGCGGCCATCATGATGTTTTCCGTCGCTCCGACGCTGGGAAAGTCCAAATGGATATCGTTCCCTCTCAACCTGGAGGCCCTGCACCAGATTTGGTTGTGACTCTCTTCAATCTCGGCTCCCAGCGCCTGCAGCCCCCGCAAATGCAGGTCGATTTTCCGTTCGCCGATGGCGCAGCCTCCGGGCTGGTAAATGCAAACCTCGCCGAATCTCGCCAAAAGAGGACCCATCAGGAATATCGAAGACCGCATCTGCTTCATTAAGTCTTCAGGTACATGGCTGGAGTCGACCCCGACCGTATCCACGAAAACCGTATCCTCTTTCTGGATTACCGTGCATCCCAAACGGTCCAGGATTCCGAGCATGACGTCAATATCGAGCAGCCGGGGGACATTTCGAAGTTTCACCTTGCCTTCCGTCAGCAAGCAGGCCGCCATAATCGGCAAAGCGGCATTTTTAGCTCCATGGATGCGAATGGATCCTGATAGGGGTCTCCCGCCTTCGATCACCAATTTGTCCAATGTATCACCTCCGAGTTTACCGTTCACCCACGAAGTAGACCTCCGGCACCAGTGCGATCTCATATTTGGAATAAATGGTGTCCTTGATTTGCTCCATGAGCGTAAGAACGTCCTCTGCTGTCGCTTGCCCGGTATTGACGATGAAATTGGCATGCAGTTCGGATATTTCGGCTCCGCCCACCCTTCGGCCCTTCAGGCCGGCTGCTTCGATCAGCCGGGCGGCGTGATCTCCGGACGGATTGCGGAACACGCTACCTGCACAGGGTTGCTGCAGCGGTTGTGTTTTGCGGCGCCTGTCCTTGTAAGCCGCCATGGCGGCGGCAATTTCCAGACGGTCGCCCGTTTCCAGCGAGAAATGGGCTCGGGCCACAATGCCCGGACGTTCGTGCAGAACGGAATGCCGGTAAGCGAATTCCATTTCCTCAGCTCCGTAAGTTACCAATTCACCTGTCTCCAGAACAATTTCAGCGGATTTAAATATGCGTGACACATCGGACCCGTGCGCGCCGGCGTTCATATAAACGGCTCCCCCCACCGTTCCGGGTATACCGCCGGCAAATTCCAGGCCGGTCAAACCGTTCTTCCCGGCCATGATGCTTAATCTGACGAAGGACGCGCCGCCTCCGGCCGTAACGTCCGTTCCTCGGAACTCGATGTCCTCCAGATCCTTGCCCAGCTTGATAACGGCACCGCGGATGCCTTTATCCGAAACGAGCATGTTGGAGCCCTTGCCGATCGTCATCCATGGAATCTGCTCTGCGTGCAGCAGGCGAATGAGACTCGCAAGTTGTTCCGTATTCTCGGGAACGATCAAAGCGTCAGCGGGACCGCCGATTTTCCATGTAGTGTATTTCGACATCGGTTCGTTAAGCAGTACCGTTCCGACTTCAAGTTGCGATAATTTCGATAGCCACTGCTGCATCGCAAAATCCCTCCTCTTAAACATGCCGGACCCTCTTTTTTTGTTTCTCTAGCGCAAGAATGATCCGGTATTGCCCCGGAGAAACCCGGCGCCTTAGGTCGCAATGGAACGGGGAAAAAGCGCCCTTCTTCCCGATCCCTTACTAAAGTAAGAATGTCACGATTTATAGGGTATCTTATGCCCTCTTAATGAAGAGTGTGACACTCGCCCAAAGCTGCCGGATTTCCCCGTTACTTGCGTGAACCTGCGGAAAGCCGCCGCATTTCTTCCACGATCAGGCCGGCCGATTCCGGCTTTCCAAGCTTGCGCGACGATTCGGACATGGAGGCGTGAAGGCTCGGGTCCAACATGATATCCTTGATGGCCGAGAAAAGCCGCTGTCCGTTCAGGTCCGGTTCCAAAATCACGCGGGCCGCGCCCGCTTTTTCCATAGTCCTTGCATTTTTTTCCTGATGGTTGTTCGTTACGTTCGGCGACGGAATGAGAATGGACGGAATGCCCAGCGAAGTCATTTCCGCAAGAAAAGAGGCGCCGGCGCGATTCACGATCAACGATGTCGCCGCGAGCACTACGGGCATATCGTGGACGTAAGGCTTAACCATCAGATTTTTCGGGACTCCGCCCGTTTGAGTTTGAATTTCCCGGAGGGTAGCCTCGTAGTAGGTATCCCCGGTAACATAAACAAACGATAAATGTCCCAAATTCCGCACGAATGGAGCCATTTCGACCATCGCGCGGTTAATCGCTTTTGCCCCGCGGCTTCCGCCGACAACGAGCACAATGGAACTGCCCTGCGGCAGTCCCAAGGAAGCGAAGCCTTTGTTTTTGTCCGCTTCAAAAACGGTAGTCGCCCGCGGATTTCCGGTGTATATTACATGTTTCGCCCCCGGAAAAGCCTGCTCCGAGCCTTCAAAGCTTACGGCGACCGTAGAGACATACTTGCTAAGAAAGCGGTTGGTCAGCCCGGGCACCGCATTCTGCTCATGAATCACGCTCGGAATGCCCAGCTTCGCTGCCGCGTAAACAACCGGCCCGCAAACATAGCCGCCCGTACCGATCACGACATCCGGCTTGAACTCCCGCAGCAGTTGCTTCGAACGGCTGACGCCTTTCAGGAAACGAATGACCGTTTTCATATTTTCAAAAGAAAGCTTCCGCCGGAAGCCCGTAATATCGATCGCCTCAAAAGGAATACCCGCTTTCGGAACCAGGGTGCTCTCCAAGCCCCGCTGTCCGCCGATATATAAAAATTCGGATTCCGGAAATTCCGCAGCGCACCTGCTTGCCACGGCCAGCGCGGGGTAAATGTGTCCCCCCGTACCGCCGCCGCTCAGAACGACGCGCATATCCTCACCTCGCATAACGTGATAAATTCAATAAAATTCCGAGTGCCGTCAGCATCAATGTCAAGGAAGAGCCCCCATAGCTGATGAGCGGCAGCGTAATCCCCGTGACGGGCATGAGGCCAATGACAACCCCGATATTGATAACGACCTGTACGCCCACCATGCCGACGATCCCGACCGCCAGCAGGCTGCCGAACATATCGTCAACCGTCATCGCTACCCTCATGCCGCGCCAAACCAAAATCATAAACAGCAGGAGCACCAGCATGCCCCCGATAAAGCCCAATTCCTCGGTTAAAATCGAAAAGATAAAGTCCGTTTGCGGCTCGGGCACATAGCTGTACTTTTGCCGGCTCATCCCGAGTCCCAGCCCGGCGAGCCCCCCGGGGCCGATCGCATACAGCGATTGAATGATCTGATACCCGGCTCCCAGCGGATCGGACCAAGGATCCAGAAAAGCGGTGATCCGCTGCAGCCGATAAGGGGCCGCCAGAATGAGCCCGACGAAGCCGATCACACCGATGGAAGCCAAACCGGCCAGATGCTTGATGCGCGCCCCCGCCGTGAACACGATGAGCATCGAGGCGCCCATCATCACTGTGCCCGTCCCCAAATCCGGCTGAAGCATGATCAGTCCGAATGCGAGGCCGATCAACCCGAGCGGCGGCAAAAGGCCCCGCGTAAAGTGGGTGATCCGGTAATCTTCTTTGCTCAGCCAGACCGATAGAAACAGGATCATGCCGAGCTTCATAAACTCGGAAGGCTGAATGCCGAACGAACTGATGCCGAGCCAACTCCGCGCCCCGCCGCGCACAACCCCGATGCCGGGGATCAGCACGGCGACGAGCAGCACGAAACAGGCGAGCAAAGCGACTTTGGCATACTTTTTCAAGATCCGGTAGTCCAGGTTCATAGTGAAGAACATGGCCACCAAACCGAGGACGGCAAAGAACAACTGCCGTTTCACAAAATAAAACGGATCGCCGTAATCGTGAAAACCGAGTACGGAGCCCGCGCTGTAAACCATCACAATCCCGATCACCAGCAGGCCGATAATGCTGGCCATTAACCAAAAATCCGGTGCCGTACGGTTTTTGACCATCGTGGAAGCCACCTCTTGACAGAAAGTAGGGGCTTTTCCACCCCCCTACTTAAAGGGTATGCACCGCCTCTTTAAAAATGCGTCCACGCTCTTCATAGGACGAGAACATGTCCCAGCTGGCGCAAGCCGGGGACAGCAGCACGACGTCCCCATCGGCGGCCAGACCCGCGGCCGCTTTGATCGCTTCCCGCAGGGTATCGGCGGCGCTGGTTCCAGTATCGACCAGCACGATATCGCTTAGACCCGCGAGTTCGGCGACCCGGCCGATTTTCTCCTTCGTCTGGCCGATGGCCACCACCGCCTTGACTTTCTCCTTAAAGGCGGGCAGCAGCTCCATGTAATCGGAGCCGCGGTCCAGGCCGCCGGCGATCAGCACGATCGGCCGATCCAGAGCGCCTAACGCCGTAACCGTCGCTTTCGAATTGGTCGCCTTGGAATTGTTGTAATACGCAACCCCGGACTTGACCTCCACGAACTCAAGCCGGTGCTCGACGCCCCGGAAGGATCGAAGCGGTTCTACAAGCGCTTCGGGAGCGGCGCCGGCCGTCAGCGAGGCCGCCACGGCCGCCAGCGCGTTCCCAATATTGAAGCGGCCGGCCAAGCCGATTTCCGCAATGTCGAGAATGCGGTGTTCCGCACCCGCTTCATCCCGGTAAACGATATGCCGGGTCAAGTTATCTTGAACGCCGGGAATAAAGGACGGCTGGACATAAACGCCCGCCGTCCGCAGCTCCTCCGCCATGGAAAAGGGGAGCAGCTTCGCCTTGATATAAGGGACCAGCTCGCGGCAGACAGGGTCGTCCCAGTTTAATACCGCGGTATCTGAGTCCGTCTGATTCGCGAACAATTTGGCTTTGGAGGCAACATAATCCTCCATCGTGCCGTGATAATCCAGATGAGTTTTGGCGACATTCAGCAGCACCGCCACCGCCGGGCGGAACTCCCGGGTTCCTTTGAGCTGAAAGCTGCTGAGTTCGACCACCAGCCGGTTTTCCGGACGGGCCTCTTCCGCCGCCGCGCACAGCGGTGTTCCGATATTCCCGGCGATGATCGGATGCAGTCCGGCGGATTCCAGCATTTTACCGATCCAAGTCGTCGTTGTCGTTTTTCCGTTGGATCCGGTAATGCCGATAATCGGAACTTCGGTCAGATGATAAGCCACCTCCACCTCGGTCACGACCTCGATGCCCAATTTCTCCGCTTTGGCCACGGGCGGCGCGCTGTACGGGATTCCCGGATTTTTGACGACCAGGTCGACCCCCGCGTGAATCAATCCTTCCGGATGACCCCCGCATACAACAGAAATTCCCAAAGCTTCCAGTTCGGATGCTTCGGGACATTCCTCTCTCGTCTTCTTATCGTTGACGGTAACGACCGCACCGCTTCGGTGAAGGGTTTTGGCAACCTGCACTCCGCTCTTCGCTAGTCCGAGAACAACCACTTGGCGGCCCCGGTATTCATCTGGATGTTTCATCTCTACAGCCCCTTGTTCAAATAAAGTCCGATGCCCGCCAGCAGCAGGCCGACAGCCCAAAAGGTGACGACGACGCGCCACTCCGACCATCCCGAAAGTTCGAAATGATGATGGATCGGGCTCATTTTAAAAATTCGTTTGCCGCGCGTTTTGAAAGAAACGATCTGCAGAACGACGGATAACATTTCAATGACGAAGACCCCGCCGATAACGAGGAACAACAGCTCGCTCTTCGTAATAATCGCGATGGCTCCGATCGCACCCCCGATGCCGAGGGAACCCGTATCGCCCATAAATACCTTGGCCGGGTGCGCGTTAAAGACCAGAAACCCGAGAACGGCACCGATCATGGCCGCCGCGCAAACCGCCGCCGGAAGAGAAGTCGCCTGCATCGCAACGACCGCGTAAGCCCCCAGGGCGATCGCGCTTATCCCCGACAGCAAGCCGTCCAGGCCATCGGTAAAATTGACGGCATTGGTGATGGCGATCAGCATAAAAATGATAAACGGATAATAAAACCACGGGCCCCAGTCGAACGATAGGCCGGTCCCTGGAATGCCGATGGCCGTGCTGTGCCCTTCGGAAATCAAGAGCGCGCAAATAATGCCGGAAAACAGCAGCTGCCCGAACATTTTTTGGTTCGGCGTCAGTCCCAGCGATCGTTTAAACACGATTTTAATGTAATCGTCCAGAAACCCGACGAGCCCGAAGCCGAGCGTCGAGATCAACAAGACGTAGAAGTCGGTATTCACGACCGAAAACTTAAGAAAAGCGAGCGTGAACGCCAAAATGATGATAATGCCGCCCATGGTCGGCGTGCCGGCCTTTTTCTGGTGGCTTTGAGGCCCTTCGCCGCGGATCTGCTGCCCGAATTTCAAACGCCGCAGCAGTGGAATCAGCAAAGGGGCCGAGATCACCGCTAATATAAAAGATACGCCAATCGTTAATAGTATGAGTCCAAAGTCCAATGGGATCACCCCCCTTTCGCCGGTTTTATCGATGAAGGCTGCTGGATTTGACCGCGTCGACGACTTCCTCCAGCTTCATGCCCCGGGACGCCTTGACCAGGAGGACATCCTGCGGATGCAGCCGGGAGATCAGCGCATCGATCAGCTCGTTTTTATCCTGATAGGAGAATATGCGTTCGTTATCCAAACGTTCCGCCGCTCCTTCGGCAATGGCCGCTCCGAGTTTGCCGTAGGTAAACAGCAAATCCGTTTTCCCGGGATCCAGAAACCTGCCGACTTCCCGGTGATACTCGACCTCATCCTCGCCAAGTTCAAGCATATCGCCGAGGACGGCGACTTTTTGCCGGTAGCCGCGCTTCTTCTCCAATACCCCGATCGCCGCTTTCACCGAAGCCGGACTGGCATTGTAAGCGTCGTTCAGGATGGTGATCCCGCTGACGCCGCGAACGGTCTCGATGCGCATCCCCGTCAGTTCCACCCGCTTCAGCCCTTCGGCCAGCGCAGGTGCGGCCACGCCAAAGTATCTGGCTACAGTCAGCGCAGCCAACGCGTTCACGACGTTGTGTTCGCCGGGAAGCGGCAGTTCAAGAGGCGTGTCGCCGAGTGCGTGCGAGGTAAACACCGTCTTGTCCTCCAGGTGCATAATCCCGACCGGATAATCCGCGTTGTCGGGGGCGATTCCGAACGTCGAGAGCTTCAAATTGGCCGGTTTTGCCGTGGCCGGTTCCTCCAGAACCTGGGTAATCAAGGGTTCGTCCCCATTATAGACAAAAAGCCCTCCCTCTCTGAGCCCGGACAAAATCTCCAGCTTGGCACGGGCGATTTCCAGCCGGGAACCGAGCTGCAGCAGATGCGCCTCCCCGATGTTCGTGACGATGGCCGCTTCGGGTTCCGCGAGCTTGGACAGAAGCTCGATTTCATGCCGCCCGCTCATCCCCATTTCAAGCACGGCGATTTCCGTATCTTCCGGCATGGACAAGACCGTCAGCGGAAGCCCGATATGGTTATTGTAGTTGCCCTGCGTTTTATGAACCTTAAATGTCGTGGCCAGCAGCGAAAAAAGCAGATCCTTGGTCGTCGTCTTTCCGTTGCTCCCCGTAATCCCCACCACGCGGGCATGGCTGGCCGCCAAATAATGCTTGGCGAGGCGCTGAAGGGCTTCGAGCGTATCGTCAACGAGTACGCAAGGCCCCGGAGCTTCTCCGCGGGATTTCGACCAAAGCACCGCGCCGGCCCCTGCCTGAAGGCAGTCCTTGGCAAAATCATGTCCGTCAAACCGCTCGCCCGCTAACGGGATAAAGAGACAGCCCGGCGAGATGCGGCGGGAATCGGTGGTAACCCCTTCAATAAGTACATCGGCATCGCCGGGATTTCCTAATTGTCCGCCGGCCATCGCGGCGATGTCCGCTAATTTACGTTTAATCACTTGTTCAAACCCCTTATCGCTTCTTTGGCGACGATCCGGTCATCGAAATCGTGCACCTCTTTGCCGATCAATTGATAGGTCTCATGGCCCTTCCCCGCAATCAATACTACATCTTCGGGGCTTGCCATTTCAATAGCCTTTTGAATCGCTTCGCGGCGGTCCACAATAAGCTCGTAGCGCTCACGCGGCACCCCGTCCTCTTCCAGCCCCGCCTCGATATCCTTCAGAATGAGTTCGGGATCCTCCGTCCGGGGATTATCGGAAGTCACGATGACATAGCCGGACAGACGAGCCGCGATTTTACCCATGATCGGCCGCTTGGTCCGGTCCCGGTCGCCTCCGCAGCCGAACACGCAGATGACCCGTCCCTTGGCAAACTCGTTGACGGCGTTCAACACATTTTCAAGACCGTCCGGCGTATGCGCGTAGTCCACGATCACCGCAAAGGACTGCCCTTCGTCCACCGCTTCGACCCGTCCGTCCACACCCGGAATAGCTTCCAGGCTCGATTTGATGTCCTGCAGGGAAACCCCTTCGAGCAGGGCGGCCGTCATCGCCGCCAATGCGTTATACACATTGAACTTTCCTACCATCTTCAACGTGATATCGATATTTCCCAGGAAAGTATCCGCGTGAAAAGTTGTGCCTTTTGCGGTAATCCTGATATTTGAAGCCCTCACGTCCGCCTCTTGATCCACGCCGTAGGTCACAATTTCCACCGCCGTCTGCTTGGCGAAATAGGCGGAAGCCGGATCGTCCGCATTAAGAACGGCGTAGCTGCGCTCCTCGGGAGAAGAAGCATAAGTATTGCCGAGGCGCGAGAAAAACAACCCTTTCGCCGCGCGGTATTCTTCCATGGATTTGTGATAGTCCAAATGATCCTGCGTCAAGTTGGTGAATACCGCCGTGCGGAATTTCGTTCCTTTGACCCGGCCTTGATCCAGCGCGTGCGAGGAAACCTCCATGACGCAGTAATCCGTATCGGCTTCGATCATCTCATGTAAATAACGCTGCAAATCCAGCGACTCCGGCGTCGTTCCGGACATCGGGAAGGTCTGCCCGGCATACCGGCGCTGGATGGTCCCGATCAAACCGGCTGATTTCCCTTGATCCTGCAAGATCCGTTCGATCAAATACGTCGTCGTCGTTTTTCCGTTCGTGCCGGTGACTCCGATCACTTTCATACGGGAGCTGGGGAAATCGAAGAACACATTACCCAGCACCGCCATTGCCACCCGGCTATCCTTGACCTTAAGCTGCGGCAGCGTGACATCGTCCAGCCAGCGCTGCACGACGAGCGCCGCAGCTCCCGCTTCCGCCGCCTTCTTCGCATAGTCATGACCGTCGACCGTATGGCCCGGCAGACAAACAAACAAATCTCCGGGCGATATTTTTCGCGAATCGATCGAGATTCCCCGGCATTCCGTTCCGGCATCGCCCCGGATTTCGCTTCCGATGATATAAGTCGCTAAATCTTTAAGCAGCATAAGTTACCCCTCCGTCAATTTCTGAACAACAACCCTATCCTTATTATTACCAAAACAGGCATTGTTCAGGATGATTCATCCTGATGGTCATGAAGACCGCCTTGCTCGGCGTCCTCCTCCGTACCCATATAAATTCGGATGGTCGATCCTTTGTCGACCCGCGTACCCGGCTTGGGCGCCTGGTTGATCACCACATTGCCCGCGCCCGATTTGGCCAGATTAAAATTCATATTGAGATCTTCATAAATTTCCTGAACCGTCCGCCCCATCAAATCGGGAACCGTGACAACCGGAGTTTCGCCGTATTTGTATTTCTTGGCGATCTGTTGCTGCCGGGGCGGAATCTGCATGTATTCGAGCGCATCCTTTAGAATATTCCTGACGATCGGAGCCGCCACAACGCCGCCGAACTGAATCCCCTGCGGATTGTCTACCGCGGTATAAACGACGATCTGCGGATCGTCCGCCGGCGCGAAGCCGATGAACGAGACGATATGCTCGTTTTGCGAATAGCGGCCGTTAATTACTTTCTGTGCGGTCCCCGTCTTTCCGCCGACCCGATACCCGTCGATAAAGGCGTTGCCGCCGGTTCCGTTCGCCACCACGCTCTCAAGCGCCTCGCGGACCTGCTTGGATGTTTGTTCGGAAATCACCTGTCGAACGAGCTGAGGTTCATTGGTGGACACCACTTCCCCCGTATCCGGGTTCGTCCAGGATTTCGCTACGAACGGCTTAAACAGCTTACCGCCGTTGATCGCCGCCGAGACCGCCGTAATCTGCTGGATCGGCGTGACCGATACCCCTTGGCCGAAAGAGGTCGTCGCGAGTTCGACCGGACCTACCCGGGACAGTTTGAACAAGATCCCGTTTTCTTCCCCCGCCAGGTCGATTCCCGTTTTTGAGCCAAATCCGAAATCCTTGATGTACTTAAACAAAGTTTCCTTCCCTAACCGTTGCCCGAGCGCGACGAATCCGGGATTACAGGAATTTTCCACGACCTGCAGAAAGGTTTGGCTGCCGTGGCCGCCTCTTTTCCAGCAGCGAAGCGAAGCACCGCCTACCTTGACATAGCCCGGATCGAAGAACTGCTCATTGCGCAAGTCCACCCTCTTTTCTTCCAAAGCGGCCGATAAGGTAATGATTTTAAAAGTGGAACCGGGCTCATAGGTCATCCAGATCGGCAGATTACGGTTGTACACCGCCGAATCCGCCTCTTGATATTTCGCGGGTTCGTATCCCGGTCTCGCCGCCATCGCCAGAATCTCTCCGGTCTTCGGGTTCATCGCGATCGACAGGGCCGAGTTGGCCTGATGCCGGGCCATCGCCTGGTCCAGTTCGCGCTCCATGATGCTTTGAATCGATTTGTCGATCGTCAGCGTCAGGCTCAGCCCATCCTTCGGCTCGACGTACTTCTCCGATGAGCCGGGCATCAGCCTGCCCCCCGCGTCCGACAAATACGAGACGCTGCCGTTCATCCCGTTCAGCTTGCTGTCATACATGCTTTCCACCCCGGTCAAGCCTTGATTGTAGCCGCCGGTGAACCCGAGAATATGGGCGGCAAGGCCCCCATAGGGATAGTACCTTTTATTGTCCTCGGCAACGACAATACCCGGAAGAGCCAAATCACGAATTTGCTGCGCTTTTTCCATCGTAATTTTGCGTCCGCCGGGCTGCAGCCTGACTATGGATTGTCTCTTGGTAATCGCCTTGAACACGGCTTCCTCGCTCATTCCGAGCAAAGGGGCCAGGCTTTTCGCCGTCGTTTCGGGCGATTTCACCTGCACCGGAATGGCCATCACGGTCGGCGTCGTAATATTATAAGCAAGCACCGTACCGTTCCGGTCGGTGATCTCCCCCCGCTTCGCGGAATAAGGGATATTGCGGCGCCAGGAATCCTCCGCTTTGGCCGATAGCTCTTCCCCCTGGCCGAGCTGCACATATGCCAGCCGGATTACAAGAGCGGCGAACAGCAGACATAACAGCACAAGCAATATGAATAATCTTCGTCTGACCGTTACTTTGGATACTCTCATCACGATAGCCCCCTGTCCATCCCAAAACATGTGGTCGATCTCTTCACATGCATATTCAGGACAAACAGGGGTTAGAACAAGCTATGGGGTAGAATCCCCGTTCTGACCGGCGTTTTCTCCGCCTTCGCCGCCGTCCGCGGAAGAAGCATCCTTCCCGGAGTCGGAGTCCGAGTTCGAATTCGAGTCGGAGTCCGCCTCCGTATCCGTCTCCGATTCCGTCAGCGCCGGATCTTTCACCGGCGGCTCAAGGACGAGATGCACCTTTCGCCGGCCGTCTTCCTCGGAGGCCGTCTGGGACACCACGTACCCCTGCCCTTCGGCCGTCACGGCGACCTGAAGCGCCGAAAGCAGCTCCATCGCCTCCCTTAACGATTTTCCGCTAAGATTCGGAATCGCCATTTTCCGGCCTTCCTCGGTCAGCAGGTACATATACTGGCCCGCCTTCAGCGTGTTCCCCGCTTTCGGAAACTGGGACACAAGTTCCTTGCCTCCGCCCAGGGTGGCGTAGGAGATCCCTTTCTCCCCGAGTTTATTTTTCGCTTCCTGTAAGGAAAGCCCGGATAAATCCGGCGTCACCACCCCGCTGCTGACTTCCGTATCCGCCGGTTTTTTGGCCTTATCGTCCAGCTTCTTCGGCACGCCGAGATATTGCAGGGTTTTCGTCATGATCTTTTGGAATACCGGGGCCGCCGCGGCGCCGCCGCCGAGCTCCGAGTCTCTCGGCTCGTCGATGAGCACGAGCATGACGACTTTGGGGTCTTCCACCGGTGCGTAACCGATGAAGGAGACGACTTGCTTTGTATAATCGTATTTCCCGTTAACCGGCTTGACCGCGGTCCCCGTTTTACCGGCAACCCGGTAGCCTTCGATATAGGCATGGCGGCCGGTCCCGATTTTCCGGTCGGATACGACCTGCTCCAGAATTTCGCTGACTTCCTTCGCTTTTTCCGGGGTAAGAATTTGCCGCACAACCTTCGGGTCTGTCTTCACCGTTTCCCCCGTCTGCGGGTCCGTCTTCGCCTTGACGATATGCGGCTCCATCAGCTTCCCGCCGTTCGCCACCGCCGCCACCGCAGCGACCTGCTGCAACGGGGTGACGAGCAATTTGCCGTGGCCGTAAGCCATCGCCGCAAAATCCGCTTGCTGTTCCGGCGTTACAACCCCGGCCGCTTCACCGGGCAACTCGATCCCCGTCTTTTGGCCGAACCCGAAACTGTCTACGTATTGTTTCAGCCGCTCCGGACCGAGCATCTCATAACCCAGCTTAACGAACGCAACGTTACTGGACCGTTTAACCCCTTCCAAATAGCTGATAGGCCCCCATCCGGAACGTCTCAAGTCGTGGATGGTTTGCCCCGGAACGCGAATGCTTCCGGACATATATTTCGCCCCGGGATTAAACAGCCCTTCCTGAACGGCGCCCGCCAACGTCACGATTTTAAACGTGGAGCCCGGCTCGTACACCGACTTGATTGCATGGTTATAAAAGTTCTTTTGATCCACATCAGCCCAGTATTGATTCGGATCGTAAGTCGGCAAATTGGCCATGCCGAGAATATCCATCGTCTTCGGATCCGCGGCTATGACCGTCATACTGATCGGATTCAGTTGATTGAAAGCTTCCTTCATCGCTTCTTCGATATAATACTGTATTGTCCCGTCAATCGTCAGCTGGATGTTTTCTCCATTTTTAACGGGTTGGTAGATTTCGTTCGCTTTTGGAATCTCGATCCCTCGGCCATCGCTCTTGTATTGGAGCTTTCCGTCGACACCCCTCAGTTCCTCGTCATAAGCCGCTTCCAGGCCCGAAACCGCGTTTCCGTCCCGGTCCAGATATCCCAGCACATGTGCCGCCCGCTCTTTCTCAGGATAATACCGTTTTTGTTGCTTGATAAAATAAATGCCGGCATCTTCAATCTTGTGCTTTTCTTCCAGTTCTTTCGCAAAACCTTCGACTTTATCTTTGAGTTCCTGATCGATTTTCCAGCCTTCGTAGCGAATTTCCCGCTGCGAATAAAATGTCCCGTCCCCTTTCTTGGCGTTGACGATTTCCTCCAACTGGAGTTTGTCTTTGCCAAGCAGGTTGTGAAGCCCTTCCACCACTTCATTTTGCAAATTCAGCTTGTTGATCAGCCTGGGATTGATGGCCACGGTATAGGCGGGGGCATCGATAGCCAATACGTCCCCTTTCCGATCGGTGATGGTGCCGCGCGTGGCCGGAAGTATTTTCTCCTTTGACCAAAGTTCTTCGGCATGACTCTGCCAAAAACCGGCCTCCACGACCTGAATCCAGAACACTCTACCTATTAGAACAGTAAAAAAGAGGGTAATGCATCCCCCTATCAGCAGTGTCCGAAGTTTTATTCTCTTGATCATGGCAAAACCTCTTTGATTCTAAAATTTTTGTCCGGATCCGCTACTCCGCGGATCCGGATGCCTTCAAACCGAAAGGAACCTGAATATGGAATTCATTTTCCGCAGGCAAAACGTAACCGAGTTTAGCGGCTTCCTCCGGGATTTTCTCCTCCAGTTTTTCCTTCTGAACGGACATTTCCTTGACCTCTACCTGCATCGTCTGAATTTCCGCATTCAGATTGAAAATCTGCCGTTTGATATTATAGAGATTCGCGTTTTGCAGCAGCAGAGCGCCCATCACCGTGACGCAAAACATAATCGTCGCCAAATAAAGCAGCTTCTCTTTGACGGGAAGCGGCGCCCGCTTGGTAACGACCTTTGTGGTCTCACGGTAACGCTGGGACTGATGCCCGCGTTCCGCCGTTTTTTCTTTGACTGCCAAATTCCCCCGAGTATACGCCATTTACATGTCCTCCGCATTTGATTGCAATTTCTCCGCTACGCGCAATTTCGCCGAACGCGCCCGCGGGTTTTGTTCCAGTTCCTCCGCCGAAGGAACGAGCGGCTTTCGATTGACCAGTTTGAGCTGTCCCTTGCCACCGCATACACACATGGGGAAATCAGGCGGACAGGTACATTTTTCTACGTAACTGGCAAAAATTTGCTTGCAGATCCGATCCTCCAACGAGTGAAATGTAATAACCGAAGCTCTCCCCTCGGGAGCGAGACAGCGGACCGCGGCGTGCAGCCCTTCCTCCAAAGCGCCCAATTCATCGTTCACCGCAATCCGCAGCGCCTGAAAACTGCGCTTCGCCGGATGGCCGCCGGTTCGGCGCGCCGCCGCGGGAATTCCTTCCTTGATTAACTCGACCAGCTCTCCGGTCGTTTCAATCGGCGCCTCCAGCCTTCGCTGCACTATGACCGAAGCGATTCGTCTGGAAAACTTCTCTTCGCCGTATTGGAACAAAATTTTTGCAATTTCGCGTTCCGGCCACTCATTGACAATCTCCCTGGCCGTAAGCGAGGCGGATTGATCCATGCGCATATCCAGCGGAGCGTCGGCATTATAGCTGAACCCCCGCTCTCCTTCGTCAAATTGGGGAGAGGATACGCCGAGGTCAAACAAAATACCGTCCACTTGAGGAATGCCGTCCTTCGTCGGAACGCCCCCCACCTCAAGCAGCTTCCGCTGCAAATGGCGGAAGTTGCCTTTGACCAAGGTCAGGCGTTCTCCGTAGGAGGCCAGGTGCTCCCTGGCGTTGTCCAGAGCCCAATCATCCTGATCGAACGCGATCAATCTGCCGCGTTCCCCAAGCTGGGACAGGATAACGGAGCTATGCCCGCCTCCGCCTAAAGTGCAATCCACATAAATGCCGTCCGGCTTGACGCGCAGCCCTTCTGTCGCTTCTTTTTTAAGCACCGTGATGTGATGAAACAAGACTTACGCCTCCAGACTCTATCTTTCTTGGCAAATCAAAATCAAAATCAAAATCAAAATCAAAATCAAAATCAAAATCAAAAATCAAAATCAAAAATCAAAATCAACCAGCTTCTCGGCAATTTCGTTAAAGGTGTCTTCGGATTGTTGGAAATACTGCTCCCAAGTATCCTTGCTCCAAATTTCTACCCGGTTCGACACGCCCAATACGACGCAGTCCTTCTCCAGTTTGGCGTACTGCCGCAAATTGGCGGGCAAATTTACCCTTCCCTGTTTATCCCATTCGCATTCCGTCGCACCGGAGAAAAAAAACCGCGTAAACGCACGCGCATCCGATTTCATTAGCGGCAAGGCTTTAAGCTTTTGTTCCAGGACTTCCCATTCCTGCAGCGGATATACGAAAAGACACTGGTCCAGCCCGCGGGTGACGACGAAAGAAGTCCCAAGGAGGTCGCGAAACTTGGCCGGAATGATCATTCGGCCCTTCTCGTCAATGCTATGTTGGAATTCCCCCATAAACATTGGTTCACTCACTCCTTACCTCTTTCCCCCACTTTGCACCACTTTCCACCACTATGAATAGTACTTATTCTCCACCACGCCCAAAAATCCTTCTTCTTTGGAAACTTTTTTTGTTGGAAATTTAATCCGGCCAACGGTTGAAATACGCCTTAATGAACTAAAAAAGCGTGAGCTTAGAGGATCGATGGATCCACTCGCTCACGCTTCGATAAGCTGTTTCATTGTCTTGTTTTCGTACCGCGTTCTTTTAGTGCTCCTGCCAGCTGTCCAGATACGCCCGCTGTTCTTCGGACAGCGTGTCGATGCCGAGCCCCAGGCTTTCCAGCTTGAAGCGGGCCACTTGCTCATCCAGCTCATAAGGAACATTGATGACGGTTTTGCCGATTTGCTCGTACTGTTCGTTCACGTACTTGAGCGACAACGCCTGTAAGGCGAACGTCATATCCATGATTTCCGCGGGATGGCCGTCTCCGGCCGCCAAGTTGACCAATCGTCCTTCGGCAAGCACGTACACTTTGCGCCCGTCCTTCAATTGATACTCCTCAATATTCCGGCGCACGGTACGGATCGAGCTGGAGCGTTCCGCCAGCTCCGGTTTGTTCACTTCCACATCGAAATGGCCGGCGTTGGACAGGATCGCGCCGTCCTTCATCACGTCGTAATGTTCTCCGCGAATGACATCGCGATTTCCGGTCACGGTGACGAAGAAATCGCCGACTTTGGCCGCTTCCAGCATCGGCATGACATGGAAGCCGTCCATGTAAGCTTCCACCGCCTTGATCGCGTCCACTTCCGTGACAACGACGTTCGCGCCAAGCCCTTTGGCCCGCATCGCCACGCCTTTACCGCACCAACCGTAACCTACGACCACGACGGTTTTTCCCGCCACGACCAGGTTCGTCGTCCGGTTGATCCCGTCCCATACGGATTGCCCCGTCCCGTAACGGTTATCGAACAAGTATTTGCAGTACGCGTCGTTGACGGCCACCATCGGGAACTGCAGTTTTCCTTCCTTATCCATCGCTTTGAGCCGCAAAATCCCCGTCGTGGTTTCCTCCGCGCCACCGCGAATATTCTCAAGGAGGTCCGGGCGCTCCGAATGAAGAATCGTCACAAGGTCCCCGCCGTCGTCGATGATCAGATCCGGTTTCGTTTCGAGAGCCCGGACGAGCAGCGCTTTGTATTCCTCCGGCTCCGGATTGTACTTGGCAAACACCGTAACTCCGTCTTCCACCAATGCCGCACACACATCGTCCTGAGTGGAAAGCGGGTTGCTTCCGGTAATCGTCACCTCGGCACCGCCGGCTTTAACGACTTTGGCCAGGTAAGCCGTTTTGGCTTCCAGGTGAAGCGAGATCGTCACTTTCAATCCTTTAAAGGGCTGCTCCTTCTCAAATTGCTTGCGAATCCGTCCCAGTACAGGCATATGGGCCTCGACCCAGTCGATCTTCAAATGCCCTTCGGGGGCCAATTTCATATCGGCCACCACGCTGTTTTGAATAGCTGAACTCATCGATTTTCCCTCCTACAAGTATATGATCCGGTGACTTCCCGTTACATCATAAGGAATTCCCGTCAAACCGTCAATCCAGTCGGCCCCATAGCGGTTCAGATAATAAAATATGTTATAAACCCGTTCTTGCGGTTTTCCCAGAGGGAACAGGGACAGCTCGATACGATCGAAATGGCGAAGTCCCGCTTCATTGGATTTCTCCAGAGCATCTTTCGCTTTACCGCGTAAATATTCGATCTGGTCGACGATTTTATCGCGGTTGGCGCCTCCCAGCTTGACCAGTCCTGCCTGAATCGTGCCCAGCTGTTCAATCAGGGGATCATACATCGCCGTAAAGGCGGCTTTGATCTCTTCAAACCGGTCTCCGACGTTTAGCGAATCTTGCCCGGCGAGCCAAGCTTCCCGCTTGTGTCGCAGCGCGTCCCGGTCCGCCACGTCCTTCCACTGCAGCCCGTACTTCTCCATATGCTTTTGCAGGGTCCCTTCCATCACGGTAAAAGATTCCCGCGGCAGCAAGATCGGCATCTGCAGATCAAATTTCCGGAATGCCAGCCGCGTCAAGGCCCAATAGGCGATTTCCCCCGGACCAAGGACCGCGCCTAATACGGGCAAAAGCGAATCCTGCATCAGCGGACGGGTCAGCACATTGTTGCTGAAGCGTTCCGGGTGGGCGCGAAGCTCCCCGATCAGTTCTTCCTGCGAGAAGGCCACTTTCCCCTTGCGATCGCCGAACTTGCCTTCCAGCTTATACAAAAGCAATCTTTCTCCTTCGTGTATGTAGAAAAGATTTGCTCCGCCTTCCCGGACGTCCGCCTGAAGTGTGTACCCAATCTCCTTGATCATCCTTGAATTCTCCAAGTACGCTACTTCAAGCTCATCATTTCGGGCGATCATCGCTTCAAACACGGGGGCTTCCAATCGCCGCAAGGCGGGATCCGCGGAATCGAGCAGGACCAATCCGTGCTTGCCGAACCAATGCCCCATCAACTTCGCGAAACATTCGGACAAAGTGGCTGATGAAGCGGCGCACGTCCGGAACAACTCCATTAAACCGGGGCGAAATTCGGTCTCCGGCAGGAGCCGCTCCAGTTCGCCCGCCGCTTGTTCCCATACTTCCGGCGACAATTCCGTCCAGCTCACCGGTTTGCCTTGCTCATGGCCGTCGGCGATGCGCACCCGGCTGACCTCCAGGCTGGCCGACAAGACGTACGTATGATTGACTTCGTCCCAATCATGATCCTCGCCGGCAATCCAGAACACCGGCACGACGGGCCGCCCCAGCTTCCGCGAAGCTTCCCGGGCCGCCTTGATAATCGTTACGGCTTTATAAATAACCAGCAACGGGCCGGTGAACAGACCGCTTTGCTGTCCGCCGACGATCACCGCCGTTCCGGGCTGAGCCAAAAGCTCAAGGTTTGCCGCAACCGCGTCCTCCGGATTGTGAAGGCGATTGTATTCCCGAAGCCGGGATACCAACGCCTCCCGTCCGACACGCGCTCCTTCGTTTTGATCCAGCCAATCGAGCCGTTCCTTCCAGCTCCGTTCCTCCTTGGGATCATACTCATAAAACGAGCTGACCCGGGTATAATCCTGAATGAGCGCATCCGCAAGCGGTTGTCCCGCCGGCAGCGGCTCTTGCACAATATTCATCAGGGATCGATCCTCCTGTTCTTTTCTCACGAGCTTTAAACTTCTTAGCTTCTTATAAAATATAGCATAACCCCAAGACATTCGCTAAGCCAAAAAAAGCCCCACACCGGCATACGGTGCAGGGCAAGGGAGCAGAGGCTCCGATTATCCTTTTTTCGGCATGGATACCCAATGGCCTTTGGAAACTTCGACCAACTCCGAGTTTTCCAGGTCAAAAGCGCCGCCGGCGGCGGAGTCGTCCTTCGCCGATGTAATCGGTCCGTTGCCGTTGTCCTCCAGCAAAATCCGTTTCTTGTTGGCCTCCACTTCCGGATCCGGAATCGGGATGGCCGACAGCAACGTTTTGGTGTAAGGATGAAGCGGGTTGGCGTACAATTCTTCACTTTCCGCCAATTCCACGATCCGACCCAGGTACATAACCGCAACGCGGTCGCTGATATGTTTGACCATCGACAGGTCATGCGCGATAAAGAGGTAAGTCAAGCCAAGGCGATCTTGCAGCTCTTTCAGCAGGTTGACCACCTGCGCTTGAATCGAAACGTCAAGTGCCGAAATCGGCTCGTCGCAAATAATAAATTTCGGATTTACCGCTAGTGCGCGGGCGATCCCGATCCGTTGGCGTTGACCGCCGGAGAACTCATGCGGGTAACGTGTGGCGTGGTCCGGGTTCAAGCCTACCATATCCAGCAGCTCTTCCACCCGTTTCTTCCGCTCGGCCCGGGAGCCCGCCATGCCGTGAATGTCCAGCGCTTCACCGATAATATCGGTAACCGTGAAGCGTGGATTCAGCGAGGCGTACGGATCCTGGAAAATCATCTGCATGTCGCGCCGCATCGCTTTCATTTTACGAGGGGACAACTGGTTAATATCCACCCCGTTGAAGCGAACGCTGCCGGCGGTCGGCTCGTACAGACGGAGGATCGTCCGTCCGGCGGTAGACTTCCCGCAGCCCGATTCGCCGACGAGACCCAAGGTCTCGCCTTCCGCGATCGAGAAACTGATATCGTTGACGGCTTTAAGAACATTGCCGCCGCCAACGTTGAAATATTTCTTGAGGCCCTCGACCTCGATCAGGTTCTTACTCATGACGACTGTCCCTCCTTGGCCATCGGGTGAAGATCCCAGCAACGCGCCATGTGCGTGTCGCTGAACACCGTTGCGCCCGGATCGATGCGTTCGCAGATCTTCATGGCATGCTCGCACCGTGCGGCGAACGGACAGCCGATCGGCGGCTTGATCAAGTCCGGCGGCGTCCCGATGATCGGGATCAGAGGCTCGCCCTTCTTCTGGTCAAGGCGTGGCATCGATCTAAGCAACCCTTTGGTGTAAGGGTGCTGAGGGTTTTTGAAAATTTCCCACTTTGTTCCGGTTTCGACGACTTCCCCGGCGTACATGACGATGACCCGGTCACACATCCCCGCAACCACACCAAGGTCATGCGTGATCAAGATGATCGACGTACCCAGACGTTCTTGCATTTCTTTCATGACGTCCATAATTTGCGCCTGAATCGTTACGTCAAGCGCCGTTGTCGGTTCGTCGGCAATGAGCAGGGAAGGCCGGCAAGCCAAAGCGATGGCGATCATCGCGCGCTGACGCATCCCTCCGGAAAATTCGTGCGGATATTGATTAAAGCGGGCTTCCGCATTTTTGATGCCTACGAGCTTCAGCATCTCAATGGCTTCTTTCTTCGCTTCCGCCGCTGACATTTTCTGATGTTTGATAAGCACTTCGGTAATTTGTTTGCCTACCTTAATCGTAGGGTTCAAAGAAGTCATCGGATCCTGGAAAATCATACCGATATCTTTACCGCGAATGGCTTCCATTTGTTTGTCGCTTTTTTGCAAAAGGTTCTGTCCCTGGAACAGAATTTCACCTTGCTTGATAATGGACGGAGGGGACGGGATCAGACGCATGATCGTTTGGGCGGTGACGCTTTTGCCGCTGCCCGATTCACCGACGATCGCAACCGTTTCCCCCTTGCCTACTTCGAAGTTCATGCCGCGTACGGCTTTCACTTCTCCGCCTTTTACTTGGAAGGAGACATGCAAATCTTTGATTTGTAAAATCGGCTCCATCACTCCACCTCCTATTTCTTCAGTTTTGGATCCAGCGCGTCGCGAAGGCCGTCGCCGAAAATGTTAAACGCCAGCATCGTCAAGCTGATGACAGCCGCCGGGAACAGCATGCGCCAAGGATAATACAGCCAACCGGTCAAGGCATCGTTGATCATCGAACCGAGCGAAGCGATCGGAGCCTGTACACCGAGGCCGAGGAAGCTCAGAAATGCCTCCGCAAAAATCGCGTTCGGTACGGACAAGGTCACGGTAACGATGATCGGACCAACCGCATTCGGCAGCAGGTGACGGAACAGCAGGCGTCCGGAACCGGCGCCCATCGAGCGGGATGCCAGTACGAACTCCCGGCTTTTGAGCTGCATGATTTCACCGCGGACAATCCATGACATATTGATCCAGCCCGTAATGGTCAGGGCCAATATAATCGTTCCCAAACTTGGTTCCATAACGACCAGCAACAAGATCGTTACCAGCAGATAAGGAATGGAATAGATAATCTCGGAAAATTTATTCATAATTTCATCGACACGGCCGC
Organism: Paenibacillus faecis; assembly: GCF_008084145.1. Lineage (GTDB taxonomy): Bacteria > Bacillota > Bacilli > Paenibacillales > Paenibacillaceae > Fontibacillus > Fontibacillus faecis. Next base: position 452,300 of record NZ_VSDO01000002.1, on the reverse strand, counting down.
CAAAATAACCCATGATCCCGCCGTAGATTACGCCGATCAACAAGTCGATACAAGCGGCAGCCAAACCTACGATCAGGGAGATCCGCGCCCCCATCCAGGTGCGCACCCACACATCGCGACCGAGGTCGTCGGTTCCGAACCAATGCAGGGCGGATGGTTTCTGGTTTGTATTCATCAAATCATTGGAATAATAGTTATATCCGTGCACCCATTGGGAAATCAACGGACCGACAAGGGAGGCAATGACAATCAGCAGCAGCACGCCGAGCGCGGTCATCGCCAGCTTATTGGAACGCAGACGATACCAGGCGTCCCGCCATGCGGAAATACTTTCACGCTGGATAACTTCCGCCTGCTTCTCATCCGTTCCGATTTTACGGAAATCTTCCGGCTTCAAGTCCACCGGCGTTTGCATTACTTGAATTGGATTATTATCCATCCTTACCCCTCCTTCCCTTTGCTAAGTTTGATTCTAGGATCAACAAAAATATAAGCAATGTCGGTAAGGAAACGGGCCAGCATCAGCAGGATTCCGTAGAAGATCGTAATCCCCATAATAACCGGATAATCACGGACACCGATCGCTTCGACGAATTGTTTGCCGATCCCGCCGATCCCGAAAATCTGTTCAATGACGACCGAACCCGTGACGATATTCGCGGTCATCGGTCCAAGATAGGTGACGACCGGCATAATTCCGTTACGAATGACATGCCGGAACAAAATGGCAAACCAGTTCAGCCCCTTCGCTTTCGCCGTCTTGATGTAATCCGCATGGAGTACTTCGAGCATGCTGGAACGAGTCAAGCGGGCGATAAAGGCGATCGGCTGCGCCGTCAAAGCGGCTACGGGAAGAATGTAATACATCGGTCCCTTGAAGCCCATCGTAGGCAGCCAGTGCAGCTTAGAAGCAAATATAAACTGCAGTAGCGAGGCCACGACAAAGCTGGGAACCGCGATGCCCAGCACCGCTAACACCATCGCCACATTGTCGATCAATTTGCGATGATACAGCGCTGCCAGCATTCCGAGCAGTACCCCTACGATCACCGCAACCACAATGGCCACAACGCCCAATTTAAGAGAAGCGGAAAACGTTTGCCCGATGATGTCGGAGACGTCCTGATTAATTTTCTTCATGGAAATTCCGAAATCGCCTTGAACTACATCCCCTAAATATTTCAAATACTGCTGATAAACGGGCTTATCCAGTCCATATTGTTCATACAAATTCGCTAGAATCGCAGGCGGCACCTTTTTCTCTGAAGTAAAGGGATCGCCTGGAATGGCTTTCATCAGAAAGAAGGTGGCGGAGATCAAAATGAACAATGAGACCAACATGTAAAAAAACTTATTGGCAATATAACGCACCATGCCCGTTAGCACCTCCTCATGATAAAATTCGACATAAACCGATTTTAGGTTAAATCCGGAACTTTGTCTATTCAATATAATTCCCATAACCTCACAAAGCTTGGAAGCAACCCGTTGCACACAAAAAAAACGGGATATATATGGAATACCCACATATATATCCCGATGCAGCTATGCAATTCTTTAATGCGCTAAACTAACAAATTAATGTTCGAGCAGATAAGCGCGGGTATAGTCGATGGCGCCGCTGAAGTCAAGGACTACGCCTTTCAGCCATGTTTTCTCAAGCGCTACGTTGGTATAATAGTAAACCGGCATCAGGATCATGTTGTCCTTGATCAAAATCTCTTCAGCCTTTTTGAAATATTCATTACGTTTTGCGTTTTCGCTCGAAGTTTTGGCGTCTTGAACGAGTTTGTCATACTCTGCGTTCTTAAACCCGGTAGTATTGTTACCGCTGTTGGACGTCCACATATCGATGAAAGTCATCGGATCGTTGTAATCCGCGCTCCAACCAGCACGTGCGATTTGGTAGTTCAGGTTTTGACGGTTCTCGATGAATACGGCCCATTCTTGGTTTTCGGTTTTCACGTCTACACCAAGATTTTTCTTCCACATATCAGCTACAGCCAAAGCGAGTTTCTTATGTGCTTCGCTGGAGTTGTAAATCAGCGTGATATCAGGCAGCTTCGTATAGCCTTCTTCTTTCATGCCTTCTTCAAGCAATTTCTTAGCTTCTTCTACGTTTTCTGTAAAGAAACCTGCGTCTGGATTTTCCGTACGGAATTCATCTTTCACGCCTTTAATACCTGGTGGTACATAACCGAATGCAGGAATTTGTCCGCCCAGCGTAATTTTGTCAACGATATCCTGACGGTTGATCGCCATGGCAAACGCCTTACGGATTTTTACATTATCGAACGGCTTGGCCGTTACGTTGAATTCATAGTAATACGTACTTGCAATCCCTTTAACTTTAAACTCGTCTTTGAGTTGGTCTTTAACGATAGGAATTTGGTCGGTCGGGATTTCACCGTTCGGATGACCCGCACGATCCAACTCGTCGTTTCTATAGCTGGCAAGCTCGGTAGCGCCGCTGTTTACGAGCGACATGGTGATTTTGCTCAGCTTGATTTGGTCTTTACCCCAATAGTTTTCGTTCTTCGTTACTTCGATCGTTTGGCCCTTCGTCCAGTTGGTCAACGTGAACGCGCCGTTAACGATCATTTTGCTTTGGTCAACCGCCCATTTCGGATCGTCCTTCACGGATGGGTGAACCGGATAGAAGGTGTAGAAAGAAGTCAGACCTACAAAGTATGGAGTCGGAGCGATCAATTCCACTTCCAGCGTATAATCGTCAAGCGCTTTTACGCCGACTTGGCTGAAGTCTTTGATTTTTCCTTCATTATATTCTTGCCCGTTCTTCAGGTAGTACAATTGATAAGCATAAGGAGCTGCCGGTTGAGTGTTCGGGCTGAGGACGCGTTCCCAGGCGAAAACGAAATCGCTCGCTTTAACCGGGTCGCCATTGCTCCACTTGGCATCTTTGCGAAGGTGGAAGGTGATTTTATTGCCGTCGGCTTCCCACTTCTCGGCTGCAGCCGGTTGAGGCTCGCCGGACTCATCCATACGAGTCAAGCCTTCGTACATCGTTTTCAGTACCGTGTTGGCTTGGCTGTCTTGCGCTTGAGCCGGGTCAAAAGTCGGCGGTTCTGCACTCAGGTTGATTCTAAGCGTTTGATCCGCGGCCAACTTCTCTTCACCGCTGTTCGCAGCTTTTTCGCCGCTGTTGGAAGATGTGTTGCCACCGTTTGATGCGCCTTTGTTCCCATTCGATCCGCATGCCGCAAGCAGCGTGCCAACCGCAAGAACGAGCGTCAAAAGGAGCAAAAGACTTTTACTCTTCTTCATCTTGCAGTTCCCCCTTAAAATTGTGGTATATGTTTTTAGATTATACAACCAGCGGTCAAAAAAATCCAACAAAAATTTTCAATTATTTGATCAAAAATTAATATAATCGAGCTTTTTCTTAACAAAATAGTCCAATATACAATATTGACTTTTCATTTTGTTTACAATTAACCTCGGATGTTAATCTTTTATGTAGATTTTTGTATACTCATTAGCTTCGCCTACTGTGCCGTAATATATGTAAAAATGCTAATGAGGAATAACAAGACATAGGCCAGGCCGGTACCCGCAAAAGTTAGTCTCCAAACCGCTCGCATCAGCCTGCGGACATCGACCTTCCCCTTCATCCGGTTTTGCGCTCCGCCGATCAGCCCCACGGCGATCAGCAAAATCAGCAGAATAAGATAGAAACCGAATTTGGAACCGAAGACATTGTTGAACAAGGCGGAAACCGATAGAATCAGAAATACCGTGGTGACATCCATCGCCAACTTGATTGCCGTCTTCTTGTCTTTCTTCATATATATGGCGACGAAATACACGAGCAGGAAAGGAATGAACGGCAAAACCGAAAGGGCCCCGACAGACGAGAGTATTATACTCAATAGTTCCACCTCCCCAGCATGATTGAAATTGCAAAAACGACTCGCTTGGTCAAATGCTATTATTTTATACGATTCAGGCAGGGTGGAGCGCCCTCACCAGACGCCAGACGGTTTCATGTCCTGGAGCCGAAACCTTGGCCGCGTTGGCCATTTCAACCAAACGTCCATTAATATAATCCACTTCCGTCACCTCGCCTTGCAGCACGTCCTTCAACATGGACGAAGTATTCCCCGCTGTCGAGCGGCAAACGCTTTCGACCCGAGCGTAAGGGTCCGGGTCACAGGGAATCCCGTGGGCAAGGTAAATTTGCATCGTCTCGCGGCATAACTGTTCCAGCAACTGCCGGCGATTTTCACTGAGGAGCAAGTCCCCGTTCGGCACCCTCAACAAGGCCGTTAAAGGATTGATCGCGGCATTGATCAACAGCTTCCCGTAAATCTCCGTATCGATGTCATTCGACAAAATGGCTTGAAATCCTGCCTGCGTCAGTTTTTTTGCTAAACTTTCAGCGGTTTTTAAGTTAGGTTCGCCCGGAGAAATTCGATTCGCCCTGCCTTTTTCGCTCAAAACCGCTGCCGGATCCGCCGTCAAAGGGTACCCTATTTTTGTGAGCCCCGTCGCGGAGCGGACCACCCGGTTTTTATCGGCCAGCTTGGCCCCTTCCGTGGTGATGGCCGCATATACCGGATTCCCTGGGAAAGCGCCGCGTACCTTTTCCACATGCCCGATCCCGTTTTGAAAACATAAAATCCCGGTTCCGGGACCGGCCAACTTCATCGTTTTCTGTAAAAGCGGCCGTTCAATGTGACGCTGTTTCGTCATTAAAAAGAGCCAGTCCGTATTCTCCCCATCAGGCTCCGTTGACGCATAATCGATAGGGCACGCCGTAAAACTGCCCGGCTTAAGCTCCATGGTCCCATCCCGTTGTTCTATGCAAAAACCACCACCGTTCAAAAGCTCGGATTGCTCGGGAGTTCTTGTCCAAAATCGGACCCGTTCCCCCGCGTGAACCAGCATTCCCCCAAACAGCAAGCCGAGCGCTCCGGCGCCAATAATTTCGATCTTCATAAGAAGCACTCTCCTTCCCGCCCTGCCTCCGCTTTATTCCTACTTCTTTTATACCAGACCTTCGCCTCGCCCGAAAAGACAAAAATCCCGCCTAATCGGCAGGATTTTGTTTTTTTTATTATTCGATACGCTCCAGATTTCCGTTCGCATCCATTTTAAAGCGGGTTTTCGCTTCTTCTTCCTCTTCATTCAGGAAAGCCAAGCGGCGGGCCCGATCCATAATTTGAATTAAAGCTTTGTAGTCGTCATTCACGACGCGGTAATCGGTCTGAACTTCGCTCACCTGCGCAGACAGCTGCTCGTTCTCTTCTCTCAGTCTGGCAAGCTCCTCTTCTTTCTCGCGCAGCTCTTTCTCCAAATTTTTCACGTGCCGGTTCGTCTCCTGGATCGAATTCTTCCAACCGCGCAAAAAACGGATGACGGCATCGATCGAGATCGTTTCTTCGGTAGCCCCATCGCTCCGGTAAGTCCCTTCTTCCAACTCGGCCGGTGCCAACGATGAAATGGCCGGATTGCCTGCGAGCGCCCCTTGCTTTTTCATGTAGTTTCGTTTTTGGCGTTGAGCTTTGGCGATACTGATCGCCGCTTCGTATTTTTTCCGGACGCAGCTGTTCCACCGGAAACCGCAAGCCGCCGCCGTTCTACCGATGCGTTCCCCCACTTCCTCAAATGCCGTCAACTGGGTGCTGCCTTCCCGAATATGGCGCAGAGTCACTTCCGCCAAGATCAAATCATCCTCAGCGCTCCACGCGTCTTGTCTCACTGCTGTCATGCTATAAAAACCTCCTAACGACATCCTAATATACCGTTCCCGCCGGAAAATCGGCAGGCTGCTGGTAAAATATTTCTTACTCCATTTCTATGCCTCTCATAGAGTTCATAGAATCTATTTGATACTAAAATGTATTTCCAAAACATCCCTCGTCCATACCTCACCGCGAAACAAAAGAAATTTACAAATGCAAATTCAGATCGGATCAATAATAAAGATCACAAGTCAAGTCTACAAACGGTAAATTTAGTGACTTTTCGTTTACACTTATATGACTTGCGGGTATAATGAGGTATAGAATTCAGAAGACGTGTATACATAGGAAAGGGGGATTTCTCTTGGCACGCATGTTCCGCGTCCTTGGCTTCTTTACACTCGCCATCGGACTTATGGCTTTTGCCGGCGACCTGATCGAAATGGCTTTGCTTTTTTTCATGCAAACGGCATTTTTCGTGTTGTTCGGTTACCTGAAATTCACGGAAAGAACCTATATCCTGCTGTTCTGGGGATATATGATCGTGGCCTTTACCGGCTTCAGCTACTGGACCATTTTCCAAATGGGGCTTCCGTTGTAAGCAATCCCCTTGGCTTTATAACTCAAAGGCGATCCGGCCGCTGGCCGGACCGCCTTTTTTCATTTGTACAAAAACTAATAACCCACTCCTATTCGCCGAACTGGTATCATATATATGAGGTAATTCAACATAGGGAGAGAAAACCATTGAACAGACGAACCACGGCGCTATACCTTTCGATCTTGCTTGCGTCCGTCCTCCTGCTCCCGGTCAAGACCTCCGCCGCTCCGATGTCCGCCGAGGAGTTGAAGGTGCTCCAAGAGAGTCTTTCCATCGTGGAGCTTGATCGGGAAATTACGCGAATCGAGGAAGAACAGCGTCAAACGGAACAAACCATTCGGGAGCTGGAGCGGCAGTTGTCCAATAAGGACGAAGAGATCAAGGACAGCCGGGAACAGGCGGGCCGAAGACTTGCCGCTTATTATATGGGGGAACGTGAAAGTCTGCTGTCCGCCTTGTTATCGGCCAACAGTCTCAAGGACTTTTTGTCGATGCTGGATTATTATCAGCTTATTGCCGAAAGAGACCATTATATCCTGAACAAATACAAGACGGAATACGCCGCCATAGAGAAGACCAAACGCAAATTGGACCGCTTGTCCGGAGAGCTCGGCTCGATGAAAGAAAGCCTTGTGAAGCAGCGCACCCGGGTAGCGGCCCTGCAGCAGAGCGTTGACGGGTCCCTGGATACGAGCGCGGACCCCGAGAAACTAAAAGCGATGATTGAAGAGCTGACCGTTTATTGGCAAAATGTCGGACTTTATGAGATACGACGATATTTTAAAGAGCTGTCCGCGGCTATGGCGGAATTTCCGGACTTTTTGCAGGAACACCGGGAGAGCCTTGCCTCCGACAACGGCGGATATGTATTGACCGTCCAGGAGAAGGATCTGAATGATTTCCTCCATTCCCGCAGCGACCTGTTGAAGAATATGGCCTTCGTGTTTGAAGATGAACGCATTATCGCCGAAGGGCGCAGGGAAGGCCTGGAACTGAAAGTGGAAGGAACCTACACGGTGGAGCAGGAACCGCAAAATTCGATCACCTTCCATGTCAGCAGGATTATTTTTAACGGACTGGAGCTTCCGGATACGACCCGTACTGAGCTTGAGAATGATTTTGACCTTGGTTTTTATCCCAAAAAAATCGTCCCTTTTGTGGAAGCCACCGAGGCCTCCATCCAAAAAGGGACGCTGATTGTAAAATTAAAACTGGACCTATAATCCTAACGAAGACAATTCGTTCAAGTAAGCCTGCAATCCTAGGCCGCCTTTAAGAAAGGCGGCGGTGATCGAAGCGTATTTGTCCATGTTCCCTGGAATTTCGGTGCCTGCGGGCACTGGAGTTCCTTTTCCATTCATAAGGGACGGAGGAATCCCGGCGGGTACGCCGCCGTGCTCCGCCTGCTGGTACAATATTTTGTGAACCGGCAAATTTCCGGTCAACTCAAACCATTGACGCTGCTGAACCTGGGTCGTCATAGCCGAGATCCACCGCCCCGCGGCTTCCCCGTTCCCCGTTCTCGCAGTTACCGCGTAACTCCGTCCCGTAATCCACATTTCCCCGGAAATAGCCCGGTCCGGAAAGACGATTTGAAGGCCGGGGCTATGGTGCCGGTGAGCCTCGCTCCATTGGACCAAGCCGAACATCGCTTTCCCGGCGGACAGTTGGCTCCACACGTTTTGACCGGCAGTATCGCTTCCGGAAGGCAGCAAATAAGGACGCAGCGCATCCAGCCGTTTGACCGCTTCCCCGGTTTCTTTGGTCAACTTAAACACGGAGGAGGCACCGCCCGATCCGGTTTTGCCCGAAAGCTGCATCGTTAACGATAGCGCCGCGTAAGGATCTCCGTAGTCGAAAGTGATAAGAAAAGACGGCGAGGTCCGGGTTTTCTGCTTAGCCAAAAGCTGCTGCCATTCTTCAGGTGACGAAGGGAGCTTCAAGTTCTCCGCCTTCAGCAGATCCTCCCGGTAAACCCACACATAAGGATCGATGTCCAGCGGGACGGCCCATGTATAGCCGTTCCACTCATTTTGCGCCAAGGAAGCGCTTAACACATCACCGGCTAAAGATCCCGGGTAATAGCTTTCGGTCGGCAGCAAATATCCGTAGGAAGCCAACCGGCGCACCCACGTATTGTTGAGGAGCAGTACGTCCGGAGATTCCCCGAGCTCCAACTTCTGCCGAATCGCCTCTAAATCGTGGTCCGCTTTAAGGTTGGTTAATTCGACCTGCATCCCTGTCTCATCCATCACTTTTTGATTCAACCGCTGCAGATCGTCAAATTCGGCTTCACTCATTTGAACCGCTACCGCGATACGGCCGGGTTCCTTGTCCGCCTCCCGGTTTTGGGGAGCGACCGGTTCGGCTTCACCGCGGTCTTCCGAGTTTGTCAGCGTCGATGTCTCGCTGGGCGACAAATTTATCAAGGCGAGCAACAGGATGGCAAACAGCACCCAGTGGTTTCTACGCTTCATACCCGTTCTTCCTCTCCACAAGTTCACGCTTCATCACCTGTATACCTGGACATGAGCCTATTTTCCTCCTTATTGTAGCAAATCTTCCTGGGACTTGTCCTTACAAATGATGACAAAAAAGCCGGGTCTGCACCCGGCGATCCTATTTATTCGGCTTCTCTTTATTATAAAAGATCGGCGGCGGCCTGTGCGAGCTTGGAACGCTCCCCTTTTTCCAGAGTAATATGTCCGCCGATGCCTTGTTCCTTAAAGCGTTCCACCAGAAAAGTCAGACCGTTGCTGGCGGAGTCGAGATAAGGATGGTCGATTTGCTCCGGATCGCCCATCAGAATAATTTTGCTTCCCTCCCCTACCCGGGAAACGATCGTTTTGACTTCGTGTCTGGTTAAGTTTTGCGCTTCATCCACAATGATAAACTGCCCGGGAATCGAACGGCCCCGGATGTAGGTCAGCGCTTCGACTTGAATGCTGCCGAGACCCATGAGAATCTTCTCGATATCCCCCGATTTCTTGGTGTCGAACAGATACTCCAGATTATCGTAGATCGGCTGCATCCAGGGTCTTAATTTCTCTTCCTTTTCGCCCGGCAGATACCCGATATCTTTGCCCATCGGAACAACGGGCCGGGCGATAAGCAGTTTTTTATATTTATGATCATCCTCCACTTTCATCAGACCGGCGGCCAAAGCCAGCAACGTTTTTCCGGTCCCGGCCTTCCCCGTAATCGTCACGAGCGGAATCTCGTCGTTTAACAGCAATTCCAGCGCCATCCGTTGTTGGGCGTTGCGGGCGCTGATTCCCCAAACGGCATCCTGGCTCAGATACAAGGGCTCCAAGCGGGAAACTTCCGCATTTACGCGCAACAGTGCCGATTTTCCCGTCCCCATTTCATCTTTTAAAATGACGAATTCATGCGGATACAGGGAATAGGACAAACCGAGCCGTTCGACGGACAAATAACGATACGAGTAAAACTCGTCGATAATCGAAGGATGTACTGGAATGGTCAAGTATCCGCTATATAAATCCGAAGGCCCGGCGGTCCGGTCGGACAAATAATCCTGCGCCGTCACGCCCAGCACATCCGCCTTGATCCGGACCAGAACGTCTTTGCTGACCAGAACGACCGGGCGGGGATGGGGTTCCTCCTGCTGTTCCAAATGGTAGTTCAGCGCTACCGCCAAAATCCGGTTATCATTGGTAATTTCGACAAACATGTCTTGGACTTTGAGAAAGCTGCGGTGATTAAGCTCCACTTTTATACGGCCTCCGGAGTCCAAAAGCACGCCGTCATGGAGATGTCCTCTTTCCCGCAACCCGTCCAACAGCCTGGATACTCTCCGCGCGTTGCGGCCGATCTCTTCGGCATTTCTTTTCTTCGAATCGATCTCTTCGAGTACCACCGCCGGTATGACCACCTCATGCTCGTCAAAAGCAAAGATCGCACCCGGATCATGCAGCAAAACATTGGTATCCAGCACAAAGATCTTCTTCACGGAAATCCCCTCCAACCGGAAATCTTGCAGCCCGGATTCGCATACATACTTTTTCCCGTCCGGGAAATGTTATGGGGTAGAGGCAATCAAATTCCTTATAGAAAGGACGGGTCAGCTTAATGCGAATATGGCTGTGTTTGTTTATGACGATGTTTCTGCTTACCAGTTGTGCCACAGGTTCTAGAAATGCATCACCCTCTCCTCAGGATCAAACGCATGCGAACCAGGTTCAACGGATGCGAGGCGGCAACGAATTAGGAAACGGAATAAGAAAAAATAACGTAGACGGAACGATGTCGCAACAGGATCGCCAGGCTCATCTGGAAGAGCTCGTTAGACGTATTCCCGGCGTCCGTGGGGCCCATTGCGTGATTTTGGGCAAAACCGCGGTCGTCGGCATCGACGTTGACGCCAAGCTGGAACGGGCCCGGGTCGGAAGCATTAAATACGCGGCGGCCGAGGCGCTGCGGAAAGACCCGCACGGAGCCGGAGCGATCGTCACCGCCGATATCGATCTCAACCAGCGCATCACCGAAATCGGCAACAAAATCGCGAACGGCCAACCGGTTGCCGGATTCGCCACGGAGCTGGCGGACATTATCGGTCGGATCGTTCCGCAAATGCCGGCCGATACGCACCCCCGGGAGGGTCAAAATCAGGGCGGCACCGGGAATCGTACCGATGGCACGAACCAAACTGCCCCTGGGAATCACCCTAACGGCACCGGCAATAGAACGCAGCGGCAAATGAACATGGCACCCGGAAGATAACCGCCGGGGATGTCCAAAAGAAAAAGCCCAGCGAAAAAAATCGCTAGGCTTTTTTCATTGCGGCAAAAACCTGGTTGTCCAGCATTTCCGCCGCGCGCTGATCATAGACCTTGGCATAGGTCGGCGCGGACGCAAGCTGTGCTCCATAAAACAGCGCATTGCGAACCGCATCGATCTTCAGATCGAAGCAGCACATTTTGAAAGGGACCCCTTCAAGCGGGTCCTGCACCACTTCCGCTTTGCCGTTTATCGCATAAATCGTTTCCTCGCCAAACACCGTAACCGTAATTCTCGGATGGGCCATGATGTTGCGAACCAGCCTTGATCTGTGATCCAAGGCAAAGCGCAGGGTGGAATAATCCCGGGCGTAAATCCAGGAAATCGCGCTGGAGGTCGGTCCGCCGGTTTCTTCATCCACCGTGCTTAGAAGTACGAAAGTTTCGGATTGAAATGCGGTGTACAAGGCTTCGGACAATTGGGTAACGAGTTCGGACATCATGCCAGCCCTCCTGAAATACAAATTACTAATATCAATTGTATTATAACATTGCCGAAAACTTGCATTCAATCCTTACTCGCCCGCTTGTACCGTTCCCGATGTATCTTCCGAGGCCGCCGGCTTGGTTCCGGCAAGCTCGTCTTTCAACGCCTGCTTGGCCTTTTCAAACTCTTTCTCGCTCAGGTAAACATAAGGGCTTTTCCACCGCCCCGTAACCGGGACAAAATCCACGTTCTCCTTCGAGATGTTCCAGTAAGTGGAGATCATATTCTTCATTTGCTCGGATTCCAGGTCGGTCTCCATATTCTTGCCGACGGATTCGATGACCTTGCCTGCGCCAAGTACGCCGTTCAGCGACTTGGCCTGGTCGATCAAAGCGTGAAGCACCTCGTTTTGCCGCCGGTTCCGGTCGAAGTCGTCGGACGCTTTCGTTCTCGGTTTACAGTTCGATTTCCGATACCGTACATAACCGAGCGCATCCTCCCCGTTCAAATGCTGCGGCCCCGCCTTCAAATTAATATCGGTGCCGTCGGCTCTGTCCCGATAACACATGTTCGCATCGACATTGACATCGACGCCCCCGAGCGCGTCAACCACATCGCGGAAACCCTGGAAGTTCACCACGGTCACATAATCGATCGGCAGATCGAAATACTTCCCGATCATCGTCTTCATCTCCTGCTCCGCAGGGATGCCCGACTTCTTCTCGGCGGCCAGGAAGTTCGGGTAATAGGCATTTAACTTATCCGGCCGATAGCCGTCCAATTCAAGAAGGGTGTCCCGCGGCAGCGATACTACCGTGGCTGATTTCGTCTCCGGATTCATCGCCACCACCATCATGACGTCGCTCAGATGCGTTCCCGTCTCCTTGCGGTAATCCGTGCCGAGCAGCAGCATCGTAAGCGGTTTGACTTTGGCGGATTTTTCGGGAGCCACTGTGCCGGAGGTTCCGGTATCGTCAATCACCTTGTCCATGGTCAGATACAGATAACCGGCGTAAGCCCCCACGCCGACAACGGCGAAGATCATCAGGCTGAGAATTATTTTGAGAAACGTTTTTCCGCCCGACTTCTTCTTTTTCTTCCTGGGCTTCGAAGTTTTGGATGTGCTCTTTTGGCTCTTCCCCCGTGGGGGCAGCCCGCTGCGATCAGAACTCATGAAATATAACACCTGATTTCAAGTAAAATAGTCGTGTTAATAAGGACGATCCTCATGCTTTAAAAGTTACGTCGGTTTACGGCTACTCTTGTTTGTTAGCTGCCGTTCCTTGCCCAGATGGGGCGGCCGCCTCCTGCTTCCGCTTGCGGCGCCCTTCGACAAAGTAGCGAATCCGCACCATCAGCATCAAAACAACGGCGACAAGGAGACATTGAATAATCGGCAGCTTGTCAATCTGAAAAATCAGCAAAAGGAAAGACCCGATCGCCATCAGCACGTACAGCAGGATCTCCTTGAGTAGCGGGAGTTTCTGCCCCGTGCGAAACACTTTGTTGTACACGAAAATCACCAGGACAAAAATGAGTAGATATGAAATGACCGGATTTTGCGCGAACCAAGCCTGCAAGACGGGTCCCTCCTTCATGGTTTCATTCATGAATTACTATTTGTGATGAATTATAGATTGGCTTCCGCGTTTTTGCGGTGTTTTTCCGCACGTTCGCGCTCGCTCTTGTTCAAAATTTTCTTGCGGAGTCTGACCGATTTCGGCGTCACTTCGCAATATTCATCATCGTTCAAATATTCCAGCGCTTGTTCCAGAGAAAAGAGACGCGGCGTTTTCATTTTGACCGTCTCGTCTTTCGTCGCCGAACGCACGTTGGTCAATTGCTTCTCTTTACAAATATTGACGACGATGTCGTTATCGCGGTTATGTTCGCCGACGATCATTCCCTCATAAATCTCCGTACCCGGCTCGACAAACAAAGTTCCCCGATCCTCGATCGACAGGATGCCATACAGCGTGGAAACGCCGTTTTCGCTGGACACCAGCACGCCTTCATGTCGTCCGCCGACCTGTCCGCCCACCAACGGTCCATAGCTGTCGTACGCATGATTCATCACGCCGTAACCGCGCGTCAAGGTCAGGAAATGCGTGGTGTAGCCGATCAGACCGCGGGCGGGAATCAGGAACTCAAGCCGGACTTGTCCCGTCCCCGTATTGATCATGTTCACCATCTCCGCTTTGCGGGAGCCGAGGCTTTCCATTACGGCGCCCATGCTTTCCTCCGGTACGTCGATCAGCAGGCGTTCGATCGGTTCCATTTTGACGCCGTCGATTTCCTTAATGATAACCTCCGGCTTCGAAACCTGAAGCTCATAGCCTTCGCGGCGCATATTCTCGATCAGAATTCCGAGATGAAGCTCACCGCGGCCGGATACGATGAATGCGTCCGGGCTGTCCGTTTCATCCACGCGGAGCGAAACGTCGGTCTCCAGTTCTTTAAAGAGACGCTCGCGCAATTTCCGCGAGGTGACCCATTTGCCTTCGCGTCCCGCAAACGGGCTGTTGTTCACGAGGAAGGTCATCTGCAGGGTAGGCTCATCGATTTTCAGAACCGGCAACGCTTCCGGCTGGTTCGGGTCCGCGATCGTTTCCCCGATGTTGATGTCCTTGATTCCCGCGATCGCCACGATATCGCCGGCGCCCGCTTCCTCGATCTCCACCCGCTTCAACCCTTGGAATCCGAACAGCTTCTCGATTCTCGCCATTTTCTTGCCGCCTTCGCGGGTCATCACCGCCACGCTCTGGCCTTGACGAATGACCCCCCGGTTGACGCGGCCGATGGCGATCCGGCCCAGGTATTCGTTATAATCCATCAGCGTCACCAGGAACTGCAGCGGTTCATCCACTTTCTCGGTCGGCGCCGGGATATGTTCGACAATCGTCTCATACAAAGCGAGCATGTTCTCGTCCTGCTTCTCCGGATCCAGACTGGAGGTTCCGTTGAGTGCGGAAGCATAGACAACCGGGAATTCCAGCTGCTCATCATTGGCTTCGAGTTCAATGAACAAATCGAGAACCTCGTCGATCACTTCCGCCGGGCGAGCGGCCGGACGGTCGATTTTGTTGACGACCACGATCGGAGTCAGTTGATGCTCCAGCGCTTTGCGTAGCACGAACTTCGTCTGCGGCATACAGCCTTCGTACGCGTCGACAACGAGCAGCACGCCGTCGACCATCTTCATGATCCGCTCCACCTCGCCGCCAAAATCGGCGTGTCCCGGGGTGTCCACGATGTTGATCAAATAATCTTTATACGTGATGGCGGTGTTCTTCGCCAAAATCGTAATCCCGCGTTCCCGCTCAAGATCGTTGGAATCCATCGCGCGTTCTTGAACGGCTTCGTTCTCCCGATAAATGCCGGATTGCTGGAGCAGCTTGTCGACAAGCGTCGTTTTGCCGTGGTCGACGTGGGCAATAATCGCAATGTTGCGAATGTTTTTTCTTTCATGCATGGGTTTTCTCCAAATCCTTTCATCTCTGTTTACTTATTCCATAAAGCTTGGATTAGCTTGATTCACCACAAAACAAGCGTCGGATAATTCACATCACCGACGCTTGGACATATCCCTTATATTATACGCAAAATCATGAAAATTTCAAGAACTTCTCTGCGGTATTACCAATTGCGCCGGGTTTTGCCACGGGCGGCGATCAGCCAGGTTCCGACGGCGATCAAGACGATGGCCACCACATAGATCAGCGCCAGCGAGAACAGTGTAAATCCGAAGCAGATGACGGACACGGCCGCTAAGATGACGGCTGCGAGCAAAACGCCGCTTTGACGCATTTTGGAGAAATACTCATATTCATAGAGCCCGACCGCAATGCCGAGAATCAGTCCGGGCCAAGTGTACTTGAACGTATGCCAACCCCAGAAATTCGCAATGAAGAACAGAATACTGTAAACGACCAGTATTCCACCCGGCAGAAGCAGTTCGGAAGGCCCTTTCCGCCAAAAATGCCACAGATGAAAAATAATCCCCGGGACCAGCAGAATCAAAGGCCAAAGCGCCTTGCCCAAAAAGCTGAACACCCCGAGCTTTCCCAGCAGGATGACGATACCTGCGGCCAAAATCAGTATTCCCGTCGTGAGTTTGTTGTTATCGGACATCCCATCACACACCTTCCAGATGACAATGAAGGACAGGCCGCAGCAAATGTCGACTTCCTTCTCATTCCAGTTTATCACGAACAAAGCAAAAAAAACCACTCCGCCGCGCGGCGACGGAATGATTTTTTGCAGGCCGCCCGTCTGGACGACACATTTTGAATTACCCGCGATTGGCATTATATTTATGGGCCCAGCCGAACATAATAACGAGCGCGGCCAGCACAAACGGCAACAGATGCGCCAACGACGGCACGATCGTTTCAAGCAGGGCTCCCAGCTTGGGATCGTTAAGGAGCATTTCTCCAGCCGTATATCCCAAAATTCCCGCACCGGCGTAGGTCAGAATCGGCAAGCGCTGCAGCCATTCGGCAATCAGGTTGCTTCCCCAAACTACGATCGGAATGCTGATGCCGATACCGATCACCAGGATCGCCAGATCTCCCTCGGCAATCGCCGCGATGGCAAGAACATTGTCCAGGCTCATGATAAAATCGGCGGCCAAAATCGTTTGTACCGCACGCCATAACGTCCGAGCTTCCTTCACCCGGGTGTCCTCCGCATGCGGCATAAGAAGCTTAAATGCGATTCCGGCAAGCATCAGCCCCCCGGCCGCTTGGATGAAAGGAATCCGCAATATAATAACGGCGATCCAGGTTAGGAGACAACGCAGCAGCACCGCGCCGAGAGCTCCCCACCAGACCGCCTGCTTACGCTGCGCCGGCGGCAGGTCTTTGCTGGCCATGGCAATGACCAGCGCATTATCCCCGCTGAGCACCAGATTGATAATCAAAATCTCGGAAAGCAGAAGCAACTGTTCCACAAGACATCCCCCCTCTAAACATGTATGTCCCAAGGGGGCAAGCTATGCTGAACTTTTGTCGGCAATAAAAAATCTGGACAAATGAATCCTTTTGGTTAAATAATTCGTATATACGTGTGTAGAGGAAGTGACTTTTAAGTGGAATTATTCAGTCCAGCATTTTTTCTCGCTCTGGTCAACATCATATTCATCGATTTGATCCTGGCCGGAGACAACGCCATCGTCATCGGTATGGCGGCCCGTAAACTTCCGAAAAGCGTGCAGAAGAAGGCGATTCTATACGGTACCGGCGGTGCCGTTGTGCTTCGTATTCTGGCTACGCTGATCGTGGTATGGCTTTTGCAAATTCCGTGGCTTTTGGCGGTCGGCGGCCTTATGCTCATATTCATCGCGTACAAAGTGCTCGCCGATGACGGCGACCACGATTCCATCGAAGCCAAGGATTCGCTTTGGCCCGCCGTCCGTACGATCGTCATCGCCGACGCGGCGATGGGGCTCGATAATGTGATTGCCGTCGCCGGAGCATCCGGCCAACATATGATTCTCGTGGTGATCGGCTTGCTGATCAGCGTTCCGATCGTCATTTGGGGAAGCACCCTGTTTATCAAACTGTTGACCTTGTTTCCGTGGATCGCCTACGTTGGCGCCGGCGTTCTCGCGTACACCGCATCCCACATGATTACCGAAGAGCCGCATTTCCTGCACTTTTTTGAGGACAACCCTCTGCTGCGGTACCTGTTTATTGCCCTGGTCGTCGCTGGCGTTCTGTTGGCCGGCTATCTGAAGAAACAGAAGCAGCGCGGAGAGAAGAAGAAAGCCAAGTCTCACCCGGCAACCCGATAAGTAGCTGTCGGAAAAGAAAATCGCTCCCGAAGCCGAATCTAAATAAGTTGAACTAAAGAGTTCATCTTATATAGAAGGCTTCCGGGAGCTATTTTTTTTAGAACCATTTGTCGGGAACCGCGGCTCCCTCTTCTTGGTCGGACCTCCGCTTCACCTCTTCATGCGGCCGGATGACCAGCGTTTCCGTGCCCTTCACGGCAGCCTCCACCTGCTCGGCGAGCTCCGTTAGTCCCGCTTCGATCTTCTCCACAATCCGCAGATTCGGATTCGTCGAAGGGGACTTGGGAACGAAGAGGGTGCAGCAGTCTTCATACGGCAAAATCGACAGGTCATACGTCCCGATTTTTTTCGCCGTTTGTATGATATCCTCTTTGTCGTTCATCACCAGCGGACGAAGCAGCGGCAGATCGGTAGCCCGCCCGATGACATTCATGCTGGGCAGCGTTTGGCTGGCCACCTGGCCCAGACTGTCCCCCGTGACGAGCGCCAGCGCGCCGCTTTGTTCGGCGAGCCTGGTGGCGATCCGAAGCATGGATCTTCGCATCAGCGTGATGATCAAATTATCCTGCCCGGTTCTGGCCAGCGACGTTTGAATTTCCGTAAACGGAACGAGATGCAATTTGACCTGGCCGGCATACCGGGACAATACTTTCGCCAACTCGATCACTTTTTCCTCCGCTCTCTTGCTCGTAAACGGATAGCTGTGAAAATGCACGCATTCGATCTCAAGCCCGCGGCGCATCGCGGACCATCCCGCGACCGGGCTGTCGATCCCTCCGGAAAGCAGCAGCATCGCCTTGCCGTTGGTTCCCAGCGGGAAGCCGCCGGCTCCCGGAATCACTTCGGAGAAAATATAAGCCCCCTGCTCGCGAATCTCCACGCGCAGCTCCACTTCCGGGTGATGGACATCCACCTTAAGCTGCGGGGACGCCTGAAGGACAGGTCCCCCGATCAGCCGGTTCATTTCCTGCGACCCGTAAGGGAACGGCTTCCAGACACGCCGGGCGTTCACTTTGAACGGAATGGCCCGATCGGCGGGAAGCTCCCTCACAAAATCCTTTGCAGCAGCTATGATTTCCTCCAGCCGGGGAGGAGCGATCTTGACCGGGCTGATGGAGGTTACGCCAAATACCTGCTTCAGGGCTTCAATAATCTCCCTGGCCGGTTCCCCGTTTAACAGGACATAGATCCGGCCGAATTCCCTTAAAATTTCCACCGCGGGATACGGACGCAGCAAAGATTTTATATGCATCAGCGCCGCTTTTTCGAAGCGCATGCGGTTTTTTCCTTTTAGCGTTATTTCTCCGAAACGGAGCAATAGCATATCGTATGCGATCATGTTAGGTTCTCTCCCTTTAAATGACGGACCCGGCCTACCGCTTTGTTCAGCGCGGCAATCAGGTCCTGAATATCCGATTCGGTATGCTCGTCGCCCAGGCTGATCCGAATGCCCGAAAGGCAGATGTCCGGCAATTTCCCCATGGCCTGAAGGACCCGGCTCGGTTCGGCTTTCCTCGACGAGCATGCGGATTTCGTGGACACGAGAAAGCCCTCCTCTTCCAGCATATGCAGCAAAGCCTCCGCTTTCATGCCGGGATAGGAAAAATGCACGATGTGGGGCGCTCCCTCCGGGACCGAATTCAGCTTGAGCTCGGGTAGCCGCGAAATCCCCTCCATCAACGTGGCCCGCAAAAGCTTCAGCCTCTCCGATACCGTCTTTTCCGCTTCCTTCGCCATCCGAACCGCCTTGGCCATGCCGACGATATAAGGGATGTTCTCCGTCCCCGGACGAAGCCCCCCTTCCTGCCCTCCCCCCGTCAGCAGCGGGAAGAGCGAAACGTCTTCGCGGACATAAAGAAGGCCGATTCCCTTCGGCCCTCTTATTTTGTGCGCGGACAGACTATATAAATCAATGCCGCTCTCCTTAAGGTATAATGGCACCTTGCCGAATCCCTGAACGCCATCCACATGAAAAAGCACCCGGGGATACTTCTTCTTCAGCATTCTGCCGATTTCAGCGACCGGCTGCACGCACCCCGTCTCATTATTGACATGCATGACGGAAACCAGAACCGTATCCGTTCTGACGGCTTGCGCCACCTGCTCCTCCGTTACTTCCCCCGCCGCGTCCACTTCAAGGTAGGTTACCTCCCAGCCTTGCCGCTCCAGCTGCTTGAAGGATTCAAACACCGAGGGATGCTCCGTCATCGTCGTAATCAAGTGCTTTCCCCGGGTTATCCACTGTAGAGCGGCGCCTTTAACCGCTATGTTATTGCTTTCGGTCGCCCCGGAAGTAAACACGATCTCCCCGGCATGTACGCCCAAAGCCTCCGCGCAGACCTCTCTCGCCTTTTGCAGCAAACGCGCGCTGTCCTCGCCATATCGATGCAAAGAGGACGGATTTCCGTAATGGGCGGACATTACCTCGGTGATCGTATGGATGACCTCCTTATAGGGAGGCGTCGTTGCGGCGTTATCGAAATATTTCATGTGTCTATCCCCCCTGAAGCATGTCCCAAAGTTAAAAAGACCAAAAGGAAAAACGCATTTCCGGTTCCCGCGTTCTTCCTTCTGATCTTCTTTAGATAAGCCCGCTAAAAAAGACAAGCGGATTAAACTTCATATTTCGATCGGGCGGCCGCGATTTTGCCGATATAATTCTGCGTCTCCCGGGGAAGGAGATGCAGCTTGTCCATCAGCTCCGCGTCATTGGAAATTCCCAGTCTCTGCAGTCTCCCCGGCCCTGCGTTATACGCGGCCAGCGCCGTATTCTCGTTTCCGCCGAAGCGCTTGATTTGATTGGCCAAGTACCGCGTTCCCCCATCGATGTTCTGGACAGGGTCAAACGGATCACTGACGCCAAGCCCGGCGGCGGTTCCGTCCATCAACTGCATTAGTCCTTTGGCCCCTGCGGAAGAAACGGCTTTCGGGTTGAAAGAAGACTCCGTCTCGATCACCGCCTTGATCAAGCTTTCGGATACGCCGTACCTCCGGCTGGCCATGGCGATCAATTCGTCCAGATCCCCGACCGGTCGCGAGGTTCGATCCCCGGAGGACACCGAAGCCGGCTCGGCTGGTCCCATAACCTGCTCCACAGCCTGACTTCCGCTTCCAGGCAGCGTTTGCCAGAGCATTCCATCATAGCTGTCCCCATAAGCCAGAGCGGAAGCCGTCAAGCTTCCGGAGGCATCCTTCAGGGAGGACTCTCCCTCGGCCATCATCATCTCTTGCAGCAATATGTCAAACAAGGAGCCCTGGCTGTCCACCGTGGTTCCCTTTACCGAATTCCCCTGTAAATCCAACTCGCTTCTCGTTTGAAGCTGAATCAATTGTCCCATAGTCCGCGGATCGATTTGCATGTAACTAAACTCCTCTTCTACGATCAAAAGGTATTATGCCATATATTTTACACGGGAACCCGCCGCTTGACCACCTATTTTATCGGAATTTGCAAAAATTTCCCGAATCCCGAAAAGGCCGGCGTCTCTCGACGTCAGCCTTAACCGGAGCAAGTTTAGCGGGTAAACGGAATAAGAACGAAATAGCTCAATGTCGAAACAATCCCGAGCCCGATCGCCCAGGCCCCCGAGGTTTTATTACCCTGGCTGTAAGCGTAAAAGCCCATTACGGCAGCCAGCGGGCCCAAGATGATGGACCACATGAACAAGGAGGCGATCCCGAGCCCGACGCCCACATAACCTACGGTTTTGCCCGCCCCGGCCGTATCGGCCTGGGAGCGGTTTGCGGTTCCGACGCCCTTACCTTCCGTACGTTCCGACAACGTTTCGCGGTTCGCGGCGGTTCTCAGGGGCGCGACCTCGACGGCATACTCTTCTGTGTGTGTTTTTCTAGGATAATCCACACGTTGTTTTGAGGTTCCGACACCGTTACCTTTCGAACGTTCCGACAGGGTTTCGTGGTTCGCGGCGGTTCTCAGGGGCGCGACCTCGACGGCATACTCTTCCTTGTGCGTTTTTTTAGGATAATCCACACGTTGTTTTGAGGTTCCGACACCGTTATCTTTCGAACGTTCCGACAAGGTTTCGTGGTCCGCGGCGGTTCTCAATGGCGCAACCTCGACGGCATACTCTTCCTTGTTGGTTTTTCTGGGGAAATCCACACGCTTCTTTGTGGAAACGGAGCTTTTCCGCTTATCCTTAATTCGATCAGTCATCACAGCACCTCCTAAAATTAGGTAGCTCTTAAGATGATTTCGGCTTAAAGGTGTGACAGCAAGTTGCCGAGGACGAGGCGGCTTTGTCCCGATGATCGGTGTCGAAGGCTTCTCCGGCAAACTCGGCATCGTAATGAGCGCCGGCGTGCTGATCGATATCGATCATAATTAAATCCGCTTTACAAACGTTTTGTTCACCCCAGTAAGAACAATTGGACACGCTGCATTTAACAATGGGTTTATCCCCGTTTGGCATTATGATCACCTCACACTTCATTTTCCCCGGGTACAGGTTGGTCTATGCGGATCCCTGCCTGTTAAAATGCAACAAAAAAAGATGCCACAATCGGCATCTCTCGGCATCTTGGATAATGGTTTTGGAGTTATTTGCTCCGCATCCGGAGCTGTGTCAGATAATCGCTCTCATAGTACGTTAATTCATCGCGCAGTTCCTCGTATACTTTGGAGATCTCCATAATAACGTCCCGGGCCGCGCGTACCGGTTTCTTGCGGAATCGAATCGCGTCTTGACCGGTATAGGCATACCGCCCATCTTCGGAATAACTTTCATTTTTAGGATAAAAAAAGGCGTTGACACAATCGTGATAAACACGATAAAGCGTTTTTTCGGCGGATTCCGGATCAAACGTTCCCCGCCGCAGCACGATCCCCAGCTTCTCCTGCCACACCTCCGAGAAAACAAGCAAATGACGAAGATCGGCTAAAAACCCCCGATAAAAATGGACGGTTTCTTCATCCTGCCCCTCCGCCAGCTGTGGCAACGTCGTATGGTTTAGGAAGGTTTCCATTTGGCCGATTGCCGATTTCAATTGTTCTCTCGCTCTCGCGCATAGTTGCTGGATATTGGTTTGTGACATGGTTCCCATACTCCCTCTCCCCTGAGCCGTCAGGTATCGGCGCTTTATAGTTTGTCCCCGGAATCATCGTAACATAAAATCGATGAAAGCGGTATCCTTCCGCCAGGACCGAAGGAATAAAACACCCGGTTTTACCTCATTCTAATCCATAACAACGATGACGCCTACAAAGGAGGAACTTCTGATGAAATGGCAGCGATGGGCCGCTCTGGCTTTGGCGGGTGTAGCGGCCGTTGCCCTCTATAATCTGATTCCGGACACCTCTTCGCCCGTCCCCCCGCCCTCCGGGAAAGGAACTCCGGTGAAGGCGGCCGAGGAACACAAGCTAAAGAAAATGATGCTGCATCGCGACATGACGACAACGGAAAAATTGGCCCGACTGGATGCGAAACGGCATCTGAAGAGCATGGCGGAACAGTGGTCGGCCGTTTCCCAATCGAGCCGCATGCAGACCGCCCGGACCCTCCAACAAGACCATTTGCAGTTTCTCTCTCTCCGTTGGCGGTCGGGCGAACAGGAACAGGAAATGCGCGGCAAATCCTTCCGTCCGGGAAAACAAGACTTAAAGCAGATCGACGGATATCTGGGCTTCGCCCGTAAAGCGCTGCAAAAAGGCCGGGCTTACGAATCTCCCGCCTTCCCAAGCGGGAATCCCAAATATTTCGTCCTTGCCGAGCCTTCCGGAAAAACGGGGGAAGGGATTATCGCGGTAATGGACACGGGGATATTGCGTCGGGTGCAGGAACATCAGAACAAAAACCTGCGTTTGATTCCGTATCCGAAAGAAGGAAAATACAAGGTCGAATCCGTACATGCCGACAACTTGCGGGACATCACCGTAAAAACCGGTCACGATAACGAGAAAGCAAGCCATTATTACGAAAATGAAATCGTTGTGACGTTCGGGGAGACCCCTTCCGCACGGGACTTGAAAAAAATGCATGCCGACCTCCACTGCAAACCGGCACGGAACATCGGACGAACCTATATTTTTCGCTCCGAAACGATGAATGCGCAGCAGCTGCGAGACTATTTTCATAAACATTGGAAACCGAATTATGTGGAACCCCATTACCTGTACATGACGAATGAAAAAGGGACCGGCTTTGCGGATGAACAGTCTCCGGAAATCCCCAACGACCTGTTGTTTTCGGACTACCAATGGAACCTGCCCATCATCGAGACCAATCGGGGCTGGACACTGTCCAAGGGCAGCAACGACGTGATCGTCGGAGTAGTCGACACGGGCGTGGATCTGAAACATCCCGACCTTAAAGGTCGTCTGCTGGAAGGCTATAACGTCATCGCGCCGGACCAAGCGCCTTCGGACGATGTCGGACACGGAACCCACGTGTCGGGGATCATCTCCGCCAACGTGAACAACAACGAAGGGATCGCCGGCATGATGTGGGGAGGCAAAATACTCCCGGTGAAAGCCTTGGACAGCACCGGTTCCGGGACGACTTATTCCGTGGCGCAAGGGATTATTTGGGCCACGGATCACGGAGCGAAGGTGATTAATATGAGTCTTGGCAATTATGCCGACTCCCAGTTTCTTCATGAAGCGATTAAGTACGCCTTCGACCGGGATGTCGTCCTGATCGCGGCGACCGGGAACGATAACACGGAGCGTCCGGGGTATCCCGCCGCCTATCCGGAAGTGCTGTCCGTCTCGGCCACCGACTATCGGCAGCAGCGCGCCTCCTTCTCCAATTACGGCGACTACGTGGACGTGATGGCCCCGGGCGAAAGCATCGCCAGCACGTACCCCGACAACCAATACGCCGCCCTGTCCGGCACCTCCATGGCCAGCCCGCACGTATCGGCGCTGGCGGCTCTGATCCGCTCGATCAACCCGGAGCTGAAGAACACCGAGGTGATGGATATAATCCGCAGCAATGTCATCGATCTCGGGGATCCCGGGCACGACAAATACTTCGGATACGGACAGATCGATGTCTTCGCGGCGTTGGAGGCGGCGGGAGGCGGAAATGACGCCCCTCTGCAGTTCTGGCCGCAGTCGATGCAGCGTAAGGTGGACAACATTCTCAAACAAGGCAAGTAACAGAAAAGAGGCTGCCCTGAGCATATTTGCTCGGGACAGCCTCTTTGAACAATTGTAAAGGAAAAAACAAGGTTGCAGTGATGAAAGTTTGCCGTAAGCCGGGTTCTGTACTCTTTGCGGTAAAACGGGAACTACCCTCCCGCGTTGAGCGACAATCATCTATCTAGGCCGCACATTACTGGGCGGCTCCAGCGACCAACCCGGACGCGCCTCGGGCTAAGGCTGCTTCAGCAAAGAAGCTGCGTCCCATTAGGTCTTGCTCCAGGTGGGGTTTACCAGGAACGAAGTCACCAGCGTTCCTCGGGGTCTCTTACACCTCGGTTCCATCCTTGCCTGTGCACGCTTTGCAGCGGCCATCGGCGGTCCGTTTCTGTGGCACTATCCTTCGGCTCGCGCCGACTGGACGTTATCCAGCACCCTGCCCTATGGAGCCCGGACTTTCCTCCCGCGGCTTAAAGCCGCCGGCGATTGTCTGTCAAACTTTCGAAGGCAACACTTGATAGTATACAGGGAATGGAGCGGAATCACAAGTATGAAACGGCAGGAACTAAAGGAAAATAAAAGGCTCCGTTTCGACTTCGGACGCATGCACCGCCGTAGTGTATTTCTGCTCCGCAAGTTTTTCGCGCAGCCAGGAGGCGACCTTGGACTTCATGATTTTCTCCGCGTTATGCCCCGGGTCGATCAACGTCATACCGGCCATTTCCGCGTCCTGTGCCGTATGATAGTCGATATCCCCCGTGACGAGCACATCCGCTCCCCGGAACATCGCCGCCTTCCAATACCGTCCGCCCGAGCCGCCAAGCACCGCCGCTTTTTTGATCTGGCGGCTTAGATCGCCAACGACACGAACCTTCGGCACGTTCAGGTTCTCCTTCACCCGCTGCACAAATTGCTCCAACGTGACGGGCGTATCCAACGGACCGACTCTTCCGAGCCCGAAGGTCCGGCCTTTGAGATCCATCGGATATAAATCGTAAGCCACCTCTTCATAGGGATGGCTTTTGAGCATGGCCTGGATTACTTTGTTCCGGATGCTCTGCGGCACTATGGTTTCGATGCGGATTTCTTCCGCTCTCTCCATCTTTCCCTGCTCTCCGATATAAGGATCGGTCCCCTCGCCGGGCACGAAAGTGCCGTAACCTTCAATGTTAAAGCTGCAGTGGCTGTAATTGCCGATCGCCCCCGCTCCGGCGTTCAGGACGGCATCCAATACCCGTTTGTGGTGATCCTTCGGCACGAAAACGACGAGCTTGTACAAATGGTCGGTATGAATGTCCTCCACGGAGCCGCTGCTCCGGATCCCTAACGCTTCCGCCATCCAGTCGTTCATTCCGCCTTCAGTTACATCCAGATTGGTATGGGCTACGTAGACGGCAATGTCGTTTTTAATCAGCTTCTCGTAGACTTTCCCCATCGGCGTGTCGCTTTGCAGATTGGCGAGCGGACGGTAAATGATCGCATGATGGGCGATGATCAGATTGGCCCCTAGCCGGATCGCTTCATCCACCACCGCTTCATTTACGTCCAGCGCGGTGAGCACGCCGGTAATATCCTTCTGCAGACTCCCAAGCTGCAGACCGATTTTATCGCCCTCCATGGCGACATGTTTAGGAGCAAGCTGCTCCATGATCTGGATTACGGTTTGACCTTTGGCAAGCATGTCACGACCTCCTTAAGCTGATGAATCCGGCTTGTCAATTCCTCTGCTTTTTCCCGCGCCGACTCTTGTTTGGAAGCGGCGACGGACTTCCGTATCTTTTCGAGCTTGGCGATTTCCGAACGCCATTTGGCTTCCCATACTTCCTCTGGCGCCATGGTCAACCGAGGTCCCATTAACAGTTGAAGCTCTTCAGTGAGCGGTACGGAGCAGCCGGGAATAGTACGTTCCCGGTATAATGCTTCGTTTAGCTCGTTCGCATCCTCCGCATGCTCTGCCGTAAGGATTTCATAAACCTTTCCGTCTTCCTCCAGTATGGCTTCGTCGGTCAAATACCAGCCGTTCTGCACGAGCCACCGCCGAACGAGATCCTCCCCGACGTTCGGCTGGAGCACCAAGCGCGTGACCCCTGCCAACTTTTCCTTTCCCTGCGAGAGGATCGTAGCGATCAGCGCCCCGCCCATCCCGGCGATCGTAATGCAATCGACCTCGCCCGGCGCGATCACGGCCAGGCCGTCGCCTTTTCTCACAGAAATGCGCCCGGTTTCCCCGGCCTCGGCTACCTGTCGCCGGGCCGCATCGAGCGGACCCTCATTGACCTCTCCGGCTATGGCTGATAAGGCGATGCCGTTTTGCACGGCGTATACGGGCAGCAGAGCATGATCCGAGCCGATATCCGCCATCCTGCACCCGGCAGGGAGCCGATCGGCGATATGTTGTAATCTGGCCGAAAGTTTCATGAAGAAGCCTCCACATCCTTTTACCCTTTTTTGTGAACCGTCAGCTCCGGTCCGCCGCCCCGCTTGATTTGCAATGACACCGGAAAAGAGCTAAAATAAATAACAATAAATCATAAAGAAGGAAATAATTCCCGATCTCCGGTGCGCTCCGGCACCGAAAAAAAAGACCTTGCTGCTGGCTGCAGAAGGTCGGTTCCACGCTTATTCGAGAAAATCCTTCAGCCGTTTGCTGCGGCTCGGATGGCGCAATTTGCGGAGCGCTTTGGCTTCGATCTGGCGAATTCTTTCCCGCGTCACGCCGAATACTTTGCCTACTTCCTCCAGCGTTCTCGTGCGGCCGTCATCCAATCCGAAACGCAGGCGAAGCACATTCTCTTCCCGTTCGGTCAGCGTGTCAAGAACATCCTCCAATTGCTCCTTCAGAAGCTCGTATGCGGCGGCATCCGCCGGCGCCAAAGCTTCCTGGTCCTCAATAAAGTCGCCCAGATGGGAGTCGTCCTCTTCCCCGATCGGCGTTTCGAGCGACACCGGCTCTTGGGCAATCTTCATGATTTCCCGCACTTTCTCTACACTGAGATCCATCTCGGCGGCGATTTCTTCCGGTGTAGGTTCCCGCCCGAGTTCCTGCAGCAGTTGTCTCGATACGCGAATCAATTTGTTAATCGTTTCGACCATATGAACCGGAATCCGAATGGTTCTAGCCTGGTCGGCGATAGCCCGGGTAATGGCCTGGCGGATCCACCAGGTAGCGTAGGTACTGAACTTAAAGCCTTTTCTGTAGTCGAACTTCTCTACGGCTTTAATCAGACCCATATTCCCTTCCTGAATCAGGTCGAGGAACAACATGCCCCGGCCCACATAACGTTTGGCGATACTGACGACGAGCCGCAGGTTGGCCTCGGCCAGACGCCGTTTGGCCTCTTCATCGCCGTTCTCGATTCGCTTGGCCAACTCCAGTTCATCGTCCCCGGTTAGCAGGGGAACCCGGCCGATTTCCTTAAGATACATCCGTACCGGATCGTTGATTTTAATGCCGGGAGGCAATGTCAAATCGTCTTCAAAACCGAATTCGTCCCTGCTGGAATCCCGGCCTTCTTCATCGTGGCTCCGGTTGGTCAACTCCTCGTCGCTGTCGCCGGTAATGTCGATGCCCAAGTCCGCCAAATGTTCAAAAAACTCGTCCATTTGCTCCGGATCCTGTTCGAAGGGTGAGAGCTTCTCCATGATTTCTTTATACGTTAACGAAGACCTCTTTTTTCCTTGTTCAATCAGACGGTCCTTGACCTGATCGAGAGTTAGTTCCGTTTCTAGTTCAGTATGTTGATCATTCGTCATTCCTGGCTCCCTCCTCCCTAGAAACATCGAAAGTCCTTCCTTTTACTGTCTCTCTAGGGCTATAATCTCACTTGCAATTTGGGCCGCACGCAAAAAATCGCCGGCTTTCTCGGCCGCAACCATTTCTTCTTTTTTGCGCTTGATTTGTTGCTGGAGAGGTACTTTTTGAATCTCTCTTATACAATCATCGAGCTCCTGCGTGCTCCATTCCTGAGGCGTCTCCATCATGGCGATGGAAATGACGGTCTGCTCCAGCCGTTCATCCTGCAGCGATGAAATGAACCTGCTCGCATCCGGGGCTTTCCCCTGTGCATAATAGGCGTATAGATAAGCAGCGATCGCCGCATGATCTTCGATATTAAAATGGTCCCCGAGCCGTTCCCCGACATAACGGGCAACCTCGTCATCCTGAAGCATAAAGGAAAGCAGCCTTCGTTCCGCAACATGATAAGCGGGCAATAAAACCGGCATCGATGCCTGCCCCTTTTTATGCCTACCATTATTCCACCTTTTGGTCTTATTATCCCCGGGCGGGTTCTTTTTTTGCATCGCTTGGCGTAATTCGTTGCATTCCTGCTTCAAGCTGTCGAAGGAAACCTGTAGATCGGAGGACAATTCCTTTAAGTAAATCTCCCGCTCCGTAGGCGACGACAGAGGTGCGATCACTTCCAGCGCTTCCTTGATGTAGGCCACCTTTCCGTCTTCCTCTAGCAGTATATGGTTTTTTTTCAGATATATAAGCTTAAATTTGACGGATGAAACAGCCCCGTCCAGGATCCGATGCCTGAAACGCTCGCCGCCGTATTTCCGGATAAATTCGTCCGGATCCAGACCTTCGGGCAATAGGGCGATCTTCGTCATAAAGCCGATCGCTTCCAATATCGGGATGCTCTTCAAAGCCGCGGCTTGTCCGGCATTGTCCCCGTCATAGCACACGATCACCTCATCGGCCAGCCCCCTCATCATCGAGGCATGGCTCTCGGTCAAGGCCGTCCCCATCGTGGCTACCCCGTTGTGAACTCCCGCCTCCCAAGCGCTGATTACATCCCCGTATCCCTCAAAAAGAACAAATTGCCGGGTCTTCCGGATCTCCGACTTGGCCTGATGCAGATTGTACAGGGTCCTGCTTTTGCTGAACAATTTGCTTTCCGGGGAATTCAAGTACTTGGGTTGACCTTCCCCCAGAACACGCCCCGCGAAGCCGATCACTTTGCCGTTCCGATTATGCAGCGGAAAAATGATACGATCCCGAAAACGGTCGACGTAGCCGCTTCTGTCCTGCTTGGCGGAAATCAGACCGCCCTTCTCCATCGTTCCCAGATCAAAAGAACGCTTCTCCAAAAATTGAACCAGCGTATCCCAGCGCGCCGGCGCATAACCGATTTGGAACGTGTCGATGGCTTTGTCCGTAAAACCGCGATTCTTCAAGTACTCCATGGCGGGCTTTCCGTGCTCGGTATTCATCAGCAGAAAATGGTACAGCTTGGAGCTCCACTCATTGGCTTGCAGCTGTTGTTCCAGTTCAAGATTTCTAGGTGCCGCTCCTTGGCCTCCGCCCCCGAACTCAAACGGGATATGGGCTTCCTCGGCCATCATCCGGACTGCCTCCGGGAAGGTTAGACCTTCGATCTCCATACGGAACTTGATCGCGTTGCCGCCTTTGCCGCAGCCGTAACAATGAAAAATTTGTCGGTCGGGCGTCACCGTAAAGGAAGGGGTCTTCTCGGAGTGGAACGGACAGAGCCCCTTCATATATTTGCCCTGTTTAGTCAGATGAACGTGCTTGCCGACCGTATCGACGATATCGTGCTGCCGTAAGACCGCCTCGATGACTTCCTCCGGGATTGTGCCTCGTCCGGTATTCATCCAAACCACCTTCATCTTTCATAACACGTAAATAGTTATTCGCTAAAATTACCTATTCTCCTGCAAATCTCGCAAAAGTTTTAACAATACCTCGGTAAAATGAGTCCGGTCCTCATCGGTAAAAGGCTTCGGGCCTTTGGAATGGCGGCCTCCGCGCCGGGCCTTGGCCTGATAATGACGGCGTTCCAGCAAATAATCAATATTCCCCGGGTGATAAATATCGCCCCGGGGAGACATGGTTTTGCAAGATTTGGCAAGGGCCAGCGCGGCCAGACCATAGTCCTGCGTTACGACGATATCGCCGCTTGCAATATGATTGGCAATGTACAGATCGGCGCTTTGCTGGCTTCGGTCCACCTGGACGACCTCCACGCCTTCGCTTTCGCGAAGCACATGATCGTATGAAGATACCATGAGTACCTTGATGCCGAAGCGCCGCGCCGTTTCCGAAATTTCCGCTTTTACGGGACAGGAGTCTCCGTCAACGACGATGCGTGTATGCATGGACTCCCGCCCCCTTCCTTCCATCTATTATGCCCAAACCAGCTTGCCGAAATCGGCGAAAGCCCTGAGATCCTCATCGATCGCGGCGAGCAGCGCCAGCCGGTTGGTCCGGATATCCTCATTTTCCGCCATAACCATGACCGCATCAAAAAACACGGTGATGACTTCCTTCAATTCACCCAGCTTCCGCAGCGCTTCCACGGTGTTGCGTTCAGCGAGCAGATCGCGGTATTCGCCGCTCACGCTGCGCCATGTGTCGTACAGGCTTTTCTCCGCCGGATCCTCAAGCAGATCGGAGCGGACTTTTACGGCCGACGCCTTGGCGGCCAGATTGCTGACGCGGCCGAACGATTCCACCGTCGTTTTGAAATCCTCCTGCCCGTTAACGGCGTCCATTAGAGCGGCCCCGCGCGATACGACGGATACTACATCCTCATATCCGGCCGCCATGACGGCGTCCACCACATCGTAGCGCAAGCTGTCGGACAAGGTTTTTCTGACGCGCAGCCCGAAAAACTCCATCAGGTCCTTCATGATCTCATCGCCCGAGCGTTTAAGCTCATGGAATTGCTGATGTGTTTCGAGAGCGATGACGAACAGGTCCGTCAGGCGGAGCGACAGCTTGTGCTCCAATATAATCTGCACGATGCCCGCAGCCTGGCGGCGCAAACCGTACGGGTCCTGCGAGCCTGTCGGAATAATGCCGATCGAGAAGCATCCGGCGATCGTGTCGATTTTGTCGGCAATGCTGACGATGCTTCCCACGGTCGATGCCGGCACGGCGTCTCCCGAGAAGCGCGGTTGGTAATGTTCGAAGATGCCTTTGGCGACCGCCTCCGGCTCCCCGGCTTTGCGGGCGTAATCTTCGCCCATAACCCCTTGCAATTCCGGGAACTCGTAGACCATTTGCGTAACAAGGTCGAATTTGCAAATTTCCGCCGTGCGGTTGACCGCCTCCGCTTCGCCCGTATCGACGCCGAGCATGGAAGAGAGCTTCTCCGCGTTGCGGCGGATACGGCGGACCTTGTCGCCGACAGTCCCCAGCTCTTCGTGGAACACGATGCTCTCGAGCTTCGACAGCGCGTCCTTAATCGCCAGCTTTTGATCCTCTTCATAGAAGAACTTCGCGTCGGACAATCTGGCGCGCAGCACCTTCTCATTCCCCCGCGCGATGATATCTAGAGAGCGAGCGTCTCCGTTACGAACCGTGACGAAGAATGGCAACAGCTCCCCTTGGTCGTTCAAGACAGGGAAATAGCGCTGATGCTCGCGCATGGAGGTAATCAAAACCTCCTGCGGGATTTGGAGGAAGGACTCCTCGAACTTGCCGAACAACACGGTCGGCGTTTCCACGAGGAACAGCACCTCTTCCAGCAGGTCGTCCTTCACGGCGATATTCCAGCCCTTTTCTTCCGCCAAGGCTTTGATCTGGCGTTTGATCATCTCTTCCCGTTCATTGACGTCGGCGATGACGTGCTGCCCACGCAGGGTTTCCACATAAGCGGACGGCTCCCCGATCACAGTCTCCTGTCCCAGGAAACGGTGACCGCGCGTTACGTTGCCGGCTTTAACCCCGGCGATTTCAAGCTCGACGATTTCCTGGCCGAACAAGGCCACCATCCAGCGGATCGGACGGACGAATTTGAAATCATGATTTCCCCAGCGCATATTTTTCGGAAAATTCATCGCCTGGAGAATCCCTTGCAGCCCTTCGGCCACAATCGTTTTCGTTTCCACCCCTGCCCGGCTCTTGCTGACATAGATATATTCCGTCCCGCCGAGTTCCTTAAACGTGAATTGCTCGGGATCTACGCCTTGACTGCGGGCAAAACCGAGCGCCGCTTTACTCCAAGCGCCGTTCTCGTCCAAAGCGATTTTCCGGGAAGGCCCCTTCACCTCTTCATGGACGTCTTCCTGTTTCTCCGCTACCCCTTTGACAAGCACCGCCAAACGGCGTGGCGTGGCGTAACTCTCGATGGAGTCGTAAGGAATCACGGATTCCTCCAGCCATTTCTCCATCCGTTCCTTCAGTTGTTCCATGGCCGCGCGAATAAAGCGGGCCGGCATTTCCTCCAAGCCGATTTCGAACAAAAGATCCTTAGCCACGGACAACGCCCCCTTTCTGCAGCATCGGGAATCCGAGCTTTTCGCGTTCTTCCAGGTAGGTTGCCGCTACCTGACGGGCGAGATTGCGCACCCGTGTTATATACCCCGTCCGTTCCGTCACGCTGATCGCTCCGCGGGCATCCAACAGGTTGAAGGTGTGGGAGCATTTCAGGACATAATCATAGGCCGGGAAAACGAGATGCTGTTCCATCGCTTTGTTCGCTTCCTGCTCGTACATGTTGAACAAGGTGAACAGCATTTTCACATCGGAAATTTCGAACGTGTACTTCGAATGCTCATATTCGGCTTGTTTGAAAACATCGCCATAGCTGGTCCCGTCCACCCATTCCAGATCAAAGACATTTTCCTTGTCCTGGATATAAGAAGCGAGACGCTCCATCCCGTACGTAATTTCCACGGCGACCGGATTCGTTTCGATCCCCCCGACTTGTTGGAAATACGTAAACTGCGTAATCTCCATGCCGTCGAGCCAAACTTCCCAGCCAAGTCCCCAAGCTCCAAGGCCCGGATGCTCCCAGTTGTCTTCCACGAAGCGAATATCGTGCTCCAGCGGATTGATCCCCAGCCGGTTCAAGCTCTCCAGGTATATTTCCTGAATATTGTCCGGCGAAGGCTTCAGGATGACCTGAAACTGGTGATGCTGGTACAGCCGGTTCGGGTTCTCCCCGTAGCGGCCGTCCGCCGGGCGGCGGGAAGGTTCGACGTAAGCTACGTTCCACGGCTCCGGTCCGATGGAGCGGAGGAAGGTCATCGGATTCAGCGTGCCCGCGCCCTTTTCCACATCGTACGGTTGTACGACGATGCAGTTTTGTTCCGACCAGAACTGCTGCAGGGTCAAGATCATTTGTTGAAAATTCATGAACCACAACTCCTTTACACTTGGTATGCCAAATTCAGCGGGAAGAACCGGGACGCAAAAAAAGCCCCCGTCTCTACGCCTGCTGTCAGACGTAGGGACGAGAGCTTGCTCCCGCGGTTCCACCCTACTTGATTTGCGGGGGCATCCAGGATAACATGCCGCACCTCAAATCCGCTTTTCACGTACGTTGGCTCATGCTCCCGGGGCGCCGTTTCATGAGTCCTTCCGTCCGGGCTTGCACTGTCCCCGGCTCGCTGCAGCGGTGTCGTTCCCATTACTGTTCCCGTTCAACACATGAGTTCCCCCATAAACCATTTTACCTGAATCACGGGGGAAATTCTCATTTATAATATATGATTTTACGAGCTTCGTCAAATCTCGTATTTGTCCAATTGGTCTAAAAATTGACGCGACTTAAGCCGAAGGCCGAGCTGCATGTCCATAAAATGGCGCATGACCGTTTTTAGCTCTTGTTTCGTCGCCTCTTTGACTTCGATGTTTCCGAGCCTTCTCAGATCCATCTTTTCAAACAGCGACAGCAGTTTAAATGTGCCCGGCGATATTTGCAGCGCCGCCGGGTCATGATGACGGCAGGAACGGCAAAGTTTGCCCCCCAGGCGCGGACTGACGACCAGAAGATCGTCGGTGCGGCCGCAGGAAATGCACGCCTCGAAGGACGGGCCGTAACCGGCCGCCTGCAGTATTTTCATCTCGAACAGATGGATCACGATTTGCGGATCTTTACCGGCCGACAATCCTTCAAGACACGCCTTTAGCTGGGTAAACCAGAAGCTCCCCACCTCTTCGTCCTGCAAGGTTTTGTCTAACAGCTCGCAAGCATAGGACGCATAGGCCGCCAGAAACAAGTCCTCGCGCAGCGCGGCGTGAGCATCGATCAACTCCCCGGCATTCAGCGTTCCGAGTCCGCCGTTCTGCCGGAAAAACACATATTCCCCGTAGGTGAACAGCTGCGTCATCGCCGCGTGCCGGCTTTTGATTTTTTTCGCCCCGCGGACCAAAACCCCGATCTTTCCGCTGGTTTCGGTGCACAACGTGATGATCTTGTTCCCTTCGCCGTAATCCATGCTGCGGATGACGATTCCTTCCACCCTGTATAGCATGTCTTTTCCCCCAAGCTCGACCTGTTTCAATACAGCGCTGTTCAAGAACCGTTGCCGGTTATGAACATCCTCAGAACTGTTCCGCCGTCTCCTCCTCGACGGTCAGTTCCTCCGCCGCCGCAACCTCTTCGTCGGGATTGCCGCTGGCTTCTTTATAAAGCAAGTAAGCATCGACATCTCCAGTCATCGCAAAATACTTCCACGAAAAATCTCGCATTCGTATTCATCCTTTCTTCGGAAATGACGCGTGCATCTTCAAAGAATAGGATGTGCGGGCGGAGGCGAACTATGCGTTGCAATAACTCCCAGTATAAAACAACTTGATTCGTCTTTTAAGCATCCCGGTGAAAACCGAGGTCCTTCAAGATCCGTTCCTGGTTGCGCCAATCTTTCTTGACTTTTACCCATAACTCCAGGAAAATCTTCGATCCGAGCAAATTTTCGATGTCCTGTCTGGCCAGCTTGCCGACCTCTTTTAGGAGGGAGCCCTGCTTGCCGATGATAATGCCTTTTTGCGAATCCCGTTCCACAAAGATCACCGCCGAAATGTAGACGACCCCATTCTCTTCCACTCTCATGTCTTCGATCGTCACGGCGATCGAGTGCGGAACCTCTTCCCGAGTCAGATGCAGGATTTTCTCACGAATGAGCTCGGCGCAGACGAACTGTTCGGGATGGTCGGTGACCTGGTCTT
Organism: Paenibacillus faecis; assembly: GCF_008084145.1. Lineage (GTDB taxonomy): Bacteria > Bacillota > Bacilli > Paenibacillales > Paenibacillaceae > Fontibacillus > Fontibacillus faecis. The sequence goes on along the minus strand of NZ_VSDO01000002.1, from coordinate 416,951 downwards.
CGGGATAATATTGCGGACCCTCCGGCAAATACTTGCCGATTTGTTCGAGCAGGGTGTTCACGTTATTTCCCAGCTTGGCCGAGATCGGCACAATTTCCGCAAAATCATAAAGCTTGCGGTATTCTTCAATGATCGGTAGCAGTTCCTCCGGCTGGATGCGGTCTATTTTGTTCAGTACCAAAATAACCGGGGTGCGAACATCCTTCAGCCGTTCGATGATGAACCGGTCTCCGCCGCCCAATCCTTCCGCGGTATCGACCAGGAATAAAACGGCCTCGACTTCGCCGAGCGTGTTGAGCGCCGTTGTGTTCATATAATCGCCGAGTTTGGACTGCCGTTTATGGATTCCCGGAGTATCCAGAAAAACGACCTGCATTTCCTCGGACGTATATACGCCGTGTATTTTGTTTCGCGTCGTTTGCGGCTTGTCCGACATGATTGCGATTTTCTGACCGATAATCTGATTCATGAGCGTGGACTTTCCGACATTCGGCCGGCCTACGATCGCGACAAATCCGGATTTGAATTTATTTTTCGCCATGATGTTAGTCCTTTCCGTTTATTCGCCAGGATTACAGATCCGACGAGCTGAAGTAGAAGGGCAGCAGCTCGGCTACGGTCGTCTCGCGGATCGCTCCCTTAAGGTTTCCAAGGATGACCGGCATATCCGGTCCGCACAGCTCCAGCATCACCTGACGGCATACGCCGCAAGGGGCGATCGGTCCGTCGGTGTCGCCAACGATAGCCATCGCCCGAAACGTCCCGGGTTTTAGCCCGTCGGCGACAGCCCGGAACATCGCGGTCCGCTCCGCGCAATTGGTCGGCGCATAGGCGGCGTTCTCTATGTTGCAGCCGTGGTGGACATGTCCGTTCTCATCCAGCAGAGCGGCCCCTACCCCAAACCCCGAATAGGGGATGTAAGCTTTTGTACGTGCTTTTATCGCTTCCTGAAGCAGTTCACTATGAGTCATTGATTTCATCTCCTTATCTTGAAGCGTTCCAGGGACCCAGAGCAGTATAGGCAGTATCGCTTACGACACCCACCCGAAGGCTCTGCCGACCGGTTCATAGAACAGTAAAATCCCGATGAAGACGGCAAAAGCCGCGGCGACCAAAACCGCTCCGGCCGCGGCATCCTTGGCCAACTTGGCCAATCGATGCCATTCCGGAGCCGCCAGATCCACTGCAGCTTCGATTGCGGTATTGATCATTTCCGCCGTGATGACCAGGGCTATGACCAGAAGCAGAACCGCCACATCCCTTGCCGGCAGGTGAAAGTACAACGCGGCAAGAATCACGACAATGGCTGCCGCCGTATGGAACCGCAGGTTACGCTCCGTCTTCAGGGAGGCGAGAACGCCATCCCAAGCGTTTCGGAAGGCGTCCCGCCATGTTCGCCGCGGCTTCATTACCGAACGAGCCCGACCTGAGCCAGCGCGGCTTCCTGTTTATCCATCATAACCTTCTCGCTCGCCGTATCCTGGTGGTCGTAGCCGAGCAGATGGAGAAAACCGTGCACGACCAGAAACCCGATTTCCCGCTCCAGCGAGTGGCCGTACTCCTCGCTTTGCGCCTGGGCGCGCTCCACCGAAATAACAATATCGCCGAGCACGTCCGCCAATTCGTCCAGTTCCTCCCCCTCTTCAAGCTCGTACACGATGTCCAGCTCTTCTTCCAGCGATTCGTTCATAGCGAAGGATAGGACATCCGTCGGGCGGTCAATACCGCGGTACTCCCGGTTCAATTCATGAATGGCTTCATCGTTCACAAAGGTGAGCGCGACTTCGCCTTCCGAAATTCCCTCTGCTTCTCCGGCCTTCTGCAGCAACCGGTCGAGCAGTCCGATCAGCTCGTCGCCGATCTCGAGTACATCCTGTTCATTGTTCCAAACCAGATTGAGCGCCATTGGCTTCCATCCCCCTGTCCTTCTCGTCATTTCCTTTGGTCTTCTTGATCTGCTCCGGGTATTCGATCCGGGAATGGAAGATCCCCATCACCGTCTCTTTCAACGTCTGGGCGATCAGATCAAGCTCGCGCATCGTCAGGTCGCACTCGTTAAACTGATGGTCGTCGAGCCGGCTTTTGATAATTTTCTCAATCATCGTCTCGACCTGTTCCACCGTCGGTTTACGAAGCGAGCGGACCGCCGCCTCCACGCTGTCCGCAATACCGACGACCGCCGCCTCTTTCGATTGGGCCTTCGGACCGGGATACCGGAAATCATCCTCGGTGAAATCCGGCTCGACGCCCTGTTCTTCCGCCAAGGCCAGCGCCTTGTGGTAGAAATAATGCAGGAAGGTCGTACCGTGATGCTGCTCCGCTATGTCCCGGATCGGCTTCGGCAGTTTGTATTCTTTCTGCATCTCCACCCCGTCGCGGGCATGGGCTATAATAATCGATTTGCTGAGCTTAGGATCGATAAAATCATGCGGGTTCTCCATATTGTTCTGATTCTCGATAAAATAGCTGGGCCGCTTCGTCTTGCCGATATCGTGATAGTAGGATCCGACCCGGCATAGCAAACCGTCCGCGCCGATCGCTTCGGCGGCGGCTTCGGCCAAATTTCCGACCATGACGCTGTGATGATAAGTCCCCGGCGTCTCCGTCAGCAGCTTGCGCAGCAGCGGATGGTTCGGGTTGGACAGTTCCACCAGCTTCAAGGCGGACAGTATGCCGAAGGTCACTTCAAAGAACGGCATCAGCCCGATGACGAGAATCGTCGTCAGCAGGCCGCCGACAATCGCGAACCCGATCGCGTACAGCGTGCTTGACTCCGTCCAGCCGTCATTATTCAGCAAAATCATGGTGAAAACCGCGGCCGATCCGAACAAACAGATCATGATGCCGGCTTTTAGCAGGGTGGAACGCTGGCTGGCCCGGTGGATCGCAAAGATCGACGCAAATGATATAACAAGCGCGAAAAAGCCGAATTCAAAATCAAAAATCTGTCCTTGGTGCACGTTGAGAATCACGCTGGCCAGGATGCTGAACAGAATCGAGCAGATGTAAGCCAAGGACAGATCGATCAACAGCGTGATCAGCATGGCTCCCGTCGCCACCGGGGCGAGATACCCGATATAGGCGCGCTGCTCGTTTTGAACAATCGCGGTAATGTGCATGGATACGATCGTAATCAGCACGATCATAAGCAGCATGACAAACTGCGAGTTGTTATATTTGAAGCGGCTTACGCCTTCCGATTGCCGCATAAACATGATCAACCCGATCGTCATCAGCGTCGACAGCAGCACAAGTCCGAATTGGGGCCAATAGTTGACCTCATCCTTTAACAATCCGTTTTTTTCAAGCAGCGCGTACATTTCTTCGGTAATTTTCTCGCCTTTTTTTACAAGCACGTCGCCCTGCTTAATATAAACGGTCGGCGTGTTCTCCCGGGCCTCCACCTTGGCGGCTTTCGTCGCTTCCTCGTCGTAGAACTTGTTGGCCGTGATAGATAAGCGAGCCAGTTCCTGCACGACCTCCCGGGAAATGCGTTTGCTGAGCGAGCTGGTGCTGACCATCTCGGCCACTTTGGCCCGAGCCGTTTGCGCATCCACGATTTGATCGGTCATGAGACGGGCCACGATGTCCGCGGCAACCGGCTTCATTTCATTAATATCCTCCGGCGTGAGCCGCGGGATCTTGATGAACGTCTCCTCGGAAATCTGGTACTGCTGCTCATCGACCTTCTGCGTCACTTCCTGAAACAGCGTCGGCGAATAGTTGTCCGAATTGCGGTTATTCATGATGAAATTTTGGATATGATCCTTCACGCGCTGCGGCAGTTCTTCCCGGTAAATATCGATCTTGTCCGCCGTCGCCACTTGATCGTCCTGGTTCAAACGAAAAATCCGGTCCAGAAGATTGGCGACCAGCGCCTCGTTGCGGAGCGGAATAATGGTGTAAACCTGCCCGACTTTTTCAGCCGCTTCCTCCTGGGCCTTTAACGTCGCTTTCGTATCCGGGATCTCCATAGGCGCCAAAATTTCCTTATCGCTTGGCATCCCCACGGCTATATCATAAGTTTCCGGCAAAAGTTTGGGAGCCATGCTTATATAAAGCATGGCTACGAGCACTACATACAGGACGTATCGGACCGACCCGCTGGTCCTCCATCCCGCTGTGGTGGAATTAAATTTATTTTTTCCTTGATCGCTCTTTGAAGTCATAAAGACAGCCCTCCTGAAAAATTTAAAGGCTTTGGTTTCCGGAATTCGGCACGGCCCGGGACTTCAGCGAAGAACTCCGGGCGCCTATCGGCAGCGATGCCGGCCGGAACGTTCGGAGGCCGGATTAACCCTGATTTTCAGCAGCACGGTCGTAAGCTACAATAATCTTTTGGACGAGCGAATGCCGGACCACGTCCGAATCCGCGAAATAGACAAATCCGATTTCCTCTACGGATTCAAGTATCCTTCTGGCTTCCACCAGGCCCGATTTCTTTCCTTTCGGCAAATCGATTTGCGTAACGTCTCCGGTGATCACCATTTTTGAGCCGAATCCGAGCCGCGTAAGAAACATTTTCATTTGCTCGGGCGTCGTATTCTGCGCCTCGTCCAGGATAATGAAAGAATCGTCCAGCGTCCGTCCGCGCATATAGGCGAGCGGAGCGATTTCAATAAGCCCGCGCTCAAGCGCCTTGGCCGTCTGTTCCGGCCCCATCACGTCGTAAAGGGCGTCATACAGCGGCCGCAAGTACGGATCCACCTTTTCCTGCAAATCGCCCGGAAGGAAGCCGAGGCTCTCCCCCGCTTCGACGGCGGGCCGGGTTAGGACGATCCGTTTAACCGCCCCTTCCTTCAAGGCCGTGATCGCCATGACGACAGCCAGGTAAGTTTTCCCCGTTCCGGCGGGCCCGACACCAAACACGATGTCGCGCTTACGAATCGTCGTGACGTAATGCTTCTGACCGATCGTCTTGACCCGAAGCGGCTTGCCGCGATAGGTCACCGCAATCTCGCCTTTATATAAATCAAGCAATTGATCGGCGCGAAGCTCCTTCGCGAGATCGATCGCATAAAGAACATCTCTTTCAGTAAGAATATACCCGTTGCGCACCAGTTGCAGCAGCACCTCGAACAATTGCTGGGCGCGCTCCACTTCATAAGCTTCGCCGCGGATCGTGATCTCCGACTCTCTCAGGACGACGCCCGCTTTAAAATGCTCCTCCACCAGTTTCAAAAAGGCGTCCTGAGGGCCGAACAAGGCCAGCCCCTCACCGGCGTTTTGAAGCGATATTTTTATGTTCTGTTGTTGTTCTGACAAATAGCCTCATTCTCCTTGGTCATGTACTATGGGAAGTTCTTCCGCTATATTTTGCTCCACTTCAAAAAGCACTTTCATATAAACTTTACCATTGTCTGTCTTCTCATGCAAAATTTTTTGACTCAAAACAACGCTATCCGCCCCGTTTTTTGCCACGATATCCCTTTTCGCCCGCTCAATTCCGTCACGAATCGCCTTATCTTTCGAAAGCTTGATTTCGAGTTCAGTCGTTTCCAGCACTTTTTCGCTCATCCAGCCGATCGGCAGCTTAAAGCTTCTCCAGGTCAACGGATTGAATTCCGTCATCACCTGATAGTGTTCGAAGGGGGTCTTGCCGTAGCCGGAGAGCTGAATCGCCGTATTTCCGAAGTAAAGATATCCTTGCTCCTTCTTTTCGCCGGTATATACCCGTTGCTTGCGAACCAACGGTACTTCGATCCGATATTCGTGCCAGACATTACCCTTTACTTCCCCTTTGGAAACAACCTGTCCTCCGCCCTGGAAGCCGGAGATCAAAATTTGGCCTTTCTTGACGCGGTCGTTTTTCTTTACTTCGGGCTGCCCTTTCTCCGCATAAATATACGTGATCACCGCGTCGGCCGTGCTGATCAAGTGCCTCGGGCTCATCAGCTTTTTCTCCTTCGGCTGCGTCGCTTCGACAATCTGGATCGATACCCGCGTCCCGGTCCGGGACACGCCGACCCATGACGTCCCCGGCAGCTTCCGGTTCAATTCCGCCGAGAGCTTGTCCTGCCGCGGCAAGGCGAAAATCCATTGAAACGGATACAGCCCCTCTTCCCGGGCGATTTTTAGAACATCTTCCTCCGGAATTTCGACATTCCCGTTAACTTCGATATCCCATACCAGCTGCGACAGGCTGAATATGACGGCGATGAACAGGGCAAATCCGAAGACGAACCATTTTCGTCCCCATAATCGGAGGAGGGCAAAAGGCAGCCCCGAACGATGCTGCACGCGGACCCGGCAGCCTGTCCGGCGGAGCAGCGGACGCAGCCGAAAAAAGTCCGCCACGTGCATCGTCATCTTCATGCTTCCGTCCGGCAAAGGCTGCAAATCCCAAATCTCAATGCCCTGTCCCGCCAGCTCGTTAATAAGCCGTTCGATCGAACCGCCGCGGACCAGCACGCCCACGGCTCCCCGCAATTGGGAAAATACCGGTGATTTCACTAGGATTCCTCCATTCCGCGATATTTAATGCCGTGGATCCGCCCTTCGATGACGACTTCCTGCGGCATGATTTCCCTGATCACCAGTCCGCTGCCTTCGACCTCCAGCGTGCCTTGGCTAAGCTCCAGCTGCAAGGATTCGGGAGAAAAATGCACGACGCCCCGGTGATTTTCTATGTATAATTGCTTACCTCCGATCAAGGTGAGCCTAGGCAAATCGAATACGAGATCACTCGGCAGGTCGAGCGCATCGACCGTCCATTTGCGAATTTTGCGGACAAACCGGCTCATATGAGGCAATCCTCCTTCCCCTACTCTACACCCTATGCGGAAGGTCACGGATTTATGAGAAACAGAAAAAACACCCTCTACAGAAGTAGAGAGTGTTTACTTTGGCTTAACTATGGCAAAAGCTGTTGCACTGCCTGATTTACGAGTTTGCCATCCGCCCGGCCTTTGACCTTGGGCATAAGCGCGCTCATCACTTTCCCGATTTCAGCTTTCGAAGTAGCACCGGTTTCCTGGATGGTCTGCTGTACAATAACTTTAATTTCTTCTTCGCTCAGCTGTTCGGGAAGGTACTCGGCAATAATCTCAGCTTCCGCTCTGACACCTGCGGCAAGATCGTCTCGACCCGCTTTTTCAAATTCTTGGAGGGCATCTTTGCGCTGTTTGATTTCACGACTTAGGATATCAAGCACTTCATTATCGTTCAAAGGTCTTTTCAAATCTATTTCAAGATTCTTAATCGTAGCACGAACCATTCGAATGGTGGAGAGTTTGAACTTGTCTTGACTCTTCATCGCTTGCTTCATATCTTCGTTCAATCGCTCGCTAAGACTCATGGTAGCCAAATCCTCCTAAAACTTTCTTTTACGAGCAGCCTCAGACTTTTTCTTGCGCTTTACGCTTGGCTTTTCATAATGCTTGCGTTTCTTCACCTCAGCCAATACGCCATCTTTAGCGATGGAACGTTTAAAGCGACGAAGTGCAGCATCAATTGTCTCGTTTTTGCGAACTTTAGTTTCAGACACCAGTTTTCCCTCCCTCCGACCAGACCGTCCAAGAGCATAACACGGTTCATCAAATTTCATTATAGGGGAAAAATAAATAGGGTGTCAACCTGGGTACCCTAAATTTAATATATGGAAGAAAAAACGCGCCGATCAGGCGTGCGAATCCGAATTCGCCACCAGCGCCCCAAGCCGCGTTCCGCCGAGCAGATGGTAGTGGATATGGTAAACGGCCTGTCCGCTGTCCGAGCCGCAATTGTTGATCAAACGGTAACCGCTCTCCGCGACGCCCAGCTTCTTGGCCGCCTCTTGGGCCACCCGGTGCATCTCTCCGATGAGGGCAAAATCCTCTCCCTCGGCATCGTTCATCGTGGCGATATGTTTCTTCGGAATGATCAGCACATGCGTCGGAGCGGCCGGCTGAATGTCGTGAAACACCAGGAACCGCTCGTCTTCGTACACTTTATTCGAAGGAATGGAACCTTCCGCAATTTTGCAAAACAAACAGTTATCCATCTTAAAACCCTCCTGAAATTTAACTTGGGCTATCTATATACCTCGCAAAACCTATCATACCGGAAAATGGCAAAAAAAAGAAGCACCCTGCTCACTCAGCGAGTTCGCGTTTCGCACGGACGTATTGGACCGAAATAAGGAGTCTCCATCTCTCTGTCACCAATACGTCCGCCGGGGTGCTTATCAAAATTGATGTCGGCTAACTGTAGTATAACAGCAGGGTGATACTGTATCTGTGATTCGCATCACCCTCCCACTATTTTTTTACATTTGCTCCAGCATGATTTTGGAGCCCGCCCCTCCGCTTTCCGCAGGGATGACGACCAGCTTGCGGGCCAGGCGGGCGCGCAGCTCGGTGACGTGAGTGATGATCCCCACGGCCAGATGATCGTGGTGCAGATGCTCGAGCGAGGTAATCACCGTATCCAAAAGCTCGGGATCAAGGGTCCCGAAGCCCTCGTCCAGAAAGAAAAATTGCAGCGGATACTGGCCCCGCAGCTGAATTTGCGCCGATAACGCCAAGGCCAATGCCAGTGAGGTCAGGAAAGTCTCTCCCCCCGAGAGCGTGGACACCGGACGCTTGACCCCGCCGTTGGCATCATCGCAGATGACGAATCCGCCGCCGGAGTCCGTCTCCAAAGCATAGCGCTGCTTGGTGAGGGAGCGAAGCCGCCCGGATGCCGCACGGCTGACGCTCATGAGCTGTTCCTCCGCCACATATTCGACGAAGGCGTTGCCGCGCAGGGACGACTGAAGTTTGCCGAGCAGCCCGAACCTGTGCTCCAACTGAAGCCGTTTGTCCTCGAGTTCCTTCCAACGAAGGTGCCTGCGCTCCAGATCCTCCAAATCCCTTTCGGCTCTGGCTTTAGCCTGAAGCGCCGCCTCATCCTGCGCCCTGGACTGCTCCAAGGCTTGACTGCACGCTTCCCACTCGGCTTCGGTGACGATCCTGCCGCCGAGCTTGGCATCCAGTTCTTTCAGCCCGATTTCATGCTCGCGCTCCTGTTCCCGGTGAACGCGGATGCGTTCGGCCAATCCTTCGGTCTGCGCCGGTTCCAAAAACGCCTCGCGGACTTCTTCCTCCGCCTGAAATGGAGAGGAGGACAGCTCGCTGCGCCAGCGTTCCTCCCACTCCTTCTCTTGCTCCACCGCGGCCGTCAACGCCTGACGGGCCAAAGCGTCGGCCTGCGCGGTGTCCCGATGCACGGCTTCGGATTCCGCCTGCGATCTCCGGCTCCGCTCCACTGCCATGCGCAGCCCTTCCAGTTTCTGCCCGGCTTCGGCCACGGCCGCTTCGAGCGGAGCTTCCCCGATCCAGGAGATGAGACGCTCGTGCTTCTCCTGATACAGCGAAGCTTTGCCTTGCTCCTGAACCTCCCACTGAAGCAGGAGTTTGTCCCGTTCGTTCAAGTCCCGTCCGAGCTCGGCGATTCTGGCCGTTTTTTCCTCGATAAACGGGATGCTGACGGCTAACCGCTGCTTGACGTCTTCGCTCCGGCGGTCCTTTTCGTCCAGGTCCAGGCGGAGTCTCTCCGCCTCTTCCGGAGTCATTCGGCCGAACTCCCGGGCCCAGTCGCTTCGCTTGCTTTCCAGTTCCGCACTAGCGCCGGCGCTTTTTAATGCCATCTGCTCCAGCAGCTCCCGGGCCGCCGCGGCCTCTGCTCTGGCGGCCGCCAAACCGGCCTGGATTTCGCGCTGCTGCCCTTTGACGTCGCGCACTTCACGCTGGAGATCATCAAGCACCGGCCGCAGCTGCGCTTGTCTCTGGCGGAGCTCATGTACCTGTGCTAATACAGAGGCAACATCCGACGCGTCGACGGATATCGGCTCCTCCGGCTCCTTCAGCGCCTCCGCCGCGGCCGCCGCCTCCCGGCGTACCGCCCCCGCCATAGGGCTTAAGCTCTCCGCAGCGTCCAACAGTTCCAGCTGAGTGCGGCACTGGTCCGCGTCCCTGGAAAGGGCGTGACGCCAGTCGCGCATACCGGACAAAACGGCGGACAGCTCGTTCAGTTGCTCCTCCCCGGAGTTCGGCTCTCCGGATGCAGCCTCGTCAACCGCGCCCGGATGGTGCAGGGAACCGCAAACCGGACAAGGCTCTCCGTCGCGCAGCCGCTCCGCCAACCGGCGGGACCACGCCTCCTCCTCCCTCTGTTTCAACAGAAGGCGCATCGACGTCTCCATCCGCCGGGCTTGCGCTTCCAAGGCGGCGCCTTCCGCTTCCAGGGTCTGCAGCCGGCCCAGGCATTCCGCCGCCGTTTCGGCAAGCTTCCGCCCGAGCTCCAGCGCGTCCCGTTCGCGGGTCAGCATCCGGGCGAGCGTCTGCTCCGCCTGCTCCGCTTTTTCACGCTGACGGCTCTCCTCCCGCATCGCCCGTTCCGCTTCCTGCAGGCACCGCTCGAGGTGCTGCTTGAGCAGAACGGCGGACTGGATGTTCTGGCGCTCCGCCGGCTTGACTTCGCATTCCTTAAGCTGCGCCTCCAGCTCTTGCTGGCGCTGCTTCGCTTTCGCGAGGAGCTGCTCCTCCTTGTGCAGCTCCTCCGCGGCCGCCCGGCGCCGGCTCGCCCCCTGCTCGCGGGAGGCCGCAAGCTCCCGCAGCTCCGCGGCCAGCGCATCGCACTCGCGCTGGAGCAGACGCGCTTGCTCCAGCTGATCCAGGCGCAGCAGCAGGGCCGGCTCGTCCCTGCTGAGCGCCCCCGCGGCCGCCTCCGCTTCGGCGGCGGCCCGGGCAGCGGCGGCCTGCCCAGCGGCGGCCGCCTCCGCGGCGCGGGCGGCGGCGGCCCCACGTTCCTCCGCCTGCCGCCGCGCCGCCTTCCAGGCCGTGAGCACCGGCCTGAGCGTTTCCGCGGCCTGTGCCCGCGCCAGGCGCGTCTCCTGCTCGCGGACCGCCGCGTCCCGCTCGCGCAGCGCCGCCAAAAGAGCGGCGCGCTCGGCCCGCTCCCGGCTGAGCTCGCGCACCTTGGCCAGCTCAGCCGCCCTATGCTGGGCTTCGCCGAGCTCCCGCCGGCGAGCCTCGGCCAGCTCGGCGGCCGACTGAAGGGCGGCTTGGGCTCCTTGCAGCGCCTCTTCCGAGGCGTCACCCAGCCCCTGCTGCTCGGCCGCCAGCTGCTTCAAGCGCTGCTCCGTCTCCTTGACCTGCTTGCTGAGCTTTTGAGCCAGCAGGTCCCCGTACTTTTCCAGGTGAAAGAGCCGCTGCAGCATCTGCCTGCGGTCCACGCCTTTCAGCGACAGAAACTCGGCGAATTTCCCTTGCGGCAGAACGACCGCCCGGGTGAAATCGTCCATTTTCAACCCGATTTTCTCCTCCACCTGCCGCGTGACCTCGGCGAGCTTATCGGCCAGCACCCTTTCCCCTTCCGGGGTAATCTCGATGAAGCGGCTGATCGTATTGCTCACGGAAAGCTCGCCCTGACGCTTAAAACGGCGCTCCACCCGGTACCGTTCCGCCCCTTTGGCACTCATCAGCTCAAAGGTAAAGGCGACGAACAGAGCGTCCTCGGAATGGTTCATGATGCCCTGGGTCCCGCCGGATGCCCGGCCCACTTTGCCGTACATCGCCAGGGTAATGGCGTCCAGCAGCGTGGATTTCCCGCTGCCCGTAGGCCCGAAAATCCCGAACAGCCCGGTATCGCAGAGGGCGGTAAAATCGATTTCCTGCATTTCCCGATAGCTTTGCAATCCCGACAATTTCAGACTGATCGGCTTCATTCGTCCGCCTCCCCTTCGCGGGCTTCCTCGTCGTCGGCGATCAAGGACATAAACAGCTCCACCAGCTCGTCCTCCGGCTCCGCCCCGCCGCTCTGCCGCTGATAAAATTTCCGGAACAGCTCGTGAACCGGCATTTGGGAGCGCGAAGCCGTCTCCTCCTCCGATTCCCGGCCCGGATAGATCGGGCGAATATGAACGATCCCTTCATGCGCCTTGCGCAGCTTTTGAATCTCGCCCATGGACATCGCCTCGGTCAGATGGATCTCCAGATCGATGAACGCATGGCGGTCCCGTCCTTCCTCGAGGAATCGCCATGCTTCCTCCAGCCCGCCACGACAGCTCCAATGGACCAGCGGTTTCCCGCTGCTCAAAAACAGCTCCTCCAGTTGCGGCGTCCCCCCCGGGGCCACATCCAGCTGCATCACCGATTTGGCTTGTCCCGCTTCCGAAAAACTGTAGGACAGCGGGGAACCGCTGTACCGGATCAAGCCGCTTCCTTTAACCGCTTGCGGCCGGTGCAGGTGGCCCAGCGCCGTATACTGCGCACCGGTATCCAGAGCGGAAGGATCGACAGTGTAGGCGCCGCCGACCTGGATCGGCCGTTCGGAGTCGGATTCCACGCCGCCCAGCACATAAATGTGACTCATCGCCAAATTGACCGTATCCTTGCGGAAAGCTCCCGCAAGCTGCCGCATCAGTTTGCCGACTTTGGCGCTGTAGGCCAATCGCAGCTCGGTCTCGTCCCCGTCGCCGGCCAGCAGCTCGGCCAGCCGGGACTCCGACGGATAAGGCAGCGCGGCGATCATCGCGGTTTCACTGGTCCTCGGCACCGGAACCCGCACCGTTTCCGCCGTAGGCAGGCCGATGAGCGAGATGCCCCGGCCGGCGACGAGCGGAGCGGCGGCCGACACCCGTTCCGGCTGGTCGTGGTTCCCGGAAATGACCACAAGCTGCCGGCCCTTCTCCGTCAATCGGGCCGCCGCTTCATAGAACAACCGCTCGGCCGCGGCGGGCGGGTTCACACTGTCATAGACATCGCCGGCCATCAGGATGATGTCCGCCTGCTGACGGTCCGCCATCAGCACCAGCTCGTCGAGGAATTGCTCCTGTTCGGCCAGCCGGCTCCGCCCCTCCAAAGTGCGGCCAAGATGCCAATCCCCCGTATGCAAAATGCGCATGTTTTCCTTCCCCCTCAACTTACAAACAGAAAACTCCTGTTTTATTCCTTTTCCTGCATATATCGTCAAATCCTCCGTCAAGGTCCGGCGCGATCACAGCTTCACCGCTTCTCCGGTATCGAAGAAATACAGCCACTTCTCATCCACGGGGACACCGGTGATGTCCTCCACCGCGGATGCGTACAATTCCAGTTGGAAACGGTAGGCCTCCGTCAGCGCTCCGATGCCGCCGCGATGCGGCAGCACCCGATCGCTTTTGTAATCGACCAAAATTTGCCGACCTTCCGCGAAAAAGAGACAGTCGATGATCCCTTGGATCAGCACGATCTCCTGGTCTAACCCTCCCGATATCGACAGTTCGGGGGTCCCGCCGTCCCCGAGCGGTCCCTCAACAAGCGGGGCCAGCCGGGGATAAGCCTGCGCGGCCGATAGGCCGTAACTGAACGGCATCTCGCGGCGAACCCAATCGGCTTTGGCGAGCAGCGCCCCCAGCGGGCTGCGAAGGAAATCGGCGATGCGTCCGGTGTCCAGCGCTTCCGCCTGTTCACTTGTCATGATCTGCCGTTCCACCAGCCAAGCCAGCGTTTCCCGAACCGTCTTCTCCCCGGGTTCCCGATCAAAAGGCAAGTGCTGCATGATCGTATGATAGGCGGTGCCCCGTTCGGTCGGCGTCATCCGCGCCTGTTCCATAAAACGGGGACGATGTAGATGCAGCGTAAAATCGATTGCCTCCTCCGGCTTCTCCAGCTCTCTGCGCAGTTCACGCCCGGCAAAAACATCGCTCGGCGGTTCCTCCTGGTCCGCCAGCATTCTTTTCATTTCGGTGACCGAGGTTTTGGCCGAAATGCGCGTAGCGGCTTCAAAAGGATAGGACCAATCGAGGCGGGCGTCGATCTCATCGTTAATTCCGGCTTCACCCTCCTGCCCCGTCATCGGTACCGGCCCTGCCGACAGCAGCGACTGAAGCATAGAGGCGTTCCAGTCCGACTCTTGATCCGAACCGGTTCCGGCATCGTCCACCGCCGCGGAAACGGCCGCCTCCGCTTGCGATTGGAGCATCTCCCTTGCCGGGATGAAGCCGATTACCCACTCCGCGGCGGTCAGGTCCGGCATGGAAGCCGCGGGCTCCGGCAAGCCGGCAAAGCGGCGAAGTTCCGCCGCGGCCGGATGCCTGATCAGCGAAGGGCCGATCCAATCCAGATAAGATCGGCTCCGGGCCAGCAAATAGTCCGGCAGTTGCTCTTCGCCGACCTCCAGCGCGCTCCCCCACGCTTCAGCCGACTTCGCCAAGTCCTTGACCGATGAAACGAGGATCAGTTTATCTTTGGGCCGGGTCAAAGCCACGTAAAGCACCCGCATTTCTTCCGCAAGCAGCTCCATTTGCGCCCGACGGCGTATCGCCAGATTCGGCAGCGTCGGGTAACTGACCCGGAGTGCCGGGTCCACGAATCTCGGGCCGAAACCCATCTCTTTGTGCATCAGGAAGCTGGCGTTCAAATCCTGACGGTTGAACATTTTGGACAACCCTGCCACAAACACGACCGGGAACTCCAGCCCTTTACTCTTGTGGATGGTCATGATTTGCACCGCATCCTCCTGACCACCGGCCGATGCGGCAGCGCCCAGATCGCCGCCGTTTTCCCGAAGGCGTCCTACGTAGCGCAAAAAGCGGAACAACCCTCTGGAAGAGGTCGTCATTTCAAATTGGCGGGCCCGGTCATAAAGCGACCTCAAATTTCCCTGCCGCAACGATCCACCCGGCAGCCCTCCGACCCAGTCCAGGTACCCGGTCTCCCGGTAGATCCCCCAGATCAGGCGGCTCAGCTCGCCTTCCCGGGCTTCGGCTCTCCAGCGTTCCAACTGGCTTAAAAAGCCGCGCAATTTTAGGGCCAGCGGCGCGGCCTGATCATCCGTTTCCCCTTCCGCCGCCTCCAGCACCGCATCGTAATAGCCGCCCGATCCCGAAGCCAGACGGATTTCCGCCAGCTCCTCCTCCGTCAGCCCATAGATCGGCGAGCGAAGGACCGCAGCCAGGGGGATATCCTGGCGCGGGTTGTCGATGACTTGCAGCAGCGACAGCATCGTCTCCACTTCCGAGGCCTGGAAGTAGCCTTGGCTAAGCTCGCCGTAGGCCGGGATCCCTTCCATTCGCAGCTCTTCGATCATAACCGGAGCCCAGGAAAGCGTGGAGCGCAACAGAATGACCATATCCCGGTAGGAGACAGGCCGCATTCCCTTCAGTTGCTTGTCGTAAACGAGCAGCGGCGGTTTGCCGCCGTCCCCCGTCAACTCGCGGATCCGGGCCGCAACGGCCCGCGCTTCCAGGCGCACCGATTCGATTTCGGCGGCGGTCTCTTCGTCCGCTCCTTCCTTGCTCTCTTCGGAAGCGGCTTCCCCCGGGTCGGCGGCGCCCGCTTCCCCGTTCCGGTCGATCAGCAGCAGCTCCGGCCGATAATCCGTACCTTCGCCGGCTTCCGCCACTTCGGGAAAGCCTTCGCCGTAAACCAGCTCGGCCCGGGCGTCATAGGCGATTTCCGCCACGCCTTCGTTCATGATTTGTCTGAACAGCATGTTTACCGCGTTAACGACCTGCTTGCGGCTGCGGAAATTCTTCGCCAAATCGATCCGGAGCCCCGCTCCGTCGAAGCTGTCGCCATAGTTCCGGTACTTCTCCAAAAACAAGCCCGGCTCGGCCAACCGGAAACGATAGATGCTCTGCTTCACGTCCCCGACCATAAACCGGTTGCCCGGCGCCGGACGGGAGATAAGCCGGACGATATCCTCCTGCACCGTGTTGGTGTCCTGGTACTCGTCCAGCAGGACCTCGTCGAATTGGTCCTGATACTCCCGGGCGGCGTCCGAAGGGATCGTCTCCAGCGGCGTCGAATCCGGATGACGAAGAATTTGCAGGCAGTAATGCTCCAGGTCGGAGAAATCGAGCCAGCCGCGCGTCGTCTTCTCCTGCCGATACCGTTCGCCGAATTCGGTGATCAGAGCGGCCAGCTCCTCCATAACCGGCGCCGCCTGATGGAGCTCGTTCAAGAACGCCTCCGCGCTGCGCCCGAACAGTTGGCTCCGCAAATCGCCGACCCGTTTCTTGGCCTCTTCGCGCAGACCCTTGACTCTTTCCTGGATCACCGGGTCCGTTTGATCTTTCTTGCACGGCTTTAATTTTCCGAACGAGACGGATTGGAACCTATCGTACAATTCCCGCCACGTCCCCGTCACGACGGCTGATTTCAAGGACAGCACGGTGTTCAGGTCCTCCTCCACGGTCGCCGCGTACGGCGCCGGTCCGCCCGGAGAAAGAGCCAGCTTCTTGGCTTGCGTCAACAGGTCCGCCGCCCCGCTTAGCGCCATGTCCGTGTCGGCAAGCAGACTTGCGATCCAAGGGCCGCCTTCCAATGCCGACGGATCGGCGGGGCAGAAAGCGGCCGCGGCTTGACGCAGCCAATGCTCCGGCCAGGAATGGCTGCGGGAGAAGTCGTACAGCTTCTGAACGAGGGCAAACACCGCATCATCCGTACGCTCTCCGCTAAACCAGTCGACCAGCGCCAAAAAGCGGCTGCCTTCCTGCTCCATCGCGTATTTCTCCTCAAACAGCTCCTCCAGCACTTCCTGGCGGAGCAGGGCCGTCTCGCTTTCGGACGCGATTCGAAACCCGGGATCGAGCGGGATCAAGGTGTAATACCGCTGAATGACCTCCATGCAAAAGGAATGGAGCGTCGTAATCGAGGCCCGGCCGAGCATCGCCAACTGCCGTGTGAGATGCTCGTTTCCGGGATTGCGCTCCAGTTCTTTCTCCAAAGCTTCGCGAATCCGCTGCCTCATCTCCGCAGCGGCGGCCTTCGTGAAGGTCGCCACCAGCAGACGGTCGACGCTGAGCGGTTCATCCGCCGCCGACAGCTTGCGGATAATCCGCTCGACCAGCACGGCGGTCTTCCCCGAACCCGCCGCGGCGGCGACGAGGATGTCTCCACCGGACAACGTGATCGCCTTCCACTGATCATCGCTCCAAAAAACGCCTGGCGGCTTCGGTATCGTCATCATGGCTGTTCCTTCTTTCATTCTGTCGCTCCTTCCGCTGCGCCCAGCAGGCTCCATATCTGATCTTTGGCCGGTTTGTTCAGCAGGTGATAACCGCCGCCTTCCACCGCCTCCTCAAACCGGCAGACCGGCTTGTACACGCAATGGGTGCAGGCGCTCTCCGTTCCTAAACGGTACGGGGAAATCTCCACGTCCCCGTCCGTGATCCGGGTGCCGATATCGATGATCGTCCGGCGTACCGAACCGAGCAGCACTTCCCATTGTTCCGGGGTCGCCACGGAAGCGCTGCTGTAAAAACTGCCGTCCGTTTTCACCGCCACCGGCAAAATCTCCGAATGCCCTTTTTCCAGCAGCCCGTCCATTTTGGCGATCACGTCCCGGTCCGCGAGCAGCAGGCCTTTCATTTTAAACCGTTTCAACAGCTCGCTCCAGGCCTCCTCTTCACTCAAGCCATTGCTGCTTTGCAGCAGCGGATTATGGACGTGAAAATAGAGCGCTCCCGCCGGCAAGGCAGACTCGCCGAGCCACGATTCGGCCGACTGAAGCAGCACATCGAGATAAGTCAACATCTGCAGCGCCAAGCCGTAATACACTTCATGCAGCTTGAGATCGGTTTGGCTCGATTTGTAGTCGATCACCCGCAACAGCAAGCCATCCTCGCCTTCGGCGACATCGACCCGGTCGATCCGTCCGACGATCTCCATCACGCAGCCGTTCGGCAGCTCGAACGTCAGTGGCGGAAGCGGCCGGTCGGGCCCGAAATCCAGCTCGAGGCCGATCGGCTCGAAGCTGCCCCGGCGGGACTGCTCGCCCAAAATAACCGATGCCCGGCCGACGATATTTTTCAGCTTTCGTGAAATATAACCGTACCGCTTCGAGCTGAGCAAAATTTCGCCCTGCAGCTTCGGAGCCAGCCGATCGACCGCCGCGTTCGCTTCCTTCAGGCACTCTTCCTCCGTCAGGCTTCCCCAGCTTCGGTTCTGCTCTCTGAAGGTAATCGCCATTTGGCTAAGCGCCGCATGAAACAGTTGGCCGATATCCGGCGCCTTTAGCCTGTACAGCTGTCTTTCCTTCAGCTTGAGGCCGTGTGAAGCGAAATGGGAGAAGGGGCAGGCCGAAAACTTCTCCATCCGCGAAACACTGGTGCGCAGCCTTTTCCCGTAGAGCTTGCGGCTGGTCGCCGGCGTAAGCCCGCTGACGCGGTTGCGGTAATCCAGCGACCCGAGCAGCCGGGAAATGTCCCCTTCCCATTCGGGTCTCGATTTGAACCAGCGGAGCGCTTCCCACCAAACGGACGAGAGGGGCAGCCCCGTCTTCCAGGCCCGCAGCTGTCCGATCAGAACCGGCAGGGTCGGGGCCGGACGGCTCACGAACTCCAGCTGCCGCTCCTGCGGGTCCTCCGCGGACGGAGCTTCGCCGATGAAGTTCTCCCGCAGCATCCCCGCCGGAAATATCGTCTTCACATGGCGGATGACTTCGGAAGGGAGCAGCGTTTTCCCTTCCTCATCCGCCATGGGATAGCTCAGCCAGAGCGAACGGCTTGCCGCGGACAAGGCACCGTAAATCAAAAACCGCTCATCCAGCAGGCGGCGCGTCGTGCCGGGCGCCAGCTCCAATCCCGTTTCGCCGAGCAGCAAACGCTCCTGTTCGCTAAGCACCCCTTCCTCCTGGAGATTGGCCGGCATGATCCCCTCGTTGATGCCCAGCAGAAATGCATGGCGCACATGCCGGGTTCGGGTCCGATCGGTGCTTCCTACGACCACCTGATCGATCGCGGGAGGAACCAAACCGAGCTTAAGCTCCTTCAGCCCGGTTTCCAACACCCCCGCAAACAATTCGGCGGTCAGATTCTCTTCCCCCATCATCTCCACGATTTGGTCGAGCAGATCCAATACCGCCCCCCACAGTTGCCTGTGTTCCATCGCCTGCTGCGGCCGACCTTCCGTCAAAGCCCGGTGGGCAAGCAGGTCCAATCGCCGGGGAGCTTCGAGTTCTTCCAGCAGGCGGTAAACCGCCGCACACATGTCCCTGACGGTCTTGGCCCGCTTCAGCCGCTTTTCGAAGGCGGACAGCGGCGCCACAACCGCCTCGCGGCATTGTTCAATCAGCTGCATCCGCTCGTTCTCCGCCCCCCGGCGTGCGGTCTCGTCGCCCTCCAGCGAAAGGCTCGGCATCCCTTTCCATGGTCGTCCGTCGTGCCAACGGTAACCTTGGATCCCGCTCGCCAGCGCGTAATTCTCCAACAGATCCATATCGTTGCGCGTCAGGCTCCCGTCCAGCGGAAGCAGAAACTCGCTCTTTACGCAGCGGAACACATCCTCGTACTTCCAATACTTAAGCGACACGTCCAGCGAACCGCGAATCATTTCGATCAGGGGATGATGCAGGACGCTTTTTTTCCGATCCAGGAAAAAAGGAATGCCGAAGTCCTCCAAAATCGGGGTCACGATATGCTCATAATCGTCCAAATTCCGGACGAACATCGCCATGTCGCGCCAACGCGCCCCCTCTTCCCTGGCCAAACGGACCATTTCCCTGGCCGCGCCTTCGACCTCGGTTCTCCGGCAGCTTGCCGCGTGCAGGGACAGCGAACCGGCCAGATCCGCCGGTGGAGTCTCCCCGCTCCAGGGAGTCCGCTGTTCATAGGCCGACTCCAGATAAGACAGCGTTTCGCTGCCTTGAAAACGCGGGAAGGGACGCGACGTCAGCCGGACGTCCGGCCTCACCTCGATGCCGAGCGTTTCCGCCAGAGACCGCAGCTTGAGGTAGGTGGTCGCCGTCGGATGAAAAAGATTGAGCTCATGCGGCGGTAAGCCGTCGTCATACGGACGGTCCAACGTTAGGGCCACCGTAACGGAAGAAGCCACCTGCATCAGCTCTCCGATCGCCCGGTACTCCCGGGGTGTAAAAGTATGGAACCCGTCGATCCAGATTTCGGCTCCGCGCAAGTAGGCCGAATTCTTCGCCCCCTCGGCCAGCTTGACGACATGATCTTCCCCGTCGATATATAAGCGCGAGAGTTCGGCATCGAATTCCCGGTAAAGGATGTTCAAATCATACAGCTTGTCCCGCAGCAGCCGGGACTGGCCCGCCGAAGACTCCAGCAGTTGCAGATACTCTTCCAGACGTGTGAAATCAGCGTTGTATTTCTTAAGCTCCGTATAGAGCGAGTTGATCCGGTCGATCAGTCCCAACTGTTCCCCGCCGTGCCTGTAGAGCTTCAACTCGTCCTTATGGCGTCTCAGAATTTTGTAGAGCAGCATTTTTTTGCCTTCTTCGCTGATCGGAATCAGGGCGGAACCGCCGCACTCCTGCATTACGCGCAAGGCAAGGCGGCGAAAACCCAGTACCTGGACGCGGACTGTCCCACGCAGCCCCGGAGCCCGGACAAGCGCCTGCTCGATCTGGAAGGTCCCCTGTTCGGGCGCCAGCAGAATCATGGGCGGTCCGGTCGGATCCTCCCGCAGCCGGGTTGTCATCTGCTCCAGCACCAGGCTGCTCTTGCCGCTTCCCGCGCGGCCGATAATGAATTGTAATGACATGAAGGTGCCTCCCACCTGCGAAGGCCTGAATCCCCCGCCTAAAATTCTCTGAATCTTGCGACAACGTGTTAAGTTACAAACAAGTATACCACACTGCATAAAAATAGGAATGTACGTTCCCCGAGCAAAAAAAGGGTTTATTCCCTCAGGACCTTGTCCTGTGGAATAAACCCTTTTGCCGGAATTCGGCTATTTCGATCCGTTGCCGGCCTGCATTTCCATGATGTTCCTCTCAATTTCAGCGGGCGCGGGATACCGGTCCTCTTTCTTGGAAACGACGATGCTAGCGAGCATATTCCCGTACCTCAACGCTTCCTCCATCGGTTTGCCTTCCAGCACGCTGTGGATAAACCCGGCATTGAAGCTGTCTCCGGCCCCCGTCGTATCGTAAGCCTTTACAGGAAATCCGGCGTGATGCACGGCTCCCGACCGGGTATAAGAACTCGCCCCCCGGCTTCCGCGCTTGACGATAATCGTGTTGGCCCCTAGAGAAATTAACTCCTCCGCGGCTTGATCCACGTCGCTCGCCCCGGTCAAATGCAAAATCTCTTCGTCGTTCGGCATAAAATAATCGATGTGGGGCAGGAAGGAGATAATTTCCTGCCTGCTCTTTAAACTCCAGCCGTCAATGGCCGAATTCGCATCGAAGAATGTGATTTGACCGGCGGCCTTAGCCCGTTTCAAGCAGGTACGGGCCGCCTCCGGGCCGAAGCCCGGAGCCAGGAAATAACCGTACAAAAGCGTTGCGCGCGCCGCATCGAAATCCTTTTCCCCTTCGACCGAAGCCGCGGTTAAGTCGTCGGCATTTCCTTTATAGGTCACGAAGTAGCGATCTCCGCCTTCTTTTACGATCGATACGGACAGGACGGTTCCCTTTTCGGTTCGCGCAAGCTCATTTTCGATCAACGGAGCTATCTCATCGTAAATTTTGCTTCCGTAATCGTCCTGGCCCAAAAGGGAGATGACCCGTTGTTTGACGCCGAGCTTGGCCAGCGGAAAAATCGTGTTGGCCAGGCCGCCGGGCCGCAAAATCATCGTATCGACCATATGTTCTTCGCCGAAGTCCGGCCGTCCTTTCACTTGCGCCAGGATCAAATCCGCGGTGATCACACCTACCAAATTTATCATCGGGGTTATTCCTTCCCTGTAACTTTCGTGATGATTTCGGCTTCCCCGGCGACCAGGCCCCGTTTCGCCGAGAGTTCGATGGCGGCTAACTGGATGACCAGCGAGTAGGGAATGGGGCTTACGTATTCGTGAACCGACGGAATTTCGAGCGACATGACACGCTCGTGCCGCAGACCTTCATCGGAGACATAGAGTACCTTTGCGCCGAGTTCGGCCATTTCCAGCACATACTTTTTATTAATTTCGTATGTTGTTCCTTTAGGGTTGAAGAAGATGGCCTGCAAGTTCTCTTTGATCAGTTCAAACGGACCATGCCGGAACTGCGGAGCCGAAGCGGCCTCGGCAAACATCCGCGAGGTTTCCTTCAGCGTCAATGAACCCTGACGCGCCGTGTAAACCGAAGGCCCCCGGCCCAGAAGAACGAGCGGCTTCTCCGGATTAATGAACTCGACAATCCGCTTCCGGTACTCCTCTTCTCTCTGCAAATGTTCTTCGATGACGTCGGCGGCCCGATAAAGCGAATCCGTCAAATCGTTCCCCGCCATCTTGGATCCCATCAACAGCATCAAAGCCGCCGTGGTTGTAAAAGATTTCGAGGAAGCGATAGCCTTTTCTTTTCCGGCATGCGTGAGGAGGACCTCCCGGGCCAATCCGGCCAAAGAACCGTCCGGGGAGTTGGTGATGGCCGATGCCGAGGGGTAGCGTTTGGCCAATTCTTTGGCCTCAAAGCTCTCCCCGCTCTGCGAAACGATGTACAGCTGATGCTTGTCCAGGAAAGAATCGGGATAATAGTGTAAAATTTCGGAATTGTCGATAGCCGAAGCTTGGATGCCGTGCAGGTTCAAATAAGAGACAAGCAGTTCGGAGGCGGCCAGAGAGCTGCCCATGCCGGTCAGCAGCAGCGGCTTGTTTCCCGCCGCGCTGAACGATGTGTTGTTGCGAATCGTCTCCCGGATCGCCTCCGGTTGTTGTTTAACCTCGTTGAAAAATTGACTCATAATCCTCATCCCTTCTCAGAGCCTTCCGACAGGCCGCTGATGATATATTTTTGTAAGAACAAAGCCAAGGCAATCGGCGGCAAAGATGCCAGGAAACCGCCGGTAATCTGCATGCCGAAATCGATCATACCCCGTTTTGAAAACTCGGAGATCGCCACCGTAATGGTCTTGGCGTCATAAGTCGAAGTGAAGATGCTGGCGAACATAAATTCATCCCAAGCGATCAGCAAGACGAATATTCCGGTTGCCACCAACCCCGGAAGCGACAGCGGCAGCAAAAACTTGAACAATATCCCGAGCGGCGACACGCCGTCGATTTGCGCCGATTCTTCCATCGATCTAGGAATCGAGCGGAAGTACGTTTGCATCATCCAAATCACATACGGCAGGTTAAACGCCGTGTAGATCAGGATCAGCGCCGGCTTATGGTTGATCATCCCCATCCGGGCGAATATCACGTACAGAGGGATAAGCAGCACTACTTCCGGCACCATGCGGAAGCCAAGAATCGAAACGAGCAGGGTGTCCCTGCCGCGGAACCGGAATCTGGCGCAGGCATACGCCGCAAACATCCCGATGAGCAGGGTTAGCAAGGTGGAGCTGAGCGCGACGATCACACTATTTTTCATCGCCGTTAAAAATGGGGGCAGGCTGCCGTCGCTCGCTTCACCCGAGAACACCCGCGAATAATTGCCAAGCGTCCACTCCGATGGCCACAAGTGAAGGGTTTTCGCGTTCAGATCCCCGCTGGAAGAGAAGGTGGCGGTCACCAGCAGGAGCAGAGGCAGCGCCGTAAACAGCATGACAAGACAAACCCCGACATATATCCAAAACTTCTGAGCTCTTGTTCTCTCCATAGGTCACTCCGCTTTTTTGTATAGAATTTTGATGTAAATGAAGGCGAAAATCAGAATGAAGATCGACATCACAAACGCCAAGGACGAGCCGTAACTGAACTTGCCGAACATCATGGAGGTTTGATAGGTCAGGAAGGACAGCACTTGCGTTCCCCCGGCCGGACCGCCCCCGGTCATGATGTAGATGATGTCGAATACTTTGAAGGCTTCCATCGTCCGCATGATGAGCGCAACCAATATGGCCGGGCTTAACAGCGGAAGCGTAATGCTGAAAAATCTCCGGAACGCCGAGGCTCCATCGATTTTGCCCGCTTCATAGGCCTCTGCGGGAAGCGACTGCATGGCCGCCAATAAAATAAGAGTGACGAAAGCGGTGTTCTTCCACACATCGGCGATAATGATCGCGTTCATCGCCGAGAAGGAGGAACCCAGAATGTTAAAATGTCCGTCCGTGATACCAAGGGTGGCCAGCAATACAGTGATCGTTCCATGGTCCGGATCATATAGCCATTTCCATAAGACCGCGTTAACTATGGTCGGCAAAGCCCACGGGATCAGCATAAATCCTCTTACAAAGCCTCTTCCCGCGAATTTTTCATTCAGAATCAAGGCAAAGGCCATGCCGAGAGCGAATTCCAAGCCTACCGAAGTTACCGTAAAATACATCGTTCGACCGACGGCCTGCCAAAAGGACGAGTCCGAAAGAACTTTGGCGAAATTCTCAAAGCCTACGTAATCCCAAAGCTTGGGGTTGTCCAGCTTATGCACGTTTTTGGTCAAGTTAATAAAGCTGATAAAGATCGCATAGAGCAGCGGAAGCAGGGTGACGCTCAGGATGACAAGAAAACTGGGCAGCAAATATCCGAATGGTCTAAGTTTTTTGATCATACATACCTCCACATCCAAATGTGACTCCGCAGGCCTGGCGGGATATCCCGCCGAAGCGGGACCCGGTTAATTGCCGTTCGCCTGAAGTTCTTCCGTCGTTGCCACCAGCTCATCCAGCGCCGTCTTTGCATCCTTTTGACCGGTCAAGACCGACTGAAGAGCAATTTGCATGTTTTTGGAAAATTCATTGTAAGCATCCAACGAAGGGCGGGAAATCACCTGTTCCAGCTGTTTCTCCATATCCTTCAAAGCGGCAAAGTTCTTATTCAGATCCTCGTCGCTGTAGAGGTCCTTCCAAATCGGAAGAGAGCCGGCGTCCAGCGATTGCTGCTTTTGGACTTCCTTGCTGCCCAAATATTCGATAAACTTCCAAGCGGCGTCTTCATGTTCCGATTGCGGAGTGATCGCCAGGTACATGGACCCGGTAGCCGCCGTATGCGGAGCTCCTTCGGCCGCAGGGACCATCCCCACCTTCACCTTGCCTTTGACCTTGGAATCGCTGCCGTTCAGTTCTCCCCAGTAAAAGGACCAGCCGGCAACAAACGCCGTTTTTCCGTTTTTAAATGCATCCAGCACCTGACGGTCGTTGTAGTTGATCGACGCCTTGTCGATCACTCCGTTCTTCATGGAATCCGCCATGAACGTGAGTGCCTGAACTCCCTTCTCGTCATTGAACACCGGCTTGCCCGTTTCATCCATGAATTTCCCTCCGAACGAACCGAGGAATTCGGCAAAGTAAGCAACGAGGCCTTCATTGGCGCTCCATCCCCAAGCGCTGGCCGATCCGGGGGTTATTCCTTTTTCCTGAAGAGCCTGCGACATCGAGGTGAACTCGTCCCAAGTCACCGGCGGATGATCAAAACCGGCTTTCTTCAGCAGTTCCTCATTGTAGTAAAAGAACACGACGTCGTTAAACATCGGTACGCCGTAGATCTCTTCGCCCAGGCTTGCGATTTGCAGGCTCGCCGGCAGAATGCCCTGCTTCATTTCATCGGTGTACCGGTCCGTCACCGGAAGGATGAATCCGGCATTGGCATACTCCGAGGTCCAGATTTCATCGACGTCCACGATGTCGTAAGCCGCTTCACCGCTGGCGTTGAAGGAGGCCAATTCTTTATCGTGCAGCTGATCGTAGGCTACATGATCCAGAACCACCTTAATGTCCGGGTTTTTCGCGTTGAACTCCTCCACCGCTTTTTCCCGGAAGCCTGCAAAGTCATCGCTCGACAAAATGCGGATCGTTTGAACGCCGCCGTCATCGGCCGGGTTTGCCGATTTTCCGCCGGAACATCCGGCAAGCAGGGACGGAATGAGCACAAGGGACATGATACCGAGTAACGACTTTTTCATGAAATAACCCCCATTTGATATATGTTAGTTTGTTCTTAGTACAAACAAATTAAATACGGTGCGGCTCTCCATTCAGAGCCTCTTGTTGACTGAACTTGAACTTTTCTTTTTTTATAGATCCTCCGCATCCTGCAGCTGCTGGAACACGTAAGCGACAGCTCCCAGTCCTCCGGCATCCCTGCCCAGACGGGCCAACTTAATCTCCGTCGGAATCGGCGTTAGGTCGGATACCTGCTTGCGGATGTCCTCAATGACGGTAGACATGGAGCCGGATACGCCCCCGCCGATAATGACTCGCTGCGGATTCAACAAGCTTACGATATTCGCAATGGTGATCGACAAGTATTGCACGAATCCGTCAATAATGCGAACCGCCTCAGGCTCTTCGCGTGTATAGCGAGCAAAAAGCTCTTCGGGAGATATCCCTTTTCTCTCCAAAGCGAAAGCCGAGATTTGCTGTTCGAAAGCTCCCGTCTCTCCGGGATCGTTCCTTCTGTTCCGGGCCAGGTCTTCCCGGTCGATAAAACGGTTGATTTCTCCCGCGGAGTACCGATAGCCTTCTATTAGTTCGCCGTTGGCGATAATAGCGCCACCCACCCCGGTTCCTATGGCGATGAAGAACATATTGTCCGTCATTCCCTCGCTGCCCAGCCACCTTTCACCCAGCGCGGCAAAATTGACATCGTTGTTGACATAAATCGGGAACGCAAAATAGTTTTTCGCCTTCTCAACCAGATTGATGTTTCCCCAGTTCAATGCGGGCACGTCGAGGATAACGCCTTCCCTGCTGTCCACAATCCCCGGAAGCCCGATCCCCATCCCGAGGATACGATCTTTTTCGATCCCGGATTTTTGAATAAACGCTTGAATCAGTTCCAGTGTCTCTTCCACGGTTGCCGTCGTTTTACATTCTTCTTTATACTCGATTTCACCGTCGAGGTCGGTCAGTACGATCAAAGTTCGAGTCCGCCCGATATCGACGCCAATGCCGTACCCCGATTTCGGATTAAAGCCGAGCTCGATCCCCCTGCGGCCTCCTTCCTTGGTAGAATCGCCCAATCCGGTTTCCACGACAAACTTCTTTTTGATCAACTCGTTGACGATGGAGGTAACCGTAGATCGGCTTAAGCCTAATTTCTTGGCTACTAAAGCTCTGCTGATTTTTTTCTCGCTGCGGATCATGTCCAGAACCAAGTTCCGGTTGATCTTCTTGATAAGGTCCAAACTTCCGGTTCGATTGTACAACCTCTCCCCTCCTTCATTCAGTTTCGTCGGAGAACAAACAAACTAAATTTAAAGTAATTATAACATGTCGAAATATGCTGTCAATAGTGAAAGCGATGTCATTTAAAAATAATGTTACAAAAACTAACATTGGATTTCTAAATATTGTGAAAATACATCAAAAACTTGATATTCACTTCGTTTTATGTGACATAAACCTAACATTATAGTGTTATCTTTAAAAAAAGACCGTTCGATTTTCATAATCAAACGGTCTTCTCTGAGTTTGTATAAAAGGCCAGGGTCGGAGGCTACACACTAACGGGAAAATCTCCCGTTAATGTGCCTCCCTTTAGCATCTGAATCGGATTTAGCTGGAAAAACTCCATCTATTTCGCGGCACATTGGCCGATATACACCAATTCAAGCGAATTAACTTGAGGTTTTCCAGCTAAATCACCTCAAGCAGCTGCGTACGCTCCAAACTAACGGGAAGAATTCCCTTTAATTTGAGCCAAACAATTAAAAATGCACTCCAGCGCAATTTTCCCAGGCCCTCGCTGTCGCTGTAATAGCGGGTTTGGCCCGTTATTCCGGCCCGACTTGGCTCCCCCAGGCATAATAAAGGTCAAAAAGGGCTTTATTGCTCTGGTACGGGTCCCAAAATCCACTGACGTTGCATTAAAACTGATATGATGCTGCCTGTCCGCAACTTTTTGTGGCCGTCCGTTATAATAGCGGCGTTTTGGGCCGCTATTTCGCCCAGATTCGCTTTTTCGGGAAGAATAGCGGTCAAAAGAGGCCCTATTTCTCTGGTTCGAGCTCAAAAATTCGGTTTTTGCCCGACTTTCTCTAAAATAAGGCTCCAAAGGACCGCTATTTCACAGCAAAGAGCCAAATTCGACAAAATAGCGCCGCAAATGGCCCTTATCCACCCGCTCGGCTTCAAAGGGAGGCGGTTACGACCATTAGACCCATCGGGTTATTGCAACCCTCTAGTGCCTAAAATGCCGCTTTCCCGCCTGCCCTGCTTTCAAAGGAAAAACGGGCATCGCTGAACAGGATAAGTTCCGCCTGCTTTAGAAGTTTTTGCTGCGCACTTCAAAAATGGCGAATTTCAAATAATGTCCCTCATCCACGCCCAAAATTTGCGGATGGTCTTTTCCGGCCGCCCGCCACTCTACCAGACGAAGGATCTTGCCGGCGTCCGCCGCCGCTTCCCGAATCGTCTCCAGGAACAAATCCGGCCGCATATGGTAAGAGCAACTGGCGGTGACCAAATAGCCGCCCTCGTTGACAAGCTTCATCCCGTGCAGATTGATGTCCTTGTATCCCCGGCAAGCCCCCTTTACCGCGCTGCGCGTCTTGGCGAAGGCCGGCGGATCCAGGATCACCACGTCCCAGGTCCGACCGCCGCCAGCGGTCATCGGCACGGAGGTGTCGGCCTTGGCGCCGGCCGCCGCCCGGGCGCTTCGTTCCGCGAGCCCCTTCACCTGGCTGCGCAAATAATCGAACGCGTCCGCCACGACGAACTCGACGCGCTCACCGAAGCCGTTCAGCTCCACATTCTCCTTGGCGCTTTCGATCGCATGCTCGGAAATGTCGAGACAGGTGACTTTTTTGGCGCCATACTGACAGGCATGAAGCGTAAAGCTTCCCGTATGGGAGAAGCACTCCAGTACGGTGGCGCCATCCCAATACGGAAAGGTCACTTCCTTGCCGTTCCGGTTAACGGGAAGCCGGCGGATTTCTCCGGCTTCGTTCGGCACGTCCTGAAGCGCGATCCCGCTCCGCTCCCCCCAACCGGTCATCAGCGGCCGGATGGAGGCGCGGTTCTCCCGCTGGTCGAAGAAGTACCCGGTCTTCTGCCCCTCTTCGATATCGACGCGGATCTTCAGCCCGTTCTCCGTCACGGTCACATGGCGCGGCGGCGTACCGTAAAGCGGGCCTTTCACCTGCTCCAATCCTTCCATCTCGCGGATCGGCACATCGCTACGCTCGTAAATCCCCGCCGGACGGAGCACGGCGACCAGCGCTTCGACGATCGCTTCCCGGCATAGATCCATGCCGAGCGTCAACAGCTGGATGACGAGGACGTCGCCGAAGCGGTCCACGATCAAACCGGGGAGGAAATCCGCTTCCCCGTATACGAACCGATAAGCGTTCTCGTCTTTGACAAAACGCTCGCGATGCTTGAGACATTCCCGAAACCGGCGCTCGAAGAAGCCGGCATCCATCGCTTCCAACGGGGTAAAAGACACCGCGCGGACCGTGATTTGCGAGGCGGCGTTATAATACCCCGTTGCCAGAAAACGGCCCCGGTGGTCGAGAACCTCCACGAGGCTGCCCGGAGCCGGATCCCCCTCCACACGCTCAATCTCGCTTTTGTAAACCCAAGGATGACCTTGTTCCAGCCGCTTTTTGCGGCTGCGCTGCAATATAACCGATGCCACGATATTCAACTCCCGTAAAAGGTGATGGAACTTAGGGCCGCACCCGGCGGGCCCTGAAGCGATAAACCAACGATGCGAAATTACGCAGCATGGACCGCTGCGGCCAAGCATATATGTAACTTGTACACTTCGGTAGGACAGGAGGCGTCACTATTGTTTCACGAGCTCATCTTCCCCGTAACCTTCGGGCTGGCCCTGTTCCTGTTCGGCATGAAGCTGATGGAAGCCTCGCTTCACGCCTGGGCGGGCCCCGGATTGATCCGGGCGCTGCAAGCCACGACGCGGACGCCATGGACCGGCATGATTTCCAGCACCTTTGTGACGGCGGCGCTCCAAAGCAGCACGGCGGTGACGGTCATGACCATCGGTCTGGTCAATGCCGGGCTCCTGTCCTACGCGCGGACGCTCGGCATTATCCTCGGCGGCAATATCGGCACCTGCCTGACGACGGAGCTGATCGCCCTGAACATTTCCAGTATCGGCGTCCCGCTGCTGATTCTATCCGTGCTTCTTTGGGCGGCGGCCGTCGCCATCCAAGAGATGCTCCCCGGCTACCGGGACGCTAAGTGGTTCCGGCTGCTGACGCCGATCCAGTTCGCTTCGCTGGCCGCCGCCGGCTTCAGCCTGATTATGATCGCCATCCGCTGGATGCAATCGGCCGGCCCCGCGCTGGAAGCTTACGGCGTCATCGGCTGGCTGCTAGATCACGCCGGCGACAGCCTGCTTTGGGGCGCAGCCGCCGGCGCGGCGTTGACGGCGCTCGTACACAGCAGCGCCGCCACCATCGCGATGACCATGGGCCTGGTCGCCGCCGGAACGCTGCCGCTCCCGCTAGGCATCGCCATGGTGATCGGCTCCAACGTTGGCACCTGCGTTACCGCCGTCATCGCCTCGCTCGGCGGCTCGCGGTCCGGCAGCTTTGTCGCCTGGTCGCACGTAGCGCTCAACGTGCTGGGGGCGGCGCTGTTCCTCCCGCTAACCCAGCTGTTGGGCACCGCCTCCGCCTGGATCTCCGACGACCCGGCCGCCCAGATCGCCCATTCCCAGACGATATTCAATGTCGTCTGCTCCCTGATCGCCCTGCCGTTTTGCTATTTGCCGATTTGGAGCCGCATGGAACCCGCCGTGAAATGATAAACGAATGATAAGAATCCGATGTTAGAAATTCAGGTTCAGCATTTTCAAAGCCTTTTCCAAAATAAAATCGTTGTTGTCATACCCCGATTTCAGTTGCTTCTCCCAGGCTTCCTTCGGTTCATACCAGGCGACGCCGCGGATTTCCTCCACTTGGGGACGGAGCTGGCCGCCCCGGCTTTCGACGAGGTAGTAGTGCACCTCCTTGTCCACGGGCCCGTGAACAGGATGGTGATAAGTGTATGCGATGATATCGATCAATCCGTCAATCTGCCCGATCAAGCCGGTCTCTTCCCGAATTTCCCGCAGCGCGGTCTCTTCGATCGTCTCCCCGGGCTCTCTTTTTCCTTTGGCAAAAGAAAACCTGCCGTACCGGTCTGTGATGAGCTGAATCTGAAGCCGTCCGGCGGTCCTGCGGTACACGACGCCTCCGGCGGATATTTCCTTGTCCGGCAATTTCCTCGCCTCCTTACTCCGTATTACCCCAATCGGCAACAAGGACTTCAACCCTGACGGGTGAAATCCCTGTTAACTCGATCCTATGCAATTTCGGTCCCAAACGAGCGAACCGGCGGACTAGGCCAACGCTTGGGCGCTGGCCGCTCCGTCCAGAACGCGGACCAATTGGCCTTCGCTCGTATTGGCGTCCGCTTTTGTCAGCTTGACCCGGCACATCTTGCCGGCGAGATCCGGCGTTCCGTCAAAACGGATTTGCAGGTAGTTGTCGCTGAATCCGGTGACGAAACCTTCTCCCCACACGCCCTTTTCGTCGCGCTCGGGAATGACGTCCAGCACTTGCCCGACGAACTTCTCGGCATACGAGAGCTGCATCTGCTCGGACAGATCGATCAGTTCCTGAACACGGGCATGCTTGATCTCTTCGTCCACTTGATCCTCCATCCGGGCTGCAGGCGTGCCTGTCCGTTTGGAGTAAGGGAACACGTGCATTTCCGAAAAACCGATCCGTTTGATCGCTTCATAGCCCTCGCGGTACAACTCCTCGGTTTCACCGGGGAAGCCGACGATGATGTCGGTCGTAATCGCCACATCCGGCATGAAGTCGCGGATTTTCTTGATCTTTTCTTCGAATTCTTCGATCGTATATTTGCGTCTCATCCGCTTAAGCACTTCATTGCTTCCGGCTTGCAGCGGGATGTGGAAGTGACGGCACATTTTGGAGGAGCCCTTCAGCACTTCCAGCATGCGGTCGTCAATCTGGCTCGCTTCAATGGAACTGATGCGAATGCGGCCCAGCCCCTCCACCTTGTCAAGATCCCACAGCAGATCGGACAACCGGTAGTTCTCCAAATCGTCCCCGTAACCCCCGGTATGGATGCCCGTCAAAACGATTTCGTTATATCCCGCGGCCACGAGCTGCCGGGCCTGGGCGACCACGCTCTGCGGATCCCGGCTGCGGGACAGTCCGCGAGACCACGGAATGATGCAGAACGTGCAGAAATTGTTGCATCCCTCTTGGATTTTCAGGAAGGCCCGCGTATGATCCGCGAAATCGGGAACATCGAGTTCCTCGAAT
Source organism: Paenibacillus faecis (assembly GCF_008084145.1). Taxonomy (GTDB): domain Bacteria; phylum Bacillota; class Bacilli; order Paenibacillales; family Paenibacillaceae; genus Fontibacillus; species Fontibacillus faecis. The sequence goes on along the minus strand of NZ_VSDO01000002.1, from coordinate 384,932 downwards.
TCCCGCGTTTTCATAATGTTCCGAACCGCGTTGATCGGTCTGCGCTGGGCCTGGATTTCTTTCACGTACGGAATGATCTTGTCGCGGTCCTGCGTCCCGATGACGAGGTCCACGCCGGGAATATCCAGGATTTCCGCCGGCGACGTCTGCGCGTAACAGCCGGTTACGGCAACGATCGCATCGGGGTTGCGCCGTACGGCCCGGCGGATAATTTGCCGGCTCTTCTTATCCCCCGTATTGGTCACGGTACAGGTGTTGATCAGATAAATGTCGGCCGTCTGCTCGAAATCCACCTGTTCGTATCCTTCATTTTTAAACAGCTGCCAAATCGCTTCGGTATCGTAAAAATTCACTTTACAGCCGAGCGTATAAAAAGCAACGGATGGCATGTTAAATTCCCCCCATTTCTCCGGATTCATACATGATGCAGGTCAGGGCGGCCATCGCGGCCGTCTCCGTGCGCAGGATTCGTCGTCCCAATCCCGCCGGAACGGCTCCGGCCTTCTCGGCCTCCGCCACCTCCTGTTCGGAGAATCCGCCTTCCGGACCGACGATGACCGCCACGCGGCAGGTCCGTCCGGATGCAAGCCGCGCCGAGAAAGGCTTCAGCACATCGCGCAGCTGCTGACCGTGCTCTTTCTCATAGCACATGCATACGAGGTCGAAGCCGTCCAGCATAGACAGCATCTCACGCCAGGAGACGGGCGCCTCGATCGCCGGAATTCGACTGCGGTGCGCCTGCTCGGCCGCTTCCTTCGCAATTTTGCGCCAGCGTGCGGTTCGCTTCTCTTCTTTTTTTCCGTCGTATTGCACGACGGTCCGTTCGGAAATGAACGGCAAAAAAGCGGAAGCGCCGATCTCCGTACATTTCTGGATCACGGTCTCCATTTTGTCGCCTTTCGGCAAGCTCTGCGCAACGGTAACCTCCACCGCCGGTTCCCCGGTCGGTTCCAGCATCTCTATAATCTCCGCCGTGACTTCCTGCGGATCCAATGTAACGATTTCGGCCAGCGCTACGCGGTTTACGCCGTCGCTGACAATCAGCTTGTCGCCCGGTTTCGATCGCATGACTTTGCCGATATGACGGGCGTCGTCGCCCGCAATGACCACGGACGTGTCGTGAAACTGGCCGGGATCTATAAAATACCGCTGCATCTTAATCATTCCTTGCCTTCAAAATCGCCAAAATACATCATACAACTTTTGTTTTCAGCTTTCCAGTGTTAGTTCCCGGCAATATTTCATGTCCTAGCCTCCGAGGATCGTATGGAAGAAGACCAGGAAGTGGCTCGCAAGAAAGTTGGCCGCTTTGTAGAGCGGTTCAATCGTGTACTGCTGCATTCCGGGAACAATAAGAATAATCAGGAAAATAAGCAGCGACCATTGCTCGAACTGCTGAAGCTTGCCCAAAACCCGGCGCGGCACGATATCCTCCAAAATCCGGTATCCATCGAGCGGCGGCAGTGGAATCAGGTTAAACAGGAACAAGAAAAAGTTCATCACAACGAACAAATTAAAAAATGTGTCCAAAGCGAGCGACAATTTGTCCTGCGGGCCGAAGGGGTTAACCACCCCGTACAGGATTAGCGCTGCGTAGATCGCCGCGCCGACGACCGCCAGCAGCAGATTGCTCAGCGGGCCGGCGGCGGATACGATGACGCCCATGACGCGAGGTTTGCGGAAGTTATCCCGGTTGACGGGGACCGGCCGCGCCCAGCCGAATCCCGCGATCAAAAGCAGGATGATCCCCAGCAGGTCGAAGTGGACCGCCGGATTTAATGTTACCCGGCCCAATAACTTGGCGGTCGGGTCTCCGAATTTATTGGCGAAATAAGCGTGGGAAAACTCATGTAACGTAAAGGCGATCACCAGGGTCAGCAAATAAAAAGGAAGCTGGTCCAGGGGAACGCGCAATATTCGATCCAAAAACTCCATCGGCTACCTCTTTCTCGCCACGAAAGCGACCCAATCTTCTTCCCGGGCCGTCTGTTCGATCTCAAAGCCCGCGGCCGTCAAGGCCTCCTCCACCACCTGCTCCTTGTTCTTGTAGATGCCGGAAGCGATATAATATCCCCCGGGTTGCAGGGCTTCATAAACATCCTCGATAAAGAGCAGGATAATCTCGGCCAGTATATTGGCGACCACCACCCGGACCGGAAGCTTTACGTTAACCGTGGCTTCGGCGCCTTTTTTCAAGACGGACAGCAGATCGCTCTCCACCACCTGAATCCGGCTCTCCAGCTGGTTCAGTCTGGTGTTCTCCAGTGCGCTCGACACCGCTACGGGATCCAGATCCAGCGCCAGCACGCGGGAAGCGCCCAAACGGCAAGCGCCGATCGCCAGAATGCCCGAGCCTGTGCCGACGTCGATGACTTCATCCCCGTCCTGAATGATGCCTTCCAGCGTCCGCAAACAGAGCGAGGTCGTCGGATGCGTCCCTGTTCCGAACGCCATCCCCGGATCAAGCTCAATGATGCGTTCGTCGGGGGATGCCGGTTCGTACACCTCCCAGGTCGGCTTGATCGTCAGCCGGTCGGACACGCGCAGCGGTTTGAAATACTGCTTCCAGTTGTTGGCCCAGTCGTCTTCACTGACTTCCCGCACCGCAAGCTCCGGCGTTCCGGGGTCGATGTCGTACGTCCGCAGCTCTTCAATCCGTTCCCTTACCTCGCGAATCACTTCATCGATATCGACGCTCTCGGGGAAATAGCCGCTGATTTTGGCTTCTCCCTCGGGAATATCGTTCGGCGGGATTTCAAACCATTGGCCCAGCGACGTATCGCGCGGTTTGTCGTTGTCGACATGCTCTTCGATCGTAACGCCACCGGCTCCCGCTTCATGCAGGAAGTTGGAAATCATCTCCACCGCTTCCTCGGTTGTATGTATAGTCAGCTCTTTCCAGATCATCGTAAGATTTCCTCCTTGAAATTCGTGCATGAAATCTATTGTACTATAGATTGAAAAGAGTGACAAAATCGCTGTTCATAATGGTGACAACGCGTTCTCTATATCTTGATTACCGTCGAGACCGAAGCCTCTTTAATCTCTTCCGCGGAGACTTCTCTGCCCCGTTGGTGCGATAGATAAAGCCCCTCGCTGATCAGCATGGTGTTAAGCGCGATTTGCGCCGTCGGCAAAAGCGGAACCTGACCGGACAGAGCGGCGGCCCAATGGTGCTGGGAGGAGGCGTACGCGTCGGGAAACTCGCTCAACCGGCGGTGCCGGAGAAGCGCCTGCTCCAAATCCACTCTGCAGTCCATATCCAGATCCGCGATCGTGGTATGGTAAGAGAAGGCGTTTGACGCGGATTCCGACACCGCCCCCGAAAAGCGGACGCCTCCCTCCGAGCCGGCGATGGCGCTGCCCTCCAGCCCCCCGAGATGCAGGGCCCAGGATTCGATGATGTCGAGGGTGACCCCTCCGGCAAATCGCACGAACCCGGCCCCCATCTCCTCCACATTAAAGCCGCTGAGGTTTCTGCGAGCTTCGTCCATGGCCATTTCCTGATAGGTCTGCCCGGAAACCCGCTGAACCTCGGGATTGCCCAGCAGATACAGCATGCGGGAAATGTGGTAGACGCCCATGTCATAAATGGCTCCGCCGCCGGCGGTCTCTTTTCGCGTAAACGCGGCGGTTCCGTAACCGTCCACGAAAGGGCGGCCGCGTCTCCGGAAGCCCGTGGACCGGGCGTGATACAGCTTTCCCAGTTTGCCCGCGTCAATCAGCTGTTTGGCTGCCCAAGTTTCCGCGTCATAAAGCTTGGCGAGCTGGATATGGAGCATTCTGCCGCACCGCTCCGCATCCTCCACCATTTTGAGCCCGTCTTTGTAAGAGCCTGCGATCGGTTTTTCGCAATAGACATGCTTTCCGGCCTCCAGGGCGGCGGACGTCACCGGCTGGTGCAAATTGTTATGCAGGCATACGTCGACCGCGGCAAGCTCCTCCTCCCGAAGCAACTCACGAAAATCCGTATAGACCCGGGGAATTCCGTAAGCGGCCGCGACCCGCTTCGCTTCCTCCGCGTGGACATCGCAAACGGCCGCCACTTCCACCGCGGGAATTTGTTGATATTGGTCCAGATGCATTTTGCCGATTTGGCCCGCACCGATCAATCCGATCTTTATTTTTTGCATTTCCGTCCCCTTCCGCCTTTCTTCCGATTCTTCAAGTTTGAAATAATTGCATTTACAATAATATGTTTGCTTCGCACTGTCAATCGAGAACGAATCGAGAACGGCAAAGAAACCGCCGGATGCAGCTCCGGCGGTTTCTCCACCCGTTTTTCTAGGTCCAGTCGTGCTGTCCTTTCTGCCGGTTGTCGGCCCGCTCGCTGCGCTCGATCGCCTCCCAGTCTTCCTGGTCCGCAAGCTCCTCGGAAAACTCGACATCCCGGTTGTACCCGACCTCCAAATGTTTTCCGCTGGCCGGTACTTTTCGCGTTACGCGGTCGTGATTGGACTTGTTCATGGACGGCCCTCCTTTCCTGTCTTTAAACTCCGTTAGATCTGTCCGCCCGCTTCCTCTATGATTCGGAGTGCCTGATGATGTACCGACTCATCAACGACCGCCGTAAGCAATATATCCCGCCCGGTCGGCCCCCCTTGGCCTCCATGGCTCAATCCGCTGGCCGCGGGGTCCGCCGCGCTTAGAATCCCCGCCGACTGATTGGTAATCGCGGCATCCTGGGTGATGGCGGATAAACTGCTCACCTTGCCGGTGATGGGGTTAAACGGATCATAGCCTTCGCCGGGGTAACGGCTGAACCGGTTGATCGATAGGTCAATCACACGCAGGGCGTTCAGCTTTCTGGCCACGCCTTCGGCCTCCTCGGGGCTTTTGAAATAGGCTAGAATGTTCTTTTCGGCCATATGCAGAACCTGCCTTTCTCTTGCTGCTGTATGGAACAGGAGGAACCCCGTTCCTTGGGATATTAGGATGCGGCTTTTCTAGAGGGTTTATTCGATTTTTGCTCCGAAAAAATATTGATTAAAAATTGAAACGTTCTTCCGGCTCGCCCGTATTACAGGTATGGCATTAGAACATACTAAATTCATTAGGAGGGTTATTACTTTAATGCTAAAGAAAATGTTGATGATTATGATGGCGTTTACTTTGATATTCGCCGTCACCTCGCCCGGGCTCGTGGATGCCAAACGCGGCGGCGGTTTCAAATCCGGCCCCCGTTCCTATACGCCGGCACCGAAAAAGTCGACGGACAACGTGCAAAGATCCGGTGACACTTCCGGGACCAACAAATCCGGTACGACGGCCGGCACCACTGCAAACCGGGGATTTTTTAGCGGCGGCAGCTTCATGAAAGGGTTGATGATCGGCGGTCTCGCCGGCATGCTGTTCGGCGGATTGTTCGGCGGCATGGGCTTCCTGGGCAACCTTCTCGGCCTTGCGGTAAACCTGCTGGCAATCTACGTAATTATCGCGATCGGGGTTGCGCTCTACCGCCGGTTCAAGCGACGTCCGCAGCCTAGCGACGATCACTACCGCGGGGGAAGATATTAAAGTATGGTATTGAGCATGGACGAAATCATTAATGCGATCTGCCTTCACACCGCGGACCGAACCGGCGTAAGACCGACGGACGTCCAGGTGGAACTGAGCTGGGACGAGGACACCGGATATACCGGGGAAGTCTGGGTGAACGGCCGAAGCAGGTACATTGTGGAAGCGAATATCATGGAAGCGATCATGCAGTACGTATATAAAGAATACGGCGTCAGAGCGTTTCGGGAAGATATTACCCTCGATTTGGACGAGGAGATTATCGCCCATATCCGGTCATAAAATCCGGACTACACAAAACGGTACAAGGCAAACCGCCTTGTACCGTTTTTTCGTGCTCGACATGGTCATGCCACAGAAAAAAGGAGCGGCCTTAAAACCATCGGTCGATGATTTTAAGCCACTCCTGCTTTATTTTCTTGCTATATAGGTTGAAATATTGATTGCATATTAGGACAGTGGTGTAAAGGGTTCTTCTTACACTCTTGCCCGCAACTAAGGGTTTGGTTCAATTAAAGGGAATTCTTCCCGTTAATTTGGAGCGTATACGGCTGCAGAGGCGAATTAGCTGGAAAACCTCCCGTTAATTCGACTGAAATGGTGTATATCGGCTATAGGGCCGCGAAATAGATGGAGCTTTTCCAGCTAAATCCGATCGAGGGGCCAAGAGCGGTACATTAACAGGATATTTTCCCGTTAATATACAGACTCCCACGGCGGAACCCTATATCTACAATTGCGGAAGTTGGCAACGTAGTTCCGAAACCCTAACACATCCTTGCCCAACGCCAATTTTCTTTAGGTTCAACCTATACTTCAACCTGTTATTGGCGTGCTATTCTCCGCGAAATGCCCGTTTCATACGATCAAAAAACGATTGCTCATTCTCGTGCGTATGTTCTCCGTCCAATGCGGCGAACTGGCGCAGCAGTTCCTTCTGCTCTTCGCTCAAATTGCTCGGGGTAACCACCACCACTTTGATATGCTGATCGCCGTTCCCGATGCCGCGCAGCCTAGGCACTCCCTGACCCTTCAAGCGGAAGTATCTGCCCGTCTGAGTGCCGGCCGGAATTTTCACTTTAGCTTTTCCGGTCAGCGTAGGAACTTCGATCTCGTCTCCCAAAGCGGCCTGGGCGAATGTTAAAGGAAATTCGCAGTAAATGTCGTCGCCTTCGCGATCGAAAAACTCATCCGGCTTGACGCGAATCACGATATACAGGTCGCCCGCAGGACCTCCGCGTAGACCGCCTTCGCCTTCTCCGGACATCCGCAGTTGGGCGCCGTCGTCGACCCCCGCGGGGATGCGGACATGAATTTTCCGCTGCTTCTTGACCTTGCCGCTGCCGGCACATGTCGGACATTTCTCCCGGATAATTTGCCCCCGTCCGCCGCAATGGCTGCAGGAACGGCGGTTGACCATCCGCCCGAACGGCGTGTTCTGCACGACTTCCTGCTGTCCCGATCCGTGGCAGACCGAGCAGGTTTCAGGCTTCGTGCCCGGTTTCGCTCCCGAGCCGAAGCAGGTGTCGCAATTTTCCGTCCGCGGAATGGTGATATCCGTCTCTTTACCGAACACCGCTTCCTTAAATTCGATGGTCATCGCGTACTGAAGGTCGTTTCCGCGCTGCGGGGCATTCGGATCACGACGCCCGCCGCCCCCGAAGAACATGTCGAAAATATCGCCGAAACCGCCAAAATCACCGCCGCCGCCGAAACCGCCGCCCATCCCCTGGTTAGGGTCGATATGCCCGTATTGGTCATACCGGGCGCGTTTGCCGGAATCGCTCAATACATCATAAGCTTCCTTGACTTCCTTGAACTTGGCCTCCGCATCCGACGCTTTGTTGACGTCAGGGTGATATTGACGCGCCAGCTTGCGGTAGGCTTTCTTGATCTCGTCGTCCGAAGCGTTCTTGCTGAGGCCCAGGACCTCGTAATAATCTCGTTTCTCAGCCATCTTTCCACCCCTTTATGACTTGATAGATGCGCCGGGCATAGTTCCCCAATCCGGCAAAAGGAAAGTCAAAGCACGGAAACAGCCCGCACTTTGACCTTCCCAGTTCACCTAAGTCTATTCACCGGTATATCGGCCTGTGATTTTGTTAGCCTTGCTTCTTGTCTTCGTCCACGACTTCGTACTCGGCGTCGACGACGTTCTCCTTGCCGTCGCCCGCCGAAGCGCCTTCCGCGCCTCCGGCTTGCTGCTGCTGAGCCGCTTGCTCATACAGCTTCACGGACAACTGCTGTACGATCTCGGACAATTTTTCCGTCGCCGATTTGATCGTTTCCAGGTTGTCGCTTTCCAGCGCCTTCTTCAGCTCGTCTTTGGCGGCGTTCGCTTTCTCCGCTTCGGCCGCGTCGACTTTATCGCCAAGATCTTTCAAAGTCTTGTCAACGCTGTAAATCAGTTGGTCGCCGGTATTCTTCGCTTCAACCAGCTCTTTGCGCTTCTTGTCTTCTTCGGCATGAAGCTCGGCGTCCTTCATCATGCGCTCCACTTCTTCGTCGCTAAGACCGCTCGAGGAAGTGATCGTGATTTTTTGGCTCTTGCCGGTGCCTTTATCTGTGGCCGAAACGTTAACGATCCCGTTCGCATCGATATCGAACGTAACTTCGATTTGCGGCACGCCGCGCGGTGCCGGCGGAATGTCGCCGAGCATGAAGCGGCCGAGGGTTTTGTTGCCCGCCGCCATTTCGCGTTCCCCTTGCAGAACGTGGATTTCAACGCTAGGCTGATTATCGGCGTAAGTCGAGAAGATCTGCGATTTGCTTGTCGGAATCGTCGTGTTCCGCTCGATCATTTTGGTGAATACGCCGCCGGCGGTTTCGATACCGAGCGAGAGCGGAGTCACGTCGAGCAGAACGACGTCTTTCACGTCGCCGGTCAGAACGCCCGCCTGAACGGCTGCCCCGAGCGCAACCACTTCGTCCGGGTTCACGCCTTTGTGCGGCTCCTTGCCGGTCAATTTCTTGATCGCTTCCTGAACGGCCGGAATCCGGGTGGAACCGCCGACCAGCACGACCTTGTCGATATCGGCCGGCGTCATCCCCGCATCGCTGAGCGCGCGGCGAGTCGGCCCTAAGGTGCGTTCTACGAGATCCGCGGACAATTCTTCGAACTTCGCACGGGTCAGGTTAACTTCCAAGTGCTGAGGCACGCCGTCCGCAACGGTGATAAACGGAAGGGAAATCGTCGTTGTCAGAACGCCGGACAATTCCTTTTTCGCTTTCTCCGCCGCATCTTTCAGTCGCTGTACGGCCGCCTTGTCTTTGCTCAAGTCGATGCCTTGATCCTTCTTGAATTCGGCTACCAGGTAATCGATGATCACTTGGTCGAAGTCGTCGCCGCCGAGATGGTTGTCCCCGCTGGTCGCTTTAACTTCGAAGAAGCCGTCGCCGAGTTCCAGGATCGAAACGTCGAACGTACCGCCGCCAAGGTCGTATACGAGGATCGTTTGGTCTTCGGCTTTCTCCAAACCGTAGGCCAAAGCGGCCGCCGTAGGTTCGTTGACGATCCGCAGCACTTCGAGGCCGGCGATTTTGCCCGCGTCCTTAGTCGCTTGACGCTGGCTGTCGTTAAAGTAGGCAGGTACCGTAATAACGGCCTGCGTAACCGGTTGGCCGAGGTAAGCTTCGGCGTCGGATTTCAATTTTTGCAGAATAATGGCGGAAATTTCTTGCGGCGTGAATTCTTTGCCGTCAATCGTTTCCTTGTGGTTCGTCCCCATATGTCTCTTAATCGAAATAATCGTGCGATCCGGATTGGTAATCGCTTGACGTTTCGCCGTTTCGCCGACGATCCGCTCCCCGTCCTTCTTGAAGCCTACAACCGAAGGGGTTGTACGAGCGCCTTCCGGGTTGGGAATAACGACGGCTTCGCCGCCTTCCATAACCGCAACGCATGAGTTGGTGGTTCCAAGGTCAATACCGATAACTTTGCTCATAGGAAAATATCCTCCTTAATAGTCGCTATGACAGATCTGTTAGCCGCTTACTTTGACCATAGCCGGGCGAAGCACCTTATCCTTCAGAAGATATCCCTTCTGAACGACTTCCACGACGGTGCCTTCCTCATATTCATCGCTCTCCACCTGCATAATCGCCTGGTGGAATTCCGGATTGAACGGAGTGCCGACAGGTTCCATAGCCGTCAGGCCTTCCGTCTTCAGAATGCCTTCCAATTGGCGGAAGATCATCTCCACCCCTTTGGCATAAGAAGAAAGGTCCGCATTGTCGGCCGTCGTGCTCAAAGCGCGTTCGAAGTTGTCGATTACCGGCAGCAGCTCGGTAATGAGCTTGGCCGAGGCGTATTTCCCCAGCTCCTCCTTTTCCTTCAGCGTACGCCGACGGAAATTATCGAAATCAGCCTGAGTACGGAGCAGACGTTGTTTGTGCTCCTCCGCTTCAGCCCGCAGCTTTTCTAGTTCGGCTTGCCCTTCCTCCGAGTTCTCCGCAGCCGTCTCTTCGAGAACCTCCGGCTCTTCGGCCGATACAGGCTCCTGGTCGTTCTCGGCGTTCACCTTCAATTCCTCTTCCACACCCGTCTGGATGTTGTCTTGAATCGGTTCTTGTTCCTTCAAGATGTCACCTCCTTAACAATAACTAAAGCCAGATTAGTGTTTCCTTAGATACGTCATCCTAAAGGATCAATGCATCCGGGACAAAAACCGGGACAAGTCCTTGGACAAAATATCGAGAATGCCGATAACCCGGGCGTATTCCATACGGGTAGGCCCCAAAATGCCGATCGTGCCGACCGCTTCGCCTTCGATGGCGTAAGTCGCCGTGATCAAGCTGCAATTGGCGAAGGCCTCATGATCGTTCTCGGTTCCGATCCGGACTTGAATGCCGGAGCTTGCGGAAGCCGAAGTCATCATCCTTAGCAAAGTCGGCGTCTCCTCAAACAGGTCGAGAATGCTCTTCACTTTGTCGACATCGCGGAATTCGGGCTGATTCAGCATATTGGTCGTACCGCTGAGGAACAGACGCTGCCCGTCCTGATCCTTGTCCAGCGCTTCTTCCAGTACGCTCATCAACTCCTCGAAATGCTCCACATGCCGCTGCATTTCCTGCCCGATTTCGTTGTACAGGGCCGTCTTCAATTTATAGATCGGCACGCCCGTCAACTTGCGGTTCAGCAGATTCACGACCTTCTCCATCTCCGACACGGACAGTCCGGAAGGAATCGAGACCGTTTTGTTCTCGACTTGCCCCGTGCTCGTCACAATGATCGCCACCGCCGTGGTCTCATTGAGCGGCAGCAGTTGAAAATGCCGTAAGGACGTGTGAAAAACTTCCGGCCCGAGCAGGATGGAAGTGTAGTTCGTCATATGGGACAAGATCGTCGCGGCATGCTGGATGACCTGTTCAATCGCATTCAGTTTTTCCGCAAAAAAAGCTCTCATCATTTTAAATTCATCGGGCGAAATCAGATTCAAAGGTGCCAGATGATCCACATAATACCGGTAGCCTTTATGAGAAGGGATACGGCCAGCCGATGTATGGGGCTGCTCCAGAAAACCCAGTTCCTCCAGATCGGCCATCTCGTTGCGAATGGTCGCCGGACTGTACCCGACGTCGCCGCGCTTGGAGATGCTTCGGGATCCCACCGGTTCCGCCGAGCGAATATAATCATCCACAATAGCCGTTAAAATCATTCTTTGGCGTTCCGTCAACATGGAAATCCCTCCTGGTAACAATTTAAACTTGCTCGTTAGCACTCTAGATCGTCGAGTGCTAAACTATATTACAAAAATACCAAACCGACCCGACGATTGTCAAGTCAGTCCAGTATCTTGAGTACGGCAATCTCGTCGCAGCAATGCTGCTTGGCGCAATTCACGCAATCGGTCCAAACTTTCTCGGGGAAAATTTCTTTCTCCACCACGGCAAATCCGTTTTTCAAAAAGAAGGATACCTCATAGGTCAGCGCCATGATCTTAGGGATCCCCTGACGCTTTGCCTGCAAAACGAGCTCCTCCACCAGCATGGAGCCTAACCCCCGGCCCTTATAACCTTCGGCGATGCCCAGCGAGCGGATTTCCACCAGTTCCTCTCCGAGCCTGCACAGCGATCCGCAGCCGACGATCCGTCCATCCATTTCGGTGACGACAAAATCGGAAATTTGCCGCTCCAACACGGCTCGGGAACGGGGCAGCATAATGCCTTGGCGGGCATAGCCTTCAATCATCGTAAATAACGGCTCAACATCTTCAAGTCTCGCTTGTCTGCAAACGGCTACGGCCGGCATCCTCTTTCCCCCTTAAACTGTGCACTTATAATATGAATAAATATACAGTATGGCGTATAAAAGTTCAAGAGAGAAAGTGAGCTTTTCAATAAGCCGCGATTCGGGGCGATTTTTGGAGAGCCAAAAACCCGCCCCGCTTAGGAAGTCAAAGCCCCGATAAACTCGGCGAACACTTCGTTGCCGAAGAGCACTCCTTTTTCACTGAGACGATAACCGCCATGGTCTTCATGCATTTCAAGCAACCCTGCCGAGGTCATTTTATGCAGCGGCGAGCGAAACGTTTCCTCCAAAGAAGAGCCGAACTGTTCGGCAAAATGGGAGAGCCGGATACCATCCAGCATCCGAAGTCCGACCATGACGAAATCCTCCATGGCCTCCTCTTTCGTAACCTCGAACTGCTCCAAACGCGGCAGCCCTTGCTTGCAAGCTTCGACATAGGGATTGACACCCTTGATGTTGATATGGCGGCGGCGCTTGACGTAGCCGTGTGCGCCGGCTCCGAGGCCGTAATAATCTTCATTTCGCCAGTAGGTGATGTTATGCCGGCTTTCATAGCCCGGTTTGGCGAAGTTGCTGATTTCATACTGTTTGTATCCGGCCGCCTTCATCCGATCCATCAGCAGCAGGTACATTTTCAGCTCATCCTCCTCGCCCGGCAAAGGAAGCTGATTTTTTTGATACAGAGTATGGAACAAGGTATTCTCCTCAACCTTTAAGCTATAGATCGAATAATGCGGCAGCCCCAGCTCCAGCGCCCGGCTCACGCTGTAATCCAGCATCTCGACCGTTTGATTCGGCAAACCGAACATGAGGTCGATCGATAAATTATGCAACCCCGCATTCCGCGCGTTTTCCAGACTGCGGTATACATCGTCCGTGTTGTGGATCCGTCCGATCCCGGAGAGCAGCTCGTTCTGGAAAGCCTGCACGCCGAAGCTCACGCGGTTGACGCCGCCGGCCTTCATCACGGCCAGTTTCTCCGCGTCCGTCGTCCCGGGGTTCGCTTCCATTGTGAATTCGATATCGTCCGCCCAGTTCGGAAAGTGGCGGCGGACGGAATTCAGGAAATACTCCATTTCCTGTGGATTCAGCACCGTCGGCGTCCCTCCGCCGACAAAGATCGTCTTGATCTCCTCCGGCGGCGTCGCCTGCACCGTCAGTTCCATTTCGCGGTCAAGCGCGCGCAAATAATCCATAACCGGCTGATCCTTCAGCACATAGGAATTAAAATCGCAGTAGAAGCACTTATTGGTACAAAACGGGATGTGTATATAAACCGCCTTCGGAGCGTTGGCGTGATGCTTCCCTGTCACAGGCATTCCCTGAGGATGGGGGGGTGTCATTTCGTTCATGGGCGATGCCTCCAATTCTTAAATTAGTTCGTCTATCGGTTCAAACATTAAATTATATAAATTGAACTATTGTTTTACTTGTAAGGCAGCCGTACCCCGTCAGAACCTTGATAACATACAATTCCTGCATATGTGCATGTTTTTTTCTTGTTTGGGACCCAAAATTTCAAAATTCCTGCAAATCTGCAGGAATTTTCGACGAAACCGCCTCGTTTCTCTAAAATCGCTGGAAATACCTGCAGATTTACATCTTTTTGGAGTTGGAGGTTTGGAAGCACACTAGGCGCCTCTTTGGAAGTGACATATGACTTCCATTAGCCCCATTAGCCATTAATCCACCTTTTCCTTTCGGTATACATCGTAGCTTGAACACTCCTACGATAACAACCTCATCAGATGGTTTTTGGCTATAAGCATCACTACACCACCCGCATAGCAGGTGTTTTTTTGTTTCGCACGCTTCGCGAGCTCAACTGGGTCAAGCCGCAAATTAAAGGAAAGCCCGCGGGCTTTCCTTTAAATAGGCTCTTATCTTCATATTGGGCGGACCTGGTGCACTTTGAGACATCGCACCTTATTTCGGCCCGATTCGAATTTTTTTGACAATCAGGCTGTCCAAAAGGCCTTGCGGCTTACTTGTCGTCAATCTTCAGAACCGCCATAAACGCTTCCTGCGGCACTTCGACATTGCCGACTTGTTTCATCCGCTTCTTGCCTTCCTTCTGCTTCTCCAGCAGCTTCCGCTTCCGCGAAATGTCGCCGCCGTAGCACTTGGCAAGCACGTTCTTGCGCATCGCCTTAACCGTTTCGCGGGCGATGACCTTCGTGCCGATGGAAGCCTGGATCGGCACCTCGAACATCTGGCGCGGAATCAACTCGCGCAGCTTCTCGCAAATGATCCGGCCGCGGTGATAGGCCCGCTCCCGGTGCACGATAAAGGACAGGGCGTCGACCTGTTCCCCGTTAAGCAGAATGTCCATCTTCACCAGATTGGACTGCCGGTAGCCGGACAGTTCGTAATCGAAGGAAGCGTAGCCCTTCGTGCTCGATTTCAACTGATCGAAGAAATCATAGACGATTTCCGACAGCGGAATCTGGTACGTGATCGTGACGCGCGTCGTATCGAGATACTCCATGTTCACGAATTCGCCGCGCTTGCTTTGGCAAAGCTCCATGACGGTTCCGACATAGTCGTTAGGAACGATAATCGCGGCCTTCACGAACGGCTCCTCCACGTACTCGATCTTCCCGACTTCCGGATAGTTGGAAGGGTTGTCGATCGAGATCGTTTCGCCGTTGGTCAGCGTTACATGGTAGATAACGCTCGGCGCCGTCGTAATGAGCGGAATGTTGAATTCGCGTTCGATCCGCTCCTGGATGACGTCCATATGCAGCAGACCGAGGAAGCCGCAGCGGAATCCGAAGCCGAGCGCGCTCGACGTCTCCGGTTCGAAGCTGAGCGAAGCGTCGTTGAGCTGAAGCTTCTCCAGCGCTTCGCGCAGATCGTTGTAATCCGACGTATCGATCGGATACAGACCGCAATACACCATCGGGTTGATCTTGCGGTAACCCGGGAGCGGTTCGGGAGTCGGATTCTTGGCATCCGTTACCGTGTCCCCGACCCGGGTGTCGCCGACGTTCTTGATCCCGGCCACGATAAAGCCGACATCGCCGACATTCAGCTCGTCCACGATCGTCATTCTCGGCTTGAACGCGCCCACCTCGATGACTTCGAACGTTTTGTCCGTCGCCATCATCTTGATTTTGGAGCCGGCTTTGATATGACCGTCGATGACACGAACATAAACGATAACGCCTTTATACGGATCGTAATGCGAATCGAAAATCAGCGCCTTCAGCGGCTGATCGGGATCTCCCGTCGGAGCCGGCACCTTCTGCACGACCTGCTCCAAAATCTCCTTGATGCCGATGCCCGCTTTGGCCGAGGCCAGCACGGCTTCGCTGGCATCCAGGCCGATCACATCCTCGATCTCCTGCTTCACGCGATCGGGATCGGCGCTTGGCAGATCGATTTTGTTGATTACAGGCAAAATTTCAAGGTTGTTGTCCAGCGCCAGATAAACATTGGCCAGGGTCTGCGCTTCGATCCCCTGCGCGGCGTCCACGACAAGCAGAGCCCCTTCGCACGCGGCAAGGCTGCGCGAAACCTCATAGGTAAAATCGACGTGCCCCGGCGTATCGATCAAATTCAACAAATACTCTTCCCCGTCATCCGCACGATAGGCCAGGCGAACCGCCTGCAGCTTAATCGTGATCCCGCGCTCCCGTTCCAGGTCCATCTGGTCCAGTACTTGCTCCTGCATCTCGCGGGAGGTCAACGCGCCGGTATATTCGAGAATCCGGTCGGCCAGCGTCGATTTGCCATGGTCTATATGTGCGATAATACTGAAATTACGTATCTTTTCCTGTCTTGCCCGAATATCTGTCATCCTTACCCCCACCACAAATCCTTGATGTACAATCAATTTATTATATCAG
The DNA here is from genome assembly GCF_008084145.1 of Paenibacillus faecis. Lineage (GTDB taxonomy): Bacteria > Bacillota > Bacilli > Paenibacillales > Paenibacillaceae > Fontibacillus > Fontibacillus faecis. The sequence continues at coordinate 369,314 of NZ_VSDO01000002.1, read as the reverse complement.
TTGCAAAGGGCGGCATCAATCCGGGGGCCGGCAAAAGACGACGATTTTACAGTTTCAGCACCTCTTGCAGCACCCTGTCGCTTAAATTCGGCAAATATTCGTGCCCGTACTCGTGGTATACCACCAGTTCTTTTTCCGCTCTGATCTTGTTGTACACGGCGAATTGCGTAACCGGGGGACAGATCGGATCGGCCAGCCCCGTCACGAAAATCACGCGGCCCCGGATCCGGTCCGCCAGATTCTGAATATCGATATATCCCAGCTTATCGAACACCTCGGCTTCCCGCGTATGCAGCGGGTCCATAAAGCGGAAGTAATAAGCGATCTCCTCATAAGCCGAGGACGTCACGTCCAGTTCCCAGGCTTTTTTGTAATCGCACAGAAACGGATAGACCGGGATCGCCAGCTTGACCGAAGGCTCCAAGGCGGCGCAAGCCACCGTCAGCGCCCCGCCCTGGGAGCAGCCGTGGACGGCGATTTTGTCCGCATCCACCTGTTCCATGGATTTAAGGATACGGACCGTTTGCGCCAAGTCCAAAAAGCAATTGCGGTAATACAGCTGATCGGGATCCTCTTCATCAATCCCCCGGATAATATGGCCTTTTAATGTCGTTCCTTTAACGACGGACCGATCTTCGGAAAGCCCGCCTTGACCGCGGCAGTCCATCGCGATCACGGTGATGCCGTGGGCGGCGTAAGCCGCCTTGTCGAACCAATCCCCGCTTCCGCCGTGATAGCCGTGGAACAGCGCCAAGCCCGGCCCCTTCCCCTCCCGGTGTCTCGGTCTCACATATTTCGCGTGGACTCTGGCTCCTCCTACCCCGGTAAAATATAAATGGTAGCATTCCGCAAGCGGAGTTTGAAAATCCGCCGGAACCAGTTGAAACTTTAACGGTTGGGCGTCCAATTCCGATAACGCTCTCGCCCAATAAGCGTCAAAATCCAGGGGCCTCGGACTAATTCCCGTGTATTTTAACAACTCGTCCAGTTTATCATTGGCCATTCGGCAAACCTCCCATTATAAACGGATAATCCCATCCATAAGGATGGGATCCGTTCTCTTCCTTTTGTCTTCATTATACAGCCTACATTACGCCGATTTCCGCGTCGTCGCCCACCGTTTCATGGGTCGCCTTCACGTAATCCACGATCTCCTGAACGGTCGTATAGGCTACACCGACATAAGTATCGGCCGCACCGTAATATATCGCGATTCTCCCCGTTGCTGCATCGGTCAGCGTAGCGCACGGGAACACCACGTTCGGAACAAAACCGCGTTCCTCATACCATTCCTCGGGAGTCAGCACGTAAGTGCTGGACCGATATTTCACTCTGGACGGTTCGTCCAGGTCCAATATAACCGCCCCCATGCTGTAAACCAATCCGTTGCAGGTACCCGTTACCCCATGGTAAAACATCAGCCAGCCCTCGCTTGTCTCGATCGGAGCCGGTCCGCCCCCGATTTTGACGGATTGCCACCAGCCTTGGCCGCCTTTGCTCATCACATGACGGTGCTTGCCCCAGTAGACGAAATCCGGACTTTCGCTCAGGAACACATCTCCGAACGGAGTATGGCCGCTGTCGCTGGGACGGGAGAGCATCATGAAATTGCCGTTGATTTTTCTCGGAAACAGCACCCCGTTGCGGTTGAATGGAAGAAAAGGATTTTCCAAGCGAATAAAAGACTTGAAGTCCTTCGTTTTCGCTACCCCGATGGAGGCTCCGTAAAAATCGGTGCACCAGATAATGTAGTAAGTGTCCTCGACCTTCACCAGCCGGGGATCATAGGCATAATTCGGCTGAAACGGTTGTCCCGCCTCATTGACGAACGGAATGCGCTCCTCGTCGATCTTCCATTGAAGCCCGTCATCGCTATATCCCAAATGCAAATGCGGCCGGCCGTTAATCGTTTCCGCGCGGAATACGCCGACAAACTTACCTTCATAAGGAACCACGGCACTATTGAAGATTCGGGCGATGCCCTTTGCCGGATTTCTCCCGATCACCGGGTTTTCGGCATGTCTCCATACCGGGCCGACGGCCCCTTCCGGTTTGTCCTGCCAAGGCAGGTTGGACAAATTTTCTCCGATAATTTGAACTTTGGACATGAGAAGTTCCCCTTTCCGACGATTACGAAATGAATTTTAATTTCTGTTATTTCACTGAACCTTGGGCAAAACCGTTATATATATATTTTTGCAGCGCCAAAAATACGATCAAAATCGGTACAATGGTAATCATGATTCCCGCACAAATGACCTCCCATTGAGATCCGTAAGGCCCTTTGAACTTGAAGAGCGCCGTGGACAGCACCTGCAAATCTTCACTCGGCATATACAGGAAAGGCGTATAAAAATCGTTATAGATATTCACGCCCTTCACGATAATGACCGTGACGATGGCTGGAGCGAGAAGAGGCAGAATGATTTTCCAGTAGATTGTAAAATAGGAAGCCCCGTCAAGCATCGCCGACTCGTCGAGCGACTCCGAAATCGAGTCCAAAAATTGCATGAAAATATATACCGCAATGATGTCCGTTCCCAGATACAACAGGATCGGCGCAAAACGCGTATCCACCAGATGCAAGGAGTTGATGATCCGGAACGTAGCGACCTGGGTCGTAACGCTTGGAATCAACGTGGCCAACAAGAACGCACCCATAAGGAACTTGCTGCCGCGGAATTTAAAGCGGTTCAGCACGTAGGCGATCATCGATCCGATCAACGTTGCGCCAATAATTGAAATCACCAGAATAATGACGGTATTCCCGAAACCGAGCAGCATTTTCCCATTGGTAAAGGCCTTGGAGTAATTCGCCAAATTCAACCAGTTGTCCGGCGGTGTCAGCGGACTGCTCGTCCCGTATTCCTTGTTCGTTTTAAAGGAAGCGAAGAACACGACGATAATCGGCACGAGGGCGGCAAACGTCCCCAGCAGCAAACTCGCATATTTTATAAAATTCGCAGCGGCATACTTGATTCTGTACATGATCACTTCTCCTCCTTAATCAGCAAACGTTGCAGTAAAGTCACAATGATCACGATAAAGAGCAGAACGACCGCCATGGCGGAGGCCAGGCCAAGCTTGTTGTACTTGAACGCTGTCGTTACGGTTTGAATAACAAAGGTGTTGCTTCCGTTCGAGCCGCCGGTCATGATGTACGGGATATCGAACGCGCTGATCGCCCCGCTGATCGCCAGAATCAGATTAAGCTGCACGATATTTTTGATGCTCGGCAAAATGATGTGACGAAACTGATGCCATCGGTTGGCGCCGTCGATTTCCGCAGCTTCATAAACATCGCGCCCGATGGACGAAATCGCCCCCAGGAAAATAATGAAGTTAAACCCCATATACCTCCACAGCGAAGCACCTGCAAGCGAAATGTTGATGATGTTCGGATTCAGGAGCCAGCCCTGCGTATAAGCTCCAAGGCCCAACGCCTGCATAATCGTATCCAGCGTGCCGTCCGGTCTGAAGAAAAACAGGAAGATGAAGCCGATCGCGACGCCATTTAATAGGTAAGGAAAAAACAAAACCCCTTTAAAAAAGTTTTTGAAGCGGACATTAAAACTCAAAATCGTAGCGAAGTACAAAGCTAACCCCATTTGGATAAAGGTAGCCGCAAAGTAATATAGGCTGACTTTAAAGACGCTGAAATATTTGGAATCCGTAAAAATCGTTTTGTAGTTTTCAAATCCGACGAAGTCATAATGTTTACTGTATCCGTTCCAGTCGGTAAAGCTGTACTTGAACATATTGAAGACCGGCAAATACGCAAACGTAAACAATAAGACCACCGGAATCAGCGAAAAGGCGAAGATAATAATCTTTCGCTGAGTTTTGTAGCTTAGGTTCTTAAACACCACTCGCACCTCCAAAGGTCTTGCTGTATCGCTCTCTTTTTATCTATCTGTGAAAGTTAAGCGGGGAAGCGTGCGAAGGCAGGCCTCCCCGGTTTTTCCGGTGTAAAAAAACGTTCTCGCGTATTATTTCGTTAATTTCGCGCGGGATTTCACCCATGCTTCATTAAGGTCTCTCATAATGTCGTCATAAGACTCCTTCAGGTTGCCTATGCCCGCTTCGATGATCCGTTTTTTGAATTCAGGCTGCCACAAACCGATTTCGGCATCCTTGTCGATTTTGTCGACGAGCCCCTCTTGGCCTTCTTTGGCCGGGGATTGCATTTCGAATTTAACCGCGGTTCCTTCGAATGCTTTTAACGTTTCAGGAAGCGGAGCACCCACCACGGGACTCATCCCGCCGGCCTGTACAGTAGCGTAATCGGATTTGTTAAGGAACCAATCGATCCATGCCCGGGCCGCTTCTTTGTTTTTGCTGTACTTGTTTATCCCGATGTTGTAGTCGCCGGCCAACGGCATGATCACTTCGCTGGCGTTGGTCGGGAACGGCATGTAGGCGATGTCCTCCTTATTCGGAGCCAAAGCCTGGACTTGTCCGATCGCCCAGGAGCCGACAACCATCGCGCCGATTTTTCCGTTGGCCAAATCCGCTTTGGAGGCTTCCCAGTTCGTGGTCGTAGGATCCGGTTCGATGAGTCCTTCTTTTGCCGCATCGTAGAGCACTTTGTACAGCTCGTAGTGAGGTTTGCCGGGAACGAAATTGTCGTCCGTGTTCGGCTGATCCACATTGACGTAATCCACGCTGCCGGCCACCGTAGTCAGCACGGATTCCCACTGCGTCAGCGGCCATCCGTCAGCGTAGTTGGTGTAAAGCGGAATGGCGTCTCCCTTGGCTTTAATCGCTTTCAAAGCAGCGATAAATTCCGCCGGCGTTTTCGGAGCGGTCGTCACGCCGGCATCCGCAAACACTTTTTTGTTGTACAACACCCCGGAAAAATTGACAGCGACCGGTATTCCGTAAGCTTTTCCGTCGATTGCCCGCTCATCCAGCCCGATGTATTGCTTTTTCAATTCGGCCAAATCGCCAAGGGGCTCAAAGAACTCCGGCGTATCGACAAGCGGAATGCTGGTTGGGATCAGCAGCACATCCCCGTAATCATCGGAGTTCATGCGTACGGTAATTTGGCCTTCATAATCGGCCAGCGCCTGGAAGTTTACTTTGATGTCGGGATGCTCTTTGTTGAATTCGGCGGCATATTCCTTAAATACCGAGTCCACAATATCTGTTCTTTGCGTAATGACTGTAATCTCTCCGGTCGAACCGCCCCCCGCTTGATCTGCGTTTTCGTTGCCGTTGCCGCTTTTGGAGCAGCCGGCCAGTGTCGTTAACACAAGCAATAATGCCAGAAACCCCATAAGCGCTTTGTTTTTACTCACGAACATATACCCCTTTCAGTTAATAAATTAAGTTATCGATAAGCTATTTTCATATTCTATATTTAAAGCGTTTACTAGTCAATCTATTAATTTATATTAACTTTATTGTTAAGTTGCCTTGACTTTATTAATTACCTTATTCCATTAACGCCCTTTTTATTTTTAAGTTATAAAGGTATACTAACTTTAGTGTTTGGCGCTGATTCCGGATAAGTTTGATAGGACGGTGAATATAATTAAATGAGAAGCAACATTACCATGAAAGATATCGCTGATAAATTGGGAGTCAGCAGTGTAACCGTATCCAAAGCGCTTAATAATAAAGAAGGCGTCAGCGAGAGTTTAAAGCAGAAGATCCGAACGGTCGCCAGCGAAATGGGATATCGTTTTAATTCTGCAGCCAAGTCGATCAAGGATGGCTACTCCTACAATATTGGCGTCATGATCCCCCAGCGGTTTACGGGAATCAACGACTCTTTTTATCTGAGAGTGTATCAGCAAATCGCCATCCATCTGGACCGCTACGGGTACTTTGGCATTCTGAATATATTAAGCAGCGAAGATGAGGAGCAGTTGAACTTTCCGCGGGTATACAGCGAGAACAAGGTAGACGGTATTATTATTCTCGGGCAAATCGGCAAGCCTTATATCGAGACCGTGCAAAATATGGCCCTGCCCAAGCTGTTCCTTGATTTTTACGATGAGCACGCGAACATTGATTCCATCGTTACGGATAATTTTTACGGAGCCTATGAAATCACGAACTATCTGATACAAATGGGCCACCGGGAAATCGCCTACGTCGGGAATATTTATTCGACCAGCAGTATTCAGGATCGCTTCCTTGGCTATTACAAATCCCTCCTCGAACACGGCCTTACTTTTGAGGAGCGGCTGCTTCTGAAAGATCGCGATCAAAAAGGGGTATACGTGGATATCGAACTGCCCGACAAGATGCCTACCGCCTTTGTCTGCAACTGCGATCAGGTTGCTTATAATCTCTTCGAACGCCTCACCGCCCAAGGTTATAAAGTGCCGAACGATTGTTCAGTGGTTGGATTCGATAACGATATATACGCCACTTTGACCAATCCCCCGCTTACGACCGTGGAAGTGGACATCGCCCAAATGGCCCGGACCGCCGTAAAGGCGATTATGGAGCAAATTTCAAGTCCGAACCGTCGCAGCGGAAGGGTGTTGGTTCAGGGAAAAATCATTTACAGAGATTCCGTCAAACGGATTGAAAATAATTAAATCTTATTGAACAAACCGCCTGGTGCTAACGGCGGTTTTTTTGTTATATCCGGCAGGACTTCAAAAAATCGCAAAAATAAAGTATTGAAAGCGATTCTGTTTCGACTTATATTTAAAACTAGGTAGCAAATTTGTTATTATATTCGATAACAAAATAATAACAAAATTATATTTTACCAAACAACGAGGTGAATGATTTGAATTTAGGTAAACCGTTTGCTGCCGGAATGACCTGGGGGTTTATGGGAGAAAGAGGTTCCTGGGCCAACGAGGCGGCCGGTTATTCCATGGAAACGATGGTCGAAGCGACCGGGGCCAATTGGACGGCCATCGCCTTCTGCGCCTTTCAGGCCACCGCTTTTTCCACCGAAATCCCGTTTTGGGAAGAGCCGACCGTGACCGATGAGGAAGTCCGCTGGGCGATCCGGAAAGCCAAGTCCCTTGGCCTTCAAGTTTGTCTGAAACCGATCGTAAACTGTGCTGACGGGACGTGGCGCGCGCATATCAATTTTTTCGATAAAGATGTTCCCTGCGAACCGAAATGGTCGGATTGGTTTGCTTCCTACGGAAAATTTATACTCCACTATGCAAAAATCGCCGAGGAAACCGGATGCGACATGTTCTGCATCGGCTGTGAAATGGTTCAGACCGACCGACGGGAGAGCGAATGGCGGAAGCTCATTTCCGATGTAAGAAAGATCTATAGCGGGCCGATTACCTACAACTGCGACAAATATCAAGAAGACAATGTGACATGGTGGGATGATCTGGATCTCATCAGTTCCAGCGGATACTACCCGATCGATGACTGGGATCGCCAACTGGATCGCATTGAAAGCGTTGTAAAGCGGTTCGGGAAGCCCTTCTTGTTCATGGAAGCCGGATGTCCGAGCCGCGCAGGCTCTTCCGCAATTCCAAACGATTGGACGCTCCGGGGCGATGTGCACCATGGCGAACAGGCGGATTATTACCGCACGATGTTTCAAAAATGCGGGGAACGCGACTGGGTGGGCGGCTTTATGCTCTGGGATTGGCCCGCCAAGCTGTATCCTCGCGAGGCGGCCGCGGCCGATGATGGCTATAGCGTCTACGGCAAAGAGGCCGCGGAGGTGATTAAAGACGCTTATGCCGCCAAGCTCGCGGAAACCAAAGCATAGGAGGTAAGTCCATTATGGATGCCCAAAATTGGAAGGATCAGCTCCGCCTGGAACTGCAGGACAACATTTTACTCTATTGGATCAATAACACTGTTGACACGGTACACGGCGGATTTATCGGGGAGATCGACCATCAGCTCCGGGCAAACCCTCAAGCGGACAAAGGACTTGTACTCAACGCCCGGATTTTGTGGACGTATTCCTCCGCTTACCGCCTGTATCGCGACCCCGCTTATCTTGAAATGGCCGAACGGGCCTATGATTATTTGCGAAATCATTTTGTGGACCGGGAGTACGGCGGGCTTTATTGGATGGTCGATTACTTGGGTCGGCCGTCGCAGGATAAGAAGCAGGTTTACGGCCAGGCCTTCGCCATCTACGCATTAGCCGAATACTATCGCGCAAACGGCAATCAGGAAGCGCTGGATTGGGCCATCGAGCTGTACCGTCTGCTCGAAAAACACAGCTACGACCACGAGTATAAGGGGTATTTCGAAGCTCTCGCCCGCGATTGGCAGCCGACCGAGGAACTCAGCCTTAGCGACAAGGACTTGAATGAGAAAAAGTCCATGAATACTCACCTTCATGTTCTGGAGGCGTACACCAATCTGTACCGGATCTGGAAATCCCCCGAGCTCGACAGCAGCTTGCGCGGGCTGATCGAGGTGACCCTCGATCACATCATCAATCCCGAAGGCGCCCATTTCTGGCTGTTCTTCGATGAAGCGTGGCGGGTCAAGAGCGACCATATTTCCTATGGCCACGACATCGAGGGCAGTTGGCTGCTTGTCGAAGCGGCGGAAGTGTTGGGCGATGCGGAGGTGCTGGGACGCGTCAAGAACGTGGCGGCGGCCATGGCGGAAGCCGTACATGCCAAAGGCGTCGACAAGGACGGCGGAATCTGGAACGAGGCGGATGCCGGAGGGTTGACCGATGCGAACAAAGATTGGTGGCCGCAAGCCGAAGCGATGGTCGGATTTTACAACGCCTACCAAATGACGAAGGACGATAAATTCCAACAGGCCGCCCACAAGTCTTGGGAGTTTATCCGGAATTATATCGTGGATCACAAGGGCGGCGAATGGCACTGGGGCGTCGATCCGGACGGTCGTCCGCTCCCGAACGAGCCGAAAGTCAGCCCTTGGAAATGCCCTTACCACAACGGCCGCGCCTGCATGGAAATGCTGGAGCGCTTGCCCTAGACCCCGAGCAGTTCAATTTATGAATCCTATTGGAGGGAATAATATGAGTATTTTCGAAGAAAGAAAGAAACTGTTGACCGAACGCTACGAAAACCTGATCCAGCGCAAAAATGAACGTATCCCCTACGGCAACGGAGTATACGAGCGCTACAAGTATCCGGTACTTACGGCGGAGCACGCGCCGCTGATCTGGAAGTACGATTTCAACCCGGAGACGAACCCTTATTTCTCCGAACGCCTCGGCGTTAACGGGGTGTTCAATCCCGGGGCGATTCAACTGAACGGCAAATTCTATCTGGTCGCCCGCGTCGAGGGGGTCGACCGGAAATCCTTCTTCGCCGTGGCGGAGAGCGACAACGGCGTGGACGGGTTCCGCTTCTGGGACCGCCCTGTCGTGCTGCCGGAGACGGATGAGCCGGATACGAACGTGTATGACATGCGCCTCGTCCAGCATGAAGACGGCTGGATTTACGGTCTCTTCTGCACCGAACGCAAAGACCCCGACGCCCCGCGCGGCGATCTGTCCAGCGCCATCGCCCAGTGCGGGATCGCCCGCACCAAGGATCTCGTGACGTGGGAGCGGTTGGCCGATCTGAAGACCGGCTCGCCGCAGCAGCGGAACGTCGTGCTGCACCCCGAGTTTGTCGAGGGCAAATACGCCTTCTATACGCGGCCGCAAGACGGATTTATCGATACCGGCTCCGGCGGCGGCATCGGCTGGGGGCTGTCCGAATCGATCGAGAACGCCGTGATCGACAAAGAAATCATTATCGATGAGCGCTATTATCATACGATCAAGGAAGTCAAAAACGGCCAGGGACCGGCTCCGATCAAGACGGACCGGGGATGGCTCCACATCGCCCACGGGGTCCGCAATACGGCGGCCGGGCTCAGATATGTGCTTTATGCTTTCCTGTCGGACCTGGAGAAACCTTACGAGGTCACGCATCGCCCGGGTGGGCATCTAATCGCTCCGGAAGGCGAAGAGCGGGTCGGCGACGTATCCAACGTCGTGTTCTGCAACGGCGTCATCGCGACGGATCGCGGCGAGGTGTTTATCTACTACGCTTCCTCCGATACCCGCATCCATGTCGCTACAACTACGGTGGACCGGCTGCTGGATTACGTCATGAACACGCCGGAAGACGCCATGCGCTCCTACGCTTGCGTGGAGCAGCGGATCGCGCTGATCGACCGCAACCTCTCCCTCGTTTAGTCCATGAATTCAAACCACCCGTGTGAACGGGTGGTTTGCTTTAAGGCTATAAGCATTTATTACCGGCTAGCGTCTAAAGGCGCTGGCTTTCACTACGTTCAGGCTACTATGCCGTTTTCCGCTTTTGCCCCCCCCTGAAGGGGTGCGATGATTACCAGTACCCCTTCAAACAACCTTGATAACTTAAAATTCCTGCATATCTGCAAGCTTTTTTCTTGTTCGGGGCCCAAAATTTCAAAATTCGTGCAAATCTGCAGGAATTTTTGACGAAACCGGCTCGTTTCTCTAAAATCGCTGGAAATGCCTGCAGATTTGCATCTTTTTTCGCATTCCCTCGGGAATCCGCTTAAATACCTGCAGATTTGCATCTTTTTGGCGTTGGAAGCTTGGAAGCACACTAGGCGCCTCTTTGGATGTGACATATCACTTCGATTAGCCATCAAGCCACCTTTTCCTTTCGGTATACAACATAGTAGCTTGAACACCCCTATGATAACGACCCCATCGGGTTGGTTTGTTACTATAAGCAGCACTACACCACCGACATAGCAGGTTTTTGTTTCGCACGCTTCGCGAGTTCAACTGGCTAACCCCCAAACAAAAGGGCTGTTCCTGGCAGATCACTGCGGGGAACAGCCCTTTCTTCCTTACCTTCAACCGTCCGACGGCGCGGCTGTGGAATCGCGGTAAACCAGCTCCGCGGAGATCAGCACCTTCTCCAGCGCATGCTCGGGCTGCTCGATGCGTTCGAGCAGCTTTCTTACGGCTCTGCGCCCCATCGCTTCCTTCGGCACATGAACCGTGGTCAGCGGCGGATCGCTGCGGAAGGCGTCGTCGATGTTATCGAAGCCCGTCACCGTCATGCCGCCCGGCACCTCGATTCCCGTCTCCCTCAACACCTGCTCTACCCGAATCGCGATCGAATCGTTGGCGCAGACGAGTGCCGTCGGCAACTGCTTGGATTTTTGCCGGGCCGTCAGCCATTCCTTGAAGGTTTCCGTAAATTCTCCGGTATCCACGCCGGCGAGCAGCAGCATCGGATCATCCGAGTCCGGCGCCTTCAGCCCGTTCTCCTCCATGGCCTCGCGGAAACCGAGCCATCTGTCGCGAAAGCTGCGGGAAAACGCGATGTTGCCGATAAAATGAAGCCGGGTATGCCCCAGCCCGATCAAATGGTTGCATACCCGCATCATGCTGTCTCCATTATTGGCGAAAATGGTATCCGTCGGGATCAGCGCGTCCTCATGATCGACCAGCACCATCGGAATGCCGAGCCGGTGCACCTCAAGCAACAAGGCGGAGTCGATCTGGCCGACCCCGATCATCCCCAAAATACCGCCCGGATTGAGCACATGCATAAACTGGTCCACCCGGGAATCCGATACGATCACCATGCCGAATCCCCGGCTTTCCAACTCCGCGGAAATCCCCTCCAGGATTTTTCCCCAATAGAGCGAGTCCTTGGTCTGAAACCGGATATTCGGCATCAGCACGATGACCGATTGCTTTCCCGGTGAAGGCGCAGTCTGCTGCGCGACGGTTTGATTTTTGATATAGGCATTCTTCTGCGCGAAATAGCCCAACTGCGACGCCGCCTGAATCACCCGGTTTTTGGTAGCTTCATTCACCCCGCCTTTTCCCGACAGCGCTTTGGAAACGACAAATTTGGATACGCCCAGATGATCGGCGATTTGCTGCATCGTAATCTTTTTCAACTTCAAAATACCCCCGGACACCATATCTGTTTGAACCATATACCTCATCACATTATAACAAACGAGGTGCCGGGGATAAATGGAATTCGACAGGTTTCTCCGAATTTATTCCGGGGAAGGCCCGAACCATGAAGCAAACCAGTGAATGCTTTTGCGCGAAACCTGCTGAAGCAGGTGGGCCGCTTTATCCGCAAAGCGGTCCACAGCCGGGGCTTCAGGCGCCGGGAGCAGCAGATCGGCCGGCGTCTGGAGAACGCCGTTCCCCTGCGGTGCTCCCTGGGCGCCTCCGGGGCTAGGCACGGCCGAACCGGTCCCGCCGGGTCCGGGGAACGCTCCTGTCGCCGCTCCAGCCCCTGTTCCGATATATCCGCTATATCCGCTGCCGTCGGCGCCGGGATAGCCGTAGCCGTAACCCGGAGCTTGAACATTTCCGCTATAACCGGAGGTTGGAGACCATGTCCCCTGGGCGCCTGCGGCTCCAGGCTGTATGGTCCCGCTGCCGGCGGGAATTCCTCCGTTCGGGCTCCATCCGTTCGCCTGGGGCTCCGGTTCCGCCATCTGCATGCCCAATGTGACCCCGGCGATCAGCAAAACGCCGTACAGCAATCCTCTTTTTAACGGTTTACCCATGAACCTCATCCCTCCGCCCCTCAGGACTTCTTGTTCACCGGAGAAGCCGCGTTATTCGCCTTTTCCGGATTCTTCGGATTCTCCGCTTTGGCCACGGCGCCGGCTTTTTTGACTTCCTGGCTTTCCCAGTAAAGATCGGCAATGATGCCGGCCAGCACTCGGGATGTCCGCTCCAACTCCTCAGCCGAGTTGTCGATCCCCCCCACCTCAATCAGAATGCTCTGCGGAGATAGGGACTGGTTATACTCACCGTTGCCTTGAGAACTCGTCTTCCCCCAGATCCCTCGGGAGATGCCGGGGTAATTCTGCTCCAGCCGGTCGTGGATCATACTGGCAAAAGCCTCGTTCTTTCTCCAATTCGCGTTGGCGTGTCCGATAATGAAATAGACCTGGGCGTATTTTTTGCCGTCGATCGTCGTCGTAGTCTTGGCATGGCGCTGCGAATCCCGGTGAATATCGATGAAATACTGCAGTTGCCCGTTTTGCGCCATAGCCGTTTTGACGGTCTCCCTGGAATATTTATATGAATAATTGTAATTGTAATTACTGACGGTGGCGGCGTAGTTCTCAAAAGAGTGCAGCGTGGCCACGCCTTTTCGCTCCAACTCCTTGGCCAGAAAGGTGCCGACCAAGCCGACGTTCTTGTTCTTGTCCGTTGAACTCGGATTGGTTCCGTTTGCACCGAGAAGGGGGTTGTAGGCTTCCTGCGGGTGGGAATGATAGATCATCACGATGTTCTTGTAACCCGGTTTGATCGGCTGTCCTCCATCTTGGCCGGGTCCGCCGTTTCCGGATGCCGTGCCCTTTGAACCGGATGTCCCCTTCCCTGGAGTCTCCGCCGGCGGCTGCTTCCCCGGAGCCGTTTCTTTACCGCCGCCGTCAGGCGTACTTCCCTGGGCTTCCCCTGTTCCCGGCCGGTAATCCTCCGGCGCCTGCACCGTCGTATTGCCCGAACCGGTGCGCAGCAGGATGGGACCGCCCTTCCCAAGCCCCGGTACCTCGCGGGCGACCAGGCTTTTGGGATCGCCCGGGTTGACGTCGGTCAGCAGTTGGAACACGAACCGGGACATCTCCTTCCCGGAAATGGCGGGCGGCTGATCCTTGTTGGCCGAGTGAGGCAGTTCCATACCGACCATATCGATAAAGAAGCGGCTCGAGAGCGACGCGGCCAGCCCCTTCATGGATGAAACGGGCGAGTTGTTCAAGTTCTTTTCCGCGATTCCCAACGTTCCAAGCAAAATAAAAAATACGACCGACAGCACCGACAGCAGCAAAAAGGTTTGGCCCATCGCCAGCACATGCAGCAGGTTTCTCTTCATTTTCCCGATATTCCAGGCTCTGAATTTCATCTTGTCTTTCCTCCTCCAGCCGGTCTCCCTTTGGCTCGATCTTGTATATTCCAAATCTATGAACCTAGCGGGGGGGTTAGAACCTGGAATTCTCACAAAAAAAGAAGTCCGCTAGATTGCGAACTTCATAGAAGGGGAGAGGCTAATGCGTGTACGCGGCCACGTTGTCGGGATTCACCGCCTCATGCAGGGCGATATTCAGCCCGCTGGCGATCACGTTGGCGATATCCTCGATGAACTCATCGATTTCTTTCGGCGTTACGATCAGATCATGGCCGAGCGGCTCAAGCACTTCTTTCACCAAGCCAAGGCGTTCGTTCTCGCTCAATTCCGAGAGCAGTCCCATGATCTGCCGCGTCTGCCCCTGCTGGCCCGCTGCGCTGCCGATCTCCTGACTAAAATGCGTCTTCATGAGATCGAACGCATTGTTGACGATCGTTGAGGCGTAGCAGACCGTAGGTACGCCGATCGCGATACACGGCACGCCGAGGATTTCCCGGGTGATTCCCCGGCGCTTGTTGCCGATCCCCGATCCCGGATGAATGCCGATATCCGCGATCTGGATCGTCGTATTTACCCGCTCCAGCGACCGGGAAGCGAGGGCGTCGATGGCGATGATCAAGTCCGGTTTGGTCCGGTCGACGATCCCCTGCACGATTTCACTCGACTCGATTCCGGTTATCCCCAGCACACCGGGAGCGACGGCGCTCACGTCCCGGTATCCCGGGGCCACCCGATCCGGCGTCAGTTCAAAAAAGTGGCGCGTCACCAGCACGTTTTCCACGACCAAGGGGCCGAGCGCGTCCGGCGTAACATTCCAGTTGCCAAGTCCGACGATCAGCACTTTGGCTTTGTTTCCGATATGGATTTTGGACAGAAAATGGTCGAACTCCCGGGCAAACGCCGCGGCCACGCGCTCCTGCAGTTCGGTATCCTGGCCGCGCAGGGCCGGAACTTCCAGCGTAATATAATGGCCGATCATCTTTCCGACCCGCCGGGCCGCCGCTTCGTTCGTTATATCAAGACGGGTTATTCGGATGCCGTCCTGCTCCTCGGTCTGTTCGTTCAAACCAGGTACCGGGCCGCCGTATACCGTCTCCGCCATTTCCTTCGACTCTACGGCCAGGTCGGTTCGAACGGAGTAATCTCGCAAATCCAAATTCATAAAATGAAGACCTCCTTTTCCTCGATTACCTGTAGTTTGCGGGAGTAAGAAAGCGATTATGCACGAGCGGGTTTTGTTTTAAGGAATAGATTGCATTTTACCGAGGCGCATGATAAAATATTTTAAGTTGTGAATCATCTGGGTTGATATATGCTTTACAGGAGGTGAATGCAATGCCTAACATTAAATCCGCAATCAAACGTGTGAAAACCAGCGACAAGCGCCGCGCTCTGAACGCTTCGCAAAAGTCCGCTTTGCGTACGGTTGTTAAAGCAGCCGATACCGCTCTGGCGAACAACGAAGTGGAAACAGCTAAAGCTGCTTTCGCCGCTGCAACCAAAAAATTGGACAAAGCCGTGACTAAAGGTTTGATCCACAAGAATGCAGCTGCCCGTAAGAAATCCCGCTTGGCTAAAAAATTGAACGCCCTTACGTCCCAAGCGTAAGCGTCGCTATTTATAAACTTAAGCTCGAAGAGACCTGAACGATATCGTTCAGGTCTTTTTGATGTATGCGCCGCCAAACGCCGAAACTTTCCGCTTCCTGAAAGCGTCTATGGATCATGAGGTAAATTTTGGTTTAAGCAGAGAGGGGATATTTATGAAAAAGCAATTTGTCGCATGGCTACTGGCCATATGCCTGGTTGCGGGAACCGGAGGTTTCTCGGCCTATGCCGAGGGCGAAAACGAAAGCGGCAGCAAACCACTGGAAGACATCTTTTATCAAACCGTGATCTTCCCCTTCAATTATCAAGGAAAAGTGTTTATTTACGGGTATAAAGCCACGATGTATGAAAAGTACGAAGTGGTGCAAAGAAAAGGGAGGGTACTCGTTCCCATTCGTCTGATGGGATATCTCGCCAGTCAATCCGTGAAGCCGGGTGAAGGAACGTGGGACGTCGTCTGGAACCCGAAAACGCCGGACGTCGTGCTGATCAACAACTCCGCAAAGGGGAGATCCATCAAGTTCACAGTCAACAGCAAGACGATGCTGGTCAACAAAAAACCGGTGGAATTGGAAGTTCCGCCGCAAAAAATAAACGGCCGGGTCGTCCTTCCGCTGCGCGATGCCGCCGTGGCGCTCGAGAAGCAAATCAACTGGCTGGACGGCTTGATTTTGATCGGCGACACCCCGCTGGACGTGAAGCATGCCCGGACGCTGTCCATCAAGGATGCGGTCAAAGCGGAGCTGGCCGATTCCCGCAAGCCTGTCGATTACGAGAAAACCCTCACGCCGATCGCGAAAAACGGAAGCTCTATTTATTATTACAAAAGAAGCTACGACAACAACAAAATCACGGATGAGCTGTACAGAAAGGCGGACGGTCAGAAGGCGAAAAAAGTGGCTGTGCCGGGAAATCCTTCGTTCAGCTTCACGAAGACTCTCGGAGACGAACTTTATTTCGTTTCCGTTGTAAAAGACTCCACGGAGCTCTATGCTTACAGCTTCATCAAAAACCAATTTCGCAAAGTCAGCTCGCTCGGCTCGTGGAATCCGTCGGATGGCTGGCTAAGCGACATTCGGCTTATCGATGGCGAACTGTACGTAAACCTGCATACCGGGGATAACACGATCGGCTCCGATACCTTATACAGAGTGGAAAAAGGTTCATTAAAGGAAGTCCTCGGCGCCAAGAGCCTCATTCAATTCGTGAAGTCCGGCAAAGCTATTTATTACACGGACTTTAAGTTCATGAGCGATCCAACGAATAACCTCTATCGAATGGATATGGCGACAGGGCAAGAAGTTCCCTTGGGCAAACCCGGTTTTACTTACGGGATTCACCGAACCATCAGCGACGGCGGAGGCGTCGGTTATTCGTCCGATGGGACGCTTCACCTTAAAGACGGATACCTGTATGTGTTGGGTTACAAGGAAGAGGATGCCAAAGACCAAAGCGCCGTTTATAAAATCTCTCTGGCGGACCAAACTCAAGTTAAGCTGACCTCTCCCGCCAGAAACTTTTGGGTGAAGGATGACCGTATTTACTTTATCGATGCTCAAACCGGATTTTTGGTTCAAACCGATCTGAACGGAGAAAACCGTGAGGTCCTATCGAAAAAGGCCGTCTTCCAAGTATCGTTCCATGACGGATTTATTTATTACTTGGTGAACGATGGCAGTGCGCCTTCGGAAATGGGCGTTCTTTACCGATACGATATCAAACTCGCCAAGGAGGTTCAGCTAAGCGATCAAATCACCGCTTCCTACCATGTGGACGGCGGCTCCGACGTCTATTATGTAGCCAGGGGCTATAAACCGGGAGTTTATAAGGTGGATCGAAACGGTCGTAACGTCCCCCTGGTTCGGGACAACGTGAGTTGGACTCTGGGGGCCGATAAAGGAATCGTATATACCCTGGAGTATAAGGAAGGGGTCTATACGGCGAAGTAAGAAGCGAAAGACCGGGCGTGAAGTTATTTCGGTAACTTCACGCCCGGTCTTTCTGCGCAATTTGAAGGTGCTAAGGATGCTATGCTGCCACAGCTATTGCCCCCCGGGTTAATGCAACGCTAGTGCTATGCTGTGCCCAACTTCAGTAGAAACAGCTCCAGCCCCAGCACCTTATCGATGCCTCCGCTTTTCATCTGATAATCGAGCTGCGCCAAATCGGCAAGGATTTGCTTCAAACGGGCCTGCTCGAACTTTCGAGCCTGCTCCCCGGCGATTTTAACCGCATAGGGGTGCAGTCCCAATTGGGAGGCGATTTGCTGCTGGGAATAGCTTTGACGCGCCAGATCTTTCACTTGCAGCATGATCCGGAACTGCCTGGCGATCAGCGCGGCGATTTTGATCGGTTCCTCGCGCTGCTTGAGCAGTTCGTAGAAAATGCCCAGCGCCCGTTCCAATTTAAGGCCGGCGATATGCTCGACCATCGCGAATACGTTCTGCTCGGTGGTGCGGGCCACCAGTTGGTCCACGGCGGCCGTATCGATCATGCCGTTCGCTCCGGCATACAAGCAGAGCTTGTCCACCTCAACCGACAGCGCCGACATCTGTACGCCGCAGGCGGCAATCAGCGCCTCGGCGGCATCCCGGCCGATGCGGCTGCCGCGCTTCTCCACCTCGCGCACAACCCATTGCGTCAGTTCATTCCCGCCCAACGGAGCAAACGAAAGCACGGTCCCCGCCGTTTTTATGGCTTTAACGATTTTTTTCCGCTCATCCAGCTTCTCATGATGAACCACGAAGACGATGACACTGTGCTCGGCCGGATTATTCATGTAATCCAGCAAAGCTTCGACTCGATGTTCAACCTTCCCGCCTTCCTTGGCCGCCGCGGTAAACAGGGCGGAATCACGGACGACGATCAGCTTGCGCTCCACCAGGAAAGGCAACGTTTCCGCTTCCTCCACCACCGCTTCGATGGGGGTTTCCGCCAGATCGAACGCAGCGAGCGAAAAATCGCGCTGCTCGCGGTCCACCACTTGTTCTTCCAAAAGAGCGATAAACTCTTGGATCTGGTATTTCTCCGTACCGTAGCATAAATATAGCGGGGAGACCTGCCCCTGCTTTAATTGCTTGATCGCTGCTTTGATATCCATTCGGTGCAACTCCCTTACTTCGGACATGACATATTCATGTTCTTCTCTACTAATGATACTGTGAAAATCCCGATTCGTCCAAGCGGGCCGCAAAAGGCAACAAAGGGACCTCTGCACGCGGCGAAAGGTCCCTTTGTCCCGGAGCATCTATATAAACGCGGGCGGAAAAGCTCTAGAAACTTTCCCGCCGGCGGTCATACGACGATCAGGGGCACTTCATCTTGCTCTCTACTATCTATATAACCTATTCCATATCTCCCGAAAAGGTGACTATCCGATAAAAAGGCGAATTACGGATTTTGTCAAAATTATATCTCTCTTGAATTCAGCCGCTATTGCTGGTTTCCGCTCGAACCGTTGTCCGTTGCAGGCTCCTGTGGGGACGGCTCGATCTGATGCGAGGACGAAGCCCCGTCTTTTTCCGTCTCGTAGGTAAACGTTTGGCCGTCCGCTGACCATTCTCCGCCCAACAAGCTCCCGTCTACGGGCTGTTCGACGAGAAGCTTCCGTTCTCCGTCAGCGTTCTGGTAAACATACAAGCGGCTGTCCCGAAACTCCGCCGTATAGCTCCCGTCCGGAGAGGTCCATTCCGACACCGACGGGGCCGCGGTGATCCCGTACATCTGGCCCTGATCTTCCAGCGCGGATTTCGGGGGAAGAAGCTCCATCATCGAGTTGGCTGTACCCTCATCGGGATTGACCGCTTCACCTTCTCCGTCCGCCGCTCCCCGTTTGCCCGCGGGCTGGCTGTTCCCGGCATGGCCGGATTTCACTCCGCCCGATGTGTCCCCGCTCTTAGTTCCTGCCGGAGGGGCAAGGGCTTCCTTCTTGGGCGCCTTCGCATCCCCTGTCTCTTCGGAAGGAGCCGCATCCTTTCCTCTCCGCCCTGAATCGGCGTCTTTCGCTTCCCTTGAAGGAGGAGCCGAAGTTTCGGGAGAAGGGGGTTTTGCTTCCGACACAGGTGCGCCGCTGTCTGCCTGCGGCTCATTACCGGCCCCATCGCCCTTCTGATCCGCAGGCGCGCTCCCCCCCGCGTCGTGTAATGCGTCTCCGGAGTCATTCATGGTCGAAGCGGTCTCTTCCCCGCTTCGATCCTGAGCGGCTCGGGAAGCCATTTCGGCTTCCGGCACATGCTGAGGTTCATATTGGTAAATGAACAACCCCAATATGGCGGCAGCGGCCACGCCCAGAGCACCCGCACGGTAGACTCGCCCGCGCCGCGGACCGGACTGCCGGTGACGATCATTCCGGCTGAGCTCGCTCGCTATTTCCCCGGAGACCATGGTAGCGGGAAGAGCCTCAAACGCGGCGCCGCCTTCCCGGCGCGCTCGGTCGATCTCATCCAACCGAGGCAGAATCGAGTCGACCAGACTAAAGGGAGGGGTCACTTTAGGGAGATCTTCCAGCTTGGCGGAAATCTCCCGCAGCAGCGCAAAATTCTCCGAACATTCAGCGCAGCCCTCCAGATGTTCAAACAGAACTGAACTTTGTTCTTCGTCCAGATCATGATCAATATAACGATGCATCCATTCCACCGCCTCCGAGCAATTCATCCCGATACACCACCTTTCTGATAATCTTGGAGTAAGTGTTGAAGCTGCTGCCTCGCCCTGAATAAATAGGATTTCACCGTATTCAGCGGCAAATTCAGGCTATCCGCAATTTCGTTATAAGAAAAATCCTGCAAGTATCTCAAAACTACGACCGTCCGGTGATGTTCAGGCAAACGGTCGATCGCTTCACGGATATCCTGCGCAAGGTATCCGCTCATTACCTCGCGTTCCACGCTTTCTTTTCCCTGGAAAACCAGTTCATGTTCTTCAATGGAAACGGTTGGCTTCTTCCTGCGGAATTTATCGATGCAGATATTGGTCACAATCCGCTGCACCCAGGTTTTGAACTGGGCTTTTTCCTCATAAGAATCGATTTTGGTATAAATCCGGATCAGCGCCTCCTGGGCCGCGTCCAGTGCATCCTGCTCATTATTCAAAATATAATAGGCTGTCCTGTAAACGTGAGTTTCTATTTCTCGCAATAGGGTGATTAGAGCGTCGCGATCGCCCGTTTGAGCGGCTCTGATGAGTCCCTGCTCTACCACTAAGGCTCCCCCTTCCTTGCAACATTACAGACGTGATCGCCCTTCAAGATGTTGCAATTATGTTACTATTTTTTGATTTTAATTTAGGAAATAAGTATGATAGCTAAGTTTCTTCATTAACCTCACCTAAGAATACCAAAAAAAAGGGGACGCGTCATCCGCGCCATCCTTAATTCAACTTTAATAATTTATGATGGAGAACCGGGGCGCCGATCTTTGTCCTTATCCAAATTTCCCCTTTGCTGATCACCATCTGAACCTCGCCCATCCGATCCGTCCGGTAAATCGAGCCTCCTCCCTCCGTAAGCCGCTTGAGTACGTCCCCATTGGGATGTCCGTAGGTATTGGTAGCCCCGACGGAAATGACGGAGGCGGCGGGCCGGACCTCCTGAAGCCATTCGGCCGAGGTCGAGGTTTTGCTGCCGTGATGCGCCACTTTCAACACATCGACAGGATCTTCTCCGACCACCTGTTCCTCGTTCTCCAACAGCTCCCGCTCAGCCGCCACATCCATATCCCCGGTAAACATAAAAGACTTGCCGTCCAGCCTCAGCCGAAACACCACCGATCGCCGATTCTGGTTTTTTACGTAAGGGATACCCGCCGCTTCCGGCGAATCCCAATCCGCAGGAGGCGACAAAAATTCGAGAGTCGTGCGGGCGTCGGGCGTAAGCCTCATTCCTCTATAAGCGGCGTATATCGGAATTTCTTTCGAGAGCGCCGTTTTCATCAGCTTGGTCATGGTCGCGGATTCCGCAAGAGAACCGTTCGTGACGAGCGCCGCCACCGGAAATTGGTCAACGATCGCTTGCAGCCCGCCGATATGATCCTGGTCCCCATGCGTCAAAATGATGGCGTCCAGCCGGTGGACCCCTCGCTTCTTCAATAAAGGAACCACGGTTTTGGCACCGACTTCAAACGGTACCCTCCGGTCTCGCCATGCCTCCTGCGGTTTACGAAAAGATACGGTGCCCCCGCCGTCCACAAGAATATGTGAGCCGCCGGGTGTCGTGATCAGAGCGCAGTCCCCTTGCCCTACATCGATAAACTCAATATAGCCGGTCCCCGGCTTATAATCCGGTTGATACCCGAAGACAAGCAGCACAAGAAGGCCGAGTGCAAGACAGCCGTTAAAACCCGCTCTTATCCAATGACGGTTTCGGGAGTGGTTCCATAATATCGGAGCGGCCGGGTGGGCTGCCCCCGTTTTTAACGGAAGCGGAGCCGTATCTTGCAGATCTGATGTCTCGGCGGCGGCCGCAAACGGACCATCCCTCCGAATTTCCGAAGCATTTCTCTTTAAAAGCCAGTAAGTCACAATATAGAAAATAGCGATCCATGCCAAGGAGGGCGATTTCCAGAAAGTCATAAAACCGCTTCGCCCATCCAGCCATTCCGCGGCTACAAACGTCAATGAATTAACGAAACGCACCGGATAGGCCAGCCCCTGTCCCAAGCGGAGCCATACCCCGCTGATCAGCAAGGCGACGGTGCCGAGCGGCAGAGCCACAAGGCTGACCAGCGGAAGGATAAGCAGATTGGCCGCCAAAGAGAGCAGAGAAAACTGATTGAAGTAATAAATGGTGAGCGGAAAAGAAACGAGCTGAGCCGCCACGGTGATGGCGACGGCTCCCCTGATCCGCTCGGGAAGCCAACGGAGATGAGGGGTCAACAACGGCACAAACAGCATCAGTCCCGCCGTGACGGCAAAGGACAACTGAAAGCTGACGTTCAATAAAAAATACGGCTCCCACATCAGCATCAGCAGCGCCGCGGCTGACAGCACGTTTATGCCATCCTTGACAAGACGCTTTTTCAACAGATAGAGGCCCAGCAGGGTCATGACTCCCGAGCGGATGACGGACGGGGAAAAGCCGGTTAACAGCACATAGGCCGGAACAAACCCCATCACCACCAGCAGCGAAGTTTCGCGGCTAACGCGGCATAAGCGGAGCAACCCGAAGATAAGTCCTACGTTAATGGCGACATGGCTCCCCGAAATCGCCAGAATATGGGTGAGACCCAGATTGGTAAACTGGTCGTACTTCTCGGGCTCGAGTTCATCCTCGAGGCCGATGATCAGCCCCTGCATATAGCCGGCCTGCCATCCCGGGAACAATCGTTCCACCCGCTTGCCAAGCGCTTCCCGTAGTCCGTCGACCTTGCCCAGCCAGGCCGACACACCGATACGTTCCGGGGGAAAGAAGTTGATCCCCGAAGCGCCCTTCACCTTAAACAACCAATGAATCCGCTGGTTGCGCAAATATTTGCGGTAATCAAAGCCGCCGAAATTCCGGGCGATGCCCGGCCGTTCGAACGTCCCACGCATGGTGAGTTTCTGCCCCCGCTTCCAAGCGAATGCCTGCTTAACTTCCTTTACCGAGGACAAACGAACCTGAACGGCCACCTTTTCCCGGCTTATGTATTCCTGCGAAAGATTCCGCGAATCCATATTCGAATTTCCTTCCGGTGATCCCAACCAGACGTATTTGCTAAGACGCAGAACGAAATCGGCGCGGTCCCCATCCACTTTGACCGGGGATATAATGGTTCCTTCCACACTGCCCTCCGCTTCCTCCGTCAGTTGACTATCGCTGTGTTGCGTGAACCTTGCCCCGATCTCACTGACATTTCCGGTATCATGGTAAGCCCAATAAGCCGCCCCCAGCGAAAAAGCCGCCCACAACATTACCCCTCGTTTCCAAGATATCCGTCCCAAAGCGGCCGGAAGCGGAACGATCAAACTCAAGCCGCTCCATAAAAGCCAAAACATATAGCCGTCGGCGCAATAGGATAGGCCGTTTCCGGCAATCCAACAGCAGGCGAACGCCGCTAGAGGTCTGCGATGCATCATCCTCGCTCCCGTCTCTCTCATATATGTCCGTAAAAAAAGAACCCCTCTGCTTTCAAGCAGACGAGGTTCTTCCTACATCCATTAAGTCCGTCAATTTTCAATTTGGGCCGCGGTTTCGCGCGGCGGCTCATAGGTTTCTAGGCGCCGGAACGTGATTCCCTTCTGCCCCATCATCGCCGTTACTTTCCCCGAATCCTTCGGATAAGGACGATGAAACACCACTTCCGTGATCCCGCTGTTCGCCAGCATGTTGGCGCAGGTCCAGCAAGGTTCGTCCGTTACGTAGACGCTTGAGCCTTCGCGGTCGATCCGGTCCGTAAACAGCAGCAGATTCTGTTCCGCGTGTATCGTCCGGACACAGCGCTGCTTCTTGATCATGGACTCCTTGCCGTCCACCATGGTAAGTTCATATTCCTCGGCAATCATGCACCCGGCCTCGGAGCAATCGGGAACGCCCGACGGAGCTCCGTTATAAGCGGTGCCCAGCAGCTTTTTACCTTGGACCAGCACAGCGCCGACATGGCGGCGGCTGCACTGGGAACGCGTTGACACCATATAAGCGATATCCATAAAATACGTATCCCAATCTTTACGATGATCCGGTATCATCCCTGCCATTACTCCTGTTCTTACAGCCCGATATGAGGCCTCATTTTTTCCAGCATTTTCTCGCCGATTCCCTTGACGTTGGTCAATTCATCCACCAACTTAAACGGCCCGTGTTCATTCCTGTAGTCCACGATCGCCTTCGCCTTCTTCTCGCCGATGCCGGGAATTTCCTGCAATTCGACGGTTCCGGCGGTATTGATGCTGATCAGCCCGTTTTGCACAAGCGGTTCCGGTTCCGTTTCGGATCTGGCTTCCGCGCCCGGTCCTCCGGCCGCGACCGGATTACCCGGATTTGAAACGGCGCCATTTCCCGGTAGGGAACCCGCCGCCAATCCGTCTGTCGATCCGGGCGGCTTCGTTGTGCCGGGCTTCACGGCCGCATCCGGCTGATCCGTACCTCTACGGCCGGAAGCTTCCTTGTCGTCCTTGCCGGCTGCCGCCTCGGCCTTCTCTTCCGTTCTCGCCGACCTCGTCTCCGCTTTCACCGAGAGCTGCGTTCTGCTCGCGATCGCCGCTTCGACGCTTTCGTTTAACGGCGTCCAGCCTTCAATCCCGGACGGACGGCCCGGTCCGAGCGCCAGGAACATCAGTCCCGCCCCGATCACCGCCGATATGACCGCCGTCATAGCATATCCCCTCTTCAACCCGAAACACACCTTTCCGTTTCTTATATGAATCATGTTCACGCCGAGGTTATGGTCATGAAGATCCCATCAAGGTGCATATATATAAATAGGTTGTGCATAAAAATGGTTGCGCACGGAAGGGGGAACCGGGATGAAAGTGGCCTTCATCGGAACAGGATCCATGGGAAGCTTGCTGATCGAAGCTTTCCTGCGTTCCGGTGCGCTGCACCCGCATCAGATTTGCGCCAGCAACCGCTCCAAGCCGAAAGCGGAGCTGCTGGCGAAACGGCATCCCGGACTTCGCATTACCCATTGTAATGCGGAAGCCGCAAACGGGAGCCATATCGTCTTTTTGTGCGTGAAACCGCTCGATTATCCGTCCGTCGTCACAGAGTTGACGGACGTATTGAACGAGGGGCAAATCGTCGTGTCCATTACAAGTCCCGTGGGGATTGCTCTGCTGGAAGGACGCATCCCTTCCAAGGTGGCTAAAATCATCCCCAGCATTACGCACTCTGCCCTGGCCGGAGCCTCGCTCTGCATTTACGGCAGCCGCATCCTGCCCGAGGACCGGCTGCTGCTGGAACAGCTCATGTCCTCGATCAGCCTGCCGACAGCCATCCGGGAAAGCGAGACGAGAATCGCCTCGGACATCGCCAGCTGCGGTCCCGCCTTCATCGCTTTTATCCTTCAGCAATGGGCGCAAGAGGCGGCGAAGCTCACGGGAATAACCCTCGACGAGGCGGTCAGGCTGGGTGCCGAGATGCTGCACGGCACAGGCAAACTGTTGACCGAGGGTGGCTTTACGCCTCAAGAGCTGCAGCGGCGCGTCGCCGTCCCGGGTGGCGTCACCGCCGAGGGTATCGCCGTGCTGCAAAACGGATTGCAGGGTGTTTTTAAACAGCTCATCGAAGCGACCCACCGGAAGTACGACGATGATCTTGGACGGCTCGACCTTCTGTTCGGCGCGAAGCCGGGTAGCGGCGCCGACAAGGAAGCTTAGCCGACGACGATGTTCACCAGCTTGCCGGGCACGGCGATCACTTTGCGGACCGTCTTGCCTTCCACCGCCTGCTTCACGTTCGGAAGGGCAAAGGCATGCTCCTGCATGGCCGCCTGGTCCAGATCCTTCGAAATCTTCGTCCGGTCGACGATTTTGCCGTTGACCTGGACGACGATTTCCACTTCGGCGTCCACCGTCCAAGCCTCGTCATAAGTCGGCCACGGTTCGTAGGTGACCGTCTCGTTGTGGCCGAGACGCTCCCACAATTCTTCCGCCAGATGCGGCGCCAGCGGGGACAGCATCTGAACGAAGTTCTCCGCCGCCGTTTTCGGAACGATATCGGTCTTATAGGCTTCATTGACGAAAATCATCAACTGGCTGATCGCCGTGTTGAAACGCAACGCTTCGAAATCTTCCGTCACCTTTTTGATCGTCTTATGCCAGGTCCGCTTGAACTCGTCGCTGCCTTCGCCGTCCACAATTTTCGCGTTCAGACCGCCGTCCTCGCCCACAAATAAGCGCCATACGCGGGACAAAAAGCGGTGAGTCCCTTCAACGCCGTTGGCGTTCCAAGGCTTGGTCGCCTCCAGGGGTCCCATGAACATTTCGTAAACCCGCAGCGTATCCGCCCCGTACTCGTTCACAATTTCGTCCGGATTGATGACATTGCCGCGCGATTTGCTCATCTTCTCATTGTTCGTGCCGAGAATCATACCTTGGTTGACCAGCTTGTGGAACGGTTCTTTCGTCGACACGACGCCGAGATCGTAGAGGACTTTATGCCAGAACCGCGCATACAGCAAGTGAAGAACCGCGTGCTCGGCTCCACCGATATACAGATCGACCGGCAACCATTGCTCCTGCTTCTCTTTGGAGCAAAGCTCCTTGTCGTTGTGCGGATCGATATACCGCAGGTAGTACCAGCAGCTTCCCGCCCATTGCGGCATCGTGTTGGTTTCCCGGCGCGCCGGCATCCCCGTTTCCGGATCGGTCGTGTTCACCCATTCGGTCACATTGGCCAACGGGGACTCTCCGGTACCGGACGGCTTGATCGCGTCCACATCCGGCAGAACGAGCGGAAGCTGATCTTCCGGCACCGGCTTCATCGTGCCGTCTTCCAGATGAAGAATCGGAATCGGCTCGCCCCAGTACCGCTGGCGGCTGAACAGCCAATCGCGCAAACGGTAGGTTACTTTGCCTTTTCCCTTACCGTTCTCTTCGAGCCAAGCGATCATTTTCTTGATCGCCTCTTCGTTGCGAAGTCCGTTGAGGAAGTCGGAGTTCACATGCGGTCCGTCCCCGGCGTATGCCTCTTTGGACAAATCGCCGCCTTCCACCACTTCGATAATCGGCAGGTCGAACTGCTTGGCGAATTCGTAGTCGCGTTCATCATGACCCGGAACGGCCATAATCGCACCGGTCCCGTAACCGGCAAGCACGTAATCCGCAATCCAGATCGGCAGCTTCGCCCCGCTTACCGGATTTACGGCATAAGCGCCGGTGAAAACGCCGGTTTTCTCCTTCGCCAAATCGGTACGCTCCAGGTCGCTCTTGCGCGCGGCTTGGTCTTGATAGGCCTGCACGGCTTCACGCTGGGCGTCCGTCGTAATCGTTTTGACCAGCTCATGCTCCGGTGCAAGCACCGCGTAGCTGGCCCCGAACAAGGTGTCCGGGCGCGTCGTAAACACGGTAAGCGAGTCCTCGTGCCCCTCGATCGCGAATACCACTTCCGCACCTTCGGATTTGCCGATCCAGTTCCGCTGCATATCCTTGATGCTTTCGGACCAATCCAGCTCTTCCAGATCCTCAAGCAAACGCTCGGCATACTCCGTAATTTTCAACACCCACTGGCGCATCGGCTTCCGGATGACCGGATGTCCGCCGCGCTCGCTCTTGCCGTCGATGACTTCCTCGTTGGCCAACACCGTTCCGAGGGCGGGACACCAGTTCACCGGAACTTCGGCCACGTAAGCCAAGCCCTTCTTGTAAAGCTGGATGAAAATCCACTGCGTCCATTTATAGTACTCCGGGTCGGTCGTACTGATCTCCCGGTCCCAATCGTACGAGAAACCGAGCGATTTGATCTGGCGCCGGAAGTTGTTGATATTCTTGACCGTGATATCCCGCGGGTGCTCGCCGGTATCCAGGGCGTGCTGCTCCGCAGGCAGACCGAAGGCATCCCAGCCCATCGGATGAAGCACGTTATACCCGCGCATCCGCTTGAAGCGGGATACGATATCCGTAGCCGTGTAGCCTTCCGGATGGCCTACATGCAGCCCCGCGCCGGAAGGGTAAGGGAACATATCCAACGCGTAAAACTTCGGTTTCCCCTCATCTTCTTTCGTTTTAAACGTTTTATGGTTCTCCCAGTAAGCTTGCCATTTCGGTTCGATGCTTTGGGCTTGGTAAACGTCGTGTGGCACGTTTTTGTCCGCCATAATGTAATCCTCCCTAAAATCATTCATTGTCAAATATATCCTGTGCAGAATATAAAAAAACCTCCCGATCCATAGCGTATCATCGCTAGGGACGAGAGGAAATTCCCGTGGTACCACCCTAGTTAGCGTCGGACATGCTTTGTCGTTCGCTCCCTTTACACCCTTAACGCGGGTAAGACGATGATGTTTTGCATCATAACTCCGAGGCGAGTTCGTCTTCAATCTCCATCCGGCTTTCACCAAGCGCCGGCTCTCTGGGGTGGCAGCATTGAAAACTAATATTCCTCTTCAATGTTTAATTCATTTTGCAGTTAAATCACCATCCATTATATAAAACCAAACCGCCGCCGTCAATGGGGCCGCAACGAAACGAAGGTCCGTAAAAAACATGAAAAACCCCCTTTACAGTTTGTTGGAAAAGAGTATAATTTATTAATGTTTCCACCATTTCATTTTCGTTGCCGAGACGTGGCTCAGCTTGGTAGAGCGCTTGCTTCGGGAGCAAGAGGTCGCAGGTTCAAATCCTGTCGTCTCGATTTCTGTAATTATATATAAGGCTTCCTCCCTGCACGATGCGTTTGGGTCGAAGCCGCCTTGCATATGAAGAAGACAACTGCTTTAGGGATGTTTGATCCCGGTAAGAGTTGTCTTTTTTCGTCACAAACTACATCTATGGTTCATGCAGAGCAGTGATTCAATGCAAAAAGGCGAAGCCTGGGGCTTCGCCTTCATTACGAATGTATGGCAACTCCTTCCTCAAGCAGCCACTCCAGCGTGTTCAATGCGTCTTCCCGGCCAGCGATTCCCCAAGCGGACTCCAGTCCCTCGCGAAGCTGATCCAGCGGGACTTTGAGGTGGAGGATGCGCGGAGATTCAACGCGGTACAGGGCAAGCACTGCCCCGTAAGCAAGCAAGCGCCGGTGTTCCTCGGGCAGGCCGTAATGGCTCTCCAGCCGTGAGTTCTCCTTCCGCGTGTTGGTCACAATCGTTTGCTGGCCGCAAGATCAAGCCGAGAACCACCAGTACAAACAGACCTCTGATCACGCCGAGAATGATAAGTGAGATTTTCACGTTTGCGTTTCACCCATCCTTTTTTTAACAGGGAGGTCCTAGGCCCTTCCAACAATCAACCTCCTATACCATTAATCAGAAATGAATGAGCGGATTTTTATAGCAAGCAGCTTGTTACGAATATTGCCAGAACCCGGCGACCGGACTGCTAAATTCACGATCACTAATTATCTGGGCAAACACGTACATTGCACCAAAAGAGAAAGGATAACTAAATTTCCCGTCAAGCAAGGTATCAGGATAACCATCCTCATCCACTTGGAATAAAAAATCAAATCCATCTTCGGCCAGCCCCGTAAAATAATAGTTTTCATCCTGAATGAGCCCAGGAGTCCCGCCAAGTTTGATTAAAAACGATTGTTCCGCGGAGTCCTTATCCCCCATCAGATCTCCACCAATAATTGAATGCTTTATAAGCCCCGGATGCGTATAGATTTCGCTCGTACTTTCTTTCGAGATGGGGTGGTCAAATACTTGAATCGAACAGTTGGGATAAATATTGTTCTCTAAATACTCATCGTATTCTTCTGGAATAAAAACGGAAATCATGCGTTCAGGCCGAAAAGGATGAACCAAGCTTAAATAAAAATAATGCTTAATTCCGTTCCTGTTTACCGTTTCAGTCTTATCGTCAAAGAACATGGGTGCTTTTCCACCAATCCAACCATGACTCTCTTCTGTACACGGACTTGCTTGAGCTTGAAAAATCATACAATGAGTTCTGGCTGCAAAAAGTTCCTTGAAATTGTACATGGGCATTTTATGAAACCCTGTTGTCGAGGCGGACAAGACCTGAATCAAATTGCCTCAGCTTCTACAGGATTCTTCCCCCTCTCTCCTCAATAATAGAAAATAGACGCGTCTAGCAACTGCAGAATTCCGACATCCGGAACACCTCTCGTTCAAAGTGCCAAAGTTTACGGCATAGCGTTTATTTACGCATATCGGAAAGATTGCCCTTTTATCTCAGGGTAGAGTAACATAGTAGCGAGGTGATCGACGTTATGTATACATTACTCGCACTCGGCGGAATCATGATGTTCCTTGCCGTGGCGCTTGGCGCTTTCGGCGCGCATGCATTGAAGCATAAGCTGACGGGAGATCGGGCAAAAACATATCAAACCGGTGTCCAATATCATTTGGCCCATAGTTTGGGGCTGCTGCTGCTGGGGAGCCTTGCGGGGCAAAGCGCCGATCCTTCCCGGTTGATAACGGCGGGATGGCTGCTTCTGATCGGTATAGTGCTATTCTCGGGCAGCCTGTACGCCTTGAGCATATCGGGAGTCCGCAAACTCGGCGCGATCACGCCCCTGGGCGGCCTGTGCTTCCTCGCAGGCTGGGTGATCGTAGTCATCGCCGCTGTAAGCGGGTAGGCTCTGCGGGAAGAATAGCAGTCAAAAAGGATCGGGGGCCGTTTGAGAACGCGCTCCCCGCCGCCGGATTTCTAACGGACGCAGTAGCGCCTATTTCGCACTTTTAGGCCGATTTACAATTCTAACGGACATAGTAGCCGCTATTTCGTAAAACCCCCGCCCTTTTAGGGGCGGAGGACGCAAATAGCCGCTATTATTTCCGTTAGATTTCCGAAACCGCCATTTATCGCAAAATAGCCGCTATTATTTCCGTTAGCCTCCATTGACCTCCACTGCTTAAGAAGCGCGGGAGTGCCGGGATCCGGTTGAGACCCCGCGCCCCGCCGCCGGATTTCTAACGGACGCAGTAGCGCCTATTTTGCACTTTTAGGCCGGCTTGCCATTCTAACGGACACAGTAGCGCCTATTTCGCAAAATCCCCGCCCTTTTAGGGGCGGAGGACGCTAATAGCCGCTATTATTTCCGTTAGATTTCCGAAACCGCCATTTATCGCAAAATAGCCGCTATTATTTCCGTTAGCCTCAGTTAGCCCCTGTCAGCCCCCATTAGCCTCCTTTAGCCCACGCTGCCTAAGCAGCGCCGAAGGGCCGGCTTCCGTTTGTGGCCGCATCCCCCGACAAACCCGGATGCTTACCAAAATAGACCGCCGCCTGCATTGAAACTGCGCCTCCAACTGTTGGATGATGCCTAACAAGCGGGGCGCGCTTGATAAAGACAGCGGTCTAATTAAACTGCCGACGCTATCGGCATTTTACAGATCCGGTAAAGCCCAATCGATCGGCCCCAAGCCTTGTTCCCGCAGAAAGTCGTTGGTCTGCGAAAACGGGCGGCTGCCCAAAAAACCGCGATGCGCGGAAAGCGGACTCGGATGCGGGGAGCGAATGACCTTGTGGCGGCGGCGGTCGATAAAGGCGCCTTTCTGCTGGGCATAGCTCCCCCAGAGAATAAACACGAGCGGTTCAAGACGCTCATTCAGCTTCATCATGATCGCGTCCGTGAACCGTTCCCAGCCGAGGCCTTTGTGCGAATTGGGCTGCCCCTCGCGCACCGTGAGCACGGCGTTCAGCATCAACACGCCCTGCTCCGCCCAATGCAGCAAATATCCGTGATTCGGAGCCGAAATCCCGAGATCGGATTCCAACTCTTTATAAATGTTTTGCAGCGAAGGCGGGATGCGAACCCCCGGCATCACCGAAAAGCTGAGCCCGTGCGCTTGCCCCGGTCCATGGTAAGGATCCTGGCCAAGGATCACCACTCTCGTCCGCTCATAAGGCGTCAGCTTCAGCGCCGAGAAAAGCAGCTCTTTGGGCGGATAGACCGTATGCTGCTTGTACTCCCTGGCCAAGGTGTATCTTAAATCCTGAAAATATGGCTTCTGCACTTCTTCCTGCAAAACTTCATCCCAATCATTACCGAACATGTCGTTTCCAACCTCCCGTTGAACCTCTCTAGTATTTAATTCTAGCGAAGCCGGCTGAATCTAGCAAACACAAACGGGCCGGACCCACTCCCGAGGCTTAGGTCGAAGCCTATGCGTTAGCCGGCTCAGCCTTTTTCTGCTTGCGGTATTGCAGCGGAGAGCGGCCGGTAATCTTTTTAAATACCCTGCCAAAATGAGCGATACTGTCAAATCCCGCCTCCTCGGCGATTTTCGTAATTTTCCAATCCGTCCGGACCAATAGGGCCTGCGCCTCGCGAACCCGCACGTAAGTTAAATATTCGACCACGGTAAACCCGGTTGTCTGCTTGAAAATCCGGCACAAATAAGTGGTGCTGATAAAAAAGCGCTCCGCGATTTCCTCGAGCCTAAGCGGCCCGGCGTAGTGCCCGTTCAAATATTCGACGATCCGGTATACCCGCTGCTGCGGCTCCGTAAACTCCGGCTTTACCGGCTCCGCCTTTCCCTCCCGAATCCGGCTGAGCAGGATGAGCAGTTGGATCAGCAACGTTTGAAGGTACGGCATGCGCCAAAGCTGCCCTTCCTTTTCTTCCCGCAGCATCAAAAACAGCAAATCGGCGATCCGCCCTTGTTCCTGGACACTCGGCCGCAGCAAATAACTTTCGCCCCCAAACAAAGGAAGCTGTCCGGGTCCCATCTCGACGAAAGGCCGAACCGAAGCATCATCGAAGTTGATCAGAATCCGTTCGTGCGGGTTCCGGCCCTTGCTGGTTGTCCGATGAAGCTGATTCTTATGAATGAACACGACGTCTCCCGCCTGAAGAGCGTAGACCCGGTCATGGATGTAATAGAACCTTTCTCCCGATAGCAAGTAATAGATTTCATAAGTATCGTGCATATGGCTGAAGTCCATATCGAACGAACCGGTACGTTTCATTTTTTCAACACTTAACATCGGCACATGTACCATCCGTGTCATCCTCCGCGTCCGCATAGGATAAAATAGGCATACTTTTTGACCGAATAAGCAGGAAATGTTTAGAAATTTGCATTTTAAATACTATATGATAGATCCAAGTTCATGTAAATGGAGGGATGGTCTTGGGAAAAAAGAGATACGCGATCGTGGGGGTCGGCGGTAGAGCGGAATTCTTTTACAGCGCGCTGGCAACGGCTTATAAGGAAACTACGGAACTGGTCGCCGTCTGCGACGTCAACCAAACGCGTATGAATTATGCGAACGAGCTGTTGAGAGACAAGTACGATTATTCCCCTGTTCCAACCTATAAGGCGGAGCACTTCGATTTGATGATCCGGGAGCGGAAACCGGACGTCGTCCTCGTTTGTACGATTGACCGCACCCATCATAAATACATCATCCGTGCTATGGAGCTGGGCTGTGATGTGATCACGGAAAAACCCATGACCGTCGATGCGGAAAAATGCCTGGATATATTCGACGCGATCGAGCGAACGGGCCGGCAATTGCGCGTGACGTTCAATTACCGGTACGCGCCGCATAACACGAAGATTCGGGAATTGATCATGGACGGGACGATTGGCGAGGTGATGTCCGTCAACTTCGAGTGGCTGCTGAATACGGAGCATGGAGCCGACTATTTTCGCAGGTGGCATCGCGATAAACGCAACAGCGGAGGCTTGCTCGTCCATAAATCGACCCACCATTTCGTCTTGATGAACTTTTGGCTCGCTACAAAGCCCGATACGGTTTTCGCGATGGGGGACTTGAGATTTTACGGGAAGGAAAACGCCGAACAACGGGGAATCACGCAATTCTACCAGCGTGCCTACGGAAGTCCGGCCGCCGAGAACGATCCTTTCGCCCTGCATTTGGACCGGAACGAGCATTTGAAGCGAATGTACCTCGAAGCCGAGCATGAAGACGGATACCAGCGCGATCAGAGCGTTTTCGGCGACAATATCAGCATTGAGGATACGATGAGCGTCATGGTGAAATATAAAAATAAAGCCGTTATGAATTACTCGCTCAACGCCTACATGCCGTGGGAGGGATTTATCGTTGTATTTAACGGAACGCTCGGACGCCTGGAGGTGCGCGTTACGGAGCAATCCTATGTCAACTCCGGCGGGAAAAAGGAGAACGAGGGCGCGCTCGGGGGCATCCAAATGATCGTTTATCCTCATTTCAGCGAGCCGTATCGGGTAAACATTGAACAAAGCGCGGGCGGCCACGGCGGAGGCGACCCCCTCCTGCTTCGGGACCTGTTCGGCAAGGCCGAGCCCGATCGGTTCAACCGGGCCGCGTCCCATATCGACGGCGCCCTGTCCATCATGACCGGCATCGCCGCCAACCGGTCCATGCAAACCGGACAGCCGGTCAAAATCGACGAGCTTTGGAAAGGCTGAAACTAAGCGACCTACCTCAAAAAGAAATAGACCGCCCTCATCCTGAAGTGCACCCTGTCAAGTAGACAGACCAAAAAACAAAATCATAAGTGTTCAATCCCCTCGGTTATCAAAGCTGAGGGGATTATTTTTCTTAGTTATGCTGTTCGTCGATATTCGTTAGGGGATAAGCCGTTTAGTCGTTCGGTGTATCGAAAATTATTGTAATAATGGATATAAGTTCTTACACTTCGAAGGAGACTGTCATACGTATCGTACTTCTCCAGATAAAAGCTTTCTGCTTTATAGGTACCCCAGAATCGTTCAATGGGTTGGTTGTCCAAACACCGGCTTACACGAGACATACTTTTTGTAAACTTGTATCTCTTTTGAAGTTGTTTGTATTCCAGCGAAGTATACTGAAAGCCACGATCACTGTGCAAGAGCGGCGTAGCCTTAGGGTTTCTTTTATAAGCTTTCTTTACCGTATTCATGACAAGCTTATTGTTATTGGAATGGCTGAGCACCCATGACACCACAGAGTTGTCATAGCCGTCAATAATGGCACTCAGATAGGCCTTGCGGCCAGTTCCGTACTTTAACTCTGTTACATCGGTACACCACTTTTGGTTGGGAGCATCCGCTTGGAATTTCCGGTTCATGACATTCTCGGCGATATGAAGGGCTGGAGCTTTCACGTAATTTGGCCGTTTTTTGCGAATCACTGCCCTTAATTCAAGGGCGCGCATGATGCGGTTATACCGTTTACGGTTGTAATTTTTTTCAGCTTACGATTCAACTGAATACGCATTTGGCGATAACCGAGTATCCCTTTTCGTTTGTCATAGTGACACTTGACTTCCTTGGCTAGTGCAAGATTTTCGAGTTCCCTGCTGGATGGCATCCATTTCAGCCACTTATAATAGGCAGATCGGGCGATTCCTGCAAGCTCACAGAGCTTGGTGATCGCATATCCCTCTTCGGCATGTAGTTCCTTAATCGCTTGATAGATGTCTGCATGCCGAACGAAGGTTAGCGCGTATTTCTTCGCCGGATCTCTGCCAACTTTTTTGCGAGTGCATTCTCCATTTCAAGGTACTCATTACGTGCTTCGAGTTCCTTAATCCGAAGCTTTAGTCTCTCCTGTTCATCTAGCTCCTCTAGTGGCTTTTTACGACCTCGGAGGTCTTTTAACGTCTCATGACCGTTTGCTTGATATTTCCGAACCCAGGCGTACACTTGCTGGTAAGAGACACCGTACTTGTCGATGGCTTTCTGGTAATTCAAATCATGAGCGAGGGTAAATTGTACAATTTCAACACGTTCTTCGTAAGTGGTTTTCCGTCCTTTATTCATATGAGGAGATTCAATCCTTTTCCAAGTTGGATTTATTTTCACCCCTTCAGTATACTTGGAAATCCAGTTATCTAACACAGATTTACTCGAAATATGGTACTTCTCCGCCGCCGCTCGTACAGAGTGTTTACCAGAGAGTACATCTTGAATGGCGGATAGTTTTAGCTCTTTGGAGTAAGATTTCCATCCCCTGGATTCTCTTAATCCTTCTTCTCCCTCTTCTTTGTATTTTCTTATCCAATCGGTAACCGTGTTTTTATGGACCCCCAGTTGTTTTGCCTCGTGGTTAGGATTGGATTCATGTTGCAGGCAACGTCTTACAACCTGTATCTTAATTTCATATGAAATCGGGCTTCTTTTGGACATTACAAAAACTCCCATCATGGTAGAAGTAGAGTTTTGTTTTTTCTACTGTCTACTATGATGGGAGCATATCATCCAAAGGTTGCGGTCTATTTCTGACTGTCAAGCCGTAAAGCCGCCGCCCTTAAAAGCGGCTATTGCATCCGGAACCGTGTTAGCCGCACGGTTCCTTTTGCATTGTTCGTATCTTCTAACCAAACTATACCACGATTGGATCAAAATAAAAAGCGGCCCTCATCTTTATATTCCGAAACCCGGCCTCAGTTTCCCGCACTCTCATAACGCCGCAGACCGATGCGCAGGATCAGCAAAGCCAGGCCGACGAAGTAGGCGGCCACGAGTGGACTCAGCCACCCCCACCAGCTCCAGGGCTCCCTGCCGAACAGCGCTGCCGCCGGAAAAAAGCTGACGAACGCAAACGGGACGACAATGGAGATGAGCAGTTGCAGGCCCATGGAAAAGATCGTAATCGGATACTTGGCGAATTCGCCAAGATTATGAATCATGATCGGAAAGGCGTTGCCGCTGCTCCGTATCCAAAAAGCCGAGCAATTCGCGGCCAGGTTGATGGCGACCCGTATCGTCATGGCGGATGCGAACATCAGGAGCGCCATAAAAATGGTCTGGAGGTTCCACACGATATCGATGGGGGACAGCGACATCGCGATGATCGCCCCGCCGATCACGATGTTTCCGAGCCCGTTCATGCCGATTCCCGTGCAGAAAATCTGCAGAACGATCGGCACCGGCCGGACGAGGTAGCGATCCAGTTCACCCAGGTTAACCAGGCGAAGCATCCGCCAGGTTCCTTCAAAAAACAGCGAGCCGAAGCCCTCCGACACGTAAATCGCCGCGTACATAAAAGCGATTTCCCAGAGCCCCCAGCCCTGAATGTCCGGGATGCGGGAAAAAACGACCCACAGAAACAGAAAACCGGTAATTTGAGTCAAGGCGGCCGCCCCGATCATAATGTAAAAATCGGCGGAATACTCCATCATCGCCTTCAATTGCTGGCTGTAAAGACGCCAGTATAAATACAGGATCCGCCGTGGTGAATTTTTGATGGTCATCTTACCCTCCATGAATCGTGATTTGCCGGACGGCCCCGGACCACATCCACTTGCCGAGCAGCCACAGTAGAACGATCCAGACCCACTGGATCCCGATCAACCGCAGCGCCTCGATGCCCTCCGTCATCCCGAGGCCGATCGTCACCGGCGTGTTGACGATGCCCTGAAACGGGAGCAGCATCGCCGTGGATTGCAGCCAAGAAGGAAAGAACGCCAGCGGCACAAGCGCCCCGGACAACAGATTGGTGATCGACGTTCTCGCCCAATAGATCCCGAACCCGCTGGTGGTCCAGAAGCAGAGCAGCGCCGACAAATAAACGATGCCGAACTTGACCAGAATCGACGAGGCCATGCTGAACAGGAACAACAGCAGCGTCGCCGCGTCGTTCGGGAGCTGAATCCCCAAGGTGAACACGGCGGCCAGGCCGATCAGCAGACAGCTCAACAGGCCTTCCAATACACAGGAGCCGAGCGATTCCGCCAGCCGGGCTTTTTGAAACTGAATGGGGCGCAGCAGGTCCATCATGACGCTGCCGTCGATAATTTTGTTGGTGATGCTCGATTCGGAATAGTAGGACAGCATGGAGTTGACGAAAAAAGTAATCAGAAGATACGACTGCATCTGTCCCCACGTAAAGCCGGACAGTTCCGCCCTTCCGGTATAGATGGCCTGCCAGAGACAGTACATCGCGATCAGCCCGATAAAATTGGCCACAAAGTTCAATATAAAGGAAAGCCGGTAAGCGAGTGTGTTCTGCATGGAGCAGAGCGCCAGAGAAACGTATTTTTTCATAGCCGGTCAGGCGCTCCCCCTTCCCGCCAACAACAAGGACTCGGAGTCCAGTTGACCTTCGTAAACGCGGCGGATGATCTCCTCGATGCTCGGCTCGTCAATGCGGAAATCGACGACTTCCCCCCGGTTCATCAGCCGCTTGACAATATCGCTGGCCGTGCAGCGGAAGCGGTCGAACCGGACGGATAAAGAGGAGGCGCCTTGATCCTCCGCGGGCCTCACGACCCGGACATCCGGGAGGTCCCGGAACAGGCTCTCCGCTTCCGGAATCGGTGAGCTTAGCTGCATATGTATCGTTCGTTCCCTTGCGAAAGCATCCTTGACTTCCCGCAGTTTGCCGTCGTAGATTATTCGGCCCTGGTCGATAATAATGAGCCGTTCGCACAAATCTTCGATATCCCCGAGATCATGGGTGGTCAGAAGCATCGTCGTGCCTTTATTCCGGTTCATTTCTTTAATAAAGTCCCGAATCCGATGCTTCACCGCCACGTCAAGACCGATCGTCGGCTCATCCAGATAAACGATTTTGGGATCATGCAGCAGCGCCGCGGCCAAATCGGCCCTCATCCGCTGACCGAGCGACAGCTTGCGGGCGGATAAATGAAGAAAATCCTCCATCCCGAGCAATTCTGTAAACGCATCCATATTTCTTTTGAACGTTTCCGGCGGAACCTGATAAATATCCCGGAGCAGTCCGAGCGATTCGCGAACCGGGATATCCCACCATAGCTGGGTGCGTTGGCCGAAAACCGCCCCGATGCGCTGGGCGTTCTCCATCCGCTGCTTGTGGGGGACGAGCCCGTCCACCCGAATTTCCCCGCCGGACGGCACCAGCACGCCGCTTAGCATTTTGATCGTCGTCGACTTGCCCGCACCGTTCGGTCCGACATAAGCGACGGTTTCCCCCTCCTCGATCGTGAGATCGATGCCTTCCACCGCGGATTTGTCCCGATAACGCTGGGTAAACAAATGCTTGACCGCCCCCGCCAATCCGGGTTCTTTCACCGCCTGCCGGAACACTTTCCGCAGGCCTTTCGTTTCGATCAGACTCAAGTGGCCATCCCTTCCTTTCCGCTTCCAGTTCTTTACTAATATAAAGGAAATCCGCCCGCCTTCCTACCCTAATAATTAGTAAATCTATCCCCTACTTTTTAAAGCTTCATGCCGGCATTAGACAATTCCGCAGCTACCCGATATGATGTGGACAAAAGAACCGCCGCGCCCGGCTGCGGGAAAGGAGGACCCATGAATTCTTTTTATCAAAACTGGGAGTTGGATCAAGGGCTGCCGATGGTCATTCACCGGTCCAAGGATCTCGATTTTTACCCCCACTTTCACGCCGAGGTGGAGTTCGTGTATGTCAAATCGGGCAAAATCCGGGTCGGAGTCAATAAAGAAAGCCGGCTGCTGGGCCAAGGCGACATGGCCGTCATCGGCAGCAACGACATTCACTATTACGACAGCCGGGGGCTTGGCTCCGTGATCTACATCGTCATTTTTCACCCGGAGATGATCGGCAAAGCCGGGGGGTGGCCGTCAGGCGTCCGTTTCGACACCCCGTTCATTTGCGGACGTCAGCAGGACCTTGCTCCGTTAATACGTCCTCTCCTGGAGAGGATATTCCGCGAAAAAAGAGACGCCCTGCCCGGCCACGAACTGTTCATCCAGGCGAGTTTGTCCGAACTGTGCGGGACACTGCTGCGGCGGCTTGAATTCACCGACTTGCCGTCGGCTCAGGACGAGGCGGACCCCGGGCGGGAACGCATTCAGCAAATTCTGTCCTACATCGAGAACCACTACCCTGAGGATTTGTCCGTC
Source organism: Paenibacillus faecis (assembly GCF_008084145.1). Classification (GTDB taxonomy): domain Bacteria; phylum Bacillota; class Bacilli; order Paenibacillales; family Paenibacillaceae; genus Fontibacillus; species Fontibacillus faecis. The sequence goes on along the minus strand of NZ_VSDO01000002.1, from coordinate 329,543 downwards.
GAGACGATATCGTCTCATTTTAAAATGGGACCCTCTTATTTTTGTCGCATGTTTAAAAAAAACGTAGGCATGAATTTCAAAACGTTTCTCAATACGATTCGGGTGCACAGCGCCAAACGAAAACTGGAAAACAGCGGAACCAGCATCACGGAAATCGCGCTGGAATGCGGGTTCGGCAGCATCCGCACCTTTAACCGGGTATACCGGCAATTCCAGGGCCATGCTCCTTCCGAATTCCGCAAGGAGATGAAATGAACGCGACGAAGTGCAATTTTTGGCCAGTGCTTGAGCATAAAGTGGCGAGAGAATCGTCCGCCGGGTTTTTATAATAGGGGTATCCCGAATATGCTATGAAGGATCCAAATCACCCGTGATGGAGGAATGTTATGAATCAATTGCGTGTAGGTATGATCGGTTACAAGTTTATGGGAAAAGCCCACAGCAATGCCTATCGTTCCCTCCCGATGTTCTTCCCCCAAGCGGTAAAACCCGAAATGGCCGTCCTTTGCGGAAGAAACGGCAAAGCCGTGGCCGAAGCGGCGGATCAATTGGGCTGGCAGGCTTACGTCACCGACTGGAAGGAGCTCGTCGCCCGGGATGATGTCGATTTGATCGATATCAACGCTCCCAGCGACGCGCATAAAGAAATCGCGCTGGCTGCGGCCCGTGCGGGGAAACATATTTTTTGCGAAAAACCGTTAGCGCTTACACTAAGCGATGCCCGCGAAATGCTGGAGGCGGCGGAACAGGCCGGTGTACGCCACATGGTCGGCTTCAACTACCGTTTCTCTCCCGCGGTCAAGCTGGCCAAGAAGCTCGTCGAGAGCGGGCGGCTCGGGAAAATTTATCACTTCCGGGCCTGGTTCCTTCAGGACTGGATTCTCGATCCGGATTTCCCGCTCGTTTGGCGGCTGCAAAAGGATATCGCCGGCTCCGGCTCCCACGGAGACCTTGGGGCGCACCTGATCGACCTCGCCCACTACCTGGTAGGCGGCATCCGCGAAGTGATCGGGATGAGCGAAACTTTCATCAAGGAACGTCCGCTGGCCGAAGAAATGACAGGGCTCAGCGCCAAAGGCGCCAAGGGGAAAGACGCGCCGAAAGGTCCGGTTACCGTGGACGATGCCACCCTGTTTCTGGCCCGTTTCGAGAACGGGGCGCTGGGGAGCTTCGAGGCGACACGGTTTGCGGCCGGGCATCGCAGCACGAACGCTTTTGAGATTAACGGAAGCCTCGGCAGCGTGAAGTTTGACTTTGAGCGGATGAATGAGCTGGAGGTCTATTTTACCTCCGACGAAGAGGACGTGCAGGGCTTCCGGCGCGTGTTGGCTACCGATCCGGCGCATCCGTACGCCGAGGCCTGGTGGCCGCCGGGCCACACGATCGGCTTTGAACATACTTTCATCCATGAAGTGCTGGAGCTCACCCAGGCCATCTCCGAGGGGCGTCAACCGGTACCGAACTTCAGGGACGGCGTGCAGTGCCAGGCCGTGCTGGAAGCGGTGGAGCGCTCGGCTCTCGAACGCCGTTGGGTCAGCCTTGCGGAAATGTAGCGATTAATATTAGAGAACCGGTCTGATCCGGTTCAAAGGAGACGGAGAACATGAAAAAAGCGCTGATTGTATGGGGCGGCTGGGACGGCCATGAGCCGGAGCAAGTGGCGGCGATTTTCGCCGACGTCCTGCGGGAGCATCGGTTCGAGGTGGAAGTCTCGGATACGCTGGAAGCTTATGCCGATGCCGAGAAACTGATGGGACTGGACTTGATCGTCCCGGTATGGACGATGGGAGACATCGCCCAGGAGCTGGTGAACAACGTGTCCGCGGCCGTCCAGGCCGGGACCGGGCTCGCCGGCTGCCATGGCGGCATGTGCGATTCCTTCCGCAACAACGTGGACTGGCAGTTTATGACTGGCGGCCAGTGGGTGGCGCATCCCGGAAACGACGGGGTGGAGTACAAAGTGGAGATCAAGCAGAGCTCCAGCCCGCTGGTGGACGGCATGGACGATTTCGTCGTCCGGACGGAGCAATACTATCTTCACGTGGACCCCGCCGTCGAAGTGCTGGCCACAACCCGGTTCCCGGTAGTGGACGGTCCGCATCGCTTCAACAAAGCGGTCGACATGCCGGTCGTATGGACCAAACGGTGGGGATACGGACGCATCTATTACAACTCGCTTGGCCACCATGCGGATATCGTTGCGCTGCCTCCCGTGAAGGAACTGATGACCCGTGGACTGCTGTGGGCGGCCGAAGGCAAGAAGCTGGCCCTTTCAAGCGCCGGCTCTTCGGCAGGCGCAAGCTATACCGGGATGGGCGACAGCCAGTATCGAGCATAGGAGGGCTATCATTTGAGTATGAACCTGGAGACGAACGACAACGCGGACAAGATTAAAGTGGGAATTATCGGCTGCGGTAAAATCAGCGGCATTTATATGGAAAACTGCCAAAAATTCAGCGTTCTCGACCTGGTTGCGTGCGCGGACTTAAATCCGGACCGCGCCCGGGAGCAAGCCGCCGCATACGGTATTCCCCGGGTGTACACGCCGGAGGAACTGCTGGCCGATCCGGAAATCCGCCTTGTACTGAACTTGACGATCCCGGCCGTGCACGCCGAAGTCAGCCTGCAGGCGTTGGAAGCGGGCAAGCATGTTTATGTCGAGAAGCCGCTCGCCATTTCGCTGGAAGACGGGCGGCGGGTGCTTGAGGCCGCGAAGGAGCGGGGCCTGATGGTCGGATGCGCGCCGGAGACGTTCTTCGGTGCCGGCATTCAGACCGCGCTGGCGCTCATCGAAGAAGGCGCGATCGGGCGCCCGGTTTCGGCCACGGCGTTCATGATGAGCCGCGGACATGAGCACTGGCATCCCGACCCGGAATTTTACTATGCGCCGGGCGGCGGTCCCATGTTCGATATGGGACCGTACTACCTGACCGCGCTCGTGCAACTGCTCGGGCCAATCCGCCGCGTAGCCGGCATTACCGGCAAAGCGCTGCCCGAGCGTACCATCACGAGCGAGAAGAAGCGCGGGGCCCGGGTCGCCGTGGAGGTGCCGACGCATGTAGCCGGCACGCTGGAATTTCATGGCGGAGCGATTGCGAGCCTGATCACGAGCTTTGATATTTTCGGCGGGAGCACGCTTCCGCCGATCGAGATCCACGGGACCGAGGGCACCTTGCTGGTGCCGGACCCGAACACCTTCGGCGGGCCGGTAAAATACCGGCGCACCGGCGAGGAAGCGTGGACGGAGCAGCCGCTGCTGCCCGGCTACGAGGCCAACAGCCGCGGCATCGGCCCGGCCGATATGGCGAGCGCCCTCCTGCGGGGGCGGCCGCACCGGGCCAGCGGCGAGCTGGCCTACCATGTGCTGGAGGCGATGTGGGCGTTCCACGCCTCGTCCGACACGGGCAGCTACTACGCGATGCAGAGCCGGTGCGAGCGGCCCGCGGCGCTGCCGACCGGGCTGCCCCCGTACACGCTGGACTAGCGCGGAGTTGCGCGGAACCTAGCGACAACCCAAAGCCGCTGAATTACTCAGCGGCTTTTTTTCGCATGGACGCCCTGTTCGGTATGCCCGCTCTATGATTAATGCCCTAACTAACGGGATTTTCTCCCGTTATTTTGAAACTCTGCTCGCTATTCGCTCTATTACCTGGAATTGTTCCAGCTAATTCCGCCTCATCCGTGCAAATCGGCCGCTTACGCACAAATTAACTGGAGATTTTCCAGTTATTTTAACTCTCGCACTCACTCCGCACCAGATTAACGGGTACTTTTCCAGCTAATTCGGACTTCCGACTCGCGGACTTACCGACTTATCGACTCACCTCACTCGCCGACTCACCAACTCCCGACCCACCAACTCACCGACTCCCAACCCACCGACTTACCGACTCATCTCACTCGCCGACTCACCCGACTCACCAAACTCTCCCCACTCACCGACTCACCAACTCATCTACTCCCCCTACTTACCGACTCACCCGACTCACCAACTCCCCGCTCACCTATACGGCCGCCTAAATTACATTTTCCGTTATCTTCGGTAAGCGGAAATCCTCAAAAAAAAGGCGGAGTCCACGGACCCCGCCTTCTCTCCCCCATTACCGGGCCTTGGCCCGGAGGAACGCTTCCTTGTATGCCGCTGCTTTGCTCGCAATCAGCGAGAAGTCCTGCCGCTTTAAGGCTTCGTTGGTCAAATCGGAGCCGATTCCGACCGCCACGGCCCCCGCCTGAATCCACTGGCCCAGATTGTCCAGGGACACGCCCCCGGTCGGCATAATATTCGCCTGCGGAAGCGGACCTTTGATGGCCTTGATCATGGACGGCTCGTACAGGTTGCCCGGGAACAGCTTGACGATGTCCACGCCGAGTTCCAGCGCCTCCTGAATCTCCTTGATCGTCATCGCCCCGGGCATCACCGGAATCCGGTACCGGTTGCACAGCATGACGGTCTCCCGATTCAGACTCGGCCCGACAACAAACTCGGCTCCGCTCAGGATGGCGGCGCGCGCGGTTTCCGGATCCAGCACCGTACCGACGCCGATAATCGCATACGCCGATGGATCCGCGGCGTTCCAGGCATATTTGCGGGCCAAGGTTTCAATCGCCCGCAGCGCAAACGGAACGGTCATCGTCACCTCGATTACTTTAATCCCGCCCGCGATAGCTTGTTCGGCCATCTCCACCACCTGCTCCGGCGTCTCGCCGCGCAGAACGGCCACAACGCCCTCTTCGGCGATTTTTTGGATAAGCTGCAGCTTCTTCACTTCTGTTCCCCTCTTCCCTTTACACTTAGTATAAATATCCCGTGCCCCATGTTTTGAAAGCCTTTTCCTATGCTTTATCCTATCATGGTTAGCCGGTCGGCTAAAGCTTGTTTTTTAAAGATTCATGAATTATTTGTCCATCCGGATTCAGATCTTCTCCTGAAATGCTTCTCCGCGATGCGCATCACTCCATCCACCTTCATTTTTCGGTAAACCGCTTGCAAAACGAACTTAAAAGATTTAATGTAAACCTATATGAACATTATAAACCTAAATAAACCAAAAGAGGAGTGTTTTTTATGGAACGACGTTACGCTTCCCATCCCAATGAAGTCAAACAGTTTGACACAGCGCGGTTACGTCAGGAGTTTCATATCCCGACCTTGTTCACACCGGATCGTCTGGAGCTGGTGTTGACGCATGAGGATCGCATGATCATCGGAGGGGCGGCCCCCGTACGGGAAGAGGTGAAACTTGAAGTTGACCTCAAGGAGCTTGGGGTGGCGTATTTCCTGGAACGCCGGGAACTCGGAGCCATTAATGTCGGCGGTCCGGGCTCGATTGTCGTGGACGGCGCAGCGTATGAACTGGAACATAAAGATTGTCTCTTTGTGGGCATGGGGTCCAAAGAGGTTATTTTCAAGAGCAAGGACGCCGCGAATCCCGCCAAGTTTTATTTGAATTCGGCGCCGGCCCACAAGTCGTTCCCTACCGCGAAAACCACCCTCGCCGAAGCGGAATCCGGCGCTCTGGGCTCTATTGAGAATTCCAACGAGCGTACGATCCACCGCTTCATCCATGAGAACGGCATTCAAAGCTCACAGCTGGTCATGGGCATGACCCAGCTTAAAACCGGCAACATGTGGAACACAATGCCCGCGCATGTTCATCCCCGCCGGATGGAAGCGTACATGTATTTCGATCTGCCCGAAGACGCGGTGGTGTTCCATCTGATGGGCGAGCCGAACGAAACGCGCCATATCGTGATGCGGAACGAGCAGGCCGTGATCTCCCCGAGCTGGTCGATTCACAGCGGGGTGGGCACGAGCAATTATACGTTTATCTGGGGCATGGCCGGAGACAACAAAGCGTACGCGGATATGGACGCCGTTCCGATGAAGGATTTAAAATAAGGGAGATAAGCCAGTTACGGACTATGTAACGAATTCATTTTCTAACGGAAGAGTTGACGCCTCAATGAGCTCGATACGACGATACGAAAAAATTATGGAAGTTCTGCTGACGAACAAAGAGGTTACCGTGGCGGAGCTGAGCGAAAAGCTGGGAGTCACGGGCAAAACGATCCGCGAGGATCTGACCCGTCTTGAGGAGCAAGGCCTCATCGTGCGTGTCCACGGCGGAGCCGTCCTGGCGCAGGGAGACCAGTTCGGCATTCTCCCCGCCAAGGAGCCCGTGGTGAAACATGCCGAGGAGAAAGGCGAGATCGCCCGCAAAGCCCTGCTTCACATTCAACCAAACGACATCATCGCCCTGGACGGCGGCAGCACGACGCTGGAAATCGCCCGCCGTCTCGACAACCAGCCGCTCACCGTGGTTACCAATGATGTGTACATCATCAGCGAGCTGGTTGTAAAGGACCAGATCCGTCTCGTCGTACCGGGCGGTTACCGGGTCCGCAATATGCTTGCCGGTCCCGAAGCAACGGCCTACATCAAAAAGCTGAACATCCGCAAGGCGTTTATTTCCACGACCGGCATTCATCCGGAACACGGACTTTCCATTTATACCGGCGACTTCATCGAGTTCAAGAGAGCTTTGATCGAAACGGCTCACGAGGTGATCGCGGTCGTCAATCATCACAAATTCGGTCAGACCGCGCTCCGGACATTCGCCTCCCTGCAGGAGCTTACCCGGGTTATTACGGACCATGGCCTGGATGAGGAAATGGTGAAGTCTTTTGCCGAAGCGGGAATCCCTATCGAGTGATTTATATATCATCCAATTTCATAAAGGAGTGTTCGCCCTATGCATCTTTTATTTGACCTTACAGGAAAAACCGCGCTAGTGACCGGGGCTTCAGGCGGTCTGGGACAAGGCATCGCGCTCGGCTTGGCGGAAGCGGGCGCCGACGTCGTCTGCGTCTCGTATACCTCCAGTGAGGAAACGGCGGCTCGTATTGAAGCCCTGGGCCGAAAAGCCTCCGCTATCGAAGCGGACCTCAGCCGGCATGACGCGCTTCAGTCCGTCTTCGACGAATCGCTCAAGCTGACCGGGCAGATCGACATCCTCGTCAACAACGCGGGGATTATCCGTCGGACCCCGGCCAAGGATCACAGTGAGAAGGACTGGTTTGACGTAATCGACATCAACCTGAACACAGTGTTCCTGCTGTCGCAAATTGCCGCCAGACCGATGCTTGAACGAGGCAGCGGCAAAATCATCAACATCTGCTCGATGTTGTCCTTCCAGGGCGGCATCAATGTTCCCGGCTACACCGCCTCCAAGCACGGGGTGGCCGGTTTGACCAAAGCCTTCGCCAACGAATGGGCCCAAAGCGGCCTCCAGGTGAACGCCATCGCCCCAGGCTACATGTCGACGGACAATACGGCGCCGATCCGGGCCGATGAGAAGCGAACCGCCTCCATTACGGAGCGGATTCCCGCCGGACGCTGGGGGACCGCGGAGGACCTGAAGGGCCCCGCCGTGTTCCTCGCTTCCTCCGCATCCGACTATTTAAACGGGCACATTCTCTGCGTCGACGGTGGATGGATGGCCAGATAAACCTGCCGCCGATATCCGGCAAACGAAGAAACCCGCCAAGGAGCATATCTCCTGGCGGGTTTCTTCTCGTTGCAGTATCTTCTTATCCCGAGCGGGTTACCGCTCCACGTGCCCTACTCCGCTCAACAACCTGTCGATTTCCGCGGCGCTCGGCAGTCCTTCCCAATCGCCAACAGCCTGGATAACCTGGGATCCGATCAGGTTCCCGAGCCGGACCGCTTCTTCCAGGGGGTATCCCCGGAGCAGGCCGGATAGAAAGCCTGCGCAGAAGCCGTCCCCGGCACCCACCGTGTCGATTACATGATCGACTTTATAATAAGGAACCGGAGTCAACTTGCCGTGCTCGAACAAATAGGTTTCGTCCTTCCCGCCCTTAATAACGCTTACACCGGGAAGCTCGTTCAGCCGGGAAAGGATCTCTTCCAGGGATTCGGTCTCGTACAGAAGCTTCAATTCATCCAGCCCCGGCAAAAAATAATCCGCTTTCATAGCAAGCGGCAAAAGCACCTTCCGCGCCGCTTCAAGGTCCCATAGCTTCAGCCGCAAATTCGGATCGAAGCTGACTTTCACGCCGTGGCGCTTGGCCAGATCCATGGCGGCGGCCGCCGTTTCCGCGCAGGAGTCGCTTAGCGCCGGTGTAATGCCGGTGACATGGAGGATTTTCGCGCCGGCAATATAAGCCTCGTCCAGATGTTCCGGCCGCATCCGGCTGGCGGCGGACAGCTTGCGGTAATAATAGACCGAGCTTTTGCCCGCGACATTTTCCCGGATCATCAACCCGGTGGGGGCTTCAGCGGTAAGCTGTGCACGGGAGACGTCCACCCCTTCTCCCCGGATTGCCTTGATCACGCGGTGCCCGAACGGATCATCGCCGAGCCGTCCGCACCATCCCGAGGTGTGTCCCAGCCGGGCCAATCCGATGGCCACGTTGGATTCCGCCCCTCCGAACGAAGGCGTCAGGGTGTTCGCGTACTCCAGTCCTTTTCCCCCTTCGGCGATTAACAGAGCCATACTTTCGCCAAAAGTAACCACCTCGGGAAATCGTTGTTCAGTTAAATGGGAAGCATGCATTTTCTCGTTTCACCTTCTCTCAGTCGATCGAGCCGTCACGTCGGGTATGTTCCAAATCTGTCCATTGGCTGCTCCTTCTATTATCTCATGATTCTCTCTTCCGGACTATGTTTTTAGTAACACCGGAACGAAAAAATCCCTTTGAAACCGGCATGCAGCAAGAAACCGGACTTCCCAAAACTTGCGCTTTCTCTAAAAATAAGGTTTTCTATATAAGTTGAACCAAAGAATGCGCAAATCAATAGTTCAACTTATTTAGAATAACACTAAAAAAAATTTGTATGTAACCTTCCGGGCCGTTGGCCGATCTAATAGTCGATTTAAAAGAGAAGAGAGGTGAAACCTTGTGGAATTTAGTGAGGAAAACATACGGTCAGCCATAGCCGGAGATCGTAATGCGTTTGTTGAGTTGATGAAACAGGCGGAATTGCAGCTCTATCAAACCGCCTGGGCCATTGTCAAAAGAGCGGAAGATTGTGATGATGCCATGCAGGAGGCCATCTTAAAAGCTTTTAAATCCATCCACACTTTGCGAGAGCCTTCTTATTTCAAGACATGGATCTTTCGAATTTTAATCAATGAATGTCTGAGAATCCTGGAAAGGAATAAAAAAACCGTAGCCTTCAGCGATACGGCGCAATTCGGCAGTTTGCAGCGCAATGAATACTCCGCAGTGGATTTACGGGATGCGGTGGATCGTCTCGAAGAGAATCTGAAGATTGTGATCGTCCTTCATTACTACCAGGATATGAATATCAATCAGGTAGCCAACATTTTGCAATTGACACCGGCTGCCGTAAAAACACGGCTTTTTCGTGCCCGGCAAAAACTGATGCAGTCTTATAGCGATCAACAAGATCAGAAGGAGGGAAAAATAAACTATGGAACATCTTACTGAAGAAATCTCAAAATTGCGTTCTCAGCAGCCTAATCAACTGCCCCAAAGTACGCGTCAAAGAATGGATAAAACCTATCAAATGATTATGGAACAAGAGATGAGTACCTCAAATCAGCAAAAAGGAGCTGTTATTCATATGAAAAAGGTAAAAAGACTTGGGCTTACCGCCGCAGCAACGCTTGTACTGGGAGGAGCCGTGATCGGCTCGGGTTTCGTTTCTCCAGCCATGGCCGCCACTTTGGAAAACCTGCCTGTGATCGGCAGTATCTTTAAAAACGAGGACCCCGGCCTTCGGGTTGCCGCTGAAAAAGGGCTTCTGTCCTCTCCGAATGCAAGTGTGACGCACGATGGCATCACCCTGAAAGTGTCCGAAGCCTTTTACGATGGAAATCGTTTAAGCGTATCGATCACCCGCGAGGGAGTGGATCTGAAAGATGTCATGATGCCTTGGCAAACCATCGATCAAAGCGAAAAAGTAAAAGGTTATATTGACTGGCGTTCCACGATGGAAGCCATCGTTGACGGCAAACCCGTCAAAGGATTATCTATCGATAGCGGGGAAGTTCCCGGTCAAAAAGACGCCTTTATTTTCAACGTAAGAAAAGGCCTGGAAGAGGCGAATCTTCCGGATCAATTTGAATTGACGCTGGTAGCCAAAGTCACCCAGGTGAATGAACCTTTCGAACTGAAAATCCCGATCACCAAAGTTCAGCCGACTCTTTCCGTAAATCCGGAAAAAACCATGAGCAAAGGCGATTTCAGTTATACGGTTAAACAGGTTCAACTTACTCCAGGCTCCACCAAAGTGGTGATTGACAGCAAAGGCACAGTCCCTGTGACTGAGAAACAAACCGGCGAGTTTGCGGCCAGCAAAATGTATTTTGATATTGTCGATGATAACGGAAACTCGATCGAGCAGATTCTGATCCCGTCCTATCAAGAAGCGCCAAAAGCTCAATATCATGACGAAGAGCTGTACAGCCCGTTCAAAACGACACCAAAATCCATTACGATCAAACCTTATACCTATACGGTCAATAAATCGGACTGGACGGTAGCTGGAGAAAAAGAAAAAATCTATCATGAAGATTTGGAAATGACGATTCCGCTGAATAATAACTAACTTGCGAGGAGTTGAACATAATGATCAGCAAACGAATTGAAAGTAAAGTCGCCGCCGCCTTGCTTGCCGTTTCGGTTTTAACCGCAAGCGGAACGGCCCTATACAGTACGGTTACGGCGAAAGCGGCGACTCAAGAAACCGCTTCTACCCAAAGTCTTTTTGAAGGGGTAAAAAATGATCCCGGTCTCCTAAAAGCGGCCAAACAGGGTACGACGAAAGTTCAAAATCAAAAAGTGACGAAGGATGGCGTCACCTTGAAATTGACCGATTATCTCTATGACGGAGCCAGAGTTTCGTTCGCTTTGCAAAGAGAAGGCGACAATCTTGAAACAACGCTGGATGACGTGACCAATGCCGAGAAAAAAGGGGTTCTGCTATATCACGAGATTTATATCAACGGCAAAAAACAGGATCTGAAATCTTACGGAAGATCCTCCATAAATGACGGTAACAGTATGGTGATCTCCTTCAACGACCAGTCCGATAAAGGTCCGCGAACCGTATTTTTCCCAAAACAATTCGAACTTACGGTTAAAGCTTACGTATCGGGCGTGGACGATCCTTTCACCTTTAAAGTGCCTGTCAAAAAACAAGCTGCGCAAAGTACGGTTTTGAATAAGGCTGTGGCGAAGAAGGCCGGGAAATTAAGTTATACCGTAAAGCGCGTAGAGCTAACCCCTTATTCGAGCCGGTTGGAATTGGCTGCGCAAGGCTCTCATAAGCAGATTAAGGATTTAAAGGACTTGAGATTCGATATCGCGGACAATAAGGGAAATGTCCTGACCCCTGTGCTGCAAACATGGGAGGGCGTCGTCAAAAATCAACGCTACTTCGATATGACGTATCCTTCCTTCGCGGCCACTCCCAGCTCTATTGTCGTGAAGCCGTATAGCTTGGAAAAAGACGGTAACGGGGCTCCGAAAAAAGTCTATCTGCAGGATGCGGAACTTACGCTTTCCTTAAAAAAATAAACCGATGGCAGTCATAACCACCCGTCCAACGGGTGGTTTGCTTTTGGGGTATAAGCCTTTCCTTTATTACCGGCTCGTGTCTAAAGCCGCTAGCTTTCACTACGTTCAAGCTACTATGCTGTTGCCGCTTTTGCCTACCCCTGAAGGGGTGCGTTTATTACTAATACCCCTTCAGCTACCTTGATAATATGGAATTCCTGCATATGTGCATGTTTTTTTCTTGTTCGGGGTCCAAAATTTCAAAATTCCTGCAAATCTGCAGGAATTTTTGACGAAACCGGCTCGTTTCTCTAAAATCGCTGGAAATGCCTGCAGATTTGCATCTTTTTTCGCATTCCCTCGGGAAGCGGCTTAAATACCTGCAGATTTGCATCCTTTTGGAGTTGGTAGTTTGGAAGCACGCACACTAGGCGCCTCTTTGTATGTGACAATCACTTCGATTAGTCATTAAACCACCTTACCTTTCGTTATACATAGCAGCTTGAACACTCCTATGATAACGACCCCATCAGGTGGTTTTGATATAAGTATCACTACACCACCCGCATAGCAGGTGGTATGTTGTTTCGCACGCTTCGCGTAATAAAAGAGGGTGCCCCTCAGTCATCTACGATGACTCTTGGGACCCCCTCTAATCCTTATCTATCGCTAAACCTCAAGTACCGAAGGCATGATATGCGGCGTTCTGCCGACTTCCCGCTGAAAATATCTCCGCATCACTTGTTGGGTCGTGCGCAGCCAAAGCTTTTGGCTGTACGTCTCCTTCTCCCCCATACGGTTCAAGCTGCGCCGCAAAGCGGCTTCCGCACGCCGCAGCAGCGGCCGGGCGTCCTGCATGTATACGAATCCCCGGGTCACGATGTCCGGACCGGATAAAATCTTGCCCGTCCGGCTGTCTACGGTCATAACGACCACGACGATGCCTTCCTGGGCCAGTTCCATACGTTCTTCAACCAGCTCATCTTCATTGAGGCGCATTTCGCCGTTGCTGATAAAGACCTCGCCCGCCGGGATCGTTCTGCCCCGCTTTGCGCGGTTCCGGTAAACCGACAGCGTATCGCCGATATTCATGACGAACACCCGGTCCTCCGTCAGCCCCGTTTGCAGCGCCAGGTTCTTGTGACTTAACAGCATACGGTATTCCCCATGAATCGGAATAAAAAATTTCGGTCGAATAAAGCTCAGCATCAGCTTAAGATCCTCGCGGCAGCCGTGTCCCGACGTATGGATGTCGAAAATAGAGCCGTAGATGACATGGGCGCCCGCGCGCATCAGCATATCGATGCTCCGGTTTACATTTTGACCATTTCCCGGAATCGGAGATGAAGAGAAAATGACCGTATCCCCCGGATAGATTTGCACGGAGCGGTGCGCTCCCGAAGCGATCCGGCTGAGAGCCGCGTTCGGCTCGCCCTGGCTGCCCGTGCAGACGATGAGGATTTGCCGGTCCTCATACCGGTCGATATGCTTCACATCGACCAGCATGCCCTCCGGAACCCGGATATAGCCCAGATCCTGACCGATCGCGAACACCTTCTCCATGCTGCGGCCGATCACGACGATCTTCCGGTTGCATTGCATCGCCGCATCTACCACCTGCTGCAGGCGGTGCACGTTCGACGCGAACGTCGCGAACAGAATTCTTCCGTCGCACTGCCGAAACGCTTCCAAAATGGCGCCGCCCACCCGCCGTTCCGAGGGGGTGAAGCCTTCTTTTTCACTGTTCGTACTGTCCGCCAAAAGCGCAAGCACGCCTTCCCCGCCGACGCTGGCCATTTTGAACAAATTCGCCGGCTTATCCTCCGGCGTAAAATCGAATTTAAAGTCTCCGGTATGCACCACCGCACCGTATGGCGTATCGATCACGATGCCGTAGGCATCAGGTATGCTGTGGGTCGTCCGGAAAAAATGCACCGACAGCTGCTGATAATCGAAGCGGTCGTTCTCATCAAACACATGCAGCTTGACCTCGCCCAGCATCCGGTATTCCTCCAGCTTGGCACGCACCAGACCGATCGTCAGCGCTCCCCCATAAACGGGTACCGACAGCTGCCGAAGGACAAACGGCAGGGCGCCGATGTGATCCTCGTGGCCGTGGGTCAGGAACAATCCTTTGATTTTATGCTGATTTTGCGTGAGGTAACTGATATCGGGAATGATGTAATCGATGCCGGACAAACGGGAATCCGGAAATTTCAATCCGGCGTCCACGATCACAATCTCGTTCTTGTATTCGATCCCGTACATATTCTTTCCGATTTCGCCTATGCCGCCAAGCGAAAAAATCCGCACGGGCGGCGGAGACGACTTGGAGCGTCGGCCGGACTTCCCGTTTGCTGCGTTCGCACCCGTTGTATTTGCTGTATTCGCTGGCTTCGTTTTTGCTTCCTTCAATTTTGCTTCATTCATTATGCGGTTAATCCTCTCTAGAATTATGCAGACTAATCTATGCTCAATTATACTGAAAACTACTCATAATAACTATTTAATTTTTATATTTGATATTTCGTTAGGCCGCGCACAAGAAACAAGCCGGAACCCGGACACCGCCGAGCACCGGCTTATTGCAAGCCATAAAGGAGATTTACCCGCGCCGCAAAACTTTTAAACTTTCTTTCAAATTCTAAAACTTATAAAAACGTGGGTAGCGATGATTAGTCCAGGATGCCGCTTTTGTTTACGATCTCCAGCCAACGCTGCGCAATGAGGTGATGGCCCGCGGCCGTCGGGTGAACTCCGTCCCAAAGCCAGTAAGCCGCCTCTCTCCGCTGTTCGGCCGCATCAAAGGCGTCCTGAAGCGGGACGTAAACCGCGTCGAACCGCTCGGCCAATTCACGCAGGGTCTTCCGGTACCCGGCAATCAACTCGGTCCACTGTTCCCAGCGGGCGGCGGTGGCTCCGGTCTTCAGGATAAACGGCTCGCACAACACGAGCTTGGCCTCGGGCATCACCTCGCGGGTCTCGGTCAGCAGGTGAACGTAAGCCCTTTCAAATCGGTCCGTAGCCCCGCTCGGTTCTTCAGACACGATTCTCCAGGCGTCGTTGACCCCGATCAAAATACTGATGACATCCGGCTTCAGGCTGATCGCATCCTCATTCCACCGCGCATACAAATCGGATACGCGGTTGCCGCTGATTCCCCGGTTCAGGAATGTCGGCTGCCGCTCCGCGTGGATATGCCCAAGCTCGCCGGCGATCATATACGCGTAGCTGTGCCCCAAAACATGATTCGGATCGCTCCCCCGGTCCCGATTTCCGTCGGTGATCGAATCGCCCTGAAACAAAATAACGCAGTTCTTTTTCAACACGAATCCCTCTTTTCCCATGATGAACGACATCGTATTCTCCAATTATCGATTATAGCAAGGAATGGCGCCCGCGCGAAGAACAGAATTCACATGATGCAAAAAGACCCCGCGTAGCGGAGTCGTCAACTTGCTCTTCTGCACCTTATTTAACCGCGACGAAAAACAATCTTGCGGCATCCTCGCCCGCCTCCACCCACTCGAAATCGGCGTAACAGGCGACGTCGCGGAAACCGCAGCGGAGCAGCTCGCTCTTCATCCACGCCGGGTCGTAAGCCCGCTGGGTATGATGCTCCTCAAAACGCCGGTACAGGCCCGGACCGTTCTCTTCTTCACGGGCAAAGATCGTCAGATGATGTTCTATTTCATCCCGTGCCGCATCCCGTTCACAGGTCCAGATATAGGCTACGGAAGATTCGTCCCAGATAAACGGCTGTTCCTCCTCATACCGACGGAAAGTGTTCGGATGGTGAACGTCAAACAGGAACGTGCCGCCCTCTTTAAGCCCCTTATAGGTCCTCTGGAATGTACGGACGACATCCTCTTCTTCCAATAGGTAATTCAGGCAATCGCAAAAAGAGATGACCGCATCGACCGGCTCGGGGAGTTCCCATTCCGTCATATCCTGCTGAACCCAGCGGATGCTGCCGTCGCGAAACAGACGAACGCCCTGCGAAGTGCCCTCCATTTTTCGGCGGGCCACGGACAGCATATCGGCGGATAGATCGATGCCGGTCACTTCAAATCCCGCATTGACCAGGGGGATCGTAATGCTGCCGGTTCCGCAGCCGAGATCCACGACCGTTTTGGGCATCCCGAGCCGCTCCCAGGCCTGGCGGGCAAACCGGATCCAATCCGGGTAAGGCATGTCTTCCATCAATTCATCGTAAACATAAGCAAATTTCCGGTAGGCTACCATCGATGTTCCGCACTCTCCCTTTCTGTTCCCGAAACCCATTCATGGCGGGTGCCAAACGCTTTATTCGGGGTTATCCGGCTTGTTCTTCAAGACGGAGGTCAGATAGGTCCAGTTCTCTTCTTGCGTAATTTTGCCTTCTTTCATCAGCTTGCCGAGCGCCCGCTTAAACGCCGACTTGCTGATGCCGAACCTCTGCTTGATCAAATCCGGCGCCGTTGCGTCGGAATAAGGCATACTGCCGCCGGGCCGGCTTTCCAGGTAGGCCAAGATGCGCTCCGAATCCTCGTCCCGGCCGATCTCCTTGCGCGGCGCCATGGACAAGTTAACGCGTCCGTCCTCGCGGACGTGCGCGACGCGGACTTTGACCCGCTCGCCCAAACGCAGCAGGCGATTGCGTTCCGAGGAATGGATCATGCCGATCGCGCCGAACCCGAGTACGCCGCCATCCACAATGACGAACGTCCCCATTTGCAGCGGTTTGTACACAATGGCTTCCATCCATTGATTATTCCAGGAGGTCGGGGCGTGAAACGTTCGCGGCGCAAGCTCCTGTTCACCGGCCAGCTTGGCCTTGAGACGCCCCTGCTTGTCATGCTCCATGATCACATAGACCCGATCCCCCACCTGCGGGTGGAGTTCCCTGAGCTCGGGAAGCTCGCGGATCGGAAGCAGCAGTTGCCGGCCTAGGCCCATTTCCAGAAAACAACCCAGCCGTGGGTGTACATCGGCCACTTCGAGCAGCGCCAGCTCTCCTAGGGTCAGGAAAGGTTTCTTCATCGTGGCCGCCAAGCGGTCCTCCGTGTCATAAAACAGAAATACCTCCACGGTTTCGCCCGGCTGAATCTTCCGCGTCAGCTCCGAATAATGAAGCAGAACATCCTGCGTTCCCCCGGTAAGGAAATAGCCGTAAGGCGAAACCTCCCGGTCCACGGGCAGGGAGACGATCGTTCCGGCTACCAGACTCATACGTTCTCCACAACTTTAGCGTCCGACCACAAACGCTCGATATTGTAGTATTCCCGTTCATCCCGATGGAACACGTGGACGACGACATCGCCAAGGTCCATCAAAACCCAGCGGGCTGTGTTCATTCCCTCGATCCCGCGGATCTGCGCCCCGGCCTCCTGAGCCCGTTTGCGCACCTCGGTGGCGATCGACTGTACCTGGGTATCCGAATTACCGTGGCAGATCACGAAATAATCCGCGATGAGAGAAATTCCTTTCAGATCCAAAGCCACCAGGTTCATCGCTTTCTTGTCTTCCGCGGCGGATACCGCGAGTTGAAGCAGTTCTTTTGGTGATACCGGCATTCATTCAGCCTCCTGTTATAGTTGGTTGTTTTATAAATTTAGCGTTAAATCGTTAAGATTCCGGGTTTCTCTTCTTGAGCTGAGCGATTAAATCGTTCCTGGCCAACACCGTCAACGGGAAAATGGCCTTTTTCTTCTCCAGCAAAAACGAAATCGTCGAATCGAAACCGGCTAGAAGCGCCTCCTCCAGACTGACTTCGGCCAGTTCCCGGATCCGCTCGACTCCCGGAAACTCTCTCCCCGGCTCGATATAGTCGGCCAAGCAGACGATTTTATCCATTTGGGTCATGCCGACCCTGCCGGAGGTATGATAGCGAATCGCATCCAGTACCTCCGGATCGTCGACGCCGTAATCCCTTTGTGAAATAAAAGCCGCGACCTCGGCGTGAAGCAGCTGTTTGTCATGGTCCAGCAGCTCCGCATTCAGGCCGTTCTCCCGGATAACGGCTTCCTGCCGCTCCACCGGCCAGAACTTGGCCAAATCGTGCAGCAGGGCCGCCAGATCCGCTTTAACGGGATCCGCTCCGTAGCGGCGAGCCAATTCTACCGCGGTCTGCATCACGCCTTCGACATGTTTCCACCGTTTGGCGGGCATCTGACCGGAGACGATCCCGATCAGTTGTTCACGGTTGTAAACCATACAATCCGCTCCTTACGATATATTCATGCACCTCGTCGGGAACCATGTAACGCACCGACTTTCCGCTGGCCAGTCTTTTGCGCACGAGACTGGACGAGATGTCGACCAGCGGCATATCGGCGAGATGCACCGCCTGCTGAATATGATCCGGCAGCGCATCCAGCTCCAGAAAGCTCCCGGGGCGCTGCAATCCGATAAATTTGAGCATGCCGGTCAGTTCTTCGATCCCTTCCCATTTGGGCAGGTAATTGACCATATCCGCACCGATGATAAAATAGAGGTCCAGATCCGGATGCTCGCGCCGCAGCTCCCGGATCGTATCCACCGTATACGATACCCCGCCGCGGCGAAGCTCGATATCGAGCGGTTTAAACGCCGGATTGGCGCGGGTGGCGGCTTCCACCATTTCCAAGCGCTGTTTGCCGCTCACCCCGGCCTGATGTTTATGGGGAGGAATATGGGAAGGCATAAACCAGACTTCCTCCAGCCCATACTGCTCCCGCGCGGCTTCCGCCGCCAGCAAATGGCCCAGATGGACCGGATCGAACGCGCCCCCCATGATGCCTACTCTGCTCATCGCCGTTCTCCCCCCAGCCGTTTATGGAAGCTCGATCTGCTTATATTCTTGAGACTCCTTGTATAAAACGATCGTTCTTCCGATCAGTTGCACCAGTTCAGCCCCGGCGCCTTCGGCCAGTTCTTCGGCGATCTCTTTCGGATCGTCCAGATTGTTGTTCAATATGGAAACCTTGATCAGTTCCCGACGCTCCAAAGCCTCGGAGATATGACGAATGATCTGATCGTTCGTTCCCCCTTTGCCCACCTGAAAAATAGGCTGGAGATGATGGGCGAGGCTCCGTAAATAACGTTTTTGTTTTCCGCTTAGCATGTAAGTTCATAACTCCTCTAAAATTAATAATGGTTATCATATCCCAAGACCTCTTGCGAAGGAAGGGGTTAACCCAGTGTACCTAAAACCGCGTTGCGCATCGCTTCGACCGGTGCCGTAAGGCCGGTCCAGTATTCAAAAGCGTAGCCGCCCTGATACACGAACATCCCGAGGCCGTTGTGAATCCGGCAGCCTTTTTGCTCCGCGCGGATCAGCAGCTCCGTCTTCAAGGGATTGTAGATCAGGTCGCTCACGACGATGCCGGAAGGCAGCAGCGCCGGATCGATCGGCGTTTGTCCGGGATGCGGATACATGCCGACCGATGTCGTGTTGATCAGAATATCGATTTCGGGAAGGATCCCCGCGATCTCTTCCATTCCGCAGCCTCGCAGCGGCCCCAGCCCGCTCCATTCCGCTGCGAGGCTGCGCGCTTTGTCCGCGGTTCGGTTCGCTACGGTGACCCGGCCCGGGTTCTCGCCGAGCAGCGCATGCACAATGCCGCGTGCCGCGCCGCCGGAGCCGAGCACGAGGACGTTCTTCCCGGCCAGGTCCGAAACCGCCTCCTCTTTCAAGGAGCGGATATAGCCGATGCCGTCCGTGTTATATCCCTTCAGCCGGCCGCCGTCATTGACGATCGTGTTCACCGCTCCGATCGCCCTCGCCCCTTCATCGACTTCGTCCAAGAAAGGGATACAATCGACTTTGTGGGGGACCGTCACGTTTACGCCCCGAAAACCCAGCGCACGGACGCCCATAATCGCTTCTTCCAAGCGCCGAGCCTCCACGTGAAGCGGAACGTACGTCCCCGCCAGCCCGGAAGCGCGGAGCGCCGCCTGGTGCATGACCGGCGATTTCGATTGGATGACGGGGTCCCCCATCACGCCGAGCAGCAGCGGAAGTTCGGGACTCATCGTATGTTTCAAGGCATTCATAGCTTTCCCCCTTTGGTCCGTTCCATAAGTGCGGGCCGTCTTAGATCAAAGATGGCCGGACCAATACTTTGATCCCTTTCGGCACATGGACGGCTACAACCGCGCCGACATCATTATTGACTTTCATCCAGCCGAGACCCGAGATAAACAGATCGGAACGGCTTCCTTTAGGGATTCGGAATTCGTGCCGGGTCCACTCGGGCAGTTTCTCCAGATTTTCGCGATTTGGCGGCGAGAGTAATTCACCGGCATGATCCCTGAACAGATCGTCCGCCCGTTCCAGCTTGGTACGATGCAGCGGTACCCGGCCGCTTGCGAAGCAGGTGAACGACTGGCGTTCCCCTTGAATAAAATCGAAACGTCCGAAGCCGCCGAAGAAAAGGGTTTGCCCTTCGTTCAATTGGTACACCGCCGGTTTTAACGGCTTGTCCGGGAGCAGCACGCCCAAATCCTGCGGGCTGACCCACTCGGTATAGCGGGACGGATACATAATCCCCGGCGTATCGATAATCGCCTTGCCGTCATCGAGCGGAATATGCACCATATCGAGCGTCGTACCGGGGTATCTGGAGACGGTCAGCTCCTGCTCCAGATCGCTGTAGTCCCGAATCAACCGGTTGATCAGCGTCGATTTGCCGACATTCGTCGCCCCTACCACATAAACGTCACGGTCTCCCCGGTAAGATTGCAGGGCATCCAGCAAACGGTCGAAGCCGCTGCTTTGTTTCGCGCTGCAGAGCACCACATCCTCAACTTTCAGACCGAGATCTTTCGCTTCTTTCTGCACCCAGTTGCGAACCTTGTTCCAATTGGTGACTTTGGGCAGCAGATCAATCTTGTTGACGGCCAGCAATACCGGATTGGTCCCGATAAAACGCTGCAGCCCCGAAATCACGCTGCCGTGAAAATCGAAGAGGTCAACGATATGGATCACCAGCGCTTCTTGGCCGCCGATTTGTCCCAGCAGTCTTAAAAACTCGTCCTGCTCCACCGTAACGGAAGAGGATTCGTTGTAATTTTTAATGCGAAAACAGCGTTGGCAGATCACCGGCTCCCTGTCCAAAGCTTGCTGCGGGATAAACCCCGGTTTGTTCTGCTCCTCGCTTTGCAGCCGAATCCCGCAGCCGCTGCAGCGAAGTTCCGGCCCTTCGTTTTGCTTGTCCGTCATTTCTGTTTTTCCTCCTCCAGCCATAATCCCGACTTCCCGAGCCGATGCTTGACGATTCGTTCCAATCTGCGGTTGATGCGGGTTCCAAACCCTTCGTCCGCCACGGAAATCGGAAGAACCAGCACGGTAAACAAGCCCTGCCGGTTCCCGCCGAAAATGTCGGTCATCAACTGGTCGCCGACCACGATCGTTTCTTCGGGGCGCAGCCCCATCATATCCATCGCTTTTCGGAAAGCGGACCCGGCCGGTTTTCTGGCCTTATATACATACTCAATATTTAATGGGGTCGCAAACACCGATACCCTGTCCAAATTATTGTTTGACACGATCACGAGTTTAAACCCGGCTTTCTTTACCTTTTCAAACCATTCCACGAGTTCCGGCGTGGCCAGCGGAGCCTTGGCTCCGACCAGCGTGTTGTCCAGATCGGTAATAATTCCCCGGTAGCCTTGATCATACAGGCTCTGAAGATCGATATCAAACACGTTGTTCACGCGTAACTTGGGCAAAAATCTCTCAAACAAAATACGTTCACCTCGGTTTCATACGACAAACTATACCATATCCTTACTCCATCTTATCATTTTATTTTAAAAAATAAATTGTCCCCGGCGCAAGCACCGGGGATGGAGCTAAATGTTCTGACGCAGATGAGTATCAGGATCGGGTTAAGAACGGGATCCGTACCCTCTTGCGGGTCATGCGGCTTAATTTGTGGCCCAGCTCCTGCACGATTCTCCACTGGCTTACCGAAAACGCCTGCGGACTGTAGCTGGCTTGCTCGAATTCCCGCAGCAGTCCGTCGAGAACGGCCGAGATGCCCGGCTCCTGCTCTTTCCAGCGGGCGAACGACTCCCGAAGCGTTTCGTCGCCGCTGCGCGCAAAACCTCGGCGCTTCATTTTTCCGACGATACGCAGCGTTTCCATGACCGCCTTCTCCGACAACGTCAAAGGCCGGCCGAGCCGCAGCCGGAAGAACCCGTAATAAATCGCGGACCGCAGGTGGTAGACAACCCAGGTTACAACGATTGCCAGTGCGATCAGAAATACCGTCCGGACGGTGGCCGGATTCAGTTGGTCCATCAAGCCGGGATTGGCTTTGGATGTGGTTTCGTCCTGCGGCGTAGTCTCGGCGAGAGCCGGAACATCCTCTTCTTCATCGTACAAGATCGGGGCGTCGAATCCCGGGGTCGCTTCGAAGGGAATCCAGCCGTAATCCCCGAAATACAGCTCGGCCCAGGAATGGGCATCCGCATTGTTGACGCGGTACGCCATACCGTTCTCCGGGTAACGCTGCAAAAATTCGGGGTCCGGTTGGGAACCCGGCGCATAGCCCTTGACCCATCTGGCCGGGACGCCCAAAGAGCGAGCCATCATGACCATGGAAGTGGAGAAATAATCGCAATAGCCCTGTTTGACGTCAAACAAAAATCCGTCGACAAAATCCTTGCTCTTCTTGCGTGATAAATCCGGTTTGTTCGTATACTCGTAGTTTTGCCGCAAATACGCCTGAAGCAGTTCCATTTTCGCGTAAGGCGTCGCGCCCTCGGCCGTAACTTGCTCGGCCAATTCACGAACCCGGTCCGGAAAACCGTTGGGAATCTGCAGGTATTCCCTATACTTTCGTTCCGGATATAGCTCCTCATATGTCGCGCGCCGCACCTCTTCCAGAGGGATGATCGGAATGTCCGACACGACTTTATATTTCCGCGGGTATAGGCGGGTCGACTCCTCGCCACGATTCACCGCCTGTCCCATCCCGAGCCAGAACAGCTCCCCTTCCTTCTCGGTCCATTCCAGGTTGGACGAGAAGACGCCTTCATCCAACACTTCGACGCTTTTCATCGCATACCCGCCGAATAAAACCGGATACACCTCTTCATTTTGCATCGTGATCGTCTGCTCTACCCGCCTAACTTCCGTTTTGGGCGCCTGCTCCTTGTGCGGCAGCGTCCCCGTCGGATTTTCATGGAACAGCTCGTAATCGCGTCCTTCCTGACCCAGACCGGCCCATCCTTCGCCCGTATAGGTTCTCCGGGTCTCCCCCCGCCAATAAGACCGGACAGGGGTTTCCACCGACATGACCGGAGTATAGCTGAATTCGAATCCGCCGCCGAGCTCCCTGTCATCCCGGCTATAGCCGGATTGAACCTCCGTCCGGTCGTCGCCTTGATCCGTCGGCGTGTTGGCGGCCGCAACCGCGGGCAGCGCCGCGCTATCCGCCGGTTCGGAGGCGCTTTCCCTGTTCTTCCAGGCCGTGTATGGATCGGTTAAAATCGGGGACACCGTAGGCATACTGATACCCACCAGCAAAATACAAGAAAAAATAGCCAGGATGTTGAAAGCGAGCTTTAGCGGCTGACTGCGCATTCTTCTCCAGCCCAGCGGATATTTCAATTGAAAATTTCGAAAGTGAAGGCTGGCCAGCCAACCAAGACCGGCGAAGACGGTCCATGCTACATTTTGCCAAAGATAATAGGAAGTAAAGGAATCCAGAATCGTGAAGGTTATCAGATTGGCGGCCATGAACAACAATACGCTTCTTTTTCCGGTCAGCAGTTCCAGCGCCAACTCGAAAAGAACCCAAGCCCCCAGCGAGAACCAAATATAGGGTACGAAATGCTGGGCCATTCCCTGTAATTGATCGGGAAAAAAAGGACCGTACGGCACATATGCCCCCATTACCACCAGTACGGCTCGCCATCCCAGGACCACCGCGATGATCTTGATCGACCATTTCCATGGCGAAGGGACGGGCAATACTTCAATGATAGCAATCGTCAGCAAGGTAACCGTAACCAACGTCGTAGTTTCCGAAAACCAGAGCGGCTCCGTGTAATCCACCCATTGCATGCCTATGAGCAGAAGCCACAACACGGCGAAAATCCGATACCACGAGTACTGGCGGTTTACGGCTCGTTTCATGGCTTTCCACCTCCCAAGGCGATCGGAAGCTCGCTCAGCGACGAAACCGTAACCCCTCTGAACCCATGCTTGTGAAGGTTCACCCTCCTGCTCCCCTCACGGGTCGCCGCCTGAAAGGAGCTTCCCGTGTGAATGTGATAAGGGATCATTTGGCGGGTACGGGCCCATCGCATGATGTTCAGCAATTTTTCATCAGCCAACGGGCTGATCAGGATAAAGAACGCACCAGGCGTAAAAAAGTCCCGTTTGGCCTCCAAAATATCCCGGTGGTTTCCGTAGCCGTCGGCGTTGATATCCACCAGATGCTGAAGCATTTGCTGACGCCCCAGCAATCCCTCCGCGGGCGGAAACCCGCGGAACGGTCTGCCGAGCGTACACATTCCCATGCTGATCCTTTCCCGGATTCCATATTCGATCAGCGAAGCCGTGGTCGATACCGCCAATTCAAACTGGGCCGGGTCCAAATAACTGGACGAATGTGCGTCCAGCACCAAAACCGTCTTCGGCAGCGATTCGTGCTCGAATTCCTTCGACTTCCAGGCTCCGGTTTTTGCCGTGGCATTCCAATGAATCCGCGAAATCCGGTCCCCGTACATATAATCCCGGACCCCGTTGATTTGCGTCGTCTCCCGCCGGGACAGCGATACCGCTGTCTCGGGACCGGCCAATCGGGAGTTCCGGCTGTACAACTGCCACTTCGGCACAAACACCGTTCTCGGCAGAACCCGGAATTCGCCGCCCGTTTGGAACTCGCCCTTATGCTTCATTAATCCGAAGATATCCTCGGATTGACACTCCGTGCTGGCGAAAACATACCTGCCTCTTTCCAAAGGAGGTGTCTGGTAAACCAGAAAGCCCTCTTGGTTAAAATGAGGAATGATGCTGTCCTCGAAGATCCAGGAATCCCCGTTATGCCGGCGCAGATGCTCCCGGATCACGATATAGGGAAGCGGGAGAAACCGCGGAGGCTGAACATGGAGTTTTACCTGAACCTGTTCGCCCGCCTTGAGAAGCCCGGTCCGGTCCCCCGTTAGCGATAAGGTTCGCGTTCCTTTGATTCTTTTGACTCCGCCGAGCCCGCTAAGGGTCCAGTAAGCGACCAGCAACGAAACCATAGCGAACAGCATCAACGATGTCTTGCCGCCCTGAAACAAAACATAAAACAGACAGATCAGCCAGAGGGACGCCACCTTCCAAAAATTGATCGAGGTCATCCCCGTTTTGAAATAATCCAGAACCGCGCGCATCGGTTACCGTCCCGCGGACACCGGCACCTGTACCTGCCGTAAAATTTGCTGCAGTACCTGGGTCGAATTCACGCTGTCCAGGCGGGATTCCGGCCGCAGCAAAATCCGGTGCCCCAGCACATAAGGCGCCAGTATTTTCACGTCATCGGGCAGGACATAACCGCGTCCCTGCAAGAATGCGTACGCTTTGGTTGCGGTCATGAAGGCGAGCGAAGCCCGCGGCGAAGCTCCCAGAAGCACGGCTTCATGCTCGCGGGTCCGTCTGACGATCTCCAGCAGATAATCCGCCAGCGCCTCGCTGATATGCACCTCGCGGATCTCCCGCTGGATCTCCGCAATTCGGTCCATCGTCGTTACGGGCTTCAAGTGGTCGACAGGTTGCCCCTGGCTATGGGTCTGCAGCATGCTTTTTTCCGTGGCCGCATCGGGATAACCCATCGCGATTTTCAGCATAAAACGGTCCAACTGTGCCTCGGGGAGCATGTATGTTCCCTCAAAATCTATCGGATTTTGCGTAGCGCATAGGATAAACGGATGAGGAAGCGGATAGGTGACGCCGTCGGCGGTCACGCTGCGTTCCTCCATGACCTCCAGCAGCGCGGATTGCGTTTTGGTCGTCGCCCGGTTGATTTCATCCGCCAGGAGGATGTTTGTCATTACCGGACCCGGCCGGAACACAAACCGTTCCTCATGAGGGTGAAATACCGAAACACCGGTAATATCGCTCGGTAGAATATCGGGATTGCACTGAATCCGCCGGTATTCCCCGTCCATGGATTTGGCGAGCGCCTTGATCAGCTGCGTCTTGCCGGTCCCGGGTACATCTTCAATCAACACGTGGCCGCCGGCGAGCAAGGCCGTAAGCAGCAATTGGATTTCAAAGGATTTGCCAAGAATGCAGGATTCCAAGTTTTCTTTAACAGCGACTATAACGGAAATTGATGGCTCTTTCACGGGCACGTTGTTCCCTCCAGACATAATTTCAACATGTGCTATAGCTGGCTTCATATTACTTCTATTGTACATGATGTTAGATATGGAAGTATACTTTAACCCTGAACCTTATTAAAGCACTCTTTTGGTAGACAAAAGAACGCCATAAAGAAAAAAGACCCAGTCGGCCTAAAAGCCTTTGGGTCTTCATCGTACATTTTTTCCTTCATCCTTTCGGCCGCACGACGAGGGCCGCCAGGAACGAGAAGATGATCGCCGCGGAAATCCCGGCGCTGGTGACGTCGAATATCCCCGTAATTACGCCGATCCAGCCGTCGCGGTGCAGCTCGGTCAAAGCCCCGTGAACCAGAGAGTTACCAAAGCTCGTAATCGGCACGGACGCCCCGGCTCCGGCAAATTTGACGAGCGGATCGTACCAGCCCAGCGCATCCATGACGGCCCCGGCCACGACCAAGGTACTCATCGTATGGGCGGGGGTCATTTTAAACACATCGAACATAATTTGGCCTACGACGCAAAACAGGCCGCCAATGACAAAGGCCCACAGAAAAATCATCCTTCGAATCCCTCCCTTTCCAAGGCTACCGCGTGCGCAATGCAGGGGATGGTCTCGCCCTGCTGATAGGACAGCGGGGAGAGCAGCGCACCGGTCGCGGCGATCAGCACCCGGTTCAATTCACCCTTCTTCATTTTTTTCAAAATATGCCCGTACGTCACCACCGCCGAACAGCCGCAACCGCTACCGCCTGCCATGACATAGGGCTGTTTCTCCCGGTCGTAAATCATCAGGCCGCAATCCTTGAAATCCGTGGCCCCCATGTTGACGCCGTCCTTTTTCAGCACGTCTTTCACAATGGCATGTCCTACCGTCGCCAGATCGCCGGTAACGATCAAATCATAGTCCTCCGGCTTTCTGCCGGTATCGCGAAAATGGGCGACCAGGGTGTCCGCCGCCGCCGGAGCCATCGCTTCCCCCATATTGAAGGGGTCCTTGACGCCGAGATCCTGAATGCGGCCGATGGTGGCGTGCGTAATTCGGGGTCCCGAACCGGAAGAGGAGACGACCGCGGCTCCCGAGCCTGTAATCGTGTACTGGGCGGTAGGCGGTTTTTGCGAACCGTATTCCGTGGGGTACCGGAACTGTTTCTCCACCGTACAATTGTGGCTCGCCGTGGCCGCCATCGTATACTTTGCTCCGCCCGCATCGACGATCAGCGCCGCCATGGCCAGGCTTTCCATGGAGGTGGAGCAGGCTCCGAAAACACCGATATAAGGAGCTCCGATTTTGCGGGCGGAAAACGTGGCGCTGATGATCTGGTTCATCAAGTCCCCGCTGATATAAAACTGCAGCTCTTCCCGAGTGATCCCCGCATGCGACAAAGCCAGCGAAGAGGCGTGCTCCAGAAGCTTGCGCTCGGCCTTCTCCCAGGTCTTCTCGCCGATCTCCAGATTATCGTAAACAAAATCAAAATCCCCGCCCAGCGGGCCTTCGCCTTCCTCCGGGCCGACGACGGACGCCGTCCCGATAATAACGGGCTTCGATTTGAACTCCCAGGTTTGCGCGCCGGTCAATATCATCAGTGTACGCCCCCCAAACCGAAGATCACATGAATGACACCGACCACAAATGCGGCAACCACGCCGAACACAATCACGGATCCGGCCAGTTTGAACATGTTGGCCCCGACCCCGAGTACGAGTCCTTCCGCTTTGGATTCAATCGCCGAGGAACACATGGAGTTCGCAAAACCGGTAACCGGAACCGCCGATCCCGCCCCGGCCCATTGGGCGATTTTATCGTATACGCCGAGCGACGTAAGGATCACGGAGATAATGATCAATACCGCCACCGTCGGGCTGCTGGCTTCCCGGGACGTCATTCCGCCGTAAGTCATGAACAGCTGCTGTATACACTGGCCGAGCAGGCAGATCAAGCCCCCGACCAGAAAAGCCTTAAGACAGTTGGTGAAAACTTTGGTCTTGGGCTTATGTTTCTTGGCAATTTGTTGATAATCCTGTTCCGTCAGGGACGTCGTATTCAATTCCACCCTAGCCCCGGACTTAGATTTCGTTTTCGCTGGCAAGCGCGATTCCTCCTTTTATCATCACTATTCAAGACAGGGCTTGCACTGTATCCTCAGTATTTGCCATCGGGCTTCTTGTTATGATTGGTAAATCATCCATGGAATCCGGCCTGTCCAAGTGGACGAGATCCCGTAAGAAATCTGGGGCGGGCGGCGATCGGAAGATCATTTTATATGGCGGCCGTACATTCAGCGGATTCCACGCCTATTACGTCCTAACTGAAGCTGCTCAGCCGTCAAATTACCGGGATTTTCTCCAGCTAATTTGGTGCTGTTCTCCCCGGTTGGCCACATTAGATGGAATTCCTCCAGCTAATTTTTCCCCTTCGGCATAAATCAGCCCTCCGCCCGAAAAATAACTGGAGCTATTCCCGTTAATCGTGTGCTGCAAGCTTCCCCGCACCTGATTAGCGGGAGTTTTTCCAGTTAATCTGACAATTCAATACCACCAACACTAGCACATTCAGACCCGCTCATTCACGATCAAGCAAATACATGTAATTTGGTACTTCTGTTCTTGGAGCCCTTATAGTGTGGGTCAAACTTGAAAAAACGGTTTCCCCGTGGAAAACCGCCGTTTCATGCACTTTCGCCCTATAGTAATTCCAGGATGATGACCAGCAAGATAAATAAGAGCAGGATCAACAACCAGTCCTTGGTGTAGCGCTCCATCATGGCCGCCTTTGCCTCCCCCGAGTTTCCTAATCGAACTTGATGTAGTATATGAGCCCCCGGGGGGCGTTGCTACCTCCAAAGATGGAATTTACTCCACTTCCGAAAAACCCGCCTTCCGGCAGCATGGACAATCCGGGGAAGGTGGTACATACTATTTATTGATGGAAAGGAGTGTACGAAAAGATGAACAATAAAACGATGGAGCTGTTCAAACAGCTTACGGAATTTCCCGCGGCTCCCGGCTTTGAACGGGAACTCCGCGCCTGGTTTAAGGAACAAATGTCCCCTTATACCGAAGAATTCGTACAAGATCGGCTGGGGAGTCTGTTCGGCGTCCTGCGCGGCGATGACGAAGGCCCCCGGGTTATGGTGGCCGGGCACCTGGATGAAGTCGGTTTTATAACGACAGGGATTACCGACAACGGGATGGTGCATTTCCAGCCGCTCGGGGGCTGGTGGAGCCAGGCGGTTCTGGCCCAGCGCCTGCAGATCATTACGCCAAAAGGCCGCATTATCGGCGTCGTGGGGTCGATCCCTACACATCTGCTGGACGAATCCCAGCGCAGCAAGCCGGTCGACCTTAAAACGATGTATCTGGATATCGGGGCGGACAGCCGGGAAGAAGCCGAAGCGGCCGGTATCCGTCCCGGGCAGCAAATCGTTCCGATTTGCGAATTTACGCCGATGGTTAATCCGAAGAAAATCATGGCCAAAGCCTGGGATAACCGCTACGGCGTCGGCCTGGCGATCGAGCTGATGGAGGCGCTGCACCAGGAGAAGCTGCCGAACACGCTGTACTGCGGCGCCACCGTGCAGGAGGAGCTCGGCTTGCGCGGAGCCCGGACGTCGGCTAACTTGATTCAGCCGGACATTTTCTTCGGCCTCGACGCCAGCGCGGCGAACGATATGACCGGGGACAAGAAAGCCTTTGGACAACTCGGCCAGGGCGCCTTGCTGCGCATTTACGATCCGACCATGCTCACGCATCGCGGGATGGTCGAATACATTCAGGACACGGCCGATACCCACAAAATCAAGTATCAGTATTTCGTTTCACCGGGAGGAACGGATGCGGGGCAAGTGCACCTCAGCGGGATCGGCGTGCCGTCGACGGTGATCGGGATTTGCTCCCGCTATATCCACACGTCGTCCTCGATCATTCACACGGATGACTATGCGGCGGCCAAGGAATTGTTGATCCGTCTGGTCAAAGGGCTGGACCGCACCACGCTGAATACGATTTTGGAGCGCAGCTAACCGTAATCAAAGCCACCCGTGTGAACGGGTGGTTTGCTCTAAGACTATTTACTGGCTAGCGTCTTAAGGCGCTAGCTTTCACCTCGTTCAAGCTACTATGCCGTTGCCGCTTTTGCCTCCCCTGAAGGGGTGCGATTATAACCAGTCCCCTACCGACCACCTTGATAACATAAAATTCCTGCATATGTGCATGTTTTTTCTTGTTCGGGGCCCAAAATTTCTAAATACCTGCAAATCTGCAGGAATTTTCGACGAAACCGGCCCGTTTCTCTAAAATCGCTGGAAATGCCTGCAGATTTGCATCTTTTTTCGCATTCCCTCGGGAATCAGGCTTAAATACCTGCAGATTTGCATCTTTTTGGAGTTCGAAGTTTGGAAGCACACTCACTAGGCGCCTCTTTGTATGTGACGTATCACTTCGATTAGCCATTAAACTACCTTTTCCTTTCGTTATAAATAGTAGCAGCTTGAACACTCCTATGTTACGAACCCATCAGGTCGTTTTTTGCCATAAGCAGCACTACACCACCCGCATAGCAGGTGGTTTTTGGTTTCGCACGCTTCGCCAGCTCAACTGGCTAAAGCCCCAAATAAAAGCGCGGGTACAGGAGAGTGATCCCCTGATACCCGCGCTTTTTGTTGTTCGGCATCCCGCCGTTTACCCGAAGGTGATCACCGGTTAACCGTGTTCCAGGTGTTCACCAGATGTTCCTGGGCCCAACGGATATGATTCTCGTCGCTGTATCCCCGATAATAGCACTCAATATGAAAAATTAAAGCCAGATACAAATCGTACAGCTCCATCCGCTCCCGGTCGGCGGACGTAAACGACTCCTTCCCGTAACCGCGGAAGAAGGCCTGGCTCCCTCCGGCTACGGAGCGAAAGTAAAATTCCATCAGCGGATCGCCCCACAACGCCCGCTCACAGTCAATCAACGCGATAATCCGCCCTTCTTTTACGAACACATTGCCGTCCCATAGGTCCCAATGGACCAGGCTCGGAACGGTTACCTCCGCCAAACTGGCTTTACGCCGGCTTATAAGATCCAAAATGGCGTCTTCGTCCGCAGGAAGGGTTATGCTTTTTACCCGGGCATCCTTCAACAATCCCGCAACCATGCCCGAAAACACGGCCGGCCAATCCTCCCCCTGCCATTCTTCCCGGGCGTAATATCCGAACCGTTCACCTTGAATACGGTTGATGCACCGGTTCAGTCGGCCCAACTCCTCCTCGATCCGGACGCGTTCCTCACCCGGTAGGCTTTCCTTCACTTTGTTGTAAGGACTGCCTTCAATAAACTCCATCAGAAACCAAGCCCCGTCCTCGGATCCGATTTCATCGTAAAAGACGGCCGGAACGGGAACACTCCCGGCGTTTCGCAATAAGCGCAGCACCTCCACCTCCGCTTGGATCACGTCCCGTTCATAAGACATCATTCCGTCCCCTGATCGGGGGGCTGCCTTTAAAACCGCTTTCAACCCGTCATTGCAGGTAAGCGCATAGGCCGAGTTGAACCACCCGTCCGTTAATTCTTCATAGTGTGCCAGCGTTCTTTGTCCTTGAAAAGCCCGATGAACCAAAGTCTCGAGTTCCTGGCCGGACAGCTGGGGCTTAATCGCATTTTGCATTACGGCTTACTCCCATCGTCTGAATATTGGCCGACGGAATCGTCGGATAATGAACAAAAAGAACCGCCGGTTGTTCGAGGGTCGGCGGTTCTTCGTTGTGCTTCTATTATATAGGATTAGGACTGTGGTTTGCTTTCCAAAATGACAACCCCTCGGCCCGGAACCGTCACGGAACCCGTTACCACGGCATTCGCAAGCAGATCTTTGCGTTCGGAGGCGCCGATTTCCACCGCGGAAGCTTCCGCGTTGTGATTCAGCAGGAACAGATATTCCAGCCCGTTCTTGACCCGGCGGGCCACTTCCACCCCTACCGGAGCATCGAGAAGAGGCTTAATGCCTTTCTCCTCGCACAGGTTCTTCATCAACCCTTGCAGGAAATCGGCCTCGGGGCTGCTGGCCACATAATAAGCGCGTCCTTTTCCGAATTTATTCACCGTCAACACCGGCATACCTTTATAGAAATCGGAACCGTACTCCGCCAGCACTTCCGCGCCTTCGGAATGGATGAGGTCACAGAGCAATCCGCATTCATACGGCCCTTCCAAACTCCCCCAAGACCGCTTCATCACGATCTGGTTCTTTTGGTCCGGGAACAGCGCGTCGATTTCCTCGGCCCAGATCCCCAGAACGGAACGAAGCTCGCCCGGATACCCGCCGGTCGTCACCAGATCGTTCTCATTGACGATGCCGCTGAAGAAAGTGGTTACGAACGTTCCGCCCGCGGCCACAAATTGCTCCACTTTCTTGGCAAAGCCCGGTTTAACCATATACATGACCGGGGCGATGACGATTTCATATTTGCCAAAGTCCTCTTCGACCGACACCATATCGCTTTCCACATGCATTTGGAAGAGCGCGTCATAATATTTGTGGACTTCATTAACATAGTTCAAAGCGATGGTCGGACCGCTGGACAATTCGGTTGCCCATCGATTCTCCCAATCGTAGACGATGCCGATTTTTGCTTCCGTGCGGGCGTCCAGCAGCGTATCGCCCAGTTGCTGCAGCTCGCGGCCAAGCTCGGCAACCTCCCGGAATACCCGGGTATGCTCATGGCCCACATGCTCGATGACCGCGCCGTGATATTTCTCGCAGGCTCCGATGGAGCGGCGGAGCTGGAAGAACAGCACCGTGTCCGCGCCGCGCGCGACAGCCTGATAGCTCCAAAGCCGCATAACCCCAGGGCGTTTGAGGGAATTGTAGGCCTGCCAGTTTTGCTGGCTCGGCGTCTGTTCCATAAGCATGAACGGATCTCCGCTCTTCAGGCCGCGCATCAGGTCATGCGTCATCGCCGTGAAGCTGACCGGCGTATCCAGAGACGGATAATTGTCCCATGATACGATATCCATGTACTTCGCCCACTCGAAATAATCCAGCTCCGGATAAAAGCCCATCAGGTTGGTCGTGACCGGAATATTCGGGGTGTGCTTCTTAATCTCTTCGTATTCCAGCCGATAGCATTCCAACAGACTGTGAGACATAAAGCGGCGGTAATCCAGGGAAATGCCTTGGAAATTGGTGCGGTTTCCTCCCCATTCCTCGCTCAGCTCGCTCGGAGGGACGATTTCTTCCCAATCATAAAAGGTATGTCCCCAAAACCGGGTGTTCCAAGCTTTATTCAAAGCATCCAGATTGCCGTAACGCTCCTTCAGCCATTCGCGGAAGCCGGCCGCGCAATTGTCGCAATAGCAGTAGCCCCCGTATTCGTTGGAGATATGCCAGATGAGCAGGCCGGGATGGTCCTTGTATCTTTCCGCCAGCTTTCCGGCCATAAGCGTGGAATATTTCCGGTATGTCGGCGAATTGGGACAGGAATTATGGCGTCCGCCGAATTTGCGTTTTCTCCCCTGCACGTCCACGCGCAGGACATCGGGATATTTTCTGGCCATCCAAGCGGGATGAGCCCCTGTGCTGGTCGCGAGGCAAACATAAACGCCACTCTTATAAAGTCGATCCATCGTTTCGTCCAGTTGCGTGAAATCGTAAGTATGTTCATCGGGCTGGTTCAGCTCCCAGGAAAAGACATTGACCGTAGCCACGTCGATGCCGGCGAGTTTGAACATCCGTTCATCCTCTTTCCAGATCTCGGGCTCCCATTGTTCAGGGTTGTAGTCCCCGCCGTACCATATTTTCGGCAGCTTTTCATTGATCACTGCGGAACACATCCTTTATTCATGATATAATTATATTCTCATTGTAAAATGTATTGAAATGGCTTTACATATAATATTATTGTCACGGTATATAATAATATGGTACTTGAGGTGACTCGAATGAACCCCCCTGTCGTTCGCAGGTTTGTCTTTTCGCCAGCAGGTAACCCCCATCTTCCGCTGGTGGTAGAAAGCATCGGCTATAATCCTTACCAGGAACCCATCGTCCGCCCCGAAGGTTATCCCTGTTACCATTGGATTCAGACCGAGTCCGGGCAAGGGACGTTGTTATACGGAACGGAGACGGTCCTTCTGGAGCCGTATAGCGGTATTCTGCTGCCCCCCGGTCTTCCCCATTGGTATGAGGCCAGCGGCAGCGGTGTATGGAGAACGATGTATCTCACTTTTGGCGGTCATGCGGCCCCCTCGATCCTGTCTTCGTATATGATTCGGGAGCCGGCCTTTTTTCGTTGGGAATCCGATGCTCCCTTGACGGCACTGCTTAGCTCCATGCTGGGGATGCTTGAAGCCGGAACCGACCGGTTCGGTCTGGAAGCTTCGGCCGGGATCTACCGGTTTCTCGGTCTTCTCAGCAAGTATGGCCAACCCAGCGCCATCTCGGTTACGCGCAACATGGAAAAGCTTGAGCCCCTGCTTGCCTGGATGGAACAGCACTACGGCAACCCGGATATCGGACTGGATACGCTAGCCGAAGTGCTCGGCATTTCGAGCCGGCATCTGAGCAAACTCTTTCAGTTGACTTTCGAGCTGTCCCCTTACGCCTACCTGGTGCGGAAGCGGATTCACAAAGCCAAAGAACGGCTGGCCGGCTTTCCGGACCATACGGTGGCCAGCATTGCGGCGGAAACCGGTTTTCGCGACACCAGCCACTTCGTCGCCACGTTCCGCAAACATACGGGCATGACGCCGCAGCAATTCCGCAAGCTTCACTAAGCCGGAAAAGCGAAGGGCGTTAAACCGGCCTGTTCGATTTTTAGGCTAAGGTCACTGTATACGTTTTCCCGACCTCCATCCAAAAGGCGTCCCCTTCGCGCTTCGCCTGCGCACCGTTCGAAAGGGATACGCGTAGCGTATGGTTCAAACAAACGATTCTGCACCACCCTGGGCGTGAGGCTTGGATACGGGCCTCGGCAAGCCGCCCCTCTTGCCAAACGATGTCGACGGTATACCCTCCTCTCGCTTTCAACCCGCCGACCCGTCCTGTCGACCAGGCTTCCGGCAGCGAAGGCAGCAGGTCGATTCCGCCACGGTGGCTCTGCAGCAGCATTTCGGCGATCCCCGCCGCGCCTCCGAAATTCCCGTCGATCTGGAACGGAGGATGGTCGTCAAACAAATTCGGATAAGTCGACCGGGCCAAAAGCGTGTGCACAAAACGGTACGCCGATTCGCCGTCTCCGAGTCTGGCATATAGGTTGATCAGCCAGGCACAGCTCCAGCCCGTATGGCCTCCCCCTTGGCCGATCCGGTTCTCCAACGACAGGCGGGCGGCTTCGGCCAATTCCGGCGTCTCTTTCGGAGTTATGGAGTTCCCCGGATATAGACCGTACAAATGAGAGACGTGTCGGTGTCCGGGCTCCGCCTCTTTGAAATTCTCGCTCCACTCCATCAGGCGGCCGTCCGGACCAATTTGCGGCTTCGCCATTCTTTCCAGCGTTGCGCTGAGCTGCCCGGACCATTCATGATCCGTGCCGAGCAGCCCCGCCGCTTGGATGCAGTGCTCGAAGATCTCGCGAATCAAAGTGATATCCATGGTGGAGCCTGCGGATACGCTGCAGGGTTCCCCGTCCCCGGTTAAAAACTTGTTCTCCGGGGACGTGGACGGAGCGGTGACCAGCCGCCCGTCGGGGGTCGGAACCAGCCAATCGAGGCAGAACTCCGCGGCGCCTTTCATTAACGGATAGGCCGTTTCCCGCAGGAAGGCTTCATCTCCGGTAA
This sequence comes from Paenibacillus faecis, assembly GCF_008084145.1. Classification (GTDB taxonomy): domain Bacteria; phylum Bacillota; class Bacilli; order Paenibacillales; family Paenibacillaceae; genus Fontibacillus; species Fontibacillus faecis. The sequence continues at coordinate 293,929 of NZ_VSDO01000002.1, read as the reverse complement.
AAGCGAAATGCTCCCAGAGATGCTGGCATAACCAGACCCCGCCCATCGGCCAGAACGCCCAGCTGGCCTCCCCGTCGCTCGGGGTGGACATCCGCCAGAGATCGACGTTGTGATGGGCGACCCATCCCCTGGCTCCATAATGAATCCGGGCGGTTCTCGAGCCTGTTTCGCTCAATTCCCGGATCAAGTCGAACAAAGGCTCATGGCACTCGCTCAGGTTGCAGACTTCGGCAGGCCAATAATTCATCTGGGTATTGATATTGGTCGTATAGTTGCTGTTCCACGGCGGTTGAATTCTCGGATTCCAGATCCCCTGCAAATGAGCGGGCTGGGTCCCCGGTCGGGAACTGGTCATCAGCAAATATCTTCCGTATTGAAAATAAAGCGCCTCCAAAGCGGGATCCTCATTACCCGCCCGGTAACGTTCCAACCGTTCATCCGTTGGCAGCAGGCTGCTGTCGCTGCGGCCTAATTCGATCTCCACCCGGCTAAACAGCGCTTGATGATCCTGCACATGCCTGCGGCGAAGCTCCCGGTACCCGAGCTTTTGGGCGGCATCCAAAACAGCCGCGCAGGCGTCGGCCGCTTCTTCGGCCCCTTCCGTCGTCGGCATCACTTGGTAGCCGCGGAAATTCGTCGCCGCCGCCAGCAGAATGGTGATTGAGGATGCACCTTCTATGCGAATTTCCTCTTGGTCGGCAGCGGCAGTTCCTCCCTCCTGAACGACCCGCACCTCGGTTACGAACGCAATCCCCCGCCCCTCTTCAAACAGAACCGATTGGGGATGGTCTCCCCGGTAATTGTCGGCGACATGGCTGGGCGCGGTTCCCTTCATTTGCAAACCCGTTCCTTCAAGAATGGCCTTGCATTCATAGGGAAGCGGCGAATTTAAGGCAACCGTCAAGTCCAGACTAGCTCCTTCAGCAGCGGTATAATGGACAACCATCACCTGATCCGGTGCGCTGACGAAAATCTCCCGCTTATACCTCCGGTCCCCACGGTTGCAGGAAACACCGGCAATCCCGGTTTCCAAGTCGAGATCCCGGTAATAGTCCGTAGCGGGCGCATCCCCGGGATGCTCCAGCTCCAAGTTACCCAAAGGTTGATAGGACTCCGTTCTTCTGGCGAGCATTTTCGCATCGATCAATTGCTCCGCCTCTTTGTATTTCCCGGAAAATATCATTTCTCTTACCCGCTCCAAATGACGGAGCGCGTCGTAGTTTTGCGTATCCCGGGGATATCCGGACCATAACGTATCTTCATTCAAGGCGACCACCTCTTTGCGGTCGCCTCCGTATACCATCCCGCCGATCCGACCGTTTCCGATCGGCAGCGCTTCCTCCCAGCGGGAAGCGGGCTCTTTATACCACAGCTTCAAGTGCCTTTCCGTTCGCTTGTTCCCATCCTTCATTCTAACGCCTCCACTCCCTGAAACTTGTAGAAAAGGCCCGAACGTAACGACGGGCCTTTTCCATAAAATATACTATAATATTGGCTGCTGCAAACGCTTTATTTTATTGAATCTCTTTGCCTGTGAACAGCGAGACTCTGGCTTTAACCAGTTCGGTGTATTCCGCTTCCATCTTCTCTGCTCCGGCTTTGTCAAGTTCCGCGAGGAAAGCGTCATAAATTTTGTCGAAATCCGCCGGTTTTGCGAGGATCGCTTCCGGAATCCGTTTGCGGATAATGTCTTGGGTCTTCTTGAAAATAACTTGGTAATCGCCATCGGTCGGAACCGGCATGTTATACAGTGCGCCCCACTCTTTCGCAGGGAAGGCGTCTTCCGCCGGGAACAGGTCTTTCCAAGTTGTCAAGTTATAAGCCTTCAACGTTTCTTTTTCCGCTTCGGTATAGCCGGCAATAATTTGCTCTGGGAAGTTCGTTGTATAATAATTGCCTGTCGAATCTTTAACGCCATCGCCGTAACGGGCGCCCAAAGTCAGGTACATCCCGATACCCGATTCTTTTTGGAAGTTCGTAGCGTCGTTGACTTTACGATCCTGAATCTCTGCAGGAATTACGCGCGTTTCATTTGCATCAACCGTATAATGCTTGCCTTCAATCCCCCAGTTGCGGAGAATTTGGCCTTCCTCGGAGGACATCCAGTCCAGGAATTTAATGGCGCGAACCGGATCTTTACAAGCTGTCGTGATCGAGATACCGTACCCGTCGACTCCGGCGGATTGGAAGGAATGATCTTCGTATTCTTCCGTCAAGGTTACAGGGAAATGAGCGTAAGTGTATTCGTCTTTACCGGCCGTTTTCAAGGCGTTTTCCGCATCTTGATAACCCCATTCTTGGTCGATCAGACCGAGAACGCGCCCACTGGCGATTTTGGCTTTGTATTGGTCTTCTTTTTGGACGAAACTGTCTTTATCGAGCAGACCTTCATTGTACATATGATTCAACCAGCGGAAATACTCTTTCTCTTCAGGACGTTTGTAATGCAGTTTAGCTTCATAAGTTTCCGGATTTACATAGTATTCGCCGTCATCCGGAGCACCCGTCGCCAGGAATGCCGGATTCGTTACCGTAATCATGATTCTCCAGTCGTCCGCATTCAAAGTAAGCGGAATCGTAGGTTGTCCGTCGGTGGTCGGATGCTTTTCCACATATTGCTTCAGTACGTTTTCGAAGTCTTTGACCGTACGAACTTTCGGGTACCCCAATTCTTTCAGAACCCGCTGCTGGATCTCGAAACCGCCGGTAGCGTCGAAAGATTGTTGGTCCACGCCGCCATTGGTCATGATCGAATAGATAGCCTGGTCTTCATTGCTGTATTTCAAACGGTTCATGTCTTTTTCGAAAATTTTCTTGATGTTAGGAGCGTGCTCCTCGATCAACGGAGCCAGGTCAACCAGCAGACCCGCGTCAATTAGCTTTCCAAGATTGCCTTTAGCGAAAATGATATCCGGCACTTCGCCGCTCGCCGCCATCAGCGAAATCTTCTGCTCGCCGCCGCCGCTGCCTACGTCGTATTCGGCATCGATCGTAACGCCCGTCTTTTCGGTGATGACTTTACCGACATCGTCCTGCATGTTATTCCAGTTCGGGCTGGCGTCAGCGCCGAAGAAAGTAAATGTAATTGGACTGTTATCGTCCGCCTTTTGCTCCTGCCCCGCATTTCCCTTGTTTCCTGTAGCGCTATCGTTACCGGATTTGCCGGAGTTACCGCAGCCCCCGACAAGCAGAGTGCTTGCCAATAGAAGCGCTGCAAAAGTCTTAGGCGTTTTCCACTTCATTTCTAGTTCCCCCTCATATAAATATAGAAGCTATATTGTATAACAGGTACTCCTGCATATACCTCAATTAAGAAACCTTTTACCAATTTAAGCGTGTTCAAATTCTTTTTCGAAACATCCCTCATCCATTCGAATGAAGTAAAGGCTTACATTGTTGCTCTTTTAAAAGGGTCTGACTTTACTTCAAGAAACGTGTTCCGCCGCGCCGAACCCTGACAGCGGCGGAACTGTAACATTCAGTTTGCTGCACCTATTATTACGCCTTAACCGCGCCAAGCGTCATGCCCGAAACGAAATACCGCTGAAGGAACGGATAGACGAACAATATCGGAAGCGTAACAACAATCGTGATAGCCATTTTGATCGACTCCGGCGAAACCTGTGCCATCTGGTTGGCCATGTCATTGGCGTTCACCATGTTGGCGCCTTGGTTTGTACTTTGGAGAATTTTCATCAATTCGAACTGCAACGTTGTCAAATGTGGCTTATTCCCGTTATACAAGTACGTGTCGAACCAGGAATTCCACTGGCCTACCGCCAGGAACAGCGCGATTGTCGCCAAAACCGGCTTACAGAGCGGAAGAATCACTCTCCAGTAAATCGTAAAATCATTGGCTCCGTCGAGTTTCGCCGATTCCTGTAACGCATAAGGCAACCCGTCGATAAAGGAGCGGATGACGAAGACGTTAAAGGCGCTGACAATCCCGGGAAGAATATAAATCCAGAATGTGCCGATCAGATCCAAATGTCTCATCAGCATATACGTCGGCACCAGACCGCCGGAAAAATACATCGTAAGCGCCAGGAACACGGAAACGAATTTTCGTGATGTAAAATCCGGTCGACTTAGGGTGTATGCCAGCATCGAAGCGCTCAGCAAGCCCAGCAGCGTTCCTGAAATTGTACGCAGAATCGTGATCTTAAACCCTTGGATCAAACCGCTGTAGCTGAAAATCGTTTTATAGTTTTCTAATGTGAATTCACGCGGCCAGATATGAATGCCGCCGCGGACCGTATCCGTTGAATCGTTCAAGGATATCGCCAGCACGTTCAGGAATGGATATAACGTGATGACGAGGATGACCGTCATAATAATCACGTTAACGACATCGAAGATCCGTTCGGACTTGGTAGCGTTAAATGATGCTTGTGTCGCCATTTTCGTCCCCTCCTCCTACATGATGCTTTCTTTCGTTGTTTTCTTCATGATGCCGTTGGCCAACAGCAACAGAATGATACTTACTACGGAAGTAAACATACTGATCGCCGTACCGTAGGAGAAGCGGCCTATATTAATGCCGTAGTTCAATGCATACAAGTCAAGCACTTCGGAGTAATCCGTTACAAGCGAATTGCTCAATTGGAACTGTTTCTCGAACCCGATTCCGATCAGGTGACCGATCGACATAATCAGAAGCACAGAGATCGTAGTTCGGATCCCCGGAAGCGTGATGTTCCAAATTTGTCTGAACCGGCCCGCACCATCCACCCGGGCTGCTTCGTAAAGTTCTTTATCGATCCCGGTAATCGCCGCCAAGTAGATAATGGCGTTCCAACCGGTTTCCTTCCACATATCTGAAGCGGTTACAATTCCCCAAAACCATTTCCCTTCGGCCATAAATTGGATCGGCTCGTTAATGATGTTTAGCGACAGCAGGATATCGTTCACGACCCCGCCGTCTCTGGAGAGCATTTTCGTAATGATCCCCGCTACAACGACCCAAGACACAAAGTGAGGCAAGTAGGATACCGTTTGTACGGTGCGCTTGAAGTGTTTCCCCCGAAGCTCGTTCAGGAATACGGCAAAAGCGATCGGAACGATGAATCCTACGACCAGGCCCATAAGACTCATGGCCAGCGTATTTCTCAAGACCAGATAAAATCTCTCGTCCTGGAACAATTCCACGAAGTTTTTAAAACCCACCCACTTCTGATCGGTAAAAGACTTAGCCGGTTTATAGTTCTGAAAGGCCATCGTCCAGCCCCAGATCGGCAGATAGTTAAATACGAATAACCAAATAACGAATGGTAAGGACATTAGGTAAAGATATTTCTGCTGTACCACACTCTTCCAAAACCCTTGCTTCCGCTTCTTGGGCGGCTTTGGGATGGCGCTTTCATTTCTGGTCCCGGGTTTTGCTGACAGCGTTTCCATGTGTCCAATCCCCCCTTCTCTGCTATACCTCTATGATAAAGCAGGGGGAAAATCGGAAATACCCGGTAGATTTTAGAGAAAACCATATAAAAATTAGACATTACATGGAATGGTAAACGAAATCTCCGTCCCTTTGCCGTATTTACTGGAAATCTTCAAGCCATGCGGCTCCCCGTATGACAAAACGAGCCTTTGATGGACATTGCGAAGCCCGATCCGCTTTTCTTCCGATTCCTCGCTGCCGGAGATCGAGCCTTGCACCTCCGCAAGCCGTTCCGGGGTCATGCCAAGGCCGTTGTCCTTCACCTTGACCAGGATATGGTTTTCCAGCTTCCTGATCTCGATGACCACTTCAACGCCGTCTTCTTTGTCCTCCACGCCGTGGACGACGGAGTTCTCGACTAGCGGCTGGATAATGAGCGGCGGCAAACGGATCTCATTCGCCTCGGGATCGACGTTCAGTTCATACTGCAGCCTCGACTCATAGCGGAATTTTTGAATCTCCAAATAAGAACGAACCATTTCCACTTCTTCCTTAAGCGGGGTTCTCTCTCTGCCGACCTCGAGATTTTTCCGCATCAACCGGCCCAGCAGCCTTACGACGTTAGCGATCTCTTTTTCGCCCTTCATATGGGCGTTCATGCGGATCGACTCCAGGGCATTAAACAAGAAGTGAGGATTGATCTGGCTGGCCATCATCTTTAGTTTGATTTCACGCTGTGCCAGCTCGAGCGCGGTATTCTGCTCCGTTTTCTCCACGACCTGGTCCATCAGCATTCGGATGCTCTCCACCATATAGTTGAACTGACGGTACAGCTGACCGATTTCATCGTTCCCGTCAATCCGGGAAACAACGTTTAAATCTCCCAGCGCCAATCGGTTCAAGTGCCGGCTGAGGCGCAAAAGACGGTTGCTTGTCAGGAAAGAAACAATATAAACAAACGCCAGCGCGAACAGCAGCACGAGCAATATAATAAGCAGACCGATCAAACTGACTCTGTTGGCATCTTTCACAATCGATTCCGTACTGAAAAAAGAGATGATCTTTAAACCGTTGGCGCTCGACTCCGGGAACACATCGTCCACGACGACATAGGATTTCTCGCCTTTGATCTCCAATTGGTGCGTCCCTTTTCCCTTAGTGCTCAGGTTTCTTCCGTAATCCATTTGATCGAGCACTCTTCCGACAAGCCCCGGCTTCTGGGCGGCGACGATAATTCCTTGATCGTCGACAATCAACGTCTCGAACGGCTCCTGGCGAAGGATCCGGTTCAATTCCTCTTGGTCGAGCGAAACCATCAGCACCCCGCTTGTCCGCTGATCGGGAAAAGGAAGCTGGCGAATCAGACTTAACTTCCCGACGGGAAGGACGTCGTCAACGGCGATGTAGGCCCAACGGATGCTTTTGGTTTTCAGCGCCTCCTGGTACCACTCCGTCTTCGCGATGCTGTCGGTCACCGGAATCAGTTGGGTATTGTTAATCAAAGTCGGATTATCGTAATAAAAACGAACGGAGGCGACTTCCCGGTAGGTTCTCGGAAACTGCTGAAATCCGGAATAGTTCAAGTAAGCCTTCGTCAATTCCAAAACATTGTCGTACCGCGTCGATACGACGCGTTCCAAATCTTTATCCAGCAAGAGCGTGTTGGAGACGTCCACCGGGACTCTAAGCATATTTCCCAGTTGGGACTTCGTCTTCTCCACGTTATTCGTCGCCTGGTCAATGGCCCGTTCCATCGCCTCCGACCGAAAAAAGCCGACGAGGCTCCCACCTACGATCAAGACCGGAATCATCACCACAAGAATGTAAGAGATGATCAGCTTGTGCTTCAGCTTCAGATTATTTGTAAACCGGATGATTTTCTTTAACATCGCCATGCCTCCCGCATTTCGGACAAAATGGAGAAATAACCAAATCGCCCGATAAAAACCGAAAATCCCCTGCTTTGAGCAAAGCGGGGATATTCGGGCGCAGCCGGCTGTCCGGCTCGCTAGGATCATATTAATTTAAGTACGGGCAAAAGAGCAATCTGATTATTTCAGGGAAATGACCAGCTCGGTTTTGCCCGTGAAGGAAGCCGCTTCAACGACACCTTCGCCGTTCAGGGTTCCGCCTTCCACGGATGCGATCTCGCCCATGCCGTAAACCGCCGCTTTAAAGGCCTTACCTGCGCCTTCCGCGGTGAGCTTGATCTTGCCGCCTTCGCGAACCGCGGTCACGAGCAGCTCGGTTTCACCCTTCATGTTGCGAACCGAACGGGTAACGGTGACGCCTTCGTCCAACTGATACAAGCCGAGCTTCACGCCGTCCGCGAAATCGTAATCCGGACGCGTATCGTTCGCACCGATCGGAAGAATGCTGTTCGGGCGTACATACAGCGGAAGACCGAAGAAGTCGTACTTCTCTTTTTGCCATTTGCCGCCTTCCACCGTTTTGCCGTTCAACAGATGAGTCCACTTGCCCTCAGGCAGGAAGTACGAAACTTCGCCGCTTTCGCTGAACACCGGAGCGACCAGCAGGGAATCCCCCAGCATATACTGGCGGTCCAGCGTTTCGGCGGCCGGATCGTCCGGGAATTCCAGGAACATCGCCCGCATGCTCGGCACGCCTTTCTCCGTGGCGTAGACGGCCGTATCGTACAGATATGGCATCAAGCTGCATTTCAGCTTCGTGTAGAAGCGGGTTACATCCACCGCCTCATCGTCATAGGCCCAAGGCACGCGATAGGAGCTGCTGCCGTGCAGGCGGCTGTGGCTGGACAGCAAACCGAAGGCGAGCCAGCGTTTGAATACATGAACCGGCGCCGTGTTCTCGAATCCGCCGATATCGTGGCTCCAGAACCCGAAGCCCGCCAGGCCGAGGGACAGACCGCCGCGCAGACTTTCCGCCATCGACTCGTAGTCCGCGTAGCAGTCGCCGCCCCAGTGAACCGGGAACTTCTGTCCGCCGACCGTCGCCGAACGGGCAAACAGAGCGGCTTCGTTCTTGCCCAGCTTCTCTTCCAGCACTTCAAAGACAACTTTATTGTAAAGGTACGGATAGTAGTTGTGCATTTTAACCGGGTCGGAACCGTCATGGTACACGACATCGGTCGGAATCCGTTCGCCGAAGTCGGTTTTGAAGCTGTCGACGCCCATGTCCACAAGTTCACGCAGGTAACCGGCAAACCATTCGCAAGCCTCCGGATTGGTGAAGTCCACCAAAGCCATTCCCGGCTGCCACAGGTTCCATTGCCATACGTCGCCGTTCGGTTTTTTCACGAGGTAGCCGTTTTTCTTGCCTTCCTCGAACAAGCGGGAGCGTTGGCCGATGTAAGGGTTAATCCAAACGCAAATTTTGAGGCCCTTCTCTTTAAGCCGGTTCAGCATGCCCGCCGGGTCCGGGAACACCCGCTCATCCCATTTGAAGTCCGTCCAATGGAATTCGCGCATCCAGAAGCAGTCGAAATGGAAGACGTGCAGCGGCAAATCTCTTTCCGCCATACCGTCCACAAACGAGTTCACGGTCGCCTCGTCGTAATCGGTCGTAAAGGACGTAGTCAACCAGAGGCCGAACGACCAAGCCGGCGGCAGGGATGGTTTACCGGTCAATTGCGTATATTTGTCCAGCACATCCTTCGGCTGCGGTCCGTCGATGACAAAATACTCGATCGATTCGCCGGGAACGCTGAATTGAACTTTCTTGACCTTTTCCGAGGCCACTTCGAACGAAACGCCGCCCGGATCGTTGACGAACACGCCATAACCTTTGTTGGTTACGTAGAACGGAATGTTCTTGTAAGCCTGCTCGGAGCTGGTGCCGCCGTCCTTGTTCCAGATATCCACGATCTGCCCGTTCTTGATGAAGGCCGTAAAGCGCTCGCCCAAACCGTAAACCAATTCGCCCACGCTCAAGTCCAGCTCTTCCCGCATGAAGGTTTCGCCGTTCGGATCGGTGACGTGTGCCATCGATTTGAAGGCGCTGCCGGTCAGGCGCTGCGTTCCGCGGTAGAAATCCACCGACCACTGGGCCCCTTTGGAAATACGGACGCTGAGATCGCCGCTCTTCAATTCGGCGTACTCTTCCGTTTCCGTAATTACGGCATGATCGCCGCCGGACGCAAGTTCAAAGTTCGGGCCGTGATCGACGGTCCCCGCAAAATGGATCAACTTGACGCCGATCACGCCGGGAAGCGGCGAGTGGAACTGCACGGTAAGCAAGGTTGTATTAATCATATCGCCGCGGCCGCGAAGCGGCGTCGTCGACGCGGAGGCCGTCAGCGTTTGGTCTTGAACCATAAAATCGTAGGCCTGAACTGCGGTGGAAAGTTTGAATCCTTCGCGAATCAGCCAGTTTCCATCGGTAAATTTCATTGGAGATATACCGCCTTTCGATTTACAATATTGTCTTTATTTCCACTATAAATCCTCTTACACTTGCATTATACTGATTAAAAAGAAATCATTCTAACATAATTCGATGATAATATAACACAATTTTGAGGTGAACATCATGGATCAAGCTCTGCGGCGCTCTTTAAAGGAAAGCCGGGCCCACGGCGACGAGCACCTGCCTTTCGGAACTTATTGGTTCCGCTACGGTCCCGGGGAACATGTCATCGATTGCCATTGGCACGAGGAAGCTGAAATTTTTTACTGTGTAGAGGGAGAAACCCTCTTTCAAATCGATACGGATTACTTCCCGGTACGGGCCGGGGAAGCCGTCTTTGTGGACGGAAGCGACATCCATGCCGCCCATGCGTTGGGTGAAGCGGGCTGCGCCTTCTTTTCCCTCGTGTTCGATACGAATCTGCTGGCCAGCGCCCATTACGACGCCGTTCAGGAGAATTTGATCCTGCCCCTGCAAGAAAGAAAAGCGACCTTCCCGAGGCATATCAAAAGGGGGGATCCTTGCGAATCCGGCCTGCTTGACCACATCGTCTCCATCATGAAAAGCTGCAGCGACGAATTGCCGGGATTCGCCGGGGCTGTCAAGGGCCATCTCTACCTGATGCTGGCCGAAACGGTGGGGCAGGGCAAAACCTGCAACCGGACCGCAAGCAACCGGAGCGAATCTTCCAAGCTGGAACGCTTGAAGACGGTCATCCATTACATCCAGCACAATTACGAGAACCCGATTCGGCTGAGCGAACTGGCCTCGTTAATCCCCATGAGCGAGGGGCAGTTCTGTCGGTTCTTTAAATCCATGACCCGGCAAACGCCGATGGATTATATCAACTCTTACCGGATTCGCCAGGCCGCCGAGCTGCTCCGGGATCCCGAACGCAAGATTTCCGATGTCGCTCTTGAGGTCGGTTATGACAATATCAGCTACTTCATCCGGGTGTTCCGAAAAACGATGAAATGCTCCCCCTCGGAATTCCGCAAGAAACTCCGTACCGGAGTCGAAGTTTAAAAGATTAGTTTATGCCAGGGGCTGCCTTTTTACCCGTAAACAAAACCCGGCTGATCAGCCGGGTTTTATGCATGGTTTGCCGTTTTCCGGTAAGCGGACGGGGACGTCCCCACATATTTGCGGAATTTGCTGTGAAAATAGTCTACATTGGTATACCCGACCTTCTCGGCAACCTGGTAAACTTTCAGCCCTTCTTCCAACAGGGATTTGGCCTTTTCGATCCGGACTTTGTCCAGATAAGTGTTAAAATACTCGCCGGTTTCGTTCTTGAACAGTTTGCCGAGGTAGGCGCTGTTGTAGTTAAAGATGCCCGACAGGGTCTCCAGTTTTAAATTGTCGCTGAAATTGCGGTGAATCAAATCCAGCATAACTTTGACTTCGCGGTGCTTTCCGCCTTCGTTCAATTGACTCATCATCTGCTCCAGGAAAAATTCCGTTTCGGCATAGAGCCCTTCCAGTGTGCGAACCTTGTAAATTTCGGAGAGATAGTCCGAAAATTCCTTGCTGCGGCTTTGCAACTCCGGCGATTGCTTCAGCCCTTTACCGAGAATCGCCGTCAGCAGCTCCGCAAACCTCCGCTTGATATCGCCTTCGCTCTGTCCTTCGGCCACGAGAGCCTGACCTTTGCGGCGGATCAGCGCCTTGACAGTCTCCCGGTTGCCTACTTCAACCGCGTAATAAAGCTGCTCATAAAACTCCGCCGAACCGTGATCCACCACAGACGGGACTTCCTTCTGAAAATGCTCCAACATATCGCAAGTTAGCAGCCGGTCATTGCCGAGGAAAAAGTGATGCTTGCTCAATTCCCGTGCGGCATGAAAGGAACGAGCCACTTCGCTCAACCCGCCGACCTTCGGTCCGACCGCAACCGAAAATTCCGCGCCCGTCTCGGAAACGGCTTCGCGAATTCCCTGGTAAACGCTGTCCGTTTCGACCCCGAGAATCGGAGCTTTCAACAAAATGCCGATATGCGTATGGAAGCTGAATACACACCCCCGGCCGGTCATTTCAAATCGGGATACCATTTTCTGCCGAATGTGGCTGGAGGCTTCGTCGTCGGCATCCTCATCCACATGCAGGGTGATCAGCAGGACCTGGTAGCACTTCCACCGCAGATCAAGGTCATCCGCTCGCTGCTGGAGTTCGGTTTCATCCTTCTCGGCGCCGGCCAGAAGCACCTGAATAAACGCTTCCCGGCTCCATTCCCTGGTTACGCTGTTCCACTGCTCGGCTAACCGTTCCTGCTTGATCTGCAGCTTGATTTTTTCGATATAATCGATCAATTCCTCTTCGTCTACAGGCTTCAGCAAATAGCCGTCCGCCCGCTGGGTAATCGCCTTCTTGGCGTAATCAAAGTCGGCATAGCCGCTCAGAATCAAAATATGCAGCATCGGATCGAGCTGGCGCAGCCGCTGGATCAACTGCAGACCATCCATCCCCGGCATCCGGATATCGGCGATAACGAGATCGGGCAAGTGGGCTTGGTACTTCTCCAATGCTTCGTTGCCGTTGGCGGCCGTATCCACGACCGTGTATCCGTATTCGTTCCAATCTATGAAAGTCCGCAAACCTTCGCGCAGCTTAGGTTCGTCGTCCACAATCAGCACTTTAATCATGCAGGTTCCCCCTGTCGGAAGTATTACCGTGTGTTCTGTCCAGCGTTCCTACCCGACATATAACACTTGATTGAACGCAAAAAAACCTTTCTCCACAGAGAAGGGAATAAAGCGTTTACATATATAATTATAATGATTATTCCAGCATCCCTCAAACATAATTATGTTCATTTGTTGCACAATTTTGATGTTTGGGTAAGGTTGTTTCTCCTATTCCCGCAAAAAAAGACCGCCTCGGCCAAATGCCGCAGGCGATCCTCCGTTGTCCCGCATTTTTATTTGTTTCGGACCCCGTCCCTCACCGGAATTCCGAAATCGGGCATTCCGTCTTCCGTCCAACCGAACACTTGCGCTCTGGTGTGCCGGTTCGGGTCATAAAGCGGATCTCCCGTAATCTCCTTGTAATTCCGGGCGTGATAAATCATCACGTCCTCGCCGTCCTCCGATACGGTAAAACTGTTATGCCCCGGCCCGTACTGTCCCGTTTCTTCGCACGTCCGGAAGACCGGCTCCGGCGATTTGCTCCAGGAGCGGGGATCCAGCAAATCGGCCGATTCATCGGCCCAGAGCAATCCCATGCAGTAATTATGGTCGGTCGCGCTGGCCGAATAAGCGATGAAAATCCGCCCGTTCCGCTTCAGTACCGCGGCGCCTTCATTCACCCGGAACCCGATGATTTCCCAAGGGTATTCCGGCGTTGAGATCATGACCTGCTCCCCTTTTAGCGTCCACGGATTTTCCATCCGGGAAATGTACAGGTTGGAGTTCCCCTCGATCTCCGGATCCTTCTGAGCCCAGACATAGTAAAGTTCACCCCGATGTTCGAAGGTGGTGGCATCCAGCGCGAAGCTCTCCCAACGGGTTCGAACTTGTCCTTTCTCCACCCACTTCCCCTCCAAAGGGTTCGCCGAGCCGTTCTCCAGCACGTACATGCGATGATCGAACAGGCCGTCCTGCGTTTCGGTCGTCCGGGCCGCCGCGAAATAAATGTACCATTTCCCTTGAATATAGTGGATCTCCGGGGCCCAAATGTTGGCGCTGAGCGGACCTGTGTCGTATTTGCGCCATGCCACTACGGGCTTGGCCTCACCTAAGCCTTGGATGGTGGCCGAGCGCCGGATCTCGATCCGGTCGTATTCGGGAACCGAGGCGGTAAAATAATAGTAACCGTCGCTATGCTTGTAAACCCATGGATCCGCACGCTGTTCCACCACCGGATTGACGTAATCTCGTTTTGTGTTCATCCCTTGTTCTCTCCTTTTTTCTATATTCTATCTATAAGGTTGAACGCAAAAGGCTTAGCCTTTCACGGCACCTGCGGTCATCCCATCAATGAAATATTTCTGGAAAGCCACGAACAGGATAAATATCGGAAGAATCGAAAAGAAAGAGCCTACAATCAACAGATCATAGTTGTTCCCGTAAGGAGTGAGCAGCGTCTTCAGCCCGATCGGAAGCGTGTATTTATTGGCGTCGCTCAACACCATAAACGGCCAGAGAAAATTGTTCCAGCTGTTCATCCCGTTCAGGATGGCCATAGCCGCGAATGAAGGCTTCATCACGGGCAAAATCAAACGCATATAGATGCCGTATTCCGAGGCTCCGTCCACCCGGCCGGCCGCAATGATCTCCTTGGGAATGCCGCTCAAATACTGTCTGAAAAAGAAAATGGTCGCCGCGCCCGCGATCCCCGGCAAAATAATCGCCGAATAGCTGTTCATCAGCCCGATATTGTAGGTCAGCGTGTACAGCGGAAGCAGCAAAATTTCAAACGGAACCATCATGATCAGAAGCACGCATATAAAAAGGAAGTTTTTTCCTTTGAATTCGTAGGCCGAAAATCCATAAGCAACGGTGGCGCTCACAAACAAGGTTAGAGCGACCTGAACGACCGTTAAGAACAATGAGTTAAAGAACCAGCTGAAATAGGCGTGCTCTCCCGTAAACAAGTAAATGAAATTGTCGAAGCTCATGACATTCAAATCAAAACGCAAATTCAGTCCATACCGGACCAAATCCTCACCCGGCTTAAACGAAGCGATGGTCACCGCATAAAAAGGGATGAGAATCAGAAGGCAGAGAATGGAAAAAAGCAGAAAGAGGGACACTTTGATCGCGGTATCCTTTTTCATGAGATCAGTCCTCCTTCTTAAACATTCCGGAGAATGTCAGCTGCGTCAAATTGATAATCATCGTAATCGCCAGCAGAACGATCCCGACCGCGGCCGCGTAGCCCAGGTTGTTCTTTTCGATCCCTTGGCGGTACAGATAGCCTACGATGGTGAGACCGATATTTTTCGGCGAGTTGTTGCCGTTCCAAAGCATCATGCTCTCGATGAACATCGCAAGGCCGGCATAGATGCTGATGGTCAACACATAGATCGTCGTCGGCTTGAGCAGCGGCATCGTAATTTGCGTAAATTTCTGGAACCGGGTCGCTCCGTCGATGGAGGCGGCTTCGTAATATTCATCGGGAATGCTTTTTAATCCCGACAAAAAGTACAGCATATTGACCCCCGTCCATCTCCAAGTCGCCAGCGCAACGAGTGCGATATAGCCTGTGACTTGGCCCTTCAAAAACTTGACCGGGTCGATGCCGAAGTAGCCCAGAACGCTGTTGATCAGCGAGCCTTCCATCTCTCCGAACATCAGCCGAAAAATCGTCCCCGCAACGACAACCGAAGTCAGTGCCGGGAAAAAGAAGGACGATTTGAAAAATTCCCGTCCCCACATGAATTTACTGTTGATCAAGACGGCAAACAGCATCGGAAATGGGATCAAAATAATCAAGGTGAGCACCATATAAACCGCGCTGTTGATCACCGCTTTAAGGAAGATGCCGTCCCCCATCAGCTTGGCATAGTTATCCATCCCTACCCACTGCGGCTCCTGCCCGAGGGTCAGCTTCTGAAAGCTCATGGAAAAGGAGCTGGCCAGCGGATACGCCCAGAAAATCACAAAAACCAAGATGAAAGGCAGCACAAACACGTAAGGAGCGACCTTTTGCGAATACAGAAATCTTTTTATCATAGTCTCCTACTCCTTTGGGAAGGGAGCCGCTCCCGTGGCGGGGCAGCTCCCTGGCTTGGATTCGTACCGCTTATTTCAGATCCTGCAAAATTTGGGCTTGCGCATCGTCCAGCGCCTGCTTAATGTCCTTGCCGTCCTCAAAGATCTCGTTTAACGTCACGGTGCAGAGCACGTTATTGATCGTCGGGGAGGCCGAGGTCGACTTGATCATCCGGATTTCATCCTTGATGTCGTTCAGGACATCAAACGGGTTGTTTTGGAAGTACTTCACAAATGCATTTTCCGGGTTATGCGTAACTTCCTTTTTGCTCCAAATGTCCATGTTGACCGGATCGAAACCAAGCGTGTTCCAGATTTCGATGTTGGCATCCTCGGACAGCTTGGCGAAAGCTAGGAAGTCCTTGGCCAGTTGGATGTCCTTGGCCGTTTTGGTTACGACGGTCCCCGTACCGCCGCCGCCGACGGATCTAGGCATGCCCTTCTCAATGACCGGAATCGGAGCAAGGGCGATCTTGCCGCTCAGTTCAGGCATATAGTTGGTGTATCTCGACATCTGCCATAAAGGCATGAATGCGGTTGCGTAATTGCCGGCATTGAATTCGCCGTAAGCTTCTTCCGTATCCGGCTGGCCGCCGGCGATCGTGGCGATAACGTTGTTGTCCTGGAGATCTTTCAGGATCGTGAGGGCTTTGACCATCGCTTCCGAATTGATCTGCGGGTTGCCCTGGTCGTCCGTAAAGTCGGTGCCCTGTTGGGCTAACAACTGGGACAGCTGCCAGGTTGCGCTCGTATCCGCGGTGCCCATATATTTGCCGGTCTTCTCATAGACTTTGATTCCGGCCTGTTTGAAATCTTCCCACGTAACGATACTCTTGTAGTCCACGCCCGCTTCTTCCAAAATCTCCGTGTTGTAGAACGCCACCGAAGCGCCTACGTGAGTGGGAATGCCGTAATTTTGGCCGTCCTTGCTGTAAATGTCGATTCTCGATTTGACGATGGTATCCCTGTAAGGATCGATGACATCGTTCAGCGGTACCAACTGCGGTGTATCCTTCAAAAAGTCCGGGAATTTGCCGAGCTCGATATCGGAAATATCCGGAGCGCCCACACCGGTTTGAACGGCGATCGAAAGCTTGTTGTGCATATCGTCATAAGGCATTACGGTAACATTCAGCTTGATTTGCCGGTCCGGATTCGCTTGATTCCATTTTTGCAGCATCTTCTCGAAGTGTTGGCCATGAAGTTCGACGAATGTCCAATAGGATAATTCCGTAGCGTTTTCCCCCGCTCCGCCTTCGAGCACGGACGTTTCCCCGCCCGCTCCGGCCGAGGAGGACGATTTGCCGCTGCAGCCCCATAACGCCGTAGTCATCATCAGCGCCAGCAGTGTGATAAACCACTTTCTCTTCATACTTGACCCCTCCGCTTCTTTAATTGGCCTAAGCCTTTTTCAAACGCATGACATTCCAGGACGCTTTGGCAAGTCTGCCGGTGAGATAGCCGTCGCGCAAGGAAGCGCCTCCCCCGGAATGAGGTTTGACTTTCTCCTCTGCCGCAGTGTTTACCGCTTTCAAATCTTCATGTTCCATCACGATGTGCTCGACGAGCCGGTAGCCTTCGAAACTGCGGACATCGCATTCCAAATCCAGCGCTTCGTTCAGGTTCCGGTTGACTGCAAATATCGTAACCTCTTCCTCCGCCTCGTTATAAACAACGGCGGTGTCGAGATAAGGAACATCGGTGTAATCCTGCGCGTCATAGCGCGGCGAGTCGACAATCGGTTGCAGAGAAACGCCCCGGCCATACAATGAGGCGTGCATATACGGATAGAAGATCGTCTGTTTCCAGGCCCGGCCTCCATTCTCCGTCATGATCGGCGCGATCACATTCACCAGTTGGGCCAGGCAGGCCATCTTCACCCGGTCGGCATGGCGGAGCATGGTTATCAGCATACTGCCGACCAGCAGCGCGTCTTCAAAGTTATAAATATCCTCAAGCTGCGGCGGACCGATCGTCCAAGGCTCGATTTTGGCGTCGGCATCATTGGAGTGATACCATACATTCCACTCATCGAAGCTCAGATACATCGTCTTCTTGCTCCGCTTCTTCGCTTTGACATAATCGCAGGTGGCGGCCACCGTCTTGATGAAATGTTCCATATCCATCGTTCTTGCCAGGAAATTGGCCGAGTCGCCGTCCCGGTTGCCGTAATATTGGTGCAAAGAGACGTAATCGGCAACCTCATAGGTATGATCCAGCGTTACCGCTTCCCATTCCGGGAAAGTCGGCATGCCCGTACTGGAGCTGCCGCAGGAAACAAGCTCAATGGACGGATCGATCAGACGCATCGCCTTGGCGGTTTCATACGCCAATCTTCCGTACTCTTGCGGCGTCTTCTGTCCGATTTGCCAAGGTCCGTCCATCTCGTTGCCGAGACACCAGGTCTTGATGCGATGCGGCTGTTCATAACCGTGGCTCCGGCGCAAATCGCTCCAATAGCTTCCACCGGGATGGTTGCAGTACTCCAGGAGATTTCTTGCCGCATCCACGCCGCGCGTGCCCAAATTTACGGCCATCATTACTTCGGAACCGACTTCCTGGGCCCATTTCACGAATTCATTGGTGCCGACATAGTTCGGCTCTACGGTTCTCCAAGCGAGCTCCAGCCGTTTAGGCCGGTTCTCCACCGGTCCGACCCCGTCTTCCCAGTTATAGCCCGATACGAAATTCCCTCCGGGATATCGAATGATCGGCACATTCAGTTCCCGGATCAATTGTTTGACATCATTGCGAAAACCCGCGGGATCGGCGTCCGGGTGGGAAGCTTCATAAATCCCTCCGTATACGGCCCTTCCCAAATGCTCGATAAAAGAACCGTAAATCCGCGGATCGATCTCCGAAATCCGGAATGATTTGTCCACGATCATTTTAGCTTTTGATCCTGCTGACATTGGCGGCACCTCTATCACCTTCCGTTTTAGATCTTCTTAAAACTTTTCGATTAAACTTGAATGAATACGCTTACAGGTATAAAATAACATATAACCAGGAGGCTGTAAATATATAAATCTAAAACTTTTTATATTTTTATAAAATTAAATGATTATTCGCCAAATTTCAGCACATTCCAAACAAATACACCGTATTTTCACCGTATTCATTTCATATTTATTTAAATGTTATGCGCGTTTTTTGTTAAATATTTGTCTTTTTTCTTCTTTCTCTAGAGTCTTGGGATATATTTCTTTATTATAAGGAAGTGTTAGTTTATAATTATTTAAAGTAAAATGGTGTCTACTATAATCGGAAGAGGGTTATCTTATGATTTACATCAAGGATTTGATGAGCGGGATCGATATTTTCAAAGCGTTGAGCTCGGAGATTCGGATTCAGATCCTGGAATTGCTGGCCAAAAACCAAGCCTTGAACCTCAATGAACTCGCGACGCGGCTGAATCTCAGCAACGGGGCGATTACGATGCATATTAAGAAGCTGGAAGAAAGCGGATTGATTGAAATCAATACGACGGTCGGAAAACACGGCATCCAGAAAATTTGCTACCTTAATAAAGACAAGCTGATGGTCGATCTTAAAAGCAAGGAAGTCGAGAATCTGTATGAAGTGGAAATCCAGGTAGGCCACTACAGCAATTACCAGGCCCTGCCGACCTGCGGACTGGCGACCAAGGACAGCATTATCGGCGATTTTGACGATCCCCGCTATTTCGCCGACCCGCAGCGGATCGATTCGGAAATCATCTGGCTGACCGAAGGCTACCTGGAATACCGGATTCCGAACTATCTCAAGCCGAACCAGACCTTCCGCGAAATCCAGTTTTCCATGGAGCTGGGCTCGGAGGCCCCGGGATATTGCGACAACTACCCATCGGACATTTACTTCTATATCAACGGCATCGAAATCGGCTATTGGACCAGCCCGGGAGACTTCGGCGACGCCCGCGGCACATTCAATCCGGACTGGTGGCCCCCGCATCTCAACCAATACGGCATGCTGAAGCTGATCCGCATTAACCATGAAGGAAGCTTTATCGACGGCTGCCGCATTTCCGATGTCACGCTGGACCAGATTCAGCTCGATTACAAAAGCGAGCTCACGTTCCGCATCGCCGTAACGGAGAAGTCGTTCAACAAGCGCGGGCTGACGATCTACGGCCGAAACTTCGGCAACTACAGCCAGGACCTGTTGGCGCGAGTACTATACAATGTGAACGGGGAGTGAGCTGAGCATGTAGCGGCGCTAAAGACTCCACACCGCAAAAAAGCCCAAACTCACGAGTTTGGGCTTTTGATGCCGGTTTCCTGTTTTTTGGAAACCTGGGCCAGGTCAAGGTCAAACGCCGCTTAGCGCACCTGTTCAGGGCTAATCCAAAAATCCGGTTAGGCACCCGCCGCCCGGGAGTATAAAGGCCTTTTGAGGCGCTATTTTGTCGAATTCGGCTCATCGGGACGGAATAGCGGACTTTTGAGGCCTTATTTTGAGGCAAACACCACTGGCGTTGCATTAAACCTGACATGGTGCTGCCGACCCCGCAATCTCACTTGCCGCCCGTTATAATAGCGGCGTTTTGGGCTGCTATTTCGCCCAAATTCGCTTTTTCGGGGAAAATAGCGGCTAAAAAAGGCCTTATTTCTCTGGAGCGAGTCCAAAAATCGGTTTTCGGCCCGCTTTTCCTTAAAATAAGGCCCCCAATGACCGCTATTTCTCACCGAAGGGACAAATTCGACAAAATCACGCCGCAAACGACCGTTTATCCTCTCGCCCGGCTTCAAAGGGAGGCGGTTACGGCCATTAGACCCTTCGGGTTAATGCAACGCTAGTGGGCAAACACGGCCAAAACCCCGGTTTCGGGGTACCTGGCCAGTAAATAAGGCCTTTTTGGACCGCTATTATCCCGCCGAAGCCGAATTTGGCCGAAATAGCGCCCCAAATGGCCGTTAATTCGGGTTGGCCGGGGATGATGCGGGCCGGGAGGCCGGAGCCAGAGCCAGACTCAGAGCCAGGGCCGACCCCAGCTCCGACCAGGTCCCAGGCCCGGACCAACCCTGGCAACGGCTCCGCCCCGACCACGGCCCCCGATCCTTGCCACGGCCCCGTCCCTTGCCCTGGTCCCGATACTAGCCACAGCCCTGCCCCGCCCTACCCCTAACAGGGCAAGGGCGCGCCTTCCCCAGGCCGCTTCTATTGAAGCCGGGCGGGCGACTCGACTTCGGCTCAACGCTTACAGCGTCTGCCCGTTGTCGACCGTAATGATTTGCCCGGTGATCGAGGGCTGCTCCAGCAGGGCGCAGATCATCTCGGCAATCTCCTCGGGCGGAGAGATCCGTTCCAGAGGCAGATGAGTGATTAACGAATGCATCCGGGTTTCCTGTCCTTCCCACCAGCGGGTTGTGACGGCTCCGGGGGCGACACAGTTTACCCGGATCGTGGGAGCCAAAGCATGGGCCAACGACTTCGTCAGACCGTGGACGGCCGATTTAGAAACGGCATAAGGAAGCGAAGATCCCTTGCCGGTCAGCCCGGCTACGCTGCCCACGTTGACGATCGCCCCTCCGCCGGAGGCTCTCATGTAGGAAGCCACGGCCCGAGCACAATGGAACATGCCGACAACGTTCACGCCAAAAAGCGCTTCCCACGCCTCCTCCGTAACGGCCTCCAGATCATCCATGGCGATATGACGGGTGATGCTCGCATTGTTGACCAACAGATCCACCGTTCCGAATTCGCGCACGATTTCGTCAACCATTCGATCGACGTCCCCCTTTCGCGAGACGTCCGCTTGGAAGGCCATCGCTCTTCCGCCAGCTTCCGTGATAGCGCGAACGGTTTCTGCGGCTTCCGCCACCGACCGCGAATAATTGACGGCAACGATCGCTCCCCGGCTCGCAAGCCGCTGGCTGGTCGCTCTCCCGATGCCGGTTCCACCACCGGTGACCAAAACCACTTTATTTTTCAATTCCATTAACAATTACCCCCATCCCTTCGTTTCTATGGACCAGACCGTCCTTCCGTCCGCCTGACCAATTGACCATAAATACCCCCACGCAGATCAGCGCTCCCCCCGCATAAACATACCAAGCGATCCGTTCGTCCAGCAGGACGAAGCTGCAGAGGACCGCGAAGAGCGGCACGAGAAACAGAAACGCGCTGGTGCGGGCCGGATCCCCGTGTTTAAGCAAATAAAACCAGAGCGAGAATTGGACAATCGAGCACATCACCGCGAGCCAAAACAGCACGAGCAGCGAGGCTGCGTTGAGAGCGAAGCGGGGCGCTTCCGCGAACGAGCTCAGGACAAGCAGAGCGATCCCGCCGGCCAGCATCTGATATGCCGCCAGCACGGTCATGTCGAACTCCGGTCCATACCGGTTAATCAGAAGCGTAGCGACCGTAAAGCAAACGGCACCGGCAAAGCAAAACAGCATTCCAGGTTCGATTCGCACATGGAGACCAAAAGTTAAAACGACGCCGGCAAAGCCGATAACAACCCCCAGCCATTGGCGCCACCGGTAAATTTTCCGGTAAAGAACGGCGCCCAGCACGATTACCATAAGCGGACTGGTGCTTGTGATAATGGCCGATTCCCCCGAGTTGATCCAGCGCATGCTGAAAAACACGAACCCCATGACGCCGGCGGACTGAAACAATCCCAACACGGCGGCTTGAAGCCATTGTTTGGCGCCCCTCGGCTGCTTCCTTTTCCGCACGAAAATAGCCAGCAAACCTCCGGCCAGAACGAAGCGGAGCCCCATCAGCAAAAAAGGGGAGGCGTAGGTAAGCCCTATTTTTCCAACCGGAAACGCCACCCCCATAAGAAAGGTCGTCAAAAGAACAAGAATGGTGAATCGTGACCTGCCAATACTCAAGTTTATTTCCTCCCTGCCATCTGGTTGTCGATCATGATTGTATTGTAGAGGAGCCTTGCCTTTATGTATAATGAACGTTACAGATATCCGATATCACAAAAAACGATACCTAATAAATTGATTCTTTGATAACGAACGGAGGATGGCTTGTGGAAAGTGCGGACCTGCGAATATTTCAGGCGGTGGCCTATGAAGGCTCGATTACCAAAGCCGCGCTGCGGCTCGGGTATGTTCAGTCGAACGTGACGGCCCGGATCCGCCAGTTGGAGAGCGAAATCGGGACGGCGTTGTTCCACCGGCATAACCGGGGAATGACCCTTTCCTCCAGCGGCCAGACCCTGCTGGCTTATGCCGACAAAATCATCGGGCTCCTGGATGAAGCCGCCCTTGCGCTCTCGCCGTCCAGCGAACCGGGCGGGCCTTTGCTGATCGGGGCCTCGCAAACGACGGCGGCCGTCCGGCTGCCCAGGCTGCTGAGCCGGTATTACGAAATGCATCCCAAGGTGGAGCTGACGCTGACCACCGATTTATCCGACCGCCTGATGGAAAAAGTACTCCAGTATGAGCTGGACGTAGCTTTTATCAGTACGCCATGCCGGCATCCCGAGCTTACGCCGGTCTCCGTGTTCGACGAAGAGGTCGTGGTGATCTCCGCCCCTTGGATTATCGAGCTGGACGACGCGCTGACCAAGCCGAATCTCGTATACAGCAAAGGCTGTTCATACCGCGAAATTCTGGAGGGATGGCAGCACTCCCGCGGGATCCGGCAGCTGAAGACGATGGAATTCGGCACCTTGGAGGCGATTTTGGGCGGCGTCTCCTCGGGACTCGGCATTTCCCTCGTTCCCCGAGTCGTTGCGGAAATGCCGGGAAATGTCGGCTCGCTGCGGATCCATGAAGTCCCCGAGGCCCTCAGACGCATGAAGACCGAACTCATCTACCGCAAAGACGCTTATATGACACCGGCTTTGCGGGCGCTGCTTAAGCTCTTGGGGGTGAGCACGGAGGAACATGAACAGGGGCAGGGGCAGGAGCAGGAGCAGAAGCAGAAAAAGAAGCAAAAGAAGGAGAAGGAGCAGGGGCTGGCGAAGGAGCGAGAACAGGTGCAGGTGCGAAAGTAGGAACAGATCTGCACCGAATCATAACCACCCGTCAAACGGTGGCTTGCTCTTAGGCTATAAGCCTTTATTACTCCGGCTCGCGTCTAAAGGCGCTAGCTTTCACTTCGTTCAAGCTACTATACCGTTGCCGCTTTTGCCTACCCCTGAAGGGGTGCGATTATTACTAGTCCCCCTTCAGACCACCTCGATAACATAAAATTCCTGCATATCTGCATGTTTTTTCTTGTTCGGGGCCCAAAATTTTAAAATTCCTGCAAATCTGCAGGAATCTTTGACGAAACCGGCTCGTTTCTCTAAAATCGCTGGAAATGCCTGCAGATTTACATCTTTTTTCGCATTCCCCCGGGAATCGGCTTAAATACCTGCAGATTTGCATCTTTTTAGAGTTGGAAGCTTGGAAACACACTAGGCGCCTCTTTATAATGTGACATCTCACTTCGATTAGCCATTAGCCATTAAACTACCTTTTCCTTTCGTTATACATAGCAGCTTGAACACTCCTATGATAACGAACCCATCGGGTGTTTTTTGTTTCGCACGCTTCGAGTGCTCAACTGGCTAAAGCCACTAACCCAAAAACGAGCTGACGACGGAAATCCCTCGTCAGCTCGTTTTTGATTGGGCGGGCTTTATCGCCCGCCCGCCTCGTTCAGCGCCCGCAGCAGCGTATGGCGGTCGCGGATGAGGTGCGCCTCGCGGAGGCTGGCCGCCAGCAGCTCGTCGTCAATGCCGAGCTCCTGCCGGCTGGACGGCCCGCCCGCGAGCCGGAGCAGCTCGCGTATGGCCGCCTCCCCGGGCACGGCGGCCAGCCATTCGCGCACCTGCCCGCCATGCTGGCGGAGCGCCTCCGGCTCGCCGCCCGGATAGACGCCGCGCTCGGCGGCGTCATGGTAGAGGCGCGAAATTTCGGCGCAGGCTACGCCGACCTTGGCGCCGTGCAGCAGCGCCCGGCGACCCCGGCGCAAATATTCCATCTCCCAGTAATGGGAGAGATGGTGCTCCGCGCCGGAGGCCGGATGCGACTGCCCGAACAACAGCATGGCGATGCCGGACTCGATCAGCGCCGTCATCAGCACCGTGATGCCCCGCTCCGTGCGCTCGCCGATCTCGCGGGCGTGCTCCACGCAGGAGGCCAGCGCCCGCTCGGTGATCAGCGCGGCCTGTTCGTTGTACGGTTCTCCCGCCGTCAGGCTGGAGAACTTCCAATCGAACAGGGACGTCATTTTGCCGAGCATATCGCCGAATCCGGCGGCCACCAGCGGCTGGGGCGCCTCCATCAGTATGCGCAGATCGGCGAAGATGGCGACCGGCGGCACGGCCGGCACCGTCTTTTTGGTCCCGCGGATGATCAGCGGGGCGCCGGCCGACGTGAAGCCGTCCACCGAGGGAGCGGTCGGCACGGAAACGAACGGAATCCCGCTCTTGTGCGCGGCGAAACGGACGATATCGTGAATCGTCCCCGAACCGACCGCCACCAGCGCCTCCGTCATGCCCGGCTCGACCGCGAGCAGCAGTTGGATTAGCGAGGCCTCGTCGGCCACCACATCGCCCGTTTCATTCGGCGCAAGCAGGCAAAGCGCCGGTTCCAGCCCCGCCTCGGCCAGCATCCGCTCGAGATCCCGGCCCGCGGCTTCATAGGTGTTGCGGTCCGCCGCCAGCAGGAGCCGGCGGCTGCCGCGCTCCCGTAAATACGGCGCCACCTGCGATAACGCTCCCGTTTCGAGGACGATTCGTTCAAAAAACGCCGCTTCCTTGACCATGGACATTCCGATTCCTCCCCACTGTCGATTTCGCTTTTTTCTATAGCTTAACACCCGTTACATATAACGTTTTATTCCGCCGACTTCTTGATCGCCTTCAGCCGCTTCATCACATCGTTCTCCCCGCGGCCGAAATAGTCGTGCAGCTTGCTGTATTCCTGATACAAGCGTTCATAAACCTCCACGTTCGCCGGGATCGGCTTGAACGTTTCCTCCTTGACCCGCGCCATTTGCGACGCCGCGTCAATGATCGTATCGTAGCCGCCGGCTTCCGCGCCCGCGGCCACCGCCGCGAACATCGCCGCGCCGAGCGCAGGCGTCTGCTTGGAATCGGCGACGAAGATTTCGCGGTTCGTGACGTCCGCATAAATCTGCATCAGCAGCCGGTTCTTTTGCGGCAGCCCGCCGCAGGCGTACAGCGCATCGACCGCCACGCCGTTCGAGTGGAACGCGTCGACGATCTTCCGCGTGCCAAACGCGGTCGCTTCCAGCAGGGCGCGATAAATCTCCTGCGGCTTGGTCAGCAGCGTCATGCCGAGGATCAGGCCGGTCAAATCCGTATCGACCAGCACGGACCGGTTTCCGTTCCACCAGTCGAGGGCGAGCAGCCCGGTTTGCCCCGGTTTGTACTTGGCCGCTTCCCGCTCCAGCCATGGATGAACGCCGATGCCCTCTTGGGCGGCCGCTTCCTTGACATAGGCCGGCAGCGCTTCTTCAACGTACCACTCAAAAATGTCGCCGACCGCCGACTGCCCGGCCTCATAGCCGTACAGCCCCGGGATGATGCCGTCTTCGACGACGCCGCACATGCCTTCAACCTGCTTCTCCTCCGTGCCCAGCAGCATGTGGCAGATCGAGGTGCCCATCGCCATGACCAGCTTGCCCGGCGTCACGACGCCGACCGCGGGGACGGCGGCGTGGGCGTCCACGTTGCCCACCGCGACGGCGATGCCCGGACGAAGGCCCGTCAGCTCCGCCATCTCCGGCGTCAGGCCGCCCGCACTGGTGCCGAGCGGGATCACCTCGCCGCGCAGCTTCGTATCCGTCAAATCTTCCAGCCGCGGATCGAGCGCCTTGAAGTAGGCCTTATCCGGATACCCCTTCTGCTTATGCCAGATCGCCTTGTAGCCGGCGGTACAGCTGTTGCGGACGATTTTGCCGGTCATTTGCGAAATGACCCAGTCCGTCGCTTCCAGGAACATGTCGGCCCGCTCGTAGATGTCCGGCGCCTCGTCCAGGATTTGCCACACCTTCGCGATCATCCATTCGGAGGAAATCTTTCCGCCGTAGCGCGGCAGGAAGTCCTCTCCCCGGGCGGCCGCGATCTCATTGATCTTGTCGGCCTCCGGCTGGGCCGCATGGTGCTTCCACAGCTTGACCCAGCTGTGCGGCCGTTCGGCATACGCCGGGTCGAAGCACAGCGGCTCGCCCTTTTCGTCGATCGGCAGCATCGTGCAAGCCGTAAAGTCGATGCCGACGCCGATCACGTCGGCCGGATCGATGCCGGATTCGGCGAGGACCGCGGGAACCGATTTCCGCAGAACCTCCAGGTAATCGTCGGGATGCTGCAGCGCCCAGTCGTGTTCGAGCTTGATGCCCGAGCCCGGCAGATACTCGTCGATGACATGGTGGGGATAAGGCGTGACATGGTCCGCAACCTCGCGGCCGTCGGACAGATCCACCAATACGGCGCGCCCCGACTGCGTCCCGTAATCGACACCGATCGTATATTTTTTGCTCATCGCTAACCCTCCTGAACCGTTTTATATAAATATATAAGTTCTTCCCTATGCTTTATTTCTGGCCGTAATAGGCGTTGGCTCCATGTTTGCGCAAAAAATGACGGTCCAGCAGCGTCTGTTCCATCGGCGGCGTGTCAGGCCGGATTTGCAGCATCCGGGCGGCGATTTTGGCCACCTCTTCCAGCACGACGGCATTGTGCACCGCGTTATGGGCATCCTTGCCCCATACGAACGGAGCATGCGAATGAACCAGAACGCCGGGCACCTGATTTGGGTCGAGGTCCTTGAACCGCTCCACAATGACATTGCCGGTT
Source organism: Paenibacillus faecis (assembly GCF_008084145.1). Lineage (GTDB taxonomy): Bacteria > Bacillota > Bacilli > Paenibacillales > Paenibacillaceae > Fontibacillus > Fontibacillus faecis. The sequence continues at coordinate 266,673 of NZ_VSDO01000002.1, read as the reverse complement.
TCCAGTTCGTAAGCGCCTTCGATTTCTTCCTTCGTCATCGGACGCGTTACGGGAATCTCCCCGTAAAAATAATCCGCATGCGTCGTTCCGTAAGCCGGCAGCGCACGTCCGGCCTGCGCCCAGCTCGTGCCCCACGGCGAATGGGTGTGAACTACGCCCCCGATCTCGGGGAATGAGCGGTACAGCACCATATGCGTCGGCGTATCGGACGAAGGGCGCAGCTCTCCCTCCACGACCCGGCCTTCCAGGTCGACAACGACCATATGCTCGGCTTTCAATTCCTCATAAGGAACCCCGCTGGGCTTGATAACGAACAAGCCGCTCTCCCGGTCAATACCGCTGACATTTCCCCATGTAAAGGTAACCAACCCGTATTTGGGCAGCTCCAGGTTGGCTTCCAACACCTGCCGCTTCAGCTTTTCCAGCATGAACAGCCACTTCCTTTCCCGTTTTGATCCCATGTTCTTTTCAGCATTTCAAAATGTACGTACAAGTCACCCAGCAAGCGTCCCTACCCCTTCCTTTGTCAGGGAGGAGAAGGGAACGCCCGATTCTTCCTTTTAAACGTTATTTTCTGGTAATGACCGAATCCCGCTCGATCAGCTCGGGTTCATAGAGAACGTCCTCATATTCGGCCCCGTCCTCGATCATCCCCACCAGCTGCCGGGCGGCCGTTTCGCCCATTTCCGTCTTCGGGTGGGTGAGCGTGGTCAGCTTCGTCCCCGAGGCAACCGCCAGGCTGGAATCGTCGAAACCGATCAGCGACAAATCTTCCGGAACGCGGAGCCCGCACTGGGCCGCGGCCTCCATCAGCATGACCGCCAATTCGTCGTTGTAGCACACAAATGCGGTCGGCCGCTCCCCCTGCGGGCTCCCGAGCAATTTCAGGGCTTCCTGAAAGGGGAGGTCGTTTTTTTGCTCGGTCGTATAAGTGATCACCCGGCTGGAGCCCACCGGAACACCATAGTCCCTGTGGGCCGCCAAAAAACCTTTCAAACGGCCGACCCCTTGCAGGTCGTCCCTCTTGAAAAACCCCGCGATAGAGTCGTGTCCCCGTTCCAGCAGATAGGAGGCCGCTTTGTAGCCGCCGCTTTCGTCATCGACTTTCAGGCAGGGACACTCCAGTTCCCGGTATTTCTCGTTGATCATCAGATAAGGGATGCCTTTGGCCTGCAAATCCAGAAAGAACCGCAGGTTCGGATTTCCCTCCGCGCTCCGCGTCGGCTCGATGATCAGGCCGCTGAGCGGCTGGCTGGTCATGAGCTGCAGGCTCTCCATTTCCTTCTCCTTGGTGTTGTCCGTGCTGCTGAGAAGAAGCCGGTATCCTCTGCTGCGCAGCTCCGCCTCCGCTCCCCGCACGATATGGGGAAAAATATAGTCGGAAATATACGTCGTAATGATGCCGATCGTCTTGACCTGCTCGCTTTCCCGACGCTGCGGGTTCCGGGCGAATGTCCCTTTCCCCTGGATGCGCTCCAGCCATCCGTCCTTCTCCAGTTCGCCGAAGGTCTGGCGCACCGTTTGCCGACTGAGGCCGAACTGCTCCGCGATTTCATTCTCGGAAGGAAACTGCTGTCCCGGCTGCAGCCTTCCCGATTGCAGCCAGGTCAGCAGCTCGCGCTTCAACTGCATGTACTTTGGAATTTTGCGATTCTCCATATTTTGCTCCATCCTTCATTTACTCCAGCCGCCGTACGGTTAAATCGCGGCGCGCTTTTTGCACTCTAACCGCTATTGTATCACAGGCCGGGCAAATCCGGACGGGAGCGGCCGGGCCGTTATCTCAAGCGGTAAGCCGCATCGCTCCAGCGAAGCTCGTTCTTGAAACGGCGCACATCGGTGTTCTTGTCGATAATGACCGCTTCGATGCCGGCCAGGTCCGCCCAGTCGCACAGTTGGTCGGCCGTCATCGCGTAGGACAGCACCGTGTGATGCGCGCCGCCGGCCAAAATCCAGGCCTCGGCGGATTCCCGCAGCGACGGCTGCGGCTTCCACAGTACGCGGGCGACCGGAAGCTTCGGCATCGGTTTCTCGACCTTCACGCCGTCGACGACGTTGACAAGGAGCCGGAAGCGATGGCCCAGGTCGACCAGCGACGCGTTAACCGCCGGCCCATCCTGCCCGTCAAAGACGATCCGGGCCGGGTCTTCCTTGCCGCCGATGCCCAGCGGATGCACCTCGATCGTCGGCTTCGTCGCCGCGATCGTCGGACATACCTCCAGCATGTGCGCACCGAGAATCATATGATTGCCCGGCTCGAAATGGTAGGTATAGTCCTCCATGAACGAAGTGCTCTTGTTATCCGCGAGCACCTTGAGCACACGGGTGAGGGCGGCCGTCTTCCAGTCGCCTTCTCCGCCGAAGCCGTAGCCCGCTTCCATCAGGCGCTGTACCGCCAACCCCGGAAGCTGCTTCATGCCGTGCAGGTCTTCGAAGGTCGTCGTGAACGCGCCGAACCCGCCTTCTTCAAGAAACCGTTTCAAGGCGATTTCCGTCCGCGCCTGGTAAGCGATGGAATCGCGAACCGGTCCGTCGCTCAAGCCTTCTTTGGTAATCGTGTATCTGTCCGCGTATTCCTCCAGCAGCGCCTTGACTTCGGCGTCGCTGACCTCGTTCATCACCTGGACCAGATCGCCGATTCCGTAGCCGTTCACGGACCAGCCGAACTGGATTTGCGCGGAGACTTTGTCGCCGTCCGTTACGGCCACTTCGCGCATGTTGTCGCCGAACCGCGCCACTTTCAGGCTGCGGCTTTCTGCATGGGACACCGCCGTCCGCATCCAGGCCGCGATATCGCCGCGAACCTCGCCGTCCTCCCAATGCCCGACGACGATTTTGCGCGCGATGCCGAGGCGGGCGCCGATATGGCCGTATTCCCGGTCGCCGTGGGCGGACTGGTTCAGGTTCATGAAGTCCATATCGATCGATTCCCATGGGATATCGCGGTTAAATTGGGTGTGCAGATGAAGCAATGGCTTTTGCAACTGCGCCAGACCGGCGATCCACATTTTGGCCGGGGAGAAGGTATGCATCCAAGTGATCACGCCGGCGCAGGAAGGGTCGCTGTTGGCCTGCTGCAAGAGGTTGTAAATTTCATCCGGCGTTTTGACGATCGGCTTGAAGACGACCGGATACGCGAAAGCGGGGTCTTGATCGAATTGCTCGGCGATAATGCGGGAGTGCTCGGCGACCTGCTCGAGCGTCTCCGGACCGTACAAGTGCTGACTTCCGGTCACGAACCAAAATGAATACGGTTTCAAATTCATGTGTATACGCCTCCTACTATACGATTATGTTGTCTTACCTCTTGTACATACAATATTTAAATAATGTAGTTTAATCCAACCTTGTACGTACAACTTATAATGATTATATTTTATTCCGACTTCCGCCAAATAGCAAGAGCTAAAAATCTATGTGATGTTTTGTAAGCAACGTCAGTACGAATTCCAGGTAGGCAGCGTAACCCCCGATATATTTATCACATAAATCTATCGATTCGAAAATCTCGACCATCAAAGTAAATCATGTCGCCTTCCGGAAGATGCCATATCGCCTGTAAACGAGAGGGCTGCTTACGGCCATCCTTAGTTTGGTAGTCGCTAAACAATGCCGTCCACTTCACTTGCTGTCGATCGCCATTCATCGAAGTATAGATCCGATCCTCCGTTGAAAACGAGAGCAATTCCCCGGTTTCGCCGAAAGTAAATATACCGCTAGCTTCGATGCCACCATAGGTAATGATTGCTTTTGCGTGCGTATTGTCCACCTCTTTCCAGGAAATGTAGCTTTGCAGAGCAGCATCGGGAATCAATAACGACTCGGATAAAAAGGTCGCCAAGCACGCCTGATCCATATCCCCTCCCGTTTCGTTGAACAAGGTAATCCCTTTGGCCAAAACGCCTTTCATGCCTCCTTCACCGTCCAGAAGAGAGTCATATCCTTGAAATGGAATGCCGTACATCCGTGTATCGATGAATGCAACCCGATCTGCTTTCTGCACAAAATTAACCTGCGAGTAATCTATTTTGATCATGGGCTTTTCCCGCGATAGCTTAAAATCCACATCCTTAAAATTGATTTTCATGTGTGAACTCTTCGGTTTGCCCATATAACCACAGGTCTTCAAATATCTCTTTACAGGAAGGGGTAAATGTTCGACTTCTTCATAGGTAAGCACCCCTGTCACTTGGCTTGAACGATCTATACGCTCCTTGACATCCCGATTAAACTCCGCCTTCAGGGGCGAATACGGAATAACAAAAAAAACGACGACGGCAACAACGGTTAAAACCAGTAAGGACAATCCGATCAACATAGGTTTTCGTACTCCTTTCCTTATCCTCAAATCCTTTAACTCTCCCTTGCGCGGTAATTCTCTTCGATCCGGCCCAGATTGTCTGCCAACTGTTGAATACCGTAAAATAAACCGTCCGTTAACTTCTCATCAAAATGATGAAATAAATCTTGCATAAGCTCATTTTCAAGATCTTCTCGTCCCTTAAAATAAGCGTGGCACTTGGATGTCAACTGAACCCGGACCACTCTCGCATCCTGTTCATCTCTCTTGAGGGCAACAAACCCCTGCTTCTCAAGAATCATGGCCAGTTTCTTTATGTTTTGTCTGGAACAACCGAAGATGCCCGCAACTTCACCTAGTGTGGGAGCCGGGCTTCCATTCTTTAAAATAATGGCGATCAGGAGCCATTGCTTCAAGGTGATATTCTTATCTAATTTATCCCCTACGATTTGCAGCCGATTCGCCAGTGTCAGTATAGTAGCAAAAATGAATGCTTGCTTCTCCTCTTGATTCATCGCGCTAAACCTCCTTGCAAATAGGTAACTAGTTACGTTTTTTTATTTTACATAATCAATTACCTGTTTTCAGTGATATATGTTGTACCCCCCATCGTAGCGGCATGTTAAAAGCAAAAAAGCAGGCCCCTACTTCAACGAAGTCAGGGCCATGCAAATCCTCATGTTGGTTGATTTTTTCTCAGGCAAATAAGTTGTGGGAACTAAGAACCGTATGGAGTATGTTTATTACGGAAGTTTCTATATAGGTTGAACTAAAGAATTAGCGTTGGAAAGGATGTGATAGGGATAGGGTAGTTTCGGATATACGTTGTCAACATCCACAATTGTAACGGGGAAATTTCCTGTTAAAATGTACCGCTCTTTGGCTCTTGGATCGGATTTAGCTGGAAAAGCTCCATCTATTTCGCGGCCCTATTGCCGATATACACCATTTCAGGCACTGACGTTACATTAAACCCAAACATGTGCTGCCGATCCGCAACTTTTACTGGCCGTCCGTTATAATAGCGGCGTTTGGGGCTGCTATTTCGGCCCGATTCGCTTTTTCGGGAAAAATAGCGGTCAAAAAAGGCCTTATATCACTGGTGCGAACCCAAAAATCCGGTTTTTGCCCGACTTTCTCTAAAATAAGGTCCCAAATGACCGCTATTTCACACCGAAGAGCCAAATTCGACAAAATAGCGCCGCAAATGGCCCTTATTTACCCGTCCGGCTTCAAAGGGAGGCGGTTACGGCTATTAGTCCCCCAGTCGAATTCGACAAAATCGCGGCGAAACGGTTGCCGCCATTCTTTTTATCCGCTAAAATTCATTACCCCAGGCGGCCACCCGTAATTTTCAATTCCGCGCCCACCGTGTCCCTGGAGTTCCCGCCCACCATAATGGTGACCCGGCAAGGGACCAGGCCGAACGTCATGTCCGGCTTCCAGACGGCGAACGCCTCCTCGCCCAAACTGAACGTGATGTCGCGCTGCTCGCCGGGCGCCAGCTCCAGCTTCCGGAACGCCTTAAGCTCGGCGATGCGGCGGGTAATGCCCGATTCGCGGGCCCGGATATACAACTGGACGGTTTCGGACCCGACCCGGCTTCCCGTGTTTTTCAGCCTTACCGTTACGGTGACTCTGCCGCCTTCCGCAAGTTCCGCGGCGGAGATGTCGGATTGCGACAGACGCGGCTCTCCATACTCGAATTCCGTGTAGCTCAATCCGTAACCGAACGGATACAGCGCCGCCGAGGTCATGTCCACATAGACCCTTGGCCGGCCGGGATCCTTCTGGTTATAGTAGACCGGGAGCTGTCCGGAAGAGCGGGGAAGGGAGACCGGCAGCTTGCCGCTGGGGTTCACCCTGCCGAACAGCAGCTCTCCCACCGCCCGGCCGCCCTCCGTTCCGGGATACCAGCCGCACAGGATCGCCCCGCAGCCGTCCGCCCAGTCCCCGATCGCATGCGGCCGGCCTTGGATCAGTACGGCAACCACCGGAGTTCCCGTAGCCGCCACCTCCTTGGCCAGTCGGACTTGAACTCCGCCGAGCGCAAGATCCGCCAGATCGACGCCTTCCCCGCAATCCATCTCCGCGGGAAGGCCTCCTTCCCCGATCACGGCTTCTCCGTTGCTGTCGAAAACGCCGTCAAACCTGCGGGCGCTGCTGCCGCCCAACACCAAGACGCAAACATCCGCGCCTTTCGCGGCCTCCACGGCTTCCGCCAAGCCGTTTTCGTCCTCGTCGCGAATGCCGCAGCCTCGGGCGTAAACGATCTCCGTGTCTTCCGGCGCCATCATCCGGATCCCCTCGAGAATCGTCGTGCCGACTCCCTTCCGTTGAACGCTCGTATAGTCGCCCAACTGGTTGTACAAGCGGTCGGCATTCGGGCCGATGACCGCGATTCTTCCGGGCTTCGGCCCCAAAGGCAGCAGTCCTCCCTCGTTTTTGAGCAGCACGGCCGATTCGCGGGCGATTTGCAAATTCACTTCGCAGAACTCCGGTTTGCCGACGACCGAGATTGCCCGCAATTCGTTGACATAGGGCCGATCAAACAAGCCCAATCTGAATTTCAGCCGCAGCACCCGCCGCACCGCCCGGTCGATCAGCGCCTCCGAAACAAGCCCCTGCTTCACCGCCTCTTCCAGCGTCGAAAACGCCGTATCCCACAAGCTCAGGTCCACTCCCGACGCCAGGGCGAGCGCGGCGGCGGACTCATGGCTTCCCGTAAGCGCAATCAGCCGGTCGATCGCGCCCCCGTCCGCCATAACGATGCCGTCAAACCCCCATTCCTCCCGCAATATCCCGGTCAAAAGGCGCTCGTTCGCATGGCAGGGAATGCCGTCGATCTCGTTATACGCGGCCATAAAGCCGGCCGCGCCCACATCCTTCCCCTCTTTGGCGCCGGGAAGATGGATTTCGCGCAGCTCGCGCTCGCCGATCGGAGCCGGGCCGGCGTTGCGGCCTCCGAGGCCGGTGCCTTGTGCGCATAAATGTTTGAGGACCACCGCCACTTTATCGGTCCCCGCCAGATCGTCCGGGCTTTCGCCCTGCATGCCCCGGACGGCCGCTTCGGTAAACCTGGCGGCCAAATACGGATCCTCGCCGAAGCATTCTTCGGAACGCCCCCAGCGCGGATCGTGGAGAATATCCAGCGCCGAGACCAGGCCGACATGCGCGCCTCGGCTCCGGATTTCGGAAGCGACCATCCCGTAGGCCCGCTTCATCAACACCGGGTTCCAAGTCGAGCCGACGCCCAAATTGACCGGCAGCATCGTTCCGTCCAAGGCCTGATGCCCATGGGGGCATTCCTCGGTTAACAGAACGGGAATGCCCAGCCGGGTGTGCTCAATGACATAACGCTGCACCATGTTGGCCGCCTTGGCGCTGTCCGCGGCCGGAATGCCGGTGCGGTAGTCCACGCCGGACCAGGGGTCGCTGCGGAACAAACCGTATAGGGCTCCCATTCCCCCGCCCCAGGCCACTTCCTTTTTGAACTCGTCCGTAAGTTCGTATCCGTCTCCCACCTTGCGGTAGGCGTTCCAACCGTACATCCGCTGGTTTAATTGCCCCACTTTTTCGGCCAGCGTCATTCTGCCGAGCAGATCCTCGACGCGTTCCTCAAGCGCCACGCGGGGCGATTTGTATTTTTCCATTCCACGTCTCCCTCGCTTCCCCACAAGTAGGCGGGTCCTCAGTCGATCTCGGCTGCCGCATCTTTGGACGCGCTGAGCCCGCGATATTCCTTCGGCGTCATCCCCGTATACGATTTGAACACGGAGACGAAATATTTGTATTCCTTGTAACCTACCTTGTCCGCGATTTCAAAAACCTTGTCGTGCGTGGTGGCCAGCAACGTCTTGGCCTGTTCCATCCGCATTTCGTTCATGTATTCCGTAAAACTCTTTCCGGTCCCCTGTTTGAAAATGTAACTGAAATAGCTCGGCGTAATTTTCAGCCAAGCCGCCACTTCGGAAGCCTTCAAATCCGTACCGTTATGCTCGTTCATAAATTTCTTCGCCTTCTCGATGATCCAATAGGACTTATCGATGCCATGGCGTTCGATTCGCTGCATCAGCTGGCTCATTTCTTCCAGGACGGCGGTTTCCAGGGAACCGTACGTGTTAAAAATGTTCAAATCCCACGCCCCGCGGGGACCGTATTCCAGTCCGGTCATTCCGCTTTTGCGCAGCCGCTGCCGGAGCAAGGCCGACATTTCTTCGTACGAGCGCAAAATTTCTTCGGGCAAATAGCCTTCCTCACGGAAAAAAGTAAAGATCCCGGCAACCCGGGCCCGGACTTCCGCCGCATCCTGTTTCAGCATCGCGGCCATCAGGCGCTGCGCGGCATCGGTCGCGTCGAAGGCGGAAATCGTCCGCTCCCGCGCCGCCGCTTCCCGATCTTCCGGCAGCAGAACGGCTTTGTCGTCCAGCAAGTGATAAGGCAGCAACCCGCTGGCTTCGGCGCAGCGGTTGGCCGTTTCCTCCAGGTCGTCATACGGCTCCGACACGCCGCAGTACAGCCGGGCTTCCTTGAGTTTAGAACGCAAGGCGCCAAGCCATTGGTCCCACGCGGCCCGATCCATGTTCACATCGGATACGACCAGTGTAATGAGCAGGTTCTCATGGTCAAATACGGATACCGCGCGAAGGAACGGACGCGCAACCGCGGTATGCAGCCGATCGATCCAGTCATCCTGGATCTCTTCGTACCCTTCCGGCGGCTGCTCGCCAAACTGCTCGTAGAAGCAGTCCAGCTGCGTCGCCAAGACCCGGAATTGCGCCCCGCGCAAAGAAGAGGGAGCTTGCTTTCCGTAAGCGATGCCATGGCGGGCCATATGGGACAGCCACAGTTCGACCTCCTGCATCCCCCCGGCCTTCGCTTCGGACCCGAGCGACAGGACGACCTTTTTTACCACCTCGGTCAATTCGTCGATCTCCACCGGCTTGAGCAGGTAATCGCTGACTCCCAGCCGAATCGCCTGCCGGGCGTAATCAAAATCCTCATACCCGCTGATCATAATGACGCGCACTTCCGGAAACCGTTCTTTCAGGCATTTCGCCAATTGCAGCCCGTCCATGCCCTCCATGCGAATATCGGACAGCACGAGATCCACCCCATGTTCCTGAACGAGCCTCAGCGCTTCCATTCCGTCATAAGCTTCGCCGACGACCCGGACGCCCAGCTTCTCCCAGTCGATCGTACAGCGCAAGCCTTCGCAAATGACGGGCTCGTCGTCCACGATCAGCATGTTTACCTCGCCGTTCTTATTCCCAAGTTTATTGTTCATGACGCTCACCACCGTGATCTTCTTGACTTTCCCCCTTGGGAACCCGCAAGCGAACCCAAGTCCCCTGCGCGGAAGTGCCGATGACCTTCAAGCCGTATTCCGGTCCGAAAAAAATCGACAACCTCTCATGAATGTTGGACATCGCTCCAGGCTTGCCGTCTCCCTTCACCCAGGTTCCCCGATTCATGCCTTTTCCGTTATCGATGACGTCGATCCAAATCTCGCCATGGGCCGCATAACAATTTACGCTGATTTCATTGACGGCCTTGGTGCGGTCAAATCCATGCTTCAAGAAATTCTCCACCAGCGGTTGAACGGTCGCCTTCAGCATCAAGGTGTCCTCCAGACCCGCTTCGGTATGGAGCGTATATTTCAGCTTCTCCCCCAAACGCCGCTGCTGGAGATACAGATAGGACTGCACGAACTCCATCTCCCGGCGCAAGGTAGTCTTATAACTGCCGTTATTGACGCTGGAACGGAAAAATTTGGACAGCATTTCGATCAGCTGACTGGACTTCTCCGCCTTTTCCAGCCTGGCCGTCCACCTTATCATATCCAGCGTGTTGTACAGAAAATGGGGATCCATCTGATTTTGCAGCAGCTTGAGTTCGGATTCCCGCTCCCGCAGCTCCAGCTTGTACTTATGGTCGATCAACTGCTGAATGGTGGCGACCATCTCGTTGAATTTATGATTCAGCTCCGCGATTTCGTCCCTGGATTCGATCGGGACGCGTGCGGTGAAATCGCCGTGCATCACCCGGTACGTTTCTTTCTTTAGCCGCAGAATCGGCATGATAATCGTATAATGGAACCCGATCAGCGCGGTAAGGCCGAGCAGCAGGATGGCCGCCAGTATAAACAGCATCAGCAGTTTGACGCCGCGAAACCCTTCCGACACCGTCGTCTCGGGGATCATGGCCACGACATTCCAGCCGGTGTTATCCATGGAGGAGAACAAGGTCATATAGGCTTTTCCGTCTATCGGATAGGAGAAAAAACCCTCCTGCCCCAAGTCAAGCTTGCCCAGCATCGCTTCATCGGGAACAAAACGATCGCCCAGGTCATCCTTCGATCTCAAGATCACCTGCCCTTCGGGCCCGATGATAAAGACCGTTCCCGCCCCGTCCTCGAAAATTCCTTTTTCCAGCAAGTCCACGATGCTCGCCTCATCCATCCGGATCGTTAAGCGGCCCGTCGGCTTCGTAATTTCACTGTAGGAATTCAAAATCCGGAACATGGAGAGAATTCGGACATCTCCGTTCCAATCGCTGTTCAGGCTGTATCCTTCCGTCCAGACCATCCCGCCTTTGCGGGCTTCGGCCTGAAGTTCCCACCGGGATTCGTCGCCGCGGAACGGCTCGCCCATCTGGATCAAGCTTCCATTATATCCAGCGATTTCGATCGAACGGATATAACTGCGCGACATGAGCTGGAAGGTGAGAAATTCTTCGATATTCCGCTTGAGCTTCTCGCGCTGCTCGCTGCCGAGCGGCGGAGAAGACCTCAGGAACGACCGCATGTCCGGACTCAGAATCAGATAGTTGGCGATATCCTCCACTCTTCTCGTTTGCTCTTCAAGCTGATTGGTCACATTGTCCAAATTTCGCTTCGTGGAGTTCACAAACTGATCCCTTAAGATTTGGTTAAACTTATACTGGACCACAACGCCGACTCCAAATGTCGGCAGGATCACAAACAGCAGGAAGATCACCAGCGCTTTACGCTTGAGACCGAAGTTTCCCAAATATTTTCGGTAATGTCTCCTCATGGTGTCTCTTCCCTTCCGTGTGCTCTCCCCGGGTCAGCCCTTGACCGCCCCCGCCGTCATCCCGTTGACGAGTTGTTTCTGCAGCAGCAGATAAAAAATCAGGATCGGAATCAACGCGATCGTGAGCGCCGCCATCTGCAGGGTCAGGCTGGCGGTTTCTATGCCGACGAAGTTGGCCAGCCCAAGCGGCAGCGTCTTAAGCTCCGTTGAAGTGATCAAAACGAGCGCGAACAAATACTCGTTCCAATTATATATAAAGTTCAAAATAATAACCGTAGCCAGCGCCGGTCTTGTGATCGGCAATATAATCGACCAAAAAATGCGGTACACGCCCGCCCCGTCCATAACTCCCGATTCTTCCAGATCCTTGGGAAAGCTCCGCATGAATCCTTCCAGGATAAACACCGTCAACGACAAGTGAAACGCCGTATAAGGCAAGATCAGCGACCAGTAGGTATCGAGCAGGCGAAGCTTCTGCATGATCAGGAAGATCGGAATCAGAGTCGCATGAATCGGAACCAGCATCCCCAGCAAAAACGCGCCGTAAGTCACCCCGCGCAGCTTAAACTTAAACCGGGACAAAAAATAAGCGGCCAGCGCTCCGAGAAGCACGGTTATGATCAGGGAGGCGAAAGTAATAATGATGCTGTTTAAAAAATATACGTTCATATTCGCCACTTCCCAAGCCCTTGCGTAGTTGGCGAACTGCAGCGTTTTCGGAAACGAAAACGGACCCGCGGCGTATTCCTGCTCCGTTTTGAAGGAGTTGACCACCATCCAGAAGAGAGGAATTACATTAATAATAGCGAACAGGCACAAAAAAGTGTATGCGAATAACCGGTACAAGCCCGACTTTCTTTTCATCCCGCTTCCCTCCTTCCCTAAACCTCTTTCTCCCGGCCGAACCGATTGATGACGGAAATGACGATCAAACTGAAGAGCAGAACCAGGATGGATACCGCGCTCCCGTAGCCGTAACGCATATTGATAAAAGCGCTGTTGTACATGTAAATCGTCATGACTTCCGTCTGATGCGCCGGGCCTCCGCCCGTCAAAATCTGAATCAGGTCGAACACCCGGAAGGAGTTGCTGATGCTGTACACGACGCCCACCATAATCGTTCCCCGGATCATCGGAATCGTGATGCGGAGCGTCCGTCTCCATCCGGTAGCCCCGTCGAGTTCGGCCGCCTCGTTTACTTCGTCGGGGATATTTTGCAGCGCGGCCAGGAAAATAACCATGTATAAACCGCAATTCTGCCAAATGTACGCGATGCTGATCGACAGCATCGACCATGTCGAATCGCCCAGCCAATTCCGTCTCCATCCGTCCAGTCCGATCATGCTCAGCAAATTGTTCAACATGCCGTATTCCGTGTTGTACACCATGCCCCAGATGAGGGAAACCATGACCGAGGAAATGACGACCGGCATAAACCCGATCGTCCGGAATATCCCCGAGCCCTTCAGCCCGCGGTTAAGCAGCAGCGCCAGCAGCAGGCCCAGCGGGAGTTGGCCGATCAGTCCGGTCACCATGATGATGACGTTGTTCTTCACCGACAGCCAGAAGGTGTCGTCGGTCAGAATTTTCATGTAATTATCGAAACCCGCAAAGGTCATCGATCCGATCCCGTTCCAGTTCATCAGCGAGTAGTACAGCGACAACCCGATCGGAACGATGGCAATCCCCAGATAAATGACCAGCGCCGGGAACAAGCCGAGAAAAATCGCAAATTTGGTCCCTCTTAAGGTTTGCATCCGGTTTCCTCCTTTTTGCCCGTTTTCAAACCCGATGAATGAAGAAAACCCGGTTTATCGGGTTTTCTTCGGCTTCGGATTCAACTTCGGAGTCTGTTTGCTCCAACTTCACTTTAGTTCAGATTGTCCATCGCTTCCTGGACTTCCTTCGCCAACTCTTCCGGCGTTCCCCGGCCTACCGTTAGCGCTTGCAGTCCGTTTTGAAGCACGTCCACCACCTGGGTCGGAACGACGCTGTCAAACACCGGAGCCGTGCCGTTGCCCGTCAATTCCAGCATCTCCTTCAAATATTTGCTGGCATCCTCGGGAACTTCCACCTTCGCGGGCACCACGATGCCGTTGCGGATCAATTCTTTGTACAGATCTTCGTTGACGAAGAACTTCAAAAACTCCTCGGCCGCCTCGCGCTTCTTGTCATCCAGTCCGCTCTTGATCGAAATGCCGTATTGCACCACGCCAGCGCTCTTGGCCGCGTCGCCTTTTCCCCCCTCTACGCTCGGGAACAGAGCGATCCCGAACTTGTCTCCCTCGCTGTTCGTAATCCGCACTCTGCCGTCCACGGTCGACGAGGAGATATGCATGGCCGCTTTCCCTTGAATAAAATAGTCTTGAGCCTGAACCGAATCCATATTGTTCGCGTCGGTGTTGAAAGCGCCCAGTTTGCTCAGTTCATCCACAACGGCCAGGGCCTTAACGAATTCCGGATCGGTGAATTTCGCTTTGCCCGCCAGGACGGCCGGCAGGAAATCGCTGCCCGTAAAGCGGTCCCCGATAATCGAAATATAGGACGACTGCAGCGGCCACTGTTCCTTGTTGCCGAGGGAAATCGGCGTTATGCCCGCCGCTTTCAGCTTTTTGACCGCATCGATAAATTGATCGTAGGTGGCCGGAAACTGCTCATAGCCCACTTGGGCGAACATTTCTTTGTTGTAGTAGACGATATCGACAAAGGTCTGTTTGGTCGGAACCGCATATTGTTGGCCGTCCACATTGAAACCGGTTAGCGCGCTCTCCGGAAGAATCGACGTCCAGTGATCCATCAGGTCGTTGATCGGCTGCAGCAAATTCCCGGCCACCAGCGGATCCAGGTCGGCGCCCGGCCATACGACGTTGATGTCGGACAGGTTGTTTCCGGCGGCCAGGGTGCGAAGCTTTGTTTTGTACTGGGCGGCGGGGACGCCGTCCTGCTTGATCACGATATTGGGATGCTGCTTTTCGAATTCCGCGATTCGGGCTTTGTACACTTCGTTGTCCACGTTTGGCGAAGTCCAGGGATGCATCATGTTCAGCGTAATCTTCTCGGACTCCGTTCCGGCGCCGTTTCCACCGCTCCCCCCACTGCCCTCCGCATCGTTCTTGCCGCATGCCGCGGTAAAAAGCGTGAGCAAAGCGATCAGACCGAGCAGCAGTACTTTCTTGCTTTTGTTTGTTTTGTTCATAACCAACCCTCTTTTCGTGATAATGAAATCGGTGAATATCTAACAAACCATGATGCGTTTCTTATCCTGATTCGTTATATAAGCAATTATAAATCGGTTCACGCTTTGTCTATATCCCATAAATTTACGATAATATCCAAAAGAATCAAGATAAGTTTAAATTTCACGTCATGAAATGTAACATAATATAGTATAGACAAAGGTAAGCGGTTACAAATCATTTTGGAAAATAACCGCGCTGCGGCGGTCAGTTTCACATGTACGGTGATTTAATTTTCCGGCTCGTTCAAAATATAATCGACCAGCTCGTCCAACGGGACCGTGGCCAATGCGATCGCCGTGTCGGTAACTCCGTAGTAAACGTACAGCAATCCGTCCTTCACCACGTTGCCCGTCGGGAAGATGACGTTAGGAATCTGATATCCGAACTTCTCGTAATACGTTTCCGGCTCCATGATAAAATTCCGGGTCCGGGCGATGATTTTTTCCGGGTTCTCCAAGTCCAGCAGCATGGCTCCGACCCGGTACACGACATCGTCATCCACCCCGTGATAAAGGACCAGCCAGCCGCGGTCCGTTTTTACCGGCGGCGTCGATCCGCCGATTTTCCGCGACTCCCAGGCGGGATTCTCCCCTTTGGCCAACAGCTTCGGCTCATCCCAATGAATCAAGTCGTCGGAATAGGTGATCCACATCCCGGCTTTTTCCGTGCCGTATTTGTCGCCGACATATTCCTCGGGGCGGCGCAGCAGCACGTAGCGGCCGTTGATTTTTTCCGGGAATAAAATATTGTCCCGATCATTGATATCCAGCGGCGTCGTGTCGGCTAAAAACTCCCAATCCACGAGATTTTTGGAGGTCAGAATCGACGAGCGCGTCAGCCAATGCCCTTCCTGCTCGCCCCACCCGTCCGGGTATTCCGGGATGGAGCGCTCGGGGACCCCCCGGCCCGTCGGGTAATAGCTCATCGCGCAAGGACGCAGCGCATAGTTCAAATAAAAGGTGTCCTCTATTTTGACAATGCGCGGATCCTGTACGCTCCCGTACGGAAATCCCAGCATATCCGGCGTCACGACAGGCTCGTCCTTGACGTGCGTAAAGTGAACGCCGTCCTCGCTTTCCAGCAGGCCCAGGAAATTTTTGCACGGTGTCAGCGATCCGGCCGTCCTTTCGATCATATAGAACTTATCGTTGTCGATAATGACCGCAGGATTGAAAACGGTTACCATTCGCCATTCGTATCCCCCGGGTACCACGATCGGATTTTCCGGATGTCTCTCGATCTTCATCTGCATGCCTCCTCTAAATCCTCTTATAGGGCTATTATAAAACGCATTCAAAACGCAAAATATCCTGTGGACTTTAGAAAACGTCCGAATAATAGGGGTGTTTTTTGGGGAAATCAAAACCACCCGTGTGAACGGGTGGTTTGCTCTAAGGCTATAAGTCTTTATTACCGGCTCGCGTCTAAAGGCGCTTGCTTTCAAGCTACTATGTTTGCCTATCCCTGAAGGGGTGCGATTATTACTATATTGAACTATTGATTTGCATGTGGGGCAGCCGTATGGAATGTTCTTCCGATCGCAAAGGCGAGCTTTAGCTTATGCTTCCGATGCCAGCTTTCTTTCAGAAAGCTTGTAGCTTCTCCAGAATCATTTCACACTCTTGCCTATTGCTAATTCTTTAGTTCAACTTATATAGATAGTGCCCCGTCAGACTACCTTGATACATAGAATTCCTGCATATCTGCATGCTTTTTTCCTGTTTGGACTCAAAATTTCTAAATACCTGCAAATCTGCAGGAATTTTCGACGAAACCGGCTCATTTCTCTAAAATCGCTGGAAATGCCTGCAGATTTGCATCTTTTTTCGCATCCCCTCGGGAATCGGCTTAAATACCTGCAGATTTGCATCTTTTTGGAGTTGGAGATTTGGAAGAAACACCTAGGCGCCTCTTTGGATGTGACATATCACTTCGATTAGCCATTAAGCCCACTGACGTTGCATTAAACCTGACTTAGTGCTGCCGGTCAGCAACTTTTTCTGGCCGTCCGTTATAATAGCGGCGTTTTGGGCTGCTATTTCGGCCAGATTTGCTTTTTCGGGAAGAATAGCGGCTAAAAAGGGCCTTATTTCTCTGGTGCGAGCCCAAAAATCCGGTTATTGCCCGACTTTCTCTAAAATAAGACCCCAAAAGACCGCTATTTCACACCAAAGGGCCAAATTCGACAAAATAGCGCCGCAAAAGGCGCTTATCCACCGGCCAGAGTTCGAAGAGAGGCGGTTACAGCATTGGACCCCCGGGTTAATGCAACGCTAGTGCATTAAGCCACCTTTTCCTTTCGTTGTACATCGTAGCTTGAACACTCCTATGATAACGAAACCATCAGTTGGTTTTTGGCTATAAGCATCACTATACCACCCGCATAGCTGGTGGTTTGATTGTTTCGCCCGCTTCGCCACCTTAACTGGCTAAAGCCCCAAACAAAAAAGCGGGACCGCTTGGCGCCCTGGCCAATCCGTCCCACCGCTTTCGGCAAACCCATACAGGCTCACTTTACACGTCATAGTTCACGATGTAATTCTGCAGCCCTGTATTGTAATAACCGATGCTCAGCTCGATGATCCTTCCCCGTCCGTCACGGGAATAGCGGCTGCGTTTCAGGAGGGGGGTTCCCTCCTCCAGATTCAGCATATCCGCCACCTCGGGCCCGGCCGACTCTACGCCGAATTCGTCCCGCAGCCGGTCCAGGGACAAGCCCTGCTCTTCCAGCAGCTCATACAACGATTGATCTTTCATATCGGTCAGTTCCAGGCCTTCAAGCTCGATGGTCAAATAGTGCACGTAAAAAATATACGGCTGATCGTTCAAATCATAAAGGCGCTCCATCCTCAAGCAGCGCGTGCCGAACGCCCGGTACAGTTCCGTTCCTTCCTCGTTCGACACGATTTCCGTCCGCAGCCACCGCTTGCGGATTCGGTGTCCGGATTCCACGAGAATTTCCGTGAAAGGCTTCCACTTCGACAGTTTGGAGGCCGCTTTGTTCCGGATGACTTTCGTGCCCTTCCCGCTGCCTTTTTCCAAATAGCCTTCCTGCACCAATTCACTGATCGCCGCGCGTACCGTTATTTTGCTGACGGAAAATTCTCTCTCGAGCAGCGGTTCGGACGGAATGTTGCTTCCCAGCGCGTAAACGCCGTGCAAAATACGATCCTTTAAAATTTGTTTGATTTGCAAATATAACGGCCGGTCTTTTCGGGACAAGCTCATGTTCACTTCCACTACCTTTCCACATCGCCTATACGGCTGTCGATCGCCCGGAACACCTCCGCCTCCGAAGCCATCGGGGTATCGCCGGCGACCGTATGGGCCAGCATTCCCGCGGCAGCCGCGAAGTTCACGGACCGCTCCGGCGGAAAGCCCTCCAGTTCCCCGTGAATGATGCCGCTAGCAAAGGCGTCTCCGGCTCCAATGCGATCATGGACGGAAAAGGTCAGCCGCCGGGAAAACGCAAATTGTCCGCCTTTGTAAATAAAGCCGCGCAGGGAGTGGGAATTATCCGCATGGATATCCCGGTGCGTTCCGGCAATGACCCGGATTGCGAATTTGTCGGCCACCGCCGGAATCAGCGCCTTAAGCCGATCTTCCCGCGTCTCCTTCTCCGTATTCATGCCGAGGGTGAGCATCGCGTCCTTCTCATTCATCAAGACGATGTCCGCCAGCTCCAGCATTCGTTCGTAATGCGGCCGTGCGGCGAGGTAGCCCCGCTCTCCCCAGAGCGAAGGACGGTAGTTGCAGTCGAACACCACCGCCCCGCCCCGCTTTTTGACGGCTTGAGCCATGGCCAGCATATGGCCGCGGACACCGTCGTTCATGGCCAGCGTGATGCCGCAAAAATGGGCCGCGTCGACGGAGGCCGCGATGCCCTCCCAGTCATAGGTCCCTTCCGGCGCGGTGTTGAAACTGCTCTCCAGCCGGTTGGTATAAGTAACCCGGCTCGGCCGGACGCCGAAGCCGTTCTCCAAAAAATACATGCCCAGATAGCTGCCGCCCCGCTGCACGAAATCCGCGCCGATTCCGAGCTTCCGCAAATAGGCCGCGGCCGCGTCGCCGAGCGGTCCGTTGGGCAGGCGGGTGACGAGGTACCCGGCATGGCCGAACCGGGATAACGCCGAGGCGATATTTACACCGGTCCCGGAAAAAGAGTAATTCAGGACGCTGGATTGCGAAAGCAGCTCAACCCCCGGCACCTGCAGGCGCATCATCACTTCGCCGAACGCCGCGATCCGTTTAGGCATGGGTATCCGCCAGCTTTTTCATCGTGTCGAGCAGGGCGCGTACGTCCTGAACCCGGGTTTCGCCCGTCGCCTTCTCGATGATGGAGGAATACACGTGAGGAATGACCTGCCTTACGCCCGCCTCCAGGGCGATGCGCAAAATCGCCTCGAAATTGTCCATATCGATGCCGCCCGTCGGCTCCAGCGCAAATCCCGCTTCGGCGCAGGCCGAGGCGACCGCCCGGTACTCCTCTTCCCGGCTAAGGCCTTGCATCGGGAAATATTTGAGCGCGTTGCCTCCCATATCGCGCACAAGCGCAATTGCCGCAGAGACCGGTACGATCGCGGCTTCCCCGCCGGCCGCGCTGACCGGCCCCGTGGAAATGTTCACGTATCCCGGACGCCCGGTCGGGGACACCAGGCTGTTGATCCAGCTGTCCTTCCCGCCGAGGTTGGCCCGGGTCGCTCCGACCGCCGGAAACACCTGGTTGATGTGACTCCCCGGGTAATGCTTGGCGATCTCCGCCACAACCGCCGCCTGCCGGTTATCTCCCGCGCCGAGGCCGATGGAGACGGCTTCATCGATTTCCTTCCCGTAGGCTTTCATCGCGGCCACGGCTTCTTCAACCGTGGCATAAGCCTTGGAGAGCACCCCCACCAAAACATGGCCTTCCGCCGCCTCGAACACTTCCTTGGCGTTGGCGATATCCTTCGCCAGTACATTCAGAGCCACACGATCCTTATAGAAACGCTTTGCGATTTGCGACATCTCACTTGCCTCCCGTCAATTTTCGGATTTCGGACTCGATCACCTGGATGTCGTCCCCAAGCAAGGGGCGGGGGTCAATATCGAAATACCCCTGCCTTACCCCGTAATCCCGCGTATAAATGGCGATGTCCCCCTGCTGAAGAGCCGAGGCCACTTCCTTCGCGGATACGCCGACGGCCGCCGGATCGATATGAACGCGCCCGCGGTAAATGGCCCGTCCGGCTTCATCCTGGACGATCGTCACCCGGACCCCGGGAATGTCGTTCAGCGGCATCAACGCTTGCAGCGACGCTTTCTCCTGCTCGCTCTTATCTTCTTTGACCATGTATTCATCCAGGGCCTGCAGAAGACCGAAGATCGTTTCCTTGCCGACCTTCATACTGCGCCCGATGGCATGCAGCTGCACCTTGAGCCAGTCGATATATTGGCGTTTCCCGGCCACGATGCCCGAGGTGGGACCTTCGATCGCTTTGGAGCCGCTGTAAATCGCCAAATCCGAGCACGCCACATACTTTCGCAAGTCCTCTTCGGCCGCCGCATCGACGATAAGGGGGATTTCTTTGTCCTGAGCCACCTGCCAGGCTTCTTCGACGGAAATCATGTTTTTCTGGACCGTATGATGGGATTTCACATACAGGATCGCCGCGGTATTGTCGTTCACGGCGTCGGCGATATGCTCCGCCTTCCCTTCATTGGCATACCCGACTTCCACCAGCCGGCCGCCTCCCAAATGAACCATGGTCTCGACGGGAGCGCCGTACTGTACGTTGTGACCCTTGAGCAGGATGATTTCATTGCGGATGATGAATTCCTGGTGCAGCCGTTCGCTGAGCCGCCGATTTCCCCGCGTGACGAGCGCGGCCACGGAAAGAGCGATGCCGCTGGACGCCGAATTGACAACGACGGCCGCCTCGGAGCCGATCTTGTTCGCGATGTAATCCCCCGCCTTATCCACCAGATCAGCGATTTCGACATAGCTTTGTCCGCCTTGCTTCATGGCTTCCATCACCGTATCGCTCGGCGCGGACACGCCGAGAATACTCATGCGCCCGCTGGCGTTGATCACGCGCTTAAGGCCGTATTTCGCATTCCATGAATTCCCCATTCATCACAACTCCCTTGGCTCGAATAAGTTGCTTCGCCTGCCGCTCTTCGCCTTCCGAATCGCGCAGCACCGCCGGGCCTTCGTCCAGACGGAACAGCGTCAGGTTGGCGGTTTCTCCCGCACGTATGCGCGCAAGCTCCGGTTTGCCCAGCCAGGCCGCGGCCCGCGTGGTTACCATTGCGATGACTTCTTCCAAAGGATATCCCAGAAGAAGAAACTTCGACAGCACGCTGCCCATGCCGTACACCGGCCCGTTCAACCGGTTGCCGCGGTAGATGTCGGTGCTGATGGTGTCCGGCGCTATGCCGTACCGTTTGGCTGCTTCGGCGACCCGAAAGGAGAAGCTGGCCGTACCGTGTCCCACATCCAGGTGAACGCCCCGCCGGATCGCGTCGACCAGCACCTGAAGCGGCTGTCCCCCGGCGTCAAACAGGTTGTTCTTTTTGCCGTTCAAATAATGCGTGATGATATCTCTTCCCGCCAAAAGCGGAACGACCTCCCGGATGTCCGGCGGCCCCGACCCGATATGGACCATCAGCGGCAGTCCCGTTTCCCCGGACAGCTCCCGGGCCGCGCGCAGCGGCGCTATGCCGCTGTCCCCGACCACGCTTCGGCTGATGCGTGCCTTCAAGCCGACGATGAACTCCCCGGCGGCGTTGACCGCTTGGTTAATCTTTTCCCGGTCGATCCACTCCATGCGCGACAATTCGTCGACACGGCTCAGACCGATGCGCGATATATTCAAAAAAGCAAACACCCGCGTCTTCGCCCGCTCCCCGTCCTTGAGGAGGTCGGCGATCCGGTCCGCCCCGCAGCTGCCCGCGTCCACGATCGTGGTCACGCCTTGGCGGACCCCGATCTCATCGATCTCGTCGCCGTAGGGGTCGAACTCGGGAAACGCATGAACATGCATATCGATCCAGCCGCTCGACACGTACAACCCTTGGCCGTCCCGTTCCTCTGGAGCGCGGCCCTGGCCCGGCCCCGTGATCTCCGCGATCCGGCCGCGGTCGATCACGATATCGACCTCTTCCCCGCCGACTCGCTTTACGCGGCGAAGCACCCATGTCTCTCCCATGATATTCACCTTTTTCTTTTATAACATTATAATGTTTAATTTAGCATGAGGGGTCACTGAAGTAAATATAACGTTATAATGTTTGAGATTGCAGTTCCAAATCAAAACCGATCTCAAACATTCGGGTCCAAGGAAAATGCAGCCGGGCCAAACGGACTTCTCCATCCCGAATGCCTTGGAAATATTCCGCCGTTAGCCACTTCATCTTCACTTCCAAAATCGTCTGCACCTCATCCAGGCAATGGCCTATCTCGTAATAGCTCGCGTTCAGTCCGGGCAGATCGTTCTCCAGCATGTCCTGGCGGACGAGGGATTGATAAATAAAATCCTCCACGAGGCGCTCATAATAAAATTTCCGGCTTTCCCGGAACGTTTCGATTCCGGCCGTCTGTTCCGGATGCTCCAGATAGTAAGAAACGATGACGAAATGGGCGATGACCGTGCCCAGGGCGTTGCCCGAGGTGTTCCAGCCCGCATAGGCTGTCAACCGGTCCAGCAGTCCTTTGCTCCTCAGCAGCTGGATCAGCACGGGATCGCCGCCATTGCAGGTCGCGACATCGCCCAATGCGACATGCTTGCCTTTCCGGAGATAGGTTTCCGCGGCCTCCACGATTTCGCGGTACTGAATCTCCGAGAAATACGAACGGTGCCGCTCCCGGAAAGGAATCTGCTCCGCCATCCCCGCCTGGTCGACGGCCGGCGAATGGACGATCAGCACCAGCGGCGTTTCGCCGGAATGGTCCGCCAACACGGCACCCGCCGCGGTCAGGTGGGCTTTGACGCTCTCGTTCAGGCTCCGGTCCTCGTATTTCGGCTTGATGAACGGGCCTTTCGTCGAAGAGTAACGCACGAAAATTTCCGGCTTGTGCCGCTTGGTCTCGCAAAAAATATGCGAAAACATCGTGCACCCGACTTCATCGGCGCCGGGATAGATCATAACGCGGTCCATGACGCCCAGCTCCCACGCCCGGCCGATCATAAGCTGCTGCTCCTTCGGGGAAAAACCGTACTCGGCGTTGTCGTCCAGCGGGATGACCAAATGGTCGATCACGCCCTCGCGCGCCAGTTCCAAGGAATGGAGATTGACCTGCTGGTTGACCTGCCTGCGCCCGACGAAATCATTCAGATATTCCGGGGGAATCAGGGCCTTTACCCGTTCCAGCTCCTCCCGCTCCGCCTCGCTAAGGGTGTCCCGCTCCTCTTTGTCGGTCAAGTAGCTGTATCTAAAAATTTGCCCGCCGTGAAATTTGTAATAGTCCGGCTCTTCCTCGTCCTTGTTGTTGTTCGGCACCCGCATGATCAGATTGAAAGCGTGAATCCGCAGCCCCGGCCTCTGTTTCTTGATTTCCCCGAGCACGGACAAGCGCTCCAGGCATTCCTCGAAGGTCAGATGATGCAGGCGCGACGGAACGATGCCTCCATAAACCAGCAGGTCGATCGACACGAGCAGATAGTCCGCATCCGCGGTTTCCTTCAAAAGCCACTGCCGCACCGCCGCCGTATCGGCAGGTTTCTTTTTTTGCCCCAGCAGCCGGATGTCCGGCGCAGCAAGCTGCAAATCGGTCATTGCGGCAAGCCGCAGCGGAAACCGGTAATTGCAGGGTCTTTCGTCCAATGGCAGATAAACCACTTTTGACATGAGTGCGCTCTCTCCCTTTCGCTTAGGAAATTAAGCGTTTTCATTGTAGTGTACGCTTACTGCTATCTTAGCGCTCCCGACGGCAAAGAAACATCCCACGATTTTACGAAAATATCCAAAAAATGAGGCCGGGGGATCCTCAGAGAGATCCCCGCTCAAAAGCCTCCAGCACCAGAATTTCTTCCAATTCCGGGGGATTCGGCCAGTGAATGTAGCGTTCCCGCTCCAATTGGCGCAGCCCTTTCAGGATGTCTTTTTTGCCGCGGCCGGTCATCCGCTCCAGTTCTCCCATCATTGGCATCCTCCTGCGTTGGATGGTGAAATTAAACAGGATACGCAGCAGCTTGCGCTCAAGATCAGGAAGCATGGCTTCCGCCCCCTTTCACCGGGGAACAGGCCAGGATTTGGCTGGCCCGAAAAGCCCGGGGAGCCCCGCTGGTCAAGCAAGTGGCCCGCACCAAACCGCCTCTGACCGCATGAACTTCGATCCGCCGCTGCGTCACTTTCCCTTTCCGGTCCAGGTAGATGATCTCTACGATTCGTCCGATGTATTTTTCCACGCGCCTCATCTCCAAATAAGAACATTTGTTTGTATTATATGCGAACACACGTTCTTTATTCAACAAGAAAAAATCACCGTCTCTTCCGGGAATTCCTTGACAGCCGGAGAACTTACCAAAGCCGGGCAGGGGCTCCGAAACTTATGATTTGCGTTTAGAAACGGGGAGATGAACTTAAAATAATTAAAAGGAGTGAGTGCGATGGGACTATGGAAACCCGGTGAACGATACCGCAGTTGGGGAAAGGCCGTCCTATGGATCAGCGCGTTTGCGATTTTGCTGGGCTGCGGGTATGTAATGTACATTTTGTTTTCGGTGTACTGGGGAAAATAAATGGAGGAGGCCGCTCTTGAAAAGAGCGGCCTCTCTTTCATACGGAGTGTGTAATTCAAACTGCAGTGTTATACGATCCGTTCTTTACTTTTGTTGTTCTCTTCGTACATGAACTTATAAAAGCCCAATACCTCCGGACTTTTGGGAACCGTTAGCAGCTTTTGTTCCAGCTTCTTGTTAAAGTTTCTCGTCATGCCTTCCCTTCCGGAGGGAGAATAAAACTGCGCCAAGGCCGCTTCGCCGTTCGAGTTGATAAAGGAAATATTGTAGGGAAAAATCCAATCGGTCTTTTTCTTGAGGTCGGTTTCTTTTTTGGTGACCGCATATTCCTCGAACAGCCCTTTGTGAAGCGTCGTTTTGGCGTACTCCTCTTCCACGTAGTACTCTTTCCGTATCACTTCAGCGGAGGTGGCAATGATATTCTTGAGCGGGATTTTAAAAATATTCTCCACCACCCATTTGCGCCCGTCATGCCTTCCTTCGATCACATCCAAAAACTCTTCGTCGAAAAGCAACTGAAGCTCAATTTGCGGGTATTTGACCGGCAAGCCGGAAATAATTTTAACATATGTAGTTTTGGACACGATGTAAAAGCCCCCCAACCTGTCATGCATCTTTTTTCCAATTATACACGACGGTTGGCGGGGCTGTCTTCTTTTTTCGTCACATTAACTTGGCTTCGCGTCTTTCCATGCAGCTAATATTTGCCGCCGCAGCCGGTTGATCGCCACCGCGGCTTCCTCCCGGGTCAACGGCGCTCCGGGGCGTTCTCCGTCAAAAATGCCGCAAGCTTTCGCTTCGGCCCAATCCTTGGCCGCCCATTCGCTGACCTGCTCGATATTGCGTTCCTGTCCGGAAATATCATGGTCCTCCTCTCGCCTGGGGTTATTGGAAACACCGTATCTCCCCTGCAATTCCTCCGACGTTCCGCGGTACACGTTGAGATCGACATGGCCGGCAATTCCGGCGATCCGTCCGCTGTCGCTGTGCTGCCAAAACTCCCACTTTTTCCAGGCCGGAACATCGTAGGGAGCGGCCGAGCTGTAGCGAGCGACCCAAAGCGGATAGCTTTGCAGCGTTTCATCAAACTGCTGGGCGAACGCGTTGCCCGTATAGATGATCGGGCGGATGCCGGTCAGCCGCTCCACTTCGGACAGAAACGCCTTGGCAATCTGGTTGATTTGCGTCCGGCTCAAGCCTGCGGGGTTGTTTTCGTAGTCCATGACGGGCGGGAGGGCGAAGGGCGTGCCCACGCCTTGCAGCGTTCGCGCGAAATGCTGCGCCTGCTTTGCGGCCGCTTCGGGCGAGGTCGCGTCCAGGAAATGATAAGGGCCGGTAAGCAGCCCTGCCTTGTGTGCGCCCGCAGCGTTGCCGCGGAATTTCGGGTCGACCCAGGCCGTTCCCTGGGTCGCTTTAATAAAGGCGAAAGAGAGGCCTGCGGCCTTGACTTTCGGCCAATCGACCTCCCCCTGCCAATGGGAGACGTCGATGCCGCGCGCGTTACGGTTGCTTTTTGCCTGCATGATCCTTGATTCCCTCCTCGCTGTTTTCTCCGCTTTTGGATTGAAAAATCTTCACGGCGCTCCGCAGCACCTCCGGCATGGGAATCCCCATCCGCCCCACGTTTTCGATGATGGATAGCAGTTCCGTCGCCAAATAAAAAAAGATCACGGCATCCCGGATATAATGCCCTTCGCCTAAAATCCCGTCGATGAGATTGGCGATGGCGACCAGGATAAAAATCGTGACCTTGCGGATAATGCCTTCATGCCCGATCCGGCTGCGCAGCTCCCCGTTCATCCACGCGGCGACCCAGCCGGTAATCCAGTCGGCGATGACGAAGACGAGTAGAACCTGGAGGAGAAGGGTCCAACCGCCGACCATGTAACCCATCATCGCTCCGACAATAGAGGCTGTGCTGGTGGTGAAGTAATCTAGGTGGTCTTTCATGTCGATTGCCTCCTTGGGATTAGTGGAAAAGAAAAAGCCCCCGGATTTTCCGTAGGGCAAACAATAATAATTCCACTATTAAGTCGAATAAGTCGAAAACTATAAAACTATTCTAACTTATCTCTACCGGTAACCTTAGTATTCAAGTAAACAGCCAAGCGGAAGCATCAAATCTATAGTTTCCTTTAGCACTATTAGTTGGCGATGCACCAAGACCTCTTATACCAATTTCAAAATTATCTCTTAACTTCATCACCCATTCGGGAGAAAGTTCACTCTCAAAAGCTGAATATTTTGTTAATCCCTCATATTTATCGGCTTTTAGTCCTAATATTACATACATTTTCCCGATAGCCAGATTAAAATCAATTAAGGCAATTTCCGCTAAGTATTCGTCACTTTCATAACCTTCTTCGCTTACACTTAAAATTTGCAACGCTGTATTGGATGTCGTATGGCGTACCATAAAAAGATAACCGTGCCGGTTAGCCCTTAAATAAGCCCCCCTAGTCCCCACTAATAAAATTCTATTTCTATCCGGGTTGTTCGAGATGGTACATATATTAAAAAATTTATTGGAATCTGTTGTTTCTAAATCCCCTTGACTACTTATATTAATTTGTTCATAACCTTTAATGTCAATCTTCCCGATTTTTCCAGCCAAAGCTGAAAACGTATCGCTCCCTGATGCCGGTACTCCTTTGCCAGTGATGGCGGAAGCGATTGTGTTTTTCCCATCACTGACATTTGTAAAAAGCTCATTGATCGCGGCAACCGTGTTGGATTTAACCCCGGTGAGTAGGGATGCCAACGGGCCAACGGCGTTGTTTGCGGCATTGGCCGAGTTTTGGGCGGCCGCCGCCGCACTATTTGCGCTGTTGGCTGTATTCTGAGCCGTCGCAGCCGCTGAATTTGCCACACTAGCCGTGGCTTTCGCCGCCACAGCCGCATCATAAGCCGACTTGACCGCCTTGGGCGTGGCGGCAAGCGCTTCGCTGCTGCTGTTGGTGGCACTGGATAACTGCACGATACCTGGCTCGGTCAAAGTAGCCGAAGGAACATGGACTTCCTTCAGTTCCTCCCGCACCTCTCCCACCGCCGCATCAATCTTATCCCAGTTCTCATTCAGCATCGTCTCAATATTAAACGTGTCGTTCCCGTCCGCGACGGGGTCTTTTTTCAATAAATCAAGGTTAGGCGTTTTGCTGGCCAAGGGAACCACCTCCTGCAAATTTGGATAAAGGGATCTGCTCCATCTCGCTCAACGTCTTGACGCCATGAAGCTGATGGATCAACAAATAACTGAATTCGTACTCGACCGCCAGATGCGCCGGCTTAATCTCCTCGATCATCGCCCGCAAATCGTCCAGATTTGGCGGAATGCCGATCGTATCGACGAATTTAACCGTAAAACTCCACTCCGAAGGCGCAAAAGTCACATCGACTGTCCCGCCGTCGTAGGCTTCCGCCACGTTTTTGACCAGGCGGCCGGAGAACTGCCCCGCCCCGCGCAGCTTGGACTCCACTAAAGCCCGGCGCTGCTCCAACGGTTTTTCCTTGTCCGTGGTCAAACCCAATTCCTGTTCCCACCGATCCAGCCCCCACGTCGCCGTTCGCACAAAAAACTGGTCCAACGTCTCGTTTAGCGCCCGATAAAGCTCATCCAGTTCCGCGCCCTTCGCGTTCATATCCGAGCTCATAATGCGTGAGTTTTCATAATATCCCGGCAAAAAAGAGAACATCTCGCGTCCCAGCGGACTGGAGATCTCCCGCTCAGCCGCATACTCACCGGCACGGGCACCTCCGGCGTCTTGGGCGACAACCGCCATTGCCGCGGCTTCGACATTACTCATCAATTTCCACCGCCCCCGGCACGGCGACCTGACCCGGCAAAATTTCGATGTTCGCGTCCGCCTTACCGTTCACCGTCAGGTCGGTATAGTCGATGATCGGCGGGATATCGAGCAGGATCGCCGCAATCCGTGTAAATCTCACCAGCGGATCGGCAAAAGCGAGCTGCTTCAAATAGTCCCGCAGCCCCTTTTCGATCAGCGCTTTGACCTCCGGCAGCGTCACCCCGCTGGCCAGCGTCAGCTTCACGCGGATTGCGATCGGCACCTCCTCCGCGGCCATCACCGTCACGACGGGCCCCGCCGGAGCCATGCCTTCGCCCTGGCCATCCATCGTCGGATCGATGTGCCGCTGGACCGCGGCCACGATGTCGGCATTCGCCGCGCGTTTGTCCGTGTCCAGCAAATAGATCCCGACGGTGCCCGGACCCTGCCAAAGCGGCCGCACCTGCACCCCGCCCACGCCGGGCACTTCGCCGGCCCACTTCATATACTGCGCCTTGTTGCCGCTGGTCCCCTGATGGCGGACCTGGGCGTAAAAACGCTCCAGCAGCAGTTCGTCCGACTCCGTATCGGCGCCGCCGCGCGTTTCCTCGGGATTCGTCACGGCGGTGATTCCGCTGACCGGCGTCGACATCAACGTAATGACGCCCGCCGGAACGACACCCGAACGCCCGGGCACCAATGCCCGGATCGGAGCGGTCCCCGTTCCTTCCGACCCCACCGTCGCCGGCTGCGTCGTTTCATACTCCACGGACGGCTCGTTCGTCCCCTCGTCCGCCGGCGTCAGCACGGCGGTTCCCGCCGGGACCACCGTACCCGGGACCCCGGTAAAACGGATCGTCCCGACCGCCGCCACGGCCGGCCGCCGGGTGACCCCGTGCTCCGCCGCGCGCAAATCGAGGTACGCCCCGTAGGTCGTCCCCGCAAAGCCGCGCTGCAGCACCTGCTGCGCCCAGCCTGCGGCTTCCGCCAGCACAAAGGCCACCGGAGCCTGGGCGTCCCAAATAAAAGAACCCTCGGATTTATCGATATCCGAAGGCACCCTCGCCAGCATCCGCTGCATAATATGTTCTTCCGTCTGTTCCTGCAAAAATAATGGCAGCTCCGCCATCAACTCACGCTCCCTTCCAAAACCAACGCTTCCTCCTGAACATTCGTCACCCGGCAGGTGAACCGGCACCGCTCTCCCGTCCAGTCAAAAACAAATTCATCCACGCTAGCAGTCCGGGGATCCGTCAACAGGGTTTCCCGGGTGATCCGCTCGATCTCGCTTTCCTGAACGGCGCGGCTGTAGCCTCGGCCGATCAATTCCTCGTACTCCTGCCCGTAGTCGCGCGAGTAAATCAAGTGCCTGTAACGCGGCGTCCGGATCGCCTTCTGGCACCACATCACCCAGGCTTCCGTGTTATCGGCCGGGACGATTTTTCGCGCAGGCGTCAAGACGAACTCGCCCCGGTCAAAATCAAACCGCCAGCTCCGCCCGAACGGAACCCGCTCATCCGCCGTCTCCTCCCCCGCTCCATCGGCGGCCCAGGCCTGCTCCGCATCTATCGGAAAAAGATTATCCACCCGCGCTCACCACCTTGCAGAGGACAACCGCATCGTGACCGCCGTTCAGCGGAATGACCAGCACCCGGTCCCCGGGCTTGTAGACCGGCTTCAGGACGACTTCCTCCGTTTCGGAAGGATCGAAGACGAACCGCTCTTTTTTTTCGGTCACGCCTCCCGTCCACTCCAGCTCAGGCAGCTTTAAAGTCCCCGGAAACTCCGCCACATAATAATCGCCGATCTCATGCTTGAAATGATCCAGCTTGAGCCCCGTGGAGGTAACCGTACCCAGCTCGGCTGCGGTGCCGGAGAGGGCTTCCTTTGTTTTGCTCCAGGCCTGTTCGCGAAAAGCGGCGGCCAAAGCCGTATAAGGATCAGTGCTCAAGAAAATACCTCCTTTTCACATCTTCATACGTCGCCAACTCCAGCGTCATATGGCCCGGATCGCCCAGTTGATGACTGACCGAAGTCACGATCAGGTTCAGACCGTTGAAGTTCACTTGATCTCCGGCCCGGACCGTATTCAGGTCGATGCAGGACACGCTGTAGGACAGGCCTTTGCCGGTAAGCATCGATTCGGCCAGCTTTTTGGCGGCGTCCGCCGTTTTGACATTCTCATCCTGCACGATCCGCTGCAGCACGCCATACTCGGCGGTTTGCCCCGAAGCGATGGCCAGCACCTTGGAAGGCGCGTTTTCATCGGCCGACGAACCCAGCACTTTCACCCGGGTCACCGTTTCCTCCAACGTCCGGCTTTGCGTCGCTTCCTCGATCCCTTCCAGCCTCCAAACGGTTTTGTTCCCGCCGATCTTGAACAGCTCCAGCCCGGCGGACGTCATCCGCGGGATGAACATGTCGCCTCCCGATTTTACCGTTTCCTTCAGGTCGGCCATGATCATGCTGTAGATGGTTTGCGCCCGGTAAACGGCCTTGTTCAGCTTGGTTTTCGTATCGGGGACGGACGCCAGCTTGATGCTCCAGTTGGCGGCATGCTGTTTTAACCGCTGCGAAGCGGTTCCTCCTTTGGCAAAAAGACACTCGTCCTCCGATTTGGCCAAATAAATCGTGCGGTCATACACGGTGAGATTCATGTGCTTCGTCTGGCCGGCCGTGCTGCCGCAATCCCAAACCACCCCCGGATGCAAAAGCGGCACCCGATTCGAAGCGCCGAATGGCACGCCGCTGATCCGAATTTCGTGACCGGGTTCGATTCCCGGAAAATCCGCCGGAACCTTTATCGCAATGGAGGCCTGATAAGCGATCTGATCGAGCGAATCGGTCAGCGTTATGCTCTCGACCAGTTCGCGCAGATCATACTTATTTTGCAGCACCACCTCATAGCTCATGAAGGCATCACCAGCTTTTGGCCGGGCTTGATCTTGTTCGGATCCTTGCCGATGACCTTGGCGTTGGCGTTATAGATCGCCTGCCATTTGGCGCTGCTGCCGAGCTCCAGCTTGGCGATTTTCGACAGTGTGTCCCCGGTTTTCACCGTATACGTTTTGGGCTTCGGCTTCGTGTCCGGGCGGCTGGCTTGCCGCGCCAACTTTCCCGCGGCCGCGGCCGCATTCGTATGGACCTTCATATTGCGCCACGTCCGTGCCGTCAGCTCAAAATAAACATCCCCCGGTTCCCCGCCTTTAAACGTGGTATTATGGGCCGAGATCATGACCAGCACATTGACCGCCGTCCCCGTGATGATCAGCCTTACCGGCTGTTTGCTGTTCATCATCTTGGTTAGGAGGTTCATCGCCTCCTGAGGATCGGGTATCTCGCGATAATTGCAGTATCCTTCATCATACACCGCCGGAAAAAAAGAAGAGAAGGCGATTTCCTTCACCTTCTCTCCTGCGGGAAAGTCGTATTCGCCCAGAGACAGGATATTGACCGTCTCCAGGGCCTTCCCCCGGGATATCGTGATTTCCTCGGGATTGACGGGGAAATGAAAGTCATTTCCCGCGCCATCCTTCAAGTGAATTTCCATGCGCGCTCCCCTCCTTAGCCGACGTTTTGCATGGCTAGGCGAATTTCGTTGGCAATTTTACGGCCGGACAAGTTAGCCAATTCGTCATAATTGATTTCGTCTTTATTGATGGTTAAATTGATGGCTCCTTTGGACACAACCACATCGATCTTCGGGACTGCTGGCGCCATTCCTTGAGTACCAACCGGAAATTCCCTGTTCTCATCCTTTTTTGAAGGGATTTGCGGACGCTCTGGCAATCGTTGCAAAGGTTTTCTCATAGCAGGAGTATCGGCGATGGCAGCTGGAGCTTGAGCTTTGCTTTTCTTTTCTGGCTTTTTAAAAAGATCAAAGAGAAAGCCCCCAAGCTTGTCGCCTAGGAAGTCTCCGGCCATAGATCCCAAACCTGCTCCCGCAGCCGTGCCCGCTCCCGGTACGATAGAACCGAAAAAGCCGCCAACAGCACCACCTGCCATCGATAAAAGTGATGAGGTAACCGCCTTGGTCTTGTCCCGTTTTGATCCGGCTGTGGCAAAAGCCCCGACATCCGTTAGCAGGCCAAGAGGGCCGGGAAGCTTTATTTTCCCCATAAACTTCATGCCTTTCCCAAACCATCCGCCGGCTTGCTTGAGCAAATTTGATCCCTTCTCCTTGGCGAAGGAAACTCCTTTACCAACCCACTCTCCGCCCTTACTAAGCAGACCAGAACCTTTTTCCTTAAGCCAGGAAAAACCATTACCAATCCAAGCTCCACCCTTTTTTAGCAAGCCCGAGCTTTTCTCTTTTATAGAGGAAACACCGTTGACGACCCGAGACTTGCCGTTTTGCAGCCAATTGGCTCCTGTATTTTTAAGAGAGTTCATCCCGTCGCTGAGCCATGATCCGATTCGGAGCCCTCCCCATCGTCCCGACCTGGTTTTCCCGGGAACTCCTCGGGCGCCTTTTGATTTACCGCCTTGCTCGGCTTTGTTCCTGTTCGATGATTTGGTAGGGTCCTTTGACTCGTTGTCCAGGCCGGCCATAGGATTTTTGGAGCCCCGGCCCTTTTTTCGTTTGGGTTTCTTTTTCTTCTTCCCGTCGTCCTCGGAATCGGAACCCAAATCACCGTCTAAAAGGCCGCCGGAACCACCGCCGCAGTTGCATTTACAAATGCAAATACAAGTTTTCTTGTCGTCTTTCCCTCGCATTTTGTCGAATAAGCCTTTAATTTCATCTTTTAGTAAATCTTTGAGTACATCCTTACCGAGGTCCAAGCTGAATTTTTCAATATCCTCGCCGAAGCCCATTAACTTATCCAGAAAAGTCTTATCCTCTTTCTCTCCCGCGCCGGACTCGGCACTCTTCTCACCGCTACCCCCGGACTTTCCGCCCGTTAGGGCGTCGAGGCTTTTGGAATCGAATGCGGACAGAAAGGACTGAAAGAACGCGGTTCCCGCTTTCTTCCCCGCCTCCATAAACATGGACTCATTACCCAAAAGCTCCATCAGAGGCTTGCCGATCACCCCATCCCAATCCACGCCCTCCACCCGGACGCGCCAGGGCGTACCGGTGAGCCCCAGCAGGGAGGCGCGAATGCGCGCGGCCGCGGCGGTTACGCCATCCGCCAGGCCGACGATGGGGCGAACGGTCGTGCGCTGAAGTTTGGAGAGCCTGCGCTCCACCTTATCCGCGGCCGCCGTAAAGCGGTCCTCCAGCGTGATCTTCGGCGCGATTTTGGTCTTGCCCAGAACGGACGCCCGCCGCTGAGTTTGCTGGAGCAGCTTATCCAAACTGCGGAGCTTCTTATCCGCCTGATCCAGTTCGCGGCTGTCCACCTCAAAATCCAGGTCGAACACTTCTTTTTGAGCCATATGCCACCTCCTTTCTCCCAATATGGCGCGCCCGCAGCAAGGCTTACGGCGAGGAAGCCGAAGCCATCAGCTCCAGCTCCCTCTCCGAAAAAGCCCGCAGCAGCAGGCGCTCTCCCTTGGGGAGTGACCAGAATTCCCCGGGGCGAAGATGATGCCGTGTCCACAGATGGAACAGCAGCGTCGTCACGCCGCCGGAGTCAATCAGTTTTTTACGTCGTCGATGTCCACCCCGAACCCGGAGAGTTCGAGCACCTTATCACCGACCGCATCCAGTTCTCCGGCCAGCAGCATCCGGCGGACGGCTTCTTCGCCGCCGGACAGCTTCAGCCGGCTGATCAGCCGGTCATCGCCCCAGCCGCTGAGTTTGACGCTTTGCTCCCCGCCATCCTCCAGCTTTTTGACGACCTCCAAAGACGCGGTCGCTTCCTTGATCAGCGCGGCGTTAAAAAGCTCGCTGTCGATTTTTTCCGTCACCTGACCCTTTGTCGTCTTACGGATCGTGCAGCGTTCACGGATGGAATCCACTTTGCTGGAGGTCAACCCCCGCAGCGTAATCCGCAGGCCCAGACGGCCAATAAAAACGGCCTCTTCCGGCAGATTCGCCGCCGTTTCGAAGAGACCGTCCAAAATATCCTGTTCATTCAGCTGTTCCAAACTCATAGTTACGTTCCTCCTTCATGGGATAGCAAGTACTATTTTTCATCAAAAATATCAGGATGCGACGATCGGGTCCTTCAGCACGTACGACTCAAACGTAAACGGTGTTTCTTCCACCACCTCTTCGCCTGCGGTCCAGTTGGCCAGCTGAATTTTATCAACCATGCAATTGACTAATTCAATCCGTTCAAAGCCATAGGCTTCCGGATCGTCGAGCTTGTGAATGATCGAGAACTTCCGGAATCCCCGCGCGATCATGTCCGAGGTGATTTTGTAACCGCTCATCGTGCCGGTCCCTTTTTTGCGGCCCAGCTTGAACACCGTATACTCGGTCCCCACGAGATTCAGCTCCCGTTTGTCCGCCTCCACATTGGCCTCCAGATGATTCAAATTCGACTGCCACACCCCGTCGATAAAAATCTGGCCGAACGTCCCCATAATGACGCGGCCCGGATCAAGATATTGTGCCATTGACTATTCCCCCTCTGAATTATTGCACGTAAAACGTGCCGAAAATTTGTTCCATCACATCGGTGTCATCCGCCGTCCATGCCAGATAAACCTGATCGTCCTCCGGCTGCATTTGCGGGGCGCTGCCGTAGTAGCGCGGATCCAGCGTCACGTCATAGCCGGTCGATTCGATGACATTTTCCAAAGCCAGCGATTGCAGGTACTGCTTCCCGGCGCCGATCAGCGCCAGCCGGCCTTCTTCGGTGTTGTTTACTTTGCCGATATAATGATCCTCGGCGGTGCGCTGCAAATCGGCATTGATTTGGTCAAGCACGCGGATTTTGCGGATTTTTTTCCAGCCCTTGTTCTGGCCCTCCCGCAATGTCACCAAGCTGTTCACGCCCCGCAGCACCTTGACCTTCCGGCCGTCATGCACCAGCAGCAAGACCCCGTTCTGCACGCCCGCTTCCTGCTCGGAACGCGTCCATCGCCGGGTCACATCCTCAAAAGGGGAGACCGCGTACGTGGCCGATTCCTTCAAGGACTGACCGGCGATCAGCCCGGCGACCCATGCCGCCACTTGGGCGGAGGAGTACGACTTGCCGTTCATGATCGCCCCGGTACCCACATTGACAATCCCCTCAAAATCCAGTGCGGCACTGCGCGCAATCGCCCGGTTCACCGCGTCCGCTCCCGTATCTTCGGCCGCCGTGCCGCCCAGGGTGGCGATAATCCCCTTTCCTTCGCCGCGAACCCGCTTGACCCAGGCGGCCAGGCTGACCCGCAGCGCCGCATCCGTGACGCCGTCCAGCGTCAGC
This sequence comes from Paenibacillus faecis, assembly GCF_008084145.1. GTDB lineage: Bacteria > Bacillota > Bacilli > Paenibacillales > Paenibacillaceae > Fontibacillus > Fontibacillus faecis. The sequence goes on along the minus strand of NZ_VSDO01000002.1, from coordinate 231,271 downwards.
ACGTGAAAATCCTGCGTTTCGAACGCTTCCGCGGCCTTCAGGTAGTCCGCGTTCGTAATGCCCGCAATCCCGCTCGCACCCCCGGCAAAAGACTCTCCGGAAACGTCGGCCAGCGTACCGTCGGCGATTTTCTCCGCGATCACCCAGCGGTTGCCCGAATCTTCGTTAATCGCCGCTGCCGCCTTGCCCGCTTCACCGTCGCCGATGGAGATCGTCCGCAGCAGCGTCCCTCCTTCGTACAGCTTCAGCTCTTTCGTTCCCGCCACTGTAAGGCTCGGCTGAACCGTGACTTTAAAGCCGTTCCCCCGCTTGCCCGGATACTTGGCTTTGAGCTTGACGCTATCTTCGGCAGCGGCCGCGCTTTTCAGCGTCAGTTCCGCCGGTGCGGCCGTGCTGTCCGCGATCCGGTAAGCGAGCAGCTTTTTCGGTCCGCCCAAAAGCGCCAAATATAAGGTGGTAAATGCCGAAGCTCCATCGGATTCATCCTCCGTATAGAGCTCGCGGATCGCCGCTTCGCCGGCGACCTCCACGAATTGCCCGACCGGTCCCCAATGGGACTTTACCGGTGCGACCACCACGCCGCGGGCTCCCGGCTGAATCGCCGTTCCGGCCGCGCTCACAAAATTCATATACAAACCGGGGAGCACCGGTTGATTCGTTACGTTCCAAGTTCCTCCTGCCATATTACTGCACCTTCCTTTTCAAGAATTGTTGGACCCGCTGTCTGGCTTCTTCCACGCTAAAATGGTTCCGCGATGCTCCATGCACCGCGCCCAAAAGAACTTCCCGGTTCACGCCCAAAAGGGCGGCGCTGTGTTCCGCCAGCTCCTCGAGCGGATATTCGGCTTCGGAAGCCGTTTTCCCGCTGATTCCGGCGGCTTCGGTCGTTTGCTTGTTCTTCGATTTCACGATAACTCACCTCAACACTCAAATATGGGATTGATAATAAACGAACTGCATGAGCGGGGCGTCCGCGGATGCCTCCGCTACTCTCCGGCTTAAGGTAACGCTTAACGGCCCTTCCCCTGACGGGGAGTAGCCGTCCGCCACCGTTTTGGTGTTTACCTGGACCCCGGTTGCCCTCATGTAGGTTTTCTCTTCCGCTGCTAGCGGAAGTTTCGCGGACAAGCCCAGACCTTCGAGCAGCCGCAGTAATGCGGCATGCTCCTGATCGGCATCCGCGGCACGGAAAAAAGCGCTCGCCCGCTTCCGCACCTCAACCGCCTTCGTCCCCTGGGGAACGGCGCTCATCTCGACGACGCGCCATAAAATCGCGGGGGAGCCCGCTCCCACCGGCCAGTTCCCGGTGTATACGGACCACTCGCGGCCCAGCCGCTTTTGGGTCCAATCCGCCAGCGCAATAAGCCAGGGGTCGCTGACGATCGGCGTCGGCTCGGCTAAAGGTTGAGGCGACACCAAGGCGTATTGCAGCGTCCTTACCGCGGCTTGGCGCTCCTCGTCCACCCAATCGGGGCCGGAAGGGCCAAGGGAGAGCAAGGTGAACTTTCCAATCGTATCGTCCTCCAGCAGTTGCTTGTCCAGCGCCTCGTTCAAAGCGGCGGTCAGCGCCTGCAAGGGATCCGATGACGATGACTGTGCCGGGGAAGCCTGAGAACCGTACATCTCGATGTTCATCAGATACCGGAAGCCTTTCCAGAGGCCGGAACCGGGACTTTCCCCGCTGTCTTTTCCCGCGGCCAATACAGCGTAGGGCTTCGGCGCCTCCGCTCCGGCGGGCGGGGCATGGAGATAGACTTCCCGCAATTCCGGGACAGAGCTTCGAAGCTTGTCATAGGTCGTTCTCATCATGGAATCAAGCATGATCCAACTCACCTCCCTTCCGCCGGGCTTCCCGCCGCGACGCATCTCGGCAGGCTGCAAAACTGCCGGTTTCCTTCAAGGCGTCCCCAAACGCAGCGGACGCAGCGCTCCGGCTGAGTCCAGTCCGCTTCCGCCGCGATCCGATGATTCGGCGGATTTTTATTGTTGCTGCTGCGGTTTCGCAAATCGCTTCCCTCCCATAAGAAAAGCCGCTGAACGGGTCAGCGGCTTTCATGTTTTTTATGAAGAGTGCTCAGGAGATGAAGGATTTCGACTATTTCGCCGCCTGACCACTCGATTTCCACAATATAAATTTACCATGCCTAAAGTCGAGCGAATGGACACGCACTGGGCAAAAACCGGACAAAAACAGGAACACATGTTCTTGTTTTGTTCGGTTTTTGCGTCCACTGCTTTCCCCGCCGCGGAATTAACGGGATATCCTCCCGTTAATTCCGCGCTCATTGCGCCATCTTGCGCTTTAGCTGGAATTTCTCCAGCTAAATTTGCCCCTCCGGCGCGAATCGGCCTTCCGGCCGCCAAATAACTGGAGTTTTTCCAGTTATTCGCCTGCCGCGGCCGTCCCCGCGCCTGATTAACGGGAGTTTTTCCCGTTAATCGGACGCTCTCCGCCCAGCCCGCATCCAGCATCCAAGAAATCTTACGGAATAAGCACCGCATCCCCCGGTTTCAACCCTTCCAGCACTTCCGTTAAATCGTCCACTTCGAGTCCTGTCCGGATGACGCGTTTTTCCGGCTGTCCATTCCCCTTGTCCAGCATAACGTACGGGGTATCTTTGTCGCGCAGGATGCCCAGAGACGGCACGGCGATCACATTCTCTTTCCGCAGCGTCTCAATCGTCCCCTCCAGACTAAGGCCTCCGATCAGCCCGGGGCTCGGCTCCAGATCAATCACCATATCGAATTGGGACGGCAGCTTCGGATCCGTGTTCGCTCCTTTTTGGGCAAACTTGGAGATTTGTCTGACCTTGCCCGACAGCTTCAAGTCGGGATTGCCGGTCGCCTTCACGCTCACACTCATTCCCGGTTTGACGCGAAACATGTCCGCCTCGGAAATCGAAGCGAGAAATTGGAGCTTGTCCGTATTCACGATCGTTCCCAGGACCTGCCCTTCCGAAGCCATACGGGTCTTGTTCTCCGTGTCGTACAGAACGAATACGCCCGCCGTCCCGGCATGAACCGCCGCGTTGCCGATAATCGCCTTTTTGGCTTGCAGCTCCTTCATTTTCAATGCCAGCGCTTTTTCATTCAACGTTTGGGCTTGGCGTTTGGTTTCCCGGTCGGCATAGGCCTTTTTCCGCTCCTCCTCGGTTGCCCCAGGCGGTTCCGTATCCTCCGCCGCATTCAAGGTCAGCTTGTTCAGGTCCAGTTCCACCTTGGTCTTCTCGATCTCACTCTCCAGTTGCTTCGCTTCGCTCTCCAGGGTCTGGGTATCGAGTGTGAACAAAAGATCGCCTTTTTGAACTTGCTGGCCGTTCTTCACCCGCCACTCCCGGATCTTTGCCGAAAAAGGCGCGAACACTTCGGTTTGCTCGGCATAGGCGGATTTGCCTTTAACCTGCACTTTCTGAGCCAATGTCGCCTGAGTGACCTGAAATGTAATCGGAACTGGCGTCTCCGCCGGAAGCTCCGGCTCCGGCTTGTACTTTTGATAAATCCAGTACCCCGCACCGGCCACAATCGCGATGGCGAGAATCCCTTTTATCCATGTCTTCATCTCTATAATCCCTTTCCTGATCATTTCTGCCGTTTAAACCCGTTATGCCGACTTGATCACGCGCAGGGCATTTGTCCTGGAGGCGCTGATCGCCGGGTAGATGCCCGCAAGCACCCCTACCACCACGGCAAAAACCATGCCGGCGGGAAGCGTGGACAACTCGATCACCACCGTCATGGGGCCTCCTTCCTGCGACATCATCTGACTGGCGAGAAGCCCGTTCACCTGGTCGACGGCCAGGAACGCAATCACGATTCCGACCGTCCCCCCGAGGAGTCCCAGTAAAGCGGCCTCGACGATAAACATCTCCCGGATCTGCCACAGATTGGCTCCCAGCACTTTCATGACGCCGATCTGCTTGCGCCGTTGATGGGTTGACATAATCATCGCCACAATGATGGACAGCGAGGCCAGCATCATAACAAATAGGCCGATGCCCATCGCCGCTTTCCGGTACAAGTCCAACTGTTCGCTCATGGCCTTCTCCTGAAACAAATTGCTTTCCGTCCGCAGCGTCAGCCGCTGGATTTGCTGTTCCACCTGGGCCACGTATTTTTTGTCTTCCACTTTTACGAGCGCGGAGTTAAGACGGCCGCTTCCGGCGGGACCCGTCTCGCTGTTTTGCAGCTGATCCTTGAGCATACGGGCGGTATCCAGGGAGACGTAAACTTTTTTGTCGTACATCGCATTGTTCGCATTCGTTCCTTCCTGTAGCTTTAATACGCCCATCACCCGAAGGGACGTGCTTGTCCGCATCTTCGTCATATCGGCCGGATCGGGGCTCTTGAATTGGATCTGGTTCTGATATAAGTCGGCGGGAGCCGACATTAATTCCATAAATTGTTGCAGCAATTCGTCATTATACGGGTCCTCGGACAGCTTCTCCTGCATCTGCTGTATGACCTTGGGGTCCACCAATCCGTACGTGGCCCCATAATTGACGACGGCCGCGCCGTTCATTTCCGAAGGGGCCCCTTGTGCGAAGCGAAAGCCGAAATCGCGTAACGAAGCCAGTTCCGTTCCTATGACCTCCACACCGGAGGAGCGTCCGTCGGACGTCACCATTTCCATATAATCGAGTTTGAGCATGGGAGCCACCGAGACCACATGCGGCAAATTGCGGATGACTTCCAGCTTGCGCGGGGTGAGGGCGCCGCGGTCAAAGCCCGAGCTCGAGGCTCCGGTTTTTCGCCCTTCGACGCCACTCGATATCCCCTCGTTCGGCGATACGGTAATTTCGTCCATGCGGTAATTCTCGTTTAAGGTCTTCTCGGTATACGTCTGGACCGATTTCCCGACGTTCAAGGCAATAATCAGGGCCGCACAGCCGATAGCCAAACCGGCCATACACAGCAAAGTGACCACTTTTCTGCGAATGATCTGCCCCCAGGCCATGCGCAACACATCAACAGTTCTCACAACGCTTCTCCTTTTTCCATCTCAAGTTCATTCAGCGGCTCATTCGTCGTCTCCCGAATCAGTCTTCCGTTCTTCAGCGTAATGACCTTCTGCATCTGGTCAGCCACCTCCGCTTCATGGGTAACGATAATAAAAGTGGTCTGCATCTGCTGGTTCAACCGCTGGATAATGGCCAGAATCTCTTCCTCGGTCTCCGTATCGAGATTTCCGGTCGGCTCGTCCGCAAAAATGACGGATGGCTCCGTAACCAGCGAGCGCGCGATACTGACCCGCTGCTGTTGGCCACCCGAGAGCTGCGATGGGAAGAGTCCCGCCTTCCCGGCCAACCCGACCTGTTCCAAAAGCGCTTCGGCCTTTTTCCGCCGCAGGGCGGGCCGCATGCCCATAAAGACCAGCGGAAGCTCCACATTCTCCCTTACCGTCAAATTGGACATCAGTTCATAAGCCTGAAAAATAAATCCGATATGCTGGCGGCGAAATTCGGCCAACTTGTTCTCCCCCAGCCGCACGATGTCCGTGCCGGCAATCCAGATGCTCCCTTGATCCGGCTTCATCAAGCCGGCCATCAAGTTGAGCAGGGTCGATTTGCCCGAGCCCGAGCTGCCCAGTAGAGCGACCATCTCCCCCTTGTCCACGGTCATATTGATTCCGTCCAATACGGGGACGACTCCTTGGGGGCTGCGGAAGGTATGGCTGACCTGGTCTACGCGCAACATGTTATCCCTCCTGTTTTTTCATGCAAAGTATGTACTCTTGCCGCCTCCATCCCTTCATTATAGGAGCCGGTTGTATCGGACTTCAGCCGAGTTGTATACAGGTTGTAACTTTTAATAGGCATAAAAACCACCCGTGTGAACGGGTGGTTTGCTCTAAGGCTATAAGCCTTTATTACCGGCTCGCGTCAAAAGGCGCTAGCTTTCACTACGTTCAAGCTGCTAGGCCATTGCCAGATAACATAAAATCCCTGCATATCTGCATGCTTTTTTCCTGTTTGGACTCAAAATTTCTAAATACCTGCAAATCTGCAGGAATTTTCGATGAAACCGGCTCGTTTCTCTAAAATCGCTGGAAATGCCTGCAGATTTGCATCTTTTTTCGCATTCCCTCGGGAATCAGGCCTAAATACCTGCAGATTTGCATCTTTTTGGAGTTCGAAGCTTTGAAGCACACTAGACGCCTCTTTGTAGTGACATATCCCTTCGATTAGCTATTAAGCCACCTTTCCTTTCGTTATACATAGTAGCTTAAACACCCCTATGATCACGAACCCATCAGGTGGTTTGTTGTTTCGCACGCTTCGCGAGCTCAACTGGCTAAAGCCCCAAATAAAAATACCCCCGAAAGACCCGGGCACAATTTCGGCTGTACTCCGGTCTCTCAGAGGCAAAACTTCTAATTAATTTGTACCCGGCAGAGGGTCGATGATCACCACGGTCTGAAGGTAAAGCGGTAAATTTCACTGTTGTCCACGGAGCTGCCCAGAACGAACAGATCGTCTCCCTTCCAGCTTAACTTGAGAAACTGGTCGATGTTCCGGTAGACGACCGTATCCGAATCAAGGCCTGTCTCTTGAAGATAGGCGACATGCACCTCATTCGTCCGCTTGTCCGTTCCAAGCAGGTAAGCGAGACGAAATTGTTCCTCATCGATCCCAAATCCCCAGATCGCCCCTTGCTTCAGAAGCTCATAAGTTCCCGATTCCGAATGGAAGCGATACAATCCCTGCACATGGGCCACCGTTCCCAGCACCAGCAGATCTCCGTTTTTCAGCACCCGAAAATCGTGAATTTCATCGGCCTTGAGCATCAGAGTTCCGTCCGCTTCCCCTTTTAAAGGGTGGCGGTAAATCCCCGAGTGCTCGCCCAACTGCGCCAGTATATATGTTTGTTGATCGTTCGTGCCGGACAAATCAAACGGAAACACATCCCGAGCGTTAATCCCGGCAGGCTTCGCGATCCGTTCCTGCAGCTGTTTGTAGGTGTACAGCATTTCCTTCTTCTCCGTCTTCGGGTGATATAACCGGTAGGTCGTTCCATCAAAGCCGATAAGCGCTTCGTTCCCCGCCTGCCTCAAGTAAAAGGACTTGTCGGAGAAAAGCAGCTTTTTTTGACCCGATGCAAGATCGTAAGCGTACGTCTCCTGCGTTTGATTCGAACGGTACCGCGAATAGATCAGCGTGCCGTTCCAAAAGGAAAACGTGTCGTACAGAACACTGGAATCGAGATCCTTCACCCGGTTGTCGTCCAGGTGGAGCAGGGATAGCTTCATTCCCGTGTAGGAAGCGTCGGTTCGATTTAGGACCAGTGTGTTATGATCGAGGGCCTCAAAGTTATAGACGGCAAAATTATTCGGCAGCTTCGTCGCCGACTCCGTCGAGAAGGCATTGCCCGGCTTGAGGGGGAGGCTGTTGTCGAACTGGCTGCCGGACAGTTCGATTGTACGGGGGTGGATATAGATCAGGTTGAACAAATGTTCCAAACCGTAAATGCCCCCGACTCCGGCCATCAGAATTCCGGCAAGGATCAGTTTATTCCGGAAAGCCGCCCAAAAATTACGTCGCTCCATGTTTATCCTCCGGCAACAGGATCGTGACCCGCGTCCCTTTTTGCAATTCGCTGTCTATTTCCACCCGGCCCCCATGAGCTTCCACCGTTTGTTTTACGATGGACAAGCCCAGACCCGCACTGCCTTTTTCGCTCCGGTGTTTCTCGCCTTCCCGGTAGAACGGTTCAAATACAAGCTTCAGCGCTTCAGGCGAAATACCCTCCCCCTGATCGGTGATCCGGACCGCCACCATGGCATCCTCCCGAGAAGCTTCGATATGAACGGAAGAGTTCACGTAGCCGTACTTGATCGCGTTATCCAACACATTCAGGAAGACCTCCTTCAGTTTGTGGCGATCTCCCCGGACCTCAAGCCGCTCTTCCACGTTGTATTGGATCCGCATATTGTATTTGCTCGCTTTTATAGACATATCTTCGCAGGCTTCCCGGACGACCTTGGCGGCATCGATCGCTTCGAACCGGTAGGCCGGCAATGGACCGGACGCCACGGAGACCTCCAGAATATCGGCAACCATCCCGTTCAACCGCCGGCTCTCCTTGATGATATAATCCAGCCCCTTGTCAAAATACATCCGGTCGGAAAAACCGTTGTCTTTAAGAATTTGCGCATAGCCCAAAATAGTGGTCAACGGGGTCTTCAATTCATGCGTCACATTGTCAAAAAAAGCTTTGCTGCGCGCCTGCACCTGTTTCACCTCATCCCGCTCGCGTTCGATGACGTCGATCTGCTCCCGAATTCTCCGGATCATCGCGGCAAAGCTGGTCGCCAGTTCGCCGATTTCGTCCCGGGTGGTGATGCGGATATCCGCGACGAGATTTCCCTGCGCCACTTCGGCTGAACGCCGCGTGAGCACGCGAATCGGGTTCGTGATTTTTCGGGAAATCAGCACGGAAGCCAGGAACACAAACCCAAAGATCAGAGCGGCGAAATTTTTAATCGTCTCCTGATACCGGACGTGACGTTGGTACAAATCGCTGTAATCCTTGTCGAATTGAAGCAGCCCGATAACCGCACCCCGAGCCGTCAGGGGAAAGGCCAGCCGCGCGATCATGCGGTTATTCTCCACATAGGTGGTATAAACCACCTTCTGTTCGGCAGCCGTTGTATGATAATCCAATGGGGATCCCGGCGCCGCTTCACCCGCCTCCTCTTTGCGAAAAGGAGTTCCGTCCGGACGGTATAAGGTCACCTTCCCGCCGACGGCGCTGCCGATTTGGCCGGCAAGCTCGGCATTTTCCAACGCCAGCGTTTTCTCGCTCATTCGAAGATTATGGATCAGGAAGTATTGGTTCACCGCGATATCGAGGTTCTTTTTGAAATGCCCCATATCCTCGTCCACCTCGCCGTACAGGTTGTCCACCCCGACTTTGCCGGACAGAATAATCAGCAGGGTAAACCCCAGAAACACAATAACCGAGAATAAGAGCACCAGCTTGAACTGGATCGTCCATTTCATGGCTGCACCGGCGCGTTCATTTTGTAGCCCACTCCGAAAACCGTCTCGATAATGGACATTTCCGAATCGCTCTGATCCAATTTTTTTCGGATACGCTGCACATGAATATCCACCGTACGCGTATCTCCCGCAAATTCAAATCCCCAAACTTTGTCCAGCAGTTCGGACCGGGTAAACACTTTATGAGGGTTGGTGGCCAGAAACAGCAGCAGATCGTATTCTTTATTCGTCAGCCCCGCCCGCTCACCGTTCCGTAATACCTCCCGCTCATCCTTGCGGATTTCGATATGGCGGCCCAGCCGGACGACATCGAACGCCCTTTTCTCCACCGTCTCGCTGATCAGATCGATGCGGCGAAAAATCGCGCGGATGCGTACGACAACCTCCCGGATATCAAAAGGCTTGGTGATATAATCGTCGGCTCCCAGCTCCATCCCCAGCACCTTGTCCAGCATATCCGATTTGGCCGTGATCATCATCACCGGCACCTTCCACTGCACGGACAGCCTTTTGCAGATATCAAAGCCGCTCATATCGGGCAGCATCAGGTCCAGCAGCACCAGATCCGGCCGTTCCCGTTCCATCAAGCGCAATCCTTCCGAGCCGCTAGCGGCCTGATGGATGATGAACCCCTCCTTGGTTAAGGAATAAGACAAAATATCCCGAATGGAGTCCTCGTCCTCGATAATCAAAATTCTTTTCGACATCTTGATGTCATCCTCTTTCCCTTTTCCTAAAACATGGATGCGTTTCTGTTTCACCGATCTGTCCATATTTTGAAGGCAAGAAACCGGTTTGAACAGAAAAACCGCGGAAATGTTACAAATCGGATACAACTATCCAAGCTTTGGATACATAAGCCCATTATACTGTGTAACAGCCAAGTCATGTATGAAGCTGAATACTGGAAATTCATGTTTAAAGGGGAATTCGCGGTTATGCTGGACGAAAGACAACTTAATGAAGCTTATGTTCGATATAGAGCGGAACTAGTGAGGTATTTATCCCGAATATTGCGTCATCCGCAAGATGTGGAGGATCTCGTGCAGGATTGCTTTATCCGGCTGATGACGGTGCAAGCGAAGCTTGAGGAATCCCGTATCCCTTACTATTTAAAAGTGATCGCCCGAAATATGGCCACCGACGTGTTCAGAAAGAAAATCAGGACCGCGAAACGGGACAGCCGCCTAAACTCCCCCCGCTTCTGCCAGGATACCTCGGAGCTGGAAATCGAGGAAGGCGTCCGCGAAATGGTTTCCCTGATCGGCAACCAACAACACCGGCGGATTGTGGAACTGCGCATCATCCATGGATACACCATTAAAGAAACGGCACAGCTGATGGACTGCAGCGAAAGTAAGATCAAATCTTCGGTCCATTCCGCCGTCAAACGAATAAGGGCTAACCTTAAAGTCATTTCTTGAAATACCGTTCACAAAAAAACCGGCGTTCCCGCCGGCTCCTGCTCCTATCCCTTACACGCCTCAGGCACTCTATCGTTCACGTATACCTCCAGCTTCATAGCCAGCGCGAGGATGCGGATCGCGTCGGCTTTGATGCGGCGGTAGGTACGGTCGCTGATCCCCATTTCCCCGCAGCTGATAAAATCATACTCGCCCTCGTCATCGAGATAGCTCCGTTCGATCACTTCCCGCTGCATCTTCGTGAGGCGCTCCATCGCCTGGTCCAGCAGCTCCGACTTGCGGATCAGCTCGGCTTCCCGGTCAACGTTCCGGATGGCCGTTCGCTCCGCCGGCTTGCTGATCACATGCGTGGCTCCATGGAACCTCGGTTCGTAGTTGACCGTCATCCCGGCCTGCTGACGGACGAAACCGATTTGCCGGAACTGCCGCACCTCCTCCAGCCGCTTTTCTACTGCTGCCCGCGTAGCGGAATAATCGATGGACAAGGTGTCAAACACGGTTATAAACGGATGTGTACGTCTTCTTCCCACGGCGATCCCTCCTGAAGATATTTCCACCAACAACTTGCCAATTTGGTAACATCATCTTTTGTGTCTCTTGTCTAAAAACTCGTATTTCCTCCCAAAAATCTAAATTATCAATTTTATATTACCAATACGGTAACTTTAACCCTATTTTACATTACCATTTTGGCAATGTCAAATAATTCCCAATGATTTTATCGAGCTTTATTTACCAAAATGGCAACCTCATGATATAATAGAAGAAACCATAAAAACGGGGAGTTCCTATGCAGAGTCTTGGGGATCGGATCAAATTCCTTAGGGAGAAAAAGAATATGACGCAAAAGGATCTCGCTGCCGCAGCGGGGTTAACCGTCGTTCAACTGTCCCGGTACGAAACCGGCGACCGGAAGCCGGATCCCGAGGCTTTGCGCGGGATCGCCGACGCCCTGGACAGCAGCGCGGACTACCTGCTCGGCCGGACCGAGGCACCTTCGGAGTCGTACGACAAAGGCGCAAGCCTGTCTTTTTACGGCGGACCCGAAGCCTACACTTCGGACGAAATCGCGATGATGGAAGCCGCGCTCAAAGCTTACCGGGAACAGAAGAAAAAATTGCTCGACGGCGGCAGCGAAAATCCAAAAAATTAAAGGATTTAATGACGAAGCGTCGAATAAGTAGCTTCAGACAAATCCACACAACAAGAATCAGGCCCTTTTTGGATAAGGGCCCTTCTTTTCCGATACATACCGAACATACATTCTCTTTTGAGGTGATTTTATGTTATTCTCCTACTATAGGGAAACCGAGTTGGAGCAATGGATCAGCGGCAAATATTTAGCCCATGGGATCCTCGGCCCGGCGGAGCACGATATTGAGCACATCGCATACGCCTTTGGTGTCGATCTCGTGTACGAGGAATGTCCGTCTTTCTCCGATAATGAAGAGCGGGTGATTTTTCTGAACAAGCATGCGGACGATGTGACCGCCCGGGTGATTTTTTTCCATGAGTTATGCCATGTCCTCAGGCATGCCGGGGATCAGCGAATCATGCCCGCCATGTTCAGAAGCGCCCAGGAAACCGAAGCGGAACAGTTCGTGCTGTACGCGGCCATTCCCTTTTATATGTTCACCCGGCTGCCGGTGCCGGATCAGCGCTCCGAAGCGGTCGCTTATCTCGCGGAGACCTTCCGCGTCCCTTACGGGCTCGCGGAGCATCGCCTGGACCAGATCCAGCGGCGGGTGCTGCACGGCAGCCTGATCGCCGCCGCCAAAGAGGCGGACCGCCAGAGACAATCCGCCTGCGGGTGGTCCGGGGAAACGAAGCGGATCATGGCTCAGTTGGAGCGGCAGCTCGGCGGCAACCCCGGAGGGAATTAAGATGAAGCTCGCCCTCTATTGCGACTTTATATCGGAAGAGATCCGGCCTTTGCAACTGGTGATCCGGTTCGGCCCGGGAGAGCCGGACTGGAGCGGCGTGTTGTATTTGCCGCTTCAGGGTCCGTTCGAGCCGTTTGAGCCCGAGAACTTCGGGGACCGGATTGTCGCCTCCGTTCTCCTGGAGGACCTCGTCCTCAGGCGTAGCGGCGACGAGGAACTCGGCATTCTGCTGCCTAATCTCGCCCGCCGCCACCCGGGGGCCGACATAACGATGCTCGTCGTACAGATTGCCGACGCGGAGGAAGTTTTGGGGTATAAGTGGGGAGACCGACTACTTGAGTAGCGGTCTTTCTTCGTATCTCTCACCCTGTCCCAAGTTTGTATTTGGCCATATGTTGATCCGTTATGGAGGGATTTAACCGATCCTCGGGAATATGGTGAATCGTGATAAAAGCTGTTTAAGCCACGATTTTGTCGAAGCGGCTTTTGACCACTAGCGTTGCATTAATCCGAGGGGACTAACGGCTGTAACAGCCTCCCTTTGAGCCGGACGGGTAAATAAGGGCTATTTGAGGCGCGATTTTTTCGAAATCGTCCTTTCCGTGTGAAATAGAGGTCCTTTGGGGCCTTATTTTTGGGAAAAGCGGGCCGAAACCTGATTTCGGGACCCGAACCACGGGAAGGCCAAATATCGGGAATATCTCCCGTTAATGCTTACCTATCTCCGCAGAAAAGGTGGATTAACTGGAATACTTCCCGTTAAATCCCGTTGAAATGAGGAGATTCGAGGTTAGGACGCGAAATAGCTGGAACTTATCCAGCTATTTCTGCTCCAAAAGGCCGAACAATAAAATTAACAGGGGTTTTTCCTGTTAATTATACGGGGGAGCGAGGCTCGCCGACAAAGCTCGTTGCAAGCTTACTCCCCCTGCCCTGCACCTGCATTATAGTAAAAGGGAACGATCAATCGCCGTCATTTCTTCGAAAAAGCGAGCCAGGTCATCGTTGCTCCCGACCGCTTCGTCTTCTCCGGAGCAGACCGCCCAGGACACCCGCTGCTTACGCAGCCTTTCCGCATCGTTTACGCCGAACTCGCCGTAATATACCGTCGGCTCATTGGCGGGATCGCCCCAGTTATCCCATCCTTGGGGATGTATATGCCCGCCCGTCCGGCAATTCACGAACACCGTTCGGGCATGTTTTCGCCACGGCCGCCCCAGGTACACCGATGCTTCGGGAACCCCCGGAGCGGCGGTCAGCCAGCAATCCCGGAACACGAAGCCGTGCCGCTGGCCCTCCGGAGTGGAGGCGGCGGTGATGTATCCGGGCCGGCCCGCCTTCGCATGCGAAAGGCTGCGAATCTCGCAGCGTTCAAACAAAGCGGCCGCCCCGCCGAAAATAAAATCGACCGTGCCTTCAATCCGGCACTGCCGGTACAGCTGCCGGCAAAGGGCCCGGCGGTTTCTCAGCGGGATACCGCCGAACGGTTCGCCGTTTTTTTGCGCGGGCGGCAGCGGCCCCGTGCACAAGGTGTCCTGATGGCCCTTAAAGGTGCAATTCAGAAACAAGGTTTTGTCGCAGTGGGCATAGACGGCGAGCGCCTGGCCCACATCGTCCCCCTGCCCCGCCGTATTGGAAACGGTCAAATTTTCAAGGATGAGTTCGCTTCCGCCCAGGAACAACGTGGGAGTGGCGAACGTGCCGATTTCTCGCCCGCGTTCATCCAGGTCTTTGGCACAACGGTCCATCGTAATTTCCACCGGGCCGATTCCGATGAGCCGGAGACGGGAACGATAAATCCGCACCGTCTCCCGGTAAACGCCGGATAGAATAGATATCCGCACCGGTTCTTCTCCGGGAACGCGTTCGGCGGCCTCCACCGCTCCCTGAACCGTGGCGAAATCACAATACGCTTCCGGTCCGACCAGCCATTCCAGCATTATTCTTCCTCCATGAGGTGCCGGCGCAAGAACGACTGCCAGGCCGCCCGCATCTCCGCCGTCTCCATATGTCCGCCGCCCCCGATCCGCGGCTGCCAATGCTCCGGCACGCCGGCGGCGGCGTACGCTTCGGCGAGCCCCGCCGCCAACAGCTCCACGCCTTCCGGCGGGCACAGCCGGTCGTTCCGGCCGGTCAGGCTCATCCGGGGACGGGGCACGATCAGCTTCTGAATGTCCAACGTGCTGAAGTGCTTGAGCAGCCCCGGGACATAGGAGTAGAAGCCATGATGGTCCAGACCCCGCTTGGCGATCAGCGTCGCGGCGTCCACCTGGCCGCATATGTCGATCGTCACCTTGACGCGTTCATCAAGCGCCGCCAGCCACCAGGCCATCAAGCCGCCCATGGACATCCCGATCGTGCCGACCCGGGAGCCGTCGATATCGTCGCGGCCGAGCATATAATCGATCAGGCGGCGGTTGTCGTACAGCATCATCCCCCACATGACCCGGCCGTTCCACAGCATCTCCTTGACGAGCTCGCTCTCGGTTTTGCCGGCGCGTTCGTTGAACGCCCACATATCGATGCAGCAAACCGCACACCCCATATCGGTCAACACTTTGGCAAAAGAAGGCTCCTGCAGATAAGTGCCGCTGTGGAGCAGTTCCTTCCGGCCATTCGCATAGTTCCCGCCATGGGAATGGTTGAATATGACCAGAGGGAAGGGGCCGTCCCCTTCCCGCGGTTTCGCGACATAGGCCGGGACCGGCTCGATGCCGTTCAAGTCCAGGAGCAGCGTCTCCAGGAGAAACCCTTCCCGCTCCTCCCACTTCAGCAATTCGGCGTCCAAAGGCCCGTCTTCCGGAAGATCGCCGAGCAGGCCGAGCAGTTGTTCCCGCGCACGGTCCGCTCCCCGGTTCCGATGCATATTTTCCTTCCCCCTTTACCGATTTGAAAAGTGCCCGACAGGCACGGGTATGGCGGGGTGCCGTTCCCAACTTCAACTTTGCCGGTCCCTGCCTTGGTACCGGAAATAAGCGAAGTCGGCATAACAACCGCCAAACCGGTTCATATCGTGAGCCGCGATGCCGATAAAATTGCCGGTAAACCCGCCGGACAAGAACCCCATGTTACGGGTCATGCCCAGAGGGCGCCACGTTTCTTCATCGTCCTCGCGGTAGAAGAACCGGCCGTCTGTCCCATGGACGTCCACGGCCAGGTCAACCGCCCCGGTCCCCCTTAGCTCAACCGCGTTCAGCTCAAGCTCGAATTCGTCTCTCTCACAGCACATTAGCCGCAGCACCTTCCCCCGGCCCTCCTCATGGCTGACGCAGGCGTACCGGTAGTTATCCTCGTTGAGGTAGAGCATGAGCCCGGCCATCTGTAAATAAGAAACCGGACTGAACTCCACCCTCGTTTCCGCGCGGAACGATTTGTCCGTCTGACGAATCGCCAAAACATGATGGCGGAACAAGCTCTGGACCGACTCACCCGCTTGAATCCGCAAATATCCCTTACGCGCGGCCAGCGAACACCAGCTTTCGTCCGCGGGAATCCGCAGCGTGTTCCAGTTTTTCTTCAGCCCCGGTCCCGCGAAATCATCTTCAAAATCCGTCGACATTCCTTTCGTCGTCACCGAAACGTCCCCGGGCAGCGGCACTTTCAACTGCGGGACATTGCCGCCCGCGCTCAGACGAAGCCAGCCGTGCTCATCCCAATATACCTGCTGCAGGGCGGTTTCTCTCCCCAATATGGCATATTGCCCGTCGACCGGACGCGTACACAAATGCGCCATATACCATTCGCCGCCGGGCGTTTGGACCAGGCTGCCGTGACCGGCGCACTGCAGCGGAAGCTCCGGATCATGTCGCGAGGTCAGCATCGGGTTCAACGGATCGACTTCGTAGGGGCCCGGCAATTCTTTGGAACGGGCAACCGTAACGGCATGCCCGCTGCCGGTCCCGCCTTCTGCCGTGATGAGATAATAGTAGCCGTTGTGCTTGTAAATGTGCGGGGCCTCCGTCTTTTTCAACGACGTGCCGTCAAACAATTTCCGCGGTTCGCCGACCAGGCGGCCCAAACGCGGATCAAACTCCTGGATCACGATCCCGCTCGATTTATTGCCTTCGGTAATCCGGTAATCCCACAGGCAGTTCAGCAGCCATTTGCGGCCATCGTCATCGTGGAACAGGGACGGATCGAAACCGCTGCTGTTCAGGTAGATCGGCTCCGACCACGGACCGTGGATCGACGGGGCCGAAATTAGATAATTGTGGCAGTCTTTAAAAGGACGTTTCGTGCTTTTTACATCGGTATACAACAGATAAAACAATCCATCATGATAGCTGAGCTGCGGGGCCCAGATGCTGCAGTTCTTCGGATTCCCCCTCAAATCCACCTGATGGGTCAAAATATCCGTGCAATGCTCCCACTCGGCCAGGTTGGACGATACGTATACCCGAACGCCGGGGAGCCATTCAAACGAGGAAACCGCGATGTAGTAAAGATCCCCCGCCCTAAACAGGCAAGGATCGGGATTGAACCCCGGCAGTATGGGGTTTTGAATAACTCCTGCGCCAGCCGTTATTTCGTTCGTCGTCATGATGTCCCCCTAAACTCCCGCATTCTGTTGTTCCGGCGGAACCTCCACCTGTTCCAACAGCTTCTCGGGATGCTTCGTATTTCTGGATTCGCAATGCTCGACCGTAACCTGTTCTCCGTTTTCCACATAAAAAGCGGGTCCCTCATGGTTCTCGACCGTGACATGATGAAACCTTACCTGCCTCACGTTTCCGAGGAAAAAGCCCCTGCCTGCCATCTCGCCGATTCCCGCCATCATGGCCGGAACTCCCGGAACCGCGTCCTCCGCCATGGAAATATCGATATGGTCGAACGTAATTTCGGAAATATATTGCTCGGCCAAGCCGTATAAAAAACCTGCCGCGGCATGAACCCGTCGGGCGGTAATGTTGGCGAAGTGGATGCGCCGAAAACACGGCGTCTCTTCCGTGACGGGATACGGATTTTTGTCCCATACGTATTTGTCTTTCCCACGCGGACCGCAGAAGTAGTAGAGATTCAGGATAAACGGACAGATCACGTTATCCATCACGATATTGCTGATGCGGATATCCTCGACGATGCCTCCGCGGCCGCGCCGTGATTTTAGGCGAATACCGCGGTCGGTATGCTGAAATACACAGCCGGTGATCGTAACATTGCGGATATCGCCGCTCATTTCACTGCCCAGGACAACGCCTCCATGTCCGTGAACCATCGTGCAGTTCGCAATCGTGATGTTCTCGCAAGGAATTCGCTCCGCGGTATCCTCGGTCCCCGCTTTGATCGCGATGCAGTCGTCCCCGACATCGATATGGCAGTTGCTGATCCGCACGTTCCGGCACGATTCCGGATTAATGCCGTCCGTATTCGGCGAGTCGGCGGGATTCAGAATCGACAAGTTATCGATCGTAACGTCGGAGCATTGAATCGGATTCACCGTCCAGCTCGGGGAGTTGATCAGATTCAAATCTCGGAGCGTCACCCGCCGGCAGCCGTCAAAGCTGATCAGCTTCGGGCGGGGGAATTCCAGTTCCTCCGGCGCGTTCCTTTTCTTGTCCCACCACGGCTGTCCGTTCCCGTTGAGCATGCCGCTTCCCGTAATCGAGACGTTCACGAGGTCCTGGCCAAAGATGCAGGAGGCGTGAACCTCCCGCAGCACGCCCTCCCATCTCGACTTCACGACCGGATACAAGGCGGGATCAGGGTCGAAAGACAACTCGGCGCCCGGGCTTAATCGAAGCTCGACATGGCTTCTCATCATCAGGGCGCCGGAGCGGAACGTGCCGGCCGGCACGAACACCGTCCCGCCCCCGGCCGCTCCGGCCGCATCGATCGCCGACTGAATCGCCGCGGTCGCAAGCTCCCCGGCGCCTGGGACGGCTCCGTAGTCACTAATATCATACAGCCGCATCGATGTTCTTCCTCCCTTGCCCGTCTTCGGAACCGGAACCTGAACCGCTCCGCAGCCGCTCATACTCGCCGCAAGCCTGCAGGAACGCGCCGACTCCCTTTTGGTCATTCGTCACGATCGGCTCGCTGAGATAATAAGCGTACGTGCCGTCCCGCCGGTCCGCCCCGCCCAATCCGGCCACTTGGCAGTTCTTGATCAGGTTGACCCAGCCTTCTTTCGTCTCCAGCACAAACTCCCGAATCAACCCTTCATAGGCCCGATCCAGCGTGCCGAACCACTCCCCGTCCAGCAGTCCAAGGCGGATTCCCTTGGCCATCGCGTACACGATCATGCTCGATGCGGAAGCTTCCAGATAATTTCCTTTTTCCCCTCCCCTATTTATGACTTGATACCAAACGCCGCTGTCCGTATCCTGGACTTTCTTCAGCGCACGCATCAAATCTTGGAGCATCCGGGCAAGCTTCGGATAATCCGTTTGTTCTTTCGGCAGCAGCTCAAGGACATCGACCAGGGCCATGGCGAACCACCCCAGCGAGCGGCCCCAGAAATTCGGCGAAAGTCCGGTTGCCGGATCGCACCAGGGCTGTACTTTTTTCTCGTCCCATGCGTGGTACAGGAGGCCCGTCCCGGCATCCCGCGTATGCCGTTCGCACACGATAAACTGCTTCGTTACATCCTCCAACCCGGCCCCGTCTTCAAACGTCAGCAGATATTCCAAATAAAACGGAGCGCCCATATACAAACCGTCCAGCCAAATTTGATACGGATAAATCTGTTTATGCCAGAACGCCCCTTCCGAAGTCCGCGGATGCGAAGCGAGCTGGCTCCTCAGCAGGCTTGCGGCCTGCCGATAATTGTCCTGCCCGGTTTCCCGGTAAAGCGGGAACAAGAGCTTCCCTGTATTGATATGATCGATATTGTACTCTTCAGGCGCATATCCCCGGATACTTCCGTCCTCCAGGATGAAATGATCCATATTGTCGCGGATAAAATCGAAATACTTCCGCTCGCCCGTCTGGCTCCACAGCAGCGCGAAGCCTTTCAGCACAACGCCGTAATCATAGGACCACTTTCCGCCGTAGCCTTTATCTTCATATAATTTCGGCGTCCGCTCCATCACGGATTCCGCCGTTTTTTGCGCCCAACCGATCCGATTCATTCCGAACACTCCTCCCCGTCTTTGAAAAAATACGGTCCTTACCACGGTACATGGAAAGGACCCTTTGAAATTTGCCGGATTACTTCGAGCTTACCGCCTTATAGGCGGCTTCGTACTCGCTGATGATCTGCGCACCGCCCGATTTTTTCCAATTCTCCACGGCCGCTTTGAACCCGTTCAAATCGATCTTGCCGAGAATGTACTGGTAGGTGGCGTCAATCACGATTTTTTGCAGTTCGGATCCCTGCGTCGTATACGTCTCGGATTCCAGCGAATACGCCGGATTCAAAACGGCATACTTGGCGTTCTCGGCGATCAGCTTGGTGGATTCCACCTTGAGCGGGTCGGCATCGTGAATTTCATAGCCGAACTCCTTCGGACGGGAGGAAGCGAACGGCTGAACCTCTTGTTTCCAAACATCGGAATCCTTGATGGTCACCGCTTTTTGCGCGTCGGCTGTAAAATGGACGCCTTCCACGCCATAGGTCATCAGCGTGAAAATTTCCTCATCCATCAGGTCGTTGACGAATTTCAAAATCCGTTTCAACTCCGCCTCGTCCTTGACTTCCGAACGAGGGAAGGCGAGCAGTCCGCCGATTCCGTTGTTGGCCGCCCAAATAGCGCGTTCCTCTTCTTTACCGGTCGGCGTGATGTTGTTCACCAGGGCCAATTCCATATTGTCCTGGATCCCTTTGGACAGAATCAAAAGGTTCTTGGCATCGAACAACGCGCCCACGTAAATGCCCGCCTTGCCTTGGGCGAAGGCCTGCTGCTGGTCGTTTTTGGCCGTGACGGCGAAATCCTTGTTGATATAGCCGTTGTCATAAAGCGTTTTCATGTAATCCATCGTTTTAATGTATTCCTCGGTGTCGAACTCCGGAGTCATTTTTCCGTCCTCGCTGACTCTCCAGTTGTTCGGCGTACCGAAGTAGGAACTTAACGTTTTGAAAGCTCCGTAGATCAGATCGCTCCGGTCGACGAAGCCGGTCGTGTCTTTAACGCCGTTTCCGTCCGGATCCTGCTCGGTGAACGCCTTGGCGACATTCATCAGCTCATCCGTCGTTTTGGGAACGGGAAGCCCCAACTTATCCAGCCAGTCCTTGCGGATGACAACGCCGTTGCGGGCCAAGTCCTTTTGGAAAGGAATCCCGTACAGCTTGCCGCCGATGGAGGCGGATCGCCGGGTGTCCTCCGGGATGGACGCCAGATTCGGGAACTCGTCCAGATAAGGCTCCACATCCCAGAACATGCCGTTTTTGATGGCATTGCGCACGGAGGAATTGTCCAGGATCGTCAGCGTCACGATATCGGCCAACGAATCGGAGGCGAGAGCCGTATTGATCCGTTCTTCCTTGGAAGCATCGGGAATCCAGGAAATTTTGAGTTTCGTATTCGTGATCTCCTCGATTTTGGGAAGAACCGGCCCCGTCGGCGTGGATGGCGTGTGCAGAATGTTCAGCCAGCTGATATTCGCCGGCCCTTCGGCGCCCGAACCCGCTCCGCTGCTCTGGGCGTTTCCGCCGGTGCCCGCGGCTCCTTCCCCGCCTTTACCTCCGCCGCAGGCGGACAGCAATAAGACACCGGCTAACATCAGGACTCCCCATGACTTGAACTTTGGACTCATCTTTTCTACCCCTTTTTCATTAAGATGAATTGCATCGGTCGAACGGTTTTCCGCCGTCCGATTCAACTTCTGTATCTTCCTCTCCCGCCGGCAATGGCGAAAGCAAGAATTTAAGACTCAGGTAAATCAATACACGCCGTCTTCCCCGAATTTTTTGGCCAACCGGTTGGAAGCCATGACGAGCAGCAAACCGACCAGCCCCTTAAACAGGCCGACGGTGGTACTGAAGCTCAACTGCCCGTTCTTTAGCCCCGCCGTATAAATAAATGTATCGAAAATCTCGGCCACTTCGCGGTTCAAGGAATTGAGCAGCAAGTACATATGCTCGAAGCCCAAATCCAGGGTACTGCCGATTTTGAGAATCAGAAGCGTAATGATGACCGGGCGAATCGCCGGCAGGGTGACATGCCACGTCTTTCTCAAGCGGCCGGCACCGTCCATTTCCGCCGCTTCGTAAAGCTGCGTATCCACGACCGTAATCGCCGCCAAATAAATGATCGTCGACCAACCCAGCTCCTTCCAGATGATCTGGCCGATATACACGGTCCGAAGCCATTCGGGGGAGGTCAGGAAGCTGATTTTTTGAAATCCAAGCGCGGCGAGCAGTTCATTCAGCACCCCGCCGTCCACATTCAGGAATACATAGCTGATGGAGACGATGATGACCCAGGACATAAAATGCGGAATGTAGATGATGGTTTGTACCGCGTTCTTGAACCATTTGACCCTGACTTCATTGAGCATCAGCGCCACAATAATCGGCAGCGGAAAGAAGAAAATCAGATTCATGGCAAACAGAATGAGCGTGTTCTTCAGCAGCATAAAAAAGGTAGGCTCCGTAAACAGCCGGGCAAAATGCTTGAAGCCTACCCACGGGCTGCCGGTGATTCCCAGAAAAGACTGGTAATCCTGAAAGGCGATCACGAGCCCTCCCATGGGCAAATACTTAAATACGATGAAGTAAATCAGTCCGGGAAAAATCATGAGGTACAACAGCCTGTTGCGCTTTAACTGGTTGAGCATCGAAGACGTTTTTTTCTTGCTCTGGAGCCCGGGCTCCATTCTCATATCCAACGGTGCGGCATTTGACGCTTTCACTGGGGCAACCTCCTTGGCGCTATCCTATTTACCCTTCCAGCGTAAGCGATTCATCCCATTCCGCAAATAATCATTACATGATAGCGGTTACAAAACTCAAGTACAGCAGGCCTTCCCGGCCTCGACTACTAACTTAATGATTACGCCCTAATCTAATGAGCATCGGCCGTGTTCCAAACCTTTCCTCATTATACATGATCATCTCAGATCTGGATTATATACGAAATCCGGACTCCTTGCTAAGGTTGAATTGTAAACGATTTCGAGGAGGATAATCACGTGGCGCAAACATTACGAAAAAAACGTTCTATTGGAAGCATCATTTTTACGACGGTCAATACGACCCTGCTAGCTCTGCTCGCTCTCGTCTGTCTTTTGCCTTTTGTGAATGTCATTGCCAGCTCCTTCGCCTCCACGCAGGAAATGGTAGCCAAGAAGTTCATCCTGTTCCCCACTACGTTTTCGCTGGATGCCTATAAGTATATCTTCTCGACACCGACCATCTTTAAAGGATTGGGCGTATCGATTGGAGTCACCATCGCCGGGACGGTCCTGAGCATGGCATTGACCTCGCTGATGGCGTACGGGTTATCCCGGAAATATCTGCTCGGCCGAAATACGATCAATTTTATCGTCGTCTTCTCCATGCTGTTCAGCGGCGGGATGATCCCAACCTTTCTGGTGGTCAAAAGCCTTCATCTAATCGACACCTATGCCTCCATGATCGTCCCCGTGGCCATCAATGCGTTCAATCTGATCATCATGCGAAATTTCTTTCAGGCGCTGCCGGAGAGCCTGGAGGAATCGGCCAAAATCGACGGATGCACGGATTTCGGCGTCTTCTTCAAAATCATGCTGCCGCTGGCGCTGCCGTCGATCGCGACCATTTCCCTGTTTTACGGCGTAGCTTATTGGAACACGTATATGAACGCCATTCTCTACATTAACGACTCGCTCAAGTGGCCGATTCAAGTCCTGCTGCGCCAAATCGTTATCGTCTCCAGCGGAATGCAGGGTGACAGCGGCTCCGTGGATATCATTCCGCCGGCGCAAACGATCAAGATGGCCGTCATCGTCATCGCCACCGTGCCGATGCTGATCGCTTATCCGTTTGTACAGCGGCATTTTGTCAAAGGGGCGCTGCTCGGCTCGGTCAAAGGCTGACGGCACGGCATAAAAAGAAGAAGTCTGTGTTGTCCCCATCGTGGAGGGTAGCAAGACTTCTTCTCCGTTTCCCTTTTAACCCGGCCCTAGTTCGCCTGCTTCATCTTCCGGTACGATCCCGGCGTAACCTGCTCCCGCTTGCGGAACGAGCGGATGAAATTTTGCGGGTTATGGTACTGCAGCCGTTCGGCGATCTCTTTGATGGTCATGTCCGTTTCGGTCAACCATTTCTTGGCCATATCCAGCCGGTAGCTCATCAAATACTCGGTGAAGGTCGTGCCGTACTCTTTTTTGAAAATGCTGCTTAAGTAGTTCGGATTATAATGTAAGCGTTCGGCGATCATATCGAGCGACAGTTCCTGGTCGTACTCGGCTCTGACGATAGCCGCGATCTCTTCCGACAAACAGCGGAACTGCTGGTTCGTTTTGTGCTTCATGCTCCGGACCATCGGGAAAATAACTTCCTCGACCAGCATCCGTTCGATTTCTTCCGGATTGCGGGTATCGAGCAGGACGTGATACAGCGCGTAATTGTCCTGCGTCAGCAGGACCTCAATCCCGAGCACCTGCTCCAGCTGGATCAGGTTGTTGACGAACCGGACCAGGGCCACTTCGAAATTCATCGAATATTTGTTCTTCCGCATCATCTCGGCCAATAGCAGGTATAGGGTCCGGCTGACCTGTTCCTCATCCCCGAGGCGGATCGCGTCGAACAGCTTGGACTCCAGCTCCACGGGATAATGAAGCAGCACCGGACCGGAAACCACGTTCGAGATGTCTTCATAGAAGATGATGGATTCCTTGCCCAGATTCAGCCGGTGATGCAGCGCCAGCTTGCTCATCTCGCAGGCTTCCTTGCTTTCCAGCAGGCTGCCGTACGAATGGCTGATGCCGATGCTGACGGATATCTTTAGATATTCCCGAACACGCTTCATTAAGTTGGTGGCTAGATCCAGCGTCCGTTTGCGGATGTCCTGCTCGCTCATGCTATTGTCGAACACCAGGATGGTCGCCTGCGTCTTATCGTTCAGAATGATCGGCAGCATGCGGCACTCCGGCGGAATCTGCTCTTCGGCCAACTTGTTGATCGCCAGGAGGAGCACATCCTTGTCGGAAGCTTCGCGCTCGCCCAGGCTGTCGAGTTGGGTCAGCATCGCCACGTACAGCTTGTCGTCCGTTTCCCGGTACCCGAGACGAGGCAGTTTCCATGCCAGTTCCTCCGGGGTGACCCGGTTTCGGAACAAATTGAGGATCAGTTGCGTCTCCAGTTGCGGTTTTTCCGCCTCCATCAGGTTCTTCAGGCTTTCTTTTTCCGTAATGATCGTGTCGATGGAGCGGAGGATCCACTCCACCTCATTCGCGGACGCGGCGGGTCCGTCATCGGGCAGACTTCGCTTGATGCGCTGAATCGGTCTCGTAAAGTAGACGGAGAAGACATAAGCCACGACCACAATGAGAAGCATCAGCACGGCTCCCATCGTCATGAGTCCGAACCGCGTCAGCTTGAGGGCATCGGCGATTTCCGACCGGTCGAGCAGTGTGAGATAAATCCAATTGTTGTACTCCGACTTGGCGTAAATGACCTTCACGGGCACGGACGAATGACCGGCTCTGTCCAGCGTCAGCATGCCCGTCGGTTTCGCCCCCTCCATCTTTAAGGCGATGTTCTTCAGGTCCGCGGCTTGTAGCAAATCCTGCTCCGGGTTGGTCTGGTACATCAGATCCCCCTGCCGATTAAGGATAAACACATCGCTGTGATCCTCCGTTCGAATCGTTTGATCCAGGGAGCGGAGCGAAATGTCCGAAAGGGCGATCGCCTGTTTGTTCTTGGAGAAGACCGGCAGTGTGTTGACGAAACGTATGCCTTTATCCGTCTTGATCCAGAACAGGCTCTGATCTTTATTTTCAATATAAGCCCGGACCAAAGCCTCGCGTTCCTCGGCGGTCAGCTTCGACAGTTTGCCGTTGGAAATTTGCCAGTCCTGCTCTAGGCTGATCAGCGAATATTCCGTCCCTTCCATGCCCATGGTCGCGATATAATTCAGTTGGGAATTGACGTTCCGGTAAGCGATAAAGTCCTCTTCCGTAATCGGATGGGTCACCGTATCGCGGAACGAAGTGGTCGTGCTGTAGGTATCGAACGCGTATTCAATGGATTGGATTTTGTTCTCCAGGTTATTTTTCGTCTGGGTGATGAAATTCTGCTTGCTGTCGGCGATCCGCTCATGGACGGAGTTTACGGTGCTGAAATAGATGTAACTTCCAAAACTGGCTACAAGGCCAACTCCAAGCACGAGAATGGGGATAAAAATTTTGTAAAACATGCTCCCTTTGTTCATTGGCGCTGCTCCTTTGACCGTATGGTATGTGTTATTATAGCGCTTACATGAATTCCCTGACAATGATTATTTTAACGTGTGCATGATATATTTTCCTTGATTTAAACAGGATATAAAAACTATAATGAAAACGTGAAACTAACATATCCGGAAAACAGAGGGTCCTATGGTCACGATTAAAGACATTGCAAAAGTCGCCGGGGTTTCCCATACGACGGTATCCCGGGCGCTAAACGGAAATCCGCTCATCAAGAAGGAAACGCGGGACCGCATCGAGAGAATCGCGTCGGAATTGAATTATGTCCCCAACTTCAGCGCCAAAAGTCTCGTCATGAAGAAATCGTATACGATCGGCTTGTTTTTTTCCAGTATTGACCAAGGGACTTCGGCCAGTTTTTTGGTCGACGTTATCAAAGGCATCCATCATATCCTGGATGAGAACTACAGCCTGACCGTGCACGGAATCGATAATATCCGGCATCTGGACGGCATCTCCGCCCGGCGGTTCGACGGGATTCTGGTCATGAGCCAGAGCGACGCGGATAACGATTTCATCTACCACGTGAAGAAAGCGGGCATCCCGTTTGTCGTGCTGAACCGGCATCTCGAGGATCCGGGGATCATGAACGTCGTCGCCAATGACCGGGACGGTGTACGGGAGGCGATCGACTACGCCATCGCCCGGGGGCACCGCCGCCTGGCCATGATTGAAGGCAGAGCGGGGTTCAAGTCGACCTCGGAACGGAAGCAGGGCTTCCTAGACAGCATGCTGGCTCATGGACTTTCCCCCCGTGCCGATTATTTCGTCGGCGGGGATTACAGCATCGAAAGCGGTTTTCGGCGGATGACGGAGCTGCTAACGCTTCCCGAGCCCCCGACGTTCGTGTTTTGCTCCAACGACGACATGGCTATCGGAGCCATGAACGCCTGCTTCGCCGCCGAAATCCAGATTCCGCGGCAGATGTCGCTGATCGGGTTTGACGATATCGTATTCGCCCAATATACCAACCCGTCCTTAACGACGGTCCGCAGACCGGTCGTCGATATCAGCGAATGGGGCACGAAGAAGCTGATCGAGCTGATCCAGCAACCGCAAACGACGGCTCCCGAACAGATTCTGGTGAATACCGCGTTAATGGTCCGCCACTCGGTGGCGCAAATTTAAATCTCACGTTGGACTCGAAACGGTGGGATGAAGCGGAAAGAGACCGCATATCGATTTAAAGAAAGAGGTTTTCCTCTTTTTTTAAATAAAAATGTTCACGTGTGCATAATCTATTCTATTTCAAAAAGGAGCGAAACATAACCCATGACACAACGACTATCCCGCACCGCTTATCCTGATCTGCCCCGTTACCCCGAAAAGATGATCCAGTTCGGCGAAGGCAACTTCATGCGCGCCTTTGTGGATTGGCAGCTGCAGCAAATGAACAAGCAGGGATTGTTTCAAGGGAGCGCGGTGCTGATTCAGCCGCTGGAGAACGGCCTGGGAGGCATGCTGGCCGAGCAGGACTATCTTTACACCGTGCTCTTGAACGGCATCCATGATCGGAAAACGGTCAATGACCGCGAAATCGTCACCAGCGTCAGCCGCCTGATCAACCCTTATACGGATTATGAAGCCTTTCTCGCCCTAGCCGAAGACGACCGATTGGAATTCATCACTTCGAATACGACGGAAGCCGGCATCGCTTACCGCCCCGAAGATACGCTGGACGGCGGGCCGCAGGTCAGCTTTCCGGGCAAATTGACAGCGCTTTTATACCGGAGATTTCAGCTTGGCAAAAAAGGCTTTGTGCTCATCCCTTGCGAACTGATTGACCGAAACGGCGAAAAGCTGAAGGAAATCGTGCACAAGTATGCGGAGGACTGGAACCTCGGCGAGGACTTCATCCGTTGGCTTGAGCAAGAGAATACGTTCTGCTGCAGTCTGGTCGACCGCATCGTGCCCGGCTATCCGCGCGACAAAGCGGCGGAGCTGGAACAGGAACTGGGCTATCGCGACAGCCTTATGGTAACCGCGGAACCGTTCTTGTTCTGGGTCATCGAAGGGCCGGCCTGGCTCGCCGACCGCCTCCCCCTTGCCGCCGCCGGTTTGAACGTCGTCGTCACGGAGGATATGACCCCTTACCGTGAGCGCAAGGTTCACCTGCTCAACGGGCCGCACACGGCGATGGTATCGCTGGGCTTGCTGGCCGGGCTTGAAACCGTCGAGGATGTCATGAACGACGAAGTGTTCTCTGCATTCGTCGACCGCCTGCTCCAGGACGAACTGATCCCGATGCTGGATCTGCCGCGGCCGGAGCTGGAGTCCTATGCCGAATCGGTGTTGGAACGGTTCAAAAACCCGTTTATCCGCCATGAACTGACCTCCATATACCTGAACAGCATCTCCAAATTCAAGACGCGCCTTCTGCCGGTCCTCCTTCGCTACGTTCGGGAACGGGGAGAATTGCCGCCGCTGATGACGCTGGCTTTTGCCGCGCTGCTTCTCGGGTATCGGGCGGATCGTTTGAAGCCGCAGGACAGCCCGGAAGTACTGGACGCCTTCCGGGAAGCGTGGAGCCGGCCGGATGAGTTTATAACCGCGATTCTTCGCAAATCGGAGTTTTGGGGACAGGATCTTACTGCCGTGCCCGGCCTTGAGGCGAAGCTGTCTTCCATGCTGAAGCTGCTCGAAGCCTCGGGAAGCCGCGCGGCCCTTGAGCAAAGTTTAGGAGGCGAAATCGTATGCAGCGAGTGATGAAGATGGATGTGATGAAAATGAACGCCCGGGACACGGTCGCGGTCGCCCTGCGCCCGATCGAAGCCGGGGAGCAAATCACCGTGGAGGACCGGGTATACACGGCAAAACAGCCCGTTCCGCAAGGCCATAAAATCGCGCTGACCGGGTTCCGGGCGGGGGATGTCGTCACCAAATACGGCTACCCTATCGGGCACGCGACGGCCGAGATCGAGGAAGGCGAATGGGTGCACACCCATAACCTGAAGACCAACCTGGCCGGAGAGGAAACTTATACGTACGAACCGGATCTCCATCCCGTCGTCTATCCGCGCCGCCAGTTGACCTTCCAAGGCTATCGGCGCAAGAACGGCAAGGTCGGCATCCGCAACGACCTGTTTATCGTCCCGACCGTCGGCTGCGTGAACGGAGTCGCCGAAATGATGATCGCCGAGTTTAAGGCGAAGCATCCCGACCTCGGAAGCTTCGACAACGTGACGGTGCTGAAGCACCCTTACGGCTGTTCGCAGCTCGGCGACGATCATCGGATGACCCGCAGTATCCTGCTGGATGCCGTCACCCACCCCAATGCCGGCGGGGTGCTCGTCTTCGGCCTCGGCTGCGAGAACAACATCGTTTCCGAGTTTCGCGGCCTCCTCGGCGAGTATGACGAAAGCCGAATCAAATTTCTCGTCGCCCAAGAGGTCGGCAATGAGGTCGAGGCGGGGCTGGCGCTGTTGGAAGAGATTTTTGAAGCGGCCCGCGAAGACCGGCGCGAGCCCGTGCCGATCAGCGAGCTTAACGTGGGGCTGAAGTGCGGCGGGTCGGACGGTTTCTCGGGAATCACCGCCAACCCTCTCCTGGGCGCTTTTTCCGACTTTCTCATCTCCCAAGGCGGAACGACCGTGTTAACGGAGGTGCCCGAGATGTTCGGCGCCGAGAAAATGCTGATGGCCCGCGCGGAGAACCGGGAAGTCTTCGAGCAAATCGTCGCCCTGATCAACGATTTCAAGCAGTACTTCCTGTCCTACGGCGAGCCGGTCTACGAGAATCCGTCCCCCGGCAACAAGGCGGGCGGCATCAGCACCCTGGAGGACAAATCGCTCGGCTGCACCCAAAAAGCGGGCACCGCACCGGTCGTCGACGTCCTGCAATACGGCGAGAAGCTGCGCAAAAAAGGCCTGAGCCTTCTGCAGGCCCCGGGCAACGATCTGGTCGCCTCCTCCGCCCTGGCGGCGGCCGACTGCCAGCTCGTCCTGTTTACCACGGGGCGCGGCACGCCGTTCGGCAGCTTCGTCCCGACCGTCAAAGTCGCCACAAACAACGAGCTGTACAACAACAAGAAGCACTGGATGGACTTCAACGCGGGACCGCTGCTGGAAACCCCGATGAGCGAGGTGCTGGAGGAGTTTATCGAGTACATCATCGCCGTAGCCAGCGGGCAAAAGACGCGGAACGAGCAAAACGAGGTGCGGGAGCTGGCGATCTTTAAAACGGGAGTTACGTTGTAGACCGGTTTAGCTGGTTAGCTGGGGAAAATCCCGTCTATTTTGCGGCCATCAGCGGATCTACGCCGCCGTTTCCGGCAAATTAGCGGGAAGTTTCCCGGCTATTTGCTTCGGCAGTTGTCTGGTGCCCCGTCAGACAACCGGGATAACAGTGAATTCCTGCATATGTGCATGTTTTTTTCTTGTACGGAACAAAAATTTCAAAATTCCTGCAAATCTGCAGGAATTTTCGACGAAACCGGCTCGTTTCTCTAGAATCGCTAAAAATGCCTGCAGATTTGCATCTTTTTTCGCATCCGCTCGGGAATCGAGCTAAATACCTGCAGATTTGCATCTTTTCGATTATATTCATTCCCATAGGAATCCTAAACCAGAATCCTAAACCATATAAAGGAGCATATCCCATGTTTCTAAACGACGATTTTTTGTTATCCACCGATATGGCCAAGACGCTCTACCACGAACACGCCGCCAATATGCCGATCATCGATTATCACTGCCACCTCGACCCGAAGGAAATCTACGAAAATCAGCCTTTTCGCAACCTGACCGAAGCCTGGCTTGCCGGTGACCATTACAAATGGCGGCTGATGCGTGCTAACGGAGTGCCGGAATCCCATATTACGGGGGACGCCTCCGATTACGACAAGTTCCTCGCCTGGGCGAGAACCGTGCCGAGAACCGTGGGCAATCCGCTGTACAGCTGGACGCACCTCGAGCTGCGCCGATTCTTTGGGATTCGGGAGCTGCTGAACGAAGAAACGGCGCCGCGAATCTGGGACGAAGTCAACGCCCAACTGGCTAGCGAGCGTTTCAAACGGCGGAACATCATCAAGCATGCCGGGGTGAAGCTCGTCTGCACGACGGATGATCCCGCCGACACGCTGGAATACCACCGATTGCTGCGGGAAGAAGAGCAAGACTTCCGCGTCCTGCCGACCTTCCGTCCGGACAAAGCGCTGAACCTGGACGCGCCCGGGTTTCCCGATTGGATAAAACGGCTCGAGGAAGCGGCCGGACGAAAGGTGGATTCCTATGCGGCCTTGCTGAAAGCGCTTAAAGAACGCGTGGACTTCTTCCATGAACAAGGCTGCCGCCTGTCGGACCACGCGCTCGATGTGCTGAAGTACCGGGCCGGTGACGCCGCCGAAGTCGAGGCCATCTTCGCCAAGCGGCTCGCCGGCGAATCCCTGACTCCGGACGAGATTACGGTGTACCGCACCGAACTGCTGTCGGCGCTGATCGGCATGTACCGGGAGAACAACTGGACGATGCAGCTTCATATCCACGCTTTGCGCAACAATAATACGCCGATGTTCCGGCGGCTCGGGCCCGATACCGGTTACGACGCTCTGAACGATCTGCCCCTTGCCGGACCGCTCTCGCAGCTTCTGGACCGGGCCGAGCTCGGAGCCGGGCTGCCGAAGACGATTCTGTACTCGCTGAACCCGAACGACTACCCCGTGCTGCTGACCTTGATGGGCTGCTATCAAAAAGAAGTGCCCGGCAAGCTTCAGCTCGGCTCGGGCTGGTGGTACAACGATACGCGCAGCGGGATGCGCCAGCAGCTCTCCCTGTTTGCGGAGCACAGCCTGCTGTCCGGATTCGTCGGCATGCTGACGGACTCGCGCAGCTTCCTCTCGTATACGCGGCACGAGTATTTCCGCCGCGTGCTGTGCGAGCTGCTCGGCGAATGGGCCGCCCGCGGCGAGGCGCCGGATGACGCGGCTTTCCTCGGGGGGATCGTCGAAGACATCTCCTACAACAACGCGGCGTCGTACTTCGGATTTTGACTATTTCAACGGGGAAGGAGCGAAATCAGCGATGTCTTTCAAGCTGTTTATAGCGGGGGATTCCACGGCGGCGCTGAAGGGAGCGGCGGAAAAACCGATGACCGGTTGGGGCGAATATTTGCCGGAGCATTTCGGTTCAGCGGTAGAGGTCGACAACCGGGCGGTGAACGGACGCAGCACCAAATCGTTTTTGGCCGAAGGCCGGCTGGCGCATATCGAGCGGGATCTCCAGGCCGGCGACTATCTTTTCATCCAATTCGGCCATAACGACGGGAAACAGGAGGATCCGGCCCGCTACGCCGATCCCGAGCGGGCTTACCAAGACAATCTCCGGCAGTTCGCGGAGGCCGCCCGGCGGGCGGGCGCGACGCCGGTGCTGTTGACGCCGGTCAGCCGCCGCCGCTTTCTGCCGGACGGAACGCCCGATCCGGAGGCGGTCGGCCCCTACCCTGACGCGATGCGGCAGGTCGCGGCGGACACGGGGACGCCGCTGCTCGATATTTTTGCGGCGTCGCAGCAGCTCTTCCGGGCGCTCGGCGACACGGGCTCCAGGCACCTTGTGATGCATCTGCCGCCGGGAGCTCATCCCAATTATCCGGAAGGCCTCCGGGACGACACGCATTTCTCCGATGTCGGCGCCCGTCAGGTGGCCCGGCTGGTCGCCCAGGCGATCCGGCAATCGCCTGAACTGGCCGAGCTTCGGACCTGCCTCAAGAGTACGCCGGCAGAGAGCCTCTTTCCCGGGAAGGCGGTGCAGCGCCCATGAATACAAACGAAGAAGCAGCGGCAACCGCCTCCCCCTATCCTCCGCTTAATCTTGGGGTAAGGGCCCATGATTTCGGTCAGGTCCCATTGGACGCGTTGATTGCCAAAATCCGGCAGCATTCCTTTACTTGCGTTCAGTTTGCGGTGAAAAAATCGTTCCCGGACAGCGTTCCCGACTTCTCCGCATTGAGTCCCGGCACGGCCGCCTATTTCGGCGGCGCCTTCCGCCAAGCCGGCATTCACCTCGCCGTGCTGGGATGCTACGTCAACATCGTCGCCTCCGACCCGGCCGAGCGGAACCGGGCGCTGTCCGACTTTGCCGTTCACCTTCGGTTGGCCCGGGATTTCGGCGCCAGTCTCGTCGGAACCGAAACCGGGAGCGTAGGGAATGGCTACACGCCGGATAATTTCACGGAAGAGGCGTTTCAGCGCGTGGTGGAATCGGTCCGGTGGATGGTGGCCGAAGCCGAGCGTTTTGGCGTAACGGTAGGGATCGAGGCCGGCCTCAATCATCCGCTTTATACGGCAGGGCTGACCCGCCGGCTTCTGGAGGAAGTTCCGTCACGGAATCTCCAGGTCATCCTGGATTGTGCCAACCTGCTGTCGCCGGACAACTACCTGCGGCAGGAAGACATTATCGCCGAAGCTCTGGATCTGCTCGGCGACCGCATCGCCGTCCTCCATCTGAAAGACTTCAGGGTTGAACAAGGACGCCTGGAGATCGTTCCCGTCGGTCAGGGGGACATGCAATTCCGTCCCTTACTGCATTATATGAAGTACAAGCGCCCCCACATCCAGGGCCTGCTCGAAAGCACGCCGGAAGAAGACATGGAGGCGAGCGTTGCTTATTTGAAGCGGCTGTATGAACAATTATGAACAGCTATGGCCGGCTGCCGGGCTTGGCCCGGGCCGGTTTTTTCCATGTCCAGAGCAGGCTCTGATTACCCCGTTATGCCCGGCTTTCCTTGAAGTACTCCGCGAGAAATTCCCGGAACCGGCTGGCCGCTTGCGGCAAATATCTGGATTCCAGCCAGGCGAGCGAAAAGGCCCGGTGGCAATCCGGAGATGCGATCGGGATCAGCGTGTATGCCTGCGTTTCCTCATCCCCTTTGCAAGTGGGCATGAAGGCAACGCCCAACCCGGCGGCCACCAAACCGGAAAGAGCCGACGGCTCCTCCACCTCGCACACCACTTCCCTTTGAATCCCCGCGGACTCGCAAAAAGCATCGTTCATACGCCGAAACGGGTGGCCCTCCTTATATTCGATAAAAGCCTCGCCCCGGGCTTCCCGCAGATGAATCCGCTCTCGTTCCTCGAGCCGGTGTCCGTGCGGTACCGCGAGACGCACCTCGGCATGCAGCACGTCCGCCTCCTTGATGCGGGGATGGTCCAAGGAGGCCGCCCCAAAGCATAAGTCGACCTCTCCGTTCTCCAACATGCGGACCATTTCCGCCATGGAACCGGGGGCCACCTGGACAATCCGGAAGTTCACCTCCGGGTATTGTTCGCGAAACGCGCCCAGCGCTTTGGACAGACGATTCAATGTCGTGGTGGCAATCCGAATCGTCCCCCGCTCGATCCCGGCGAGATCGGTAACTTCCCTTCTCCCCTCTTCCAGCACCGACAAGGCCGTCTCGACGCTGTTTAGGAACGCCTTTCCGAACGGATTGAGCCGGATTTGCCGATTCTGCCTGTCGAACAGCGGAACTCCCAATTCTTCCTCCAAGCGGGCGATCGTTTTGCTCAACGCAGGCTGGGCGATTTGCAGTTTCTTCGCGGCATTGGTCATATGTTCCATTCGCGCCACCGTTTGAAAATAATGCAGTTGAAGCAGCTCCATATCCTTCTCTCTCCATTCATAACCTCGAGTATATCAATTCATAACAAAATATATATTTTTATTTATTATAAATGAATTATAAGATATTGCTTGAAAACATCAAAGGGGTGATTGTTATGAGTTTCGACCGCAACCTGTCGGCGGCGGATCGGCTGATCCGCGTCCTGGCATTTACGATGGTGCTCTCGTCGATGAGCGCGACGATGTTCAACATCGTACTGCCTGAAATCAGCAAGCAATTTCAACTGACTTTTGCCCAAGTAAGCTGGGTAACTTCGATCTATTTGCTCATATACGCCATCGGGTCCGTCATCTATGGAAAAGTGTCCGATCGGTTCAAGCCTAAAAACCTGCTCACCTTCGGCCTGCTCGTTTTCTTCGTCGGCTCCATGATCGGGCTCATCTCATCCGCGTACTGGATGGTCCTCCTCGCCCGCATCCTGCAAGCCATGGGGGCCGCCGTCATTCCGGCGATGGCGATGATCATCCCGGTCCGCTATTTTCCCGCGGAACGCCGCGGCCGAGCCCTTGGCATTACCGCCACGGGGCTGGCCATCGGGAGTGCGGTAGGCCCTGTCGTATCCTCCCTGTTGGTCAGCGTGTTCCATTGGCGATGGCTGTTTATGATTCCCCTGCTTATTTTGTTGACCCTGCCCATGTACCGGAAACTGCTGCGCGACGAGCCCGTGGCCAAAGGACGCATCGATTGGCCGGGAGGCGGACTGCTGGCGGGAGCGGTGGCGCTCTTTCTCTTGGCGGTCACCCAAAGCGGTGGATGGTTTTCGGGGCTGGCAAGTCTGGCCTTTCTGATTTTGTTTATCCTGCGCATCCGGATGGCCGCCGATCCCTTCCTACCGCCTCGTCTGTTCTCAAACAAAAGCTATGTTTGGGGCCTTGTCCTGGCCGTAGTGTCGATGGGGACCAGCTATTCGCTGCCCTTTTTGACTCCGTACCTGTTGGCCGACCTGAACCGGTTGGAACCGGGATGGATCGGATTTACGATGGTACCCGGAGCCCTTGCTACGGCGATGCTCGGAAGCACCGGCGGCAAACTGGCGGACAGCCGGGGGACAGCCGTTCTTTTTCGCGTCGCCGTCTTGCTGAATTTGCTCTGTTTCGTCCTGTTATCCTCGTTCGCCGGGATAACGCCGATCGGGATCGCCGCTTTTTTAATATTGGGCAATGTCGGGCAGATGTTCCTGCAGATTTCCATGACCAAAACGATTTCGCTGTCGCTCCCCAAGGAACAGACCGGGGTCGGCATGGGGCTGTTGTCGATGCTTAATTTCCTGGCCGGCGCGGCGGCTTCGGCGACTTACAGCCGAATCGTAGACCTCGGAACTTCGCAGGCCTGGAACCCGATCAATGCGTTTCCGGCTTCGGCGACTTACAGCAACATCTACTTGGTGCTTGCCGCCGTGCAAATTTGCGCGATGCTGCTGTTTTCCCGGCATTTCGGCGGCGGGACTTCTCGCGCGCGCCTTGTACAAGAGACATCCGGTCGCTCGTGATTAGGGCCTGACCAGAAGGGAACCTAAATCGTATTAAGCACCGGGCGATCAAAGTGCCAGACGAGTTCCCGACACCCCCAGCTCCAAAAAGATGCAAATCTGCAGGAATTTAAGCCGGTTCACGAGCATTTTGCGAAAAAAAATGCAAATCTGCAGGTATTTCTGGCGATTTGAGAGGAACGAGCCGACTTCGCTGAAAATTCCTGCAGATTTGCAGGCATTTCGAAATTTGGGTTCAGAATCGGAAAAATTCCTGCAGATTTGCAGGAATTTTACGTTTAATGAAGATTGTCAGATGGGGGGGGCACTAATCCCGGTCTCTCATGCACTTGTCCTACCTATAAGGGCGCTTACGAACTGGTAAGTGCGCTTCCGAACCGGTAAGCGCGCTTTCGAACGGGCCAACCGAAAAAGACCGGCCCCAGGGCCGGTCCATCAAGAGACGAAACAAAGGTTACTCTCCGCTCGCCGTTTAAATCGCTTGTTCCGCAAGCAAATCCATCCGCCCTCGTCCGGCGAGATGATG
This sequence comes from Paenibacillus faecis, assembly GCF_008084145.1. Classification (GTDB taxonomy): domain Bacteria; phylum Bacillota; class Bacilli; order Paenibacillales; family Paenibacillaceae; genus Fontibacillus; species Fontibacillus faecis. The sequence continues at coordinate 195,005 of NZ_VSDO01000002.1, read as the reverse complement.
GATGGTCCGCAAATAACTGACCGTCCGGTTGGAGGAATGCATAATCACGGAATGGGTCTCGGCTTTCTGGTTCGGCAGATATCGAACCCCGCTCAGCAAATCTCCCGGGGTCACACCCGTGGCCACAAACAACACGTTGCCGTCGCCGACCATGTCCTCCATCGTCAGAAGCCGCCGCGGATCGCCGAGCCCCATCGCCCGGCAGCGCGCGGCTTCCTCGGGGGTTCCCGGCAGCAGCCGGCCCTGCAGCTCCCCGCCGAGGCAGCGAAGGGCGGCGGCCGCCAGCACGCCTTCCGGGGCGCCGCCGGAGCCGACGTGAAGATCTACGCCGCCCTCGGTGGCGGCCTCGATCGCCCCCATGACATCGCCGTGGCCCAGCAGCTTGATCCGCACCCCTGCGGTGCGCAGGGCCTGAATCATCTCCTGATGGCGTTCCCGGTCCAGGATGGACACAGTCATGTCCTGCAGCGGCTTTCTCAGAATGCCGGAAGCCTTCGCCAGCGTAACGCCGATCGGGTCGTCCAGCGACAGCTTCCCGGCCAGCGCCGGTCCGACCGCCAGCTTCGCCATGTAAATGTCCGGCGCATGCAGGAGATTTCCCTGAGGCGCGGCGGCGATCACGGAAATCGCATTGTTCAGGCCGTTTGCCACCGTTTCGGTGCCTTCCAAAGGATCGACGGCGATATCCACCTTCGGGCCGCGACGGTTGCCGACTTTTTCACCAATATAGAGCATCGGGGCTTCGTCCATTTCCCCTTCGCCGATCACGACGGTGCCATCCATATCGACGGAATGGAACAAGCTGCGGATCGCGACCGTTGCCGCCTCGTCCGCGCTGTGCTTGTCTCCCCTTCCCGTCCATCGGGCCGCTTCCAGTGCGGCCGCTTCTGTAATACGCGCCAATTCCAATGCCATATGACGTTCCATGATTTTCCCTCCGTTTCGGTTTCCCGTTCTCTATAATTGCTTCATGATCAAAGCGGCGGTTTCTTCAATCGCCTTATCCGTGACGTCAATCACGGGACAGCCCAAGTCGGCGAACAATTCCTGCGCATATTTCAGTTCGTCCTGGACCCGCTGCATGGAGGCATAGTGGGCGTCGTCCGGCAGCCCCATCGATTGCAGGCGCGCCGAGCGGATTTTCACCAAATGCTCCGGGTTTACCGTCAGTCCGACGATCTTGCCCGGATGAACCTCCCGCAGCTGAGTTGGGGGCGTAAGCTCCGGTACCACCGGATAATTCATCACCTTCAAACCTTTGTGCGCCAAAAATATCGACAGCGGCGTCTTCGACACCCTGGAAGCCCCTAATAGAATCAAGTCCGCCTTCAAAATGGCGCCGACGTCCTTTCCGTCGTCGTTGTTGACGGCGAATTCCACGGCCTCCACCCGCTTGAAGTAATCCTCGTCCAGCCGGTGCAGCAGGCCGGGCGTGCGCTTCGGCGTATCGTTAAACGTATCGATGAACGCCTGCATCATCGGTCCCATGATATCGACGGCGCGGACGTTGAGCCGAACCGCCTCCTCCCTGATCGCCTCCCGAAGCTCCGGCTGCACCAGCGTATAAGCGACGAAGCCTCCCCGGCTGGCCACCTCTTCCATGACCGCGCTGACCTCGTCTTCGGAGCGGACATTCATGATGCGTTTGATTTCCGTGTTCGGCAGTTCAAACTGCCGCAGTGTCGCCCGGACGACCGCTTCGGCGGTTTCGCCGATCGAGTCCGAGCAAATAGCTATGAAGTGTGCCTGCCCCTGGTTCATCCCATTCCTCCCAGATATCCGTTGATTTGATCTTATTTCTTTATTTTTCTTCCAGCGTGTCGAGCAGCATCTTAATGATGTTCGTTTTGGAAATTCGCCCGACGACGTTCAATTCCCCTTCTCCGCCGGATGCGGCCGGCACGACCACCGGCAGGCTGTCGACCTGGTGGGCGATGATGATGCGGGCCGCTTCCAGAACCGTATCCTCGGGGGACACGGTGATCACGTTCGGCCGGCGGGTCATGATGAAGCTCACCGGCATGGTCGAAGCCGAAGCATTGCCCAGTGTCACCTTCAGCAGATCCTTTCTCGAGACGATGCCGGCCAGCCTGCCCTCTTCGTCGGTGACGATCAGATGGCCGACGTTTTCGAGAAACAGCGTCACGACCGCATCGTGGATCGTCGTCGTTTCCCGCACGACCACCGGGACCCCATGGACGTCGCCGACCTTCATATCCAGCAGCTTAAGCCTGTTCTCATTTTCCGAAAGCGCCCGTTTTCCGAGAAAATAGCCGACCTTCGGTTTGGCGTCGATATAATCGAGCATGACCAGCACCGAGAGATCCGAACGGATGGTCGGCCGGGTCAAGTTGAGCATTTCCGCAATTTGCTCCCCGGTGATGGGGGCATGTTTTTTTACGATATCTACAATTTCCATTTGACGGGATGTCAGTTTGATAGTGGATCCCTCCGCTTTTTTTCGTTCTGCCCGATCGCCGGGCGAATTGGGGTTCCTCCTCTCGCTTGGAAGGTTTTATTGAATATATAGTACGTCATATATAAAAAACAATCAATATATAATACACACTATATTTTATTGAGGTGTTCTATTTGCCAGCCGGCATGGCTCGGCTAAGTGATACTGAGGCTGCTTTTTGACAGCAAAAAAGCGTGAGCCCCAGCGGCCAAGGCCATTTAGGGTTCACGCAGAGAGTTACTCCTTAGAAATGGTTTTTCAACCCGCTTCTTGCCAAATAAGCCGTACCCGTCATTCCCAGGCTCAAAAGAATATAGATTCCACCCGCTTGCACAGCGGTCCAATCCGTAGGAGTCCCCCCTAAAAAATCGAGATACGGGGTTTTATTAAACGGACCCAGGTACCAGATCAGCATGTACAGCACTTCAAAGGTACGATTAGTACGCGTCAATACACCGCAAACCAGACTCAAGGACGGAATGAGCAGGACCGCCGAGCCGGCATAAATCAAATGCGCGATATCCTTTTCCAGCATTAACCGAATCAGCATTCCGCCTCCCGCAAACAAAGTCGCAAGAACGCCGGAAAGCCAAACCGCCAAAAGTTGACGAGTCGCAAAATAAGGGCTGGACAAGGCCATGGATTCCGTATGGTAGCGTGCTTCCCGGCTCCCGATGCCGGACCACATCGTCAGCGGCCAGATCCAGACGAGCGGCCAAATCAACCATGTACGCGAAACCTCGGTCGGCAGAAACAGACACAAGAGCGATAGCAGGAGAGTAACGATGAGCCAACCCAAAGAAGCCCCCTTCCTCAGGAGCCGCAATTCCCCGGCAAGCAGCGGCCAAAACGCCCCCACAACAGGCACAGACGTAAGCTCAGCGGCACGCACAGCCGCTGGCTCGCTTCGAACCGCCTCGCAGTCCGCTCCGGAGATCTCCTCAGAAGCCATTTCGATTGCTCCTGCCCGCACCGGTTCTTTAAAGCCCCGGAACAGAAGCGCAGCGATCAGGAGGAATGCCGCAGCCACCGCCAATGGGATGAGTTGCTGTAAAATCAGGTGGCCTGTCCAGGCCACACCTTGATACTCGAACCGCTGGATTGGGGCATGCGGAAATAAGATTCCGATACCGTAGTTGTCCGAAAAGGCGGGATCGATTTCGCGCAATTCCCGCATCATATCCGAGGTAAATACGGAAACCCCAAAGGGGAACGAATCGATCATTGTGGCGAACAAGATAAACAGCACGAAATACACGGCATTTCCGAGTCCGCCCCGAAGCAGCTTCCAGGTCTCAAACAGCACCGCCAATACCGCAACGACCGACAATATCGGCAGCACCATGAAAAGGAAAGGAGACACTAGATCCCAAACTTCAATCCGCCGGACCTCTCCACGGCTCCACTGCATCACGGCGGACACTCCCATAACGGCAGTCGCAATGATGGATAAAACGGCAAAATTACTCATTGCCTTGCCCGTGAGGTAGTAGAGCTTTTTCACCGGGGCGGATGCGATAATTTCACCTACGCGGGTACGCTCATCACGTTGAATGCTGTTTTTGACCAAGTAAAAACCAAACAAGCTGAGAAAAAACAAGCTTGAAATGGCAACGGACGCCCCAACCCAGGCGGAATTATATACACCGCGGTATACACCGCCCAGATGCACCGTTACATAGCCTGCATCCGCAGGAGGAACGCAAAAATAAGCGGCCATCATCGCTAAGCCGAGTGTGGCCAAAAAAGAAAAATGCCTTGTCCGTTCCCGCAGGTCGGCGCGGGCAATACAATAAATCGTGGCAACCCCCCGCATTCTATTCCCCTCCCCCGCACATCCTGGCGTAAAGATAAGCATCTTCCAGGCTGGGCGTCAACGGGGACGCCAGAACATCGGGCGGTGACTCCGAAATGATGCGAAGCTCCAGTCCCTCCATTCTCCTTATCGTGCCGTTAATCGTCCAGGCCGCCCGGGCCTCCTGAAGCTTGTGCTCCGGAATCAGCAGCGACCATACTTTTCCCTGCACCGTGCGCAGCGCCTCGCTCGGATCTGTCTTCATCAACAGGCTCCCCTTGGAAAGGATGGCGATTTGATCGGCGGTGGCTTCGATATCCGAAACGATATGGGTGGATAGGAGAACGATTCTCTCCCCGGACAAATCCGTCAGCAGACTTCGAAACCGGACCCGCTCCTCCGGATCCAATCCGACCGTAGGCTCGTCGAGAATCAGTAGCCGCGGGTCATTCAGTAAAGCTTGGGCGATGCCGATGCGTTGACGCATCCCGCCCGAGAAGCTGCCGAGCGGACGCTGGCGGACTTCATGCAAGTTCAAGAGTTCAAGAAGCTCTAATATCCGTTTTTTGAGTTTCGGTCCGCCAAGTCCTTTCAAGGCACCGGCATATTGCAAAAACTCGACCGCATTCAGTTGGGGATACACCCCGACATCCTGCGGCAAATAGCCCATTTGGGCACGAAAAGCATCGGCTCGTTTGCTTATGCTGTCTCCATCCCAGGTAATGGTCCCCGCTGTCGGCCGCGAGATCGTGGCCAGCATGCGCATCAGCGTCGATTTCCCGGCTCCATTCGGTCCGAGCAGGCCGGTTATACCCGGCCGCAGCGTCATGCTTACTTTTTGCAACGCCCATTTCCCTTGTTTATAGCGTTTGCTTACATTGTGCAGTTCTAACATCTTGAATGTCCTCCCCAATTTCTCCCTGTCTCACAAAGCATTCTAGAGCATGGAAATAAAATCGAGGTAAACAAAAAGCAACTTGTATCCTAATTATTTCCCTAAGGGAAGTGTGACTGTCACGATCGTGCCTGCCCCTTCGCTGCTGGTAACCTCAATGCCTCCCTTATGAGCCCGCATGATCGAATCGGCAATCGCCATGCCAAGTCCCGTTCCCTCCGAGTATCTTTCCGTGGTGGTCCCCCGGTAATATTTATTAAATAGACGTTCTACCGTTTCTTCACTCATGCCCGATCCGTCATCGGCAATCCGAATTGCCAGCGTCGAAGCCTGCTTCAGCAGTTCAATCTGTACCCGGGTCCCGGGCGGATTATGCAGTACAGCATTAATAATAAGATTGTGCAGCGAGCGCTGCAGCAGCTTCTCGTCAATCGGCACATTAACTTTGGAAACAGCGGATTCGAACCCAAGATAATAATGAGCGGCCCGGGGATCATTGGCCACATCGGCCACGATACGCCGCACGTACTCGACAAGCTCTCTTTTGACCAGTTGCAAAGGCATCTCCTGCCCTTCCAACCGAAAGGTCAGGCTCAAATCCCCGATGAGTTCCTCCATATGGCTGGCCTTCGTCTGGATTTCGGTGATAAACTCCGCCTGCTCCCGTAACGTCCATTCGTGCGGAGAAAGGAGCATATCGGCGTATCCTTTGATGTAGGTCAGCGGAGTTTTCAAGTCATGGGAAATGCCGGCTATCCACTCTTTTTGCAGCTCATCCAACCGGCTCCGCTCCCGTTCGCTTCTCTCCAAAGCTTCCGCGAGGGTTTGCAGTTGCAGAATCAATTCCTTCAAAAGGCTGTACGGCGCCTTGATTTTCTTCCCCTCGCCGGTGTTCAGTGACCGATATTTCTCCGGGTCCCGGTAAATCCCGTCCGCCAAACGTTGAATTTTGCCGATGACATAAATTAGCGGGAGCCCGAAATACCAGCCGCTGACGAGAACGTATATCGCAATAAGAATCGCCACGCACAGTATGACCCCGTTATCCTGGCGCGCGCCTCCCTCGGGAATCAGGACATCGACCACCGCCAAGCCGAGACTGATACAGGCGACAAGCAGCGCCAGACTGACCAAGAAGTGAACGGTGAGCCGCAAAAAAAATCTAATGCTCAGCCTCATACCGATGCGCCCATTTCGGGAGGGATAAAGCGGTAGCCGATTCCGCGCATATTAATGATGATTTGGGGATTCGAAGGGTTGGATTCCAGTTTTTTTCGCAATCTGGAGATATGGATGACTACCGTCTTTTCATCCCCTGTAAACGCCGTCCCCCATACCTGGTCGTAAAGCTGCAGGGCGGTAAAAACCTGATTCGGGTGTTCGCACAGAAACGTCAACAGTTCGAACTCCTTGGCCGGACAAGGCGTCTCCCGACCGTTGATGAAGAGCTGGCCCGTGCTTTTATCGATGCGGAAGCAGCCGAAATTCATAGCTTTGCTTTTGACGGCCGGTTGATTTTTGTAGAACCGCTCTCTTCGCAAATGAGCCTGAATCCGGGCCACCAGTTCCAAAGGGTTAAAAGGCTTGGTCACATAGTCGTCTCCGCCGAATCCGAGTCCCATCACTTTATCCAAGTCCCCTGACCTGGCTGTAACGAAAATAATCGGCATATTCGTCCTGCTGCGAATTTCCCGGCACAACTCGAACCCGTCCATATCCGGAAGCATCACATCCAATACGGCGAGATCGAAATCATGAAGCTCCATCAAGCGAAGGGCCTCGCCCGCCGAGGCTGCGGTAGCGATCCGCTGAAAGCCTTCTTTTTGGAGCAATTTTTGGATCATGGTTAAAATTCCTTTTTCGTCATCTACCAACAATAGATGTTCTTGTCTCATTAAAGCCACTACCTTCTTGCGATATTTAGTTGAGTTGACTTTAAAAATATGACAGTAATTTCCGATTTGGTCAACGAGATTTGTCAATAGAAAGAAGCCCGCATGGGCGGGCTTGCGGTTGCGAGCAATCCATTCTCCAACGAAGGTCCCTCGCTCAAAACCGTTACGGAAAGGCCCTCTTTCGCCAAGTACATAGCGTAAGTCATGGCTAAGTCGTATGATTGGTTATATGTATGAGGTGAAGGCTACCGGCAAGACAACCTGTAAGAGCTCTCGCCACTTAAGCTTTACTATAAGGAGGATTAGTTATGGACATCCCCAAAGGCACCTACGGCTTTCGGTTCGCCGAAGATCCGGAGCTCCAGCTTTGCGTCTTATTTGCGGCCGGCTGTGATTCTATCACCACCCCTACTTATCGCTGGGACGGGCTGGAGCGGACCGACGGGCCGCTTCTGCTGTTCCAGTACACTTTCTCGGGGGAAGGCGTCTATGAGTCGGAGAACCAAATTCACCGTGTCACCGCCGGACAAGCTTTTCTTGCCGAAATTCCGGGACCCCATCGCTATTATTATCACCCGGAATCCAAAGAGCCTTGGGAGTTTCTGTTCCTGCTGTTCCGCCCCCAGCTTATTTTGCCCCATTGGCGCAAGTTCCGGCGCGAAGCGGGGGAAGTTCCTCATCTTCCCTTAGACAGTGCGCCGGTCCGCTTGTCGCGAATGATTGTGGTCGACGCGGCCGCCGGCCGGATCTCCGACCCCCTGATCGCTTCGTCCTGCGTCTATCAATTCGTGACGGAACTCGCCAGAATGCAGGTCGCATCCCTGCGCAATCGGGAGAACTGGCCTCAGAACGTCAGGCGCGCAGCCGAATTTATAGAGCTCCATTATGCGCGGATGACCAGCATCGAACAGCTTTCCGAGCATGTCTCCCTGTCCAAGTACCACTTGATCCGCCGGTTTTCGGCCAGCACGGGCCTTACACCCGGCGCGTATCTGACCCGCGTCCGCATCGAGAAGGCGATGGAACTGCTGCGGGGAACCGCCCTTAGCATCGAGGCCATTGCCGAGCGGATCGGCTACTCTAGCGGAAGTTATTTTATCAAGGCGTTCCGCGGCTTGACCGGGCTGACGCCGGGCGAATTTCGCAGCGGCGGCGAAAGCCTCGCCTATCGCAAGCTGTTCTTCGATTAACCGCAATATTGTACCATTGAGCTATCAAGATTACTGTAGATATTGCTAATCTCCCTTTATTATGATGAACATAACAAGAGCAATAATTAATCAGTAAAGGAGCTTGGCAATGGATCATAAACTTATAGCGCCTACTCCGCCGCTTGGCTGGAACAGTTGGGACTGCTACGGCGCGGCCGTCACGGAAGAAGAGATTCGGGGCAATGCGGAATACATGGCGAAGCATCTCAAGGCATACGGTTGGAACTACATTACCGTCGATATTCAGTGGTATGAGCCTCATGCGAATTCCTCACAATATCGGCCGTTCGTTCCGCTCGTAATGGATGAATATTCCCGGCTCATGCCGGCCGAAAACCGGTTTCCCTCCGCGGCGGGCGGCCGGGGTTTCAAGCCGTTAGCTGATGAGGTGCACAGCCTGGGATTAAAATTCGGGATTCATATCATGCGCGGCATTCCCAGGCAGGCCGTCCACGCCGCCACTCCGATTCTGGGGACGTCCGCGACGGCGCGCGATATTGCGCATACGAACTCGATTTGTCCGTGGAATACGGATATGTACGGGGTGGACGCCTCCAAAGATGGGGCTCAGCGCTATTACGATTCTCTCTTTGAACTGTACGCGCAGTGGGGCGTCGACCTGGTAAAAGTGGACGATATCGCGGCCTCCCGGCTGTACGACACCCATCAACCGGAGATCGCCCTGATCTCGCAAGCGATCGAACGCTGCGGCCGGCCCATGGTGCTAAGCCTCTCCCCCGGACCCGCTCCGGTGGAATACGCGCCGTTTTTCGCCGAGCATGCCAATATGTGGCGCGTCACCGACGACTTCTGGGACCAGTGGCCGCTATTGCGCGATATGTTCGACCGCTGCCGGGCCTGGCAGGGCGTGCCGCAGCCGGGTTGCTGGCCGGACTGCGACATGCTGCCGCTCGGTCACATCGGCATTCGCTCCGTGGATGGCGGCGGTTCGGACCGCTGGACCCGGTTCACGCGCGACGAGCAGTTAACGATGATGTCGCTCTGGAGCATCTTCCGCTCGCCGCTCATTTTTGGCGGTGAATTGCGGGACTGCGACGACTGGACGCTCTCTCTGCTGACCAACCGCGAGGTTCTGCGCATGCACCGGGAGAGCCGGGGAGCCAAGGAAACGCTCCGCATGGGAGACCTCATCGTCTGGACGGCCGAAGACGGCGAAGGCCCCCGCTACGCTGCCGTATTCAACGTGGGCGAGAGCCCGATGGATCTGGAACTGGCCGCCCCGCAGATCGGCCTGACAGATTGGACCGCAGGCACCGAGCTGTGGAGCGGAACGCCGGCCGAGGTTGCGGCCGGCATGCTGCGGACCCATGTGCCGCCGCACGGGGTACGCCTTTATCGGTTCCTCTAGAGAAAGAGCTCTGCCTCGGGATGAGGCAGAGCTCTTTACATCTTCGTATCGTCTTTAAGATAAGCTCGCACGATGATATCCTGATCGTGATTGCCGAATCCCGATCCGTAGAGCGTCAATCCCCCTACGTTAACGGCATGTTCGTCGACCGCGAAACGAAGCGTCCAAAACGGCTCTCCGAGCTTGAGATCCGCAAGGGTCACCTCCGACATCCGCTCATCATCGATAAATGTGCCCGATTCGTCGATGCGGATCGTCTTCAGTAGTCCGTATTGGTTCACATTTCGATGCCACCATTCGGGGGTATATTTCCCCCGCGCGGCTCTTCCGAAATCGGCCGGACTTGTCCAGGTGCCAAGCGAGACTCCGTTGAAGATGAATTCAATATCCGAAGGCCAATAATCTCTTAGCCCGGGAGCTTCGGAGGCGATCTCCATTGAAATTTCGACGGCTTCCGCGGTTTGATCGGCAAGCAAATAGTTAGGCATTTTGTATTCCACATAGCCCCACCCCAGCCATAGAATGGCGGCTTGGACCCGTTCGGGATCAAGGAAGTAACGCGGATCGTCCCAAACTCCGATTTCTTTCTCGCGCGTCCCGAGGCCGCAGGTAGGATGAACCTCAAAAGCGGTATAATGCCCCACCGAAATGCTCTGCTCTCTGATCTTGGCCGTGCGACCGGCGGTCGGCAGTTCGATTTCGACGGATTTTTGTTTGAGGAAACACATTTTGTGCGTCCCTCCGCCTAACCGAACCCGGTGACTTCCAACGAGCCCGGCCTGTTCGAGTTTTCGGATATGCATGGTGACGATCGAAGGGCTGAGTTCCAAACGATTCGCGATATCCTTCATATTCATCTCTTGATCGGCAAGGAGACTCATGATTTTCCACCTTACTGCACTGGACAACGCTTCGTATAAAGGTATAAATTTCGGTTCCCCGTTCGCTTTGATGATCATCCTTTGCTCCTATCTACATCTTTTGAATTCATATATATATTAATTTAACATAAATCGTTAAGCCTCATCCATTGTAAGAAGTAAAACATTGGTGTTTAATTTTCTTAACTACTGAGTCCCTTAGATTTATGTTTATGTGAATTCACAAATGACGAAAGAGGCGAAACTATGAAATACAATAATCCCGTCATCAAAGGATTTTATCCCGACCCCAGTGTATGTAAGGTAGAGGATACGTATTATTTGGTGTGCAGTTCCTTTCAGTACTTCCCCGGCGTTCCGATTTTTGAGAGCAAAGACCTGATAAACTGGAAGCAAATCGGGCATTGTTTAACCCGGGAGAGCCAGATTCAGCTCGGCAAGGTGAGCAGCTCGGGCGGCGTCTTCGCTCCCACGATACGGCATCATAACGGGAAATTTTACATGACTACGACCAACGACACCACGCATCAGAACTTTTATGTATGGACCGACGATATTTACGGGGAGTGGTCGGAACCGATCTATGTGGATCAGGGGGGAATCGATCCCGATCTGTATTTTGAAGACGGCAAGGTCTTCTTTATGAGCAACGGCAAAGACGATAACGGGATTAGCGGTATTGTTCAGTGCGAAATTGATATTGAGACGGGCGGCAAGCTGTCGCCAAGCCGCTCGATTTGGCAAGGAACGGGCGGGCGCTATTTGGAGAGCCCGCATATGTATAAAATTAACGGGCGTTATTATTTGATGGCGGCTGAAGGAGGAACGGAGTATGGCCATATGGTGGTTTATGCACGGGGTGAGACGATTTCCGGTCCGTTCGAGGCCTATCCGAACAATCCCGTACTGACCAACCGGAATCTGGGCGGCTATGAGCTGCAGGGAGTGGGCCATGGCGATCTGATTCAAGACCACGACGGAAATTGGTGGATGCTCCATCTGGGCTTCCGTCAAACCGGCCAATGGCTGACCTACCATCACCTGGGCCGCGAAGTTTTTCTTACGCCGGTTACCTTTGGCGGGGATGGCTGGTTTACGGCAGGTCATAGCGGAACCGCCCTCATGAGTTTTGAGACCGGCCGGATCTCAAGCCAGGTCATTCAGCAGGAGAAAAAGACGTATACGTTTGAGAACACGGACTGGAATCTGGACTGGTGCCATCTTCGTCATCCTGTCGCGGATAACTACCTGTTGGAATCCGACAAAGCGATATTAAGAGGAACCGGCGTAACGCTGGATACGCCCACATCCCCTACTTTTATAGGCCTGCGTCAAAGGGACTTCCGCGCCGAGATCTCCTGCGATGTTCGGCTTGCAAGCGGAGAAGCCGGCATCACGCTCTATATGGACGAGCATCATCATTATGATTTAGCTGTACGTAAAGATGGGAATGGATATAAAGTTATTGAGCGTCTGAATATCGGTGATATTAAATCCGTTGAGCATGAAGTTGACCTGGGAAGCGGCAATCATGCTACTCTGCTGATCCGGGCAGCCCATGAACGTTATAGCTTTCTCCTTCACGTCAATGGCGAGGACATCCTCCTAGGCACGGCACAAACCAGATATCTTTCCTCTGAAGTGGCGGGTGGGTTTACGGGGGTTCTCATCGGTTTATATGCCGTCGGAGAAGGCGCTTCGGCCGAATTCTCCAGGTTTAAATGCGAATATATGTAACCCTCTCGGTTAAAAAGATAGCCGGTTCCTCAGGAGCAGCCTGGGAACCGGCTTAGCTAGTACCCCGTCAGCCATGTAGTGGGGGAACCCTCGGCGGGCGAAGCAGGCTGAATCGCCCCCGCCTCGCAATTTCCCGAGCCGCCCGCTACAATAGCGGCCTTTTGGGACGTTATTCCGGCCCTTTTGGGCTCCACGGGGATAATAGCGGTCAAAAAAGGGCTTATTTCCTTGTTGCGGGCACCAAAATCAGGAAATGGGCTGCTTTTTCCCAAAATAAGCCCCCAAAAAGCCGCTATTTCACACCGCCAAGCCAAATTCGACAAAATAGCGGCGTAAAAGTCCTTTATTTACCTGGCGGGCACGGAAAAATAACTCATCTCGGCCGGAGAGACGCGCTTTCCCCCCGGCTTTTCATCCGGGCAGTCGCGGCGGTATCTCCCCTCCTCCAGCTTTAGGTCGATAAAATCGACGACCTGCTGGAGCGCGGCGATTTGTCTGGAGATATTTTCCCGGTGACTCTTTAGGAGTTCCACCAGTTCGGGATATTCCCCGGGATCCGTATCGGCGGAGACCGCCAAAAAAGGCCGCATTTCCTCCAGCGGCATCCCCGTTTTTTTCAGGCATGCGATCAGCCGGAGGGTATGGATATCCTCCTGACGGTAGATGCGGTGCCCGTTGTCCTTTCGCTCGGCACGAGGCAGCAGCGCGATTTTTTCGTAATATCGAATCGTATCCTCAGTCATTCCGGTTTGCTCGGCGGTTTGTTTTATCGTAAAGGTTCGCTCATCCTTCACCCTGTTCCCTCCCGGACGAATTGTATTTCATGCATTATACATCTTGGAGCTTACTCCAAGTCAAGTCTCTTATTTGCAGGGGAAAATCTCTTTTTATGCGCCTTGACTTGGAGTCGGCTTCAAGTTATAGAATGTGCGCTATCAGAGATTATCCCGTTATCAGGAGGAGATGCACAATGAGTAAGAGCCCAAGTGAACATATCGCATTGATTACAGGAGCAAGTGCCGGGATCGGATTGGAATTAACCCGGAAATTGCTGTCGGAGGACTGGCAGGTCGTTGCATTAAATCGTTCCGACTTTCCCCGGGAAGATGCGAGCATCCAAAATGCGATCCAGAGTGGAGCACTTCGAATTTATAAAACAGAGGATCTTGCCGACTATGCCAGCTTGAGACGTGCTTTGACAGAGATCAAAAGCAGGGAGCGGCGGATCGATCTTTTGTTCAATAACGCCGGAGGGTCATTTCCCGAGCTGAGCTATTCGCAACAAGGGCGCGAGAAGCATTATGAGCTGTTGACGGTCGTTCCTTATATTATTCTGATGGAGTTGAAGGAACTCTTAACCCTCGGTCGGTTAAAAACGGTGATTAACACCTCATCATCAGCCTTTAGATCGACAAAGTCGTTTTCCGTCGAAATCCTGGAACACCCCAAAACCTTCCGTAAGCTGATCGGTCCTTACGCCACCTCTAAGCTGGCACTTTCGCTGTGGACCCAGGCCATCGCGGCGCAGCTTGCCAAGGACGACATCAAGATCCGCAGCGTCGACCCTGGCGCCAACAATACGCTGAGAAAAGGAAAACGGTCCGGATTGCCTCTTCTAGTGAAAATAATCATGAAGCTGTTTTTCTCCCCGCCTACTCACGGCGCCGACAGGTTGTATGATGGAGCACTTGGGGAACATCAGAATAAAACCGGCGTGTTTTTGGTGAAAGGTCGGGTTGCGGAATTAAAATTTCAAGAACAGGCGCGGAACGTTTTGGACAGGATTCAAGCGATTTATGAGCAGGAATTTTTGCGGGGGAATTTTAGCTCATGAGATGGCTATTAAATCTAGTGTCCCATCAGACCACCTGGATAACAGAATTCCTGCATTTATGCATGTTTTTTTCTTGTTCGGAACAAAAATTTTAAAATTCCTGCAAATCTGCAGGAATTTTTGACGAATCAGGCCCGCTTTTCTAAAATCGCTAGAAATGCCTGCAGATTTGCATCTTTTTGGAGTTTCCTGCTACGATGCCTGATGAGATACTACTAGAATTCCGTTGATATCCTTTTTCTATATAAAATGATCGCAGATATTGTCTCATCTGCGATCATTTATAACAATAAGGCCTCAAATACAAGGGAATCAACGTCAATAAACCTTTTTCAACAGTTCGATCATCTCATCCAAGGTGAGACCAAAGGACTTGTAGTAGGGCACCTCGCCAGCCATTTGTTTCGTAATCATTTCATCGCGTATTCGTTGCATTTCGCCGGGCGGGAAATCGGCCACGAAGCATCCTTTTCCTGGTACCGAGTGGATCAAACCGCACCGTTCGAGTTCTTCCCATGCCTTCTTGACGGTGATGACACTAACGCGCATTTCATGGGCGGCTTGCCGGATCGGCGGCAGACAATAGCCGCTTTCCAGTTCCCCTTTCAGAATTTGAGCGCTAATTTGCTCAAAAAGCTGCTGATACATCGGTTTTTCAGCGTTGTTCGAGACCGCCATGTTTACTGGATCTCCACTTGAAGGAATCGCTTGACCCCAATGCGATACGCAATGGCAGTGAGTGCAAAGAATATCGCGATCCCCGCAATCAGGATACAGGTTTGAATCACCCTGCTGTTGGCATCCGTACCATAGAAAATACCAGACAAAACCGGGCTCTGGATTCCGATCCACTGGACAACCCCGGCGAACAGCATGGCAGCCGTTATGGAATAGAGGATCGCCGCACCGATTTTGTACGCGGTCTTGTAATACATAGGAATAAAGATCAGGTTAAAAATCGCTAACATGACAAAGCACAGACCCCAAAAACCCAAATTGGGCGGGAAGAAATAGTAATCAAAATTTGGATATATCCGCAACGTGACCAGACCAAAAACCATGGCAATCCCGATATGCAGCAATTCCAGCCCGGCGACTACGGTTACCCTGGCTCTTACGATGTCGCGTTTAGTGACGGGCATCATCGAGGTAAACATCAGATCGTTCTGCGATCTGAATTGGTTAAACATATTCGGTACCGTAATCCAGCAAAAATACAGTAGAACAATGAAGTAGATCCAGCCGGGAATAAGCATTAAAGCGCCGGTCAACAAAGGCATGGCAAAAAACAGAGGGTGCACACCTAATTTAATATCCTTCATCACCAAGTTATACATGGACTTCCTCCTTCTTCGTAAAAAAAATCAAGATCTCCTCAAGGCTCGGCGTGGCGGCTTTTATGCCATAGGATGAATCGAAGTCGCTCGCGTGAATCAGCCCCGTAAAGCCGAACGAATTCGTTTTATAGGAAATCAACCGGTCCTTTACCCGGTCCAGTTCGCGCGCGGTACCGTTCAGCAGGAGATAAGAGGCTTTGAATTCTTCCTTCTCACAGCTACGAATAATTTGCCCACCCGAGATAAACGTAATGAAATCCGCACACTTCTCCAAGTCGGAGGTAATATGGGTCGAAAAAAGGATGCTAACTTCGCCGTCCACGATAAGCTCCTGGAAAATATCCAGCAAATCGTCCCTTGAGGCCGGATCAAGCCCGCTGGTCGGCTCGTCGAGGACGAGAAGCTTAGCCCCGTGGGATAAGGCCAGGGCCAGGCTGTATTTTACTTTCATGCCCGTCGACAGGTCGGCGATTTTTTTGTTCTCGTCCAATTTGAATCTTCGCAGGTAGTGGTAATAGGTCTCATCATTCCAGTTCCGATAGAACTTCTTTATGGTCTCGGTCAACGTCTTCATTTTACTGCGCGTATAAAAATCGATGCCCCCGAAGGCGAATCCGATCTCCTGCTTCAATTCAAGTTCATGTTCGGCCATGCTTCTGCCCAGAATATGAACCTCGCCGCTATCGATATGTGTCATATTCAAAATCGACTTGATCGTCGTAGTTTTACCTGCACCGTTGACACCGATAAAACCCATAATGTAACCCTTCTCCAGTTGAAACGAAACATCTTTGAGCTCAAAGCTCGGATATTTCTTGTTTATGTTCCGCACATCTAACGTCAGCATGCTGTACCCCCTCGTAAATTGTGTATACCGTGCATGCACAATATATCACCAAAAGTTGGCATCGTCAATACCACTAGAACCTAGCAGGTTAAAAAATGTAAAAACACCCGCCGGACTTTAAAGTCGGCAGGTTATAAATGTCGAGCTGCATATGATAAAAAAAGCCCGCTCGCAGCAGGCTCTTTTGAATTTTAGTGTATATTCTTCTTTCTGAAATTGCCGCCTTTCACCTCGGCTACATCATAGACGACCACAAAAGCGTTCGGGTCGATTTCCTGAATGATTTGTTTGATCTTGCTGTCCTCCAGGCGGTTAATAACGCAAGTGATCTCTTTGTATTGTTCATTGGAGTAGCCGCCGTAAGCATCCGTATAGGTCGAACCGCGCCCTAACCGGTCACGTATCGTTTCCACCATTTTTTCGGGTTGCGTGGTAATGATCTTGAAGGTCTTGGAACCGCTCAAGCCTTCTTCAACAATATGTATGACTTTGGATGCAATAAAATAAGCGAGTGCCGAAAGGATGGCCCCTTGTAAGCCAAATACGGTCGAAACCACAATGAAAACAAACGCATTTAAGAACAGAATCAAGTCGCTTGTCCCAAAAGGCAGCTTTCGCGACAGCAACACAGCCAGCATATCGATCCCGTCTAACGCCCCGCCATTTCTCAAGGCCAAACCCATTCCGAAGCCGATGATAATCCCGCCGACAACGGTAACCAATAATGTATCGCCATGAATAATTGTCGGTACATCATGCATAACAACCGTGCCGATTGCCAACGAAGCAATCCCGAGAACGGAATAAAAGGCGAAGCTTTTACCTATTTGTTTATAACCGAGCCATACAAAAGGGATATTAATTACAGCAATCAGCAGCCCTAACGGTAATCCAAACTGCTTCGAACCGACGATACTCAGGCCTGTCACACCGCCATCCGATACTTTATTGGGTATCAACACGGCTTCCAGACCGTACGCCGCTACAAGAGCACCTATGATGATCAATAATCCTCTTGATATGATTTTCAGAATATTCGAGTTGTGTTTGCTGCTTGCATTCATGCTACTTCCCCTTTCAGAATAAATACACCAAAAGCTGCTAAAAAACAGTCTATAATATTTTTCATAAAAAAAGCAAATGGAAGCCTGGGCTGTCAATTTTAAGATTCGCTCGCTTCTGCTGCCGGAAGTAAGTTATAGTAGGAGTAGTTGAAAATACATTCCAGGAGGCTGCCGCCATGTCACAGGAAATCTGGATTAACCTGCCGGTCAAAGATGTTGTGAGGTCAACCGCATTTTTCAATGAAATCGGATTTCATGCGGTGAGCGTTGGAAGCGAGAGAGCCCAGCTGGTCATAGGCCAAACCACGATTCTGCTGTTCCCGGATGAAACGTTTGAGAAATTTACAGGTTCAAAAACCGCAGATACTTCCCATAGCGCGGAGGTCATATTTTCCATTGGGGCCGGAAGCAGAGAAGAAGTAGATGATTTTATCCGAAAAGTTGAGTTTGCCGGAGGAAGTATTTTTGGCAAGCCGAGTGAAACGGACGGCTGGATGTATGGCGCAGGATTCGCCGACCTGGACGGTCATCGCTGGAACCTGCTGTACATGGATGAGAGCAAAATGCCGAAACGCTAATATGGAAAGCAAAGGCGATGGATCTCTCCATCGCCTTTGCTTTCCATCCGATTGTGCCTATAGCGTGAAACTCAACTTCCCTTGCTATTTCTTCTTATAGAACTCATGATACAGCTTCATGAGCGCTCTTTTCTCAATCCGTGACACATAACTCCGGCTGATGCCGAGCTCCTTGGCAATTTCGCGCTGCGTCCGCTCCTCGCCCCCATGCTCCAGGCCGAACCGTCCCTTGATCACTTCCTGCTCGCGTTCATCCAAAATGTCAAGGTTGCGGTAAATCTTGCTTTTCTCCATTTTAAGCTGAACCCGGTCCACGACATCGTCGGCCTCCGTGCCCAGGATATCAATCAGCGTGATTTCGTTCCCTTCCTTATCCGTTCCGATCGGATCGTGCAGCGACACGTCCTTGCGGGTTTTCTTCAAGCTGCGCAAATGCATCAG
Organism: Paenibacillus faecis; assembly: GCF_008084145.1. GTDB lineage: Bacteria > Bacillota > Bacilli > Paenibacillales > Paenibacillaceae > Fontibacillus > Fontibacillus faecis. The sequence goes on along the minus strand of NZ_VSDO01000002.1, from coordinate 176,663 downwards.
GATTTCATTTTCGATACAACGGGCCGCGAACGTGGCCAGCTTCGTGCCCTTATTCGGCCGAAAGCTTTCGATCGCCTTAATGAGCCCGATCGTTCCGATGGAGATGAGATCCTCCAGGTCCTCGCCGGTGTTATCGAATTTTTTGACGATGTGCGCCACCAACCGCAGGTTATGCTCGATCAGCAAATTGCGGGAAACCGCGTCGCCTTCGGCCATCCGCTGCAGATGCCTCGTCTCTTCTTCCTCTGTGAGGGGCTGGGGGAACGCATTATTTTTCACGTACGACACAAGCAGAGTCAGCTGTTTGATAAATAAGGCTATGGCAGTAAACAATCCGGGCAAAGAAGACACCTCCTGCTGAATCTCATGACAATAAAACAACCCATCTCCATGTGGGATCATTTCATTGTATGTGGGCAGGGGCCCAACCGTGCCTGTACGGGGAAAAGAAATCGACCCTTCCGTATCTTCCGATGCGTATTCCATCAGTATTTTAGGCAAGCACGAACCTTTCTAAAACGCATAATTTGGATAGACAATAGCCAGCAAATCGAACAGGACTCCTACTGCATGACAAATGATTGGGGTACGCCATACTTATGAAGCCATTGCATCACTTCTTGGTTCCTCTGGTCTTGATACTTGTCCGCTAACCCATGCCGACCATCCGGGTATAAAACGAGTTTCACGGTCTTACCCGCTTCTTCCATTTCATCTGCAAAATCTTGAACGGTTTGCCAAATGAGACTTTCATCGGCAGTCCCTTGCAACAGAAGCACCGGTGCCTGAATATCGGGAACTCGATCCAGTATCGAATAATCCCCTTTCGATTCGGGATTGACATTAATTAAGCCATATCTTACATAACCTGCCGTCTCCCTGTTCTCCGCTACAATTTCAGGTGAATTTACGTCCGGATGCTCATCTAACCAGCGTAAATTTACATCCTTGGGAACCGTCATATATGTTAGGACTTTGATGTTATCACTCTTATAAAATAACTTGTATATATCAATATTCGGATTTTGACCAGGCACTTCTATTAGTTCTTTAGAGATAATCTCTATATCGCTCTCTGGTGGATCAGTTGCTTTACAGCTGGATAACGTGGCTGCAATCCATATAATTATAACGAGAATCAAAAGAAATGCTCTGTTTCTCGCACAACCGGAATATACCAATTTATCATATCCTTCTCATATCAGTAGATTCAATAGAATTCGGGTACATAGTTTTAACTTCTAAAAAAAATCCTCCCTTTCCCGCAAAAAAACACTACGGCATCTCAGGTTGAGATCGCAGTGCTCCATTCATTTAAGAAAATGGGCGAACTTATCCGGCGCATTCCGGATATCTTGTGCCAACTTCTCGTATTCCGCGGATAACTTGATCGAACGAACTCTTTTGGCATCTTGATCGCGAGGCTCAATGAATCCCATTTCCCGCCAATGGCTTATCTTTTCTCTTATTGAACGATCCGACAAACGAAGAAAGATCCCTCATCTCGCTTGTCGTCAGGGTGTCTTGTTTAAAGGATAATTGGGCGAACACCATTCTTTGTTGCGGATCTAACCTACGAATCAGATCGGGTTCAATCTTCGTCATTTGGACAGATTTCTCCGTTACGATCGCCGCGGCTTCCTGAAAAACCTCTGCCAAACCATCAATAAAGAACTCCAACCAAGGCGTCAAATCCGCCTCATTCCGCCCGAAATAATAGTTGTGATGGAGCCCCGATTCGTGAGTAGCGACATACGGGGTATTCTCCGGCGTTCGCAAGAGAATCGATGTCCATTTGTCTCCGGTCTTCCTACACCATCAGCAGTTCCCGGATATCCTCTTCCGTCAGGGTGCCCGCCGTATTGTTGTTGGATTCGATAACTTCCTCAATCAGATCTTTTTTGCGCTTTTGGAGCTCAAGCATCTTCTCTTCGATGGTACCTTCGGTAACGAGACGAATGACTTGCACCACATGCTTCTGTCCCATCCGGTGTGCCCGGCCGATCGCTTGTTCCTCCACAGCCGGATTCCACCACAAATCATACAGGATTACCGTATCCGCCCCGGTGAGGTTGAGTCCGGTTCCACCCGCTTTCAGCGAAATGAGAAAAATGTCTCCCTCCCCCTCATTAAACCGCCGGCATATATCAACCCGATCGGCCGCAGGGGTCTGTCCATCCAGATAAAACAACTTCCTGCCCGCCGCTTCCAGCCTTGCGCGAATCAGTTGCAGCATGCTGGAAAATTGCGAGAAAACAAGCAGCCTTTTTCCAGAAGACAGGCATTCCCCGATGGTTTCTTCCAAATGCTGCATCTTGCCGGAATCTCCCGTATAGCCCTCGACAAACAAGGCGGGGTGGCAGCACAGCTGGCGCAGCCGTGTAATCCCGGCCAAAATTTTCATGCGGCTTTTCTGGAAGCCTTCCTCGGCCAAATCCTTGGCCGTATCTTCCTGAAGCTTGGCCAGATAGGCCGCGTACAGTTTCTTCTGCTCCGGCGTCAATTCCGGACGCTGCACGGTTTCAATCTTGTCGGGCAGCTCGGTCAGCACATCTTTTTTCATCCGGCGCAAAATAAACGGACGCACCATCCGCGAAACCCGCTCGGAAGACAGCTGGCGAAAAGACGGTTGACTCGGAAACAGACCGGGAAATACCGCATCAAAAATGGACCACAGTTCATCCATCGAATTTTCAATCGGCGTCCCCGTCAAAGCAAATTTCCGGGTCGCCTGGAGTTCTTTGACCGCTTGCGCCGTCTGGGAGCCAGCATTTTTGATCGCCTGTGCTTCATCCAGAATCAGGCTGGCAAACGTCCGATCCCGATAAACCTCAATATCTCTTCGCAGCAAGGGATAGGAAGTGACGATAACGTCGGCTTCATCGATATCTTTCAGAAGCTCATTCCGCTCCGCCTTCAGCCCTGCTACGACCAGAACACGTAAATCCGGAGCAAATCGGGCAAATTCATTCTCCCAATTATAGGTCAGCGAGGAAGGTGCCACGATCAGTGTCTGAGTCCGTTCTTTCCCGGCAGCCTCTTGGCGTTCGGAAACAATATAGGCGATACTCTGCAGCGTTTTGCCCAGTCCCATATCATCCGCCAAAATGCCGCCGAAGCGGTAATGCGCCAGCATTTTCAGCCACTGGAATCCCTGTACCTGATAGTCGCGGAGCACGTTCCCGAGCTCCTCCGGCACCTCGAACTCCATCCGTTCCGGGTCGCGGACATCGTTGAGGAATTTGCGCAAAGCCTTGCCCCAGCTCACGCTTTTGTTCAATTCGCCGCGGTCAGGCAATTGCAAAGCCCGAACCGCCGGAACCTTGATCTTGTTGCCGCGCAGATCGGTTTTGCCGAGACCCAGCTGGTCGGCCATTTGGCCGAAGCTGGCATACTCTTCCTCCTCCAGGGACAGAAAGGCGCCGCTGCTCAGCCGGTAATATTTCTTCTTCTCCACGATACTCCGCATAATCCGGCGCAATTCCTTCTCATCGACTCCGTCCAGCTCGAACGAAATTTCGAGCCAATCCAGATTGCTGCCAAGGTCGGCCTTGATTCTCGGGCGGCTCTTCCGGTCCGTGAACATCGACTTGACGGCCGAGGACAAATAAATCTCCATCTCGTCCTCCAGTCGCGGCAGAACATAGAACAACATTTCATAAATTACATCCGCACCTTCGGCGGACCAGCTGTTGTCCGACCGCTTGAGCGGGGACTGATCCAGCATGCCGATCAGCCGCTGCTCCGCCTGGATGTCCCTCATCAGAATCTGATCCGTGTTTTCTGCAAGAGCTTGTCCGGTCGGCACGCTGTCCTTCAGATCCGGGACAATGATTGTCCCCTCATAGTCAAGCTCCAGACGCGCGGTCAGTACTTCATCCTGAATATCCAGATACAGCTTCGGGTACAACTTCGGTTCAACAATCCGCCCGGAGATGTCAGTTCCGATTGATAGGTTGCCTATTTTGCGCAATCCGGGAACGACGGTTTGCACGAAGGGAGCGATCTGTTCGACGGGGATGTGTAGCGTATTGTCAGATAAGTATTTATTCAACGTACTTTTCAGCATAGAGAGCAATCGGACTTCATTGGCTTCCAGCTTATACACAGCCCCTTGATATCCTGCAATTTCATAGGCTGGCAAAAGGATCAGATCGTTTAAATTGCTGATCCTCATCATGTAATCTTTACCTTTGGCCTGCTGGTCCAGCTTATATTCAAGCGGAAGCGGGCCGGACAGCAGATGAAACTTCACCGGGTTTGCCATACCTGGCTGGATCAAGCAATTCACCTGTTCCAGCATCGGAGCAAGTCGGGCCCATGTCTGGGGAGAGATGGCAACGGCTCTTGCATTCGCTCCATCACTAATGTAATAAGGGGCTGAACTGCGATAAAATTCCTCGATGTTCATGATTTCAATCAACTCGTTCAGCACAGCCTTCTCCCGCTCCGAGATCCGATGGATTTCCGGGTCATAACTGAACAGTTTGGTGAAAACCATCGATTGGCCCAGTTCCACAGCCTTGAGAAACTGCTTTATTTTTTGGACCACATAAAGTCTCTTGACCCCCACTTTCATTTCCAGAAACAGTTGACCTCCCTGATAAGAGTTTGTCAACTTGAGGAAATATTCGAGCTGCAAATCATCCTTAGACTTGATAGGTGCCGATGGATAGACTTCTCTTGATGGCTGTAGGTTATTTTTAAAAAGGGAGATCATCTCCATTACAGCAATTGCGCTCGATTTCGAATTGTGGCCCGAGGCAGTGGAGTCAAGAAAATGGCTCATTCTCTGCATCCATGGATCGGGATGGGAAGAAGCGGCTTCGTTCGCATCTTTCATAGCCAGAAGCAAAGCGCCAACGTGTTTGCAGTAATAGTAGGAACTCAAAAAAGCCGGACAGTTGCAATCCGCCTCAATTACTTCATCTTCCTCCACATAAACAGAAACATCGTATAATTTTGAGCCGGAGCCTTTTACGCGTGCGGAATAATACCCTTCGTCTTCATTACATTGAAAATTCACGACGCGTCCTGCACGGTAATATTCCACCCCTCTCTGATAGCTCGTCGTACCGCACATAGCCTTGATCTCATCGATTGGAAGTTGAATTGACAATTAGGGACACCACTCTTCAAAGTGTAAATTTAATCGCATTGTAACAATAACTCTTTATAAAATCTAGCAAATCAATGCCTTATCATATCATCTGCCGCCCCTCTCCCTCTGGCATGACGAACCCTAACGGTTTCTTGCCGCATATTTGATTGCCCTCCTTCATTCAAGATCAAAAATCACATTCATCCGCTGTACTCGTTAATTCCGCCCATCTTGCCGCCAGCAACTTCGCATAGTCCAGGCTTAACAAGCCGTAATGTCCGAGCGCATACCCGTCATTCACTTCAATCAGCAAGGTCTCCCCTTGTTCCGTCAATCCGATATCGACCGCATATCCGCTCGGGGCCGACCGGAACTGGGTAACCATGTTATGTAGGATTTGAGAATCAAAATGTAGTCTCCAGTCTCCTCTGTACCTGCGAGCATCCAAAATCTGTCCATACCTCACGAAGCATCTCCACTCCGCTTGGAATTTGACGACTTCCGAGCACCATACTTCGGGATCCTCACCATAAGACCCGCTTCCGACTAGATCCCTTGTGCTTCTGACCACAACCCCGGTAAATTTCTTATCTTCGACCGGTTTAACGAATACGTTCCAATTTTCCGGATGATTAGCAATCGTACTCAGCTTTGATTTCCACACTTTTCGGCCTAAATAGCCCGTTAGCTCTTCTGGGTAATCCATCTCGGGTGCGGTAATATCGTATTTACGGAGCATGGATCTGACGTCATCGACATAACCAACCACGATGTCTTCCTTTTGATGATCGGACAATTCACTTACATCTTGAAAATAACGCAATTCGAAACCCATCTGCTTAAATCCGTCATACGCGGCATAAAAATTGTGATTCGCAAATTCATGATCTGCGCCTTTTTTCAGGTATACTTTCATGGAGCGTCCCACCTGCTTCATATTTTATTGGTACGTATTAACGGGAAAAACTCATGTTAAATTTTCGCCTTTGCCCTTTAAATCCGATTTAGCTGGAAAAGTTCCAGCTATTTTACGGCGCAATCGCCGATTTACGCACTTTCGGGTAAAATAGCGGGAGGTTTTCCAGCTATTTTGCCTTCCCAACCACCTAGCCACCAATTTAGCGGGAAAAATTCCCGTTATTTATCCTGTCACGCCGCATAAAGAGATAAAATGTAGCACCCCACTCCGCCCAAAAACAACAGGTACGCCCAAACCACGTATCCCGCGTATGTTTTATAGTAGGTTGCCAGGGCGTGCTGACACAATGTCAGGACAAGGAACAGCAGACTTCCCGCCAGAATCATAGGGGGCTTCCCGAAAATCGCGGAAAACGCAAAAAATCCGAAGGGTACTGCATTTAAGAAGGTATAGATCCAATTCATGACCAATACAAACAAAACGCCCATCCCGTATTCGTGCTTTCCTTGGTGCCGGCGTGTTATTTTCTTTGAAAATACGGTATGCAAGCAGACCAGATAGACGATCAATAAACCGGCTGGCAGCAAAGCGTACAAATTAGGCACCACCTAACCCACAGTCTTGTCAAAAGCAGGCAACCCCCGTTTATTCAAAGTATAGCATAACAGTGGAGTTCCATCGGCAGGCGGCATGAGCAGGCATAGCAACAATGGTAATATTGGTAACATTGGTAACAGCGGGAGCGGGAGCAGCAGCAACACAGCAACAACAAAGCCCGCCGTAAGGGCGGGCACGCTGTGTAAATATTTCTCGCAAACTACCAGACAGGGGAAAATAAAATATTCAACCTTTCCGCTCCATCAGCCAGGCATGCCCCGGATCGTTGAAAAACTTCCAGGTCCGGTGCGGGCCCGCCATAACGTTAAGATAGTAGACTTCGTAGCCGGGCGGCGCGGAAACGGGATGATAGCCCTTCGGTACCAATACCGTTTGCGCGTCCCGAACCGTCAGCGTTTCGTCGATCGACAGGTCCTCCGTGTAAATCCGCTGCACAGCAAATCCCTGCTCGGGGACGACCCGGAAATAATAGGTTTCCTCGAGCAGCGATTCTTCCGGGAGATCGTCACGGTCATGCTTGTGGGGCGGGTAGCTGGACCAGTGTCCGCCGGGGGTGAACACTTCGACAACGAGCAGACTGTCGGCCGGCTCCTGCTCCGGCAGGATGTTATGAACCAGCCGGCCCATACTGCCGCTGCCCCGGTGCTCCACGCCCACCGCTTCGGGCGCAATCAACCGGGGCGACAGCGTCCCCCGGCCGGGCGCCCGGCATATCGCCAGTTCCAGCTCGGTCGACGCGCCGACGGTAAAACGGGTGCCGGAAGGAACGTAGACGGAGTAAGGAGGAGTTTTCTCGAACACACTCATCCGCCGCCCGATTCCCGTCCACCCTTCATCCCCGGCACTCACGTCCGCTTTACCGCTGAGAAGGACGATGCAAGCTTCCTGGTCCCCGGTTTCCTGACTCAGGGTCTGGCCGGGCCGCAGCCGGTACACTTCGAAACCCACATACTTCCATTGTGCCGATTCCGGCGTCACGGACAGAATGCGTCCGGATTTATCCGGCTCCCGAGCAGCCGAGATCAAATATTGCGACATGCTTCCACCTCCGCTATGGATGTTGTTTTCCCGCCGGTTCCAGTTCGTTGAGCAGCACCGGACGACCGAGCCGGGCCGAGCGTTTGGCGGCATGGGCGATCCGTTCGGCCTGAAGCCCGTCAAAACCGTCGACCTCCACCGGGCTCCCCGTACGGATGCTATCTATAAACCCCCGAATCTCCTCCAAGAAAGCCTCCTTATATCGCTCCAGAAAAAAGTAAAGGGGCTTCTCGCGGACAACGCCTTCTCCATGGCTGATCACCACGGAGTTCGGAAAATCATTGTCCGCCGTGACGCTTCCGCCTGATCCAAAAACCTCCACGCGTTGGTCATACCCGTACACGGCGCGGCGGCTGTTGTCGATCACTCCGATTGCCCCGTTTTTGAACCGCAGCGTCGTGATCGCCGTGTCCACATCGCCGTATTCGGCAAACACCGGGTCCACCAATACCGCGCCTTTGGCGTAAACCTCCTCGACTTCGCTGCCCGCCAGGAAACGCGCCATATCGAAGTCATGGATCGCCATGTCCATGAACAGCCCTCCCGAACGCCGGATATAATCCGCAGCGGGCGGAGAAGGGTCGCGCGAGGTGATTTTGATGATCTGCGGTTCGCCGATCCGGCCTTCCCGCACCAGCTCGCGGACCCGTTTGAAATTATGGTCAAACCGGCGGTTAAACCCGATTTGCATCATGACTCCGGCGCGCCGCACCGCTTCCAACGCCTCCTGGGTCCGCTGCAAATCCATGCTGACCGGCTTCTCGCAAAAAATATGCTTCCCCGCGGCGGCAGCCGCCAAGGTCAGCGGCACATGGGTATTCGTCGGCGAGCAAATGAACACGGCATCGATCTCCGGATCCCCGATCACCTCCCCGCTGTCGGTCGTAATTCGCCGGATTCCCCGCTTGGCGGCCCAGGCTTCCAGTTCCCCGCCGGCTAACGGATCGCTGATCGCCGCCACCTCCGCGTCATCCAGCCGCAGTAAATGTTCCGCATGGATTTTGCCGATCCGGCCGGCTCCGATAATCCCCACTTTTACCGTCTTCCCCATCCTGATTCCTCCGTTCCCGTTCTCTTCTCCCCCTCGGTTCAAAGGGAATACAGATATTCCATCGACCGTTTGGCGTATTCATAAGGAGGGTGCGCTGCCGGATCCTGCTCTCCCTCCAGCATCGCCCAGCCTTGATAACCGCGACTCTCCAGTTCCCGGACAATCGGGGCGAAATCGATGCACCCGTCCCCCGGGACGGTAAAGACGCCCCGGCGAATGCAGGTGATAAAATCGCAGCCTTCTTCCCGGGCGGCCGCAAGCACCCCGGGACGGACATCCTTCAAGTGAACGTAAGCCACGCGATCGGAATGGGTGCGCAACAATTCAAGCGGATCGGCCCCGCCGTACAAAGCATGGCCGGTATCAAACAGCAGATAGACCAGATTCGGATCGGTCGTCTCCATCAACCTTTCGATTTCATGAGGCCGTTCCACCGCGGTGCCGGCATGATGATGATAGGCCAGCTTGAGACCGAAGCTTTGAGCGATTCTCCCCGCTTCGTTCAGCCCCTCGGCCAGATGCTTCCAGCCCTCGTCGTCCAGGCCCCGCGGCGGAGCCCCGCCCGCGCCCCCTGCTCCTAAAGCATCGGCAAAAAAAGAACCTCCCGTCTCGCAGGTGCTGATCACCTTGCTGCCGAAGCCGGCCAGAAAATCCGCATGCCGCCGGTAAGCTTCCAGCTCCGCCGCTCGCCGGGACGGATCGGAGAACCGCACCGATTTCCATTGGGACACGAGCTGAATGCCGCGTGAATCCAGTTCCCGGCGAAGCACCGCCGGGTCCCGGGGATACTTGCGGCCCATTTCCGTTCCCTTCAACCCCAGAGCCTGCATGTCGTCCAGAATTTGTTCATAGGAAGTATCCGCGCCATGCTCTTCGACATCTTCGCCTACCCAGTTGATGGGATGGGCGCCCAGCTTAAAGCTCCATTTTTCCATGGATAACCTGCTCCTTTACGATCGAATTTTAGAAAGGCCGGGCTTCTCCGGTTCTTTGCAGCATCCGCCGATGTGCCGCGTTGACCTCGTTCGAGGAGGAATGCTCCGGCACGCCGACCCGCCACCAGGACTCGTATCCCCCGGTATGGGTTCCCGGCAGAACGGAAATCGCGATCAGCGTGGTGGCCTCCTCTTCCTTGGCGAGCTTCAGCGCGGCTTCCAGTTCCTCCGCCGTTGTCGCGCTGTAGGCCTTCACGCCCAGACTCCGGGCATGGGTCGCGAAATCGAAGGTCAGATAATCCCCGCTCAAGCTTCCCGTTTCCGGGCTGCGGTAGCGGAATTCGTTGCCGAAACCGCCGCTGCCGTTTTCCCGCTGCAGGTTGTGAATGCATTGATATCCATGGTTGTCAAAAAGCAGGATGGTGATCTTCCGCCGCTCCTGCAGGCTCGTGATCATTTCCGAATGCAGCATCAAATAACTGCCGTCACCCACCAGGGCATAAACGTCCCGGCCGGGCTCCGTCAAGGCGACGCCGAACGCGCCGCTCACCTCGTATCCCATGGTCGAAAAGCCGTATTCCATATGGTAGGTTTTCGGGTGGACGGAGCGCCACAGCCGCTGCAGATCTCCCGGCAAACTGCCCGCCGCGTTTACGATGACCGCTTCCGGATCGATCGTCTGATTGATGATGCCGAGCGCCCGGGTCTGCGACAAGCCGCCCTCCGCTTCGTCCGCATAGAGCCGGTCCACCTCCGCGTCCCACTCCGCTTTAAGCCTCGCCAGCTCATCGGGGTCATAGCCGCTTCGATACGACATGGCGGAAAGAACCGCCTTAAGCGCGGGCAGACTTTCCTTCGCATCGGCGATCAAGGGCAAGCCGTCCATCTTGATCCCGTCGGCCCCCTGAACATTCAGGTTTAAAAAAGACACCTGCGGATGGCGGAACAGCCATTTGGACGCGGTGGTAAAATCGGAATACCGGGTGCCGACGCCGATGATCAGATCCGCATCCCGGGCGAGCACATTGGCCGCCTTGGTGCCGAGCACGCCGATGCCGCCGACGCTTAAAGGATGGCGCCAGCTCATGGCGCTTTTGCCGGCCTGCGTTTCCCCGACGGGGATGCCGAAAGCTTCGGCAAAATCGGTCAGCTCCCGAATCGCCCCCGCATAGTGAACGCCGCCGCCGGCGATGATCAGCGGGCGGCGGGCGGCCGCGACCCTCTCGGCGGCCCGCTTCAGGCTGGCGGCCGCGGGAGGCCGGCGGTCCGGCGCGTGCACCCGCTTCGCGAAGAAGGAAGCCGGATAGTCGTACGCTTCCGCCTGCACATCCTGGGGCAGCGCCAGCGTCACCGCTCCGGTCTCCGCCGGGTCCGTCAGCACCCGCATAGCCTGGAGGGCGGCCGCCATCAGCTGCTCGGGCCGGGTAATCCGGTCCCAATAGCGGCTGACCGGCTTGAAGGCGTCCGTCGCGGAGACGGTGTAATCGCTGCCCACCTCCATTTGCTGAAGCACCGGATCCGGCTGGCGGCAGGCGAAATGGTCTCCGGGCAGAAGCAGGACCGGAATCCGGTTGACGGTGGCCGCCGCCGCGGCCGTCACCATATTCAGCGATCCCGGCCCGATGGATGCGGTACAGGCAAAGATCTGCCGCCGGTTGGTCTGTTTGGCAAAAGCGGCGGCGGCATGCACCATCCCCTGCTCGTTTTTCCCCTGGATGAAGACAAGCCGTCCTTTTCCCTGCTCCAGGGCTTCGCCCAAACCGGTCACATTGCCGTGGCCGAAGATGCCCATCACGCCTTTAAAAAAAGGAATTTCCTCCCCGTCCGCCTCAAGGTACTGGTTCTCCATAAACTTCAGCAAGGCTTGAGCCATCGTCAAGCGCAGCGTTCCCGTTTGCTCAGACATCGCGCTCCATCTCCTTTTTTACTTTTCATCCGCGGACGCGCCGCGTTCGTCCCGAAGCAGAAGGCCCAGGCCTTCCTTCATCTTCCCGACCTCCACGCCGGCCAGCATCATAATGCCGATGCCATGGTTGTCGTTGATCACGGTCCTTAGATCATATTTGTAATAATCCGGGGTAAAAGAGTACCTCGACCCGCTGCACACGCCATGGACGTTGCCTTGGCGGTCGATGGCCTCCCGCACCAGTCCCCGCCAGGCCCGGATGGCGGCTGCGCCGTAACCGTCTTTCGGCAGCCAGCCGAAACGGACGCCCCGGGCGAAAGCATAGGCGAACATCGCCGTACAGGAGGCTTCTTCATAAGCATCCTCCTCGGTCAGCACCTGCCGCCAAAGCCCGGATTCGCCCTGCAAGGCGGCGATGCCGCCGCAGAGCTCACCGAAGAAGTCCAGCAGCTCCGCCCGGTCCTTATGCTCCGGAGGCAGCGCCTCCAAAATTTCGGAAAGGGAAAACACCGTCCACCCGTTGCCCCTTCCCCAGGGAATTTTGGTGGCTTTGCCCACCTTAAAATCAAACACATGGGACATAACCCTCGGCTCCGGCATAAACAGATACCGGCGGAACAGCAAAAATTGACGGGCGGCCTCGTCAAGGCAGGCCGGGTCGTCCGCCGCCCGGGCGTAGCGGACCAGAAACGGGCCGCTCATGTACAGATCATCCGCCCACATCGTGTTTGCGGCATATTCGCCGGGGCACAGCCGGTAGAAGGCACCGTCGTCCCTTCGTTCCAGCCGGTTTTTGATGAAATCGGCAATGGCGCGGGCAATGCGGAGAAAATCCGGTTCCGGGCAGCGCTTATAAGCCTCCAGCATAGCCGAGCCGAAGGAGCCGCAGTTATCCAGCATCCGGATCAGCACCAGTTGATGATTGACGGATGGAAAACCGTAGATTTCTTTGTCCCATAACGCGTAGTCGTAAAAATCGGTGCAGACCGTAATATGCCTGTAAGCATAATCCGCGATATCCTTTCGTTCCAGCGTTTCCGCCGCGCGAAGCAACCCGTACATGGTCACGCCCAGGGGATAATCCCAGCGTCCGAAGTTGGTGGCGGAGCCGGTCGTCCACTTGTTGCTGAGCATGGCGTTTTCGTAGAAGGGCCGCACCGCGCACCCGGGCGCATCCAGCGACCAGTACACCTTGCCATGCGCCCCTTCGCCGCCGTCCGCATGCTCGAACAGCCGCCGCAAAGAAGCAGCCTTCGCCGGGGCGGCCGTCACATCGGGGGCGAGCGGGCCGGCATACAGCCAAGGGCCCCGGCTCCCGAGAACCCCGGCGGGCAGGGTCAGCGGGATCGGCCCCCGGGTACCGCTCAGTTCCAGCTCGAATCCCCAGCCCGCTTCCGAAGAAGCGGTCTGTACCAACACCTGGCCGCCCCCTTCCCCAAGCGTCACTTCTTCCCGGAAGGTGCCCGCCTTCTCCAAGCGGACGACAGGGGTTCCGTCCAGCCAGAAGGTGGTCGCGCCCCACACCCGGCCCTCCCATACCGTTCTCTCGCCCGGCAGGGCCCCGTCTATTCGGCTCCAGGCCAGAGCAGACACGGGCTTCCCCGCGTCCGGGCTTTCGAAGAGCCGCGCACAGTTGGGGCGCGCCATCCGATCCGCGCTCCACTCCCCCGTGGGGAGCCAGCGGAGCCCGCTGCTCTTCTCGGATCGCCGGTAGTCGGGAAACGCCCCGTTTCCCTGCTCTCCGAAGAGCGGCACGGCGGTGGGCTCGGAATACAGCCAGCCCGCCTCTTCCTTGCGCTCGGCGAAGGGGGCCAGCACCTGAAGGATGCGCACCTTCGCCTCCTCCGCCCCAAACCGGCAGCCGAAGCCGGCTTCGGTACGGCGGGCCTCGATCAGCAGCGTGTTCCAGCCGCGCCCCAGCGTCAGCGGCACGACCGCTTTCGCCTGCGGATCGAGTTCATCCACCGCGCTCGAACGGTACAGCAGACGCTCGTTCACGTACAACCGGATCGGCCCGAGCGGCATGATCCCCGTATCCAGCGAGCGCTCGTCGTCGCTCCACACCAGACCGAAGACGTAAGCGTAATCGCCCTGTCCGGCCTCGGGCAGGCGTGCCGTCAGGTCCATGTCAAACATGCCGTCCCCGGTCTGCAAAATGCCGTTCCGGCGAAATCCCCGGAAGGCGAACGGGAGCGGCGGATTCGCGCCGATGTAACGTCCGGCGAGGACGGGCAAAATATTCTCCGGATCTTCCCCCAACCAGTAGCCGATACTTTCCCGCGGTTCCAAATAATCCGCCATCGTTTCGTTTTCCCTCCATCTCTTTATCCGTTTGGTCGCGTTTACCCGACAATGACAAGGCGGATTTCCCGCTTCAAACCGTTCAACCCGATACCGCCAATCGCTCCCGCTCCCGTTTTCCCCTCACTACTCCCTTTTCGTTCCCGGCGAAAGCGTAAGGACGATCGTCTTTTCGAAGGGAGTCATCACATTGACGAGCAGGGTTTTGCAGTGAGGGGGGAGACCCGCTTCGCGGACGCCGGTCGATAAATGCGCCAGCTCTCCGCCCGTCAGCTCCACCCAGTCCCCTTCGCATTCGTACCGGGCGGCGCCCCCGCTCCACAGCAAGGTATCGCTGCCGTTATCCTGAAATTCCCCGGCGACGAACTCGCCTTCGCTGCCGAATACAAGCGAAATTTGGGTCATGACATCCAGCGGCTCCGCGCATCCGACTTTAAGCTCCCAGCCGCGATCCGTACGGAGCGCCTCCACCGTCACGCGGATTTTCTGCTCATGGGTGAGAAGCCGGCTGTGATGGGGCAGAAGATACCACGGGCTGACGGGCTCTCTGGATGTGACGGGGAGCAGCGTCTCCGCAACCGGTCCGTAATAGCCTTTCTTTTGTTCCCCTTCAAGCCTGTAGCCGTTTTCCAGCACGGTCATTTCCTGCATCGGAATGTAGCCGGGGTAGAAATAGGAGGCGATCTGAACCGCCAAAAGCCGGACTTTGCCGTGACGGAGCGCAAAGAACGAAGGGGTCTCCGTCATCAGCGTCACGCTGGTATCGCCGTCCCGGTAGCGGGCCACCGGTGCGCCGAATTCGGTATGCAGCCGGCTGTGGAAGACGCGGCCGTTATGTCCTGCCGCCTCCATCCCGGCCAAATAGCCGGCACGCAGAAACTCGCCGTTCAGCAGCTTTTCGTAACGGGTCGGAATCAGGGCCGGCTCCACGGCGGGCTGCCTTAATTCGGGCTCCAGCATCATCCGGACCAGCACATTGGTGGACACAACGCCGGGCCCCGTGAGGGCGCCCTCCGCCAGCCGGGCCATGCCGGCAAACACCGGATCGCGGTCCAGACGGGCCAGAATCGCATAAGGCAGATAGTACGGCGACAAATCATGATATTGGCCCAAATCCTGGCGCCCCGAATAATCCGTGACGATTTCACCGGACGGATGAACGAGGTAGGTCATCATCCGCAAATTCCGGCGGACCGGCTCAAGCAGTGCGGGGCGCCGCAGAAGACGGGCCGCGTGGATCAGCATAAGATCGCTGACCGCGCTGTAAATGCCGTTGCTCCGCTCGGTCCATTCGCCGTCCGGCGTGATGTCCATCCCTTCGGCCAGCCACTGGTCGGCCCGCCGTACGGCTTCCTCAAGGTCGAAGATGTCATGAAGAAATCCCAAAGCGGCGCACAATACCCAGCGATGATTCGGGGTGTGGCATCCGCCGGTCAGCAGAACCGGGATCGTCCTCTCCAGGAACAGCTTCATTCGTTCCACGACGGGGGCCAGCGGCTCCCAGGCATCTCCGGCAAGCAATTGGACCAACTGCGCATAACCGACGACGACAAAGGCCGTGTCCGGCGGGGAATGGGAGTTGGTCCAGCCCGGAGAAATGGAGCCGTCCTCGTGCTGGAGCCGCAGCACGAATTCCGCCGCCAGCTTGAGCCGTTCCAGCAGTTCCTCGTCCCGGTAAAAGGCGGATTTGGGATTGACCAAAGCCGCCCCCCAAAAGGCCATGACCGTCGGTGTGCCCGTCGTATGGTTGACCCAGGCGATGCCTGTCGCCGGATCGATCGTTCCGCCATAATAGCGGCTTTCCGGTTCCAATATTTGACGGGCCTTTCCTTCCTCCGCCCAGGCATCGTTCACAGCCACCAGTTTTTCGTACATCCTGCTCACTTCCCCCATGTTTAGTTCAGCGATCAGCCAACGCCGGTGTTACCATCCGCGGATCAAGGCCAATTCTTTCCGCATGCGCTCGGGAATCTCCGCATACAATCGCTCCCACGGAACGAACCGCTCCGCTTCCTTTTCCCAGCGAAATTCTTCATATTCCCGGGAAGGCCGGAAGCGGAATTTTTGCAGATGCTCCCGAACCCGGCGGTCGGTTTCATGGTCCTTCCGGATCAATCCGGCGAACATGTCCCCGTAGATGACCCCGTCCGCCCCGGCCTCTTCCATCGTGCAGCGCTCGAAATCCGGCAGCCGTTCAAACCGCTCCGCCAGCGGCGCCATCGCATGCTTACCGGGCTGCACATACAGCGTCACCCGGCCATGGTTTATATTGGAGCGGTCGGACCGAAGCGCCTTCAGGTATTTCCCGTGAAAGCTGGCTTCCGCATCCACAATCTCGCCTTCCTTACCGATGTAAATCCAGACATGCTCCAGGTCGTAGAGGTGCTGGATGTCGTAGTCATAATAAATCGCGTACTCCAGCACGCTTTGCACCTTCGGGTCCGTGAATGCTATGCGGCGCCGGAAAGAAAGGGAATCCCCTTCCGCTTCAAATGCGGTCACCCCGATCCGCACGGGGAAGAAGGGCTCCCGTTTGTCCATAAGCAGCCGGGGCGCATACCGTAAAGCGCTCTCGCGATCGAACGTATCCGATATTCGCATTACGTCAAGCTCCCGTCGCCTGCGCCGGGTAGTTTGCTTAGGATCAGCTCATGGCTCTCGTGAATTTCCTCCGGCCGGCATGCCGCTTTCAGCTCATACACTTTGACCTTGGCCTTTTCGATCATGGGCAGGAAACGGTCAAAAGACCGCATATCCTTGCTGTGCACATAAGGGCACCAATGGTCGGAAAGACCGATCGTTTCGTGAATATGGACCCCCAGGATGGAATCCATCAACCCGTCCATTTCCTTGTCGTTGTCGTACAGGCCCAATCGTTCCATCATGGTGGCGTGCCCGATGTCGTACCACAAGTACACCGGCGCGCCCTTCAATCTTTCGATGATCATCTTTGCTTCCTGTAAACTTGGTATCTGATTCGGGCGGGAGCGGGTTTCGATGCCGAAGCCCACCTTGTAGCCCTTGGCCGCGATCCGGTCGCTCGCTTCCTCCAAACTTCGGCAGATTTGATCCACGTATCGGCCGCTCTCCGCCTGTCTCCGTTCCATCATCTCCCGCCACTTGGTCCGGTACATTTCGGAGTCTCTCCCCGACTCGTTGTACAATCTTTCCAGTTCTTTGATCGTCTCATGTGCCATAGGCACCTCTCCGGGATGGACGACGACCGCCTGCGCCCCGTAGCGATGCGCATACTCCGCGGACCGCACCAACAGCTCGATGGCCCGCTGCCGTTTGTCTTCCTCCTCGAACCCGAGCAGTACGGAATCCGTGCCGTAGTCCGGATCGGGGACATGGGGGAAGGTGTTGTGCACGCTGGATACGCCGATTTCCCCCCGCTCGATCATCGGCTCGATCGTCGCAAGCATCTCCCGGGTTACGTTGTAATTCAGCTCGATATAGTGAAAGCCGAGCTCCCCGATTTCCCGGACCATCTCCCGTCCAACCGTATGCCTTTTGATATTCCAACAGGTCGAAAATGAATACGTTCCTTTATCGTTCTGCATTGCCCATCCCCCCTTCCGTTGCTTCTACCCTTTCACCGCGCCGAGCATGACGCCGCTGACGAAGTACTTTTGCAGCCAGGGATAAACCAGCAGAATCGGCACGGTGGCGAACACCACGCTGGCCGCCTTGAGGCTTTCCGGGGTCAGCGCCGTTCTGTTCGAGCCTTCCATCTGGGTCAATTCCGTGACCATGTTGTTCTGTACCATCTGGTACAGCTTCAGTTGAATCGGATAGAGGTCCGGATTATTGATATACATCAGGGAATCCTGGAACCCGTTCCAGCGGCCGACGGCGTAGAAGAGCGCCAGCGTCGCCAGCACCGGCATGGAAAGGGGAAGCACGATTTTGATCAGCGTGTGCAAATGGGAACTCCCGTCGATCTCCGCGGATTCCTCCAGACTTGGCGGAATATTGTTGAAGAAGGAAATGAGAATAATCAGGTTGAACGGGCTGATGAGACCCGGCAAAATCAGCGACCATACCGAGTTGATCATATGGAGGTCGCGAATCAGGAGATATTCGGGAATGATGCCGCCGCTGAAAAACATCGTGATAATGATCAGATACATGAAAAAGCGGCGTCCCTTGAGATTCCCTTTCGTCAGCGGATAGGCGGCGGCGACCGAAAACACCATGCAGAGCAGCGTGGTCGCCACGGTCAGGATGATCGTAAACCCGAGAGAACGGAGCATCGATACATCGGAGAACACTTTGCTGTAAGCCTCCCAGTTGAACTCGATGGGAAACAGCGTCACTTCGCCCGAGGTGATCGCCCGGTTCGAACTCAAGGAAATCGCAATGATATGCAGGAATGGAGCTAGACAAAGCATGACGAAAATAAAAACACAAACGATTAAAAAGGCTTCGAACATGCGGTTGGATGCGCGTTCGCTCACGAAAATCAACTCCTTTCCCTAACAGGTTCTACATGATGCCGTCTCCGGTCAGCTTTTTGGAAATGTAGTTGGAGCCTAAAATAAAGACGAGCCCTACAACCGCCTGGAACAAACCGACTACGGTAGCCAGCGTATATTGCCCCGATTCGAGGCCCACCCGGTAAACGAAGGTGCTAAGTACGTCGGAATATTCCCGGACCGCCACGTTGCCGATAATATAGGGACGATCGAAGCCGATGCTGATCATTTTGCCCAGGTTGAGAATCAACAGCGTCACGATGGTCGGCTTGATCGAGGGCAGGGTGATATGCCAGATCCGCTTCAACCTCCCGGCTCCATCGACTTCCGCCGCTTCAAACAGCTCCTTGTTGACGCCGGTGAGGGCGGCCAGGTACAGAATGGTCCCCCAGCCTGCGCTTTGCCAGACGCCCGTGAACAAATAGGTGAGCAGCCAGGGATTTTTTTCGGTAAGAAAAGGGATCGGATCAAGCCCCATGTTCATCAACAGGTTATTGATCATGCCGGATTGGTTGCCGAACAGTTGGTAAACAATCCCCCCGATGATGACCCAGGAAATAAAATGGGGGATGTACAGAATGGTCTGCGAGATTTTTTTGAACCAGACCGATCTCATTTCAAACAGCATGATTGCCAGGAGGATCGGCGCCGGAAAAGATACGATCAGATCGAGAAAATTCAGCATGAACGTGTTTCGCAAGGTCACGTAAAAATCCGGCATGGCGAAGACCTGGCGGAAGGCGTCAAAGCCGATCCATTCGCTGCCCGCGATCCCCTGAAACAAATTAAAATCTTTAAAAGCGATTTGAACGCCGTACATCGGCCCGTAGCGGAATATCAGAAAATAAACGATCGGCAGCAACAGCAGCGCGTACAGCTGCCAATATCGCTTGATATAAGCTGATCCTTTCAACTTGGTCCCCTCCTGTCCGGAAAAAAGGAAGGGCGCAAAGGCATGACATGAGTCTTTACGCCCCGACATTCGTCATTTCCAGCTTCCGGCTATTTCAGCTCTTTGAGCGCCTCCTCAAGCTCTTTTTGCAGTTCGGCACCGCCTTTGGCCATGAAGTCTTTCATTTCCTGCTCATAGACCTGCTCGAATTCCTCCGGTTTGCACATCGTGCTTTTTACGATAATCACGTTCAATTTATCGAGCAGGGCGGTGCCGTACTTGGCTTCCGCTTCAATCGGTTTGCCGAAAGCGATCGGGCCGATCGTGTCCTGGTTGGCGATATCGATCGATTGCCGCAGCATCTCCTGGTTGCGTTCCGGGAAGCCGAAAATCCAGGCTTTTTCGTTGGTCTTCACATCGCCGAAGTTTTTCCCGTTGGAGATAATCGCCATGTCGCCGCCGTTGTAAATCCGGTCCACCGCTTCCTGAGGCGCATCGGGCTTCATGACCGGGATGCCGTCAACCAGTTCATAGTTTTCGCCTTCCACCCCGCTGTACATATGAACCAGGTTGTCTCCGGACGCCATCCAATCGAGATATTTAATCGCTTCTACGGCGCGCTTGCTGCTTTTCGGAATCATGATGTAGAGGCCGTTGGAAGCATAGCGGGATTTGGCGTGTTTACCTTCCGCATTGGTATAGGCGTCGATCGCGGCGAGTTTGCTACCGCTTACATTTTTCAGCAGATTGTCAAGAATTCCATCGTCATAGAAGATACGGTCCACATCGTCGGAGAAAAAGCCCACATTGCCGTTTTGGATATCCTTGACCAGCTGGCTCTTGTCTTCATCCAGACTGAAATCCTTGCTGATCAACCCTTCGTTGTACAGTTTGTTCATAAATTTCATGGCATCCTTAAAGCCTTCGTGAAAAGGCATCTCATACCGCTGCGGGTAAGTCAAATCGCCCTTCACCGGCTTGATGAAGGAGTAGATCAACGGTTCGTACTGGGCGGGAGCCAGCGCCATACCCATCGGGATGACTTTGCCGCCCACTTTGCCGGGGTCCTTCTCCTTAAACGCTTTCAAAGTATTGTACAATTCCTCCGTCGTTTGCGGAGCCGGCAGGTTCAGGGCGTCGAGCCAATCCTGACGTATATAGGAAGCATAACGCCCGGTGATGGCCCGCTTGCCCGGAATCGCGTACATCTTGCCGTCCAGTTTGCCGTATTGCAGGGTTTCCTCGCCGAGGAATTTCTTCAGATTCGGACCGTGCTCATCGAGCAAAGGACCGACCTCCGTCAACCCGCCCTGCTGGGCATACCGGTAAAATACGCTGGAATCATAGACGAATACGATGTCCGGCACATCGGACGCGCTGGCCATCAGAACGTTCAGCTTGGTGACTTCCTCCGATCGTTGAATTGGGACGAACTGCACGTCGATGTTGTTCGGATCGCCGAATTCCTTTTGCACGAATTGAGTCAGATAATTGTTGGTAATCGTGTGAGGCGCGGGCGAATTCCCCCGATCGAACACTTCCACTTTCAAAGTAACTCTCTTGCCTGACTCCGCCGCGCCATTCTTTGAAGACGCTTCTCCTTCGGCGGATTTGGAGGAACAGCCCGCTAGCAGGGAGACCGTCATCGCCGTGGCCATCGCTAATGCCAGCGCCCTTGAAAGTACCCCTTTTCTTGCCTTTACTGCCATAATCCCATCTCCTTTGCAAGTGCTTTGTAAAGTGTGTCCCCTTCGTTCCCGGTAGGCTACTTATGATGCTTAAGCGGTGTTGTATCACGCTGAATCGCCCGGCACCCTTACCGCTTCCTTGGGATGGCCCTAGTATGTCACACCGAAAGTTCCGGTGACAATAAACCAGTTTCGGACGGGAAAATCGGCGATTTTTCTTCCTTTCGGATTGCGGCTGACCTTTTTCCGAAGCTAAACCGTTTTCAAAAATCGCCGCCAGCGCCTCGTTAACCGAATTCCATAAACTGTTTTCGCGATAAACCGATCAACGGGGGATTCCCGGCCGAAACGAAAAGCAGAATCATGAACAGAAAAACCCGCAGTGTGCCGCCTCCCTTCTCGGGCAGGTATCTTACCGGCATACTGCGGGTTTTTCTCCGGCACCGCCTGGCGGCAGTGCGGAAACTTGCATCAAACCTGGCATGGTGCTGATCATTTTGAGCTTATTCGCCCACGGGCATGATCGGCGGCAGCTGCTGTTGGAATTTCGCCGGATGTTCTCTCTTCAAAGCCTGCCTGCACGTTAAAATGATCGGTCTCATTCCCGGGTCAGCGTAAACCGCTTTACCCTGCGGTAATCGCCCGGGGTCATGCCCACAATTCGTTTGAACACTCTCCCGAAGGTGATCGAATTGGCATAGCCCACCTTCCGGGCGATTTCCTGCAGCGGATCTTCCGTTGCCAACAACAGCTTTTCCGCTTCTTTCATGCGCAGTTCCATCAGAAAATCGACGAATTTCATATCGAATTCCGTTTTGAACAAATAGCTGGCGTATTTTCCGGAGACTTGGAAACGATCGCTGAGATGTTTGAGCGACAAATCGGGATTCGTAAAATTCTCCTCAATGTATTGTTTCATTTCGCACACCAGCGCACGGTAGCTTTTGGTTTCGCTGACCGATACATAGGTCCGGAACACATCCGTGAGATCCCCGAACAGCAGCGCCTTCAATTCGCCGATGGACTCGGCTTCCTTCAGTGCCTGCTGGCGCTTCGCGGCTTTCTCCCCGGCGAATTCCCGCTGCAGTTCATCCGACATTACGGCCACTTCCCTGCCGAGCATCTGCAGGAGCGCCTGAATCAACGAGCGGATATCGTCATCCTTCATAAAATCGGACTGGAAGGAGTCGAAAATCTCCTCAAGCCGAAGCCGCCAATTCCCGCTGGACATCCGAAATTCCCGCACAAAGTCGGCGATCATCTGCATATACTTGTACGTCTCGATCAGATCGGTCCGGGCGCTCTCCCCGCCCGTCATAATGATGCTTTCGCCCATAAGAAGCTTGTGCTGAAGCGCGGCCTCCGCCGCTCTGTACGAATCCCGTATCTCTTCCGGGCCGTCGGCCATCGAGCCAATGCCGAAGCTCAGGGAGATGCGCAAATGCTTCTCCACCCACTGCCGGCAGTCGTCGGCGACGATCCGCATCTTCTCCCGCATCTCGGCATCGCTGGCGGTCGCCAGAAAAATAATGGCCGCCCGGTTCGTGGTTACCCATTCCGCCCAGCCTTGCAGCTCCGCGTTTCGCGCGAGATCCTGATACACATTCATGAGCGCGAATTTTAAAGTGTTCTGGTCCCTTTTCGAATAGGTGTTCTGGAAAACGGCGTCATACCGGTTAATCTCCGCGATCACCACCGAAAATTTTGCCTTCTCGGGAATCCCGGAGAGCGGACCGAGCTCCTCCATTCTTTGAAGAATGCCGTCCATCCGTCCTCCCTGAAGAATATCCATGAACAACCGGCTCCGCTGCAGGAGCAGATTTTCCTTGTGCTGCTTTTCATAATCCAGCGTATGGTTGATCAGATTCTCCAGGGTGTTCTCGATCAGCTTCATTTCGTCCCGGATGAATCCGCTTTCAGCATTGCGGATCTGCAGCGATTCGATGCGGTTCATCATCACTTGAATCGGCTTGTAATTTCTCCGGGTAATATAGATGATGTAAACGACCGCGCCCGTTACCGTAATCAGCCCGAGAATGACCCAGATGTACGAGATCACGGATACCCAGCCGAACAGATTGCCATCCTTGATACCGCTTACAAATGTCCAGTCCAATGTCTCCGAATGGATCGTGTTGAGGACTTTGCCTTCCCCCCGGCTTTCACCTTTTGCATGCGCGTTGTAAATCGTGTTGCCCTGCCGGTCCCGGATTTCCACAAAGGAAATCTGACCGTCCACCATTTCGTCCACGATCCGTTCGATCCCGCTCAGTTTGACATTGATAAAAAGAATGCCCTGAGAACCGAAAGGAAGCGGCATCCGCTTGTACATGGAAATAACGCGAACGGGCGTCTTGTCAAACATGTCCTTGTATTCCCGGACCGGCATCCAGCCCTGCTCCTGCCGCTCGGACAAAACCTTTTCCACCCACGCCTTATCCGCGAAGGTCTGCAAATCGTTCAGTCCATTCTGGGTAAGAATGCTCCGATCCGCTTGGCGGTACAGATAGATCGACTTAATAAAATCGGGATTGTCGGACAGCTTGCGAAGGCTGGCTGCAACCGCATACATCGAAGCGGTATCGCCGACCTCTCTGTTGAAGTATTCCTTGTAGCCGGGGTTGCTTTCCACTTCTTTCAAAACGCCCATCTCAATTTCCTTTAGAGTCCGCTGCAGGCTTTCAACGAGATAGTTGTTTGTGATCCGGTCCGCCTTCTTGGTCTCCGCGCGGGAGATTTCATTCACGAACAGAAAGGCGATAAAAATCAAAATCGTTACGGTAATCAGGAAAATAGGAAAGTAAGATAAGAGGAGACGACGATACCAAGTGCGAGACAACAGCTTCACTCCCTTATGATTCGTCTTGATTCATGGAAGAGGCTATAATGCGCGCCGATCAGTGGCCGACATGGGTCAGCCTATCAAGCAGGAGCTTTTAGTTAAGCTAAAATACCACGTCCTTTGAGGTTAGTCAAGATTGAGGGAAGGCCCCGATCCGAAGCCAAATCGCGAAACGGCGCCGCTATCGGGCTGGGAATCAAGAAAATCCGGTTGCTGAATGCAGAACCGGATTCCCATATATTTCTATTCTTTTCATGAACCAACTTTACTTTCCGTTAGGTTAAAACCAGGTGCCGCAGCTCTTCAGCCAACTCGCTCACGCAGTCCGTACGCAAACCCAAATCCAAAAACACAACCCTGACCTCCACACCGTCCCCGCTGTCGTAAACGATAGGCGGCTCAAGCTCCGAGACACGCGGGACTCCGGGATACAAAAGATAGACCCTGCCCGCTCCGTATTTTTTTCCGTAGGCATAGGCCTGATACATATCCGCTTGTGAAATGCCGTAATCCTTGACTTGGGAAAGGATTTTCCACTTCGTATCGAGCACGGCGACCCCGGCGGGCCCTTGCGCCACGATGTCCGGTTTCAGTTGAAACCTCGCCGGAGTTTGAAAAAGACGGTGGGTTCGGTCCTGGGTCTTGACCCTGATATCGGGATGGGAAAGTCTTTTTTTAAGCTGCTTGGCCACGTAACGTTCATATATTTTTTCCATCGGAAACAGTAGAGCGTAGGCTTTATTTTCGCCTTTAAACGGCGTAAAGCTCAGCCCGGACAAGAACAAGCGGCACCACTCCAGCAGCGTCCGGTATTCCTGTGTCGTTCGATCCAGGGATATGCCCGCCCAGTCCTTCTCCGGCTGTTCGGATATCTCGACCTGATCGAAGGCGGCCGATAGGATATGGAGATCCTTTCGATTTCCAGGGCTGCGGCTCATCTTCTTCAACAACTCGATCGTGGTTTTGACCAGCCGGTTTTCCGGCCGATCGACGTTGAATTCATCGAATTCGATATAGAAGCGCTCCTTGTGGGCGGCATTATGCTTGATATGCTCGGCGAATCGGAGCTTCCCTTTATAAAACGTTTCGTTGTCCCGATGCTCCCGGTAATCCGATTTCAATCCGCGCTTCACCAGGATTACCGCCTCGTCGATAAACATCCGGATAAACAAGTCAAGAATGTGGTTCTTTCCTGCGTCGAGATCCGTATGGCGGAACACCTTGCCCGGTATATCGCCGATCGTTTTTAACATGTGAAGAAATATTCGCTTGGTTTCCAGCATCGAAATTTCTACATTTCCGGTGTACACCTTAGGCAAAATTTCGATCCGGGTCCCCTCCGCCATGGCGATGACACCAACGTAGTTTTTGGCGCTGATGATTTTACCGATTCCTTTCCTGCTTGCCACGGTCATCAGCTCCAGAGCCTCGGTCCCCTTCCCGTCTGCCCGGTTTTCCAAAATAAAACGCTCAAGCCGGTCAAATACGGACTCGTCTATGCATTGGTAGCCATAAGCCGCTCCCGCCGGATTTCGGCACAAGGTTCCGTACTCCTTCAGCGTAATGTCGGCGCCCTTTCGATTCTTATGGGGTAGATTCGCCCTCGCATTCATGGGAACAACCTATTCCTGACCGCTGGAGCCGTAAATTTTCCGGTAAGCGCCGATTTGCCGAAACGCATGGGGATTTATTCGGTAAGTCACGCTATCCTCCAGATCGGTCTCACTCAGATCGCCGAACAGCTCGGCCATGTTGACGGGGCTCACATGAATAAACTGTTCTGTTACCGGCTTGTTGTTGTC
This sequence comes from Paenibacillus faecis, assembly GCF_008084145.1. Classification (GTDB taxonomy): domain Bacteria; phylum Bacillota; class Bacilli; order Paenibacillales; family Paenibacillaceae; genus Fontibacillus; species Fontibacillus faecis. Next base: position 151,092 of record NZ_VSDO01000002.1, on the reverse strand, counting down.
CCCCAGCACCAGGCGTATCTTCTCATAATCATCGTAGAAGTATTCCTGAAGCAGCGGAATGATCGTATGCTCAAACAAATGCCCCAGTTTTTCCAAGGTGGAGTCGCTGTTCAAGCCTAAAAGTACGCATGTCCGATCATATGCTCCCGGTCATATAAGGCCTCGATGCGTCTGTTCATCGTATCCAGCATCCGGCTCAGGTCCAGCCGTTCTCCGTCGATCACTACGGAGGCCAGACACCCCTGGTCAGGCATCATTTCGGCAAAAGAGAACCGCCGCCGCAGCGCCGTATCCAAGCGGGCGATCGAACGATCCGCCGTGTTCATGGTCGCCAGCAGGTAGACGTTACCGGGCACTCCGAAAATTTTTTGCGAGTACGGGAGTTTAAGCCTTAATTCCTCCGCCATCCCGATTCTTTTCGTCGGCTCGATCAAGGTAATCAACTCGCCGAAAATTTTGGAAATATTTCCCCGGTTAATCTCATCGATTATAAAGACATAGTTATCGGTGTTCTGCCGGATCACGGAAGGAAGCTGCCCTTTCTTATGCTTCTGCAAAATCGCCATAACATCAGCCAGCGTAATCCGGTTCAAGCGATAAACGGAACCCAGCGTCATCACCGTGTTTCCGTTTAATTCCATTATGTTCTCCCTGACATCCTTGACCAGCCAGTTTACCTTCCGGGAACGCTTGTAATCCTCCATCTCCTCCAACCATTCGTAATCCCCGGTAACCACGCCAATCGCATCGATCGTCTCCTCGTCGTGCAGAACCAGAACGATATCCCCCGCCCGCATCTCCGTCATAAACCGGGCAAGAATCATCTTGCCGCCATGCCTGCTATAGTCCGTTTCTTCGTTGACCGTTTCACCGTAAGAGTCCCATCCGATGCGGATTCTTCCATGGTCGAAGCAATCCCGTTTGACGGGGTTCTCTTTGGAGCCGCCCAGGGATACCTTCCATACGGTCGGATCTTTCCGGATTCCGTAATCATTGCTGGACATGACGATAGGCTCCTGAGCCGCTTCACAAAAACGTTTAAACACGCCGGGGGTAATTTCGTAAGCCACGTCCCCGGTTTCCGCGGACCCGCCGTCTTCTTGGGACAGCATTTTCGGTTTGATGCCTTCGATAAATTCCTCGTAACCGTAGGATTGATGGAATGTTGTAAACTCAATCTGCCCTTTAGCCTTGTAGGCCTCGTACCTCTGCTTGATTTGCCGATAGCCGTCCGACTCCGATTCCTGCAGAACGGCGGACAGCGGCTTATTTTCGATCATCGCCACCGAATAAAGAACCGTATGGTAGGTTTTCCCCGTTCCCGGAGGACCGTAGAGGATGATATTTTTATCAAGTAACGGCTCCGCTCCCGAGTACTTTATCGCGATCGCTGGATCACCGTTTTCTGAGATAGTCCCGTTTTCCTGCTCCCGCAGAAACGCTTCATATAAAGCAAGACCATATTGAAAAGCCTGGTTTCCCGCCTTTTTATTGACTTCGGCAAAATTCTCCGCCCGCTCCATCATCATTCGCATGCTCCGGAACCGATCCGCATCGGCGATCTCGAACACATCGACGGTCTCCAGCTCGAGGCCCGTTAATCTGGGCGGAGCCGTCGTCAGGGCGGAGACATAAGATATCACCGTATTTTCGGAGTACGCCTGCCCGTTGTCCCGCTTCTTTCGTCTTAACCAATCGGTGTATTCTTTTTTGCGCCATTTGGCTTGTTCGTTCATTCCGATTCACCTTTCGCCAGCAAGTCATAACCAACGTTAGCATGTTTCGACACCAACTCCGGTTCTTCCTGCCCTATGACCCGGGAACCGACGGAAGTTCCGTCGTCTGCCGTGGTAGCAAAATGCTAAACTTCATAAGAACCGCAAAAACCGCCAGGGGAAATTTACCTGACGGTTTGAGGGTTTGAGGACTTTAGGAACTTAGGAACTGATAGACTTAGAGACTCAGAGACTTAGAGACTGAGGGACTGGGGACTGGGGACTGGAGGACTGCCGGACTGCTGGACTGCTGGACTGCCGGACTGCTGGACTGCTGGACTGAGGGAATGTGAAACTAAGAGGCTGAGAACCTTAACTCTTCCGTTTTGACGCTCTTCAACCAACTCAATATTCGAATTCAAACTGCTGTCCGAGCCATTCCAGACAAAGCGGAAACCAAGTGGCCAAATGCGGATCCGAGCTGCCTACCTCCGTGGTACACATCGACATTCCATGCCGGCCCTTATGATAGATGTGGCTCTCAAACGGCACGCGGGCGCGCTGCAGGGCGGCGGCGAATTGCATGGAATTCTCCACCGGCACAGTAGCATCTTCAACGGTATGCCACAAAAAAGCCGGCGGCGTGGAAGAGTTCACATGTTGTTCGAGCGAAAACACCGCCTCTCTTTCCTCTTCACTCAGCCCGCAGCTCAAACGCTCGATCGACCCGCGGTGCGCAAATTCGCCCGCCGTAAGGACCGGGTAACACAGCACCATGGCGTCCGGCCGGCCTTGGCCGCTTTGAAGATCGGTCCGCTGTTTCAGCTTGGGATGGTCCCACAACGTCCCCGCAGCCGCCGCGACATACCCCCCGGCCGAAAATCCGCAGACCGCGATTTTATCGGGAAGAATGCCCCAAGCGGCCGCATTTTCCCGGATGGTTTGAATCGCGAGAGAAATATCCACCAACGGCCGCAAATCGTCCGCTTCATCCCGTATGGAATAATACAGGGTAAAGACATGATATCCTTTCGCAAAAAATGCCGTCGCCGGCGGATCCGCTTCCCGAGGAGACAGGATCTCAAAACCGCCGCCGGGACAGACCACGACGCAAGGACGCTCGACGCGGTTCCCCATGCTTTCCTTCTCGATGTCATGCAAATATCCGACCAATCTGGCCCGGCTGTCGGGATTCGGACTCAATTCTACGATTTTCATATATCGATATCCCCTTCGCTAAGTTATTTGCTTCTATTATACTCTAACAAAAGGAAATATCAGGATAGTTTCCTGAATTCATAGAATAGAACCTCCATACTTGAAGCCGCGGACCTTATTCCCCATCCGGGTATGGCTCACGAGCCGCAAGCCACATGTACGCGCAATGCTGGATCCGGCAGATAGGGGGCGAATTATCCTTCAGCGTATCCTTTACTCGGCCAGTGGAACTGCGCCCGCACATTTCGCTTTCGGTGAAATCCTCCACGGCGCGCCGATATTCGGCGAAAGACTGGCCCACGCAGGTCCCGGCATCGGCCACGGCAAACGCAGCTCCAATCGTTACGCGAAGACGGGACGGTTTACACGACGCGAGGGCAGGAGCGATTGCGTGACGCGAGGGCACGGCTGACTGCGCGTTGCGAGGGCGAGAGCGACTGTGTGAGGCGAGGGCGAGAGCGACTGTGTGAGGCGAGGGCGGGAAAGACTGTGCGATGCGAGGGGGGACCCACTGCGTGAACACGAAGGCAGGACAGACTGCGCAATGCGAGGGCGGGACCGATCGCGTGACGCGAGGACATGGCTGACTCGGGACGCAAGGGCGTGAGCGACTTTGTGAGGGGAGGGGGGGACCTCGTGCGATCTGCGGGATCGTGGCCAGCCGGAGTCGCGCTAACGGAAATCATAGCCGCTAAATCGAACATTTGGAGCAATTTGGGATTCTAACGGACATAATAGCGTCTATTTCGCCAAAACCGGGGCATTCGAGCGGTAAATGAGCAAAATAGGCGCTATGGCTTCCGTTAGAATTCTCAAAAGGCGAGAATGTGCGAAATAGCAGCTATTATGTCCGTTAGCGTCCAGCGTCCAGCGTCTAGCATCTAGCGCCTAGCGCCTAGCGTTTTACACCATACGGATGGGCCGCGGTCGGTGTGAGTGCGATGGACCCAGTACGCGGGCACGGACCCAGGTACGCGAGTATGAGATTCGCTACGGTACGTAACTCCGTGAGCGATAGTTAACAGCGATACTTAACTGACTGCTCGTAGCGTAACCTCGTGCGATCTGCGGGATCGTGGCCAGCCGGTTGCGCTAACGAAAATCATAGCCGCTAAATCGAACATTTGGAGCAAATTGAGATTCTAACGGACGTAATAGCGCCTATTTTAGCAAAATGGGGGCATTCGAGCGGTAAATGAGCAAAATAGGCGCTATGGCTTCCGTTAGAATTCTTAAAAGGCGAGAATGTGCGAAATAGCAGCTATTATGTCCGTTAGCGTCCAGCGCCCAGCTCCTAGCGTCCAGCGTCCAGCGCCCAGCTCCTAGCTCCTAGCGTCCAGCGTCCAGCGTCCAGCGCCCAGCTCCTAGCTCCTAGCGTCCAGCTCCTAGCGCCTAGCGTCTAGCGCCCAGCTCCCACCGTCTAGCGCCCAGCGTCTAGCGCTAACGGATCGGCCGCGGTACGCAAGTTCGCGCCCCCCGGCTACGGGACGTATGACCGCGCCCGGCCGCGATCTGCGAGATCCGGGCCCCGCTGCTGCCTGCGACTAAAGCCGCCCCAATCTTCTCGGCCCGACTCCCTCGAAGGTCAGCCGGACCGGCCGGATTCTTCCCGCTTCGTCGAATTCCATTCTCTCGATGCATACCACGCGGTGGTTGGCCGCCGTTTCGCCCAAGGGACGCCGATGGTAGACGATATACCACTCATCCGTTCCGGGGATATTGAGATAGCCGTGATGGCCCGCGCCGGTGGCGACGTCCGGATCCTGGAACAAAATCTTCTCGATCCGCTCGAAGGGACTGAGCGGGGATGCGGCGATCGCGTAGGCGACGGAGTAGTCCGGGCCGCCCCAACCGCCCTCCGACCAGGAGAAATAATACAGGCCGCCCCTTTTGAACATGCAGGGGCCTTCCACATAACCCTCCGGCGTGACCTCCTTGAAGACTTCGCCGTCTTCGTGCGCCGCCAGGCTGATCAAATCGGCCCCCAGCTTGACGACGTTGCAATGGCCCCAGCCGCCATAATACAAGTAAGGGGTACCGTCATCATCCACAAAAATATGCGGATCGATCGGCTGCGCCCCGTGCACGAACCGGTCGACCAGCGGCCGGCCGAGCGGATCCCGGAACGGGCCCTCCGGCCGGTCGGAGACCGCCACGCCGATGCCGCCATGTTCGCGGTCGCTTTGAATATCGTTCGCCGCGAAATATAAAAAATACTGACCGCGATGCTCGATGGGCGAAGGAGCCCATACCGCCCGACGCGCCCACGGGACGCCGGAAGAATCCAGGACCCGGCCGGCCTTGTGCCAGGTCACCAGATCGTCGGAGTAGAAAGCGTCAAAAAAAGTCTGCTCCTCATACACCGCCGAATACGTGGGATAGATCCAGTACCGGCTTCCGAAAACCCGCGCTTCGGGATCCGCATACCACCCCGGAAATAACGGGTTGCCTGATTGAACGGGATTGTTCATCATCGTAAAATCTCCCCTCTCCCCAACATGCCCTAACCTAAAACCTAAAAACCTAAAAATCTAAAATCACGCAAATGTCCCGCGCTTTATTCCGCAAGCTGTCTCGCCCCCTCCGCCTCAAGCCGGCGGTCCGTCCCGGCAGCCGACTCCCGGCGGACGAGCTTGACGGGGACCGTAATCTTGTCCCGGCAAACGGCCGCCTGTTCCAGCCAGGACACGACCATTTCGGCGGCCCTGCGGCCGATTTCGTAAAAGTTCTGCTCCACCGTCGTGAGCGGCACCGCCACATGCTCCGCCAGCGCATGGTTATCGTAGCCGATGATCGACAGATCCTGCGGCACCCGCAGCCCCGCGTCCAGGCAGCTGTTGAGCAGGCTGGCCGCGACCAGGTCGTTCTCCGTTTGCACGGCCGTTACCCCTTCGATTATGTACAGTTGCAGCAGTTCCTCAAAAAAACGTTCCCGCCCCCGCTCCTCGATCATCACCCGCGCGTCCAGATGCACAAAGCGGCTGTCGACGGAGATCCCCCCGTCTTTCAGCGCCTGACAGTAGCCGAAATAGCGGTCAAGCACCGAGGAGGTCGACTCGATGGATACGCTGGACAGAAAACCGATGCGGCGGTGGCCGAGCGCGATCAGATGCGAGACCGCCTGATAGGTTCCGTCAAAATTATCCGAGACCACACTGCCGATCGAGAGGCTTTCAAAGCTCTTGTCGATCGTCACAAGCGGATAATCCTCCAGAGCGAGCTTATGAAGGACATCGAAATGGCTGGGCGTCCGCGGATAATAGATGATCGCCGAAACCCCGCGGCGCGGCAGTTCTTCGAGAAGCTTGCGCTCTTTGCTGTTGTCGTAATTGCTCTGGTGCACGCTCAAAAAATACCCGTGCCGGTTTAACCAATCGGAGGCCCCGCGGATATACCCCATCGCCCCGCGATCATCTTCCTCCGGCAGAATCAAAGACACCATCTTTCCGACCCGGTCACCCTGCTGTTCGGCATGAAGACGGCTGAGCGGCTTGACGAAGCTCCCGCTTCCTTGGATCCGATAGATGTAGCCCAGCTTCTCCAGCTCTTCCAGCGCCCGCCGGCTCGTCACCCGGCTGACTCCGAACCGCTCGGTCAACTCGGCTTCCGTCGGCAGTTGCTCATCCGGCTTGTACTCGCCCGAGGCGATTTTCGCCTTCATTTCCTCTACGATTTTACTGTACAGCGTTCCTCTCATCGTCCTTCTCCGTTCTATTTCCCATGATTAACCTGCTATTGCTCATTTTAACATATGTTGCAAACCGGGTTGGACCCCCGAAATGAACCTTCGGGAGCCGCCCGATCGCTTATCTACTTCACGGATTGCTAGGATTGCCGGCACTCAAACTGACTCTTCCTGTTTTCCAGGTAATCTACTTCACGGATTGGTATCGCTCATATTGGCTCTTCTTGATTTCCAGATATTTTTGCGCGCCCATCCGGTCCAGTGTGCCGACGTAGTTGTCCCAATCCGTTTCCAAACTGGCTTTGCCCGTGATGAACTTAACCCGCATCTCCGTGATGTACTTGTTGATATCGGTTAAAATCGCGCTCTGCTCCTTGCTCTCCTCCGGTGTCGGAACGAAGGACGGCCAGATTTCCTCCGGCAGGAACTTCTCCAGCTCCGCAGAGTTCGTTTTGAAATCCTCGTCGACCGTCTTGCCCTTGGCGGCGGAGCGAAGATCCGCCGGCGGCTCGACGTAAGGGTAATATCCGCCGTAGACGTTATCCACGTACTGGAAAGCCCCGAGTTGCTGTCCGCCCTCGTATTTTTGGATCTCGTCAATGTAGGCCGGCTTGCCGTCCACCATATTGTAGGTTTCGCCCTCGATTCCGAAGAAACCGAACATCGAGCCTTCTTCCCCGTAAAAATAATCCACCCATTTGATCGTCTCTTCCGGGTGCGGATTCGCCTTGGTGATCGTGAAGGACGACGTACCGCGCGTCATCGGGTCCATCCAGCTCACCACCTGATCGCCGCCCGGCCCCGCCAGCACATTGATGCCGACAAAGTTTTTCGGGCCGGCGGTTCCGATATAAGCCGGATCGCCCCAAGAGAAGGCGCCCACTTTGTCGTTCGCCGCGTCGCTCACCCATTTGGCGTACTCGTATTCGGAGTAGTTGAGCAGCGGCAGCGTGCCGTCCTCATAGAGCTGCCGCAAATAGTGCAGCACATCCTTATACTTCGGGTCGTTGAAGATCAGCTTTATCTCCCCGTCTTGATCTTTGTAAATCCAGTTTTCCGCCGCCTTTAGGCCGCCGTTCCCCAGGCCGAAGCTGCCGAACAGCTGGCGTTCGAACATACTGTTGATCGTGCCGGAAGGCATGATCCAGCCCATCTCGTCGTTCGGGTCTCCGTTACCGTTCGCATCCTTTTCCTTAAACGCCAGCAGCACTTCCCTCAGCTCGTCGGTCGTTTTGGGCAGTTCCAGACCGAGGCGGTCCAGCCAGGTTTGGTTGATATAGAGCCGGATGGACCGGTAAGGCAGCGCGCTGTCGATATAGGGCAGCGAATAAATATGCCCGTCCGGCATCGTCAGCGTTTTTTTCACTTCGGGATAGTCCTGAAACAGCTTCTTCAAATTGGGGGCATGCTGTTCGATCAGATCTTCCAGCGGCACGAAAATCCCCTGCTCCCCGTACCGGATGAGTTCGTCATTGCTGAAACCGAGCTGGTAGAACGCGTCGGGCAAATTGTTGGAGCCGAGGATTACGTTTTTCCGTTCGCTGACGCTGGCGCCGGGAATTTCCTCCCATTCGATGCGGATCCCGGTCTTCTCCTCGTACTTTTTCCACATCCACAGATCCTTGGACGGGGGGCGGACATCGTTGTAGCTGATGCGCGTAAATTTCAGCGTCACGGGTCCGTCCGTCTGCCCTTTTCCCCCCCGGTTGCCGGCCGTTTGTCCACCGCCACCGCCACCGCCGCTGCAGCCCGCCAAGCCGGTCGTAACGGTCAACAGAAAAGCCAGCAGCACCAAGAGCTTCCTTGTCATGATTCATCCCCTCTTTCTCATGTTCGTTTCGTCGATGTATATCAACCCCGGCTGTTGATTCAGCCTTTTATGGCACCGACCAGAATCCCCTTCTCAAAAAATTTCGAAAGCAGCGGATACAACACCAGCAGCGGAAGTGACGAGACAACGACCACGGCATATTTGATCCCCTCCTGCACCATCATCCGGTCCGCATACCCGTCGTCGATGGCGATCGCGGTCATCTGCTGAAAGTCGTTCTGAATCAGAATTTCCCGCAGAATGAGCTGAAGCGGATACAGTTCACGGTCCGAGAGGTAAATCATGGCGTCAAAGTAGGAATTCCAGTGACCCACCCCGTAGAACAGCAGCATTACGGCAAGGATCGGCGTCGACAGCGGCAGGACGATCTTGTACAACAGCCGATAATCGCTGCAGCCGTCCACATACGCGCTCTCTTCGAGCTCGACGGGAACTTGCGTTTGAAAAAAAGTCCGCATAATGATCAGGTTATAGGCGCTGATCGCTCCCGGCAGAATGAGTGCCCACATCGTGTTCACGATGCCGAGGGATTGATTGACCAGGTAGCCGGGAATCAGGCCGCCGCTAAAAAACATCGTAAATGTGAACAGAAACGTGAAGACGTTTTTTCCAAAAAATCTCCGCCGCGACAGCGGATAGGCCCCCAACACCGTCATGGTGACATTGATCAAGGTACCCGTCACCGTGTAGAGCAAGGTGTTACCGTAACTGCGCCAGATGTCCTGATTCTCGAAAATCTTCGCGTAGCTTTCCAGATGAAAGCCCTGCGGCCAGAACAGCAGCGGATGCACATAGATCTGGCGGGGGTCCGACACCGAAGCGAACAGCACGAACACCAGCGGATAAAAGATGAGGAACGTCAGAAACAGGACCAGCGTGAAATTGACCGCATCGAACACTTTTTCGCCCGCCGTCCTTTGGATACGGAGATTCATCTACACAACCCTCCCGATCTCGCGCGAATTACCAGAGGCTCGTTTGACCGGCCCGTTTGGCGATGGCATTGAAGGAAATCAGCAGAATGAAATTGATGATATTGTTGAACAGGCCGACCGCGGCGGAAAAACTGTACTGGGCGTTCAGAATCCCGCTCTTGTACATATAAGTCGAAATGACCTCCGAGGTTTGCAGATTGAGATCCGACTGCATGAGCAGCACTTTTTCAAAGCCGACATTCATGATTCCGCCGATGCTGAGGATGGAAAGAATAACGATCGTCGGCAGGATCCCCGGCAAAGTGACGTGCCAGATGCGCTGAAACTTGTTGGCCCCGTCCATATACGCCGCTTCATACTGATCCGGCGGGATGCCGGACATGGCGGCCGTGTAGAGAAGCGAGGACCAACCGATACTTTGCCAAAGTCCCGACCAGACGAACAGATGCCAGAACGAACCGGGATCGGCCAGGAAATCTCGGCCGGTACCGCCAAACCACGTCATTAACGAATGAATAACCCCTTGATTCGGAGAAATAAAAAAGAACAGAATCCCGACGGCGACGACGACGGATATAAAATGCGGAGCATAGGAGATCGTTTGAGCGATCGTCCGGAACCCCTTCGAGCGGAGTTCGTTGAACATAAGAGCCAGAATAATCGGGGCCGGGATGCCGATGAGGAGCCCGTAGACGCTGATGCCCAGCGTGTTGCGCAGAATGTTCCAGAAATAATAGGCGTTGAAGAAACGTTCGAAATGCTCAAAACCGACCCATGGACTGCCGTTGATGCCGAGCGCGGGCATAAAGTCCTTGAAGGCGATTTGCACCCCGTACATAGGGAGGTAATGCCAAATAACAAAGTAGAGGACGGCGGGGGAAATAATGACGTACAAGGCGATGTTGCGCCTAACTTGACCGCGGATTGCCGTTTTTCTTATTCTCCACGGATGAGGCTTGCCGGTTGAGGGCACGGTCTTTAACGGCATTCACATTCACTGCTCCTTTCCCAAGAGGTGATCGAGGTAAGCAAGGATAGAATGAAGATTCAGATTGTAACCGCTGTCATAATTAAATAGCCGCATCGGTTTTTAAATTCGCTGACCAACTCCTTACTCTGTCGTGCAACGACACTTGGTAAAATTTACATTTTTGTTATGACATATATTATAATATATATAAAATATGGTCAATATGTTATGACAAATTTATTTTTTCACTTGCAAAAAAACAAGCGGCTCCGGAAGGAATTTCCCTGCCGAAGCCGCTTCAAGTTTAACTGACCTGCACGTCAAGGATGGGGCCGTCTTAATGTCGGGTAGTCGACTCCCTCCTTGATTTCCCACACTTGGATAAAATCCCAGTTTGCAAAAGTCGCCTGTCGCTTCATTTCTTCCGTCGTTTTCGGCTCGCCGCCACCGCCGATCACACGGGTTGACTCACTGTCATAATAACTATCGGTAATCAAGCCCTCGCTGCCGGAAATGCCGCCTGTTTTAGAATTTCCCTGAATCCATCCGGCCGCATAACACTTTTGGATCGTACCGAGGGAACCGCCGACAATTCCCCCAACTTTGTTCGGGGCCGTCACTTTGGCCAAAGCATAGGAGTTTAGGATGACACTGTTCGTCTCCGCGCTGCCGGCAATCCCTCCCGCTAGCCCCGAAGTAGCTGTGACGCTTCCTTTTACGGAGGCGTTTTCGATCCTCCTGGCCGCTTTAAGAACTCCGCTTACACCGCCAACCCAGTAGCTCCCCGATACTTCCGCATCGATGGCGACGTTTTTGGCACTACCATACATCACTCCGCTTAAGCCGCCAACAGATTGTGCCGCAGAAGCAATGGCTCCCTGAACGGATACATTTTCAATATGACCGTAATACAAAATCCCTGCCAGACCCCCTACCTCCGGGGCGGACGACGTAATATCCACGCCTGTCAAATGAAGGTTGCGAATCTCCGCTCCCTGGAGGATGCCGAACAAGCCCGCGGGAGCCTGATTCGTATTGCGAATCGTTAAACCATGGATCGTATGGCCGTCTCCATCCAGGCTGCCATAAACAGGTTGGGCTCTGGTTCCAATAGGCCTCCATCCTGCACCAGTGGCATAAGGCGGCGCATCCAGGTCAATGTCGGCGGTCATTTTAAAGTGGGATCTTGTAAAATCCCGAACCATATCAAGCTGCTCGGCGGTGCTGATCAAAAACGGATCGCTTTTTGTCCCCTTTCCCCCATCGAAAGGATGCGGGCCAAGTTCGACATCCAAGGTGCGGTATCCATCTACATGGAGGATTTTAACGACAAGAGAAACTTTGCCGGATTCATGTACGGCCAAGCTGACCTTGCGCTCCCCCTCCTCAAAGGGTTCGGCTTGACTGGACAGAATCGGAGTGTAAGGAATGGAGCTCAAGAAGACCTCCACCTGGTGAGCCCCGTTTAAGGGCAACCCGGCAGCGTCCTTGGCCCCGGTAATCAACAACTGAAATATTTTTCCATGCGTCTTTGTTCCTTCCTCCAACAGCTTAACCTGAAAGCAGTCCGAGGCAGAGACTTCCTTCTGCCAGGATAAATAGGGATACCCGCATCCCTCCGTCATCGACCAGGTGCCGGGAAAGTCCCAACCCTTATAATTGGCCGGCTTCCGCATATTTGCCGTATTCAGCGGGATACCTTTTCCGGTGTCGGACCGGCCGGAAACTCCGCTGTCGTAAAAGGAGGCCGTGTAGTCCGAGTAGCCTAAGGAGAGACCGACGAGACCTCCGGTATTTTCCGTCGGGTCTGTCGTCAGTTGTACGGCAGCGTAGGAATTTCGGGTAAAACCGTTTTCCTGCCGGCCGATCAGCCCGCCTACTCCATCCCGGGATAACGGTGAGTCGACTTCTATGCGACCTTTAGCATAGGTATCGGTGAGCGAACTTCCATAGGTTGCTCCAACCAGTCCGCCGACCCGGGTCCCCCGCTTCATGCGGATATCGACTTCGGCATAAGACCGGTCCAGCGTTCCTTTGTAATTGATACTTTCTCCGGCAAAGAATCCGAACAGCCCGCCGACCCCGACATCATACGCTTCGTCATCGGTAGTTATGGTACCCGTTGCGAAGGAGTCGGTAACCGTACCGTATTCCATCCCCCCCGACAGGCCCCCGATATACCCTACGATCGTCAGTCTGACGTCCGAAGATGCCTGAATCGCCGTTAGTTGCACCTTCGCAGAGGAGCGTGCAACCACGGTTTCGCGGGCGTAACCGCTCAGTCCACCAAAACACGAGGTCCCGCGGATCGTTCCCTCCACACTGCTGTCCGTGATGCGGCTCTCCCACGCCTCGCCGACCAAACCGCCGGCATAAAAAGTTCCTTCCATGCGCAGATCTTTTAAATGGATATTCTTCAGTTCGGCATTTCGGGTATGGCCAAATAATCCAATCCAGCCGCGTTGAGTCTGGATCGTCAAGTGATGTATGGCGAAACCGCCTCCATCGTAGGATCCCGTAAACGAGTCATACGTCAGCGTTTCGTACAATAGCCCCTTCCCGATCGGCGCCCATCCTTCTTCCGCGGAGTAGACCGATAAGTCGATATCGCGGGTCTGTCGAAATGAAGCCTCTGGATAATAACGGACTTCATCCAGCAGTTGTGCCGAATCAACCAGGTAGGGATCGGTGTCGGTCCCCTTTCCCTGGAATGGAGCTTGGATGGTAATCGGGTATGTCTCATAGGCTGGTAAACCTTCCGCCGTAATGTTAAGAATGAACCGCCCGGTTCCCCGTCCGTATAAATCGCTGAAGACCGCCTGTCCATGGATGGAAAGGACTTCTTGGGTTCCAATCAAATCGGGGCTGCTCTCTCCGGTGTTTTTAACGGACACCCGCACTTTCTTGTTTGTATGCGAAGCTATGTTGTCATAGGGATCCAACAAATCGACTACGAGGTTCAAAAACATTTTGCCCGATTTCGCCGTTCCGCTCGCATACAATTCGCTTACGACAACCCGAGCCGCTTGTTCCGGAGTTGGTCTAACCATCACACTTGCCTCAGGAACTTTCACATCTTCAACCTTAACAGTAATCGTGTGGGGGTCGGCTTTAAACAATACGAGATTGGTGTTTGAAACGCCGTCCACAAAAGTAATCTCGGTTTCGTGGATCCGTTCCGTCATCTGTTCCTTATTCCAGACACCGTAGCCGTATATAGAACCGTTTGTAGGTCCGCTCAGGCTCAAAAACGCTTTCTTCTTTCCATTAAAACCGGTATCCACACTTCCATCCGACCGTTTAACAGTCAGCACCAGCGCGTTGTCCGACCCGACCAGTGGGTCGGCACTGCTTATCGAAGCCATTACCGTCGCCGCGTCCAGAACGGTATCAGATAACACTACATGTACCGGAATGTTCACGGCTATCCCTTCATACTCGGCTTCAATCCGTGCCACGCCTTCTCCGGCGGCCTCAATCAGACCGCTGTCGCTGACGGCGGCCACATGCGGATCCAGCGAGCGCCAATGTGCCTTGCCGGCGATGTCTTCAACCGACCCGTCGCTCCATTTGGCCGACAGTTCCAGCTGTACACGCTCCCCAAGCGATGTGAGCCGAACGGATTCCGGTCTGTACACCAACTCCGTTACGGTCGATTCAGGCGGCGTCGAGCGGTAGACCACGTCCACGGGAATCCGGACAGAATGGCCCATATAAGCCGCCGAAATGAATGTGTGTCCTTCCCCTGCCTCCGTAACGAGCCCGCTTTTGCTCACTGCGGCAATCGCGGGATCATCCGTCGACCATTCCGCCGCAAGAGTCGCATCCGTTGACCGGCCGTCGCTCCACTTCGCCTCCAGCTTCAACTGGAGACGGCCTCCGGGGGCCGACAGCACGACCTGCCGAGGCTCGTAGACCAGCGCGGTGACGCTTGCCGCCGGCTGTTCCCCGCCTCCTGAAGTTCCTCCGCCGTAAGAATCGGAAGAAGTGGACGTTGGTATTCCCGCATGGGTTCCGCATAGCGCATGGCTTATTCCGGACGGACAGCTTACCCGATCCGGGTTCCGCTCAAAACGGACGCCGGAGGTGCGGATTTCGGCATAAGCGATCACGCCTTGACCGCGAAATACGGCCGGACCCGCGATGATCGCCTCTTCGACCCGCGCCCCTTCGGCAAGCCAGATATCCCGGTTTCGCGAGCCTTCCGGAAGGTCCAGTCGGCCGATGGCGCCCCGCTCCAGCTGTATTCGGACTTCGCCGGATCGCACGGTGAGCGCAGCGAAATCACCGCGCAGCCGGATCAGGCCGTCCGCCTTCATTTCCTCCGCGATCCCAACTCGCCTGAATCCGGAGCCTTCTCTAAGTTCCTCATCCTCCAAAACGGCGGAGGTATGAAGCAATGTCTCCTCTACGATGGTGCTTCCCTCTGCCGCAAGGCGCACCGGAGTCCCCACTTTCTTATGGACATCCAGTTCGCGGATTTCCGTATCCTGGAGGCGGATCGTGTTTTCCCCGCCGCCTTGCACGCTAAGCTTGCCCTTCACCACCACGCCCCGAAGCAAGACATCTCCGTCGCCTACGCCCTCCGTCAACGTCAAATCGCCGGCGACCGTTACATTCCGCAAGGTTATTGCGTCCGCGGCCACGGTCACATTGCCTTCGATGACGCGCCGGCCTGCCTCGGGCCCGTAGGTTCCGCTTCTTGCATAGCGAACCTCGCCCTCGTCGTTCGCCTTCCCTTCGGCTTGCATAAAACGGCCCAAAATCACAACGGCCTCCGCACGGGTAAGCGGTCGCTCGGCTTTAAAGCTGCCGTCCGGATACCCCTGCATCCAGCCCGCCGCCGCGGCCGCCCCAACCGCTTCCCGGCTCCAGCCCGGAAGCGGATCCGTAAAGGACGGGGGCATCCCCGCTTCATCCTTGTCATAACGTACCAGTCTCGTCAGCATGACGGCCATTTCCTGGCGGCTTACCGGCCGGTCCGCCCCCATCGTGCCGTCGGCATAGCCATGCATGTATCCTGAGGCAACCGCCGCCGTAAGGGGACCCCAATCCCAGCGGCCTTTAACCATGTCGGGGAACGCCGCGGTTTCCGCTTCGTGCCCTTCGGGAATACCCAGCGCCCGGTTAATCAGCGCCGCGGCTTCCGCTCTTGTAAGTCTCCGGTCCGGCCGAAACGTTTGATCGGGATACCCTTTGATCCGCCCTCCGGATACCCACTCCTGAATTTCCTGCCGGGCCCAGTGCTTATCCGTATCGGAAAAGGCCAGCGCCGTTCCTCCGGGACCGGGATTCAGACTGAACCATAGGAATACGGCGAATCCCGTTAAAATCATGCTCACAAGCAGGCGCTTCATACGATCTCTCCTTTTAAAATCGATCTCCTCCTCTTTTTGTCGAGTTTATAGTAAAGTTTAATAGTTTTAATCCACAAAAAAACCCCCTAAAAATATAGACAACACTCCGCTTTTCAGTGCTTCATTTCAGGAGTTTGTCTATATTTTCGGGAGTAATCGCTCACCTTTATGGCTCCGCATCTACGTCGAGCCACCCCGCCCGGTATGCTTTTAAAACCGCATCCTTCCGTTTGTTTACCTCCAGCTTGGAAAATATCCTTTGAATATACGTATGCACCGTCCCGGTACTTACCCCCAAGAAAATGGCGATCTCCTTGCTGGTCCATCTTTTCGAGGCGCCCAGTAAAACCCGCCGCTCCATCTCGCTCAGCGGATTGCGACCGGCCGCTTTCTCCCCGTGACGCCCCGCCTCCTGCGCTTCAAACGCAAACAGGATTTGGTCGATATACCGGACGGAAACTTGCCTCTCCTCCATTTTGTAAGCCTGCCTCGACTCACGATAACGATAGGCAATATTTCGCAGCGGCTCCCCTTCATCCAAATAGGTCCGGAGATGTCCGTCTCCCGCCGAAAGCTGGACCGCTTTGCCGAAGGTTCTCGCGGCCAGGCTGCTTTTGCCCTGTTGATCGTACATCAGAGCCAGAAGAACGCACGCCTCCAACTGCTCCATCAACAGCCCGCGCGCCGCGGCGCATTTCTGGATGGTTTTCAGCAAAATCCGCGCCTCCTCTGTCCGGTCCGCAAGGATCAGCGCCCGTGCCCGCACCAGCGAGCCCAGCAATTCATTACTGCCGCTCCCTTCCGCAAGGGGATCGGGATAGGCCGCCAGATAGTGTGGACCGGCCTTCGGGTCCCCCTCGGCGGACATCAAATGGAGCTTGGTTTCGCAAGCCTTTAACACAGAAGCCCATTCCTGCGCTTCCCTGCCATGGAGACATGACCGAACTTCCCGCAGATGCCGCTGCGCCCTCTCCCCCTGCTTCCTAACCCAGGCGATCCGGCTTTGTAAAATCGCCGCCGGAACAAATAAGGCGGCCTTCCCCAATTCCTCCCCGATCGAGCGGGCGAGCGACGCATAGACTTCCGATTCCCGCAGCCGATTTCGCTCGTACAGCAGCTCTCCGTAACCGATCGCATAATAGGCGGTATTGTAGGAACGAATTTTTTCCCACCGCTTCATAATCGGTTCGAAACAGCGCTCCGCCTGCAGCAAGCGGCCCTTGACCCCCGGAAAACTTCTTAAACGGGAGAAATGACGTTCGTGATAATCAATATAGGAGAAAATGTCATCCTCCTGCGGAAAGCCTTGATCCAGATAGTCGTTCAGTTGGTGGACAAGACCTTGCAGATCCCTTTTAAAAATACATACATAGGCGCGCATAACCTTGATAACCCGCATGGAGTAAGCCTTTTGCGCGTCGTTCATCCCGCCTTGGCCCGACGTGACTCTCCACTCGATCGAATCCAGCTGTTCCCATGTCCGTTCGGGATCCTGTTCACCGGCCGCAAAGAAGAGGGACGACAAATACAGCTTGGGCCGTTTTTGAATCGTTTCCTCGGGGATTTTGGCAAAAAAGCGCCGGAGCGTCCAAGCTTCCCGAAGAATAAACTGATTGAACAGCACTTCGAGCAGCCGGCTCGCCTCGTCGTAGTGTCCGCCTCGGATATAGTGTTCCATCGCTTCCATTGGGAATCCGTTGTTCTCCAACCAAAATCCCGTTTTCCGCTGAAGGGAACGCCACAGCTCCCGGTCCTGTTCCTGCAGCAGGTCGCGCAGCTTGCGGGCGATTAGCGGATGATATCTGTACCATACCTCCGAACCGTCGCGGGTTCGTTGGAAGAACAACCTTTCTTTTTCCAGCTCGTTCAGGACCTTCCCCGGCTCCGAACTTTCGGTCAGCTCCCCGCTCAGGGACTCGTTGATGCGCTCCGGTACGGCTGTACGGAGAAGGAACGAAATCGATTCCTGCGGCAGTCTGGACAGGAGCTGCTCCAGAACGCGTCCGCATACCGTGGTCTGCCGCTCCCAGGAGCCGGTTCCGTAGGCGTTTCGGGTCGCCCTCCCTTCATCTCCGATCGAGCTTGGAGTCCATCCCAGCATGCGCAGGCCAAGCGCCCAGCCCTCCGTCTGCTCCTGGAGCATAAGGGCACGCTCCCCGGAAAAGCGCGGGGGGTGATGTTTTTGACAGAACCGTTTTGTCTCACCCAACGTGAACGCCAAGTCCGGCCAACCTATGCGATAGACCAAATTTTTGGGCAGGTTGAGGGGCAGTTCGTCATGGGTAATCATGATGATGTGCAGTGGCTCGGGCAAGCTTCGGATCCAGCCAGCCACCATATCGTGGATTTCTGCGATTTCAATAGAATGATACCCGTCCAGGACTAATACCACGGGCCCCTCCTGCCTGGCGCACGTCGAGTTTAATTCCGCCAAAGCGCGGGAAGGCTGCTGCATAAACTGTTCGATATACCGGCTTGTCAGCCCGTCATCAAAACCCGGTATCGCCCGGTCGAGGGCGGCAATGAGCTGCAGCCAAAAACGGAGCAGATGGTTATCCGCCTCTTCAAGCGCGATATAAGCGAGACGGATCGCGGACTCCTCCTTCCATCCGCTGACCAGCGTCGTTTTTCCCGATCCGGGAGGCCCTTCGATGACTGTCAGGCGGCGATGAAGCGCGCCCTGCAGCCTCTTGTCCAAACGAGGACGCTTCACATAGTCTTCGGGCACAGCCGGAATCTCAAATTTCGAGGGCACGATCATAAAATCGAGCCAATGGCGCCTGACGGTTGTCCCTCCTTGCCCCGGATCTCCCGATTCAACGACCGGATGGTCTATCATTCGAATCACTTCCCCTCAAACTCATTGCCCCCAGTCTATCTCAATCGCGTCATCCCGTAAATCCGCTCCACCACGAAAAGAACCCCCGCATTCGGAACTACGTTGCCAACATCCGCAATTGTAGATATAAGATCCCACCGTCGGGGTCTACACCATTAACGGGAAAATTTCCTGTTAATGTACCGCTCCTGCTTCTTCGATCGGATTTAGCTGGAAAAGCTCCATCTATTTCGCGGCCCTATTGCCGATATACCTAATTTCAGGAGAATTAACGGGAGGTTTTCCAGTTAATTCTCCTCTGCGGCCGCATACGCACCAAATTAACGGGAAGAATTCCCTTTAATTCGAACCAACCCCTTAATTACAGGGAAGAGTGTGATAAGGACCCTTTACACCCCTGTCTAATATGCAATTCAATACTTCAACCTATTTTGTCCGCGGCCAGCTTCCCTTTGAACCCGTGCGGGGGATTAAAGGCCTTTTCGACCGCGATTTTTTCGAATTCGTCCTTTCCGTGTGAAATAGAGGTCCATTGGGGCCTTATTTTGGGGAAAAGCGGGCCGAAACCTGATTTTGGGACCCGAACCAGAACAATAAGGCCCCTTTTGGCCGCTATTTTTCCCGCGAAAGCGAATTTGGCCGAAATAAAGGCCTTTGGGACCGCTATTTCGGCGGGCAGCCGGGTAATTTGCTAAGCGTCGGCTCAACGTTTGCCACGATGCTTCTTACGATGTCGAATAAAAAAGTCACCACCACCGGCTAAGCCGATGGTGGTGACTTTTTTATCAATACAGATCGAAGTCCTTCACCGTTTCGCCGGTGCGTCCGGAGCGGAAAACCGCCTCGATCAGGTTCAGTACCCGCAGGACCTGATCGTTCTTGACCAACGGCTCGGCCGTCCCTTCAAGAACCGAGACGTAGTTGTCGTAAAAGCTGCTCGGCTGGCGGAAAGGCTCCGGCAGGACACCCGTCAGCGTGGCCGATTCCGAAGGCGGCGCCATCGTCTTGGTCAAGCCCACGCCCGCCTGAATCGGTTTGGGCTCCACATGCTCCGCCTCGCGGTTTCGGGTAACGATCCGCCCGGTCATGGACCAGTCCTCGATCACGCCGGTCCCCTCCGTCCCTTTTACGTACCAGCGGGGCAGAGGGATAAAATTCGTCGTCCCGACTTCGACCAGCGCGGACAGCCCGTTTTCGAACTGCAGTACCGCTTCAAACCCGTCATCGACTTCGTCCCCCAGAATAAAGCTCAGCCGGCCGGTCACGCTGGTGATTTTGCTGTCGACCATAAAGACCAGCTGATCCAACAAATGTACGCCCCAATCCAGCAACATCCCGCCTCCATAAGCTTCGAGATGCCGCCAGTCCCCCGGAATCCCGTTCGCTCCATGGACTCTCGATTCGATGCGGAACAGGTCGCCGACCGTTTTTTGCTCATACATCTGCTTGATGATGAGGAAATCCTCGTCCCAGCGGCGGTTCTGATGCACCATCAATACGCGGTCCGCCCGCTCGGCCGCCGCGGTCATTTCCTTAAAATCTTCCACGGACATCGTCACCGGCTTTTCGCAAATGACATGCTTGCCCGCGGCAAAGGCCTGCACGGCCAGGTCTTTATGCACATCGTTCGGCGTGGCGATCAGAATCGTTTCCACCGCCGGATCACGCAATACGGCTTCATAGCTGGAATACGCCGGATACCCGTCTTTTTCCGAAGCCGCCGCGCGCTGACCATCGATATCGTAGGTTCCGGTCACCTTCAGCCGCCCGTTGTCCTTGATCAATTTGGCATGGTAGCTCCCCATGCCTCCGTAGCCCACGATGACGACGGAATGGTTGGCATGCTCATTGTTCATACAGTTTCTCCTCCAAGTTCCCCACTGGCTGGGGATCAATTCATATAAACGGCCTTCCCGGTCCGCGCCGATTCATAGATGGCCTCCAGGATTTCCGAGACGACGCAAGCCTGCTCCGGCGTCACCACAGGCTCCAGATCCTTGTCGACGGCTTCGATCCAGCTTCTCATTTCCGTATCCGCCGCATTTTCGGCCTTTCCTTCATAGAAAGCGACGCCGCCCGCACCCAGGTCAACCTCTTTGGTATACAATCGTCCGAACTCCTCGCCGTTGATGCGCAGCCCGTTCTTCATATCCGCTCCGGCTTCCGTACCGCTTAAACTGCACTTCGATTCGTCCACCTCCAGCGAATTGAGGGCCCAACTGGATTCTAGCACAACCGTGGCGCCATTCTCCATGACAATCATCCCAAACGCGGAATCTTCCACCGTAAACTTTTTAGGATCCCAAGGTCCCCAGGCGTTGGCCGCATTTTCCCGCTGCGATAATTCGTGGTATTTCGTGCCCAGCACGACCTTCGGCTTATAGTTATCCATCATCCAAAGCGTCAGGTCCAGAGCATGTGTGCCGATGTCGATCAACGGACCCCCGCCCTGTTTCTCCTCATCCAAAAATACGCCCCAGGTCGGCACCGCTCTTCTGCGGATCGCATGCGCTTTGGCGTAATAAATGTGCCCGAGTTTACCTTCCACGCACAGTTTCTTCAAATGCAGACTGTCCGGCCGGAACCGGTTGTTGTATCCGATCGTCAGCTTCTTTCCGGTCCGCTTGGCCGCTTCGACCATTTTTCTCGCGTCCGCCGCCGACTTCGCCATCGGCTTCTCGCACATGACATGATTGCCCGCCTCCAGCGCGGCGATGGAAATCTCGGCGTGGGAATCGTTCGGCGTCAGCACATGCACGATATCCAGCTTCTCTTCCTTGAGCATTTCCCGGTAATCGGCATAGACTTTGGCCCCGTCGATCCCGTATTTGGCGGCGGCTTCCTCTGCCCGCTCCGGCACGATATCGCAGAAAGCAGCCAACTCGACGTTCGCCAGCTTGCTTAAGCTGGGCAGATGTTTCCCGTTCGCGATGCCCCCGCATCCAACGATTCCTACACGATACACTTTACTCATATTTTCTCCTCCTCATCATTGTATAAAAATTATTTGGCCTGTTTGGCCTTCCTGTAAGCCGAGGGCGTTACGCCCATGCGCTTGCGGAACACCGAATGCAGGTAGGTCGCGTTCGTGAACCCCTCCGACAGCGCGATTTGTTCAATGGACAGCGCGCTCTCCTCCAGCCGCCGGCAGACCGATTTAAGACGGATGTCCTCCAGCACCTTGCTGAAAGGCTTCCCGGTATCGATCTGCCGGAATATCCGCTGCAGTTGCCGCGGGCTGATGTTCAGCTTCTCGGCAACGTTCTCCAGCGTCAAACTGGAGGAAGAGTTCGCCTCCATATACTGGACCGCGTATTGATATCGGTAGGCGACCATATTGCGGATCGGGGCCTCCGTGCTGATTTCTCCCGAGTCATAGGCCCTTACCGCCTTCAGCAAAATACTGACCACCAGCTGTTTGATGGAGGTGTAATATCCCCGCTGTTTGCCCTCGCATACTTGATACGCTTCCAAAAAACAATTCATCGCCCCATGACGGTCCAGCTCCGGCTTCAGCGGCAGCCCCCGAAGCTTCTCCATGCACTCCTCCGCCTCGGCCGCTTCCCACGGGTCGGTATCCGGCCGTTCCCGCGGCACAATGTCGACATGAAGGCATAATTCGTCCATCGCTTCATCCGGCGAAGCGGCCTGGAAATGCATGACCCCCGGACCCGTCAGGTAGAACATCCCCTCCGATAACGGGGTCGGCTGGTCTTCCAGAATCACCGTGCCTTTTCCCCGAGGGATGAAGTGAAACTCAAATTCGGCGTGGTTGTGAAAATCAATGACCCTGCCGGGCTCAAACGAGGTCAAATGAAAACGCAGCACCTTGATCTCGTAATGGCCCCAGGCGATTTTAATGTCGAGCCGTTCCAGGAGATCCTGTTTCTCAAACATGACCTCGTACGGAAAGGGAGGAAGCTTGCCGACGCTGACGCTCATAGGTTCAGGCTTGCCGCTTCAGGACGGATGACGCGCCCTTCTTTGGCCGAGCGGTTGGCCGCTTCCATCAGCCTGGTAAGCTCCACGGCCATCTGCAGGTTGCTGCGGGCGACCGTGCCGTTTTGGATATGCCCGACCCATTGCTCGAAGGCGCTTTCACGCCGGCTTCGCGGCGACACTTCGATCCAGGCCTTGCCCTCGTTTTCCGCTTTGTTGGATTTAAGCAGCAGTTTGTCTTCGGGCGTTCCGTACAGCACGGTTCCTTCCGTGCCGTGAACCTCGACCGTAAACGGGGAATGGCTGTTCACGAATCCCGCTTCCACGACGCCGATGGCCCCCGAATCGGTAAACAGCGTCGCGACGGCGTTGTCCTCGACCTCTTTTCCCGTGATATAGCCGTAATTCGCGCTCACTCCCGTGACCTCTTGGCCCAGAAACAGCCGGGTCAAATACATCGGATGGCAGCCGAGATCGATCAGCGCGCCGCCTCCGCACTGCTCCAGACTGAAGAAGTGCGCCGGGAGCCAACCGGCCAACGCTCCGTTATGGGATAGCCGGACCCGCACATAAGTGACCTCGCCGAGCAGGCCGCGCTCCAGAATATCTTGTAGGGCGAGCGTATAACCGTCATTCAACCGCGGCAGGGAAACCGTGAATTTCACCCCGCTTCGCTCCACTTCCTCCATGATTTCACGAACCTCCCGCAGGGAGGGAGCGATCACTTTTTCCGTAAAAATATGCTTCCCGGCCTTCGCGGCCGCGATAATCACTTCCTTGTGCCGGTTCGTGGGCGCGTCGACGATGACCGCGTCCAGATCTCCCCCGGCAAGCATCGCTTCAAGCGATTCATAGTAAGGAACGCCCAATTTCCCGGCGGCCTCCTTGCCCCGGACCGGATCTTCATCCCAGACGGCCGCAATCTCCGTATCCGGATGCTCCTGCGCCTGGCGCGTATAATCCCAGGCATGGACATGCCAGAAACTGGCCTTGCCGATTCGAATACTCATTTTGGTTACCTCCCACGCATATATGATATCCTGACATCTATTCATTAAGGTAACACACCAGTTTGTATTTTTTTAGTAGGAGTATGCGACAAAACTATATAAAATCGCGACATGTCCCTCACATTCGTTATGCCTGTCATGTTCAGCGGGTCCACGCCCGGTAAGCCGTCGGAGAAATCCCCGTATGCCCTTTAAATTGACGGGAAAAATACGCCAGCTGCATACCGAGCTGTTCGGCGATATTCGCGATACTGTCATCGGTGTGGGTCAGCAGCCGCTTCGCTTCGTCCATTCGCTTGCGCTGAACGTAATGAATCGGCGTGATTCCCATAATTTTTTTGAAATACGGAATAAAATAATTCGGATGCAGATGCACGATTTCGGCCAAAGTTTCGATTTCGATCGGCTCGTGCAGATGATCGTGTATATATTTGAGCACCCCTCCCAGCTTGCTCCGCTCCGTAAATTGGAGATAATCCTTCAGATGATCGCCGTATCCACCTTCCTCCAGGCAGGTGGCCAGCAAATGAAGCAGCCCCGCCTGCATCCGCAGCGCCGAAAAGGGCCCGCCCGACTGGAACTGCGCAACCAATTCGTCGAAAGCGGCGCGAACCGCCTCCGGCTCCTTGACACAGCTGATATAAAGCGGGCTTCCCGCATGAAAAAGCGGCCATTCCCCCACGTACGCATCAAAATGGCAGAAATAACGGGTATAGGGATTTTCCGGTGAAGTAAACGTGACCTGGCTCGCTCCGGCCGGCATAATCATCAGTTGATTGGGACGGGGATAGTATGTAACTCCGTTGAGGACGACCGATCCTTCCCCCGCGGCTATAAAATACAGACGGTTAAAGCTGGGGGACTGTTCCGCCCGGTTCCATCCGGGGAAGCCGCTTTTCAGTTGAACATGCGTCACCGTAACGGACAGCCCTTCCAGCAAGCGTCCGATAAATGGATACCCTGGCTGCATACAACGCTCTCCTCCTCTAGTTCAAACGAACTTTTCTCTCTGTAAGTTCCTATATTATCACTGTTATTTTCCGAATACACCTTAATTTTGTACAAAAGTTACTTAACCTTTGCGATTCTATTCCACCGGACTTCCAGCTAAGCTAAAAGCATCCTCACAAAAGATGGAAAGGCAGGTATACTCCAATGGATCAAGTACGATTTGGTATCATCGGCATCGGAAATATGGGGACCTCCCATGCCAAACAACTTCTGCGCGACATCCGGGGGGCCCGGCTTACGGCCGTTTGCGACAGTAATCCGGAACGGCTTCGGTGGGCGAAGGAGAACCTGCCCGAATCGGTGCGGACCTTTTCCGATGCGAACGCGTTCTTCGTCTCCCGCGCCATGGATGCCGTCCTGATTGCTACCCCGCATTACGATCACCCGACGTTGGCGGTGCAAGCTTTTGAAAGCGATTACCATGTCCTGATCGAAAAACCCGCCGGCGTCTACACCAAAGCCGTCCGGGACATGAACCTGGCCGCCGCCAAATCCGGCCGGAAATTCGGGATTATGTACAACCAGCGCACCAACCCCCTTTACGCCAAACTGCGGGACTTGGTGCTCTCCGGGGAGCTGGGCGAGATCCGGCGGACGAACTGGATCATCACCAACTGGTACCGGTCGCAGAGCTACTACGATTCCGGCGGCTGGCGGGCCACCTGGGCCGGTGAAGGCGGCGGCGTGCTGCTGAACCAGGATCCGCACCAGCTCGACCTGTGGCAGTGGACGACGGGCATGATGCCGGCAAGAGTACGCGCCTTCTGCCATTTCGGCAAGTACCGAAACATCGAAGTCGAAGACGATGTCACGGCCTATGTAGAGTACGAAAACGGGGCGACCGGCCTGTTCGTCACGACGATCGGCGAAGCGCCGGGAACCAATCGGTTCGAGCTTTCGGGGGACAACGGCAAAATCGTCGCGGAGGACGGCAAGCTGACCTTCTGGCGGCTTCGGGTTCCGGAGCCGAAATTCAACGCCGAGTATACCGGCGGGTTCGGCCAACCGGAATGCTGGAAATGCGACATCCCGGTCGGCGAAGGCGAAGGCCCGCAGCACCGGGGCATTCTGCAAAACTTCACCGACGCCGTGCTGCGCGATGAGCCCTTGCTCGCCCCCGGAGAGGAGGGCATTCTCGGCCTCACCCTCTCCAACGCCATGCACCTGTCCGCCTGGACCTCGGACTGGGTCGGATTACCTCTGAACGAGGACTTATTCTATGCCAAGCTGCAGGAAAAAATCAAGTCCTCGACTTACCGCAAGAGCACCGGACCCGCCGGCGGCAAACTGCTGGACGTCTCGGGCACGCATTAGCGGCAAAGGGCGAAGCAGCCGTGACGCGGGGGGGCGGGCCGGCCGGGAGCCCGCGTTGCGGGCGAGGCGGCGCGGGAAGCGAGACGAGCGGGCGCGGGGCGGACGGAGCGCGCGGGAAGCGAGGCGGGCGAGCGCGGGGCGGCCGGAGCGCGGGAAGCGAGACGAGCGGGCGCGGGACGGCCGGAGCGCGGGAAGCGAGACGAGCGGGCGCGGGGTGGCCAGGGGAGCGCGGAAGCGAGACGGGCGGGCGCGGGGCGGCCGGAGCCCGGGAAGCGAGACGAGCGGGCGCGTGACGGCCGGAGCGCGGGAAGCGAGACGAGCGGGCGCGGGACGGCCAGGGGAGCGCGGAAGCGAGACGGGCGAGCGCGGGGCGGCCAGGGGCGCGCGGGAAGCGAGACGGGCGAGCGCGGGGCGGGCAGGGGCGCGGGGCGGCAAGCTCTCCACGGTTGCTCTAACGGACATAATAGCCGCTATTTCGCGAAAAATGGCTCTTTGAAAAATCTAACGGACGCTATAGCGCCTATTTGTGGTCATTCCGATCCGAATGAGTAATTTTAGTCAAAATAGCCGCTACTACGTCCGTTAGAATTTCAAATCGCCCTAAAATCGCGAAATAGCGGCTATGGTTTCCGTTAGAAGCTTAGAGGCACCTCCCTTACCGGCACCCTCCGCTCTGCCCCCTCCCACACCGGCGCCCACCGCACCATCCCCCCGCTCAGGAGCCGGGCCCTCAGGCTTGCGCCGATCTCGAGCCAGCCAAGCGGGGGCGGGCCGGCCCCCCGCCGGCAATTTAAAAAAACTTAGGAGCGATTGCGATGAAGTTGTCCGTCTTTACTGTCGTTACGCCGGAGCTGACGCCGGAGGAACTGGTCCTTGCCGCCCGCCGGGCCGGCCTGGACGGCGTGGAATGGCGCTTTAGGGAGATCCCTGCCGAAGCGGCTGGGGAAGCTCCCTCGTTTTGGCGCCATAACAAATGTTCGATCGATCCGTCCTTGCCCGAGGAAGCGTGGCTGCGTTTCAAGGATATTACGGAAGCGCAAGGACTGGAGGTCGTGAGCGTCACGCCTTATTTGAACTCGCTCGATCTGGAAGAGACGGAACGGGCGTTTCGGGCCGCCCGGCTGCTCGGAGCGGATATGATTCGGGTCGGAGCGGCCGCCTACGACGGAAGCCGGCCGTATCCCGACTTATACGAGGCCACCGTCCGCTACCTGAAGGAAGCCGAGACGATGGCCAAACACTACGGCGTGAAAGGGGTCGTGGAGACCCATCACAACACGATCGCTCCGAGCGCCGGGCTGACCCACCGGCTTGTGAGCCACTGCAGCCCCGATCATATCGGCGTTCTTTTCGACCCCGGCAACATGGTTCATGAAGGGTACGAAAATTTTAAAATGGGCCTGGAACTTTTGGGCCCCTACCTGGCCCATGTCCATATCAAAAACGCCGCCTGGGTTCCGGCTTCACCGCGTGGAGACGGGACGTCGGGATGGCGGTCCGATTGGGCTCCCCTGGCGCAAGGATTTGTCGATTTCCGGCTGCTGCTGGCCGATCTGAAATCCGTCGGGTATGACGGCTATCTCGGCATCGAGGATTTCAGCGGCCAATACGCCTCAGGCGATCTGCTGGCGGCATATGCCCAATTTATCCGCGAAAGGATGGAAATATAATGGAAACTCAGCGTCCGCAAGAAACGGATTCGTCACTGGACTTGGTTGCGCCGCAAACGACTCAAGCGTTGTCGGCGTCCGAATCATCGCCCTCCGCGGTCCCCGAGGCTGCTTCGTCCTCGCCGCAGGAAGCAACCGGATCCGGGCAAAACTCCCGGCCCGAGGTTTTTCAAACGCGGGACGGGATGAACTACGCTCCGAAAGGCCTGCCCCGGCCGGTCGTGAAGCCCGGTGAGTTCATATTTGCGGCCGTCGCTTTGGACCACGGCCATATTTACGGCATGACCGGCGGCCTGATCGAAGCCGGCGCTACTTTGAAGTGGGTGTACGACCCGGATCCGGTCAGAGCCGAAGCGTTCGTCCGCGAATTTCCGCAAGCGGTCCGTGCGGATACGCTGGAACAGGTGCTTGAAGACCCGGAGGTCCGGCTTGTGGCCGCCGCCGCGATTCCGTCGGAGCGCTGCGCGCTGGGGCTTAAGGTCATGGATGCCGGGAAGGACTATTTTACCGACAAAGCGCCCTTCACAAGTCTGGACCAGTTGGCGTTAGCCCGGGAAGCCGTTCGCCGCACAGGCTGCAAATATGCGGTTTATTACAGCGAGCGCCTCCATGTGGAATCGGCCGTCTATGCCGGACAACTGATTCGGGAGGGGGCCATCGGCAAAGTGCTTCAGGTCACGGGCTTCGGTCCCCACCGCCTGAACGCGTCTTCACGGCCGGACTGGTTTTTCCGTAAAGAGCGGTACGGCGGGATTCTGTGCGACATCGGCAGCCATCAAATCGAACAGTTTCTGTTCTATGCCGGCTGTAAGGACGCTCAAGTGCTGCACAGCAAGGTCGCCAATTACGATCATCCCGATTATCCCGAGCTTGAGGATTACGGCGACGCCACCCTGCTTGGGGATAACGGGGCCACCCAGTATTTTCGCGTCGATTGGTTTACGCCGGACGGACTCCGCACTTGGGGGGATGGACGGACGTTCATTCTTGGAACCGAGGGCTATATCGAACTGCGCAAATATACCGATATCGCCCGGGAAGCGGACGGTGATCAAGTTTATCTGGTCAACCGGGAAGGGGAACGGCGATTCGGCGTTCGCGGCCGGATCGGCTATCCTTACTTCGGGGAACTGATTCTCGATTGCATCAACCGGACGGAATTGGCCATGACGCAGGAGCACGCCTTTAAAGCCGCCGAATTATGTCTGGAAGCCCAGCGGCAGGCGATGGTCATTTCCCGGGAAAAGAGCGTGATGTGAGGATGGGCGAAGCGTTGGGCGCGGCGATTATCGGCTGCGGGACGATCTTCCCCCCGCATGCCGAGGCGCTGAAACGTATGGACGGAGCCGTTTTGCGGGTGGTCGTCGATGAGGACCGATGCCGGGCGGAGGCCGCGGCCGGGGAATACGAATGCGAGGCGGCCGCCGATTACCGCCGCTTGCTGGAACGGGAAGATATTCAGGTCGTTCACTTATGCACGCCCCATCATCGTCATGCCGAAATGGCGGTCGAATTGCTGCGGGCCGGAAAGCATGTCCTGAGCGAAAAACCTATGGCTCACAGCCTCGAGGCGGCCTTGCGCATTTCCCATGCGGCGGAGAGGAGCTCGGCACAATTCGGATTGGTGTTCCAAAACCGTTATAACGAGGCCTCCTTAAAGATCCGCGACATGATCGAAACAGGCGCACTGGGAAGACTCGTTTGCATGAAAGGCGTCGTTACCTGGTTCCGGGAACCCGGCTATTACGAAAACAGCCCGTGGCGGGGGCGCTGGGAAACAGAGGGGGGCGGCGTCCTGATCAATCAGGCGATCCATACGCTCGATCTGCTTCAATGGTTCGGGGGCGAGGTGTCTTCCATTCGGGGCTGCGCCAGTGCGGATGTTCTCCATGACGTCATCGAAGTGGAGGATACGGTTCACGCCGCGCTCACCTTTAAAAATGGAGTGCGGGGCCTCTTTTACGCCACAAATGCCTACCTCGCCCACTCCCCCGTCGAACTGGAGCTGATCTTTGAGCGAGGCTGTCTTCACCAACGCCAGGATCGCCTTTTTCTTAGCCGGGACGGCGAGGAAAGCCTGCTTTGCGGTCCCCCCTTCCGCGCCCGGGAAGCTGGGGGAGCCGGAAACTCCGCAGGCAAATCCTATTGGGGAAACAGCCATGGCCGGCTGATCTCCGATTTTTACCGCCACATCCGGGAAGGACGGAAATTTGCGATCGACGAGCATGAGGGCCTAAAAGTGATGGGGCTTGTGTCGGACCTCTACCGCTCCTCGCAAATCCGCCGCCCCCCGGAAGTGCGCGAATAACCAAAAACCTCAAGCGGCGAGTTGCCCGGCTTGAGGTTCTTTATTTCTTTTGCATCGTATTAATCAAGACTGTTTTCTTTGTTTTCCTGGGGGAGATATTCCAAAAACGCCGGTCTCAACTTGTCCAGCAGCGCAATCGCCTCCACCCGCGGAATCGGGCGAAACAGGCATCCGGGGACGGACCCTTCCGCCAAATAACCGCCATCCTGAAAATAAAGAACCGCTTCTCTCGCATAAAAGGGAACGCGGTTCAGCTCAAACTCGCCCGCCGCCCCTCTCCGATGCCGCTCGGGGGCCAGCAGGTTCAATCCGACCAGATAGCGGTGCAGCATGACAAGGTAGTCCAGTGTCCGAACCCTGCCCTGGGGGCTGAACTGCCGGATGCCGGTTCCCCGCACAAGCCCGAGCTGGCTTGCCGCTCCAATGGCCTCGGCACAGTCGCTCCCCTGCTCTACATCGTTGAACGATTCATTCTTTTTTCCTTGAATTCCAAACAGCCGGTTCAGCAGGACCACCGCCTCCCCACGGGTCAATTCCACGGAAGTCTCCGTTTTTTCATCAAGCATTTCCTCATCACACCCTTAATTCTGCATGAATTGCCCCCTCTCATGACATTCATTCTGCCGTCCCAGTATCAATTCCGCATTAATTACAATTCGCCATATTGTAAACTTTGCGTAAGAAACCGTAAATCGACGTAAAAACAGCCGCCTCCTTAAGGAAGGAGACGGCTGTCCGTCAAAAAACACTTGTTACAATTTAAATTTCTTAAGCTCCTCGTCCAGCAGCTCGGAAAGTTGCTGCAAACCGGCGGCATGCTTCGTAAACTCCGTCATGGTGGCGGAGATCTCTTCGGTAGACGCGGACACCTCTTCCGAAGTGGAGGCGATCTCCTGCGAAACCGAGGAGAGGCTCTCGACTTCCCGGACGACATTTTCCCGGTTCCGATCGCTCTCCATCACATCGTTCTTAACCGTATGGACCTTGTCGATCAAGGTTTGTACCGAAACGATGATCTGCTCAAAAGTTTCTTTCGTTTCTTCCACAGCCGTTTCCTGCTCCCGCACTACCGCTTCCGTCCGTTTCATCGCGCTTACCGCTTCGCTGACGACATTCTGAATTCCGGCCACCATCTTGCCGATTTCCGCCGCGGAGGCGCTGGACTGCTCGGCCAGTTTGCGCACTTCATTCGCAACGACCGCAAATCCTTGGCCGTGCTCTCCGGCCCTTGCCGCTTCAATGGATGCGTTCAGCGACAAAAGATTCGTTTGCGTGGAAATCTCGGAAATCGCCGACAACATTTGATAGATGTCACCCATATGTTTCTCGATATCCTGTACCCTACGGCGAACCTCTTCCGTGGATTGTTTGGTCTGGCCGGATTTCTCCGCGAGCAGGGACACCTGGTTGAGCCCTTTATTCCCGTATTCCGCCGAGATTTTCGATGCCTCGTCCATCTCCAGTGTAGAGGCCGAGATGCGTTCCAGATTTTCGGAAAGCTCCGCAATTTCATCGGCGCTCGTCTGCGAGTTTTCGGCCTGGCGAACGGTGCCTACGGCGATTTCCTCAATGGCCTTGGCCACTTGTTCCACGGAACGGGAGGTTTCCATCGTCATTCTGGACAAAGACGTAGAGGTTTCGAGCACGGTTTTGGACGATACCTCAACGTTTTGCAAGGCTTGGGACAATCCCTCCATCATGCCGTTAAAGCTGGTCTCCAGCTCTTTGAACTCATCCTGCGAATTGACATGGATCCGGGTCGTCAGATCGCCTTGGGAAGCTTGGGCGAAGCCCGTTCTGACTTCCTGAAGGTTCATCCCGATTTTTCGGCTGATGAAATAGGCGGCCGTTACGGAAACCAAACCGCACACAATCATCAACAGCAAGGTGACGTTAGAAATGCCGCTGGAGCTATGCGTGATTTCTTTCGAATCCAGCGTAGCGACGATTTTCCACCCGGTTCCGGCATGGGTCGTAAAAGCCGACGTCTTGGCAACTCCCTGGTAATCGTATTCGCTGAAGCCTTCCTCCCGGCCTGCGATGTCCTTCCACAGCTTGAGCTCGGTTAATTCCTTGGTGCCGATCAGTTTCTCGTCCTTATGGGTGATCGCCATCCCGTTTTTGGACAGAACCAGCACATAACCGTTTTCGCCGATTTCAATCTGATTGATATCTTTGCTGAGTGCGTCGATATCCAAGTCGATTCCGATCACTCCGGTGATGGCCTTGTCCTTGTCCAGCACAGCCTGGGACACCGTGAGGGTCATTTTTCCCGTGGCATTGTCCGTGTAGGGGTCGCTGATCGCCAATGCTCCGTTGGCTTGAACAGCCTCCTTATACCAGCTTTGGAGCGTCGGATCGAAATCCCCCAGCTCCGTCTCCTTGGGAGCAATCAGCAGTTCCTTGCCCACGGAGGCAAAATACACATTTCTGAAATCCGCTCGGGTATTTTTCATATCTTCCAGCAAATATTGCCCGTATGTACGATTGTGCGGATTCTTTGTATACTCCGTGAAATCCACGTTGTTGGCCAACAAATGAATCGAGCCTTCTACGCCCAATAAGTAATTGACCACGCTATGCCGAACTTCTTTGGCCAGTTGCAGGGACGAGTCCTCAATTTTATGCTTCATGGTCGTTTGGACGTATTTGATGGAAATTCCCCCGACGATGATCACAGGGATGATCGCCAGCAGCCCCATAAAAACAATCAACTTCGTTTTCATACTTTTGAAGCGCGGCAGTCGGACCGCCCATTTCAGTTTCTTCTTTTGATGGTTCATGGTGTAGTATTCTCCCCTTTTGCAATATTTCGGCTTAATCCGCAGGAAATTGATTATACCATCTCTTGGCAGAACGATCTATGTAAATTTTCTGTAAAATCAATTTGTTTTCATTTCAATATAGAAAAAGAGCAGCATGGCACTTTACAGCCACCCTGCTCTCTGATGAAATTGCTTATTTAAGCTTTTACGCCGGCCGTTTTGGAAGAAGCGCCCGCTCCTTTCGCTCCCGACACGGTTTTCGCATCCCCGCCGGCTTCAGGCGAAGCCTGATTTGACGTCCGCAGCGGAAGTTCCCTCAGGAAGAAGACCAGCACGAAGGCGACAACCAGGACCAGCGTCCCCGTCAGGAATACGACGGACAGCGTGTCGCCCAGCGCATCCCGAATTCCGGCGATCATTTGCGCGAACAATGGCTGTACATCCCCAGGCAGGCCGGCCTGCGTCTGCTCGATCAGCGGCTTGTTCATCAATGTTTGCGGATTGGCAAAAGCGGTAAGCTGTTTGGCCATCTCCGGATCCATCTTGCTGAAATCCGGGGCGCTGTCGGACTGGAGCGCGTTTTTCAGGTTGCCCTTCAAACTGTTGGACATGACCGTCCCCATCACGGCGATCCCGATCGTCCCCCCCAAGTTGCGGAACAACTGGGAGGAGGCCGTTACAACCCCAAGTTCCTTATGCGGAACCGCATTTTGCGTAGCCAGCGAGAAGACCGGCATCCCCAGGCCCAAACCGATCCCGAAGATAACCATGCTGAGCACCGCGAGCCAAATGCTGTTCATAATGACCATCAGCGCCATACCGAGAATCATTACCGGAACGCCGATCAGGGCAAATTTTTTGTACTTGCCTTGCTTTGCGATCCATTGTCCGGTCAAAGCACTCATAATAACCATAAAAATACTCATCGGCATCGTCACGTAACCGGCATATGTCGGAGTAATTCCCATAACGCCTTGCACGAAGAAGGAAATGTAAATCAGCGCACCCATCATCCCGAAGTTCATAATGAAACCGATCAGGTTGGAAATCGTGACGACATCGTTTTTAAACAGATGCATCGGCAAAATCGGGTTTTTCGATTTCAGCTCGATGATCACGAAGATGACCGCCGAGACAACCGTCGCGGCCAATAAGCCGAGAATTTGCGCGGAGCCCCACTCATATTGGGTTCCGGCCCAGGAAAAGGCCAGAAGCAGCGGTACGATCGTCGTCGTCATAAACAGGGAACCCAGATAATCGATCCCTTCCCCCTGCTTGCGTTCCACTTTTGGAAACAAAGTAAGAATCATGATAAACGCGACGACCCCGAGCGGCAGGAAAATCCAGAACAGCCAATGCCAATCCAGATGATCGACCAGATAA
Organism: Paenibacillus faecis; assembly: GCF_008084145.1. Taxonomy (GTDB): domain Bacteria; phylum Bacillota; class Bacilli; order Paenibacillales; family Paenibacillaceae; genus Fontibacillus; species Fontibacillus faecis. The sequence goes on along the minus strand of NZ_VSDO01000002.1, from coordinate 117,142 downwards.
CCGCCGAGCGTCGGGCCAACCACACTGGAAAAACCGAAGATCGCGGTCATCAAGCCCATCCATTTCCCGCGTTCGCGAGGGGCGAACAGGTCTCCGACCGCCGTAAACGCGGTGGATTGGATGATCCCGGCGCCGATCCCTTGGATCCCGCGGTAAGCGATAAACTGAAATACATCGGAAGACGTCCCCGTTAGAAAGGCGCCTGCCATAAACAGCAAAATACCGATTAAGATAAACGGCTTGCGTCCAAAAATATCGGACAGTTTGCCGACCAGGACGGTCGCGATGGTCGAAGTCAGCAAGTAAATATTGATCGTCCAGGTGTAGTAATCCATTCCGTCGAGAATGGAAATAATGCGCGGCATCGCCGTGCTCGTAATCGTTTGATTGATCGCCGCAAAAAACATGGCCGCCATAATGGCGATCATAATGGTTATTTTGCGTTTTAATGATAAGTGCTCCATACTGTCTCTCCACCTCTTGGTTCTTAGTTCTCTTTTTCCAAATAGGCAATCATCCGCGAAAAAATCCGCTTCAAATGCTGAATGTCCCCGTCGTCCAGCGTACTGAATATCGTCCGGTTCGATTCTTCCTGCCCTTGGATCACTTGGTCTACAATCTCCTTACCCAACTCGGTTACGGTTATATAAACGACTCTCCGGTCGCTATCGTCCCTGGCCCTTAGCACATATCCTTCGGACACCAGTCGATCGGTCAGCCCCGTAATGGCCGCCGAGGTAAGCCCCAGCTTTTCGGCAATGGTCGAAACCCTTTGCGGGCCGCTTCGGCTTAACATGTGCAGCATTTTAAACTGCGGAAAGCTGAGGTTGTACTCACCCCCGCGTTTGTTCCATTCTTGGGTAATGCCCCTGATCAAAGTTCTGAACATCGTCGTTACTTCGAGCAAGTCTTCTTTTTCCACCCCGGTACCCCTCCATTATTTATCCATTCCTTGATTTCCCACAGCTCCTTTCTCTATTGTATTAATTCATCTCTTAATAGTTATACAATTTAAATAATAAGCAGTAAAATATTAAAAAGCATTTATTAATATACATGGAACTCCGCACTTCGTCAAGCAACAATTGTGAAGAAAATTGATTTGAATCAAGGTTTGCTCTTCCCTGGACAGGTAGGATAAAGGCAAGGAGGGATTCACATGGAGAAAAAATCATTGGCTAGCCTGCAGGATTATCAGGAGGGGAGATTTACGAAGCGAATCGCTTTTCAAAAGGGCGAAAGCGTGGTATTTGTTTTGAACTTCCTGCCAGGGCAGCAGTTGCCCGCTCATCGGCACCCCGGGACGGACGTCTACCTTCTCGGTCTTGCGGGAGACGGAACGGTGACCGTGGACGGCGTCGAATCCGAATTGGCGAAAGGGGAAATCGTACACTTGGCGGGGGAAGAGATGTTTTCGTATACCAATTCGGGCAGTGAACCATCCTCGCTGTATGTCATTCTGACCAAAGTTCCCGAGCCCCGTTACGCCCAAAATATCTAACTTCGGCCCCGACTTTTCGATCATGATAAAAAGGCTGCCGCACCGGTGGATCATCCTCCCGTGCGGCAGCCTTATGTCGATTCAACGTATAAGTGCGGTGAATTTAACCCTGGAGTTTGGTCCGGTACACGGCCTTGTTCTCAAGCCCGCGGATCAACGGCGTCCATTCTTCCGTTTCCGGTGTCGTATTTAACGCATCCTCCACCATCTGCAGCTTTGCATCGATCGCGTCGATAAAATGCAGGGCCACCGCTTCGGCCATTTGCGGCTGAACCGGGCTCCCCCATTCACCCAGGTTGTGGTGCGACAGCACCAAATGCTGAAGGCTGAGCACTTTGGGCGACTCCAGTCCGATTCCGAGCCGGACGGCGGCCTCGGTAATCCAATTCGAGGCCATGGCGATATGCCCGACCAGCCTGCCCTGGACGCTGTATTCCGACACGATGCCGAGCTGCGCCACCATCTCTTCCGGCTTGGCGATATCATGCAGGATGATGCCGGCCTTCAACAGGTCGGCGTTTAAAAACGGGCGCTGGTTACACAGAAAATCGCCGAGCTCCAGCATCCGCACCATGTGATAGGCCAAGCCGCCGAAATAAGCGTGGTGGTGGGTCTTGGCCGCCGGAGCATGCTCCAGTTTCTCCTCCACCTTTCCCACGCAAAAACGCACGACTTCCCGGATTTCGTCATCGGCAATCCCGTTGACGACGTTCCTGATTGTCTGTACCAGCTCCTCCGACGAAATCGGCGCGGAGCGGATAAAATCCGTCAATTTCACCCCGTCTTCGGCCTTGGCCGGGCGAATTTGCAATATTTTCACCTGCAGTTTGTCCCGGTAGGTCTGTACCAATCCTTTCACCTTGACGAGCCCCATCGGAAAGAAGGTTTCCTTATCGGTCGGGGACGCATCCCACAGTTTGGCCGGCAGCTCCCCGCTGGCGTCGCATAGCATCATATCCAGATAATCCTTGGGCGGCGTGCTGTTCGTCTGTTTGATTTCCAGCGATTTCAGCAGGTAAAACCCGACAAACTCATCCTGATTCCCCAGTTGCCTGATCAATGTCACACTAGATTCCTCCATAGCAATGATAGTTTCATTATACTACGGCAAGAAGCGGATGACATGCTTGGCTCCCGGGTGGACGCATCTACTATGGATAAATCACCACATAATTCTCCATTTCGTAGTAATCCGCAGACTCCGCGAGTTCCGGCGAAATTTGATAAAACGTATCCGAGGCGGCCTCCATCAAGTCATCTTCATCCAGATTGGAGGCGACACGGAGCGAAATAACTTCGTCCCCCCGCTGCAAACCGGCGGCCAGTTTCTTTTTGAACTCCGCCAGCGTTTTGGCTTCAAGGCCATGGGAGACATAATAATCCCGGGAGTTTGATTTGCCGGCGTAATCGCTCAACTCGCTGTCCAAAACATAGTCCTCGTCGAAATGAAACTTCAGCTTTTCGGCCAATTGATCACTGGCATTATACAAAAAATAAGGTACCCCCGCATTCGTGGCGCCGTTTGTCGCATCGACATTCAGCCAGTCCTCGCCGATGCGGACTTTGTTCCAGGCATGGGGGATATCGTCCAGCGTCCCGGTAACGACGATGCTTTCCAAGCCAGCCAAATCTCCAAGCAGCTTGAAGGCATAAGCGTAGCTCATGCAGACCCCCTTCTGCTTGACCAAAACGCCGTAGGGGGTATAAGCGTCGGAGAATTGATCATCGACATATTCAAAATCGTGAGCTTTCGAATTTTTGTAAGCTTCGTCGTCGTAAACGGCATTGTCGTTCAAATAATCGTAGATGGCCAACCGTTTGTCTTCATCGGTCATCCCTTCCTTGATCATAGAAGACAAAATGAGTCTTGCCGCCTTCAGCGTTTCGGCTTGTTTCTCCTTGATCGTCCGCTGCGAATCATGGTAATTCACGATAAGGGATTCGCTGAAATAGCTGTATCTGTAACTTTTGACGCCGAGAATCATCGGGTTTTGATAATACACTTTATTCAGCGCATCGAAGAGCTGGTCCTCATCCTCGGCTTCGGGAAAAGCGCGAAGCGGTATTTTTCGTTGGCCGTCGATCATGAATCTGGCCAGGTACTCTTCCAGGGCCGAATCCGCGTGAATATTCACTTGCTTCAGGATGGGCGGATCCGGAACGAGCTGACGATCCCAACGTTTGCGTTCGGTCGTGCCTTTATTCTCCTCGGGAAACCGTTCCTTCCAAGTCTTGACTTCGATTTGAGGCTCCGAAGACGTCTCGTCGTCCAGAAGGAACGCCTCCAATTCCGCTTCGGGAACACTTTCCTGCCGACTCTCCAACATCCGGATTTCCCGATCCGTCGGGCGGTCGTAAAAGCTCAACCAGCCTCTTAAGGCCGTTCCCAAAACTCTGTAATACAAACGGTCGGAGGCCTCTCCTTCATCCGGGGATGACAGCCGCGCCGTATCGTAGACGATTCTTCGGCTTGTCACACTTCCATCCACATTCTCGACGTCCACCTTTTCCGGCAGATCGTCCAGACTCCGGAAGCCCAACAACCGGTTCGAGGCCTCCTTGGTCAATCGGGACGGAAGCTTCTCCAGCAGCGGGTACGTTTGAACCGTTTCGCTGAAGTTGGATTCGCTTTTCCCTCTGACGGCCGTCACGTAATAGTTTCCGCTCACCATTAAGTTTTGGGAAGAAACCCTATCCCTGGAGGAGAAGTAACTCAACCCTCCTTTGCCATCCATCATAAAATCATCAAATTCGGTATGCGTCGTGACTCCGATTAAAATCGGATAGTTATCTTTAAACCCTTCCTCGGCACCGGTTTTGGGAAGCTGTTTCTTCCCTTCGCCGGCCAGACCGGCCATATCGTTGTAGATATGATAGACCTCAGCTCCTTCCACCGGGTTCCAGGTCAGCTTTAATCGCCCTTCCCCGTCAATCTGAGCGGCAACCTTCGGCGCGGGCAGCGCCGACTTCACCGTAAAGGGAACAACGATCGGCGAATCCAGGTGAACAGGCTTGGCCGAGTTCATGTCGTAATTAATGCGGATATAGTATTTGGGGGCGTTTCCCCACATATTTTCGCCGGCCCGATACGTATAATTTGAGGTCAAAACACCGTATAGGGACGGGGACAGTACGACCCTGGAACCGGAGTTTGCTTCCTCCGCAAATTCGGCCCGGTAATCGACCCTGCTCTCGGGAAGAACCTTCGGATCGGTATGTACGGATACGATATCTTCGGGGCGCAGCTCTTCTCCGAAGAAAGTTTTGAACGTTATGTAAAAGTGTTCGTCGGGTTCCACCCGAGCCAAAGACGCAGGCCCTCGAATCTCGGCGTGGGCGCTGCTGTATTTGTTCTTTAAATCGGCAACCGTTAAATTTCCGGTTATCGGCGCCGCTTCGGAATCGGCATTCCTTTTGGGTTCGGGTCTAGTCTCCTGCGTACTTTGTTCCGGTTTGGTTTCCGGGGCATTCGCTTTCTCCTTGATTGGCTGAAGGATCGCCGCGGTCTCCCTTACGAGATCCTCCGCCATTCGATCCGCCCACTGACAACCGGCCAGAATCCAGCAGCACAGAATGACAAACCCTAGTTTTCTCCAGGCGAGCCCATGCACGTCGCTCCCCCCGCTCTATATGTAATAAAGTTATTATACAAAAGAAAGGGAAATACTGTATATAATCTGAACGGCTCTAATTTTGTCGTTTTCGACAGACTCCTATCCGATTCGACAGGAACGTTACCCGCCCGTTTCATCCCGCGACCGCATCTAAATAGCGAGGCGGGACAATTCCACCATCCTTGCGACTGGTTCTTAAGACCTAATTTCTTTTGAAACGTAAGGCGGCCGCGCGGAGTTCCCGGCGCGGCCGCCCTGTTCCTTGTTCGTGTTAATCTAATGAGCCAATTGCAATCCATGTGATGTAACCGTAATTAAAGTGGCTTTCTTTCAACCTCGAGATCTCCACCACCGCCAATTCCCGGGACTGTTCCTTTATGGTGACATAATAAGCGGGTTGATTGGTCATCGCGACAAGCACATAATGTTCATTGGGATAAGGCTCCTCAAACATGACGGTAACATCGGCGGAAGTCTCGTTTCTGGAAAGCAAGAACGGACACATGCCGAACTGCTGAAGTGTCGGATGCCCGGAAGGGGCTTGAACGGGAGTAAAGCTCAAATGCTCGGGCCGGACCGCGCCGGGCTGAATTTTCCCCGCGCCGACCGACGCCTCGCCCAGGTGCTCTTCAAGGACGGCTCCCTCTGAGAGGTGCCGGCTGTCTACGGCATTGGCTTGAAGATGGCTATTGCCTACAGCATCGGAAGCAAGCTTTTCGGTCGTCACTGCCCCAGCCTGTAAATGACCGCTCCCGATCGAGCCGGGTTGTAAATCTCCACCGCTTAGCCCCTCCTGCGGCAGCAAGCCGTCCCGCTGCAATTCGGCCGATAGCTGCCATGACTCCACACTGTTTGGAGCGATGTGCCGCGTCTGTACCGATTCTTCCGCCAGATGGCCGGAGTCCACCGATTCCGCCGACAAGTGTTGTCGCTGTACCGCACCGTCCCCGATATGCTGCTCCTGCACCGAGCCCGCCGTCAAATGGCGGCTGTATACGGCGTTTCTCTGTAAATGGATCGATCCTACCGCGTCTTCGCCAAGCGTCTCGCTATTGACAGCTCCCGGCTGGAAATGATGCGAGCCGATCGAGCCCTCCTTCAATTGCTCCCCGCCAATTCCATCCTGCGGCAGCAGACCATCACGCTGCAATTCGGCGGACAACTGCCATGACTCCACGCTGTTTGGAGCAATGTGCCGCGTCTGAACCGATTCTTCGGCCAGATGGCCAGAGTCCACCGATTCCGCCGACAGGTGTTGACGCTGCACCGCACCGTTCCCGATATGCTGCTCCCGCACGGAGCCTATCGACAGATGACGGCTGTTCACGGCATTAGCTTGCAGGTGGTCCTGGCCTACAGCCCCGGCACCAAGCAACTCCGCATTGACGGCTCCCGGCTGGAGATGATGCGAGCCGATCGAGCCCTCCTTCAGCTGCTCTCCGCCGATTCCCTCCTGAGGCAGCAGACCGTCACGCTGCAACTCGGCGGACAACTGCCATGATTCCACGCTGTTTGGAGCGATGTGCCGCGTCTGTACAGCTTCATCCGCCAGATGACCGGAGTCCACTGATTCAGCCGACAGGTGCTTACGCTGCACCGCACCGTTCCCGATATGCTGCTCCTGCACGGAGCCCGCCGTCAAATGGCGGCTGTTCACGGCGTTGGCTTGCAGGTGGTCCGGGCCTACAGCCTCGGCACCAAGCAACTCCGCGTTGACAGTTCCCGGCTGGAGATGATGCGAGCCGATTGATCCGGCCGTCAAATGGCGGCTATATACGGCGTTGGCTTGCAGGTGGTCCGGACCTACCGACTCGGCATCAAGCAACTCGGCATTGACGGCTCCCGGCTGGAGATGATGCGAGCCGATTGATCCGGCCGTCAAATGACGGCTATATACGGCGTTGGCTTGCAGGTGGTCCGGACCTACCGACCCGGCATCAAGCAACTCGGCATTGACGGCTCCCGGCTGGAGATGATGCGAGCCGATCGAGCCCGCCTGTAGCTGCTCTCCGCCGATTCCCTCCTGCGGCAGCAGACCGTCCCGCTGCAATTCGGCGGACAGCTGCCATGATTCCACACTGTTTGGAGCAATGTGCCGCGTCTGAACAGCTTCATCCGCCAGATGACCGGAGTCCACTGATTCCGCCGACAGGTGCTGACGCCGCACCGCGCCGTTCCCGATATGCTGCTCCCGTACCGAGCCCATCGACAGATGACGGCTGTTCACGGCGTTAGCTTGCAGGTGGTCCGGGCCTACCGACTCGGCACCAAGCAACTCGGCATTGACGGCTCCCGGCTGGAGATGATGCGAACCGATCGAGCCTGCCGTCAAATGACGGCTATAAACGGCGTTGGTTTGCAGGTGGTCCGGGCCTACCGACTCGGCACCAAGCAACTCCGCGTTGACAACTCCCGGCTGGAGATGGTGCGAGCCGATCGAGCCCGCCTTCAATTGCTCTCCGCCGATTCCATCCTGTGGCAGCAAGCCGTCCCGCTGCAATTCGGCCGACAGATGCCAGGACTCCACACTGTTTGGAGCGATGTGCCGCGTCTGCACCGCTTCATCCGCCAGATGACCGGAGTCCACTGCTTCCGCCGACAGGTGCTTACGCTGCACCGCACCATTCCCGATATGCTGCTCCTGCACCAAGCCCGCCGTCAAATGGCGGCTGTACACGGCGTTGGCTTGCAGGTGGTCCGGGCCTACCGACTCGGCACCAAGCAACTTCGCGTTGACAGCTCCCGGCTGGAGATGATGCGGACCGATCGAGCCCGCCTTCAATTGCTCTCCGTCGATTCCCTCCTGCGGCAGCAAGCCGTCTCGCTGCAATTCGGCGGACAACTGCCAGGACTCCACACTGTTTGGAGCAATGTGCCGCGTCTGCACCGCTTCATCCGCCAGATGGCCGGAGTCTACCGATTCCGCCGACAGATGCTGGCGCTGCACCGCGCCGTCCCCGATATGGTGTTCCTGCACCGAGCCCATCGACAGATGACGCCCATTCACAGCGTTGGATTGCAGGTGGTCCGAGCCTACCGACTCGTTACCAAGCAGCTCCGCATTCAACGCTCCCGGCTGAAGATGATGCGAACCGATCGAACCCGCTTGGATTTGCTCCCCGCCGATTCCCTCCTGCGGCAGCAGACCGTCCCGCTGCAATTCCGCCGACAACTGCCAGGACTCCACGCTGTTTGGAGCGATGTGCCGCGTCTGAACAGCTTCATCCGCCAGATGGCCGGAGTCCACCGATTCAGCCGACAGATGCTTACGCTGCACCGCACCGTCCCCGATATGCTGCTCCTGCACGGAGCCCGCCGTCAGATGGCGGCCGTACACGGCGCTTCTCTGCAGGTGGTCCGGGCCTACCGACTCGGCACCAAGCAACTCCGCGTTGACAACTCCCGGCTGGAGATGATGCGAGCCGATCGAGCCCGCCTTCAATTGCTCTCCGTCGATTCCCTCCTGCGGCAGCAAGCCGTCACGCTGCAACTCGGCCGACAACTGCCAGGACTCCACGCTGTTTGGAGCGATGTGCCGCGTCTGCACCGCTTCATCCGCCAGGTGGCCGGAGTCCACCGATTCGGCCGACAGATGCTGGCGCTGCACCGCACCGTCCCCGATATGCTGCTCCTGCACGGAGCCCGCCGTCAAATGGCGGCCGTACACGGCGTTAGCTTGCAGGTGGTCCGGGCCTACCGACTCGGCACCAAGCAACTCCGCGTTGACAGCTCCTGGTTGGAGATGATGCGAACCGATTGATCCGGCCGTCAAATGGCGGCTATATATAGCGTTGGCTTGCAGGTGGTCCGGACCTACCGCTTTGGCACCAAGCAGTTCCGCGTTGACAGCTCCCGGCTCGAGATGATGCGAACCGATCGAGCCCGCTTGGATTTGCTCTCCGCCGATGCCCTCCTGCGGCAGCAAGCCGTCCCGCTGCAATTCCGCCGACAACTGCCATGACTCCACGCTGTTTGGAGCGATGTGCCGCGTCTGCACCGCTTCATCCGCCAGATGGCCGGAGTCCACCGATTCCGCCGACAGATGCTTACGCTGCACCGCACCGTCCCCGATGTGCTGCTCCTGCACGGAGCCCGCCGTCAAATGACGGCCGTACACGGCGTTGGCTTGCAGGTGGTCCGGGCCCACAGCCTCGACACCGATCGTCACCGAAGTTACCGCTCCGGGTTGAAGATGGTGCGGGCTGATCAATCCCGCTTGCAGTTGGTCTCCTCCGATCCCTGACGACGGCAGTAGACCGTCCCGCTGCAGTTCGGCCGATAAATGCCGGGTTTCCACGCTGCCGGGAGAAATATGCCGCGTTTGTACCGCTTCGTCGGCCAGATGGCCCGCTTCAACCGCTTCCGCCGACAGGTGTTGACGCTGGACGGCGCCGTTCCCGAGCTGCTGTTCACGCACCGAGCCTGCCGACAGATGATGGCCGTAAACGGCATTGGCTTGCAGATGGTCCGGACCTACCGCCTCGGCACCGAGCGTCGCGGAGGTTACCGCTCCCGGTTGGAGATGATGCGGACCGATCGAGCCCGCTTGCAATTGTTCTCCGCCGATCCCCGCCTGCGGCAGCAGACCGTCCCGCTGCAATTCCGCCGACAACTGCCAGGTTTCCACGCTGCCGGGAGAGATATGCCGCGATTGCACCGCTTCGTCGGCCAAATGGCCCGCTTCAACCAGTTCCGCCGACAGGTGCTGACGATGCACCGCACCATTCCCGATATGATGTTCCTGGACCGAGCCCGCCGTCAGATGATGCCCGTAAACGGCATCGGCTTGCAGGTGGTACGGGCCTACCGCTCCGGCTCCAAGCGTCTCGGCGTTCACCGTCCCCGGCTGGAGATGATGCGGACCGATCGAGCCCGCTTGGATTTGCTCTCCGCCGATTCCCGATGCAGGCAGCAGACCGTCCCGCTGTAATTCGGCCGATAATTGCCGGAACGAAACCGCGTTCTCACCGATATGCCCCGATTGCACCGCATCTTCGGCGATATGAACGGCATCGATAATCCCTTTCGCCAAGTGGTGGGAATGGATGTTTCCCGACGACACATGCTGGCTTTGCACCGCTTCATCCATAATGTGATAGCACTGCACCGCCTGCAATTTCAAATGCAGCGCGCCCACGGATTCATTTTGCAAAATCGTCCCGTCCACACTGCCCTTTTGCAAATGGGATTTGCGAATCGAGCCGGCCTGAAGATCGTCGCTGCCGATCCCGCCAACGGGGAGCAGACCGTTCTCCTGCAGCTCGGGGGCCAAATGGTCGATAGCGACGGCATGGGTTTGCAGATGCCGGCCGGTCACGACCTGTTCTCCAAGCAAGCGGCCATCGATGCTTCCGTCGGCCACATGACGCGCATTCACCGCGCCCTCGGCGAGATGCTCCCCAAGGATAGCCGCCTCCGCCAAGTGGTGGCTTTGCACGGTATCGGGACGAAGATGGGCCGGACCCACCGCCTGTTCCTGGAGGACTTCCCCGTCGACAATCCCCTTCTGCAGATGGGCTCGTTGAATGGAAGACGGCTGGAGATCCGCCCCGCCGATGCCGTTCTCCGGCAGAACCCCTTCCTGCTTCAGCCCCTCGGACAAATGTTCCTTGGTGATCTCCCCGTTTCCGATATGACGGGATTCCACCGCACCGGTCGCCAGGTGAGCGCCAGAAACGCTGCTTTCTTCCAAATGCTCGGGGCGAACCGATCCCGCCGCCAATTTGGCTGCGGTGACGGACTCATTTTGCAGCACCCGTTCGGAAATGGAAGCCTCGGCCAAATGAAACTCCTGAACCGCCGCCGGTTGAATCTGCCCCGATCCCACGGCGTTGGCGTCCAAGTGCCTAACTTTCACAACAGCGTCGGCCAAACTTTCGGCCTGCACCGCACCCGGTGACAAGTGCCGTGATTCCAAAGCCCCGGAAGCGATTTTTGAAGCGGTGATGCTCCCGTCGGCCAATTTGGGAGCCGTCACGGCCAGGTCGTTCAGCTTGTCGGTCGTTACGCTTTCGGGAGAAAGCTTTAAGGAAGTCACCGCGAAGTCCTGCAAATGCCGGGAAAATATCGTCCCGTCTCCAAGATGCTCTTCCCGAATGCTCCCTTCCTGAAGCGCGCTTCCGTCAATGCTGCGATCCGCCAGATGCGATCTATGGATGGCCTCCGACCGGATATGCCCGGAAGTTACCTGTTCCTGGCCGATCGCCCGGCTGCTGACCGAGCCGTCGGCCAGCTTGCTCTCGGTAATGGCGCCGTCCGTTAGTTTGGCGCCGGTTATGCTGCCCGTCTGCAAATGCCGTCCGGTCACCGAATCGGCGGCGAGCAGCCCTTCGGAAATCGCGGCTGGCGCTATTTTATCTCCCGTTACGGTTCCGGCCGCCAAATGCCAGCCCTGTATCGCTTCGAAGGCGACTTTTTCCCCGTTTACCGAACCGGGAGTCAAATGGAGCGTCGTTACCGACTCGGGAGCAAGCTGCGGGCCGTGAACGGCGGACTTGGCGAGATGTCGGGTCTGCACGGCTTCATCGGCGATTTTGCTCGGCAGAATGCTCTGATCCGTTATTTTGGAAGAGGTTACCGCCTGATCCACCAATTGCGACGTTCCTATGGATTGATCCGCCAGTTTCGTGGACTGGATGCTTTTGTCGGCCAAATGTCTTCCATGAATCTCGCCTTTGCCGATTTGCCGCTCCCCGATGCTGCCCGGCTGAAGATGTTCGGCGTGCACCGCCCCCGGGGATAGATGCCGGGCTTCAATGCTCCGGTCCGCCAAATGTCCGGATTTGACGCTGTCTTCGCTTAGCTGCTCGGCCCCCACGCTTGAAGGCCCCAAATGTTCGCGGCCGATCATGCCCGGAGCCAGATGTTGAACCGTAATGGCGTTCTCGGCCAAATGGCGGCTTTCTATGGAGCCTGCCTGCAACTTGTCACCCGTCACAGCCCCGTCGCGGAGCTTGGAAGACGTCACGGAGAAATCGCCCAGTTTCGAATTGTCGACCGCTCCGTTCTCCAGATGGATGGATTTGACGGAACCGCTGCAGATTTTTTCGGAGGTCACCGCCTGGTCCTGAAGCAGATCGGTCGTGACGATCCATTCGCTTAAGTGGCGGCTCTCTATGGAGCCGTCCGCCAGTTTATTGCCATTAATGATCCCGTCGGCCAGCTTATCTACAGTGACGCTTCCGTCTTCCAATTTGCTGCCGCTGATGGAACGGTCACGGATGTTCCGTCCTTCCACCGCTCCGTCAACCAAATGATCGCCGCGGATGGCCAAAGGCGCTATTTTGGACCCGCTGACCGCACCGTCGGCGATTTTGCTGCCGAGCACCGAATAATCGGCAATCCATGCCGAACCGACCGTACCGAATTTCAGCTTGGTGGCGTCGATCGTATAGGGCGCGATTTTGTCTCCGGTTACGGCGTATTCCGTGATATCATCCGTATAGATAATTCCTTTTGAGGAAGCCGTAGCTTTTTTTTCAGCTAATATGACTTCCAATTGCTCTTCCCGCTCCTCAGTCAAAAAATCCGCTTCTTTGTCGGAATTACCCTTTGACGCTTGTTCCTCTACAAAAACCTCCTTCACCGGAGGTTGCGGAGGAGCGTAGATCGTTTGGTGAATTTTCATCTCCCGCGTTGGCTCGTTCGTAACTTCCTCCTTTCTGACCTCGGTTTCCTCCAACATCATTAACTCGTCAATATCCGGGTTATCTACGAAATAGAGCGACTTTCTCGCTCTGCTACCGGTTCTCGTGGTTTTGATTCGCTTTTTCAGAGCCGTCCTCCCCTTTGCCACAATGATGATCGTCTTAGGCATCATATGCGGAAGACTGGGCCCTTGTCACAGCAACTCACGCCCACCCGTAAGAAAAAAAGAAACGTCCATTCGGCGTAATCGCAAAGGTGACAGAACCGCGAAGATCAGCAGCTTTACACGCGGATCTATCCATCGCTTTCACTCCCCCTCCGATCGCTTTACAATTCATCTTCGGTAAAAGTGGAAATCCAACGCGCCAAACCTTCCATTTTTCTCGCCGGTCCCGGGAGCTACAATGGAACAAGTTTAATTGATTTGATTGTTGGAGGTAGCCGCATGAATAACGACTTTAATCCCGCTTTACAAACTGAGCCGGCCGAATCGCTAGGCCACACTTCGTCCTCGCTAAACGTATCCAACAGGCTAGAGTCCAGCCGCCCTTTTCTCGTGATTCTTTGCAGCGTGCTGCTTTTGTCATTCGGCAGTAAGCTGTATGAAATCATATTACCGTTGATGATGTATGACATCACGCATTCCTCCGTGGCGATGTCCAGTATGAAAACCGCCGAATTGCTGCCGAATTTCTTCTTCGCGTTGTTCATCGGCGTACTGGTGGACCGTGTCGACAAAAAGCGCTGGGTACTCTGGATGATCGGTCTTCAGGCGTTGCTTCTGATCGGATTCGTTCTGTTTTTCCGCTCGGGCACCCATGTGCTGCCGCTGTATTACACGATCGGCTTTTTGCTGATGACGTTCAATTACGGTTACTTCAACGCCCAGACCAGCCTGACCAAGCTGACCGTACCTACGCACCGGCTTACCTCGGCAAACGCCAAATTATCCTTTGCCGAAACGCTCGTCGGCATCATGGGGCCGGCGTTGTCGGCCATGATCCTGCTGCTGCCGGACATTTCCGACGGGCTGCTGATCACCGCGGGCTGTTACGGCTTGTGCATGCTTCTGTTCACCCGGCTCCGCCTGGAAGAGAAGCATGCCGATGGCGGAACGCGGCCCAGCTTGGCCAAGGCGTTTACGGAAGGCTGGACCGCCTTCAAAAGTAACACCCCACTGTGGATGATGACCGTCTTCGTCATCTTTCTGAATTGCAGCTCGACCGTGGTCAACACGACCGTGATTTTTTTCGCCAAAGATGAATTGAAGCTGTCTTCCTCGGGGTTGGCCGTCGTCCTGTCGGCAGCCGGAGTGGGGGGACTTGCGGCCAGTCTCTTCATGGGAAAAATGCGCCTGCGCCTCGGTCTCGGCAAACTGTACGCCGCGTCCATCCTTATCAGCGGCGCAGGTTATCTGCTGTTATTCCTTACCGACGGACTGCCGGTATTCTTAATCGCCTTGTTTTTGACCGGGCTGGGCTCGACCGTCCACAGTGTCTGCGTTTACTCCTTTCGGCAGGAGCAAACCCCGGCTCCGTTAATGGGCCGGATCGCGGGCATTACCGGCACTTTGTTCCGGGTCGGCATGCCGATTGCCGTGTATGCTTCCGGATGGATCATTGCCTGGTACGGCTCGGCGGTCGTTTTTCTAGGCTGCGCCGTTTGGAATCTCGTCGTACTGCTGGTATTGCTGCGGACCCGCTTGCGGGGATTACAATAGTCTGTAGACTGACCACTCTCTATATTGCCTCAATCGGACATTTCGCCTCGGCCGGGCGGACCAAATCCGACGCCTTGAAATTCCCCTAGCCGCCCTCTGCGATAGGTAGGTGCCTTTTGGGCACTGGCGTTGCATGAAACCTGACCTGGTGCCGCCTATTCGCAATCTCTCTTGCCGCCGGCTATAATAGCGGCGTTTTGGGCCGTTATTTCGACCCAATTTGCGTTTTAGGGAAAAATAGCGGCCAAAAAGGACCTTATTTCACTGATACGGGTCCAAAAATCAGGTTTCGGCCCGCTTTTCCCTAAAATAAGGCCCCAAATGACCGCTATTTCTCACCGAAGGGACAAATTCGACAAAATAACGCCTCAAAAAGCCCTTATCCTCCCGTCCGGCTGTCAAAAGGTCTCAGGCTACCGCTCGTTCAGCATCCACACCCCGCCATGCCGACCGCCAAAACGCAAAAATGCCCGACCGCCGCACACTCGGGCGGCAATCGGGCCTGTTTCCTTCACCTATTCGCTCTGTTAACGCTCTCTGACCCACACGGTCATTTCGCCTTCGCCCCGGTTGGCCCAGGCGTAGTACGGGATGAACTTCACCGGGTGCGGCTTCGTCCCTGGGACGGCTTCCGGGCTGTAGAGCCCGTTCGTCCAATCCTCTTCGCGAAGCTTCTCGGCCTCGGACCGAACGGTGACCACGCCGCCGAGAAGCTGTTCCTCCCGAACCGCCGTAAGCTCCGCCTCGCGAGGCAGCACGATCTCGTGCAGGTTGGCGCCGTTGTCGGCCTCCTCGAGGCAGTAGACGAGCGGGCCTCTTTGCAGCGCGACTTTTCCGGCGTTCGCGCGGACCAGCGGATGGCTGTAAATCCGCTGCACCGGCATTTCCAGATCCAGCTCCACAACATCGCCGGCCGCCCATTCCCGCTCGATCCGCACATACCCGTTTACGACGGTTTGATCGTTCAGCGGATAGGCCGAACCGTTGAGTTTGAGCGACGCGCGCTTGCACCAGCCCGGAATCCGCAACGCCAGCGCGAACGATCCCGCTGCCCCATCCGGCTCTACTTCCAGCCGAATCTTGCCGTCCCACGGATAATTCGACGCCTGCTTCAACTTCACTTTACCGCCGCCTACTTCCAACTGCGCCTCGCCGCCGATATAAAGATGAGTATATAGGGTGCCTTCGTGCACGGTATAAATATACTCGCCCAAGGAGGCCAACAAGCGGGCGACATTCGGAGGGCAGCAGGCGCACCCGAACCATTCCTGGCGTACCGGTTTGATATGGTCGTACTTGCGGTTGGCCCCTCCGCACGCTTTAGGGTCCACTTCCAGCGGGTTGACGTAGAAGAAGTGCTTCCCGTCCCGGGACATGCCCCCAACCACCGTATTGTACAAGGCGCGTTCCATCACGTCGGCAAACGGCGCTTCCGGCGAGATCCGCAGCATCCGTTGGGCGAAAAAGATCAGGCCGATAGAGGCGCAGGTCTCCGCATAGACCGTATCGTTCGGCAAATCGTAGTCGAAGGAGAAGGCTTCGCCCTGCGGCATGGAGCCCACGCCGCCCGTGATGTACATCTGCCGGGTGACGATGTTGTCCCACAGGCGCCGGCACGCGGCAAACAGGCTGTCGTCACCCGTTTCGGCGGCGACATCGGCCATGCCGGTCAGCATGTAGAGCAGGCGGACGGCGTGCCCGATCGCTTTATCCTGTTCCCGCACCGGGACATGGGACTGGCTGTATTCCAAATCCAGCGCCACATTGCCCGGCCAGTGGGTCTTGCCTCCGCGCTCCTCCAGCTGAATGGCATAGAAGCTCGGCTTCTGTCCCCGCTGATCCACAAAATAACGGCCGAGCCGCAGATAGCGCTCATTCCCCGTCGCCTGATACAGCTTGATCAAAGCGAGCTCGATCTCCTGGTGGCCGTCGTACCCCGCCAGCTTCCCCGGATCGGTGCCGAACACGCTGTCGATATGATCGGCGAAGCGGCTGACGACGTCGAGCAGCTTTCTTTTTCCGGTGGCCCGGTAGTAAGCTACGCCCGCTTCGATCATATGACCGGCACAGTACAGCTCATGGCACTCCGCCAGGTTGGTCCAGCGCTGCCCCGGCTCCTTGATCGTGAAATAGGTGTTGAGATAGCCGTCCTCCTGTTGAGCCATCGCGATGATATCGATCAAACCGTCGGCGATGTCCTCCAATGCCGGATCGGGTTTCGATTCCAGCAAATAAGCTACCGCTTCCAGCCATTTGGCGATATCGCTGTCCTGAAAGACCATCCCATAAAAATCGCCCTGCTCCAGCCCCGCCGCTATTTTAAAATTCCGTACGGCTCCGCTCGGTTCCGCACTGTTGACCCGGTCGTTCAAGGCGTCCCACTGATAGGGGACCACGACATCCCGTACCAGATTAATATAGTAACTCCAAAATTCATCCTGAATGTGCACCTGATGCAGCGGCACTCGAGCCGCGTAAGCCGTATTCGCGCTTTTGACCATCTTGGAGACTCCTCCTTTTATCGAAAAATCATACTGACAGATTTCATTCTAGCTTATATATTTAATAAATAATATAAGCGCTTCCAACCTGTTGTTTATAATATTTCACACAAACCAAGGAGGAGAGACCCGATGATCAAAGCCGCCGATATCGTTCATATTCCGGCCCCGCCCGCTCCCTATTTTCTGGAATGCGGTCATACGGTCTACGCCGCTGGAGACCAGCATCCGAACCGGAAAAATCTCGGCGTATTCGACCTGCTTTTGGTGGAGCAAGGGACCCTGTTTATTGGGGAGGAAGAGAAACGCTGGGAGCTGGGGCCGGGGGAAACGCTGCTGCTGCTGCCGGACCGCTACCATTACGGGTTCAAACCTTGCGAAGACCGCTGCTCCTTCTACTGGCTTCATTTCCAAACCGTATGTCCCTGGCAGGAATCGGCCGCGGGAAGCTTGCCGGCTCTCTATCAGCCTGAGGAGCATATCCGGATCTACGGGACGGCGCCTTATTCCATTCAGCTCCCGAAGCACTGGCATCTGCCTTATCCCGCTCAAACCTACCGCTTAATGGACAAGCTGCTTGCCTATACGACCGAGCGTCAATCGAGCGCTTATTGGTCCGGTCAACAGACGTTCGACGAACTGGTCCGCATGATGGACTTACGCCAACTGGAGCAGTATGCCTCTCCCGTCGTCACTGTGGCCGAACAGACGGAGGCGTATATCAAAAACCACTATCGTTCCGAAATTACCGGCGAAACCTTGTCCGAAGCCCTTCATTTTCACTATAACTACATAACGCGGTGCCTAAAGCAGGTTTACGGCATGACCCCGCATGAATATTTGCTGCACTACCGTTTGGAGCAGGCCAAACTGCTGCTGCTGAAAACCGAATGGCCGGTGTCCGAAATCGCCAAGTATGTCGGGTTCCGGCATGCTCCTTATTTCTCCAACCGGTTTACGATTAAGAACGGCTGTTCACCGCAAAAGTTCCGCAAACAGTACTCCCAATAAAAAAAACGGCCCGCCCTTTCACTTGGAAAGAACGGGCCGTTTTTGCGGCATAAACCGTCTGTTAACGATACACACTCATCGGCTCGTGATAAGGCACCTCGCGATACATTTGGCCCATGGTCTGCAAAGTTTGGTCCGGAGCCGTGGCCATCATGTACCAGCCTTTACGAACCATATAGTTCCATACCTCATAAGCCTGATGAGAACACATCCGGAACGCGTCCTCCAGAAAGACTCTCAATTGAACCGTCGAGCATTCGAAGGCGGACCAGGCATACTCCCGTCCGCTCCGCTTCAGGGTCAACAGGTACGAAGTCGCAATCCCCCTGTCGTCCAGGCCCGTCAACTTGACTTGAGGCTGGACCGGGGTGTAAGTTCCGGGGGTAGGCATGCCCGGTGTCATCGTCAATTGCGGTACGTTCAGTTGGTCCCGGGAACCGTGCCGGTTCGTCGCAAACTCCACTTTCATATTGTAATCCTGAACATGGACGGCGTAATGGCGGGAAATCATCTCCCGAAGTTCCGGATCCTGCGCCTGGTTTAGAAACAAGGCCATACTTTGGATGGAATTGGTGCAGCCGAGCAGGAGTTCGTTGAGTTCATGGGCTTCATGAGCGCCTAGAAGCAATGGTTTTCTTCCTTTCGTCCTGGGATTAGGATAGCTTCATCCTCGTATAGTGTCCCAACCCCTTGACGAAATATTCTTAGAAAAGCCCTACCGGTTCACAATCGTATTCAGCGAAGCGAAGGCCAGCGGGCCAAAGCCCTCCGAAGCTTCGCCGTGCGGCATGTTTATTTTGAACACATACCCTTGGCCGTCCACTTCTTTAAGGATGTACTCCTTGGTTACCTTCTCGCCGCCGGCAACCAGAAACAGCGACGCGTCCCGCATGGAAGCATGGATTTGTTCGCCTTTCCGCTCTTCGACCTTGCCGGTTTCGGCCATTTCTTGTTTGGCCTCCGCCGTAATTTGGTCCAGGCTGTAATCGGACGGCAGCTTGACGATTTCGACGAAATAATCGTTGTCGTAATCCATCTTTAACTTGTTCTCCTTAGCATCGAAGGTAAAGCCGTCAAAAGCGTATAAGGCATAGTCACTGCCTTCAACCAGCTTGGCGGTTCGTCCCTCCTTCATGCCCTCAAGTTCGACCTCAATGGTGCGCTCGGCCGGCAAATCCCCCGCGGAGGCTTGCCCGGCGGAGCCGGACTTGGACGGATTTTCCCCGCCCGTTTTGGCCAGTTTGGTGATCGTCTTCTGGATCAGGGAATCGTCTCCCTCAACCTTTTCCTCCACATATTCAAATTCGACGGACTCCTCCGGCTTTAATCCGGCGGCCAGTTCCTGTACATCCTGATTCAATTGGAAGGCTTCCGGGCTCCCATCCACCTGGATTTCGGCGGAATGATTGTCGATCAGGCCAACCCAGACCCCTTTTCCCTGCTTCGCTTCCATTGATGTCTCCGAGTCGTTCCGATTTGGTTCCGCATGGTCTGTGTCGGCTTGATTCGCGGGCGGAGCGGTCTTCTCCGGGGCGTTGTTCTTTCCGCTGCAGGCGGCCAGCGAAAGTGCGAGTACGGCCACTAGGGCGGAAATGAGCCATTTCTTGTGTCTGATCAATAGTAACACCTCCATAAATACTGAACGAAAAATCAATGGAAATGTTTCAAATCGCCCCTTGGAAATGTTCACCACTTGTGTAACAGTTTATAATGAGAAATGCGCGAGGAGAGTATCGTTACAATTTCTTACTTTCAGACCGATAATTAAAATGAAAACTTATCAGTGAAGCGAGGTACATTATGGCAAAAATCGGAATCGACCTCGGAACCTCCAACAGCTTGGTGGCCCATTGGACCGAAAACGGTCCGGTGATCATTCCCAATTCGTTGGGTTCCCATCTTACGCCATCCGTCGTCAGCTTGGACGACAACGACGAAATTCTGGTAGGGCAGATCGCCAAGGAGAGAAGCATCACGCATCCGCACTTGACCGCTTCGACCTTTAAGCGCTACATGGGGACGGACAAGCAGTACCAGATCGGCAAATATTCTTTTTCTCCCGAAGACCTGTCTTCCTTTATACTCCGGTCTTTGAAGGCGGACGCCGAAGCCTATTTAAATGAAGAGATCGAAGAGGCCGTCATCAGCGTTCCGGCTTATTTCAACGACACTCAGCGCAAAGCGACGCTCCGGGCCGCGGCGCTGGCCGGTCTTCACGTGGAGCGTCTGATCAGCGAACCTACCGCCGCTGCGGTTTCCTACGGACTTCATCAGCAGGAGGCGGATACCCGGTTCCTTGTGTTTGACCTGGGCGGAGGCACATTTGACGTATCGATTCTCGAATTGTTCGAAGGCGTCATGCAGGTCCAATCCATCGCCGGAGACAATTATTTGGGCGGCGAGGATTTCACCGACATTCTGTTATCCTACTTTGTGGAGAATCAGGGCATCGACTTTGTGAATTTGTCGGGCAAAGCCCGGTCGGCCCTGTTTAAACAGGCGGAAACATGCAAAATCGCCCTGGGCAACGGCAATACCGGCGAGATGGTCTTTACCGAAGGGGACAAGACCTACCGGCTGACCCTCGACCGGAACCAGTACGAACAGCTGGCGGGCCAGCTTCTGCTTCGGCTGCGCAATCCGATAGAACGGGCCTTGCGCGACGCTTCGCTGGCGCCGAAAGATTTGGACGCGGTCATCCTCATCGGGGGAGCCACCCGGATGCCGATAATTAAGTCCGTAGTTAGCAAAATGTTCGGCCGCCTGCCTTACTCCAATATCAATCCCGACGAAGCTGTCGCTTTGGGCGCGGCGATTCAGGTCGCGCTGAAAGACCGCGACGCCAGCTTGCAGGAGATGATCTTGACCGATGTCTGCCCGTTCACGCTGGGCACGGACATTATTAAGCGGTTTGACGGCGGCCGGATCGAAGACGGCTATTTTCTTCCGATTATTGAACGGAACACTCCGATTCCGGTCAGCAAAGTGGATCGCCTTTATACCGTTCATGATAACCAGTCCGCGATTACCGTCGGCATTTATCAAGGGGAAAGCCGGCGGGTCGAAAACAATGTGCACCTGGGCGATCTGACCATTCAAATTCCGATGGCTCCGGCCGGTGAGCAAAGCATCGATCTTCGCTACACCTACGATATTAACGGCGTGCTGGAGGTCGAGGTCACCACGGTCAAAACCGGCGAGAAGAAAACGATGATCATCGAGAAGAATCCGGGCCAATATTCCCCGGAACAAATCCAGGCCCGGCTTGAGGAACTGAAGCATTTGAAAATCCACCCCCGCGACCGCAGCGAAAACCGCCTGCTGCTGGCGCGAGGGGAACGGCTATACGAAGAAGCCCTTCATGAAAGACGGGAATATATCGCTGACCTTATCCTTGAATTCGAACGCGTACTCGCCTCCCAAAACGAGCAAGAGATCAAGAAACAAGCCGCCCTGTTCAAGCAGAAGCTGGATTCGCTTGAAAGGTGGACGGAGTTTTAATGAGCTTTTGGAAGTGGCTGAAAATTAGCCCGACCACGGACGTAAAAGCCATCAAACGCGCATACGCCGCTCAGTTGAAACTTCACCACCCGGAAGATGACCCCGCTGGCTATCAAGCGCTGCGGGAAGCCTTCGATGCGGCATTAGCCTATGCCAAAAGAAAGGAATCCGCCGCCAAAAGCGAATCCGAGTTTAGCGGCGAGCCGGCAAACGGAGGGTTTGCCGGAATCCCTGCGGAGGCCCCCCCTGAGAAGGGGGGTCCGAAACTCCTCCGCGTGGTTTACGAACCCGATGTACATACCGAAGAAGAACCCGGAAAAAGCCCGCTGGTCCCACCCGTCCGCATACCGCCGCTGATCCCTGCGGATGATCCGTCCGAGCGGGAAACGACAGGCTGGAACCGCCGGACCTTCTTTCCCCCGGACAGCGACCAAGATCCGGAAGAACCGGGAGGGTCCGTCCTGGTTCCTCCGCCCAGGCTTCCGCTCCCTCCGCTTCCTCTGGATACGGTGAACGAGCAGGAACAAGGCGGCGGCTTAAGAGACCGGGCGTTTCCGGAAATCGAGAACGAAGACCGGCTTCCCTATATTCGGAACTGCCATACCGTGGCCGAATTTATGCAGCGGGCGGCGGAAATTTACGATTATTTTCCTGCGCGCATTTCCAGAGGGGAATGGCTTGAACTGTTGAATTCCGATGTGATGTGGAATATGAGGTTTAAGCGGGAAATCGCCGTTCAACTGCCGGCGTTCTTGGCTGAGCGGCGGTTCCTTCCGACGGAAATTTGGGAGCTCCTGGAGGCCTCGTTCGGCCTCGAAGAGATGCTGAACGAGGGGGATGCGACGAACGGATTCGAGCCTTCTCAGGACCCTTCTTTTACGGCCTATTATATCAGGCAGCTGCGAACCCCCGGACTCCGATACGAGCCGCTGTTGTCGGCCGAAATTCTCAACATGGATCTGTATCTGGATTACCGCGATAAGGGACAACAAGCCTTGGCCGAGAATCGGTTGGAAACCGCGGGAAGAGCGCTCCAGCAAGCGTACGCCCTTTTCCCGGACGATCCCGATCTGCTCCTTCTGCTTGGGGAATACGAACTTCGGGTAGGCGAGGATCGTCACGCCCTGGCCCGGTTTGAGCGCCGGATCGAATTGGCGCCGGAGGAATCCGACGGCTATGTTCAAAAAGCCCGCACCTTATTCTTTAGCGGTCGGTTCGCCGAAGCCGAGGATATATGCAGGTTCATTCTTGCCCGTTGGCCGGGACATACGGGAAGCAAGCTGCTGCTGGCTCAATCGCTGATGCATCTGGGCCGAGAGGGAGAAGCGCTGCATACCTATGAAGCGCTGTACGGACAAGCCGCCGCGTTCGCCAGTCAACCCCCCGCCGCCAAAAAACGGCCCGAGCCGCGGAAAACAGCCTGGACTCAAAACCGGAAAATCAGAAACCATGCTTTGGTGGTCCTCGTCTGCTTGCTGCTTATTGTTGGGCTTTTTATATATTCCAAATCCGATAGCGTCACCGGGGCACCCGTTCCTGTATCCAGCCTTCATCAATTGGAGGACATGGAGTCCGGCACCTTGGTCTCTCTGGAACTGACCGATCTGCGGGATCTTGAGTTGGGAAAATATACATTCCTAACCTTGAGGGATGAGGAAGTCGTCGCCTACCAGGACGCGAATTACGCTTTTCTTAATCCCGAGAAATACGGATCGGCGGATGCTCGGGTATACCAGGCGAATTTCGAAGGAAAACAACTCGCCGTGGTCTCGAAGCCTCTTTTGAGCGAGAATGAAGAAAGGACAGTTAAGGTGGCGGGGTATATCGATACGCTCGGTCCGGGGAAATTGCGAGACTCCCTGGCGGAAGTCCTGATCAGAGAAGCCTCCGGTTCGCGGGAATACGCGGAGCCTCTGAGTTGGGGAAGCGCCGGGGCGGCTATTTCCGGGGTGCTGAGCTGGTTCACGGCGGAAGACCAGGAGCTTGGGCCGGATTGGATCCCCCGGGTTATTGAAATCCGGAATCCGAGGGGGGCGGACAGCATCTGGCATTGCATGATGGCGATCGCGATTTGCGTAATTATCGGACTACGCAGCCTGATCCTCGGATACCTCGAATACGGAAGAAGTGTGAGGCGAAGAATATGGTTTTAAAAAAACGTGCCCTCATCGAGAAAATGACCGCTCCCCTGTTTATATCCGATCCGTTTCATGATGCGGGGATCGGAAACTTCCGCCATTTTGCGAGATCCTCCCGTTATTTTCATCATGATTGGCTCGATTTTTGGGGCGCCGATGAATCCTACCGTTGTACGGAAAAGCTGAAGTGGCTCCTGTATACGGGATACCGGGAGGACTTCAATCGGGCGGCGCACACCCTTTCCGGTCTGCCGGAGAGCACGCGCCGTGCCTATATTCGCAGCCTGCCGGAAACCGATCCGCTCAAGAACCGGATGATTCACGCCGGTCCGTATATGGAGACCCTCACCTTTTCGGGCATCGCCGCCTTTGACTATGCACTGTATCTGACCCTGTTTGTTTCGGCATCCAAAGTCGGTTTCCAAATCCGGGGCGAAGCCGACGTATTCCGCGACAAGCTCTTCAAAATCGCGTACGCCAAATACCGCAGCTGGCACGAATATTTTCAGGCCTGCATCGCCGGGATTTACTTTGTCCTCGCCCAGCCTGAACGCATCAGCGAGTTGGGCGGCAGGCACTATGCGTTTCTGCGGCAGCAGGCGGATGAACAGAACTCGCCGCGTTCACTTCATTGGAACGAATTAAATGCCTAATTTCGCCCGCCAACGACAAAGCGGCGCCCTTCCGGTCCATGACGGACAAAGGGCGCCGCTTGTTGTTAAGCTTCCGGCTGATCCGCGGTACCCTTGCGGGCGGCGGAGAGACATACGATGATCAAAATAAAGGCGATTAACGCCATAAACGGAATCGTCACGAATCCCCACCAGTTCAAATAGTCGAAATTGCAGGGAATCCCTACTTTGCACGGAAGCAGCCTGGACAGCGCCGGGATCTTTTGCTCCGCGTAGTGATATAGCGAAATGGAACCGCCGATAACGCTGAGAGGAATGGCATAAATGACGGCCGAACGGTCGTTCCGGTAGGCGGCAATCCCCAGAATGATCACCTGCGGGTACATAAAGATCCGCTGAAACCAGCATAACCGGCACGGTTCATAGTGCAGCACTTCGCTTAGATACAAACTGCCCGCGGTAGCCACCAGCGAGACCAGCCAAGCGAGATAAATGCCGTAATTCCTGAAAAAAGAACGCATCCGCCGATTCCTCCCCATTACTCGCCGATCGCTTCCTCGATGGCTTTCTTAAACTCGTCATAGCTGCCGACATTTCCGGCAAACTCCTGTCCGTTAATAAAGAAGGTAGGCGTGCTGTCGACCCCCAAGGCATCCCCCTTGGCGTACTGTTTGTCCACTTCTTTTTGATAGGTTTTGTTCTCGATATCTTTGCGGAGCTGCTCGTAGTCCACTTCAAGCTTAAGTTCCTCCGCCAATCCGACCAGGAAATCGACCGTGGCCCACTCCGTGCGTTCGTCGCCTTGCTTGCTGAAGATGGCGTCGAAATAAGGCCAGTAGGCGTCCTTGTTCTGGTGGTAGACGGATTGTACCGCGAGGGCCGCCGTCATCGAGTCTTTACCAATAAAAGGAAGGTTCATAAAGTAAAAAGCGGCCTTTCCTTGATCTATATAGTCGCTGACCAGCTGCGTCTTGATCGTTTCGTTGGCCATTTTGCAGGTCGGGCATTTGAAATCCCCGAATTCCACCACTTTCACCGGCGCGTCGCTTTGGCCGAGCATCGGCAGATTCTCGTAGTCGAACGAAGCAACCTTCGCCTTCGGCTTCGGATCCAAGGACAGCACAACGATAATCAATACGAGCAGAACCCCCACGGTGGAGAACCAAATCACCCGTCTCCGCCGCTGCTGCTGCGCCTGCCTCTCCGCTTCCGCTTTTCGCTGCGTCATGGCATTTCCTGTCTTTTTCGGTGGCACCCAAACCCCTTCTTTCTTCTAATAAAATAGTATAACTCCTAGATCATGCAACCATTCTAGTTACAAATGACAGATTCGTCAAGTTTGAGAGAGTTAGGGGTGTGGGGTTCAAAACCAACGGTGATTTCGCCTGTCCATGTTTCGGCGGATGAAGGAAGACGCAAAAAAACGGCGCAGCCATGAAGACCGCGCCGCCCTGACAACCAGGTCCGATACCCGTTTATTTCTCGTCCGCCGGCTCCGTCTCTTCGGCCGCATCCGGCGACGTCAGATCCGCTTCCGCCACCCGCGGCAGCACAATCGAAGCCAGCAATTCTTCTTCCGCTCCGACCAGCGTAACTCCCGCCGGCAAGGTCACGTCCGCGGCCGTCAGCTTGTCGCCGGTGCCCAAATGCGAGATATCCACGTCGATTTCGGCCGGCAGATCATCCGGCAGCCCTTCCACTTCCAGCTCCGTCGACTGCATCTGCAGGACGCCGCCTACCTTCGTCCCTTGAGCCGTTCCGGTTAGATTCAACGGGACTTTGACGCGGATCGGTTTGTTTTTGGAGACTTGTTGAAAATCGACATGTACCACTTTACCCGCGCGCTGCTGGATTTCCTTGATCAGAACCGGGTAGGTTTCCCCGCTGTCCAGCTTTAACTCGAACACCTCCGCCCGTCCGGTCCTGGAGATTTTGGCCAGCTCCTTGAAATCCACGTGAAGCGGCAGCGGCTCCGTGTTCGCTCCATAGATGACCGCGGGAATTCGGCCGCTGTCCCTTAACTGACGTAGGGATGCCCGGGTAAACGTCTCTCTTCGCGCAGCATCCAAACGATGTGTCTGATGATTCGTTGCCATACATGCATCATCCTCTCTAGAAAAGTTACAGTGGCGCGTACGCCAATAAATGCTATAAATATCTATTACCCTCTTTCTTGCTGAATTTAACAAGAAAAAGCGCAAAAATCGGGAGGAATTTTTACATAGAGTTATAATTTTTACACTGCGTTTACATAATGAGGCATTTCGTTTCCTGCCGGCATAGTAAAATAAAACTATAGATATAAAGTCCCGCCGTCGGAGTCTGCATATTAACGGGAAAATTTCCCGTTAATGTATCGTTCTTGGCCCCTCGACCGGATTTAACTGGAAAAACTCCATCTATTTCGCGGCCCTATTGCCGATATACGCAATTTCAGGCGAATTAACGGGAGGTTTTCCAGCTAATTTCCCTCTGCAGCTGTGTACACACCAAATTAACGGGAAGAATTCCCTTTAATTCGAATCAAACATTTAGCTGCAGGTCAAGCGTGTGAAAGTAACCCACCTTTACGCCGCTGTCTATTATGCAAATCAATAGTTCAACTAACATTAATTGTTTCTATTAAGAAAAGAGAGTTTTCAGGCAAATGGAGGTCATGCAGGAATGGCGCTTGCTGAAAATAAAAATAAAGGGTCCCGCTATTTGAACCGGGACTTGAGCTGGGTTGAATTCAACCGTCGGGTTCTGCTGGAAGCGAAGGATCCGGACACGCCTTTGTTGGAAAGAGCCAAATTTCTCTCGATCGTGTCCAGCAATCTCGACGAGTTTATGAGCGTTCGCGTGGCGGGCATTCAGGATCAAATCCGGGCGGGTTACACCAAAACCGACTTCACGGGCTATACGCCGGCCGGGTTGTATAAACGCTTGATTACCCGGGTTTCGGCTATGGTTGGCGAGCAGTACCGAACCTTCCGGGATTTAACCCGCCAGCTCGCCAAGGAACACATTCAATTCCTCAAATACGAGGAATTGAACTCCACCCAACGGAAGTCGATGGAGACCTACTATCACGACATTATATTTCCGGTGCTGACGCCGATGGCCGTGGATCAGAGCCGCCCGTTCCCGCTGGTTCATACCGGATTCGTGTATTTGGCGGTCGTTTTGGCGAGGGACCCCCTGCCGGCGCAGGGCCTGGAGGAAGAAGAACGGGAGCCTTATTTTGCAATCGTGCAAATCCCGTCCAACCTGTCGCGGATTATCCCTCTGCCGCATCATTCCAACAGCAAAAAGCAATCTTTTATCCTGATCGAAGAGGTCATTCAGCACCATATTCACACGCTGTTCAGCGGGTATACCCCGCTGGCCGTCCATCAGTTCCGGGTGACCCGGAACGCCGATTTGGCTTTGGATGAGGAAGGGGCCGAGGATCTGCTCGAGGAAATCGAAAAAGAGCTCCGCAAACGCCGCTGGGGGGCGCCCGTCCGGCTTGAAATCCAGAAGGGGATTCATCCTTACGCGCTGGAAGTGCTGCGGGAGGAATTTGAAATCACCGACGCGATTTTTCAAATCGACGGACCGCTGGACCTCGGCTTTCTCGGCAAGCTCCCGTCCGCGGTCAAAGGGTATCCGAAGCTCCGGTATCCGCAGATCGAGCCGGTCTATCCCCGAGAGTTCGAGATGAGCGAGGATTATTTCGAGGTATTAAAACAACGGGATGTCCTGGTGTACCATCCCTATGAAAGCTTTGAGGCCGTCACCGACTTTATCACCCAGGCTTCGGAAGACCCGGCGGTCATGGCGATCAAAATGACGCTGTACCGCGTCAGCGGCAATTCCCCGCTCATTCAGGCGCTGGCCCGCGCGGCCGAGGCAGGGAAGCAAGTCACCGTCGTCGTAGAGTTGAAGGCGCGGTTTGACGAGGAGCGGAATATCGCCTGGGCCCGGACGCTGGAAAAAGCGGGCTGCCACGTCGTATACGGCCTGGTGGGCCTGAAAACCCACGCCAAAATCCTGCTTGTCGTCCGCCAGGAAGGGCGGGACCTGACAAGGTATGTACATGTAGGAACCGGCAACTACAACGATATCACCGCGAAACTGTATACGGATATCGGATTGTTTACGGCGGATCCCGCAATCGGCGAGGATGCCTCGCAGCTGTTTAATCTGATTACCGGCTATTCGGAGGCCGACCACTGGAAGGCGTTTACGCTGGCGCCCACGGGAATGAAGGACCGCCTGTTCTCGCTGATCCGCCGCGAGGCGGAGCATGCGGCCGCGGGAAGGCCGGCGCGGATTATCGCGAAGATGAATTCCTTGTCCAATCAGGAGATGATCGACGAATTGTATGAAGCCTCCCGGTCGGGCGTCAATATCGATTTGATCGTCCGCGGCGTCTGCTGCCTCCGTCCGGGAATCGAGGGCTTAAGCGAACGGATTCGGGTCGTCAGCATTGTGGACCGGTTTCTCGA
Source organism: Paenibacillus faecis (assembly GCF_008084145.1). Classification (GTDB taxonomy): domain Bacteria; phylum Bacillota; class Bacilli; order Paenibacillales; family Paenibacillaceae; genus Fontibacillus; species Fontibacillus faecis. Next base: position 88,405 of record NZ_VSDO01000002.1, on the reverse strand, counting down.
GCATTCGCGGATCTATTATTTCGAAAACGGCGGCAAACCGGAGGTCTGGTTGTCGAGTGCGGATTGGATGACCCGCAATCTGACGCGCAGGCTGGAGCTGATGTGCCCGGTTCTCAATGATGAAACCCGCACAACGCTCATGCAGGTGCTGATGCTTTCCCTGGCCGACAACGTCAAGGCGAAGCAGCTTGTTCAGAACGGCAAGTATGTCCCCGCCGTCCGCGCGCATCCGCCTCGCCGGAGCCAGTTCGACGCCCTGGATATCAGCAAGTGGAAGAAGGAATCAACTCCCACTCCAACCTGAGCTTCCAGGCCTTCTTAAAGCTTTTGGCCGCGCCCTCGAGCCGGCTCGTTTCCAGATAAGCCCGGCTGCGGCATTTTAAGCGGAGCAGTAATGCTCCGTCCTGCAGCCGGGCTTCCTTGATCTCCACGCTCTGCGTTTCGCTGGCATCCAGCGCGATCGCGATCTCGAGCAGCGAACCGAGTTCGCGAATCCGCTCCGGGTCGCCCTCCTCCAGAAGCCGTTCCAGTTCGCCATCGATTCCTTTCTTTCCGCCTCCCGCCGCGCAGTCGACGATCGCCGCGCACAGCACCGCTTCCCGATGGCTCAGGGCGCCCAGCGGCGCGTGAAGCAGCCAGTATGACGTATGTTTGTCGTACTGGTGATAGCGGATCGCTCCGCCGATTTTGTAGAGCATCGAAGAGGCGAACAGCAGCCGGCGCGTCTCCGCCGCCTTCTCCGGCGCGGGTCCTCCCGCTTCCATGACGGCGCTCAGCCGCTCGGCAAACCGGCTGACCTGCCGGAAATGGCCGAGCGGCGCCCCGGCATGGAAAGCGAGCAGGCCGTAGGCCTGCCGGGCCAGCACCTCCGCCGGCTCGGGCACCCCGATGCCGAGCGTATCCATCAGCAGGCCCTCGCGCAGCCCGGTCCCGCTCACAACGCAGCAAGCCGCGCCGGTATGGCGGAAGACGGTCTGCAGCAGGATCATCCCGGGTACGATAATATCGGCCCGGGATTTGGGCAGCCCGTCGAGCGCCTTGCGTTTCTCCAGCGGCAGGTAAGGCAGCAGATCGGCGTAATACGCCAGGCTTTCGGCATCCAGCCGATAGTGGTGCGCCAGCCGGACCGGGTACTTCCGCCTGCGCTGATCCAGTTTGCCGAGCGTCCGGATGGTGCCGCCAAGGCCGATCAGTTCAAGTCCCGGGTGTTCCGCAAGCCACTTATGCTCGGACAGCAGCCGCTCGATTTCCTGCTGCAGCCTGGCCGTATCGGCTTGCCCCCAAGGGTCCGGGCCTCCGTATTTCAATTGCGCGTTCACCGCTCCGATGGGCAGCGACACGCTGTGCTGCAACTGGCGATCGCGAAACAAAGTAATTTCGGTGCTTCCGCCGCCGATATCGATAATGAATCCGTCCTTCGTCTCCATCCCGGCGGCCACGCCGATAAATCCGAAGTACGCCTCTTGTTCCCCGGTTAAGATTTCAATCTCAAGTCCGGTTTCCGCTTTTAGGCGCTCCGCAATGCGCACGCTGTTGGCGGCGTTCCGGATCGCCGCCGTGGCGGCCACGCGTACGGTCCGGCAGCCGTATACCTCGCAGATTTCGCGAAACTGGGACAAGACGGGAACAATCCCGAGAATGGCATGCTCTTCCAAGATGCCTTCGCGGTTGATTTTTCCGCTAAGCCGGGCGGATTCCTTGTTCTCGTTAACCAGCCGGTAAGCCCCTTCCGGCGTAGCTTCGTAAATCGCCAGACGGATGGAGTTGGAACCGATGTCGATAATCCCCGTCCTCGCTAAGTTGTTCGTCATGAGTAGATTAGCTCCTGTTATCTCTTTTTAAGTTTTAAGTTCAAACCAGCCCGTGCCTTACACAGTAAGTTTTACCCTCACTTTATCCCAAATAAGCGAAAAAATAAACCGAAGCGCAAAAAAAACCGGCACCCTCAGGCGCCGGTTAAGTAGGAAACCCACAAAAATGTTGGAAAAGATGCAAATAAAATCGATGATTATTCGCCGATACCGCGTACCAGTTCGACGACTTGCTCCGCGGTTTGCATTTGCAGAGCCTGCTCGGCCAAAGATTTCATCTCCGCCTTGGAAAGCTTCGCAATTTGCGAACGGGCAGGCAGAATCGAGGTCGCGCTCATGCTGAATTCGTCAAGCCCAAGTCCGAGCAACAGCGGGATCGCCGTGGCATCCCCGGCCATTTCGCCGCACATCCCGGCCCAGCGTCCTTCTCTGTGCGCCGCGTCGATTACCATTTTGACCAGACGGAGAATCGCCGGATTGTAAGGCTGATACAGATAGGATACCCGTTCGTTCATCCGGTCGGCCGCCATCGTGTACTGAATCAGGTCGTTGGTTCCGATGCTGAAGAAATCCACTTCTTTGGCAAACTGGTCGGCGAGAACAGCCGTCGATGGAATTTCCACCATGATCCCCAATTGGATTTCGTCGGATACGGCAACGCCTTCCGATACCAGCTTTTGCTTTTCTTCCAGAAGCAGCGCCTTCGCCTGACGGAATTCGTCCAGCGTGGCGATCATCGGGAACATGATCCGCAAATTGCCGTAAGTGCTGGCGCGCAGCAGGGCCCGCAGCTGAGTGCGGAAAATATCCTTGCGGTCCAGGCACAGACGAACCGCCCGGAAGCCCAGGAACGGATTCATTTCCTTGGGAAGATCCAGATAAGGCAGCTCCTTATCGCCGCCGATGTCCAGGGTGCGGACGACGACCGGTTTGCCTTCCATCTTCTCCAGCACCGTCTTGTAGGCATTGAACTGGACGTCCTCGGACGGCAGTTCGGTTCGGCCCATGTACAAAAACTCGGTCCGGTACAGACCGACGCCTTCGCCACCGTTCTCCAGTACCCCGGCGACATCGTTCGGTGTCCCGATATTGGCGGCCAGTTCCACATGGACGCCGTCCTTGGACACGGTCGGAACCTCGCGAAGCTTCTTCCACTCCTCGATTTGCCGGAGATATTGGTCGCGCTTGACCTTATACTCCTCCAGCACTTCAGGCGCAGGGTTGACGATAACCGTCCCGCCCAAACCGTCGACAATCACGGTATCCCCGGCTTCCACCCGGGACAAAACGTCCTTCGTTCCGACGACGGCCGGAATTTCCAAAGAACGGGCCATGATGGCCGAGTGGGAGGTTCTGCCCCCGATGTTCGTCGTAAAGCCCTTTACATACTTCCGGTTCAGTTGGGCCGTATCCGACGGGGTCAAATCCTCGGCGATGACGATCACTTCTTCGCCGATCTCCGCGGGATTGACGTATTTCAATCCCAGCAGATGGGTGAGCACGCGTTTCGTCACGTCGCGCATATCGGCGGCGCGTTCTTGCAAATACGCGCTCTTCATGTTTTCAAACATGCTGATGAACTGTTTGGCTGTTTCGTCCAGCGCGTATTCCGCCGAAACTTTCTCCTCGGCGATTTTATCGCGCACCGGCGTAAGCAGCTCCGGGTCGTTCAGAATTAACAGATGGGATTCGAAAATTTCCGCCTTTTTGGCGCCAAGCTCCTGCAGCGTGCGCTCTTTAATCGCTTCGAGCTCCTGCTGGGAAGTGGCCAGAGCCTGCTCCAAACGAGCAAGCTCTGCGGCCGGATCCTCAGCGTTTTTGCGCTTCACCGTATAATCGGGATGCTCCAGCTTAAAAGCGGCAGCGATCGCGATTCCCGCGGATGCGGCGATGCCGTCGATCTTAAGCATCAATTTCGCCTAACCCTTCGTTAACCATCACATCCGTGAGCGCTTGAAGAGCTTCCGCGGCACTGTCGCCTTCCACGATTAAAGTGATGTTATCGCCTTTTTCCAAACCGAGGGAAAGAACGCCCAGGATCGATTTTAACGTCACTTTTTTACCGTTAGCTTCAGCAAAAGCTTCCGCGTCTTTGAATTTATTAGCCGTGTTGACCAATGCCGTTGCCGGACGAGCGTGGATACCGTCTTCGTCAGTAATTCTGAATCTTTTTTCCATGTTGAATACACTCGCTTTCTTATTATGAATTCACCCTTATTGTAAGGGATCTGTAGTACCAAAATCCAATTTCCTCGGCAAATTGTCAAATTAGCGGATGTCGATAATATCGCCTTCGCCTTTTTTCAGGGCACCGCTTTTCTTCAAAGTAACCGCGGCTCCTTCGGGAAGATTCGAGAAAATAATCGGCGAAATGATGGAAGGCGCATGCTCTTTCACATAAGCGAGATCGACCTCCATAATCGGCTGACCGGCCGCGACCAGATCGCCCTCATTGACAAGCACCTTGAAGCCCTGCCCTTTGAGTTTCACCGTATTGACTCCAATGTGAACGAGCACTTCTTTACCGCCGTCGGACATGATGCCGATCGCGTGCTTGCTTGGGAATACGTTAAACACTTTGCCGTATACCGGTGAACAGATGTTGCCGTCCGCCGGAAGCACGGCGAAACCGTCGCCCGTCATCTTTTCGGAGAACACGGGGTCCGGCACCTGGGTTATATCCAGCAGTTCCCCGTTTACCGGCATCACGATATCCTCATTGATGATCGCATCGCCGTCCTTGGCGGCTTGCTGCTCGACTTCGGCCGCTTTTGGCGCGGCCTCCGCGGCGACATCCGGCTTCGTTGAAATCGCCGGCGTCCGGCCGCTCATGATGTCCGCAATCTGCGATTTAATGGTATCGGATCGGGTCCCGAATATCGCCTGAATGTTGTTGCCGACCTCGAGCACGCCCGAAGCGCCCAATTTTTTCAGCCGATCCTTGTCGACATCGGCCTTATCCTTCACCTCTACCCGCAGGCGGGTAATGCAGGCATCCAGGTGGGCGATGTTGCTTCCGCCTCCGAGCGCCGCCAAAATGTTATGCGGAAGCTCGTCCTGCTTCACCGCCGGACCTTTTCCGGCTTCTCCTTCGCCTTCCGGCGCCGCTTCTTCCCGTCCCGGCGTCTTCAAGTTAAACTTCCGGATGACAAAGCGGAAACCGAAGTAGTAGATCACGGCGAGAATCAGACCGACGATGATCACATACCACCAAGGAGTCCGACCCGGAATGACGCCAAAGATCAAATAGTCGATCAACCCGCCGGAGAACGTCATCCCGATTTTCACGCCGAGGATTTGCATCACCATGAAGGACAGGCCCGCAAATACGCAGTGTACCGCGAACAGGACGGGAGCCACAAACAGGAACGAGAATTCCAGCGGCTCGGTAATCCCGGTGAGGAACGAAGTCAGGGCTGCGGAGCCCATGATCCCGGCCACATACTTTTTGTGCTCGGGCTTGGCTTCGTGATAGATCGCCAGTGCGGCCGCCGGCAGACCAAACATCATGAACGGGAATTTACCGGTCATGAACGTACCGGCCGTAAAGTCAACGCCGTCACGGAGCTGCGCCATGAAGATTTGTTGGTCGCCGCGAACGAGTTGGCCCGCTTTGTTCACGTATTCTCCAAACTCGAACCAGAACGGCGAATAAAAGATATGGTGCAGACCGAACGGAATGAGCGCACGCTCCACAATCCCGAAAATGAACGCCGACAGCGTGCGGTTTTGCTCAAGCATGAAATGGGACGCCGAGTTTAGTCCCGATTGGATCGGCGGCCATATGACCACCATCAGCAGCCCGAGCAGGACGGATGTCGCCGCGGTCATGATCGGCACAAAGCGCTTACCGGCGAAAAAGCCTAAATAAGAAGGCAGTTCGATTTTAAAGAACCGGTTGTACATGCTGGCGGCCAAAACCCCGACGATAATCCCGCCGAACACGCCCGTGGCCAGCGTCGGAATTCCCAGCACATTCGCGTAAGCCGGATTGGTTCCGATCATGGACGGAACAACGCCGATCACGGTTCCCATCGTCACGTTCATGACGAGGTAACCAATGATGGCGGCCAAGCCCGCGACGCCTTCTCCGCCGGCCAAGCCGACCGCTACCCCGACCGCAAACAGAAGCGCGAGATTGGTAAAGACGATTTGGCCCGCGTTCATCATGACCGTGGCAATAGCGTGTACCGTCGGATTTTCCAAGACCGGAACATGTTCCAGAAACTCCGGACTTACCAGCATGTTGCCGATCCCAAGAAGCAGTCCCGCGGCAGGAAGCAGGGCCACAGGGAGCATAAGCGCCTTACCGACACGCTGTAAAACGCCGAAAAACTTCTTGAACATAAGTAACCTCCCACCTCATTCTTAAAGGTTCAGACAACAAAAAAGCATGAGCCAATGAAAGTTAATTAATCGCAATTACCGTAATCACGGTTATAATACCCCGCAATCCGGCGATACAATCAAAAAAACTTTTATCAACTCATGCCTGATCGAATCAGTAACACGTTGTCATGAAGTATGTTGTTGTTTACCGCAAAGAATTATAGCAGACCCTATTCGGTCATGCAACCCATTATTTAATATGGGGAGGGGCCACCCGGTGCAAATGCATGGTCAGATAGCTCACTTCGGCCCGGTAAACCGGCTGATTCAGCCTTTGTTCCATCATCAGGGTCAGTTTCTCGGCCACCCCGTACAGTACCGGATACTCCTGTTTGAGCAGACCGTCGAGTTTCTCGACCTCACCGACCTGCTCTCCCCGGCGAATCCGTTCGATGGCGAAACGCAAATGCGTCAGCAGCCGGGAATAATCCAGCGTGTTCCTCAAAATCGTAAACTTCAGCTCGGATTCCACGACATCCACCAGGTCGGCGATCAACTGGGTGTGTCCGCGTACTTCGCTGATATGACGGTTGGTCATCGCGCTATTGATATGAAGCGCTACAAAACCGATCTCGTCCTCGCCCAAATCGACCCCCAGATTCTGATGAATCAAACGAATCGCATATTCCGCCAGCTCGTATTCCACCGGATAGATTTCCTTTGTTTCATAGAGAAAAGGGTTGTGGAACGCCAGGTCTTGCTCCGCTCTTTTGATAGCAAAAGCAAGGTGATCCGTAAGGGCAATATGTATATGCTCGTTCAGCTCCGTTTGGGTCTTCCTGGAAATATACGTAACAATTTCGCCGATAATTTCGATCAACTGCTCATCGACGTGTGGAACAAGCTGTTTGTATTGCTCCTGCTCGTACCGGCTGGTCAAAATAAACATCTTCTCTACCGCTTCCAGAGGGATCGCGTCCCCCGTCTTCCGGTTAAACCCTATGCCTTTACCGATCACGACCACTTCGCCATGTTCGGGATGATGGGCAATAATGACGTTATTGTTCAGCGCTTTGGCCACTTGTATGCTGCTCACGATTGCACCTCATTTTCCTTGCATCGTTTGTATTCCGGAATGCTTATTACGCCTATTATAATCGACGGCTCTTCACCGTGCCAGACTTTATAGGGCTGCGAGTGCCGGATGCGTCCACGCGGCGGAGGCCATCCGCCGGGTCAGCATGTAACATTGTAACTTAAAACGGGTGAAGTATGAAACATGATTTTTCTTCCGTTGGCCTGAATTTGACTCGTTAGCAAAAAAAGCGCGGGCTGCAAGCGTCACTTCGCTCGCAACTCGCGCATTGTTTAAAATCGTCCTCCTTACCAAAACAGCCTCCTTACCAGACCGTTTTCTGCCGGTTAAGGGGTCTCTTGCGATGCCGCCGCGCTCTCCAACAGAACGGAGGATTTGCCCGCCGGGGCCGCGGCCGGGGCTTGGGCTTTGGCGGCGGCGCTAGCAGCCGCCGGAACCGCCTTGCCCTGGGTCAAACTTTGAATCAACCGATCCAGCTCGATGCCGGACACGCTCTTCAGCATTTCCGGCGCGGTCGCCATCAGCTCGGTAACATAGTTGCTGACCCGGGCGGCACCTTCGCCCTTACCGGTATCGACGACCGTAAGTTTATCGATCGTGGAAATCGGTGCGGCGATTTTGCCGGCGAGCTCAGGCAGCATTTTGACCACGATGTCCAAAATGGCCGCTTCGCCGAATTTTTGGAACGCCTCCGCCAGCTTCTCCTTGGCTTCCGCCTCGGCCAGACCGCGGAGCCGGATAATCTCGGCGTCCGCCGTCCCTTTCGCGCGCTCCGCATCGGCGATCGCCAAGCCCTCGAGGCGCTTTTGCTCCGCGGAAGCTTTGGCCTGCGTCTCGATGGAGTATTGGAGCGCGTCCGCTTCCCGCATCTTCCGCGCCTTTTCCGCTTCGGCGGCCTGCTCTACGGCATAGCGGTCGGCGTCCGCCTTCTTCTTCACTTCAGCGTCATATTGCTTTTGACGCACGACGATTTCCTTGTCCTGGAGATCGATTTCGCGCTCCTTCCGGACCAATTCGACCTTCATCTGCTCCTCGACCATCGTCTGCTTCGCCCGGGCTTCCTGAATGTGATAAGCCTGATCGGCTTCCGCCTTGGCGGTGTCCTGTTCCTTTTTAAACGAAGCCACCTTCAGCTCTTTCTCCTTTGAAGCCTCTGCGATATTCGTGTCCCGCAGCAGTTCCGCCTTCTGGCCCGACTCCTCAGCCAGGGCCTTCTGAATGCGGGCATCCCGCATCGCTTCCGCCTCGGCGATCTCGGCATCTCGCTTAACCGCGGCAATTCGCGGCTTCCCGAGCGCTTCCAGATATCCGTGCTTATCCCGCACATCCTTGATCGTGAACGAAACGATTTGCAGGCCCATCTTCTTCAAATCTCTCGCCGCTACGCCCTGAACCTCCTGGGCGAATTTATCCCGGTTCCGGTACACTTCCTCCACCGTCATGGAGCCGAGAATGGAGCGAAGATGTCCTTCGAGGACTTCCTGGGCTTCGCCCTTCAAAGATTCAATCGGCTTACCCATAAACTGTTCGGCCGCGGTGGCGACATCCTCCACGGAACTGCCGACTTTAATGATGGCGACGCCGTCCGCGGACACCGGAACCCCTTGCTCCGTATAGACCTCGGGCGTCATTACATCGAGCTTGTGGGACAGGAGCGACATAAACTCGGCCTTTTGAAAAATCGGCCAGATGAACGCCCCGCCGCCGCGTACGATTTTGATTTTCCTGCCGGACTCATCCTCGGAAATATTCTTGTTCCCCAAAAAGGAACCGGTCACGATCATAGCCTCATCCGGACTGACCGTTTTGTAACGAGCCCAGAAGGCCAGGCCAAGAATAATTATGACGGCAATCACAATTCCGGGGATCAACAAAAAATCAGGCATGTTTTCCAATCACATCATCTCCTCGTGTTAGATTGTGTTCTTCGAACTCCGATACGTGGACGACGCCGTCCTTCGCATCGACAACAACCACCAGGGTTCCCGCGGGGATATCGCGGTGGTCCCAACTTGCCGCCGTATGCAGCGTATTGCCGGAAACGAACTTCACCATAATCTCGCCGTACCCCTTGGACGGGATCGGCACGGTGACCTCCCCCAGCTTGCCGGGAAGTTCGGTATGAGAGTAGCCGATTGAGTTTTCGCTGTTTTCCATCGGTTTCACGTAGGCGAAGTAAATCAGTGCGGATAAGGCGATTGCGATGAGAACAGCCATAATTATAACCCCGGCATTCCCCATTCCCGTGTAGCGGTCGAGCAGAATCCCCGCGCCGCCGAAGGTCGTGACCGCCGAAGCCGTAACCACCGGTTTCAGAAAATCCGCGGAGAAGGCGTCAAACATCCCTTCCAGCCAGCTTCCGACCAAATCGCCCAGGATTGTACTGATTAAGGCGAAGAGCGCACCGCCTACAAAACAGCTCCAGAACAAAACCTCCAATTCATCCCCCCCTTTTGTTCAGCTATAACTCAAATCCCTATGTATGTGGTTACGTTTTATATTCGACAATGTTGCAGTTTTTTTCCTTCCTTTTACAGAAAAACGCCTCCCTTGGAAATCCAAGAGAGGCGCTAAAAGGTTTATTCCAGCTACAGAGACCGTTTGTAAATCTCCAGTACATCCTGTTTTTCAAGGCGGGCAAAATTACCGAACGGTCCGAAGCGGACCGCTTTGTCGGCCATCAGTTCCAGCTTACTGTCATCGATGGAATAGTCGGCAAGCCGGCTCGGCGCCCCGATGGAATTCCAGAACGCGCGAAGCCGGTCGATACCTTCTTCGGCGATGGCCTGATCGCTTTTTCCCGCCGGATCCACATCGAACACGTTGATCGCCAGCCGTTTGAAGCGGGCAAGGTCGTGATGCATCACATGCTTCATCCAGTTCGGGAACAGAATAGCCAACCCGCCGCCATGCGGGATATCGTAAACCGCGGACACCGCGTGCTCGATATTGTGGGTCGCCCAATCCCCGGACAGTCCCATGTTAAGTACGCCGTTCAGCGCCATCGTGCCGCAGTACAGAATCGTTGCGCGATGTTCGGTATTTTCCAGATCGGCGATCAGCTTCGGAGCCGTTTCGATCACCGTGCGAAGAATCGTCTCGCAGAAGCCGTCTTGCACCGGAGTATTCGTCTCTTTGTGAAAGTAATGTTCAAACACATGAGACATAATATCCACCATGCCGTAGACGGTCTGATCCTTCGGCAGCGTTACCGTGTTTTCCGGCTCCAGAATCGAAAAAGCGGGATAAGCGAGTTTGCTGCCCCAACCGAGCTTTTCCTGGGTCGCTTCGTTGGAGATGACCGAACTTCCGTTCATTTCCGAACCGGTCGCCGCCATCGTCAGCACCGTTCCCAATGGCAGCGCAGCCTGAGGTGCGGCTTTTCGCTCCGCAAAATCCCACATGTCGCCGTCATATTTCGCGCCTACCGCAATCGCCTTCGAGCAGTCCAGCACACTTCCGCCGCCCACGGCCAGCACCAATTCGATTCCCTTGCTCTTGCACAGCTCCACGCCGCGATGCACCGTGGACAGACGCGGATTCGGCTCCACCCCCGAAAGCTCGGTCACTTCCGCACCGATTTCCTGAAGCAGCGCCATCACTCTGTCATAGAGACCGCTCCGCTTGATGCTTCCGCCCCCGTAGACAAGCAAAACCTTACGGCCGTAACGCGGGACTTCCTCCTTCAAGGCAGGCAATTGGTCCTTGCCGAAGATCAGCTTGGTCGGATTATGAAATTGAAAACGCTCCATGTTTCGACGCCCTCCTAGTTTGAATTTAAATGCAGCATAACACTCTGATTATACTGCCGTTTCAGGCGTTAAAACAAACGCTTGGATCAAGATTCGCCGTATGTAAATACGGCCTGCTTCTCCTCTTCGGCCGTGAATATGCGCTGGGTCGGATAGGCGAGACGTACTCCTTCTTCTTCCAAAATCCGCAGGATCGCCAGATTTATCCGCTGCCGTACCGCCAGATGCTCGGCCCATACCGTGGACTTGGTGAAATAATAAAAGAAAATGCCAAGACTGCTTTCCCGAAATTCGGTGAACCTGACCATAATCATCTGAGGATCAATGTCGGGATCGCTTCTCAGCATGTCTTCCAGTCGCTTTACAGCGTTCTCCAGGCCGGTGCGGTCCGACTCCAGCGCTGCGTTCAACGTAAAGGTCACCCTGCGTTTGCCCATCCTGCTCCAATTCGTAATCGGCTGATCCGCCAGCGTTGCGTTAGGCACCGTGACCAGCGAATCGGCGAACGTCCGTATTCTGGAACTGCGGAAGGTAATGTCTTCCACAATTCCTTCCACCGTCGGCGTCATGATCCAGTCCCCGCGCGAAAACGGCTTTTCCGCTATAATAACGATCCCGCCCAATATATTGCCGAGCGTTTCCTTGGCCGCCAAAGCGACGGCAAGGCTTCCCAATCCCAGGCCGGCGGCCAGCCCGTTGATGTTAAAGCCCCACTCCGTCCCAACCGCGATAATGATAAGCAGTATGACGACAAACCGGACCACTTTGGACAAAAAAGGAATCAGCATGCTGGACTCGTCAAGACCGATTTTACGGCTCATGCCCTCCAGCAACACCGAGGAGGAAGCCGAGACCCTGTAAAGCCCCCAACCCGCGGCGATAATCCCGAGGGATCGGAATGACCGGTTAATCCAATACATCAAGGCGGGATGACCGTGCATCAGATAATAGGCGGCGATATAAGTTCCCGTGATCAGCAGAATAAATTGAACGGGTTTCCGAAACGATTTCGACCAGTCGATATGGCTCTCCTCGGGATGAAATCGGCGTTCGACCAGATAGAAAAGAGCCCGGCTTAACGGCTTGGCCAGAAACAAAGTCCCCGCCAAAATGCCGAACGAAATCAAAATGTCCCGCCATTTTACGCCTTCGGACGGCCCCGAAAACAGCCATTCCATACTCTCAATAATTGAACGCACCCCCTTTGGCTAAATCATTATTATAGCATACCGCACAGGGACGTCTTCCATCAGTGGGAATGAAAAAAGCGGACTGCAAAGGCAAACCATCCTTTGCAGTCCGCGATTATAACCGACCATGTACACCTATTCCAGGTAGCCCGCCGACCGGATAAAGCGACGGAAAGCTTCCCGGCCTTCTTCGCTCACCTTGAACACGCCGGCATGGCCCAAAATTTCCGCAAACTTGCCGCCGACCTCTTCCCGCAGCAACGCTTCCGCTTGTTCCGGTTCGAGTTTCGTCCCATGGCGTTCGATCAGCTCGCCGATCCAAGAAGCGTGCACGGATAGCGGATCGACTCCATCTGTGGAAAACGCCCGCTCCCGAATTTCGTTATCCCCGCTCAAGATCCCGGCGATATCGGCCAGTTCCTGTTTCAGGCGTCCCGGCAAAATCGCCAGTCCCATCACCTCAATCAAGCCGATGTTCTCTTTCTTGATATGGTGCATCTCCCGATGAGGGTGGAATATCCCTTCCGGGTGTTCCTCGTTCGTTCGGTTGTTGCGCAGCACGATATCCATCTCGTAGCCGCCGTCCGCACTGCGGCGGACGATCGGCGTGACGGTATTGTGCGGAACCCGGGAACCGTCGCTTTCACTGAAGGCGAGAATATCCGCCGCCGGATCGCTATACGCCTTCCATTTCTCGTACAGGTCGTCCGCCGCCTCCAGCAGCACGGCCGGATCCTCTGCGCTCAACCGCAGCACCGACATCGGCCAATGGACCAGGCTCGCCGTTACGCCGGCAAAGCCCGGATGGCGGAACGAAGCCACGATCGGAGCCTTCTCCAGCGGGAACGTGTGCCGGCCGCCCTGGAAATGGTCATGCGTCAGAATCGAGCCGCCGACGATCGGCAGATCCGCATTCGAACCGATGAAATAATGCGGGAAACGCCCCGTGAAATCAAGCAGCCGTTTGAACGTCTCCTTGGTGAGCTTCATCGGTACGTGATCGTGATGGAAGACGATACAGTGCTCGTTATAATACACGTACGGCGAATATTGGAACAGCCACGGCTCGCCGTTCAGCTCGAGCGGAATCACCCGCAGGTTCTGCCGGGCCGGATGGTTGAGCCGTCCCGCATAGCCGACGTTCTCCCGGCACAGCTGGCATTTCGGATAAACCGGCGGCGGAAGCAGCTTGGCCATGGCGATTTCCTTCGGATTTTTCTCCGGTTTGGACAGATTGATCGTAATCTCCATATCGCCGAAGCCGGTGGGCTGAGTCCAGTAAATATTTTGCGCCACGCGATCCATCCGGATATAATTGCTCGTTACCGACAATTTGTAAAACTCGTCCGTGGCCGCTTGAATGCCCCGGCTCTCCGCCGTTTGACGGAACTGCGCAATCGTCTCCGAAGGGCGCGGCATCAACAGGCCCATGATGCGGGCGTCCAGCAAATCTCGGTAGGTATCGCTGTCCTCGGGGATCAGACCGATGGCAAGACCGTAATCGATCAGCTTGTTAAGCGGCTCCTGCGGCCCCGCAAGCGGCTCTTCCTCGATTTTCCCGGCGAAAGGTTCGTCGAAGCCGAACAGCTCCAGCAGCCGGTTCCGAGAATAGTCCAGATCGTACCAGTCGATCATGCCTTGCTCCAGGGCATAGTGGATCAGCCGTTCGATCGCATATTGCGCATCCTGTCTTTGCATCACTTCAGCTTCCACAGTTCCTCACTCCTTATTTGTCGCCGTAGCCGTCGGGGTGATGTAGATGCCATTCCCAGGCGCTGCGGATAATATCATCGAGCTTGTTGCGCTTCGGCTGCCAGCCGAGCACCGATCTGGCCTTGTCCGAGGAGGCGATCAGCACGGCGGGATCTCCCTCGCGACGCGGGCTGACGACCACCGGGAAATCGCGGCCGGTCACTTCCTTGACCTTGGCGATGACCTCTTTGACCGAGAAGCCTTGACCGTTCCCCAGATTGAAAACCTCGCTGTCGCCGCCCTTCATCAGGTGATCGACCGCGCGAAGATGCGCATCCGCCAAATCGCTCACGTGGATATAATCGCGGACGCAGGTTCCGTCCGGCGTATTGTAGTCGTCGCCGAACACCTGGATGGATGGACGCTGTCCCAGCGCGGTTTGCAGAATCAACGGGATCAAGTGGCTTTCCGGCCGGTGATCCTCGCCGATCTTGCCGCTTTCGTGCGCGCCGGCGGCATTGAAATAACGCAGGGACACGTATTTGATGCCCAGAACCTGGTCAAACCAGGCCATCATCCGTTCCATCGTCAGCTTCGTTTCCCCGTAAACATTGGCCGGGTGGGTCGCATCGGTCTCTTCGATCGGCACCTTGTCCGGCTCGCCATACGTCGCCGCCGTCGACGAGAACACGATGCTGCGCACGCCGGCCTGGTCCATCGCTTCGAGCAGACACAAGGTTCCGTAAACGTTGTTATCGAAATATTTTACCGGGTCTTTCATGCTTTCCCCGACCAGGGAACTGGCGGCAAAATGAATGACCGCTTCGATGTCGTTCTCCGCAAACAGCTTGGCAAGCAGCGCTTTGTCGCGCAGGTCGCCCTCGTAAAATTTTCCGCCGAGCAGCGCCTCCTTATGGCCGGTCAGCAGGTTGTCGATCACCACAACCTCTTTGCCTTGATCCAGCAGCTCCGCCACCGTATGAGAACCGATATATCCCGCTCCGCCCGTTACCAGGATCGCCATATTAAACCTCTCCCTTCATCTCATGAACGCCGTTGCCGACGCCGCATACATAGAAATCGCCTTTAAGACCCGTACGCTCCAGATAAGCCGCTCCGACTTCCTGAACAAACCGCTCCACCGCATCCTCATGCACCAGGGAAACCGTACATCCCCCGAAGCCTGCCCCCGTCATCCGCGAGCCTAAGGTGCCTTCGATTTTCCGGGCTTCTTCCACCATCACGTCCAGCTCTTCGCAGCTTACTTCGTAAAGATCGCGAAGCGAGTCATGGGAATCGTTCATCAGCTTGCCGAATGCCGTCAGGTCGTTGGCGCTGAGCGCGTCCACCGATTGCAATACGCGGGCGTTCTCCTCCACGACATGCTTCGCCCGTTTCAACAACACTTCGTCCGCGAAACTGTCGCGAAGCTCTTCGAAGCGTTCCGGCTTCAAATGAGCGAGATACTGAATTTCCGGCTCCTCCTGCTGGACGATGCGCAAGGCGGCATCGCATTGTTCACGACGCTCGTTATAAGCGGAATCCACCAGCCCTCTTCGTTTGTTCGTATTGCCGATAATCAGCTTGTAAGCTCCGGTCCGGAACGGAACCAGCTTATATTCGAGCGTGTCGCACATCAGCAGGATCGCATGATCCCGCGCGCCGTTCGAAACGGCGAATTGGTCCATAATGCCGCTGTTAACCCCCACGTACTGGTTTTCCGCTTTTTGGGACAGCACGGCGATCTCCACCTTATCCGTCGGTTGGCCTTCCATGGACAACAGCGCGTATGCGGTCACCACCTCGATCGAGGCCGAGGAAGACAAGCCGGCGCCGTTAGGGATTTCCCCGTGGAAGAATAAGTCATAGCCGCTCGTTAAACGAATTCCCTTCTTGCCGAGTTCCACGATCACCCCGATCGGATAATCCACCCATTCGCCGGTTTTCTCTTTGCCCAGATCGTCCAGTCCGATTTCCGCCGTATAAGGCAAATTACTTGATGCAAATGTCACTTTTTGGTCGGCTCTCTTCCGGACGGCCAGCGTCGTTCCGAACTCCAGGGCGGCCGGGAGCACATAGCCTCCGTTATAATCGATATGCTCGCCGATCAGGTTGACGCGTCCGGGCGCGTTAAAGATACGTACACCCTCGTCGCTCCCTCCGCAACGCGATATAAACAATTGTTCCATTTCCTGCTTTTTCATTCGCCTGCACCCCATCTTCATGGAATCTTAACTTCTTGTACCTAGTATAAAGAAAACGCTTGTTTTTGATAATGCAACTATGCGAGAATAATATGGACATATGTGACCTGAGCCGAGAGGAGTGTTTCGATGCCCGAGAAAACTTACAGTGCCGCGGCCAACCCGGAAACGAGCGAAATGCATGGCCTCTATGTGCTTTTTGCCGGCGAAAGCCAGACGATGGCCGAGCACCGCCTGGGCCCCAAGGTATACGATTATTATCTTCTGCATTTTGTCGAACGCGGAAAAGGGAGCTTCCGGACGGAATTCGCCCACTACGATCTCAGCCAGGGCGACTGCTTTCTCATCCAGCCCGACCAGTTGGTAAGCTACGCCTCGGATAATGACGATCCCTGGGGCTACCGTTGGATCGCCTTTTCCGGCGAAAAAGCGCAATCGCTGATCGCGCGCGCAGGCTTTACCCCCAAGCTTCCGGTCTTCCGCTCGGGCGAGGCGAGCCGGATTCCGCTGCTGCTGGAATCCGTGCTGCAGGCGTTCCGCAGCAAGAAGCCGAGCTCCCATCTCGCCTCGCTCGGCTGCCTGTATTTGATCATGGCCGAAGCGGAGGAGAAACTCGTGCTGGAATCCGGTCTTCCGGCGGGCGAAACCGGGGTCCAGCGCATCGTCAAGCAAATGATTCATTATATGTCCAGCCAATACGCGCACCCCATGTCGATCGAGCAGATGTGCGCAAGTTTAGGATATAACCGCGCCTATTTGTCCCGCATATTCAAGAAGGAAACCGGGCTGTCTCCCGTGACCTATTTGCTGAAGCTGCGGATCGACAAATCCCGGCAGTTGCTCCGCGAACGCCCCGAGCTGTCGATCGAGCAAATCGCCGCCTCCGTGGGCATGGCGGACGCGCTGTATTTTTCCCGCCAATTCCGGCGTTTTCACGGGGAATCACCGAGCGAGTACAGGAAGAACGCCCCCGGCGGGCCGCACAACAAAATCACCCCCACCTCTCCGTAAACCGGCTGGAGGATGGGGGTGCTCCCGTAGCTTAATTTCGACCGGGTGGACCGAAGGGATCGGGTGGACCGAGTGAATCGAAGAGATCGAGTAGATCGAGTAGATCGCGTGTTCGAAGAGATCGAGTGAACCGAGCGAATCGAATCTCGGCCCTACGCCCTCAATTAATGATCCCCGTTCGTATTCAGAATCGTCTCGATCCGGGACAGCTCTTCCTCGGTAAAGTCCAGCTTGTTCAACGCCTGAACGTTCTCCTCGATTTGGCCCACCCGGCTGGCCCCGATCAGGGCGGAAGTGACCCGGCCTCCGCGAAGCACCCAAGCGAGGGCAAATTGCGCAAGACTTTGCCCGCGGGCCGCGGCCATTTGATTCAATGCCCTTACTTTGCGCAGCGTTTCCGGCGTGATCTGCTCTTCCTTGAGGAAGCCCGTGGAGCTCTTCGCCCGGGAGTCCTCCGGAATGCCGTTCAGATATTTGTTCGTCAGCAGCCCTTGAGCCAACGGACAGAAGGCGATGCTGCCGACGCCGTTCTCATCCAGCACATCCTGGAGTCCGTTCTCGATCCAGCGCTCCAGCATCGAGTAGCTCGGCTGGTGGATTAACAGCGGTGTGCCCAATTCTTTCAGAATGCGGCACGCTTCCGCGGTCTGCTCGGCCGAATAACTGGAAATACCGACGTACAGCGCTTTCCCCGACCGCACGATCTGATCCAGCGCCATCATGGTCTCCTCCAGCGGAGTCTCCGGATCCGGTCTGTGGGAATAGAAAATATCCACATAATCCAGTCCCATCCGTTTCAGGCTCTGATCCAGGCTGGAGATCAAATATTTGCGGGAACCCCATTCACCGTAAGGCCCCGGCCACATGTAGTAACCCGCTTTCGTCGAAATCACCAGTTCGTCCCGGTAAGGAGCGAAGTCCTTCTTCAACATCTGGCCGAACATCTCCTCGGCAGATCCTGGAGGAGGCCCGTAATTATTCGCGAGGTCAAAATGCGTGATGCCCAGATCAAATGCGCGGCGCAGCATTTCCCGGCCGTTCTCAAACGAATTGACGCCGCCGAAGTTATGCCACAGCCCCAGCGAAATGGCCGGCAGTTTCAGACCCGAGCGGCCTACCCGGTTATATTTCATAGATTCATAACGATCGTCGCTTGCCGTATAAACCATGCTATTCCCATCCTTCCCGAAGTGAGTTTCTCTTTGAAAAACATCATAGCTCGTTCCTTCCGCTTTGGCAAGAAACCGTTTTCTCGCAGCTTATCCTTTTCGGCGCAGCCGGTAGAGCATGGCAGAGCTGCGCGATGACTTTTACAGCAAAGCTGCGCGATAACTTTTACGATGAAACTTTTTCGCTGTGCCCTGCCCTTTCGAAGCCTGATCCCCGCGCTAACGGAAATAATAGCGGCTATTTCGCGAATATTCGCCTTATTGGAATTCTAACGGAACTAGTAGCGCCTATTTGGACTCTTCCCCGCCAAAATGACCCCATTTTGCTGAAATAGCAGCTACTGCGTCCGTTAGATTTCTCATTAGGACAGATTGGACGAAATAGCGGCTATAGTTTCCGTTAGAAATTTGGCCTGAGCCCGGACAGGACCGGACAGAACTGGCCGGGGCGAGACAGGCTAGCGCAGAGCACAGAAGAGCTTCGCCATAGCGCAGAGCATGGCAGAACTGCGCGATAGCGGAGAACACGGAAGAGCTGCGCGATGACTTTACAGCTAAAGCTGGCGAGAACCTTTTCGATGAAACTTTTTCGCTGTGCCCTGCCCTTTCGAAGCCTGTCCCGCGCTAACGGAAATAATAGCGGCTATTTCGCGAATATTCACCTTATTGGAATTCTAACGGAACTAGTAGCGCCTATTTGGACTCTTCCCCGCCAAAATGACCCCATTTTGCTGAAATAGCAGCTACTGCGTCCGTTAGATTTCTCATTAGGCCCGATTGGACGAAATAGCGGCTATAGTTTCCGTTAGAAATTTGGCCTGAGCCCGGACAGGACCGGACTGGTTAGCGCAGGGCGAGACAGGCTAGCGCAGAGCACAGAAGAGCTTCGCCATAGCGCAGAGCACAGAAGAGCTTCGCCATAGCGCGGAGCACGGAAGAGCTGCGCCATAGCGCAGAGCATGGCAGAGCTGCGCGATAGCGGTGAGTTCCCATTCCCCCACTGCGTTGGCAGCCGGGCGGCTAGGCGTCAGAGGAAGCCTAGCGCTCGAGCAGATCCGCGACCCGCCCCATCACGGCGCCGATCGGCTCGGCGATCAACAAATCCGCACGATCATCGTATGAAGTAGCCGAAGCGTTGAGCAGCACGATCCGGCGGCCCCCGAAATAGCCGATCAGCGAAGCGGCCGGGTATACGGTCAGCGAGGTGCCGCCGATCAGCAGCAAGTCCGCCTCCGCCAGCGCTTGGACCGTTTCGGTAATCACCCGGTCATTCAGGTTTTCCCCGTACAGAACGACATCGGGTTTAACAATGCCGCCGCAAGCGGAACACGCGGGAACGACGGACGGGCTGGCCATGACTTCATCCAGCGAGTGGAACTTACCGCAGTCCATGCAGAAGTTGCGGTGAATGGACCCGTGCAGCTCAAGGACGCGGCGGCTTCCGGCCGATTGATGGAGCCCGTCGATATTTTGTGTGACCACGGCTTTTAGTCTGCCTTCCGCCTCCAGATTCGCCAGAAAAAGATGAGCCTGGTTGGGCTGCGCGTCCCGGTGGATCATTTTTGATTTATAAAAATCAAAAAACACTTCCGGATGCCGGTTAAAAAACGGACGGCTCAAAATTTCCTCCGGGGAATACGGCGATTCCTTCTCCATTTGATAGATTCCGGCCGCCGAGCGGAAATCCGGAATGCCACTCTCGGTAGAAACCCCGGCCCCGCCGAAAAAGACGATATTGTCGCTCTCTGCGATCCATTCCGCTAACATGGCGATTTTGGCTTGCGATTCTTCTTTCATTCGTTCTTCTCCTCCTTGCTCTTCCTACTAATCCGTCCCATAACCAGCACTACTGGTAACTCCGTAACAGAAGTTCGTAACCCCGCCGTCAATACGCCTCCAGGCTGCGGTAGCTGGAGATGATGCGATCGGCATCCAGCAAATAATCCGGGCCTCCGCCGTCCGGCGCGATGCCGATGGTAAGCGCGGCGCCGGCTTGCTTGCCCATCGTCATATCGGCATTGCTGTCTCCGATGACGATGCATTCCTCCGGCGCGATTCCAAGTTCCCGCATCGCGAGAAAAGCCATCTCCGGATCCGGCTTTCCCTTCGCTACCCGGTCCCGGCCGACCACGCTTTGGAACCGGTCGCGGAAGCCGAGCCAGTCCAGATGCTTCAACGCCTCGGAGGTCGTGTCCGACGTGACAACGCCGAGCCGCAGGCCCGCTCGTTCGCACGAGTTCAAAAAGTCGTTCAATCCGGGCATCGGCTGGGCGCTTCTGTGTTTCTCCACCTCCACCATCGCGGATACGCTGAATTGCCTCACCTGAACCAGCGCTTCATTCCACGGCACGCCGGCCGCATACAACTGCCAGGCGAGCAGCGCCGTCATCTCCTCCTCCGTTCCCATCGCGAGCGGGCCGGTCTTGTCATATCCGATAACCTGCCCCTCGGCGTTGTATTGCAGCCCGATCAAACGCGGTTTCGGAACGGACAGCTCCGCCCCGAGCACCCCGAGATGGGCGACGAGCAGTTCGGTTAGCGTTTGCGCCCAATTCCCCCATAGCTGCAGGAAATCGAGCAAGGTCCCATCCTTATCGAACAGAATTCCCCGGCAAGGAACCGTTTGGTCGTGAATGCGGATCGCAGGCAACGGAGCTCCCCCTGTCTTTTTTCAAGTAGTTTCCCAAAAAACGAACTAAACCTTGATAACTTATAAAAACATTGTACTCCGACGACGTTCGGGTGACAAAGTCTCCCGCCTCCGAGTTTTCATCGGATGGTCACAAAAGCAATGGATGACAGCGCTGTCAAATGTGATTATTATCACAAGCATTTAAGGTCATTCATCGTATTTTATTTATGGAATCATTATTTTAAATTTTTAATTTTTGTGTTCTCGTTGTTTAGCCGCTTCTAATAGATCGACCAGATTGACACCAGCAGGAAGGAGATTGCGTATGTCGGCACATCAGCTCCAATCCAGAGGGGAGACGTTTTTTCTCAATTTGCGCTTTCTGCTCATCGTCTGCGTTTTTGTCGGCAATGCCATTGAACCGATGATTACGCGAATGGAGGGACTTCATGTCCTGTATTTATGGATCTTCACCTTTCATATACCCTTGTTCGTTTTTGTGACGGGGTATTTTGCCAAGTCCAACCTGACCGGAACCGCCGGCCGTAAAATCATGGTGCAGATCGGCTTGCAGTACGTCATCTTCCAATCCTTATACTCGGTGCTGGATCGGACCGTCTTTCATGTCCCGGACATCCACCATTCCTTTTTTGCGCCCTATTTGCTGCTCTGGTTTCTGGCCAGCCATCTGGGTTGGCGGCTTCTGCTGCTGGCGATGCGCAAATGGTCACCGCGTCAACAGATCGCTGCGGCCGTTACCCTCGGGCTGCTGGTCGGCTATCTGCCGCTGGACGGCACCTGGCTGAGTGTTTCGCGAACCTTCGTCTTTTTGCCGTTTTTCATCGCAGGCTACCATTTCTCCTTTGAAGCCTTGAACAAGAAACTCACCCGCAATGTGCGGCTGGCCGGAATCGCCCTGTCCATCGGCCTGTTCGCGGTGATCCTCATCGGCGGAAACCGTCTGGTCCCGGGCTGGCTCTACGGGAACATGACTTATATGCAGCTTCAACATGAAGAATGGTATGCGGGCCTGTATCGGCTGGCCTTGTATGGTCTGCAACTGGCCGCCGGTACGGTATTCCTCTCTTTAGTGCCGAAGCGCGAGAGTCCGCTGACGGATTACGGCCGCCGGACGCTGTACGTCTTTCTGCTTCACGGCCTTCTCATCCGCATCGCTGCGGCATCGCTGCGGCATCGCCGTTGTACGGTCGGCTGGAGGGCGCCGTTGCCGGAGTGGCCGTCATCTTGGCCGCCATCGGGCTGACCCTTCTGCTCAGCCAGCCGTTGATCCGAAAATGGACCTCATTCGCGATTGAACCTCCGGTTCAATGGGTACTAAATTTGGAGCGTAAAGCCTTCGGCGGCCTGAGGGCTGTCGGCAAACACCAGTGATTAGAGGAGTATGGAGAATGGTGGTTAAAAAGGACCAAATCAGTCCTTTTTTTCTTTTTTATGTTAAATCTGGTTTCAAGCTAGCTTGCGGTGGTAAATAACTGTTACGAAGCACCACATCAAAACGACCTAAGGAGTGATTGGCATGGCACAGGAGAAAAGAAAAATGAGCCGTGAAGAAGCAGGCCGTTTGGGGGGGCAAGCTACCGCCAAAAACCACGGTAAGGAATTCTATCAGGAGATCGGTCAAAAAGGCGGCGAAGCCACTTCCCGAAATCATGACCGTGAATTCTATCAAGAAATCGGTCAAAAGGGCGGCGAAGCCACTTCCGAAAAACACGACAAGGAATTTTACCGCGAAATCGGCCGCAAAGGCGGCGAAGCTCGCAATAATAGCAATAAATAACGAAGCGGCCATCCGCCGTTTCTTCCCACGGAAGCCCCGGTACTCGCCGGGGTTTCTTTTTTCTGGTTGGTAGAAAAACCGGGTTATATATGGTAGACTTTAAAGAAAACCTTTAGCGGTGTAAAGTTCCAAAATCTTTTTTTATTATATTATTTCAAACGTGGGGGGATCCAACATCATGACAGCAAAGAAAATGCGTTCAGACATGATTAAAAAGGGCTTCGACCGCGCTCCTCACCGCAGCTTGCTGCGGGCGGCAGGGGTGAAGGACGAAGATTTCGGCAAACCGTTCATCGCGGTCTGCAACTCTTATATCGATATCGTTCCGGGCCATGTCCATCTGCAGGAATTCGGCAAAATCGTGAAGGAAGCGATCCGCGAAGCCGGCGGCGTACCTTTTGAATTCAACACGATCGGGGTGGACGACGGGATCGCCATGGGCCATATCGGGATGCGTTATTCCCTGCCGAGCCGGGAAATTATCGCCGATTCGCTGGAAACCGTCGTTTCCGCGCACTGGTTCGACGGCATGGTCTGCATTCCGAACTGCGATAAAATTACGCCGGGAATGATGATGGGTGCGCTCCGCGTCAACATTCCGACCGTCTTCGTCAGCGGCGGGCCGATGAAAGCCGGGGTCGACAGCAAGGGACGCAAGCTTTCGCTCACCTCGGTATTCGAAGGCGTCGGCGCTCACCAGGCCGGACAGATCAGCGATGACGATCTGCTCGAGCTTGAGCAATACGGCTGTCCGACCTGCGGGTCCTGCTCCGGCATGTTCACGGCGAACTCCATGAACTGCCTCGCCGAAGCGCTGGGGCTCGCTCTTCCGGGCAACGGAACGATTCTGGCCGTAGCCGAAGAGCGCAAAGAATTCGTCAGACAATCCGCACGCCAGTTGATGGAACTGATCAAGCTCGATCTTAAACCGCGCGATATCGTGACGCAGGAGTCGATCGACAATGCCTTCGCGCTCGACATGGCGATGGGCGGCTCCACCAATACGGTGCTGCATACCCTCGCGCTGGCCCAGGAAGCCGGCATCGACTATCCGCTGGAGCGGATCAACGAAGTGGCCAACCGGGTGCCGCACATCGCGAAGCTGGCACCGGCTTCCGATCTTTTCATCGAGGACGTTCACCGGGCCGGCGGCGTAAGCGCCGTGCTCAACGAACTGTTGAAGAAACCTGGCGCCATTTACGGAGACCGGATCACGGTAACCGGGAAGACCATTGCCGAGAACGTGGCGGGTGCCGAAATCCTGGATCATAACGTCATCCGCCCGATCGACAATCCGCATTCGGAGAAAGGCGGTCTGGCTATTCTGTACGGCAACTTGGCTCCGGAAGGTTCCGTCATCAAAGTCGGAGCGGTCGATCCTTCGGTTGGCGGCTATCATAAAGGCCCGGCCATCTGCTTCGACTCCCAGGAGCAAGCGCTGGAAGGCATCGCGAACGGCAAAGTGAAGGAAGGCTGCGTGGTCGTTATCCGCTATGAAGGACCTAAGGGCGGACCGGGGATGCCGGAAATGCTGGCCCCTACCTCCCAGATCGTCGGAATGGGCCTGGGCGCCAAAGTCGGCCTCATCACGGACGGCCGTTTCTCGGGGGCTTCCCGCGGTATCAGTATCGGCCATATTTCACCGGAGGCTGCCGAAGGCGGACCGATCGCTTTTGTCGAGGATGGAGATATCATCGAACTCGATTTGAACAACCGGAAGATCGAGCTCCATGTCGACGAAGAAGAACTTGCCCGCCGCCGCGCCAACTGGAAGGGCTTCGAGCCGAAAGTGAAGACCGGGTACTTGGCCCGTTACTCCAAGCTCGTGACCAACGCCAGCTCCGGCGGTGTTATGAAAATCTAAATCAGACGCATTATAAAGAACATGCGCCCGCAGGAAATTCCTGCGGGCGCTTTTTTTGTAGATGTTTGGCATATTAGTGCGATAAGACCTTAAGGGCAAGACACGCTGGCGTTCAATACCGGTTCTTCTTCCGGAACAACCTCCGGATTGCCGTTCATTTTTCGTTTGGAATCATCCTGCATATAGTGGCTGACCAAATGATCGATAGGCATTACGATGAGTTTTGGAACCAAATGTTCGGCAGACTGCTTCAATCGGGCCCCGCCCTCCGGATGGATGACCCTCAGCAAAAACTTGAGATAAAGCCGCGACGAGCTGGCGAACCAGCCTTTGGGGAGGTCGGTAACCGTAAACCCGAACTGCTCCGGTCCCTTGTTGATCATGCTGACGCCATACAATGCCTTGACATCATGCAAATCCGGATGATTGGCGATATGATCCGCCAACTTCGGCAGTTCCTTCTCCATGCCGCGAACCATTTTGATTGCGAGCTGGACCGGCGATTTCGAACGGGAGCCGAATTCATAAAGCCTCTTATTGTCAAAGTGCAGTTCCATAATCCGGTCCCCGCTTTTCAATTTGACGCCCCCGTTCATTTCAACCGGTTCCCCGTGATACGGCCGAATCCGGAAATGCAGAAGGGGATTCTCCTCATTGGTGGATTGTAAGTGGAACAGTTGGTGAAACACCTTTTCCCAAAGCAGCCACAACGAGACCACTATTTTTTTGGAGCGTGAAGCCGGCTTGGCCCCGCTTCTGGCGGCCTTGTCTCCATCAACCGGAGCAGGACCGCCCTTTTTTTCAAGTTTGGCGGTTTCGGTGATATGGATCAAATCGTCGATCCGCACGCTTTTCAGACCCTTCCGGTCCGCCTCCATCAAGACCCGCTCCAGGGCGATCAGCATTTCCCCAGGGGCTCCCCGGTTTGCCCCTAATGTCGAACCGCAGTCATGGAGCAGAAATACCTCGCCGCCCCGCAGTTTCTTCATCATCCGTTGGGTCAATTTGTCCGCTCCGATCCGCACCCGCCAATCGCTGAACATCGCCGACCAGAGAACGATCTGGGTGTCGCCGCGTTTGGCGAAATCGAACAGGTTCACGATCCCCCAAGGCGGGCGATAGTAAATGGACTTAACACCCGTAACGGCCTGAATGATACCGCTCGTTTTCTGGATATGCCTCTTGACGGTGGCCGGTCGCATCAGCCAATTGGTTTTATGGATGTAATTGTGAATCCCAATCAAATGGCCTTCTTCATGCATTCTTTTAATGAGATCGACGTTCTTCTCGGCATTGGAGCCCACCACGAAGAAAGTCGCCTTGGCATCATACCGTTTCAGCAAATCAAGCAATTGAGGAGTATAGACCGGGTCGGGACCGTCATCGAAGGTGAGGGCGAACCTGCTGTCGCTAAGCCCCCGCCGGAAAACCCGAAACCCGAAGAGCCTGGTGATCAGGCCGGGTATAAACGCATAAAGCGATGAGATATAAAATAACCACAGCAGCAAAGTCTCCATGTGCTTTTCCCCACTTTTCTATGATCATTGACTTTGTCATGCACTAAAACATAGCATCCCCACTATTTTATCACACCCTCCACAGAATTAGGGCCATTTTTTTGGAAAAGTGGTCGAATGTCCCTCTGATCCGGCCACGGATTCGTCCTGTGCGGCTAGCAGATCCATCACTCTGCGAAAAAGAACGGCAGCCTGATGCGGAGAGCCGGTGGGGCGGTTCTGTACAAGCACGGCTACGGCATACCTGGGGCGGTCCTTTGGGCCGTATCCGATAAACCATTGATGGTTTCGGCTGCCCCTCCCTTTTCCTGTTTCCGCGGTTCCCGATTTACCGGCCAGGGGCCAAGCGGCCTGAAGCAGTGAGCGCCCCGTACCGTGGTCGTCGGTGACCGACAAACGCATCCAAGCTAGCAGGGTTCTGGCGGTTTTAGCCGAGATGCTCGCTTCCCGACGAGCAAAACGGTGAACCGGGAAATCGGCCAGAATCGTACCGTCTTTGTATTGTATCGAACTGACCAGCCGCGGAGAGGTGACTTGCCCGTCATGCAGCAGAGTAACGACCAAATTTGCGGCTTGCAGCGGGGTCATCAGAACATCCCGCTGGCCCAGCGCCGTTTGCGCCAGCACCCCGCCGTCTATTGTTCCGGCAGCCCCGAACACGGCGCCCTTCTCCTCCTGGTCGATCTGCCATAGTGCTTCTCCGCCCATAAACGCTTGGGCATTCCAGCCGATCCTCCTGTTCAGCCCCAAAGCGGCGGCGGTTCTCTCCAGATCGGACGCGGTCAGTCGTTCCCCCAAAGTCGCAAAAACAACGTTGCAGGACCGGGCAAATCCCTCTTCCAATGTAAGGGAACCATGCCCGTCTTTTTTCCAGCAAGCCAATCCGTATTTGCCGTAATGCCCTGAACAATGGAACCTTTCTCCGGGATGGGTCACCCCTTTCTCCAAAGCGGCGGCCGCGACCACCGTTTTAAAGATGGATCCGGGAACCGCCGCCTTGACGGCACGGTTGCTCCAGTCCCCGCTTTGGATATCCACATGGGTTGGATCAAAAAACGGCCGGGATACCATTGAAATCACATCGCCTTGCTCAGCGTCCAGAACCACGACCGCGCCCTCGCGGATTTTCATGTCCTCCGTCAGCTTTTCCAGACGCCGCTGAATATCCAAATCGACCGTGGTGTTCACTTGAACCGGGAAATAGCGGTTCCCTGAGCTTACCGCTCTTGTTCCGATCCCGTCCATGGCCCGTTTTCGGCCATCCACAGTATAATAAACCCGGGTTTCCCCGTCTCCTCGTAAAAACCGGTCCAATGTTTTTTCCAATCCCGAAGCCCCTAATTGCAAATTTAAAGGAAGCTGACGCTTCGACGGATTTGCGGCCGCCAGCTTCCGTACTTCATCGGGGCGCTGGCCCGTAAAGCCCAGCCACTGTCTCCCGTTTCGTCCCCCGGCATGGCGCTCAAGATAAGGAAGAAGCTCAAATCCTTTGACGACGGGCCACGTCAGCGATTCGGGCCGCGCTGGCTTTCCTCCTCCGACTTGTGCAGCCGGCCAAATATAGGGTTTCTGCAGTCCCATCCACAATTCGCTCAAATGCTTCATATCGGTGCCGAGAAGACCGGCCAGTTCCCCCACAGACTTCCTTGGAGGCAACTCGGATAAGGGAAACAATGTCGGTTTCCAGCGTATCTCCCCGGTAAGGGGCTTACCGTTTCGATCGGCGAAGTGCCCCCTGCCGCTATCCAATTCAACGCCCTCCTCGCGCTGTCGCACCGCTAACTCATTCATCGTTTTCCCCGCCTTCGTTACCGGGACAAACGCTGCCGTACACTGAATCCAAGCCACCCGAACGGCAAAAAGCACAAAGATTCCTGCGTAAAGCATTAGAATATAAAATATGCGTTTCTTTACGGATAATGACATGTTCGCCAGCCTCCATTCCACTCTCCCATTATTTCCTGGGAAAAGTCCCTTCAACCCGGAGAGAGGTGAAAACGCCGCATCTTTAACTAATCATCAGTCTCTGCGAAAAAAGGGCCGCCAAGACAAACATGTCCTGACAACCCGATAATTCTGCGTTCCGCTTATATCTATTATACGGTAAACTTGGACAGCGAATCCTTCAAACCATTGGATACATTCTCCAGCTTATTCGACAACTGAACTAACTGCTCTCCAACCGTTTGCTGTTCGCTGCTGAGCGAAGCCACCTGCTCGGAAGTCGCGGAAGATTCCTGAGCGACGGCGCTGACGTTGCCCATCGCTTCGGACAGCACAGTCTGGGATTCGTTCAACTCGTCGATCGATGTCGTTACCGTATCCAAATGGCGGATAAAGCCTTCCATCTGCTCTTGAACGGATACGAAAATCTGGCTCGTTTCTTTGACCGAATTGATTTGTTCCTGGAATAAAGGACTTGCCTCCGACAGCGCTTGAACCGTTTCGTTCATTTCCTTCTGAATATTGTCGGTAATTTGGCCAACCATCGTAATCGATTGACGGGATTGGTCCGCCAACTGACGAATTTCATCGGCGACGACCATGAAACCGCGCCCTGCGGCCCCCGCGCGAGCGGCTTCAATCGTGGCGTTCAAGGACAAAATGTTGGTTTGCTGCGTAATGTTCTGCATGACATCCAGCACTTTCAACACGGAAGACGTACTTGCTTTCAACGCATCCACCTTGGCCGTCAACGCATTTATCATCTCTACGGTCATATTCGTCTTATCCAGCAAGCCGTTCAGATAGCCTGTCCCCTGCTGGCTCGATTTTTCCACTTGGTGGGCGGATTGTTCCATTTCCTTGTTGGCGGAAATAACCAGTTCCATTTGGCGCGTAATGTTCTCGGTCAGCGTGTTGCCGCGCTCCGCCTCATTGGCCAGGCTCGTCGCACCGTTGGCGATTTCCTCCGTTGCCACGGCGATCTCTTTGGCCGAAATCGCCGTTTTGTTGGAGGCCTGGGTGAGTTCGGTAGCCGTATCCAACACATCCCTAGCCGACTGGTTCGTCTGTTTCACGAGGCTGGTAATCTGCTCCATCATGACGTTAAAGCTGGTCGTCAATTGGCCGATCTCATCTTTCGTATTCAACTGCATCCGAACATTCAGATTGCCTCTTGCGCCTTCTTCCATCAGGTTCTTCAGCTTGGCGAGCGGATAAGCGATCATGCGAACCATCCACATCGCGAGCAGAATCGTGATAATCGCAACTACAGCTGCCGATATGTAAGTCACAAGCAAAATCCCGCGCGCATCCTTGGTCAGTTCAGCGGTACTCACCGTACCTACCAGTTTCCATCCCGTTGAAGCTTGGGAATTAAAGACGGCCAGAACGTCTTGTCCGCTTGCATTTTTCGTAATGATGCTGCCGGTTTTCTTGTCTCCCGCTTTTGTTAAATTGATGCCCGTCGGCTTGCCTTCATCGCCTCCCGCGGAAGAGCCGACCACGACATTGTCGGAGGTCAACATTTGAATTTCCGAGTTTTTCCCGAGGCTGATTTCTTTCAAATAGCCGTTGAGTACTTCCAGATTGATGTCTGCGACCAGAACAAAACGCTTCATGCTGTTGACGCTTTGCACCGAACGGACGAGCCGGAACACCTGCGTCCCTCCGCTCTTCTCCGGAACATTCAGCCATTGCACGCTAGGTCCCTTGGCCGCTTCCGCAAACCACGGCTCCTTCCGGGCCGCCTGAAGAAATGCGGAATCCGCGCTGCCCGAGCTGACATCCTCAATCATGTTGTCCGCCGACATCATGTAAACGGCAACAATTCCTTTCGTGGAAAAGGTGATGCCGTTTAACCGGGTTCTTAATTTGTTCATGACCGTAAAGCGATCGTAATCCGTGATGTTGGACAGCGAAGCTTCCGTAATCGCTTTCTGCATTTCATCATCCAGGAACATCTGCTGCAGATTTTCTTCATACTTGCCAAGAACAACGTCCAATTTCTGCGAAGTTTGAACGATCGTCTGCAGATTGGAGCTTTTGGCGTTCTCCTGAATCGTTCCTTTCGCCATCTGATAAGAGATTATACCGATCGTCAGGACGAAGAACATAATCGCAATAAAGAAGATTAGGAATAAACGGACGCCTACCGATTTGCTCGGGTTCAATTGTTTCGGCAGTTTGCTTCCCAAGGCCGACCAGGTTTCCCCCCCAAAGGCTTTCTTGAAGGTGCTCCTGATGTCCTCATAGCCCTTCTTTCTTGATTCCTTGTTGTTGCTTTCTCGGTTCTCTTTCTTCGGAACCAGACCCATTTCCATCACCCACCGCTTAGATTAGTTGTTGCACCCACAAACCTAGGCTTGTGGTCTTACTTTTTACGTCTACTTAACATTTCGCGTCACTTACATCATTCGACGGCAAGCAAGCATCTCCTCTTTAATATCGGCATAATCCAGCCATGAATTTAAATTTTAATGAGAAAAATGAAGGCGAATCTTAAAAAAGGGACTTTTGGCCTAATTCGGACAAGACAAAAAAAGCCGGAGAGTTCTTCAACTCCCCAGGCTTTCGTAGAATTTACACCCATTTATTTCTTTTTACGCATCATATCGAAATAGGAAACCGGCTGATCCACCTTAATTTTCACTTTTTGCAGCGGATGCCGGGCCGCGTCCAATTCATTGCCGTCTTCGTCCCAAATCGCGGTAACGGTCTGCTTAAAGAACGTGCCGCCCGGGCCGAAGAATTCCACTTCCTGGCCGGGCTTAAAGTGATTGCGCTGCTGGATGACGGCCATGCCGGTGTCCGCGTCATAATCCATAACCAGGCCGGCAAAATCGTAAGGCGCGGCCTTCTCCTCCGGCTCGTAAATATGGTCCTCGTGATCGGGAGTATCATAGAAAAACCCGGTATTGAGCGGACGATTCGCCGCCTTGTTGATCTCCTCGACCCACTCCGGCTTCAATACGTAATTTTCCGGATCGTCCATGTAGGCATCGATCGCCTGGCGATAAACGTTAACGACCGTGGCCACGTAGTGGATCGATTTCATCCGCCCTTCGATCTTGAAGCTGTCCACACCGACGTCGATCAGATCGGGGATATGTTCGATCATGCATAGATCCTTCGACCCCATCGTGAAGGCGTTGTCCTGCTCATCGAATAGCGGCAGCTGGTTTACCCCAAGCTGGAACTGCTGCAGCACGGGATCTCCCATCGCTTCCTCTTCGGAAATCCATGCCTCGTCCGGACGGCCATCTTCGAACAGGTCGTATTTCCAGCGACAGGATTGGCAACAGCCGCCCCGGTTCGAATCCCGGTCGGTAAAATGATTCGACAGAACACAGCGTCCCGAATAAGAAGAACACATCGCCCCGTGAATGAAAGCTTCAATTTCAATATCGACGTGCTTCTTAATCTCCTCGATCTCTTCCAGGCTCGTTTCGCGGCCGAGAACGACGCGCGGGAGACCTTCTTCCTTCCAGAACTTGACGGCCTGCCAATTCACCGTCGATTGCTGGGTGCTGAGATGCACCTCCAAGCCGGGAACCGCCCGCCGGGCCGTATCCACGATGATCGGATCGGCGACGATAACGGCGGAAATCCCCGCGTCATACAGGTTGCGCAGATACTCCTCAATCCCCGCCAAATCCTCGTTATGCGCATAAATATTAGTTGCCACGAACACTTTGGCACCGTATTTTTTGGCAAATTCGACCCCTTCGCGCATTTCCTCAAAGCTGAAATTATCGGCATTGGAACGAAGGCCATATTTCTGTCCTCCGATATACACGGCATCCGCCCCATAATGTATCGCGAATTTCAGTTTCTCGAGATTGCCTGCCGGCGCAAGCAGCTCGGGCTTCTCCAAACGGTAACGTTTTCCCGTGTATTTCCGGATATGTTTCTCCGCGGTTTGCATCTTCGTTCACCTCTTTGCGTGATTATGCATGGCGATGCATGCGAATGATCAATAAACCTGTTCTTTGTAGAAAAAGCCAAAAGACAATTCCCGCTCCGGATCTTGGACCCGGCGGATGCTCTCGATCCAGGCCTCGTCCATTTCATACTGGTCGGGGTCCGCGATGTACGCGTCGATCGCCTTGCGGTAAGCTTGAATGACCACTTTGTTGTATGCCGGACTTTTGAGCAGGGTTTCGATTTTGAAACTCGCCACACCGGCCGCCAGCAATACATGCAGGTCTTCCAAAATACATATATCGTCCGAGCTCATAATATGCGTACCGTTGTCATCCTCGTAAATCGGAAATTTCTCTTCTTTCCGTTCCGCCTCGATGAGGAACAACCCGCGCTCTTTCCCCAGATCGCCGCCCTCTACCGGTCGTCCCTGATGCATCATATAGCTCTGGACCAGCCGGCGTTTGGAATGGTAGATATTCGTCATTCCGTGAACCTGTACCTCCGCCTCGACCTGCAGGTGAGGCTGCATTTCCGTAATCTCGTCCATGTTCAGCTCGCGGGCCAGTACGGCGCGGGTAGCTCCTTTACTCCCCCAGTAGTTCGCGGTCGAGTAGTTCGTCGAGGTCATTTCGGCATTCCAGTGTAATGCGATTTGCGGGGCAAGCTCACGTACCGCTTGTAGCACGGCGGGATCGCCGAACTGAATCGCGTCCACGCCGGCCTCGCCAAGCGCCTTGACATAATCGCGCAGTTCCTCCAATTGGTCGTTATGCAGCAGTTTGTTGACGCTGACGTAAACCTTGGCACCGTGCTTATGGCCAAGCTGGACCGCCTCTGCGACCTCATTTGCCCGGATATCTCCGGGCAAGCGCATGCCGTATCGGGTCTCGCCGATTAAGACGGCGTCCGCCCCTGCCTCAAGATAGGCCCCGATCTCCGCTAATGAACCTGCGGGAACGAGCAGTTCCGGTTTGTACCCCATGATTATCCACCCCAGTTATTTGGCCGTAGCCTTGCTTTTCTCGATGTTCTTCAGATGCTCTTTATACATTTTGGCAAACAGATGCTCTCCGCTGCCGTCCTTTTTGGTCACATAAAACAAATACTCGGATGCTTTCGGCTCCAAAGCGGCCTCGATCGATTTCAGGCTGGGAGCCGCAATCGGGCCCGGGGGCAGCCCTTCGTATAAATAAGTATTATAAGGGCTATCCACGCTCCGCAAATCGGAGTGCAGGAGTCTTTCCTTCGGTTTTCCGAGCAAATACTGCACCGTCGCATCGATTTCCAGCTTCATCCCCTTGGCCAACCGGTTATAGATCACGCCGGCCACAAGGGCCCGTTCGGAATCGACGACGACTTCGCGTTCCACCAGCGATGCCACCGTCATCAGCTCATTTAAATCGACTCCCCGCTGGGTCAGCTTCTCGCGGAAATTCGGAATTTGGTCAAGGCGGTTTTCCGTTTCTTCAAACATCCGCTGCACGATATCCGCTTCCGTACTGCCTTTCTTCATCTCGTACGTTTCGGGGAACAGGTAGCCCTCGAGCTTGTAATTCAGCTCATTTCCCTCCGGAAGATCCGCCAACAAGGCGTTATGAATCTCTGCCGGCGTCTTCGCCAAGTTCAAGAAAGCTTCCTTGTCCGCAATCCCCTGCTCGGCCAGTCTGTCCGCCATTTGCTCGACGGTAAAGCCTTCCGGAATCGTAAATCGGATCATCTCTTCCGCCACTACGTCCCCCCGATTGAGCTTGGCGATGATTTCGTCGTAAGTCACGCCCGGCGTCAGCTCATAAGTCCCCGCCTGAAAGCGGCCGCCTTCGGTTTTCCATTTCAGATAGGAAAGAAAGAGAAAGGAATTTTTGATCAGTCCCCGATCCTCCAGCAGATCCGCGATTCCTCCCGTACCCGTCCCGGGTGCGATCGTCAGCTTGACGGGCTTGTCCGACGGTTTCATCGGCTGCATTCCGTTATAGATATAAACTCCTCCCGCAGCGGCAACAACAACCGCCACCGCGAGGAGCGACATCAGCCATTTTAACCCCTTCTTCAATCACTCAACCCCTATTCGTTTCCGTAAATATGAGAACAATTCAAAAAGAGCGGTTATCCCGCCCTTTCTTGGTTCCGATCTATAGTAACACAATCCGACCTCCCCGGTCTATTCCGGGAAGGTCAATTCATCGTACAGCTCCGATACGTTCTCCCATTCCTCGTCATCGTCGATGGTAACGAGTTCCAGCGAACCGTCCGCGGTAGCGACCAGTTTCAAAATTTCGGGTTCGTCGTCGGCTCCGCCGTTCTCAAGGCGAAGGACCACATACGTAGAGCCGGCGATTTGAAATTCCTTCTCAACGTTGTAGTAGGATACTTTGCCCTCTTCGTCTTCCAATTCGACTAATGGACCGAAGGCGTCTTGAACACGCGTGGACCAAACAACCTGATCTGCGGAAAACTCAGTCACGGTCATCCTCCCCGTCAAACTCATCGATCAGCGTATTGAAGGTTTCCTCGACGATTTCCCATTCTTCATCGCTTTCGATCGTGTACAGCTTCAGGTCATCCCCGTCTTCCTCGTAACGGAATGCGTATACTTCTTCGCTCTCGTCCTCTCCTTGCTCGGCGGAATCCAGAGGAACGACCATCATATACTTCGCGTCCGAACCGTCGACTTCGAATTTCATGATGACTTCGAATTCTTCTTCATTGCCCTCTTCGTCGGGGATATAAATAATTTCCGGTTCTTCTTCATGGCCGATACGATCTTTAGACATGTGTGATCACCCTCACCTTTGACTCTTCGAGTCCAAATAATTTTGCAGAATCAAACTTGCGGCCATCTTGTCGACGACCCCTTTGCGCTTCTTCCTGCTGACATCCGCTTCGATCAGCGTACGCTGCGCGGATACCGTAGTTAAACGCTCATCCCATAAATGAACGGGAATCTGAAGACGCGTCTTCAGTTCCTCGGCAAAGGCCATGCATATTTCACCTCGGGGTCCCACACTGCCGTTCATGTTCTTCGGAAGCCCAACGACGACTTCCTCGACTTCATGCTCGGATACCAGTTCGGCGATCCGGTCAAGTTCGCCGCCTTCACGCCGGCGTTCAATAACCGTAAGGCCCTGGGCGGTCCAGCCAAAGGCGTCGCTCACCGCGACGCCGATCCGCCGATCCCCGTAATCCAACCCTAAAATTTTCATGCAATCTCCTAACGATGGCCTGCAAGATAATATCTGACCAGCTCTTCGATCAGCTCATCGCGCTCTTTCTTGCGAATCAGGCTTCTTGCGTTGTTGTGGCGCGGAATATAGGCCGGGTCTCCCGACAATAAATAACCGACCATCTGGTTAATCGGATTATAATCCTTCTCTTGCAGCGCCTCATAAACCGCAAGAAGAATTTCCTTCGCCGACGCTTCCTGTTCGTCGCCGGCAACGTTAAACTTAACGGTTTTATCCATGGAGTCCATGATGACACCTCGCTTCTTCAGACCGGCGCCATTGTCCGGCTGATGTTCTTCCTGTATTTACTATACCATATCATGGGCCCCATAAGGAAATTTTGGATAATCCCGTTTACATATTTGAGAAAAAAACAAGAATTTTAGGCCTGCGCGGAAATCCATTGCTCCGGCAATTTCAAGGCTTCGTCCAGCTTAGAGCTGTCCTTCCCGCCGGCCTGCGCCATATCGGGGCGCCCGCCTCCGCCTCCGCCGCAAACGGCGGCGACTTCCTTGACAAGCTTCCCGGCGTGAAGTCCCCGCTTCACTTCATCCTGCGGAACAACCACGACGAAGTTCACCTTGTCGTCCATCGCCGCACCCAGAACGATCACCGCATCCGGCAGCTTCGCCTTCAACTCGTCCGCCAGCCCGCGCAGCGCATCCATGCTTCCGGCTTGAACCTTGGCGGAGAG
The DNA here is from genome assembly GCF_008084145.1 of Paenibacillus faecis. Classification (GTDB taxonomy): domain Bacteria; phylum Bacillota; class Bacilli; order Paenibacillales; family Paenibacillaceae; genus Fontibacillus; species Fontibacillus faecis. The sequence continues at coordinate 52,557 of NZ_VSDO01000002.1, read as the reverse complement.
AAGCTTCGTCGCGCCGACGGAGACTACTTTGTCCGTCAACTCGCCGGCTTCGATGGCGCTGAGCTTGCCCTGCAGCGATTCGTTCTCGCGGCTGAGCTCCTTAAGCTGAGCGTATAAAGCGTCGATACGCTTAGGCACGTCGCCCAGATTGGCCTTTAACTGGGCGGCCGCTTGTTTCAACAGGTCAAGCTGGCCATCCATAAAGAGGTACGCTCCGCGGCCGGTTACGGCCTCGATGCGCCGCACGCCGGACCCGATTCCGCTCTCGCTCACCAGCTTGAAGAGGCCGATTTCCGCCGTGTTGTTGACATGACAGCCGCCGCACAGCTCCAGGCTGTACTCGCCGACTTGAACGACGCGGACGATATCGCCGTATTTCTCGCCGAACAGCGCCATAGCCCCCATCGCCTTCGCCTCATCGATCGGTTTCAGTTCGATGACGACATCGAGGGCGTTCCAGATCTGCTCATTGACGCGGCGCTCGATTTCGGCCAACTCTTCCGGCGAAATGCTGCCCAGATGCGAGAAGTCAAAGCGCAGCCGCTGCGGTTCGACCAGGGACCCGGCTTGATTGACATGCTCGCCCAGCGTTTCTTTGAGCGCCTTGTGCAGCAAGTGGGTCGCCGTATGGTTCTTCACGATATCCCGGCGCATCTCCCGGTTCACTTCCGCTTTCACCTTCGCGCCGCTTCGAAGCTCGCCGGAAGTAACGCTCACCTGATGGACATGCTGTCCATGAGGCGCCTTGAACAGCCCCTGCACCGCCGCGGTTCCCGATTCGCCGGAGATCGTCCCCCGGTCGCTCACCTGACCGCCGCTTTCCGCGTAAAATGGCGTGCGGGCCAAAATCACCTGCCCCGATTCGCCGGCGCGCAGCACCTCGACAAATTGATCCTCCGAGATCAGAGCGACGATCTCGGTTGTAACTTCAAGCTCATTATATCCAACGAAATCCGTTTTAGTCGTAAAATCGGAAAGGACTCCGCCCTGCACCTTCATGCTGCCGCTGTCGTTCCGAGCGGAACGGGCGCGCTCGCGCTGCTCTTCCATCGCCGCCTCAAAGCCTTCCCGATCCACCGTGAGCCCGTGCTCCGCCGCAAAATCCTCCGTCAAATCCAGCGGGAACCCATAAGTGTCGTATAATTTGAAAGCGTCCGGGCCGCTGATCTGCGTCCGTCCAGCCGCTTTGGCTTCCGAGCTCATTTCGGCCAGGATAGCCAGTCCGTCCGTCAGCGTTTCATGGAACCGCTCTTCCTCGGAGTGGATGACCTTTTCGATAAATTCGCGTTTCGTCACGATATCGCCGTAGTACGAACCCATAATCTCGCCCACGGTCTCCACGAGCTGGAACATGAACGGCTTATCCAAGCCGATCAATTTGCCGTAACGCACAGCGCGCCGCAACAAACGGCGGATAACGTAGCCGCGCCCTTCGTTGGAAGGAAGGACCCCGTCGGAGACGGCAAAAGTGACCGTACGGATATGGTCGGCAATCACTTTTAAAGCGACGTCCGTTTCTTCGTTCGTGCCATAGGTTACCTTAGCCAGGGCGGCCGTCTTGGCGATAATTGGCTGGAACAGATCGGTGTCAAAGTTGGAATTCACGTTTTGCAGGATCGAAGCAAAACGTTCCAGGCCCGCGCCCGTATCGATGTTTTTGTTCGGAAGCGGCGTGTAGCTGCCGTCCTTGTTATGGTTGAACTGCGAGAATACCAGATTCCATACTTCGAGGAACCGTTCGTTTTCTCCGCCCGGATAGCACTCCGGATCGGACAGATCGCCGTACGCCTCGCCGCGGTCATAGAAAATTTCGGTACACGGACCGCATGGGCCTTCGCCGATATCCCAGAAGTTATCCTCCAGCTTAATGATGCGCTCGGCGGGAATGCCGATCTTTTCATTCCACAGCTTGTACGCTTCCTCGTCTTCCGGGTACACCGTCACGGACAGCCGTTCCGGATCAAAACCGATCCACTCCTTGCCGGTCAGAAATTCCCAGGCCCAGGTAATGGTCTCCTCCTTGAAATAATCGCCGATGGAGAAGTTGCCGAGCATCTCGAAAAACGTATGGTGGCGCCGCGTCTTTCCGACATTCTCGATGTCGTTGGTGCGGATGCATTTTTGCGAGTTGGCGATCCGCGGATTCTCCGGCTTCACCCGACCGTCAAAATAGGCCTTTAAAGGCGCCATTCCGGCGTTGATCCAGAGCAGGGACGGATCGTTATGCGGCACGAGCGAAGCGCTCGGCTCGATTTTATGCCCCTTGCTGGCGAAAAACTCCAACCACTTGGAGCGAATTTCACTTGCTTTCATTTATATTTCCTCCTCGTTTTGATTTTATGTTTACCTTGCATGCCTTTAAAGCTCCCGAAAAATAGAAAAACGCCCCTGAAGATCAGGGACGATTGTCTCGCGGTACCACCCTGGTTATCGCCCTTCCCTTCGTTCTGATCCGAAGATCATTTCAGCAAAGAGGCGATCGCCTTTGTCGGTCCGGTAACGGGAACCCCCCGGCGAGCTTTAGGCCTCGCACTCGGAAATCAGCGTTTCTGTCCGGGGATTATCGGGTTCTTTCAGCCAATCGCTTCAAACCGGCCTGCTGGCCGCCGAGAAACGAAGGAACACCTTCTCTGGGAAAATCGGGCACGGACATACTTTATTTCGTCAACGTTTTTTTCGATTCCAACAATCAGTAATAGTATATAAGGCGTTAAACAGGCTGTCAATCAAGGATATTCCTAAGCTTATACGGTCTTTCTTCTAACGTAATATGCGTAGAAATGCTGAATGACCACCTTGCCCACCGCAAAGAAAGGAACCGCCAGCACCAACCCCGGAATGCCGCCGATTTCCCCCCCGACCAGCAGGGCGAAAATGATCAGCATCGGATGCAAATGCAGGCTTCGTCCCACGACCTGAGGCGAAATGACGTTGCTTTCGATCATTTGGCAAATCATGTTTACCAGCAGCACCATGAGCACCATTTTCCAGGAGATGGTCGTAGCCATCACCAGGGCGGGGGCGGCTCCAAGGAACGGGCCGAGGTAAGGGATAATATTGCAGACGGCGACCACCCCGGCGAGCAGGAGCGCAAAGGGCATGCCGATGATGACGTATCCGATGTAAGCAAGCACGCCGATGATCACGCAAACCAACAGTTGTCCACGGACGTAATTCCCGAGCGCTTCATCGATTTCTTTTAACAGGGACACGATGGATTTCCTCCGCGATCTCGGCAAATACTTCAGGATGATCCGTTCAAAATTTTCAAAATCCTTCAGCATGTAAAAAATAAGAAACGGTACGATGAACGCGTTAAACACGACGCTGATCGTAGTTCCGATATTGTTCAGAAAACTCGAGATCGCCGTCGCCAGCCGCTGTTCGAATTGAAAAAACCAGTTGTTCATCCCCATCCGGATACTCCCCGGCACAAGCGTGTTATCCCAACGGTTCATCAACTGCTGGGTATGCAGCGTCAGCTCGGGCAAATGTTCCCCCAGTTCCTCCAATTGCTCGACAAACATCGGGATGACGTTCATTAAGATCACGGACAGACTGGTCAAAAATACCGCGTAGATCAACAACACCGCGACCGTTCTCGGCACCTTCCGTCCGCCCAGCAGTCTGACGACGGGATTCAGGACATAGGAGATGATCATGGCGATGATAAACGGGGAGAGTATGGCTTTCAGAAATCCATAAACCACGGTAAACATAGGACGGAGCAGCCATACAAAATAAAGGATGACCAGCCCCAACAGCACCCAGACGGCATAACGGAACACTTTGCTTTTGGTGAACGGCTCCACTTCACAGTAACCCCCTCCCGCCATTCGGAGTCGGACCAGCTATGATGAAAGTATATGCGGGGGATGGTAAAAATAATCGCCGCCCGTCCGCGTTTTTGGACAAATCCCAAAACCGGGAGAGGCGGCGACTCGCATTCCAATGAGTCGGGACGGAAATTACGCCCAATTTTGCAGCAGTTCGAACTGCTCCATAATTTCACGATGAACCGGATGATCCGGGGCAATTCCGGTATACTTGGCGATCGTTTCCGACGGACCCGAGGTTTGAAGCGCGGTCTGCAATTCCGCCGCCTCCGGATCGTCGCCCGCCCGGAACAGCAAGGCCGCCGCCATGGTCCGCGCCAAATAGCGGTATTCCAGGCCTTGCTCGAAGGCCTTCATCGCCGGCCGCGCCAACCGGTCGCCCGGCGACAGCTTGCGGATCGGCGAACGCCCCACCCGCGAAACTTCGTCCGTCAGGGCGGGGTTGCGGAAACGCTCCAGGATTTTGGCGATGTAAGCCTTGTGCTCTTCCGCGTCAAAGCCATGCTCCTTTACGAGCACCGCTCCCGTCTCCTGCAGAACCGAGGCCACATGGCCGGCGACTTCCCCATCGTTCATCGCCGCCTGAATCGTGTCGTACTCCTGAAGGTAGCCCATATAGGCGGCCGAGCAATGGCCCGTATTGACCGTGAACAATTTGCGTTCGATATACGGCAGAAGCCGGTCCACATACTTGACTCCGCCGATGGGGCGATAGCCCGGCAGCATGGCCGAGGCCTCGACGACCCACTCGAAGAAGGGCTCTACGACAACCTTCAAAATATCTTTGTGGCTCTGCTGAGGCACAATCCGGTCCACCGCCGCATCCGGAAACGCGACGCTCCGGTCCGCACGCATCCGGTTTTCCTCGTCGAGCCGGCTATAGACCAGCTCCTTCAACTGCGAGCTGGCGCCGATCGCGTTCTCGCAGGCGATGACATGCAGCGGCTTGGCCTCGGAATGCTGCAGCCGCAAGGCTATACCTTCGGCAACCGTGCCGGCGATATGCTTCAGAACGGAAACCCCGACGGCCGTGGTCACCAGATCGGCTTCCGCCACCGCCCGGACCAGCGCTTCATTGTCCGCGTTGCTGTTCAACGCCGTCACTCCCCGAACCACGGTCGTTTCCCGCCGCTCTCCGGCCAGGACGACGGAATACTCCCCGCGCTCTTTTAACGCGGCGACGACCTGTTCGTTGACGTCCGCAAATACCACCTCATATCCCGCCTGCGACAAAAGCAGCCCGATGAAGCCTCTTCCGATGTTTCCCGCGCCAAAATGGACGGCTTTCATCATGCCAATTCGCCTCCGAACAATTCCATAATTTCTTCCTTGGTGGCCGCGTTCATCACGCGGTCGATGCTGTCATCGTCGGAGAAGATCATCGCGACCTGGGTCAAAATCTCCATGTGCTCCCCTCCGGCTCCGGCGATCCCGATGACGACGAACGCCGGCTCGTCGCCGCCGAAATCGACGCCTTCCGGAAAGCGGACGATAGACAGGCCGGTCGATAACACCATCGATTTTGCCTCTTTCGTCCCGTGGGGAATGGCCAAACCGGCCCCCATATAGGTGGAGACAATATTTTCCCGTTCTATCATTTTTTCCACATAATCCGCCGTGACGTGTCCCGCTTGCACCAGCAGTTCGCCGGCCAGTCGAATCGCCTCGTATTTATCTTTAGCGGCAGCGTGGAGTACAATTTTATCTGTCGACAGTATGCTCATTGTTCTCTCTCCTTTTTCGTTATGAAATCATCCATTGTTCTCAAAAAAGCTAAGCAGTTCCGCGGCCAAATAATTGCGGATCTCCGCATCCGTCCCCGATTCAAGCAGGGACACAAGCTGCGAGTTCAGCAGCAGAGCGCTGATTTCACTGAGCACCTCCAGGCTTTCCTTGGAAAGCTCCTGCGGGGCCAGCATCAGCAAAATGACTTTGGCCTCTCCCTCCGAATCCAGGGCCAACGGCGACTTCAACCGGAACAGCGAAAGCGCGCGCGCCCGGATATACGGGCTTCTTGTATGAAACAAAGCGAGAGCGGTCCCGGGGATCATCTGGGTGGCCAAACGTTCGCGTTCGAGCAGCCGCTCGGCGACCGCGGGGATATCGGCGATCAGCTTTCCCCCGGATGCGGATTCCGCACCGTTCACCAGCTCCAGCGCCTCCGTAACGATTTCCCCGAGCCCGGCTCCTTCATTGTTCAGTTCATATAGACCGAAGCCCTGAAGCAGCGAGTGAATTTCGCTAAGCGTGGCGTTGAGCGTCCCGAGCCGGGCCATCGCGCCTTCCTTTTGAAGCGGCTCGCCGGTTTCCGGAGGCCTTCTCTTTTGAAGGGTCCATTGCTGGATGTGGGAAAGTAGGCGTTCGCGGTCTTCCCGCGTCAACAGAGGGCTAAGCCGAACGTACCGGTCGCCGGGAAGCGGCAGGTCGATCGTGGAAATCAGCAGATCGTAGTTTTCCTCCTGCAGCCGGGCCGCATCATACCAGGAGGCGTTCCCCAGCACCTGAATTTGCGGCATTTCCTTGGCCAAACGGGTAGCGAGCAGCCTCGAAGAGCTTAGCCCGCTGGAGCATACCAGGATCGCCCGCAGGTTCCGGCCCGGCTGGTGAAGCCGTTCCGCCGAGGCTCCGAAATGCATAACCAGAAAACCGATCTCCTCGTCGGGTACCTGCAGATCCCCCGCAAGTTCGTCGACAGCTTCCCGAACGGTGGCGAACAGTTCCTCATAATCCTTCCGGATGGCGGAAAGCAGAGGATTTCGTATGCGCGCCCCTTCCCGGATTCTTTTCAACGCGGGCCGGATATGCTCCAGCAGCCCGCTCCTAAGCGAACGGTCCTCTTGATAAGGAATCCCGGTCCGCTCCACGATTAAATCGATCAGCCTCTCAATGATGTCGACGACCTCGAGATCGAGATGAGCGAGTTCGGGAGAATCTTCCCTGGCCCGCTGGAACAGGCTGGCGATATATGCCGTTTCTTCTCCGGTTACCGAGATGGCGAAGGTTTTCTCGAGATGCCTTGCCAAATCCCCGGCTTGATTCAGTAAGCTCTGCTCCAGTTCTTCCCGGGCCCCGGATTGAAATTCCGCCACCGTGACCGTCTTCCCGCGGCGAAGCCGATTCACCGTTACGGACAAGGCGGTCAGCAGCCCGGTATAAGCCCCTTCGCTCAGCTCTTCGGTCCATGGCCAATTCATGTCCCAAAAGCATTCCGCCACCGTAAGCAGATCGGATTTGCCGATCAGTTCCAACAGGCGTCGGGCCCCCGCGTTCTCATGGATGGCCGGGGCTCCCACCAGGTCCGAGTAGGTTAGTTCATTGGAGGCCGCATGAACGATGGCGGCCCGCTTTTGGATCTCGGCCCCCTGAATCTCAACCCCGTATCCCCGCCGCCGTACGAGTTGCAAGCCCAGTTTGTTCAATTCGCTCTCGAGCTCATCCAGGTCATGGCTCACCGTCGCCACGGTCACCTTTAAGCTGTGGGCCAAAGCGAACATCTTGATCGGCTCCTCCGTTTCGAGCAAATCGCACAGCAGCATGATTTTCCGTTCATCGCCCGAATAGTCCGCCGGTTTTCCCGACAGCAGCTCCTCACGGACTTTCGCCAATTGCTCTTCTTCGGGCGGGCCGCCGTCCAGAGCGCGAAGAGCGATCCCGGTGCCGGATTTGCGGAGAAGCAGAATGCCAAACCCCGCCAGACTCCGGTCCATATCGTCCAGTTCCCGGTGTACCGTCCGGACGCTAACCGAGGTTTCGGCGGCGATCTCCGCCGCGGTGACCCCGTTCTTCCTGCCAAGGAGGAACATGAGAATCTGGCGCTGCCTGGCGGTAAATTTCCCCATATTCATCCCTCGCTTGAATGTGAATTTGAGATAAAACGCCGGAGAATGTCATCTCCAGCGTCATGGTCCAAACATAAGTTGTTGCCGGTTTACTCCCCTTTCAGGCGCTCCACCAGTTCGTCATATTTCGGACTCTTCAGGAAGTTGTCGATCGAAATATGCTCGGCGTCCGGCTTGTTCGCCTTCGCACGCTCCGTCAGCTGTTTCTGCGTGATGACGATGTCCGCATCCGCCGGGATTTCGCTGACCGCCGAGTTCACAACGGTCACTTGAATACCGGCTTGCTGCATCTTTTTGCGCAGGATGGAAGCGCCCATCGCGCTCGAGCCCATACCGGCATCGCAAGAGAACACAATTTTGTTCACGTTGTCTTTGCGGTTGGCGGCCTCCTGCTCCAACGCGGCTTGAGCGGCCGCGGGGACATTGCCTGCCGCTTTCATTTCCCGCATTTTTTCCGTCGCCTGCTCAAGATCCAATTCTTCCTCATTCTGTTTGCCTGTCTTCAGCAGTAAAGCGGCGAGCAGGAAGGAAACGACGGTCGCGGTGACCACGCCGGCAAGAACCGGCACCAGACCGCCTTTCGGCGCCATGGCGATATAGGCGAAGATACTTCCCGGGGATGGGGAGCCCACAAGTCCCGCGTTAAGCAGTTGGAACGTAAACGTTCCGGTTACCCCGCCGCCGATCGCAGCCAAAATCAAGATAGGTTTCATCAAAATGTACGGGAAATAAATTTCATGAATCCCGCCCAGGAAATGAATGACGACCGCTCCCGGAGCGGATTGTTTGGCCGAACCGCGGCCCACAAGCCAGTAAGCAAGCAAAATGCCAAGGCCCGGCCCCGGGTTCGATTCCAGCATAAAGATCAGCGATTTCCCCAACCTTGCGGATTCCTCCGCAGCGATCGGGCTTAGAATGCCATGGTTTATGGCATTGTTCAGGAATAAAACTTTAGCCGGCTCGATAATAATGTTGACCAGCGGCAGCAGATGCAGATTGATCAGAACGTCAACCCCCGCCGATAACGTCTTGCTGATCGCCTGAATAACCGGACCGATCCCCGTATAAGCACCGATGGCGAGGATGGCGCCGATAATTCCCAGCGAGAAGTTGTTGACCAGCATTTCAAAGCCGGATTTAATTTTGCCTTCCACCAATTTGTCGAATTGTTTCAATATCCACGCGGCCAGCGGACCGACAATCATCGCGCCGAGGAACATCGGAATGTCCGAACCCACCACGACGCCGAGCGTCATAATCGCCCCGATGACGGCGCCTCTTTTTCCGTGGATCATTTGTCCTCCGGTATACCCGATCAGCAGAGGCAGAAGAAAATTAATCATCGGCCCCACGAGCGCGGCCAGCTTCTCATTCGGAATCCAGCCCGTTGGAATGAACAATGCGGTAATCAGGCCCCAGGCGATGAACGCGCCGATGTTAGGCATAACCATTCCGCTGAGCAGCCGCCCGACCTGCTGCACTTTAACCCTTGCCCCTCCGGTTTTTTGATTCGTTTCTATACCCATCACGAGGATGCCTCCTTTTGTTGAACTGTCTTCATAGCAGCGGTGTTTGTGCACCGCTTGCTTAATTTCATCCTAATTCACAGCGCTTTCACACTCAATCAAATCAAAACCCGATTCCGTCATGATTAATGTTGACAACATTTAAAATCTCAATCCGCCGGGTTTCCGGAAAACGCAAAAAAGCCCTCTCCTCTGGGAGGAGAGAGCTTTCTACTATGATGATTTTAAGTTATCTACGTGCTGCTAGGACAGATGGATTTGGGGAAGATCTTGAGAAACCTCTTCTCCAAAAAACAAATCATCCAAAGAACTGAGGGTTCCGTCTTCTTCCACTTGGTAAACCGACATTTTCTCGCCATTTACCGTTAATTCGATAAAGCACCCCCAGCAATAAAACTGATGGGAGCCGATCTTGCCGATATCCTTGGAACTGCAGTTTGGACACTTCATCATCTACACATCACCTATCCATTAACAGAATTCATCGCCTTCTCCAACCGCTGCTCACTGTTTGGAGGGACCATGATCGCGTTTTCGCCCTTGGTCATGCCGGGGGTAAAAGGCAGCACTTTTCGCCCTTCCATCAGATCCGAGATAAACCCGTCGCTGACTTCTATTCCTGTAATTGTATTTCCCATTTCTTGGTCAAAATAAACATCTGTCACATGACCTATCAAAATCCCGTCCTCGGTGAGGAGCGGAAGTTCTTTCAATTTGCCGTTACCCGTGGAAAAGGTAAGCTGTATATTCTCGGCATCCCATTTGCGGATCGCCTGTTGATTGCGTATCATCACGGCATCTTCACCGTACGCTACAATATCTTCCCAGAGCACCACCTTCACCGTGGAGGTGAACATCGCTTTCCCCTCCAGCTGAATGCCGGTGATTCTCCAGTCATCATCCAGCAGGAAATCGAGAACTTTCCCGATCTGTTTGCCGTCTTCCACATCGAATACGGCCAAGCCTACCATCTCTTGAAGTTTCATGAGCACGGCTCCTCCTACTGTGGCAATCTCTTGCTGCAAGAACTCTCCGAAACTGACCTCCCTCCGAAAAAACTACAAAAGACGCCCATTATCTTCTTTTACGAAGACGGTTCAGGATGGTTCCAACTTTTTCGGCGGTAAGTTTCATTTCTTCAGTAGTATTACCCAAACCAAAGCTAAATCGAATCGCCGAGTTCAAAAAATTTATCGGCAAATTCATCGCTTCCAGTACGTGCGAGGGCTCCAGCGATCCCGAAGAGCACGCCGACCCGCTGGCCACCGCGATGCCCTCCATATCCAGATTCATCAGCATCGTCTCCGTGTCGCATTCCGGAAAGCTGACGTTGACGATATGGGCGAGCCGCCGGGTAGGGTGTCCGTTCACATGGAATCGCCCCGCCCCGACCTCTGTCTCCAGCGCATCGAGGAAAATCCGGCGGAGCTCTTCATCCCGTGCCGCGCGTCCGGGAAGTTGCTGCGCCGCCAGCTCGGCGGCCTTGGCGAATCCGGCGATCCCGGCCATATTCTCCGTGCCGGCCCGGCGTTTTCGCTCCTGCAGGCCTCCGAAAAGAATCGGTTCGATCACCAGTTCCCGGCTGACATAAAGCGCCCCTACTCCTTGCGGTCCGTTGATTTTATGCGCGGAAAAGCTCATCAAGTCGACCGGCAACTCCCCGAGCCGGATTTCCAGCGCTCCTAAAGCCTGAACGGCGTCCACATGAAAGACGATGCCCTTCTCCGCAGCCAGTGCGCCTATCTCCTCGATCGGCTGAATCGTGCCGACCTCATTATTGGCATACATCACGCTGATGAGAATCGTATCGGGACGGATCGCTTCCCGAACCTGCTCCGGATGTACTTGACCCTGGCGGTCGACCGGCAGATATGTAACCTCATAGCCCTGCTTCTCCAAACGCCCGCAGGCATGCAAAACCGCATGATGCTCGATCGCCGTCGTAATAATATGACGGCCGCGATCCTTCCGCGCTTCCGCCGCGCCGAACAGAGCCAGATTATCGCTCTCCGTTCCTCCGCTCGTAAACACGAGCTCGTCCGGACGGCAGCCGACCAGAGCGGCCAGCCGGTCCCGCGACCCGTTCACGAGTCTCTTGGCGGCGCGGCCGTAGGCATGGATGCTCGAAGCGTTCCCGTATTGCTCGCGCATGACGGTGACCATCGCCTCCGCCACTTCCGGATGAACGGGCGTGGAAGCCGCGTGGTCCAAATATATGGTTTTCATAGTATGGCAAGCCACCTTTGATCATATAAAATTAGGCAGTCGTTTAAGCGTGTTTTATTCTATATTATTTTAGTCAAAAAAACTACTGCCTATTAGCGTGAGTGTTGCCCATTTCGGAGCCCGCAACAAAAACCTCCTCCGGGAACCGCGGAGGAGGTGATCGTCGTTTAATACGGCAGATGGGAAATGCAACGGGATAACGCCATATTCAGCATCTCCTGATCGTAAACCCGATGCTTCGCGTTTTGTTCAAGCAGCCAGCGAGCGAAGCCAACGGCCCGAAAATAACCGGGATAATCCGCCGGATTAATATTGAAGTGTATAAAATCGAGCATAATTCGGTTTTCTTCGTCCGAAAGGTGTAAACCCAAGCGCGAAAACTGTCTTTGCCGGACTCTCCGGGCCGAATCGTCCTGGATCGCCCGATGCCTATGAGACACTTGTCCGCCATGTATACGATAATACAGCATGTTAACCGGCAGATTCGCCAATTTCGTCTGAAACGCCAGCCGGTTCCACAACTCATAGTCCTCGGCATGGGGATAATTGCTGTCGTACCGGATTCCCAGCCGGTGAACGATACGGTTCCGCATAATAACCGTCGGATGGGCGATGCAACAATGAAACAAGAGCCAGGTCTTGATCTCCTCATGGGAGGACGGATTGATTTTGGGCTTTACGTTTGCGGAGCTGGTGAACGCTCCCGCGCTAAGGCCTATATCCGGGTTCTGATCCATAAACGAAATCTGAATGTCCAACCGGTCCGGTGTGGAAACATCGTCGCCGTCCATGCGGACGATATACTCTCCCGTCGCCAAGCTTAATCCCTCATTAAGAGCCGAGACAACCCCGCGGTTTTGACGATGCAAAACTTTGCGAATCCGCGGGTCTTTAAACCGATCGATAAGCTCGGCCGAACCGTCCGTAGACCCGTCGTCGATGACGATCAGCTCAAAGTCCTTATAAGTTTGAACCAGCATGCTGTGAATGGCTTCCTGGACGAATGCCGCATTGTTATACACCGGCATGATTATAGATGCCCGTGGCACTGCCTCCACCTCCATTTCAAAGCGCTTGCTATACCTTATGAGAGGCATGCTTGTCCCGATTGGACTTCCCTGCCCGAAAATCCTTAAGAAATTTCTCCAAGGCCAACTTCTACTATAGAGGTACTCATTTTATGATAGTGATATAAATTTGGTAAAAAAGTAATAGATGTGCCTTACTATATTTGGTATCATTATTTCAAAAAATGGGGAGGAAAGTCGAATATGTCAAATTTGATGGGGAAATTACTCGAATCTGTAGATCAAAAGGACATCATTGCTTTTGCCGAAGGTATAAATGGACTGATTGCTGTAACTAAGAACGTAGTTTATTTACAGAGAGGAAAGTTGCTCGAACGGAAATCCTTAAAGACGTACATGATCAAAAGCATAACCTCCATTCAGACAAAAAAACCAAGCATGTTGGCAGCCGGTCATTTTCAGATTATTGCTAGTGGCTCCGGTGATGATACGAAGCGATTCGGTTCCGCTTTTGATTATGCTAAAGATGAAAACACGGTAATGATTCGTGGCAATTTTGATGATTTTAAGAAGATAGAACAACTAATTTATAAATTACAGAGCGAACCAAATCCGGCAGTATCGGTCGCACAAGCCGCCCCAACCAGTGAAGACGCCTTTACAAAACTAGAAAAACTGGCAAAACTAAAGGAGCAAGGAATCATCAGCGAAGAGGAATTTGAACTCAAAAAGAAAGAGATCTTGTCTCAAGTATGAGCATTGAGCATAAAAGCCCACAGCCATTAGGCCTGTGGGCTTAATTCATTGTTCTCGCTTTTTCTCAATTGTTCCGGTTATGCCTAGTGCCCCAGCAGACATTTTTACGCCCTGATTTTGTCGAATTCGGCTCAGCGCTTGGAAATAGCGGCTTTTTTAAGGCTCTATTTTAGGAAAAATCGTGTCAAAACCCACTAGCGCTGCATTAACCCGAGGGGACTAACGGCTGTAACAGCCTCCCTTTGAGCCGGACGGGGAAATAAGGGCTATTTGAGGCGCTATTTTGTCGAAATCGTCCTTTCCGTGTGAAATAGAGGTCCTTTGGGGCCTTATTTTTGGGAAAAGCGGGCCGAAACCTGATTTTGGGACCCGAACCAGAGCAATAAGGCCCCTTTTGGCCGCTATTTTACCCGCGAAAGCGAATTTGGCCGAAATAACGGCCCAAAAGGCCGCTATTGCAGCTACAGCGAAGGCCTAGAGAAATTGTGGTGGGGGCATGCATAATTAAGCCCGCTACGCCGAGGTGAAGAGTCTTAAAAACTCCCACTACGATGGCTGATGGGGCACTAGACAACAACTCTTATTTATCTTGACGTCATCCAAAAATGCCAACAACAACTCGGGGATGACTTTGAACGAGTCATCAATAACCAATTGCGGCAAGGTGCGGATTACAATTTTTGTCAAGCAATTTCCAATCTCTTTGAATAGACGGGATTTCTAATCCCTGTTAGATGTAGAACATGTAGTTCTCCTTCGCGCCCTTCTCTTCAAAGGAGATCAGATTCTCCAAGGTTGTGGAATCCAGCACTTCGGCGATACTGTCGCGAATTCGCAGCCACAAATCCCGTTTCGCGGGATCGTCTTCCTCCGTAAAATCCACCGGAGAAATCGGCCCTTCCAGCACGCGAATGATGTCGCCTGCCGTAATTTCGCTGGCCTCGCGGGACAAAATGTACCCGCCGTACGCGCCGCGAACGCTCTTGACCAAACCGGCATTGCGCAGCGGGGCGATCAGTTGCTCCAGATAATGCTCGGACAGCTGGTTCTTCTCCGCAATGCTCTTGAGGGAGGTCGGTCCTTCACCGAATTTAGCGGCCAACTCCATCATGATCGTCAGGCCATAGCGTCCTTTCGTGGAAATCTTCAAAGAAGCCACCTCTTTCAATTTTCAAATAATCTTTATATAATTGAACTTTGATCAATTAAGGATAGATATTGCTGTCTATTCCTATCATTAATCTTTGTTTATCGTAACATATCCCGCCTCTTTTTGGAAAACAAATCCGACCGGAATCCTGTATTTTATGTCCGCAATTTAACCTTTTCAAATCGGTTCCGCAGCGGCTGCCATACCCGATCAGGAGCAGCCCCGTATCCGTTTTTCGGATCTATGGTAAAATAACAATATGGCCCCAGGGGCCTAAAGGAGTGAAAAAAGATGAGCAAACCCAATCACGAAACCCGCGTCGTTGTCGGCATGTCCGGCGGCGTCGATTCCTCGGTAACCGCCCTGCTGTTAAAGCAGCAAGGGTACGATGTTATCGGCATATTTATGAAGAACTGGGACGATACCGACGAATTCGGTTATTGCACGGCCGAGGCGGATGCCGAAGATGTGCGCCGCGTCTGCGAACAGATTGATATCCCGTACTATACCGTCAATTTTGAAAAAGAATACTACGATAAAGTATTTGCCTATTTTCTTGATGAATATAAGCGCGGGCGCACGCCAAATCCGGACGTTATGTGCAACCGGGAAATCAAGTTCGGCGAATTTTTGAACAAAGCGCTGGATCTCGGCGCCGATTATGTGGCCACCGGGCATTATGCGCGCGTCGTGGAAGAAGCGGGCGTGTACAAGCTGCTGCGCGGCGTCGACAACAACAAGGACCAAACGTACTTTTTGAACGCGCTGAACCAGGAGCAGCTCTCCAAAGCGATGTTCCCGATCGGTCATCTGCCGAAGCCGGAGGTACGGCGCCTTGCCGAAGAGGCCGGACTTTATACCGCGAAGAAAAAAGACAGCACCGGGGTCTGCTTCATCGGCGAGCGGAATTTCCGCGAGTTCTTGAGCCATTATCTGCCGGCCAAATCCGGCGATATGGTCGATATCGTCTCCGGCGAGATCAAGGGCCGGCACGACGGTTTGATGTACTATACGCTCGGCCAGCGGCAAGGCCTCGGCATAGGCGGTTCGGGTACCGGCGAACCCTGGTTCGTCGCCGAGAAAGACCTGGAACGGAACATCCTGTACGTCGTTCAGGGCGACCAGCATCCGAGCCTCTATTCGACCGGGCTGACCGCGTCGGGCGTGAACTGGATCGCCGGGCAGGATCAACTGCCTCAGGGGCCTTTCAAGTGCACGGCCAAATTCCGCTATCGTCAGCCCGACCAATGGGTAACGGTAACCGCGCGGGAGGACGGAACGCTGTTCGTTCAGTTCGATGAGCCGCAAAAGGCGATTACCCCCGGACAAGCCGTCGTCTTTTACGATGGCGAAGTGTGCCTGGGCGGCGGCATTATCGAAGCGCCCGAGAAGCTGCCCGTGCCGGAGCTCGGCCGTCACCGTTAATCCGACCGCTTTCCGATAAAATCCCCGCCTTCCGGCTGCACACAGCCTGGAGGGCGGGGATTTTTTGTAAGTCCTGGTCTGGTCTCAAGAGAACGGAACCCGTACCCTATTCCCCTCTGCGCCGGAGCTCTTGATTATGCCGGATCTTGCTCTCGTTTCCCTGCTCCGTCGCATGGTAAAATGAGCGGCCCGCGAGGTTGGCCGGCAGGTAGTCCTGCTTTACATAGTGGCCGGGATAGTCGTGCGGGTACTTGTAGCCGGTGTGCCCCAGTTTGACCGCCCCTTTGTAATGGCCGTCCCGCAGGTGCAGCGGCACTTCCGCGCTCCTGACCTCTTCGATGGCCGCCATCGCATTGCCAATGGCCGCCACCACGCCGTTCGATTTCGGGCTCTCGACCGCGAACAGGATCGCTTGGGCGATGTTCAGTTTGGCCTCGGGCCACCCGTTGTGGCGGTAAGCCTCCAGGGCGCTGACCGCCTGCACCATGGCCTGCGGATTTGCGAGCCCGATGTCCTCGCTGCTGGCGGCGATCAGCCGCCGGATGAACGTCATCGGGTCCATCCCCAGTTTCTCGACGGCGTAGAGAAACCAGAACAACGCGGCGTCACTGGAGCCGCGGATGCTTTTGTGGAACGCGGAGAGGACATCGTACTGCGTCGACTCGTCCGCCTTGACCAGCGGGCGGCGAATCGACTCCTCCGCCACCTCGAGCGTGATATGGACGGTGCCGTCCCCGCGGGGCGGCGTCGTCATGGCGGCGAGCTCCAGCGCGTTGAGGGCCCGGCGGATATCGCCGTTGGCCATCTCCGCGATATGCCGGAGCGCCGCTTCATCGGTCTCGAGCTTCATGAAGCCGAGACCTTTCTCCGCATCGTCCAGCGCCCGGCGCATGGCGATGAGCGAATGCTCCTTCGTCAGCGGCTCCAGCTGGAAGAGCGTCGAGCGGCTTAACAAGGCCCCGTTCACATAGTGGAACGGATTCTCGGTCGTCGCGCCGATAAAGATAATCGTCCCCCTCTCCACCGCGGGAAGGAGGGCGTCCTGCCGCGAACTGTTGAAGCGATGGACTTCATCCAGGAACAGGATCGTTTTCGTGCCGTAGAACGCCTTATCGTTCTGCGCCTTCTCGATGACCTCCCGGACATCTTTCACGGAAGCGTCGACCGCATTGAGCCGTACAAATTCGGCCTGGGTGTGGTGGGAAATAATATGGGCCAGCGTCGTTTTGCCGCAGCCCGGAGGGCCGTACAGCAGAATCGAGGAAACCTGGTCGGCCTCAATGGCGCGACGCAGCAGCTTCCCCGGTCCGACGATATGCTCCTGCCCGATATATTCGTCCAGGGTTGTCGGCCGCATTCGGTCGGCCAGCAGCCGTCCCGACGGATCGCTTTCCCGGGAATAAGAGAATAAATCCATAAACTCACTTCCTCGGATCTTTTGTTATCGACTACACCATACTCATTCTAGCACATGAACGGTAAAAAACATTTATAAACGTTCTTTCGCTTTCTTCCCCGCCCCGAATATGAGTTAATATAGATGTCGGGCCGACGAATCACTGGAAAGGGGGCTGATCGAAGTGATTTCAGTGAGTGAGGTGGCTTCCGCATAACGCGGAAGCTCATGCGAGGGGGGCTGTATAGCCCCTCTTATTTCCGTTTGAAACCAAGTGTGTTAAGATAGACGCAAGCATTGCCAAAATCAGGGCAAACCAAATTTTACGCCGAAAGGGGGATTTACGACCATGCAAACTCATTTTGTCCGCCAAACTTCCATACCCAGGATCAAGGAGGATCATGATCGTGAACTACAAAAACGGGAAGGATGTGCTTCCCCCTAGGCTGCTGAAAGAACTTCAGAATTATATCCAAGGCGAACTGCTCTATATCCCCAAGCCGGAACGTTCCCGGGCATTATGGGGGGAGCTCAGCGGAACCCGCAAATCGATGGCCAAAAGAAATGAAGAAATCTATCGCTTATATCATTCGGGGCATACCGTCAGCGATCTGGCGGAGCGATTTTTTCTGTCCGACGAAAGCATCCGCAAGATCATTTGCAAAATGCGGATTTCCCTGAGGGAAACCGCAGCGGTTACCGAATAGAGATAGGCCGCCCGGATTATGCCGGGACGGCCTATTTGATTTGCGCAAAAATAAAGGTATGTTTAGGACTTAAGGCCGCAGGAAGGTATAATATACTTATAACGAATTTTATGATGCACTTGCGAACGAGGTGAACTCCTATGCGGACCGGCCCGAATAACCCGGACGAACTAGCCGAAGCCCCCGAAACGAACAACGGGGCGCTTCCCAAACATTTCAAACGCTGCGCCCGCTGCGGCGAAACCAAGCCGGTCTCCCATTTCCTGCGGCGTACCGGGAAACGCTCCGCCAAGGGAGCCCGCCGGGGCACCTGCCGAAGCTGCCGCGCCGATTTGAAACGGCTGGAGCAGCCCGTCCCCCGGCCGATCGAGCTCAAAGCGGCCGCGGTTGCGGCTGCGCCCAGGGGGAAGATGGCGGATACTCCGACCGAAGGGACGGCAATCCGTCCCCTGATGAAGCGCGCTCTACCCGCTCCCCCCGTTTCGGCCCCGGGCCCGGATCCCTCGGTGCTGCGCCCTAACCGCGAGGGGAAAATCTGGATGCGCGGCCGGACCGACAAAGGGAGCCGTTGGAACCAAGAAGTCGACCTTGAGCTTGCGGTTACCCTGGTGAAGGAACACACCGCCGTTGTCGTCAACCGCCATACGATCCGCCGCTTGTATAGCAACAAGGCTTTCCGCCGCTACATTTTGACCCGGGACCGGTATACTTGTTTTTTCTGCGGCGCCTATGGGGATACGATCGACCACCTTCTGCCGAAGGCCAAGGGCGGACATACGACGCCGATGAACTGCGTCTGCGCCTGCAGCGAATGCAATCAGAGCAAGGCCGACCGCAGCCTGGAGGACTTTATCGACGGTCGCTGAAGCCAAGTCTCCGCCGGTCCCCAATGGCCCCCGCGCTCTACCCATGCAGCTTAAACATCGGCTGACACTTTGTCCGGAACATACTCCGGCAGTTGATCGCCGTGCATCAGCCACAGCTCATGCAAAGCCCGCGTGCAGCCGACGTACAGCAGCCGGGCATCCTGCGGGCCGTAACGCGAGCGGTCCACATCCGTTACGAGGACGGCGTCGAACTCCAGGCCTTTGGACAAGTAGACCGGCAGCACGGAGATTCCCCCGGCATACTGCCGCTGGTCCCCGTCGATCAAATGAACGTCCCGCCCTTGGTCCATCAGATCGCGATGCAGCTCCTCCGCCTCGGACATCGTGCGGGTCAGCAGCGCCACCGTACGGTGCGTGCCGGCCAGCACCTGATCCAGGGCTTCCGAAATTGCCGCGAGGCGCTCCTCGCCAACCGCCGGCTTCAATTTCACCGGCTCTCCGCTGCGGAATACCGGAACCGCCAACAGGTCGGTGCCTACTCCCTTTTTCAAAATCTCATTGGCGAATTCGATGATCTCCATCGTCGACCGGTAGCTTCGGGTCAGCGCGAAATAAGCGGTCTCCTGGGGAGCGAACAAGGCCTGCATCTCCTCCCAAGTCCGGACCCCTTTGTAGTAATGGATGCCCTGCGACAGATCGCCGAGAATCGTGAAGGAATGCCCTTTAACGAACCGATCCAATACCGCGACTTGGAACGGACTGAAATCCTGGGCCTCGTCGATAACGACGTGGTCGAAGGTCAGGTTCCCCTCGATTTCCTGAATTCGGGAATGCAAGTAAAGCATGGCCGCCAAATCCTCGTCTTTGACCTGCCCCTTTTTCAGATAATCCCTCGTTTCTTTATAGATTCCCGCCGGTATGGCCGAAACGATCTCCCCGTCCGAGCCGTCCCCTTTTTTCCCGCCAAACGTTAAAAACAAGTTTTTGTACAGCGCCGCCGCCTCGAGCTCCGGCCACTTTTTGGCATAAGCCTTTTCCCGCTGCTGCGCTTTTTTCTTGCGTTCTTTCAGCGCGGTTGGGGAAGGCGATTTCTTCAGCTCCATCTCGATCCAACGGTGAATCCGGGCCAACACCCGCTCTTTGCGGCGGGCTGCCGGATAATGCTTGTATTCGCCCTCAAACCATTGCAGGATCGTTTCCCGGGGCAGCCGGTTTCCGTCCCAGGGCTCAAAATCCCCATCGGGTACACAGCCGCTCTCGATCCGCTCCAGATAGCGGTCTAGAACCGCTTGGAAGGCGAGCGCTCCCTTGTACCGGCCGGGAAGGGCTTCGTCGTCCGGCCGCTCCCCGTTAGGCTCTCCGCGGTCGAACCAGCGGGTCAGCGTATCCGCGCCGTCGGTCGGCGCCTCTTCCAATCCGAGGACCCGGGCCGCCCAGTCGCCGAAGGTGCTCTGCTGGATGTCTCCAACCCCCAGCTCGGGCAATACCTCTGAAATATAGTCGATAAACATATGGTTCGGTGCAAAAATAACCATCCGCTCCGCCTTGATTTGCTCCTTGTACTGATACAGCAAAAAAGCGAGCCGGTGCAGCGCCACCGTCGTTTTTCCGCTTCCGGCCACGCCCTGGATAATGAGAGCGGTGTTTTTGGCCGCCCGGATGATCAGATCCTGCTCCGCTTGAATCGTGGAAACGATGTCACGCAGCCGGTTGTCTTTGTTTTCGCCGAGGCGGTACACCAGGAACTCGTCGGATACGGCCGGGCCCTCGCTGTCCTTGTTGAACGTGTCCACGACCCGCTCCAGAATGCCCTTGCGGATGACGATATTCCGCTTCAAATACACAAGCCCCTCGATCAACCCTTCGGGCGCCTCATAAGCCGCCGAGTCCCCGCCGGTAAACGAGTAAAACAGGCTGGCCACCGGAGCGCGCCAATCGATGATCAGCGGCTTTCTTCCGTCGGCGTCAGCCACCCCCACTTTGCCGATGTACAGAGGGGACGCCTCCTTCCCCCGTTCCTCAAAATCCAGGCGGCCGAAGTAAGGCTCGCGGACGGATTTTTCCAACTGCTGCCGCTGGGCTTCCCGGCCCGATTCCAAAATTTGCTCCGTAAAATCATGGCCCGTATACACGGGGATGCTGCGGAGCTCCCGAAGCCTGGCTTCCACCTCGTCCAGCGTCCGGTCCAGCCGTTCTTTTTCTTCTTGATAGGCACTTTGAAACTGTTCCATTTCAGTTACCTCCTAAGGTTTAGTATTCCGTCTGCGCTCCGGCCGATTCGGTGTGGCTCTGGCTGTCCTGCTCCGAAGTCAAAAGGATTTATATTATAGCATGTGAGGACGGAAAAAAGCGAATCTGTCTGCCAAAGCTAGTAGTGCCCCATCAGACATCGTAGGGAAAATGAAAATATGCTGCTTCAACTCCGATTTGGAGTGAGACTCTCGATAAGCACGTAGCCTCATGCCCACAGACATCCAGATTCGTATTTTTAGCCCATGATTATCAAGACTCCAGCGCGTACCTAAACACTCCAACTCCAAAAAGATGCAAATCTGCAAGCATTTATCACTGGCGTTGCATTAAAACTAACATGGTGCTGCCGATCCGCAATCTTTCTTGCCGCCTGTTATGATAGCGGGGTTTTGGGCCGTTATTTCGACCCAATATGCGTTTTCGGGAAAAATAGCGGTCAAAAAAGGCCTTATTTCCCTGGTGCGAACCCAAAAATCCGGTTTTTGCCCGACTTCTCTAAAATAAGGCCCCAAAAAACCTCTATTTCACACGGAGAGGACGATTTCGACAAAATAGCGCCTTAAATGACCGTTATCCTCTCGCCCGGCTTCAAAGGGAGGCGATTACGGCCATTAGACCCTTCGGGTTAATGCAACGCTAGTGGGTATTTATAGCGATTTTAGAGAAACGAGCAGGTTTCGTTAAAAATTCCAGCAGAATTGCTGGGATTTACATTTTTTTGTTCCGAACAACAAAAAAACATGCAGATATGCAGGCATTCGATGTTATCAAGGTTGCCTGACGGGAGACACCCGGCAGCTAGCCCGTTCGCACAAAAAAGCGCAGGTTCGATGTTCCCATCAAACCTGCGCTAATCTGCGTCCGCTTATGCATTTTTAACGTCATGCTTTGTCCGAAGGACGTTTCAAGCCCAGCTTCAGCTTCTCTATCGTTTGGGCGACCCGGTTCTCCCGCGTTTCCGCTCGCTTGGCGGCCGTGATCCACTCGATATACGCTTTCCGGTGAGACGGCGCCAGCTCGTCAAAAAACTTCGCGGCCCGCGGCTCCTTCCCGAGCGCCGCCATCAAATCCTCCGGCGTCTCGACCGGCGCCGCCGGAGCGCGCTTCGCCTTGGCCCCTTCCGCCCCGGCCGTCCGCCGGGTGGAGGTCGGCCTCAGCTTTACCAGCTCCGCCGGCCGAAACCGCATCGCGGACCATACCGCGTCCAGCGACACCAGCGCGATGCCGTCGTACCCGGAGGCTTTGACGGTCTCCCAACCTTTGTCCCGGGTCAGATCGGTTCCCGCCTTGGCGCCTCCCTTCGGATAGCAAAGCCACAACAGCCCGTCCGGCTTGATGGCACGCAGCGCAGCCGGAGCCTCTTCCTCCACGTCCCGGATCGAACGAAAAAACATCTGTACGTAGTCGTAGCTTCCGGCCAGGCTTTCGTCCAAAACGGTATGCGCCGGGCTTAAGCCCAACTGCTCCACATATCCCTCCGGCGCGTTCAGCACCAGCGCACGGCCGCTCTCGGGAAGCCGCAGCTTCTTGATCAGCTCCGGAATCATACGCGTACTCCTCCGGCCTCCAACAGCTCGCGTACGGCCACGCTGACCATGATCAAGCCGACGACCGGCGGTACAAACGAGTTGCTCGCCGGCGGCTGCTTCGCTTTGCGAATTTTCGCTCCGGCCGGGGCGATCTTTTCGGTGACGTCCGCGCGGGGTTTCACCGGCTGTTCCGTGGAGAACACGACTTTGACGCCCTTCTTGATGCCGTCTTCCCGCAGCTTGGTGCGGATCACCCGCGCCATCGGATCCATATGGGTTTTGGAAATATCGGCGACCTGAAATTTCGTCGGGTCCATTTTGTTGGCCGCACCCATGCTCGACAAGATCGGAATTTTGCGTTTCCGGCATTCCTTGATCAGATGGATTTTGTACATGATCGTATCCGACGCGTCAAGCACGTAATCGATGTCGTATTTAAACAACTCTTCATACGTCTCTTCCGTGTAAAACATGTTCAAAGCGATCGTCTCGCACTCGGGATTGATCAGCTTAACCCGTTCGCACATCAGATCCGCTTTTTTCTGGCCGATCGTGGTCGTCAAGGCATGGATCTGGCGGTTAATGTTGGTGACGTCGACTACGTCTTTGTCGATCATGATGATCCGGCCGATCCCGGTCCGGGCCAGCCCCTCGACCGCCATGGCGCCGACGCCGCCGACGCCGAGGACGGCCACCGTACTCTTCTTCAGGATATCCAGACCCTCGGCGCCGATGGCCAGCTCTGTTCGTGAAAATTGATGAAGCATGTGTAGGCTAACCTCCTATCCAGGTTTGGCTTCGATTTATTCCGAACTTACTTCTTCTCTTCAGCCGGCTTTTTGGCCACCTTGATATGCAGATCTTCCAACTGAGCCGATTTGACTTCGGACGGAGCATTCATCAAAGGATCGGCAGCGCTTTGCGTTTTCGGGAAAGCGATCGTTTCGCGCAGGTTGGAGCGGCCGGCCAGCAGCATCACCAGACGGTCGAAGCCGAAGGCGAAACCGCCGTGTGGAGGCGTACCGTATTCAAAGGCGTCCAGCAGATAACCGAACTTATCTTGGGCCTCTTCCGGCGATAAACCGATGGCATTGAACATTTTCTCCTGCACCTCGCGTTTATAGATCCGCATGGAACCGCCGCCGACTTCGTAGCCGTTCAGGACAAGGTCATACGCTTGGGCCAGGATTTGTCCAGGATCGGTATCGAAGAGCGGAAGATCCTCTTCGCGCGGACGGGTGAACGGATGGTGCTCCGCCACATAACGCTTCTGCTCTTCGTCCCAGCCGAGCAGCGGGAAGTCGACGACCCATGCGAATTTGTAGACGCTGTCGTCGATCAATCCGAGCTGACGTCCGATCTTCAGCCGAAGCGCGCCCAGAACGTCGGCCACGACCTTCTTGTTATCCGCCGAGAAGAGAAGCAGGTCGCCTTCTTCCGCGCCCGTGCGCTCCTTCAGCGCCTCGATTTCCTGCTCGGTGAAGAACTTGACGATCGGACCGCGGAATTCCCCTTCTTTCACCTGAATCCACGCCAGGCCTTTCGCGCCGTAGCGGGCGGCAAACGGGCCGAGGTCGTCGATTTCCTTCCGGCTCCAAGTTCCGCAGCCCTTGGCGTTCAATACTTTGACTTCGCCGCCCTTTTCAATGACGGAAGCGAACACTTTGACCCCGCTGGTGGCGACCAGATCGCTGACGTTCACCAGTTCCAGCCCGAAGCGCAAATCCGGTTTGTCGGAACCGTATTTGCCGATCGCGTCGGCATAGCTCAGCCGCTGGAACGGCGTTTCGATGTCCAAGCCCTTGGTTTCCTTGAACAGGCGGGCCACCAGTTTTTCTATCATGTCCAGAAGCTCGTCCTGACTAAGGAACGACGTCTCGATGTCGACTTGCGTAAATTCCGGCTGGCGGTCGGCCCGCAAATCCTCGTCCCGGAAACAGCGGGCGATCTGGTAATAACGTTCCACGCCGCTGACCATGAGCAATTGCTTATACAATTGCGGGGATTGCGGCAGGGCGAAGAATTCGCCGGGGTGCACACGGCTCGGCACCAGATAGTCCCGGGCGCCTTCCGGCGAGCTTTTCGTCAAAATCGGCGTTTCCACCTCGATAAAGCCTTCGCCGTCGAGGAAATCGCGGAACACTTTGGCCGCTTTGGAACGCAGCCAGAGCGTCTTCTGCATTTCCGGACGGCGCAGGTCCAGATAACGGTATTTCAGGCGCAAAGCCTCATCGACCTCAATCCCGTCTTCGATGAAGAAAGGTGGCGTTTTGGCCGAGTTCAGCACGTCGATTTCCGTTACGCGGACTTCAACTTCGCCGGTCGGCAGATTCGGGTTGACGGTCTCCGCATCCCGTTTTACAACTTCGCCGCGGACGGCCAGCACATATTCGGTGCGGACTTTATCCGCCGTTTGCAGCGCTTCTCCGGAGTAAGCCGGATTAAAGACGATTTGAACGATCCCGCTGCGGTCGCGCAGGTCGATAAACAAGACGCCTCCAAGGTCGCGGCGGGTTTGGACCCAGCCGTTCAGGGTAACGGTTTCTCCGATATTTGCGGTCGTCAGGGATCCGCATTGATGCGTACGTTTCATACAGGTATGACTCCTTCACTTTTAATATGGTGCTATAATAAAAATTTCCAACGTAGAAGATCCTTCGCTTGCTCCTTCGTTTACTTCCGCAGCAAGTCGATCCACTCCGCCAGCTTTACAGTGTTTTGTTCGCCCGTTTCCATCGATTTCAGGGCAATTTCGCCGCGCTCCAGTTCATCGTCGCCCAGAATGGCCGTATACCGGGCCTGCATCCGGTCGGCGGACTTCATTTGGGCTTTCATTTTGCGTCCCAAATAGTCCCGTTCGCCCGAGAAGCCGGCCTGCCGCAGCTTGAACAACTGCGTCGTGATCTCCTTGTCCGCCGCTTCGCCAAGCGATACCAGGTAAACATCCAGCGGCTTGACCGCGTCCGGGCCGATCCCCTGTTTCTCCAAGATCAGCGCGATCCGCTCGAGTCCAAGCGCCATGCCGATTCCCGGCTGGTCCGGCCCGCCGACGTCGGCGACGAGGCCGTTATACCGGCCTCCCCCGCCGATCGTATCGATCGCTCCGATCCCTTGCGCTTTATATTCGAACGCGGTGTGCGTGTAATAATCCAGGCCGCGGACAAGCCGGTGATTGATGACATAATCCACTTCCATCGCGGTCAGCAGTTCCTGAACCTTGGCGAAGTGAGCGGTGCATTCCTCATCCAGGCTGTCCAGGATCGACGGGGCCCCTCCGAATTTATCCTGGTCGACTTTGCAATCCAGCACGCGCAGCGGATTTCGCTCCATCCGCGATTGGCAATCCTTACAGAGCGTGTCCTTCATCGGTGTCAGAAACGCCAGCAGCTTCTCGCGATAAGCGGCCCGACTGGCCGGATTTCCTACCGAGTTGATCTCCACCTTCACCTCTTTCAATCCCAGCTCCCGGCAATACTGAAAGCCCAGAGCCACGACCTCCGCGTCGATCGCCGGGTCCGTCGCGCCGAAGGCTTCGACGCCGAACTGGTGGAATTGGCGCTGGCGGCCCGCCTGCGGACGCTCATAGCGGAACATCGGCCCGATATAATACAATTTCGTCACGTCCGGTTCGCCGTACAATTTATTCTCCACATAAGAGCGTACCACGCCGGCCGTGCCTTCCGGACGCAGAGTCATCCAGCGCTCCCCTTTATCCTGAAACGTGTACATCTCCTTCTCCACGATATCCGTCGTTTCGCCGACTCCCCGTTCAAATAGCGAGGTTTGCTCGAACATCGGCGTCCGGATTTCCCGGTAATTGAAACGGCGGCAAAGATCGCGGGCTTTGTCTTCGATCCATTGCCACTTTTCCACCGTGCCCGGGAGCAAATCCTGTGTGCCCGTCGGTTTCTGAAACGCCATAATCCCATCCTCCATCTCTCTTGATTCTGTTTGGTTTGCGAAGTTTTGGAAATAAAAAAACTCCCGCTCCTGTTCATCACAAACAGGGACGAGAGATTGGTTACCCATTCACCCGTGGTGCCACCCACATTCCGGATTCCGGCGCCGCATTTCGCCGCCAAAGATCCGCTCAAAAGCGGTTAACGCCCGCCTGCGCCGTACGTCTACTCTGCCTCAAGTCCTATGGACTTCGCGCATTTTCGCCGTCAGTTCTCGGGGAAGTCTTTCGTTCAATCATCACCGGAATCCTTCCAGCCTGGCCTGCGGGGCCGCTTCTCGAACATTGCGGCCTTACGGGCAGGGATTCCTCTCTGCGGGTGTGGGGTTGAAGTACTTTGTCCCGTCATCAAATCGGTTTGAAACTGTATATTTCCTGATTTTAAGGAATTGCAGTAACAAAGTCAAGCCCAATCCAAAGAAAAAAACCTGCACCAACGGGGCACAGGTCCAAAAGGTAAATATATTAAAAGGGGGTCATGCTGTTATTATAAACAGGCTTTGTTAAAGGAACATGAACCGAATATTACAGTTACATTACAAAGATCTTCCGCTGTTGTTTCCGGATGAAACCAACACAATCTAATCCAAATGCTCCACATAGGCGCCTTGCATGCGAAGTTTTCTAACGATAGCGTCGTAATCGGAATCCCTGACCTTCGCGGTTAACACAACCTTCAGATCCTCGTAATCCCCATCGTCCGCATGGGCCACATCCACCACGGGATCCGGTTCGGCAGCCTCCGCTTGCGTCCGTTCCCCGCCCGCTGTCTCGTTATCGTCGGTACGGTCCGTCATGGCCACGACGGGGACGACACCCTGCGCGGATACGGTGCCCGGCACGCCGACCGATCCGTAGGTTCCGCCGGTATTCACCCCGGATCCGTTAAGGGGGAGCAGCGGAACGAGAATATTGCTGTTTCGGCCGATCGTCCGATCCAGCGATCCGACCTCGACTTGTTCCGTTTCATAGGGAAGCAAGCTGGTCCTTGCTCCCTCCGCCTGGTCTTCCGTCTTAAAGTAAGCCTGAATATGTTTGGACATGTCGATCTCTCCTTTAGAACCGCAATTGGATTTGCCGCCCCGACCATTCATGTATGTCAACCGCTCCAGGATGACCGGTTACAGCTTCTTTAACAGCTCCCGGACGAACGCCGGCTCGTCCTTCGGCGTCCGCGATGTGACAAAATTGCCGTCCACAATGACTTCCTCGTCGCGGAACTCCGCCCCGGCGTTAATCATATCATCCTGCAGCGGCGGATAGCAGGTAACGATTCTTCCTTTAAGCAATCCGGCGCTGATCAGAATCTGCGGACCGTGGCAAATCGCCGCGATCGGTTTGCCCGAGGCGTTGGCCTGAGTCACAAATTTCTTGATGTCGGCATTGAGCCGCAGGTTTTCCGGAGAGGAGCCTCCCGGTATGACGACGGCGTCGTAATCCTCGGCGCTCACCTCGGATATGGCCTTCTCCGCCGTATATTCCGCCTTCCCCTGCTTGCCTTTCAGGGTCTTGCCGGCCTTTAGTCCGATGATGTCGGCTTGGTGGCCGGCCTTTTTCACTTCTTCATACGGTACCTGCATTTCCGAATCTTCAAACTGGTTTGCCAGCAAAAACGCTACCTTGCTCATTTCTCCATTCCCTCCCGAAAGTTCTTTTGCTTTGTTATTACCCGAACGAACGGAGATTATAACAGGAACAAAGATCGCCCGCGCTTCCGGAAAGAGTCAAAGGATAAATCCAAGGAAATTCCCGGCGAAAAAACAAAATGCCCCGGAGGGTTCCGGGGCATTTCCTTGTCAGCTTCCGGGTCTGGGAATAAACTCGCCGGAAGGCTTGATCTGACGGACGTGATGAAGTTGTTCTTCTTCGGCCAGGCGCATCGCCGTCCAGGCTTCGCCGCGGTGTCCCGCGGGCATGAGCGGCAGACTCTGCCAGACCCTGGATTTCATGGATTGGCGCATCGGTTGGATCGGACTCCTTTAGAGGGAGAATTTCACTGCCATCTTAAGGTTGTCCAATAGGTTGCCGATCTATCCCCTAACCCCGTTACCGTCCGTCCGCAGGCGCGGGATGCTCAAGAATCAGGGTGACCGGCCCCCAGTTGGTCAGTTCCACGTCCATATCCGCCCCGAACCGGCCGGTTTCGACGACAAGCCCTTTTTGACGCAAGAGCTCGTTAAACCGGTCATACAGGGGAGCCGCCGTTTCCGGACGAGCCGCAGCCACAAAGCTCGGCCGTTTCCCTTTTCGGCTATCTCCGTATAGCGTGAATTGGGATACCGACAAAATGGCACCCTCCACGTCCAATACGCTAAGATTCATCTTCCCGTCGCCATCTTCGAAAATGCGCAGGCCGGCGATTTTCTCCGCCAGGTAAGCGGCGTCCTTCTCCGTGTCCTCGTGGGTTACCCCGACGAGCAGCATCAACCCGGGTCCGATCGAACCTACGGTTTCGCCGGCAACCGTAACCTTGGCCCGTTTGCAGCGCTGAACTACGATCCTCATTGCTTGTTGACTCCTCAAAATAAAAAGTGTGTTCTTGGCGTTACTGCATGATGCGATGCACGGTGTAAACATCTTTCACGCGCTTGATTTTTTCCACGACCGACTGCAAATGATCGGTATTCCGGATCAAAATCGTCATATGCACCAAGGCCATTTTGTTTTTGTCCGAGCGTCCGGAGACCGCCGAGATGTTCGTCTTGCTTTCGGAGACCGCCTGCAGCACCTCATTAAGGAAATTCCGGCGATCATGGCCCGTAATCTCAATGTCCACGCTGTAGTTGGCCTCGATGGCGTGCTCCCACTCCACCTCGATGACGCGGGCCGCTTCTTCCCCGTCGTTACCGCCCGGGATATTCGGACAATCGCTGCGATGCACGGAAACGCCGCGTCCGCGGGTAATATAGCCGACGATGTCGTCGCCCGGCACCGGGTTGCAGCATCTGGCAAACCGTACAAGCAGGTTGTCGATTCCTTTGACGACCACCCCGTTGGTTGGGCGGGGCTTCCGTTCCTCGGCGGCTTTCACTTCCTTCACTTCGGAAGTCAGTTCGATCGAATGGCTATCCTCCTGCTCTTTGCGGAGCTTCTCGGTAAGCTTGGTCACGATCTGCGCGGCCGTGATTCCGCCGAATCCGACGGCCGACAGCATATCGTCCACATCGTTAAAAGCAAATTTCTTGCAGGCCTCCATCATCTTGTCGTCCGACATCCAGGCGGACGGTTCAATTCCCGCACGCTTCAGTTCGCGCTCGATCGCTTCGCGTCCCTTCTCGACATTCTCCTCGCGCTTCTCTTTCTTGAACCACTGTTTGATTTTGCTGCGCGCGTGGGAGGACTGGGCGATCTTGAGCCAGTCCTGACTCGGCCCGTACGAATGCTTCGATGTTAAAATTTCAACGATATCTCCGGTCTTCAGCCGGTGGTCCAGCGGCACGATCCGTCCGTTGACCTTCGCGCCGATCGTCCGGTTGCCGACCTCGGTATGAATCCGATAAGCGAAGTCCAGAGGAACGGAACCCGACGGAAGCTCGATGACTTCGCCGGATGGCGTAAACACGAAAACCAGATCCGTGAAGAAGTCCATCTTCAACGACTCCACGAATTCGGACGCATCCTTGGCTTCGTGTTGAAGCTCCAGAATTTCGTTGAAGAAGGTCATTTTCTTCTCCGGCCCTCCGGTTTCGGGCCCTTCCTTATAGGCCCAGTGCGCCGCGATCCCGTATTCCGCCGTTCGATGCATCTCCCAAGTGCGGATCTGCACTTCCGTCGGCTCGCCGTTCGGTCCGACGACCGTCGTATGGAGCGACTGATACATATTGGCCTTGGGCATCGCGATATAATCCTTAAAACGCCCCGGCATCGGTTTCCATAAGGTATGGATAATTCCCAGGGTCGCATAACAATCTTTAATATTGTCAACGATAATCCGAATCGCCAGCAGATCGTATATTTCGTTGAACTGCTTGTTCTTCGTCGTCATCTTCTTGTAGACGCTGTAAATGTGCTTGGGACGGCCGGATAAATCGGCTTCCACGCCCATCTCATCCAGCTTTTCGGCAATCCGCGAAATGACGCTTTCGATGTATTCCTCGCGTTCCGCCCTTTTTTTGCGCATTAAATTAGCGATCCGGTAGTACTGCTGCGGATTCAAGTATCTCAGCGCGATATCTTCCATTTCCCACTTGATCGCCGAAATCCCGAGCCGGTTCGCAATCGGACAAAAGATCTCCAGCGTTTCATAGGCGATGCGGCGCTGACTTTCTTCGGATTGGTATTTCAGCGTGCGCATGTTATGGAGACGGTCGGCCAGCTTAATGACGATCACCCGGATATCCTGTGCCATGGCGATGAACATTTTCCGGTAGTTTTCATTTTGCTGCTCTTCCTTGGACCGGAACTTGATGCGTTCCAGCTTCGTCAATCCGTCCACGAGCAGGGCGCAGTCCTTGCCGAAGTGCTCCTCGATTTCCTTAAGGGAAACCGTAGTGTCTTCCACGACATCGTGAAGAAGCGCCGCAATGATGGACAAAATGTCCATTTGCATGCTAACGACAATTTCCGCCACCGCCAAGGGGTGCAGAATATAAGGTTCGCCGGATTTCCGCACTTGTCCGTGATGGGCCTGATCCGCGAAATCATAGGCTTCCCGGATGCGCTCCAAATCGGGTTCTTTAATATAGGCGGACGCCTTTTCAAGTAATCGCTCTATGCCCATTGAATCCTGCTCGAGTCCTTTCTATATGAAAATAAACGGGATAACTGCATGTAAGAGGACATTTTTCCCCCATTTTTGATTTCCTATAATTATGACTCCTGTGTCCCCTTCCGTCAACTCTTGACCCATGGTATCCGATGCCAATAAGCCGCTCGAACTCGAAGTATGCAACGTTACGCTTTAGGAGAATCTGTAAAGGAATCCCGCCGAGGGTGAATTTTTCTGTTGAAAAATGTCATCAATCTCTATAATCTATTAAGGATGGTTTTCAATAAGCGGAAAAATAGAGGAGTGACCCCGTTTGCAACGTGAAATTCAAGTGAATGAAAAAGTTCCCTTCGCCCCCGGCGTCCTGCTGAGCCTGCAGCATCTGTTTGCGATGTTCGGCAGCACCGTGCTGGTGCCGAATTTGTTCGGCGTCGACCCGGGCATGATCCTGTTGATGAACGGGATCGGTACGCTGCTTTACATTTTAATCTGTAAAGGAAAAATCCCCGCTTACCTGGGGTCGAGCTTTGCGTTCATCTCCCCTGTTCAGAGCGTGCTGATTTCCCACGCCGACGCGGGCAATGGGTACGCGCTTGCGCTGGGCGCATTCATTATCACCGGTTTGATCTTCATCGTGGTGGGCTTGGTCGCCAAATATGCGGGAACCGGCTGGATCGATGTCGTGTTCCCTCCGGCGGCCATGGGCGCAATCGTGGCCCTGATCGGGCTGGAATTGATCCCGGTTGCCGCAGGTATGGCCGGATGGATCTCCAGCGATCTGACGAAGCCTTGGACGCCCGACCCCTCGACGATCCTGCTCTCCCTGATCACCCTGGCCGTAACGGTGCTCGGCGCCGTTCTGTTCCGCGGATTCCCAAAAATTATCCATATCCTGATCGGAATTGTGGTCGGTTACGTGACCGCCTTTTTTATGGGTCAGGTGAACACGGCGGCGATCGCCCAAGCGAAGTGGTTTACACTTCCGACGATGACTACCCCGCAGTGGGATCCCTCGGTGATTATCACTATCGTTCCCGTCGCCCTGGTCGTGATCGTGGAACATATCGGCCATTTGCTTGTAACGAGCAATATCGTAGGCAAGGATTTATCCAAGGATCCCGGCCTGCATCGCTCGCTCTTCGGTAACGGCTTGTCGACGATTCTGTCCGGCTTCGTCGGTTCGACTCCCAACACGACCTATGGCGAAAACATCGGGGTCATGGCGCTGACCAAAGTCTACTCCATATTTGTCGTGGGCGGAGCGGCGGTTTTTGCCATTCTGCTTTCGTTCTCGGGCAAGTTCTCGGCCATTATCGCCAATATTCCTCCCGCGGTGATGGGCGGCGTCTCCTTGCTGCTGTTCGGCGTTATCGCCGCATCGGGGCTGCGGATTTTTGTGGAGCAGAGAGTCGATTTCTCCAAGCCCACGAACATGCTGCTCGCCACCGTTGTACTGGTCGTTGGCCTCAGCGGCACCAAACTGGTGATGGGTAAAGTGGAATTGAAGGGGATGGCCCTCGCCACGATTGTCGGTATCCTGCTCAGCCTCTTCTTCAAGCTGATTCAAGTTCTGGGCTGGTCCAACGACAAGGACGAAGCGGCCCATTAACGATGGCTCAAACACAAAAGAGCTATGCTTTCCGAATCAAACGATTCGGGAGCATAGCTCTATTTTTTTAGAATATAAATGTCCGTTAATGGACGTATTCCTTATCGCTCAGTTCCATCGTCAGAAATCGTAATGAACCAGGGAAAAGACGTCGATCCCCGGCAGCTTGGCCCGGCCGTTCAAGTCGCCAAGCTCGATCAGGAAGGCGGTGCCGACTACGTTGCCTCCCAGTTTGCGAACCAGGTCGACCGAAGTCGAGATCGTACCGCCGGTGGCCAGAAGATCGTCGGCAATGAGGACATTCTGCCCCGGCTTAACCGCGTCCGTATGCATCGCCAGCTTGTCCTTGCCGTATTCCAGGTCGTAGCCGACCTCGATTGTTTCATAAGGCAGTTTGCCGCTTTTGCGAATCGGGACGAAGCCAACCCCCAGCGCATAAGCGAGCGGAGCGCCGACGACAAAGCCGCGGGCTTCCGGCCCGGCGATCAGGTCGATCTTCAGGTGGGATACCCGGCTCTTGAGTTCTTCGATCGCCAGGCGATATTTCTCGCCGTCATTCAGCAAGGTCGTAATGTCCTTGAAGCTGATCCCCGGCTGCGGGAAATCGGGAATTACCCGGATATAATCTTTAAAATCCAATACAATCTCCTCCTAAGTATGCATAGACGCTATTTAAGTATATATAGCTATGAAGCTCCTTGAATCCGGGTTCGCAGCCATTCGGAAATCTGGGAAACCTTCGCCCGAAGCAGCATCTGCTCCGTCTCTGCGAGGAGCCCCAAATCCCTGTACCGTACGGACGACTCCAGCGGTCGTTTGGACGGGGATGGCATCACGGTTACTATTCCCGAAGACCGCGCAATAAAGCCGAGTTCTTCAAAAACATCCATCGTCAGGGTCAGCATGCGTCTGGACAACCGCGTCCGTGCCATCATGGCCGAAATCAGCTTGTCTTCGGACTGCCCTTCGGCGGCATAGCTTCGGAGCAGCGCATAAACCTGCTTGAACTGATCCCGGTTCGGCGGCTCCAGCAGCTCTTGGACAGGGATTTTCGGATGAAGCAGATAAACCCTTTCCAACGCGCCGAATGAGGCCAGTATGCGGTTCCATTCCACGGGGGTTTTCGGCAGCTCCAGAATGAAGAGCGTCGTTATTACCGCGGCTCCCGTTTCGGGATCATCGGCATTCGCCGATACGGCGCCGACTCTCCTATCATATACCCAAAGCGAGGCCGGATTCAATTCCGGATGATCCAAAATTTCGGAGTCCGGGTTGAGCAGCGCCGCCACCGATTCCGTACGGAATCCCGGGCATTTCAAGAGATCGCCGGTCAGTTCGTTCAGTTTGGCTGTCGGGTTGGCAAAGCCCCGGAAATCATGCACCTGCAAATGGGACACGGCGATATCCTGAATCAGCAATTGCGGTTTTCGCGAGCCGTTCCATTCATTGATTCCCGCCTCCGCTACGATATCGAGCTCCGCTTCCTCGGCGAGCATGATCGCCAGCTCGCCTTTTCCGAAAGCTACGGCTTCCATCGTAGTGTTGTTCTGGGCGACCGTAAGCCGCAAATGTTTGCCGTCCTTGCCGATCGGCTTGCATTCCACCAGCTTCGCTCCACGGATCAACAAACGCGGACAGGGATTTCCCATGCCGAAGGGAGCCAGGGCTTCCATCTGCTCTATGGCCCGCAGGCTGATTTCCGACAGCGAGCACTCCAGGTCGTTCACCATGGTCGGCACAAAGTGCTCCGGCAGCAAGACCCCTGCGGCGAATTCGTTCAACCGCCGCTCAAATTCGGCCAGATGCTCGCGGGAAAGCGACATTCCGGCAGCGGACGGATGCCCGCCGAAATGATCCAGAAGATCGGCGCATTCCGTTAAGGCCTCGTAAATATCGAAACCTGGAATCGAACGGGCCGAGCCTTTGCATTCCCCCGTCTCGGGGTGGATGCCAAGGACTAGGGTCGGCCGGTAGTATCTCTCCAGGATTTTGGAAGCGACGATGCCCACGACGCCGACGTTCCAACCTTCCCCGGCCACGACAATCACGTCCGGCAGCTTTCCCGCCGCCGCCTTAGCTTCCAGGCCGAGCAGGGCTTCCTGAACGATTTGCTCCACCAGTTCCTGGCGCTCTTTGTTCAGGATGTCAAGTTCAAGAGCCGCCGCTTCCGCTTCTTCCGCCATTTCGGTAACGAGCAGCTTCACCGCGCGGTCCGCGTGACTCATTCGTCCGCTGGCGTTGACGCGCGGCGCCAACCCGAAGGCCACGTTCATGGCCGACACTTCCCCCGACTTCCAGCCCGCGGTTTTTAACAGCGCGGTCATCCCGGGGAAAGGCGAATTGGCCATGGACCTCAGGCCGGAGCGGACGATCGCCCGGTTCTCGCCCGTAAGCGGCATTAAATCCGCAATGGTGCCCAAGGCGGCTAGTTCCGTCCAGGATGCGGGCACTTCTTCTCCGAGAAGAGCCGTGGCTAATTTGTAAGCGACGCCTACCCCGGCGAGTCCTTTAAAGGGATAAGAACAGTAAGGAAGTTTAGGGTTTATAAGGGCGTAAGCTTCCGGAAGACGGGACGGCGGCTCATGGTGATCGGTGACGATCACGTCCATCCCGGCCTCCTTGGCAAAAGCGATCTGGTCGACAGCGCTGATCCCCGTGTCCACCGTGAGTACCAGCGTC
This sequence comes from Paenibacillus faecis, assembly GCF_008084145.1. GTDB lineage: Bacteria > Bacillota > Bacilli > Paenibacillales > Paenibacillaceae > Fontibacillus > Fontibacillus faecis. The sequence goes on along the minus strand of NZ_VSDO01000002.1, from coordinate 17,105 downwards.
ACTCCGCGTTCCCGGGCCTGCTGCAAAGGCGAAATATGTAGTCCATACCCTTCTTTGGAACGGTGGGGGATGTAATATTCGAAGTCGGCCCCTACATGCCTCATTAAACAAATCATCAAGGCTGTCGACGAAACCCCGTCGGCGTCATAGTCGCCGTAAATCAATATACGTTCCCGGTTCTCCAACGCTTGGCGGATCCGTGGGACCGCCTCCCTCATTCCGCTCAGCAAAAACGGATCATGCAAATCTTCCATGCTCCCGGCCAGGAACGCTGCGGCTTCCTCCGGATTGACCAATCCCCGGGTCACCAGAAGTGAAGCCACCAGCGGCGGGAGTTTCAGCCTCCGCTCCAACTCCGCCGCGGCGGCCTGGTCGCAGGGGAGCGTCTTCCATTGATATTTCGGTTGAATCAAAACCAAACACCTTCTTTCCAAAACCCGTCCCTACTGAAGCAGAGTCGGCAGATCATCGCTGGGGCCTTCGAAGTTGCTTTTATACGGATAGCCGGGATCATACGGCAGCACCTGAATGCTCACTTCGCTGATATGCGAAAACCGCGTCATCAGCAGTACCTTGGCCCGCGTCGCGATCTCATTGGCTTCGAGCACCGTAATTCGCGGATTCACGCTAATTCTTGCGGTAACCGTCACATAGTGACCGTTCTCCTTGGCTTTTAACTCATCCACCGTGATGACACCATGGACCCGCTGAACCGTTTCAATGAACAGGGAAGCGTCCTCTTCCTGGGTGTCCGAGATCAGGGAGCCGTAAACGGTTCCGAGAATCATGCGATACACCCGCCACAGCACCATAACGGATACGAGCAGCGAGGCGACCGGGTCGAGATACAGCAGCAGCGGCACTTCCATCTCCTGGCCGGTCATCGCCCCAAACACACCGATCAAAACGGCGACCGAGGCGTACAGCGAATGTCTGTGCGATTCGACCAGCGTCTGCAGCTGTTCGCTTTTGGATCTTCGAAGTTGACGGTACTGGTATTGAAACAATGCTTCCTGCAGCGCAATCGAGATCACAATGGCCACGCCGGCTAAAGCACCGGGAGGAGCTATCTCCCCCTGGGAAATTTCGCCGATGGAGGAAATGCCCATTTGCAGGCTGCCCATCAGCAAGAACACGGACAGAAAAATGGCCAGCAGCGGCTCTCCCGCTTTGCCGGCACCGGACTGCCGGAATTCCCCGTTTCTTTTGGTTTGTCTTGGGAGCTTGAGTTTCCCGCAAACCAGGGCGGCTCCGTCCGCGGCGGAATGCAGCCCTCCGGCCAGCAGCGCCTTGCTGTCGAAGAGCAATCCGACGGTACCCTTAAATACAGCTAAAACAATATGATTAGCGATACCGAGCCATACTGCGGAATTGGCTGGAACGGCTTGTTCGCGTGACATATGAATCCTCCTGAGACACTTTTTACGTATAGAGCGGGAAAGCCGCGTCATCATTCGACGCGGCTCTATCATACCGAACAAAAGGCAAAGTGGCCTCTTAGGACGCTTTGGCCGGCTTGTTTTTCTGCTTGCTCTTCAAAACGAACCACAACGGGCTTGCGATAAAGATCGAGGAGTAGGCCCCGAACAACAGCCCGATAACCATCGCCAACGAGAACATGCGGATCGATTCTCCACCGAGAAGGAACAGGAAGAAGGCGGCCACAAATACCGTCAAGGCGGTGTAAATCGAACGCATAATGGTCTGCGAAACGCTTCGGTTGACCAGCTCGATCAGGTCCTGGCGGTTTTTCAGCTTGCTGAAACGCAGGTTCTCGCGGATCCGGTCAAAGATAACGATCGTATCATTGATCGAATAGCCGATAATCGTCAAAACGGCGATGATAAAGGTCAAATCGACTTCCAAGCGGAAAATCGAGAACACCGCAACCACCATAAACGCGTCATGCAGCAGGGAGATAATCGCCGCTACGGCAAATCTCCATTCAAAACGGATGCTGACATAAACGATAATGCCCAGACAGGAGATCAGGACGGCATAAATCGCGTTGCGCGCCAATTCCTTGGCCATTTCCGGATCTACCGTATTCACTTCGAAGGAGGCTTTTTCATCGAGTTTCGAAATTTCCCCCTTCAATTTCATTTCCTGATCCTCATTCAAAACCTGGGTAAACCGGATGTTCATCCGTTCCTCACCAGGGCTTATGCTCGCTTCATCCGCGATCTTCAGCTTGTCCAGAATCGGCTGGACTTGCTCCGCGGTGATTCCCTTGCTCAGCGTGATGTCCACGTTGGAGCCGGCCCGGAAGTCGACGCTGTAATTCAGCCCGAATACGGACAAGCAAATAATACCGGCCAGGGTCAGAGCAATCGAGAATATATAAAAATATTTACTAAGATGCACGTAGTTCAAGTTTTTAAAGCTCACGAATTTCACTCTCCTTTACACCGAAGTACTTCGGCTTCAACAGTTTACCGGCTTTTAACAGCAGGTTCAACAGGAAGCGGGAGAGATAGATATTCGTAGCGATACTCAGTACGATCTCTACGATCAGGACCAGCGCAAAGCCTTTAACCGCGCCGGTACCGAACCAGTACATGACGGCCGCAACGATTACCGTTGTAAGTTGAGAGTCCATAACGGTTCGGAAGGAATGCTTGTCCCCGGCTTTGACAGCGGACATGACGCTCTTTCCGTTCTTCATTTCTTCGTGAATCCGTTCGTTGGTAATAATGTTGGCGTCAACCGCCATGCCGACCCCGAGTATTAGTGCCGCAATCCCCGGCAGGGTGAGCGTGAAATCCGCCCAGACAAAGACTAGAATTAACAGCCACGTGTGAACGATCAGCGTGAAGGCGGCGATCAGACCGGGAACCCGGTACATCCCCACCATAAATAGCAAAATAAAAGCGGAAGCAATCAATCCGGCTTCAATCGTCTTATCGAGGGATTGCTTGCCCAGCGTAGCGCCGACGCTTTGCGTATATTTCTCGGTCAGCTTCAGCGGCAACGCGCCAAGGTTGATGACATCGCGAAGTTCCTCGGCTTTCTTGCGGTCCCCGCCCACGGTGATTGTGGCGGTACCATCCGATAGCACGTTTTGTACGATAGGGTCGGAAATCATCTTATCGTTCATGTAAATCGCGAGCGGCTTACCGAGTAAACGCTCCGTAATCTCGGCAAATTTCTTCTTGTCCTTGACTTTGATAGCAACGATCGGCTCGTTCATGGAACCGAGCTCCAGCTTGGCCGCGTTCTCCACAAAATCCGTCCCGACCATTTCGATCTTGTTGTATTCGTTCTCCGATTTTTCCGTTCCATCCTTGCTCCGGAACGTAAGAGAAGCCGGCTCCTTCATCAGCTTGCGAACCTCGGCCTCATCGGTCACACCCGCCAGTTTAAGACGAATGCGGTTCGTCCCTTCCGTCGTTACTTCAGGTTCGCTGGTTCCCAGCTTATTGGCCCGGTCTTCCAGGCTCTGGGCGGTTTTTAACAGCGATTGTCTGGATACCTTTTCCCCGCCTTCCATCGGCGAAGCTTCATACAAAATCTCGAACCCGCCCTTCAGATCCAGTCCGAGATGCACACTTTTCAGCAGTCCGGGGGTTGACCAGGCCATAATGCCGGAAATCACAACCACGACGGTTACGAATGCGAAGATTCTTTTCATCCCGTGCTTACTTCCCCTTTCAGTTCTCAATAGTCCTATTATAGCCATGCCGGAAATGAGCGTCAATTTATCAAATTTTGTCGGTTTTTAAACAGTGGTTAAAATTCCATCACAAAAAAGACCCCTTTCATCAGAAACGGGATCCACGAAATGCGGAAATCGTCAAATAGTTCATAAACTGGGTCGCTTTCAAAGAAAGGATATCATTCACTAACTGATACAATGGAGGGAAGCCTTCTTTCTCGTATTTCTGGCTGACGCACTCCCAGATGTCCCGGCCGGTGACCTGTTCATAGCCGATTAACCGAAATTCCTCCGCTTTGCTGACGCAAAGGCTTTCGATCGCTTCGTTCAACTGCTTCTCGCTCATTTCATCTTCAGCCATCGTGATGCCTCCTTCCATCTCCCCGTCTTATTACATTCTACCTTAATTTTTGGATTCCTGCATAAAGACCAAAAAAGACAAGTCATGAAGTGGGACAGGACCGGCATATGGTTATTAACAACCGCGGGTCTTGCATCCACCGCAAGATCGCTTAATAAGGAGAGAGGGAATCCATTTGAATAAACAGACCTTTATCCAGGGCACGATGATACTGCTGGCCGCTAGTATAGTCAACCGCATACTCGGGTTTATACCGCGAATATTGCTGCCCAGGGTGATCGGAGCCGAGGGCGTCGGGCTCTACCAGCTCGGTTACCCGTTCTTTCTCGTGATCGTCACGCTGATCGCCGGTGGAATCCCCCTTGCTGTCGCGAAGCTGGTGGCCGAGGCGGAATCGGCCGGCACCCCCGAACGCTCCAAAGCCATCCTGCGTACAAGCCTGATTTTCGCGACCGGAGCCGGGTTGTTCTTTACGGTCTTGTGCGTCGCTTTGGCTCCTTTAGTCACGCGCTACATTTTGACGGATCCGCGGGTTTACCAGACCTTCCTGGCCATGAGCCCGATGATCGTCATCGTAGCCGTTTCGTCCGTATTCCGCGGCTATTTTCAAGGGAAGCAGGACATGATCCCTTCAGCCGTATCTTCCATTCTGGAAACCGTAGCCCGGATCATCTGCGTCCTGTGGTTTTCCTTTCTGCTGCTGCCGATGGGCGTTGAATATGCCGCCGCCGGCGCCATGCTGGGCGTCGTTGTCGGCGAAATTGCCGGGATGGCGGTTCTGCTATGGCAGTATCGCCGCCTAAAACGGCGGGAACCGGGCACGAACGGTTCCTCTGGTTCTCTTGAAGCTTCCGAACCTTCCTCCGGAATCGGGGAGAAGTACAAGACTTTTTCCGCAACGCTCCGCAAAATTTTGCGTATCGCCATCCCGGTTACCGGCGGTCGATTGGTCGGATCGTTATCCTATTTGCTGGAGTCCATTACCACCGCACAGAGTCTTGCCATTGCCGGAATCGCTACCGCGGTGGCCACCGCCCAATATGGAGCGCTGCAGGGCATGGTTATTCCCCTGCTCCTGCTGCCGGGAGCCTTGACCTCCGCCCTGGCGGTGTCCCTGGTTCCTTCCTTGGCCGAAGCGCAAGCCCGGGGGGATCATCGGACGATTCATTTGCGGCTGCATCAATCCATCCGGCTTGCGCTCGTCACCGGAGCCCCTTTTGCCGCGATTATGTATGTTTTGGCCGGGCCGCTTTGCGAATTGGTTTACAATAACGGAGAAATTGCGGGCATGTTGAAAATAATGGCCCCTTTTGCCCTGCTCCTCTACGTTCAGACCCCGCTGCAGGCCACGCTTCAAGCTCTGGATAAGCCGGGGCGGGCTCTCGTCAACACGCTGATCGGGGCGATCGTTAAGATCATTCTCATTTTTTATCTCGCATCCAACCCGACGCTGGGCATCTATGGAGCCATTCTGGCCATCATCGTCAACTTTGTGATCGTCACTTTGCTTCATGGCCAAAGCGTCGCCAAAGCGTTAAATTACCGGCTGCCGCTGCTCGATCTGGCCAAAGTCGTTTGCGCGATGATCATCATGGCCGGGGCCGCCTCCTATCTCTATCACGAAGTTCCCATGGGCGGCGGCGAAGGAGTTCAATTTCTGGCATCCGTTTCGCTTTCCGGCATCCTATACCTCATCTTATCCGGGTTGTTGGGACTCGTGGATTTACACGACTTGAAGCGTCTCCCCTTATTCCGGAGATGGTTCAAGGCCTAAATGTTCTAATCCTCTTTCTTTCGGTTGATGTAAAATCTGCCCCTGTGATCGATCGAACAGAAAAAAACATCCTTGAAATCGGTGATTCCCTTGGCCTGAATTTGATTTTTCAACCAGAACCGGGTTTTGCCGATTCGTTTCAAATTGTGATCGTCCACTTTTCCGTCCAAAATCAGCGGCAGGGGTAGAGCTTCGTATTTTACTTTGGGGACGAGTGACGGGAATTCCGATTCCTTGCTCTTCCCCTCTTTTGTGGGCTGTTCGCCAGCCTGTGTTTTATCCTTCGGCAGCACGCTGAGCTTGCCGCTCGTTTCCAGCACGGCAAACTCCACATCGGCCACGCTGTCTATATTTTGGGAACGCAGCTGCATCAATAAATCGTCCAGATTGTAGCGCTGCCTCCTCATTTCTTTTTGATTGATATCCCCGTTGCGAATAATGACGCTCGGCTCGCCGTCGAACCAAAGCCGAACCTTGCGGAATTTCAGGGAAAGGAAGGCGATGCTGATTTGGATGAGCAGCAGCGTAATCATTGGTGCGATTCCTTCAAATAGAGGGCGTTTCAGATCCTCCAGAGCGAAGACCGCAATCTCCGCGATCATAATCGAAATGACCAGATCAAAAATGGACAGCTGACCGATTTCTCTTTTGCCCATAATCCGCATCACTCCGAAAACCAATACATACATCAGCAGCGTCCGAGAAACGACAAGTACCAGATGTGTCCAATGCCCGGCCATAGCCTGTTCCCTCCCGTCATTACACCAAAGTATGGGGCGTACTTGTATTCTGGCTTTTGCTTCCCGCTTACATGCCAAACAATATATTCCTGATTTTTTGGACGGCCAGTCATAACGGGCCCGGCTTGGCCATAAAATGGGTTATCAATATCGAATGGAGGTCTTGCCATGCATCTCATTCGCCGTATATTCGCCTTCCGCCTTTCTCACCCTACCTTGTCCGGGTTATGGCACGCTTTTTTGTGGATGATGATCGGTGCCCTAATTTTATCGTTGCTGTTGCAATCGGGAATTTTGGAAGAAGAGGATCTCACTTTGTATACCTATCTGGTACACGGTATTTCCCTGGTCGCCGGAGGGGTGGTTTCCGGAAAAAAAGCCAGGCAAAAAGGATTGTACCAAGGCTCCCTCACAGGTGTGCTGTACGGGCTGCTGTTGCTCCTTGTCAGTTTTTTGGCATTGGACAATGCCCTGGGCGTGCGGGAGTTTGCACTGCTCATCCCTTCGCTGTTCCTGGGTGCGGTCGGCGGGGTTTTTGGCGTAAACTTTGCTAAAAAGTAACGGAACTGCAAACTTCCCGTCTCTCTGCTATGGTAATCTTTCATAGGTGATGATGTTATCTAGTAGGGGGCTTGGTCGTGCAGTTTCATTCAATGTCTACAATTTCCTGGCTAACGGCGGCGGTATTTCTTCTTTTTGTCACGCTATGCTGCACCCGTTCTTTATGGGCCGCGGTATCCGCTTTGTTAAGCTTGTTGGTCAAATCCCGAAGAATGCTTCTCGTGGTGGCGCTGATGGTGGGCGTGCTGCTCCTAAACAGTCTGGAATTGACCTGGGAACAAAATTACAGCTATTCCGCCGATTTTACGCCCTGGGTGTTCCAACTGGAGGGCCACTTCGTTGCCTTTTTTCAGCAGCTTTTTCATGCCCAGGGAGTGACTTTGGTCGTATCCTTCTTTTACCTGGTCGTATTTCAAGCGCTTATTTTAGCCTCGCTGTTTATCTATGCGGGAGACGGCCGGCGGCTCTTCGTATATGCCACTTGCTGTACGGTGATGCTGAATTATCTGGTCGCCCTCCCCTTTTACGCGCTGTTTCCGGTCAACGAAGTATGGTCCTACCCGCCATCGGGGGCTTCGTTTTACATGTTGGAGGCTTTTCCGAAATTCAACGAGCTGTACCGTCCGTTGTCGGGTATCAACAACTGCTTTCCCAGCCTGCATACATCGATTTCGGTTTCCATGGCCATCCTGGCGATCCGTTCGGGAAACCGGAGCTGGGCGATCGCGGCTACGGGAAGCGCAGCGGTGATTGTTTTTTCCATTTTTTATTTGGGCATTCACTGGTTTACGGATATGATCGGCGGATTGCTTCTGGCCACTTTGGCTTCCGGGCTGGGCATAAAATGGGCCTGTTCCCTCGACCGAAGCCCGGATTCGTTATCTTCCTAGGTCAAAAAAAAGAGCCTGAAGTTATAAACTTCAGGTTCTTTTTTGATTTGATCCCGTACGCGCTTAGGCCTTTTCATCCACCCGGTGGCTGATGGCATTGCGGTCAAACGTCATTTTGGTCACATCGTTGACGCGAATGACAACCGTATCGTCTGTCAATTCAACAATCGTCCCGTGCAGGCCGCCGATCGTCACGATCTTATCCCCTTTTTGGAGCGCGTTAAGCATCGTATTGCGGGTTTGCTGTTTTTTCTTCTGAGGACGGATCAGCAAGAAGTAGAACACGGCAAACATAATAACGAGCGGCAGGATAAACGAAAGCAGTCCCCCTGTTCCCGGTGCTCCGGCCGTTGACGTTGCCGCGTAAAATTGTTGGAACATCCCATTTTTCCCCCTTTCATGGCATATCCGAATTGTTTAAAAACCTTTTTCATTGCCAAAAAGACCGTACTTTTCGAAAAACTCATCCCGGAAGTCCAGCAATCTGTCATCCATGATCGCCTGGCGGACATTGTCCATCAGCTTGATCAGGAAATGCAGATTATGATATGTAGTCAGCCGGAGTCCGAACGTTTCGTCGGCTTTGATCAAATGACGAAGATAAGCGCGGGAATAATTCCGGCAGGTGTAGCAATCGCATTCCGGGTCCAGTGGTCCGAAGTCTTTGGCATACTGAGCGTTTCGGACGACCAGTCTTCCCTGGCTCGTCATCGTGGTGCCGTTGCGGGCAATCCGTGTCGGCAATACGCAGTCAAACATATCGACGCCCCGAATCGCACCTTCAATCAGCGCATCCGGAGATCCGACCCCCATCAAGTAACGGGGCTTGTCCGTCGGCAGCAAAGGTACCGTATAATCCAACACTTCGTACATCAGATGCTTCGGTTCACCCACACTCAGTCCACCAATAGCATACCCCGGAAAATCAAGGGAAGTCAAATCCTTGGCGCTTTGCTTGCGCAAGTCTTCATGCATGCCGCCCTGAACAATGGCAAACAGCCCTTGGTCATGCGGACGGGCATGGCTCTTCAGGCAGCGTTCGGCCCAGCGGCTTGTCCGCTCCAGGGATTTCTTCACATACTCGTAGTCCGCCGGATAGGGCGGGCATTCATCGAAGGCCATCATAATATCGGAACCCAGCGCGTTCTGGATTTCCATGGCTACCTCGGGGGAAAGAAACAATTTGTCTCCATTAAGGTGCGAACGAAAATGAACGCCTTCCTCCGTAATTTTGCGCATTTCACTCAGGGAAAACACCTGAAATCCGCCACTGTCCGTCAGGATGGCGCGATCCCAGTTCATGAATTTATGCAGCCCGCCCGCTTCACGAATGATTTCATGCCCGGGACGAAGGAACAAGTGATACGTGTTGCTTAAAATAATTCGCGCATCCATCTCCTTAAGCTCTTCCGGGCTCATCGTCTTGACGGTGGCCTGCGTTCCGACAGGCATAAAGACGGGGGTATCGAAACTGCCGTGGGGGGTATGCACACGCCCAAGCCTCGCTCCCGATTGCTTGCAGGTTTTAATATGCTCATAAGTAATCGCTGCTGCCATTTATCATCCATCCTCTTGTAGCATTAGTAAATAAACATCGCGTCTCCAAAACTGAAGAACCGATATCTGTGCTCAACCGCTTCCCGGTAAGCCCGCAAAATCGTCTCCCGGCCCGCTAAGGCGCTGACCAGCATAACCAGCGTGGACTTTGGAAGATGAAAATTTGTAATCAGCGCATCAACCAGTCCAAATGAATAACCCGGATAAATAAAGATTCCGGTCCAACCGCTGCTTTCGACCACCGGACCGCCCCCGCATTTCTGCGCCACCGTTTCCAGCGTCCGTGCGGAAGTCGTTCCGACAGCGATGATCCGGCCGCCTCTCGCCTTCGTCGCGTTCAAGAGATCCGCGGTTTCTTGGGGTAAAACGTAATACTCCTCATGCATCACATGCTCTTCGACACGGTCGACCGACATCGGCCGAAATGTTCCCAGGCCGACATGCAGCGTCACAAAAGCAATATCGACCCCTTTATTCCGAATCTCATCCAGCAGTTCCTCCGTAAAATGAAGCCCTGCCGTCGGGGCCGCCGCCGAACCTTCATGCTTCGAGTAAACCGTCTGATATCTTTCCCGATCATCCAGCTTCTCCTTGATATAAGGCGGGAGCGGCATCTGCCCCAAGCGGTCGAGAATTTCGTTAAAGATCCCCTGGTAAGAAAAACGCAGCACGCGACCGCCCATCTCGCCTTCTTGTTCGATCGTCGCCTGCAATTCTTCGCCGAACCGAATGACCGCTCCGGTTCTCAGCTTTTTCCCGGGTTTGACCAAGGCTTCCCAACGATCTTCTCCCAGATTTTTCAGCAGGAGAACCTCCGCTTTGGCCCCGGTATCCTCCTTGACCCCGAATAACCGGGCGGGAATGACACGGGTGTCATTCAGGACCAGGGTATCGCCCGGCTGTAAATATTCCAAGATCTCCGAGAAAGCGGAGTGATGCCTGATGCTTCCGTCGCGTTTATTCAAAGCCAGCAGCCGGGAGGCGGTACGTTCCGCCAGCGGTGTCTGGGCAATCAATTCTTCCAGTAATTCAAAATCGTACAGATCTACATTCATATTGGCTTCATTCCTTGACAATAGTCGCATTTTGATAGTAGTGTTGCAAGATTTTCCGATAATCATACCCTGCATCGGCCATTCCTTTGGCCCCCCATTGGGATAATCCAAGTCCGTGGCCATTTCCTTTGCCGATAAACAAGAACGACCGGGACTCATCCACCACGCGGGCCGCACCTTTGCCGTCCATCACAACGAGGTTCCCTCCGGACAAGTTTTTGGAGCCGGAAGCGGCTAAGATTTGAGTGCCGTCCGAAACCGCTTTGCTGGCGGCAACGCCATCCGCACCTTGTACAGTATAACGCCCGGTAGGCACAATATCAAACAGGGTGCTCGGCAGGCCGTTCAACGCCGACCGTAAAGCATCGGGATATTTGACGTCAATAACTTGGCCGTTGGCTTTGACCTCGATGGCGCGGCCGGACGGCCCTCTTTGAGTGACCTCAAGACTGGTGATGGGCGAAGGTACCGGCGTGCTCGTCTTCCCTTTCAACGCTTTCTCCAATTGCTCCGAGTTGAAGGGGCCCCGAATCCAGGCATAGGCGTTGGATTCGACCTGTTTGTCCAGCACGATCGCCTGGTCGCCGGCATTGATTGCGGCGACGGCATCCACTCCCGATTGAACCAACGGCAGCGGTCTGACCATCACCGAATTGGTCTTCGCGGTCAGCTTTTTTAGTCCGGCCGCCGTCGAGGCTCCCGTCAATTCAACCTGGTCTTCCCGGACATAGCCTGTCTTTCCGTTCGGCAAAATGACATAGTACCAGGATTTCAAACCGGCCTGCGCCGCCTGATCCTCCTTGCTCTGCACATAGGAGAAAACCGGGTCAATGCTGTTCCAGACTTCCGAAGAATCCGCTGTGGCCCCGCCGCTGTTGGAGGAGAAAATCCCCTCGATCACTTTGCCGTTCGCCATAAGGACTTCGCCAGCCGTGCTGTCCACCGCCTGTTTTACGCTATCCGCTTCCTTTTCCGCTCCGTTATACACCTGGCTTAAGGTCGTGTCGACCAAACCGGCAACTTTAAAACGGTTGCTGGAGGCGTTGTACATCGCGTAACTCCGGGCGGCCACCGCCTGCGCCTTCAGGGATTCCTTGGGCCAGGAAGTAGGAACCTCGGCGGCCACGACGGAGTACAAATATTGCTCAAGCGGGACTTCGTTGACCAGGGCCAATTGGCCGTTGTACCGGCTAATTTCAAAGTCACCGCGGTACTTGCGGTTGGATCGTTCCACGACTTGGATCAAGGAATCCTCCGCATCCCAAACCCGCAGAGCCGCATCGGTTCCGCTAAGTTCAAAATGCTCCATCGGCGAGGGCGCCGCCAGGTTCAGCGTAACGTCGCTATGGACAAGCAGAGCGGGCTGGCTCGTGTTTGCCGTCGTCCAGGAAAGCTGGGGCGCCGTCTGGGCCAGTTGTCCTTTCAACTCCGCCAGATCGGCCTCGTTCGCCGCGCCCCCTGCCCAGACGCTGTATTGCTGTGGCCCGGTAAGAACCACAAACGCTTCCGCGTTCGGCACCTCCAGGGAAGCGCGCACCGCTTCCGCTTCCGCCTTGCTGGCGAAATTGCCTGCGGAAGCATAATGAACGCCGCGCACGGAAGGCTTTTGGCCTTTGAGCGAGGCGGAAAGGGCAGATGCGGTACGGTCCGCGGCTTTCTGGGCTTCCGCCGCGCTTGCGTAAGGGCCGGTGTATATCAGATAGCGGTTGCCTCCGCTTTGCTTCTGTAGTATTGCGACCGGCTTATCGGCGGTTCCTTGCAGTTTTTTTATCGCAGCCGCAATCGCATTCCAGTCCGTGCTCTCCATGACCTTTACCTTATATCCGGAAACGCTGAAGCGGGCGGATTCTCCGGCAGACAGCTGTATCCAGTTGTCGCCTGCCGTCCCCGGCCCGGCTCCCCAAGCGGATTCCGCTTTCAAAGTCACCGCCGGGACGACCGACTTGTATGTGCCCCCGAAGTCCAAGAACATAGCGACCCTCACATTCGCGCCTGTCCCGCTATCCGCGGAAGCGGGAAGGTGAAGAGCTCCGGCCAGCAAAAGCCCGGCTAACAGACCTTTTCCCCAAGGTCTCCGGGACGTTCCCGGCGTTTTGTTCATCATGTCGCACTCCTCCTCCAAGTTGCTGTTGCTGTCCCATTGCGAAGATTGAACTGGGAAGCCCCCCTTATTTGGGCGGTTCCGGCAAAGGCAGGCCCAAGTGGGCATAAGCCGCCGGCGTGACCATCCGGCCGCGCGGTGTCCGCTGCAAATAACCGATCTGCAGCAGATACGGTTCGTACACATCCTCAATCGTTTGGCTCTCTTCGCCGATGGTCGCCGCGATCGTATCCAGGCCGACCGGTCCGCCGCGGAAGCTCATGATCATGGCTCGAAGCATCTTATGGTCGATGAGATCCAGTCCCATCGGATCCACCTGCAGCATTTCCAGCGCTTCTTTGGCAATTTCCGGCGTAATCATGCCGTCGCCGCGGACTTGCGCGTAATCCCTTACCCGCTTCAGCAGACGGTTGGCAATCCGCGGCGTTCCCCGCGAGCGGAGCGCAATTTCGTCGGAGGCATTCCCCAGGATCGGGATCCCCAGGATGTCGGCGCCCCGGGACACAATAAAGCTGAGTTCATCCCGGGTATAGAACTCCAGGCGGCTCACTACGCCAAACCGGTCGCGTAGCGGCGCGGACAACAGTCCGGCGCGGGTTGTTGCGCCTACCAGGGTAAATGGCGGCAGGTCCAGTCGGACAGAGCGCGCGCTTGGCCCCTTGCCGATCATAATATCCAGCGCAAAGTCCTCCATAGCCGGATAGAGCACTTCCTCGACGGTTCGATGCAGGCGGTGGATTTCATCGATAAAAAGAACATCGCCTTCCTGCAAATTCGTCAGCAAGGCGGCCAGATCACCAGGGCGCTCGATCGCCGGTCCCGAAGTCGTCCGCAGATTGACCCCCAGTTCATTGGCGATAATATTCGCGAGCGTCGTTTTCCCCAATCCCGGCGGTCCGTAAAGAAGCACATGATCCAAAGCTTCCTTGCGCATCTTGGCCGCTTCGATATAAATTTTCAGATTTTCCTTGATCCGTTCCTGCCCGATATATTCCGCCAAATAGCGAGGGCGAAGGCTCAGCTCCACGGCTTGGTCTTCCATCATCAGATTCGCCGAAATGATTCGGTCTTCCATCTGTCAGCACCTCTTTCCTTCAGCCTATGATCAACCCGCGTACAGCAGCTTGAGGGCCTTTTTCATTACCGAATCGACAGCTTCATCCACATGCACCTGATCTTTTAACGTATTCCACACGCGATCCAGCTCGGCGTCGGTATATCCCAGCGCCTTTAATCCTTCCCGGGCTTCCGGCCACCCCGGAACCCCCTCCACAGACACGACGGCGGCCGGTACCGGGTCAAACAGCGAGGCGGTACCACCCATGCCTTCCAGCTTGTCCTTGAGGTCCAAGATCATCCGCTGAGCCGTCTTCTTGCCGATGCCCGGAAGCTTCGTCAAAAACGAAATATTCTCTTGATGAATCGCCGCAACCACGGTATCCGGATTTCCTCCGCTTAAAATCCCCAAAGCCACTTTGGGACCGATCCCCGACACTTCAATAAGCTTACGGAATAAGCGTTGTTCTTCCCTGGACGGGAAGCCAAACAGCAGGATGGCGTCCTCACGGACGTGATGATGCGTGTAAACGGTGATGATCTCTTGATTTTTGGCGGCAAAGGCATACGGATTCGGACAGAAGACCCGGTAACCGATTCCTTGTACATCGAGTACGATATATTCACTTTCAAGATGGGCAACCTGGCCCCGTAAAAAATCAATCATGACCGCAATACCTCATTTATCTTGGAATTTAGCGTGCTGGAATGGGCATGGCAGATAGCCACGGCAAGCGCATCGGCTACGTCATCCGGTTTTGGAATGGCCTGGAGCTTCAGGAACATTCTCGTCATCTCCTGAACCTGGCGCTTCTCCGCCTTTCCGTATCCGACGATCGCCTGTTTAACTTGCATCGGAGTGTATTCCGAAACCGGCAAACCTTTTTGCACCGCCGCCAGTACCATCACGCCCCGAGCTTGTCCAACCGACATCGCCGTAGTTACATTCCGATTAAAAAACAGCTTCTCTAAAGCGACCGCATCGGGCTTGTACTTGTCGATCAGCTGTACCATGCCCTCATACACATGCAGCAGCCGCTCTTCCTCCGGCGTATGGGCCTCTGTCTGGATGCAGCCGTACTGGACGGGCACCAGCTTGCTTCCCTGCTTATCGATAAAACCGAAACCGACAATCGCGATTCCGGGGTCAATTCCCAATATGCGCAAAATCCAATCTCTCCCTAACCTGCTCGATTCGAATCTCCGATGGATTGTGTAAGACAAGTCCCTCGGGGATATGTCCGGTAAAGCGAACATATGTATTCACTTCATTATAACAAAAGTTTGAAGGGGTTGAGGAAAAACTTTATATAAATTCAAAGGGGACTCGTACAACAAAAAAGAGACGCTGCTTCGCAACGTCCCTGAATTCTTTACTACTTTAACCGCAATCGGCTGCGTCCTTACCCTAATCACCGGCTGGCTTCATGGCTCCTTCGGATGCTTCCACCGCATAGTCGCTAAAGGTGGATAAAACGCTGTTGTACTCCTCGATATCCCGGATGCGAATTCCGTTTTGTAACTGCTCCAAGACTTCGGTAGGCAGGGCGCTTTCCATGGTCTCCACGTCCAACTGAAAAAAGGTTCGGATGACTTTTTCTTCTTTCGGTGGTCCTTCAAAAAGGCTAAGGTATCCTTTCTTATCAATACCTACATAACCGTCGCGTTCGCATATATCCGACATGCCTTGCACTTGTTCGTCAAACCATACGTCGCCGCCGGGGGCCAAACGTCCGCTCCATTCCGGGTGCTGTTTGGCCAGCGTCTCGATCTCCTCGGGCCGCATCAACCCCAGAACCGAGCTTTCTTGTCCGCAGGTGTAATTTTGGTTCAAATGAACAATCCGGAGTTGCTTCGTTCCCCTTAAATCTTCGAGCCAGCGTTCGGTATCTTGCCCACCGTCCGGGGCATACCAGCTGCCGAAGGTTTCCAAGGCCAGCGGCTCTTCCGTCATCAAGCGCTCCATCTGTTCGGAAAGCGGCAAGCCGAGCCATGCCATAAAGGCAACGATACCGCAAGCACAGAAGGTAAGAATCGTACGCCTCCAGGCTCTCCAACGTTTCTCTAGCCACTTTACAGGATGAAATTTATTCACGAGGATCCCCTTCTATCGGAGTTTTATTGTATATTTTGACCTCGTGATTCTTGAAATATACCGACTTCCGTCACTCGGCTCGATATTTGCAATCCCCCCCGTGTGAACGGGTGGTTTGCTCTAAGGCTATAAGCCTTATTACCGGCTCGCGTCTAAAGGCGCTTGCTTTCACTACGTTCAAGCTACTATACCGCTGCAGCTTTTGACTACCCCTGAAGGGGTGCGATTATTACTGGTACCCCTTCAGACAACCTCGATAATATAGAATTCCTGCATATGTGCAGGTTTTTTTCTTGTTTGGGGCCAAAAATTTCAAAATTCCTGCAAATCTGCAGGAATTTTCGACGAAACCGGCTCGTTTCTCTAAACTCGCTAGACATTCCTGCAGATTTGCATCTTTTTTCGTTTTCCCCTCGAGGATCGGCTTAAATACCTGCAGATTTGCATCTTTTTGGAGTCGGAAGCTTGGAAGCACACTAGGCGCCTCTTTGGATGTGACATATCACTTCCATTGGCCATTAAACCACCTCTTCCTTTCGTTATACACAGTAGCTTGAACATTGAACACTCCTAATATCACGAACCCATCAGGCGTTTTTTTTACTGTAAAGATCACTACATCACCCGCATAGCAAGTGGTTTTTGCTGCGCACGCTTCGCGAGCTCAACCGGCTAAAGCCCCAAATAAAAAAACAGCCATCCGGAAGATGACTGTTTTTGAATCGGGACGACACGATTCGAACATGCGACCCCCTGGTCCCAAACCAGGTGCTCTACCAAGCTGAGCTACGTCCCGATATATGCCGGTGAAGGGACTCGAACCCCCACGGTTTCCCTCACGATTTTGAGTCGCGCGCGTCTGCCAATTCCGCCACACCGGCTTATAAAGAAAATGGCGCGCCCTAAGAGATTCGAACTCCTGACCTTTTGATTCGTAGTCAAACGCTCTATCCAGCTGAGCTAAGGGCGCGTATTATGGAGCGGACGACGGGAATCGAACCCGCGACCCTCGCCTTGGCAAGGCGATGCTCTACCGCTGAGCCACGTCCGCAAAGATAAAAAATAAAACTGGTGAGCCATGAAGGACTCGAACCTTCGACACCCTGATTAAAAGTCAGGTGCTCTACCAACTGAGCTAATGGCTCGCATAAGCGAAATCTAAAGATGTAAATGGCGGAGCCGACGGGATTCGAACCCGCGGTCTCCTGCGTGACAGGCAGGCATGTTAGGCCTCTACACCACGGCTCCACACTAGTTAGG
>NZ_VSDO01000001.1:510839-1787465 GCF_008084145.1 Paenibacillus faecis | reverse complement strand
CGGGGACAGTGTCAGGCGGGCAGTTTGACTGGGGCGGTCGCCTCCTAAAGAGTAACGGAGGCGCCCCAAGGTTCCCTCAGAATGGTTGGAAATCATTCGCAGAGTGCAAAGGCAAAAGGGAGCTTGACTGCGAGACTGACAAGTCGAGCAGGGACGAAAGTCGGGCTTAGTGATCCGGTGGTACCGCATGGAAGGGCCATCGCTCAACGGATAAAAGCTACCCTGGGGATAACAGGCTTATCTCCCCCAAGAGTCCACATCGACGGGGAGGTTTGGCACCTCGATGTCGGCTCATCGCATCCTGGGGCTGAAGTAGGTCCCAAGGGTTGGGCTGTTCGCCCATTAAAGCGGTACGCGAGCTGGGTTCAGAACGTCGTGAGACAGTTCGGTCCCTATCTGTCGTGGGCGTAGGAAATTTGAGAGGAGCTGTCCTTAGTACGAGAGGACCGGGATGGACGCACCGCTGGTGCACCAGTTGTTCCGCCAGGAGCACAGCTGGGTAGCTAAGTGCGGACGGGATAAGCGCTGAAAGCATCTAAGCGTGAAGCCCCCCTCAAGATGAGATTTCCCAACTAGTAAGACCCCTTGAAGACGACGAGGTTGATAGGCCTGAGGTGGAAGTGCAGCAATGTATGGAGCTGACAGGTACTAATCGGTCGAGGGCTTATCCAAAATAACTCCAAAAAGTGGCGTCAGGCTGAACAAGCCGATCTGAGCACTTGCGGAGACTAAAACGCAGATTCGTTTCGTATCCAGTTTTCAGGTGATCAAACCTGAAATGAATATTCCCTGATAGCTCAGTTGGTAGAGCACTCGACTGTTAATCGAGTTGTCACAGGTTCGAGTCCTGTTCGGGGAGCCATATGGAGAGGTGTCCGAGTTGGCCGAAGGAGCACGATTGGAAATCGTGTAGGCGTCACAAGCGTCTCGAGGGTTCGAATCCCTCTCTCTCCGCCATAATTATTCTAATCATGTTTCATGGCCCGTTGGTCAAGGGGTTAAGACACCTCCCTTTCACGGAGGTAACAGGGGTTCGAATCCCCTACGGGTCACCATTTTTCCAAAAGACTTGATCTTATATAACTTTGTATGCTACAATAAGTTTTGTGTTTCCCATGGAGGCTTAGCTCAGCTGGGAGAGCATCTGCCTTACAAGCAGAGGGTCGGGGGTTCGATCCCCTCAGCCTCCACCATAATTTCTTTGACTGACGCGGGGTGGAGCAGCCCGGTAGCTCGTCGGGCTCATAACCCGAAGGCCGCAGGTTCAAATCCTGCCCCCGCAATTATCCCTTCATTGGGATGCCTAACTAGTGTGGAGCCGTGGTGTAGAGGCCTAACATGCCTGCCTGTCACGCAGGAGACCGCGGGTTCGAATCCCGTCGGCTCCGCCATTTAACTTTGATGGAAACTGTCCCTGTTACCGCCGCTGTTAGTACCGGCGTAGGTGGAAAGGTTCCGAAATCTTTTCAATACGGCTCGGTAGCTCAGTCGGTAGAGCAGAGGACTGAAAATCCTCGTGTCGGCGGTTCGATTCCGTCCCGAGCCACCATTAACAACTAAATGTAGTACTTTTGCCGGTGTAGCTCAATTGGTAGAGCAACTGACTTGTAATCAGTAGGTTGGGGGTTCAAGTCCTCTCGCCGGCACCACGTGGAGGCTTAGCGAAGTGGCCAAACGCAGCAGACTGTAAATCTGTTCTCTGACGAGTTCGGTGGTTCGAATCCATCAGCCTCCACCAGTTTTAAAGGGGCATAGTTTAAAGGTAGAACAAAGGTCTCCAAAACCTTTGGTGTGGGTTCAATTCCTGCTGCCCCTGCCAGCTTCAAACAGTTTAATATCTTCTATGGCGGTCGTGGCGAAGGGGTTAACGCACCGGATTGTGGCTCCGGCATTCGTGGGTTCAAGTCCCATCGATCGCCCCATTTTTATCTGAAATAAAGTTGTTGGGGATTAGCCAAGCGGTAAGGCAACGGACTTTGACTCCGTCATCCATAGGTTCGAATCCTATATCCCCAGCCATTAAGCGGACGTGGCTCAGCGGTAGAGCATCGCCTTGCCAAGGCGAGGGTCGCGGGTTCGATTCCCGTCGTCCGCTCCATTTTTTATATATGGCGCCATAGCCAAGTGGTAAGGCACAGCTCTGCAAAAGCTTTATCCCCAGTTCGAATCTGGGTGGCGCCTCCATTTCTTTTATAAGCGGGAGTGGCGGAATCGGCAGACGCACAGGACTTAAAATCCTGCGGTAGGTGACTACCGTACCAGTTCAAGTCTGGTCTTCCGCACTTTTGATTGAGTGCCCTTAGCTCAGCTGGATAGAGCGTTTGACTACGAATCAAAAGGTCAGGAGTTCGAATCTCTTAGGGCACGCCATTATAACTGTATATTATGTTTATAACATGCCGGTGTGGCGGAATTGGCAGACGCGCGCGACTCAAAATCGTGAGGGAAACCGTGGGGGTTCGAGTCCCTTCACCGGCATTGCAAAAGAGTTCATGGAATTGTACACAATTTCATGAACTCTTTTTTTATATCTTAAGAAACTTTTGATTCTTTGTTACAAAGAAATGAGCGAAAAAGAGGGCAATATCATCAAGTTTAGGTGTGAGCCAAAAATGAAGAACAGGAGCAGGTTATCGAATAGATAGCCGGCTCTTTTTGAATAGAAAAGTGAAATTGAAATTGACCATGTGTGGCGAAGCCCTTGAAAAAAGAGGAGAATACGGCCATGAATGACTACGCGGAGGTGCGGAAAGAAACGAAACGGATAAGTCCCGGATCATGGAGGTGAGATCTAACAGGTCGGAAAAGCAGCATAAGACAAATGAACCGATGAAAGGTGCTGCAGAATTTCGTCTTATCGATATAACTGATATTGATAATCATTATCAGTTATGCTAAAATAATTTTGTTCAGTGCTGAACAAAAAGTGACCATCTATTCCTGACATTAGACTTGGTGTGCAATGACTACAAAAGAGAGGAGCTTGGGCAATTGGAGTTTAAACGTCATCTTTACGAGCAGTATTTAAAAATGCTGCATCTGAATGAGTTGTATACTGAACATGAAATTGACATGTTTCGGCAACAAGCCAGAGAGCACCAGATCGACATGCTTTCTAACAATATTACAAGTGTACACGTGATCGATTGCATTGGTGATTATGAACCTATAAACCATACCGGAATCGTGAAGAAAATGGATTTGTCCAAAGCAAGCATTACTAATATTTGTTCAAAGCTGCTGGAAACGGACTTTATTAGGAGAAGTCAACTGAACAACAATCGGAAGGAGATTTATTTTAGCTTAACGGATAAGGGAAGATGTGTTTATCATTTGCATAAAAAACTGCATCAAGAGAAAGAAGAGGGGTTCTACCGATTTATCCAATCCTATTCTGAGACGGAGTTACAGACGATCGGAAAATTTATGAGTGATTTGTTGACGCGTGCCGAAAAACTCTACGGAAGGGAAGTATGGGAGAATGACGACCTTAAAGATTGAGGAATTAAGAAGCAAGATTGAAGGAAAAGAAATTTTAAAAGGGCTCACATTGGAGATTCATGGCGGAGAGATTCATGCGATTATGGGACCTAATGGGACGGGAAAAAGCACGTTGGCTTCGGCTTTAATGGGCCATCCCAAATATGAGGTTACTGATGGCAAGGTGACACTGGACAATGAAGACCTTCTGGAGATGGAGGTGGATGAGCGTGCCCGGGCTGGCTTGTTTCTCGCGATGCAATACCCTAGTGAAATTGCCGGTGTAACGAACTCGGACTTTCTCAGAAGTGCCATCAATGCACGGCGTGAAGAAGGCGAGGAGATCTCCTTAATCCGTTTTATCCGTGAAATGGAGAGCAAAATGAAAGGGCTGGAGATGAATCCGGAATTCGCGCATCGTTATTTGAATGAGGGATTCTCCGGCGGTGAAAAAAAGCGGAATGAAATTTTGCAAATGATGCTGCTTGAACCCAAGATCGTGATTCTGGACGAAGTGGATTCCGGGCTTGATATTGATGCCCTGCGTATTGTGGCTAATGGTGTAAACGAGATGCGCAGCCCGGATCGAGGTTTTTTAATCATCACCCATTATCAACGCCTGTTGAATTATATCACCCCGGATTTTGTGCATGTCATGATGCAAGGTAGAATTGTCAAATCTGGCGGCCCGGAGCTTGCCCACCGTTTGGAGTCTGAAGGGTACGACTGGGTAAAAGAAGAGCTTGGGATTACGGATGAGACGGTAGGCGAGGAAGTTTAAAAGCGGGAGAGGAGGAAACGCAAGTGAGTATACAGACAAGAATTTCAATGAATACGAACGCTTTACGCGCTTGGTCAAGCGCTATGGGGGAGCCTCATTGGCTGCTTGAACGTCGGATTCAGGCACTCAAGCTGGCAGGTGCGCTGGAGCTGCCTAAAGTGGAGAAAACGAAACTTGAGAAATGGGATATCTACGAAACAGGAGATTACAAAGCGGAGAATCCGTGGTCAAGTTTGGAAGATGCGCCGGAGGTTGTTCGAGGTTTGGTTGCTTCTCCAGTGAAAGGCGGACTGATCGTTCAGCTCAATTCGGATGTAGTGTATACGGAATTGTCCGAGAGCTTAGCCGCCCAGGGAGTCATTTTAACGGACCTGCATACGGCGGCAAAAGAGCATGAGGAATTGGTTCAACGTTATCTCTATCAGGCAGTGAAGCCGGAAGAGCATCGTTTATCTGCTGCACACAGTGCCTTATGGAGTGGTGGCGTTTTTCTATATGTCCCGGACGGTGTCGAGGTTGAAGCGCCGATTCAAGCGATCTCTCTTAACGATACAAGCGGTGTGCGTTTCGCTCCTCACGTTTTAATTGTGGCCGGGAGCAACAGCAAGATCATTTATGTGAATCATTGTTTGTCGAGCGGGGATGATATCAAGGCATTGCATAACGGTGTGGTTGAGGTCTTTGCGGGAGCGGGCTCAAAGGTACAAGTCGCTTCGGTTCATCAGCTTGCTGCAGCAACAACGGATTTCACCGAGCGGCGGGCGGTCGTTCTTGCCGATGGGGCTGTGGAATGGATTATCGGCGAGATGAACAAGGGTTATACCGCCAGCGATACCAAGACATTGCTTCAAGGCAATGGGTCGGTATCCGACACGAAGGTGATTGCGATTGGCACGGGCATTCAAAAATCGAGCTACACCACGCAGGCCCAGCATTTTGGCAGAAGCTCGGTGAGCCAGATGATTACACGTGCCGTCATGCTTGAGGAAGCTACCGCCATTATCAACGGAATTACAAAGATTGAAAAAGGCGCTACCCATTGCGATGGTCAGCAAACCGAACGCGTGCTGATGTTAAGTCCTAAAGCGCGTGGCGATGCCAATCCGATCCTGCTGATTGATGAGGATGATGTAACCGCTGGCCATGCTGCATCCGTGGGGCAGGTCAATGCGGAGCAAATCTATTATCTGATGTCGCGCGGGATATCACGGAGCGAAGCTGAATATCTAGTTATTTTCGGATTCCTTGCTCCGGTCATTTCGGAAATCCCGCTGGAGGCAGTTCGCGGTCGTCTGCAAGATTTGGTGGAGAGCAAGCTCGGCAGATCATAGCAATCAAATGAGTCCTGAAAGGTTAAAAGGAGTGTTACGAATGGCTAAAAAAGCGCCGGATATGGGCGAATATAAATACGGGTTTCGCGACGGGCACCAGTCTATTTTTCAATCCGGAAAAGGCCTGACTGAAGAGATTGTCCGGGAAATATCCCGAATCAAGGAAGAACCGGAATGGATGCTCGATTTTCGGCTGAAAGCGTTGAAACAATTCTACAAAATGCCGATGCCTGGGTGGGGAGCGGATTTGGATGGGCTAAATCTGGATGACATCCAATATTACGTTCGTCCTTCTGAAAAACAGGGGAAGACCTGGGAGGAGGTTCCTTCCGAGATCAAAGCCACCTTTGATAAGCTGGGGATCCCTGAAGCGGAGCAAAAGTTCCTGGCAGGCGTATCCGCTCAATACGAGTCGGAAGTTATCTATCACAGTATGCGGAAGGAACTGGAGGAGCAGGGCGTTATTTTTCTTGATACGGATACAGCCTTAAAGCAATATCCTGAAGTGTTCAAGCAATATTTCGGTACGATCATCCCGCCCGCCGACAATAAATTTGCGGCGCTTAACAGCGCGGTTTGGTCAGGCGGCAGCTTTGTGTACATCCCGAAGGGCGTTCAGTGTGAGGTTCCGATACAAGGGTATTTCCGTATTAATTCCGAAAATATGGGCCAATTCGAGCGGACCTTAATTATTGCCGAAGAGGGAAGCTTCGTCCATTACGTTGAAGGATGTACAGCACCTATTTATAGTACCAGTTCTCTGCATAGCGGAGTTATCGAAATTATTTGCCGGAAAGATTCCCGTGTCCGCTACACGACCATTCAGAATTGGGCTCCTAATATTTACAACTTGGTAACCCAAAGGGCTGTGGCAGAGGAAAACGCCACAATGGAATGGGTGGACGGCAACATCGGCTCCAAGGCAACGATGAAGTATCCGGCTGTAATATTGAAAGGAAGAGGAGCCAAGGGGTCCATCCTGTTTATTGCTGTAGCCGGTAAAGATCAGCATCAGGATGCCGGCGCGAAGGTCATTCACCTTGCTCCCGAGACAACATCTACGATTATATCCAAATCGATCAGCAAACAGGGAGGTAAAGTCAGCTACCGGGGGTTGTCCAGCTTCAGCCGCGATTCCGCAGGGTCCAAGTCCAATATTAAGTGCGATACGTTGATTTTGGACAATCTCTCAACATCAGATACCATTCCGTACAATGAAATTAAAAACGATCAGATTACTTTGGAGCACGAGGCAACCGTATCCAAAGTGTCCGAGGAACAATTATTTTACTTAATGAGCCGCGGGCTTACGGAGCAAGATGCCACACAAATGATTGTAATGGGCTTTATAGAGCCGTTTACCAAAGAACTGCCGATGGAATATGCCGTTGAAATGAATCGGCTAATTCAATTTGAGATGGAAGGGAGCATCGGTTGATTTATTCATTTCATCCATCAAGCGTTTTACTTATTAGGAGGCATGGGGTGTGTTTTAATGAAGAAAAATAACTCGGACATCCCAGAATTAGAGCAAATTACTCGCGAGAAAAAGAAAATTCAATTCTATCTTAATATGCTCTTAGGACTGAGTGCCAGTTGTGGTGTGATGATACCTACGGATCCCATTTATAAGATTTTAATGGAACTTTCAGATCAAGAGGCCTCTCTTACCAAAAAGGCAAAGGATCAATCAGACCATCCGGAAGGATAAAGGCATGAATTCATGTTGTTAAAACAATGGGAGGAGCTGGCATTATGGAGGATAACGGGATTTTGTTCGACGAAGTATCGGAAGTGCTTTTCAAACTACGTCCTTTCTTATTGCGTGACGGTGGAGACGCAGAATTGGTCGAGGTTGAGAACGGTGTAGCCAAATTAAGATTTTTGGGAGCCTGCAACGGTTGCCCAAGTGCGACGATTACGTTAAAAGCCGCTATTGAACGCGCAATCCTTGAGGAAATCGATGATATTAAAGAGGTTGTACAAGTATTCTAAATTCCATTTTTTAAAAAGTCCATGAGGCGAATGCTCATGTCGAACTGCGCCGGCGGGTGGCAATGTAACAGATGTGAACATAATTGCTGACTGCCAAATGAGCAAAGCTTATTTAATTTTACGTTTGTCATTTTCCGAAGAAAGAGGATATAATAACGGGGATGCAAGAGATTTTAAAAGGAGCACGACAACATGGCTGAAAAAGATCATTCCTATTGGATGGAACTCGCGATCCGGGAAGCTCACGAGAACGTTCTAAATGCCGAAGGTGGGCCGTTTGGCGCCATTGTCGTTAAGGATGGAGTCATCATCGGCGCTGGCCGTAACTCCGTCACTTCCTTGAATGACCCGACGGCTCATGCGGAAGTCCAGGCGATCCGGGAGGCCTGCCGTCACCTGAATGATTTTCAACTGAAGGGCTGTACCCTCTATACAAGCTGTGAACCCTGTCCGATGTGCATTGGCGCTATCTATTGGTCTCGCCCGGATGCCGTTTATTTTGCCGGTACGAAGGAGGATGCCGCTCATATCGGATTTGACGACCAGTTTATTTATGAGCAGATCGCTCAACCGATGGAACAGCGTTTTATACCGATGAAGCAGATCTCCACACCGAACAGATTGCTTCCTTTTAAGGCATGGAGTTCTTCCATGAAGAAAGTTGAATACTAAGCAAGGTCTTTTACAGAACCAGCCCTCTCTTGTCTACATAGAACAACGAGAGGGCTGGTTTCATTTCGGTTCGGTTAGTTCACCTGGTTAGTTCACCGGAAGCCCATAGGTTTCGCGAATCAGCTTAAAGTAATGGTCCGCCCGGACAAACTCGAATTCATCACCCAATTCCTTTCTTAAGGTCGCCACATCGCTCGGCGTCATACTCCAGGCCAGAAGCCCCAGTGAGACGAATTGAGGGGATTTCCCATCCCATGCCGCCTTGGATTCATTTAAAATCCGAAGCGCGTCCTGAGCGGTACTGACGCCCTGTAAGATCGATATGGGGAGCGAGTCGTTCCATATTTCCACGCCATAGCGATCCTCCCAGCTTAACAACAATCCATCCGCTTTATAGTTATGCTCATAAGCCGCAGCGTAGGAATCGCCGAGGGGGACATTCTCCCCGTTGATCCGATTGAGAACATAAGGGAGGGTCATCCCGCTGCTCACCGCGTATTTATAGGATTCGTCCATAAAACGGGTGAAGGTATCCTTCGGCCAAGCTTCCGGATAAAAATAACCGGCCCCTGAAGGCCCCGCCATAATGAAGTCGTTTTCGGTAGCCGTCTGCCGATAATAGTTTAGAATGGCCGGAGCCGCGTCATAGAGCAGCGGGCTGGAGGTCCAATTGATCGGCACTTGCCCGCGGGCCGGATCTTCCCAGAGGTTTCGCATTTTATGTTGATTATATTGAAAATTATCGCCTTCACTAAAAGTCAGCGTTACATAAATTTTGTTTTGCAGCGGAGGGGCCGCGGGTATGCGGTCTTCAACCTTTTTCGGCCGGGTACCCGAGAAAACGGTCAGATTGCTGAACCAATCCGCCGCCAAAACATAAACCCCGTGATTGGAGGCGATTTCGACCGAACTGAATTCGCCTTGAACATCATTGCTGAACCAGCCGAGATAAGGGGTGCCGGGTTCCACTTCGGACATGATTTGTTCGAATAAAGCTTTTTGTTCCGGCACGTTGGATTCCAGCCAGAAAACCATGGCTTTATTGGCTACCGCATAATCGCGCAAATAACCGTACGGCTCCTTCTGCTCGGAGGAGAGCGGTTGAAGTTGGCCGGCCGACACTTTAAATTGATTCCACATGACGACCGAGGCGGTTAGCTGCTTCGTACCGGCGGGTGGAGCAAAGCGATACACAAAATAGTGGCCGTTGTCGGCAAAACGGTGCCCGCCATCTCCGGCGGAAAGTGCGGAGTTTTGACGATCATAAAGAAAAGGTTCTTCCTCGGACGTTCCGGGCACGAATTGAGCGATCGTCCGGCCATCGGCCTTCACGGTGACCTCGTGAACCGCCGGTCCCCAGCCATCCTGGGTAAAAGCGTCGTCAAAGCGCAAGTAGACGGAGTCGCCCCCCAGAAACTCAGACAGGTCCAGGTTATAGGTGTTTTTATTGCTCGCGTCCCGAATCTGTTCGGACTC
Source organism: Paenibacillus faecis (assembly GCF_008084145.1). Lineage (GTDB taxonomy): Bacteria > Bacillota > Bacilli > Paenibacillales > Paenibacillaceae > Fontibacillus > Fontibacillus faecis. The sequence goes on along the minus strand of NZ_VSDO01000001.1, from coordinate 1,777,730 downwards.
TTCCGCGATGACCTTGAATGATTCGGGCAGCCCCGGGGGAATCTGAATGGAGGTGTCCGGACTCAAGCCGACGAGCATCCGGTGTGTGGTTTGATTCCACAGATTCTCATACTGCCAGGTATAAGCGTCCATGCGATCCCGGAATTTACCGCGAAGATCTTCAAGGACCCTCAGGTGATAAGGCGCCTTCGTGAGCTTAGCGGCGAGCTCGGGGCTGGCCACGGCCGCGTTCTTCAAACCGGCCAGCGTAGTGGCGACATTTATCGAGTCCGGGACCTCAGGATCATAAACAATGAGGCCGTTCAGCTCGTGTTTATATTTTTTGAGAATCGTCCAATAATCTTGGTGAACGGTATAAGGCGTTTTTAGCGTTTCCAGCCAGGTCAGCCGGCCTTCCTCCTGACTCTCCAGCAAATAAATCCGCGGAAGCGTCCGGTTAACGACACCCTGCATCGTAGCAAACAAAAGCCGGACGTCGCCCGGGGCGTCGTATACATCCGCTACGTCCAGTTTTTTGGCTTGGGCAAAGCGGGGAAGCTCCTGATCCTTGGGCCAACGGATTGAGGAATTAGATGGTGCGGCGGTTGGCGCTGCGTAGGTACTGATCGAAAAAGTAAATGTGCATATCCAGGCTAGGCAAAACACAGCAAATTTTCGAACCAAGTCAAACACCTCGTCTACTCATAGGATTAGATGCTTCATCGTCCGACTTGCGCCTGAATCCGTTCCTCCTTTCCGGCTCAACTCCATGAGAACGATTACATCTAAAACATATGTTAAATATATCTAATAATTCTTGTCAATAATTTTAAATATTAGCACAATTAAAGTGTGCAACCTATTTGACTAAATGACATAAATGATATATTTTTGAGATAAGAGAGATGAACGTTAGGAGAGGAACTATGCAAAATGAGCGCATGCCTTTGTATTTGAAAATTCAGCAGCATTATAAGGAGCTGATTCTGAAGGGGCAGTTAAAGGCAAATGATAAGATCCCTTCGGAAAAAGAGTTGATGGAGGAATTTCAGGTCAGCCGGATTACCGTGGCGAACGCCTTGATGCAGCTTGCGAAAGAAGGATGGATTTATCGTATTCCCGGCCGGGGAAGCTTTGTCAGCGAAACGATAGGTGAATTGATCGCGGACCACCAGCCGGCCTCGGGGTATGGTCGTGAAGAAGGGGAGATAGCGCCGACAAAAGCAGCCGGGTTTGGAGGATCTTATTCCAGTCCGAGTGATGGCCTAGGCAACAACGGACTAAGCGCTTGGTCCGCGGCCGGGGGGCGGAGGGTCATCGGATTGGTGATGCCTCATCTGGTGGACTATTTTGGAATACGGCTGATCCAGGGAATCACGGAAGCGATCGAAGCCACTCCGTACAGCCTGCAGATCGTGTTGACCTATAATTCGATAGAACGGGAGAAAGAAGCGGTAAACGACCTGATACGGAAAGGTGCAGCCGGTCTGATTATTTTTCCGTGTGACGCGGAAACTTACAATGAGGAGATTTTGTCCCTGAAACTCAACGGTTTTCCGTTTGTATTGGTGGATCGGTATTTACCGGGAGTGGCCACGAATGTCGCACGCAGCGACGGAATGGTCGGCGGACAATTGGCGGTGGATTATCTGTGGGGGCTCGGGCATCGGGATATAGCGATTTGCTCGGATTCGCCGCTGCCGACGATTACGGTGGAGGACCGGATTAACGGGTATATGGAGGCGCTGAAGCAAAAGGGCGCGATGATCAACCCGGCGTTGATTCTAACGGATTTTAATGTCGACTACGGGGGGATCGATAAGAAGCATCCGTTGTACAGATTCATTAAGAACCGGATTGCAACCGCCTATATTACCTTGAACGGCCGGCTTGGCATGTACATTCATTCCATCTGTTCGGAGTTAGGATTGGATGTACCGGGGGAGGTATCCATTCTGACGTTCGATGATCCGTCACCGGGATTGTACGGCACGGAGCATTACTCGCATATCTCGCAGTCGGAACAGGAAATGGGCCGGGAGGCGGCACGCATTTTGCTGAATATTTTGGAAGACGGCAGCAAGAAGAGCACGGATTCGGGGTATACCAAAGTCATCTTGCAACCGAAACTGATTGAGCGAAGGACGACAGGACCGGCTCCCCAAGTTAGATCCTAAAAGTTCGAACGATAATATTGCCAAGTAAAAAGACACTTGCCGAATAACCTTCGGCAAGTGTTTTTTTGTTTAGCGTGCCCAGACGCACGCATCTTCTAGCCGGTGAAAGTCCGGTCACGGGAAGAGCCAAGTCCCCGTGTAGCTTGGATACTTGCGTATGGCGAAATCTGTGCGTAAAAGCGTATCGACAAAAGTACCTGTCGGAGACAGGGCGAGCAACATACCAGGCCGTAACATAAAGTGAATCCTGCCGCGTCGTCAAAAAGGCCTCGCAAGAGGGAAGAGAGGGAGCCGAGTCTCGTGAATATGGACGAAGGCCAAGGAAGCTGTTTTGAACTTGGAGCGACAGCGAAGAGCCCTCCGGCGTATGGGGATCGGCATGGTATGAAAGAAGACGCAGTGAACTGGGGAGACCCTCCCCTGCACGAAGAAATTTTTTTTTTCGTAAGAGGATGCTCTATAAATCCAAAGGTGAAGTGAGCCATTCGCAGGAAGGGAGTCCGAGGGGCTCGTAGTACTGAGGAACCGCAGGACAACATAACCTGCGGGAGGGAAGGAGCCCTGCTTTGTTCACGTTTCTTAAGGAGGTACGAGTCAGTGAATGCCAAGCGGCTAACAACACCAAAGGAAAACGTTCAACAACTCCAAGAGAAACTAGGTCATGCGGCCAAGGAAAGCAAGAAGCGCAGATTCCATGCGCTGTACGACAAGGTCTACCGAATGGACATTCTGTGGGAAGCGTGGCGAAGGGTTAGGGCTAATAAAGGGGCAGCGGGAGTGGACGGTGAAACGCTGTCGGACATCGAGAAGCAGGGAGAGCATCATTTCCTGCAAGAATGCCACCGCATCCTTAAGGAAGGAAACTACCATCCACAGCCTGTTCGACGGCACTACATCCCGAAGAAAGACGGGAAGCAAAGGCCGCTCGGCATACCCACTGTCCGAGACCGAGTCATACAGATGGCAACGAAGATGGTCATAGAACCGATCTTTGAAACGGACTTTCAGGAATCCTCATTTGGGTTCCGACCGAAGAAAAGCGCGAAGCAAGCGCTCGACCGAATCCGGAAGGCATGCAACCGCAAAGGCAATTGGGTGGTCGACGTCGACATCCAAGGCTACTTCGACAACATTAATCAAGAGAAGCTCATGAAGCTGGTGGAAATGCGAGTCAGCGACAAACGCATCTTGAAGTTAATACAGAAGTGGTTAAACGCGGGAGTCATGGAAGAAGGAAAGGCAAGACGCTCAGATTTAGGAACGCCGCAAGGCGGGGTGATTTCTCCGCTGTTAGCGAACATCTACCTAAACTACTTTGACATTCTGTGGGGACGACATGGCGACGGGATTGGAGAACTTACGCGTTATGCAGATGACTTCGTGGTTGTGTGCAAAACGAGGAAGGATGCAGAGCGAGCCTACGAGCTGATCCACGCGATCATGGAACGGCTCGAACTCACATTGCATCCGACCAAAACGCGCATTGTCGGTCTTTGGACAGGAAAAGAAGGCTTCGACTTTCTAGGTATGCACCATCGCAAGACGAAGGCTGAAACCTCCGAAGGGCGGGTGTACTACACCACGCAACAATGGTTAACCCGGAAAGCGGAAGAACGCATCCGGGAAGTCGTTAAGGAACGATTGGCTCCACCGAACATGAGACATAAGTCATTATTAGAACATGTGAACTGGCTGAATCCCAAGATTCAGGGATGGAGGAATTACTACTATACGGCTTACAGTCAACGTAAGATGGCAAAATTGGATTGGTACATCTTGCAAAGGTTTGCAAGATGGTACGCCAAGAAACGCCAACGCAGACGATGGATGAGTTCGTTCCGCGAGATTAAAATCTTGACCAGTCAATTTGGACTCAAAACGCTCTTGTAATCTGCATGCACATGGATGACGAACATCGGAAAGCCGTATGAGGGAAAACCTCACGTACGGTTTGATGAGGAGGGGCAGAATTTATCTGCCCTTTACTCTAGAAATTAGCGATAAATGATATATCTAATATCTTGACTTAAATGACATATTAAAATATATTTAATAATACAATTAAATAACCTTATGATTCAGTCGAGCTTTTTCAGGTGAGGAGGAGCGAAAACGATGGAAAGGGCGGCGGAATGGACGGGAAAGTCTCCGTCTTTCAAGCGCGGGCTGCGAAGGCATAGGGATGCGGTTATCGCGGCGGTTATTCTGGTTCCGATGTTTTTGGTTTGGCTTGTCGTTTCCGGTTTTCCCACGCTTTTCGGTTTTGTGCTGGGTTTTTTCGAGTGGGTGGGGCTGGCGGATACGCCCAATTTTATCTGGTTCGGCAATTTTATCGCTTTCTTCAAAAACCCGGTATACACCGACGCCTTGTGGAGGTCCGTCTGGCTCGGGGGGCTGGTGACCGGGGTGACGCTGATCGCAGGCTTCGGTGCGGCGTTGTTTATGAATATGCCCCTGTTCGGAAAAGGTTTTTACCGGTCCATCTGGTACATTCCCGCCGTCACTTCGACGGTAGCCACAACTCAAGTCTTTAACATTTTTCTCGATACGAATAACGGTGTGATCAACAATGTTCTGAAATCACTCGGCAAAGAACCGATCGTGTGGCAGTACTCCGTGTTTTGGGGCATTTTTTGGATTGTGGTTTACTCGGTCTGGAAAGGTGTCGGCGGCGCCGCGCTGATCTGGCTCGCAGGCTTGCAGTCCGTGGACGTCTCCTTGTATGAGGCGGCGGAGATCGACGGGGCCGGCCGATGGGGGAAGCTGCGGTACGTTACCTTGCCGGGACTTAAACCGATCGCCACCTATATCGTCATCACCAACCTCATCGCGGCGATTCAGATTTACGAGCAGGTGCTGTTTATTACAAACGGCGGCCCTTACGGGCAGACGGAAGTCCTCGTCTTCCGGATTTACCGCGACGGCTTCTGGGATTTTAACCTGGGGATGGCCGGGGCCTCCTCACTGATCATGGCGGTTATAGTCATCGCCGTAACGGTCGTTTATTACAACTGGTCCACCCGCTCCGACAGAAGGACCACAATCCCGGTGAAGCCGCTGAAAAGGGGAGGGGAAAATGATGGCAAGGACAGCAGCAGCCGCACTGAAAAGTCAGTTTAGGCCCGTTCACTTGCTGGGGCATCTTTTTTTGCTGGGCATCGGACTCGTTTTGCTGTATCCCCTCGTTTTTATGATCCTGGCGGGATTTTTCAACAAAACGGAATTTACGTCCACGGTTCTGGGCCTATTTCCGATTCCTAAGGCGCCCACGCTGGCCAACTTCAAAGCGCTGATTGCCGGATCCACCGACGCGGCGGTTACGGTCTACCTGCAAAACTCCCTGATCCGAACGGTATACAACACCTTCTGGGCGCTATTCACCTCGTTTCTGGCCGGCTACGTATTTGCGCGTCTGCGCTTTAAAGGTCGGGATACCTTGTTCCTGATCCTGCTCGCAACCCAAATGATTCCGGGAACACTGGCCATTATTCCAACCTACCTGGAGTTCGCCAGATTTCCCTTTGCCGGCGGCAATCATATTTTTACGGGGGGAACGGGAATTTTGGATACATGGTGGATCTATTTGATCGGCGGTCCGAGCATCAATATTATGGGGACTTTCCTGGTCAAGCAGTCTCTGGAAAAAGTGCCGATAGAAATCGATGAAGCGGCCACCGTGGACGGGGCGGGCACGGTCCGGCTGATCTTTCGGATTCTGTTCCCGCTGCAGCTGCCGATTATGGCGTTTATCGCGATTACGACCGCACTGGGGACGTGGAACGATTTCATTACCCCGTTCTTCTATACGACGAGCGATCACTTGCAAACGCTTCCGGCGGCGATAACCCGATTATCCTCGGTGGGCGCCAGCCCCGGGGCCGTGATCAACTATCCGCTCATTATTACATTGAGCCTGGGCATTACGCTGCCCGCTTTACTCATATTTGCGTTTTTTCAAAAGTATATCGTGCAGGGTTTGGCCAATACCGGCATCAAGGGGTAACTCCCAAATTGATAAGCAGAACACGGAGGGGTGTAATTATGAGATCAAAAAAATGGATGGCCGCCGCGCTGGCAATGATGCTGACCATCGGGCTGTCGGCCTGCTCTTCTTCGGGGAGCGGGAACGCAGGAGGGAATTCCGGAGGAAACGAGCGGGCGGGGAGCGAAGCGGCGAAGCCGGATCCGGGAGCGTCCGGAACTACGATCACGGTGCTGAACGAAGGCGCCGTCGCCATTGGTGTCGGCGAGTTGTCCGCGCTTCTTCCCGAGAAGAAGAAATCCCTGATTGCCGATGAAACGCAAAACCCGCGAATCACGGAGGAAGATTTCACGTATACTCCGGGGCAGCCCGCCAAACCGGGCGTGTTCCCTTACTTCTACCAGTCGATCATGAGCGATATTTTGCAGGCCAAACATATTACGGTAAAGACGGAGGATTGGGGCTGGGGCGAGCCGCTGATTCAAAAGCAGACGGCCGGATTCCTGGCTAAGAACATGCCGGATATCATCGTCGGCGAAACGCAAATGCCGGGCTTCGCCCAGCAGGGGCTCCTCGAGCCGTTCCCGGAGGAAATGGCGAAGGAAATCCGCGAAACTATCGCGCCGGCCGCCTGGAAGCCGATGGAGTATGACGGGGAAATTTACGGTTTCGCCTCCCAACCCGGGGTGAACAGCCTGTTCTGGAACAAGAAGCTGGTACGGGAAGCGGGTCTTGACCCCGATAAAGCTCCCGCCTCATGGGAGGAGCTGGCGGCCAATGCGCAGAAGGTAACGGAAGCGGGCGGCAAAAAGTTCTACGGGGGAGGCGTTTATGCCGGCCCGAACGCAGGCGGCTACTTGCGGTACGGCACCCTTCTGGTGATCAATGGCGGAGGGTTTGCGGATGAACAAGGGCAGCCCGCTTTCAACAGCGACAGGAATGTGGAAACCGTGGAGTTTTTGAAGCGGCTCAATGCTGATCACCCCGCGGGATTGATGGTGAATACGAATGAAGGCGCTTATTTCGACGCCTTCAAAAAGGAGCAGACCGCCTATATCATCGACGGGCCTTGGCGGGCGATCGAAAGCGCGCAACTCGGCATCGATTACGGAATGGCGCCCATTCCGCTGTCCGAGGGCGGGAAGGCCGGCAATATTACGATCGGGGCGGCGTTCCATTCCGTGCCGAAAGAAGCCAAGAACAAGGAAGCGGCTTTTGAATACATCCGGGCGATGTACAGCAAGGAAATCCAAACGCTGATTGCCGATACGGGGGTAAGATCGCCGGTGCTGAAAGCGGTCGCCGAATCCGAAGCTTATCAAAAGGCGCATCCGGAAATGTACCAGCACTATTTGGCGATGGCGGGAAACGTGCAGGGACTTCCAACCTTCGCCAAAGAAAGCTCGAAGGTGTGGCAAATCTTTGGCGATGCCGTGACGAAGTCGATCATGACCAACGGAGACGTCAAGCGGATTTTGGATGAGGCGCAAAAGCAGGCGGAGGCGATCACCAAATAACCCCTTCAAATTCAATGAACGAAAAGAGTGATTCGAAATGCCGTATGAAACCGATCGAATTATGCTGCAAAAAGCGAAACAAAGATTAACGGCGCTGCGCAAAGCCGTTTACCGGACGGTCACGCCCTTGCGGGTGACCGCCTGGGTTACTCCGGAACCGGTGCCCTATGCGGACCGGATGACCGGTGAACGACTGGAACTTCAGCCGGGTGATTCCTGGGGGGGATTATGGGGCTGCGCCTGGTTTCGTTTTCAGGGTACCGTTCCCGGGGAACTGGCCGGGGAAAAGGTGGTCCTTCTGATCGATGTCAATGGAGAGCTGTGCCTGGTTGACGAGGAAGGTACGCCAAGGCAGGGATTGACCAATATCAATTCCGAATTTGATTTCAGTCTGGGGCTCCCAGGAAAACGGGTGGTCGACGTCGCCTTCCCGGCGGCGGGCGGTGAGGTGATCGATCTTTGGGCGGACGGAGGCAACAACGACCTGTTCGGCAGATTTCGCGGCGGCACGCTGAAGGAAGCGGATATCGCCGTTTGCCGGGAGCCGGTCCGGGAGCTTTACTACGATTTTGAGGTCCTGATCGAGCTGGTCGAGCAATTGCCGGAAGCCGGCTCGAGACGGGCGCAAATCGTGCAAAGCTTGTATGAAGCCGCCAATATGCTGGCTGTGATCGATGAGGAGACCGTCCGCAACGCCAAAGCCAAAGTTGCCCCGCAGCTCGCCAAGCGGGGCGGGGATCCCACCATCACGGTGAGCGCGATTGGCCACGCGCACATCGACCTTGCCTGGCTGTGGCCGATCCGGGAAACGATCCGCAAGGGGGCGCGGACTTTTTCGACCGTGCTCCGCAATATGGAGAAGTACCCCGATTATGTGTTCGGCGCCAGCCAGCCGCAATTATACGCCTGGATGAAGGAGCATTATCCGAAGTTATACGGCCGGATCAAGGAGCGTATCCGAGAAGGGCGCTGGGAAGCGCAAGGAGCGATGTGGGTCGAACCGGACACCAACATTTCCGGCGGCGAAGCATTGGTTAGACAAATCCTTTACGGCAAGCGCTTTTTCCGGGAGGAGTTCGGGCAGGACATGAAGGTGCTGTGGCTGCCGGACGTGTTCGGCTATACCGGGAGTCTGCCGCAGCTGCTGCGGAAGTCCGGCGTCGATTACATGATGACGCAGAAACTGTCCTGGAGCGTATACAATACGCATCCGCACCATAGTTTCCTATGGGAAGGCATCGACGGGACGCGAGTACTGACCCATCTGCCTCCCGAGGATACGTACAACAGTCCGGCCGCGCCAAGATCGCTGATGAAGATCGAGCAGCGGTATCTGGACAAAGGCGTATCGGAGCATGCGCTGATGCTGTTCGGCATCGGCGATGGCGGCGGCGGTCCGGGGGAGGAGCATCTGGAGCGTCTGGCGCGGGAACGGGATCTCCTGGGCCTCCCGCCGGTGATCCAGGAATCTTCGCTGGCATTCTTTCGGCGGCTGGAACGGGAAGCGGAGCGGTTCCAAACCTACAAGGGCGAGTTGTACCTGGAGAAACATCAGGGGACGCTGACCAGCCAGGCCCGCAACAAATGGTATAACCGCAAGCTGGAAAAAGCGCTCCGCGAACTGGAATTCGCGGCTACTCTGGCCTGGGCTCTGACCGGGGCCGCGTACCCCGCGGAGCGGCTGGAGCGGATCTGGAAGGAAACGCTGCTGTACCAGTTCCACGACATTCTGCCGGGTTCCTCGATTACGCGGGTGTTTGAGGAGTCGCTGGCCCGGTATGCCGAGCTGTATCGGGAGGTGGAGGCGATGCTGGACGAAACCTATGGAGAAATCGCCGGCTTCATTGCGGAGCCGGGAAGGCCGGTGCTGTTCAACTCCCTGCCTTGGGACCGCGAGGATTGGGTGCAATGGGAGGGCGGATGGCACAAGGTGAGCGTTCCGGCAATGGGGTATCTTCCTCTGGAAGCGGCTTTGCCTACAACGGCGGAAGAAGAACCGGCCTTATCCGTGTTACGGGCAGCCGACGGATGGCTGGAAAACGACCGGTTGTCGATTCGTTTCGATGAAAACGGGGGTCTGCAATCCGTTTACGACAAAACCTGCGGACGGGAGGCTCTTCAACCGGGCGGAAGCGGCAATATGTTAACGGTGTACCATGATGACGGGGATGCGTGGGATTTTCCCCGGGATTACCGCGAGATGAAGGCGGGACGGATGAAGCTCGAACAGGCCAAAGCCTATATCGACGGGCCCCGGGCCGTCATGGAACAGGAGTACCGCTTCGGCGAATCGACGATCCGGCAAAAAATCATGCTTTACGAAGGCGGAAGCGCCGTGATCTTCGAAACGGAAGCCGATTGGCGGGAAACGGGTAAAATGCTGCGCGCGGCTTTCCCTTTAAACGTTGCCAGCGATCGGGTCAACTGCGAGATTCAATTCGGCCATCTGAAGCGCCCGACTACCCGGAACACGCTGCTGCAGATGGCGCAGGACGAAATTTGCGCCCATCATTTTATCGATCTTTCCCAGCCCGATTACGGGGTGGCGCTGCTTAACGACTGCAAGTACGGACATAGCGCGGAGGCGAACGTTATCGATATCAATCTGCTGCGCAGTCCGTCCTACCCGGATGAAACGGCGGACCGGGCCCGGCACCGGTTTACGTATGCCCTGCATCCGCACCAAGGGGATTTTATCCGGGCGGAGGTGTACAAAAAGGGCTACGAGCTGAATATCCCGCTGCGTGCCGTTCAAGCGTCGGCGATGGGTGACGGAACGGTGGTATCCGAGACGCCGCGCGCGGCCGGCCCATTGTTGCGGCTTCATGCCGACAACGTTATGGTGGAGGCCGTCAAAAAGGCGGAGGACAGCGGCCATTTGATCTTGAGATTATACGAAACCTCGGGAACGGCGGCCCGCGGGACACTAGAACTGGGATTCGATTGCCGCGTCATTGAGGAAACGGATTTGATGGAGGCGCCGATCCGGGTTCTTGGGAAAAACGGACGCGAAGTGGAGTTGGATTTTACCCCGTTTGAAATCAAAACCATCCGTGTAGAACTAGCGAAGTCTTAGTGGGGAGGTGGGAGGCTATGAAGCCGGCGTTATGTTAACGTTCACAGCATTCTCGGAATTAAATTGGAATGAGAGAGGAAGATGACCCATGAAAAGCGGCTTTCGTCCGCCCGCCGTCCCTTTGGTTACGGTGGATCCTTATTTCAGCGTCTGGTCGATGGCGGATCGGCTCACGGACGATTATACCCGGCACTGGACCGGGCAGCGGAACGCGCTAACCGGCCTGATCCGGGTCGACGGCGAGCCTTACCGTTTCGCCGGAAGGGTCGAGCCTAGCGCCGAAAGGTATTATACCGAGCCGGCGGCGATGGAACAGACCGGACTGGAGGTTACGGCGCTGACGACCGCCTATCGGTTTGCAGGGGGCGGCGTAGCGCTGGAAGTGAACTTTACGACGCCTCTGCTGCCGGACGATCTGGAGGTGTTGTCGCGTCCCGCTTCCTATATCCAATTAACCGTTCGTTCCCTGGACGGCGGTCCTCACCGGGTCCAGCTCTATTTGGATGTGACCGGGGAATGGTGCGTGGACAGGAGCGACCAGCGGGTCGTTTGGCAAAAAAGCGAGAATCCGAGCGGACTTGACCTAGTTCGGATGAGCCATGAAACACAGAATTATCTGAACCGGTCGGGAGACGATTTGCGGATTGACTGGGGAACCCTGTACCTGGCGGTTCAGGCTGGGGAATCGGCCTCCGTTTTCGCCGGATCTGCCGGGCTGCGCAAGCGGTTTGTAAGGGAGGGGAGGATCGATGATCCGCACGCTTACGAAATATCCCAGCCTAGAGCGGTCCGCGACGGTTATCCCGTCCTCGGCCAGCTTTGGGATTGCGGCGAGGTGGGGGAGGAAGCCCTCTCCCGGGTGGTGGTGCTGGCCTACGATGATGTTTATGCGATCGAGTATTTCGGCGAGAAGCTCCAGGCTTATTGGAAAAGAAACGGGACGACCGTCCCGGCGATGCTGGAGGCCGCCTTCGCGGAAGCGCCCGACCTCTTGCGGCGCTGCCGCTTATTCGATCAACGTCTGAGGGAAGAGGCCGCTCGGTCCGGCGGAGAAAAATACGCCGATTTGCTTGCTCTGGCTTACCGTCAGGCGATCGCCGCCCATAAGCTGGTGACGGGCCCGGACGGGGAGGTTCTGTTCATGTCCAAGGAATGCTACAGCAACGGCTGCATCGCCACCGTGGACGTCAGCTATCCTTCGATCCCTTTGTTCCTGCTCTATCAGCCCGAACTCGTGCGCGGCATGATGCGGCCGATCTTCAAGTATGCCGCGAGCGAGGCCTGGCCTTTTGAGTTCGCTCCTCATGATGTCGGCCAATACCCGCTGGCGAACGGTCAGGTGTATGCGGAGAACAAGCTGGAGGGGCAAATGCCCGTGGAGGAATGCGGAAACATGCTGATTATGGCCGCTGCCGTCGGCTTAGCCGACCGCCGGCTTGATTGGCTGGATCCCTACAGGCCGCTGCTGAAGCGGTGGGCGGATTATTTGTGCGAGCACGGGCTTGATCCCGAAAACCAGCTCTGTACGGATGATTTCGCGGGTCACCTGGCCCGGAACGCCAACCTGTCGGTCAAGGCGGCCATGGGGGTTGCCGGCTATGCGATTCTATTGGAATTGCAGGGGCGCCATTCCGAGTCGGAGCACTATTCCAAGACAGCCCGGGAGATGGCGGCAACATGGGCGGAATTGGCCGAGGACGGGGACCATGCCAAGCTCGCTTTCGGTCAGGACGGAACCTGGAGTTTAAAGTACAATCTGATCTGGGACCAGATTTTCGAGACGCGGATTTTTGACGAGGAGATCGCTCGAACCGAGACAGCCTGGTACGCCAAAACACAAAATGGTTACGGTGTTCCCCTGGATAGCAGGGAGACGTATACAAAGGCCGATTGGCTCGTTTGGGCCGCTGCGCTAACATCGGAAAGGGAAGCATTCATCCATTTGGTGGAACCGCTCTGGAAGGCGCTGCACGAGACAAAGGACCGCGTGCCGTTTACGGACTGGTACGACACGAAGAGCGCCCGTCAACTGAATTTTCAGCACCGCAGCGTCGTCGGCGGAATATTCATCAAATTATTGAAGGATCGAGGCTTTAAAAGGTAGGAGCTTAGCGTTCGAGGATATCAAAGAGCCGCAGGTCATTGGACCTGCGGCTCTTCAATCCTATTTCAAGGTTCCACGGTGACTTCGCCATCCGGGTCGCCGTCTTTGACGAGGGCTTTCAGCCGAGGGAGCTCCAGATAATGGCATAGGCACTCCAACTGGCCCGGCGTCTTCTCCTCACTTTGGCCTTGGACCGTAACGGCCTCGCGGTTTAAGTAAAACATCAGCCGCTCCTGAATTTCGGCGGGACGGTCCGTTTGGATCCGCACCCGCACTTGCAGGCGGATGCCCCGCAGCAGAATCTTCATCGATTCATGGGCGAGGATATAAGCGGTCACCGAGTAAACGGCCTGCTCGAAGCCGAAGTGAAAACCGGCCGCAAGCAGGATGGTGCAATTCAGCAGCAGCCTCATGCCCTCGGACGGGAAAAGCTGGCGCTGCTTTCGGGGCAACCCCTCCACGGTCTGCCCGGCCGTATCCAACGCGCCGCCGAAACGGAGGGCGAGCCCCAGCCCCGATCCGAGACAGAGTCCACCGAGCAGAGCCGCAGGCAGCGGGTCGCCCGTTAAAGCGGGGGAGGGATGGAGGACCAGCGTCCCCAGCGAGAATACGAGCAGCCCGCAAACGGTGAACAGGCCGAACGGGGCGTCGATATTTTTTCGTTCCAATAGAATCAACGGTAAATTCAGCAGGAAAAGAAACAGCCCCAATTTCATTTCTGCGGTTAAGGCGAACAGAACGGATAATCCGGTCATTCCGCCTACGACGATGCCGTGCGGCATCAGAAACAGCTCCAGCCCCGCGGCTGCGAGAATCGCCCCGGTCATGACCCCGAAAAACCGGGTAAAGGGCAGGTTCCTTATCTTCCTAAAGCGCCGGAGCTTGACGGCTGAATCGGTGGCGAGTTTGGCTTTCAAGCGAACTCCCCCCTTTCAGGGGCCGTAAGGCCCGGTTATTCGATTCTTCTATATGAATGAAGAAGGGTAACCGAGGTTAAGAAGAGGTTTCCTCCTGCAGCGGTTTATTCTGCGCAAGACGTTTCCGGTAGCGATGTTCGAATTTGAAGACTTTATCCAACATCTTCAACACCCATTTGCTTTCTTTGGCCATCAAAGGGCCCAAGATCGCCAAAATCAAAACATACAGCGCGGCGAAAGGCTGCAAAATAGCCATGAGCCCCCCGGCTTTGCCAAGGTTGACCAGGATGATCGAGAATTCACCGCGGCCCATAATCGTCAGGCCGATATTGATGGATGCTTTCGGCGACAACCCGGCTTTGCGGCCCGCAATCATTCCCGCCGTAATATTTCCGATTAAGGTAAGGATAACGGCAGCCAGCGAATACCAGACCGCTCCGCCCAATTGCATCGGGTCGATGGACAGACCGAAGCTGAAGAAGAAGGCGGCCCCGAAAAAGTCACGGAACGGAATGACGAATTTCTCAATGCGTTTGACATGCTCGGTTTCGGCAAGCACCAGGCCGAGCAGAAGAGCGCCGATCGCTTCGGCGACGTGGATGGTTTCGGAAAATCCGGCGATCAGAAACAGGCCGGCGAAAATGACGAGAATAAACAATTCGTTGGAACGAATATTCAATACGCGGTTTAGCAGAGGAACGAGCTTTCGTCCGACGAACAGCAGCAGCAACATATAGCCGAGCGAAATCGCCGTCGATATTAGAACTCCCCCGATCGTTGACGACCCGCTGAGAATCAGGCCCGACAGAACGGAGATATAAAGCGCGAGGACAACATCTTCAAACATGGTAATGCCCAAAACCATTTCCGTTTCGGGATTGGCGGTTCTTTTCAGATCGACGAGCACTTTGGCTACGATCGCACTGGAGGAGAAGGTGGTTATACCGGCGATGACCAGAATTTCGGGTAAAGGGAAGGAGGAGACGATACCAAATAAGACGCCGAGCGAAAAGTTGATCCCGATATAGATCGCTCCGCCCATGACAATCGATTTACCGGATTTGATCAGCCGGCTGACCGAGAATTCCAGACCCAAATAGAAGAGAAGGAAAAGCACGCCGATGCGGCCCATAAAATCGATAAACGGGGCGCTTTCGATAAAGCGGAAATCCAGATGGCCGAGTTCCATGGCATGGGGCCCTACGACCATCCCGATAATGATATAAAAAGGAATAACGGACAGACGAAGTTTTGCGGAGATCAGTCCGGCGGCCGCGATCAAAGCGACCGCCAGGCCGATCTCAAGCACGATATGATCCATTCAACCACTTCCATTCAATAGAATATGTCTGATTTGTTGTTGGTGCAGACGTTCGCCGATCACGACAACGAGAGCGTCGGCCGTCAGCATCAAATCCGGTCCCGGATTGACGTGTTTTTTCTGATTTTTTTCGATAACCGCGATAATCGTCGCGCCGGAGCGTTGACGGATACGCAGTTCGCCGATCGTTTTGCCGATCGCTTTATAATTCGGCTCCAAACGGTACCATTCGATGATCAGGTCGCCCAAAGCGACTTCGATATTTTCCAAAGCGGTCGGCTGATAAGTTACGCCGCCGATAATCGCGGACACGTATCTGGCTTCGTCATCATCCAAAGTGACCATGGAGATGCTGTCATCCGGATTTTCTTCATCAAAATGAAACATCTCGCGTCGGCCGTCATCATGAATGATGATCGTCAGCTTTTCCCCGCTGCGCGTCTGGACTACAAATTTTTTACCTATGCCTGGTAATTCGGTTTCTTTAAGATTCATGTGTTTCAAGCCTCCAGTGTTCAGGTAGTATCCCGTACCGGGATGGAAAGTTGAAGAATAGACCGACACGATTCCCGTTATGGGTTTGCGGCGGATGGTGCGGCTTATGCCACATACATACTCGTAAATTTAATCGGCATGAGCAGAATACGCTTTTTGAATAAGTAAAAAAGCGGTCGGAACGGCACGTTGGGGGTCGCCAACAGCAGGAAAATACAGGCGCAAGCCGCCGCAATCGTGAGCGGGGCCCTGTCCATGAGCTGCTTGCCGGCATGACCCGAGTTCAGCCGCAGGATCACTTTGTGGGAATGCGCGGCCTGCCTCGTTTCATAAGCGTCCCTTTCGATGCCCGATTCCGTTTCCGGAGCCGAAGAAAAAACAGGGAGGGACAGCATCATAAAGACGGCGAGCAAAACGACGGCCAGCGTACCGGCGACGGTTTTGATTCGAAGCTTCATGACCATCCCTCCCTTGGTTTGAAAGTTACTTACCTAAAAGGATAGCATACTATGCCTTTGATCTCAAAGGATTTGACCATTAAAAGTAACGGACCAGGATATAAATACTGGAGATCAGGACCGATAGGAGCATCAACGGAAAGCCGAACTTAAGGAACCTCACGAAGGTGATCGGTTCACCTTCCTTCGCGGACATCCCGGCCGCTATCAAATTCGCGCTGGCACCGATGAGGGTGCCGTTGCCGCCGAGACAGGCGCCGAGCGCCAAGCTCCACCATAACGGTTCCAGATTGGTGATCCCCATGCCGCCCATGTCCTGGATCATCGGGATCATCGTGGCCACGAACGGAATATTGTCCAGAAATGCCGAAGCGATGGCGCTGAGCCACAAAATGAGCATCGAGGTGAACAGCGGATCGCCACCGGTCAATTTAATCGCCTGTTCGGCCAACTGCTTAATCGTTCCCGTCTCTACTAAACCGCCGACGAGGACGAACAGGCCGACGAAGAAGAAAATCGTCGGCCATTCGACGGATTGAAACGCTCTTTCCATCACATGCTCGCCGGTAAGCAGCAGCAGGATAAAGGCCCCGGCCAAAGCGACGGTCGCCGATTCGAGATGGAAGGTCTGATGCATAAAGAAGCCCAGCAGCGTAAGTCCCAGGATCGTCAAGCATTTGACCAACAGTTTGCGGTCCGTGATGAGGCCGTCCAGACTCATCTCCATCATTTTTTTACGGTTCTCGGGGGAAGTGGTCAGCCCCTTGCGAAAAATCGCGATAAATAGCGGCAGCGTTACAGCCATAATAAGGATCGCCACCGGAGCCAGATTTTGCAGGAACGCCATGAACGTCAGTTCTTTGACCGCGCTGCCGATCATAATATTCGGCGGGTCGCCGATCAGGGTTGCTGTTCCTCCGACATTAGAGGCGATGACCAGCGAGAATACATAGGGAAAAGGCTTGACCTGCAGCCGTCGGGTGATGCTGAAGGCCACGGGCACCATGAGGATAATGGTTGTGACATTGTCGAGAAAAGCCGACCCCGTCGCCGTAATCAGCGCGAGCAGCCAAAGGATCGTCGACGGATTTCCCTTCGCCTTCTTGGCGGTCCAGATTCCGATATAATTGAAGAGACCCGTTTCGGCGGTTGTATTGACGATGATCATCATCCCGATCAGCAGGCCGAGCGTGTTGAAATCGATATGATGGATCGCGGTTTCCTGGTCTATGATTCCCAGAACGATCATCAGGACGGCACCGCTCATGGCAAGCAGCGTCCGGTGGATTTTCTCCGAAATAATGAGTGCATAAGTCAGTAAAAAGATGGCGATAGCCCAAATGGCTTGTTGTTCCATAGTCCCCTCCCAATGAAGTGCGACAGCGATCGGCTTCTTGCTTTACATTTCCTCGTAAAGGCGAAAATATCCGAATATCCCCGAAAAAAAGCAAAAAGAGCCCGCATGTTGGCAGGCTCCTCCGATAACTGTCGTTTTCTATTGTATGCTGGTGCTTTTATCATTATATTATCAGATATTTCGATTGTAAATATAAGAATGGCAAAACAAAGCCCAACGCCGGTCTATCCCGGGGCGGAAGGGGACCTCGACTTAGGTCTAGGTCGAAAAACCGTCCCCGGTCCGTTTTGAACAAACCGTATTCCACCTAAAATAGAGTCATAAGGTCGAACAAATGAGAGGCGGTGAGAAAAATGAAAACCAATCGGCCCAATGGTTTTGCGATCATCCTGATTGCCCTTGGCGTTTTGATTCTGTTGGGTAAATTGACCCCGTTCCTGGGCAGCCTATTCGGACTGGTGATTTCGGTCTTGATGATCGCTCTCGGTTACTACGGAATCCGGCGCGGTAATGCTTTCTTCGGATGGATCGTCCTGTTCTTCGGGGTGATTTCCCTGATTTCCAAACTGGCTTGGCTGATCGTCCCGGTGCTGGGCATCGGATTGATCGTGTACGGAATCTCTTCCCTGCGAGGCAGACGTAGTTTCTGATATAGATGGAGACACTTTATTGAAATAAGAATGACCGAAAGGTGTAGGAGGGATAGGAAGTCATGAGTGTATTTCGCCGAGTACGCGATATCACCGTCGCAACATTAAATGAACGGCTGGAGCAATCTCAGGATCCGGTGCGGCTGATCGATCAGTTTCTGATTGAAACCCGCCAGGAAATTGCCGAGGCCGAGAAACTGCATCATCAATATGCCGGTCACACCAAGCAATTGAAACATCAGGTCGATCAGGCAACAACGATGCGGAACAAACGCGAAGAGCAAGCGCTCCTCGCTCTGAAAGCCGGAGAAGAACATCTCGCCAAGCTGGCGTTGCAAGAGAAGATGCTTTATGACGAGAAAATTGAACAATATTCCGAGCTCTATACACAAAGCCTGGAATCGTTGCAAGAGTTGGAAAATCAGCTTCATGAGCTGAAGACCGAGTATCAGGTCGTCTACAGCAAGCGGCAGTATTACTATGCCAGAATGGAAACGCTGCGGCTGCAGCAGCGGATGAATCAGCGGATGAGCGGATACGGCATGCAGGATGTGCCGAAGATGTTCAACCGTTTGGAGGACCGGGTTTCCGATATGGAGTGGGAGGCTCGCAGCTTGCGCGATCTGCGGAAGGCGGGGCAGGATTTTGTGAACCAGGCCGGATCGGTTATCCAATCGACACTGGAACAGGAGCTCTCCCGTTTGAAGCAGAAGCTGAATAACAAAGGGGAGGAGTAACGCGAATGGGTAGAATTTACCGCTCAAGACGGGATAGATGGGTTAGCGGCCTGCTTGGCGGGCTGGGCGAATCCTTCGGAATCAGTTCCACGGCGCTTCGGATCCTGACGATCATCAGCGTGCCCTTTACGGGCGGAACGACCATCTTTATATACTTAATCGCCTCTTTGGTGATCTCCAAAGAGCCTTATGAACCGTTCGATCCCTATTTCAATCAGGGTTGGCAGGGGAACGGAGGAGCCGGCGGATATGGAGGTTTCGGCCCGGGCCATATGGGGAATCCCGGCAATCCGGGGAACCCGGGTTATGGCTACGGTTCGCGTCGGCCGCCGAATCAACCGCCGTTTGCAAGCAACCCTTACCAGGCGAACCAACCTTACAGCAATGCCGGAATGAACGGGTTCGGCGGCGGAGAGGCCTCGAATCTGGATTCCATGATGGAAGATATCGAGAAGAAAGCGATGAAGAAAGAACTGGAAGAACTGCGAAACAAACTGTCTAAATATGAGAAGGGAGAAGTGTAAACAATGGGAGTATTCAAAAGAATTAAAGATATTACGAAAGCGTCGGTAAATGATTTGCTGGATAAGGTGGAAGACCCGATTGTGATGTTGAACCAATATCTGCGCGACATGGAGGCCGAAATCCGTGACGCCGAGGTAACGGTAGCGAAACAAATGGCCAACGAGCGCAGAATGAAGCAGCGCCTGGACGAGGCGGTTCGTATCTCCGCCCAAAGAGAAGCGCAAGCCGAAGTGGCGCTCCGCAACGGTCAGGAAGAAGTGGCGCGCAAGCTGTTGGAAGAAAAGATCCACTACGATCAAAAGCATTCCGAATTCAGCGAACTGCACGCCCAATCCGAAGCGCAGGCTAACGAATTGAAGCAGCAGCTCCATGAAATGAAGGATGAGTTCTACAAACTGCGCAACAAACGGAATGAGCTGGTAAGCCGTGCGCAAATGGCGAAGGCCAGAAAACAAATGTCGCAAATCAGCAGCCTGCATTCGATCGAAAGCGGCAACGCGTCGCTCGGATTCCACCGTATGGAGGAAAAAATCATGCAGATGGAGGCGGAAGCCGAAGTGGCCGGCGTTGTTTACCGCGGAACGTCTTCCTCGTCCTACATCAGCCCGGCTGACGCCGAGAAACAGTTGAAAGTGGACGCTCAACTGGAGGCGTTGAAAGCCAAGCTGAATCCTTCCGAAAAGCGCGAAGAAAGCGTGGAATAACAGCTACACAGTCCATGGGACAATGTGGTATGCTAGACAGGGTAAAGCCATGCGGTATGGAATCCATACCGTTATGGCTTTTCCGACTTATGAACCGGCAGGAGGTGCGGCATGGACACAAAGAAAAGGTTCTTGGCCATCGGGTTGATCGGACTTGGCGTATTGATGATTTTTGGCAAATGGCTGAGTTTTTTTACCATTGTCGCCCTCTTTCTTTTGGGTTACGGCATTTATAAAATTCGCCAGGGGGAAGAGGTCCGCACCGGGTACATTTTGCTAGCCGTGGGCGGAGGGCTGATCCTGCTGGACCACTTTATGCTGGTCGTGGCGATCCTGATGGTTTCGCTGGGCCTCTATTATGCGAAAGTTCGCAAAACCCAGCCGCAAGGCGGTTATATGCAAAAGCAAAGCATCACTTCCAGCATTCACTGGGACCGCGATCCCTGGACGCTGAGAAATACGAGCATGTGGCATGTGCTTGGAGAGATCGATATCGATATGTCGCTGGCCATCTCGGAGGGGCCTGACAGTATCTTGATGTTCCAAGGCGTCGTAGGGGATATCGACCTGGCGGTTTCGGAGGATTACGGCGTTGAGATCGAAGCGTTCGTCCTGTTCGGGCAAATTGATTTCAGCCTGGACCGGGAGACGGGAATGCTGAACCGGTTGTACTGGAAATCGCCGAATTATGAGGAACGCGAACATAAGGTGAAAATAATCATTTCCTATCTGGTCGGAGATGTTGATATACGATTAATTTAGAGAGGAGGATCGCCTTCGCATGAGGAACAGAAAGCCGCGGAACATGGTCTCCCGCAGTATGCGGGAGGGGATCCTTCTATGTTTTGTTTTGTTGGCCGTCATCGTATATACGCTTTATACATATGGATATGTCGAACCCTCCACGAATTGGAAGACGGGAATCAGCGCGGGCTTGACGCTGCTTACCCTGCTGCTGAGCATCGGTGCGGCTTTCGGCTTTTTGCAGGGCTACCGGCAGAAGCGTAAGCTGGACTTGCTGCGGGACGCGCTGCTGCAATGGGAGAAAGGCAATCAGACCGGGACCGTCCCCAAACTGGGCGACGACGAGATCGGCGGCCTGGGCGAGCAACTGGAGCGGATCGGTAAACGCTGGGAGGAGCAGGTCAGCTCGCTGCAGCGTCTATCGACCCATAATGCGCAGCTGGCGGAGCAGGCCCGGATATCGGCGATCGTGGAGGAGAGACAGCGGCTGGCCCGTGAACTGCACGATGCGGTGTCCCAGCAGCTGTTTGCGATCTCCATGACGGCCACGGCGGTCGGAAGGACGCTGGAAAAGGATTTTGACAAGGCGCAGCGCCAGGTGGAACTGATCGAGGAGATGGCATCGGTCGCCCAATCGGAGATGAGGGCCTTGCTCCTGCACTTGCGTCCGGTGTATCTGGAAGGCAAGGAACTGTCTCAAGGCCTGAAGGAACTCGTCAGAGAGTTGAAAACGAAAGTGCCGATGGACCTCTCGCTGGAAATGGACGAGGAGTTGAATCTCGGGAAGGGGATCGAAAACCACCTGTTCCGGATTATCCAGGAGGCCATGTCCAATACGCTCCGGCATGCCAAAGCCGATAAGATGGAAATCCGTATTCACCGGAAAGGCGACGCGGTCAAGGTTACGCTGCGAGACAACGGCATCGGCTTCCAACTGGACGAGAAGAAACAGGCTTCCTATGGATTGTCGACCATGCAGGAACGGGTCGGCGAGATCGGCGGGTCCATCCAGTTCATTACCGCTCCCGGCAAAGGGACGCGCATAGAAATTACGGTACCGTTATTGATTGAGGAATTCGGAGGTGAGAATCATCATGGAGATGGAAGAGGACAAGATGATTAAAGTACTGCTGGTGGATGACCACGAGATGGTCCGGATCGGGTTGGCCGCCGTGCTCGGCACCGAAGACGGCATCGAAGTCGTAGGGGAAGCCAGCAGCGGGGTAGAGGGCATCCGCCTGGCCCAGGAATACAAGCCGGATGTCGTCCTGATGGATCTGGTAATGGAAGGAATGGACGGCATCGAAACGACGCGTCAACTGCTGAAACTCTATCCCGATTGCAAAGTCATCGTGCTGACCAGTTACCTGGACGACGAGAAGATGTATCCCGTCATTGAAGCGGGGGCCTTCAGCTACCTGCTCAAAACTTCACGCGCCTCCGAAATCGCGGAGGCGATCCGCGCCGCGGTCCGGGGACAATCCGTCCTGGAATCCCAGGTGGCTTCCAAGATGATGAACCGTTTCCGCCAGCCGAAAGCGGAGACGCCGGCTCATGAAGAGTTAACCGAGCGGGAAATGGATGTGCTTCGTCTTCTGGCTCAAGGGAAATCGAATCAGGATATCGCCGATGATCTGATTATCGGCATCAAGACGGTGAAGTTCCATGTTACGAACATTCTGGCCAAGCTGGGCGTGGAAGACCGCACGCAGGCGGCGATTTACGCCTACAAGAACGGCCTGGCCGAATGAATGGAAAGCGGACCTAGAAGGAAGGGGTCCGCTTTTTTGTTTTGTTGTTGTGTCAACTGAGAAACGAACGTATATATCGGCCGCCGGCGGGGCATTCTGAAGCTAATGATAGATTACTAGATTAGCGGAGGGAATTTCGATGCGGAAGCCGGGCGGATTGAAGAACAACAGAATGATGGGGATGGCGGGATGCGCCCTGGTGCTGGTTCTAATCATCGCCGGTTTTCTCGGGCGCGGCGAATCATCGGCGGTTCCTGCGGTTACCGATCATGCGATGGGAGACAAGCATTCTCCCGCCGCGGCCGCGGCTCAATGGGAGCAATTGATGGGACTGGCCGCAGGGGCCGTGCGGGAAGATCTCCAAGGGACGGCAAAGTGGCAGGGGGCGTGGCCGACCCTGCTGTCCCCGGAGGAAGCGGCGGGCGCCCTGGCTTCCCGGCTGGGCTTGAGCGGAATCCGGGAAGAGCGGGTGCAGGGCCGGACCGTTTACCGGGCATCGGGCGACGCGGAAGCGATCGCTTCCAGCTTGACGTTAACGAAGTTCCCCGGGGAAGACGAGAGTTATTATGTCGTGCTGCGTATGGAGGGCCAGGGGGCTGAGGCTGTTCGAGGGATGAAGGAACGGATCGCGTTGAGCGGGGAATCGTTGGCGGATGAAGGCGTCCGTATCCAATGGAATGGCGCCTTGCAGGGGGAACTCAACCCGGAGGCGGCAGGACAGGCTTCTGCGGAACAAGCGGTGCAATCACCGCTTCACCGGAGTCTCTCCATCCTGGAAAAAGGGAACTGGCATGCATTAAATTTAACGGCAGTGGAAGATTATGAGGACGCAGGGACGATCAGCCGCTCGTACACCGTTCCGGACATGGCAATTTCCGTCGCAAGCGGCGGCCATCAGGTTTCATTGCAGATGGCGGTTCATCGAAACGACCTGACCGGCCGGGAGGAGATTTCGCTCGGCTCGCCGTTATTGACAGTTGAATATTAATGAGACAAAAATAAATATTAGATAAAAGTTAAATGAATTTTCAGAAAAGCAGAGCATTTTTGGTATGAATAT
Source organism: Paenibacillus faecis (assembly GCF_008084145.1). Classification (GTDB taxonomy): domain Bacteria; phylum Bacillota; class Bacilli; order Paenibacillales; family Paenibacillaceae; genus Fontibacillus; species Fontibacillus faecis. The sequence continues at coordinate 1,754,176 of NZ_VSDO01000001.1, read as the reverse complement.
GATGGCATCATTTTTAGGAATATGCTAAAATTACATCACATCCAGTGATGCCGTGTAAATTCATATCATTGGTTGGAATTTGAATAAATATTCACTATATTACATAGAAAGAAATGAGGAGCCATGGCTGAATTTGAAAATTTAGAATCACTGCAAACACCTGGAGCGGTATTTTTTATTTTTGGGGCAACCGGAGATTTGGCACGCCGTAAGCTCTTCCCTGCCATATATTCGTTATATCGCGAAGGAAAACTGGCGGAGGATTTCGCGGTAATCGGCGTAGCGCGCCGGCCGCGCACACAAGAAGAATTCCGTGACGACGTCCATCGCTCCATTCAGGAGTTTTGTCGCTATAAAGTAAAGGATGAGGCCGCTTGGGCGCAGTTTGCCGAGCACTTTTCCTACAAATCGCTGGATATCAACAATATCGATGGGTACCATGAACTTCGGGAACTCACGGAGACGGTCGAGTCGCGCTTTAGCATTCCGGGCAATCGGCTGTTCTACCTTGCGCTTGCCCCCGAGCTGTTCGGCAGCGTATCCTTTAACCTGCAGAAAGGCGGCATGCTGAACAGCGGCGGCTGGCATCGTCTGGTCATCGAGAAGCCGTTCGGCTATGATCTGCTCTCCGCACAGAAGCTGAATGAAGAGCTGAACCAGGTCTTTAAGGAAGAGGAAATCTATCGGATCGACCACTATCTCGGCAAAGAGATGGTTCAGAATATCGAAGTGATCCGCTTTGCGAACGCGTTCTTTGAACCGCTTTGGAACAACAAGCACATCTCCAACGTGCAAATCACGCTGAGCGAAACGGTCGGCGTCGAGGAGCGCGGCGGATATTACGACCACTCCGGCGCTTTGCGGGATATGGGCCAGAACCATATGCTGCAGATGCTGACGATGATCGCCATGGAACCGCCAAGCCGTTTGTTCCCGGAAGATATCCGGGACGAGAAGGTGAAGGTGCTCCGTTCCTTACGGCCGTACGGTTCGGCTCAGGAAGTGAAGGAGAACGTCGTCCGCGGGCAGTACACGGAAGGCGAAGCGGGCGGCAAGAAGCTGCCGGGGTATCGCCAAGAGGACAAGGTGGACCCGAATTCGAATACGGAAACCTATTTTGCGGCCAAAGTATTCGTCGATAACTTCCGTTGGGCGGGCGTTCCGTTCTACATCCGTACCGGGAAACGCCTTCCGGTCAAAACGACGGAGGTTGTGGTCGAGTTCAAGCAAATGCCGACGAATGTGTATCTCGGACAGAAGCATAACCTCGAACCGAACCTGCTGGTCATCCGCGTAAATCCGATGGAAGGCATCTACATCAAGATCAACGCGAAGAAGCCGGGGTCGGATTCCAAGATCGAACCGCTCGCCATGGAATTTTGCCAAAGCTGCCAGGTCGGCATCAACTCGCCGGAAGCTTACGAACGCTTGATCCATGACGCGGCTAACGGGGATTCCACTTACTTTACCCGCTGGGATGAAGTGGCGACGGCCTGGGCTTTCGTCGATCGGATCGCTTCCGCTTGGGCGCAAAATCCGGCCGACATCAGCAAATATCCTGCCGGCTCCTGGGGGCCGAAGGAAGCCGATGAGCTGCTGGCCAAAGACGGGTTCCACTGGTGGCCGGTCAACGGTCAGGAAGAGGACAACGTCGTCTGGGTTAGACCTTAGGAAGATTAGCTATAGATGTGTACGAGCCGTCTTCGAGCGATAAGCTTGGGGGCGGCTTTTTGTTTGAGGCTTTAGCCGGTTGAGCTCGCGAAGTTCGCGAAACCACCTGCTATGCGAGTGGGGTGTGGGGGCCCGCTGCTGATAGCAAAGAACCACCTGATGGGGTCGTTATATAGGAGTGTTCAAGCTACTATGGATAACGAGAGGAAAAGGTGGCTTAATGGCTAATTGAAGGGATATGTCACATACAAAGAGGTGCCTAGTGTGCTTCCAAGCTTCCAACTCCAAAAAGATGCAAATCTGCAGGTATTTAAGCCGATTCCCAAGGGAATGCGAAAAAAGATGCAAATCTGCAGGAATTTCCAGAATTGTAGAGAAACGAGCCGGTTTCGTCAAAAATTCCTGCAGATTTGCAGGTATTTAGAAATTTTGAGTCCAAACAGGAAAAAAGCATGCAGATATGCAGGAATTTTATGTTATCAAGGTTGTCTGAAGGGGCACTAGGGGACTAGTAATAATCGTACCCCTTCAGGGGTAGACAAAAGCGGCAATGGCATTGTAGCTTGAACGTAGTGAAAGCTAGCGCCTTTAGATGCGAGCCGGTAATAAAGGCTTATAGCCTTAGAGAAAACTCCCCGTTCGCACGGGTGGCTTTGATTGCAGCGATAGTTTCAGGAAATTTTTTTTAAAGACAAAGTAACGGGATTCGGGCGAGGGAAGTGGCGTATGTTGAGATAAAATGTGTTACAATAAGAGACGTGACTTTGTAGAAGCGAGAGGAAAGTGAGAATGAGCAAAGCATTGGAACAACTGCAGCAGGAAGTGGATAAACGCAGAACGTTTGCGATCATCTCCCACCCGGACGCCGGGAAAACGACGCTTACGGAGAAACTGCTTTTGTTTGGGGGCGCCATCCGCCTGGCCGGTTCGGTCAAAGCGCGGAAAGCCAGCAAACACGCGACAAGCGACTGGATGGAAATCGAGAAGCAGCGGGGGATTTCCGTTACCTCTTCCGTCATGCAGTTTGATTATAAAGGACATCGCATCAATATTTTGGATACGCCGGGTCACCAGGACTTCAGTGAAGATACGTACCGCACCCTAACGGCCGCGGACAGCGCGGTCATGCTGATCGATGTGGCCAAGGGCGTCGAGGCTCAGACGATCAAGCTTTTTCAGGTATGCGCCAAACGGGGGATCCCGATCTTTACCTTCATCAACAAATTGGACCGCGAAGGCCGCAACCCGTTTGAGTTGATGGAGGAAATCGAGCGTGTGCTCGGCATCCGCTCCGTACCGATGAACTGGCCGATCGGCATGGGCCGCGAGCTGTGCGGAGTGTACGACCGGATGAAAAATCAAGTGGAGCTGTTCCAAGGGGACGATCACTCGAACATCCAGGTCACCAAGGTGAAGGATTACACGGACCCGGTGATTCGTGAAATGGCCGGCGAATATTTGCATGACCAACTGTGCCAGGATGTCGAGCTGCTTGATGTGGCGGGCGATCCGTTTGATCTTGAAAAAGTGAAGCGCGGCGAACTTACACCGGTCTTCTTCGGCAGTGCGGTCAACAATTTCGGTGTGCAGACATTCCTCGAGAACTTTCTGCAGCTTGCCCCGAAACCGGAACCTCGTCGCAGCACGAACGGACTTGTGGAGCCGACGAACGAGAAGTTCTCGGGCTATGTCTTCAAAATCCAGGCGAATATGAACCCGGCGCACCGCGACCGGATCGCGTTTTTGCGTATCGTATCCGGGAAGTTCGAACGCGGCATGTCCGTCAAGCACGTGCGTGCGGGCAAAGAGATTAAGCTGTCCCAGCCGCAGCAGTTCCTGGCCCAGGATCGGGATATCGTCAGCGAAGCTTACCCGGGGGATATTATCGGGCTGTTTGACCCGGGGATTTTCCGGATCGGCGATTCGCTCAGCCAGGGCAGCGAAGTTGTATTCGACGAGCTTCCGACGTTCTCGCCGGAGATTTTCGCCAAAGTAACGGTGAAAAATGCGCTCAAGCACAAGCAATATCAAAAAGGGATCGACCAACTGACCGAAGAGGGGACGATTCAGGTATTCACCACCGTCGGTTTTGAAGATACTCTGCTCGGTGTGGTGGGGCAGCTGCAGTTCGAGGTGTTCGAGTACCGGATGAAGGGCGAATACGGGGTGGACGTTCAGCTTCAGCGCATGCCTTTCCAATTTGCGCGCTGGATCGTGGCCGATAAGATCGACCCGTCGAAATTCCGGATCAACTCGACGCTCGTCAAAGACAAGAAGGGGAACTATGTCGCCTTGTTCGAGAACGAATATGCGATGCGCACGGCCATGGAAAAAAATCCGGACGCCCAGTTCCTCGAAACAGCGCCTTAAGCAACTTGAGATATTAGCGTTTTGCCGTCCGCCGGGGCGGCTTCTTTTTTTGCCATAAACGGGTGAGGGGGATAAGCAGAACGAGCCTCTTGAACGCCAAAAGCGGCGGCAGAAGGCTCGTTTGCGGAAAGGGGAGGGCCTATTTCAACGGCTTGATGTCGGCCGCATCGATCTGCTGTTTGAGGACGGACAGAAGCTCATTCTGCCGGGCGGTATCGATGTTTTTCCAGATCAATTCAAAAACGGCGCCAAGTCCCGGAAGCGCGGCTTCCTGGGCATCGACCGAGCCTTCGATCATTTCGCGCAGCCCTTGCTCGCTCTGGCCGTGGATTTTGTGCATAATCGCCTCGCGCAATGTCATCGTAATGGACGGCATGAATCTTTTCCCTCCTTGGTCATAGTTGTCCGCTGTTAATGTGCCCCTTACCGTCCGCGAAAATTCAAGTTTCCCGGGGAATGTGATATACTATAGCAATCCATAAATGATTCGGGATGGTGAAAGCAGATCATGGCTCATAGAGAGAAGAAACAGTTTGCCGTCATCGGGATGGGGCGATTCGGGTTGAGCGTGGCCAAGGCGTTAAGCGGAATGGGCTTCGACGTTCTCGCGATCGATTCCGACGAACAGCGTACCCAGGCCGTTTCGAATATAGTCACGCATGCGGTTTCAGCCGACTCGACCGATGAGGAAGCGCTCCGCGCCCTCGGCATCCGAAACTTTGACGTTGTGGTCGTCGCCATTGGGGAGGACATTCAGTCCAGCATTCTGACCACCTTGATCTTGAAGGATTTGGGAGGACCGCTGATCGTGGTCAAAGCCCAGAACGAACTGCACGGCAAGGTGTTGAATAAAATCGGCGCCGATAAGGTGATTTTTCCGGAGCGGGACATGGGACTGCGGGTAGCCCACCATCTGACATCCCCCAATGTGCTGGATTACATCGAGCTTTCCGACGAGTACAGTATCGTCGAATTGCGGGTGACCCAAGCGATGGTCGGGCAGAACCTGAAGGAACTGAACGTGCGGGCCCGTTTTGGCTGCAACGTGATGGCGATCAAGCGCGGGACGAAAATGAACATTTCGCCTTCTTCCACGGACCGTCTCACCGAAGGGGACATTCTTGTCGTCGTCGGGGAGAAGAACGATCTGACCAAGATGGAATTGGCGTATGCGGAAGGGTAAGGTTAGGTAAAATAGCGTTGCACCGGGGATCATGGAGCTTGGCTGCGCAGTGAAAAATTCCTGCAAGTGCAGGCTTTTTCCGTTTTGATCGGATACGGCGGGAACGCAGAGGATAAACGGGTTGTGCGCGATCGAAACGGGAAGCGGACCGCGATTTTAATCTGAACAAAGGAATGAACCATTCATGCAGATACTGTCTCCGCAAAACGGCCGGGTCAAAGAATGGGCCGGGCTTCTGGAGAAAAAACACCGGGACAAGCAGGGCAAGTTTTTGATCGAGGGAATTCACCTCGTTCAGGAAGCGCTGGAGGCGCGGGCGGACATCGAATGCGTCTGTTATGACGCAGAGGGCGGGATCCCCGCCGAGCTGGCCCAGGCCGCTTCGGCCGGCCTGGACGTGGAGTGGATCGCCGTGTCGGCGGCGGTCATCGCCAAATGCAGCGACACGAAGACGCCGCAGCCCGTGTTCGCCGTCGTCCGCAAGGCCGACGGCGGGGCGGAGCCGCTGCTCGGGCAGGCGGGCGGCCTGGTGGTGGTGCTGGACGGCGTGCAGGATCCCGGCAACGTCGGCACCATCATCCGCACCGCCGACGCGGTCGGGGCGGACGGGGTGATCGTCGGCGCAGGCTGCGCCGACATCTACGGGCCCAAGGTGCTGCGCGCCACCATGGGCTCGATCTTTCACTTGCCGGTGGTCCACGGCAAGCTCGCGGAGCTGCTGCCGCAGGCGAAGCGCCGCGGCATCCGGCTCGCCGGCACGAGCCTCCAGGGGGCGGTCAACTGCTTCGCGTACGACTTTACCGGCCCGGTATGGCTGCTGTTCGGCAGCGAAGGCAGCGGGCTCAGTCCGGAAGTCCGCGAATTGATGGACGACGGCCTCATCATTCCGATGCGCGGACGGGCGGAGTCGCTGAACGTGGCGATGGCCGCCTCGGTGCTGCTGTACGAGGCGCTGCGGCAGCGTCATTTTTCCAACAACAATAATTCCCGTCCCATGTCTAACTAACTGTCCCTGACTAAAATAACTGTCCCTAAAACACCAAAGACTGGCAGAAGATCAATCCTCACCCGATCTCTCCCCAGTCTTTTTCTCTGCCCTTTCAAGCCTATTCCCCTAATGATTGGAGGGGGGGGTTCGAAATAAAGGGAATTCTTCCCGTTAATTTGATACTTGTGCGGCTGCAGAGGTGAATTAGCTGGAAAATCTCCCGCTAATTCGCCTGAAATTGTGTATATCTGCAATAGGGCCGTGAAATAGTTGGAGGTTTTCCAGCTAAATTTGATTGAAGAGCCAAGAGTGGTATATTAACGGGAAATTTTCCCGTTAATGAAATAGACGTGAGCCGGACGATGTAAGTGTGGAGAGAGTGTAAGATTATGGCGAAGGAACGTGCGGAAGTAAGTAAGTAAGTAAGTAAGTAAGGAGACCGTTTCTGGGCAGTTAGCTTAAAAGATGCCCATAAGATGAACAGATGACGGGCAACCCGTATGGCACGACGCGTATCAGTAGGCCATCTTGAATGAAGTGCGGAAGTTTATTTTTAATAGGCTGGATTAGGGAATTAAATCTTACAGGTGGTGGCGTAATGAAGTATTTCATCACTGATATACATGGTGAGTATAAAGGGCAGTTATTGCTAAAGCATGCTGAAATTGACTTTGCGACGGACCAGCTTGTTATTGGCGGCGATATGATTAACCGGGGGAAGGAAAGCGGCAGGGTGATCAAAAAGCTAAAAGATTTGGTTGATAAATACCCCGAAAATGTATTTGCTTTGATTGGAAATCATGAGGAAATGATGCGGAATTATTTGCGGAGCGGAGATACCCTTTGGCTGTCTCATGGAGGAAAAGATACGATGAGGGATTTTGAGAAGACCTTCCCCAATGAGGCAACGAGAAAGGAATATATGGTTTAGGCGTGCAATTTGCCGATGGTGTTTGAGGATGACGAGTTTGTTTATACTCTCGCCGGCTTGAATCCTTATGAGCCAATAAACAAGCAAAACAGGGACATTTTATGGATGTCGGAAACGAATTTTTATAGTCTCCCTAAAGAGGCCCTCTTTACTTTAACCCGGAACAAACCTGTGGTGCATGGTCATACCCCCGTCGAACGGATTTATTTTGATGGAGTGCGACTCAATTGCGATTTGGGTTCAAATACATACTCGGTTATGGAAGAACGGGGACTCTGTCTGATGGAGCTGGATCGGATGATCTATTATGTTTACAAGCAATCTACAGGGAAGATCGAAGAGCGGAAAGTTTTACGATACTAGAGAAGCATTGCGGGCTTACAAGGGGCTTACTCTTACTACAGAAGAGAAGGCTGCTCTCTAAACAAAACAAAAGACGCTTATGCCGGGAGGGCTTGTCCTGGTAAGCGTCCATGTTTTACATAATTACCTATTCTGTTTCCGTTCAAAATGAACTAAACTCTGCCCGTTGGTGGAGATCACTTCTTTGTACCAATGGAAGGATTTTTTGCGGTAACGGTTCAGGGTTCCGGTCCCGTCATCATTCCGGTCGACATAGATGAATCCGTACCGTTTGCTCATTTCCGCGGTCGAAGCGCTGACCAAATCGATGCAGCCCCAAGCGGTATAGCCCATGATCTCGATGCCGTCCTCCAGCGCTTCACCCACCTGGACCAGGTGGTCGTTCAAATATTGAATCCGGTAATCGTCCTCCACCGTCGGGACCCCGTCCGCGTCCTTGATGAGTTCGTCCTTGGCTCCCAATCCGTTCTCCACGATGAACAGCGGCTTCTGATAGCGGTCGTAGAACATGTTCAGCACATAGCGAAGCCCTTGGGGATCGATTTGCCAGCCCCATTCGCTTGCCTGCAAGTAGGGATTGGTGACGCCGCCCAGCAGGTTGCCTTCCGAGTTTTTGCGAAGCTCCGGATCCGCCGTTCCGCAGGTGCTGACATAGTAGCTGAAGGAAATAAAGTCCACCGTATGCTTTAAAATCTCCTCGTCGTCGGGTCCCATTTGAATGGATATTCCGTTCTCGCGAAAATAGCGTTTCATGTACCCGGGATAACGGCCTCTGGCCTGGACGTCGGCAAAGAAGTAATTTTTATGCTCGAACTCCATGGCCGCGATGACGTCATCGGGGTTCGGGGTCAGCGGGTAAGTCGGCATACTCAGCACCATGCAGCCGATTTTTGCGTCTGGCATCATTTCGTGTCCGATTTTGACGGCCAGCGCGCTGGCGACAAGCTCGTGATGAACGGCTTGATACAGGTCCTGCTTGCTCAACTCCCGTTTCGGGGTATAGATGCCCCCGCTCAAGAACGGTTCTTCCAAAATAGAGTTGATCTCATTAAAGGTCAGCCAGTACTTGACTTTGCTTTTGTAACGGTCAAACACGGTTCTTGCGTAACGTTCATAAAAGCCGATCAGTTTCCGGTTCACCCAACCATTGTACCGCTTCGACAAATGCAGTGGGGTTTCATAGTGGGAGAGGGTTACGAGCGGCTCCATTCCGTGTTTGAGGCATTCGTCGAACAGATCGTCGTAAAATTTAAGGCCTTGTTCATTCGGTTCGAGGTCGTCCCCATGCGGAAAAATTCTCGACCAGGCGATGGAGGTCCGGAACACTTTAAAGCCCATTTCGGCAAAAAGTTGGATATCTTCCTTATAGCGGTGATAAAAGTCGATGCCCACCAGCTTCAAGTTATCTTCGGTAGGCGATTCGGTGATGGGGCCTTTGACCCCCTTTGGAGCCACATCTTGCGTGGATAACCCCTTACCGTCTTCGTTATAGGCTCCTTCGCATTGATTGGCCGCAACCGCGCCTCCCCACAAAAATCCATCCGGAAATCGGAAACCCATGATGCTCCACCTCTCTTTTTTCAAATTATCACTATAGGGTAAACGGAATGGAATGCTCTCATGCATGTCTAAGGAGAGAAGTCTTTTAGACTCACGGCTGTCGAGGTGCCGAGCGTTCTTCCAACCTTCCAACCCTGCCAACTCCAAAAAGATGCAAATCTGCAGGTATTTTTAGCGATTTTAAAGAAACGAGCCGGTTTCGTCGAAAATGCCTGCAGATTTGCAGGCATTTTCAAATTTTGGGTTCCGAACACGAAAAATTCCTGCAGATTTGCAGGAATTCGATGTTATCCAGGTTGTCTGATGGGGGACTGGTGTAGTTGGAAGAGGACGCCGTATAGCGCAGTTGAACAAAAAAAGGACAGGCACAAGATAACTCTTGCCTGTCCTTTCCGTCGTGCCGGTTGGCGTCAAATCTGCGGGATGTCCCGCGGATCGCTTGGTTCCGCCGGTCGCTCCAGCAAGCCGCCGACACCGTATTCGCTCAAATTCTTGATGAACTGCAGCGCTTCGGCCCGGGTGAGTTTCCCGGCCCCGTCGAAGCCCTTTACGCTGAGGTCGTCCGGTTTTTTACCCTGAGCGAGGCCGAAGGCCAGCAGGTAGGAAATGGCGTCATCTCCGTTAAAGTGGACGCCCTCGGCGGAGGTCAGCAGCTCGGCCGCTTGTTTGCGCAGCAGCGGCTGATTTCTGGCGGCAGCGTTCTTGCTCCCGGTTACGGGGTAATTCAATTCGTGCGCCCGATTATAGTAGGCATCGGCCCAGTAACTCGCCGGACTCGAAACCGCGTCCCCTTCAAAAGCGCGCAACAGCATCGCCAAAAACTCGGCTTCGGTCACAAGTTTGTTCGGCTGAAAGGTTCCGTCCTGGTAACCTTTGATCATGTTATGCGTCAGGCCCCACTGTACGGTAGCTTCATACCATGAACCTTGGCGGACATCGGTAAAAGCGGTGCTTGCGGCTTGGGCGCCGGACGGGAGCGAAGCTCCCAGCAAGCCGAGCAGGAGGGTTGAGGCGGTTAACGCCTTTATAAATTTGCTTTTCATTTTCATCGTATAAATCCCCTATTCTGTTGAATCATGCATGTCCATTAGGATGAAAATAGCGGAGCCGGGCCTGCCGGCTCCCTCTAGTCCGATCAGCGGGTCGTAAATTCCAAAATCAAAGGCTGCCGGAGCGGGCTGGAGACCTCTGTCAGAAGGCTCGCTTTCCCCTTAACCGTCTTGTCGATCAGGAGGCTGTAGGTCTCCTTGCCGGCAAATTGGCCGGTGCCCGGCTTCACGAAGATCCGGTTCCACAGGATATAGATCTCGGCATCCTTCACGATTTCGCCCTTGCTGTTGATGACAAAGACGTTTTCTCCCGGTTTGACGGAAGAGAGGTCGATGTACTTGAAGTTCGTGTTTTTCATGGCGACCTGCAGGCTGATACCGATCGGAACGGTAGGCTTGATTCCCTTTTTGGCCGGGAGATCGCGAATTTGCAGTTCCTGCTTAAGCTCATTCAATTTCTCCCGGAACTCCCGCCGTTTCTCTGTATCCGTCAGGGCCTCGACCGCCAGCTTGGTATCGATAAAGTCCACCAGGGTCAGAGACGTCTTGGCTTTTTCCAGGGTGGCTGCGGCTCTCTCTACCGGAGATTCCGCCTTTTCCGCCGGTTTGACCGGAAGTGCCGGGCTGCTCGGAGCAGAGCCGCCACCACCGTCACCACCGCCGCCGCCACTACCGCCGATTTGGGCGCTGCCACCGGAAGGCGCCGGCGTCGGGTTGGCCGGAATCACGATGACATCCGGCTGGGAAGGCGTGCTTGGCGCCGGCGGCGTAACCGGCGGTGTCGGAACGGAGGCCGGTCCGGTACGTACCGTCCGGCTCGCGCCTTGAGACAGATTGCCTGTGTGATCCTCGGTTTTAACGACAATCGTGTATTCGGTATCGGCAAGCAGTCCCGTCAGCTCGTAGCCTGAACCGGAAGTTTCCCCGGCAAACAGGCCGTTGATATAGATTTTCGCCTTGGCAAAATCGCCGTCCGCAGGGTTTATCCACTGAATGCGGATGGAGTTCGGCATGATCTCGATGGCTCCCCACATGACTTCTCCCGGTGCGATGGAGTCGACTGGCGGTGTTGGGTCCGGAGTTACGACAGGTCCGCTCGGGTCCGTTCCAGGATCGGTAGACGGATCGCTAGGATTCCCCGGATTGGTAGACGGATCGCTTGGGTTGCCCGGATCGGTAGATGGATCGCCAGGGTTCCCCGGATCGATTGGCGGAGCGACCGCCTGCAGCGTTCTTACCGGAATGGTTACTCCTTGGGAGCGGTTGTTGCTGCTGTCTATCGTTTTGACCGTGAGATTATAATCCGTATCCGGCATGAGTCCTTCAAATCGATAAGATGGAATTGCCGTTTCGTTAACGCTCTGGCCATTCACGTACAAGCCGAGTTTGGCGAAATCCGGATCAAGCGGATTCGTCCAGCTCAACTGAACGGAGGTGTCCGTCACTTCATCGACCTTCAAACCCGTAACTTCGGCGGGCGGTGTGGTGTCCGGCAGCGGCAGGGTCGACTCGGTCAGGGTTTGACCGGAGGCCTCGTTGCCTCTGCGATCGACGGAATTAACGCTGATTTGATAGCTTGTTTCCGGCGTCAAGCCCGTGGCCTGATAAGAAGTGCCGGGAACCTCGGAGACTTTAACGTTATTGATATAAAAGCGGTTGGTCAGAAAATCGCTATCAACCGGGTTTGTCCACGAAAAAGACAGGCTGTCGGCGGTTTTGTTCGTCACTTGCAGGTTCGTCACATCGGCCGGGGGCGTGCTATCCTCGGCAAAGGTTAAGGCGCCGAAGCCGAATTCGATATCCCGGCCGGGGGAGCCCAAATCGACGGCGTATTTCTTTAATTCCTCGCGAAGCTGTACGTTGGACATAGTCGGATGCGCCTGCTTCAGCAGGGCCAGCATTCCCGAGACATGCGGGGCGGCCTGGGATGTGCCGTTCGATAGGGCATAGCCGGGCGTACCGTCAGACTTCACATAAGTGGACAGGACTTCGACGCCGGGGGCAGCCACCTCAACCTCTTCCCCGACCGAAGAGAAATCGCCCCTTTGGTCGTATCGGTCTGTCGCCGCAACAGCGATGACGGAGCTGTATTTGGCCGGGTAGTTTACGGTATGTGTCGTGAGAGGGACCGGTACCCCATAATCGTCGACCTGGCTGTTGCCTGCCGATCCGACGATGAGAATGCCCGCGTTGTAGGCCTGATCCATCATATTGTGCAAAATGGTGGAATCCGTATCGGTTCCGAGCGAGACATTGACGATATCCATATCGTTCTGGATCGCCCAATCCATGCCCTCCAGGACGTCCTGCAAGGTCCCGTTTCCGGTTTGATCCATCGCTTTTACCGCGTAGAGTTGGACGTCCGGTGCGATGCCTACCCGAGCGCTACCGTTGCTCTTCGCTGCGATAATGCCGGCGACATGGGTACCGTGGCCGTTATCGTCGGTATAATCATTGGTGTAATCGACGGTGGAAATGCCGCCGGCGACCGTGAGCTCCGGATGGGTGGTGAGGATGCCGGAGTCGATCACCGCCACCTTAACCCCGGTGCCGGTATATCCTTGATTCCACATCGTCGTAGGCCGTACCGCTTGAAAACTCCATTCCGATTGCTCGAGCGGGATCGGATCGGAGGCGGCTTTAAAATCGGCATCCGTCGTCCGAAACGTAATATTCCGCTCAATGAGGGCTATATTAGGATCGTTGACAAGTTCTTTTAGATCGGCAGGCGTTACCGTTGCCGATACGGCCGGGATCGTGTCGAACTCGTGATTGACTTCGACGCTTTCCTCGTAAACGGCGTCTTTGCCTGCGTCATTTTTGTAGACGACGATAATTTCTTGCTCTGTTCCTGACTGCGGGTCACCGGCATAAGCCGAACCTGTCGCTCCCGAAAAAAACAGGAGGGACGTAGCGAGAACGGATGTAATGATCTGTTTGGCGCTTCTGCTCATAAGATGGTGCTCTCTCCCTTTTTAGATGGTGTAGATTCTTGGAAGTAAAATTGTAGTGGGGAACACCTCTTTTCACGGTGAATTAGGGACCCGTCATTAATAGAAAATAAATCAGGATTACTCCATATATCGGAAGCTATTACGGTATAACTTTAGAGGAGAAACGGGCTAAAGGGTCGATTTTGGCACATTTTTTTTCTGCGGAGACGCTGTCTTTCCGGGAGTTCGCCTGATTTTCCAAATGGTGGTTGACAGAGGGAGAAAAAGTGCATATAATACAATTAACAAATCGTTAATTGTTAAAAGCTGACGAAAGGAGTGAGCTTTCACCATGTCGAACGAGCAGGCTATGCAGCAGTATGACGTGAAAAAGTACGTCACCCCCGATGGATATACGGCGGATATCGCGGTGTTTACCATCCTGTCGACGAAAGCGGACATGTTTAAGCCGCCGGTCATGGACCTGCACATCATGCTGATCAAGCGCAGTATGACCGACAGCGAAGGGCGACCGAACATCGAGGCGGGCAAATGGGCGCTGCCCGGGGGCTTTGTAGCCCACACGGAAACCGCCTTCCAGTCGGCGGCGCGGGAGTTGAAGGAAGAGACCGGGGTGGAGAACATCCATCTCGAGCATTTCGGCGTCTACGATACGCCGGGGCGGGATCCGCGGGGATGGATTATTTCCAACGCGCACTACGCGATTGTCCCCGAGTATCAATTGTCCGGCCGGCAGGCCAATGACGACGCCAGCGAGGTGGAGCTTTTTTCCGTAAAAGAGGTATTGAACCTGGACCTTGCCTTCGATCACGCCCGGATTATTGAGGACGCGATCGCGGTGATCCGGCAGAAGCTGCTGGAGACGACGGCCGCCAAGGCCTTCTTGCCCGAAGAGTTCACCTATTCCGAGCTTCAGGCCGTGCTGCTGACGGTGACGGACGATTCGGCGATTGCGCTGGATGCCGCATTTGCGAGAAAGATCAAGACGCTTCCTTTTATCCAGGAGATCAGCGGAAAAAAGACGACGCGAACCTCCAAAAAGCCGACGCAGCTTTACCGCTTCGTGGACGTGAAAGTCAATCATTCACTTTATCATACAAGAAAGCAGGGATGAAGGATGAACGAACCCAGACGGGCTTTGATCAACATCGATTATACGAACGATTTTGTGGCGGAGGGCGGCGCTCTAACCTGCGGTACGCCGGGGCAGGCGATTGAGGGAGCGATCGTGGAGATCACCCGCGAGTTTTTGCAAAAGGGCGAGTTCGTCGTCTTTGCGATCGACCTCCATAAGGAGGGAGACGCTTTTCACCCGGAAACGAAGTTGTTTCCCCCTCATAATATCGAAGGAACGGAGGGACGCCGCCTGTACGGTGCGCTGGAGTCGCTGTATCAGACGCATCGCGATGCGGAGCAGGTGTACTGGATGGATAAAACGAGATACAGCGCGTTTGCGGGAACGGACCTCGAATTGAAACTTCGCGCGCGAGGGATCACGGAGCTTCATTTGGTGGGCGTCTGCACGGATATCTGCGTACTGCATACGGCGGTGGATGCCTATAACCGGGGATTCTCGATCGTGGTTCATGAAAAGGCCGTGGCCAGCTTCGACCAGGAGGGCCATGCCTGGGCCTTGAGGCATTTTAAAGGCTCGCTCGGCGCATCGGTGATTTAACTTGTTCATACAACAACCACTCTACTTACCTAGGAGGAACACGAGAATGAGCTACCCGGACGACGGCCTCGCGCTGCATACGGATAAATATCAAATCAATATGGCGCACGTGTACTGGAAGGATAACATGCATAAGCGAAAAGCGGTGTTTGAAGTGTACTTCCGCAAGATCCCCTTCCAGAACGGCTATGCCGTGTTTGCGGGATTGGAGCGGGTGGTCCGCTATCTTAGCGATTTCCGCTTCACGGACAACGATTTGGCTTATTTAAGAGAAGAAGGCTACAGCGAGGATTACCTGGCGTATTTGGCCGAATTGACGTTTACGGGGACGGTTCGTTCGATGAAAGAGGGCGAGCTGGTGTTTGCCAACGAGCCGATCCTGCGGATTGAAGCCCCTTTGGCGGAAGCGCAGCTAATCGAAACCGCCCTGCTGAACATTGTGAATTTCCAGACGCTTATCGCGACGAAAGCCTCCCGGATCAAGCAGTTGATCGGGAACGAGGTGAGCATGGAGTTCGGGACCCGGCGGGCGCAGGAGATGGATGCCGCCATTTGGGGGACGCGGGCGGCCTATTTAGCCGGGTTTGACGCGACCTCGAACGTAAGGGCGGGCAAGCTGTTCGGCATTCCTACGGCGGGGACGCACGCCCATGCCATGGTACAGGCTTACCGCGACGAGTACACGGCGTTCAGCAAGTATGCCGAAACCCACCGGAATTGCGTTTTCCTCGTCGATACTTATGACACGCTGAAGTCGGGGGTCCCGACGGCGATCCGGGTGGCCAAGGAGTTCGGCGACCGCATTAATTTCCTCGGCATCCGGCTGGACAGCGGCGACTTGGCTTATTTGTCCAAAGAAGCACGCAAAATGCTGGATGAGGCGGGCTTCACCGAGGCGAAGATATACGCTTCGAACGATCTGGATGAGCTGACGATTATGAACTTGAAAGCTCAAGGGGCCAGAATCGATGTGTGGGGGATCGGAACCAAGCTGATCACCGCCTATGACCAGCCGGCCTTGGGCGCCGTTTATAAACTGATTGCGATCGAGGATGAGCACGGGCAAATGACCGATACGATCAAAATCAGCTCCAATCCGGAGAAGATCACCACCCCGGGCCGAAAGAAAGTATTCCGCATCATCAACAAGGGCAGCGGAAAGTCGGAAGGCGATTATATCGTCCTGGAGCATGAAAACCCCGCTCAAGAAGAGCGGATCAAGATGTTCCATCCGGTACACACCCATATCGCCAAATTTGTGACCAATTTCGAAGCGAGGGAACTGCATCATTTGATTTTCCGGGACGGGGAGCTGGTTTACGAGCTTCCAACGCTTCGGGAGATCCGCGAGTTCCATGCGGACAATTTGAACGTGCTGTGGGAGGAATACAAGCGGCTGCTCAATCCGGCGGAATATCCGGTCGATTTGAGCCAGGCTTGCTGGGACAATAAGATGAGGCTGATTGAGGAAATCAGGCAAAAAGTCAACGAGCGGATCGAATCCTGAGGAGGCGGCAGCCATGGGGAAAATCGGAATTTACGGGTCTTCCTTCGATCCGATCACGAACGTCCATCTTTGGACCGCAAGCACCGTCGCCCACCGCTGCAGGCTGGATAAAGTGATTTTTCTGCCCTGTTCGAACAAGCGGCCCGACAAGACGATGCACATTAGTGACGAACACCGGTGGAACATGATTTTGCTGGCGATCGCCGGAAACGGGAAGTTCGTGGCCGACGACTACGAGATGAAGCAGGCCGGCTGGGAAATCGCGACCTACTTGACGCTCCAGCATTTCAAGGCCGCGTATCCGGAGGATGAAGTGAACTTTATCATGGGAGCCGACCTGCTGCTGGACATCGGAGAAGGGAAATGGAAGAAGTCCGAGGAACTGATCGCCGAGAACAAGTTCATCGTCATGGCCAGGGACGGCATCAACATGCTGTCGGCCATCAGCCGTTCGCCCATTCTCCGCAATGCCGACGATGGACAGACTTTTCATTTGATCGACAAGGGCCTGGCGATGGAGATCAGCTCCAGCTATATCCGGGATGAACTGAGGCGGGGCGGGGAGCCGCGCTACCTCGTTCCCGAAAGCTGTTACAGTTATATCAGAGAGCATCGATTATACCAATAGGAAGGGGAAAATCAGATGAACACGCAGCAGCAAATTATCGAGACGTTAAAAGTGAAGCCGGGGGTCGATCCGCAGGAAGAAATCCGCATTCGCGTCGACTTCTTGAAGGCCTATTGCAAAAATGCCGGCGCCAAAGGCTTTGTGCTGGGGATCAGCGGCGGGCAGGACTCCACGCTGGCGGGACGGCTGGCCCAACTGGCGGCCGAGGAACTGCGCGCCGAAGGACGGGAGGCCGCTTTCTACGCCGTTCGGCTGCCGTACGGGGTGCAGAAGGATGAAGCCGACGCTCAAGCGGCGCTGGAGTTTATCCGGCCGGACCACTCCCTGGTGTATAACATTGAGGAGCCGGTTCAAGCCGCCGCCGAGCAGTTCGAGCAATCCGTGGGCGAGACGCTGTCGGATTTCAACAAGGGCAACGTGAAAGCGCGCATGCGGATGATCGCACAGTACGCCATCGCCGGGGCCAAGGGCTGCCTCGTCATCGGCACGGATCATGCGGCGGAGGCGGTCACCGGCTTCTTTACGAAATTCGGGGACGGCGGGGCCGACGTCTTGCCGTTATCGGGATTGACGAAAACCCAGGGCCGCGAGCTTCTCAAGGAGCTGGGCGCTCCGGAACGGTTGTATTTAAAGACGCCGACCGCCGATCTCCTCGACCACAAGCCGCAGCAAGCCGATGAAGCCGAGCTGGGCATGACATATGAGATTCTCGATCAGTACCTGACGGGGAACGAGGTAGAGCCCAAGGCGAAAGAGAACATCGAGAAGCGTTACCGGGTAACCCAGCATAAGCGCGAGCTTCCGGTAACGCCGTTCGATACGTGGTGGAAGTAAGACGAAAGTCCATAGGAAAGTCCAAACAAGGCTGCCTGCAGGGGCAGCCTTGTTTTTTACCCGGTTTCCGCCCGTTCCTCCGCGGCATCCGTTTGATCTATCGCCGGAAGGGTGATCATCACGGCCGTTCCGTACCCTTCCTCACTTTGAATGCGGATTCCGTAACGGGAACCGAATAACAGCCGAATCCGGCTGTGGACGTTGGACACGCCGATTCCCGATAATCTGTGCTTCTTGCGGTCGCGGATCTGTGCCGGAACCGCGGACATGCCGACCCCGTTATCCATGACTTCGATCATCAGATCCTCCTCCTGTCTGCGGATATAAATATGGATCGTTCCGCTGGAGGAACCGGGAAAGGCATGGAAGAAGGCGTTTTCCACGAACGGCTGAATCACCAGCTTCGGAACGAGCAGCCTGCGGCAGTCTTCGGCGACTTCGTAATGAACCCGGATCTGGTCGCCGTATCTGATCTGATTAATATACACATAGTGCTTCAGCGTCTCGATTTCGGTTTCGACGGTAACCATATCCTCCGTGGAGCCGATCGTGCTTTGAAGCATGGAGATGAGGCTGTTGATCGTCTGGTCCACCTGATCCGAACGCTGCATTTTGGCCAAGTATTTGATCGAACTTAAAGTATTGTACAAAAAGTGAGGATTGATCTGCATCTGCAGCGCGTTCAAATCGGCCTTCCGGCGTTCCTGCTGCTCGTAGAGCAGTTTTTCGGTGTATCGGTCGATCTCCTTGATCATCCGGTTATACGCTTTGGTCAGCACGTTGGTTTCATAGCTTCCGTCCTCTTGCAGCGGGTGCAGCTTGAGATTATCCCCCTTGTTGGTCTGCATCGTTTTAACCAGGTTGTTCAGCGGACGGGTAATCCGCCGGCTCATGAAATAAACAAAAATCAGGGTGAGAGCCAGCACGATGCTCACGACTTTCGAAATCTCCCACGAGATGTTATATAACGGCGCAAAGGCCTTGAGCTGGTTGATTTCCTCCAGCAAATAAGCGTTGAACTCCGGCAGATAATAGGAAATATAGGTTTGCTTCTGACGGGATTCCGCCCGTACTCCGTCTTTCTGCTTGGCGGTCTCCAGCGCTATGGCGAGAAGCGAGTCGTCCTTTTTGCTGATCATGCTCCTTTCGCTGCTGGAAAGGATGGTCCCGTCCGCCGAAATCAGGGAAATATGAATGCCTTCGGATACATAAGGACTGTACTTGCGAAAAATATTCAATTCATCCATGACCACCGCCGCATACCCGTACATCCAGCCTGTGCCGCTGTCGACGAGCGGCTTGGTGGCGAATATAAAATTGTCGTAAGGAACGGATTCCACGAACAGATCCGGACTGCTGTGATACAGGATGCGGTTCGGAATCTTCCCGTCGACGGTCATATATTTGGTGACGATATCCTGCGGGATCTTGTCCCATTTAAGCGCATTGCTGGAGTAATGCCGTCCTCCTTCGCCCGGCAGCCCGGAGACGATGATATGCGATTTTTCCGGACTCAAATAGTCCTTGTACAGGTCGATATATCTGCCGAGCGAAATGACCAGATTGATTTGCTGCAAAGGCGTGTCGGCCGGCTTGGTAATATAATTTTTGAACTCGCTGCTGCTGCCGATCTGCAGCATGGTGCCCGCGACTTGATCGTTATAACTGAGCAAATCGTCTTTGACCAGGTTCATATTGGCCGAAGCGCTCCTTACAACCTGCTTTAATAAAATGCGTTCCGAAATGGTGGAAGAGGCGAGCATAAGGAGCAAGGAGATGACCAAAATGCCGGAGAGCATCAGAATCAACATTTTGATGAATATGCTGTTTTTTCTCAGCATGGAAAGGCCACCTGTCTTTACTGGAAGATATGGTTTCGATACTCCGCCGGGGTCATCCCCGTCATTTTTTTAAACACCTTGGAGAAGTAATTATGCTCCGAAAAACCGGTTAACCGGCTCACTTCGGAAATCGACAATTCCTGGTTCAGCAGAAGCTCCTTGGCCTTCTCGGTGCGTACCCGGTTGATGTACGAGGTCAGGTTCTCCCCGGTACGCTGTTTGAAGTACGAGGACAAGTAACTGTAATTCAGATGGAGCGCGTTCGCCATTTCCGCCAGGGAAATGTCCTTGTCGAAATTTTCGTTAACGTAATCGTAAATTTTTTGCAGTATCGCGGTTTGCGACAGATCCGTGGCCCGGATTGCACCTTTAAGCGCTTGCAGAAATTGAAGCAGCACCTCCTCCAGTTCGCGGATGCCGAAAGCCAGATCGATCTGCTTAAATAGCTTCAGCTTGGAAGCGCCCAGCTCCATCACGGGTTGTTTCATCTGTTCCAGCGTGGTGAGCGCGTTATAAACCAAGTTTTGGCACAGGAGTTTCAGGCTGTATTCGTTATAGGATTGGGCCGACGAAATTCCCGATAGAAGCGCTTTCAATTGGCGGATGGATTCATCCATAGCAAGCATGCGCAGCGCGGTCAGAAACGGGGTCTGGTCGAAGGAGGCGCTGTCGTCGTTATGATTTATAATCCGGGTTTCCGGAATGATGGCGCTGTCGGGAAAATAGATCAGTTTGCCCAGACAGGGAAGAAGCCGTTCCCGCTCCCCCGCGGTTTGCCGGATATCTTCGAAAGCTTCCGATTGAAGGAAGGAAACAAAGTTCAACGAGGCTTGAATCCGCCGCGCAAAGGCGGCAAGCGAATCGACCGCCTCCCCGGCTTCCTGTAAATTGAAATTAATAAGAAGCAGTACTTCGTTCTTCAAAAATACGACGGTGTAGGGAAGGCCGCTTAATTCTTCCGCCGCATATTGGAGAATGACCTGCTCCACTTGGCTCTGAGTCCATTTGGTTCGATTCAGCAGCAGGCTGAGATCCGCCAAGGCCATGCGATAAAAACGCGACGGGAAATGCCGGGTTAGCCCGCGCAGCAGCTCCTCATCCATCTCCTCCCGGGGGATGTCGTGATCCAGCCACTGACCTAGAGCAAGCGAGATATCCAGGGTTTCGGCAGCGGGAGCTTTCGTCTTCCACTCCAAATCGCTGCACAAGCTTTGAATCAGAGAGATGAGCTCAGGCGCGGAAACCTTGGGCTTCAGCAAATAGTCGGTCACCCCGTATTTAAACACCTCGCGGACATAACTGAATTCGCTGTAACTGCTCAATACGATGATTTTGATCTCCGGGTAGCGCAATTTCATCGCCTTCGTAAATTCTACGCCGTCCATCAGCGGCATGACGATATCCGTAATGACCACATGCGGACGAACCGTTTCGATCTGTTGAAGCGCTTCCTGGCCATTTGAGGCCTGAGCGACGATTTCGATTCCATGATCGCTCCAAGAGCATAGATGCAGCAGTCCCGTTCGCAGGATCGCTTCATCGTCGACAATCATCACTCGGAAGTTTTTGGAGCGCTGTTCCATATTCACACCTCACTGCCGTTTTTCTTTTACCTCATCATATATCAATTTAATATAGAAAGGTATGGCAGGACCGCCAAGTAAAATATCTGCAAAAATATTTGCTAGTCTCCATAATTTTTACTAGCCGGGTAAGACCGGCCGGGAGACATCCAAAATTCCTGCTAATATTAAGCTAATTATTATTATACTTTGGGGCCCGCTTTTTCTAAAATGAATATCGAAATCCATGAAGCGCTTACACAAATCAAACAAAAGGGGTTGTACACATTGAAAAAATGGCTTTCCGTTCTACTGCTCGTCTCTCTGACGGCTTCGCTGCTTGCGGCGTGCGGGTCCGCCAAGTCGGAAACCGCCGGAGGCGCGGAGGGGAGCGAAGGAAAATCCGGCTCCAAAAAAGTGGTTGCCTGGGCTTGGGATCCGTCCTTTAACGGTGCGGCGTTGAAAATTGCTGAGGAGTTGTACAAAAAAGATCATCCCGACTTCCAACTGGAAGTGGTGGATATGGCCAAAACTGACCTGGAACAGAAGCTGAATACAAATTTGGCGGCAGGCGTAAAGGACGGGCTTCCGGATATTATTTTGGTTAACGATCCGAATATTCAAAAATATGTAACCGCTTATCCGAACACGTTTGCCGATTTTACGGACAAAGTGGACTACAGCCAGTTTTCTCCCTACAAAGTGGACGCGCTGCGTATCGACGACAAAATTTATGGCGTCCCGTTCGATATCGGCGTGACCGGCATGTTCTACCGTACCGATTATTTGGAACAGGCCGGCTTCAAAGCGGAAGACTTGGAGAACATCACCTGGGATCGCTACATCGAAATCGGGAAAGAGGTTAAGGAAAAAACGGGAAAATACATGTCCACGATCAACCCGAACGACGAAGCGCTGACCTCCATTTTGCTGCAGTCGGGGGGCTCCTGGTACATTACCCCGGATAACAAGGGGAATTTCGTAGACAACCCGGTTATGGCGGAGACGCTCCGGGTATACAAAGCGATTTCCGATTCCGGGATCGCCAAGCCGGTAACCGGATGGAGCGAATTCGTCGGCAGCTTTAACTCGGGGGACGTCGCCACGGTCGTGTCCGGGGTATGGCAGGTAGCCTCGATTATGGATGCCAAGGATCAAAGCGGCAAATGGGGCGTGGCTCCGATTCCAAGACTGAATGTCGAGGGTGCGGTTAACGCGTCCAATGAAGGCGGATCGAGCTGGTTTGTCCTTGAAGGTTCGGCCAACAAGGATTTGGCGATCGACTTCCTGGCGAAAACGATTGGCGGAAGCAGTGAATTCTACGAGCGCTTCCTGAAAGAGAACGGCGGCGTAGGTTCTTACATTCCCGCATTCTCCAGCGAGGCGTACGGCCAGGAATCAGAGTTCTTCGGCGGACAAGCGATTTATAAAGATTTCACCGAGTGGTCGAAACAGGTGCCGGGAATCAGCCTGGGAACCTATACGCAGGAGGCCAAGGACGCCTTGAAGAACGAACTGCCCAACATATTGAACGGAGCAGACCTGAAAGACAGCCTGTTCAACATCCAAAGATTGTTTGAGCAGCAGGTGCAATAAATCCAATCGAGGTGCAGGTGACTTATGGGCAGTAAATCGACGAAATCAACTTTTATGGGGTGGCAGTTTGTACTGCTGCCCTCCGCTATCATTGTCTTGTTCAGCTTTTATCCGATGATCCAGTCTCTCATCTTATCGTTTCAATCGGGCAAAGGAAATGTCACCAGCTTTATCGGACTGAACAATTACGCGAGACTGTTCTCGGATCCGATGTTCAAGCAGGCGCTCTTCAACACATTGCTCTACCTGGTCGTCCAGGTGCCGATCATGCTGTTTCTGGGACTGGTGATCGCGTATTTTCTGAATATGCCGAAGCTTCGTTTTAAAGGGTTTTACCGGACGGCGATCTTCCTGCCCTGCGTAACTTCGCTGGTTTCCTATGCGGTTTTGTTCAAAAGCATTTTTGCCGTGGACGGCATTCTGAACAAAATGCTGATGTCGATCCATCTCATCGACGGGCCGATCGCCTGGCTTATGGATCCCGTTTGGGCGAGGGTCGTCATCATTGCCGCCATCACCTGGCGTTGGACCGGCTATAATATGATCTTTTATTTATCCGCAATGCAAAATATCGATCCGAGCGTTTACGAAGCCGCTTCGATCGACGGAGCTTCCAAGACCAGACAGTTCTTTTCCATCACGGTTCCGATGCTCAAACCGATCATCTTGTTTACGGCGATTATATCCACGAACGGGACGCTACAGCTGTTTGACGAGGTCGTCAATATCACCAACGGGGGTCCCGGGAATGCGACGATGACGATTTCCCAATACATTTACAATCTGTCGTTCGTCTACACGCCAAACTTCGGCTATGCGGCTACGGTGTCTTACGCGATCGTTATTATGGTTGCCGTGCTTGCGTTCTTCCAGCTCAAGGTAGGAGGGGAGAAGAAATGAAGAAAGCCAGCGCGCTGGGGGTTCACCTGTTTTTAATGATCGTGTCCGCGATCTCTTTGTTTCCGTTTCTCTGGATGCTGATCGGCATGACGAACAGTTCCTCCGACATTGTCAAAGGCAAATTCAGCTTCGGTTCGATGCTCTCGGAAAATATTACCAAATTGCTGGATATGACCACGCTGGGAACGGCGTTTTGGAACTCGGCGCTCATCGCCGTCGTCGGCACGCTGTTCACGCTCATTCTTAGCTCCATGGCCGGCTACGGTTTTGAAATCTACCGATCCCGGGGCAAGGACCGGTTGTTCGGTCTGCTGATGCTCTCCATGATGATGCCGTTTGCGGCCGTAATGATTCCGCTGTTCCGCATGTTCAGCCGGATGGGGCTGCTCAACTCGCCGACGGCCGTCATTCTGCCGACGATTACTACGGCGTTTATGATTTTCTTCTTTATGCAAAATACGAAGTCGTTTCCGCGCGAACTGCTGCAGGCGGGACGGGTTGACGGACTGAACGAGTGGCGTTTGTTTACGCGCGTTTACATGCCGACGATGAAGCCGACCTACGCGGCGGCGGCCATCATCACGTTCATGAATAACTGGAACAATTTCCTCTGGCCGCTCATCGCGCTGCAAACCCAGGAGAAAAAGACGCTGCCGCTGATCGTGTCCTCGCTGGCCTCCTCCTATAATCCGGACTACGGGATCATTATGGTGGCCATTGTGGTGACGACGCTTCCGACGGTCGCGATCTTCTTCCTGCTGCAGAAGCAGTTCGTCCAGGGGATGCTCGGTTCGGTCAAATAAGGAACGGAGGATGAAGATGAGCGCTTATTTTAACGAGCGGCTTTTGCATGGAGCCGATTATAATCCGGAACAATGGTTGAAACATCCGGAGATTCTGAAGCAGGACATCGAATATATGAAAAAAGCGGGCTGCAATGTGATGTCCGTCGGGATCTTCTCCTGGGCCGCCCTGGAGCCCGAGGAAGGCAGCTACCGGTGGGATTGGCTGGACGGGATCCTCGATTCCCTGCACGCCAACGGGATCTCCGTATTCCTGGCCACCCCTTCCGGCGCGCGGCCGGCCTGGCTGGCGCAGAAGTATCCCGAGGTGCTGCGGGTCTCCGCGGACCGCCGCCGCAACTTGTTCGGGGCGCGCCATAACCACTGCTATACATCGCCCGTTTACCGGGAAAAGATCGAGCGGATCAATGGAGAGCTTGCCAAGCGTTACGGCCATCATCCGGCGGTCAAGCTGTGGCATATTTCCAATGAATACGGCGGAGACTGCCACTGCGACTTATGCCAGGAGGCTTTCAGGCAGTGGCTGGAGCGCAAGTACGGCACGCTCGATAACTTGAACGAGCAATGGTGGACCACGTTCTGGAGCCACACGTATACCGACTGGTCGCAGATCGAGTCGCCGGCCCCTCACGGGGAAAATGCGATACACGGCATGAATCTGGATTGGCGGAGGTTTGTGACGGATCAAACCCTGGATTTCATGCGGCATGAAATTGCCGCAGTGAAGGCGTACCGCCCGGAACTTCCGGCGACGACCAATTTCATGTATTACTACAACGGACTTAACTACTTCAAGTTCAAAGATGCGGTAGATATCGTGTCCTGGGACAATTATCCGACCTGGCACAAGAAACCGGATATCGAGATTGCCGTAGATACCGCCATGAATCACGATCTGATGCGATCGATCAAAAAAGCGCCTTTCCTGTTGATGGAAAGCTCGCCCAGCATGACCAATTGGCAGAGCGTATCGAAACTGAAAAAGCCGGGGATGCATAAGCTCTCCTCCCTGCAGGCGGTGGCTCATGGATCGAATTCGGTCCAGTATTTTCAGTGGCGCAAAAGCCGCGGCTCCAGCGAGAAGTTTCACGGGGCGGTCGTGTCTCATGACGGCAGCGCGGACACGAGAGTTTTTGACGAAGTCGCGGACTTGGGCCGACTGCTCGGCAGCCTGTCCGGGGTAGCCGGTACCGTACCGAAGGCGGAAGCGGCTATCGTGTACGATTGGGAAAACAAATGGGCGATCGAAGACTCGCAAGGACCGCGTAATCGGGATATGGGCTATATCGAAGAAGTCCAGTCCCATTACCGGGCCCTCCTCAAACGGGGCATTACGACGGATTTTGTGGATATGGAGAGCGACATCGACGGCTATAAACTGCTCATCGCTCCGATGATCTATATGCTCCGGGGGGAGTTTGAACGGAAGCTGCGCTCTTTCGTCGAGCGGGGCGGGGTCCTCGTCATGACCTATTGGAGCGGGATCGTGAACGAGAACGACCTGGTTTTCCAAGGGGATGCTCCTTACCGGTTGACGGACGTGGCCGGCGTGGTTAGCGAGGAAATCGACGGACTGTATGACCACGAACATAACCGCGGCAGCGTGGTCCAACCGTTCGGGAAGGGCGCAGGAGCCCTGCGCGGCTCCTACGTCTGCAATAAGCTGTGCGATCTGCTTCATTTGGAAGGGGCGGAGACGCTCCTGGTGTATGACGAGGATTTCTATGCCGGAAGGCCGGCGGTAACGAGGAATACTTTTGGCCGCGGTCAGGCGTATTATATCGCCAGCCACTTCGAGGCGCGTTTTTATGATGATTTTTATCTGGATCTGACCGAATCGGTCGGGCTGTACAGGCCGGTCGACATCACGCTGCCCGATGGGGTATATGCGGCCGCCCGGTCTGATGAGAAAGTGGAGTATATCTTCTTACAAAACTATAATGCGGCTTCCGCGGCCATTTTGCCGCTCGGTTCGGACTGGCAGGCCGTGAGCCGTGAAGCCGATCTAAGCCAACCATGGGCGCTCGCCCCCTATGAGGTGCTGGTTGCCAAAAGAACTGTTCAAGCCTAGTCTGAATAAAAACGAAGGGGCCTCCCTTCAGGCATCCGTTGGGGAACAGCGGTACTGTCTGGGGGAGAGCCCTTTTTCTTTTTTGAACATTTTGGAAAAAAGCAGCGGATCCTCGTATCCGACGGACCTCGCGATATCGCCGATCGTCAGCAGCGGGTTGTTCATCAGGCTGCACGCCTTGTTGATCCTGAACCGGATCAGGTGCTCCTGGAGACTGGTGCCCATTCGCGCTTTAAACACGGCGCAAAGATAGCTGCGGTCGAGACCGACGTAGTCGGCGATTTGCGAGATCCTGATTTTGTCGGCATAGTTGATCTCGATAAAATCAATCACCTTTTGCACATACAGGTCCTGCCGGTTATGCTTCCCCCATGCGGAGGCCGGCTTGGGGTTGGCTTCGGCCATGTGGGAAAACAGCGAATACAGAAGCGAGGCCCGTCTCAGATCGCGCCCGCTCTCCATCTTTTTGGCGTGGTGCATCTGAAAGATCCGTTTCTCGACAAGCTCAGGATCAAACCGGTGGAGAATGGGCCATTCCACGGAGAGACCGGCCTCCTGCAAAAAAGCTTCCGCCTGGATGCCCTGAAACCCGATCCATCCATATTTCCACGGGTGCTCCCTGTCGGCCTGGTAGTAAGTTACCTCCCCCGGAGAAATGAGAAAAGCCTGACCTCGTTCCAGGGGATAGCTGTGCTCCCGGGTTTCAAACTTGCCTCTGCCTTCCAGGACGAAGTGCAAAAGATAATAGTCCCGGACGGCGGGTCCGAAGTCATGAAGAGGTGTGCACTGCTCCATTCCGTATTGGGTCAGGTGCAGATCGAGAAAGGACGGGTGGACCGCCAGATATTCGATCAATGAGGATTCCCCCTTACTGCGTTGTGATCTGTTCTATCTAGTACCATACCATATAGATTCGCCAGATTTCCGTTATTTTTCACGATAATCTATGACTATGCCATATTTGTGTAGCGATGTTCCATTTACGGCTTCGGGATCTCCGCCTTATGATGGGAGGAATAGCGGGTTTTTTAATGAATTTGTCGGAAAAGGGGATTATTATGGCGATCCAATATAATGAATCGGAACAGATCTTCCATCTTCAATCGGAGAATATGAGTTATATCCTGCAAATCGTGAACGGTTACCCGGCTCATGCGTATTGGGGACAAAAATTGCGGCTGACGGACCGCCCCCGAAGTTACATTAATTTGAGCGGCAATCTTGCGCTGGACCGGCTTCCGCAGGAGTACCCGCAGTACGGGTCAGGGGATTTCCGCCATCCGGCGTATCAAGTCCGGCTTGAGGACGGTTCCCGGATTACGGAGCTGAAATATCAGGGGCACCGGATTTTCGGAGGCAAGCCGAAGCTTGAGGGGCTGCCCGCGGTCTATGCGGAAAGCGAGGAAGAAGCCGAAACGCTGGAGTTGGAGTTAAGGGACGAATACAGCGGCCTGACGGTGTATTTGAACTATACCGTATTCCAACACGCCGACGCGGTGACCCGGTCGGCGCGCCTGGTCAATTCCGGCACGGGTCCGCTTGGGGTGATGCGGGCGCTGAGCGCCAGCGTCGATTTGCCGCGATCCGACCTGGACATGATCTATCTGGCCGGTACATGGGCCAGGGAAGGGCACCTGGAGCGCCGCCCGCTCGGGTCCGGAGGAACGGTAATCGAAAGCAGACGGGGGGTCAGCGGGCACCAGTTGAACCCGTTCGTCGCGCTGGCGGAGCCGGGAGCCGGGGAAGAGCACGGCGAGGTGTATAGCATGAGCCTGGTATACAGCGGCAGCTTCGCGGCCCAGGCCGAAGTGGATCCCTTCCGGAGCACGAGGCTGTCCATCGGGCTGAATCCGTTTGATTTCCACTGGGTTTTGAAACCGGGAGAAGCTTTTCAAACGCCGGAAGCCGTGATGGTGTATTCGCCGGCCGGGCTCGGAGCGATGTCGAGAACGTATCACCGTTTGTACCGGACCCGGTTGAGCCGCGGGGTGCATCGCGACCGGGAACGGCCGATTCTGGTCAACAACTGGGAGGGCACTTACTTCGACTTCACTACGGAGAAGATCGTATCGATCGCCAAGGCGGGTGCCGAGTTGGGCATCGAGCTCTTCGTGCTCGACGACGGGTGGTTCGGCAAGCGGGATAACGACAGATCGTCCCTCGGCGATTGGACGCCCGATTTGCGCAAGCTGCCCGGCGGCCTGACCGACCTTGCGGACCAGGTCAAAGCTTTGGACATGCAGTTCGGATTATGGGTGGAGCCGGAGATGATCTCCCCGGACAGCGAACTGTACCGCCAGCATCCGGATTGGTGCCTTCACGTCGAAGGCCGGCGCCGGACGGAGGCGCGGTGGCAGCTTGTGCTGGATTATTCGCGCGCGGATGTGCGGGAGTATATCTACCAGACGCTGAGCGGGATTTTTAGCACGGTGCCGGTCTCCTACATCAAATGGGACATGAACCGCTATTTGACGGAAATCGGTTCCGTGCAGAGCCCGCCCGAGCAGCAGGCCGAGATCGCCCACCGGTACGTGTTGGGGCTGTACGAACTGCTTGAACGGCTGACGTCCGAGTTTCCGCATATCTTGTTCGAGAACTGCTCGAGCGGAGGCGGCCGGTTCGATCCCGGCATGATGTATTATATGCCGCAAACCTGGACCAGCGATAATACCGACGCGGTCGAGCGGCTCAAGATTCAGTACGGCACCAGCCTGGTCTATCCGGTCAGCTCGATCGGGGCCCATGTATCCGCGGTGCCGAACCATCAGGTAGGGCGCATGACCCCGCTGAAAATGCGAGGCGATGTGGCGATGTCCGGCAACTTCGGCTATGAACTGGACCTGACCCAGTTTACGGATGAAGAGAAGGAAATCGTGAAGGAGCAGGTCCGGGTATATAAGGAGATCCGCTCCCTCGTGCAACAGGGCGATCTCTATCGGCTATTAAGCCCGTTCGAGGGAGGCGAGTCCGCCTGGATGTTCGTATCCGCCGACCGCAAAGAAGCGCTGGCCTTCTATTTCCGGGTGCTGGCCGAGCCCAACGCTCCGGAGCGGAGGCTGCGGCTCCAGGGTCTTCATCCGGACTATGATTACCGGATCGAAGGCGAAAGCACGGAGGATGTGCTGCCCGGCGACCGGCTGATGCGGATCGGCTTGCCCCTTCCCGGACTGAAGGGCGACTACGCCAGCGCGATGTTCAGACTGAAGGCCGTGGAGAACTGAGAAGTGACGGCGGGACGGATTAGAGCGTCGCCATACGAAAAAAGCCTGCGAAAGATGCAGGCTTTTTTCGTGTGCGCCATGCCCTGCTCTAATCCGCAATACCGGTCATTTGGTTTGGGGCGCCGGTGCCTCATCAGACATCGTAGTAGGAGAAAATGAGGAGTCGCCAAATCGTATTTAGTTGACGAAGATCAAGGTGCCTAACCCCTACCTTCCAACCCGGCCAACTCCAAAAAGATGCAAATCTGCAGGTATTCAGGCCGATTCCTGAGCGGATGTTAGAAAAAGATGCAAATCTGCAGGTATTTCTAGTGATTTTAGAGAAACGAGCCGGTTTCGTCAAAGATTCCTGCAGAATCGCAGGAATTTTCAAATTTTTGTTCCGAACAAGAAAAAAACATGCAGATATGCAGGAATTTTATGTTATTAAGGTTGTCTGGCAAGGGACAAGTTGCCGCCCGATACGGTTTAGGGAAGAATAGCGGTCAAGAAGAGAAGGACCTTATTACTCTGAGCGGGCCCCGAAATCAGATTTTGGCCTAACGCCGCGCATTGGGATTAACGCGAACTACATGCCGCGCGCTGGTTTTAGCGAACACAGTTGGTTCTAACGGAAATAATAGCCGCTATTTCGCGAAAATCCGCACTTTTGAAATTCTAACGGAAATAATAGCGCCTATTTGTCGACTTTCCCGCCTGAATGGCCTCATTTTAGGGAAATAGCGGCTACTGCGTCCGTTAGAATTCGCAATCGCCTCAAATGTACGAAATAGCGGCTATGGCTTCCGTTAGAAAATTTCGGCCGGGCCAAACTATTTTACGTCATCACCAATGAGCCGGATTCGACAAAATCGCGGCAGAAAGCAGGCATCCGTCGGAATTACCCGTTCCGCCCTGCGGGGACGGCGTCGCCGGATACCGAACTTCCTAACTGGCCCCAGGCCCGGCCTTCTTTTTTTTCGGAGACGCGCATACCCTTTATTGAAGGCACCCATGGACAGGGCAGGGGGGATGAAGGTGCGGTTCAGAAGGGGATGGCGTTACCGGAGGGTGAGAAGATGGGGAAGCGGGCGGAACCGGAGGCCGATTAGCCGGCGAAAACTGTGGCTCATCGCGGGCGTGGTGGTGATCGTTGCCTTATTTCAGTTTATTGGATATGTGGAACGCCATATGCGGGAACCGATTATGCATTTGGCCAAAATCCGCGTGAAGCAGATCGCCACGGAATCCATCAATGAGGCGATTACGGCGCAGGTGGCGAATGAGGAGCATGTCGGCAATCTGATCGACTGGAAAACGGACGGAGCGGGAAAAGTCTCGGGCTTCATGCTGAACTATTCGGCCCATATGCGAATCACGTCGGACACGATTCATACCGTCCGGAACACGTTGGACGAGGTGGCCCGCCTTTCGGAGCATATTCCGCTCGGCCAGGCGCTGGGCAGTCCGATTCTGGCCTCGTTCGGGCCGAGCATCCCGATCAAGATCGAACCCAAAGGCGATGTGAAAGTCGATTTGAACACCCGCCGGCAGGACGCGGGGATTAATAATATCCTGGTGGAAGTTTATTTGCGGGTACGTACGGAATTGGCCGTGGTTGTGCCCTTCGATATGGAACCGCAGGCGGTGGAGACGGAAATTCCGGTTTCCTATCTTCTGGTGGTGGGCGAAGTTCCGATGTATTACTACGATAGCAAAGGGAATCCGGTCGGCGATCAGGGGGGAGCCCCGAGTATCGCGCTGCCGTCTCAGCCCGGAAAGTCGGGAACAGACGGAACGGGTCCAGAGGCGGATGGCGGTTCGCCGGGCGGGGGCGGAAGCGGCAATGGAGATGAGGGCCATGGCGAAGGCGGAGCGGCCGGAGCCGGCAACGGAAACGGAAACGGAGGTCGGGAACTCGACCCGCAAACCGGCGATTCGCAGACAGACGCCGGCCCGAAGGGAGAGAGGGGAGGCGGAGAGTCCTCTACGGAACAACCGTGAACGATTTGAACAACGGGCAGTACCGATTAAAAGGGCGCCGCAGATCCTAACCTCCGCAGGCGCCCATTTTCGTGATTTTATCGCTATTTTCGCTTGCGATCCGCCCTTTCCCACTGTACCAGGAGCGGGTAGGGGTTAAACGCCCACTCGGCCGTCCCGGTGTCCCGGTAAACGCCGTAGTGGAGATGCGGCGGAAACCGCCCTTGTGTGCCGGGGGGGCCGTAGCCACTGCTGCCGACCCATCCGATCGTTTTTCCGGGCTCGATCGGGTCGCCCACTTCGATATTTTTTTCATAGCCTTGAAGGTGCGCGTAATAGTGATACCGGTTGTTCAGATCCCGAATGCCGATGCGCCAGCCGCCATAAGGATTCCACCCCTTGGTCTCCACAATCCCGTAGCAGACGCTGCGGACCGGAACGCCGTAAGAGGCGAACAGGTCGGTCCCCTCATGGATCCGCACCCCGCCCCAACCACGACGATCCCCATAAGTGTCGCGATAAGTATAGTTTGCTTTTACCGGTAACGGGAATGCCGTATCCGAGAGGTTCACCCGGCCGAAGGTATTGTAAATTTTGGCGAACTGGCGGATGCGTGTCACGGAGGAGTCGTTTTGGTAGTATCGCCATAAGGCGATCCGAATGTCGTCTTCTTCATATCCGAAATGGTTTAAATAGACCGCCATCGTGAACAGGGCGTCCCTGTCGTTTTCGGGGCTTGCCTTGCCGTCGGCCGTGGCGTCCTTGCCGATCCCGCCGAACAGTTGAATCGTGGCCGGATTCGTGTCGGTCGTGTTGGGATTTAACGGTCCGGCCCAGAACGCTTCCTTGAAGCGAATTCCGACCAGTTTATTTTTCGGCGGGGCTTGTTCTTTTTTGCGTGGAGTTATCGTCCGTTCATATTGATCGATCGCAGCGAGCCAATACCAAGGGACATGTGTCAGCATCGCGATCTCCCGGTATAAGCTGAACCTCAGCTCATCCGCCTTTTTCTCGCCATGAGGGGCGGGGCTTCCGGGAGCCTTGGCAGCGGCGGCGCCGAAGCCGGGAGCCGTGGACAGCAGAGTCAGCACGAGAACGCAAACGATGCTGCGAAACATCCGGCTGCGTGAAAAAGCATCAG
Organism: Paenibacillus faecis; assembly: GCF_008084145.1. Classification (GTDB taxonomy): domain Bacteria; phylum Bacillota; class Bacilli; order Paenibacillales; family Paenibacillaceae; genus Fontibacillus; species Fontibacillus faecis. The sequence goes on along the minus strand of NZ_VSDO01000001.1, from coordinate 1,721,366 downwards.
ATCTCAAGGAAGATCTCCTCCTTCGATGAAGATGGCTGTCCTTTAGGATGAGGCTAAAGCTGTGTTTTTATTCCAGTATTACTGTAGGTATTTCCAGACCATTCATGGTATAATAAATGGCGCTATAGCTGATTCCACAAGAAGGAAGGTTTCCGGATTTGTCTAAACGTGTGAGTGAACCTAAGCCGGACTGGATTCGAATTAAGCTGACCACCGGAGATAACTATCAGGATATTAAAAATATGATGCGCTCCAAGACCCTGCATACCGTTTGCGAGGAAGCGCGTTGTCCGAATATTTATGAATGTTGGGCGAACCGTACCGCTACATTTATGATCCTGGGCGACATCTGCACCCGGGCCTGCCGGTTTTGCGCCGTCAATACGGGGATGCCGACCGAGCTCGATCTGGAAGAGCCGGGACGCGTGGCGGAAGCCGCGGAGAAGATGAACCTAAGACACTGTGTCGTAACGAGTGTGGCGCGCGACGATTTGAAGGACGGAGGCGCCATGATCTTCGCGCGGACGATCTCGGCGATCCGCGAGCGGCTCCCGCTTTGCTCGGTGGAAGTATTGATTCCCGACTTCCTCGGGAACGAGGAAGCGCTGCGGACCGTCATGGAAGCGAAGCCCGACATCCTCAACCATAATATCGAGACGGTTGAACGGTTGTCCGACCGGGTTCGGGCGAAGGCGAAATACCGCCGCTCGCTAGAACTTTTGCAACGCGCCAAATCCATGAATCCCGACATTCCAACCAAGTCCAGCATCATGCTCGGTGTTGGGGAGAATTGGGACGAGATCCTGCAGGCGATGGATGATCTTCGGGCCGTGGACTGCGATATCCTGACGATCGGTCAGTATTTGCAGCCGTCTCCGCAGCATTTGCATGTGGAGAAATACTATACGCCCGAGCAGTTCGCGGAGTTGAAACAGGAGGGTTTGAAGCGCGGCTTCAGCCATGTGGAATCGGGTCCGCTGGTGCGCAGTTCCTATCATGCCCATGAGCAGGTGAAATCGGCGAAGAGCCGTAAAGAAGGTGTGCCCGCTTCCAGTTAAGCGGTGAAGGAGGGAAAGCCATTGATTCAAATCGGCGGCAGAACATACGAATTAATTCAGAACTACAAGGATGCCTGGGACCCCGAGGCGTTTAAGCAAAGGTACAGCGAAGTGCTGGACCGATATGATTACATTATCGGGGACTGGGGCTATGAGAAGCTGCGGTTGAAGGGCTTCCTGCGGGACAATCATCCGAAGGCCAACAAGGACACGGCTTTTTCCGGAATTACGGATTATATCAACGAGTACTGCAACTTCGGATGCAAATATTTTGTGCTCCAGAAAGTCAAGGATCCTCAAAAAGAACAGGCGCACGGCAAAGCCGCGCCGAGCGAAGAAAAAACGGTTCCCGAGTCGTAAGGGAACCGTTTTTTCTTTATAGATAAAATATAAGTTCGGGAAGCGAGGGTTCTACTTGCAAGATAAGCGAATGTTGCCTTGTTGATAGGACCAGGTGAGGCCCGGAAACTTGTTCGCCACTTGATGGATTTCCACATAGGTTTCGCCGTTCACCAGCTTCACGCTCTTTGCTCCGATCGAGAATCCGGCCGTTTTTCCGTTACCGTCCGTGACGGTCAGCTTTTGGCCGTTGGCGGTCCAGGCGACATTTCCTTTTAACAGCGCGCCTATCATGCGCGAGGGCACATAGATGTTGTTTCCGTCTTTCAAGGTATCGATATATCCGCGGAAAGGAACGCCGTTTACGCTCAACGCGGCGGGACTCCCGCTGATATCCAGGGTCCTTGCCCCTCCTTTGTACAAGCCGGTGATCAGTTGGGCGACGGCGTTATTCTTCACCTCGATATCCGGCTTGAGGCCGACATGGTTGAAGTCTTCGCGGTTCGGCGTAAGGTACCGCTGAACCGTCAGCTTCAGGGAACTGCCGTTGGACAAGTTGAACACATTCTGGATGCGGGCTTTGCCGTAGGTCCTCGTCCCGACCACCGACGCGATTCCGTTGTCCCGGAGGGCCCCGGTCAATATCTCGGATGCGCTCGCCGTCAGCTCGTTGGTCAAAATGACCACCGGCATGCCGATGTCCTGTCCGTCCGAGATCGTAACGGCCTCCAGCTCGTTGTTCTGGCCGGAGGTATACATCAGGGTTCCGCTTTTCATAAAATACTTGGCGATATTCGCCGCCGTTTCCACATATCCGCCGAGATTATCCCGCAGATCCAGAACGAGCGACCTCATCCCCATGCCGCGGAGCTTGTCCAGTTCGGCCGCGAATTCCCGATCCCCTTGTTCGGAAAAAGAGGAGATCGCGATATATCCGATCCGGCCCGAGGGCAAGTAACTTCCGGTTACGGCCGGAATCGAGACGGGATTGCGGGTGACGGTGATGCTCTGGGCTTTGCCCCCGCGGGTGATGCCGAGGACCACTTTGGTATTCTCCTCTCCCTGAATCCGCAGTATATCCTCGTTTCCGGTGACGGGTTGACCGTCGATTTTGGCGATAACGTCGCCTTTTTGAAGCCCGGAAGCCAGGGCCGGCGAGCCGGGAAGAACTTCGGTTACGAACAGCTTGTTTCCCGAGAAGCGAAGCGTTACCCCAATCCCGACAAACTCCTGGTTGACGCTGTTCTCAAATTCTTTCAGTTCCTCGGCGGTAAAATAATCGCTGTAGGGATCATCCAGGGAATAAACCATTCCACGAATGGCGTTCTCGAGCAATTCCTCCCTCTTTACTCCCTCGATGTTATAAGCATCCAGGTAGTCCAAAACCTCCTGAATCACTTGCAGTTCCGAAGCCTCCGCGCCGGTTTCCGTACCCGCCTGATCTTCCGCGGCCCCGGCCGTATGCGGGAGAGCCAGGAGCGGAAAGGCGAGCAGGGGCACCAGCGCTCTTCGGCATAATTTGTTGAGCTTATTCCATTTCATAGTAACAAAGTCCTTTGCAGTGGATTATCCCAGGAACGCGTTGCGGACCCGTTCCCAGAAAGGGAAGGGGCGGTAACGCACGAAGCTGATCTTCTGCGCGGCCACTTGGCAGCGGACGGAGATCAGATCGTTCATGGGAAGGTTAATGTGATCGACGGTAAGCAGCAGGTTTTGCTCCTTCCGTGAGTAAATGTCGCAATGATGATGTTTGGGCAGCACAAGGGCCGAGCCCATCGTCCGGAATACGCGGTTATTGATCGAAGCGATCTCCGAAATTTGCAGCGCTTCGATGGAAGGGTGAATCATCGCCCCGCCAAGGCTCTTGTTGTACGCCGTACTACCTGAGGGCGTCGACACGCAGATCCCGTCACCGCGAAACATTTCAAACATGCGATCGTTTATATCAACCTGGGCGACGACGGTGCCGTCGACGCTTTTGAGAGTAAACTCGTTGAGGCAGATATAGGAAGTCGTTCCCGATTTCTTGCGGATTTCCAGCTCCAATAGCGGATACCGCACGATGCGCGGGGCCAATTTCCCTTCCTCCCGATGATTGCTCATCATCCGTACCAGCTCCGGGATCTCGTCCGCTTTCCAATCGGCATAGAAGCCGAGATGGCCGGTATGTACGCCAACGAACGCAATGGAGGGAATCCGGTCGATAAAGGTGTGAAAAGCGTGAAGCATAGTGCCGTCGCCGCCGATCGATACGACGATATCCGGGGATTCGGCATCCAGTTGCAAGCCTTGCGCCGCCGCTAATTTATGAAAGGATTCGCTTAAGTCGACGGACAGTTGATCTCCTCGGTCCAGAACGTAATATCTCAAGATGAAAGGCTCCTTTATTTTTCCTTTTGTAACGATCATAATCAATTCCGAAACAGAACACAATCTTTCATTTTCCCTTCTTGGCGCCCGTTCCCGGGGGGATGCGGCGGAGCCATGCGGTCAACAGCGATATGATGATCAACGAGGTGAGGATTACCGCCGCTATCAGCAGGCTGTCCCGAAGCGAGCTCCAACCCGAAAGACCGGAACCTCCGGCGATCGCCAAGGGCAGCAGGACCGGAGCCGTACCCATGAGCGGTTTCCAGAACAGGATGGCCAAAATGGCGGCCAAGACGGCGTGGATCAGCCTGGCGACGAGGAACGGGAGGTAGCGGAGGTCCGCTCCGTTGAGAATGCTGGCCACCTGGGCGTGTACCGACAAGCCCCCCCAGGAGAGGATAAAGGCGGCGGCAGCGGCTTTGAACATCGAGGGGACGCCCTCAGGGGAAGCGGCGGCCTTGGCGCCGAGCGTCACTTCAAAGAGGCCGCCGACCAGGGGTTCCGCGAGTTCTACGGGCAAGCCGGTCACCGGCAGCAGCGCCCGGACGCCGGCGTAAAAGGCGCTCATCACGTCGGAGACCGTCAGCACCTCCAAAATAACGGAGAAAAACACAACCAGTCCGCCCACAACGGTCATCAACTGAAGCGAGGAGGCCACGGCCTGGCGCAGCAGTTCACCGAGGCTTCGCCCGTCTTGCAGGCGGGCTTCATGCATCGCCCGCAGCGCGGCCGGCAGGCTGAAACGGTTGACGGCGGCCGGCTGAGCCGCGATCCCCGAGGTAGTCGTGGCGTCCGTGGGATGCGCCCCCTCCCTGGCTCCATAGAAGCGCATCAGCAATCCGACCATCAGGGCACTGCCGTAGTGGGCCGCCGCGAGGAGTCCGGCGAGCTTGGGATCGCCGAAAAAGCCGATCGAGACGGCGCCGATCAAAAAGATCGGATCGGACGAAGTGGTAAAGGAAACGAGGCGTTCCCCTTCGACGCGGCTCACCAACCGCTGCTCCCGCAGCTTGGTCGCGAGTTTGGCGCTCACCGGATATCCGGAGGCGAACCCCATCGCCGCAACGAAACCGCCGCTGCCGGGAATACGGAACAGAGGCCTCATCAGCGGGTCCAGCAGTTTTCCGAGAAAGTGGACGATGCCAAAGCCCAGCATCAATTCCGAGATGACGAAGAAAGGGAACAGGGACGGAAACAGCACGTCCCACCAAATGGCAAGCCCGCGGACGCCCGCTTCCCAGGAAGCGCGCGGATAGGATACCATCATGATCGCCAGAATAAATGCCATAAATAACAGGAGCGGAGCGCTCCAACGCTTTAGACTCATATATAACGCCCCCATAAAGATCATAGTGAATTGTATGAGTCCAGCGGGACAAACAGCACAAAAAAACAAAGAAAGCGATTACAAATGGGGCTGTATTTTTTGCATCTTTATGATAAAATGTGACTATAAATCGATAATGGATGGAGTGTTGAATATGAGTTTTGTCGCTGGTGTTCTCGTATGCGCCTTCGTATACGTCATTCGCGCCTCTCTCGTCCATTCCGGTGAAGAGGATTGGCGCAGCTATTAAACATCCTCTTTGTTGAAGAGGTCACCTTATACGTAGAAGCTCCTTTCGGAGCTTTTATTTTTTTTTGACCTGAATTTGGTATAATTAGAGTGCAGTTTAAATTAAGTGAAAGATGGAGATCGCCCGTGAATCCAAGTTTAAGCATCTACGACAATTTAGGGGGAGCCGAAACGGTCCGTAAGCTGGTCGAGGCGTTTTACCCGAAAGTTCAAGCCGATCCCCTGCTGGGGCCGCTGTTCCCCGAGGACATCACCCCTGTCATGGAGAAGCAGTACATGTTTTTGAGCCAGTTTTTCGGCGGTCCTTCGCTGTATTCGGATGCCTTCGGACATCCGATGATGCGGGCGCGCCATCTTCCGTTTCCCGTGACACCGGAACGGGCCGAAGCCTGGCTTGCCTGCATGTCCGCCGCCCTGGAGGAAATCGGCGTGGAGAAGCAGCTTTGTGACTTCGTGCTTCAGCGCCTGTCCGGACCCGCATTTCATTTTGTCAACACCACGGAAGAGTAAATTTTTTAATAGTCGGATATGAAAGGATGTTAGTCCTGTGGAGCCAGTGGAGTTAGAACCGCTTTACCAGATCAAGGTGGTATGTATCAATTGTGAAGCCAATTTTTCGACCTCTCGCGTGCGTCCGAGTTTTAAGCGGGCGGTACGTACCGATACTGACTTTTGCGGATATTACCGCAACGAGAATCCGGATTATTATGTAGTTCGCATTTGCCCCTCCTGCGGATTCGCTTCGACGGAGAACTTCAATCCGAGGCTTACGGAACAGCAGCGCGCCAAGTTTAAAGAGCAGATCGGCAAACGGATGAATCACCGTAACTACGGGGGAGCCCGCGACTGGGATGCGGCTCTTGAAGCGTACAAGCTGGGGCTGTTATGCGCTCAGACCATCGGGGAGAAGGATCGCATTATCGCGAGCCTATTGCATCATATCGCCTGGTTATACCGTTATAAGGGGAATGAGGAACAAGAGCAGCGGTTTTTGAAATACTCCTTGGACTCTTATATCCGTGTTTTTGAGAATGAAGATACGCAAGGAAGCGATGCCCGTCTGATGTATCTCATCGGTGAGCTTCACCGCCGCACGGGAAATAATAACGATGCGGTCAAATGGTTCTCCCGCGTCATTAACGACAAACGGATTATGGATGCCGCGATGATCCGGGCCTGCCGGGAACAGTGGAACCTGCTTCGTGAGGAAATGCTGAATAAAGGCCAGGAACTGCCGGAGGAAATGCGGGGTTGATGGACCCCGCGATTCCGGCTTGGCCGGTAAGTTTTAGGACCGGCGGAGTACGGTATCCGTGAGCAGATAGTCGGCATCGCTGTCCAAAATGGTAACCTTGTTGCCGCAGCAGGGAAATACGAGCAGCTTTTTCTTTCCCTCGCGCGCATGCTGGATATCCCGAGGTTTGATGGGAAGCAGGACATTACTGCTGTTGCAGTAAGGACATTCATGTACATAAACATCTCCCATGATGATATCGTAGGGCAGCGTTTTTTCGAAAGGAATCATGTCGGTTGGCCCGGCTCGTTGTTTTTATTCGTATCGGCGTCCCGCTTCGCCAGCTCCGCGATTTTTTGCAGTAATATATGTTGGGGCATATGCATAAGATGCTCGATCGGCACCTTAAGCTCGGCAGCCAGTTTGACCGCGGTATCCGGTGAAATTTGCAGCGGCTTCATGGAAATACCTCCTAGAATTTTTTTACCCTATGGTATTGAGTATTGAACAAACTTGGATCAGGGCGAACTTGTACTTATAGTTATACACTTTTAATCCACCCCGTATCAATAAGGCGGGAGGAAAGGACGAGATTTATGGAACAATTGAAGAATCCGGTTAATCCGACATGGGAGCTTGATTCCGTTTTTCCGGGAGGATCGGCTTCCGCGGAGTTTCAGCATTTTCTCCATCAATTGGGCGAGGACTTGAAGACTTTGCATGAACGGCTGATAAGCATGAGCGCTCCAGCCGATGTAGAGGAAACCAAGGCTTTCGACGAGGTGATCGAGGGACTGCAAAGCGCCAACGCGCGCATTACGGAAGCGGACAGCTTTGTCGGCTGTTTGGCTGCCCAGGATCAGCATGACAAGAAAGCGGTTCAGCTTGCCGCTAAAGTGACCGGCCTGCGGGCGGCGTATGAAAACGCGATGACCCAGTTTCAAAGCGTGCTGCGAATGACGGAAGATCCGGTATGGGAAGCCTGGATGGGGCGGGCGGAAATTTCACCGATCTCGTTCGTTCTTTCCGAGAAGCGGCAGGCCGCCCGGGAGAAGCTCGCGCCCGAATTGGAGAGCCTGGCCGCCGAATTGGCGGTTGACGGCTATCACGGCTGGGGGCAGCACTACGATACGATCGTCGCCAAAGTCGGCGTTCCGTTTACGGATGCGCAGGGAGAGACCGCGCTCCTGTCCGTGGGGCAGGCTGCCAACAAGCTGAACGATCCGGACCGCGATGTCCGCGAAACCACGTTCGCCAAGTGGGAAGAGGCCTGGAGCCAGGTAGCCGATTACTGCGCGGATACGTTGAACCGGTTGGCGGGTTTCCGTCTGAAGATGTACGAGAAACGCGGATGGGACGATATTTTGAAGGAGCCGCTGAACATTAACCGGATGTCGCGGGAGACGCTGGATACGATGTGGCAGGTTATTCAGGAAGCGAAGCCGACATTGGTGTCTTATCTGGAACGGAAAGCGAAGCTGCTCGGCGTGGATCGATTGAACTGGAGCGACGTGGATGCCCCTTTGGGCGAGGTGACCGGTAAAATTACTTACGATGAAGCGGCGGCGGAAATCGTAAAGCAATTCCGGAAATTCAGTCCCAAGCTGGCGGATTTTTCGGTCACGGCGTTTAATCGGCGCTGGGTGGAAGCGGAGGACCGCTCCGGCAAACGGCCCGGCGGGTTCTGTACCTCTTTGCCGGTCAGCCGGGAAACCCGCATATTCATGACCTTTGGAGGGACCGTTTCGAACATGGCGACACTGGCCCACGAGCTCGGGCATGCCTACCATCAGTATTTGATGGATGAGCTGCCGCAGTTCAACCAGGAATATGCGATGAACGTGGCCGAAACCGCCTCGACTTTCGCCGAGATGATCGTTGGCGATGCGCTGGTCAAAAACGCGGCGGGCGAGCAAGAGAAGATCGCGCTGCTGGCGGACAAAATCAATAACGGCGTTGCTTTCTTCATGAATATTCACGCCCGCTTCCTGTTCGAAACGCGGTTTTACGAGAAGCGTAAGCAGGGAATGCTGGAACCGGAGCAGCTCTGCGCCTTGATGGAGGAGGCGCAGCGTGAAGCGTACATGGACGCTTTGGGCAACTATCACCCGCATTTCTGGGCATCCAAGCTGCATTTCTACATTACGGACGTTCCGTTTTACAACTTTCCGTACACATTCGGTTATTTGTTCAGCACCGGCATTTATGCTCTGGCTTCGCGCGAAGGGGAAGACTTTGCCGTGAAATATGACGCGCTGCTGATGGATACTGGGCGGATGACGGTGGAAGAGCTGGCGGCCAAACATTTGAACGTCGATTTGAAGAAGCCGGATTTCTGGCGGGAAGCCGTCAATGTTGTCGTCGAAGACGTCAAGCTGTTCCTGAAGCTGACCGAGTAGGCCGTAATAAATCAAAGGCTGTCCCTAATCATCATAAAAGATGATGGGGGCGGCCTTTTTTTATTTAATGCTTCCGAGCTTGCTGCTCCTGTAAGGAATTGGCTCTGAAATCGGAATAAATACCATCCGATATATAGATTAACATCCCTTAAGGAGGCATACAGCATGAGAAGAAAATGGTTAGTCGCACTCTCCTGTGTTTTGGCGATCAGCCTGGTGAGTGCCGCATCCGCATCCGCCAAACCCGGAAACGGCAAAGGTCCGGACAAAGCGAATACGGCCGCCGAGCCAAGCAAGAACGAGACGAAAAAGGAGAGTACGTCGGAAAGCAAGGCGCAGGGCAAACCGGAGTCATCGCCTTTAAATTCCACCGAGGAGAAATCCAAAGGAAAGTCCGACTCCCCGTCCCAAAGCAACTCCAAAGGCAACTCCGAAAAAAATAAGGAACAGGGTAAGGATAAGCAACAGAATGCCAAACCGGCTTCGGTCACCGATGATACATATAAAAACAGAGGTCCGCAGGGGTACAGAGGGCTTTTGCACGCGATTGAAAACGTCAAGGATAAACCGGCGGGAGCGGTCCTCGCGGATCTTCTGCTGACAAAGTATGAAGCGCAGCTTGATGATGAAACGAAAGCCAAGCTCGAAACGATCGTTAAAGCGGACGACGCGTTGTCCGAAGCGGCGGACCTTTTGGATCGTCAGGGCAGCGTGACCGATGCGGTTTATGTACAGAAGGAAGCGATTTTGGCCGATTGGACGAACCTGAATTCCTACAAAAAGCTCGGCAAACTTTATGAGAAGTTGGGTAAGCGGGGCCTCAAGCTTTATGTAAATGGTGAAGAGCCGGCTTCGCAAGTGGCTCCGGTTGTGCGAAACGGAAATACGCTCGTACCGTTCAGAGTCATCGCCGAGTCGCTCGAGGCGGAAGTGACCTGGAGCGCGAAAGATCAGACGATCACGGTAACGAAGGACGGGGTGACCGTCAAGCTTGTCGTCGGCGCTAAAAATGCGACGGTCAATGGCAAAAAGCAAACCCTGGAAGTGCCTGCCCAAGTGGACTCGGGGAGTACGCTGGTGCCGGCGCGATTTGTAAGCGAGTCGCTTGGGGCCGTCGTGAAATGGGAGGCGGAATCCCAATCCGTCGTGGTGTACGAAGATCAAGACAAGAAGGAATAAGTGCCAGCAAAACAATCAACAAGCGGACCGGTGTTATGGCGCCGGTTCTTTTTATTACGGTTTTAGCCAGCTGAGTTCGCGAAGCGTGCGAAACAAAAAAACACCCGCGGGTGGTGTAGTGATGCTTATAGCAAAAAAACAGCTAATGTTTGGGGCGTTATCATAGGAGTGTTCAAGCCACTGTGTATAACGAAAAGGTGGCTTAATGGCTGATCGAAGGGATATATCACATCCAAAGGAGGCGCCTGTGTGCTTCCAAACGTCCAACTCCAAAAAGATGCAAATCTGCAGGTATTTTAGGAAGATTCCCGAGGGAATGCGAAAAAAGATGCAAATCTGCAGGCATTTCCAGTGATTTTAAAGAAACGAGCCGGTTTCGTCGAAAATTCCTGCAGATTTGCAGGAATTTTGAAATTTTTGGCCCCAAACAAGAAAAAACATGCACATGTGCAGGAATTTTATGTTATCAAGGTTGGCTGACGGGTGGTTTGCTTTAAAGTGTAATCGGGAGAGTTAAAGGGAAATCTACATATGGACTGGACCGGAATCCAATCAACAAGTAATATTTAACCAAATATGTTGTTTATTGTTGAATGATATATAAGGATGACATATAATGAGACATAAGTCCTATTACCCAATAGGCCATTTTATAGGAAGGGAGGGTGAATATGCTGAACGCCGATCAGCTTTCACTCGCTAGACAGGTGGATCTTGTTTTTAAGGAACTGGAGACCGAGTTGGGGGGAATGACATCGGGGACCGTATTCATCCAAATCCGCAATAACGTCATCGGGAAATTCGGGATCCGGCATAATCCGATCGCGGGTCGGAACGGCAAGTTGACGGAGGAGGAGAAAGGGCTCTCCGCAAGCCAGTGGCAAGCTTTCCGGACGATGGCGATCGAAGCTCTGAAGTTCAAGAAGTACTGGACTCATGGTGAAATCAGCTATGAATTTGCGCTTAGGCAAGATACCGTGGTTGTGGACGCCGTATTGGAGTCGAATTACAACATGGCTAATCTGATGATTCAGCGTTATCCGCGCAAGAATACCGCTAATACATACCAAGATATGCGCACTGATTTGTCTTCATAAAACATCACAGGCGACCTGCTTATTGCAGATCGCCTGTCTCCCTACTGGTCAATAGGGATATTTACGGATTACAGGTTCGAACGACCCGACAATTGCTGCTCTGCCAATTGTACCAGACGTTTGGTGATGTAACCCCCAAGAGAACCGGTTTCACGGGAAGTGTAGTTTCCATAGTAACCGTCTTGCGGGATCGTCACGCCCAATTCTTGAGCTGCCTCGAATTTCAATTGTTGCAATGCAGCATTTGCTTGAGGAACGATAAGGTTGTTACGGCTGCCGCCGCGTCCTTGTGCCATGTTTGTCACCTCCTTCGGGCTTTGTGATGTTAGTATGGTTTTCGGAACGTAAAATATGCGGTAAAACTCTAAACTAGAGCAGTGGAAATTATTGCATTTCTCCTTAGCAAACACAAAAAAGCCGCCCGTGCCATCACGAGTCGGCTCTTTGGATCCATATCAAGATTCTTCGGTAGGATAGATCATATCCAGATGCACGTTCAGCTCCAGTTGCTGCCCCGGCTGGAGATCGATCAATCCGGTTTCGGAAGGGGCAAGGCCCGTATTCGGTGCATCCGGCAACCAGGTATAGGGCTCAATGCAGAGGAATTGATTCGCTTCACCTTTGGTATAAAGAACCCAATGCTTGAAATATTCAGCATCGGCGGAATAACGAAGTCCATATCCGTCACCGCGAATTAAGTCGGCTTCCACCGGTTTGCCTCCGATGTGCAGGAGGGTGTCGAAATTTGTCCCTTTTAGGTTCAACCCTTCGTTCAACGCTTCGAGATCGCCGAGCGGAGCGGTCTTCCCGGTCGGAATTAATTCCTGATCGGAAGTGTAGATTCCCGAGACCGGAAGCTTGAGCTTCCATTGTTCCGGCTCGCCGTCCAACAGAAACCAGGTATGCAGCCCCAAACCGAACGGGGCGGGCCGATCACCCAGATGGCTCACTTTAAACGTTTGCTTTAGAGAGGAGCCCTGAAGCCGGAGCGTCATTTCCAGCTTGAGCGGAACAGGGAACTGCCTCATCCAGTTCGCGTCGTCGCTGGTGATGAATTCGGTCGTAATCGCACAGCCTTCATCGTCCTCGTCAATATCGCTCACGCGCCAAGCTTGCGTACGGTGCAATCCATGGATATGGTTGTCGTTTGCGGTATTGCGGTCAAATTGGTATTCCTCGCCGGCATACGTAAAATGCCCTCGGCGGATACGGCCGGGCGGAATCAGCAGCGGAATTCCAAAGTGATAGGGTTTTTGCAAATAGAAATCAAGATCGCTTTCTTCCGGGCGCCGCAGCACATCGCGCTGTTGAATGTGGTCCCATATGCGAATGACATTATTGCCGAGTCGGGGTAGCAGTGTGACTTCAAGTTCACGGCTATGTAAGATATACGTATCGTAACCGTTCCATTGCCCTTTGGTCACTTTTTTCATATCGTTGCTCCTTTTCCCACATAATAATCGTATCCCTAAGCTTAGACTAATAATAACACTTTTTCTTTGGGACGAAAAATGGATTTGACATGGCACTTTGCCGGGCATTATGATGATCTTATATCAAAGCGTGAATATTGTAAATGCGATGACAGGGACAAGTAAGTATGGTTCTGCTTCCTTCAGAAAGCCGGTGGTTGATGCGAACCGGTGAAGATGCCATGCCGAATGGACCCTGGAGCGCCGTGCAGAACGCGGATGAATTGTCCCCAGTATGCCGGCCGTTTATTCCACGTTACGGAAATCGAAAGGCCGCGGAATAGGATCATCATATGTCCCGGCGAATAAGGGTGGCACCACGGTCTCACGTCCCTTGCGGATGTGGGGCTTTTTTGCGTTTATATACGCGGTTCTTACTTTTTCAGTAAGGTTTCATTATTAATGGGTAACGGAGGCTGATCGATGATGAAGAAAAGAGTACTTTCCGGCATTCAGCCCAGCGGCAAACTGACCTTGGGCAATTATATCGGGGCGTTGAAGAACTTTGTAACCTTGCAGGACGAATACGACTGCAACTTTATGGTGGTGGATCTCCACGCTATCACCGTTCCGCAAGACCCGGCCGATTTACGGGAGCAGTCGGAATCGGTGGCCGCTTTGTATTTGGCCGCGGGGATCGACCCGAATAAAGCGAACGTATATATGCAATCCCACGTGCGCCAACACGCCCAGTTGGGATGGCTGTTGACGACGCTCACCTATATGGGGGAGCTCGAGCGGATGACGCAGTTCAAAGATAAGTCGGAGGGTAAGGAATCCGTAGGAGCGGGCTTGTTCGTATATCCGGCTCTGATGGCCGCGGATATTCTCATTTACAACGCCGATCTGATCCCGGTGGGGGAAGACCAGAAGCAGCACCTGGAGCTGACCCGGGATTTGGCCGGCCGTTTCAATCACCGTTACGGGGAGTATTTTACGATTCCGGAACCTTATATTCCGAAGGTTGGAGCCCGAATCATGTCGCTGGACGACGCGTCGAAAAAAATGAGCAAAAGCAATCCGAACGCGGGCAGCTATATCGGTATGCTGGATGAGCCGGACGTGATTCGCAAGAAGATCAGCCGGGCGACAACGGATTCCGGCCGGGAAGTGAAGTTCAATCCCGCGGAAAAGCCCGAAGTCAGCAACCTCATTTCGATTTACAGCCAGTGCTCGGGCCTCAGCATTTCGGAAGTCGAGCAGCGCTACGAGGGGCAAATGTATGGGCCGTTCAAAAAAGATTTGGCCGAAGTGGTCGTCGGCACGCTCGAACCGATCCAACAGCGTTATCGGGACATCCGGGAATCCGGGGAAATCCGCAATATTTTACGCCAAGGGGCCGAGCGGGCCGCGGAGATGGCGGAGAAGACGCTGCGTGATGTGCAGGAGCGAATGGGTTTTTTGGCGGAATAAACATCTAATAACGGGGATCCATCCGGACAGAGTTCTGTCCGGATTTTTTTATGTCACTGAATTGTCATAAAATCAAGCAAAGATCAAACGATTGTCAAACACTTTCGCATTTTGATATGATAAAGTTTATAGCGAAGGGAAGATTTCATGAATTTTTGAATGATTTTATATAGATGTAACCTCTATCTCAATCATTTAGGAGGCATAATTTTAAAGTGGATAAACAAATCAGTTACCATGCACCTGCGGATTCTGCGGCGCTGTCCGTGAGCGACAGGCCACCCGGAGAAGCGGCAACATGGAAGGATTTTGTTGCGCTGACCAAGCCGGGAATTCTGCGCTCCAACCTGATCGCGGTGTTTGCCGGGTTTTGGCTTGCATCGCAGTGGCAATTGGACTATTTGAAGCTGGTTTTGACCTTGGTCGGAACCGTTTTGATCATGGCGTCATCCTGCGTTTTTAACAACTATTTCGACCGGGATTTGGATACCAAGATGGCACGGACGAAAAATCGCGCTCTGCCGATCGGCAAGCTGTCGCCGAGAACCGTACTCTGGTATGCGGTGATATTAGGGATCACCGGAGCGGCGGTGCTGTTTTCCTTTTCCGGGGGTTTGGCCGGAATTTTCGGACTCGTCGGTATGTTTGTTTACGTTATCATCTACACGTTGTGGCTTAAACGGACTTCCACCTGGAGCACATCGATCGGCGCCATCTCGGGAGCTATGCCGCCTGTGATCGGCTATGTGGCCGCTTCGGGAAATATAGATTTGGGCGCGTTACTGATCTTCGCCCTGCTCTTTTTGTGGCAGCCTCCTCATTTCTGGGCACTGGGCATTCGCCGGGTTGAGGAATATCGGGCTGCGGGCTTCCCGCTGCTCCCCGTTGTGAAAGGCATCCCGAGAACCAAGCTGCAAATGATTCCTTATCTGGTTTTGCTGATCCCGATCCCGATCTTGATGTATGTATTCGACTATACCGGGATATGGTTTTTGGTGATCGGCACGGCATTGTCGGCGGCCTGGCTGTTGATGGCGCTGAAGGGGATTTCCTCCAAAGAGGAGGAAGCCAATGAGATCTGGGCCAAGAAAGTGTTTCTGTTCTCGGTAAACTACCTGACCATCGCTTTGATTGTGATGATTCTGGATACTGTACGGCTATAATGGAGGATCGATCATGACCCTTTTGAAGAAATACAAATGGACCTGGATTCTACTGGCGATCTGCGTCGTTTTGGCGGGGTATCTTCTTTGGGATTCGTTTGCCAAACCGAAGCTGCCGGTGATCCGGCCGGTGGAACATTTCAGCATGGAAAATGTCGACGGGAAGACCGTAACACTGGAGGATACCAATGGCAAGGTGAGGCTGTTTTACTTTTTCTTCGCCAATTGCCCCGATGTATGCCCTATAACCACTTTCCGGCTCAGTCAGGTGCAGGATGAGTTGAAGGAGAAAGGGCTGTTCGGTAAGGACGCCTCCATCGTTTCTATCACCTTCGACCCCGAGAGAGATTCGCTTGAGAATATCAAGGCTTTCGGGGACAAATTCAAAGCGGATTACTCCGGCTGGTATTTCTTGCGAGGGGATCAGCAGAAAACGATCGATCTCGCCATGAACTCATTTAAAATTTTAATCAACAAGGACCAGGACGGAAATTTCGTCCATATGGACCTGATCGGATTGGTCGACCGGGACGGCAATCTGCGTGAAATCTACCGCCCCGAGGCGACGGCGGCCGAAATCGCCCAAGGTGTGGCGGATCTGGCCAAAGAATAAAAGTAACGGGTTGTCGGTTTAGTAAAGGCTGGCCGGGGGATATAGGATGTATTCCTCCAGGCCGGCCTTTTCCAATTGGGCGATGACATACTCGTCAGGGGTTCCTTCTACCCCGGCATAACCCCGGCGGGTATATATCTGTTCCGCGTCCGGGAAAGCATCCCGCAAAACGCCGCGAATTTTTTTGCCGGAAGCGTCGTTATCCATGAACAGATAAACTTCGTCATCCTTTACCTTTTTCCGCAGCGCCTCCAGTTTAAGGGAGTTGAGCGTTCCGAAGGTGCAATAGATCCGGACGTCTTCGCTCAAAAGCCGACGCAGCTTGCTCCGGTCGTTTTTTCCTTCAACGATAACACAGATGGACAACATCATCACTCCAACATGTTCACATAGCAATCAAGATGAAATTTCTCCGTATATGTAGTGTATACCCCGAAGGAGGCTTCATGCAAAACGAGATTGCGACATATTTCCCGGGAAAAGGTAAAGGTCCGCCTTTTGCGGACCTTGGTTGAAGCGGTTTAGCAGTAAAAAAAGGGAGAGCGCAAGATGATCACCAGCAAAATATACAGCACGAGAATGGTTCCGGTCGAGGTCCATATCCCTCCAACAGCCGGTCCCTTTCCGCAAGCATCGATTTGACCCATAGGTTCACCCCGCTTTCGAAGTCGTTGAGTAGTTTCTACACGATATCCTATGTGGGGGGATACCCTATGCCCTGTACTGCTGCCTATAGCCGAAAAAAAGTCCATGCTGCCGCTTACAGGTGGTGCGTGCCGATATTTGCGGGAGATGCGGGCGTTTCCGTAGGTCTCCGCTGCGGGGCAAACAACAGGGCGATCATCAGCAGCAAAAAAGCAAGGAAATAAGGCGAATAGACGCCATGGATCATCCCGGCCGAGATGGGGCCGATAAAGGAGCCGATCGACATCGCGATCGATTGCAGGGAGAAGACGGTCCCGAGCCGTTTTCCGCCGCTTAGATCGATAAAGACGGAAGCGATGGCCGGGAAGGTTACCCCTTTAGCCATCCCAAGCGCAAAGAGCGAGACGGACAGCGGGATGAATTCCAGTGCCGCCAGCGCGAAAAAGGAAAGGGCGATGCCCAAAATACCCGCGATCGCCCGGAGGTAAGGGGAGTAGCGGTTCAGGAAGAGCATCGACAGCGTCGCAAGCGCCCCTAGGCTGATGAGGGAGAAATACAGGCCGGTATGCAAAATGCCGGATGTCCCTCCCGCCTGCAAGGGGAGCTCAAAAAACAGGATTCCTTGCGAACAGGCTACCGCCAGCGGAAGAATATAGTATCTGAGCGGGATGACATTGAGTTTGACGGGAACACCGGCTGGGGAAACCCGGCCCGGCCCGGAGCCGCCGGAAAGGGCGTTCTTGGGCTCGTGAATCGTAAAAATGGCGATGATGCCGGTCGCGATTAAAAGCCAGCCCAGCGATTGAAACGTAAGCGTGTAGCCTGTATTGGCGACAAGAAACGCTCCGGCCGCGGGCGAAACGACAGAGGCGAGCGTATGCATCACCCCGTGGCCGGCCATCAGCTTTCCTTGCTGTACGGCGTTTTTGCCGAGGGAAGCGAGCATCGCCAGGCACGCCGGGGACAAGAAGGCGAGGACGAAGCCGCTGATGGAGCGAAGCACCAGCAACTGCCACGGCTGCGTGACATGCGCCTGCAGCAGCAGGATGGCCCCCGCCCCCAAAAGGCTGAAAACCATGTAGCCTTTGCTTCCGTGCCGGTCCACGCCTTGCCCCGCCAGCAGATTTCCGGGCAGATGCGTCAAGGCGTAGATGCCCATCATCCAGCCGATAAAGGCGGGGGCGGCTCCGATCGAGAGCGCAAAAGGCGTCAGGATCGGGTACTGGGCGTGAAGGTCAAAGAAAGCGAGGAACATAAAAAAATAAAGCCAAAACGCTGCCATCTTCATTGCCTTGCCTCCCCTGGGAAAGTCTTTATGCTCTACTTGTACGTTTTAAGGGACGAACTTATTACCCCGGAATGATTTTATGTCCTTTATTTCACCGTCTTTTCCCGGGAAAAGGGGTTAAGCTGACACTGCCCCTGGCCATCATGTATAATGGGGAAAGTGCATGTATGTTGAACAAGTTGTGACGAAAACGGATGGTAGGAGTGTATAAGTAATGTTCGATTTGAATCTAGAGGTATGGACGGAGTTTTTAAAGCAGAATTGGCTGGTGATCGTCGTTGCGCTGGTCGTGCTGTTCCTGATTCTGAATTTCGTGAAGACGCTTGTCAAATGGGCGCTTGTGCTAGTCATCGCGGCGTTTGTCATTATTTATAGCGGAATTTCGCTGAAGGATATCGGGGACGCCATCACCACGGTAAAAGATCAGGCGGTGGACATCAGCCGCAGTGAAGCCATGAATATGATGAAGAAGGAAGCGGCCGAGGCGAAGATGAAGCGTAATCCGGACGGCACATTCACGATCACTACCCCTAACCTGGAAGTCAGCGGTAAAGAGGGGGAAGATAAAGTCAAAGTGATGTTCCATGGCGTCTCCTTGGGCGAATGGAAAGTGAGCGATACGCTGCAAGCGTTTATTCAGCAAGCGAAACAAAACACCCCTTAACTAAAGGCATCGAGAATGGAGGGTGACGATGACGGAGAGTTGGCTGCAGAGCTTGTTCGATTTGAATCTGGTTTCCGCCTTGTTGTTGGTCATCCTGCTGTTTTCCATTGTGCAGGGTTTGCTTCGAGGGGCTTCGCGCAGCGCGGGCAGACTGGTGTCGCTGGTCAGCGGCGGCGTTCTGTCGGTGCTCGGTTTGCTGGCTTCGATCCCCCTCACAGTTTGGCTGTCGCCGATCGTACAGAGATGGCTGGCCGGCATCGCGCTTCCCGAACGGGAACTCTCCCGGTGGGAGCAGGTTTATTATACGCTTCTGTCGGCGGTGCGGGATTTTCCGCTTATGCGGTTCGCCGTGCTGTTTATGATCAGCTACTGGCTGATTCGCACGGTGCTCGGGCTTGCTTCGGCGTTTGCGCTGGGAGGCAAGAACAGTTCGTTCTTGGGGCGGCTGATCTTCGGCGGAGAGCGCCCGGCTTCCCTGCTTAGCCGTGTCGCGGGTGCGGGGATCGGTGCGGTCATAGGCCTGGCGCGGTGTTTGATGGTGATCGCCGTCTTGTTTATTGCCGTAACGCTGTTCCCGGATAGCGGGTTTAGCCGGTACGTCCAGGCTTCCCCGGTTTATCAGCATGGAGCGCGGACGGTTATTGAGCCGCTGTCGGGCAACTTGATCAAAGAGAAACTGCCCGTATTCACCCGCAGCGTCGAAGAGGAACTGAACGGCATTCTTCAGCAGAGGTACGAGGTCATCGACGCCAATATCCCGCAGGATATCGAACTGGCGGCGGCAGAAATCACGAAGAAGGCCGGGAGCGATGAAGAGAAGGCCCGGATTCTGTATGATTGGGTCGGTTCCCGCGTGACTTATGATTATGACAAGGTCCGTGACTATGAGGACAATGGCCATTGGCGGGAACAGACGCCGCAGATGACCTTCGACACCAAGCGGGGGGTATGCATCGACTATTCCCGCTTGTACGCGGTGATGGCCCGTTCCCAAGGGCTGGATGTCAAAGTGGTAACCGGCCTCGGTTACGACGGCCGCGGCGGCTACGGCCCGCACGCCTGGAACGAGGTGTATCTGAAAGAGCAGAAGAAATGGGTTCCGCTCGACGCGACTTGGGCGAGCAGCGGGGATTGGTTCAATCCGCCCGCTTTTGAGGAGACGCATATTCCCGACAAATTGGTTTAAAACCTGGGAAACGCTGTAACTTCACCATACCCTTTTTCGTTATGTTAATATAAGAGTTACGGAGTTTTTAGAATCAAAAGGGGTAAAGAGGGGAAACGGAAATGAAAAGTGTGTACTCTGACGATCCGCGCGAACAAGAAGCTGCGATGCAGCGTCATTTTAATATCCGCTTGAATTTGTTTTTCTTCAGCGCGTTTGCGATTTTTACCGTCATTATCGTTCGCCTGGCGATCCTGCAGTTTGTCGAAGGGCCTACGTTATCCAAGCAGGAAACGGCCATGCGGATTAAAGACGTGCCTATGCCGCCTACCCGGGGAACGATCTATGCGGCCGGCGGCGAGAAGTTGGCTTATTCCACGCCGGTGCAATCGTTGTATATTACCTTGCAAAAGAATTACAGCTTAAGCAGCGGTCAGAAGAACCGCCCCGAAGCGATGGCTCTGGTCGACAAGCTGAAAGAGGTCTTCGACAAATACGGCGATCCCAAAGCCGAGAAGATGACCAAGGAAGACATCATTAAAGCGATGGACCTGGAGTACAAGAAGAACGGAGGCTTCAGTCCCCGCCGGATCAAAATGGGGCTGACCCCTCAGGAAGTGGCTTATTTCCTCGAGCGGAAGAACCAGTTTCCGGGGATTGAAATCGTCGAGGAGAGCATTCGTCATTACGATAAAGATACGGTGGCGGTTCAGGCGATTGGGTATTTAAAAAAATTCAGTTCTACGGAAGATGTTAAGTTTTATGATCCCATCCGGGAAGCTCAAGGTAAGGATCCGGCACTTGAATATACGCCGGAGGAGTTTGTCGGCTACGACGGACTGGAAATGTACTACCAAGCGGAGCTTCGCGGCAAAAACGGCTATAAGAGCGTGCCGATCGACCCGCGCAACATGGCGAACGGAATTCCGGAAGTGACCCCGCCGGTCAAAGGGTATGATCTGCATACCTCCATCAACAAGAAGGTCCAAATGGTCGCCGAGCAGGCGATTATGGACCAGATCAATTGGGTCCACCGCAATGCCGTGTCGGGCCGGACGCATCCGTATGCCAAAACCGGTTATGCGGTTGCCATGGAAGTGGATACCGGCAATGTGGTGGCGATGGCCAGCATGCCGGATTACGATACGAATCTGTGGCAATCGGGAAGCATGCCGACGGAAGTATGGAACAAGATTATGACGAACTATCAGAACGGCACGATTACCCCGTTCAGTTCGGGGCGCTCGGGGCATGATTTCGACTCCGCCGTTCTCCTTGGTTCCACGATCAAGCCGCTGTCGGTTTTAATCGGGTTGAATGAAAATCTGTTTACAACCCGTTCGACTTATACGGACCGGGGGATCGCTTATTTCGGCAGAAACGACTCCTCCAGCGTACGCAACTCGGGCAGTCATGCTTACGGTCCTCTGTATCCGTCAACGGCCATCTACAAGTCCTCCAATACCTTTATGGTCAAAATGGTCGGCGAGAAGCTATACAAGAAGTATGGCGACGATGGGATTGATGTATGGGACCGATATATGAAGAAGTTTGGACTGGGCGTTTCTACGGGCATTGATCTGCCGAAGGAATATCTGGGGAAACTGAGTTATACCGATAAAAAAGAAACCGCTCTTGCCCGGCTCGTATACGCCTCCTTCGGGCAGCAAGGCGGGTATACGGCGATGCAGCTGGCCCAATACACGACGACGCTGGCCACCCGCGGGAAGCGGATGCAGCCGCATCTGGTCACCAAGATTACGGATGCACAAGGGAATATCGTTAAGAAATTCGAGCCGACCGTACTCAACGAAGTGAAGTTCAAGGACGAATACTGGGATGAAGTGCTAAAGGGAATGAGAACCGACGTAACCGCGTTTTCCGGTTTCCCGTATGATTTCGCCCGGAAAACGGGAACTTCCGAACAATGGGGGGCCGGGGCTACTCGGGATAACGGCGTATTTATCGCCTTTGCGCCGCGGGAGAAACCGAAGCTCGCGGTGGCCGTCATTATCCCGGAAGGCGGCTTCGGGGCGCAGAGCGCGGCTCCCGTGGCCCGCAAAATCTTCGATGCGTACGATCAGGAGTATGGGCTGGACGGCGTACCTAAGAAATCTTTGAACCAGCAAAACGGACAGAACAACGGGAATAAACAGGATTAAGGCGCTATTCCAAAATCAAAATATACGGCATCCGCAAAGCAAGAGGAAAATTCCTCTTGCTTTTTTGTATGTTTATCCCTTAAAATTTGCCTTAGGGAAACATTTTTATATGACACTAAAAATTAAGATATAGGGAAACAAGTATTTACTTGTACAACAAATGGGCGTTAACGCCGAAATTGTGGGAGGAGAGAACAAATGAACGAAATTAAAGTGAAGAAAAGCCCGTTTCAGCGGGCAAAAATGACGCTGGGCGTATTGGCCCTGATCGTGTTGGCGGCCTGCTCCAAGGTGGAAGGAGGCGCGGATCAGGCGAAGAGGCCGGCCGATGACGACAAAATTCAAGTCGTGGCGACGATCGGTATGATTACGGACGTCGTGCAGGTAATCGGCGGCGATGAAGTGGAGGTTCACGGGCTCATGGGACCCGGTGTAGATCCGCATTTATACAAGGCATCCCAGGGAGATATCCAGAAGCTCGACGATGCGGAAATGATTTTTTACGGGGGGCTGCATCTGGAAGGAAAGATGACGGAGATTCTGGAAAAGCTGGAGAAACATAAACCGACCGTCGCCGTTTCCAAAAATATTGACCCTTCCCGGCTCAGAGCCGGGGACAAGGAGCAAGGGACGCAGTACGACCCGCATATTTGGTTTAATGTGAAATATTGGATTGCCGCAACCGAAACGATTCGCGACACGCTGGCGGAATACGACCCGGCCCATGCCGATACTTATAAGCGGAACGCCGAAGCCTATATCGCGGAACTGACGAAACTGGACGACGAGGTTCGGACGCGGATCGCCGAAATTCCGGAAGCCGGGCGCGTGCTGGTCACCGCTCATGATGCCTTTGGTTATTTCGGGGACGCCTACGGCATCCAAGTCATGGGCCTCCAGGGCATCAGTACGGCCGCGGAATATGGCTCAAAGGATGTTAGCGAGCTGCGCGACTTCCTGGTGGAGAACCGAATCAAAGCGGTGTTCGTGGAGAACAGCATTCCCACCAAATCGATGGAGGCGGTCATCGCCGGTGCCAAGGAATTGGGGCATGAGGTCAAGATCGGAGGAGAACTGTATTCCGACTCGCTGGGTGAACCCGGATCCGAAGCGGATACTTACATCAAGATGGTCCGCCATAATGTGAACACCATTGTAGAAGCGTTGAAATAGACTGTTAGGGTGTTAGCCCAGCGTAAAGGAGAGCAAGCGATGATGACTTATCCTCTTGAAGTTGATCAACTTACCGTCGCCTATCAGAAAAAACCGGTGCTTCGCTCCGTTTCGTTTCAAATTCCGTCGGGGAAATTGATCGGTGTACTGGGGCCGAACGGAGCGGGAAAATCGACGCTGCTGAAAGCCGTCCTCGGCTTGATTCCCAAGGTGGAGGGCGAAGTGAAGATTTTCGGTCAGCCTTACCGCGAGCAGCGCAAGAGTGTTGGCTATGTGCCGCAGCGCGAGTCCGTGGACTGGGACTTTCCGACGAACGCGCTGGATGTGGTGATGATGGGCCGCTATGGGCATTTGGGCTGGTTTCGCCGTCCCGGCGCGAAAGAGCGGGAGTTGGCCAT
This sequence comes from Paenibacillus faecis, assembly GCF_008084145.1. GTDB lineage: Bacteria > Bacillota > Bacilli > Paenibacillales > Paenibacillaceae > Fontibacillus > Fontibacillus faecis. Next base: position 1,697,958 of record NZ_VSDO01000001.1, on the reverse strand, counting down.
GGAGTGCCTGACCAAAGTCGGCATGGCGGATTATGCCGGCCGGCAGATCAGCCAGCTGTCCGGCGGCCAGCAGCAGCGGGTCTTTCTGGCGCGGGCGCTGGCCCAGAACGCCAAGTTGTATTTTATGGATGAACCGTTTGCCGGCGTGGACGCGACGACGGAGAAGGCGATCATTCAACTGCTGCACGAACTTAAGGAGCAGGGGAAGACGGTGCTGGTTGTGCATCATGATCTGTCCACCGTTCAGGAATATTTTGACCATGTGATGCTCCTAAACGGAGAACTGGTGGCGTCGGGGCCGACCTCCGACATATTTACACCGGGCTATTTGCAGAAAACCTACGGCGGAAGAATCGCCATGCTGCAGGATTTTGCCGCCGTACCGGCAGGGAAGGTGTAGAACCTATGCTAGCTACTTTGATCAATTGGCTGACCGATCCCAATATGCAGTGGATCCTGATGGGATCCTTGCTGCTGGGGCTTGGAAGCGGGGTAATCGGCTCTTTTACCTTTCTCCGCAAACAAAGCTTGCTCGGCGATGCGCTGGCGCACGCCGCGCTTCCCGGCATCTGCATCGCGTTTATGCTCAGCGGCGTGAAGTCGATCGGGCTCTTTATGATCGGAGCCGTTGTGGCGGGCGTGGTTGCCACCTTCGGTATCCATGCCATCACCCGCTATTCCCGGATCAAGCAGGATGCCGCGCTGGGCATCGTGTTATCCGTGTTTTTCGGGATCGGCGTGGTCATGATGACGAAAATCCAGCACAGCGGCAACGGCAATCAGAGCGGGCTCGATAAGTATATGTTCGGCCAGGCGGCTTCCATGATGCTGTCCGACGTTTATTTGGTCGGCATCGTGTCCCTGATTCTGGTCGCCGTATGCACTCTGCTGTTTAAGGAATTTAAGCTGGTGAGTTTTGATCCCGGGTTTGCCCGGGGCATGGGATTGCGGGTCGGCTTGCTGGAACAGCTGCTGCTTCTTATGACCGTGATCGCCGTCGTGGTCGGCATCCAGGCCGTAGGAGTGGTACTGGTCGCGGCGCTTCTGATCACCCCTGCGGTGGCGGCCCGCTATTGGACGGACGCCTTAAGCGTCATGGTTATCCTGGCCGGCTTGTTCGGGGCGCTCTCGGGGGTGACGGGCACCCTGATCAGCGGCACGCTGTCGAACCTGCCGACCGGGCCGGTCACCGTGCTCGCCGCGACCTCCTTGTTCGTGGTATCGGCGGTATTCGCGCCGAATCGCGGGCTGGTCGCCAAGCTCGTCCGCCGGCTCCGGCAGCGGAATGACCTTCGGCGAAGCTTCGAATCCGCGGTCGTCGACATGCCGGGGATTTCGCAAAGAACGCAAGCGGCGGAAAGGAGTGCGGACTGATGGCGGATTTTTGGATCATATTAACCGGCACCTTGGTTGCCGCAACCTGCGGGGTGCTGGGATGCTTCCTGGTTCTCCGCAAGATGGCGATGGTGGGCGACGCGATCAGCCACTCCGTCCTGCCCGGCATCGCGATCGCTTTCCTGGTCAGCAGTTCCAGGGATTCGCTTCTGATGCTGGTCGGAGCCGCCGTTTTGGGCTTGATCACGGTGTTTCTGATTCAACTGCTGCAGCAGGGCGGCCTTCAATCCGATGCCTCCATCGGCATCGTGTTTACCGCGTTGTTCGCCATCGGCGTCATTCTGATCAGCCGAAACGCGGCGCATATCGATCTCGATCTGGATTGCGTCCTGTTCGGTGAAATCGCCTATGTACAGTGGGATACGCTCATCTGGAACGGCTATGATCTCGGTCCGGTCGCCGTGTGGATGCTCGGCGGAACGCTCGTGCTTGTGCTGGCGGTCATCGGTCTCTTTTACAAGCAGTTCAAGCTGTGCGCCTTCGATCCGGCGCTGGCCGCGGCGGTAGGGATCCCGGTGGCCCTGTTCCATTACTTGCTGATGGGGATGGTGTCGTTGTCGACGGTGGCTTCGTTTGAGAGCGTCGGGGCTATTCTGGTCGTAGGCATGCTGATCGTTCCGGCCTCGACGGCTTACCTGCTGACCGACCGGCTCAGCGTCATGCTGCTGTACAGCGTGCTGATCGGTGCCGTCAGCTCCGCGGGCGGCTACTACGCCGCCAAATGGCTGGACGCCTCCATCGCGGGTGCGATGATCACGGTGGCGGGCATCCTGTTCGTGCTGGCGTTCGTCTTTTCGCCGCTGCACGGGTTGATGGCCCGTTACCAAAAGCGCCGCAAGCTGAAGACGGCGTCGGCCTGACCGACATAAGCTTCGGCCTGAGAGGCCTAAGCGCCGACCTGCCAAGGTACCGCGCGGAAAATAGGACATATTATTATGCAGCTCAGGGTCCCCTAATGTCTAAGGGACCCTTTGTTCGTTACGGCTCCGTCAGATTTGTTTAGGCCCGGCTTTTTACGGAATTTTTCAAATTCCTGCAAATCTGCAGGCTTTTTTTGCATGTTGGGCTATTTTTTTGAAATTCCTGCATAATTGCAGGCTTTTACATTGAAAAGGGCCCATTTGGCGAAAACCACCGAAAATTCCTGCACATTTGCATCCATTTGATGAGATGTTCCCGGATTGGCGGAAATTCCTGCAGATTTGCATCTTTTTACAGGCACACTTCGTACCTGGGGAGGAAAATAATCCCTTTAATCGAATAGTTGTAAGAGGCAGGCGCTGTCGATTTAGCTGCTAATTCATTTATTTAGGGAGAAGTGAATGATATTGCGTAAACGTCAAATTATGGTTTTACTTACGGCGGTGTTGATTTGTATACCGTTAATGGGGGCAAGCCGAAGCAATCTTAATCTGGAGCAAGCCTCCGAATTGACCCTTAGAATTCAAAACATTCCTCGTCAAAAAACAACGGAACCTTTGACGATCTTTTGGGCAAAAGCTGGTGACGGCTTGTACAAAACGGTCGTAAACGGAGATAAGACGAAGACTTATTCAATCCTTAAGGGGAATTTCAGCAATGTCCTCTATCAAGACTATGAGACGGTTTATTTTCTTAAGCAGGGAGAGGGCCAAACCGGTGGTATTTACAAGTTTACCATGTCCTCCAAAAAATTAACGCGCTTGACCAACTTGGGAGAGATCGATCAATTTTTCCTCAAGAACCAAAGTATTTATTATACAACCAACAGCATGACCATCGACCGGGGCGTGTATCGAATGTCGCCCGACGGGAGGTCGAAGAAAAGGGTAAGCCCGACCGTATTGGATCCGCAGGATAAAAAGTATCATTATTACATCGGCTACGGAATTCAAACCCTTGGCGATCTCTATTTTCCACTGATGAGACAGCCGTTGCCGTCCACGGGCGAGATGTATATTGAGGAGAACGTTGACGATGGAACGGCCTTCGATCGGATTTTCAAGAAGACCAAGGAGGAACAGCTATCTTCTTACTCCTTCTTTATGACGGATTACATAGGTGACGCGGATTCGGATTCGTTCTTTTTTGTAGAACGTGATAGGGATAAGCACACGACTTACCTTCATCTTTTCCAAAAGGGGGATGAAATTGTGCGTAAAATTATCGGTTGGGATCTCGAGCCCCTGGATGTTTTGGATGGATGGGCATATTTCACCGTAAGTGATGAAGATAGGGAAACCGGGGGAGTATTCGCCATCCGAATGGATGGTTCAGGGCTGCGCCAGGTCGGCGGCAACGAATTTTTCTATTCCGACTATCTGGGCAGTATTAAGCGGCATCTCGTTTTCCAGAACCGGAACGACGACTCCTTTGCGACATTAAAGGGAATATGAAACTCTATTAAAATAAGATTTTGGCTTCCAGAAAAGCAGATACATGTGAGAGATGGGAGGGCAAATATTAGATGATCCAAGAGGTCCAGCGATGGTTTATGTTCAAAAGAAAACGAAGTAAGTCCGAAATCCGGTTAAGGTTATTTCTGTTCCCTCCGGCGGGAGGCGATGTTGCTACCTATTTGCGTTGGGAAGAGGACATGCCCGAATTTGTGGAGACTTGTTTCGTGCGGCTTCCCGGCAGGGGCGCCAGATTCGCGGAACCTTCCATCGACCGGATGGACAGGTTGATCCATTCACTGTCGGAGGAGATAAAGGAGTATACGGATATCCCCTATGTATTGTTCGGGCACAGTATGGGAGGACTGGTCGTTTACGAACTGGCGCGGAGGATGCAGCATTTGGGATGGCGACTGCCGGAAGGCTTGGTTATTTCTTGTGTCAGAGCTCCCCATCATATGAACCGATTTACGGAAAGCTTGACGGATAACAATGATGACAAACTATATATGAAAAGCGATGCGGAGTTTCTCGATAACATCGTCCAATTGGGGGGGATACCGGGGGTGCTCCGTCAAAATCGGGACTTCTTGGAGATGATTTTGCCCACATTTCGAAGAGATATGAAGTTGTGTGAAACCTACCAGCCGGAAAATGCCGCACCGCTGCCGATTTCCATAGAAGTTTACGGGGCCAGCAGGGACCACCTGGCTAAGGGGGATGAGCTGGAGGGCTGGAAGCGGTACACTTCCAAAACGTTTGCGCTGACAATGTTTCAAGGCAACCATTTTTATTTTGCGGATCAGCCCGGACCCGTCCTGGCGCATCTGCGGAATAAACTGATCGAGTTGGATGAACGGTCCGGCGCGGAAAGGACGAGCGAGGGAAGATGGTAGAGATCTATTACATCGATATTGAAGAAGAAATCTCAGGCCTAGACCATGATGCCTTGCTGGGAATCTGCTCCCGGGAAAAACGCATGGAGGCGAGCAGATTCCGCTTTGAGCCGGATCGCAAACGAGCCGTTTACGGAGAAGCCTTGGCCCGTTATATGATCGCCGGGAAAACAGGACTGTCGATGAACGAATTGATCTTCGACAAAAATCGATACGGAAAGCCCTATATTCGTGGGCAGCAGCGAATTTTTTTCAACCTCTCCCATTCGGGAAGATATGTGATCTGCGGTTTGGATCAGGAGGAAATCGGGATCGATCTCGAAGAGGTCAAGAGCATGGACTTGGGGATCGCCCGTAAATTTTTTCACGCCAATGAATATATATATCTTCTTTCCAGGGAGCCGGAGCAGCGGATGGATGCGTTATTTGAGCTATGGACCCTGAAGGAAAGCTATATCAAATATTTGGGGGTCGGCTTGCAAAAACCTTTGGACGCTTTCTACTTCAACTTGGAGGGTCCTTCGGTCGAACTGCATTCGAATGATCGAATCCCCGCATTCATACAGAGCTGTACGATCAAGGGGGGCTACAAGCTGGCGGTTTGCGCCGACAGCCCAGGCCCGATCCGGGTGCGGCAAATGGCGGTCAAGGACATCGTGTCGGACATCGGAAGAAGAGGGCTGCAGCACATGCAGAAATAAATTAATAACAGGTACCTTGCATTAAACAGTACCGCATGTTAATATTTGGTTATCCAGCTACTGCACAATGCACAGTACTAAACAAAGCGTGGTGGAAGATATTGAATATTCAATTCAAGAAGGGTGTGTTGGAGCTTTGCGTCCTGGTGTTAACGGCCAAGAAGGATCGCTACGGATATGAGTTGGTGGATCAGATTTCGCAAAAATTTGAAATCGCCGAAGGTACGATTTATCCGTTGTTAAGGCGGCTGGCTGCGGAAGGACTATTTTCAACGTATCTGTTTGAGTCGGATGAGGGCCCTCCCCGGAAATACTATAAGATCACGGATGAGGGAAGAAAAGTCATGGATGAATTGATTGAGGAATGGAATAAGTTTGCCAAAGGGGTTCAGGAGATGATTGAGGAGGGTTCAGAGTGAAGAAAGAAACCTACTTGAACGAACTGTCCCAATATCTTAAGTCGTTGCCTCCCGATGAACGGGCTGAAGCTATGGCTGACTACCGAGAGCATTTCGAGATGGCCGAATTAAACGGACGGTCCGAGGAAGAAATCATCTCCAGGTTGGGGGAACCCCAATTGGTCGCGCGAGCCGTGCTTGCCCAATTTCAAATTCGATTGGCGGGAAACTCTCCGTCCCTGGCTAGCGTGACCAAGGCGGTTCTGGCCACCGTGAGTCTGGGGTTGTTCAATCTGGTTATCGTCCTGATCCCTTTTGCCGCCTCGTTGGCTGTCCTTGCCGGTCTATTCGGCATCGCCCTCTTTTTGATGATTTCACCGCTTTTGCTGATCATGCAGCATCCGATCCTCACAGTTATCATCAGCGACTTTTTCCTGATGCTGGGGCTGGTCGGTACGGGTCTGCTGCTTCTGGTCGAGACCATCCAATTAACCCGGTTGTACTATCATCTTGTGATCCGGTATCTGAAATACAACCTGAAAATGATGAGAAGGGAGTGACCCGAGTTGACCCGGAGATTACGAAATATAACCAGACTCGCCCTGCTGCTGATCGCTGTCTCGGTGATGGGAAACGCGGTCATGTATCTGCTGGGCAATTCTCCATTTAACTTGGGCGATCTCTCCGTCGAGCGGACTGTCGGTGCGGAGTTGGCGGACCAAATCCGCATCGAAACGGAAACGGAAAAGATGGAGGTGATTCCGATCAAAGGAGATGAAATTCGGGCAGTTTTGAGAGGGAAGACGACGAAGAAATGGCTGGAGGACTATCGGATAGACATTGTGGAAGACCAAGGGAGCATTCGGATTAAGGTAATTCAGGACAGTAGATTCCGCTTTTTCGACTTCTATACGGATCTTAAGCTGACCGTGGGGATCCCGGAGAAAAAATTAAGCCGGCTGCAGGTCGTTTCGGATACGGGAGATATTTCGATTGACTCCGTTTCAGCGGACATCTATTCGGCGGCGAGTGATACGGGCTCGATCCGCTTGGATATCCAGGAGGGAGAAATTCAGGCAAGGACGGACACCGGCACCATAGCGGCCTCACTCCACCACATTGCCCACGACATCCATGCCGAAACGGATAGCGGTGACATTACGATACAAACGGCCCTGATCCCACGAGCGCTGCGAACGAAATTATCCGCGGGTTCGGGAAAGACCGACGTTTCATTGCCGAACTATCGGGACGGTGGGATCGGAGAAGGGGGACCTTGGATGGAACTGGTCTCCGATACCGGCAATCTAATCGTGAAACAGAGCAACGAGCTTCAAAAATGAAAGACGATTCCACTTTTAGGAGGGCGCCTTGATGATAACCCCAAATGCCAGCAAAGTCGTTTTGATCAAGACGGAGGATTTGTGCAAAACTTACTCGACCGGAACCGAACAATTTCACGCGGCAAAAAAGATCGATCTGGAGGTCTATAAAGGCGATTTTACGGTAATTATGGGAAGCTCGGGGTCGGGCAAATCCACGTTGTTGTACCTCCTCAGCGGATTGGATACGGTGAGTTCCGGAAAAGTGTTCTTCAAAGGACAGCGGATTGATGCTTATTCGGAGAAAGAAATCACGGATTTCCGCTCCAATAAAATCGGCTACGTGTATCAATCGATCAACCTGATTCCGGATTTCACCCTGCTTGAAAATGTGGCCTTCCCGGGCTATGTGGCCGGGCGAAGCAAGAACGATGTGAATAAACAAGCCCTGAAGCTGCTGAAAGCGATGGGCATCGGGGAGCAGGCCGACCGCTTGCCTTCCCAGGTATCCGGCGGTCAGCAGCAAAGGGCGGCGATCGCCAGAGCCCTGATCAACTCGCCCGAGGTGATATTTGCCGATGAGCCCACCGGGGCGCTTAGTCAGGAGCAGGGAACGATCATTCTAGACCTGTTGACCGACATGAACCTGACCGGTCAATCCATCGTGATGGTGACGCACGATATCAAGGCGGCCTGCAGGGCGGACCGGCTGATTCTGGTCAAGGACGGGATGATCGACGGGATTTTGGAGCTCGGCAAGTATGCGCCGGAACAAATGAAAGCAAGAGAAAGCCAAATCTTCATGTTCATGTCAGGGAAGGGGAGATAAGGCATGTATGCGGTTTGGAAGCTCTGCTGGACGAATCTGAAGAACAAAAAAGTTCAAAACAGCTTCATTGCGATTATCATCATGCTTGCGGCCCTGCTTCTATCGACGGCTGTCCTGGTTCTTAACAACACGAATCGGATGTATGAGAATATGCACGCCGAGACCCGCGGCGCCCATCAAATATTACGGCTGGAGAACGGGATTTACGACCCCAATCGGGTTCAGCAGTGGTGGGCGGGGCAGGAGGGGGTTACCGTCTCCGAAGTCATGCGGTATCGCTATTTGTCCAGCATGTCGCATGCCGGGGAAGAGATTCCCAACGTCGATTTGTACATGATGGATACGCCGAACGGCCCTTTTCCCGTTGACCGCCTGTTGTTTGCGGAAGGAGAAGAAACAAGCTCGCCCGAGGCCGGAACGGCCTGGATCCCCACATCTCTCGCCTATTCCAACAATATTCGTGTCGGAGACGCGATCGAATTCAAAACCGACGAAGGAAGCTTCCGGCTTCACGTTGCCGCCGTGGTCGTGGACATTTCCTATTGTTCCCCCTTCGCGACCAGCGGCCGGATCTGGCTGAACCATCAGGACTACAATACAAATCTGTCGGCTCTGCCCGGAGACGATAAATACATGACGGGCTTGCGGTTTGACGATTACAGTCAAAACAGGGCCTACTGGGAGAGGTTCGAGCAGTTTCTGGGAACCCCTTACCTGGAATCGGTGAAAGATTTCGAGAGTCTGTCGTCCTATTACATGATAGCGAATCAGGTCATTAGTTTCGTGATGATCTTTCTGGCCGTCGTCATGATCGCGGTCGCGCTTTACACGCTGGGATTCACGATTTCCGACGCGATTCTATCCAGCTATCGTACGATCGGGATCATCAAGTCCGTGGGCCTATCCTCCCGGAAGGTTATTTTGGCCTATGTCACGCAGTATACGTTTTTGGCGTTCGTAGCGGTCATCCCCGGGATTGTGGCCAGTTATGCATTCTCCGCCAAAATCGTTGCCGGCTCCATGGCTTATCTCAGCACAGGCTCCACCGATGATAACGCCGCCTATTCCATGCTCGCCATTTGGCTCGGAGCAGCCGTAGTCGCGGTGATTTTCCTCTCAGCGCTGCTGTTCTCTTACAAGGCCCGGACGGTGGAGCCGGCCCAAGCCGTCCGTTACGGCATGTCGGAGAAGGAGTATTCCCGGAGATCAGGCGGCAGCGGCCGTTGGAAAAGAAAACTGCTTCAGCTGGGCACCCTCCCTACATCGTTAATCATCGGTCTTCGGGGCGTCACGAAGAATGTTCGCGGCTCGCTGCTGATTGTTCTGATATCCGCTTTATCTACTTCCGTCCTGGTGTTCGGGTTTCTGTTCGTGAACAGCATCACGTCCATTCATGGAACCATTGCGAAATGGGGATATGATTCGGCCGACTTGTCGGTAAGAATCGATAATCCCGCCAAATTGACCTTCGAGCGGCTGCAGGAAGAGGTGTTGTCGGATCCCCGTGTGAAAAACTATTCCCGCTACGGGGACGCGAACGCGGTATTGCCGCTGGATCAAGGGTCCTCCGCGAAAGGGCAGGCGGATACGATGGGGGTGCTGCTGACAGTGGCCGACGGAAATTACGATGATATCGGCTATGAAAATGTGGAGGGGCGAAACCCGGCCGGCGTCCGGGAAATTTCCATCGGCGTGAACGTGGCACGGACTTTAGGCATCCAGACAGGAGATTCGCTGGATATTTACATTGAAGGCGAGAAACATACGCTGGAAGTGACCGGGATCTATCAGGCGATCGCCAATATGGCCTTTACGGGGCGGATTACCGCCGATGTCATCCGAAGTGTCAATCCGGATTACGGCAGCACGATGAACACCACGTTTATCAATCTTAACGAAGGCGTGTCGGTCGACCAATTCGTAAGCGAACTGCATCAGCGGTACGGAAACGTGCTTTGGACGGCGAGCCAGGCCACGCTGGTCGACGAAGTGTTTTCCCAAGCCTTCACGATCATTGTCCTTCCGATGTCAGTGATGGCGCTGCTGTTCATCGTAATTACGTTTGTGATTATCTATAGCATCTGCCGGATTCATATGAAAAAAGAGAGCCGAACTTACGGTATCTACAAATCCATCGGCATGACCTCCCGGCAGATTCGTCTGTCGGAAACGACGGGAATCCTGTTCCTGTCGGCGATCGGCGCTTTGGTCGGAATTCCGTTAGGGCTGCTGGGCCTTCCTCCTCTGTTGAACCTCGTCCTGGCGGACTACGGTATCGTTGAAGTCCCGCTGATCATGAACGGAGGCGGCATAGCCTTGATGATTCCGCTAAGTATTGCGGCGGCTTGTCTCGGGTCCTGGACCGCATCCAAATCGGTTCAAACCACGTCTCCAAGGTTGTTGACGGTGGATTAATCAGCAGGCTTCCGGCTCGTTCCGGAAGCCTTTTTGCGGTTTCGCAAAATGTAAAGGAAGTAGAGTTTTACTAAAATATTACATGAAATATACAATAATTGGATTGACATGTAAAAAGTATATAGTATATTTGACTTTAGATGTTAATTACTTAATTATCATTCACTTCTATTTAATTACCTCTATGTAAAACATATCCTTTCATTTCATAGGCTGCGTCAGAAGCTTCACTTCAAGACTTACACTTCAGAGTTCTTTCACATTATCCACTACTCAAAATCAATCGCTAAAACTCCTACATCCTGATTCACTTCTATCCAACTAAATATTTTCGAATTGAGGTCTGCGTATGACAAATACCGCCTTTTTGTTCCCGGGGCAAGGGTCGCAATATGTCGGCATGGGAAAAAGGTTGCACGATCAGTTTACCGCGGCAAAGCTGTTGTTCGAAGAAGCTAACGACACGTTAGGTTATGATCTTGTCAAATTGTGCTTTGAGGGCAGTCATCAAGAACTGATGCAGACCATGAATACGCAGCCGGCGATTTTGGCCGTAAGCGTCATTGCCTTCGAAATCGGCCGACAAGAACTGGGCTGGGAGCCCCGTTTTATGGCGGGACACAGTCTTGGCGAATATTCGGCCCTTGTGTGCAGCGGAGTTATGTCTTACCGGGACGGATTAAGCATTGTAAGAAAACGGGGGATGCTGATGCAAGCGGCGGTCTCCTCCAGCCTCGGTGCGATGGCCGCCGTGACGCATGTAACCGCGGATCAACTGGACGAATGGTGCCGCAGGACAACGACGGAAACCTCGCAGGTGGTCATTGCCTGCTATAACTCCTTGCGGCAGCATGTCATTGCCGGCCACCAGGAGGCTGTCCGGGCCGTAGCGGATCGGGTGCTGGAAGCGGCGCCACATGCGAGCGTGAAATATTTGAACGTGAGCGCTCCTTTCCACAGCCCGCTGATGCAGTCCGCGGCGGACAAGCTGGCGCTGGAATTGCGGAATGTGGAAACCGGGCCCGGGCGATGGCCGATTATCTCGAATGTCACGGCCCGGCCTTATGGGCGGGAAGAGCTGGTTGAGCTGCTCTATCGCCAAATGACTCATCCGGTTCGCTGGCGGGAGACGATGGAGTACTTGCACCGGAACGGCATGGACCGGGCGGTGGAAGTCGGGCCTCGCCAGGTGTTGACTCAGCTCATGAAGGAGACTTATCCGGCCGTACAAACCTTCCATGTGGAGCATCCGCAAGAAATGAACACGCTGCGTCCGTTATTCGCTGCGGACGAGACTCGGCGCGAAGCCGCGATCGCTGCGGCACAGGCGGCTTTAACGGCCGCCCTCATCGCCCGAAACCGGAATGAGGATGCTGAGGCCTACACAACCGGCGTTGTCGAGCCCATTCGGCAAACCCGGGAACTGATCGAACAAATGCGTCGTCGGGACGGGAATTTGGACGTCATTCAAATCCTGGACCGGATAAGGGAATTGCTGCAGCAGATCTTGAACACCAAACAACTGCCGCCGGACAAGCAGAACGACATTGTCGGCAAACTTCAAGCCATCGGACAGCCGGCCGTCGTATTGCATTGATAAACTTATTTTTTGGGGGGGAAATGGGTGTACACCAAGCAATTTGCAAGTCTGACCGACGTCATGAAAGAGAGAGGAACATCCGAAAATCGAGGCATTACGTTCATTGATGGTGAGGATCAGGAGGTTCGCCTTTCCTATAAGGAGCTGTATGAAGAGTCCTGCCGATTCCTGGGATACCTGCAGCAGCAGGGGGTTAGCCCCGGGCGGGAAATCGTGTTTCAAATCGAGGACAACCGCCGGTTCGTTACGGCTTTCTGGGCGTGCATCCTTGGCGGCATGATCCCGGTCCCCGTCAGCACGGGCAACAATGATGAGCACAAAAGCAAGGTGTTTCGCATCTGGGAGGTACTGAACGACCCTTATCTGCTGTCCGATTCCAGAATTCTGCTGGATTTGGAGACCTTTACGGAGAAGAGCGGACAAGTTCATTTATTCGATAAGATCCGCGGAAACGTAACTCTTATTGACGACGAGACGGTATTTGCCGGATCATACGACCCCAAACTCCATACCGCCCATCCCGACGAAATCGCCTTTATTCAATTTTCCTCAGGATCGACAGGCGATCCCAAAGGGGTTATGTTGACGCACCAAAACTTGATTCACAACGTTTGCGGGATACTCAACAGTTCCAAAATCACGGCGGAAGACTCCTATTTGCAATGGATGCCTCTGACGCACGATATGGGACTGATTTGCAACCACATCTCTCCGTTAACCGCCAATTTGGATCAATGGATCATTCCGACGTCCCTTTTTATAAGACAACCTCTCTTGTGGATCAAAAAAGCGAGCGAGCACCGGGTAAGCATCATCTCCTCGCCGAATTTCGGTTATAAGTATTTTCTTCAGTTCTTTAAACCGGAAAAGGCAGATTCCTGGGATTTATCCCGGATTCGCATTATTTATAACGGAGCGGAGCCGATTTCCACCGATCTGTGCCACGCCTTTTTGGAAACGCTGGCTCCTTACGGTTTGAAGCGGACGGCGATGTGTACCGTATACGGACTGGCTGAGGCCTCAGTAGGTGTTGCCCTTCCCCCCGTGGAGGATGAATATGTGACCGTCTATGTGGACCGCCGGCACCTGAACCTGGGGAACCGGGTCGTTGAGGTGGACCGGGAATCGGCCCATGTGCTCTCATTTGTCGAGGTCGGCTATGCGATAGACTATTGTCAGTTCCGGATTTGCGACGAGGAAGATGTTGAACTGACGGAGGGGACGATAGGCCACATCCAGATCAGCGGACCCAACGTAACCCGGGGCTATTACAACAATCCGGAAGCGACAGGAAAATTGTTGACGGCGGACGGCTGGGTACGAACCGGCGATTTGGGATTCCGCCGCAACGGTCAGCTGGTCATTACCGGGCGGGCGAAGGATATTATCTTCGTTAATGGACAGAACGTGTATCCTCATGATGTGGAGCGGATCGCCGAGGAAGTGGACGGCGTGGAACTCGGCCGGGTGGCGGCCTGCGGGGTCTACAACAAGGATCTCAAGAAGGAAGAGATCGTGCTGTTTGTCGTTTCCAAAAGAAAACTGGATAAATTTTATCCCATCGCACGTGAACTTAAGCGGCTATTGAACGAACGCGGCGGCTGGGAAATCGCCGATATCGTGCCGATCAAGCGAATGCCGAAGACGACCAGCGGAAAGGTGCAGCGCTATAAGCTTGCCCAGCTGTATAGGGACGGCGAGTTTATCGAGGTATCCCGGGAAATGGAAGAGTTGGCACGGGCCCGCAAGGCGGACCAAACGGAGCGAACGGAGGAATTGCGGGAATTCCGCGGTCCGGAGCTTACGCAAACGCAAATCGAGCGGGATATTCAGCAAATATGCCGTGAGGTGCTCGGAAAAGACGAGATCGGCATTCGTGACAGTTATTTTGAAATGGGAGCCGGCTCCCTGCATCTGGCACAAATGGCCGACCGGATCGAACAGAAATTCGCGATCAAGCTGGCGGTCGCCGATTTGTTCGCCTACCCTTCGATCGCCGCTCTGGCCAAATACCTGAAGACGGAAGAAACGTTGCTCCGAACTTCGGAAGCAAAGGGAGCCGGAACATCCAGGCGCGATGACAGAGATATCGCCATTATCGGCATGTCCGTCTATTTGCCGGGCTCGGCGACACTCCGGGAGTATTGGGGCAATTTGGCGGAAGGCCGCCATCAAATTGGCGAACTTCAGGCGAACCGGCGGGAGGACGCCAAGGACTATTTGTCGGTCATCGGGCTGGAGCGCCAGGAATCCGACTTTAGACCCGGCGGCTATTTGGAGGAAATCGATAAATTCGATTATTCGTTTTTCAAAATTTCTCCCAATGAAGCCAAACTGATGGACCCGAATCAGCGGTTGTTTACACAGCAAGCCTGGCAAACCCTGGAGGATGCGGGGTATGCGGGCGACAAACTGCGCGGCAGGAAAGTGGGAGTCTACGTCGGCTTTTCAAAGGTAGGATACGATTACGAACGTCTGATTTCCAAAAATGAGCCGGACCGGATTTCCAATTATATTGTGGGGAATCTGCCGTCCGTTTTGGCCAGCCGTATCGCCTATTTCCTCGATTTAAAAGGCCCGGCGGTCACCGTGGACACGGCCTGTTCTTCGTCTTTGGTCGCTGTTCACATGGCCTGCCAGGCCATTCGCCACGGCGAATGCGAAATGGCGCTGGCCGGCGGGGTCCGAACATCGCTGCTGCCCCTGTCTTTAGGATTGGATATGGAATCCGGAGACGGCTGTACCCGAACCTTTGCCGCGGATTCCGACGGGACAGGGGTGAGCGAGGGGGTCGCTTCGGTATTATTGAAGCCGCTGAGTCGAGCCGTGGAGGACAAAGACCATATCTATGCGGTGATCAAGGGCAGCGCCGTAAATCAGGACGGGACGACGGTAGGGATTACCGCGCCAAACCCGGTTTCGCAAACGGAAGTGATCCGGGCGGCATGGCGGGATGCGGAATTGGACCCCAAGGACCTTGCGTTTATTGAAGCTCACGGAACGGGGACGAAACTGGGCGATCCCGTAGAATTTTCCGCGCTGGAAAAAGCTTTTGCCGGGTATACGGACAAGAAACAGTTCGTCGCATTAGGTTCCGTAAAAGCAAACATCGGTCATACGTTCGAAGCGGCCGGAATCGTCAGTTTGATTAAATCGGCGCTCATGCTGAAGCATCGGCAAAATCCGCCGCTGATTCATTTCAAAGAGCCGAACAAAAACATCCGCCTGGAACAGTCGCCTTTCTATATTAATACGGAGCTCGCTCCGTTCGACGAGTCCGAACCGCTTAAATGCGGAGTCAGCTCGTTTGGCTTCAGCGGAACGAATTGTCATGTGGTGATGGAGGAATATGTCGATCCGGCCTCGGAAACGCCTGTTCAAGAGAAAGGGCAAGACCTGGTGTTTGCTTTATCGGCCAAAACGGAAGGCTCCCTTCGGGAACTGCTGCAACGGTACGTGAACCATTTGGATCTGTACCCGCACCAGACCTTGGCCGATATTTGCTACACGGCAGGGACGGGGCGAGCCCATCTGGAGCATCGAATCGCTCTTGTGTGCCAAACGCGGGAACAACTGTCCCGCAAGCTGTCCGACCTTTTGGCCGATGCAGGACAAGAGGGCGTCTACCGGGGCGTTTACAGGGTCGTTTCGGATTGGGGACGGGAACGGAAGCCCGGTGAAATTACGGAAACGGAATTGGCCCGAATCAGTGATGAAGCGGCGGCCATCGTATCCAAGAGCGACTCGGGAGATGCAAAAGCCCGGGGTCGGCTTGAACGCTTGTGCGAGCTGTATGTTCAAGGGGCGCGTATCGACTGGGACCAGCTCTATGCCGAGCTTTCCCCCCAGAGGGTCCCTTTGCCGTTATATCCTTTCGAACGCAAACGCTGCTGGATCGATATAGATCGCACGGAGCTCCGGGCAACGGAGAAGTACTCGAATACGAATCAGGGTGAGTGGACGATGACAATGACGGAAACGACCAGCTTGACGGACGATGTGGAACATGCAGTCAAGCGGATGATAAGCGCCGCTTCGGGTCTAGACTTGACGGAGATTGACGACCACGCCCACTTCCTGGAAATGGGGCTGGACTCCATTATGCTTGTGCGGATTCGCAAGGAGATTGAGGAAGTGTACCATTTGGATATTGCGATCGAAAGGTTTTTCGATTCCATTACCAATGTACAAAGTTTGACCGCGTATATTATCGAAAATGGAGATTCGCAGCCGGCGGTTCGGCCGGAGCCTCGACATCAGGATGAACCGGTGCGGGAGGAGCAATCCGTGCTTCGGGAAGCGGAGGATCAGCAGCTTCAAGCCGCGGCGGCGGTTTCCGTGGAAGCCGGGGAGTGGGCGGTTCCCGCTGCGGAGAGCACGGAATTGGAGCGCATTCTGGCGCGGCAGATCGAGCTGATGAGCCTTCAACAGCGGAGTGTGGCCGATATCCTTGGACAGCAGCTGGAGCTCCTGAGCGGAAGCGCGGGAAAGAAAAGCATGTCCCAAAGGGGCGCGCAGCAGCTTCGTGTGGTCCCGGGGGTGAAGCCGGGAAAAGTCGATGACGCCGAAAAGATAGCGGCGATCAGACCGGAGGACACGGCTCTTCCGGTAGCCAAAGCTGGCGTTGCGGCCAAAGCGGAAATCGCGGCTAAAGCGGAGAAAGATTCGCAGGAGCCGAAGCCGTTCATCCCTTATCAGCCGATGATCATCGGAGAGGCCGGGGAATTTACCGAAATGCAGCGGCAGTATCTCGACCGCTTCCTCTCGGAGTATGCAAGGAGAACGCAGGGGTCCAAAGCTTATACGCAGCGAACGCGTTATGTGCACGCCAACAACCGTAATGTTTCGGGTTTCCGCTCCTACTGGAAAGAGGCGATATATCCGATCATTGCCGAGCGTTCCTCCGGGTCGCGGATGTGGGATGTGGACGGAAATGAATATATTGACTTAACCATGGGATTCGGTGTGAATCTGCTGGGCCATAACCCGGATTTCCTCGTGGCGGAAATGAAAGCGGGCTCGTCCCCTACGCTGCCGCCGTTGGGTCCGATGTCGGACCTGGCCGGGGAAGTGGCGGAGCGGATCAGCCGGATCACGGGAGTCGATCGTGTAGCTTTCTACAATTCCGGCACGGAAGCCGTCATGGTGTCGCTGCGTACGGCCAGAGCGGCAACGGGACGTTCGAAGGTCGTCATCTTCTCCGGGTCCTACCATGGTACATTCGACGGAGTTTTGGGCGTGGCCGATCCGGAATCGGACGAAGCTTCGGCGCTGCCGATGGCACCAGGTATCCAGGAGAATTTTGTCCGAGATGTGATGATGTTGGACTACAATAAGCCCGAATCCCTGGAAGTGATCCGCAAGCATGCCCATGAATTGGCCGCCGTGCTCGTAGAGCCCGTGCAGAGCCGTCGGCCGGATTTGCAGCCGGGCCGGTTTTTGCAACAGCTCAGGGAGATAACTTCCCAGTCGGGAACGGCGCTGATCTTCGACGAAGTCATCACCGGTTTCCGTATTGGACTGGGCGGCGCCCAGGCCTGGTTCGGCGTTCAGGCCGATCTGGTGGTGTACGGCAAGGTGGTGGGTGGAGGACTACCGATCGGGATCGTGGCCGGGAAAAAACATTTTATGGATCCGATCGATGGCGGGACCTGGAATTTCGGCGACGATTCCTATCCGCGGAAGGCAGCCCAAAAAACGTTCGTCGGCGGAACGTTCTGCACCCATCCGCTGACGATGCGCGTAGCCTTAAGAACGATCGATTTTTTGGAATCGCAAGGCTCCGCGTTGTACGAGGAATTGAACAGCAAGACGGAGAGGCTCGTCCGCGAGCTGAACGCCTTCTTTAAAGCAGGCAACGTACCGATTTATATGGTGAATTTCGGTTCGTTGTTCCGGTTTGTATCTTTTGGCGACATTGAACTGTTCTTCTATCATTTGATTCATAAAGGGCTGTATGTGTGGGAAGGACGAAACTGTTTCCTGTCCGCCGCGCACACTCAGGAAGACATCGACGAAATCATCCGAATTGTAAAAGAGAGCGTCGGCGATCTGCAGCGGGGCGGCTTTTTGCCGGGAAGTCCATTGCCGCCGGATGATGACGGCGGAGGGAGGAGCGTCCGGTTATCCAATGAACAGAAGCAGCTGTGGATGTCCTCCGTTTCCGGGGGACCCGCCTCCGCTTCCCTGAACGAATCCGTTTTGCTCCATATGAAGGGGGCGCTGAACCTGGTAGCCTTGCAGCAAGCGGTAGATCTGCTTGTTCAGCGCCACGAAGCTTTACGAACCGTCATCGATGCAAGCGGGGAATGCCAAGTCATTCTGCCCCAAGCGCATGTTCCGGTTCAGGTTCAAGGATTGCGCGGCCGTTCCGGCGCCGAGGGCAAGGACGAGCTGGATCGTTGGATGGCCGAGGATGCTTCTCGAGCATTCGATCTTCATGCCGGGCAGCCTTTGTTCAGAATTACCGTACTCCAACTGGCCGAACAGGAATCGATCCTGGCACTTACTTTTCATCACATTGCCGTTGACGGTTGGTCCATTGCGGTGTTTGCCGGCGAATTGGAAGAAGCCTACTCGGCTATCTGCCAGAAACGCGAACCTAGGCTCCCTCAGCCTGTCCAGTTCCGTGAGTATTTACAGTGGCAGGAAAGGAAGCTGAAGCAGCCGGAAGCCGATGAGGCCGCGGTGTTCTGGACCGCGCAGTTCGAGCGGCCCGTCCCCGTCCTGCAGCTGCCGTCGCCGAGCGGACATCTCGTCAAGAAGACGTTTAAAGCCGGCAGACAAACTGTAACACTTGATCGCGATATCACGAAAGAGTTGAGAGCGCTAAGCATCCGCAGCAAAAACAGTTTGTTTATCACGATGCTCGCGGCTTACGGTTTGTTTTTGCATCGGCTTGCCGGACAAGGACAAATTGTCGTCGGCATCCCGACCGCGGGGCAATCCCATATGGGGGAAACCCATCTGGTAGGAAATTGCGTGAATATGCTTCCGGTGTATACGGAAATCAACGGTAGCGAGACCGTCGCCGATTACATGGATGCCGTAAAGCAGGCTATGCAGCGATTGGACCGGCATCAAAGCTATTCCCTGGCAAGCCTGGTCGAACGCATGTCCGGGGCCCATATGCCCGCGATCAACATTTTATTCAATATGGACCGTCCGGTACGCCGCCTGAACTTCAGCGGATTGGACACCGAAATGATCCCTTATCCGGTACAGCATTTGCATTATGACCTGTTTCTCAACGTGACGGAGATTAACCAGGAATTAAGATTGGATATCGATTACAGTACCGATTTGTTCGAACCCCGGGTGATGGAGCTCTGGGCGGAAGGATACCGCCAATTGCTGCTGGCCATGGCGCAGGATTCATCCCGGAAGGTGTCGGAGCTGTCGCTGATGACGGAGGAGCAGTCCCGGTTTGTCTTGCAGCTAAGTCACAGGCATGGAGCGCATATTCTCGACGCCTTCCGGCATCCGCTCCCTGTAGGCGCTGTGGGCGAACTGCACATTAGCGATCCAGAGGCGGGGGCCATGGTACCTTCGGGGAAGCTGGCGATGTTCACACCTGCCGGAGCTTTGAAAATTTGCGGCGAGCCCCAACGCATAGCGGAGATCCGCGGATATCACGTCAATCTGTCGCAGTTGGAAGAGAAGCTGCGGGAGTTCCCCGGTCTGGAGGAGGCCCGGGTGCTGGTTCGGACGGTTGAGGGGCGGCTTATGCCGGAACTTGCGGCCTACATCGCCTCCTCTCCGGGAAGGGACGCCTCACAAGTAAGAGCCGAGATGACGGAGCGTCTGCCCGAATACGCAATCCCTTCCCATGTGGTTATGCTGGAGTCGTTTCCGCTGCTGGAGGATGGGGCCGTTGACGTAGGCAGGCTGCCGGAACCGGCTGCATTTTCGCGGAATGCCGAGCCGCTAAACGGAACGGAAGCGGGAATTGCCCGGATTTGGAGCGAGCTCCTTGGCGTTGAGAAGATCGGTGCGCAAGATCATTTCTTCGCCCTGGGCGGGAATTCCCTGAAAGCCACCGTGATGCTGTCGCGAATTTATCAGGAGTTCGGCAGGCAAATTCCGATCGGACCATGGTTCCAGCAACCGACGATTCGGCAGCTGGCGCGTATGCTGGACAGCGGCCCGGAAGACTCGTACGAACCGATTCCGCTGCAGGAGAGGCGGGATACTTATGAAATTTCAGCCGCCCAGAAGCGCATTTATATTTTGGAGCAGCTTGATGAAAATCCATGGGTCCATCATATTCCGGGCCGGATTACACTCCAGGGCAAGCTGGACCGCGAGCGGATTTTGAAGGCGCTGGAGCAAATTGCCGCCAGACATCAGGTGTTCAGAACGACCTTTGAAATTCAGAACGGGGACATCGTCCAACGGGTCGGCGAACCGGCTGCCCTGAAGATCCCGTACACGGAGCTGTCTCCAACGGAAACCTTGGAAGACCGGTTCCGGCATTTTATGAAGCCGTTCGACCTGACCCGAGCCCCGCTTTTCCGGGCGGAGCTGGTTAAGGTATCCGAAACGGAGCATGTTTTGTTTGTGGATACGCATCATTTGATCTCGGACGGTTATTCCATGGCCGTATTTATGCGGGAACTGGTGGAACTGTACCAAGGCCATGTTCTGCCGGAGTTGAAGGTGCAATATACCGATTTCTCCGTTTGGCAGCACCGCGTGACGGACGAACAAAAAATAATGAAGCAGGAAGCGTACTGGCTTCATCAATTGGAAGGGGAGCCGCCGGTTTTAAACTTGCCGACGGACTATCCGCGCCCGGGTCAGTTGAGCATGGAAGGCGAGCGCTTGCGCCTGGTCCTGGACGCGGGCCTGACAGAGCGGCTCCGCCGTCTTGCGGCGGAAACCGGAACGACGCTGTTTATGGTCTTGCTATCCGCTTATAAGGTGCTGTTGCACAAATATACCGGGCAGAATGACCTCATTGTCGGTACTCCGGTTTCCGGGCGCAATCATCCCGACATCGAGCCGCTGATCGGCGTGTTCATCAATACCGTCGCCATTCGCAGTTACCCGGCCAAAGACAAAACGTTCCACGCCTTTTTGGAAGAGGTCCGGCGCAGTTGCCTCGGTGCGTTCGACCATCAGGATTACCCGTTCGAATGGCTGGTCGACAAGCTGAACATCCGGAGAGATACCAGCCGGAATCCGCTGTTCGATACAATGTTCATTCTGCAGAACATGGAGATGGAGGATATGTCCGCGGCGGGCGTGACCTTCAAACCGGAAGAGATCAATCCGGGAGTGTCGCCCTATGATCTCACGCTGAGCGCCGAGGACTGGAGCGAGAAGTCCGTCGCGTTGAACCTGGATTACAGCACCGCACTGTTCAAGCGGGAAAAAGCGGAGCGGATGCTGTCCCATTATGCGAATATTTTAAGCGTCGTGGCGGATCGCGCGGATGTGCGTTTATCTCAAATCGACCTTTTGTCCGCGGAGGAGCGCCGGCAGCTGCTTGTTGATTTTAATGCGACCGAGATGACCTACGACCCGGAGTTGACGGTCGACCTGCTGTTTAAGCAGCAGGCGGAACGTACCCCGGATGAGGTTGCGATTGTCTGGAACAGCGAGCCGTATACCTATCGTCAGTTGGACGAGAAATCGGACCGGCTTGCCTCTTCGCTTCGGAACAAGGGGGTCGTGCCGGGAACGATCGCGGGTGTCATGGTTACGCGTTCGGTCCATATGATCGTTGCCTTGTTAGCGGTGTTGAAATCGGGAGCCGCGTACCTGCCGATTGATCCCGACTATCCGGCGGACCGGATTGAATATATGCTGACCGACAGCGAAGCGGAAGTGCTGCTGACCGAGCCGGGATTGACCAACCCGGTGGCTGACCGCGTAACCACGCTGTTCGTGCAGGATGAAAGTTTATATCGGGAAACGGAACACAATAGCGGCGGCCTGGAGCGGATGCATACGGCCGAGCATCATGCCTATGTCATTTATACCTCCGGCTCCACGGGTAATCCCAAGGGTGTCATGATCACGCACCGGGCGGTTCATAACTTTATCGAGGCGATGGCCCAAAAAATCGACTTTGTCCCCGGGAAGAGCATGCTGGGCCTAACGACGATTTCCTTTGATATCTTTGTGCTGGAAACCTGGGTTCCTTTGGCAAAAGGACTCACCGTCGTCATTGCGAACGAGGCGGACCAGCTCGATCCCGTAGCGCTCCACCGCCTGATTGCGGATCATCGCGTGGAAATGCTGCAGATGACCCCGTCCCGGTTAAAGATGCTGCTGGCCGCGGATCCGCCTATGGCATTTCTGCGGAACGCGAGCGATCTCATGCTCGGCGGAGAACCGCTTCCGGTACATTTGCTGCACCGGCTGCAGGAACTCCCTCATTTAAAAATTTTCAATATGTACGGTCCGACGGAAACCACGGTTTGGTCCTGCGTCAGCGAGGTGACAGCCAAGAAGCTGGTGGATATCGGCGGGCCGATTGCGAACACGCAAATTTATCTTGTTGATGAAAGCGACCAGCTGGTTCCGATCGGCGTTCCCGGCGAACTATGCATCGGCGGAGACGGTTTGGCGGCGGGCTACTGGCGCCGGGAGGATTTGACGGAACAGAAATTCGTCGATAATCCGCACGCCGAAGGACGCAAGATGTACCGTACGGGAGACCTGGCGAAATGGAGGGAAGACGGGAGCCTGGAATACATCGGAAGAACGGATTTCCAGGTGAAAGTTCGCGGGTACCGGATCGAGCTGGAAGAAATCGAAAGGACGATGATCCGGCAGCTCCCGGTGAAGGAGTCCGTGGTGGCCGCCAAAGAGGATGAACGGGGCAATGCCTATTTATGCGCCTATTATGTGCCTCTGGCCGGGGCGGAGCTCGGATCGATTCGGGAAAGTCTGTTGAAGACGCTGCCCGAGTACATGGTGCCGTCCTATTTTATCCCGCTCGAGCGCATGCCTTTGACCCCGAACGGAAAAACCGACAAGAAGGCTTTGCCTGAACCGGAAGCGGAAGCGGGCCAGCATTCGCACGAGACCTATGTGCCGCCGGGAAATGCGATCGAAGAGCAGTTGGTTCGCATATGGCAGGAGGAACTGGGGGTAGCGCGAATCGGCATTTACGATAACTTCTTTGAACGCGGCGGCCATTCCCTGAAAGCGACAGTGATGATTGCCCGAATCAATCGGGAAATGGGCGCGGACATCCCGGTGAGAAGCTTTTTCAAATATGCCACCGTTCAGGGATTAGCCCGGCTGATTCAGCAAGCGGAGCGCAGCGACTTTGCCGAAATTCCCGTCGCGGCGGCGCAAAGCTACTATTCCTTGTCCCCGGCGCAAAAGCGCTTGTTCATGCTGGATCAGATGAACGGGGGCGGTACCTCTTACAACATGACCGCGGCTTTTGAAATCGCGGGAAAACTGGACCTTGAGAGAATGGAAGCGAGCTTCCGGGCTCTGATGCAAAGGCATGAAGCGTTTCGCACCTCCTTTCAAATGATCGACGGGGAGCCGGTGCAGATGATCCACACCGACTCGCCGTTTAAGGTCGAACATGCGGGATGGGTGAACGAGGCCGACTTGCACCGGATGGCCAAGCGTTTTGCGGCCCCATTCGATTTAAGCCGGGCCCCGTTGTTCCGGGCCACTCTGGCGCAACAAGGTGTGGACCATTATATTTTGCTGATCGATATGCACCATATTATTTCGGACGGCACCTCCATCGAAGTGTTCATTGAGGAATTCAATACGCTTTACAGCGGAGGGGAACTGCCGGAACTTCGCATTCAATATAAAGATTATGCCGTGTGGCATAATGAACAGTTGGCCAAGGGGGCATACGAGGAGCATAAGCAGTACTGGCTGGAGCAATTTGCCGGTGAACTGCCCGTGCTCAACCTGCCGGCCGATTTCCCGCGGCCCCAGGTTCAAAGCCAGAACGGAGCCGCGCTGGAGGCCGCGGCCGGCGGTGAGCTAACGGCCCAATTAAAGCGGTTGGCCCATGAGACGGGGACGACGCTGTATATGATTTTGCTGGCCGGCTACAGCGTCCTTTTGTCCAGGTACGCTGGGCAGGAGGACATTATCGTGGGCTCCGCGGTCGCCGGGAGAGAGCATGCCGATCTGCGCAAGGTGATGGGGGTATTCGTCAATACGCTGGCGATGCGAACCCGGCCGGAAGGTCGGAAGAGCTTCCGCACCTATCTGGAGGAAGTCAGAGAGGTCTGCTTGAACGCTTACGACCATCAGCAGTATCCGTTTGAGAGCTTGGTAGAAGCGTTGGCGGTTCCGAGAGATCTCAGCCGCAGCCCGTTGTTTGACGTGATGTTAACGATGCAAAATGCCGGAGAAGACGACTTTCAAGTGGAGGGCTTATCCGTCAAGCCGTATCCTCTGAGCCTGAATTCGACCAAATTCGATATCTCCCTGCTGGCCCGGGTAACGGAGGACGATATTTTTCTGGAATTTGTCTATTGCACGGCTTTATTTACCGCCGATACGATGCAGCGGTTTGCCCGGCTTTTGGTTCATGTGCTGCGGACGTTTGCGGATTGCCCGGATCTGGCATTGGCCCGCTTGTCCCTGCTATCCGGTGAGGAGAGGGCGGAACAACAAATGCCTGCCCTCCTTAGTCAGGAAGGCGAGGGTGGAGCCTCAGGCACCCAGCCTGAATACGCCACGGTCGTCGAATGGTTTGAAGCGCAGGCACAGCTTACGCCGAATGAAATTGCTTTGGTTTATGGGGAGGAGAGATGGAGTTTCTCCGAACTCAACGCGAAAGCGAACCGGCTGGCGAAAATGATGCTGGAAAGCGGTTTTTCGGAGGGAAGCGGCATAGCCGGAATCATGATGGAGAACCGGCCCGAGACGATGGCGGCATTGCTGGGTGTATTCAAAGCGGGGGGAGCCTACATGCCGATTGATCCCGAATTTCCGCAAGAGCGGATCAGGTTTATGCTGGCCGACAGCGGTTCGCAATTCCTGCTGACGTATGCCGACAGTTTAGCGGGATTGGAGAACGTAGAGCAGCTCTTCCTTTTGGATCAGCTTAAAACGACCGAAGGTCTGGAGTCTAACTTGAACATGCCTGTCCGTGAGGACGATCTGGCTTATGTTATCTACACCTCGGGCACAACCGGAACGCCGAAAGGGGTCATGATCGAACACCGGAATTTAACGAATTATGTACATTGGTTTGTCACGAGCCGGGGAATCGGCCGGGAGGACCGAACGATGCTGCTTTCTTCGGCCGGCTTCGATCTCTGCTATACCGCATTGTACCCCGCGCTCGTCAGCGGATGCGAACTGCACCTGCTTGACCGTCAGGATATTGTGGATCCGCAGTCTGTGCTGGATTATATATCGCTGCACCGAATCACCTATATCAAGGCGACGCCATCATTATTTCATCTGCTGGTGAACCATGAACGCTTCGACACGGTGGGAACCCTGGATTCGCTGAAGCTCATCGTACTGGGAGGGGAGAAGATCAAGATTCCCGATGTAGAGCGGTATTTCGCGCGATACCCGCATACGCGGTTCCTGAATCATTACGGCCCTACGGAAGCGACGATCGGGTGTGTTGCGCATTCGGTTGATTTGGACGGATTTCCGGCATTTTCACGGCAGCCGGTCATCGGCAGGCCGATCTTCCATGCGGAAGCTTATATTTTGGACGCTTACGGCAATTTGCTTCCGGACGGGGTGCCGGGAGAGCTTGCGGTCGCCGGCCGCGGGGTTGGGCGCGGTTATTTGAACAAGCCGGAGCTTACCGGGGAAAAGTTCGTCCCCCATCCGTTCAACCCCGAGCAGCGGCTTTACAAAACGGGAGATCGGGCTAAACGGCTGCCGGGCGGGGATATCGAGTTTATCGGGAGAATCGACCACCAATTGAAAATCCGCGGCTACCGGGTCGAACTGGCCGAAATCGAAGCTCAGCTTGCGGGTCATCCGGGGATCCGGGAAGTGGCGATTACTGTCAAGGAAGGCGGGGACGGCACCAAGTTTTTGTGTGCCTATGCGGTTACGCCTGAACCTCTGACAGCGGCGGAGATACGAAACTATTTGGCCTCCAGGCTGCCCGCCTACATGGTGCCTTCCGCTTACGTCTTTCTCGATCACATGCCGCTGAACGAGAACGGAAAGGTGAACCTTAAGGTCCTTCCCGAGCCCGTGATTGAATTGGAGCCATCCGATCCGGAATCGGCCCCGGTGAATGAAGCCGAGGAAATCCTGGTCCGGGTATGGGAAGAAATCCTGGGTGTTAAGGGAATCGGGACGAGCCATCACTTTTTTGAAAGCGGCGGAGACTCCATCAAGGCCTTGCAGGTATCTTCAAGATTAATGTCGCATGGGCTGAAAATGGAAATGAGAGATCTGTTCAAGTATCCGACCATCCGGGAATTAGGCAGATACGTACAGCCTCTGGCCCGCAAAACCGCTCAGGAACCGGTGACCGGGGAAGTCGGGCTTACTCCGATTCAAAGCCGGCTGTTTGAACAGCGATGGGAGCATATCCACCATTACAATCATTCCGTGATGCTCTTTCGGCGGGAAGGATTTGATCCGCTCATCGTCTCGCAGGCCTTCGATCGCTTGGTGGAGCATCATGATGCGTTGCGGATGAAATACCGGCAGGAGGAACATGGGGTCGTGCAAGTCAACGAAGGACTTGAGGGTCAAGGGTTTTATAACTTGCAAGTGATCGATGTAACGGGATCTGCCGATGAACGGGCCGAAATCGAGCGGCAATCGGCCGAGCTGCAGACGAAGCTGCATGTCGAAAGAGGCCCGCTTAGCCAACTGGCCGTTTACCACACGGCAGCCGGAGATTATTTATTGATCATTATTCACCATCTGGTGGTTGACGGGGTGTCCTGGCGGTTCATCCTGGAAGATTTCTCAACGGTCTATAAACAATTGCTTGAGCGGATTCCGGTTCGGCTTCCGGACAAAACCGATTCCTTCAAGGACTGGTCGGAGCGGCTCGCGGCGTATGCCGTGAGCGCCGGATTGCTGAAAGAAGCCGGATATTGGAACGCCGTTGAGCGGACGCCCGTGATTGAATTGCCCGTCGACCGCGCCATCTCGTTGAATCTGGCCGGGGATCATGCCAAAATGCAATGGACGTTGGACCCCGATTTAACGCGCAGCCTGTTAACGGATGCCCACCATGCCTACAGCACGGAGATCAACGATCTCCTGCTGGCCGCTCTGAGCCGGACGCTGCAGGAATGGGCGAGGGCCGGTTCCGTCCTGATCCAATTGGAGGGCCATGGCAGGGAAGACATCGTGAAGGGGCTGAATGTATCGAGAACGGCAGGTTGGTTTACCTCGATCTTCCCGTTCGTGCTCGGTTCGGCGGACACGGTGGATTTGGCCGGGCTGATCAAAAGAACCAAGGATGATTTGCGGAGGGTCCCGGGCAAAGGACTGGGCTATGAGATCATGAAGTATTTAACGGTCAAAAAGTCGAACGCGGAGCTTCCCTTGGAATTCCGGTTGAAACCGGAGGTCATCTTCAATTACCTGGGGCAGTTTGACCACGATGTCGCCCGGACGGATCTGTTCGAATTGTCCGGATTATCGACAGGACCCGAGGTCGGTGCGCGGATCGAAAAGGCCTATAAGCTGGAATTCAACGCCATGGTATCGGGCAAACAGTTCACGATGACCATGAATTACAACAGGCATCAATACCACACGGAAACGGTGGAATGGCTGGCCCGCCGGTACAGGGATCATCTGACCGAAATCATCCGTCATTGCTGTCGTAAAGAAGCCAAGGAAGTGACACCAACGGACTATCAGTACAAAAAACTTACGCAAAAACAATTGGATTCGATTTCCCAAAAGCTGAAAAAGAAGCTGTAATCTTTGCCTGATTGCGGAAGCTGCCGGATTTTGATCGAGAAGATCCGGCAGCGAAATAAATGGGGAGTGTGTGAATTTGAGCGAACATGAAATCGATAAGATCTACCCGCTTTCGCCGACGCAAGAAGGGATTTTATTCCACTCCTTGCTGGAACCGGACTCCGAAGCGTACTTTGAGCAGGTTTCGTTCACGCTCAAAGGGGAACTATGTCCCGAAACGCTGAAACGCAGTTTCGCGAAACTGGTCGACCGCTATGATGCGCTGCGAACGGTATTTATATTTACGGAAGTGGAACAGCCCTTGCAAATCGTGCTGAACCAGCGTGATCCGCAAATCGACTACATGGACGTAACCGGATATCCCCAAGACGAACGGTCCCGAAGGGTGGAAGCTTATCAAGACCAAGACCGGGAGCGGAAATTCGATTTGGAAACCGGACCGCTGCTGCGGATGGCTGTTTTTAAAATGGACGAAGAAGTCCATAAGGTCGTCTGGAGATTTCACCACATTATTATGGATGGTTGGTGTATGGGGATCCTGGCTCAAGATTTATTCCGGATTTATGAGGCGCTGGCGGGCGGTCTTCCGCTTCAACTGGACCCCGCTTATCCGTACAGCGACTATATCATGTGGCTGAGTGAGCAGGACCAGGAAGAGGCGCTGCGGTATTGGGGCGGCTATCTGGGAGATTATGAACTGCAGGCTCGGGTTCCCTCCGTTGGAGGCGAGGCGAAAGATGGGTTCGATCATCGAAGATATCAGTTTAAATGGGATGAGAAAACGACCCGGCGTCTCCAGAGGCTGGCTGTAAACAACCAAGTGACTTTAAGTACGGTATTTCACGCCATTTGGGGTATCTTACTGCACCATTACAACCATTCCGAAGATGTGGTATTCGGCTCGGTCGTCTCGGGAAGGCCGCCTGAACTACCGGGAATCGAGAGCATGGTAGGCTTGTTCATCAACACGCTTCCTTTGCGGGTCAAGAGCGGCGCGGGCACTTCGTTTCGGGAACTGCTTCGTCAAGTGCATGATTCGATTCTGGAGGCGAACCGCTACAGCTATGTTTCCCTGGCGGATATTCAAGCGAAAACCGCGCTTAAGCATCATCTGATTAACCATATTCTCGTTTTTGAAAATTATCCGCTGGAAACGACGAACGGCGACGGAGAGAAAGCTCTTTCCGTGACCGATAGCGAAATGTTGGAGCATACCAACTATGATCTGGATATTACGGTGTTTCCCGAACGGGAACTCGAAGTACTGTTTACTTATAACGGGCTCGTCTATGAGGAAAGCTTGCTGCGGAGCCTGGAAGGCCATTTGAGGCGGATCGTGGAGACCGTCCTGGAGAATGAGCGGATTTTGGTTCAAGACATCGATATCATTACGGACCAGGAAAAAGAGACGATCCTTGCCGACTTTAACCGCACGGACAAAGCGTTCAGGCTGGACAAGCCCGCCCACCGGTTATTCGAAGAAAACGTTCGCCGTCATCCCGATAAAATCGCGCTGCTCTATAGAGAGGAGGCGATTACGTACGCCCGGTTGAACCGGAATGCGAATCGCCTGGCGCGCATTTTTAGGGAGCGCGGCCTGGGTCACGGCGATTTTGCGGCCGTTATGCTGGAGCGCTCGCCGTTGATGGTTGAAAGCATTTTGGCGATATGGAAACTCGGAGCCGCGTACATCCCGGTAGACGTTTCTTACCCCGAGGAGCGAAAGGCCAGGATTGTCGCCGACTCGGAGGCCAAAATCATCGTGACGCTTTCCGACTATGCGGATGAAGGCTTATGTCACCGGTATCCGGGCCGGCTTGTCGAGATGGACCTTCTGGTTCGCCCGGCGGATCAGGAAGCGGAGAGCGATCTTGACCTGCCGGTGGCCATGACCGACCTGGCCTATACGCTTTTTACTTCGGGCTCCACCGGGAGACCGAAAGGCGTCATGATCGAGCATTTGGGCATGCTCAATCATATTTGGGCGGAGGCGGACGATCTCGGCTTAAACGATCAACTAATCTTTGCCCAGACGGCAAATCACTGCTTCGACATTTCGGTATGGCAGTTGTTCGGCGCTTTGATACTGGGGGGAACAACGGCGATTTATCCGGACGAGCTGATCCTGGAACCCGGTTCATTTATTCATCATGTGATCCGGGATCGGGTAACTTTGCTCGAAGTGGTCCCCTCTTATTTGGGGATTTTGCTGGACATCGTGGAGGAGCGGGTAATCCGCTTCGAACATTTGCGGCATCTGATGATTACCGGTGAGGCGGCGACGCCGGCCCTGGTTGCCCGCTGGTTTGAGCTTTGCCCGGATGTCAGAATGGTCAACGCCTACGGACCCGCGGAAGCATCCGACGACATCTGCCAATACGTGATGGATCGGACGCCGGAGAATCGCGGGTACATTCCGGTCGGAAAGCCGCTGCCCAATATCCGCATCTATATCGTGAATAGCCGGATGCGGCTGTGCCCTGTCGGGATCGTGGGAGAAATCTGCGTGGCCGGCATCGCGGTCGGAAGGGGCTATCTGAACGATTCGGAACGGACGGGTCAAGTCTTTATGGAGGATCCGTTCGGTCCGGAATCTGGCGTGCGGTTGTACAAAACCGGAGATTTGGGCCGATGGCTCCCGGACGGAAATCTCGAGTTTGTCGGCCGGAAAGACCATCAGGTTAAAGTCAGAGGCTTTCGTATCGAACTGGGCGAAATCGAACACCGGTTGAGCGAGCACGAACAGATCCGGGAAGCCGCCGTTCTTGTGAAGGAATCCGGTGAAGGCGAAAAATACTTGTGCGCCTACTATACTGCGAACCACGCCCTTCCGGTGTCCGGACTGAAGGATTATTTACATGGTTGTTTACCGGAATACATGGTGCCCGCCGTCTTTGTCCAATTGGAAGAGATGCCGCACAATGCCAACGGAAAAATCAACCGCAGCCAGCTGCCCGATCCGGTTGATCTCCGGTCCGACGAAGGTTTTGTACCGGCCCGCAACGGGACGGAAGAGACCTTGGTTTCCATTTGGTCGGAGGTTTTGGACGCCGGACGTGTCGGTACGCACGATAATTTCTTTGAATTGGGCGGCCATTCCCTGAAAGCAACGGTGATCGTGTCGAGAATACACGGAGAGCTTGGCGTGGACGTGAAAGTGAAGGACGTGTTCCGCTTCCCGACCGTGGCGCTTCTGGCTGAACGGATTGGGGAGTTAAACGACGGGAGGAGCCCAACCTCGTCCATTTTTCCGGTTCCGGCCAGTATCCATTACCCGGTCAGCCCGGCGCAAAGAAGAATGTATGTGTTGAACACCCTGGAGGAGTCGGGCTCAACCGCCTACAATATGCCGTTCGCCTATCGCGTTGCGGGGGAAGTAAACACGGCGCATTTGCAGCGGATTGTCGATCAAATGGTGGAGCGGCACGAGGTTTTCCGCACCTCATTTCACGTCGTGGACGGTGAACTTGTGCAAAAGGTTCATCCCCGGGCGCACTGCCGGGTGGAAACCGTGGAGATGCTTGGCGCGGCAAGAGAGGAGGTTCAGCGGCAAATCTCCTCCTTCATCCTTCCCTTTGACTTGGAGGAAGCTCCGTTGCTGCGAATTCGTCTGCTGCAAACCGGACAAGAAGAGAATGTGCTGTTCATCGACATGCATCATATTATTTCCGACGGCCTGTCTGGGGACCTGATGCTGCGTGAACTGGAACAGTTGTATCGGGGTGACCGGCTGCCGCCGCTGGAAATTCAGTACAAGGATTATGCGGCCTGGTTGAACGGACGGCTGTCGGGCGAAGAGATGAAGGCGCATGAGGCGTATTGGCTGGAGCACTTCAGCGGGGAACTTCCCGTGCTGAACTTGCCCTTGGATTACAGAAGGCCAGCTATGCAAAGCTTTAACGGCGAAACCCTGCCGTTTTCGCTGCAATCCGAACTTTCCGGTGCGCTTCGGGAGCTGTCCCGAGACACGGGCTCCACTTTGTTTGCCGTCATGCTGTCCGCTTATTATGTACTCTTGTCGAAATATACCGAGCAGGAGGATATCGTAGTCGGATCGCCGGTCGCCGGACGCCAACACCGGGATGTCCAGGACATGTTGGGGATGTTTATCAATACGGTGGCGCTGCGCGGTTTTCCGGAACGGCAGAAGACGTTCCGCCAGATTGTGCAGGAGGTCCGGGACCATACCTTGTCGGCGATCGATCATCAGGATTTGCCGTTCGAACGGCTGGTCGAGCTGCTCAATGTCGACCGGGACACGAGCCGCAACCCGCTCTTTGATACGATGTTCAATTTGACGGACCGGGAGAAGCCGCAAGTTCAGCTCGGCGAATTGCTCCTTACCCCATACGAATTGAAGCATGAAATCTCCAAGTTCGATCTCATGCTGGATGTGTATGCGGATGAAGCGGAGATTCATTTTGATCTGCAATATAATACCGATCTTTTTAAAAAACCAACCGCTGCGCAAATCGGCCGGCACTACGTAGAGCTTCTGCAAAACCTGGTTGTTCACCCGGATCGCCCTTTGGCCGCAGCCGAATGGCTCTCAGAGAATGAGCGGGAGAAGTTGATCGAACTGGGCCGGGGGAAAGCCGCGGATTACGATTTCAGCTTGACGTTGCCCCGCCGGTTTGAGCGGTTTGTCTTGGAGCAGCCGGAAGAAACGGCAGTGAAATGCGGCGGGAACGTCTGGACTTATGCGGAACTGAATGCCCAAGCGAATCGGATCGGCCGCTATTTGCAAAGACGTTTAGGGGAAATGCCGGCTGATACGGTTGCCGCGGTCATGCTGGAGCGTTCCCCCGATTTTATCCAGAGCGTGCTCGGAATTTGGAAGGCGGGCGGGGCTTATGTGCCGATAGACATCGAGTACGGGGTAAAGCGGAAAGCTCGTATCCTGGAGGATTCCGGGGCACAAATACTCATTACTCATTCGGAATTTCTGCAGGATGGTTTGGAAGCCCTGTACGAAGGGGACATCTTGTGCCTGGACCAAGTGATGGATGAACTGATGCGCGAAATTCCGGAAAATCTGGAACATACCCATGATCCGGACAGCCTGGCCTATATCCTGTTCACCTCCGGATCCACCGGAAAGCCGAAAGGCGTAATGATCGAGCACAAGGGTCTGTTGAACCACGTCCTTGCGGAAGCCGATGAGCTGGGTTTGGACCGCCGCCTGGT
This sequence comes from Paenibacillus faecis, assembly GCF_008084145.1. Classification (GTDB taxonomy): domain Bacteria; phylum Bacillota; class Bacilli; order Paenibacillales; family Paenibacillaceae; genus Fontibacillus; species Fontibacillus faecis. The sequence goes on along the minus strand of NZ_VSDO01000001.1, from coordinate 1,664,967 downwards.
CTTCGCCCAAAACGCGAATATCTGTTTTGATATTTCGGTTTGGCAGTGCTTCGGAGCTTTGGCTTTGGGCGGAACGACCGCTATTTACCCGCAGGAATCCGTATTGGAGGTCGAGCGGTTTATAGAGGGGATTATCGCAGACCGGGTCGCGCTTCTGGAAGTAGTCCCTTCCTATCTGGCGGTCATGCTGGACGTGCTGGAGCAGACCGGTGCGAAATTGCAAGCCCTCCGTTACTTGATGATTACGGGCGAAGCGATCAAGCCGGATCTGGCCCGAAGATGGCTTGCCTTATATCCCGGGATTCCCGTCGTGAATGCCTACGGGCCCGCGGAGGCGGCCGATGATATCAGCCAGCACGTGATTCGCGAACTTCCCGAGGGAGTGGACAACGTCCCTATCGGCAAACCGCTGGCGAATTTGAATCTGTATGTGGTCGACGAGCAGATGAACCTATGTCCGGCAGGCGTGTACGGGGAAATCTGCGTATCCGGAGCCGGGGTCGGCCGCGGTTATATTCACGATCCGGAAAGAACGGGCCAGTCGTTCATGGAAGATCCCTTTAGAAGGGGGACAGGGGAGTCGCTGCGACTGTATAAAACCGGTGATTTGGGACGCTGGCTTCCCGACGGGAATCTGGAGTTTGCCGGACGTAAAGATTTTCAGGTGAAAATCAGGGGCTTCCGCATTGAGCTGGAGGAAATCGAAGTTTGCATTCAGCAATCCCCTTTTATCCGGCAAACGGTCGTCTTGGCCAGGGAAGATGAAACCGGGAGCAAATATTTGTGCGCTTATTTGGTGCCAGACCCTTCCATGCTCGGCCATGAGGAAGATTGCATTCATAAGCTGAAGGAAGAATTGGCGGCCGCGCTGCCCGGCTATATGATCCCCGCTTATTTCATCACCCTGGAGCGGATGCCGCTGCTGGCCAGCGGCAAGGTTGACCGGGCCGCCCTGCCGGCTCCCGAGCGGGACAACGCTTCGGCGGACGATTACGCCGCACCGCGCGATGAAGTGGAGCGCATGCTGGCTTCGGTTTGGGAGGAGGTTCTAGGCGTCCGTCAGGTCGGCATCGACCACAATTTCTTCGAGCTTGGGGGAGACTCAATCCGCGCGATTCAAATATCCTCCAAGCTGAGCAGTCAAGGTTATACGCTGAAAATGAAGGACCTGTTTCAGAATCCGGTAATCCGGAAGCTGTCCAAGTATGTGGAAGCCGATCATCGTGAGATCGATCAAGGGCCTGTCGAGGGATTTGTTGAATTGACTCCGATTCAACGATGGTTCTTCGCATCCGGGTTCACGCCGGCGAATCATTGGAACCAGGCCGTCGTTCTCTTTAAGGAGGATGGGTTCGATCCAGAGATTCTTGCGGAAGCCTTCCGCGGGCTGGTCCGCCATCATGATGCATTAAGAATGGTCTATCGGCCGGATGGCGGAGGATGGAAGCAATACAACGAAGAGGCGGCCGGAGAGGATCCGCGTTCCTGGTTCGATCTGTTCGTAGCGGCCGTGCCGGAAGGGGAAGAGGGCCGGCTGGAAATCTCCCGTCAATTGGACCGGCTTCATGGCAGTATAGATCTGGAGCGGGGGCCGCTGGTCAAAGTGGGCTTGTTCAAGACCGGCTTGGGCGACCATTTGGCCGTCATCGTTCACCATTTGGTGATCGACGGCATTTCCTGGCGTATTTTGTTCGAGGATTTGACGCTGGCCTATCATCAAGCTCTCTGCGGCGAGCCGGTCGCGCTTCCGGCCAAAACGGACTCATACCAAACCTGGGCGAAACGGCTGAAAGAGTATGCGAACAGTGAGGCGATGCTACAAGAACGGCAATACTGGAAGCGGATCGAATCCGCGAACATAAAAGCGCTGCCGAAATCGTCACCCTACACGGGACAGGCGGCCAGGGTCGCGGATAACATGATCTACTCCTTCCGGTTATCCCAATCCGAGACGGAGGAACTACTCGGCAAAGTTCACAAGGTCTATAACACCGAAATCAACGACCTTCTGCTTGCCGCCCTAGGGCGGGCCGTATCGTTATGGACCGGGGAGGAGGACGTCCTTATCTGCCTGGAGGGCCACGGCAGGGAAGAAATTTTGAAAAATGTAAATATCAGCAGGACGGTCGGGTGGTTTACTTCCGTTTATCCCGTCGTCTTGAACGTTCCAAGCTCGGCGGATGTATCCTACCATATTAAATCGGTCAAGGAGGAGATCCGGCGGATCCCGAACAAAGGCGTCGGGCACGGAATCCTGAAATACCTGGCCGGGAGTCAAGACCTTGGCGATCTGCAGTTCAGGCTGGAGCCCGAGATCAAATTCAATTACCTGGGGCAATTCGACAACGACGTCAACACGGACCTGTTCCGGGCGTCCGACCTGTCTTACGGACAAACGGTCAGCCCGGAGGCCGAACGGGAAATCGCCCTGAACATTACGGGGCTTGTGGAAGACGGCCGCCTGATTCTGTCGATCGAGTATAACCTGACGGAATATGCGGAAGCGGACATTCGCGTCTTCGGAGAATTGTTCAAGACCCAGTTGACGGAAATCATCAAGCATTGCATGGAGAAAGAATCACGCGAACTGACGCCTTCGGACGTCGGCGGAAGCGATTTGTCCATCGAAGAGCTGGAAGCGATTATGGATTTTTATAAACAATAAACTGAATTCAGGGAGAGATGGTCATGAGCGAAAAGCTGTCGATCTCGGGGGTATTCAACCTAACGCCGATGCAAGAGGGAATGTTGTTCCATTCCTATTTAAATCCGGAATCTTCGGCCTATTTTGAACAGTTTTCCTGTACCGTCTCGGGACAACTGGATGTTGGATTGCTGGAAAGAAGTTTTAACGCGCTTATCGAGAAATACGATGTGTTAAGGCTGAATTTTCTGCATGAAAATATGAAAAACCCGAAACAGATTGTATTTAAAAAACGGGTCATGTCCGTCTTTTACGAAAACTTATCCCATTTGGGCGAAGCGGAGCGGGAGCAGTATATCCAGCGTTTCATTGAGGCGGATCAGAAGAAGGGCTTTGATTTGGCCAAGGATTTGCTGCTCCGCGCAGCCGTACTGCAAACGGAGGATCGGCGATATAAGCTGATTTGGAGCTATCACCATATCATGATGGACGGCTGGTGCTTGAAGACAATCGTGCAGGAGCTGTTCGAGGTATACAAGGCACTGAGCCGGGGCCAATCCTTGTCCTTGGAGGAGGCCCCTCCCTTCTCCAGATACATTCAGTGGCTGGACCGGCAAAACCGGGAGGAAGCCCGCTCCTACTGGGCCGAATATTTGCGAAACTATGATTCCGCGATCGAACTGCCGTCTTTTGGCATAAAAGGCCGGCATGATCGGGATCGCGGCGCCGTCCAGGTCGACCGCAGCTATAAAATCAGCGAGGAGACGGCGCAAAAACTGGAGCGGTTGGCCATAACCCATCAAGTCACACTAAATACCGTACTCCAGTCGGCCTGGGCTCTGCTACTGGGACGTTATAACGGAACCGAGGATGTGGTCTTCGGTTCCGTCACCTCCGGTCGGCCGGCCGAAGTGGAGGGAGTGGAGGACATGGTCGGGCTGTTTATCAATACAGTTCCGATCCGGATTTCCTTCCAGGGCCATCAGCCGTTCTCTTCACTAATTCAACAAGTGCAACAATCCTCCCTGGATACGCAAAACTACGATTTTTACCCGCTTGCGGAAATTCAATCCCTTACATCCAAGAAGCACAATCTGATTCAACATATTTATGCGTTTCAAAACTATCCGGTCAGCGCGGACCCGGAGGACGACATGGACAGCCCCTTCACGATGACCGACCTGGAGGACTTCGAGCAGACGCATTATGATTTCAACTTGATTCTGATGCCGAACGACGGGCTTGAGGTCAAGTTCAAGTACAATGCTTCCCGTTATGAGGAAGCCGCGATGGACCGTTTGTTCCGGCATTTCGAGCAGGTACTGACACAGATCAGCCGCAAGGCGGACGTGGCGATCCGGGACATATCGATCCTCACGGACGAGGAGCAAAGGCAAATCCTGCATCAATTCAACAACACGGCGGGCGAATATCCGCGTGATCAAACCGTGGTGCAATTGTTCGAGCGTCAGGCCGAACGAATCCACGGACAGACGGCTGTCGTCAGCTCCAATATCAGACTTACGTACGGGGAGTTAAACGCGCGAGCCGACCGGCTTGCATCCCGGTTGAGAAGCAGAGGGGTCGGTCCCGACCGAATCGTAGGCATCATCGGCGATCGGTCCGTGGAAACGGTCGTGGGCATGCTGGGTATTTTGAAAGCAGGCGGCGCTTATCTGCCCCTCGATCCGGAATACCCGGATGACCGCATCGCCTACATGCTGAGCGACAGTCAGGCGAAGTGGATCGTCTCGCCGAAGTGTTACGCCGACAAGCGGGTGGATGGAGTGGAGATGATTCTTCTCGAGCAAACGGAAGAGGAATTTTCCTTGGACCTTCGTCAGCCGGATCAAGGACCAGCTTCTAGTGAGGCAGGGGAGCCGACGCCCGGAAACTTGGCTTATGTCATGTACACGTCCGGTTCAACGGGGCGGCCTAAGGGGGTTATGATCCAACATCAGAATGTGGTGCGGCTTGTCCGGAACACGGACTACGTCCCCTTTCAACCGGGGGATCGCATTCTGCAAACGGGCGCCCCCGTATTCGACGCCTGCACGTTTGAAATATGGGGCGCGCTGCTGAACGGTCTGGAGCTCTATATAATCGATAAGTCCGCGATCCTGGATCCGCAGCGGCTGGGGGAGGCGCTTCGCGAATACGAAATCACGACGATGTGGCTGACCTCCCCTTTGTTTAATCAACTGGCCCAACTGCAGCCGGACCTGTTCAGCCCGCTTCGCCATCTGATTGTCGGGGGAGACGCTCTTTCACCCAAGCATATCAAACGGGTCGCCGAGCGCTGCTCGGAGACGACGATTATCAACGGCTACGGGCCGACGGAGAACACGGCGTTCTCCTGCTGCCATACGATCCGTTCGCTGGAGGATGCCCGCATCCCGATCGGCGGCCCGATCGCCCACTCCACGGCATATATCGTCGACCTCTACGGACAGTTATGCCCCGTCGGAGTTCCGGGAGAACTATGGGTTGGCGGCGATGGAGTCGCACGGGGATATATCAACAATGCGGCTTTGACTTCGGAGAAGTTTATCGCCAGCCCTTTTGCGGAAGGAGAGCGTGTCTACCGTACGGGAGATACCGCCGGTTGGCTTCCGGACGGAACGATTGATTTCATCGGCCGGATGGACCATCAGGTGAAGATCCGGGGATTCCGCATTGAAACCGGCGAAATCGAAAGCCGGATCCAGATGCATCAAGACGTAAGGGAAGCCGTGGTTGCGGTCCGGGATAAAGGGGAAGGCAACAAATCGTTGTGCGCTTACCTGGTCGGCGAGCGTCTGGATGCGGACGGCATGAAGCGATACTTGTCCAACCAGCTTCCCGAGTATATGATTCCTGCCCACTGGGTGTTTCTGGATTCGCTGCCGTTGACGCCGAACGGCAAAGTCAACCGGCAGGCGCTGCCCGAGCCGGTGGAACACGCCGCATATTCCGCGGAATCCTTTATTGCGCCTCGGACTGAGACCGAGCGGAAATTGGCGGAGATTTGGAGTTCGGTGTTGGACCTGCCCGCCGTCGGCGCAAGCGATCATTTCTTTGAACTCGGCGGTCATTCTTTGTCGGCGTTAAAACTGGTTACGGAAGTGAAGAAACAGTTCCAAATCCAACTGCCGCTGGCGGAGGTCTTCGAGGCACCCGTGCTCGCCGACATGGCTGTAAGGCTCGGCGGAACCCGGCAAGCGGATTATGCCGCGATCGAGCCCGCCCCAAAGGCTGAGTTTTATCCGGTGTCTTCCGCGCAGAAGCGGCTGTTTATTTTGAACGGGAAGGCGGGGATGGACACCGCTTATAATATGCCTTTTGTCATGCGGCTCGAAGGGAAACTCGATGTCGAACGGCTGGAACGGGCGTTTCAAATGTTGATTGCCCGCCATGAAGCGCTGCGCACATCATTTGCCTTCCATCAGGGCGAACCGATCCAACGGGTGCAGGAGAGCGTGCCCTTTGCCATGACCCGTTTGCGAATACAAGCGGGTCAGGAACCGGAGGACCTGGTCGATTCCTTCGTTGCGCCGTTCGATCTCGGGGAGGCACCGTTGCTTCGGGTCGGGCTCGTCCAACCCCAGGAAGAGCAGCATGTGCTGATTATAGATATCCACCATATCGCGGCCGACGGAGCCTCCATCGGCGTTATCGTGAAGGAGCTCGGTGAGCTGTACAACGCTCTGGGCAAGGATGACGGATCGGCCGAGCAGGTTGTCCGCGAGGTTCCGCGGATTCAATATAAAGATTTTGCCGTCTGGCAAAATGGGCTGTTTGCTTCCGGCGCGCTGCAGGAGCAGGAGCGGTACTGGCTCGAACAATTTGCCGGAGAGCTTCCCGTGCTACAATTGCCGACAGACTACCCGCGTCCGCAAATTCAGAATTTCGAGGGTGCGTATGTTTTCGCGGAAATTGACGAAGCGCTGGCGTCCCGGTTGAAACAGCTGGCGAGTGAAACGGGGACTACATTGTACATGGTTCTGCTCGCCGCTTACAGCATCCTGCTGTCGAAATACGCTTCCCAGGAAGATGTCGTTATCGGTTCACCGGCAGCCGGCAGGCCGAACGCGGATGTGCTTCATACGGTCGGCATGTTTGTCAATACGCTGGCTTTGCGCGTCAAACCGCAAGCGGGGAAGCCGTTTGACCGCTTTCTGGGCGAAGTGAAGCAAACGGCGCTCCAGGCTTTTGAACATCAAGAATACCAGTATGAGGATCTGATCGAGAAGCTCGGGCTAAAACGCGATTTAAGCCGCAATCCTTTGTTCGATACGGTGTTTACGCTGCAGAATCTCGACATCGAAGAGGTGGCCTTAGACGGGCTTGCCGCCCGCTCTTCTTCCTGGGACGGCCGTATGTCCAAGTTCGATTTGACGGTGACGGTCGTGGACAAGGGACAAGGAATGATTGTGGATGCGGAATACGCGGCCAGGCTGTTCCAGGCCTCGACGATCACGCGGCTGCTGAAGCACTATGTCGAGGTTTTGCGTGCGATTGCGGCGAACCGGACGATCCCGTTATCGGAGCTCGAATTGCTGTCCCCTGAGGAAAGGCGCCTGGTTTTGGAGCAGTCTAATGGTCTCAAAAAGAAAATTGCGGTTCACCGCACTGTGCCTATGTGTTTTGCCGAACAGGCAGAGCGGACCCCGGATCGGACGGCTGTCGTATTCAAAGATCAGCGTTTGACTTACCGGGAATTGGACCGGCAGGCCAGTCGTCTTGCATCCCTCCTTCAGGCCAACGGCGTCAGGCCGGGGCAAATTACGGCCATCCTCGTGGAGCATTCCGCCGAGATGATCGTGGCGGTGCTTGCGGTGCTGAAAACGGGCGGGGCTTATCTCCCGATCGACCACGAGTATCCGGCCGAACGCATCGCGTATATGTTGGAGGACAGTGGAGCGGGGCTGCTGCTCACCAAAAAACGGCTGCTGCAGTCCAAAGACTGGAACATAAATATCCCCAAGGTCGATCTGGAGGAAGCCCTGGCGCTTCGGGAGTCTTCTCCCTTACAAGAGCCGCCGCTGGCGCCGATTTCCGGTTCCGCTTCCGATTTGGCTTATATCATCTATACCTCGGGGTCGACGGGGAAACCGAAAGGCGTGATGATCGAGCACCGCTCCCTGATGAATATGACGGAGTGGTACCGGACTTATTACAAGCTGACGGCGGAGGATAAATGCACCAAATACGCCGGATTCGGGTTTGACGCCTCCGTGTGGGAAGTGTTCCCGACGCTGCTGTCCGGCGGAGAACTGCATGTTATTCCGGAAGAGATTCGGTACGACGTGCCGCGCCTCGCGGATTATTACGAGAGAACCGGCATCACCGTCAGCTTCCTGCCCACGGCTGTCTGCGAACAGTTCACCCAGCTTGGGAACAGCTCGCTGCGCGTCTTGATCACCGGAGGGGACAAGTTGAAGTCTTACCGTCCCGGATCTTACGAGCTCGTGAACAACTACGGGCCTACGGAGAATACGATTGTCACCACGGCCTTTAAGGTGGATGGCCATTACGACAATATTCCGATCGGCAAACCGATCGACAATGTCCGGGTTTATATCCTGGACGCCTACAACAAGCTGCTTCCGGTGGGGATTCCCGGCGAGCTGTGCATCGCCGGAGACAGCCTGGCGCGGGGGTATTTGAACCGGCCGGAACTCACGGCGGAGAAGTTTACGGCGGACCCCTTCTATCCGGGCGAACGCATGTACAGAACCGGAGACTTGGCGAGATGGCTGCCGGAGGGCAACCTGGAATACTTGGGCCGCCTGGATGAACAAGTCAAAATCCGCGGCTATCGCATTGAACTGGGTGAAATCGAAAAGGTGCTCCTGAAGCAGGAAGGGATCGGGGAAGCGATTGTCACGGTCGTAATGAATCCGAAGCAGGAAAAGGAACTATGCGCCTACTTCACGGCGTCGCGGGAATGGACCGTTCGCGAGCTTCGTGAAGGCTTGGCTCGGGAGCTGCCGGAGTATATGATTCCGGTCCACTACGTCGCTCTGGACAGCATCCCGTTAACATCCAACGGCAAGATCGATCGCCGCGCGCTGCCCCAGCCTGATTTTTCCGCCACGCCAGGGGATCACCATGTACCGCCGCGCAGCGAAACCGAACGGAAACTGGCCGGGCTGTGGTCGGATGTATTGGGGGTCGCCGGCATCGGGGCATTCAGCCATTTCTTCGAGTTGGGCGGGCACTCGCTGAAGGCGGCAACGCTTGCGGCGCATATCCAGGAAAGCCTACGCGTCGATTTTCCGTTGAGCGGGGTGTTTCATCACCCGACGCTGGAGCGAATGGCGGCGGCCGTGGACGCGATGGAGCCGATGGGCTACAGCTCGATTGCACGCGTTCCGGAACAGGCGTATTATCCGGTTTCGTCCGCGCAGAAACGCTTGCTGATCCTGAATGAGCTGGAGGGGACCGGAACGGCTTACAATATGCCATTTGCCTTGCAGTTGTCGGGGAGTCTGGACCCCTCGCGGCTGCGGCAGGCGTTTATCGACTTAATTCGCCGGCATGAGGCTTTCAGGACGTCGTTCCACATCCGCGAAGGGGAATTGGTACAGAAGGTGCATTCAAAGGTTCCCTTCGCCATTCAGAATCTGGAAATCCCGGACGATCCCCAGCTTATTCGGGAAGCTCTGCGGCATTTCGTGCAGCCGTTTGATTTACAGGCAGCCCCGCTGATCCGCGTTGGGTTGGCGAAGCTCCGTGACGACAAGCATATGCTGATGATCGACATCCATCATATCGTTTCCGACGGGGCATCGATCCGCCTTCTGGTCGAAGAATTAGGCCGGTTGTACCATGGTGAAACGGCGGATGCGGAGCGGGAGCGAATTGAATACAAAGATTACGCGGTATGGCAAAACGATAGGTATCGGACGGAAGCTTACGCGAAGCAAGAGCGGTATTGGCTGGAGCGGTTCGCCGGCGAACTGCCCGTTCTGAATCTGCCTACGGATGAACCGCGGCCGCAAATCCAGAGCTTCGAAGGGGACGCCTTCTCCCTGGAAGTCGACAGCGAATTAAGCGCCCGAATTGTGGATGCCGCCGCCCGGACGGGAACCACGTTGTACATGTTCCTCCTGGCGGCCTATCACATTCTGCTCTCGAAATACGCGAATCAGGAGGATGTTATCGTAGGCACCCCAGCAGCGGGCCGAACGCATAAAGAGTTGGAAAACGTCATAGGCATGTTCGTCAATACGCTCGCGATACGCTCGCAACCCGAGGGGAACAAGTCGTTTCTCGCCTATTTGGAAGAGGTCAAAAAGCTCTCTCTCGAGGCGTTTGAGCATCAACAGGTTCAATACGAGGATCTGCTCGAAAAGCTGAACCTTCAACGGGATATTAGCCGCAACCCGCTGTTCGACACCATGTTTGCGGTGGATAACATCGGTGTGGGGGAAATCCGGCTTGAAGGACTGGTTATTGAGCCTTACCCGTTTGACAACGGCACGTCCAAATTCGACTTGATGGTTACGGCGGCCGAGGAGGGGGCCCGAATCCGTCTGGATGTGGAGTACGCCCGAAGGTTGTTCAGGAAAGACACGGTGGAGCGGATGATGGCCCATTACCTCCAAATCCTGCGTACCGTTACGGCGAACTTGGAGGTCAGGCTGTCGGAGATCGGCATGCTGCTCGAGGAAGAACGCCGCCGGATTGTGGTTGATTTTAACAATACCAAGACGGCGCACCCCCGGCAAACGATCCACGAGCTGTTCGAGGAGCAGGCCAGCCGTCATTCGAAACGAATCGCTCTCGTTTGCGATGGGACCGAGCTGACATACGGCGAGCTCAACGCCAAGGCCAACCAGCTTGCGCGAACGCTTCGCGCCAAAGGGGTCGGCCCGGACCGCGTCGTGGCGATCATGGGCGACCGCACCCTGGAGATGATCATCGGGATGCTGGCGATTCTGAAGGCGGGAGGCGCTTATCTTCCGATCGATCCTGAGCATCCGAAAGAGCGGGTGGACTATTTCTTCCGGAACAGCGGAGCCCGCTGGCTCCTCGCCCGAAGCTGTTATGCGGACCGCGCTGTTCAAGAAGCGGAAGTCATCATCCTGGATCATCGCCAGTTGGATGACTGCAGCGCTCCGAATCTTTCGCACGAGACCGGCATCAACCACCTTGCTTACGTAATGTATACATCGGGTTCCACCGGAATGCCGAAAGGGGTCATGGTCGAGCATCTCGGCGTGGCCCGGTTGGTCAAAAATACGAATTATGTACGGTTCACGAAAGAAGATCGCGTTTTGCAAACGGCGGCCCCGGTATTCGATGTCAGTGTTTTTGATATCTGGGGGGCGCTGTTGAACGGAGCCAGGCTGTACCTGGTGGACAAATTTACGCTGCTGGATCCGGAGCGACTGGAAACAGCGCTGCGCAAGTACCATATTACGGCCTTATGGTTGACATCGCCGCTGTTTACCCAGTTTGCCCAGCATAATCCGGATATGTTTAACTCCGTCAGCTACTTGATCGTCGGCGGAGACGTCCTCTCTCCGAAACATATTCAGCTGGTCAGGGAGCATGCCGGGCACCTGATTCTGGTGAACGGATACGGGCCTACGGAGAATACGACGTTCTCCTGCTGCTTCACGATCGAGCAGGCTTACGAGAAAAGCGTGCCGATCGGTCCCCCGATCAGCAATTCAACGGCCTACATTGTCGATAAATACGGCAATTTGAATCCGGTTGGCGTTCCCGGGGAACTCTGGGTCGGCGGAGACGGGGTCGCCCGGGGATATATAAACAATGAAGCCTTAACGGCGCAAAAATTTATCCCCAATCCATTTGTGCCGGGAGATCGGGTTTACCGGACCGGAGATGCGGCCAAATGGCTTCCGGACGGAACGATCGAGTTTATCGGAAGACTGGATCATCAGGTGAAAATCCGGGGATTCCGGGTGGAAACCGGCGAGATTGAAAACCTGCTTCTCAGTCATCCCTCGGTCAAAGAGACGGTCGTTCTGGTGAAGGATCAAGGGGATGCGTCAACCAAATTCCTGTGCGCCTATGTCGCGGCCGAGGTGGAATTGACCGGTTCGGTTCTTAAGGAGTATCTGGCCCGGCAACTGCCCGACTATATGATCCCCTCCGTCTTCGTCTTTATGGAGCAGCTTCCGTTGAACGTTAACGGTAAAGTCGATCGCAAGGCGCTGCCCGAGCCGGAATATGACGGGAATGAGGTGGAGTACACGCCGCCAAGGGACGGGGTTGAGGCCGCAGTTGTCCAGGTGTGGTCGGAAATTTTGGGGATCGACCGCATCAGCGTCCACAGCAATTTCTTTGAGTTAGGGGGACATTCGTTAAAAGCGATGCAAATGGTGACAAGGCTGGCGGATCTCGGCTGGAAGCTGAGTATCAATCAGGTTTTCACCCATCAAACTCCGGCGGAATTGGCGGCTTATGGAATACGGTCAAACCATGCGGTAATGTCCATGTCCGGGCATCGGGATCACATCGCGGATGTCCGGGCGGCGGAGCAATGGCTCGGCGCGCAGTTGGGGCGGACTTGCCAATGGCGCACGTATTCCGTTGAAAAGGAGGAGTATCAGGTCGTCCACATCGACGGGCTGGACGAACCCCTGAAGCAGGCAGCGGAGCGACTGATCGCCAGCCGGATGGATGAGCGCCTGCATCCGCATTACATTGCGGGGGCCGAGGATCGGGCGGCTCATACCCTGAACCTGAGCATGAGCCGGGAAACATGGATGGAACGATTGAATTTGCGGCAAACGGTTGGTTCGGCTTGGGTGGCTAACCGGCTGGAATCCATCGCCAAAATGCAGGCGGAGTACGCCAAGGGAATTACGGACCAATGGGTGGTTAAGGATTACAAAATTTCACCGTCCCAAATGTACCATTTCCAACATAAAGATGTCTCGGGAACGATGGTGAAGTGGAACAAGACCATTCAGCCGGAATTGCTGAGTCAGGCGCTGCAGCAAATTGTATCCGTCGAGGAGGTGATGCGAAGCGTATTTGTGGAGGAGACGGATGCCGGAGCTGGATTTTGGCGGCTGTACGAGGGCCCGGATCGGCTTGAATTGCCGATGATGGATATTTCCCCTTTCGAGCCCGGCACGCAGCGCGATATCCTCAAGGCCCTGATGGACAAGTTCTTTATCGAGCCTTACACAAGCCGGGATCCCTTGATGTACCGGGTATTGCTGGTCAAGCAGAGCGTAAAGGAATATATCCTGCTGCTTCCGTTTTCCCACACGATTTTTGATTATATGAGCAATGAGGTACTTCGGAATCGGGTCATCGAACGGTATGAGCTGCTGAGCCAAGGGAAAAGCGCCGAAACAGGAAAAACGCATGCGACGTTTACGGACTTTATCGATCGGATCTGCCGAGGGCCGGAAGGAATAGCGGCGCAGCGATTCAATGAACTGTTTGACATTCCGTCCTTCGCGGGTGCCGCCAAAGAGGTTGCCGTTAGTATGCGTCTGCGGAATATCGGCGACGGAGAGCCGCTCAAGACGACCGTTGTTAACCATTCCATCAGTATAGATTCACGAGCGGGTGCCGCCCATGATGCTGAAGACAAATGGATAACGGCGCTAGGAATCTTTGCGAGGTTCTTCGGTTCTTATTTCAATATGAAGCGGATTCCGATGTGGATGACCCATTTTGGCAGACAATACGGGGATCAAGCCTTCTACGAGCTCGTGGGCGAGTGCGTCGATTATATCCCGATGCTGCTGGACTGTGAAGCGGACATGGACAAGCAGGCCGAGGCGATCAAACAGAAACTGAAGCTGGTTTCCGATCATAACATCCATTTTGCGAATTTGCTGTATAACGAGTCGAGCGACCCGGGTTTCACCGACGTGGGCGTTCGTTTGGCCGCTGCCCATCATGAGATGCCTGTCAATTTCAATTATCTTGGGGAACTTGGAGAAGATACGGAATTGGACTACCTGGACGGGGACGGTGTGAACTGCGATGATCCGAATCGGATTCTCTTTATGGCCTGGCAAAGGGCAGACCAGATTTGCGTATCGCTGATTATCCCTGCCGCGGAGGATTCGGACAAGGTGCGGAACATGCTTGATGAGGCCGCCGGAAAACAAATCAAGGGTTATACTCTGCACGACTGAAAGGTGTTAACCATATGAGAGACTCCAAAAACATTGTAATCTTCAGTCTCAGCAGGCTCATTACTGAGCTGGGGACATCCATTTTTCGCTTTGCGCTAAGTCTGTACATTTTAGATCTCACCGGATCATCAAGTATGTTCGCGCTTGTATTGAGTTTTACCTATATTCCCGGCATCATCGTCAATATGGTCGCAGGTGTGCTCGTCGACCGCAGCCGCAGCAAAAAACGGATATTGGTCATTTCCGATTTCCTGTGCGGAATTTCTATTCTGCTGCTTATGTTCATGTTTCATTTTTATCATGACAGCATTTGGCTGTTCGTTGTTTACGCCGTGATCCTAAGCGCCCTCCAAGCGCTTTTTACCCTGACGATTAACTCGTCCATTCCGAATATCGTGGCCCCTGAGCGGGTGGCGACGGTCAACTCCAGCACGCAAAGCATCAGTGCCCTAATCGGGATATTAGGGCCGGTGCTGGGGGCGGCGGCTTACAGTCAATTCGGGTTGGAGCGGATTTTTTTGATCGAGGGGGCCGCGTTCATTCTATCCGGGTTTCTTAATTTGATGCTGCGGTTCTCGTCCCGCAAAGTCGAGGGCGAGGAGCCCAAGCCTTATTTCGAAAGCTTGAAGGAGGTTTACGGATATATCCGGCAGCGCGCCGCGATCAAGTATTTGCTGATGATTTTCGTCTTTATCAACTTTGTAATCGGTCCTGCGGTTTCCCTGATCCTGCCGTTTATCGTTTATCAGGCGCTGGATATGACTCCGCAGCAGTTATCCTTTATCGAAGCGGCTCTGGCGGTCGGTGTGATTATTGGAGCCATTCTCGTGTCGCTGCCGGCGGTAAACCGGTTTATCACCAACAAAATATTCATTCTTATCCAGTGCCAAGCTTTAATGATCATCCTGTGGATGTTTCCGGAATGGTCGATTTTTGAGAAGAGCGCGACCGCGCTGCTTATGGCCGGTTTTATGATCGTCCTGTCGTTAACCGGAGCTCTGAACACGATGGGAAATATCCCCATGCTCTCTTACGTCCAGCTTTACATCCCGGAGCGAATCAGGGCCAGTATTTTAGGGGTAGTGAGCACGGTGACGACGATCGCTGTGCCCGTCGGTATGTGGGTTTACGGAGCACTTCTGGAGATCGTGGACTGGTACTATATTACGGTGATATCGGGTATCGGAATGCTTGCGGTCGGCATTTTGGCGCACCGCAACCGGGACTTGAGGGAGTTTTTTACCCAAGGCAAGGAACCGGAACCGATTAGAGTTGTGGAAGCACACGAAGCCTGACATGTTATAGAACGGAAAAAGCCGAGGAGGAATGAAAAATGAAAGCATTCGAAATCCTGGAGTCCAACGTTAGGTCTTATTGCAGAAGCTTCCCGGTCATCTTTGATAAAGCGAAAGGCGATCACTTGTATTCGGAGACGGGGGAGAGCTATATCGATTTCTTTGCGGGAGCGGGCGCACTCAATTACGGCCATAACAACGAGTATATGAAAGCCCAAATCTTGGAGTATGTCTCCCAAGACCGGATTATGCACGGACTCGATATGTATACCAAGGCAAAGGAAGACTTTATCCTCGCGTTCTCGGAGCATATTCTCCAACCGCGAGCCCTGGACTATAAGCTGCAATTTTGCGGCCCGACGGGGACGAATGCGGTCGAGGCCGCATTGAAACTGGCCCGAAAGGTCAAAGGCAGAACCGGTGTCTTTGCCTTTATGGGCGGATTCCACGGGATGTCCCTGGGGAGCCTGTCCATCACCAGCAGCAATTCGATGCGCGAAAGTGCGGGACTTCCGCTCAGCCACGTCACTTTTATTCCATACGAGGCTTCGGTGGAAGGCCTGGATACGATCCGTTACATGGAGCGGCTTCTGACGGATACGCATTCCGGGACCGCCAAACCGGCGGCGGTTATTCTGGAAACCGTTCAGGCGGAGGGCGGGATCAACGTGGCCGGAATCGAATGGCTCCAAAACCTGCGCCAGTTTTGCGACGACCACGACATTCTGATGATTGTCGATGATATTCAAGTCGGCTGCGGCAGAACCGGCCCGTTCTTCTCCTTCGAACGTGCGGGAATCGTACCCGATATCGTCATTTTGTCCAAATCGATCAGCGGGTACGGACTGCCGATGTCGTTGCTGTTGATCAGACCGGAGCTGGATATTTGGAGCCCGGGAGAACACAACGGTACTTTCCGGGGCAATCAATTGGCCTTCGTGACGGCCAAAGCCGCCCTGGAATTCAGAGCGGCGGAGAGACTCGGGGAGCAGGTTCGGGAGAAAGAGGCCTTTGTCGCCCAATATTTGAAAAATGAAATCGAACCGCTGGGCCCTGGACTTCATATCCGCGGCATCGGGCTGATTTGGGGAATCGACGTCGCCGTGCTGGGCGAGGAGGCGGCGGGGGAGATCGCCAGAAATTGCTTTAAGAACGGCCTCATCCTGGAAAGAGCCGGCCGGAATGATACGGTGATCAAGATTATGCCTCCGCTGACGATCAGTATGGACAATCTGAAGCGCGGGTGCGAGACGATTAAGGAGTCGATCAGCAAGGTTTGTTACTCGTATAGCGTTTAAACAACGAGAGCCGGGGTTCACAGGACCCCGGTTTTTTTAATGCCTTTAGCCAGTTGAGCACGCGAAGCGTGCGAAACAAAAACCACCTGATGGGTTCGTTATAGTAGGAGTATTCAAGCTGCTATGTATAACGAAAGGAAAAGGTAGCTTAATGGCTAATCGAAGTGATATGTCACATCCAAAGAGGCGCCTGGAGTGCTTCCAAACTTCCAATTCCAAAAAAATGCAAATCTGCAGGTGTTTTAGGCCGATTCCCGAGGGAATGCGAAAAAAGATGCAAATCTGCAGGCATTTCTAGCGATTTTAGAGAATCGAGCCGGTTTCGTCGAAAATTCCTGCAGAATCGCAGGAATTTTAAAATTTTGGCCCCGAACGAGAAAAAAACATGCACATATGCAGGAATTCTATATTATCAAGGTTGTCTGAAGCGGGACTAGTAATAAACGCACGCTTATGATTGTATGTGACGTTGGTGGTAAGCCGGGTGCGACGGCTGAACCAGTTTTTATGGCATGAACCGGGAAAATCTGTTAAAACAGAGGAGGAGGCAAGTTTGGCAAGGCAGACAGGACAGGAGAGGTACATACGATGATGACAAAATTCGGGCGGGTGGTTTCCATTTTGGTTCTGACCGCTTTGGTCGGCTGCTCCAAAGCGGCTCCGGGCCAAAATGCGAACGCCGGCGCTCAGGCGAACGTAGAACCGGTGCAGAGGACGGCGGCGTCTATGACGAACGAGGCGAAAGCCAAGGATGGAGCGAACGAGCCGGACACCACCCCGCTGTTTAAAAAATTCATGACAGAGAAAGAGAAGGCGCTTGGGGAAGATCGGAAATTATTCTTTTTTGAAAAAGAGGATCTGGACCGGGATGGGCTGGAGGAGGCGGTGGTGGCTTACGGTCCTTCCAACGACGATTTGACAGACATCTATGTCCTCAAAAACCGGGACGGCCAAATTGTCCAGTTGGGGGACAATCTGAATTCGGGCGGTTACGCTGTCGACGACATCAAGCTCATTCAATTGGATGGACGCGACAACCCTATGATTTACCTGGGACTTACCAATTGGGACAGTATGACCGGCTTCAACCTATTCGAGTTGGCGGGCGACCGTTTAGAAAATCCCGTATATAGCGCTTCGGCAACCGGTGCGGGCGAGGACGTTTTGCTGGACACCGACAATAACGGCAGATTCGACCGATATGAGCAGCGCCGCTATAGTTACGACGTATTTTACTATGAAGTAACCAGAACTTATACGCTCCAACAAGGGGAATTCGTACATACCGATACGTCCGTCCAATTGCCCGATTACCCGGCGAGCCCGGAGGAAGTTGTAGAGGAGTATTTGGCGCTGGGCAAGATCGACGAAAAACTGCCGCAGAATGTTATTTCGCGCCGGGCGGAACTATGCCGGTACTGCGGCGTGCATCCCGGGAAGAACGTGCCTCAAGTGGATGACGGCACTATGCAGAGCTTGATCTTGGGCCTAGAAGAGGAAGGGAGCGCTTTGAAGGTCAAGGAAGGCGGAAGCGGTAAGTCCGCAACCGCTACGCTGGTGTGGACAGACAAGAGCGGAAAGCAGAAGGAGACCATTTTCGAATTGGCCAAGACGGGGGACGGGAACGGCGGAAGGTGGACGATTACCGATATGTCCGCGGGGGAAAAGGTGGCGGGCGGTTCCTCATGATATAATAGTTTTTAAATCATCATTTCAGGGGGCGTTCATTTGAGAGGATACAATGTTTGGCGACCGGTGATGCTGATTCTGGTGGCTTTGCTGACCAATTCGCTCGTAACCAATCTGTGCTTGCTGTTCGGTCTGGCGCCCGCGATGGCCAAAGACATCGGTTTTATCGCCATGATGATTGCGGCTATCGTGATGTACATGCGGATGACGAAGCAGCGGCGGAAATAAGTCGGAAATTTATGCAAAGTTGAAGGAGACTCGTCAAGGGTATGAAAATGAAATGGCACTGGGCTATCGTTTATCTGGTGGGGTTCTTTTTTCTGCTCGTTTTTTTCCCGAGTAATCACAAGCCTCACAGTCGCATTGAAGAGGATGGATCGATTGTGCAAGGCGACAGTCTTGTGCGTGTGGGGGATTTTGAACAGGCGGTCGAGGTGTATGCCGAGGTTCTTCGCAAGGACCCGGAAAACCTGGAAGCCCGGGATAAGAAGGAGCAGGCCGAGAAAATTATGGCTTTGACCGCCGAGCTGATCCGGGAAGGCAATGCGGCGGCTAGGAAGAATCATTTGGATGAAGCCCTGGGGCTATTTGAAAGCGCCAAGGAACTGGCGCCCCATACACCGAACGAGAGTTACCAGAAACTGATGGGAGTTCTTGAGGCCAGGCAAATCAAGGAGTTCTACGGAAATATGCTGGAGTTGGATGCCAAGTGGGAACAAGTTAAGGAAGAATTAAAGAAGGGCGGGACGCTCTCATCAAAAAAGATATCCGAGTCGATCGCCGCGATGCACCCGTTGGCCCAAAAATATTACACCGGCAACAAGCGCCTGCCGAATAAACCCGCAACTCCAGAAGGCATTCGATTGTATGAGGAATATCAGGAGATGGAGGAACATTATCATACCGAATTCATCATTTATCGAATCATTCCCGAAATAGATGTAGAAACTTTTGAGGAAGACGTAGATAAGTACGTAGAAAATGTAAAAATGAACATACAAGTTTTCGGGTTGGATTACCAGCCGGAGCAAGGAAAGCTTAATTATAAAGAACTGTTTTACATTAGGCATCCCGAACTTAAGGGATATCAGTAAATTATTCAGCGGCTGCCCCGAAAGAGGCAGTCGCTTTTTCGGCCGCCAATCGATTTCAATTTAGCTTATGATCCCATTCGATCAGCGGAGTATGGCGGGTTGCTATAAGCAAATCCAGAGAGTATTGGCTGGTGAGCGACGCCGGGTCGGCCGGGGAATTGGCGAAGTAGGCGCCGGCGATACATGCGGCATGGAATTCGCTCCAGCTCACATACATTTTTTGCACAACCTCAGCGAATTGAACGCTGAAGGAACGAGCGGCTTTTCGAGTCATGAATTTGACACGGACGCCCATCCGAAACAAGGCTACCATTAGTGCATAGTCATAGGCAGCGATCTGGGAGGGAGCCAATACATCCATGAAGGTTCGGACACAATACAGCCTGGACTTATTTTTATGTTCTTCCCCCGTCGTTTCCATATATTGTTGTCGTGCAGGATGAGATAGAGCGGAAAGCAGCCGGGCATAGTTGTTAAATTCATGCCGATAACCCTTATGGTGCAGCCAGTTCAGAAAGTGATCGAAGGTTTCTTCATTTTTAATGCCATGAAGGAGCATGAAGTCGGTGATCGCTTGAGAAGGACAGGTTTGGATATGGCGATAGCTACCTATCCCTTCACTAAAAGAAAGCCCGGTATTAAACAGCGTATAAGTCATAGAATCATAAAATGACAATCTGTCCCATTGCCTTAGCATCCTTCAGTATACTCCTTTCGTAAATTTATCATCGAATCCGTCGAATTCTTATGTATTCGAATACCGTTTTGTATACGCCGAGAATCCCGAGAAAAACCAGGATGCCAAGCTGGAAGACGAATTGTCTGTTATAGGGCGTTTCGACTATCGGTCCCCTGACCTCGAAATACGTTTCGACGAAGGGGGCAAGCTCGGAAGGCGCAAGCTCTTCAGCCGCTTTGGCATCGAGATTGTTCAGGCTTCGCGAGTAAGCTGCCAGTCTCCCTATCGCGTCGTCGGAAGAATAAAGAGACTCCCACTGGAGACTTTGGGCGACCGCCAAGCCCAATTCGGGATTGCTTGGATACAGGTATCCTCTTAATGGCGTTTTGCGTTTTTCCTTTGCAAGCTCAAGCGGTGTCTCGGATAAGAAAATGATCGGCATTCCCGAAATTTCCCCAAGATAGATGTAGCGCTCGGGATCACCGTATTGATCGAAACGAAGAAAAGCATAGGGTTTGTATTCGAAAACGCGTTGTTCGTTTAAGACATACTCCCCCACCTCCAATTTTTTTAAATCCAGATTGGGCAGTTCGACATATCTTTGTTCGCTTATAAGGTTCGGAGCCTGGAGATCTTTTACACTTATCGGTATTCTGGCGTTGGCCGTGTTCCAAGACGATATGAGCAGTCCGATCAGAAGCAAGTGGGCCGTCAGTGCTAAGACAAAACCGGTTACTATTTTGCGATTAACGAATCGCCTCCATTTGGTCCGATTCGGAATCGATTGAGTTCCGGATGCGGGATGATGGACTTCCGCCATTCTTTGGACCAAGGAGATTCCTTCCACTTTTTTGCCGAGTGCCAGGAAGGCGTGCGCCATTAGCAGACGGGCTTGCTCATGATCCGGCCAGCGGGCAAGGATCGATTTACATTCCTCCAGCAATGGAGCATAGTCCCGTTTATAGTGCAGCAATTTGGCACGATACCAATATCCGTCGATTTCGTCAGGCATGATCTCAATCAACCGGTTGAAGTAATCCAACGCTTTCTTGTAGTAGTTTTTGCGAAAACAACATTCCCCCAGCAGCCTGAGCAGGTCAGGATCATCGGCAAAAAGGGCATAGGCGCTTTGCAGATATTGTTCAGCTTGCGGGATATGGTCCATGACCAGAGCTTGGTGCCCGAGATCCCGAAGTTCCAAAAACCGGTCTATCTCGACATTTTCCGTCCGGAGCAGGGAATCGAAACGGAACCCCGATTGAAGCTGCCTTTGGTAAAAAAGCAGAAAGGAATCGGCATGGAGGTCAGGGTCGTACTCGTCCGATGCTTCCATGATGCGGAGCCAGCCGAAACTCTTTTCGAGTATTTGCCAGACTTCGGTCGGCAGATAGCGGCGCGTCTGTAAAAGCGATAATAACTGTGCGCTGACAACGGGGGCGGTGTCCAGATTCCACACGGTTTCGGAATGAAGAAGCTCCTCCCACTTCACTGCCGATATCCGCGCAGGGAAGTCATCGTATAGGGCGGCCGCGCGATCGATCCATTCCGCGACAGCCCGAAGATTCGCTTCGGCCGGATCGGTTTCGGCGACGGGAGGCATTTCCATCACTCGTATTTTTGGGAGGACAAGGTCCGGCTCCCGATTCGAGTTGGGTTCCGGGTATGCCTCCGGGTTCATCAGGCGTATTTTTGGGAGGACAAGGTCCGGTTCCCGATTTGAGTTGGGTTCCGGGTATGCCTCCGGGTTCATCAGGCGTATTCTTGGGAGGACAAGATCTGTCTCCCGGGTAGGCTCCGTTTCCGTTTCCATTTCCGCATTTACCCAATCTTCATCGTTCTGCGCAGTTTCAAGCGGCGCTCCTTTTTTCGCATACCCCACGGCGGCGTCAAAAGCTTCCCGCAAGGCTTGATATCCGGCGGGATCATCCTCCGGGTGGTATACTTTAAGCTGCCGGGCATACGCGCGCTTAATGGCTTTCATATCCGTCGTTGGGGGGAGTCCCAACCGTTCCCAAATGGTCATCTAAAAGCGATCCACCTTCCAAACGAAATCTAGATAGGTTGAACTAAAGAATTGGCGCTGGTCAATGTGATACGGTTTCGGCAAATACGTCACCAGCATCGACAATTTCCCTAGACCCTCGCGGTTGCTGCAATAGCGGCCTTTTGGGCCGTTATTTCGGCCAGATTCGCTTTAACCGAGAAAATAGCGGTCAAAAAAGGCCTTATTTTCTGCCTCGGGGTCCAATAATCAGGTTTTGGCTCTCTTTTTCCTAAAATAAGCACTAGCGTTGCATTAAATTTCGCAGACAAAAAAGAAGACATCTCCTATTGTTGAGTTACCCTCGCGTTATCCATAAAAACGCCTCAACAATAAGGAGATGACTATGGATAACGTACCTAATCAAACTGTCATTTGTCAATGTCTAAAGTTATTAAATGTGGACCCTTCTCGTAATACATCTTTGGATTATCGTGCCCGGAAATTTTTTGTCGGTTCTGCGACTCTTCTGTTTATTGAGGCTCAGTTGCACCAGCGCGGTTCCTATAAAGTGATAGCAGAGCATTTAGCCGCCAATCGCGATTTTCAGAAATTCCTTCAACTCGAAAGTATCAGTGCTGCCCAGTTATCACGAAAAATGAAGCAACTGCCTATGGCAAATCTTCAAACGCTCTTTTTCTCGATCATGGAACGAATCAAGCAGCAAACGAAGAACTTGAAGGGAATTACTCCGGGTATTGGTAAACTAAATCTCTTAGATTCGACGGGAGTTACTCTGCCACCTATTCTCGCAAAATGGTGCTACTGTTCAGAAACCAATCACGGCGCGAAGATGCACACCTCCTTGGTCGTGGTGGACTCCAAAACCATGTATCCGGGTAAAATCATCGCCTCCACCAAGGATATCGCGGACCATGAAGTGGCTCTTGAATTCACGGTCGACAAAGACGCGACTTATGTGATGGATCGTGGTTACCAAGTGTACGAGCATTTTCAACAATGGCTAGAGGACAAGATCAAATTTGTATGTCGCGTCAAGGAAAATAGCCGGCTAACGATCATCCGGGAAAGGGAACTGCCCAAAAGACAGAAGGGTTTCATCCGTGATGCTGATGTGAAGCTTCCGGGCTTGCCTGGGGTTTTTCGCCTAATTGAGTTTTATGATGACCAGAAGCGTACTTATCGCCTTGTAACGAACCGTTTTGACTTGTCTGCACACCAAATCGCTGAGATTTACCGAAATCGTTGGCACATCGAGTTGTTTTTTAAGTGGGTCAAACAGCATATTCGATTAGTTAAACCACATGGATATACGCCAGAAGTCATCTGGAACCAAATGTATATCGCTTTAATCGCCTATGCTTTATGCTTGCTCGTCAAGTTGACCCTGGACTGTAAAAAATCGATGTGGGATCTTCTTCAACTGATTCGTATCTATGCGGAAAAGCCGTGGGAAGATCTGATGAAAGCCCTCTACCGCAAGCCAACACGAACCTCGAAGGGGCGAACCAAGCGAAATGGCAGGCCACCAAAAAAAGCAAAGAAGTCAATGGAGCCGAGACTGATCATACGCTAATGACAAATGAACAGGAATAGTAATTTTCAAAAAAAAGGATAATGCGTAGGGCCTTTTCCCCCTTAGCTTTTTTTGTTTAACCAAGAAAAACATAATGTAAAAATATTGATTAAAAGTAAATTTAGGGGAATTATTCATAATCAAATTACTTAATGCAACGCTAGTGTAAAATAAGACCCTTAAAAGCGGCTATTTCCCAGAATTAAGGCGAATTCGACAAAATAGCGGCGTAAAAAGCTCTTATCACGATTCATCTATTAGCTTTCAAAGGGAAAAAGGGCTCCGTCGAATAGAAAGGTGTTGCTCAAGAGTTGTAGATGTGCAGAAATTCTACGCAAACCAAGGTTGTCTGATGGGGCGTCTAGATATAACGGGAAAATCTCCCGCTAATGTACCGCTTTTGGCTCTTGAGCAAGATTTAACGGGAAAAGCTCCATCTATTTTGTGGCCGAATGGCCGATATGCATTATTTCAAGCGGATTAGCGGGAGGTTTGCAACTAGAATTAAAAGTGGACACCTTATAAAAGAACCTTAATAATAGAGTTTAAATTAGGAGGTGTTCACATGGGTGAACAGCGGCAACGATTTAATGAGGAGTTTAAGAGAAAGACGGTGAAATACATTCAGGAACAGACGAAATCCATGCCGGAGATCGCTGAGGAATTGAATATCCCTGCAAAGACCTTGCATCAATGGAAAGCAAAGTACAGAACATTTGAAAACGAACCTTTGGCAAGTCAAGAGAAACTCCGTGAAATGGAGCGACTCCTGAAAGAGAAGGAGAAAGAACTGAAGCTCAAGGACCAAGAATTGGCGGATACGAAAGAGGAGTTAGCAATCGTAAAAAAGGCGGTTCACATCTTCAGCAAACCAAAGAACTGAGGTTCCAATTCATTGAAGCTCATAGCTCCGAGTTTTCGGTGGAGAAGATGTGTCGAGTCCTGGAAGTATCCCGGAGCGGTTATTACAAATGGAAATCAGCTAAACCAAGCCAGCAGGAGTTACGTAAGGCTCGAATCATGGAGCGGATTAGGTTTCACTTTTACGATAACAAGAAACGGTATGGCAGCCCCAAAATCACGAAATTACTCCATCAAGAGAACTGTGAGATTACGGAGCGTACAGTAAGCAACTACATGAACGAAATGGGATTGCGTTCTTGTGTAGCTAGGAAATTTAAAGTAAGAACAACGGACTCTAATCATGACTTTCCGATTGCACCGAATGTATTGGACCAAAAGTTTAAAGTCAATGAACCTAATAAAGTTTGGGTAGCGGACATTACCTATATTCGATGCACCGAACGCCGGCTGTATTTGGCCAGTATTATGGATCTTTGTACGCGTGAAATTGTAGGATGGCGCTTAGGAGAGCGAATGACAACAGAATTAGTACTAGGAGCGCTGGATGATGCGTATGCAGCTAAAAAGCCTAAAAGAAAAGTGCTTCACCACTCAGATCGTGGATCTCAATATGCTTCGGATGAATACAGAAAGAGACTAAAAACCTTACGGATGAAAGCCAGCATGAGCCGCAAAGGCAACTGTTACGATAACGCTTGTATTGAATCGTTCCATAGTATTCTCAAAAAAGAACTCATCTACTGCACCAAATTTAAGACGCAGCAGCAGGCATACGAAGAAATATTTGAATACATTGAGTTCTTTTATAACCGGAAACGAATCCATGGAGCATTGGGATATATGTCCCCAGTACGCTTTGCGGCTCAATTGCAAAAGAAGAAAAAGTCGGCTTAACATGAAAGCCAAAAAAATAGTGTCCACTTTCTTGACGGAGGTCCAGTTTTCCAGCTAAATCGCCTCCGCAACCGTATAGGCACCGAATTAACGGGAAGAATTCCCTTTAATTTGACCAAACCATGAGCTGTATACCAGGAGTGCGAAAAGAATCCCCATACCCACCTGCCTAATAGGCAAATCAATAGTTCAACCTAGAAAGTTACTATTAATACATTTATCGGAGGCCCATTTCAGGATTGTTAATTAGGCATCCCTCCGCCGGAGAGCAACGGATGGCAGGCATTAAAACCCAAGGGCTCCTTGTCGATAATAAAACTAGCTATTCATCAAGAGAGAATCAAAAATATAACATCAGGTGGTGGGCTACAGCTTGAATATTTGGACAATTCTGGATCTTCGTCCGACGGAGGACGAGAAGCAGATCCGCAGAGCTTACGCCCGGTTGCTGAAAAAGCATCATCCCGAGGATGATCCGGAAGGCTATCAACGCCTGCGGGAAGCGTTCGACGAGGCGATGAAGCTAGCCAAACAAAGCCTTTCCGGGATGGAGGACGGCATCGGATTTACGGACGATAACGAGGAAGACGATGGGGAGGACAACTGGGGAGACTCGGAAGACTCGGAAGATACAGAAGATGAGTACGGATCAGGGGAAGAAACGGAGGAGGATCTCCTGACATCGCCGCTTTCCCGGGCTCTGCCGAAACTTCGCTGGGAACCGGAGGATCGGCTGCCCAAAAAGTCGCCTGCGGAACTCGTTGAAGAGTTCATGGATGCGCTGGACGATTTGTACCGGAACTTCCCGTCCAGGTTCGATCTTTCGCTGTGGACCGGGCTGTTGAACAGCGATGTGCTTTGGCAGTTGGGCAGCCAGGGCCGGTTGGCGGACGAGGTGCTGGAGTATCTGGAGGAACATTATTTTCTCTCCGGCGAAGTATGGGCCTTGCTTGACGGCACTTTTGGAATCAAAGAGCGGATGGGGCTGGACCCCGCCGGTTTTCGGGAGCAATATCCCAAAGTTTCCGACTATATGTTTAGAGGCTCGCTCGCGGCGAAACTCGGTTATGCCGATCTGCTTGCGGCTGAGGAGGTGGAGGACCACGAGGCCTACCTGCTCTACCGCGAAGATTTCGCCCTGGCCATGCAGGATCACAAGATGGAGGATGCACGGTGGGCCTTGGAAAAAGCGCTTGATATTTTTGACAAAGATACGCAGATCCTTTATTTGCAAATTGAGTTTTTCCGGCAGGTTGAAGACTGGGGGAAGGCGTTGTCGGCTTGCGACCGGATTCTGGGGATTTTTCCCGAGGACGAGGAAATACGCATGATCCGGGCGGGGCTTCTCCTGGAGATGGATCGCTCGGCGGAGGCGCGGGAGGAATTGGACCGGCTGCGTCAGCTCAGACCCCGCGATCCGGAGGTATTATCTTTATCCGGGCAGTGCTGTATGCGTTTGAACGAGCCGGAGCGGGCAAGGCAGTTCTATATGCTGATGCTGGAGCTTCGCGAGAATGACATGGAGGCCATTGTAAATCTGGCTAAACTCGATGGATATGTCCACGGCCTTCCCAAATCGAACAAAGAGCGGCGGAGCCAAATGCGGCGGATTCAACGCGAATGGGGGAAGCATTCCCCGGCCAGGACGGTCCGCAGATTCGGCCAACTGCTGCTCATGAAGTGGATGAGCCTGGCGTTGATCGCGGTATTGCATATTTTATTGGCCATCACTTGGAATAAACATGTGCAAATGCCGGTGTGGACTTATGTGAACCAGTGGGTCCATCCTCCCGAGGCGCCTTTGGTTTTAACGGCGGACGAGTTGGAGCAACTGCCTCCGGGAAGCCCGGTGCGGCTGAACATGGACAAAGCGTTTTACACCGGTACATTGGAGCTGGAACTGAAGGAGAAGGACGGGGACGGCAACAACCTGATTTCCTATATGGCTCAAAAAGAAGCCGAGCAAAGAGACTTGTTCGACCGGTTAACCGGTTATATCTGCCGAGGGCGAATAGGAGGGATGTCCGTCATCCTGCTTACCGATTACAAGCAGAGCAAGCAGATTTTCGAAAGCGGCTCGATCGAGGCGGAAGGCATTGTCAGGGAGATATCTTCTCCCGCATTAAAAGCGTTCAAGGACAGTTGGGCCAAACAGGGAAACTACGGCACCTTGTCCTCGAGGGATTTTTACGTCAACATCAGGGACGGCTTGAAAGGCAGCGATTTGCACCGGGATGTTCCCGTGATCGCGTGGTTCTATATCGTGGCCTTATTTTTGCTTTATGTCCGGCTTATCAAGAACATTATCCGAAACAAACGGTTCCTGTTGTATGACGGAGACACAGACAGGGGGAACGCATAGTATGACGCCAACCGTTGAAGAAATGCGCAAGAAATGGAAGCCGTTGGCGCATGCCATGCTTTCCTTCATCAATATGGGGCCCAATGCGGAATATTATATTGCGCATCCCGAGAAAATGTATCTCGGCACCATCAAAAATAAAAGGATCCTGTCCGAGCAGCACCATATCGACACGCCGGAGCAATTGAAACAGCATCTCGAATGGCAGATGTCCGTAGGTCTCCGCGAAGAGTTCGATAATATGTATCAGGAGTTGATCCTGCTTCCCGAAGCGGAACGCGGCCGCCGTATCGCATCGGGTTCGGACCCGCTCATCCGGCACAAAATGTCGGTCGTGAACCACTATTTGCGCCGGATGCCTGCCGGCGGATTAACGGGATATGATTGTTCGTTCATTGTGCTCAAATCGCTGATGGCGGAACAATTGAAATGGCTGACCGGCGAGGAAGCCTGGAACTATGTGGGGCAGGCCGTAAAGCTCGCCAGAACGCGGTACGGGGATTGGTACGACTACTGCATGAGCTTTGCCGTCGGCTTGGAGTTTTATGCCATCGATGATCCGGCTTATTACGTGAGGGATGCACAGGGGCGGTTGAGGAGGCTGCTGACGGTCCAGGACAGCCCGCTGGTTCAAGTGAAACTGCATCATTAGTCAAAAAACAAGCTGACAGGCTTCGGCCCCGTCAGCTTGTTTTTACTTAATCTTTTATGCCCGCCACGGCGGACGCCGCGCCGACCACGCCCGCGTGCTCACCCAACTCGGCGGCGTGAAGGGAAATCCCGTCGCCCCAATAGACGGGCATCACGATCCGGCGGAGGTGCCCGCCGATTCGCTCCAGCAGGAAATCGCCCTGGGCGGTAATGGCTCCCGCCAGCAGAAAACGGCGGGCGTTGAGCGTGTGCGCCAGATTGGCGAGGCCCACCGCGATCCGTTCCGCATACCGGCCGACCAGATCGAGCGCCTGCCCGTTCCCCGACCGGGCTTCCGCGAACAGCTGTCTCGGGTCCCGGATCCAGAGGTCCGGAGCTTCTTGTTCGCGCATCAACGTTTTAAGCCCGGTTACGGAGGCGTAGTTCTCCCAGCAGCCGCGGTTGCCGCAGGTGCAGGGGAGGCCGTCCATAGCGACGATATGGTGGCCGAAGCCGCCCGCATACCCGTCGTCCCCCGGAAACATGGCGCCGTCCCTCACGATACAGCCTCCAATTCCCGTGCCGAGGGCGACGCATACGAAGCTCGGGAGTCCCTGCGCGGCCCCCATCCATTGTTCTCCCCGCGCGATGGCGTGCACGTCGTTCATCACCGCGACCGGAAGGCCGGTCTCCCGTTCAAGCCGTTCGCGCAGCGGCGTGCCCGTCCAGCCGGGCAGATGCTCCGTCGCATAGGCGACCGCGCCGGACGCATCGACCGTCCCGGCCGTCCCGACGCCGACGCCCAGCAGCTCCATTCCCTCCTGCGCGGCGGTCCGGCGGTGCTCCGCGATCAGGCCGGACAGCTTCGCCAGGAGGGCCTCCCGGCCCTGCGCCGCCTCTGTCGGCACGGTGCGGAAGTGCCGGACGCCGCCGTCCGTGCCGATCAGCGCCGACTTGATGCCGGTGCCGCCGAGATCGATGCCGATCGCTCCGCGCGTTCGGTTCATCGGCCGTCACGGGCCGATCCGGCCCCCAGTATGGCGCGGGCGAACTGTTCCGTCAACGTGTGCGGTCGGGTGATCGCCGTGCCGACGACAACGGCGTAGGCCCCGGCCCGGAAGGCTTCGGCGGCCTCCCCGGGGGTGTGGATCCGGCCCTCGGCGATGACCGGAACCTGCACGGCCGCGGCCAGTTCCGCCACCAGCCGGAAGTCCGGCCCGTCGCTCTTCGGGCTGTAAGGCGTATAGCCGGACAGCGTCGTGGAGATCAGATCGAAGCCGAGCGCGGCCGCGGCGATCCCTTCTTCCACGGTCGAAACATCGGCCATCAGGAGCCGGCCCGGCTGCCTCCGGATGCCGGACACCAGCCCTTCCAGCGTTTCCCCTCCGGGCCGTTCCCGCCCCGTGGCATCCACGGCGACGATGTCGGCGCCGGCTGCAAAAATCAGCTCCGCATCGGACAGGCAGGGCGTAATGTAGACGTCCGAGCCCGGATAGCTCCGCTTCCAGATCCCGATGACCGGCAGGCCGCACCCTTCTTTAATCGCCGTCACATCCTGCGGCGAGTTGGCCCGGATGGCCGCTGCCCCTCCGTCCTTGGCGGCGTTGGCCATGGCCGCCATGATATGGCTGCCGTACAGCGCCTCGCCGGGATAGGCTTGACAGGATACGATCAGCTGTCCTTTCAACTGCTCCAGTAGTTTCTCCATACTCCGTTCCCTGGCTCCTTTACTTGAATTCCGAAAAAAATAAAACGCATACATGTAGCTATTTCCCAGTATAAAAACATATACCTTACATGTAAAGAAAATAATTTTCGTATTTTACGGATATTTAGAAAAAAATAAACAAAATCATTTACAAGACGATTTTGTTCTGCTAGTTTAGTACACAAGAAACAGCCAAAACCACATATAAGGAGGAAGTACAGGATGGAGTCTTTTGACGTCATAGTGATGGGCGGTGGCATCTCCGGGACG
This sequence comes from Paenibacillus faecis, assembly GCF_008084145.1. GTDB lineage: Bacteria > Bacillota > Bacilli > Paenibacillales > Paenibacillaceae > Fontibacillus > Fontibacillus faecis. Next base: position 1,634,842 of record NZ_VSDO01000001.1, on the reverse strand, counting down.
ATGGCCGCGGTAGCGGCGGCCAAATCGGGCGCCAAGACGCTGATCGTGGAGTCGCAGGGGTATTTGGGGGGCACCTTGACCGCCAACGGCGTCGGTCCGATGATGACCTTTCACGCCGGGGAGAAGCAGGCCATTCAAGGTTTAACCGACGAGCTGATCGAAAGGCTGAAGAGGGAGGGGAAATCGCCGGGGCATATTTTCGATACGGTCGGATTTACGTACTCGGTCACTCCGTTCGATGCCGAAGCGATGAAGGTGGAGCTGGAATCCATGGTTCTGGAGAACGGGGGCCAAATCCTGTACCACACGATGCTCGCGGAGGTGCATACGGAGGAAGGGCGGGTTACCGGCATTACGGTCTGCAATAAATCCGGGTTGAGCCGTTTGTCCGCCAAAGTGTTTATCGATGCGACCGGGGACGGCGATTTATCGGTTCGCGCGGGAGCGGCTTTTACGAAGGGGCGGGAGAGCGACGGGGCTGCCCAGCCGATGACGCTGAAAATGAAGATGATCAATGTCGACATCGCCAAGGTCAAGGAGTACATTCATGCCCATCCGGAGGATTTCCCGCTGTACAACGGCGATACCTCGATCATCGAGAAGGCGCCGAGACTGTCGACCGCCGGCTTTGTCAGCTTGTTCAAGAAGGCGAAGGAACGCGGCGAAATCTCCATTCCGCGGGAAGATATCCTGTTCTTCGAGACGAATACCCCCGGCGAAGTGATCCTGAATACGACGCGCATTCTCGGCCATGACGGTACGGACGCCTGGAGCCTCAGCCGGGCCGAAACGGAAGGGCGGAAGCAGTGCAGGGAACTGGAGCGTTTCGTGAAAAAATACATTCCCGGTTTTGAAAACGCTACCGTGGAATCGACCGGTCCTTCCATCGGAGTCCGCGGCTCCCGGCAGATTATCGGGCTTTACACGCTGACGGCCGCCGATATTTTGTCGCAGAAGAAGTTTGAAGATACGATTGCCCATTCCGGCTATCCGATCGACATCCACAGCCCGGACGGCGAAGGGACCAAGCATGAGAAGCTGGAATGGGGCGGTATGTACAGCATTCCGTATCGTTGTCTTGTCACCCCTGCGCTTAGGAATGTCATCGTTATCGGCCGGTGTCTCTCCGCTACATTCGAAGCTCAGGCGGCGGTCAGAACGACGCCGACGACCGGGGCCATCGGGCATGCGGGCGGGGTCGCGGCCGCGCAGGCGGCGCTGGGGAACCTGGATGTCCAGCAGGTCGACGTGGCCAAGGTGCAAAGCGTGCTGAAGGAGCAGGGCGCATATCTGGAGGTTTAATCTGACAGCGGAACGCTGGAAGTGGAACGCTGGAAGCCGCGACAAGCAACACGGCAGTTCAATTCATGTAGTTTTAATTTGAACGGTAAAGGGGACTTGAACATGAGTTCAATCATGTGGGTACAGGCAATTGGCATTTTACTCGTATTTCTTCTTTTTGCGGGGCTGATGATGACGCGGAAGCTGCCGACGATTCTGGCGCTGCCGAGCATGGCGATTTTGTTTGCGCTCATTGCGGGCGTGCCTTGGTCTTCCGGGAATCCCGAAACGGCGACCCTTAGCGGCACGATTCTGGCCCAGGGGTCGATGCGGCTGTCCACGGCGATCGCCGGACTGATCTTCGGCGCCTGGTTTGGACAAATCCTGAATAAAGTCGGGGTTACCAAAGCGATCATCCGCAAGGCCGCCGAGCTGGCCGGGGATAAACCGGTGCTGATCGCGCTACTGTTCTTCGTGACGGCTTCGGTGATCTTTTCCGCGGCGAGCGGTCTGGGGATGGTCATCCTCGTAGGGACGATCATTATTCCGATTATGCTGACTGCGGGTATCAGCCAGTTTTTGGCTTCCGTCGTTCTGCTGTCCGCCGTCGGCGTCGGCGTGCTGTTCAACGTTTCGAACTGGGCGGTTTACGTGGATGTCATGGGACTGCCGGTTTCGACCGTGGCCGACTACACGTTGATCGCCGCCCTCCCGCTGATCGTCATCAGCATGATCATGATCGTATTTTATGCCCGCCGCGACGGGCGCGGCCGCAAAGCATGGGCGATGCCGGCCACCTCGCCGTCCGCGGACGGCCGAAAAGTACCGGCGATCGCGCTGATCAGCCCGCTGGTCCCCGTCATTATGGTGTTCGCCTTCAAGATGGATATCGTGCCCGCCGTTATTATCGGCGCGGTGGCGACGCTGATCTTGTCCTGGCCGAAGCGTCCGGTGCATGTGCTGTCCAGCTCCTTGGTCGAAGGGATTCAGGACGTGGCCGGAGCTTTGGGGCTCATGATCGGGATCGGTATGCTGGTCAACGCCGTCATGGCGCCGCAGGTGACGGCGATTATTTCGCCGCTGATCGAAGCGGTGCTGCCGAACAGCCCGCTTATGTACATTTTGTTCTTCACCATTTTGTCGCCGCTGGCGATTTATCGCGGTCCATTGAACGTATGGGGACTGGGAAGCGGCATCGCCGCACTGTTCGTCGGGGCGGGCATGACGCCGATCGCGGCCATGCTGGCGCTGCGGGTGGTCAGCAATGTGCAGTCCGTCTCCGATCCGACCAACTCCCATAACGTTTGGGTGGCCGATTTTACGAAGAGCGACATTAACGACATTTTGAAACGGACCCTGCCTTGGATGGTAACGGCCGTGTTGATTTCGATGATCTGGGGTGCGCTTGTCGTCTTTTAGGCAGGAGAACGGCACGGTTTTAGAGAGATAGGAGGGAGCTATGAAATGGGCAGAAAAGTAAGGGTCGGCATCGATGTCGGCGGTACGTTTACCGATGCGGTCGTGCTGGATAACGAAACGTTTGAAATTGTTGAAAAAATGAAAATTCCGACCACGCACCATGATGAGGACGGCGTGGCCAAAGGGATCGTGCAAATTTTGCAGACGATCCTGGAGAGTAAAGGAATCGCTCCCGAGGACGTGGCCTTCATCGCTCACGGAACGACGCAGGCGACGAACGCTTTGCTGGAAGGGGATGTCGCCAAAGTCGGCATCCTCGGCATGGGCTCGGGAATGGACGGATTGAGCGCGCGCAGCGAGTCCAATCCGGGCCAAATCGAGCTCGCGCCCGGCAAAAATCTGCAAACCTACCATACGTACCTGGATTCCAAAAATCTGAAGGATGAGGCCGTGGAACAAGGTTTGCAGGATTTGCTCTCCCAGGGGGCGGAGGTCATCGTCGCTTCGGAGGCGTACAGCGTGGACGACCCGGCCAACGAGCTGCGTGTCGTCGACGCGGCCCAGCGGCGCGGCGTGTTCGCGACCGGCGGACACGAAATCTCACAGCTGTACGGGCTGCGGACGCGGACGCGGACGGCGGTCGTCAACGCCAGTCTCATCCCGAAGATGATGGAGACGGCCAACATGACCGAAAAATCGGTGAAGAACGCGAATATCTCCTCACAGCTGATGATCATGCGCTGTGACGGCGGGGTGATGAGCATCGACGAGGTGCGGAAGCGCCCGATATTGACGATGCTCTCCGGGTTGGCCGCGGGCGTGGCCGGAGCGCTGATGTACGAGAAAATTTCCGACGGCATTTTCTTTGAAGTAGGCGGCACGAGCGTGGACATCTCGGTCATCAAGAACGGCAAGGTCATGATTCAGAACGCGCAGGTCGGGGGCCACCGCACCTATCTGCAATCCCTCGATGTCCGGACCTTGGGCATTGCCGGCGGCAGCATGATCCGGGTGGCCGGCGGCAAAATCGTCGACGTCGGCCCGCGAAGCGCCCATATCGCCGGCAAAGCCTATGAATGTTTCGCCGATCCGGCCCAGTTGCGGGATGCGGGGGTTCTGTTCATCAGCCCGCGCGAAGGGGACGCCCCCGAATACGCCATCGTGAAAGGCGGAAACGGCGAGGAATTCTCCTTCACCCTGGCGGGAGCGGCCAACCTGCTCGGCTATGTGCCGGAAGGGGACTATGCCTACGCCGGGAAGGAGAGCGCCCGGTTGGCCTGGGACGCCCTGGGCGCGCACCTTGGCATGACCGGGGAAGCTGCGGCCCGCCAGGTCTTGGACATCGCGATCGACAAAACGATGAAAACGGTCAATGAAATGATCGCGGACTATGAACTGGACCGTTCCTTCGTCACCCTGGTCGGCGGAGGCGGGAGCGGAGCCGTCCTCGTGCCGGCCATGGCCGAGAAGGAGCGGATGAAATGGCAGATCGCCAAGAACGCGCCTTATATCTCGACGATCGGGGTCGCGCTGGCCATGGTCAAGGAGCAGATCGAACGGACGGTCATCAACCCGACGGAGGACGATATCAAGCGGATTCGCAGCGATGTGATGGATAAAATCGTCCAGTCCGGCGCGAGCGAAGAAACCGTGGAGATTACGATTGAAATCGATAACCAGAAAAATATTTTACGCGCGATCGCGACCGGTTCGACGGAGCTCCGGTCCAAGGATTTGGGACAGGCGGCCCTGTCCGAAGAGGAAATGCGGAGTATCGCGGCAAGCTCCGTGGACGCGCCGGTCGATTCCATGAGACTGGCCGCCCAGACGGGGAGATGGCACTTGTTCGCCAGCGAAGAAATCCGCAAATCCTTCTTCGGCCTCCTCAAGAAGAAACGCACCTCCGTGAGCGTGGTCGACCGGGAGGGCGTGGTCCGGTTCAAGCAGGCCGGCGTGCATTACGGCCGGTTTGCCAAGAAGGAGCGGCACGAAGCGTTCGTCGCCTTCTTGGATGAGCATACGATTTATTCCGACGCCAACGCGACGATCCCGAAGGTGTTCCTGTTTTTCCGGGAGAAGATGCTTGACTTGACGGGGATGCAGACCAAAGAGCAGTTGCTGTCCATTGTGGATCTGGAGACGGAAATGCTGGGCGAAGAGGAGGTCTGGCTGGCGGTGGCGTATCAATAACGGTTGAAAGAGGAAGGAGGTTGATTCTCATGACGAACGTACGGGAAAAGGAGCGGATCTTTGACCTCCGCGGCTTGGAGCTGGATGACGAGGTGCTGGCTCTGGCCGAACTGGAAAGGGACCCGGTTTTTCATAAAATCGAACCCGGCATGTACGGTTATTATCTCTCCGGGTCCCTAGGGATGGGACGGGAAGCGGCGGGGCGGCTGCGGGGGAAGCAGATCCGGGCCCTCCTGGAGGACGCGGGCGTCCGCTTTCGCTTGGCGGAGTCGGCGGGCGCGGGGGCTTTCAAGGTGGCGCTGCGGGCGCAGCTGGACTGGAGCGGAAAGGTTCCGGAGATCACCGTCTACCGGGAATCCATGCACCAGCTTCACATGGCGGCCGCGGCAGCGGACGGGGCGCTGGGTCCCGTGACTTTCGAGCGGATCGTGGACATCCATCTGGCGCATGAGTACTATCATCTGCTGGAATACCGCAGCGGGCGGTTTACGAACGAGCTTCTGGAGCCGGTGGAATGCCTGAGAATCGGCCCCTTCCGCCGTAAGGCCACGGTGCTGCAGACGAGCGAGATCGCGGCGCACGCTTTTTGCAAGGAACTGCTCGGGCTCCCTTACCTGCCCAGTTTGCTGGATAATATATATCTCATGCAGACCGAACGAATGGAAATGGAGCGGTTTGTGGAAAATGTGAAAAAGTGGAAGAAGATTTTGGGCGAGAGTGGACTCCATATGCTATAATAAGTAAATCGTTTACTGCGATAGATCGTTTCTTCGGAACGGTTGAATCGCAAAATGCAGGAGGACATATCATGGCTTCGCAAGTACCCGCGGTGATTGCAAAAATCATTTCGCTCAAACAGAAGTTTACCTACGGCGAAAACCAGATCGCTCAATTCGTCATTCATCATTCCGAATTTATTACCCAGCATACGATTACGGCGCTTGCCAATGAGATCGGCGTTTCGGAGACAAGCATCAACCGTTTTTGCAAAAAGATCGGGTTTAAGGGCTTTAACGATTTCAAGATCGCCATCGCCCAGGATACGTTTTACCGGGAAATGCAGACGCGTAAAAAAGAACGCCGCGAAATCACGCCCATCGACGGACTGGCGCTCGATTACAACGAGCTGGTCGTCAACACCTCCGCGATGATCTCCGAGGAGACGCTGCTCGGTGTCGCGGAGATGCTGAAGCAGGCCAGGCGAATCCATATTTTCGGCATCTTCGATTCCTTCCTCTCGGCCATGGCCTTGAAGAATCGCCTGACGCTGATCGGGATCAGCGCGGAAGCCAGCAGCGACAGCCGCGCGATGAAAATCGCCGCGTCCCAGGCCACGTCGGAGGACATCGTCATCGCGTTCACCCGCTCCGGCGCGACGCCCGAAATTATCGACGCGGTCTCCACGGCGCAGATGAACCAGGCGAAGACGGTGGCCATCACCTGTTACGATTCTTCCCCGGTCACCGAGGCCGCGGAGATCAACATCATCGTACCGGACAAAATGTCGGTCAGCAACAGCGCCATGATGTCGAACCATATCACTTTTCTGTTTGTGGTCGACGCCGTCATGAGCCTGCTCATTTCCTCGGACAAATCTTACCTGAAGAAGAAGCTGGACAGCGAGGGCATCATCTCCAGCCGGCCTTCGGTTACGGAGTATTATTGATCGTCAATCAAAAAGCGGCTTGCCTCATCGGCAGGCCGCTTTTTGATTGAATCCATTAACGGAAATCCCTCCCGTTAAATTGGCTCGTTTCGGCGATACCGCACCATTTAGCCACTGGCGTTGCATTGAAACGGATATGGGTGCCGCCTATCCGCAATCTTTCTTGCCGCCTGGTATAATAGCGGCATTTTGGGCTGTTATTTCGACCCGATTTGCGTTTTCGGGAAAAATAGCGGCCAAAAAGGGCCTTATTTCACTGATGCGGGTCCAAAAATCAGGTTTCGGCCCACTTTTCCCTAAAATAAGGCCCCAAAAGACCGCTATTTCTCACCGAAGGGACGAATTCGACAAAATAAGGCCGCAAATGGCCCTTATCCACCCGCCCGGCTTCAAAGGGAGGCGATTACGGCCATTGGACCCTTCGGGTTAAGGCAACGCTAGCACCATTTAGCCGGAATTTCTCTGCTAATCCGGCCTCAAATGGGCGATAAGAGCCTCTGCCCCGAGATTAGCTGGAGGTTTTCCCGCTAATTGCTAACCGTGGGCGGCAAGGGCGAATTAACGGGAGGTTTTCCATCTAAGTGATAGCGCCGGCTATTGTTCCGGTTTGCGGACAGGTGGCCAGGTGGTCTGGTGGAGTAATCTAAAAGGAATTTCCGGAACTTCCGGAATTTCCCCGCCCTACCAGGCATGAACGGACAGCATATTCCAATAGAACAGGAACGCCGTATAGGCGATGCATCCGGCGGCAAGCGCGCATCTGCCGAGCGCGGCGCCGTTTTTCTTGCCGGGGCGGATGCCGTCCCGCCATAGCAGGTGAACGGCGATCAGCACGGCCGCCAGCGGCAGGGAGGAAATGCCCCAGGTAAACCAGCCCGGATAACCGTACGTAATTTCGGCGTTACCATATACCATTTGTACGACCAGAAAAATGGACATCAGCAGCGTGATGGCGGTTATGTGCATGGAAACGGGCTTTTTTGTTCTCCGGAATAAGCGAACGACGTAACGAACAAGCCAGACGGCCAGCAGGGCGATGAACAGCAGTCCCGAGCCGGCGTAGACGGCGAGCAGGAAGACCGGCCGATGCAGGAGGCCGGGCCGTTCCTCCATCGTAATTTCCTGTGGGATGGTCATGTGCCAACCGTGATCCCCTTGTTCAAACCATAGCTTTCCTCCGCCGCCTTCCTCCTGGAACAGGCCTTCCGCGATCGGTACGTAGCTTAACTCCTTGCGCTCACCCGTCCCGTCGGGGAATACGCCCGCCAGGATCAGCCGGCCATCGGCGGCCGTCACCTCGAAATCCTTGCCTCCGAGAAAATAAAGCCATTTGCCCCATCCCCGCTTGGGAGCGACCGAGATGGAATAAGTCCCTTCGTACGGCTGCAATTGCTCTCGGGTATAGGGCAGCGCTCGGCCTGTTTTCTCCGGTCCGGCGATCAGCCCGGTAAGGGTTTCTTCGATTTTTTGACCCATCGGCGTGGTTCCTTCGATCACCGCATTGCTGACTACCAGGATGCCAAGCCGTTTCGCGGGGATCAGCAGCATTCTGGCGTGAAAGCCGTCCACGTCTCCGGTATGAGACAGCGTCTCGATTCCGCCGGCCAAACGTCCCCGGTAAAAACCGTAGCCCATCCCGGGCAAATCCGGATGTTCGGCGAACTGCTGCTCATGCATGGTTTCAATAGTGGAAGGCTTCAGAATCGACTTACCTTGATATCGCCCGTCATTCAGCTGGGCGATCATAAAATGGGCGAACTCATTCGGCGTGACACTAAGACCACCGGCACCGGGTATACTCAAGAAAGTATAAGGGACCTCTTCATAATGTCCGTTCGTATACGTGTACGATTTGGCCAACTGCGGGTTATTTTCGGGTACGGTCAGATTTGCGCTGGGCATATCCAGCGGCGTAAATACATGCTTGGACATATATGCATTAAGGTCGGCAACCGAGTTCTGTTCGATCAGATTCCCCACCAGTCCGAGCCCGGCGTTGCTGTAAGCGTATTGTTCGCCGGGCTCCCGCACGGGGGACTGGTCTTGGAAGTATTGGCGCAAAAATGCTTCCGCCGACAACTGGCTTGATCTGGAGAGCGCGTTGATTTCGTAGACCGTTTCATCCAATCCGGCGGTGTGGGTCAGCAGATGGTGCAGAGTTATCGGATTTTTTCCGAAAACGGGCACGTTGTAGCCGGTTAGAAACCGATTGATGTCGTCGTGAAGCGTCAGCTTCCCTTGCTCGACCAACTGCATAGCGGCGGTGGCGGTCACCGTTTTCGTAATCGAGCCTACCCGCATAAGCGTTTCCGCGGGATCGACAGGCCGCTTGTTGTCCACATCGGCATAGCCGTACCCCTTGCTGAACAAGATGCGTTCCCCTTGGGTAACAACTACCGCCGTCCCATGGATATGCCCCTTGCGGATTTCCTCTTCCATCAGAGGATCGAGGAGTTGTTCCGCCCGCTCCGCCGTGATGGAGAAGTCGGACGAGCCTGCCGCCGCCGCTTGGGCGGACGGAAGGGAATGAAGCAAAGGGAGGCCGAGAGAGAGGAGCAGCAGAATAGTGATTGTCTTTTTCATATAAGAACCTCCGGCGGTATCAATTTGGACAGTAAAAACATCTATTCCAGCATACCGCCGCACTCTTTCGTCGAACTATCGCAAATCTTAAATCCATCTTAAAAATACCGGAAATTAGGCCGGAAAGTGCTAAACTAAAGAAATCGGGGATGGATGATATCACAATTGCCGATGAGAAGGACGGGGGAGCGGAATTTGATGAGTAAGACGATACTGCTGGCGGACGATGATCCGGATATCGTTGCGCTGTTGAAACTTTTTTTGGAAAAGGAAGATCTGGTCGTTATAGAAGCCTATAATGGCGCGCAGGCGTGGACATGTATCCGGGAGCGCCGGATCGATCTGGCGGTCATTGACATCATGATGCCCGGACTCGACGGCATTCAACTGCTCAAGCAGCTGCGCACGAACTATAAGATGCCGGTCATCATGATTTCGGCGAAAAGCCAGGACAGCGATAAAATTCTCGGCCTGCAATTGGGAGCCGATGATTTTTTGGCAAAGCCCTTTAATCCGCTGGAGGCGGTAGCCCGTGTACAGGCCATGCTCAGACGGACCTATGAGTTCAATGAGCCGCCGGCGGAACCTCCGATCGAGGAAATCGGGTCGGAGTCTGTAACCATCGGGGAACTGCGGCTGTGCAGCCGGAATTGTGCCCTGTATAAGCAGGGGGAGGAAATTCCGTTAACCGCCATTGAATATAAGCTGCTGAAGGCATTTATGGATGCTCCGGGCCGGGTTTTTACGAAAAAGCAGCTGTTTGAGCAGGCCTGGTCCGACTATTATTATGAGGACGCCAATACGATCATGGTGCATATCTCCCGGTTGCGGGATAAGATTGAGGACAATCCACGGCAACCGGCCTATATTCGGACGATTCGCGGCTTAGGTTACAAGTTCGCCAGGAAAGAGGATTTCTCGTGAAGAAAAACACCCTGTTCCGCCGGTTGGTGAAAACCCATATTTTTTTCGCCTGTACCTTACTCATGTCTCTTGTCGTCCTGCTGATATTTGCGATTGATACGGAGCGGGAAACGATCGAGATCGGCGTGTCCGAGCTGTTGCTGCTGCTGTTTATGTTCGGTGCCAATATCACGGTTTACAGCTTGTGGACGGCGAAGCGGATTACCGGACCTTTGGAGCAAATCGCGGGAGCGATGGGGGAGATGGGGCAAGGGCGGTATGAAGAACGGCTTGCTATTCAGGCGACGGACGAGTTTGCGCTTGTTGAGAAGTATTTTAATAAGATGGCCGAGTCTCTGCAGCAGGCGGAGACGGAGAACCGCAAACTGCAGGAGAGCAAGCGCCGGATGCTTGTCGATCTGTCCCATGATTTGAAGACGCCCATCACTTCCATTCAAGGGTATGCCAAGGCGCTTCAACTGGGATTGTTTGACGATGAGGGGGACCGAATGAAGGCGTTACAGTTGATTTACAACAAGTCGATCCAGGTCGCCGCATTGATCGACGACATTTTTGAATTGTCCAAGCTAGACAGCCCTGATTTTCCGCTGCGAGCCGCTCCGGGCGATCTGGCCGAGCTGCTGAGAGAGACCGTGGCCGACGGTTATGATCAATTTGAAAAACGCGGGTTTTCCTTGAATCTGGACATTCCGACGCGTCCCGTAACGGTGAAGTATGAAGCCGGATTAATACGCAGAGCGATCTCCAATCTGTTATCCAATGCCCTCCGCTATAACCCGCCGGGGACGGAAGTCACCGTACGTCTGACGGATGCGGGACCTGCCGTGAAGCTAGCCGTGATCGATAACGGGGTCGGGATTTCCGATGCTTTGAAAGCCGTGATCTTCGATCCTTTCGTACGGGGAGATTCGTCCCGGCAAGGGGATGGGGGAACCGGGCTCGGCTTGTCGATTACCAAGCAAATTATGGAGCGGCATGGCGGCGAATTGCGTCTGGATAACGGGAACGGAAAAACCTCGTTTGAACTCGTACTGTACCGCCGCTATTAAGGTGCGTGCCTAGCGCACTTTCCAACACACTTCCCACTGCAAAAAGATGCAAAACTGCAGGTATTTTAGACCGATTCACGAGTGGATGCGAGAAAAGATGCAAATCTGCAGGTATTTTTAGCGATTTTAGAGAAACGAGCCGGTTTCGCCGGAAATTCCTGCAGATTTGCAGGAATTTTATGTGTCCAGTTCGTCTGACGAGGCACTACGTTCTTTCGATCGCAGACCGCGACCGGGCACTCGCTACCCGCCACCCGACACAAAAGAGCCCGGTTCCCCACTTAGGGAACCGGGCTCTTTTGTGCTGTTCAGCCGGGAATAAGATCATTAAAGGGACAGTTTTTTGCAAAAAAGGTTCAGCAATACGGCGGCTTCTTGCCGCAACAGGGGTTGCTTGGACCGATAGTCTATGCCGGCGGAGTCCTTGGTGATTTCCGGCCCGTACATGCCATGATTCACAATATACTGTACCGCCTCCGTGGCCCAAGGGGCCGTCTCCCCAAGCAATTTTACGTCCGAAGAATTCGACGTATTCACTCCGGCCATCATCGCGGCTCTCCAAATCAGGACCGCGGCTTCCTGCCGTGAAATGATTTGGCTAGGATCGTAAACCTGTTTACTTTTCGCGTTTCCTTGAACAAACCCGAGGTCCAAGGCACTTTGCACAAATCCCAGGTAAGGAGCATCTCCGGCTTTCCCCGTTAGCGTCGTTGTTTTTGCCGGGGCCAATCCTGTCAAACGCATGAATTCGGCAATAAACTCGGCCCGGGTCATTTCTTGCTCAGGGTGAAAGGCGCCATCCGCCGAAGGGTTTAAAAATCCGAGTTGATCCGCTCCATAAATCCATGGCGCATAGGGATGCTGCTTACTAACATCCGTATACTCTTTAGGCTCGGGGGCTTTTTTCGCCCAACTATCCACTTTGTTATAGTACAAATATTGCGTTCCGTTTGAATTCACTTTAATAGCGGCCTTAATCCCCTGCTCATCCTCAAACAACATCGGCTCGATTTCCCGGAGGGTATGCGATCCATAGGGATCCACAATGTTCAGCAGCCCGTCGTCGGTCACCGTAACTTGAAATACCCAAAAGGGGATTCTTAGATCTTGATAAACCCCCGTCAGCTGGCTTAGCTCCGTTTTGGACGGTTTAAGGTACGATTTTTGTTTCGGCGTTTCGGGATAGAAATGATCCATAAAGGCTGCGAAAAAGTTTTCGCGCAAATTCGTGCCGTCTCCGTTTACGACGATAAAACCGCCTACTTTCTGTTCGGGCATAAGCCACATCCAGGAGTGGTAACCCGACAAATCCCCGCCTTTGCCGATGACCGATTGACCATTATAGTTGTTGCTGTAAAAGGTTTCAAACCCGTAAGCGGTGCCGGGGATCTGCGGGTGAATCCGGTGATGGATTTGCTGCATGTTCTTCACCGATTCTTTGCTTAAAATTCGGGCGTCCGCCAGTTGTCCGCCATTGAGCTGGGCGATCATGAATTTGGCCATATCTCCCCCGGTGGAGAACATCCCCCCGTCCGGCGCCTCGGCCGGGTAGGAAAGGTATTCGGGGATCGGCTCCTTCTTCGCCGTGTAAGGGGTAGCCAGATGCTCCCGCAGTTCGGGCGTCATTTGGAAGCTGCTGCTCTCCATGCCAAGCGGTTCCAGGATATGTTTTTGCACATATTGACTAAAGGGAACACCGGACAGCCGCTCCACGATATATCCCTGCAAGTTAAAGGCGTAATTGTCATACCGATAGGCTTCACCCGGATCGCGGACAATCGTCGGTACCTGTTCCTTGATAAACTGGTTGTTCGGAACTTCTTTCTCGGAAAGATTCGGACTATCCGTATAGTCAAATCCGGTAGTATACGTCAACAAATGCTCCATCGTGAGCGTTTTGCCGGTTTTGTTGGGAATTTTCAAATCGCCCAAATAAGCCTGGACATCTCCCTGCAAATCGATTTTCCCTTGTTCTACGAGCTGCATGACGGCTGTGGCCGTGAATAATTTGGAGATCGAGGCGACGCGAAAGACGGAGTTTTCCGCATCTATCGGCTTTTTGCTTTTGAGGTCGGCATAACCGTATCCTTTTTGAAACAGAACCTGGTCCCCCTTGACGAGAACAACCGCTGCGCCTGTTAACTGCGCTTTGTTTTGAGGCTGGTTAAAGAACCCGTCCACAAAAGCCTCCACTTGTTTAGCTTCCAAAGGGACGGCCGCTTGCTGATTGGTGGCCGAGGCAGACACTTTCGGCTGAAGAGCCGCAGATGCGATGAGCAACCCGCACATCACCAGCGGAATTATTTTTCGAGGTTTGGATTTAAATAAAAACAATGCGATGACCTCCTGTTTTGACGATTTCATGTTACGAACTTGATTTAATCCGCGCGTTCAATCAGCAATAGTGTAACAGGCTTTTGGCTGACTTTGAACAAATCTGCGACGATCTTAAGGTAAATGTAAGACTGGGGTTATTTCTCATTTGATATGCTTAAAGTAATTTGTCAGTGGGAAGAGGATAGAAGGATGAAATTGAACCAATCAAGAGTTTTTCCGGTCATCATGATTCTAATCTTTGGAATCGTCAATATCTTTGTGCCAAACGGTGCAGTACAAGCAACTGGAGGGTTCCAAGCTTCCGCGGAGGAGACAACTCAAATCGATAAATTTGTCGAAACGATGATGGACAAGCTTCAACTCCCCGGGGTAGCCATAGGTATCGTTAGGGGGGATCAGCCCCTTTATTTGAAGGGATATGGGGTAACAGGCCCCCAGGGACAGCCTGTTACCGCGCAAACTCCCTTTATATTAGGCTCGAGTACCAAGTCGTTTACGGCTCTGGCAATCATACAATTAGTAGAACAGGGGAAAGTGGACCTGGAAGCGCCGGTCCGGGACTATTTGCCTCAATTTGAAATAGCCGACCGCGAGGCGTCCGGTAAAATTCTGGTCAAGCATTTGCTCAATCAAAACAGCGGGTTGTCCACTTATACCGGGCGGCTTGGTTTTGCCGGCACCGAGCCAACCATTGAAGAACTGATCCGGGGGTTTAAAGATACCCCTCTAAGTGAGCCGGTAGGGACAACATATCAATACTCCAATGCCAATTACGATATATTGGGCGGGATTGTTCAGAGCGTCTCGGGGATGTCCTATGCGGATTACGTCCGGAAGAATATCTTCGAGCTCCTCGATATGAAGAACAGCTTCACTTCGACATTAGCGGCCAAGAAGCATGGTCTAGCATCAGGTTACCAATCCATCTTTGGGTACATGTTCCCCACGGAGCAGCCGGACAACCCTTCCATGCTTGCCTCCGCCTACCTGATTTCCAGTGCGGAAGACATGGCCCATTATCTCATTTCACAGCTGAATGATGGGAATTTCGGTGATAGCTCGGTAGCTTCCGCCGAGAGCATTCGTCGCATGCATGAGCCTGCGGTTCCCGACCCTACGATTAACGGACATTATGGAATGGGGTGGGAAATCGCGGATGGGGTAGTCAGGCATCAGGGCGATATCGAGAACTTTCACTCTTCTATGGTGCTGGACGGCGACACAGGGATCATCGTATTGATTAACGCGCATGATTATCTGGTCCGCGGCGGCAAATTCGAAATGATTACGGACGGGATTCGCGATATTTTACACGGCCGCCAACCGCAGACAGATGTAGGCAGTGTTATGGGGACACACCTCATCCTTGATCTTGTATGTCTAGCCGTGGCTGTGCTGCTGGGGATATCCGTTGTGCGCCTGTTCAAGCGGAAGGTTAGAATTGCGTGTACTCCGCTGCGAAACTTGTTATTTGTCCTGTTTCTGCTATTGTTTAATTTCGCAATACCCGTTGTGGTGCTCTACGGGGCTGGCCGTTTTGTAGCCTCATGGCGTGTGGTGTGCTCCTTTTTGCCGGGGCTTGGTCATCTCGTTTTTCTGTTATGCATCCTCGCACTAGGCATCGGTGTGGTTAAATTGATTCTGTTTGTCGGAAACTTAAGAAGGGTCATCAGGATCTAGTGCTAATGGGGTTATTGTTATAATATCTTCTTATGCGCGTTTGTTGCACTGGGAGGGAAAAGGATTGAAGAAGCTGACGGTTATGCTGTGTGTCATCGGTTTATTGTTTACGGGATGTTCGACATCCGCGGGCAAAAGAAAAGCCAAAGAAAACGAAATCAGCCGGATGGCCATAAATTACGTGAAGGAAAAGTACGGGATGACGGACGCCGAAGTCATTGAAGTATCGCTGGCTTCCTCGCCAAACGGGCCTATTCCTAGTTTTAAACGGAAAATTCCGAATGAGGGCGTAGTTCGTATGACGAAAAATGGCGAGGTTTTTAACGTATTGGTCAGTACAAACGGGGGCAAGCTCATCGGCCAACCCAACCCATTGATTGCCGATAACTATCAGGCGGCGGATATCAAACGCGGTATTGAGGAACATATCATCAGAGCATACGGCGTCTCGAAACAATATCATATCCGAAAATTTGACGTGTCCAGCCTGATCGGTGAGGGGGAGAAATTGGGCTACTTCTGGATCTCCCATTATTTCAGCCATTACAATTCCGGCGACAGATATAACAGTTATTTCACGCTCTCGCAAAAATACGAAGGGGATATCGCGAAGTTTTTGAAAGAGCAGGATTACAGCATTCAGCTGGAGATCTTTTTCAAAGGGGAAGAAAAGGACGGCCGCAACCATGCGGAGCAAAGCAAAGCGTTTTTGGACAAAATGGTCGAGATCTTCGGCAACGGCGAAAGTGAAATTCAGGTGTATGTAAATAAAGAACAAAAATTCATGGACGAGAAGATGAAGGACATTTTCAGACAGGCGGATGACTACGGCGAAAATATCGATCCCGTCCTTTACGGGCCGGTATACAATTTCTGCAATATTTCAGTCAGAACGCACAGCGAGGACTACATCGCTTTTAGGAAAAAGCAGTCTCCGTACACCGAACTGGAGCGTGTGGATTTTCATGGAAACCGCTACCGGTTTATTGCGGCCGATCAGGGAATCAGCCTGGCTTCGCTGGTGGAAGACGTTGATTTTGCCGACGAAACGGACTTTATCTATTCAGCCGTACCGATGGGCGAGGACGATCCTTTTCGCACGGCCGACTTTAAGGAATTGGACCGCAGAGAAAAGGGGCGTTACGAATACCGCTTGCTGAATGACCGCGTCTACCGGGTCGATTATGCCAAACCGGAGCAGAAGGGCGAGAAGAATTACGGGAACGATGCGATAGCCGTAAAAATCGCCAAAAGCCTGGTTCCGCAGCCTACGGATGACCTCCTTATCGTAGAAAAATTACAAGACGGAAGTCTGGCCGTGAACTATTACAACGAATATGTTATGGAAAGTGGGGACTCGCTGATCGGCGAAGTGCTGGCGGGGAAAGATTTCGCCCTGGTGCGCAGAACAAAAGTAGAGTAGGGCTACTATTTCCACTAGATTACAGAAAGAGCCATTTTTGGCAAAATAGCGGCTATGATGTCCGTTAGAACGGAGGTGGAAGGGGCGGTTCGTGATTCCCGGCGGACCTCCTGGCACTAAAGTAAGCCATAGCGGCTATTTCGGCATTTCGGAGCGGATCGGAATTCTAACGGAAGCCATAGCGGCTATTTCGGCATTTTGGGGCAGATCGGAATTCTAACGGAAACCATAGCGGCTATTTCGGAAAAATGAGGCCATTTTGGAGGCAAAGGGGTCAAATAGGCGCTACTATTTCCGTTAGAATGCAGAAGGAGCCATTTTTGGCGAAATAGCGGCTATGATGTCCGTTAGAGCGGAGGTGGAAGGGACGGTTCACGATTCCGACGGACCTCCTGGCTCTAACGGAAACTATAGCAGCTATTTCGGCATTTCGGAGCGGATTGGAATTCTAACGGAAGCCATAGCGGCTATTTCGGAAAAATGAGGCCATTTTGGAGGTAAAGGGGTCAAATAGGCGCTACTATTTCCGTTAGAATGCAGAAGGAGCCATTTTTGGCAAAATAGCGGCTATGATGTCCGTTAGAGCGGAGGTGGGAGGGACGGTTCACGATTCCCGACGGTCCTCCTGGCTCTAACGGAAGCTATAGCGGCTATTTCGGCATTTCGGAGCGGATTGGAATTCTAACGGAAGCCATAGCAGCTATTTCGGAAAAATGAGGCCATTTTGGAGGCAAAGGGGTCAAATAGGCGCTACTATTTCCGTTAGAATGCAGAAGGAGCCATTATTGGCAAAATAGCGGCTATGATGTCCGTTAGAGCGGAGGTGGAAGGGGGGGGGTTGTGATTCCCGACGGCCCTCCTGGCACTAACGGAAGCTATAGCGGCTATTTCGGCATTTCGGAGCGGATCGGAATTCTAACGGAAGCCATAGCTAATAGCTGCTATTAATATCATTTCGGAGCAAGCCGTCAACAGAATAAAGGGACCGGCCGCTTCATCTACGGGACGATTTCCCCCTCGACCGTCACTATGCCCCGGACCGGTTCCTGCGGGTTTTGCGGTGCGTGATCCGGCGCTTTTTCCGGCGTTGAATCCGCCGGAGGAGGAGGCTGGACCGGTGTGGGCTCCGCGGGAGCCTGATTCTCGGGCGTAGGCTCCGCGGGAGCCTGAGTCTCCGATGCTGGCCCAGCAGGAGCCTGATTCTCGGGTGCGGGCCCCGCAGGGGCCTGAATCTCCGGCGCGGGTGCGGGCTCGGGCCCCGGCTCCGAATTTTGAAGCGGTGCCTTCAACTCCAAGCCCTGGCCGCGGATCCAAAGCGGGCCCGTTTCCGCCGCGATTTGCAGCCACTCGCCCGATTGTCCGGTGACTTGAACCGTTTGCGGCGATATCGCCGGGCCTTTGGGGGCAAAGGCATCCGGATAGCGGTAAGTCTGAATAACCTCCGGCACATCGGCGGAAGCATCGAGCGGTTCGACGACCGTCAGCATCCCCGGAGAGGGGTGGATCCAGCCGCTTCCTTCGGCCGCGCCCACCTGAACCCAGTCCCCCTTGCGGGCGGTGATGGTAAGCTTCTGCGGCGCGAGGGAGGCGGTGGCGGTTGCGGCGCCGCCGCCGATGTTAGGGTACAGCGGCGTGCCCGCCAGCAGGTCCATCGGCTGCTCGAAGTACTGGACCTTTTGCTTTTCGAGCCAAAGGTCATAGGATTTCTTGGCCGTGTACAGGCCCACCAGCCGGTTTTCGGACCAGATTCCGCCGAATTTGCTCAGCGGAACGCTTCGTTCTCCGGCATAATCGGCGATCTCGATCGTAAATCCGGGGCGGCCAAAGGTCTGAACAAACCAGTCCTTATAACCTCCGCCCGACGGATTTTTCTCCGGCTTCACCAGGGAATATCCGGTAAGATTGGCGAGTACGGTGGCGATCGATTTGTCGCGGGCGACGTTTTGGCTCGGCGTTCTGTAATGCCAAAATATAATTTCGCCCGAGCTGTGATAGGAAATCGTGATCTCCGGATCGATTTGCTTGGTGAACGCCATCATCATTTGAACTTCCGGCGCTTGGGCCGGTTGTTTTCCTTTATAGTTTTGATACCAGGGGGTTGCCGCGGAATTACGGATCGTGCTCCAGCCGGCCGGGTACTGACGGTTCAAGTCGATCCCTTCCATCGTGGCTTTCCAGCGTGCGAAATTGCTGCTGTTGCCGTTGTATCGGCGCAAGGTGTTGGCCAGATTGGCCGGCAATCCGGCCGTTCCTTGCTGGGCAAGGGTGACGCCGTCCGGATTGACCATAGGGACGATCCAAATCGTCACGCTGTCCAGCAGGCTGCGCACATCATAACTGGAGATCGTGGTATTGGCGGTGTAGGCCAGAGCGTAGGTTTCTATCATTTTCATTAACAGCGAGGTGGTCATCCATTCCCTGGCGTGATGCGAACCGTTCAGAAAAAGGACGGATTCGCCGCGCCCCAGTTTGACCGCCCACAAATCGCGGCCATATTTTGTTTTACCGAGAGATTGATAGGAAATAAGGTCGGGATAGGCTTCGGCCAGCCGTTCGATATCCCGCTGCATCACCTTGTAGGAATAAACCTGATTGGGGTTTACGATGCCGGTGGAAGCATGAGCCGACGAGGGGATGATAAATAGAGGAAGCAAAAGCAAGAAGCTTAGAAACGTAAAGACGCCTTTTTCTAAAATCTTATTAGCCTTGGTGGGTGTCATGATGACGATGCTCTCCCCTATTCTATGTATAAATATGAAGTAACTTGAGGGAAGTATAAAGGGAATCTAGCGACTTCGTCAATTCATTTTTCATAGAAAACGGGAAAATAGTCATAGGCGCAAAGAACCGCTCCCCAGCAGGGCTAACCCAGTCCTGGAGAGCGGCTCTTTGCTCATTCCTTTTCGTCGCCCGACAACAGCTGCAGCAGGTTATCGGGAATCTTTAGTTTCTGATTGTCGAACAGCAACTGAAATTCACCCTCGCCGGCATGTTGATGGGCCAGCTTGATCTCTTCCATCTCATGGTGCAGCTGCTCCATTTTCGTGTCCAATTCGTAGGCGGTGTCCGCCGCTGTTTTTAAATCCGCAAGCAGCCTTTCCGGGACGGACTCATTGTACTTGTAGAAGATTTTGTGCTCGAGGCTGGCCCAAAAATCCATGGCGATCGTCCGGATCTGAATTTCCACGCAGACCAGTTCCTCCCGGTCGGACATAAAGACCGGCACTTCCACCAGCATATGCAGGCTTTTGTAACCGTTGGGCTTCGGATTTTTGATGTAATCCTTGATGGAAATGATCTTCAAGTCTTTCTGTGCCTGAAGCATCCGACTGATCCGGTAAATATCCGAGATGAAGGAGCAGGTGATCCGGATGCCGGCGATATCGTGAATCGTGTGCCTGATATCTTCCAGCGAGCGGATTCCGCCCTTGCGGTACAGCTTTTTCATAATGCTTTCGGGCGATTTCAGCCTGGACTTCGTATGCTCGATCGGGTTGTAGTCGTGCAGGAGCTGGAATTCTTCCTGCAAAATTTCGATCTTCGTCTCCACTTCGTGAAGCGCGAATTTATACATCATCAAGAAGCGGGTGAGTTTCTTTTGTAAGGCCTTTACTTGTTCCAGGGGATGGGAATGATCTATCATATCTAACCGTCCTTCGTACAAAGTTGTCTGGATCTTTCATACGTTCATTATACCTTAGGTTGCCGACTTGCTTCCAGAAAGGCAAGGCGATACTCGCGGCGGTTAGGGACCAACGGGCCCCATTACGGCTTTCCTCCCAAAATCCTGCTATAATGAGTGGGCTTGAATTTTAAGATAAAGAAGGTTTGATGGTCATGAAAAAAATAGACCTGGCGCAGGTGCAGAATGAGCTTCGCGCCTTTGTCGGAGACGCTGTCTATGTTCACAGCGAAGCAACGTCGTACGTCTTTGTCCGCAATTTCAAAATCCGCCTTGACGAGGCTTTTATCGCCGGCGGCCATCCCTATCGCGCTGCCCTGCGGTTTGACGGCCACGGCTGGCTGCGCATGGAGGCGCTCACCCACTACGAGGTCGATGAACAAGGCCGCCTGCTGCTGGCCGGTTTTGACGACCGCGGGCGGATGGATGTCGCACTCCATCTGGGAAAGGAGCCGTTCCCGGAATGATGAACCACACGGAACAGCGAGGGGTGCGCAAGCTGCTTGCGGTGTTTGCCCACCCTGACGACGAAACCTTTATTTGCGGCGGGACGTTGGCGAAATACGCGGGGGAAGGGACGGAGATCACGCTCGTCAGCGCGACCCGGGGAGAGATGGGACGACGCATGGGCAACCCGCCTTATTTGAACCGGGAGACGATCGCGGCGGCCCGGGAACGGGAGCTTCGGGAGGCTTGCCGGATTTTGGGCGTTCGGGAGCTGAAGTTCCTGGACATACGGGACAAGACGGTCGAATTCATCGACGAGGAATTGCTTGCCGGGCGGGTCGAAACATGGATCCGCGAGATCGATCCCGACGTGATCCTCACGTTTCATGAACAATGGGGAGGTCATCCCGACCATTGCGCGATCGGCAAAGCAACGACGGCGGCCTGCAGACGAGCCGGGCTGGAGGAGCGCCTGTTCTTTATTTCTTTCGGCGACATGATGGAGCGTCCCGAGCTCTTCGGTTACACCCGTACGGATGTTGTCAAAATCGATGTTTCGGCTCAACTCGAGCTCAAGCTGGCCGCTTTTCGCGCGCACCGCTGCCAGTCGGAAATCGATGAATGGGTATGGCTACCGGATCGGGAGGCTGTCGCGCGTTTCGGCAAGTACGAGTACTTCATAAAGGCCGGCCAGACCGGCCAGGTCCGTCCCGGAGTTCAACGTTCTTTTTAATCGATATCCCTCATTTTCGCTTATGAGCGAAGAATGGGGGATTTTTTATGAAAAAAATCATGTTTTTTACGAAAATCAAAAGGTAATTTAATCCACTTCTAGAATAGATATTGTATTGCAGCCTTGACGGTACATAAATACTAAATAAAGGGAGATGAGAGTTTTGAGCAGGAAATTCATCGCTGGATTTTTAAGCTTCCTGTTAACGTTTACGCTGTTGTTGCCTGCAGCGGGAGCGCAGGAGCCATCGCTCCAACAGGAAGAACGGGCCGTACAAGTCTTATCCGGTTTGGACCGGAACGCCGTATCGCTGGATACCCTGAAACCGGAACGGAATTTGAACCGGAATCAGCGGCAAAGTCAATTCTCTCGGTCATCTTCCCAATCTCTTTTATCTGATGAGGCCACTAAGATTGAAATGCAAGAGACTTCTCCATCCGCCTCATTTCAACCCGAAAATTACGTCCCTCTGACGGACAGTCCAGAACCCGTTACCGTCATCGTAGAATTACAGCAGACCCCGATAAAAGTGTTTGAGGCCGAGGCGGAACAGGTTCAAAGCAAATCAAGCCTCATGGCGCCGTCTATCTCCTCGCATCTCGCCAAGATCCAACTGGAGAGGAGCACCTTCAAAAAAGCGGTGCAGCGCGAGTTGGGCGCAACTATAAAACGCGAGTTTACCCAAGTGTTCAACGGATATTCGTTGACTCTGGCGGCAGACGAGGTCGAAGAACTGCTGACGCTGCCCGGAGTCAAGGCCGTATATCCGAACAACCCGGTTTATGCCACCGCCGAGGCGGATACCGTGCTTACCCCGCAGGGCAGCGTCCCTTTTATCGGGAGCGAAACGCTTTGGAGGGAAGGTTTTAAGGGCGAAGGCATCAAAATCGGCGTTCTCGATACCGGGGCCGCGAAGGACCACCCCGATCTGGAGGGGGCCATCGTCCAAAATCCGGACGGTTATTGGGGATACGACATCGTCAACAATGACGACGAACCGTACGAAACCACGAAGGAGGATTTTTATAAGGCCCGGGAACAAGATCCGACCCTTCCCGAGGTGAACGAACTAGGGAAGACCTATTACACCTCGCATGGTTCCCACGTCACCGGTATTATTGCCGGCCAGGGCGTCGGCGCAGCCGGGATGGAGGGAGTCGGGGGTGTAGCACCCGAGGCGGATATTTACGCCTATAAAGTGCTGGGTCCCTATGGAGGAGGATCGAACGAAGGCGTGATCGCCGGGATCGAGAAGGCCGTCGTGGACGGGATGGACATCATCAACCTTTCCTTGGGCTCGGTAGGAAACAATGAAGCGTCCGCGGATTCCGTCGCCGTCAACAACGCGGTAAGAGCGGGCGTCATTGCGGTCGTAGCCGGCGGAAACGACGGCCCGGACGAAGCGACGCTCGGCGATCCGGGATCGGCCGAGCTGGCGATTACGGTAGGAGCCTCCAAACACCCGACGGAGACGCCGATCGTTAAGGTAGGCGGTTCGGACGACAGCGCTTTTTTCATGGAGACCTTCGATAAATCCCAGGGCATAGAAACCCTGACGGAAGAATACGGATTGGTGGACGTCGGTCTCGGCAGAGAGGCGGATTACGAAGGAAAGGACATGAACGGAAAAATCGCGCTGATCAAGCGCGGGGAGTTCTCCTTTGCAGAGAAAGCGACGAATGCCATAGCTTCGGGAGCTACCGGCGCCATTATATTTAACAATGTGCCGGGTGAACTGGAAAGCGGTACGCTGGGGGAAGCCGACGTGACGATTCCGATCTACGCCTTGTCCGGTGTAGCGGGGAATCGAATCCAAGCCGAATTGGCCGCAGCCCCCGAACTGCGCGTCTCTTTTGGCAGCACCGTTGAACAGGATATCATGGGGGAATTTAGTTCGCGGGGGCCGGTGAAACCATCGTTTGATATCAAACCGGATATTAGCGCACCCGGAGTCCGAGTCCTTTCCAGCGTGCCCGAGTACGTAGGATGGTATGCGGCGCAAAACGGCACAAGCATGGCGGCGCCGCATATCGCCGGGGCGTCGGCCCTTCTCAAAGGGAAGTACCCCGATTTGACGCCGTCCGAAATCAAGGCTTTGATGATGAACAACACGGTCAAGCTGAAAGACCGGCTTGGAGCCCGTTATAAACATATGGAGCAAGGGGCCGGACGCGTTTCACTCGAAAAAATCCTGAAGGCCAAAGCGGTCGCCATGACCGAGGAAACGACCTATAATGTAGACGGAGCGGATTCGCTTACCCACTATACCGGCAGTATCTCTTTTGGTTATATTCCCTGGAGTTCGACCGGGGAACGGCAAATTACGGTCAAGGACATCGCCGGACAGGATTCTTCTTACGTCTTGAGTTCCGAATGGTATGGCTCCTCTCCGGTTCAAATCGAACTGTCCCGCACGCAGGTGGATGTTCCCGCGGGGGGACAGGGAGATTTTACCGTTACCGTAAAAGTACCCGAGCAAACGGATGCCACCTATTACGAGGGCGAACTGAAATTGCGGGATACGAACAGCGGCCATGAAATTCAAATGCCTATCGCCCTGTATATTGGGGAGGCGCCGAAAACGCATGCGGTTTCCGACGTCACGCTGGATCCGGACATTTTTTCTCCAAATGGAGATACATTGTCGGACGTTACGAAAATTTCATTTACGGTGAACACTCGAATATCGCTGCTCGCCATGGATGTACACGCGGCAGACGGCACCTTGATAGGGAATTTGTTCACCTTGGAACAAGAGCTGAATCCGGGCACCTATAATCTGAATCAGCCTTGGGATGGCTCGGGACTGGACGAAGGTTTATACTATTTAGTACCATGGGCGGCCGAGAAAGGAAAAGAACCGGTGCCGCTCGATGATCAGGCAGTGCCTTTCATTATTGATCGGGGCGCGCCTCTCGCGGAATTCGGGGAACCCGACATCGTCGTGGACGAATCCGGTTTCTCGGGGACCATCAGCGGCAAAATTACTCAGGATCTTTTGATCGATTTACTGGTATCTCAAGGGAACTTGTCCATTCCCGACGTGATCGGCGTGGCGGTTCTTTACGATAGCGCCAACGGCGAGAAAAAAGTACAGATTGACGGAACAGTGGATGAGAGCGGGAATTTCTCCATTCCGGTTCCCGTAACCCCGGGGGAGAACGTCTATGAGGTTTACATCTACGATCTCGCCGAAAACGGCATGATTGTACCGGCCCGTGTCGTCAAATATAAATCCGATGTTGAAAACGCGGTTGTTCTGACGGCCCTGCCTAGCCGGGTACCCGCGGATCAACCGTTCACGGTGGACGTTGATTTTGGAGTTACCGAAGCGGTATATTCCGCTAAATTCGATCTGCTGTACAGCAAGCGGCTACCGGCGCCGGAGGTTTTGACAAGTGCGCAGTTGAGCGGACATCAGGCGAAATGGAATCCAGACGCCCAGCTGTCCGTATCGGAAGCGGTCTACGAGCATTCTCCGGAAATCAGCCGGTACGAATACTCCGTTGCCTTGAACGATACCCCCGGCTATACCGGAATCGGGTCCTTGGCGTCTTTCCGATTCGGACCGTCACCGCATGGTGAGTATGCTTTTGAGTTGACGAATCTCGTGCTGCTCGATCAGAACGGTTGGGAAATCCAGGCGGATTCCAAGCTTCAGACCAAAGTCACCGTGTTGGAGAAGCCCGCGCTTCGGGTCGAACCTCAGGCGCTCTCCCTTCGGGAGGGGACTAGCGGAAAGCTGACCGTCACTTACCGGAATGCCGAAGGGAAGGAGACCGACGTGACGGCGGCAGCCGAGTATACGCCGGCCAATCCGGCACTGGTTTCCGTAGACAAAGGGGTGGTGACGGGAAAGCAGGATGGCCGCACTTCGATAGAAATCAAATACGGCGAATTAAAAGCGACGGCGGACATCACCGTTACGGACACACCGGAGCCCGGTGGCGGCGGCAGTAACAGTGGCGGCAGCAGCGGCGGTGGTGGCGGTACTTTTACGCCGGCACCCGTAACTCCGAAAGCCGAAAAGGCGCCGGCCGGAGCTGTGAGAGCGGAGGTCAAGAGCGGAGAACCTACCAAGGTTTCCCTCGAGAACGGCTTAACGCTTACCGTGCCGGAGGGGGCGCTGCCCGGAGAGGCCGCGTTTGTTGAAGTGACGGCCGCTTCGGATGAAGCGACGGCCACATTGCTCACCGGGTTGAACTTGGATGCCGCGCTTAGACCGGCGGGCAAGTATTACGACTTCGCCTTGTTGGATAAGAACGGAAAACCGCTGAACAGCGCGGCGTTCCGTCAACCGGTGACCGTGTCGATCCCGGTCGAAGCGCTCGCCGCAGCCAAGCTAAATCCGGCAAAGATCAGCTTGTTCAAGCTTCCGGAGCAAGGGCAGCCCATCCGGCTGGCGACCCGGCAGAAGGACGGCAATCTCGTGGCCGAACTGAGCGGCTTTAGCCGATACATGTTTATGGCGAAAGAGGTTAAGTTCCTGGACGTGACGGAGATGAATTATCCATGGGCGGTCAACGCGATTGAAGTGCTTGCCGCGAAGGACATCGTGACGGGAAGAAGCGGGAATCTGTTCGGTCCGAAGGAACAGGTCACCCGAGCCGAGTTTATCTCCCTGTTGGTACGGGCGTTGGATTTGCAGCCGAGCGGGTCGGCCCAAGTATCCTTCCGCGATGTCCCGGCCGGCAGTTGGTATTACGATGCCGTCCAAAGCGTTGTAACGGCCGGAATCGTGACCGGGTACGACAACCAAACGTTCGCGCCGGATCAAGCCATCACCCGTTCGGAAATGGCGGTAATGCTGTCCAGAGCGTTGAAGCATGCGGAAGGGAAGTCGGCAGCCCCGGCAACAACCTTATCCTTCTCCGACCAACTAGCGATTCCGTCTTGGGCGAAGGATGCAGTTGCCCATGTGGCCGGTCTGGGGCTTCTGCAAGGCAAAAGCGGGAATCGGTTTGAAGGAGAAACGCTCGCCAGCAGGGCGGAAGCCGCTGTAGTGATGTATCGTTTATACGGAAATCTATAATACCAAGGGTTTGGTTCGAATTAAAAGGAATTCTTCCCGTTAATTTGGTACGTATACGGCTGTAAAGGCGAATTAGCTGGAAAACCTCCCGCTAATTCGCCTGGAATAGTGCACATCGGCAATAGGGCCGCGAAATAGATGGAGCTTTTCCAGCTAAATCCGATCCAAGAGCCATAGAGCGGTACATTAACGGGAATTTTTCCCGTTAATGATGTAGACTCAGACGGTGGAACTCTATATCTACAATTGTGGGTGTTGGCAACGCATATCCGAAACCCTATCACATCCTTGCCAACGCCAATTCTTTAGTTCAACCTATCTAAGGAAATCATAAAAGTTTTGGCCGCTGGCATGGAGCCGGCGGTTTTTTTATTTTCATGTCACAAATCGCGAAGTAACGGTTGTCATATATGCGAATTCGGAACACGGGAGGTGATGGAGTGGATAAAAGAACAACGGTTGACGCAAACAGGGAGGAGCGCAGAGCGCTGATTGATGAATGGGCTCGGCAGGCGCAGGCGGGCTCCCAGGAAGCGTTTATCAAGATCACCCGCCACTTTGAGAGACAGTTGTATATCTATTGTTATTATCTCATCAAAGACCCTGAGGAGACGAAGGATGCGCTGCAGGATATTTTTATCCGGGCCTATCGAAATATCGGTGAATACCGGGGGGCCTCCTTCTCGGCATGGCTGTACAGAATCGCCTACACACACAGCATGAATGTGTTGAAGAAGAAAAAACGGGAGCAAAGGCTGGCGGACAGGTATCGGGATGAAGCCCGCCTATACACCCATACCGAACGGGATTCCGCCGTCATGGAACTGCTGGAGCCTTTGACGCCCGACGAGCGAAACCTGGTGCTGTTAAAGGCGGTGGAGCAGTACAGTTTCGAGGAGATCGGGCAGATTATGGATTGTACGGCTGTCGGATTGCGAAAAAAATATGAACGCATCCGTAAAAAACTGGTTCAATATGAACGAAATAAGGGAGGCGCGAAAATTGAAACGAACATCGGATCCAGCAGAGCGGGTTATTGAAAATTTGGAGTATATGATAAATCTTACGGAAGTGCCGGAATTAAACCTGGAAGAGAGGATTGTGGAAGAAATGAACAAAACAAATACAGTCAATCGTCATCGTCATCGGAAGAGCGGCATGATGAAAAAAGCGGCGGCAATCTCGGGAATCGCCGCGGCCTTGGGACTCGGGGTCGTCGGCAGCGGCTTTGTTTCCCCGACTATGGCCAGCGCGTTAAGCCAGGTCCCGTTGATCGGCAACGTATTTCAGCAATACGGGGATGCGGGGCTTCAGGCAGGGGTAAAACAGGGGCTGTATCAGCCCGTTGACGCCGCAGACAGCCACGGGGGCATCACCCTGAAAAGTACAGGTTATATCTATGACGGGACGCGTATCTCCGTTGCCCTGCAAAGAGAAGGCAAAACGGGTGACGGACTGCTGGGCGAAATTCTTTCCAACGGCGACAGAGTTACCGGCGGCAAAGGTGTAATCAAGGACATCAAAATGTTGGTCAACGGTGAGAACTATTTTGTCGGACGTTACATTTTGGAAGAAGGGGAAACCGGGGATTCGGCGATTCTGAACTTCAATGACTCCCTCCCTTTCGGTACCGGTACATCGGGTCATCCTGGAGACTTGGGGCGGCCGGCACTGGGTGAGTCTTTCGAGTTGACGCTTCAAGTGAACATGACGGGGGGCGACCAACCTTATGTGCTGAAGTTTCCGGTGAAGAAGAACACCGAAAATCTCGTCTTGAACCCGCAATCGGTCAAATCCCATGACGGCTTCAGCCTCACCTTGGATAAACTGGAACTGACGCCGATCAGTACACGGTTGACCATGACCGGTGAAGGGGAGTTCAAGAGCCTCGGAGAAGAATACAAAATTCCTGACAAATATCTGTATGCGGGCAAGCATGCATTCGGGGTTCATATCTTCGATGAGAACAACAACCGGGTGGACGATCTTTACGATAACCGGATGAACATCATCGATGGAAAATATCATATCGACTTCCTCTTTACGCCATTCAAAGAGAAACCGAAATCCGTTACGATTAAACCTTATGTACAAAAAGTGGACCGTACCTCAGGCAAATTTGGGGAAAAGAAATATATCAGCGAACTGGAGTTCAAGGTGGATCTGAAATAGCGGTAACCCTTCTGAGAATCGGAAGATACAAGCAAGCTCAAATCTAAAAAACGGCCGGGTAAGGGATCCCCCTTACCCGGCCGTTTTGCTTTGCTGCCGCCTTGCGGCGGGACTATTCAAGTTTCGGGGTGGACTCCCGGAAAATCGGTTTCGTATAAATGTGGGACACTTGATGGGGTTGATTCGGATCATGAATCCGGGACAGCAGCATTTCCGCCGCTTTAACTCCCATCTCATTACTGTAAATATGAACAGTCGTTAAATGGGGCTCGACGATTACGGACTCCGGTCCGTTGTCAAAGCCGCAGACCACAATATCGCCGGGAATCGACAGGTTCCGGTTCTTGAGCGCCTTGATAACGCTTATGGCAATGTAATCGTTCGCACAAATAAAAACGGAAGGCAGCTTCTCCATCTCGCCCAGCCGCTCATCCATCCAACCGGGCTTGGAGGAAAACAGGCGGTCATCGTCTACGACGCATTGAGACAGCTTAAGCTCGAGGCCGGCCTCCGTCAAAGCGCGGTTAAAGCCCACCCATCGCTCGTTAAAACTCCGGCAGTGATTGTAATCCCCGATAAACCCCAGTTCCTTGTATCCGCCTTCAATCAGTTTCTTGGTCAGCTGGTATGTGCTGTGTTCGTTCTCCATCAACAGGACGTCGGCCTGAAATTCAGGGAAACATACATGGGCCGAGCAATCGATGAAAATGGTTGGAATTCCGAGATCGGTAATCAGTCTGCTGTATTCCAGATCAAACAGCTCGATGCAGACAATGCCGTCGACATTCGCCTTATCGAAATTGTTCGGAAGCGATAAAGACTCCAGTTCAATATCCCTGACGATATGAATCGACAAATTATAGCCCTCCGAACTGATTCTCTTCTCCAGGCCGCTGATCAATGTGGAGCCGAAATGGGACGTATTGGGCAGATTCTCGGTTAGAAGAGCGATGTTTCTCGAATTGCTGCTCTTGGTTAAGAGGCTTTCGCTTTCCATGAACGCAAACTGTTTATATTTCAATTCGATCGCTTTTCTGATGACTTTGTTCCGGGTTTCATCCGGAATGCTCCCGCTTCCGTTCAGCGCTTTGGAGGCGGTGTTTCGGGAAATTCCCAGTGCGTCGGCGATATGCTGGATCGTAACTTTCTCCTTCGCCATTCTTTCACCTCGGTATCTTTACTTGATCTATTTATAGAAGTGAGAACACGATGACTTCGACTCTTCCAATGTATAACAGTTTATTGGAAATAGCAATATATTTTTTACAAATGCACACCTAAGTTTGCAAATGTAAATTTGCATAATTTACTTTATACATGTTGTTTATGCTCTAATAACAGCCGATAAGAAGCCTGTTAGCTTGAATTCGCTAAAGTTTTTAGTTTTATCACATTTATTGCACACATTTGTAAATATAAATCCCATAAATATCGAATTGACTTTTACATATGCACAAAAATATTTTAACAAAATGTATTGACCTACGTCTCTCTGTTTGTTAAATTGTAAGTGCATTCGATACATGAAGGCGGCCGAAAATGTTAATATGAAAGCCTTTACTGTTGACATATGCAAAGTTAGGAAGAACGGAGGCCATGAATTTGCAAAATCTGATGAACACCACCCAAGGGAAATCGGCGCTTGTTCACTCCGGCAAGCCAAATTGGATGAAATATTTGCGGAAGCATTCCTTTCTCTATTTGCTGCTAGCGCCGGCTCTGATCCTTACCCTTATTTTTAAGTACGGTCCCATGTACGGAGCGATTATCGCATTCAAAGATTTTAGTCCGATCAAAGGGATTCTCGGAAGCGAATGGGTAGGCTTTAAACATTTCGACAAGTTTCTGTCTTCTCCCAATTTTGAAGTTATCTTTATGAATACGCTTAAATTAAGCTTATTTGGTTTGATTTTGAGTTTTCCGGTACCGATTTTGCTCGCGCTGATGCTCAATCAAGTAAGGCGGGCAGGGGTCAAAAAGAACATTCAACTTTTTCTGTACGCCCCTAACTTTATCTCCGTAGTGGTTATTGTCGGGATGCTCTTCATCTTTCTGTCGCCGACCGGGCCGATCAACCAAATGTTCAGTTGGATGACCGGGGAGCCCATCATGTTTATGTCCAGGCCGGAGTATTTCCGGTGGATCTATATTCTGTCCGACATTTGGACGGGAGCCGGCTGGTCCTCCATTATATATGTGGCCGCTTTGGCGAATGTGGACCCTGAACTGCACGATGCGGCCAACCTTGACGGGGCTAACCTGCTGCAGCGGATTCGAAACATCGATCTGCCGACGATCCGGCCGATTATGGCCATCGTCTTTATCCTGGCGGCGGGCGGGATCATGTCCATCGGTTTTGAAAAAGCCTATCTCATGCAGACGGCGATGAATTTGCCGACCTCGGAAATCATTCCGACCTATGTTTACAAAATCGGTTTGCAATCGGGCGATTACGCCTATTCGGCGGCCGTCGGTTTATTTAACTCCGTGATCAACGTGGTTCTGCTGGTTACGGTAAACTTTATCGTCAAAAAGCTAAATGAGGGCGATGGTCTTTATTGAGAAAGGAGCAAACAACAATGCCCATTAAACATTCTAGCTTCGACCGGTTTCTGCTGAAATTGAACGGTTTTTTCCTGGCCCTGGCCGTGCTGGTCGTAGTGATTCCGCTGCTGTATATCGTGGTCGCTTCCTTCATGGATCCCTCCGTGTTATTGAGCCGGGGCTTATCCTTCCGGGTATCGGACTGGACGCTGGACGGTTATCAGAAAATTCTGTCCAATCCGGCGATGATCCGCGGCTTCGGCAATGCGGTGCTGTATTCCAGCTCATTTGCGCTCATTACGGTAACGGTGTCCATCTTTGCCGGTTACGCGTTATCGGATGACCGCCTGAAGGGCCGGGGGTGGTTCATGACCCTGTTCCTGATCACTTTGTTTTTCGGCGGGGGGCTCGTTCCCACATACCTGCTTGTCAAAAATTTGGGGCTGCTCGACACGATTTGGGCGGTGATTATTCCGGGGGCCGTCAACGTGTGGAACATCATTTTATCCCGGACCTTTTTCAAAGGGATTCCCCGTGAATTGCGCGAGGCCGCCGATGTCGACGGCGCTTCGGAAGCGAGCATTTTTTTCCGGATCGTGCTGCCGCTTTCCAAACCGATTATATTCGTACTTATCCTGTACGCCTTCGTCGGACAATGGAATTCCTATTTTGACGCGATGATCTATCTGGACAACCCGAACCTGCATCCGCTTCAGCTCGTTCTCCGTTCGATTCTGATCCAGAACCAGGTGGACCCGGGGATGATCAGCGACCAGCTGGCCATGGCGGAAATGAAGCGCCTGTCCGAGATTATCAAATATGCGGCGATCGTCATCTCCAGCCTTCCGCTGGTCATTATGTATCCGTTCTTTCAAAAGTATTTTGAGAAAGGTGTCATGGTCGGTTCCCTGAAATAGGGGGCGGCAGCACATATATGTACTTTTAATAAAACTGGGAGGTCATCCACAATGAAAAAAACGAGTACATCGAAAAGCGCCATGAAGTCGATATCCGCAACGCTCTTGGCTTCCGCTATTTTGCTCTCGGCCTGCGGCGGCGGGGGCGGCGGGGCCGCCAGCGAGAAGCAGGACCCGAACGGAAAGGTGACGCTGAACTTTATAACCCAGAGCTCGCCGCTCGCGCCGGCCGATCCCAACGAGAAGCTGATCAACAAACGGCTCGAGGAAAAGACGAACGTCCATATTAATTGGAAGAATTTCACCAAGGATGTGTTCGTCGAAAAAAGAAATCTTGCCATGGCGAGCGGGGATCTTCCCGACGCGATTTTCGACGCGGGGTACAGCGATTACGAGCTGTTGAAGCTGGCGAAGGACGGGGCGATTATCCCCTTGAACGACCTGATTGAGCAGTACATGCCGAACTTCAAAAAAGTGCTGGAGGAAGCTCCGGAATACAAAACGATGATTACCGCTCCGGACGGCAATATCTATGCTTTTCCATGGATCGAAGAGCTGGGCAGCGGCAAGGAACGGATTCAGGCGGTGGACGCCGTTCCGTGGATTAATGTGGAATGGCTGAAGAAGTTGGGGCTCGAAATGCCGAAGACGACGGAGGAGCTTAAGAAGGTGCTGATCGCCTTTAAAACGCAGGATCCGAACGGGAACGGCCAAGCGGACGAAATACCGTTATCCTTCATTAATAAACCGGGGGCCGAGGACCTGGTGTTCCTTTTCGCTTCCTTCGGGCTTGGGGAGAACGCCGACCACGCTGTCGTCACGAATGACGGCAAAGTGGTGTTCGCGCCGGCCGAGGAAGGATATAAGGAAGCGGTCAAGTTTATCCACGAGCTTTATAAAGAAGGGCTTATCGACGTCGAGGCCTATACGCAGGATTGGAGCACTTATCTGGCCAAAGGCAAGGATCACAAATACGGCCTGTATTTCTCCTGGGACAAGAGCAATATTTCCGGGGCCGATGACAGCTATGACGTGATGCCTCCGCTCGCCGGTCCCGACGGCGAAATCAATGTTACCCAAATCAATGCCCTCGGCTTCCATCGCGGCCGGATGGTGATTACGAGCGCCAACAAAAACCTGGAAGCGACGGCGAAATGGGTGGACCAGATGTACGATCCGATTCAATCGGTGCAAAACAACTGGGGAACCTATGGGGATGAAACCCAGCAGAACATTTTCGAATACGACGCGGAGAAAAATACGCTGAAGCACTTGCCTCTGAACGGAACCGCGCCGGTGGAGCTCAGAGAAAAGACGAGTGTCGGCGGGCCGCTGGCCATTTTGGACAGCTACTATGGCAAGTATACGACGCTGCCGGACGACGCCAAGGAACGACTGCGGATCGTCAAGGAAATCATGGCGCCTCATATGAAGGCGGAACATTCGATGCCGAGCGTGTTCAATTCGATTGAAGAGCTGGAGCGTCTGACGACGATTGAGACGGATCTGTTCGCATACGTATTGAGAATGCGCACCGAATGGTACCAGAACGGCAAGATCGACGAGCAGTGGAACGAATATTTGAAGGAATTGGATCGGCTTGGGCTTAAGGAATGGATGGAAATCAAACAGTCCGGTTATGACAGAGCCACGAAAAAGTAAGATCAGATAGAGAACTGCCGGATAAAAGCCGGGGAGAAGGAGAGAAACCATGTCAACTTTTATCAAGCAAAATTACCGAGGTGTCTATCATTTTTCGCCCCGGGCGATGTGGATGAATGATCCCAACGGGATGGTTTACTTTGAAGGGGAATATCACTTGTTCTTTCAGCATCACCCTCATGGTATGACCTGGGGACCGATGCACTGGGGACACGCCGTAAGTAAAGATCTGGTGACCTGGGAGGAGCTCGACATCGCCCTGGCACCGGACGAAATCGGGATGATTTTTTCGGGAAGCATCGTGGTCGACTGGCATAA
This sequence comes from Paenibacillus faecis, assembly GCF_008084145.1. Lineage (GTDB taxonomy): Bacteria > Bacillota > Bacilli > Paenibacillales > Paenibacillaceae > Fontibacillus > Fontibacillus faecis. Next base: position 1,600,783 of record NZ_VSDO01000001.1, on the reverse strand, counting down.
TACGACCGGATTTTTCGGTGAAAATCCCGGACTGGTCGCTATATTTACCCACAGCCGGGAAGCGGAGGGGGCTCAACCGGTTCAAACCCAGAGCTTGGCTTACAGTGTCGACAAAGGCAGAACCTGGACCAAGTTCGAAGGAAATCCGGTGCTTCAGGACGAGAGCCTGATCGATTTTCGCGATCCCAAAGTGTTTTGGCATCAGGGCACCAGACGGTGGATCATGATCTTGGCCTGCGGTCAAACGGTTCGCCTGTATCACTCCCCGGATCTGAAGAACTGGACCTTCGCCAGCGAGTTCGGCGACGGTATCGGGTTCCACGACGGCGTGTGGGAATGCCCGGACCTGTTTCCGCTCTCCATCGGCGGGGATCCTTCCCGACAGAAATGGGTGATGCTGGTCAGCATCGGAGATAACCCGGATTATCCGGAGGGCTCGCGCACGCAGTATTTCACCGGCGATTTCGACGGTTTGACGTTTACGCCCGACGCGGAATCCAGCGAGATCCGCTGGCTGGATCACGGACGGGACAATTATGCCGGAGTCAGTTGGTCCGATGTGCCCGAGGAGGACGGCAGACGTCTGTTCATCGGCTGGATGAGCAATTGGAAATACGCCAATCTGACGCCGACGGAGAACTTCCGCGGAGCGATGACCGTACCGAGAGAATTGTCGCTGGAGGAGAGGGACGGCGCGGTTTATTTGCTGCAAAAGCCGGCCAGAGAGCTGGAGGGCGCCCGTGTACCCGCGCTGCGTCTTCAAAGCGTATCCGCGGCCGAGGCCGAGAAGGCGCTCCGTTCCCTGCGGCTGGAAAGTTTTGAATTAAGAGCCGTAGCTTTCGCGGACCGTTCCTTTGCCTTCAAAGTAAGATCGGGAGACGCCGGCGAAACCGTGGTCGGGATGAACGCCGCGGATCGTGAAGTTTTCGTCGATCGCAACAAATCGGGCAAACATGATTTTCATCCGCACTTCCCGGGCGCTCATCACGCCAAGTTGAACGCGGCCGGCGACAAGGTGGAGCTGCGGATTCTGGTGGACCGCTCCTCGATCGAGTTGTTCGCGGACGGCGGGCAGGCCGTGATTACCGATTTGATTTATCCGGAAGGCGAAGCGGGCGGCATCGCTTTCGTTGCGGAGGATGACTCCGTGGTGCTGGATGTTCTTGAGGTGTATACCCTGGAACCATCCGCCCTAACCCGGAAGTGAAGCAAGGGAAAGGAAGGGTAACTGACGATGCGAATAGGAGCGATTGAGGCCGGCGGCACCAAATTTGTATGCGGGATCGGGAATGACCGGGGGGAGATTGCGGAAAGCATCAGCTTTCCGACCGGGGACCCGCAAACTACGCTCGGCCGTGTTATAGCCTACTTTAAAGAAAAGCAAGCGGATGCGATCGGGATCGGTTCCTTTGGACCGATCGATATCCGCAAAGACAGCCCGACTTACGGTTACGTGACAACCACGCCGAAACCGGGCTGGGGAAACTTCGATTTCCTCGGCACGCTGCGGCGGGAATTTCCGGTACCGTTCGGATGGGACACGGACGTCAACGCCGCCGCGTTCGGGGAGGCGACCTGGGGTGCGGCCCGTGGGTTAGGCAGTTGCCTGTATTACACCGTGGGCACGGGGGTCGGCATCGGCGTCTACTCGGAAGGCAAGCTCGTCCATGGTTTGATTCATCCGGAAGGGGGGCATGTGCTGACCCGGCGGCATCCGGACGATGACTTTGCGGGGGCCTGCCCTTTCCATGGGGATTGCCTGGAGGGAATGGCCTCCGGTCCGGCCCTGGAGAAGCGCTGGCAGGTGAAGGGGCATGAACTGCCGGCCGATCATCCCGCTTGGGAGATCGAGGCGTTCTATCTCGCCCAGTCGATTGCGGGGGCGATCCTCCTGCTGTCCCCCGAGAAAGTGATTCTCGGCGGGGGAGTCATGCAGCAAGCGCAGCTCTATCCCTTGATCCGGGAGGCGGTGAAGCGGAATCTGAACGGATACTTGAACGCCGGCGCTATCCTGGAGCAGATCGACGATTACATTGTGCCCCCCGGGCTTGGGCAGCAAGCGGGTCTTTGCGGCGCGTTGGCTTTGGGCCTATCGGCATTGAGAAATCAGGCTTGATTCGGCGGCAAAGGGTGGGGATAGGAAGGGAGGGCTTCGTTTCTCTTCCTGTTCCGCCGCGGGCCGCGAATAATCCATTTGGGAAGGAAAGAGGGCGACATGTTGAGAAAATTTCACTCCTTTTTGTCTGTATGGATGTCGGCGCTGCTTGTTTTCGGCGCATTACTGGCTCTGATCGGGCAACCGGGCACTGGACGGGCGGAAGGCAGTCGTTCTATGAGCTTTGCAAAAAAGGAGGATACGGCGATTTTTGAAAGCGCAACCAATTTTGTGACTAATTTGTCGGGGTGGCGTGTGGAGGGCCAAGGTAAGATGGAGAACACGGATCAGGGCGCCTTGCTGAGCGCGAAGCCTGATCATGGGGTTATGGCGATCGCCGCGACGAAGGCGGATGATTTTGTGCTGGAGGCCGATGTGATGATCACGGACCGGGAGGCGGAGCCATCCCTGATTTTCCGCTCCGATGCGGAAGGCCGGTCCTTCTATAAGCTCTCCCTGATACCGAAAACGGAGTCGCTCCGTTTGAGCGAAACCCTCGATCAGGGGAACGAGAAGCAGTTGGGAGAGCGGCGGGTTACGTTGACCCGGGGGGAAATCTACCATTTAAAGGTCAAAGCGGAGGGGAGCCGGATTCAGGTGTATTGGGGGGACTCCTATGCGCCGGCCCTTGAGGCGGGAGACGCCGACACGACCTCGGGATATCTGGGACTGCATGTCCGGGGCGGAGCGGTGCTTTTCCAAAATGTAAAAATCAGTGAATTCAAGAGCGATCTGGGCTCTCCCGTGATGGAAACGGGGAACTGGCAGCCGGACCTTAAAGGGATTCGCGGGGCGGGTGGACGTGATCGAACCGGTTCATACCGCGCGCTGCGAATTTACAGGGAACAGGGGGATGACCTTGTCCTCGAAGGGAACCTTGCATTTGGACCGCAGGGTACGGAGCGGAGCGACGGTGGGCTGCTGTTTCGGACGAACGCCAAAGGGACCGAAGGATACGAGGCGGCATTGGTGAAAGAAAAGGGCGAGGTCCGCGTTCAATTGCGGAAAATGGACGGAACCGTGATTCGGACGTCGGACCGGGCCTATCCGTCTCCGCCAACGGCCAGGCATCATCTGGAGATCTCGGCGGTCGGGCCCCGAGTTGAAGTGCATCTCGACGGATATGCCGAACCGGCGATCAAAGTGACCGATCACAGCTTTAGCCGGGGGCACGCCGGCTTGTCCGTATCGGACGGCACGGGGTATTTTCAGGACGTCTATCTAACGGCGGCAGTTGATTATTACTCGGAAAAATACCGACCGGATTATCACTACTCCCCGGCCAGGGGATCGGCGAGCGATCCCAACGGGCTCGTTTATTTCGAAGGGGAATACCACCTGTTTCATCAGGACGGGGGCACTTGGGCTCATGCGGTAAGCGCGGATCTGGTCCATTGGAAACGCCTCCCCGTCGCGCTTCCCTGGAACGAATACGGCCATGTCTGGTCGGGTTCGGCCGTGGCTGACCTGCGCAATGCCTCGGGGCTATTTGACGATGCCGGGGGCAAGGGGCTGATCGCTTATTATACCTCCTATAATCCGGATGCCCCGAACGGAAATCAGCGCATCGGTTTGGCGTACAGCAAAGACGCCGGCCGGACTTGGGAGTATTCCAAGGAGCGTCCCATCGTGATCGAAAACCCGGGCAAACAGGGCGAAGACCCGGGCGGCTGGGATTTCCGGGATCCCAAGGTCGTCAGGGACGAAGCGAATAACCGTTGGGTTATGGTGGTCTCCGGCGGCGATCATATCCGTTTTTTCACTTCGACGAATTTATTGGATTGGACCCTTACGGACCTCTTCGGATACGGGGATTATGTCCGGGGCGGCGTATGGGAGTGTCCCGACCTCTTTCCGCTGAAAGTGGAGGGGACGGACGAGGTGAAATGGGTGCTGATGATCAGCACGGGGGCCAATCCCAAAACACAGGGCTCGGCGGCCGAATACTTTATCGGGGAGCTCACCCCGGACGGAAAATTCGTCAACGACCATCCGGCCGGGAAGGTGCTGACGACGGATTACGGCAAAGAATATTATGCGTCCATGTCCTTTTCCGATCTGCCGGACTCGCGCAGAATTATGCTGGCCTGGATGACCAACTGGGACTACCCTTTCGCCTTCCCGACGCAAGGGTGGAAGGGAACCCTCTCCATTCCGAGGGAGGTTACATTGCGGCAAACGGAGGAAGGGACGCGCTTGTTTCAGGCCCCGATCCGGGAGCTCGCGTCGTTGGAACGGGAATGGTTCTCCGTTAAAGACAGGCTGGTGACACCGAAGGAAGCGAATCTTCTTCAGGGTTTGTCCTCCGGCGCCTATGAAATGGAAGCGCTTATCGAGATTCCCGAGGGCAGCACGGTCAAGGAATTTGGCTTCCGGCTGCGTGAGAGAGGGGAACAAAAAACGGTGGCCGGCTACAAGGTGGCGGAAAAGCAGATGTTTGTGGACCGCTCAAAATCCGGCAACACGGACTTTTCGCCGTTATTTTCCACCTTCCATACCGCACCGCTTATGCCGGAGAACGGAAAGATCAAGCTAAGGATCTTCGTCGACGACGCCTCGGTTGAAGTATTCGGCAATGACGGGCGGGCGGTGATATCCGATGTCGTCTTTCCCGATCCGGCAAGCCGGGAGATGGGTTTTTACACGGACGGCGGCAAGGTTCGGATCGTCTCCCTGAAGGTAAACGCGCTGAATAACGTATGGAATCCGAGTGACGCATCGACGCCTAACGTGGTCATGGATACGGGCGACCGGGAAATCTCCGTAGGTGATGCGTTAACGTTGAATGCGGCGGTGGCGGGCACAAAAAAACGAGGAAACGCGCCGATCCGCTGGACGACCAGCGATGCCGGTGTCGCGGAGGTGGAGTCTTCCGGTAAAGGGCGGGCCATCGTTCGCGGGAAAGGAAAAGGCGAAGCCATCCTCACCGCCTCCACCGCCGACGGCAGAGCGTCCGCCGTGGTGCGGGTCAAGGTGTTCGCCGGGGAATTTCACACGAATTTGACCGGCTGGACGTCGAGCGTTTCCGGCGCGGCGTGGGTTGCCACGGAACAGGGAATTCGCGGCAGATATGACGGAGACGCGGCTTACATGGCCCGGGAAAAAGCGGGGGACTTTACGCTGGAAGCCGAGATGAAGCTGGCCCAAACGGGCGGCGCGGGCTCCATTCTGTTCCGGGCCAGTCCGGACGGACGGAGCGGATACTTTTTTAACATCGATCCCAATATGAAGGCCTTCCGCTTGTTTTACAAATTGGACGGAGCCTTTGCGGAGCGACAGGTGCTCGCCAAAGTGCCCGCTTTTTTGCAGCCGGGAAAAACCTACCGTATTCGCATCGAAACAAGCGGCCCGCAGATCCGCGTGTTCGTCGATGGGCGGAAGATGATGGAGGTAACCGACGGAACGTTCGCCGAGGGACATTTGGGCGTCCATGTGTTCGGCGGGGAAGCCTACTTTCAACATGTGAACGCGAGCCACATGGAACCCGCGAAATTACAAAGAGCGAAGTTTGTTCCCAGCGGGGGAACGCAAACGCTATTTGTCGAGAAATCGCAGAACGGAGAGCCTGTGATCCTGGCCGATCCTGCCCGGGAAGGCGGCAGCCGCGTTTGGGTTCTGGTGCCTACCGGAGACGAGGCGGGGTCTTATTCGATCCGCACCGAGGAAGGAAAGGCGCTGGATCTTGACACCGGTCAGAACAAGCTTCAATTGTACGATTATCTGGGCTACCCCAATCAGCGCTGGCTCATATCCAAGCATGAAGACGGAACGGTCTCCTTGATCTCGGCCCACCAAGATCAGGCCATAGAGGTCACGGAGGACGGGAGCGGACTGAGCGTGAAGACCGCGGACCCGTCCCGGAGTCGGCAGAGGTGGAAGTTTCAGGAACCGTAAATGACAGGGCGGCCATGTCGATCCGGGCGAATGGACACGATTGGACAGAGTATGAACTTTGTCTAATCGTGTTTTTTTTACAGTTTTTCTGTATACGATTTTCAAAAAAAGAAATATGATGAGAATAGTAGCGAATTAAACCAGTAACCTGTGAAGGGTGACACTATGGATGACCGTAGTTAAGGAAATTATACTTCAGTTGTTTTTTGCCCTGATCCCTTTTTTGGCGTTTAACGTATACTACCGGGACAAGCCCCGGAACTTTTCGACCCGCTTCGTTATCGTGACCAGCATGATCTGCCTGTTTTTTTCCATGACCTTCGGGGCAAGCGCGGTGAGCGGGTATTTTTACGACATCCGGTATATCATTTTGTTTTTCGGGCTGCTCTTCGGCGGCTTGAAAGCCGGCCTCCTTCTTCTGCCGGAATTTGTGCTGTATCGGTTATATCTCGGCGGAGACGGAACCTGGATCGCCATGCTAATTCTGCTGGTTACGTTCCCGATTTCGCTGCTGCTGTACAAATGGTATCGGAGCATCGACAAAAAGTGGATGGTTACCTTATCGGCGGGGGCCGTCTTCTCCATCGTCCCGATTGGATTCGTTTATTGGCACAACCCGGAATCGATCGAAAATCATATATGGTTTCATGTTTTGGCCATTCCGGTTCAAAACTTTGTCGGCAGTTGGCTGTTGATCTGGCTATTCCAGAAAGCCGCCGCGGACAAGGACATGTTTATCCGTTACGTGCAGACTGAAAAGGTCGAGGTGATCAGCCAGGTCGCGGCCTCGCTCGTCCACGAAGTCCGAAACCCCTTGACCGCGGTCAAAGGGTTCCTGACCCTGATCCGGGAATCCCGGCTGGATCAGGAGAAAGTGAACCGTTACATCGATATTTGTATCAGCGAAATGGAGCGTACGGAGTACATTCTCTCCGAATATCTCGCGATATCCAAGCCGCTCACGGATCTGCAGGAGGCGACCGATCTGGCGCACCAACTGCGGATTACCGTGGAGGTGATGCGTCCCTACGCCAATATGAACAATGTGGCTCTGGAACTGGAGGCGCCGCCTGAAGCCGTGCCGATTCTGGCCAACCCGGAAAAAATCAAGCAGATTCTCGTCAATTTGATCAAAAATGCGATCGAAGCCTGCTACGCCGTCTCCGACGGAAAGGTGACCCTGGACCTTCGGACCGAGGGAGCCAAAGCCATTTTGACGATTGAGGATAATGGCATCGGAATGACGGAGGATCAGGTGGAACGGTTGGGGTCCGTATTCTTCTCGACCAAGTCCCGGGGGACCGGGTTGGGCTTGAGTTTTTCTTATCAGGCCATCCAGGGAATGGGAGGGACCATTACGCTGAAAAGCGTCCATCGCGCAGGGACCCGCTTTACCATCACGCTCCCTTTGTACGAACCGGAGCCGTTCGGGAACGGGAGCGGCGTTCCGGCAGACGGGCTGTCCTAAAACTTCCGCTTACGGCATATCCATGGGATATAAAGGAGCTGAAGCCTATGGATAGGATCGTTGCGCGCTATTATGAAGTCAAACAACGGATGAAAGAGTTGGAGCAGGAGCTGGCGGAGCTTCGGGACAGTATTCTGAGTCATTGCGAAGAACGGCAAATTACAGTTCTGGAGCTCGAACGCCATAAGGTCAAGGTCATTCACCAGGCCCGCCGGGAGTACGACGAGAATAAACTCTATGAGGCGCTCCCGGATCTGGAACTGTGGCGCCTGCTCTCCAAGCCGGACACCGCCAAAATCACCGGCCTCCTGAAACTGAACGTGATCGCGGAAGACAAAATCAAGCATACCTACCGCCTGAAGGAAATCGCGCTGCTGCAAGTGGATAAAAGGTAGGATTGGCCGAGATAGCCGAGGATGGCGGAGCACAGTGGATCAAGTACCGCTGTGCTGTTCTGTTTGAGTGCCGCCAAGCGAAAAAGATGCAAATATGCAGGCTTTTCGGAGGTATTTGTGGACCCAAAACGAAAAAGATGCAAATGTGCAGGTATTTTCGCGTGTCAGCCATAAAAAATGGATTTGGTGAGGAAAAAGTTGCAGATTTGCAGGAATTCCTTTGAATGTGGAAATTACGCCGGAAATTCCTGCAGATTTGCAGGAATTTAATGGTCCGGAACGCGATGGGGGGAGCGAGTCAGCCCACTGATCCCCATATCGCCGAGGACAACCTATCCGAAGCCCATGATTTGACGGCGCTTTCATTCAAATTTAAGATGAAATTGTACCAAGTCATAAGCGGAGGAGCCAATTGCGATGAACATGGACAAAAGCTGGCTGGGAACGCGCGTCGTGACGCAAATCGGAATCTTAGTCAACGATATTGAGGCCGTATCACAGGCCTATGCCGATTTTTTGGGCGTGGAAAAGCCGGCCTGGTCCTGGACCGACCCCGCGGAGGTCGCGCGGACCGAATACAACGGGCAACCGGCGGCCGGTCGTGCCAAGCTGGCTTTTTTTGATTGCGGCCAGCTGCAGATCGAATTGATCGAGCCGGACGAGCAGCCCAGCACCTGGCGCGACTATTTGAACGAGCATGGCGAAGGGCCGCATCATATCGCGTTTGTCATCGACGGCATGAAGGAGAAGATCACGCTGCTGGAGAAGCGCGGGATGCCGCTCGCGCAAAAGGGCGAGTACACCGGAGGCCGCTACGCCTATATGGACGCCACCCGCGATTTGAAGCTGTGGATCGAGCTGCTGGAGAACGACAAGTAAGCGACTAGGGCAGCAGTAATAAACCGCGAACGGGAGGCTATACAGCGTGCGTGTACGCGACCATCTCAAGCTACTCAAATACCCAAGCATGCATAGGTTCATGCTCACGCCTACGCATGCACGTGCTCATGCTGCAAAGCTTACCCGGCAACGCTTACCCGGCAACGCTTACCCGGCAACGCTTACCCGGCAACGCTTACCCGGCAACGCTTACCCGGCAACGCTTACCCGGCAATGCTTACCCGGTAATGCTCACCTGCACGCTCACGCCGGGCCATTCCAGGGATACCGGACGCCCGCCAAATAGCAGCCCAAAAGGCTGCTATCGGTCAGATTCTGCCTCGGGGGAGAAATAGCGCACTGGCGTTGCATTAAACCCGACATGGTGCTGCCTATCCGCAATCTTCCTTGCCGCCCCGTCATATTAGCGGCATTTTGGGCCGTTATTTCGGCCCGATTCGCTTTCGCGGGTAAATAGCGGTCAAAAACGGCCTTATTTCTCTGGCGTGAGCTCAAAAATCCGGTTTTAGCCCGACTTTCTCTAAAATAAGGCCCCAAATGATCTCTATTTCACACCGAAGAGCCAAATTCGACAAAATAGCGCCTCAAATGGCCCTTATTTACCCGTCCGGCTCAAAGGGAGGCTGTTACAGCCGCTAGTCCCTTATTCAGTTGAAATAACGTCGAAAAGGTCCGCTAATGCAGGCATGAGAGCTTATCGCAAGGAATTATGGCGGATAGGCAACCTTTCTAAGGGTTTGACAGATTTGGCAAACCTAGGTACAGTAGAAAGCAAATGAATAGGAAGTCCACTAGGGGAGCCGTCAGCGGCTGAGACAAGAGGATATCTTGGACCCTTTGAACCTGATCTAGTTCGTACTAGCGTAGGAAAGTGGAGTCGGTCATATGAAAGGCGATCACGCACCGTTATACATGGTTTTGTGTAGGGTGTACGCTTTTTAGAATGAAGCCGCTCCGTTTCCGGGGCGGCTTTTTTGGTGTCCCGGAAACAAGTGGACGGGCGAAGCTCTCCCGGGACTTCCGTCTTCATTTCAACATTATCGGGAGGTGGAAAGGAATGCGGTTTACCGAGGAGCTTCGCCGGGAGGCGGACCATTTGTTCGAAGCGATATTTGCGCATCCCTTTGTCAGAGGAATCGCGGAAGGAAAGCTCGGCAGAGAACAGCTGATTCATTACGTGAAGCAGGATTATGAATATTTGAACGCCTACATGCGGGTGTACGGCATGGCGATTTCCAAGTGTGCCGACAGAGAGGAGATCGCGATGTTTCATGAGCAGATTTCTTTTATTCTGCACAGCGAAGTCCATCCGCATCGTAATTTTTGCGCGGTGGCCGGCGTCAAGTTCGAGGATGTTCAAGGGTTCCCTCTGGCCCCGTCGGCGGACCATTATGTCAAGCACATGCTGGCGGTTGCCCATCAAGGCAGCCTGGGCGAAATCATGGCGGCGCTGCTGCCTTGCCCGTGGACCTATCTGGAAATCGGACGGCGGCTGATGGAGGAAGTGATGCCCGATCCATCCCATCCGTTCGGGGAATGGATTCGTTTCTACGGCGGCATGGCCGGCGAGGCGACGGAGCTGATGCGCTCGCGGGTCGATGCCTGGGGGGAGACGTCCAATCAGGCGGAGCGCGCGCGGATGAAGGAGCATTTTATCTACAGCTGCCAGTTGGAGTATTTGTTCTGGGATATGGCCTTCAAAGTGGAGGAGTGGCCGGTGCCGCCGAAGGCCGCGGTCGTGTAGGCGATAGCCAAACCCGGCGTGCGGTTCGATACGACGAAACATGAGATTCGAGGAACAGAAAGGTGGATGACGATGCGTTTGCTGGAAAAAGAATTGTCGGATGTTCTGACCCGTTTGCAAAAAAGAAAGCCGCTCGTGCACAACATGACCAACGAAGTCGTGACCAACTTTACGGCGAACGGACTATACGCGATCGGCGCGTCGCCCGTGATGTCCAGCGCCGCTGAAGAAGTGGCGGAGATGGCCAAAATCGCCGACGCGCTGGTGCTGAATATCGGCACGCTGAACGCGGGGCTGGTCGACGCCATGATCCTGGCGGGACAGTCCGCGAACGAGCATGGCGTGCCGGTGATGTTCGACCCTGTCGCCGTAGGGGCGACGAAGTTCCGGACGGAAACGGCACGGCGCATTTTGAGCGAGGTGAACGTCTCGCTGGTGCGGGGGAACGCGTCGGAAATCGCCAACCTGATCGGCGAGGCCCGCGAGATCAAGGGAGTGGACGCCGTGGAGAGCGAGAGCCAGGACAATGTGCCCCTGGCGGTGCGGGCGGCCAACGCCCTGGGGACCGTGGTGGCCATCACGGGCCGGGTGGATGTGATCACCGACGGAAGCGCGTGCCGGATCATCAGCGGCGGGGACGCGCTGATGACGCAGGTGACCGGCACGGGCTGCCTGCTGACGTCGGTGCTGGGCGCGTTTGCGGCGGTCGAGAAGGACTTGATGCTGGCCGGTACGGCGGGGCTGGCCTTCTACGGCACGGCGGCCGCCCGGGCCGCCGAACGGACGGCCTCCCTCGGACCGGGCAGCTTCCAGACCGCCTTCCTGGATGAGCTGGCGAAGCTGCATCCGCATTCGCTCAAAGGCTATGCCGCCGTCCGCGAGATCGAGACGGCGTCCGCCGGAGGCCGGCCATGAAAAGGGAGGGCCTCCCCCGCATTCCCAAGGCGCTGACGATCGCCGGCTCGGACAGCGGCGGGGGCGCCGGCATCCAGGCTGACCTGAAAACGTTCCAGGAGTTGGACGTTTACGGGATGTCGGCCATTACGGCGATCACGGTGCAGAACACGCTCGGCGTCAGCGGGGTCTACCCGCTGCCCCCGGCGGCGGCGGCCGAGCAAATCCGGGCGGTCGGCTCGGATCTCGGCGTGGACGCGCTGAAGACGGGGATGCTGTTCGATGCGGAAATCATCCGGGCGGTCGCCGCGGAGATCCGCCGGTTCGGCTGGAAGCGCGTCGTCGTGGATCCCGTGATGATCGCCAAGGGCGGGGAAACGCTGCTGCGGCGGGAAGCGGTCGCCGCCCTGCGCGAAGAACTGCTTCCGCTCGCCCAGGTCGTGACCCCGAATCTTCCGGAAGCGGAGGTGTTGTCCGGGCTGCCGATCCGGACGATGCAGGAGCGGCGGGAAGCGGCCAAGCGGATTCGCGCCATGGGACCGGAGCTCGTCGTGATCAAAGGAGGGCACGACGAGGGGAACACCCGCGTAAGCGAAAGCGAAAACGTAAGCGTAAGCGGCAAGTCATGGCCTTCCTCCCAGGCGGGCGTAGAGGTGGTCGATCTGGTGTATGACGGGAGCCATTTTACCGAATTGGCCGGCCTCCGGGTTCAGACGGTGCATACCCATGGCACGGGATGCACGTTTTCCGCGGCACTGACGGCCGCCCTGGCGAAGGGGGCCGCGCTGCAGGAAGCCGTGCGTACGGCCCGGGCGTTTATTCAGGCGGCGATCGAGGACAGCCTGGAGCTCGGGCGGGGTCACGGCCCGACCAACCACTGGGCATACCGCCGGCGCCAGGAGGTGCCGCTATGACCGGCGCGGCGGCCGGACTGCGGATACAGCCGGAGCGTGTGCGCGAACTGCTGCGCATGTACCTGGTCGTCGGCAGTCCGAACTGCCGCGGGGCGGATCCCCTGCACATCGTGGAGGAAGCGTTGGCCGGAGGGGTCACGCTTGTACAGTTTCGGGAAAAGGGCCCCGGCGCGCTCACCGGCGAGGCCCGGTTCGCCCTGGCCCTCCGGCTGCAGGACGCCTGCCGCCGGAAAGGCGTGCCTTTCATCGTCAATGACGATGTGGACCTGGCTCTGCGGATCGGAGCCGACGGGGTGCACATCGGGCAGGAGGATGAAAGCGCCGGGGAGGTCCGCGCGCGGATCGGCGGCCGCCGGCTGCTGGGCGTATCCGCCCATACGCCGGAGGAAGCGCGGCGCGCGGTGGAGCAGGGCGCGGATTATCTGGGCATCGGCCCGATTTATCCGACCGCGTCCAAGGCCGATGCCCGGCCGGTGCAGGGGACCCGGCTGCTGTCGGAGCTGCGCTCCCTCGGCATCGGCGTCCCCATGGTCGGGATCGGCGGTATCACCGCCGCCCGCGCCGGGGACGTGGTCCGGGCCGGCGCGGACGGCGTCGCCGTCATTTCGGCCGTCACCGGGGTTCCGGCCGGTGAAGTCCGCACGGGGGTGAAGGGATTTTTGACCAAGATCAGGGAGGCGTTATAATTCTTCCTTATATAAAGCGGATTGCAGCGATGAAGCAGCGGCCTTGGACAAAGGCCGCTTTTTTCTCTTTTCCGAGAGGGTGAGACTTGCGTCCGGGGACAAGGACTTTTTCCACATAACGCCTAGGCCAAAAGGAATATTTTGCATGAAACAGTCCGGTTGGCAGTGGAGATTTCAAGGGGTATAAGGTAGTATGTTTGGTAAATCATGCAAGTGATTTATTCCAAAATGAACCTTTTTGCAATGGAGGAATCAGGGTGTATTCATCAAGTGAAATACGCGCGGTCGCGAGAAAAATGTCACAGGGAAACGCGGACCTCAAACGAATGGAGAAGCAATTCGTTTCCACCGTGCACGAGACCTCTTCCTGGTGGAAAGGGAAAGCGGGCCAAGCGTTCAAGGAGGATTACCTCGGCAAAACGCGCAGCGAGATCGAGCTGCTGTACGCGGAAATCCGCGATCTGGAAACCGGTTTGGACCGGCTCGCCCGGGAAGTGCAGGCCGCGGATGACCGCCGCCGCGCGGAGGCGGAGAGAAAAGCCAAAGAAGAGCTGCTGAAACAGCAGAAAAACAAAAAATAGACGATTTTATCTTTATATTGGGGAGAGACAATGGGATGTTGAGCGTAAAAGACTATATATTGCTGTGTGAGTTGGCCCAAACCGGGCTCCTGCCCGCGCAGCAATCCGGAGGCGTCCTGGAATTGGCCGCCGGGCTGGAGGCGAAGCTTGCGGGGATCGGCCAGGGGGATTTGGCGCAGCAGATCGGAAGGTCGGCGAACCTGGTCGACTGGGAATGGGACCGGCGGGAGGGGGATGGAGAGCGCCCGGACCGTTATTTTTTTGTGCACAGGGAACATAACCATGGGGTTGTGGTTATGCAGGAACCCGCGGAAACGCCTTTCTCCCATACATATACCATGGATGAATTTATGGCGGCGCTGCGGCCCATCGCCGAGACCAAAGGAACCTTGAGCTTTACGGGACTCGGGCAAGGGGGCTGGCGCGCCGCGGAACTGGCCGCGCTGCTCGGTGCGGGAGCGGTTGTATTTGGAGCGCCCGGCGAGGAAGAGCTGCCCGGAAGGGCGGTCAATTATGTCGGGGAAGACGACCCGGTCGGAGCTTATACGGAAAAGGTCGTGTTTGTGAAGCAGCAAGGGGAGTTGAAGGAAGAGGACGAGGCGTTTTATTACCGGAAGCTGGAGTTCGACCCCGCGGGAAACCCGGTAATCGCCGAACAGAGCGAATTTTCCAGGTTCGTCAGTTGGTTCTATCAGCGGGCCGACACGGTGGAACCGGAAATTTGGGGTCTCTTTTTTCCCGGGCCTGAGGAAGAAGAGGCTTTGCTGGCCGACCTGGGCGTATATTCCGTTTATTTGCAAATCGGTTCATTGAACCGGGAAGGGATTCTCCGTTCGGTCGACGAGACGATACGGTATGCCGGCAAAGTGTTGACGGCCAACCGCGAAGCGATGGTCCGGGAACTCGCCAAGGTCGGCGACGAAGACTATCATGCCCGAGTGCCGGAAATTGCCGGGGAGCATGCGGCCCGTGCGAGCGCGTTCGTGGAGCGGACGTATGACAGCGTGCAGACGATTTTTATGGGCATCGCCCTCTTTTCGCTGGATCGGGAACCGTTTGATGTGGAGCCTTGGATGGCCGGATTCTATGACCGGATCCATGAACTGCTGGACGGGGAGCAGACCAAACTGGAAGCTTGTCTGGACCAGGCGATCGCAAGCCATTTGGAGCGTCTGCTCCAGATGCCTGATTTTACGCTGGAATGGTAAACGAGAAATCGTTCCGGAATGAACCCGGGGTTCACCGGAATTACATAGGAGGTCTGTCTATTGAATCGCCTGGCGATGCGAACCGTACTGCTTTTGTTGACCATCATATTTTCTTTGGGAGTGAGCGGGTGTATGAAAAGTGAAGCGCAGACCAACCGGAACAGGGATCCGGAAGCGATCAAGGAGCGGATGCTGTCTCATTTGCAGCAAAAATACGGGGAGGAGTTCGTCCCTGTAAACCTTACGCTGAGCGGATTTGCTTACAGTTACGACAATTTGACGGCCTATCCCAAAAAGGGAAGCCAGAGCGACGCATTCGAAGTTTGGGGCACGCAGATGAAAGACGGTTCCTATCAAATTAGCGACGGCTATTTTGGCAAATATATCAAGCCCGAATATGAAGCGGTCATGTCCGGCCTGGTTGGGGAGTCCTACAGCACCTTCAAGCTGTATACCGACTTCGGCGAGGGCGTATTGCCGGATCGGCTGAACAAGGACACGAACATCGAAGAAATCTATGCGCCGGGTGAGACCGTTTCCTCGGACACCGTCGTTTTTGTGAAAGAGGATGCCGTGAAAGAGGCCGATGTCGAGGGGAGCCTGATCAAGCTGGCCCAAAAGATGCGCGAGAAGAAGCTGGTCGGCTTCGTCCAGCTCTTCGTGGTACGAAACGACAAATACGAGAACATCGATTTGCAGGCCCTCAACGCCGCGGATGAGAGCGAGTATTTCGTAGGCGACTACAAGTCCGTCATGGTTACGCCCGAGCTGAAGATCAGACAGAACGGAAAGGAGGTCGAGATCGATGGCTGAATTGTCCGAAAGCCAGCTGATTTTGCTGGATAATCTGATTTACTTAAACGATGTGGCCAACAAGAACAACCGAAGCGTCGGGGATATCGTGGACTCGCTTCTGCACGGCGGTGGTCTGGACAAGAGCAGAACGATCAAGGACGGCAAAGAAGCCTATCCCGGACAGATGAGCCGGGGCGAATGGGAAACGATTCTGAAGGCGATCGAAAAAGACAAGGAATTAACGTCGTTGAAGCTCAAGCACGGCGTCGTCGGCACGACGTACGATACAAAAGGCAACCCCGTCCGCGGCAGTGACGGAAGAATTCTGGAGACGGGCAACCGTTCCGCCACGTTTGTCGATCCCCAAGGCAATGCGACCGTCGTGTTCCGGGGGACGTCCGGCGACTACGAATGGCATGACAACGGAACGGGCGGTTATTTGTCCGACACGGAGATGCAAAAAGCCGCCCTGGACTACATCAACAGCCTGCCTTACAACAACATTACCGTGACGGGCCACTCCAAAGGCGGAAACAAGACGCAGTATGTGGCGATTCTGTCCGATAAGGTGGACCGGGCCGTATCGTTAGACGGGCAGGGATTCTCGAAGGAGTTCCTGGAGAAGTACAAGGATGAGATCGCGGCGAACCGGCACAAAATCACGTCCATTTCCGCGGAGGCGGACTATGTCAATGTCCTGCTCAATCCGATTGCGGAATCCGACAAGATCTTCTACATCGATACGGAAGAGCAGCGCGATTTCCTGAATAATCACAAGCCGAATATCGTGCTGGACGAAAACGGCCAACTGCGCGGCCCGGCGGAACGCGGCGCGATCTCTACCCTGATCAACGACCTGACCATTTACCTGAACGCCAATATGAAGGAGCCCGACCGCAGCTACGCGGTTGACGGGCTGCTTGCCTTGCTCGAGAGCGGGGAGGAAGGGTTCCCCAAGGAGAGCGCCGAACATACCAAGGAAAGCATCAAAAAAGTGCTTCCTTATGTGGGAAATTATCTGATCGAGAATGCCGCGGACGGTGCAAAGGATTTTATGGGACTCGTGGTCACCTCCTTCGCTGCCCAAGTGTTTCCGCAATACTACATGGATGACTTCATGAAATATGCGGCGATCAATGCGCAAAATTTCAGCTATCTGCATGATTTGGCGACCGAGATCGGCGGGATATTGAAAAATATCGTCGTTGATAAACTTACGGAATTCTTGTCCAACATCGCGGTGAAAATTTCGACGACCGCCCGGCAAATCAGCGCGGCCATCTCCGGGTTTGTGGATAAGATCAAAGACGGATGGGACCGCTTGGTTACCGGGATTAAGGAGATGGGCGAAAAGGTCAAGAACACGGTCATCGGGGCCGGCGAAGCCATTATGCAATTCAAGGATAAAGTGGTGCAGAGCGTAACCAGCTTTTGCAACAGCCTGGTGGAAGGCACGAAGCACGCCATCAACGCGGTCCGGGACGCCTGGAACAGCGCGGTGGATAAAGTCTCGACCTTTATCGGGGATACCCGGGATAAGCTGGCCAAGAAGTGGGATGAGTTCAAATCCGGCGTGAAGTCGGCCATCACGGCTACGAAGGAAGGCGTGAGCCGCTTCATCGATGCCTCGGTCCGCAAGGTTCGGGAGACCGGGGAGTTCCTGGTCAACAAAATCAAGGACGGCATCGAGAAAGGCAAGGAAATCGCGGCCCGCATCGCGGCCACCTTTACCGCCTTCGCCGAAAAGGTGAAGGAGGGCTGGGAACGGCTGAAGGCCGGAATCCGCAGCATGGCCGAGACGATCAAAAATACGGCGGTTCAAGCCGGAGAGGCCATATCCCGGTTCGCCCAGCATATTACCCTTGTCGTTAAGCGGTTCGCGGAGAAGCTGGTCGCGGCTTTCAAACAGGCCCTTCAGCAGGTGAAGAAGGCCTGGGACAGCCTGTGCGACAAAGTGAAAACCGCCTTCAATTACGTGAAGGATGCGGTGAAGGTCAAAGTCTCCGAATTCAAGGACGGGGTCAAGCGGCTGGGTAAACTGACGAAGGACGGCATCCGGCAGATCGGCAAGGTGTCGGCCGACTCCTTCAAGAAGTTCGCCGGCAAGGTCGTCAAGGGGCTGGCCAAAGTCTCCCATGGACTTCTGCTGGTCAATCTTGCCCGGTTAAGCGACCTTAAGTCCAAGCTGAAAGCGCTGGATTCCGACATTGAAGCCAAAACGGCGCGGATGGTCGGCGAAGCGGAGCGGGTCAGTTCCAGCGTCGGCCGCGCTTACAGCGAATCCAACGTGCAAAGCCAGGTGCGGCAGGTCCAGAAGGCCTGCGATGATGTCAAGAACCGGAGCCGGCGGGTCTCGGCGGAGCTTGAGCGGAAGTCCAAATCGCTCGCTCATGCCGAAGAACAATACGGGAAAATAGAAAGTATGCTTAAAAAGGGCATTTCCAGCCGAAGTCTATAGAATTGAACGCCCTGATATTGACATCAAAAAAAGGGAAAATTAATATAGAAGTAGATCGTTAGCACTCTGATTCTTAGAGTGCTAATATATTGTTCACTGGAAGGAAGGAGCCCAATCATGGCAAAGAAGCAATTTAAGGCTGAATCGAAACGATTGCTGGAAATGATGATCAACTCCATTTATACGCAGCGGGAAATCTTTTTAAGAGAATTGATTTCCAACAGCAGCGACGCCATCGATAAGATCTACTACAAAGCGCTCACGGACGAGAATTTAACGTTCAATAAAGACGATTATTACATCAAGCTGACGGTGGATAAGGACAACCGCACGTTGACCATCTCCGATACCGGGATCGGGATGACGAAGGAAGAACTGGAGAATAACCTGGGGATCATCGCCAAGAGCGGATCGCTGGCTTTTAAGAACGAGAATGAAGCGAAGGACGGCCACAACATTATCGGGCAATTCGGTGTCGGCTTCTATTCCGCCTTTATGGTGGCGGACAAGGTTACCGTTCTCAGCCGCGCTTTGGGCGGCGAGGAAGCTTATAAGTGGGAATCGACCGGTGCGGACGGTTACACCATTGACGAGGCGGAGAAGGCGTCCGTCGGAACCGAGATTATTTTGCACATCAAACCGAACACCGAGGACGACCAATACGATGAGTTTTTGGAAGAGTATCGCCTGAAATCGATCATTAAGAAATATTCGGACTTCATCCGCTATCCGATCAAAATGGATGTAACCACCCATCGGCCGAAAGAGGGCAGCGAGGGCGAGTTTGAAGAAGTCAAGGAAGAGCAAACCCTCAACAGCATGGTGCCGATCTGGCGAAAAAACAAAAGCGAGCTGACGGACGAGGATTACGAGAACTTCTACATGGAGAAACGGTACGGCTTTGACAAGCCGATTTCGCATATCCATATCAAGGCGGACGGGGCGGTCGTTTACAACGCGATTCTGTTCATCCCGGAGAAGACGCCGTTCGACTATTACACCAAGGAATACGAAAAAGGGCTGGAGCTGTACTCCAACGGCGTCCTGATTATGGAGAAATGCGGCGACCTGCTGCCGGATTACTTCAGCTTCGTGAAAGGGATGGTCGATTCCGAGGACCTTTCCCTGAATATTTCCCGCGAGCTTCTGCAGCATGACCGGCAATTGAAGCTGATCGCCAAGAACATCCAGAGCAAAATCAAAAGCCAACTGCAAAGCGTGCTGAAAGACGACCGGGAAAAGTACGAAAAATTTTATGCTTCGTTCGGCCGTCAGCTCAAGTTCGGCGTCTACAACGATTACGGCATGAACAAGGAAGTGCTCCAGGACCTGCTGCTGTTCACTTCCTCCAAGGAGAAAAAGCTGGTTACCCTGGACGAATACGTCTCCCGGATGCCCGAGGATCAGAAGTACATTTACTACGCCGCCGGCGAATCCGTGGACCGTTTGGAAAAACTGCCGCAAACCGAGCTGGTGCTGGATAAAGGGTACGAAATCCTTTATTTCACGGACGATATCGACGAGTTTGCCATTAAAATGATCCTCAATTATAAGGGCAAAGATTTCAAATCCGTATCGAGCGGCGATCTCGGCATCGAGCCGGAAGAAGGCGACAAGGACAGCAAAGAGGCCGAAACCGCGAACAAAGAGCTCTTCGAAGAAATGAGCCGGCTGCTCGCGGGCAAAGTCAAAGCGGTCAAGGCTTCCAAACGCCTGAAGACCCATCCGGTCTGCCTGTCCGCCGAGGGCGAAGTCTCCATCGAGATGGAGAAAGTGCTGAACGCCATGCCTAGCGGGCAAGACGTCAAGGCGGACAAAGTACTGGAAATCAACGTCGGCCACGAGGTGTTCCACTCTTTGAAGGATGCCTTTGAACAGGATAAAGAGAAGCTGGGACTGTACACCAACCTGCTCTACAATCAGGCTCGCCTGATCGAAGGGCTGCCGGTGGAGGATCCGGTGGAGTTCACGAACAACATTTGCAAAGTGATGGTTTAAAATAGGGCAGAGCCCCTCGCTTGAGTTTATCCAGGCGGGGGGTTTTGTTGTTTTTGCTAAGCGCCAAATAACCCCAAGCGGGCCTAGCTATGCTATGCACGCCTGAGAGAATTCGACGCTTAATTTAATGAGGTCATTAGTACTGTAGTAGAGATTCAGTTATTAATCGGAATTACTTTATCAAAAAAAACGATTGATGCGATTTCTTTATCATTTATAACATTTTCAAAAGTTTTGATCGTAAGCATTTGAACCCCAAATTCCGTTAAAGTCCATCCGGTAAAAATACTTGTCGTTTCTGCGGTGCCATCTTTATAGTTTATCGTGATCGGGTAGTTATCCAAATATTCAAATCCATTTACATTGGACTTCCTTAATCTTCCGGCTACCTCATCAATCTCTTTCAATGATTGACCTTCAATTTTTAAAGAAATCGAAATGGGTGAGACGGAGATCGTTTTTAATACTGCCCTATAACCAAACATGGTAATGTTTTGATCGATCTGATAAAGGGTAGAGTACTCTTTGAAATCCAGCTTAAAGGAAGTTTCCCAAGAACCCGGTATGACCGTTTCAAAAACCCCGGGAAGCGGATCTGCTGCTTGTAAATCTTTTAATTTGAAATGAACGGTTTGGCCTGCTATTGAATTTTTGGTCATAATACTCATAACCAGGCTAATTTTATTGTCAATCGGATTTCCGTCGTCGACCATCTCAAACCCGTAACTTTGAGTGTCCTGATCTGTCGTCATCGTGTCAACCATAAAACGGTATCGCGCTGCATTTAAAACGGTGCCTTTCGGAGCCGTGAAGTCCATTAAGATATAGGTCAGATTGCTGTCACCAATAACTTGCTTAATGGTAAGCGTTCCATTCTCGTTTGCGACTTGTTTGTCAACCACGTAAGCACCATTTGACAAATATTCTACCTGCTCGTGATTGACTGGATTAAGAAATTTTAAAAATGTTTCATCTAATCCCAGGTATGCCACTGCAAAAGCTGTTGTAGTTAAACAAACCATCAGCACAGCAGCCAATACTGCAGATCTTACGTGTTTCATAGGAGGAAGTCCTCTGCGCCTTGTGCTTTCGTTCTGGCTTTGCACCAAAATATTCTGAAACATTTTTTCTTTTTGTTCAGTAGTTGGCGTAAGGGCTTCAACCAGCCGATTGATATTTTTGTTACTCATGGTAGTTCCCTCCCAAGTCAATTTTAAGGCGTTCGCGGCCTCTGGATAGTTGGGTTTGGATCGTACTTTCTTTGTGTCCTAACATCTCCGATATTTCTTTTACCGAGTATTCCTCAATATAGTAGAGATATAAAACGATTTTGTATTTTTCGGGAAGAGAAAGTAGTTTAGCAAGAGCCTTCCCCGATGGCTCTTCGCTATTCCAAGAAGAAATTTCTGGTATTGCGTCTATCCCCACGCGACGGGTTTTCCACCAGTTTTTAAGTATGTCTTTGCAGTAATTTCTAGTGGTTACCATCAGCCACGCTTTTTCATGCTCGGGGTCATTAAAAACCATTTGAGATTTGATCAGTTTTAGAAATACAGATTGAACAGCGTCTTCTGCATCAACGGGATTTTTCAAATAGATATAGCTTAGCCTGTATACATGATCGACATGCCGTTGATAGAGTTCAGCCAATTCTTTATCCGTACGCAATAAAGAATTGTTTTCCATTTATTCGCCTCCTGATTACAACACGATTGATGACTTGAAAATATCTCATAATTTAAGAAACGAATTTTTCAATTCCTCGAGCTGTAGTAGTTGCTCTAACAAATAGTTTAGATACTTGTTCGGAATTAGCTAGTTTTCTTTTGTCGACTTACCTTTATTGTTGGGAATTGTGCCGATGGCCCCTCTTCGCATTCACCTCAACCTCCTCGGGGTGAAATTTTAACGGAAACAGGAGACGCTATTCTGTCCAAAACGCGCTTCTCGCGATCCTAACGGAAATGGTAGCGCCTATTTTCTGCATTCACCACGAAAACAGGCTGATTTCGGCCGAATAGCAGCTATTATTTCCGTTAAAGTTTGAAATGGGCCGCTTTTGCAAAAATAGCCGCTCCTATTTCCGTTATATTAGGTTGAACTATTGGTTTGCATACTAGACAGCGGTGTAAAGTGTTCTTTGGCACACTCTTGACTTTCAACTAATGGTTTGGTTCGAATTAGAGGGAATTCTTCCCGTTAATTTAGTGCTTATGCGGCTGCAGAGGCGAATTAGCTGGAAAACCTCCCGCTAATTGGCTTGAAATCGTGTATATCAGCAGTAGGGCCGCAAAATAGATGGAACTTTTCCAGCTAAATCTGATCGAAGAGCCAAGAGCGGTAAATTAACAGGAATTTTTCCCGTTAATGTGGTGTAGATTCCGACGTGGGACCTGATATCTACAATTGTGGATGTTGGCAACGTGTATCCAAAACCCTATCATATCCTTGCCGAACGCCAATTCTTTAGTTCAACCTATATAGCAGTTTTTTCGCCTTAAGGGGTTAATCGCCATCACCATCACCATCACCATCGCATCGCCATCACCTTCGCTCCCCCCCTGTTCGTTCTTTAGCATTCCAGAGGTCGTCGACCGCCGCTGTTCTGTGATAAACTGGGTACAGAATCCAAGAACAAGAATAAGGAGAAGTGAAGCATGGCTCTTGAAATCGAACGGAAATTTCTGCTTCCGGAGTATCCGAAAACGCTTCTTGAAGAAGGCGTGATAGAGGTCCTGAAAGAACAGGTGATCGATCAAACGTATCTTGCCCTCGACGGTGATCAGGAGCTTAGAGTGAGAAAAATCAAAGATCTCGCTACCGGAGACGTTACGTACACGCATACTTTCAAACGGGGATTCGGTCTGGCCCGCGAGGAAATCGAATATGATATCTCCGCCGGGCTATACGAGCAGATGATCCATATCCGCCGTGCGGTTCCTTTGGTCAAAAAGCGGCTGACGGCCCGCTGGAACGGTATCCAGATCGAGATCGACAGCTACCATCAGATCCAGATGGCGGTCTTGGAGGTCGAGTTCGGTTCCGAGGAAGAAGCGACCGGTTTTGTCCCTCCCGATTGGTTCGGTCCGGACATCAGCACGGACAAACAATACAGCAACAAACGGATCTGGCGTGAATTGCAGGGCAGGAAGCAGATTTAATGTGGTTTAATGCATCACAGGTCCGCGGAAAGAGACGTTCCGACGGACTAATCCAATACATAATCCGAGAGGTGAGGGTATGTCGAACGAACTGCTGCAGGCCCTGAAGTTGATTAAGGAAAAAGAATGGATCGATCTGACCCATACGTTCGGTCCGGATTCACCGCATTTTGCGGCATTTGCGGCCGCGGAATTCAAGACGCTGTTCACGCACGATGACGGCTTTTTCGCCCAAAGTTTTACTTTCCCCGGCCAATACGGCACGCATCTGGACGCCCCGATTCATTTCGTACGGGATGCCCGTTACCTCGACGAGCTCGGGCTCAAGGAACTCGTGCTGCCGCTCATCGTCATCGACAAGTCCGAGGAAGCCGCGGCCGATGCCGATTATTCCTTGTCCGTCGCGGATATCCTGGCGTTTGAAGCCGAGCACGGCGAGATCGAGGCGGGAAGCTTCGTCGCCCTGCGTACGGACTGGAGCAAACGCTGGCCGAGCCAGGAGCGCTTCGAGAACAAAGACGCGGACGGGAACAATCACGCGCCCGGCTGGTCGATGGAGGCTCTGGAATTTCTGTTCCGGCAGCGCGGGGTTAAAGCGATCGGTCATGAGACCTTTGACACCGATTCGGCTGCGGACTACACGAAGAACGGCGCGCTGCTCGGCGAATATTACGTGCTGGAGCGGGATACGTATCAAGTCGAGCTGCTGAAAAACCTCGATCTTGTTCCCCCGAAGGGTGCGGTTATTTTCAATATCGTGCCCAAAGCGGAACGAGCGTCGGGCTTCCCGGTACGCTCTTTCGCGATTCTGCCCTGAGTAGCCTTATAAATCACTTTTTTATTTTTTATTACCGGGAGAACCTCTCGTTCCTCGTTAATCGAAACTACCGGTTTATAGCCCGGTTAGCAGCAAAAGGCCCATCCGTTGAGGATGGGGCTTTTGCTATTGTCCGAACTTCGCCGGATAAAATTGATGCGGCAAAAGGATAAAATCAGTCATGTACATTAAGCCGGTCCGATAGTATATTGATATCGATAATCATTATCAATAGAATTGTTACTACGGGAGGCCATACGATGAAAAGCTTCAAAATGATCATTGCCCTCATATTAACCTTGGCGGTTGCCGGATGCGGAGGGAACTCCAACAGTGCCGGCAACGCCGGCGGCAATGAGACGAAGGGCAAGGGCAATACAGCCCAAACCGCCCAAGCGGCGGAAGAAGCCGGAACCGGAACGAATACCGGGGGCGAAGACGGGCCAAGAACGATAAAGCATGCCATGGGAGAGATCACGCTCGAGAAGAAGCCGGAGCGGGTCGTTGTACTGTTTAACGGCATGGTTGACATTACGGCGGCGCTGGGCGTGAAACCGGTCGGGGCCGTCGAGTCCTGGGAGGAGAAGCCTTGGTATCTCTATCTCCGGGACAAAATGGAGGGGGTCAAGGATCTGGGAGAGGAGAATCAGCCGAATCTGGAGGCCATCGTAGCGCTTAAGCCGGATCTAATTATCGGTACGGAAGCGCGCCATGAAAAAATCTACCCTCAGCTGTCCGAAATCGCCCCTACGCTGATTACCAAGGAAATTTTCGATTGGAAAGACAACCTCCAGCTTAGCGCCCAGGCGCTCTATAAGGATAAGGAGGCGCAGCAGCTCATTGCGGATTGGGATGCCCGTGTAGCGGACTTCAAACAAAAAGCCGGAGATCGGCTGAAAGATACCAAAGTTTCGATTATCCGGTTTGAGGATGACGGCAGCGCCCGTTTTTATGCTACGGGGTTTGCCGGAACCATCTTCAAGGAGCTGGGGATCGGGCGTCCGGAAGCCCAGATGGTGGAAGGCAAAGCGGTCGTAAATCTGACCTCCAAGGAGCAAATGGGGCAACTGGACGGGGATTATATTTTCGATATCACCCGCATCAGTCCCGGAGATAACGACACGCAGACAACCAGGAACGAATGGACGTCCCACCCGCTTTGGAAAACCTTGAAGGGCGTCAAGAACGGCAAATATATCGAGGTGGACGTGATCACCTGGAATCTCAGCGGCGGGGTACTGGCGGCGAATTCCATGCTGGACGATGTTTATGAAATTTTCGGGATCAAGTAAAAATTTCGGCATAGGGAGAAGGCAAAAATGAGCGCAGGGGCGATACGCGGGCGAAGAGCCGCGGGATTCATATTAGGAGGGCTGGCGCTGTTGCTGGGACTGGCCGGAAGCATCCTGCTGGGGGCCATGAATTACAGTCCGGAGACGGCTTGGGACGCCTTGTTTCGTTACGACCCCAATGTGACCGACCAGATCGTGATCCGGACGACGCGCCTGCCGCGGGCCTTGATCGCGGCGGCGGTCGGAGCGAGCTTGGCCATCGCGGGCGCCATCATGCAGACGCTGACGCGAAATCCGCTCGCTTCTCCGAGCGTGCTGGGGATCAACGCAGGGGCGGGGTTCTTCGTCGTCTCGGCCTCGGTGCTCCTGTCCGTATCCCATTTACAGGCGTTGATGTGGATTTCCTTCGTCGGCGCGGCGGCGGCGGCGGGCGTGGTTTATATCCTGGGTTCGGCGGGGAGAGAAGGGTTGACGCCGATCAAAATCGTGCTTGCCGGTTCGGCCATGACCGCGCTGTTCGCTTCTTTTACCCAGGGGGTCCTGGCGTTGGACCGGCAGAGCCTCGGATCGGTACTGTTTTGGCTGACCGGAACCATCGCCGGACGCTCCCCCGAGATGCTCGCCACCGTGTTTCCCTATATGGCTGGCTGTTGGGTCGCCGCCTGGCTGCTGGCCCGGGGGATGAACATCCTTCTGATGGGCGAGGACACGTCCAAAGGCCTGGGTCAGCGAACGGGCGCCTTAAAAATCGGAATCGGCGTGATCGTCGTCATTTTGGCCGGAGGCTCGGTGTCCATCGCGGGGCCGATCGGCTTTATCGGCATCGTCGTACCGCACATGGCCCGTTACCTGGTCGGTACGGATCACCGCTGGGTGATCCCTTTTTGCGGCGTATTCGGGGCCGCGCTGCTGCTCTTGGCCGATATCGCCGCCAGGTTCATCATGATACCGGAGGAGCTTCCGGTCGGCGTGATGACTGCGGCTCTCGGCGCCCCGTTCTTTATGTATATCGCCCGGAGAGGAATTGGCAAATCATGAACCGAGGAAGTAGATGGATTCCATATGGCCTGCTGTTCGGCTGCCTGCTGGCGGCTCTGCTCAGCGCGAGTCTGGGCGAAACGTTTATATCGCCCGTCCGGGTGTTCGGCAGCCTGACGGGCGCCGGCTCGGAGGCCGAGGCCATGATCGTGGAGAAGCTGCGCCTTCCCCGGATCGTCACGTCGCTGCTGGCGGGCGCTTCCCTGGCCGCCGCCGGGGCCATCCTGCAGGGCGTGGCCCGCAACCCGATGGCCTCCCCGGACATTCTGGGCGTCACCGGGGGAGCTTCCGCGGCGGCTGTAGCGTTCATGACGTACGGACTCGGTGTCTTGAGCATTCGCTGGCTGCCGGTAGCGGCCATGGCGGGAGCCGCCGTCGCCGCGCTGCTGTTGTACGCGTTCGCCTGGAAGAAGGGCGTGACCCCGCTTCGCCTCGTCCTGGTGGGCGTCGGGATGTCTTCGCTCATGTCGGCGGCCACGACGATGATGATTGTGTTTAATCCGCGCAACGATGCCGGCCAGGCCTATACCTGGCTGACCGGTTCCGTGTACGGCGCGAATTGGGAGCAGGTGCTGCTTCTGCTGCCCTGGACCGCCGTGCTGCTGCCGGCGGCGATGCTCATGAAGCGGCACGTGAACATTTCGCAGCTGGGCGATGAGGTGGCCACCAGCGGCGGAAGCCGCGTCCAGCGGGTCCGCTTCCTGCAGCTCATGCTCAGCGTGGCCTTGGCCGGATCGGCGGTCGCGGTGGCGGGCGCGATCGGGTTCGTCGGCCTGCTCGCTCCGCATATGGCCCGCAAGCTGGTGGGGGCCGACTTCGGCCGCCTGCTGCCGGTATCCGCGCTGCTTGGCGCCTGGATCGTCCTGCTGGCCGATCTGGCCGGACGCACGCTGTTTCTTCCGCTGGATGTGCCAGCCGGGGTGTTTACGGCGGCGATCGGCGCTCCGTTTTTCATTTATCTGCTGTATGTGAATCGAAATCAATAGGAGGCGAAACGATTGGCTGATACAAAACCCCTGCAAGATGACGAGCAAATGGAGGCGGTGAGGGCGGCCGGCTCAAGCTATCCCTTGGCCGACCTGATCCAGAGCCGCAGAACGATCCGTGCGTTTAAACCGGACCCGGTCAGCAAGGAGCAAATCATCGCTTTGCTGAATACGGCGGTGTGGGCGCCGAATCACGGGAATCGGCAGCCTTGGCGTTTTATTCTCGTGATGGACGAGGCGCGGGAGGCTTTCGCCGAGGCGGTGCTGCGAACGCATTCCGCCGAGGAGCGGGCCAAAATCGGGGCGCAGCGACACGAGTATTTAACGACGCTGCCGGCCCAGCTTATCGTTCTGCAGACGGAGGACTCCCGTCATAAACAGCGGGAGGAAGACTTCGGCGCCGTCTGCTGCCTGATTCAGAATTTTCAGCTGGCCGCCTGGGAACAGGGCATCGGCGTCGTTTGGAAGACGAATCATTATATTTACGAGCCTCGCTTCCGGTCGGCATTCGGCATCCAGCCGGGGGAAAAAGTCGTGGGCGTACTGTACATCGGCTATGCCGAAACGGTTCCCGCCGCCCAGCCCAGAGCGAGGGCGGAAACGAAGCTGACCGTACTGGATCGACTGCCGCTGATCGATTAGTGCTCCTTCCAACTCCAAAAAGCTGCAAATCTGCAGGCATTTTTGGCCGGTCACAGGGGGGATTCGAAAAAGCTGCAAATCTGCAGTCATTTCTGGCGATTTTAGAGAACCGAGCCGATTTCGTCGAAAGTTCCTGCAGATTTGCAGGAATTTTGAAATTGTTGCTCCATACCGAACAAAAACATGCATATTTGCAGGAATTTTATGTTATCAAGGATGTCTGATCGGATGGGACACTAGTCCAAGAGAAAGGGGGATCCGCCGATGGCGTTGAATATGGCGGGGCTGGGGCCTGTAGTGCTGTTCTCCTCCATCCATCACCGTACTTTCCGGGGCCCCGATCATGGCCGTGACATGACGATTCCGGCCTACCTGCTTTGCATGGTGAAAGAGGGGAAAGGGTGGATTGCGTTGGGCGATGTTTCGGAAAAGGCGGAGGCCGTCGGCCCGGGGGATTGCTTTGTGCTGACTCCGGGAACCGCCTTACAGTTCATGCTTGAATCCGGGGCGCTCGAATGCTTTCTGCTGCTGTTTAGGCCGCTGGCGGTGCAGCGGCGGAGAGGGAATTGGCAAGCGGGACCGCTGCATCCCGGAGGCGGCGGATGGCCGGGATTCGCCGGTGGCCTTAAGCCGGTAAAAGCCCCCGAGCTTTTACAGGATGCGGCCGCATTATTTGCGGACACCCGTTTGCCCGGAGCCGATAAGGGGCGGCTGCAGTTGAGATGCCAAAGCCTGCTCTGCATCGTGCTCGATCAGCTTAAAGAGCGAGCTTCGACCGCCAAGCCCAGCGGGCTGGAGCTTAGTATCGGATATATGCACCGGCACTTCCGTTCCAAAATCCAGTTGGAAACGCTGGCCGAGATCGCCGGACTGACGCCGAGCTCCTACTCCAGGCGCTTCAAACGGGAGAAGGGGACGACCCCCGTGGAATACTTGAGCCGTCTTCGCCTCCATCACGCGAAGAAGCTGCTCTCCCGTCCCGACATTACGGTGAAGGAGGCGGCGGCGGAATCCGGATTCGGCAATGAATTTTATTTCAGCCGCGTATTCAAGCGGGAGGTCGGCATGGCGCCGACGGCGTACATCAAGCAGAATCGCCTGCAGTCGCTAGCCGGCGGTCCGTCCGAAATAGGATAAAACGACACGGGCACCGATCGTCATATTCAACGATCGGTGCCCGTCGTGTCCATGCTTATTTCGCCGTCAGTCCGCCATGATCGCGAAGCAGGTGACCATAGTGCTGGCGGATAAACTCCAGCACTTTGTCGGAGATGATCTTGTGGCCGGCCTGGTTCGGGTGAATCCCGTCCGAGCAGAGGAATTGGGTGAAATCGGGATGCTCCAGGAAGGCTCCGCGAACATCGATGAACTTGGTTTTGGTCAATTCCGATACTTTGAGGATGGTGGAATTATACCTTTCCTGCCACCAATAAATTTTGGTCACGCTGCCGAGCCATTGAAGGATGTTCTTCTCGGCGTCGGGGTTGTTCCTGCTGACCCATTTGAAGTAGCTGTCCGCATTCAGCGGGGGCAGGCTCATCAGCACGGGAGTGATCTGCTGGCTTTTCAAAAATTGAACAGCCTCGGTGAGCATCTTCTCAAACAAATTGAAATCCGTTTTCGGACGGTGCTCGCCATTGGGGTTGTCCGCAATCTCGTTCCAGTTAAAATCGCAGTCGTTGCCGCCGTATTCAATGAGCACGATATTCGGTTTGTCCTTCATCACATCCTTGCGCAGGTTGGCCATACCCTTGATCAGCGTATTGCCGAACCGGGCGGTGTTCCGCACAGCGCCCTTCAACTTGTTCTGCAGCAGGGAAACATAATTGTCCTCCAGCAGAACGTATTTGTTTTTGACCTCGTCATAAATGACGCCTTTGGAGATGGAATCTCCAGTGACCAGGTATTTGGCCGCCGCATCCAGGTTTTCCTGATTTTCCATACTCTTCGGATCACCTCATTCCTTTGCTGTTTCTTTCTTCAATTGTAGTTGAGTTTCACGCCGGAAATCAAGCGGATTCCTCATGCCGAGACCGGAATAGACGGTCAGGGACCGGCGGGATTTGGATGCGATGACAGGGTGTCGGAAGGATCGGCCGGAATGTCCTCCATCCGGTTTGCGGGCGGGACATAAGGTCGTACAACCAGTACGGTGGCCGAATCCGTAAAGCCCGCATATTCGGCGATGACACGGGTGAGTCCCGGCGAGAGTCCCGTAAGGTTGCCGCTCGCGTCGATCGAAGCGATGCCCGGATCCTCGATCGTGAAATAAGCGGCCTCCGTAACCGATTTAACACCGCCGTCCGGGGCTTGAAACAGCGCGACGATATCCAACTGCGTATCCACAGAAAGGGAGTAATCGTCGGAATCCAGGTAGAATCGGCTTTCCCCGGGAATCTCGTCGACCGTCTTGTATTTGACCAGCTTTAGCCGTTCCGAACCGAAAGTCGAAGTGATCCATACAAGCCCTCCGTCCTGGGGAATATCGGTGCGGGCGGCGTCGTAGAATCGTGGAGCGAGGTTTTGAAGCAGGGACCAGAGGATCGTTCCTTCTTCATCGATTTTTAATGTGAGATGCCGTTGGTCCGATCTGCCGCTGATCAGATAGCCGCCCGAGCCGTCCGGCGCTGGCTTCATGTAAGAGAGAAGCTCGGGGAACTCCGCGTCTACCAAGCCTTTTCGCCAAACCGCTTCGCCGTCCTCCGTCAGCTTCCACAGTCCGGAGCCGTCGAGCATGAGATACCCGTCCCCGCCGGGAGCGTGCATCAACTGCCGAACGTAGCCCCAACCGGCCTCGTAAGGCAGCGTTTTGCTCCAAGAAATTTCACCTGTCGGACCGTATTTCACCAGCAAGGGAAGCCAGGAGACGCTGTTCTCCTTCACGGCGT
The DNA here is from genome assembly GCF_008084145.1 of Paenibacillus faecis. Lineage (GTDB taxonomy): Bacteria > Bacillota > Bacilli > Paenibacillales > Paenibacillaceae > Fontibacillus > Fontibacillus faecis. The sequence continues at coordinate 1,569,869 of NZ_VSDO01000001.1, read as the reverse complement.
ACCCCGCGGCTAAGAATCCTTCGTCCTGCGTCTCCACAACGTCAAGGAGCACCTGTTCTTGGTATCCGCGGTAATAATGATCCCACAACGGATTTCCTTCCGCATCGACTCTCAAAATATAAGCGGGCTGGGTACCCGATACGTTGGAAGTCCAGGAAACGGCGATAAAACCGCCATTCCGGGTTTCCTTAACCCGCTGAATGGGGGCGTATCCGCGGTATTCGCCGTAGGACCCGCTCCATTCAGGATCTCCGTCTGCCGACAGCTTGAGCAGGTAGGCCCGGTAAAAAGGCTTTCCATCGCTCCAGTCCAGCATTCCTCCGCCGATCAAAAACCCGCCGTCCCGGGTTTGAATCATCGATTGAACAGTGTACCTCTCGGTCGGTGAGGTTTTATCCAGATATTCGCGTTCCCATTCCGTATTTCCGCTCGAATCGGTTTTGATGGCAACGATTTTGGCTTGGGAAGAAATTTCATCCCGCGGAGTTGCGGTGCCCACGGCGATGTAGCCTTGACCGGGCAGGGACAATACTTGGGATGGCTCGTTGTAATTGTCCGGCGATCCGAACTCCCGGGACCATTCCTCCGCGTAGCCTGCCGGACCTCCGGCGGCAAACCCTTGCGCCGGGGGGACATACCAAAGGCCGACGGCCATCAGGATGGTTACGATCCACAACTCGGTTTGCCTGCGCAACGGTGTTTTCATTTGCATCACTCCTCCTCATTTTGGAAATCATATCAGTTTCAGTGTGACGGAATGTGAAGTCCCGGGAACAGGTACGAAAGAGAGAATTCTTCTGTGAGCTAGGTCTCAATTGTTGACAGCAAGTGGACATAAAGGGGTAGCTAATGAGAGAATACAGATAACGATATTAGAAAAAGGGGGATGCATTCAGTGCTTCGATTCGGAATCATCGGAACGAACTGGATCACGGAACGCTTTATCCAAGCGGCGGAGGAGACGGAGCAATTCGCTCTGACGGCCGTTTACTCGCGCACGGAAGAGAAAGGGAAGGCTTTTGCGGCCAAGTATAACAGCCACCCTGAAGTATTCACGGATTTGGAAAAAATGGTGTCGAGCGACCTGGTTGACGCGGTGTATATCGCCAGTCCCAATTCGTATCACGCCGAGCAGGCCATTTTGTGTATGAGCCATGGGAAGCATGTGCTGTGCGAAAAGCCGTTTGCATCAAATGTGGAAGAGACGCAGCGGATGATCCGGGCGGCGAAGGAGAATGACGTGCTTCTCATGGAAGCGATGAAGTCCACCTTGATGCCGAACTTCCGGGTAATCACAAACAATTTGTATAAAATCGGGCGGGTGCGCCGCTATTTTGCCAGCTACTGCCAATATTCTTCCAGGTATGACGCGTTCAAGCAAGGTACGGTTCTAAACGCCTTTAATCCGGTCTATTCGAACGGGGCGTTGATGGACCTCGGGATCTACTGCCTTTACCCGATGGTGACTTTATTCGGCAAGCCGGAGTCCCTTCAAGCGACCGGGATCATGCTGTCGTCGGGCGTGGACGGAGAGGGGAGCATCCTGATGCGTTATGAAGACATGGATGCCGTAGTGATGTACTCCAAAATCGCCGATTCCTATGCTCCGGCGGAAATCCAGGGCGAGAACGGTACGCTGATCATCGATAAAATCAACCAGCCTTACGATGTCAAAATCATGTACCGGGACGGCACCGTTGAGGACTTGCGGCAGCCGCAGATGCAGGAGTCGATGTTCTACGAGGCGCGGGAGTTTATCGAGCTCGCGCAAAGCGGCCGACGGGAAAGCGGTGTGAACACGCTGGCCAATTCCCTGATCGTCGCCGAAATCATGGAGGAAGCCCGGCGGCAAATCGGGCTGAAATATCCGGCGGACCGGTTTTAACGGACGTCTAAAAAAGCCCGCTTCATAAGAAGCGGGCTTTTCATATGCGCCAAAAACGGTCGTTCTTTTTGAAATCGTGTCCCCTGGCAAACGGTGGTTAATTCAAATCATAAATATCTTTGGATTGTGGGCCGCCGATTATTGGTATTTCACCACGAGCGCATTGCTGATTAGCCGGCCGGGCTTCGTCAAATACTTCCCGTTATAATAAAGGCCGCTCGAAGCGCCGCCGTCCAGATTCATCGCCTGATACGCGCCGGCCTGCTTCATGATTTGAGCCAACTGCGGAATCGTCGCTTTGCTGGTGGTTAAAAGGATAAGCTTGTTGTCGCGCGTAAGCCCCAAGGCGCTGCGGGTGCCGCCGCCCTTTAAAATTTTCGGGTCGCGGAAGCCTTCGCCCTTGAGGTTGAGGGCTATTTTGCCGTCGGTGACAAGGCGAGGTCCGGCCTGCAGGGCGCCTTCCAGTTCGCCCCCCGCAAAGAGCTCGTTGAATTTGGTGCCCGGAATCATCCCGGCAAGCATATTCGGGTTATAGGTAAAAACGGTGCGTCGGTCGCCGGATGCTTCCATTTGCAGCTTGCCACCGCTGACGATATAGCCGTAAGGCGTTTTATAGCTGTTCTTCGTGTAGGCGTCGAAATAGGACCCGTTAATAGCGACAATGGCTTTACTGCGCTTGGCGATGCTGCCGAGGCTCTCAACCCGCCCCTTCCGGTTGCCGGCCATCACGACGTCCAGGTGTATATTCGGATGCGCCAGCGAAACCGTGATCATCTTCACGGGGAAATATTTGTTCCCGACCTTGAAGGTTTTGCGGGCGCTGACGACCGGAGACGTCTTGCCGGAAAGGTTGTTCCGGTTCACTGCAGGGAGCGTATATTTGAAGTCGCCGCGGCTAAGGGTAAGCGCGGTTGGATTCTTTTCCCATTCTAACGTATAACCCAGGTTTTGGCTCAAAAACTGCAAGGGCACATAGGTAGTCCCGTTTTGGCGGAAAGGAGCGTCCGTTAAAGTAACCGCCGCATCATTGACCACTGCGGAGGTTTGTCCGACAAACACTTTCACGCTGTTCCAGGTGTTGGTGATGACGAAGCTTTTTTCGCTCTCGTTCCACAGCAGGGAGGCTTCCGAGTCCCCTTTTAATGCGGTGACCGGCAGGAAGGAACGGCCGGTATTGCCGTCGATCAGCACCGTTGCTTTAGGTGCGGCGGCCGAAGCGGCGGTAAGCCGGGCCGGAACCAGGAAGGTCAGGGCCAGGAAGAGGAGGAGAAGCGGGATGAATCTTGGTCTTTTCATGCGGGTAAAAAACTCCTTTAATCAATGATGTAGGTATAAGTCCCCTTATGTAATATCGGATGTGCGCCGCATTTTCGTTACAAAAATTTAGACCGCCGGTTTCCTCTTTAAGGAGACCGGACGGTCCGAATGTCCAAGGCTGAACGAAGGGGCTATTCGCTTTTTTTGATGTACATGAGCCTATAATAATCATCCAGCATTCGTTTCGTGGCGAAGGCTTCCCGGGTCGTTTCGATGCTTCTTTCCATCATCCGCGCCCATTGGGGCCGGTTCTCGTAGTAGGTCGGAAAAACGCTTCCAAGCAGGGTTTCATACAGGGCTTCGCTGTCGTGACGATCCTGCGCCGCGAAGTCGGACGTCTCGAATCCGCCTCCGATCTGCCAGCCGTTCTCCCCGTGCAGACATGCTTCCGGCCACCAGCCGTCCAGAATGGAGCAGTTGAGCACGCCGTTCATCGCCGCTTTCATGCCGGAGGTTCCACTGGCTTCCAACGGTCTGCGCGGGTTGTTGAGCCAGACGTCCGAACCGCGGGTGAGCCGGGCGCCAATCGTCATGTCGTAGTTCTCCAGAAAGACGACGCTTTCCGGATATTTTCGCATCATGGCGACCAAATGGCTGATGATCCGCTTGCCGTTGTCATCCTGCGGGTGAGCTTTGCCGGAGAAAACGATCTGTACGGTTCCCGCCTCCAGATACGGAGCGATGACCTCCGGCTTGGAGAAGAGCAGATCGCTGCGCTTGTAGGAAGCCGCCCGGCGCGAGAAGCCGATCAGTAGGCGGTCGGGGTTCAGCGCGATGCCGGTGCGCTCCCGGATGAAATCAAGCAGTTCGCCTTTGACTTCCATATGGGCGCCCCACAAATCGCCGCCCTCCTCATAAGCGCGGGTGATCCGCTCGTCGACCCACGTGGGGGGATGAACGGCATTGGTAATCCCTATAATAGGGGAGCGCCCTGTGACGTCCTGCCACATCCTGTTCGCGGTTTCCGCATGCAGCCGGGCAACCCCGTTGGAGATCCGGGACAGGCGTAGGCCGGCCACCGTCATATTGAAGGGATTGCCCCCGATTTGCTCCATTTGCCCCCGGGTCAGTCCGTTATAGGCGGACATATACTCGAGCCGCTCCAGCGGATGCGCCTCATTGCCCTCGCGTATCGGCGTATGGGTCGTAAAAACGACCTCTTCCCGGGTGGCGTTCCAGGCTTCTTCAAACGTGCTGCCGGCGCTCATCTTCTCTCGGATCAGCTCCGTGGCGGCCAAGGCGGCATGGCCTTCATTGAAGTGGTACACCTCCACGGGAATTTGCAGAGCCCGCAGGGCTCTCACCCCGCCGATCCCCAGTACGATTTCCTGGGCGATCCGCTCCTCGCCGAACCATCCGTACAGCTGGCCGGTGATCCAGGTGTCGGCGTTTTCGGGAATATCCGTATCCAGCAAGTACAGCGGGTTATTGCCGAACTTTTCCGTTTTCCATACCTTGCATATGACATCGACATCCCGAATTTTCACGCCGACTTTAATGCCCGTGTCTTCCAGAAAGTCATAATCATAGTTATGGTAGCTGTCATAGGGCTTGCCGTCTTCATCAATTCGCTGATCCGTATAGCCTTGCTTCCATTTGATGCCGATCCCGACGACGGGCGCGCCGATATCCTTGGCCCCTTTAAGGTAGTCCCCGGCCAGGATGCCGAGCCCTCCGGCGTATATTTTAAAATCGGAATGAAGCCCGTACTCCATGCAGAAGTAAGCGACGGTAGGCAATTTCATTTCGTTCATGAGCAGCCTCCTTCGGATTTATAGCACATCATATGCGAAGGGGCGGAGAGGGGGGAATTGCGGAGAAAAAAATTAACTTGACCTTCACGATGAAAGCGGTTATATTGAGGTTGTAAATAATACGTTATATAACGTTATATAAAGGAGAGACTACAGATGAGCGTAGCGAAAGTCATTAGCACGATTCATGAACAGACCGAAAACGGAATCTCGGAGGTTTATCTGGTCGCCTGTGGCGGATCCCTGGTAGATATGTATCCGTCCAAATATTTTCTGGAGAGCGAAGCCCAAAAGGTGGTAACGGGCCTTTATACGGCCAATGAATTCGTCCATGCCTTGCCGAAGCGCTTGAACAAGGACTCCGTGGTTATCGTTTGCTCCCATGGCGGCAATACGCCCGAGTCGGTGGAAGCGGCCAAAGTGGCCAAACAACGCGGAGCTCACACCATCGGTTTGACGCATAATAAGGAAGCGGGGCTGCTGAAATACACCGACCATCCTTTCTTATACGAATGGGGCGCGGACAGCGATGTGAAGAACAACCCGATGGCGATCATTCTGGAATTGGTCGTAGAAATCCTGAACGTTACGGAAGGGTATGCCCATTACGAAGCGTTTAAAAACGGCATTCAGAAAATCAACGGTATTATTGTGGAAGGCAAGAAGTTGGTGGGACCCCGCGCCAAGGCATTCGCGGAAAAATACCGGAGTGAAGAGTTGTTCTACATTCTCTCCAGCGGAGCTTCTTTCGGACATGCTTACGGGTTTGCCATCTGTTCTTTGATGGAAATGCAGTGGCTTAACGCGGCTCCGATCCATTCCGGCGAATACTTCCACGGTCCGTTTGAGGTGACCGATAAAGAAACGCCGTTTATCCTAATGATGAATGAGGGGCGTACCCGCGCACTGGATGAGCGCGCTCTGACTTTCCTAAATAAATACGCGGCAAAAGTGGAAGTCGTGGACGCCAAGGAATTGGGACTGAACACCATCGCCGATGAAGTTGTGGAATTCTTTAACCCCGTCTTGTTCTACAGCATCTTGTGCGTATACCGCGAAGAGCTGGCGGACATTCGCAATCATCCGTTGGAGACCCGCCGTTACATGGGGAAAGTGGCATACTGAACTGAAACAGGGGGGATATAGCATGAAAGTATTGGGCATTGGCGATAACGTTGTGGACAAGTATGTTCACTTGGGCGTGATGTATCCGGGAGGCAACGCGTTGAATTTCAGCGTGTTTGCCAAGAAGCTGGGCGCGGACGCGGCATTTGTCGGCGTGTTCGGAGATGACCGGGAAGCCCGCCATGTCGAGCGGGCTTTAAATGAACTGGAAATCGATATCAGCCGGTGCCGCCATCACCGGGGGGAAAACGGCTGTGCGCGTGTTACGCTGGAAAACGGGGACCGCGTCTTCCTCGGAAGCAATGAAGGCGGCGTCACCCGATTGAATCCGCTTTCACTTAGCGAGGAAGACCGGTCGTACATCCGGGAGTTCGCCGTAATGCATACCGGCCTGTACAGCCATACGGGACATTTGCTGCCTGAACTGCAAAGCCTTGGCGTACCCGTTTCTTTCGATTTCTCCGACGACTTTGAAGAAGCGGAGGTCGAACGGCATATTCCTTACGTTGATTTCGCCTTCTTCTCGTGCAGTCATATGAGCGAGGAGGAAACGATCCGTTATATTCAAACCAAACGAGCCCGGGAAGGCCAGATTATTGTGGCTACCCGGGGCAGCGACCGGGCTGTGGCTTTTGACGGGGCGCGCCTATATTATCAGGCCCCTGAGTTGGTGGAAGCCGTAGATACGATGGGGGCGGGAGATTCATTCATCGCGGCGTTCCTGCTCCGTTACCTCAAGGACCGCAATATCCAGGCGGCGATGGAAGAGGGTTCCCGGTTCGCCGCGGCCAGTTGCCTGGTGGAAGGGTCTTTCGGTTTCGGCGTGTCCTACGAATGACGGTTATGGCGACTAACCATCTTCTTGTATTATCCAGTAACGTTTGATACGCTTTAAGCAAAGAGTTTATAACGTTATAGTACAAGAGAGGGTCCTATGTTAAATTCTGATCATCCCGAACCATTATATATCCAACTTAAGAAAGCGATTCAGGCGGCGATTCATAACGGAACTTTTCAGCAAGGTGAGAAGATTCCCACGGAAACGGAATTGAGCGATCGCTATCAGGTCAGCCGGATTACCGTCCGGAAGGCCGTTGAAGAATTGGCGCAGGAAGGATATTTGACCAAGCGGCAGGGAAAAGGCACTTTTGTAAGCCATCCCAAAATCGGTCGCAAAATCGAGCATGTGATCGGATTCACGGCGGCATGCAAGGCGAACGGTTTGACCTCGCACAGCCGGGTGACCCGGAAGGAAATCATCGTTCCCGATTCCGATTTAGCGGTTGCCCTGCAGTTGGCTGAAGGGGAGAAGGCGATCTATATTCAGCGAACAAGATACGCCGGCGACAGCCCGCTCATGCTGGAGAACAATTACTATCCGGCATCGCGCTTCTCGTTTCTTATGGATGAAACGCTGGAAGGTTCGCTCTATGATCTGTTGCGGGATAAATACGGGATTGATCCGAACCAGCCCGGGGAAACGACGCTGGAAATCGTTCTGGCGGACGAGGACAAGGCGCGTCTATTGGAAACGTCCATCGGAAAACCGCTTTTTTACATGAAAACGATGATCTATGACCAGCACGGATTACCGGTACATGCCGGTAGACAGTTCATGATCGGAGACAGATATCAGTTCACCTTATAGAGGTTCCGTCCTTTTGCCGAAAACCTCATACCCTTCTTTCCTTGAACAAAGGGGAAAGGTAAACATCACGATATAACGTTATAATACGTATGGTAAAAGGACGGAGAAAACTGTCGCGGAAAATTAGGAGGGGTAAATATGCAAGCTTCCCATGCCACAATGAACGCATTTGCCGATCTCGTTCTCGTATCGGATGCGATCTTTACCGGTAAGAAATCTGGAGCCGGCCCCGGTTTTGTTGCGGTAAAAGGCGATGTTATCACCGCCGTCGGGCCAAAATCGGCGTTTCGGGAATGGATTGGGCCGGAAACGAAAATATATGATTTTAAAGATGAATTGATTATGCCGGGAATTCATGACAACCATGTGTTTTTTACCGGTTATATGTCGATGCACCGTGGCCTGGATTTATCCGAAACCGCCTCCGTTCAGGAGGCGCTGCGTTTGCTGGTGAAATACGCGGACAAACTTCCGAAAGGCAAAAATGTATACGCTTTCGGTTGGGACCGGGAAACCTGGGGCGAACTGCCGGACCAGACATTGCTGGACGGTGCCATTCCCGATCGGGCGGTGGTGGCGATCAACCGTTCGAAGAATTATTGCTGGATGAACGGAGCCGCCATAGATAAGTATGGATTTAAACCGGATGAATGCAGCGCGGAAGCAAGGGCCGAACTGCTGAAAGAAATGCTCCGGGACAAGGAACTGGTCACATCGGAGTTTCTTGATTTTGCCCAGATGCTTGCTGGGCGTGGGGTGACGTCGATCAAGGACATCGGCTTTGACGATTACAGCGGTTTACTGCCGGTCTTGACGGAATTGGAAGCGAGCGGGCGTCTGCCGTTACGCGTACATTTCGCCCTGGAACCTGTTCTGGAACCGCTTAACATTCCGTTTGGTCTGGAGTGTCAGGGCAAGTACCGTAGCGATCAGCTTCGTTTTCAGGGGTTCAAGATTATGCTGGATGGCGTGGTGGCCAATCACACGGGAGACATGCTGGAGCCTTATGCCGATCTGCCGGGAGTGACCAATCTGAGGCCGGTGGATTACGAGGCGATTAAGGCTGCGGTGCTGGAGGCGGACCGTAACGGACTGAAATGTACATTGACGGCCGAAGGCGACGCGGCGATCCGAAGGGCGGTATCCATCCTGGAAACGTGCCGAGAACAAAACGGGGAGCGGGATGCAAGACATTCCATCAGCGATCTGGAATACCCTCACCCGGATGATCTGAAGCGGATGGCCGCGGCGGGAATTTTTGCGGAGGTGTACGCCCAGGTCATGCTGCTGAATCCGTCCTACAAAGAGGCCTACATGGCCGAAGTGGTGGGGAAGGATAGAGAAAGCCGGTTTTACGATTATAAGAGCATGTTGGATGCCGGCGTTACGATCACCATCGGGACGGATCTCCCTCTGTTTATCTCGAGCGTTCCGGATTCCATTTACGCCGCCAGCGCCCGGTTATTTCCGGATGCGAGCCCGCCCGGAGGATGGTACCCTGAAAAAGGAATGCCGGTGGAAGAAGTGCTTAAAGCGTGGACAATCAACGGAGCGAAACACTGTTTTATGGAGGACCGGACAGGCACGCTTGAGGCGGGAAAACTGGCGGATATCGCCGTTTTTGACCGGAATCTGCTGCAAACTCCCGCGAATGAGCTGAGGGACGCGCGAGCGGTACTGACCATTGCCGGCGGAAAGATCGTTCATGATCAGCGGAGTTAACACCCCCTGGATAAGACATCTCATAATGTTATATTTTGTGAATAATCCAATTCCGGAATGAGGGATTAAGATGGAAACGGGAAAAAAGAGACTCAAATGGTCGCTGCCTCACAGCTATACTCTGATATTCTTTATCATGATCTTAATGGCGGCGTTGACTTGGATTGTGCCGAGCGGGCAATTTGAACGCCAGGAGGTCACGGTGGACGGTGTGACCAAATCGGCTATCGTCCCCGGCACATATCATGAGGTAAGCAAACATGGCGAGGGAACCGATTTACGCCAAGGGATACCGCAAATTTTAAGCGCTCCCATGGAGGGGATCATCAACGCCGTCGATGTCGTCGCTTTTGTACTCGTTGTAGGCGGCGCCTTCGGTATCATTCTCCAGACCGGAGCGATCGACCGAGGGTTGCTCGCGTTGGCCCGACGGCTTAAAAGCAAAGGAATTCTGGTCATACCGATCGCCATGGTGATCTGTAGTCTCGGCGGGTCGACCTTCGGAATGAGCGAAGAAATCATCCCGCTGTACGCGATCTTTATTTCGTTGATGTTTGCGCTGGGCTTCGATTCGATGACCGCCATCCTGATTCTTTTCCTGGGGACCCAAATCGGTTATGTCGGATCGACGACCAATCCGTTTTCCGTGCTGATTGCGCAAGGGATCGCGGGAGTTCAAGGCAATCCGCAGTTGTGGCTTCGATTTATCGAATGGATCGTATTTACCGGCATCTCCATCGCCTTTACGATGTGGTATGCGCACCGGGTGAAGAAACATCCGGAAAAGTCCGTTGTTTTCAAAAATGACCTGATAAACAGGCCGCTGTTCCTTAAAGAAGATACCGGGGAAGAAATCGACTTTTCCCTGCGGGACAAATTGATTATTTCCGGGTTCGTGGTCACTTTGGGGCTGATTGTTTGGGGAATTCTGACAAAGGGCTGGTATATGACGGAGATCGGGGCGCTCTTCTTTGCGCTTGGGCTCTTTGCGGGTTTGGTATCCAGGATGAATCAACGCGAAATGGCGGAAAACTTTGTGAAAGGCTGCGGAGAGTTCGTCTATGCGGCTGTCATTATCGGCTTGGCCCGGGGCATTCTGGTGCTTGCCGAAAACGGGATGATCATCGATACGATCCTGAATTATCTCTCCGATTTGCTGAAAGGTCTGCCGAATTACGCGTTTACCACCATCATGCTGCTGGTTCATAATATCATTACATTCTTCGTGCCGTCCTCTTCCGGCGAAGCGGCGTTGACCATGCCTGTCCTCGCTCCGCTCGGCGACTTGGTTGGAATCAACCGTGAAGCGATCGTAACGACTTATCAATTCGGCAACGGTCTGACCAATCTGATTTCTCCGACGGGCGGAGTATTGCTCGCGGGGCTCGCTATCGCCCGTATCAATTTCGGCCAATGGCTTAAAGTGATTATGAAGCTCTTCGTCGTGCTTTGGATCATTGCGGCCGTCTTCTCGGCGGTTTCGGCTATCGTAGGCATGTAAAGGTAAAGCGGTACTTTTGTTGTTGCCCTAGCCGTCGTAGAACTCTTCCCGCAGCTGTTCTTCTTCCGCGACGGCCTGAATTTCATCGGGGCCGATCTGAAAATACAGGTATCCGTCCTGTGCCTGTTTTTTCAGGGCCCGTTCTTTCATATATTTAGGGCTGGCCTCCCCGGCTTCTTCATCGTAAACCAGGAGAATGCCGTCCGTTTTTCGCAGCAGCAGCTCGTCGCGGGCCGTAAATTGCCATCTTCCCTGGTACCCTTCTTTGCTGACCGAGCCGTAATAATCCAGTTGACGCACCAAATCGCGGTAATACGCCTGTTTTTCCTCGTTCCACTGTTCTTCGGGGTGGCTGAAGGCGGTTATGATGGAGCATTTCAAATGCGGATACTCCTCCTTCAACTGAAGGGCGGCTTCGCAAGCCCACAGATCGACGCCGTACTGCCCGGGGGTGATTACCCATTCCAATCCTTCATCCAGGAGAGGCAGGAGCCGGTTGATGATGGCTTGTCTGATGAAAGGAATGCCGTGATGTTTATTGTTGTATATGCCAAGCTCGTGGGCTCGGTAACCGGTGACCAGCAAGTTTTTCAACACGCTTCTTCCTTCCGTTGGCGGGATTCTGTCCATTAACATTATAAACCATACATGGCAGTAAATCATGAAAAAACAAGAGGAGGTAGGACAAAAATACCATAAATTTAAAGGGATTATATGTCGAAATGAGCCTTTTTGCCCTGTCATCCCTTCCATACTTTAGGTAATATCGTTAAGAATACATATTCTAGGAGGACAAAGATTTGAAGAAATTAACAGCAGTATTACTGGGGGCAGCACTGGTACTTAGCATTACGGCATGCGGCAAAGAGAAAGCGGCTGAAGGCGGCGCTAACCAAGCGGCGAACGGCGGCGCAAATAAAGCTGCAGAAACAACAACCAATACGCCGGCGGAAACAAAGGTTCCTACTGTAGATGAATTGATGGCGAAATCCACGGAAGCCAGTGAAAAGCTGAAAAGCATGGCTATGGACTCCAAAATCAGCCAAAACATCGTCGTGAAGCAAGGCGAGCAGTCGCAAGAGCAAAAGATCGACATGACGCTGAAAATGGATATCGTTAAAGAACCGATGGAAATTCATCAAGTGATGGATATGTCCATGGGGGCGCAAGGAAGCCAAAACATTGAGCAGTACATTACGCAAAACGGCGTTTACTCCAAAGTAGGCGAAGCTTGGACGAAGATGCCTGAAGCGGAAAGCAAGCAAATCTTGGACAGCATGAAGCAATCGGCGAGCCCGGAGGCTCAACTGCAGCAATTCAAATCGATCGCCAGCGAAGCGAAAGTGGTTGAAGAAGGCGACGAATATGTATTGAGCGCGGATTTGTCCGGCGACGGCGTGAAGGACTTGGCAAAGAACTTGATGAACCAATCGGGCGGCCAAAATGAGCAAACTGCGGCAATGCTGGATCAAATGAACATCAAGAACATCAAGATTTCCTATGCCGTAAACAAAGACACATTCCTGCCGACGAAGTCCAATGTTAAAATGTCCATGGAAATGAGCGTGGAAGGACAAAGCGTAACGCTTGACATGGATATGGACAGCACGATTTCCAAGTATGACGAACTCACGAAAATCGAAATTCCTCAAGAAGTATTGGATAGCGCGAAGTAAGTTCCAATGATGAGGAGAAGCCGGCCCCAAACGGGGCCGGTTTTTTTGGCCTGTTGAGCTGGCGAAGCGTGCGAAACAAAAAAACACCTGCTATGCGGGTGGTGAAGTGATGTGATGCGCCTAGTGTGCTTCCAAACGTTCAACTCCAAAAAGATGCAAATCTGCAGGTATTTCAAGCGATTTTAGAGAAACGAGCCGGTTTCGTCGAAAATTCCTGCAGATTTGCAGGAATTTTAAAATTTTTGACCCCAAACAAGAAAAAACATGCACATATGCAGGAATTCTATATTATCAAGGTTGTCTGACGGGAGGAGGGGGATGATTCATAGGATCAAGCAAAAAAGCCCTGCGGCCGAAGCCTCGGGCTTATCCATCCGATTAGACAAATTGACAACGGTTACAATTATCCGTGGATCGACATTAGCGTGAACGCGATATAGAAGACGGCGTAGAAAACGCCCAAACCGATAATCCAACCGAAGATCCCGCTTTTAGTTTTACTGCTTCCAGGTTCCCACATCGAAAGTCAGCTCCTTTTTCGCAGTGCCGTTTATTTTGTGAACATTCTGTGTCTTATCTATATTATTGAACATTTTGTGACTAAAATCAAACATTTTTTTGAACATTATTTAATTTTTTTATAAAAAAGCAGCCCACGGATGTTTCTCCATAGGCTGCGCTAACGCCGGATTTACTTTTTTTGCGGAGAAAACCCTTCTTCGGTCAGGTATTCCCCGGCTTCCTCCCGTGTCTCAAACACCATTTCCAGGTTTTGCCCGGCAAAGATATACCATAGGTCGTCTTCATATTTCAGGGTCAACACCGCACCGTCCGCGTTCCGCCAAAGGCCTCCCGGCGTCTCTTTGTGGAAAGCGCCATGCATAGGATCCGGCCGTCCGGCCTCCGAATCTTCGCGAACCGACAGGGAGCGAATCGACCGGTCCAAAAGATCCCGCAGCTCTTGTTCGTTATATTCCCGAATATTTACATAGCCTTTATCGTCCGTTTCATAACCCTCCAGCAAGCCGGCATATACGTACCCGTTCCCGTTGGGATGAAGATGATAAGCTACCGTTTTTTTATCGTGGACGCTTTGCTCATACTGGTAATTTACGCGTCCCAGCGATACATTTCTTCGCTCCAGTTCCGGATAGGAATCCAGAATTTGCAGCTTCTGTTCAAAAGTAAGCATGATTCGCCTCCGCCGTCATTCGTCTTTTCGCAAACAGCTTCAGTATAACGGATGGGCCCGGGGAGAATCAAAGGGATTTCTCATGAGGGCGCCATCGTAGTTCATAAACCTGGTAAAAGGGTACATGTTATTAGATGACTGTGAAGGAGGAGGAAGCATGAGAGGGCCTGAGACCAAAAAAGTGAAATGGGGCATCATGGGGACGGGTACCATCGCTGAGCAGTTTGTGGCGGACCTGGCCCATACGACCAATGGGGTCGCCTATGCCGTCGGATCGCGCCAGCCCGGGCACGCCGCGGTCTTTGCCTCGCAATTCGGAATACCGCGGGCATACGGAAGTTACATGGAACTTGTCAATGATCCTGAGGTTGATGTGATCTACGTCGCGACACCGCACCGTTACCATTTGGAAAATACGCTCAATAGTCTGCGGGCGGGCAAAGCCGTCCTGTGCGAAAAGCCGATTACCGTGAACAGCCGCGAACTGGAGCTGCTGATTTCAGCCGCGAGGGAACGCGGGCTGTTTGTCATGGAGGCGATGTGGATGCGGTTTCTGCCTCCCATGCGCAAAGCGATGGAGTGGATCGAATCCGGCCGCATCGGCGAGGTCCGGCTGGTTCAAGCGGAATTCGGCATTATGGCGGACTGGGAGCCGGAGGGGCGGCTGCTGAACCCCGAGCTGGCGGGCGGGGCTCTGCTGGACGTGGGCATTTATCCGGTCGCTTTTGCCTCCATGGTGTTCGGTACGCTCCCCCGGGAAATCTGGAGCACGGCCCGGATCGGCGAAACCGGAGTGGATGAGCAGTTTTCGGCGCTGCTCACCTATCCGTCGGGAGGCGTGGCGTCCCTGCACGGGGCGATCCGGCTGGGGCTCGGAAACGAGGCGGTCATTCACGGGACGAAGGGATGCATCGTGCTCCCCTCGATCAATAAGGCGCCCTCGGTCACGCTGTACATCGGCGGGGAAGCTGTGGAGACTTTTGCGGACGAGCGGAAAGGAAAAGGGTACGAATACGAGGCGGAAGAGGTGGGCCGCTGTCTATTGGAGGGCCGGACCGAAAGCGCGATCATGCCGCTTGCCGCTTCGCTGCAGGTGATGGAACAGCTGAGCACGATCCGGACGCAATGGGGTTTGCGCTATCCTTTTGAATAGTCGGAGAAGAATAAAGTTGGTGTTTCGCTTATCCTGCTGATAGAATTAATATAGTCACTATGAAATTATTGTCGGGAGGGAAACTCTATCATGGGAGAAGCAGGCGGAACAATCAAATGGGGCATCATGGGTACCGGATGGATCGCCGAGAGATTTGCCGAGGATTTGGCGTACGTCGGTAACGGGGAAGGATTGGCGGTCGGATCGCGGACTTTTGAAAGCGCTAAAAAGTTCGCGGATCAATTTGGGTTGCCCCGCGCTTACGGCAGCTATGCGGATTTGGTGGCCGACCCGGACATCGATGCGATTTACGTGGCCACGCCGCATCCTTATCACCGCGAGAACGTGCTGACCGCTCTGAATGCGGGCAAAGCCGTTTTGTGCGAAAAGCCGTTCACCGTAAACAGCGCCGAGTTGGAGCCCTTGGTACATACGGCCAAGCAGAACAAGCTTTTTTTGATGGAAGCGATGTGGACCCGGTTTTTGCCGCCGATCGTTCAGGTCAGAACGTGGCTGGAGGAAGGGCGGATCGGGGAAGTGAAGCTGCTTAAAGCGGAATTCGGTTTCCGCAGCGACTGGAATCCCGAAGGCCGCTTGCTGAATCCGCGGCTTGGAGGCGGCGCGTTGCTGGATGCGGGAATTTATCCGGTTTCCTTCGCTTCCATGATCTTTGGAACGAAGCCGGAGCGTATCTCGAGTACCGTCCACATCGGGGAGACGGGCGTGGATGAACATTTTTCCCTTCTGCTGGATTACGGCCAGGGGAAATCGGCCTCTCTGCACGGGGCCGTCCGACTGGCCTTGACGAATGACGCCTATATACACGGAACGGAAGGTTCGATCTATATTCCGTCGTTCCTCAACGCGAAGGAAGCCTACCTGCGGGTAGCCGGGCAAGAGGAAGTGAAGTTCACGGACGACCGGCCGTCTACGGGATACGCGTTTGAAGCGGAAGAGGTGGGGCGCTGCCTGCTGAATGGCCTGACGGAGAGCCCGTCCATCACGCTGGAAGAGTCGCTCGGCATCATGAAGCTTCTCGACGAAATCCGGGGACAATGGAATTTGAAATATCCGTTCGAGTAAAAGAGAAACGGCAGCCGCGGCTGCCGTTTTGTTTTATTCTTTGGTGTGATGTATCAGCGATTCGACAAAAAGCTTCATCTGCTGGCTGGCCTCGTTCAGTTGATCGATGACCGTCATGAACTCCGTCACCAGAACGGCTTGCTCCTGCGAGGAGTGGACGATTTGCGAGAAATCGGTTTCTAGCCGGCGGATGGAGTCTTGGACGCTGGTCAACGTCGAAGAGATATTGGCGGTGGCTTCTTTCGTGCTGACCGACAATTTGTGGACTTCTTTGGCCACCACTTCGAAGCCGGCTCCGAGTTCACCGACTCGGGCCGCTTCGATCGCCGCGTTCAGTCCCAGCAGATTGGTCTGCTCGGAAATTTCTTTGATAAACCCGATCGTATGGTTCATCTCGGAGGAGTTCTCCACGGTTTGCTTGGTGTTGGCCAGCATATTTTCGCTGGTTGCCGTTAGTTCTTCGGAATGGGCGGCTACGGTCTGTACCATATCGACCAGACGGCCGGCGATAGAATCCATCATCAGCATGTTCTCTTCCAGCTTCAATTGGTTCTCCATGGACTGGGCGGTTGCCAAGGCTCCGATAATGGTGCCTTGCTCATCCCTGACCGGGATGGCGGACGCGAGAATCGGAAATCCATAGATTTCCGCGGGAAGTTGGGTGGAAGAGATTTGACCGGCCAGCGCGGTCCTCAGGTTTCGGTCCTCCGCCGGAATGGGATCGCCGGGCTTGATTTGAAAATCGATAGCCTGAGAGGGTTCGTAGAGCAGAAATTTTTCCAGATCGGTGATTCCAATCATGATGTCGCCTTTGATCATTTTTTGCATGTAAGGGACCGATTCGATTAGGCTATCCAAAATACTCATCCGTTGATCAACCGCCTATTCATTATTTTTACATAGATTATATAGTACATCCCGAAACGGTGACAATATTTGATATTTTCTGCGCGTTCCCGGTTTGGCGGTTTGGGCGGTATGGGCATAGGACGGGTTTGAAGGGAATACAATGATGCGGAAGGCGGTTTGCGGCGGGCCATGAAAAACAGGAAGCAGCCTCAAGGCTAGGAACTTGTGCTCGAATGGCGCCGGGCTGCTTCCTTGCGCACTGTGACGACACGCTATAAGGGACTCAAAACGGGATAAGCTTACAGTCATTTGGCTTTTGCACCGGTCTGACCTGCCGGGCCGGCGCCATCGATGCTTTCTTCGAGATTTCTGACTTGCTCGGATAACTCCTGGATCGTGGAGCTCATCGTATCCAGTTTTTTACCGACGGTTTCCAGTACATACTTGATGAGGATAAAGCACAGCGTAACGGGGAATCCAACATTCGCCACCATCGAGACAATGTCCGTGACCTGCATGTTCAGGGCCTCCTTTCTCTGAAAATTCCCTTTCACTTATATAGAGAAAAAAATTGTCCACGGTAACAACCAATAATTAGAAAAAATGTTATAATTAAAATTAACTCGCATATTAATGGTTGTAGGTTCAACCTTCACATTTCCCTATACATAGAAGATGAAGATGGAAGGGGGAGGTTAATTTGAAGGAACAAACAACCGCGTATGAGCAATATCGCAGAGAAGTTTATCGGATCGCCTGGAGGGTACAGTACAAAGCCAAAGTTGTGAAAAGACGGGAATGTTCATTCAACGGATTCGAACCGGCCGTATCCAGTTTTACCTCATCTTCTGATAACAAAATGTTGATTCGTCAGCTGATCGATGCCTTGCCTTCAACTACGGGGCGTATGATCATTTATAAGATTTATTTGCAAGACAAGACCGAGCGTGAGGTAGCCCTTGAATTGAATATGACTCAGCAAGGGGTGAACAAATGGAAGCGCAAAATGATCCAAGAGTTGTCCCGGATGATGAGTTCCTGACTTTGCTTCATCGGGCGAAACAGAACGACCCGGAGGCCGTACTGCAGTTGATTGAACTTTATAAAGGGGATATCTTGCGGGTCAGCAAGTACATTCATTCGCCGGCCGAGGATGCGGTATCCGACATCATTCTGGAGTTTCTGGAATTGATCAAGGAGCAGGAAGATCAGGACAAGTGAAGGTTTTTTTGCCGCCGCGACAAGTACGGCGGCTTTTTTTGCGCCTTCGGCGCTGTCCGGCGGGGCGCGTGCGTATGGCATATGGCGGCGCCATTGCGTTCTCGCGCAGGCAAGCTAAATTCCTGCAAAAGCGCAGGCTTTCCCGCCGCGATTTCGAATAAATCAAAAATTCCTGCAAAGATGCAGGTATTTTCGGAGAAATGGGCCCGACGGGCCGTTTATCCCGAAAAAGGATGCGGATTTGCAGGAATTTCGCTGCCGAGCCCTGACTCGGCCGGAAAAGCCTGCATTATTGCAGGCTTTTGTGAGTCAGGGGGCAAACAGGGAACAAGCCCGGATAAAAGTCCGGGCTTGTTGTCCAGCGGGGCGGCTTAGCGTGGGGTTAGCTCAAGCCGCCCTGTGTTTCCGGGGCCGCGGGCACAGCCGGAGCCCCCTCGGCGGCCGGCGCGGCCGGCGTATCGGGCTGCCGCTCGCCGCCGCTCGGGGCCGGGGCCGGAGACTCGCTGCTAAGCGGCTCCTCCGCACCGGCGCCCGGTTCAGGGGCGGTCGGCCCCGCCGGAGCCTCCGCCGCAGGGACTTGCGGTCCCTCCGGCCCTTCGTTCACTTCCGGCGCTTCCGGAGCCGGCGGCGCGGTCACCGGCACATAGGGCTTCACGACCAGCACGCTCGCCGTGAAAGTGTGGCCCCGGTAAACGGCCGTTAAGGAAGTGAGCCCCGGCTTGAGGCCGTAGAGGAAGCCGCGCTCATCCACCCGGGCGATTTCGGGGTCGGCGACCGTAAACCGGGTTTCCCCGTTCACGATCGAGGTATGCCCGGACTCGTCGGTAAATAGAGCCTGGGTATCCAGCTCACCGCCGATCATCAGCGAATAATCCTCCGAGTCCAGGGAGAACCGCCCGGGCGTTTCGCCAGGGATGTCCGTCACCGTTACCGGCAGTCTAGCGGAGAATCCGGCATATTCGGCGACGATTTCCGTCGTCCCGAGGGACACGCCCGTAACGAAGCCGTCGCGATCCACGGCGGCGATTTCCGGATTTCGCGAGGTGAATACGGTCTGGTTCGTGATGATCGACGCGGTTCCATCCGCATAAACCGCCTCAACGACGCTAGGCTTGCGTTCGCCGACGCCAAGCTCCAGCGCCGGATCCGTAAACCGGAGTTCCTTCAGATTCGCCGAAGGCTGCCCGCTTTCGCCGGACACCTTGATCAGCTGCATCAGGTACCTCTCGTTTAATTTAACTTGACTCGTCATAAGAAAAGCGCCGTCCGGGCTGTACGTACCTTTCTCGATATATCCCAATCCCGGGCCTCCAAACCGGAGATGTCCGGTCACATTCCCGTCGTGGTCTATCCGCAAAATTTGATACTGCGACGACGAAGTATACACATCCTCGCGGATGGTGTGGCGCCCAAGCAGCGCATAACCATCCGGAGTCGAAACCAGTTGTTGGAAGAAATGCTCACCCTCATCAAGCGGGTAGGTTTTCTCCCACAGGATCTCTCCGTTTTCATCCATTTTGAACACGAACGGCACCTGCTTACCGTCCTGACGCGTCATTCCGGAGACCATATAGCTTCCGTCCGACGTCATCTGTATGGACCAAGCGGAGCGGCCGCTGCCGGGAAAAACCTGCTGTTTTTCCCATTGCACCTTACCATTCGCGTCGACTTTCACGACCAGGGAGGCGTCGGAATCCGAGTGCATCACGCTGTCGATTTTACCGACCGCCAGAACGCCGCCATCCGGAGTCGCCCTGACGTCATTAAAGGTCTGGTTATCGCCAAGAGAGAAAGTTTTGTGCCACAGTTCGTTCCCCTCCCGGTCCACCTTCATCAGATAAGCCGGAGCTTCGCCCCAGGAATTGGCGCCATAGCCCGTAAAGACAAATCCGCCATCCACAGTCTCCGTAGCGGATTCCGCATAAAAATGAGTGTAGTCCGAAAGGTGGTAATAGCGGGACCATTCGACACTTCCTTGGTTGTCCAACTTAGCCAAATAGGGAATGTTTAAAGGTCTGGCGGTCCGGTCCGTCGCGGCTCCGCTCACCAAATAACCGCCTTCCCGTACGGGGATGATCCCTTGGGCCGTGACGCCATCCGTATAGGGGTCTCCGGTAACATTCAAGGTTTGCTCCCATAGGGTGCGGCCGCTCTCATCCGTTTTTACGACGTATCCAAAAGAAGTTGAGCTGTTGCTTACGTCACCGACGGCAAGGTACCCTCCATCGGTAGCGGAGATAACCGAGTTTCCTTTGGAAGATCTAAAAGCTTGTCCAAACTCGAAGCTCCACTCGATTTTCGGCGTGCCCGGTTTTTCCGGAGACGCGGCGGCCTTACCGGTTCCCGGCCAAACGGTCCAGGCCAGCAGGCAGCTAAGGGATATGGCAGTGAGTCTTTTCAATAATTGAGACATCAGCAGTTCTCCTCTCAAAATGGTTATCAAGGAACATTACCCCATTCCATTATCAAGGAAGACAGAAAAACGGGAAATCCAACAAAACTCTTAAATTCCAGGATTCTGGAAAATAGTCGTAAAGGAGGGGAGGGGCCGATTGGCCGGAAAGTGCGAATTAATAAAGTAGCTAATTACTGGTACATTGTATTCGCACTTCCAAGAAATTTATGGTAACCTTTTATATACCTACAACTGGTTTTATGGGTACTATGGGGGAAATCGGTTGGGGAATTATGTAAAAGGGGAATATGTACCAAATGAAGATGAAGAAACAAACGGCAGCGGCAATAGCCCTAGCTGCGACTCTTGTATCGGGTACCGTGCTGGCAAACACTACTTTTGCGGCAGAGGCTACAAAAACATTGAAAGCGGTATATAGTAACATTAAACTTGTTTACAACGGTCAAACTATCAGTTCTACTTCCGGTCAGGAGCCTTTTGTGGTTGACGGATCTACGTATGTGCCTATCAGAATGGCGGGAGAAGCACTTGGGAAATCACTATATTGGGATGGCGCGGCAAAGCAAATTCAGATTTCGGACCTAACGGCTCCGATTGACCAGGCCACGATCGATAGTTTGAATAAACAGATCAAAGACTTGGAAAGTCAAGTAACCAGTTTGAAAAAAGAGCTTAGCGACGCGAATTCCACCCTTGCCACAAAGAATCAGACCATCGCTTCACTGGAAACGCAACTTAATGCGCAAAAAAATTCAACCAGCAAGGGGAGTCTGGATAAATTAGAAGATAAGTTAAACAAAGACTATGAGGATTATTATAGCAGGTTAGATGCTGAAATATCGCTATCCGGAGACAAAAACGATATCACTGTAAAAGTGGAAGTTGACCAAGACGCTTGGGATGACTTGACCAGCAATAGGAAGAAAACATTTATTCAAGCTATTGTGGATGACATCCTTAAAGAGTTTAATAGAGCTGATGTTAGTGGGACTGTGCGAAACGAAAGCTCCAAGAAATTAACATCGTTCTCCGTCAGCAGCTCCGGTAATGTCACCCTGTCTAGCAGCGGTGTGGCTGATAAGGATGACATGCTTGACAAGTTGAAGAGAAATTTTGGCACTTATCGCGGAATACCGCTGTCCATAAGACTAACTGTGGATGAAGATGATGAAGAAGCTGTTGTGAAGGTCTATGTCGAGAAAGATGATTGGGATAGACTATCAAGCACCGATCAAAACGCTTTGCTGAGAAGGATGATTGATGAATTGGCTAGTGAGTACAGAAATTATGATATCGATGGGTATGTATACGACGACGATAACAATGGAGTTCTGGACAAAAGAGTATAATAAATCATGGTAAGCTTTTACGGCGATCGCAATGACTTTGAAGCGATCGCCGTTTTATTTTTGTGAACTTCTAAACCTTTGCAGAGCACAATTTCGTATGAAAATAGTCCGAGGAATCAAGGGTTCTGGGATGGAGGGACTAATAAATAAATACGACTTAAGATACAGGTTATTTTACTTGTGTTTGAATCTTAAGTCATGCGTTTTTTTCGGATTCGTGTAGTCCGTTAAACCGAAAAATTGCGCTGCATGTTCTTTTTCATTCCGAGTTTCTTCCTATTAAAATAGAGACGGATTTGGCGATGACTACTCTGGACTCGACGTTTGACATCAACACGAGTTTTCTCTTAGGCAGTCCGGGTATTTTTTACATCCTCTGCATTTCTCACTAATTCTTGGCGACTGTTTGGAAGAATCCTACTTTTTCCCCAGTTCCGCAAAAGATATGTCAAAGGGCCTTCCTATACTTGGAAATCGTCCTTCTAAGGGATTATTTATCGTTTTTTGGATTGTCTGTGATATAGGTTACTTGTATAATAGCAAAAGCCAGGGAGGTAAAAATTACTAATTCCTGTGAAAAACCATCTACTAGCAGGTGAACATATGAAATGGCTTATCGTATCCGGTGGATTTCATAGAATAGTGACAAGCTGCTTAGGCCGAAAAATGGAGTCGGTCCATCCGAACGGACTGGAATTGCCGGAGCTCGGGGAGTTCCTGTCCCGCGAAAATCCGGCTCTGGACGGCGTGCTCATTACGGATCAAGCTTTCTCCGGGCGTCCCGGACAGGATCGGGAGGATTTGACGGCCCTGCTCCGATGGATCGAGAACGGGAGAAAACCCGGGATTCCGGTCCTGATCGTGACGCGGGATTATTTGAAACCTCAGGAACTGGCGCCGCTGACTAAAGAATATACGAACATAACGCTGATCGTTTCCGACCAGGTGCGGATTCCATCCGAGGTTTTTGCGGAGGCGATGGATCAGCAGAGCCATAAAAAACTTACCGATATACATAGATCTGCTAAATCAGAACCCAAGCGCGTTACCGAGGAACCTGAGGAGAATAAGCTGCCGGAGAAAAAAAGATCGTTCTTCGACCGTTTCCGCTCCAAACCGGAACCGAAAGCCGAACCGGAGGCGACGGACCGCCTGACCCGGGATTTGCTCAACGTCAGCCGGGGAATCAGCCGCGTTGCCGCCATTACGGGCCATCGGGGAAGCGGATTGACCAGCACGGTCGTCAATTTGGCCCATGAAGCCAGCAAGCGGGGGCTCAGTACGATCATCATCGATATGGATGCGGAGTACCGCAGCACGAACATGTATTTCAGCCGCTTCCATGAGCGGACGAACAAAGACGAGCAGATGAGCGCTTCGCTGATCCGCACGCTGGCCAGGCCGCAGGACTATATGACCACCGCTTTTAATATCAAGGACAACTTTTGGCTTACCGGATTGGGCTATTCTTTTCATGACCGCAAGTTAATGGAACAGTTCTATACGACGGAGAAGCTGATCGGCTTAATTTCCGTCCTGCGAACCAAGTTTAATCTCGTTCTGCTCGATATGCCGCTCGATCTGTTCCGGGTGTTCCGCGAATCGATGATTCATATGGATCTGTTCGGTCTTTGTGTGCCGAACAATCTCCACGCCGTGCTGAGCACCATCCGGAACGTGGAGGTCGTCATGGACCAGGAACGCGCGTCTTACCTGAACGCCAAATCCAAGGTCATCGTGACCAAATACAATGACCGTTCCCGCTTCCAGGACAGCTTGTTCGCTCCGGATAAGGTGAGCGAGCTGCTGACCTCCGGGCTTAGCGACTATTTTCGTTACGAGATGAAAACAGCGGGCTCCGTCCCTTACAGCGACGGGTTCGACAGCCAGATCGAAACGGATATCCCCGCGATCCAGGCGGGCGCCGAGTATGAGAAGGCTTTTGGTCAAATGCTTCTAAGATTGATGGAGGGTGCGTAACTCATATGGATTTAAGTACAGTAAAAAGCGTCTCCCCGAACAAAAAGCTGTTCAAAAAAATACTCGCTTTGCTGTTCAGCATCGCGGTCATCGTAATCTCTTTTATCGTGTTGAACAATGCGAACGAGGCGGCCAAGGACACCGTTGAGGTACTCCGGATCAAGCAGAGTGGCGGAGTCGCGGCTTACGTGCCGCTGTCGGAGAAGATGATCGAGAAGTATTCGCTCATCCGCAAGGAATATACCGAGGACATGATCCTGGCGGAGGATCTTGAGGAAGTAAAGGATAAGTTTACGAAGTATTACATGCGGGACAAAAGCATTCTGTACAAGGACCAGCTGATGGCGGAGAAGCCGCAGCAGAACGAATGGCTGTACCAGCTGGATGACAAGCACGAAGTGCTGACCTTGCCCTACAACTTTCTCGAAGCCGGCGGCGATATTCTGATGCCGGGGGACCGGGTCAGAATCCGCGTATCGTATGAGGCCGAAAAAACCGGCACGGGATCGGGAAATCCGAATGCCGGGTTCCTGGCGTCCGGGACGGAGGTGCGCACCGAGGTCTTGTTCGACAGTATTGAGGTCCGGGATATGCTCAATTCGCGCAGCCACTCGATCTATGAGGTTTACAAGGAAGTGCTCAAGCTCAGTGAAGACAAGCGGCAGGAAGTGATGAAGAGCGAAGATTTCCTGCGGAGTATCCAGCCGAAATCCTTGCTGCTGGAAGGATCGCGGGAGCAAATCGACAAATTTGCCAAGTATAACGGCTTTGAAGGGAAGAAGTATCTGATCACGATCCTGAGCCGGAAGAACAGCCAGGTCATTCTGGACCAGCTGCCTACTTTGCAAAATGAGGTGGAATCATGGCTCGAAACCAAGGATTGAACCTGGATGAGGTGCTGAATAAAATATCGGCCAAGGATCGGGTCGGCTCGGAAATGCAGGAGAGCAAGCTCATCTACAGCGTGGTCGGCTTCCTTCCGGCCTGCGATATGGTCGACAACGCGCTGCTCATCAGCAATCTCGGCTATCTGTTGGGACAAAAAGGGCTGAATACCTGCATCGTCGATTTAAAAGTGTTTAACCCGAATCTGCATCACTTTCTGGACGCGCAGCCGAGCAAGAAAGGCAGCGGCCTGATCCGGGTACTGAAGAGCGACAAGGTCGACTTCCGGGAAGAGATACAGGCGACGAAGTATGAGCGGTTGTACCTGCTGTCGCCGAGCCCGCATGATTTGATCGAGGAGTACCTCGACTTTGAGTTCGAGCATCTGGAACGGGTCATCGATACGCTGAAGAGCATGTTCGATATCATTTTGCTGGACATTCCGAATAATCCTCCGCTGGAGTTTTGCCTCGGGGCGATGAAATATTCGCATATCGGCTTCTTTACGGCGACCGAGCGGATCGAGGCTTCGAGCAATATGGTGCGGATGCTGGATTTTGCCGCATCGGTCGGCATCAGCACCGCGAAATTCACCAGCGTGATTCTGATGAACATGCAGGATATCCATTACGATTACAAAGGGCTGAAGGAATTCGGCTTCAATATTGTGGCGGCGCTGCCGCTGGTCAAAGCGGCCTATGCCAGCGCGCTGGAAGGCAAGCTGTACATCAGGGATAACCCGCTGGTCAACCGGTATTTTCTCAAGGATATGCGGCGTCTTGCGGATATCCTGGGCAACCAGTAAGGGAGGGACACGAATTTATGCTCACCCGTGCGAAAATCAGCGACATGCAGCAGAAGGTAAGCCATCAGATCGTCAAAAAAGAAGAAATGGAAGATCTGAAAAACAAATATACGACCATCCAATTTGAAGAAGCGCTGGAGCTCTGTCAGAAATATATCACCAAAGTGGCGACGCACGCTTTCCGCCGGGAACACGATCCCGGGCGAAAGCGGGAAATGACGAAGGCCTACATCAATGAATTCGTCGATTCACAAAAGCCGGTTGTCGAAGGCTACTACGAGCTGGTGGAGTTGAAAAGAGCGCTGATCGACGAGATCACCCACTACGGTCCGATTACGAAGGCGATGGAAGACCCGTCGATCGACGAAATTCGGATCAACGGCACGGATCAGATCTTTGTGGAGACCGGCGGGAAGACGGTTCCTTGGGAGCAGCACTTTATCGACCGGGAGCATCTGGAGCGGATCATCTCCAAGCTGCTCGGCGTCTCCAAAGTGCGGCTGACCCCGAAGATCCCGATGGTCAACGCGCGGACGATCGAAGGATACCGGGTCAACGCGACGCACGCGGACATCTCGCCGTACGATATGCCGGCCGTCGTGATCCGGAAATTCAGCAAGAAGAGTATTACCCCGGAAATGATGATCAAGAACGAATCGTTCTCCGTCAATATGTTCAAGCTGCTGTCTCTGCTGCCGAAGGCGGATCTGTCCTGGATTACGGTCGGGCCTACCGGGAGCGGCAAGACGACGCTGAACGAAATCATGGTCCGGGAGATCAATCCGCTGTCGCGGATCATTACGATCGAGAATCCGTCGGAAATGCGGCTGCAGCGGCGGGAAGGGAACAGCGAGCACGGACGAATCATCAACGACGTGCTGCAGTATGAATCGGTTCCCGACGATGACGACGCCAGTCCGGCGACGATGGAAAATCTGTTGATCAACGCGATGCGGCAGTCGCCGCACTGGATCGGTCCGGGCGAACTGCGGACGCCGGGGGAATTCGCCACGGCGCTTCGGGCCGCGCAAACCGGCCACTTCTTCTTCACGACGCTGCATGCCGAGGGAGACCGCGAAGCGATCTACCGCTTCCTGACCGCGTACCTGATGGCCTCCAACGAGCCGGCCGAGCTGGCTTTGCGGAACATTTGCAGCGCCGTCAAATTTATCGTTTTCCAGGAAAAGCTGGCGGACGGTACCCGCAAAGTCACGTCGATCTCGGAAGTGCTCGGCTCCGAAGGGCTTGAACCGATCGTCAATCCGATCTACAAGTTCATCTCGGAGGACGTGCTGGAGGAAGAAGGCACCCACCGGGTGCTGAAGATCATCGGCAAGCACAAGCGTGTCGGCATGCTGTCCGAGAAGGTCCAGCAGACGATGATCAAAGCGGGGATCAAGCGCAGCCGCTTCGAGTTCCTGACTTCGCCGCCCGGGGAAGATGAGATAGAGGAGTACGGATTCCATGGATACAACTTCAATCATTAGTCTGTTCTTCGGCATCACCGCCTTTATTGTGTTCAACGCGGTGTTCGAAGTGCGGTTCTTTGAAGGGACCGGCCGTTTCTTTTTGGGCTTGCTGGATACGCTGGCGGAGCACCTGGGCAGATACAATACGAAGCGCTATGTGGAGCGGATCAAAAAAGAACGGATCGTGAAGCGGAAGGAAAACGTGTACGCCAAGTACAACCGGCTCGTCGAAGGGTTGATTCTCGATTTCAATCTGCCGCTGACGCTGGAAAGTTTCACTTCCCTGCTCTGTATCTGTTTTGCCATCGTCGTGCTCGTCGTGGTCATTTTTATGCAAAACGTCACCTTGGCGGTTGTCGTTACGGTCGCCATTTTCATCGGGCTGCTTACCTTCTTCGTCATGCAGTCGAAGGCGATCAAGGCGGAGAAGCTGGAGAGCATCATGGACGCCGAGGACATCATATGTCCCTTGGCCCGCGAGGGCGTACTGGTCGCGATCAAAAAAGTGATGGAGAGCGAGGAGTACATCAAGCCCAGCATCCGGCCCTATTTTCAGCAATTCATCGATAACTGCGAAAATAACGGCTACTCGTTCAAACAGGCGATCACGCTGCTAAATCGGCAGCTCGGCCCGAAATTCGATAATTTCACCAAAAAAGCCATCGTGTTCGAGTACAACGAGCGCAAAGGGATGGCGGACATTTTTCTCGATATTGTCGATGAGAATGCGGTGCTTCGGGAAATCAACGCCCGCAAAGACCGGATTTTCCGTAAGATGAACCGGGATTTCCTGATCAAAACGGTCATTATTGTCTTGTTCTTTTTGTACGCTTTAACGGTGGAGGATTTTCGCGATTTCATGCTCTACAGCACCTGGGGCAAGCTCATCAACACCGCGATGATCAGCACCATCTGTCTCAGCTTCGCCCGTACGCAGGCGCTGCAGGGCAACCTGGGTCCGGGAAGTGATGGCAAATGAGTTTATTGGCTAAGTTTTGCGCTCTCGTGGCGGTGCTTTACCTGGTCAAGGCGTTCATTTACCCGTTCTTTCGGCCCGTAAATGCCCGGCAGAAGAAGCGCAACCGTAAATATTTGAAGGAGCGGAAGAACGCGCAGCTGAATGACAGGTTTAAGGTGTTTAAGCGCCGGTTCTCCGAGAAATACATCGGCCGGCTGCTCAGCACCGCGGAGCGCACCCGCTTCCAGAAGATGATCGACCGTCTGGATTTGAACATGAAGCCCGAGGAGCTGCGGGCGGAGCAGTTGTTCTATGCCGTGGGCGGCGGGCTGGTGACGATCGTGATGATGAGCGCCAATCAGCTGCTCGGTTACGTCTCGGCGATCTTTATTTTCCTCGGCTGGATGTACCCGGTCTCGGAAATGGAGAAGAAGATCGAGAAGAAGAACAAAAATATCGCGTATGACTTTCCGGGGTTCTACAGTATGGTGTACTACCAGTACTCCAAATCGGTCAACATCTACCTGGCCGACGTCATCCGCGACTATCTGCCGAACGCCAACAAGGATATGGCCGAGGAGCTCGGGGTGATGCTCGACAATATCGAGTACGGCGAGGAATACGCGCTGAAACAGTTGAAGAAACGCGTGCCGATCCACTATATCATCAAGTTCTGCGATCTGATGGAAACCCGGCTCAAAGGGTACGACAACATCTCGCAGATGGTTTACCTGAAGAATGAGGTGGACAGCTACCGCATCCTCGCCCTGGAGGAAGACCTGGAGCGCAGGCAGCGGACGAACTCGCGGATTCAACTCATCTTGATCGTCGTGCTGGGGATTTATATCGCCATCTACTATTTATTCACCGTTTTGGATTCCATAAAAATGTTCCAATAAATTGTCCGAGGACGAGGAGGATGGAGTTTATGAAAAATAAGGAGCTTGAAAAGATCGAGAAGCGAAATTTCTGGAAGGATGAGACCGGGGATATCGGGGTGAAGCAGATCGCGATTACGGTCGCGGTGATTGTTGTTGTGGCGTTTATTGTGACGACACTGAAGAACGGCTTATTGGAGAAATGGATCGAGGAAGTGTGGAAGTTCCTCTTTGATGATTTGATTAAAGGAAAGATGGGCGGAACCAGCTAATCTCCTACGTCTTAACACACAGGTGAATTGATATGCGTGCATTTGCAAAATCCATCCTGATCTCTATCCTGGTCACAGTGGCGATCATCGTGTTTACGAACTTTATATATTTCTTTCCCTGGTATACGACGCTGATCGTGGAAACCTTTCATGTCTCGCAAAAGGTGGCCAGCGACAACTACCTGAAGAAGGATTATCGTGACGAGGTGCTGGAGGAGCTGCAGAAGCGGCCGATCTTCAACCAGCGGCCGGACGATATTCAAATTTCCGTGCGGAAAGTAAAGGATGACGACGATGAACACTCGGCGGAAGGGGATACCGATGCCAAGGTTTACGAGAATCTGGATGACGATTCCAAGCCCTACCGTCAGCGGGGAAAACCGGTTACGATCACATTAAGCGCCGTTTACCCGTTCAAGATGAAGCTCTGGGGGAAGGAAATCGAACAGGAGTTTCCGGTTTCGTTCACGATGAAGACGATCGGGCTGAAACATTACAAGGATTTGCCGTATGACGAGTACCAGAGAGAATACACGACCGGTGATGAATGATGAAAAATGTGGCGATAGGCATTCTGGTGGTGTTTCTGGCCGTCGTTCTTTTGCAGCCGATCGCGGAGATCGCGAACTTGACCAAGGAGAAAGTCCTGCTCGGCACGGCGCTGACGAATGCGGCCCGTTCGGCCAGGGACCGGAGCTTGGAATATGAGTTAATGCGGAATCTGGACGCGAAGGTCGACCGGGAGAAATTCGTGGGGTATTTTACCGAATCGTTCGAGGATGCGATGAATTTTACCTGCACGAACAAGGGACAGAGTGAAGATACGCTAAGGTTCGTCTCCAATGACGGAAGATACAATGAATTTATTGTGGAACTCGATTTTACGGAAGAGGACGATTTGGAGACGGAACAGCTGGTTTCCAAGGTGGAAATGACGGCGACGACCGAGTACAAGTTCAAGACGAAGTATTTGCAGCTTGCGGAGGAGGCCGGGAAAGATACGGCTACCAAGCTGACCTCCAAACGTAGCCTGATTTTGGATGTGAAAAACTGACTTGTTCGATGTGAAGGAGCCGGATTGGCCGAAATAGCTTAGTTAGCACGACGATTAGCTTAATTAGCGGGAATTCTTCCCGTTAATTGGGTGGCTATCCAGTAGTATAGATGAATTAGCTGGAAAATCTCCCGTTAAATAACCAGAAATAGGGGGATCGGCGGCTGGAGTCATGAAATAGATGGAGTTTTTCCAGCTAATTCCGATCCAAGGGCTCGTAGCGGTAAATTTATACGAAAATGAATTTGTTGCTTCACAGCGCGAAATTAAAATTGACTTTAAAGCATCCCTTAAATGATTTTTGCCTTTTTTTAAAAACTAATATTTAAGCAGTCTCGGTTAGTTCGACGTGGTAACCTAGCTTTTGTAGCTTCTTCACAAGGGACTCTGCTACTTTTTTGTCGGAAACTAAATACTCGCGCCCTAATTCTTCATAAGGCACTTTATCACGAAGCATTACATAAATGATTCGTATCATCAAATGGGCGATCGCCATGTTAGCCTTCTGTGTGCCTGCCCTCTTTGCAATTCGGGAGTACACTGCTGTAAACCGGCTATCCTTCTTTTTTATCGCTGCCCATGCCGCTTGGCATAACACGGACTTTATATGCTTGTTTCCGCGGTTGTTCTTTTTTCTTTTTTTTTACCGGCACTCTCATGGTTGGCTGGACAAACGCCTGCCCAAGAGGCTAAGTGAGCTTCACTTGGGAAATGCGCCATATCGGTACCTATTTCCGCTACGATGCTCGCCGCAGCATCGAAGTCAATTCCCGGAATCGTATCGAGCAACTGTATTTCCCTCATGTGAGGCTCTACTGCCGATTCAATCTCAGCCTCGAGTTCCTGAATCTGCTTTTCTAAATAATGTATATGTTCCAAGTGCCGCTTGATCATGTTTCGGTGATGCAAGCGCAGGCGACCATTCAGTGCTTCAACCAGCAACGGGACCTTCATCTTCAGCCGGGTGTGTACCATTTTGCGTACCTCATGTACGTCAAGGACTTCCCCGTTGACGATGGATCCCAGTAAGGCACGTCCAGAAACACCGAACAGGTCCGAGATGAACGTGGTTAGTTTGATATTTGCATCCTGAAGAATTTTGTGGATTCGGTTTTTTTCCTGAGTAAGGTTTTGAATGAGTTTTCGACGGTAGCGAGTAAGATCCCGCAAATCTCGTATGGATTCATCCGGGACGAAGCTACCATCGATGAGCCCACAACGGTGTAATCCCGCAATCCATTCCGCATCGTTTACATCCGTCTTCTTGCCAGGAACGTTTTTGATATGTTGCGAATTTGCCAAGGTTAAAGTACAGGTGCCCTCAAGTATGTTCCACACCGGCTTCCAATAAACTCCTGTGCTTTCCATGGCAACCTCTGTGCATTCGTGCTTTACGAGCCAGTCTTGTAACCGCAAGAGCTCTCGTGTAGTGGTACCGAATGTTTCAATAACAGACTTGGGCTTCTTATGAAGCGGCCCGCTCAGCAGGCAAGCTACTACAGTTTCCTGGTGGACATCCAGTCCAGCACAACATTCGCGTATGGCGTCCATATTATCCCTCCAGTTGCAGTATGGGTGTGAATCATGCAACCTTTTGAGGAGAAAATTTATACACGTGCTCAAGGCAACACTCGGCGATCCTCATGGCTGCAGTTGGTCCGATTAACGGACGGGGTAGATCCCCAATATTTGGCCGACCTATGACTCACACTTTAAATGTAACAGAAAAGTAGGTGAATGACCGTACCATTTTCATTACTGGCGGTGGCCGCTAGGCCATGTTTGATTAACGGGAGATTTTCCCGTTAATAAGCGCAGTAAAAAGTGGAATATCAAAAGGAAGTGACGGCATGGACTATATCCTGGTAACGTTCCAGGCCGGCCCGCATTTGACGAAGGAATTGAAAGTTCCGGGGTTCGTCACCTCGCAAGAGCTGCTGGCGATGCTGTCCGAAGCGCTGCATCTCCCCGTCGTACCGGAGCATCGCCTCCAGGCTGAACCGCTGGGCCGGATTTTGGACCCCTCCCTGACGCTGGAGGAAGAAGGCGTTGTGGACGGGGCGCTGCTTACTCTCGTATAGAAGGGATGAATACCGTGAACAGCAATATCCATAATGGCGGAGTCGCCTTTGAGAGCGGGAACGGCCTGTTTCTCGCCGATCTCCGGGGCTATTCCGGTACCTTTCGGCGCGACGAAGCGGCCGGCGTGACGGAGCTGCTGGACGGGGTGTTCTGGTTTATGAACGAGGCGGAGGACGCGATCTATTGCAGCGACCAGACGCGGGGAAACCGGCTGTGCCGCCTGGACCGCGGCTCGCAGGCTCCCGAGCCGCTGCTGGACCGCCCGGTTTACGGTCTGACCCGG
Organism: Paenibacillus faecis; assembly: GCF_008084145.1. GTDB lineage: Bacteria > Bacillota > Bacilli > Paenibacillales > Paenibacillaceae > Fontibacillus > Fontibacillus faecis. The sequence goes on along the minus strand of NZ_VSDO01000001.1, from coordinate 1,537,312 downwards.
CAGGGCGAGTGGCTGTACTATATCGGGGAAAACGACCGGAAGCTGTACCGCTGCCTGCTTAACGGCAGAAGCGAAGCCCGGGTGGCGGACGATGCGGTGGAAGCTTTCGTGGTGGAAGCGAACCGGATCTATTATGCGACAGAGCAGGGGATCCGCTCCTGCGGGCTTGACGGCGGCGACCGGGAACTGGTTTCGGAACACGCTGCGGTGCAATTGATTACATTGGGCGAGCGCCTGGTTTTTGCCGATAAGAAGAATCAACACCTGCTCACCGTCCTGCATCCGCCGACCGGACAATCGAGCGTATATGACGACATCGCGCCAAACAGTCTGAACAGCGACGGGCGCTATCTGTACTGTGCCAACCGGCTCAATGAAAGCTCCATCTACCGGATCGATCCCGATACGGGAAGCCGGATCCGGATTTGCGGCGAGCGGGCCGATCACCTGCATGTTCTGCGGGATATGCTGTATTTTTGCAGCCGGCAGGAGTGGTACCGGATGTCGCTGTCCGGCGGGCAGGCGGTCAAAGTCATAACTTTATCGTGAGGTACGTATGATCAACGAAAAATATGAATTTAGCCGGCAGCCCCGGTTTCTTCCGGAAATGCCGGGGGGCGAGCTGGAGATCCCGAATCCTCCTCACGCCTATGAGAAGCCGGAAATCTCCTGGTTCGCCCTGCTGGCGCCGCCGGCGGTGATGCTGGTCATTACGCTGCTGCTGGCGCTGACGTCCCAGTCCATGTACATGATGCTTTCGATCGCCATGACGGTGATGACCCTGATCGTGTCCCTGACCGGCGCAGCTTCGCAAATCCGTAAGTATAAGAAGAAGAAAAAGGAACGCGAGCAGAAGTATTTGCAGTTCATCACGGACAGCCGGAGCGAGCTTCAACTGGCGCGGGAACAGCAAATCAAGGCGATGAACGAGATGAGTCCCGATCCGGCGGCCTGTCTGCAGCGGATTCAAGAGATCGACAACCGGCTGTGGGAAAGAACGCCATCTTCGCCCGATTTCTTGTCGCTTCGCCTGGGCGTAGGGAGTGTTCCGGCCGAGCTGAAAATCAAGTATACCAAGCAGGCGATCATTCTGGAGAGCGACCCGCTGATGATGGAACCGCAGCGGCTGGCGCTGGAATTCGAGCGCGTGCAGGGCGTGCCGGTCTCGGTCAACCTGATTCAGGCGGAAATCGTCGGGATCGCCGGCGAGGATGAGAAGACGTTTGACATGGTGACGCAAATGCTGCTGCAGCTCGTGACCCACCACGGCTACGACGACGTGCGGTTGGTCGTGCTGGCCGCGGAGGACGGGCTGGAGAAGTGGAACTGGCTGCGCCATCTCCCGCATCTGTGGAGCGACGGCTTCGATTTCCGTTTCCTGCTCTGCGGCAAAGCGATCGCCCACGCCGTGCTCGGCGAGCTGAACAACGTGTTCAAGGAACGCGAGCGGCGCAAGATCGGCGGTATTCCGCTGCCGCACTACGTGTTCATCGTCGAGGACGCTTCGCTGCTTGATGAGGAGCCGATCACGAAATACTTGTACAACAAGAGCGCCGCGCTGGGGCTGTCGACGGTGTACTTGGCCAAACACCAGGCTTACCTGCCGATGAACTGCAAGCAGGTGATTCTGGCCCAGGGCAAGACCGGGGAGCTGGCGGACCGGGAAACCGGGGAGAAGAACACGTTCAACCCCGACACCGTAAGCCTTAAGCAGTTGGAGCAGGCGGCCCGGAAAATGGCGCCGCTGCGCATCAAAAACTCGGGCGGCAACTTCACGCTGCCGAACTCGTTGGCCCTGCTCGACATGCTGCAGGCCAAGACGACGAAGGAAGTGGATCTGTTATCCCGATGGACGATCAATAAGCCGTTCAAAGGGATGAGCGTGCCGATCGGCATCAAGGCGGGAGGCAATCTTTTTAACCTCGATATGCACGAGACGGGGCACGGTCCGCACGGTTTGGTCGCTGGGACGACGGGCTCGGGGAAAAGTGAGCTGCTGCAGAGCATCATCATTTCGCTGGCGATGAACTATCATCCGCATGATCTGGTGTTTGTTCTGATCGACTATAAAGGCGGCGGCATGGCCGATGTGTTCCAAGGGATGCCGCATCTGGTGGGGACGATTACGAACCTGGGCGGCAACCAGACAACGCGGGCGCTGTTGTCCATCAAAAGCGAGCTGATGAGCCGGCAGCGGATTTTCTCGGAATTCGGGGTCAACAACATCGATAAATATCAGAAGCTTTACTATAGCAACAACAAGGACGGCCGGATGCCGGCCATTCCTCACCTGATCATGATCGCGGACGAGTTCGCGGAGCTGAAGCAGGATCAGCCGGAATTTATGAAAGAGCTCGTCAGCGCGGCCCGCGTAGGCCGAAGCTTGGGCGTGCATCTCATTCTGGCGACGCAAAAGCCGGCCGGGGTGGTCGACGACCAGATCTGGAGTAACTCCAAGTTCAAGATCTGTCTCAAGGTTCAGGACGAACGGGACAGCAAGGACGTCATCAAACGCCCGGACGCGGCGATGATCAAGGAGCCGGGGCGCGCCTACATTCAGGTCGGGAACGACGAGATTTTCGAGCTGTTCCAATCGACTTACTCGGGAGCGGATTACGATCCCGAAGGAGCGATGCAGAAGAGCGAGAACAAGGCGAAGCGGATTTACGAGGTCTCGCTGAACGGCCGGATGGAGCAAATCTATCCGCTGTCGGAAGAGAAGATCGTCAAGCACGAGCTGCCGACCCAACTGGAAGCCATGGTCGAGCGGATTACGGAGACGGCGGAGGCGTCGGGCATTTCGCCTTTGAAGGGGCCTTGGCTGCCGCCGCTTCCGGAAGTCCTCCACTTCGACAACATTTTGGGGGACGGCTTTGTCCCCGGGCATTGGCCGAAGCGGGAGAAGCTGCTCTCGGTGCCGGTCGGGCGGATGGACGATCCGCGGAATCAAAGCCAGAACGTGCTGGAGGTCGATTTTGCGGGGGAAGGCAATCTGTTCGTCTACGGCGCGCCGGGAACGGGAAAAACCGTGTTTCTCAAAACGTTGTGCATGTCGATCGCCCAAACTTACTCGCCGGATGAGGCGAACCTCTACCTGATGGATTTCGGCGGCAACTCGCTGCGGGTATTCGAGAAACTGCCGCATGTCGGCGGGGTGATGACGCTCGAGGAAAAAGGGAAGATCGATCAGTTCATGCTGTTCCTGTTCCGGGAGATCGAGCAGCGCAAGGCGCGGTTTGAGGAAATGGGCAGCGAAGGCTTCAACGCTTATCGCGCTTCCGGCCATACGCTGCCGGCGATTGTGCTGATCATCGACAACTATTTTGCGCTGTCGGAATCCTATGAGGATCTGGACGCCCAAATGATGCTGCTGGCGCGGGAAGGTTCCAAATACGGCATTTATCTCGTCGCCACGGCCACCAACGCCACCTTTGTACGATACAAATTGTCGGTCAACTTCAAGCTGGCGGTAGCCCTCCAGATGACGGAAAAAGGCGACTACGACAGCGTGGTCGGCCGGACGGAAGGCTTGGAACCGATGAAGGTGGCCGGACGGGGACTCGTCCGGGGCAAGCCGCCGCTGGAATTCCAGACTTCGCTTCCGGAGTATGAAGATGTCGGCACCGAGCAGATGCTGGAACGCTTTGCCGGACTGTCCTGCACGAAGGCCAGACCGATCCCGATGATGCCTTCGAGCATCGATATCCGGGAGATTCAGCCGGGCGGTGGAAAGCTCGCGATCGGCCTCGGGAATACCGATCTCCAGCCGGTGCATATCGACCTGTACGCGACGCCGGTGCTGATGATCGCCGGGGAGTCCATGTCCGGCAAGAGTACGCTGCTCCGCTCCTGGATCAACATGCTCGGCGACGCCGAGGTGTATGCCCTCGACTCCAACGGCATGGGCCTGTTCGATATTATGGGCCGGGAGCATGTCACCGATTTGGCCGAAGCGGAAGACGACTTTATCGAGCGGATACAGGAGCTGCTGGACGAGCGCCGCAGACAGATGGCGGAGTGCCGCCGCAGCAGCGGAGATGTGCAGGAACTGGTGCGTTCGTGGAAACAGATTATTTTTGCCTTCGATAAGCTCAGCGAGTTTACGGACGGCGATAAATATTCCCTGAAAGAGCTGATCGAACGCATCGTGAAGCAGGAGCGCGGCATGAAGGTCGCCGTGATCGCGGCGGACAACATCTCCGATTTCACCGGCAACTGGGACAGCCTCGGCAAGGCGATCAAGGAAGAGCAGACCGGCCTGCTGATCGGCAGCATCAAGGAACAGACGCTCTTCTCCGCGAGACTGCCGTATGGGGCGACGGAAAAGGAACTTGAGGCGATGGACGGATATTTTATCGTCAAGAACAAGTTCACCGGTCTGAGATGTGCCGCCGAGCCGGTAAAAGAAGCTGTGGCCGCGGCCGGTTATTAAGGGCTATTTTCCGAAAGGGGGAGTGACCGATGTCAACCGTCTCTGAGATCAAAGCGAAGGCTAAGCTGGTGTATGACGTCAAGTCGGATTTAAAAAGCGACAGCACGAAGTGCCAGGCCGCGGTAAACCAATCGAAAGACTGGTGGCAAGGGGAGGCCGGGAACGGGTTCCGTACCGGCTACAAGGAGATCCAGAGGGAAGTGACCGGTCTCCTGGGCAAGTTGGATAAACTGTCCAGCGGCCTGAACCGGCTGGCGGACAGGGTGGACCAAGCCGATGAAGCCCGAAAGGCCAAGGCCGCGGCGGAGAAGAGCAAGGGGGCTGCCGTTTCCGGGAGATAGGGAGCGGCGGCGATTAGAGCTTGACTCCTCTGCTGGATGAAGAGGGGAGGAAAATCCTTGAAAGGAGGTGAATTTATAATGGCAAACCAACAAAAGTTTGATTTCGACCAAGCGGAAGGGCTGAAAAACAAATTGCAGTCCGAAATCGCGAAAATCGAATCCGATTTGAAGCGGATGGCCACGATGGTCGAAGGCGTGAAATCCTGGTGGTCCGGCGGTTCGGAAGAAGCGTTCATCGCGAACTTCCAAACGACCAAAGGCCAAGTCGTAACAAGCTTGAACAAATGGATTGAGGACTACAAACAACTTATCGGTCAAATCGCTGAAGTCAAGAGACAAAGCGATGCGGATCTCGCAAGCAAGCTGAAAATCTAATTCTTGTCCGTAGACGTGGTGGCGTAGGTCGCCACGTCTACATTTAGTCACGAAAGCAATGAACTCGAACTTCGGGAATTGAGATACATATGACATCTAACATTTATATAAAAGGAGATGACTAATCATGAAATTGAAAAAGACGGGTTTTATTCTGTTGTCGCTGATCCTGCTGTTGGCTGCGCTTCCCGCTGTCTCTTCCGCGGCGAAGTTGTCTTTGCGCGTGGAATTGAACGGGGAGAAAATGAGTTTTCCGGATGCACAGCCTTTGGTAGATAAAAGCAACCGGGTGCAAGTGCCGGTACGTTTTGTAAGTGAGGCGCTCGGAGCAAAAGTGGACTGGAACAGCAAAACCAAAAAAGTGACCGTAAACTTGAATTCCAATCAGATCGTTCTGACGCTCGGCAAGAAAGCTTATACCGTGAACGGCAAAACCAAGCAAATGGACACAGTGGCCTTGCGGAAATCGGACAGAACTTATGTACCTCTTCGTTTTGTAAGTGAGGCTCTTGGTGCGCAAGTGAACTGGGACTCTCTGAATTATATGGTGTCGATTCATACGGGTGCGGGCGCTAGCGGAGCGAAGGGTAACGATGCGAATACAGAAAAACCGTTTGATTGGGAGGCTTGGGAAGCTTCGAGAAATGTGGAGGGGAAGAGCGAGAAAATAAAGTTAGAGGGATTTAGTTTTAACGGTTTTTATAATTCAGGGTTAAGTGTTTTAGATAGTGGTTATGATCCGAAAACAAAGAAGGGACCGATTCTTCAACTACTGGTGAGCTTTGGCCATGTTGGGGATGACCTGAGCCAACAACAAAAGGATGCTGAGGAAATTCTGAGCCAAAGAATTGATAAAAAGACGGTTGATTCTGTTATGAATTACGTAAAACAAAAGAAGCTAGAGGAAGATGAATTGGCCAAGAAGACCTTTACAGATGAAACCTTCAAAGTGATTGTTCAATCTCAGACATATGGTGACATAAACATCAACGTTTGGTATAAGTAGGTGAGGTTATGATAAGTAAGCGATTGGCTGCATTTTTGTTAATCGTTCTATTTTGCGGATTTATTCCTCAAACTAAAGTGGGGTCTGAGCCATTAGATTATAAGGATGATTTGGTTGGCTATTTAAAGACTCTTACCCCCGAATTAGTGTTAAAGCAAGCGAATGAGGACATGAAAGTATTGTATGGGGAAGATAATTATTATCCTGCCAAAACTAAAAATGGTGCGTTTAACGCTGCTCTCATACAAAAGCAGATAGATGAAGGGATTAGAAATCCTCAGAAATTTACGGGATTTGATATAGTCTACGGGAGCAGCCATGATACAGAGATAGTCCATAAAGGCCAAAAAATGCGTAGGTATTCTGGATATAACAAGTTTGGAGATTCAGTTTCCACTGATGGGTTTCCTTGGGATGCTGGGTGGAGCGGCGTGCCAATTCATAAACTTAGACTGATACCCACCCCGTGGGAAGATAAAGGGAATGCGAATGATTTTGATGATTTCCCGAATAATTACAGAAGAGAGATTCCTGAGAAGCTGTATGAATACTTACCTCATGGTAATTTCGAAAAGCAGATTCTAAAAGCACTTAACACCAAGTATGCCGGAGTTGCTTATGGTGAGGATCTTATGTATAACAATAAAGATTCCGAGTACGCGACGAGAAAAGTGTACTACACGAACGGAGCTCCGGAAGGCGGCTGGATTAAATATGTTCATATCATTCAGCCTCCGACATACCTGTCTCAGGGATTTGGACGCGTCTATATGAGATCCACGTACTTGGATATTCCTATTGCCGCATTTGCTGCTACTCAGGGAAGTGATTTATCTGTCTCGTTTGATGAGTTGCCTTCCCAGGCGGTAGCCGGTGAAACGGTTAAGGTTACAGTGATGGTGGAGTCGACATTTGCCAATGGGGTAACTCCGGCTTTTTCCTGGTCCATAACACGGGCGGGAGGCGGAGCTTTAACGAAAGAAACGGATCAGTTGTCTTTTAGCGATAATGCTCATTATGCGCAACCGTCGGGCACGATTCCTATAGGTGCCAATAAGGAGCGTCGGCTTACGGCATCCTTCACGATGCCGGATAGTGATGTTCGCATTCAGTTTAAAGTCAACGAGAACGGAACCTCCCCGAAGGAGACGGTTCTGAACAACAACATTGTGGAATCTACTATAAAGGTCGTCAAGCCGATTCCGTTGCCTTATGATATGTTGACCAAAAAAGAAAAGATCATTTTACCGGCAAATACCGTGACCTTGAAATTACCGGATCTACCTGACGCAAGATGGACTGGAAATGCAACGGGGATTTTGAATGCTCATAATAGGACCGATGATTTATTAAGAGAGTATAAGGTGTTTAACAATAAAGTCAATGAAGCCAGTGAAAATATAACCCGGGCTCCTATAGTGACTTATACCATCATGCGGAAAGATTTTGGAATTAATGGTAAAAAGGATGATCCGGAAAACAAACAATATGTCAATCTCAGCAATCCGGATAATCCATTGCTCCGCATCGGGGAGATCTACTACGAGGGTTCCGTGAGCCGGCCTTATCAATATACTGAGTACTATCAGGATTGTTCAGGTCCAGGGGAATGCGAAACTAAATCACAAACAAAAAGTGGGTTTGTAACCGCTGAGTTTGACAGCGGCAACATAAAAAAACCATACGCCATGTATGTCTACAACGGCAAGAAGGAACTCGAAAAATATACTTACCGGGACGAGATCGAAAACAATACTGGCAGTGCACTCGAGAAAAAATTGTTTTGGACGAATGAGCCCTATTGTTATTCCGTAATTCGTTGGATGCATCATCAAGACGAAAACGGACAGCCCTACAATTGGACCAGAGTCCCGGGTCAGTATAAACGGGAGTTTATCCAACAGGCAAGCGGGGGCTTGACCTTGAATAAAACCAGTTCTCTCGAAACCGAATATAGCCAATCCAGAAAAGCGGCGGCGGGAAGAACGAATAAAAAATCGCTTTATGACAAGGCCGTTTTCGCGACGGATAAGCAGCTTCAGAAATACGCCTATCCGGTCAAATCGGGCTATTATTTCAATCCGGCCGGCAGCTATACGTTTACTTTGAATACGGTCGTTTTTAAAGACAAAAAACCGCAGAACGGCGAAATGACCCAGGATCACAAGGACTTGGTGAACAGTCTAATCGGGGCTTTCCGCTATGAGTCTGATCTGATTTATATCAACAACAAGAAAGAAGCCGTAAATATTTTGAACGAAGGCTTGGCCCCTAAAGGGGGAGGCTTTGTGCGTAAAAAAGGCGTCTTAACGGTTGAACAAAGCAAAGGCGTGAACGGCGAAAAACTGATCGATGTATTGGATCGAAGCGATGATCCTTCACGGTACACGCAGGACATCTACGAAGTTTTTCATTCCGAGGACACGGCCGAAGATAGTACTCATGAGTTCTGGAAGAGAGTACTGGAAGGGTACAGCGAATCCAAGACAGCGAAAAGCCATTCGAAGTATAAATATAGAGAATACGTGAAAGACGGCCAGCATATGTACAAAATCACGGAAACCTCCAAAATTACGATCGTCGTCAATCCGGAAAACAAATATTTGTATACTCATGCGAATATGCCGAATGGGAACTACAACATCAAGGTTTGGTTCGATGATATTAATCTAAAGGGATTCAAGCATGCCTATAAAGTTTTGGGCACCTTGAAAGGTGTCGAAGAACTGGACAGCATGAAGATCACCGTCATCGGCTCCATGTTCGATGATTTGAACAGCTAAGCGAAATTTCCATGAAGCAACCCCTCCATCCTCCCTGTTAAAGCATACATTTTCGGGGCGGTGGGGGGGCTTTTTTAAATTTAAGGAAAGGAACCGGCCAAAATCGATGAGCTCTCCCTAAAGCTCATGGGCTTGGTGGATGTAAATAGTCGCCACGTCACGTTGTTTCTGTGATGGGGTGCTAATCGAAGCAAAAAAACGAGAGAGGGTTTATTTAATGAAACTTAAGAGAATAGGATTTTTTCTTCTGTCCCTACTTTTCATATTTACCACAATGCCAATGGTCTCTTCCGCGGCGAAGTTGTCTTTGCGCGTGGAATTAAACGGGGAGAAAATGAGTTTTCCGGATGCTCAGCCTTTGGTGGATAAAAGCAATCGGGTCCAGGTACCGGTACGCTTTGTAAGTGAAGCTCTTGGCGCCAAAGTGGCCTGGAACAGCAAAACAAAGAAAGTGACCGTAGACTTGAATTCCAATCAGATCGTCCTGACGCTCGGCAAAAAGGCTTATACGGTGAACGGCAAAACCGAGCCAATGGACACGGCGGCCTTGCGGAAATCGGACAGAACCTATGTACCGCTTCGTTTTGTAAGCGAGGCTCTTGGCGCACAAGTGAACTGGGACTCTTTGAATTATATGGTATCGATTCATACAGGTGCGGGAGCTAGCGGGGGCAGTGGTAACAATGCTAATACAGAAAAACCGTTTGACTGGGATGCCTGGGAAGCTTCAAGAAATGTGGAGGGGAAGAGCAAGAAGAAAGAGAGTGAAGGGTTTAGCTACTACAATTTTTATAAGTCCGGTTTAACTGTAGGTGACCGTTATAAAAAGGAGGACGGGAATACAACTACTATATTAAATTTAATGCTCTCTATCGACGACTCGGATGACAATCCGGAACAAGGGTTTAAAGATGTCGAGGAGTTGTTATCTCAAAATGTGGATGAAGATACGGTGAAATCAGTCATTAACTATGCCAAGCAAAAGAAAAAAGGTGAGGATGAGCTGGTGGAAAAAGTGTTTAAGGATAAAAAGTACAAGATTGTTGTGGCATCGCAGCCTTACACCAGTATAAACATAGAAATTTGGTATAAGTAAGTTGGTCTATCAACAAGCATGGCTTTAAATAGATGTGCAGGTAAATAGACAGGTAAGTTCAATGGGGGATTGAAGTGAGACGAAAACAAGTTATATTGACCTTGGTTTTTTTTCTGGGTGTGCTGATGGCAGTAACCGCATGCGGAACAAGGGCGGGACAGCCTGAAGCAACTCAGGTGCAGCCAGAGCCAACTGCGACGGTCAATACCGAGACCGGCCAATTTGACCCGAAATATGATTTGAAAAATCCGGACTTCTTTAGCAAATTTGTCGCGTATTTTGATCTGGACAAAGCCGCATTGATCCAAAAACTGCAGCAGGATTACATGGAAGCCCCTATAGAAGGAACTGATTCAGCGACAGGGATGCCGTGGGTCAAGTTGGAAAAAGCGGGGCTAACCTTTTACTTGACGGAGGAAGACGAAGTGCCGGTTAGTCATGTGGAGATAGCGGAAACCAACCCGATTCACTATGGCGGGGCGAGAGGACAAATGACATTTTCGGATGTTATGAAAAAAGCGGGCGAGACAATGGTCATGGAGGACCCCGATTTGGAGAAACGCTACAGTATCACCTATCCCATGAAAGAGGTTAGCGTTGTATTTTACACCAAGAACGTATATGAGCCTTCCTCCACAATGGAGGTGAGTTCTTGGGGATATTACGACCAGGAGCCCACTTTACGTAGCGCTACTGAAATTCAAACGAACCGTGGTTCGTTCCAACTCCCGAGGAACTGGGTAGGAAAGATATCGCTTCGCGAAATGGTGAATACATATACCCTTTCATATCTAGGCAAGAAGGAAGCTTATCCTTTGGTTGAAATCGTAGCTATGAATGTAAGAGAGTGGAATGAAATGGATCAAGCCGAATATAAGATCATTCTTGAAAATGAGGATGGGGTTGTAGCAGCAAGGAGACTGGAAACTAACCAGCCAAGCGATCAAGAGGAAGGCCAGGTTTACCACAGTATGGAGTCGCAAGTTGATGAAATGTTAGCGACTTTTCAACCGGCGGTTCAGATGGAAGAGGACTACAGGGACCCCAATATATTTACCATTAAAAAAAATGACACTACGGTCAAATTCTCTCTCCAATTTCCGGAATCGTGGAAAGGGAAATATGTTATCAAGCAATACGAGGATCAAATCGACATTTTTCATAATACAGCACTGGAAAATCCTGCTTGGATTATGAATATTTCCGGCGCTACGCCGGAAGAGTGGGCAGCCTCGCCGCCGGACGAATACCCCTGGAACAAACTGGGGGAGATCAACGGTGTTGTGATCGTTTATACCCAACTTGCTGATCAGGCTTATGAGTCTACGTATGTGGAAGAAGAGGAAGAAGTAACGAAAATGCTCATGGATATCGAAGACGTCCAGCTCATTGAGGCTGATGAGTCGGAGGATTGATGGCCGATGAGTTTCATCCGAACGAATAAGTAGGAATCGTTTAGCTGGCCAAACATTAAATCGTAAAGTAGCATAGCGCCAACCTCCCTGTTAAAGCATTACATTTTGGGGTGGTGAGGAGCTTTAAAATTTTTAGGAAAGGAACAAAGCCATGAGTATCAAGGTAGATCCGACCAAAATAGATGAGCTCTCCCTAAAGCTGAAAGGTTTGGGGGACGGCACCGAAGACGGGGAACGTAGGGTGCATCAGAGTTTATACCGATTTCTCCAGGACCTTCGAGGTCGGTATGATGAAGAGAGGGAAGTGCAGCGCGCCCTGGACGCTGTGGAGGACAGCTTACGCGAGGTGACAGACTCCGCGAGAATATTAACTTCATCGTTGCACCAGAAAGCCAAAGGACTGACGCAAGTCTCCCAGACCTATCTGGACAGTGAAGAATCGGTCAAAAAAACGATACAGCAGCACTTCGCTTTCCCTTCTTCTTATTATGGAAAAACCGGGGCGTTTACCGGAGACGGTGCCGCAAAATATCTGAAGGATCCGTTGTTTGACGATCCGGTTGTACAAAAACTCCATCAGCAAGCCCTTCATGGGACGGAGGAGGAAAAGCAAGAGGCCAAGCAAAAGCTGGACACGATTTTTAAGGCGAGATATGACATTGGCCGGGCCCAAATGGCTTATTCCGTCTACAAAGCGTTCAACAACAAGCTGTTGATGGAGGGGGCCCACAAAGAAGCGGAGAGACTACGAAAAGTCTTAAAGGGTTTGGGGATTGACGAGAAATATTATGGAAAAGAGGTCAAGTTAAGCCACCTGTTTTCCGGAGCGCCGATTCAGGCCTGTTCTTACGATCCTTCTTTTTCCATTACTAAAGACGGTAAATTTATACCGATGGAGATGCCGAAGGACAACCAATACATATATTTGCTGGGATTGATGATGAAAGGCGGGAAGGAAGGGGCGTGGGCCAAATCCCAATTGGGCGAAATTCACAAGCTTTTGACCGAAATTGGCCGTTCCCAAACCGCTTGGCATGAATACAAAGCTAAAAACATGCAAAAAGAAATGGACGGCGCCCACGCCTATGCCGAAAAACTCAGGACGGCTCTGAAAACCAAGTATTCTCTCTCCTCGGAGATGGTCGATGATGTGGACTATCGGGAGCTGTGGATGGGAGCAGGGCCGGCGGGAACTTATCTGAAAACAAAAGAGAAAGAGAATAAGACTCCCTCTCCAAATTCAAAACCATCTAAACCGCTTGATCTTGCCGATTTAAAAAGTACAAACACAAGGATTAAAGGGATAGAGGATAAAAATAAGAAGATTCAAGCTATATATGCACGTAATACATGGCTTTTACCCTACATTACACAAGATCAGACCAACAAAGCTGTGATGAATTCTTTAAAGAAATTTCAACAGCACTATGCCAAGTACAAACACAAGTATGAAGCTGTATCTAAAAAAACGGGGATTCCTCCCGAATTAATTGCCGCAATTCATTGGAGAGAAGGTTCCGGTAACTTTGATACGTACTTGCATAATGGAGATCCACTCGGTAAGAAAACTGTCCATGTTCCGAAAGGAATCTTTTTTACAGATTGGGAAGAAGCGGCGATTCATGCTATTAATATGAAAAAATCTGTTCGTGACAAAGTGGGGATAAATCATTCAACTAAGGATATCGCCAAGATGATGACCTACGCCGAGTGTTACAACGGCCTTGGTTATATTAATCATAAGGTGAACAGCGTTTATGTATTTAGCGGTACGAACATTCCACTGGAAGGAAAATACTATAAAGATAATGTCTTTACTTACGGTCCTGTCAAAGATGACAATCCAGGGGTTGCCGTAATGTTATTGTCATTAACTGAGGCTCCTAACCAAGTAAGCCCTAATAAAGAAAACACTCAACCTAAGCCGCAGCAGAGCGTTCCGTCCAAATCTGCCCAGGGAGTTGATGAAGTCCGGGAAAAGGTACTCGATTTAGCTAAAAAGTTTCAAGGTAAAGTTCCATATTACATGGACAGTAACCGTCCTAAGTATATGGATCCTGATTCACCGCCAAAAGCTATGGATTGTTCGGATTTTACCTCTGCTATTTATAGAACCATACTGCGTGACTTGGATGTAGGGTCAAATATCGATATCGGTGCCAATACCCGGACCCAGATTGGATCAGGTCTGGAAGTGTGGACAAAAGACAAAAAAGGGGCTGGAAACTTTAATATTTCCAAATTAAAAAAGGGTGATCTGATTTTATTTACTTCTCCTAATTCATCCACGGTAGGTCATGTTGGTTTCTATCTGGGCGATGGAAAGTTTATACATGAGAGCGGTTCAAATAAAAAAGGAGGAAACGTAAAAGTCTCTGAGCTTAAGGGGTACTGGTTGACAACGCAAAAACCCATTTCGGTACGCCGTATTATTGGTGATGACGGCAACGTCTACGGTCAAAAAGGTAAAAAGGTGGGAATGATCAAGTGAAGACAAAAGGAGTAATACTGACAATAATTATATTAAGTTTACTAGCATTTACAGCATGTGGGGCAAAAACAGGACCGTCCAAAGGGACGCAGGCGGATACAAAAAATTCAGCAACAGCAACGAATACCGAAACTGGCCGATTTGCCTCGGAGTATGATTTGAAAAACTCGGAGTTCTTTAACAAATTTATCGCGTATTTTGATCTGGACAAAAAAGCTTTAGTTCAGAAATTACAGCAGGATTATAAGGAAGCCCCAATAGAAGGAACTGATTCAGCGACAGGGATGTCGTGGGTCAAATTGGACAAAGCCGGTCTGGTCTTTTATTTGACAGGAGAAGACGAAATCCCGGTTAGCCATGTAGAAGTTGCGGAAACCAATTCGATCCACTTTGGCGAGACGAGAGGAGGGATGACGTTTTCGGACATTATGAAAAACGTTGGCGAAACCATGATCATAGAAGACCCCGAAGCAGAGGATCGCTTCAGTATTATCTATCCCTTAAAAGAGGCTAGTGTTATTTTTTCTACCAAGAACGTGTATGATGCTTCCTCCAAAATGAAGTTGAGTTCCTGGGGATATTACGATCAGGAGCCAACCTTGCGAAGCGCTAGTGAAATTCAAACATCCCGTGGTTCATTCCAGCTCCCGAGGAACTGGGTAGGAAAGATATCGCTTCGTGAAACAGTGGATACGTATACCATTTCATATCTAGGTAAAAAGGAAGCTTATCCCCTGGTAGAAATCGTATCTATGAATGTAAGCGAATGGGAAGATGCGGATCAAGCCAAGTATAAGATCATATCTAAAAATGAGGATGGGGTTGTAGCAGCTAAGACACTGGCGACTAACAAGCCGAGCGATCAAGAGGAAGCCAAGTTTTTTTTGACTATGGAAACGGAGGTTGAAAAGATGTTGGATACTTTCAAGTCGAATGATGAGCTGGGGAACACGAATACTTCCGGATCTTCCTCCGTTTGTACTGATTCTCTCCCCAAAGTCGCAGAACTGAAGGACATTTTCAAAGCATTTGAACAATACTATCAAAATCATTCGGAAGATCCCTCTGAGGCGGGAATGGATGAGGCTTATTCGGAATTTGGAAAATGTTTTACGGAAAAAGTTAACGATATGGTATCCGACAACTCTATCAAAGGGAAAGAAGTGTCTGACTTGCGAGCGAGTATTTCAGACCTCAACAGTAGTTGGTATGACTGGCACTATTATTCCGAAGGTGGAGGGACGATGTGGTCGCATATGTCTATTCGACAAGGCAGCATGATCGATGCTGTGCTCTATGGATATTTGCAACAGCTGGATTCCAATATGGGCTCGAAATCAATCGAAGCGAAGTTTAACGAGCTGATACAGCAACTGATGGATTCGAGGGATTACTACAAACAAGGTAACTTTGAAGCGATGAATGAAGAGGACCAGGCTTCTTTAGATGAGGCTACCAAGAAATTGGTAAGTTCTTACGATGATTTGTTATCGTTCATTAAGAAGATGCCGCTCACTGAGGCTTCAATCCTTGTATTGGAGTTTTTAAGTAGCTACAACCCGGGAGAATAACGGGAAATGGGCGAAACGCATGCCCTATCAAATCCAGCTAAGTGGTGAGCATATGAAAAATAAAGCTTTTAAAATGATATTAGTAGCAATCATTATTACAGTTCTAGGTGGTTGTAAAAATGAAGCTAGTAGTGCAGGGAATATCAAAAATTCTGTAGCAATGGAGAACACCTCAAGCCCTTCAGGTAAAACAGAAGGAAGCATATTGGTCGTGGAAAGGGAAATATGTTATCAAGCAATACGAGGATCAAATCGATATTTTTCATAATCTAAGTATGTGGAAGAAGAGGAAGAAGTAACGAAGATGCTTATGGATATCGAAGACGTCCAGCACATAGAGGCTAATAAGTCGGAGGATTGATGGCCGATGAGCTTCATCCCTACAAATAAGGGGAATGGAAACAGGGAGATGAATGAGAAACCATGAGAAGCGCGCTTCTAGTTTTAATATGTGTCGGGGTGGCTCTGCTGACGGGCTGTTCCAACAGCCCGTCAGGCAATCAACCGTTAGATAGCAGCAACCCTTCCAATGTAAGACAAAACAATCCGAAAAATTCGCCCGTACAGGTGCCAAATCAGGACAAAGCCGGGGATCTGGCCGAAAAAGCTTCCGCATGTTTCCGGGCCCTGGACGCGGAAGTTGGCGAGGAGCCGGTTCCTTATTTTCCTTACATTTCTTTAGCGGCTGACAAAGTACAGATGCAGGAAAACACGGTCGTTGCCCCTTATGAATATACACTTTACAGGTATTGGACCAACGAACGGCTCGACTCCGATTTCAGCCGGTTTGCCGCGTTTAGGACGAACCCGGTCTGGACCTCGGATACCGTCAATTTGGCGGCCATTATCCCGGTGTTTTCGGAAGAGAGCAAGAGACTTTTCTATGCGGACTCGGGGCAAATAAGCGAACCGGTTAAGCTGACCATTTCGGATGAGGATAGCTACTACTCCAGCCGTGGGGAATTTCTCGAGAAATTGGCCCCGGAACCCGAAGGCGGAGGGGGAGGTCCGGCTGCGTCGGAGACGTTTAGCCGTGCGTGTGAGCCTATGCGAACCGCCAACAAGGATGAACTGTACCCCGCTTCCGTTCAATCGGGCGGCGAGGCGGATATGGAGTGGGCGGAAGATATTTACCCGTTTCGGAATCTGATCAGTTTGTTTAGCGGGAATCCGGATGAATACGCCAAGCTCTATGATACGTATGTCCTTGCCTACAATACGAATCATTCCGAGCAAATGAATCTTGCAGTTCATCTCTACAGTAAGGACTTCACGGTGAAACGGGTATGGATGAAAGCGGACGGGAAGGAAGTCGAGTTGAAAAAATCGGAGTACATCAATATCGATGAAATGAATACGGATAATTGGACATTGTACGATGCCGTGGTTCCTATCGACTGGTTCGGTCAAAAAGAAGAGACGGCCCAGGTGTTCATTGAGCTGGATAGCGGGGAAGTTAAGGAACTGCATAATAGGTAAAAGAAGACTGGAGTGCTTAAATTGAAACAAGCTCGATTTTGGTTACAGATTGTAGCGGTAATGATTTTACTCTTGGCCGCCGTGGGCTGCAGCTCCAAAAGTGCCGTTCCAAACGCGGGCCCAAGCAACGGACAAAAAGGTGAAACGCAGGAAAACACCGCCGACCAGAAAGATCCCTCCGAACTTCTGGTAACCCCCGAGGACGAGATGGGCTGGGGGACGGACGATGAGGGAGATGACGTGATTCCCCCGCTCGATGGAGAAGCGGCGCTAAAATTACGGGATGAAGGGGTTACCCGTTTCTTCACGGTTTTCTATGATGGCGGTAAGAAGTGCAAGCCGCTGGAAGAGCGCCAGATTGGGGACGATCCGCTGGGGTACTATTTTTTCTGCGATGACATGAACACCAAGGACAAGATAAAGGAATATCTCGAGCCTTCATATGCCGATGCCCTGATTACGGAATGGGTCGATTCGGATACAGTGGTGGAGAAAGACGGGAAGCTCGCATATATGCCTTATGATGTCAGCGCTCTGACCGATTGAGAGAAAGCGAAGCTGTCCCGGGTGGTCGAGGACAAAGGCAGCACCAAAGTTTTCGAATACGATGTGCCGGAAGCCGAAGGGGAGTCGCGGTTGATTCAGGTGCCGTTTATCTATGAAAATCAAAAGTGGAAGCTTAACGCGCATCCGGTCGATTTTTTGTAATTTCATTTTCTCAAAGTCAGTCCAAGCAGCCGCCAATCGTGTGAAATGGGGATGCAAGGGGCTGGCTTTTTGTTTGGCTGTGCGCAATACCGCCTGCCTTACCCATCCATTCACGCATTCCACCTCATGAGCGTACAATAGCCCAAGGGAATAAATGCAGTGAAATTTGCCGGAGCGAAGAAAGCTCGGTGTCCGGCGATAAACGAGGTGACAGACATGATTCTTCTTCCCCCCGGGGAAATGGAACAGGTGGACGGATTGGAGCTTAGCGGTACGGAGCGTGAAATTCTCCGCCTTAAACAGGCCAGCCCGGTGACGTATCCGTATCGTTCCGTCCAGGTGCTGGAATTTGAACTCAGGACGCGGAGCCGGATCGTGGAGGCGGCCGTAGGTCTCTACCGTAGCGGCGCGCGATTCTCCACGTTCGCGAATTCCCGGTGCAACGAGAGGTATTGGACCCGGTTGGATAACGGCGGTTTCCGCCTGCGTAACGATGTAACCCCTGCGGAGGGGATCCGCGACATTTATCGCAACGGGTGGGCGTATGCGTTCGAATGCGCTACCGCTATGGTCATTGCTCTGTACAAGGGGGTGCTGGAGGCCATCGGGGAACCGGCGTTTAATGCTTATTTTGGCGGATTGCTGTTGTACGATTGGAAATATGACAGCGACCTGCGCATTATTTCCGTTCCCGGCGGAGAGGCGTTTCCGGGCGATGTCGTCTATTTCAAAAACCCCGATTTCGATCCGAACACGCCCGAGTGGCGCGGGGAGAACGGGATTTTGCTGCCGGACGGAAATTATTTCGCCCACGGCATGGGACTCCGCTCCGGGGCGGAGATCATCGCCGAGCTCAATACCAAAAGAAGACCGGGAAGCACGGTTTCCGCCTATCGATTGGACCAGGTGGAGACGCTGGACTATGCCTATACTTTAGGGCTGAGCAACGTGTCGGCCCGCATCGGCAGCAGGCTGTACTCCCTTTAGATCCAGGGCAAACCGCGATGCCAGAAATCATGTAAACGGTCGATCCCCGAACGGATTTCCTCGGGCTCCAGATGGCCATAGCCGAGCAGGAGTTTGTCCATATGTTGGTCGCGGCGGGCAATCGAATATTGGTTGACCGAAGAGAGGCGAATCCCTTCCTTCCGAGCCTTCCTGGAAAAATCCTTGCCGTATCTCCCCTCGGCGAACTGCAGCGCCAGATGCAGGCCGGCGTTGTCGCCCCACACCCGGAGGACGGCCCGGCCAAAACGGCGCTTCACCGCCTCCAACAGGGCCTCGCGCCGCCGTCCGTAGATTTTGCGCAGACGGCTGACGTGGCGGTCCATTTTTCGCGTGCGCAAAAATTCGGCCAAAGCGGCCTGCTCCACGATCGGGCATTGGACATCCGCGTACATGCGCAAGAACCTCCACCGCTGGTGCAGGGGCTCGGGCAGGATGGCGAAACCGAGGCGGAGCGACGGGAACACCGTCTTGCTGAAGGTTCCGACATAGATGACCCGCTCGGCATCCAATGCGTACAGCGGCGTGATCGGGGCTCCCCCATACCGGAACTCGCAATCATAATCGTCCTCGATGACGTAAAAAGAGTTCTCCCGGGCCAGCCGGAGCAGCGCAATCCGCCGGTTGGCCGGCAGGATGCCGCCCAGCGGGAATTGGTGGGAGGGCGTAACGTATACCGCGGAAATGCCGCCGCCATCGCCGTTTCCGCTTTCGTGCCGGAAGAGCGCCTCAGCGCCCTCCACGACCAGGCCGTGCTCATCCACCGGAGCCGGGCGGTACTTGAATCCCCGGTTGCGGAGCAGATTCAAAATCCCGGGATGGCAGGGGTCCTCAATCACGAATTCTTTGCCCTCGCGGTGAAGCAAATCCGCCAGAAGATTCAGGGCCTGGGTAGCCCCCGCCGTCACAAAAATATGCCCGGCCGGCACCCGGATGCCCCGGCTCCGAAACAGCCAGGCCGCGATCTCTTTCCGCAGCGGCTCATAGCCGTCCGGACTGCCGTAGCCGAGCCCCTCCAACGCAAGCTGCGAAAACGCCTCCGATTGCAGCCGGGTCCATACATACTTGGGAAATCGCCGAAGATCGGGCTGTCCCGTCTTGAAATCCGCCGCGTAGCCGCCAACGGCCGTCTCCGCCCCGACGCCTGCCTGCGTATAGGTCCCGTCCTCATCCCGGGCGGGGCCGCCGGCAGCACGCTCCAGACGCAGGCCGTCCACTACGCGGGTCGGCGCCCCTTGGCGGCTGCAGACATAGCCCTCCGCCAGCAGCATGTCGTAGGCCTCGCTAACCGTGTGCCGGGACACGCCGAGCGTTCGGGCTAGCTCGCGGGTCGACGGCAGCGCTTCATAGGGCGGGATAACGCCGTCAAGAATGGAACGGCTGATCTGCTGATAAATTTGCCGCGACAGCGGTATCCCGCTGCCGGATTCGCGCTGAAGCTCAATGCCCCACATGGTAACCCTCCTCTTTTTTTACGGCCAACTGGTCTGGTCAAATTCATACTGAAATGGACCTTGGAACGGTCCAGTAATTGGCTATGATTATATCATGCCGTTTTCGCAAGTGACAAAACAGGAGGGTTCGCATGAAACAAAAACAAGGAGAAATCTACCTGCTTCTCGCCTTTACTCTTGCCGGAACATCCGTGGTCTCGGCCCGTTTCGCCGCGGGGTTGGGGGCTTTTACCATCACGTCGGTCAGTTTGCTGTTGGGGCTGGGCGTGCTGGTTCCGGTGTATGGAAAACGTTTGGGACAGGCCATCCGGCAGATGGGGTGGAGCGAGTGGGGCATGGTTGCGCTGCAGGCCTGCTTCGGGATCTTTCTGTTCCGCGCGCTGCTGTTGACCGGCCTCGACTATACGAGCGCCGGGGAGGCCGGGCTGTTAACCGGAACGGCGCCGGCGATCACCGCCTTGTTGGCCTGGGTGCTGCTTAGAGAATCCCTGAATGCCAAAGTCGCGGTCGGGATCGGCAGTACGGTCGGGGGGATTTTGCTGATTCAGGGAGAACCGGGGGTAGGGAATCCGCTGGCCGCCAGCCATCTGGCCGGAAACCTGCTCGTACTCGGGGCGGCGGCAAGCGAGTCCTTATTCAATATATTTTCTCGCGCCGCCAGCCGCGAGGGGAAGAAGCCGAAAGCAGCCGTGGACCCCGTCGCCCAGACGACGCTCGTTACGGCAGCAGCCTTTATGGTTTCCCTGGTCCCGGCTCTGGGAGAACGGCCGTTTGCCGCCTTGTCGACCCTCGATTTAACCGGCTGGCTCGCGCTGTTGTGGTACGGATGGGTCGTGACGGCGCTGGCTTTTATTTGCTGGTATGCGGGGATCCGGCGCTCTTCCGCCTTTACCGCCGCCGCTTATTCCGGCATGATGCCCTTGACCTCGATGGTATTGGCGCTCGTTTTGCTGGGGGAACGTATCGATCTGTGGCAGGCTGCCGGCGGGGGAATGGTCGTTTGTGGAATGGTGCTGATCGGGCTGCCCAAGCGGTCCCGCAATAAGACCATGCAGGTCCAGTAAGTTGGAACCGGGGCGAGTAGGGAAGGCCTGCGGAGCGTAGAACTTTTTTCCATGATATGCGTCTAAAATGGTATAGACAGGAAAAAAGGGGGATACCCGAAGTGGCAAAACCAAAGCAACCCCCGGCGGGAAAGCGGCCGGGCTTTTCTTTAATCCATGGAATCAAGGGAAGTTTGGCCCTGATTTGTCTGGTCGGCGGGACAGTTCCCGCATTAACGGCTTCAGCTTCGGCCCCGGTTGCGGCAGCCGCGCTGAACGAAGCGGTGAGCGGCCTTCCGGATTTCTTGGCGGGACAGCCGACGAAGAACGGGGAAGGCTTGGCCGTATCCAAGCCGCCAACAAGTGGAGAATCCGCCTCTTCCGAATGGCTGTGGCTTAAAACTCTTCCCAAACCTGGGGATATGATGGAAATACGTTTTCAGAGTCCGCTTTTTTCCAGGGCGGTCCATAGCGGTACCGATCTTCGGCAAATGAACGCCACTTATATAGGCGAGCCGGGAGAAAAGTTTATGATTTCGTCCGTTTCCGGCGAAATGCTGTCGTTCCATACTTATGAACGGGGAACCCTTTGGATCCCGCAATGGTATATTTCCGAAGCCGCCGGGAGCACCGAATCGATCGAACCGATGTATGTAACGCTGCGCAAAGAAGGCGAGCTTTCGCTGACACCGCGCAGCAAGGCCCGATGGAAAACCGGAAGCGGAACCGGAGACGACACCTTTGTGGCTGTCGCGCGGTGGAAGGATTGGTACGGCGTTATCGTTCCCCCCGCGGTTTGGTATGCGGAAGATGCGTATGAGGCCTATCGTCCGGCTATGCTTTGGGTTCGCGATAAGGACGTGGCCCAGACGACAGCCGTTCCGCTGCCTCTCTTGAAGGAGGAAGGCCCGGGTACAGTCCCGGACCTTGACACGCTGCAAAGCTTGATCTTGCAGGTGCTGAAACCGGGAGACGATGCCGCCAAGGTGAAAAAATGGCTGGGAGATCCGAAGCTGACGGAAGTTTCCGGAAATCTGCAAAAAGAAGGCGGAAAGCCGATCACTTTGGGCTCCAGTTGGCGGTATGAACGGGAAGACGCCCATTTACTGGTCACGTTTACTCCGGCCGGCAAACTGGCGGCCGCCCGCTGGGTATTTCCCGGCTCGGATCGGTATACAAGCCGCCCGTTCGCGGGGGATGATTATCTTTTTACCCAGGATTATACCGTAACTTCGCTCCCTCAAACGCGGGAAGTGCAGCCGGAGTGGAGAAATTCAGGCACGTTGGCCTATACCTATCTCCTTGGAGCGGGAAAAGAAGTCCTGCTGCTCAACGGGGACGACGGCGGATTCAGCGGTGATCACTATGACGCTTCCCTGTATGCCGTTGATAAGGAAAACGGGAAGACGCGCTGGCAGATTAACGCCGGATATGGCCGGTTACAAGCGTACCTGGATCCTTCCGGGGAGGAGGCCACTGTATTCACCTCTTACACTCCCGAGGAGAAGCAGTACGACAACCGGATTCGCCGGGTAAGGTTGTCCGACGGCGAAGTGCTGTGGGAACAGCGGTTCGGGGAGGATAACCAGATGGACATGTGGGCGGCACGGGATGCCGTCATCCTGGTTACAACCCGGAACGATTCCAGAGACGTTCAGCGGAAGACGAGCACGAAGCTGAGCGTGCTGGACGCTCGAAACGGACGAACCCGGTGGGAGTCCACGTTTGGCGAAGGGGTGCGAGTGCTGAACTGCGGCGCAGCGGACCCTTACGTGCTGATCGGGGAGGGAGCAAAGCTGCGGGCGCTGGATCCGGAAAGCGGCGCAACGGCCTGGTCGATCGAGTCGGAAGGAGGACAGGCGCACGATTACTCCGCAGATCCTTATTTTGCGGGAGGCCCCAGAATCGATCCGTTCACCGGACCGGACCCGGACAGACGCTGGATTTTGATCGGCGACAGCTGGAAGAGGCTGGACCTTTCGACGGGCAAAGTGCAGGCCGAATATCCGGTGGTGCCCGGAGAACGTTTTGAAGAGCTGGCGGGCGGCCGCTATTTGCTGGTCCAACACCCGTTGGACAGCGCCGATTATTGGGGAGCGACCTCGTTCGAAACGAAGTGGTACGATGCCGACGCGGGGAAGGAGCTATGGCGAATCTCCGGCAAAGGCAGCAAGGGCGAACTGGAGGGAGATATCCTCTACCTGACGATCAATGGATTACCGGCGGCTGTGGAGGCAAAAACCGGTAAAATGCTGTGGATTATGCCGAACAGCGCTTCTGAGGCGGCGGATTTGTCCGCTTTGGCGGCGGGCAGCTTCATGGTGTTGGAGCAGACGCTTCTGTACCCGTTCGGCCAGGATCTGCTGATACTCGACAAGAAGACCGGGAAACTGTTGGGCCGCGTGGCCGACGTAAAAACCGGTTACGCGGAGTTGCGCGATCACGAAACCCGGAACGGAACGCTGAACCGGTCGGGCGACGACATTTACGTCGGCACGGCCAACGGTGGCTTCCTCCGTTTCGATGCCAAGGCGCTGGAGAAGGTCGGGGAGCGATAGCCGTCCCGTGGCGATTGCGCACAATGTGGCCGACTAGGATGATGACTAGGCAAACTTGGCCTTGGCCGTCGAGGGTGCTGATGATCCCTGGTCACCGCGGCTGTGTTGGGGCGACTGGGCACCTTCGACCGCAGTTGTTGAAGGTGCTGATGATATCGGGCACCCTGGCCGTTTTGGGCCGACCTTGGCACTAGCCGTCGGAGTTGCTGATGCGACCGGGCCACCGCGGCCGTTTAAGGCCAATTGGCCAACAGCGGCCGTAGCTGCCGAAGGTGCTGGCGCTGCTAGGGGCAACTTGGTCTCTTGGCCGGTGCCGCCGCGAGTGTGGCCGCCCCGACCACTCAGCAGAGGATTCTAACGGAAACTATAGCCGCTATTTCGTCCAAAACGGCGGATTAGAAATTCTAACGGAAGCCATAGCTGCTATTTCGGCAAAAAGAGGTCATTACGGCGGGAATGAGGCCAAATAGGCGCTATTATTTCCGTTAAAAATCCGAAAGTGTGATTTTGCGCGAAATAGCGGCTATTAGTTCCGTTAGAAACGGTGATGGCCGATTGTGGCCACGGCGGCCGTTAAAAACCGAAAAGCCGAAAAACCGGGTTCGGCCCTCTGCCGGAGTTGCTAATGCGACCGGTCCACCGTGGCCGTTTAAGGCCAATTGGCCAACAGCGGCCGTAGCTGCCGAAGGTGCTGGCGCTGCTAGGGGCAACTTGGTCTCTTGGCCGGTGCCGCCGCGAGTATGGCCGCCCCGACCACTCAGCAGAGAATTCTAACGGAAGCCATAGCTGCTATTTTGGCAAAAAGAGGTCATTACGGAGGGAATGAGGCCAAATAGGCGCTATTATTTCCGTTAGAAATCTAAAAGTGTGATTTTGCGCGAAATAGCAGCTATTAGTTCCGTTAGAAACGGTGATGGCCGATTGTGGCCACGGTGGCCGTTAAAAACCGAAAAGCCAAAAAAATGGGTTCGGCTCCTCTGCCGGAGTTGCTGATGCGACCGGGCCGACGTGGCCGTTTAAGGCCAATTGGCCAGCAGCGGCTGTAGCTGCCGAAGATGCTGGCGCTCATAGGGGGCAACTTGGTCTCTTGGCCGGTGTTGCCGCGAGTGTGGCCGCCCCGTCCTCTCATCAGAGGATTCTAACGGAAACTATAGCCGCTATTTCGTCCAAAACGGCGGATTAGAAATTCTAACGGAAGCCATAGCTGCTATTTCGGCAAAAAGAGGTCATTACGGAGGGAATGAGGCCAAATAGGCGCTATTATTTCCGTTAGAAATCTAAAAGTGTGATTTTGCGCGAAATAGCGGCTATTATTTCCGTTAGAAACGGCGATGGCCGAATCGTGGTGTTTCTGGTTCTCTTCACATCGCATCGCACTATCGCATTGCACTATCGCATCGTACTATCGCATTGCACTATCGCATTGCACTATCGCATTGCACTATCGCATTGCACTATCGCATCGTACTATCGCATTGCACTATCGCATTGCACTATCGCATTGCACTATCGCATTGCACTATCGCATTGCACTATCGCATTGCACTATCGCATCGCACTATCGCATTGCACTATCGCATTGCACTATCGCATTGCACTATCGCATTGCACTATCGCATCACCCTACCGCATTGGCCCGCCGAATCACACCTG
Organism: Paenibacillus faecis; assembly: GCF_008084145.1. Taxonomy (GTDB): domain Bacteria; phylum Bacillota; class Bacilli; order Paenibacillales; family Paenibacillaceae; genus Fontibacillus; species Fontibacillus faecis. Next base: position 1,511,902 of record NZ_VSDO01000001.1, on the reverse strand, counting down.
TTACCTGTTATATAGCTTTATTAGGTATTAATTTGTAAGCGCTTCAAAAATCTATTGCCATCCGCCTTGCCTGTTTGCTATAATGCCCTTGAAAAGCTTTTCAAAAAAGGAAGAAGACCTGATTATGAAACCAACGATAAGGGATGTAGCAAAACGGGCGGGCGTATCCATCAGCACCGTCTCCCGTGTGATGAACGCGCCGGATACGGTCACCGAGGACAAACGCCTGCGGGTGCTGGAGGCGATCGAGGAGCTGAAGTATCAGCCGAATTCTTTTGCCAGAGGTTTGATTTACCGGAAGTCCTACACGCTGGGGCTGCTGATCCCGGACATCGAGAATTTGTACTACGCCGGGATTATCCGCGGCATGCAGGACGCCTGCATCAAGCTGGGCTACAGTCTGATGATCTGCAATACGGACCGGGACGAAGGGCGCCTGCTGGCTTACATCGACGCGTTTCATGAGAAGCAGGTGGACGGGGTGATTTTTGCCAGCGACAAGCTGATTCCGGAATATTACGAGAAATTGGCGGGATACCGAATTCCGTTTGTCCTGGTGTCCTCCCACTCCTACGAGTACGAGGTGCCCAGCGTCGAGGTGGATGACGAAGCGGGAGCTTACGACGCCGTTAAATTCCTGATTGAGCTCGGACATCGGAAAATCGCGATGATCGGCTTCAACGATCCGAATTCGGTCGCCGGGCCGCCGCGGTGCCGCGGATTTGCCAGGGCTTTGGCTGAAGCGGGGCTGGAGCATAACAGCGGCAACATCGTATTCGCGAGCCATCGCTTCGAGCATGCGTATGACGCGGCCCGGGAGCTGTTCGCCAAATACCCCGACACGACGGCCGTGTTCTGCGTGGCTGACGAATTTGCGATGGGCGTCATTTCCTACCTGAAGGACCGCAGCATTCTGGTGCCCGGCCAGGTGTCCGTGGTCGGCTTCGACAATGTCCGGATGGCCGGCATGTTCATCCCGAAGCTGACGACGATAGCCCAGCCCATGTACGAGATGGGATACCGTTCGGTGGAGAAGCTTCACGAATTGCTGGCGACCGGCCGGGTACAAGTCACCCGGGAGAGATTGCAGCATAGATTGATTGTAAGAGAATCCACCCGGGAAAAATAAGCTTTTTGGCCGTGTTCTCCACGGAATATCGGCGATTCTGAAAAGCTTTTCAAAAAAACCATTACTCTCCTTACGTCTTTTCGCAAACTTTGAAGTCTTTCGCAAGCTTTGCAATCTTTCGCAAATTCAGGCTAGCTTTCACAACTCTAGGCTAAGCTTCAAAGTACAGCACGACACGCAGCCGGGAAGAGAAGTAAGCGAGGGTAAATCAACATTATGAAAGCGTATACAAAACACAAACGGGATTTGAAACTAGATCAGAGCTCCGCTTTCGGAACCGTTTTTTACTTCTTTAAGGAGGTGATTCGCCTTTAGCCTGCCGACACCGCAAGACCCTCAGATCTGACCGTTAAACTCGAAATAATCAAAAGGGGATGTTGAAGGATGAAGAAAACGAAAACGATGGGACGCAAGTTCGCATTACTGCTCGTACTCTGTCTTTCATTCACGATGATGTTAAGCGCCTGCGGCGGCGGTAACAAGGCCGCGAAGAACGACCCGGCTCCCACACCTGCGGAGAATGGGGCGACCGGAAACAATCAAGGCGCGGCGAACGGCGGCGGGGAAGGTACGGGATCACCGCTTGATCTGGCGCTGAAGGGCGAATATAAAGGCACCAAAGTGACCATGTTCGGACCGTTCGTGGATGCCGACCAGGTCAAATTCGAAAACAGCATCAAAGAATTCGAGGAGAAAACCGGCATCGATATCCAATACGAGGGGTCCAAGGAATTCGAGGCGACGATCAACGTCCGCGTGGATGGCGGAAACGCTCCGGATATCGCCGACTTCCCGCAGCCGGGGCTGCTGGCCTCCATCGCAAAGACCGGCAAGGTGATCGATCTGACCAACGTTCTCGACCAGGAAAAGCTAAAGGCGAACTATAACCAAAGCTGGCTCGACATGGCGACCATGGACGGGAAGGACGGAAAAATCATGGCCGGCATCTGGAACCGCAGCAACGTCAAAAGTCTGGTCTGGTATCCGAAAAAGCAGTTTGAGGAAGCCGGATACGAAGTTCCGCAAACTTGGGATGAAATGATGACCCTCACCGAGCAAATCGCCAAGGACGGCGATCCGGCTTGGTCGATCGGCATCGAGAGCGGCGCGGCCACGGGATGGTCGGCCACCGACTGGGTAGAGGACATTATGCTGCGGACGACGTCCCCCGAAAACTACGACAAATGGGTCAAAGGGGAGCTGCCATTTACTTCGCCTGAAGTGAAACGCGCGGTGGAAATCATGTCCGGTATTTGGCTGAATCCGGATTATGTGTACGGCGGCACCAAATCGATCGTGACGACAGCCTTTGGCGATGCGGCGGCACCCCTCTTCGACAGCCCGCCAAAAGCTTGGCTCCACCGTCAAGGGAACTTTATCACCAGCTTCTTCCCGGAAACGGCCAAAGTGGATGAAGATTACGACTGGTTCTACCTGCCGCCGATCGATGAGCAATACGGCAAACCGGTTCTCGTGGCCGGCGACATTTACGCCATGTTCAACGACCGTCCGGAAGTTCGCGCGGTAATGGAGTTCTTCACGACGGGCGAGTCGATCAAATCCTGGGTACAATCCGGCGGCGTGATCGCGCCGATGAACGACGCTCCGCTTGACTGGTACATGTCCGAATCGGACCGCCGCATGGCTAAGCTCGTACAAGAAGCAACGACGCTGCGGTTTGACGGGTCCGACCTGATGCCGGGCAAAGTGGGCGCGGGGACCTTCTGGAAAGGGATGACCGACTATGTGAGCGGAACGGCATCACTGGACGAAGCCCTGAAACAAATGCAATCCGGCTGGAACAACTAAGGGGTCGCCATGAGTACTCAAGCCAAGCAGAGAACAAGTCCAAAGGCCGTCGTCGTTTCGGCGGCGGTCCTTTTGGCCAACCTCGTCGTGCACGGCGCAATCTTCCTGTTCTTCCGCGATGCATCGCTGAATCCGCTCGTCACCGCGGTGCTTGCCGTAATCTGGGGCGTGTTGGGCGTCTACCTGATCTACATGAGCCTGAACTGGGCGGCGGAGCGGTATCCCGAAAAAGTGCGCAGAAAAATACTGCCCTATATTTTCATCGGCCCGGCCGCGATTCTGCTCGGATGGCTGGTGGTGCTGCCCGCGCTGCGCACGCTCTACCTGAGCTTTTTCAACGCCTCGTCGGATAAGTTCGTCGGCCTGGCCAATTACGCCGCCATCTTCAGCGACCGGCTGATGGGAATCGCGCTGCGCAACAATCTGCTGTGGGTGTTTATCGGCACGCTGGCCTGCGTAAGCTTGGGGCTTTTGATCGCGATCCTGGCCGACCGCAGCAGCTTCGAAAAGCTGGCGAAATCCATCATCTTCATGCCGATGGCGATTTCGTTCGTGGCTGCGGGGGTTATCTGGAAGTTCGTATATTATTACCAGCCCGGCGATGAACAGATCGGACTGCTGAATGCCATCGTCTCCTTTTTCGGCGGAGAACCGCAGGCCTGGACGAGTATGGTACAGCCGTGGAACAACCTGTTCCTGATCCTCATCCTGATCTGGATGCAGACCGGCTTCGCGATGGTGATTTTCTCGGCCGCCATCAAAGGCGTTCCGGACGATATTCTGGAGGCGGCCCGCGTGGACGGAGCGGGGGAGATCAAAATCTTTTTCCGCATCATCATTCCGTATATCGGAACGACGCTACTGACCGTAACCACAACGATCATCGTATTTACGCTGAAAATTTTCGACGTGGTCATGGTCATGACGGGAGGACAGTACGATACGGAAGTGGTCGCCACGCAGTTTTACCGGCAATTCTTCATGTACCGGAACTTCGGCTACGGCTCGACCTTGGCCATCGTGCTCCTGATCGCCGTTCTTCCGGTCGTCATCGTGAATCTGCGGCAGTTCCGCAAACAGGGGGGATTCTGATGGCACGCAGCGCCAAACGAAAAGGAAGCAAGACGATCGTGAATATCGTCCTCGGGTTCATCTGTCTCCTCTGGCTGGTGCCGACGCTGGGGCTGTTCATCTCCTCCTTCCGGCCGGCCGCGGATATTCTGCAAACCGGCTGGTGGAACGTATTCCCGCACCAGGCGTGGAAGCAGTCCGGCGAAACCGTTCAATTATCCAAAGATCTGGACCTGCGCCAGCCGATTGAAGTCAACGGCAAGACGTTCACCGACGATCAGCTGAAGCAGGGCGTCATGGTCGACGGGGAGCGTCTGATGTGGGAGAACCGGCGGCAGCGGACGCTCAGCGTGATGGAGCGGGGCTGGGAATTCAAACCGGATTTGACGCTGGATAATTACAAAAACGTATTGTCCGGGAAGGAATACAAGCTCAAGAACCCCGACGGCAGCGAATCCGTGCAGAAAGGGACCGGACTTTCCCAAGCGTTCTGGAACACGCTGACGATCGCGGTTCCAGCCACGGTGATTCCGATCCTGATCGCTTCCTTTGCCGCCTACGCTTTTGCGTGGCTGCGCTTTCCGGGGCGGAAGACGCTGTTCGTCGTCATTATCGCCATGCTGGTCATCCCGCTGCAGGTCGCGCTGATTCCGGTGCTCAAGGATTTCACCTCGCTCGGCCTGAACGGCAGCTACTTAGGCATCTGGCTGGCGCACACGGCGTTCGGCTTGCCGCTGGTGACTTACTTTATGTACAACTTCATCAGCCAACTGCCGAGGGATTTGTTCGAGTCCGCGTTCATTGACGGAGCCAGCCACTTTACGATTTTCTCCCGGCTGATTCTGCCGCTGTCGGTGCCCGCGCTCGCTTCGATCGGGATCTTCCAATTCCTCTGGGTATGGAACGATTACCTGGTATCCCTGATCTTTATCGGTAACCAGCCGGGCGTACAGGTCATGTCGATGAAGATTGCCGACCTGGTCGGTTCCCGGGGCAACGACTGGCACCTGCTGACCTCCGCGGCGTTTATTTCGATGCTGATGCCGCTGGCGATCTTTTTCCTGCTGCAAAAATACTTCGTCCGGGGCCTCATGGGCGGTTCGATTAAGGGCTGAGACCGGCGGGTAATGGTGCATAGCGCAGACGCTACAGACACGAAGCTTTGAATGAGGATGGGAAAAAAATGATGAAACCCGAAGCACACGCACATTCACACGCATATGCCTTGCATCCTTTTACGGAATGGAGCATCAAAGAGGTCGCTTATCTCGAGGAAAATCAACAGCGGAGCGAGAGTATTTTCGCCCTCGGAAACGGCTATATCGGGATGAGGGGGAATTTCGAGGAGGGGTACCGCGGAACGGAGGGCTCCTCCGTCACCGGCAACTACCTCAACGGTTTTTACGATGCCGAGCCGGTTATTTATCCGGAGGTCGCCTACGGCTACCCTACGCACAATCATGCCATGCTCAACGTTCCCAATGCCCGGATCGTAGAGCTGTGCATCGCCGGGCAGCCGTTTCATCTGCATACCGGCTCCGTGCACAAACACGGCCGGGAGCTCGATATGCGGGAAGGCCTCCTTCGCCGGGAAGCGGAGTGGGAATCCCCGGGCGGGCACCGGGTGGAGATCGTGGTCCGCAGCCTGGTTTCGCTGGAGCATAAACATCTGGCCGCCCTCTGCTACGAGGTCAAGGCGCTGAATTTCTCCGGCGAAATTCAGCTGTCCTCGCTCATCGACGCCCAGGTGACGGGGCCGGAAGGCTCGGACGATCCGAGGCTGGGCGCGCGGCGTACCGAGCCCAGCCTGCTGTTCGAGGAAGCCGGGCAGGAGGGAGCCGGCTGCTGGATGCGGCACCGGACGCGCAACACCCGGTTTGCCCTGCTCACGGGCTTGTACCACCGCCTGGAAGCTCCGGGCGAGCGCGACTGCCGGGTGGAAAGATACGCGAACGGGACTCGCGACGGGATTCGGTATACGCTGTATCTGAACCAGGGAGAGACTGTCCGGTTAACCAAATATATCGCGTACCACACGTCACGCGATTATCCGGAGGAAGAGCTGCCGAGTCGCAGCGCGGAAACCTTGGAGTTGGCGGACCGGCTGGGCTTCGAAGCGCTGGCCGCACAGCAGCGGGCTTTTCTGGAGCGTTTTTGGAGCCGTGCGGACGTGGAAATCGAGGGCGATCCGGCCATGCAGCAGGGCGTAAGATTCAACGCCTTCGGTCTGCTGCAGGCCACCGGCCGGGACGGCATCACGAATATCGGGGCCAAGGGTTTGTCGGGGGAAGGGTATGAAGGCCATTATTTCTGGGATACGGAAATGTATATGCTGCCATTCTTCACCTTCACCTGGCCGGAGGTGGCCCGCGCCCTGCTCGATTTCCGTTACGCCACGCTGGGCAAGGCCCGGGAACGGGCGGCCCAGATGGCGCAGAAAGGCGCACTGTATCCGTGGCGGACGATCAACGGGGAGGAGAATTCCACGTTTTTCCCGGCCGGAACGGCACAAGCGCATATCAACGCCGACATCGCTTACGCGATCCGGCAGTATGTGCTGGCGACGGGGGACGAACGGTATTTGGCGGAAAAGGGCGCGGAGATTCTGTTCGAGACGTCCCGTTTCTGGGCCGACCTCGGGCATTTCAATCCCGCGCGGGGCGGCGCGTTCTGTATCGACGCGGTCACCGGGCCGGATGAGTATACGGCTGTAGTCAACAACAACGCCTATACGAATCTGATGGTCCGGGAGCAGCTTCACTACGCCTGCGAAACGGCGGAGAAGCTGCGGCGGGATTATCCGGTGGATTATGAGCGGCTGCAGCGGGAGCTGGCGCTTACGGAGGAAGAAGTGGCCGAATGGAGAAGGGCCGCGGATCTGATGTATATTCCCGGCGATGCCGAGCTCGGCATCGTGGCGCAGGACGATACCTTTTTGAGCAAGGAACGATGGGATTTCGAACACACGCCGTCTTACAAATACCCGCTGCTGCTGCATTACCATCCGCTTGTCATCTATCGGCATCAGGTATTGAAGCAGGCGGATGTCGTGATGGCGCTGTTTTTGCTCGGCGACCGGTTTTCACTGGCGGACAAAATACGCAATTACCGGTACTACGAACCGCTGACGACCCATGATTCCTCCTTGTCGCCCTGCATTCACAGCATCGTCGCCGCCGAGATCGGCCGTCTGGAAGAGGCGTACAAATATTTCAACCGTACGGTGCGGATGGATCTGGACGACGTGAACGGGAATGTAAAAGACGGTCTGCACACCGCCGCGATGGGCGGATCGTGGATGGCGGTGGTGAACGGCTTTGCCGGACTCCGCTTGTTCGGCGACGGCGTGCTGTCGTTTGCGCCCGCCCTGCCGTCCCCGTGGGACAGTCTGCGGTTCAAGATCATGCACCGCGGCTGTCTGCTGGATGTAAGAATCGGGCATGAAGCCGTCGAGTATACGCTGCTGGAAGGCGACCGCCTCACCTTCCGCCATCGCGGCGAACAGCTGGAGCTGTCCGCGGCGGGCTCGTCGATCCGGCGCTCGCTCGCCCGGAAGCTGGAGGCCGTTATCTTCGATCTGGACGGCGTGATCACGGATACGGCGGAGCTGCACTATCTCGCCTGGAAAGAGCTGGCCGACGAACTGGGCATCCCTTTTGACCGTCAGGTGAACGAACGGTTGAAAGGGGTGAGCCGCGCGGAGTCGCTCGAGATTATTCTGGAGCGGAGCGGCCGCGCTTGGTCCGCTGCGGAGAAGGCCGCCCTGACGCTGCGCAAAAACGAGCGCTACCGCGAACTGATCGGCCGGCTCACGCCGGCGGACCTGCTGCCGGGCATCCGTGAGCTCATCGCCGCCTTGCGGGAGCGGGGCATCGCCGTCGGCCTGGCGTCGGCGAGCCTGAACGCCCCGCTGATTCTGGAGCGGCTGGGCGCCGGCTCCTGGTTCCAGGCGGTGGCGGATCCCGCCGCCGTGCGCAAGGGCAAGCCGGACCCGGAGCTGTTCCTCCGGGCGGCGGACATGCTCGGCGTGCCGCCGCAGCACTGCGCCGGCGTCGAAGACGCGGCCGCGGGCGTGGCGGCGATCCGGGCCGCCGGCATGAAGGCGGTCGGCATCGGCAGCGCCGACCGGCTCGGCGAGGCCGACCTGCTGCTGCCGTCGACCGCCGAGCTCAGCCCCGAGCGGCTGCTGGGGCTGTTCGGCTAGGCGCCGCGCGGCGGCCCTTTGCGGGAGAGCCGCGCAGCCGGCCGCAAACGCTAAAAAGCCGCTTCACCTGTAGATCCGAAGTTGGATCGAGGGTGAAGCGGCTTTTTTGGCTCCGGTTGGCGTATCCTCTCGCGTGTCCTATTTCTTGTTCCGCAAATACTGCGGCGGGTGCACATTGTCGATAAGCAGCAGCCCGTCGTACTGGTCGCGCGCGATCAAACTTTCCGGGATCATGCCCCAACTGTACGTTTGCCGCGGTTCGAACATCCAGGAGTTGCCTCTTTCGTTTTGACGGTAGCGCAGATCGATAAACGTATAAGGCGCGCCCTCCGCCGACAGGATGGATTCCACCGATCCCGGCTCCAGAGGCAGAACATCGTGCTCGGCCCCCGTGTTGTCCGCGGTTTTGCCGCTTGCGGCGTAGAGGCCGAGGACATAGCTATACTTTTTAAAGTCGTCCGGAAGCATCTCGCCCATCAGTTTGATGGGATACGGTGTGCCGATGACCTTGCTTTGGGCTTTGCGAATATGGTCGTTATGGCCCCAGACGATGAATTTCTCCTGCGGATACACTTCGTTCGCCAGCCACAGCAGGTTGTTCAGCATCGCTTGATCGCGCCATTCCATCGATTTCAGGAACGCCGTATAATCTCCCGCCGCCAGTTCGACGTTGGACTGGATCGACAGCTCGACATATTCCTCCGCCACGCGAATCCGGTCGTTCAGGCTGCGTTCCATCAAAATCGGAAGCTTCGGATTCGTAGGATATAGCTCCTTCAGCTTCGCCTGCACCTTTTCCGTTTTCAGCGATTTCAGAACTTCCTTATAGACGGAGATCAGCCGGCTTTTTTCCTTTTGATAAGCCTTGATGTCGGCGGTTGCGGAATAATCGGAGAGCTTTTCCTCCGCCTCTTTCAGCTTTTGCGCCAGCGCCGCGTCTTGAAGCCAATCCCCTTCGATCAGCGGGTACTGCAGCTGCATGTCAAAACCGGTGAGCACGAGCGGCTTCTCCGTCCGGGTGGATGATTTGATATAGTCGAATAAAGGTAGAATTTCTTTGGACCACCATACGCCGAAAATCGAACTCTTCATCGTTTCCTCGGCGCCGGCCGATCCGGCTCTCCCGTAGCCGAATGCGGTATTGGAAAGGCCGCTTTCGAAGGCGAGCACGTTATAGCCCATTTCCTCATGGAGAAATTGGATCAAGCGGGTTTTGGCCGAGTTGAATTCCCCTACGCCGTGCGAACTTTCCCCCAGAAAAACGATGCGCTTATCCTGAAGCAGCGGCTTTAGCATCTGCAAATCGTCGTAGTTGGCGGTTTGACCGGCCACGGCGGGCTGAATCGTTTCCAGACGGTAGGCATGGTCCTTGGTCCAGTTTTTCCAATCGGCAATCGCTTCAGTGGAGGTGCGCACTTCCGTGACTTTCCCTGCGATGGGGGCGGAAACGGAGGGTTCGGCGGCGGCCTTCCCGGCCGTCGGCCATCCCCCGGCCAGCACGGCGGTGACCAGCAGTGCGGTGAGGGTTCTTGCTGTTTTTTTCTGCAAATACGTCATCTCAATCTCTCCCTATGGTTAGTGAATATGTATAGAAAAATCGGACGGATCCGCTCCGCTACGATTCTTCCTCCCAAAACAAGTCGTCCAGTGTCCGGGACAAGGCCTTGCAAATCGCGATGCACAAGCTGAGGGACGGATTGTATTTTCCGAGCTCGATGAGCCCGATCGTCTGACGCGATACGCCCACCAGCTTGGCCAGTTCGTCCTGTGACAGATCTTTTTCGACGCGGGCCAGCTTTAATTTCAGATTTTTCATGCGCTATTCCCTACCTTCTCTCTTATTCAGGATCGCGCAGATCGCTTTCCGCAAATTTCTTGCTCGCCTTGTTGGCCCAGTGATGGACGGTCACCTGAAAGGCGATAAAAAACGGCAGGTAAATGATGAGGGAGACCGCAAAGACCAGGAAGAAATACCAGACTTGGGTCTGTAGATCACTTTTTCCGTAAAGCAGCGCGCTGCGGATTCCGAAAAAGAGGGCGATCCCCAGGCCGATCGCGAGCCCGGACCATACAGTTTTCCGGCTGTAGGGGGTCTTGCTCTCCCGGTCATGGACTTCCACTTCCTCGGAGTAGATGCCGAGCATGACGCTGCGGACTCCGTAGTAAATACCGCCGGCCAATAACACTATGACTTCCGTTAGGGTGGAAGGGTCTTCCTGAAGAAAAATCTTCAGGATAATGGACGCGGAGCAGATGATCGTGATGAGGAGATAGGCTTCCCTGTAAATTTGATTTTTTAAGTTGACGATACGTTCGTCCGTCAGTTTGTTTCTGTTGAACCAGTTCATATAGTGAACTCCTTTCGCAAATTCGCATGTTGGGATGGTTAGTGAGTTGCGTGTTACGTGCTAACTTTTACGTACTAACTGTTGTGTGCTATATACTACGTGCTGTGTGCTACCTTTTACCTGCTTTGTGAAGGGAAATCGCGTTTTCTTGTTGGCTTAATAGTAATACTATACTAGACAAAATGCAATATATATATTGCAAAATATAAAATATTTTTGTCATAATGCCATTCTTGTTATTCGATTGATGGTGCGTGCAGGATTCAGGAAAGCGCATGCAGAAATGTATCAAAAGCACGGCAGCCAAGGGATGGCCCCATTTGGACATGGATCCGGGGACCCTAGCCAAGAGAGGAGATCATCAGAATGAATATAGATTTAACGGGGAAAATTGTGTTGATTACCGGTGCGACCGGTCAGCTTGGACGCGTGATGGCCCGAACGCTCTCCCGGTGCGGAGCCAAAGTGGCGATCCATTATATGAGCAATGAAGCGAAGGCGCAGGAGTTAATGGATGAAATTACGAAGGCGGGCGGGGAAGCGATGATCGTGCAGGCGGACATCACCCGTGAGGAGGGCGTTCGGGAAATGCGGGAGCTAATTCGGGCCAAACTCGGAAATCCGGACATCGTTGTGGCCAACGCGGTCGTCCAGTATGAGTGGAAGTCCGTGTTGGAGCAGCCGGTCGAGGATTATGTCAGCCAATTCGATTCCTGCGTCTTGCAGAGCGTTTTTTTGGCCAAGGCGTTTATTCCGGCCATGATCGAAAAAGGGAGGGGGCGGATGATCGGAATCAACACGGAATGCGCCATGCAGAATTTCCCGCACCAATCGGCGTATACGGCGGGCAAACGAGGCATGGACGGAGTTTACCGCGTACTGGCCAAGGAGGTCGGCCCCCATCAAATCACGGTTAACCAGGTGGCGCCGGGATGGACGATCAGCGAAAAAGACCGCGGCGAAGCCGAACTGCACGATGCCGCTTATATTGCCCAGGTGCCGATGAAGCGCCGGGGCGAGGATCAGGACATCGCCAACGCGGTCGCGTTTCTGGCTTCGGACCTGGCTTCGTTTATTACCGGAGCCTATATTCCCGTCAATGGCGGGAATGTGATGCCGGCGATATAAACTTCCGGTGGAGGAAGGGGGTACTCCGATGCCCCCTCTAAACGGAAGGGATGTCAACCGCTTTTCGTTTTGAAAACCACTAGTGTCTCTTCAGACATCAAGTATGCCATCTCACGCCCATGGACATCCAAAACGTATTTAGCCACCTACGGTCAAGGCGATCAAGGTTTCTAGCCTACTTTCCAACCCTTCCAACTCCAAAAAGATGCAAATCTGCAGGTATTTAAGCCGATCTCAGAGGGAATGCGAAAAAAGATGCAAATCTGCAGGAATTTCTAGCGATTTTAGAGAAAAGAGCCGGTTTCGTCGGAAATTCCTGCAGAATTGCAGGAATTTTGAAATTTCTGTTCCCAACAAGAAAAAAACATGCATTTATGCAGGAATTTTATGTTATCCGCATTGTCTCATGAATGGGGCACTAGAATTGCATCAAGCAATTGGAGAACGGTCATACGGGGCGCGATTATGTCGAATTTGGCTTCTTGGCGTGAAATAGCTCCCCAAAAGGCCGTTAAGTCGGCGGATAAGCTCAACATGGTCGTCGCCATGTTCTTCAGCCGTTAAAAAAGGAAAGATAACCCAAAAAAGAGAGCGAGAGCTCTCTTTTTTCATATTTCTTAATCTCCTCGCAAAGTTACGATTATTCCTTAGAATACAGGCATGATCATGCAGGAATATGTTTTTACTTTCCATAAGTTGTGTAATAACAAACTGTTTTTGGTGACACAGTATTAAAAATAGTCTATAATCAAGGGGATTTATGCATTGTAACAGTGTTTGAGAAATATTGATACAACTTTTGGTTGATTCGTAGGGGGCAGTAGACCGATGATATCGCTTCATAAAGTCAGCAAAAGTTACGGATCGGGTACCGGAGGTTTCAAAGCCGTCGACCGGGTGTCCCTGACCGTTCGGGGCGGAACGATTCACGGCATTATCGGCCCGAGCGGGGCGGGGAAATCGACCCTGCTCAGGATGATGAATCTGCTCGAGCCGCCGGATGAAGGCGGGGTTGTCGCGCTAGGCCAGGACCTGACCGCGCTGCCCGAAGCCAAACTGCGCATCGCCCGCCGCTCGATCGGCATGGTATTTCAGCAGTTTCATTTGCTGCATAACCGCACCGTGAGCGGCAACGTGGCGGTACCGCTGGAACTGGCCGGTACGGGAAGAACGCAGCGGCGGGAGCGCGTGCTGGAGTGCCTCCGGTTTGTCGGACTGGAGGACAAAGCGGATCAATACCCGGCCCGGCTCAGCGGCGGGCAAAAGCAGCGGGTGGCGATCGCCCGGGCCCTGGCCCACCGGCCGGCCGTGCTGCTGTGCGATGAGCCGACTTCCTCTCTGGACCCGGACACCACCTCGGAAATTCTCGCGGTGCTCCGGCACATCAACACGACGCTCGGGGTGACGATCGTCATTGTGACCCATGAGATGGAGGTTGTGAAGGAACTCTGTCATGAGGTGTCCGTCATGGAACGTGGCAGGCTGGTCGACGGTTTTGCTTTGCCGCGCCGGACTCCGGCGGAAAGTTCCCGCCCCAAGTTGTCCTATCGGGAACAACTGCTTGGAGAGGGAGGGGAGGCCCATGTTTGACTTCGCCTTGATGGCCGAGAAGGTGATGCAGTTTCGGACCCAGATCGCTGAGGCCGTCGGAGAGACCTTTCTCATGGTGGGGATCTCTGTGGCCGCCGCCGTATTGCTCGGCCTCCCGCTCGGCACGATGCTGTTTCTGACGGCTAAGGGGCAGCTTTACGAGAATCGGACGTGGTCCGCGCTGCTGAACGGATTTGTGAATGTGGTCCGTTCCTTTCCGTTTTTGCTGCTCGTCGTATTCATGATTCCGCTGACCCGGCTGCTCGTAGGAACGGCGATCGGAACCTTGGCGGCTTCCGTCCCCCTGGGCGTGGTCTCCATTGCCATCTATGCGAGACAGGTGGAGCAGTCTCTGGTTGAAGTTCCGCGCGGCGTGGTCGGGGCCGCTCTTTCGATGGGGGCTTCCAAGCTGGAGGTCGTCATGAAATTTCTATACGTGGAAGCCCGTTCCGGACTAGTACTCGGCCTCACTACTTCGACGATCAGCTTTATTTCCTATTCCACGGTGATGGGAGTCGTGGGCGGCGGCGGAGTCGGCGATTTTGCCATCCGCTACGGATATCAGCGCTTCGAAACGGAGTTGATGGCCGCGGTCATCGTTCTGATGATTGTGCTGGTTCAGCTCATACAGTTTGCCGGAAGCCGGATTTCCCGATGGCTGGACAAAAGATAACGCTAGAAGCGGCGCGGCAGCAAGCCGGCTCCTTCCGCTCAAATCGGGGAACGTGCCTTCTAATGGCCCTTTGATCGCCGGAACCGGGATTAGCGGCCATTTGGGCCGTTATTTCGGCCCGATTCGGCTTTCCCGGAAGAATAGCGGTCAAAAAGGGCCTTATTTCCCCGCGGCGGGCCCAAATATGAAGGTCTAGCCGGCTTTTTTCAAAAATAAGATCCCAAAATGCTGCTATTTCGTCCCAACTAGCCAAATTCGACAAAATAGCGCCTCAAAAGACCCTTATTGCGGCGCAAAAGTCCTTTATTCACTTATTCACAAAAACAAAGCGCAAAAAGGAAGGATGTTGGAGATGAACAGAAAATGGATGCTTGGGCTCGTAGCCCTGATCATGATCATTACTGCGGGTTGCGGCAGCAACACCGGCGGTGCCGCGGAGAAAGGAACCGCGGAACAGGGGAGCACTTCCTCCACCGCGAAAGCGTCCGGCAAACAGGCCGTGACCCTGAAAGTGGCAACGCTGATTCCGCCGATGACGGAAATTTTGGAACTGATCAAGCCGCAGCTTCAGAAGGAAGGCGTCAATCTGGAACTGGTTGTGCTGTCCGACAACATCCAGCCGAACGACGCGCTGGCGAACAAGGAAGTCGACGCCAACTTTTTCCAGCACGTTCCTTACATGGAGCAATATAATGAGAGCACAGGCAGCAAGCTCACAGCCGTTCAGCCGGTCTATCACGCCGTTTATGGGGCGTATTCCAAGCGGTACAAGAGCATGGATGAACTGCCTGAGGGGGCGACCATCGCAATCGCCAACGACCCGTCGAATACGGGGCGTTCGCTGGTCATGCTGGAGAAAGCGGGAATCCTCAAGCTGAAGGAAGGCGTAGGAATTCAAGCCACGGTAGCTGACATTACGGAAAACCCGAAAAACTTCAAATTTGAAGAAGTTGATTTGCTTATGCTCGCCCGGATGCTGGACGACGCCGACCTGGTTCTTATGACACCGGCCTATGCAAGCCCGCTCGGTCTGACGCCCAAAAAGGACGCGCTGCTGACGGAAACGACGGATTCCGCGTTTGCCATCACACTGGTTGCCCGCGAGGACAACAAGGATTCCGAGGCGATCCAAAAACTGGCCAAAGCCATTTCGAGTCCGGAAGTAAAACAGTTTCTGGAAAAGAACTACAGTGAAATCGCTATTCCAGCCTTTGAGTAATCCACTATAAAAAAAATAGTAGATTACAAAATTGCTGAAATAGTGTTATAATGATCGCAAATGAGTTTTTCATTTCGGATTTCACGGCCGAACAACTTGCGTTGTGACGTTTGTTACAGAGTTTCATAAGCTGCTGAAGTACTATGAAATCAACCCATTAAATTAAAATTTAAATGAATATGGATCTTCGGGGTAAGGTGAAATTCCTGACCGGCGGTGATGATCATCGGATCGATGATTTAGCCCGCGACTCTCCGTTCCCTAAGGGACGGGGACTGACCTGGTGCGACTCCAGGGCCGACGGTAAAGTCCGGATGGGAGAAGATCAATCACAGGCATGCGGGTGCCGGTGCGGATGTATTATCCCACCCCCGCAAGCTTATTTTGATCGGCCCCCGAATGTTGACTGATGTCAATGCCGGGGGCTTTTTCGCGTAGACCCCATATTCAAGAAGGAGTCGGGAATATGGAAAATGCATCAAGTGCCACAATTCAAGTCCATCCATCGCGACCGGTTTCGGGAAGCCGCGCAAGAAGCGGTTTCTGGCTGGTCGTTTTGGGGGCCGCCCTCTGGGGCGTGGATCCGCTGTTTCGTCTTATTTTGCTGAAGTCGATCACCTCGGCCCAGCTCGTCTTACTGGAGCACATCCTCATCGCGCTGGTCGTGGCGCCGACCTTGTGGAAGAACCGGCAAGAACTTAAGGGAATCGGCTGGAAGCATGTAGGAGCGCTGTTGTTCATCTCCTGGGGCGGTTCCGCCATCGCCACCATTCTGTTTACCATGGGGCTGTCGCACGGCGATGCCAACGCCGTTCTGCTGCTGCAAAAGCTTCAGCCGCTGTTCGCGATCGTGATGGCCCGCTTCTTGCTGAAGGAATCGCTCCCGCGCCGGTTTGCCCTGCTGTTTCTTATCGCGTTGGCCGGCACGTATCTGTTGACCTTCGGCTTTTCGGTGCCGTTCGGACACTGGAACGACTTTATCCAGGTCGGCAGTCTGCTTTCGCTCGGCGCCGCCGCGCTTTGGGGCGGTTCGACGGTGATGGGACGGATGATGGTCGGACAGATGAAATACGAGACGGTCACCTCGCTGCGGTTCATCCTGGCGCTGCCGCTGCTGCTGGCCGTGACCTGGAATGAAGGGGCCGCGTGGCATTTGCCGACGGAGGCTTCAGGCATGGCCGCTTTTTCGCTGAATTTGCTTGGTCAGGCTCTGCTGCCGGGGCTCCTCAGCCTGCTGGTTTACTACAAAGGTTTAACGACAACGAAAGCTTCCGTAGCTACCCTGGCCGAACTAAGCTTCCCGATGGTAGGGGTGCTGGTGAACTGGATCGCGTTCCAACAGATGGTCACCGTCGCGCAGGCGGTAGGCTTTATCCTGATCTGGTTCTCGCTGTTCGTCATTTCCAGACAGAGCCAGCCGGCGCCGGCCTGACTTGATAAACATAAATCGGAGCATTAAAGGAACAGGTTTTCGACGATGATGTCGGAGGCCTGTTTTTTTATCTCGATAAAGCCTAAAATTTCAGTTATTATAATCAAAATATGATCCTTTCTTCGGGGGAAGGCGTGGCTAACGCACATGATGCTGTTAAAAATGGACATGAAAACCGTTTATATTCTGCTTTCCCTGGGCCACTTGTTTACGATGATGTTTATCACGGCCTACCGCTACAAACAACCCAAGGATAACTCCTATCTTATCTTTTATGCGGCAAAAGGGTGCCAAACGGTCACCTGGGCACTGCTGGCGATCCCGGACGGAACCGTCCCCATGGCCGTTCTCGCCGCGGCGAATCTCGTTTTTTTGCTCGGCGTCGGGCTCGAAACCTTGGCGCTGATGCGGATTGTGGAGGATCCGTGGTCTCACGGGACGTTACGCTACTATAGCTGGCTGATCGCGGCTTCCATGGGAGCCTATCTGTTGGCCGTTCTTCTGCAAAACAACGAATCCATCCGCATTTTTATCGTGTCCATGGCGGTGGCGCTTTTTCTGCTTCCTCCGGCGCTCCGCATGATCGGTTCCAGGAAGCGCTCGGCTCTTCGCATTTTAATGGGATATTTATATCTCCTTATGGCCGCCGGTCTGTTGATCCGCATCGGATTAACCCTTTTTCCGGCCTTGCCGGTGACGGTGAACAAGCCGGGGCCTTATCAGACATTGTCGTTCCTGTCGCTTTATTTGATTATGACCTTGGGAAATGCGGGATTTGTGCTGATTTCCAAGGAAAAAGCCGACCGGGACCTGTACAAGCTGGCCAGCCGGGACGATTTGACCGGTGCGTTGAACAGACGCTCGTTCCTCCAGGAGGCCGGGCGGTTGATGGACGATTGCGCGAAGCACCGCAAACCGGTCACGTTTATCCTGTTGGACCTTGATAACTTTAAAGGGATTAACGATGCCTTTGGACATGATGTCGGCGATACCGTGTTGAGAGAGTTGGCCGGGAACGTCAGGCTTCAGTTTGGCGACAGGGAATTGTTCGGCCGGTACGGCGGCGATGAATTCGCCCTCTTTCTGCCGGAAGCGGAAGAGGCGTATGCGGACGCCAAAGCCGAAGGGCTGCTGGAGCTGGTGCGGGAACGTAGAAGCAGGCAGGACATGACGATGGGTGAGCATGCGATCCGCTATACGATCAGTATGGGAATGATCACGGAGGTGCCGGGCCCCGGCATCACGCTTGACCGGTTATACAAGGCGGCGGACGAAGCGCTTTATCAGGCCAAGCGCGAAGGCCGGAACCGTGCGGCCCGAGGCCGGATGGCGCCAAATCAAAAACAGGAGCCTTTCCCAAATCCCTTATAGGGACGGGCACGGCTCCTGTTTTTATGGTTTGCGGGGTATCGCGGTTAATCCGTCCGGGCTTCATCCAGCCAAAGGATCGCAGTAACCCCCCGCGGGTAGTAGCGGCTGCCGCAAATTACGCCGGCCAGCATCTGGTCGCTCCAGCTCCAGTAGGCGTTGTCCTTGCTCGTCAGCCAGGCGGCATGGGCGGCATCGGCGGCAGCGCCGGCTTCGTCCCACGGCAGGCCGAGGATGTGCCGGGCGATGAACTGGCTGAGGTAAATTTTGCTCAGCCAGGAATTGTCGCTGGTGGAGGACAGCTTCCAGCCTCCATCCGCGAACAGGCAGACGCCGGGGACCAGCACCGTCGCGAGATGCTGTTTCAGAGCGCCGATGTAGGCTGCAAACCTGCCGTTCGGATCCAAGGCTTCCGGGCAGCCCGTATAAAGCGGGAACACCAGGCCTTCAATCGCGGGAATGATCCGGGAATCATTGTTCTCCGCGATAACGGCGGGAATGTAGCCCTCCGGCAACAGTTGGCCGGTGATCGTCCGGGCGCAGCGCTCCGCCTGGTCGCCCGCCAGCTTGCCCGCTTCGGGCCGGCCGTTTGCGGCGAACAGCTTCTCCATGGCGACATAAGCGGCCCAGCTTTTTCCGGCGAGGTAGATGTTGTTCCGGGCCTGCCCCAGCGACACGTCCAGACTGTCATAGGTTGTAATTTCGGCGCCGCCCATCGTTCTGGCGCTGTCGAGTCCCATGATGCCGTTGCGCTGCGCCGGGTCGGGATGATCGCGGTTCACCATGCTCTCCAGGCATTCCTCGAAGATGCCGAGATTGCGGCCGAGCCACGCGCTGTCTCCGGTATGCTGCACATAAGCGGCGGCGCACAGCACCCAATTGACCAGCTGTTCATGGGTCATATGGGAGAAGCAGTCCTCGATGGCGTGCAGTTCGTAGGCGGAATACCCGGGGCGGGAGAACGAATTCGCCACGCCCATATCATGCGTGAAGCTGATGCCGCCGGGATACGCCGTGTCATCGCCGGGAAGGCGAACCGTATCTTTATAGCTGTAACGGTTGACGAATAAATCGAGCTCGTTTTTAACCGTCCACGGGTTCATTTTGAGCTCAAAAAACAACTGGTCCACCGTCAAATCAAAGGTATTGATCATCCGGTATTCGCCCTCATTAACGATCCAGAGCGGTTCGCCCCGATGCTCCAGCAGCTCGGTCGAGCCGTAGTAGCTGCGGATGGCGTGGTGAAGCATAAAACGCTGGTCCTCGTTCAAGTGGGAGGCCTTCGCAAATCCCTCGCACCATCCGGCCGCTTCCACCTTCCGGTCATAATGTTTCAGTGCGTACCGGGCTACGTCTTCAATATCGGCAAAGTAACGCGTGTAAAAATAAGCGGCATCCATCCCGGTCGTCACGAAACCGCTTTTATAGAAACACAGTGCGAAGCGATAAGTCGCCTTTTCTCCAGCCGGGGTATCCATCAGCAAGGCGCCGACCGGGCCGAGCCCGAACCTCAGGTTTTCTTCCACTTTGGGCTTCAAAACATCCTCGATCGTGAAAAAGCCCGCGCTTTTGACCCGGCGGTCGTCCGTGGCGATGGCGAGATGCCGGCCTTGTCCGATGCCGGTAATTTCTCCTTCGGTCGTATCTTCCAGCCTCCGGATGGCGGAATAAGGGTCCGTGCCGTGAAAGCCGAAGAAGGCTTTTCTCGCGGAGGTGCCACGGGTATTATCGACGATGATTTCCGCCAGTACGGCGGGGACGAGCGCGAATTTCAATTCTTCGGCATCGGCCGAGGCGGGGTCCGGCACGCTGCCGAACGGGGAATAGAGACGGAAGGTCAGATCGCCGGCCTGCCACTCGTCTATGGCCGCGCCGAACTTGCGGGAGACGGCCTCCCTGGAAAACGGGAGGAGAAGCGCTTCGTCCGCTGCTTTGCCGGACCCGTTTTGCTCGGACGTGTAGCGGTCCCGTTCGTCCTGGCCCTCGCCGAAGAAGGGGAGAGCCCTGTATTTTTCTTCACCGTCTTCCTGCAGGCCGATGTATATATTCTGGTTGGGCGGGCTCCCCAGCTCAAGATCGAAACCGCCGCTTTTTCCCGGATAGCCCAAAGTAAAGCTGGCGAAGGCTCCCACCGGGGAGTGATGCGCGTTGAAAAATATGTTTTTACCCATCTCGATAAACCTCCTATTCAACCTCAAAACATTGTGATAACTTGATTATATCAAGGGGTTGGGCGGAGTCCCATGTCCAAAGCGATTATGGTTTTACCCAAAACGTTCACGAATGGAAACTATGGATTAATGGAGGTTGGGAAGCATGGAGATGCATGAGAATCATCAAATCTCGGAATTTATGCTGCCGGATATGGACTCCACGTTTCAACTGTTTGCGGCGCATCTGCGTACCGTCACCCCGGACTGGTCCTACCCGCGGCACAGCCACCCGATGTTTGAAGTGAATTTGCTGCTCGCTGGCCGGCAGGAAATGACGGTGAACGGCCAAAGGTACGTGCAGGAGCCCGGGGACGTCATGCTGCTGCGTCCGGAGGAAATCCATGAAAGCCGGGCGTCGGGCTTGGAGAGCATGACCTACTACTGTCTTCATTTTAATGTGGACGACCGGGTGCTGAGGGGACTGCTCTGTCAGGGAAAAGCGATTTATCATGACGGCGGCAGCTTGCTGACGCAGGCCATTCGTCCGAGCCTGGACAAGCTGATCGCGCTCACGACTCGGGCCGATGCCGAACAGCTGGGAAATCGCATGAGAACGATGTCCGCCGTGTATGAGCTGTTCGCCGGGTTCAGCGAAACGCTGACCGAAAGCCGCAAGCCGGAAACTCCCGGCAACCGGACAACCCGGGTGGCTTCCGAAATCGCGGCCGGCCTGGAGAAATGCGTGGAAGGCGAAGGGGCGGAGAGCGAACCTACCCGGGAAACCGTGGCCGCCGTAACGGCCGGCCTGGGTTACAGCGCCTCGTCCTGCAACCGGATGTTTCATCAGGTGTACGGCATGTCGCCGCGCCAATACTTGTCCGCTTTGAAGCTGAAGAAAGCCAAGCTCCTGCTGATGGAGCCGTCCCTTTCCGTGGAAGCCGTATCCGCGCGCCTCGGATATAAGGATATCGCGCATTTCAGCCGCCAGTTCAAGCGGTGGACCGGCGAACCGCCGGGGAAATTCCGGGCCAGGTTCCACATTTGACATTGGGGGTTGTCGGTACGGCATGTTCAACCGTACGATCCTGCTGTAATATATAACCAATCGATCATTCGATAAAAATTTATAGCGAAAGAAAGGCGTGTGCGGCATGAACTTTCGATTCGAGGGTACCGAGGACCCGATTCGGATTCCGGACAGGAAGCGAATTGTATTTTTGGGAGACAGCATTACCGAGAACGGCGCTTATATTCGATACCTTGACGCATTTTTTCTCAAGCATTTTCCGAATCACCGCCTGGATTTCATCAATTTGGGAGTGGGCAGCGAAACGGCGGCGGGAACGCATGAATCGAGCCATCCTTTTCCGCGTCCCTGCGTCCATGAACGGTTGGAACGCGCGCTGGCCGAGAGCCGGCCGGATTGGGTGTTTTTCTGCTACGGAATGAATGACGGAATATATCATCCGTTTTCGGAGGAGCGGTTCAGGCTATATCGGGAAGGCATGCTGCGGGCCGTGGAGCAGGCGGAGAGGGCCGGCGCGAGGGTGATTTTGATGACGCCGCCGCCGTTCGATGTGTTGTCCGTGAACGGGGAGCCCTTGCCGGAGGGAATGCCGGACTATGCTTTTGAAACCCCTTACGAAGGCTATAATGACGAGGTTCTGGGAAAATACGCCGACTGGTTGGAACGGATCGGAGCCGAACGGGGCTGTACGGTCGTGGATTTGCGGGAACCGCTGCTGTCCTATATCCGGCAGCGGCGGGAGGCGGATCCCGCCTACAAATACGGGGATGCCGTTCATCCCGAGGAGGACGGCCATTGGGTGATGGCGCGCGCCATCCTGAAGGACGCGTTTCACATTGTCCTGGAGCGGACGCCGGCGTGGGTGGAGCATTTGGACGGCAACTTCATTTCGCTCGTGCGCCGGCGCCGGGATGTGCTGAACGCCGCTTGGCGGGAGCATGTCGGGCACAGCAATCCGTTCAAGTTCGACGCCCTGCCTCTGGAGGAGGCCGAGCGGGTGGCGGAAGCGATGCTGGAGGAGATCCGGGCGGCCGCGGAGCAAGAGGAGTGAGCCTTGTCGGCGGTTCAAAGCCGATGAAGGGCTGTCTGCGCACCGACTTCTATCATGAGGGGCGGGGGGGAGGGCTACCGGCAATGCCGGCAATTGCCGGCATTGCCTGTCGGGCCCCCTTCGCGGCCTTTTCGCACCCCCTGCTGGGCCCCTTGAGGGCTCCCGTTAGCCCCGGCACCCAACGGTAGTCCGCGGCAAGCCCCGTCGACTTCCAGCGCCCGGTGTTCTCTGATAGCCCCCGGGAAGCCCCGTCGGCGCCCAACGCCCGGCGTTCTCTGACAGCCCCCGGGAAGCCCCATCGGCCCCAATCGTCCGGCGTTCTCCAACTTTTAACGGAAATAATAGCCGCTATATCGCGAAATTTCGCCTTTTTGAAATTCTAACGGAACTAGTAGCGCCTATTCTGGTTCATCGCCGTCCCAATGACGCCATTTTGCGGAAATAGCAGCTACTGCGTCCGTTAGAATCAGGAATCGGCCCATTTGGACGGAATAGCGGCTATGGCGTCCGTTAGAATTTCGCCCCGGCCCAGCGGGGGCTGTACGGAGGCCCCAACGGTAGTCCGCGGCAAGCCCCGTCGACTTCCAGCGCCCAGTGCTCTCTGCCAGCCCCCGGGAAGCCCCGTCGGCGCCCAACGCCCGGCGTTCTCCGATAGCCCACAGGAAGCCCCATCGGCGCCCAACGCCCGGCGTTCTCTGACAGCCCCCGACAAGCCCCATCGCTCCCCAGCGTCCGGGGTTCTCCAACTTTTAACGGAAATAATAGCCGCTATATCGCGATATTTTGCTTTTTTGAAATTCTAACGGAAATAGTAGCGCCTATTCTGGTTCATCGCCGTCCCAATGACGCCATTTTGTGGAAATAGCGG
The DNA here is from genome assembly GCF_008084145.1 of Paenibacillus faecis. Taxonomy (GTDB): domain Bacteria; phylum Bacillota; class Bacilli; order Paenibacillales; family Paenibacillaceae; genus Fontibacillus; species Fontibacillus faecis. The sequence continues at coordinate 1,488,832 of NZ_VSDO01000001.1, read as the reverse complement.
CTGCTGCGTCCGTTAGAATCTGAAATCGGTCCATATGGACGAAATAGCGGCTATGGCGTCCGTTAGAATTTCGACCCGGCCCAGCGGGGGCTGTACGGAGGCCCCAACGGTAGCCCCCGGCAAGCCCCGTCGACTTCCAGCGCCCGGCATCCTCCGATAGCCCTCAGGAAGCCCCATCGGCGCCCACGCCCGGCGTTCTCCGATAGCCCACAGGAAGCCCCATCGGCGCCCAACGCCCGGCGTTCTCCGATAGCCCTCAGGAAGCCCCATCGGCGCCCAACGCCCGGCGTTCTCTGACAGCCCCCGGGAAGCCCCATCGGCCCCAATCGTCCGGGCGTTCTCCAACTTTTAACGGAAATAATAGCCGCTATATCGCGAAAATTCGCCTTTTTGAAATTCTAACGGAACTAGTAGCGCCTATTCTGGCCCATCGCCGTCCCAATGACGCCATTTTGCGGAAATAGCGGCTACTGCGTCCGTTAGAATCAGGAATGGGCCCATTTGGACGAAATAGCGGCTATGGCGTCCGTTAGAATTTCGGCCCGGCCCAGCGGGGCTGCACGGAGGCCCCAACGGTAGCCCTCGACAAGCCCCGTCGGCGCCCAACGCCCGGTGCTCTCTGCCAGCCCCCGGGAAGCCCCATCGGCGCCCAACGCCCGGCGTTCTCTGACAGCCCCCGGGAAGCCTCATCGGCCCCAATTGTCCGGGCGTTCTCCAACTTATAACGGAAATAATAGCCGCTATATTGCGAAATTTCGCCCTTTTGAAATTCTAACGGAACTAGTAGCGCCTATTCTGGCCCATCGTCGTCCAAATGACATCATTTTGCGAAAATAGCAGCTACTGCGTCCGTTAGAATCAGGAATCGGCCCATTTGGACGAAATAGCGGCTATGGCGTCCGTTAGAATTTCTCCTATCAGCTCCTGTGCGACGAAACTCCTTCTGTTTCGTGGTGACCTCGGGTCAATCGACAACTTCGGGGTGCGCAACCGCCTGATCGCCCCACGCCATCTACTCCCCGCGGCCTGCAAGCTCCCCGCAGACTCCTTGCGGCCCCTGCGAGCTCCCCCGTAGACTCCCCGCAGCCTGCAAGCTCCCCGCAGACTCCTTGCGGCCCCTGCAAGCTCCCCGTAGACTCCCCGCAGCCTTCAAGCTCCCCGCAGACTCCTCGCGGCCCCTGCGAAATCCCTCGCAGACTCCCCGTGACTACGTTCAGACTTTTACTTTCCACATAACCGGTCAGAGGCTTTTGCACAGTAACTGCTTCTTCGAGCCGTTTTTTATAACGTCGCTTCATTCTAAAACGCCCCCCGATTGGAAAACCCCACGCTAAAGGTATACATATAAAAAGGCTGCCTATTTCTACGCTTTTTACATATTGAAAAAGGAAATGTGGCCCTGCGCTAACAATTCTCGAATAGACTGTGGGGTGAATGATGCTGAAATGGGGGGAATCGGATTGAAATTAAGGACTTTAAGGATGGTCTCGCTGCTGATGGCGGCGGAAATTTTGCTCAGCACGGCGGTTGGTACGGTGGCGGGTGCCGCGGGCCCGGTCGCCGGAGCCACCGGGGGAGCCGGGATGATCGAGTCGGCGGGATCCGTAAATTCTGCAGGAGTCGTCGATCCCGACGAATCGATGGATCCCACCGGAGCCACTGGTGCGGAGGATCGCGGATTCAGTCTGAACGCGGCGGCCGCCGCGATCGGAATATCCGGTGCGCCTTCTCTGCCTGCCGCAACAGCGGGGCAGCCCTATTCAGTGACTCTGGACGTGTACGGGGGACAAGCTCCCTATACTTTTACAGCGGCGGGGCTTCCGGCAGGTTTGACGATCTCGGAGACAGCCGGCCTCATTGAAGGAACGCCTGCCCCAGGTACGAAAGGCGATTATACGGTTACGTTTACCATCAAAGATGCGGCTTCCGCGGAATTCACCGATACCCGGGAGTTGCAGGTGAACGCGGCTGTACCGGCACCCGCCCCCGGACCGGCGGAGGACACGCTGCGAATCCGCAAAATCGCCAGCTATGAAACCGGAACGCCCAATAAGGATGGCGGGGTTGCCGAGATTGTCAGATACAACAGGGATAACGGGAAGTTTTATCTCGTCAACGGTTCGACGAATCCGCCTTCGATCGATATCGTGCCCTTAACGGCGGGCGGTCGCCTGACCAAGGAAAAAAGCATCGATGTTAAGCAACTGGCGGAAACCGACGGGTTCCGATTCGGGGATTTGACCAGTCTCGATATCAATCCGAAAACCCGGACGATTGCGGCGGCGGTTCAAGAGGCGGCAGCGGACAAGCACGGCAAAATTCTGGTGCTGGATTATGACGGAAACCTGCTGACCACGTATGAGGCCGGAGTTCAACCGGACATGGTGAAGTTTACATCGAACGGGGAGTATATTTTGTCCGCCGATGAGGGCGAGCCTCGCGAGCCGGGGATCGATCCCGAAGGCAGCGTCACGATCATCGATCTGGAATCCGATGAAGTGGTTCATGTCAAGTTCGACGACCCTACGGTGATCGACGATGCCGTGCACATTCGCGGAGCTGCGGATGCGGACGGCAACATCACGGGGCCCGGATCCAAGGAAGACGCTATCCGTGATCTGGAGCCGGAATACATCGCTTTGTCCGCGGACGAAAAAACAGCATACGTGACTCTGCAAGAGAATAACGCCGTCGCTGTGGTGAATATCGCCGAGGCCCGAATTACCGCGGTTCACGGCCTGGGGACCAAGGATTTCAACGATCCGAAGAACGCCCTGGACCTGGTTAACGATGGGGAAATCAAGCTGGAGAATGCGCCATTCCGAGGTTTGTATATGCCTGACGGAATCGCCGCCTATGAAAAGAACGGGAAAACCTACCTCCTGACCGCCAACGAAGGCGATGCGACCGAATGGGGGGATCACCGGAAAAACAACAGCAAAATTTCCAAGCTGAAGGCGAAATTGGATTCCGCTTCGCCTGCCGCCGAGTTCCTGAGTCGGCATGGATCGGCCTATGACAAAGTGGAAGCTGCCGGTGATATGGGGACAGATAGCGTGTATATGTATGGCGGGCGTTCTTTTTCCATCTGGGACGCTTCTTCTCCGGCCACGGTCATTTCGCAGGTGTACGATAGCGGCAGTGATTTTGAGCGGATCACCGCGGAGCGGCTGCCGGATTATTTTAACGCAAGCAACAGTAAGGTGGAAAAAGACGACCGCAGTCCCAAAAAAGGACCCGAACCGGAGTACGTCACCGTCGGCCAGGTCGGGAACCGGGCCTTCGCGTTTATCGGTCTTGAACGGGTTGGTGGAGTCATGACCTATGACATCACGAATCCGGAAAATCCGGTGTTCGCGAACTACACGAATACGCGTGATTTTACGGCGGGAATCAACACGGATACCGGGCCGGAGGGGTTGGAGTTCATCCCGGCACCCGACAGTCCGACAGGCCGGCCGCTGCTGCTTGCCGCTAATGAAGTGGGCGGCACTGTGACCGTGCTGGAGCTGGACGTCACCAAGGTTTCGCTGAACAAGAAAAGCCTGCGGCTGCAGATTGGCGGAGCTGGGGAACAATTGACGGCCGCGGTGGAAGGGGCTGTCGGTTCTAGCCGCGTGACTTGGAGCTCGTCGCGTCCGGATATTGCGGGCGTGGATGCGGACGGGAATGTTACGCCGATCGCCAAGGGGCAGGCTGTGATCACGGCGCTTAGCGAGGACGGCTACGGTGTAGCGGAAGCGGTCGTTACGGTGGAAAGCGGCGGCCAGGATACCTGGGAGCTGACAGTGATGCATACGAACGACACGCATGCCCATTTGGCCGATGTGGCGCGCAGAGCTACGCTGGTGAACCAGGTCCGGGCCGAAGGCGGAAACAGCCTGCTGCTGGATGCGGGGGATGTTTTTTCCGGGGATCTGTATTTTACAAAGTGGCAGGGGTTGGCGGACCTCGAGTTTATGAATTATATGGGCTATGATGCCATGACGTTCGGAAACCACGAGTTTGACAAGGGGACGAAGGTTCTGGCCGAGTTCGTGCAAAAAGCCAAGTTCCCGCTCGTAAGCTCCAACGTGGACCTGAGCCGGGACGCCAACATGGCGCCGCTGCTTAAGGCTCCGGTCACGATCGACCACGAGAAACCCCAAACGCTTGATAATGCCGGCGTCTACCCATATGTCGTTCTTGACGTTGACGGTCAAAAAGTAGCCGTATTCGGTATGACAACGGAAGATACCAAGGAAACATCCAGTCCGGGAAAAGACGTTGTTTTCCGGAATGCGGCGGAAGCGGCAAAGGAAACGGTCCAAGCGATCGAGCAGGAAGGCATCGATATCATTATCGGATTATCGCATCTGGGGTATGCCCGGGATCAGAAGCTCGCTGAGGAGGTGGAAGGGATCGACCTGATCGTCGGCGGCCATACCCATACGCGGTTGGACCAGCCTGAAATCGTCGTCGATGACGAGTACCAGACGCCTACGGTGATCGTGCAGGCCAACGAGTGGGGCAAATTCCTCGGCCGCGTCGATTTGGTATTCGACAGGGAAGGGACGGTGCTGACGGGACCGGGACAAACGACGGGCAGGCTGATCACCGTTGACGCCAAAGTGCCTGAGGACCCCAGGGCCGCTGAAATGCTCGCCCCCCTCAACGCGGAGCTTGAGGAATTGAAAAAAGAAGTGATCGGAACGGCAGCGATTCCCCTGGACGGAGAGCGCAAGAATGTCCGCTCCAGGGAGACGAATCTCGGGAATCTGATCGCCGACGGCATGCTGGCTAAAGCCAAGCAGCTGAAAAACGCGGACATCGCCCTGACCAATGGCGGGGGAATCCGCGCCGCGATCGATCAGGGAGACATTACGATGGGCGAACTGCGCACCGTAATGCCGTTCGGCAATACGCTGGTTGTCATGGATGTAACGGGCCGGCAGTTGAAGGACGGGCTGGAAAACGGGATCAGCGGCGCCAAGCTGAGCGATCTGCCCGGTAAATTCCCGCAAATCGCGGGCATGAAATTCAAATGGGACCCGGCTCAAACGGCGGGGAACCGAGTGTTTGACGTTCAGATCCTGAAGGGATCGGCTTATGCTCCTTTGGATTTAAAGGCGACGTACCGTATGGCCAGCAACAGTTTCGTGGCGAACGGCGGAGACGGCTATGCTTCCTTTGCCGAGGCGATTGGCGCAGGGGCTTATTACGAGGATCTCGGTTATCCGGATTATGAGATCTTTATCGAGCATGTGAAGTCGCTCGGAGGTACGGTTGCGCCCAAGGTGGAGGGGCGGATCGTGGAGCAGGCCAAACCCGCAAACGGTGGCGGCCCATCCAACGGAGGCTCCTCCGGAGGCGGTTCCTCCTCGGGCGGCGGCTCGGGCAGCGTAACGACGCCAACGCCGGCGTCTTCAACGCCTCCGGCGGCACAGACATCGGGCGCCAAACTTTCGGGCGACCAACTGCAAACCTCGCAGACTGTGAACGCCGCGGGGCAAACGATAACGGTGGTCAGCGTCAAGTCGGCTGCGGTGCTGGATGGCGCGCTCAAGGCGGTAACAGGAGGCTCCGCCGAGCATGTGACGATTTCCTTGCCGGACGTAAACGATGGCGTGGAGCTGCGGCTTCCGGCCCAGACGTTGATGGCGAATGCGGCCAAGGCGGCATCCGCCTCGGCTGTCGTGATCGAAACCGGAGCAGCGGGTTACCGCCTTCCGCTGAAAGCGATCAGCGATAGCGTGAATGCCGTGCTGGGAACGGGCGGCGGGCTGAATCAGCAGTCCTTGCTGTCGATCTCCGTTGTTCCGGTGCCCGAGGTTCAGCAGGAGAAGCTGGAAGCTGCGGCGGCAAGCCTCGGGGCGCAAGCCGTGAAAAGGACGGCGCTGGATTTCCGGGTCAGCCTGGTTCATAACGGAACGGCGAAGGCCCTGAATGAAATCGGAGCGAAATCCCTGAGCCGGATTATCCCGCTTCCGGCAGGTGGCAGCGGGGCGAACCTCGTTGCCGTCCAGTTTGACGAGGCGACCGGCGAGCTTCGCCCGGTTCCGGCGGTGTCCGTTACCTGGAACGGCCGGCCCGCGCTGGAGCTGAAGCCGCTCTTCGGTGGCAGCGGAGTCGTTACGATCGTGGATCACAAGAAGGAATTTGGCGATGTGACCGGCCATTGGGCGGAGAAAGAAATCGAAGCGATGGCCTCCCGCTTGATCATCAAGGGCACGGATGCATCCCATTACACGCCGGGACGGGAAGTAACGCGGGGTGAATTTACCGCGCTGCTCGTAAGGAGCCTCGGGTTGCCTTCGGCCGGGGAGGCGAACCCGTTCACCGGCGTTTCCGCAGGTGGTTCACTGGCCGGAGATCTCGGGGCCGCGGTGAAATTCGGACTGATCGATGGAAGCGGCAATGCTTTTGCGCCGAATGAACGTTTGTCCCGGGTGGAGATGGCCATGCTGCTCTCCCGCGCATGGGAACTCGCGAAGAGCGGAAAAGAGGATGCGGCGGCAAACGGCGGTTCTGGTGCTGTTCCCGGTTCCGGTTCTGGTTCGCCCGGCGCTGGCAGCCCGGTACGGTTTGCGGATCAGGGCGCTATCCCGTCCTGGGCGGCACCGGCCGTTGCACAGCTGGCCGAACTGAATATCCTGAAAGGGAATGAGAAAGGACAATTTATGCCGAACGGTTCCATGACGCGGGCGGAGGCCGCCATTGTTTTGCTGCGAACGATGCAGGCCTTGGGACTGGCGGAATAAATAAGCCGGCAAAACGACAAAACCCAAAAGCAGGTTTCCGGGGAATATCCCCTTGGGAACCTGCTTTTTTAGCGGATTAATGCGGAAGCTTGGGTTGGAGAACGATTAGGCGGTTTGCCTCAAGTCATAAAACAAAATGCGAGACCACGAACACGGCCGGCGAGTTCCAGTAGATCGTCACTTCGTTCCCCGCGTAGCTAAGCTCGTCGTCGATAAAGCAGCGGGCCGGCGCTTCGCCCTGCAGATGCTCCATCATGCAGTCGTCGTTAAGGCCGCGATTCGGTCCTCCGATTACGAGGCCGGGCACGGGTTCGGCCACCCGGTCGCCCACCGAAGGGCGATGGTGCGGATGCATGACCGGACGGTCGCCGTAACCCGTCACATAACTGTAATCGAGTGCGTTTCGGCCCAAAAGGTAATGGACATGGTCGAGGGCGGCATGTTCATACTCGGTCTTTCCGCCGAAGCGGAAGGCCATGAGCAGGAGCATCGCGCGGTTCATGACAACCATGTTGCTGCCCCAAATGTAATCCGCCGGCGTCAAGGATATGCCGTAGCCGTCACCGGAACAGATCGCCAGCAGTTTGTCGGCCTCCGTCAGGAGTTCCTCTTTTAGCCGGGCATACAAAGTAGGATCGGTATTTTCGGGTCCGTCCAGCAAATAGGCCAGGGAGCCGTAGGCGCCCATATCGGCCCAGCCCAGCTCAAATTTCGGAAATTGCTGGAGGGCGAGCCGTCTGAATGCCTCGTGAAAAGCTTCATCGCCGGTGGTGCGGAAAAGCTCCGCCGCCGCCCAATAGCGCTCGTCGAGATCTTGGGCGTCTCCGTATTCTCCTGTGCCGATATCGGCCGGATTTTTGAAGCCGGGGACCTCGGGGTGATCGAGCAGCCAGCGCCAAGCGCGTTTGGCTGCATCCAGACAGAGGTCCGCAAACGCCCCGTCGAACAGGCGGTAGATACGTGCAGCCATGGCCATGACGGCGGCGAAGCATCCCGTAGCCGCGGCCGATACAGGCAGAAAATACAGCTCGGCCAGGTCGTCTTCCGGCATGACGTCGAGGGCCGGGAATTGCTTGGTCGTCAGTTTGTGGAACGCGCCGCCTGTGCGTTCATCCTGCATTTTGAGGAGCCACTCGAGCTCGTAACGGCATTCATGCAGCACATCCGGCGTACGCCCGTCGCTCTCGGGGAGCGGTACGGTGCGGCGGAAAGCCTGCGGATACAGCTCGTAGGCGAGCAGCAGGTCGGCGACCGCCTTGGCGCCGGGGCCGGTGTATTTGCCGTAGTCGCCGGCGTCGTGCCAGCCTCCGGCACTGTCCCGCCTCCGGTCGGGCTCGCCGTAAACGATGCCTTCCGCCAGATGGCAAGCTTGGTGTGCCCAAGGCCCGGCAAACTCCTCCTTCAGCTCGCAGCCGCAGCGGAAAAAGTAAAAGGCTTTAAGCAGGCCGGTATGCAGGTCGGCGTACGGGTTGTTCGCGATGACGAAGGGGGAGGAAGCTTCGCCGTTTATCCGAATCCGGTAGGTACCGGGTTCGGAAAGCCCGGAGAAATCCCCCAAGCTCACCGGGGTGCCTGCCGCCTCGTCCTGCCGGGCGGGGGCGGTTTCCCCCGCGAAGGCGACCTCCCCGGTGGAGGCGTGAATCACTTCAAATGCTCCGCCGGCCTCGGCATAGCGGAACGATTTGGGTCCGGACGCCGGATAGCCGATCTGGTTGACGGTAAGAATGCGTGGTTTTACTGCGGACATCGTAAATCCCTCACTTTTTCAGAAAATTAGTGGCGATACATAAGACTCCATAATCTGCTTCAAAATTCAGCAATGTACTTCAAGAAGTCCATAACCTGCTTAAAGAGTCAGCAATGTACTTTAAGAGCTCATAACCAGCTTCAGAGTCAGCAACGTACTTCAAGAGCTCATAAGCAGCTCAGACTCCGCAACGTACTTAAAAAGTCCATAACCTACTCCAAGACTGCAAGATAACTCAAGAAGTCCACAACCCACTCGGTGCTAGCGCTTACAAGTTGAGAAGTTTAAGAGTGCCGGAAAACGTTTTCTGTCATTCTGGTTTATTATATCAAACTCCGCCCCAGGCGAAAAGATTTTTACGAATGGACTTGGTGCGTGATACGATAAATCACAGCCGAATTGAATGCAACGCATTTTATTTCGAAAAGGAGCCCCTTATGATATTGTCGTTTTTCGATGCCCGGCAAGCACCGGATTTCCTCATGTTTTCCGCGACCCATCTGTTTTCGCTCCTACTGTTGCCGGCTTTGGTTTTGGCGCTCTATCTGTCTAGACGACTACTCCGTAAAAAGAACACGTTGCGCCTGGCCGTAAGATACGGATTGATCACCCTTCTAATCCTTTGTGAAGCCAGTCTGAATATCTGGTATTTCGCCGAGGACGTTTGGGACATCCGCTACACGCTGCCCCTCGAGCTATGCACGATTACACTTTTGCTCTCGATCCTGATGTTATGGACCCGAAAGAGCTGGCTGTACGAATTTCTGTGGTTTGCCGGAATTGGAGGCGCGCTTCAGGCCTTTTTGACGCCGAATCTGGCGTACGGATTTCCACATTTCCGCTTCTTTCAGTTTTTTATCGCCCATTCGGCAATCATTCTGGCTCCGCTCTACATGACATGGGTCGAAGGGTACCGCCCGACCTGGAAATCGATCGGCAAAACGATGGTTTTCCTTAACGTTCTAGCCTTAGCGGTAGGTTTGTTGAATGCGGCAGTCGGCGCCAACTACATGTTTCTGCTGCACAAGCCGGATACGCCTTCGGTGCTCGATTGGCTGGGTCCCTATCCGCTATACCTATTAGCTGAGGAAGGCATCGCCCTGTTTCTTTTTGTGGTCATGTACGGTTTGTTCTTTGCACTCGGGGATTATATTAAAAAGAGACGCAAGGCGGCGGGAGACACTTACCAGGAGAGAGCTTAGCCGCGCCGAGCCCGGAGCCCCGAGTTCGGAGTCGAAGGCTTGAAGCTCGAGGGGGTGAAGCTCGAAGGCTTGAAGATTGAAGGCTGAAGTTCGGAGGAGCGAAGCTCGAGGGCTTGGAGTTCGAGGGTGCGAAGCTTAAGGGCTAGAAGTCTGAAGAGCGAAGTTTGAAGGAGCGAAGCTCCAAGGCGTGAAGGTTTGTAGTTTGAAACTCGAGGATTGAAGCTTGAAGTTCGAAGAAGCGAAGTGCTCCGAGGCCCAACGGCTTGGATTCGCGAATCCGAAGTACCGGTCTGATCGAGTTGGCTTGTCTAACGGAAGCCATAGCCGCTATTTCGTCCAAATGAGCGGATTCCGGATTCTAACGGACACAGTAGCTGCTATTTTGGCAAAATGAGGTCATTTCGGAAAGGAAAAGCCCAAATAGGCGCTACTAGTTCCGTTAGAAATCCGAAAGTGTGGAAAATCGCGAAATAGCAGCTATTATTTCCGTTAGCGCAGACCGTGGCCCGGATCTCGCAAGGAGTTCGGGCGCGCAACTGGACATCCGTTAGGTGACACGCAGAACGGATCTCCGGTAGGGCGATGCGCAGCTCGGTTCTCGCATAGAGCGATTGCTTCTTGGATTTCGGATAGAGCAGCGCGCAGCTAGACTTCCGCGGGGCCATCGCGCAGCCTAGGCCAGCTGGGTCAAAATTCTAACGGAAGCCATAGCCGCTATTTTGTCCAAATGGGCGGATTCCGGATTCTAACGGACACAGTAGCTGCTATTTTGGCAAAATGAGGTCATTTCGGAAGGGAAAAGCCCAAATAGGCGCTATTATTTCCGTTAGAAATCCGAAAGCGCGGAAAATCGCGAAATAGCAGCTATTATTTCCGTTTGCGCAGACCGTGGCCCGGATCTCGCAAGGAGTTCGGGCGCGCAACTGGACATCCGTTAGGTGACACGCAGAACGGATCTCCAGTAGGGCGATGCCAGCTCGGTTCTCGCATAGAGCGATGTGTTTCTCGGATTTCGGATAGAGCAGCGCGCAGCTAGACTTCCGGCGGGGCCAACGCGCAGCCTAGGCCGGCTGGGCCAAAATTCTAACGGAAGCCATAGCCGCTATTTCGTCCAAATGGGCGGATTCCGGATTCTAACGGACGCAGTAGCTGCTATTTTGGCAAAATAAGGTCATTTCGGTAGGGAAAAGCCCAAATAGGCGCTACTATTTCCGTTAGAAATCTGAAAGTGCTGAAAAATGCGAAATAGCGGCTATTATTTCCGTTAGAGCAGTGTCCGGTAAGGGCCTCTGCTAGCGCAATGCGCAGCCCGCATCGGCCTCTGACAGACCGCCGCAGCTCGGACCTCGCATAGACCCGCGCCCCACGAGGGCAGGCCGCAACGCACACCGCGCAGCCCGCTCCTCCCTTAAAGCGGTGCGGGCTGGGCTTCCGTCGAGCACAAGCACCGGGGGGGTGCGGTTGCTGTGTTTTTATCAGAGCAAAAGGAGGGATGACGGAATGCAGGAAGTTCAGGATCATCTGGATTACGGCTTGTCTATCGTTTTTATCGGATTCAATCCGAGTTTGCGGTCCGGGGAGGTGGGGCATCATTACGCCAATCCCCGCAACAATTTCTGGCGGATTCTTTACCGGTCGGGCTTGACGCCCCGGCTCTACAAAGCGGAGGAAGACGGGGAGCTGCTGAAGCTCGGGTACGGGTTTACGAACATCGTGGCGCGTCCGACAAGGGGAGCCGAAGATATTACGCGCGAGGAATACAAGCGGGGCCGGACCCTGCTGCGCTGCAAGCTTCGGGAGTATAGACCCAAGTTTGCCTGTTTTGTCGGCAAAGGCGTGTACGCTGAGTACAGCGGAAATTCCCGGGCGGGCTGGGGTTTCCAACCGGACATGATCGTGGACGGCGTTCAGGATTTCGTGGCCCCGTCCTCCAGCGGGCTGGTGCGAATGAGCATGGACGAGATCGTGGGGATTTATCGGGAGTTGGCCGAAGCCATCCTGTGACAAAGTCGGCTCTCTTTTTAGGGGAAACTCTCATTTCTCTCGACTCTTTTCTGGTAGTATGTTATCATGAGAATCTGATAACGTATTAACGAACTAAAGCGCGCGTGCCGCGTTTTGTCTACATGATGGGGGAGAGATACAGATGAGAAAAAAGAGCGCAATTCTGCTATCGATTTTGGGCATGATTCTAGTTATAGTGTCCGGATGTTCCGCTTCCGGCGCCGGCAAGGATGATAACAAGCTGGTCATCGGCATCGATGATAAATTCGCCCCGATGGGTTTCCGGGATGAGAATAACGAAATCGTCGGGTTCGATATTGACTTTGCGAAGGCTGTCGCGGATAAAATGGGCATGGAAGTCACCTTCCAGCCGATCGACTGGTCGGCCAAAGAGTCGGAGCTGAACAGCGGCCGGATCGACCTGATCTGGAACGGCTACACGATTACGGAGGAACGGAAAGGAAAGGTTCTGTTCACCAAACCATATCTGAAGAACAGCCAAGTGATCGTGACGCTGGCGGACTCGCCGATTTCCGCGATCAGCGAACTGGCCGGCAAGGTGGTCGGGCTGCAGTCGCTGTCCTCGGCGGCGGACGCTTTGAACGCCAATCCGATTAAAGATGAGATCAAGACCGTCACGGAATTCCCGGACAATGTGCTTGCGCTCAGCGACTTGAAAACCAAGCGGCTGGATGCCGTGGTCATTGACGAAGTGGTGGCCCGCTACTATATGTCCAAGGAAGAGGGCACCTTTAAATTGCTGGACGAGTCCCTGGCACCGGAAGAGTACGGCATCGGCGTGAAAAAGGGCAATGAAGAACTGCTTGAGAAGCTGCAGAAAGCGATCGATGAACTGAATCAGGACGGAACCGCCGCGAAGATTTCGCAGACCTGGTTCGGCGAGGATAAGGTGCTTAAGTAAGCAGCTCGAATATGCAGCGCGTTTTAAAAACCGGATTGAATTCTATATCCGGTTTTTAGTTTTCATTATGAGGAGAGTCATTGATGAGTATGGATTATTTTTGGGAAATTACAGGACCTATGCTGGAGGGTGCGAAGACGACCGTGCTGCTGTTTTTTCTGGCGATCGTCACGTCCATTCCGCTTGGTTTTGCCATAACGCTGGTGGTCCGCAGCCGGTTTAAACCGCTGGCTTGGCTGGCCAATGCCTTTATTTATGTTATGCGCGGCACTCCGCTGCTGCTGCAGATGCTGTTTTTCTGCTTCGGCCTGCCCGTCTTGCCGGTGATCGGCGAGTACTTGGTGCTTGACCGTTTTGTTGCGGCCGCTTTGGCGTTTACGCTGAATTACGCCGCGTATTTCGCCGAAATTTTTCGCGGCGGCCTGCTTGCGATCGACAAGGGGCAGTATGAAGCGGCGCAAGTCCTGGGCTTGGGGCGCTTCCATACCATGACCCGCATCATTCTGCCGCAGATGTTCCGAATCGCGCTCCCGGCGGTATCGAACGAGGCGATCACGCTCGTAAAGGACACCGCGCTATTGTACGCGGTCGCCGTGCCGGAACTGCTGCATTTCGCCAAGACCGCGGTGAACCGCGACTTTACGATCATGCCTTTCGTGATCGCGGGGGTTATTTATTTGGTGATGACGCTGATCTTGACCCTGTTCTTCAAAATACTTGAACGCAAATTCAAATTCGATTAAAGGACCATGGAATGACGATGAACAATACGATGATTGATGTGAGAGATGTGCGGAAATCCTTCGGTTCGCTGGAGGTGCTCAAAAAGGTTTCCCTGCAAATTGCGCCAAATGAGGTTGTCGCGGTGATCGGCCCGTCGGGCTCGGGCAAAAGCACGATGCTGCGCAGCCTGGCGCATCTGGAGCAGGTGGATGCGGGCAGCATCCGCATCGGGAACGATTACCTGGTGCAGGACGGCAAATACGCATCTTCGGCAAAAATCAAAGAAATCACGGCCCGGATGGGCATGGTGTTCCAACATTTCAACCTGTTCCCGCATCTGACCGTGCGGGGCAATCTGGAACTGGCGCCAAAGTTGGTCAAGCGCCTGCCGGCGGCCGAGGCGCGCGACAGGGCTTCCGCCCTGCTGGAGAAGGTGGGCTTGCTCGAGAAGGGCGACGCTTATCCGGCCAACCTGTCCGGCGGTCAGAAACAACGGGTCGCGATCGCCCGGGCGCTGATGATGAACCCGGAGATCCTGCTGTTTGACGAGCCGACCTCCGCCCTTGACCCCGAATTGACCGGCGAGGTGCTCCAGGTCATGCGGCAGCTGGCCGAAGAGCGGATGACAATGGTCGTCGTCACGCACGAAATGGGCTTTGCCCGAGAGGTCGCCGATCGGGTCATCTTCATGGCGGACGGCGAATTTATCGAGTCGGGGACGCCGGAGCAGCTGTTCGGTAATCCGCGGCAGGAACGGACCAAAACATTTTTAAACCGGGTGCTGTAGTCGCAGCCCCGGTTTTTTTGTACAATGGTTCGAGGAGAGACCAATGAAGATGGAGTGGATATGGCATGGAACAGCGAATGGAGAGGGCAGGTCATCAAGAGGGGAGCGGCAACTTGGAGCCGATGCTGCGGGAATATTCTTCCGCCACGGTGCTGTCGACCGCGGCTAACTATATCATAGAGCGCCCTGAGGCGTTTACGCATACATACCGGACCTACGTCCGACTGCGGGAGCAAGGAAAGCTGGAGCTTCGTTTTTGGTTCAGCAACGAGGTCGACTCCACCTGGGATCGCGGCGAGGTGGCTAAAGGGGGGCAGCCCGGCGGAGACTGGCTGATCGAGGCCGCGTTCGCGGCCGATGGAGGCACCCGGCGGGACGGCAGCGTCAACCCGGATTCCCGGGTGCCCGTCACCTTCGGCGGCGGCACGTCCCGGCTTGTCCGGCCGGGGGAGACGTTTTGGAGCGATCCGGTGGAGCTGACGCTTCCGGACGGGCATGACCTTGCTTTTACTTGGACCATCGCCGCGGGCTCGGGGAGATCGGTTCCCTATAACGTCGAGCAGATGCTGGTCACGGCCTTCGACGCGCCCGGGAAGCATGCGGAGGATGCCGGAGCGGAGGCTTTTACCCTTTCGGAGAAAAAGCTTGTGATGCCCGCGTGGATCGGTTATCGAAAGAGCGTGAAGCGCCGGATGGTGTTCTTCGGGGATTCGATCACGCAAGGTGTCCGAACCGCCGTGGACGGTTACGAATATTGGGTGGCCCGGATTGCCGACGGGCTCGGACCGGACTATGGCGTCTGGAATTTGGGTTCGGGTTGGGCGCGGGCATATGATGCCGCAACGGACACGGCCTGGCTGCACAAAGCGAGACAGGGCGATCAGGTGTTGATCGCGCTCGGGGTGAACGATATCGATATCGGCGAGCGCACCGCCGAGCAACTGCTCGGCGATTTGACCCGGATCGTTTCGATTTTGAAATCGAACAACCCGGCTGTCGATATCGTGATGTTTACGGTGCCGCCGTTCAATTTCAGCGGCGAGCGGGAGCGGGTCTGGCGCCGGGTGAACGAGGCGCTGCGGACGGCCCCGCCGGAAGGCGTGGACCGGGTGTTTGACATCGCCGCGGTATTGGCGCAGCCGGCCCCGCAGGAGCACTGCCTCCGGCCGGAGTTTATGAGCCCCGGCAATGATCCGCATCCGAACGGCTTGGCCGGAAAGGCCGTGGCCGAAGCCTTTTTAGCCTGGTACAAAGGGTGAAGATTGAAATGAACGGGATTTCCTCCCGTTCATTCGTGGTCTAGGGAGGGAGCCGACAAGGCCCATGAATGGAACTCCTCCGCTAAATTCGCCCTAAATCGGTCAGATCGGAATCCGGAATTCGGACTGATTGCGAGCATGTGAGTGAGAGGGAATTCTTCGGCCGACTCCGATTCAAGGCTCAATTGTGGCATATAAACGGGCGGTTTTTCCAGCCAAGACCCCATCGGACAACCTGGGTAACATAGAATTCCTGCAAATCTGCATGTTTTTTTCTCGTTGGGGGCCAAAATTTAAAAATTCCTGCGATTCTGCAGGAATTTTTGACCAAACCGGCTCGTTTCTCTAAAATCGCTAAAAATGCCTGCAGATTTGCATCTTTTTGCGCATTTCCTCGTGAATCGGCTTAAAAACCTGCAGATTTGCATCTTTTGGAGCTGCCAGGGGATTGAAAGCTGGAAGCCTTAAAGGGCTTGGAGGTCCTGGAGGTCTTTGAGGTCTTTGAGATTTTTGAGATCTTTGAGGTCTTTGAGGTCTTTGAATTCTTTAAAGTCCTTGAAGTCCTTGAAGGTTCTTGATGTCTGAAGAGACACTAACATAAAAAAGTGCGAACGCCAAGAAAAGTAATCCTTTTCTCTCCTTGGCCGTTCGCACTTTTTTTCATGGTTGGTCCGTCCATTTGCTCCGGTATTCCCGTGGAGATAAGCCCTCCTGTTTCTTGAACACCTTGCTGAAGTATTTGACGTCATTGAACCCGACCATCTCGGCGATGCGCTGGACCTTCAGGTTTGGATTCCGCATCAGTTTCTTGGCCTTGTCGATCCGGTAGGCCGCCAGATAGTCGGAGAAGTTGTCGCCGAACTCCTGCTTGAACTTCCTGGAGATATACTCCCGGCTGACCTGAAAATGGGACGCCAGGTCCTGGAGTGAAAGCTCGGACTGGTAATGCTGCTCAATGTAAGCCAGGATATCGCCGATTTTGCGCGATTCCCGCTGCTGACGTTTGGAGACTTCTCCGGCGAGGCGGGTCAGGAAGCCGATAAGCCAATCCCGCCAGGCAAACGGCGAGAAAGCATAACCGTTCGGCACCGGCGACGCCTCGGCCTGATCTCCTTGTTCCAGCGCGGGGAGGACCTGGTCCGCTTCGCTGCCGAGCACCTCCCGCAGCAGCCCGGATCGGAACGAGATGATGGAGGACTTCCAGGATTCGAGCAGTTCCGGGGAGACGTATCCGCTCCGCGTGAGGGCGTCGATCCATTGCTGCGCCGACGAGGCGATCTGCCCCGGATCTCCGCTCAGGACAGCGGTTTTGAAATCCGCCTGGAAACCGGCGAAAGACAGGGAAACTGGCTCGTCCTCCGACACGCGCACGCCTTCCGACATACGCAGGCCTCCCGACACGCGCACGCCCTCCGGCACACGCGGGCCTTCCGACACATGCTGGCTCTCCGACGCGTGCTGGCCCTGCTTCAGCGCGTGAAGATATTGATCGGGCTGGAGCAGGTTGCGCCGCCGGATGGCCGCTGCCGCTTCGGCATACTGCGCGGGCAGACTGGATGGCAGCGGCCCCGGGGAAGCCAGCCCCACGTGTATTCTCCGCTGCAGCGTATGAAACAGGCCGTCGTTGATTTTGCCGACCAGCTCGGCGGCCCGCTCCGGCTGCTTCCAGACGAGAATCAGGATTTCCATGGCGGCCCCCCAGTGCTTGAAGGCGATGCCCCTCTGGTCGGTGATCAGAAAATCGTTGCAGATGTTGATCAACGAGAATTGCAGCAGCTCGCCGTCATTTCCGAATCGCCTGAGCAGGGAGGTGTCCGAAGCGTCCACCTGAATCAGCAGCAGCCTGGCCTGATCCGCTTCCGTGGGAATCACGCCTTCCATCCGCAGCCGCTTTAAACTGTTGTCCGCCGACCCCGGATCGTCGATCATCGAGGAGAGCAGCTTTTCGCCATAGATCGGCCTAATCTCGTTTAACCGGATACTCTTGCTCTGCTGATCCAGCCGTTCCCGTTCCTCCTGGCGCCACTGGCGGACGGCCTTGGCCACCGCGGCGTTGATCGCCTCGGGCTCGATCGGCTTCAGAATATAATCGATCCCGCCGTGCCGGACGGTCCCCCGGACGAACTCGAAGTCATCGTGTCCGCTGATCACGATAAACTTGAGCGACGGCGCGTGTTCGTTGACCCAGGCCATCAGTTCCATGCCGTGGCCGGCGTTCATCATCATATCCATGATAACGATGGCCGGCTTGAACTCCCGGATGACGCCGATGGCTTCCAGACCTCCCCCCGCTTCCGCGATGTCCTCGATGCCGTGCTCCCGCCAATCGACGAGCAGTCTCACGGCCTTGCGGACTCTGGCTTCATCGTCCACGATCAATGCTCTCATTCCGATGCTTCCTCCTCGTTCTTGTCTTCCATCCGGAACTTCAACTGAATGCGGACTCCGGTGGGGTGTAAATTATTGACGCTTAACTCCGAAGCTTCGCCGTAAACCAGGCGGAGCCGGGTCAACACGTTGATCAGCCCGATGGACGGCGCGAAGCCGTTCGGTTCATCCCCGCCGGGCCGAATCCGTTCGGCCGCGGAGTGGCTCAGCCCGTCTTGGAGCCGGCGCAGCTTGTCTTCGGGAATCCGGCGGCCGTTATTTTCCACGGTGATTGCGATGACTCCGTCCTCTTCGTACGCCGCGGTCAGACCGAGCGTTCCGCCGGTATCTTCCGGACCCAGGCCGTGCTTAAAATAGTTTTCCACGATCGGCTGCAAAATCATCTTGGGCACCTCTACCGATAGCAGAGCTTCGTCTACCTGTACCTGAAAATTGAACCGATTCTCAAAACGCTCCTTTTGCAGCTCGACATAGGCCTTTACATGCTCAAGCTCATCCCGCAGCGTCACGCCGCGGTCATCGTTATGCATGCTGTAACGCATCATTTTGGCCAGCGACGAGATCAGGGTGTAGATCTGCGGAACCTTCAGTTCCAGGGCCAGCGTACCGATGATTTGCAATGTATTGTTCAGGAAATGCGGATTGATCTGCGCCTGGAGCGCCCGAAGCTGGTTGTTCTTGTTGGACAGCTCCAGCTTGTATTCGCGAAGGATCAAGTTGTTGAGGGTATCCATCATGTTCCGGAACCGTTCCGTCAACAAGCCGATCTCATCGTTCCCGGCGGAGGCGATATCCACCTGAAGATTCCCGATCTTCACCTGGTTCATGTACTGCGAGAGCCGCTTGATCGGGGAGGTGATGCGGATCGAGATCAGCACGGTCGCCGTCACGATGACAAGCAGCGCCAACCCGAACAACAATCCGTTGATTTTTGCGGCCTGGTTGGCTTCACTGAGCAGGTGGGACACCGGAATCTGTTTGACCAGCATCCACCGGGCCCCGGCGCTGTTAATGGCCTGATAAATGAAGACGGAATTGTCCTGTTCAAAATACCCCTGTTCCCCTTCAAAGTAAGAACCCCGTCCCGAGTACCAATCGGCGGCGATCGGCTTTCCGATCAGCTCGGGCTGGTTGGCGTAAACCAACTGACCTTCCGCGTCAAGGATATACAGGTTCTCTTGATCCCTGTCATATAATTGATCGGCAATTTCGCTGAGCGCCGACAGCTTGACATCGATCGACAAAAAGCCGATGGCTTGATGTGAAGGGATTTTCTCGATCCGGCGGTGCAGGGTAAACACCTGCTGGGGCGTCACTTGCGGGAAGGGTGCCAGCAGCCCGTAATGATGGCTTATATGGGTGGTCTGGACGCGCAGCGGCTCGTCCTCCGGCAAGGCGGAAACCGGAAACGGGGCGGAATCCTGCCAGCGTTTGGGCGTTTCCTGCGTGATCATCGTCGCTTTCTGATCTTTGACGCCATACAAATAAACCTGAAAAATATCGGGAGCCGCCTTGTAAATATAGTTCAGGGACGCATAGATCCCGATATTGGCCGACATATCGTCGTAGCCGGCATCGAGCAGCCGGTAGAATTCGGAGTCCGAGTATACGTTCAGGGAGATGCGGTTGATGTCCTCAAGCAAACCGTCAATGTTGCGGAACCCCTGATAGAGCAGGTTCCGGTTCTCCTCCACCGCGCGTTCCCGGAGCGATGCCGTGGTATGCGAGTAGCTGACCGCAACCGCGGCCGCCATCGTAAAAATGATGGGCAGCAGCAGAAATACGATCAATTTGGTACGAATACTATTCCATCTCATTCAGCCACATCCGATCAATATTTTACACCTTTAAGTTCACCTGCGTCGGTTTCGGGGGGATCAAAATAATTACATAATAACACTTGTAGACGAAATACGACAAAGAGAGAATGGGAGGGGGCCATACATGCGTAGCCGAAAGTTATCGCAATTCGGGCAGCAGCTGTTTTTCGTCGGCCCGGCCGTGTTGTTTTTTACACTGGTCATGATTATACCGTTTGTGATGGGGATGTACTATTCCTTTACGGACTGGAACGGAGTATCCGGTCAGGTGGCCTGGGTCGGTTTCGATAATTTCAAACACATTTTCTCCGGAGATCCGGATTTCTGGAAATCGTTCGGGTTTACCGTCCGCTTTACGCTCCTCGGCGTAATTCTGACGAATCTTGTGGGCTTTTTCCTGGCCTATTTTTTGACCAAGCCCTTGAAAACGCGCAATGTGATGCGGACGGTGTTTTTTATGCCGAACGTCATCGGGGGCCTGCTGCTCGGGTTTATCTGGCAGTTTATTTTTATCAAAGGCTTCTCCACCATGGGGGAAATGACCGGCTGGTCCTTCTTTGAGCTTCCTTGGCTCGGGGACGCCACCACCGGATTCTGGGCGATCGTCATGGTGTTCGTCTGGCAGTATTCCGGTTATTTGATGGTGATCTATATCGCTTCGCTCAGCAATGTGTCCAAGGAAGTGCTTGAAGCCGCGGAAATTGACGGGGCCAGCCACTTCCAGATCCTGCGCAGCATCATCGCTCCGCTGATCATGCCGGCGGTGACGGTCAGCCTCTTCCTGGCGATTTCCTGGTCCTTCAAAATGTTCGACCTGAACCTGTCCTTGACCAAGGGCGGTCCATTCAAATCGACGGAATCGGTGGCGCTCAACATCTACAATGAAGCGTTCCTCAATAACCGTTATGGGCTCGGTACGGCCAAAGCGCTGCTGTTCTTCGTCATCGTGGCGGTCATTACCTTGATTCAAGTGCGCGTCACGAAGAGCAAGGAGGTTGAAGCTTGATGGAAGCCAAATCTCGCGGCAAGAACGTGTTGATAGAAATCATCATGGCGCTCGTTGCGCTGCTCTTTCTCGCTCCGTTTTATTTTCTGTTCGTCAACTCGGTCAAATCGTTCGGCGAAATTTTGTCCAACGCGGCCAGTTGGCCTACGAAGTTTAATTGGGAAAACTATAGCAAGGCCTGGGAGCTGGCCCGGTTTTCCGAGGCGTTCCGCAACTCCATCGTGATCACGGTCATCAGCGTCCTGCTGATTACGCTGTTCAGCGCGATGGCCGCTTACCGGATGGTCCGGTCCGACACCTGGTTTAACCGGCTTTTGCTGCTCATGTTCGTCGCAGCGATGGTCGTCCCGTTCCAGACGATCATGATTCCGGTATTGAAGGTCGTCAATACGCTCGGCGTCAACAACAGCATTGCCGGCCTGCTTTTGACCAACCTGGGGCTCAGTCTTCCGCTCGCGGTGTTCCTGTTCCACGGTTTCGTCAAGTCCGTGCCTTTGGAGATTGAAGAGGCCGCAACCGTAGACGGCTGCAATCCGGTCACCGTGTTTTTCCGGATCGTTATGCCGCTGCTCCGCCCGATGATGATGACGATTATCGTGCTGAACGCGCTGGCGATCTGGAACGACTATTTGCTGCCATCGCTGATTTTGCAAAATCCTTCGCTGCGGACGATTCCGCTCGCGACCTACTCCTTCTTCGGACAGTACACGAAGCAATGGGACATGGCGCTTCCGGCATTGGCCATCGGAATTCTGCCGATCGTTATCTTCTATCTGCTGCTGCAGCGATATATCGTTGAGGGAATTGCGGCGGGTTCGGTTAAAGGGTAAGCTTACCGAAGTCCGGCGTTCCAAATATAAAGGCAACTCATTTTACACAAATGTACAGGGGGAAACAAAAGACATGAACAAGAAACGTTCCATGGTCATTCTGTCGGTGTTGCTGATGATGAGCATGCTGCTTGCGGCATGCGGCGGCAAAAATGCCGCAAACTCCGGCTCGACCGCAAACGGAAGCGGCGACAAGGGTGAAGTAAAGACCGTTAAGATCTTCCAGTTTAAAACCGAAATCGTGGAAGGCTTGAACGAACTGAAAGTCGAGTTTGAAAAAGAATATCCAAACATCAAGCTCGATATCCAAACCGTCGGCGGCGGCGCGGACTACGCGGCGGCATTGAAGACGAAATTCGCTTCCGGCGACGCACCGGACATTTTCTCCAACGGGGGCTTTGCCGAACTCGATATGTGGCAGGACAAGATCGAAGACCTGTCCGACCAGCCTTGGGTCAAGGACCTGGTGCCTTTGGCGGCCGAGCCGATGACCAAAGACGGCAAAGTATACGGCATGCCGATGAACCTGGAAGGGATCGGGTATGTGTACAACAAGGATCTGTTTGCCAAGGCGGGCATTACCGAAACGCCTAAAACGATCACCGAGCTGGAAGAAGCGGCCAAGAAGCTTCAGGCTGCCGGCATCACGCCGTTCGGCAACGCTTATCAGGAATGGTGGCTGCTGGGCAACCAAGGGATCAGCGTGGCGTTCGCCAGACAGGACAATGTCGATGAGTTTATCAAGGGCTTGAACGACGGAACCCAAACGATCGTAGACAATCCGCAATTCAAAAACTGGAGCAATCTGCTGAAGCTGACCGTTCAGTACGGACAGAAAAATCCGCTGACGACGGATGCGAACACGCATCTGGCCCTGTTTGCCAACGGGGAAGTGGCTATGATGCAAGAGGGGAACTGGGCGCAAACTTTGATCGACAACATTAAGCCTGGAATGAATATCGGCATGTTCCCGATGCCGATCGATGACGACGCCGAGAAGAACGACAAGCTTACCGTTGGTATTCCGGCCAACCTGGTCGTGAACAAGGAATCCGCTTCGAAAGAAGAAGCGAAAATCTTCTTGAACTGGCTTGTCACTTCCGACATGGGTAAAGAGTATATCGTCAAGAAGTGGAAATTCATCCCGGCCTTGACGACGATTTCGGCATCCGCCGAAGATATCGGATTGTTGGGTGCGGATGTGAAGAAGTATGTAGACGAGAACAAGGTTTATGGTTTACAATCTTCGAAGTTCCCGGACGGGGTAACCCAAGAATTCGCCAGCGTCATTCAAGAGCTGATCGCGGGGAAAAGCGATGTGAACGGCTGGATGACCAACATGCAGGCGGCCTGGGACAAACTTAAAAAATAAATAGATCAGATCACATATGGCAGACCGCTTACGCTTTCGCCCGGCTTTCGGGCGAGCGGGCGGTCATGCCATTTTGTGCTTCTAGAACCAGGCGAAACGGAGGAAAAGTAGTGAGAAGAAAGACGTGGGAGAATAACGCCGTGCGGATCGGGGTGGACTATTATCCCGAACAGTGGGATCCCGGGCTATGGGAGGAGGATATCCAGCTTATGAAGGTGACCGGGGTGCGCATCGCGCGCGTGGCCGAATTTGCTTGGAGCCGGCTTGAGCCTTCATCGGGGATCTATCAGTTCGACTGGCTGGATCGGGCATTGGATTTATTCCATAAATACGGCATCTCCGTCGTGATCGGAACGCCGACCAATACTCCGCCGCGCTGGCTGACCGACCTGCGGCCGGATATTTTGCCGGTGTTCGCCGACGGGCGCATCTATCATCCCGGCGTTCGGGGACACCGCTGTTTCAACAGCGAATCGATGCAGGTGTACGGCTCGAGGATCGTCGAGAAGATGGCCGAACACTTCGGCAAGCATCCGGCCGTCATCGGCTGGCAGATCGATAACGAGTTCGGCTTGCTTGACTGCCATTGCCCGCGCTGCAATGCCGCTTTTCGCGAATGGGTCAAGCGGAAATACGGTTCGATTGCAGCGGTAAATCGGGCCTGGGGAACGGTCGTCTGGAGCGGGGAATACAGCGACTGGTGCCAGATCGGCACGCCGCTCGGCGGGTCCCCTCATCAGAATCCGTCCTATCTGCTGGATTATGCCCGCTTCCAGTGGGATGCGGTGGCGTCTTTTCAAGGAAATCAGATCGAGATCATCCGGAAGCAATGCCCGCATCATTTCGTCACGCACAATTTTCACAGCTACCCCCAACGATTGGACCTGCACCGGGTGGGCAAAGACCTCGATTTCGCCGCTTTCGACTACTATCCGAACACATCTCCCGACAAACAATCGACCGGACCGTACAGCGGCGCCTTATCCCTGGATGTCACCCGCGGCATTAAGCGGAGGAATTTCTGGATCATGGAACAACTCAGCGGTCCCCCGGGGTGCTGGTTTCCGATGTGGCGGTCCCCTTATCCTGGATTTATCCGGGCTTACGCCTGGCAGGCCATCGCCCGGGGAGCCGATGCGGTGGTTCATTTCCGCTGGAGAAGCGCCGTCGCCGGAGCCGAGCAGTTCTGGCATGGGTTGATCGACCACAGCAACGTACCGGGCCGCAAGTTCGACGAATTCGCTTCCCTCTGCGCCGAAGTGAACATGTTGTCGAAAAAGATCAAGGGCACGGTGCTGAAGCACGAGGCGGCCATCCTGATGTCCGCGGAACAGTTGGAAGCTCTGCGGATTCAACCGCAGGCGGAAGGGCTCGACTATTACGAAAACATCAAGGATTATCACCGGGCGCTGACCAAGCTCGGCATCGGCTGCGATGTCATCGAATGGAGCGAGCCTCTCGACGGCTACAAACTGGTGGTCGCCCCGAGCCTTTACCTGCTGGACGCGGAGACGGCCTGCCGGCTCGAACGGTTTTCGTCCGAGGGCGGCACGCTGATTCTGACGAGCCGTACCGGGGTCAAAGACATGAACAACCAGTGCGTCATGAGCCCGCTGCCGGGCCTGCTATGCTCTTGTTCGGGCGTCACGGTAACGGAATATGATCCGATCGGCCAAGATATGCACGAACTGGTGGATGGCAACGGCCGGATCTTTAAGTGCGGCCAGTGGTGCGATATTTTGGCTCCTCTGGATGCGGAAGTACTGCTTCGGTACGCGGGAGATTTCTATGCCGGGCAGCCGGCCGTGACCGTCAACCGGTTTGGCCAAGGGGAGGTCTACTATTTGGGGACCCACCCTGAAGAGGCCTGGCTCAAGCGCTTGTTCGGCGACATCGCCGCCCGCCGCGATATCCCGGCGTTTCCGGAGCTTCCCGACGGCGTGCAAGTTACGACCCGCGTCGCTGCGGACCGGGCGCTTCTCTTTGTCCTGAACCTGAGCCGCGAGGTTCGCCGGGTTACGCTTCCGACGGAGTACTATAGCCTACTTGACGCGGAGGTCCGGGGCAAACATGTAGAGCTAGCACCGTATGGGGTCGATATTCTGGAAGTCGCCAATCAGGATCAGTCATAGCGATTTCCGAAATTTTTTAGGATGAATCGGGTGTGGACACGGAATTCCATATTGGCGTACAACTCGTTCCAATCGGATTCCTTCCACACCGAATAGGTCATGCTGTTGCGGACGTGCTGACCGATACCCACAGGGTCCGTCCGGTACCGTTGGAGCTTGGCCAAAATTTGCTCAATCCTTTTGGTGACATACTCCCCGATGAGCCCCTCCAGTTTTTTACGATCCGGTTTGGTCAAGTCGAGGTTGCCGATATACTCCAGCACCCCGCCCTCTATTCGGATATTGATATCCGCGGCGTATTTCCCTTCCCTGATTTTTTTGACTTTAATCTTTCGCTTGCTTTTGATGGCGCTGAACGTGATGGATTTCAAAGACGGGTCATCGGTGTTGATCGTGAACTCCCCTTTATTCTGGTTCTGATAAAGCATCGTGAAATAAGGAAACTCCGCTCTTTCGATTTTTCCTGCGTATTTATCGTTTTGAAACAGAGCGATCCCGCTCAACGCCAGGCTCGCACCTTGTTGGCTCAGCAGCGGGGCCATCGGGTCCTTTCCGTCATCATAATAATCGCGGATAAATTGATGCAGCAGGATGTGGGGCACATGCTGCATTTCAAACTCTTTCCGGAGCAGTTGGTCGATGTATTGGTCCGCACCCGGATGGCCCGAGTAATCCTTGGAAATCATCTCCTGCGCCGAACCGTCGGCAATAACCATTTCCGCGCGTTTGGAAATCGAGGGATCGCGGATCAGCGTGTCGAGATAAGGAGTAAGTCCTTGAGCGGCCAGTTCCCTATTGAATAAAATGGTGCGCAGTTGCCCGCTGACGAGCTTGCGGCTGGACTGGTTCTGCAGCATATTACGCGCTTCCTTGCTGCCCCTGGCTTCGACCGTTAAAACTTCCGTAAGCCGTTTGGTATTTTGACCTTCGTTAATCGTTAGAGGGACGTTTATCGTCAGCCGGATATCCTGCCCTTCCGCCGGGTCGAAGGCCCCGATCCGGATATAGCCGATACGTTCCAGAATGTTCTGATCCTGATTGCATCCGGTGAGGAGTAAAGTCAGGGCAAGCACAAAAAGTCCGGCGGTTCTTTTATGCATGAGACTTCCTCCCTTTTTGGATGAGCAAGGACAACAGTGCCAGCAGAGGCAGCCCGAAAGCGACGCCGCTCTCGAAATACAGCAGTACTCCGAACCATTTCTCCACCTCCGGGAGGGTTTTGGGAATCATCGCAACCAGAATGCTGCCGGCCATTAATATGAAGACGACGCCTTTCCCGGGCAAACGGGGAAAGATTTCGGCGACGACGATTTGACCGGACCAGTAATACATGGACGCCGTGGTCACAATGGAGAGCAAGAAGGCGCTGTACAAAAAATTTTGCACCCGTTCAATAAAGGGAAATTTCAAATAACCGAACATGTCGAGCAGCGGAAAGGCGAGGTCCGTCAGCTCATTGTAATTAAAAAAACCGTAACAGAGAACGGTGACCAGTAAATAAACCGAACCGGTCAAAGCGTTCCCCAGATGCAAATACTTCAGCCACTTCTTATTGTTCTCGGCATAGGGAAACAGGAAGATGAACAATTCGTAGCCCAAAAAGGCCGCGTACATGCGGAAGATTCCCTGGACCACATCCTTGCCTTCCTTAAAAATAAATGGCGTCAGCCGGACAAAGTCGAAGTTGCTGATCAGGGTAAGACTTGCCGGAACCATGGTCAGCAGGATCGCGACGAAGAAAAGGTTGGCTTTCGACATGTTGTATATGCCTTTCGTCACCATCAGGAAGACCACCAGATCCACGAACAATTTCAATACCATTTCCGAAGTTTGCGGGAACATGAGAATCTGATAAATGACCACATATTCTTTGATGACTATGCATCCGATCATCGGCAGGACCATAGCCAGTACAAGGTATAGAGGGACCAGCAAAAACCGGGGGAGGCCGTCTCCCAGAATGCGAAAAATCGAAGCGCCGCGGCCCATACGATACACGAGTGTAATTAGCATAATGTTGAGCGAGACCACCAGGTAGGCGAGCGCGACCCCGAGCCAGCCGTTGGTTCCCAAATGAATCGCGGTGAGCCGGGGGAGAATGAAGATTGCAACCCCGCATTGGGTGTTGAAGAGCAGCATGGCGATTTGAAAGCGATGGAGCTTTTCCTTGGACAAGGCGATCACCTATTTCTTCATCTTATTTGGCGTCTTGTTCGGCGATTTTGCCTGGCTCGGACGCTCGTGAAAAGACCAGAACGGCGCGCGGATAAATATGTCCTTCCAGTCGACCGGTTTAACCGGAGCGGCCGGAATGGTGTATGGGGCCCCCAGGCTGGTCAACTTGGAGAGATGAATGATAATCAGCGCGACCCCGACCATGAACCCGAAGTTACCTTGCATACCGGCAAGAATGATGAGTCCGAACCGTACCAGCCGGATCGAGCCGCTCATGATATAGCTGGGGACTACGAAAGAAGCGATCGCGGACATCGCTACCGAGATAATGAGGATATTGCTCGTAAACCCCGCCTCGACAGCGGCCGTGCCGATTACGATCCCGCCGACGATCCCGATGGTCTGCCCGATTTTGGTGGGCAGGCGCGCCCCGGCTTCCCGAAGCATTTCGATCGTCGTTTCCATGATCAATGCTTCGATGATCGGAGGGAAAGGGACGCGGCTTCTCGATTCGGTCAGCGAGGCCAGCAGATTCTCGGGAATCATTTCATAATGGTAAGTCGTGACGGCGACATACAAAGAAGTCAAAGAAATCGTAATGATAAACGCGATGTATCGCAGCAGCCGGAGGGCGGTCCCGACGGCCCAGCGGTTATAATAATCGTCCGGGGTCGTGAAAAACTCGAAAAAGGATGACGGTGCGACGATAGCGGACGGGCTTTGATCCGCGAGTACGACGATCTTCCCTTCGGCGAGCTTGGAAATGGTGACATCCGGACGCTCGGAGGTCTGGAATTGCGGAAACAGCGAGTTCGGAAAGTCATCGATCATCTGCATGAGCATGGTGCCGTCGTACAAGCTGTTGAATTCGATGGCTTTAATGCGCTCCACCATGTTGTCCACGAATTCCTTTTTGGCGATGCCGTCAACGTACAGTACCGCCACCTTTGTTTTCGTCAGTTCTCCCACGTTTAACTGGATGACCTTCAAGCGGTTGCTTTTTAGCTTTCGACGGATGAGCGACAGGTTCGTTTCTATCATTTCGATAAAAGCATCGTGTGGGCCGGTAATGGCGGACTCGGATTCTGACTGCTGAATGCTGCGTTTTTCAGGGTTATACACATTGACGAGATAAACGCCTTCAGGCAGAAAAAGGGCGACCTTACCGTCCAGAACGCCCTTAACCGCCTTCACTGTATCCGTCGTTTGGACGAAGCGCGATTGGCGAAGCAGTTCTTGAAGCCCTTCTTGCCCGGCATGCTGCAAAGGCAGCAGGATTTCCTGCTCATAGGTGGGGATGTCGACCAAATGATCGAAGTAGACGAGATGAGCCGATGTGGCCGGCATGTGCCACGTAATCAAGTCTCCGCAGTCTTTGAACTCCTGAAGAAAAGCCTCCAGGGTCAAGGGTCCGGGAGCCTGGGGGGTTCCATAGGGGTGAACTTCCGGCGATTTCGATCCGGAACCTTTCCCCGAACCGAACAGCTTGGCGACTTTCCGGAATATGGACACAGCGGCATACCTCCCATAACGCTTTTGACGTAGTTTGTGCCACTCTTGGAAAAATATTCGGGTCACCTAAGCGCAAAAAAGCCCGCCCCGTTCACTCAGGGAACGGAGCAGGCCGGTCGCTGCCGACTGAAGATCAGCCGCGGAGCAATGACTCGGCACCATCGATATAAACCTCGGTGCCGGTGATATGAAAGGATTCATCGGAAGCCAGAAACAGGACGAGGTTGGCCACCTGTTCGGGCTTACCGGGTCCGCGTTCCAGCGGGTGCTTGGTTTCGGGAAACTCAATCGGAATTTTCACTTCCTGAATATCTTCGGTCGGGTAGGTATTATCCCCGATATTCGTTTCGATTGCGCCCGGACAAATCGCATTGACGCGTATTCCGTATCTGGCCAGCTCCAGGGAGGCCATTTTCATAAAAGCCACTTGGGCCGCTTTCGTGGAAGCGTAGGCGGAGAAACCGATGTTGGAGAACACCCGGTTTCCGTTGATGGAGCTGGTGATAATGATGCTGCCCCCTTTTTCCTTCATATGGGGGATGGCGTGCTTCACCGTCGCAAACGTGCCGCGAAGGTTGATGTTGATCGTCTGGTCCCATTCGCCGATATCCATCGTTTCGATCGGGGCCATCGTTCCGTTAATGCCGGCGTTCGCAAACACGACCTGCACGCTGCCCGCCTCGTCCGCAATCCGGCGGAAACCTTCCTCGATCATCTCGGGGCGGGAAATGTCGCACTCGATGACCGCGGCCTGTCCGCCGGCCTCCTCGATGAGCCGCTTGGTTTCATTCGCTTCCTCCGGAGTCCGGTCCAGCATATACACCTTGGCGCCATGCTGCGCCAGACGAATCGCGGAAGCTCTGCCGATCCCGGAGCCCCCTCCGGTGACGACAGCGGTACAATCCTTCAAACGGGGTTGGTTCATGGCGAGTCTCCTCTCTGAACTTCACGTTTTTGGGGGATTCAGTAGATAAATACCCTGGCTCACCGGGCGCAAATCAGAGAAAAGGCGGACGTTTCGACTTGATCACCGCCGGCTTCATCCAACATAATTGATATAAAAAGAGGAAGGTAGGTGCCGAAATGTTCTGCCCGAAATGCCAACATCGTCAGCTTGCCGAGAAGGCGAGGTATTGTGAAAATTGCGGAACGCCATTAACGCGAGGGGCCGCGGGACTGGCGTATTTCCAATACGCAGCCGCCGCCTTGAGGCAACCCGTCGCTTTTGCCCGAAGAGCGGGTCGGCGACAGTTCACAGCC
Organism: Paenibacillus faecis; assembly: GCF_008084145.1. Taxonomy (GTDB): domain Bacteria; phylum Bacillota; class Bacilli; order Paenibacillales; family Paenibacillaceae; genus Fontibacillus; species Fontibacillus faecis. The sequence goes on along the minus strand of NZ_VSDO01000001.1, from coordinate 1,458,953 downwards.
GGATTGATTACGATCTTCCTTTTTTCATTGCTGATCCCGTTCATTGTTTATACCGGGTTTCAGCGGCTGGTGGGGTTTGTGGATCATCCCTTTGCCGGTATGGTGCTTCGGCCGACGTTGGCTTTTGCCATCGTGAACCTGCTTATAACGGCATACTGTTTCGCTGTGGTCAGATACGGAAAAGGAGCCGCAACCTACCGTGAGATCGCGGCTCGCTTCGGGGTGTATCTTGTGCCGTTTACGGCGTTGCTTCTGCTCGCCTTGCTCATGGCACTGCTGGGATTTCATGCGCTGCAGTCTCTGCTGCTTTTGATCGGACTGCTCGGGGCTTGGTTTGCCGTCCCCGCGTTTGTCATTCTGACGGGTTACTCCGCCGAGGGGCCGACTCCCGGGTTTCCGGATCAACTTCAGGGAACTTTGCTCGTATACTTGGCTCTGCTCTTAACCTTGGGCTTGTTAGGAAAAATGCTGTTCGGCCCGCTCGGCCGTTTGCTCAGCGAAGGCTGGTCCTTGTTTTTTTAACCGGTTCAAAAGAACGGCAGTATGGATCAAAGGGAGATCAAAGGGATCGGAGCAGTTCCCGTTCGATTTCCGCGTAATTCGTGACCTGAGACGGCATAGGATGGGCGGATTCCGGTTCGGCGCCGCGATGGTTAAACCAAAGGACCTTCCATCCGGCATCCAGCGCCCCGACGATATCGTTTCGCCAGGAGTCGCCGATGTAAGTGCAGTTTGCAGGGGACAGGCCCAGCTTGTCCGCCACATGGTCGAACAGCCGGCGGTCCGGTTTGGTGATGCCGACGGCGCCTGAAATAAAGACCCGCTCCGGCGGGATGAGATCACGGAGTCCCAGGGCCGTGATCTTTTTCATTTGATGCTCCGGCGGTCCGTTGGTGATAATCCCCACCGTGAGGCCTTGCTCCATCAAGCCGGCGATTAAGCCGCGGGCGCCTTCAAACAGCGTGATGTCGAACTGCCTGCGCAAGTAGGCCGCTTGCACTTGGGCCGCCTGGGTGTCGGACAGTTCCAGGCCAAACTCGCGCAGCGCGAGGACAAACCGCTGCGTGCGCATTTCCTCGAGGGCACGCCCATGCGTCGGGGTGCCTCCGGCTTCCGCCGACAGCTTATCGCTATAAAAGCGCATGCGATGGTAGGCCTCGGGATAGGGAAATTCAGCGGAGGTAGCCAGGACCTCCTCGAGGGCCTGGCGAAAAGGAATCAAATGATCGTACAGCGTATCGTCAACATCGAAGAAGACGGCTCTGGACTGCGGACGGTTTGTGTTTTCGCTTTGTGTCATGGATTTTTGTTTTCTCTCCCCTTCGTCGGTTTCTTACCCAAAGATATTATACCGGAAGAGGAGGGACTCTAAAATCTCCGGCTGGCTCCGCCACCGCCCGAAGTGCCTCCGCCGCCGCCCCGGAAGCCCCCGCCTCCGAAGCCGCCGCCTCCACCGTAACCGCCGCCGCCTCGTCCGCCGCCGCGGCCCAGCATCGAAAGCAGCAGCATCGTCATCATTCCGCGGAAGAAGATAAAATCCACCGCGAGAAAAGCGACGATCAGCAGCAGCCATCCGGCGGAGAAGCGTCCGCCGCCGTTCTCCCCGGCCGAGGATTGCGGGACGGCAACCTCCTGCGGCGCCAGTTCGTCCTCCACGCCATACTCCCGGGCTACTTCGTTGTACAGCGTTTTATAGGTTTCGATAATGGCGGTTCCGGGTTGGTTCTCTCTCAAATAGGGGATCGTTACCTGATCGAGAATCCGCCCGACCTTACCGTCGGGAAGGGCGCCTTCCAGTCCGTAACCGACTTCGATGCGGAGCGGGCGGTTTCCCGGCTCTCCGCCGCCCATGGACAGAAGCAGCAGAACCCCGTTATTCTGTTCCTTGCTGCCGAGCCCATATTTGCGGAAGGCCTGAAGCGCGTATTCCTCCACGGTGTATCCGTTCAGGCTGGGAACCGTCAGCACGGCGATTTGCGCCCCGGTCCGGTCCTCCAGCGCCCGGCCCAGCGCGTTCAATTCCCGCACCTGCTGCTCGGCAAGCAGGCCCTCGAAATCCTGGATGTAAATGTCCCCGCGCGGTTCGGGAATGTCCGGGCCTGCGGCGGACGCCGGAGCGCCCGGTCCCCAAAGCAAACTTGCGCAGAGCGTAACGATACAGGCCAGAATGTTCAGCGCAAACCGCGGTTTAATCCGGGGCCGCCCCGTGGAGCGTCTCATGCTCCCTCACCCGGGATCGCCGCGTATTTACGGAAGGGCAGGGAGGAGGTAGGGGTATCCGTTCCGAAATCGACCTCCGGAGTGGTCCGGGATTCCGGCGTCGTTTCAAAATATTCCCGCATGTCAAAGCCCATCAGTCCGGCCAGAAGGTTGCCCGGAAACCTTCTTCGCATATTGTTGTAGCTGGCGACCGCGGCGTTGTAGTCGTTCCGGGCCACCGCGATGCGGTTTTCCGTTCCGGCCAGCTCATCCATGAGCTGTTGGAACTGCGCATCCGCCTTTAGGGTCGGGTAGTTTTCGACCACGACCAGCAGGCGGCTCAGCGCCCCAGACAGCTGCTGGTTCGCCTGGGCCAGTTCATCCGGCGTTCGGGCGCCTCCAAGAGCGGCCCGGGCGTCGGCGACCGCCTGGATGACTTCCTTTTCATGGGCGGCATAGCCTTTGACCGTATTGACCAGGTTGGGGATAAGATCGTATCTCCGCTGCAACTGGACGTCGATCTTGCTCCATTCCCGGTTCACATTCTCGTCGGCCGCGACGAATTTATTATAATTGCCGGCGAATAAAGCGATTAGGATCACAACGATCGCGACGACGGCGATCAACGGGATCAAGCAGCCTTTACCTTTAAGAAAATTCATGGGTGACCTCCTTGATGGGTGCAGCATGGTATATTCCTCTGCTGTTATTACTTAACTTTTTACCCTGCACCCTATGCAAGGAAACTAAACCCATGGTATTTGCTGTTTCTTTAGGCGGAGCCCGCTGCCCTTTGAAAGAGGGGCCCCTCGACAGACCCCGGGAGGCAAGTAAAGGCCTCTTGCGGCATGATTTTGTCGAATTTGGCGGCGGTGTGAAATAGCGGCTTTTTGAGGTCTTATTTCAGGAAAAAGCGGGCCGAAACTTGAATTTGGCCCGCAACAAGAAAATAGGGTCTTTGCTGCACTAGCGTTGCATTAACCCGAGGGGGGGAACGGTTGGAAGCAGCCTCCCTTTGAAGCCGGACGGGTGGATAAGGGCCTTTTGCGCCGCAATTTTGTCGAATTTGGCTTGGCAGTGTGAAATAGCGGCTTTTTAAGGTCTTATTTTGGGAAAAAGCGGGCCCAAAGCTGATTTTTGGACTCGAATCCGAGAAATAAGGCCCTTATTGACCGCTATTTTCCCCAAAAAGCTGAAACGGGCCGGAATAACGGCCCAAAAGGCCGCTATTATAATGGGCGGCAAGGGAGATTGCGGATTGGTGACACCAGGGCAGGATTAATGCAATGCCAGGGCCTTTGTTGGCCGCTATTCTCTTCAAGGAGCCGAATCAGGCCAATATAACGGCCCAAAAGGCCGCTATGGCCGCGGGCGGGCAGGGAATTTGCGGGGTGTCAGATGCATAAATGCATATCGCTACGCCCGAGACTTTTCCTCCATCACCGGCTGAAGGGGACCAGTACCCCATCAAATAACCTTGATAACAGAATTCCTGCATATGTGCATGTTTTTTTTCTGTTTGGAGCAAAGATTTCAAAATTCCTGCAAATCTGCAGGAATTTGCGACGGAATCGGCTCGTTTCCCTAAAATCGCCGGAAATGCCTGCAGATTTGCATCTTTTTTCAAATCCCCTCAGGGACCGGCCTAAAATACCTGCAGATTTGCATCTATTTGGAGTTGGAGGGGGCAGAAAATGCGTAGTCCCCTTGATCTCCGTGGGTTAAATACGATTTTTCGCCTCCTACAACGGCTGAAGGGTACTAGTCCCGGGAGGCGGGCTGCCCCCCAAGCCGTTTTTCTTTGTACTCCGTAGGACTGCACCCCGTATATTCCTTAAACACTTTGGAAAAATAATGCTGGTCGCTGAAGGACAGCGCGTCCGACAGCTCTTTGACCTTCATATCCGGCCTGTTTTCCATGAGATGGCAGGCTTCTTTGATTTTCAGCCCGGTATAGTATTGCACGAAAGTGCTCCGCGTGAATCTCTTAATGATCCGGCTGATATACGAGGGACTGACGTGAAATTTTAACGCCACGTCGTTGATCGAGAGCTGGGAATACATATTCATCCGCACGAATTCGTCCACCTGCCGAAACAAATCCTGTCCGCTTTTTCGGTGATGGGCCAACAGCTTGTCAAAGCAGCGTCCGCTCCATTCGATCAGCCCTTCCGCAAATCCGCGATAACTTTCCGCTTCAAACAGCTGCTTCGCGGCCGCCTCGAGATCCAGCCGGGCCTCGGGATCCTGTTCCGCCGACAAGAGGGAGAACGTGTCGACGAGGAGCCCGACAAATCGCTCCAGTTCCACCAGATGAACGCCGTCGCGTTCCCACTTGGCAAGCTGCTCGACGAGCCTGAGTCGGAACTGCTCCTTCCGGCGGCCGCGGATCAGCTCCGTAAATCCGACCGAGAGCGCGGGGGGCAGCCGTTCGTCTCCTGCCCGCAACCGGGACAGGGGGGCTCCGGTGTCGATCGCGACGCCTCGCCCGGTGCGCTGCTGTTCTTTCAGGAGGTCCGCGATCCGGTAATATAACTCGGCCAGCCGTCCCGGCTCGGTCGGCTCCCGCTGCCCTCCAATCGAAGACGAGATCCCCCGGTCAACCAATTGACGGCGTGCGGATTCAAGTAACTCATAGAGCGAAGAATACCTTTCCTGGGCCGTTGCCTGCACCAAGGCTAAAAACTGCTCCGGTCCGCGGGTGGGAAAAACCTGGCAGGCATACGGCTGGAACAGGTCTTGTAAACGGGCCTGAAGCTCGTCCCGCCGCCACTTTTCCGTCCAGGCGGTAAAAGGCTGCCTGCTTATGACCAGCACGAGCCTGCCGTAATGGCGTAGCGGTTCTACCAGTTGAGCTTCCGCTTGATCGCCGGGGCCGGCGATTTCTTTTAACATTTGGACATCTCGATCGTTTTGGGTGCCGAGCTGTTCAAGCACGCGTTCGATTACTTCTTTCAGCTGCCGGCGTTCGACCGGTTTGAGCAAATAGTCGAATACCTGCAGGTTTAGCGCTTTTCGGGTATATTCGAAATCGCTGTATCCGCTGATCAGGACCACTTTCAGAAGCGGGTTGATGCGCTTGGCTTCTTCAATCAGCGTCAACCCGTCCATTTTCGGCATCCGGATATCGGTCAGCAGAATCTGTATCGGCTGCAGCCTTAGGTATTCCAGCGCTTCTTCCCCGTTCGCCGCGGTGGCGGCGACCCTGACGGGCAGCTCCAGGGAGCCGAGCAGGTTCTGGATGTTCCGCAGAATCGGTTTGCTGTCTTCCACGATCAGCGCATCATACATACGATTCGTCCTCCTTGGGTGTTTAATAAAAGTCTTTCGCCAGCGAACCGATGATTTGGACCGTCGCCCCTTGCTCTCCGCCGGAATGGTTGAAGATGTTAAAGAACAGGCGGTTCTTATACATCAGCTTCAACCGGTTTACACTGTTCACGATCCCCATATTTCCGATGGCGGCCGTTTGGTTGCGGCTCTCCGGTTCGTCCGCGTCGGAGGTTCGCAGGTTGTGCAGAATCTCCCGGATTTTATCCGGGGGAAATCCGCTTCCGTTATCCTTGATTTCTACGGCCCACAGCCCGTTGAACTGCTTCACCGTAATTTTAATCCGCCAAGGCGGATCCGTATTGGCAAACGCGTGCTCGACGCAGTTTTCCACAAAAGGTTGGATAACCAGCCGCGGAAGCTGGATTTGCCGGGAAAATTCGTCGGTTTCGATCTCCCACTCCAGGTCTTCCTCGTAATTTTGCTGAACGAGTGAGAGGTAGTGCTTCGTGTGTTCCAGTTCGTCGGCCAAGGTGACGTGGGCATAAGGCGATGAAACGATGTAACGCAAGCAGTCGGAGAGATGTTTGCACATCTCGGATACGACGCCGTTCTTTCCCTCCTGGGCCGCGATGCTGATCAAATAGAGCACATTGTGAATAAAGTGCGGGGCGATCTGCGCCTGCAGCGCCGAGTTTCGCGCTTTAACCTCCTCATGGAGCGCCACTTTCTCCCGTTCGATCGACTGTTGCAGCCGTTCCATCATATCCTGGAACGCCTCGTTCAGCAGAACCAGCTCATTATTTTGCGGACGGTTGTCCATCTTCACGTTCATGTTGCTGTAATTGATCCGCCAGATTTGACTGCGAAGCTTACGGATCGGCAAAAGTATATTTCTTGTGGACAAGTAGATATAGACAAAGGAAAACAGCATCAATGAAGTGATCAGCAGAATGGAAATATATTTCACCGAGTCGACGGGACCGAGCACGGACTGTTTTGGGGTAACCAGATAAGTGGTCCATCCGGTGCTGTCGGAACGGGAATAAGCGACGTAGTTTTGATGCTTGTCGGCGTATACGCCGTTTCCGGCTGACGGCTTGTGGAATACGGATTTATCGGCCGCCGGAATAGACCCCGAGATGGAATCGCCCTGTTCGTCAAGGACATAGATTTCTCCTGTCGCAACCCCTTCCGTGAGGGATCGGAAATAAGCCTGATCCAATTGAACGGAAAGATACCCGAAGATTTTGCCGTTTTGATTGTTGATGGACCGGATGAACGAAATCGCATTCCCCTGGCGCGCTAAAATAAAGCCGTTGCCTGTCCACCGGCCGGAAGAACGGCTTTTGTCCAGAAATGACCGCAAAGAAGGAGGATAGTTTCCGGCGTCGAGATAGGAAACGAAGAGGCTGCCGTCCCTGTCGTAAATCGCCATATCCTTGATGTTCATACTCGGTCCGATCGCTTGAAACATAATGTCTTTCAGCCTTCGTCTTTGATGGAACCTGTCGTAAATCAAATCCGACCGGTACCCTTGTTCCAGGATGGAGAACGTGTCCTTGCTGGATAGAATGCGCTGGGATAACTGGTTCTGGCTCTCGATATAGAAGTCGATCTGATCGCTGACTTTGGCCGCGGCCTCCAGCTTTTCGTGGACGGTTCTATCCTTGAGCGGCTTGACCACAACCCAATTGACGAAGACGGTAAAGGCGCCCAGGACGATAAGCAAAAGGATCACAAAGATCAAAAACACTTTGGCTTGCAGGCTGATTTGATATTTTCCCGATCCGGTTGGTTGAGTCACGGCTGCGATGTTCCTCCTTCGGCAAGCTGGATTCGTTTTTTGATTACTAACTTTACATCCTTCCGGACAAAATGACAACGGTTTCAAGTTCAGAATTTTACACAACAACTGTCATTCCCAGACATGTACCTGGGATTCGACAAAATTTATAATCAAACGTGTAAGCGGATTCAAATTTACGGACGGGGGGATTCACCTTGAACAAACAGATGAAAAAAATGAGCACGGTCGTGCTGGTGGGACTGTTGTCGGTCTCATTGGCGGCTTGCGGATCGGGAGGCTCCAAGGCGGGGAACACGGCGGAAGGCGGCGGAAGCAACGGGGGAGGCGCCGGAGAAAAGGTGACGATCGAACTGGCTATCTCCAAAAGCTCGCAGGACTCCGCGTTCATTCAGCAAGACCTGCTTGATGAATTCGAACAAAAGAGCAACATCAAGGTCAACCTGCAGTTGATCCCTGCCGAGCAGACAACGACGGTGCTCCAAACCAAATTGGCGGTCGAGGAAACGCCGGACATTATCCAATACAATCTGGCCAGCGCCACCACGGACCTTAACCTGGAGCGTAACTTCGAAATTCTCGACAATGAGCCGTGGGCAAGCAGAATCGTGAACAAGGACGTGCTTTCGGCGTATGGTCACATCTACAGCTTCCATGTCAGCCAGGACACCGGGATGCAGGGTGTCGTGTACAATAAGCAAATTTTCGAAGACCTCGGCCTGTCCATTCCGAATAACTTTGAAGAGTTTCTGCAAGTGTGCGAAAAAATCAAAGCCAGCGGGGTCACGCCTGTATTTATGCCATATAAAGACGCCTGGGCCGCCAACGTTTGGCCGGCCGCCGCATTTGCCGATTTTGTGGCCAAGAGCGACCCGACCTTCTTCGACGAACTGAACAGCAATAAAAGAAAGTGGTCGGATATTCCGGAATTCAAAACATTCCTGCAGCAGCAGTACGATGTGTACAAAAAGGGTTATACCAACGCCGACGTCCTTAGCGACAGCTATGATATGGCGGTCGGTAAATTCCTGAACAAGGAAGTGGCCATGATGTTCATGGGCGACTGGCTCATTGAAGGAGTGGCCCAGCAGGATCCGAACATGAAGCTCGGCGTGTTCCCTATTCCGTCGGTGGAAGGCGCGAAACTGGGAGCGAGCCCGCTCGGCGGCCAGCTGTTTATTCCGAAGAAAGCCAAGCATCTGAAAGAGGCCAAAGAGTTCCTCAACTTCCTCGCCACCAAGGAAGTAGCGCAAAAAATCGTGGATGCCAAAGGCTATGTATCGAATTTCAGCGATGTCACCACACCGGAGCTGCCGGAATACAAGCAGGAGATCGTAGACAAATACATTACGCCGAAGAATACGGTGTTGACGACGGACGCTTACATGCTGGTGGACCGCAGCGAACTGTACCGCCTGCTTCAGGATCAGTTCGCCGGCGGACTGACGCCCGAAGACGTGCTGAAGGCCTGGGACGAGAAGTTTAGCCAATTGATGAAAGATAAAGAAATCGCCGGTTTCTGAGCGGCAGAATACAGGCGGCATAAAGTCCCCGGATTTTATGCCGCCCCAGGCTATAATGGGGTGTGAGACATGAAAACATTAAAGAACCAGTACTCGTATTATCTGGTTTTGCCGGCTCTGCTGATTTACTCGATCTTTTTCGTCATCCCCGCGTTTGCGGGCTTTTATTACTCTTTTACCGACTGGCGCCTGGACCGCCTGACACTCAATTTTATCGGATGGGACAATTTCACCAAGATTTTCAGCGACAAGACGCTCACGCTGGCGCTTAAAAATACGCTGATCTTCGCCGTCGTGACGGTGGTCGGCAAAAATTTGATCGGCATCGCGCTGGCCGTTGCCCTGAACATGAAATTGAAAACGAGAAACCTGCTTCGGGCGATCTTTTATTCGCCGTCGATCTTAAGCATTCTGGTGATCGGCATCGTGTTTACGCCGATGCTGCGTACCGAGGGCACGATCAATCGGATGTTTGAAGCGATGGGGCTGGACTCTTTAAGCCAGGCCTGGCTCACCAATCCATCCCTCGTCATCTGGACGATCGCGATCATTTCGATCTGGCAGCACGCCGGGTTTCAAATGGCGATTTACCTGGCAGGCCTTCAATCGATTTCCCAGGAATACTACGAAGCGGCGACGATCGACGGGGCGGGGTCCTGGAAAAAATTCACGAACATCACACTGCCGCTTCTGCTGCCGGCGATCAATATTAACCTGATGCTGACCCTTATCGGGGGACTCAAGGTCTTTTCGGAAGTCTTTGTCTTAACGGGCGGGGGCCCGGGCAACGCCTCCCAGGTCGTCGGAACGATCATCCTGCGCTCCTTCGGGGAAGGAAGCTGGGGGCTCGGTACGGCGATTAACACCCTGCTGTTCGTGGCCGTTACGATCATCGCCATCCCGCTGTTGATTTTCATGCGGCGTAAGGAGGTGACCGAATAATGGGATTTGGACGCAAACTGGCCTTGCGCAACTACTTGGTTGAAGGGATTCTGATTCTGGCTTCGCTGCTGGTCATCATCCCGGTGCTGATCATGATCTTCGGCTCCTTCAAGACGAGCGCTGAGGTGCTCGACTTCTCTTTAAAGCTGCCGGACAAGTGGATGTTTTCCAACTATGCGCGCGTTTTTGAAGAAGGCGGACTCTCCCGGGCTTTTCTGAACAGCTTATGGATTACGGGAATCTCCTCCGTCATCAACATCGTCGCTTCTTCGGCCGCCTCTTTCATTCTGGTGCGCCGGGACAGCAAATTCGCCAATTCGCTTTATATGTATTTTTTCATGGGGCTGATCGCGCCGATGTCGACCATTACGACCATTCGGATCGTCCAATGGCTGGGCTTCTACGGCAGCATGACGAGCGTTATTCTGATCTACGCCTCCCTGAATACCGCCTTCAGTGTTTTTCTGTACAGCGGTTTTATCAAAACGATCCCCAAGGCGCTGGACGAGGTGGCCTTTCTGGAGGGAGCGAGCGTGTTCGGCGTTTTCTTCCGCATCGTGACTCCGTTGATTCTGCCCGTGAACGCTACGGTCGCTATCATGGTGTTTATGTCGGTGTGGAACGACATTACGATTCCCATGTACTTCCTGACCGACAGCTCCACCTGGACGATGCCGTTATCCATCTATAACTTTTACGGAAAATACAGCCGGGATTGGAACCTGATTTTCGCCAATCTGGTCCTGACCTCTCTCCCGGTCTTTATCTTATATTTGTTCGGTCAAAAGTATATCGTCAGCGGACTTACCGCCGGGGCCGTAAAGGGCTGATCGAGAACGTACGCCCGTCTCCGAGATGAGGAAAGGCGACCATCCGGCAGGATCCTGGAGGATATATACGAATAGGTCCGGGGAGCGTACATGAATACAAAGGCATTCTTTCTAATCGGATTTTAGCGGGGCTGAGCCGGTTTTCCCTTCGCGGCGGTAATCTCTATACTATTAGTTGTGTTCAAAAAAACCGTTGCGAGCGGATAGGAGATGACTTGACTTGGCTTATGATGAAATGTTGGTACGCCGGAGCGAGATGCTGAAGAAACGGATTGGCGCGATGATCGCCAAGGAAAACCAATATGGATTAGGAAAACAAGAGGGTCAATTTCTGCGGAGAATGATTAGAGAACTGCATCAAACCGCTTATGAAATGAATGCGAAAGCCGAAGTGTAAAAACGGATGGGCCGGTCATCGTGCGAGTGCGCGATACCGGCCCTTGTTCTTTTAGGCGACATACCGGGATAAGGAAATCAATGCGGTAATGGTGATAATATTCAGCAATGTCGAGATCAATACGGTTTGGGAGGCGAAATCGGGCTCATTGTTGTATTCTTCGGCCAGAATCGTGCTGTTGACACCGGTCGGCATGCCGGAAGCGATCAGCAAAGCCTGGGCGGGAATGCCTTTAAGCCCGAGCAGCCATATCAGCAGGAACCCGATAGCGGGGCCGATCAGGAGGCGCAAGGCCACGCTGAGATAAACCTCGAACCGGTCCAGCCGCAGCGGATATTTAACGATCTGCGCTCCCAGCGTCAGCAGGGCGACGCTGACCATGGAGTCCGACACATAGGCCAGCGGCTTGCCGATAAATTCCGGCAGCGGAAGATGCAGGACGTGAAAAGCCAGTCCCAGTACGAGAGCGTAGGGTACCGGCATTTTGAGAAATCCGATCAATGCGGCCTTTAAGGTTCCGCCGGACTTCGCCCGTTGGACCGACATCACACCGTAGGTAAAGGTCACCAGGCTTTGAAAAGTCATGATCAACGCTTGGAGCGAGGTGGCCAAGGCGTCCCCCTTAAAGGCCAATTGATTGATCGGCAGACCGTAGTTGCCGGAGTTATCGAGGATCAGACTGTTTGTAAAGGCGGCCTTCAACCCGCGGCTGAATTTCAGCCTACGGCTGACCAGGCTGCTTACGGCATAAAGCAGGAGCACGTACAGTACGTAAAATAAAGTGACATTCCCGAGCAGCTCGGGAGACATCTCCGATTGATACATACTGAGAAACACGACGGCGGGGGTGATATAATAGAAGTTGATTTTGGCCAAGGTGTACAGATCAAGCCGGAATGCCCGCTGCATCAGGGCACCCAGCCCGATCAGCACGAAAATGGGCAGAACGACGTCCAATAAAATCGCGGCGATCATCGTGCGGTTCATCTTCTTTCTGTAATTAGTGTAGGTCATAATTCGATTGCCGCCTGTTATTATAACATGATCCGGTCCGGGATAAAGTGAAGTGATGTAAAGGAGGAGAAGAAAGTATGGAATTGGAACCGCTCCGGAATCGCAATAACGCCGTTTTGGCTGAACTGGAACGAATCGTTGCCCTGGAAATGGAACTGACCTTGTTTAACGCCCGCCGCACGCTGTTTTCCGCGGATAAACAGGTAGAGGTGCGGAACATGGACGGCACAATGCTGCTGGTGGACCGGGAATCCCCGCGATCCGAATACTATAACCGGGTCATCGGATTCGGCCCGGACAGCTTATCCAAGCTGTCCGAAATCCTGCGATTTTACGGGGAATGCGGAATCACCCCCTGTTTCGATCTGACGCCGGACAAACAGACGGCGGAGGTGGCTGCCGCGCTGGCCGGCCAAGGTTATGTTCCCCGGCTGCAGCTTGCTTTCTTATCCGCATCGGTGGATGGAGCGCGGGAGCCTGGGGAAGAGAACCGGGATTTTCGGATTGAAGCGGTCAACGAGGATAACGTGGAAGCTTTCTTGGATTTGATCGTTCTCTCCAACGGGGGGCAGCGGCCGGCTCGCGAGTTGCTGGACAAGAAAAAGGAATATTATTACCGGCCGGAATTTAAAAACTGGGTCGCCTGGGCCGGGGAGGAACCGGCCGGCATGGCGTCGCTGTTTCTACGGGGAGAGGAAGGGTACGCGGCGAACGACTTTACGTTTCCCGCCTTCCGGGGCCGGGGCTGCCAAACGGCTCTAATCCGCCATCGATTAAGGGCCGCGAGGGAACTCGGCATCCGCAAGCTTTATGCCGACGTGGAATTCGGCGGTACCAGCCACCTAAACATGCTGAAGGCGGGGTTCTCCACGGCATTTATCAACGCGTTCTGGATGAAAACCCGTTAATCGGCGGCCGGATTCCCGGACGGAGGTTAGCGGCCGGACAGCTTTCGCCACGTTTGGTTCAATACCTCGGAGAGAACCAGCCCGATGGCGATCGAACCGGAGATCAAGAAAGCCTGGGCCGCCAATTGAACCGCCGTATTGTAGTCGTTCTCGACGAAGTTCCGCATGGCGTCATAGGCCAACCCGCCGGGCACCAGCGGGATAATTCCCGAAACGCTGAACAATATGACCGGTTTTTTGTGCGTCCGGGCGAAAATTTGGCTGACGACGCCGACGATAAAGGTCGCGGCAACGGTAGCCAACACGGTATCCAGACGCTCGTTCAACAGCACGTAGACCGCCCAGCCCAACATACCGGACGCGCCGCATTGCAGAAGCGTGCGTTTGGGAGCATTAAATATAATGCCGAAAGCGGCCGAGGCGATAAAACTTGTAACCAGATGCAGCGCCAGATTCATAACGCATCGAATCCTCTTTTCTCCATTATAAAATCGTAAAGACCACCGCGATGCCCGCTCCGATCGCAAAGGCGGTCAGGAAGGCTTCGGCGCCCCGGGACAATCCGGAGACCAGATGACCGGCCATCAGATCGCGCACGGCGTTGGTAATAAGCAGTCCGGGCACGAGCGGCATGACCGAGCCGATGATGATCTTGCCCGGGTCCGCGCCAAGCCCCGCCCGGAGCAGCAGATAGGCGAAAATGCCGATCAGGAAGGAGGCCGTAAACTCCGCGAAAAATTTGACTTTCACCAGCCGATGCAGAAGAATCAAGGCCGAAAATCCGAGACCGCCGCAAACGATGCCCGGAAGGAAGTCGGAAAAGCCGCCTTGAAACATCAGGGTAAAGCAGCCGCTGGCGATGGCGGCGGCTCCGATCCGCAGGGGAACGGCATAGGCATGCCCGGACGATTCGATGGCCGCCAGCCGGTTCCGGGCCTCCGCCGCCGTAAGATCGCGATTCGCCAGCTTACGGGAAATGTCGTTTACTTCCGCGACCTTTTGCAGGTCTGTCGTTCTTTCCATAATGCGAACCAGTTTGGCCCACCGCATATTGTCGGACTGAAACATGATCCCGGTCGGGGTGACGTAGCTGTGCGAGCCGCTCAATCCCAGGGCTTCGGCAATCCGCGTCATCGTATCTTCCACCCGGTAGGTTTCCGCGCCGCTTTGCAGCATGATTTTGCCGGCCATCAGGCAGACTTCGATCGGTTCCTGCTCCTCGGGCCCCAATGCACTTTCCTCCATTTTCATCCTCCTTATACCCTGTTGAAGCCATTATAGCATGGGAAACCGGCAACATGAGAACATGTAAAAAACGTGTCGAATTATACAGGGAATTTGTCGAATATTATCGAATTATGTTAAATTTTATTGTATTTTTTACGGGTTTTTTCCAGATTTATATGTTATGCTTACTTTGTCCGTATGAAATACGCTGCAGCGGGTTCAACAAGGTGGGGGTATGGCATATGCTTCAAAGTTTGATCAACAACTTCACTGCTTTGACCACTTTTCTGTTTCTCGGTTATATTGTCTGGTCGAAATGGCGTTCCTCCGGAGAGAATGGAAGGTTCAGAGCCTTCAAAAGACAATTTCTGCTTGGGAGCGCGCTCGGTCTGTTCGGCGTCTCCTTGATGTACATATCGTTTCCTCTTAATTCCTCGACTTTAACCGATCTTCGACAGCTCCCGATCCTTATTTCCGTTTCCATAGGGGGATGGGCCGCAGGCGGGATTACGACTCTGATTATCGGGACGTATCGTTTATTCTTTTTGAACGGGTTTACTATTTCTTCGATGCTGGGCTCGCTCGATGCGTTGTTGACCTATGTCATCGCCATTTGCATCCTGAGGGAATACCGGTTATCCCTGCGGAGATGGAATTGGGCCGTGGGTTTATCGGCCATCGTTACCGCGGCGGTTTTTTACTACCTTCTAGAGGATGCCGATAAATGGGTTGCCATTCTCGTCTTTATTCTCATTTTCTTCACCGGCGGGCTCTTTACCTTCTCCATGCTGACTTATTTGAAGCGTTCCAATGAATCGCTGCGAATGATGCGGGAAGCGGCCCATCGCGATTTCTTAACCGGCTTGTTTAACGCGAGAGCCTTCGAATTTATGATGGAGCAAAAAACAGAAACCTCCAACCGTTCCAGTGTCCCTTTTACCCTATTGATGCTGGATATCGATTATTTCAAACGGGTCAACGATACTTATGGGCACCCGGCCGGCGATGCCGTACTGTCCCAGATCGCGGACGTGCTGCGCGGCACCTTTCGGCCGGGGGATCATATCGCCCGTAAAGGCGGCGAGGAGTTCGCCGTGATCGTCGACGCTTGCGATTCCGAGCAAATCCGGATTATTGCCGAGCGCCTGAGAAGAAACGTGGAGAACCACGTGTTCCGGTTACCCGAAGGGACGGAAATCCATATCACCGTGTCCGCGGGAAGCGCGACGTACCCCGACATCGATAGCCATCTGTTGGTAGACAGAGCGGACCGGGCGTTATATGAAGCCAAAGCCACGGGAAGAAACCGGGTATGTCGGGCCACGCTCCCTTCGCCCTACCGATTCGGAAAGCCCATGGATACTTGATAAAGCTTACGCATTGATGCGAAAGCTTTTTTTTATTTCCTCCGAAGGAAAAGAAACCCTCGCCTTTTTGCATGAAAATCGGCAGATGCTGGCAAAATAGGCTTACCTTGAAACCTAATCGCAGCCGAAAAGGAGGAATCCGGGCTTGAGTTCAAAAACGAAAAAACCGGCGGATGAGTGGCTGGCGGAAAAAATGTCGGGACAGGTCGATTTTGAAGAGCGGCGTCTGGGGCCGGGCGACGAGTTTCACGTGCAGTATATGCGCACTCTGACGAATTCCGATATCATTTTTCGGTTTATAGTTACCCCGAGTTACGAGATGGGGGATGTTCAGGCCTTTAAAAATTATATCGCTTCTTTTCCCGGTACCGTCCAGCCGAAAGATATGGAACAGTTGATGGAATATGTGCTAAAAGGGTATGTCGTGATTACGATCGAGTCCGAATGTTATCTGTTCGAAGCGGTTAAAACGGAGACGAGCGGGATCGGCGAAGCGATCAACGAGGCGATCGTTCAGGGACCGCGGGATGCGCTCAGCGAAAATATCGAGTTGAACATCAATCTTATTCGCCGGAGATATCAGTCCTCCGCCTTAAAAATCGAGATGCTTACCGTCGGTAATGTATCCAAGACCACGGTGGCGATTCTGTATGATGCCGACCGGGTGGATCGGCAGGTGCTCGATGAAATGCGGGAGAAGATCGGAGGCGTCAAGGTGGATATTTTGCAGTCGGCCGGTGAACTGGAGAAATACATCACCACGCAGAAATTCCGGGTGTTCCCGACCATGGTCGTTACCGAACGCCCCGATCGGGTCGTGTTTAATATCGCCGAAGGTAAAGTCGCCGTACTGATGAATACGACCGGGTTTGCGATTTTGGCTCCGACGATCTTTACCGACTTCTTTACGGCCATGGACGATAAAATCCAGGTGCCTTTGGTGGGGTGGTTTTTGAAGGTGATCCGTTACATCGGGTTGTTTATGACGCTGACGCTGCCCGGGTTTTATGTGACCTTCGCCTCTTACAATCCGGAAATTCTGAAAGTTCAAATTTCGCTCTTGATAGCGGGAAGCCGGGCCGCGGTCCCTTATCCGTCTTTTATGGAGGTCTTCCTGATGCTTCTGATGATGGAGTTTCTGACGGAGGCGAGCTTGCGCCTGCCCAAGGCGATCGGTCCTACGGCCACGACGGTGGGAGGGCTGATTCTCGGTCAAGCGGCCACGCAGGCCGGTCTGGTCAGCAATATCATGATTATTCTCGTCTCGGCCGTCGCGATCTCGAATTTCATTATCCCGTTAAGCATGATGGGATACACCGTTCGCGTGATCAAGTACATTATCGTCCTGTTTGCGATCACGTTTGGGCTGGTCGGGATGGTCGTCTCGGTCGTCGGACTGATCTTGTATCTTTCGGGGATGCGCAGCTTCGGCAGGCCCTATCTGAAAATGACCTTATTGGAAATCAAGTCAAAGGGTGAGCGAAGAAATGGTTAGCGGCAAATACATTTACTATTTGTTCCTGATGAACGCGTTGATTAACATCATCAACTTCGTGCCCCGGATTCTTGTATTGATGCGGTTTCACGGTGCCTTGATGGCCATACTCATCGGGACGGTCGTGGGAACGGCCATTTTGTTTGCTTTTACGCGGTTGATGTCCCGTTTTCAGGGGAAGGGGCTGCCGGAAATCTTCAACCGGTATCTCCCGCGTGTTTTCTCCGTCCCGCTCTTGCTCCTTTATTCGATATTCTGGTTCGGCGCGGCGATCGTCACGATGCTTTCCTTCGTGGATATCACGCTCCGCTTTATCAGCCCGGATATCTCCCCGTATGCCGTCATGATCGGGTTTCTGCTCCTTTCCTCCATCTGTGCGCGGCTTTCGTCGGAGTCGATTCTGTACGCGTTGGAGACGATCCTGCTGCTGATCACGCCGCTGATCGTCTATATTCTGGTCAAATCGTTAACCAGCGAGGGATTCAGTTGGGATGCCGTATTGCAGACGATTACCTATTTATGGACCAAGCCGAATTATTCTGCGGTGGCCGGAGCTACCTTTATCTTCTCGGGCTATATGAATCTGGTGGTGTTTAACCGGAATTTTCGCAATTTAAAGACCCGATTATTATGGGTCATTCCGGTTACGGCCTTTGTCATTCTGCTGGTCACCTTTCTTGTCCCCATCGGTTATCACGGGACGGTGGGAGTGGAAGATCATGTTTACAGCTGGTTCTCCACGGCGGATTCGATCCGAATGGAGCTTTTTATTATCGAGCGGGTGCTGTTCCTGTTCTATACCACTTACTTGTCGCTTTCCCTATTTAGCATGACGATTCATTGGCATGTCGGACTGGAGTTGTTTAAAGGGGTATTTAGGTCCAGGCATGAGAAAAAGGAAAGTAAGAAAGGCGACTGGTGGATCCTGATTCCCGTTTGCATCGTGACGCTGCTGCTGATGTCGTTTATGAATCAGGTCCGACTGGCTCAAATGGGACAATGGTTTTTAAATATTCGGTTTGCCAATGAATTTGTGCTGCTGATCGCCCTTTATATAGCCAATAAAAGGAGTGCGAGGCGAACATGAGAAAGGGTATTTGCTGCTTGATCGCGATCGTGCTGCTCGTGACGCTGACGGGATGCCAGTTCAAAGATATCGATAAGCGATCGTTCGTGCTGGCCATTGGCGTCGACCGTCCCGAGGATCCGAACCAAAGGGATCAGTATGAAGTGACGCTGAAAATGGCGATCCCGGAGGGGGACCCGACCAAGCGAAGCCAAGAAGCCGTAATCATTACGGAAATCGCGAAAAGCGTACCGGAAGCGATCCGTTTAATCAAGTCCAAGATCGATAAAGAACCTGATTTCAGTCACTGCAAGGTGATGGTGTTCGGCGAATCTTTTGCGCGGGATAATATCGTTTCGATGACCGATTGGACCGCCAGACGCCGGGATATTCAGTTGATTATGTACGTCGCGGTCGGCAAGCCTTCGGCCAAAGAAGTTGTGAATATGCAGACCAAGAGCGAACGCCTCCCCGGAAACGCCCTTATCTTAAGCTTGGGGACGGAAGGGACGGAATCGCCGTTCATTACGACGATCTATTCCTTCGACCTGCATCGACGGGTTAACGAGCGCGGCATGGATCCCCTGATGCCTGTCGTTGAGGCGAAAAAGCCGGATATGCTGGTGATCGACAAAGTCGCGCTTTTTGACAAGAAGAAGATGGTCAGCATCTTGTCTCCGGATGAGACGAGAATGCTGAATTTACTGCGGACCCGGAATTTGCGTACAAGCTTTCATATCGAGGCGGAGGGGCAAAAGATCGACTACAATCTGGAGAGTTCAAGGCCCAAATACCGCATCAAGACGGGGAAAAACGGGAAAGCCGTCATTGCGTACAAGCTCAGCGGCAAAGCGATGATAGAAACCAACGAAGAAGGCGCCAAGATGGACGGCCTCCGAATGAAAGAGGCTTCAAAGACGGCCAACAAGCGGTGGGAAGAAGATAGCATGAAGCTGCTGAAGAAAGTCCAGTCTCTCGGCGTCGACCCTTTCGGCTGGGGCTTGCGTTATACTTCCAGGAACTGGAACAATAACACCGAGCTGAAGCAATGGCAGCAGCTTTATCCGGAAGCCGAATTCCAGGTCAAGGCAAATGTGAAAATTCAATATTCCGGAATGATCCGTTAAGTCCGGACGTTGACGAGCAAAAAGCCTGCCGAAGTGCAGGCTTTTTTACTGTGCCCGTTTATCTTCTAGTCGATCACTGCTCTTCTTCAGCAACCATACGAGGAAGCAGCGGATCAGAACCGCCAATGCGATATAGATCGGGTAGGAGTAATAATGTTCCCAATTCAACATACGGTAGATGCCTAGCGCCACAAATATCGGTTCACCCACAAAACTGAAGACGGCCGCACCCACGATCTGGGCGATCCAAAACGCTTTCCAGCTTCTGAAGTATTGATACATCAGCATATAAAGCACCGGCAGGAGCGAAAGATCAATAGGAGACAAAATGGGAACCAAGGGGGAAAGTTTGTATTTGTAGGACCATAACCTCAATTGAAGACCGGTATGATCCATGATGTTAATCAGGACTATAATGATCAGCCCGTACAACAAGATCACTTTAAAATTTCGCTTGTCTACGAGCCTCCACCAAACGACCCAGGGAATGAGGAGGGTTGCAAGCAAAATCCACCACTGGATCGAAAACAACACGTGATCGAGCCAGAACTGCTGCTCCAACTCCGCAAGTTGTCCTCTTAACTGTTCGATTTCTTTATAGGATATCAAAGCCGATTCCGTCTTCTCATTTTGTTTTGGCCAGCCCCAGCGCCATATGGTCCCAAAGCAGATCCTCCACCAGTTCGGATTGGCTATCCTCACAGGTTACAATCAGGATGATTTCGCTCCCTCTCTTGTCCGTTCTCCTGCTTCGAGGCTTGCGTTCTTTTAACAAGTACATCAACACACTGATCAGGAGTCCGAAGATTATACCTGCCGCTGCGCCGATCAAGCCCCAAACGACGGGTCCCCAGGTCCATACGAATCCTTTGCTCGCTCCAATGGTGGAGAACAGGAACCCAAAGACAAAAGGTTTGTCCAGGAAGGACACCCCGTCACTGCGGTGGAGGGAATCCATCAGTCGTGGAGTTTGCTTCCGTGCATCGAGCGGAACCGCGTAAATATCGGTAATCCCCTTCGCTTCAAGCTCGGACACCAAAATTTCGGTGAATACGGAATACTCGAACGTCGCAAAAAACTGCATCAATCCACTCTACTCCTTATGGTGAAAAATCGCCCCTTCGGCTGGTAGTTGCGCAGCAGAAAGTTTTTTAAATCCTTGTTGAACAACTTGTTGTTCTCAACAGCGTTTGTGTAGGACTCGTAGATGTTGAACAAATACATGGATGGCAAGTAAAGCAGCCATTGCGCATCCAGCACGGCGGACGATCGCCGAAGATCTCCAAGGATCAAGTAATGCAGGGACAAAATAAAATTGGATCCGTCAATGATCAGGATCGTGAAGATCAATACCGAAACGGCCAGTACAATACGGTGCAGATACAGTTGACCCATACTCGGAACGGCCGCCGACCATAAGGCGGCGAGCCACGGTTTTCGCTTGTCAAGATAGTTAATCTCCAACGCTCCTATACTGAACGTATTAAAAGGAGCATTCTCCCGTTCGGCGAGTACATAAACCTTGTTCAGGTCTACCGACGTACGATAGCTGTCCCATATGGCGAACAGGTATACCGGAATGTACAGCATGACGAATTCGGGGTTAAGAACTTCTTTGGCCGCCTGAAATTGGCCGTTAAAGGAATGGACCATCGCCAAATTCAAGTGAATTTTTTGATTAATATACATTTCCCAGGTCACCAGAGCGTATCCGCGAAGATATTTGTTCAGCAGCAGATGCCCGAAGCCCGGAAAGGCCATTGACCAGCAGGCAACGATATAGGGATTTCTAAAATGAATTTGCGTCGTGCCCAAAAGGCTCACATAAGCCTGATACCGCCTGTTGCGGTGTGGAGTTCGAAAATTATCCATCTGAGGACCGCCTCTCATCAACCGATACTACTAAGGATTTCCTGTTCCGGCGGGGGTTATGTAGATGCCTTGAAAAAGTCCTTCTCCATAAAGAATCCCCATCCCGCACAAACCGGGATGGGGGAATGTCGAAGTCACTCGCTGTCGTCTCCGTCATAGCCGTTAAGCAGATCCGTGCCGTGCATGGCGTCCGGATCGGGCGCCGAAGGGTCCACGGGACTGTCCTTCTGGATCGCGTCGGCGTCCGGAACGTCCGGCAGCGGTTCCGTGGTGTCTTCGGCACCAGTGGCACGGCGGGCTTCCGACTCGTCGCCGGGTTCGCTTAAGCTTTGGGTAATCCGCGTGTCGTGGGGGAGCAGATCATCTCCGGGAATATCATTCTCGGGTCGGTACTCTTTGAGCAAATTATATCTTTCATAGGCTTGTTCCCCCGCATTGGGGCTCGGTTCATTCGGCATTCTGCTTCGCCTCCTTATTTCAGAACGTTTACTTGGAGTTTACCCCAATCGGACAATTTCAAACGAGCGGCTGTTTTCGGCGACGGTAAACCCCAAAAAGCAAAGAGGCTGTCACCGTCACCTCTAAGGATGATCGGGTCAGCCTCTTTTTTTCGATAGGGCCCGGAAGCCGTTTAGAACTTGGGAAACACGTATTTGACCAGAAAGTACAGGAAACCGAAAAAGATAATTAAATAGGCCGCATATTTGATAAAGGTTGCCGCAACCATGCTGGGCTCCGATCTTTCCTGGACGTCCCTGCGCTCCACATCGACACTGTTGACTTCCTTCCGATCCCGAGGCTCGTACACGGAATTTCCCTCCTTCATCGCTAGTGGTCTGTTTGCCTATTCTTAAACGCTTGGCGCCTTGATGAAACAAGGGGAAAACGGGCGCAAACGGGGGGCAGCGATGGCTGTTGACTTTTTCGCGGCAGGACGGCTACAATTTCTCAAGAACCCTCGGAGCGGTTTTCCGAGCTAAAGCAGGAGATGAACGTTCAAGTGGTAACCATATACGATATTGCCAAAATCGCCGGTTGTTCCCCGACCACGGTGTCGAAAGTGTTTAACGATTATTCGGATGTCAGCCCCAAGACGCGTGCCAAAATATTGGAGACGGCCGAGCAGCTCGGGTATCTCCCGAATGCCCATGCCCGCTCGCTGACGATGAAACGCTCTTGGACGATCGGAGTGCTTTTTAACGAGCCTTCGGGTGCGGGGATTTTGCATCCTTATTTTGCCGGGGTCATCGAAGGATTTAAGAAGGTATCCACTTCGAAGGGCTATGATTTAATGTTCGTCACCAAGGATATCGGCGGAAAAAAAAGCGGGTATGTGGAGCACTGCAAAATTCGCGGTGTGGACGGGGTTGTCGTCATTCTGCCCGATTATGGGGATCCGTATTTTCAGGAGCTGCTGGATTCCGACATTCCGTGCGTGCTTCTGGATCAGGAGTCGGAGCAAAAGAGCACGATCTGTTCCGACAATATCGCGGGCGCCATGCAGGCAGTGGAGTACCTGCATCGGCTCGGCCACCGGCGGATCGGCCATATCGGCGGCGGGCATAGTTTCGCGGGGGAGAAGCGGCTTCAGGGTTACCTTCGCGCGATGGAAAACTTAAATCTGCCTGTCGAACCCCAGTATGTGATTCAAGGCAGCTATGATTATACTATGGAGAGCGGCCAGGCTGCGATGGAGGAGCTGCTTCTGACGGATGAGCTCCCTACGGCGGTGTTTGCCGCCGGGGACAACCTTGCGGTCGGAGCCATGATGACCCTGAAAAAACGGGGGCTCCGCGTACCGGACGACATCTCGTTGATCGGGTTCGACGACATTGAAATGGTCAAATTTTTGACACCGGCCTTAACCACCGTCCGGCAGGATACTTATGCACTTGGCAGCAAAGCAGCCGACATGTTAATCTATACGATAGAAGGCGGGAGCGGAGTGCAAACCGCTATGTTGCCGGTAGAAATTGTCATCAGGGAGTCTTGTCGTTCGCTTTAACGCGGTCCCTGGTTTTTTTTTCGAAACAAATCGAAACCGGTTTCGACCCTTTCGCCAAGCTATTTTTCAAGAGGATTTGAATAAGGTTGGAGAGCAGTTTTATAACCAAAGATGGAGGAGGAATACGAATGTCAAATTACAGGTTTGAGCAGGATGCTTTTGTCATTCAACAGTTCGATAAGGCTAAGCCGTTTTCCAGCTTCCTGCCTGGTCTGGCCGGGCTTAAAGGGATTCCGATGTGGACGTTTTACGTCAATCGGGGGCAGGCGGTCTGCAGTTTTGGGATTCGGGACAAGAACAGCCCGATCATGGAATTTTCCCCGGCCAGCGTTACTTATCAATCCGTTTCGATGAAAGGGTTCAGAACCTTTATCAAGGAGAGCGGAAGCTCGGAGATATACGAGCCGTTCCAAAGTATGCATCCGGATCCCCAGGCTCACCGCAGCATGCGGATTCTGGCTAATGAAGTCGGCATTGAAGAAAAGCATGAAGGCAAGGGATTAAGCACGAAAGTCACTTATTTTCATATCCCGAACGACGATTATGCGGCATTGGTCCGCCAAGTGGACTTCACGAACGATTCGGATCGGACGCTTCGCTTCGAGGTACTCGACGGGTTGCCGGAAATTCTGCCTTACGGGGTGGAGAATGCGGGATACAAAGAAATCGGCAATCTGCTGCGGAGCTGGATGGAGGTCGAAAATCTGGAGAACGGAATTCCCTACTACCGGAACCGCTCCAGTACGCACGACGAAGCGGAGGTGAGCGAAATCCGCAGCGGCCACTTCTACCTGTCCTTCGATGAACAGGGCAGCCTGATCCGGCCGTTCGCCGATTTTGAGCTGATTTTCGGCAGCAATACGTCATTGGCTTATCCCGAGCGCTTTGCCGGGACGCCGCTGTCCGAGCTGGCGGAACAGACGCAGTACTGCACCAACAAGGTGCCGTGCGGATTTTCCGGGGCAGCCGTGGAATTGGCGCCGGGGGAGTCCAAGCGTATTTTTACGCTGATCGGTCACTTCGACAGTGTGGAACGGCTGAATGAGAAAGCCCCTTCGATCGCGGTACCGGCCTATATTGAGCGGAAGCGGAAGGAAGCCCGGGAATTGACGGAAGCCTTGACGGCCGACGTGACCACGAAAACAGCGATGCCGCTGTTTGACGCGTACGCCAAGCAGAGCTATCTGGACAATTTTCTGCGCGGCGGTTACCCGTTTATTTTCGAGAATGGCAGAGAGGGCTTCGTGATACACCTGTATTCCCGCAAACATGGGGATTTGGAACGGGACTATAACTTTTTCTCGATCGCGCCCGAGTATTATTCCCAAGGCAACGGCAACTTCCGGGACGCCAATCAAAACCGTCGCAGCGACATTTACTTCAACCCACGCGTAGGCACCTTCAACATCAAAACGTTCTTCAGCCTGATGCAGGCTGACGGCTACAATCCGCTCGGCGTAGAGGGAACGAGCTTCCGCGTGCCGGAAAGCCGTTCTTCGGAGCTGGAACAATGGCTGGCCAAAGCCGCCGGCAATTCCCGGAAGGAGCTGCGGGAGCTCTGTCTCCGGAAATTTACGCCGGGCAAGCTGATTTCCTATGTGGCGCAGCACCAGGTATCTCTACAAGTGGAGGAAGAGGCGTTTTTGACCGGCATTTTGTCCCTGGCCGAACAGGAAATCGAAGCGACCTTCGGGGAAGGTTACTGGTCCGATCACTGGACTTACAATATGGATCTGATCGACAGTTATCTCGATATATTCCCGGATCGGAAGGCCGCTTTGCTGTACGAGGAGCAGGACTATACGTACTTTGACAGCCCGGCCCGAGTTTTGCCGCGGAGCGAGAAGTACGTAATTAGCGGGGGGCAAGTTCGGCAGTACGGGGCCATGGTGCTGGATGAGGAAAAAATGCAGCGGCAGGGTTTGACGGCAAAAAGTACGAACTGGCTGAAAACGAACAACGGCGGCGGAGAGATCTACCGTACCAACTTGTTCGTGAAGCTGCTGTCCCTTTCCCTGGTCAAATTTGCGACCCTCGATCCTTTCGGCATGGGGATCGAGATGGAGGGGAACAAGCCGGGCTGGAACGATGCCATGAACGGGCTGCCGGGCCTCTTCGGTTCCGGAATGAGCGAAACCTTCGAGCTGAAGCGGATGCTGAAGTTCGTGTCGGAATCCGCCGAAGAAGCCGCCTCGCGGGAGATCGCTGTCCCCGAGGAGATCGCGGACCTGTTGCGGACCGTGACCGCCCTGCTCTCTCGTCATCTAAGCGGCGAACTGGATTCCTTCTCCTATTGGGACCAGGTAACCTCGGCCCGCGAGCGTTACCGGGAGAGCATCCGTTACGGCATCACCGGGGAGGAGCGCACGCTTCGGCTTTCGGATCTGCTTCCGGCTTTCCGTCAGATGCTGGACAAAATCGACGCCGGGATCGCGGAAGCCGTGTCGCTGGGGAACGGGCTCGCGCCGACCTACTTCGCCTTTGAAGCCGTAGCGTACGAACCTGTGCTGGACGGCCAGGGGAAACCCGTGATTAGCGGCTACGGGCTGCCTAAAGCGGCGGTGAAGAAATTTGCCGTCCGCCCGCTGCCTCATTTCCTGGAGGGTCCGGCCCGCTGGATGAAGACGCTGGAGGACCCGGCGGAAGCGGAGCGCGCTTACGAATTGATTCGCGCCAGCGACCTGTTTGACGACAAGCTGCGCATGTACAAAACCTCGGTCAGCCTGGGCGGGGAATCACATGAAATCGGCCGGATTCGCGCGTTTACGCCGGGATGGCTGGAACGGGAATCGATCTTCCTGCACATGAGCTACAAATATTTGTTGGCCTTGCTGAAGGCGGGGCTGAAGGAACAGTTCTTCGAGGAAATCCAGACCTCGCTCATCCCGTTCCTCGATCCGGAGGTTTACGGGCGCAGTACGCTGGAGAATTCCTCGTTCATCGCCTCCAGCGTCAATCCCGATCCCCAGGTGCACGGCCGGGGCTTCGTCGCCCGATTAAGCGGCTCCACCGCGGAGTTTATCAGCATGTGGATCACGATGATGGCGGGCAAGCGGGTGTTCCGCGTTTCCGGCGGCGAACTGCAGCTCTGCTTCAACCCCGCTTTGCCGGGCTGGCTGTTTGACGAACGCGGCGAGGTGAGCTTCACCTTCTTGGGCAAGACGCAGGTCACCTATCGCAACCCGAGGAAGAAGGACACCTACGGCAGCGACGCGGCAACGATTCGCGGCATAGCCGTGCATAAAGCCGACGGATCGACGGTGAACCTGGAGGGTTCCGTGATTGCCGGCGGTCTTGCGGAGGACATCCGCGGCGGAGGGGCGATCCGGATCGACATCGACATGGCCTAAATCCCGCGCCGCAGACATTTCTGAAATCATAGTAAAATCTTTCTTTAGGCTCTGGATTCTCCTGATCTACGGATATCCAGGGCCTATTTTTCGCTGGAACGGCTTCCCTGGAAAACTAGTAAATTGGAAGTTAATTGCATATCGACAAAAGTATTCATAGATTAAACGCATCATTAACGGTACAATATTTCTGATGCAGGTCACATTAAAAAAGTTCTTTATTTTCCATATAATTGAAGGTTAACGGTTTTGCCGCAGCGAATTGATATATTTGGAGTAGCTCTTTATTTCATTGGCAGGGGTGCTGGAATGAAAGCCTTTTTTAAAGCGGTAGCCATCATTTTTGTACTGGTTGTGGTGGCTTTTTGCGCATTTTTACTGGAAGTTCCGGATTCCAAGCATGGAAGCGACCGGGCGATCAAGGAGTGGGAAGTCACCTGGACGGATCGATTCGATCCGAATATGAGCGTGGAAGATTTGGAGCGGTTGCCGGGATGGACGAGGGTGGAAGCTGATGGCCCCAAGCCAGAAGTTCCAACTTGGGCTAAGGCCCAGTGGGTCAAGATTGGAATTCCTGAATTCGATAAAGGTAAGCCTACCGTCCTTTTTGAAAAAATTTACGGATACAATGTGGTCATTCTTTCCGGAGATCGAGTAATCTTTGAATCGGAACGAAAATACAAGTACGAAACCAATACGATTTTGCTGCCGTTGGACCAGTCGGCAGAAGGTAACTCCATATATGTTGGTATCAAATCAGGTTCAAGAATTGGATTGCAGAGCGGCGTGCTTTTAGGCGATTATGCGGAGATGCAGAATACGTATATTAAGGACAATCTGACGGATTTCATAATCGGTTGTGCCTTAATATTTATAGCAGTAGTCATGCTGATCTGTTCGCTCTTTTTAAAAAACAAGAATCTGTCCAGCTGGTTCTCCTTATGTTTAATTATTTTAGCCAGCGGCATCATTGTTATTACTTATTCATCATTTCTCTATTCTCTGTATGGGAAATATGGTGGTATTTATGTAGTGTTGTTTGATCTGTCACTTCTTGTTTTGTTGCCGTCGTTTACAACTTTTTTTGAAAGTATTTTTGGTAAAGGCTACAAGTCAATTATCAGCAAGTACAAGAAATTTCAACTAGGGTATTCTCTTTTTTGCGTACTCTTCATGATCGTGAACTTACTCAGCGGCAACCAGTTTTACGATTACTATAAAATAGCTACAGTAACGGTACTAGGTATTATTATGATCGTCCAGTTTATTCTTCTGATTACCGTTTCAACGATTTATACAATTCGTGGGAATCAGGAGGCCATTATTTTTTCTGTCGGATTTGCTATATTTGCACTTCTGGGTATTGTTGAATTGAGCTGGTTCTTCTTTAAATCTGCCTACTATGATCTTTATCTTTGGAAGTGGGGCGTTGTTTGCTTTGTAATTTCTCTGATTATCATCCTTGGTAAAAGATTTGCAAGGAATCATGAGCAGGTGGTCGAATACTCGAAGCAGCTCGAAATGTTTAACAATGAACTTCAACGTTCCGAGAAAATGGAGATCATCAGTGAACTGGCGGCTTCCGTCGCACACGAAGTGCGGAATCCATTGCAAGTAACCCGAGGTTTTCTGCAGTTACTCGTAGCCAAGCAGAATTCTGCCGATAAGGTTTATTTAAGCATGGCTCTGGAAGAACTGGACCGCGCCTCCAGTATCATCACCGATTTTTTGACATTCGCAAAGCCGGAAGTCGGAAAGGTAACCGAGTTAAATGTGCTAAATGAGTTTATTCATATCGAAGGTATTTTGGTACCGATGGCCAATCTCCAGGGAGGCAAAATTTCCGTCCATATTCCGCAGGATCTATACATTAAAGGCAATTCTTCGAAATTCAAGCAAGCCTTCATAAATATTATTAAAAATAGTATCGAATCTCTTCACGGAGAAGGAGAGATTCAAATTTGGGCATATGAGAAGGATGGGGAGGTCAGTATCCACATTAAGGACACCGGAGAGGGAATGGATGAAGAAGTGCTGTCCCGATTGGGCGAACCTTACTTCTCCAACAAAACCAAAGGGACTGGATTGGGGCTTATGGTAACCTTCCGTATCATCGAAATCATGAACGGGAAAATCAACTTTACTAGTAAAAAAGGAGTAGGGACCGAGGCGGTGATCCGATTCCCCGCATTGAAGCATGCTTGAGAACTGGACCAAGGTTCACTCGTATCCCTACTCAGTACTAAACAATAGGCAAGAATTAACTCCAGACTGCATTAGGCTTGACTTCGGACTTAATTACATTAGAAGGATTTGGAGGCAGTACAAGATAAAATTCATCGGAATTCTCTTCTATAGTTTTTACTTTGATGTGATCCGGGAGAATTACACCGAGTGCCTCCTGGATTGCGGCTTTGGGATCGGTGAGAAGTTTTTCTTTAAAACTCGGATCTTGCCATGCTTTTTCAATAACCTTGTTTTGAAGGAGAGCTCCTGATGTCATAAGATCACCCTTTCCTATGAAAATGGTTATATTTTCCTAGTCAGTATATCATGAATCTTTTATGAAATCTACTTTCAACTCATATGTTTGGTCAGCCAGTATCCCAATCCTCCCGCTTGGAGCAATGCGTTTCGCTCCCGCTCCATCTCTGCGGCTCCGTCATTAAGATTGGTTCGGAGAGTGGCATGAAAAGCAACCAGATCGGGCACAAATTCCTGAATGTTCAGCAAGGAATCGTGATTCCGGTTTCCAAGCTCCGCTAGCCGGGATAACGCTCCGAAAACCGTAATGCCCCTCCGCACTTCATCGGCTGTAGGGCGTCGTTCTTTGGGAATGTCCAGCTCGGTCTGGATGACCGATACCAAGGCGTTGTAACTGTTCTCCTTGAGGTCTTTCTCCCAATCGTCCCAGTCGTCCAGCAATTGCAGGGTTATCAAAACGGTGTCCACGGCTTGTTCGATTTGCGGGATCCGTTCGCCCCGTTTGGCCAGCAGCATCGCACCCGCAACGGAAAGCTTGACGGGCGCAGCTTTGTGCGCCATTTTTACCGGGTCATCATAAAAATAATCGGACACGGCCTCCTTGGATACGGCTTCCGCCCATTCGGCAACGTATTTTTGATGATAAGCCCAGAACGGAGAATTTCCCGGAAAATAGCGTTGGTACATCTGGATAAACTCCAGGTGAATCAACTGGGCCATCGGCAACCGACCGGTTTTGGCGGAATCGGGTTCATCCATGGCCGCATCGACAAGCTGGTAATACAACATGCCGAGAATATTGGCCGCCGCTATCCGGCGACAGTCCGCCAAATCGATATCGGCCGGCTCCTTTAACCAGAAGGGCAGAAGGTAGCAGATATAATTTTTAGAGGACTTTTCTCGAAGAACATGAAATTTGTGAAGAAATTCCACAGCCGGTTCCCGTAATGATGCGGGCAGAACGGTGAGCCTCTTCTCGGCATCGTCAAATGCCAGCTTTAATTCCTCTTCATAGGCATGCAACCAATTCAAGTTTATCCTCCTTTTATCAGCCATCAGCGATTTTCTAATTTATTCCTAATTATAAGTGAAGCTTCGCCAAGAAGGAAATTTTTAACTTGAAGGCTGTATGCCGGTAAATTTACGAATGATCCTGAGTCGGCCGGTGCTCGGGCTGTTCATGAACGGCGCTGCCATCCTCAAGCCGCAGCCAGGTATCAAAGCCGCGGGCGCCTGCGGTCAATTGGATGACTCTGGCTCCGCGGGGGAAGCCCTCCCTGCCATAGGTATGGAAGCCGCTCGCCCGGCCGTAGCACAGCCGGATACCGTGCAAAACGCCCCAGTAGTCGTTCACGTGGTCATGACCGCAAAACGTGCCCATGACATCGCCCATCTCCACCAGCGCCGCGAAAAGCCCCGAGTTGATCTGCGGACTGCATACCGGTTCATATTTATGACCATAGCACACCTGCTTGTCCCAAAGTTCCTGATACTCCGGAATCGGAATATGAAAAAAAGCCAAGGCCGGCGTCTTGACCGCCGCTTCGGGAGGGTTTAATCTAGCCGACTCCGCAGTCAGCCATTGAATTTGCTCCCGCGTAACCCAGCCATAGCCGGGAATGTGCTCGTGACTCGAATAGCTCCCCGAATCGAGAAAATACAGATTGGCCGCAGGCTGTCCGCTCTGATCCGCCAACTCAAGGACATAGTTTCCCACGCCGGGGAGATCCGCCGGCCCGGGTACCGCCAAAGTGTGCCGGTGCTCCGTGACGACCTGCATCAGCTCCTCCCGGGTTATCCCTTGCTCGGTATCGTGATTACCGAACACGAGGGCCCAGGGAATTTCGCGTTCCTCCACCGCCGCTACCGCCTCCCGCAGCGCCTGGGACGGATTTTCGCACTTGGCGATTCCGTCCGGGGACGGACCAGTATAAATCACGTCCCCCGTAAACACCACAAGATCCGGCCGCTCCTCTTCTATAACGAGCTCCATAAGCGCCCGGGTGCGCTGATCTATTTCCTTGCCGTCCTTCC
Organism: Paenibacillus faecis; assembly: GCF_008084145.1. GTDB lineage: Bacteria > Bacillota > Bacilli > Paenibacillales > Paenibacillaceae > Fontibacillus > Fontibacillus faecis. The sequence continues at coordinate 1,428,036 of NZ_VSDO01000001.1, read as the reverse complement.
AATGCAAATCCGTGAACTGAACGATGGTAAATGTGCCGTCTTCCCGAAAAGTTAAACGTTGGCTCATCCGCTGTTCCTCCCGATTTTATATCTCACTACTTGCAGATATGTTGTATTGTTGTACTGTTGTATTGTGTTGTTTCTTGTTGTTTTAAGAGATTTTATCCCCGGAAGCGGAACCTGTCAATGAAATTGTTAGCATCCGGCGCGGTTGGACTTTGTTTGACAAGCGGCTTGACGGCGAATAAACTGATTTAAAACAACAAAAAACCACAACAATACAAACGAGAAGCGCCTGGGCGCAAAGCAAAAGGAGCAGAGGGAGAGCGATGTCATTAACATTTGAGGATAGAAAGACCACCATTTTGGACCAATTGGACAAGGAAGGCAAGGTTCATGTACATAGGCTGGCCAAACAGCTCAATGTGTCCACGGAAACCGTGCGCCGTGATTTGGAAAGGCTTGAGAAGGAGGGGCGCTTGAGAAAAGTTTACGGCGGAGCCGTCCGGGTACGTGTCGAGCAAACGGAACCGCCCTTCTTCAAGCGATCGCTGATGCAGCAGCAGGAGAAGTCGGAAATCGGGGCTCTCGCCGCGTCCCTGATCAAGGACGGAGAGACGGTTTTGCTCGACAACGGAACAACGACGCTTGAGATTATGCGGGCGATTAAGGATCGGACACAAGTAACCGTCATTACTAATTCGGTGCCGATCTTGAATTACGCTTTAAATGAGTTTCGGGGCAGGGTCGTGTTCGCCGGTGGGGAGATAGATCCCAAGGTTCAAGCGGCCGTGGGTCCTGTTGTTCATCGAACATTGGACGAATTCAAGGCCGACAAGGCGTTTATTTCGGTGGGCGGCGTTTCGCTGACCGACGGCGTGACCGACTATGATCTTGAAGAGGCGGCGGTTTCCCGCAAGATGATGCAGCGGGCGGAAGAATCCCTCATCGTGGCCGATCATACCAAACTCGGCGTGACGACATTCGCCAAAATCTGCCCGCTGGAAAACGTCTCTGTACTGCTAACCGACGCCTCCTGCCCGCAGGAGTGGGTGAAAGGGCTGAGGGAGCGCGAAGTGGAGGTCATGATAGGGGCAAGGATTTGACTGGGGCTTTTCGGGAGATCGTAAGTTATTTTTGAGCTGCTGCTGTTCCCCGCGATTCCGATTTGGGGCCGAATCAGACAACCCTCGATTAAAAATTCCTGCATATCTGCAAGTTTTTTTCGTGTTCGGAACCCAAATTTCAAAATGCCTGCAAATCTGCAGGAATTTTCGACGAAACCGGCTCGTTTCTCTAATATTGCTAAAAATACCTGCAGATTTGCATCTTTTTTCGCATCCCCTCGGGGATCAGCCTAAAATACCTGCAGATTTGGTTACTACTTAGGACTTCCTGCTTAAGTGCGGGAAGTTTTTTTTTTTCTATAAAAAAGGGTTTATAACTCTTTTGTCAAAAAGGTAAGTTAATCCAATTCATGAGAGGAGCGTCACCCATGCATCTATCCCCTGAACAAGTCCATGCCATATGCAAGGGCGACCCCGAAATTATCACTGCCTTTAACGCCTTGCTGCAGGTGATCGATCAGCAGGCCAAACGTATTGTAGAGTTGGAGCAACGCGTTCAGGAACTTGAACGTCAACTCGGTCAAAATAGCAACAACAGCAGTAAGCCGCCTTCTAGCGATGGGTTCCGTAAAACCAACAATCTCCGGCAATCCGGTGGAAAAAAAGGGGCACCCAAAGGTCATCCCGGGCAGACGCTGCGTATGGTGGCACAACCGGATGAAATCCAGATTCATCCGCATGCGATCTGCACTTTCTGCCATACGTCTCTGGCAGACATCCCTGCTCAAAGGTATGAAGCCCGGCAAGTCTTCGATCTACCTCCTGTCAAATGGAGCGTCACCGAACATCGGGCCGAAACGAAGTGCTGTCCGTCCTGCAGGGCCACAAGTACAGCTGCTTTTCCTGAGCGAGTAAAGGCCCCTGTGCAGTACGGTGATACGCTACGGGCTTGGACCAGCTATTTGAGTGTCTACCAATTGCTGCCTTTGGAACGCATTGCTCAGCTTTTCGAAGATTTGACAGATCACGGTCCGAGTGAGGCTACGCTGCTCTCGCACCTCCAGCAGATGTATACCTCCTTAACTACGCCTGAGCAACAAATCCAACAGCACCTGCTCCGGAGCCCGCTCATCCATGCGGATGAGACCGGGTTTCGCGTTAACGGAAGCGGGGTCTGGATGCATACGGCGAGCAATGGCAGCTTCACACACCTCACCGTTCACAGTAGCCGCGGTACCCAAGGAATGGCGGCCGGAGGGATCCTGCCCGCCTATAAAGGTACGGTTGTCCATGATTGCTATGGTCCGTACTTCAACCCAAAGTCGTTTTCGTTCCGCCACGTTCTGTGCAATGCGCATCTCCTTCGGGAATGTCAGGGCATTACCGAGAACGATAATCACCAATGGTCGGGGGAAATGAAAACATTGCTGCAAGAAAGTTGGAGCCTGGTGTGCGCCTCCCGCGAATCCGGCAAGCCTCTCCCGGAACTGGTGGTCCAGGAAATCGAGCAGCACTATGACGATATTCTTTTTCGTGGCAGAGAAGAATGGAGTAAGAACGTCGTTGCCAGGAAAAAGGGCGTACGCGGCAGACAAGCCAAAGGGAAGGCCGGGAATTTAGCAGAGCGGTTTGAGAAATGGAAATCTGCTATCCTCGCCTTTCTTCGAGATGCCCACGTACCGTTTGACAATAACCAAGCCGAGCGAGATATTCGTATGGTCAAGGTGAAGACTAAAATTTCTGGAGCATTCCGCACCGAAGCCGGCGCAGAACATTTCGCCCGTATTCGCGGAGTCATCTCTACCCTCCTCAAACAAAAACGCCCTATCCTGGAATCGCTCTCTTCCGCTCTTCAGGGCCGTCTCCAATTCTAAACTGCTACCTAAGTAGTAACCAGATTTGCATCTTTTTTCGCATTCAAGCGTGAATCGGTCTAAATACCTGCAGATTTGCATCCTTTTTGAGTTGGGAGTGGCGGAAGCCTGCTGGGAGACCTTGACCGTCGCGGGCTCCACCTGCGGTTGGGAGGTCTGCGGTCTGAATCAGAGGATGGGGAACGTGAGGCACCGGACGCGCGGCCGGTATCCCCGCCTCACAAGATGACCAAGTCGCGGGTCAGTTGATTGAACCGCGCATTGCCGTTTTCGGTGATGAGGAGCATGTCCTCGATCATCACCGCGCCGACGCCATACCCGTAGTATGGCGTTTCGATGCATACGACCATCCCTGGCTCGAGCACGGTGGTTTCGGCGGCGCTGAAGAACGGCGCCTCCTCCGTGGCGAGAGCCAGGCCGATGCTGTGGCCGAGGTGGCCCCGGTTGTAGTCCGGCAGCCCGGAGCGCCGGATGACGTCCATCCCTTCCCGGAACACCTCGGCCATGGGGACGCCGGGACCCGCCAGCGCAAGCATGCGGTCGTGCCCCGGGCGCAGCGCCGCATAGGCGCGCTTGGCGGCATCGGCCGGCTCGCCCAGGGCGAACGTACGGGCGATGTCCGCCCCGTAGCCCCGAACGTCGGCCCCGACATCAAATTTGATGATGTCGCCGGGAGCCGCACGGTGCGGCCCGTATACCGTCGCCGGCGCGAAGTGCGGCCCGACGGAGATCGTGGTGAAGCGCTCGCTGAAGCCGAAGCGGCGGCGCGTCACCGCGATCCGGAACGAGGCCGCCAGCTCCGCGGCGGTCACGCCGGGAGCGATCAACCCCGCGGCCTCGCGGAGGGCCGCTTCCGAAATCGCGCAGCTCTCGCGGAGCTGCGCGATTTCGAACCCGGTTTTACGCGCGCGCAGCCGCGTAAAGATCGGAGCGGCTTCCGCCCACCGCACCTGCGGAAGCCGCTCCGCCAGCGCGGCCCGCGACGGCGCGCGCATGCCGCTGAGCTCGGCGGCGACGGTCCGTCCGCCGCCCGCGAGCCCGCCGGCCTGGAGCGCCGCGGCCAGCGCCGCCAACGCGGCGTCCGGGCGGGGCGCGTCCGGACGCTCGCCGCGGAACCGATCCCTGTTGAGACTATAGGGATCGTCCAGATCAATCCACTGCGGATAGGTGACGATCGAAAAGCCCGGGATGTCGTTCGGCAATCCCGAGGCTTCGAATTCACTCATCAGCAAAAGGGAAGGGCGGTTGGGGTCCCGGAAGACGACGGCGAACGCCGCCTCGCTCATCCGGAACGTATACATAAACATGCTGGGTTGACCGGATAAATAATAGACGTTCTCGGGACTGGAAGCGATCAGGGCGTCGTACCCGCTGCGCTCCAGCATGTCCCTGGCCCGACCGGCCACGTCCGGCAAATGTTCCTGTAAAGTAGTCATGCTTGTCTTCAGCTCCTTGAATGGGTTCGCCACATTTAACAGGGGGTCAATACGCTTTCGACAAACGTTTTTCGACCCGGTTCAGAATGATCGACAGCCCGGTGCTCATAATCCAGTACATGATCCCGATCGCGATCAGGAACGGCATGGCCACATAATAGCGGGCGATGAGAATTTGGGCCGCCCGGAACAGTTCCACGACCGTCACGACCGAGATGAGCGACGTTTCCTTCAGCATGCCGATAAACGTGTTGCCGAGCGGCGGAATCGCGATCCGGGCGGCCTGTGGCAGAATCACATACCGCATCGTCTGCCACGGCGTCATCCCGAGCGATTGGGCCGCTTCGGTCTGCCCGTGCTCCACCGATAAAATCGTGGCCCGGAAAGTTTCGGACAAGTAAGCGCCGACGTTCAGGCTCATGGAGATGTAGGCCGACATCATCGGGCTCAATTGGATGCCGAGATCCGGCAGGCCGAAGTAAACGATAAAAATCTGCACCATCAGCGGCGTACCCCGGATAATCGAGACATACCCTTTTGCCATGCCACGCAGGACCCGGTTCCCCTTTAATCGGGCGATCGCGGTGATCAGTCCGATGAGAATGCCGAAAAACATGGATATCAAGGTGATCTGCAGTGTCAAAAATGCCCCGGTCAGCAAATATTCAAGATTGTCGAGCACCAGCTTCATCCGTTTTGCCTCCCCTCGGCCTTAAGCCCCGCTTAAAAGTTAGGATCTACGCCAAACCATTTGTTGTACAACGTTTTGAGTGTACCATCTTCCTTGATTTCCTTGAGGGCTTGGTCAACCGCGTCTTTCAGCTCGGGGCTGTTCTTCGGCATCGCCACGCCGGCATAGTCGGATTTCAAAGGCTTCCCAACCGTTTTCAGCTTCAGATTATTTTTCTCAATCAGCGGTTTTAGAGCGAATACGTTGTTGATCGTTGCGTCGATCCGCTTGTTGTTCAAATCCATCAGCGCATTCAAATTGTCGTTGTAGGTGACGATTTCAAACGTTCCGACTTTAGGCAGAACTTCGTCGCGAAGGTAAGCCTCATCGTTCGTGCCCAAGGCGACGCCCACCTTTTTGCCTTTAAAATCCTCAACGGACTGGATATTGTTATTACTTTCTTTGACGATAATGCTGACATCATTCTTCACATAGGGTTCGGAAAAATCAATCGATTGCTTACGTTCATCGGTAATCGTCACCTGGCTCACCAGGGCGTCGAATTTGCCCTGCTTCAACCCTTCGATCAGACCGGAAAATTCGCCGGTTACAAATTCGGCTTCCACACCGAGCCGCTTGGCGATTTCCTTGGACAAATCGGCGTCGTAGCCATCGACTTCGTTATTTTCATTTACGAAATTATAAGGCGCGTACGTCCCCATCAGGCCGATCGTCATCTTGCCCTTACTCTTGATCCGCTCCAGGGAATTGCCTCCGGCGGCTTGATTTGGATTGCCTGACTGCGCCGGAGGATTCGGTTTAGCGGCATTGTTGCCGCAAGCGGCCAAGATGAGGGTCAAAGCCATGATCAGGATCGAGGATAGAATGGATGTTTTCTTTTTCATAGTAGGGTATCTCCTTCAGTTAATATGTCGTCTACAGCCCGGTTTCCCGCTAATTGCGGCGGCCTGCGGCAATCGTTTCCACTAATTTGTCCCTACCGGCACGGATCAATTCAGCGTCATTTGTTTCCTTGATCTCAAAATGCCCGTAAAACGTACCTTGCGATATGAAAGCTGCCTTGACCATTGAGGTCGGAGAATTTTGATGTTGAGGTAGGTAGCTTTAGAGTGAATTCAAATGGGCTTGTCCATGCTTGGGTCTCATTTTAGATTTATTTGACCGCAAGCGGCTTTCATTGGCGGACCTCCAGTCCGGGCTAACCGTTGCTTTAATATCACGACTCTAGCGGAAATAATAGCGCCTATTCCACGCGAAATCGTATTTTGGAAAATCTAACGGAATCCAGAGCGGCTATTTGAGCACATCCCCATTCGATTGGCTGTGTTTGGCCCAAATAGCGGCTGCTGTTTCCGTTACATTTCCAAATGGCCTTCAATTAACGGAATTAGCCGCTATGGCTTCCGTTAACGGGCCATGGTTCCGGCTTGCCGCCGTGGCTGCACCGTCTCATTCGACCGCCCTGCCGCTAAAGGCGACGCGGAGCAGGCAGGCGGGTGCCCAATCCGGGAATTTAGTGTCCCGTCAGGCAACCTGGATTACTTAAAATTCCTGCATATGTGCATGTTTTTTTCTGGTTTGGAGCCAAAATTTGAGAATCCCTGCAAATCTGCAGGAATTTTCGACGAAACCGGTTCGTATCTCCAAAATCGCTAGAAATGCCTGCAGATTTGCATCCTTTTTCGCATTACGCTCGTGAACTGGCCTAAAAGCCTGCAGATTTGCATCTTTTTTGGAGTTGGAGGAAGGATTGGAGGTGTGCCAAGCACCTTGACCGCTATATTCTTCGGCTATTATGTCCGCTGAGTTAATGTTTGGAGGAACTAGAAGATTTGACGAATTCCAATAAAAATCAGGAGCAGCCCCGAGATGATCGTGGCTCGGTTACCGAGCTTCTCGGCGGCGTATTTCTCTCCGAATCCGGCACATAGGGCCAGCAGGATAAAGCTGAAAAGGCCGACCGACAGCGAGGTGTAGAACACGTTCAGATGGGTGATGCCCGCGTTAAAGCCCCCGGCCAGCGCGTTCATGGCGAGCGCCACACCGAGCAGCAAGGATTCTCCGATGCTGAGCGATTTCGAGCTGTCGCGGTCCGCCTCTTCGGGATTGCGAAGCAGCCGGGTCAGAATCGGGGGCTCCTCGTCCCGGGGGACGGTTTTCTTTTCCACAAAAGGTTGAAGCAGGACCCAGACTCCGACGGTGACGATTACGATCGTACCGACCCATTGGCCGATCGCGGGGTGAACCCACAGGGTCATCCAGTTTCCGAACAATCCTGATAAGAGGGTGGCGAGAAAAGAAATGACCGCGATGGTGAGATTGGAATACCAGGGAATATGGATTTTTCGGACGCCGTAGGCGATTCCTACGCCCGCATTGTCCAGATTGGAGGCCAATCCGATGGCGATGACAGCCCACAGACTGTACATGTTCATGGTGCTCGCTCCTTTGCATACATTGATGTCTCAGCATATGCCCGTCAGCGGATTTTGGTTTCTTTCGGAACTTTTCTAGGAAAGGCGGGAAATTTAATCGGCGTTTTCGCAGAAATAGTTTTCCTTTATCCTGTATAAAGTAGTATAATTTTAAAAAAGATAGCCTAAAGAGGTGATATTTGTGCTTGAAAATTTGTTGCGGCCGACCCATTTGCTGTTGCTGGTTATCGCTGCGTTAATATTATTCGGACCGAGCAAACTGCCGGAATTGGGCCGCAGCTTCGGAACGATGCTCAAGGAGTTCAAGAAGGGCGCCCGTGGGGACTTTGAAGAAGAGAAACCGAAGGAAGTCGGAGCCGCCGCCGGAGAAACGAACAAAACACCATAACCTCTTGATATACAGGCACTGATTCGGTGCCTTTTTTCTTTGCCTTTTTTCCTGCTTCCTATTGTCTTGAGAAATCGGGCATGGCAATGAATTGTTTTTATGGTGATTTTGAATAGAGAGGGATTGAAAAATTCGGGTTTCTCGCGAGTTTCCAAGCACATTGCTTCGGATGCCTGGAAGGCGATCCTGCAGCCGGCTGTAGATGCTTGAGCTTCCGATAGCGTGCGCACCGGGTACGCCGAAACGAACGGAACCGGGAAGGACAGTTTATGGTGGAGCAATCATATAAGAAATCTTCCCGAAAGTGAACAAACGGACCTCATCATCGGATGAGGTCCGTTTGGTTACCCCTGCAGCAGCAGGAGGATGATGGAAGACAAGCCCAGACAGGTGCTGATCAGATAAAGGAACATCACGGCTTGCTTATGATTCATTCCGGCCCGGAGCAGGCGGTAGTGAACCTGGCTCGCATCGGCCTGATAGATCGATTTCCCTTGGAGGAATCGTTTGATGACGACAAACAGGTTGTCGAAAATCGGGACGCCCAAAGCCAGCACGGGGATGAACAGCGAGAGTACGGTCGCTTGCTTGAAAGCCCCGTCCAGCGCGATGACGGCGAGAATAAAGCCCAGGAACGTTGCGCCCGCATCGCCCATGAATACTCTGGCCGGCGGTTTGTTGTACCGCAGATAGGCCAGGGTCACACCGATCAGCGTCATCGACAGCATGGCCGAAGAGGTCTGCCCTTTGGAAAGGGCGACAACGAACAGCGTTCCGGCGGAAATGGCGGCCAAACCGCCCGCCAGACCGTCAAGCCCGTCCGAAAAATTAATGACCGTGGTTACTCCAAAAATCCACAGGATGGTCAGAATAAATTGCAGCCAAGTAGGCAGCAGGACGTATTCGCCGTTAAACGGGTTGACGAATCCGCTGAAAGCGATACCGGAGAAGAACACCAGTATAGCTGCGGATACCTGGACGATCAGCTTGGGAAGCGCCGGAAAATCCTTGCCCTTTGTTTTGAACCAATCGTCGACCGTGCCGATGGCCAGCAGCAGGATACCGCCCAGAAAAAGAGCGCCGGTTTCCCAAGTGAACTCCCTGGTAAACAGAAGATAAGACGTAAAGAAACCGATGAAGATCGCGTAGCTGGCGGTCAGCGGAATCGGGTTCCGGTGTATTTTGCGCTCGACATCCTCCCGTGGCTTATCCACGAAGTCCAGCCGGAAGGCGAGTTTGCCGAGGGGTGGAATCAGAACGTATACGATCAAAAACGAGAGCACCAAAGTATAGATATATAAAATCTTACTCACCACCAAACCATTTTTTGCAAGGCTAAATCCTATTATAAAAAGAAACGTGATTTCTGTCGAATGTAAAAATTACGCGGGCATGCTATCTTTTCTTGGTTTAGTCCGCCGACGTTGGACCGAAACGAGCAGAGCCAGCAGACAGATGGCCATGGCCGTCCAAAATACGGTATGCAGCGCGCTCAAAGCGGCTTCCCGCTCACCCGGAGCATAGGGGCGCACCGCGCCAAGACGCGAAGAATACAAGGAGATGGACAAAGAGGTGCCGAGCACCATCCCGATATTCCGGACCAGCGCGTTCAACCCTCCCGCGGTGCCGAGCCGGTCCCGGGGGACGGAGCCCATGACGCTGGAATTGTTCGGGGATTGGAACAAGCCCCCGCCCAGGCCGAACAACCCGAGATGCAGGCCGACCATCCAGGCCGCTTCATCCGTCGACAAGGTGTTCAGCAGCCCGAACGCCAGCGCGTTGATGAGCAGACCGGCCGTCGTCAGGGTGAAGGACCCGATCCGGTCGGACAGCCATCCGGAGACGGGAGCGACGACAGCCATGACGAGCGGATAGACCATCATGGTATATCCAGTCTTCGCCGGGGTGAAACCGAGCACGTCCTGCATGTAAAAAGGCATCAGCACATTGGTAAAGAACAGGGCCACGAACGACAGGAGCGCCGTCAGATTGCCGATGGCAAAGGCCGGAATCCGGTAAAGGCTGAAATCGAGCATCGGATGGCGGGAGCGTTGTTCCCATACGTAGAACAATACGAGCACGACCAGAGAAAGGCCGCCGCCCAGCAGCACGGCCGGGGACATCCAGCCCCAGTCCTGACCGCCCGAAATGACGAACAGAAACGCCACCATCCCCAACATGAATAGAACGGATCCCGTATAATCAAAGGGCTGGGCGGCTTTGCGATCCCGGTCTTTCGGCAGGATGAACCAGCCGGCGATAAAGCCGAGCACCCCGATCGGGACGTTGATCCAGAAAATCGAAGTCCAGCCCAGGTGCTCGACGAGAATCCCTCCGATCCCGGGGCCGGTGAGTGAACCGAGCGAGACCATGGTGCCCGTGATGCCCATGGCTCGTCCCCGCCCCTTGCTGGAGAACACCTCGGCGATGATCGCCTGGCTGTTGGACATGAGGCACGCAGCTCCCAGCGCTTGCAAAATCCGGGAACCGATCAGCAGGCCCAAAGTATCGGAGAGACCGCAGAGGGCGGAGCCGACGGCAAAAATCAAAAAGCCGATATTGTAAATCCGGCTGCGTCCGAACATGTCGGAGATTTTGCCCATTACGGGCAGGGTGGCGCAAATGGTCAGCAGATAGGCGGTAAGTACCCACTGGACGACATGGAGCTCGGCATGCAATGAGCCGGCGATCGTGGGCAGCGCCACATTGGCGATACTGCCGTCCAGCGTCGACATGAACGTTCCGACAGAAACATTGCCGAGGATCAACCAGGGATTGTTCCATCGGCGGGCGGCTTGGTTCATCGGGTTGGATTGTTTAGACAAGGTTGAACCTCTTTTCGCTTATGTAATGGGAATGTTGAATAATTGGAATATCCTTGCTTTCTGTATTATATCATGAGGTGGGGAGGATTACTCGGCGGGCACCGCGTCGAAAAATGACAGCAATTATGGTACATTATATAGTATGAATTTCGAAAATTTTGCAAGTTAAGGTACGGAGGGATACCGAATGCAGGATGATTACTCACGCAAGCTGGAGGATCAGAAGGGCCTGTTCAAGCAGCTTGGCATTAAGCTGAATGCGCTCGCCATTCATGAGAAGGATTTTGATGTGAAAATGCGCGGTTATGAAAAAGAGGAGGTCGACCGCTTTCTCGACGACATTATCGTGGATTACGAACGTTTTTACGATATTATTACGGACTTGCTGGATAAATATAAAGAGATCCAGCGCCGTCAAGCGTACTGGGAAGAGGAGAAGAAAACCTTTGCCGCGCTGCGGAAGCAGCCGCAGATCGATACCGCCAACTCGGTGGACCGGCGGGTGGTTGAGGACGGCATTCGCCAGTTGGAGCGAACCCTGGAACAGCTTAAACTGCATATTCGGGAATAGACAAGGAGCCGCAGACCCGGAGGGGGCGGCTTTTTTTTTGCATAACCGGCGGGTGAACAACAAAGACTGTAGAGTGAGCCGTTTTTCACGGGAAATTCATGTATAAAAAGCTTGCGGAAATTGGAGGACAGTGGTAAGATAAATACAGGATTTAGATTTAGAATTAGTCTAAATTTAAGATACTTAAGTTAGCTGCTTCTTTTACTTTATCACTATATTTGAATGGAGGAAATGATCATGACTCAACAAAGTATGACGCAAAACGAACTGGCCCTGGAGAAACAATTGAACCTGCAAATCGCCAACTGGACGCTGCTGTACACCAAGCTGCATAATTTTCACTGGTATGTGAAAGGGCCGAACTTCTTCACCCTTCATGAAAAATTCGAAGAATTGTACAACGAAGCGGCCGGGTATATCGACGAATTGGCCGAACGCCTGTTGGCCATTGGCGGCAAACCGGTGGCGACCTTGCGTGAATCGCTGGAACTGGCCACTTTGTCTGAAGCCAAGGGCGGCGAAACGCCGGAAGCCATGGTGTCGGCGATCGTGAGCGACTTTGCCGTAGTTTCGGACGAGCTGAAACAAGGCATGCAAGCGGCCGAGGAAGCCGGGGACGAAGCGACTTCGGATTTGCTGCTCGGCATTCTGTCGGCGCTGGAGAAACATTCCTGGATGCTGAACGCCTATCTGGGGAAATAAGCGAGAGCCTTAAGAGGCCGCCCTTTAACGGGCGGCCTTTTTTAGTTTGTTGTGACATCTCGACCCTGACTCGGAGGAAACTCCGAGGTCAGGGTGTTTTTTTGGAGAAATGGGATGATTTGTATGAAAGTGGGTTAATTTATCCGATTTTGTATCCTAAATATAGGGATAGATGGGTTAATTTCACAGTTAAGATGAAAACCAAGGCGGAAGGAGGCTTACTATGTCTTTTATGGACGAGAAAATTGCACGAATGATCAATGAGGCGGAGCAGTCCCTAACCCCCCGCTCCATTCTTTCGGGCCCCGTCAGGATTGGTCAACGCATTTTCGAATTTACACAGCAATCGTTCTTCGATGACAAGTTATCCATGTATTTGCCAAAAGAGTTTGAGGATATGCCGCTAAAGTTCAGTTCAATTAAATATCCTTACGAGCAGCGGCCGGAAATCATTCGAAGCGATGAAGCGGGCAGCGTCGACTTTACATTTAAGCTAATCGATCACGAGCTCGAAGACGCGTTGGTAGAGGAACTGACCACCGGTATGAAAGCCATGATCCAGAGGGTTAACCCAACCCACGTATTTTATGAGAGCGGCATTGAAGAGATTGGCGGGAAGACCGTAGGCTTTTTTGAATTTAAAAGTACCGTCATTGAAGGCTACTTATTTAACATCATGTACTTCTTGGAATTCGAAGGACAGGTACTGATGGGAACGTTCTGCTGTGACTATAAGGCGTATTCGGACTGGAGGGATGTAGCGTATCAGGCCATACGGACGATCACTGTCGCAAAGGAAGAAGAGGAGGATGAAACATGAGTCATACGATCTTTTCGTCGGCGGATATTTCGGTTTCCCAGTATCCTTTCGATCGGATTACCGATCTTCGGATGGTCAAACAAGTGAATGATCATGCCAAGCTTACGGTTACCGGCATTATGTCCGAAGATGTGCTGGACAAGTATGTGGAACAAGTTGAAGCTGACGAGGTCCTCCAGGTTACGGTGAAGGAGAAGGACAGAACGATCCCTCTCTTCCAAGGCGTCATTACGAATATGTCGGTCCAAGCGATCCGGGATGTCCGGAGCATCACGATTGAAGCCCATAGTGCTTCAGTCAAGATGGACATTCGCAAAGAGAGCCGATCCTATCAAGACGAACACATGACTTACAATCAACTGTTCAGAAATATGCTCAAGGCCTACCCGGCATCCGACCTGATCGATGAAGCAACGGGCGGAAAGGCGATCGGCAGCCTGCTCGTTCAGTACCAGGAAACGGATTGGGTATTTATGAGGCGTCTGGCCTCTCATTTTCACGCTCCGTTAATCCCCGTAAGCTCCAGCGAAGGGACCAAAGTTTATATTGGGGTGCCTGATTCGGGCGATCCTAAGGAGCTGCAAGAGTTCAATTATGCCATTCAAAAAGATCTGAGAGAATACAAGATCAAATCCGAAAACGGGATAGACGGGATCAACGAGCAAAGCAGTATCAGCTATTCCGTTGTCAGCCATAAATGGCTTGAACTCGGCACCAGCGTTCAATTTCACCGAAACAAGCTGTTTGTGAGCAAAGTGGAGACTAGGCTGGAACACGATGTGCTGACGCATACTTACGAACTCAAAAGCGAGACCGGATTGCGCTATCCCATGGAATACAATCCCGCCCTGGCCGGGACTTCACTGTTTGGGAAGATCACGGATGTAGCCAAGGACAAAGTGAAATTAAGCCTTCATATCGACCGAGGCCAATCGGGGGCAGCGATGTGGTTCCCCTATTCAACGGTTTACTCTTCGCCGGACGGAAGCGGATGGTACTGTATGCCCGAGGTTGGCGACGAAGTGCGGCTTTATTTTCCGGATAAGGAAGAGAAAAATGCGTTTGCCGCAAGCTCCGTGGATGTGGAGTCCTCCGACCCGCAAAAAAGAAGCGATCCGGCGGTCAAAAGCATCTCTACGAAATACGGAAAGCAAATTGTCTTCAAGCCAGGAGCGGTAGAAATCATAGGAAGCGGCCAATTGCTGATGCGTTTGACGGATGACGGCGGCATTGAAATTAACAGCGACAAGAAGATTTCCCTGAATGCCCAGGAGGATATCGAAATTATCGGCGGGGCCAAGATCCTTCTTCAGGGCGAGGCGGGAATTGAACTTAACCAGGCCAATGCTTCCATGAAAATAGAAGACCAGATCACCATGAGCGGGGGCCGGGTGAATATCGAATGAAACCTTATATGGAACGCGAGGCGGCTATCGACGACTTTTTGGAAAAATACGTGTTCGGTCGTTGGGAAGAAGATATTCCTCTCATCGGTCAGGCTTACGAGAAAAATCAGGCTGAAATTGAGGCCGGCCTTTTAAACGCCGTGGATGGAGTATGCAGAAAAGCGGCCTTGCTGCAGGAACAACATCTTAAAGGGGACAGTCAGTATCTCTACTTTACTTTTTTAAGAACGAGTTTACTGGAACGAAAGGCATGTTACCGGATCGATGTCTATGACCATCGCTGGTATTTGGATCGGGTGGAGTGCTCGGCACGGTGGGAGGCGGATTTTATATTTGATCCGTTATTTCGTCGCATGGATGAACTGGAATCGGCACGGCTCGGATATGCCCGCAAAATCTCGGCCATGGACTTGGATCGAATTCTCCAAATTGTCGCGGTGTACTACCATTCCTTTGCGGTGGAATTCATACGTACCCTGGTGCCGGATCTTTTGCAGAGCGAAGGTTGGGGCGTCATGCGGAAAAGACCTGATTTTCTTGTGTTGGCAGGGGAATATCAGGATCAAAGTGAGGTTTTGTTCGGTCTACTAGAGCCGGATCACGATTCGGACCGGAGTGAAGCGGGGGGAATGTGATGGAGTATTTTACGCTGCAGCAGGACGAACGTTATACCAGCTTTCCTATCCTAAAGGAATTGCATAAGAAAATCGATTTTCGGCATATCAACCGGATTCAGCCGCATCATCTTCCGGACACAACCTTGTTTCATGTGCAGGCGGAAGCGGAGGCGGATGATCTGGACGTTCTGAGTACGCAGCTCTTTTTGGTGTCGGAACGACTTAAGCCCTTGATTGAAATGTATGAGCCGGATTGTTTGTTCAAGCTGATTCCTTTAATCGATATGATTCACAACAAGCAAGCGATCTACTATCTGCCGATTTTTCAAGAGATTGAAGCATTAAGCCCGCGGAGTGAATTCACTGTAGATCGGAGCGTCATTAAGAGGCTGGTTCTTCAGGAGGACAAGCTGCAGGGGAAACGCATTTTCAGAGTCGCCGAAAGTGTAAAGCCGCTAATCGTCGTGCGGTTGGAAGTGGCCGAAAGCATCTTGCGCCGGGATCTGGTCGGGATTTCCCTCAAGCGGGTCGAGGTGGATTCGTGATGATAACCTAACTATGGAGGGAGGGGTTGTTGTGGACAAATATTATTACGTCGTCCGGGGGGCCGAAATCTTCTGTGATTGCGGATCTCACGTGAGGAAGCTGAATTTACCTGTAAGTCATGGAAGTTTTGTTGGCGACAAGCCTATGATGCACGAACGGGACTGCAAGGTAGAAGAGAATATCTCGAGTTTTGGCATTTGCTACAGCGAGAAAAATCAAAGCGGCGAAACCATCTATTTGATTTCTATGGACAATCAGCAGATTCAAGGCAAGCCTTGTTGTCCGGAACTGCTGGGGGACACCTGGACGAAAACCAAATCCAAAGTGAAAGTGGACGGCGAAAGCGCGTTGACCACGGATTCCGAGCTGTATTGCAAGTTGGGCGGAATCATTAAGTTTGCCAGCAATGGGCAGCAAAGCGAATAAATAAAAAATATAAGCATAGGCGGAGGTAATGGACAGCATGACAGTTATGCGAATGGAGGCTTGACAAATGTGGTCGGTTACGAACAAGTAAGGATCGTGTCGCCTTATCCGATCAAAGTCCTTGAAGACATCTCGCTCGAATGGAAGCCCAATGAACATGGGAAGCTGACGGTTCGAGGGTTCGTGGACGAAACGGCTCAAATCACCGCGGTCCTTAAGGCTTCCATGGAAGAGACGATTCAGGTCTTAATCAACGATGAGGCCGGGGAACACAAAATATTTCATGGGGTGATTTCCAAGGCGCAAACGGTGCATCGCAACGGGACATTTCTGCTTGAACTCGAGGCGATGTCGGCGACAGCCTTCATGGATATTCGAAAGAAACGCCGCTCTTTTCAGAATAAAGAGATGACTTATGAGACGCTGATCAAAACGGTGATGGCGGACTATCCCGGACATGATGTGATTCAGGTTGAGGGGAACGAAAAGCGAATCGGGGAGCCGATCGTCCAGTATGATGAAACGGATTGGGAGTTCCTTAAGCGAATAGCCAGTCATTTTCAAAGCGTTATTATCAGTGATATATTGGAAGCAAAGCCAAGAATATATGTAGGTGTCCCCAAACGGAATCCCCTGACGATTCCCTCCGACATTCCCTATCGGGCGAGCAAGGATCTGCTGGCCTATACCCAGGCGAGCGGAAGCGGTGCGGGGCTTCACCATACGGATTTTTTTCGTTACGACATTGAAAGCGACCAGCGCTTGAGCTTGGGGGATGCGGCAGATTTTCGCGGTAAATCGTTAGTGGTCGGCGAAGTAAATGCTTCGATTACCAAAGGGGTTTTTCGGTATACTTATCGCTTGGCGCGAAGAGAAGGCCTACGCCAAACTATCATACATAATCAGCAAATGACAGGCGTTTCTATTCAGGGAAAAGTGCTTGAGGTCCAAGGCGAGCGGGTCAAGCTGCATCTGGAGATCGACGGGAAGCAGCCAAAAGGGGCCGCATATTGGTTCCCCTTTGCTCCGCCTACGGGAAACGCGATGTACAGCATGCCCGTGGTGGGGACGGAGGCCAGTCTTTATTTCCCGGATGATCAGGGTGGCAACGCGCGGGTCATCGGGTGTGTGCGGACCAACGGTGAGGGCTGTGCCAAAACCGGCAATCCGAACAACCGCTATTTCGGTACCGAGCATGGAAGCGAGCTGGAGATCACGCCGACGGCGATCAACGTGATGAGCGGGTCGAAGGAACCGCTGAAAATCAGCTTTGACGACGCCATAGGGGTCACTTTGACAAGCCACCGGAAGCTGACCTTCCAGGCGGCGGAGGATATTTCGCTGTACACGCCGAAACGCATCGTGATCCGGACGACGAACTTGATCCTGGCAAAAAAGTTAAGCAAGCAGAGCGGATTTACGATCGAAAACGAGTATCAAATTTTGGGGGATCAGGTTCTGCAGTACGGAAGCGATCGGACCACCTATCCGAAATTTGATGACGAGCCGGCAACCTGGACACCGCCGAAAGAAGAGAAGAAGAAATTCAGTTGGGGAAAATTGTTTGGGAATGTCATGGCAGGGTTGGCGGTCGTGGCCTTGGTGACGGTGGCAGCGGCATTTACGGTAGCGACCATGGGCGCGGGGGCAGTCGTGGTCGGGGCGGTGGTCGCGGGAGCTGCAATGGCGGGGACGGCAGCCGTGGCGACGATGGCCATCTCGGATATTGCCCGGGGAGAAGTCTCGGACACGGGCGATTATATGTGGGCCGCCTTTAAGGACTCGTCGATCGGGGCTGTGACCGGAGCGGTATTCGGCCCGTTTGGAGGAGCGGCGGGTTTTGTCGGCAAAACGGCATTTAATGCGGCGGAGAGCGCGGCAGAGAGCGTCATGAGCCAATTAATGGAAGGCAGCTTCAGCTTTAAAACGCTGCTGGTCGATACGGGCGTCGGGACACTGACGGCCGGAGCCCTGGATTCAAAAATCGCGAAGAAAGCCGGGAATCTGATCGGGCAGGGGCTGAACAAAGGAATGGGTTCCGCCTCGCAATTCGTTAAGGACGGGGCCGCAGCGGTAGGGAAGAAATTCGATCAATACGTCGATCATCTGGCCGAAGTCGGCGCGGCGCTTGGAAAGAAAACCAAGGATTACGCCAAGCAACTCACCGAAACGTACGACGCGTTCGGAAAGAAAACCAAACAATTCCTGAAGGATGGAATGGCGGCAGCCGATACCAAATTCAAGGCATTTGCTGATCAGCTTAAAGAAGCGGGCAGTGCCCTAGGGGCCAAGTTTACGAACGGCTTAAAACCAGCCACCAATGTAGGGAACTTCAACCTGGATGTGCCGAACGTCCATCGAATCGACTACGACAACCTGGAACCGACCGACGTCCAGCTCAATTACCGAAGGACGATGGAGGAAATTGAGGCGGAGCGGGCGGCGGCAGCTGCAGGGAAGACTGGGGGGACGGGCAAAATCGATGATTTTGCTAAAGAGCCGTTTTTACCAGATGAGTACTATCAAAAAATTGATGATTATCTTGCTAAAGCTACAGCGGCTAGAGATGCTGAGGTAGCAAGAATACAAGCATTAAGTAAAACCCAGCAAAGTAAGTATACAACAGTAGTTGCAGGTGTAGATATAAGAACAGGCGAAGTAATAGTAGGTTCTAAAAATAGTATAATATATAAAGGGCAGGCTATCTGTGCAGAGGATTTAGTAATTAGTAAGTTTATTCCGCCTAGTAACGCGAATATTATAATGACTTCTGCAATTAGACCAAGGACAGGACAAGTTATTGCAGTATGTACTAGATGCCAGACAAAGTTTCCAGTAAATCAGTTTATAAAAGGGACGGTGTTTGATTAATGCAAGAAGAAGTGAATTATGGTTCAAAGGCGTGTATGAAGTTTTCTAATGAAGAACTTTGGAAGTATCTTATAACTAGATTTGAAAATAACCCAGCTGTAGCTATAAGAGCATTGTCTGATGATGATAGAGAGATTGAAATAACCTCAAGTACACCCATTCAATTTATATGTTTTGATGGAGAGAAACAAGATTTATTTATTAGTTTCAATGGAAATCAAACATCAATTTTTGTTTATGATGAAGAGATAATGTTTATCGATGAAAATACAAAAGGTATTTATACAACAAGTGATACTTTTGGAAATGTTGTATATGAGGGGGATCTACGCAAACTCTCACATGCCGAGATACTGTCTTTATTTGCAGATTTTATTTCATGCTTTATTGGTGCAGAAAAAGTTGAAATAATTGAGGAAGAAGCTACTTATGATGAAGAGAATATGCAATATAAGTACTATAAACCGCATATATATAAAATAAATGTAAAAAACAGAAATTCGGACCGAAAGATTAAAATTTTTGAAAATATCACTATAAGTTATTAATTGAGCAGTCTACATGGGTCTGTCAATATTTTTGTGTACGCTCACTTACAACATCAACAACAAGTTCGTACAATACATCCAACAAACCAAACACTAAATAAGTTAAACACTTGATAAACTTTCAATGCTCTTTCCAACTTGTTTTTATGAGTAGGATTGAGCTTTTTTATGTAGAAAATAAAAGAAAGAGCTGAATGCATGAGAAAACTTGAATAGATGGTTAGGTAGGCAGATTAAATGCCAGACACAAGAGGCTTATGAGCAACTTGCCTGATGCCACTCGTGTCGAGCCGCTAAAGATCAGCATCGATGATGGAAAAGGCATAATCCTGACCAGCCATCGGAAGCTAACGCTCAACGCGGTCGATAATATTTCCCTCTACACCGGGCATGTGAGAGGGGACATTCGTAAAGAGCTAGAACAAACAATTGAAGTGCTTCGCCAAAAAGAACATGAAATGGAGAAAAATCATGGAGCATAAATCCTTTCTCTTCGATACAAAAGGTTTTGAACTAGAACTTTGCGAAATCGTAATCGCTTCTGGTGATAAAGATGAACCTAGGTTATTAATACAATACATTGTGAATAATATCGGAAAAATCCGATCCCCGTACACTGGGGAATTTCTAGATGAGGATTGGGAAGATGAATTGGAACTGGGAAGTGTCCAAGAACTCGCAGATTTTGCTTTGACTAAGTTTTACTCTCCAGAAGAAGAATTTGGACTTTCTTATTCATGGGATTCTTTGTTGGAAGCACTGAAACAATTACCAACAACAATTAATCCAGAGTATTGGGTTCTTGGTCATCCAGTAGAATCGGAAAAATTCAGACTTGATCCAGGGGGAATGGGTACCGGAATCGTCCGGGTAGAAGATGTTCCAATTATTTTTAGAAACCTTATTGAGTTGAGGAGTCAATTTATAGAAAGTGAATTTTCAGAAATGGATAATTCTTTATATGAGTATACTTTTCCAGAGTTAATTGAAGCATATGATGAACTGACTCAACTTTACAAAGAGGCCAATGATTACAAAAAGGGACTGCTTATGACTTTTTAATGGACGTATTTTATTAATTTCTTCGAATGAACGGAGAGATCTACTTGGCGGAATATTACAGAGACGGCACCTTTTATTCTCTTCACCATTTTGAAAATGCCCAAAATATAGGATGGATTTATGGAACAAAGAATTATGATAAGGGGAATGTAACAAACGAAAAATTGAACAATGCAGTATTTGAATCGGGAAATCAATTCGTTAAATTGTTGTTATCAAAAAATATTATGATTGATGTGAGCAGTCCAAAACGAAATCCCCTTTTTACTGCTATTCGTAAAGGGAATTATGAAGCTTCTTATCTATTGTTGGAAAATGGAATAGACGTAAATGTGAAATATACAAATGAATTTATGAAGAATATGGATGCAATTACTCTGGCGAAACACTATAACCAAGAAAGTATTGCTCGATTGATTGCCGGATATATATAAATCCAAAAGCAGCAACATATTTCGTATGACGATGATAAAAGCCTTATCGGTGAGCTTCCAAGATATTAAGGGATTCAAGAAGTAGGGTTGTGTCCGCGCGTGGGAATCCCCCTATGAGGTATACCAGACTGAAGGAGTGCATGAATTATGCAAATGCCCATAAAAAGTAACCACATCCCACCCGAAGGGGATTGTACAAACCTTTTTGATCGATTATCAAAGTATATCTCAAGGTTTGATGAAAAATGGGTAAATGTAATAGAACCAGCAAAAAAAGAGGACATAGAAAAGCTGAAAAATCTAACTCAAATTAATCAATATAACTATCATTTTCCTATTGAATATGAGATTTATTTGAATTATATGGGGCAGGATGATAAGGGATTACTAAAAACTCAACTCCCCGGATATGCTTCAATTTCTGAGATAATTGACTCTTATGAAGGGATTCATGAGGAACAACCGGATACTTTAAGTGATAAATATGTACATTTTTTTCAAAAAGAATTATTTGACGGTCAACTATCATTTGATTTTACCCAAACCGATCATCCTCAGATTGTTGTGACTAATGAGGACAGCCAGTTTGTAAGTTATTTTGCAGATAACTTTGAAAAATTGTTATTTCAATGTGCATTTAGTAAATATGAACGTTTAAATTATGATAAGTGTATCATGTTGACTGGATTACCTAACATGCTAAAAGAAGCAATAAAGAAGCATAATGCAGAGGATGTTTTCGGCATTATTGATAAATTTTCAAATACATATGATTTTCAAAAAGCATGGTTTAGTGACCGGACCCATTACATAGGTTTTAAAGACGGCAGTAGCTTTTACATTAAAGTTAGGAACAATGCTTTGTGTGGGTTTATAGCAGGTGATTTAGATAATCAAATCGACAATATTAGTGAAACCTTACTGGCTGAATTACACGTTAGTAAAAACAATTAAAGCGTTCACCCTGCGTATATGACAGGTTGATTATGGGGAAATACCACCGTAATTGACCTGTTTTTAGTTACTTTTTATCATGATTCCTCTAATTTTAGACGTTGTATGCCAAAAGACGGCAATATAAATTTACAAAATATGTTACTTTATTACCATTTACATATGAATCTACCAGAGTTATCCTTTGTACAGGAAATGATTTACATTCCGAAACATACAAAACGATTTCGAAGTGTTATAAGGGAGGGGTGAGAGAAACAATAAACCCTACAAGTGTGCGTCTTTCTGTCGGTTCAGGCTCAGGGATGAAAATTAAAATTAGAGGAGGAACAACTGTGAAAGCAATAAAAAAATTATTTGCTGGATTGATGGTGTTTACTCTGGTTTTGGGTGTGTCTTTTGCTGGATCGGCGTTTGCGAGCGGAGATGAGGTCAAGCTGATTGACTCGGAAGTCAGCGTTATTTATAAACCTGGATATGTCGGATTCAGCGGCGATATTGAAGTTGCCAATCTGGGACCCGAGAAGAATGTGACGGTCCATTACACCACGGATGACACGACTTGGTATGATACGAGTGCGAATTATGTAGGCCCGACGGACGGAAGCCATGAGAAATGGCATTTTAGTATTTCCACGAATGGTTCTACAACAGATCATGCCGAGTTGAAGGATCTGAGATCCATAAAGTTTGCGATCAAATACGAAGTCAATAACCAAACTTATTGGGATAACAACGGGTCGGCGAATTATTACAATGAAGTGAATAGAAATTATCCGCTTAGATCTGTGATTTTGGGAGCGCCTAATGTGCTTAACGCTAACAGTACACTTAGCAACGGTGAATTTAGCGGAAATATCTACGTGAAAAACCTGAATCCAGAGAAAAAAGTGAAAATTCTGTACACCACGGATGATTGGGCGACGACGCGTGAGGCTTACGCCATTTATACTGGTCCCTTGAATAATTTCAACAGTGTTGAAAACTGGAACTATAGCATCAATGTTCCGGGAGCTACTAATGTTAAATATGCGATTTCGTACACAACCGCCGGCCAAACGTACTGGGATAATAACTATGGTCATAATTACGAGGTAGTTTCTAATTCACTTTAATAAAAAAATCAAAGCAGGATCACAGGCGGGTCACCATTCCGCTCTGTGGTCCTTTTTTCTATTAACACCGTGATATTGATTCGGGTTGGAATCACGGTTCCTGTTTTATTTTGCCGAGAGGGGGTAATACAATAACGTACCGGACAGCGGTACCTTCCAAACAACGATAAGGAGTGATTTCAAATGGCAAATAACAATCGTGATGGTAAAATGAGCCGTGAGGAAGCCGGTCGTATGGGAGGAGAAGCAACAGCTAAAAATCATGATAAAGAGTTTTACCAAGAAATTGGTAAAAAGGGCGGAGAAGCGACTTCCCGCAATCATGATAAAGAGTTCTATCAAGAAATCGGACAAAAAGGCGGGGAAGCCACATCTCGCTCGCATGGCAAAGAGTTCTATCAGGAAATCGGACAAAAGGGCGGCGAAGCTCGCAATGATTCCGATGGCAATGACGGCAAGATGAGCCGTGAGGAAGCCGGCCGTAAAGGCGGCGAAGCCCGCGCTCGTCAACGGGACTAATTTAAAACCTCTCGTTTTTAAAGATTCACCGAACCAATAGCGTTATGATTTTATAAAAAGAGCGCCCTCATCTTATCCGGATGAGGGCGCTTTGCCTTGTCGCGCGTCGGCGGCTATAGTTTAAACCGGTCGATCAGCGAATGCAGCTTCTCCGACAGGTTGGAGAGGAACGTGGCCGAAGCATCGACCTCTTCCATGGCGGCCAGCTGTTGTTCGGAAGCGGCCGACATCGTCTGACTTCCCTCCACCGTCTCGTCGGCGATCGCCACAAGCTGCTCCATCGCCTTGACAAGTTCACCGGACTTGTCCGACAGCTGGCGAACGGTATCGCGGACGTGGTCGACCGCCTCCGCCGCGGAAGCGGTCGACCTTTGGATATCGCGGAAGGATTCGCCCGCGTGACCGACAAGCTCCGCGCCGAGCTTCACTTCGCGGGAGGCTGCTTCCATCGTGCTTGCCGTGTCTTCCATTTGCTTGATGATAAAAGCGATCAACTCGGCGATTTGCTGAGCGGAATCGGCGCTGCGTTCGGCCAGCTTGCGCACGGAAGAGGCGACTACGGCGAAGCCGCTGCCTTGATCTCCCGCCCGGGCGGCCTCGATGGCCGCGTTGATCGCCAGCAGGTTGGTTTCGGCGGCGATCCCCGTAATGATATCCAGAATGTTCCGAATTTCCTTGGATTGCCCGCTGAGCAGGTCGATACGGGCGGAAAGGGTATCGATATTCTCCTCGATCGTATTCATCTGCCGTACGCCTTGTTGAATGGAAGCAGTTCCTTCTTTGGCGGCGGAGGCCGAAAGCCGGGTTTCCCGGGAAACCCCGTCGGCGTTATCCGCAACCAGGATGAGGGACTCGGACATGTTCAGCAGCGCGGCCGAGCTCTGCTCCAGGCTCCGCAATTGTCTTTCCGCTCCGTCCGCGAGAGCTTGCGTAATCTCGACGGTCTGTTCGCTGGCTTTGCCGGTTTCCTCGCTGCTGGCGGAAAGCTCTTGCGCTGCTGAGGCGACTTGCATGGAAGTCTGGTTCACTTCGGCAATCAGCTGCCGCAGGTTGGAGGTCATATTTCCGATATCGCGGGACAGCGTTCCGACCTCGTCTTTACTTGACAAGGCGACCGGAGCGACGGATAGATCCCCCTGGGCGACGCGGTTAACCTGGCGGGAGAGCTGTTCCAGCGGACGCACCATGCGATGGATAAACCAATAAACGAGCAGGATGGCGAACAGGAATACCCCGCCGCCGATCGCAAAAGGGAGTCCGAGGATGTCCCAGACTCGTTCATTTATAATGGAAGCGTCGAAATTGATGGCCATGAGCCCCACGATTTCCTTGGTGGGATCATGATCTTTGAAGATCGGGCCATATCCGGTAAGAAGGTCGACACCGTCATAGGTATATATTTTGGTATAGACGGAGTGCTTGTGCTTCATCAGCATGTCTTTACTGGAGGCGTCAAAATAAAACGGATCACCGGCCTCATAACCGCGCTTCTTGATATTTTGGTCGGCGGCCAGGATTTTACCGTCCAAGGAAAGGATGAAAACCTCCTTAAAAAGCGGCTTGTGGTCCACCGTCCAGTTTAGGCGCTGTTCCAGCGCGTCGAGCCCCGTGGAATCCCCCTGATTCAACCGCTCGATAACCCCCGGATCAACCAGCCCCGTCGTGATATTGGCGCAGCCCACGGTCTCGACGCCCACGGCCTCTTCGACCTGACGGTACGCCGTTTGATAGCTGGTCATCCCGATAAGCGCCCCGACCAACAGCAGAAGGGCGATGATCCCGGCGGTTATTTTTTTAGCAAATCCCATAAATTTTCCTACCCCACTTACATTGGTTTGCAGTTATTCTGGGTGCAAGGTCTACATCAAATTATAATGAGAAATAAATTGGCGTATATTAATTAAAGTTGTCGTTATGTGTCAAAAAAACGAATTATGTACTATAATTCACAAGAGGTGACAAGCCGTGGCAGAAAAAGACGAGATGTGGAGAATATTCGTGGCGATTCCGCTTCCGGTCCCGATTAAGGAAGCCTTGTCCGCTTGGTGTGGGGAGCACAAGAACCGGCTGGCCTTTGCAAAATGGGTTGATCCCGAGGACTATCATATTACCGTGCAGTTTCTTGGCGACACGCGCCCGGATCGAGTCGGGGAGATCGGCGCAGGGCTCTCGGAAGCGGCGGCGGGAATCCGTCCGTTCTCTCTCGAGGCCCGGACCTGCGGGCATTTCGGCCGTCCCGCGGCCCCCAGGGTACTGTGGGCGGGAGTCGAGGGGGCTATGGCACCGCTGCGGGAGCTGCAGCAGCGCGTCGTCGCCGCCAACGAGAAGCTTGGTTATATTCCCGAGGACCGACCCTACCATCCGCATATTACGTTAGCGAGAAAGTACAAGGAAGGTAGTCGGTTCGACCCGGCGATCCTCAAGGACCAAGCTCCGGAATTTGGAGCCTGGACCGTTGAGGCTATGGTGATTTACCGGACACGCATGCGTATGACTCCGATGTATGAGGAAGTGGCAAGGATTTCTTTTCAAGGTTAAGCGAGGCAAAGCAGCAGATTGGCCTTCCGGTCGGACGGAGGGCTTTTTTTGTTGGAAAAAAATCGATTATGTATTCAAACCTCCTTTTTTCGGTTACATAGATGAAAGAATGTGTCATTACAGGCGGATGTTATCTTCCGGAAGAAGCGCATTCCTTCATTCGGGAGAACTGTCGGGCAGGAGGTCTTTCTATGTATATTTTTCGGCAAAGCCGTTACGTCGCGCTTCTGATCGGAGCGATTCTTGTAAGTTTGGGAGTTATTTTTTTGCTAGCGCCCCATATGGGCGAGAGGGTAAGTCACCGGGAGCTGAGGGAGCTGACCGGCGCAGCGGAACCTTCGCGGACAGGCCGCGCGGTTATGGTACCTGTCGGAAAAAAACTTACGGCTAACGCGATTTCGGGAAAGAGGCCATTTCAGCCGATACTCCCGCATCTAACAACACTAGAGATCAAGCGTTCCATAAAAGAAAACGGAGTAAGCCATGCGCCGCTGCTCAAGGAATTGGCGGCGGAACGGGCTTGGCTGCGCGCCCAGGCGGCGGCAGTCCAAAGCAAGAAGCAGGCTCCGGACCCATTACATCCCCCCGACCAATTATTCTTCACTCGAACAAAGCTGTTAAGCCAGGAGGACAAAGAGCAGGCGACCTGGAGCTACGCTTTGAGCGGGGAAGAACTGCTTCTTCTTCAAAAAATCGTCATGGCAGAAGCAGAGGGCGAACCGTACGAAGGCAAGGTGGCTGTCACCAACGTTGTCTTAAACCGGCTGCGGTCCGCCAATTATCCCGATACGATCAAGGAAGTTATTTATCAAAAGTCACAGTTCAGCCCGGTGCAAAACGGCCGGCTAAACCGGGTCAAACCCAATAAGGAGACCATTAGAGCCGTGAATGAAGCCCTGAATGGCCGCAAGGAAGTGTCGGACGACACCTATTACTTTTTGTCGTTAAAGCTGGCCACCGATCTGACCATCGCCCGGACCAAGGATAAAGCGAAGGTGATCGGGAACCATACCTTTTATAAATAAACTCCGGTGGTACGTCTGAGCATCCGGCTTGGTTCACTATGCCCGGCGGCCCTGAAGGTTCACGGCGCCATAAGGGGAGCACAGCAGCTCGGCGATCGTTCTTGCGCAGCGATCCGGTTGATACGCACTCCGGGAATCCTTTTGTTTCAGCGGGGTAAGCGTGCGTGTTTTTTCGGTAAATTCCAGGGTAATCTTATGCAGCCAAAAATCGAGCATGTCTTCGGAGGTCAGTTCCGTTCCGCATCCGATTTTCATGAAATATTCGCGGTTCTTCTCCTCCTGACCCGGCAAGGACTCGTAAAACAGCATCGGGATGCCTTTTGCCAGCCCTTCGGTACAGGTCATACCGCCCGGTTTCGTGATCAGCAGGTCCGAAGCGTCCATCCATTGGCTGATATTCCGGGTATAGCCCAGAATTTTGATATTCGGATGCTGCAGGTCCGGATGGTTTCGCAGTTTGGCCGCTTGCTTCTCGTTACTGCCCATGCAGCAGACGATCTGAACGCGATCTTTCCAATCGGCCATTTTGGCGACCAATTCGTCCTTCATCATGCCCCAGCCGCCGCCCATGACGAGGACGGTAGGAAGGTGGCGGAGGCCCAGTTCCCGCCGTGCCGAGATTTTATCCTGCCGAATCCAGAATTCGGGATGGACCGGGATGCCGGATACCTGAATGGCGGACGAACTGACTCCCCGGCGGATCAACAGATTTCTGACCTCGGGGGTGGAGACGAAATACCGGTCGACCTCCGGACTGATCCAGGAGCCGTGGGCGTCATAGTCGGTGATCAGCGTATAGAGCGGAACCTTCAGGCCGGACGCTTTGAGCCTGGAGATAACCGCGCTCGGAATCGGATGCGTGCAGATGATCAGCTCGGGCTTCATCTGTTCAATAAAACGCGAGGCATGATTATAAAATAATTTATGGAGCGCGAGTCGGGCTAAGCGCCCTACGGGCTTCTCGTATTGTTTGCGGTAAACCATCCCGACAAGCGCGGGGCTCGTGTTGATGGTCAGACGATAGGCCCCTTGAATCCAGGGAGCCAGGACAGGATGAAGGATCGAGCCCAATTCCAGCACTTTGGCGCGGATGGTGGGATCTATTTTCTTTAACCCCGCGGCGACGGCGTAGGCCGCTTGAGTATGACCGCTGCCGAAGCCTTCGGATAGGATCAGCACTCTTTTAAACGGCATAAGTTTCACCTCTTCAATAAACTGGTTTGCGCGGCAGAACGGCGCTCGCAATTTCAGTTTATTTTTTTTCGGCCATTTTAAAAAGAGGCCGGGGACTGGTCTCCGGCTGGACTTAGGTCGGGGAGCGAACAGGACCGCGGAATATTGTGGAAATGCTCTGTGAAAATTACTGAAAAAATGTTGCATTGCCCCAGGGGAAGTGATAAAGTAGTCAATGACTAAATGACCTAAATTGATTTTTGGTCATTTTTAATGTTTAAACTATCTCAATCCCAAAGGAGGTGGACACAAATGGCTGTGGTGGATCGAAGGAAACAGGTGGTCGAAGCGGCGGAGAAGTCCTTTGCGCTGTTTGGGTATAAAGCGACGACGATGGATCATGTGGCGAAGATCGCGAATGTGGCGAAAGGGACGATCTACACGTTTTTTACCAATAAAGAGGAGCTGTTTGACGAAATCCTCCGTTCCGTCATTTCCGACATGAAACGGATTGCGGAGCGCGAAGTCCGTGAAGACCGGCCGTTCTTCGAAAACCTGTATCAAAGCATGGACGCGCTTTTGGAGTACCGGGGGAGCATGAGCTTTTGATCAAGCTGTTTCAGGAGGTTCGCGACTTCGGCACGCCCCAGGTCCGGGAAGGCTTGGAGAAGATCGAACGGGCGATTCTGGATTACCTGGAAAAACAGGTGGACCGGGCGGCGCAACGGGGTGAAATCGGGGGACTGGATGCCAAGGTGGTTTCTTTCGTTCTCTTGAAGCTTTACATCGCGCTGACTTCGGATTGGAACAAAATGTACGATCCTTTGAGCAAAGAACAGATCAAGGAATTTATCCGCCGTTTTTTATCGGGCGGACTATCACCGGTATAGGTCCGGGTTAACCCGGGACCGACTATAAAGAGAAAATAAGATTGGATGCAAGGAGAGGGGACTATCATGAAATCAATATCGGTGTTTTTCCAAGACCTGGTTACTTCTTTTAAGAAGCCGAAAGTCATTATCCCGATTATCGTCGTCTTGTTCATACCGGTGTTGTACAGCGGGATGTTTTTGGCGGCGTTTTGGGATCCCTACGGGAAAATGAACGAGATTCCGGTTGCGGTCGTCAATGAAGACACCGGGGCGGAATATGAAGGGAACTCGCTCCAGGTCGGCAAGGACCTGATCGAAGAACTGAAGAAGGGCAATGATTTCTCATGGAAATTCGTCTCGCGTGAAGAGGCGGACAAAGGGATGAAGGCGAACGAGTATTATATGACGATCGTTATCCCGGAAAACTTCTCGTCCCAGGCCACGACGGTTATGGACGAAAACCCGCAGCCGGCCGAGCTCGTGTTCGAGCCGAACGAGGGCTATAACTTCCTGGCGGCGCAAATCGGCGGTACGGCCGTGAAGGAGATTAAATCCAAAGTCTCCGCCAAAGTAACGGAAGCTTATACCGAAACGCTGCTGGAACAGGTGGAGAAAGTGTCCGGCGGATTAAACGACGCGGGGTCCGGCGCAAGCACCCTGAATGAGGGGGCCGTGAAGCTGGATGAGGGCGCGGAAAAATTGAAAGAAAACCTGTCGAAGCTGGTCGCCGGGACGAATAAGCTGAACGACGGCATTACTCCGCTTAAGAAAGGCGTCGGCGACCTGAGCAAAGGGGCCGCGGATTTGCAAACCGGCGCGGCGAAGCTGTCCGGCGGGCTTAATCAGTTGAAAGCGGCCGAACAGAAGTTGGAGAGCGGGGCGACCCAGGCTTATGATGGCGGCGTGAAGCTGCTAAGCGGGCTGGAGTCCTCCGTCGAAGGCTCGAACAAGCTGAAAGCCGGTCTGGCTTCGGCGCAAGAAGGCAGCGGCAAGCTCGTGGCCGGGCTGGAATCTTCCTCTGAAGGCAGCGCCAAAGTGGCCGAGGGAGCGAAGAGCGTAGCCCAAGGCTTGGAGCAACTGGCCAAGAGCAATCCGGAACTGGCCCAAAGCCCGGCCGTTCAACAGCTGCTGGGCGCCAGCAAGGCGGTGGCCCAAGGCAGCGAGCAAGTACAGCAGGCCCAAGCCCAACTGCTGCAGGGTAGCCGGGAACTGCATAGCGCCCACGGGCAGCTCCTGCAAGGCGGTGAACAGTTGGCACAAGGCCAGCAGCAGCTCGCACAAGGTGCCGGCCAACTTACGTCCGGTCAGAAGCAGTTGACCGACGGGCTGAAACTGTTCGGCGGCAAATTGTCCGAGGCCGCGGCGGGCGGCCATGAACTTGCCCAAGGGGCGGGCAAGCTGAGTGCCGGAGCCCGGAAGCTCGGCGACGGCATGGGCCAACTGTCCGGCGGGGTCGAAACGCTGGCCAGCGGTTCCAAGCAGCTTGGCGCCGGTGCGGGCGAGCTGAAGAACGGCATGGATAAGCTGACCGAAGGCTCCGGCGAGCTGGCTTCGAAACTGAATGAAGCGGCCGAAAAAACGTCCGGCGTGAAGAAAAACGACAAGCTGGTCAGCATGTACGCCGAACCCGTACAAGTCAAGGAACAAAAGATTAGCGAAGTGCCGAACTACGGAACCGGCTTCTCTCCTTACTTCCTGTCGCTCGGCCTGTTCGTGGGGGCTCTGATCTCCACACTGGTCGTGCCGCTCCGCGGATCGTCCGTGGCGGACGCCAGCGCGTGGAACCGGTTTGTGAGCCGTGCGCTCGCCTTTACCGGTATGGGTCTTGCCCAATCCCTCATGGCGTCGCTGCTGGTCCTGTACGGACTGGGGCTGGAAGTGAAGAGCGTTCCGCTGTTCTTCCTCTTTAGCTTCGTCACAAGCTTATGTTTCATGTTTATCATTCAGGCGCTCGTGACCTGGCTGGAAAATCCGGGCCGCTTCCTGGCGATCCTGATGCTCATTTTCCAATTGACCACGAGTGCCGGTACCTTCCCGCTGGAATTGATTCCGAACTGGATGAAGGCATTCAACCCGCTTCTTCCGATGACTTACAGCGTCAGCGGCTACAAAGCGGTCGTCTCCACGGGCGATTTCAGCCACGCTTGGAATCAACTGGCCGTGCTGGCCGGCTTCGGCGTCGTTTTCCTGGCGTTGACGCTGCTCTACTTCGTCACGCATAAACACAGTGAAGATGTGAGCGTGGAAGCGAGCCTGAAGGCTTAATTATCTTCATCATATCGGCAAGCCCGAAAAGAGAGAACCCGAACTTTTTGTTCGGGTTCTCTTTTTGGGCTTTAGCCGGTTGAATTAGCGAAGCGTGCGAAACAAAAACCACCTGCTATGCGGGTAGTGTAGTGATGCTTATAGGAAAAAACCATCTGATGGGGGCGTTAGCTAGGAGTGTTCAAGCTACGATGTATAACGAAAGGAAAAGGTGGCTTAATGGCTAATCGAAGGGATATATACTTCACCTACAAAGAGGCGCGCCTAATGTGCTTCTAAACTTCCAACTCCAAAAAGGATGCAAATCTGCAGGTATTTAAGCCGATTCCCGAGGGAATGCGAGAAAAGATGCAAATCTGCAGGCATTTCCAGCGATTTTAGAGAAACGAGCCGATTTCGCCGAAAATTCCTGCAGATTCGCAGGAATTTTGAAATTCTTGGCCCCAAACAAGAAAAAACATGCAAATCTGCAGGAATTCTATGTTATTAAGGTTGTCTGACGGGTGGTTTGATTTTGGTACACGGCAAGGGCAGCTAATGTGGCGAACGGACAGGCCCGACCATGCCTTTTTTTAGTAAATGAAGCGGAAGCGACCAAAAACTTGGCGGATGGATGATTTTCCTTCTAAAATTTATTAGCTTTAGTGCAAAAGAAAGAGAAGATAGTGCAAAAACAGTAGCGGCGTTTTCCGTTAGAATAAAAATACTAAATAAAACATGTCGTTAACAGTAAGGTTTAGTTTATTTATAGAAAGGTTGACGCTGAACATGAAACATACGGTTATACCACCAAAGCAGGGACTGTACGATCCGACGTTCGAAAAAGACGCCTGCGGCATGGGGTTTGTGGCCCATATCAAAGGCAAGGCCTCCCATGACATCGTTAGTCAGGCTTTGACGATGCTGACGAATATGGAGCACCGCGGAGGCCAGGGGAGCGAGCCGAATTCGGGGGACGGCGCAGGTATTTTACTGCAAATCCCGCACCGCTTTTTTGCGGCGGAGGCCGAGAAGCTGGGCTACCGCCTTCCCGAGGCCGGTCAATACGGGGTAGGCATGCTGTTCCTGCCGCATGACGAGAAGGTCCGCGGCCGTCAGGAGGCGGAGTTGACCCGGATCATCGAGGAAGAAGGCCAACAGGTGATCGGGTTCCGGACCGTGCCTACCCGTGACGACATGCTGGGCAAATCGGCAAAAGAGGCGAAGCCGTTCGTGCGTCAAATTTTCATTTCCCGCGGCGCGGGATTGACGACCGACCTGGATTTTGAACGCAAGTTGTACGTGATCCGCCGCCGGGCCGAGCTGGCCATTCGCTATAGCGGCGAGGCGGAGGGGGACGCTTTTTACGTATCGAGCATGTCCTGCCGGAAGGTGGTCTACAAAGGGATGCTCACCACGGAGCAGGTTGGACAGTTCTACCTCGATCTGCAGGATGAGCGTCTCGAGTCGGCGATCGCGCTCGTGCACTCCCGCTTCAGTACGAACACCTTCCCGAGCTGGGAAAGAGCGCATCCGTACCGCTTCATGATCCACAACGGGGAGATCAACACCCTGCGCGGAAACGTGAACTGGATGCGGGCCCGTCAATCGTTGTTCGAAACGGAAGCCTTCGGCGCCGATCTGGAAAAGGTCAAGCCTGTGATCAATCCGGACGGATCCGATACGGCGATGTTTGACAATACGTTTGAATTTCTGTACCTGAGCGGCCGCTCCCTCCCGCATGTCGCCATGATGATGGTTCCGGAGCCTTGGAGCAACCATGCCGATATGGACGAGGACAAGAAGGCGTTCTACGAATACCACAGCGCATTAATGGAGCCTTGGGACGGCCCGGCCGCCATGGGCTTTACGGACGGCGTGCAAATCGGCGCGATCCTGGACCGCAACGGCCTCCGTCCTTCCCGTTATTACGTGACAAAAAACGATCTGATCGTGCTTTCGTCCGAGGTGGGAGTACTCGACATCCCGGCGGAAGAAGTGCTCTATAAAGACCGTTTGCGTCCGGGCCGGATGCTGCTCGTGGATACGAAAGAAGGACGCATTATTTCCGACGAGGAAGTGAAGGCGTCCATCGCCAAGGAAAATCCTTACCGCGTCTGGCTGGATGAGCACATGGTGCTGCTGGAGGATCTGCCCGAAGCGCCGGAAACGCCGGCGGACCGCCACGAGAACATTACGCTGCGCCAGATGGCGTTCGGCTACAGCTTTGAGGATTTGCGCAAGGTGTTTGAACCGATGGCGCTTACCGGGGCCGAGGGCATCGTTTCGATGGGGTACGACGCTCCGCTTGCCGTGCTTTCGGATCGTCCGCAGCGTCTGTACAACTACTTCAAGCAGATGTTCGCCCAGGTGACGAATCCGCCGATCGACGCCATCCGCGAGGAGCTCGTGACTTCGACGGCGACGATGATCGGTCAGGAGCGGAATCTGCTCAAGCCGGAACCGGAGAGCTGCCGCCAAATCCGCCTGGAGACGCCGATATTGTCCAACGAGGAGTTTGCCAAGCTGCGCCACATTCGCCGTCCGGGCTTCAAAGCGATGACGATTCCGATCCTGTTCCCGGCGGATCAAGGCGCGGAGGGGCTGCGCCAGGCGCTCGACACACTCTGCGAAGCGGCGGACCGCGTGATCGCGAAGGGTCATAACATCCTGATTCTGTCCGACCGCGGCGTGGACGCCGAGAACGCCGCCATCCCGGCGCTGCTTGCCGTTTCATCGCTGCATCATCATCTCATTCGTCAGGAAACGCGGACCAAGGTCAGCATCCTGCTGGAATCCGGGGAGCCGCGCGAAGTCCATCATTTTGCCCTGCTGCTCGGGTATGGAGTCAACGCGGTGAATCCTTACCTCGCTTTCGAAACGCTGGATGACATGATCACCCAGGGACTGCTGCAAGGCATTTCCCATTACAAAGCGGTGGGCAACTTCATCAAGGCCGCGACCAAAGGCGTCATAAAGACACTGTCCAAAATGGGGATCTCCACCATTCAGTCCTACCGGGGGGCGCAGATTTTTGAAGCGGTGGGCTTGAAAGAAGACTTCGTGGACCGTTACTTTACCTGGACGCCGTCCCGGATCGGCGGCATCGGGCTGGAAGAGGTGGCGCAGGAGACGCTGTCCCATCACTTCCGCGCTTTCGCCAGCCAGGACGGCAAAGATCCGGTGCTGGATTCCGTAGGGGAATACCAATGGCGGAATGACGGAGAGGAGCATCTGTTCAACCCGCAGACCGTGCATCTGCTTCAGCAATCCGTTCGTACCGGCGATTACGGACTCTATAAAAAATTCGCGTCCCTCGTTCAAGGGGAAAACGAGAAGCATCTTACGCTTCGTTCATTGCTGGATCTGAAACCGGTCGGACCTAAGGTTCCGCTGGACGAAGTGGAGTCGGCCGCGTCGATTATGCGCCGCTTCAAAACAGGAGCGATGTCGTTCGGTTCGATCAGCAAAGAGGCGCACGAGTCGATCGCGATCGCCATGAACCGTATCGGCGGCAAGAGCAATACCGGCGAGGGCGGCGAGGACCCGGCCCGTTATGTGCCGGACGCCAACGGCGATCTGCGCCGCAGCGCCATCAAGCAGGTCGCCTCGGGCCGCTTCGGGGTCACCTCGCATTACCTGGTCAACGCCGATGAAATTCAGATCAAGATGGCGCAGGGCGCCAAGCCGGGCGAAGGCGGACAGCTTCCGGGCCGCAAGGTGTATCCTTGGGTCGCCGAAGTCCGGGGTTCCACGCCGGGCGTGGGTCTGATTTCGCCGCCGCCGCACCACGATATTTATTCGATTGAGGATTTGGCGGAGCTGATCTACGACTTGAAGAACGCGAATCCGCAGGCGCGGATCAACGTCAAGCTGGTATCCGAAGCCGGCGTCGGCACGATCGCCGCGGGCGTGGCCAAAGGCCGTGCCGACGTCATTCTCGTCAGCGGCTATGACGGCGGGACCGGAGCTTCGCCGCAAAGCTCGATCCGCCATGCGGGCCTCCCTTGGGAGCTCGGGCTCGCCGAAACGCAGCAGACGCTGATGCTGAACAATTTGCGCGACCGCGTCGTTCTGGAGACGGACGGCAAAATGCTCACCGGACGCGACCTCGCCGTCGCCGCGCTGCTCGGCGCCGAGGAGTACGGTTTCTCGACGGCTCCGCTCGTGGCGGTCGGCTGCATCATGATGCGCGTCTGCCAGCTGGATACTTGCCCGGTCGGCGTCGCCACCCAAAATCCGGAGCTGCGCAAAAACTTTACGGGCGATCCGCAGCATGTGGTCAATTTCATGACCTTCGTGGCCGAAGATCTCCGCGAGTGGATGTCCGAGCTCGGCTTCCGCAACCTGGATGAAATGATCGGACGGACCGACTGCCTGGATACGCTCAAAGCGATCGATCATTGGAAGAAGAAGGGCGTCGATCTGTCCTCCCTGCTCCACATGCCGGAGGTGCCTGAGGGCGGCAGCCGTTACTGCACCCGCCGGCAAAACCACGGCCTGGAGGAGACGCTGGATATGACGCGTCTCCTGGAGCTGGCGGCGCCGGCGCTGGAGCGCGGCGAAGCCGTCAGCGCGGTGCTGCCGATCTGCAACGTGAACCGGGCGACGGGGACGATCCTCGGGAGCGAAGTGACGCGCATTTACGGCGCGGCTGGACTGCCGGAGGATACGATTACGTTCCGGTTTGAAGGATCGGCGGGCCAAAGCTTCGGCGCCTTCGTGCCGAAGGGCATGACGCTGACGGTGGAAGGCGACGCGAACGACTACACCGGCAAGGGGTTGTCGGGCGGCAAGGTCGTCGTGAAGCCGTCGCCGCAGGCTACGTTTGCCGCCGAGGAGAACATCATCGTCGGAAACACGTCGTTCTACGGGGCGACCGGCGGGGAAGCCTACGTGCGCGGCATCGCGGGCGAGCGCTTCGCGGTCCGCAACTCCGGCGCGAACATCGTGGTCGAAGGCGTAGGCGACCATGGCTGCGAATATATGACCGGCGGACGCGTCGTCGTCCTCGGCGAAACCGGCCGCAATTTCGCGGCGGGCATGTCGGGCGGGATCGCTTACGTCCTCGATGTGACGGGCGATTTCATCAAGCGCTGCAACCTGGAGATGGTTCTGCTGGAGCAGGTGGCCGAACCGGAAGAAGCCGACCAGCTCCGCACGCTGATCAGCCGCCATGTCCTGTATACGGACAGCATCGTCGGCCGCCGCGTGCTGGACAATTGGAACGACCTGCTGCCGAAATTCGTCCGCGTCATTCCGAAAGATTACAAACGGATGCTGGAGCAAATCCGTAAGGTGGAGAACGAAGGCTTGAAGGGCGAGGCCGCCCTGCTCGCCGCCTTCGAAGCCAACACGCGGGAGCTTGCCCGCTCCGGCAACTAAACCGCAAACGAAAAGGCGCCGCCTTCGTCAGGAAAATGACGGGGCGGCGTTTTTTCATATACATTCGCATGGAATTAACAGGAAAACCTCCCGTTAATTCCTCCTGAAACTGCCGCAGAGAAATAATAACGGGAAGAAGTCCCGCTAATAACGAGGATATTAGCCGTAAGGCGCCGAATCGCCCGAATTAGCGGGAAAAATTCCAGGTAAATGGACTCTTTAGGCAAAATCTAACACAATTAGCGGGAGAAATTCCCGTTAGTTGTGTAAGGCGCCACAGGAGCTATTGGCGAAGCGGCGAGGGAAACTGAATTTTAGCATAAATCGGCGCGATTCGTACATGTTAAAATCAAGTGTAGGCAAAAACTTCATAGGGGGAGATCCTTGTGGCAAACATTGTTTTTATTTCACCGGGCAAATACATTCAAGGCCAAGGCGCCTTGCAGGAACTGGGTAAACACATCAAAGAACTGGGACGCAAACCGCTCATAATGGCCGATGAAGTAGTTTGGAACATTACGGAGGATCGGATCAAACAAAGTTTGTCCTCGGAGCGGCTGGACTTTCATTTTGTTTTGTTCAACGGGGAGGCCTCTTCAAATGAAGTCAACCGCATTGCCCGGGAAGGCAAGGCGCAATCGGTGGACTTCGTCATTGGGGTCGGTGGAGGCAAAACGTTGGATACGGCCAAGGCGGTTTCGGATGAGTTGAAGTCCAAAGTGGTAATCGTCCCGACTACCGCGTCGACCGACGCGCCCACAAGCGCTTTGTCCGTGATTTACAGTGATGAGGGGGTCTTTGAGGCCTATCGTTTCTACCATAAAAATCCCGACCTGGTACTGGTGGATACCGCTATTGTGGCCAAAGCGCCGGCCCGCCTGTTCGCTTCGGGAATCGCCGATGCGATGGCGACATGGATCGAAGTGCGTGCAACGGTCAAAAGCAACGGTGCCGCGATGTCCGGCGGCAAACCGAGCATTGCCGCCCAAGCCATTGCGAAGGCTTGTGAAGAAACGCTGTTCAAGTACGGGATCCCCGCCTATCAAGCCGTGCAAAAAGGGCTGGTCACCCGACATGTGGAGGCGGTGGTCGAAGCCAACACCCTTCTGTCGGGTCTTGGCTTCGAAAGCGGCGGCCTGGCGGCGGCGCACGCCATTCATAACGGATTTACGGTGTTGTCGGGCGACATCCACCACTTAACCCATGGAGAAAAAGTAGCCTATGGGACGCTGGTGCAGTTGGTGCTTGAACTCCATCCGGAAGAAGAGATCCTCAAGTATATTAGCTTCTACCGAAAGCTGGGTCTTCCGACAACCTTGAAAGAGCTGCACCTGGAGCAGGTTACTTTTGATGAGTTGCTTAAGGTAGGCCAAGCCGCAACACAGCCTAATGAAACCATGGTGAATCTGTCGGATGAAGTCACAGCCGAGCAGGTAGCGTCCGCCATCCTGGCCGTGGATGTGTTAAGCGGACAGATTGCGGAGGCTTAAATCAACCGCTTATCTGAAAATATACCGGAAGAAGACAAGAAGCGAGAGTGCATGCCGGATGTGCGCTCTCGCTTTTTTTTTCATTATCGGATGTAACGTTTCAGAAATCATCCCTAATACTTCTAGCCGATAAAAGATTTAAACACATAAAATCATGATAGGATCACATAGATTTTTACAATATTTGGATGTATAATTGTGTTGGAAAAGAACGAAATTTGTTGAACAACTTGTTCTTTTGGTATCGTTGGCATAAAAGGAGGTGTCGCCCATGCAAATATCCAGACAAGAGATACTTAAACGGCTAAATGCCCAAATCAAAGTCAACGGGCATATTATAGGTGTCGCTGCGGGCAGCGGGATGACGACCAAATACAGTGTTTTGGGCGGGGCGGATCTTATTCTGG
The DNA here is from genome assembly GCF_008084145.1 of Paenibacillus faecis. Classification (GTDB taxonomy): domain Bacteria; phylum Bacillota; class Bacilli; order Paenibacillales; family Paenibacillaceae; genus Fontibacillus; species Fontibacillus faecis. Next base: position 1,389,595 of record NZ_VSDO01000001.1, on the reverse strand, counting down.
CCCTCAGTGCCGGACGCTTTCGACAGATGGGCCGGGCGTCTCTGGGATGTTATCTTTGTTATTCCAACAGCAATGAAGCCGTAATGGATTTTGCCTCGCGCGAGTTGATGCCGCTCCTGCAGGATACTCCGATTTTATTCGGGCTGAACGCTACGGACCCCGGTATTTCCCTCCCGGAATACATAAGGCATATTAAAAAATCCGGCTTTGACGGAATAAACAACTGGCCCACGATCGGACTGATCGACGGGAAGTTTCGCGAGGCGCTGGAGGAGGAAGGGATCTCCTATCGTCAGGAAATCGAGGCGATCCGCCTTGCCCATGAGCAAGGGCTGTTTACCTTGGCCTTCGTCTTTGATGCCTGGCAGGCGGAGCAGATGCTGAAGGCCGGGGCGGATATTATCTGCGCCCATTTGGGGCTGACGACCGGCGGCGTCTTGGGCGCGAAGAAAGTGCAGTCGTTGGAAAGAGGGCGAGGGGACGCCCAGCGGATTTTCGATACATGCGAACGGATTCGTCCCGAGGCGATAAAGATGGTCTACGGCGGCCCGATCAAATCCTCCATCGATGCCCGCTACTTTTACGACAATTCCGCCTGCCAAGGCTTTGTGGGCGGATCGTCCTTCGAACGGATTCCGGCGGAAAAGGCGATTTTGAACACCACCAAATCCTTTAAAATTTCGCAAAGCGACGAGGAAGAGAACAGCCTGATCAAGGTGTTGAACGGACAGGCCCAGGACTATGATTATGTGGAGTTTATCAAAGAGCATATCACCCATCACTATAATGAGCCTATCCTCCTCAGCGAGCTGGCCTTGGCGGCCCATGTCACGCCTTCCTATTTGAGCGCCAAGTTCAAACGGATTGTCGGTTGTAGCTTTACGGAATATTTGATCCGTTTCCGGATGAACAAGGCGGGGGACTTCCTGAGGGAGACCGACATGCCCGTGGGAAAGGTGGCGGAGCTGGTGGGCTATGGCGATTATTTTCAATTCACCAAAATATTCAAGAAATATAAAGGCATGACGCCTACAGGTTATCGAAAAAGCAACACCCCGAAATAAACGGACGGCGAAGCAAAATCCAATATAAGCACAAAAACGGCTTATTTCAAGCAATATCAATATTTCCGCCGAGCCGTACAATTAAATTATCAGTTTTGAAAGCCGTTACAATCTCAACGGCGGTGAGAAACGGATCATTTCAGGAGGTGTTGTTCATCCATGAAAACTGTAGCGATCGTGGGGACGTTCGACAGCAAGGGGAAGGAGTTCCTTTACTTGAAGGAGCTGTTTACTGAAATCGGCCTTAACACCTTGACCCTGCATACGGGAACATTTGAACCCGCCTTTGTTCCCGATGTGTCCAACGAAGAAATTGCCGCCGAGGCGGGCGAAAATCTTCGGGAACTGGTAGCCCGCAAAGACCGGGCGTGTGCCACAGCGGCTATGGCCAAGGGAACCGAAAAAATCGTTCTCCGCCTTTATCAGGAGGGCAAGTTCCAAGGGATCATCTCTTTGGGCGGCTCGGGAGGCACCTCAATTATTACGCCGGCCATGCGGGCTCTTCCCATCGGCGTGCCGAAAATTGTGGTATCCACCATGGCTTCAGGGAACACCGAACAGTATGTGGGCACCAGCGACGTGATTTTGATGCCTTCGATTGTCGATGTGGCCGGACTTAATTCCATTTCCACCAGAATTTTCAGCAATGCGGTCTTTGCCATGGCGGGCATGCTGGAGCATCAAGTTACGAAGGTGGAGAAAAAACCATTGGTTGCCGCCACCATGTTTGGGGTAACGACCCCTTGCATAGAAACGGCGAAGGCCTATTTGGAGGAGCAGGGCTATGAAGTGCTGGTTTTCCATGCAACCGGAACCGGTGGCCGCACGATGGAGGATCTGGTACGCAGCGGGTATTTCCAAGGCGTGCTGGATTTGACCACGACCGAATGGTGCGATGAGCTGTTCGGCGGCGTGCTGAATGCCGGGCCGAATCGCTGCGAAGCCGCCGGACTTTACGGCGTCCCGCAGGTGGTTTCCGTGGGGGCTTGCGATATGGTTAACTTCGGCCCTATCGATACCGTGCCTGAGCGCTACAAGCACCGCAACCTTTATCGCCATAACCCGACGGTTACCCTGATGCGCACCACGGTGGAGGAGAACAAAGCCGTTGGCGAGAAGTTGGCGGAGAAGCTGAACCTGGCTAAGGGTGAAAGCGTTTTAATGTTGCCGTTAAAGGGCGTCTCCATGATTGACGCCGAGGGTCAACCTTTCTATGGCCCTGAGGAGAACGAAGCTTTGTTCGATGCTTTAAGAACCAACTTAAATCGCAGCAAGGTGGAGCTTTGCGAATTGGATGAGCACATTAACGACGATTCCTTTGCGCTTGCCGCCGCCAAAAAGCTCATCGCTATGATGGAGAGCAAATAATCATTCACAGGAAAAAGGAGAAATCAAATATGAATACGATGACCCGAAACGAAATTCTGGCCAAATTCAAAGCGGAAGTTGAAGGCGGAAAAATCCTTCTGGGCGTAGGCGCCGGCACCGGCATTACCGCCAAGAGCAGCGAAGCGGGCGGCGCCGATATGCTGATTATTTACAACTCCGGCCGTTACCGTATGGCCGGCAGAGGTTCTTTGGCCGGGCTTCTCGCCTATGGCGATGCCAATGCGATCGTGGTCGAAATGGCTTCCGAGGTGCTGCCCGTCGTAAACGACATTCCGGTGCTGGCCGGCGTTTGCGGTACCGACCCGTTCCGCGTCATGGACATTTACTTAAAACAATTAAAGGATATGGGGTTCAACGGCGTGCAAAACTTCCCGACGGTGGGGCTCATCGACGGTGTGTTCCGGCAAAATCTGGAGGAAACCGGTATGGGTTACGACCTGGAGGTGGAAATGATCCGCAAAGCGCATCGGTTGGACCTGCTGACCTGCCCATATGTCTTTGATCCGGAACAAGCCAAGGCGATGGCGGAAGCCGGTGCGGATATTTTGGTGGCTCATATGGGGCTTACCACGAAAGGTACGATCGGCGCGAAGACAGCGCTCACCCTGGATGATTGTGTCGTGAAAATCAAGGACATCATTGCCGCGGGTCGTGCCGTCCGTCCGGACATCATGGTCATTTGCCACGGCGGCCCGATCGCCGAACCGGCGGATGCCGCTTATATCATGCAGCATATCCCCGACATCGACGGCTTCTTCGGAGCCTCCAGCATCGAGCGTTTTGCGGCGGAGAAGGGCATCCGGGAGCAATCGGCCGCGTTCAAGGCTATTTCGAAATAAGAAAAGGCGAAGAAATCCGGATTTTATTATACCCACTCATGATAAAGTGATGGATAATAGCGGGATAAGGAGCGGTCATATGGACTTCGGTACAATAGATCAGCTTAAAAGCGAATTGGATGCCCTCCGGCCCTTGCCGGCAGCAGCAGTCAAAAATCTGGAAGAAATCGATCGTGTCGAATGGACCTACCACTCGAATGCGATGGAAGGAAACACGCTGACCCTTCTGGAAACGAAACTTGTTCTCGAAGATGGTTTGACCATCGGGGGCAAAAAGCTGAGTGAGCATTTTGAAGTCGTCAACCATTCCGAAGCTATTGATTATGTTCAAGATATCGTAGACCGCAAGATTGAATTAACCGAATTCGTGATCAAGTCGCTTCATCATCTTGTTCTGAAAAATATCGACGACGAACTTTCCGAGAAAATGGAGCAATTACTCCAGTGGTATGACGTGCAAAAAGATAAGCTTCATCCCGTCCGATTAGCTGCGGAATTCCACTTCCGCTTCGTCTATATTCATTCTTTCAACGAAGGGAACGGGCGAACGGCAAGGCTCCTGATGAACTTGATCCTTATGAAATACGGATATCCTCCGGCCATCGTCAAGGCTGAGACCATGGATCGGTTAAGGTATTACGAGACGCTGGAAGCTGCAAGCGTGCAAAGTGAGCTGGAGCCGTTTGTAGAATTGATCGCCGGATGCGTAGAGGAGAGCTTGCGGAGATATATCGGTACGGTAAAGTAAATGAAGACGACGATAAAAGAAGACGGCCCTGGTACCCGGCCGTCTTCTTTGCATCCTATTTTTCCATTAGCCGCCAAGCTGCGATTTTACCTGCTGAATTTCCTGGTTATCGGCCATCATCGCCGGCTGGTAATAACCTTTCGACTGGGCCAGCCTGAACAGTTCGTACTGCGAGGTTTCGCAGTTGTTTCTGATCTGCTGAATGGTCGATCTGAGTTGGGGGTTGGCGCATTCCGAGATCACGCTGGCATAGGTAGTCAGGCTGCTTTTGACCATGGAAAGCGCATCATTGACCATGTCTTTATCCTGCATCATGTCGCCGTGCCTCCTCCCTAGTTCAAGAATGACATAAGCTGTTCTTTGGTGTTTAACGCGTCCTGGGCCGATTTTTCGAAATAAGCCTTCACCTGCGGATCGGTACACTGCTGCGCGTAGGTCAGCATCTTTTGGTTTGCCGTTTCATGCGCGCCGATCAGATGACGCAGGCTTTGTAACTCCTGCTGATTGATCTGGGCCATTTCTTCCTACTCCTTTCAGGGGACTCGCAGGTTATTGTCCTCTTCTTTGCATGTAAATATGCAGGAACCCATTCTATCGGTATTTATGGTAAAATAGGGTAAAATGCCGGCGCATGAATCAAGAATCCGATGGGTTGGTCAGGAGAGGGAGTGAACGTATGGCGCAAGAACCAGTCGTGCGAATTCAGAACGTCACCAAAAGAATCGGATCGAAAGTGTTGATCGACCGTTTGACGCTGGATATACCACCGGGCCAGGTGTTCGGTTTTTTGGGGCCGAACGGAGCCGGCAAGACGACGACCATCCGGATGATGGTCGGACTGATGTCGATCACCAAAGGGGATATACTCATCCAGGGAGCGAGCGTGAAAAGCGACTTTGAGCGGGCGATTTCGGCGGTCGGGGCGATTGTGGAAAATCCGGAAATGTACAAATTTCTGACCGGGTACCAGAATCTGCTGCATTATGCGCGGATGTCTCCGGGGATTACCAAGGAGCGAATTATGGAAGCGGTGGAGCGCGTGGGGATGCAGCACCGGATTCATGATAAAGTGAAAACCTACTCGCTCGGGATGAGGCAGCGGCTTGGAGTGGCTCAAGCGATTCTGCACCGCCCGAAGCTGTTGATTCTGGACGAGCCGACGAACGGCCTCGATCCCCAAGGGATACGCGAATTGCGGGATTACTTGCGGGTTTTGGCGAAGGAGGAAGGGGCGACGGTGTTCGTCTCCAGCCATCTTTTGTCCGAGATGGAACTGATGTGTGATACGGTCGCGGTTATTCAGCATGGACGGCTGATCGATGTCAAAACCCTTGGAAAGGAAAACGACGCCGCGGACCGGCCTCAAGAAACCGCATTTGAAGTGGACGCTCCGGAGCGGGCGCTCCGGCTTGTTAAGGAAGGACGGCTTGAAGGCAATCATTTGATCGTCACCGCCGACCGGTCCGCAACCGCCGAAATCAATACGAAGCTCGTTTTGGCCGGGATTTCCGTATACGGCATCCGGGTTCTGACCCGTTCGCTGGAGGATCAATTTTTGGAAATGACGGGGGGCGGGCAAATTGATTGATTTTTTCAGACTCGTTCAAAATGAAAATATGAAAATATACCGTCGGATACGGACCTGGGTCATGGCGGCCATTCTGGTCTTTCTAACGATGCTATTCAGCGCTTTGTTCTATTTCGGGAGCCCGCTAAATATGGTCGGAGCCTGGGAAGCGGTGGATCAATTATCTTTTCTCTACTATTTGGTCACGATTTACTCGGTGGTCGTCGCCTCGGACATCGTCGCGGGAGAGTTTACGTGGGGGACGGTCAAGCTGCTGCTCATTCGGCCCTGGACGCGAACAAAAATCCTGGTGTCCAAGCTGTTGGCGGTATTGTTGTTTACCGTCTTGATGACGGCCGTGTTTCTGCTGGCCTGTATTGCGGTTTCGTTTCTTCTGTTCCCGAATATTTCGTCCGGGATCTTCCCGGAAGGGCCTGGAGCGTTCGGAATGATTATGGAGGACTTGCTTTACCGGTATATCGATCTTCTGGTGATCACCATCTTTTCGTTTATGATTTCCACCGTATTCCGGTCGGGGGGAATCGCCATCGGTCTGTCGATGTTCATTTTGTTTGCCGGCGGCCTTTTTACGATGCTGTTCCATCCGTTACGCTACCCTTGGGCAAAGTACATGCTGTTCGTCAATATGGATTTAGGCAAATACCGGGGAGGCCAAATCGGGCCTGCGGGAATGACGCTGGGCTTCTCGGCCGCCGTTCTGGGCGTCTATGTGATTGCTTTCCTGGTCATCGCCTGGCTCGTGTTCAAAAAGCGGGATGTCGCCGCGTAATCTTAAGCGTGTAATCATAAGCGCGTAATCCTTAAAAGGAGACCCAACAAAAAAGTTCCCGTTTGCGTCTATGCACCCGGGAACTTATTTTTTTCGATCCACCGCGATTACCCCGCTTCAGGCTGAGCCGCTTTTTTCGAGGACTTCTCTTTGACGGAAAGCACGGAAGGGGAGGTCTTCTCCATTTGCGCCGATCCGTTCAGGAGCCCTCCTTCGACGATGACCAGCTTCGCGACATTGACGGTTCCCTCAACCTGCCCGCTGCCGGTAATGGTGAGCCGCCCCTGGCTGGTGATGTCGCCGATCACTTTACCGGCCACGACAATGTCGCTCCCTTTAATATTGGACAAGGCTTCCCCGGTTTCCCCGATCACGACCTGCCCGCCGCACTCGATGTCACCGTAAAACTTCCCCTCGATGCGCAAGTTGGTTTGACATTCCAGCTTTCCTTCCGCCGAACTTCCTTTTCCGATCAGCGTGTCCGTACCGCCTGTAATCGTATTGTTCTTTTTGAGCATCGTTTTTTTTAGCCTCCTTTAGGAATATAAAAATCAGACTGGACGACGGTAACTTACTTCAGATAAGGCAGCGGGTCGACAGGTTCTCCTTGCTTGACGATCTCGAAATGAAGGTGGGGGCCGGTACTGCGGCCGGTACTGCCGAGGCTGCCGATTTCCTGCCCTTTTTTGACGCTGTCGCCTGTGGAAACGCCGATCTGGCTGAGATGCAGGTACCAGGTTTGCAGTCCTCCCGGATGCTCGACCACGATGTATTTGCCGTGAGATCCGTCCTTGGCGGTCGTAATGACTTTTCCCGCACCCGCCGCGTAGACCGGGTCGCCGGTTCGTCCGGCAATGTCGATCCCCGCGTGAAAAGAGGCCCGTCCCGAGAAAGGATCCCTCCTGTAACCGAAATTGGAAGTGAGGCGCTTGGACAACGTGGGCCATTCGCTGGGAGTCCCCGAAATCGAGTGCTGCGTCTGGCGGGCTTTTTTTAGCGTATTGGGGATGTTGCGTTCCATCTCGTCCAGGAGCGAGCTCATCTCCGCAAATTGTTCACGGGTTACGGCAGCCAACCGTTCGATTTCGTTCTCATGGACCGCTATGAACTCGCCTCCCACCCCGAGGGTTTCGGGTTCTTCGTAGGACAGGGAAGAGAGGTTCCGCAAGCCTTCCTGTCCGCCGTACTTCTTGATGAATTGCTGCAACTCCGTTTCAAGCTCGGACACGCGCTCCATCCGGTCCATCACTTCGCGGGACTGCCCGGATAACGCGATCACTTCATTCTGGAGCCTTTCGATGGCCGCGTTCTTGTCGGTCACGACCGCTTCGAATCGCAGTTCCTGGTTCCGGATCTGCTGCTCCAATCGGGAAATCGTCTGGCTGGATTGAACTTGGAGGCTGATGATCAGCCCGGAAATGGACAGTATGGCAAGGAGCGGCACGGCGATGACCAGCGGCTTGGAAACCTGAAGCTGTTTTACAGGCTGGTTGGCATCCCTTAGGACGAGCAAGGTCATCCGCTGGGGGTGGGCGAGGCCTAAACTGGCGGTTTTCATGGCATCTCCCTTCCTCTCAAAATGAGCTTCTATAACTTATCTATTCCTATGACTCTTAAAACATGTCAAAAATCCGGCTTTGTCTGATATATCGGGGGACGAGGCGAACTGGAACCTGAATAAAGCGAACGCAGAATGGTTAATGCTGATTGAAGGGAAGGGTGAAGACCATGGTGTGGCTGGTGGCCGTTTTACTCGCATTCATTTTTCAAATCGCTACGATTCTTGTATTGGAGTTTCGGAAGCCCAGCAAGGCGATCGCCTGGATGTTCATTCTGTTCGTCGTTCCGCTGATCGGCTTTATTCTCTATTATTTCGTGGCCCAGGATTATAAAAAGCGCAGAAAGCTGCGCAGTCAAGGGACCCGGCTGTTCCAGGAGATGAAGGCCAAGCTGTGGCAGCAGTCGGTCATTGTGGAGACTTCCGGCCAGATGAACAACAAAGGCTTCGAAGGGCAGGAGCGCCTTTTCGGCCTGTTGACCCATCTCTCGGAGAGCCCGATTACCGGATGCAACGAGACCAGGGTGCTCAGCAGCGGGGAAGAAGCTTTTGAGGCCATGCTCGAAGAAATGAGAAAAGCCAGGCATCATATACATATCGAATTTTATATTTTTCGGGATGACGGTCTGGGCGGGCGATTTAAAGAGGTTATGAGCCAAAAAGCCCGGGAGGGCTTAAAGGTGCGTCTGATTTGCGACGGGTTGGGCAGCTACCATTTGTCGCGATCTTTTGTGCGGGAACTGCGGGAGGCCGGGGTGGAGGTTTATTTTTTTCTGCCTCCGCTGATCGCCACGCTGGACCGTCGCATCAACTACCGCAATCATCGTAAAATCATCGTCGTGGACGGAACGGTCGGATTTGTGGGCGGACTGAATGTCGGCGACGATTATCTCGGGCTCTACGATAAAGTAGGATATTGGCGGGACACCCATTTGCAGATCAAGGGAGACGCCGTTTATTTTTTGCAAAATACGTTTCTCGGCGATTGGAAACTGGCCGCAGGTCAGCCCGTTCACGACCCGGATCTGTTCCCCGAACATCATTGTCTAGGCAGGGAACAGGTGCAAATTCTGGCCAGCGGCCCGGACCAGCACTGGAACGCCATCCAGGAGATGTGTTTCGGTGCCATCGCCGTGGCCAAGCGGCGGATTTGGATCGCGACCCCGTATTTCATCCCGGACGCGAGCGTCTACGAGGGCCTCAAAACTGCGGCGGTCAGCGGCATCGATGTCAAGATCATCATCCCTTACAATTCCGACAGCCGCCTTGTAAAGCTGGCCTCACTGTCTTATGTGGAGGAACTGCTTCAAGCGGGAGTCGAGTTTTACGAATACACCAAAGGCTTCATGCACGCCAAAGTGCTGATCGTCGACGACGTGCTGGCCTCCGTGGGAACCGCGAACATGGATATGCGCAGTTTCTTTTACAATTTCGAAATGACGGCCCTGCTGTTCGACGAAAAAACGATCGCCCGCCTGTCCCGGGACTTCCAGCAGGACATGGCCGACTCCCGCCGCATCAACCCGCGGGAATTCGCCCGTCGCTCCCGCAGGCAGCGCGCGGCCGAACTGGTCGCGCGGCTCCTCTCGCCGCTGCTGTAGGACGGGATCGCGGGAAGAGCCGCTTCGCGCAACGGAGCGAGCGGCGCCTGTGCGCGAAGCGGACGTGGGGCAAGTGGCGCCTGTGCGGCGCGGGCGTGGGGCGACCCGGGCGGGAGCGGGGGCCGATCCGGCGACCGCGCGGTCGGAGCAAGTAGCGCTTGTGCGGCGCGGACGCGGGGGGTGACCCGGCGCCCAAGGGCGATCGCGCGGTCGCGAGCAAGCAGCGCCTGTGCGGCGCGGACGCGGGGGGTGACCCGGCGCCCAAGGGCGATCGCGCGGTCGCGAGCAAGCAGCGCTTGTGCGGCACGGGCGTGGGGCGACCCGGGACCGGTGGGAGCGGGGGCCGATCCGGCGCTCAGGTGCTCCGTGCGGCGAAAAAGGAACCGGTCCAAAAATTTTAACGGACGTAATAGCCGCTAAATCGTAAAAAACGGGTCCATCGGAAATCTAACGGAAATAATAGCTGCTATTCCTGAGAAATCGGAGGTTTCCAACCCGAAATCACCGAAATAGCCGCTACTACGTCCGTTAGAATTCTGAATGAGCCGTTTTGGTCGAAATAGCGGCTATGATTTCCGTTAGAGTCCCGGTCCCGTCGGGCCCCGCTCCGCGCACAGAGCTAGAGGACTAGGCGGTGCGAACCGGACCTGGGGCAAGTGGCGGTGCGGCGCGGACGCGGTGAAGCCCCGGGACCGGTGGGAGCCGGGTGGGAACGGGGGCCATCCGGCGACCAGGGCTTCACGCGGTCGGAGCAACCGGATCCGGCGACCCTGGGGCGACCGCCCGGCCGAAAAAGGACCGGTCCAAAATTCTAACGGACGTAATAGCCGCTAAATCGTGAAAAACGGGTCCATCGGAAATCTAACGGAAATAATAGCAGCTATTCCTGAGAAATCGGAGGTTTCCAACCCGAAAACACCGAAATAGCCGCTACTACGTCCGTTAGAATTCTGAATGAGCTGTTTTGGCCGAAATAGCGGCTATGATTTCCGTTAGAATCCCGGTCCCGTCGGGCCCCGCTCCGCGCACAGAGCTAGAGGACTAGGCGGGTGCGAACCGGACCTGGGGCAAGTGGCGGTGCTGCGCGGACGCTCGGAAGCCCCGGGACCGGTGGGAGCCGGGTGGGAACGGGGGTGATTCGCCGCCAATGGGCGACCACGCGGTCGGAGCAGCCGGATCCGGCGCCCCTGGGGCGACGGCCCGATCGGAAAAGGACCGGTCCAAAATTCTAACGGACGTAATAGCCGCTAAATCGTGAAAAACGGGTCTACAGGAAATCTAACGGAAATAATAGCTGCTATTCCTGAGAAATCGGAGGTTTCCAACCCGAAAACACCGAAATAGCCGCTACTACGTCCGTTAGAATTCCGAATGAGCCGTTTTGGCCGAAATAGCGGCTATGATTTCCGTTAGAGTCCCGGTCCCGGTGGGCCCCCTTCGCGCGCACCGAAGGTAGATCCCGCTGTGTAGTGCGCACAAGGAGCAAGTGGCGCTGGGCGACACGGCCATGGAGCGGCCCCGGAGCTGCCACTGCTCCGGTGTGCGCCGCATGGGATCGGAGCCGCCCCTGCTCCGGTGGGCACCGTATGGGATCGAGCCTGCCCCGGCGTCCGGAGGCGACCGTGCGCTACAAAATCCTGGGAGTCCGGCTGCCCCCTTAGGGACTCAGCTTTGAGCAAGCTTGTATGTGCGATAGCGCAGGTCTCCGCTCGCAACATTCAGCAGGTTCCTCTCCAAAAGACTGCGCAGCACGTCTCTAGTCCGTCGTTCGGAAAGCCGCAAATGGAGAGAAAGCTCCAAGGGTGTAAACGGCCGCAGCAAACGGCGGGCATAGCGCACGGTTTCAGCCTCGGCCCAGTTTAAATCGGACGGAACCGCACCGGACAGGAACTTTCCGACAAAAGCGAGGACCAACTGCTTGCAGACGGCCGGGTCCTCTTTGACGGAGAGGTAGGCAATCGGGAGAAAGTGCCAGTCGTCCATAACCAGCAGGGCTTGCTTCATGCATAAATCCTTAAACCGGCTGGCCTCGATATCTCGAGCGTGGGAGCGAAAACCATGCAGCTCGATGCAGCCTTTTGCGCCACCCGGCATGTAGGCAAGATCAAGATAGCGGCATCCGTTGTTTAAATCCCGTACCTCGTACTCTGCATATAAATGATCCAGGTTTCCAATGGTCGGAAACCAGATTGCGCGCAGAAACTCCACGGTCCCATGACCCAACCCGTTTGCCAAAAGCTCTCGCCTCCTCGCATTCGTCTCTTCCTTTAACTGCCGCTGCAGCCAATTCGCATACACCTCTTCGAATAGGTTCATTTTCATCCTCCACCTTTTTCATTAGTATAAAAAAACCGCCCCAATACGCGGCTCCTAGAGGGGGCTGCGCATCAAGGCGGCATGTGCTTCATACCGGCAGATTGGTTATTGTTTCCACGTTACTGTTTCCAAGTTGCTATTTACACATTGACCCATTCGCTGTCTACACATTCGCTGTCTACACATTCGCTGTCTACACATTCGCTGTCTACACATTCGCTGTCTATACATTCGCTGTCTACACATTCGCTGTCTACACATTCGCTGTCTATACATTCCCTGTCTACCCATTGCAAACGGTCACATTGTTAATTACACACCCAATGTACCGCATCGTACGCGTTAAATCAAGCGCCACTCCTCTTTCTCCCTAACGGATTCCCGGCTTCCGCAAGTGCTGCAGGATCAGCTCCACCGATTGAGGCGGCACATGCTCCAGCAGATCCCCCCGTTCCCGAAGCCGCTGCCCGATATTGAGCAAGTTAAAGTCGGCTGGGGACGGGGTCCGGGCCACTTCCTCCCACGCTAGAGGCGTCGAGACGCTGGCCGCCTGCCGGGCACGAGGGGTGTAGGGGGCGGCCAGCGTTTTGCCTCCGTAATGCTGGAGATAGTCGAAGTAGATTTTATCGCCGCGGTCTTTTTTTAACCGTTCGATCGTAAACAAGCGCGGATGTTTCTCCGTCACATAACGGGCGACGAAATGCCCGATGAGCCGCAGTTCATCGAAGGTGACGCCGTACTCGATCGGCACGATAATCTGCAGGCCGGTCGCTCCCGAAGTTTTGGGCACCGAGGACAGGCCAAGCGAGGTGAGGATCTCGCCGACATAAAAAGCGGCTTCCATAATCCGCGGTTCTTCCTCCAGGGTCGGGTCAAGGTCGATCATCCATTCGCAGGGCAATTGCTCGCCGACATAATGCAGGGAGGGGTGAAACTCGATGGCCGCCAGATTGCCGAGCCACAAAAGAACGGGAAGGCTGTTCATGACGACATACCGGATTTCCTCGTGCTCCGCGGTTTGGACAAAGGGAGGGAGCGGATCGGGGGCGTTTTTTTGGTAGAAAAACTTGCCGTGTATTCCTCCGGGGTACCTTATCGTTGTCAGCAGGCGATTTTGACAATAACGGAGCAGGTAGGGCGAAAGCTCGGCCAGCTTTTGCAAGTAGATCAGCTTCGTGATTCCGGCTTCCGGCCATAACAGTTTATCGGGGTTGCTTACGGGCACCTCGACCCCTTCTATCGTAATACTGCCTTTAATCGTACGCGCCATAACACTTACACTCTCCCTTCCAGCTTCTCTCTATAGCGTTGCCTGTTTCATGCAAACTATAAGCCGCCTTACTGAGGCTGGACCATTTAACGCCGGGCAAGAGTGCCGGTAGTTCAGCGAATGCAGAGAATGCAGAGAATGCCGCTAGTTCAGCGAATACCGATGGGTCCGCCAATGTAGGCGGTTCGCAATGCTATTTTGTTCTGCGGATATCGGTAGTTCAAGCTAATTCCGTCTGGTTCTGCTAATACAGTAGTTCAGCCCATGCCGCTAGTTCAGCCCATGCCCGGGAATGCGGAGAGGGGCAGGTGGGCACACTTGGAAAAAAGCTCGCGATAACGGAAGCAAAAAAAGCAATGGAACGGAAAGAGGAGGACGAAGACATGGAGTTAAAGCCGGTTGTCCCGTTTGAGCCGGTCAGAGTGCATGAAGCGCCCCAAGGGGAAGATTGGATCGCCCAGGTGAAGTGGGACGGCGTGCGGATGCTGACTTATTTTGACGGTAAAGAAGTAAAGCTGATTAACCGAAAAGGGAACGACCGCACCCGTCAATACCCGGAATTCACCGATGTGCCGGGGTTCTGCCGCGCGGATTCGGTGATTCTGGACGGGGAGATGATCGCGATTTCCGGCGGGAAGCCCTCCTTCCACGAGGTCATGAAACGCGACAGCCTGCGGCGGGACCAGGAGATCCGCTCAGCCGTATCGCGGGTTCCGGCGATCTATATGATTTTTGACATATTGTACTGCAACGGCGACTGGGTGACGGACAGGCCACTGGCGGAACGGCAGGAACTGCTTCGGGATATCCTCATCCCGCATGAACGGCTGCAGCCGGTTCCCAATGTGGCGGACGCGGACCGTCTTTTTACGGTGATGAAGCAGCAGGGCTGGGAGGGGATCGTCTCCAAACGGCTGAACAGCACTTATGCGATCGGCGGAAAAGATGCCCGCTGGACCAAGCTGAAGCTGGCTCATGATCTTTACGCGGCCATCGGCGGGGTCACCTACCGCGACGGCAGGGTGAACGCTCTACTGCTCGGTGTGTATGACGATGAAGGAAGGTTTCTGTATATCGGCCATGCCGGTACGGGCAAATGGAAAGTCGAGGATTGGAAAAAAATCACGGAGCTGGCGCCTCGGCTCAGAACGGGAACAAGGCCGTTCGCCAATACGCCCGAACGAATCAAGGGAGCGGACTGGCTGAAGCCCCAACTGGCCGTGAAAGTACAGTTTCTGGAGTGGACGCCCGGGGGAACGATGCGTCACCCGGTCATCCAGGGCTGGGCCGGCGTGCCTGCCGAAGCCTGCGTCCTCTCCCAGCAGGTTTAGAGCCTAAAGCCATAAGGTCGTGGAGCAGCCGATAGATGGCATAGCATAGGCGGCAGTCCAGGCATGGCGGACAGGGTCGGGCAGGCATCGCGGAGAGGCGGACAGGTCGGGCAGGCATGGCGGACAGCGGACAGACGAACAGTCGAACAGGCGGACAGACGAACAGACGAACCGACGACCAGACGAACAGACGAACAGACGAACGAACGAACAGACGGACAGACGAACGAACGAACAGACGGACAGACGACCAGACGACAGACGAACGGCGGAAAGGCAACAAGGCGGACCAGCAACTCAATAGACTGGCGGGCTGGCAGGCTTATATCAGGATATCGTCTTCTTGGCGGTTTTTCCCGCGCTCTTACGCTTCGGCTTGGTCACGACTTCCGGCTCGCCGGAACCTGCACCCTCCGCTGCCGCTTTGGTCCTTTTGCCGCCGCCCGCGGCCGCTCCTTCCGCCGCGGGCGCCTTCGTCCGGCCCCGCTTGGACTTGGCCGGCCCGGGATCGGTGGCGATCGGCTTGACAGCCTCGATGCTCGCCTGGAGCGCGGCCATCAGATCGATCACATTGCTTTCCGGCCTGGCCGGTGCAAGGCTGATTTCTTCTCCGGCCACTTTGCTTTCGATCAACTGCAGGAGGTTTATCCGGTAATCGTCCGTGTATTTTTCCGGCTCAAACGGGGTGGACAACTGTTCGATCAGCAGTCGGGCCATCGTAAGCTCCTTTTCGTTGGTGCTGATTTGCTCGGGAAGATTCGGCACCTGGGAGATCGGGCGGATTTCATCCGGGAAAAAGATGGTCTCGACCGCCAAACAGCCCTCCATCACCCGGATCGCGGCCAGGCTGCTCTTGGAGCGGATGGCGATTTTGGCGATCCCGATTTTACCCGATTGACGCATCGCTTCAAGCAGCAATTGATAAGCGTTCGATCCGGCTTGATCCGGAGAAAGATAGTAGGTTTTCTGAAAATAAATCGGATCGATTTCATGCAGATCGACGAAATCGAGGATCGTGATGGTTCTTTCGGTGCGGGCGGATAGCTGTTCCAATTCTTCTTTTTCAAACAGAACATACTTGCCCTTCTCGTACTCGTATCCGCGCGCAATTTCTTCCCAGTTTACGTCTGCGTCACATGTCGGGCAGCGCCTGACGTACGAGATGGGACTCCCGCATTCCTTATGGATATACTTCATCGAAATATCTTTATCCTCGGTGGCGGAGAACATTTTGACCGGTACATGAACGAGGCCGAAGCTGATAGCCCCCTTCCAGACGGTATGCATCTATCAATCACTCCTTGAAATTCGCATTTTTCTTAGTATTGGATAAAATCCGGTTTTCTATAAGGGTCCGTTCCAACCGAACGGGGGTGGATTCCGTGTTGCGGGGCTTGGGACAGACCGATATAATGGGGACATACGTTTTTTGAGGGTCTTTAGATGCGCGGTGGGGATTTGTGCAAGAAGATGCGATAACGTCGCTTAAGCTTAAGCCGTTTAAGTTGTATCTACCCGACAGGGTTATACTATATTTTGGAATCCTCGCCTCCATGCGGCGAGTTGGATCTGCGTCCTACTGATCACTAGCGTCCGTCGCATTAGCGGCGTTTTGGGCCGTTATTTCGGCCCGATTCGCATTTGCGGGAAAAATAGCGGTCAAAAAAGGCCTTATTACTCTGGTGGGGGTCCTAAAATCAGGATTTTACCTGCTTTTCACCAAAATAAGGCCTCAAAAGACCTCTATTTCTCACCAAAGGGACGATTTCGACAAAATAGCGGCGCAAAAGGCCCCTATCCACGGCGAGTTCACCAAGGACATACGATAAGTTTGCGAGCGCGGCGCTTGCTCGCAGCATGCTTATAGAGCTGATGGAAGCCACCGGCCAAGCCGGAGGTTCTGACAGAAAGAAGGTACCGGAGAATGGATGAATGGATGTTTGATAAAGCCGCCGCGGGACTCGTGTTTCGGGCGGAGAATCTGGAGGGGACGGACAGCCTCGCCGGCCGGCTGGCCAATTTGGCCGTGCCCGGGACCGTCATCGCGCTGGACGGGGACCTGGGGGCGGGAAAGACCGCCTTCTCCCAGCGGTTCGCCAAGCATTTGCAGGTCACGGACACTGTAAACAGTCCGACGTTTACTTTGATCAAGGAATATGCGGGCAGATTGCCCTTTTACCATATGGATGTGTACCGGTTGTCGCTGGAAGAGGCGGAGGAGCTGGGGCTGGATGAGTATTTTTTCGGCACCGGGGTAACTTTGGTGGAATGGGCGAGCCTGATCCAAGAACTCCTGCCGCCGGAGGCTTTGTACATATATATCGAAACGGGAATGGGCGGAGAGCGGACATTTTACTTGAAAGGCTGCGGGCAGCCTTATGAAGCTTGGATCGATCACTTGCGGGAGAATGGAGTCGGGAATAATGAGCAACGAGCATGAAGTACGGCCAATCCGGCGGTTATTGGCTTTCGATACATCGACATCCTCCCTGGCGGTGGCCGTGATGGAAGACGGCAAACTGCTGGCGGAGCGGAATATCCGCGCCGAACGCAACCATTCGGCGTATCTGGTCGGCGCCATCGGCGACGCGCTGGCGGCCGCCGGCATCGCCAAGGCGGCGCTGGACGGGGTCGCCGTCGGCGTGGGCCCGGGCTCTTATACGGGAGCCCGGATCGCCGTAACGACGGCGAAGACGCTGGCGTGGGCCCTGCACCTGCCGGTGTACGGCCTATCGAGCCTGGAGGCGCTCGCCTGGGGCGGGTTCGCGCAGGGCGCGGGCCTGGACGCCGCGAACCTCGGCGTCCCAACCTCCCCGGCGGCAGCGTCCGCCGGGGCAGCCGGAACCAGCGGGGACCACTGGGTCATCCCGCTGGTGGACGCACGGCGCGGTCAAGCCTATACCGCGCTGTTTGCCGCCGGAGCCGGCCGGCCGTCGCCGGAGCGCATGGAGCCGGACGCCGTCCGGCTCATGGCCGACTGGACGGAGCAGCTGGGCGCCCGGCTGCGGGAACTGACGCCGGCGGAACGCCCGGCCGGCGTATGGTTCGTGGGCGAAACGGGGCAGCATGCGCCCGTGGCTGAGTCGCTTCGTCCCTTACTGGGCGAAGCGCTGCACGTGATTCCCTACGAACTGGAGGGAATCACCGTCGGCTTGGCCGCCGTCCGCCGGGCGCGGACGGCCGGCGGCGACGAGGTGCACGCCCTGGAGCCGAACTACACCCAACTGGCCGAAGCCGAAGCCAAACGGCTGCGGGAACGGCGTTAGGGGGCCGGCGCGAACATGGGACAATTACAGGAGGAGACCGGCGGGCATGTCCGGTTCCGCACGATGGAGCTGGGGGACATCCCCGATGTGATGGTCATCGAGCATGAGTCCTTTTCGCTGCCTTGGAGCGAAGAGGCTTTTCGCAACGAGTTGACGTTGAACCATTTCGCCCGTTACCTGATTATGGAGATGGACGGGCAACCGGTAGGGTATGCCGGGATGTGGACGATCGTCGATGAGGCGCATATTACGAATATCGCCGTCCGGACCGCTTTTCGCGGACGGCATTTGGGCGAGCGGCTGCTGCGCCGCTTGATGGAGTGGGCCGGGGAGCTCGGCATGGAACGGATGACCCTAGAGGTGCGGGCCACCAACCGGGTCGCCCAATCGCTCTACACCAAATTCGGCTTTGTTCCGGCGGGGGTGCGGAAGGGATATTATTCGGATAATCAGGAGGACGCCGTGATCATGTGGTGCGAGCTGCCCGAGGAGCTGCGCGGAAGCGGCGAGAAGGAAGGAAGCGAATAAACTTGCGGAATCAGGATTGTTATATACTTGCGGTGGAGACGAGCTGCGACGAAACGTCGGCGGCGGTCGTCAAGAACGGGACCGAGGTTCTGTCGAACTTGATCGCCAGCCAAATCGAGACGCATAAAGCGTTCGGAGGCGTTGTTCCCGAAGTCGCTTCCCGTAAGCATGTGGAGAGCATTACGCTCATGCTGGAGAAAGCGATCGACCAGGCAGGAATCGCTCCGGAAGATCTGTCCGCCGTAGCGGTGACCGAGGGGCCGGGGTTGGTCGGGGCCCTGCTGGTTGGCATTATGGCGGCGAAGAGCCTCGCTTTCGCGCTGGACAAGCCTTTGATCGGCACCCATCACATTGCGGGCCATATTTATGCCAATCGGCTAATCGGAGAGATCCGCTACCCGTGCCTGGCCTTGGTCGTATCCGGCGGGCATACGGAGCTCGTGTTCATGAGGCAAGAAGGCCATTTTGAGCTAATCGGACGGACGAGGGACGATGCGGTCGGCGAAGCCTATGACAAGGTGGCCCGCGCGCTGGGCTTTCCGTATCCGGGCGGCCCGCATGTCGACAAGCTGGCGGTGGAGTCGGCGGTGGCGGAAGAACTTCCCCGTGCCTGGCTGGAGCCCGATTCTTATGATTTCAGCTTCAGCGGTCTGAAGTCGGCCGTCCTGAACGCGGTCAATCAGCATCGCATGCGCGGGGAGGACGGCTATCAGGACGCGATCGCCCGCGGCTTCCAGGAATCGGTGATCGAGGTCGTGGTGGAGAAAGCGATTCGCGCCGTCAAATCGACCGGCGCCGTGCAGCTGCTGCTTTGCGGCGGGGTGGCCGCGAATCGCGGGCTCCGACAGGCTTTGGACGCGCGCTGCGAACGGGAAGGGATCCCGCTGTCGATCCCGCCGATGAAATACTGCACCGACAACGCGGCCATGATCGGTGCCGCCGCCTACCTGAAATGGCAGCGCGGGGAGTTTTCGGAGATGGAGTTGAAGCCCGAACCCTCCTTGTCCTTGGAAGCCTGGTCGGCACGCTGAACCCAAGCAAACAAACAATCGAAGGAGTCCTCATTCCGACCGATCAGTCCGCGGATAGAGGACTCTTTTTACTTCCGAAAAGGGCGGTTTACTTAGTATACTGGGAGAAAGAGAGTCGTTTTGAAAGGAGGATCCTCGCGATGAGCTACAAAAACACATTTATCCTGATCTCACCCGATTGCCCGGTTAGGGAAGGGATTGAACCGACAAGCCGGAAGGAGAGCAAGCCCGTACATGTCATTCAGTACGAGCTGCTTACGGCGCATCCGTATAAATATGTTTACGATGAACTGCTTTTTGAAACGCATATCCGGCATAAAGGCATTTCCGAGTCCATGCTGCAGGACAGCAGGCAAGAAATTTGGGACAGCTTGTTTGCCAAGAAGCATGCCTGTATGCGGGCCTCGGCCCTCCCCAAAAGATACGGCTGGGGCGTGCATTATGATGCGGCGGGGAAGATGGCGATTTACGGGGCGGACACGCCGCAATATCGCTCGTTTGCGGAAAGCGGGGGCAAGGACATTCAGCTTCTGTACGCCATGCGCAGCCGGAAAGCTTAGAGCGCTCCATGCGGCGAGGCCATTCATTTTAATGGAGAGAAGGATACAAAGATGAACAAGATTCAAGGACCCCTGATCACAAAAGATTCGCTATGCGCCGATTTGCGGGCGCTCGGCGTTGAAGAGGGAATGACGCTGCTCGTGCATTCCTCTTATAAGTCCCTGGGCGGCTTTGTTGCCGGCGGACCGGTTGCGGTCATTCTGGCCCTGGAAGAAGCCTTGGGCGAGACGGGAACGCTGGTTGTTCCGACGCATTCCGGGGATCTTAGCGATCCGTCCGGCTGGCAGAATCCCCCGGTTCCCGAAGCTTGGTGGGAAACGATCAGGGAACAAATGCCGGCTTACGACCCCGATTTAACTCCGCTTTGGTACATGGGAGTTATCCCCGAGTTGTTCCGGAAACAAGGTGGGACGATTCGGAGCGCACATCCGAATGTTTCCTTTGCCGCCAGGGGGGCGAAAGCCAGGGAAATCACCGGCGGCCACGGCCTTGAATACGGGTTGGGCGAAACCTCGCCACTGGCGAGGATTTACGAGGCGGAGGGCTGGGTTCTGCTGCTGGGTGTCGGGCACGGCAACAATACTTCCATCCATTTGGCGGAATATCGGGCGGATTACCCCGGCAAGAAGGAGACCGTTCAAAAAGCGCCCATGATGGTCGACGGTCAGAAGAAGTGGGTAGCCTATCGGGAGGTCGAAATCGATGCCGAAGACTTCGACCGGATCGGGGCCGATTTCGAACGGGACACGGGGTTGGTCCGGCGCGGGAATTTGGCGGGAGCGGCTTGCCTGCTTATGCCGCAAAAGCCGCTGGTGGACTATGCCGTAGATTGGATGACCCGCAACCGGAAGTAACCGGCCCAGCCCAAGCGGGTCGGTTTGTTAGTGGCTTTAGCCAGTTGAGCTCGCGAAGCGTGCGAAACAAAAAACGTCCAACTCCAAAAAGATGCAAATCCTGCAGGTATTTTAGGCCGATCCCCGAGGGGATGCGAAAAAAGATGCAAATCTGCAGGAATTTCTAGCGATTTTAGAGAAACGAGCCGGTTTCGTCAAAAATTCCTGCAGATTTGCAGGAATTTTGAAATTTTGGGCCCCAAACAAGAAAAAAAGATGCACATTTGCAGGAATTCTATATTATCAAGGTGGTCTGAAGGGGGACTAGTAATAATCGCCCCCCCTTCAGGGGGAGGCAAAAGCGGCAACGGCATAGAGGCTTGAACGAAGTGAAAGCTAGCGCCTTTAGACGCGAGCCGGTAATAAAGGTAGTTTGACGGGTGGTTATAATTTACTGAAAAATCCCCATGCTCATATACCGTTCTCCGGTATCCGGGGCAATGCAGAGTACCCGCTTGCCTTTTCCGAGCATTCGGGCCAGGCGGAGAGCGGTCCATACCGATGCGCCGGACGAGGGACCGACCAGGATGCCTTCCTCGGCGGCAAGCCGCCGTACCGTATCCAGCGCGTCGTCATCCTCGACCTGAACGATCTCGTCATAAACTTGGGTATTGAGGATAGCCGGGACGAAGCCAGGGCTCGTGCCCACCAGTTTATGCGGACCGGGTTCGCCGCCCGATAGAACGGGGGAGCCTTTGGGTTCCACGA
Source organism: Paenibacillus faecis (assembly GCF_008084145.1). Lineage (GTDB taxonomy): Bacteria > Bacillota > Bacilli > Paenibacillales > Paenibacillaceae > Fontibacillus > Fontibacillus faecis. Next base: position 1,368,135 of record NZ_VSDO01000001.1, on the reverse strand, counting down.
CCGCAATGTGAAGCTCCGGCAAATGCTCGCGCAAATATTCTCCTGTCCCGGTAATCGTTCCTCCCGTACCCGAGGTGGCGACAAAAGCGTCGAGCCGCCCTTCCATTTGAGCCAGAATTTCCGGACCTGTCGTCAAGCGGTGGATTGAAGGATTAGCCGGATTCTGAAACTGCCCGGGAATAAAACTACCCGGTATGCTTGCCTGCAGTTCCAAAGCTTTCTCGATAGCGCCCGGCATCCGCCGCGATGCGGGGGTGAGCACGACGTCGGCTCCGTACGCTTTCAACAGATTAATTCGTTCGGAGGTCATATTGTCCGGCATAACGAGAATGGCCTTATATCCCTTGGCGGCCGCATTCATGGCCAGCCCGATGCCGGTGTTTCCGCTGGTCGGTTCGATGATCGTACCGCCCGGCCGGAGGTGTCCGGCCTTTTCCGCCTCCGCGATCATATGGGAAGCGGCCCGGTCTTTAACGCTGCCGCTGGGATTGAAAAACTCAAGCTTCACATAAACCTCCGCGTCATGCGCCCCGGTCAAACGATTTATTTTTACGGCGGGCGTTTCGCCTACCAGATCCACGATAGAATCCACTACTCTCCGTTTCATGACCCTTCGCCTCCGTATCTTCGGTTCGCCATTGGAAAGATGACGATTATGTCTATTGTACTCATGACGGTGTGGCGGTTTCAACGCAAAACTTAAGAAGGGGGATTCCCCGAAAACCGCCGGTATGATATCGTTTAACTAACAACGAAGACGAAGCCGGGAGGTTTCGTCTTCGTGCGTTAAGAGGGCAGGAGTAATTCAATATTTGTGATTTATATCACAATAAGGGGTGGATCATGAATAGAATGGCTAGTATGCCAACCAGCGTAAAGTTATTAATGAGCCTTCATTTTGTGCTGGGTGCCGGGGCCCTTTTTGGCGGAGGGACATTAGTGCTGGATCCCAGCGGGCGGTTGCTGGGGATGCCTCCGGATCTAATGCGGGCCCCTGTTTTTCCGAATTTCCTGATTCCGGGCTTGATTCTCTTTTTTGTACTCGGTGTCGGCCCGCTGGGAGTGCTGTTTTCTTTGGCAGGCCAAAAAAGCTGGAAACTCGGAGAAGCGTTAAATGTGTTCAAAACGCTTCACTGGTCGTGGACGTTCTCGCTGTATATCGGTTTTGCCTTAATCATTTGGATTACCGTACAGATGTATGTGCTTCAAGCAGCATCCGTTGTCCATGCCGGTTACCTATTTTTGGGCCTGCTCATTCAGACGGTAACCCTGCTCCCCGGCACGCAGGATTACTGCCGGAAGACGTGAACACAGCTTACCACGACTCAAGTTTCGTTCTTTTCCAGGTATCCTTGGCTACGCAGACGTAAATGTAATTTTCATCCCAGGTGATATCTCCCTGGTTTCCGGGGGAGTTCACCGAAACGGGCGTGCGTGATTCACGGATCCGAATCGCATCTCCGTTGACATCGAGCTTGCTCTCCGGGGAGGACGTCCCAATCCCGACGTTTCCCTTCTCCCGGCTGGCAGCGATGGCGCTGTCGATAGGCTGGCCTTGGTCGTCATACCGGATCAGGTTAAAATCGGCGCCTTTATTCCCCGCGGTTTCACCGCTGTTCGTCCGCAGCGCCCATAGCGGTGTGGTCGCGTTGTCTTTGCCGGTTTTGGCAAATTGCACGTCCCGGGCGCCTTCTCCGGCCACTCTCAAAATACCGTCCATCACGTTGAAATTCGAGGAATGCGTGCGAATCTCGGCTACGTCGGTATCGTATGGAATTTCGAACCGGGTAAATAACTCGCCTTTGTTTTGGCCCGTGGGTGACATGGTCGTTTCGATGGACAGATGTTTATGGTCGTGCTGTTCCGGATTGTTGGCTTTATCGTGGGACACGATGGCTGTTTTGTCATCCCCGTTTTGGTCGGCCCAAGATATGGCCGGTTTTGCTCGATCGGCGGTCCACTGCAGCCGGATCAAGTCGGACAAATGACCTTCGTCGGCGACCCATTTTTGATTGGTCGACAGATGGATGCGCTCGTTTTCGGGAAAAGCGACACCGCCGCCGGGCAAAGAAGACTCCTTGACGGATAGGGAAGAAGATGAGCTTCCGGACGCACCGGACCATTGGCAACCGCCGACTATCATCAGGCTTGCCCCCAAGGCGGCAATAGAGACGACTTTAACTAACTTCATCATCAAACTCCTTTATGACAATTTTGTAATAATTATATATAAAATGATTGTATTTTTTCATGTAAATGGCAATAGGTATTTCGTTTGGTTTACTTGGGATCGAGTTCCAGGCGTAATTCGGAATATCAGGAAATGGGAGATTCGTCTCATAAATAGAGAAAGGAAGGGAACGAAAATGGGAAATGATTTGATAGACAAGAACTATACGAGGTACGTTATTTTACTTACTTTAAATCCCGGGAAAACGTTGGACGAGCCCCTAATCCGGGAGCATGTGCGTCATTTGCGGAAATTGGACCGTTTGGGGAAATTGGTCATGTGCGGGCCTTTCGGGAATTACAAAGGCGGGATGGTGATTATTGAGGCGGAAGGCATGGAAGAAGCGATGCAATGGGCCGAACAGGACCCGTTTGTGAAATCGGGAGCGGAGAACTATGAAATCCGGACCTGGGAAATATCTTGCGAGGAGAACAATCATTTGGGAATGGGTTGATAAAAAGTCAAGCTGTGGACAATATTATCCACAGTTTGCCTGCTTGCATTATGAAAATTCGTTGAAAGCTTGCCTGCCAAAGGTCCCGGCTTATTTGTGAAAAGACCATATTCACTTTCAAAAAACTGTGGATAATGGGTATAACTCCGTGGATAATATAGGGAATTCGCCTGTCGCAGCCTAAAATCCAAGAAAAAACGACCATGATGGCCGCTTTTTCTTGTGGGTATCCTTGTTAATTTTGTGGATAAAGTTGTGAATAAAGGAATCCGGGCTATTTTGACTATTTTGCAAACTATTCGGCCGCCAGTTTCTCCCATTCTTCATAAGCGGCCCCCAGTTCCGACTTGAGCTTATCAATCGCGGCCTGCCGCTCCTGCAGCACAGCATAGTCCTGATAGACTTCGGGCAGCATCAGCTCGGCTTCCAAATCGGCGATGTCCGATTCGAATTTGGCGATGCTTTCTTCCAGCTGTTCCAACCTGCGGGCGCGGGCTCTTTCCTGCCGTTTCGCCTGCTTTTCCGCCTCGTACGAAGTCGCGCCGGCTTTCTCCCCGGCAGAACTGTTTGCATTGCGGTTCTCTTTCCCGGAAAGGATCATGTTCTGCTCGGCAACCATCTCACGCAGTTCCTGTTTTTTCTCCAAATAATCGTCATAATTACCCAGGAAATGTTCTATTCCTTCGGGATTCAGCTCCTCGATCCGCTCGGCCATCTTATTCAAAAAGTAACGGTCATGCGAGATGAACAGCAATGTTCCGTCATAATCCAGGAGCGCCGACTCCAGTACCTCTTTGCTGAACAAATCCAAGTGGTTGGTCGGTTCGTCGAGAATCAGCACATTGGCTTTTTGCAGCATCAGCTTGGCCAGAGAGACCCGCGCTTTTTCCCCGCCGCTTAATGCCGCGATTTTCTTAAGCACATCCTCGCCGCTGAACAAGAAATTGCCGAGCACGCTGCGGATTCGAACTTCCTCCAAATGGGGGAACGCGCTCCAAACTTCCTCCAGCACGGTATTGTCCGGGTTTAAATGACTCTGTTCCTGGTCATAATAACCGATCTTCACCTTCGTTCCCCAGGTAATCGTACCCTTTGCGGGGGAAAGGTCTCCGGTGAGTATTTTTAACAGGGTCGACTTACCGATACCGTTGGGCCCGATCAAAGCTACGGTCTCGCCGCGTTTTAAACTGAAGGAAACGTTGTGGAATAAGGGTTCGGCGCCGGGCTCGAAGGCATAGGACAGGCCGTCAACCTGCAGCACATCCTTGCCGCTCATGATTTCCGCTTCAAAGGAGAAATGCGCTTTCTTCAAATCGCCGAGCGGCCGATCCATGACCTCCATTTTTTCGAGCGCCTTGCGCCGGCTCTGCGCCCGTTTGGTCGTTGAAGCCCGCACGATGTTACGCTGGATAAAAGCCTCCATCCGGGCGATTTCATCCTGCTGCTTCTCATAGAGCTTCATTTGGCTTTCGTATTCCGCCGCCTTCAATTCGATATAACGGCTGTAATTCCCGGTATACCTGCGCGACTGGTGCCGTTCGATCTCGACGATCACATTGGCGAGCCGGTCCAGAAAATAACGGTCATGGGAAACGACGAGCAAGGCGCCCGAATAGTTCCTCAAATAGTCCTCCAGCCATGTCAGTGTCTGGATATCCAAATGGTTGGTAGGTTCGTCCAGCATCAGCAGATCCGGGGCTTGGAGCAGAATCCGGGCGAGCGCCAGCCTGGTTTTTTGCCCTCCGCTTAGCGTGGAGATCACCGTGTCGGGTGAAAAATCGCCGAATCCCATCCCGTGCAGCACGCTGCGGATGCGGGTTTCGATTTCATAACCGCCATGGTCCTTAAACCAATCGGACTTGGCGGCGTATCGGCTAAGCAGTTCTTTATAGGCTTTATCCTCATGGTCCGCGGCGGGATCGGCGATCTGGATTTCCATCTGCCGGAGTTCCCGCTCGGTTTCCGTCAAATCGGAAAAAACGGCGAGCATTTCCTCCCAGATGGTGCGGTCCGATTGCAAACCGCTATTTTGGGCGAGGTATCCGACCCGCGTTTCCTTCGCTTTGAAAATTTGTCCGCCGTCCGGAGTCAATTCACCCGCTAAAATTTGCAGCAGGGTGGACTTCCCGGCGCCGTTTACACCGACGAGACCGATTCGGTCCCGTTCCAGAACCTGGAGGTTGATCCCGCCGAGAATGGTGGTTACTCCGTACAATTTCTTAATGTCCGTAGCTTGAAGCAGCATATCGTATTGATCCTCCTATATCGCACCTATCTGTATTCAGTGTACATGAAATACGGGGCAAATGCACCGCTCATTCCCGGCGGAACAGGGATGAAACCTGCCGGTTCAGTTTTCATTTTTCGTTAACAATGATACACTAAGGGAGGAGATGGCAGTTCCCGTATTTTCACGGGAGGGAGTTTACGAATGGACATCAAGGAACGCAAAAAAAAACTTAGAGCTCACATGGCCGGGGTGCGGTCGAGTATTCCGGAGGCTGTGCGCCAGGCCGAGGCGTTGGCTGCCTGCCTGCGTGCGGAACGGGAAGTGCTCGGTCCGCTGCGGGCCCGAAAGGGCGCTCCTCTTACGGTTTTTAGTTATTTGTCGTTTCGCGATGAACCGGACACAACCCCTCTTTTGCGGAGCTGCAGGGATCGGGGAGACCGGATCGTTGTTCCCCGTGTAGCGCGTGATGGACGGATGACGCTGCATCTGGTGAACGGGACACAGGACCTGACCGAAGGAACATGGGGCATTCCCGAACCGAGTGAACGGGTGCCCGTATGGCCTGTCAGCCGTTACGGAGAGTTGGATCTCGTTCTTGTACCCGGCCTCGCTTTTGACGGTTTCGGCGGCCGCATCGGCTATGGCGGCGGATATTATGACCGTTTCATGAGCGTTTTGGAAGGGGCGCACCGTGCGGTCCCGGGTGAAAGCCCACGGGTTGTGAAGGCGGCCCTTACATACCGGGAGCTTATCGTAGAAGAGCCGCTTCCGATGGAGGAACATGATTTCAGGCTGGACATGCTGTTTACGGCGTCCGGTATAATATATATAGAAGGAAAGTAGTGAGGAAAAGAATGGTTTCGGCAGATGACCAGGGGAAATTGACGCATTTTAACGAGCAGGGCAGGGCACGTATGGTGGATGTCTCCGGTAAGGAAGCTACGGTCCGCATAGCGGTTGCGGAAACGACGGTCACCATGCATCCGTCCACGCTGCAAGCGATCAAGGAAGGCCGGGTCGGAAAGGGAGACGTCCTTGCCGTAGCGCAAATCGCCGGAATTCAGGGAGCGAAGCGTACGTCCGATTGGATTCCGATGTGCCACCCGTTGCCATTGACCGGGGTGAACCTCGTTTTTACCGATAATGGCAAAGACGAACTTTATGTGGAAGCCACGGTGAAGACCGAGGGAAAAACCGGTGTGGAAATGGAGGCTCTCACGGCCGTTTCCGCCGCGGCGCTTACCGTTTACGACATGTGCAAAGCACTGCAGAAGGATATCGTGATCGGCCCGACGCAGTTGCGCTCGAAGAGCGGCGGAAAAAGCGGAGACTACGTGCGAGAGAACTAAACGAAGCTAAGCTCTGGTTAGGAGCATGAAATATAAAGCTTATATCATTTGACGTTCCGAGATGGATGAGGAGGGTGACTCATGGTTTGGAAAACAGCGATCCTTACGGCAAGCGACAAAGGAGCCAGAGGCGAACGTGAAGACACGAGCGCCCAGGTAATTCGCGAGCTGGTGGAGGAAGAGCTTGGCGGAGAGATTGTGGAGTATCGGATCGTACCCGATGAACCGGACGAAATTATCGCGGCCTTGATCGAAATGACCGATTATTTTCACGCGGATTTGGTGCTGACGACGGGCGGAACGGAACTTGCGATTCGGGATGTAACTCCGGAAGCGACGCGGAGAGTCATCGAGCGGGAGGTTCCGGGTATGGCGGAAGCGATGCGCTATGCGGCGATGAAAAAAAACCGGGGAGCCATGCTGTTCCGGGGAATTGTCGGCATTCGCGGCCGCACCTTGATTGTAAATTTGCCCGGCACGCCGAAAGGGGTACACGAAAACCTCGCGGCTATTATGGATCAGCTTCCGGAAGCGCTGCTGATGGTTACCGGTCAATTTCGGCTGTAAGCGATGAACCCCAAGGGGCATGGGGGAAATCCGTCGAAAATATGGACTAATTTTGTGATATAAGTTATGGTATATCTATAATGAAAGGGTTTGCGGAAGGAGAGTCAGGATGACAGGCGGGATTTTGTTAATCATTATTGCGGCTTTGCTGCTGTTTGGACCCAACAAATTGCCGGAGCTCGGACGCGCCGTTGGACGGACATTCCGTGAATTCAAGGAGGCGACCCGGGATATCGTCGAGGACGAGCCCGAGGCGAAGAAAGCCGAGGCACCGGTGGCCGCTGCGGCGGTTCAGCCCGAGAAGGGCGACCCTCGTCGCCTGCCGGAGTGAGCCTAACTTGAGAGAACAGCTTCCAGCAATCCTTCCCTGAACGGGAGGGATTTTGTTTGCTCATGTCGCATGTGATAGTAAGGAGGCAAAATTTTGGCTGAAGAGCAGGATAAGCAAAGTATTGTCGCTCATTTGGCGGAACTGCGTCGGCGGTTGTTTTATGTCTTATCGGTATTTGTGCTGGTTCTCGTGGCCGCCTTTTTCGTCGTGGACCCGATCTATCATTATATAACGATCAATGCGTTATCCGGCGTCCGGATCGAACTGAACGCCTTTTCGTTTTGGGACGGTGTCGGCGTCTACATGAAAATCGCCATGGTGGTGGCGCTGGGCGTTACCCTGCCTTTTACGCTGTATCAGCTCTGGGCGTTCGTCAGCCCGGGGTTAAAACCGGCGGAACGTAAAGCTACCTTAAAATACATCCCGTACGTGTTCGTCTGTTTTCTGGCGGGTGTGGCTTTCGGATATTATGTCGTCTTTCCGCTGGCGATGTCGTTTACGGGCTCGCTGAACAAGCAGCTTGGGCTGATCGAAACCTACGGCATGGCGGATTATTTCAAATTTTTGATGAATATCGTCCTGCCGATTTCCCTGTTGTTCGAACTGCCGTTGGTGATCCTGTTTCTGACCCAATTGCGGCTGCTCAATCCCGTGCGATTGAAAAAAATGCGCCGTGTGGCCTATTTCATACTGGTGGTCATTTCGGTCATGATTACCCCGGCCGACTTCTTCTCGGCGTTTCTGGTGCTTGTACCGCTCATTCTTCTCTACGAACTGAGCGTCGTGTTGTCCAAGCGGGTACATCAGAAACAGCTCGCGACGGATGCGGAGCGGGAACGGAAATATAAATAGTTTTAGAGTTAAAAGCAACCCGGCTCCGGGGCAGATATGCCCGTGCCGGGCTTTTTGCGTACATATCATCACACGCTGTGCAGGGGAATATATTTATTCGCCGGAGGATAGAATGGTGAGGCGAGGCTGTCCAAGATTTTCATAAATTAAAGACAAAAATTGTATCAGGGACTTGAAATCTGCAAACAAGTTGAGTATCATAAAAGTGGTTATTAGCACTTGGGTATGTCGAGTGCTAATGCATAGTTTACATCTATCCATCAACACAACATATTTAAAGGAGGCTATTTTTTCATGATCAAACCTTTAGGTGAACGCGTATTGGTAGAACCGATCGAACAAGAAGAGACAACCGCTTTCGGAATCGTTCTTCCGGACACGGCGAAGGAAAAACCGCAGGAAGGCCGGGTAGTCGCTGTAGGCAGCGGCGCGCTGAAAGACGGCGTTCGTGTGCCTCTGGAAGTGAAGGAAGGCGATCGCGTCTTGTTCTCCAAGTATGCCGGAACAGAAGTGAAGTACGAAGGTAAAGAGTATTTGATTATGAAAGAGAGCGACATTCACGCCATCGTCGGCTAAGACGGTGCGTTATACATCCGTATTACAGCAGTAACCATTTATAATTAACCAGGGAGGTAATTTACTAATGGCAAAAGAAATCAAATTCAGTGAAGACGCCCGCCGTGCAATGCTCCGCGGTGTTGACACTTTGGCTAACGCAGTAAAAGTTACGCTTGGACCTAAAGGACGGAACGTCGTTCTGGAGAAAAAATTCGGCAGCCCGTTGATCACAAACGACGGTGTGACGATCGCGAAAGAAATCGAGCTGGAAGACGCTTTTGAAAACATGGGCGCTCAGCTCGTTAAAGAAGTAGCGACTAAAACAAACGACGTGGCCGGTGACGGTACGACAACAGCTACGGTATTGGCTCAAGCGCTGATCCGCGAAGGCTTGAAGAATGTTACGGCAGGTGCCAGCCCAATCGGACTGCGTAAAGGGATCGACAAAGCCGTTCGCACAGCGGTTGAAGAACTGAAGAAGATTTCCAAAACGATCGAAGGCAAGCAGTCCATCGCTCAAGTTGCGGCGATTTCCGCTGCGGACGAAGAAGTGGGCCAACTGATTGCCGAAGCTATGGAAAAGGTAGGCAAAGACGGCGTTATCACTGTAGAAGAATCCCGCGGCTTCGCAACCGAACTGGAAGTCGTAGAAGGTATGCAATTCGACCGCGGCTACGTCTCCCCGTACATGATTACGGATACGGACAAAATGGAAGCCGTGCTTGACAACCCGTATATCCTGATCACCGACAAGAAGATCAGCAGCACGCAAGAAATTTTGCCGATCCTTGAAAAAATCGTACAACAATCCAGACCGCTTCTGATCATCGCCGAAGATATTGAAGGCGAAGCTCAAGCGATGCTGATCGTGAACAAACTGCGCGGTACATTCAGCGCTGTGGCCGTTAAGGCTCCTGGCTTCGGCGATCGTCGCGAAGCGATGCTGCAAGATATCGCCGCACTGACGGGCGGTCAAGTGATTACCGAGAAACTCGGCTTGGATCTGAAGAGCACGACCGTGGATCAACTCGGTAACGCTCGTCAAGTTATCGTTACTAAAGAAAACACGACCATCGTTGACGGCAGCGGCGATAAGAACGACATCACCGCTCGCGTTAACCAAATCCGTGCGCAACTGGAAGAAACCACTTCCGAGTTCGACAAAGAAAAACTGCAAGAGCGTCTGGCTAAACTGGCCGGCGGTGTAGCGGTTATCAAAGTCGGCGCGGCTACGGAAACCGAGCTGAAAGAGCGCAAACTGCGCATCGAAGACGCCCTGAACGCAACTCGCGCTGCGGTTGAAGAAGGGATCGTATCTGGCGGTGGCGTAGCGCTCGTGAACGTATACAACGCGGTAGCCAACCTCAGCCTGGTCGGCGACGAAAAAACCGGTGCGGAAATCGTACTGCGCGCTCTGGAAGAGCCGGTTCGTACGATTGCTGCCAACGCCGGCGAAGAAGGTTCGGTTATCGTTGACCGCCTGAAGAAAGAACAAGTGGGTATCGGCTACAACGCGGCTACCGGCGAATGGGTCAACATGTTTGACGCTGGTATCGTCGATCCGGCCAAAGTTACCCGTTCCGCATTGCAGCATGCCGCTTCCGTTGCAGGTCTGTTCCTGACTACCGAAGCTGTCATCGCCGACAAACCGGAACCGGAAAAACCGGCTATGCCTGACATGGGCGGCATGGGTGGAATGATGTAATAAAGGGTACGAAAACCCTGTAATAAGCATAACGAAAAGGCTCCCGAGAGGGAGCCTTTTTTACTTAGTGGCTTTAGCCAGTTGAGCACGCGAAGCGTGCGAAACAAAAACCACCTGCTATGCGGGTGGTGTAGTGCTGCTTATAGCAAAAACAACCTGATGGGTTCGTTATCATAGAGGTGTTCAAGCTGCTATGTATAGCGAAAGGAAAAGGTGGCTTAATGGCTAATCGAAGTGAAATGTCACCTACAAAGAGGCGCCTAGAGTGCTTCCAAGCTTCCAACTCCAAAAAGATGCAAATCTGCAGGTATTTTAGGCCGATCCTCGAGGGGATGCGAAAAAAGATGCAAATCTGCAGGAATTTCTAGCGATTTTAGAGAAACGAGCCTATCTCGCCGAAAATTCCTGCAGATTTGCAGGGATTTTGAAATTTTGGGCCCCGAACAACAAAAAAACATGCACATATGCAGGAATTCTATATTATCAAGGTGTCTGAAGGGGCACTAGTAATAATCGCACCCCTTCAGGGTAGGCATAAGCGGCAACGGCATAGTAGTTTGAACGAAGTTCAAAGCTAGCACATTTAGACGCGAGCCGGTAATAAAGGCTTATAGCCTAAGAGCAAACCACCCGTTTGACGGGTGGTTATGATACGGATCAGGTAAAAATCTTTATGTGAATAGCTTAATGATCAGTCTGGGGAGATAAAACAATGCCTCTGATAACCAAGTGATGAAGTTAGCGGCTTTTTCCGATTTTCTTCTTCCAAACTCCATTATGACACCTCGCAATGGAAGCACTTTGCTAAATCATATCCAATTTGAGAGGAAGAAGCTACAATTGTAAGCGGACTCCTTATTGTTTTTGAATTGTTGAAGCTGCTAATAGAACGGCATTTGTTGTACCGCCACCAATATTATCAAACGAATAGACCACAGTAGGAACACCTCTCATGGTTACATAATCACCATCAAGGATATCGCCTGTTGACCCTAAATAGATTCCTATCACTGAATTATTGTTATCATCTATTATATGAATTTCTGAAACAGTTCCAAAATCAGTTTCTTCTTCTTCAATCTGAACGATATCCCCACTAACCTTGATCATTTTTTCAAGATATGGAGATATATTTTTGAAAATGTGGCGCGATGTTACATTTGAGTCGACTAGTGATTCTGCTTCTTTTTTTAATTCAACGGTGCCTGCAGGAAATAAATTACTGTGATCGACTATGTAATTGTATGACTTTTCGTCCAATTCAGCTCCTGAGTAATATAAGGCGATCTGGTTCATTACTTCTGCTGCTGCTACCTTTTCTTGTTCTTTAGCTGCAGCCTCCTGTGCTGCTATTGTTTCTTGCTCCTTCTTCTCAGCTTCTTCTTTTTCAGCCAATTCCTGTTTAAGCTTTTCAGCTTCGGCTTTTAATTTTTCAATTTCCTCTTGATTTTCACTAACTGTGCCGCTATCCACGTTTGACTTAGGCGCCGAATTGCTCTTATTGTTCCCGCCACAAGCGCTAAGGGCAACCGCTAAAGTAATAACCAGAAATAAGCTCAATAATTTCTTCATATTCTTCCAACCTTTATTTCCCCATCGGCTGAGGTACTTGCTTAATCATTCTGACAATCACCGTTTCATAAAGGTAAAGCCCCACGATTTGTGAGGCCCTAATCTTGCTTTATTTGTTTTGCAGAACAATCTTAACTTCGCCGTCGTTGCTCAAACTGAGTACGGTTAAATCGACATCGATTTCAAGCTCTTTCCAATCCTTAGGTACTTGATAAATCAAGTTCCCCTTAATCTTTTTACCGGCGGCTAAAGCCCCATCCATTGTTTTCTCCTGGCCCTTAATGGCATGAGCGGTGATGTCTTCGTTTATAGAAAACCCATCCTGATAGGCATTAAACATCAACATAGAACTAACGGTATAATCCTTCTCGGAAATATTTTCAATTAACAAACCGACAGAAACGAACTCTTTGCCTTCTTCCGGTGCTATAAATTGATTATCGCTCTTTGGTTTGGTCAAACTTTCCACGCTAACCTTGAAGTTCTTGGTTTGAATTCCCTCGCCAACAGCGGTAATGGCGGTTTCTTCTTTTTTCTCCGGTTCCTTTGATGGTTCTTGTTTTGGCTCGGTTGTCGCTGCCTTATCCTCGCCTGCTTTTGCCGGTTCCGCGGTATTCGCGGTTTTGGTCGTATCCGTAGAATTCATGTTAGAACCAATGATGCCGATGGTCAGAATGATTAAAACCCACACCCACCATTTTTGATACCATTTCTTTTTAGCCTTTTCCAAAATAAAAATCCCCCTAAATGTAGTTAAATAGAACTAATTCAATATTACCATCATTTGGAGGGATGAGAATAAAAAAATAAAACTCTACCAGGTCTATCGACACAATAAGCGAATGTGGACTTATCCATCTTTTGTACTAAATTCAGTTCGATTCGAATCAAGCTGCCATAAAATTTCAACCAATTGGCTCCGCTGCTCTAAAGTTAAACGCTCAAGCAATTTATTCGATATTTCCCCCATCACTTCTTCCGCTCTTTCCATTAAGGATTTCGCACTGTCCGTAAGCTGCAGGATGGTGGCGCGCCGATCGGATGTATCGGGGGTACGGACGATAAATTGATCCTTCTGAAGCGCGTCGACGAACTGGGTGACCGTACGGGCTTTAATGCCCAAATTTTTCGCCAGCTCATTCATTCTGATTTGACCGGCTGCGGAAATCTCCAATAGAACGCGTAATCTTGGCCCCGTTAATTGTTCCGGCAAACCGTAAGATATTAATCCCATTTCAAATTGCCGTTGCAGAAGATGATTGATTTTAAACAACAGATGCAATAAATCTTGGGCCGACAGCTCTCCGTAGCCGGAAGATGAATCTGAACTCATCATAAATCCTCCTTGACATCCCAAAAATTAGTGAGTATACTCCCTTTGTCAAGTAAATGGTGAGTATACTCATTATATGTTTACTCTCTATTTATCATTTTACTTCATTCCGCGGTTTATGTACAGGGAGGTGATATATCCTGCAGCGACTTTAAGCTTATTCATTAACACAAGGAGGATCTTGGTCGATCATGACAAACCCATCCATCGCAAGCTCTGAACCGTTTTCGCTTCGTAGAATATTACCCGCACTATTACCTGTTTTAACCGGAATGCTCCTAGTCATGCTGGATAGTACGGTCATGAATGTAGCGATTCCACAACTTGAAAAAAACTTTCATACGGATCTAAAAACGATCCAGTGGGCGATTACCGGATATACCCTTGCTCTATCTGCAGTAATCCCTTTGGCAGGCTGGTTTTCGGACCGCTTCACCTCGAAAAAAGTGATTTTAACCTCCGTCTTCTTATTTACAGGCTGTTCCGCATTATGCACTATTGCCACAACGCCAGCTCAGTTAATTATATTCCGCATTTTGCAGGGTCTCGGAGGGGGAATGATTGCCCCGATTAGCATGGCGCTTTCTTTCAAGCTGGCTCCCCCGGACAAACGGGGCTCAGTGATGGGGATTTTAGGTTTACCCATGTTGATTGCTCCCATTGCGGGACCCGTATTGTCAGGCTGGTTACTGGACTATATGCATTGGCGGTGGATTTTTCTCATCAATATCCCTATCGGTCTGTTCTCCTTTATATGGGGGATTAAACATCTTCCAGAATCCAATTTGGGAAAAGACGTGAAGTTGGATATTTGGGGGGCCATTTTAGCTCCCGTATCCTTCTCCGCATTGGTTTATGGTGTGCATAGCGGCAGCAGCGAGGGATGGGCAGATATTACCACGATGATGTCCATCACCATAGGAGTAATTCTTCTGACCACCTTTATTTTGGTAGAAATTCGAAAGAAAGAACCGCTGCTTGAACTACGTTCCTTTCTTTCTAAGGAGTTCAGCAAAGGTATGATACTTACCTGTCTGAATTGGACCGCATTAGCAGGGTCGGCTTTATTAATACCTTTATTTTTGCAGCAGGTAAGAGGTTTTTCATCCTTTGAGTCGGGCTTGCTTGTCATCCCGCAAGCGATCATGTCTTTTATCGGGATGCAGCTTGGCGGCAGGCTGTTTGATAAATACGGTGCACGGCCCGTGGTGTTTGTAGGACTTGTCTTTCTGGCAAGTGCTTTGGGGGGATTATCGGGAATTCGGGAAACCCGCAGATTGGAACTATTGATCGGCTTTATCGCCTTTATGGGCTTGGGGCAAGGATTAGCGACGATGCCGCTCAGCACTTATGTTTTGAAATCCGCCCCAGAACACCTCATAAGTCGGGTTACTCCATTAACTGCATCCGCCCAGCAAGTTTTCGGGTCGTTTGCCGTTGCGCTCATGTCCGGTTTTCTAACCTCGAATATTAAAAGTCACTTGGCTAGTGTCACGGCGGGTTTACCGGGATCACAAGCAGGGGCAATGACGGCAGGATTTTGCGACACCTTCCTGATTTCCATGATATTAGCTGTTTGCGGTGTGATCCTGAGCCTGTTTTTACGGAAATCGGAAAAATATTCAACAACCAATCATTTTAAAAGTAAGGAAGTGTAATTATGGCAAATGTACTTTTTTTAAGTATTCCGTCACATGGACATGTTAATCCTTCATTAGGGTTAGTAAGCGAGATGATGGCGGGAATCAGGGAGATATTAATCATTTCCACGCCAAGGGATACCCGTCTGTTCCAAGACCTTCTGGGAGATGGTTCTAAACTCGGTCTTTCTCTGCAATATGCGGTTCAAGCACAGCCGCGCGGGCTTGCGGATGCCTTTATTGTCGGCGAAGCGTTTATAGGACGCGATTCAGTTGGTTTGATTCTGGGAGACAACATTTTCTTTGGACAGAGTTTTGGCGCCACCCTTAAAAAGGTTGTTCAAAGACAGGAAGGGGCCACGATTTTCGGTTATTATACAAAAGACCCGAGGGCCTATGGAGTGGTTGAATTCGACCGCGAAGGCAATGCCGTTTCCATTGAAGAGAAGCCCAAGATACCGAAATCGAATTACGCGGTACCGGGATTGTATTTTTATGATCATAATGTCGTCGAAATTGCGAAAAAGCTAAAGCCTTCCGCCAGAGGGGAAATTGAAATTACCGCGGTCAACGAGGAATATATGAAGAGCGGAAAACTGAAGGTCGAACTGCTTGGCAGAGGGATGGCCTGGCTGGATACGGGGACGATCGAATCATTAAGAGAAGCCGGCAATTTTATTGAAGCCATTCAAAAAAGGCAGGGATTGTACGTAGCCTGTATTGAAGAGATTGCCTTCCGCAACGGGTATATCTCCAAAGAACAATTGGTGGAAATGGCTGGCCCTCTGACCAAAATCGACTACGGCAAATATCTGCTTCAGATTGCGGAATGACCTTGCGGAAGGGCGCCAATTAGAATCAAAAGTAAAAGAGGGTGTCCCAAGTCATCCTAGATGACGGAGGGACGACCCTCTTTTACTCTCTATGATTTAACCTCCTTAAACAGTTCTGGCGAATTGTTCCTTACGTTTCCGACCGAACTTGAAACCGGGTAGGCCCGCATTTTTTCTCCGCTTGATCGGGCTGCAGCAGTAATAGGATATTAATTTTATCAGTGCGTCTTTGACAAAGAAATCGGAAGTTATTAAAATGGTTTACATAGAGTAATCCTTTACATAACGTAAACTATTTTGGAGGTCCTTATGTCACGCATTCCGGTTACAAGCAGATACCCGCTTTTTATCTTGATGTTTAATTTATTCATCGCCCTGTTGGGGCAAGGAATGGTCATTCCGATTCTTCCGGATTATCTGAAGCTGTTTGACGCCGCAGGCACGGCAGCCGGCTATCTTGTCGCCGCCTTCGGGGCGGCCCAGTTTTTGTTTTCCCCTATCGGGGGGCAGCTTTCCGATAGATTTGGCCGTAAAAAAATGATCATGTCCGGTCTGTTTTTAACCGTTCTCTCCGATTACATGTTCGCCGTATCGCACAGCCTGTCTTTTTTATATGCAGCCCGTTTTATCGGGGGCATCGGACTCGGGCTTATGGTACCGTCCGTTATGGCTTATGTAGCCGATTGCACAACTACGAAGACAAGGGCTAAAGGGATGGGGTATCTGAGCGCAGCGATGAATCTAGGCATGGTCCTAGGGCCGGGGCTGGGAGGTATTATCGCCGAGTTTGGCATTCGGATGCCTTACTTTTTTGCCGCGGGGTTGGGACTTGCGGCCACTCTGCTTACAGGGCTGCTCCCCGAAACCCAAACGCGGCAACTTCAGCAACCCGCAAGATTACGTTCTGAACGTGAACCGCTAAAGCAGCAAATCGTTAACTCGTTTCGAACTCCCTATTTTCGATACCTCCTGCTCATTTTGGTCATGACATTCGGGCTAGCCAATTATGAAACGGTGTATGCTTTGTTCGTAGAGCAAAAATACGCTTTCGACGCTCGGGAGATTTCCGTTATTATAACAATAGGAGCGATTGTTGGTGTGGTCGTACAGGTATGGCTGCTTGATCGGATTGTCCGGCGTTTTGGCGAGATCCGGGTCATCCGCCTTTCTTTGATCCTATCGGCTTGTACCCTCTTGTTGATGTTGGTCCGGGTCAATCAGGCTTACCTTTTGGTGATATCAGCTCTGTTCTTTGCCTTCAACGCTTTTCTCCGGCCGACGGCCAGCACGATAATTGCCAACATGGCCGAAGGGCGGCAGGGATATGCTTCCGGACTAAATACGACCTATACCAGTTTGGGGAACATGATCGGGCCGATTTTTGCGGGGGTTCTGTTTGATATTCAACTTAATTTGCCTTATATAATGGGTGCGTTTATTCTGCTGGGGGCCTTCGGTTTAACTATAGAAAGGAAAATGCGTAATGAAGGACGAATCTACAACGATGGCGGAGTCATGGCACAAAAACCTGAAGAATAAACATCGCGAAGCCTTAATCGCGGCAGGTAAGAGCCTATTTATGAAAAAAAGCTTCCTTAACGTGAACATCAAAGAGGTATGCGAGTTGGCGGGGGTTAGCCGCGTCACCTTTTACAAGCATTTCCGATCCATGGACGAATTGATTTTTGAGGTTCAAATGGATGTGCTGGAGGGCATGACCGGTTATTTGGAAGGAATAGGCGTCGAAGCTCGCGATGGGAAGGCCAAGTTACGGCTCATTCTTGAGGCTTGGATCGACTATGCCCGGCAGCATCCCGATTATCTGAAATTCATCCTGCTCTTTGACCTCTACTACGAGGCCTATGATTCGGATCATGAATTGAAACACCGCTATGAACAATTTATCGTTACGAAAAAAGAACGGCATTTCCTTACCGAGACACTCGAAGCGGGGCTCAGGGACGGCTCGTTGCAACCAGGTCTCCACCCTTTGGAAACGGGACAGTTTATTTTTACTGCGATGATGGGACTGCTTCAGAAAGTTAGTCTAGTCCCGGCAGCGGAGATGGCCGGGGAATCGATAGACGACCCCATTCCTCAGCGCTTCGTGGACATGATTCTTCAATATTTGGCTGACAGTCGGCACAATTAGGACGGATGAGGTAATGCTATCGCATTTTAAAATGAATAATATTAAAATAAGCAAGACAATATATCTATTTCTAACTTTTGGAGGTTCACATTGAGTATTGAACAGAGACTTTTTGAAGCGGCAAAGGAATTGGTAATGAAGAGATATCCCTCAGGTTGGGGAGGGGCGGCGGCCATGTATACCAGTGATGGGGAGATTTTGACAAGCGTGGCGCCGGAAGTGATCAATGCTTCCACAGAGTTGTGCATGGAGACGGGGGCTATTTTGGAAGCGCACAAACTGAACACCAAAATCACGCATTCCCTATGCATCGCGAGAGATAACGAAAATGAAGAGTTTAAGATTCTGAGTCCATGCGGCGTGTGTCAAGAAAGGTTGTTTTATTGGGGCAACGACGTAAAGGTAGCGGTAACCACACCGGACAATCAACTTCTGTTTAAATCCTTGGAAGAAGTGCAGCCCTATCATTGGACCAAGGCCTACGCCGAATAAGAAAAATTCTAAAGCAGTATGAAATAAAACCGACCTTCCGCTTAGCCGGAAAGGCCGGTTTTTGTTTTAGCCGTACCATGTGCACTTGCTCAACATCTCGTCCCATTCCGGCTCGGGAAGGATCAGATTTCCGCCATAGGCCATGTCCAAATGAAAGTCCCAATCTCCCATTGTAACGAGGTGATAACGGCCCGCCGTTTTCCGAACCAATCCCCATACGCCCAAGTCTCCCTCAGCGCTGGAAGTGACCAGAAACCAATCCTGCCATTGAAAAATATGAGGGTTCCTATATAAGCCCAGGTGTTCGGCATACCCCGATCCGTCCCGCGGCGGGACTATGGCACAAAGCTCGGATAGCAGCGTGACCTCCTCAATATACAGCTCCACCCACGCTCTTTGTCCGTTCCGGTCAAGGACCCGCTCCACCTTGCAGCGCACAAACGCAGAAGCTTCAATTTCCTCGGGATGGCTGTCCCAGCCGTTAAAATGCGAAAGGGCAGGGGTAAATAAAGTCCAAAACGACTCCCCGACCGTCATATGAAAATGGGAATGAACCTGTACGATCCGACGTTCTCCAGCCGTAGGCGCTTTCTCGGATCTGGCCCAGATTCTCTCGTCTAAGCCAGGGAGATCATCCTCCGGCCGGAAATCCGACCAATCCATCACATTATCGAGCCCGGTGATCTCAAAATCGGGATGATCCTTCTTCGCCTTTTCGTAATTTTTGTGACATACGGTACATTCAAACACGATAATCTCCTCATCCATCCGGCAAACTCCTCATCTTCAGCGAATAGTCATATGAAAATCAAGCGGGCACCTGCCTGCGCAGCTCCAAAATAAAGGTGCTGCCGGCCTGCGAGCTGCTGCCCAGCCTCAGATCGCCGCCTTGGGCGCGGGCCAGCAGCCGGCTGTAGGTCAAGCCGAGGCCCAGGCCGCGGACCTTGCGCTTCTTGGCCTCCCCGCGATAGAAGCGTTCAAAGATATGCGGCTGCTCCTCCTCCGCAATGCCGCTTCCATTGTCGCTCACCGCGATATCAATGTACCCCTCGTGGGAATGGAGCGAGATCTGGATCAGGAGCGGGCGCTCGTCGGAAGCGGCCTGCAGCGCATTATTCAGCAGATTCACCACGATTTGCTGAATCCGCAGGGCGTCCCCGGCCGTAAGGAGCTCCTCCTCCGGAGCCTCCACGGTAATGATGATGTCCTCGTTCTCATGGAGCAAATTCCACTGATAGGCGATTTCCTCAACGAGCACTTTCACGTCCAGCGAATCATGCCGGACCTCCAGACTGCCCGAAGATAGGGCATTGTAATTGAGCAGGTCGGCCACCATCACCTCCATCCGCTCCGATTCCTTGAGCGCGATATCAAGAAACTCCTCGGCCTCCTCCGGATGGACCACTCCTTCACGTACCGCCATGAGCAGGCCTTTGATCGAGGTGACGGGGGTCTTCAATTCATGGGACACCCCGGCCAGCGACAAGGCCCGCCATTCTTCCAGTTGCTTAAGGCGGTGCGCCATGTCTTTGAAGGAGCCGATCAGGTCCTGAAGCTCCCTTTCCGGGGTGGCGATCTCCAGATCGACCTCGTAGGAGCCCGCCGCAATCTGCCTGGCGCTCTGCGCCACGCGGCGAATCGGGCGGGACAGCTTGCGGGACAGTGAGTAAATCGTAATCCAACCGCATAAGATGAGGGTCGCCAGCAGTACGGCGATCAGGATAATTTCGTTGGGACTATAGGTGAGCGAACGTTTGGACTGCAGCAGGGAAACCTGCCCTTGCAGTTGTTTTCCGTTCAGGATCGGCGTCGTCACGGCCAAAAAACGCTCATCCCGCGCACGCGACAGATCGTCGGTGAGTTTATGTTTAAGCTCCCGATCGCTGATTCGGGGTTTGGAAAATACGAGATCCCCTTTGTTGTCGGTAATAATCAGGCAGAGTTCATCCTTGTCCAGATTGAAATAGACGAACCGGCTTTTCAGCAACTGTTCGAAGTTCGGAGGGATAACGAGTTCACCTGTGGGTGAAGCGACCCGTTCCGAAATTTCCTGACCGAGCAGCCCGGTCGTCTTCAAGCGGCTGTCCATCGCCGTCTCCCGGATCCAGTACACGGCAGCGAGAGCGATAATCGCCAGCCCAAGGCACAGAATAATAAAATAACGGACGGTCCAATACGATAGCATGGAGGTTTGTTTACGTTTCACTCTTTGATCCATAACTGATACCCCATTCCCCGCAGCGTACGGATTTCTCCTTCTTCCAGCGACCAATGCGACAGCGCCTGCCGCAGCCGTTTAATGGACAGATCGACCGCCCGGTCGCTGCCGTCATAATCGATTCCCCATACCTGCTCAATGAGCTGTTCGCGCGTAAAAGTCCGGTTGGGCCATTCCGCCAAAAACAACAGCAGCGCCAGTTCACGGGGATTCAAAGCGACTTCGGCGCCGTTGACCAGGACCTGCTTGGCGGCGAGGTCAATCGACAGGTTCCCGTAAATCCGTTTGCTGCTGCCGTCATGCCAGTGCGGAGGCCTGCGCAGTACGGCGTTGATGCGGGCGACGACTTCATCGGGGACGAAGGGCTTGATCATGTAGTCGTCAGCTCCGCCGTTCAGCCCCGCCAGCCTGTCGGAGATTCCGTCACGCGCCGTCAACATGATGACCGGGCAGGCGCTCGTTTTGCGGATCTCCGCGAGCAAATCCATCCCGTCCCCGTCCGGCAGCATCAGATCGAGGAGGACGAGGTCCGGGGACTCGCTTTCAAATTGCTCGATCGCAGCCCGGCCGGTAGCCGCCCGGACCGGACGGTGCCCAGCTTTTCGGATATAAGCGGCGAGAACGCGGGAAATGGCTTCTTCATCCTCGATAATTAAGATCGTTTTCACGAATTTCTCCTCTTTCGGCTGATCGCTTTTTCTAAATCTTTATCATATCCCGGGCATAGCCGCAAGCTTTTCAAGCCGTTCAAAGTGAAAAATAGGAAATTTTTCAGAAAAGTGTGATTCTGACATCATCCCGACATATTCGGATGCTAGATTAGCTGTAAATGAGATAGGAGGTAACCTGAAAAATGAACAAGAAAACCAGAAATTGGATTATAACAGGAGTGGCCGCGGTCATACTGGTCGGTGCCGGCGGCTATGCATTTATGGATAATTATCTGGGGAATCGCGTGGAGATCACCGAAGCGATTCCGGCAAGCGCGGCGGCGGCAAATGGCAAAGCGGACGGGGGAAGCGACGAACAAGCGGTTGTAGCCGCTGAACAGTTAAACGGCGAATGGAAAATTGCCGCTGCGTCCAAAGTCTATTTTTCCGTCACCACCTCCAGGGAAACCGTCAATTTTGAGAATGCGGCGGTCAGCGGGAGTTGGACGATTCAATTGGATCAACCCGAAAATATGAAGGCCGAAGGAACCGTTGAAATGAGTGAAGTCAGCTCGGGAAACGCACAGCGGGACGGGCATATTCAGAATGGAGAGTTTTTTAATGTGCCTGAGCATCCGCAGGCCAAATTCGTCGCTTCTTCATTTGAAGGGCTTCCTGCGGAATGGAAGGAAGGGGCGGTATACGACTTCACCATGCCGGGGACATTAACCGTAAAAGGGGTCGATAAAGACGTGATCTTCGAGGCACAGGCGCTTTATCAGGACAACCAAGTCAGACTCTCGGGCGTCACGACCGTGACTTTCGCCGATTTCGGCATGCAGAATCCGCATTCCGTCGTCCTGGAAACGGAGAACGATATTTCGGTTCGTCTCGAGCTGGTGCTGGAACGTTAACGGAATTACTCATACGTGGATAAAAAAGACAGGGATGGACCCAATCGGGTCCATCCCTTTTTTCGAAAGGCCGAGATTAAATAAGCGCAATAGCGAGCAGCGTAAACAGGCTGAGCGTGAGAATATCATTGCCGTACCAGCCGGCACCGCCATATCCCGGACCGTAAAATCCCGGGTAAAACGCGGATGTTTGGACGGGCCCCCCACGTTCAGGACGCAAATAGACATATTGGGGGTCCACGTCGACGATCGTTCCTACGACATGGCGTCTGTCCGTCGTCAAAATCCGCACCTTGCGGTTTTTCAAGCGCATACAGTTATAGTAAGCTTCCACTTGGGCATTCCTCCTCCTTTTTTATAACCTATGTGAGACCTGGCGGCATGGAAACGGCGTTCGCCGGGAGGCGGAATGTTTCAGGTCAAAAGTTTCTCACTAATAGTTTTTTAAAAATTTTAATGACTAAGTCTTCGGTTTTTGGAAGTTTACAGAAGTTTTGCCGGGAAAAACGGGTATGGAAATAATGTGGAGTGCAGAGAGGACGACAACAGGGAGGAGATATGATGGCAAAATTAGTGGCTGCGATTACACACACAAGGCAGGATGCGGCGATGGCGATCGAGGATCTGAAACGGGCCGGTGTGAAAAAGGGGCGGATTTCCGTGGTGGCCAGAACGGAAGAGGAATTAGGCATCATCAGCAGGGATACCGGATTACCCAAGCCGAGACGGGGGGACGGCAATCACGCGCTGTTTCATCCGCTGCTTGAAGTCGCCGCCATATTGGAAGAACAGCCGGCGAACGTGGCCGTCATCGGGCCCGCTTCCTATTTGCTCGCCGGAGCGGAGATCGGCCAGGGAAGCGACGACTTTGTCGTCGGATTGACGGGAGCGGGGATTCCTTTGGAGGATGCGCGGGAAATGGAACGCGGTCTTTTAAACGGCGGTTTCGTCTTGTTTATCGAATGTGAAGAAGGCCAAAGCGAGTTTATCGAGCGGCTTCTGGCGGCCCGGGAAGAGCTGGTGCTTTTTCCGGCGGAGGCTTTAAACAACATGGCTAAATGAAATTAATCTGTTTTTCAGGTTTCCGTAAGGTTTGTTTAAGGAAGGCTTGTTATATTAATTGTACTCCCTCTTTTTAATTGATATAGATGAAACAAAGAAACCATCCCAGCCAGAGGGATGGTTTCTTCTTGTGGTTTGAAGGATGTTTATTTCAAATCCTCGATCGATTTCACATCGACATAGGACGGCACGACCAGGCCGGTTTTGACGCCGGTCATGTTGGGGCCGAGGTCCTCCAGCTTGTCGCCGAACTTCGTCCAGTAATCGGCATGCGTGAGCGGAAGCCAGGCCGCCGCGGAAGCGTCGACATCCCCGCTCGCCACACCGGTCCACATCGGGCCCGCTTCGACTTGAAGCGCCGTGACGTCGTATCCGAGCTTGCTCTCCATAATGTATTTCAGCAGATAGGTGCTGGCGATTTCCGAATCCCATGCGACATAGCTCAGCTTGATTTTGTCGCCGCTGACCGGCTGCAAATCCTTCGTCCAGGCATCGACGCGATCGCCGTGGCTGTCCGCCCATGCCTTGGCGGCTTCCGCCGGATCCGTACCGTCCTGAATGGCCGTCATGATTTCGCCCATTTCATCGGAACTCCACTCAAACCGGTCCAAAAATTCGTAGGCGACCGGGTGATCTTCCTTCAATCCTTTACGAACGATCGTATGGATTTCTTCCGCTTCCCCGTATACTTTCTTGGGGTCTTCCAGGTATTTCAGATCATACTTGGAAAACATCCAATGCGGCGTCCAGCCGGTGATAATGATCGGCTCTTCTTTTTTGATCGCCTTGTCAAGCATGGCCGTCATCGCGGCGCCCGAACCTTCGATTAATGTCCAGTCTTTCAGCTCATACTGCTCCAGGGCGTCGGCGGTTGCCTTCATAATGCCGGCGCCGGGATCGATGCCGATAATTTCATGTTTGACCTGCGCACCGATAGAGCCGGTTTCCGCGCCCGCGCCGGACTTGCCGTCACCGCCGGTGGCGGCATTGGAACCGCAAGCGGTTAAAGCCAGCATCCCGGCTAAGCCTGCCATTACCCATAGCTTCTTCGTTTTCTTCATCCTTTATCCTCTCCTTTTGCCTGATTTGAAAAGATTCTGCGTGAACCGGTCCAGCACAATCGCCAGTACGACCACAGCTAACCCGGCCTCAAAGCCTTGCCCGATTTTCAACTGGGTGACGGCGCGGTACACGGTTGCCCCGATGCCCTGCGCTCCGATCATGGAGGCGATGACGACCATCGACAAGGACAGCATGATCGTCTGGTTCACACCGGCCATCATGGTCGGCATCGCTAACGGCAGCTCCACCTGGACAAGTTTTTGCCAGGAGGTGGAGCCAAAGGCATCCGCCGCTTCGGCCAGTTCGCCGGAAACCTGCTTGATTCCAAGGTAAGTCAGGCGAATCGTCGGCGGGATCGCAAAGATAACGGAAGCGATCACCCCCGGAACGACCCCCAGACTGAAGAAAGTGACCGCCGGCAGCAAGTACACGAACGCCGGCATGGTTTGCATGAAATCAAGCAACGGGGAAATGATACGGTGCGCCGTTTTGCTGTAGGCGCTCCAGATCCCGATCGGAATCCCGAGGACAATCGAGATCAGTCCCGACGTAATCACCAATCCCAACGTGTTCATCGTTTCCTGCCAGTACCCGAGATTTTCAATCAGCAGGAAGCCGATCACCGTAAAGAGCGTCAGTCTCCACTTGCCGATCAAAAATGCCAGTACGCCGAGGATAGCGATAAATAGAAGCGGGTGGGGGAGCAGGAACAACCCCGAGAAAAAGCCTACGATTCCTTCGATAACACTTGAAATACCGTCGAACAAGCCGCCGAGATGAGCGGCCATCCAGTCGACCAACATTTCAATCCAATCCGCGAGCGGCAGTTTAGGTAAGTTCATGTCCGCTCACCTCCTTATTTTCGACTTCACCGGCGAGCGCGCCGAGCACGGCACCGCGGACAATGACACCGAGAAGCCGGTCCTGGTCATCCACGACCGCGAGGGGAACCTTCGCGGAGCTGGTGACCTCAAACAGTTCGTTAAGCAGAGTATCCGGGGAGACCCGAGGTCCGTCCTTGATCAGAATGTCGCTCAATGTCCCGCCGGCCTTGTGAACTTGCGAAGCGTCCTCCGCCGTAATCACCCCGAGCAGACGTTTGGCCCGGTCGATGACGAACAGGTTGGAAATCCCCCGCTCCCGCATCAATTGCAGCGCGACCCGCGGACCGCGGTCCAGGGTTACGGTCTCCGGACGGCGCATAACATGCGAAGCGGTCAGTACCTTGGACAGGTCGACATCCTCGATGAAACGTTCCACATAACGGTCGGCCGGTTGCGTCAACATTTCTTCCGGCGTCCCGATCTGGACGAGCTCGCCGTCTTTCATCAGGGCGATACGATCGCCGATGCGCAGCGCTTCATCCAGGTCATGCGTGATGAAAACGATCGTTTTCTTCATTTTTTCCTGCAGCTCGAGCAGTTCATCCTGCATATCGCGCC
Source organism: Paenibacillus faecis (assembly GCF_008084145.1). Lineage (GTDB taxonomy): Bacteria > Bacillota > Bacilli > Paenibacillales > Paenibacillaceae > Fontibacillus > Fontibacillus faecis. The sequence continues at coordinate 1,342,489 of NZ_VSDO01000001.1, read as the reverse complement.
GGATCAGCGGGTCGAGGGCGCTGAACGCCTCATCCATCAGCAGAATTTCCGGGTCATTGGCCAAGGCGCGCGCCAGGCCGACCCGCTGCTGCATCCCGCCGCTAAGCTGATCGGGCATCACATTCTCCCAACTTTGCAGCCCGACAAGTTCCAGCGCACGCAGCGCTTTCTCGCGGCGTTCCGCCTTCGGCACTTTCTGCACCTTCAGCCCGTATTCGACGTTTTCCAGCACGGTCCGGTGCGGGAACAACCCGAATTTTTGGAACACCATGCTGATCGTTTTACGGCGCACTTCGCGGAGCTGCGCCTTGTTCATTTTTCTTAAATCCTTGCCATGAATCAGAACTTGACCCGATGTCGGCTCGATCAGCCGGTTTAACATGCGAACCAGCGTAGACTTACCGCTGCCGGACAGGCCCATAATGACAAAAATCTCGCCTTCCTGAATGCTCAGGCTGACGCGGTTCACCCCGACCATAATGCCCTTCTCCTTGGCCAACCGCTCTTTGGTGTAGCCTTTCTCGAGCAGTTCGACGCCTTGATCGGCCCCGGGTCCGAACAACTTGGATAATTGGTTGACTTTTAAAATTTCTTTAGTCATATGTTCACCCCTTTTGGATTCGATACTTCATTTCTCTATAACATCACAACGGAATGACGCCGCCGTGACGATCATGTAACTTAGTTTAGCAAAATGGCAAGCTTTTAATCAAAGCTCAAAACCGTACGTAAAGAACGTACAGAAAAAACTGAACGGAAGGATACTTCCGTATTCTCCGGATTACTCCCAAATGCTGTCCAGTTCGCTTCTTTACTTTTGAACCTCCTTTTCTTAAGATAGAATAAGCATCCGTGCGCTTGGATTTATGTACCGCGGGTTGAACGCGGGACTTATCGGAATTCACTCGTTGAAATTCAATTCTTTTCAATTTACGGATTGAACGCACAGCATAATGAATGGAGGTCGCACAACATGAGCTTGGACCAGCTCACAACGGAACAACAAGCCGAGTTACAAAAAGTGCGTAAGCGTGTTATAGAAGCGATTGGACGTAATATGGACTTATATGGAATATCTTTGTCAACGGGCCATTTGTACGGGCTGCTTTTTTTTGCCGACAAACCGATGACGTTGGATGAAATGGGTATGGAGATGAGGATGAGCAAGACGAGTATGAGTACGGGCGTCCGTACGCTGCTCGACTTGAAAATGGTGAATAAAGTTTGGGAAAAGGGTTCACGCAAAGACTTGTATGAGGTGGAATACGACTGGTATCAGACTTTTACCGACTTTTTTGCGATTAAATGGAGAAAAGCGGTAGAGACGAACCTCCTCGTATTGAAGCGGGCCATGGATGAAATCCAGAGATCTCTGTCCGCGGAGAACGGCCCGGAAGAACCTTTTCGGTCGATCCTGGAACAGGACCGGCAGAAGATGGGGGAAGCCGTTAAATATTATGAATGGATGGACAGGCTGATCGATGTGATGGAGAGCGGCGAAATCTACAACCTGGTTCCCAAGGAAATATAGAAAAAGAGGGCGTCCCGAGTCGTTTTGACGGGGACGTCCTCTTTTTTGCCGCTTGCGTCGCATTAAACTCGAGCCAATTTGTCAGCGGCCAAATCCGTTAGAAGAAGCTGCGGACGCTGCCGAGCGTCAATACGCGCCGATGTCATCCAGCATGACCCGGCCCGGGCCGCCGGTCAGGCGGAAGGAAAGCCGCCGGATGCCCGTACTTGCGTCGAACTTCGCGTTCTCGGCGGTAAACGCGGTGATCGGCAGCCGATAGGTCTGAAAGACGGCTTCGATCGGGTCTTTATATTTTCCGCCGGACAGATGCCGATCGAGCCAGGGATGAAGCGTGTAGCTCGTTTCGGGCAAACGCGGTATCGGCATGAACTTGGACAGCGGGACGCGGGCCGTTTCCCCGTTGCCGCTCTCCAGTTCCACTTCGATGTCCAGCTCTTCCCGGGAGGCTTCCCCTTCCTTTCGTTCCAGCTCGTAGCTCCGGTCCGACAAAGAGAACGACAACATGTCGATCGGTCCATTTTCCGGAGAAGGGGCGGATGCTTCCCAGTTCAGGCTGTAAGCGGACACCTCCGATGGGCTGTCCGCATCTCCCGTCCGCTCCAGGACAATGCCCCGCGTGCCTTTGCCGGAGTTGCCCCGGTTTTTGGCTTCCTCTTCCTTCCAGAGTAAATTCGTTCCTTTGGCGGTTCCGCCGTCCGGAAGGGTCAACCGGTTGGAGTCTTCGTCAAACCGGGCCCAGGCTACCATTTCCCCGCTTTCGAAGCGGTTGAAATAGGCGGTTTCCGGCAGCCAGGACAGTCCCGTCCGGTAGTCGACGAATAGAGGCAGGTACTCCTCGTTTTGTCGCAATGTACTTTCCAAAAAGGCGGAGATGTATACCTTTGCGATCGTCCGCTGTTCCTGCGGAGACAGCATTCCCTGCCGGCTCAGCAGAATGCCTTTCGGGTAACTGACATCGCGTCCGCCCCAGCCGGTATTGAATTGGCTGTGGTTGGCGTCCGCGATGTACAGCGAGGCCTTGAACGCGTCTGCTCTTCCCGGGAAGCTCGTGCGGACGTACTGCCGCTCGCCGTCAAAGTCCGTGACGTCGCCGTCGCGGGCCCCTTGCAGCGTCAAATAGCTGACATCGGCGAGCCTCGCATACTGATCGTCCACCTTTTTGTCCGTTGGGGCGATCGCGGCCACGGCGCGGATGTTGTAGCGGTCCATTCCGCCCAGCGTGGCGTCCTTGCTGAACCAGCGTTTGTAATCGGCGGCCATCGCCACGGCCTGCCCGCCTCGGGAGTGGCCGACCAAAGCGATCCGCCCGAAATCCACCTTGCCGGAGAACGGCGTGTCCGCGCGGTCGGCAAACCGGCCGATCTGCTGGAGATGTTTCAACAGCAGCCAGGAGCGCACCTTCATATCCTGGTCGGGAATTCCGGACCAAACGGAGTAATTCAGGAAATTTTCGTCGATGGAGACGGCGATGTATCCCCGGCTGGCCAGCAGATTCCCGAGGTAGGCATAGCCGTCATCGGAGTAGTCCTCCATGAGGTGGTTTCCGTGAACGATCAGCACCAGCGGGAAGGGGCCCTCGCCCTGCGGCATCCATACCCGGCCGTTGAGCGGAAGCGCGCCGGCGTGAAAGCCCCAGTAGAGCGTGCGAAAACGGGACCACTTCCCAAGATAAGCGGAGGCGTCGACGGGATCCGACCTCAGGCCGACGTGTCTGCCGTATTCCGGCTGCCAGATATCCCGGCCGCTCCCGTAGGTAAACGCGTCCACGGGATACCCGCCGGGCTCGGAGGGATCGGCCGCGGCCAGCGGCAGGGTGCCGGAGTCGGCCCGGATCTCCGCCGACCCGGCCGGGACGGCGGACCCGTCGGGCGGCCAGACGGCGGCCAACAGGCAAGCTAAGGCCATCAGGCCGGCGATGCCCGCCTTCAGGCGAAGCGAGGCCTTGCCTGCGGCAAACCAGCCGAGGAGCAGACCGCCGAGAGCACCCGCCGCGGTGAGGATGACGGATACGATAGCCGAGATGGCGAAAGCTTGATCCTCTTGATAAAAAATCAAGAAAATGGCGGCTAAATCGAACAGCAGAGCGCCCGCGAAGAGGCGGGGGATCGGCAGCCCGGTCAAGGCCAGCAAAAAGGCGGCAAGGTGCGCCGTAAGGAACAAGGCTGCGGTGCCCGCCGCGGCAAAGCTCAAGGTGTCGACCGCGGCGCCCAGTCCGGTCGGCATGCCCAGCGCCGCCAGGGCAAACGCGAACATGCCGGCTCCCCAGGGGCCGGCCAGGCTCATGCGCCAAAAAGCGGTGTCATACCGGTAGGTCTGCCGGATGCGCTGCCGCAGGATGTGACGAAGCCGCCTTTTGGGCGGCCGGACGACAACAAGTTCGGTCTGTGCTTGAAGTTCCATAGTTTCCCCCGGATTTTTAGATCAAGGTGTTGAAACGGCGTAGTTTCATATTTTCATTTATTGTAACACGCCAAATCGCGGGAACAAACAGGAGAATATCGGCGCTTTTAGGAACGGGAACCGCGTTTGAAGAGCCGGAAAGAGCAGAGGAGCAGCGCGGCCATCACCCCGAGGCAAACTCCGATGCTGATCCGGTTTTGGGCATCGAACAGGAAGAGAAGGGCGATGATCGACAAGCAAATCACCGCGATCCAGGTGATGAACGGATATCCCCAGATTTTGAAGGACGGTTCCGCGGGATAATTTTTACGCAATTTCCATTGCGCCAGCAGAATCGTAATCCACACCAACAAGACCACGAAGCCGGGAACGGCCATCAAGAGCCGGAACAGGTTGTCCTGGGCGACATAGGCGATCATCGCGCCCAGGACCAGAACGAGTCCGCTGAGCTTCAGGCTGTTAACGGGCACCCCTTTGGAGGAGAGCCGGCCCAGGACCCGGGGGGCTTCGCCGCTCGCCGCCATCGAATGCAGCATCCGCGTCGCTCCGTAAATCCCGGAATTGGCGGCCGACAACACGGCGGTAATCAGAATGAAATTCATCAAATGCGCGGCGCCCTTCAATCCGGCAGAAGTCAACACCTGAACGAACGGGCTGGTTTGTTCGCTAAGCGTGTCCCACGGGATTAACCCGCAAATCACCAGGATAGGCAGCGTATAGAACAGCACCACTCGTAAAATAAAACTTTTGACGACCTTCGGCAGCACTTTCTCGGCCTGTTGGGTTTCCGACAACGTGAGACCGATCAGCTCGGATCCCCCGTAAGAGAACATGACGACAAGCAGGGCCGAGAATATCGCCGTCCATCCGTTCGGAAAGAATCCGCCATGGGCGCTGAAGTTGGAAAGTCCCGGCGTTTCCGCACCGGGCAGCACCCCGAACAAAATACAGCCCCCAAGCACGATAAACACGAGAATCATGGCAATCTTTATGCCCGCCAGCCAAAATTCAAATTCCCCCAGACCGCCGACGCTCATCAGATTGACGGCAAGAATCAGCGCCGCGCAGCCCAGGCTAAGCAGCCAAAGCGGAACCTCCGGCAGCCAAAACTGCAGGAAGCTTCCGGCCGCGATCACCTCGATGACGCACACGGTAAGCCACATGAAGCAATAGAGCCAGCCGATGATAAACGAAATGCGTTCGCCCAAAGCGAGCCGGATAAAGTCTTTCATATTAAGTCCGGGGTAGACCGTGGCCATTTCGGCGATCGCCCCCATGACGACCAGGAGCAGCAGTCCCGCCAAGGCATAGGAGAGGACGACTCCGGGCCCCGCCAGGCTGACGGTCTCGGCGCTCCCCTTGAATATGCCGGTCCCGATCACGCCGCCCATCGCCATAAAGCTGATATGCCGCGGGCGTAGTTTTTTCTGTAAAGGAGAAGATTGCGAATTCACAAATGAAAGCCTCCCGACGTGGATGATAGACATTAATATTACATCAATTTGCGACGTGTGGAAATGAATATTCGTTACATTGATAAGTATCATTTTTAGTTGATCCGTCAGATAGTCTTCCCGTCCGATCCTCTTTAAAATGAGGATAGCCGGAAAAATGCGGATAGGAAAGGAGCAAAATATGGCACAGCTTTCCGTCAATAAATCGGTGGACCCTCCATCACTCCGGGACCGTAGGAAGAATGGGTTCCTGCGATTCGTGAGACAGCTTGACTTGCAGTTGATGGTCATCCCGGCGCTCGTTCTGATTTTTGTGTTCAGCTACATTCCGATGTACGGGATTCTGATCGCGTTTCAGGATTACAAAATCGGGCGCAGCTTTACGGGCAGCCCCTGGGTGGGAATGAAGCATTTCATTACTTTTTTTCAATCGCCGGAGTTCGGGATCGTCATGAAGAATACGATTATGATTAGCCTGCTGAAGTTTTTCATCGGGTTTCCGGCCCCGATCCTGCTGGCCCTGATGCTCAACGAGGTCCGCAAGATGGTGTTCAAGAGGGTAGTGCAGACGATTACGTATCTGCCCCATTTCATGTCCTGGGTCATTTTGGGCGGGATCGTCGGGTCCATGCTGGCCACGGATAACGGCAGCGTCAATATGCTGCTGGAACGGCTGAATCTGATCGATGAACCGATCAACTTTCTGTCGCTTCCGGAATATTTCTGGTCCATTTTAATTACGACCAACGTATGGAAGGAGATCGGCTTCGGCTCGATCGTCTACCTGGCCGCCATTGCGGGCGTAGATCCGAATACGTATGAAGCCGCTTCGATCGATGGCGCCAGCCGGTTTCGTCAAATTTATTTGATAACGCTTCCATCGATTATGCCGGTCGTTTCGATCTTTATGATATTGGCTATCGGCAATCTGCTGAGCGCCGGGTTCGAGGACATTCTGGTGCTTGCGGTCAATCCGGCGCTGCGCGATGTGTCCGATGTGCTCGATACGTATGTCATCCGCGTCGGCATCAACAATTACCGCTACTCGTATGCGACCGCGGTCGGTTTGTTTAAAGCGGTAATCAGCGTCGGTCTGCTGACGATCGCCAACTATGTGGCCAGGAAATCCGGCAATAGCTTGTGGTAAACAAGACATCATCCAGGGAGGTGAACCTCGGTGCGGGATAGTCTGGGTGACCGAATCATGGTCACATTCATTTATATGTTTCTCATTCTCCTGTCCGTTTCAACCTTGTATCCGTTTTTAAACGCTATTGTTATTTCCTTGAACGAAGGCTTGGATACCTCGAAGGGAGGGATCACGCTCTGGCCCAGGGAATTTACCTGGGAGAACTACAGCGTGGTTTTCCAGGATGAAAGGCTGATGAGCGGTTTTTTCGTCTCCGTGTTAAGGACCGTCATCGGAACGGTTACGGCCATTTTGGCCACCGCGATCTTCTCGTACGGGATGTCCCGGAGAGAGCTGATGGGGCGAAAATATTACATGATCATTTGCATTATTACCATGTACTTTGGCGGGGGGCTAATTCCGACCTTCCTGTTGATCCGTGAGCTGGGCCTGATGAACTCGTTTTGGGTTTATATTATTCCCTCGCTGATCAGCGTCTGGAATATGATCATTTTTCGTACGTTTTTTCAAGGGCTGCCGGCCGGTTTGGAGGAATCCGCCAAAATCGACGGCTGCGGCAATTGGGGCACGCTTTTCCGGGTGGTGCTTCCGTTGTCAGGCCCGGTCATCGCCACGCTGGCGCTGTTTACCGCGGTTGGACACTGGAATGAATGGTTCCTGGCCAGCATTTACATTTCGGATGAGAAGCTGCTGCCGATCCAGACGATCCTGAAGCAGATCCTGGCCTCGAACATCGTCTCCGAGCAAACTGCCAGTATGGATGCCGCCGCGCTGGCCCACTTGCAGAAAGCGAAGACGATCACAAGCAAGTCGCTGTCGATGGCGACGATGATGGTCGCGACGCTGCCGATCGTTCTGGTATATCCTTTTGTGCAAAAGTATTTCGTCAAAGGCGTACTGGTAGGCTCGTTGAAAGAGTAGCCTGGAAGTTTAGAGCGCCCTCGCTTTAAACATATATATTATGGAAGGGAAAGGGGATCACAGCGAATGAAGAAAAGAAGAAAGCTGTTTGTCGGCATGATCGCTCTGTTGACGGTGATGGCCATGATCGCGGGATGCTCGGGCGGCTCGGGCAAGGCCCCCGCTAACAAGGCGCCTCAAACCGGTGAGAACAATACGGGGCAGGGAAATGCGCCGAAATCCGAAGAGTCCGGCTTGTACGAGTTGGGGAAGGAACCGCTTGAATTTACGCTGTTTGGCAATTATGACTGGTACACGATGCCGAAATGGGGAGCGGACAAAACGACAGCCTGGATTCAGGAGAACAAGAAGGTGACCGTGACGGAAGTGCCGAACGGAGGGAATAACGTCCAGAAGCTGAATACGATGATCGCTTCGGGCGAACTGCCGGACGTCATTTGGGGCGAACGCGGCGCGGACGTGGAAAGAATGCGCGAGGCGGGTATGCTCGTTCCGCTGGACGATTACATCGAGAAATATCCGAATCTGAAAAAATGGCTCGACCCCAAGGCGCTGAACATGCTCCGCTCGCCGGACGGCAAAATTTATCAATTCCCGAACTGGTACACGAACCGTCCGAACGGGAATGCCGGCTGGGTCGTCAACAAGAAAATATATGACGAGTTGGGGAAACCGAAGCTGGAAACGACGGATGATCTGTACGCCTACTTGAAGATGGTCAAGGAAAAATATCCGGATGTCATTCCGCTGGAAACGGACATTGCCAGCGAAGGCCACGGCCTGGATCAAATCTATTCCGCCTTCAAAGAGAACAATTTGAGCTTTACCCGTTATTTCGCCGTTCCGGATGGCGATAAAATGACTTCTATTTATAAAGATGAGCCGTTCCGCGAATCGGTGGTGTACGCCGCCAAGCTGTTCCGGGAAAAACTGATGACCCAGGACGCCATGACACAGACGCGCGATCAGGTGCAGGAGAAGCTGATGAACGGCAAAGTCGCCGTCTACGTCTCGACCAACCCGACCGTATATGCGATGCAGGCCCATGCCGAACTGACCAAAAAAGATCCGAACGGCGGTTATTTTATGATTTGGCCGATTCATAAGGAAGGGCTGGATAAGAACAAAATTTATCCGGGGACTTACAACAAGCTGGGATGGAACGCCGCGGTCATCACCACGAGCGCCAAAAACCCGGAAGCGATTTTCGCTTTCCTGGACTGGTATACCGGTCCGGAAGGAATGAGATTGCAAATGTGGGGCGTGGAAGGCGAATATTGGAACGGTCTTGAAGCCGATGGGGAAACGCCGAAATTCACCGAGAAGTATACGACGGAGAAAGAGGCGCTCGCGGAGCATCAGACGAAGATGGACCCGTTAATGTGGGTAGGCAACACCGTTTATGTCGACGATATCAAGGGGAAATATGAAGCGACCCTCCCCGAAAATGAACGGAACTGGTCGACATACTGGCAATATGAGATTACGTGGAAAACGCAAGGCGACGCCACGGAATTTATTAACCTCTTCCCGATGCCGGACAGCGAAGAGGGGATCTCGTTCCAACGGGCCAAAGACATTTGGCTGAAGGTCCGGGCCCAAACCTTGTATGCGAAGACGGACGAGGAAGCGCTGGCGATTCTTGACCAGGCTCACGAAGACACGATGGCGGCCGGCTTCCAAAAGGTGTTGGATTTCTACGCGGCCAAATGGCAGGAAAACCTGAAGCAGATTAACGGGAACTGATGCGAATCGAGGGAAACCGGTTATCCGGGGACCCTCTTTTCGCCGTTTTGCGGGTGCGGGGTACCTCCATCTCACAGGGAGGGATTTTTGTCGGGAGGGAAGAATTTAGTATTATATTAGATTGAATTCAAGAATTGCGTTGGGGAAGGGCAGCGCACTGCAATCAAAGTGTCTAATGATCAAGTTCGGGCATAACGTTTATGGATGGATTCCCTCTGAAAAAAGGAGTTTACCTCATGTATAAAGTTTTGCTGGCGGATGACGAACTGTTGGATTTGGAGGGGATGAAGCGGTTTATCCCCTGGTCCGACCTGGGGCTCCAGGTCGTCGGTGCCGTGAACAACGGCTTTGCAGCCTGCGAGGTTATGGAGCGGGAGCCGGTCGATATTCTGGTCACGGACGTAAACATGCCGAATATGTCAGGGCTGGAACTGGCCCGGATCGCGATCGAGAAAAAACCGGAAGTCCGAGTGATCTTTGTAAGCGGTTACCAGGATTTCAACTATGTGAAACAGGCGCTTTCCTTGAAAGCGTGCAGCTACGTGTTAAAACCCATGGAGGATGACGAGCTGATTTCCTCCCTGCGCCGGATTACCGAGGAGCTTGCCGAAGAGGAACGCCGCAAAGCAGCGGAGAAACAGTACCTTCACCTCAAGCCGATGGCGAAGAACGACTTCCTCGTCCGGCTGCTGGAAGGGGAGCTGGCCCTTGCCAAGGCTGAGGAGTTTGGCGAGCTCGCGGCTTCCTTTGGCATGGATCGTTTAAGTGCGCCGCTGCAGGCGGCCGTACTGGAAATCGATGATTTGAAGTGGCTGCAGCCGGGAAATGCGGAAGCGGCCCTGCATCACTTGGAAATGAGCTTGACGCAGATCAACGAGGTGCTGCTTGGCTATGGATTTACCCACAGTTGCAAGCTGTCCCGGCAGCGGATCGGCATCCTCCTGCATGGCGAAAGGCTCAGAGCCTGCGTTGACGAGCTATGCGGCGCGGTGGACGCCAAGGCGTCTCTTTCCTTGACGATCGGGCTGGGCCAGCAGGTACCGGATCTTTCCCGCATCCATGAATCCTACAGGCAAGCGTTGGAGGCGCTGGAGGGAAAGATGTTTTTCGGCCGTGGGCAGGTCATTAAATACGAGGATGTGCAGCAGGCTCCGGAGCTTAGCGACGCGCGAACGCTGGATCTAAGGCTGGATGCGTTGTTTAAGGCGATGGCCAATTACGATCTGGTCCTCATTCACGATGAGATCGAGAATCTGTTCAAATCCGTCTCTTCGCTTCGATCCAAATTTACGATTTATAATCTGGCGATGTACATCGTTTTTAAGCTGGACCATTATTTGCACGCCCTGGATGAGGATCTGTTCGAAATGCTCGGCATGGAACTTCACAGCCTGGATGTGGTGCTCCAGTTTGAAATGGTCGGGGATATCCGTTCGTGGCTGGTCCGCAAGGTGTTTGAAATTTCCGAAATCATGCGGATCAAAGCGAACTCCAAAAACAGCCGGCTGATTCGTGAAATTTTGAAAACGATGCGGGAGCGCATGCAGGAGAACTTGACCTTAAAGGACATTGCCGAGCAGTTTTCGTTCTCGCCCAACTATTTGGGGCATCTGTTCAAGGAAGAGGTCGGCAAAAGTTTCAGCGAAACGCTGATCGGCATGCGGATGGAGCGGGCGCGCGAACTGCTCAAGAATCCGTCCCTGAAAATTTACGAGGTCGCGGATCAGGTCGGATACCGATATATCCCGTATTTTAGCCGGCAGTTCAAGGAGACGTTCGGCATGACCCCGATGGAGTGCCGAAAGCGCGAGTAGGACGGAGGGAACGAAACATGAAACCGGCCGCGGATGCAGCACCGAAACAACCGAAATACATTCCTTTCGGCTACAAGTTAATGATCACATATATGGTGTTTATTATTTTGCCGGTCCTTGCGATCGGCTATTTTTCGAATGCGATGTACCAGGAATCCATCCGGGACCAGACGAGAAATTCCATTCAAGGGACGCTTGTACAGATGAAGGATAATATCGAATTCAAGATGGCCGACGTAGAGCGCATCTCCTCCATGCTGTATAACGATTACTCCCTGGTCATCCAGCTGCGGAGCTATGAAGAAGGCTGGGACAGCTACGAGCGGACGACGAAGATCATCATGCCGAAATTCGCCATCGCCGTGAATGCAACGGGATTGAATATCGCGATGTACCTGTTTCTGGCCAACGATACGCTGCCGGAGGTGTACTACGGTTCTTTTGACCGCGAAAATCCGGATCTGCTCGAACGGAATTATAATCTCTATCATTTAAAGCGTATAGAGAACAAGGCTTGGCACCGGGACTTTCCGCCGGAAAAATACGGGGAGACGATGCTGTGGAGAAAGGTGGAGCGCGATGCGGACTTCAGCCGGATCTCTCTGCTGCGCCGCCTGGTGGACAGTCAACGTCCGCTGGATTTGAAGGAAGTCGGTTTTATGCGGATCAGTGTGAGTACGGAGGAGCTGTTCCAGGGGCTGGACTATAAAAAAATCGGGGACGGGAGCGGCCTGATTATCCATGACGAAACCGGGGCGGTGCTGCACCGATCGGGAACGATTCCCGGTGAAGGCCGTGAAGCCGATGCCAACGGGGGAGAGCGCGAGTTTCTGACGATCCGCGAGTCGGTCGGCAGACAAGGCTGGGACTTGACGGCCTACGTGCCGCTGACGATCATGGAGCGGGATTCCGCGAAGGTGCGCATGTTCGTCATTCTGATCTGCCTGCTGTGCCTGATCGTATTTACCTTTGCGGGGATGTTCATCTCGCGGTATTTCTCCATCCGGATGAACAAAATCGTGTTCGTGCTGAACGCGTTTCGCGAAGGGGAACTGCACAAGCGGATGGGATATCGGGGCAAGGACGAATTTTCCCAAATCGCCAACGCATTGAATGAGATGGGCCGAAATATCGATCATCTGATCGAGCAGGTGTACATGACGCAGATCGAAAAGAAAGAGGCGGAGCTCGAGTCGCTGCAGGCCCAAATCAACCCGCACTTTTTGTACAATACATTGTCTTCCATCAGCCGGTTGGCCCAATTCGGCGAGATCGACAAGCTCCAGCGGATGGTGTTGGATTTGGCGAAGTTTTACCGCCTTTCCCTCAATGAGGGGAGGACCGTGATCCCGATTCACAGCGAATTGGAACAGGTTAAGGCGTATATGAACATTCAGACAACCAAGTTCGGCGAGGCGGTTCATGTCTTTTACGATATCGATCCGAAAATTTTGAACTACGTTACCGTGAAACTGATTTTGCAGCCTTTTATCGAAAATGTTCTGGAGCATGCCTGGTTCGGAAACTCCATTCATATTCGCATCTCGGGACGCCTGGAGGGGGAGCGCATCGTTTTTAAGGTGATCGATGACGGCGTCGGAATGTCCCTCGAGCGGATTGCACAAATTTTTGATCCGGTGGAGGGGCTTAACACCGGGTTTGGCATCCGAAATGTACACAGCCGGATTCAGCTTCATTTTGGATCCGCCTACGGCGTTACGATCGGAAGCCGGCCGGGGATCGGCACAACCGTTCGAATCGTGATCCCCGCCCAAAGGCGCACGGACTAGGACCAAAGGGGAAGGGACTTGACGCTGAGGACCGCACTCCTTTTTCCGAAAGGCCAAGGGTCCTAAAACTGAAACTATCTTCCTGTTTTATGAAAAGCTTGTTTATAACTCCGGAGAAGCGGGTAAACGATCGATAGTGATCCGAATCGGAAAGAGGATGACCCGAACCTTATTCATAAAGGAGTTTTAACGATATGAATCTCAGCAGTGTACATAGCCCGGTACCCTATCATTCCCAATATCCCAGAACTTCCGTGATGAGTCAGGCTAAGAAGAGCGAGGGCAAAGACTCCCCGCTAAGCTTCCAGGAGATATTGCAGGAAAAAATGAAAAGCAACCGGGAGCGCCAGACTTCCGAGTCAAAACGCTTGTCTCTGCCGAGATCGGTCTAACCGGATAACTTAGTTTTACCCTTCCTAACATGGTTCCCCCTGCCCAAGACAGCCGTTTCCAAGCAAACGGCCGGTCTTGGTTTTTTTGTTCGAGGGACGGGAATCGCAGCGTCTTCGCCTCAACCTTGACAGAAAATGACTTCTCGGGTTTAATAGTCCAATAGTTTCTTTACATAGAATGAGTAAATCCGCATCAAGAAAGGCGACAAGTGTATGACCGCGAACCTGAGACAGATCCACCCGCTATCCTGGACCATTATTATTGGAACGATTTTCGGCAGAATGGCCACGTCCATGAGCATTCCCTTCCTCTCTATTTATCTGATCGGCAGGCTCGGCGCAACCCCGTTAGAATCCGGCGTCGTCGTTGCGGTCAGTTCGCTGATCGGTGTGTTTGCCAGTTTCTACGGCGGCTACATTTCGGATGTCATCGGCCGAAAAAAAGTGCTGTTCATCTCCATCTTCGGCTGGGCGCTCGTCTTTGTCGGTTTTGCGCTGGCCGATCGAATCTGGTTGTTCTTCATTATCAATGCGCTGAACGGACTCTGCCGGGCCATGTTTGAACCGACCTCCCGGGCGTTATTGGCCGACATTACTCCTCAGGAAAGTAAACTTCTCGTTTTCAACCTGCGGTATGCCGCTATCAATTTGGGGGTGGTGGCCGGACCGATTTTAGGGCTGCAGATGGGCTCCTCCCACTCGGGGGGCGCCTTTTACATCGCGGGCCTCGTATATTTTTGCTATGGGGCGGTGCTCGTCTTTCAGTTTCTGGGACACAAACATATCGGCGGGGTCAGCGGGGAAAGCAGGGATCCTTTAACCTTAACCGAAGCGCTGCGGGTGACCGGCAAGGACCGTACTTTCGTCTATGTGCTGATCGGGATGATCTTTTGCGTGCTGGGGTACGGGCATTTCAGCTCGACGCTGGCCCAATATATGGAGTTAAGCCCGCATTTCACGGACGGGGCGAAATGGTTCGGCTACATGCTGTCCTTGAATGCGGTGGTCGTACTGACTGTTCAATATCCGCTTGTCCGCTTCGCCGGCCGTTTCTCGCCGATGGTGCCGTTAATCGCGGGAAATTTATGCGTAGCCTGCAGTTTGCTGATGTTCGGCCTCTTTCCTTACCTATGGACCATGATGCTCGGCGTCGTCGTATTTACGATCGGGGAAGTGTTGATGTTCACGATGACGGATGTGCTGGTGGACCGGATCGCCAGTCCGGAACTGCGGGGCACTTATTTCGGAATGTTCGGCTTCAACAACCTTGGGAATGTACTGGCTCCGTTGCTTGGCGGTTTTCTGCTGAACGGATTTGGAGCGAACCATGCGATCCCGATATTCGCTGTTATAGCCTTGACTACGGCCTTCGGTCTTCCGTTTCTCCTCCTGGCCCGCAAACATTTGCCTGAAGGAAAGGAGTGAGGGGGGCCAAAAATGTAAGTGAATCCCCTTTTCCAAATTTAGAGGACTTGAGTTGAAATGATCTGCGATCGCAGGAAAGCCCGCCGTCCGGTATGTATTCTCCGGAAGCGGGCTTTTTGTCTTTGGTTACGGCTTTGCCGGTTTCGGCCAAATAAAGTAGCTGCAGGTAATCAGGAAGTCTATGCCCAGAACGGCCCCCCAAATTCGCAGAACGTCCATTAATTTTTCCGTCCGAGTCGGGTCGTCGATCCAATAGACTAGACCGGCAAGGAGTCCTGCCCCGATGAGAAACGCCAGGATATGCCGGAAAAATCCCTTCAGGTAATGCTTGGCGAAATCCGTGCCGTACCGTTTGACGGGTTTGGCCTCCGGCTGTTTGGCGATATGGTAGCGAAATCGGGTGTCGGCCCATTGGATCATGCTTTTGCCGTAAGCGACGGAAACGCCGATGTAAACGGCGGCGATGGCGTGGGCCGTAGTCGCTGTGGCGCCGCGATACAGGTCCAGGCCGGTGATGATCAGGAGAACCAGATCCACGACAGGGGTTAACGCGAGCAGAATAAGTCCGAGTTTGGGCAATTTCAAGACATAGCGGGCAAGGAGCCCGGCTGCGATAACAACCCAAAACGCAATCTCACAGGCAACAATCATCCAGGCTACGAAATTCATTGTATACTCCTTCCAAAATATAAATATTTAATTTTTATAATACAGTTGTACTAAATAAATGTCCACAAGGAACTTTTTTGATAAAATGAGGCTATGCCGAAACAAATCGATCATGACCAAAGAAAACAAAAAATCGCCGAAGCGACATGGCGGGTGATTTTGAGGGACGGGATGAGTGGCGCGACCGTAAGAAATATCGCCCGGGAGGCCAATATTTCGCCGGGATCGCTCCGGAACGATTTTCCCTCCCAGGAGAGCTTGCTGCAATACGCTATGACTCTGGTAAAAGAGAGGGCGGGCGAGCGCATCTTGACCATTGCCAATCAGGAACTTCCTCCGAAGGAGAAGGTGCTGGGGATGCTGATGGAAATCGTGCC
The DNA here is from genome assembly GCF_008084145.1 of Paenibacillus faecis. Lineage (GTDB taxonomy): Bacteria > Bacillota > Bacilli > Paenibacillales > Paenibacillaceae > Fontibacillus > Fontibacillus faecis. The sequence goes on along the minus strand of NZ_VSDO01000001.1, from coordinate 1,326,820 downwards.
TACCGATGAGCAGACGCGGGCGGAAATGGAGGTGTGGTTTGTATTTACCGCCCATTACAGCCACCAAAGGGAGCGGTTTGACGCCGGTTTCGACGGAATCCGGAATATGATCCGGATCATTATTCACCAACTGCAGGAGCTGGATTTACTTAAGCCGGATATCCATCTGGATTTAGAAGTCGAGAAACTGTACGCCTTGGTGGACGGTTTGGCGCTGCACGCCATGCTGGAGCCCGGCAGACTTGACCGGAGTCAAATTAAGGCCGTCCTGAAAAGCCATCTGTCATCCGTCTGTCTGTTCTCTTCTTAGCGATCCGCTAAACTAGGGTCCAAGCGTTCTCCCGGTCCGGCGCGTATACTGTGTCAAGATCCGGAGGAGGTGAAGAACCTTGACGCTGCAGGCCAAGATGAAACGAGCCCTCCGCTATGTCGGAAAACGGGTGCGGATTAAAACCAAAACCGGAGCCGTTTTGTACGGCACGGTCGAAGAGGTGAAGAGCGGCAAGCTCTACTTAAAGACAGAATCCCTTCATCCGCGGAGCAGCAAGGCGCATGCCGCATTCGCTCCGGCTATTTTGCCGCTGGTGCTGTTCGACTTGCTGGCGATTATTCTGCTAGACAGAAGACCGAGACGCAGGAGATTAAGAAGATTATAACAAGTGGAAACCCGGCCGGGATACAATCCGGCCGGGTTTTCGCGTCTCGCCATGATGAAATGGGAGAGCCTGTCTTAACGCCTGTCCCCGGCGGCGGGCCAAGCAGGAACTCGTCTGCATAATCGGCCAAGTTCCCACATAGACATGTATCAGTTTAAGAAATCAAACTGCAGAGGGGATGATCTCATGCGTCGGATCGCAAGGATGCTGACGATATTCATCGTAGTAAGCATCGTACTGGCCGCATGCGGGAAAAAAGATGCCGCCGGCGTCGTCAAGGATTTGGACAAAGTGGTTACCAAATTGGAAAGTTATCAGGGCTCGGGGACCATGACACTGTTTACCGGTGACAAACCCCAGGAGTACAAGGTCGAGGTGTGGTATCAAAATCCGTCCTTTTACCGGATTGCGCTCACCAATGCGGAAAAGGACATAACTCAAATTGTGCTCCGCAACGAGCAGGGCGTGTACGTTCTGACGCCGAGTTTGAACAAGAGCTTCCGTTTTCAAAGCGATTGGCCGGAAAATCAGGGGCAGGTGTATTTGTACCAGACTCTGGTACGCAGCATCCTGAGCGATAATTCCCGTCAATTCGTGGCCGATAAGGACGACTATGTTTTCGAAGTGGCCGCCAACTACAACACGCATTCGCTGGTTCGGCAAAAAATCTGGCTGGCAAAGGACAATTACGCCCCGAAACAAGTACAGGTCTCCGATGCGCAAGCGAAGGTTGTCGTTGAGGTGAAGTTTGACAAGTTCGATTTCAACACCAAATTCGACAACAACTCTTTCGATATGCAGCACAACTTGGATACGGCGGCTAAGGACGCTCAAGGAACGCTGCTGGAAGTGGATCAGAACGGGATGTTGGTGGAAAAGACTCCCGAGGAGAAGGCCGAGGACAACCAGCCTTCAACGGATGCGGCCGCGGGGGAAGCGGGAGACGGAACGGTGGAGAAGGCGCTTCCGGCGTTGTCCGATCCGTTTGGAGTCATTATCCCCACCTACCTGCCTGACGGTGTTGTGCCTCAGGACGATAAGATTGTGGAGGACAGCGAACGGAGCATGGTGCTGCTGCGTTATGACGGTACATACCAATTTACGCTTTCCGAATCCCGGTCTCCCGATCGTACGACATCTCTCGTCCCGGGCGAAGTGATCGATCTCGGGTTTACGGCCGGGCTGCTGACCGGCGAAGAGCTTCAAACCTTGACATGGACGGTGGACGGTTTGGAATTCCGGATTACGAGCGACAATTTGCCCGTGCCGGAGATGGTGAAAATCGCCGCTTCTATGCAGGATCAAACGGGTAAATAAGGATTACGGCAGGCGGATTAACGGTTGTCGGGGAGAAGATGAAAAGTTCCCCTGACCCGTCTATTCGCCTCTTTCTTCATCTCACCTTCCACCGGATTTGACAGCCGCTCCCCGGAACATTACGATAAGTGTATTGTTTCAGCATGGACTTTCAATCATTAGAGAAGGTGACTTAAAGTGCAAGTGAAGTATCGGCCAACCCAAGCAGTCATAGACCTGGATGCACTGTATTCCAACTACACGGAGCTGCGGCGAAATCTGCCGGCCGGCATGAAATTTATGGGCTGCGTCAAAGCCAATGCCTACGGGCACGGCGCCGTTATGATCGCGCGCGAACTTGAACGTTACGGGGCGGATTATCTCAGCGTCGCGTTTTTGGATGAGGCGCTCTTACTCCGGCGTTCGGGGATAACCCTGCCCATACTCGTACTTGGATACACGCCTCCGCACGGTGTTAGAACTGCGTGGGAGCACGACATTACGCTGAATGTTTTCAGCGCAGAAGTGCTTGAGGCGATCTCGGCGCTCGACCCTTCCGATTTTCCGCATAAGCTAAAGGTCCATATCAAAATCGACTCCGGTATGGGACGCCTTGGTTTGCTTCCCGGGGAAGGAGCGGTTGCCTTCATTCGTCAAGCGCTCGAAATGCCTCAGCTGGAAGTTGAGGGGCTGTTTACTCACTATGCTACGGCGGATGAAGAAGACAAAAGCTATACATTGGAGCAGTATCAGCGGTTTCAGGACGTGGTGTCCGCCCTGGGGGAACTTGGAGTCCAAATCCCGATTATACATACGGGCAACAGCGCCATCGCCATTGATTTGCCGGACCTTTCCTGCCAAATGGTAAGAATCGGCATCGCTCTATACGGGCTGTATCCGTCCGAACAAGTCAGCCATCAAAGCGTGAAGCTTAAGCCGATCCTGTCGCTGAAGAGCGCCGTGGTTTGGGTTAAAACGCTGCCGCCGGCCTCCGCCGTCAGTTACGGTGCGAAGTATGTGACGAGACGGGCGGAACGGATCGGAACGCTCCCGATCGGTTATGCGGACGGATATTCCCGTATGCTCGACGGCAAGGCGGAAGTATTGATACGCGGACACCGCGTTCCTGTGATTGGAAAAATTTGTATGGACCAATGTATGGTATCGCTAGAACCTTTGGCCGATGAAGCCAAAGAAATCCAAGCCGGCGAGGAGGTTGTACTCATCGGTCAGCAGTCCGGGGGACAAATATCCGCGGATGAACTGGCCTCCGCCATGGGAACTATCCACTACGAACTGATATGCATGCTGGCCCATCGGGTTCCGCGCTTATACACCCGTTCGGGGGCGCCTGATATACTTGTCAACCCTCTATCGACCTAATCATTACGCAGGTTGACAAAAACCTACAAAACTTTTTTCCCGGGTGAAGGAATTTATGCCTAGTCTATCGAATGAGTAAACAATGGAAATGACTCAGGTATGTACGGTAATGTCATTTTTGTTTATAATGATATGCAGCATACTTGATATACTCACGGCATATATTTTCTTTGTATATATTTCCTTGGATAATGCTATACTGTATCACAGGGTCAAGGGATCAGGGTCGACAAGGTTTTGGGGGTGGAAGTTAAAGATGGCCAATATGCATAACACCAAAAGAATCATGATTAGTTTACCGGATCATCTTTTGCAGGAAGTGGATGGAATCGTGGCGATGGAGAATTCCAATCGCAGCGAGCTGATCAGGCAGGCTATGAAGCTGTATCTGAACGAGCGGAAGAAGCGGTTTATCCGCGAATCGATGCAGCGCGGCTATATGGAGATGGCGAAGATCAATCTGTCCATGGCCTCTGAAGCGTTCCATGCGGAGGAAGATGCAGACAGCACTCTGGACCGCCTAGTAAGCGGGGTGTAACTATTGATCGTAAAGCGCGGCGACGTTTTTTTTGCAGACCTCTCCCCTGTAGTAGGTTCTGAGCAAGGCGGGGTGAGACCGGTGCTTATTATCCAGAACGATATCGGCAACCGATTCAGCCCGACGGCGATCGTTGCTGCCATTACCGCACAAATCCAAAAGGCGAAGCTGCCGACGCATGTCGAAATTGAGGCGGCAACGCATGGGTTTGATCGGGATTCCGTTATCTTGCTGGAACAGATCCGTACGATTGACAAACAGAGATTAACCGACAAAATTACGCATTTAGACGACGAGACGATGAAAAAGGTGAACGACGCTTTGCTCATTAGTCTTGGTTTAATTGACTTTTAAACATATCGCCCGAGAAGACGGCGTCAAGCTCGGGTCGGACGCTTCGAACAACTCGTTCGGGGCGTTTTTTGTTCGTGGCTTTAGCCAGTGGAGCTCGCGAAGCGTGCGAAACAGCAAGCCATCTGCTATGCGGGTGGTGTAGTGATGCTTATAGCAACAAACCAACCCGATACGGTCGTTATCATAGGGGTGTTCAAGCTACTATGTTGTATAACGAAAGGAAAAGGTGGTTTAACGGCTAATCGAAGTGATACGTCACCTACAAAGAGGCGCCTAGCGTGCTTCCAAGCTTCCAACTCCAAAAAGATGCAAATCCTCTAAGGCCCCCTAATTAAACTGGAGTCTCCCTGCCCAATAATTTAAACTTAGGACAAAGGGAGATGATCGGTATGGGAAAAAGGTTGAATGAAGAAAAACGTTTAAAAGTTGTGAAAGAAGCGATGGCAGGTGTTAAGGTGGGGGTATTGGCTCGAATGTACGACGTCCACCCTGAGACTGTCCGTAGTTGGATTCGAGATCATCGGGACTCTATTTCGCCTGAAGAAATTCCTGCGGCAGACGAACATGTTCAAGAGTTGCAACGCCTGCAGGAGGTAGAGCAACGCTACCAAAAGGCCGTTAAGGTCCTTGGTGAAAAAGAACTCGAAATCGAAATTTTGCGAGAGCTGCTAAAAAAGCAAAACCCCGCTTATCTGAAAAATTTGAAATAGCCGACCCATTCATTAAGCGGGGGGAACCGGCAGCTGTTGTGCTGCGCATTCTTGGGTTGTCAGAATCAACGTATTACCGTAAAAAGCGACTCGCCCAGTCGGCAGAAAAAGGCGAAGAACGTCCAACCGAAAGCCGTGCAGGGCGCCCTGTGCCGGGATACTCATACACGACTACAGGTGAGAAAGTTAGCGACGCACAAATTAAAGAATGGCTGCTCGAACTCCTTGAAGGAGAAGAGTTTGTCTATGGTTATAAGTTTCTAGCCCAATCCCTTCGAGATAAGTATGATCTCATCTTCAACAAAAAGAAGTCTTATCGACTTTGCCAAGAGTTAGACATATTGCAGAAACCTAGAAAGCGCCTACGCTCTCACCCCCGCAGATTACCGAGAAATCGAGTTATAACGGGGTCAAACCAACTTTGGCAAATGGACATTAAATACGGATACGCGATCGGGCAGAACCGGTTCTTTTTTATACTCAGCATTATAGATGTGTTTGACCGAATGGTAGTAGGGCAGTATAGAGGCCCGGTATGCGAAGCTAAACAAGTCGTCCAAACCTTCTGGTATGCCTTGCAAGACCGTATAGAGCCCGGCGAGCCCATGCCGGTGGTTCGTACAGACAATGGTCCACAGTTCGTTAGCAAGCTATTTGGGGATACCTGTGAAAGCTTGGATCTTATTCATGAGCGTATTCCGCCACGGTCCCCCAATATGAACGCCTACATTGAGTCGTTTCACAGCGTCCTGGAGCGCCATCTGTTTAGCCGGAGGGACTTTATGACCCTGGATGAAGCTTATGAGGCACTAGACCAATACATGGACTTTTACAACAACCGAAAAATTCACGGTAACTTAAGAAAAATGTCTCCAGCGAAGTTCTCAATATGGGTGAGGACACTGAAAGACACCTCTGCCTTTCATAGAGCGGTGTAATACGGCAGAATAAGGAGCAATCCTGTGAATTCATAAACATTGTAGGGTAGGACTCCGAAATAAGGGGGCCTCGCCGAATCTGCAGGTATTTAAGGCGATCCCCGAGGGGATTGCGAAAAAAGATGCAAATTTGCAGGCATTTCCAGCGATTTTAGAGAAACGAGCCGGTTTCGTCGAAAATTCCTGCAGATTTGCAGGAATTTTGAAATTTTTGCCCCAAACAAGAAAAAAACATGCACATATGCAGGAATTCTATGTTATCAAGGTTATCTGACGGGGGATAGTTTGTCGCGTGCGCGGGCCCCTCAGGCGAAAAAAAGGCGATGATTTCCCTCTGAAAACGAGAAAATCACTGCCTTTTTTCATTGTGATATCAATCTGGGCGGGCGCGGGCTAGTCGTTCCGCAGCGCATAGATCGGTCTCAGCTTGGCGGCTTTGTTGGCCGGAATCATGCCGAAGACGACGCCGATAAACAAGGAGAAGCCAAAAGCTATGAGCACAACGGCGATCGAAACGTCGGCGCTTAAAGTCGAATAAGTGCTGATCAGAGCGCAAGCGCCGTACCCGATGCCTATGCCGATCAAGCCTCCGAAGCTGCTCAGGGCGGTGGACTCGATCATGAATTGGAGCAGAATGTTCCTTTTTTTCGCCCCGATCGCTTTTCTAACCCCGATTTCCCGCGTCCGCTCGCTGACGGACACCAGCATAATATTCATAATTCCGATTCCGCCGACGAGGAGGGAAATCCCGGCGATCCCGCCGAGCGCCATGGACAGCATCTGGGTGGTCGAGTTCAGCGTATCCATCATTTCCTGGGCGTTGAAAATCGTATAGGCGTTGTCGGCGGATTTGAACTTCTCGTTCAGCCACGCTTCAAGCCGGCTCTGCGTCCGCTCGACCAGGTCGGTCGATTCCGCCTGGACCGTGATCGAACGGATGCCCCGGGTTTGCATAAATCGTTCCGCGGTCGTGATGGGAATCAGAATTTTGTCGTCATTGGACTCGGTCGCGCTGGTGCCGATCGATTCCAACAGCCCGACGACGGTAAAGCTGGATCCGTTCAATTGCAGCGTTTGTCCGACCGGGTTGTCGGTTCCGAAAAAGTCGCCGGCCACCTCGGTGCCGATAAGCGCCACTTTCATGCGATATTCATTATCGATATCGAGAATATATCGACCCGCTTGGACATGAAAATCTTTAACCTCCTCATAGGCGGGAGTAATCCCTTCAATGGTATACGTATCGTTAATCGTTCCCTTTTTTACGGTAGCGGAACCGTTGATGACCGGAGAAACCGCCTTGATCCCCTCAATTTCGCTCAAACTTTTGACCTCCGCGTAGGTTAGGGACGTCGTCGCTCCCCGGCCCATGATATTGACGGTGAGCAGATCGGTTCCGAGCCCTTCCAGCTGTTCGGTAATGGACGAAGTGGTGCCTTGGCCGACGGAGACCAGGGTGATCACGGACGACACGCCTATAATAATACCCAACATCGTCAGAAAAGATCGAACTTTGTTCCCAAGTATGCTTTTCAAGGCCATCTTGATGCTTTGGTACAGGTTCATCCCGCGGCCCCCCGATCCTCGACGATCTCGCCGTCCATGATCCGGATAACCCGCTTGGCTTGCTCTGCGATAGAAAGGTCGTGTGTGATAAGAATGATCGTATGCCCTTTACGGTTTAAATCTTTGATCGTTTCCATCACTTCGGCACCGGTTTTACTGTCGAGCGCGCCTGTAGGCTCGTCAGCCAACAGGATCGGAGGATTCCCGGCGATAGCGCGGGCGATGGCCACGCGCTGCTGTTGACCGCCGGACAGAGCGGAGGGGCGGTTATGCATCCGGTTCTCCAGACCGACCGATCGGAGCGCCGCCTCAACCGCCTTCTTTCTCTCCCGGTGCGGCATGTTCCGGTAAATCAGGGGCAGCTCCACATTTTCATAGGCCGAGAGTTTCGGCAGCAGGTTATATTGCTGAAAAATAAAACCTATTTTTTCATTGCGGATTTGCGCCAATTTGTTATCGGACAATTGACGGACGTCCTGTCCGTCCAACATGTAGCCGCCCGCATCGGCGACATCCAGACAGCCCAGCATATTCATGAGGGTTGATTTTCCGGAGCCGGAAGGTCCGATAATGGCGACAAATTCCCCGTCATGAATGCGAAAGGAGATATTTTGCAAAACGGGTATCCTCTCTCCCGCCATGATATAGCCGTGACTCAGACGATCCACTTCGATTAGCGGCCGGGGCGAACTTATCATTCTCTCCCACCCCCGCCACCACCGCCGCTGCGGGGCATCCCGCTTCCGCCGCCGGGCATACCGCCGCCCATGCCGCCACCTATACCGCCGGGCATTGGAGCGCCTCCGCTTCCGAAACCGCCCATCCCTGCGGGGACGGCTTGCTCATTGGCCGTTGAGCTGCCGGAAGGCCGAACGGTGGGGATAACGACTTCGTCTCCTTCGTTCAAGCCGCTGACGATCTCAATCCGGGTTTCGTTATGCGCTCCAACCTGGACTTCCTTCATCCGGCCATTGGCCGAAGCGCCCGTTTTTCGGGCGGTGGGTGACGCGGAATCCGCCGCCGGTTCGCCGGTTTCCGTCTGCTCCCGCACGTTACCGCCGTCGTTCGAGGAACCGGAAGGCAGGAGGACTATGTATTTTTCGCCCCGTTGTTGAACCGCTTCGATGGGAAGCGTCAGCACATTCTTTTTCTCCTCCAACATCACCGTAGCTTCCGCGGACATGCCGACTCGAACTCCCTCGGTCTTCAGAAGCTTTATCGTAACGTCAAACAGGGAAACCCCGTTGGAGGCGACCCCCTCGTCGGCAATATCCGAAACTTCGCCTTCAAAGGTTTGATCGGGCAGCGCATCGATTTGAACGGCAGCCTTCAGTCCCGGTTTTACTTCGGGGATATCCAGCTCATCCACCTGAATCGCAACGCTGAGGTCCTGATAATTATGGATCGCAAACAATTCGGTTCCGGTCTTAGCTTGCTCCCCGGCCGTGATGTTGACGGTGGTCACGGTTCCGTCAATCGGAGCGGTTAGCGGATCCGGGGCAGCCATATCTTCCCGAATCGAGGCGATTTCCTTTTCCGTGCTTTGAATGTTCAGCTCCTGTTTGGCTATCGACTTTTTAATGGAGGTTAACTCCTCCTCCGTCCCGCCGTCCGCGACTTTTTGTTTGAATTGTTCCTGAAGGTCCTGAAGATCCAACTGCTGCGATTTCAGATTCCTTTGCTGCGATTCGAGATTCTCGGTGAGATCATTCGCTTCAAACGTGAGCAGAACTTGTCCTTTCTTGACGACGTCACCGGCTTCGACCAACACCTGCTTCACTTTGCCTTCGTCCTTGGTCCGCACCGTTTCGCTGTCCGTAGCGATCACCGAGCCGGATCCGGAAACGCTGACGGTAATATCGCCCATGGCCGCCTTGGCCGTGCTTTGGACGGGGGAGGGCGATTCCATGTTTCGATCCGGTAAGTTCAATACGATAATTATAGCGACTGCCGCAAGGGCGGCTGCCGTGAGCCCGATCCATAGCCATCTCTTTGCTCTCATTCCATCACTCCAGCTTTCCTTGATATTAGGCACTCTTCATATTAAGGGGGCAAGTTGAATCTATTCTGAAGTGAGGCTGAAAGAAAACTGAAAATTTCCTGCCGTTTTTTTCAATGTATAAATAAGGATGGCACCAAAACTGAGGATGAAGTACAATGTTATTATCTGGACTTTTTTGGGGCATATGTGAGGGCAGGAAATGGATTCCCAAGCATAGGGATATTTTCTGGCTTTCCGGCCATGCGAATATGCAGTAATTTTTTTGAGGAGGCTTCTTCATGGATCAAAATCCGCAAGACCAGTATCAATACACGACATTCAACAATTACCCGCCCGGCTATCCGCCGCCACCCGCCAAGACGAACGGTAAATCGATCGCATCTCTCGTCATGGGCATCCTGTCCATCGTGATTCCTTATATAGGCTTTCTCCTGGGGATTGTGGCCATTGTATTTGCCAGCTTATCCTTCAAGGAGTTGAAGAGAACCGGGGAACAGGGCAAGGGATTATCCATTGCCGGTCTGGTTTGCGGTATCGTCGGAACCGCTTTGTACGGCATCATTCTCTTGATTTTAGTCTTCGCTCTTATCGCGTTTGCTTCGGTAAGCAGCGGAAATATTTACACGAACTTCTAATGGTCATCCATGTTCCCGGAGACACCGCGGCTATACGCAGCCCCGGTGTTTTTTATTAGTGGCTTTAGTCTGTTGAGCTCGCGAAGCGTGCGAAACAACAAACCGCCTGCTATAGCAAAAAAACACCAGATGGGGTCGTTATCATAGGAGTGTTCAAGTTGCTATGTATAGCGAAAGGTAAGGTGGTTTAATGGCTAATCGAAGTGATATGTCACCTACATAGTGGCGCCTAGAGTACTTCCAAGCTTCCAACTCCAAAAAGATGCAAATCTGCAGGTTTTTATGCCGATTCCCGAGCGTATGCGAAAAAAGATGCAAATCTGCAGGAATTTCCAGCGATTTTAGAGAAACGAGCCGGTTTCGCCAAAAATACCTGCAGATTTGCAGGAATTTTGAAATTTTGGGCCCCTAACAAGAAAAAAACATGCACATATGCAGGAATTCTATATTATCAAGGTTGTCTGAAGGGGACTAGCAATAAACGCACCCTTTAAGGGATAGGCAAAAGCGGCAATTGGCATAGTAGCTTGAACGAAGTGAAAGCTAGCTCTTTTAGACGCGAGCCGGTAATAAAGGCTTATAGCCTAAGAGCAAGCCACCCGTTGGACGGGTGTTTTTTATTTCCAAAGGACCGGCATTCATCTGGTGGTGGAAATACCTTGGGAAGTCTGTGATAATACTAAGCACAGAGTATTTTTGAGCGAAAGAGGGATTCTATTGTCACATACGCAAGCGGATGCCATAAAGGCGGAGGAACAAAACGGGAGGGAGAACCGCGAACGGATCGTTCAGCAGGTCGCCAAGGAACTCTCGCTGTCCCAGAAACAGGTACGCACGACGATTTCGCTATTGGACGAAGGGAACACCATTCCCTTCATCGCCCGTTACCGGAAGGAAATGACCGGGGAGCTGGATGAGAACCAGCTTCGCGAAATTGAGGACCGTACGCAGTATTTGCGCAATCTGGAGGAACGGAAGAAGGAAGTCCTTCGCATTATCGCCGAACAGGGGAAGCTGACGGACGACTTGGCCGCGTCGATCGAGAAAGCGGTCAAGCTCCAGGAAGTGGAGGATTTGTACCGCCCTTACCGGCAGAAACGCAAAACAAGAGCGAGTGTGGCCAAGGAAAAAGGGCTGGAGCCGCTGGCCGAATGGCTGAGGTCCGAGCCCAAGCAGGGGGATGCGCTGGTTGAGGCAAGCCGGTACGTGAACCCCGATTTAGGCGTTCAGACGGCGGAAGAAGCGCTCCAGGGCGCTATGGATATCGTCGCCGAAGCGATAGCCGATGAAGCGGCGATCCGCGCATGGGCCCGCAAATATACGATGGACCATGGGATGATGGTATCGGAGGCCAAATCGCCGGAGGCCGAGTCCGTTTACGAGATGTACTACAATTATCGGGAGCCGGCAAAGAAAATGCCTTCCCACCGCATTCTCGCGATGAACCGCGGAGAACGGGAAGACGTCCTCAAAGTGACGCTTGAAGTGGATGCGGAGCCGATTCATCGCTATATCGCGGGACGCTGGATTAAGGGAAATTCCGCCGTGAGCGGCATCCTTCACAGTGTCGTTGAGGACGCGTACAAGCGGTTGATCGCGCCTTCGATCGAGCGCGAGGTTCGCGGCGCCTTGACGGAGCGGGCCGAACAGCAGGCCATCTCCATCTTCGCCGGGAACCTGCGCAGCCTGCTGCTGCAGCCGCCCGTCCGCGGCAAACGCGTGCTCGGCGTCGATCCGGCCTACCGGACCGGCTGCAAGCTGGCCGTGGTCGACGACACGGGCAAGCTGCTGGAGGTCGCGGTGACGTATCCGACGCCGCCGAACAACAAGAAGCGGGAGGCGGCCGCCAAGTTCAGCGAGCTGATCGACAAGTACGCCGTCTCGCTGATCGTGATCGGCAACGGGACCGCCTCGCGCGAAACGGAGCAGTTCGTCGCCGAGGTCATCGCCGAACGGAAAGACAAAGAGCTGGCCTATTTAATTGTCAATGAGGCCGGTGCCAGCGTTTACTCCGCGTCCAAATTGGCGCAGGAGGAATTCCCCGATCTGGATGTAGCCGAGCGGAGCGCGGTTTCGATTGCCCGGCGCCTGCAGGACCCGCTGGCCGAGCTCGTCAAAATCGAGCCGAAGGCGATCGGGGTCGGACAGTACCAGCATGACGTCTCCCAGAAGCAGTTGGACGAGAGCCTGACCGCCGTTGTGGAATCGGCGGTCAACCATGTCGGGGTCGACGTCAACACGGCTTCGCCGTCTCTGCTCTCGTACGTGTCCGGGGTCAACGCGACGACGGCGAAGAATATCGTCAAGTTCCGCGAGGAGAACGGACGGTTCGTCGACCGGAAGCAGTTGCAAAAGGTGCCGAGACTCGGCGCCAAAACGTATGAGCAGTGCATCGGGTTTCTACGGATCAGCGACGGACGGAACCCGCTGGACAAAACGCCGATCCACCCCGAGTCCTATGACGTGGTGAACCGGTTGTTCGCGGAGTTGGGCGTCGATTTGGGACAAGTCGGCTCCAAAGAGCTGGCCGCCAAACTTGCGGCGGTCGACGCGGAAGCGATGGCGGCCCGGCTGGAAGTGGGGGTTCCCACACTTCGCGACATTCTGGACAGCCTTCAGCGTCCGGGACGCGACCCGCGCGAGGAGCTGCCGCTGCCGATTTTCCGCACCGACGTGCTCAAGATCGAGGACTTAACCCCGGGCATGGAACTGCAGGGGACCGTGCGGAATGTCATCGATTTCGGCGCCTTCGTGGATATCGGTATCAAGAACGACGGCCTGGTGCATATCTCCCAGCTCAGCGAAGGATATGTCAAGCACCCGATGGATGTCGTCTCGGTCGGCGACAATGTGACCGTATGGGTCCTGAATGTCGATTTGAAAAAGGGACGCGTCGGACTTACGATGCGAAATCCCCAAAAATCGGCTTTATAGATGACAGACGAAAAACCGGACAGCACATGCCGTCCGGTTTTTTTGCGGTTGCTATGGTGTGCGCCGTTAGGCGGCTTCCTTTTTATGCTAAATCGAAAGAACTTTCCTGATATGTACACAGGCTATATACGCTAGCGAATTGTTACAGACCGGCGGATTGTTTCAGCCTTTCGGGGTCCCGTACCAGCACGACTTTCTTATCGACGGAAATATATTCGCTGTTTTGTAGGTCGAGCATCACCTTGGTTACCGTCTCCCTTACGGTGCCGGACATATCGGCAATCTGCTGATGGGTCAGCTTTAGCCCGATTTGAATGCCGTCCGTTTTGCGGCGGCCATGCTCCTCCATCAGCCGAAGCAGTGTGCGAACGATTCTCGCTCTGGCGTCCAACAAGGTCAGATCTAGGATTTGCTCATTGGCTTTGCGAAGCCGGGTTAGCGCGGTCTCCAGGATCTTGAGCGTAATCTGCGGGTTTACCTTCAGCATCTCGACGAAATCGCGCCGCTTCAAAATGCACAGTACCGATTTCTCAATCGTGCGGGCGGATGCCGAGCGGACTTGTCCGCTTTCCAGCAGAGCCATCTCTCCGAAGAAGTCGCCCTCACGGAGCACCGCCAAAATAATCTCTCTGTTCTCATCATTTCGGTAGATATGGATGGCTCCCGACTGGATCAGAAACAGTTCCTCGCCATCCTCGTTCTCCAAAAAAAGCGTAGTTCCTTTTTCATATGTCCTAGTCATAAAAAGCGGAACGATTTTTTCCAGATCCGCTTCCTCCAGATGCTCAAAGAAAGGAAAATTACGCAAAAAATGCAGGTTTTTCACAGTTTTCCCTCCTGCTTCTTGCTTTGCTACCAAAGTACCGTTACCGAGACTTTTTTCACATTTTGTGGTTCACACTACAAATTCGCGGTTGTAATCCTGTTAATGTTGTCGATAGGAATAATTCGCCATCGACCAGGCATATTCCTCTATTTTGATCGAACAGGGGTAGAAAGCGATGCAAGAGTTTCATGTCAAATTATTGGAACCTGGAGACATTTTAGGTCGGGCCGTGCTTGGACGCACAGGGCTAACGATTCTGGAAGAGGGGACGGTTCTGACGGAGCAATACATCAAGAGAATCAGACAGTTGGGAGTCGTTTCGGTGGTTGTGAAGAACAGGAAACTGCCGATGCCCGAATCGTCTTTGGCGGAACAGGAGAAGCCGGCTTTAAACCATACCCATTTTTCAGCCAGTACGGGAGTGCCGGTTTCCGATTTTCGCGCCCGCAAGCAAACGCTGGCCGAGTTAATGCAGTTGGCGGAATCCGAGAAAGTTCATGGCCGGATTGCCATTCCTTTCGTAGAGCAGCGGTTCAAGCGGCTTTTTCGCGGTCTGGTGTGCGATATATCTTCCCATCAAAAAATAATGGATCTTCTGACCATGCTTCGTACGTATGACCAAGGATTGTTTAAGCACACGCTGAGTGTGACCGCACTTTCCGTGATGCTTGGCATCTCGCTTCAGTACGATAACGCGAAGTTGCTTGATCTCACTGCAGGATCCCTGCTGTTTGATGTCGGAATGACCCGGGTTCCTCAGTCCATCCTGCGGTGCGTTCGGGAACTGACTTTAGAGGAGCGCGTCATTTTGCAAAATCATACGATTGAAGGATATCGCCTTACGGAAGGGCTGGAAGGAGTGTCGGCGGTTTCGGCCAAGTGCTCGCTGCTTCACCACGAACGCTTCGACGGGTCTGGCTATCCGTTCCATATGAAGGGCGAAGACATTCCGGAGATCGTGCAAATCGTGGCTATTTCGGATGTGTATGACGCCTTGATTTCTCCGCGCCCTTACAGACAAGCCTATAGGGAAAGCGAAGCGGTTGAATTTTTGTTCGGCGCCGGCGACCGGTTTTTCGATGCGGAGCTGGTTAAAGCCTTTTTGAAAAATATTTCGGTGTTTCCGATCTCCACCACCTTGAAGCTGAGCAGCGGACAAGTAGGGGTTGTAGCGGCCCATGCCAGCGGACTTAGTCATCGCCCCTTGCTTCGGATCATCCGGGAGGCCGACGGAACACGGGTAAGTCACCCCTATGAGCTGGATTTAGCCAAAAAAAGAGACGTGGTCGTACTGCATTCATGCGTGGAGTAGGGAGAACCGGGGAGTGTAAGTGTGAGGGAACTGATATTAAGCGGCTTACCGTTTTTGCAAGGCAAGATGCCGGCCGGCGGAGTGATGCTTCTGCTCGGCGCTCAAGCCGCGTGTTTGCTATGTATTGTTCTCCTTCGGCTGCGGGGAGAACGCAGACTGCGAAAAGTTGAGCATATTATCGGAAGGTACATGGCGCCGCAGGTGGTTCATCAAATCTTGAACAGCGGAGAAGCCGGACTCAGATTGGGTGGGACTCGCCGCATTCTGACGATTCTCTTTGTCGATATCCGTGGATTTTCCCTGTTGTCTGAAACCGCGGAGCCGGAAGAAGTCGTCGCCATTTTAAACGAATATTTGAACCTCACCGCCGGCTGTATTCTTCGTTATGAAGGGACGTTGGATAAATTTATCGGAGATGCCGCGATGGCGGTCTTCAACGCGCCCTTTTTTCAGGAGGATCATCCGATGAAGGCGGTTCAGGCCGCATGGGCGATGAAAGAAGGCGCCGCAGGCTTGGAGCGAAGGCTTATGGACCGATACGGCCGTCAAGTCCAGTTCGGTATCGGTATCCATACGGGCCCGGCGGTATTCGGCAACATCGGCTCCTTGACGAGAATGGACTACACCGCCGTGGGGGACGCCGTAAATACCGCGGCCAGATTGGAGAGCCTGGCCAAACCGGGGCAAATTCTAATCAGCGAAACGACCTATGAGGCGGTTAAGGACAGGATCCGGGTAAGTTCTCCTGGCAAGCTGCAGATGAAAGGAAAAGAACAGGAAATCGTCGTTTATGAATTGGAGGGGGTTGTGTGACAATTGAAAAGCTGCACCCGTTACCAAGAACAAAGCCCGCCAAAGATGGCGGGCTTTCGTTTTGCACCATGGTTTTTCACGGGGGGATACTTTACTGCAGGTCATGATTCGGACCGCTATCGTCCCGGCGGTTATAATAGAAAAACCAGCAGTCATTCAATAATCGAATCTGTCGGCGGTCGCGCTTATGAAAGGCGCGCATTATCTGGTTGCTGAGCCACTTAGGCAACACGATCTCCTCCTCCGGCACCCTTTGTAGGTAGCATATGGGGAAACGCCGGAAACCGTGCAGGTCCAGCCGGAAGGATGCTAGGCTATTCCTTCTTCCTCGTACCATTGTTCAAGCTGGGCTTGCAATGCCCGAATCTCCGTCAAAAGGGAGATCAGCGGGTAATTTTCTTCGCGGATGGCCGAGAACGCCGCTTCCAAGTCATTGATGTAATCCAATCCGCTTGTGATGAGCAGCGATTCCTGAAGCAAATCCAGATTATCGCATTCCGCTACCGCGATGGGCAGGGCGGGAACCTTGCTGGCGGTCAGTTTATCGATTTCTTTATTCAAACGCAGGTTCAACGCGCTTAGCTGATAGGCATAATCGCGGGGCATTTCTACAAATAACAAGTTTTGCTCCTGCTGCAAAATGACGTATCTCATAAGGGCCATGTACGATATCTCCTTTTTGTTGTATCCTACTTGACAGTGTAGCGTAAGGCGAAGTTAAAATTCAAGTAACAACCTTGAGGGAGAAGATCAGACTTTGGGCGGAAAAGGGGACAAGCCGATGACCAATGAACAACTGCAAGCCTGGGTGGAGCAGATTTCCCACGACTCCTTCGGCCTTCCGTTTAGGCATCGGGCGAGCTTTAACCGGCGCCTTCGGACGACCGGAGGGCGATATTTCATGAAATCCCATGATATCGAGATCAATCCCGCGCAGTTGGAAGTTTACGGGAAAGAAGAAGTAGAGCGGATTATTAAGCACGAACTGTGCCACTATCATCTGCATTTGTCGGGGAGAGGGTACAAGCATGGCGATCCCGATTTTAAGCGACTGCTGGCGCAGGTGGGCGGAAGCCGCTACTGCCAGGGATTGCCCGGGACCGCCAAACGCAGGGTCCTGCCCTATCGGTATAAACTGACTTGTTCCAAGTGCGGGATGGAGTACCTGCGAAAGCGGAAGGTCGACCCGGCCAGATACCGATGCGGAAGATGTGCCGGCCCGCTGCGTTTAAACGCACTGTAAGGGTCAAACATGTGCTATACTTAGCTCAATACATGTAAGGAGTGAACTAAGAATGGCCCAATCGAAAGCTAAGAAAATTCGCCGGAAGCTGATCCGCGAGGGAAAAAGAAACCCGGAACTCGGCCGCAGCCCGTTCTCTTTTGCGGATTTGAGAACCCGAAAAACAAAAACGAAGCAGGATTGCATCACCAAGCAAAAACATAAGAACCACGGTTCCTTTTATGGAGACGATGGTTCTTTTTATTTTGGGAGCAATTATAGCGTATTTAGGCAAAGATTAATCGCAAATCTAAGGTATAATGAAATATCAAAACCATCGAAGGAGGGATTTTTATATGCGATATGGTCCTGATCCTAATGCCATCTACCCGAACGAGCAAATTAAAAGTCTATGTTACATTAAAAACGTGGTCACTCGACCCAATATCATAGTCGGTGACTACACATATTATGACGATATAGACGGGGCAGAAAAGTTTGAAGAGCATGTTACTCATCATTATGAATTTATCGGAGATAAGTTGATAATCGGGAAGTTTTGCGCTATAGCCAAGGGCATTGAATTTGTTATGAATGGTGCAAACCATAGAATGTCCAGCGTAACCACCTATCCTTTTAACATTATGGGCAATGGTTGGGAAAAGTCGGCTCCCACACTGGCAGACTTACCCTTAAAAGGCGATACAGTTATAGGAAACGATGTGTGGATCGGTCAAAATGTTACCGTAATGCCGGGTGTGCATATTGGTGACGGAGCCATTATCGCAGCCAATTCAGTCGTCGTAAAAGATGTTCCTCCTTACCATATCGCCGGGGGGAATCCCTGTAAAGTAATTCGAAAAAGATTTGATGACGAACTCATCGAATATCTACTTTCCATTAAATGGTGGGACTGGCCGGCCCAAAAGATTTTTGAAAATCTGGATGCTCTTTGCAGTGGGGATCTAACAAGAATCAAGGAGATTATCGATATAGGTTGAACTATTGATTTGGTTCGAAATAAAGGGAATTCTTCCCGTTAATTTGGTACGTATTCGGCTGCAGAAGCGAATTAGCTGGAAAACCTCCCGTTAATTCGCCTGAGTTTTTGTATATCGGCAACAGGACCGCGAAATAGATGGAACTTTTCCAGCTAAATCCGATCGAGAGGCCAATAGTGGTAAATTAACAGGAAGTTTTCCCGTTAATGATACGGACTCCGACGGCGGTACTTTATGTCCGAATGCCTATCTCATCCTTGCTCAGTGCCAATCCTTTAGGTCAACCTATCTAGTTATGAATTCCTTATAACCGGAGGTCAAAAATACCGCTAAAATCTTGACTTGTTTACACAAACATGATAAATTTAATTTTGTTCTGACGACACTTCTATTCCCCGATAGCTCAGTTGGTAGAGCACTCGACTGTTAATCGAGTTGTCACAGGTTCGAGTCCTGTTCGGGGAGCCATTTTCCTGGAGAGATACCCAAGTGGCTATAAGGGGACCCTCTGCTAAGGGGTTAGACTGCGTAAGCGGTGCGAGGGTTCGAATCCCTCTCTCTCCGTTCTGAGTTACATCGATCAAGAACCTCCCGTTAAATCCGGGAGGTTCTTTTTGCAGAGGGATGAGAACCCTCAATGGGAAGGTTCGTCGCGAGAGTATCCCTCTATAAAACTTTAAAAATTATTGTTGCAAGGCATTCTAGTTTCTGTTATACTCATTCTTGTCGCCGCTTCTGGGTGACACAGCGTACGGCCCGTTGGTCAAGGGGTTAAGACACCTCCCTTTCACGGAGGTAACAGGGGTTCGAATCCCCTACGGGTCACCATATATGCGGTCGTGGTGGAATGGCAGACACGCTATCTTGAGGGGGTAGTGGGCGTACGCCCGTGGAGGTTCGAGTCCTCTCGACCGCATCCTATGATTTGAGGCAGTCCCGGTAACTTCGGTTATCGGGACTGCTTTTTTTCATTTTCAAACCTAAGCTTAGAGGAATATGGTATATTGATTGATAATGATTCTCAATAAAAGGTGGTTTTTGCATTGCTTGATCCTAAAACCGATCAACCGGACCAATTCCAACCGGGGGGCGGTCCTTGGACCGTTCGCCTGTGGGATCTTGAAATCATAAAAGGGCTGCGACAGCCGGGGGACCAACGGTTAACGCTGCATTCGGCTCTCATTGTATTGCTGGGAGGCGACATCCTTATGGAACGGGATCAGCAGACCTTGCGGATGAGCAAAGGCTCCGCCTGTTTTTGTCCCAAAAACAGCACCTTCGGGATGTCAGCCGAGTCACCGGCGTCGGTAAATGCGATGGTGTTTTACTTTAGCGTTTACCAAGCCAATCAGGCGAATGAGGGGCTTCGCCATGAATTACGCGAGACCGAAATGAATAGGGAAGACGGGGTGGAGGAAAGGATCATCCATTTCCCGGGTTGGGAAGATCGCGCAGCCTTGTTATGCCGGTCCGTCTATGGCCATTTTTATCACAAGGATAAGATAAAACGTTGGAAAGCCCAACTGGACTTTCAGGAGCTGTTGTACGGGATTATAACGGCATCGGGCCATCCGGCCGGAACGGATAAGAGCCAGGCGTTGGAACGGGCGAGAAGCCATATGGAGGAGCATTACGCCGACGAGTTGACCATGGACCAGCTGGCGGGAATTGCGGAGCTCAGTCCGAAGTATTTTGCAGAAGTGTTTCGGAAGGCGTATGGACTCAGCGCGATGGAGTATTTGACGCAAATCCGCTTGAATAAGGCGAAGCAGCTCATCCTGGGAACGGGGGGAAGGCTGCGGGATGTGGCCCACCAGGTGGGGTACAAAGACGAGTTTTATTTCAGTAGGAAGTTCAAAAAAGAGTTCGGTTTGTCTCCAACCGCCTACTCCAGATCGAAGCAGAATAAGCTTGCCGTGTACGGCTCGTCTTCCGTGCTCGGTTTTTTGCTTCCACTGCAAATTACTCCTTACGCCGCGCCTCTTCACCCCAAATGGTCCCGTTCTTATTATCATGCTCTGGCGTCGGTGGTTCCCGTGCATTTGGACGCCTACCGGCAGAATTATAATAAGCGGATGAATTTGCAGAAACTTGCCGATTCCCGGCCCGAGTTGATCATTTGCGCCTCTGGTGTCGAAGCTTGGGAACAAGAAAGGTTGGAGAAGATCGCTCCAGTCTATGAAATGAAGGCCGAAACAATCGGATGGGAATCCCAGTTGGGGGAGCTTGCCGAATTGCTTGATAAAAAGAAGGAAGCCCAAAACTGGCTCGATGGTTTTCACGCCAGAGAAACGGAGATTCGCAATACATTACGGGATCGGTTGAAGGAATCTCCCCGTATTCTGCCGCTCTGTTTGCACTTGGATCAAATGAGGATTAACGAGGGCAGGGGCCTTCGGGAGGTTTTATTTGAGATGATGGGGGCTGAAAATGCGTTGTCCGGCGTCGGTCCAATCCGGCTCGAGGAGCTCGCGGGCCTCCGGGCGGAGCATTTGTTTTTGCTCGTCCGGCAGGATACGGCGACCTTAGCGTACTGGGCCAAGCTGCAATCTTCTCCCCAGTGGCTGGGCATCGAGGCGGTTCGCGCCGGGAAGGTACATCTTCTTTCTTCCTATCCTTGGCGGGAATATTCGCCGGAAGCGATCTGGCGAATGCTTGGGGAGCTGCCGGCCTGCTTTTCCGATAAAAGTCCATGAAACTTCCGTCGATAATCCATGGCGAATCTATGACAGGTTATTTACGATATTAATGATAATAATTATCATTATCATCTGATAGATAGATTCGATTCATGGAAAGGGGCAGCAGAGAAGAGATGAAACAGACGAAATGGGCAGTAGTGGGGTTGTTATTCCTTATATCGGTTGTATTTACGGCCTGCGGTGAAAAGAAAGAGGCCGCCGAGTCCCCGTCGGGGACGGAAAAAGCGGCTTCGGCCGAACAGGCGGAGACAAGAATTATTAATTATCTCGGAAAAGAATACAAGGTCCCGGCCAAAACGGACCGTATTGTCATTACGGGAGCCGTGGAAGCGATGGAGGACGCCATTGTCCTGGACGTCAAACCGGTGGGGGCGATCACCGTAGGCGGCCAATTCCCCGAGCTGTTCCGGCCGATTACGGGGGAAGCCCAATCCGTAGGAGAGAAGACCGAACCGAATTTCGAGACGATTCTGTCCCTGAAACCGGATGTGATCTTGGGCAGCACCAAGTTCAAGCCTGAAGTGATGGAGCAATTGGCTAAGATTGCCCCGACGCTTCCGTATTCCCATGTGTCTACGGATTGGGAAAGCAATCTGCGCCTGCTTGGGGAGTTAAGCGGCAAGCAAGAGCAGGCGGAGCAGGAAATCGCCAAATATAAGTCCGATTTGGAGGATGCCAAAACCAAGCTGAATGATTCCGTAAAGGGTGCGAAGGTGCTTGCGATGCGTATTCGCGTTGGCGAGCTGTACATATATCCGGAGAAGGTGTTTTTTAATCCCGTGCTCTATGAGGATTTGGGCCTAACGGCTCCGGCCGAGGTAAAGGCGGCGAAAGCCCAGGAACTGCTTTCCAAAGAAAGGCTTGCCGAAATGAACCCGGATTACATTTTCCTTCAATTCTCGCCTGATGAAAATAAGGAAAGTCCGAACGCGCTGGAACAATTTCAGAACGACCCGATTTTGAAAAACGTGGCCGCCGTCAAAAACGGAAAACTGTTTATCAATGCGGTAGATCCCCTCATCCAAGGAGGCACCGCTTACAGCAAGATTGAATTTTTGAAAGCGGCGGTGGACCGCCTGACCAAATAGTATAAATAAGGCGTGTTAAATCATGAAGCAGAAAAAAATGCTGCCGGCGTTCATTTTGTTAATGGCTCCGGCAGCCGCTATTTTACTTATCTTAATTTCAACGCGTTACGGTGCAAAACCGATGACACTGGAGACCGTGTGGAATGCGGTATTCGCTTTCGACAAGGAGCTTGTCGACCACCAGATCGTTATGACTTCACGGCTTCCGAGGGCGATAGGCTCCATGCTGATCGGGGCTTTTCTTGCCGTGTCGGGAGCGCTGATGCAGGGGATTACAAGAAACTACCTGGCCTCCCCCTCCATTATGGGCGTCTCGGACGGCTCCGTGTTTGCGGTCACTTTGTTTATGGCCGTACTGCCTGGAGCCACCCCCAATTTGTACATTCTTAGTTCCTTGTTGGGATCTGCGGCCGGGGCGGCGATGGTGTTCGGACTGGCTTGGCTGATCCCGAAAGGAATGACTCCGGTCCGCCTGGCGATTTTAGGTACGGTTATCGGGAGCTTTTTAAGCGGTGTCGCCAATGCGATTCAATCGTATTTTCAAGTATCCCAAAAATTGAGTTTCTGGTTTAATTCCCGGCTGCACCAACTCGACCCGGAGATGATCAAGCTGACCGTTCCCTTTGCCGTGGCGGGTCTGGCGTTAAGCCTGGTATTATCGAAGTCGATTTCGGCTTTGTCGCTGGGCGAGGAAACGGCGGCGGGGCTGGGGATTCGAGTCTGGCTGGTCAAAGGGCTTGCTATGCTGGCCGTCGTTATTTTGACCGGCGTATCCGTGGCCCTGGCCGGGAAAATCGCTTTCGTGGGGCTGATTGTTCCTCATATCGCCCGGTTTATTTCCGGTTCGGATTACCGGTGGATCGTCCCCGTCTCCGGTGTGCTCGGGGGCTTGTTTTTGACGCTTTGCGATTTGCTGGCGAGGTTTATCAACTTTCCGTTTGAAACGCCGGTAGGGGTCGTGACCGCACTGTTCGGCGT
The DNA here is from genome assembly GCF_008084145.1 of Paenibacillus faecis. Lineage (GTDB taxonomy): Bacteria > Bacillota > Bacilli > Paenibacillales > Paenibacillaceae > Fontibacillus > Fontibacillus faecis. The sequence goes on along the minus strand of NZ_VSDO01000001.1, from coordinate 1,303,866 downwards.
TCCGTTCTTCCTTTATCTGATCAAGACCCGGGGAGGCGAGCAGCGTGCGTAAATTTTCGGCCGGAAGAACGGCAGCCGTTCTCGCCAGCGGGCTTTTGCTCATCCTCGTGGCGGTCTATTTCAGCTTAACTTATGGGAATTTTGAGATATCGGTCAAAGATATCGTTAAAACCTTGTTACGGATCGATCCTCAACCGGAATATGATCTGGTCGTTTTTGAGTTCCGTTTGCCGCGGATTGTTTTGGGAGCCTGCATCGGGTTTGCTCTCGGCATAGCGGGCTGCGTTCTTCAAGGGATTACGCGAAACGGGCTGGCCGATCCGGGCGTTCTCGGCATTAATGCCGGGGCCGGCATGGCGGTCGTTCTGTTCATGTTTCTGTTCCAGGGAACCGTAAATTTAACCGGCTGGCTCGGAGTGATGACCATGCCGCTGTTTGGGCTGGCCGGAGGATTTGCGGCCTTGGCCGCGATCTATTCCTTCGCCAGACAAGGAGGAAGACTCGACCCTCAGCGGTTGATTTTGGTCGGTATCGCGATGGGAACCGGTTTTGGGGCCGTGACGATGTATGTTTCGCTCAAAATGAATCCGCAGGACTATGAGATGGCCGCGGTCTGGTTGTCCGGCAGCCTCCATGGCGCGAACTGGAAGTTTGTTGCCGCTATGCTGCCTTGGTTGCTGATCATTCCGCTGGTCATTTGGTTAAGGTCGTCGGTTTTGGATTTGCTTCAGCTGGGCGAGGAAAATGCGAAAGGGTTGGGCGTGGCGCTGGAACGGGAAAAAAATCTTTTGCTGCTGTGCAGTATCGGACTGATTAGCGCCAGCGTAGCTTTTGCGGGGGCCATCGCGTTTGTCGGGTTAATCGCCCCTCATCTGGCGCGGCAATTGGTCGGATTGCAGCATAAGCATATCCTCCCTGTCAGCGGCCTGATCGGCATCGCGATGCTCGTCATCGGAGATTTGATCGGCAAGACGGTATTCGCCCCGGCCGAGTTGGCGGTGGGCGTGGTTATTTCTATTCTTGGCGTCCCCTATTTTGTCTATCTCCTTATTCGAAACAGAAAATAACCCAATTAGCGGGAGGTCCTGATGCGGAAATTCCAACAGTTGAAAATCGGAGAGAGAGAAGTGCTGCTGTATTTACCTCCCTCTTACGAGAAAACCGTTCGCCATTATCCCGTCGTGTATGTGCATGACGGCGGCTTTCTTTTTACGAGCTGCCTCAATTATTTGGAGCATTTATTTCTGTCGGGGCAACTGCCTGAATTGATTTGTGTCGGGGTTGAAACGGCATGCCGAAATGACGAGTACACCCCTTGGCCTGCGGAAGCCCTGGCTCCGACCTCCATCGGCTTTGGCGGGATGGGACGAAGGTATATCGATGAAATTGCGGAGGTGCTTAAACCCTATATTGACCGGCATTACCGGACGATTCCGGCCGCAGACTCCACGGGAATGATCGGCGGCTCGCTCGGCGGATTGATTTCCTGGTTCGCAGGGTATTGGAGGCCGGACGTATTCGGGAAACTCGGTTTGCTGTCGCCTTCCTTTTGGTACCCGGGGGTGCTTGATTTTGTTAGAGGTTCGCAAGGACTGGACCCTAATCTTCGTGTATACATGTCCCTGGGCGGCCTTGAAGGAATCTACAAGCAAACCGTCCAGAAAAATATGGTCTACTGCGGTAAAGAGGTTTATCGCTTGATGGTGGAGCAAGGATTTCCCCAAGAACAATTGACGTTTGCCTGGGACCCGGACGGGACGCATGACGATTTGTTTATGGCTCAAAGATTTCCCGAAGCCCTGCAGCGATTGTTCCATTCAACTCCCGGGTTATTGCAGCCGGTCAAAGAGAACAGCGCGCGCTATCATATCCCGGGAACCGAGGTGTGGCGTATGAGAGCAGACCATACGGGCCGCGAATATCGTGTTTTCGTGGCTGTGCCGGACGCGCCGCCTCCTGAAGCGGGGTACCCGGTTTTGTATTCCCTGGACGGGAACGCCTCATTCGGTTCCCTGGCGGAGGCCATGCGACTGCAATCGCGGGGCCCGCACGGGATTCCGGCCGCGTTGATCGTCGGTATCGGTTATGACTCTCTCGAACCGCTGGTTACAACCGAGAGATTTCGAGATTATACCGTTTACGCCGAGGACGGGGAGTTGCCGGAACGTCCGGGCGGGACGAAATGGCCGGAAACGGGAGGCGCGGATGAGTTTCTCGATTTCCTGGAGAGGCAGCTTAAGCCCGAACTGGGAAGGCGATATCGGATTAACCGGGCAAAGCAAACCTTGTTCGGCCATTCGCTTGGCGGATTTGTCACTCTCTATGCCATGATGACAAGGCGGGAGGCTTTCCAACGCTATGCGGCGGCGAGTCCGTCAGTCTGGTGGAAAAATCATGTGCTCTACACATTATGGGAGCAGGCGGGCGAGACTTTTCCCGACGCTGGGGAATTCTCCCCGGAGATCCTCTTGATCACCGGAACGGAAGAAAAGGAGTCCATGATCCGCGATGCCCGGGAGCTGATGAACCGGCTTACTCAATCCTGCCCTAAGCTTGCGGTGGAATATAAGGAAGTGGAAAGGGAAGGCCATGTCTCCGTACTTCCCGCCTTGATTAGCGAACTGCTGCGATTTGTGACCTCTTGAACAAAATAAACACCGCTGAGCACTTGTGCCTTTCAGCGGTGTTTTCTAATGGTGAAGGTGAATGATCGTCTTAGAACCTCTTAACTTAGCCGGGCCTTAGATTAAATGCCTTAAAGCATAGGCAACACCGTGTTCGTTATTGCTGCGGGTTACTGCGGAACTGAGTTGCTTGACCTCATCAACCGCATTTTCCATAGCGATTCGGGTGCCTGCGATTTGAAACATAGAGATATCGTTATAACTGTCTCCGATCACGACCGTATCACTCAAGGGGATGCTGTAATGGTCGGCGAGAAATTTCAACGCTTTGCCTTTATCCGTAGCGGTGGAGATGATCTCCAAAGTATGATCGGCGGAAGAGGTAGTATGGACATAAGGATGATCGGCAAAATGTTCCTGAATCGCTTGAAGTTTGCGTTCGTTGTAGGTAAACACAAGCAACTTGTAGACGGACGAGCCGGTTTGCAGCACTTGTTGAGGGTGATTCACTTGTCTTATACCGAACTGTACAAATTGGATCATGGCGCTCTTCCACAGCAAATCCCGATCAATCCCGGGATTGGAGCTGAGCAGGACATCCATTTCCGCTCTCAATTTGTCTTCCCCCCGGGAAGGAGAATAGATGGCGTCCGGGCAAAAAATTTCAAAGTATACATCCAGCTCGTGCAAGTATTGCACCGCTTCCTCGGCTATTTTGCGCTCAATCGGCGTTTCGTTCAACAGGCGGCCTTCCCCGTCTATGACCGACGCCCCGTTGAAGGAAATCATAGGCAGATTATCCAAACCGACCAAATTCCGCACATCATAGCTCGCTCTTCCCGTACAAATGGTGACCTTATGTTCACCCGACTTCAGCATTTTGGCAATCTCGGCTATGCCTTCTTCGCTGGGTTTGACTTGGCTTGTCAATAGAGTTCCGTCCAAATCGATGGCGATCAATTTCATGATGGTTCCTCCCGTTTCTCTATGCTCTAGTAATAACCCTTCCGAGTATAATTTATGAAAAGCATTTCAGGTCAACCCATAGGGGTTATGTTACAATGGACCGTGATGTGGGTGACATTAAGTCAAGAGCGATAAGAAGGATGAGAAAGAATGGATGCCACACTTTGGATGATACTGCTGATCGGCTTGGGTACGTATTTGTTTCGGGCCGGATCGTCTGTTCTGGGAAGCCGGATAAAATGGTCCGACAAGACCAGGGAATGGCTGAACTTTGTTTCACCTGCGGTTCTTGGCGCGCTTCTCGGTCCTTTGCTGCTGTTAAACCAAGATCAATGGGTGAATTGGGCGGAAAATAAAGCCCTTATTGCGGCTGTTCCCACCATACTGGTTGCTTGGTGGTCCCGGAGATTGCTGCCGACCGTGGCTTCCGGAGTCGGTTTGTACGCTGTCGCTTATTACTTGCTGTAACAGGGGGTAGGACTATGAACCGACAAGATCGAATCTCGATGGCGCTTAAAGACGCATTGCCGATAGTGATCGCTTATTTTCCAATATCGGTAACCTTTGGGGTATTGGCGGCAGCCAGCGGTTTTTCCTCGCTGTATACGATTCTCGGCTCGGTATGGATTTATTCCGGAGGAGCGCAGTTCATGCTGGTCGGTATGATCGGCTACGCCGCAGTCCCGACCGCAGTGATCACGACGATTTTGCTGGTGAATCTAAGGCACATTCTATATGGAGCCACGATAGGTCCCCATATGAAGACATGGAGCGAGCCGTTAAAGTGGGCTGCGGCTTTTGGTTTGACGGATGAGGTTTATGCGGTCGTTTCCAGTCGTCTCAAAAGTGGAGAACGGCTTATGCCAGCCTATTATTTAACCTTTGCCTTTGCGGCTTACGCCTCCTGGATCGCTGGAACGAGTGTCGGTATCGGCCTAGGCGGGCTCGTTCCTCCGGAACTGTCGGACATTCTGGAATTCGCACTTCCCGCGATGTTTATCGCCCTGCTGTTTGGCGGCGAGATCAACCTGCCGACGCTTGCCTCCGCCACGACCGGTGCCGTGCTGGCTATCACTGCGGGATTGATCGGTTTGGGAGGCGCAGGAATCGTGCTGGGCGGCTTGGGCGGAGCGACCGTGGGCCTGGTTGTAAAAAATTATCAAAATAGAAAGCAAAGGAGCATCTAAGTCCCGTTAGGGATCGCCGGAGTCCAAAATGCGGGAGTATTGGGGATAGTGGGAACGGATGCAATCCGGACAAATATCGTGTGTGAAATCTGCGCAAGTACGGGCTTTGAGATATTCTTCGATGGGAACCCAGGAATTCAGCTCGTCTTTAATTTTCTTGCAGACGGCGCAAATGGGCAGCAAACCATGGAGTATATGGGCTTGGGAGAAGGCTTCGCGAAGTTTGGATTCGGTTTCTTTATATATGGTTATATCGGAGTAGAGCAGGATCAAGCCGCGGATCTCCGATGTTTCGGCATCCCGCAAAGGTACGCCTTCAAGCCTGTACCAGCGCTTACTCGTGGCGCAAAGCTGCATCTCCGCGTTGAAGGAAGGGAGCGTTCCGTCGAGGACCCGTTGAAGCCGGGTCAACCATTCGGTAATATCGGGTTTTCCGCTGTGATTTGCCGGATTTCCGAAATGCTTCAGTACATTCATTCCCGGACGGTCCCAAAGCGGAGAAAGCCCGTATTTCTCCGCCGTACGAATCCAAGTTTGGTTAACGTAACGGATCGTTCCCTCGGGATCAAGGATGGCCAGGCTTATGGGAAGACAGTTGGCGGCTTCCTGCGAAAGGAAAAACGGATCTCTCAAAGCATTCCCTCCTACTCCAGTTATTTGGGGTCAGGTGTCATCGCGCAGTTTGCATAACAAAAATAATTTGTGGAAATTTTGTGGTATAATTGGATGGAGTTAAAGCGGCAGTAAGCTTTGATTTGATTATATACGCAAATACGTCATTTTACAATCCAACAACACGCAAATGCGCGAAAAAAGACATGTACTGAAGGAAGGTCGGAGAGAGTGGCCATTTATGACCGGATCGAGTCGCTTATTAAGGATAGAAAGATGACCAAAAAACAGTTCTGTCTGGACCTGAGCATCAGCACGGGGAATCTGGGAGATTGGAAACGTGGAAAATCGACGCCAAGCACGAACAAACTGATCGAAATTGCGGCTTATTTTAACGTAAGTTTGGATTGGCTCTTGACCAGGCAGGAAGTAAGGCAGCCCTCTATGGTAATGGAACATCAGGCGTCCTACGGCAGGAGCATTGGAGAAATTTTGATGGAATACGGCTATCCGCTGGACCATAGCGAAGCGACGTTCATTCAGGAATACTTGGAATTTATTAAGCACCGCAGACAGAAGGAAAACCGTGGAGATTAATTCCACTTTACATTTCTTAAACACATCGATATAATAAGAATGTTCGCTTATGAACTGCCGCGCGGTCGTGGTGGAATGGCAGACACGCTATCTTGAGGGGGTAGTGGGCGTACGCCCGTGGAGGTTCGAGTCCTCTCGACCGCATCCTATGTTACGCAAGAAAGTCTCCGGGAATCATCCCGGGGGCTTTTTTTTGTTACAGCTTTAGCCAGTTGAGTGCGTGAAAACGCGCGAAACAAAAAACCACCTGCTATGTGGATGGTTAGTGCTGCTTATAGCAAAAAACGACCTGATGGTTTCGTTATCATAGGAGTGTTCAAGCTACGATGTATAACGAAAGGAAAAGGTGGCTTAATGGCTAATCGATGTGATATGTCACATACAAAGAGGCGCCTAGTGAGCTTCCAAGCTTCCAACTCCAAAAGGATGCAAATCTGCAGGCATTTCCAGCGATTTTAGAGAAACGAGCCGGTTTCGTCGAAAATTCCTGCAGATTTGCAGGAGTTTTGAAATTTTTGGCCCCAACCAAGAAAAAACATGCACATATGCAGGAATTCTATGTTATCAAGGTGGTCTGACGGGAGACTAGTGCTAATCGCACCCCTTCAGGGGTGGTGATGTGATTGATTTACCTGGAAGTAACACTTCTCTAACAGTCCCCAAATATTTGGATAATATACTCGATTTAGTTTAAACCAAATAGGAGGGAAGAGCATGAATAAGCTGTGGAGAAGGCTGGCTGTCAGCGGAATGGCTCTGGCGGTTATCGCGGCGGGCCCTGCGGCGATCGCCCAGGAAAACGGAAACAAGGGAGCTTCCCCCGGGAAGGCGTCCTCCAAAAACCTGATCGTGCTGATCGGGGACGGCATGGGACCGGCTCAAATTTCGGCCGCCCGCTATTACCAGCAGTACGTAAAAGGCGTGAAATCGCTCAATCTTGATTCTTATTATGTGGGGCAAGCGACTACATATGCGGATCGTGGCGAGGACGGAGGTACCGTCGTTTCCGGTATCGTCACGGATTCGGCATCCGCCGGCACCGCCTTTGCGACCGGTCACAAAACGTATAATGCCGGCATCAGCGTATCCAACGAAGACGTCTCCAAACCGTTTGCCTCGGTCATTGAAGCGGCGGAAGCCAGCGGGAAGGCCACCGGCCTCGTGACGACGGCACGGATCACCCATGCAACACCGGCTGTTTACGCTTCGCATGTGCGCAGCCGCGATAACGAAAATGCGATCGCGTCCCAATATTTGGATAGCGGAGTGGATGTGCTCTTCGGCGGCGGCAAATCCTTCTTTGTAACAAAAGAGGAAAAGGGAAAACGGACGGATAAGAACCTGATTCCGGAATTTAAAGCGAAGGGATATAAGGTGGTAGAGGATGCCCAAAGCCTGAAGTCATTGACGGCAAAAGACACTAAAGTGCTGGGGCTGTTCGGCGGCTCCCACGTCGATTACGTACCGGATCGGAAAGCGGAAACGCCTAGCCTGGCGGCCATGACCTCCAAAGCGCTTGAAGTATTGTCGGCGGATGAGGACGGCTTTGCCATCATGATCGAAGGAGGACGGATCGACCATGCCGGGCATGCGAACGATCTGCCGACTCTGGTTCAAGAGGCGCTGGATTTCGATGCCGCGTTTAAAGTGGCGATCGATTTTGCAAAGAAGGACGGAAATACGTCGGTAGTCGTCACCGCGGACCATGAAACAGGCGGATTGTCTTTGTCCAGAGATAACATTTATGAAATCAATATCGATTTGTGGGATAAGCAAAAGCATTCTTCGGAATATTTGGTCGGCGCTTTAAACGAAGCCAAAACGTTGGCGGATGTGAAGAAAATCGTGGCGGACAACACCTGGATTACGGATCTGACGGACGAAGAAGCCCAATACATCCTTGATGGCGACGGATCTTCTTATAAACGGGAAGGCGGTTATAACGCGGTGATTTCCAAACGCCTTCTGGTAGGTTGGTCCGGGCACGGCCACTCCGCCGTGGACGTAGGGGTATGGGCCTATGGACCGATCGCCGAAAAGTTGAAGGGCCAGGTCGACAACACCGAAATCGCGGTAGCCGGAGCTGAAGTTATCGGCGTTGATTTGGCTAAGGCGACGGCCGAGCTGCAATCGCGTCATATCTATCCGAAATTTAAGATCAATCGCGATAAAGAGGTGCTGTATCCGGCAAAAGCCTTGACCGAGGCGCTTGGAGGAACATACCAGGAGAGCGGGGCGACCGCTACGCTCACCGTAAGCGGCAAGTCCTTGAAGATCGATCTCGGGGGGAAAGCGGCAAAGGCAAACGGGAAGTACACCATTGATGTCGATAACGGAACCTTGTACCTGCCCCTTGGCGCATTTAACGAGCTGACCGGAAAAACGCTGAAATGGGATGCTTTGTCGGAACGAATCCTATTGAAATAAGGCTTGAAGAAATCATGCAGGAACAGGAGAATCCCTTTTCTCCTGTTCGCTTTATTTTGAAGGGGGATAGGCATGCTGGAATTTCGTGAAGTTAGGAAACAGTTTCAAGTAGCGGGAAAAACGATTCCTATTCTTGATATTCCCGAATGGAACGTCAACCAGGGCGATAAAATCGCGATCACCGGGCCCAGCGGTTCCGGAAAAAGCACGCTGCTTCATTTGATCAGCGGAATTATGAAGCCTGATTCGGGTGTTATCACGCTCGGCGGCGAGCGGTTGTCCGAGATGAACGAGCCTGCCCGGGATTCTTACCGTTCCGCTCATATCGGGTATATTATGCAGGATTTTTATCTGATCCCTTCGTTAACGGCCAAGGAAAACATTGAAATGGCGCTCTCCGGTGCCGCGAAAGGGAAAAGTCGGCGGGGCAGCGTCGATGAATGGCTTGAGCGGGTTGGACTCAAGGATCGGGGAGCCCACAAGCCCGCCCAGCTGTCCCGTGGACAGCAGCAGCGGGTGGCGATCGTCCGGGCGTTGATCCATGAGCCGGAACTGGTGTTGGCCGATGAACCGACGGGAAGCCTGGACTGGGAAACCGCGGACGAAATCGGCAACCTGCTGCTGGAACTGTGCGGCAGCCATAAGCAGACGCTTTTGGTCGTTACCCATGATTTGAATATGGCCGAGCGCTTCCCGGCGACCCAACATATTCATCAAATCAATCGGATGAACCGTACCCTGCAAGTACAGGAGGACGTCGCGATATGAGCATGCTGCGTTACATGCTTCGAAACCTGCTGCACCGCAAGTTTCTGTCACTGCTGACAATTCTGTCGGTGACGGCGACCGTCGGGTTTGTTCTTTTACTATCCATGTCCAAGGCGGGGGTGGAGGAAGGGGCGGAAAACGGGTACGGCCCTTTTGATCTGGTCATCGGCGCTGCCGGAAGCGAAACGCAGCTGGTGCTCAACACCTTCTATCATGTGGGAGCCCCTACCGGCAATATTTCCGAAGAAGCGTGGGAGGCGGTAAGCGAGCATCAGGCGATAGATCGTGCTTTCCCCATGACGACCGGAGATTATTTTAACGAATTCCCGATCGTGGGGATCGACTCCGCCTATTTCATGACAAGATACGGGGATCGGGCCTTATCGGAAGGCGGCCTATACCGGCAAACGGGGGAAGTCGTCGTCGGGGCTCATGTGGCTCAAACGCTGGGACTTCATGTAGGCGACAGCTTTACAGGAGCCCATGGATTGGTGGAAGGATTGCATGATGAGGAGGAGCATGGAGAGGAGCACGAAGAGGAGCACGAAGAGGGGCATGAAGGGGAAGAGCATGATGCGCATGAACAATTCCGGTATACGATTACGGGAATACTGCCGAGATTGAATACGCCGGATGATCGGGCTGTTTTTACGACAGTAGATCATGCATGGGCGGTTCACGGCGTGGAAAGCGGGCATCGGGAGGTTACGGCCGTCCTGGTGAAGCCCAAGACGCTGCTGAGCGGGCAGGAGTTAAGGGATGCGCTTGAGAGCGAAGCCGGGGTTCAGGTGGTGTACACGAGCAAGGCGGTGGCCGATGTGGTGAACCTGGTGGACAGAGGTTCCGAACTGATCGAAATCGTGACCCTGCTGTGCGTGTTGTTGGCTGCCGTGACGATCCTGTTGTCCCTCGTGGCCGCCGCGGGTGAGCGTACCAAGGATGCGGGGCTGCTGCGTCTTTTGGGCAAGTCCAAAGGATATATCATGGCTTCGATGGTGGGAGAGGGGCTCGCGCTTACGGCATTCGGGCTTCTTTTGGGCTATCTAGCCGGGCATGCCGCCGCTTATTTTCTTAAAGAAGCCGTATTCAACTATGCGGGCATTCAGATTAACCCGTTTCAGATAACGGCGGATCACGCGGCCATTGCCGCCGGAGCCTTGGTAATCGGCCTGGCCGCTTCCATGATCCCGGCGTTCCGAATGTATCGGACGGATGCGTTGACTCTTTTTAAAGCATAGGAGGAACAAGAGGATGAGAAACCAAAGACTAATTCCTTTGTTGATGATAGCGATCGCCATTCTCTTGCAAGCATGCGGGCAAAGCAAACCCGCCAGCTCGACCGCGGGAACCTTCGCCCAGGCTGAGGCGGCAGACGCGCCCGTGACCGTGAAGGAAGAGCCGCCGGGGGGGACGCCCGATGAAGAGCCTGACGACAAGCCGCGGCAGGAAGCGGGAGCCCCTGGAGGATCCCTCAACGAGCCCTTGAAGGATCAGGAGAAGGGTTCGATTAAACAGGATGGCGAAATCGAAAATACAGAGGGAACGGGGCAAGTCAAAGAAAATCTAGATGCGGATCTATCAGGCGGCGTTAAAGCAGTAGAGAAGAGCTTACCCCAAGCGGGAACGGCCGACGGGAAGCTGCCGGCAAAAGCGGCATCCGCCGATGGGCGACAACCGGCCAAAACGGACACGGCAAGGGAGGATAAGCCGGAGAAAGCGGAAGCGGTGACAGGAAAGCAGGCGGCAGAATCAGCGGCCGCGGAACAAGAAAACCCCACTGGAAAACAGCCCAAGGAAGCTGACACGGATTCGAAACGGGCGGCCGCCGAAACGAAAACGAAAACAAAAATAACAACGGAGCAGCCTTCCGCCGAGCCGAAAACCGCGGATATAAGCACAAAAAAGCCCGCCAAAGGTCCTCAGACCATCAGCTGGTCCGGATTTTTCGACGGTGAAGACCAGACGACCCCTTCCGAACAGTTCTGGGATCTTAGCGGTACGACGGTTACCATAAAGGGGTTTATGGGGGAGGTGCTGTCCTTTGAAAAAAACTGGTTTTTGCTCATCCCGGAACCGGGTGCGGAATGTCCGTTCGATAACGGGGATGAAACCTATTGGAATAAAATTATGATCGTGTTTGTACCGGACGACGTCAAGCTCCGATACAAATCGGAGCCGCTCCAAGTGACGGGCCGGCTCGATGTGGGAATTAAAATTGACGAGTCCGGCTACAAGACGATGTTCCGCCTTTACGACGCGAAGTTTAAGGAAATTAAGGAATAGGCCAGGGCCGGCAGTTCGCCTTTTGCGTTTCAAGACCCGTGCATTGCTTTAAATGGACAATAGACCGGTTATTGAAGGAGGTGCTTTATATGAAACCATTGTATACGGTCTCTGCCACGGTAAAAGGCGGGCGTACCGGAACGGTGGAAACATCGGACGGCGTCTTAAAGCTCAACCTTAGTATGCCCGAAGCAATGGGGGGACAAGGCGGCGGAGGTACCAATCCGGAGGCATTGTTTGCGGCCGGGTATGGTGCCTGCTTTGCGAGCGCATTGGCCAATGTAGCCCAGAAAGCCGGAGTCAAGGCGGAAGACGCCGAGGTTACCCACCATGTAAGCATCGGCAAAGACGAGGAAGACGGCGGATTTCGTCTCGCCGTACAAATCGATGTGAAGCTGCCGGGAGTGGAGCGCGCCAAAGCCCAGGAATTATTGCATCAGGCGCACGACTTCTGCCCTTACTCCAAGGCGACAAGAGGTAATATCGAGGTTAAATTAAATTTGGTGGAATAGCGCAAACATCAGCTTCAATAAAAAAGACTTCCTTGTGGCATACTAACGGGGAAGTCTTTTTCTAAGCCGGGATTCTCGATGATCGGGATGTCATCCCCTTCCAAGTTGACACATGGATGAAAATTATTTAATATGTCTAAGTACTAAAACAGGTTTTTAAATTGATAATACGGGTGATGACCATGTCTTACAGACCGAATGTAGAGAACGTGACCAAGGCTGGAAGCAATGAAAAAGAAGGTTTGTACGAATTTATCGTCAAGCTGGCCGACGGAACGGAGTGCCGAGTATTTTACCACCGTTTTCCCGAATGGCGGTTAACGAATATCAGCCGTTTGCAGAAAACGCCTTGCCCGGTCTGCCGTAAAGATTTCATTTGCAAATGCATGGATAACTTTTCGGGCGATATCGAGCGCCAAATTACAGACGAACAATGGATTGACAAGGCTTTGGCCGAATAATGAACCGATTCGGTTGCGCATAGTGAGCGCGGGGCGATCATCGCTCCGTGCTTTTCTCTATATAAAAGAGGGGAGAGGAAGCACCGTGGAACAGGATCAGTCAGCCTCCGCGATCGTTTTTTTTGACGGCGTATGCCACCTTTGTCAGGGCGCGGTGAAGTTTATTATCCGGCGCGACCCCCGGGGAAGGTTTCGTTTCGCGTCCCTTCAATCCTCCTCGGCACGGAAACTTCTGGCGGACCGAGCCCCCGATACGGGAGATACGATGCTGCTATTGGAAAAGGGGAGGATATACTCCCGTTCCGCCGCGGCCCTTCGCATCGCCAAGGGATTGCGTTTCCCCTGGCCCCTGCTCTACATCTTTATCGTGGTGCCGCCCGTGGTGCGCAATGCCGTATACCGCTGGATTGCCGCCAATCGCTACAAGTGGTTCGGAAAGGCTGAGGCGTGTATGGTCCCCACCCCGGACATCAAAAGGCGTTTTCTGGAGGATGAGAATTAGGACTTGTCCGATGAAAAAAACTGTGTTATTCTAACTGTAAAATTCAGGAATACGGGAACGGAAGCACCGTCCAAACACCGAGAAATCGGTTTTTGGGCGGTGCTTTTTTTTCGTTCCTTGGAAGGAGCGTGATGCTTGGTGCCTTTAAGGCTTGTGCTAGCCGTTCAAGATGAGCAATATATCGAGCCTTTTCTTCATTTTGCCCGCAGCGGGGAGTTTGACCGGGGATTTTCAGTCACCGCGTTCAGCCGGACGGAGGCGTTTGCGCAATATATGGAACAGTACGGAGGTCAGGTTGACGCTGTTCTTGGGGAAACCGCCTTTTTCGAAGCGGTCCGCCATGACTCCGGGGAGAGAATAACCTGCATCCGTCTTTGTGAGGATGAACAAGCCGAGGCGGTCAATGGATCTTTGTACAAATATCAACCGCTCCCTTTGCTGCTTTCCGCCGTTTTCGAGCATGTTCGGGGGAAGCGTGAGGGAACTGCCGCCCCGGAGGGAAGATCACGAGTTTACGGAGTAACGGGTGCCGTAGGCGGCTGCGGGAAGACCACGCTGGCACTCCACCTGGTCCGGCATTTGGCTTCGGAAGGTAAACGGGTTTTCTATCTGAATTTGGAGACGATTCAAAGCGGGGACTTATCCGCCCCGGGAAGAGGAGCGGCAAGCGCGGAGGCAAACGCCGGACTGGCACGCCTTCTTTATGATCTGAAAGCCGGGGAAGAGCGACAGGCGGTGCCCAAACTCCCGGTCACCGCTTACTGCCTCCGCCACCCGGTTCTTCATGGCGACACGTTTGCACCGCTCGATAATCTGGATGAACTCATGGAGATTGGCAGAAGGGAGGCCGCCGCATTAATGGAGTTCATCGCCGGAAGCGGCCTTTATGATGTTGTGCTCGTCGATACCGATTCTTTTCCGCACGAACGAACGGAAACGGTGATGGAGAAATGCGACAAATTGGTCTGGATGGTCGCGGACGATTGGGGAGCCATCAGGAAAACGGGCGCTTGGCTCGCACATCTGGAGAAAGCACGACCCGCCCTGTTTAACGCGGTCATGTCCAAAACGATGTTTGCGGCCAATCGGATTTCGGGTGAGGTCCAGGCTTTGACTCAGGAGAAAGGCATTCAAATTGCGGCCTTTCTCCCCTTGATCCCGGCTTGGACCCAGGGGAACCGGCAGGGTGGAATCATGCATTCCCCGATATACCAGCGGGAGGTGATGAAACTTATCCGGATGCTGAGCGGCCGAAAGGCGGATTCCGGGAAGGGAGGAGAGGAGCGCTTTGATTCAGGGAGATCTTTTTACCGTGCTTAGAGGGGAAATTCGCTCGGGTTTGGATGTTACCTCCACGCTGGAGGACGAACAATTGATGGCTTACATCGAGCGGCGAGTGCTTGAGGAATCGCGGATAGCCGGCCTGACGGCGGCGGAGAAGCGGAAATGGGTACGACGGTTGTACGATTCCTTCCGGGGGCTGGACGTTCTACAGCCGCTCGTCGACGACCGGAGCATTACGGAGATCATGATCAACGGGCATGATGAGGTTTTTGTCGAAAAAGATGGAAAGGTGCTCCGTCTGCCGGCTCGGTTCGAATCCAGGGAGCGCTTGGAAGACATCATCCAGACGATCGTATCCGGCGTCAATCGGGTGGTGAACGAGTCTTCCCCTATTGTCGACGCAAGGCTTAAGGACGGTTCACGCGTCAATATCGTTCTGCCGCCGATCGCGTTGAAAGGGCCGACGATGACCATCCGTAAATTTCCCGAGCATCCGATGACGATGCGGGATCTGGTCCAGAGGGGGGCGCTCGGACAAGAGGCCGCCGAATGGGTGCAAACGCTTGTGAAGAGCAAATACAACATTTTTATCAGCGGGGGGACGGGGTCAGGCAAAACGACTTTCCTAAACGCATTGTCGCAATACATCCCCTCGGATGAACGGGTGATTACGATCGAGGATTCCGCCGAACTGCAAATCGTCACCGTACCCAATCTGGTTTCGCTGGAGACGCGAAACGCCAATACGGAGGGCAGAGGCGAAATTACGGTGAGGGACTTGATCCGCTCCTCTTTACGCATGCGTCCGAACCGGATAATCGTCGGGGAGGTCCGCGGCCGGGAGGCGCTGGATATGCTGCAGGCGATGAATACGGGACATGACGGCTCCCTTTCAACAGGTCACGCCAACAGTACGGCCGACATGATCAGCCGTTTGGAGACGATGGTGCTCAGCGGAGCGGATCTGCCGATCGCCGTGGTGAGGCAGCAGATTGCCTCGGCAATCGATATTTTCATTCATTTAGCAAGACTTCGGGACCGTTCGAGACGCGTGACCGAAATTTCGGAGGTGATCGGCATGAAAGATGGGGAGGTGATGCTTAACCGGTTATATCAGTTTTGCGAGCATGGGGAGAATGAGGGAAAGATCATCGGCCGGCTGGAAAGGACGGGAAATCGTCTTCTGCATGGAGAGAAACTGGCTATGGCCGGATTCAACCGGGAATGGACGGAGGAAAAAAAGGGGGGAGGCGGGTGAAGGAGCGGATAAGCGGCGGACCGCCGAGATCTAACCGGCAAGAACCGGACAGGGTAAACCGTCCGCTTACGGATTATCGCGTTTACGTATTGTCCGTTCGCCAGAAATGGAGCTGCCTGCTGTTAGGAGGGGTCGGATTATTCGGCATTGGCTTTGTTTTCTTCCATTCCGTAACGATCTCTATGCTGCTGTCGGGAGGAACGTTTTTTCTGCCTAAACATTTGAGCAAATACCTGCTGCGAAGGAGACGGGAAAAGCTTGGCTTGCATTTCAAGCAGGCTTTGTACTCCTTGTCCTCGTCGCTGGCGGCCGGGCGTTCCGTGGAAAACGGCTTTCGGGAAGCCATCGCCGATTTGAAACTGCTCTATCCCGACGGTAGTAATGATCTGATTGCCGAACTGGCCATCATATGTACCCGTCTGGAATACGGGCAGCCGATCGAAGAAGCGCTACAGGATTTCAGCAGGCGGGCAGGCATCGAGGATATCAGCAATTTTGCCGATGTTTTTACCACAAGCAAACGCACTGGAGGAGATTTGGTGGAAATCGTAAGGCGGACTTCCGCCATTATCAGCGAGAAGCTTGAAATCAGTCAGGAGATCGCGGTTATGATCGCTCAGAAACGTTTTGAGGCGAAAGCGATGCTCGCGGCCCCCGTACTCTTTTTGATGTTCATGGACTTGACATCACCGGATTACATGAGGCCTTTGCACAGTGGGGTAGGGCTGCTGATTTCTGCCGTCGCCCTGTTGATTTTTGTGGCTTGTTCATGGCTGATACTTAAAATTATGGACATCCGCATCTAGGAGGTAGTGGCTTTTTGAAGCTCCTGGGAGGAATGTTGTTAGTGTCCCTGCTCGGTTTGTGGGGGAGCTTGTACCTTAAATCCAAAGGAAGATACGAAGCATACAACGGGCTTGTCATGGAGGGAATCCGGCTGCAAAAGATAGCCCCTCCCATGCTGTTTTTGCTGGAGAAGCTGAAATTATCCCAGAGGGTGCCTTTCTTCCTTTTCAAAATTCAACGTACGGTCCAGAAGCTTGCCGGGGATCGAAGGGGCGGTGATTTGGCCCGTCTTTTTCTGGCGGAAATGCTCTCTTACAGCTGGTTGTTGATGACGCTCGGCAGTTTGATGACCTTGCTCATGGGAGGCGATGGGAGCGGGCTATTGTTGGGGGGAATCCTGGCTGTGCTGCTTCCGGCGGCCTTGATCAATGATCTGCATCGCAAGGTAGTCCGGCGCGAAAGAGAGGTACTGCTCGAACTGCCCGAGTTTTTGAACCAGTTGATCTTGCTGGTTGGAGCCGGATCTACCGTCCAGCAGGCGATTAAGCATTGCTTGGAACGAAGGAAGGAAGAACAAAGCCACCCGCTGTATCGCGAACTGCTGCAAATGCAGAGGGAGTGGGAAAGCGGCGATTCGTTTCAGCATGCGATGGAAGGCTTCAGCAAACGATGCGGCATTCAGGAGGTGTCCGTCTTTACAACCGCTGTACTGCTCAATTTTCGCCGTGGTGGCAACGATTTTGTACTGGCTTTGCGCGATTTGTCCCACTCTCTTTGGGAAAAAAGAAAGGCGGTGAGCAAAACGCTCGGAGAGCAGGCCTCTTCCAAACTCGTTTTTCCCATGGTGTTGCTGTTTGTTGTCGTGATTATTTTAGTGGGGGCTCCGGCCTTTATGATTATGGATTTGTAGCGAGGACATTTGAATATATGTAATGGGGAGTGATGCCGGTGTTGGCTATGGTGAACGAAAAATTGAAGGGGTTTTGGCGCAATGACGAGGGGCTTGGCATGCTGGAGATGATTTTGATCATCGCGGTCATCGTAATAATTGCGATTATTTTTCGGACCCAGCTTAAGGAAATCGTCACGAGTCTGCTTGGCAAGGCCAAATCAAAAACGGAAAATTTTATGGACGGACAGTGAAATGCGGCGGCTGCTGCAAAATCAAAAAGGGAGTTTTACCCTTGAAGCTTCCCTTGTTCTCCCGGTTATTTTAACCACATTGCTTATCCTGATATTTTTCTGCATGTTTCTTTATCAACGCGCAATGCTCGGTCAAGTCGCGGCGGTTGCGGCGGAACGCAACGCCTATGTCTGGGATAATAGCCATCGAAAGCCGGAGACCGGCGCATTTGAGGAAGGAAGCTATGACCCGCTGTATTGGAGGTTGACCGATGACGGGATGCTGCAGACTATCTTCGGTATTACCGGCCAAAACACGGAAGTTCTTGCCGCACTTCCCGTAAACGGAGAAAACGAGGAAGGTGCTTTGCCTTTAAGAAAACTCAATCGGGTCGGACAGAACATTCCCCCGGAAATGAAAGGCGGGATTACCTACGATAACAAGCTTTTGCTGCGAAAAGTCGGCGTGACCTTGCATCGCTTCTCCCCGCTGGCCCCGCTTGAAAAGGCCGTTGGGGATATCACTCAAGACGCCTTGGCGGAAGCTTATATCGTCGATCCCGTGGAGTGGATTCGCAGCGTTAATCTGGCTGGATATTACGGAGCCAAATTTAAGGGCGGCGGTATGGACAAGCAAGAGGCGGGAAAAGCGCTTGCGTTGTTCGGAAAGTAGCGGCTTTAAATCTGAAAGATGTTGATTTGCGATTAAAGCTGGTGAGAGGGGACGGTAGATATAAGTTTTTTTAATCGCGAGCGTGGGGAACGGGGAGCCGTTTCGGTATTTTTGATTATGATTTTTGCCGTCGTGTTTGCCTTTGTTTCCATTTTTGTGGATTTTGCCCGCATTTCCGCCCTCCAAGCAAAAGCGGAGATGCTGGCCCATGCCGCTTCCCGTTCTGTTATGTCGACTTATGATCCGCAATTGCTTGAGAAGTACGGTTTGTTTGCTTTCGGGGAAACGGATGCCAATTACTTGATGTCCAAGGTGCTCCAGACGCAATTTGACACGTTGAACTCGAGCGAAAGCTTGCCGATTGTAAACGCCGAGCTCGATTCGTCTTCCGTTGAGCTTCTGCGTCCGCTGGGGACTTATGCGGTATTTGAACAGCAAATCAGGGAGCAGATGAAATACAAAGCGCCGATCGATTTTACGATCGAGATCGTCAACCGCTTCAAACCGATGTCCGGGATGATGAAGGAGGCCTCCAACACGGTCGACTTGCTCGGGAAGCTGCAGAAGCTCTATGAACGCCGGGAAGCGAAGCTGGACGATATGCTGGATAAACAAACAAGGGCTAGCGTCCAGGTCGAAAAATTCGGGATTTGGGTACCGAGGGCGGGCGGTTCGGCCGGAGACGGAGAGCCGGAGGATATCTCCACCGCAGCGGATGTGGCGGCCCAGTACGGAGAGTACGCCCGTAAATTGGAGGAGGACCGTGACAGAGAGCCGCTGGAAAAGATGTATACCCTGGAAATCGGCAGATATCGCTCGGGGGCTTCAAGGGTGTTCGATCGCTTAAGGGATGGCAATAGGGAGGCGGGGCAACTTCATCGGGAACTGCTGCCGGAGGCGAAACGGCTTTTGAATGAGGCTAGGGAAATCAATGCAGAGATGAAACGGATCATCAAAGAGGCGGAGGAACGGCCCGCTCAGAACGGCTATAATGCGATGGCCCATGCGGAAAGCACGGGCGGTAACGATATGTTGTCCGGCGGGGAGCAAATCGATCAGATCCGCCGGAGAAGTCCGGAACTGATCCTCCCGGAGGAGTTGTTCACCGACTTTGAACATGATATTTCGCGGCAAGCCGCTGATTATGCAAAAACGGATGCCGCCGTTTCTTCGTTTTTGGCCGTGGAGGGCTCCGTTTTAGCGGCGGCTTGCTCGGAGGGCGGATTATTTTCGAACCTAGAGCGGATGCGATCGGAAGTGGGCGGGTATGCACGGAATTACGTGGACTCCGGAGCGGGAAATCTGCTGGAGCAAAACCGAAGGAAGCTGGGGGATCACCGTTCCTCGGACGCTGAACGGAAAGCGACCGAGAAGAAAGCCGCGACCAAGCTAAAGGAAGCTGGTAATCTGATTGGACAAATTTCCGGGTTGAAAGAAAAGCTTAAAGAGGAGCAAAAGCAGTTTGACCAATTAGAAGCCTATTTCCACGCTAACCGGGAAGTGAACAGCCATTCCGATTCGGCCAAAGGGGGGAAAGACGCAGATCCGGGGGCAGATCCGTATGAAGCGGGGGGTGAAGCCATGGAGGGAATGGATTCGCTTTATGGAGGATTTTCCGGATTACTGCAGGGGATGACGGACAACTGCTTCCAAACCGAATATATTGCAAGCTATTTCCGATTCTTTGATGTCAGTTCGCTCAAGGGACTGTTGAAGAAAGGGGGCGCGGGAAAAGAAGGGGTGATTTCCGCTGCCTTTACGGCGGACCGTCAGGAAGTGGAGTATATATTGTACGGATTTCATAATCCGGCGGGAAATCTCGCAGCGGCCTACGGGGAAATTTTCACGCTACGGCTGGCGATCAGGACGATGGAAGGATTGGTCAAAAACGCCTCCAAAGGAAATCCGCTGCTGATTTTGGCATCCGCTCTCCTTTACGGGGTGGAGAATGCTATAAAAGACCTCATGGATCTGACCCAAAAAGGCAGTCTTGAGCTAAGCGATTATTTAAAGGTTCAATTTTCCTACAGGGACCATCTACGTCTATTCTTATTGGTTCACGGCCGGAACGGGAACAGGCTGTCCCGGATGCTGGCCGTCATTCGGATGAATACGGGGATTGCGACCGAGGAACGGGCTACGTATTTAAAAGGAAGCGTCAACGTCTCCTCTCCGCTCTGGTTTTTGCCGGGGGTTGCCAAGGCGATGAGTTCGGCGGGGGTTCTCTCGGGAAGGGTGGAAGGAAGCCGATATGTCGCGAGCAAACAAGCGGATTTCTCTTATTAATGAACAGCCTGGGACGAAGGGCAGCATTGTACTCGAGGCTTCCTTGGTCATGCCCCTGTTTGTCATGGTTATCTTCCTGTTCATATACATGGTTCAGATGACCCTGATCTCCACACAGATGCAAGCCGTTGCCGCCAATGCGGTAAGGCAGGTCTCCGCTCATATGTATCCTGTGGCGTTGGCGTTCTCCAAATCAACGGCGGGGGAAGGGGCGAACGGACATGAAGTTGAATCTCGGTCGGACGGTTGGAGGATGCCGGAATTATCTTTGTCCGGGTGGGCGGGCGAATACGCCTCCAAGCTGCCGCCGCCCTTCTCCGGTTGGGTTCAGTCTGCGGCGAACCGGGGGGACGAGCCTTTGCAAGAGGTGAGGGACAGTCTGTCCGAACAAGTTCTCGATCCGGCGTTGAAACCGATGCTGCGTCCTTTTTTAAAGGGGACTTGGCTGAAGGAAGAACGGCTCCATGTTCACCGGGTCACGGTCCCTGATTTGAAGACAGGCAGAAATCCTTATTTCGGCCTCGAAATCAGCTACGAACTTCCGATCAAGGTTCCTTTAACCGGGCGACGGATTTTACTCCGGACGAGGGCGGAAGAGCGGCTGTGGATCGGAGATACCGGGGAGCAAAAAGGCAAGGAGGAGGGGGAAGGCGAATCGGGCCAAGGGAAACCCGCCTCCATTTTATCCAAACCCGAACCCGCCTACGCGGGTCACCGGACTCGTGTGAAGGCCCTTATAGAACCGGGAACGGAAGCCAGACTTACAGTTTATTACAAAAGTGGGGTCAGTAAAGCCAAGTATTTGGGAACCGCAACCGCCGGAAATGACGGAATTGTGGAATGGGAATGGCTTGTTGGCGGAAATACGACACCGGGTACATGGACGCTGGAGATAGAAACGGAAGGCGGACTCAAAACAACCGCACAGTTTAATGTCGAAAGCCCATAATCCGGTTCGACGGGAAATCATTTGCCTTCGCAGGGGGATTGGGGAATATGGCTGGGGAGTATGTAGGGGTTTTTATTTTATTGGGGGCCGCCTTTTTAACGGACCTGAGATCCATGAAAATACCGAACGCCTTGACGATATCCGGCGTCTTGGCCGGGTTGCTGTGGCATCTCCTCGATGAAGGATGGGGAGGCGCTCTGTTCGCTTTGAGAGGGGCGGCCATAGGGTTTGTCCTAATGCTGGTGCTGTATTGCTTCGGCGCGATTGGCGGGGGCGACGTAAAGCTGTTCGCGGGAATCGGCGCATGGACCGGAGCTCAGATGACATTGCATATTATAGTATATTCCATCCTTTGCGCCGGTTTAATCGGGGTGATCATCTTGATTTTGCGGCGGGAAGTATTTGCCCGGATACGCGGTATTCTGCGGAACTTTCTGGGCGCTGTCCTGCTGAAGAGCTGGGCTCCCGTCCGGTCGGGATTGAAGAACCAGCTGCAATTTCCGTTTATGCTTGCGGTTCTTCCCGCAGCGATCCAGGCGGTAATTTATCTATCCTAGCGGGAGGGAGGACATAGGACGATGCCGGAATTGACGGCCGATTTTATTAGAAACGGCGGAACCTACATGGTGTTGGGCGCTAAGGGCGGCCTCCATTCGAGGCAGTTCAACCGGGTTCAGCGGAGCATGCTCTCATCGGTTTCCATCCCGAATTTACTGCGCCTGGATGTCAGGGAAGTCGATTTTGAGGTCAGTCTGCATTATGAGATCACCGGCAAGCGCATGCTGTCCCAATGCTTGAAGCAAGAAAAGATCACGATGCCTGAACTCTACGGTTTGCTGATGCAAATCGCTGAAGCGCTGGATGACTGTAAGCAATTTATGCTGACGCCGCTTAATTTTTACCTGGATGTAGATTTTATATTTGTCGAGGAGCCCTTATCCTCCGGAATTCTCTATTTTACATACTTGCCTTTTACAGAGACGCTCTCGGCCGAATCGCTTTCGGGAGCATTGATCGGACTGATCACCAGGTTGATTACGTCGGTTTCAACGATGGAGGGTGAAGGAATTCAACAACTGCTCCGCCTTTGTTCGGACGAGCTTTTTTCATTGTCCGAGTTTAAGAAGCTGCTGGTCCGTCTGATGGCGGGGGAGGAACCCGCCTCGGCAGGCGGAACGGGCTATCATGGCCCGGAGAAACTTCCCTGCCGCCCGGATTCGCGTTCTTCCGCCGCCACAATCAAGGAATATGTGCCCGAGCAAGATGTTCCTGCTTCCGCCGGCGATTTATATACATCGATCTCCGACATTTACGGGGAAGAAGTTTGCTCGGCTTTTCCCGGCGCATCGGAACCGGGGGGGCGGATTTCGCAATCGTCGGCATCTTCTCGGGTCTACACCTATATTTTTGGCGGGACGGTGCTGGCGGCTGCTCTCCTGTGGAAGCTGATTTACTTCGATCATCCCGGCAGCTTGAACAGAAGCATATGTCTTGCCTTAACGGTATTGCTAATAGCGGCGGCCTTGCTAATATTACGAGGGCGATGGTCTCTGCTGCTTGGAAGCCGACCATTGAAGGTGGGCGATGCTAACAAGAATGAAATGGCGGAACAAGCAGACGAGGATAACGAGGATTCGTCCTGGAAACAAAGCTGGCGCTGGGATCATCCATCCGGTTCCGAACTTGGCAGCACTCCTCCTTTGAATCAAGCTGCTTCAAACCAAACCGCCTCAAACCAGGCGTTCAACATTTGGCATGGAAGCGTTCTTGAACCGCAGGAGTCAGGTCCGGCCGTCCCGTCACCTCCTTTGCCTGAGCAGCGCACGGTGCTGCTCAGGGAAGCGGCGGTGCCGGAGAAGCTATCTTCTTCGACTGCGAGATTTACCCTGGAGCGTCGGCAAACGGAGCAAGCAGCGGAATCTAACCCGGAAATTATCACCCTCCGCAAAGGCAGCTTCGTGATCGGGCGTTCTGAGGAGATATGCCAATATGTGGACGTCACGCCGGGGGTCTCCCGCGCTCATGCGGAACTGATGGTACTGGAGGAGGGGTGCTCGTTAAAAGACCTGGGTTCGCGAAACGGAACGGTGCTCCGGGGAGAACCGATCGCCCCGTATAAGAGCTACCCCATGAATCCGGGGGATTCGTTTACCATTGCCGATTGCACATACATTTTGCGCCAGCGGGGCTTGGGGGCTAATTTGGATTGACCGTAGATAATCCGACCAAAAGGGTGTATAATGATCGAGAATCATTCTCAATTACATTGTTTTGGTTTATAATTGCTTTATGTCTTACTACTGTCAACTTGTCAAAAGGATGGATTAATTCATGGCAGCCACAACCCAAGCTACAAAAGCAAACCGCCGTTCCCGGCCGCTTGCGGCCAGTCTGATTTTGATCGGCGGCGTTATATTGCTCGCTTTCGCCATCGGCTTGTCCATTTCCGTCGGAGCCGCCGATATCAGGCTCTCGACGGTATGGGAAGCTCTGTTTCATTTCGACGCCGGGCGGACCGAGCATCAAATCATTCTCGACATGCGCCTTCCCCGCGCGGTAGCCGCGGCACTGATCGGCGCGGCGCTTGCGGTCGCGGGAGCGATTATGCAGGGAATGACAAGAAACCCGATGGCCGATTCCGGGCTGCTCGGACTGAACTCCGGTGCGGGACTTGCGTTGGCGATTTGTTTCGCGCTTGTCCCGGGGACGCCGTTTCTTCTGATGATGTTGTATTCTTTCATCGGTGCGGCGGCCGGGGCGGGTCTCGTATTCGGTATCGGCTTCCTCTCGAAAGGCGGCATGACTCCGGTCAGACTTACCCTGGCGGGGGCTGCTGTGAGTATGCTGCTCGTTGCGATCAGCGAAGGGATCGCCTTGTATTTCAAGGTCGGCCAGGATCTGGCGTTTTGGTACGCCGGCGCGGTCACCGGGACGACCTGGGAGCAATTGAAATTCGTCGCCGTAGGCGTTGCTGTCGGTTTGGTCGGGGCGCTCTCTCTTTCCAAGTCAATCACCCTGCTTAGTCTGGGTGAGGAAGTGGCTACCGGACTGGGGCAGAGGACGGGGCTGATCAAAGCGCTCAGCATGGTCTTCGTACTGATTTTGGCGGGAAGCGCCGTTTCGCTTGTCGGAGCCATCGGTTTCGTCGGTTTGATGGTCCCTCATGTCACCCGGTTTTTGGTGGGCGTCGATTATCGCTGGGTCGTCCCGTCTTCCGCGGTCTTGGGCAGCTTGCTGATGGTCTTTGCGGATATTTTGGCGCGGATGGTTAATCCGCCCCATGAGGTGCCGATCGGTGCGCTCATCGCCGTCATCGGAGTTCCTTTCTTCCTTTATCTAGCGATGAAGCAGAAAGGAGGGCTCGATTAATTATGAACGGACCGGATTATAGCGCTCATTTGCGGAGGAAAGCGGCGAGATCGTACGGGTTTATCCTGCTATTCGCTGTATTGATTCTAATTGTTTTTGTCATCAGCATGAACACGGGATATATACGGCTTTCGCCAGGCGACGTGTTCCGGACCTTGTTTGGTATGGGGACGGAAAAACAGGAGTTGATTCTCTATGATTTCAGGCTTCCGCGCATTGTCATCTCCGTTCTGATCGGGATGGGAATGGCGGTGTCCGGTTGTATTTTCCAGGGAATCTCCCGCAACCCGTTGGCCGATCCCGGCGTTCTCGGCATCAATGCGGGTGCCGGTTTGGCCGTTGCCTTGTTTATTTCGTTCTACCCTACGACGGCGGCGGCGCCGGTATTTCTGATGCCGGTTCTCGCCCTTTTGGGAGCCGCGTCGGCGGCGGTCCTGATCTATGTGCTCTCTTACAAAAAAAATTACGGACTTCAGCCGATTCGGATGGTGTTGGTGGGAATCGCCGTGGCCGCCGGCATTAATGCGGCGATGATCATTCTCCAGCTCAGGCTTCGTCCGGAAAACTTCCAACTGCTGCAGGTTTGGCTGGTAGGAAGCATCTGGGGCACTTCTTGGAAGTATGTTCTGGCGCTGCTTCCGTGGATCTTCATTCTGATTCCCTATGTATTTATGAAAGCACGGGCGCTCAATGTGCTTAGTTTGGGGGATCAGACGGCAACGGGACTCGGTACGCAAATCGAGCGGTCCCGGCTTGGGCTGTTGGCCGCGGCCGTCGGCTTGACCGGAGCTTCCGTCGCCGTAGGCGGAGGGATTTCCTTTGTCGGGCTGATCGCCCCGCATTTGGCGAGGCGGCTGGTTGGCCCGAAACACGAGTTTTTGATTCCGGCCTCCGCCTTGGCCGGCGGGCTTCTGGTCATCGTCGGCGACACGCTGGGCAGATGGGTACTCCAGCCGACGGAAATTCCGACGGGCATTGTCGTAGCGATCATCGGAGCCCCTTACTTCTTGTATTTGCTCGCGAAATCGAAGAATTGAGAGGTTGGGAGAGTCGCGACATCCTGGAAAAAAGCCGTCCGCTGCAAGCGCGGACGGCTTTTTTTAGGCGTGCAGATCGGCCAAAGCCTCCTGCAACCCGGGGTGAATGAATTGAAATCCGGCTTCGAGCGCGGCCGCCGGAATCACTTTCTGGCCTTCCAACAGCAGCATGGATCTGTCGCCAAGCAGCAGTTTCAGGAGGAAAGCGGGGACGGGAAACCAGCTGGGGGTTCGGTGAACCCGTCCCAATACGGCGCTGAATTGCTCATTGGTCACGGGAAACGGACTGACCGCATTAACGGGACCGGCCATCGCCGGATTCTTAAGGCAGAAGTCTATCAAGCGGATCAGATCGTTTAAGTGAATCCAAGGGACCCATTGCCGACCGGTACCGACCTTTCCGCCTAAGCCGAGACGAAAGGGAAGCCGCATCAGCGGATAAGCGCCGCCGTCGTTGCCGAGAACGACTCCCGTACGCAGCAGGATGAGGCGGCGGTCCGGGAAGCCTTGCTTCGCGGCCGCCTCCCACCGCTCCGTCACCTCCCATAGAAAATCTCCGTTCCCTTCCGTACGCTGGGCCGCTTCCGTAAATTCTCCGGTAAGTGAGGTGCCGTAAATTCCGACGGCGGAGGCCTGGACGACGACCTCGGGTCCTGGACTTAACGCTGCCGCAAACTGAGCGACCTTTCGGGTTGTCGTCAACCGCGACTCCAGGATGATCCGCCTGGCTTTCGGGGTCCATCTTTGGTTGAGTGAAGCGCCCGCCAAATTAACGATGGCTTGAACATCGCTTAACGGAGAAAGATCGCGTTCCAGCTCGCTCCATGTACAATGGATCAGTCCGGACGCGACGGAATGGGATCCACGGTTTCCGCTTTTTCTGGAAACGACGACGACTTCGCTTCCCTCTCTTACCAAATAGGCCGCTAGAGCCCTGCCGATAAACCCCGTTCCGCCAAAGATAGCGATCTTCACGGAAATCCCTCCTTAAGAAAAAGTCCGGACCTGCGATAGTCAGGACCGGATGCCGTTTTTCGAAACCTATTTGTTCATTAAATGCCGATATGGCCGGTAATCAATTTGATTTTTCTCCAGAAACTGAATCAGAAACTTGTTGTCCCGCTTTGGCGTCGCCGTAATATACCCCTTGATGCAATGATCCCGGGTCACTTCGGTGGCTCCTTCCTCCAGGGCGATACGGCCGATTTCCGCCGCGATCGAATGCTTGGCGATATCGCGGAAAGGACCGGGCACAGGCTGCACCAATAGATTAAGAAAAGCCTTGGCATCGTCCCCCCAAAGATGGCGGCTTTTTTCGACCCAGTGGTTTTGCCAGTCCAGCTTGGACATGCCGTCCGCCTTGGGAAGCACTTTCAAAAATTTCCGGAACATAAAAAATCCGCCGATCGTCATCATGCCAAGCAGCACAAAGCCCCAAAAAACGATCGTATTCAAAAACAGGTTACTTGGTCCTCCCGAGGATAGCGGAAGCAGCAGGGCCTGATAGGGCATGGGTACAATCACCTCGATATTCTAACTGTGATTTTTCTCGTTGATAAAAATTATAACGTATTTTCAAGTTTATGACGAGACTCCTTGACCCCGCCGAAAATCTACGGAAGGAACAGGAGGAACCTTTTTTGCATAATGATAGATTTCATGCTCGGGTTGAAGGCTTGGCCTAGCTTTATTTTGCTATTCAAGATAAAATAGGGATGTTTAGCGATTTACTGTCCAAAAGGGGGAAGAAAAAATGCTTAAAATTGGCTCCCATGTTTCGTTTTCGGACAAAGGGCTCTTAAGCGCAACTTCGGAGGCCGCTTCCTACGGCTCCAGCTCGTTCATGATATATACCGGCGCACCGCAAAATACGCGCCGCAAACCGATCGAATCGATGCATATCGAGGACGGCAAGGCGGCGATGGCTACGGCGGGGATCGACGAGATCGTCGTCCACGCTCCATACATCATCAATTTAGGCTCGTATAAGTCCAATACGTATCAGCTCGCGGTGGATTTTTTGCAGGAGGAAATCCGGCGGACCCATGCCCTGGGCGTGAGGAACATCGTCCTTCACCCCGGCGCGTTTACCGATAAAGATGCGGAATACGGCGTCGAACGGATCGCGGAAGGCCTGAACCAGGTGCTGAACGGTACCGATGAAACCGAGGTCAATATCGCGTTGGAAACGATGGCCGGAAAGGGAACGGAGGTCGGCCGCAGTTTTGAGGAGATCGCGGCGATCATCGACAAGGTGCAGCATAATGAGCGGTTGACGATCTGTATGGACACCTGCCATATCCATGATGCCGGATATGATATCGTCAACGATCTTGATGGCGTGCTCCGCCAGTTCGACGACCTGATCGGTCTGGATCGGCTTGCGGTCGTGCACATCAATGACAGCAAAAATCCGATCGGCTCGCGCAAGGACCGCCATACCCCGATCGGCAGCGGCTGGATCGGTTTTGAAGCGATCCACCGCGTCGTTCACCACGAGGCGCTGCAAGGACGTCCTTTTATCCTCGAAACGCCGTGGGTGGGCAAGGATCCCAAAACCCAGCGCCCGATGTACGAGATTGAGATCGCCTTGCTGCGCGGGGATTTAGCCGGGCGTTTCGGCGAGGGCATCTTGACCGAGGTGGAGCAGCTTAGCGCGTTCTTTGCCGGTCAGGAAATTCATCCGCGCGCGTTCGTGCTGGACACCTGGAATTTGCTGAAGAGCGATGCCAAAGCGAAAAAGGCGGACCCGCGTGAGCCGTTGGAACGGCTTTACGATCTCGTGACGGCAGCCGATCTGTTTCCGGAATATAATGAGGAACAGATCAACCAGCGTCTGGTGGCTTGGCTCGCAACCGCTAAAGGATAACAACGACTACAGGGGGATGCAAAGGAAAGATGGAAACTCATATCAAAACCGGCGGCCGCCCCGCCAAACCTTACGAAAGCAACCGCGCCCGGATGCTGATCTCTTGTCCGGACGGACCGGGTATCGTATCGGCCGTATCGCGTTTTCTTCATGAGCACGGCGCGAATATCGTTCAATCGGATCAGTATACGATGGATCCGGAGGGTGGCATGTTTTTTATGCGCATCGAGTTTGACCTCGATCAGCTGGAGGAGCGGGCAGCCGGTCTCCAGGAGGACTTCGCGGCGATCGCCGACAAGTTCGACATGCAATGGAACCTGTACCAGCTAAGCCGCAAGAAGAAGCTGGCGATCTTCGTGTCCAAGGAAGACCATTGTCTGGTCGAGCTTCTGTGGCAGTGGCAGGCGGGGGACCTGGATGCCGAAATTTCCATGGTCGTCAGCAACCATCCGGACATGAAGGAGTACGTTGAATCTTTCGGAATTCCGTACCACCATATTCCGGTGACGCCGGAAACGAAGAAGGAAGCGGAACGAAAGCAGCTGGAACTCGTCAACGGCAAAGTGGATCTGATCGTACTGGCCAGATACATGCAGATCGTATCGCCCGCTTTGATCGAACCGTACCGGAACCGGATCATCAACATTCATCATTCCTTCCTTCCGGCCTTCGTCGGCGGGAAGCCTTATGCTCAAGCCTATGATCGCGGGGTGAAAATTATCGGCGCGACGGCTCACTATGTGACCGAAGAGCTTGACGGAGGGCCGATTATTGAGCAGGACGTCCAGCGGGTCAGCCACCGCGACAATGTGAGCGAGCTGAAGCGCATCGGAAGAACGATCGAGCGCGTAGTGCTCGCAAGAGCGGTGAAATGGCATATTGAGGACCGCATTCTGGTTCATCAGAACAAAACCGTCGTTTTTAATTAAATATCGCTTGTTCCACCGCGCGGCAGAGGCGGATCAGCCGCGCGGTTTTGTTTTTTGGGGAAACTTTTTGCGCCGCCTGCCCGTTAAACATAAAGAAGGAATCTATGGCTGGGAACTTGTTTAGTTCGGAAAGGGGAAACTTGTGTTGCATTCAGTAAAACGATACGTCATGTACGCATGCCTTGGATGGATGCTGGCGGCATTTTGCGTTGCGGGCATTCCGGTATCCGCCGCCGCGGCCGAACCGAAAATCACGGTTCAAAGCGAAGAGGGGTTTGGCGGACTTTTCAAATCCAATGAATGGATCCCCTTAAAAATTTCGCTGACGAGCGATCGGGACATTTCGGGGGAACTGGTGGTGCAAACGGAGGTCCCTTTTACGGGAACCCGCATATCCCACGTACAGCAGGTAGAGTTGCCCGCGGGAACGACGAAGGTGGTTACCTTCGGGATCGAGGGTGACAGTTTCAGCAAAAACAACAATGAAATTCGCTTCTATCAAGGTTCGGCCGAGTCGGGGAAATACATTCCGTTCTCTTCCGGAACACCTTACCTGCAAAGGGCTTCCGTCCGCGGAACGCTGATCGGTGTTCTGGCCGCGGATCCCGATACGATGAATTTTCTCGCGGCCCTTAACGGAAACGTCAACCAGGCGGTGGTCGCCCCGCTAAAAGGGAGCGATATTCCCAACGAGGCGGCGCTGCTGGGCAGCCTGGATGTGCTTGTCATGAACAATTTTCCGGCGGACAGCCTGACCAGGGAGCAGGCGGAAGCGATCCGCTCTTGGGTCGACCGCGGCGGCTCGCTCGTATTGGCCGGCGGACAGGGCTATCCCAAGACCGCAAAAGGGTTTGAGGACCTTTCTCCGGTCGAGTATAAAGGCAGCGCGGATGTATCCTCTTTGCCGAATGTAGCGAAAGCAGGGGGGAAGCCGCTATCTTTAAACGAACCTTTTCCCGTTTCCGAGGCGAGTTTGAAGACGGGGGCAAAGGCGGACATCGCGGAAGGCGATCTGCCCCTGTTCGCCTCCTGGTCCGTCGGTAAAGGAAAAGTCTACTATGCCGCCTACGATGCGGCGATGGCGCCCCTCCAAGGATGGGCGGGGCATCCCGAAGTATGGAACCGGTTGCTGCGGGAGGAGATTTCCGCAAACTCAGGATCCATGGGCCATGGCGGTATGGGCTACGGCAGTAATTTGGCTTCCAATATCAGCTATTTACTGGATTATTTCCCTTCCTTAACGCTGCCTCCATTCTCCGCGCTGTTCTGGCTGCTTCTCGGATACGCCATCCTGGTGGCGCCTGTACTGTATTACATTTTGAAGAGAATCGACAAGCGCGAGTGGGCCTGGGGATTGATTCCCTTGATCGCGGTTTTGGCCAGCGGCGCCGTCTACATGACGGGAACGAGCGGAAAATCGAATCTGCGCAGCCATACGTTAAGCTTCGTGGAGCTGGACGGCAAAGGCCGTGCTTTAAATTCGACGGCTTCGGCTATATTTGTGCCCCGAGGCGGCACTTATAACGTTGCTCTTCCGGCGGGCACCTTTGTATCGGTGACCAGGGAGGACGGATTGCTCTCCGGCGGACAGGCCGGACAATCGAACCGTCAACTGGTCAGAGTTAAACCCGACACAACCGAAGTGAAGCTCCGGGACATGACGCATCGCTCCTTGGCCAAGCTGTGGATGGGCGAAACGATTCTACCCGAGTTCGGGGCCATAAAAATCAATTCCTCGTACGATGACCAGGGGCGCCTGACCGGAACGGTGACGAATGAAACCCATACCGATTTGAAAAAAGCAGCCATTCTTTCCGCGGGGAAAGTCTACCAGATCGGCGATCTCCCCCCAGGGAAAACCGTGCAGATTCCGGCGGGCACCGGTGTGGTTAATACGGGCGATTACGGTTCCACCTTGTATCCGCCGACGGGAAACAAGGAGGATTATTTGCTGCAGCGGCAAAGAGGCATGATCAACCAGTATATGGGCTCGGGATCGGCCTGGACGAAACATACCTTTATCGCATGGAACGAGGAGCCGCTGGAACAGGACCAGTATGAGGTTAACGGAAAGTCGCCGCAGTCCGACCGGCTTAATCTGGTTACCCAATTTTTCGCTCCGAGTTTTGAACAGGGCGGGGCGGTTTCCATTCCTTACGGGATGATAGGGGCCCGGATTACGGAGGTTACAGCAAAAGACTGGGGAACGGAAGGGTCCAACAGAGTCAACATGTCAAACGGAGAAATGACCTTGGAATACACCTTGCCGGATCTTGGCGATCTCCGGATATCAAGATTGATGATCCGCTCCACCTATCCCGGGGATAAAACGACAATAATGATTTGGAACGAAGATCTCGGGAAGTGGGAGAAGTTTGATCTTGGAGCCAAGTTCGAGGCCGACCTCACCAAGAAAGCGGAAGCTTATGTACGCGGGGGGGTTATGAAAGTGAAAATTACAGCCGCAGAATGGACCTACTTCGATCTGCCGGAAATTTCGCTGAAAGGAAAGCAAAACCGATGATTGAAATCAAAAACTTATGCAAGACATACGGCGGTTTTGAGGCGCTGAAGTCGGTGAATCTTACCATTTCCAAAGGAACGGT
The DNA here is from genome assembly GCF_008084145.1 of Paenibacillus faecis. Classification (GTDB taxonomy): domain Bacteria; phylum Bacillota; class Bacilli; order Paenibacillales; family Paenibacillaceae; genus Fontibacillus; species Fontibacillus faecis. The sequence continues at coordinate 1,271,759 of NZ_VSDO01000001.1, read as the reverse complement.
GTTCGGTTTCGTGGGGCCGAACGGAGCGGGAAAGACGACCACGATGTCGATCCTGGCGACCTTGCTGGCCCCCAGCTCCGGGTCGGCCAGAGTCGGGGGCTTTGAAGTGACGGAGTATCCGCACGAGGTCCGCAAGCGAATCGGATACATGCCGGATTTTTTCGGGGTTTACGACCAGTTCAAAACGACGGAATATCTCCATTTTTACGGGGCCAGCTACGGCATTCCGAGGGACGAAAGAGAGCGGCTGATTCCTCAGTTGCTCGAGCTTGTGAACTTGAGCGATAAAAAAGACGCCTACGTCGACAGCTTGTCCCGCGGGATGAAGCAGCGCCTCTGTCTGGCGCGGTGCCTGGTGCACGATCCCGAGGTGCTGATTCTGGACGAGCCGGCTTCGGGGCTCGATCCCCGGGCTCGCATCGAGATGCGGGAAATTCTGAAGGAACTGAAGCTGATGGGCAAGACGATCATCATCTCTTCTCATATTTTGCCCGAGCTGGCGGAGATGGTCGATGAAATCGGCGTGATCGAGCACGGAACGATGATTGCTCAAGGGCGGGTGAGCGAGATCCAGAATCGGCTCCGGGTCAAAAGAGTGCTGCATATCCGCGTCCTGGACCGGGCCGGCGAACTGGCCGCGCGGCTTAAGGACGAGGCGCATGTCAGCCAGGTCCTCCACGACGAGACGGGCATCCATGTTCATTTCGGCGGTGGCGATGCGGAGCAGTCCCAACTGCTGGGCGGCATCATCGGTTCGGGGTATCAGGTGATCTCTTTCCATGAAGCCCAGAGCAATCTGGAGGATGTCTTCCTGGAAATTACGAAAGGGGGGACGGAACATGAACTGGCGCAACATGTGGATTAATCCCGTCCTGGACAAGGAGTTTCGTCTGCGGATGCGGACGCCGAGGGCCGCGGTGTCGGTGCTTAGTTACGTGCTGGTCATGGGGCTTCTGGCCATGGGCATCATCTACGTGATGACCTCCGGCGGCATGGGCCAGGCCGGAAGAATCGACCCGACCAGCAGCCGGATGATGTTCTATGCGCTAAGCATCGCGCAGCTCGTTCTGATCGCTTTTATGACGCCGGCTCTGACGGCCGGAGTGATCAGCGGGGAGCGGGAAAAGCAGACGCTGAACATGCTGCTGACGACGCAGCAAAGTTCGGCGACGATTATTCTAAGCAAGCTGGTCTCCTCGCTCGGCTTTATAACCCTCCTGATCGTGGCGACACTGCCGGTCTACAGCATCGTGTTTCTGTATGGCGGGGTTTCTCCGAGCCAATTGCTTTCGGTCTTTATTTTCTATCTTTTTGTCATGCTGCTGCTCGGCTCGATCGGAGTGATGTACTCCACGCTGTTCAAAAGAACCATGGTTTCCGTGATCATGACCTACGGGACGGGACTGATCATTTTCTTGGTGACCGGACTCGTGTTCTTGTTTGCCTTAAGCATAGAACAGGCGCAGCAATACGCGGCATCCGGCCCTCCGCAGCCTTATTCCTGGGTCGGGTATGTGCTTGGGCTCAATCCGGCCGGGGCTCTCATCAGCATCCTGGAGCCTTCGTTCTCGGAATCCGCCTTCTTGGTTAACGGGGGCAATTTTCAGGCCAAGGCGCCCATTCCGTTGTGGCTGGAGTTTGTACTCGTTTATGCTGTCGGGATCGTTATTTTTCTCTGGGTGGCCATCCGCAAAATCCGTCCGGTCAGAGGCAAACGATTCCGTCCCGAGAGACCGCGGGAAACAGGCGGCGAAGCGACCGACAAGGTGATGCGAAAGCAGCCATGAATCGTTTAACTAAAAGATGACGGGAGGAGGCGGCAATATGGAGGAGTTCGAGTTCCACCGACAGTTGAAGCTCGTCCGCAGGCGATTACAGCGGTTTCGCGAACTGGACGGGATGAGATGGGGATTTCTGTCGGGGCTTGCCGCCGCCCTTCTGTGGCTGGCTGCCGGCAGATTGTGGCCCTTGGAGGGGCCATGGATGTATGCGGCGGCCAGCATAGGGGTGTTCACAGCGGCCGGCTGGCTGTACGGCCGCTTTAACTGGGTGCCGCTCGCGGAAGCGGCCCGGACGATGGACCGGGCCGAACCGGGGGAGGAGCGGCAGGATCTGCTGGCGACGGCGTTCGCCTTCGCCGGAGAAGACTCGCCGGCCGCCCGTCAGCAACGGGGACAGGCGGAGGCGTACGGCGCGGCCTATATCGGCGAGCTGAAACAGCGCCTGCCGCTGCCGCGCCGCCGCTATTGGCCGCTTGCCGCCGCCGCGGGCCTGCTGGCCGTGCTCCTGCTGGCCGTGCTGCCGAATCCGATGGACGAGACGGTGCGAAAGAACCGCCAAGCGCGGGACTGGGTTCGTACCCAACAGACGGAGACCGAGCGGAAGCTGGAGCAGTTGAAGGCGGAAACGCTGGACCCGCAGGCGAAGACGGCGTTGTCCGACGAGCTGGCCGAGCTCCGGCAGGCTTTGCGGCAGAGTCGAAATCCGGACCAAGCGTTGGACCTTCTCGAGGAAAAAATGCGGAAGCTGGACGAGATGGCGGATAAGCTTGAATTGGAGCAGCGTCGGCGCGAGGATTGGCTCGAGGCCTGGAAAAGCCGCGCCGATACCGGGAAGTTGGGCAAAGCGCTGGAGATGAAGAGCCCCGATGAAGCCGGCAAGGCGGTGGACGAGCTGAGGCAGAAGGCGCCGAGCCTTACCGTGGAGCAGCGGGAGAGCCTGGCGGAAGCGCTTCGGCAACTGGCCGAAACCGCGCCCGACGAAGATGCGGATGCGCAGCGGCTCGGGGAAGCGCTGCGGAAAGCGGCCGCAGCGCTGGAGAGCGGAGAGGCCGCCGGGGCGGACCGGGCGCTGGAGGAATTGGCCGAAGCGATGGAGCGGGACATCCGCGCCTCGGAGACCAAATCCGGCCAAGCCGCGTCCGCGTCCGAGTTGGCGGCGGCCTTGGCGGAGCAGGGGCTGGATTTGGCGGAGGACATGGCCGCCTCCGGGTTGGCCGTTTCGGGCGCCTGGGGCCAGGGCGGCCGGGCGGAGCAGTTGGCCGCCGGAAGCGCCGCGTCCGGCAGCGGCGCTTCTCCCGGCAATGCGCCGGGAGAGAACGCCCCGGGCGGCCGCGGCACCGGTGAAGGAAACGGGCCCGGCGATGGCTCAGGTGCAGGGGCCGGCCAAAGAAGCGGCGGCGGGTCGGGAATCGGCCAAGGCCAGGGCTCGGGTGCGGGGTCCGGAACCGGCGGTCGCGGTCAGGGGATTGGCGCCGGTCAAGGCCAGGGCTCCGGCGCCGGGCTTGGCAGCGGCGGCCGCACGCTGGTGACGACGCCGCGGAGTATTCAGGGCGGCGGCCGGGTCGAAACCGACGGGGGTCCCGCTACCGGAGGCAGTGTGCAAAAAGGAGGCAAGTCTCCGGTCTTGGACGGCGTCAGCCGTCCCTATGAAGAGGTCTACAGCGACTATGCGGCCGAAGCCAAACGGTCGCTGGAGCGGAAGGATCTTCCCCAGCGGATGCAGGGACTGGTCGAGCGTTATTTTACGGAAATTGACCCGGGGTCTTAATCGTTTTTTTGTATTTACAACTAAGGAGGAGATGGATGATGTTGGAACCGATGCCGCAGGTAAAGGCCTGGAGCGACACGATTTCGGCCGTGCGGGAGCAGATCTCCCGTGTGATCGTGGGGCAGACGGACGTGGTGGAGCAGATGTTGTGGTGTATTTTTGCCGGCGGACACGCGCTGCTGGAGGGGATTCCCGGTCTCGGAAAAACGGTGCTGGTCCGAACGATCGCCGATACGCTCGAACTGTCCTTCTCGAGGATCCAGTTTACGCCGGATTTGATGCCGAGCGATATCACCGGGACGAATGTCATCCGGTTCGGGCCGCAGGGGGCGGCGGACGCCGTATTCCAGCCCGGCCCCGTGTTCAGCGGCATCGTGCTGGCCGACGAGATCAACCGGGCTTCCCCGAAAACCCAAAGCGCCCTGCTCGAAGCCATGCAGGAGCAGACCGTTACGGTGGGCGGGGAGACGCGGAAACTGCCGCATCCTTTTTTCGTGCTGGCCACGCAAAACCCGTTGGAACAGGAAGGAACTTATCCGCTGCCCGAAGCCCAGCTTGACCGGTTCATGCTGAAAATTCATGTCGGCTACCCATCCCCGGAAGAGCTTAAGGAAATCGTTCGCCGGACGACCTCAGGGCCCACGCCGGTACCGGACCGACGGACCCAGGTGGCCGATCTGCTGGAGATTCGGCAGGCATCCAGGGAGGTGCTGCTGGCCGACGAGGTGCTGGATTACGGCATACGCCTCCTGATGATGACGCATCCGGAGGAACAGGCCGCACCGGAAGCGGTTCGCAGCTACGTCCGTTTCGGGTCGGGCCCGCGCGGCATTCAATCGATCATTGCGGCGGCCAAGGTGCGGGCGATCTCCAAGGGGCGTCTGCACGTGTCGACCGGCGATATCGCCGCGGTAGCGGTGCCGGCGCTGCGCCACCGGCTGTTCCTCAATTTCGAAGGGCAGGCCATGGGGATCTCGACGGATGCGATCATAAAGGAAATCCTCGCCGTGCTGGAGGGTGCCAGATGAATCAGCCGCTTCTTCCGCCTTCCCTGCTCCCCCGCTTGGAGAGACTGTCCCTGAACTCCGGACGGCAGGTCCGAGGGACGGCCCAGGGCAAGAGACGATCCGGCCGCCTCGGAGCATCCCAGGAGTTTGCCGATTACCGGGAGTACACGCCGGGTGATGACATCCGCCGCTTTGATTGGGGGGTGTACCGGCGGACGGGCCGTCCTTTTGTCCGCCAGTATTGGGACGAGCAGGAATTGATGGTCAGTCTGTATCTGGACGTTTCGGCTTCGATGGATTTCGGCGAGGAGAACAAACTCCGCTACGCGAAAAGGCTGGCGGCTGCGGTCGGCTATATGGCTTTGGCCGCGGACGACCGGGTGGCGGGGGCGGTGTTTACGGATGCGATCCGGCAAAAGCTGCCGGTGATTCGAGGCAAAGCCTCGGTGCTTCGGTTGTTCCGGTTTCTTGAAGAGGCCGTCCCTTCCGGGGTTGGGAACATCCGGACCGCGCTCAGCACCCCCGCTTCGCTGCCCGTCCGTCCCGGCATGGCCTGGATTTTCTCCGATTTGTGGCTGGAGGACGGGGTGGATGGCTTGAAGGACGCGCTCTCCTATCTGCTGGCCGCCGGACAGGATATCGTGCTGGTCCAGATCGTTTCTCCCGCGGAGATCAAGCCGGCCTTTAGCGGGGATTTACGGCTGGTGGACAGCGAGCTGGGAACGGGTAAAGAACTGGCCATAAGCGGCAGAGTCCTGGAGAGCTATGCGGCGGAATGGAAGGATTATACCGGCCGAATTTCGGCTTTCTGCTTGGAGCGAGGTATTCGCTACGTTGTGATCCCCACGGATTTGCCATTGGAAAAGGGGATTTTTCAGACCCTTCGCACTGCGGGGCTCCTCGGTTAAAGAACGGTTTTATAAACAAGGAAAGGGGGGAAGAGCGGATGGAATTCGCTTCCTGGGCCGGCCTGTGGTTCGGACTTGCTTTGCCGGCGATCGTCGTCATGTATCTGTTTAAGCGAAAATATGCGGATATGCTCGTCCCCAGCCATATGCTGTGGAACCGGGTGCTGCGCAATATGGAAGCGAACCGCCCTTGGCAAAAGCTGCAGAACCGGCTGCTGTTGTGGTTTCAGCTGCTTGTGGCCGCCCTCCTCACGGTTGCGTTGATGCTGCCTTTCGTGTGGGTTCAAGGCGGATTTCAAGGCCATACGGTCATCATTATGGACACGTCGGCTAGCATGAGCGCAGCCGCCGAGGCGGGGGAGAACGGTGAGGCGGAGCCGGTCAGCCGGTTAGACCGGATGAAGGAGCGGCTTTCGGAGTACATCGGAAACAAAGGGGTCGACGAGGAAATCACGCTGCTTCAACTCGGCGGCAAACCCGAAGTTTTAATGTCGAAGGAGTCGGACAAGGACAAGCTTCGCCGGGCGGTGTCGGGGATTTCTCCGGATTACGGCTCGGCGGCTTACCGGGAAACGCTGTCCCTGGCCACGGCATTAACACGAAGCGATTCCGGGGCACGCATCATGCTGTTTTCGGACAGCCCCTGGAACGAAGCCTTCGCGGACGTCAACAACGCGGGGAGCGAAACGCCGGTCGAATACGTTCCGGTTGAAGCCGAAGGGGAGGTGCGGAATACCGCCATCGAACAATTCGGCGTGAAGTCGAACGACCATACCCAAACGAGTATCGCCGGGGTGGCGGTCGTGAAGAACTTCGGGAGCGTAGAGACGAAAGCGACCCTGAACCTCTACGGGGACGGGGAACTGCTGGCGACGAAGACCGCGGTACTTCGGGAACAGTCTAAATCAACCTTGACTTTCGAGGACCTCCCCGGGGCCGACGTATATCGTTTGGCGGTTGAGGAGACGGATGCGTATGCTCCGGACGACGAGGCGTTTGCTTTTTTGGAACGGGCCGACTCCCCGAACGTGCTGCTTCTATCCCCGGGGAATTTGTTTCTGGAGAAAGCCGTGCAGCTTACCGGAGCCCGGTTGTCGCGGATGCAGCTTCCGGCGGAGGGAGGCGACGGAGCGGAAGGGAAAGCTCCATCGCTTCCGGAGCGCCGTCCGGATCTTATCATCGTCGACGGTCCGCTGCCGGAGTTCGCGCGGGAAGGGGAGTGGGCCGCGCTGTTTAAGGAAACGCCGCTCTGGAGCTGGGGAGGACGGGGGGACAAAATGCGCCTCGCGTCCAGCGAAGTCGTCATCGGGGAGCACCCGGTTACGCGTTATTTGACGATGGCGGATCCTCCGGCCGGACAACTGCGAAAAGCAGAGATTCCGGTCTGGGCCAAGCCAATCTGGACGGTCGGCGGGCTTCCTGCCGCCTACGCGGGGACTGAGAACGGCGTCCCGCGTCTCGTTTTTTTGTTTGATTTGCAGGACGGGGATCTCCCCCTGCGGCCCGAGTTCCCCATTTTGGTGAAGAACGCCGTGGATTGGCTGAAGGCCGGGGGAACGGCCGGGCTGGGAAGGGCGGTCGCCGGAAGCGAATTGGAGATTCCTTTCGCCGCGGATACGGTCCGGGCGGTTTGGACTCCGCTCGAAGGATACGCCGCCCGCCAGGGGAGCGGCGAAATACCGATATCCCCGGAGAGGGGAGAATTCTCCGCCAATCAGCAGGCTCCCGGCATTCCCGGTTTATGGAGGCTGCGGGTCTTTGCCAATGACGGCGCTGAGGGGCCGGGCTTTCTGCTGGAAGTGACGGCCGATCCGGCGGAATCCTCGCTTCGCGGCCCCGTCTTGTCCGCCGGCGGTGCGGGCACAGCCTCGCAGGAAAAAGAGGCGGAGACCCGTCCGGAGCAGTCAAAAACCCGGTACTCTTTGGTGTATTTGGCTGTGATCCTGGCCATCGCTGTGATTTTGACGGAGTGGGGGGTGTACCGGCGTGGGCGTTCAATTTCATAATCCTTGGGTGCTGTTGCTGCTGCTCCCATTAGGTGCCTTTGTAGTTTACTCGCTTCGCTCCGATTTCGGACTGAAGGGAGGGCGCAAAAAATGGGCCATCGGCCTGAGAACCGCCATCCTTATGCTTCTTCTTATGGTTCTTGCCGGATTTCAAACGTACGCTCTGGTTAAAGAGAAGGAGGTGGTCTTTCTCGTCGACCGCTCGGCGAGCGTCGAGGAAACGGATTCCGCGCAGGAATGGATCCGCAGAGCCTCCGCGGCAAAAGACGAACGGGATCGGGCGGGCGTCGTTTCCTTCGGTCTTGACGGTTTGATCGAGAAAAACCTGGATGCGCGTCCCGTATCCGAAGCAAGCCTGGGGGCGGACGTCAATCCGGGATTCACCCATCTTGCGAAAGGACTTCAGGTCGCGGGCGGGCTGTTTGCGGGCAAAGAGAATCGGAGGATCGTCCTGATCTCGGACGGACGGGAGAATGTCGGCGACGCGGCTGCGGAAGCCGCGCTGCTGAAGGAACGCGGTATCGCGGTCGACGTGGCGGAAATCACGCCGCCGCTCCATACGGACGCAGCGATCGAGGAATTCAGTCTGCCCGAACAACTGTATCCGGGAGAAGCCTTTGCCTTTGAAGTCCTAATCCGCAGCACCTTTGCCGGAGCCGGGGAGCTTCGGCTGTATGAGGACAACCGGGAGATCGGGCGGCATCGGATCGCGCTGGAGCGGGGGGACAACCGCCTTGCCTTGCAAGGATTGGCGAAAGAGCCGGGGCTGCACCGCTACCGGGCCGAATTTTTTGCGGGTGCGGACGAACGCGCCGAGAACAATGTCCATTATGCGTTCACCCGCGTGAAAGGCGAGCCCAAAGTGCTGATCGTCGAAGGAAAGCCGGGAACCTCCTCCAATCTGGAAAACGCGTTGAAATCCGGGCTGATCGATTACGAGGTCATCCCGCCCGGCATGCTGCCCTCGGAACTGGCCAAGTATGCCGGATACGAAAGCATTCTGTTTAATAATGTGTCCGGCGAGCAGGTCGGCGGCAAGCAAATGGAACTGATCGAACAGGCGGTCCGCTCCTTTGGCGTTGGCTTTATGATGATTGGAGGCGAGGACAGCTTCGGAATGGGCGGTTACTATAAAACGCCGATCGAGCAGCTGCTTCCCGTTTCCATGGAACTCGAGGGAAAACGGGAAGTCCCCTCCCTCGGGCTAATCCTGGTTATCGACCGGTCGGGCAGTATGACCGGGGATAAACTGGAGCTGGCCAAGGAATCGGCGATGCGTACGGTGGAACAGCTGCGGCCGAAAGACACGGTCGGCGTGGTGGCGTTCGACGACAAGCCCTGGTGGGTGGTCGAACCCCGGACGCTGGACGATAAAGAAGAGGTGATCGCTCAAATCGGCGGTATACCGAGCGCGGGCGGGACGAATATTTTCCCCGCGGTGTCGGAGGCCGCGGAGAAAATGCTGGCGGCGGAGGCGCAGCGGAAGCATATCATTCTGCTGACGGACGGCCAGTCTGCCGTGAATTCGGGGTATGACGAACTGCTGAAAACGATGGTGGACGGGAAAATCACGATGTCGACCGTAGCGGTCGGCCAGGATGCCGACGTGAATCTGCTGCAATTCTTGGCGAACGGGGCCAAAGGGCGGTATTATCTGGTGGAGGATGCCACGACGCTGCCGGCCATTTTCAGCCGGGAGGCCGCGATGATCGCCAGAACTTATATCGTCGACCGCCCGTTCGTCCCGGCGCTTGTGCAGCCGGGGGATTGGGGCGGCTGGTTCCGTGACGGGACGCCGCGCATCTATGGGTACGTCGCCGCCACGCCTAAGCTTACGGCCCAGACCGTGCTGTCGAGCCCGGAGCCCGACCCCCTGCTGGCCAGGTGGCAGTACGGATCGGGGCGGACGGTGGCCTGGACGAGCGACCTGACGGGGAAATGGTCGAAGGATTGGGTCAAATGGCCGGATTTTCCCGGATGGTTTACGGAGATGGTGAAGTGGACCTTTCCGCAATTTTCCGCGTCCCCTTACGAAGTGAACACTACGGTGACGGGAAATGAAGTGCATTTTGAAGTCACGTCGGAAGCAGCGGACGCTCCGGATGAGCTGGAAGCGGTCGTTACCGGGGAAGAAGGCGGGGAGAGCCGGGTTGCGCTCACGCAGATCTCCCCGGGCGTTTATACCGGATCGACGGACATCCGCACGCCGGGCTCCTTTTTGCTCAACCTGCAGGCCAAAGACGACAGTGGCAGCGGCAAGGCGCTAAACGGCAGCACGGGCACCGGCTTCGTCGTGCCGTACTCGCCGGAATTCCGCATTCCGGCCGGTGGGGCGCAGGAGGACAAGCTGCAGGCTTTGGCTGAGCAGACCGGCGGCCGGGTGCTGGACTGGAACGACCCGGAGGCGGCGTTCCGCTTTGAGGCGCAGCCCGAAAGGTCGCTGCGCGGTTGGGAGCGCCCGCTGCTGGCCGCGGCGCTGCTGCTCTGGCTCGCCGACATCGCCGTCCGGCGTCTGGCGCTGCCATGGTCCCGGCTGGCGGCGTTCCTCGCCGCCGCCAGCCCTTGGCGCCGCCGCGCCCGCGCGCTCGCGGCGGAATCGCCCGCTGCGTCCGCCGCCGGAGCGGACGCCGGGCTCGCCCGGCTGGCCGCGCGGAAATCGCGCGCGGCCGCCTTTTACGGCGCGGGCACCGGCGGCAAAGCCGCCGCCGATGCCCCGCCGCAGCCGCCGGCCTCCCCTCCGCCGGAGGAGGCCGGACAGGAGACCGCGCCCGCCGGGGACGGAGGCGCGGACCGGCTTGGCCGCCTGCTGGAGGCCAAGCGGCGGGGCGGCCGGTAGCGCTTGGCGCTGCCGGATTAGGGCTTCCGCGCGACCGCCGCGGGAGGAGCATTCTTTTTGGCGCTTTCAGGTATTCTTGCCTTCCCCGTGGGAAAGCTATGGACGATTGTTGAGAAAGTCATCTTGTTATGGAAAAGAGATGCAGGTAGTGGTACAATAGATAAAGTCAAAATGATCTTTTCAATTTGAATGTTTAACTTAGCAAGCTCTAGCCTTTCTTGATGCACAACGTATTTTTCCATGACCAAGGAGGAAAAGAAATGCCATTGTCAGACAACAACACCATTGAAAATTTGTCGATCACGACGATTCGTACGCTTGCGATCGACGCCATCGAAAAGGCGAAATCCGGCCATCCGGGGATGCCGATGGGTTCCGCGCCGATGGGTTATCAGCTGTTCGCCAAAACGATGACGCACAACCCGGATCATCCGACGTGGATCAACCGCGACCGTTTCGTCCTGTCGGCTGGACACGGCTCCATGCTGTTGTACAGCTTGCTTCATTTGAGCGGATATGACCTTCCGATGGAAGAGATCAAGCAGTTCCGCCAATGGGGCAGCAAGACGCCGGGTCACCCCGAATTCGGACACACCGCGGGCGTTGACGCCACGACGGGCCCGCTTGGACAAGGGATCGCCATGGCGGTGGGGATGGCGCTTGCCGAAACCCAACTCGCGGCTACCTACAACAAAGGCGATTTGAAACTGATCGATCACTATACTTACGGCATCTGCGGCGACGGAGACTTGATGGAAGGCGTTGCCAGCGAGGCTGCCTCCTTGGCTGGTCATCTGAAGCTGGGCAAGCTGATTTTCCTTTACGATTCCAACGATATCTCGCTGGACGGCGAGCTTAACCTCAGCTTCTCCGAGAAGGTAAGACAGCGTTTTGAAGCTTACGGCTGGCAGACGCTTCTCGTCGAAGACGGCAACGATCTGTCCGCCATCGCGGCGGCGATCGAAGAAGGCAAGCGCGACACGGAGCGTCCGACTTTGATCGAGGTGAAGACGGTCATCGGTTACGGCAGCCCGAACAAGCAAGGCAAGGGCGGCCATGGCGGTACGCACGGTTCTCCGCTTGGCGCGGAAGAAGCCAAACTGACCAAAGATTTTTACAAATGGGTTTATGAAGAAGACTTCTACGTTCCGCAGGAAGTCCGCGACCATTTCGCTCAAGTCAAAGAGCGCGGCATCGCGGCGAACAAAGCATGGGACGAGACATTTGCCAAATATAAAGCCCAGTATCCGGAACTGGCCGCGCAATTCGAAAAAGCGATCTCCGGCGAACTGGAATCCGGTTGGGACAAGGATCTGCCGAAATACAGCGCGGACGACAAAGCGCTGTCCACCCGCGTCGCTTCCGGCAACGCGCTGAACGGATTGACCGGCGGCGTACCGCAGCTTCTCGGCGGCTCGGCCGACCTGGAAAGCTCGACGATGACGCACCTCAAAGGTCTTCCGGTCTATACGCCGCAAAGCCGCGAAGGACGCAACCTGTACTTCGGCGTGCGCGAATTCGGCATGGCCGCGGCGATGAACGGGATCGCGCTGCATGGCGGACTTAAAGTGTTCGGCGGCACGTTCTTCGTGTTCACGGATTACCTTCGTCCGGCTGTGCGTCTTGCCGCGCTTATGAAACTGCCTGTGACCTACGTTCTCACCCACGACAGTATCGCCGTTGGGGAAGACGGTCCTACGCACGAGCCGATCGAGCAGTTGGCTTCGCTTCGCATTATTCCGGGTCTGACGGTCATCCGTCCTGCCGACGGCAACGAAACGTCCGCCGCTTGGGCTTATGCGGTGGAGAACACTTCCAATCCGGTGGCTCTGGTGCTGACTCGTCAAAACTTGCCGATTCTGGAAAAGACGGCCGAACTGGCGCGGGAAGGCGTTAAACGCGGCGGCTATGTCGTGTCGGATGCCAAGGACGGCAAACCGGTTGCCCAGATTATCGCCACCGGTTCCGAAGTGCAGCTTGCGGTTCGGGCTCAGGCCGCTTTGGCGGAAGAAGGCATTCATGTACGCGTGATCAGCCTGCCGAGCTGGGATCTTTTCGACAAGCAGGATCAGGCATACAAAGATTCCGTCATTCTGCCTGACGTGAAAGCCCGCGTTGCCGTGGAAATGGCGCATCCGTTCGGATGGGAGCGTTATGTGGGCGAGAAGGGCAGCGTCATCGGCATCAACACCTTTGGGGCATCCGCGCCTGGAGACAAGGTGATCGAGGAGTACGGCTTTACCGTGGCCAATGTGGTGAAGCACGTTAAGGATCAATTGAAATAACATCCATCAAAGAGGACCGAGGGGAGCGGGAAGCGTGGAGCAATTCAAAAATGTAACTGTAGACAAGGCCGCCAACATTTACTTTGACGGCAAAGTAACGAGCCGGACGGTATGGCTGCAGGACGGAAATAAAATTACGCTCGGAATTATGCTTCCCGGCGAGTATGAGTTCGGTACGGACTCGCTGGAAGTGATGGACATTCTCTCCGGAGACCTGAAGGTCCTGCTTCCGGGCGAAACGATATGGAGAGAGATCAGCGGACGCGGAACGTTTACCGTGCCCGCAAACTCCTCCTTCAAGCTGGTGGTCCAAAGCGTTACGGATTACTGCTGCTCTTACGGTTCAGGGGCTTAAGTTCAAGTTGGATTTCTATCAAAAGGCAGGTACATGCTCAGCGCTGTATCTGCCTTTTCCCATACGGGCGGTTGCCTGAAGGAGCCGAGTTGTGTTATTACTGAAAACACGAACTTGTATCGGTTACGGTACTGATTATGCATTCTAATGCGTATACGGACGAGGAGAGGATACGACTATGACAATCACACCTGAAAGTACATCGGTAGGCTTTATCGGAATCGGGGTTATGGGCAAAAGCATGGCCGGCCACATTCAAAACGCCGGTTATCCGCTGCATGTGTATACCCGAACGGCCGAAAAGGCGAAGGAATTGGTGGAAGGCGGAGCCGTATGGCATGAAACGCCGGGGGATCTGGCTGCGGCATGCGATGTGGTCTTTACGATGGTCGGTTATCCGAAAGATGTGGAGGACATTTATTTGGGAAGCAACGGGCTGGTGGAACGAGCCAAGCCGGGAGCTTATTTAATCGATATGACAACCTCAAGTCCGCTGCTGGCCGGGCGGATTTATGAAGCTTGCGCCGCCCGGGGACTTCACGGTCTGGATGCTCCGGTTTCCGGCGGGGACATCGGGGCCCGCGATGCCAAACTTTCCATTATGGTCGGCGGCGATGAGGCGGACTTTAACGCGGTACTGCCGCTCTTCCGGCTCATGGGCACCAACATCGTGCTTCAAGGCAAAGCAGGGGCAGGCCAGCACACGAAGATGTGCAACCAGATCGCGATCGCCTCGGGGATGATGGGGGTCAGCGAGTCGCTGGCCTATGCGCGGAGCGCGGGGCTTGATCCGGAAACCGTGCTGCGGAGTATCGAGAGCGGAGCGGCCGGCAGCTGGTCGCTCAGCAATTTGGGTCCGCGCATGATCGCGGGGAATTTCGAGCCCGGTTTTTATGTGAAGCATTTTATTAAAGATATGGGAATCGCTCTCGAATCGGTGCGGGAGATGGGATTGGATACGCCGGGGCTCGCTTTGGCCGAATCGCTTTATAAGCAGCTTGCGAGCGAGGGGTATGAGAATAAAGGAACACAGGTGCTTTTTAAGTATTATACGGAACGGTAAAATAGAGCGGGGGAGCCGGTTCCTCCCCCGGAAAGGTGTATAAAGTGCCCTTGTTTTCACGGGTATTTTACAGTATCCTAGTTACAAGTTAATGCACCATGGTTGTCCTCTGGATAGGCAGTGAGACCAATAAATAGATGGAGGTAATTATCAGCATGTCTAAAAAAGTAACGTTTGATTACAGCAAAGCATTGCAATTTGTAGGTCAGCACGAAGTCGATAATTTGGAAGCCCAAATCCGTGCGGCTCACGAGCAATTACATAACGGGACAGGCGCCGGCTCCGATTTCTTGGGTTGGATCGACCTCCCTACGGCATATGATAAAGAAGAGTTTTCCCGGATTCAGAAAGCCGCTGCCAAAATCCAAAGCGATTCCGACGTTTTGATCGTGATCGGGATCGGCGGCTCTTACCTCGGCGCCCGCGCGGCGATCGAGTCGCTTTCGCATTCCTTCTATAATTTGCTTCCTAAGGACAAGCGTAAAACTCCGGAAATCTATTTTGCCGGCAACAACATCAGCTCGACTTACGTCAATCATCTCCTCGACCTGATCGAAGGCAAGGGCTTCTCCATCAACGTCATTTCGAAGTCGGGAACGACGACGGAACCGGCGATCGCTTTCCGTATTTTCCGTGCGGCCCTGGAGAAGAAATACGGCAAAGAAGAGGCGCGCAAACGGATTTACGCTACAACCGACCGCGAGAAGGGCGCCCTGAAGAAGCTGTCCAATGAAGAAGGCTATGAAACATTCGTCATTCCGGACGACGTGGGCGGGCGTTACTCCGTTTTGACGGCGGTAGGTTTGCTGCCGATCGCGACTGCCGGGATTAACATTGAAGAAATGATGCAAGGCGCGGCCGACGCATCTAAGGAATACAGCAATCCGAATCTGGCCGAGAACGCCAGCTACCAATATGCGGCGGTCCGCAACGCCCTGTACCGCAAGGGGAAAGTTACGGAAATTCTGGTGAACTACGAGCCTTCCCTGCATTACGTATCCGAATGGTGGAAACAGCTCTACGGCGAGAGTGAAGGCAAGGATTTCAAGGGGATTTTCCCGGCATCGGTGGACTTCTCGACAGACCTGCACTCCATGGGGCAGTTTATTCAGGAAGGCAACCGCAATATTTTTGAAACCGTTATTCAGGTCACCGAAGTGCCTAGCCACATTACGATCGAATCCGATCCGGCGGATCTGGACGGCTTGAACTTCCTGGCCGGCAAAACGCTCGATTTCGTCAACAAGAAGGCGTTCCAAGGCACATTGCTGGCGCATACCGACGGTCAGGTTCCGAATTTGGTCGTCAATGTTCCGGATTTGACTCCATATTCCTTCGGTTATCTGGTATACTTCTTTGAAAAGGCCTGCGGCATCAGCGGCTACCTGCTGGGCGTAAACCCATTCGACCAGCCGGGCGTAGAGGCGTACAAGAAGAACATGTTCGCTCTGCTTGGCAAACCGGGTTACGAGAAAGAGAAAGCGGAACTGGAAGCAAGACTTTCCGAGTAATCGAGTAATCGACCAGCCTTTGCATAAAGGCAGGAATAAAGCCGCCAGGAAGCAGTTCACCGGATTTTTCCGGCTGGGCTGCTTCTTGGCACATTCATAAGGATGGAAATGACATGCTGGAACGTTACAGAACGGTGCGCCAAGCCGGAGAAAAGGAAATCGTGATCAAGAAGTCGAGATTCATCGGCCAGATCAAGCCGGTGGAGACGGAGGAAGAGGCCGTAGCTTTTATCGAAGAGATTAAGAAACGGCATTGGAACGCGACTCATAATTGCTCGGCGTATATGATCGGGGAAAGGGATGAAATCCAGAAGCAATCGGATGACGGGGAACCGAGCGGGACCGCCGGCAAACCGATCCTGGAGGTCATTCGCAACCAGGGGCTCAAGAACGTGGCTATTGTGGTAACCCGTTATTTCGGAGGCATTATGCTGGGGGCCGGAGGGCTGATCCGGGCATACACGGACGGGGCCGTCGCCGCGACGGAAGCCGGGGAAGTCATTACGCGCGTCCTGCACCGCGAGATTTTTGTGGAACTGGATTACACCTGGCTCGGCAAGGTAGAGAATGAGCTAAGAAACCGAGGCGTTCGCACGGGAGAAACCGGGTTCGCCGATAAGGTAACATTGCGTTGTCTGCCTTTGGAAGGAGAGTCGGACGCCTTTGCGGCATGGATGACCGATCTGACTCAGGGGCAGGCCAAGATGACGGAAGGTGAAAAGGTCTACTTTATTGAAGGGGAATAAAGCCTATGGCAAGAAGAGCAGTAGAGCAGGAGTTGTCAAGGGAACGAATTATGGATGCCGCGAGACATCTTTTTATCACGAAAGGCTATCGCGGAATTTCCATGAGGAGCATCGGGCAGCATTTAGGCTATAGCCACGGTTCCCTTTACTATCATTTTAAGGAAAAAGCGGAATTGTTCTACGCCATCGTCGTCCAGGACTTCAACCATTTGGCCCGGTTATGCGAACAGGTGACCAAGCGTCCGCCAAGCGAAGGTTTGACGAAGGTGGAACAGTTGATGCTGGAATTCATCAAGTTCGGTTTGGAGCATCCGCATCAATATGAAATTATGTTCATGCTTCGGGATGAGGAGATTCTGACTTATTGCCGGGCTGAACAGGCCAAATGTTTTGATATGTTCGACCGGATCATCCGCGGCTTTTTGAAAGAGGAGCGGCATCCCATGGAGGATAATCCATCCTTGCCGTTGAGCATGTTTTTGGGAATCCACGGATTTATCTCGTTTTATATCCAAGATCGCCTGACCTTCGAGGAGATTTCACCCGCCGCTATAGCCCACGTGAAAGTGCTAAGTCAAAGCAGCTATCGATTGACGTCATAGGACGTTTTTGTTTTCAGGTTTTACTTTAATCATTTACACTATCATAGCTGTACTCCTTTATTACGTTGCTTTAATAACGTTATCGACTTCCGAATTGTAATTATCCTCAACGCTGGTATGTGCCCGAAAATAGAAGGACGTGGTTCTCTCGGGAGACCCGCGTCCTTTGTTTGTTTTTCGACGCTTTTATGCAGCTAGCTCCTCCTGTTCCGCAATAATGCCAACTCCTGCTTGAGCCGGTGTTTTTTCCTCTCCACACCGGAAACTCTTCGAAAAGTCAGAAACGATAAAATTACATAACACATATAATCCATGGCCAGGGTATCGGCATGACCATCAGAAATGATTCGCTCCATTGATCCATTCTCCTTTAAGAGTTTTGAGGGGGTGAGTCTGAACGCCCGATTATCGCTGACCTGGTCAGCGCCTTCGCGGTTTTTGGGACGCTATTACGGCCGGAACCGGGCCGAAGCGGGTTCGAAGCAAGGCCGAAGTAGCTACGGAAATCAAGGCCGAAGTAGGTTCGGAACCAGGGCTGAAGCAGGTTCGGACTAGACTCGGAAGCAGGGACGAGGTAGTTCGGAAACTAAGGACGAAGCAGGTACGTAACCAACCCGAGGCAGGCCAGACCAGGCCGAAGCAGGGACTAGGCTCGGAAGCAGGGCCGAAGTAGGGACTAGGCTCGGAAGCAGGGCCGAAGTAGGGACTAGGCTCGGAAGCAGGGCCGAAGTAGGTACGGAAACCAGGAACGAAGTAGGTACGGAAACCAGGGACGAAGCAGGTCCGTAACCAGGCCAGAATCAGGCCGAAGCAAGCCCGAAGAATCTAACGGAAATAGTAGCCGCTATTCCGTCCAAAACGGCCAATTGAGAATTCTAACGGAAGCAGTAGCGGCTATTTAGTCAAAAGGGGGTCTTTTTGGCGGGAATGAGCCCAAATAGGCGCTATTATTTCCGTTAGAGCTCCGAAAATGGTAAAAAGCGCGAAATAGCCGCTATTATTTCCGTTAGAGTAGGGAGGCCTACCGTGGAGGCTAAGCTACACGGTCCGCTTAAGCCTACCCTCGGCATTTGGACCGTAACCGGGCCGAAGCAGGTTCGGCACCAGGCCAGAACGAGGCCAGAACGAGGCTGAACTAGGTACGTAACCAGGCCGAAGCAAGCCCGAAGCAAGCCCGAAGAATCTAACGGAAATAGTAGCCGCTATTTCGTCCAAAGAGGCCGATTGAGAATTCTAACGGAAGCAGTAGCGGCTATTTAGTCAAAAGGGGGTCTTTTTGGCGGGAATGAGCCCAAATAGGCGCTATTATTTCCGTTAGAGCTCCGAAAATGGTAAAAAACGCGAAATAGCCGCTATTATTTCCGTTAGAGTAGGGAGGCCTACCGTGGAGGCTAAGCTCCTCCCGTCCTCCCAGGCTCACCGCGGCCCCCGGTGTAACGGCCGTGCAATCCCCGGGCCCCCGGTGTAACGGCCGTGCAATCCCCGGGCCCCCGGTGTAACGGCCGTGCAATCCCTGGGCCTCGGTGTAACGGCCGTGCATCCCCCAGCCCCGGGCGTAACGGCCATGCATCCCCCGTGTCCCGGGCGTGTCCCGGTTCGGCTAGTGTTGGAGATTCCGGTCCCGGGCGGCCACTCTCCACGGGCACGGTTGCTTTTGCGACAATTGGGCCGCATATATCTTGCCCGGACCTCCAAAGGAAGCCGGTCCCATGAGGACAAGGCCGACCGGCCGCGCATTCTAATCCTCGATCAGCTTCACCAGATACCGGCGCTGTCTTGGGCCGTCAAATTCGCAGAAATAGATGCCCTGCCAGCGGCCCAGCACAAGATCTCCTTCCTGGATGATGACGGTTTGCGAGGACCCGGTCGTGATCGCTTTTAAGTGGGAGGCGGTGTTTCCTTCGGCATGCCGGTATTTGGGATGCTCCCACGGATAAACATCATCCAGCCGCATGAGAACATCATGCTTCACATCGGGGTCCGCATTCTCGTTAATGGTAATGCCGGCTGTGGTATGCGGGCAATAGATGACGGCAAGACCGTTAACGATTCCGCTGTTTTTGACAAGGGAGCGCACTTCTCGGGTGATGTCGCGCATCTCGTCCCTTTTGGCGGTGGATAATTCCAGGGTATGCAGCATGGGCAGATCGCCCTCCTTTACATATACTAATTTAGAAGCGCGTTTTCTAATTGTATTTTACCCGGGCGAGCTTGATCTGCCAAATCACGGCAGCCGGGCGCGTAAATTTGTTGACGAGGTGTTACGGGTTTGATAAAGTGTCAATATATAATAATCCCAAGTAATTTTATAAGAATATATAATTTTATAAATGAGATGACCGAGAAAGGATGTGGCTGTTCCCATGCATGTGGAAGTAAGAAACTTGGATAAACACTTCGGCAGTTTTCATGCCGTGAAGGACGTCAGCTTTGGCATTGAAAAAGGGCAGTTGATCGGGCTGCTCGGACCGAGCGGCGGGGGAAAAACTTCAATTCTTCGCATGTTGGCCGGTCTGGAGCAGCCGGATTCGGGGGAGATTCTTTTTCACGGCAATCGGGTTAACGGCCTGGCGCCCCAAGACCGGGGGATCGGCTTCGTGTTCCAAAGCTACGCTTTGTTCAAGCATATGACGGTATTTGATAATATCGCCTTTGGTTTGCAGGTGAAAAAGGTGCCGAAAAGCCGGATTCATGAACGGGTCATGGAATTGGTGGAGTTGACCGGACTCAAGGGGTTCGAGAAGCGTTACCCGCATCAACTGTCCGGGGGACAGCGGCAGCGGGTGGCTTTTGCCCGGGCGTTGGCGCCTGAGCCGCAACTGCTGCTCCTCGATGAGCCTTTCGCCGCTATCGATGCGAAGATTCGTCAGGAACTGCGGTCTTGGCTCAGAGAGCTGATCGAACGCGTGGGGATCACTTCGATTTTTGTAACCCATGACCAGGATGAAGCGATTGAAGTGGCGGACGAAATTATGATTATCAATGAGGGCAGGCTCGAGCAAAAGGGCACCCCTTGGGATATTTACAAGGAACCGGACACCCCGTTTGTCGCTTCCTTCATCGGACAGTCGACCCTGGTGGATCGGGCGGCGGATTTGAAAGGCTTTGAGGACGAAGCGGGAGACGCGGGGACCCAGGCCCTTATTCGACCGGAATATCTCGAAGTCGGAACCGAGCACGAATTTACGCTCTTGTCCGCCACCGAGCCTGGCGTGGTGAAGCACTTGCATTTCCGCGGCAGCGAATGGCTGGTGGAAGTGGAGGTAGGCGGCCATGTTCTGACGACGTTCCGGTCACTGGAAAAAGAAACGCTGAAGCCCGGCCAGCAGGTGCGCGTGCTCGTTCACAGGGCATATCTGTTCAATAAAGATAGAAGCTGGGTCGTGGAGAACCCGCTGAAGGGCGGGCCGATCAGCGTTATGATCTGATCCAGACGTGACCAGGGGAACAATCCGTTGGATCGCCCATAAAAAAGAACCGCGAGAACGTAAACCGTTCTCGCGGTTCTTTTGCAATTACGCTCTGGAGCGGATTTCCTGACGCATGAACAAGGCATAGGAAATACCGAAGCAGATCATGGTGGCGGCGATCAGGCCGGTCAACTGCGGCCAAATGAGAATCAGACTCTGACCCAGCGACAGCGGGCTGGCGATGGCCCCGACGAGTTGATCCATCGTCAAAGGGCCGAGCGATCGGACGCCGGGCGACAGCATCGTCGTAATCGTCTCCGAGAAGAGTTCGGTGGGCGAAAGACGGTTCAACGTCAGGATAAAATTCATCTGCCGCAGTTGTGCCGCCGGGTTCATTTGCTGCTCGGAAACGGCGGTGGCACTGTCGATCAGATTGATAATCATGCTGTAAAAAATGGTAAAAAACAGCCAGACGGAGATGGAAGACAAAGCCGAGGTAGCGGCCTGGCGGAACCGGATGGAAAAGAGGATGGACAGGTTCAGCCAAAAGCCGATATACACGACCGCAATAATTAGAAACAGGACAATTCTACAAAACTCCTCCGGAGTCGGCGGATAACCGATCGTAAACAGGCTGAGCCCCATGACGAGGAAGCCCAGCGAGAAAACGACGACCGCGATCAGGAACAGGGAGGAGACGAACTTGGCGATAATGAAGTCATCCCGGTAAATCGGCTGCGACAGCAGCCGCCCGAGTGTTCCCTTGTTCCGTTCGGAGTTCACGGCGTCGAAGCCGAGAGCGATCCCGAGCAGGGGACCGAGCCAAGACAAGAAGGTGGCGAACGACGGAACCGACAGGCTCGGGCTGGTGAGCGTAAACATACGCAGGAACAAGAAGGTGTCCCCGGCGGATTGTTCGTCCAGCGAACCGTTCCGTATGGCTGTCACGGCCGAATAGATCGATCCGATGCAGGCCAGAACGATAATGCCGATCAGGATGCCGAAGCGCCAGCTGCGGATATGGTCGCCGATCTCTTTGCCGACCATGACCCAAAACGAGGTATAGTCCCTGCGTTCCCGTCGTTCGGCCGGATTGGCGGCGAACCGCGTCTTCAACTCGGAGGTCTTTTGCTTCAGTTGGGTCCAATATGTCGTCACCGCTCTCCCTTCCTTTCAAAATAACGATGGTAGATATCATCGAGTCCGTATTCCTTCCGCCGCAAATAGGTGAGCTCCGCCTTGCTCGCGATGACGGCTTCCGCGATTAGCGGGGTAAGATCCCGATCGCAGACCACGGTCATGATGGAGGACTCGATACCGCCGGGTCGACCCGGGTCATCCTCCGGCGGCCGTACTTCCCTAACGCCCTCCAGAGCGGCGATGCGCTCAACCAGGCCCTGAGGCCAGCCGGAGGTACCGACCTCGATGAAAATGCTGCCGTCCTCATCAAGCGATTTCGACAGCGTCTTGATATCGCCGGCGGCGATAAGGCGTCCCTGTACGAACAGGCCGACCCGGTCGCAAATTTGCTGAACTTGATGCAAATGGTGCGAGGAAAGGAGCACGGTCAGCCCTTCGTCCCGGCTCAGGGACGAAATCAGCTCCAGCAGCTCCCGCACCCCTTCCGGGTCGATGCCGAGCGTCGGCTCGTCGAGGATAATGACCTCGGGATTTTTGATCAGGACATCGGCGAGACCAAGCCGCTGCCTCATCCCGCGGGAAAAAGCGCCGACCTTTTTGTTCGCATGCTCGGCAAGGCCGGTTTTCTCCAGCAGATGGACGGCCCTTTCGGCCGCCACCGGCTTGGACAGCCCGTTCAAACGGGCGGTATAGACGAGATTGTCCATCGCGGTGCGGTCCTCATAGAAGCCCACATCGTCGGGCAAATAGCCCACTTTCCGCTTGACCTTCAAGGGCTCGCGGGCGGGATCATGGCCGCAGATCCGGGCTTCGCCGAAGGACGGCTCGGTCAAGCCGAGCATCATGAGAATCGTGGTCGTTTTACCGGCCCCGTTGGGACCGAGCAGACCGAAAATTTCCCCTTTGGCAATGCTCAGGTTCAGATGATCGACCGCCGTATACTCTCCGTATTTTTTCGTGAGCTCTTTTAACTCGATAATCGGCGCCATAGTTTATCTTCTCCCGAATTTCCGGAACAGATAGTAGATTCCGGCAATAACCGCCAGAATGATCAGAACGCCTATCCATCCCCATAGTACGGAGGATTTTACGGTCACCCGGAGATCGGCGGCAGCGCTTTTGCCGGAGGAAGAAGCGTTCAAGCTGACGACGTAATCCCCGGCCAGCGCTTTGTCGCTGGATTTGATGATCGCCTGAACCTGCTTGCTTTCCCCGGGAGCGACCGACGTAATCGTCGACGGTTCAAAAGAAACCTCCCATCCTGTCGGCGCGTTCGAGGAGAAGGAAAGGTCTTCGAGGTCGGCGGAACCGGTATTCTGGACGACGAAGTCCATTCTGCGTTCCCCGCCGGCCCGGATGTCGGTGCTTAGCAGATTGTTTTTGGTAGTAAACTGCATTTCATAGGTACCGGTAACCACCGCTTCCAGCTCGGCGTTGGCTGTAGTTTCCCCGCTTGAAGCGGCGATCGGGATGTTGAAGGAGCCGGCCTGCACGTTTTCCGGCGGTTTGATTTCGATGGTGATTGATTTTTCCGCGTTCGGCTCCACTTCGACCGAAGTCACGCTGTTGCTGTCCGCCTTGAAACGGACATCCCAGCCGGCTTCGGCCTGGGCTTGCAACGCGTAGGTTTGTTTTTTGGTCGTTCGGTTCCGCAGTACGGCGCTGTAAGTGAAGGTGGAGTCTGAGTGCCCCTCCATGTTGGCCTGGTCCACGGTAAGTTCGGTTTTGAAGGTGCCCTGCTCGGAAACGTTCACGATCAGCGGCAGGGAAGAATCATCCGCTTTTAAGGTAAAGCTGTAGCGTCCTTTATTAACTTGCAGCGGCACTTCCAGCTCGAGATTGAAGTTTTGCGTCTCGCCCGGCTTGACCGCGATGCGGGAAATATCCCGTCCTCCGGCCGTGAGCGTGTACTTCCAGTCCTTTGCCTTGGTTTCCAGCGACAGGCCGGCGGAAGCGGTCGAAGATCCGCGATTGATTAAATCGATGGAATAAGACACCGTTTCACCGGGCGCGGCCGACCATTCGAGATATGGCGTATACAGCTCCAAGGCTCCGGCCGCGGCGGCCTTTGAAGGCCCTGTCGTAACGACGGTCGTCAGCGCGGTGAACAGGGCCAGCAGGAAAAACGCCGATTTGCGATAAAACTTCAGCATGACCTGAATTCCTCCTTGCAACAATGACTTAAATTCGCGGCAGCCGATCGGGACTACGGCGGAAGCGATGGGCCCCTCGGCTTCCCCGGTTCATCTCCGTCTCGATCGCTGCGGTCATAAAGGATACGAACGAAATCTCAATTTGGATTTATGCGCGAAAAAAATTTTTCGGGG
The DNA here is from genome assembly GCF_008084145.1 of Paenibacillus faecis. Classification (GTDB taxonomy): domain Bacteria; phylum Bacillota; class Bacilli; order Paenibacillales; family Paenibacillaceae; genus Fontibacillus; species Fontibacillus faecis. The sequence continues at coordinate 1,248,014 of NZ_VSDO01000001.1, read as the reverse complement.
TTTTCAAACGGCGCGCTTTTTGGTAAAACGGGAGGTAACGAGGGAGGAGTATGGTTCGGGAGGGAAGGAGCATGGACCTGCAAAATGATGAGATGACGCTGCGGCTGCGCCAAATGTGCGACGGATCCGTCGAGGCGTTCGACCGGTTTTACGAAGCGTACGCTCCTTTTGTCATGCAGGTGGCTATCCGGATGGTGGGCGAGCGGATGGAGGCGGAGGATGTCTGCCATGAAGTGTTTCTCGAAGCCCTCCGGCGGGGAAAAGACTACGATCCGGCCAGGGGCTCCATCAAAGCCTGGCTGGCCGTAAAAACGAGGAGCCGCTGCCTCGACCGGCTGAGGCGCAATCAACGGGTACAGCCGCTGGAAGGGGAGCTTCTTCCCGGCGGGATGCGGATTTCCGAGGAAGAACAGGTCATTTCCAGGCTGGAAAAGGAGGCTTTGAGATCCGCGGTTTATGCGCTGCCCGAGGCGCAAAGAAAGGCGATTTTGGGCTCGTATTATACCCTGCACACCCATAAGGAGATGTCTGAAGCCTGGAACGTTCCGATCGGCACGGTAAAATCATGGGTTCGCTACGGGCTTGCCAATTTGCGCAAACAGTTGGAAAAACAAGGATGGAGCCATACACCGGAAGGAGGCGGAAAGGATGAGCGATTCCGTTTATAAACAAACCGTTGGCGCTTCGCGGCCAGATCCGTTACCGGGCTGTACGGCAAGGTATACGGAAGAGGACTGGGTGGATTGGGTGCTTGGAACGGTAGCGGGACCGAAACGAGCGGAAATGCGGGCCCATTTGGAAGTTTGTCCGTCCTGCCGGCAGCTTTCCGCCGATTGGGAGCGGGTATTGCTCTATTCGGAGCCTCAAGGCGATCCGGAAGCCGGAACAGCCGGGAATCGGGAGCAAGTACAGCCTGCTGTCCCGGCGGAACGAGTACGCAAGTCGCTTCGCTGGCGGGTTCGGTTTATCGGGCTTAGAAACGAGGCAAAAGAGTTGATAAGAGGCGGCTTACGGCGGCGCGGGGCCATTTTGGCCTTCTCGTTCGCGCTGATCGTAGCCGGGGGATGGGTGCTCCGGACGGAGCACGCGGCGGATGAACCTTGGAGCACCTATGTGGAGAGATATGAGCCCGCCGCCTTGCCGGTGATGTCGAGTCCGGAGAGCGTCGCTCTCCCCCTTGATGGAGGAAGACTTGCGCCGGAATCCGGCATGGTCTGGTATAATGAGGCGTCGCGGGAGATGCTGATGCTCGTCGGCGGAATCGTTCCGCGGGAGGATCAGATCGTCGAGGTTTGGGCCGTCAAGGAAGGGAGCCGCGACAGCCTGGGGCTCCTGCAGTATCACGCTTACCGGGCCCATTTGTACGTGAAAAACAAAGAGGCCCTTCAGGAGGCGGACAATCTCGTGCTCACGGTGGAGACGAGAAACGGGGACCCGGAAGATCCGGCCCCGAAGGATACGATTTTTGTGGATTTGACCGCGGGGCGGAAATAATCGGATCTTGAGATAATGAGACATGACAGCAGAGAGGGGAAGGCCGAGTGGAACAACTGGTGTTTCTGGGGACGGGGGATGCGATGGGCGTACCTCGCGTCTACTGCGATTGCCAAGTTTGCGAAGAGGCGAGAGCGGGAGGGCTCAATCGGCGCTACCGCTCATCCGTGTCGGTAGAAAGCGAGGAGGGAAGCTTTCTCATCGATTGCGGTCCCGACTGGCGGGAGAGTATGGAACGGAGGGGGCAGCGGTTCGCCGGAACGGTGCTGGTCACGCACCCCCATTTCGATCATATCGGCGGCCTTCCGGAATGGGCGGACGCTTGCCGGTGGCTGGAACGGAAGGGGCGGATTTATGCCCCAAAGGAGGTGCTGGACGCGATAAACCGTCAATATCCTTGGCTGGAAAGAAATCTGGATTTTCACCCGATGGATGAAGGGATCTCGCTGGCGGGATGGCGTATTTCCGGCTGGAAAGTAAACCATGGAAAAAACGGCTATTCCTATGCTTATCGGCTGGAAAAGAAGGGCTATGTTTGGGCCTACTGTCCGGATTCGATCGCCTTGCCGCCGGAGCAGCGGCTTTTGTTGAACGGGCTGGATCTGCTCGTGTTGGGGACGAGCTTTTACCATGAGCTGGCCGAATTCTCCACCCGTTCCGTGTACGATGTCAAAGAAGCGCTCGAGCTGCTGCGGGAGCTCAAGCCGAAGCAAACGATATTTACGCACATGTCGCATGACATCGACTTGCGTCAGGATTACGCTTTGCCGGACGGCGTGCGCTACGCGGTCACGGGGATGAATGTGCCGCTTGCCGCCATATAGGCCAGGGGCCGGAGAAAAGAAAACGACCGCAGTTTCCGTTCATGAGCGGAAACCGCGGTCGTTTTCTTGTAGAGGCCTGACTGAAGCGGGTCAGTTAGCGCTTGATTAACGGGAAAAACTCCCTCTAATCAAGTATGTTGACGGCTGCAGCAAGCAATCAACGGGAAAAACTCCCGTTATTTTTCGGGCAAAACAACGATTCGGGCAAAAAAAGCGGAAATAGCGGGAGAAATTCCAGCTAATGACACGAATGGCCTGCATTGCGTCAATTTAGCGGGAAGTCCTCCCGTTAAATTCGTAAATTTGACGGCAGAGCCGTTCCGGTACGGTTACGCTTCTTGGCCGAGAATAAATTTATCGATCACCAGCTTGACGCCGTCCTCGTTGTTGCTGGCGGTCACATAGTCGGCGATCTCTTTCAGGGCAGGAATCGCGTTACCCATAGCGACGCCAAGGCCCGCGGCTTCGAGCATCTCATGGTCGTTCCAGGAATCGCCGATCGCGATGCACTCGGACAGCGCGCAGCCGAAATGGGCGGCCAGGAACTTCAAGGCATGTCCCTTGGTTCCTTCGTGGTGCATAATTTCAAGGAAGTTCGGCTTGGATTTGGTGATGTGGACGCTTTCTCCAAGCAGTTCCCGTAGCACCGGAGCGATTTCATCCAGGTAATCCGGCTCGTCGATAATCAGCATTTTCGGAGTCGGCTGAGCCACGAGTTTGGCGAAATCGGGTTCGACATAATACTTCGTTTTGTTTAATGCCGCATAGTCGATCAGCTTTTGATTCTCCTCGCGGGCATAAAGCTTGTCGTCGATGTAGGTCTGCAGGTGGAGGTTATTTTGGATACAATATTCGAACAGCTTGTGAGCGGCATCCATTGGGACATAACGCTCGTAAAGGACTTGTTCGTCCAGCAAATTTTTGACCAAAGCCCCCTGATACGTGATGATCGGAACATTCAGTCCGGTTTGACGGGCGATCGCCTGGGCGCTGGCGTAAGCGCGGCCCGTGGCCAATGTGACGACGGCGCCTTTCGCTACCGCCTGCTCCAAGGCCCGCTGCGTGGCCGGGGTTACTTCTTTGTCGTCGTTGATTAAAGTGTCGTCGATGTCGATCGCTACGAGTTTATACAATGGGTTCTCTCCTTTTTTGGGACGAAAAAGCTTCGCCTTTCTCTCTTTGTTCAGCTTTCTCTATTGTACCTTATGAAACCAGGATTTCAATTCACGTTTACGCACTCGATCCATTTTATACATGGCCGTAACAAAAGGTTTACCTCCGTCGAAACCACGGGGCTGCCCGAGGGTTATAAAGCGGAGCTCATATATCACGGCCATAGTGTGCAATTGAAGGTAACGAAAAAATAACGCCGGGCGTGTGTATCCTCCTACCTTTAAAGCCACGCCGGTCCATGCAAAAATGCCTGCAAATCTGCAGGCATTTTTTCCGTTTCAGGCTTAAATTTGAGAATTTCTGCAGATTTGCAGCCATTTGCTTGCCGGCCTTTTTCCTCTATTCTTCAAGAAACACAAGTCCGATAAACTCGTCTTTCTCCAGATTGCCGAAATAATGCTTGATATCGACGTCGGACAGAGCGGCACGGACATCGTTCTCCTCATAGCGTACGCCTTTCAGCTTGTCCTCGATATCGGTCACGTCGCCGACGCCGAAGAAATCGCCGTAGATCTTGATGTTCTTGATGTGGCCGTCCTTGATGTTCATCCGCAGGTCGATGATACCCACCGGAAACTTCTTGGCGTGCTTGACATTGCTCTCCGGGGACAGGCCGTAGTTCCAATCCCAGTTTTTATAGCGCTCGGCCGAGATTTGGCGGATCTTTTCCCAGTCGGCTTCCGTCAATTGGTATTGAGGAACGGCTGCCGGATCCATGCCGAAAATATGGCGGAGCAGCTCGGAGCGGAATTGTTCGATCGTCATTTTACGGTCCATAAAATCGATGATATTGGCGACGCGGCTGCGAACGGATTTCGTGCTCTTGGATTTGAATTTTTCGGGATTCGCGTGCAGGGAAGCTTGAACGTCCTCCAGGTTCAGATTAAACATTAAAGTCCCGTGGCTGAACATGCGTCCGCGGGTGGCGAACTGGGCGTTGCCCGAAATTTTCTGTTCCCCCACCTGAAGGTCGTTGCGGCCGGTCAATTCGGCGTTGACGCCGAAGGAACGCAGGGCCTCGACCACGGGCTCGGTAAATTTGCGGAAATTGTGAAACGATTGGCCGTCGTCTTTGGTGATGAAGCTGAAGTTCAGATTGCCGAGGTCATGGTATACCGCTCCTCCGCCGGAAAGCCGGCGGACGACCTGAATGCCGTTTTCTTTCACATACTCGGCATTGATTTCCTCGATCGTATTCTGGTGCTTCCCGATGATAATGGACGGAGCGTTGATATAAAACAGCAGGTAACTGTCGTCCTCAAGCGGCAAATGTCTTAGCGCGAACTCCTCGATGGCCAGGTTGACGGACGCATCGGTAATCCCCTGATTGTCGATAAACAGCATGTTACATGTTCCCCCCGTGTCTAGATTGGCGTTATGTACACTCTGAGTCTATTGTAAACCAAACCTTCCTTGAAATGAAAGACAACCCTGTTTTCTTTGCTTTTTCAAGGCTTGATTTCAACGTAAGGTGTGGTAGACTTCACCTAAAAGTGCAGTAGATTGAAAAAGACGGGGGCAATGGCAATGGTACTGGAAGTATACGGTCACGGCGGCGACATCTGGACCGCATCGGCACAATACGGGGTGGAGCCGGAACGGTTCATCGACTTCAGCGCGAATATCAATCCGCTCGGCCCGCCGCCCGGGCTGCTGGACCGGCTCAGAGAGGCCCTTCCGATCGTGACGGCCTACCCGGATCCGGGACATCGGGCCTTGATCGCCAAGTTGGCCGACAAGCTCGGCCGGGAGGAAGCGGGTTTTGTCGTCGGTAACGGGGCCGCGGAAAATATGGCGTTGGCCTTGCTTGCCGCGGGACCGAAGAAGGTGGGGATCGTCGAGCCCTGTTTCTCGGAATACGAGGCGCTCTCGCGGCAGTTCGGGGCCGAAGTGGTATCGGTGAGAGGAACGGAAGAGCGTGCTTTCCGAGCCGAACCCGAAGCGGTGCAGCGGTTGATCGGAGCGTGCGATCTGGTCTTTATCGGACAGCCGAACAATCCGAACGGGGTCCAATACAGCCGGGAGGAGCTCAGGTCTTTTGCGGAAGCCGGGGAGCGAAACGGAAGCTACGTCATTATCGACGAGGCTTTTATCGATTTTATCCCCGAAAGCGGGAGGCGGTCCCTCTTGGATGAGCTGGAACGTTACCGCCGGTTGATTCTGGTCCGGTCGATGACGAAATTCTATGCGATTCCCGGGCTTCGTCTCGGATACGCCGTCGCTCACCCGCAAACCGCCCGGGCGATGCGGGACAAGCAGGTGACCTGGAGCGTCAACGCCCTTGCCCTGCTTGCGGGAGAAATCTGTCTGGAGGCGGGAAGCGCCTTCGAGGAGGCTACGATTTCGCTGGTCGCCGAGCAGCGGGAGAGGCTGCGGCAGGGGCTGGAGCAACTCGGCTGCCTGACCTGGCCGGGGGAAGCGAACTTTCTCTTGGTCCGCCTGCCCGAAGGGAAGACGGCCGCCGGGGTGCAGGCGGCACTGGGAGCCAGGGGGATACTGGTCCGCAGCTGCGCCATGTACAAAGGGCTGTCCGACCGGGACATTCGCGTGGCCGTCAAGGATGAGTCGGCTTGCCTGCGTTTGCTGCAGGAAATGAAAGATGTATTGGTATTGACAGGGGGAGAAACGGAATGACGACACCTTTTTTGGATACGGGAGAAAGCGGGATCTACGAGTCGGCCGTCTGGCCGGGACTTCGCGTCATTCGCGGGGAGCGGCATATTCTGCTTGAAGCGCCGACGACACTGGAGAGCGTGGGCAGCTCGGTCTATGGCGGAGGCGCGGGTCCGCTTCGGCGGATGGTCAATATTTACGTCGACCGTCATTACCGCTGCGACGACCCTGTCCGTGATATCGGACGGAGTCTCCGGGAGTGGGGGTATCCCGCGGAGGAAACGGCGGGTCTGCTGACGGCGGTCCGGCTGCGGCATACCGCCGTGGCGGAGGAGCGCAACGATCATTTCGCCGTAATCTGCTGCGCGACGGCGGGAGTTTCGAACGCGGCGCGCGCCGGTGTCCGGCGGACGACGTTCCCGGCCTCATGGACGCCGGGAACGATCAACCTGATGCTTGCCGTCGACGGCAAGCTGACGCCGGCGGCGATGGTCAACGCCGTGATTACGGCGACCGAGGCCAAAGCCGCGGCGCTCGGCGATCTCGGCGTGCTCGACGCCGAGACCGGGCTTGCGGCCACCGGGACGACGACCGACGCGGTCGTGATCGGCGTAAGCCAGCGGCCGGATTGGCCGCTGCTGCACAGCTACGCCGGCACCGCGACGGACCTGGGCGGCACGGTGGGCCGCCTGGTTTACGCCGCCGTGTGCGAATCGCTGCGCGCCGCCGCGGCCCACGCGGAGCCGCGGCCGTGACGGCGGCGTGGTGGGTGCTGCCGGCCGCGTACGCGCTGGACCGGCTGCTGGGCGACCCGCGCTGGCTTCCCCATCCCGTGATCGGGATGGGGAAGGCGATCGTGCGGGTCGAGGCGGCGATCCGCCGCCTTTTCCGTCCCCGCGCCTACCGTGCCGCGGGGATTTTGCTGCCGCTGATCGTCGCCGGCGGCAGCTTTGCACTGGCCTGGGCGGCGCTGCGCTTGCTGGCCGGGGTCAGCCCCTGGCTGGCCGCCGCCGCGGAGGCCGTGCTGGTCTGGACGACCATCGCGGCCAAGGGCCTGCGGGACGCCGGGATGGAGGTGTGCGGCCATCTGCGGCGCGGCGACCTGCCGGCGGCCCGGCGTTCGCTAGGCATGATCGTCGGCCGCGACACCGGGCATCTGGAGCCGCCCGAGGTGGTGCGCGGGGCGGTGGAGACGGTGGCGGAGAACATCGTCGACGCCGTCGTGTCGCCGCTGTTCTTCGCCCTGATCGGCGGGGCGCCGCTGGCCATCGCTTATCGGGCGGTCAACACCCTCGATTCGATGGTCGGCTACAAGAACGAGAAGTACATCGATCTCGGATGGGCTTCGGCCCGGCTGGACGACATCGCCAACTACATCCCCGCCCGACTGACGGCGCTGCTGCTGGTCCCCGCGGCATGGGCTTGCGGCCTGGACGCGCGCGGAGCCTGGCGCATCTTCCGGCGGGACGCCACTTCCCATCCGAGTCCCAACAGCGGCTATCCCGAAGCGGCCGTGGCGGGAGCGCTCGGCGTTCGTCTCGGGGGAGAGAACTCCTACCATGGCGTAACTTCGTTCCGCAGTTATATGGGCGACAAGACGCGGGAATTGGAGCCCGAGGATATTCCAAAAACGGCGAGGCTGATGTTCTTCGTCTCGGGCGTTTTTGTGGTATTGGCCGTGATTTTGAGCTTATGGTGGAGCGAGGCCTGGTTCCTGACCGGGCGGTAAAAAGGAGGGGGAAGGATGGAATGGTGGCTGATCCGCCACGGCGCGACGGCCTGGAATGCGGAACGGCGGTACCAGGGGCAGAGCGACACGGAGCTGCTACCCGGGGACGCCTCGGGCTTGGCGCCGCTGCGGGAAACACTGGCCGGGGCCGGCTTTTCCGCCATATACTGTAGCGATTTGTCCCGCTGCCGGCATACGCTGCGGTTTCTTCGCCCGGATCTGGCACCTCACGCGGTTTATGACTCCCGGTTAAGGGAGATGCATTTTGGAGCCTGGGAAGGGCAAACCTACGACATGCTCAAGGATCTGGAAGTTTACCGGCGTTGGTTGGACAACCCTAAGGCCTGTACGCCGCCTGAAGGAGAGCCCTGGGAACAGTTTGAAGGGCGCGTCCGCAGCATGTACGGGGAACTCGCTTCCGTATCCGCGAAGCTGGAAAGGCAAGGGGAGTCGACGCCGCTGCTTATCGTGACGCATGGAGGCGTAATTTCTATGCTGTATACCCTGCTGGTTCCGGGATCGGATTTCTGGAACCCGCAGGCCAAGATCGGACCGGGCGAAATTTTGAAGGTCCGAACCAACTTTTGACCGGAGGATGAGGCTCTTGGCGAAACAGGAAAAACGAAAGCAGCGGCTGCGTTTAAGCGTGCTGGATCTGGTTCCCAAGCTTGGGAACTGCAGCGATGAGGAGGCCCTGCGGCAGGCGGTCCTGCTGGCGCAGCGGGCCGAGGCGTGGGGGTACCGCCGCTATTGGGCGGCGGAGCATCATAATATGGACGGTCTGGCCTGTCCGTCCCCGGAGGTTCTGCTCGCCCATATCGGCGCGTTGACGACCCGGATCAAGCTCGGCTCCGGGGCGCTGCTGCTGCCGCACTACGCTCCGCTGAAAGCGGCGGAGTGGTTCCGGATGCTGGCCGCGCTATATCCCGGGCGCATCGATCTGGGCCTGGGCCGGGCGCCCGGCGGCGATGCGCATACGGCGATGGCGCTTAGCGGCAATTTTTTGCAGCATGTGGCCCGGTATCGCCAGTCGGCGGCGGAACTTCTGGCACTGCTGGGGGATAGCTACACCTATGAGGACCGGCCGGTGGCAGCGCGTCCTGTTCCAGAGCGGCAGCCGGACGTATGGATGCTGGGAACGAACGTCAAAAGCGCCGGCTATGCGGCGGAACTCGGAACGGGGTACGTTTTCGGCCAGTTTATGAGCGAAAGCGACGGAATCGAAACGCTGCGCGTATACCGGAAGGAGTTTCGGCCCTCTGCTCTGCGGACGGAACCGGAAGCGATCGTGGCGGTTCAAGCGCTCTGCGCTCCCACGGAACGGGAGGCTCGCACGATGGCGGACCGGATGGAGGCCGAGCTGGTTGCCCGGGGAGGGCAGCCTCCCCGGGAGCGGCTGGTCGGAACCCCCGAGCAGTTGGCTGAGCGCCTGTCCGAGTTCCGGCGGATATACGAGAATGAGGAATTTTTGATCGTAACGGCGGCGCCGGATTATGAGGCCAGGCTCCATTCGTACCGTCTTTTGTCAGAAATCAATCTGTTGTAAATCAGGAGTCTTTCGAAAAACGGCCCGCCGACGGACGCCGTCTAGAACGCAGTCCCGCGTCCGCCGATGTCCAAATCGTTTTTAACCCACGGCGAGATCAAAAGGCCCAAGGGCTAGGGGCCTAGCACAATTCCAACACTTATTCCACTCCAAAAGATGCAAATCTGCAGGTATTTTTGCTGATTTATGGGGGGATTCGAAAAAAGATGTAAATCTGCAGACATTTCTAGCGATTTTAGAAAAAGGGAGCCTGTTTGGCCAAAAATTGCTGCAGATTTGCAGGAATTTTGAATTTTTTATTCCAAACCAGAAAAAAACATGCAGATATGCAGGAATTCTATGTTAGCAAGGTTGTCTATGGTTCACGTTAACTAGCGCACTGCCAGTCCCGGTTTCTCACACCGGGGAGAGACCCGCTTCCGGCGGACGCTCCGCTTTCTTTGGGGTGATTTGGATATCACCGTAACGAGGCTGCGTCAGCCTTTTTTTGCATTTTTGCGGGGAGCTTCGGAAATAAGCCGAAAACGAGCAGGCTGGCAAGCCAGGCGAAAACGGCGAGGGCGATGTTTTTCAGCCCGCTCTGCAGCCCGATGATGCTCCAGCGGTAGGCGCCAAGGTATAGCAGGACGCCCGGAACGATCAGAACAATCAGCCGGATCAGTAATCGTACACAAGGCGGTTTGGGATGATTGAGCAAAAACACGCGGCGGCCGCTGCGGATGCGCAGGGCGGCGAGCAGAAGATAAATCCCCAGACCGGCCGCAAGCCCATAAGCCACCCATTGATGCAAGGTCCTTGATTGAGCCAGCGCGACCGCTCCTTCCGGCAGTGCCCCGGTTTCAAACCGGATCCAGGCATGATACACATCCTGCCGCAAATCGATGCCGTTTTCGCTGTTGGTCAGGATGACCAAGCCGTTTTGGGACTCGGGGATAAAGCCGTAGAAGGCGTGCCAGCCCCGGTTGTCGCCCGGGTGGTAGAGAAGGGTGGTGCCGTCCGGCAGGCTACGGGAAAATATACCGAGTCCGTTTTCGCCCAAAACCGGTGTCTGCATCTCCCCGACCAGGTCGGGAGCTAGAACACCCCGCCCCAAGGGGATTCCTCCGGTCTTCGAGGTGTCCAGGCTCGCCTGCATGAGCTTTATCAAGTCTCCGGCGGTGGTGATCAACCCTGCGGCAGCCCGTTCAGTGAATCGGTAGTCGGGCAGTTCTTGTCCGAAATATCCGTAGGCTTTGGTCAGGGAGACTCTATCTTCTTTGCTTAGGCCGAAGCTGCTGGAGTTCATCCCCAGCGGGAGCAAAACCTGCTTTTCCATATAATCTTCGAACGGCTGCCCCGATACCTCTTCAATCACCATTTGAAGGATCGTATAGCCTGCCCCCGAATAGGCCGCTTCCGTGCCGGGAGTAAAGGCGAATTTTACGGGTTCGTTCAACATGCCTGCCCCCGCGAGGGATTGCTCGGGCGTGGGAAGCTCCCGGCCCGGCTCGACGCCCAGATAACCGGGATGGGGTGCAAGGCCTGCCGTATGGCTTAACAGCCGCCGGATCGTCACCTCCTCCGAAATGGTCTCCACACCTGGAATCGACCGGTTCCCCAAATGTTTGCCGACCGGGTCGTCCAACGATAGTTTCCCCTCTTCCGCCAGCCTCAAGATCCCCCAGGCGGTAACGCTTTTGGATATGGAGCCCGCCTGAAAGCGCGACGCTGCGTCCAGCTTATGGCCCGCCTTTTTATCCGCATATCCGTATTGCACCACGTAGCCGATTTTTCCATGCTCAAGAACGCCGATGGAAACGCCCGGCACCCCGTACTTTTTTTGCAATAGCGGAACCTGTTCGTCCAAGTAACGCCTGAACTCGGAGACGTTGTTTTTCTTCCCCGCGAGCCCCGAATCGGCCGGATTGGCCGCGGCGGTCGATGCGGCGTTTGCCATGGGGAAAAAGGCGCTTATTCCAGCACTCATCAGGAGAACCGGCAGCAAAGTTTTTTGGAGGATTCTGGCGGCGACCCCCGTTTGTCTGGTCATACGAATTCCACTCCCATCAGTTCAATCGCTCTTTAGTAGTGCTCAATCCTTCATGGATCTATCTCAACGACGCTTATACAGCTTTGAAGTATAGGCCGCATTACGTTTTCTTCCCATCGATTTGCCTTTAAAGGATCTTAAAGAAACCTTACACTTTTCTTACAAGAATTATGGAATATTTTGTATTTACAAGAACAAATGTTCGTATTATAATGATTCCAAAAGGAGAGATCGCTTTAATGGATGTACTGGAGAAGCTTACGATCTTGACGGATTCCGCCAAATACGATGCTTCCTGTTCCTCCAGCGGAGGGGAGAGAGCGGGCCAAGACGGTAAGTTGGGGAGCGCCGTTGCGTCGGGAATCTGCCACAGCTTTGCCGCCGATGGGCGTTGCATCTCTTTGTTGAAAGTTCTGATGACCAACAGTTGTATATTCGATTGCAAATACTGCGTTAATCGCCGTTCCAACGATACCCGCAGGGCGATGTTCACGCCGGAAGAGCTTGCGCAGCTTACGATGAACTTTTACCGCCGGAACTATATCGAGGGATTATTTTTAAGCTCGGGGATCGTCAAGAGTCCGGATTATACTACGGAACGATTAATCCGGGTGCTGGAACTGCTGCGGAATCAATATGGATTCTCGGGTTATATTCATGTGAAGGCCATCCCCGGAAGTGATCCCGAACTGGTGAACAGGCTGGGACTGCTTGCCGACCGGATGAGCGTAAACATTGAGCTTCCGTCCCGGGACAGCTTACGGCAGCTTGCGCCGGATAAGAGCAAGGAGACGATCCTTCGGCCGATGGCGGCGATTCGGGAGGGCATCCGCGAGAACAGTACGGATTTGGTGAAGTATCGGCATGCGCCGAAGTTTGTGCCGGGAGGACAGAGCACACAGTTGATCGTAGGAGCTTCGCCGGACAGCGATCTGAAGATTTTGACGCTGACCGAGGCGCTGTATCGCAAATACGAGTTGAAGCGGGTGTATTATTCCGCTTACACGCCGGTGGTGGAACATTCGCTGCTTCCGGCGCTGGACAGCAAGCCGCCGCTTCTGCGGGAGCATCGGCTCTACCAGGCGGACTGGCTGCTGCGGTTTTACGGATTCGAAGCCCATGAACTGCTGGATGAAAGAACACCGAACTTCAATCCGTTTATGGATCCCAAGTGCCATTGGGCTGTCAACCATATCGACCGGTTCCCCGTGGAGATCAATCAGGCCCCGTACGAATCATTGCTGCGGGTCCCGGGAATCGGCGTGCGAAGCGCCAAGAGGATCGTTACGGCGCGGCGAGCGGGAAGTTTGGACTTTGCCGGATTAAAGAAGCTGGGGGTCGTGCTGAAGCGAGCGCAATATTTTATTACCTGCTCCGGCAGGCGTCTTGAAGGGTTGAAAGTGAATGAAAGCACAATCCTGCGATCCCTGTTGTCCAAGAAGGAAATCTCTTTGTATCTGCCTAAGCCCCAGGTGGAGCAGCTTACGCTGTTCAGCGACGAAGAACTCGCGGCGGGCAAGGGGGCGGAAGTGATTGCGACATGAGTTGGACCCGCCAATCCGCTTACGTTTACGACGGCAGTTTTGACGGTTTTCTCAGCTGTGTGTTTGAAAGCTATGACCGTAAAGAAGAGGCGGTGGACATACGGCCGGGTGACGATTGTCTTTATACCCTGTTCGATGCGGTATGGGTCGAGACCGATTTGGTGAAGGCTTCCAGAGTCTACAAGGGAATCGGCGCCAAAATCGGTCCGGACGCGCAGGAACTGATCCGCTGCGGCTTTCTTACTTGCGTGGCCGATAAGGAGTTGCTGCTGTACCGTTTTTTGAGGCTTGGCTTTCAATATGGACGTACGGTTATGAATATGCTGACGGAGGATACGGTCCACCGGCTGCGGAAGGCGGTAAAGCATTTAAAGACGGAAAGTCACGCTTATTTGGGATTCGTTCGGTTCTCGGATTATGGCGATATTCTTGTCGCAATTATCGAGCCCAAGAATCAGGTGCTGCCGCTGCTGGCCTCCCATTTCTGCGATCGGTACCGGAGGGAATCGTTTCTGATTTATGACAAGACTCATGGACAAGCATTGATGCAGAAGCAGGAGGGTCCGCTTACAGAACGGGTGGGACTTTTTCGTCTGGACGAGCTTGTATTGCCCGAGCCGAGCCAAGAGGAGATGTCATACCGGAGACTGTGGAAGCAATTTTATGATACGGTGGCGATCCGGGAAAGAAATAATCCCCGGGCCAGGCTTTCCCATATGCCCCAACGTTACTGGGCACAGTTAACGGAAATGCAGCAGAGCCATCGATCGGCGGCCCCCTCCCCGAAGCGTTTACGGTAAGCCGCGATCTTCTGGTACAATGGTTCAGAGGATGTAAGGCCTGTATGGCTTAGCCTTGCCTTACGTGGGCCAAATTGCCCCAAGCGAGAGCAATGTGAAGAAGGAGACGGAACGTGGATTGGTATCGGAATTCTCAAAGTAGTTACAATTACATCTACCCCTATGCGTGCCACGAGAACGAGAGAGAATTGTGCAGGCTTGAGCTTCGCAGCTTGTTTGGGCAAGAGCCCGGAGCACATTCCTTTATGGAAAGCAAAACCGCTATCGGAGCGAGCCGGAGCCCTTTCATTTCCATGGAAATGAGGGTGTTGGCCAGAAGCGGCTCGCTCGAGGAGGTTTTATCCCTTGCGGAGAAACTTGACTTGAAGGGGAAGACCTTCAAAGTCAAATATCTCAAAAACGGTACGCCTCGCAGTTACGAAGACCAGCGCCGCTTGGAGAGAACGGTCGGGGCTCATATTCGGGGCACGGCCGAGATGAGGCAGCCGGACGTCCTGTTCGGTCTGTTGCATGACGGGGAGTCGTGGAGACTTGGCATATGCGAGCCGGCGGATCCTGTTTGGCAGAGGCATAAACATAAGCCCCGGAATTATTCTACAGGGCTTTCCGCCACCCTGGCCCGAAGTCTGGTAAATATCGCCGTTCCCGTTGTCTCCGGGTTCCGTGCGGTCGATCCCTGCTGCGGGATGGGCAATGTACTGATCGAGGCCCTATCGATGAGGATCGACATTGTGGGACGGGATATCAATCCGCTGGCGATCCGCGGCGCGAGGGTCAACCTGGCCCATTTCGGATATCATCATGAAGAACTTGTCGGCATCGGGAATATGCATGAAATTGACGATCGCTTTGACGCGGCGATTCTGGATATGCCTTACAATTTATGTTCCGTTCTTCCTTTGGAGGAGAAACGTGCGATGCTGTTGAGCCTGCGCCGGTTCAGCGACACTTCGGTGGTCGTATCGTCGGAAGAACTGGAGCCGGAATTGCGCCGGGCGGGGTTTCAAATTCAGGGCTTTGCCAAAGTAACGAAGGGCTCTTTTGTGCGAAGCGTTTGGGTGTGCAGCTGAGCGTCAGCGCTCTTCCCGGGCAAAATGAATATTTGGCGAAACCGTATCACGGGACGGTTTCTTTCGTATTGTAAGTTCTCGGCTTTTCCCCTATAATCCAAAAGAGATAGATCGCCTGGATTCAAGCGAATACGGAAATACCCGTCGGTCCCGAAGCCCGCAAGTTTGCGAGCCAAGGGTTAAAAGGGAAGCCGGTGAAACTCCGGCACGGTCCCGCCACTGTATACAGGGACGCGCCCAAGCATGCCACTGTCGTACGCCACAGTATGATGGGAAGGCCGGGCGTTCGTCGGAACCTGGAAGTCAGGAGACCTGCCACGGGAAGGATAGACGGTCCTTCGAGGAAAGGATAACGTTCTGCTTAGAGGAGTGATCCCAGCGTTCCGGCACCGGAATATGACGACGGTCTCCCCTATAACTTTGTAGACGTAACCCATCCGCTAGGATGGGTTTTTCTTCATGAAGAGACATCGGAGTTGAGTTGCTGCTCACCAGGCAGGCTATTCTAGAATTACAGACACAGAAGGAGAGAAAGAGATGAAAAAGTGGACTAAGATCTGGGGGATCTGGCTTCTGGCCATTCTGTTGCTCGTCACTGCAGGCTGCGGGGCGAACGGTAAAAATGCCGCGGAGGGCGCCAAAGAGGGACAAGCCCAGCAGCAGGAGACGCCGAAGGATACGTCGAACGCAGCGGACCAGGAAAGCCTTAAAACGACTTATCCGCTGACCGTAAAAGACGGTTACGGCACGGAGTTTACGTTCGAATCGGCGCCGCAGCGCATCGTGTCGCTGGCCCCGTCGGAAACCGAAGGGCTGTTTGCCCTGGGACTGGATGAGCAGGTTGTCGGCGTTTCCGACAATGACGATTATCCGGAAGCCGTAAAAGACAAGCCGAGAATGGGCGGTTTCCAGGTTAATGTGGAAGCGGTCGTTGCGGCTCAGCCGGACCTCGTTCTGGCGGGGAGCCTGGTTGGTGATGAAACGGTGAAAAGCCTGAGTGATCTCGGTTTGAAAGTGTTCCGTTCCAACGCAAAAACGATGGAAGAGGTCATGGCGAACATCCGGTTGGTCGGTCAAATTACGGATCGCCAGAAGGAAGCCGGCGAGGTTACCGGCCAAATGCAGGCCGAGTTGGATAAGGTCAAGGAAGCGGTAGGCAAGCTGCCGGCCGATCAGAAGAAGAAGGTCTATATCGAATTCTCGCCGGGCTGGACGGTCGGCAAGGGTGAATTTATGGATGAAATGATTACGCTGGCCGGCGGAGAAAATGTCGCTTCCGACCTTACCGGTTGGAACGAAATTAACGAAGAGAACATTATCAAAGCGAATCCGGATGTTATTCTTTACGCCAAAAGCGTGGTTGACGAGAATAACCGGACGCTCGCCGATATTATCAAGAGCCGCGGAGGCTGGGACCAGATCACCGCGGTCAAGGAAGGCCGCATTATCGGGTTGGACGACAACCTGCTGAGCCGTCCCGGTCCACGTGTGACCAAAGGGCTTATCGATGTGGCTAACGCGATTTACCCGGATTTGATTCAGCCGTGAGGAACAAACTGGCAGGCTACGGATTTATAGGCCTCGGGCTGCTGATTCTTACCCTGCTGGTCTGTGTGGGATTCGGCTCCGTCAAAATGCCGGTCCTTGAGATCGCGAAGATCCTGCTGCATCGCCTTCCGGGCATGGGCCATTGGATTGAGCCGACCTGGGATACGGCTTCGGAGCAAATTGTGATGCAAGTCCGGCTGCCTCGCGTGCTTCTCGGCCTTCTGGTCGGGGCGTCGCTGGCGGTTGCGGGCGCTGCCTTTCAGGGCGTGCTGCGCAATCCGCTCGCCGATCCGTTCACCCTCGGGGTTTCCTCCGGCTCTGCCGTGGGCGCGGCCGTATTGATTTTTTTCGGCTGGCAGTTTTCGCTTATCGGCGTGTTTACCCTGCCTGTCGTCGCTTTTCTCACCGGGGCGGCTACGTTATGGATCGTCATGTGGCTGGCCCGGGAAAACGGCAAAATACCGATTGAAAGCCTGATCCTGTCCGGTGTGGTCATGCAGTCCTTTCTGGGTGCCGTCGTCTCGTTCCTGACGGCGATGTCCAAGGAGACCGTGAACCAGATCATGTACTGGACCATGGGCAGCTTGAGTCTGAGGGGATGGTCCTATACGGCCATCCTGCTTCCATATTTGGCGCTGGGCGGGTTGTTTCTGTGGAGCCGGGCCCGTTCGTTGAACCTGTTTGCCTTGGGAGAACGGCAGGCGGCCCATTCCGGATTAAACGTGGAGGGAACCAAACTGCTCATCCTCCTCGTCGCTACGCTTATGACGGCGGCAGCGGTATCCGTGTCGGGAGTCATCGGGTTTGTGGGCCTCGTCGTTCCCCATATGATCCGGCTGATCACCGGACCGGACTATCGCCTGATTATCCCGCTCTCCGCGATCGGAGGCGGCATTTTCATGATGTGGAGCGACCTGGCGGCCCGTTCGCTGCTCGCGCCCACGGAAATTCCGCTCGGGGTTGTAACGGCTTTTGTCGGAGCGCCGTTTTTCGCTTATTTGCTGTATCGTAAAAAAAGAGCAAGGGAGAAGGAACTGTCATGATCCAGGTTAAGGAGGTCACCAAGTGCTACGGGAAATTTAAAGCCTTGCAGGACATTGACTGGAGCATTGCGCCCGGGGAGTTTTGGGGCGTGATCGGCCCGAACGGCAGCGGGAAAAGCACGTTGCTCAGCCTGCTCTCCGGCGTCGAAGCGCCCGATCGGGGAGAAATCTCCTTGGCCGGGCGCTCTTTGTCCTCCTACGGGCGAAAAGATCTGTCCCGGAAGCTGGCGGTGCTGCAGCAGGACGGGCTTCCTCCGATCGCCTACACGGTCCGTGAAGTCATCGAGATGGGCAGGTTTGCTTATCAGGACTGGCGTGGCCGGGAAAAACAGGGCGGGGCGGAAGAACTGCTTCAGCGGATCATGAAGAGAATGGAGCTTGAGGAACTGGCGCATCGACCGCTCAGCAATCTGAGCGGGGGACAAAGGCAGCGGGCCGCTCTGGCCAAAGTGATGGCACAGCAGCCGGAGATCGTCCTGCTCGATGAGCCGACCACTTACCTGGATATCCGCTATCAAATGCAGTTTATGGATCTCATCGCCGGTTGGCAGCGGGAGGAGGGCTTGACGGTCGTTTCCGTGATGCACGATTTAAACCTGGCATCACTTTACTGCGACCGTCTGCTCGTGCTGAACGGCGGGCGCATTGCCGGTCAGGGAGCTCCGGGCGACATTCTCGTGCCGGAAACCCTGGAAAGTGTGTTTCATGTGAAGTCTTACCGTATTCCACATCCCGATTCGGGAGCCCCGCAACTGCTGCTCCGAAAAGCGGAGAACATCATGCCGCGTTGATCCGGACTCGGCGCGCTCTCCCTCATAAAGTCTGCGGATAAAATCAATAAAGAAGACAATCAATCTAAGGTTATTCAAGGAGGCGTTTTCCGATGCTTCAAAGCGTTAAGGAGATAGCTCGTTCGATTTCCGCACTGGACGCCAAGGCGGCCGCCGCAGCCCAACTGCACTTGGATAGCTTGACCAAGCCACCGGGCAGTTTGGGCAAGCTGGAAAGCGTGGCGATGAAGCTGGCGGGAATCACGGGGCGAGTGGCAACCTCCTTCCCCAAGAGCGCCGTCGTCGTTATGGCAGCCGATCACGGTGTTTGCGCGGAAGGAATCAGCGCGTTTCCCGCCGAGGTTACTCCGCAAATGGTGCGGAATTTCCTTGCCGGCGGCGCGGCGGTCAACGTGCTGGCCCGGCAGGCCGGCGCGGAGGTGATGTGCGTGGATATCGGTGTCGACGCCGATATCGAGCATCCGGATTTGATCGCGAAGAAAATCCGGTACGGCACAGGCAACATCGCTGTCGGTCCGGCGATGAGCCGGGAGGAGGCCGAGGCGGCGATCCTCGTCGGCTTCGAAATCGTGAAGCAGGCGGCAGCGCGTGGCGTCGGGTGTTTCGTGACCGGGGAGATGGGGATCGGCAACACGACGGCCAGCGCTGCGTTAATGAGCGCCTTTACCGGGATCCCGGCACGGGAAACCGTAGGCCGGGGGACGGGAATCAGCGAGGAGCGCTGGCGACATAAAGTGGGCGTGGTCGATAGAGCCCTGGCATGCAACCGCCCCGATCCCGCCGATCCGATCGGAACGCTCGCCAAACTGGGCGGCTTGGAAATCGCCGGCTTGACCGGTGTCATTCTGGGCGCCGCGGCCAACCGCTGTCCCGTGGTGATCGACGGGTTTATTTCCAGCGTTGCGGCGCTGGCGGCGCAGCGGATCGCGCCGGAATCCGCGGGGTACATGATCGCTTCGCACGTTTCCCAGGAGCAAGGGCATGCCCAACTGCTCAGCCTTCTGGGGCTTGAGCCGATGCTGCATCTGGAGATGCGCTTGGGAGAAGGAACGGGCGGCGTCCTGGCGCTTCATCTGCTGGACGCGGCCTGCCGGATTATGGCCGAAATGGCCACCTTCCAGGGCGCGGGAGTTTCGACCTCGCACGAGAATGCCAAAGACGGTACCCCGGAAAACGGAGGGAACGGGTTATGATCGTAACGGTGACGGGAGGGGCCCGCAGCGGAAAAAGCTCGTTCGCCGAACGCTGGTGCATGAAGCATGCTCCGTCGGGATGGTATGTGGCGACCGCGCAGGCCTTCGACGAGGAAATGCGTCTGCGGATCGATCGCCATCGCCTTCAGCGCGAGGATAGCCGCTATCCCTGGACAACGTTGGAGGAACCGCTTCGGCTTGCTGGGCTGTTGAGGGAACTGCCGGGATATGACGGCTTTCACCCGGACTCTTGCGTGCTGGTCGACTGCCTGACACTTTGGCTGTCGAACGTGCTTCTGGCCGCGGAGGCCGAAGGGCGGGCCACCGAAGACGCGCTGACCCGCGAGATTGCGCGCTTGCAGGAAGCGGTCGCCGCCTATCCGGGGACGCTCGTTCTGGTGACGAATGAAGTGGGCAGCGGAATCGTTCCCGAGTACCCGCTCGGCCGGCTGTACCGGGATTACGCCGGCATCCTGAACCAGAGGATCGCCGAAATTTCGGACCAGGTCTTTTTGGTGACGGCGGGTATTCCGATCGAACTGAAAAGCAGGGAGTATTTGCTATGACACAAAAAGGACGGCCTATCCTGGCCGCTTTTCAATTTCTGTCCCGGTTTCCGGTTAAGGCGGAGCTGGATTTTACCCCGGAGCTGCTTAAACAAAGCGTCAAGCACTATCCGCTGGTCGGCGCCGCGATCGGGCTTGCCGTTTGGGTAGGGGGAGTTCTGTCGGCGCAGGCGCTCCCCGTGTTCCCGGCGGCGGTGATCGCTTTGATCCTCTGGGTCTGGCTCACGGGCGGATTGCATCTGGACGGCTGGA
Organism: Paenibacillus faecis; assembly: GCF_008084145.1. Taxonomy (GTDB): domain Bacteria; phylum Bacillota; class Bacilli; order Paenibacillales; family Paenibacillaceae; genus Fontibacillus; species Fontibacillus faecis. The sequence continues at coordinate 1,227,799 of NZ_VSDO01000001.1, read as the reverse complement.
TGGATTCGGCGGATGCCCTGTTAAGCTACCGTTCCCGCGAAAAAATGCTGGAAATCATGAAGGACAGCCGCGTAGGGGCGATGGGGGTGCTCGCTTGCGTTTTGCTGCTTCTGCTAAAGGCTTCACTGTTGACTTCGCTGCTCGCGGCGGGCAGCCTGCCGGCGGGAGCGGCGCTCCTGACGGCCCCCGTGTGGAGCCGTTGGTTTATGGCCCGCGCCATGTCCAAATGGCCGACCGCGCGTGAGGGCGAAGGTCTGGCGGGCCTGTTTCGCGGCCTGAAAGCGAAGGACACCGTACAAGCAGCGATCAGCGCCTTGGTGTTGACCGCCGCCGGATTGAGCCTGACGGCATTGTTGCCGGGGGACGGTCCGGGTCTGCTGCGGCTAGGCGTTTACTTTGTCGCCGCTCCGGTGCTGACGGCAGCGGCCGGTTCGCTGGCCGCCGGCAAAATTTGCTCCAAACTGGGCGGATTGACGGGCGACACCTACGGGGCGATGAACGAAGGGCTGGAGGCGCTGCTGCTTGTGCTGGCGGTTGTTGTTTTTCAGACAGCATAGACGGTTAGGAAGGTAACCCCGCGACAGTATTAGGAGCAAGGGAGGCGAGAGGGATGAATGAAGCGGTCCAAAACCGGGAATCCGAGCCGGGGCAGGGGAAAGTGCTCATGGTGCAGGGGACGGCCTCCGATGTGGGCAAAAGTGTAATCGTCACCGCGCTGTGCCGGATTTTTACCCGCGCCGGATTTCGTACGGCCCCATTTAAGTCGCAGAATATGGCTTTAAATTCTTACGTGACCGAGGACGGGTTGGAGATCGGCCGCGCGCAAGGGATTCAGGCGGAGGCTTGCGGCATCCCCGCGACGACGGACATGAATCCCGTACTGCTAAAGCCTACGGGGGAAATGCGGTCCCAGGTGGTGGTACACGGCAAGCCGCACGCCCATCTTAGCGCTGCGGGCTACCGGGAGGAGTTCCTGCCGGTGGCCAAGCCTTTGGTGATGGAAGCGCTCGGGCGGCTGCGGCATAAGTACGATATCGTCGTGATGGAAGGCGCCGGAAGCCCGGCGGAAATCAACCTGAAGCATCGCGACATCGTCAACATGAATCTGGCCGGATGGGCGGATGCGCCGGTGATTCTTGTGGCCGATATCGACCGCGGCGGCGTATTTGCGTTTCTGGTCGGTACCCTGGAACTGCTGGAACCGGAGGAGCGGGCCCGGGTCAAAGGATTTATCATTAACAAGTTCCGGGGAGATCTGGCGCTTTTGCGGCCGGGTCTGGACTGGCTCGAGAAGCGGACGGGGATTCCCGTGTTGGGCGTACTGCCCTTTATGCCGGATCTGGACATCGAAGCGGAGGATTCGGTGGTGCTGGATACGTACTCGTCACGTCCGACGGCCGGCCGGGAGCTGGATATCGCGGTGATCCGCTATCCCCGAATATCGAATTTCACCGATTTCGACATTCTTTCTTCGGAACCGGATGTGTCCTTGCGTTATGTTCAGCATGCCGATCAGCTCGGTACCCCCGACATCGTCATACTGCCGGGATCCAAAGATACGATCGGCGATCTGGAGTTTTTGCGTGAGCAGGGGTTGGAGCGCGCGATTCGCGAATTTCTGGAGGGCCGGCGTAACACCCGGCTTGTCGGCATCTGCGGCGGTTACCAAATGCTTGGCCGGCAGCTTCATGATCCCGAAGCCGTGGAATCCGCGGTTCCCCGCGCGGCCGCAGGTTTGGGCTGGCTGCCGGTGGAGACGACGTTTCTTCCGGGCAAGACGACGATTCGCGTCGGCGGGAGCACGCTGCCCGGGATTGCGGGTTTTGCAGACTCGGCGGGACGCGGATTTCCGATCAGCGGTTACGAGATTCATGCGGGACGGACGGAGCCGATGCGGAACGTAAGCGACACGCCCGTATCCGAAACGGTCCCGGTATTTTTCATCCGCGAGCCGGATGGAACCGACCGGTTTGAGGGGACCGCACGAAAGGACGGGAGGGTGTTTGGCACCTATCTGCACGGGGTGTTCCAAAACGACGCCTGGCGGCGGTCCTGGTTGAACGCCGTACGCGCGGACAAGGGGCTCCCCCCTCTGAAGTCGCAGTTAGCGGCCGATTCACGGAAAGAGGCCGCGTTTAACCGGCTGGCGGATCATGTGGAATCCCACTTGGATATGCGGCAAATCTACAGCATGCTGCGGCCATAGCCGGGCCAGGTCGTTGGCGTTTAACAGAACGAATGAATGATGACAACGCAAACGCCCGCGTTTAAGGTATTCCCTTATACGCGGGCGTTTTGTTCGTTTTCTGGAAGGACGCCTATATTTTAAACTTCTCCACCGCTTCCTGCAGTGTAAGCGCCTGGCGATACAAAGACTGAACGGTCTCGGTATGAAGCTCCATTTCGGACATTTGCCGGTTGGCGTAATCGGCGATCTGTTCGATGCTCTGCAGGGATTTGGCGGTAATGTTCGCGGCTTCTTCCACCGAAGCGGTGACTTCCTCCGTGCCGGCGGACACTTCCTGTGTCGAAGCGGATACCGATTGAATCGTCGAATTGATGGTTCGGATAAGTTCCGTCAGTTGGCCGAAAGCGAATCCGGCCTGGTCGACGCGCTCACGTCCGGACTTGATTTCATGGCTGACAAGCTCCATGGCGTTAACGGAATTCATGGCCTCCTCCCGGATGCTGAGCAGGTACTCCCCGATTTGGTCCGTCGCCGTACGCGATTGTTCCGCCAGCTTGCGGACTTCCTCGGCGACCACCGCGAACCCCTTGCCATGCTCGCCTGCCCGAGCGGCTTCAATCGCCGCGTTCAGCGCCAGGATATTGATTTGTTTGGTGATGTCCATAATGACTCCGACCACCGCGGCGATGGACTCCGACCGTTCATTCAGAACGGAAATATAGCTGCGCGACTGGATCGCCGCCTGTTCGATCGCTTTCATCTGCTCAACGGCCGTATTGGCGAGCGTGTTGCCAGACTCGGCCTCCGTCGAAGCCTGCCCGATCTTCTCCGTCACCACAGCGGATGAAGTGGCGATATGCTGCACGCCCTGCGAGATTTCCTCCATCGCCCTGGCGTTCTCCGCCGCGGTGGAAGCGATCGTGAAGCTGCCTTTTTCGATCTCCAGCGTCGCCGTACCCGATTGTTCGGTTAGCTCCTTGAAGGTGGAGGCGGAGTGGAGCAACTGGTCGGAACCGTCTACAACGTTGCGGGAGGTTTCCAGCACTTGTCCGATCATCGCTTTTAACTGCGCCGTCATGATCCGGAAACTGTCGGCGAGCCGGCCGACTTCATCCTTGGACGCAATTCCGATTTCCTGCCGGAAATCGCCCTGTGCCATCAGGCTGGTTACTTCCTCCAGTTTTTTGATCGGGTTGGTGATCCGCCGGCTGTTGAGATAAGCGACCAGCATCCCGACGAGAATCACAAGCAGGAAAATCCCTATACAAATCCAGAAAATTTCCGCCTTCTTGTCCTCGATGAACGTAGCGTCCATGCCTACGGCGAGCAGCGCCGAACTGCCCGGGAGGGCGATGTAGGCGGTTTTATGAGACCCGAATTGGTCGGAGTACAGCGGGCTGATGCTGGCTTTTCCTTTCGATTCGGCTTTGCGCATCGCCTCCTGAACTTCAAGCTGATCGCCGACCTTCATCGGGGATCCCTCATCCACGCCGATGACGATGGCCTGATCCTCTTTCAAGTCGAGCAGATAGGCCGTATGTAACTGAAACTCTTCCACCTTTTCGCTGAGATAGGACTCTACAATGACGCGGGAATTTTCCTTCCCGTTCAACAATTGCAGAGCTTGTGTCGTATCCATCTCTTTAAAAATATCCTTCGAGCTCGTTTGCAGCACCCTGTCAAATTGCGGCAGCACATTCCGGTTGATAATCCCCATGGAGACAAAGTAGAAACTCAGGCTGAACAACAGCGAAGACAAAATGATGACGATCGCAAACGTGGCCATAAACTTGCGGCCGATAGAATGATTGACTTTTAGCATAGAAAGCCTCCCCTGTCCCTCTCCTAATTTTCTTTATTTCTCTGCTTGACGTGATCCGGTTACCTAGGCGGTATGGCATGGTCCTAGTCTTAATTAACCAGTGTATATTTAGGACTATTTTATAGAAAAAAATGCCTTTTGAAAATGATATTTTTTATATTTTCATTTTTCAAATTACGGCAAATGAAAATAAGGGATGGCAACCGGGCCGGAGTTGTGGTATCTTGGGACTTGCTGCGCTTTGAAGCAGCCGCGGTTCGCAACCATCCCGCGTAATCAAAACTAGGAGGAGTTTCAGATGTTCAATATCGGATGGGGCATTTTTTATATGCTCGTCAATTTCGGCTTTTTCCTGCTCTGTTATCGGTTGTTTGGGAAAAAAGGCCTGTATGCCTGGATCGGCGTCGCCACCGTCATCGCAAACATTCAGGTCGTCAAGACCGTGGAGATGTTCGGCATCGTCATGACGCTGGGGAACACGATGTATGTCAGCCTGTACTTGACCAGCGATTTGCTGAACGAAAAATTCGGGCGCGAGGAAGCCAAAAGAGCCGTCTGGTTCGGCTTTTTCACCTTGATCATGACCACCGTTCTCATGCAGATGGTACTGGCCTTTGAGCCGCAGGAAAGCGACATTTCCCAGGGAGCGCTAGAGACGATTTTCGGGCTGATGCCGCGGCTCGCACTCGGAAGTCTCACCGCCTATTTTGTCAGCCAATTTCTGGACGTCCGCCTGTACTCGTGGATCCGGAAATACTATCCCAAGCGACATCAACTTTGGATTCGGAATAACGGAAGCACGATGGTCAGTTCTTTTGTCGACACGCTGATTTTCTGCTCCATCGCTTTTCTCGGACAGTATAGTCTCCAGGTTTGGCTGGAGATCCTGCTGACGACGTACGTGTTCAAATTTGTCCTAACGGCCGCGGGCACTCCCGTTCTGTATATCGCCCGGAACTTCCACCATGCGGAGGATGAGCCGGTTAAGACGGTGCCGCAATAAGCGGTTTATTATGAAGATAACCCTCGGGCCATTCGCCCGGGGGTTATTAAGACTATCGAGCTTAAGAAACTTTATAGCATGGAAAAAGACGGCGTTGGAGCACATTCGATCAATCCTTCGGGCCCGATTGCATCTGATCCGGCGCGCCTAACGGAAGCCATAGCCGCTATTTTGGCCAAGAGGGCCGATTACTCAAATCTAACGGACGCATTAGCGCCTATTTCTGTATTTTCGATCGGTGAACCCCCGAATCAGTAGGAATAGGCGCTATTATTTCCGTTAGGATCGCGATCGGCCCTATTTTCGCGAAATAGCGGCTATTACGTCCGGGTACCCACCGACCGGACGCATCCCGCGCGCCCTAACGGAAGCCATAGCCGCTATTATGGCCAAAAGGGCCGATTACCGAAATCTAACGGACGTATTAGCGCCTATTTCTGCAATTTCGGTCGGTGAACCCCCGAATCAAGAGGAATAGGCGCTATTATTTCCGTTAGGATGACGATCGGCCCTATTTTCGCGAAATAGCGGCTATTACGTCCGGGTACCCACCGACCGGACGCATCCGGCGCGCCTAACGGAAGCCATAGCCGCTATTTTGGCCAAAAGGGCCGATTACTCAAATCTAACGGACGCATTAGCGCCTATTTCTGTATTTTCGGTCGGTGAACCCCCGAATCATCAGGAATAGGCGCTATTATTTCCGTTAGAATGGCGATCGGCCCTATTTTCGCGAAATAGCGGCTATTACGTCCGGGTACCCACCGACCGGACGCATCCGGCGCGCCTAACGGAAGCCATAGCCGCTATTTCGGCCAAAAGGGCCGATTACCGAAATCTAACGGACGTATTAGCGCCTATTTCTGTAATTTCGGTCGGTGAACCCCCGAATCAACAGGAATAGGCGCTATTATTTCCGTTAGAATGGCGATCGGCCCTATTTTCGCGAAATAGCGGCTATTATGTCCAAGTATGGCCGGGCGGGCTTTCACCCAATGACTTCGCTCGAGCGGTCGAGCCTGAGTCGGACCGTATCCGATCGCTCTTGGTTCAGATCGCCGTCGCTCTTGGTTCAGCCAGCCGTCGATCTTGGCAAGGGCTTTTCACCCGCCCTACAAATACTGCAGCTCTTTGGGAAACGCCGTGAGCACCTCGACACCGGACGCCGTTACGAGGCAATCGTCTTCGATTCGAACGCCGCCGACGCCGGGCACGTAGATGCCGGGCTCGACCGTAAACACATTCCCTTCCCGGAGCGTATGCTCGTTCAGACCGTGGATGGAAGGGAATTCGTGGACATCAATGCCGAGCCCGTGGCCCAGCCGGTGGTTGAAATAGGGGCCGTACCCGGCATCCTCGATGACGTCTCTCGCCGCCTTATCCAGGGAGGCGAACGTCATGCCGGGCTTGACGGCGGCGATGGCCGCCCGGTTGGCCGCGAGCACCGTTTCATAGATGCGGACCTGCTCCGGTTTCAGCGCTCCGAACGCGAACGTACGGGTGATATCGGAAGCGTAGCCGTCGGCGTAAACGCCGATATCGAACATCACCAGGTCGCCGGGGCGCAGTTGGCGCTCGCCGGGAACCCCGTGAGGCAGCGCGGTTTTCTCGCCGAACAGCACCATGCTGTCAAAGGAAGGGCCATCGGCGCCCAGCTTGCGGATTTGGTACTCCACTTCCGCGACAAGTTCGGACTCCGAAACGCCCTCCTTGACTTGTTTGAGCGCTTGCTCCAGCACGGCTTCGATCAGCCGGACCGCACGGCGAATCCTCTCAACTTCGGCCGGGCTTTTGCAAACGCGCATTTCCCGCAGCCAAGGTCCGACATCCGCATATTCCGTCAAAGCCAGGGCTTCCTGCAGGTGTTCCAACCGGGACACCGTCATGTACTCTTTTTCAAGACCCAGCTTGCCCGCCGGGGTTTTCAAATGCTTGCTCAAGAGTTGATACGGATTGTCGGTATCGAGGTGGGTCACGATTTCCATGCCGTGGGTGGCGGCTCGTGCGGCCTCCTCATCCAAGGCGGGCACGACCAGAAACGGGGCGTCGCCGGGCTGAAAAACAACGCCCAGAAAACGTTCGTGCGGATTGCTGAGAAAACCGGTTAAATAATATACATGCTTGGGGTCGGTGATGAGCAGGGTTTGCAGCCCATGCTGCTTCATCAGCCGCTCCAAAGCGGACCATTGCTCGGTCATTACGGACAACTTCCTTTCCTGATTGGTCTTGGATAAATAATAGGTTACTACTTCTTACGGAGAAAAAAAAGAAGCTGACGCGCGGGGGAGTTTACTTTTTTCCGTATTTCACTAAACTATTATTGTTGCTTAAATTTTGAATAGATTCGGGAGGTTGCAGCGTGGCCGTTGAGAAAAAAGATACGACGAAGTTTATTTTGCTCGGGTTGATGTTGGCGATATTGATGGCGGCTATGGACAATACGATCGTCACGACCGCGATGGGAACGATCGTCTCCGAGCTCGGAGGGATGGATCAGTTCGTATGGGTGACGTCCTCCTATATGGTTGCGGTAATGGCGGGAACGCCGATCTTCGGAAAGCTGTCCGATATGTACGGACGGAAGCGGTTCTTTTTATTCGGTATCATCACATTTTTGATCGGTTCGGTATTATGCGGAATCGCGCAAAGCATCGTTCAACTGAGCATCTTCCGCGCGATTCAGGGGATCGGCGGCGGAGCGTTGATGCCGATTGCCTTCACGATTATCTATGATATTTTTCCGCCGGAAAAACGGGGCAAAATGACGGGGCTGATGGGGGCGGTGTTCGGTACGTCCAGCATCTTCGGTCCGCTTCTGGGGGCCTATATCACCGATACTTTGGGCTGGAACTGGGTGTTTTACATCAATGTGCCGATCGGCTTGGTTTCCCTGGCCTTTATCGTTCCGTTCTATAAGGAATCCCTGTCGCACAGCAAACAGCAGATCGATTGGACAGGGGCGTTTACGCTCGTCGGATCGGTCGTTTGCCTGATGTTTGCGCTGGAGTTGGGCGGGCAGAAATACGCCTGGAATTCCGGCGTGATTCTTGGCCTGTTTGCCGGATTCGCCGCGTTGTTTGTCATCTTTTTGTTTGCGGAAAAAAGAGCGAGCGAGCCGATTATCTCTTTCGGCATGTTCAGGAACCGGCTTTACGCGACAAGCAGTCTATTGGCTCTGTTTTACGGCTCGGTCTTTATCGTGGCTACCGTGTATATCCCGATTTACGTACAAGGGGTTTACGGGGGGAGCGCGACGAATTCCGGGTTGATCCTGATGCCGATGATGGTTGGCTCCGTTGTGGGAAGCATGATGGGCGGCATGCTCACTTCCCGGTTGTCTTATAAGTCCATTATGCTGATCTCCGCCGTGTTTTTCGTATCCGGCTTTTTCGCCCTCAGCACGTTGTCGAGCGATTCCTCCCGGCTGTTGCTGACGGTATACAGCGTCATCAGCGGATTCGGGGTCGGTTTCTCCTTCTCCGTGCTCGGCATGGCCGCCGTTCACCCGTTCGACATGAGCAAGCGCGGGGCGGCGACCTCGACCAACTCATTTCTGCGGTCTTTGGGGATGACGCTGGGAATCACGATTTTCGGCATCCTGCAGCGGAACTTGATGAACTCGAACCTGGAGTCGGCCTTCCAGGGAATGGGGGGACAGGCCGGGATGAACTTCGGGGATACGCGCGAAGCGCTGTCGCCAGAGAAGCGGGCTTTGATCCCGCCGGAGATTCTGAACAAAGTTACGGATGCCCTGTCTTCATCCATCGCCCATACGTTTATGTGGACGTTGGTTCCGGCGGCCCTGGCGGCGATCGTGGTGCTGGGCATGCCGGGCGATCGGCTGCTGGCGGCCCGGGGGGAAGCCTCCAAGCCTCGCGGCTAGCTAGCGTACGCCATGTGTTTACCGCACTCCAATATGAGGTATAAAGGGAATAATACCCCGGAATGAGGTGAGTGCAATGGCGGAGGCAAAAGGAAAGCCGGAGGACCCGCGGGCGAGAGAAGAGGTTCTGCCGGGGAGAGACCACCCCGAGCAGTATCCTACGGATCGGCCCAGCCTGTTCGATCTCCATGACAGCGAGCAAAACGTCGATCCGATCCCGGTCGAGGACTTGAACCTGGAGGTTCGGGAGGAACGGGACAAGGAGGCGACGAAGCAGGCGTCCTCCAGCGAGCGTAAATATCGTACCGGCTTCGAGTAAGCCACATTAAGCTATATGAAGAAAAAATCCTCCGGTTGCCCATGGTCCGCTTGTTCGGACGTAGGGACCGGAGGATTTTTTTTGGTTGCCGTAACGTCAGTCAGATCCGTCTACTTCAGTTCCCTGACAACGTTCGGAGGCGTATGCCCTTTCAGCGCGAGGACCAGGTTTTGGGCCGCGATCATGGCCATTTGGTTTCGCGTATGCTCCGTCGCGGAGCCGATATGCGGCAAAGTCACCACATTCGGCATCGTGAGCAGCGGATGGTCTGACGCAACCGGCTCATGCTCGAACACGTCCAGGCCGGCCCCATAAATTTGCCCGCTTTTCAGCGCCTCCACGAGTGCGGACTCGTCCACGGTGGCGCCGCGGGAAGCATTGATGAAAATCGCGGTCTCCTTCATCAGGGCAAATTCCGCCGCGCCGATTAACCCCTTGGTTTCTGGCGTCAGCGGGGTCATAAGCACGATGAAGTCCGCTTCCCGCATCAGTTCGGGCAAGGTGAGATAAGAGGCGTCCAGAGCGGCTTCCGCTTCCGGCTTGCGGTGCCGGTTATGGTACAGCACGCTCATGCCGAAACCGAATTTGCCCCGGCGGGCCACCGCTTCGCCGATTCCGCCCATGCCGACGATGCCCAGCTTTTTGTGGTGAACGTCCAGGCCGAACAGGATTTCGTCGTCGCTCCGCTGCCATCTGCCTTCCTTGACATAGCGGTCCAGTTCGGGAATCCGCCGGGCCGCAGACAGGATCAGGCCCATGATCAGGTCGGCTACCGTGTCGTTCAGCACTTCGGGCGTGTTCGTTCCGATGATGCCTCTGGCCTTCATCGCCGCCAGATCGAAGTTGTTGTAACCGACGCTGATGTTGCTCACGGCCCGCAGACGAGGGGCATGGTCAAGCAGTTCGGCGTCGATTTTTCCGCCGGAGGTCAAGAGACCCTCCGCGTTCCCGAGACGTTCCAACAAGCGGTCCCGCGGAACCGGGCCGTCCCCTTCCCATTTGTCCACGAGACAGTGTTCTCTGAGGTAGGCCTCCGCTTCTTCCGGAACGGGCCTTGTTACAAAAATAGTCGGCTTCATAAAAGACTCCTTCCTTCTGATCCGGCGGCGGCTGCCCTAGCGGTTATCCACTTTTTCGGGATACATGTCGTGATTCAGCAGCCGGTGTTCCGCCATGGTCTCGTATTTGGTGCCGGGGCGGCCGTAATTGCAGTAAGGATCGATGGAGATGCCGCCGCGCGGCGTGAATTTGCCCCATACCTCGATATATTTGGGGTCCATCAGCCGGATCAGATCGTTCATCATAATATTAACGCAATCCTCGTGAAAATCCCCATGATTTCGGAAACTGAACAAATACAGCTTCAGCGACTTGCTCTCCACCATTTTGATGTCCGGAATATAGCTGATATAAATGGTGGCGAAATCCGGCTGTCCCGTGATCGGACAGAGGCTCGTAAATTCCGGACAGTTAAATTTCACGAAATAGTCCCGGTACGGGTGCTTGTTGTCGAAGCTTTCCAGCATCTCGGGCGCGTAAGTGGAGGGGTACTTGACCCCTTGATTGCCGAGCAGGGTTACATCCTGCATCTCTTCCGGTTTTCTTCCTGACATGGAATGCATTAGCCTCCTTAGATGAAAAAAGAGTGTCGTGCGGAGTTGCTGACGTTGGAAATCGATATAGCGATAGAGTCGATTTAGTTGATATAGTCGATATAGTTGATTTAGTTAAATAGTCGATTTAGTTGATTTAGTTAAATAGTCGATTTAGTTGATTTATATAGGTTGAACTAAAGAATTGGCGGTGGAGAAGGGTGTGAAATCGTTTCGGAGAATACGTCACCGACATCCACAATTGTAGATATATCGGAGTTTACATCATTAACGGGAAAATCTCCCGTTAATGTACCGATCCTGGCTCTTCTATCGGATTTAGCTGGAAAAACTCCATCTTTTTCGCGGCCCTATTGCCAATATGCACAATTTCAGGCGATTAACGGGAGGTTTTCCAGCTAATTCGCCTCTCCAGCCGCATATGCACCAAATTTATACGAAAATGAATTTGTTGCTTCACAGCGCGAAATTAAAATTGACTTTAAAGCATCCCTTAAATGATTTTTGCCTTTTTTTAAAAACTAATATTTAAGCAGTCTCGGTTAGTTCGACGTGGTAACCTAGCTTTTGTAGCTTCTTCACAAGGGACTCTGCTACTTTTTTGTCGGAAACTAAATACTCGCGCCCTAATTCTTCATAAGGCACTTTATCACGAAGCATTACATAAATGATTCGTATCATCAAATGGGCGATCGCCATGTTAGCCTTCTGTGTGCCTGCCCTCTTTGCAATTCGGGAGTACACTGCTGTAAACCGGCTATCCTTCTTTTTTATCGCTGCCCATGCCGCTTGGCATAACACGGACTTTATATGCTTGTTTCCGCGGTTGTTCTTTTTTCTTTTTTTTTACCGGCACTCTCATGGTTGGCTGGACAAACGCCTGCCCAAGAGGCTAAGTGAGCTTCACTTGGGAAATGCGCCATATCGGTACCTATTTCCGCTACGATGCTCGCCGCAGCATCGAAGTCAATTCCCGGAATCGTATCGAGCAACTGTATTTCCCTCATGTGAGGCTCTACTGCCGATTCAATCTCAGCCTCGAGTTCCTGAATCTGCTTTTCTAAATAATGTATATGTTCCAAGTGCCGCTTGATCATGTTTCGGTGATGCAAGCGCAGGCGACCATTCAGTGCTTCAACCAGCAACGGGACCTTCATCTTCAGCCGGGTGTGTACCATTTTGCGTACCTCATGTACGTCAAGGACTTCCCCGTTGACGATGGATCCCAGTAAGGCACGTCCAGAAACACCGAACAGGTCCGAGATGAACGTGGTTAGTTTGATATTTGCATCCTGAAGAATTTTGTGGATTCGGTTTTTTTCCTGAGTAAGGTTTTGAATGAGTTTTCGACGGTAGCGAGTAAGATCCCGCAAATCTCGTATGGATTCATCCGGGACGAAGCTACCATCGATGAGCCCACAACGGTGTAATCCCGCAATCCATTCCGCATCGTTTACATCCGTCTTCTTGCCAGGAACGTTTTTGATATGTTGCGAATTTGCCAAGGTTAAAGTACAGGTGCCCTCAAGTATGTTCCACACCGGCTTCCAATAAACTCCTGTGCTTTCCATGGCAACCTCTGTGCATTCGTGCTTTACGAGCCAGTCTTGTAACCGCAAGAGCTCTCGTGTAGTGGTACCGAATGTTTCAATAACAGACTTGGGCTTCTTATGAAGCGGCCCGCTCAGCAGGCAAGCTACTACAGTTTCCTGGTGGACATCCAGTCCAGCACAACATTCGCGTATGGCGTCCATATTATCCCTCCAGTTGCAGTATGGGTGTGAATCATGCAACCTTTTGAGGAGAAAATTTATACACGTGCTCAAGGCAACACTCGGCGATCCTCATGGCTGCAGTTGGTCCGATTAACGGACGGGGTAGATCCCCAATATTTGGCCGACCTATGACTCACACTTTAAATGTAACAGAAAAGTAGGTGAATGACCGTACCATTTTCATTACTGGCGGTGGCCGCTAGGCCATGTTTGATTAACGGGAAGAATTCCTTTTAATTCAATGTTCCAAATCCGTATTAAGCCCACTGCGACAAGGTGCCTAGGGTACTTCCAACTCCAAAAGCTGCAAATCTGCAGGTGTTTTGGCCGATCCACGCCCCGATACGAAAAAAGATGCAAATCTGCAGGTATTTCTAGCGATATTAGAAAAACGAGCCGGTTTCGTCGAAAATTCCTGCAGATTTGCAGGAATTTTCATTTTTTTTGCCCCTGAACAAGAAAAAAACATGCAGATATGCAGGAATTCTTGTTCGACAAGGTTGTCTGACGGTGCCCTAGTCTGCAATCAATAGTTCAAACTATATAGTTAATTTAGTTGATTTAGCTGTTTTCGCGAAAGCCGAATCGCGCCCAATTAGCGGGAGATAATCCCGTTAGTCCCACGCGGTCGCGCGGCTTCAGACACCACGTTTGTTGCCCCAAACCAGCGCGTGGAGCTGGGGGAGGACCCGCACATCGTTCAGTTCGGCCGTGTCCATGACCCGATCGATCAGCCGCCCGTAGCGGTCCAGTAAATCCGCCGCATGCGCCAACGTGTCCATCCGCCGCACGTCCGGATTGCCGACCTGCACGAACATCGCCACGCCCGGATAGCGAGCGTGCACCCGCTTGGCGTAAGCCAGGTCGGCGTCGTCAAAGACGACCACCTTGAGGCTTACCGCCAGGGGAGCGGGGCGAGCCGCGAGCTTCGCGACGATGCCGTCCAGCGCCGCCCAGTCGGTGTCCATGCCCGAGCTGGGCGGCTTCGGCGAGATCGTGACCTGGTCGATCTCGGCCAGCCAATCCTGCCAGCGGGAGCCCTGGGTCTCGACCGCCACGGCGATGCCTTCGCGGCGGAGCAGGGACACCAGGCCGGCAAGCTGCGGCAGGAGGGCGGGGTTGCCGCCCGACAGCGTGACGTGCGAGAAGCGGCCGCCGCCGAGGGCGCGCAGCTCGCCGAGGATTTCCGCCGGAGCCATCCGGCGGATTTGCTCTTTGGCGCTGCCGTCCCAAGTAAAGGCGGAGTCGCACCACGCGCAGCGGTAATCGCAGCCCGCCGTGCGGACGAACATGGTCTTCTGACCGATGACCATGCCTTCGCCCTGGACGGTCGGGCCGAAGATTTCGAGGACGGGGATCGGCGGCAATGAACCGCAACCGCGTTCCGCGCTATTCATCGCCCATCCACTCCCGTCTCGCTTCGGCATAGCTGTTCGGCGTTTCGTACAGCCGAACGAACTCGGTCCGCGCTTCCGCCGAAGCATCGCGGTAGCGTTCCGAGCTTAAAGCCGCCTCCATTTTTTCATAAAGCCATACGACCATATTTTCGGCCGTCGTGTTCATCGGAGGCAGCGTTTCGTTCAGATAGCGGTGATCCAGGAAGCCTTCGATTTCGTCCTTCCAGATCTGCTTGATCGTGCCGAAATCGAGGGAGATCCCCCGCTTGTCGGGGATGGCGCTGATGCCGAAGACCACCTTGTACGTGTGACCGTGAAGGTTTTTGCATTTTCCTTCATAAGCATGCAAGTGGTGGGCCGCGTCAAAGGTGAATTCTTTGCTGACGAGCACGCGGCGCCGATGATATTGAAGCTGGGCTTCGTCGATGTCCCGGCCCAGCGCCTGCAGGTTGTCGACGATGCGGAATTCTCCGGGCATCCGGCTCATTGCGCTTCCTCCCTTGGACCGGCAGGCGCGGCTCCCGCTGATAAGGCATCTTGGGCCGCGTTCCGCCTTTCCAGATACGTTTCCATGCCGGCGCGTCTCAACTTGCAGGCGGGGCAGGTTCCGCATCCGTCGCCGAGGATGCCGTTGTAGCAGGTCAATGTGCGCTCGCGGATAAAGTCAAAGGCCCCCAGGTCATCGGCCAGCTTCCAGGTTTCGGCTTTGTCGATCCACATGAGCGGAGTATGAATGACAAACGGATGGTCCATCGCCAGATTCAAGGTGACATTCAGCGATTTAATGAAGGCGTCGCGGCAGTCCGGATAACCGCTGAAATCGGTCTCGCATACGCCCGTAACCAGATGGCGGGCGCCGATGCCTTTGGCGAGCACGGCCGCAAAGCTGAGGAACAAATGGTTCCGCCCTTCCACAAAAGTGCTGGGAAGCGCGCCTTCCTCGTGGGAAATCGGAATGTCGTTCCGGGTAAGCGCGTTCTGAGTCAACTGGCCGAGCAGACTCATGTCGAGCCGCGTCCATTTCACTCCGAGCTCGCCGGCAATCTTCTCGGCGCATTCGATTTCCTGACGGTGCAGCTGCCCGTAATCGAAGGTGACCGCTTCAACCTCGCGGAACTCTCTGAGGGCCCAGAACAGGCAGGTCGTACTGTCTTGACCTCCGCTGAACACGACAAGCGCTTTTTCATTTTTGAGCATAAAAAAACCTCTCATTCTTCATAGATTTAACCCGCTCAGGCAAGGCCTTTCGAGGGTCCACAAGAAAGAGAGTGTTCTTGAACTTTCGCCGCAAAAAAACAAACCCTGGCTATGTAAAGCAGGGCGCCATTAGTTTTTTATAGAGGGAGTTCGCGAACCTCTCCCATGCTTTGGAGCATGGACTTTCTTCTATTGTCGCGGGGCGTCGCCCCGGAGGTTATTATAGCATACGGCGGACCGTCTTGGGTATTGGGGAAAATTTCATGCCGGTAAAGAAAACGCTTCTTTTTCTCTATTTACAAGCCCGAGCCCGTGGATGATAATGGAAGGATATTATGGGAAGGAAGGTGAAATTTTTAATGAAAAAATACAGAATGAAATGGCTGGCGCTCCCCTTGGCGTTGATTCTGGTCGTTCTCGCGGGTTGCCAGGCTGTGGCCGGATTGGATATCAACAAGGCGCTGCTCCAAAGTGTCAAGGTCACATCCAGCGAATCCAAACAGTCCATGTCGGTCGAATTGGTTCCGGTTAACGGGACGATTTCGGCGGAAGACCGGAAAGTTATCGATCTTATCAATTCTATTAAACTTACCGTAGACAGCGCGAAGGTTCAGGATCTGAACCGCGTTTCAATGAAAGGGGCCGTTGGTTACCAGGATAAAAAACTGCCGTTCCATCTTTCTATGGACGAGAAAGGCATGGCGATCCAGGTCGAAGGCGCCAAGCAGCCGATATACATAGGGCTTGGCTCGACGATGGACGGAATGCCGGACATGACGGCGTACCGTGGACAAATCCAGCAGCTTTCCGAGAAGGCCACCGAATTTGTTCTGAAACATCTGCCGAATCCAAGCCAAATTTCCGTGAAAAAAGCGCGGGAAACGGTGAACGGAGAGGCTGTGGATTTGACGCATCTGCAGTTGGAAATCCGCGGGGATGAGCTGATCAGTCTGGTCAAGCCTTTCCTGACCAGTGTGGCGAAGGACGAACAGGGCATCAAGGACCTGATCGGAAGCTTCTATGACATCCTTTATCCGATGCTGAAGGAAATGGGCGGCGACTTGGGAGCCACCGGTTTTCTGCCGGAATCCAAGGAAGCCACCGTGGCTGCCTTAACGGCGGCGCTGCAGGAGGAACTGAACAAATGGCTGAACAATTACGACCAGGGCTTGAAGGACCTTATGGCCGAAACGCCGGGGCTCTCCACCGTTTTTGGTAAGGATACCGTGCTTAAGCTGGACATTTATTTTGACGACAAGCTGAACATCCGTAAGGAGAACGCGGAGTTGAACATCGCTCTGCCAGCCGCGGAAGATCTGCCGATTCAAGCCGTGAAGCTGCGGATGAACAGCGAAATGTGGAATATCGGGGGGACGGTGAACGCCGAACCGGTAAATACATCCGCCGGGGTGCTGGATGTGATGCAGGGAGACGTCACGCCGGGACAGTTCCTGCGTAACTTCGACAGTAATTCGGAAATTTACAAGCTCTTAAAGGATGAGATGAAAATCACGAGCAAGCAAATATTCATTGACCCGTTCAATGAATATTACGGCGTGACTTCCAAGAACAACACCTCGTTCATCCCGCTCCGCTATTTGTCGGAGCAGCTCGATGCGCAGGTGAAATGGAACAAGAGCACGAATCAAATCGTCATCACCGACGATATTACGGGCGGACAAATCATCGTGAAGGTCGGCGCGAAACAAGCGACCGTGAACGGGCAGACCGTGAATCTGGACCAGCCGGCGTTTATCGACACCTTCGGAACGACCTACGTGCCGCTGCGATTTATCGCGGAATCGCTCGGAGCCAAGGTAGCCGTTGATGGCGAGGGCTTTATCACCATTGAACGTCCGTAACGAAGCATCGCAAAAAACAATCCTGTGTCGCCATTTCCATGGTGATCGGGGTTGTTTTTTTTGTAGACAATCCGCACTTGTATGAGATATGATGTGTATGCAGAAAATGATAATCATTATCAACGGTGATGGAGGGTCCATGTGATGCGTTTTAGAAAATCCAGTTTGTTGTCTTTGACAGCAATTCTTCTGGTCTCGCTCGTACTTGCCGCTTGCGGAAGCCAAAACGGCGCAAACAGCGGCAACAGCGGTGGGAACGGAAATACATCGGCGGAACAAAACAGCCAGGCCGAGGGCAATCAACCCGCCGGCGGAAATGCCGGGCAGGCGCAAACCAAAGTGTTCAAGGATATGAAAGGCGATGTGACGGTACCGACGAATCCGGAGCGGATCGTATCCATTACGCACTTGGGGGATTTGGCGGCGCTCGGCGTGAAGCCGGTCGGGGCGGGTTCCTTGGCTTTGGAGAATTCCATTCTCCTGAAGGATGAGCTCGAAGGCGTGGCTAACGTGGGAGACGTCTCGATGGAGAAGGTGCTGGAGCTTGATCCGGACCTGATTATCGTGCCGTCTTATTTGCCGGCGGAGAATGTGGAGCAGCTGAAGAAAATCGCTCCCGTGGTTACGTTGGCCACGACCGGCTGGGAAGGAATCGACCCGCTGGAAGAAGTAAAAACGATGGGCGAATTGCTCGGCAAGCAGAAGGAAGCGGAGGAATTCATCACCCGGTACAAGCAAAAGGCGGAAGAGGCCAAGAAGAAAATCCAGGAAGTGATCGGTCCGGACGAGAAGATCGGAACGTATTCCATTTGGGCGAAAAACTTCTGGGTATGGCCTAAGACGAGAGATGCCGGGTATAACCTGTATGAAATGTTCGGGCTTAAGCCGCTGCCGAAAATTGAAAGTGAAGCCTTCCCGGGACAGGGGATCGATATTTCCCTGGAGGTCTTGTCCGATTACGCGGCCGACCACATGTTCGTGACGGTTTACGAGCCTGACGGCGGTGCGGAGCGCGCCAAGGAAGTGATGAACGGCGCGGTCTGGAAGAACCTCCCTGCCGTGAAGAACAACCATGTCTATATGTTGGATATGAAAGAATTCTGGATGGTGGATGGTCTGAACCTGGAGAAACAGGTGGATATTCTGACGGATCTGATTTTGAGCCAGAATAAAAAATAAATGAAGAGTACACATGTACAGGGCTGTCGTCTTTGCGGTATTAAACCGCAAGCGGCAGCCCTGTATTTGTTTGCGGTCAAAGCGGCCCGTCCAAACGCTGGAGATACTCGATGACCGCATTGCTGTTCAAAAATACATAAGGCGAATCGGGACGGGGGATTTCGGAAACGCGTTCCGCGGAGATCGTGATGATTTCTTTTCCGTCATGTTCCCCGGTCTGCAAGGTACCCTCGACTTCGACCCAGATGTCATTTCGTAAAGAGGGAAGCGGAGCGACAGAGCTGACCGGTACCCCGAACGGATAGGCATCGGCCGTACAGCACTGCACCAGGAAGCGGCTCAGCACGAATTCCGAGCGGTTCGGCGCATCTTTCTTCTGATAGACGAATCCGCTCAGTTTGATTTTTTTGCCCCGGAAGTCCTCTTTAAAAAGCTCGATCGCTCCGATCATCTCCGAAAATATTTCCGGCTTGACTTCGATAAGTTCCTGAATGTACAGGCGCTTGGCAAGTTCGGCGAACTCCTCGTTATATTTGTCCGGCGCTTTAAACTTGCCGTCGAGCTGCTCCCGGCTCAGCACCGGCGAACCCAGAATCATCCCTTTTCGGGTAGCGGCCGCGCCGTCCAACGCCCGGTCGGGAAGGACCAGACCCAGCAGCAGCGGCGTCAGAAACAAGGCGTACGCCAGGGTATGCTTGAATGCGGAACCGGTGACCTCATGTTCCATGCCGCACTCGCAAATCACGCTGTTTTCTTTGGCGAAAAAGGCGTGGTACACCAGCGTTACGGCGACGAGGACCAGTGGAATGACGCTTAAACGGAGCCACAGCTGCATCTCGGGTGCGACATAGAGCTGCAGCTTGCCAGAGGTTGCAAGGTGAGAAATGTACAGGGCGAAGCCCAGCAGGATGAAGGCACGGAGGAGATAGTGGCGTTTGGCGGCCACCGCTTCGGATTTCATGGGCAAGTCCTCCTTTTAAGTGAAATAAAATGCATCCACGGCCACGGCGCCGATAAAGACGACCGCGAAGATAAGAAAGGCCAAGTACAAGACGAATTTCGTTTTGAAAACGGAAAGCAGCATCAGGGTATTTTTAAAGTCCAGCATCGGACCGAAGACCAGGAAAGCGAGCAAAGATCCGGATGAAAAAGTCGTGAGAAACGTCTGTGCCACGAAAGCGTCGGAGGTGGAGCAGAGGGACAGCAGGAAGGCGAATCCCATCATAAAGAAATAGGAACTGACCGGACCGTTTCCGATCATCGTCAAGCTCTCCTTGGCGACGAACGATTGGATGCCGGCCGTAAGTAGACAGCCGATAAGCAGGTATTTGCCCATATCGAAAAATTCATCGGAAGTATGAACTAAAACGGCCGTCCATTTACTTCCGCGAGGCCGGTTTCTCATCTCCGTTTCCGCGGCGGATTCGGAGTTTAACGTACTTCGGGTAACCTTGAGCGGACTGCTTTTCCATGTGGCGTAGATCATGAACCCGATGGATGCGGAAACGAGAAAAGCCAGTCCCATTCGCGCATACACCATTTCGGGATAGAGTCGGAAAGCCATATAAGTCGCGCCATAGACGACGGGATTAATAATCGGGCCGGATAAAATAAAGACGATGGCGATGTAAACGGGCATCCCCTTTTGAATAAGTCTGCGGATCAGCGGAATCATCCCGCATTCGCAGATCGGAAAGACGAGCCCCAGAACACAGGCGGTGAGAATGCCGGCCACGGGATGTTTGGGAATCCATCTGTCGAGGGCCTCTTCGGTGACGAAAAGATGAAGAAGCGAGGACAATAGCGACCCTAACAAGACGAACGGCAGGGCTTCCAGAAGAATTCCGAGGAAGCTTGTCCGAAACGTTTGCAGGAAGGACAAATCCAGGGCAGGCAGCAGCCGTGGCAGCATGACCGTCAGACAGGCCAAGGTGAACGCGGCCGGAAGGAGAACCGGAAGCAGGCGGAGCGGCGCAGGCTTGTTGATCATTTGGATATCCCCTTTTTTGGACAGTTAATCATAATCATTACTATTTAAGTTGACGGCATTTAAGAACGAAAAACCAAAAAAAATTACAAAAGTAAACATGGCGGATTTCCGATTTTCGAAAAACAGGTCGTTGACAAACCGGAAGAGCGGTATTATAGTATTGGATGTTAATCGTAATAATTACGATTAGAGGAAAGGAGTTGTTCTTTTGAGCGACAACAACAAAACCATTCCGGTTACCGTACTCTGCGGCTATTTGGGATCGGGGAAAACGACGCTGCTCAATCATATTTTGAACCACCGCGGCGGGATGAAGGTGGCCGTGATCGTCAACGACATGAGCGAGATCAATATCGACGCCGGCTTGATTCAGAACGGGGCGAAGTTATCGCGGACCGAGGAGAAGCTGGTCGAGCTTTCCAACGGCTGCATCTGCTGTACGCTGCGGGATGATTTGCTTCAAGAAGTTCAGCGGTTGGCGGTTGAAGGGAGGTTCGATTATATTCTGATCGAATCTACCGGGATCAGCGAGCCGGTGCCGATCGCGCAGACTTTTACATATGCGGATCCGGAGACGGGGATCGATCTGACGGCCGTGGCGAAACTGGACTGCATGGTCACCGTGGTGGACGCGTATCGCTTCTGGCATGATTTCTCCTCCGGAGAAACGCTGCTGGATCGGGGGCAGGCTACAGGGGAAGAGGATACCCGGGATGTCGTCGATCTGTTGATTGACCAAATAGAAACCTGTGACGTTTTAATCTTGAATAAATGCGATCTGGTCGGTCAAGAAGAGCTGAACGAGCTGGAGGGGGTGCTCCGCAAGCTGCAGCCGACCGCCAAGCTGATCCGGTCCGAACACGGGGCGGTGGAACCGGGCGAGATTTTGAATACCGGATTGTTCGATTTTGAAAAAGCGAGCATGTCCGCCGGGTGGATCAAGGAACTGGAGAAAGAGGAGCATACTCCGGAAACGGAGGAATACGGGATCGGGTCCTTCGTTTATCGGCGGAGACGCCCGTTCCATCCCGAACGACTGGCGGATCTCATGGCCGATTGGCCGGAGGAAATCGTGCGGGCCAAGGGCCTCGTATGGCTGGCCACCGGTCAGGATTTGGCCGCCAGTTTAAGTCAGGCGGGCCCTTCCATTCAATTCGGCCCAGCCGGGTATTGGGTCGCGTCGTTGCCGGAGGAAGACCGTCAGGCGGTATTTCAGGAAGAACCGGAGGTCCGGCGCAAATGGGATCCGGTTTGGGGAGACCGCTTGAATGAAATCGTCCTGATCGGGATGGAGATGGATCGGCGCCAGCTTGAAGCGTTGCTCGACCGGTGCTTGCTGACGCCCGAGGAGATGGAGCTGGACTGGTCGGAATTTCATAACCCGCTGCCTTGGATTTCCGCGGAGGATTACGCGGGAATCCGGTAAGAGGATTAAGGTAGGAGTCGGAAATTAAAGGAGGTGGACGGTATGCGGGTCGTGGTAACCCTGGCATGTACCGAATGCGGCGACCGGAACTATACGACAACCAAGAACAAAAAGACACATCCGGAACGCCTGGAATTGCGCAAATATTCACCAAGACTAAAGAAATACACCATTCATAGAGAAACGAGATAAGAGAGGTCTGACTTAAGATGATTTTGTCTTCCATACGGAATGTGGTGTTCGGGTACGGGGAAGCCCCGGTTTTAAACGGCATTTCCCTGGAAATCCATGCGGGGGAATTCGTGGGGATTACCGGTCCGAACGGGGCTGCCAAAACGACCCTGCTGAAGCTGATGCTCGGCTTGCTTAAACCTTGGCGCGGTGAGGTGGTCATTCATAAAGAGACGCTCGGGGACAGGGGGCTAAAGATCGGATACGTTCCGCAGCAGGTCGCTTCCTTCAACAGCGGATTCCCCAGCACGGTGCTGGAACTGGTCAAATCGGGTTGTTATTCCCGGCTTGGCCTGTTCAAGCGGTTTGGATCGGAGGAAGAGGCGTTGGTCGAGCGCTGCCTGAAGCAGGTGGGGATGTGGGAATACCGTCACCGCAAAATCGGCGAACTGTCGGGAGGCCAGAAACAGCGGGTCTGCATCGCTCGAGCCTTGGCGGGGGAGCCGAATGTACTGATACTGGATGAGCCTGCGACCGGGATGGACCGGGAGAGCCGCGGCGGGTTTTACCGGCTCATGCGGCATTATGTCGACGAACACGGCATCACCGTCATTATGGTAACGCATGGGCTCGAAGAGGCCCAGCCGTTCCTGGACCGGATCATCTCATTGGAGCAAAAGGAAAGCGAGGAGTGGACATGTTTGACTACGAGTTCATGCAGCGCGCGTTTTGGGCCGGCGCTTTTCTCGGAATAATCGCGCCGATGCTGGGTGTGTACTTGATGCTTCGGCGGCAGGCGCTGATGGCCGATACGCTGTCGCACGTCTCGCTGGCCGGGGTGGCCTTGGGCTCGCTGATCTCGATGAACCCGCTGCTTTCCGGATTCGCGGCCGCCATTGCCGGGGGAATCGCCGTGGAATATCTGCGCCGTACCTACCGTACGTACAGCGAGGTTCCGGTGGCCATTATTATGACTTCCGGCCTGGCTCTGGCGATCGTGCTGATGAGTCTGCAAACAAGCTTGAGCAAAAGCTTCAGTTCTTACTTGTTCGGTTCCATTGTGGCCGTAAGCCCGCTGCAGCTTGGGGTCGTCGGCGGCATCGCGGCGGCGGGTCTGCTTTATTTTGCGATATTAAGAAGGCCGCTCTACAGCTTGACCTTTGACGAAGAAACGGCCAGGATCGGGGGAACCCGGGTGAAGGCTTTGTCCTTTTCCTTCGCGGTTCTGACCGGGATGACGGTGGCCGCAGCGATGCCGATTGTCGGTGTTCTGCTCGTATCTTCGCTGATGGTGCTGCCGGCTTCCCTGGCGCTGCGGATATCCGGCGGCTTTGCTTCGGCGTTGCTGATTGCGGTCGGAACCGGGCTTGCCGGTATATTTAGCGGATTGACGGTCTCCTACTATACGGATACACCGCCCGGCGGGACGATTGCCCTGATATTGCTTTTGTTTTTGGTGGCCGGGATCACCGTGAAAAAGGGAGTTCTCTATGCGAACAAACGAAAGCATCCGCTCCACCGGGAGCGGGTCCATCCAAAGAATGAAGTAAAGGAGAATGTACTTTGAAGATGAAAAAACTCGCATGGTCCGCCCTGCTGTTTAGTTTGATGCTCGTAATTTCGGCTTGCGGAGCCAAAGGAGGAGCTGGAAGCGCCGATCAGGCAGCGCCGGAAGCTCGGGATACGGCTGCTTCCGCCCCGGAAGTCCGGGAAAAAGTAAAAGTACAGGCCAGCTTTTACCCGATGTATGAGTTCGCCAAGCAAGTCGGGGGCGATTTGGCGGAAGTCGAGCTGCTCGTTCCGGCGGGCGTGGAGCCGCATGACTGGGAGCCGGCACCTTCGGACATGAAGAAGATCGAGGAAGCGGACGTGCTGGTCTATAATGGCGCCGGCATGGAAAGCTGGATCGACCAGGTGCTCGCTGCCGTAACGAACAAGGAATTGGTCAAGATCGAAGCCAGCCGCGGCATCGATGTCATGGAGAGCTCGGGAGGCCACAGCCATGGACATGACGAAGGGGAGCACGCCCATGAGCATGGGGAAGAAGCCGGGCATGAGCATGAAGGGGAGGCCGAAGCGCATTCCCATGAGGATCATGATCATGACCATGAGCACGCGGAAGGCGAAGCCCATCAGGAAGAGGGTCATGACCATGACCACGGTCACGACCACGACCACGGCGGCCTGGATCCCCACGTTTGGCTCTCCCCCGTATTGGCGATTCAGGAAGTCCGCAATATTGAGGCCGGGCTGGCGGAGGCCGCTCCGGAGCATAAGGAACAGTTCAAGAAAAACGCGGACGCTTATATCGCCAAACTGGAGCAATTGGATCAGGAGTTTAAAGACGGCCTTGCCGGCGGCAAACGGAAAGATTTTATTACCCAGCACGCCGCCTTCGGTTATCTGGCCAAAGAATACGGCTTGACCCAAGTCCCGATCGCCGGACTCTCTCCCGATCAGGAGCCGTCCGCTTCCCGGATGGCCGAGATTGTCACGTTCGCAAAAGAACATAACGTAAAAACGATCTTTTTCGAAACGCTCGTTTCTTCCAAGGTGGCGGAGACCATCGCGAAGGAGATCGGGGCGAAGACCGCGGTGCTGAATCCGATCGAAGGTTTGACGGACGAAGATAGAGCCGAAAACTTGGATTATATCGGAATCATGCGTCAAAATCTGGCGGCGTTGAAGGCGGCGCTGCAGGAATAAAGCGCATATAGCTGTATCCACACAAACATGACCGGCCCGGTGGGCCGGTCATAGTATATTTTTGCCGTAAAAAATTTCGTCCATCTCGATCTTCAGACGCTCCGTGATTTCGTCTTGTTCCCGCGGACTGAGCTGGTCCTTGGTATAGCCGAACAGATAATTGTTCAGATCAAATTCCCGCAGTTTGCATTTCGTATGAAAAATATGCTCCTGATAAACATTGACATCGATCATATGGTATTGTTCCAGCACCTCATCCGGAATGTAGTTCTGAATGGAGCTGATATCGTGGTCGATAAACAGCTTGTGCCCGTTAATGTCGCGGGTAAACCCTCTGACGCGGTAATCGATCGTCATGATGTCCGTATCGAACGAGTGAATCAGATAGTTGAGCGCCTTCAGCGGCGAAATCTCACCGCAGGTGGAGACGTCGATATCGGCCCGGAACGTGCTGATCCCTTCATTGGGGTCATATTCCGGATACGTATGAACCGTGATGTGGCTTTTGTCCAACTGGATCACCACATTATCCGGCAGGGGGCCCGGCGACTCCTCGTACGATTCGTTGGGAATTTCCACAACGGGGCCCTCGGAGACGAGCACGGTTACGCTGGCTCCCTGGGGCACATAATCCTGCTTGGCCACATTGAGGACATGAGCGCCGATAATTTCGGCGACCGTGGTCAATATATGGGTCAACCGATCGGAATTATACTGCTCATCGATATATGCGATATAGGCTTCGCGCTCTTCTTTGGTTCTCGTGTAACAGATGTCGTACATATTAAAGCTCAACGATTTGGTGAGATTGTTGAACTCGTGAAGCTGAATCCGCTGTTCTTGAGTCAGTTTCATAAGGGAATCCCCCTTCGGCTATTCTCACGGTAGTGTGTTGGCATTACCTTATTTTTATACCCCATTTGGCCGGGAAAAAACGCGCGATGGCGAGAATCGGACAAATTCGGTTCGAGATACGGATAAATTGCTTGCGGCTTTATTTTAGGGAAAAACGGGCCGAAACCTGATTTTTGGACCCGCATCAGTGAAATAAGGCCCTTTTGGCCGCTATTATTCACGAAAACGCAAATCGGGTCAAAATAACGGCCCAAAACGCCGTTATTCGGGGGTCGGCAAGATAGTTGAATCGACGGGTGGGTAAGGGAGTACGGAGCTAATCCCCGTTTAACAAGACGGTGACTCCCATCGAACGCATATCTTCGATGAACCGATCCACCTGGACCAGATTGGCCTGGCAGTACAGTCCCGGCCGTGAAATGGAACCGTCTAAGTATTGCAAAAGGCAGGCAACGACGGGGATCGCCGTAAGCTGATAGCCGTCTTCATGGTAGAGCGACCCGGTGAAGAAGGCCGGCTGGCCGTTCCTTACTCCTCGCGCCTCCACCCGAATAACCGTCCCGTAAGGCGGCTTGCTGAAACGCAGCAGCCCCCAATGCATCCATTTGCCGATCCATGGCAAGGCATGACGGGGGAAAAGCCGGAAGGCGATCATCGCGAAGGGAATGACCACCCAATCGACAAAGCCGTTAAAGCCTCCGACATAAAACCCCGTCTCCTTCAGGTCGGGGTAGCGGACGGGAAGCTCGCGCATTTCCTCCAGCATCATGGCCGTACAGCGGTTAACACCGAAGGGGGGGCCGAAATCCATTTTCCGCATGCCGCCTTTTTTCCAGTGCCCATCGGAGAAATAGGCCGCGTTAAAATCCTTGAGCTCGCCAACCAGTTCTAAAATGGTGGCTCGCGTCGGATTCAAGGCCGGCCAATCGATCCGGATGACGCTGCCTACCGCGGCCGCCTCCAGTTGATCCAGGCTGTCGGCCGCCCGGTGAACAAGTACGGCGGCCAAGCCGGGGTGAAAGCCGCCGTCCGTAATGAAGCAGCGGCCCGCTTTAAGAATTTCGGGCTCAAGCTGTTTTAAAACGTCCAATTTATATGAGGAGTACTGAATATCCAGATAGTCCGTGCCCGCCGTCAGAGCGGCGCTGGCGATTTCCGGGGTGTACCGGGAAGTGCTGGAGGCGACAACGACGATGTCAGCCGGTTGAAACACTTTAATTAAAGTGGACGTGTCGGCGGCATCGGCATACCGCCCTTCTGCCCTGACGCAGCGGAATTCCGCGTTAAGAGCGGCGGCGGTTTCCTTGGCTTTGGCTTCATCGCGGCCCGCCAAGATGAGGTGAGCGGAGGAGAATTGCATCAGCAGTCTTGCGATCATCAAGCCGGTGATTCCATAGCCGCCCAGAATAACGATTTTCATTGTGTTATTTTTCACAAAATCAGTCCTGTTCCGTTGGATTAGGAATCGTAACGGAGGATTTGCGCGTGGGGAGCGTCTCTACGGGTCCTGCTTCTAATCTAACATAGTTGCCTTTCATGGAAACATACCAACTAAAGGGGAAAGGTGACAAAATCAAAAACCACGGATCGATCCGCCGACTTTTAAAGTATGAATCGACAGTCTTTTTGTGAAGACCTGCAATTTACACATGATTTTATTTAAAATTATTCAGGTATATTCGACAAGGATAATTATGGTAGTCTGTTATATAGAAAACGCTTTCATAATCGTTACTTCCGGGAGGGATTTTAAAGGATGAAGAAAAGGCATTACCGGTCGTTTTTGTCATTTGCTTTGGCCGCGGTCATGGCGATGACGGCTTTTTCGGCGTCCGTGTTGGCGGACCCGAAAAATGAAAAGGCTTCCAGTTGGGCGGGCAAGAAGCTCAGCAGCATCCAGGCTTATGTGGAAGATATGCAGCCGGGCTGGAATCTGGGCAATACGCTGGACTCGACGGGCAGCGATGAAACTTCCTGGGGCAATCCCCGCGTAACCAAACAACTGATTCAACAGATCGCGGCAGAAGGCTACAAGAGTATCCGTATTCCGGTTACTTGGGATCAGCATATCGGAGGAGCTCCGGGCTACACGATTGATACCGCCTATATGGATCGGGTGGAGGAGGTCGTCAACTGGGCTCTGGAGGCCAAGCTCTACGTTATGATCAATATCCATCATGATTCGTGGATTTGGGTCAGCCATATGGAAAAGAAACATGATGAAGTGATGGCGCGATATCAGGCGGTTTGGACGCAAATTGCCGACCGGTTCAAAAACCACTCCAATAAATTGATGTTCGAAGCCATCAACGAGCCCCGGTTTACGGACGGGGGAACGACGGATCATGCGAAGCAGCATGCCATGCTGAAAGAGCTGATCACTTCGTTTCATAGCATCGTCAGAAGTTCCGGCGGGAACAATACGGTTCGACCGCTGGTCATTCCGACGCGGGAAACTTCTCCGGCCCGGGAGGATTTGAATGAGCTGTACAATAACATCGTCAAGCTCAACGATCCCAATCTCATCGCCACGGTCCACTATTATGGGTTCTGGCCGTTCAGCGTAAACATCGCCGGTTATTATAAGCTGGAAAAAGACACGTTAAACGATTTGACCACCACTTTCGACAATGTACACAAAACGCTGGTGGCCAAAGGGATTCCGGTCATCCTCGGCGAGTACGGCCTGCTCGGCTTCGATAAGCATACCGGCGTGATCGAGCAAGGGGAGAAATTGAAGTTTTTTGAAATTTTGACCCACGTTCTGAAAGAGAAGAATATTACGCATATGTTGTGGGATAACGGCCAGCACTTCAACCGGAAGACCTATCGCTGGAATGACCAAGAGCTGATTGATATCATGAAAGCCGGTTGGAAGAACGGGCGCGCCGCTACGGCTGAAACGGATCTGATCCACTTGAAAAAGGGCGGTAAGGTAAAGGATGCCAAGGTGAAGTTGAACTTGAACGGCAATAAGCTGACCGGGCTATGGGTCGGCGGCGAGCATCTCGTCGCTGGCAAAGACTACGCTTTAAGCGGCGAGGAATTGACGATTAAGGCGGCTCGTCTCTCCAAGCTGACAGCATCCGGACAACTGGGGCAAAATGCCGTCCTGAACGCCAAGTTTAATCAGGGACCGGATTGGAGATTCAAAGTTGTCGTATTTGATCGTCCGGTACTCGGCCACGCGACGGGAACCACCGAGAAGTTTGCCGTTCCGGTCGACTTCAAGGGGAATCAGTTGGCCACGATGGAAGCCGTCTACGCGGACGGGAAAAACGCCGGCCCGCAGGACTGGACTTCTTTCAAGGAGTTCGGATATGCGTTCTCCCCCTCGTACGACAGCAAAGAGATTCAACTGCTGCCCGAATTTTTTAAGGAAGTGAAGGATGGCGAGGTCCAGTTGAAATTCCATTTCTGGAGCGGGGAAATCGTCAGCTACCAAATTACGAAATCGGGCACGAGCGTGACCGGTCAGCCGGTAGGGAAATAAAACATTTAAAATGTGCGGGTTGTCACGGGAAAAAGAGTCCTGTGCAGCCCGTATTTTTTCTTTGTTTACGTTGTCGGCGAAAAAAGGATTGTCTCCTATGGAAAATTACGGTATGATGGAATCCTTCTTGCAAAAATCGCCTTGTCTGAAGTGGACGGAAGAGCCGTCTAATACGCTTATCGGAGGTGCTTCATGCTTTATTTCACATTGGCTTCCAAAGCCTACACCCGCAATTTGCAGTACCGCAGCGCACATATGGTGCACAATATCGCGAGCGCGATGTTCGGCTTTATGTACGCCTGTATCTGGATCGGGCTCGGCAGGGATCATCCCCTGGGAGATTACGGAACCGCAGGTATGGTGAGTTACATCTCGTTCACGCAGGCGCTCCTGTGGGTCACGAGTTTTACCACCAACGGTCTCGGCATCCCCCAGTCCGTCAGAACCGGTCAAATCTCGCTCGATTTGATGCGGCCCGTCCATTTGTTCAGCCACATGATGGCCAAGGAATGGGGCCAGATCGCTTATCAATTCGTGTATAAGTCCATCCCGATCTATCTCCTGTACGTCTTTGTCTTTTCTCTTCAACTTCCCGATCAAGGCCTGACTTATTTGTATACGGTCCTTAGTGTGCTGGGGGCCGCATACCTGTCCATTTGCATCAACTACCTTATTGGTGTCAGCGCGCTCTGGACGACCGAGTCTTCATGGCTCTATTGGGGAAACCATGCGCTGATCAATGTGCTGGCGGGATTCTTTATTCCGCTGGAATGGCTGCCCCGCTGGCTTGAACAAATCGCCTGGATGTCGCCTTATCCGTATTTGCTTTATACGCCGACCACGATTTATCTGGGGACGGGAGACCCAAGCCGTCTTTGGGGGACCTTGCTATGGTGCGGTTTGTTCACCGCGGCCTGTTTGCTGGCTACCCGGCTGATGCGCAGTAAAGTGGAGGTGCAGGGCGGATGAAGGCGGGAAGCTGGTTTCACTTGTATCGGTTGCTGATAAAGACCAGTGTCCGCAGCCGGATGCAGTATAAATTCAACTTTATCCTCGCTTCCGTGCTCGCGGCTTTAATCCAGATTTCCGAATTTTTAATGATCGCGATCGTGCTGTATAAATTCGGGGCGATTCAGGGCTGGTCCCTGTATGAAGTGGGGTACTTGTTCGCGGTCATGACGCTGTCCAAAACGGTGTACCGCACTTTTGCGGACGAGGTCCACCATCTGGAGAAATACCTCATCAGCGGCGACTTCGATCAGCTCCTGACCCGGCCGATCCCCGTCCTTCTCGCGTTGATGCCGCAAAACTTCCGGATTATGCTCGGCGAGGTTTTGCAGGGCGGGTTTATTTTGTGCTGGTCGCTGGCGGGGATGATGCGGACGGGACAGGTGGGATGGACCGCGGTGCCGCTTACCTTGATGATTATCCTGACGGGGGCGGTCATCCTGTTTTCCATCGGACTGGCTACGGCTACGATCGGATTTTGGACAACCCGGATCGAAGAGCTTCAGAACATTACGGAGGATGCCGCGCGAACGGCGGCCCAATATCCGCTGACGCTGTACCCGAAGTGGATGTCCTCCGTACTGTTGGTGGTGATTCCGGTCGGATTCGTGAACTATGTCCCGTCTTTGTACATCCTCCGCGATGAACTCGGCGTTTGGGTGCTTCCCGCGATAGCGGGGGTTGCGGCCTTGTGCCTCGGAGGGAGTTTACTGTTTTGGCGATTCGGTATAACCAAGTACCAGAGTACGGGAAGCTAAGGAGGCGTTAGCGCGATGATTGAGGCAAGAGATTTGCATAAGGAGTTTAAAACGGCCGTCGTCAAGGAAGGGCGATTTTCCGGGCTGCGGACGTTGTTCTCCAGGGAATACCGGATGAAGGAAGCTGTAAGGGGCATTAGTTTTCAAGTCGAACGCGGAGAATTTGTCGGCTATATCGGTCCGAACGGGGCGGGAAAATCGACCACCATCAAAATGCTTACGGGCATTTTGCATCCGACCTCGGGCGAAGTGAGCGTGGGCGGTTATAACCCGCACCGGGATCGCCGGAAGGCGGTCAGGCAGCTGGGGGTTGTGTTCGGTCAACGGAGTCAGCTTTGGTGGGATCTGCCGGTTAAAGATTCCTACGACATTCTGGCCGAAATGTACGGGGTGACGGCGGCGGAAAAGCGGCAAAGGCTCGGACGTTTTGCCGAGCTCTTGAATCTGGACGAATTTTGGCAGACTCCCGTCCGGAAGCTGTCGCTCGGCCAGCGGATGCGGGCCGACATTGCCGCCGCCCTGCTGCATGATCCCGAGCTGCTGTTTCTCGACGAACCGACGATCGGGCTTGACGTTCACGCCAAAGTAAACATCCGTGAATTTTTGCGGGTGCTGAACCGGGATTTCGGGAAGACGATTCTGCTTACCACCCATGATATGGACGATATCGAGCAGCTATGCGGGCGTGTAATGGTTATCAATCACGGGACATTGACTTATGACGGATCGATCCCCTCGCTGCGGGAAACGATCGGACTGCCAACGCGGATGACCTTGAAATTCCGCGGGCCGTTCCAAGTGCCGGACAATTTTGCCGCCTCCGCTTCAGCAGGGGTGTTTCGGATCCTCGGCGTCGAAGGCGATACCGTTCGTCTCGAGGCGGACCGCCGGGAAATCCGGGCGGTGGATATTATTAGGGAGCTGGACGGCTGGGGGGAAATCGACGACATCTCCATGGAAGAGCCGGAATTCGAGGAGGTCATCCGCCGCTTCTCGTCTTCGTAAACGCTGCCCTTATCGAGCCGCGTTCGGCCTTAATCCGTCCTTTATTCGAAAATTCATAGCAACGGGCCGAGTTCCGGGGTAAGCTTAAACAAAGGACTATAATTACCGGAGGGACCAAAGATGCGGTTTAAAAATGTATTCTCCATCATCGGACCGGCCATGATCGGCCCTTCGAGCTCTCATACCGCCGGAGCGGTCCGGATCGGAAGGTTCGCCCGCCAACTGTTGGGCGAACCGCCCGAGGCGGCCCGGATCTGTTTTTACGGCTCGTTCGCGGAAACCTATGCGGGACACGGTACGGACCTTGCCGTGGTCGGGGGAATTCTCGACTACCGCACGGACGACGAGCGAATTCGCCACTCGCTGCAAATTGCGGAAGACTCGGGGATCCAGGTGCATTTTACGACCGGAACCGCTCCCGGAATTCATCCGAACACCGTAAGAATCTTGCTGTCCGCTGGGGAGAGAACCTGCGACGTGACCGGGGCTTCCATCGGCGGGGGGACGATTTCCATCCGGCAAATGAACGGCTTCGAAGCGAAATGTTCGGGCGAACTTCCGACCTTGGTGATCGAGCATGCGGACCGGCAGGGGGTGCTGGCGGGGATTACCGCGCTATTCAGCCGGGAGGATGTAAATATCGGGTATATTAATACGGACCGCAAGGGAAGAACCGGTGAAGCGCTGACGGTCGTGGAGGCGGACCAAGTCATTCCGGATTCGCTGATCGGCGAAATCTCGGGTCTGCCCCATATCCGCCGGGTTTCTTTTATCCATCTCACTTAATATAGATGTCAGACCAACCTAATTTAAGGAGCGGGTTAGATGCGTTTTCGGAATTTAAGGGAGCTCATCGAAATATGCCAGACGGAATCGAAAACGATTTCGCAAATTATGCTGGAGGACCAGGCTGAGGAAAGCGGTCAGCCGGAATCCGAAATTACGGCCGTCATGACGGAGTATTATCAGATTATGAAAACGGCCGTTCATAAAGGCCTGACCGAGGATATCACCTCCACGAGCGGGTTGACGGGCGGAGACGCGAAGCGGGTGGAAACCTACCGTAAAAACGCGGAACCTTCGGCCGGCGACATCGCCTGCCAGGCCATGGCCTACGCTCTGGCCGTATCGGAGGTCAACGCCTCGATGGGGCGGATCGTCGCAACGCCGACCGCGGGCTCCTGCGGCATTATTCCAGGCGTTTTCGTCAGCGCGCAGGAGCGGTTCGGCTGGCCCGACGAGCATCTGGTTCGCGGCCTGTTCTGCGCCGGGGCCATCGGGTATGTCATCGCCAACAATTCCTTTATCTCCGGCGCGGAAGGCGGCTGCCAAGCGGAGATCGGCTCGGCGATCGGGATGGCGGCCGGGGCGATGACGGAGCTGCGCGGCGGCAGTCCGGAGCAGGCGGTGCACGCGGTGGGCCTGGCCCTCAAAAACACGCTGGGCCTGATCTGCGACCCGGTGGGCGGCCTGGTGGAGATTCCCTGCATCGTCCGCAACGGCTTCGGAGCGGTTAATGCCTTGGCCGCCTCAGATATGGCTCTAGCCGGCGTCAAGAGCGCCATTCCTTCCGACGAGGTGATCGACGTGATGCTCGAGGTCGGTTCTTCGATGCCGAGCCGCCACCGGGAGACGGCCCAAGGCGGATTGGCCCAGACACCGACCGGCCGCAAAATCATGAAAGAGCTGCGGGCAAGAAAAAAATAGCGGGCCGTCGCCCGCTATTTTTGCTTTTACAGCTGTTTTTCCGACTTTAAAAAAGTTTTAACCGTCGG
This sequence comes from Paenibacillus faecis, assembly GCF_008084145.1. Taxonomy (GTDB): domain Bacteria; phylum Bacillota; class Bacilli; order Paenibacillales; family Paenibacillaceae; genus Fontibacillus; species Fontibacillus faecis. Next base: position 1,194,374 of record NZ_VSDO01000001.1, on the reverse strand, counting down.
CGGCTCATACGTGCGGAATTGATCAAGCAAACCTTCCGGCGTGCCGTCGGATAAAACCATGGACCGGAACTTCTCCTGAATAAACTGTTCATCGGTCATATGGTTGAAGAGTTCGATCAGGAGATCGTAATATCCCCCGAGGTTCAGCAGGCCGCAGGGCTTGCGGTGGAGGCCCAACTGGCCCCAGGTGAAAATCTCAAAAAATTCGTCCATCGTTCCCGCACCGCCGGGAAGGACGATGAAGCCGTCGGCAATTTCGGCCATCTTGGCTTTGCGTTCATGCATCGTATCGACGATGATCAATTCGGACAGGTTGCGGTGGGCGATCTCCCGATCCTGCAAAAACACGGGGAGAACCCCAATCACCTGACCGCCTTCTTCCAGAACGGCATCGGCCACGGCCCCCATCAGCCCCACGCTTGAACCGCCGTAAACCAGGGAAAGTCCCCGGGCGGCCAATTCCTTGCCCAAAGCGATGGCTCCTTCTTTGTACACGTCTTTTGCCCCGAAGCTCGATCCGCAAAACACGGCTATTTTTTTCATCCCATCGCCTCCAGTTTATGATCATACCAAATTATAACATGACAATGTCATCTCTGTTTAAATTACGGAGCAGAGTGGAGGAAATCGCGTAAGCGATAGTCGGGCTGCTTCTTTTGGCCTCAACCCCCGGTTGAGAGAACCGGAAAATTCAAATGCCCGGTTATTGTGCTTGCTCGCCGATGTCCCCTACAATGGGCTTACGAAGAGGAGCGTGATTCGTTATGAAAGAAAAGCTGGCGAGAACGATTAGTCACTACCGGAAAGAGAGGGGGTTCACACAGGAGGAACTCGCCCAAAGATTAGGCATCTCGTTCCAGGCGGTATCCAAATGGGAGAATGCTCAGACGATGCCGGACCTTGTCTTGCTGCCCGAATTGTCGAAAAATTTGCGGATCAGCGTCGACAAGCTGTTGGGGTATGTGCCGCAGGAGAGCCCGATCACGATCTATGAGGAGGAATACCGCAATAAGCAGTCCTATTACTGGGGAATCGAACCGAATCAGGCGTGCTATGAAGTTTTAAAATGCATGCCGCCCACCCGGCCGCTCAAACTGCTGGATATCGGCTGCGGCGAGGGGAAGGATGCGGTCTTCTTCGCCCGCAACGGGTATGAGGTGAGCGCATTCGATGTAACGGACGCGGGGATCGAGAAGACGAAAAGACTGGCCGAACAGACCGGCGTTCACGTTCATGCCTTTAAAGCCGATATTTCCGATTTCCGGCTCGATACCGATTTTGACATTTTATATTCCAGCGGAGTGCTGCATTATATCAAACCGGAGCTTCGAAACGAGATATTTGCCAACTATAAGCAATTTACCAGGCCCGACGGACTCCACGTTTTTAACGTCTTCGTGAACAAACCGTTCATAGCGCCCCCGCCCGAAAAAGAGCCCCATGCTTACCCCTGGCGTTCCGGTGAGCTGCTCGGCCATTATCATGACTGGCTGTTCGTCGAAAGCGCCGAGGTCGTGTTCGATTGTCATTAGTCGGGCATTCCACACCAGCATGCTATGACAAAAATGATGGGCCGGAAAATGCGCTTTTAGGCCTCGTTGCGCGAGTAATGTTTCATGCTGACGCTGGATTCCCTAACGATCAGCCGCGGCTCGAATTCCACCCGTTCATAATCCAAAGGCTGCGCGGACTGGATGCGCTTCAGCAGCAGCTCCGCGGCCAGGCGCCCCACCTCATTGCCCATAATCGATACCGAGGTGATCTGCGGAGTCGTGACGGTCGTCCATAAATTGTTGTCGATTCCGGCGACGGCCACATCCTCCGGAACCCGGACCCCCAGTTCCTTGAACCGGTTCACAATTCCGATCGCCACCATGTCGTTCACCGCATAGATGGCATCCGGCATATGTTTCAGGCTATAGAAATAATCGGCCGCCTGCCGCCCCGTTTCGAACGAGAAATCTTCACCGAAAAACACGAGCGAAGCCTCCACCTGTCTCAAGGACTGCTCGTAAGCGAGATAACGCTCCTCGATCTTGTCCTTGGGAGCGCCGGCATAGGCGATCCTTGTTCTCCCGATCTGCAGCAGATGCTCCATCACCAGCTTTCCTTCCTGGCGGGCCAATCCGACGATATCGGCCTTGAGGTCGGTGCTGAGTTTTTTTCCGTAATTGATAACGGAGACGGGAATGCCGCACTGATTGATCAGGCTTTCCAGCGTCTTCGGGTAAGCCAGCGGAAACAGAACGAGGCCGTCCACATGCAGCTTCTTAACCTCCCGCAAAATCTCAAGCTCAAGCCGGGCATTGCCCAGCGTATTAATCTGCACTACCCGGTATCCATGCTGCTTGGCCGCCTGTTCTACGGACCAGGCTATGTCGGGAATGATCGCGTTGCGGATATCGGGAACCGCCAGCGCAATCTGGCGGGTTTGGCGAATTTTCAGGCTCTGCGCCGAGGTATTCGGAACAAACCCCATCTCTTCAATGACCTGCATGATGCGCGCCTTGGTCTTCGCGCTGATGCCGCCGCTGTCATTCAGCGCCCGGGACACGGTCGCTATGCCGACGCCCGCTTGCTTCGCTACATCTTCAATCGTCACCTTTCTCCTGTTGGCCATTCGATTTTACCCTTTCTTATAGGAATCGTTTCCGAAAAATAACGAAAATTTTCACTCTTTGTTTATATTATATCATGTAACAGGCTTTGACTTTATAGTTACTATGGAATCAAATTACATTAATCACATGCAACAGGTAAAATCATTTGACAATATGTCGGATATGTGACAATATAGACATCGGAAACGTTTCCTAAATTATTTTATATTTTGACTGTTTAAGCTTTTTAATTTGTGACTTTTTCACTTTTTCTTCAAGACAGGGAGATGAGCTTTAATGAAGGCATTGAGATGGCACGGAGTAAAAGACTTGAGGGTTGATAACATTGAAGAACCGACTTCCCTTAAAGGGAAAGTTAAAATAAAAGTGGAATGGTGCGGGATCTGCGGCAGCGATTTGCACGAATATGCGGCAGGACCGATTTTCATTTCACAAAATAGCCCGCACCCGCTCACTAATGAGAAGGCGCCTGTCGTCATGGGACATGAGTTTTCCGGTCAGGTTGTTGAAGTCGGCGAGGGCGTGACGAAATTCAAAGCGGGCGATCGCGTTGTGGTCGAGCCGATTTTCGCCTGCGGCAAATGTACGGCCTGCAGACAGGGCAAATATAATCTTTGCGAACAAATGGGCTTCCTCGGACTGGCCGGGGGCGGAGGCGGTTTCTCCGAATATGTCGCAGCGGATGAGCACATGGTTCATAAAATTCCAGACAGCGTATCTTACGAGCAGGGCGCTCTTGTCGAGCCATCCGCTGTGGCGCTGTATGCCGTACGCCAAAGCCAGTTCAAAGTCGGCGACCGTGCGGTGGTGTTCGGCGCGGGACCGATCGGGCTGCTTGTCATCGAAGCGCTCAAAGCTTCCGGCGCATCGGAAATTTATGCGGTGGAGCTGTCGGCCGAGCGGAGAAACAAAGCGGAAGAACTGGGAGCCATCGGTTTGAATCCGGCGGATGTGGATGTCGTCCAAGAAATTCACCGGCTGACGGATGGCGGAGCGGATGTTGCTTATGAGGTAACCGGGGTACCGGTTGTACTGACCCAGGCGATCGAATCCACCAAGCTGAGCGGCCAGATTATGATCGTCAGCATCTTCGAGAAGGAAGCTTCCATCCATCCGAACCGGATCGTGATGCATGAGCGCAATATTGCCGGTATCATCGGCTACCGGGATGTGTTCCCGGCCGTCATCAGCTTGATGAATCAAGGCTACTTCTCCGCGGAGAAGCTGGTTACCAAACGGATCGGGCTGAACGAAATCGTGGAGCAGGGCTTTGAAGCTTTGCTGAAAGAGAAAAATCAGGTCAAGATCCTCGTTTCTCCAAATCTCTAATTGTTGAAAATATCGCAGCCGGGCAGGGCGTTCCTGTTCCGGCTGCTTTTGCGTGGCGTGTCATTTTCAAGTATAGCCGAGTTTGGCCTGGATACCCCGGGAGGCCCGTGTTAAGGTCGAGATAATAGAGCCGAAGGAGGCGTTTGCCATTAGCACGATTCCATCTCCCGCGGGAGAGGAGACAATGATCCGCCATTTTGATAAAGAAGATATGCCCATGCTGGGCGAACTGTATCAAGCCGTCATGAGAAACAAGGACGCCTTGTTTTGGTGGGTCGGCGATGAGGACAATTGGGAGAATGTATACTGCGCTTTCGAGCACGGCAGAATGATCGCCAAAGGTCAGGTCGCCGTCATTAATGTCGTTCCGCCGGGCCGGTCTACGGCATGCAAGCACTCCATTTATCTCAACTTGAAGACCGTTCCGGAAAGGGAGGGCGATACGGTCCTGCTGGATCGGGTTTATTCGCATTTGTTCGCTAGGTCGCTGGCATTGAAAAAGTCGCTGTCTACCGAATACGGCACTTTGCTTTGTATGGGAAATGATGCCGGGGAGGAAGTCAACACCCGTTATTTTACCGACAAAGGATATCGTCCCTTACACAGTCTGTTCTGCATGAGCCGCGACTTGCATGAACCGATCCCGGAACCAGCGCCGGTCCCGGAATTTGATTATTCCTGCTGGAGGATGGAGTCCGCCCGGGAGGAGCGCGAGTATTTGCAGATAGAAGCGGAAATTTGGCCGGATACGCCGCTAGGGCTTGAAAGGCTGAGGGAATACAAGGGAAAAGACCTGTGGACCTCCCTGGTGATCCGGCAAGAAGACCGGATCGTCGCCGGATTAATGGCCTGGCGGGAGGGGGACGAAGGGACGATCGAGGACGTTTTTGTCAGGGAGCCTTGGAGAAAACGGGGTTTGGCCAAGGTTTTGCTGGCACAGGGTTTGCTTTACCTTAAAGCTCACGGTCTTTCGCGCGCCAATCTGATGGTGCATACCGCAAACGCTTCCGCGCTATCCCTTTACGAATCGTTAGGCTTCAGGGCAACGAAAGAGGAGAGACGGTACGGCGTGGATTTGGAGTAACGAAAAGGGGGCGGCTGCTTTTTTATGCAAATGATAGCTGCCTCCATCTCATTCCACTGGTGAAAAATTAACGGGAATTTTGCCCGTTAATTTGGTGCCTATGCGGCGGCAGAGATGAATTACCGGGAAAATCTCCCGTTAATTCGTCCGAAATGGCGGATATCGGCGGCCCGGCCGCGAAATAGCTGGAGGTTTTCCTGCTAAATTTGATCCATGGGCAAAAAGCGGGGAATTAACGGGAAATTTTCCCTCTATTTTCGTACCACATGCCGCAGTAGGAAGCGTAGTTCCCTTCCGGAGTGAGAACGGCCACCTTCAGGCTCAAATCCACGTGAGGACGTAGCATTTCCGCACTTAAAGCCTGTTCGGTTTCCGGGGTAAACCGGAATGAGCCTTCCCCGTTGGCCTCATGATCGAAGCCCCTCCATAAGACGCGCCCGTACTGGTACAAGTCCAGGCCATCCTCCATGCTCGTGATGGAGAACCCTGCGGGCAGCTCATAGCGCGTTGGTGTTTTGTCCGGACAGAAAACGGAGTCGGTCTCCTTATGTTCCGAGGCAAAATAACCGAGGTCCGCGGCAATATCTTGAAACTCCGTGTCGGTATCCGCGATAACAACGGAAAATTCCTTTTTACTGGAAGAATATCCTACTTTGGTTAGAATTGTTCTTTACCAAAGAGAAAAGGTCTGGATGGCGATCCAGACCTAAAAGTTATACGGAAATACGGTTTATTTTTTCGTGACGGGAGCTTGAATTTCGGTCAGATAGTCGGCCGGATCTTCCCCGGTCCACGGCCCTTTATGGTAGATAGCCCGATGCGGGCCGTTCCAGCGGTAACCGTTGGATTCCAGCCAAACGCCCAGGGCATGATAGGCCGCCGACATTTCCTCGAACGGACCATGATGAAAGATGCAGGCCATTTCGGGAACGGCTTCGAGTTCCCTCACCTTGATACGGTCAGATTCGGCCGCTTGGCCCTGGAAGCACATCGTGACTTCCGCGTCGACATCCCCTTCTTTATAACCCTCATCGTAATATATCGCGTAGCATGGTGCGGTCACCTTAACATGGTGCTCCTGGACAAAATCCCCTAACTCCTTCCACAACGACCCCTCCGCGTTATAAGCGTGTAGGGTATCTCTCAGCGCCAGAACTTTATAGGTGGGAATCTGCTTAACAGTTACTTCATAGTTCATATACATATCCTCCTTGTTAAGTTGGCCGATCAGAAACTCGACGCGCCGCAGTTTCGTGTGTTCACTCTCGATGACTTCCGCAATTTGACGCTTCCGGTTTTCCAACAGGCTGAGCAGTTGTGTGGCATCCAGATCCTGATTCATTACGCCCGATATTTCCGCCAGGGAAAATCCCATCTCTTTCAAAACCTGGATTCGGTTAGCCCGGGGAATCTGCTCCACAGAGTAGTAGCGGTAACCCGTAAACTCGTCCGTGGACATTGGCTCTAACAGTCCAATTTCGTCGTAATGCCGCAGCATCCTTATTGATACTCTGACCAGTTTGGAAAAATCACCGATTTTAAACATAAGGCCTCCTCATATTTCGTTGATCCGGATCGTAATTATCATAGACCCTCCCATATTGTGAGAGTCAATGCGAAATCTCTTAACATAGTTTGCGATTCCATTTAATCTCTTGTTTACGTTTCGACAGTAAGATGTTCTTTATGTCATCGTTCTTAAGTTGATTTTGGGAGCGGAAAAACCGACAGGGAGGATATCGGGCAAAATGAGAAGGTTTAGGCGACAGATCAACGCAGTTGTAGCATTTGTATTGTTTTTATCGTTGTTGCAGCCGTTAAGCAGCGTAAACGCGGCTTTCGGCGAGCCGCAGGCGGGCGGTTACGGCCAGGTTATCGATACAAGACGGACGGAAGTCGGGCCGGAAGCCGTTTATGCCTGGATGGACATCCAGGATAACCGCGGCCGGCAGAAGATTCATGCGATCGAGTTTAATCCGGCCCATCCGGGTCTTGAACTGCAGGCCGGGACCAAAGACGGCAAGGTCTACGGGATGAAACCTTTGACAGAGATGGCCGCTTACGCGGACAGACCGGGAAACCGGGTCATTGCGGGAATCAACGGCGATTTTTATGAAATTTCAGGGATGGCTACCGGTGTTCCGAACGGCCTGTTTGTGGATGACGGCATCATTCTAAACAGCGGCAGCTCTTCCTACGCATTTGGACTTACGGAAGAAGGGCGCTCGTTATACGGAAAGCCGGTCCTGGAGAAAACCGTGACGATCGGCGGGCAAAAGACGAATTTGACCAGCATCAACCGTTACCGGAACGAGAATCAGCTCGTTCTGTTTACGCCGGATTATGCGAATTCCACGAAAACACCGGCTACAGGTGATGAGTTTATTTTAGATGTGTTGGAGGGTGAAGTAAAAAGCGGGCAAACCCTGAAGCTGAAGGTAGCCGAAGTCCGCTTGAACCAGGGGGATGCGCCCCTGGCAGAAGGGCAAGTCGTATTGTCGGCGTCCGGGACGTCCCGTGCGGTGACGCAGGATCTGAAAATCGGGGATGAACTGACGGCGAGCTTTGCGCTGGACGGAGAATGGAATGAGGCGGAGCTGATCATCAGCGGACAGGGGCCGCTCGTGAAGGACGGGGTTGTTAGAACCGGCATAGGACCAGCCGGCGTACATCCGAGAACGGCGATCGGCACCAAGACCGACGGCAGTGTCGTGCTTTTTGAAGTGGACGGTCGCGCTCCCGGGTTTAGCGAAGGGATGGAGACCGAAGAGCTGGCCGCGGCCATGCAATCCATGGGTATCGTCAATGCCATGAACCTGGACGGCGGGGGGTCCTCCACACTGGTTGCCCGGATGCCGGGGACTACGGGCGTCAAGATGATGAACCGGGGATCCGACGGCTATGAGCGAAAAGTCGGGAACGGCCTGCTGCTGGTCAATACCGCTCCCGAGCTGTCCACCACCGCAAGTTTGGCGATTCAGCCCAACGCCGAGCGGATTCTTGCGGGAGCTTCGGTCCCTTTTCAGGCAGCGGGTGTAGATGCCAACGGGCATCCCGCTCCGGCTTTGGGGCAGGTGTCCTGGCAGGTTGATCCCGCGCTTGGGACCATCGATGCGAACGGTTTGTTTACGGCCGGAGCGGCTGCGGGAACGGGCCGGGTGGAGGCGACCCTAGGGTCAGCCGAGGGCAGCGCGGAAATCGAAGTGGTGGATCAACTGACCGCCTTGGCGTTCCCGGATTCGATCAAAACGTATAGCAACGGCGAAAAGGTCGTTTTGTCCGTCAAAGCGCTGCGAAACGGGCAAACGATTCAGGCCGGCAACGAGAATTTTACATGGCGGGTCGAAGGCAACATCGGCACGATCGACGAACACGGCGTCTTTACGGCGACGAACGAGAACGGGGCGCATGGCAAAATATATGCCGCCTACGGGGATGTAGAGGCCTCGTTTGAAGTCAACGTCGGTCTCCCTCCGGTTATGCTGGAGGATTTTGAAAATGGCGTCGGAAACTATAAAGCGACTTCCGTGAAGGCTAACTCCGCCTCCATTTCCGAAATCACCGATCTGGATTATGTGCGCGGAGGGAGCAAAGCGGTTAAATTGGAGTACGATTTCACCGGTACAACCGGAACCTCCGGCGCTTATTTAACCGCGCTCGATGGGAAGTCGATCCAGATTCCGGGATACCCGGAAAAAATCGGCATGTGGGTCTACGGCGACGGGCAGAAGCACTGGCTGCGCGGCCAGCTTCGGGACGGAAACAATGCCGCCATTGCGGTGGATTTTACCGATCAAACGACGGGCGTCGATTGGACCGGGTGGAAATATGTCGAGGCGGCTGTGCCTAAGGGGAAGACAACGCCGCTAACGATGGATCTGCCGGTAAGATATATGGAGACCAAGAACACCAACAAAACCGCGGGGGCGCTGTATATCGACGACATTCGTGCGGTATACGGACCACTGGACGAAGACCGGACCCCACCGGTTTTCAAACAAAGCTCCCCCGGGGACAATGAAGTGGTGAAGACGGGAACTCCGACCATTTCCATTACCGCGGAAGATGCGGGCTACGATCCCGTGCAGCACCCGGGCACGACTCTGATCGACCCGGCGACGATCCGCGTCTATGTGGACGATCAGCAGGTGGAGTACGGGTTCTATCCGCCGAAAGGGCAGATTTCCTATCAGCCGAAAACACCGCTGGCGGAAGGAAGGCATAAGGTGAAAGTGGCCGTTCGCGATTTGAGCGGAAACCAGACCATCAAGGAGTGGTATTTTACCGTAAACCTGGGTTCTCCGTTCTATGTGTACGATACGCCGGATTCGTTGTATGCGGGCAAAACCTATACGCTGGACATCTATGCGGAAAGGGCTGCGGAGTTGAAGGAGGGGGTTGTTGCCTTCAAATTTGACCCGGCCGCCGTTAAAAATTTGGAAGTGGTACGCGGCGCAAAAGTAAGTGAAGGGCAATTAAGCTCCAACGTGGACGAACAGGGCGTCGTCAAACTGGAGCTGCATCATCTCCATGAAGCGAAGCTGGGGGACCGGGATCTTATCGGTCAAATCCGCTACACCGTACGGGGCGACTACGTCGGACCGCATACGTTGGAGGAGGCGGCCGGACAACTGGCCAAGCCGCTGAAGATCGGCTTCCATGAAGGCTCGGTCACTTCCACCAAGGGAACGGGGCAGCCGGTTACTTATTTAAGCGCGGACGTGGAAGCTACCGTGCTGACGGAGCTCGGGCTGACATGGAACACTTACGAGGTTGCCAAGGGCTATGAGGCTTCTTTCACGGTAAAAGAGGCGAGTGGAGCCGGCGCGGCAGGTGCAAAGCTGCTTCTGAACGGGGTGGAAGTACCTGATGCGGTCGCGGATGCGGCCGGTGTGGTCAAGTCGGACAAGGTGACGCAAAATACGGGGACTTTCCACATTCAGGCGGTCAAAGGGGACAGTTACAGTCCATTAATGATATTTAAAGTTGCCGAGCATGCGGGTTCCGCCGAACCGCGAAACATCAACGTGACGATGGGCTCGGACGCCGCGACGTCCCGGCACATGACCTGGCATACGGATCCGGCAACGGAGGGAACGGTGGTGGAGTTGGCGAAACGTTCGGAATTTACCGATTTCTCGGCTGGGAACGTCATTCGCATCACCGGCGGAAGCTCCCTCTATAACACGAACAACGACGGTACGATCCGCGTGCACAAGGCGGAGGTTCAGGGCCTGGAGCCGGATACGGAGTACGTGTACCGCGTTGGAGACGGCGGCGCCAACATGAGCGCGGTCGGAACATTCCGTACAAGCGGACTTACGGGAGACGCCGTAAAATTCCTGTTTATCGGCGATTCCCAAGCCGAAAACAAGAGCGGTTTTGCCCAATGGGGGAACACGCTGGACCAAGCGGTGCAGGATATGCCGGATGCCGACATGCTGGTCCATGCCGGCGATATGGTCGACAAAGGCTTTGAACAGGAGCAGTGGGATTGGTGGTTTGAGGCCGCCCAGCAAGAGCTGATGCAGACGACCCTCGTACCGATTATCGGAAACCACGAGGTCATGGGCAACAATGGAAACGGCGATTATCTCGCCCAATTCCATAATCCCCAGAACGGGTCAGCCGGTACGAAGGGCTCAAGCTTCTCGTTCGATATCAATAATACGCATTTTGTCGTTCTGAACACGGAAGGTTCGGAGGAAAGTTTTAAGGAACAGGCCGAGTGGCTGGACAAAGACTTGGCGGGCACGGACCGTAAGTGGAAGGTGCTGTTCTTCCACCAGGGTCCTTACGGAAGCATTTATGCCAATGAGCGGGCGCAAAAGATCTGGGTTCCGGTTATCGACAAGCACCAAGTGGATCTTGTATTGAACGGGCATGATCATATTTATATGCGCAGCTTCCCGATGAAAGGCGGAAAGATCGTTCCGGAAGGCCAAGGAACCCGATACGTGATCGGCGGTTCTTCGGGACCGAAGTTTTACTCGCTGACGGAGCGGTTCTGGCAGGAGAAAATATACGACGAGGACATCCACGTCTTTACGGGTGTCGAGATTGTCGGCGACACGCTTACGCTAACGGCCAAAACGGTGGACGGTACGGTGATCGACGTGTTGACCTTGGGCAAGACCGAGCCAACGCTTCAATCGATTGAAATTCAAGGTAAGCTGCAGCTCGCTCCGGGCGACAGCGATCGTCCCGTAGTGGAAGGCGTATATTCTTCGGGAGCGCGGACGATCCTCCATGAAGATATCGCGTATAACAGCAGCGAAGAATCGGTCGCTTCCATCGATGCGGACGGAACGATTAAGGCGCTGGCGGAAGGGATGACGGTTATTTCCGCAACCTATGAGGGATTGACCAATTCCTATAACCTGAAGGTTACCTTGGATGCACCTACCATGAGCGGAGTGGCCCTTCGCGGTCCGAAAGAACTCAAGCGGGGAGAAACCGGTACGGCTGTGACCGAGGCGGTTTACAGCGACGGCTCAAGCTATCCTTTGAAAGAGGGAGTTCTTTACAACTCCTCGAACCATAACGTGGCCACGATCGATGCCGAGGGCAGATTGAAGGCCGTGGGAGAAGGGGTTTCCGTCATCAGCGCGGTGTATGAGGACTGGTCGGACGCGTACGAGCTGACGGTCACCGGGGGCCCAAGACCGACGCCGACCCCGGATCCGGACCGGGATTCCGATGATTCGGAGGATTCGGATCCGGTAGATACGACGCCACAACCGGTTACACCGCCAGCAGCGGTCCAAACGCCGGGCGAGCTTATCATCGGAGAACGGGAGCTGCTTAACCGCGGGGCCGATGGAAGCGTGTCGGTGGAAACGAAGGGTGAAATCCGGAAGATTGTTCTGCCGGGCAACGCCGCCGAACTGCTCAAAGAGGCGCCGCTGCGGATTCGCTCGGAGGAGTTGCAGCTGGACATTCCGGCAGCGGTATTCGGCCAGCTTGCGGCGCAGCGGCCGGCGGGTACGACGGCAGGTTCTTCGATCATCCTGTCGGCGGAACCGGCGGGGAATGCACGGAATTGGCTGAACGGAGCAAGTGCCCGTTCGGGGGCGACTCTCTCGGCGGTCGGCGCGATGTTGACATTGTCGATGGAACTGAAAGATTCAGCGAATCGGACGATGGCTTCCACTGGCGCACTGACCGAACCCGTAACGGTCTCTTTCCCGGTATCCGCCGAAACGGATCGCGATCTAACCGGTATTTATCTCGTCGGTGAGGACGGATCCTTACGGTATGCCGGCGGGAAATGGGACGGAGACCGGATTACGGCCCAAATTCATCAATTCGGAACGTTGGCCGTCGTGAAATACGACAAATCGTTTTCTGATCTGCCTTCCGGCCATTGGGCGGAGCGGACGGTGAAGAAACTCGCGGCCAGGCTGCTCGTGGAAGGCGTGTCCGCCGACCGGTTTGAACCGGACAGACAGGTCACCCGGGCCGAATTTACCGCGATGCTCGTCCGGGCTTTGGGGCTTGAGGGCAGCCAGAGTGAGGGGGGTACACCTGTTTTCGCCGATGTGGAGGCGGGCAGTTGGTATGCCGAAGCTTTGGCGTTCGCCAGCCAGGCTGGACTGATTCAGGGAACGGGCGAAGCGAACTTCCATCCGGATCGGGCCATCACCCGTCAGGAAATGGCCGCCATGCTGGTGAGAGCTTATGCCAAGGCGGCGGGAGGCGGCGCGATTTCCGTAGCGCCGGCAAGCCTGTTCTCCGACCTGGACGGCTCGCCGGCCTGGGCTCGCAGCGCCGCCGATCAAGCCGGCGGACTGGGTCTGATGAAAGGGCGGGGACAAGGGCAATTCCTTCCGTCCGCCAACGGCACCCGCGCCGAAAGCGCACAGATGCTGCTGAATCTGATTGAACGGTTGGAGCAGCGGCAATAACCAAAGAAGACAGGACTGCCGAAGTGAGTAATGAGCGGTCCTGTCTTCTTTATTTGGGGTTTTAGGCGGTTGAGCTCGCGAAGCGTACGAAACAAAAAACACCTGATGCGTTCGTTATCATAGGAGTGTTCAAGCTACGATGTTTAACAAATGGAAAAGGTGGCTTAATGGCTAATCGAAGTGAAATGTCACACCCAAAAAGACGCCTAGCGTGCTTCCAAACTTCCAACTCCAAAAAGATGCAAATCTGCAGGAATTTTATGTTATCAAGGTTGTTTGACGGGTGGTTATGATTGTCTCCGCAAGTCAAATCCCGATCTCCCGCATTTTTATCGTCACTTCTTCCATTCTTCCGTCCAGATCCGTACCGCGGAATTTCGGAAGCTTCAATTCGCTTGCGATATTTCCGTCGCGCATAAACAGGATCCGCTCCGACCGCGCCGCAACCTTGGCGTCGTGGGTAACGAGCAGGATCGCCGTCCCGTCCGCGTTGACTTCGGCAAACAAGGCCATGACCTCCTCGCCCGACCGGGAGTTCAGTGCGCCTGTAGGCTCGTCGCCGAAAATGATTTTCGGGTTGTTCATCAGTGCCCGGCATATGCCGGCGCGCTGCAGCTGACCTCCCGAAACCTGCGTAATGTCGCGCTTTTCCAGGTCCGCGATGCCCGTTCTTTTCATCAGGACTCTTGCCCTCTCCAAAATTTCTGCGGCGTTTCTTCGGTTTCCGCGCATGGACGGCAGAATAATGTTGTCAAGAATATTCAGATTTTTCAGCAGGGTCGGCTGTTGAAACACAAACCCCATTTTCGTTCTGCGCAGGTCTGAAAGTTCGTTCTCTCCGACCTTCGTCAGATCGCTGCCATCAAACACCACTTTACCGCCGTCAATGCGATCCGTTCCGCTTAGGGCAAACATCAGTGTAGATTTTCCCGAGCCCGAGGGGCCCATCACCGCGGCGAACTCTCCTGCGTGGATTTCGAGGGAGATTCCGTCCAAAACGATGCGTTTTTCATTACCCTCGCCAAAAGATTTTACCATCCGATCCCCGATCAGCACTTTTTCCATTGGTAGGTTTACTCCTTTACATTTTCGGATATTTTGATTCGACCCGCGTTCGCTGTACCGATTAAGGTGGCGGCAAGTACCGTGCACATCATCATGAGCGGACTGAGAAAATACGCGGAAAGCGAATGGACCGAGAAATGAAACGTTGACGCTCCGAACGAGGAGATCACCGCACCGGCAAGCATCTGTCCGAGCGTGTTGGCCAGCAGGGTGCCGAGAACGATTCCGATCAACAGAACGAAAATCGAACGCGAAACATACTGTGCCGTTATATCCGAGTCCGTGAAACCGAACGCCTTCATGACGGCGATAGAATAGCGGTCCTTGGCCACAAGCAGCTTCGTAAACAGCAGCGTAACGAGGGCTGCGATCAGCAGGCTAACCGCGATGGCGGCGTTGGAGGCCTTTTTCACGGCGCTGATCGTTGACCCGAACGTCTGCCGGACGAATTCCGCAATGTCCGAAACCTTGGCAAACCCAAACCGGTTGGCATATGCCGATACCTTTTCACCGGCAAGAGCCGGGTTCGCGAGCTCGGCGCACACAATGCTCCGCATTGGAGCCGCCGAATCGTCGGCAAATACAGCCTTGGCGGTTTTGCCGCCGTTTGTCACGTCGGAATAGACTCCGACCACCTTGAGCGTTTTCTCCTCCTCGTGAAGAAGTAGGGTAAGGGGGTCGCCGACCTTTTTGCCCAGATCATCGGCATAGATGACCGAGAGGGCGATTTCGTCATCCGCAGCGGGCGCTCTGCCTGCGGAATAAGCAATAGGAAAGACCGAATGGTCGCCGAGCTCGACCTTCATATTCTCCTCCAAGCCGTTCTCCAGCTTGGCCCGAAAAGTTTTGGTGGTGAGGACGGCGTATTTGGCAATGTCTTGGTCACCGTCCATCATGTCGGTAATTTCGCCGGTTTTCTCGGAAATCCGGTCGGTCTGTTGAATGTCGATGCGCAGGTCGTAGCTCCCGATTCCCATATATTTGATAAAGCTGTTCGAAGAGATGGTATGATGCAAGTTTTGCGGAACGATCAGAATAAATGCGGAGATGACCAGAACCGCGAGCATGGTGGCGTACAGTTTTTTTCGCGACAGGACTTCCTTTATCCCCAGAAACAGATTTGTACCCAGCAAACGATTCTCGCTTAAATGAAAGCGCCGGCCGGCCGTGGTCTTTTCCTGTGAAACGCCGAAACGAATGGCTTCCGCTGCGGAAATATCTCTGAAGCGATTCAGGACCCGGTCAACATACGCCACGATGGCGAGGGAGACGAGCATCACGCCGATCCCGCCCCAAAGTAGCGCGTAAGAAGAGTTTCCGCTTTCCCCCATAAACAGCCGGATATTTTCAAGCAGCATGCCTTTGAACATAAGGGATAGGACAAAACCGAGTAAGCCGCCGGCCGCCGCCGTCGCCGCGTACTTCGCCAAAACCATTTTTTTGATGTCGGACAGGCGGAGTCCAATGGCCTTCAAAACGCCGATTTCACGGTAATCGTCTTCCATTTTCGCCAGGAGGGTAAACCGGATGCATAGCAGGGCGATGGCGACGACAAGCAGGCTGATCAGTAAAATAACGCCGATCATCATTCCGTCGGAAAGGGCGTTCAGCATTTTAAAAAGCGGATAGGTGACCGTAGGGCCGTTCGCTTCGAGACCCGCGGAAGCGTACGCGGTTTCGAACGCGCCTAGTTTGGATGCATCTTTCAATCTGAACTCGATCAGATACTCCAGGCTACCGCGCCTTTTGAGTTCGGCATAGTCCTGCTTGCTTACTAGAAATCGCTTTGAGGCGGAGAGGGTGGAGTTCATCTGGGAATCCCGGAGGAACCCCGCTACGGTCAACGCTTTCCCGCTGATTACGGCCTTGTCGCCGACCTTGACGGCGTTGTCCCGCATAAAGTGAATGGGTACATAGAGTTCACCTTTAGCCGGCCGGATCATGTTCCCGTCGAGATCAAGCAAGTAGTCAAACCTCTCGCTCTGTACGCTGAACCCGTTGTCCTGAACGCTGTTCATAAGCGTCCGATCGCCCAAAACAATCTTCGACCCGTCGATATTGAGAAATTCAAGCACCTGAAATTCATCGACGTTCCCGTTCCGCTCCGCAAAGGCGTTAAGCCGGGCCGTGTCGATCCCGCCGGAATGCATCTGCATGAAATGCGGTGTTTTCGCCGTCTTCATCAGCGTATCCAGCGCTCCGGTAAGATGGATGGCGAGGATGCATGCAAGCGAAAGGAGCATACCGGCGGCAGCGACGAAGATCAGGGTTGTGAGCGTAACGGCTTTGCTTCGGAGAATATCTTTTTGCATAATTTTAAAATATAAGTGCATTAGCCACCTCTTGTTTCAAGCTGTCTCACTGATTTGATCCGGTACAGAATACCTGAAGTCACGCAGAGCAGTGCCCCTCCAAGTATAATGAGAAGCCCCGCGCCTCTTCCGCTTCCCGTCCCGATGATCCGTCCCACACTGCCGGCAAGCGTCCCGCCGTCAAGCAGCAAGGGCGTGAACGCAACGTCCGCCAGCACGCCCGAGATCGAATAAGCGGCTACATATCCCAGTTGGGAAATCAGGCCGATCAGTCCCCAAGCTCTGCCTTGAACCGAATTTCCGATATGGGTTCGAATCAAATAATCCAAGCTTGTGTTGGCAAACGGAAGCATGCCAAAAAACAGAAACCCCGACACGCTGATGAGAACCAGATTCTCGCGCAGTCCGAACGCCCCCATAAAAATACCGGCACAACACAGCGAGACCGAGAGGATGTTCACATGCCCCCGCTTGATGGGGATCATCCCGATCATTACACTGGTCACGAGCATTCCCGAAGCGGCGATCGTAATGACTGTTCCTAATTTGGAACTGTCCGTAAAGGAAAGAATCATCGGCGTGGCCAGCGTTTGGATAAATCCGAGGAAAAACACGATCACCGAGGTCATAAGCACGAGCACGAGCACGCCTTTATTTTCGGAAACGGCACCCCATCCGTCTTTAAATTCGCGGACAAACGGTTGTTTTGTTTCGTGGTTTTTGGAAGCAAGGCCTCTGCGTACGGCGACCGTCGCGGCAACGGTAACCCAAAAAGTGCATATGTCGATCGCCAGCAGCAGCTTAATATCCGAAATCTGGAGCAGAAATCCGGCTAAGATCGGCGAAATCAAATATTTTGCCGAACCCGCCGCCTGAACCAGGCCGCTAGCTTTGGTGTACTGTTCCTTGGAAAGCAAGTCCGAAACCGTTGCTTTGTAAGCGGGGTCCATCAGTGAGGAGAACACCGAGCTGATCGTAATTCCCACGCAAATCTGCCACAGCTGAGCGCCGCCTTGAAGCATACAGACCAGAATATACACAAGGCCCGCCGCGGACAGACTGTCACCCGCCACCATGAGAAGCCTCCGATCATAGCGGTCCGCCAGCACTCCCGCCAAGGGCGTTAACAGCAGTGAAGGCAGAAACGCCAACAAAGTCACAAGCGCCGCAGCCGAAGCTTTGCCCGATTGCTGAAAAACATAGACTCCGAGCCCGAATGACGTAAGTCCGCTTCCCACGGCGGAAACAAACTGACCGGACCACAACAGAAGAAATTTCCCGAACATTTGGTTTGGACTACGCATGATCGCCCCGATTTTCACCGCCGAACATGGGCATCACGGACATTAAACTTCCGCTCTCCGCACCCAGAAGTCGCTCCGTATTAAAGACGAATGCCTGTAGGCGTGAGGCGAGTTCTTCGTCCGTCAAAAGAACAATATCGTCATCAAAAATGGTGTTCGCATAAACCACGACCATTTCCATGCATTCATACGGAAACGGGGTGTTGAACACTCCTTGCCCGATACCTTCACGGATAATTTCCGTCAAGATCGGGGGGACGCCGCCGATGATGAACTTTTGTATTTTTCGATGCATCAGCGCGTTTTCCGGCTTATGAATCTGCTCCATAATTTCCTCGCTGCTTCCTCCGCTTAAGTTCAGAGCCATAACGACGCGGACAATGCGTTCGACGACGGGGACGCTCCGATCCGCGGCCACTTCCCGTGCCGCGCTTAACAGCCGGGCGCTGTAGCGTTCGATCAGCGCGTCCATGATATCCTCCTTCGACTTGAAGTGATGATACAGCGTGCCCCGGGCGATTCCGACCTTTTCGAGAATATCGTTCGTACTGGTGCCCTCGAAGCCTTTTTGCCCGAACAGCTCATCCGCCGCGTCCAGAATTTCATTCTTTCGCTCCTCGGCGTTTTTTACGACTCTCATTTCATTCACCTCACCTTTATGCTCTTCCCATTGGACCGACTGTCTGTCGGTTATATTCTAACATGATCCTCCATCGCAAAGTCAAGATAGCGGGATAAATTTTACAAATGGATGAAATCAGGGGGGTGACAGGTTTGAGGTATACCCCAATGGGGTATATTGTGTTTGTAGCGATAAAAACAAGGAGTGAAGCAGGGGATGAAGAAGCAGCTAATTTTACTCGGTATTGCCGCGCTGATTTCTTTGAGTGGATGCCGCAATAACTCCAGCCAAAGCACTACAGAAGGCAGCGCCCCCACCGCGGGAGATGCGAGTCATTCCGAGATGAGCCATTCGGGATCGGGTGAAATTCCGTCAGGTTTAAAGGAATCGACAAACCCGAAATTCAGAGTGGGAAGTCAAGCGGTTATTCACGCGGACCATATGCCGGGAATGAACGGGGCAACGGCAACGATTGTCGGGGCTTATGAAACCACCGTCTATTCGGTATCGTACATCCCTACAACCGGTGGCGATCCGATTAATAAACACAAGTGGGTTATCCACCAGGAAATAAAAGACGCAGGGGACAAACCTTTTGAGCCGGGTGCCAAAGTGATCTTAAATGCGGACCACATGCCGGGAATGCGCGGAGCGAACGCTACCGTGGATACCGCCCAAGCCATGAACGTCTATATGGTGGACTATACACCGACCACTGGCGGAGAAACCGTTAAAAATCATCAATGGGTTACGGAGGATGAATTGTCTGCAAAGTAAGGGTGCAGAAAAAAGAGCCGCCTGCAAGGGTGGCTCTCACTTGATTTTAGTAGAACGATTCACTTACGGCAGCACAATCCTTTGTCCCGGATAAATCACGCGGGGGTTTGTAATCTTGTCTTTGTTCAATTCATAAATTTCTCTCCAACGCGTTCCGTCGTTTAGCGTTTTCTGAGCAATTCGGAAGAGATTATCCCCCTTAACTACGGTATACGTTTTTGCGGCATTCCCTTGAGCGGAGGATTCGCGGTCAGACGCTTCGGTTGCAGAAGCCTTGCTTGCGGGTGCTTTGCTTACAGGAGCTTCATTGACAGGAGATTCTTTGACGGGAGCATTGCTTCCTTCTGACGGTTCGGCCTGCCACTCTTTGACCGACTTTAAAGAATAGCTATCCGCGTCCGGTTTTACAACCACTCCGCCATTCAAATGCTCCGTAAATAACTCGACAAGCGGTACCGCATATTGAATATAAGTTTCCACTTTTACGTCAGGGTCTTTTTCGATGGCCTTTTCAAAAGTGGCATATCCATCTTTACCAAGAGCCGTGAACGAATTCGTGGCTACAACATAGGTTTTGTTCATGTCGATGGGGGACCATACCCCTGTCTTGCGATCTTTGACTTCAAGATTGTACGCGCTCTTCATTCCTTCGTCGGCGTTTAAATAAACGTCATATCTCAAGTGTGACGAATAGGGGAATGCGCCTGTCGACTGCGTAATCCCTTGCGAATAACGAATGGCTTCGTCCAACACATCGCGTATTTCTTCGCCGGTTAATTCAAGAGTCGTTATCGTATTCGAAAACGGCAGCATCGTATAGGCATCGGCCATCGTAAAATCGCCTTGCCTAAAAGTTTCTCTTACGCCGCCCGCGTTTTGGATAGCCACGTCGGCATGGGGCAGGCCGTACAAAAACGAGTCGGCAACCACCTGCGCCGCAAAGCTGCCGTTCGTGTCTTTAGGATCCGTGAAAGGTTTCGGAATTCGTTCGTTAGACAGATTTTCCTGGATAGAACCGATGACGGTTTCCATTTGGGCTTCTAGTGCTTTTCGGTAAGGCGTAATAGTTTCCTCCATAGTCGGATCGATTTGACCCTCCACTAGAACGCTGTTGTTTGCAATAGCCTTTTTAATATGGGTTAAAGCTGTCTCGTTCGCATCAACCCATTGATCGTCCACATTCACTTGATACGGTCCGCCGACAGGTAGAATCGGACTCCCTGCCGCGCTGATGATTTCGCCCTGTGCGTCAAATTTCAAATCGATCCTGCCCAAAGCTTTAGCATATTCCCATGCTTGAACAATATAAGTGCTCTTGCCGTCTGCGTTCTGAACCATCGTCGGATATTCGCCGGTTACCGGCAAGCCTAAAGCCTTTGCTTCTCCCGAAGAATCGAGCAAGTTGTGCGTGTCTCCGCCAACGATCAGGTCAACGTCGCTCGTTTCGGCTGCCAACACTTGGTCGAAATCGTATCCTAAGTGGCTCAGCACGATGATTTTATTGATGCCTTGTCTCTTTACCTCTTCCACCGTAGACTTAACGAACTCGATTTCGTCAATAAATTCGACATCCTCGCTAATCAGAGAAGATTCCTTCGTTTTTTCAATTTTGATAACGCCGATGATGGCGATCTTTTCACCGTCGACTTCTTTGATCAGATAGGGCTGGTCCAGGTTTCCGTAGAGAGGCGATCGTTTGGTCGGCTTTATGTTGCCTGCCAGAATCGGGAACCGCGCCGTCTGATACAAATCGGCAAAATGTTGGTCGCCCTCGTCAAACTCGTGATTGCCGACCATATAAGCATCAGGCCGTAAGGCGTTGATTACCTTCATGTCGGTTTCGCCCTTGTACAGGCTGTAATAGAGGGTTCCGTTTAATTCCCCGCTCTGCAATAGCAAGGAATGATCGTTTCTATGTTCACGGATTAACGAAGATATGTAAGACATTCCGCCCAATTGCAGGCGCACCTTTTCTCCTTCTTGGGCGTCGTCATAGTTTAAGTTCAGATCAAAGGTTTGGGGATCCAGATGCGAATGATGGTCATTCACGTGCAAAATCGTCAAATCAAAAGGTTCCGAGGCACGAGCCGTTGCAGGGCTGCTTAATGAAGCGAGCATCATAGCAGCTAAACCAAGCCCAAGCAAGTTTCTTTTCAACATAACTCTCTCCTTTAAGCTGATTTTTTATAAGGAGAGTTTACACGTCGAGGATTTTGATACGTTGCGTTATACGTTAAGATTATGTAAATAAAGAGGTTGGGACGAGCGCCCGTTACCGCTTTGACAGCGGGGCAGATAAATAGAGGCGTTTTTGGCGCCTATTTTATCGAATTCGACTGGGCGGGGTGAAGTAGCAGCCCCAAAGGCCGCTATTTCAGCGGGCGGCTTGAGAAATGCAGGGCATCCTTAGACTCATAGTAATGTTTCTTTCAGAGAATCCCATTTGTTTATAAAGTCGAACAGCATGATTATCTGCAAAAACTCCCAGACGAATCTCAGGATATCCTTCGGACTGCAGGTGCTCAATGGCACTTTTCATTAAGTGTTTAGAGATGCCTTTTCCTCTATACTCTTGAGTTACATATAATTCGTATATAAAGCCAATCATCTCATCGGTGAATTGGTCTTTGATTGAACCTATTAGAATCCATCCCATCAAATTATCTTTTTCTGCAGCTATTAAGTAGTAGCAGCCCCTCTCCAAAAGTGGCTCAACGAGTCGCTTGATCCTTTCGTCTGTTGGTCTAACTCTGCCCAGTGTCCCTTCAAATAAGGCTTGTGGCGAGAGTTTCAAAATGCTTTCAAGCTCCACAATGTTTGCTTTTCTGATTTCCATAGATATGATGTACTCTCCTGAATAATAATATAACAAAATAGGGGTTAATCCCCCTCTACACTTTATGTCCGCTAAGACATCTTCAACTATTAGTCTTTCCTAACCCGCAATTAGTTTTTCTAACCAACAACGACAAGGGGGCTCGATCATTTCCTTACTGCCAATACGGGTCCTGCCAATCATTATTTTTTCAGAAACTTAATCCAAGGATGCTCGCCATAAACGATCCTTAACGAACCTTGAAGCCACCGCCTTTGTTCAAAATCCAACCGGGAGAAAGTATTCTCAAAATCAACGTCATCTTTCGGTCTCGCACCTTTTGATTTGTAAAGCAATGTTATTTCCGGACGAAGGTAAGGAATTCCATTAGTTGTTTTCATGATAGCTTTAGACAATTCTCTTCGAATTCTAGGATCTCTGCGATAAACCCATTCTTTACCTTCAAGCTCATTAAGAAGAATCTCTATCTTTTCGTTTAATCGTTCTGCATACGTTTCATGTACAGGTAATTCTAACCTTTCATCTACTCCCCAGGGTTCAATTTTCCCACCGACAACCTTCTTGAATTCCCATCCAGACAAGTATTCAAGAATACTTATTTGGTCGTTTCTAAACACAACAATTTCAATGTCACTATGCTCTCTTGTAGTTTTGCCAAGAAAGAGGTCTATCGCCCAACCTCCAGCAATTGCCCAAGGCTTATTAAACCCCTTCATGGTTGTAAATACGGAAGCATAAGGTTCTATTGAAAACACCTCCTATACGTCATCCGATGTCTTTCACATTTACAACGCCAACACCATGTCATTTTCAACTCTAATTCTCTTGATGACATATCAGCAAGAGATTTGGTCTCCAAAGGCTTTATAGGTCGAACTTTACAGTAAATACAAGAAGAGTCTCTACACGGAGCAGTCAACCATTTATTACAGGAGGGACAGAACTCGTTATCGTACTTGTCGTAATAGATAATGTTTTCCTCATCAAGATATCTATATTGGTTGAACTAAAAAATTGGCGTGAGGGAGGGATATGAGATGGTTTCGGAGATACGTTACCGACGTCCACAATTGTATATATATCAGAGTTTACATCTTTAACGGGAAAATCTCCCGTTAATGTACCGCTCCTGGCGCTTCTATCGGATTTAGCTGGAAAAACTCCATCTATTTCGCGGCCTTTTTGTCGATATACCCATTTTCAGGCGAATTAACGGGAGGTTCTCCAGCTAATTCGCCTCTGCAGCAGCATACGCGCCAAATTAACGGGTATATTTCCTTTTAATTCAAATGAGCTGCAGGTGAAGAGTGCGAAAAGATGCAAATCTGCAAGAATTTAGACCGATCCACGAGGGTATGCGAAAAAAGATGCAAATCTGCAGGTATTTCTAGCGATTTTAGAGAATCAAGCCGCTTTCGCCGAAAATTCCTGCAGAATCGCAGGAATTTTAAAATTTTTGCTCTGAACAGGAAAAAAACATGCAGATATGCAGGAATTCTTGTTAGTCAAATTTGCCTGACGCTGCCCTAGCCGGCAACCAATAGTAACTTCTCTTTTATTATCTAACCAACAACGACACGCTCTCCACATGGCTCGTCTGCGGGAACATATCGACCGGCTGCACCCATTCGAGCTTGTAGCCGCCGTCCGTCAGCACCTTGCAGTCCTTTGCCAGCGTGGACGGATTGCAGGAAACGTAGACGAAACGCTTCGGTTTCGTACGGAGCACGGCTTCAAGGAAGCGAGGATCGAGCCCGGTCCGCGGCGGATCGGCGACGATGACGTCGGGCGAGAAGCCGGCCTTCACCCAGCGCGGAAGGAGCTCTTCCGCCAAGCCTTCATGGAAGGCCGCATTGCCGCGCCCGTTCCGCTCGGCGTTCGCCTTGGCGTCCGCGACGGCCTCGGGGATCGCCTCGATCCCGCGCACCTCGCGCGCGTACGGGGCGAGCCAGAGGCCGATCGTGCCGGTGCCGCAATAGGCGTCGACGACCGTCTCGCGGCCGGTCAGTCCGGCTGCCGCGCGCACCGACTCGTACAGCTTCACCGTTTGCAACGGGTTCAGCTGAAAAAACGCGCGGGGCGACAATGTGAAATCCAGGTCGCCGAGCGACTCCTGGATATGGTCCTCGCCCCAGAGGATGAACGTTTTGCTGCCGAACACGAGCGACGTGTTCTTCGGATTGACGTTCATCGCGATGCTGGTCAGCTCCGGGATGGCCAGCCGGAGCTCCTTGATCAGCTGCTCGCGCTGCGGCAGCTTGTCGCTTGCGGTCACCAGCGTGATTTGCAGCTGGCCGGACTGGAAGCCCCAGCGGACGACGAGGGTCCGTACCAGGCCTTGCCCGCCTTTTTCCCGGTAAACGGGAATCTTCAGCCGTTCCAGCACGTTCCGCGCCCGGTCGACCGCTTCATTGATCTTTGGATGCTGGATGGGACAGCCGGTGATATCGACCAGACGATGCGAGTCCAGGCCGTACAGCCCCGCGATCATCCCTTCCTCCTGCATCCCCAACTGAAGCTGGGCTTTGTTGCGATACCCCCACGGGTGGTCCATGCCGAGGATCGGCTTCATCTTCACCTGCTCCATCCCCGCGTACCGCGAAAAAGCTTCGCGAACGAGATCCTCCTTGCCCTTAAGCTGTCCTTCATAAGAAAGATGCTGAATCTGGCAGCCGCCGCAGATGCCGAATACCGGGCAAGGAGCCTCGACCCGGTACGGGGAGCGCTTCTCGATCTCCAGGATTTGGGCGGTGATGAACTTGGGTTCCACCCGGGTCACCTCGGCCTTAATCACCTCATCCGGCAGCGCGCCCCCGATAAATACCGCTTTCCGCCGGTAATACCCGACGCCTTCGCCGTTGATCCCGAGCCGTTTGACGGTCACGACGATCCGGTCGCCGGCCTTGAGCTCTTCCGCGGATTCGCGGTTCGCTACCCGGGGGGCCATCTTTTGACCGGGACCGCCTGGACCGCCGCGCGAGCCCGCTTTTCCCGAACCGGGTCCCTTGGAGCCCGCTTTCTTTGTATGCTTAAACGTTTTTTCGTGCTTGGTTTGATTTTGATTTTTCATAAAATAGCCGCTTCTCCATCCGTTATTATAATCCGACTCTACTATACCACGGAGATTGGGGTCGAGTACAAGCAAGCAGCGCCCTGAGACCTTAGCTAACTAATACGTTCTCCCGACTTCTAGAGTTGCCTCCGCATCATGCTATACCCCTCTTTTTTGCGCATGGCGTTATAATGGTAAGTATGGACCGGAACGGAGCGCATCATGTAAGGATTGCCAGTCCGGATGCGGGCCGGCGTGTTGCCCATTGCGGCTCGGCCCGGTAAACTAAACTTATGGAAGAAATACGTCCTGTTCAAAGGATCAAGGAGTTTATGTTATGAATACGCAAACCTCCCGTTTGGAACAAGCGCAGCAGCTGCTGCAAAAATATTACGGGTACCCCGATTTTCGCGAAGGCCAGCGGAAAATCGTCGCCAGTGTCCTGGAAGGGACCGACACGCTGGGAATTATGCCGACCGGAGGCGGGAAATCGATCTGTTACCAGATCCCCGCTTTGCTGCTGCCGGGGCTGACCCTGGTGGTGTCCCCGCTGATCTCGCTGATGAAGGACCAGGTGGACGCGCTGGTCACGATGGGGATCCCGGCCGCTTACATCAACAGTTCCTTGTCCGGGAAAGAAGTGAACGACCGCATTCGCGCGGCCAAACGCGGCGAAATAAAGCTGCTGTACGTGGCGCCGGAACGCCTCGAGCTCGATTGGTTCCGCGAGGAAATGAGCGCCCTGACGATCTCCTGCGTCGCCGTCGATGAGGCGCACTGCGTCTCGCAGTGGGGGCATGACTTCCGGACGAGCTATCTCGCGGTATCGCCATTTGTCAACGGCCTGCCGCGGCGGCCGATTCTCGCCGCCTTCACGGCGACCGCAACGCCCCAAGTCATGGACGATATGATCCGCCTTCTGAAGCTGGATCAACCGTCCGTGTTCGTGACGGGGCTCGGCCGGGACAATCTGGCCATGTCGGTGCTGCGCGGCGAGAACAAGCGCGAATTCATTATGAATTACGCGGAAACTCACGGGCATCAGCCAGGCATCATTTATGCGGCGACCCGCAAAGAGGTCGACGATCTATACAACCGTCTGCGGGAGAACGGAATTCCCGCGGGACGCTACCATGCCGGCCTGTCCGACCGGGAACGCGAGGAAAGCCAGGAGGCGTTCCTTTACGACGATATCCGGGTCATGGTCGCCACCAACGCTTTCGGCATGGGGATCGACAAGTCGAATGTCCGTTGGGTCATCCATTACAATATGCCGAAGAATATGGAGGCCTATGTCCAGGAAGCGGGGCGTGCCGGCCGGGACGGCGAGCCGAGCGAATGCATTCTGCTGTTCAGCCCGCAAGACATCATGACGCAGAAGTTTTTGATCGAGCAAAATCCGCAGGACGAGGACCGGAAACGCAACGAGTACCGCAAGCTCCAGCAAATGGTGGAGTACTGTTATTCCACCAGCTGTCTGCGTTTTGCCATGCTCGATTATTTCGGCGAAGTTCACGACCGCAAGCCTTGCGGCATCTGCAGCTCCTGCCGGGACGAGCGCGAGCTGGTCGACCTTACAGTGGACGCGCAGATCGTATTTTCCTGCATTCACCGGATGCGGGAGCGCTTCGGCGTTTCGCTCGTATCGTCGGTGCTGAAAGGTTCGCAGAACAAAAAGGTGCTGCAATATCGGTTTGATCAATTGCCCACTTACGGCATGATGCGCCGCAAAACGGAGCGGGAGATCTCCGAGCTGATCAACCTGTTTATCGCCGAGGGGTATTTGGCGCTGTCGGAAGGGCAGTACCCGGTGGTCCGGCTTCAGCCCCTGGCCGCCGACGTGCTCCGCGGTCAGCACCAGGTGATGATGCGCGCGCCGGAGCCGACTGCGGCGAAGGGCCAGAAGACGGGCGGCTCCCGGCGCCGCGGTTCGGGTTACGACGACGGGCCGTCGGCCGTCAATGAAACGGTCTTTGAGCAGTTGCGCCTGATCCGCCGGGATTTGGCGGAGAAGGAGCGGGTGCCCTCCTACATTATTTTCAACGATGCGACTTTGCGTGAAATGAGCCTGGTTTGCCCGACTAGGGAAGAGGAGATGCTGAAAATCAAGGGTGTCGGTGAAGTGAAATTTCGTAAATACGGCGCGCCGTTTCTGGAATTTTTTCAAAATATGGAATAGGGTTGTGAGCGATGAAAGTCATCTTAGCTACGTTAAACGCCAAATATATTCACACCTCGCTGGCGATCCGGCTCCTGAAGGCCTACAGCGGTAACCGGTTCGATATCGACCTGGCCGAGTACACGATTAAGGATCCGGTCCTGAATATCGTATCGGATTTGTACCAGAAGCGCCCGGACGTGGTCGGATTCTCGTGTTACATTTGGAATATCGAAGAGACGATCAAGGTGGTGGAGCTGCTCCGCAAAGTGCTGCCGGATACCGCGATCGTGCTCGGCGGACCGGAAGTGTCCTATGATACGGAATATTGGATGCGGCGGATCCCCAGCGTCGATTTTATCGTAATGGGCGACGGCGAGGAGACGTTCCACCATCTCCTGGAGGAGCTGGCGGGCGACCGGAAGTTCCACTTCGTGTTCGGCGCGGCTTACCGGAAGGACGGGGAAATCCGGCTCAATCCGCCGCGGCCGAAATCGGATCTGAACACGCTGCCGTCCCCGCACCGCTTTCCCGAGGACATTCCGCATCTGGGCAAGCGGATCGTGTATTTCGAGACCAGCCGGGGCTGTCCGTTCAGCTGTCAATTTTGCCTGTCCAGCATTGAGGTGGGGGTTCGCTATTATGATATCGAGCGCGTCAAGTCGGACATTTTGTATCTGATTTCCCACGGAGCGAAGACGATCAAGTTTCTGGACCGTACATTTAACATTAACCGCAGCTATGCGATGGAGATGTTCGAGTTTCTTATTCAAAACCACGGCGGATGCGTCTTTCAGTTCGAAATCACGGCGGACATTATGCGGCCAGAGGTCCTGGATTATTTGGCCGAAAACGCCCCGCCGGGGATTTTCCGCTTTGAAATCGGGGTCCAATCGACGAACGATCCGACGAACGAGCTCGTTAAACGCCGTCAAAATTTCACCAAACTGAAGCGTACGGTGACAAAAATCAAAGAGAGCGGCAAAATCGACCAGCATCTCGATCTGATCGCCGGACTCCCGGAAGAAGATTACGCGACGTTCCGCAAAACGTTCAATGACGTCTTCGCCATGCGGCCGGAGGAGCTGCAGCTCGGTTTTCTCAAGATGCTGCGCGGCACGGGGCTGCGGAACGACGCCGTCAAGTACAATTACATTTATATGGACCATGCGCCTTACGAAATTTTGGGCAACGACATTTTGCCCTTTTCCGATATCGTCCGGTTGAAGCGGCTCGAGGATGTGCTGGAGAAATACTGGAACGATCACCGGATGGACCATACGATGGAGTATCTGATTACCTCGGAGTTTGACTCTCCGTTCGATTTTTTCCAGGAGTTCGGCGACTTCTGGGAAAGCCGGGGATGGCAGCGCATCGGCCATCAACTGGAGGACCTGTTTACGCGGCTGCATGAATTTTTGGGCTGCCGGGGGATGAAGGAGCCGGAAATCGTGCTGGGCTTGATGAAGCTGGATTATTATTTGCAGCATAAATACAAACCGCGGAAAATCTGGTGGGAAGACCGGCTGGACAAGGACCGCCGGACCGCGATTTTCAAACGGCTCGCCGAACGTCCGCAGAGCGTTTCCGCCGCGTTTGCCGCTCACGGGTTTAACGAACGGGAACTTCAGAAGAACGCGGTCGTGGACGAGCTGCCTTTTTCACTGCAGGCCGTACTGGACGGGACGCAAGATTCCCCGGAGGGACAGGGCGGTTCCCTGCTGATCGTGGTCTACCAGCAGGAGCCGGCAGCGGACAAACCGCTGTTTTACACAGCGCCGTTACAGCTGTCCCCGGCTCAACGTTGAAAGGAGCGATAGTCCCATGTTCACCATTTTGATTGTGGAAGACGATCCGAAAATTACCGCGATGCTTTCCGCTCAAATCGAGAAGTACGGGTATCGCGCCGAACAGGTATCCGATTTCAGCCGGGTGCTGGAACGGTTTACGGAAAGCGGGGCGGATCTGGTCATGCTGGATGTGAATTTGCCGAACTTCGACGGATTTTATTGGTGCCGGCAAATCCGCTCCGTATCGACCTGTCCGATTCTGTTCATCTCCGCCCGGGACAGCGGGATGGACCAGATCATGGCGCTTGAGAACGGGGCGGATGACTACATCACCAAGCCCTTTTCATATGAAGTGGTGATGGCTAAAATCCGCAGCCACCTGCGGAGAGCCTACGGCACTTATGCCGCAAAACAAGAGGAACGAACCGTGGGCGGCGCCGGGCTGCTGCTGTACCCCGAACGGTTTACGGTCACGCGGGGAGATCAGGCGGTCGTGCTCACCCAGAAGGAAGCGGTCCTGCTTGAAGCGTTGATGGAGCGGGTGGGACGGGTCGTCACCCGGGAAAAACTGCTCGATCTGATGTGGCAGGACCATCATTTTATCGATGACAACACGCTGAACGTGTATGTGACGCGGATCCGGAAGAAGCTGAAAGAGCTGGGGCTGGAGGATGCCGTCGAGACGGTCAGGGGAGCGGGATACATGCTGCTGCCTTCCGTGGCGGGAGAAGCATGAGGCTTTTCTGGAAAGAACAGATTCCGCTTCTGCTCTTTTTGATCCCGCAGATGGTTCTGGTTCCTTTTCTGTATTGGCTTGCCGGGAGCCGGGAACTCGACATCGCGGTGTACGCGCTCCTGCTAAGCGTTACTTGTCTTCTGTTGTACTTGGGATACCAATACTTTAGCCGCCGCGAAGTATACCGCAAGCTTACGATTCCGCCCGGGAAACTGGAGGAGCTGATAGACCCTTCCGGCGAAACGCCGCTGGCCCTGGCGCTGGATTCCCGGATGGAGGCCGGTTACCGCCTGTTCCAGGAGGAATTGTACAAGTACCGCAGCCAGATGGAGACCAATACGGCGTTCACCAACCGTTGGGTCCATCAGATGAAAACGCCCTTATCCGTCATTCAACTCACCTTGGAAAATGAAAAAGAAGCGCTGCCCGAAAGCGTGCGCGAAAGCATTCAGGAAGAGCTGGACCGGCTGCGCGGCGGACTGGAGATGGCGCTGTACACGTCCCGGCTGGAACGGTTCGAAAGCGACTTCCGGGTGGATCGCGTCTCTTTGCGGGATGCCGTTAACCGTACGGTGGCGGCCCATCGGAGGCTGTTTATCCGGAAAGGGGTCTATCCGGTGATCGAAATCGGGGAAGAGGTCCAGGTGTATTCCGACGAGAAGTGGCTGGAATTCATCCTGGGGCAGATTGCGGTCAACGCCGTTAACTATTCGGCCGGCAAAGGGAACAAGGTGGAATTTACCGCCATGCGGCGGGGCAAAAAAGTGGTGTTGGAAATTGCCGATCATGGCGTGGGGATCCGAAAGGAAGATCTGCGCCGCGTCTTCGACCCTTATTTTACGGGAGAACAGGGCAGACAGTACCGGGAATCGACCGGGATGGGGCTTTACCTCGTCCGGGAGGTTTGCCGCCGTTTGGACCACAAAGTGGAGCTGGAGTCCACATGGGGAGAAGGGACTACGGTCAGGTTGATCTTTACCGCGGATCGGAAGTTGTAGCTGCAGATGCTGCCGTTGAGAAACGGGGCATCTTTTTTTTGCGAACAGAACCTTACAAATCGTTAAGACAGGGTTAAGAAAAATCGATGGCCCGAGCCGGAGGGATTGGATAAAGTAAAAACAAGGCTAGATGAAATGCCGCCCCCCGTACGCGTTGGGGGTGAGTGAAAGGAGAGAGTACTATGGATTTATTGCAAGTACGGGGCCTCGGCAAGGTGTATCCGGGCAAAATCGTAACGCGGGCCCTGCACGACATCCATTTGACGATTGAACAAGGGGAGTTTGTCGGAATTATGGGGCCCTCCGGCAGCGGAAAAACCACGTTGCTGAATCTGGTTTCGACGATCGACGCGCCCAGTACGGGAGAGGTGCTGATCAACGGCAAAAATCCGTTTGCGTTAAAAAGAAAAGAACTCGCAGCCTTCCGGCGCAGGGAGCTGGGGTTTGTGTTTCAGGATTTTAATCTGCTGGATACGTTGACGGTGGCGGAAAATATCGTGTTGCCGCTGACGCTTGACCGGAGGCCGCTCCGGGAGATGGAGAAGAAGCTGGAAAGAATCGCGGACAAGCTGGGGATTCGGGATATTCTCGGCAAAAGAATTTATGAGATTTCCGGAGGCCAGCGGCAGCGGGCCGCGATCGCCCGGGCTATGATCCCCGGCCCCTCGCTGCTGCTCGCGGACGAACCGACCGGCTCGCTCGATTCCAATGCCTCGCGGGCCGTTATGGAGCTGCTTGAAGGCATCAACCGGAGCGAGGGCACGACCATGATGCTGGTGAGCCATGATCCTTTGGCCGCAAGCTACTGTGACCGGGTGGTATTTATAAAGGACGGCATGCTGTCGAGCGAGATTCACCGGGGGGACAGCAGGCAGGCTTTCTTCCAGAAGATCATTGAAATGTTGTCCTTTTTGGGAGGGAACGCCCATGAGCTTTCTTCAATTCGCGTTTAACAATGTAGGGCGAAATGCGCGGGCCTATATCGCTTATTTTTTGAGCAGCGCCTTTATGGTGATGATTTTTTTCACATACGCGATGTTCATCTTCCACCCCGGCATCACCGGCTCGGAAATGGGGAGGATGACGCGGGTCGGCATGCAGGTCGCCGAATATATCATTTTCGTCTTCTCTTTTTTGTTCGTGCTTTACTCGATCAGCAGCTTTTTGAAGGCGCGGAGCAAGGAATTCGGCATTTTGACGATCCTGGGAGCGACTTCGGGAACGATTAACCGGCTGATTTTTCTGGAGAACATGATCATCGGTTTGTTGTCCGTTATTGTCGGGCTTGCCAGCGGCATGCTGTTGTCCAAGCTGTTTCTGCTGCTGGGCGCCAGCGTGACGGGGATGAACGGCCTTCCCTTTTATATGCCCTGGAAAGCGATGATCTTTACGACGGTGGCGTTCCTGCTGCTGTTTCTGTTTTTATCGGTGTTTACGCTGATATTTATACGTAAAAATCGGGTGCTCGAGCTCCTGAGCGGAAGCAGTAAACCGAAAAAAGAGCCCAAAACTTCCTGGCTGCTCGCATTGTTGGGCGTCGGCCTGCTTGCGGCTTCCGTAATGCTGCTGCAGCGCGGATCCAAAATCGGCGAGAAGGAGGTGATGCTCGCCGCGGTGACGGGAGTCGGAGGGACTTATTTTTTCTACACGCAAGTTGCGGTGTTTCTGATTAAGGTGGCTAAACGAAGCAAACGGATGCTATGGCGGGGCACGAATCTCATCTGGGTTTCGGAGATGGCGTATAAAATCAAGGATAACGCGAGGATGCTGTTCATGGTCACCGTCGCCACTTCCTTGGCCTGTATGAGCGTCGGGGTCATTTTATCGATCAATACCCAGATTGCCAAATTGTACGCCGGCGATCCCTTTGCGATAAATCTTAGCGTATACAACGAATCCGATCTGAAGAAAGACCTGGGATGGATTGAAGGTCAACTGAACAAAGAGGACATCCCGTATGAAACGGTTCGCACGGAGACGATTCAATCCTCTGTTTCGGGCGGAAATTGGGTGTACGTAGAGCTGGCTTCCTTGACGAATTACAACAAGTTGGCCGAGAAAGCCGGCGCAGCCCCGCTGGATCAGGAAATTCCGCAAGATCAAGGCGTGCTGCTGTATTCGGCGGACGATCCTCCGAAGGATTTATTGGGGCTGGAAGGGGAGACCGTCTCCCTGGAATCGCCGCTGTCCCATACGTTTAAGATTTCGGAAAAACGGCCGGCACGGCTCTTTGGCGCAGGCGGCGGCAAATCGCTGATTGTGCTGAACGATGCGGCTTATGATAAATTAAAACGGCAAATCCCTGAGGATGAGAGCGGGTGGCTCTCTTCCGACGTCCGCTTCCTGATTAAGGCATGGGATCGCCAGGGCGTACCCTCCCTGCAGGATCCGGAGGTCGCCATGACGGTCCGCTTGGTGGCGGAGAACAGGGAGAGATTGGATGACGGAGAGACGAAAAACTATCTGTCCGCCCGGGGAGACTCGTACGCGAACACCAAACAAGGGTTGTCCATGTTCATTTTCGTCGGCGTGTTTATCGCGGCCATTTTCTCCATCTCGTCGGCCAGTTTCCTGTATTTCAAGCTGTACAGCGAACTGAATCAGGACCGCCGGATGTATCATTCCCTTTCGAAAATCGGGCTGGCCGACCGCGAAATGAAGTTCGCGTCCGGTTTGCAGATCGCTCTGCTGTTTTTTGTGCCGATTCTGATTTCGGGCATCCAGACGATGGTGGTTCTGTCGCTGCTCGGCAGCGCCTTTAATTTAGGCGAAGTCACCGTTCCCGTGCTGGTGTCGACCGGTACCTTCCTGGCGGCTCAAGCCCTCTATTACGCGGTGGTCCGGTCCCGGTACATGATTCAACTCAAGCGTGTGATGGTTTAGTTTTTTGAAAAATCAGGGCCTGTGCCCAACTTGGAGGGAAGGCCCAGTCAAGCGCCGGGATACCGAATAGAATAGGGTGTACTTTAAACCAAAGGAGGAATCCATGTGAGCGGTGTTGGCGGTAATGTTGGAGGATACGGCGGCGGATATCCGGGGGGCATTTGGACATCTACCGGTGTGATTTTGGTATTGTTCATTCTGCTCGTCATCGTATCCAGAGCTTTCGTAGTATAAGCTAAGTTGAATAATCCCGCTTTGCCGTCAGGCATGGCGGGATTTCCTCTTTTCTGGGTCTTTGTGCCGGATGTCTTTACGGTTAATGACAGCGCGTTGATTTGCGTAGTAAACTATTTAAAGGTTAAGATTTTGTCATAGGTTGTATATATATGTCTATAAACAAGATGTCGGGAGAGGATCGAGGATGTCGAATCAGGATCAGCAGCAATCTCCGCCGCCCCGCGACGGGATCGACGCCGGCGAATTGCTGAATGCATTGGTAGCGATGAAAAAGGGAGACTTTACCTTCCGGATGCCTTACGACAAAACCGGTATCGCCGGAAAAGTGGCGGACACCTTTAACGAAATTATGGACATGCAGGAGAACCTTGCGGGCGAAATTCGAACGGTCGCCCAGGTCGTCGGCAAGGAAGGCAAGCTTTCCCGAAGATTCCAACATAAAAATACCGGCGGCGGCTGGGAAGTTATCGTAGAGTCGTTGAACGGTCTGGTCAGCGATCTTGTCCAGCCCACGACGGAAGTCGCCCGGGTGATCAACGCGGTCGCCCAGGGGGATTTGACCCAGAAAGTCGAAGTCGAATTCGAGGGCAGACCTTTGACCGGCGAGTATTTGCGGATGGCCAACAATATCAATATGATGGTCAATCAGCTCGGTACGTTCGCTTCGGAGGTGACCCGGGTCGCCCGGGAGGTCGGTACCGAGGGCAAGCTGGGCGGCCAGGCCGATGTGAAAGGCGTCTCGGGCACTTGGAAAGACTTGACTGACAGCGTTAATAATATGGCCGCGAATCTGACCGACCAGGTGCGCAATATCGCCGCGGTGACGACCGCCGTCGCCAACGGCGATTTGACGAAGCAGATTACGGTCAACGCGAAGGGCGAAATTCTGGAGCTCAAGGATACGATCAACACGATGGTGGACCAGCTCTCCATGTTTGCTTCGGAGGTGACCCGGGTGGCCCGGGAGGTCGGAACCGAGGGCAAGCTGGGCGGCCAGGCCGAAGTGAAGGGCGTCTCGGGAACGTGGAAGGATTTGACGGAAAGCGTCAACGACATGGCTTCGAACCTGACCGATCAGGTGCGCAACATCGCCGTCGTGACGACCGCCGTGGCCAACGGGGACCTGTCGAAGAAGATTACGGCCAACGTTCAGGGCGAGATTCTGGAACTGAAAAACACGATCAACACGATGGTGGATCAGTTGTCCACCTTTGCCTCCGAGGTCACGCGGGTGGCGCTGGAGGTCGGGACCGAAGGGATTCTCGGCGGGCAGGCCGAGGTGACCGGGGTGGCCGGGACGTGGCGGGATTTGACGGAAAGCGTCAATTATATGGCGTCCAATTTGACGAATCAGGTACGGAATATCGCGGAAGTCACGACCGCCGTCGCCAAAGGCGACTTATCCAAGCATATTACGGTGAATGCGAAGGGCGAGATCCTGGAGCTGAAAAATACGATCAACACCATGGTGGATCAGTTGTCTACCTTTGCTTCCGAGGTCACGCGGGTGGCCCGCGAGGTGGGAACGCTCGGCATTCTCGGCGGACAGGCCCAGGTTCGCGGCGTGGCCGGGACGTGGCGGGATTTGACGGAAAGCGTCAATTACATGGCCTCCAATTTAACGAACCAGGTACGGAACATCGCCGTCGTGACGACGGCGGTCGCCAACGGGGATCTGTCGAAGAAGATCACGGCCGACGTGCAGGGAGAAATTTTGGAGCTGAAAAATACGATCAACACGATGGTGGATCAACTGTCGACCTTTGCCTCCGAAGTGACCCGCGTGGCGCTGGAGGTCGGGACCGAAGGCCGGCTCGGCGGCCAGGCCGAGGTGAAGGGCGTAGGCGGCACGTGGAAGGATTTGACCGAGGGCGTCAACAATATGGCGCGAAATTTGACCGATCAGGTGCGCGGCATCGCGGAGGTTACGACCGCGGTGGCGAAGGGCGATCTGTCGAAGAAGATTACCGTCGATGCGAAAGGCGAGATCTTGGAGCTGAAGAACACCATGAACACGATGGTGGATCAGCTCAGCCTGTTCGCTTCCGAGGTGACGCGCGTCGCCCGCGAGGTGGGAACGGAAGGCAAGCTCGGGGCCCAAGCGGACGTGAAGGATGTGTCCGGGACCTGGAAAGACCTAACCGATACCGTAAACACGATGACCAGCAACCTGACGATCCAGATGCGCAATATCGCCGGTGTCACGACGGCGGTCGCGAATGGCGACTTGTCGAAGAAGATCACCGTCGATGTCAAAGGCGAATTGTTGGAACTGAAGAACACGATCAACACGATGGTGGATCAACTGAACTCCTTCGCCTCCGAAGTGACGCGGGTGGCCCGCGAAGTCGGCACGGACGGCAAGCTCGGCGGACAAGCGCAGGTTAACGGCGTCGGCGGGATATGGAAGGATCTGACCGACAACGTGAATATTATGGCCGCCAACCTGACGGATCAGGTCCGCGGCATCGCGAAGGTCGTCACGGCGGTGGCGAACGGCAATCTGGAGAAGAAGCTGACGGTGGAAGCGAAGGGTGAAATCGCGGAATTGACGGACACGATCAACAACATGATCGATACGCTGGCGACTTTCGCCGATCAGGTCACCACGGTGGCCCGCGAGGTGGGAGCGGAAGGCAAGCTCGGCGGCCAGGCGAACGTTCCGGGAGCGGCCGGGACGTGGCGGGATCTGACGGATAACGTTAACTACATGGCGAGCACGCTGACCTCGCAGGTCCGCGCCATCACCACCGTCGCCACCGCGGTGACAAAGGGAGATTTGTCCCGCAGCATCGATGTCGCCGCGGCCGGCGAAGTGGCCGTATTGAAGGATAACGTAAATGAAATGATCCGTAATCTCAAAGAGACGACCCGGATCAACACCGAGCAGGATTGGCTCAAGACGAATTTGGCCAAGTTCTCCCGTCTGCTGCAGGGCCAGCGTGATTTGTACGCGGTCTCCCGCATGATTTTGTCGGAGCTGGCTCCGCTTGTTTCCATGCAGCATGGAGTGATGTACATCAACGAGCAGATCGGCGGCGAGCCGACCTTGGTGCTGTTCGCCAGCTACGCTTACCAGCAGCGGAAGCATTTGTCCAATCAATTCAAGGCGGGCGAAGGGCTTGTCGGCCAATGCCTGATCGAGAAGCAGCGCATCCTGCTGACGAATGTGCCCGAGGATTACGTCGTGATCTCGTCGGGTCTCGGCGAGGCGGCTCCGTTGAATATCGTGCTGCTCCCGATCATTTTTGAGGATCAGGTGCTTGCGGTCCTGGAGCTTGCCAGTTTCCGCCGGTTTACCGCGATCGACCTCGACTTCCTTGACCAGTTGACGGAATCGATCGGCATCGTGATCAACACGATGCAGGCGAACCGCCGGACCGAAGAACTGCTTATGCAATCCCAATCCTTGACGGAGGAACTGCAGAACCAGCAGTTGGAACTGCAGAAAACGAACGAGGAGCTGGAGGAAAAAGCCCGGCTGCTCGTACTGCAGAAAGCCGAGGTCGAAAGCAAAAACAACGAGGTCGAAATCGCGAAACGCGTGCTGGAGGAGAAGGCGGAGCAGTTGGCCTTAACATCCCGCTATAAATCCGAATTTTTGGCCAATATGTCCCATGAACTGCGCACGCCGCTGAACTCCCTTCTTCTCCTGGCCGAGCAACTGGCGGAAAATCCCGACCGGAATCTGACGGATTCCCAAGTGAAATTCGCCCAGACGATCCAGGACGCGGGGACGGAGCTGCTGGAGCTCATCAATGACATTCTCGACCTGTCGAAGATCGAGTCGGGCACGGTGACCGCGGATTACAACGAGATTAAGCTGAAGGAAATCAAAGGAAGCCTGGAGCGAACCTTCCTCCATATGGCGGAACAGAAGCAGCTGGACTTCGCGGTCAAGCTGGACCGGAATCTTCCGGAAAGCCTGGTGACCGATCCGAAACGGCTGCAGCAAGTGCTGAAGAACTTGCTCTCCAACGCGTTCAAATTTACGGAGAAAGGCCAGGTTTTACTGCACGTCCGCAAAGCCGAGGACGGTTGGAGCGCCGGAAACGAGAAACTGAACCGGGCGAAGGAAGTCATTTGCTTCTCCGTCAGCGATACGGGGATCGGTATCCCTGTCGACAAACAGGCGATTATTTTCGAGGCGTTTCAGCAGGCCGACGGCAGCACGAGCCGGGAATACGGAGGAACCGGCCTGGGTCTCGCGATCTCCCGGGAGATCGCGACCCTGCTCGGCGGAGAAATTACGCTGTACAGCGTCGTGAACAAAGGCAGTGTCTTTAACTTGTATCTGCCGCTGTATACGGACATTCCGGGCCATGAGCCCGAGGAAGACGCCGAGACGGTCTCGGAGCCCGCTTCGGCCGCGCGTTATGTCCCGGAAGTCATCGACGTCTCGCCGCGAGAACCGAAGCGGTCCGGCGTGACGAAGGAAGAACGGGTGATCCGGGATGACCGGGATTCGATTCAGCCGGGGGATTCCGTATTTTTGATCGTGGAAGATGATGTGAAGTTTAACGAAATTCTTCTCGATGTGCTGCATAAAAAAGGGATCAAGGGAATTATCACCACCCGGGGAACCGGGGCTTTGGAGCTTGCCCAGAAGTATCGGCCGGATGCCATCACGCTGGATTTGCGGTTGAAGGATATGGATGGCTGGCTCATCATCGACCAGTTGAAAAACGATCTCAGCGTACGGCATATCCCGATTTGCGTTATTACGGTAGAGGACGATGAGATCGAGCTGCGGCAGAAAGGCGTCTACGAATACATCCGCAAACCGGTTTCCAATGAAGAGCTGGAGTCGAAGCTGGATCAACTGCGGGAGTTCTCAAACCGGGACACCCACCGGCTGTTGATCGTCATGAGCGACGAGGCGCGCCGGAAGGAATCGGTGGAGCTGCTGGATAACAACGACCTTGAAATTGTAGCTTGCGACACCGGCCGCAAGGCGCTAAATCAGTTGAAAGCGAAGAGGTTCGACGTCATCTTGATCGACAACGACCTGGGCGGCACGGATGTGTTCGGCTTGATTTACGATATTCACAAAAATATGCAGAACAAAGCCGTGCCGATCATCCTGAACCGGCAGCGGAAGTGGACGCCGGAGCAGGAAAACCAGCTCGAGGATCTGATGAAGTCCTCCGTGATCAAGGAGGTCAAGACTCCGGTGCAGATGATGGACGAAACCAGCTTGTACCTGCACCGGAAGGCGGAGAATCTGCCGGACGAATCGCGGCAAACGCTGGTGAAGCTGCATGAATCGGACGAGATGATCAAGTCGAAGCAGGTTCTTGTCGTCGATGACGATATCCGGAATATTTTTGCGCTGACCACGATTCTGGAACGGCACAATATGAAGGTGATTCCGGCCGAGAACGGGCAGGAGGCCATTCAGATTCTGGAGAATACCCCTTCGATCGAAATCGTGCTGATGGATATTATGATGCCGATCATGGACGGCTACGAAACGACACGGGCCATCCGGCAAAAGCCGGAGTTCCGGGATCTGCCGATTATCGCGCTGACGGCCAAGGCGATGAGCGGGGACCGGGAGGCCTGCCTGGAAGCCGGGGCATCCGACTACATCACGAAGCCGGTGAACAGCGCTCAACTGCTTTCGATGATCCGGAGCTGGCTGGACCAGCCTCAGGAGGAAGAAGGCAACGCCGCACCGGAGGATGCGGAAGGGGAGTAAGGGGAAGAGGAAGAGGAAGAGGAAGAGGAAGAGGTTGGCTCGTGAGTACGGCTGTCCCGTTTGTCTTGTGAAGACGAACGGGGCAGCTTTTTTAAGTGTGGATTTAGCCCGGGCAAACAAAAAAAGATGCAAAAGTGCAGGAATTTCCGCTCATTCTCTTTAACAAAAAGCAAAAGGATGCAAAAATGCAGGAATTTCCGGACGATTCTGAGAAACGGGCGTTTGCTGCCCAAAATGCCTGCAGATTTGCAGGTATTTATGAAATGGGGTTCAAATCGGGAAAAAAACCTGCAGATTTGCAGGAATTTACGTGTGTTGTTGAGTGGGACGGTTGGAGCGAGCGCCTTACTAGCGGGTTGGAAGCAAGTGGGGGATGATTTAAAGGGTAAGGGGGTACGCTACTGCAATCGTTGGCGCTGAATCCGGCCGCATGATTTCTCCAGCGTGGCGTATACGTCGGCATGCCGTACGCGTTTACACGGCGTATGCGTTGGCGTGTGCCCTGGCATGGCGTATGCGTTGGCGTGGCATATGCCATTGAATCACGCAGAAATTTGTCAGCGGCCAGCTCCACTTTAAAGTACCGAGGAATAAGCGTCTTTAGAGGCGCTATTTTGTCGAATTTGGCTCATCGGTATGAAATAGCGGACTTTTGGGCCCTTATTTTTTAGAAAAGCGGGTCAAAACCTGATTTTGGGGCCCGCATCAGAGTAATAAGGCCCTTTTTGGCCGCTATTTTGCCCCGGGAGACGAATCGGGCGCAAATAGCGCCCCAAATGGCCGCTATGCGGTGGGTGGCTTGCGGGGGGTTAGATCCAACTCGCCGCGCCGCTTCCTGGTGCCCCCTGTCAGTCGGGATTAGGTGACTACAATCCGGTCGGATCGCCATCGCGCACAAACAAAACAAAGCGACAAACAACAGGGAAAGTTCATCCGTTATTTGTCGCCATTTGTCGCCGCTGTGGTGGCGAAACCGGTCGATTGACGAGTCAAGCCGAGCCGGCTAAATTATGCCGAAGGCAAGTGCCTTTCAAGCCAAGCGAGCGCATCCGCGGTCACCTCGTCCCGGTTGATTTCGTTAAGCATTTCATGCCGGCCTTCCGGGTACAATTTGACTTCGAGATCTTCGATCCCCAGTTTCTTGTACAGGGCGATAAGACGGCCGACGCCTTTTCCGTTCAAGCCGACCGGATCGCGGTCGCCTCCGAACACGTATACGGGTTTGTCCCTGGGGATTTTCCGCATGAGCTCCGGCCGATGAATCTCGCGAAGCAATCCGAACAGTCCTTGGAAGAATCCGGCGCTGCAGATAAATCCGCAGAGCGGATTTTCGATGAACCGGTCGACCTCCCGCTGGTCGCGGGAAAGCCAATCGAATGGCGTGCGCATCGGCAGGAAAGCGCGATTAAAGCTACCGAACGAGAGCGCGTTGAGCAGCAGACTCGGGTGCTCCTGTCCCTGGAAGACCGCCTGCCACCGGGCCAGTTGCTGGCCGAAGGAGAGCATTCCCCGCGGCCCGTTGGTTCCCGAGAGGATGAAGCCGCTGTAAAGTTCCGGGGCGGTGTACATCGTCTTTTGCGTCAAAAAAGAGCCCATGCTGTGCCCCATCAGAAACAGGGGAAGATCGGGATGATCGTTCCTGGCGCCTCTGCCGACCTCGATCATATCCCGGACCATTCCGTTCAGGCCGTCGGGTCCCGGCCAGCCGAGCTGCCCCGGGTTCGCCGCCGTCCGCCCGTGTCCCCTGTGGTCGTTGGCGTACACGGCAAAGCCCGCTTGGGTCAGCGCCTCGGCAAACCGACGGTACCGTTCCGCCGTCTCGCTCATGCCGTGAGCGATCTGCAGCACGCCCCGGAGGCGAACGGAGGGGGCAGGGGTCCAAAGGTAGACGAACACCTGATGCCCCGCGTCATTGCCGAAGGTAAAGGTTTGCTGTTGCATTGGGTAGCACTTCCTTTAATGGAGTGATGGCTCAAAAAACTCGATTCGTTCCCCGTCCGGCCCGTTGAAAAAGAAGAACCGGCTGCCGTTAGGCAGAGAGCGGATTTCCGGGTCCAGCCCGGACAAGCCGAGGCGTGAAATCCGGGCGTATTCCTCTTCGATGTTCGCCACCGTAAAGGCGATATGATGGACTCTGCCTTCCCGTGGAAGCTCTTCCCCGTCACGGACATAAATCAGCTCCAACTCCACCGATTCCTGCCCCGGAAAGGTCAGAAAGGCCAGCCTCAGCGCTTCTCCGACCTCGCCGACAGTATGCAGGTGCCTGAGGCCGATCACGCGGACGTAAAATTCAATGGAATCTTCCAGGGCCGTAACCCGAATCCCAACATGCTCGATTTTTTTTACTGACATCGGAATCCCCCTATTGTTGTTGTTTTTTTTCGACGGCGATCAAATACGGAGCGGCCGGCTTCTGCGGCTGCCGGTACACGATCGCTTGCGCCGCCGCCTGCGGCAGGGCGGCCGCCCAGGATTCCACCGCCGCCGCTTCCTCATCGCCTCCCGCATGTCCCGGATATAACACGGCGGTCAGAATGCCTCGCGGCCGCAGCAGCCGGAGTGCCGCATCCAGAGCATGCAAAGTGCTGCTCGTCTGGGTAATGAGGGACGGATCCGCCCCCGCGGCGGGCAGAAAGCCCAAGTTGAACATGACGGCGCCCAGCTTGCCGCAAATATCGCCGGGCAGCGCCTGGGCCATCTCCGCGTGACTTTGCTGGAGCAAGGTCACCGCCGGAAGCAAGGCCGGCTCTTCCTTGAGCAGCCTGGCTTGCGTCAGGGCCAGGGCCTCGGCCTGGATATCGAAGGCGAATATCCGCCCGCGCGGGCCGCAGACCCTGGCGAGAAACAGCGTATCCGCCCCCGTTCCGGCCGTGGCGTCCACGGCGGCGTCGCCGGGCTGCAGCCGCTCGCCGACGAGTTTATGCGCAAAACTCAGCACCGAGAGAAATCCCATGACTATCCCCTCCAGTATTTTCCCTGCCAGGTGTCCCGGCGTTTCAGTTCATCGTCGATTCCGTTCAGGACTTCCCACTTGTTAAGGCTCCACATCGGCCCGATCAGCAAATCGCGCGGGGCATCGCCGGTAAGGCGGTGCACGATCATCTCGGGAGGCAAGAATTCGAGCGTATCGACGATAAGCTTGA
Organism: Paenibacillus faecis; assembly: GCF_008084145.1. Lineage (GTDB taxonomy): Bacteria > Bacillota > Bacilli > Paenibacillales > Paenibacillaceae > Fontibacillus > Fontibacillus faecis. Next base: position 1,151,819 of record NZ_VSDO01000001.1, on the reverse strand, counting down.
TATACTCGTCCTTTTCCAAAAAGCGCAGCAACCCGGCTTCATACTGTTTGACCATCGGGGTTTTGCGCATCAGATGAAGCAGGTGAATTTTGATGCCTTGCACATCCATATTCGCCACGGCGCGTCCGGTCTCAAGCATCATTTCGTGCGTTTCCTGCGGCAGCCCGTAAATAATGTGGGTGCAGACCCGGATATTGCGCCTGCGGAGCTTCTCCACGGCCTCCAGATAGCATTGCGTATCGTGCGCGCGGTTAATCAGTTCGGACGTGGATTCATGCACCGTTTGCAGGCCCATTTCCACCCAAAGATAGGTCCGTTCGTTCAACTCGGCCAAATAATCGACCACATCATCGGGAAGACAGTCGGGGCGCGTCGCGATCGACAAGCCTACAACCCCCGGCTGCTCCAGAATCGCTTCGTAATATTCCCTCAGCTCCTCGACGGGGGCGTACGTGTTCGTATAGGCCTGGAAATAGCCGATATATTTCGCGTTCGGCCACTTCAAATGCTGGCGGTCCCGAATTTTGTTGAATTGGGTCACCAGGTCGTCTCGCCGGCTTCCCGCAAAGTCGCCCGATCCCCGTGCGCTGCAGAACGTGCATCCGCCTTTGGCGATCGAACCGTCCCGGTTCGGACAAGTGAATCCGGCATCCAGCATGACTTTAAAGACCTTTTCCCCGAACTGTTTGCGCATCTCGGTGTTCCAGGTATGAAATCGTTTGTCGCCCCAAAGCATGGGGGGCGTTAATGGGGTGTTAATCATCTTTGCTCCTTTAATCCTATAAAGTCATAACGTTGTCAAAAAAATATGTTTTATGCCGTTAAATGCCCAAAATCCTTGAATTTAGCGGCTTCCCTAGCACTCATTGTATCAAAAATCATGAAAAAAAGGCATCCGGCCCGCCTTGTTTTCTTGCGATGAATTACAGATTATGTTATTTTAATTGTACCTAAACTACGTTTGGACCCCAATTCCAAAATATATCGAAGAAGGAATTCGCGAACCGTCTCCCCGGCGGTGCCGGATTCCTTTTTCATTTTTTTGCAGTGCTTCGTCATAATCCCTTTACTTTTAGATTGATCTTCGGCACAATATTTCAGTAATGGTTATAAAGCTATGGCAAAACATAAAGGCGGAGGAATGAGATGCGTTTACGCGGCAGAAAGGGAATCCGGGAGAATCTGGAGCAGCAGCAGGATCTGGTAGTTCTAAATCCCCGGGAGCATAAAGGAAAATGGTCGCAGTTGTTCGGCGATGACAGGCCTCTCCATATTGAATTGGGTATGGGCAAAGGCCAATTTGTCAGCGGGATGAGCTTCAAGCATCCGGACTGCAACTTTGTGGGCATGGATATGTATGATGAATTGATCCGCAGGGCCAGCGAAAAGGTGCGCAACATTTGGAGCGGCGAAAGCGGGGCCAATCCGCACAATGTCAGACTGGCTCTCGGCAACATAGAGTCGATTGAAGAATTTTTTGCACCGGGCGAGGTCTCGCGTATTTATTTGAATTTCAGCGACCCGTGGCCGAAGAAAAAGCATGCTCGGCGTAGGCTGACCCATCCGCGCTTCCTGGACAAATACCGCTCCTTATTGAATGAGGACGGGGAAATCCACTTTAAAACCGATTCCCGGGAGCTGTTTCAGTTTTCGCTTAATGCCTTTGCGGCTTGCGGGCTGCAGTTGAGCAACATATCGCTTAACCTGCACGGGGAAGGGATCAATGAGGAGCACGTGATGACCGAGTACGAAAGCAAGTTTGTGGGACAAGGGATGCCGATCTACCGCTGCGAAGTCAAGATAGGGGAAGCGGCTCTAGAACGTTATCACGCACATAAAATGGACGAGTTTTAATCGCCGTCCGCAAAGAAGGCCTCCGGAAATTCCGGAGGCCTTTTGCTTTTCTGCATGATGTTGATTGATTATTCCGCCAAAACCTTTTTGTCCTCGATCAGGTCCATGATAGCTTGTGCGCTTTGCAACGGATAATAGCTGGCGATATGGTCGAGCACTTCCTCACGGGTACGGACCACTTCTTCATAGTTGTTGGTGAGCCGTTTGATCCAGGCGGTGATGTCGTCGAGCGAGCCGATCGGGGTACCCCAGCCTTGGGAGGCGAAGTACTGCGAATTTTCTTCCTCCTGACCGGGAAGGGGCTTGTGAAACAGCATCGGAATTCCTTTGGCTAATCCTTCCGTGCAGGTCATGCCTCCCGGTTTCGTGATCAGCAGGTCGGAGACCTCCATCAGCTTGTCGATCTCCCTTGTAAAGCCTAGCAGATGGATATGCGGATGAATAAAGCGCGGGTCCTTCTTCATCTTCTCCAGAGATTTCGTATTGCTGCCGAAGCAGAAGATGATCTGAATCTGCTCACGATACGAGGCCAACAGGGAGTTGACCGCTTCATCCTTCATAAAACCCCAGCCACCGCCCATAACGAGCACGGTGGGCATATTTTTCAGGTTGAATTGGCTCCGGATATCCTCTTTCCGATGGCGTTCCCAAAAATTCGGATGAACCGGGATGCCTGTGATTCTTATTTTCTCCTCTTCCACGCCCCGTTCCAGCAGCTTTTGCTTGACCTGATCGGTGGAGACGAGGTAGCTGTTCACTTCCCGGCTGACCCAGGTTCCGTGGGCGTCATAATCAGTAATGACGGTGCAGAGCGGCACATCCAGCAGTTCAAGGCGCTTGATCCGCGATATGATCGCGCTGGGAATGGGATGGGTACACACAATCACATCCGGATGCAATTGACGGATAATCTGAATTGTACGCGTATAAAATATCCGATGTAAGGCAAGCGTCGTTAATCGGTTTAAGGATTTCTTATAATTGCTGCGGTACATCATGCGGACGAGCCGCGGCTGGGTGGACACCGTTTTCTTATAGGCGGTAATGATGATTGGCGCCACTCTAGGATTTAAAAAGCTTCCCAGTTCCAGTACTCTGGTCTGCACATGCGGCGCTACTTTTCGTAAACTGCTCGAGAGCGCATATGCCGCCTGGGTGTGACCGGCTCCAAACCCCTCAGACAAAAGCAAGACCCTTTGTTTTTGCACTTTAGTTTCACCTTTTCCTGCAAGGTTTTTCTACCAACTACAATATCCCCTTTACGTCCATAATGCAACCGTCCCGAGGGCTACGGAAGTCCCGATGACGGCCCCCGCAAGCACGTCGGAAGGATAGTGCAGCCCCAGATAAATGCGCGATATGGCCACGATTAAAGCCACGGGCCCGAGAACGAACGCAAGCGCCGGCATCGCCGCGATAAACGGCATGGTTACCGAAAATATGGCGGTCGTATGGCCGGAAGGAAAAGAGTGGTCCGTCAGCGGATTCCGAAAGGTGTTCGTCCCCGGGAGGGTCAGGTAGGGACGGACACGCGGGTATGTTTTTTTGGCAAGAGCGACCGGGAGGTGACTGATGGCCAAGGCGACACCCGCCTGAAGTCCCGTTTTGTTCCAAGGTTCCGGGGCTGCCAGCCAGATCAGCAAGGTGGCCAGGATCGTAAAGGTGGCTCCGCCCAGGTGGGTCAGATAGTACAGCCAGAAATTCAGAAAACTTCGGTGCAGCCGTCCGTTGATTCCCACGAACAGTTTCTGGTCCAGTCGTATCAGTTTTTGAAGCAATCGAGTCATAAAGATCCCTCCGCGCATGGTTTGCTGCAAGAAACCGGTCAAGTTGTTTGCTACATATTTTACATAATCCTCGCTCTTTATGGACAGGCGACGTTTTGTGTTAATATACCCTTTTTTTAAATTAATGTGAACGAAGCTGTGCCGTTGATTCAAATGATAGCAAAAAAGTTTAAAGAAAAATGAGTTATTGAGTAAACTTTTCTTTGCTTTTTTCGTTTGTATATTAGCTGCCTTTTTTTATATAAACGTTTACATATGAGAAAAAGGGGGGACTAAAGAAATAAAAACCGCAAAAACGGATGAAAATAAGAACAAAACGCACCGAATGCGGGAAGCGACGGTGTCTTGAGGGAATATAGAGTCACTACTGCCGGATTTTGCGGCCATCAGGTCTTACACCGGTTTGACAAATGGTGCAAAGTCATGGAAAATCGAAAAAGCGTTGAAAAGATTTTAGATTTTCAAAAAAGAAAAGCAATAAGGGTCATGAAAAACTCCGTACCAGATTTAGAGAAAAAAGACATGAAAATTTAAAGGAGTTAAAAGGGGGTACAGAGATCAATGTTGGACGCCATTATGATATCGCTGCAGGTTGTGCTTGCGGTGGTAGGGGTGTACCAGTTCGGTCTGGCGCTGTTTGGTTTGTACAAGAAAAAGAACAAGAAAACCTTTGCTCCGGCGAAATCCTTTGCCGTTCTCGTGGCGGCGCATAACGAGGAAAAGGTCGTCGGCGCTTTGATGGAAAACCTGAAAGAACTGAATTACCCGAAGGAACTGTACGATGTATTTGTCATCTGCGACAACTGCACGGACGGGACCGCCGACATTGTCAGAAGCCACGGCATGAACGCCTGCGTTCGTACGAATCCCAACCTTCGCGGTAAGGGATACGCCATCGAATGGATGCTGAAGCAGCTGTGGAAAATGCCGAGGCAGTATGACGCGGTCGTGATGTTTGACGCCGATAACTTGGCGCATCCGGACTTCCTGAATGAGATGAATAACGATCTCTGTTCCGGAGCACGGGTCATTCAAGGCTACATCGACACGAAAAACCCTGAGGACTCTTGGATTACGGCTTCCTACGGGATTTCCTATTGGTACTGCAACCGGTTGTGGCAGCTGTCCCGCCATAATTTGAAAATGGCTAACTTCCTCGGAGGGACGGGGATGTGCTTCGAAACCGAGCTCTTGAAAGAAATCGGATGGGGAGCCACCAGTCTGGTTGAGGATTTGGAATTTACGATGCGCTGCGTGGAACGCGGGATTTATCCGGTGTTTAACTACGACGCGAAACTTTTTGACGAAAAGCCGCTCACATTCAAAGCTTCCGCGCGTCAGCGCCTGCGCTGGATGCAGGGGCATTTCACGGTGGCTCGCCGGTATTTCTTTCCGCTTCTCTGGAAGAGCATCAAGGAACGGAATTTGGTCAAACTGGATATGGCCTTGTATGGGGTTAACGTCTACATCGTGCTCCTGACCTTCCTGCTGACCGCGTTTATCTGGGCGGACCAATCGCTGTTCGGCGGTCCAAATTTCGAAACGCTGTATGCCCATCTTCCGTTATGGCTCTCTTTTGTAGCGATCGGGGCCAACGTGTTTATCTTCCTGACGGCGATGATTCTGGAGAAGGTCAAATCGAAGAAAGTATACGCCTACCTGGTGCTGTTCCCGATTTACTTGGTATCGTGGTGGCCGATCACGTTTTACGCTTTCTTTACGCAGAACAACAAGCAGTGGAGCCATACGCAGCATACGCGGGTGGTACGCCTAGAAGAAGTACAAAGCAAACAAGGCTAATCTAAGGTAGCTCAAAATCCGGCTTTTGATCACGAAGTGATTCTTGCGAAGTCAAGTCGGCGTCGAATCTTGAATTCAACCGGCCCTTCCGGTGCTCACGTAGGCTTCTCCTACGCTCCGCTCCTCAGGTCCGGTTTCATCCAAGCTTCTCGGTGCTGAAAAACCGGATTTTGAGCTTTTTATTGAATGGGTAGCTCAAAATCCGGCTTTTGATCACGAAGTGGTTACTTGCGAAGTCAAGTCGGCATCGAATCTTGAATTCAACCGGCCCTTCCGGTGCTCACGTAGGCTCCTCCTACGCTCCGCTCCTCAGGTCCGGTTTCATCCAAGCTTCTCGGTGCTGAAAAACCGGATTTTGAGCTTTTTATTGAATGGGTAGCTCAAAATCCGGCTTTTGATCACGAAGTGGTTACTTGCGAAGTCAAGTCGGCGTCGAATCTTGAATTCAACCGGCCCTTCCGGTGCTCAAAATCCGGCTTTATATCGCTTGACAATGATTTGAGGAATATGTTAAAGTATTCAAGTGTGTTGCAATAACTGTTTTGGATTGCAAGCAGAGGCCATGGCTTCTCACCTGTCCAACGATCGTGTTGGCTGGTTTTGATCCAATGATTTATGAATAGACTTATTCATGAAGAATTGACGATCAATTTGGGATGCGGGCGTGGACCTGCATCCCTTTTTATTTTGAGCCATAACCCTCATTAAAGGGACAATAGAATTATTTGGAGGTGGAGAATTATCAGTAAGGAACATTTGATCAACGATGAGATACGGGCCAAAGAGGTACGTTTGGTGGGAGCCAACGGGGAACAGATCGGTATCAAACCGATCCGCGAGGCACTTCAAATGGCCATCGACCTGAATCTGGATCTGGTTAACGTGGCGCCGACGGCCAAGCCTCCGGTATGCCGGATCATGGACTATGGCAAATTCCGTTACGAGCAACAGAAGAAAGAGAAGGAAGCCCGTAAGAATCAGAAGATAGTGGACATCAAGGAAGTATGGTTCCGTGCGAATATCGAAGAACACGACTTCCAGACGAAGCTTCGCAATGTGATCAAATTTTTAAAAGATGGAGACAAGGTAAAATGTTCGGTCCGTTTCCGCGGACGTGAAATTACCCATGCTGACATCGGTAAGAAAATTCTCGATCGCGTCAAAGACGAGGTTGCGGAACTTTCCACGATTGAGCGCCATCCGAAATTGGAAGGCCGCAGCATGATCATGATTTTGGCACCTAAAAACTAAGCGCGAATCCCGGGCTTGACCGGTGAGCCGCGCAGCTCACAAACTTTGAGGGGGAAGTACAATGCCTAAAATGAAAACCCACAGCAGTCTGAAGGACCGCTTCAAAATTACCGGATCCGGTAAAGTAAGACGTTACAAAGCGAACCGCAATCACTTGCTGTCCCATAAGTCCAAACGCGCTAAACGTGTATTGGCAAACAGCCCTGTGGCTTATTCCGGTGACGTTAGCCGTTTGAAGCAACAACTTGCAAACTTGAAGTAATTTTTAACACAACTTATTGGGAGGTTTATTAATATGGCAAGAGTAAAAGGCGGATTCGTCGTTCGTCGTCGTCATAAAAAAGTATTGAAACTGGCTAAAGGTTATTTTGGTTCGAAACACCGCATCTTCAAAACCGCTAACGAGCAAGTGATGAAATCCTTGCTTTACGCATACCGCGACCGTCGCACGAAAAAACGCGACTTCCGCAGACTGTGGATCGTGCGGATCAACGCCGCTGCCCGCATGAACGGATTGTCCTATAGCAAATTGATGCACGGTTTGAAGCTGGCTGAAGTGAACATCAACCGCAAGATGCTTGCGGACCTGGCTGTTAACGATATCAATGCATTTAACTCGTTGGCTAGTGTGGCCAAAGAGAAAATCAACGCCTAATTAAGATGTTGAGACGGCCGTCGTAACTGGTTGAGAAATTACCGGAGACGACGGCCGTTTTGTGTTAAGAAACAGCATTTGGGGAAAAGCTATACATAGATAAAAACGGCCTGACCGAGGCCGGTAATCTTTGATATTTACACATAGCGAACGTTCTGTGGCAGTTATGGCAAAGGTAAGCGCTTCATTTCACAAAAAGGCGAAACTTATTTAACCTTCGGTCATTAAAAGTATGGATTTTACACTAATTTAAAGGTATAATCGGTCTGTACATGAAGCCTAGACAAGGTTAAAAATCATAAGGGGGATTTAACGTCAATGAACAGAGCCTTCAAATTTTCTTTAGTCATGGTCCTCGCGCTGATGATGATTCTGGCGGGATGCGGCAACAAAAAGGAGAACGCGGGCGGCAACGGCGCAGCGTCGAATACGGGAGCCGGCAATACCCAAACGAGCGATGAGGCGAAGAAAGGGGCCGATATCAAGGTAGGTCTTGTTACGGACATTGGCGGCGTAAACGACAAGTCTTTCAACCAATCGTCTTGGGAAGCTCTTGAGGCGCTGAGCAAAGAGCAAGGGATTCAACACAAATACCTGCAAAGTAACAGCAGCGCGGACTACATTCCTAACTTGAACCAGTTCGTGCAAGGCGGTTATAATCTGACATGGGCAATCGGCTTTGACCTTGGCGACGCTTTGAAACAAGTGGCGGACGCGAATCCAAACGCGAACCTGGCGATCATCGACAGCGTGGTTGATGCTCCTAACGTGGAATCCATTACGTTTGCCGAAAACGAAGGGGCCTTTCTGGTCGGCGTAGTCGCAGGGATGACGACAAAAACTAACAAAGTCGGGTTTATCGGCGGGGCCGAAAGTCCGGTAATCAAACGCTTTGAAGTCGGCTTCCAAGCGGGTGTAAAGGCAGTTAACCCTAACGCGGAAGTAATCCCTACTTACGCCGGCGCATATGACAAACCGGATGTAGGGAAATCGCTGGCGAGCCAGCTCTATAACGACGGCGCAGACATTATCTTCCCGGCGGCCGGACAAACCGGTAACGGCGTATTTAACGAAGCGAAAGCTCGCAATAACGCTGGCGGCACCAAAGTTTGGGTTATCGGCGTTGACAAGGACCAATCGCTGGAATTCGGCGACGACGTTACTTTGACTTCCATGATCAAACGGGTGGACGTTGCGGTTAAGAACGTAACTCAACAAGTCATCGACGGAACTTTCAAGGGCGGTACGGTAACTAATCTGACTCTGAAAGATGACGGCGTAGGTCTGCCTGAGACTTCCAAGAAAAATGTGAGCCAGGAAATTCTCGACAAAGTCGAAGAATACAAGCAAAAGATCATCAGCGGCGAAATTACGGTTCCCGCAGAGTAATCAAGCTCTGTAACGGAAGCTGCAATACGGCCGATAGTTTAATATGTACAAGCAGGCAAGGCCAGTGTTATCTTAGCTGGCCTTGTTGTTTGCGTAAATCCCATGATGGTGAGGGTGATTTCATGAGCACTGCGGCTACCGTAGTCGAGTTGAAGCAAATCACAAAATCTTTTCCCGGTGTTGTAGCCAATGATTCAATCAGCCTGACCTTGCGTAAAGGTGAAATCCATGCGCTGCTTGGCGAAAACGGGGCGGGCAAATCCACGTTAATGAACATCCTGTTCGGGCTCTACCAACCCGATCACGGCACGATCGAGATCAATGGGAAGCAGGTCACGATCGATAACCCGAACAAAGCGATCAAACTGGGCATCGGCATGGTGCATCAGCACTTTAAGCTCGTACAGCCTTTTACGGTCACCGAGAACATTATTCTCGGGATGGAACCGAAAAAGGGATTGAATATCGACTATAAATCGGCGTCCGCCCAAGTGGCGAAATTGTCGGAACAATACGGTCTTCAGGTCGATCCGAATGCCAAAATTCAGGATATCTCGGTTGGCATGCAGCAACGGGTCGAAATTATGAAGACCTTGTTTCGCGGCGCGGATATTCTTATATTTGACGAACCGACAGCGGTACTTACGCCGCAAGAAATTGTAGAGTTAATGGCGATTATGAAAAGGCTGGTTGAGGAAGGCAAATCGATCATTCTCATCACGCACAAACTGAAGGAAATCATGGAGATCTCCGACAGGGTGACGATTATTCGCCGGGGAAAAGTCATCGATACGGTCGACACGAACAACACGAACCCGAACGAATTGGCCGCCAAGATGGTGGGACGGGATGTTACGTTCCAAATTGACAAACAGGAGCCGGCTGCCGGAGAACCTGTTCTGCAGTTGAACGAGGTCAAGATGCAAAACAAGGACGGAATTCCGGTGTTGAACGGTCTGAACCTGCAGGTGAGAGCCGGAGAAATCGTCGGGATCGCCGGGGTGGACGGTAACGGACAAACGGAATTGATCGAAGCGATTACGGGGCTCCGCAAAATCAACTCCGGTTCCATCAAGTTATCGGGCAAGGAAATCGCTAATCTGCCCGTACGCAAAATAATCGAAAGCGGGTTGTCCCATATCCCGGAGGACCGGCACAAGCACGGACTGGTGCTCGATTTCTCCATCAGCGAGAACATGGTGCTCGAAACGTACTATAAGCATCCGTACAGCAAAAGCGGATTTATCGATCAGAAGACAGTAGACCGCCATGCCGAAGAGCTGGTGGAGCAGTTCGATGTGCGAACCCCCAGCATTTATACGAAAGCTCGTTCTCTGTCGGGGGGGAATCAGCAGAAAGCGATTATTGCTCGGGAAATAGACAAGAACCCGGATCTGCTGATCGCCGCTCAACCGACCCGTGGACTGGACGTGGGCGCGATCGAGTTCGTTCACCGGCAATTGATCGAACAGCGGGACAAAGGGAAAGCCGTACTGCTAATTTCTTTCGAGCTTGATGAAATTATGAATGTATCGGATCGCATCGCCGTTATTTACGAAGGCAGAATTGTCGGTGAGGTGCGTCCGCAGGACACGAACGATCAGGAGCTCGGACTGATGATGGCCGGTTTCATGGAACAGGGAGGTCAATCGCATGGATAAATTGCGCAAAATATTTTCGCTGGACAGCCTGATCGTTCCGCTTGTGGCCATTTTGCTCGGCCTGCTGGTCGGCGCGGTAGTCATGCTTCTCGGCGGTTACAATCCCCTGGTGGCCTACAGCGCATTGATTCAGCGCGTTGTGGGTAATCCGTATGATTTCGGGGAGACGATTCGTCAAATTACTCCGCTGATCTTTACCGGTCTTGCGGTCGCCTTTGCGTTTCGCTCCGGGATGTTTAATATCGGTGCGGACGGGCAGGTTTTGATCGGGATGACGACCGCCACCTCCGTATCCCTCTTAATGACGGGCGTATCCTCTAATATCGTCGTGCCGCTGGCCGTCATTGCCGGCGGGATCGCGGGCGGACTTTGGGCGGCGATCGCCGGTTATCTGAAGGCCAAGCGCGGCATTAACGAGGTCATCACGACGATTATGCTGAACTGGACGGCTTTATATCTTTCCAATTACGTGATTCGCCATTTCTTCCTGATGAAAGGTCAGAATCGCTCCGAAGATATCGGCGCTTCGGCGGCTATGACATTTTTGGGAGGCATTTTCAACAATGCGCGCGTTCACTGGGGAACGGTCATAGCCCTGCTGGCGGCTGTGTTCTTCTATGTTTATTTGTGGAAAACCAAACAAGGTTATGAAATGCGTGCGGTCGGCTTCAATGCGAACGCAGCGGATTATGCCGGGATGAATGTGGGCCGGAATGTCGTAAAGGCGATGTTCATCAGCGGTGTGTTTGCCGGTTTGGCCGGAACTTTTGAGGTGCTTGGGGTATTCCATTATCAATCCGTGTTCGCGGCATCCCCGGGCTACGGTTTTGACGGCATAGCCGTTGCGCTATTGGGGATGAATCATCCGTTCGGGGTTGTCCTGGCAGGTTCGCTTTACGGCGTGCTTACCTATGGTTCCGCCGGCATGAGCTTTGCCGCGGGGGTTCCGCCGGAATTGATCAAGATCATTATCGGCTCGATCATTTTCTTCATCGCGGCCCAGGGGATTGTAAGGTTTGTGTTGAAACCATTCTACCTCAAGCGCAAGAAAGAGAAGGTGTTGTAATATGGACATTCTTACGCTGCTTGGCCAGTTGTTGAATTCAACCCTTGTATTTTCAACAGCGCTCATATTCGCCGCGCTCGGAGGTATTTTCTCGGAACGGTCGGGCGTAGTAAACATCGGCCTGGAGGGCTTGATGATTTTCGGGGCGTTCGCGGCAGGCGTAGGCACTTATTATGCCCAGGAAGCCGGACTCGGCGGTATGGCCCCTTGGGTCGGTGTAATCGCCGCAGTCGTAGTGGGGATTCTTGGATCCCTCATTCACGCGGTCGCGACCATTACGTTTAAAGCCGATCAAACGATCAGCGGGGTCGTCATCAACTTTTTGGCGGCCGGATTAACGGTTTACATCGTCAAGCTGATTTTTAACGGCTCGGCCGAAACCCCGCTTATTGACGTGTTCGAGAAAAAAGCGATCCCGGTGCTTAGGGACATTCCGATTATCGGGGAAGGTTTTTTTAACTCGTATCCGACGACCTATCTGGCGCTTATCCTAGTCGGTATCGCCTACTATTTGCTGTTCAAAACGCCATTCGGCCTTCGCCTGCGCTCCGTCGGCGAATATCCTGGAGCAGCGGATACGCTAGGGGTAAACGTCTCGCGGATGCGCTATATCGGCGTTATGATCAGCGGTGCGTTGGCGGGGATCGGGGGCGCGACGATCACGCTCACCACGACAAGTACGTTTGCGCATAACACGATCTCGGGCCAAGGCTTTATCGCGATCGCCGCGATGATTTTCGGGAAGTGGAATCCGGTCGGCGCTTTGGGGGCCGCCATGTTTTTCGGATTCTCGCAAGCGATCCGCAACTATGTGCAGTTGTTCGAATGGTCCAGAAGCATTCCGCAGGAATTTATTTTCATGATTCCATACGTGCTGACGATCATCGTCCTGGTGAGTGCGGTGGGCCGTTCTTCGGCGCCGGCGGCATTGGGGACACCTTACGATCCGTCCAAACGATAGAACTTGAAAGAATAACGAAAAAGTGCGAGCCGGTAGGGGGATTTCTCTCCTACGGCCCGCGCTTTTTTTGTTAACGGGCCTATTTCTTATGGTGGAGAAGGCGATGGCGCAGGCGGAAACAAGGCGGGCCGAATATAGTGGTGTGAAGACGAATAGCCGGAATTATGGCTAGGGATCCCACACTGGAGGAGGGTTACCATGAGCAAAAAGGTAACAAGAAAGGACGCCGAAAAGTGGCTCGGCAAGTCGATTATCGCCTATAAAAAGGACGGTGGAATCGTAACGGGCAAGCTGGTCAAAATCAGCGGCAACCGTTTGATCGTGACGCAAAACTCCGGAAAAAAAGTCAAAACCAAAGCGATTATCCCGCTGGTTTTGTTCGATTTGCTCGCCATCGGAGCGTCCCCTTATAACTACGGCGGATATGGAGGTTACGGCCCATACGGACCGGGCCCGTACGGGGCGGGACCTTACGGATATCCTTACGGTGTAAACCCTTATTTTTGGTAAACGGCTAGCGCCGAACAAGCAGTCTTTTCTCCAGCTCAAAGCACGCCGAAGGCTGGATAAAGCGAACCGTACGGTATCCAAGTTTCCGGTAAAACTGATGAGCCCGGGTGTTGTCGCGGTCCACCAAGACTTTGGCCCGGGAACATCCGCGCGAACCGGCGAAATTTTCGGCATGGGCCAGCAGCGCTTTCCCATGCCGTTTGCGCCGGTGCGCGGGAGATACCGCCATCATATCGATATATAAAAGATCGCCGTGCACCATAAAGTGGATGAAGGCTACGGGATCGGATTCGTAACAGGGGGATACTACCAGCGTCACGCCTCTCGCCAGCCGCTTGGGCAGGTCTTTCAGTACGGCGTTTAATTCTTGCGGAGGCAGGTTGGAAAACGGGACAAGCTCCTTATGGATTAATTCGAAAATGACCGGATCATCCTGTTTGGGCCTTCTGTAGCGTATCATCCGCTCTTTTACCTCCTCCTAAGTATTTGTGAATGAAAGACGCGAACCCGAATAAAATTGGGCGCTTTACTCTATCATATGACGTAAGGAGGGCAAAGCGTTCCGGTAAAACCAACCGGATTTCAAGCGACCTCAAGAGCCGGACGTTATTCGTTGTCCGCCACCGACGCCAGGGGTCATTAAAAAACTGGCTCCAAATGGGTATTGACTCGGGATGTAAACTAATCATATAATGTTCCTAAACATTTTAACGATTACTTCAATCGGCAATCGGCGATGATGAGGACGAAGGTTTAAGGGCTCTTTGCTCAGAGAATGGATGGATTTGCTGAGACCATCCTGCATTATTCCCTTAAATGCGAGCTCACCTCGGAGCTGTTTCCCTGAAAAGCTGCAAGCGATCCTAGGTAAAGCTTGCGAACGGCGTATTAGGGGAAATCGTCAGGTCTGCGTTAAAGACCGCGGGTATGGGTTTATTGGGCCTGTACTCGTCAAGGTCCGGTACTGCGAAGAACCGGGTGAACATGGGTGGTACCACGGAAGCTAAACCTTTCGTCCCTCGGAATAGGAGACTATTCCGGCGGACGGAAGGTTTTTTTGTTGCATACAAATCAAAAAAAATCGAATTACCCATTCTTGGAAGGAGGATGACTGATGAGCGCGCAAATTCCAGCAGTGCGGTCTACAGAACAATTACGTGAGAAATGGATGAAACCGGAAGTCATTTCCGGGTCGGAAATCTTGCTTCGCAGTTTGCTTTTGGAAGGTGTCGAGTGCGTCTTCGGTTACCCGGGAGGCGCGGTGTTGTACATTTACGACGCCTTGTACGGTTTTACCGATTTTCATCACCTGCTGACGAGACATGAGCAGGGCGCGATTCATGCGGCAGACGGTTATGCCCGCGCCAGCGGTAAGGTTGGCGTTTGCATCGCCACCTCCGGTCCGGGAGCGACGAATACGGTGACGGGGATCGCGACGGCCTACATGGACTCGGTTCCGCTCGTCGTCATTACAGGCAATGTCGTTTCCAGCCTGATTGGGACCGACGCATTCCAGGAAGCGGACATCACCGGCATAACGATGCCGATTACGAAGCACAGTTACCTGGTAAGAAGTGTGGAGGAGCTGCCGCGGATTATCCACGAGGCGTTCCACATCGCGAATACCGGAAGAAAAGGCCCGGTGCTGATCGACATTCCGAAGGATGTTTCGGCCAATAAAGCCTTGTTCGAACCGGTACAATCCGTGAACCTTCGGGGCTACCATCCCACCGTTGTTCCGAATCGTCTGCAGCTCGACAAGCTTGCCGCAGCGATTCAGGAAGCGGAGCGTCCGGTCATTTTGGCCGGCGGGGGCGTGGTTTACTCGGGCGGTCACGAGGCGCTGTTGGAATTTGTAAACCGAACGGAAATTCCGATTACGACGACATTGCTCGGCCTCGGCGGATTCCCGAGCGGACATGAGCTGTGGATGGGCATGCCGGGGATGCACGGGACTTATACGGCAAACCAGTCGATTCAGCAGGCCGATCTGCTGATCAGCATCGGAGCGAGATTCGACGACCGGGTAACCGGACGGCTGGACGGCTTCGCCCCACATGCGAAAATCGCCCATATCGATATCGATCCGGCGGAAATCGGCAAGAACATAGCCACCGACATTCCGATTGTCGGCGATGTGAAGACGGTGCTGGAAATGCTGAATCCTTTGGTCGGACGGGCGGCAAAAGCGGATGCCTGGAGAGCGAATGTCCAGGAATCCAAAGCGAAGTACCCGTTCCGCTACAAGGATTCCGATACGGTATTAAAACCGCAATGGGTTATTGAGCATCTGAATGAAACGACCCGCGGGGAAGCGATCGTAACGACGGACGTTGGTCAGCATCAAATGTGGACGGCCCAGTATTACAAGTTCAATCAGCCGCGCTCCTGGATTACTTCCGGAGGGTTGGGGACGATGGGCTTCGGATTCCCGTCGGCGATCGGTGCGCAAATGGCCCATCCCGACCGGTTGGTTATCTCAATCAACGGGGACGGCGGGATGCAGATGTGCGCCCAGGAGTTGGCCATCTGCGCGATCAATAACATTCCGGTCAAAATCGTCGTTATCAACAATCAGGTACTCGGAATGGTAAGGCAGTGGCAGGAATTGATCTACGACAACCGGTACAGTCATATCGATTTGGCCGGCAGCCCGGATTTCGTGAAATTGGCGGACGCTTACGGCGTGAAAGGCCTGCGCGCCACCAACAAAGAGGAAGCCAAACAGGCGTGGAAAGAAGCGATGGAAACGCCGGGCCCGGTATTGGTGGAATTTGTGGTTGAAAAGGGAGAAAACGTGTATCCGATGGTACCTCAAGGTTCCACCATTGATCAAATGCTGATGGGGGACGATGAATCATGATAAAGAGCCATGCAATTTCCGTTTTGGTCAATGACCAGCCAGGTGTTCTGCAGCGCGTGTCCGGCCTGTTCGGCCGGCGCGGCTTCAATATCGAGAGCATTACGGTCGGGCAGTCGGAGGAAGAAGGATTGTCCCGGATGATTATCGTCACCCAGGGGGACGACAAAACCTTGGAACAAATCGAGAAACAGCTTTATAAACTGATCGATGTCATCAAGGTTGTAAATCTAAGTTCCAAGCCGATGGTCGCCAGGGAGCTGGCGCTGATCAAGGTAAAGTCGGAACCGGCGGAGCGCCCGGAGATTATGGGCGTTGTGGAAACGTTCCGCGCCGCGGTCGTGGATATCGGAACCAACAGTATGATGGTTCAGGTTGTGGGCGATACGGAGAAAATCGATGCGATGATCGAGCTGCTGCATCCTTACGGGATCCGCGAGCTTTCCCGAACCGGGGTTACGGCTATGATACGAGGAAACGCATAAAGATCAGGCCATACTAGTTTTATCCGATTCATCAACCTTCTCCGACCCGTTGGCGGGGGATTGATGAGGCCCGGGGCATAGCGAATGGAAACCCCTACCGCGAGGTCTCATGAATCACCCGTCAAACAGGCGGAGAACCAAATATAACAGGGACATGCGATACGCATACCCGCAATTTATGGGAGGGCATTAAAAATGGCAGTTACTTTGTACTATGAACAAGATGCAGAACTCAGCGTATTGAAAGGAAAGACCATCGCAATCATCGGATACGGCAGCCAAGGTCATGCCCATGCGCAAAACCTGCGTGAAAGCGGTCTTCAAGTCGTTATCGGCCTTCGTGAAGGCAAATCTTTCAACAAAGCGAAAGAGGACGGATTTGAAGTTCTTTCCGTAGCGGAAGCGACCAAGCGTGCGGATGTCGTACAAATTCTGATGCCGGATGAAACGCAAGCTTCCGTGTACAACAGCGAAATTGCGCCAAACCTGAAAAAAGGCGCAGCTCTGATGTTCGCCCATGGTTTCAACGTACACTTTGGCCAAATCGTTCCGTCTCCGGACAATGATGTGCTTTTGGTTGCGCCTAAGTCCCCGGGTCACATGGTTCGCCGTACTTATGTCGAAGGTTTCGGGGTTCCCGGCTTGATCGCGATCCATCAGGATGCCACAGGTAAGGCGAAAGAAATCGGACTGGCTTATGCCAAAGGCATCGGTTGTACGCGCGCCGGGGTTATCGAAACTTCGTTCCGTGAGGAAACCGAAACCGATTTGTTCGGGGAGCAAGCGGTACTGTGCGGCGGCGTAAGCGCGCTGATCAAAGCGGGTTTTGAAACCTTGACGGAAGCGGGTTATGCTCCGGAAATGGCTTACTTCGAGTGCTTGCACGAGCTGAAGCTGATCGTCGACCTGATCTATGAAGGCGGACTGGCAACGATGCGCGACTCGATTTCCAACACCGCGGAATATGGCGACTATGTAACAGGCCCTCGCGTAGTCACCGAGGAAACGAAGAAGGCGATGAAAGAAGTGCTTGCCGACATTCAACAAGGCAAATTCGCCCGCGACTTCATCCTGGAAAATCAATCGAACCGTGCTTTCCTTACAGCAACTCGCCGCAACGAAGCCAACCATCCGATCGAAGTTGTCGGCAAAGAGCTGCGCGGCTTGATGCACTGGATCAAGAAATAATAACTTTTTCGCAAGCCATTGCTTTAGAGCATTGCGGAATTAAAGAAATGAATCAGAACCTCCATTGTGGTACGCCGCATTGGAGGTTTTTTCTAGAGGCGTTATTCTTAAGCAGACGGACGTGGTTGCGCTTATCATCTCCCTTTTATAGTTAAAACCTATAACTCTAATAGATTCTATATCTTGGCTAAGCGTAATCAACCTATGATACAACTAAAACAGGAGTTTATTCGAGTGAGTTACCGAAGAAAGGGAGTAATCAACCATGGCAGAAGTTAAAAAAATCGCAGTGATCGCCGGGGACGGAATCGGCCCGGAGGTGGTCGCGGAAGCGGAAAAAGTGCTTAAGCGGACGGAAGAACTGTTTGGATATAGCTTCGAAACGGAACATGCTTTGTTCGGCGGCATCGCCATCGACCAGAAGGGAACGCCCCTTCCGCAGGAAACGCTGGACATTTGCCAAAAGGCCGACGCGGTGCTTTTGGGTGCGGTCGGCGGACCGAAATGGGACAACAATCCGAAGGAGCTTCGGCCCGAAACCGGATTGCTTGGCATCCGCAAAGCGCTGGGCTTGTTCTCGAACCTGCGTCCGGCCGTGGTATTCGATTGCCTGAAGGACGCGTCCACGTTGAAACCGGAAGTGCTTGAAGGGACCGACTTGATCGTTGTCCGCGAGCTGACGGGCGGCATCTACTTCGGCGAAAAATACCGCCGCGATACCGAGCATGGCCAGGAAGCGGTCGACACCTGCGCCTACAATGTGAGCGAAGTGGAGCGCATTGTGCGCCAGGCTTTCGAAATTGCGCAAAAACGCCGCAAAAAGCTGGCGTCCGTGGATAAAGCCAACGTGCTGGAAACTTCCCGATTGTGGCGCGAAGTTGTGAACCGGATCGCGCCGGAATATCCGGATGTAGAGCTGGAACACGTGCTGGTCGACAACTGCGCGATGCAGTTGCTGCGCCGCCCTGCAAGTTTCGACGTTATCGTAACGGAAAACATGTTCGGCGACATTCTGAGCGATGAAGCGGCGATGCTGACCGGGTCGATCGGGATGCTGTCCTCGGCTTCCCTCGGAGAAGGCAGCTTCGGTTTGTACGAGCCGGTACACGGTTCGGCTCCGGACATCGCCGGACAGAACCTCGCCAACCCGATCGCCACGATTCTATCGGTTGCGCTCATGTTCCGGATGACATTCGGCTATGCGGATGCCGCGGATGCGATCGAACGGGCCGTTGCCGATGTGCTGAATGCCGGTCATCGTACCGGAGACATCGCGGTGGACAAGAGCAAAGCGATCGGCACGACCGCCATGGGAGACCTCATTGTCGCCGCAATGAAGAAATAGTTTATAATAATTATAAATAAGAAATGATTACAATCTTGACTTTGAAAATTCCGAATGATACCATTTGAAATGTGGCCAAAAGCCGCAAAATAATCCTGTGATAGAGAGGCCTTTCGGGTTTCTTACATATTATAAAGGAGGATATTTCAAATGGCAGAACGATTGGTGGGAAGACCTGCTCCGGATTTTGACATGGCGATTGTAACGGGCGACGGTCAGGAGTTTGGGCGCAGAAGACTGTCCGATTATCGCGGCAAGTGGCTGGTATTCTTCTTTTATCCGCTCGACTTTACCTTTGTATGCCCGACGGAAATTACCGCTCTCAGCGAAGCTTACGCTCAGTTTAAGGAGCTGGATACGGAAATTTTGGGTGTGAGCATTGACTCCGAACACAGCCATAAGGCTTGGATCAACACACCGAAGGAAAATAACGGTTTGGGAAGATTGAATTTCCCGCTCGCTTCGGATATCACAAAGAGCGTGGCCCGCGACTACGGCGTTCTGATTGAAGAAGAGGGCGTAGCTCTGCGCGGATTGTTCATCATCGATCCGGAAGGCGAACTGAAATATCAAGTAGTGAACCACAATGACGTAGGCCGCAGCGTTGAAGAAACGCTGCGCGTGCTGCAAGCCTTGCAATCCGGCGGATTGTGCCCGATGAACTGGAAACCGGGTGACAAAACGCTTCAAGTTTAATAAGTAAATAGCCGTAAGGCCCCCTGTTGGCAAGTGTCCGCAACAGGGGGCCTTTTGCCCTCGTAATTTGCATTTAGGCAAAAGCAAATTCGCCTTAGGCAGGATTTATAGATCTAGGTCATTTTTCGTATTTTTTATAATCAACGGGTTCATCCTGTTAGCTGTAAAGGAATTTGCGGCCGTTGTCGAGAATAGATATAGGCAATCACAAATTATATCCATGGGACAGTTCGGAAACTTGAACGGGAAAGGGTGTCGGGAAATGAGTTTTTGCTGTGGCGCAAGTATGGTCGGGACCAAAGGAACATTGAAGCACTACCGCACCCAGGTTCATAATGTTCCGCTTCTTTTTTGCCCGGTTTGCCATAGAGTTGAAGTCCACTACAAAGTGGAGAACGAATATGAAGTGCTGGCGGAGTATGCTCACGGGGACGGTCTTTCCGAGATTGATTTCCAGGATTTTATTATGGAAGACGAGGACTCCATTTTTGGAAATTGCGTTAATCGGGAGGATGAAGAACCGATGGATCTCGTGCAGAACCAGATCGACATGGCGCTCGATCTGCTCTCCGTGGCCAAGCAAATCGGTGATGACAAGTGGGAGGATGAACTGAAAAAGCGCCTTGCGGTCATGAGCAGGCGCAGGGCGAGATTACTCCAACAAAATAGCTAGGCCATGAAACAGCTCTCCAATTCGGGGAGCTGTTTCTATTAAGAAGTACGACTTAACCTAAAATCCCCTTTTTTCGACAGGATCTCTGATTGACGATATTTGGAAGTCTTTACTATGATTGATTTAGGCCGTATTACATACGGCGGCCGCAGTTCGAAATTACATACAGGACGAGCTCATGGAATAGGAAACAAGGTGGATAGTTGTAGATTCATACTGTATGACAGGTATGAACATCCGCATAGTGATCGTTCGTTGTTGCAGAGGCAGAAAGATCATTCGGAGAAAAGGGGGAACCGACTTGTTGAGCGAATTCCAGGAGACACTGCTTCAGTCTGTGAAAGCGTATCAATCGACCCAGCTTGTGAAGAACAAGTACGAGAATGTACTCCAGCATCTTGACAGCGGCATTATGCTATTTGACAGCGATGGAGTTTTAACCTTTGTCAATGTTCAAATGGCCAGGCTGCTTGAAATTCCTCGCCATTCGCTTATCGGCTGCAATTTGCTTCAACTGCTCCGCCACCCTCATCTTAGCCGGTTTAAGAAGAAGAAGATCCTTAGACTTTATCGTGAAACCATCTTTTACCGCAAGAAAAATCATGAACTGGTTGATGAATACGGAAGATACTGGCTTACCACGGTGACATACGGAGACCAGATGGACGGCGATTTTTTGCTCAGCGTCAAGGATGTTTCCGACTTCAAACTTATAGAACAGACGGCTTATCAAAATGACAAACTTGCGATGCTGGGGAAAATATCGGCGGCGATCGCTCACGAAATCCGGAACCCGCTGACGGCAATCCGCGGTTTTATTCAACTGCTCCGGCCCCATTTGATTCAATTGGGGAGAGATGAATATGCCCGTATCATTTTGACTGAAATCGACCGGGCCAACGATATTATTTATGAGTTTTTAAACTCGTCCAAGCCCACCGCTCCGCAGAAAACGGTGATGAGCATTACCTCGCTGCTGAAAGAGGTCGTCTTGTTAACGGAAAGCGAGGCGCTGATGAAGGGATGCGAGATCCATCTGAAAGAAGCCGATACCGTCATGAACGTCTCCATTGACGTGAAGCAGATCAAGCAGGTACTGCTCAACATGATCAAAAATGCGATGGATGCCATCGAAGAAGTCGAAGGCGATCATGCGGGTGTGATCGATATCCATGTAAAACCGGAGGGCCGTTACGTCAACGTTACGATTCGCGATAATGGAAATGGGATGGATAAGGCTTTGCTCGCGCGCTTGTTTGATCCTTTCTTTACGACGAAAGAGAAGGGGACGGGCCTTGGGTTGTCGGTCAGCTACCGGATCATAAAGAATCACCGGGGCCACATTCACGTCGATAGTGTTAAGGGAGCCGGGACAGTCTTCGTCATCGCCCTGCCTTTGGTCATATAGTCGGGGCCCGTTGTCATTACGCTATAGATGCAAAAAGTGCTGGCAGCAAAGGATGACGCCTTTGCTGCCAGCACTTTTACTTTTTGGAACTCGGGGAAGGAGGTTCGGCGCATGCCATCGCGCAGGATTTGTTTTGCGCACAGGAAGCGCAAACGCCCTTCCGGCTTTTGCGGACCCCGCGATACAAAGCGATAGCGGCGAGGACAAACACGGTCCCGGCGATCAATATATCAGCCATATTTGGAAGCTCCCTTCAAGACGAATAGGTTGAGCAAGCTTAGATATACGCGTTATTAAAGCTATAGACCGAGCCATATTCCGCCTTGATAAATGATCAAGGCCACAAGATAGGCGAGAGTCAGGGAATAGACGATCGAAAACAGTGTCCATTTCCACGAGGCCGTTTCTTTGCGGAGAACCCCCACCGTGGCTAGGCAAGGCGTATACAGCAGGACGAACGCCATAAAACTGTACGCCTGGAGCGGCGTGAACGCCCCCGCGATTTGCCCTTGCAGCCCGGCCAGATCAGGCACATGATAGATGATATTCATCGTGGAAACGACGACCTCTTTAGCCATAAACCCGGTGATCAGCGCGGCTCCCGACTGCCAAGTGCCGAAGCCCAGCGGTTCCAGGATCCCGGCGAGCAGCCCCCCGACGGCGGCCAGGTAACTGTCGTCCATATCGCTTGCAATGCCCCCGGGTCCCAGGTAGGTCATCAGCCAAATCAGGACGGAACCGCCGAGAATAAAGGTACCCGCCTTACGCAGAAAGCCTTTGCCTTTTTCCCAAGTACTGCGGAAGAGAGTGACGGCCTGGGGCCATCGGTAAGGGGGAAGCTCCACCATAAAAAAGGACTTCTCTCCGCTGAAGATAAACCTGGAAAACAGTTTGGCCAGAAGAAGCGCGAGTACGATCCCCAGGACATAAAGTGAAAGGACGACTAACGCCTGGGACTTCGCAAAAAAGACTCCGGCAAACAGAGCATAGACGGGCAAACGGGCGGAACAGGACATCAATGGCGTCAGCAGCATCGTCAGCAGCCGTTCTTTCGGTTGTTCCAGACTTCGCGAGGCCATGACGGCCGGCACGTTACAGCCAAAGCCGATAATAAACGGAATGAGCGCTTTGCCGTTCAGCCCGACCATCTCCATCAATTTATCCATCATGATGGTGATGCGGGCCATGTATCCCGAGTCCTCAATAAAAGAAATGATCAGGAACATAATAAAAATCTGGGGAATGAAGACCAGCACACCACCCACGCCCCCGATAACTCCATCGATGATGAGCGCACGGGTGAAGTCCGAAGCCCCCACGGCTCCTAGGACCTGGATCGCCAAGCTGCTGACTGGGCCGGAAATAAAGCCTTCTAATATATCCGACAGCGGATTGCCGAGCCAGTCAAACGTAAGCTGAAAGGTCAGATACATGAGCAACAGGAAAAGCGGGACGCCCCAGACCGGATGCGCCGCAATTTTATCCAACTTTTCCGTCAGCGTGTGCGGTTTGGATTGGCTAAAATCGACCGTTTCCCGGCAAATTTGTTGAATCAGCGTTGTACGAACACTCCGGATATACTCTTGCAGCGAGGAATTATCTGTCCCCGTCAAGGATCTAAGCTGTTGTTCCGTCTGATCCCTGATCTTTGAAACGGTTGAGCGTACCCCGGCTTCAAGAAAGGGAGAGGATTCCATGACCACCGGGTTGTTCTCCAATATTTGAAGCGACAGCCAACGGGGGGATAGAGAAGGGAATAACCCGTTTACTTCCCGGGAAATAAGTTCAATCGCTTTTTCGACGACCTCTCCGTAGTCGACTCGGAATCCGGCGTTATCGCGCGCTTCCGCCCGGGACATGGCCAGCAGCAGTTCTTTGCTCCCGGCTCCGGTGCGGGCGATCAGCGGGACGACCTTCGACTGCAGCCGGGCTGCCAGCCTTGAGGTATCGATCGCCAATCCGCGGGATTCGGCCACATCCATCATATTTAAACCGATGATAACAGGCTTTCCGTACTCAAGCAGTTGAAGCGTCAGATACAAATTCCGCTCCAGCTGCGAGGCGTCGACAATGTTGATCAGCAGGGAGGGGGAATCGGTAAGCAAGAATTCGGAAGCTACGCCTTCATCCCGGGATAAAGGGTGGAGCGAATAAATGCCGGGCAAATCGGTCAGTATGCCGCTCTTGTCCTTAAGCCGGCCGACTTTTTTCTCGACCGTAACACCTGACCAATTGCCGACATATTCATAGGAACTTGTAAGCGTATTGAACAGGGATGTTTTTCCGGTATTCGGATTTCCGACCAGGACCGCATCGCTCATGAGACAGCCACCTCGATATGAACCGCGTCTTTCTTGCGGATCCCCAGGAGCTGACCGCTGCACTCCAGCACAACCGGCCCTCCCCACAGACAGTATTGTTTTACCTGAATCGCTGAACCCACCGAAATGCCCAGATCGGCCAGCCGGCGTTTGAGGACGGGATCCATTTGCCCGAAACGACAGATGGTTCCGGACTCCCCCGGCTTTAAATTCAATAAACAACTACGGCAAAAAGCCATTGGGCGTCACACCTTTCTTGCTCGGATATCGATACTGATAATCAATCTCATTTACACTAGGATTATAATATATCATGCCGTAAAAAAAGCCAACTGTGATAAATATCACTCAAAAATACGAAGCCCATTCTTTACTTTTGCTTTTACCTTCAAGTAAGATGGATATTAATACACGCAAGGGAAAGGGATCGGTAAAAGATGAAGACAAATCATTGTAAAATTGTCGATTGCACGATACGCGATGGAGGATTAGTCAACAACTGGGATTTTAGTGTGGAATTCGTTCAAAAATTGTATGCCGGTCTCAATGAGGCGGGCGTGGATTATATGGAAATCGGATATAAAAATTCGCCGAAGCTTCTGAAAGGGGCAGACCAAGCCGGCCCGTGGCGTTTTTTGGACGATGAGTTCCTGAAGCAAGTGATTCCGCAAAAAGGGAAAACGAAGCTTTCCGCCCTTGTGGATATCGGACGAGTGGATGAAAATGACATCCTGCCGCGTACGGAAAGCCTGCTGGATCTCATTCGGGTTGCCTGCTACGTCAAGGACGTGGATAAGGCGCTTAAGCTGGTGCAATTGTTCCACGATCGGGGATACGAGACAACGTTGAATATTATGGCCCTGTCCAACGTGATGGAGCATGAATTGCTCGAAGCTTTCGAATTAATCAAAGAAAGCGTCGTCGACGTCGTGTACATCGTCGATTCTTACGGCAGTCTTGACTATAAGGATATGGAGCATCTCGTGAACAAGTTTAAGACGCATCTGCCGAATAAACGGCTTGGCGTTCATACCCATAACAACATGCAGTTGGCCTTCAGCAACACGCTTGTCGCCGCTGATCTCGGCGTCGAGCTTCTCGATGCTTCGGTGTACGGCATGGGCCGCGCAGCGGGAAATTGCCCGACGGAACTGCTCGTAACGCATCTGAAAAACACCGATTACAAGCTTCGTCCGGTTCTCGAGGTGCTGGAGGAACTGTTGATCCCGCTCCGTGAGAAGGAGGAATGGGGCTATCTGGTTCCCTACATGATTACCGGTACGCTGGATGAACATCCGCGCTCGGCGATGGCGCTTCGGGCTTCGTCGGATAAAGATAAAGTCGTCGAATTTTATGATAAATTGACGACTCCGGAAGTCAGCTTCGAGAAGAAATCATAAACCGCTTTCCCTTAAACCCGGCCTGCCAAGCCGGGGTTTTTTCTATGCCGACACGCGGTCACCGTTTTTATTTATTTCATGCGGAGGCAAGCAGGAAAAGGTCGTTTTTTGTTGAATTGTACTAGTGTCACAGCTTCAAAGATACTTACCTCCGGGGGTTGAACACACAATGGGAATCAGAACAGAGGAGAGGGTAACCGTTATCCAAGGAGTGCTCGGTCTGGGGGTCATGCTGGCGGCTTTTATAACGTCCGCGGGAATTCCGGTGAAGCCGTCCTCCATTGAAGCGTTGAGAACGGTGCAATTGTTATCGGGTCTGATCTGCGGTGCGATATCCTTCGCGATCTTCACCCAAGGCTGGATCATGTTTACCGAGAAGCTATCCAGACAGCGGTTGTATTCGGCGGTGCTTTTCTTTCTATTGGGAGCCCTCGATGTGCTGTATACCGCGGGGATCGGACAAATTCGGCTGTTCGGCCTGGAAACCGGACCGGGCTTGACCGCGGCCCTTTTGATGATCGCCAATGCGGTGTGCCCGATCGGAATGCTGTTTATTTTCTCGGTTCCCGACCGGCAAATTTCGGGCAAACATAAGTTCATCGTACTGCTGGGAACCGCGCTGGTTAGCGCGGCCGGAATTGTATTGCTTTATACATATCAGAAATACCTGCCCGTTTCATGGTTGGAATCGCATCTTCAGGTCCCGGGAAGAATCGCGATATGCATCGCTGTCTTGGGTCTTCACGCGGCCGCAATCACCTCGATCCTTTACCGATATCGTCATGAGCGGCCGCCGGCGGCCATGATGGTCAACCGGGCTTTGATGTTTATGATGATGGGATTTCCGCTGTTGATGTTAGCCGATCCGGCCGAGGTTGGTTACATGCATGCCGTCGGGAGCGTTTATCTTGCCATTTCCTATTATTTCGTTTTAAAAGGGGTCTATCATCTGACGATCGACGAGCCGTTTCGCGTACAGCAGGCGGTGGAAGCGCGCATGGAATATATGGCTTATCATGACGATTTGACGGGCCTGCCGAATCTTCGCCGGTTAAAACAGATGCTGGCTGCGTTGATCGATTCCGATAATAAACACGAACCCGTTCGGGCCGGAGTCGCCGTGATCAACATCAATCGCTTCAAGGCCATTAACGATTCCTTGGGCTACAGCGCCGGAGACCAGCTCCTGAGAGAACTGGGCGACCGCCTGAAGGGACTGCTTCTTTCCGGAGAGGAAGTATTCCGGATGGGGGAAGACGAGTTTGCGGTTCTTTTTTCAGTGCCGGACGGGGTGTCCGGGTTTGAAAAGAGAGCGGAGCAGATGCTGGAATCGGTTAATCCCTCGGTCCGGATCGATGATACGGAATTTCACATCTCGCTCAGCATGGGGTTGTCGCTGTATCCCGAAGACGGCCAATCCGTCGACCAACTGATTCAATACGCCGATATGGCGGTGCATCATGCGAAGGAGCATGATCTCGTCTTTATCCGCTATACCGAGACGATGAAGAAGCGGACCCAATCGAAAGTCGAACTGGAGAATGATATGCGTAAGGCCTTGCTTCGGGGCGAGTTTTTTCTGGAGTATCAGCCTCAATTCAGCTTGAAAACGGGAAAGATGGTCGGGATGGAGGCGCTGGTCCGCTGGAATCACCCCAAACGCGGGCTGATTTCGCCTGGCGAGTTTATCCCGCTGGCCGAGGAATCGGGCCTGATCGTCCCGCTAGGGGAATGGGTGCTGCGAACCGCTTGCCGCGACACGAGAAACTGGCAAATCCAGGGGTATGAGCCGGTGTGCGTATCGGTGAACCTGTCGATGCGCCAATTCCGGCAGTATAATTTGGCCGACAAGGTGGATGCGATTTTGCGGGAAGTCGGGCTGGAGGCCGATTATTTGGAACTGGAAGTGACCGAGAGCATGACCTTCGATATCGAGACGGCGTTAAGCCAACTTCAGAGCCTGAAGCGCCTGGGAGTACATATCAGTATCGATGATTTCGGCACGGGATATAGTTCGCTCAATTATTTGAAAAATTTGCCGATCGACCGGCTTAAGATCGACCGGTCCTTTGTCAAGGAAGTCATGCTCGACGGCAATGATGCGGCGATCGTTTCCACGATCACTACGATGGCTCATCACCTTAAGCTGAAGGTGACGGCGGAAGGCGTCGAAAATGAAGAACAGCTGAACTTTTTGCGGGAGCAAAACTGCCATGAGGGTCAGGGATATCTCTTCAGTCGCCCGGTGCCCGCTGCCGTCCTGGAAAGCCAGTTCCTTAGCCGGTTGGCCGGCTAAGGAACTGGCTTTCGGCTTCCATTTCAAAAAACACTTGCAACCTTTTTTACAAAGTGTTAATATATATTTTGTCTTCGCGAGCGGGTTTACCGTGACGAAGCTTCGGGACGTAGCTCAGCTTGGTAGAGCACCTGGTTTGGGACCAGGGGGTCGCATGTTCGAATCGTGTCGTCCCGACCATTAAAGACT
This sequence comes from Paenibacillus faecis, assembly GCF_008084145.1. Classification (GTDB taxonomy): domain Bacteria; phylum Bacillota; class Bacilli; order Paenibacillales; family Paenibacillaceae; genus Fontibacillus; species Fontibacillus faecis. Next base: position 1,124,024 of record NZ_VSDO01000001.1, on the reverse strand, counting down.
TGTTCATATGCGGGTGTAGTTCAATGGTAGAACTCCAGCCTTCCAAGCTGGTAGCGTGGGTTCGATTCCCATCACCCGCTTAGTTATAAGCAAACAAAAACCCTTGCGCAGCAAGGGTTTTTGTTGTTAGTGGCTTTAGCCAGTTGAGCACGCGAAGCGTGCGAAACAAAAAACACCTGCTATGCGGGTGGTGTAGTGATGCTTGCAGCAAAAAACCTGATGGGGGCGTTAGCATAGGAGTGTTCAAGCTTAGAGTGCTTCCAAACTCCCAACTCCAAAAAGATGCAAATCTGGAGGTATTCTATATGATCAAGGTTGCTGAAGGGGGACTAGTAATAAATAAGCGCACCCATTCAGGGGCAGGCAAAAGCGGCAACGGCATAGTAGCTTGGGTTATTTTACGTGTATGAGGCAGAGCTTGGGGCAAGTTTGATTCGTTTTGGATAAGGCCTCGTCAGTATAAAATTACACGCGTCAATAAACGAATGCGCATCATTTACACGTATACAAAATGTTTGTTGAAAAGTTTTGGAAGTTTGAACATCCGGCCAGCGGTTAATTATGTTCTGAACTCAATCTACATCAGGAGGTAATCGACATGGCCAAAAACAAAATTGTCGGCGTTTTTGCATCCGAACGAGATGCGTCGGAAGCGATTATGGACTTGCGGGGATTGGGGTACAAACCGGAAGAGATTTCGGTCATCGGAAAAAATAAAGAGGATATCCGGGATATTCATGAAGAAACGGGAACAAAAGCGCCCGAAGGAATCGCGGCCGGTGCGGCGACGGGCGGCTTGCTGGGCGGTGTCGCGGGGCTTCTCGCAGGTCTCGGCGCGTTGGCCATTCCCGGCATCGGCCCGATCGTGGCGGCCGGTCCGATCGCCGCGACCTTAACCGGCGCGGCCGTCGGTGCGGGTACCGGCGGATTGGTCGGCGGCCTGGTGGGACTCGGTATTCCGGAAGAAGAAGCCGAGGAATACGATGCTTTTGTAAAACACGGCAGAATTTTGGTTATGGTTGATGCGGACGAGCTTCAGGAGACGCGGGTTTACGGTATTTTCCGCAACCATCATTCCTTGAACGCCCATCATTACCGGGATGCCCAAACAACGGAAACCCGCGAACCCGCGGGTACCTTCTACCAGGAGATCGCCACGCTCGAACGGACTCCGGAGCCGCTTACGGAGGACGCTAGGGAGGAACGGCGCATGCCGCTTCGCGAGGAGCAGCTCGACATTTCCAAGCGCCGCGAGCCTGCGGGCGAAGTGAATTTACGCAAGGAAGTGGTGGAGGAGCAGCAAACGATCGACGTTCCCGTGAGCCGGGAGGAGGTCGTGGTCGAGAAAAAGGTGGTTCCCGAAACAGCGGGCGAAGCGATGGGGGAAGGGCCGATCGGGACCGGCGAGACCATCCGCATTCCGGTTTCGGAGGAACGTGTGGAAGTTACGAAGCGGCCGGTGGTCACCGGTGAGGTTGAGGTTCATAAGCGTGAAGTCCAGGACACGGAACAGGTGCGGGATACTTTGAGACGGGAGGAAGCCCGTTTGGACCGCACCGGGAATCCGCGAGTGACCGGGGATTCGGATCTGGACTAATAAATAGAAAGACGGACGGCCATCAAGGCCGTCCGTTTGCCTTTTAAACGATGGCGTCGCCGGATATAATCTGCTTTACCCGCCCCACCTGACCGTCCTGAAGCCGCACCTTGATTCCGTGAGGGTGACTCTGGGAATTGGTCAAAATATCCTTAACGATGCCGCGTGTCAGCCGGCCTGTCGGCTGGTCCTTTTTCAGAACGATGTCCACGGTGATCCCAGGTGTAATATTTTTGCGTAAGTTACCGTTCATAGCTATCATAGCTCCTTAGATGATTAGAGTTAACCTTCTGGAAGTATACACTCCAGTTTACGATACCATAGGTGGGACCGAAATCCAAAGCGGGGGCATCGGCTTGCCATAAGCGTTAACTTTGCATATAATAGCAGATAAGTCAAAAAGCAAATGCGATGATGGAGAAGAGTAGGCAGAAGCCTCCTTACAGGGAGGAGACGTCGTGGATTGAGAACGTCTCTACGGAAACAGGCTGCCGAAGTTCGCTCCGGAGCAGTTCCTTGAACCGCGCGGAAGCTTGAAGCAGCTTCTATGGCGTGCACTAGAGGATACCGGCCGCGACCCGTTACGTCGATGAAAGTGAGAGTCGATATTCCTCCGGTTACCGCCCGTTTAACGGCGGGAATCATGCGGCGGGAACGAAACTCTAACAAGGGTGGTACCACGGTCTTTTCGTCCCTTTTCGGGAGAAAAGGCTTTTTTGTTTTTCCGTGATGAATCCATCATTCATACAGCTTAAGGAGGATTTGCCGATGAAAGAACGATTGGAAGCACTCAAGCTTGAGGCGCTGGAGGAACTCGGCCGGACGGCCGATGCGGGACAGCTGAATGACCTGCGCGTCAAATATTTGGGCAAAAAAGGGGCGCTGACCGAAATTTTGCGCGGAATGGGCGCGCTTAGTGCCGAGGAACGCCCGGTGATCGGACAGGTCGCCAATGAGGTGCGCGGAGCGATTGAATCGCTGATCGATACGAAGCAGCAGGAATTCCAACGCCAGGAAACCGAACGCCGGCTCGCCGCCGAAAAGGTGGATGTAACGTTGCCCGGACGACCGATGAAACAGGGGGCGGTACATCCGCTGAACCAGGTGATTCAAGAAATTGAGGATATTTTTATCGGAATGGGTTACCGGATCGCGGAAGGACCCGAAGTGGAGACCGATTATTACAACTTTGAGGCGCTGAATTTGCCGAGAAACCATCCGGCCCGGGATATGCAGGATTCCTTTTACCTGACGGAAGAACTGCTGATGCGTACGCAGACCTCTCCGGTGCAAGCCCGCACCATGGAAGCGATGCAAGGCGAAGTGCCGATTAAGGTGATCTGTCCCGGACGCGTTTTCCGCCGCGATGATGACGATGCCACGCACTCCTTCCAGTTCCATCAAATCGAAGGCCTGGTCGTAGGCAAAAGAATCCGGATGAGCGACTTGAAGGGCACGCTTCTGGAATTCACCCGCAAAATGTTCGGCCCCAATACGCAAATTCGTCTGCGTCCGAGCTTCTTCCCTTTCACCGAGCCTAGCGTGGAGGTGGACGTCACTTGCGTGAAATGCGCCGGCAGCGGCTGCAGAGTCTGCAAAAACTCCGGCTGGCTGGAGATTTTGGGCAGCGGTATGGTGCATCCCCGCGTACTGGAGATGGGCGGCTACGATCCGGAAATCTACAGCGGCTTTGCGTTCGGCATGGGCGTCGAGCGGATCGCGATGCTGAAATACGGGGTTGACGACATCCGTCATTTTTATAACAATGATCTGCGCTTCCTGCAGCAGTTCGCCAGAATCTAGCCTCAAGAAGAAGGAAGGAGAACGAATATGAAAGTTTCCGCCGAATGGTTGTCGCAATATGTATCATTGGATCAGGTCGATGTGCTGGAATTGGCTGAGAAAATCACCCGTTCCGGGATCGAGATCGACTCGGTCGAGAACCGCAATAACGGAGTCACCCAGGTCGTGGTCGGCTTTGTCAAGAGCAAGGAAAAGCATCCCGATGCGGATAAGCTGAACGTTTGTCTTGTGGATGCCGGAACGGGCGAGGAACTGCAGATCGTCTGCGGTGCAAAAAACGTGGCGGCCGGTCAAAAGGTGCCCGTTGCCCTGGTGGGCGCGAAGCTTCCCGGCGGCCTGGAGATCAAAAAGGCCAAGCTGCGGGGCGTCGCTTCCATGGGGATGATATGCTCGGCCAAGGAGCTCGGCCTCAATGAAAAGCTGTTGCCGAAGGAGCAGCAGGAAGGCATTCTGGTGCTGCCCGAAGACAGCGAAGTGGGGACGCCGATTACGAAACTGCTGCAGTTGGACGACCAGGTCCTCGACTTCGATTTGACGCCGAACCGTTCCGACTGTCTCAGCATGATCGGCGCGGCTTATGAAGTCGCAGCGATCCTGGGCCGGGAAATCCGGCTTCCCGAACCGGAAAAAGAGCTGGTGGAAACCGCCGAGCCGGCCAGCGGCAAAGTTTCCGTTAGGAACGCTTCCCCTGACCTGTGCAGCCGGTATGCGGTGCGTTATATCTCCAACGTGACGATCGGGGCTTCCCCGCTGTGGATGCAAAACCGGCTGATGGCCGCGGGAATCCGCCCCATCAACAACATCGTCGACATCACGAATTATGTGATGCTGGAATACGGCCAGCCGCTGCACGCCTTCGACGCCGACCGGATTGCCGGAGGGGCCATCGGGGTTCGCACCGCAAAGGCGGGGGAAACCTTGGTGACCCTGGACGGCCAGGAGCGCAAACTTGAGCCGGGAGCCCTGCTGATTGTGGACGGGGAGGACCGTCCGGTCGGGCTCGCGGGCGTCATGGGCGGACTCGATTCCGAAGTGACGGAGAATACGCGGAATATCATCCTGGAATCCGCAAAATTCGACGGGGCGGTTGTGCGGAAGACTTCGCGCCAATTGGGGCTGCGATCCGAAGCTTCGCAGCGCTTTGAGAAGGAAGTGGATCCGGCTCGGGTTCTTCCGGCTCTCCATCGTGCGGCTTCACTGATGGCCCGCTTGGCCGGCGGCCATGTGCTGCAAGGCGTGGTGCAGTCCGTCGTTTCCGAGGAGCAGGAGCGGGTAATCGCCCTTTCCCTGGACAAATTGAACGAATATTTGGGAACGGAAATTTCGACGCTTGAAACGAAGGCGATATTGAGCCGATTGAATTTCGATTTCGCCGAAACGTCGGACCAGGTATTGGAAGTTCGCGTACCAACGCGCCGCGGCGATATTACCCGCGATGTCGACCTGATCGAAGAAGTGGCCCGTTTGTACGGCTACGATCATATTCCGACCACGGCGATTGAGGGACCGACGACGGCGGGCGGCTATACGAAGCCGCAGGCGCTACGTCGCGCGCTGCGCGGTACGCTGGTGCACGGCGGATGGCAGGAAACGATGGGGTACTCTTTTATCCGGGAAGGCGCCTCCCGCAAATTCCCCGAGCTTGGCGAAGGCGGCTTCGAGGTCAAGTTGGCCATGCCGATGAGTGAGGACCGCAGCGTACTGCGGAGCAGTCTGCTGCCGGGATTGCTCGATATGGCGCAGTATAACCGGAACCGCAAGCAGGAGGATCTGGCTTTGTTCGAGATCGGGACCGTTTTCCAGGGCACGGATCCTTCCATGACCGCCCAGCCTCGCGAATTATCCGTGCTCGGGCTGCTGCTGGCCGGCTCCCGCGGTGAAAAACGCTGGAATACCCCGGCCGAGAAGGTCGACTTCTATGATTTGAAGGGCGCGTTGGAAAGCCTGTTTGAATACCTGGGCCTCAACGAACAAGTCTCCTATGCGGCGGATCAGCCGCAGGGCTTCCATCCCGGACGGTCCGCTTCCATTTACCTGAACGGTTCCGGAGGCAACCGGAAGATCGGCACCCTCGGACAGCTTCACCCGGAAGTGCAGTTGGAGATGGATCTGGATGACACCTATGTGGCCGAACTTCTCCTGGAACCGCTGTACGAACAGGCGGGTGAGACGGTTTCCTACCGGGATCTGCCGCGCTTCCCGGCTATGCAGCGGGATATCGCTGTCGTGGTGGATGCCGGGATCGAAGCGGCCTCGCTGATGTCCGCGATTCGCGCGACGGGCGGATCGCTGCTTGAATCCGTCGAGGTTTTCGATGTGTTTACCGGCAGCAAGCTGGGCGAAGGCAAGAAGAGCGTGGCGTTGTCCCTGACTTACCGCGACATGGATCGGACGCTGACCGATGAAGAGGTCGCCGAGGTTCACGGTAAAGTTGTGGAGACGCTGGAGCAAACTTTTGGAGCCGAATTGCGAAAATAGCAGGAATTAAACAGAGTCACATCGAATCATTCCTTATGCAAATATTCGATGTGACTTTTGTTCAAATACAGACATCTGAGATGAAACCCCGACCGAAGGAGGCACTTGGCTGTGAATAACCCTGACCGTATTAGTGTAAATGTGGAAATATACGGCACTTCATATAAAATCGTCGGGAGTAATGCGGAATACACCAAGCAGGTAGCCCGGCGCGTCGACGAGCAGATGCGTTCCATCGCCAAGATGTATTCCCATCTCGATACCCCGCGGCTGGCGGTGCTCGCCGCCGTCCGTATGGCGGAAGAAGCGGTGCGAGCGGAGCAGCTCCAGGACGAACTGGACCGGACATTGCGTGAGAAGGCAAGCCTCGCCCAGGAAATTTCCGTGATGCAGGCGCTCCAGACGAAGCAGGAACATGATTATAAAGAATTGCAGGAGCAGCATCACCAGTTAAAAAGCGATAAGAAACAGCTTGAGGACAAGGCTAGCCGAGCCGAAGCCGGTTTGAAGGAACGCGACGAGGAAATCCGAAAGGCCACGGCCCGGATTCAGGAACTGGAGCGCCAGTTGGCCGAGCAGCGCGGGAGCAACGGGCAGCTTCAAGCGAAGCTGCGCACGGTGGAGCAGGATGCCCGCAAGGCGAAGGAAGAACGGGAGCAGTTGCAGCAGCAGCTCAAGGCGTCCGCGCAGCGGGAAGAGGCCGCCAAAACGGCGGAACAACGGGCGAAAGAGCACGGTATGAAGCTGGAGCAGCAGCTTAAGCTCGCGCATCAGTCGATTCAGGCGGCCGACGCGGAAGCCAAAAAGCATACCCGTTCGCTCCAGGAGGCCCAGGAACGCGAGAACAAGCTTCGCACGGAGCTGACGGCGGCCGTACAGAACGAGAGTTCCTGGCATAAACTGGCGGAGAAGCGAAACGATGAGCTAAGCCGGCTGGAGATCACTCTTTTGGAGGCGGAAGAGCGGACGAATTCGCTGGAGGAACAGCTTCGGACCGTAACCGGGGAACTGGAGGCGGCGAAAGAGCAGAGATTGTCCGAACAGGAGAAATCCGCGCAGCTGGAAGAGGATTTGCAATCTTTGAAGGCCAAGCTTTCGCAGGTTGAAGGCGAACGCCAATCCGCCAAGAAGGCGGCCGAACTGGCCGGCGAGGACAAGCGGCAGCTGGAAGAGGAGAGCAAGCGTCTGCGTTTGCGGCTTGAGGAAAGCGAGCGGGAAATGCAGGAATATGTTGCGCTCGCGGAGGAATTGGAGGAGTCCCGTAAAGCGGCCGAACGGCGCGAAAACGAATGGAGAGAGCAGCTTGCGGCCGCGCAGGGAGAATTGGCGTCCTGGCGGGAAACCGAGGCCGAATTGCAGCGTCAACTGGCGGAATGGCAGCAGGAATGCGCCGCCGGAGGCGAGCGGACGTTGACCCTCTCCGCGGAATACGGCGAGCTTGAGAAACAGAAGGAAGAGATCGCCGCACAGTTGCAGGAGATTACGGACAGTTACGAAATTATCTCCCATGAATATCGCTTGCTTCAGGCCGAGCGCGAAGTGGAACGCGAGAAGGTGCAGCAGCGGGAAGAGGAATACCGCCGCCTGAAAGACGACTACGCCAAGCTGCAGAACGAGTACAACGAATGGATCGAACTGATTGAGCAGGACCAAAATTAGGACAGGTAATGGCAGAGCCCCCGGCTGAAAACGCCGGGGGCTCTGTTTCTGCTATTCCACGATGATTTTGGAGATCATCGAGCCGTGTCCGCTACCGCACATGATAGAACAGGCTACTTCAAACTCTCCCGTTTCCTTCGGGATAATGACGGCTGAATCTTTCTTGCCATCCAGGTGGAGCTTGAGGCCCGGGACAAGAATGCCGTGATTGCCCTCCACATTTTTAAACGTGATTTTGACGGGAACATCTTTCTTAAGGCGATACTCCGCTTGATCAAACTTGTAGTTGGATGCTTCGATCACCAATTCGGCTTCCGGCTTTACATCGCTTGCCGCGCTGCTGTTTCCGGAACCGCTGCCTCCGCCGCAAGCAGCCAACAGGAGAATAAGTACAGAAGAAATTAAAACGGCAACTGTTTTTTTCACGCTAATCCCTCTCTGTATGACGTTTTTTTGACAATATCAAGAATTATTATAGCGTAGATAGACAGGAGGGAGTCGAACAAGATTTGAAGGAATCGTGAATTCGAACACGGGGAAACAGAACAAATCCGTCCGGGGAAGGGGACGGATTTGATTCGTTGGTCTCTATCGGGTTTGACTACTATTATTTTCCGGCGTCAAACGGCGTGGATACCGGAATGAACAGGTCGATGATCCCGATCACCAGCGCGGCCAGCAATGCTCCGATCATCGATACGGAGACGCCGGAGACGATAAACTGGGCCAACCATATCACCAAGGCGCTGGTGATAAAGCCGACGATGCCTCTTCCGAACGGAGTGACCCTTTTACCGAAGATTCCCTCGATCGCCCAGCCCAATAAAGCGATGACGAGCGCAAGGAGCAGGGCGCTGCCGAATCCGCCGATGCTGAATTGCGGAACGATCCAGCCGACAACAAGCAGAACGAGGGCCGAGACGATAAAGCGGACGACATGTCCCAAAAAATTCATGGCACTTGGCCTCCTTCTTCAAAATAACGTGTGATAATCCTCAATTATCTTGTTCCGGTCGGGACATTTTTATGTACGACGCCGGGGAAATGGCGAAAAATGGCCTCATTCGCTATAATGGGATCATAGCCCGAGGGGAGTAGTGAACGTTCTTGGACGAGAAAATTTTAAAAACAATGGAATATCCAAAAATTATAGAGCAATTGGTGAAGTATACGCAGACTCCAATGGGCAGGGAAACGGCGGAGGAATTGTCGCCCGTGACCGGCCTGGAGGATGTAAAGCGGTTGCTGCAGGCCACGGAGGAAGCCTTTACCGTCGACCGGCTCAAAGGTTATCCGGCCTTCGGCGGCATCGTGGATATCGTTCCCGCGGCGAAGCGGGCGCGAATCGGCGGAACGCTGAATCCCCATGAATTGCTCGGCATTGCCACCACGTTGGAAGGGTCTCGCCGAATCAAGCGCTTTTTGGCCAATATGCATGAGGAGCATCCGATTCCGCTTTTGTTTACGCTCAGCGATTCGCTGAGCGAGCAGAAGCCGCTGGAGGAAGCGATCAAACGCTGCATTGACGAAAGCGCGGAAGTGGTGGACTCGGCCAGTGCCGAACTCGCGCAAATCCGCCGCGAATTACGCGGCGGGGAGGTGCGGATCCGCGAGAAATTGGACGCGATGATCCGTTCCTCGAGCGTCGCCAAAATGCTCCAGGATCAATTGATTACCATCCGGGGCGACCGGTTTGTCATTCCGGTCAAGGCGGAATACCGGTCCCATTTCGGCGGGATCGTCCATGACCAGTCGGGCTCCGGAGCGACCTTGTTCATCGAGCCCGAATCGATCGTGGCAATGAACAACAAGCTGCGCGAAACCCGGCTGCGCGAAGAACGCGAGATCGAGGTGATCCTGCAGAAGTTGACCGCCCAGGTCGGAGAGCAGGCCGAACTGCTGCTTTATGACATCGATGTGCTGGCGCAGCTTGATTTTATTTTCGCGAAGGCCCGTCTGGCGCGCGGGATGAAAGCGGTCCTCCCGCGTATGAACGACCGCGGCTTTATGAAGCTGCGGCGGGGAAGGCATCCGCTGATTCCGGCGGAGCAGGTCGTGCCGATCGATGTGGAACTCGGCAACCAGTATTCGACCATCATCGTCACCGGTCCGAACACGGGCGGGAAGACGGTTACATTGAAGACAATCGGCCTGCTCAGCCTGATGGCGATGTCCGGGCTGTTCGTTCCCGCGGAGGAAGGAAGCCAGCTCTGCGTCTTCGATGCGATTTATGCCGACATCGGAGATGAGCAGAGTATCGAGCAGAATTTGAGTACCTTCTCCAGCCACATGACCAACATCATCTCCATTCTGAGCAAAATGACGCCGAAGAGCCTGGTGCTGCTGGATGAAGTCGGCGCGGGCACCGACCCGGCGGAAGGCTCCGCTTTGGCGATCGCCATCCTGGAGCATATCCATGCGTTGGGCTGCCGGATGGTGGCGACGACGCATTACAGTGAGCTGAAGGCCTATGCTTACGAGCGCAAAGGGGTCATCAACGCAAGTATGGAATTCGATGTCAACACGCTGAGTCCGACCTACCGGTTACTGGTCGGAGTTCCGGGTCGAAGCAACGCGTTTGCGATCGCCGAGCGGCTGGGGCTTCCCGGCAGCATTCTGGATTACGCCCGCGGCGAGATCAAGGAAGAGGACCAGCGGGTGGAGCATATGATCGCTTCGCTCGAAGAGAACCGAAACGTGGCCGAGCAGGAGCGGGAATCGGCGGAGAAGCTGCGCAAGGAGCTGGAAGCTCTGAGAAGCCGCCATGCTGCGGAGCTGGAGAAGCTGGAGCAGCAGAAGGACCGCAGGCTGGAAAAAGCCGAGGAAGAAGCTCGGGCGATCGTGGCCAGGGCGCGAAGCGAGGCCGAGAAGATCATCGACGAGCTGCGCAGGCTGGCGATGGAGGAAGGCGCCTCCGTGAAGGAGCATAAACTGATCGCCGCCCGGAAGCAGCTGGACGAGGCCGAACCTCAGCAGCGCAAAAAGGCGGCCGGGCGCAAAGCGGCCAAAGCGCCCCGGCAAATCGAGCCCGGCGATGAAGTTATGGTCTACAGCCTGAACCAAAAAGGGCATGTCGTCGAGCTGGCCGGCACCAAAGAAGCGCTCGTCCAGCTCGGCATTATGAAAATGAAGGTAGCGATCGATGATCTGGAACTGATCGGTTCGCCCGCACCGGCCAAACAGGCGCAGCGCACGGTTGCCAACGTGAAGCGGACGCGGGACGACCAGGTCCGCAGCGAGCTCGATTTGCGCGGATCCAATCTGGAGGAAGCGCTCATTGAAGTCGACCGGTTTATCGATGAAGCGTATTTGGCCAATCTGGGCCAGATCTACATCATTCACGGCAAGGGCACGGGGATTCTGCGCACCGGTATTTCGGATTACCTCCGGAAGCACAAGCATATCAAGAGCTACCGACTTGGAAATTACGGGGAAGGCGGAACCGGTGTGACGGTAGCCGAGCTGAAGTAAACGGGAGGGAAGCGATTTGAAGGAAACCATTGATCCGCTTCTGGAACAGCCGATCGGCCTAATGGCCGGGTATTTTTCGGTAGCGATAGTTGAATTGATCGTATTTCTTTCCTGCTTTGAACTCGTCACAAGGTACCGATGCTGGCATGAAATCAAGCGGGGGAATATGGCGGCTTCACTCGCCACGGGCGGCAAAATTTTCGGGCTTTGCAATATTTTGCAGTATGCGACCGCCCGTCCTACGATTTACGATTTCATGTCGTGGTCCTTTGTTGGAGCCTTTCTCTTGTTTCTGGCGTATGTCATGTTTGAATTTTTAACCCCGGTTTTCCATATCGACAAGGAAATCGCCGCCGGAAATACCGCCGTGGGATTCATTGCGATGGCCGTCTCGGTATCGGTATCCTTTGTGATAGGAGTATGTATAGCATAGGAGGAGAACGGCATGTTGAAGAACCTGGTCAGGGTTTTGTTCGTGGCGGCGATGCTGTTTCTGGCTGCCGGTGTCATTTTTTTGTGGAACGCTTAAAAAAAAACGCTTCGATATTTGGTGTAAAAGAAAGGAGGGGCCGTTCATGGAAACGACGATTTGCCCCTGGTGTCAAACCGAAATCGTGTGGGATGAGGAGCTTGGCCCGGAGGAAGAGTGCCCTTACTGTCATAATGAGTTGAAGGGCTACCGCACGCTTAATATCTCCCTCGGCTCCGCCGAGGAGCTGGAGGAGGAGGTAGAAGCGGACGAGGAGGCGGATACCGATCTCTGGGAAGAGGACGAAGAGAGCCATTTGAACGCGATCCGCCGGCTGGAGTCTTTCGCCGCTGCGGGCGGCGATCTGCTGGCCTATGAATCCGGCGTGGAGAAAATACTGGACGGGCAGGATGAAATTCCGGAGTGCCCGCATTGCCGGGAGTACATGATGTTCGCCGGAACCCAGCCGCTAGGGGCTGACTTTGAACCGGCCGGGCAGGAGGCGGTTGAGCAGCCGCTTGTGGCGGGTACGGCCAAACTCAACGTGTTCGTATGCTCCGCCTGCTTCCATGTGAGCAAATTTTTGTCGGAGGACGACAGAAACGCCTTGATTCGGACGGTGAGTGGCCAATAGAGGACGGCCCAAGGACCTTTTCGCGCATTTCCGGCGAAAAGGTCCTTTTTTGTGTTGGTTCCCTCCCTTTTGGGCATCTTACAGGATACACCTTAACGCTGGAGGAGCACACGCATGAAACGTTCGCTTAACGGCCAATCCCGGCTGCTCTTAGCCGTCAACGGGCTTTTCGTCCTGGCTGGAGCGTTATCGGGAACCTTCCTGAACGTCTATCTTTGGAAGGCCAGACAAGATTTCGCGATGATCGGCTGGTTCACGTTCAGCCAGCAGCTCGCGCTCGGACTGACGTTTTGGATCGCCGGCAAATGGGTGAAAGAGCGGGACAAAATGATTTCGCTCCGGCTCGGCATCGTCGTCTCCGGCCTGTTTTATTTGCTTGTCCTTTGGGCCGGTCCGCATACGGTCAACTACATCTGGCCGCTGGGTTTTCTGTTCGGAATCGGTTCAGGTCTGTTTTGGCTCGCCTTCAATGTCGTTTATTTTGAGGTCACCGATATGGAGACCCGAGATTTATTCAACGGTTGGATCGGCATTTTAGGTTCGGTGATCGGAATTTTGGGTCCATGGGCATCCGGGGGCCTGATTTCCATGTTAAAAGGGGATGTGGGCTATCGGGTCATCTTTACCCTTTCGCTCGTCGTCTACGGGATTGGAATCCTGCTTAGCTTTCGTCTGAAAAAAAGAAAACGGGGCGGCACCTACCGCTGGATGGACCCCTTTCGCCATTTTCAAAAAAACAGTCCCTGGCGGCAAGCCGTGCCGGCCTCGGCGGCACATGGCCTGCGGGAGGGGGTATTTTCCTTCCTGGTCACTTTGCTGGTCTATATCAGCACCTCCGCGGAATGGAAAGTCGGGCAATTTTCGTTTGCGACTTCCTTGGTCTCCCTGGTCAGCTTCTGGGCGGTTGGAAAATGGCTGAAAATCAGTCACCGTTATTACGGAATGCTGATCGGCGCCTTGTTGATCACGGGGGTGATCGGCCCGCTGCTTTGGAAAGTCAACTATTTTACGCTCATGTTGTTCGGGATCGGCACTTCTCTGTTTATGCCGCTGTATTTGCTGCCGGTAACCTCCTCGGTATTCGATTTGATCGGCAAAAACAAGGACAGCGTGGAACATCGGGTGGAACTGGTCGTTTTGCGCGAGCTGAGCATCATGGCTGGCCGGCTTGCGGGCACCTTGCTGTTTATCGTTGTTTTCGGGCTGGCCCCCCGTATGACGACCGTCACTTGGCTGATGCTCGGGTTGGGAGCGACGCCCGTCCTCAGTTGGATCGCGATCCGCAAATTGATTCGAGAACCGGTCGATGCGGCGTAAAGCAGCCTCTACCGCTTGCAGCCGGGCTGCACGCTGCGCCGTAAGGGCTATGGTGGAGAAGGCTTGGTGCTTCGCGACAGCGAAAACCAGGCCATATCGGGCCGCGGCTTGCCTGTCAGAGCATCGGCGATCATCCGCGCGGCCATCATAGCGCAAACCGTTCCGTTGCCGCCGTAATTTTCGAGGAAATAGCAATTCGGGTAATCCGGGTGGGTTCCGATATAGGGGAAACCGTCCCGGGTATCGCCAAAGACGGCCCCCCAAGCGTAGGCGGCTTTGAGGCGTTTGGTCCGGGGAAAAAGAGCGTGGATCCGCTCCAAAAGCTTGCCGCTTTGATGAAACTCCCTTCCTTCCTGAAGGGTTCCATCTTTCAACGGTTCGTCCAGCCCGCCGGCAATAATTCTCCCGTCGGACGTAGTCCTTAAATACAGGTAGGGCCTGGCCGTTTCCCAGATCATGGCTCGTTCATACCAGTCGCCGAGATGATTCGCAGGCTCGGTAACGACCGCATAAGTGGCGACCAGTGAAGCGCCGGGCTCTTTATGGATCATTTGCGTTTCATATCCCGTGGCGAAAATTACATGCCGCGCCCGGATCGTCATTTGACCGGTACGGCAAAGGACCCCGTCCTCTTTAAAATTCCATCCCGTTATGGGAGATTCCTCGAAAATTCGAACGCCGTTCGCCTCCGCCCGGCTTACCAACTGTGCGTCAGAGCGAATGGATGAATCTCCGCGTCCCCCTGCGTGTAAATGGCGGCGGGCCTGCGGAACGGGAAACGTGCGGCCAAGTCCGCTTCCTCCCACCACTCCACCGAAAACCCGTGCTGTGTCAACGTTTCGTATTCCCGGCGGAGCGAGGCGACCTCCTCTTCCAGGCTGGCCAGGTACAGGCTGCTGCGCTCATGAAGAGGAAACCCGGGAGCCAGTTCGCGACAGATTTCTTTCAGATCGACCAAGGCTTCCCGGCACAGCCGGTAAAAATGAACGGCCGCTTGTTCGCCGAATGTTTGAATGAGCGAGGTCAGTGTTTTGTCGTTGGCATATTGCAGGATACCGGTGTTCGCCAGCGTGCTGCCCGAGGCGATCCGTTTTTTTTCGACAAGAATGGAGCGAACTCCCCGATTCCCCAGAAGATAAGCGCACAGCGCGCCGCTGATTCCCCCGCCGATAATCAGGCAGTCGCAGGACAGGTTGCGGGTTACCGCCGGATATCGGGGGATTCGCTCCATATTCCGATGCCAATAGAAATGGCCCGTATGTAATTGCATTCGTGGTTCCTCCTCGATTTTGCCTTTCTCCATAAATTCACCGCGATAAGGAAAAATTAACCGGGCTGGAAATCTTCCATGCGACGGACGTTTTTCTTTGCAGGATGCCCAATTTCATGTAATATAAGTATTAAATTTAGATTCCGAGGGCACGAATTAGGATAGACGGTCATCGGAACAGCGCTGGAGGATGAGGCATGAAACAATTGAGCGAATTGAAGCTGAAAGTGCTGGATCTTCTGAAAGAGGACGCCCGCCGGGATCCGAAACTGCTGGCAACCCTGCTCGGTGTAACCTCCGAAGAGGTTACGGCAGCCATCGCGGAACTGGAAGAGGATCATGTCATTGTAAAATACGCGACCGTCATCAATTCCAGTAAATTGGATGATGAGAAAGTGACGGCGCTGATCGAGGTACAGATTACACCCGAGCGGGGCCGGGGCTTTGAAGCGATTGCGGAACGGGTCTATCTTTTCCCGCAGGTCAAGTCCGTGTATCTCATGTCCGGTGCCTATGACCTGTTGGTCGAAGTCGAGGGACGCAATTTGAAAGAGGTGGCCAGCTTTGTTTCCGACAAGCTGTCTCCGCTGGAATCCGTACTTTCCACAAAAACGCACTTTATTCTTAAAAAATATAAGCAGGACGGCATCATTTTCGAAGACCCTGAAGAAGACCGCCGCCTGATGATCTCTCCGTAAAGGAAGTAATAGTATGAGTGTACAATCACAAGGACAGGCAGAAACGGCCGGCAAATCCATGACATCCTACCTGGCGCCGCGGGTAAGGGAAATTCAGCCTTCGGGCATCCGGCGTTTTTTCGATCTCGCCAGCGGCAATAAGGATATCATTACGCTGGGCGTAGGCGAGCCCGATTTTATCACCCCGTGGCATGTGAGAGAGGCGTGCGTCTACTCCTTGGAACGGGGGTTCACCAGCTATACCAGCAACGCGGGAACTCCCGAACTCCGCGAAGCGATCGCCGAATATTTGTATAACAGCTATTCCGTGAAATATGATCCGAAAGATGAAATTTTGGTAACGGTGGGGGCCAGCGAGGCGATCGATCTCGCTCTTCGCGCTTTAATCGTACCCGGCGACGAGATTCTGGTCCCGGTTCCTTGCTATATCTCCTATTCGCCGATCACCCAGGTCGGAGGCGGGGTTTCCGTGGAAATCGAAACCTTTGCCGAGGACAATTTCAAGCTGAGAGCGGAACAGCTTAAAGCCAAGATTACGCCGAAATCGAAAGTGCTGATCTTGAACTACCCGAGCAATCCGACCGGCGGAATCATGAGTTATGAAGATTGGCTGCCGATTGCCAAGATCGTCGAAGAGAACGACCTGATCGTGATTTCCGATGAAATTTATTCGGAATTGACCTATGGAGAGAAGCATGTCAGCTTCGCCTCCATTCCGGGAATGAAGGACCGGACGATCCTGGTGAACGGCTTCTCCAAAGCCTTTGCCATGACCGGCTGGCGCATGGGTTACGCTTGCGGACACCCCGATCTGATTTACGCCATGTTGAAAATCCACCAATACACCGTCATGTGCGCCCCCGTCATGGGGCAGGTGGCCGCGTTGGAGGCATTGAAAAACGGGCTGCAGGAGAAGGACCATATGGTCGAATCCTATAACCAGCGGAGAAGATTGATCGTGCAGGGGCTTCGGGATATCGGTCTGACCTGCCATGAGCCGCAGGGGGCGTTTTATGCGTTCCCGAGCATCGCATCGACGGGTTTGAGCTCGGATGAATTTGCGACGAAGCTGTTGTTGGAAGCGAAGGTGGCGGCCGTTCCGGGGAATGTGTTCGGTGCGGGAGGCGAAGGCTTCCTCCGCTGCTCGTACGCGACTTCCGTATCGCAGATCAGCGAAGCGCTGCATCGCATGGGCGAGTTTATTCACAAACTGAAACAAGGCTGAGTCGTAGCGAACCTGCCGGAGAAATGGGGCTAATTAACATTTCTTTCATTTTTTAATTGATCCCTGTCCAATTGGCATGGTATAATTTCTTTTTGGAAGAGGTTTAATTTCTCAGGGAGGGATACATTTGGGTTGTGGTGAATACAATATACCCCTTGAAATGGCCGGGATTGTGATCGCTGGAGGCAATCAATCGAACCAATGGATAGACGAAGTCGATCGCAAGGCTTCACCACAAGCAATTTCCTTGGAGGATGAAATCCATTTGCTGCGGAGTAAAATGGAGATGCTTTTTCAGCAGGAGAACTCGTTCACTTCGGATATCGTAATTGAAATCAGCAGCTTGCTGGATTTGAAGATCAATGAGTTTATGAAGATCCGCCGGGAGGGCAGATAGCCGTTTGCAGGCTGGCCGCGAACCGGAACATAGTGATATCCAAATCATATTAAAGAAGATCCTTCAAGGATCTTCTTTTTTAAATTTGTGGTATATTGGAACATAGGAAAAAGGGGGCTATCCATATGGCGATTTACACAAGAACCGGGGATCAGGGGCAAACCTCGGTGATCGGCGGACGGGTCGACAAGGACGATATCCAGGTTGAGGCCTATGGCACGATCGACGAATTGAACAGCTTTGTCGGCTTGGCGGGGAGCTATGCCGATGACACGTTATTTGCCGATTTGAAGCAAGATTTGGAGCAGATTCAGCAGGAATTGTTCGATTGCGGATCCGACCTTGCCTATGCCAAGCTCGGTGAGCGTCCTTATAAGGTCGGAGCCGATTTGGCGGAGCGGCTGGAGTCCTGGATCGATCGTTATCAAGCGGAGAATCCTCCGCTCGAGAAGTTTATTCTGCCGGGCGGGACGGCTTTATCCTCCGCGCTGCACGTATGCAGAACGGTCTGCCGCCGGGCCGAACGGCAAGCGGTGTCGTTGAGCAAGAAAATGGATGTGAACTGGGAAGCGATTAAGTATTTGAACCGCCTCTCGGACTTTTTCTTTGCGGCCGCCCGGACCGCCAATGCCCGCCAGCAGACCCCGGATGTGGAATACGTGCGCAGTGCGAAGGTGTTCGGCAGAAAATCATGAGCGCTTACTATAAACCGATTACGTACACCGTGACCGAAAAGGAAGACGGCTGGCTGCTTAAAACCGTCCTGCAGCGGAAGCTCGGCGTTTCCCGCAAGCTGTTGTCGCGCATCAAACTGACGGAGCGCGGCGTCATGCTCAATGGAGAACGGGTTTATATCAGCGTCCCGGTCAAAGCCGGCGATCTGGTCGCCATCTCCCTGGAGCAGGAGGTGTCGGACGATATTTTGCCGCAGCCGATTCCGTTTGACATCGTATTTGAGGATGATGCGCTTCTGATCGTCAACAAGGCGCCCGGCGTGATCGTTCATCCGACCCACGGCCATTATACGGATACGCTGGCGAACGGAGTGGTGTACTATTGGCGGGAAAAAGGGGAGAAGGTCCGCTTTCGCCCCGTTCATCGGCTGGACCAGGAGACCAGCGGACTGGTGGCGATCGCGAAAAACGCCTATATCCATCAGCATATTTCCGAACAGCTCATCGCGGGAAAGGTGACCAAAAAGTATACGGCATTCGTTTACGGATGCCCGCGGCCGGACGAAGGGGTGATCGACGGTCCGATCGATCGGGATCCACAGGAGCCGCATCGCCGTATCGTGACTCCGGCCGGGTATCCGGCGGTGACCTTTTACAAGGTCTCCGAATGCTACGCGCTGGGCGCTATGGTGGACCTTCGCCTTGGCACGGGCAGGACGCATCAGATCCGCGTCCATATGACCTCGATCGATCATCCCTTGATCGGGGACAAGATGTATACGGGAACCGGCGGCAGGGGCCAACTCCCTGTTGTTCAACCGCCCGGGGATTCCGGGCCGTTCGACGGCGCTATTCAACGTCAGGCCCTTCACGCTTCCGAACTGGGGTTTCGCCATCCCCTTACGGGGGAGGAGCTGCTTTTTCGCGTGCCCCTGCCCGAGGATATGGAGAACTTGCGGCGAAAGCTGCAGGATTTAGATAGTTAAGCTAGCAGGAGGAATCATTCGGATGAAAAAATTGAAGGTTTATCAATACCCGCCCTGCGGCACCTGCCGCAAAGCCGTGAAATGGCTGGAGGGCCAGGGCTATACGTTGGACTCGCGGAACATTAAGGAGACGCCTCCGAACGTGGAAGAATTGGAGGAAATGATTTCGCTGAGCGGTCTGGAATTGAAGAAATTTTTCAATACCAGCGGCGATGTCTACCGTGAAATGGGGCTGAAAGACCGGTTGCCCGCCATGTCGCGGGAAGAGCAGCTGGCCCTGCTCGCCTCGAACGGAATGCTGATCAAACGCCCGCTGGTGACGGACGGCAAGCAGGCGACCGTCGGCTTCAAGGAGGACATGTTCGAGAAGGCATGGGGATAGGCGTAATCATGAGACCAATTTACGAAGAAAGGAAGCGAGCGAAATCATGAACACCGGACAAAGCGGACGGGAGAGCATTCTGCTGGTTGACGGGATGGCCTTGATGTTCCGAGCCTATTATGCTTCGGCGGCCACGGGTTATATCCGGCGCACCAAAGCGGGGCTGCCTACGAATGCGGTTTATGGATTTATGCGGTATTTTTGGGACGCGGTCCAAAAGTTTTCCCCGTCGCATATCGCCTGCTGTTGGGATCTGGGCAGCAAAACGTTCCGGACGGAGCAGTTTGCGGCTTATAAAGGCAACCGCTCGGAGGCGCCGGATGAGCTGATTCCGCAGTTTTCGATCATACGGGACGTTATGGAAAGCTTGGGGATTCCCAATATCAGCAGCCCGGGTTATGAAGCGGACGATTGCATCGGTACGCTGGCCGCCAGGTTCAGCCCGGAGATGGAGGTTCTCATCCTCACGGGGGACCATGACATGCTGCAGTTGGTGAATGAGCGGACAAGCGTCATTATTATGAAAAAGGGCCACGGCAACTATATGGTCTACACGCCGGAAACCCTGATGGAAGAGAAACAACTGGTTCCCCGCCAGATTATAGATTTGAAAGGCCTGATGGGCGATACCAGCGACAATTATCCCGGCGTGCGCGGCATCGGCGAGAAAACCGCGCTGAAGCTTGTCCAGGAGCACGGGTCGGTCGAGGGGATTCTGGCCAACTTGGACGCTTTGTCCAAATCGGTCCGGACCAAGATTGAGAACGACTTGGACATGCTGCATCTGTCAAGACGGCTGGCGGAGATCCGCTGCGATGTGGAATTGGCGTGCGGCGTCGACGAATGCCGCTTTGTCATGAACGCGGCCGCGGTCGCTTCCAAATTCGAGGAGCTCGAAATGTCCAGCATCGTTTCGTGGATGGGACTGGCGGCCACGCCATGACCTTGGACAAGTGGCAGACGCTTTTGGATAAATGAAAAGCAGCGATCCTTCCGTACGGAGGGTCGCTGCTTTTTTTCAAAAATAGGAATTGGTGTAGCGTTAGCCCGAAGGGTCTAATGGCCGTAATCTCCTCCCTTTGAAGCCTGGCGGGAGGATAAGGGTCATTTGCGGCCTTATTTTGTCGAATTCGTCCCTTCGCTCAGAAATAGCGGTCTTTTGGGGCCTTATTTTAGGGAAAACCGGGCAGAACCCCTGATTTTTGGACCCGCATCAGTGAAATAAGGCCCTTTTTGGCCGCTATTTTACCCGAAAACGCAAATCGGGGCGAAATAACGGCCCCAAACGCCGCTATTATAACAGGCGGCAAGAACGATTGCGGATAGGCAGCACCCATTATCAGTTTTAATGCAACGCTAGTGCCCCATAAAGTCCGCTATTCCTTCCGCATGAGCCGTCATTC
Organism: Paenibacillus faecis; assembly: GCF_008084145.1. GTDB lineage: Bacteria > Bacillota > Bacilli > Paenibacillales > Paenibacillaceae > Fontibacillus > Fontibacillus faecis. The sequence continues at coordinate 1,103,561 of NZ_VSDO01000001.1, read as the reverse complement.
ATCAACCCATGTATTCATTGAGCTTCACTGTCGTATAAAACCTGGCCGCTTAAAGATAAATCATAACCTTGAAAGGAGCCCAGCTCCTGTCTGAATTCGGGGGATTTGACGGTATCGAGAAACCGCTCGATCCAGGCGGCCGTACTCTCCGTTTTGAGGACAACAAGGTCGTATCTTTCCTGGATTAATGGGATAAATTCGACTTCGCTGATGAGGGATACGGCGTTTTCGATGCCTACGCCGACATCGGCTTGTCCCGCCGCGACTTTGCCGGCCACCGCCAAATGGCTGGTCTCCACATCCTGATATCCATCGATCCCGGCTCGGGATATGCCGTGCAAGCGCAGCTGTTCGTCCAGGAGCACCCGGGCGCCGGAACCGATCTCCCGATTGATCAGCTTGATGTCCTTCCGTCCGAGGTCGCTCCAGGTTTCTAATTGTTTGGGGTTTCCGCGGCGGACGTAAAGACCGGCCTGACGCATCAGCAAATTGACCACGAGGTAAGAATGGCCGGTCAGAATTTTGGTGATATACGGCAAATTGTATTCCCCGGTGTTCCCGTCCAGCAGATGCGTGCTGACGATGTCGCTGTTCCCCTGGTACATGGAGATCAGCCCATCAAGGCTTCCGTCGTGCGAGCGCAGGGGGCGCAGCCCCGGCTGCGTCCGCTCGAGATGCTTGGCCAATAAATCGAGGCTCAGATCCTGGCCGGTAATGACCAGGGTTCCCGGAACCCGCGAAGCGTCCCGGGAAAGGCGCCGGTCCGAAGCCGCCGCCGGCTGCGGCGGAAGGCTCTGGCCGCCGACGGGGAACGGCTCGCTTTGAGGCCCGGAAGGGACAGCCCCGCTTTTGGCTACTCTTTTGTATTGCTCCAAATCATCCGCGTCGATACGCATTTGTTTCCCGACACGGTACGCGGGCAAGCTGCCCTTTTTGATCAGGTCGTAAACCGTTAATTTAGATACTTTCAACAGCTTGGCAACTTCTTCGGCTGTATATGAAATCTCGCTCATTCGGAGACCTCCAATTGACGAATTTATGTCTAATTATAACTAGTTATATTCAAATATAACAAAATAGAATAGAATATATTTATCTAATTCTATGGGAGGCATACATAAATGCGGCATTTCTCTGGTTCCCGTTTCCGTGGAAGTACGCTTGTATTTATTTTAATGGTTGTCATCGGACTCCTAACCTCTTGCGGCGTACCGTCCGATAAGGCGGCCACACAACAGGCGGCATCCGACTCCGAAACGGCAGCGACCGTTACGCTGACTATTTCGGCGGCGGCCAGTTTAAAAGAGAGTCTGGAGGAGATCGCTCCGCTCTTTGAAAAGGAACAGCGGAATATCCGACTGACCATGAATTTCGGCGCATCGGGTTCGCTGCAAAAGCAGATCGAGCAGGGAGCACCCGTGGATCTGTTTCTATCGGCAGGCCAAAAACAGATGACCGCCCTGATGGACAAAGGGCTCATCAAGCCTGAAAGCAAAACGGACCTGTTACGGAACCGGCTTGTTCTGGTTCGGCCAGCCGACGCTACGGGCGAGCTTTCCTCCTTGGCGGATTTGAAAAAAACGGATTTCGGGACGATCGCTCTGGGTGAACCCGAGGTGGTTCCCGCCGGCGCGTACACCAAGGAAGCGCTGGAGCATACCGGATTATGGGAGGCGCTTTCGTCCAAAATGATATTCGCCAAAGATGTTACACAGGTGCTCACCTATGTGGAATCGGGAAACGTGGATGCCGGCTTCGTTTATGAAAGCGATGCGAAAGGTTCTTCGAACATCCAAACCGGGCTCGTGGTCGATGAAGAAAGCCACGCTCCTATTCTTTATCCGGCAGGCGTGGTGTCCGCCTCCGAGCATCAAGAGGAAGCCGGCCGGTTCTTGCAATTTCTGCAATCCCGGGAGGCTCGTCAAGTGTTTGTTGACCACGGGTTCACGGTACCGGAGTAAGCGGCATGATGCATGCTTCGTTTTGGTCGCCTGTTCTGCTTTCCCTTAAGGTATCCCTTCTCGCCGGAACCTTGGCCTTTTTGCTTGCCGGATGGTTGGCCTGGCTTATGACGGGACGGAAATTTCGCGGGAAAATTGTGCTTGAAACGATCTTTATGCTTCCTATGGTACTGCCGCCTACCGTGGTCGGGTTCCTGCTGCTTATGGCCTTCGGACGCAGGAGCTTTATCGGCCGGTGGTTTGAAGCGCTGTCCGGCCTGCCGATCGTCTTTACTTGGGGGGCCGCCGTCCTGGCGGCCGCCGTCGTTGCTTTCCCGCTGGCGTATCAGTCGGCCAAAGCCGGCTTCGCTTCCATCGATCGGGATCTGCTGGCCGCGGGCCGGTCGATGGGGGCGTCCGAGCCGCAGCTATTGTTCCGGGTCGCTATCCCGCTAGCCGGTCGTTCCTTGACAACCGCGTTCGTGCTGTCCTTTACCCGGGCCCTTGGCGAGTTTGGAGCGACGCTGATGCTGGCCGGTAACATCCCCGGAAGAACCCAGACGCTGCCGACGGCCATTTACATGGCTGTGGAGTCGGGCGATACCGGAACGGCCTGGGCTTGGGCGGGCTGGATGGTGTTGATCTCCTTCCTGCTGCTGGCCTGCTTCGGCCCCCGAACGGAACGGAAGGAATAAGCGGATAAGAAAAGACTGTTAATCCGTAAAATAGGCATCTCCGACAACCTGGTACAAAAAGCTCCGCAGTTCGCCGCCCTCTTCCTCATTCAGGGCGAATACATGCTCCAGGTAACCTTCTTCCTCAAGGTCGTCGGTGCCCAAGATCGCGGTTTTTCCGTTCTGGAGATCGGTCACAAGTTTCTTGCCGTAAAAACGGTTTGTCGTGGTGACAGCCAGGTCAAAACGTTTGAGGGAGTTTCCGATAAAAGTGACAAAACGGGTGGATGTGCTCTCCGTGCTGTCGGATAAAAAGTCCAAATCCTGATTTGATGCGGTCATAAGCTGTGCCTCCTATAAAACGAGTTGTCTCCTGTCATTATAGCGGATATTCGGTCGCCCGTGGAAATGGCAACGAAAATAATCCGGATTGACAATCTCCGAAAAAATGGTACTATTAGTAACAACAGTATACGACTAGAGGAAGCACCTCTCTTGAATCATTCGGGAGAGGTGCTTTTTTTGCGTTTTTGGATTGAAACGCCTGTCGTTGCTGACAGTCGAAGGAGGTAGAAGGGATGCGGATTGTTTTTCTGAACAGCCTGGAGAAGAAGGATGGCGGGGCCACCGCCGGCGATGCCCAGGTATGGATCGGCGAAGAGGACGGGGTTTGGAGGATGGGGTGGAACGAATCGACGGGAGAGGAGGAAAGCGAGACAATTTGGTACGAAGGCGGTTCATGGTCTGAAATGCTCCATATTTATCGGCATAGGCTGGTCATCAAGCTCGGCGAAGGCTACCGTCCGGTGATCGAAGGGATATGGGATGAGAGGGAGGAGTTTCACGGAAGGGGCATGGCCGCGCAGCGGCTGATTTGTTACAGCGAACTTCACGAGAACGAAACGCTGTACAATGAGCTGTGCGGTTGGCGGCGGAAGAAAGCTTCCGCCGAACGCAAGGCCCCCTATCTTATCGCCAGCAACCGGCTGCTTCGCCTGATCAGCGTATTTCGGCCGCATACGGTGGACGAATTACTGCAGCTGCCTGGAGTCGGAGAGAACAAGGCGGCCGAATACGGGACCGAATTGCTTGCGTTAACCGCGGCGCAGGCTGGAGAACGGCCGGGCGAGTTTCCGCTCGATTGGGTGGAACGGGACATCGACGACGATACCTTTCGTTCCTGGATGTATAGGCAGAAGGAAGCTAAATTCCGCATGGAGATGGAGAAATTCAGCCTGCGCCGTCAAGCGCTGGAAGCGATGGCCCAAGGCGGCAATTTGGAAGGAATCTGCGAACGGACAGGTCTCGAACGGAGGGATGCCGTCGAACTGCTCGAGCAATTCGAGAAGGACGGGTACACGACCGAGGCGCTCGTTCAGTTGGAGTTGCAGGACATGCCGGCGGAGGAGAAAAGCTCCATCTGGCAGGCCTTTGAGGAACTCGGGGACGCCTTCCTCAAACCCGTGCTGCAGCGGGCTTACGATCAGGAGACGATAGAGACGGCCAATCTGGATCGGCTTTATGAACGAATCCGCCTGCTCCGCCTTTCCTATCGTCGGCATAAGGATCAGGCGCAGAAAGCCGGATAACTCCTAAATAAACAAAACAGCGCGTTTTCTCCGTTCAACCTCAAGGGAAGGCGTAGGCGGAGAAAAGGCGCTGTGTTTTCTTTAAAGCCGCATGTAATGTACTAAATCCAGTCCCGCTTGCGGAACAGATAGAACATGCCTGCGCCGAGGACGATCATGACGCCCAGGACGACATAATATCCGTATTTCCAATGGATTTCGGGCATGTGTTCAAAATTCATCCCGTATATCCCTGTAATCAGGGTCAACGGAATGAAAATCGTGGTGATCGCGGTGAATACGCGCATGATTTCATTGGCCCGGTTGGCGATCGCCGCCTGATAAGCTTCTCGCAAGTTACCGATCAATTCCCGAAAGGTGTCGAAGTTTTCGGAGATTTTAACGGCATTTTCATAAATATCGCTGAAATACTTTTGCAGTTGATCGTCGATCAGTCGCAAGTCTTTTTTATTTAAAATATTGATAACTTCCTTTTGAGGGCCAAGCACTTTCTTCAACCACAAAATTTCGCTTCGCAGACCGATGATCTCGTTCAGGTGCGAGCGTTTGGTGTGCATCAATATATCTTCTTCCAGCTTTTCGATTTTGACTTCGATGCGGTCACCGACAATGAAGTAGTTGTCGACCACGAGGTCGATGAGAAAATAAAGAAAGCGGTCGGGTTCGCTGACTTCCTGTTCCCAGAGAATCGGCTTGACGGCCCGCAGTTCGTTAATTTTCTGCTTCGTCACGGTGATGATGTAGTGTCTTCCCAAGAAGATGTTTAGCGCCCGCAGAAAAATTTCCTCATCATCATAACGGATGCTGTTAACTACAATAAAGTAATGGTTGTCGTAGGTTTCGATTTTCGGACGCTGCTCCTCCTCGGTGAGGCAGTCCTCAACGGCAAGATCATGCAGCGAGAACAGCGGTTGAAGCAGCGCCAGGTCATCAACGTCCGCGTCAATCCAGTAGAAGCCTTCCTCAGGCGGGGTTGTCGTGAGTTCCACGTCTTCGACCGGCTTAAATACACCGGCCACCACATGACGGATTTTCATACCAATCACTCCCTTTTCCGGCCTAGGCAGCCGGGATATGCTCATTTTTGGTTTGAGCACAGGAAAGGATCAGCACGGCGAACGCCGAAAAAGGCGTTTTATGAAAACACCGGGAAAAGAAAGTGCCCGTTACCCTCCACGTGGCGCCTGCTGATCGGTTTCCTATGCGGTTGTTTCTTCAGGTCCATGCGCTGCGGACTCGGGTCGCCTTCCATTTCTCGGATTCACCTCTTTATCATGAGTTTATGGGTTGCCTTTTTAGCACTTGTCTAGTATAACGCCGGGGGTTGAAATGTTTCAAGCCAAAAAGTTGTGGATAAAAAATGGCGTACGCCTTGTTAAAAAAGAGAATTCATGTATAATGAAATCAACCTGATTCAATTAGAATTTTAACAACAGAATATTTAGACGATTTTCTTATCAAGAGTAGGTGGAGGGACTGGCCCGATGATACCCGGCAACCGGCGATACGTCGCACGGTGCTAATTCTTGCAGAGCTTGGGAGCATGATGTGATGCTCTTAGGTTTCTGAGAGATGAGAGAGGCGCATTCAGGAATAAATGATGACCTTTCTCTTTGGAGTGAGGTCTTTTTCTTGTTATTGCCCGCTTTCACGAGGTAACCCAGTAAAATCCCCAAAAAAAAGGAGTTGGAATGTAATGCCGATTAAAGTACCGGATCATCTGCCGGCCAAGGAAGTGCTTGCGAACGAGAATATTTTTGTAATGGATGAGAGCCGGGCCTACCAGCAGGACATTCGGCCCCTCAGAATCGCCATTCTGAACCTGATGCCGACGAAAGAAACGACGGAATCGCAAATTTTGCGTTTGCTCGGCAACACGCCGCTCCAGGTGGAGATCGTATTGCTCCACCCCCGTTCCCATATTTCGAAGAATACGTCGGCGGAGCATTTGGAGATGTTCTACAAAACCTTCGACGAGATCAAGAGCCGGCGGTTTGACGGCATGATCGTGACGGGCGCGCCGGTCGAGCAACTGGCTTTTGAAGAAGTCAACTATTGGGAGGAACTGAAAGAGATCTTCGAATGGAGCAAAACGCATGTCACTTCGACCATGCACATCTGTTGGGCTTCCCAGGCCGGTTTATACTACCACTACGGGGTCCGCAAAGTCCCGCTCGAGAAAAAATGCTTCGGCATCTTCTCCCATACCGTCAACAACCCCCGCGTAAAATTAATGCGGGGCTTCGACGAAGTGTTCCAGGTTCCGCATTCCCGTCATACGGACGTATCCCGGGAGGATATCGAGCGGTCCCCGGAGCTCGAGATTTTGGCCGAATCGGAGGAAGCCGGTATCTACCTCGTCGCTTCACGGGACGGGAAGCAAATTTTTGTGACCGGACACTCGGAGTATGATGCGGGTTCCCTGAAGTGGGAATATGATCGTGACGTCGCCAAAGGGCTGGAAATCGAGCTTCCGGTGAACTATTATCCGAACAACGATCCCTCCAAGCCCCCGCGTTCGACTTGGAGAGCGCATGCCAACTTATTATTCTCCAACTGGCTGAACTACTATGTGTATCAGGAAACACCGTATGATATCGATGAAATGGCCGAACTTATATACCATATTTGATTAGTGGAGGGGTACGCAGTGGCAAAAAATAAAAAATGGCATTTGGACAGCAGGCTGGCTCAAATCGGATCGATCGAGGAACCGGTCACCGGAGCGGTTACTTATCCCATCTATCAGGCGACCGCTTTCCGCCATCCCCGGCTCGGGCAGAGTACCGGGTTTGACTATTCGCGGACGAAAAGTCCGACGCGGACCGTGTTGGAAGAGGCCGCGGCCGCCCTGGAAAGCGGAGATGCGGGTTTCGCCTGCAGTTCGGGCATGGCGGCGCTTCAGACGGTTTTCAGCCTGTTCTCGCAAGGGGATCATCTGATCGTCTCCTTGGACTTATACGGCGGAACTTACCGGCTGCTTGAACGGATTCTTTCCCGGTTCGGAATCACATCCTCCTATGTCGATACGAACGATCTGGACGCCTTGGAAAGCGTGCGGAAACCGAACACCAAAGCCGTCTTCATCGAGACGCCGACCAACCCGCTGATGATGGTGACCGATCTTGAAGCCGTAGGGCTGTGGGCCAAGCGCCATGGGCTGCTTACGGTGGTGGACAATACACTGCTGACCCCTTATTTTCAACGTCCGCTGGAACTGGGTGCCGATATCGTCGTACACAGTGCGACGAAATACTTGGGCGGCCATAACGACGTGCTGGCCGGACTGATCGTGACTAAAGGGGAGGAACTCTCCCAGGAAGTCGCCTTTTTGCATAATTCGATCGGGGCGGTGCTGAGCCCCTCCGACTCCTACCAGCTTATGCGCGGCATGAAGACATTGGCACTGCGGATGGAGCGGCATGAAAGCAACGCGCTGGCGATGGCCGAGTTTTTGCTGAAGCATCCGCAAATCGCCGAGGTATTTCATCCCGGTTTGCCCGATCATCCGGGCCATGACATCCAGAAACGGCAGTCCAGCGGTAATACGGGCATCTTTTCCTTTAAGGTTACGGATGCCCGTTATGTGGAACCGGTGCTGCGGAACCTTGAACTGATCGCTTTCGCCGAGAGTTTGGGCGGCGTGGAATCGCTCATGACCTATCCGGCCGTTCAGACGCATGCGGATATTCCGGCCGAAATCCGCGATGCCGTCGGGGTGGATGACCGGCTGCTCCGCTTCTCGGTCGGGATCGAGCACCCCGCCGACTTAATCGAAGATCTGGGCAGAGCCTTGGAAGCGGCCCGCCGCGAAGTGGAAGAGGGGGGCGCGAAATGAACGACCGGAACCGGGAAGAACGGCAATCTCCGAAACTGGACACCCGGCTGATCCATTTTGGCAGCGAGGTGGATCCGGCAACCGGAGCCTCCAGTGTCCCAATTTACCAAGCTTCGACTTTCCATCACCACGATATTTTTAATCCTCCGACGCATGATTACAGCCGGTCGGGCAATCCGACCCGCCAGGCGTTGGAAGATTATATCGCGGTCCTGGAAGGCGGGGTGCGCGGCTTCGCCTTCGCCAGCGGCATGGCCGCCATTTCATCGACCTTCATGCTGTTTTCGGCCGGCGATCACCTCATCGTGACGGAGGATGTTTACGGGGGTACATACCGGCTGCTTACGCAGATATTAAGCCGGATGAACATCGAGACGACCTTCGTCGATATGACGGACCTGGAAGCGGTCAAGGCCGCACTCCAGCCCAATACGAAGGCCGTATATATGGAAACGCCGTCCAATCCGACGCTGAAAATTACCGATATCGGGGCGGTCGCCGAATGGGCGCGGGAGCACGATCTGATCAGCATCGTGGACAATACGTTTATGACGCCGTATTATCAACGCCCGATCGAGCAGGGGGTCGACATCGTGCTGCACAGCGCGACCAAATTTCTCGGCGGGCACAGCGACGTGCTGGCCGGGCTTGCGGTGGCCCGGGACGACGCGTTGGCCGATCGTTTGAAATACGTACAGAACGGCCTCGGCACCGTACTCGGAGCCCAGGAATCCTGGCTGCTTATGCGGGGGATGAAGACGCTGGGGGCTAGAATGGCGCACAGCGAAATCAGCGCCCGCAAGCTGGCGGACTGGCTTGCCCGCCGCCAGGACATCGCGGCCGTTTATTATCCGGGTCTCGCGGAGCATCCCGGCCGTGAAGTCCAGGAAAAGCAGTCCAAAGGTTACGGCGCCGTCGTTTCGTTCGATGTCGGTTCCGGCGACCGGGCCAAACGGGTGCTCAGCCGAGTGAAGCTCCCCCTCGTCGCGGTCAGCCTCGGTGCCGTTGAAAGCATCCTATCCTACCCGGCGATGATGTCGCATGCGTCCATGCCGCCGGAAGTCCGGCTCGAACGCGGGATTACCGACGGTCTGCTGCGCTTCTCCGTAGGCCTGGAGGATATCGGCGATTTGCTCGCCGATTTGGAACAGGCTTTGGAGGCTTAAACGGCAAGGCCGCCGTATTTAAATACCGAGCACGAACAGCACCCGAAATGGATCGGGTGCTGTTTTTATGCGGATGAATATGTTACGATTTGAATATTGAATGTTTTGACATTTTATTGACTTATATATTCAGGAGACGCAAGGAGGCAGCGAAATGACTGCAATCAACCCTATATTAGACAAGGCGTTACGTGGCGAGCGTCTGGATCTTGAAGATACGATCGCATTATTCGAGTCGGAGGAAGTCGAGAAAATCGGCCATGCGGCAAATGTTCTGATGGAGCGTAAGCACCCCGATCCCATTACGACCTTTGTCATCGGACGGAACGTAAACTATACGAATGTCTGTGATGTATACTGCCGGTTTTGTGCGTTTTATCGCCGCCCGGGTTCGGAGGAAGGATATGTCTTGCCGGATGAGGTCATTTTCCAGAAAATCCAGGAAACGATCGATGTCGGCGGCACGGAAATTTTGATGCAGGGCGGAACGAACCCGAATCTGCCGTTCAGTTATTACACGAACCTGCTGCGAGCGATCAAGGAACGGTTCCCGGACATTACGATGCACTCCTTCTCTCCGGCGGAAATCATGAAAATGAAGGAAGTCTCGGAGGGGCTCTCGCTGGAAGAAGTGCTGCGGGAAATCCATGCCGCCGGCCTGGATTCGCTGCCGGGAGGCGGAGCGGAGATACTGGACGACCGCACCCGCCGCAAAATCAGCCGGCTGAAAGGCTCCTGGCGGGATTGGATGGACGTGATGCAGACGGCTCACAAAATCGGGATGAACACAACGGCGACGATGGTCATCGGTTTCGGCGAGTCGATGGAAGAGCGCGCCCTCCACTTGCTGCGCGTCCGGGAAGCACAGGATGAGTGCCTCCAAAACGGCTATCCTTCGGAAGGGTTTCTGGCCTTCATCCCTTGGACGTTCCAGCCGGACAACACGAATCTCAAGGCGGAGCGCCAAACGCCGGAATCCTATTTGAAAACGGTGGCGATCAGCCGCATCGTGCTGGATAACATCAAGAACCTGCAGTCTTCCTGGGTCACGATGGGACCCGAGGTCGGTAAGCTGTCGCTACAGTACGGCTGCAACGATTTCGGCAGCACGATGATCGAGGAAAATGTCGTTTCCTCGGCAGGGGCGACTCATAAGGTGAACATCGAATCGATTCTGTCGATTATCCGCTCTGCCGGCAAGACACCGGCCCAACGGAATACGAAGTACGAAATTTTGCGCGTATTCGATCAAAATTCCAGCATCGAACGCGACTTTATCATGCAGAATTAAAGACTGTTTCTTTTGGCAGTTCTGGCTATCTTTCCATAAGTCCGCCTCGTATATCCGTATCCTTCCCGCCATATACTTTGGGAAGGATACGAAAGGGGGAGGACTTATGGATTTTTTTTCGCTACACATGGCCACCCGCGGTTTACCAACGGAACGACGATTCTTGGATTATATTTGCGATGAGGAGAGTGCGGTACATAAAGGGGCTGCCCGGATAAAGACGCATTATGCTCCCGATGGATCCGGTCTGCTCGTTGTATTGTCGGCAACCGGAAAAGAAGGAACCAATACGGATGAAGTACGGCGTCAAGTTATAGAGGATCTCGCCCGAGGCATTTCCCGTTTTATTGTGGAGGTCAAGGAAGTTGAACTGGCTGGTGAGGAGGCCTCCAAACGGTATCGATTCTCCTCCCGCGAGGAGGAAGAGGCGGTGGCGGGATTTTGCGCCAAAATGCTGTCCGGTGAAGAAGAGGGGGATCGGGCGGCTCAACGGTACAGGATGAACGAGATTCGGACGGCGCTCGCCTCCTACTTGGAGGAAGCGCGCTATTTGGACATCGACGGATTCATCGAGTTTCGCTTAAAAGCTTATAAGGACAAGCTGCGGGAAATGGTGGACCTGGCGATGGAAGAATATCTTCTGGATCAGCAGTATGAGGAATTTATCCACCTGCTGCAGTATTTCGTTCATTTTCAGGAGCCGTTGACCCAGCTCGTTCATCTCATTCACAAGGATGATCAAGAATTCGGGATATATAATGAACAGTTTGCCAAAATAACACCGCCTTCTGTCGGCGGCGTCATTGCTCAAATGGCGGATCAGGAGATGGAGATGGAGGATATGGTCGTCAGCGCTTTAATTTCGTTGTCGCCACAGCGAATACACATTCATACATCCCGTCCGGAAGCCCAGATCATCGCCACGATTACCCGGATTTTCGGAGAGCGGGTACAATTGTGTCTGCAATGCGCGCATTGCATTTCGCTCAGCAAGGAATCCAGGCCGAAGAACCAGGAAACTTCGGGTTCTTGACGTCTCCCGAAGGAAGGCTTATAATTTACAGGTAATTCGATTTGACATTTCATTATGAAGATTCATTTGCAAAAAAGCGTCGACAAAGACATGAACCGAAATGACAGGACATTTCCAGAGAGAGGGAACCCGGCTGAAATTCCCTTGTGCACCGGTTTTGGTTTACCCCTTTGAAGCTGTGGTTTTGAACCTGCCGCATCCGGCAGCATTAGAAATCACCGGGTCATTTCCGTTACCAAATGCTTATTAAGGGCCATTCCGACAATACGGAACGACCGAATAAGGGTGGAACCACGGGTAAATAAATGCTCGTCCCTTTTCAGGGACGGGCTTTTTTTGTTGCCCTAATAGAAATATTATGCTTAAGGAGGATATAAATATGGCAATTCAAGTATCGCTGCCGGACGGTTCCGTCCGGGAATATGCGGAAGGAAGCACACTGGAGGATGTCGCGGCTTCGATCAGCAGCGGCCTGCGCAAAAACGCGGTGGCCGGCAAAATCAACGACAAGGCGGTTGACCTGAACACCAAACTGTCGAATGGGGATAAGGTGGAAATCATTACGCTCGATTCCACAGACGGCCTGGAAATTATGCGTCACAGTACGGCCCACTTGATGGCGCAGGCGGTCAAACGGCTGTTTGGCGGCAAGGAAGTCAAACTCGGCATCGGCCCGGTGATCGAAGACGGCTTCTATTACGACATGGATTTGGAACACCCGTTGAATCCCGAGGACCTGCAAAAGATCGAGAAGGAAATGGAGCGGATTATCGGGGAGAATCTGCCGATTACCCGCCGCGAGGTCAGCCGTGAAGAAGCCGTGGCGATTTTTACCGAGCTGGGCGATCCTTACAAACTGGAGCTAATCCGGGATTTGCCGGAGGACAGCGTTATTTCGATTTATGACCAAGGCGAGTTTTTCGATCTTTGCCGCGGACCTCACGTGCCTTCGACCGGCAAGATCAAAGTGTTCAAGCTGTTGAGCGTAGCCGGCGCGTACTGGCGCGGAAACAGCAACAACAAAATGCTGCAGCGGATTTACGGTACGGCCTTTGTCAAAAAAGCCGAACTGGACCACCACCTGCACATGCTGGAGGAAGCGAAGAAGCGCGATCACCGGAAACTGGGGAAAGAGCTGAACATCTTCACTTTCAACAATTTAGTGGGACAAGGCCTGCCGATCTGGCTGCCGAAAGGGGCGACGCTGCGCCGTACGCTGGAGCGTTACATCGTCGATATCGAGGAACGTCTGGGATATCAGCATGTGTACACGCCGGTGCTGGGGAACGTGGATCTGTACAAAACGTCCGGCCACTGGGAGCACTATCAGGAGGATATGTTCCCGGTCATGGCCATCGACGTTGAAGAATTCGTCCTTCGGCCGATGAACTGTCCTCACCACATGATGGTGTACAAAAGCGACCTGCGCAGCTACCGCGATCTGCCGATCCGCATCGCCGAGCTCGGCATGCAGCACCGCTACGAAATGTCGGGCGCATTGACCGGCCTGCACCGCGTTCGTTCCATGACGCTGAACGACGCCCATATTTTCTGCCGTTTGGATCAAATCAAGGGTGAGTTTAAACGGGTACTGGATCTGATCAGCCAGGTGTACCGCGATTTCGGCATCGAGGAATACCGTTTCCGCTTGTCCTACCGGGATCCGCAGGATACCGAGAAGTACTTCCCGAACGACGAGATGTGGAATACGGCCCAAGGAATGCTGCGTGAAGTCGTAGAGGAAGCGGGCCTGCCGTTCTTCGAGGCGGAAGGAGAAGCCGCATTCTATGGGCCTAAGCTGGACGTGCAGGTCAAGACGGCGCTGGGGAAAGAAGAGACCCTTTCCACCGTGCAAATCGACTTCCTGCTGCCGGAACGCTTCGAGCTTGAATACGTCGGGGACGACGGTCAGAAGCACCGTCCGGTCGTGCTGCACCGCGGGATTCTGGGGACGATGGAGCGGTTCTCCGCGTTCCTGCTGGAGAACTTCGCCGGGAACTTGCCGCTGTGGCTGTCTCCGGTTCAAGCCAAAGTCATTCCGGTTTCGGGCGCTTTTGAAGAGTACGCCCGTGAGGTGGAAGACAAGCTCCGGGCCGGTGGCATTCGTGCGGAGAGCGATTTGCGCAATGAAAAGCTCGGCTATAAAATCCGCGAAGCCCAGCTTGAAAAAATTCCTTATATGTTCGTTGTCGGCGAGAACGAGAAAAGCAGCGGCAGCGTATCCGTCCGCAAGCGCGGAGAAGGCGATCTAGGCGCAAAATCGGTAGACGAGGTGCTCGTTCTACTCCAAGACGAAATCCGCAATCACAAGATTTGAAACGTTTAAGGCTATCGTTTTCAACAAGATAACGAACGTAAATGTATAAACGAAGGCGCATGTGGAAACCCTTCCGAATAAGGGGGAGGTTTTCATATGCGCCGATTTATTTTGTGGCGGAGAACCGTCATAATATTTATAGTTTCGGTTCTCACGATCCAAGGATTAACCATGGAAAGCAAAATTTACGCCAAATCAGCTCAGGCCGCCAAGATGCAGTATGAGCGTTATTTATTCCGGCAATACCAGCGGCATTTCCAGCGGCTGGAGCATTCCGAAATGCGCGGTACACCGGAGAACCTGCTGGTTCAGCAGCGGTCGAAGCGGAGTGAGGAACCCAAAGCGGCCAAAAAGACCGTAAAAACGGTAAAAGTTGTGGCAACCGGGTATACGGCCGGTTATGAGTCCACCGGGAAGCATCCGAACCATCCGCAATACGGAATAACGTATTCCGGCGTCAAAGTGCGCAGGGACAAGGATACCGTCTCGACGATCGCCGCGGATCTGAAAATTTTTCCGCTGGGCACCATTCTCTATATTCCGGGCTACGGTTACGGAGTTGTGGCTGATAAGGGGTCCGCGATCAAAGGCAACAAGATCGACCTTTATTTTGCGACGACCAAGCAGGTGTTCAAGGAATGGGGCAAGAAGGAAGTGGAGGTCCAGGTCATCCGGAAAGGTGACGGCAAGCTGACGGAAGCGATGTTAAACAAGCTGGGCAAAGCGATGGAAGTCAGCAAAGAAATTCCTGAAAATGTATGGGATCAGGCGATTTGATTCACCGCATATTTGCGCCTGCCCGGAAGCATAATACGAAAGGCGGCAAGAGTCGCAACTCGCTGCCGGATAACGTACGTAAGTACGTGTTATGCAAAGGGAGGTGAATCTCATGCCAAATCAAAAAAACAAAGCGGCTTCTCCTGGTTATAAAACGCCAAACGAGAAGTATAATGAAGAGTTCGCTGAAGAATCGATGGCTACGGTTGCCCAAAAAGCAAAAGCTTCCCGTAACGCCGTAACTAACCCGACTGCCGGACAACAAAATCAACAATAAACAAGCGAGGCTGTTCCCAAGGTTTGGGAGCAGCCTCTTTTATGTCCGCCGAGGGTTGGTTAAAAATGGAACCGCCTCGGTCCCGGGACCGAGCCGCATTTCCAACCCGCGGCGCTGTTGTCCGCCCTTTGTTTAAGGTAAACTGAATTTAAACATTGAGCGAAGAACAATTGGAGGGAACTGCACATGCGAAGCGGATTAGGCGGAAGGCTGATCGGTGGATTGGTCTTGATCGGAATCGGAGCCTTGTTTTTATTGAATCAGTTGGGAATTACAGATCTGAGTCTGGGCTATTTGTTTGCGACCTATTGGCCGGTATTTTTGATTCTGGGCGGGATCGCCCAGCTGTCGAACGGAGGGTGGAGGGGCTCCAGCCTGATCGGGAGCGGAATTCTGATCGCGATCGGCGGTTATTTCCTGGCACGTAATATGGGGCTGATCTATTTGTCGCCGGGCGATTTCTTCAAGTTCTTTTTCCCGGTCGCCCTGATTATCGGGGGGATTGCGGTTTTGTTTAAGCCAAGGAGCGAAGCGAAGGACCGGAACCCGGATTTTCCCCCGCCCGCGCCGCCCAGACCGCCCGTACCGCCGCTTCATGACGACTATATTCCGGAAATGGAATCCCCGCTCGATTCGATCTTTGGCGATATGGAAGAGAAGGACCAGCCGAAAGAGACGAAATCGAAAACAAAACCGAAGTCAAAGCATGGCAACAAGCATGATTACGACTATCATTACAACTCCTACGGCATGGGAACGGGAGACGCTTCCGGCAAACGGGAAAAGATCAACAAGTCGGGCTTCATCGGCGACGTTCATCTGGGTCAGGATTATTTCGAGCTGCATCCGACGAATATCTCCCATTTTATCGGCGACACGATTATCGATTTGACGAAGGCGCAAATTCCCTACGGAGAAACAAAGATTAACGTATCCGCTTTTATCGGGGACGTTAAAGTGTTCGTACCCGAGGACATGGATATCGGTATTTCCGCGGAATCCAGCGCATTTATCGGCGATTTGAAAGTGCTGAACGAGAAGCGCGGGGGCTTTATGACCAACGTGCAGGTACGATCGCCGCACTATAGCGAAACCAGCAAGCGCGTCAAGCTCGTGGTCAGCGTATTCATCGGTGACGTGAAAGTGAACATGGTGGGGTAACGCGATGATCGTACAGCGGATTTTGAAAAATACGAAATGGGAACTGCTGCTCTTTTTTCTGATGACGGGCAGCCTGGCGGCGATCGTCCGCTATGTCGGCACTGTAACCGGGGTCATTGTGGTTCTCGAACCCCGGCTATGGCTTTACGACATGGTGGGTGTCGTCGTTTTGACGCTCATTATCGGGTACATCGCCGGAAGGCGTATCCAAGGCCGGATCGACCTGCTGCACTTAAATATGCTCCAAGTGGCCAAGGGCAATTTGTCCGTCCGCATGCCGGAAACGGTGGACCAGACGTTTGCCGGCGCCTATCAGGAATTCAACAATATGATGAATGCGATGGAGAAAAAGCTCCAGTTGCTGCAGCAGCTCGGCGAGAAGGAAGTCATGGAGAAGGAGCAGGCCGCAGAGATGGCTGTGCTGGAGGAGCGGCGGCGGCTGGCCCGCGATTTGCACGATACGGTGAGCCAGCAGCTTTTTGCCATTCACATGGCCGCCTCTTCGCTTCCCAAGGTGTTGGAAAATAACGAGCAGCAGGCTCAAGCCGTAATGGATCAACTGATTCAAATGTCCAATACGGCCCAGAAGCAAATGCGCGCGTTGATCGCGCAACTGCGTCCGATGGAGCTTGTCGGAAAGACCCTTTCGGAGGCGCTGGACGCGTGGTTCCCGGACTACTGCCGCCAGAACGGCTTGAAGGGAATCAAGGATATGGATTTGCAGGGCGATATGTCCGAGGCGAAGGAGCATCAGTTGTTTCTGATTATCCAGGAGGCGATGGCGAATATCGTCAAGCATGCCGGAGCCCAGCTCGTCAGCCTGTCCCTCAGGGAAGGGCCGAGGCAGGTTGTGCTCAGCATCAGCGATGATGGCCAGGGCTTTAGCGGGACCTCCCAAAAACAAGGTTCCTACGGACTGACGACGATGAGGGAGCGGGCCGAAAAACTGGGCGGACAAGTCGAAATCATCAGCAAGCCGGGAGCGGGGACGACGATACGGGTACATATACCAAAGTTTGAGGATGCCAAAGGGGAGAGCGGGAATGAACGGAAAGATCAAAGTGATGATCGTTGACGACCATGACATGGTCAGAATGGGGCTGAAAACTTATTTGATGCTGGATCCGGGTTTTGAGGTGATCGCCGAGGCCGGTAACGGGCAGGAGGCGCTGGACGTGCTGCAGCGGGAGGAGCAGCGACCCGATATTATTTTGATGGATTTGATGATGCCGGTGATGAACGGAGCCGAAGCGACAAAAGAAGTGCTGAGCCGGTTTCCCGGGCTGAAAATCGTCATTTTGACCAGTTTTCTCGAAGACGAGCTTGTGGTTCAAGCCGTGGAGGCCGGAGCCGTCAGTTACGTGCTGAAAACCGTCTCCGCGGAGGAGCTGATCTATGCCCTGCAAGGAGCTTATCGGGGAATGCCGGTGATGACCGGGGATGTTGCCCAAGCTTTGACGCGGGGACTCCGTCAGCGTTCGGTGCAAGGAGACGACTCCGGCTTGACCGAGCGGGAGAAGGAAGTGCTCCTGCTGATTGCGGAAGGCAAGACGAATAAGGACATCGCCGAGGAGCTTCATATCAGCATCAAAACCGTGAAAACGCATGTCAGCAATCTGTTGATGAAATGCGAGCTTGAGGACCGGACACAGCTTGCGATATATGCCCACAGGCAGGGTTGGGTAAACCAATAACTTCCCCGGATTTCCTTCATGGTCGCTTACTCTATCGCTTTTATCTCCTTTTTAATTGTTTTTAATGTACCCTTAAGGTTTATAGTACAAAATAAAGACAAGAAAACAAGAGAACCCCCTGAATACCGGGGGAAGGAGGGTTTAACATCATGGATGAGGAAAAATTCAAACAAGGTCAACCTTTCGGAGGGGACGGCGCTAGCGGTTCAAGCCACAAAGATCATCATACAGACGACAACTCGAATCCATCCGGCGGACAGCCGGAAAATGCGGGTTCAACCTATTATTATTCGTACGGCCCCTTTCAATCTTATGGGAAAAACGGGGAGAACGGCAGGGACGCGGGCGAGTATCGCCGCCAGCCGGAGGAAGTGGAGATCATGCGGTCCGAGCCGATCAAGCCGGCTCCACCCATTTACGAACTCAGCCAAGTTACCGGCAGTCCGCTGGGCGGCGGGTCGAACGCGGAGGGACAATCGGCCGCTCCCGCGGCTAAAAGCACGGGGAACTGGCAGTTTAACAAGCCGCCCAAGCGCTCGTCCTTCAAGTCGGTGATCGCCGGCGCTTTGGCCGGGATGCTGATCATAACGGGGGCTATGGTATTTGCGGATCGCCAGAACCTGTTCACCCCGGGCGCGCCGACGACGACGGCATCCGCACCGGTTAATTCCTCAGGCGGTAATTCCGCACAGGGGGCGGCAAATGGAAGTTCCGCTTCTTCGAAGGCGACGCAGGCGCTCTACCCGATCACCGATCAGGGAGAGGTCACGAATGTGGTCAATCAGGCGGGACCGGCGGTTGTCAAAATCGAAACGCTCGTCAAGTCCAGCAAGCAAGGAGCGCGTAGTAATCCAAACAGCAACGACCCGTTCTACCGTTACTTCTTTGGTGACGATTTTTACGGCGGGTCCGAAGGTTCCGGCAACGGAGGCTCCTCGTCCGGTTCGGATCAACTCGTCCCTACGGGGATCGGTTCCGGTTTTATTTTCGACAAAACGGGATATATTCTAACCAACGAGCATGTCGTGCATAACGCCGATGTGGTACGGGTCACAGTTCAGGGTACGGAGAAGCCCTATGAGGCGAAAGTACTCGGAACGAGCTATGAGCTGGACCTTGCCGTCCTGAAAATTGAAGGAAGCAACTTCCCTTCGATTCCGCTGGGCAACTCCGGCAACACGCAAGTCGGCGAATGGCTGGTCGCGATCGGAAATCCTAAAGGTTTTGACCACACCGTAACGGTAGGGGTGCTCAGCGCGAAGGAACGCGGACCGATCACCATTCCTGGGGAGAATGGGGAGAAGGACCGGGAATACGAGCATTTGCTGCAAACCGACGCTTCAATTAATCCGGGGAACTCCGGCGGCCCGCTCCTGAACTTGAACGGCGAAGTGATCGGCATTAACGTGGCGGTCAGTTCGGATGCCCAAGGGATCGGGTTCGCCATCCCGACCAGCACGATTACGGAAGTGCTCGACAAGCTGAAGAACAATGAGAAGATCCCGCAAAAACCGGTGCCGTTTATCGGTGCGACATTGATGACGATGACCGATGAGGTGGCCAAACAAATGGGGACCGATGTGAAGGAAGGCTCGATCGTTTCCGACATCGTGTTTAAGTCCCCGGCTTATAACGCGGATCTTCGTCCCTACGACATTATCACCGGGGCGGACGGCAATAACTTTGCCACCAAAGAAGGCCTGATCGAGTACATTCAAAAGCAGAAGGTCGGCAATGAAGTCACGTTCCATGTGGTTCGTAACGGCAAGAAGATGGATCTGAAGATCAAGATCGGCGATAAAAATGAATTTGCCGATATCGGGTAAGCAAAAGGAAAGGCTATAAACAAGTTCAAGACGGCAGGGCGTGTCCCGGCCGTCTTTTATTAAGCCTGATCGAAGAGCTCACGGGATGCGCGAATCCCGGATCTTTTTGCTAAAATAATAGGTAAAACAGTTTTGTCGAAGGAGAGATGACGGTTGAGATCCTCGATTCTGGTCATAGATGACGATGAAAAAATTACGTCCATGCTGCGGCGGGGCCTCGCTTTTGAAGGCTATGACGTCCATACGGCGAGGAACGGAGCGGAAGGGTTGTCGATGGTGATGTCGGCCGACCCCGATTTGATTATCCTGGATGTCATGATGCCGCAAATCGACGGGTTCGAGGTTTGCCGGCGGCTGCGCGAAGGGGGTAGCGGTGTCCCCGTTCTGATGCTTACCGCCAAGGACGAGGTCGAAAACCGCGTCAAAGGCCTGGATACGGGGGCGGACGATTACCTGGTCAAACCCTTTGCTTTGGAAGAACTGCTCGCGCGGGTGCGTGCGCTGCTCAGACGCAGAGAACCGGCGGGCGATACTCCGGAACATCGGCTTGTATTCGAGGATATCGTGATGGACATGGATTCCCGGGAAGTGCTCCGATCCGGGCAACGATTGGAACTGACGGCGAAGGAGTTTGATTTACTGCATCTGTTTATGCAGAATCCGAAGCGCCTGCTGACCCGGGACCTCATCATGGATAAAATTTGGGGATATGACTACAGCGGTGAATCCAATGTGCTGGAGGTATATATAGCCATGCTCAGACAAAAAACGGAGGAGCACGGCGGAAAAAGAATCATTCAGACCATTCGCGGCGCCGGCTACATTCTGAGAGGAGAGTCCTAGAAATGTCGATACGGTGGCGGCTGACAGCTTGGTATACCGGTATTTTGGCCATCACATTAATCCTGTTCAGCACCTTGATTTACTATATTGTGGAGTACAACATTTTTAGCGAGGTCCGGAAAAAGGTCGACGACCAGGCGGATCAAATCCTCAGTTCCCAGAACGTGACCCTCTCTCAAGGATGGGATCTCCAGTTGAACCGGAGCCAGGTGATCAGGCTGGAGGATGCCCGGATATTCTGGCAATTGAACAACTATGTCATGGGCGTGATGCGCCGTTCGCCCGGCCTGCAGGAGCGGGAGATTTCCTTTCCCGTCCCCGACTTGGAGGACATCGGCAAAAATAATGTCTTTCAAAGCATTATTTTAAACGGCAAATCTTATATTCTTTATGAGCGTCCGGTCTATTATGAGAATACGATCATCGGATTGCTTCAGCTTGGCGCCGATACGACCGCGGAAAATCGGATGCTGGCTCAAATGAAGACGGTGCTGTTATTCGGTTCCTTTATCACGCTTGTGGTCGCCAGCACCTTCGGCCTGTTTCTGGCCCGTAAATCGATAGCTCCGATCAGCAAAGTGATCGAGGCCGCCAACGGGATCCAGACGGGCAACGATCTCAGCGTCCGGATCGATTACGACGGGCCGAACGATGAAATCGGGCGTTTAATCGGGACGGTAAACAGCATGCTCGCCCGGACCGAAGGCTTTTATAATGAGTTGAGCGAAGCCTACTCGGCGCAGCGCAGGTTTGTTTCCGATGCGTCCCATGAGCTGCGGACTCCGCTTACCACGATTCGCGGCAATGTGGACCTGTTGAAGAAGGTGTGGTCATCCTCCGAGGATACGGGGCGGCAGGGATTGGACGAGGAGTCGCTGCAAAAATTATCGTTGGAGGCGGTCTGCGACATCGCGGATGAGTCCCAGCGGATGAGCAGGCTGGTCAACGACATGTTGTCCTTGGCCCGTGCCGATGCAGGCCAGACCCTCGAGTTGGAACCGCTGCCGCTGCGTCCGCTGGTGGAGGAAGTGATTCGCCGAGCCCAATTTCTGCCGCGCAACGCCGCCTGGCTCCAGGGCGATCTGGACGCGATTGAAGGCGCCTGCGTCCGGGGGAGCAAGGACTATCTGCAGCAAATGCTGTTTATTTTTATCGAGAACGCCTTTAAATACACTCCAGAAGGCAGCGTGAAGATCGATGCGGTTCGGGCGGGCGACCAGGTAGGCATCCGGATTGCCGATACCGGCATCGGCATGGATCGCGGCGAGGTTCCGTTGATCTTCGAACGTTTTTACCGGGCGGACCCCTCCCGCGGGGTAACGCCGGGTACCGGCCTAGGCCTGTCGATCGCCAAATGGATCATCGACGAGCATCAAGGATCGGTTGAGGTGATGACCAAGCGCGGCGAAGGCACCACATTTGTGATCTGGCTCCCCGCTGTCTTTAATGCGCTTCCCGAATAGGCTATAATAATAGGGATTCCCTTTAGAGTAAGGAAAACCGGGAACAGAAAGCAGGGAGAGCAAATCATGGAAGTCATTAAAATATCGCCGCGCGGTTATTGTTACGGAGTTGTCGATGCGATGGTGCTGGCCCGGCAGGCGGCCAAGAACCTCGATCTGCCGCGTCCGATTTATATACTTGGCATGATTGTGCACAACAGTCATGTGACCCACTCGTTTGAGGACGAAGGGATTATCACCCTGGATGGCCCGAACCGGATGGACATTTTGCGGCAGGTGGAGAAAGGGACCGTTATTTTCACGGCTCACGGCGTGTCGCCGGAAGTGCGAAAGCTGGCCCGGGACAAAGGGCTGACGACGGTGGACGCGACCTGCCCGGACGTCACCAAGACGCATGTGCTGATCGAAGAAAAGGTGGCGGACGGATACGAGGTCATCTATATCGGGAAGAAGGGGCATCCCGAGCCGGAAGGCGCCGTAGGCGTTGCGCCGGGGAAGGTTCATCTGATCGAGAAAGAAGAGGAAATCGCGGACCTTCAAGTGTCCGCCGACCGCATTGTCATTACGAATCAGACCACGATGAGCCAATGGGATATCAAGCATATTATGAAAAAGCTGCTGGAGAAATTTCCCGGAGCCGAGGTGCATAATGAAATTTGCCTCGCCACCCAGGTACGTCAGGAAGCCGTGGCGGAGCAGGCGGGGCAGGCGGATCTGGTTATTGTCGTCGGGGATCCGCGAAGCAACAACTCCAACCGTTTGGCTCAAGTTTCCGAGGAAATCGCCGGGGTGAAGGCTTACCGGATCGCGGATATTACCGAGTTGAAGACCGAATGGCTGCAAGGGATCCAAAAGGTGGCGGTGACGTCCGGCGCTTCCACGCCGACGCCGATTACGAAGGAGGTCATCGCTTATCTTGAGCAATATGATCCCGAGAATCCGGCGACTTGGGAAATCGTCCGTACGGTCAATATGAAGAAGCTGCTGCCTCCGGTAAAGGAAGGCGTAAAGACGAAATCTTAATCCCCTTGCTCACACAGGTGGAATAGGTTTTCCAACTTTTGCGGGGTCCTTCCGGGAAAGAATTCTGTTATACTCCTCTTAGAAAGGTTACAGAAGTGTAACCAAATGACTTCAGAGGAGATGACATCATGAAATCAAACCGGAAGAACAAACTGTGGATGGCCGGAGGATTAACGGCCGTCCTCGCCGCGGCGCTGATTCTGCCTAACGGAGCTTCGGCTCAATCTTACGGCAATTATACCGTTAATGCACAAAATACAACGACCTGGAAGACTTACTTCTATACGATACCTTGGAACGAATTTTATAAGCAGCCTTCATCCGAACCTCAAACCGCTCAGCCGGCCAATCCGGTACAACCTGCTCAGCCAGCGAAGCCTGTTCAGCCAGTTCAGCCAGCGAAGCCGATTGAGCAGACTCCATCGGTGAAGCCGACGCAGCCGGCGCAGACTCAAAACGGTACGGCTGTGGACAAATCCCAGTTCGCCACCCAGGTGATCACCCTGGTCAACCAGGAACGGGCCAAACAAGGCCTCAAACCGCTGTCCGGGGATGCCGCTTTGAACAAGATGGCATTAGCCAAGGCCCAGGATATGAGCCAAGGCAACTATTTTAGCCATACGTCGCCAACCTACGGTTCGCCGTTTGATATGATGAAGCAGTTTGGCATCAGCTACCGTTATGCGGGCGAGAATATCGCCATGGGCCAGAAAACGCCGACCGAGGTTGTGAATGCCTGGATGAACAGCGAAGGGCATCGCGCCAACATTTTGAGCCCCAATTTTACGCTGATCGGCGTCGGATACTATAACGGGTACTGGGCGCAGGAGTTTGTAGGGAGATAAGGTTTTAGATAGCGATTGAACAGGAGGTCCGAATTCACTTCGGGCCTTCTGTTTTTTTATATTTGGCCGCTATTTTATCCGCGAAAGCGAATCGGGCCGAAATAACGGCCCAAAACACCGCTATTATGACGGGCGGCAAAAGAGATTGCGAACAGGCAGCACCAGATCAGGTTTAATGCAACGCCAATGCGGCTAGAGACCCTCTGCGGTCGAACAAGCACCAAAATACCGGGAATAATTCCCTTTATGTTAGGCTGCGGCCCGCTTCGCTCATTCCTGGAACAAAGCATAAATAAGGGCCATCACAAACGCCGCCATTATGCCCAGCAATAGAACGCCGCAGCGAATGATGATCCGTAACCACCACGGCTTCCTTACAATCCATTCATTGACGCGTTCCATGTACAAAGCTCCGACCGCAATCAACAAGACCCATCCGTTAAAAAAATAATCTCCGAAAGTCCGGGGGTTAGGCGTATAGGAAGCGATTCCGGTCTTGCTTCGCATTACCTCATTTCTTGGAAAAACCGCCATGATGGCCGCCATCAGGATTTGGAGAAGGTAAAAGTAATAACAGACCTGAAGTAATAGTGCCATATTGCCTCCTCGTTTCATGAAATACAGCTGCCCCGCCTCATCTTTTATTTTGCCATGATTGCGGTAAGGGCGCCACAGAAGCTGCTGGGTAAAAGAAAAAGGTTGACGCACAGGAAGCAATCGGGTATAGTTGCTTTAACGGATAAAAGCTTAAAAGCGAACAAGCGTTTAAGCGCGATAGTGATCGCGCTTGATGAATAAGAAAGGATGATTCATTCATGATCGTAATTACGTCCAATCAAACACCCGAGGAGCGGGTGCAGGAAATTATCGCCGTGATTGAGAAGGAAGGACTGCAAACGCACGTCTCCCGCGGCAAGGACCGTACGGTAATCGGACTCATCGGATCGATTGAACCGAAATTGGCCGAACACCTTCGTCAGATGAAAGATGTGGAAAATGTCGTTAAAATATCGAAGTCGTACAAATTGGCCAGCCGGGACTTTCATCCGGAAAATACGGTTATCCGGATCGGTGACGTGCAGATCGGCGGCGGTGATCTCGTTATTATGGGCGGCCCCTGCGCCGTGGAGTCTCCCGAGCAGATCGATGAAATCGCGGGCCTAGTTAAAGCGGCAGGCGGCCAGGTGCTGCGCGGAGGAGCGTTTAAACCGCGTACGGGCCCTTACAGCTTCCAGGGCATCGGTGTGGAAGGCCTTGTCATGATGGCCGAAGCAGGCAAAAAACACGGCCTTCTGACGATCACGGAGGTGATGACGCCGGAATACGTCGACGTGTGTGCCGAATACGCCGATATTTTGCAGGTCGGTACCCGGAATATGCAAAACTTCGATTTGCTGCGCAAGCTCGGCGCTTGCGGCAAGCCGGTGCTGCTGAAACGCGGCTTCAGCGCGACGTACGATGAATTTTTGAATGCCGCCGAGTACATTTTGGCGGGCGGCAACCCGAACGTTATGCTGTGTGAGCGCGGAATCCGCACCTTTGAAACCTACACGCGGAACACGCTCGATCTGTCGGCGATCCCCGTGTTGCAGGGCCTCAGCCATTTGCCGGTGATCTCCGATCCGAGCCACGGCACCGGGCGTCGTGAGCTGGTGGAGCCCATGACCAAGGCATCCGTGGCTGCGGGGGCGGATGGACTCATCATCGAAATGCATACGGATCCCGATAATTCGATGACGGGAGACGGGGTGCAGTCGTTGTTCCCGGATCAGTTTGCAGCCTTGCTGCAGGATTTGGAGAAGCTGGCTCCGCTGGTCGGCAAACGTTTTGATACGCCGAAAGCAGCCCTCCAACGGTAAGAAAGCAAGGGCTTATCCACCCCAAAATCAAGCTCTCCCGTATGGATAACGGGAGGGCTTTTATACTTTTTGTCGTATAATTTGTACTTAGTGTAATAATAGCTGACATGAGATATAAAAATACCTTACATAGCTATTGACGACAAGACGTGTCAGTTCTATAATGACGACAGTATAAACATAAAGGATGAACATTAAACAATATTAAGTGTTTTAATGTTCGTGATTTGGGGAGGAAGTCATTATGTCAGCAGAGTTGGTTATGAAAACAATTCAGGAAAAGCAAATTGAGTGGGTCGATTTTCGTTTTGTTGACTTGTCCGGCCGTTCGCATCATATTACCCTGCCGGCAAAAGAAGTAGACGAGAATACATTTATTAACGGCGTCGCTTTCGACGGATCTTCCATTCCGGGATTCCGTGGAATCGAAGAGTCCGATATGGTTATGATGCCGGACCATGGCGCGGTTTTTGTGGATCCGTTCACGGCGCATCCGACATTGAACGTGTTTTGCGACATCTATACCCCCGACGGTGAAAGATATGAACGAGATCCGCGCAGCATCGCAGTCCGTGCGGAAGAATATTTGAAAGAGAGCGGTGTAGGGACGGCGGCTTTCTTCGCTCCCGAGTCCGAGTTCTTCATTTTCGACGACGTCCGCTATGAGAGCGGAATGAACAAAACCTACTATTCCGTAGACTCGGAAGAAGCGAACTGGAATACGGGCCGCAGCGAGGAAGGCGGCAACCTGGGATACAAGATTCCGGTAAAAGGCGGGTACGTGCCGGTAGCTCCGGCTGACAAGCAGCAGGACATCCGCAGCGAAATGTGCCGGCTTCTGGAAGAGGCGGGCCTCCGCGTCGAGCGCCACCATCACGAAGTGGCTACGGCCGGCCAGGCGGAAATCAACTTCCGTTTCGACACGCTGCTGAAAACCGCCGACAACCTGATGGTCTATAAATACATCGTGCACAACACGGCGATCCAGTTCGGCAAAACGGCGACCTTTATGCCGAAACCGCTGTTCGGCGACAACGGCAGCGGGATGCACGTGCACCAATCGATCTTTGACGGGGATACTCCATTGTTCTACGAAAAAGGCGCATACGCCAACTTGAGCGAAACGGCGCTGCACTATATCGGCGGGATTCTCTACCATGCACCGGCTTTGATCGCGTTCACGAACCCAAGCACGAACTCCTTCAAACGTCTGGTTCCGGGTTATGAAGCTCCGGTCAACCTGGTTTACTCCAAAGGAAACCGTTCGGCGGCTGTGCGGATTCCGGTTGCGGCGGTTACCCCGAAAGGATGCCGGATCGAATTCCGTACGCCGGACTCGACCGCGAATCCGTACCTGGCCTTCTCCGCGATGCTGATGGCCGGCCTCGACGGAATCAAGCGTAAAATCGATCCGAGAAAAGAAGGCTACGGTCCTTTCGACAAGAACATTTATGAGCTTTCGAATGAGGAAAAAGCGGAAATCCGCAGTGTTCCGGGGTCTCTCGACGAGGCGCTCAGCGCCCTGGAGAACGACTACGAGTTCCTGACCGAAGGCGGCGTGTTCACGAAAGCTTTCATCGACAACTTCATTGAATTGAAACGCGCTGAGGCAAGATCCGTGGCAATCCGGGTTCATCCTTACGAATTCGGTCTCTACTACGATCTGTAAAAATAACAAAGCAACGGCTGGACGGGAACCTCGGTTCCTTTCCAGCCGTTTTTTTGGGCATAAAGAAGGACACTCCCGCTTAGATGCAGGGGTGTCCTATTATAGTGCTTAAACAGTGATCTTGCTCCCGCAAGATTCGCGAATGACCAGTTCGGGTTCGACCACGACGTTGCTGGTTTCCGACTGGGAGTTGATGAGGTCGAACAGCAGGGACGCGGCCAGACGGCCGATTTTGTCCTTGTTCTGACGGATTGTTGAGAGAGCCGGGGTTGTGTACTTGCAGGCTTCGATATCATCGCAGCCGATGATGGCGATATCTTGGGGAATTTGAAACCCGCGTTCCCTCAAGGCTTTCATCGCACCGATAGCCAGCAGATCCGAAGCCGCAAATATAGCGCGCGGCAGGTTCGCACCCGAGTCGATCATTCGGCTTACGGCTTCATAGCCGCTCTCCTCGAAAAAGTTCTCCCCGTTCACGAACCAGTTCTCCGTAATCGGAAGCCCGAAACTTTCGATCGCGTCCTTGTAGCCCTTCTCACGCATATTCGAGATATCCGATTCGGAAGTGCTTCCGATATAGCCAAGCTCGCGGTACCCCTGCAGATAAAAATGCTCGACGACTTTGTAAGACATTTTATAATTGTCGGACATAATATAACCGGAACTTTTGCCCTTTAATTCGATATCGACGCCGATGCAGGGGATTTCGCTGTGATCCAGTTCGCTGATGGACGGCTCGACCTGCTGGCCGGTTACGATGATGCAGCCGTCTACGTGAAAATGGCGGCATCTGGCCAAATAATCGCCATCGATGGCATGGGACTTCTCATTCGAGAAGAACAGCAAATCGTAGCCCAGGAAACCCATCTGCTTCTTAAAAGCGTTCAACACCTCGACGAAGAAAGGATGCGTAAAGTCGATGTTCAATTTTCCTGCGAAAATGACCCCGATCAAATTTGATTTCTTGGTGGCTAATGTTTTCGCGGAATTTGAGGGAACATAGCCGGTTTGTTTCATAATTTCGAGGACTTTCGTCTTAGTTTCTTCGGAAATATCGCTATAATTATTAATGATTTTGGATACGGTGGATACGGAGACGCCCGCCATTTCCGCAATCGTTTTAATATTGATCGTCAAAAAGAAAGCCCCCTTCGTTTAAAACGATTTCTCAACATCGTCGTTTTCCTGGTTTTCAAACTGCGAAACGACTTTCGTAAAATAAGTTTACATTCTTCACCTTCATCAAGTCAATGAAAAATGTCGGACAGAAGGGGGTGAAAAAACAGCATTTTATGTAGGATTATTGCGGAATTAGAGCATCCGTCTCCTAATATCGAAAGCGGAATCCTATTGTTTAAAGCGGCGAAAAAATCCTCTTTACAAACTTCGGTTTTGATGTAATAATGTGTTTTGACGAAACCGCTTTCGGAAAGATAACGAAGAATTCGCTTCGATAGAGCGAAATTTACGAAAATTTAGCGAAAGATCTTTTCGAAAACGTGGCCCGTCGAACTATTTACCATTATTAGGGGGTAACAACATGGTCAAGAGAATTTCAGCCTTGGTACTTGCGGGTGCTCTTACGCTTAGCCTCGCGGCTTGCGGCGGCGGCAACAAAGGCGGCAACGCGGCGCCGGCGGGTGAAAGCGGTGGCAATGCCGCAACCGGGGAGAAGAAAGTGATCAAGATTCTCCATTGGAAACAAGAGAACATCAACAAGGCAATGGAAGAAATCAACAAGAAATTCGAAGAAAAGTATCCGGAGTATAAAGTGGAATACACGACCACCGGTCCGGACGACGAATATAAACAAGCGCAAAGAGCGCGGATTACGGCTAACGACGTAGATATTTTGGCCGACCTTTCGGGGATGAGACTTTCGCCTCAAGAATGGACTCCCGGAGCGAAAACGCCGGACTGGCAGCAATGGATCGACGCGGGCCTGATCGCGGATCTGTCCGACCAGCCGTTCGTGAAAAACTGGAACGCCAACGACATTGAAAAAGCCGGTACATACAACGGCAAAGTGTACGCGATTCCTACCGGTAAAGTGGCGATGTCCGGTTTGTTCTACAACAAGCAAATTTTTGAAGAAAACGGACTGAGCGTGCCTAAAACCTGGTCCGAATTCATCAAACTTAACGATGATTTGAAAGCAAAAGGCATCACGCCGATCGCGGTTGCAGGTAAAGACGTATGGCCGTTGAAGCTGCCGGTATTCGCGCTTCAGTCGAAAATTCTGGGCGGCGGCAACCAGCAAAAATGGATCGAAGGCGTTTGGAAAGGCGAAACCGCGTTTAACGACGCTGAAGCGATCGAAGTGCTGGAAAAAGCAAAAACGATTCAAGACAACTACATGATCGACGGATTCATGGGTATCGACTACGCTTCCGTTCCTTCCATCTTCGCGGCTGGTAAAACGGCGATGCTGGCTGACGGATCGTGGGACGCTCCGACGATTGCGACAGCGAACCCGGAACTGAAATTCGGATACTTCCCGCTTCCGGCTACTGAAGACGCCGCGAAAAACGCTTCGTTCGTAGGGAAGTACGATGTGACCTGGTATGCCGCGGAGAAAGGCCCGAACAAAGAGGGCGCGCTCAAATGGCTGGAGTTCTTCTCCGAGCCTGAGAACTACACGACATTCGTCAAAGCTGCAGGGTTCATTCCTACCCAGGACAACATCTCTACGGACAGCGAGTTCATCGACAAAGAGCTGACTCCTTACCTCGGCGACTTTGAATTGGCTTATGAAATCATGATGATCAACCGCGAAAACGTGGGCGAACATTTGGCTGCCGAAGGTGTCCACACGGAATACCTGGCACCGGGCGGACAATTCAAGACCGCTAAAGAACTGGCTGACGTACAACAAAAAGAATGGGAAGCAGCAGCTCCAAAATAATGTAGAGAGAAAATTATAAAGACCATACTGCCCTCGGGGTCTGCGTAGGCAGACCCCGATCATTATTTGATTTGGACCTGCGAGGTGAGAGAGATGTATCCATTTGGCAAAGGCTTTTCGCGATATTTACCTTATTTATTGCTTCTGATTCCTATGGCTTTGTATCTGATTTTCTATTTCGGACCTTCCGTCATGACCGTTATTTACTCCTTTACGGACGTGAAAAATGTTCCGGGAAGCTCCATGAATTTTGTAGGCCTGGACAACTATCATGATTTATTCTACTCCGGAAACTCTGGAGAACGCTGGCGCTCCATTTTAAATACATTAATCTTCATGTTTGTCGTGACGATCGTTCAGAACGGGGTCGCCTTGTTTGTCGCCGTAC
The DNA here is from genome assembly GCF_008084145.1 of Paenibacillus faecis. Classification (GTDB taxonomy): domain Bacteria; phylum Bacillota; class Bacilli; order Paenibacillales; family Paenibacillaceae; genus Fontibacillus; species Fontibacillus faecis. The sequence goes on along the minus strand of NZ_VSDO01000001.1, from coordinate 1,072,983 downwards.
TGATTAACCAACGGCTACGCGGGGATTACTTCTACCGAGCCGTCTTTTTCCTCCCGGTCGTCCTGGGGGTGGCCGTTGTCGCTCTGATCTGGAGCATGATGTTCGATCCGATGAGCGGACCGGTCAACATGCTGTACGACAAGCTGTTCGGCTATAAAGATATGTTTTTTGCCAGCTTTACGCATGCGTTCGGTTACATCATCTTCGTACAAATCTGGATGTACATGGGCTATTCCATGCTGATCTTCCTGGCGGGGCTGCAATCCGTGCCGAAAGACTTGTATGAAGCGGGACACATCGACGGAACCAACAAATGGCAGGCTTTCCGCCATATCACGTTCCCGTTGATCGCTCCGTCCTTCACCGTGAATATGCTGCTTTCGATTATCGGCGCGATGTCGACCTTCGATATTATCCTGGCTACGACCGACGGTAAATTCAACACCAGAACGATGGCCTATGACGTGTATAAAGAAACGTTCCGCGGAAGCCTGGAGATGGGCTTGCCTTCGGCCTTGTCCGTCGTGCAGTTCCTGATTATCCTGGTGTTCGTCATCGTGGCTGTCAAACAGACGCGTAAGAGAGAGGTGGAATATTAATTATGAAAAATTCCAAATCGTTTACGATTCTCTCATATGCCGTCATCGCCGTTCTTTTGGTCCTCTATGTGGTTCCTTTGATTTTGGTGCTGAACGTATCCATCAAATCGTATCCCGAGTACTTGATGAATCCGATCGGGATCGTAAAAGAAGCTCAATGGGAAAACTACGTCACCGCTTGGACGGAAGGCAACTTCGCCAATTACTTCCTGAACAGTGTGCTCTACACAGGGATCGCGACCGTTCTGACGATCATCGTCTCCGTCATGGGCGCCTTCCCGGTTGCGCGCGGTTATGTGAAATGGAGCGGGTTTATCTATCTGTTCTTCCTGCTCTCGCAGTTCCTGCCGAATCCGATGGTCGCCCAGTACAAGCTGATGCTTTCGCTGCGGGAGAGCCTGAGTTTCTTCGGTTATGATACGAAGCTTGGCTATATTATCCTGAAAACCTCGGGAACCGGCGTCGTATTTATGATGTTCGTCGGATATATCAAGGCGATCAGCCGGGAGCTGGACGAAGCCGCGGGGATCGATGGATCGGGTTATTTTCGCTATTTGTTCCAAATGATCATGCCGCTCATGAAGCCGGTCATCGCGACGGGCGTTATCTTGACGGCGATCGGGATTTGGAACGACTTCGTCGGACCGATTATGTACCTTCCGAGTAAGGCGAACTATCCGATCACCTTCGGCCTGAAGGAGTTTAAGGGGCAATACGGCAACAACTGGCCGCTTCTGGCCTGCGGCATTTCGATCGTAGCCGCTCCGCTGATCCTTCTTTATACGTTCATTCAAAAATACCTCGTTGACGGTGCTCTTGCGGGTGCCGTGAAGTCCTAAACAACTCATAAGGAATCCCGTGTACCTTCGGGGAGCGGGATTCATTTATGCCAATTTACAGGATTTTGACTAGAGAAAAATAAAGAGAGAGGGAGAAAGGGAAGATGACATACGAAAGTTGGAAGTTTCTTGGCAAGAACGGCGAGTTCCGGTTGGAGCAGCCGGAAAAGAGCAGTTTTTTATATTTTCCTCTGGTAAACGAAGCGGGCATGATGTCCGCGATCACGCCAAACCTGCATGGAGAAATGACGTCAAGCCATAATACATTTCTGATGGAACCGGTTTCGGTGATGGATCTCCACAATTCCAAGGCATCACGGAATTTCTGGGTTCATATCGAAGGTGCCGGGGCTTGGTCGGTCAGCGGCAATTCGGCGAAACAAAATGCCGAGCTGTTCTCGAACGGCAAAGAAAACAGCGCGGTGGAAGCCGGGTTCCTCTGGCATAAAGTGATCCGCGAGAATGCGGAAACGGGGCTGCGTGCGGAAACGGTCAATTTTGTCCCGGTTACGGAAGATAAAATCGAGCTTATGAAAGTGACGCTGACGAATACGGGCAAGAGCGTGCTTCGACTGACGCCGACAGCGGCGGTACCGATCTACGGGCGTTCGGCCGACGATCTTCGCGACCATCGTCATGTGACATCCCTGCTTCACCGGGTGTTCACCTCGGATCACGGGATCGAGGTTCAGCCTGCGCTGTCCTTCGATGAGCGCGGACACCGGGTGAATAAGGTGACTTACAGCGTGTTCGGATCCGGTGCTGCGGGGGAAGCTCCCGTCGGGTTCTTTCCGGAAACCGAAGTGTTCGCCGGAGAAGGCGGAGCCTTGGATTGGCCGGAAGCGGTGGTGGCCAATCTGGAACCGTCCGTACAAGCCGGCGCGTCCCTGGAAGGCTACGAAGCGATCGGCGCTCTTCGTTTTGCCCCGATTCAACTGGAAGCGGGACAATCCGCTTCTTATATCGTAGCTATGCTGATTACGGACGATCGGACCCGCCCGCAGCAAATCGCGGAGCGTTATTTGTCCGCGGCCCGGTTTGACAGTCTCCTCGCGGACAATCAGCGTTACTGGCAAGAGAAGCTCGACACCGTGTCCTTCCATTCCGGCGATACCGAGCAGGACTTGTGGATGAAATGGGTCACGCTGCAGCCGATTTTGCGCCGTCTCTACGGCAACTCCTTCCTGCCATACCACGATTATGGCCGGGGCGGACGCGGCTGGCGGGATTTGTGGCAGGATTGCCTGGCGCTGATGGTCATGGAGCCGGCGGAAGTAAGACATCTGCTGCTTAACAACTATGCGGGCGTACGGATCGACGGAAGCAACGCGACCATCATCGGAACGAAACCCGGTGAATTCGTCGCCGACCGCAACAACATCCCGCGCGTCTGGATGGACCATGGCGCATGGCCGCTTCTGACGACGCTGCTGTATATCCATCAAAGCGGCGACCTGGAGCTGCTCCTGCAGCCGCAGACCTATTTCCGGGACGTATTCGTGAAGCGGTGCAAGGACCGGGACCTGAACTGGACTCCGGAGCAAGGCAACAAGCTGTTGACCAAGGAAGGAAAGGTCTACGAGGGCTCCATCCTGGAGCATATTTTGCTGCAAAATATGACGACTTTCTTCCATGTCGGCGAGAACGGCAACATCCTGCTTGAAGGAGCGGATTGGAACGACGGCCTGGATCTCGCGCCGAACCGCGGCGAAAGCGTTGCGTTTACCGCTTTTTATGCGAGCAACCTGCTGGAGCTCTCCAATCTGCTGCTTGCCCTGCGGGAGAAGAAAGGTCTGGCGTCGCTGGAAGTCGCCGAGGAAATGGCGGTCCTGTTCGATACCCTCACGGCGCCGGTCTCCTACGACAGCATTGCGGATAAACGCGCCCTGCTGGGCCGTTATTACGATGCGATCGTACCGACCGTTTCCGGCGTGAAGGTGAAGCTGGATCTTGAGCAAGCGGCCGAGGACTTAAAGCGCAAAGCCGAGTGGATGATCGGGCACCTGCGCAAAAACGAATGGATTAAGAGCCAGGAAGGCTACGAATGGTTCAACGGATATTACAACGATCACGCCGAACGGGTGGAAGGCGATCATCCGCAAGGGGTCCGCATGACGCTTACCGGCCAAGTCTTCAGCATTATGGGCGGCGTCGCGACCGAGGAGCAGGTCGGCAAAATAACCGCAGCCGTCGATCGATACTTGAAAGACGAGCGGATCGGCTACCGGCTGAATTCCCGCTTTGGCGGAATTCAACAGGATTTGGGCCGCGCGTTCGGGTTTGCGTTCGGTCACAAAGAAAACGGCGCGATGTTCAGCCATATGACCGTGATGTACGCCAACGCGTTGTATAAACGAGGCTTTGTGAAAGAAGGCTTCGAAGTTTTGGACTCCATTTACCGCTTGTCCGTCGATTTCGGGAAGAGCCGGATGTACCCGGGAATTCCGGAATACATTAACGAGAAAGGCCGCGGCATGTACCCATACTTGACGGGTTCGGCGAGCTGGCTGCTGCTGACCCAATTGACGGAAGTATTCGGCGTAAAAGGGGTGTACGGCGATCTGATGCTCGAGCCGAAGCTGGTGAAGCCGCAGTTCGACCAGGACGGCAAAGCATCGGTGGAGACGCTGTTTGCGGACCGGATGTTCCGTATTGTTTACAGCAACCCGGAAGGCGCCGACTTCGGCGGCTACCGCATCAAGGGCGTGACGTTGAACGGACAACCGGCGGCGTGCGATCTGAGCGGGAACGGGTGCCTGATCAGCCGCTCGGTACTGGAAGCTCTGCCGAAGGACGGGGTTCATCAGCTCGAAGTTCTGTTGGGCTAATCCGCGGCTGTCGGAATCCGAATCGTACTTGAAGAAAGAAAACCCTGCCGCTTAATCTCTTAAGCCAGGGTTTTCTATTTATATGAAGGGATGCATGACCTCTATGGCATATCAACTAAAGAATGAACATTTAAGCGTCGAAATTGCCGAACCGGGGATGTATCGCGGTTCACGTTTTGATTGGACCGGTTTTATAACGGGGATTATCCTGCTCGACGGAAATCATACCTTCTGCGTTCCGGAAAGTCTGATTCCCGGACAGGGAACCGGAGGCGCCGGATTATGCAACGAGTTCGGAATCGAAACCGCCCTGGGCTATGACGATATCGGTCCGGGCGGGCATTTCCCCAAACTGGGGGTCGGATTGCTGACCCGGCTTGATGATCGAAAGTACGAGTTCTTCCGGGAGTATCCGATACACCCCTTTAAGGTAAGCGTTGTCCGTGAAAATGAAGCCAGTCTGACCTTCCACAGCTTCCCCGAGGATTGCAACGGCTTTGCCGCCAGCTTATCCAAACGGATTTCCGTTGCCGGAAACCGGCTTGAGGTGGAATATCATCTGCGGAATACGGGGATAAAGGAATTGTCGACCGAGGAGTACTGCCACAACTTCCTTGGCATCGACGATCATTTCATCGGAACGGATTACGTGCTGCGTTTCCCGTTTGAATTATCCCCAACGGCGGACGAGGAAAAGACGCTGTCAGGCTTGAGCTTCAATCGGGGGGAAGTCCGTTTTGCGGACCGGCCGACCGTGCCGTTTTATTTCCGCCTCCCCGGCTTCGATGGCGGACAGTATCCCTGGATCTGGGAGCTTCTTCATGAGCCGAGCGGCGCGGGCGTCAGGGAACTCAGCCAATTCCCCGTTTCGAAGGCGGCGGTATGGGGGGAAGGGCACGTCGTTTCGCCCGAAATATTCATCAAGATCGAGTTGGCGCCGGGAGAAGAGAAGCGGTGGGCACGGAGCTACGAATTTTTTGTAAAATGAGCCTACTTTTCTTTTGTCAAATAAAGCGTTAATGTGTCAATTCTGTAAACTGTGGATTTTGACGAAATATCAGCTTGCTGGAAAAAAGAATAGTTGCTATGATAGTCCTTATCAAACTTCGAACCTGACTAGAGATGGAAGAGAAAGGATGGGGAGTAATGAGCAAGAGAGCTTACAACTTCAATGCCGGACCGGCAGCGCTGCCGCTGGCCGTACTGGAACGCGCCCAGGCGGAATTCGTCGATTTTAAGGGGACGGGAATGTCCATTATGGAGATGTCCCACCGCGGTAAAGTGTACGAGGAGGTTCATAACGAAGCGGCCAGCCGCCTGTTGAACCTGCTGGGGAACCCGGGAGGGTATAAAGTGCTGTTCCTGCAAGGCGGGGCGACGACCCAATTCGCGATGCTCCCGATGAACCTGCTGACCGAAGGCAAGAAAGCCGGTTACGTCAAAACGGGCAGCTGGGCGAATAAGGCGATCAAAGAGGCCAAGCTGATCGGTGAAACGTTCGTGGCCGCTTCTTCCGAGGAGGACAAGTATATGTCCATACCGGATCTGGGCAACCTGGTGCTCCCCGAGAACACGGCTTACCTGCATGTGACCTCGAACGAAACGATCGAAGGCACCCAGTTCCAAAGCTTCCCGGATACCGGCAGCGTACCGCTTGTGGCGGACATGTCCAGCGACATTTTATGCCGCCCGTTTGACTTGACGCAATTCGGACTCATCTATGCGGGCGCCCAGAAGAATCTGGGACCTTCCGGCGTCACGGTAGTCATCGCCAGAGAAGAACTGCTGCAAAATTCGCCGGCTCATTTACCGAGCTATTTCCGCTATGATACGCATGCGGAGAACAACTCTCTTTACAATACACCGCCATCCTTCGGGATTTATATGGTGAACGAAGTACTGAAGTGGATCGAGGAGCAAGGGGCCTTGGAAGGGATCGAAGCGAAGAACCGGGAGAAGGCGAACCTGCTGTACCAGGCGATCGACAACAGCGGCGGTTTCTATCGCGGCGCGGCGAAGGCGTCGGACCGCTCGCTGATGAACGTCACCTTCCGCCTCACTTCCGAAGAGCTTGAGAAACAGTTTATCAAGCAATCGGAGCAAGAAGGTTTCGTCGGGCTCAAGGGCCATCGCAGCGTAGGCGGACTTCGTGCTTCCATCTATAACGCAGTACCTTATGACAGCGTGAAGGCGCTGGTAGACTTCATGGGCGAGTTCCAGAAGGCGAACGGCTAAGGACCACGGGCTCGTACCCAATATACGAACCAAGAAACGGCGGCAGAGGAACCCTCTGTCCGCTGTTTTTTATTTGTGGCTTTAGCCAGTTGAACTCGCGAAGCGTGCGAAACAAAAAAACAACTGATGGTTCGTTATCATAGGAGTGTTCAAGCTACAATGTGTAATGAAAGGAAAAGGTGGCTTAATGGTTAATGGAAGTGATATGTCACCTACAAAGGGCGCCTAGTGTGCTTCCAAGCTTCCAACTCCAATAAAGATGCAAATCTGCAGGTATTTAAGCCGATTCCCGAGAGAATGCGAAAAAAGATGCAAATCTGCAGGCATTTCCAGCGACTTTAGAGAAACGAGCCGGTTTCGTCGAAAATTCCTGCAGATTTGCAGGGATTTTGAAATTTTGGGTCCCGAACAAGAAAAAACATGCACATATGCAGGAATTTTATGTTATCAAGGTTGTCTAAAGGGGTACTAGCAATAATCGCACCCCTTCAGGGGGAGGCAAAAGCGGCAACGGCGCATAGTACCTTGAACGAAGTGAAAGCTAGCGCTTTTAGACGCGAGCCGGTAATAAAGTCTTATAGCCTAAGAGCAAACCACCCGTTTGACGGTGGGTATGATTTGTGGTGTCGCTGCGGGACAGAGAAATCGAAAAACTGGTATAATATTTAGATAGCTATTCCGTACGGCTCGGCCGGACGGCGAAAAAAAACGACTCGAGGTGTTTGACAAAATGGCTTTGCATATCGTGCTGGTGGAACCGGAAATTCCGGCCAACACCGGAAACATTGCAAGAACTTGCGCGGCAACGGGCATCCATCTTCATCTGGTGCGACCGCTCGGTTTTCGGACCGATGACGCTACGTTGAAGCGGGCGGGTTTGGATTACTGGTATGCGGTGAATATCGAGTACCATGATTCTTTCCGCGAGGTAGAGGAGAAGTACAGCGGCAGCCGGTTTTTCTTTGCGACGACGAAGGCCCGGAAACGCTACACGGATTTCAAGTTTCAGGACGGCGATTTTTTCGTGTTCGGCAAGGAGACGAAAGGCCTGCCCCCGGAAATTCTGGAGGCTCATCCGGACACATTGATGCGGATGCCGATGACGGATAAGGTCAGATCGCTCAATCTGTCCAATTCGGCGGCGATCATCGTATATGAAGCGCTGCGGCAGCTTGATTTTCCCGGAATGGAATAGGTGGAGAGTCACAAGCATAAACCATAGGAAGAAGGAATCAGCATGCCTCAATTGAAAACGGAAAAAGAAAAGATGCTTGCCGGAGAGTGGTATGATGCGAGCGACGCGGAGCTTACGGCGGATAGACAGAGAGCCCGTCAATTGACGCGCCTGTATAACCACACGACGGAGGAGGAGCGGGAGAAGCGGACCGCCATCCTCAAGGAACTGTTCGGTTCCACAGGAGAGCATATTTATATCGAACCTACATTTCGCTGCGACTACGGATCAAACATCCATGTAGGAAATAACTTCTTCGCCAATTTCGATTGCGTCATTCTCGATATTTGCGAAGTGCGTATCGGGGACTATTGTTTTATGGCGCCCGGCGTGCATATTTACACGGCCGCCCATCCGCTGAATCCGGCGGAACGCAATTCGGGAGCGGAATTCGGCAAGCCCGTGACGATCGGCGACAACGTTTGGATCGGCGGCCGGGCGGTGATCGTTCCGGGGGTAACGATCGGAAATAATGTCGTTATCGCCGCCGGAGCGGTCGTAACGAAGGATGTTCCCGACGGCGCGGTAGTCGGCGGAAATCCAGCCAAAATAATAAAATACGTCGAGATGTAGGAGAACAGCAGGAATCCTGAAAAAAATAGCGAAATAAATAGGCATAGGTATTTGGTTCTATTTTTACATATTATTTTTTTCAGGAGAGGTGTACGTTTTATGAAACCTGCTGGTGTGGTCCGAAAAGTGGATCAGCTGGGAAGAATCGTTCTGCCCAAATCGTTGCGAAAGAGATATCAAATGAATGAAGGGGACCCTGTCGAGATTTTGGTGCAGGGCGATCATATTATCCTCGAAAGATATCGCCCCAAATGCGTGTTCTGCGGTTCTATGGAACAAGTGAGCGATTTCAGAGAGCGTTGCATTTGCAACCAATGTCTGATTGAAATGAACCGATTGACCTAGCCCGACGGGCGCCGGCGCGACCGCCGGGACGCAAGTACCTTCGGTTTAGCGTCGGTCAACTCTAGGCCTGCAAATAAATAAGCCTCCCGGAGGGGAAGCTCATTTATTTACAGGCCTTTTGTTTTGTCGTCGTTGTAAGACGCGGTCAGGATGCCGCACAGGAACATGGCAAACACGAGTGTGATAATCCAGAATGTCAGCGAGAAAGTCAAGGTGAACACCTCCATGTCACGGATAATTCCTGCTTACATTATACCCGTCCCTTGCGCAAAAATAAATCTTAATATGATTTATTTCATTGACAAGAGAGAGGTTGCTTTATTTGAAAAATAAAAAGTGCGTAGGCACGGGACGAAGCTGTCCATCCGACGGGTGGTTGATGACCTCCCCGTTGACCACGAGGGAGGAGGAGCCGCCTCCATCCAGGTTATAGGCGTCTTGGACGCCCATGTTTAGCAGTTTATTTTGCAGCTCGGTCAGCGTCGCTCCGGAACTTCCGTTCTCGTCGCGTCCGTCGATGACGAGGATAATCAATTGATCGTCCTTGTAGTTCCCGATAATGGTTCGGGGAGCGCGCAGCGGAGAGGTCAGCCATTTTGACGGAATGGTTGTCTTTACTCCGTTATTCAGCAGCACCGGCACAAAGGATGCGCCGAAGGAGGGCTGCAGCCGGTCCAGGTCCGCTTTGTTCCGGAACTTCCCGCCGATCAGCTTGCCCGAACGGTTCAAACCGACGAAGAACAGGTCTTTATAGGAAGGTTCAAAGCCGGTTACATATTTGCCTTCCACTACGGTCGTGCTGAGCGGATAGCGTTTCCCTTGGGAATCGGCGAATCCGCCGGCGTTGATCCCGGCGACTGCCCCGTGGCGCTGTGCGGCTTTGAGCGTCGTTTCCGCCCCGCCGAGGATGTCCTTGCCCAGCGTCATCTTCATGGCGTCCGGCGATTTCAGCTTGACCTTCATCGCGTAGCCCTTGTAAGTTCCGGGGTTGACCTTATACAGCTCGATCCGGATTTTGTCGCTCTGAATCGTCTGGAAGGGAGTCCCCAGCTTCAACGTGATTCTCCGGTTGTAGATCTGTTCCGGCCGTTTGGCTGAAGTTTGGGCCGTATTGACGATGGACGACATGGTGGACGTCGTTTTCCGGTAAAGCTCGGCGGTCTTCTTGAGCGAAGAAGACGTAAGTCTTGCCGCGCTTTCGGCCTCGTCCAGCTTCTTGCCGATTTCGCCGGTTACCCGGGGAATGTCGGAAGCTGGTGCGAACGGGACCTTCTCCTCTTGCCAACTCAGGGCGGAGCCGCTGACGAACATGGCGATCAAAAGACCGATCAACGGACCCGTCGCAAGCAGAAAAAAACGGTTGATTCGTTTAATCGGTGTAATCATTTCAGCAAATCCATCTTCTTTTGCAGCTCGGCGAGCTGTTTTTTGACTTCGTTCAATTGCGTGTAAAGCTTGTTGCTGTTGTCCGTCTTGTTCGTCGTATTGTCCTTCGTGAATTCCAGCAGTTCATTAAACGTCTGCACCTTGCTCTGCAGCGTGGCGATTTCGGTATTCAGGGCGGACAGTTGAGCGGAATAATCGGCTTTGAGCTCCGCCGTCTTGGCCTGGATGCGGGCATCCATCTGCCGGACCATAGCGTCCTTCAGATGATTGCTGTATACATAAGCGGAGGCCCCTCCCGCTCCAATGAGCAGAATCCAGATCAGGACAATCCCTTTCGCGGACGGCTTGCGGGTTTTCCTGCTGCGGTTTGGTCCGGTCGCGAGCTCCGTGTCGTAAGACATGTGATCACCTCGGTGTTCTTATTTCCAGACTACATTCTATCATGGGGTTTCTATTATCGCAAAAATCGCTAGAATTCGAACGAATATCGATTTCGGTCGAATTCCGCTGCCGCCGCAACCGCATTTCGGGTCATTGCCGGAAAAATTTGTCCTCCTGTAAAATCGCTTCAAGAGACTGATTTGAAAAGGAGCGGAACCCAGGATGACGGAAGGAAAAACGGAGCTGGACCGGCTCGTCAAGAAGCTGCCTCCGCTTTTGAAGGAAGAGGCCCAAAGATACATCGACGGGCAGGATTTCATTTCATTTCTAGGCGAGAAAGGGACTGTCGGCGAAGGAGAGGTATTGGAGATTCACAATATCTTTGGTACGGAGAATGGAACGGGCAGAGAGGGCGAGTCGGGAGGAGAAGGAGTTGGAGCAGGGGGAGGCCGGGTTTCTCCGCCCTTCGGCTTCGGCGAGCGGCTGATCCTGCTGCTGCCGCCAGGGCTGCCGGCCGAAGCGCTGCTGAAAGCCAGCCTGCCGAAAGGAGTTGCCTTTCGGCAGGCTGGCAATGCGGCGTGGGGCGGGGCGGCTAAGGCAGAGGCGGCGGAGGCGGCGGAGGAGGGCCGCGAAGCCATCGCGCTCGACCTCGCCGCGCAGCCGCCGGAGCGGATCCGGGAGGGCTTGTCCCGGATCGCGGCCGCCCTCGCGGAGTTTACCGCGCGCTCGGGCGGCGGTTAATTTGCGCTCGGGCGGTCCGGCGGCTCCGCGGGGGACGGTTCCTCCGCCTCCGCCGCGCTCGCAACTCGCGCCCAGCCATCCGTGACGCCGCTGTACAGGGCCAGGCCCTCGCGGCCTTCCGGCGTCAAGGCGTAGCGGCCGCGCGCGATGCGGCGGAACCACCCGTAGTAGTTCCGCTGCAGGATGGCCGCGGCGCTGCCGACGCCGCTGCGCTCGCGGACCTCGCGCGGCGCCAACTCGCCGCCCTCCAGGAGGGCGAGGGCCACGCGCAGCGCTCTCTCGCGGTAGGCGGTGACGAGCTTCGTGCCGTGGCTGCCGCCGACGTTGTAATCGCCGCTGCGCTCGTTGAATTCGGTGATGAGCCGGCTGGCCCGCGTCTTGATGATCTTGGCCGACGGCACGATCACCTTGTCGCCCGGCGAGCAGAGGATTTCCACGAACGGCGCCTTGGTCTTGTAATGCGTCACGGTGATCAGCCCGAGCCCGAGCCGCCGGCACAGCAGCGTGATTTCGCTCCAGCGCTGATTATGGGCGCCGCGCTTCGTCCGGTTGCGTTCGACGGCCAGGTAAACCTCGGCGCTCAGCTTTTGGCGCTCCAGACCCTGCAGCAGCAGGGGGAGGTTGAAGGTCTTTTTCATCTCCACGATGAGCGGCTGGTCGCTCCCCGGCCGAATCCCCACCAGATCGCAGTGCCGCACCTCGCTTTTGATGCTGTATCCCCGCTCCTCAAAAAACTTTTTCAAAGGCGGGTATAATTCCGTCTCATGCTGAACAGCCATCGGGATCTTCCTTTTCCACATTTTTAAGCGATTGATCTTATCCTATCCGAAAATTATATCATACCCGCAGGTCAACTTATCCGCCCTTTTCGCATAGGTATGTAATACACTTTTTCCAAAAATCGCGGTGATGGACTGCCGCGCCGGCAACGGTGTAGAGCTAGGGGACAGGAGGTACCGAACATGGATATTTTTGAACGTATAGCGGCATACCGGGCGGAAAGCGATTCGCTGGCTTGGAACGGCACATTCAAACAATATATCGAGCTGCTCGCCAAAGATCCTGCGCCTGCCATGACGGCCCATGCCCGGGTATATGAAATGATCGAGTCTTACGGCGTGGAGGAAGTGAACGGCCGGAAGCGGTATAAATTTTTTGAGCAGGAAATTTTCGGCCTGGACCGTGCCATTGAGAAGCTGGTGGAAGAGTACTTTCATTCCGCCGCAAGGCGGCTGGATGTCCGCAAGCGGATATTGCTGCTCATGGGTCCGGTCAGCGGCGGCAAATCCACGCTGGTTACGCTGCTAAAACGGGGGCTTGAAAAGTTTTCGCGGACGGACAAAGGGGCGGTGTACGCCATTTCCGGCTGCCCGATGCACGAGGATCCGCTTCACCTGGTCCCGCACGACCTGCGGTCCGAAGTGGAGAAGGAGCTCGGCGTGCGCATCGAAGGCAATCTTTGCCCCGTATGCCAAATGAGGCTGAAAACGGAATATGACGGCGATATTGAAAAAGTGGCCGTGGAACGGGTGCTTTTGTCCGAAGACGGACGTATCGGCATCGGCACGTTCAGCCCGTCCGATCCGAAGTCCCAGGACATTGCCGATTTGACGGGAAGCATCGATTTCTCGACGATTACGGAGTACGGCTCCGAGTCCGACCCCCGCGCATACCGGTTTGACGGGGAACTCAATAAAGCCAACCGGGGGCTCATGGAATTTCAGGAGATGCTGAAATGCGATGAGAAGTTTTTGTGGAACCTGTTGTCTTTAACGCAGGAAGGGAATTTTAAAGCGGGCCGGTTTGCGCTCATCAGCGCGGATGAGATGATCATAGCTCACACGAACGAATCCGAGTACAAGGCCTTTATCGCCAATAAAAAGAACGAAGCTCTCCAATCCCGGATGATCGTGATGCCGATCCCCTACAATCTCAAAGTGTCCCAGGAGGAGAAAATCTACGCCAAACTGATCGGTCAGAGCGACATGAACCATGTCCACATCGCCCCGCACGCTTTGCGTTCCGCGGCTATTTTTTCTATTCTCACCCGGCTGAAGGAGACGAAAAAACAGGGTGTAGACCTGGTGAAAAAGATGCGGCTCTACGACGGTGAAGAAGTGGAGGGCTATAAAGACGCCGACTTAAAGGAGCTCCAGAACGAGTATCTGGAGGAAGGGATGTCCGGAGTCGACCCGCGGTATGTTATCAACCGGATCTCCAGCGCGCTGATCAAACAGGATTTGCACTGCATGGGCGCGCTCGATATTTTGCGGGCGATCAAGGACGGTCTGGACCAGCATGCTTCCATCACAAAAGAAGAACGGGAGCGGTATCTCAATTTTATCGGGATCGCCCGCAGGGAATATGATGAACTGGCCAAGAAGGAAGTGCAGAAGGCGTTTGTGTATTCGTTCGAAGAATCGGCCAAAACGCTGTTCGAGAACTACTTGGACAATATCGAGGCTTTTTGCAATTGGACGAAAATCCGCGACCCCTTGACGGACGAGGAGATGGACCCCGACGAGCGGCTGATGCGGTCGATCGAAGAGCAAATCGGGATTTCCGAAAACGCCAAAAAAGCGTTCCGCGAGGAGATTTTGATCCGGATCTCGGCCTACTCCCGCAAGGGCCGGAAATTTGAATATCTTCACCACGACCGTCTGCGCGAGGCGATCGAGAAGAAGCTGTTCGCCGACCTGAAAGATATCGTGAAAATAACGACCTCCACGAAAACGCCGGATGAAAATCAACTGAAGCGCATTAATGAAGTCAGCAAGAGGCTGATCGACGAACACGGGTACTGCCCGGTTTGCGCGAATGAACTGCTCCGGTATGTGGGAAGTTTGCTGAACCGGTAAGGTAATTAAGGTACAGTCATCTGTATCGCGCCTTGAAGAGAAGTCCAATAAAAGAGAAGAGCAGCCGATCCGTTGAGGAAATGGCTGCTCTTTCTTTGGAGGCGTGGTTACGGCAAATTTCGGCCGCGCGTGCCGATATAAAGGGAATACCATTCCTCCCGGGTGAGGCGAAGCTCCATAGCGTCGCGGCAGGCGCGGATCCGGTCGGGATTGATCGTTCCGATGACGGGCTGAATGCCGGCCGGATGGGTCATCAGCCAAGCCAGCACGATGGCTTCCGTGGTCGTGCCCTTTTCGTCGGCAAGCTTGCGGACAAGCTCCGCCGTCTTGACGACGCTCTCGCTCTGTCCTTCGAGCGAGCGTCCCGAATACAATCCCTGGGCAATGGCCCCCAGGATTGAAGCTGAATATTTTCCAGGCGGCAGAACTCCAAAGTGCCCTCCGGGAACACGTTGTTTTTGGCCTCCTCCTGATTGACATGCGTGCCGACCTCCAGGAAGCCGTACTTATGCAGACTCATTTCGAGCTGGTTGACGATGAACGGTTCCTCGCAGTAGGCCTGCAGCAGTTTGATCTGCCCCTGGCTCATGTTCGATACACCGAAATGCCGGACTTTTCCCGAGGCCTTCAACCGATGGATCGCGCTGGCCACTTCTTCCGGCTCCACCAAAGCGTCGGGCCGATGCAGCAGCAGAATATCGAGGTATTCCGTGCCGAGCCGCTCCAAAATGCCGTCCACACTGTTTAAAATATGCCGCTCGGAAAAATCGAACCGATGCGGGCTCGTCCCTTCCGCGAAGCGGATGCCGCATTTGGATTGGTATCGCTTTCACATTCATTTTCACGAGTCATCCTCCCGTTACCTGTGCAACCTTCATGATGAAGCAAATTCATGGATTAGACAAAGCTATTATACCAAGCTCGGCCGGGAAGCACCAAATCCGTTGCGACAACGAGTTAATTCTGCCAGTTTACCGTCACGGTTCCAGTCCCGTTGGAAGGAGCGGTGTAAGTATGGTTGTTGCCGCCTTCCCAAGTAAGGGTTTTGCCGTTTGTTTTTACAAACTTAAACTCCAACTTCGCTCCGGCTGGTACGCTGACATCGTAGTACCATGTCGGGTATTTGGCTATGACCTGGTTATACATCGGACCGATTACCTGTTTCTCGTCCCAGGCCCCAAGCTCGGCCACATTTCCGACGAGGTAGACGTTCTCTCCCAGGCTGGTTGTCGCATTGTTCACCAGGAAGCGTACCGTGACTTGCTCGGCCGTCAATATATTGAAATTGTGGAACGGCTCACTTGTCGCACCCGCAGCGGTGTTCACGGTCACGTCGGTCTCGCCGGGGGATGCGGTAGCGGGAATGATCGCTCGGATTTGGGTATCCTCCCAGCTCAAAATATCCGAACCGGTGGCCGCCACGGTGCCGAAGTTAACCTCACCTTTGTCGTTCCCGAAGCCCCGGCCGTCAATCGTTACCGTATTTCCCGCCTTGCCCATGGTCGGACCGACATTGCCGATGATCGGCGCGGTTTCCGCAGCGGTATGCTGCCAAACTGCGGTTCCGCCGGCCGCCAGCGTGAAGGGGGTTACGGTACCGCTGCCGTCCACGGTGATCGAATTGCCGTTAAGCAGGCCGTTCAATTCATCCGAGTAAGTACCGGCAGGCAGCGAGGTCAGTAATTTCGAGATCGGATAGGATTTGGATTCGCTGCGATTGAGGGCAACGACGGCGGTGTTGTTCCCGAACTTCCGCTCAAAAATATAGACATCCTCATTCACCCAGCGTTCCTGAGTCGTTCCGTAGGCGATGGCCGGGTTTGATTTGCGCAGCGGCGCCAATGTCTGAATGAGCTTGTAGGCCGTCGTGGAAGTGTCGAACGAAGGCATCATGCCCCGGTTATTCGGATCGCCATTTCCTGTCGCATACTGCTCCGTTCCGTAGTAGATGGCCGGAACGCCACGGGAGGTCAGCGTCAGCGCCAATGCTTGTTCGGTAGGACGCTTGCTGGCGCCGGAAACCTGGAAACGGTCCATATCGTGGTTGTCGATAAAGGTGACCAGGTTATTGTCGAATTGATAAACCGCCGCCGTATCCTCGATAACCGCGTTGAGGTCCTTCATCGTTTCGGACTTATCCCGCAACACTTCGCGCACTTGCTGCGCATAAGCGAAATCCAGCAGATGCATGCCGCTTTCATTGGCAAAGCGGATGTTGTCCGTGCTGGTTTCGTCGGCGCCCAGGAACCACTCGCCGAAGGTGAACACCGGGTGTTTGCTGCTGTAAATGGAGGAGACATAGCTTTTTTGCCAGCCAAACGGCATATGTTTCACGGCGTCGAAACGGATGCCGTCAACCCCCATGTCCAGCCAGAGCTGGATCGCGTCTTTGAAATAGGTGTCGATCAGATTGTTGTTGTGATTAATGTCCGCAAGGTCATAAAGGTTGCGATAAATGCCGTCTTCAATCGTGGAAAAATCCGTGCCGCCATGATGATGGAAAAGCTGGTTGGTATCCTTCATGTAGGTGCCGAGCAATTTTCCGTTATCATACAAGGCGCCGTTCTCGGCAAAGTTGGCGTCGGTCGAAGAGGCCGGGCTGGTGTGGTTGGGGGCAAAGTCAATAATGACCTTGATGTTGTTCTCGTGCGCCGTCCGAATCAGATTCTCAAAATCGGTAAAATTGCCGAAAGCCTCATTGGTGCGCTTGAAGTCGCGCGGCCAATAACCGTGGTAGGATGTATTTTTTGTTCCGGAGTAATCGATGACCGCGGTAATGTTCTCCACAGGTTGGGAAATCCATAAAGCGGTAATCCCCATTCCGGTCAAATAGCCGTCATTGATTTTGTCGATAATTCCCTGCCAGTCCCCTCCAAAATACAGTTTCAAATTGGATTTGTCGCCGCTCGAGGCTCCTCCAGCTGGATTGTTGGCAGGATTACCGTCCATAAACCGGTCGGTCACGATTTGGTAAACCACGTCGGTGCTGTAATTCAGCTTGTTCTCAACGCTTGTATCCGATGAAGCCCATGCAGGTAATGAGGTCCCCAGCGCCATGCTCAGGGATAGAGAGAGTGCCGTCAATAGTTTGGTTCGCTTGTTCATTTGTCCGACTTCTCCTTTCAGACATGCAAGATTGAGTTTCTTCGAAATCTGGCCTGGCTTGAATCGAATGCGCCTTAACGTAAAGACTGGAAGGGGTTGAAAATAAAACGCTTCCAACTTGAATGAAATCATAATACAGCTGAATTTCCACGGAAGATACTTAAAAACGAAGAAACCGGTTTCCTCACCAAGAAAATAACATTCTCACTTTATGTAAGTCAATACCTGAATTGGAATTATTTAAAATTCATACCGCGACCGGAGTTCATTCGTATGGGTTGTCGAGCCGGACATTTCCTTTGCATCAGGAAAGGAGATAGGCTAGAGCCTATCCCCACTACAGCAT
Source organism: Paenibacillus faecis (assembly GCF_008084145.1). Classification (GTDB taxonomy): domain Bacteria; phylum Bacillota; class Bacilli; order Paenibacillales; family Paenibacillaceae; genus Fontibacillus; species Fontibacillus faecis. Next base: position 1,055,513 of record NZ_VSDO01000001.1, on the reverse strand, counting down.
TTTCCGAAAATGCTTCTCCCCGTCATAGCTGAACATGGCCGGCTTCTCTTCGACCACGGTTTGCAGATGAACCGGTCTTCCCCAAAGCCGGTACACATAGGGGAGCGTGCGCTCCAGGTACTTCAGGTCAAGCTCGATCCCCTCGTATTGATGCTTCAGCAGCAGCTCCCCGCTGCGCAGGTAGTCGCCGTCCTGGACGACGATGTACGGGGCGCCGCCGTTCACGCGGGAGGCGACCAACTGATCGCGGATATGCTCCCAGGTTTTATCGGTGATTTTCCATTCCGGCCCCTGTTTCTCGAAGATATAGAGGTCCAGGTCGCGGACCAGATCTTTGGTCAAATAGCTGCGGATAAAAGAAAGGTCCGAATCCAGCTCGCGGACTTCGAACATTTTCTCCCGTCCTTTGCCCGGCTCCCGGCCATAGCGGCGGACCTCCTCTTCCGTCGGATGGTCCCAGCGCCGTTCGATATCCTCGAAGATTTTTAAGCCGAGATAGTAGGGATTCAGGCTCTGCCGGGAAGGCTGTACGACGGAGGCGTTCAGCTTCGCGAACTCGATCGTCTCCTCGCTGGTGAGGTCCATCTCGCGGAGGATCCGCTGATGCCAGTAGGAGGCCCAGCCTTCATTCATAATTTTGGTCTCCATCTGCGGCCAGAAGTACAGCATTTCCTCCCGCAGCATGCTCATGATGTCGCGCTGCCAGTCCTCCAGGGATTCGGAGTATTCCTGGATAAACCACACGACATCCTTCTCCGGCTCCGGCGGAAAGGGAAGAGGGGCCTCCGGCTTCGCAGCGCTACCCGCCCTGGATCCCGCCCCGGATCCAGCTCCCGCCCCCGCTCCGGTTCCCGAAGACCCGCCCGTCCCGAGGCCGTCGAGCTCCCACAGGTCGTCGTAGGCTCCGCCGCGCGGCGGCTTCGACTGCGCCTCCTTCATGCGCCGCAGCTTCTCCTCCGTCTGCCTGCGCTTATCGTACCGCAGCGGCTTGATCAACTGCGGATCGACATGCTCTTGAATGCCGAGGACCGCGTCGATGAAGGACTCGACGGTTTCGGCTCCATAGAGCAGCTCGTATCTGCCGATCCGCTCCGCCGTCGCCGACATGCTCTCCACCATATCGCGGTTGGTGTTGCCGAAGCGCAGGTTGTTTTTGAAGAAATCGCAGTGCGCAAGCACATGGGCGATGATGAGCTTGTTCTGGATCAGCGAGTTGCCTTCGAGCAGGAAGGCGTAGCAGGGATTCGAATTGATGACGAGCTCGTAGATTTTGCTGAGTCCGAAATCGTACTGCATTTTCATCTTGTTGAACATCTTGCCGAAGCTCCAATGCGAAAACCGGGTAGGCATGCCGTAGGCTCCGAACGTATAAATGATGTCGGCCGGACAGATCTCGTAACGCATCGGATAATAATCCAGTCCGAACCCGTCGGCGATTTCCATGATTTCCGCAATGGCGTACTCCAGCTGGGCGAGTTCGTTGGTCATGAACGTGCCTCCTTTTCCCGCTTATGAAAAAAGTGCTTCAAGGCGCGGTAGACTTCCCCTTTTTCCTTGATCACGTAGTACATAAACCGGTCCTGCTTCAAATTCCGGTAGGCGGACATCAGTGTGCTTCCGCGGTTGTATTGGTTGACCTCCCCGTATCCGAACATATTGCTGCGTTCCAATAATTCGCCGATCAGCCGGATGCAGCGGTCGTTGTCGGAGGTCAGGTTGTCGCCGTCGGAGAAGTGAAAAGGGTAAATATTGTAGCTGGAAGGGGGATAGCGCCCGTCGATGATGTCCAGCGCTTTTTGATAGACCGAGGAACAGATCGTACCTCCGCTTTCTCCGCGGGTAAAAAAGTCCTGCTCGCTGACTTCCTTGGCTTCGGTATGATGAGCGAGAAAGACGATTTCCACCTTTTCGTATTGACGGCGCAGAAAGCGGGTCATCCAGAAGAAGAAGCTGCGGGCGCAGTATTTCTCGAACGCTCCCATCGAGCCCGAGGTGTCCATCATCGCAATGATGACGGCGTTGGATTTCGGAAGACGCACATCCTCCCAGGTTTTGAAGCGGAGATCGTCCGGAGAAATTCCGTGAATGCCCCGAACCCCCGATATCGCGTTGCGGCGGAGATTCTCCAGAATGGTGCGCTTTTTGTCGATATTGGACATTAAGCCCTTTTTGCGGATGTCGTTGAAGCGGAAGGAGACCGATTCGAGTTCTTCTTTATTTTTATCCTCAATATAAGGAAGCTCCAGTTCATCGAAAATCAAGTCCTCCAGGTCCTCCAGACTGATTTCGGCTTCCACCACATCGGCCCCGGGCTGATCGCCGGCTTTTCCTCCCTTCCCGGCATCCTTGGGGGAATCCTGCGCCAAAACATCCCCCACTTCACTGTCCCCGTCTCCTTGGCCGACATGTTTCTGTTTCTGAAAATTATGAATAAAGCGGTATTCCTCCAGATTGCGGAGGGGAACCTTGATAATTTGTTTTCCGTCCGACATGATAATGTTCTCTTCCGTGACCAGATCGGGCAAGTTTTGCTTGATGACCTCTCTGACCTTCTCCTGGTGCCGCTGCTGATCCTGGTAGCCTTTGCGGTGCAGCGACCAATCCTCTTTGGAAACGATAAAATTGGCTTTGTCCGGTTGAAACGATGACATCGTGCACACCTCCCCAAATCGCATGCTTGAACGGTGATCAGTTGTAAATAAAGTATATTCACGCGCAGCCGTGTTATGTGAGCGGGCGCTTGGCGGTTTTTGAAACCGGCTTTTTTGGGGGGAGTTTACCGGGACGATTCTAGGCATATCGACCCTACCCATCTTTTTCGGGAATCAGGTAGAATGAAGGGTGATGCAAAACTAACTTGGTGAATCTATTCTAGAAGAAAAGGAGCCGTCAACCGTGCCAAAGGATAAATGCGGACTACTAAAGCAGCTCATTTCCGAGGATAGCACTTACAAGTTACTGTACGATAACCTGCCTGACGCGATTTGTATTATCGATGCAAATGGAAACTATGTGGAAGTGAATCGCGCGACCGAAACAATGACCGGATATCCGGCTTCCCATTTTGTACATTTGTCGCTGGACGAGCTGTTTTGCGAACAGGGGAGAAAGAAAAAAGAAGAGTATTTTCTGAAAGCGCTAAACGGAGAAACCGGGACCTTCGAGATCTCTTTCAGACGGAAGGATGGGGAGATCCGGGACGGTTATACGACATATATTCCGATCCGGCATGAAGCTGAAGTCGTCGGCGTGTTCTCGATCACCAGGGACATTACGGCCGAGAAAGCCAACCAGGTTAAAGGCATGACGGAGAAGCACCGGATGGAGGAAGCTTTGCGCGAAAGCGAAGGGCAGTATCGGTTGATTTCCGAGTATTCCATGGATTTGATCTCCAGGCATACGGCCGATGAAAAGAACATCTATCTCTATGCGTCTCCTTCTTCTTACGCCCTGCTCGGATACGAGCCCGAGGAGATCATCGGCACGAGCGCCTACGATTATTTGCATCCCGAAGATGTCGATTCGGTCCGGGAATATATGCGAACCAGCATGAATTCCCGGAGCGTCTATACGCTATCCTATCGGGTCCGCCATAAAGACGGCCGGTATATCTGGTTTGAGAGTACGGGAAGATACCGCTATCTGGATTCCGGTGAAATCGGAGAGATCATCTCCATCTCCCGGGACGTAACCGAGCGAAAGCAAAGCGAACGCCGTCTCCAGGAGAGCCAGCAGCGTTACCGCTCCCTGTTCGAGTACAGTCCTTCCAGTGTGTATTCGATGGATTTGAACGGCAGGTATACCTCGTTAAACTCCAATTTGGAAGCCTTGCTCGGTTATGGCCGCGAAGAATTGCTGGGGATGGACTTTCAGCAGATCATTGACCGTGAAGACCTGACCCCGACACTCTATCATTTCGAGCAGGCGAAAAAAGGCAATCCGCAAAATTACGAAACGACCGTCATCCGCAAAGACGGTAGCCCGATGGAGATTGCGGTCACCAACGTGCCGATCATCGTGGACGAGCGGGTCGTCGGCGTTTTCGGTATAGCGACCGATATCACCGAAAGAACGCGGTATGTCGAGCAAATCGAAAAACTCAGTTACCTGCATGCCTTGATTTTGGGCTCGGTTTCCGAAGGGATCTACGGGCTGGACGAAAATGGAAAAACCGTGTTCATCAATACCGCTGCCGCCGAAATGCTGGGGTATGAAGTGTCCGAATTTATCGGCCAATCCAACCACGCGTTGATTCACCACACCAAAATCGACGGGGCGGCTTACCCGATGGAGGAATGTCCGATTATTCAGACCTTGAAGGACGGAAAGCCGCGTGTGATCAAGGAAGATGTGTTCTGGAGAAGGGATGGCTCAAGCTTTCTGGTGGAATATCGGGTAAATCCGATGATCGAACGGGGCCAACTGATCGGTGCCGTCGTTGTCTTCAACGATATTACCGGCGAACGGGAGATCATGAGAGCTAAGGAATCGGCGGAGAAGGCCACTCAGGCGAAATCGGAGTTTCTGGCGATGATGAGCCATGAGATCAGAACGCCGATGAACGGGGTCATCAGCATGACGGATTTGCTGCTCGAGACGCAGTTGGACGAGGACCAGCGATACTACGCGGAAGTGATTTCCAGCAGCAGCCGGGCGCTGTTGTCCATCCTGAACGATGTGCTCGATTTCAGTAAAATCGAGGCCGGCAAAATGGCGCTGGAATACGAGACGTTTCATCTGGAGAGTTGTGTCGCAGCCGCGGTGGAGTTGTTCTTGCCGGAAGCCGCCAAAAAAGGAATCGAGCTGGGCTATGCTATCGCGCCCGATGTCCCTTCGCAAGTCTATAGCGATCCTTCCCGTCTCCGTCAGGTGTTGGTCAATTTAATCGGGAACGCCGTGAAATTTACGGAGCGGGGTGAAATCCGCGTGGAGGTCAAACGATCTTCGGGACATGAATCGGCGGACTTGCTGGAGTTCCGTATCTCCGATACGGGCATCGGCATTCCGTCCGGCAAGCTGAACCGCTTGTTCCAATCCTTCTCCCAGGTGCATCCGATCATGAACCGGAAATATGGCGGAACAGGTTTGGGACTGGCCATCTGCAAGAAGATCGTGGAGATGCTGGGCGGAACGATCGCCGTGGACAGCGTCGACGGTGCCGGCTCCACGTTTACCTTCACCCTGTTTGCCGATCGTTCTAAACAAGATTTCTCGGAAGAAAAACGGTTTGGCGCAGGGGAGGAAGTCGCCGCAGGAGCCCAAGGAAGTGCAAGTGCGGACGGGCAATGGGGAATCGCCTCGAACGCGGCGGACACCGCGGACACCGCGGACACCGCGGACACGGAGAACGGAAAAGCCGGCCTTTCGATTCTGGTGGCGGAGGATCATCCCGTCACCTGCCAGGCCTTTGCCCAGCTGTTTGAGCAAATGGGGTATAAGCCCGACATCGTGCACAATGGCATGGAGGTCATTCAGGCCGTCACGGAGAAACAGTATGATCTGATCTTCCTGAATATCGAGATGCCCGTCATGGACGGAATCAAAACGGCCAGGCTCGTTCGTCGGCTGCTGCCGGTAGACAAGCTTCCCCTCATGATCGGACTTAGCTCCTGCGGAGGTACGGAGAAGCGGGAGCGTTGTCTGGCCAGCGGGATGTCCGCCATTCTGAGCAAACCCGTCAACGAGGAAGAGATTCGCAAGCTGCTCGCGAGCTGGAGCGGGGAACTGGATCAAACGGAGAGAATTCCGATTCACAATGAATCCCGATCAGAAAATCCTTCCGGGAACCTGTAGCAAAAAGCCTCGCCGCATAGGCGAGGCTCTTTGCTAACCGGTTACACGGCCTTGGTGTACAGAATGCCGATCGTTTTGGCGCCGCAGTGGCTGGAGATGACGCAGCCGGCGCTGGAAATGGCGACTTCTCTTGCTCCGGTTCTGGCCTGGAGTTCTTTTTGCAGCAGAAGCGCATCTTCATCCGCCAAAGAATGCGTGACGAAGATCAGGTCCTTATCCATTTCGCCGACCCGGCTGAGGGCGTTGTTCAGCAGCTGGTCCAGCGCTTTTTCCCGGCTGCCGCGGATTTTGTAGGCCGGCGTCATTTTGCCGTCGATGACCTTGATCACCGGACGGATGCGAAGCAAGCTGCCGACGAGGTTTTGCATGCCGGAGCAGCGACCGCCTTTGTATAGATAGTCGAGCGAATCGATGACGAACTCGGTTTCCACCTTGGGGCGAATCCGCTCCAGAAGCGAGACGATTTCGGGCACCGTTTTTCCCTCGTCGGCGGCTCTGACCGCCTTCATGACCTGCAGGCCGATCCCGGTGGACAGGTTGAGTGAATCGAACACCGTCACCTGGCCGTCGGGAAATTCACCGGCGGCAATCAAGGCGTTCTGGTACGTCGAAGACAGCTCCGAGGAAAGGCTTATGTAAAGGATCTGTCTGCCTTCGTTCACATATGGAGCAAACGCCGATATAAAATCGGCCGGGGAAGGGGCCGCCGTCTTCGGCAGCTTTCCGGTGGCGTCTACTTTTGCGTAAAGCTGTTCGGTCTTCAGGTCGACGCCGTCCCGGTAATTCGTATCCTCGAAGGTGACATAGAGCGGAACGATTCCGATTTCATGGTCGTTGATCCATGAAGGAGGCAGGTCACAGGTGCTGTCCGCAAAAATTTTAATGGCTCCCATTAGAAAATCCCCTTTCGGTTTTTCGCTAAACGAAAGATTTAAGCGGGAATGTTTTTTCGGGTATACATAATGGCTACGGTGCCAGGTCCGCAGTGGCTGGAGATCACGCAGCCCGCTTCGGAAATCGCTACTTCCGAGCCGGTCCGTTCCCTCAGGATCGCGGCAAGACGGCGAGCGTCGTCCTCGGCGTGCGTATGGGCGACGATGATCAGATCCCCGTCCATGTTCGCGATATCGGAAAGGGCGTTGTCGAGCATCTGCTGGACGGCCTTTTCTTTTCTGCCGCGCACCTTATAGGCGGGGATGATATTCCCCTCCACCAGCTTGAGTACCGGCCGGATTTGAAGCAGGCTGCCGATGAAGTTCTGCATGCCGGAACAACGTCCGCCTTTATAGAGGTATTCCAGGGTATCGATGACAAATTCGGTTTCCACCCGGTCCCGGCATTGCTCGAGAAGGGGGACGATCTCCCGGGCGGCCAACCCTTGCTGCGCCGCTCTCACCGCCTTCATGACGAGGAGGCCGATCCCGCTGCACAGGTTGAGCGAGTCGACGACGTGCACCCGGTCCTCCGGAAATTCACCGGCGGCGATCAGCGCGTTCTGATAGGTGGAAGAGAGCTTGGAAGACAGGCTGATGTAGACGATGTCCTCCCCGCGATCAATATAAGGAGCAAAGGCGTCCATAAAATCTTTCGGCGAAGGCGCCGTCGTTTTCGGAAGACTGCCGCCGGTCTCCACCTTGCGATAAAGCTCGGTCGGGGTCATATCCACACCGTCTTTGAACGTTTCGTCCCCAAAGACGACGTAGAGCGGAATGATGCCGATCCGGTATTCGGTAAGCCAAGCTGCGGGCAAATCGGAAGTGCTGTCGGCGAAAATTTTGACCTTTGACATAAATATCTCCTTAGATTCAGTTAGTCCAGCTTATATTCTATCAAAAAGCTTCACCGTTTAACATCTTTTGAGAGCGGGAGGGCGAGACGAACACAAAAAAATACCCGGGGCTGCCGGGTCGTCGAACGAAGCTTGGGGATCTGGGGCTCCGAACTGCTTAAACTATTAACCTATAATTTACCTATATAGGTTGCTATTGATTTGCATATTATTCAGCGGTGCAGAGGGTTCTTTTCACACTCTTGGTCTGCAACTACATCTTTGGTTTGAGAATTAAAGGGAATTCTTCCCGTTAAATTGGGTACGTAAGCGGCTACAGAGGCGAATTAGCCGGAAAACCTCCCGCTAATTCGCCTGAAATGGTGTATATCGGCAATAGGGCCGTGAAATAGATGGAACTTTTCCAGCTAACTCTGATCGAAAAGCCAAGGGCGGTACATTAACAGGATATTTTCCCGTTATTGATGTAGACTCCGACGGTGAGACTTTATATCTGCAATTGTGGATGTTGGCAACGTATATCCGAAACCCTGTCACATCCTTCTCAACGCCAATTTTTTGGTTCAACCTAGTATCGTGCTTCATCAGACAACGTGGATCACAATGAATTCCTGCATATCTGCATGTTTTTTTCTTGTTCGGAACAAAAACTTCAAAATTCCTGCAAATCCTCTAAGGCCCCCTAATTAAACTGGAGTCTCCCTGCCCAATAATTTAAACTTAGGACAAAGGGAGATGATCGGTATGGGAAAAAGGTTGAATGAAGAAAAACGTTTAAAAGTTGTGAAAGAAGCGATGGCAGGTGTTAAGGTGGGGGTATTGGCTCGAATGTACGACGTCCACCCTGAGACTGTCCGTAGTTGGATTCGAGATCATCGGGACTCTATTTCGCCTGAAGAAATTCCTGCGGCAGACGAACATGTTCAAGAGTTGCAACGCCTGCAGGAGGTAGAGCAACGCTACCAAAAGGCCGTTAAAGTCCTTGGTGAAAAAGAACTCGAAATCGAAATTTTGCGAGAGTTGCTAAAAAAGCAAAACCCCGCTTATCTGAAAAATTTGAAATAGCCGACCCATTCATTAAGCGGGGGGAACCGGCAGCTGTTGTGCTGCGCATTCTTGGGTTGTCAGAATCAACGTATTACGACCGTAAAAAGCGACTGGCCCAGTCAGCAGAAAAAGGCGAAGAACGTCCAACCGAAAGCCGTGCAGGGCGCCCTGTGCCGGGATACTCATACACGACTACAGGTGAGAAAGTTAGCGACGCACAAATTAAAGAATGGCTGCTTGAACTCCTTGAAGGAGAAGAGTTTGTCTATGGTTATAAGTTTCTAGCCCAATCCCTTCGAGATAAGTATGATCTCATCTTCAACAAAAAGAAGTCTTATCGACTTTGCCAAGAGTTAGACATATTGCAGAAACCTAGAAAGCGCCTACGCTCTCACCCTCGTCGATTACCGAGAAATCGAGTTATAACGGGGTCAAACCAACTTTGGCAAATGGACATTAAATACGGATACGCGATCGGGCAGGAACGGTTCTTTTTTATACTCAGCATTATAGATGTGTTTGACCGAATGGTAGTAGGGCAGTATAGAGGCCCGGTATGCGAAGCTAAACAAGTCGTCCAAACCTTATGGTATGCCTTGCAAGACCGTATAGAGCCCGGCGAGCCCATGCCGGTGGTTCGTACAGACAATGGTCCACAGTTCGTTAGCAAGCTATTTGGGGATACCTGTGAAAGCTTGGATCTTATTCATGAGCGTATTCCGCCACGGTCCCCCAATATGAACGCCTACATTGAGTCGTTTCACAGCGTCCTGGAGCGCCATCTGTTTAGCCGGAGGGACTTTATGACCCTGGATGAAGCTTATGAGGCACTAGACCAATACATGGACTTTTACAACAACCGAAAAATTCACGGTAACTTAAGAAAAATGTCTCCAGCGAAGTTCTCAATATGGGTGAGGACACTGGAAGACACCTCTGCCTTTCATAGAGCGGTGTAATACGGCAGAATAAGGAGCAATCCTGTGAATTCATAAACATTGTAGGGTAGGACTCCGAAATAAGGGGGCCTAGCCGAATCTGCAGGAGTTTTCGACGAAACCGGCTCGTTTCTCTAAAATCGCTGGAAATGCCTGCAGATTTGCATCTTTTTTCGCATCCCCTCGGGAATCAGCCTAAAATACCTGCAGATTTGCATCTTTTAAAGTTGGAAGGGTTGGAAAGTGTACCAGGCACCTTGATCGCCGTGGATCCCATACGATTTGGATGTCTGACGGGGCACCAGTCCGCTGTTCAGCGGATTCAGATGTTCCGCGGAACTACATCAGGGAGCCGACGGTGAACAAGAAGATCAACAGGAGCAAGGAACCGCCCGAGAAAGAGACGCCGAGAATGGCGAACAACTTTTTCCGGTTTTTGATCGCCAGGCCGATGACGCCCAAAATAAGCGCGGCGAGATGAAATACGGCCGAAACCATCATCAATAGAACGCCGAGCAAAGCCCCCATCTGATTCATCATGCTTTCGGCGATAACTTCAATCGGCTGATCCGCGATGCTGACGACGGCAACGGTAACGAGGGCCAGAGACACAATGTATCCGATGATGGCAAGCAGCACTAATATGAAGGAAGCGATCCCTGGGCCGGAGTGCTTGAGGGGAGACATAGCGTCAGGAGCATCCGGCAGGTCCGGGTAAGGTGTAAAACCATTGAATTGATGGGGTTCTTGATTTTCCATGAAATCGATCTCCTTTGAAAACAGGTTATCCTTCTCCCATTTAATGTTTCACAGTTTCCCGGAAAAATCAATATTCGCGTCCCGGTTCGGCCGATGATCGCTCAAGTTTAAAGCTGACCTTCGAGCTGGAAACCCGCCGTGGTCTGGAGTATGATAAGAGGAATGGCAGCTAATTAGCATTCAAATCGGATAGTAAGGAGGGGAAAGCATGCAGCGGAATTTTGCGGGGATCGGGGCAGTCCTGATGCTGCTGGCCGTAGCGCTGGGGGCGTTCGGAGCCCATGTTCTGGAACCGCATATCGGAGAAAAAGCGATCGGAACCTATGAAACCGGTGTCCATTACCATATGATTCACGGCCTGGGGATCCTGCTGGCTTCGGTGGCGGCCGGTTTCGGCGGGGAGGCCCGGCGGCTCGTATGGGCGAACCGCCTGTTCCTGACCGGGATCGTGTTGTTCTCGGGAAGCCTGTACCTGATGGCGGTTACGGGCTGGCGCTGGCTCGGTCCGATCACGCCTTTGGGCGGCGTTTCCTTTATCGCCGGCTGGCTGATGTTCGCCCTGGCCGTGACGGGGAGAAGCCGCTCTTAGGCGGTGGAACCGAGGCGGCCAGGGATACAGAAAAACGGCTGGAATGTCTTCCTTAGGAAGCTTCCAGCCGTTGGTTTATGAGCCGAGGGGCTTGTTTATTTTTCACTGAACTCGATAATCTCGTTAAGATTGAAGGTATATACCTGTTTTTCGTCCACATGATAGACATTGATCGTTGACGTTTCCGCAAGAAAATTCAGAATTCGGCAGGGGATGCTGATGCGTTCCCCGTTCCGGTTGACGAGCAGGCGGACGAGGCGGTTATCGGCGATGTGCCGTTTAATCCACTGTTGAAACTCCTCGCTGCCGGCGAACTGCTCGAATGGACTGGTCGTTTTTTTGGGTTCCGGCGCCTTTTTTTCCGATTCCGCATTTGTAAGCCGTTTATAGGATTTGGAGATAATGGACTTTTTTTTCTCGGTCAGCAAGGATTCGATTATTTCACCCAGCTCGATCCCCGAATTGATTTTGTAATCGATAATGTCTTCCCCTTGGTTCAGCACCTGCAGCAATGACTGCAGCGCCTTGGCGTTGGTCTCGTTCCTTATCAGAATTTCCACGTTAAAAAGATAGCCTAAGTCCTCTTTACTCTTGGTTTCGCTGTGCTTGTCCATATAGCCCCCAAAACTTCATTAAATATTGCTAGCACTAAACATCATAGCATTCCAGGGGGGACAAGGGTAGTCCCTAACCAGCATATTTTCACATGGAAATATTTTATATTTTATTTATCCGCAAAGAGCCTGGCCAAACTCTCGCGGTATGGGGCCCGAACGATGCCTTTTTCGGTGATGATCGCCGTCACCAGTTCGTTCGGCGTCACGTCGAACGACGGGTTGAACACCTTGATTCCTTCCGGCGCCGTTCTTTTTCCGAAGGCTTCCGTCACTTCGGTGTCCGGCCGCTCCTCGATCGGAATATCCTTCCCGCTCTCGGTGTCGAGGTCGATGGTGGATAGCGGCGAAGCGACATAGAAGGGAATGCCGTGGGCCTTGGCGAGCACGGCCAGGGAATACGTCCCGATTTTGTTGGCGACGTCCCCGTTGGCGGCGACGCGATCGGTGCCGACGATAACGGCTTCGACCCAGCCCTTCTGCATGACCATGCCGGCCATGTTGTCGCACAGGAGCGTGACGTCCACGCCGGCCTGCTGCAGTTCAAAAGCGGTGAGCCGGGCGCCCTGCAGGACCGGGCGGGTCTCGTCGGCGTATACCCGAAGCGTCATTCCCTGCTCGTGAGCCAGGTAGATCGGCGCGAGCGCGGTTCCGTATCTCGCCGTGGCAAGGCCGCCAGCGTTGCAATGCGTCAGCACGCCCATCCCGTCTTTGAGCAGAGGAAGCGCCGACTCGCCGATGCGGCGGCACACTTCTTCATCCTCCAGGTGAATCGACTTCGCCTCTTCCAGGAGGCCTTGCGTCAACGCCGCGAGGTTGTCCGCGTCCGGTCCGGCGGAAAGCGCCTCGGCGCGTTCTTTCATCCTGCCCAGCGCCCAGAACAGATTGACGGCGGTCGGACGCGACGTCGCCAAATGCGCGGCCGCCTGGTTGACCGCCGGCAGCCAGCCTGCGGGGGCGCCCGCGTAGCGGAGGGCGCCAAGGACGACGCCATAGGCGGCGGCGATGCCGATGGCGGGGGCGCCCCGCACCTTCATCCCGTGAATGGCGTCCCATACCTCCTCGGGCGTCGTCAGCTCAAGGAAGACGATCTCCCCCGGCAGCAGCCGCTGATCGAGGAGGAGCAGCTTGTTCTCCGCCCAGCGGAGACTCAGCAGCGGCCCGTCGGCGCTGGGGCCGGAGCCGGAAGCGGCAGGGTTTGGTTTCGGCGATGAGGTCATACGATCGCTCCTTCCGCTGCGGCGGCATGCTTGGCGATCGTCAACACGTCCTCGATCGATGCGGCCTGCCGCCCGTTCTTGATCAGCGCTTTTCCGAGGGTCAGCGCGGTGACTTTGGCTTGATGGCGAAGGGCATCATCCGCAATCGTATCGATGTCGGCCACATGCGACAACCCGACGATGCGGCGAATGACCTTGCAGCCGGCAAACCCGATCGAGTCTTGCAGCACTTTGCGGAGGTAATGCTCCCGATAAGCGGGCAGCCGGAATATCGGGTCTTCCCCATGCTCCTCCCAAAGCCGTTCGAAATGCCGCTCGAAATGCGCCCATACGTCCCGGATCGTATCCAGCAGCCAGGCGCGATGCTTGTCTTGCAACGCACGGTCGTTGTTCCAGCCCGGCTGGGCGGCGAAGTTCAAGAGCAGGTTGGCGATCACCGCGCCCAGGTCGAATCCGATCGGGCCGTAGTAAGCGAATTCGGGATCGATCACCTTGGTGGACGTTTCGGTCACAAAGATGCTTCCGGTATGCAAATCCCCGTGGATCAACGCTTCCCCGTGCGTCAGGAACTTTTCCCTTAACAGCGCAACCTCCAGATGCAGCTGCTCGTCCGTCCACAGCTTCTCCGCTTCCGCTTGGATATCCGCGGAAATGTCGTTATTTTCGGAATCCCGGTAAGGGTCGGAAAAGATGAGGTCCTCGGTAATTTTGCACAAATCCGGATTGGTGAAGGAAGCGGCCATTTCCTTTTTGCGCTGTTGGTTCATCCCGAGATCCGATGTAAAGAACAGCGTTGTGGCGATGAACCGCCCGATATGCTCGGCAAATCGGGGATAAGTGCGGCCTTCGATCAGGCCCCTCCGCATAATGACGTGATCGGACAGATCCTCCATGATCGTAACTGCCAGGTCGGAATCCCCACCGTACACGGCCGGTACGAGATCCGGGCACAGTTTGTGCTGAATGATCAGCGCTTCGCGTTCAATGCGGGCCCGGTCAAGGCTAAGCGGCCAGGATTCGCCAACGACTTTGGCGTAGGGCAGCGCTTGTTTGATGATCAGGCTTTTATTTTGAGCGGAGCTGCGGATTCTGAACACCAGGTTCAGGTTGCCGTCTCCGATTTCCTCGCATTCCAGTTCGGTTTCCGGTAAGAAAAAGTCCGGTACTTTGCGGGCGAACTCAATTGCATCTTCTACAGTTAACGGGGTATACGCCGCCAATAGAGACACCTCCATAATTAAGGGTTGGTTTGTTGTTGGATTTTATGTTGCAGTCCAGGAAAAAAAGACGAATGCATTCAATTAAAATTTTATTTTTAGTTAGTATATCGGAAAAGTAATTGATTTTGTATCCCTTTTTTTAGATATTCTTTAGATATTCTAATGAAGAGTTTCCTTTTGGCTGAACGAGGCGATCCGGGCGGGGAAATGACAGTCGCCGCGGACGTTCCCTCACATTGAAAACCTTCGTATTTCTTTTTCCAGGAACGGGGCATAATGAAGCCGGTACGATTCGTTTGTTTCGACCTTTACCGGTACGGGTAAATCAACAATGATCGGCGTTTAATACCTTATCGAAAGCGAGGGTTTATGATGGCTAAAACGGACTCGAAGACTTCCGGAAAAACGAAAAAATCCGGTTTGGAGCAGGTTCTTAACGAACAGGTTGCCAACCTGAATGTCCTTTATGTGAAAATCCACAATTATCACTGGTATGTGAAGGGGGACAACTTCTTCACCCTCCATGTTAAATTTGAGGAGCTATATAATGAAATCAGTGAAAAAATGGATGCGATCGCGGAACGGCTGTTGACGATCAAAGGCAGTCCGGCCGCGACGATGAAGGAGTACTTGGAGCTTGCCACCATCCAGGAGGCTACCGGGAAGGAAGATCCGAATACGATGGTGCAAAACCTGATCGAGGATTTCGCCACCCTGTCGGAATCGTTCCAGGAAGGGATCGAGCTGGCCGACAAGGAAGGCGATGAAGCAACCAGCGATCTGCTGACCGGATTCAAAGGCGAACTCGAAAAACATATGTGGATGCTCCGTTCCTACCTGGGCTAAACTAGGTTAGGCAACGGACATGCTTTGAAAGGGCTTTGGCCGATGGGGCCGGGCCCTTTTCTTATGGGAAGGGCTTAGTTTAGGGACCGGCATATGGGATATACCCTTGTACGTTGATTCAGGCAAAAAAGTAGGTTAGAATGTAATGAGAATCAGTGAGAATCATTAGGACACGCTAGTCTAATAATTATTATTTAGAATGATTCTAAATTGATAGTTGTTATGATATAATGACTTCAGTTCAGAAAAAGGTTGGAAATTAACGACTAATGGAGGGAGCAAAAAAAATGGCTACACATTTCGTTGTGGAAGGACTTAAAGCGACAATCGAAGGCAAGGAGATTCTGAAAGGGATCAATATTGAGATAAAGGGCGGGGAAATCCACGCGATCATGGGTCCGAACGGGACGGGGAAAAGTACGCTGGCTTCCGCGTTGATGGGGCATCCGAAGTATGAAGTTACGGACGGGAAGGTTACGCTGGACGGCGAAGACGTCCTTGACATGGAAGTTGACGAACGCGCCCGCGCCGGCTTGTTCCTGGCGATGCAGTATCCGAGCGAAATTGCCGGCGTAACGAATTCCGACTTCCTTCGCAGCGCGATCAATGCTCGCCGCGGCGAGGGCAATGAGGTATCGCTGATCAAATTTATCCGCCAAATGGAAGGCAAAATGAAGGAACTTGAAATGAATCCCGAGTTTGCCCACCGTTATCTGAACGAAGGTTTCTCCGGCGGGGAGAAAAAGCGGAACGAAATTCTGCAGATGATGCTGCTCGATCCGAAAATCGTCGTCCTTGACGAAATCGACTCCGGTCTCGACATCGACGCCTTGCGGATCGTAGCGAACGGCGTAAACTCGATGCGCAGCGAAGAGCGCGGTTTCTTGATCATTACGCACTATCAGCGTTTGCTTAACTATATTACACCGGATTACGTCCATGTCATGATGCAAGGCCGCATCGTCAAATCCGGCGGTCCGGAACTGGCGGAACGTTTGGAACGCGACGGTTACGACTGGGTTAAGGAAGAACTCGGCATTGTGGACGAAACCGTAGGACAAGAAGCCTAAGCGGAAGGAGGAGAACCCAAAGATGACAACTCAAACCGTTCTTCCGGTAGAACCGAATACACTGCAGAGCATTTCCGCGGGCAACGGGGAACCGGCTTGGTTGACCGAAAGCCGCGTGGGGGGCCTCCGGCTCGCCGCGGAGCTTGAACTGCCGAAGCTGGAGAAGACGAAGCTGGAACGCTGGGACCTGAGCCATTTCGGAGCTTTCCGTTCGGGCCAGCCGGCCCGGTCGCAGGAACTGCCTGCCCAAGTCGCATCCCTGGTCGATTTGAAAGAGGACAGCAACCTGCTTGTCCAACACAACAGCTCGGTCGTTTACACCCGGTTGTCCGCCGATTTGGCGGCGAAAGGCGTTATTTTTACCGATCTGGAAACCGCTGTGCGCGAACATGGCGATCTGGTTAAAACGTACCTGCATACGGCGGTGAAGCCGGAGGAGAACCGGCTGACCGCCTTGCATGCCGCGCTTTGGAACGGCGGGGTCTTCCTGTATGTTCCGAAAAATGTCGAAGTGGAAATTCCGCTGCAAAGCATCTTTCTGATCGACGACCCGTCGGCCTCTTTTGCTCCGCACGTATTGATTGTGGCCGAGAGCAACAGCCGCGTCACTTACGTCGATAACTACATTTCCGGTTCCTATGAAAGCAAGATCGTTCATAACGGAGCGGCGGAAGTCTTCGTCAAGGCCGGAGCGAAGGTTCAATTCGCTACGGTGCACCATCTCAACGAGCAAACGACGGATCTGATCCATCGCCGCGCCGTGATCGACAATGACGGCAGCATCGAGTGGATCGTCGGCGAAATGAATGCCGGAGATTCCGTGAGCGAAACGCTGTCGATTCTTAAAGGCAACGGCTCTCTGTCCGACGCGAAAGTGATCGCGGTCGGTTCCGGCTCCCAAAAGCTGAACTACACGACCAAAGCGATTCACTTCGGCAAGAGCTCGGATAGCCAAATGATCACGCGGGCCGTCATGCGCGAGCAGGCGACTGCGATTATTAACGGGATTACGAAAATTGAAAAGGGCGCAACGAAAGCGAACGGCGAGCAGACCGAAAAAGTGTTGATGCTGAGCCCGAAAGCGCGCGGGGACGCCAATCCGATTCTGTTGATCGACGAGGATGATGTCACGGCGGGTCACGCCGCGTCCGTCGGTCAAGTGAACCAGGAGCAAATTTACTATCTGATGTCCCGCGGGATTACCCGCGAGCAGGCTGAGCGTTTGATCATCTATGGTTTCCTCGCTCCGGTCGTTTCCGACATTCCGCTGGAGCAGCTGCAGGAACAATTGCAGGGCCTGGTGGAAAGGAAGTTAGGCCAATGAACGCGGAGCTGATCAAGGAGCAATTTCCGATTCTGAATCAGGAAATCAACGGCCATCCGCTCGTTTACCTCGACAGCGCGGCGACTTCCCAGAAGCCGCGGGTCGTGCTTGAGGCGCTCCAGCGATATTACGAATACGATAACGCCAACGTGCACCGCGGCGTTCATACGTTGGGCAGCCGGGCGACGGATGCCTATGAGGGAGCCCGGGAGAAGGTGGCCCGGTTTATCGGGGCGGCGCGGACCGAGGAGATTATTTTTACCCGCGGTACGACGACCGCGCTGAACCTGGTCGCCTCCTCCTACGGCCCATCGGCCGTAGGCGCCGGGGACGAAATCGTCATTACGCAAATGGAACACCACAGCAACCTGATTCCGTGGCAGCAGCTCGCGCTGAAAACCGGGGCGACGCTGAAATTCATTCCGCTCCAACCGGACGGCCATATCGCCATTGAGGATGTGGAGAAGACGGTGACCGACAAAACGAAAATCGTCGCCACCAACTACGTGTCCAACGTGCTCGGCGTGGTTAATCCGGTGAAGGAGATGGCGGAAATCGCCCATCGACACGGCGCGGTCATGGTCGTCGACGGGGCGCAAAGCACCCCGCACATGAAGGTGAATGTCCGGGATTTAGATTGCGATTTTTACGCCTTCTCCGGACATAAGATGTGCGCTCCGACCGGGATTGGGGTACTATATGGTAAGAAGCATCTGCTGGAATCGATGGAACCGATCGAGTTCGGCGGTGAAATGATCGACGATGTCGGCCTGTACGAGTCCACCTGGAAGGAGCTTCCGTGGAAATTCGAAGGCGGTACGCCGATCATCGCCGGAGCGGTGGGTCTGGCGGCAGCGATCGATTTCCTGGAAAGCATCGGGATGGATGAGATCCACCGGCATGAAACCCGGCTCGCGGCTTATGCCATCGAGCGGTTGTCGGAGATCGAGGGCGTTACGCTCTACGGACCGCGCCAACGTGAGGTCGGGCTGCTGACGTTCAATCTGCTTGATGTGCATCCCCATGATGTGGCTACCGTGCTGGACTCGCAGGGTATCGCGATCCGGGCGGGCCATCATTGCTGTCAGCCGCTGATGCGCTGGCTTGAGGCCAGTGCGACGGCAAGAGCGAGTCTGTACTTGTATAATACGGAGCAGGACATCGATCGTTTGGCGGAAGCTTTAATCCAAACAAAGGAGTACTTCGCGTAATGCAATTGGACGATTTATACCGCCGCGTTATTATGGATCATTATAAAAACCCGCGCAACCGCGGAAAGTTCGAAGATGGCGGCCTGACGGTCGACCTGAACAACCCGACCTGCGGAGACCGCATTTCGCTGCAACTGAAAGTGGAAGACGGCATCGTCAAGGACGCCCGTTTTACGGGAGAAGGCTGCTCGATCAGTATGTCTTCCGCCTCGATGATGACGGAGGCGGTCAAGGGGCGGACCTTTGAAGAAGCGATGGAACTCGCGGAGCGTTTTTCTTCCTTGATGAAGGGGGAGCCCGCGGAATTCGACGATTACGAGGATATCGAAGCCTTGTCCGGCGTCAATAAATTTCCCGCCCGCATCAAGTGTGCGACGCTGGCGTGGAACGCCCTGAAAAAAGGGATCAACGAAGGATCATAACTTAAGGAGGTAATGCAGCATGGCTAAGAAGGCGCCTGAGTTGGAAGAGTACAAATATGGCTTCCGGGATGAGCACAAGGCGGTTTTCCAGACGGGGAAAGGCTTGACCCGCGAAATCGTCACGGAAATTTCCCGTATTAAGGAAGAACCGGAATGGATGCTGAACTTCCGGCTGAAATCCCTGGAACAGTTCGAAAAGATGCCGCTCCCGCGTTGGGGCGGAGATTTGGATGAGCTGGATTTTAACGATATTCAATACTATGTTAGACCGTCGGAGAAGCAGGGGAAAACATGGGAAGAGGTTCCTGCCGAAATTAAGGAAACCTTCGACAAGCTGGGGATTCCCGAAGCCGAGCAGAAGTTTTTGGCCGGCGTATCCGCGCAGTATGAATCCGAAGTCGTTTATCACAGCATGCAGAAGGACCTTGAAGACCAAGGCGTTATCTTCATGGATACCGATACGGCTTTGAAGGAACACCCGGAAATTTTCCGCGAATATTTCGGTACGGTGATTCCGCCGGCGGACAACAAGTTTGCCGCCCTGAACAGCGCCGTATGGTCCGGCGGCAGCTTCATTTATGTGCCGAAGGGCGTAAAATGCGAAGTGCCGCTGCAGGCCTACTTCCGGATTAACTCGGAGAACATGGGACAGTTCGAGCGTACGCTGATCATCGCCGACGAGGACAGCTTCGTACACTACGTGGAAGGCTGCACGGCGCCGATCTACAGCACGAACTCCCTGCATAGCGCCGTGGTGGAAATCATCTGTAAGAAGAACGCGCGCGTCCGCTATACGACGATCCAAAACTGGGCACCGAACATCTACAACCTCGTTACCAAGCGTGCGGTTGCGGAAGAAAACGCGACGATGGAATGGGTTGACGGAAATATCGGCTCCAAGCTGACGATGAAATATCCGGCGGTTGTGCTGAAAGGCCGCGGAGCGAAAGGCAGCGTGCTGTCGATCGCGGTTGCGGGCAAAGGCCAGCATCAAGACGCCGGGGCGAAGATGATTCATCTGGCACCGGATACGACGTCGACGATCGTCTCCAAGTCGATCAGTAAGCATGGAGGCAAAGTGACCTACCGCGGCCTGGCTTCCTTCGGACGCCAAGCGGAAGGCGCGAAATCCAACATCAAGTGCGACACCTTGATTCTGGATAATGAATCGACATCCGATACGATTCCTTACAACGAGATTATGAACGACAACATCGTACTGGAGCATGAGGCTACCGTATCGAAGGTTTCCGAGGAACAGCTCTTCTACCTGATGAGCCGCGGGTTGTCCGAAGCCGAAGCGACGCAAATGATCGTTATGGGCTTTATCGAACCGTTCACCAAGGAGCTGCCGATGGAATACGCGGTGGAAATGAACCGCTTGATCAAGTTCGAGATGGAAGGCAGCATCGGGTAAAGTAAGTTTCAACCGATGAGGCCATATACGGAATCCGCAGAATTTTTCTGCGGATTCTTTTTTTGTTATGCTTTGTCCAAACCACTATTATTTTTTATCATATTCTAGTAGAAGAAAGGAGCTAGAGTTTGAACATGAAAGGGTGAGTCCTAAAATGAATATACCTCTTTTTATAGTAACGGGCTGCAGCGGTTCCGGAAAAACTACCATATCCCAAGAGCTTGGAAAACGGATGCATGATTTCACAGTGTTCGATATGGATTTGATTGTGAATCACGACGACTATCAGACAGCTTGTAACAATTGGATAAGAATAGCCTATCAGCTCGCCAAGTATGGCAGGAAAACTATTTTGTTCGGAAATGTTCCTTCACCATACAATATACAAATTTGTGACCGCATCCGCTATTTTAGCAACATAAAATATCTTCATCTTCACTGTAGTCTTGAAGCCCGGATGCAACGGCTGTTGGCTAGGGGAGGACCTTGGAACAAGCAAAATATATACCATTATCATCAGTTTGCCGAACGATTGCTTGTGCAAGCTCGAGAATCAAAACCACCCACTCCCGTTATCGATACATCGAAATTTTCGGTTGTAGATTCGGTGAAAATGATATCAAGCTGGGCAAAATCAAACGAATAGTATCATCGGATTTGTCAGAGAGAACATCGGTTATTTCGGCAAAATTAAAACACGCGTCCGTTTGCGAGGGCGGGTTCGCAGACGGACACGTGTTTGCGTGTCTGGAAAATTATGTACTTTATTACTGGAACGGAATAATTCTAGTGACATGCTTGATTTCATCCAGCATCAGCCATACCGCTCCTTCGATCGTGCGGACCTGTACTTTCTCGGGATGAGAGGACCATTTGGGCAATCCGACGACCGAATCTCCGTTTTCCAATGTCAGGACGACCTGGTGTTCCAATGTAACTGCCATTTTTAACTCATGCATGATGTTCATTTCAGCCACCTTCCTGATCTCACTTCTATCTATATCGGATGAACGGGCTGTTTTTTTAATCATTTTATTGGGTTTGTCTCACATATAGACTTCCGAAATCGAAGTTTCTTTCTCTTTGGACAGGTCGACAAATCGGGTGTCGGTTTGGACGAGCGGCCGGAAGAAATCGGTCTGGTTCGTCATCACGATCGATCCCATCTCGCCGGAACTCAGCAGCACCCGCTTGCCGATGAAATTCGGAAGCAGGTGGCGGATCAGCGCCTGGGTCGGCTCGGGGCTCAGTTTTCCGAAACTGAGGCTGTTAAGCTCCCGCAATACGGTCAGGAATTCCTGTTTGCTTTGATAGACCCGGTTCGAGGTCATTGCACTATACACGTCGGCGACAGCGGCTATTTTGGCGTACGGATGAATCTCCGAACTGCGCAAGCCTTTCGGATATCCGCTGCCGTCCTCCCGCTCATGATGCTGCAAAGCGACGAGGGCCGACAATTCGTCTCCGGTCGATTTCAAAATAATGTCGTGGCCGTATGTCGTGTGGCGCTTGACTTCCTCAAATTCCTCCGGGGTCAATTTGCCGGGTTTATGTAGTATTTCTTGGGGAACGAGGCTTTTACCGATATCGATCAAGTACCCCGCCTTTCCCGCCGCAAAAGCTTCCTCTTTAGGATAGCCCAGCCAGGAAGCGATATAATAAGAAAGCATTCCCACCTGCAAGGAATGGTTATATGTATAATTGTCGCTGTCATTTAACAGCAAGAGCAGGGAAACCACGTCTTTTTGGGCGATCAGTTCGTTCATCATCGGCGTAAGCAGCTGATTGATCTTCTCCTCGTCAAAGGTGCCATTGGACAACGCTTCCAAGAAAATCGACTCAAACCCGTCCACCGCTTCATCAAAGTAAGGCTGAACTTTAAGTACATGCTCCGGGATCTGCTGCCTCGCGGCCGCGGTCTGAGCTTTGGCGGTTTGGGGAGAAACGTCGACATAATCAATTCCATGCTGCATCAGTTTGACAATTGCGTCGTTGGTCAGCTCTTTATCCTTCTGAAGAACAAGAACACCAAAGTTGTTGAATACGTCGGCTTCTAGCCGGTCGCCGGGACTGAGATCCATAATATGTACTTTCAAGGACATTGACACCTCGTTAATCTGCATTTTTTCTTAATCATAGCAGGGAATAATTGGGTTGACAATGCTCTTGATAAGACAAAAGGCCTTGGAATTAGGAAAATGTTCCCGGAGCCGAAGGATCCCAGGGTCCCAATCCGTGGCCTTTCCATTCGCTGCCGTCTTCCCAGGCTTCCTTCTTCCAGATCGGAACGATCTGCTTAAGCCGCTCGATAGCGTAACGGCTGGCTTCGTAGCAGGCTGCGCGGTGCGGCGAAGAGACGGCGATGACTACGCTGGCTTCGGCGATGTCGACCCTCCCGATCCGGTGACTGATGGCGCAGCGGGTTCCGGGCCATTTCTCGCCGATTTCGGCGCCAATTTGCCGCAATTTGGCCAGGGCCATGGGAACGTAAGCTTCGTACTCCAGATGAATCGTCCGGCGCCCCTCCGTCATTTCGCGAGTTGTGCCGATAAATGTTAAGGTGGCTCCATGATTGGCGGTAATCACTTTATGGGAGATGCGATCGATGGATAGCGAGCTTTCGGTGATGGCGAACATCCCGTCTTCGGACTCGCTGCCGGTTCGTTCCTTCGGATCTTCTCCCCCCGAGACGGGCGGAATCAGCGCCACTTCGTCATGTTCGGCGATGGGGCTGTCTCCGGCGGCGTATTCCTGGTTAACGGCGACAAAGGAAACGTCGATCAGGGAGGCGGCGGCAGGGTACGCTTCGGCCAGCAGCTGTTTCAGCCTTCCGGCGGTAAGCGCGGCTTCCTCGCAGGCAAACCGGAGGCTTGACGTTCCGATCCGGTCGGCCAGGCCCGCAAATAATGAAATTTGAAGCTCCATGTTACTTCACCTCGGAATGGATTTTAAGCTCTTTTAATATATCATATAAGGAAGACAATACGTAAACGTAAGGTATATAATATTCTTTATAATTAAGTGTCAGTATTGCGTCAATTTTATGACAACAAGGAGGCCCAACATGCTGCCGGAGACGGACCAGGAAACGCTAACCGTGATATATACCAATGATTTGCATAGCCACTTCGGGGCGATGGGACGGATCGCCGGTATGATTGACGAGCAGCGCGGCATTCCCGATACTTCCTTGCTGTTGCTGGACATCGGGGATCATATGGATCGGGCCGCCCCCGAAACGGAAGGAACCTTGGGGCAGGCGAATGTGGATATCTTGAACCTGACCGGCTACGATGCGATCACGGTCGGGAACAATGAAGGTTTGACGTTCACCCCGGACCTGCTGGCACAGGCTTATGCGGGGCTGCTGTGCCCCGTGGTGTGCGGCAATCTGCGCGATCTCGCCACGGGAGAACTTCCAAAATGGGCGAAGGAGCATCTTGTTCTCCGCCGTGGAGGGTTCACTATAGGACTTGTGGGAGCTACCGCTTCTTACCCGGATTTTTACAAGCTGCTGGGTGTGGAGGCTCTGGACCCCCGCATTACGATTGCGGCGTCGGTAAAACGGCTGCGGCCACAGGTCGACCTCGTTATCGTAATGTCCCATCTTGGTCTACCGATGGATAAAGAACTGGCGGAATCGATTTCCGGCATCGATCTGATTATCGGCGGTCATACCCATCATTTATTGGAGGAGCCGCTATGGGTCGGGAACACCGCGATTACGGCGGCGGGAAAATTCGGACAGTACCTGGGCCGAATCGTGTTCCGCAAAAGTTCCGCACCCGCAGGCAGACCGATGATGGTGGAGGGTCATTGTCTTCCGGTCCGGGAGGGGGCGGCCAATGAGCGTATCGAGAAGGCGATCTCCATTCACAAGCTGGGAGCCAAGCGGCGCTTGGACCGAACCGTCGCGGTCAATGATCGGCCGCTGCCGATCGGCTATACCGAGGAATCGCCGTTCGGCAACTTGCTGGCCCAGGCGGTGCGAAGATACACCGGAGCGGACCTGGCCATCGTCAACAGCGGCCAATTGCTGATGGATCTCCCCGCGGGGGAAATCAGTGAAGGCATGCTGCATGAGCGCTGCCCTTCTCCGATTAATCCTTGCCGGATGCGTTTGAAAGGAAAGGATATTTTGTACAGCTTGGAGCAATCGTTGCTGGATGAAACGGCGAACAAGGCGGTTTACGGATACGGCTTCCGGGGAAAGGTGCTCGGCGGCATCTGCGTGGACGGAATGGAGATTAGGTATGAGGCCGATGCCGAGCCTTTTCATAAAATCATCGAAGCCCGTGTTCAGGGAGTCCCGGTTGAGCCCGATAAAGACTATCTGGTCGGAACCCTGGATATGTTTACGTTCGGGATCGGGTATGAACGATTGAAGAACGGGACCGGGACCGAGTATATGCTTCCGGATTTTTTACGGGATCTGTTGAGGATGGAACTGCAGACGACGGGAGCGGTGGAAACCTGTTTTCTGCCAAGGTGGAAAAAAAGTGCGAATTAGACGCTGTAAGCATTTCCTATTACGGTAATCTATTCTATAATAAATAGAAGTTTTTTCATCACCCCTTGACTACTTAGAGAAACAGCAAACAATGAGAGACGGAAGTGGTTTTTTGTGCGCCTTATCCCAGTGAGCTCCTTACAGCCCGGAATGAAGCTCGGAAAAAAGATATACAACGAAGATGGAATTATTCTGCTGTCGGAGAATGCTGAGTTAAGCGAAGCGATTATCCGCCGTTTGCGGGCCCACGGATTGGATTATGTTTATGTGGCCGATGCGCGGACGGAGGATGTGGTCATTCAGGACCTGATTGAAGACGAGACCCGCCGGAAGGCGCTGCAGGAAATCCGCACCAGCTTTCGGAAGCTGACGGAGCCGACGATGAAAGGACTTATTTACCCTTATATGGGCAAGACTTTTACGGGCCTCGTGGAATCCATTATGGACGATCTGAGTTCCCGCGAAGATGCCATGATCATGATGATGAACATCAACAGCATGGATCACTATTTATACCGGCATTCGCTCAACGTATGCGTTTATACGCTTTTGCTCGGACAAATTTACGGGTACAGCAAGGAAGAATTGACGCTGCTCGGTTTGGGCGCGATGCTTCACGATATCGGTAAGACCAAGCTCCCCCTGGACCTGCTGAACAAACCTTCACGGTTGACGGATGAGGAGTTCGAACAGATCAAGCGGCATCCGGTTATCGGTTTTCAAATGCTCAAGGATGAGCCGGGAATCCCGTTAAAGTCGGCTCACTGTGCTTATCAGCACCATGAGCGGATCAACGGCACGGGTTATCCGCGCGGTTTGAAAGGGGAGAATATTTCCGAATTTGCCCGCTGGATTGCGATTACGGATGCCTATGACGCGATGACGACCCATCGGGTCTACCGTCCGGCCATGCTCCCCGATCAAGCGCTGGAAGTGCTGTACACGGGCTGCGGAGAATGGTACGAGAAGTCCAAGCTGGAATTGTTCCGCGACCATGTGGCCATCTATCCGCTTGGCATGACCGTGAAGTTAAGCACGGGAGAGCAGGGCGTGGTGGTTAAGATTCATAAGGAGATTCCGCACCGACCGGTGATCCGGGTTATTACGGATCCCTACGGCGCGGAGCTGAAATCGCCATACGATCTTGATTTGTTGAGTCAGTTGTCCATCGTCATTACCAAGGTGGACAGAATGGAGAACAAAACGGAGAAGACGGTCTGACGGCCGATTCCTTAGCAAGCCTATCACAGGAAGATTCTGCACCGGTTCGGGTGCATTTTCTTCTTTTTTAGGTTAATAAAAGAAATAAGGTGAGTAAATGTTGAATTTAGAGAACCATAATAGAAGCAGGCACTTGGAGATTACGCCAAGCAATGACCCGTGGGACCCGATCGTCTCGCTGAGGGAATACGGACGGCATGTGCTGACGAGCGTGGAAATGACGGTGACGAATCTGTGCAATATGCGCTGTGAGCACTGTGCCGTAGGCGACAGCCTGGTGATGAAAGAGCCGGACATGATTCCGCTAAAGGTGATGCTGGATGCCCTGGACCGGGTGGAGCACTTGCGCACGATCAGCATTACGGGCGGGGAGCCGACCTTCCGTAAACAAACCGTAGACGAGGTGATCGTTCCGCTGCTTCAGTATGCCAAGGCGAGAGGGATCCGCTCGCAGATCAACTCCAATCTTACGCTCGACTATGAGCGCTATGAGAAGCTCCTGCCTTACTTGGACGTGATGCATATTTCGTTCAACTACACGAGCGAGCGGGATTTTCACGAAGTGGGTTTTGCGCGCAGCGGGCATGCGGTGAATCCGGACGTCGCTTACCGCATGTATCATAAAATGATCGAGAACGCGGCAAGATTAAGCGAGGCGGGCATGTTTATTTCCGCCGAATCGATGATCAATTACCGGACCCATGCGAAGCTTCCGGAAATCCACCGGCTGATTCTGGAGATGGGCTGCCGCCGTCACGAGGTGCATCCGATGTACGCGGCCGATTTCGCCGAAGGCTTGCCGGTGCTGCCGCTTGCGGATATGCGCCGGGCGATTCACTCCCTGCTGGACGCGCGGGACCCCGAGGTGTGGATGCTGTTCGGGACGCTCCCGTTCTTCGCCTGCAACGGCAACGCGGAGGATGCCGAGCTGCTGCGGCGCCTGCGCCGGGAGCCGAACGTCACGGTGCGAAACGATCCGGACGGCCGCAACCGGGTGAACGTCAATATGTTCACGGGAGATGTGTACGTGACGGATTTCGCGGCTATTCCCGCGTTTGGAAACGTGATGGACACGGGGCTCGATGCGATTTTTGACGACTGGCTGAACAACCATCCTTTGAATCAAAAAGTAAACTGCCACTGCGATGCAGCGGGTTGCTGCGGGCCGAATTTGCTTGTCGCCGACATGTATTACAAAGACATCGATTTCAAATCCCGTAAAGCGATCACATTATAGAAAAGAGGGCAATTTACATGCACTACGCCATCATTGACGGACATACCGAGTTTCATTGGGGCAAGCTCATTATGAATCTCTTGATCGTTTTTATCCTGGTCTTCTTGAACGGTTTCTTCGTGGCGGCGGAGTTCTCGCTCGTCAAGGTGCGTCAATCCCGGTTGACGCAGCTGGTGAGCGAAGGGAACCGCCGCGCTGTCTACGCGTTGCGAGTCAACAAGAAGCTCGACGCTTATTTATCGGCGACCCAGCTCGGAATTACCCTGGCCTCGCTGGGGCTCGGCTGGGTCGGGGAGCCGGCGGTGTCGGAGCTGTTGATCGAGCCTCTGATGCATCAAATGGGCGTGTCCGATCCGACTTTGATCTCCACCGTTTCGGTTGCGGTCGGCTTTGCCATCATCACCTTTTTACATATCGTCATCGGTGAGCTTGCGCCGAAGTCGCTGGCGATTCAAAAATCCGAAGCGGCTTCCCTGTGGCTGTCGGCTCCGCTGCTGTTTTTTTATAAGGTGTTTCTGCCGGTCATTTGGCTGTTGAATTCGGCGGCCAACGCGATGCTCCGGGCCATCGGCATCGAACCGGCGGGTGAGGGGGAAGCGGCCCACTCCGAGGAGGAGATCCGCATCCTGATGAACCAGAGCGCCAAGAGCGGGGTCATCGACAAAGATGAGATGAAGCTGATGGACAACATCTTCGATTTCTCCGACATGCTGGCCCGCGAAGTGATGCTGCCCCGCACGGACATGGACTGTCTGTACACGAACCTGACGTGGGAGGAAAATATGCGGATTGTTGCGGAAACGAAGCATTCCCGCTATCCGGTCGCGGTGGAGGACAAGGACCAGATTATCGGGTTCGTGCATATTACGGACCTGCTGCTTCCCGAGTCGGACAGCCCCCTGAAGCTGGAGGAGATGGTGCGTCCGATTCTGAACGTGCCCGAGTCGATGGAGGTCAGCCATGTTCTTCGGTTGATGCAGAAAAAACACTCCCAACTCACCCTAGTGGTGGACGAGTATGGCGGAACGGCCGGGCTGTTGACCGTCGAAGTGATTTTGGAGGAAATCGTCGGCGACCTGCATGACGAATTTGAAGATGAGCTGCCTGAGGTCGAAGTGCTGGCTGATGGCGTATACTCGGTCGACGGGCGCATGTTGCTGGAGGACGTCAACGATCTGGTCGGCATCGACATCGAAGACGACGAGGTGGACTCCGTCGGCGGCTGGCTGTTCAAAGAGCTGGATGGCATGCCGGTTAAAGGGAAGAAGAAGGTCGTCCGAAACGTCACCCTTGAGGTGGCGGAAGCGGGACGCCTGCGGATCACCCGGGTGAAGATTACGAAGGAAAAACCCGCAGACAAGGGACAGCAGGAGTTCGAGCCGGGGGAATAGAGGGAAGAGGCGTCAGATCTTGAAATGGACAAGATCTGGCGCTTTTTTTGTGCTTTGTTGATGGGGAAGGGGGATGAACGCGATTGTAGCCGCGATGATGATATTTTCAAAAAACGACAAAATATGCTATTAGTTATTGGATTTATTCTCCGAGATAAATAAGAGAGGGGTTAAAACCCACCCGAGTTGCATTAAACAAATTAAAATCGAGAACATTGGTCAGCGACCAACTCCGTTTTGAGGTAGGGGAGCACTAGCGTTGCATTAAGTAATTTGATTATGAATAATTCCCCTAAATTTACTTTTAATCAATATTTTTACATTATGTTTTTCTTGGTTAAACAAAAAAAGCTAAGGGGGAAAAGGCCCTACGCATTATCCTTTTTTTTGAAAATTACTATTCCTGTTCATTTGTCATTAGCGTATGATCAGTCTCGGCTCCATTGACTTCTTTGCTTTTTTTGGTGGCCTGCCATTTCGCTTGGTTCGCCCCTTCGAGGTTCGTGTTGGCTTGCGGTAGAGGGCTTTCATCAGATCTTCCCACGGCTTTTCCGCATAGATACGAATCAGTTGAAGAAGATCCCACATCGATTTTTTACAGTCCAGGGTCAACTTGACGAGCAAGCATAAAGCATAGGCGATTAAAGCGATATACATTTGGTTCCAGATGACTTCTGGCGTATATCCATGTGGTTTAACTAATCGAATATGCTGTTTGACCCACTTAAAAAACAACTCGATGTGCCAACGATTTCGGTAAATCTCAGCGATTTGGTGTGCAGACAAGTCAAAACGGTTCGTTACAAGGCGATAAGTACGCTTCTGGTCATCATAAAACTCAATTAGGCGAAAAACCCCAGGCAAGCCCGGAAGCTTCACATCAGCATCACGGATGAAACCCTTCTGTCTTTTGGGCAGTTCCCTTTCCCGGATGATCGTTAGCCGGCTATTTTCCTTGACGCGACATACAAATTTGATCTTGTCCTCTAGCCATTGTTGAAAATGCTCGTACACTTGGTAACCACGATCCATCACATAAGTCGCGTCTTTGTCGACCGTGAATTCAAGAGCCACTTCATGGTCCGCGATATCCTTGGTGGAGGCGATGATTTTACCCGGATACATGGTTTTGGAGTCCACCACGACCAAGGAGGTGTGCATCTTCGCGCCGTGATTGGTTTCTGAACAGTAGCACCATTTTGCGAGAATAGGTGGCAGAGTAACTCCCGTCGAATCTAAGAGATTTAGTTTACCAATACCCGGAGTAATTCCCTTCAAGTTCTTCGTTTGCTGCTTGATTCGTTCCATGATCGAGAAAAAGAGCGTTTGAAGATTTGCCATAGGCAGTTGCTTCATTTTTCGTGATAACTGGGCAGCACTGATACTTTCGAGTTGAAGGAATTTCTGAAAATCGCGATTGGCGGCTAAATGCTCTGCTATCACTTTATAGGAACCGCGCTGGTGCAACTGAGCCTCAATAAACAGAAGAGTCGCAGAACCGACAAACAATTTCCGGGCACGATAATCCAAAGATGTATTACGAGAAGGGTCCACATTTAATAACTTTAGACATTGACAAATGACAGTTTGATTAGGTACGTTATCCATAGTCATCTCCTTATTGTTGAGGCGTTTTTATGGATAACGCGAGGGTAACTCAACAATAGGAGATGTCTTCTTTTTTGTCTGCGAAATTTAATGCAACGCTAGTGGTAGGGGAGGTGAATAAGGGTCATTTAAGGCGCTATTTTGTCGAAATTGGCTCATTGGAACTGAATAGCGGCTGTTTAGGCTCTTATTTTTGGAAAAAAGCGGCCCAAACCCTGATTTGGGGTCTGCACAAGGTAAATAAGGTCCTTTTTGACCGCTATTATGCCCGTGGAGCCGAATCGGGCCAAAATAACGGCCCAAAAGGCCGTTATTCGGCGGGCGGCTAGAGAAACTGCGGGGATCAGACCCAGTTCGCAACGCCGCTGCTAAAATCGGCGAATAAGTCTCATAAAGGCTGGCAGCTATGTCAGGTTTGACGTAACGCTAGGGTTATCCGCTGCTTCAACTATGATTTGGAGTAAGGTACTCGGGTACATACTCATGCTCAAGCCCATAGACATCAAAATCCGTGTTAAGCCCACGGTAACCAAGGTGGCAAGCACCCTTCCATCCCGCAAAAGATGCAAATCTGCAGGAATTTAGGCCGATCCAAGAGGGGATGGCGAAATACATGCGGATATAGGCATTCTATGTTAATCAGTGCAGTGCTCAGTGTTGTCTGATGGAACGGTAGTTTTGGGAAACAATACAAGGTATATGAGGTGGAGGCCCCCATGAAAGTAGAGTTCATGATCTGGGGAATCAGCGCTTTATTTGGAGGTTTTAGTTATTTCTTGGTGGCTGCCATGCTTCTGTCCATTGGGGGAACCTTTTTTCCTTATGATCCGGTAACGTTGTATACGTCGATGATTCTATTCCTGTTGTTACTTGGGATACTTATAGCAGTCTGCTATTGGGCGAAAAAGAAAAACCCAGCCTTTTCTATCACGATTACATCCATTATCTATCTCCTTTTTCTGATAGCTACCCCTGCTTTCTTGAACGCAAGGTTCTAATCGATTGAACAAGGAAGCAAACCGAATGTGGCCAACGTTGGATCTTACGGACAAGATCTGACGTTTTTTTTATGTCTTCCCGGGAAATCGGGTTCAGAAACTGGGCGAACGTCATATGTTAATGATGAGGATGCCGGGGCTAAGTTGTCCCGTGCAGATATGGAACCCCTTAGAAGGAGGAGTCAAGATTGAGTTTTCCGAATGAGCAATCTTTTGCCCCATTTATCGGCCCATGCGATCCATGCCCTCCCATAACATGCAAAACTTACAGCACCCCGCCGCATTTGTTTATTTGCTTTCAGCCGCCTAATTGGCCCCAGTTCACTCCGCAGGAAGCTTTGAGACATGGCACGTTGTGGCCCGCATTGTACAGTCCCTATGAATCCAGATGGGGAAAAGGACGGTGATGAAATGAGTTCCACATCCAAACCGCATTGCGATCCGGAGTACTACGCGTTATTAGAGAAGCTTCAGGCACTGGATTTCGTGCTTGTCGAGCTGAACCTTTATCTCGATACCCATCCGGACGATTTGGCTGCAATCCAGCAGTTCAACCAGTTAACCCAGGAGCGGACGCATTTGGCAAATCATTTTCAGCAACTTTACGGGCCGCTGCAAAATTTTGGCCGCTCCTTTTCCAAGTATCCGTGGGAATGGTCGCAGGCCCCGTGGCCATGGCAGGTATAAAAACCTGCCGCCTGCACTTAAAGAGCTAAAGGAGGTAACTACGAAGCAATGTGGATCTATGAGAAAAAGCTTCAATATCCGGTTCGGGTCGGCAAATGCGATATCCATATGGCGAAGCTGTTAATGGAGCAGTACGGCGGCGCGGACGGTGAATTGGCGGCCGCTTTGCGTTATATGAATCAGCGGTACACGATCCCGGATAAAGTGATCGGGGTCCTTAACGACATCGCCACCGAAGAACTGGCGCATCTCGAAATGATCGCTACCATGGTCTATAAATTAACTAAAGACGCCACCGTGG
The DNA here is from genome assembly GCF_008084145.1 of Paenibacillus faecis. GTDB lineage: Bacteria > Bacillota > Bacilli > Paenibacillales > Paenibacillaceae > Fontibacillus > Fontibacillus faecis. Next base: position 1,023,301 of record NZ_VSDO01000001.1, on the reverse strand, counting down.
AGGAACTCAAAGCCGCCGGCCTGGACAGCCATTATGTGGCCCATGACCGGGCGCTCTTCTACGAGAACGCTTCGGGAGTTCCCTTTACAGCCGCCTACATTCAGGCCAAAGGCGATCCGATCGCCGATCTGTACGAGGATATCGCGGCCGAGGAAAAAGCGCGGGCTACATACCAGTGGCTGATCGACATGACCGACGACGTCGACCTGCAGGACGGCCTGAAGTTCCTGCGCGAGCGGGAGATCGTGCACAGCTTGCGGTTCCGCGAATCCGTGGAGATTTTGAAGGATGACCGGGATAAGAAGAAGATTTTTTAGATAGAAGCTTGTTCAGAGTAGAGGAAAGGTGAGGAAAGGCAGTAAGGGACGTTCAGAGATGAGCGTTCTTTTTTTGTGTACAGGGCTTTAAGGATATTTAATTAGATTATTAATTCTCAATTCTCAATTCTCAATTCCTTCCGCTTTCCTTATACTGAAAATATCAGAAATTTCCTCAATATTTATATTATGAATAACCTCCTCTGATTTAATTCTTAAAATGTTCTTTTGAAAAGCCAAAGCTTTTCCTCTAATAACTTCACCATTATGCAAGAAGATAACAACATGTTGGTTTCCTTGCACATTCCATTCTATAAATTCCAGCAATACAGTCACCTTCTTATCATGGAATTTGAATAGGCCCCCCTTCTGTGGGGTAGTGATTACTCTTCAACTTTCACTTTACCAAACGAAGCGGTGTTTTTCTATTTTTGTCAATCCAACCATCCAATTGACTTTAAAACTAAGCTACATATACTGTTTTGAGCTAATTTTGGCTCTGCGAAAGTTGAGTTAATAACCTAAGTACGGTACTAAAGTGAGAGTACATGCAGTTGCTGGGGAAGGTACTTCTTATATTATTCTTGTCCCTCTTTGCCTAAAGTGCTAGAATGCTGTCATATGATGGTAAAATTTTGGGTTTAAAGGATAGGAGAGAGGAAGGATTGAATAGAAAACTGCTTTTTCCTGCTCTGGCATTGGTATTATGCCTCGGCTTAACCGTTCCGGCAATGGCCAGCACAGGTACGGTGAACAGCCCGACCGCTGTGAGCGCAGGCAGTGATCATAGCGGCTTAATTGATGCGAACGGTTCCCTCTGGATGTGGGGACTTAACGAAGAAGGACAATTAGGAAATGGCGGCCGTGGTAACGCTAAAACAAAAGGGGATTTCACCTATCAAACCGTTCCGATAAAAGTGTTGAATAATGTAGTTTCTGTCAGTTCTGGCGGAAAAAACACTGCTGCGATTAAGACTGACGGCTCCCTCTGGATGTGGGGGGAGAACTACTACGGGCAATTGGGCAACGGCACCACAAAGAATTCCTTAGTTCCTGTTAAGGTGATGGATAATGTCGCTGCTGTTAGTCTTGGAGGAAGTTCTGTCACTTCTGGCTATACTGCCGCTATCAAAACAGATGGTTCCCTTTGGATGTGGGGAGCTAACGACTATGGGCAGCTGGGCAACGGCACCACAAAGGATTCCTTAATCCCTGTTAAGGTGATGGACAATGTGGCTTCCGTTAGTCTCAGCGAATTCCGCCACGCTGCCGCCATCAAGACTGACGGCACTCTGTGGATGTGGGGACGTAACGGACAAGGACAGTTGGGCAACGGCACCACAAAGGATTCCCTAGTCCCTGTTAAGGTGATGGACAATGTGACCGCCATTAGCCTAGGCGCACTACACACTGCCGCCGTCAAGACTGATGGTTCCCTGTGGACATGGGGATTTAACGAAGGAGGACGTCTGGGCAACGGTCTCAAAGGCACTAAAAACATTATCGTCCCGGAAAAAGTAATGGATGGCGCAGTGTCTGTCAGCTGTGGCGGCAGCCACACCGCCGTAGTCAAGGCGGATGGCTCATTATGGATGTTCGGAAATAATGGCATGGGACAGTTGGGCATTGGCGACACCGGAAACGAGGAAATGAATATTGGGCATGGAGATTTCTACGTGCAGACCGTCCCTGTCAAATTGATGGATCATATAGCCTTCGTTAGCAGCGGCGGCAACCATACCATTGTTGTTAAAACGGATGGCTCTGTCTGGTTGTTTGGCCGCAGCAGCAATGGCAACTTGGGAACCGTGAAAGGTAACGGTGTGGATATATATAACAATGCCATGCAAACCACCCCTGTAAAGCTTTCCAGCCTGAGGGCAAGGAATTAAACTTCCTACTGCTTTTTTGGTTCTTCGCTCTATTGGGTGGGCAGCGAGCATAATGTTAGGCAATTTTGAAGGATGACCGGGTTAAGAAGAAGATTTTTTGAGGTGAAGTGCGACAAGATGGCCCCGCAAGTAAACTGCGGGGCCATTTTTCTGCTTGGGGTTTTCAGATTTTTGAGATTCAACCCGTAGTGCTGCGATAGAAACGATCCGTATTTAATATAGCTCATCTGCTGACGGGGCTCATGCATCACTGCTCCGTCTGCGGAGTGACCGCTTGATGCAGGGCGATGTCCAACTCTTGCGTATATGCTTCGCGCTGTTCCGGGGTCCAGCCGAAGGCGGAGGCCATAAATTCGATCACAGGCTGCTTCCATTCGCGTACCCACCGGATGTTGAAGAACAGCGCGCCCGTACGGCGAATGAAGAAGTCCACCGGTTTGACGGTCATTTCTTCATCGATGGCATAGAGGAGCGGGACGAGCACTTCCGGCGGCAGTCCGCTTTGTTCCGCGCCTTCCCGCCGGCGCTCCGCCAGTTCGAAGATCCGGTCGACGTTGGAGCCGTACAGACGCGCCCAGTGTTCGGCAAGCGCGGCATCCAAACCGCGGCGAACGCCTTCCTCGCTTTTTTGCCGGACAAACTGCGGAAAAGCGTCGGAGCCGCCTACATGGCCGCCGGAGATCGGCAGGTGTTTCGTCTTCGCAGCCACGAACGCCAATCCTTCCTCCCGGCTTAATAGCCGCATGACCAGATCGACGATCGTTTCGGCCATTTTGCGGTAGCCGGTAAGCTTGCCGCCGGCGATCGTAATCAATCCGGACGGAGATTGCCAGATTTCATCCCGGCGGGAGATTTCGGAGGCGCTTTTCCCCTCCTCGTAAATGAGCGGCCGCACGCCGGCCCAACTGGATTCGATGTCCGCCTCGGCAAGCTGAACCGCCGGAAACATGTAGCGAATCGCCGCCATAATATAATCGCGGTCTTCCTTCGTCATGACAGGATGAATCGGATCGGCTTTGTAAAACGTATCCGTCGTGCCTACGTACGTCTTGCCGCCGCGCGGGATGGCGAAGACCATCCGCCCGTCCGGCGTATCGAAGTAAATGGCCTGCTTCAACGGAAACTTTGATTGATCGATGACCAAATGGACCCCTTTGGACAATTGAAGGTGCTTCCCGGTCTTGGACCCGTCTTTGTCGCGAAGCTCATCGACCCAGGGCCCCGAGGCGTTGATGATTTTCTTCGCCCGGAATTCGTACGCCGAGCCGTCCAATTGATCCACCACGCGAACGCCGGCAACCTTGTTGTTTTCATATAAAAAAGATTCGACCTTCATATAATTTATAGCCTTAGCGCCATAGCGAACGGCTTCTTTCATAACTTCAATCGTCAAACGGGCGTCGTCCGTCCGGTATTCCACATAATAACCGCCGCCCACGAGCCCCTCCTGTTTCAGCAGCGGCTCGCGGGCCAGCGTCTCCTGCCGCGGCAGCATCCGGCGCCGTTCGCCGCGCTTGACCCCGGCCAGGAAGTCGTAGACGCGCAGGCCGATGCCCGTGCTGAATTTGCCGAATGTGCCGCCGCGATAGAGGGGCAGCAGCATCCATTCCGGCGTTGTCACATGCGGGCCGTTCTCGTAAACGATGGCGCGTTCTTTACCGACTTCCGACACCGTTTTGACATCAAACTGCTTCAGGTAGCGAAGGCCGCCATGCACCAGCTTGGTCGAGCGGCTGGAGGTGCCGGCGGCAAAATCCTGCATCTCGAACAGCGCCGTGTTCAGCCCCCTCGTCGCCGCATCCAAGGCGATGCCGGCCCCGGTAATCCCTCCGCCGATCACAATAAGATCCAGCGGTTGCTGCTTCATGGCTTCCACTATCGCTTTGCGGTTTGTCGCGGAAAATGTCACTGTCATTCCAATAACCTCCCTCGTCATAAAGACGGCGTAATAGTGCGGTTTCAACAACCTCTGACCGTAATGAACAAAAAAACCGCAATGACACCTCAGCCCAGGGCTAAAGTGTAATTGCGGTTTCAAGCTTCTCCAACCGAATTTAAATATTAACTTATTAATAGTACGTGTTCAAAAAGTTCAGGTTTTCAGGACCGAGAAGGTTGGATGAAGCCAGGGACCGAGTAGCGGAGCGTAGACAGATCTACGTGAGCAACGGAGGGCCCGGCTGAATTCAAGATTCGACGTCGAATCCACTTCACGAGCTCTGCTTCGTCCTGGAAAGATGACTTTTTGAACAACCTCTAAAAATTGTAGCATATTTCCGGCCTTATTTGAATACCATGGTCGCCTTAATCGCTTTGGCCCAGCCGGCGTACAATTCACCGCGCCGCGCTTCCGGCATCGTCGGCGTAAAGACGCGGTCGATGCTCCACTGCGCCGCAATCTCATCCCGGCTCTCCCAATATCCGACGGCCAGGCCGGCCAGATAAGCGGCGCCGAGCGCTGTCGTCTCATAGACTTGCGGACATTCCACCGGTACGCCGAGCATATCGCTCTGAAACTGCATCAGGAAATTGTTCTGCACCGCTCCACCGTCCACGCGTAGTTTGGTAAGCTCTATTGAAGAGTCGGCCTCCATGGCGCTGAGCACGTCTTTGGACTGGTAAGCGAGCGATTCCAGGGTGGCGCGGATAAAATGCTCTTTGGAAGTGCCGCGCGTCAAGCCGAAGATGGCTCCTTTCACTTCGCTGTCCCAATAGGGAGTCCCCAGTCCGACGAACGCGGGAACGACATACACGCCGTCGGTCGTATCCACTTTGCTTGCGTACTGCTCGCTGTCCTTCGACTCCTTGAGCATGCGCAGGCCGTCGCGGAGCCATTGGATGGCGGAGCCCGCCACGAATACGCTGCCCTCGAGCGCATATTCCACTTTGCCGTCGATGCCCCAGGCGATCGTCGTCAGCAGGCCATGCGAAGATTGAACGGGCTGTTCGCCGGTGTTCATCAGCATGAAGCACCCGGTGCCGTAGGTGTTCTTGGCCATGCCTTCTTTGAAGCAAGCCTGCCCGAACAGGGCGGCCTGCTGGTCCCCTGCAGCGCCGGCAATTGGGATTTCCTCGCCGAAGAAATGATAGTTGACCGTCTTGCCGTAAATTTCTGAAGAGGAGCGCACTTCGGGGAGCATCTGCTTCGGGATCGTCAACAGCTCCAGCAGTTCATCGTCCCATTTCAATTCATGAATGTTGTACATGAGCGTGCGCGAAGCGTTGCTGTAGTCGGTAACGTGCACTTCGCCTCCGGTCAGCTTCCAGATCAGCCACGTATCGATCGTGCCGAACAGCAGCTCGCCGTTCTCCGCTTTTTCCCGGGCACCCGGGACATGATCGAGAATCCATTTGACCTTCGTACCCGAAAAATAAGAGTCGATCAGCAGCCCCGTTTTGGAGCGGAACAGTTCGCCGTGGCCGGCGGCTTGTAATTCGTCGCAGATCGCTTTCGTCTGTCTGGATTGCCATACGATCGCGTTGTAGACCGGGCGGCCGGATTCCTTATCCCATACGACCGCCGTCTCGCGTTGGTTCGTAATGCCGATGCCGGCGATTTGGCTCGGCTTCACGCCGGACTCGATCAGGCAAGTCGCGATGACGGCGAGCACCGTTCCCCAGATTTCCAGAGCATTATGCTCTACCCAACCCGGTTCGGGAAAAATTTGCGTGAACTCTTTCTGCGCGACGTGGACGATTTGGCCCGCTTTGTTGAATAAAATGGCTCTCGAGCTCGTTGTGCCTTGATCCAGCGACAAAATGTATTTTTCCATGTGAATTTCCTCCATATTATAGAATTAAGTATGATCAATCATATGATTGCGCTTACAATGATACGCTGTGTTTGACGCTTTTGCCGGAGAAAATAAGCGCGATACCGAAGATGATGACCGCTATACCCGCCACGACCCAAATGGCCGGGTCCGATTGGCCCAGGAATACGTTCTTGTAAAATAGCGCCCCCAGCGACCCGCCCAGCAGCGGCCCTACGACCGGGATCCAGGCGTACCTCCAGTTGGAGCCGCCTTTGCCCGCGATCGGCAGCAGCGCATGCGCGATTCTCGGTCCCAAGTCGCGCGCCGGATTGATCGCATATCCGGTCGTTCCGCCTAGCGACAAGCCAATGCTGACGATCAGAAAGCCGACGATCAGCGGGTTTAGCCCATCCGTAAACTTGTTGGCGCCGATGGCCAAAATCCCGAGCACCAGAATGAACGTCCCGATCATTTCGCTCATCAAGTTGGAGAAAGGATGGAACACGGCCGGACCAGTGGCGAATACACCCAACTTGGTGGCCGGATCTTCCGTCGCCTTCCAATGCGGCAAATAATGCAGGTACACAATGACGGCCCCGAGGATGGCCCCGAGCATTTGCGCCGCGATGTACGAGGGGACGTCGGCCCAGGGGAAATTCCCAATCAGCGCCAGCCCCAGGGTCAGCGCCGGATTGAGATGGGCGCCGCTGATCGAACCTACCGCATAGGCGCCCATCGCGACCGCCAGCCCCCAACCCAACGTGATGACGATCCAGCCCGAATTCGCCGCAAAAGATTTTTTAAGTGATACGCCTGCACATACGCCTCCGCCCAGTGCAATCAGTATCATGGTTCCAATCAACTCTCCCCAAAACGCTGACATGAAAACCCCTCCCCATGATTATCCATGTTCGGAGAACACAAAAAGACCTACATCAAGTATGCGCTCAAACCACCCATGCCGGGGTGGGGCACCTTCCATGTAGATCTCCGAGTCTCCATAACATTATTAACTTGAATCAAATTTTATTTAAATTTGTAAACGTTGTCAATCACTTTTTTTCAAATTCTCGCCACAAATTCTTGTTCGAAGTGGTCACCGCTTCGGCGCCCGCTTGCAGAGCCAGTTCTACATCAGTTTTTGAAGAGATGAATCCGCCCGCCAGAATCGGCAGGTTCGTTCGGTCTTTCACCTTGCGGATCACGCTCGGCATGCCGCCGGGCAAAACTTCGATGACATCCGGCTGCGTGCTCTCCAGCAGCTTGCAGCTTTTCTCCAAGGCGCTGTTGTCAATCAAAAAGATGCGCTGCACGGCGACGACACCTTTTTGCTTTGCCTTTTGAATGACGCTGGACTTGGTGGATAATATCCCGTAAGGCCGGTACTCCTGGCAAAGATACTCGGTCGCGTATCCGTCGCTCTGCAGGCCTTGAATCAGATCCATGTGCAAAAACAGCTTTTTGTTCGCTTGATGCACCATGCCGCAGGCGTGTTTGAGCTGGGCGATATGGACATCGAGCAGCACGAGATACTCATACGAGGAGGCCACGGCCTTCTCCAAATCTTTCATCTGCCGCGACGCAGGCAATATTCGCTGTTCATAGAAATTCATATCTCAGGCCCCTTTGGTCAGACGTGTACATTCCATGATAAGTGTGATTTTAATCCTAGGCAAGCACATGGAGCGATTTTAAAATCGCCCGTTCCGAATCCGAGTAAATCCGAATGCCGATTTTGAACGCGCTTCCGAGAACTGCAACATTTCCGATCGAATCGCTTCGAGGCAAGCGATGGAAGGATAATAGCGGCCTTTTGGGCAGTTATTTCGGCCTAATCCGGCTCCGAAGGCAAAATAGCGGTCAAAAAAGGCCTTATTTCTCTGGCATGAGCTCAGAAATCTGGTTTTTGCCCGACTTTCTCTAAAATAAGGCCCCAAATGACCTCTATTTCGCACCGAAGAGCCAAATTCGACAAAATAGCGCCTAAAATGGCCCTTATTTACCCACCCGTCTGGCTCAAAGGGAGGCTGTTACAGCCGCTAGTCCCCTCTGGTTAATGCAACGATCGTGGGTTTTGCCCGCTTTTCCCTAAAATAAGGGCTTCTATATCCGAACAAATCTGTCACAGAATTTTCCAAAAAACCGACTTTCATCTGTTTCACCTTCCAATATTTGTGTTATTGGAGAAGTATGTCTCGTGCGTGGGACATATTTTAGTTTCTTTAATTCCTGGAGGGTGAGTATATAATTTCCTCCAAGGTCAAACCTTTTCATATGTTGGAACAAGGAAGGAGGATTTGGAATGGAACACCCATCTATTCCGCAGCCGAAAACGAAAGGTATTCTTGGAAATCTCCCCGATATCGATTCAGATCGGCCGGTGCAGTCCTTCATGAAGCTCGCCAAGGAATACGGCCCCATCTTCCGCCTGGATCTTCCGGGAGGTCAGCAAACCATCATCTCGGGGCATCGTTATGTCGAGGAGGCCTGTGACCAGTCCAAGTTTGACAAAAACGTGTGGAGTCCGCTGCAGAGGGTAAGAGCGTTCGCGGGAGACGGATTGTTTACGAGCTGGACGTATGAACCGAACTGGAAAAAAGCGCATCATATTCTGCTCCCCAGCTTCAGTCAGAGAGCCATGCAGGGATACCATGGAATGATGGTGGACATTGCGCTTCAGCTTACGCAGAAATGGGCCCGGCTAAATCCGGGGGAGTCCGTCAATGTCCCGGATGATATGACCCGGCTAACGCTGGACACGATCGGTTTATGCGGTTTCAATTACCGCTTTAACAGCTTTTACCGGGAGCACCCGCACCCTTTCGTGCTTAGCATGACAAGAGCTTTGGATGAGGCGATGAACCAGGGGCAGCGGCTGGGTATTCAGAACAAACTCATGCTGGTGACCAAACGTCAGTTTAATCATGACATTCAGTCGATGTTCTCGACGGTGGACCAAATTATCGCCGAGCGGCGTGCCGGCAAAACCGAAGGCAAGGACGATTTGCTTGCGCACATGCTGACCAGCAAAGATCCCGAAACGGGCGAGGCGCTGGATGACGAGAATATTCGCTACCAGATCATCACCTTCCTCATAGCGGGTCACGAGACGACCAGCGGTTTGCTGTCCTTCGCTTTTTATTTCCTGCTTAAACATCCGGACAAGTTGAAAAAAGCCCAGGAGGAAGTGGATCGCATCCTGACGGATCCCGTGCCGAGCTATAAACAGGTCAGGGATTTGAAGTACATTCGCATGATTTTGAATGAAAGCCTGCGATTATGGCCGACCGCTCCGGCTTTCTCTTTATACGCGAAAGAAGACACCCTCCTCGGCGGCAAGTATCCGATCCGCCAAAACGAAGCGGTAACGGTTCTGATTCCGATCCTTCACCGGGACAAGGAAGTCTGGGGGGAGGAAGTCGAAGAATTCCGGCCCGAGCGCTTCGAAGACGAAGCCAAGATCCCGCATCACGCGTTCAAGCCTTTCGGGAACGGGCAGCGGGCCTGCATCGGCCAGCAGTTCGCCCTGCACGAAGCGACGTTGGTGCTTGGCATGCTGCTGAAGCATTTTGAACCGGTGGATCATACCCAATACAAGCTGAAGGTAAAAGAAACACTGACGCTCAAGCCGGATCAGTTTACGATGCAGGTCAAAATCAGACGACAGCCGATGATCGGGATCGCGAATCCCGAGGAAACCGCTGCGGAGAGCAGCCGGGAGTCGGCGTTTATTCAGCCCGATTCGGATCTGAAAGGACACGATACGCCGCTTCTGGTGCTGTACGGCTCCAACTTGGGCACCGCCGAGGGGATCGCGCGGGAGCTGGCGGATAACGGCAGACTGCTGGGATTCAGAAGCGAGGCCGCAAGTATGGATTCCTTCGTGGGCAAGCTTCCCGCGGACGGGGCCGTTCTCATCGTCAGCGCCTCTTACAACGGGAACCCGCCCGATAACGGCAGACAATTTGTGGAGTGGTTATCCGGAGAAGAGGCCGGCAAATTGAAGGGAGTCCGGTATGCCGTTTTCGGCTGCGGGGACCATAACTGGGCCAGCACGTACCAAAAAGTCCCCGTCTTTATCGACGAGCGTCTCCGGGAGCTGGGCGCCGAGCGCTTGCTAGAGCGGGGAGAAGGGGACGCCAGCGGTGACTTCGAGCTTCAATATGAAGCTTGGAGGGATAAGCTATGGGCCGGGATCATGGACGCTTTCGGGCTGAAGTACAAGGGAATCGAGAAACAGGAAAGCACGCTCTCGCTTCGTTTCGTCAGCGGTATGGTCGGTACGCCGCTAGCCGAGACCTATGACGCTTTTCATGCGGAAATTGTGGAAAACCGGGAGCTGCAGAGTCCGGAAAGCGACAGAAGCACCCGTCATATTGAGATAGCCCTCCCCGAAGGGGCGGAATATCGGGAAGGCGACCATCTCGGCGTGCTGCCGCGGAATCCCCGCTCTTTGATCGAACGGGTGATCCGGCGGTTTCAATTGCGACCGGACGACCACTTGCTTCTGGAAGGCGGCGGACGCAGCGCGGCTCATCTGCCGCTCGGCAAGCCGGTCGGTCTGATGGAACTGCTCGGAAACAGCGTCGAGCTGCAGGAGACGGCCAGCCGGGCCCAACTGCGGGAAATGGCGGCATTTACGACCTGTCCTCCTCACAAAAAAGAACTGGAAGCGATGCTTGAGGAAGGAACCTATCAGAACGAGATTATGAAAAAGCGGGTGACGATGCTGGAGCTGCTCGAACGCTACCCGGCTTGCGAAATGCCGTTCGATCGTTTCCTTGAACTGCTGCCGCCATTAAAGCCGAGGTATTACTCCATATCAAGCTCGCCCAAAAAGTCGCGGAACCGGGTCAGCATCACGGTCGCGGTCGTTGCCGGTCCGGCGCGAAGCGGACACGGGGAATACCGCGGGATCGCTTCGAACTATTTGCGGGAGCTTGGGAAAGGAGAGGCGGTGGCCGTATTTATCAGACGGCCAGGCTCGGGATTCGAGTTGCCGGAACATTCCGAAACGGCGATGATCATGATCGGTCCGGGCACCGGGTTGGCCCCGTTCCGCGGGTTTCTTCAGGCGCGCGCGGCGCAGCGTGAGGAAGGCAGAACGCTCGGGGAAGCTCATTTGTATTTTGGCTGCAGAAGGCCCAATGAGGATTTTCTCTACAAAGAGGAGCTGGAAGCCTTCGAGGCGGAGGGCATCGTCAAGCTGCATACCGCTTTCTCACGGGTGGACGAGTCATGCAAGGTGTATGTTCAAGATAGGCTGAAGGAGGACAAAGAGCGTTTAATCGGCCTGCTGGATCAAGGGGCTCGCCTATATGTATGCGGCGACGGTACGCGGATGGCGCCCGATGTGGAGGCTACCCTCCGGGACGCTTATCAAGAAGTCCATCAATGTGATGAAGCGACGGCGGTCCGTTGGCTAGACGGCTTGCTGAGTACCGGCCAATATGCCAAGGACGTGTGGACCGGCATTTAAAGTACGGCATGCCACCGCCTACGTGCTTTCAACAGTATTGGAAGTGGAATAAACGTGAGAAGGACGCAACCCAAGCGAAGGCACGGGGGCGTCCTTTTTATTTGAGGCTTTAGCCAGTTGAGCTCGCGAAGCGTGCGAAACAACAAACCACCTGATGGGGTCGTTATCATAGGAATGTTCAAGCTACGATGTATAACGAAAGGAAAAGGTTGCCTAATGGCTAATCGAAGTGATATGTCACATCCAAAGAGGCGCCTAGTGTGCTTCCGAGCTTCGAAGCATCAAACTCCAAAAAGATGCAAATCTGCAGGTATTTAAGCCGATTCCCGAGGGAATGCGAAAAAAGATGCAAATCTGCAGGCATTTCCAGCGATTTTAGAAAAACGAGCCGGCTTCGTCGAAAATTCCTGCAGATTTGCAGGTATTTAGAAATTTTGAGTTTAAACAGGAAAAAAGCATGCAGATATGCAGGAATTTTATGTTATCAAGGTTGTTTGACGGGGGACTAGTAGTGAAAGCTAGCGCCTTTAGATGCGAGCCGGTAATTAAGGCTTATAGCCTTTGAGCAAACCACCCGTTCACACGGGTGGTTTTGTTTGGAATCAACTGGAAGGATAATACAATTCGTTCGTTGAATAAGAATTACGATACCTAAATTAGAGGAGGGGAAATATGCAAACAGTGATTCCTGCATTTCGTATAACGGACTATGAAAAAAGTAAGGCCTTCTACGTGGAGGGAATGGGTTTTCAAATCGACTGGGAACATCGGTATGAACCACATTTTCCCGTTTTTGTTCAGATCTCCAGGGATGAAATGACCATTTATTTGACGGAACATACCGGAGACTGCCAAGTTGGTGGATTAATTCATTTTTTTGTTCCGGATGTGGATAGCTGGTACGAGGAATTAAAGAGCAAAAAGGATATCCGCATCACTGAGCCACCAAATGAGAATCTGGAAGGGCTTCGCATGATGAAAGTCGTGGATCCGGATGGCAATCAATTACGTATTTGCACCCTTGTTTAAAAGAAACGAGGCGTAAACTGATAAAGTACCAACCACCAACCTGTCGATAAGACAGGTTTTTTTGCATATTCGGATGATTTACGGAGATTATCCCAGATAGTACCCGATGGGGTACTATCATCTGTCCCCTGGCCTTGCTATGATTACGTTGTGCACGGGATCTTCAATTCAGCGGGAGGTGAAAAGGATTTTAAAAAGGTTGCAGCCGCTCTTGGCACAGCCGTTCGCATTACGGAAGGTCCCAGGTGCCGGGTGGATCAACGTATCTTTTTATCATGAAAAATAGGGGAGTTAAGATGGCTGAAATACATGGCTTGGAAATCGAATTCGATCAGAACGGAGAACAGCAAACCATTTGGCCGACGCTAATCAAGGGCAACGCGGAATTAATTCTTATCGATTGCGGTTATCCCGGGTTTTTGCCTCGCTTGGAAGCTGCTGCGGCAAGATCGGGGTTCAGCCTGGATGCGATAACCAAATTACTGTTGACACATCATGATATGGACCATATGGGTTCCGCCGCGGCGCTGAAACGGACATATCCGCGCGTGGAGATTATGGCGTACGGGCCGGAAATCCCTTATATAACCGGAGGCCGGAAAGCGTTACGGATCGAGCAGGCGGAAGCTTCTTTGTCTCAAATCCCCGCGGAGGAGAAACAAGCGGTCGAACAGTTTATCGGCTTCTTGAAAACGATCGAGCCGGTTGAAGTGACCCGGCCGTTGCTTGAAGGAGAGCTTCTGCCTTGGTGCGGAGGGATCGAGGTTGTTCCGACACCGGGGCATACCGCCGGGCATATCTCCTTCTACTTACCGGCCAGCCAAACGCTGATCGCCGGAGACGCGGTCGCCATAACCGAAGACGGGAAACTCGGCTTAGCCAACCCGCAGTATGCGGAGGATTTGGAGGAAGCGGTCAAGTCCATTCACAGATTGCTGAACTACCGTATTTCGCAACTGATTTGTTATCATGGCGGAATCTATCAAGGCGATGCGGAAGCCGCGCTTCGGCAGTTGTTGCGGGAGTATGATTAATCAAAAAGAGAGATGAAAGAAGCCCGGCGAAAAAGCCGGGCTAATCTCATTTATTGCGATGGGAGGTATCAAGTTGACTTTTTATTCTACATTTTGTAGAATTTAATTTATAAACTACAAGTTGTAGAAAATACGCGGTTGATCACAAAGGAGCGTTGTTATGAAATCCGTGCAAAAGATGTCGGAGGCGGAGTCAGAGGTCATGCGTGTGGTTTGGGCGGCGGGCGGACCGGTAACCTCCCAGGTTATCCTTGCCGAACTGAACAAACGGAAGGACTGGAAGCCGACCACGGTTTTGACTTTTTTGACCCGTTTGACCGAAAAAGGGCTGCTGCGGACGGAGAAGCGGAAGAAGGTCAACTACTATACTCCCGTGTTTTCCGAGGACGAGTACAAACATCTGGAAACGAGAGCCTTTCTGGAAACAGTTCACGAAGGTTCGGTCAAAAATTTACTCGCGGCCCTATATGACGCCGATGACATCAGCCCCGAGGAGATAGAAGAATTGAAAAAATGGTTTTCCGAAAGGTAGGGGGAGCGAGTGGGAACGATGTTGGCGATCACGGTGGTCGTCCTATCGATAACGGGAACGATCTTGTTTGGCGCGCTATGGCTTGCGAAGCCGCTCACATACAAATTATTCGACGCCCAGTGGCATTACCGTACACATAAGATCGTACTGCTGTTTTTGCTTCTGCCGATCGGAGTTATCGGCGGATTGATGTATATGCGCCCTCATGAATTAAACGGGCTGACCGAGGCTGACCCGATGCTGCAGCAAACAACCGTATACCTTGCGGATCAGGGAGCGGCAATCGGCCGGATCTGGACAAATTCACCGGGTTACACAAACATTTGGATGAATTGGGGAGTTTCGACGGAGTTGCAAGCTTTGCTGCCCCAAATCGGGTTTTGGCTGCCGTTCGTTTGGCTGGCGGGATTGGGGGTTACGGGCTTTCGATCATTGTCGGCCTATTTCCGGTTCCGCGCCAGACTTCGGCGTACCAATCTTCCCGTGGAAGGGGAAGCCCTGGAATTGTTCGCCTCCATTAAACGGGAAATGGGGATTCAAGGTAGCGTCTCGCTTCAATCGAATGATGCCGTGCGCACGCCCATGCTGATCGGACTGAGGCAGGCGACTCTGGTATTACCGGAAATCGAGCTGAAAGAACGGGAATTGCGGCTCATTTTTCGCCACGAACTAATCCATTACAAACGGAAGGATCTACACTTGAAGGTGCTGGCTCTGCTGGCTTGTTCGATCCATTGGTTTAACCCCGCGGTCTATCGTTGGCGTAAAGACCTCGACCGCTACATGGAAATGTCCTGCGACCAGCAGGTTGTTGCCGGAATTCCCGAGCAGGAAAGACGTTTCTACGGCGAAACCATTCTGAATGTGCTCGAACGCTCGACAACCCCCAGGGCGGCCGGGATATTTACCGGCTTTAGCGAAAACGCCGCTTGGATTAGAGACAGGCTGGTGCATATTTTGAAGGCAACGAAAAGAAGCAGACGTTCGGCTATTTTATCCGGAATATCCGCAGTTGTTGTTGCATTGGCCGGAGTCGGGGTCGCTACGGTGGTGGATGCCAAGGTAGAACCGGCGTCTGCCATGTTATCTCCCCAGAACATGAAGTCCACCTCGGTTGCATCGGTTTCTGCGGTGACTTTTTCCACGACCGACGTTGACATCAGTTACGAGGCTCAGACCGGCAGCGAATCCTCGCTAACGGAGGACGAACGGAAAGAGGAGCGGCATTTCGTTAAACTCGACCGTCAAATAAACGAGCTAACCGATGCCGACATCTATGACATTTATAAACAAGAGGCGATTCCATACTCGGATCCGATCGATTTTCAATTGGCGGATGGTACGATTACATTCCCTGGAGTGGACAAAATTCCGCTGAGCAGCCGTTGCGGGAGCGAGAAAAGTTCTTACGCAGCCAAAGTATATGCCTCCAGTAAGGTATTGGATTATGCGAACTACGCTCAACTGGAGACTCAACTATCGCGTATTGATGCTTGGGTGATCGAGTCTTTGAACAACCACGTCAGCGACCCGGAGGCCATTCGGGCCGAGATCGTTCAAACTTTGGCGGACCGCTTGAAATTGCCCGCTGATCTGATAACGGTGGAATTGAATGTACTTTAAGGGGGGACCGGGGATGCTTCGACGAAAAATGCGGTTGGGCATAGGTTTTATCGCCCTATGTTTGCTTATTGCAGGGTGTTACCCTACGTCCGGGCAAACAACACGGCATCGTTTCCTAAAAGTGATGTATTTTGGGGAGAGGAGCTTTTATGAAGATTACGGGGATTTGTTTTTAAGCAGGTACGGGGATGTCGATGTGGAAGTCGCTGTTTTGGATTCAAGCACGATAGACCCGGCGAAGGAGTATAGTGTGGCATTGCGTGAATTCATTCAACGCGAGAATCCGGATGTATTCTATTTATCCTCTAGTGAATACGAACGTTTTGTGCAGGAAGGTCTGCTGTCAAGCCTCGAACCGTTCATCAAGTCCGATCAATACGAGCTTTCCGGCATGCAGGGGCCGATTGTCGACTTTTTGAGGGAACTGGGAGTGGGACAACTCTACGGACTTAGTCCAACCTTTTACGTCCCGGCACTATACTATAATGCGGATTTGTTCAAACAGTATGGCGTTCGTCCTCCACAGGATAACATGACCTGGCGGGAAATCCTACAATTGGCTGCCAGGTTCCCTGCGGACGGACAAGGAGAGCGGCGCATCTACGGTCTGAGCGTTCCTTTCGTGCAATCGGCGGGTTCCCTGGCCGACAGAATTGCCGGAACGCAAGGATTGTCCGCGGTAAACCCGAAAACGATGCAGGTGACCTTGAATACGGATTCGTGGAGAGATGTTTGGGACATGGCGGTAAGCGCGGTTCAATCCGGTACCGTTTATTTGCCGGAAACCCCGTTTTACGGCGGCTCGCTGCAGGACTATCTGGACAATGATTTATTCTTGCAAGGGCGGGTAGCGATGAAGCTGGACGATGCGGGTTTGCTGGAAACTCTGGAGAGTCTGACTAAGACGATGCCGAAGTACAAAACCTTTTCATTCGATACCGTCACGGGGCCTGTCGATCCCGCAGATCGGTCCGCTTCACGCGACGTCGAGGTCGGTCAAATCTTCGCCATTCGCTCAGGCACCCCCAACCTGGAGGCTGCATGGGATTTTATCAAGTATGTAAACAGCGATGACTACGCCTCCATCAAAGCGCGAGTCATCCACAGCAGCTTGTTGACGCGGACGAGTCATTATAACGATAGCCGGTTGGAGGCTTTTAACAAATTGCGACCGTTATCGGTCGATTACGGCCGCGAGGCCAAACTTCCGGATTCGTTTGCAGACAAATTCAAGACGCTGACAAGCGATGAACTGGATAAGGTTGTGCGGAAAGAAAAGACTTTGAAAGAGGCGATGGAGTTTGTATCCACATCGGGCCAGTCGCTGTTGGAGCAAGCGATGAAGACAGAGATGTTAGAAACACCTTAATATGAACGTTCTTTCTTATCCGCCATTAGAATGATAAAATTTAGGATATAGGCATGCCGGTCGGAAAGTATAAAAGGGTAAGGGGCGGATCAGGGTGAGGAAAGGAATTGGGTCGCTGTTTAAATATATCGTTTTAGGTGGACTGGGTTTGTTAGCCTTATTTTATTTAGGGATGACGCTTTCGGCGATATTGCTGGCCATCTTTGAGTTTAAGCATAGTTGATTTTTTGTTGCCACTACCGGACGTTTCCTCCCTTTAATGTCATATTCCCCCATGCCGTTTTGCATTGGATCAAATAATTGGCGGTCTCGTCATGATTCGCAAACGGAGAGTTGAGGAAGCCACCTTTCATCCGAAAGGTGGCTTCCTCAATTTGGTTTTCGCTTATTTGTAAGCCGGCAGCCAGTCCCCGTGCGCTTCGATCAGGTCGTCGCACAAGGCGACGATGTCGTCGATCGACAGCTCGGCGGCCGTGTGCGGATCCAGCATGGCGGCGTGGTAGATGTGCTCCTTCTTGCCGGTCATCGCCGCTTCGATCGTCAGAAGCTGGGTGTTGATATTCGTCCGGTTCAACGCGGCGAGCTGCGGCGGCAGAGCGCCCACATAAGTCGGTGTCACCCCGGAGGCGTCGACCAGGCAGGGAACTTCGACGCAGGCCTCCGCCGGCAAATTGGTGATCAGGCCGGTATTCATGACATTGCCGCCGATTTTGTAAGGTTTATTGGTCTCCATCGCTTCCAGAATATATGACGCGTATTCCAGGCTCCGGGTATGTTCGATTCGCTCGCTGGCGAACAGCTTCTCCCGCATTTTTGCCCAGCCTTCAATCTGGTTGATGCAGCGGCGCGGGTATTCGTCCAGCGGGATGTTGAAGCGCTCGATCAGTTCGGGGTACGAACGCTTGATGAAATACGGATGATATTCCGCGGAATGCTCGGACGATTCGGTCACATAGTAGCCGAAGCGGAACATGAGCTCATAACGGACCATATCGTCGTGGATCTCTTTCTGCTTCTCGGCCGCCCGTCGTTTGATTTCCGGATACAGATTCTCCCCGTTCCGCTTGACCTCCAGCAGCCAGGCCATATGATTGATGCCGGCGATCTTCGTCTCCACCCCGTTCGGATCCATGCCGAGAGTTTCGAACAAACGCGGCATGCACACCTGAACGCTGTGGCATAGCCCGACCGTTTTTACGCCGCCGTGTGTGTTCATCACATTCGTCAGCACCGCCATCGGATTCGTATAATTGAGGAACCAGGCATCGGGGCATACCTCATGAATATCCCTGGCAAAGTCAAGCATGACCGGGATCGTACGCAGGTTGCGGAAGATCCCGCCGATGCCCAGTGTGTCGCCAATCGTTTGACGCAGTCCGTATTTTTTCGGCACTTCAAAATCGGTGATCGTACAAGGGTCATACCCGCCGACCTGAATGGCGTTAATGACGTATTTGGCGCCGCGCAGCGCCGCTTTGCGGTCGCTGTAGGCCTTGACGGTGCAGCGGCTCCCCAGCGATGCCGTCATGCTGTTAAGCAGACGTTCCGAGTCGCTCAAGCGCTCGGCGTCAATATCGAACAGCGCGAGCTCGAACCCTTGCAGCGCTTCCGTCAGCATCACATCCCCCAGCACATTTTTGACGAATACCGTACTTCCCGCTCCTAAAAAAGTAATCTTCGACATCCACTCATCCCCTCCATCAGGATCAAAATATTAAGATAGCGCTATCATGTACCTTCACTATACGCCCGCCGTCCGCGAACAGAACATGGAGCGACGCCTTGAAAACATGTCATTATCCAACTTGAATTAGGGGAGGGGGCCGCCGGATCGGCATAGAGCATGGTATAATATTGCTTATTTAAATGCAGTGCGTATGGAGGGAGGCTTACGGTTTGGCGCGCATCGATATAACCTATTACCACTCGGATGTCCAGGAGCAGATGGATTTGAAGCTGCTGTTTTTTGGGAAAGAAGAGTGCCTGCCCGGACATTTTTGGGGCCCGGGTGTTCGGGATGCCTATATCATCCATTTCGTCCATAGCGGACGGGGGCTGTTCAGCATCGCGGACAAAACATATGACGTCCGGGCGGGCGAGGGGTTTTTGATTCCTCCTGGCACGATCGTGCACTACCAAGCTTCCGACACCGATCCCTGGACGTACTCCTGGTTCGGTTTCCGGGGCCTGCAAGCGAAAACGTATTTGGAGCGAGCTTGTTTGACGCCGCTTACCCCCGTGTTTACACCGCTCGCCGGAAGAGGCTTCGAGAGCTTCTACGACGAGCTGTTGTCCGTACGGCCGGAGCGCGGCGGCGATGCGCTCAGCCTCGGTATCCTCTATCGTTTGATGGCCGGGCTGATTTCTTGTTCCCCCATTGAAGCGGAGGAGAGAACTGCCGACGCCAAGGAGGTCTATGTGAGCCATGCGATCGAAATCATCAAGAGCAGCTACAGCCAGAAGATCAGCATGCTGGAGATCGCCCGATCCGTCGGGCTTGACCGGACGTACTTGTCCAGTCTGTTTAAAGCCCGGTTCGGCGTCTCCCTGCAGGGGTTCCTGCTGGAGTACCGCATGCGGCGGGCGGCCGAACTCCTTCGGCGCCCGGAGCTATCCGTCAGCGACATTTCACGTTCCGTCGGTTATAATGATCCGTTCCTTTTTTCCAAAATGTTTAAAAAGGTGAACGGCTGCTCGCCCAAGCACTTTCGGGAAGGGACGGAACGTAGGGGGGGCCATAGCCAATAGACCGGGTCGCTAAGCGGCCCGGGTCCGTAGTCGCGATATAAATGACGTCGGCTGGCAGTAAAAAGTTACATCTGTCGGGTGTTGACGGTTAGGACAATCGAGGTTATTATAGATACATTAAGTCCATAATATATGAAACACTTGATTATTAACCAGAAGGAGAGGATGAATGATGAAAATATATGATGTCGGGATTATCGGCGGCGGACCGGCAGGGCTTAGTGCAGCCCTTGTACTAGGAAGGGCGAGAAGAAGCGTGCTCCTTCTCGATGAAGGGAAGCCGAGAAACCGGGTGACTCGCGAAGCGCACGGGTTTTTGACGAGAGACGGAATCGCCCCGGCGGAATTTCGCCGGATCGCCGCGGAGCAGCTGGGCAGATATCCGTCGATCGAGCTGGTGGAGGAGCGAGCCGAGGGCGTGTCGGGAGATGATGGGAGATTTGAAATTACATCGGCCCAAGGGAATGTGTATCGCGTCAGAAAGCTGCTGTTTGCAACCGGAAAAAGGGATCTCCCGCTCGAGATCAGCGGCCTAAGCGAGATTTACGGCAAATCCGCGTTCGTCTGCCCCTTTTGCGATGGCTGGGAGCTTCGCGATAAACCGCTGGTTCTGATCGCTGCGGGTGAAAGAGCGCTGCACATGGCGAAGCTTCTTACGGGGTGGACCGATCAAACGATCCTCTGCTCAAACGGCCCCAGCGGATTGAACGCCACGGAACGCGATGAACTTGGGCGGCACAGAATCCCGTTATGGGAAGCCCCGATTCGGCAAATTGAGTCCGCCGGCGGTCAAGTGGAACGGGTGCTGTTGGAAGACGGAACAAGCGTTTCATGCGAGGGGATCTTTTTCGCGCCGAAGCTGGAGCCGGGGTCGGAGCTGCCAAGATCGATCGGATGCGAGATGACGGAAGCGGGGACAGTGATCGTTTCGGACGACTTCGGAAGGACCCGCGTGCCGGGCGTATTCAGTGCCGGAGACGCGGCGACGGAAATGCACCAGGCCATCCGGGCGGCTTCCATGGGTTCCGCCGCGGCGGCGGGCATCCATATGGAGCTGGTTAACGAGGCGTGGAACCGGTTGGCTTGACACCCTTGGGCTTCACGGATATTATAGGCACCATGAGTCCATATTTCGGGGTGAAGCGATATGAAATTTTCCAAGGCGACGAATTACGCCTTACACACGATGCTTGCGCTCGTGGCCGAAGATCCGGTCAAGCCCGTCGGAGTTCAGCAGCTGGCCGATGCCCAGAACGTTTCTCCGACGTATTTGTCGAAGATTTTGACCAAACTGGTGAAGGCGGGCATGATCGAGTCCGTGTCGGGAGCGAACGGGGGCTATCGACTGACGAGAAAGAAAGAGGAAATGACGTTCCTGGATGTGATACAGGCCATCGAAGGAACCGCTTCTCTCTTTGACTGCAACTTTGATCACGGTTCGGAATGCCTGATTCAACAGGTCATGGTGGAGGCGGAGGAGAAGATGGAGCAGCATCTGAGAGCCACCAAGATGGTAGACCTGGCAAAAAGGATGAAAAATTAGGCCAATAGGCGGTTCCTCGCTTGACGGGAAATTCGGATGAACTAATCCGGGTTTCCTTTTTTGTTTCGCGGGAATTACTGGAGCCGGAGCTTTGGACCTAGATGTAAATCCTTAGCAGAACTTGATATAAGAGGTGAAAAAAGTTCATCCTCCACAGCGTTCGCTCGATATTTCATACTGGAACAGACGAGAAACGCAAAGGGGGGAGTTTGAATCATGTCGCTGACATTGGAAGAAGTTCAAGCGAAGTCCGCGGCGCGGTTGGCCGGCCTGCATGAAGTCGTTAAGCTCGCGGCCGAGAAGCTGATCGAGCGCTGCTATCACCGCGGAGTATATATCCGGATTACCCAGGGGCTCCGAACCATGGCGGAGCAGGAAGCGCTGTATGCCCAGGGGAGAACCAAGCCGGGCGCGATCGTGACGAATGCCAAGCCGGGATACAGCTTTCATAACTTCGGAGTGGCGATCGATTTCGCTCTGCTGCTTCCGGACGGTAAGTCGGTCTCCTGGGATATGTCGATCGATGGGGATCGCGACAAAACGGCGGATTGGCACGAAGTCGTCGCTGAGGCAAAGGCGCTGGGTTTTGAATGGGGAGGCGATTGGCGCTCCTTCAAAGATTATCCGCACCTGGAAATGACCTTTGGACTGACTACGGCGCAATACCGTGCAGGGGGCAAACCGTCACAGGCGGCCGTGGAAGCGATGTTGAAGAAAATCAATGCCAAGGAGGGAGAAGAACCGATGACCGCGGAGGAAAAGAAGGAGTTTGAAGCGTTAAAATCGACGGTCCGGGAGCAGGCGGCGCTGATCCAAACGCTGACAGGCAGCAAGGATACGTTGAAGGAATGGCTGACCCAGGTGGATGGCCGGGTCAAAACGCTGGAAGGAAGTAATTGCATGGACGTGCCGGAGTGGGCAAAAGAGGCGGTTCAAGCGGCTCAGTCGGCCGGTTTGATCGATTCGCCGTCCGGGGGCAGTCTCAGTTTTTACCGCTTGCTTACGGTATTGCACCGCAGTAAATTAATCCGTGTGGAGGTATGATTGGAATGAGTAAATGGAAAAACTACGGACTCTGGGTGTCGTTGGTATCCGCGATCTTATTGGCGGTGCAAGCTGTCGGAGCGATTTTTAATTTCCAGCTTGCCCCCGAAAAATACGATCAGATTATGGCGGCCGTCAATTCCCTGCTCGGGGTTCTGGTAGTGTTGGGCATCGTGAGCAATCCGGAAGCCGGCAAAGGTTTCCTGGACAAGAAAAAAGCAGCCGACAAATAGGTGAAGCAGCCCCGGCCGATTCGGTCGGAGCTTTGACTTTTGCCTCAAGGAATCGGGGAAGTTGACAAAAAAATCACAATGTAAAATCATTAACATAACTCCGCAAGTAGTGCTACAATGGATGGAAGTAATACAGAGATAGGACAAAGGGGTAATCGATATGACAACCATACTTAAAACATTGACCATAGCCGGGAGCGATTCCAGCGGAGGGGCGGGAATCCAAGCGGATTTGAAGACCTTTGAGGAATACGGAACCTATGGTTTAAGCGCGTTGACCACCATCGTGACGATGGATCCTGACCGCGGCTGGCATCACAGCGTTTATCCGGTGGAGGCGTCTCTGGTTGCCGAGCAGTTGAAAACCGTGTTTGCCGGCGGCCCGG
Organism: Paenibacillus faecis; assembly: GCF_008084145.1. Classification (GTDB taxonomy): domain Bacteria; phylum Bacillota; class Bacilli; order Paenibacillales; family Paenibacillaceae; genus Fontibacillus; species Fontibacillus faecis. The sequence goes on along the minus strand of NZ_VSDO01000001.1, from coordinate 1,000,317 downwards.
TTGCCGCGATGAAAACGGGGATGCTGGGCAGTGTGGCGATCATCGAAGTGGTCGAGGACACCATTAAGCGGCATGGACAACAGAACGTCGTCATCGATCCGGTCATGGTCTGCAAGGGGGAGGACGAAGTGCTGAACCCCGAGAGCGCCGACGCGATTCGCGACCTGCTGTTGCCGCTGGCAACCGTAACTACGCCGAACCTGTTCGAAGCGGGCGTGTTGTCCGGGATGGGACGTCTGACCTCGGTGGAGGAGATGAAGGAAGCGGCCAAGCGGATTCGGGAACGGGGCGCCCGGAATGTCGTCATTAAAGGCGGAAAGGCGCTCGAAGGCGAAAAAGCGCTCGACCTGTTCTATGACGGTACCGAATTTGTGATTCTCGAGAGCGATAAAATTGAGCCGGCTTACAACCACGGGGCGGGTTGTACGTTTGCCGCCGCGGTAACGGGCGGGCTGGCCTGCGGGATGACCGTCAAAGAAGCGGTGGAGAAAGCGAAGAAATTCGTGACGGCCGCCATACGTTCCGGTTACGCGTTTAACGAATTTGTGGGTCCCGTCTTCCATGCGGGATATCGCTTGAACGGCGAGAAATAAACGAGGGTTATCCGATTCAAGGTCTTGTTCTCCTTTGGGGGAGAGCAGGACCTTTTTTTATTTTACAGGATGCTGAAAATTCATGTAAGGAAATGAAAAGAGATAAAGTAAGCGCTTTATTCGGGTTTTTTGCGGCGAAGTTTCGTAAAATCAGTCACATGCAGGGTTTTACTTGCATCCGGGAAAGGAGTATATTCACTCATGGATTTCATAACATGATTCGCTGAATTTCCAGAAGAGGAAAACGGGGGAACCGATTTGCCGTTAACGTTCGGCCGGAAAAGCATCGACCGGACTAAGCGGCAGGGGGTGAATTCGCGAACGGCTTCAGCCGGACGTGAAGGGGTGATTCTCGCCACCCTAATCCGACAGCTAACCTCGTAAGCGTAGTCCGGGAGAGGATGATACTGTGACCGTGTACCTTAAACATGGACCGCAGGGGTTCTGACCTCTGTGGTTTTTTGCCGTGCGTAAGTATGCTTTTTTTCCGGAGAAAAAGGGTATTCTATCTTAAATCAACTATGAGGTGTTGCAGTTATGTTTATGTTGCTGAAAAGAGTGCTCATCGGCCAGCCGCTGAAATCTACGGCGCTCGGAGAACAAAAGCTCACCAAGACGAAAGCGCTGGCGATCCTTTCTTCGGATGCCTTGTCTTCCATCGCCTATGGTCCCGAACAAATCCTCATCGTGCTGATGACGATCGGAGCGGCGGCCTTCTGGTATTCCGTTCCCATTGCCGTCGGAATTCTCGTGCTGTTGACGGCGCTCGTCCTTTCCTACAGACAAGTGATTTTCGCTTATCCGCACGGTGGAGGAGCCTACGTGGTATCGAAGGAAAACCTTGGGGTCAATGCGGGACTGCTGGCGGGCGGAGCGCTTTTGGTCGATTATATTTTGACGGTAGCGGTCAGTATTTCGGCGGGAACGGACGCCATTACCTCGGCCTTTCCGTCGCTGCATCCTTATAATGTGCCGATCGCCTGTCTGCTGGTGATCCTGATTACCGTGCTCAACCTGCGCGGCCTTACCGAGTCGGCCTCCATTCTCGCCTACCCGGTATACCTGTTTGTCCTGATCATGTTCATTACGATCGGAGCGGGCCTGTACCGCATTATGAGCGGCCAGGTCCCGGCGGATCTGCATGCCCCGATCGGAACCCCTGTCGCGGGATTGACCTTGTTTTTGCTGTTGAAAGCTTTTGCGTCCGGGAGCTCCGCCTTGACCGGGGTGGAGGCGATTTCCAACGCGATTCCGAATTTCAAGAACCCCGCGCCGAAGAATGCGTCCAAAACCTTGGCGGCGATGGGCATTCTGCTGGCCTTGCTGTTTTCCGGCATCGTCTGTCTCGCTTATTACTACGGCATCGCGCCGAAAGGCGAGGAAACGGTCGTATCGCAAATTGCGTCGGCAACTTTCGGCAGGGGCGGGATGTACTTCGCGATTCAGGGAATTACCGCCATGATCCTCGTCCTGGCCGCAAATACGGGATATTCGGCGTTCCCGCTGCTGGCGGTCAATTTGGCGAAGGATAAATATATCGCCCGGATGTTTACCGTCCGCGGCGACCGCCTCGGTTACTCGAACGGAATTGTGTTCCTGGCCGCGGCTTCCATACTGCTGATCATTGTATTCAAAGGGCAGACGGAGCATTTGATTCCGTTATATGCGGTCGGGGTCTTTATCCCGTTTACGCTGGCGCAGACCGGGATGCTGGTGAAGTGGATTCGGGAGAAACCCGAAGGATGGAGAGTAAAGCTGACCATTAATGCCGTAGGCGCGCTGATTAGCTTTACGGTCATGATGATGTTTTTTATTACGAAGTTTCCGCAGGTTTGGCCCGCGCTTATCTTTTTACCTGCCATCGTCCTTGTGTTTCATAAAATTCATAAGCATTACGAGGCCGTCGGCGATCAGCTCCGCATCACCACTTGCGAGCCGGCGGCCCGCGTCCAAGGCAACGTGTTCGTCATCCCGGTCGCCGGAATCACGCATGTGGTGGAGAATACGCTGAACTACGCCAAGTCTTTAAAGCCGGACCAAATTATCGCGGTATACGTGGCCTTTGATAAGGAAACGGAGAAGCAGTTTGAAGAAAAATGGAAGCAGTGGCAGCCCGATATCCGCCTGGTGACCATCTATTCGCAGTACCGGAGCATCATTCAGCCGCTGACCAAATTTATCGACACGGTCGAGCATAAGGCCAAGGAGCTGAATTACGGGGTGACCGTGCTGATTCCGCAGTTTATTCCGAAGAAACGGTGGCACAACGCGCTTCACAATCAGTCGAGCCTGTTGATTCGCGCCTTCCTGCTGTATCGCCGGGATTTAATCGTCACCACCGTTCCGTACCACTTGAAAAAATAGCCCGATGGTTGTGAAGCCCTCCGCATTAAGCGGAGCCGGCTTCAACCGAGCATGCTTCGCACCAGTTCGTTCATGCCTTTCCAGGAATCTTTCAGCACGAAGTCCTGCTGGATTCCCGCGTTCCACGGCCTCGGGATCAGAATCGTCTGCTTTCCGGTGTCCCTTGCGGCAAGGATATTATGCGGCCCGTCATCGATGAGCAGATCAAAACCAAGCAGATATTTGCGCTTGGCCACGAAGAAGTTCTCGAACGGGATAAACGGCAGGTGCCTTTGCAGCCAGCGCCATTTCTCGGCAACCGAGGACGGCCGGGCGGCGGTGACGATAATGACGTCGTAGTCCGCGGTCATCCTGCGGATTTCTTCTACCGTGTATTCGTCAAAAATGTCCAGTTCTTCATACAGACCGGGCCGGCCGAAGAACAAATCGTCCGTGCAGGCGGGGTGCCAAATCCCGCTTAAATCGAAGCTGACGATCTGTTCCAGCGTCAGCGGCAGGTCGGGATACATTATATTATGGTAATGGATAGCTTTCGGTATGAGATGGCAGATCGTGTCGTCCATGTCGATGGCTATTATTTTTTTGCTCATGATACATCTAGTTCTCCCCGGCATTCAATGCGTTGAATTTATTCGTAATTGTAATGGACCCGGCGGGAAAGCGCAAACTTTACAAGGAATGGAGCTATGGCATATTATGGGGCTATACCAATACAGACAGGAAGGAATGTGGAGATGGAGAGGACCCAGGCCAAACTTAAGAAACCCCAAGCGATGATTTTCGATATGGACGGTACGCTTTTCAAGACCGAGACTTTACTCATTCCCGCGTATCACCAGTTGTTCGACCGGCTAAGGGAAGAGAAGCTGTATGAGGGGGACACGCCTCCCGATGAACTGATGCTGAGCTGTTTGGGCATGCTGTTGGAGGATATATGGAAGAAAGTGATTCCGGACTGCAATGAGGCCGTGCACCGGAGGGCGGACGAATTGCTCCTGGAGCTGGAGCTTTCGGGGTTGAAGGAGAACACCTCCGAGCTGTACCCCGAGGTGAAGGAGACGCTTGAGGCGCTCAAAGCGCGCGGAATCCGGTTGTTTGTGGCCAGCAACGGGCTGGAGCATTATGTGAAGGGGGTAGCCGAAGCGCACGGCATTACCTCGCTGTTTGAAGGGATTTACAGCGCGGGCGAGTATATGACCCCGTCCAAGGTCGACCTCGTGCGGCTTCTTCTGGACAATCACGGTGTGACAAGCGCCTGGATGGTCGGGGACCGTTCCTCGGATGTCGAGGCGGGCAAGGAGAACGGACAGACCGTGGTCGGCTGCGCTTATGCCGATTTCGGAGACAATGCCGAGCTGGCCGGTTCCGACGTATTGATCCGCTCTTTCGGCGAGCTGATTTCCCTCGTGGATCAAGCGGAAGACGTTTAGATATCCTGCAGTGAATTATTTATGGAGGTGTTTTACATGCGACAAGTCTATTCCAATCCGATCGACCGACAAACCGGAATTCATCGAAAACAAATAAAAACGGTAGGTGGCCGCATCTGCGGTAGGGATTGTGATTAGCGCAATAGCGAATAGCGAATAGCGAATATTACCTTTTAGGGACCTGAAATAGTGCGCCGCCTACCCGAAAGGCGGAATCCGTTTTGCATAATGTTCAAGCGGCAAAAATATTTTATTTGATGAACTTCATGACTGCCCTGGCAAGCAGTACGATATTTACGACTTACAGCATTTATTACGTTACTGAGCTTGGCCTGAACCCGTTGGAGCTTGTTCTGATCGGCACGGTGCTGGAGCTGACGGTATTGATCTTCGAAGGGATTACCGGCGTGGTTGCCGATACTTACAGCCGCAAGCTTTCGGTCATCATCGGCATGTTCATTTTGGGCGCGGGGTTTGCCTTTGAAGGCAGCATCGTTTGGCTGCAGGACTTCGGGCAGATGATCCCAATCGTCGTCTGGGTGTTGCTGGCCCAATTGGTGTCCGGCATCGGCCACACCTTCATCAGCGGCGCGGACAGCGCCTGGATCGTTGATGAGGTGGGCGAGGCCTCGGCCGGTTCCATTTTTATGCGCGCCAAACGGGTGGCGTTGACGGCGACTCTGGTGGGCATCGGCGTTAGCGTAGGCCTTTCGGTGCTGGCGCCGAATCTGCCGTACTTGGCGGGAGGCCTGATGTATGTGGCTCTCGGACTGCTCCTCATCCGTCATATGAAGGAGACTCGCTTTGTCCGGCCGTCGCGGAGCGAAAAGTCTTCTCATTTCAAGGAGATGCGCCGGACCTGGACAAGCGGGGCAAGGGTGATCGCGGGCAGTCCGCTGCTGCTGATCCTTGTGTTCGTAACGCTGTTTAGCGGCGCGGCTTCGGAAGGCTATGACCGATTATGGGAAATTCATCTGATTCGGGAAATCGGCTTTCCGGATCGGTCGTTTTCCATGGCTGTTTGGTTTGGCCTGATTAGCGCGGCGTCCACCGTTTTGGGGATGCTGGCGGTAGGCTATACCGAGAAAAAGCTGAACATGAGCAATGAGCGGGCCGTGTCCGCGGCTATTTTTTTGCTCACTTTTATTCGTATTGCCGGCATGATTTCGCTTTTCCTGGCAACGGACTTCGTCTGGGCGCTGGCGTCCGTGCTGGCCGTAAGCGTAGTCGTTACCGTGAGTGAGCCGATCTATGCGACGTGGCTGAACATGAATCTGCGCAGCGACACCCGGGCTACCGTCCTGTCGATGGTCAGCCAGTCGGACGCGCTTGGTCAAACCGCGGGCGGCCCCGCCGTCGGATGGATCGGAAACCGCTTCTCCGTCCGGGCCTCCCTGTTGGCGGCGGCGGTATTGCTGCTCCCGATACTGGGCGTGTTCGGACGGCTGCTGCGCAAGCGGTAAAGTAATGGAATATAGAGTTAAAAGGGACCGCCCCTCAGGTTACTATGTGACTTGAGGGGCGGTTTTTATGGGGATTATCTTTAAGAAAAAGCGAGCCAGCCCTGATTTCGGGATTCTCAAGCCGTCCGAAATTAGCGGCGTTTTGGGCTGTTATTTCGGCCAGATTCGCTTTTACGGGTAAAATAGCGGCTAAAAAAGGCCTTGTTTTTGCTCTGGTGCGAATCCAAAAATCAGGTTACGGCCCGCTTTTCTCCACTGGCGTTGCATTAAACCTGACATGGTGCTGCCGATCCGCAATCTCTCTTGCGCCCGTTATAATAGCGGCGTTTCGGGCCGCTATTTCGCCCAGATTTGCTTTTTCGGGAAGAATAGCGGCTAAAAAGGGCCCTATTTCTCTGGTACGAGCCCAAAAATCCGGTTTTTGCCCGACTTTCTCTAAAATAAGGCCCCAAAAGACCGCTATTTCACACCAAAGAGCCAAATTCGACAAAATAGCGCCCCAAAAGGCCCCTATCCACCGGCCAGAGTTCAAAGGGACACGATTACTGCCCCTCCGCCCGGTTTCTTTAATTTGTCCAGTGTATCTTTAATTTCAACCCTGTTTGCAAAGGCTTTCATAGGATAAATTGAGTATTGAACCAGTTGCGCCTATTGGCGGGGAGGTGGTGCCGCAGCGGCTAGACTCATTTCCTAAAGCAAGGGATCATCATGACGAACGAAGAGGAGGGTATTGATGAAAGTACGATCCAAGAAAAGAACGCTGCCCAAAGTAACGTCGATGGTATTGACGGCCGCGCTGCTGCTCACGGCGGTTCCGTTATCCGCTCAGGCGGGGGATACCTGGCCGTTTCAAGGCGAAAGCGCGCACGGAAAAAATCAGCCGAGCGTCCACGGGTACACCAGCGGACATATTCTCGAATGGAGCCCGGAACGGGATCCCGATGCCGCGCTGCTGAGGTCCCACGTGCCGCTGCAAAAGAGAATCGCCCCGCTGTCGGCCACGCAGGCCAATCCCGCATTGAATCCGGAGGTCCGGATGATGAACATAGCGGGCGATTACGGCAACGCGTTTATCGAGAATGCGCCCTATACGAACAAATTCGCTCAATATCATTTTAACTTCTGGCAATATATCGATTACTACTCTTACTGGCACGGGACGGCGACCGCCTACACCCCGCCGGAATATTACGACGAACTGGCCCAAAAAGACTGGCAGCAGAAATGGTTCGAATTCGGCATGCTGAACATCCCGAACCCGACTTATACCGATGCCGCCCATAAAAACGGCGTGCTCTCCCTGGCCGGGATCTTCTTCTCGAACAATGACCGCGGACAGCAAACCTACAAACAGATGCTCGTCAAAGATGAGAACGGAGAATTTCCGGTGGCGAAAAAACTGGTCGAGATGGCGCGCTATTTCGGTTATGACGGTTATTTCGTCAATCAGGAGGAACAGCGTCCCAACGTGGCGGTCCAGGATATTCCCGACTATATCGCATTTATGAAAGCGCTTCAGAAGGGCGGGCTTTACGTCCAATGGTATGATTCCTTGGATACGAGAAACGGGGCCAATACATTTGCCCGCACGTTTAACGACAACAATATTTCGTTCCTCTACGATAAAAATACCGGCGAGCAGGTCTCCCAATCCTTCTTCTTCGACTACGGCATGGGAGACAGCCAGATCGACGCCGCCGCAACCTACTTGAACCAGGTCAATCAAGCGCACGGGACGGATTTCGATATGTACGAAGTCGGCTTCGCCGGGCTGGAGGCGGGCCGCGACCGGTTCAAAGACATCAACGGCAAAGCTTTGAAGGATAAGCTGGAAGACGGCCTTCCGCGTCTCAGCATCTCCACGTTGGGCGCGGATTTTGTTCATGCCGGGCTGGATGAGGATATGAATCAATCCTGGCCCGTCCGCCATCGGGCGGAGAACGACTACCAATGGATGACTCACCTGCGCGAGCGGCTCTGGTGGTCCGGACCGAACGCGGATCCGAAGAATACCGCGGTTTCTCCGGTAAATACGGTCTCCGACGTGTATGCGGACAACCGGTATTGGCCGGGGATCGCCTCGGTCATCGCCGAGCGTTCGGTTATAGGGGACACCCATTTTTACACCCGGTTCAACACGGGGCACGGCCTGTCGTATTATGTGGACGGCAAAGTGTCCAACCCGGACGAATGGTCGAACATGAGCCTTCAGGATATCCCCGTGACCTGGCAGTGGTGGCAGGATACCGAAGGGAACCGGCTCACCGTGGATTTCGACTATGGCCCGGAATATAACGCCGGCGGCATGGATCGCTTCGATTATGAGCGGGTCGGCGCATACCAGGGCGGCAGCTCCCTGGTCGTGAGCGGGGAGTTGAACGCCGAGAACTTCCTGCGCCTGTACAAAACCGATTTGGACGTAAACGCGAAATCCAAGCTGTCCCTTGCGTTTAACAAAAGCTCCAAGAACGACAAGTCCACCATGCATATCGGTCTGGTCTTCGCGGACGCCCCGGACAAAGTCGTCAAAGTGGAAGTGCCGAAGAGCGGAAAGCGAACGAAGGGATGGGAGACGGCCGAGCTGGATTTGGGCGCTTACGCCGGTAAATCGATCGCCGCGTTCGGCCTGGTATTCGATCCCGGTCACAAGCGGATACCGGATTACCAGATGAACATCGGGGAGATCCGCATTTATGACGGCTCCGCCGTCAAGCCGGCCGCACCGACCGGGCTGGCCATACAGGCGGCCTACACCGACAGCGGGGAACTGGAGCTGAAGTGGAACCGCGACCCGGATTATACCAAGGTCAAGCAGTACAATGTCTACGTGAACGACGTATATGTAGGCGGGAAATACGATGAAGTATTCTATATCAAAAAACTCCCGGCCCGCTCCGGCAAGATTAAAGTAGCCGCCGTCGGAGCGGACGGCCTGGAAGGAAAGGCCGCGGAGCTGAAATTCGATTTGACCGCGTCCCCGTCGAATCTGCGGGTCGACTCCCGGGCCGACGGCACCTTCGCGGTCGATTGGGACCTACCGAACAAGGCCGCCGGCGACGTTACGGTCAGCGTGAAGTCCCTGAGCTGGATCACGACGGAACAGCCGGTGTCCGAGCGCTTGACCGTACCGGCCGGTTCGAAGACCGCGGTGTTCAAAAATATGCCGGTGAACGGCGACGATTATCTCGTAACGGTCGCCCTGGGGGACAAAACCCCGGTTGCGGTCAGCGGCCGGTTCATCGATACGGTATCGGAGCCTTATGCCGAGGCATGGTCATGGGAAGGAAACACCTTGAATCTGCCGATGCCGAATACCCGGGACTGGCGCTACATGTACGTGTACGAAGACGGAGCGCTCCGCTCCTTCCCGACGACATACAATGTCGGGGACAAAGACCGGATCATCCGCGGCCGGACGACGAAGGCCAGCCTTCGCTTTACTTCCGCGGCAAGTAACGTGTACGTGATCATGGAAGACTACGCCGGGAACAAATCGGCGCCGGTCTACTTGCGAGGCGAAGAAGAATAGAACGTTGAAGCCGCTCCTCCTCATGATGAGGAAGGGGCGGCTTCGCGTTTGTACATCCAAAGCGCGTACTCCAAAGGTTTAACGATCGCACGGCGATAGGCCTCGGCATCCCCCGTTTGGATGAACACCTCGCGCGCCGGCTTGGGGTTGACCTCCAGCAGGTAGACCCGGCCGCTGCGATCGATCGCCAGATCCAAGGCCAGCTCGCAGAGGGCTCCGATGTTTGATTCGAGGTAGGCGGCGACATCCAGACTCAGCTTTTCGGCCGCTTTCCGGATTTCGGATCGCTTCTCCTCACTGTTCGAGATGTGCCGGAGCAGGACGTTCATCGGCGCGGCCTTCCCTCCTCCGTGCAGGTTGGAGGTTACGCTGCGGTGCGGCCCGATGCGGCCGGCGCACCCGGTCACCTCCCATTGGCCTTGCCCGTTCTTCTGCACGAGCATCCGGTAATCGTGTACGCGGCCGTCCGGCAGTTTAATCTGTATGCCCTGCTGGGCAAGAAACCTGCCGCGGCCTTTCCAGTTCAGCAAAAAAGCGCCGAGCCGGGATTTGTGCATCTTTTGCGCGGGGATGATCTTCCGGTTTTGACGGCGGCCCTGAATGAGAAAGTGGTCGCCGCCAAGCCGCTCCACCCGCACGATTCCGCGGCCCCCGGTACCGTTGATGGGCTTGACGTAAACGGACGGATAGCTTCGGAGCAGCCGGAACACATCGCCGCCGTTTTGAAACAGCACCGTTTCGGGCAAGTGTTTGCGAAAGGAGGATTTGTGCGACAGGATCTGGTATATCGTCCACTTGTTGCGCAGCGGCCGGTTTAAATACTTCAAGCTTCCGTATTTGGCCCTGAATTTCAGCAGCTGCTCAAACCGCTTGCTCCGCTGAATCCGGCAACGGTCGAAGATCAAATGCGGAAATCCCCGCCATTTTCGCGACCATTTTTTTGAACTCGGATCGTAGACCATCGCATGGATCAATTTCTTTTTGTCATATACATCCATGGGGGTGAATACAAAAATATCAAGACCGAGCTTTTGACCTTCCGTAATCATTCTTTGGTAAATATGCCGTTCCTCCAACTGCTTCTTGTCGTTCAAATATAGAGTCAAAATGCCGAGGACGGGTTGCGCCACGGAACATCACCTTCTTTCTTCCAGGATAAGTTCGGACCGCCCGCCTGGAGCTTTGACCATGCCGCCGGCGGTGAGTCCGGCCCGGAAACACATTTGCAGGCCGGAAACGCTGCTTAAAGGGACGCGGCAGCTGAGTTTCCCTAGCACGGAAATTTGCCGGCCCAGCAGTTTCGATCCGAGTCCTCTTCCGCGATAGAGCGGATGAACAACGACCAGACTCAATCCGCGCCCATAATCGGTGACGCAGGAAAAGCCGGCCAGTCTCGGGCCGTCCTCGGCTTTGATTTTGGCGAGCAGAAGAAGGGAGCCGGGGGAATGCAAATGGCGGGGAGTCAGCTTCATCAGTTCCCGGACCGTATTCGCGGGCAGGGCGGTTCTTCCGTATTTTTGCGTAAAGGCGATCAATTCGGCTTGCTGGATTTCCCAGGGACTTCCCTCTTTCGGCCGCCAAGTCTCAATCAACATCGCGGTCACCTCTTTAACGGCTCCAAATCCTTGCCTTGCCGGTATAAATAATGACTGAACTGGAAAATGCGCTCCAGCGACTTTTTGCGGATATGGGGCTCGTCAAACTTCATCGGTTTGGCGTTGGCCTCAAAAAACCAGATCTTCCCCTCGTGGTCGATACCCAGATCCATCGACATTTCCCCGAGCGTATGCCCCGCGCCTTTCTCGATTTGCTTGGCGATCAGAAGCGCGTTCGACTTCAGGCGGCTCATGAGGTAGTTGGTCATCTCCTGACCGAACACCGACAGGAGCATTTTTTCGGGGTCTTCTACGCTGCCGCCCTGGGGCACATGCGTCGTGATTCTCCGGAAGCCGGCCAGTCGTGCCCCGACGCCGGTAACGGTCCAGACGCCCTTCCCTGTCTTCTGCACAAGCACCCGCAAATCGAAATGCCTGCCTTTGTACGAGACCAGCTCGATTCCTTCCTGAACGATATACCGGGTCTTTCCGGTTTCCGCTTTAATGCGTTTCCACAGCAGTTGGGGCTTCCCGGTTTTATACACGACGTTTCTGCGCTTTACCCCCTGGATCGTGAGCCGGTAAGGTTTCAGATCCTCCCTGTCGTATTGAAGCAGCATGATGCCTTTTCCGGCCTTCCCGCTTTCCGGCTTCAAATACAGACTGCCGTACTCTTCCAGCATCGGCAGGAGGCTGCCCGGGGTGCGCAGCCGTTTGGTGTTGGGAACGAGCGCACGTGTGGCCCGGTTTTTTTTCAGCCAATCGAACAGCGTCCATTTGTTGAAAAAGAACGGGTTAAACAAATGGATGCTGCCGTGTCGGAGACAGTCGTCGATTTTCCGGCGGACCGAAGGCCTGCGCTCATCCTCCCGCCGCGGTATCCGGTTGTAGATGACTTGAGGCAGCGGAAGCCACTGCCTTTTCCACTGCTTTTCTTCCGTATGATACAAATAACCCTGGACTTTTTTGGCGGTCAGCTTCAAGTCCTTGGTTGTCACGACATAGACCGGGAAATCCAGCTCTTTGCCGATTTTGACGATATCCCGAAAATTCGCCCGGTTTCCGCGGAATTGCGTCAGGTCGTCCTCGACCGTGAGGATGGCCACGACGGGCTTGGCTTCGCCTGCAAGCTGACTCATCCGTTTTCCCTCCTCCGGAACTTGCTCAAATACAGACAGTGCTCCAGGATGTGATCCACCGAAGCGCGTCCTTCCGCCCGCAGCGACGGGTGCTTAAAGATGGAGCGTCCCGGTTTGGCGTTCGCTTCGAACATCCAGATTTTCTCGTCGCGGTCGATCCCGATATCGAAGCCGATTTCCCCGATCAGATGCTGGTGGTGGCTCTCGATCGCCTCAGCCAGTGTGATGGCGACGCTCTTGGCACTCCTCAGCACCTCATCCGACCGGGGACCGAAGGTGCGGGCCAACGCCTGCTCGGGGGTTAACAGGGAACCGCCGTTTTTGAGGTGGGTGGTTACGCTGCCTTTCCCGGCTTTCTTGGCGCCGATGCCGACGACCGCCCATTGATTTTTCCCGTTCTTATGCATGTGGAAGCGAAAGTCGATCGGGCAGCCGTCGATTTCGATCAGCCGTATGCCCTGTTGGGCGACGTAGCCGCGCAAACTGCGGCCGTGCCGGGCCTGGAGGGTGCGCATCATGCTGGCGAAGGAACCGAAGCGGAGCAGCGCGTTTCTGCCGTTTTTCCGATATCTCGCGTAATAGCCGCTCCTCTGGATTTTGGACAGCCGATAAATCCCGTTGCCGAGACTCCCGCTGTTCGGTTTGTAGTAAATCAGGGAATGGCGATCCAGCAGGTCCTTGATCTGCTCGGGGCTCGGGCTCATGATCGACTCCGGCACATACCGTCCCACCAGGGGATCTTTTTCAAGCATGCGGTAAATATCGGATTTGTTAAAAAAGCTCCAGTTAAAGAACGGAATTCTGCGCCGGATAAATCGGTCGCGGAGCTGGGTGATCGCCGGCGTGGTTTCGGCCCGCCTGCTCGGGAGACGGTTGTACACGACATCCGGCAGGGGAACCTTCTTTCGGATGAAATGGCCGGATTCACCCAGAAAATATCCGTTGATCGTCTCGCTGTCCCACTGAATATCCCGTGGCGTAAAGGCAAAGATATAAGACAATTTGCTTCCCTGTCTCAGCAGTTGCTTGATGAACCCGGTCCGGGAACCGAAAGGGTTGGTGGCGGATGAAGTCGGACCGTCCGAAAGCACGCCGATCAGAGGCCCGATCTGAACTTCCCCGTCTTGCAGACTGCGCAGGAATATGCCGCCGGCTTGGGGGATTTTAATGCCTTTGCGGATGCCGGAGGCGAGATAAAGATGCTTCCCCGGTTTTTTGATCGGTTTGACGGTCGCGGGGATCCGCTCGCCGCCGAATCTGAGGTGAACCGACTTCTTCCCCGACAGCTTCAAGTTTTTCATCAAAGAGCCGGACACGTAGACGACCCTTTGGGGCTGCTGCGTGAAATGGACGTTGCAAAAAGTCAAACTCATGAATTTTTCCTCCTAACAAAGTCTTCCGTGCCTCATTCAAGGTTTGCTCAGCAGCAAATAACGGGCGTACAGAATCGGATTCTCCACCGACTTTCTGGCGCTCCTGCGGTCCCCGATTCGGAAGAAGGAGGAGCGGCCGGGCTTGGAGTTCACCTCCAGGACCCATATGCGGCCAACCTTTCGGTCGATGCCGAAATCGATCCCGAGTTCCGCCAGGCGGCCGAAATGCGACTCAAGCGCCGGAGGAATCCGCAGCGCCAGATCCCGGATCGAGGCGAGGGCGGCCTTGGCTCCCGGCATCCCCAGCTCCCGGATCAGGACCGGTAACGCCCGGTGAGCGGTGCCTCCGCCGTGCAGGTTCGAGGTGAGCGCGTTCCTTGCGCCGACCCGCGCAGCCGTACCGGTAATTTCCCAGGCTCCGGTATCGTTTTTCTGCACCAGTACCCGAATATCGAAAGGCTCCTTTTTGGCGGTGCTTAGTTCCAAAAAGGGCTGGATCAGAAAGGACCGGCCCGAAGTGAAGCGGTGAATCCAGTCGAGACCTTCTTCACTGTCGGAAAATTGCTTGTGGAGTATTCCATTTCGCGGGTCCCTTCCGGTAATTTTGAGGCCGCCGTGAAGTTCGGATCTCTTTACATGCAGCGTTCGCTTGCCGTGGGTTCCGTGCTCGGGCTTCAAAAAGGCTTCGCCGCCATGCTGGCGGAGCCAGACGGCCAAATGTTCCGGGCCTTCATAGCGGGCGGTTTCCGGCAGATGAGGTTCGAACTCCGGGAATTTCCGGAGCGCTTGATACACCTGCCATTTCCCGGTTAACCCCCGCGTCAGGTAAACGAAGGGATGCTGCTCCGATAATCGGGACAGCGCCTGCCTTTTGCGCTGCTGCTGCCTCCGGTCGTGGGTGAAGCACCGGTCGTAAATGACGTCCGGAGGCGGGAAAAGCTTGTGGTGCCATCCTCCGTTCTCATAACTGTAGCCGGGGACGGACTCGCTTCCCGGTCGGAGGAACGACGGGCAAAACACATAAACGGTCATCCCCCGGCTGGAGCCGATTTGACACAGTTTACGGCAGTATCCCGGTTCCGCGAAAGGAACGGGGGCCCGGCCTTCGGCGACCAAAATGCCGATAACGCCTTTGGTTCGTTTGCTGAACATCACTCTTCTTCCTCCTCAGAAGCCGGACAAATAACTGGCGTATTCTACCACCTGCTTGACGGAGGGACGGATCTTGCCGCCTCCGATCGGGGTGTTGTCGTTTTTGGATGGCTTCGAATTCACTTCAATCAACCAGATCCGCCCTGAGGTATCGAGAGCGAGATCAATGCCGAGTTCCCCGAAATGGGCGGGAATATGATGGTCGACGCCCTCCGCGATATCCAAAGCGGCTTTGCGCAGCCGGACCGGGACTTTGCTCTTTATTCCGGCAGGCAGCGCACTCCGGGCGACGGCTTCTTTGACCGTGCTTAACGAACCGCCCCGGGCCAGGTTGGAAACGAAGTGCTGGCTTCCGGCGGTGCGGGCCACGATGGAGGTGACATTCCATTTTCCCGTCTGGTTTTTCTGCACCAAGGCGCGAAAATCGACCGGCCTGCGATCCGTCTCGATCAAAGTCAGTCCCTGCTGGATCTGGTAGCGTGTCGTTTTCATCTTGCCGGCAAGGGAAGAGAACAGCTTGGCGAGGCTGGGATACACCTGCCGACGCGTTCCTCCGACCTGGGCGGTGAGCGTTTGATAAGATCCGCCGTCCAGTTTGGAGATCCGGATGATGCCCTTGCCGAGACTTCCCCTGATCGGCTTGAGAAAGACGACGGGATGTTTGGCGCACATCGTTTTTAGTGTAAGAAAGTTACGAAAGAGATGGGATTCCGGCAAATACCTGGAGAGCGAGGCGTCACGCTGCAGCGCGTCGAACACTTCGGTTTTGTCTAAGAATTTCTCATTGAAAAAATGACTGCCGTAGCGGGATTTTACTTCTTTCAAGAAATGCTGTACGCTAGGTTTGTTCTCAAGCTTTCGTGAAGTAAGGCGATTGTAGAATACATCCGCCGCAGGAACCTGGGCCTTTTTCCATCCGTCGCCGTATACCCAGGCCGATAGTCGGCTGGAATTGGAACCGATATGATTCGGTGTGAAAAAATAAACATACACCCCTTGACGCTGACAGGCGTTAACGAGCTCTTTGCAGAACAGGGTGATCGGTCCGAACGGCCGTTCCGCTGAATCCGGATAGTCCTTGCTGATCAGCACGCCGACCAGCGGTCCCAGCTGCAGAGTCGTGGAGTGGGACCGGTAGGTCAGCCGCAATGAAGAGCGCGGCATCAGGCCCATTTTGTCGGCCAGCTCCTGACTGATGCGCATTCCGTCATATTTGGCCAGCGGGACGACCCGAACGGACTGCCGGAAGGAACCGAAGACGATTTGCATCTGATGATGAACAGGGATTTTCCATTGTCTGACCAGTTGTTCCCCAAGAACAAGGTAATCGTTCTCCAGCAAATTCGGACTCATGATCTGGATTTTCAGTTTTTTGGAGGGCATGAAGCGGATCTCCTTCCAAGCTTAGGCTTCATATCTAGGATGTAAAATGGTCATCTGCATAAGCGCATGTAATGCATCATATGAGGACATAGAATCCTTGGTGATTAACCCAGGCAAGCGGTTGAAGGAGGTTTTTTGAGGTGGACGATTGGCTTTATGTGGTCGTCAGCGTGGCTGTCGCCGCCTTCGTCGGCGGGGTCACGAATCATTTTGCGATTAAAATGTTGTTTCATCCCCGAAACCCGGTTTATATCGGAAAATATCACGTTCCGTTCACGCCGGGTCTGATTCCCAAGCGAAGGGAAGATATAGCGGAGTCGCTGGGCAACGTGGTTGCGGAATACCTTGTGACGACCGAGGGCTTGCAGGAATTGATGCTCCGGCCGGCGTTCAAAAACCAGGCGGAGCAGTACCTGCTGTCGGCGCTTCACCGTCTAGCGGCGAATCCGAACACGCTGAAGGAAGCGGCGCTGAGCGTCTGGGAACCCGAACAGTGGGAAGCGCTCAAGGGCCGCTTGGCTGAAGCGGGGGGCGCGCTGGCCGAGCGGGGAGGCCGGTATCTTTGGGACCGTCTCGGCCTCGACGGACGGAAGCTGAGCGAAATCGTACCGGGGTGGACGGAGGACAACCGGGAGCGATGGAGCGCGGCTGCGGCGGACGCGGTGCTTCGGGCGGTGGAGGAGGAACTTCTTTCGGCCGAGGGCCAGCGGATGCTGTCCAAGATGGCGGCGAACATGGTCGATCGGGCGGGCGGTTTTCTCGGCACGATGGCGGCGATTTTCGTGGACGAGGATAAGTTGGTCCGCAAGCTGACGCCGACACTGGTCCAGGCGCTCCGGGGAGAAGAGGCCGGACGCAGGGTCGCTCTGGCCATTCGGGGAAGAATGGAGCAGCTTGGCGAGAAAACCGCCGCGGAGCTGCTGGAAATGCTGGCCGGACAGGATGCGGAAGGATGGCTGGCCGATCAGATCCAAAATCTGCCCTTCGAGAAGTGGCTCGCTTCCGCCGAACAGGTAAAAGTCGCTTCCCTGGTGGCCCCTTGGCTTTCCCGGGCCGAGGCGGCGCTGCCGTCCGTGACGGAGCGGCTGATATCCTGGGTTGTTAAAGGCATCCCCGCCGCGATGCGGGCGATCCAACTGCCGAAGCTCGTTCAGGAGCAGGTGCAGAAGTTTCCGGTGGAACGGCTGGAGGAGGTCATCCTAAGCGTGTCGGGCAAGGAGTTCCGGGCCATCACCTGGCTCGGGGTGCTGCTCGGGGGCATCATCGGCTTGTTTCAGTCGCTTTTGATGCTGTGGATGGGGTAACGCAAAAAACATTATTTTATTGGAGGATGAAACTGTGAATATTTACGATAAGGCGAATGAACTGGCCAAAGCATTAAAGGAGAGCCCGGAGGTGGCGGAGATTACCTCCGCCATGAAGCTGGTGGACGCCGATCCCGAGAGCAAGCGGATGCTGGACGATTTCCGCAACCGCCAGAACGAGCTGCAGCAGCAAATGATGACCGGTGAAATGCCGTCTCCCGAAGAGATGGAGAAGATGGAGAAGCTGTTCGAGGTGCTCAGCATGAACCTGAATATCCGGCGCCTGTTTGATGCGGAGCGGCGGCTCAGCGTCATTATCCAGGACGTCAACAAAATCATTACGGACAGCCTTCAGCATTTATACGGACCGCAAATGTAAAACTTGTCTCATATTTCTCCTTGGTCTTCATAGAATAGAAATATAGATTTGAAGACGAAGGAGCTGCGGTCATAAATGAAGACGGTGAAGAAGAAGAGTAAAATCAAGCATGTCGTGTATTTGATCCTGGCTTTGGCGATGCTCGTCTACGCTCTGCCCATGATTTCCTTTGAGCCGGGCGCGGGCTGGGTATCGGTATTCGGCGCGGTGTGGGCCGCCTTCGCGTTTCTCGTCATCGGCGCGCATCTGCATTTTATCCTCGGCGTAAATGAGGAGAAGCAGCGGGCGCTTGACGCGGTCCGCCGGGCGAAGCTGCGGGAATGGCAGAGCAAGTGGACGGAGGAAGGCAAGCAAGGCCATGGCATGTAAAGGAACATAAAAAAACTGTCGGAAAAGCCGGGGTTACGGCTTCATCCGACAGTTTTTTTGTTTCAGGCGGAGACGATCCTGTCCCTTTATTCGAGAATCATGCGGTCGTGGCTCTCCCCCGGGGGGACGATCGGGTACACGTTCTGCTCTTCCACGACGCGGAATTCCATCAGGACGGGACCGGGCAAATCCAGTCCCTGGCGAATGATTGCCTCCGCTTCGGACAAGCTGGAAGCGCGCAGGCCGGTAACGCCATAAGCCGCCGCGAACGCTACATAATCCGGGGAGGTAATTTGGACGGAAGAATAGCGGCGCTGGTGGAACAACTGCTGCCACTGCCGCACCATGCCGAGATAGCCGTTGTTCAGAATGGCGATTTTGATCGGCAGCCCGTAGTCCACCGCGGTCATCAGCTCCTGCAGATTCATTTGGAAGCTTCCGTCCCCGGTGACGCAGAGGACGGGCTCATGGCGTCCGGCGGCCTCCGCGCCGATGGCGGCGCCGATCGCGGCAGGCAGCCCGAAGCCCATCGTGCCGAGCCCTCCGGAGGTCAGGAACGACCGGGCCCGCTTGAACTTGTAGTGATGGGCCGTCCAGATTTGATGCTGGCCGACATCGGTGGCCACGATCGCTTCACCGTCCGTCAGCTTATTGAGCAGCGAGATCACCTCCTGGGGATTCAATGTCCCCGGTTTGGCGGTGAAGTGGGGCACGCTCCTCTGCCAGCCGGCCGCTTCCGCCGCCCAGGACCGAACGCCGCCGGGGGAGGAAGCGGCCAAGGCCGTTAGGCCCTCCAGCAGTTCGGACAAGTTTCCGTGCACTCCCAGGTGAACGGGGATATTTTTGCCCAGCTCGGCGTCATCGATGTCGACCTGAACCTTCCAGGAGTTCGGCGAGAACGCCTGGATCTTTCCCGACAGCCGGTCGTTGAAGCGAACGCCGAGGGCCAGCAGCAGGTCCGCCTGGTGGACGGCCCGGTTGGCCGCATACGTGCCGTGCATCCCCACCATGCCGAGATAGAGCGGATGGCCGGACGGAAAGGCGCCGATGCCCATCAGCGTGCTGACGACCGGGATGTCGGCGTGTTCCGCCAGCTGGCGGAGCGCTTCGGAAGCTCCCGAGGAGACCACGCCGCCGCCGGCAAGGATGACGGGACGCTCGGCGGAGGCGAGGCGATCCGCGATCAGGCTGATCGTTTCCCGCGAAACGGGGGGCACGGGCTCGTACCCGCGCAGAGTAACGTGGCGTAAAGGGGCTTGCTCCGTTTTGGCGTTCATGATGTTCTTCGGCAGGTCCACGAGCACGGGACCGGGCCGGCCGGAAGTCGCGATATGAAACGCCTCTTTGAGAATTCGGGGAAGCTGTTCCACCTCCATGACGACATAGTTATGCTTGGTCACGTCCATCGTCATGCCGAAGATATTCACTTCCTGGAAGCTGTCCCGTCCGATCAGATCGGTCGAAACCTGACCGGTCAGCACGACGAGCGGGACGGAGTCCATGAACGCGTTGGCGATGCCGGTTACGGCGTTCGTCGCTCCCGGGCCGCTGGTGACCAGCGCCACGCCGGGCCGTCCGGTGATCCGCGCGTAACCGTCCGCCGCATGAACGGCCGCTTGCTCGTGCCGGGTGAGAATGTGACGGATATCCGGACAATCGTACAGGGCGTCGTAAATCGGGATCACCGCTCCGCCGGGATAACCGAAGAGGGTGTCGACCCCTTCCTCGCGCAGGCAGCGGATAAGCAATTCGGCTCCGGTGACCGTTTTTGAAGCCTGGACAGGGTGATTCGCAGTATGGTTTGGCATTTGGTTCCCTCCCGTATTTTTGACCCATTCTAGCGGAAAGGAAGATAAGCCGGAGTGACTCCGGTCATAAAGCGGGTATATTTTTCGGATATGTGATTGATAAAAAAAGCTTGCACGTATCGATGACTCCGAGCGCGACACCCGGAGTAACGTTCTCTGCCATGGAACGGGGGAAGCAGGCGGGTTATCCCGCTGGGTGTTTAATCGCGACAGTTGAACGCGGACATCCATGATAATCATTTTCGCGGCACCCCGAGGTCCTGCCGGATGACGATGCAAGGGATCGATTATTTGCGGGAGCTGGATATTCCGAATCAAATCAATACGACCGGGTCCCGTTAAAAATTTGAAGATGATAGGGTTTCGGATACACGTCGCCAACATCCACAATTGTAGTTATGAGGTACCATCGTCGGAATCTGGATTATTAACGGGAAAAGTTCCTGTTATTGTACCGCTCTTGGCTCTTCGGTCGGATTTAGCTGGAAAAACTCCATCTATTTTGCGGCCCTATTGCCGATATACACCATTCCAGGCGAATTAGCGGGAGGTTTTCCAGCTAATTCGCCTCTGCAACCGTATACGTTCCAAATTAACGGGAAGAATTCCCTTTAATTCGAACCAAGAACCCTTTACACCGATGTGAAAATTTTCAAATCAATAGTTCAAGCTAATGTCTAATAGAATCGGCAGGGGCTCACCGCCCGTAAACCGCACATCACATTTTATGAATAGAGCGGGCTAAGCCCCAGGGGAAAACCGCTTGACACTATAACAGACAAGTGTAGAATATTAAAAGTAGACAAATGTAGAAAATGGAGGTTCGGCGATGAACTTGATGAAGAAACTTCCGGATGCCGAATTTGAAATCATGAAGGTGGTGTGGGCCAATAAACCGCCGATTACAACCGGGACGGTAATGGAGCAGTTGGGAAAGGAAAAGGCATGGAAGGCACAAACAATTATAACTTTGATGAACAGACTGGTGGAGCGCGGCTTTTTGCGGAGTGAGAAAAAGGGAAAAGAACGGACGTATTTTTCGCTGATAAGTAAGGATGAGTATTTAAAATTTGAAACCGATGACTTTATCCAGCGATTTCACGGAAATTCCTTCTCCAGTTTAATCGCTGCGTTGAACGATAGCAGGAAATTCAAGAAAAACGATCTCGATGAGCTTGAGAAATGGCTAAAGGAAAAGAGGGAGTGATTTGACGGATTTTTTATCTCTATTTATCCAATGCTCGATTTCCATGTCCTTAGTAACATTGGCGTATATGGCGATGCTTCCTTATTTGGCTAAAAGATACGCCGCAAAATGGTTATACCTCATTTGGTGGGTAGTCTCAATCGGCTGGTTGATCCCTCTCCGTCCGCATATTGCGATCCCTTTTGTTCCTGTCCATAACGGCTCGACTACCGCCCCGTTCTTGAGTGAGCACGGAGATATAAGAGCGACAACCGGCATGGTAACACGTATAGTGGGCGAAAACGACTATACGGCCGCCACTTCATTTCTGGAATGGCGGATCTTTGCGGGGATTTGGTTGATCGGTGTCTTACTGGTGTTGTCCTTCCAACTTTATCGTCATTTTAGATTTTTGAAGCTGACCAACCGTTGGAGCGAGCCAGTGGCCGAAAACAAGATCCTGGAAATCTTTGAAACTTTGACTTCGGAGTTAAATATAAAAACCAAGGTACGGGTAAAATTCTGCCGCGTTATCTCATCACCGATGTTAACCGGTTTAATTCGGCCGGTGATTCTGCTTCCCCGGGATATCATGGAGGAAGAGGAGTATCGGTATATTATGAAGCATGAACTGATCCATTTTAAACGGTTCGACCTTTGGCTTAGGTTGATGATGCTGGGAGTGAAATCCCTTCACTGGTTCAATCCCCTGGTGTATTTGATGGACCGAACGATTTCATTGTATGGCGAAATCTCTTGTGATGAGCGGGTTCTCCAAGGAGAGGGTTTTCATAAGCGAAAAAAATACGGCGAACTCTTAATAAAAGTGATCCGAAACGGATCAATAACCGGCACTTCCATATCCACCAATCTGTTTGGAGGGAAACGTAACATGCGAAAACGCATAGATTCGATAATGGCTATTCGGCAAAAAAAGAACGGTGTCGTGATCCTCGCCCTGATATTGACCGGATTGTTTTTGATATCTGCCGTCTGGAACTCCCCGGAAGCCAAGGCGGGAAATCGGCAGATTCCTTCCGCCAAGGCCGAGGCGCTTGAGGTGGTTGTGGAGAACTGTAATGTTCGAGTGCAGCTCGCTTCGGATCAAAAGCTATCCTTTGTCTCCGATGCGGAATTCATAGAGGTGGTACAAAACACCAAAAAGACGACGACTCAAATCACCATCCGGCCGAAACGAGGTCAATCCGCGACGGATGCTGCAGACATGGTCACTTTGCTTGTACCCGAGCAAAAATACAAAACGGTTACGGTCAAGGGTGACAAAGCCGGCATTTCTTTGCCGGCCTTGAACGCCGATCTTGATCTTACGATCATCGACGGAAGTTTGTCGGCCGTCCTGCCGAAGGGATTTGCCAACACCCTTAAAATGGCTGTAGAAAACGGGGCCGGAAGTCTTCATATCGATCAGGGAGCCAGTAACTACAAGCTCTCCATGGGCATTAAAGAAAGCGCACTAACCATTCCGGAGCAATTCCCCGGATACAAACATGGAGCGTCAAGTTTTACATACAAAAGCGGCAAGGGAAAGGCGCAGGTTCAAGTCGATCTCAGCGGCTCCGCCTTCTCGATCAGCGATAATTAAAAAAATCGGCCGGACCCTACCCACCACGATAGGCGCATAGAGGCCCGGCCGATTCCGATTCAAGCCCGTTTACGACTCGGGAGCCAAAGCGCTGGACAAGCGCGCCATACCGCTGAGTCCTTTCATTCCTCCGTACAGCGTGTAGAAGAAGGAGTCCGGAGCCTCCAGCGAAAAGGAGAGATACTGCTTCGGATCGATGCCGAGCATTTTTTCGAACAACTCCGCCGTGTCGTAGGCGTAAAAACAGAAGTAAGTGTATGCGAATTCCGGCATCTTCTCGGCGATCGTCACGATTTCGGCCGCGTAACGCTCCAAATCGCTTTCGGCCTCGGCGATCATGGCGAGCGCGTCTTCCAAGCCCACTTGGATGTTCAGGGTCTTTTCATCGATAATCTCAATCGTGGCCAACGGGATCACCTCCTTGGCTTCTTATTCCGTCTTTCCGATTTTCACCCGGAAAACATCCGGGCCTTGCTCCAGATAGTCCCAAGTAAAGCGTCCGGGATGCATCGCTTCAAACTGAAAACGCAGCGGCACGGGATCGTGATCGTTGACGAGCAGCATCGCTTCACCCGGCTCCAGGCCGTTGAAGGCGGCGAAGATCGTTTTATGTTTTAATTGCGGCGGATACTCCGTGGCGTTGACGGTTGTTTTGATGGTTTGGCTCATGGTTGGCCCTCCTGTTTATTTAAAATTGAAGCTTTGCACTCAGTATATCAACCGGCTCATGTGCAGTTGTGATACAAATCACAAAATAAAATCACAGGTATAATTTCTCCACAAGGCTTCGGTATTCCGACAAAGTCCAAGTGAGGCGCCTCACGAACGCTCCGCAAAAGTGCACCCTTTCAGGGAACGGATAATCAATGTAAACGAAGGTTATCGGATCTTTCGGTGGAGCTTGCTCACGGAATGTCCGCTTTTTTTTGCGTCCGGATCGTGTATAATGGATACAGAATAGTACAGATTGGGATTGGGGGTATAACAGTTGCAGGGGCATGAGGAAAGCGTAACCAAGCATGAGCAGCTGCTACAGCATATCGAGAGTCTCAAAATCGGAACCAAAATATCGGTGCGCAAACTGGCGAAAGGGATGGGAGTCAGCGAAGGAACCGCCTATCGTGCGGTTAAGGAAGCGGAGAATCTCGGGATCGTCATCACGAAGGAACGGATCGGAACCGTTCGCGTAGAGAAGAAGCCGCGGAATATTACCGACCAACTGACGTTCGGGGACGTGGTCGAAATCGTCGAAGGGCATGTGCTGGGCGGAGCCGACGGCCTGGACAAAAACCTTCATAAATATGTGATCGGCGCAATGAAGATCGACGCCATGGCCCGCTATATCGATGCGGGAAGCCTTTTGATCGTAGGGAACCGGGAGGACGCCCATTCGCTCGCACTGGAACAGGGCGCGGGCGTGCTGATTACCGGCGGTTTCGGAACGAGCCGGGAAGTCAAAACTTTGGCCGACCGCTTGTCGCTGCCGATCATCTCTTCGCGGCACGATACGTTTACGGTAGCCTCGATGATCAACCGGGCGATCTTCGACCGTCTCATCAAGAAGAAAATTATGCTCGTGGAAGATATCGTCGTGCGTAAGCCGAAGGTCAACATGCTGAAGGTGACCAGCAATATTTCCGACTTCGATCAATTGTCGATCGAAACCGGGGCGCAGCATTTTCCGGTGGTGGACGAATGGAACCGCGTCATCGGCATCGTCAGCCGCAAAGATGTGGAGGAACTCAGCGGGGACCAGAGCATAGAAAAATGCCTGACGCGCCATCCGATTACGGTCGGGCTGCAAACGTCGCTCGCTTCGGCGGCCCAAATCATGGTTTGGGAAGGGATCGACTTCCTGCCTGTCGTCGACCGCAACCGGAAGCTGATTTCTTCGGTAACGCGGAGGGAAGTGCTGCAGGCCATGCGCGATGCCCGGAATCAGCCGCAGCTTGGCGAAACGTTCGAGCATCTCATGTGGAACGGATTCGCGGAGGAAAGGGACGAGAACGGCCGGCTGTTTTTTCACGGGATGATTACGCCGCAAATGGCTACGGACCTCGGAACGATTTCCCATGGCGTGCTTACATCGCTGATGACCCAGGCGGGCCTGAACGCTGCGAAGGATGCGAGCGGGGCGGACTATGTGGTGGACAACCTGACGACGTATTTCGTCCGTCCGGTGCAGATCGAGAATCCGGTCGTCATCACGCCGGTTGTCCTGGAGATGAGCCGCCGGGCGTGCAAGCTGGAAATCGTCATGACCTATCAGGATTTCCTGGTGTCCAAGGCCGTCATGACGCTGCAGTCCATCGACCACGCTTAAGCGTGGTCATAACGCTGTCGTTATTCCGGGTTCCGGCGGGAGAAGATTCCGTGGTTGCGGATGCCGGCGAATATATTGAAGGCGCCGAGCACCATAAACAAGGCGCCGACGACAACGCGAACCGTCGAGCCGCTAAAGATAAGCATTTGAATCAGTGCAAGCATGATCAGCATGGTGCCCATACTGATATTCGATTTGGCCTGGGCGATCCCGCGGATCCGCGCATCAAGCGAACGCCGGGATTTAATGCTGAAAAAGATGGAGCAGACGCTGGAAACAATCAGGCAGGCGTATAGAATATAGGTTAAAGCTTCAATCATGGGAAGAAGTCACGGCTCCTTTTTAAATGATGGAATTGTGATATTTATCATTGTAGCATGATTCCTTAGCTTCGCACATAGGGCCTGATATCGACCCAGATCTGGAGTACGCCTTCGCTCACCAGCATCGTTTTCACCTGAATCGCGTATTCCTTGTCCCGCACGGCATAAATTTTCCGGTCCAGCAGCGTCCGGGCCATTTTGGCGTCGGAGTCGATTTCGAACATGCTACGGCCGCGCAGCACTTCCAATTCCTCATGCAATTGCTGAACGACCTCTTTGACGGCCAGCGCGTCCAAGGGCGGGTCGCGATCTTCGACCCGGACTTTTATTTCCTTGATCACGGTAGAGCGTTTATGGTACTTTTTCAGCGTTTTGTTGTCTTCCTCCGCCTGATAGAGTTGAATTTGCAAATCTTTATTCTCCAGCCAAAGTTTATTGAAGCTGGCCTGATAGACGATGTTGAACCCGATGCTGCCGGCGACCATGCCGAGAATAAAGACGGCGGCCAATTGCATAAACCGCTTAAAACCTTTTAGGGTTTCCCGCGCTTCGACTCTGCGTTCGCTCATCCCCGGCTGCCTCCGCACATCCACCTCACGAGTTCCGAGCCCATATGGGCCCCGAGAAACGCAAACAGCAAATATAAAATTTGCTTGATCGCCGGGGACAAATTCCCGTCGAAGAAATTGCTTTCGATGACCCGCATCGGGTCGATCGTACCGCCAACCGCGGCGGCGAGCGCCCATATCTTAATCCTTCCCGCGATATCCAGCATCGTCTGCGTCGGTGGCTGCATGGACACGATGGCCCCCAGTCCCCCGACCATAGCCCCCCCGACGACGATGCCGAACGCTACAAAAAAATCCATGACCGCCTTAGTCAGAAACGTACTCATCCGATAGGCCTCCCTCTTCGCAAATCCATCCGTTATTTCGCTTGTCCATTCCGGTTCTATATCATTCTATGGGCGCAATCAGGCAATCTATGATAAAATATTTAAAAAGGGAACAAATGTTTTGATTTAAGTCCTAGTCCACAAAATTTTGGTTCCATTGGAAAGGAAGGAAACGCATGGACAGCTTCGTTCATCTCCACGTACATAGTGAATACAGCCTCCTCGACGGCGCGGCCCGTCTGGAAGATCTGGTTGCCAAAGCGGCCGCTTTTGGCATGAAGGCGTTGGCGCTGACCGATCACGGCGTGATGTACGGCGCGGTTCCTTTTTATAAATTGTGCCGGTCGCACGGCATCAAGCCGATTATCGGCTGCGAGATGTATTTTACAGCGGGCTCCCGAAAGGAGCGGGGGAGCCGGAAGGACCAGCCGATCCACCACCTGATTTTGCTGGCCAAGAACGAGGTCGGGTACCGGAATCTGATGCGGCTTTGCTCGATCGGCCATCTGGAAGGCTTTCATTACAAGCCGCGGATCGATTGGGAGGTGCTGGAGCGCCACAAGGAAGGCCTGGTTTGTCTCAGCGCCTGCCTCGGCGGCGAGGTACCGCATCATCTGCTGCACGGGCGGCCGGAAGAGGCGAAGCGGGCCGCGCTTCGTTACCGCGACGCGTTCGGGGAAGACTTCTACCTGGAGCTTCAGGATCACGGCATGCCCGAACAGAAGAAGGTTAACCCGCTGCTCGTCGAACTGGCGCGCGAAACGGGAATCGGTCTGGTGGCCACGAACGACGTGCATTGTCTCGGGGAAGAAGACGCCGAGGTCCAGGATGTGCTGATCTGCATCGGAACGGGCAAGACGGTGGAGGACGAGGATCGCTTCAAGATCGGGACCAGCCAGCTATATATGAAGAGCGGACCGCAGATGGCCGCCTTGTTTCCCCATATTTCCGAAGCGTTGGACAATACGGCGAAGATCGCGGACAAATGCGAGCTGGAGCTTACGTTCGGGCGGCATATTTTACCCGAATTTCGGCCTGTACCGGAAGGGATGACGTCGGCGACTTACCTGGCTTCGCTGTGCGAGCGGGGGCTCGAAGAGCGGTATGGAGACCAGGAGATTTGGCGGGATGAAGCGGAGCGGGCGAAGCTCCGGGAGCGGCTTCATTACGAGCTTGAGGTCATCGGCAGCATGGGCTTCTCCGATTATTTCCTCATCGTGTGGGATTTTATCGCCTATGCGCACCGCCACGGTATCGCCGTCGGACCCGGGCGGGGTTCGTCGGCCGGAAGTTTGGTTGCTTATGTGCTGCGTATCACCAACGTCGATCCGATCAAATACCGGCTCCTGTTCGAACGTTTTCTCAACCCCGAGCGCGTGACGATGCCGGATATCGATATCGATTTCAGCGACGAGCGGCGCGACGAAGTGATCGCCTATGTGGCTGACAAATACGGCGCCGAGCATGTCGCGCAGATCATTACGTTCGGAACGATGGCGGCGCGTGCGGCCGTCCGCGATGTGGGCCGGGCGCTGAACGTGCCCTTCGGGGAGGTCGATAAGGTCGCCAAATTGATTCCCGGAAACTTGGGGATGACGATTGAACGGGCCATGAAGGAAAGCCCGGATTTGAAGCAGTTGTACGACACGCAGCCCCGGGTTCGCAAATTGCTGGATACGGCCCGGAAAGTGGAGGGTATGCCCCGGCACGCCTCCACCCATGCCGCCGGCGTGGTCATATCCCGCGATCCGCTGACGGATGCGGTACCGCTGCAGGCCGGCGGTGAAGGAACGGCTTTGACCCAGTATTCCATGGAGAATCTGGAATCCGTCGGCTTGCTGAAGATGGACTTTCTCGGCCTGCGCACGCTGTCCATTATCGAGCGATGCATGCGCTGGATCGGGGAGCAAACGGGCGATACGCCGGATTTCCGGCTGGTTCCCGACGACGATCCGCTTACTTATGAGATGCTCGGTAACGGCGAAACGACCGGCGTATTCCAGCTTGAATCGGCGGGGATGCGCCGGGTGCTCCGCGAGCTGAAACCGACGGTCTTCGAAGATATCATCTCGGTTTTGGCCTTGTATCGGCCGGGTCCGATGGAGTTTATTCCGAAGTTTATTTCGGGCAAACACGGGCAGACGGCGGTGGATTACCCGCACGGGGATCTGGAGCCGATCCTCAAGGATACGTACGGCATTATCGTGTATCAGGAGCAGATTATGCAGATCGCTTCCCGGATGGCCGGATTTTCACTGGGGGAAGCGGATTTGCTGCGGCGAGCCGTATCGAAGAAGAAGCGCGAGGTGCTGGACGAGCAGCGCGGCCACTTCGTGGCCGGAAGCAAGGCGCAGGGATACCGCGAGGAGGAGGCGAACGCGGTATACGATATGATCGTGCGCTTTGCGGATTACGGCTTCCCCCGGGCCCATGCGGCCGCTTACGGCGTACTCGCTTTTCAAACGGCCTATTTGAAAGCTCACTATCCCGTGCATTTTATGGCGGCCATGCTGACCGCCGTCATGGGAAGCCACCGCAAAGTGGCGGAATATATTGTCGAATGCCGGCGGATGGGGATTACCGTGCTGCCGCCGGACGTGAACGAAAGCGGGATTCTTTTCACACCACAGGCGGGAGCGCCGGGCGAAAGTGCGGACCGTGACGCTCACGGCGGGGATGGGGGCGCCGCGTCTTCCCTCGGCATTATCCGCTTTGGGCTGGCGGCGATCAAAAACGTCGGCACCCAAGCGATGGAGAGTATTTTGCAGGAGCGGAAAGAGCGGCCGTTCGACAGCTTGCTCGATTTTTGCCGCCGCGTCGATCTTCGGGTATGCAACAAGCGGGTGATCGAGTCCCTGATCCAGGGCGGCGCCTTCGACGCGCTGCCGGGCCACCGGGCCCAACTGCTCGCCATGTTGGACGAGACGGTGGAAGCGGCGCTGAAATGGCGCAAAGAACGGGAGGATCTGCAGATCCAGCTATTCGACTTCGAATTGACGCCGAATTGGGACATCGAGTATCCGGAGATTCCGAAGTTTACGGCGACCCAGCAACTGGAGCTGGAACGCGAGCTGCTCGGCCTGTACCTCTCAGGCCATCCGCTGGACGACTATGAGGATGTCCTTGAGGATGAAGGGACGGAACGCCTGATGGAGCTGGCCGATGCCGTCGATGGCCGTAAAATTGTGGCCGCCGGGATGGTCGTTTCCGTGAAGTCGATCACGACGAAACAAGGGAAGGCCATGGCGTTCATGGAGCTGGAGGACCAGATCGAACGCTGCGAGGTCGTGCTGTTCCCCGAGGTGTGGCGGCGGTGCTCCGGGCACGTCGCCAAAGGGGCTCTGCTGGCGCTTCGCGCCACCGTCCAGCAGCAGGACGAAGGCTTCAAGCTGCTGGCCGACGAGGTGGCGCCGCTCAGCGCGCAGAGCCTCGCGCAGTTGAAGCGCGGCCTCGCCCGGGGCGGACGCGCCGCGGCTGCGCCGTCGGGCCCGGGCCCAGCCGCGCCCGGCGCCCGCGGGCCCGCTGCGCCTGCGGGTGCGCCAGGCGCAGCGCGAGATCGGAAGACGCCGGCGCAGCAGCGCGTCTTCATCAAGATCACGGCGGCGGCGGAGAACGCCGGCCTGCTGGAGCAGCTGAAGGCGCTGCTCGTGAAGCATGCCGGTCCCGTGGAAACCGTGCTGTTCTACGAGAGCACCGGCAAGCTGCTCGCCTTGAACGAACGTTACGGCGTCAAGCCGTCTCCGGAGCTGCTCCGGCAATTGGAGGAGCTGATGGGGCCCGACACCGTCAAAGTCAAATAAACTGTAAAGCCGGGGGTTCATGTCATGAGTCCCCCCGGCTTTTTTTCATGAACATTTCAAGTTTGCCCCGCATACACATAGGAACACCAGATAGAAGTGTCCAATGAATTCGGGAGGGATCGGATTTGTCCTATGAGGTAGCGGAGGCTTGGCTTAAGCGCAGGGGAGTGACGCTGGAGGAAATCGCCGGAATCGTATACACGCTCCAGGCGCCGTATCATGCGGACCTGAAGGCGGAGGAATGTTTGGACAGCGTCAGAGCGGTGCTGAACAAGCGAGAGGTGCAGTATACCTTGTTCACCGGGATCGCGCTGGACGAACTCGCGGAGCGCAAGCTGCTGCCGGAGCCGCTTCAGGCCATACTCGAAGCGGATGAGCCGCTGTACGGGGTGGACGAGACGATGGCCCTCGGCATTACGAGCGTCTTCGGCATGATCGGTCTGACGAGCTTCGGTTATTTGGACAAGATGAAACCGGAAATTATCGGCAGACTCAACAATGAGGGGGGACGCATCCACGTGTTTCTGGATGATTTGGTGGCGGGTCTCGCCGCGGCCGCGTCCGCCCGGATCGCCCATAAGAGCAGCGGGGCCGCGGTTTACCCGGCGGAATAGGGCGTGATAAGGCGGAATAAAGAGTGATAAAGTGAGATAAAGTGAGATAAAGTGAGATAAAGTGAGATAAAGAGCGGTAAAGTGCGGTAAGTGCGGTAAAGCGTGATAAGACGTGATAAGCCGTCAGGCTGTGGTGCAATGCTCCAGCCCCGGCGGTCACTCCCGCCGCCGCCCGGAATAGCGGTCGTTTGGGGCGCTATATCGGTCCGATTTGGCTATGGAGGGAAAATAGCGGTCAAAAAAGGCCTTATTTCCCTGTTGAGGCGCCCGGAATCGGGATTTTGCCCGATTTCCCCAGAAATAAGGCCTCAAAAGACCGCTATTTCCTGCCCATGAGCCAAATTCGACAAAATAGCGCCTCAAAAGACCGTTATTTCCCCCTCCCGCCTAAAGGTGGGGGGAAACGCCCTTACGGCGGGCAGCTCCAGCGCCAGCCCCGGCGATCACTCCCGCCGCCCTTCGGAATAGCGGCCAGATTTAACGCTGCAGCCGAAGCGGCTTAATCCCCCGTTTTTTCTCCGGCACCAGGTTCCGTCCCTTTGTTGCGGGATTTTTCAAAATTATGTTATCATTACTCTATTATATGGGCTCGAGAAAAGATTGGGGGCTTAGAAGAGGACATGTGGACTGTTATGTACATTGCGCCCACCGCCAAAATGGCGGACATGATCAAGACGAAACTCACCGAAGAAGGCTTTCTTGTCCAAACACGTCCTGTTAATCTATCCAAACAGCAGTTTGAAATTTTAGTTCCTTCCGGCGAACTGGAAGAGGTTCAAGAGGTTCTTAATTCGATATTGCATCCCTGAGGGCAAGGAAATAGGCATGGGCTACTTACCGGCATTGTTTCCTTGTCTTGCTGTGATGCGGCCAATAAATTTAACGGCTGAAGAGGTGTAGTTGTGTTTAAAGACTTGTTTCAGAAAAAAAGGAAATACGCGACCATTCCTTCAGAACGTTTGGGGACCAGCCAAAGTCCGCAGTCGGGAGACCGGCCGAAGCGTGAAATACCTGAGGGTCTGATGAATAAGTGCAGCCGTTGCGGCAGCATCCAATACAGCAAAGAGCTTGAGAAGAATCTTAAAGTCTGCTCCTCCTGCGGGCACCATATGCGTTTGAACGCCTTGGAACGGATTCAAATGACGTTGGATGAGGGAAGCTTCCTTGAATACGATGCGGATTTGGTATCCGTCGATCCGCTTGATTTTCCGGGGTATGTGAACAAGCTGGAGCAGCAGAAGCTGAAATCCGGGCTTCGCGAGGCTGTTGTCACCGGAGAGGGGACGATTGGCGGATTTCCGGCGGTGGTGGCCGTGATGAGCTTTGATTTCTTCACGGGCAGTATGGGCTCCGTTGTTGGCGAGAAGATCACGAGAGCCATTGAAACGGCGACGGAGAAGCGTCTGCCGCTGATCATCTTCTCCACTTCGGGCGGCGCGCGGATGCAGGAGAGCATTTTAAGTCTGATGCAGATGGCCAAGACCAGCGCGGCGCTAGCCCGTCTGGACGAGCAGGGCGGCCTGTACATTTCGGTCATTACGGACCCGACAACGGGGGGCGTTTCGGCCAGCTTCGCCATGCTCGGCGATATCATTATCGCCGAACCCGGCGCGGTATTCGGTTTTGCCGGCCGGATCGTGATCGAGCAGACGATTCGCCAGAAGCTGCCGGATGATTTTCAGACGGCGGAGTTCAATTTGCAGCACGGTCAACTGGACATGGTCGTCCATCGCAAAGAGCTGCGGGCAACTTTGGCCCAGGTGCTGGATCTGCACAGCGTGAAGGGAGGAGTTAATCATGGCGGGTGAGCTGCCTTTTGAAGCCCCTCTCGTGAAGCTTCGCGAGAAAATCCGGGAGCTGGAGCAGTTCGGTCAGGAGAAGGGGATCGATTTCAACGAGGAAATCGCCCGGTTGGAAGAGCGGTACAAACAGCTGGAGGAGGAGATCTACAGCAGCATCTCCCCTTCGCAAAAGATGCATTTGGCGCGGCATCATCAACGTCCCACTTCCCTGGATTTGATCGAGCTTATTTTTGAGGATTTCATGGAACTCCATGGCGACCGCGTGTTTGGAGACGATTTGGCCGTTGTCGGCGGACTGGCGAAGCTGAACGGGACGCCGGTCACCGTGCTCGGACAGCAGCGGGGTAAGGATACCAAGGACAATATCGCCCGCTTCTTCGGCAGCGCGCATCCCGAGGGCTTCCGCAAGGCGCTTCGCCTGATGCGGCAAGCGGATAAATTCGGCCGTCCGATCGTTACGTTTATCGATACGAAGGGAGCTTACCCGGGGATTACGGCGGAGGAAAGAGGACAGTCGGAAGCGATCGCCCGGAATTTGCTGGAGATGGCCAAGCTCCGGGTTCCCGTCGTCTGCGTTGTCATCGGCGAGGGTGGCAGCGGCGGCGCGCTTGCGCTGGGCGTCGGAAACCGGGTTTTGATGCTGGAGAACGCGATCTATTCCGTTATTTCGCCGAATGGAGCGGCTTCGATTCTTTGGAAGGACGCCTCCAAAGCCGACCAGGCGGCGGAAGCGATGAAGATTACCGCCCAGGATTTGCTGGAGATGGACGTGATCGAGGAGATCGTACCGGAGCCCCGAGGCGGCGCTCACCGGGACTACCAGACTACGGCCATGGCGATCAAGGAGAGCGTGGTTCGGCATTTGGAAGAATTGTCGCTGATGAATCCGGACGAGCTCGTGGAAGACAGATACCGGAAATTCCGTAAAATCGGGGAATTTGCCGAGGGCGGAGCGAGCCGGACGCCGGAAATCGAAGCAGAGCCCATTATAGATTCCTCCCTAGTGGGTAATGACTAGATAGACTGTTACAATATGATAAACTTCCTATACAAAATGGGGAAAATGTAGTAAATTTAATTGTTGGAAATGATGCATAGAGAGAACTAAATAAACGGAGGAAACCCAAAATGCGCAAAACAAAAATCGTATGTACTATCGGTCCTTCCAGCGAATCGTTAGACAACACCAAGAAATTGATCATGGCCGGGATGAACGTCGCTCGCCTGAACTTCTCCCACGGAGATTTCGAGGAGCATGGCAACCGGATCAAAACGATCCGCCAAGCGAGCGAAGAGTTGGGGAAATCAATCGCCATACTGCTGGACACGAAAGGTCCTGAAATCCGCACCGGCAAATTGAAGGAAGAACCGATCGAGCTTGTGCAAGACGAGTTCATTACTTTGACCACCGAAGAAATCCTCGGTGACAAAGACCGCATCTCCATCACCTACAAAGAACTTCCTGGCGATGTGGAAGTCGGTTCGACCATTCTGATCGATGACGGTTTGATCGGTTTGACCGTAGTGGATATTCAAGGAACGGAAATCAAGTGTCGGATCGTCAACGGCGGTACCATCAAGAGCAAGAAGGGCGTTAACGTCCCGGGCGTGAACATTTCCCTGCCAGGCATCACCGAGAAAGACGCTAACGATATCATCTTCGGGATCGAACAAGGCATCGATTTCATTGCGGCTTCCTTCGTTCGTAAAGCCAGCGACGTTCTTGAAATCCGTCAATTGCTGGAGCGTCACAATGCAACGCACATCCAAATCATTTCTAAGATCGAAAACCAGCAAGGTGTGGACAACCTGGATGAGATTTTGGAAGTTTCCGACGGCCTGATGGTTGCCCGCGGGGACTTGGGTGTGGAAATTCCGGCGGAAGATGTGCCGTTGGTGCAAAAGCGCATGATCGAGAAATGTAACCGTGTCGGCAAACCGGTTATCACGGCAACGCAAATGCTGGATTCGATGCAGCGCAACCCTAGACCTACGCGTGCGGAAGCCAGCGACGTGGCCAATGCCATTTTCGACGGTACCGACGCGATCATGCTGTCCGGCGAAACGGCTGCCGGGAAATATCCGGTGGAATCCGTGTTGACGATGTCGCGTATTGCCGAGAAGGCGGAATCCGCGCTGGAATATCGCGAAATCTTCATCAAGCAAAGCAATGCCCAACAAACGACGGTAACCGAGGCGATTTCCCAAGCGGTAGCCAACTCCGCCCTGGATCTGAACGCCAAAGCGATCATCACTTCGACGGAAACGGGCTATACCGCTCGTATGGTCTCCAAATACCGTCCGAAAGCGCCGATTATCGCCGTGACCACGGAAGACCAAACGCTGCGCCGTCTTGCGCTGAACTGGGGCGTAACTCCGGTCAAAGGCCAATTGGCTTCTTCCACGGACGAAATGTTCGACAACGCGATGAAGGGCGGATTGGATTCCGGTCTTGTGAAGGAAGGCGATCTGGTTGTGATCACCGCGGGGATTCCGCTGGGACGCTCCGGTTCGACAAACCTGGTCAAAATCGGACAAATCCGCAAGTAATAGCTTTAGATACAGCAAGCCGCATATCGGAAGCAATGGTTTGCCCGTGCCAACGGGCTTTCCATTGCTTTTTTGCTAGATTAAGCCGGGCTTATAGTAGATTTGAACGAAAAAGGAGGGACCCGGGATGCATGTTAGCGAACTGGCGATCAAACCCAAATATTTTGAATTCGACATGATGGGCATTGTCTATCATGCGCACTATCTGGGCTGGTTTGAGGCGGGACGGACCGCGCTGATCGAGGAACTGGGACTGAACTATATTCATATGGAGCAGGCGGGATATATTTCGCCGGTTCATGAGATGAAGGTCGAGTACCGAAAAGGCATCCGTTACGGGGACGACGTATTGCTTCGCACCTGGATCCGTTCGAACGGCGGGGTCAAAACGGAGTATGCCTATGAGGTCCTTAACGGGGAAGGCGAACTCTGCGTCGTCGGATCCTCTACGCATTACGTGGTCCGCAGGGAGGATTTCAAGCCCGTTCAGTTCAAAAAAGTATTTCCGGATTGGTACGACGTATTCGAGCGGGCCAGTAAATTTTGATTCCGGCAGACCAAAACGTTACAATACTCTTTAGAGCTTTGCTATAATTCATGGAGTTACGCCGCAGGAAAAAGGAGTTATTGTATGCGCAAATGGATAGCGGGATTTGTCGTGATCGTTCCCCTGGTAGAATTTTGGGGTTATGTTTGGGTCGGGGAGCGGCTTGGCGTTGGAAAGACGATCTTTCTGACCTTGGCCACTTCGGTTATCGGCCTCCTAATGATGCAGTTTGAGGGCCGAAAACTGATGGCGGATGCCAAATCTCAAATGATTGGCAATCAGATTCCCGGCAAGATGATGATTGAGGGTCTCTGCGTATTCGGCGGCGGAATCCTGCTGCTGATTCCGGGTTTTGTTACCGATGCGATCGGGTTTACGATGGTATTTCCTTTAACGCGTCCCCTTTATCGTCTGCTATTGATGAAATGGATCGGCAAAAAAATCAAAGACGGAACGATTACCTTTTTCCGGCGTTGACTTTTTGACCTTTTTTCGCTATAACTAGTTTTAACCTATTTGAAATTTCATATGAAATATCTAGGAACGGGACAGTACGCTGCTGGAAACCATAATAGCGAGCCGGGAAGGTGGAAGCCGGTATGGGGAAGCTTAGCGGAAGCGGGCCCGGGAGATGGTTTGCCCAAAGCGTCGGGTTCGCCGAGCCGTAAGCAAACCCGGGTGTAGGCCGTTATCCTTCAGAGGGGTCGGGACTTTTGTCCCGGCACGCAGAGTGGTACCGCGGGAACTGTAAAGTCTCTCGTCTCTTCATGAGATGAGGGGCTTTTTTTATTTGGAGAAAAGAGGGGATTGAAATGGAACGGTTTAAAAAGATCATCGCCGAACAGCTCGCCGGCCTGTTGCATGAAGTGACGGAAGAGGAGATCGGGGGGCTGCTGGAAATTCCGCGCGATGCCGCGATGGGGGACTTGTCTTTTCCCTGCTTTACGTTAGCCAAACAGCGCAAAGCTTCCCCCGCGGGGATCGCCCGGGAGCTTGAGGAGGGGCTTCATGCCCGGGGAATCGCCGGTTCCGGCCTTATCAAAGTGTCGTCGCAAGCGGGTTACGTCAACTTTTCTTTGGATCACGCCGCAGTAGCCGAGGCGATATTGCCCGGAATTTTAGAAAGCGGGGAACGGTATGGAGCGGGGGAGGACGGCGAAGGGAAAACGGTCGTGATCGATTTTTCCTCCCCGAATATCGCCAAGCCTTTTCACGTGGGACATCTGCGATCCACCGTCATCGGAAGCTCGCTGTACCGGATATTTTCGCATCTGGGTTACCGTTGTGTCGGGATTAATCACCTGGGTGATTGGGGGACGCAGTTCGGGAAGCTGATCACGGCCTATCTCCGTTGGGGAAACGCCGCCCGCCTGGAGGAAGCGGCTATCGACGAACTGCTGGGGCTGTACGTGCGTTTTCATGAGGAGGCCGACAAAGATCCCGCTTTGGAGGATGAGGCCAGAGAGTGGTTCGTCAAAATGGAGCGGGGAGACGCGGAGGCTAAGAAGCTGTGGAAACGGTTCGTCGATGTAAGTCTGGCGGAATTCCAGAAGATCTACGATCGGCTCGGCGTGCGGTTTGATTTTGTGACCGGGGAGAGCTTTTACAATGAGTATATGGATGAGGTTGTGCGGGAACTGAGGGAAAAACGCCTGCTTGAGGAGGATGAGGGCGCTTGGCTTGTCCGCCTCGAGGAGTACGGCATGCCCCCGGCCTTGATTCTGAAAAAAGACGGCAGCTCCCTCTACCCTACCCGCGACATAGCGGCGGCGCTGTACCGGAAGCGGACCTTCGGTTTCCATAAAGCCTTGTATGTGACGGACTATTCGCAAAGCCTGCATTTTAGCCAATGGTTTAAGGTGATCGAACGGATGGGCTACGGGTGGGCGTCCGAACTTGTCCACGTTCCGTTTGGTCGGGTCAGCCTCGAGGGCGAGGCCCTGTCCACCCGGAGGGGGAAGGTCGTCCGGCTGGAAGAGGTGCTCGATCAGGCGGTTTCCAAAATCCGCGGAATTATCGAGGAGAAGAATCCCGAGCTGGAGAACAAGGACGAGGTGGCCAAGCAAGTCGGCGTGGGGGCCGTCATCTTTAATGATCTTAGGGGAAACCGGATCAAAGACATCGATTTTTCCTGGAAAGAGGCGCTGAGCTTTGAAGGAGAAACAGGGCCATACGTGCAATATACGTATGCCCGGGCCTGCAGCGTACTGCGCATGGGTACGGAGGTCGCGGATGTGCAGGAGGTCAACCTGAAACCGGGAACCGATTGGGATCCTCGGCAGTTGGACGGCGAGGCGGAGTTCAGGATGATCAAACAGCTTGCCTTGTTCCCGGAAGTGGTCCGGCAGGCGGCCGTCAAGCTGGAGCCTTCGCTGATTACGCGCTATTTGGTGGATACCGCCCAGGCTTTTAACCGTTTTTACCACGATTGCCCGATCTTGAAAGAAGAAGCGACGCTGCGCCTCGCTCGTCTTGCCCTCGTTCAAGGGGTTCGGTTCACGCTAAAGACCGGGCTGGGGCTGATCGGTCTCCAAGCGCCGGAACGGATGTAAGGCCGGCGTGAGAAAGAAAGGCCGCGATGCGTCATCGCAGCCTTCCGTTCACGATATAGTTGCGGAGATCGCGAAGCACGCCCGCGCGAATCATGGCGCCGACGACGACGAAGGAGACGGGGCCGATGATCAGCCCCAATACGCCGAACAGCTTCAGGCCGACGAACATGGCGATCAGCGTGGGAAGGGGATCGAGGCCGACGCTGCTCGCCAGCACTTTGGGCTCGATCAGCTGGCGCGCGACCAGAATGACGCCGTACAGGATCGACAGGCCGATCCCCAATCTGAGGTCCCCCGTCATATAGGCATAGACCAACCAGGGGATCATGACGGTTCCGACCCCGAGATACGGGAGCAGATCCACAAGGCCGATTAGCAGCGCATAGGTGAATGCGGAATCGACGCGAAGAATCAGCAGGCCGATCAGGACGATCACAGCCGTAATCGAGATCATGATGAACTGGGCGCGCAAATACCCGAACAGCGCTTTTTGCAAATCCCTCCAGACCTCTCCGGCGGTCTTGCGAAAGGCGGGAGGGATAAAGCCGGCGAGAAACCGGATATGGCGCTCCCAGTTTTTGCTGATAAAAAAAGCGGCCAGCAAGATGACGACCAAAATCAGCCCGAGATTGGGCAGCGAGGTCAACAGTTGAACGATCCCGCTTAGCAGTCCGCTGAGCAGGCGGGATATAGCCGAGCTGATCGTGCTTGTCGTGTTGTCGATGTTCTGATTGATCGTGTTTTCGTAATTGGGATTGTCGGCCACAAAGCGGTTGATTTCATTAATGATGTTTTGGATTCCTTCGCTTTGGCTCCATTCGACAAACCAATTCCGCCAGTTTTCGATATGCTGGTCCAATGATTCGGCCAGGCTGATCAGTTCCTTGACGAGCCGCGTGATGGCGGCGGACAGGACGACTCCGGCTCCCCCGAAATAAACGAGCAGCGCGGCGGTTACCGCGAGCCAGCGCGGCAGTTTGACGGCGTTCTGCAACCAGCGCACGAAGGGATTCATCGCATAGGCGATCAGCCAGGCGATCAGGAACGGATACATTAACGGCAGCACCCAATAAAAACCGCCGATCAGCAAAATGAGGACTAGGAGCACCCAGGTCCCGCGCAGCAGGCGTTTTCTCAACACATTATCCAAACGGCATTCCCCTTTTCGGACAGGTCCTAACTCTACCCTATTACTTAGCCTCTTTTTCTATGCCGGAAACAATTTATTCAGGAAGTTCATGAAGTCATCGAAAGAGAAAAGGTATAAAGTGATATTTATCATTGCAAAACGAAAGCGATTTCAAAAAAACATTTATCGTAGTGATAAAACAATTTGATATCCAGGATGGGGCTGTTCGGGTTCCCTTGCTTTCAAAAATCCAGTATGATGAATTTACAGGCTGAACCGAGTTACCGATGAACACGGTACCCGGCGTCATAGCCAGATATCTACTTCGTCCGGGCCTTGTTTTTGCCATGCTCTGAAAATTTTAAACTTTTAAATTGAAAATGTTTTCATTGGCTTGTTCGGCTCATATTTCGTTTTCAAAGGAGAGATGCACTATGACGGCTACCAAAGGACTGGAAGGGATTGTAGCAGCGACTTCATCCATAAGCTCGATTCACGACGGGGTTCTTGCCTATCGCGGCATTAATATCGATGACCTGGCGGAGCGGGCAACGTATGAAGAGACTGCTTATTTGCTTTGGTACGGCAAGCTGCCCACCAAAAATCAGTTGGCCAACCTGCAGAATCAACTAAGCGAATATGCGCCGGTTCCGGAAGCGGTTCTTGAGCAAATGAAGCTCTATCCGGCCAACGCGAATACGATGGCTGTGCTCCGCACCTCCGTTTCGGCCCTGGCTTTGTATGACGAGCAGGCGAATGACAACACCCGCGATTGCAATCAGATCAAAGCGATCAAACTGCAAGCTCAATTGCCTACGCTGATCGCCGCCTTTGCCCGGATTCGCGAAGGGAAAGAGCCGGTTGCTCCGCTGAAAGGCGTATCGCTGGCCCACAACTTCCTCTACATGCTGTCCGGCGAGGAGCCCGATCCGGTCGCCGTCCGTGCCTTGGATCAAGCGCTTGTTCTCCATGCGGATCATGAGCTGAACGCCTCGACCTTCTCCGCCCGGGTCACAATCGCCACGCTTTCGGATATTTACTCCGGCATTACATCCGCCATCGGCACCCTGAAGGGCCCGCTGCATGGGGGGGCCAATGAGGCGGTGATGCAGATGCTGAGCGAAATCGGCACCTTGGATCAAGTCGAGCCTTATATTCAAAGCAAGCTCGCCAACAAGGAGAAGATCATGGGCTTCGGACACCGGGTATACAAGAACGGGGATCCCCGCGCCAAACATCTGCAAAAAATGTCCCGTCAGCTGGGATTGATGAAAGGCGACACGACCCTTTACGACATTTCGGTCAAAGTGGAGGAACTCGTAACGAACCAAAAGGGGCTGAAACCGAATGTCGATTTTTATTCGGCCTCGGTTTATACGATGCTGGGCATTCCGAGAGATCTGTTCACACCGATTTTTGCGATCAGCCGCTTGTCCGGATGGACCGCGCATATTTTGGAGCAGCTTGACGACAACCGCATCATTCGTCCTCGCGCCGAATATACGGGAGCGACGAATCAGCAGTACATTCCGATCGATTTGAGATAAACGCTGGCCAACCCGGGAAACCGGGTTGCCATTGTGTTAAAATGAATAACACACGATTATAAGGAGGAAACCAAAACATGCTGCAATTGGAAAAGTTCAGCCTTCCGACCGAAGGTGAGAAAATCGTTATCGATAACGGTAAACTTCAGGTGCCGAATAACCCGATCATTCCTTTCATTGAAGGGGACGGTACCGGCCGCGACATTTGGAAAGCCTCCAAGCGGGTTCTGGACGCCGCGGTGGAGAAAGCTTACGGCGGCGCGAAAAAAATAGCCTGGTACGAAGTGTTCGCGGGGGAGAAGGCCTACAATACATACGGGGAGTGGCTGCCGGCGGATACGCTGACCGCGATTCGCGAATATATTGTGGCGATTAAAGGTCCGTTGACCACGCCGATCGGCGGCGGCATCCGTTCGCTGAACGTGGCGCTCCGCCAGGAGCTGGATCTGTACGTTTGTCTTCGTCCGGTCCGCTATTTCAATGGCGTTCCGTCACCGGTGAAACGTCCGGATCTCGTGGACATGGTTATTTTCCGCGAGAACACGGAGGATATTTACGCGGGCATCGAGTACAAAGAAGGCTCCGAAGAAGTGAAGAAAGTGCTTCAATTCCTGCAAAACGAAATGGGCGTGAAGAAAATCCGCTTCCCTGAAACCTCCGGCATCGGGATCAAGCCGGTTTCGGAAGAAGGGTCGAAGCGCCTGGTTCGCGCTGCGGTGGAATATGCGATCAAGCACGGCCGCAAGAGCGTTACGCTCGTGCACAAAGGCAATATCATGAAATTCACGGAAGGCGCCTTCAAAAACTGGGGTTATGAAGTGGCTGAAGCCGAATTCGGAGACAAGGTGTTCACTTGGGCCCAGTACGACCGGATCAAAGAAGAATCCGGAACCGAAGCGGCCAACCAGGCTCAGAAGGAAGCTCAGGACGCCGGCAAGATCATCATCAAGGACGCGATCGCGGATATCGCGCTTCAGCAAGTGTTGACGCGCCCGACGGACTTCGACGTGATCGCTACGCTGAACTTGAACGGCGACTATTTGTCCGACGCCTTGGCGGCTCAAGTCGGCGGAATCGGCATCGCGCCGGGAGCGAACATCAACTACGTTACAGGGCATGCGATTTTTGAAGCCACGCACGGCACGGCTCCGAAATATGCGGACCTTGACGTGGTGAATCCGGGCTCCGTCATTTTGTCCGGCGTAATGCTCCTCGAGCATTTGGGCTGGCAGGAAGCGGCCGACCTGATTTACAAAGGCCTGGAAACCTCGATCAACAACAAGACGGTTACCTACGACTTTGCCCGCCTGATGGAGGGTGCTAAGGAAGTGAAGTGTTCCGAGTTCGCGGATCAAGTCATTAATAACATGTAGGAGGTCTTGATCAACGTGGCGATTCGTCGTAAAAAGATTACGGTCGTCGGCGCCGGTTTTACCGGCGCGACTACCGCGCTGATGCTTGCGCAAAAAGAACTCGGTGACGTCGTTCTCCTCGATATCCCGCAGCTTGAGAATCCGACGAAGGGCAAAGCGCTCGACATGCTCGAAGCCGGCCCGGTTCAGGGATTCGACAGTAAGATCGTCGGCACGTCTTCTTACGAAGACGCCGCGGATTCCGACATCGTCATCATCACGGCCGGGATTGCCCGCAAGCCGGGGATGAGCCGCGACGATCTCGTGAATACGAACGCCGGGATCGTGCGCTCCGTTTGTGAAAACGTGAAAAAGCATTGCCCGAATTCCACGGTGATCGTCCTGAGCAACCCGGTGGACGCGATGACACATACGGCATACCGGGCGCTCGGGTTTCCGAAAAACCGCGTGATAGGTCAATCCGGCGTGCTTGACACCGCGCGGTACTGCACGTTTATCGCGCAGGAGCTGAACGTTTCGGTGGAAGACGTTCGCGGCTTCGTGCTCGGCGGCCACGGCGACGACATGGTGCCCCTCGTTCGTTATTCCAGCGTTGGAGGCATTCCGATCGAGACGCTGCTTCCACGGGAGCGCATCGAAGCGATCGTCCAACGTACGCGCGTGGGCGGCGGCGAGATTGTCGATCTGCTCGTCAACGGCAGCGCCTATTATGCGCCGGCGGCATCGCTCGTGCAAATGACGGAAGCGATACTG
The DNA here is from genome assembly GCF_008084145.1 of Paenibacillus faecis. GTDB lineage: Bacteria > Bacillota > Bacilli > Paenibacillales > Paenibacillaceae > Fontibacillus > Fontibacillus faecis. The sequence goes on along the minus strand of NZ_VSDO01000001.1, from coordinate 957,439 downwards.
AAGGACAAAAAGCGGATTTTGCCGGTTATCGCTCTACTGGAGGGCGAGTATGGCTATGACGGTCTGTTCATGGGCGTACCGGTCATTTTGGGCGGAGGCGGCATCGAAAAAGTGTTTGACCTGGAGCTGACTCCCGACGAAAAGGCGGCGTTGGATAAATCCGCGGCCTCCGTGCGCAGCGTCATTTCGATGGTGCGAGGGTAAACGTGTCAGAAATGTGAATATCTGAAAATAAGGAATCCTCTCGAAACGGGAGGATTCCTTTCTTTTAATGGCAACTCTCGCTATAATAGATTGTAATAAATCTAATTGACAAAGGTGGTTGTGATATGTACGGAATCATGATGTTTCTCCACATCGTGGGTGCCTTGGCGCTGGGCTTCTACCTGGTGCTGCCGATCGTGTTCAGCAAAGTGCCCAAGCTGACGCCGGCCGCTCAGGAAGGTACCGTGTCCGCCATAAAGACTTTGAACACGTATGCGCAAATCGGCTTGGTCATTCAACTGTTGACCGGCGGATATTTGATTACCGGCGGCGGTGGCGGGTACACGAGGACCTGGATCATTGTTGTTATTGTGTTGTTCCTGGCCATCGGCGCGTTCAGCGGGATGCTGGGCAAGCCGCTCCGTCAGGCGATCGAAGGAATCCGCAACAATAAAGGCATTCAGGATGCCGGCAAGCTTCGGACCTTCAGTACGCTGCTTTGCCTCTGCGTGCTGCTGATTTCCTTCTTTATGGTGTACAGAAACATTATTTAACCCTTCTTATAAGAGTTTCCCTACATAAGGGCATGAAGAAACCATTCCAGAGCCGGGCGAAGCGGATCGCCACCCGGTAAGGAATGGTTTTTTTAACTAGCTCACGCTCGCAATGTCCTTGAACTCCTCCCCGGGGGAAATCGGGCGCGACAGCTCGTGGCAGCGAACGATTTTGTCGCCTGACCATTGGAACAAAGCGATCAGTTCCACCTGTCCGCGGGCCCCGTTGTTCTTCGTCACGTCCACTTCATATCGAACCACCGCCGTCTGCTCCTCCTCGTCAAACAGGATATCATGAAAAGGGGACACCCGGATCTGACGGGTGATTCTTTTCAGTTCGGCGATATGATCTCCGAATGCGTGCAGATCGGACGATACGCCGTCCGTAGTCTGCATATAGTTGCCGGCAAAGTAATCCGGAATCTTGTCGGTATTTAAATTCCCCACGATGTCCCGGTACATTCCCTCCAAAAATAATATTGCTTCCGATTTGTTCATTCTACTAACCTCCAAATTCAGGGATCGATTAGATCAAGTTGGACCATGCGGTGAGGAATCGGATAATCACGTCAAGTTCCTCGTTCGAGAAAGCTTTAAACAGTTTGATGTACTCCTCTTTCATACGCTCATGGATCCGGTCATGGGCTTCAGCCAGCGCATCGCCTTGTTCGGACAAGCGATAGTAAATTTCCTTCTGATTAGCGGCATGCCGAGAAGGAAGCAACAGCTGTTGCTCCACAAGCGGACGGACCGCTTTGGTTACCGCGGGTTTGGAAAGATGGAGCCGTTCGGCAAGCAAGGTGTTGTTTAATGCTTCGGGCTGTTTTTGGACCATAGAGAGAATGTGGAGCTGGGTGAGCGTCCACTTGACACCCGTGGGCGTTAATTCGGAAGCCAGCTTCTCGACCGCCGTGCTTCGCCGCTGCATCCGCTTTTCTCTTCTCATGATAAACTGCTGAACAGCTTCAAGGGCTTGATTGTGCTTATCGGTTTCCATAGGGTCGACCTCTTTCTATTTTTGTTAACCGGTTAACTATATTTTAGTTTACCAGTTAACAAAAACTTGTCAAGCACGAAAAAACGCGAGATGAAGAAAAACCCTCATCCCGCGTTTTCTATGTCTACTTATGCATATCATCCAGGTGGGCAAACATCAGCTTCAGGATGTCGAGCGCCAGTTGCTTTTCTTTCGGCGAACGCTCCATCATGATCTGCCTGACTTGATTCATAAATTGGTCATCGTTAATTTCGATGGAATCATGCAGCAAATAGTCGACGGTAACACCCAGTTGATTGGCCAGTTTAACGAGCGTTTCCAACGACAAACTGCGTTCGCCCCGCTCGATTTGCCCTATGTATGCGTCGGAAACCTCGATTTTCTCCGCGAGTTTTTCCTGGGTCAGATTCATTTTGTGGCGTTCCTGCCGAAGCCGTTTGCCTAGTGCGTCATAGTCCATATTACCCCTCCTGTATTTACCATAGTGAGATTGAGAGGCAAAGATAATAAACTGATAGTTTTGTTTCTGTTTACTGAAAGCATGAATTGGAGTATTATGGTACTTGGAATCGGATAAATCAAGTAGGTTATCCTGATTTTGGGTTTATTTATTATGCTGCTAAGGAGAATTTTTTATGTCTTCCCAACCTATGGTTTCTATCATTATGACGGTAAAAAACAACGGGATCGACCTGTTCATGGCCATGGAGTCTTTAAAGGTTTCGCAAACTTCCATCCCATACGAGTTGATCCTGGTCAATGAGGGATCGGTCGACGGATGCTGCGATTTTTTGATGAATTATCATTTTCCCCGGCCGTTTCGCCTGTTAAAAGGTCAAACCGGAGTCCCTTCGCGGAACTTGGGAGCGGCCCACGCCTTCGGAACTTATCTGATCTTTTGTACGCCGCGGTTGTATTTTGAAGATCATTGGATGGAAGCTCTGCTGGCCCCTATTTTGGAGGGGGAGGCGGAAGCGGTGTCTCCGCGGATGGAGATTCACGAATCCTCCCGTTTCGCCCCCGAGCTCCGCTACGATGGGGAGCTGCTTCGCAGTATGGAGCAATACCCTTGGAGAACCGAAGACGAAGCGCTAGCCTGGCTTTCTCCGGAATGCTTTGCGATTTCGCGGGAGAAATTTAAGGAGATCGGCGGAGTGGAGGAAGGATTCATCGGTAAAGGGCTGGAAACCTCCGAGCTTTCGCTGCGAACCTGGCTTTTGGGAGGTCGCTGCCGACTGGTCTCGGAAACGGCGCTTATGATCGTTTACAGGCAGAATTTCCCCATCGATGACCGTGCTCTACAATGGGGGAGCGATTTGCTCAGGCTCGCCGAGCTGCATTTCCGGGAGGACCGGATTACGGCCTGCCGGGATTTGGTGGCCCGCGTGTTCGGTGCGGAAGCTATGAAGCAGTCGGAGGAGATCGCCCGCACGGCCGCTTTTTCCAGAGATAAATATGAGACCCGGCGCCTTCGGGACGACTCCTGGTTTTTCGGCCATTTCGGGATCCCGGTTTAAGCGATTTCCTGTTTGGTCCCGTCCCTTCGGTGGTAAGTTAGTTCTGGATGCAACAATACCTTCACGTCGAGTTGTCTCTCACCGATTAAGGAGTTCGGCATAAGCTTCGGCGTGTAGGCCTATCCTAGAAAGGGAAACCAGGACTACTATTGACGGAAGGAGAATGAACCATGTCAGGAAACGGGCAATCCAAGCAAACGATGCCTCCGCAGCACCAGGATCAACAGCCGGGTATCGAATCGGACATGCATCCCCGCCCCGAGTATGAGGGGACTTATTTGGCGGCTGGCAAGCTGCGCGGCAAGGTGGCTCTCATTACCGGAGGAGACAGCGGGATCGGTCGCGCGGTAGCGCTCGCGTATGCGAAAGAGGGCGCCGATCTGGCCATCGTATATTTGAACGAACATGACGACGCCAACCACACAAAGGCGGAAATCGAGCGGGAAGGCCGCAAATGCGTGCTGATTCCGGGGGATGTGGGCGATGAGAACTTCGCCAAGCAGGCGGTCAAACAAACGGTCGACGCCCTCGGCGGTCTGGATATTCTGGTCAATAACGCCGCGGAACAGCATCCTCAGCAGCAAATCGAGGATATTACGACCGAGCAGTTGGAGCGGACGTTCCGGACGAATATTTTCTCGATGTTCCATTTTGTGAAAGCGGCGATGCCGCACTTGAAGAAAGGCAGTGCGATTATCAATACGGCATCGGTCACCGCATATAAAGGAAATCCGACGCTGATCGATTACTCTTCCACAAAAGGGGCGATCGTCAGCTTCACGCGCGCCCTTTCGATGAACATCGTCGGGAAGAAAGGAATTCGCGTCAACGCGGTCGCGCCGGGACCGATCTGGACGCCGCTTATTCCGTCGACCTTCGACGCCAAGCAGGTGTCCGAGTTCGGCGGCAATGTCCCGATGCAGCGTCCGGGCCAGCCGGAAGAATTGGCCGGGGCTTATGTGTACCTCGCCTCCGACGATTCTTCCTATATGAGTGGTCAAGTCCTGCATATCAACGGCGGCGAAATCGTCAACGGATAAAAGGATAATTGAATAAAATCCTGAAAATAGAGGCGTCCCTTCGTTCGTGACAAAGAACGAAGGGACGCCTTTTTTGAACTGTTTCCTCTCTCAGCTACTCCACCGGACGGGTGGCCTCATCGGACAGTTCGTCCAGGGTCATTTCAAAGCTCGGCGCAAACTCTCTTAAGAAATAGTCGATTTCCGGCAGGCGCATGTGCTCCAGCTTGGTAAGGAGCTGTTGTTTGGCCACCGCAAATTCGCGGTTACCGGCCGCCATCTCCCAGGCGCATTTCAAATAAGCGTCAAGGGTGTCGGCCGCCTTCACCATTTTCATCAGCTCGGCGTCCCCATCGGGGCCTGCATGAGTCGATGGCGATACTAAAGGTGCATATACGGTTTGCAGTGGAGGAGGCACCATGGAGAGCAGCCGTTCGGCGGCGATTCCCTCCATTTCACGGAAGCTTGCCAGGAGCTTGGGATTATGGTGCTTGACGGGCGTCGGGATATCCCCGGTAAACACCTCGGTGGCATCGTGAAACAAAGCGAGCGTGGCGGCCCGTTCGGCGTTCAATCGGCGCCCTGTCAGGCTGTTGCCGATTTCGCATAACAAATGGGCGAGCAGCGCGACATGAAAGGAATGCTCCGCGACGTTTTCGGCAGCGGTGCTCCGCATCAGACTCCAACGCTGAATGGAGCGGAGACGATACATATAAGCAGAAAAATGGTGGCTCATCCGTGAGAAACCTCTCTTTTTGATATGATGAATTTGAAGATATTTTCAACCTCGGGGAAAGTACTATGTTATTATAAAGCTATCGAGAAATACAGGACAAGAGAGGGGAAGATCGGATCATGCACCAGTTTGAAGAGAGCGTATATCAATTGATTGTGGAAACGTCAACAAACTTGCCCGGCGATGTCCGCAGGGCGGTGAACCGGGGGCGGGCCATGGAGAACCAGGCGACGCGTGCGGGACTCGCGCTGTCGACGATCACACGGAACATTCAAATGGCCGAGGAGCAAATTTCCCCGATCTGCCAGGATACCGGAATGCCGACGTTTATCGTCCATACCCCGGTGGGGACGAACCAGATCGAAATGAAGAAAGCGATCCGGGCGGCGATTCAGCGGGCGACGAAAGACGGCAAGCTGCGGCCGAATTCGGTGGACTCTTTGACGGGCGAGAACAGCGGCGACAACCTCGGCCCGGGGACGCCGGTGATTCATTTTGAACAGTGGGAGCAGGATTACATCGATCTCCGTCTGATTCTAAAAGGGGGCGGCTGCGAGAACAAGAATATCCAGTACAGCCTGCCTGCGGAGCTGGAGGGGCTTGGACGCGCCGGCCGCGATTTGGACGGCATCCGCAAATGCATCCTGCACGCGATTTATCAGGCGCAGGGACAAGGCTGCAGCGCGGGGTTTATCGGCGTCGGCATCGGCGGAGACCGGACAACCGGCTACGAGTTGGCCAAACAACAGTTATTCCGCGAGGTGGACGACGTCAACCCCGTTCCCGAGCTCGACCAACTGGAGCGATACATTATGGAAGCCGGGAACCAGCTCGGCATCGGCACGATGGGGTTTGGCGGCGAAGTTACGTTACTCGGCTGCAAAATCGGAGCCGCCAACCGGCTGCCGGCGAGCTTCTTCGTGTCGGTCGCCTATAACTGCTGGGCGTTCCGGCGTCAAGGCGTCAAGCTGAACCCGTCCACGGGAGAGATCCAGGGTTGGATTTATCCGTCGGGCAGCGAGGTCCAAGTCGGCGATTCCCTCGAAGAACCGGCCCGGGAGGCCGCGGCCACGACGCCCACCGCCGGTCAAACGGATGGCTCGAACGGTGCCTCCCAGCCCGGACAAGGCCGCGAAGTCGTTCTGCGTACGCCGATCTCCGAGGAACAAATCCGCGACCTTCGTGTCGGCGATGTCGTCATCATCCAGGGCGAGATGCACACGGGACGGGATGCGCTGCATAAATACCTGATGGACCATGATGCACCGGTCGACTTGAACGGGGCGGTCATTTATCACTGTGGCCCAGTCATGCTGAAGGACGGGGACGAGTGGCATGTCAAGGCCGCGGGGCCGACGACCAGCATCCGCGAGGAACCTTATCAAGGCGATATCATCAAGAAATTCGGCATCCGTGCGGTCATCGGCAAGGGGGGCATGGGGCCGAAAACGTTGGCTGCCCTTCAGGATCATGGGGCCGTCTATTTGAATGCCATCGGCGGAGCGGCGCAGTACTATGCGGAATGTATCAAAAAGGTCAACGGCGTCGATTTCATGGAGTTCGGCATTCCCGAGGCGATGTGGCATCTGGAGGTGGACGGCTTTGCGGCGATCGTGACGATGGATTCCCATGGCGACAGCCTGCATGCCGGTGTGGAGAAGGCTTCTCTGGAAAAGCTGTCTACTTTTAAAGAAACGGTGTTTAAATAAAGATGAAAACCTTTCGCACGAGGCTTACCTTGATTTTAATGAGCCTGGTCGGCGTCTCGATGTTGGCCGCCGGCCTGACGATGGCTCAGGTTTTTAAAGATTCCCACATCCGTGCGCTAGAGGAAAATATGGCACGGGAAATCAATTTGCTGGAGAGCACGTTCGCTTTCATTCCTCCCGATCGCCCGGATGCCGTCGATTATTACACGGACCGGGCGCGGGAGCTTGACCGGTTGACGGATTCCCGGGTGACGTTCGTCACCCTTGACGGAAAGGTCATCGGGGATTCGGAAATGCTTCCCGGGGAGATGGACAACCACGCCGAACGCCAGGAAATCCGGTCTGCCGCCGGAGAGGCCGTCGGCAGCGCAATCCGGTACAGCGAAACGATCGGCCAGGATATGCTGTATGTCGCGCACCGGGTCAAATCCGACCGGGGGTTTGAAGGCTATATCCGGCTCTCGATGAGCCTCGAAGCCGTAGGGAAAGAAATGACTAAAGGCTGGTATTTGATGGCGGGCGGGCTGCTTCTGTTGTTTATCGCGGCCGCCCTCGTCAGCTACCGCGTCGCGTCCGGGCTTACGAAGCCTCTGGAGCATATCACCCGGGTGGCGAACCGGATTTCGCGGCTCGATTACGACGCCCGGGTAAATTTGGACCGCAAGGATGAAATCGGCCAGCTGGGCCATGCGATCAACGGAATGGCCGACAGCCTGCAGCAGCAGCTTAAAGTAATCCACGATAACGAGGATCTGATGCAGAGCGTCCTCGCCAACATGACCGGCGGCATTCTTATGGTGGATACGTCCGGGAATATCGCGCTCATCAACCGCGAGGCGGAGCGGATTCTTCATTTGCGGAGCGACCAGGTTTTAGGGAAGTCGTATCAGGAGCTGAAACGGAATTACGAGTTCATGAAGTTTGTGGAAGAGGGGATCACCCGCAAGGAGTTTTTGCGGGAGGAGCGGAATTTGTATTCGCCCGAAGAACGGATCGTGCAGTTTGACGGTGTCCCCATGTTTGAGGATGACGGGAGCTATCGGGGGATGCTGTTCCTTCTCCAGGATGTTACCGATATCCGCCGGCTGGAGGTCATGCGCAGCGAATTCGTGGCCAATGTGTCCCATGAACTGAAGACGCCGATTGCCGCGGTGAAGGGATTCGCGGAGACCTTGCTGGCCGGAGGCGTGAAGGACGAGGATACGAAGCGCTCCTTCCTGCAGATCATCCTGGATGAAGGCGAACGGTTGAACCGCCTGATCGGCGATATTTTGGAATTGTCGAAGATCGAATCGAAACGGGTACCGCTGGAATATGCTCCGGTACATCTGAAGGAGCTGTTTGACAGCATTTTTGAAATGCTTGATCCGGCGGCCCGCAAGAAATCGATCGTGCTGCTCCAAGGGGTTCCCGAGCATTTGTTTATTGAAGGGGACGAGGATCGGCTCCGGCAAATTTTTATGAACCTGTTGTCCAACGCGATCAGCTATACGCTGGAGGGCGGTCGGGTTAAAGTGGAGGCGGAGGTGCTCGGCGACGGGGACGAAGCGGAAAAAGTTCGAATTACGGTAACGGATACGGGGATCGGCATTCCGAAAAAAGATCTGCCCCGGATCTTCGAACGTTTCTACCGGGTGGATAAGGCGCGTTCCCGCAGTTCCGGCGGTACGGGGCTCGGGCTTTCCATCGTCAAGCACTTGACGGAGCTGCACCGGGGCACGATTCGGGTCGAGAGCAAAGTCGGTGAAGGGTCCTCCTTCATCGTCGAGCTGCCGTTTATGCAGTATCATGATGCAGAAAGTTAAACTTGCTTTTTCCGTATTTTTATATTTTTACACCCCGTTAACATATCCATGTTATGCTTGGCTTGTTTAAGGGCTTGAAATGGGATCGATCTGCAACTACTGGAGAAAATGGGGGTTACTATGACGCAGCGATTGTTGGTAATAGAAGATGAGCCGACGCTTTCGAGACTGCTGTCTTACAATTTGACCAGCGAGGGGTACGAAGTCGTGGTGGCCGAACATGGTCAAACCGGTTTCGATACGGCGATGCAGCAGGATTTTGACCTCATCTTGCTGGATCTGATGCTTCCCGGAATGAACGGGTTTGAGATCATGTCCAAGCTGCGTGGAGAGGGCATCAAGACGCCGATTATTATTTTAACGGCCAAAAATGCGGAGCAAGAGGTAGTTGAAGGACTGAAATCGGGGGCCGACGACTATATTACCAAACCGTTCGGCGTGGCCGAATTGTTAGCTCGGGTGGCTGCCGTGCTTCGCCGTTCCAACGGGCAGGAAGAACGCGAGCCGGCGGCGGCGGCGTCCGATGAGGCACAGATTTCTCTCGGGGCGCTGACGGTGTATCCGGAGAAATACGAGGTAACGCTGAATGGGGAACAGATCACGTTAAGGCCGAAGGAATTTGAGGTGCTCCTTTACCTCGCCCGGAAGCCCGGGGTTGTCATGACGCGCGACGACCTGATGAATGCGGTGTGGGGATTCGACTATATCGGCGGCCAGCGGACGGTGGATGTCCATGTCAGCTCGCTGCGCAAAAAGCTGGAACTCGACCCGGGTTCGGTTCATATCGATTCGATCCGCGGGGTTGGCTATAAACTTGTCGTGAACAAGAAGAAATCGGTCCATCATTGATTTTTCGATGATGGACTTTTGTTATGTTATAGCAAAAACACCTGATGGGCTCGTTATCATAGGAGTGTTCAAGCTGCTATGTATAACGAAAGGAAAGGTGGCTTAATGGCTAATCGAAGTCATATGTCACATCCAAAGAGGCGCCTAGTGTGCTTGCTTCCAAGCTTCCAACTCCAAAAAGATGCAGATCTGCAGGTATTTAGGGTCGATCCCCGAGGGGATGCGAAAAAAGATGCAAATCTGCAGGTATTTCCAGCGATTTTAGAGAAACGGGCCGGTTTCGTCGAAAATTCCTGCAGAATTGCAGGAATTTTGAAATTTTTGGCCCCGAACAAGAAAAAAACATGCAGATATGCAGGAATTCTATGTTATCAAGGTTGTCTGACGGGGGTCATGATTCTGAAATTCCGAACTTCTGAAATTTTTACAAAACAATGAATATTAGTCTATTTTACATAGGTCTATCGTCCTGTGAATATTCCCGTAACAATATTGCACTATCATTTCTGACATACCCCTGTTGGATATAGGGACAAGGAGTGGTAGGAGATGAGCAATCAGGCAGTTCTGGAACTACAGCGGGAAACCGGCACAGCGACGAGGGAATATTGCCGGCGCGTTCCGGTGATCGGACCGCGGGAATTATGCCGGGAGGTGCTGCAGATGTTTCAAAAGCAGGCCGAAATCCCGTGCATCGTCATTTCCGACGAACATCATTCCCCGGTCGGATTAATTATTCGGGATACGTTTTATCGCCATCTGGCCGGCCGCTTCGCCGCTGACCTGTTTTATGAACGGCCCGCCTTGGAATTTTCCGAGCGTTCCCCGCTGCGCTGCGAGCTGTCCGTCCCGGCGCACGAATTGCTGGATGCGGCGCTTGGCCGTAAGGGCCATCATTTTTACGATTGTCTGATCATAACGGAGCGGGGAAGGTTCTTCGGCATTATGACCGTCCAGGACCTTATGATGCTGTCGCGGAATTTGCAGCGGGAGGCGGAAGAAGCGAGGAGGATCGTCGTATCACAGAGCGCAAACCGCGTGCTGGAGATCGAAATGGCGGCGGGACAGGCGTCCGAAGCCGCCAAGCGCAGCCTCAAGGAGTCCGAGCGGATGACGGAGCTGGCGAACGCGGGAAAGCTGGAGCTGGAAGAGGTGAAGGCGATGTTTGCCCGCGTCGCCGAGTTGACGCGCTCGCAGGAAAGCCAGGTGACCGAGCTGGCCGCCCGTGCGGGGGAAATCTCGCAAATCGCGGCCCGGATTCGCGAGCTCGCGGACCAGAGCGGGATGCTGGCGATGAACGCGACGATCGAAGCCGCGCATGCGGGGGAGCATGGACGCGGATTCGCGGTCGTGGCGAACGAGGTCCGCAAGCTGGCCTTTCAAACCAAGAAGCTGTCGGGCGAAATCGGCGCGACGTTGGAGCTGGTGGGGAGCCTGGTGGGGCAAACCGCGGACACCGCCGTTTCGACGACCAGAGAGATGGAAGAAAGCCAGGGGCGGGTGAACAAGGCGGAGCTTACGTTTTCCCAACTCGTCGAGTCGGCCCGCCAGACCGAGAAGCGGGGAAAAGAAGTCGCCCATTCCGCCGAAACCGCGGTGCGGACGACCGGGCTAGTCAGAGAAGAATTAGCGAAGCTCGTCGAGGCTGATGAAGCGTGAATTTTAACACAGCGTTTACAAATGAGCTTATCCCCTTTTACATATATGAGGTAAAATCGACATGTACCCATTTACCTAAGCATCAGCACGGGCTCGCCAAGCGTGAGGTCCGTGCTTCGTATTGAGAATACATTTCTACAGAGTGGGAGAAATGACATGACCTCGATTATTCATATTGAAAAACTGAACCTTTACTATGATCAGTTCCACGCTTTAAAAGAAGTATCTCTCGACATTCCGGAGAAGGCGATCACCGCTTTTATCGGTCCTTCCGGTTGCGGAAAATCGACGCTGCTTCGGACGTTAAACCGGATGAATGATATGATTCCGGCCACGAGAATCGAAGGCTCCGTGAAAATCGCAGGGACGGAAATCTACGGAGAGGATGTCCAGGTGGAGACACTTCGGAAGCAGGTAGGGATGGTGTTTCAGCAGCCGAATCCTTTTCCGAAATCGATCTATGATAATGTGGCTTACGGGCCAAGACTACATGGGATGAAAAATAAAGCCCAGCTTGACGAGATCGTCGAGCAGAGTTTGCGCCAGGCGGTTTTGTGGGATGAAGTGAAGGACTTCCTGAAACGCTCCGCACTTAGTCTATCCGGCGGCCAGCAGCAGAGGCTTTGTATTGCCCGGGCAATAGCCGTCCAGCCGCAAATATTGCTGATGGACGAAGCGACATCGGCCTTGGATCCGATTTCGACGCTCAAGATCGAAGAACTGGTGCAGGAATTAAAATCCAGGTATACCATCGTAATGGTGACGCATAACATGCATCAGGCAGCGCGGATTTCCGACCGTACGGTCTTCTTCCTCAACGGGGAGATCGTGGAGGCCGACGATACGCGCACACTCTTTTCCACCCCGCGGGATTCCCGTACTGAAGACTATATTTCCGGCCGTTTCGGTTAACAGAAGGAGGCAACCCGAGATGATACAAAGAAAAGAATTCGACCAGAACCTGGAGGACCTGAGACAACTGCTCAGAAAGATGGGCGAGCACGTGGAACACGCCCTTAGCGAGGCCATCTCGGCGCTTAAGGCGCTGGATACAGATCTGTCCAAAAAAATCGTGGAGCGCGATGTGATTCTTAACGAAATGGAAGAACAGGTGATGGACCTCGGCTCCCGTCTTATCGTCACCCAGCAGCCGGTAGCGAAGGATTTGCGCCGGATTATCGTCGCTTTTAAAATTTCCAGCGACCTGGAACGGATGGGGGATCTGGCGATCGATATCGCCAAGGTTACGATCCGTCTGGAAGGCCAAACCCTGATCAAACCGCTGGTGGACATTCCGAAGATGGCCGAACTGGTTATCGCGATGGTGCGGGAATCGCTGCAATCCTATCTCGACGAAAACACCGACCTGGCTTACAAGATGGCGAAGGACGACGATGAAGTCGATCATTTATACAGCCAAATCATCCGGGACCTGTATTCCCATATGACGGAGCATCCCGACACGCTGCAGCAAGCGATGCTGTTGACATTGGTAGGCCGTTATATCGAGCGGATTGCCGACCATGCCACCAATATCGGGGAGAGTACCGTATATCTGGTTACGGGTCACCGGCCGGACTTAAATCAATAAATGATTTCAAGAGCAGTGCAAGTAAAGGGAGTTTCTCCGGCTATTGTCGGAGGCTCCTTTTTTTGCTTTTGCTTTTTTATATAAGGGGCGCATGTGTTAGAATAGGTAGAGGATTAAGCTGAAGGACGAGGTGTCATATGGAAAAATTGATGCTAATTGACGGCAACAGCATTATTTATCGCGCTTTTTTTGCGATGCCGCCGCTGACCAATTCCAGCGGATTGCACACGAACGCCGTTTATGGATTTACGAATATGCTGCTGCGTATCATCCAGGAGGAAAAGCCGACCCATATCCTGGTTGCTTTTGACGCGGGCAAAGAGACATTTCGTCATGAAGGCTATCAGGAATATAAAGGAGGCCGGGAAAAGACGCCTTCCGAGCTGTCGGAACAATTTCCGCTGATGCGGGAATTGCTGGAGAGCTTCGGGATTTCCTGGTTTGAGCTGCCCGGCTACGAGGCGGACGATATCATCGGCACGATCAGCAAGCAAGGGGAAGAATCGGGCCGTGAGGTGCTGGTTGTGACCGGGGATAAAGATATGCTGCAGGTCGTCAGCGATAAAGTTACGGTGGCGCTGACGCGGAAAGGGATCAGTGAGGTGGAACCTTACGGTCCGAAGGAGATCGAAGAGAAGTACGGGTTGACCCCGCAGCAGATCATCGACTTGAAAGGGTTGATGGGCGATGCTTCGGACAACATTCCGGGGGTTCCCGGCATCGGGGAGAAAACGGCGCTGAAGCTGCTGCATCAATTCGGCTCCGTAGAGGAAGTTTTGTCCCGTACGGATGAGCTGAAGGGGAAGATGAAGGAAAATTTGGTCAACCATGCCGAGGATGCAAGAATGAGCAAACGGTTGGCGACGATTTTCCGCGAGGTCCCGGTCGAACGGACTTGGGACGATATGGTATTTAACGGGCTCCGGGAGGAGACGGCGGTGCCGATGCTGCGCAAGCTGGAGTTCAAATCGCTGCTGGAACGGCTGGATTTGGGCGGTGACACCGCCGGGGCGGGAGCTTCTGCGGAACCGGAGCAAGAGGTCAACGTCACGATCGTGGATGCCGGAAACTTACCGGAACTGGTGGAGGCACTGCCCGGGATCGAAGCCATGCATGTGGAATCCGCCGGCGAGAATCCGCATCATTCCACTGTTATGGGCATGGTGCTATCGACGGCGGACCGTCAATTCTACATTTCCCCCGAGTTTTTGAAGAGCGGGGAGGCGGAGCCCGTTCTTGCCTGGTTGTCCGATCCAACCATTAAAAAACGCGGGTATGATCTTCATCGCACTGATCTGGCCCTTCACTGGCAGGATATCCCGTTCGCCGGGGCGGATTTCGATATCCAGCTCGCCGCGTACTTGCTGGATCCGACGGAAGGCGATCAGACGCTGAGCGCCTTGGCCGCCAAATACGGACTGTCCTTCCTCGCTTCGGATGAGGAGGTATACGGCAAGGGAGCCAAGTTCAAAGTCCCGGATGAGGAAACGCTCAGCCGCCATCTGGCCCGCAAATGCGGGGCGATTGCGAAGATCGTTCCGATCCAGCAGGCCGAGCTTGAGAAGAACGAGATGAACCGGCTTTTCTATGAGCTGGAGATGCCGTTATCCCGGATCTTGGCGGATATGGAGAAGCAGGGGGTTGCGGTCAACCGGGATGCCCTGATCGAGCTCGGCAAAGAGTTCGAGGCTCAGATCAACAAGCTTGTCTCCCAAATTTACGAGATCGCCGGTCAGGAATTCAACCTGAACTCCCCTAAACAATTGGGCGAAATCCTGTTCGATAAACTTGGTCTTCCCGTGATCAAGAAGACGAAAACGGGGTATTCCACCGATGCGGAAGTGCTGGAGAAGCTGGCTCCTTATCATGAGATCGTTCAGTATATTTTGGAGTACCGCCAGTTGGCCAAGCTGCAGTCGACCTACGTTGAAGGACTGCTGAAGGAAATTAACGTCAAGACCGGAAAAGTGCACACCTATTTCCGCCAGACGGTAGCGGCCACGGGCCGGCTGAGCAGCCAGTTCCCGAACCTGCAGAACATCCCGATCCGCCTTGAAGAAGGTCGAAAAATCCGCAAGGTTTTCGTACCGTCGGAAGAAGGCTGGCTGATTCTGGGGGCCGACTATTCGCAAATCGAGCTTCGCGTGCTTGCGCATATATCGGACGATCCGGGCCTGAAGGAAGCGTTTCTGCACGACATGGACATCCATACGAAGACCGCGATGGACGTCTTCGGCGTGCCCGCCGATCAGGTGGATGCCAATATGCGCCGTTCCGCCAAGGCGGTAAACTTCGGTATCGTCTACGGGATCAGCGATTACGGGCTTTCGCAGAACTTGAACATCACGCGGAAGGAAGCGGCTCGTTTTATCGACCAGTATTTCGACGCTTTCGAGGGCGTTCGGCGCTACATGGACAACATCGTCCGCGACGCGAAGCGGGACGGCTATGTTAAAACGCTGTTGGAACGCAGGCGTTATCTTCCGGAGATTAACGCGTCCAATTTCAACCTGCGTTCCTTCGCCGAGAGAACGGCGATGAATACGCCGATTCAAGGCACCGCCGCCGACATCATCAAGCTGGCCATGGTGCTGATGGACGAGGCGCTTCGAAGCCGCGGGCTGCGCAGCCGCATGCTGCTGCAGGTGCATGACGAACTTGTCTTTGAAGTTCCGCCGGAGGAACTCGACATCATGACCAAGCTGGTTCCGGAAACGATGGAGAAAGCGCTGGACCTGTCCGTGCCTTTGAAGGCCGAGGTCAGCAGCGGTACGAACTGGTACGAGGCCAAGTAATTTTGCTGGGACGGGAATTCGGCGCTACGGCCATTCCCGGGAAGCTGTACTATAACATCGAGGTGAAATGACAATGCCGGAATTACCGGAAGTGGAGACGGTCCGAAGAACGCTGACCGGACTCATTGTCGGCAAAACCATCCAATCCGTCCGTGTGCTGCTGCCGCGGATTATCCAGCGCCCGGACGATATCCGGCGCTTTGAGCTGGAGCTGGCGGGGCACCGCATCCTGGATGTGGGCCGCCGGGGGAAATTTTTACGGATCATTATGGACGGGCTGGTGCTGGTCTCCCATCTGAGGATGGAAGGCCGGTACGGCCTTTATGACGGCGGCGATCCGCTGGAAAAGCATACGCACGTCATATTTCATTTTACGGACGGCACGGAATTGCGTTATAAAGATGTACGCCAATTTGGGACGATGCATCTTTTTTTGCCGGGCGAGGAATTTAGCCACAAGCCGTTGGCCAAACTGGGTTTGGAACCGTTGGACGAAGCTTTTACCGAAGAGGCGTTCCGGAAGGCGATTTCGAGACGGACTACGAAGATTAAGCCGGCTCTGCTGAACCAGGAATACGTGGTCGGGCTGGGGAATATTTATGTGGATGAAGCCCTATTTCGCGCGGGCATTCACCCGGAGCGCCCGGCCAACCGGCTCGGCGACGCCGAACTGACCCGTTTGTACGAGGCGATATTGGACACGCTAACGGAAGCGGTAGAGGCCGGCGGTTCATCGATCAAATCTTATGTGAACGGGCAGGGCGAAATGGGCATGTTCCAGCATTCGCTGCGGATCTACGGCCGGCAGGGAGAGCCTTGCGTAAACTGCGGACAAGCCGTGGAGAAGACGGTTGTCGGAGGGCGCGGCACCCACTTTTGCCCGCACTGCCAGCCGCCGTACACGGAAGAATCGGTCGTCGGAAAGGGAAGCGTTCAAGCAAAGCCGAAGGGGAGAACTAAAGCGGCAGCGCAAGCGAAAGGTTCCGCTTCGGCTCGGGCTCATACCGGAAATGGAGTGAGAGGATGAATATCGGATTAACCGGAGGCATCGCAACCGGAAAAAGCACCGTATCGCAAATGTTGGTTGGGCGCGGTGCGGCATTGATTGATGCCGATGTCATCGCCAGAGAGATCATGGAACCCGGCCATCCCGTGTTGGCTGAGGTGGTGAAGAGATTCGGAAGAGAGATTCTGCTTCCGGACGGGCGCCTTGACCGCAAGAAGCTCGGTGCGATCGTTTTTTCCGATTCCAGGAAGCGCAAGACGCTGGAAGCGATCACGCACCCGGCTATTCGCGCCGAGATGAAGGAACGGATGGCGGCAATCGAAGCGGCGGAGCCGCGAAGGCTGGTTGTGGCGGATATTCCGCTTCTTTTTGAGTCGGGTCTGGAAGGGTTGTATGAAGAGATCATGGTCGTCTACGTGCCGCGGCCGATTCAATTGGAGCGTTTGGTGCTCCGGGATCGGCTGACTTTGGAGCAAGCGGAGGCCAGGCTTCAAGCCCAGATGGATATCGAGGTAAAAAGGGAGAGGGCGGATGTGTTGATCGATAACAGTCGTGGCATGGAAGAGACGAAACGTCAAGTTGACGCCTTTTGGCGGAATAAGGGACTGGCATGAGTTGGCTTCGTAAAAAAAGAGTGCTGCTTTTGTTGCTTTTGGGCTTTATCCTGATCTTATTCTTCAACTCGGCATGGCTGTCGTTTTTTTATCCTATCCCTTATAAAGAGGAAATTCGCCATCATGCTCGCAGCAACGGTCTGGACCCGCTGATGGTGGCCGCGATCATCAAAGTGGAAACGAATTATAAGCCGGGCTCGGAATCCAAAAAAGGGGCGCTCGGCATCATGCAAATCATGCCGGATACGGCGAAATGGGTCATCCAGAAGGCCAAGCTGGAGGATGTCCCGCTGGATCGGGTAAAAGAGGAAACGGAGACCAATATCCGTATCGGAACCTGGTATCTGAAATCGCTCTCCGACCAGTTTGACGGAAATATGATTGCGGTTATCGCGGCATACAATGCGGGGCCCACCAACGTGAAGAACTGGCTTCGCAGCGGACGGTGGGACGGGCGGCTGGAGAGCGCGAAGGATATTCCTTTCGGCGAAACGCGGCATTATGTACAGCGGGTTTCCCATTACTATAAACAGTATTCAAGTATATATGAGAATTTCTGATGCAAAAAGAAGCATGGGCAGCTAACAGGCTGCCCACCCTTCCTGTCGATCGGTTACTATTATCTGAATTGACCTGCCAGCGTTTGCTCGGCCAGGGTCACCAAACGTTTAGTGATGAAACCACCGATCGAACCGTTCTCATAAGAAGTCAGGTTACCAGCATATCCGTCTTGTGGGAAAGAGATGCCAAGCTCTTGAGCGACTTCATATTTCATTTGTTCCAGCGCTCCGGAAGCTTGTCTAACCACCAGGTCATTCGAAGAATTGTTGTTTTGGGCCATGATGTTCACCTCCTTGTGGTTGGTAACAGTATTATGCTCGGGAGTCGGCCGCTTCATTACCTATTTTTAAAGTTATTTATTGGAATTAAGAAAAAAAGCCGATTCATAGTTCAATTTAGACGGATATAGAGTTAGGTCGGGTAGGAAAGGAGGGAGATTCTTTGAAGTGTCCCTATTGTGATTATTTAGGCACGAAAGTGCTGGATTCCAGACCGGCGAACGAGAACCGTTCCATTCGCCGCAGACGTGAATGCGAAAAGTGCAGCCGCCGTTTCACGACCTTCGAAATGGTTGAAGAAATGCCGCTGATCGTGATTAAGAAGGACGGCAGTCGGGAAGAATTCAGCAGGGAGAAGCTGCTGCGCGGTTTGATTCGCGCTTGTGAGAAAAGACCGGTTTCCGTGGAGCAATTGGAGTCCATTGTATCCGAAGCGGAGCGGTCTCTTCGGCAATCGGCAAATGCGGAAGTGGAAAGTCGCCAGATCGGCGAACTGGTTATGGAACAACTGTATCCGGTCGATGAGGTCGCTTACGTTCGGTTCGCGTCGGTTTATCGACAATTCAAGGATATCAATATGTTTATGAAAGAACTTAAGGGTCTTTTATCGAAAACGACCGGAGAAGACCAATGACTATCGGGTATATTCTTTACAAGGAGTGAGGAATGGATGAAGGCGAATCGGCTTATCGGACCGGCTTGCGGCTTTCTGGGAGGCACGACTTTCGGCAGCGGCCTCGCTTTTTTGCTGGGATGGATGTCTTATCCCGTCATCGCCTCCGTTTCCTTTTTCGGTTTGTCCGGAGCGGTTCTGGGAGCCCTAGCTGTAAAGATTGTACGAAAACAGGCGGACTAAAACTTCAGTTCGCGCATATAACATGGATAAACGTTTGTCCGGAGATTTTTCTGGGCAGGCGTTTTTTTATTGTTTATTTTTTACACTGCGTTAACAAAACGAATACATGGCTTTGATGTTTGCTACTTATAATCAAGTTGTACAAACAAATGAGGGGGAAACTTGAACAATGAAAAAGAGCTTGATCTTGGTAATGACTTTGGTTTTAAGTTTCGCCTTGGCTGCTTGCGGTCAAGGGAACAAGACGAATAATGCAGGCGGCGGAACTAACGCAGGAACAACGAATTCCGCAACCGGAGATACAGGCGCTGCTGGCGGCGGCGAAACGAGTACTTCCGAGCTTTCCGGTTCGATTCTGGCTGTTGGCTCCTCGGCGCTTCAACCGTTGGTGGACCAAGCCTCCAAGAAATTCATGGAGAAAAATCCGAAAGTTTCGATTCAAGTTCAAGGCGGTGGCAGCGGAACCGGTTTGACCCAAGTATCCGGCGGTCAAGCGGACATCGGCAACTCCGATGTATTCGCTGAAGAGAAACTGGACGCAGCGGCTGCAAAAGAACTGGTTGACCATCAAGTAGCTGTCGTGGGTATGGCGGCTGTGGTAAATCCGGAAGTGACTGTCGATAGTCTGACGAAAGATCAATTGGTCCAAATCTTTACCGGTAAAGTCACCAACTGGAAAGACGTAGGCGGTCCGGATCAAAAGATCCAAATCGTCAACAGACCGTCCAGCTCCGGTACGCGCGCTACGTTTGAAAAATATGCGCTCGGCACGAAAACCGAAGACCTTCCAGGCGCCATTCAAGAGGATTCCTCGGGTACGGTTCATAAGCTTGTAAGCGAAACGCCTGGCGCGATCGGTTACCTGGCTCTTTCTTACCTGGACGATAAAGTGAAAACTTTGAAATATGACGGCGTAGAAGCAACGGAAGAAAATGTAGCCAACGGCACTTATCCGGTATGGGCATACGAGCACATGTACACGAAAGGCGAGCCGAATGAAGTGGCAAAGGCGTTCCTTGACTACATGGTATCCGATGAAGTGCAAAACGCGGATGTCGTAGAGCTTGGTTACATTCCGGCCAGCAAAATGCAGGTGAAGCGCGATCTGGATGGTAACATCACGAAATAATAGATCGACATCATCATACGGCAAGACAAGAGGCGGAGTATTCTGCCTCTTTCTGTGCTTTCAAAAAGGAGAGGTCTCATGGCTCGGTCCAGAGAAAATCGCAAAATAAAACAGCACATTATGGAAGAGTGGACTGGTAAAGTTTTTACCTCCTTGTGTATTGTGCTTCTCGTTGTGACTATTTTTTCGCTAGTCTATTTTGTCGCCACCAAAGGCTTTAGCTCCTTCATCAAGGATGGCATCTCCATTGGAGAAATCTTTGGAGGGACCCAATGGAAGCCGGAGGGAGAACCGCCTTTTTACGGGGCGCTTCCGTTTATCATAGGTTCCTTCAGTACGTCGATTATGGCCGCGATTATCGCCGCCCCGCTTAGTATATGCGCGGCCTTGTTCATGGTGGAGATCATGCCGAAGATCGGGCGGAAATATTTGCAGCCGGCCATCGAGCTGCTGGCGGGGATTCCTTCCGTAGTTTACGGGTTTGTGGGTCTTAGCGTCATCGTTCCGTTTTACCGGGATATTTTCCCGGGGCAAGGTTTGGGGATCGCCGCGGGGGCGACCGTGTTATCCATCATGATTCTGCCTACGATGACATCGATCGCAACCGACGCGCTCGCGGCTCTGCCTCCGGGCCTGAAGGAAGGCTCTTATGCGCTTGGAGCGACCCGTTGGCAGACGCTGGCGCGGATCGTCATCCCGACGACCCTCCCGTCCTTGATGACCGGGGTCGTGCTGGGTATGGCCCGCGCCTTCGGCGAAGCGCTCGCCGTTCAGATGGTCATCGGGAATGCGCCGCATATTCCGCGGTCCTTGTTCGAGTCCGCTTCCACGCTGACCAGCGCCATTACGCTGAGCATGGGGAATACCGTCATGGGTTCGCCGCAAAACAACGTATTGTGGACGCTAGCGCTTATCCTGATGTTGATGACCTTCGTTTTCGTCTTTATTGTTCGCTGTCTTGAAAGGAGAGCAAACCGATGAACGCAAAAACCGCAGATAAAGTCGCAACAGCCGTCATTATATTTTTCGCCGGCGTCATTTTGCTGATTATGGCCGGTTTGCTCGGTTTTATTCTGGTCCGGGGAATCGGACATATCAGCTTCGACTTCCTGACGTCTCCACCGGAAACGATCAAGGAAGGCGGAGGGATCGGACCTCAGCTGTTTAACTCGCTCTTCCTGCTCGTTCTCACGATGATCATTACGATTCCGCTCGGACTCGGAGCGGGAATCTATATGAGCGAGTATGCGAAGCCCGGTAAGATTACCGATTTTATCCGTCTTATCGTGGAAGTGCTGTCTTCATTCCCGTCTATCGTAGTGGGCTTGTTCGGCCTGCTTGTGTTCGTTAACGTGTTCGGCTTCGGCTTTTCCTTGTTTTCGGGTGCCCTGGCTTTAACCGTATTTAACCTGCCTCTGATGGTCCGGATTACGGAACAGGGGATGGCCAGCGTTCCGCAGGCCCAAAAGGAAGCCAGCCTGGCTTTAGGCTTATCCAAATGGAAAACGATCAAATCGATTATGCTTCCCATCGCTATGCCGATCATTCTGACCGGTACGATCCTTGCCGCGGGCCGCGTTTTCGGTGAAGCCGCCGCCCTGCTGTTCACCGCGGGGATGAGCAGCCCGAGACTCGATTTTAGCGATTGGAATCCGCTGAGTCCGATGTCGCCGCTTAATCCGTTCCGTCCGGCCGAAACGCTGGCCGTCCACATCTGGAAGATCAATTCCGAGGGACTTGCGCCGGATGCGCCGGAAATCGCCGCAGGCGCTTCGGCCGTCCTGATTATTACGGTTTTGCTGTTCAACCTGCTGGCCCGGTGGATCGGACGCATGCTGCACAAGAAATTTACGGCAACGAAATAGGAGGACTCCCATGCAAAATATAGAACTGTCCACCAAAGATTTGAGCGTATTCTATGGGGAAAAGCAGGCGGTTAAGGAAATTTCCCTCGATTTCGCTTCCCGTCAAGTTACGGCGCTGATCGGTCCGTCCGGCTGCGGGAAGTCCACTTTTTTGCGCAGTCTGAACCGGATGAACGATTTAATCGACGGGGCTCAGATTACCGGGGAGATCTGGATCGGGAATGAGAACATCAATGATCCGAAGACCGATGTGGTATTGCTGCGCCAGAAAATCGGCATGGTCTGGCAAAGACCGAATCCGTTCCATAAGTCCATATACGAAAATATTGCCTTCGGGCCAAGGTATCATGGCATCCGGGATAAAAAGAAGCTGGATGAAATTGTGGAAGAGGCGTTGACCAAGGCGGCCCTTTGGAATGAGACGAAAGACCGGCTGCACCGTTCAGCCCTCTCGCTATCGGGGGGACAGCAGCAACGGCTGTGCATCGCCCGGTCGATCGCGGTAAATCCAAGCATCATATTGATGGATGAGCCGGCTTCGGCACTCGATCCGGTGTCCAGTGCAAAAATCGAGGAACTGATCGCCGAGCTAAAGCGTGAATATTGCATTATCATCGTCACGCACAACATGCATCAAGCCGCGCGCGTATCGGAAAAAACGGCCTTTTTCCTCATGGGCGAACTGGTCGAATTCGATGATACGAGCAAAATTTTCACCAATCCGTCGGATAAACGGACCGATGACTATATATCCGGCAGATTTGGATAAAATCATTCCGAATACCGAACCGAAGAATCCGGCTGGCCCAAGGGGCCGGTCGGATTTTCCTTTTTCTTGTCATTTAAACAAGTGATTGGCACGATCTGGAGGATCGAGTAAAATAAGAGGATATGGCGCCTTTACGGGTTATCACGGTTCGGAGGATCGGGAATGGATATCGACATACTGATTTTGGCTCAGCTGATGCAAGGGCCGAAGCATGGTTATGAAATCAAAAAAAATATCCTGGCTGTACTGAACAGCCAGAGAATGATCAACAACAACTCGCTGTATCCGAAGCTAAAGCGGTTTGAGGAACGGGAAATGGTGAGTAAAACGATGGAGGAACAGGAAAAGAGGCCGAATCGCCATGTCTATGCCATCACGGAGACGGGACGTCGGTTTTTTTTAGAAACCATTCATCATTTTTCGTCGGATTTGATCGAAGCGGATGAGGAGTGGAACCTTCGGTTGGCCTATTATCATTTTTTGGACAAGCCGACGCGTATGCGACTTCTCGTCTTCAGACGACAAGCGTTGGCCGCAAAGCGGCTGCGTCTGGAGAAGCTGGGGCGAGCGGACCGCGACGCGGATCAGCCCATGTTCTCCCGTGAATTGTCGCGTTACCTCCAGGAAATGATGGTGAAGGAAGAAGAGATCATCGTTCGGCTGCAAACCGAGTTGGACCCGCTGTAAAATACCGGACCCGGGACGGGGAAGCAACGCGACCGGAGGCTATTTTGGATTTGCCTTTTTACGATCATACTGATAATATACTTTTTCGGGCAGTGCAGTCTGGCTGAACCGGTTAACTGGAAAGAGGAGACAAGATATATATGCAATTGCTCGAGTGGATAGAGGGGATGTTCCGGGAGTTTGGCTACTTTGTGCTCTTGCTCGGTCTTCCCGTTGATTTCATCGCACTGCCGCTGCCCCCGGGGCAAACGACATTAACCTACACCGGCTACTTGTCGTATAAAGGAGTGCTTGGCTTTCTGCCGTCGATTCTCTCAGGTTTTGCGGGTTCGGCGATAGGAATTACGATTACCTACCTGATCGGGCATCATGTGGGTGCTCCGCTGGTGGAGCGATACGGCAAATGGATTATGCTGAAGCCGGCCTATTTGGAGAAAACGCGTAAAATTTATGATAAATACGGCAACAAAATGTTGCTGATCAGCTTTTTTGTTCCGGGCGTCCGGCAATTTTTCGGTTACTTTGTCGGTATCATCCGGGTGCCGTTTCGAACTTTTGCGCTATATGCTTACCCAGGCGCGCTCCTGTGGGTGTGCGTTTTTGTCGGGATCGGTTATATATTCGGCGAGCAGTGGCAGCAGGTCATCGTGCTGGTGGAGAAATATCTCGTTTATTTCTTCGGAGGCTTGGGCGTTTTATTGGCGGGAATCTTATATATGAAATGGCGGAAGTGGAGAAAATGGAAGCTCAAACAGGTCAAAACTCCATAACGCGAGTGCCGGATCATCGGCAGGATACATAAAAAACGCCGAGATTCGGCGTTTTTTGCTTAACTTTTCTCTTTTCCTTCATCCTTGGTTTCCTCACGAACTTTAACCAGTGACAAAAAGGCGAAAAGATCTCCCAGCACGGTAAGGCCCGCGCCAATGAGGGCCAAATCGTCCGCTGTCACCTCCGTGTTGGTGATTGTATTGTTGCCGCCGCTCGAGTTCTTTTTATTTTTGCTCCTGATCGCCATTTTTCCTCTGTTGGGCAAACGAACCACCTGCTTTAAATCGTCTTTACCTCAGCATATGCCGCGATGTCGTGAAGGGGGTAGGCGCTCTCGAAGGTTGGACTTTCGCCCTTGCCGGCAGTAAGGAGCAATTTGGGCTGGATTCTATGCGGATGCCGTGGCTTTGGGGCGCTTAGCTTAATATGATACCGTATACTGAGATAAGGGAGGGAAAGTCATGTCGGGATATTGCGAAAACGGAAATAACGGCGGATACGTCGGCGGAATTTGGACTTCTACAGGTGTTATTCTGGTACTGTTCATCCTGCTGGTTATCGTATCCAAAGCTTTCGTATAAGACCCCCTTTACGCCGAGAAAGGGCCTTGCTGTCGCAAGGTCCTTTCTCGTGATTTTACTTCTTCGCTGTCCTGGTCTATGATAAAAATAAGAAGAATTTTACAGGTATTATGTGGATTGTAAGGAGGATTTGCGTGCCAAGTTTAGTGTTGGAAGGTGGGACCCTTCGTCCGATTTTTAGCTCCGGCATCATGGATGCACTGCTGGACGAGGGGATCATGTTTCCTTATTGCATCGGCGTTTCGGCGGGGATCAGCAACGGAATTTCCTATATTTCCAAGCAAAAGCGGAGAAACCTGGAGATTATGGAGAATTACCGAAATGACCCCCGATACATAGGGTACCGGAATTTTTTCAAAAGCCGTAGTTTGTTCGGTTTGGATTTCATTTTTCAGGAGATTCCTTCCCGGCTGGTTCCCTTCGATACGGAAACTTACCGGTCTTATACGGGGAAGGTGCTTGTCGGCGTGACCAATGCGCATACGGGGCTGCCCGAATACATGGACGGCCTTGAAGCCGATGAACAGTGGACGCTGCTGCGCGCGACCTGCGCCATTCCCTTTGTTTTTCCGGCGATCGAGTTAAATGGCCAGAAATATTATGACGGAGGACTTGCGGATCCTATCCCGGTCCGTAAAGCGATCGCCGACGGGAATGAGAAGCATCTTATTGTTCTGACCCAGCCGAAGGGGTATGAGAAAAAGCTGAGCAAGCGTACCGTACGGGCGGCTCGGCTGCTCCGCCGCAGATTTCCCAAACTGGAGGAGGTTCTGCTCACCAGGCATAAGCATTATAATGAAACCGTCGCGTTGTGCGAGCAACTGGAACGGGAAGGTCAGGCGATTCTTCTCCGGCCGGAGGTTCCCCTCGACAGCTTCGAGAAGGATATTGGCAAACTGCGCGAAACCTGCCGGCAAGGGTACGAGCTGGCGATGAAGCGAATGGATGAAATCCGGCGTTTATTTTAGCATGAGGCGATCCGAACATGAAAGCTCCGAATCCGATTCGGAGTTTTTTTGCGGGATCAAACCACGGAATAGGCGGAGATTATAAAAAACTACAATTTCTGTCATTAATCACGGAAACTTGGGTTTTATTCACACAAATTTCAAAATTAAGGTTATAATGGGGCAAGTTAGACAAACCTGGCAAGTCACTTCTCAGATCGTTTTCGGTCTTTGCGTATATAGATCTCGAAAGAGATGTATATAAATCGGGTTCGGGAAGGAAGTGAGGCGGCCTTACGTACACTGGAGTAACAGGAAAGAACGGCAGGATGGAAACGGACAACTTCAAAATCAAAGGAGGCATAGGTGATGGCAGCTATTCGTCTATCGAGATTTTTTACGATGAAAGCGGTTACTTCTTTGGGGGTTATGTTGTTTGCTGTTTTTTGTACAGTCCTGTTATCGGAAAAAGCTTCCGCCCACGGTTACGTTGATTCTCCCGGAAGTCGGGCGATATTGTGCAAGAATGGCCAGAATACCGACTGCGGCGCGATTATTTATGAACCGCAAAGTCTGGAAGCGCCGAAGGGATTTCCGGCGGCCGGGCCGGCGGACGGGAAAATTGCCAGCGCCGGCGGCATATTTCCTAAGCTGGATGAACAGTCCGCCACCCGGTGGAGCAAAGTCAATATTTCCTCCGGTCCCAATACGTTCACTTGGAAATTGACAGTTCCGCATGCGACAAGCAGTTGGAAATATTATATTACGAAACCCGGATGGAATCCGAATGCCCCGTTGTCGCGGAATTCTTTCGATCTGACTCCGTTTTGTTCCGTGGATTACGGCGGCGCTCGTCCGCCTTATACCTATACCGATACTTGCAATGTACCGGAAAGAACCGGCTATCATGTGATTTTGGCGGTTTGGGAGATCGCGGATACAGCCAATGCTTTTTATAACGTCATCGACGTGAATTTCGGAGGGACAAACCCGGGAGACACCCAAGCCCCGAGTGCCCCGGGCTCCTTGACTGCCGGTGGAGTGACTTCCACCACGGTCACCCTGTCCTGGAACGCCTCCACGGACAACGTGGGCGTCACGGGATACCGGATTTACCGGGGAGGAAATTTGGTCGCGTCGGTCTCGGGCACGACTTTGAACCACACCGTCACCGGTTTGTCGGCGGATACGGCTTATACCTTCACTGTGAAGGCGGTGGACGCGGCCGGGAACGAATCGGCGGCGAGCAACGCGGTGAACGTGAGAACGGGTCAAGTTGTCAACGATACACAAGCACCCACGGCCCCGGGGAATCTTCATGTAATGGGAACGCCGACTTCTTCCAGCATCCCGCTGATGTGGAATCCTTCCACCGATAATGTCGGTGTAACCGGCTACCGCATTTATCGGGGGGGCACGCTGGTCGAAACCGTAAGCGGCACGACCACTTCGTATACCGTTACGGGACTAAGCGCGAATACGAGCTACAGTTTTACGGTTAAAGCGGTGGACGCGGCCGGGAACGAATCGGCGGCGAGCAACGCGGTAACCGCGAAAACATCCGAAGCGCCTTCCGTACCGGAATGGTCGCCGAACGTCGCCTATGCCGCCGGGACGTTGGTAACCTATAACGGTATCGTTTACGAATGCCGGCAGGCTCATACCTCGTTGCAAGGCTGGGAGCCACCGGCAACGCCGGCGCTGTGGCGGGTGCAGTAAGAGCTCATCGATGATGTGAGGTAAGAGAAATAATTTCATAAGTTGGATCAAAAAATCACTGACCGAAACTGTCAGTGATTTTTTTGTATACTCGTACCGTAAAGAAAATAAATACGCGATGGAGGAATACAAATGTTCTGGAGAATAGAAGCTTTTATCCAAGAATGGGATGAAGAAAGGAAAATAACGGAGAAAGTAATGGCGGCTCTTACGGACGATTCTTTGCACAAACAGGTGATTCCGGGCCGCAGGACATTGGGGGATATCGCCTGGCACCTCACGCTTTCACCGCATTACATGACCGGCTGCGGATTGAGCTTTGACGGGCCGGAGGGAGGAGCGGAAGTTCCCGAATCGGCGGATTTTATTGCGGAACAATACGGAAAAGTAAGCTTAGCTCTGCAGAACGCGGCTCAAACCCAATGGGATGACGACCGGCTACAAGAAGTACAGGAGATTATGGGACAACCTTACCGTAACGGGGAAATGCTGCGGTTTACTCTCATGCACCAAGCCCATCATAGAGGGCAGATGACGGTGCTGATGCGACAGGCCGGATTGAGAGTTCCTGAAGTCTATGGGCAAACCTACGAATCCTGGATCGAAGCCGGGATGGAACCGCTGAAATAAAAAAGGTACAATGGAGAAAATTCGGGGGACCTTCCCTCAAGGAATTGAGGTACCGCTGCATGTCCAAAGCCGATCAGATGTTATCGATTCTCTGGCTTCTCCGTTCGGGCCGGAAAATGACAGCTCAAGAAATCAGCGACAGGCTGGAGATCCATGTCCGTACTGTTTACCGCTGCATTGATTCGTTGTGCGCCAGCGGCGCGCCGATTATTGCCGAGCCGGGTCCGGGAGGCGGCTACAAATTGCTGGGTCGCTTTATGGATTCCCCGCTTATGTTTGACAGGGATGAACAAAAGGCCCTGATTCATGCCGCCACTTTCGCCAGGGAAGCGGGTTACCCTTATACGCAGGCTCTGGAACGGGCGGTGGGCAAACTGAAGCTGTATACCAATGAAGAGCAGCTTAGCGAAATGAAGCGGTCTGATCAAGGCTTGTCGGTCATTCAGACTCCACTGGATGAACGGGAAAGAAATCTTGTGGCGCAGCTGGAACGAGCCTCGGCGGAAGGCAGAACGCTTGAAATGACGTACGCCAAGGGCAGTGGAGCCTCTACTTTTCGAGCGTTCGATCCCTATGAAATCGTGCATTGGAAGGGCTGTTGGTATACGGTAGGGTACTGTCGCCTTCGCGGGAGTATCCGCAGCTTTCGGGTAGACCGAATTACCGACCTGACAACTACGGAGCAGTATTTTCAGCGTCCGGAGCATTTCTCGGCCAAATCGCATCTGTTTGCCGGTCTCCTTCCCGGCTCCCTCGAGAGCGAATCGTTGGTGATCCTCCGGGTTTCCGGGAAAGAGCAGGTCCTGAACGAACTGTGCCGGCATTGGTTATTCGGCCACGCGCTGGTCGAACGGGATCAAGAAGAGGCGGTATTTCGGCTGGGCAAAGAATCGTTGGTTTCCTACGTACCACACCTCCTTCTCCCATACGGAAGGGCCCTGCGCATCCTGGAGCCTGACTGGTTCATCGAAAGACTGATCGAGGTAAGCCTGAACATTGCGGAACACTACCGTGCCGCGAGCGGGCTGCCAAAAACATTACATCAGCCGTGAATTAGGCTGGCAGGAAGCGGGACGGCGTTCCTGCATACGTAACAGCGAGCTGATGCATAGCTCTGGTACAAGCGATATACAGTAAACTTTGATCCATCTCGTTCCGGTAATTGTTATGAGTGGCAAAGGGGACGAGAACGGAATCGAACTCCAAACCCTTTGCCAAATGTGCGGTAGTTACGACGATACCTTCGTGGTAGTGCTGGCTGTTGAAGTCTAGCCTATTGGCGGGAATATCGCGGTTTTGCAGATAACGGTAGACACGATCGACTTGAGCCGACGACTTACAGATGATCCCCAAT
Organism: Paenibacillus faecis; assembly: GCF_008084145.1. Taxonomy (GTDB): domain Bacteria; phylum Bacillota; class Bacilli; order Paenibacillales; family Paenibacillaceae; genus Fontibacillus; species Fontibacillus faecis. Next base: position 928,237 of record NZ_VSDO01000001.1, on the reverse strand, counting down.
GAGCGGTACTTTGAACGAAGAAAATTGTCGGTATGCTGATGAATCCGGTCCATTTCTTCGGAATCTCCATCGCATGGCTCTATATGAGGTTCCTCGCCGTGCCGTTTTACGGGAATGAGGTCCGGGTTGTTTTTGATCGTCCGGGCAAATTCGGTGATTTCCAAGGTGGAACGGTAGCTCTGATTCAATTGGACGGTATCGGCGGCCGGGAGCATGGACTTGATTTTTTCCAGCGAAGTCGAGGAGTACGGATTCACGGATTGCCCGGCATCGCCAAGAATCGTTTTCTTACAGGTAAATAAAATCGAGAGCACCGCGTACTGAACCGGCGTATAATCCTGCATTTCGTCCACGACCAAATGCTTCACGAATTCATAAGGCGTTAAGCCTTCATAATAATGTTTTAAATAAATCAGCGGAAATACGTCGCTGTATTCGATCGTTTTGGGGCGCAGGGGTTTGAAGAGTTCGGGCTTTCCCATGTAGGCGTAGAACGCCTTGTATAAGGCTAGAAGATTGGGATGCCGATACATTTTTTGAATGGCGGAGCGGATACTCCGAGCTGCCGACGCGGAAGGTTTTTCACCGTCCGGCCCCTTGATTTCTGCGATAATCAGGTCGGCGACCTTCCCCGATCTTGCTTTCACCGGCATTCTGCGCAGATCATAGAAGCGCGTGCGGATCAGTTCCTTGGGAATAAAAAAGGATTGTATTTGCAGATCGGCAGCAACCAAGCCGTTAAGATCTGAAAACTCGATAAACTCGTCCAGTTCCGCGACGAATTCGACTCTGGATTTATAGGCGATGCGCTCTTTGACTTGCGGATCATCCCGCTGAATCAAGTCCACAACCTGCTCGTCGAAGGTTTGGAAGCGGCAATAGCGGTCCAATTCGGCGGAGGCGAGTTCCTGGACTCCGGTCTCGAGCATATTTTCCTCTCCGAGTTCAGGCAGAACATTGGAGATGTAATCGGAGAACACCTTGTTGGGAGACAGAATCAAAATGTTGCGGGAAGTCAGCACGCCTTTCTGTTTATATAGGAGGAAGGCGATCCGGTGGAGGGCCACCGAAGTTTTTCCGGAGCCGGCCACGCCTTGAATGATCAGCTCGTGTGAGGTTTCGTTCCGGATGACGGCATTCTGTTCCTTTTGAATCGTCGCGACGATATTTTTCATTTTTTCATCCGATGTGGCGCTAAGTTCTTTTTGCAGGACATCGTCATGGATATTCATCGAACTTTCGATCATATATTCCATACTTCCGTTCCGGATCTTGTACTGTCTTTTCAAGGCGATCAGACCTTCGACTTTACCGTCCGGCGCCTCGAAGTAAGCGGGGCCGCGCTCAAAATCATAAAAAAGCGTGGCTACCGGCGAACGCCAGTCGTAAATCAGATTGGTTTGATCCTCTTCTTCGGAAAACGCGTGAATTCCAATATAAAAGGGTTCGTCGTCTTCTTCGCCGTTCAATTTAAAATCCACCCTCCCGAAGTAAGGGGACTCCAGCAGCTTGCCCAGCTTTCTCAGCTTGTCCTTGGCCTTCTCTCCCGCATCGATCCGGAGGCCGATATCCATCCGGTTTGCCGCTCTTTCGGCCGGATCGAGTTGACCGATGTTGGACCATACATATTTTTTGGCATCAACGATCTCTTTGTAGGATACGGATACTTGTTGACTTATCTCCTCCACAGCCTGCCGGAGCTTGTTTGTTATTTCCTTCAGAAACATGCTTTCTTGCGTTTCGGTTCGGTTGATCATACCGTTGCCTCCTCTTGTCGGAATACCCCTAAGTATAGAAGCAACGCCAAAAAAGTATAGACTTATACTTTCCTTTGTAATATTATATTTTGTACGTGGCTCCAAAAATACCTATACAAAATAACGGTTGGTCCAAGGTTTTGCCTTGTTCCAACCGTTTTTGTTGTTTCCTTTATTTTACGTTGAGTACTTCGACAACAGGATCGGTCTCTTGCTCATAATCCACGCCGTCCACTTCAAAGCCGAACAATTGGAAAAATTCCCGGCGGAATCCCTCCAGATCGGAGAGCCGGTAAATATTTTCCGAATCCAGTTCATCCCACAGCTTCGCCACTTCGGCTTGCACATCGTCTCGCATTTCCCAGTCGTCGATCCGAATTCGACCTTCCGCGTCTACCGGGGTTTCACCGCTCACGTATAGTCGGTCGGCAAACAAACGGTACATCTGCTCGATGGTTCCCTCATGAATGCCTTTTTCCTTCATGGTCTTATAAAGCGCGGACATATAAAGCGGGACAACCGGAATCGCGGAGCTGGATTGGGTGACCAGCGCCTTGCTGACCGTAACGTAAGCCCGGCCTCCGCCTTTCGAGAGGCGGTCCGAAAGGTCTCTGGCCGTCTGTTCCAGATGATCCTTGGCCCGGCCGATCGTTCCTTCCCGGTAGATCGGCTGCGTGATGTTGGAGCCGATATAGGAGTAAGCGACCGTCACGGCATGTTCCGCCAACGCACCGGCTTGTTCCAGGGCATCGATCCACAGCTTCCAGTCATCACCGCCCATGACGGTTACCGTATCGGCGATTTCCTGTTCGCTGGCCGGCTCAAGCGTAACGGTGCTGACTTCGCCGGTATGAAAGTTCACGGTTTTGTTGGTATAAGAGCGGCCGATCGGTTTCAGCACGGAAGTATGTGTCTCACCGGTTTCGGGATGAGTCCGGCGGGCTGTCGCCACACTATAAACGACCAGGTCGACCTGCCCCAGTTCGCTGCGGATCAGGTCGGCCGTTTTCCGTTTGGTTTCCGCGGAAAAGGCGTCTCCGGTCACGCTGAAGGACTTCAGTCCGGCTTCGCCGGCGGCTTTCTCAAAAGCGGCCGAATTGTACCACCCGGCGGAAGCGGTTCTTGTGGCGCTGGCCGCGCTCGGACGGTAAACTCCAACGGTATTGGCTCCCGCTCCGAAGGCGGCGACGATGCGGGAAGCAAGCCCGTACCCGGTGGATGCGCCAATGACAAGCACATTTTTGGGACCGTGAATCGCCGGGTGTTTCTTTACATAGTCAATTTGCTGCTCTACTTGGCGCGCGCATCCTTCCGGATGGGCCGTAGTGCAAATAAAGCCGCGGGTTCTAGGTTTAATGATCATAGAATCGGTTCGTTCCTTTCTTCAAAAACTAAACTATAGCCTATTTTAAATTTGATTGATCTTCACTATTGTACCTGTAATTTTGAATTTGCAAAAGTTTGGTCACAAAGTACGACTAGATTGAACGAAATTGAATGATTATGAAATATTTTGGTTGTTTTTTAATGATTTTATGGTACTATAGGAGCAGATGGAGGTTTTGATTATGCTGACAGAAGAGAGATACGGAGTAATTTTACAGCGCTTACAAGAACGTGGCGTCGTGAGGCTCCAAGAGTTAACCGAGCTGTTGGGTGCCTCGGAATCTACCGTCAGGCGGGATCTTGTCGATCTTGAGGAACGAAAACTGTTAAAGCGCATTCACGGAGGAGCCGCCCTGCCGGGGCAAAAAAACCTCGAACCGGGAATGGAAGAGAAAACACTCAAAAACGTTCAAGAAAAGCAAGTCATTGCTCGCTTGGCCGCCAAGCAGCTTAATGACGGAGAATGCATTTATCTGGATGCAGGTACTACGACATTAACCATGATCCCCTACATTGAAGCGCGGGATATTACCGTTGTCACCAACGGACTGTCCCATGTCGAGGCGCTGGTAGCCAAAAATATACGGAGCTATCTGCTCGGCGGGATGATGAAGATGCATACCAAAGCCGTAATAGGCAGCATCGCGCTCCAGAATATGGACAATTTCAGGTTTGACAAATGTTTTTTGGGAGCGAATGGGGTGGACCCCAAGATGGGATATACTACTCCTGACCCGGAAGAAGCGCTGATCAAGAGGCGGGCCCACGAGTTATCCGGCAGCAGCTATGTCCTTGCCGATTCCAGTAAATTCGGTGAAATCACATTCGCCAAACTGTTCGATCTGGAGGAAGCCGTATTAATCACCGAAGCGGTGCCTCAGCCTTGGAAAGATCCGATCGGGCGAAAAACTAAAATAATCGAGGGATAACATATGATTTATACTGTGACATTAAACCCTTCTATTGATTATGTGGTAGAGGTTCAAGATTTAAAGCTGGGAACTTTGAACCGGATGGAAAGAGATCTGAAGCTTCCCGGCGGGAAAGGGATTAACGTATCCCGGATATTGAGCAGACTCGGCGCGGAGAATACCGCACTCGGGTTTCTTGGCGGCTTTACGGGCAGTTTTATCGAACAATTTTTGAATAAAGAGTCCGTACGTACCGATTTTGTGCAAATTTCGGGAGATACCCGAATTAACATCAAACTGAAGCATGGTGAGGAAACGGAAATCAACGGCCTGGGACCCAAGATCGGACCGGATGAATCCGCCGCGCTGCTGCACAAGCTTTCGACGCTGAACGGCGAAGATATCGTCGTCTTGTCGGGGAGCGTTCCCCCTTCGCTCGGTGCCGGTTTTTATGAACGGCTGATTGCGGTCTGCGAGCAAACCGGAGCCCGGTTTGTCATCGATACGACCGGGGAGGCCCTGCTTAGAGCGCTGGAACATCGACCTTTGCTGATTAAGCCCAATCATCATGAATTGGCGGAATTGTTCGGAGTGACTTTGGAATCGAAGGAAGATATCATCACTTACGGTCGGAAACTGCTCGAGAAAGGAGCGCAGCACGTGCTGATCTCCATGGCTGGAGAAGGGGCCTTCCTGATCGCCGGAGACAAGGTCTATCATGCGAACGTTCCGTCCGGAACCGTCCGGAATTCCGTAGGCGCCGGGGATTCCATGATCGCCGGGTTCGTCGGGACGCTGGCCCAAGGCGGAGATCTGCTGGAAGCGTTTCGTACCGGGGTCGCTTCGGGGAGCGCCACGGCGTTCTCCGACGATTTGGCGACGGGAGAGAAGATCGAGCAACTGAAAGGCCAGGTCGCAATTTCGCAGTGGTCGTAAACAGTCGTCGTAAGATCGTGATCTTATTGGGAAGACATTAAACAGGAGAGTGAGCAAAATGAGAATTACGGACCTGATGATCAAAGAAGCGATGATCATGGACCTGGCGGCGACCACCAAGGAAGCGGCCATCGATGAGCTGATCGCCAGCTTGGCCAAGAACGGACGGATCAACGATCCGGTGGAATTCAAACAAGCGATCCTGAAGCGTGAAGGCGAGTCCAGCACAGGGATCGGCGGCGGCATCGCCATGCCCCATGCCAAGACGAAAGCGGTCAACCAACCGACCGTCGTGTTTGCGAAAAGCGCTAAAGGTGTGGATTTCGAAGCCTTGGACGGCGAGCCGGCATACTTGTTCTTCATGATCGCCGCCCCGGAAGGAGCCGGAAGCACCCATCTGCGCACGCTGGCCGCGCTCTCGCGGCTGCTGATCGACAGCGATTTTATCGATAAGCTGAAAGAAACAAAAACGCCGGAAGAAGTCGCGGCTTTGTTCGATGCCAAGCAGGCGAACGAGGAGGAAGCGAAGAAGCCGGCGGAGGCGCAGGCAACAGCCCAGGCTCCTAAGAATGCCGCCGCTGACGCGCCAGCGGACGAGGAAGCGTTTGTGATCGCGGTAACCGCCTGCCCGACGGGAATCGCCCATACGTTTATGGCCGAGGATGCCCTGAAGAAGAAAGCCAAGGAGATGGGCGTCAGCATCCGGGTCGAAACGAACGGCTCCGAGGGAGCGGGCAATGTGCTGACCCCGGATGAAATCCGCCGGGCGAAAGGCGTGATTATCGCCGCGGACAAGAACGTCGAGATGGCCCGTTTTGACGGGAAGCCGGTGCTGCAGCGTCCGGTCAGTGACGGAATCCGCAAGCCCGAGGAACTGATCCGGAAGGCGCTGAACGGCGACGCGCCGATTTATCGCAGCGCGGGCGGCGGAGCCGTAACGGAGAAAGGCGAGAAGACCGGAATCGGCAGCGGCATCTATAAGAACCTGATGAACGGGATATCCCACATGCTGCCGTTTGTCGTCGGCGGCGGGATCCTGCTCGCCATCTCCTTTCTGATCGAACAAGTGGCCGGCGAGAGCAGTCCGCTGTTTCAACTGCTGCAGACGATCGGCGGGGGGAACGGTGCGTTCCATTTCCTGATTCCGATTCTCGCCGGATTCATCGCTATGAGTATCGGTGACCGCCCCGCTCTGATGCCGGGGATGGTCGGCGGGTTGATGGCCGTCAACTCGAACGCGGGCTTCCTTGGCGGTCTTGCGGCCGGTTTCCTGGCGGGCTATGTCGTCATTTTGCTGCGCAAAGTGTTTGCGGGCTTGCCGAAAACTTTGGAAGGCTTGAAGCCGATTCTGCTTTATCCGATATTCGGCCTGTTGATCGCCGGGACGGTGATGTTCTATGTGGTTGATCCGATTTTCAGCTGGATGAATGAAGGCTTGATCAATGTATTGAACAATCTGGGCACGGGGAACATGGTGATCCTTGGTATCATCCTCGGCGGCATGATGTCGATCGACATGGGCGGTCCGTTCAATAAGGCGGCGTATGCCTTCGCCATCGGGGTGTTTACCTCCAGCGGCAATACGAATGGAGCAATGATGGCCGCCGTAATGGCGGGCGGGATGGTACCGCCGCTGGCGATCGCGTTGGCCACGACGTTCTTTAAACGCAAATTTACGGAGCAAGAACGCAAATCGGGCCTTACCAACTACATTCTGGGCCTATCCTTTATTACCGAGGGAGCCATTCCGTTCGCCGCTTCCGATCCGCTGCGTGTCCTGACATCCTGTATTCTGGGCTCCGCGGTGGCGGGCGGATTGACTCAACTATGGAAAATCAACGTGCCTGCGCCGCACGGCGGGATCTTCGTAGCCGCGCTGGCCAACCACGCCTTGCTGTTTATGCTCGCGGTAGTCATCGGAGCCGTTGTTTCGGGTTTTGTGCTCGGCGTTTGGAAGAAAAATGCGGAACCACAAGGCTAAACGGATTCAATATTGTACGAAAAGGGATGTCCCCGGCGCCACATATTTGGCGGGGACATCCCTTTTTTAATCCGCCTTGGAATTCTTGAAAGACCAATGCTAACTAACTTTTTTTGTTTTTATAGTTGACAACTATTCTGCCCCATGGTATATTATATTTCGTTCGCTAATGATATGGGGCGTTAGTTCAGTGGGAGAACGCTTCGCTGGCAGCGAAGAGGTCAGGGGTTCGACCCCCCTACGCTCCACCATATATCGCGGACTCTTAGCTCAGTTGGTAGAGCAGTTGACTCTTAATCAATTGGTCCAGGGTTCGAGTCCCTGAGAGTCCATCCTTTATTGAGAAATACCCCCTCGTTTTCGAGGGGGTATTTCTTTTTTGCACAGAGTGAAACGTTCAATCGTCGAAAGTGACGGCCGTAATCCGGGATACGGGAACCGTGATCCTTTGTCCGGTTTCATCCTGCAATTCGAGCGAATGGTACTGGACGGACACCAAGGTCCCCCGAATCAAGGAGGAGTCGATTTGAAGGGTCAAGGTTTTACCCAACGCGGCCCTCAGCTTCTCGCGGGTATCCGGGTCCGGAAACCTGCTTTCTTCCAAGCGCTTTTCCATCCGGTCGAGCCGGTCGGACAACAGCTCCAGCCTGGCTTGAAGGATGCGAATACGCCGGCGCATCGGAGAATACAGTAAAAATCGCAGCAGACTCATGGCATTTCACCTCACTTTCCGGTAGGGATGTCGGCTCCCCGGGAATCTATGATTTCCCCCGGGAGTTACTATAGAATATGTTTGATAGTTTGATAGGGTATGGACCGAAAGCGCGGTTGTACAGGATTGGGGTTTTGTGGTTCAATGAGGGAAAAGAGGTCTACGTATGATTTCCATGAGGGGGAACTCAGAAATGAACCGCTCCACAGTTGCACCGATCCAGCCGGATCATATCTCGCTGCCGGTACATTTTCCGCTGACGATCTCCAGCTCCACCGGGGTAACGCCTTCGTTTCAGCGGCTTCATTGGCACAGGGCACTTGAAATCAACTGGATCGCCGGCGGAAGCGGTATTTATTTGATCAACGGTCAAGAATTTCAATTCGAACGGGGCGATCTCTTTCTGATTGACTCCCACGATTTGCATCGGGCTTTTGAGGGCAAGAATCTGGAAATGGTGATCGTCATGTTCGATCCGACGCTCTTAGCCCCCGAACAGAGGTATGATCCGGATATTATGCAGCCGTTTCGGCAAACGGGAGTGTGCTTCTCCAATCATATATCCCATACCCATCCCGCCAGCCCGACGCTCCGCGGTTATATCGAAACCATGATGCTGGAGTATAGCAGCGCTTCCCCCTCCCATGCTTCGGTCATCCGCGGGCATTTGCTGCTGTTTCTGGCCGAGGTGAACCGGAAATGTCGCTTGAACCCCGGAGATTCGCGGCGCACGAAGGCCAAGCACCTGGACCAGATCCGCCAGGTGATCCGGATGATGGACGCCGAGCTGGCCCGGCCCTGGACGCTGAAAGAGTTGGCGGAGCTCGTCCATTTAAGCCCTTCGCGATTCAGCGCCTTGTTCAGTCAAATGGCGGGAACGTCGCCGATGAACTATCTGGTTCAACTGCGGCTGGATTACGCCGTAAGTCTTTTGGAACAGGGGGACCTCAGCATCCTGGAGATTGCGGAAGCCAGCGGGTTCCGCAATCTGTCGAACTTTAACCGCTTGTTTCTGCATCATATCGGGATGCCGCCGAGCGCCTTGAAAAAACGGCTGTTAGGTGAAGAAAAACAGTAAGATTGTATCAGAAAACAGGACTATTGCAGAGGAAATGCGATAGTCCTGTTTTGTATGCTGGAGGAGAAGGAGAGATGCGTATGGGGTATTTTTTGGGCGTTGATGCCGGCGGGAGCAAAACGTTCTGCCTGATTGTGGACGATAAGGGAAATGTACTCGGGCGGGGAATAGCCGGCAACGGAAACCATCAGATTCATGCGTCGGAAGCGGAGCAAAATATCGCCTCAGCTTGTTTGCAAGCTTTAGCGGAGTCGAAACTCTCCCCCTCGGCGGTCGATCACGCTTTCTTTGGTCTTGCCGGAGCGGATCGTGAACCGGATTTCCGGGTGCTGCGGCCCATGATCGCAAGGCTCGGGTTCCCCCGCTGGTCGATCGCCTGCGATACGATGATCGCCATGCGGGCGGGAACGGACCGGCCCTTCGGAGCGGTGGTCATCTGCGGAACCGGATTTAACGCGGCCGCCCGGAACCGGGCGGGGGAAGAACTGCAATACGGCGGTTTTGGCTATTTGTTCGGCGACGGCCAAGCGTCCGGAAGGGACTTGGCCAATTTCGCTTTTCGCTCGGCGATCCGGGCTTGGGACGGACGGGGCAAACCGACGCTGCTTCAAGATCTCGTGCTACGGGCGACCGGGTTTCCCGGCGTACCGGAGATGAGGGACGCCGCTTTGGACAACGGCTACGTCCCGCCCTTACATTTGGCGGAACTGGTGTTTGAGGCGGCCGCTCAAGGGGATGAGGTTGCTTCGGCACACCTCACCGAACAAGGACGTGAATTGGGCAACGCGGCGTCTGCGTTGATCCGCAGGCTCGGAATGGAGAACGAAACGTTTGATGTCGTGCTCGGGGGCAGCGTTTTGGCCAAAAGCGCCACCAGCCTCATGCAGGATGCCTTGGCGGAAACCGTGCGTCTGACAGCGCCCCGGACGCGGGTTACGCGGATTACGATGGAACCGGTCGCCGGCGCCGTACTGAGCGCCATGGATCGGGCGGGTTTCGCGGCGGGTCCCGGGATGCTGAAACAGCTTGAGAAAATAACTTTTGTCGATAAAAAGGGAGTGGTGAATCAATGAAGGAACAAAACCGGAAGCACGTGAAAATCGCGGTGATCGGAGGCGGATCGTCGTATACCCCCGAACTGGTGGAAGGACTGATCCAAGGGTACGATGAAATGCCGGTATCGGAGCTTTGGCTGGTGGATATCGAACAGGGGAAGCACAAGCTGGAAATCGTGGGGAATCTCGCTAAGCGGATGGTGAAAAAGTCGGGACTTCCCATCGAAGTCCATTTGACTTTGGACCGCAGAGCCGCGATTCAGGGAGCGGACTTCGTCACCACGCAAATGCGCGTGGGTCTGCTGGAAGCCCGAAAGCTGGATGAGCATATCCCGCTGCGGCACGGTGTGATCGGGCAGGAAACGACCGGTCCCGGAGGGATGTTCAAGGCGCTGCGGACGATTCCGGTCATTCTTGAGATTTGCCGGGATATCGAAGAGCTGGCTCCCCAAGCCTGGATGCTGAATTTCACCAATCCGGCGGGGATGGTGACGGAAGCGGTAACGAAATACTCCCGCGTAAAAACCGTCGGGCTGTGCAACTCACCGATCAACTTCAAGAAGTTTCTTGCCGAGGCGTTCGGTACGCCGGAAAGCCGGGTATTGCCCGAATTTGTCGGCATAAACCATCTGCATTGGGTGACCTCCGCGCTGGTCGACGGGAAAGAGGTGCTGCCGGAGCTTCTTAGAGGGAAGAAGGAGTACTCGGCGAGAAACGTTCCCACCCTCGGATGGGACCCGCAGTTTCTGCAGTCGCTCTCCGCGATCCCGACCTACTATTTGAAGTATTATTACATGACGACCGAAATGCTGAACGAACAAATCGCCTCCTTGGAAAAAGACGGGACCCGGGCCGAGGTCGTCAGCCGGGTGGAGAAAGAGCTGTTTGAATTGTATGCCGACGAATCGCTGGAGGAGAAACCGAAGCAATTGGAGCAGCGCGGCGGAGCTTATTACTCCGAAGCGGCCGTCCATTTAATGCAGTCGCTCTATACGGGACGGAACGACATTCAAACCTTGAATGTACCCAACGGCGTGATTTATGATTTCCTTCCGGCGGACGCCAGCATCGAAATCAATTGCGTCGTCACCGCCGGCGGCCCGATTCCGCTGGCTCCCCGGCATGTGCCGCAGCATATCAAGGGACTGCTTCACGCGGTAAAGACGTACGAAAGCCTGGCGATCGACGCCGCGGTCAGCGGGGATCGCGGACTCGCGCTGCAGGCGATGGTTCATCATCCGTTGGTCCCGTCGGTTTCTACGGCAAAGCTGCTGCTGGATGAAATGCTGGAAGCGCATCGCAGTTATTTGCCGAACTTTTATGTTTAAAAGGCAGCCCGGTACCCTTTGACGGCCGAGTAGGTAAAATAAAGGCCATTTGCGCCGCTATTTTGTCGAAATCGTCCCTTCGGTGAGAAATAGCGGTCTTTTGCGGCCTTATTTTAGGGAAAAGCGCGCCGAAACCTGATTTTTGGACCCGCACCAGAGAAGTAAGGTCCTTTTTGGCCGTTATTTTTCTCAAAAACGAAAATTGGGTCGAAATAACGGCCTAAAACGCCGCTATTGCCGTGGGCGACCGGGGAAATGGCAGGCTCTTGGTCGCCGGATTCAGCCCGCTACGCCGAAGTAAGAATCTAACATAGACAGTACCAGAGCGGAGAATGCTCATTTTCTCCTACTGTGATGGCTGATGAAGCATTAATGCCCATAAACGCCCGGTGCCCGAGAGAAGGCACCGGGCTGTTTTGGCGCCGCGGTTTATGTTATATTTTGTTTAGTGAGCAAGGACATGCACGGTTCTCAAGACAGCCGTGACGACGACCGAGGGAGAGTGGGCAAGTGATCAAGCATATCGTATTGTTTAAACTGAAAGATTCGTCTCCGGCAAGTATCGAAACGACCGCCGGGGTGCTTCGCGGACTCAAAGGCAAGGTGGAGCAGCTTCGCGACCTGGAGGTAGGAATCGATGTGGTGAAATCGCCCCGATCCTATGACATTGCTTTGGTAGCCACCTTCGATTCGCTGGAGGATTTGGAAGGTTATCAGGTTCATCCCGAGCATCAAAAAGTGATCGAACATATGACGCAGGTCCGGGAAAGCCAGGTTGCGGTGGATTTCGAATTTTAAAGCGGCGCGCCTGACGGCCCAAAAGGAGGAAGCCCCTTGTATTATGTGAACCGGGAACAAATCGAGCGCAGGCTAAACGTGCTTCCCGAGCTGGAGCAAGTTTTTGCGGCGGCCAGCTCCGCCGAGGATAATCCGCTTCTTCTTCGGTATGCCGAGGAACGGGCGCTTCATTTGGCAATCGAGATCGTAACCGATGTAGGAAGCTATCTGATTGACGGATTTATTATGCGTGATGCCAGCAGCTATGAGGACATTATAGATATAATGCGCGATGAAAAAGTGATCGGTCAGCAACTGTTCGAGTTGTTAACCGAACTGGTGCGATTGCGCAAACCGCTCGTGCAGGAGTATTTCGAATGGGACCGGAGCGCCGGACAGGCGCTTGCCCGGAAACTCCCGCCAGCCATGGAGGAATTCGCGGGAAATGTCCGCGCCTATCTGGACAAGGAGAACATTCCGTCCTAGAGAGGCGAACCGATTTTTTCTCCCGCGCAGTGGCAGGACGAACCCCTCCCGCTTATAATGAACTATCGATATAGGCATTCGCCCGGTTAGGGGAAGGCCGGATAAGGAGAGATGTAACGTGAGTAAAAACGCGAAGGGTTGGATTTGGGGAGCCGCGATCGGCGCGGTCGTCGGCTCGGTAACGGCATTGTTGTTCGCTCCGAAGCCGGGACGTGAACTGCGCAAGGATATCGCCGACGGAGCGCGTCAGGTTGGGGAGAAGACGCAGCAGGTGGCCGAGAAAGTCGGCGAGCAAAGCGCCGAACTGGCCAGCCGTGTGAAGGAAACGGCCGGCGGCCTCGTAAGCGAATTCCAGGCTTGGCGCGCCGCCAAGGAGAAGGAAACCTTGGAAGAGAAGGAAGTACGCGTATTGTCCATCGAAGAAAACGAGGCGCCGGAGGAGACGGCGTTGATCGGTGTGGCCGAGGAAAAGGAACAGGCCGATAGTGAAGTCTCTCGCGATCAGAACGCTGCCGTAGGCGAGACGGAACAGAATTCATAATACCGGCCGGACCGCCGGTCAGGATGAAGACCCGAAAGGGTCTTTTTTCCGTCCTCCGGATAATAATGGAAGCCTCCTGCTCAGTTGTCCCTCCGCATAAATTGAGTTAAGATTTAGGTACGCTTTATGACCCGAATACATAAAGTAGAAAGAGAAACGAAATTAAAATAACTAGTCTAAAGGAAGCGGTATGTTCGTGCAGCAGCAAGCCATCGCAATACTGGACTCCGGTGTGGGAGGCCTTACCGTCGTTAAGGAAGTCATGAGACAGCTTCCCCGGGAGAAAATCATTTATTTCGGGGATACCGCGCGAGCTCCCTACGGCCCCCGATCCTCCGAAGAGGTTCGCCTCTTTACGGAACAAATCGTTCGATTCCTGGTTCAATTCGACCCGAAAATGATCGTTATCGCGTGCAATACCGCTACAGCCGCGGCTCTGGACTATATCCAATCCAAGGTCGCCGTCCCCGTGCTCGGCGTGATCCATCCGGGAGCCCGCGCGGCCATTAGCGCCACGAAGACCGGAAAGATCGGCGTGATCGGGACGATCGGCACGATCCGCAGCGGGGCCTATACCGCGGCGCTAAAGGAGCTGAATCCGGCGATAGAAATCGTCAGCGAAGCTTGTCCTACGCTCGTTCCCTTGGTGGAGCAGGGGCGTTATGAAATGCCGGAGGCCCTGCAGGTAGTGGAAGAGGCACTCCGTGAAATTCGGCAGTATCCAATCGATTGTTTAATTCTCGGTTGCACTCATTATCCTTTTCTGACTAAAACGATGACCCGGGTGATGGGCCCTGCGGTGAAACTGATCAGCTCCGCGGATGAAACCGCCCGGGAGATCAGCACGGTGCTTCATCAAAAGGGAAGGCTCGCGAGAGGCAGCGAAATCCCTGTGCACCAATTTTTTTGCAGCGGTGACCCAGAGCTGTTCCGGAGCATTGCGCTGCAGTGGCTCGGCAGACAGATTGAGCTCACTCCGATTGTCTGGCAGGTATCCAACCCGTCCTGATAACCGCAGAACCTTTGGACTTGGTGCCAAAGGTTTTTTGTTGTTCTCCTCTCGCAAAAATACGCCTGTGACGCAAAATCGTGGTTAATTATATGCATAGCAAGCATTTCCTGCCCGTATTTTGTGTAAAGTAAAATAGAGGTTAAGGGAAATCATATATTATGTGAAAAAGGAGCAACTTTATGCAACTCATTGCCATGATTACGATGCTGATCGACCACATCGGGCTGCTGTTTTTTCCTGGCGAGGTGATCTGGAGGGTGATCGGCCGAATCGCTTTTCCCATTTACGCTTACGCGCTTGTCCAAGGATACGAGCACACCTCCAATTTCAAAAGATATGCCACCCGTTTGCTGCTGATTGCCGTGATTTCCCAAATTCCGTACCAGCTCGTGCTGAACGATGCGGGGCTGAATGTCGTGGTCACTCTGCTGGTGGCCATCCTGGTGCTGAAAATTCTGGATCACACCCGGCCCGGAATCCTTTCGGTGCTGATTATTTCGGGTTTCGCCGTCTTTATGGAGGTTTTGCCGTTTGATTATGGGGCATATGGACTGCTTCTGGTGCTTATATTCAAATATGCGCAATCCACCGGGATGCTGCTGATGCATTTGTTGTTGAATTGCGTTTATTTATTCTCCTACGGGTGGACCATCCAGATGATCAGCATTCTGCCTACCTTGGTGATCGCCTATGGTCCGGGCTTATGGAAACGTTTGGAGTCCATGCGGGTGCCCGCTTGGGTCTGGAGGTCGTTTTATCCGGCGCATCTGTTCGTTCTTACCCTTGTCGTTTACGGCGTAAGACTGGGCACCGGGGAATGAATTTTAGGCGGGAAAGGATGGGGATGGAGTGAATTCCGATCGGAAGGCCAGGCATGTTCGACCGCTGGTAACGGTAAAGAATTTTAACGGGTATCGGAATGCCGATTATGTAAAACAAGTGCGGGAACTGACGCGGCGATATCCCGGCATCCGGGCCAGACCCATCGGGCAGAGCGTGCTTGGCGAACCGCTGCTTGCCCTGGTGTTGGGAGCGGGCCCGGAAGCCATCCACATGAACGCGGCCGTGCATGCCAACGAGTGGATCACGGCCCCGCTGCTGCTCCGGTTTGTGGAGCGGTTGGCGGAAGCCCGGGAGGCCGGGGAGGCGTGCGGCCTGGATGCCGTCACCCTCTGGACGGTCCCCATGGTCAACCCGGACGGCGCCGACCTGGCGCAGGACGGCATTCCGCCCGGCTGCGCCCGGGCGGAGGAGCTCGCCGCGTGGAACGGCGGCAGCGGCGATTTTCGCCGCTGGAAGGCCAATATCCGCGGCGTCGATTTGAACGACCAGTTCCCGGCCGGCTGGGAACTGGAGCGGGAGCGCCGGGGCGCGAGCGGCCCGGCGCCGCAGGATTACGGCGGTCCGCATCCGCTCAGCGAGCCGGAGGCGGCCGCCCTGGTCCGGCTGACCCGCGAAATGCGGTTCAGCCGGGTGCTCTCCTTGCACACGCAGGGCAAGGAGATTTACTGGAACTACCGCGAGCGGGAGCCGCGGGAGGCGGAGGCGTTCGCGGGCCGGCTTGCCGCGGCCGGCGGATACCGGGCCGTAAAGCTTACGGGAAGCGATGCGGGCTACAAGGACTGGTTCATCGACGAGTTCCGCCGCCCCGGGTTTACCGTGGAGGTAGGGGAAGGCGTGAACCCCCTGCCTTTGGAGGACTTCGAGGAGATGTATAAAGAACTGGAACCGATTCTGGCCGAGTTTATCCGCGGATAACGCGGCTTTTTTTTGAATATATAAATGTATATTTGAACGTATATAGAAAAAATGGGTATCTTATCTTATAACGGTATAGAGAGGGGGAGTTCCATGAAATGGTCAAAGATTTGGTCGCTGCGCCGTTGGGCGCATGTGTTCCGCCGGCTTCCCGGGCTAATGCGGTCTCCCCGCGTTCCATTGACGGACAAGCTGCTGATGACGGTCCCGGCGGTATTGTATTGGGTGCTGCCTGACGTGCTGCCTTTTATACCGATCGACGATATCGCGGTGACGATGCTGCTGATGAATTGGTTTGTGGACCGGGCGGAGCGCAAGGATAACCAGCCCCCAAGGGAAATCGACAAGGACAGGTTGATTCGATGAGCGTGAAAAATACCCCGTGGACAAGAGAACCGCAGGAGCTTTTGTGCACCTGCGGTTTTTGGATTGTGTCGTCGTGTCAATGAAGAGGATATCAAGATGGCCGTCAATGGACTCGAACCATATCCTTTCGCCGATAAACACCGTATATAAGCCCGATGGCTCCCAGTTGCGCCATCAGCCCGCTTCCTCCATAGCTGATCAGAGGGAAGGACACGGCGGAAATCGGGAGAAGCCCCAACGACATGCCGATGCTCCATACGAATTGAACGGAGAAGAAAGCTCCGAGACCGGCGATGAGCATTTTCCCGTACGGATCCCGAACGGACATGGCCGCATTGACCAGTTGGGTGACAAACAGCAGGACGATCATCAAAACAAAGATGCCGAAAACCCAGCCCAGGCTGTAAATCAGATAGGTGAACACGTTGTCGGAATGAATTTGGGGCAGCACTTCCATGAACGAGCCGAATCCATGCCCCCGCCATCCCGCCGAGCGAACAGCCTCTTCAATTTGGAGGTAAAGGTACCCCGAGCCCTCCGCATCCTCCCAGGGGCGCAAAAAAGCGCTCAGCCGCTCCTGACCGTAACCGCTGAGCAGTAACGGCAATACAAAAATCGACGCGACCATGGAAAGGTAAGTCAGGACCCAACGCCAGCCGTATCGGGAAAAGCACAGCATCAGAGCGAAGGCGACGGCATAGAGGATCAGGCTCGGGAAGGACGGAATCACCGCGAACAGCAGCAGCGGGAGGATTCCAAGAACAACAAGCTGCCCTAAAGCGGTCCGGCGCTTTTCGTACTTCCGGGAGAGAGCACCCGCCGCCGCAATGAGAAACAAATAAGGACAGATCGCGGTGGGGTTAACCCCACCGAGGATAAAAACGCGCAAGCCGTTTACGTTCGGGCTCACATAGTTGGTGATCCATATAAGAACAACCGCCAGCCCGTATAACATCCATGAATAATTGTTCAGAATCCCGTAATGGACACGGCTAAGAATGAACAAAACGGCCAATCCGATCCCTATAAAGACCGCCTGCTTGCCGAAAAAATCGATGTCGTACCAAAGTCCTTCTCCGGCTTGATAACTGAGCCGCACGGCGTACATAGCCAGCAAAGCGATCGTCAGCAGCAGAGCCAGGGAGAGCAGCATCATCCACGGCACGCGCGGCCGGTGCACCCGGTTAAACCCTTCGGCAACCGAATCCGTATTCCCCATCTGAGCCATGGCCTGCCGCGCGGCGGCCTCGTCATCCAAACCTTCGGCCCGCTTGGCTTCCCATAGCTCGTCCAAATGGCCGGCGATCTCCTCTCTTATTTCTTGGCGCAGTTCGCGCGCTTTGACCTGCCTGGATACCCGGTTCACATATTCTTGTAATAGCGGATGCAAGTTTTTCATGCAGGTCCCTCCCCGAGTACCCGATCCACAGACCCCCGGAACAGCTGCCATTCACGCTTCTTCTCCTGAAGCTGGCGCCTGCCGCTGTCCGTGATCCGGTAGTACTTGCGCTTTCGACCTTCGGCTTCCTCCCAATAGGCTTCCAACCAGCGCTCCGTCTCCATGCCATGAAGAATCGGATAAAGCGTTCCTTCCTTCAAAGCAAAGGTCCCGTCCGACATCTGTTCAAGCTCTTTGATCAACTGGTAACCGTATAAATCCCGCTTGTCCAGCAGTGTCAAAATCAGCATGCCGGTGCTTCCCTTGAGCAGTTCCTTATTAACTTTCAAGCAGACACCACCTTTCCAAATTCATACAGCCATTATACATAGATTTAGTATGCATAGCAATCCTATGTATTGGAATATTAGGATCCTTCCTATTAGTTCTTAACCCGGACGAAACGGAAATATCCGGAAGCCTGGCCTTGCTTGTTTCACGGCATTTCTTTACAATAGGTATGCCGGAATGTCACTTAGGATAGGAGAGATCATATGAACGTCAAAATTACCCGCAATGCGGCAAAGGTAATAAAGAAGGAACTGGAAAAGGAAGAGAACCAGGGGCTGGCCCTGAAAGTGTTCATCACTCATTCGCACGGCGATCACGCCCACTATGGCCTGGACCTGGTGAAGCCCGGCGACAAGGATCAAATCATCAAGACAGACAAGGAAATCGATGTGATCGTGGAAGGCACCGATCCGTTGCTGGACGGCGTCAAAGTCGATTACTTGTATTTTCCCCAGGAGGGCTTCGTTATCACCAACCCTTCCAAAGGCAACCACGGAGATCATTAATTATTCGGTTCAGTTCGGTGAAACCGTTAAGCTCGGCACTTAAAAATTCCCAAAATGGGACGATTCTCGCGCTCGAGATTCCCATTTTGGGAATTTTTTTTGTCTACGGTGGATTGTGCACCGATCGGGTTCGTGAAATGCTTTAGGGGAATGGAAAATCGGCAAGGATCGTGCTATAATGAACAATCGTATATTAGTACAGTAGATAAAAAGAAGGGAAGCATCATGGCTAACGATATTCGGATTTGCGATAAATGTAATCATATTCGTATGAAGACGATGGTACCGAAATTGCAAAAGCTCGCACCGGACGCCGACATCAAAATCGGCTGCAAATCGTATTGCGGCCCTTGCGGCAAAAGAGCGTTCGTATATATTAACGGCCGTTACGTGAGCGCGCCGACGGAGGATGAAGTGCTGGTCAAGGCCGCCCCGTTTGTGAAAAAACCGAAACTTTAGAAGACGGCTGGTTGGGGCTGCCGGGAAATTGAACCGGAAAACGCGGCCAATGGATTGCCGCCGGGGCTTATGCTCCGGCGTTTTTTGCATTTCGCTTGACATGTTCATGACTTCATTTTAAAATCTAACCAGTTAGTTTATTTTAGTGGAGAAGATGATGATGACCGAAAGAAAGAAGAGGACTTACGATGCCGCCCGCACTAAAGCGATCATTCTTGATGCGGCGGAAGAGCTGTTTGCGGAACATGGATACTCCGCTACGCGAATCGATGCGATTGCTGATGCGGCGGGCTATAACAAAAGTCTTATCTATCAGTATTTTAAAGATAAGTTGGGACTTTATACGGAGGTGGTCAAGCGGGCGGACCTGTTCGGAAACAAAATGTCGGAAGAGCGGGTTGGGGACCTGCTTAAGGATGAGACAACCGCTTCGGACCCGGACAAGTTCCGACAGCTGCTTGAACAGGTGATTGACTTTTCCTATCAGCTATTGACGGATCATCCCCGTTATTTGAAAATATTCGCCTGGGAAGCCGCTGAGAACTGGAAGACGTGGAAGCAAATCGCCTACAATCCGGATGATGATTTTCCCCGGTTGTATGAATTGACCTTGGCGGCGAAGAAGAATGGAATAATCAGACGGGACATGGAACCGATGATGGTGCCGATGATTCTGATGAATACGGTAATCCCTTTCCTCCAATCTTTCCGGAGATTTAGCGAGATTTTTCCGGATGACCGTATGCCGCCGATGACGCAGGAACAGTTTAGAGAACAGATCGCAAAATTCGTTATTTACGGCGTAATGGAGCCAAGTATCCTGTAGCTTAGGGAGCTTGGCCATATTTTCGCTTTAAATATAAATAACTAGTTAGATTAAATTGGAGGACGGATGTTATGAGATTTCAGCAAAAGGTCGTTATTGTTACCGGAGGAGCCGGCGGGATCGGCGCCGCGGCAGCCCGATTGTTCGCGGGGGAAGGAGCCAAGGTGGCTATTGCCGATTTATCCGAGGAAGGAGAGATGCTGGCGGATGAATTAACAAAAAGCGGACTTGTCGCAAGTTTTATAAAAACGGACGTGACCCAAGAGGGTGAGGTCGAGCGGATGGTGGAGAAAACCGTCGAACGTTACGGCAAGCTGGATATTCTGTTCGCCAACGCCGGTGTCGGGGCCGATGGCCCGACGGACCAGTTAAGCCTTGAGGATTGGAAGCTTGCCGTTGATATAAACCTGACCGGTGTGTTTCTTTGCAACAAATACGCGATCAAGCAAATGCTGAGCCAGGGGAACGGCGGCGCGATCGTCAATTGCGGCTCGGTCCACAGCCATGTCGGGAAAGCGAGAGTCAGTGCATATGCGGCCGCCAAAGGCGGGGTCAAAATGCTGACCCAATCTACGGCGGTAGCTTACGCGGCCAGAAATATCCGCGTAAACGCCGTATGTCCGGGATATGTCGATACGCCGATGATCAACCGCTTGGGCGAGGAGGTCAAGAACTACCTCATAGGTTTGCACCCCGCAGGCCGATTGGGTACGGCTGAGGAGATCGCTAAAGCGGTTCTGTTTCTGGCCAGTGACGACGCTTCATTCATCACAGGAACCAGCCTGATGGTGGATGGGGGATATACGGCGGTATGACGAGCATGCGGATTTTTTATTTTTCGGGAACGGGCAACTCGCTGTTTATCGCCCAGGAGCTGCACAAATCGTTTCCCGAGTCTACCGTTGTACCGATCATCCAAGTAACGGACTATTCCATTAAAGCCGATGTCGTGGGTTTCGTTTTTCCGGTTCACGCGTTTACGATGCCGGCGCCGGTTAAATATTTTTTGGAGAAAATAAATCTGGAGCAGCCCTCCTATCTTTTTGCCATAGCCACGCGGGGAGGCTCTCCCTGCCATGTGTTTCGGGATATGGATCGTCTGCTTCAAAAAAAAGAAAGGGCGCTGAACGCCCACTGGTTTATCGATATGCCCAACAATTTTTGCCATATCGCGGATACGCCCGATCAGGCGCTCATAGAAAGATTGTGCGCGGAAGCGCGGGTCAAGCTGGAACCGATAGCGGCAGCCATCGGAAACAGGGAAGAAGTGCACGCGACGAACTCGGAAAAGTCGTTTTGGAGAAAAAAGCTGCTTTTTCCGGCTTTGTCGGTGGTCTTGCGCAAAACGGATTATCTGCATACGGACAAAAAATTTTATGCCGACGACCGTTGTATCGGATGCGGCCTGTGTACGAAAGTGTGCTTGTCCGGGAAAATTGAGCAGCAGGAGGGCAGGCCGATTTGGAAAGAAGGGACGGAATGTTATTTTTGCTTCGCCTGCATCAATTATTGTCCGCGCCAAGCTATCCAAATCCGGAAAACCAAATCGATGACCAAAGGCAGGTACCGTCATCCGCTATACACGGCGCATGATATAGCCCGGCAGAAGGGCGGAACGGAGAGAAGACGAAGCGGCTGCGCGGAAAGCGGAGAAGTTTAAGGTGAGCCAAGGCCGACCAGGTTTCAAGCGGAACCCGGCCGGCCTTTTGCCACGTTACAGATGGTATTCCTGAGCTGCCGTATTCTACAACTGAGGAATCAAATCTTCCGTAATCAGTCTGTCCGAAATTTGCAGCTGTTTCTTGGCGCGCTCGTACGGAACCCGGCACGGTTCGATCCCGGTTTCGGTTCGGGTAGCGAGTTCATAGCAGGCGCCGTTCTCGAACAGATTGTCCGGGGACGGAATATAATACAGTTTCCCGTCGGTAAAGGCGCCGGACCGGAGAACGACAAAAGGGGTCCCGGACGCGAACAGGTTGTTGCCCATCATATAGTACCCGTCCGTGGGGACGCCCAGCAGATGCAAAAGCGAAGGAGCCATATCAAGCTGGCCCGACGGCCTGCTGTCCACGCCGGCTGCTTTGCCGCCGGGCAGATGCACGAGCAGGGGGACCTGATTCATGATTTGATGCATATCAAGCTCGGTCAGCGGCCTTCCCAAAAAGCGCTCGTAGTCTTTTTTATCCGGAATGGAATTATCATGATCGCCGTACACATACAGGATCGTATTGTCCCAAATCCCCTTCTCCTTCATCCCCTCGATCAACTGGCCCAAGGCTGCATCGGCGTAATGTATCGATTCGAGATAATTGCCGAAGATCGTATCTTTGAACTCCCCGGTATCCAGTTCTCTGACCGAGGCGGGAAGGGAGTACGGATGATGGCTGGAGAGCGTGATCAAAAAAGAATAAAAAGGCTGCGATTCCTTGCTCATCAGCTCCAGCGATTGGCGGAAAAACGATTTGTCCCCCAGCGACCAGCCTAGCGGCTCGTCCATGGTGAAGTCCTTTTTGCTGTAAAAATGGTCATACCCCATCGCTTTATACATGTTGTTACGGTTCCAGAAACTGCCCTCGTAAGCATGGAAAACGGCGGTTTCGTATCCGCGTTCTCCCAAAATTTGCGGCAGGACGTCATAGCGGTGATCGGGATACCGCACGAAGACCGAGCCGGTGGGAAGCGGGTGCAGGGAACTTTGGGAGGAGAAATCGGCATCCGAAGTCCGTCCCTGTCCTGTCTGATGATAATAATTGCTGAAATACAAGCTTTCCTTCATCAGTTTATTGAAATTCGGCGTGATCTCCCGTCCGCCGATTTCGCGGCCGATCATGAAGTTCATAAAGGCTTCCACCTGTACGACGAGAACGTTGCTGCCCCGGTAGGCGCCGAAACTCTCGTTGGTTTCATTGCGGGCCTCCGCTTGCTTCGCGAACCAGTCCCGCATCTCGTTCTTTTCCTGCTCCGTCATCCTTGTTTCACCGCCCATATGCTCCTTTGCATACCGGTAGATGTCGTAGCCGTGAAAACCGAGCAGCCCGGTCACATTGTACAGCGAAATATTCCACCAGCCGCCTTCAAAAAGCCCCGTGGCCCATGTTTTCGTATAATGGCGGATCGGACCGAACGTGAGCACGAAGCCCAAGGCAAAGACGGCGAGTCCCCCTACAAAACGGGAGATCGGCTGGGTGCGGTCTTTCGCGCGATTTTTGAAGCCGGCGGTGGTTCCCGATTTTTTTTCCAGGCGTCGATATCCCGGCATAACGCGCATAACCAAAACGAAGACCAGCCATAATAGCCAGTCGGCCGCAAGCCAGAGATCGGAGAGATGCAGGAGGGAGCGGATGCTCTCTCCCAATTCCCCCACTTGGCCCGCTTGAAACAGGACGGGCACGGTGATGAAGTCCGCAAAATAGCGGTAATAGACCAGGTCCGCGAAAATCAGCACGGTCAGCAGCACGTTCAAGACCGCCAGAGCGATCGTCCGGCCCCGGCGCGGGAGCCATAGCGTCCAGAAGGAAGCCAGCATCAGCGAACCGGTCGCGATGAGATGGTCGAGCTTGTTCATATCTATATTCTGGGCGTGGAGGTTGGCGTGCAACAGTTTAAGTTTCAACAATAGGACGACGATGAACAGGACGTACCCCGAATGACGCTTCAGTTTTAAAAAGACGGCCATCAATTAGACGCCCCTTTCCGAAAAAATGGAGAAACCCTCCACCCGAAGCTTAATGCCGCGGGGGAAGGGGTCCGAGATACTGCAGGTATTGGCATTCAATCCGTCCGTTGAACAATTTGCGCCGTTTGTCGGCTTTGCGCTGAAAATCATGCTCGAACTGTTTGGTCGGCGTCAGTGCGAAGAAAGACCAGGTCGGCAGCTCGGCGTATACGCGGCCCAGCTGGCCGATCAACCGGCGTACTTCTTTCTCTTCCCCGATCCGTTCGCCGTACGGGGGATTGGTGATCATCACGCCGTACTCTCCCTCCGGCTGGATTTGGACAGCCGGCAGAGTCTTGAAGGCGATCTCCTTGGCCAGACCCGCGCTCTTGGCCGCGGCCTGGGCAATCTCGATCGCCTTCGGATCGATGTCGCTCCCCGCGATATTCAGCGGAATATCGTCCTTCACGGCATCGATCGCTTCCTCGCGAGCCTCCTGCCACAGCGGCTCCGGCAGAACCGGCCAGGCCTCGGAGTTAAAGGTGCGCCGCAGGCCCGGCGCGATATTCCAGCCGATCATCGCGGCTTCGATGGGCAGTGTGCCCGATCCGCAGCACGGATCGTAAAACGGCCGCGACGGGTTCTGATGCCAGCGGCTGAGCAGGATCATCGCGGCGGCCATCGTTTCCTTGAGCGGCGCTTCCGTAGCCACTTTGCGGTAACCGCGCTTGTGCAGCGCCGGGCCGGTCGTGTCGAGCGTCAGCAGGGCCTTGTCGTTCAGCAGATTGATCTCGATGACGTAACGCGGTCCATTTTCCTGGAACCAGTCGTTGCGGTAGGTCTCCTTCAACTTCTCGACGACGGCTTTTTTGACGATCCCCTGGCAGGCGGGCACGCTGCTGAGCTGGGATTTGTGCGATCGGCCTTCGACGGGAAACTCGCCGTGAACCGGAATCCAGTCCTGCCAGGGCAGCGCCTTTGTGCCTTCAAACAATTCGTCGAAGGTGAGCGCGGTGAATTCGCCCATCTTGATCAGAACCCGATCGGAGGTGCGGAGCCACAAGTTGCAGCGGCAAATATCGTACAGGTCTCCTTTAAACGTAACCCGGCCGTTTTCCACGACCATCTCCTCATAACCCAAATCTTTAAGCTCGCGCGCTACGACGGCTTCAAGCCCCATCGGCGCGGTGGCGATCAATTCCAATTGTCCTTGTCCCGGCATTTCTGTTTATCAACTCCATGTTCATTGGTTTGGCAACTCGATCGGCAAGTTTAGCAAGATGATTTCTCCATCTACCCAAGCTTAGCCGCTGATTAACGGGAAAATCTCCCGGTAATTTTCCTCTCGATGGCCCTTGGATCGGATTTTGCTGGAAAAGTTCCATCTATTTCACGTCCTGATCACCGCTTTTGATAAATTCAGGCGATTTAGCTGGAGCTTTTCCCGCTAATTGTTTCCGCAGCCGCATATATCCCAAAATAACGGGAACTATTCCCGCTATTTGCACCAGCGCTGGATTAACCTGAGGGGTCCATGGCTGTACCCGCCTCCCTTTGAAGCCGGGCGGGTGGATAAGGGTCGTTTGCGGCGGCATTTTGTCGAATTTGGCTCTTTGATGTGAAATAGCGGTCTTTTGGGGCCTCACGTCGCCCGATTCTCTTGTGGTTCCCGTGTAAAAACCATACAATTCAGTATAGGACAATGTCTATGAAGATACAAACCGAAAATCGCGAACGGACAAGGAAAAAGGAGTGTGCGGGAATGATAACCCCTGAACAATACAGTGAGGATTTATATCGGGAGGACGAGGTTCTCAGGAAGGTGACCGAGTCGATTAAAGAGAGCGGGATGAACGACGTGTCGATTGCGCCGGGGTACGGGCGGCTGTTAACCCTGCTTGCGACCGTCTCCAAAGCCCGCTCCATTCTGGAGATCGGCGTGCTCGGCGGGTACAGCGGAATCTGCCTGGCCCGCGGGCTCGCGGAGGGAGGCCGCCTTCTGTCCCTGGAGCTCAAGGAGGCCAACGCCGCTCTGGCCAGACGGAATCTGGAGGCTGCCGGTTTTGGCGGGCTTGCGGAGTATATGGTGGGTCCGGCTCTGGACAGCCTGGAGCGGTTGGCGGAGCGGGGAGAGCAGTTCGATCTGTTTCTGATCGATGCCGATAAGGAAAACTACCCCGTCTACCTGGAATATGCCATCCGGCTGGCGAAGCCCGGGGCGATTATCGCCGGCGACAACACCCTGCTCCGCGGACGAACGCTGAACCCGGACAAAAACGGCCCATCGGTTCAGGCCATCCGCAAGTTCAACGAAATGATCGCCACCGACGAGCGTCTGCTCAGCACGATGCTGCCGGCTTACGACGGTCTGGCCCTTGCTATCGTGAAGTAGCCGCCTTCGCGAAGAGCGGAGCAGGCGCAAAAAGCCCGCCCGGTAATTTAAGTATATCGGGCGGGCTTTCCATGTCCGTCGCGTCTATTTGAACGCGGCGTGTTTCGGATGAGCGTAGAGCTTCCAGCGAACCCAGGCGGTATTGACCAGCAGCAGGATACCGGAGACGATAAAGAGGCCTTCGATGCCGATGAAGCCGGAGAGAAAGCCTCCGATCAGCGAGCCGAGCATGTTGCCGAGGGCCAGCGTACTGCTGTTGAAACCGAACGCGCGGCTCTCCATTCCGTCCGGCGTGTAGAAGCGGATGAGCGCGTTGACGCTGGGCAGCAGGCCGCCCATGAAGACACCCATCAGGAACCGCACGAGGATAAGCTGCCAGACGGATTGCACGAACGCCTGCGGAATCAAGGTGATGGAGGCTCCGATCAGGCAGAAGGTCAAAATCCGGTGCGCCCCGACCTTGTCGCTGACGCGGCCGAGGATCGGGGAGGTGATCATGTTGGAGATCCCCGTGACGGCGCTGACGAAACCGGCCCAGAACGCCACATCCGTGGGGACGCCGTGAAGCTTCTCCACGTAGATCGGCAGCAGGGACATCGGGCTCAGCATCGCGAATTGCAGCAGGAAGGTCACGGCGAAGAGCGCCGTGAGCTGCGGCGTTTTGTTCAATTCGACAAAGCCTTGCAGCACCGAGATTTGCGGGGTATGCGCCGCCTCTTCGCGGTCGAAGTTTTCCCGCACGAACAGCCAGGCCAGGACGGAGGCCAAGAACAGCAGAGTCCCGGTGATGTAAAAGATCGGGCGAAAGCCGACCCATTCCGCCAAAAGTCCCCCGATCAGCGGGCCGAGAATGGTTCCGGCCACGTTTCCGGACTGGATCGTCCCCATGGCGAAGCCCATCCGTTCTTTGGGCGCGGTGCCCGATACGAGCGAGACGGCGGCCGGGTTGAACCCGGAGATCGTCCCGTTCAACAAGCGAAGCGCCAGCAAATGCCAAGGCGCCGTGGCAAAGCCCATGAGGGATATAACGATCGCCATTCCGAAGCCCGAGCGCAGCAGCATGATTTTTCGTCCATATTTATCGGCAAGCTTGCCCCACAACGGCTGAAAAATAAAAGATGTAGCAAAGTTGGCGGCAAAGATCATCCCGGCCCAAATGCCGATCTCGTGCTCGCCCTGAACGTTTAGGTTTCTGGCCAGATACAGCGATAAAAACGGGGTGATCATCGTCATTCCCGCGTTGACCAGAAATGAGCCGAACCAAAGCACAATGACATTGACTTTCCATGATTTCAAAGTGCTTTCACTTCCTTTCCGAATAACAGGCATTTTAAACAATTCTTATAAGTATATCACAATTTCGACGGGCCGCCCGGGCCGCTCTGTCATACGATTGTCATGGGACAAACCGGTGTGACAGTTGTTACTTACTTTTAAAAAGGGCATAATATATATTAGAGATTTAAGATTGGAGGCTATACTCGTGGCTTATAACGATCGGTTTATCCGCGCCTGCCGGAAGCAGGAGGTAGACCGTCTTCCGGTTTGGTACATGCGTCAGGCGGGAAGATACGATCCGGAATACCGGAAGATTAAAGAGAAATACAGTCTGCTCGAAATTTGCCGGCAGCCCGAGCTTGCGGCGGAAATTACGATGATGCCGGTGCGCAAGCTGGGCGTGGATGCGGCTATTTTGTATTCCGATATCATGAATCCGGTTGCTTCAATCGGCATCGATTTTGATATCGTTAAGAATATCGGACCCGTCATCGACAATCCGATTCGAACGCGCGAAGATATCGAGCGCCTGAAACCGATCGACGTGGAAGGGGACCTGTCCCACATTCTGGAGACGATCAAGCTGTTGGACAAGGAGCTGGAGGTGCCCCTAATCACGTTTGCCGGCGCGCCCTTCACGATTGCCAGCTATTTGATCGAAGGTCGTCCGTCAAAAAGTTACATACGCACGAAAAGCCTCATGTACGGGGAACCCGAGCTTTGGGATAAGCTGATGGCCAAGCTTGGCGATATGGTCATCACCTACTTGCGAGCGCATGTGAACAGCGGCGGCAAAGCGTTCCAGCTGTTCGACAGTTGGGTCGGAGCGCTGGCGCCGAAGGATTTTGAACGTTACGTCCTGCCTACGATTACCCGTATTTTTGCCGAACTTGACGATTTGGATGTACCGAAAATCTATTTTCCCGGCGTTAGCTCCGGTGAACTGCTGCCTACCTTGACGAAACTGCAGGCGGATGTGATCGGACTTGACTGGCGGGTATCGATTTCCGAAGGGCGCCGGCGTCTGGAAGGGAAGTTTGCCGTACAGGGCAATCTCGATCCGTACATCCTAACCGCCCCTATGGATACCATTAAACAGTACGCCAAGGAATTGATCGATCAGGGGACGGAAGCCCCCGGGTATATTTTTAACTTGGGGCACGGCTTGTTCCCCGAGGCCTCGCTCGAGAAGCTTCGCGAGTTAACCGATTATGTACACGAATATTCGGCGGAAGTGATCGCACGTCGGGCTCATGTCCATTGATTTGAAACGGTATCATCACATGAACTTATAGAGGTGAACAATCGTGACAACAACCAAAATCGGCGTACTCGTCATGTCTTACGGCACGCCGCAAAGCCTGGACCAGGTTGAATCGTACTACACGCATATCCGGCGGGGGCATCCGCCTACGGCCGAGCAGCTCAAAGAACTGAAAGACCGTTACGAAGCTATTGTCGGCGGGGTTTTTCCGCTGCGGGCCAATACGGACCATCAAGTGGCCTCGCTGCAGGAGACGTTGAACCGGCTCAATCCTCACAAGGATAAACAATTCGTTTGCTATCAAGGCTTAAAGCATGCGTCGCCGTTTATCGAGGACGGGGTTGAGGCGATGGCGAAGGACGGAATTACGGAAGCGATTGGGATTGTTCTGGCCCCGCATTACTCCGTCATGAGTGTCGGCGGTTATATCAAGCGGGCGGAAGCGAAGGCCGGGGAAGCCGGAATCGCCATGAAATTCGTACGCGACTATCACCTGCATCCAAAACTGATCGAAGCGTTGGCGAAGCGGGTATCGGCGAAGCTGGATCAGTTCGAGGAAGCCGGAGCGGTCCGGGATCAAGTGAGAGTGCTCTTTAGCGCGCACAGTCTGCCGGAACGCATTCTCGCAATGGGCGATCCTTATCAGGATCAGCTTTTGGCCACTTCCAAAGCCGTTGCCGATCAAGCGGGCGTGACCTCCTGGCAGTTTACCTGGCAGAGCGCCGGCCGAACGGCCGAACCGTGGCTGGGGCCGGATATTCTCGATACGCTGCGCACGCTGAGCCTGGAGCAAATCGAGGACGTTCTGGTCGCGCCGGTCGGTTTTGTCTCGGATCATCTGGAGGTGCTGTATGACCTCGATATCGAGGCGAAAGCGATCGCCAAAGAGCTGGATATGCGGCTGGAGCGCATCGACTCGCTGAACAGCGACCCGCTGTATATGGAGACGCTGAGCGATGTTATTTTCCAGGCATATGCCAATAACTAAGCGCTAGCGCCACCTGACACGGGGCCGTCTATATAAGTCTTTTCGCCTGGACGCAGCGGGTTGAATCCGGGCCCGCAATTACCGCTAGCCGTTTCGCGGAAATAGCGGTCTTATGGGCCGGTATTTCTGCCCGATTCGCTTTTGCGGGTAAAATAGCGGCGTAAATGGCCCTAATTCACCTCCCGGGCTGTCAAAGGGTAACGGGTGAGCTGCACCGAAAATGATAATCTGTTAGCTTGGAAATGCAGAAGTCATAATTTTGCTCCGAACAGGGCCCTTCGCTTATAAAATAGGCGAGGGGTTCTATTTATTTCCGGTTAGCTGATATAATAAAATCAATCATGCTCAATGATGTAAGGCTAGTATGGGGGAAAAGGAGTAGAACATGTATCCACCACGTTCCGAGAAACACAAAAAGAAGAAGTCGGAAAAACAGCGGAGGCAGATCCGCTTTTGGATGGGGGTCAATGTATCCCTGATTTTAATTATCGCCGTATTGGGGCTGTACTTCGTTCTCGGCGAACGAGAGATGAACGGCACTTCGGGGGAGGATTCGGGTCAGGCGGCGGGCGCGCCGGCGGGAGAACAAATCCCGGGGAATGACGAGGCAAGCCGGACCGATGACGAGCCTTCAAACGGGGAACCGGCTTCGCCCGAAGAAGACCGCAACCCGGAAACTGCCGCGAACGATGAGCCTTCAAAAGATCCGGCCAAGGTGGACGAACCGCAAACGGTAGGTGAAGATGAGGCAGGTTCCGAAGCGGATCGCGAACGGGAGGTCGACTCCGGAGAGCGTCTGCTGATTCATTTTGCGGGGGATACGATCTTTTCGAGCAAAGTCGCTGAGAAGCTGGAAAAGGAAGGCTACGATTACCCTTACCGGTATGTCAGGGACTTGTTTCAGAACGACGATCTCAGCGTCGTGAATCTGGAAACGCCCGTGACGGATGGGGGGACGGCGGCCGAGAACAAGACGTTTGTGTTTAAGTCATCGCCCAAGGCGCTTCCCGAGCTGGCAAAGGCCGGGGTGGAGGCGGTCAATCTGGCGAACAACCACACCCTGGATCAAGGGGTGGAAGGACTTTTGGATACGATAGCGCATTTGAAGGAGAGCAAACTGCACTTTGTCGGAGCGGGTAAGAACAGTACGGAAGCCTATGCCCCGGTATACATCGAGCGTAAAGGCATCGTGATCGCGCTGTGCGGCTTTACCCGCGTCATCCCCGAGAGCCACTGGGCGGCGGGCAAAGGACCGGGGGTCGCGGCGGCGTACGATGCTTCGCAGGCCGTTAAAGCGATCCAAAGCGCCCGGAAGAAGGCGGATTTGGTGCTTGTCTCCGTTCACTGGGGCAAAGAGCGCACCACCAAGCTGGAAGAGCACCAAACTTCGCTGGCCCATCAATTTATCGATGCCGGCGCCGATTTGGTGATCGGCGGTCATCCGCATGTGCTGCAGGGGCTGGAAAATTATAAAGGAAAATGGATCGCTTACAGTACGGGGAATTTTATTTTCACGAAATCCAAGGATCCGAAAACCTGGGAGACCGCTGTGTTTGCCGCGGAATGCAGCCGCAGCGGGAATTGCGACTTGAAGCTGATCCCTTACAAAACCGAGCTCGGCCAACCCGTGCCAATGACGGAGGAGGAGGGAGCCAAGCTGTTGAAAGAGGTGGAGAGCTTCTCGCCGGGGGTCTCGATCGGGGCTTCGGGCAAGGTAAGTTTGGCGAACGGCTCCGAATAAGCACACAGGAGGGAGCGTGAAAGGATGTCCAACCCATGCGTAGCTCACCGGGGATTTTCCAGCATTGCGCCGGAGAACACGCTGGCCGCGATTTCGCTGGCGATGGAGCAGCCTTTTGTACATTGGGTGGAAGTGGATGTTCAACTGTCCAAAGACGGCGTTCCCTTGCTGATACACGATTTCACATTGAACCGGACGACCAACGGCCGGGGACCGGTGAAGGACAAAACCTGGGCCGAGCTGCAGACGCTCGATGCGGGACGCTGGAAGTCCAAAGCATACGCGGGGGAAAAACTCGTCAGCCTGGATCAGTTTCTTGATAAAATACAGGGACGGTTACGGGCCAATATTGAAATAAAAACGCAAGGCAATCTGTACCCGGGGATCGAGGAGAAGGTTATCGGCGCGATCAAAAAGCGGCGGATGGAGCAGGAGGTCGTTCTCACCTCCTTTGAACCTCGAATTTTGGCCAAGGTCAAGGAAATCGGGCGGGGGATTCGGACGGGTCTGATCATCGACGGGTATCCCAAAGATTTATTGCTGCGTCTGCAGCTGCTGGAATGCTCCTTTCTTTCCATCGGTTATCGTCATCTGACCGCGGAGCTTGCCGGAAAAGCGGCAAAGCGGGGAATCGAGGTCATGGCCTGGACCCTGGATGACGCCCGCCGGATGCGCAAGGTGGCGGACATGCACAAGGATATCCTCCTCTGCACCAATCGCCCCGATATATGGCGGAAAGCGATCGGCGACCGGGAGGAACAGGAGAAGACCTGAGCACAGTAGGTCTAACTTATAAAGACAAATCGGGAGGCGTTAAGGGATGAACAAAATGATATCGAACGTGTACTGTGTCGGCCGAAACTACCGGCTTCATGCCGAAGAGCTCGGCAATGAGGTGCCGGCGGAGCCGATGATCTTTTTGAAGCCGTCGCACGCGGTCGTTTCGATGAACGGTACGGGGATTTCGCTACCGGAAAACCGCGGTGAAATTCACTACGAAACCGAACTCGTTCTACGGATCGGCCGTTCTTATGAGCCGGGCATGACCGTGGACGAGCTTGTCGATGTGATGGCCTTCGGCATCGACTTTACGCTGCGGGATGTACAGAGCGAATTAAAGAAGAAAGGTCATCCCTGGACGGCGGCCAAAGGCTTCAAAAACGCCGCTCCCCTAACGCCTTATCTCGCTTTTCCGGGGACGGTGCAGGTTGCCGAGAACGATTTTACCTTGCGCAAAAACGGGGAAGTCGTTCAGCGGGGAAACGTTCGGAATATGATCTTTTCTCTGCAGCAGATTGTGGATTATATCGCGGACCGGTACGGTCTGGATGAGGGGGATCTGATTTTCACGGGCACGCCGGAAGGGGTAGGGCCGGTGGTTCAGGGGGATCGCCTTGAAATCTCATACGGACCGGATTTGTTGGGCAGCTGTGAAATCGTATCCGGTCCGCAGGCCAAACAATGACGGACTGGATCGTAGGGGCGCTCTGCGCCCTTTTGGTTTCCGGGGCGGCCTATCGTAAACAATCGCTGTCCCTTTCGGGAATGATCGCGGCCGCGGTGATGGGCACCGTGTATTATGCGGCTGGGAATTTGTTCTGGTTCGGTTTGCTGCTGATCTTTTTTATAACTTCCACGGCATTCTCCAAATTTCGCGGCGACCGGAAACGGGAGTTGGAGAAATCCTATGCCAAAACCGGACGCAGGGATGCCGGTCAGGTGTTTGCCAACGGCGGGATCGGGATGCTGGCCTGCATCGGTAACGCGCTTTGGCCGAATCCGGTCTGGGCCTGGTTCTTCGTAGGCTCGATGGCCGCGGTAACCGCCGATACGTGGGCGACGGAGTGGGGCGGACTAAGCAAAACCCCGCCGCGGTCGGTGCTGACCTGGAAGCCGCTTCCCGCCGGGACCTCCGGCGGCGTATCGCGGCTGGGCAGCTTCGCCGCGCTGGTCGGGGCGCTGCTGATCGGCGCGGCCGCTCAGGTTTTGCTGGATTTGACGGCGGGCGGGAGCGGGTCGAACGGGACGGCCGCCTATTTTGCGTCTTTATGGCGCTGGACCGTGATCGGCGGCGTAGCCGGTTTTACCGGCGCCTTTGCCGACTCCCTGCTGGGGGCGACCCTGCAGCGGATGCAGCGCTGCCCGAAATGCGGCAAGAGCGTGGAAGTGGACACGCATTGCGGCACCGCTACTTTGCCGCTGCGGGGCTTGCGCTGGATGAACAACGATGCCGTGAACATACTCAGCGCCCTGGCTGCAGGTTTTATCGCCTGGGGGCTTGGCGTCATGCTGACTTAGAAAGTGGGAATAACGATGAATATTTTGACTGCGGAACAACTCGGAAAAAGCTATGGCGAGAAAATCCTGTTTCAGGACGTTTCCTTTGGCATGGATGAACATGATAAAATCGGCGTCATCGGCGTAAACGGAACCGGAAAATCCACGTTTCTGCGCGTCATCGCCGGCCTGGAACCGGCGGACGAAGGAAAGGTGTCGGTGAACCGGGATACCCGAATCACCTTCCTGGCCCAGAATCCGGAGTTCGATCCGGAGATCTCCGTCTTGCGCGCCGTCTTTCAACACGGCGGTCCGGAACTGCTGGCCGTCTCTTCCTACATGGAAGCGATCGAGGAATTGGAGCTGCATCCGGAAGATACCGCGCTGCAGTCCAAAGTCTCGAAGCTGAGCCAGGAGATGGACCGGCTGGGGGCTTGGAGCCTGGAGAGCGAGGCCAAGAGCGTGTTGTCCAGGCTCGGCATCACCGAGTTCGGGAGAAAGATCGGCGAGCTCTCGGGTGGTCAGCGGAAACGGGTGGCTTTGGCCTCCGCGCTGATTGTCCCTTCGGAACTGCTCATTATGGACGAGCCGACCAACCATATCGACAACGCCTCGGTGGCCTGGCTGGAAGCCTATTTGCAGAAACGCCGCGGCGCCCTGCTGCTGATTACGCACGACCGGTATTTTCTGGATCGCGTGTGCAATGTGATGCTGGAGCTGGACCAAGGGCGATTGTTCCGTTACGAGGCGAATTACAGCCGCTTTCTGGAGCTGAAAAGCGAGCGCGAAGAACGGGAAGCGGCGTCGGAGCAAAAGCGCCAAAACCTGCTGCGCAATGAGCTCGCGTGGATCCGGCGCGGCGCCAAGGCCCGTTCGACGAAGCAGAAGGCCAGAATCGAACGGTTTGAGAAGCTGCAGAACATGAAAGTGGAGCACAAAAGCGAGGCGCTGGATATCTCGGTGGCTTCGGCCCGTTTGGGCCGCAAAATCGTGGAAATCTCCGGGCTGCGCAAGTCGGCGGGGGAACGTCTGTTGATCGGCGAGCTTACCTACACAGCCGTCCCCGGTGACCGGGTCGGCATCATCGGACCGAACGGCAGCGGCAAATCGACGCTGCTGAACATGATCGCCGGTCGCGTGAAACCGGATGCCGGCGAGATTGAGCTGGGGCAGACCGTCAAGCTGGGGTATTTTACCCAGGAGCATCAAGAGATGGACGGGAAGCAAAGGGTCATTGAGTATATTAAGGAAGCGGCGGAGGTCGTCGAAACGGCAGACGGGACCAGAATTACGGCCGCCCAAATGCTGGAGCGGTTTCTGTTTCCACCGGCGATGCAGTGGACGCCGATCAGCAAGCTGTCCGGCGGGGAGAAGCGCAGGCTGTACCTGCTCCGCGTGCTGATGGGAGCGCCGAACGTGCTTCTGCTGGACGAGCCCACCAACGATCTGGACATCCAGACCCTTACTGTTCTGGAGGCTTATCTGGATGAGTTTCCGGGCGCCGTCTTCGTAGTATCCCATGACCGTTATTTTTTGGACCGGACGGTGGACAAAATTTTTGCGTTTGAAGGCGGCGGCCGGGTAGCCATCCACGCCGGCGACTATAGCGAATACGAGGAGCGCACGCAAGGCGGTCTGTCCGGGGCAGCCGCCGATCCGGCGGCGAAGCCGGGAACGGAGACCGGGGCTGGACGCAAGGTCGCCGGGAAGCGGGAAGAAACTTCGGCCGTCCCGGCGGGCAGCGGGGCTGGGGCTGGAGGAAGCGGTAAGGATCCTGCCCGCGGGGAGAAGCTGAAGTTCAGTTACAACGAACAGCGGGAATACGAGACGATCGATGAAAAGGTGGAAGCCGCCGAACAGCGGCTGGCCGCGTTGACCGAAGCGATGGCGGAAGCGGCCAGCGATGCCGTGAGACTACAGGAGCTGATGCGTGAACAGCAGGAGGCGGAGGCCGAGCTGGAGGGGCTGATGGACCGCTGGGCCTACCTGAACGAGCTGGCCGAAAAGATCGAGCAGCAGCGGAACGGGTAGTCTTGCCTTCCCACATCTGGAAAACAATGCTACAATGAACTGAAGATATTCAATTCCTTGAAATGGTGGTGAGGGGATGGATATGTTCGGGGGATTCGACGGGCCCAACCGGCCTCATATGAATGCGGTGGATGAAGATGTGGCCAAAAGCAGATTCAAGGAAAAAGAGCAGCGCCTGCATCGGTACGGTCCACCCGGGTTCGTACGCGAGTCCGTTAATTTGCTGATCGCGGTCGGCGTTTTGGTGATCGTGTTTTATTTGATCAAATGGTTAGCTTGATCGTCATAAAAAGACGGTCTCCGAACGCAGTCTTTGGAAAGAAGACTGCGGGACGGAGACCGTTTTTGTTTGGGGCTTTAGCCAGTGGAGCTCGCGAAACGTGCGAAACATAAAACTGCTATGCGGGTGGTGTAGTGATGCTTATAGCAAAAACCACC
Organism: Paenibacillus faecis; assembly: GCF_008084145.1. GTDB lineage: Bacteria > Bacillota > Bacilli > Paenibacillales > Paenibacillaceae > Fontibacillus > Fontibacillus faecis. The sequence goes on along the minus strand of NZ_VSDO01000001.1, from coordinate 892,569 downwards.
TGATGGGGTCGTTATCATAGGAGTGTCCAAGCTACAATGTATAACGAAAGGAGAAGGTGGCTTAATGGCTAATCGAAGTGATATGTCGCTACAAAGAGGCGCCTAGTGTGCTTGCTTCCAAGCTTCCAACTCCAAAAAGATGCGAATCTGCAGGAATTTCTAGCGAATTTAGAGAAACGAGCCGGTTTCGTCAAAAATTCCTGCAGATTTGCAGGTATTTTGAAATTTTGGGCCCCAAACAAGAAAAAACATGCACATATGCAGGAATTCTAAGTTATCAAGGTTGTCTGAAGGGGACTAGTAATAATCGCACCCCTTCAGGGATAGGCAAAAGCGGCAACGGCAAAGTAGCTTGAACGTAGTAAAAGCTGCAGCGTCCTTTAGACGCGAGTCGGTAAATAAAGGCTTATAGCCTTAGAGCAAACCACCCGTCAAACGGGTGGTTATAATGTGCCGGAATAATTGCGCCGGGTCAAGCGGCTTACGCCTTCAAAGCCTGACGGGCAACCAACGTGGATTACTTGATCGCAATAATTTGCCGCAAGTCCCGGGAATCGCCATGCAGCTTCGTTTCCGCCGCATTCATTTGCGCGGATCCATCCCCGTCGAGGAAGATGCCTTCTTTTGCGATGTCGGGGGCGATTTCCTCCTTCACCGCTTCCCGGAAAGCCGCGGCGGTGCAGCGGTCCGGGGTGACGATCAGCCACAGCGTCCCGGTCGCGTCAAAGACGAAGCCCGAGCGGAGGCGATTCTCGTCCGGGTTGGGCAAATGTTCCCGCTGTACGGTCGCCTCCCAGCCGGATTCGTCTCCGAGCCCCATGCTGACCCCGCCTTGGGCAAAATACCGGCCCCGGTCCTTTACCCGGATTTCGCCGGCCGAGGAGACGACCTGGACCGAGAAGGTGCCGGCGACCTCGTCCCAGACGAGCGTGCCGCGGGGATACTTCTCGTTAAACCAGCCGGAGCCGTACGCGCCGGCGGCGCCGCTGACCGGCTTGTCGCCGTTCACGGCGATCGACAAGACGGCTTCCCGATAAAAGAAGCCGCCATTGATGCCGTACACACGGTAGCCGCTCAGCGGACGGTCGGCAGCCCGAAGTTCGACACGCCCCGGCGACACCGCCATCGCATGAAGCGTGACGCCGTTGTCCGCCCGCGACTCCTGATAAACGTAGGGGTGCGGGAGAATGAACCGGCTGCCCCAATACTGCATCAGCAGAACCGCCAGAAACAGCAGGGCGGCCGAAGCGGACGCCGTGGCCCACCGCTTCCGGTCAGCCGGCCACATAGGCGGCAAGCAGTTTCGCCGTATTTATGATCGCCTGCTTATGCGTTCTTTCCATTGCGTGCGAGGCGTGAACGCCGGGGCCGATCAGCGCGGCCCGGATATTGTGACCCCCGCGCAGGGCGGCGGAGGCATCCGATCCGTAAAAAGGATAAATATCGACCGCATGGGGGATGTTCAGCTCCTTGGCCAGCCGGATCAGCTTCCCGGTCATGTCATAGTCGTAGGGGCCGGAGGAGTCTTTGGCGCAAATGGAGACATCGGTCTCCTTGCAGCTGAGGTTGTCGCCCATGGCGCCCATGTCGACGGCGATCATCTCGTTGACGCCGCCAGGGATCCAGGAGGCGCCGTGCCCGACTTCCTCATAATTGGAAATGAGGAACACCAAGTCATGGCGGGGCGTCCAGCCCTCCCGTACGCTCGATTCCAGCAGTCCGAACAGAGCGGCGACGCTCGCTTTATCGTCCAGGTGGCGCGATTTCACGTATCCGCTTGGGGTAATCACCGACCGGGCGTCGAAGGAGATGAAATCTCCCACCGAAATCCCCAGCTTCAAAACATCCTCTTTGGATTCGACAAGCTCGTCGATCCGGACTTCCATGTTCTTCTCTTCCCGTTTGAAATCCCGGGCATCGGCGTATACGTGCACGGACGGGTGGGAAGTCAGGATCGTTCCCGTATAGACTTTTCCCTCGCGGGTATGAATTTGGCAGTATTCGTTCTCGATCCCCGCCATCATAAAACCGCCGACGGAAGTGATCGCCAGCGTTCCGTTGGCGTTGACGGCGCGGACCATGGCCCCCAGCGTGTCGACGTGGGCGCTTAGTGCGACGGTCCGGGAGGAATCTTCGCCCTTTAGGCTCAGCAGAGCTCCGCCTTTTTCGTTTTGCGAGAAGGGAATGCCCAGTTTTTCCGCCTCCGAGCGGATCAATTTCATAATGTCATGAGTAAATCCGCTGGGACTCGGGGTATCGAGCAGCCGTTTCAGCAGGTCCAAAATATAAGACTCGTTCAGTTGAATATGCATGTGGAAACCTCCCTGGTTTATTGAGCTTCATCCGCTTTCGGGGATGGCGGGTCTTCCTGATTTTCGGCAGGGACCGCGGGCTCAGGAAAAACATAACCCGTAGCCTCCTGGATATGTACGAGCTTGGCGTTCAGGATTTTTATTTCCTTTTGCATACGGTAGCCGCGATAAATTCCGAATGCTCCGACGATGATGCCGCCGAGCAGTGTGGAACCCAGGATCAGCAAAATCAAAGGCAGGCTGAACGAACCGAACAGCAGGTTGACCGGCACGGGGTCGACATTGATTACGGCAAAGACGGCGGTAATCAGCGCAAACACCATACCCAAGATCAAAGACCATTGAATTTTCATGAGGATGCACCTCCTTCTACTAGACAGTATAAAATCCCTTGCCCGCAAGGAGCAAGGGATTCACTGGGAATTGCGCGTCTTATTTTGTCAATTTCTCCATCTGTTCGATAATGTCCTCAAATACGCTCATCGCCTCTCGGATCGGCTCCGGCGAGGACATATCCACGCCCGCCTTGCGGAGAATGTTGATCGAGTAGTCGCTGCCGCCGCTCTTCAGGAAGCCGAGATAGCGATCGACCGCCGGCTGTCCCTCCTCGAGAATTTGCTTCGAGAAGCTGGTCGCCGCGGAGAAGCCGGTCGCGTATTTGTACACGTAAAAGCTCGTGTAAAAATGCGGGATCCGGGCCCATTCCATTTCGATGTCCCGATCCACGTTCATCTCCGGCCCGTGATATTTCACGTTGAGATCGTAATAAATCGACGAAAGCTCCTGCGGCGTCAAGGATTCGCCGGCCTCGGCCCGCTCGTGCACGATCTTCTCGAATTCGGCGAACATCGTTTGACGGAACACGGTCGTCCGGAACTGGTCCGCATAGTAAGTGAGCAGGTACATTTTTTGCTTCGGATCGGTCGCCCGCTTCAACAGATAATCCATCAACAGCGCTTCATTCGTGGTCGAGGCCACCTCCGCCAGGAAGATGGTGTATTGGGCATCCCGGTACTTCAGGGCTTCATCGGAAAAATACGAATGCAGCGCATGCCCCATCTCGTGAGCGAGGGTGAACATGCTGTTGAGGTTGTCTTTATGATTCAGCAACACATACGGATGCGTGCCGTATGCCCCCCAGCTGTAAGCGCCGGTCCGTTTGCCTTCGTTCTCGTAGACGTCGATCCAGCGCTGGTTAAAGCCCTCGCGCAGCACGTTCAAGTAGTTCTCGCCGAGCGGCTCCAGCCCTTCCTCCACCATTTTTTTGGCTTCTTCATAGGAAATATCCCATTTGTATTCTTCCACCAGCGGAGCAAACAGGTCATACATATGAAGCTCGTCGACCCCCAGCAGCTTCTTGCGCAGCTTCATGTAGCGGTGAAGCAGCGGAAGGCTTTCATGGATCGTATCGATCAAGTTGGTATAAACTTCCTTCGGAATATTGTCGCCGTAAAGGAACATTTCCAGAACGGAAGGATATTTCCGCACCTTGGCGTAAAACATGTTCTTGTTCACGTTGGCGCTCAATGTAGCCGCGATCGTGTTCTTTTGCTTGCCGTAAGTTTCGTAGACCGCTTTGAAAGCCCGGCGCCGGACGTCACGGTTAGGATTCTCCAAAAATTGAATATAGCTGCCGTGGGTCAGTTCCACTTCTTTCCCGTTTTCATCTTCAATCTTCGGAAATTTCATGTCCGCGTTGTTGATCATTCCGAAAATATGCTGCGGCGCTTGCGACAAATTGCCGACCTGGGCGAGCAGGGCTTCCTCTGTCTTACTGAGGACATGGGCTTTTTCCCGTTTGATTTCCTGCAGGGTGAATTTATAGTCGGCCAGATCCGGGTTTTCGATCAGCGCGTCCAACTCGTTCTCCGGCAGCGACAAAATTTCCGGAGTAATAAAGGATAAGGCTTCGCTGACTTCCACGTTCAATTTTTTGGCTTTCTGCGTCAGCGCCTGGTATGTAGGGTTTGTGGTGTCCTGGTCGTGGTTCAGGTGAGCGTAAACATAAAGGCGTTCCAGACTTTCGGAAATTTCATCCTCCAGAGCGAACACGGCCTTAATCTTCTCCGGGCCGTTCAGCTTGCCCTCGTAGTCGGCAACTTTTTTCTTAAGCTCTTTCAGCGCTTCGTAAGACTGGTCCCAAGCCTTCTGGTCGGGAAACATATCTTCCAGTTTCCATGTGTTCTCCGCTTTCACTTGGGAACGTTTCGGTAAGGTGCTCATTGGAATCCTCCTTTGTTTTGGGTAAGCTGCTGCGGCGTTTGCCGTCATATGCGGTCGGGCTGCGGTACCGGGCAGGACCGCGGCCGTCAGGCTGACGGCCAGCAGGAGGGAGAGAAGGCGGTGCTTTTTCATAATCGATTGGGAACCTCCCTGAATCTAGAGACATTTCCCTATTATGCCCTCCGCCGGCCACCGTTATTTATATTTATGTACCCATGGTGTATAAACTGTAGATCATCAAAATAAACGCTACCGCGACCATAATGACCGCGGTCAAGGCGAAACCGCGCCGAAGCCGGGGAGGGACGTTGTTTCTGCTCAAAATCAGCACGACGCCCAAAGCAAAAGCGCAAACTATAAAAATAAAAAGATTGGAATTGTCCATGCATTGACTCCATTCACAACATATTCGGGGACCCGTACGGCATTAAACCTGTTTAAAGGCGTTCATGATGTCATGCCATTCTTCTTCCCGCCCCGCGTAGTCCTCTTTGGGAAAACGGTTCTGCGCCCATTGCATTAGCGCGGGACGGCTTAGAAACGTATGGGATTCCTCGCCCCACTGGTCCGAGATTTCCCGGAGGATGATGTATTTTCCCTGGACTTCCACGGTCATCATATTCCATTTGTCTTTTTTATATATTTCGTGTTTTTTGATCATCGTAACGACTCCGTTCTTTGGCGGTTAGACTGCTTATGTTATGGAAATATTTTTATGTAAAATGATACCTCACGCCTTAAAGGAAAGCAAATGATTACGTTCTCCGGATGAAATTAAAACGATGCGGAACTTCACCGAAAATGTCACGTTGCAATGTGCTGGGGCATAGAGTATAATATGGGTATTCGTCAATGATGACGATTATTTTTAGGAGGTTGTTCATTTGAAAGGTACAGTTAAATGGTTTAACGCAGAAAAAGGCTATGGCTTTATCCAAGTTGAAGGCGGCGAGGACGTATTCGTTCATTTCTCCGCTATTCAAGGAGAAGGTTTCAAAACTTTAGAAGAAGGCCAAGCGGTTGAGTTCGAAATCACCGACGGTAACCGTGGTCCTCAAGCTGCTAACGTAATCAAATTATAAGACCAATTCCGGTCTGCCGGATCACTTATAAAGTTTGGTTCTAAGCACGATAATGAAAGGCACAGCTCTAAATGGGCTGTGTCTTTTTTTGGTATAATCTGAAAAAATACATAACGTCTCAATAATTGGTGACAGGCTGCTGTCACCGATCTTTTGTTAAGCTGGTAACGTACCGGGAGGGGAACACGATTTATGAAACGGATGGACCGGATGATGGCGATTATGATGGCGCTGCAGCAGCGGGCCGAGACGGCCCAGTCTCTTGCCGATAAGCTGGAAGTGTCCAAGCGGACGGTACTGCGGGACATGCAGGCATTGTCGGAAATGGGGGTGCCGCTGTATGCCGTTTCCGGCCCGGGCGGCGGCTATCGGCTGATGGAAGGCTACCGTCTGGCGCCGCTGCAGTTAACCTCGGACGAGGCGCTGACCTTGCTGATGGCGCTGGACGGAATGGCCAAGTACAGCGATGGTCCGTTCCGGCAGGCGCGCTGGACTGCGGCCGACAAAATCCGTTCGGCGCTGCCGGAAGGGACGCTGGGCGAAGTCACCACGTGGCTCGCGCATATCGGGCTGGAGGTGCCGGACCGCCGGAGCAGAACGCCGCATTTGGACGCCCTGTTCCGCCACGCGGCCGAAGGGAACTGGGTCCGGGCGGTCTACCGGTCCCAGCGCTACCGGCGGGAACTCCACCTTCGCCCGATCCGCGTCTACGCGGCTTACGGCTTCTGGTACTGCGTGGCCGAATCGCCGCTGCACGGGGAACAGCGCACGTTTCGCGTGGACCGGTTCGAGGCGGTCGGCAGGGCGGAGCCACCGGAGGGCGCGGTGATGAAGGGGGCGGCCGGCGCGCCGGAGATCCCCGCCGCAGTGGCTTCGGCGGATGGGGGACCGGATTCCTGCGGGCTGTACGCCTCCGCTGCCGCGGGTCTGCCGCCCGACTCGGCCCCGATTCCCGTCGCCGCCCGGCTGACCTACCGCGGGGCGCTGCTCGCGGAGCAGGACCCCGATATCGGGCATCTTGTCAAGCAGACGGGCGACGAGGTCTGGGAGCTGGCATTTGCATGTCCGGCCACGGAATGGGATTGGGCGATTTCGTTTTTTTACGGTATGGGGCTGGATGTCGAGGTCCTGGAGCCTCCGGCGTTGCGCACCGCCCTGCGTGAACGGGCTCAGGCCGTTGCGGCCAGGTATGTTTAAGAAGGCCCGCGGCCCTCAATTTGAACGATGGAGGCTTGGTTACTATGAACGGATTACGTAAAGAGATTTTGGAACGCGGCCGGGAGTTTGTTTACGGTCATGCGCGCTTGCTGGATCGGATGCGATATGCTTACGCATTCGAAGACGGCACCAAGCAGCGGGTGCTCGATGCTTTGCGTCCTTACCGGAACGGGGACGGTGGGTTCGGGAACGGACTGGAACCGGATATGCGCTGTCCGGACAGTCAACCGGTGACGACCGAAACCGCCTTGATGGTTATCCGGGAAGTCGACGGCTGGGACAGCGAGCTAATGGACGGCGTGCTGAAGTATTTGAAAGAGCTGACGTTGGGAGGCGGAGGATTTCCAAGGGCGACGACGGCCGTCAACGCCTATCCGCACGCCCCTTGGTGGACGACGGAGCAGGGCGGCGTCCCTTCCTTGAATCCGACCGGCAGCATCCTCGGGATGCTGCTTGAACAGCAAGTACGGACGGATTTTAAGGAAGAAGCCTGGTTTAAGGAGAACGTCTCGTTCGTGTGGCGCTGTCTCGAAGAACAACTTCCCGGTGATTTTCACGATGCGGCGCAATGGATGTCGTTCTTGGAACATGTCCCTGAAACCGACCGGGAGCGAGCGGCGAAATACCGGGCCCGGTTGGATGAATGGCTCACGGGACCGCAAGGCATCGAAAAAGATCCGCACGCCCAGGGCTACGTCCATAAGGTGCTCGACTATGCGCCGGCCCCAGGTTCCTACGCTTCCCGCCTGATATCCCCAGAGGAGCTTACGATTCATCTGGATTGGCTGATCGGTGAGCAACAAGCGGACGGCGGATGGAACATCAGTTTCCCGGCGGTCAGTCCGGCCGGAGAGCTGGAGTGGCGCGGCTGGATTACGGTGCAAAACTTGAGGACGCTTAAAGCGTACGGTGTGGTTTAGCTCAGCCGCCGGGCTTTGCTGCCGGACAATAAGTGTACAAGCGAAGGTATGACTGATGCGATGTGGTCTGGTGTGATGTGGCCTGTGTAATCTGACCGGTGTGATCTGACTGGCGCGATAGAGGCCTTTTGTCCTGTTGCGGGCCCCATAAATCAGGGATTGTCCTGGGACAACCTGGATAACATAAAATTCCTGCATATATGCATGCTTTTTTCTCGTTTGGAGCAAAAAAATTCAAAATTCCTGCGATTCTGCAGGAATTTTCGACGAAACCGGCTCGTTTCTCTAATCTCACCGGAAATACCTGCAGATTTGCATCTTTTTTCGCATCCCGGCGCGAATCGGCTAAAATACCTGCAGATTTGCATCTTTTTGAAGTTGGAAGTGTGGAAATGCTGGAAATGCTGGAAGTGCTGGAAGTGTAGGAAGTGTACGAAGTGTACGAAGTGCGCCAGGTGCCTTGATCGCTTTGGGCTAAATGGGGCGCTAGCGCCGCAACGCCGCGAACCCTGCAGCCGTGCCGAATTCATAGACGAAAGAGCACTAAATAGGCTTACTTTCCTACTCGGAGAGTAAGCCTATTGGCCTTTCTTATAAGCCGTTACCGGATCTCCTCTCCGGCTTTTGCGTTCGCCGCAGGGGACACATCCGCTCCGGTTGCACGCAGCCGCGGGCCCCTGTGCAAGTATCGGCTGGCGAAGCCGACGCCGGCCAAGAGGGCGAAGCCCATGGCGACGAGATAGAAGTCGTGCCGCCCGAACCGTTCGAAGAGGATGCCGCCGAACGTACCGCTCAGCAGCCCGGAGGCGCTCGACCAAGCGATGGTAAACAGCGCCATCCCCGTCGCGCGGTAATGATCCGGGATCAGCCGGGTCAACATCCGGATCGAGGTGACGTAAAACACGCCGAAGGACAGGCTGTGCATCAGTTGAATGGCGATGATCGCCCCGGCCGAGTCCGCCGCGCTGACCAAAAAGAAACGGGCGGCAAAGATCAGGCTGGCGAAAACGAGCAGCGGAAGTTCCTTGATTTTTTCACCGTACAGGCTGAGCAAAATGAAGATCGGAATCTCAGATAAGGAAGAGGCGAGCTGCGACCAGCCGATCAATTTTTCGCTGGCGCCGAGTTGATTCAATGTCACCGTCAGGAACGCATCGTTCATCCGTACGGCGATCGCCAGGGAAAACACGCAGCCGAAAAACCAAAGCAGCTCCTTCTGCTTCAAAATGCCCCAGATGCCCGACATATCCATTTTTGCGACCGGACTGTCCTGATCCTTGATGAAACATGTGATGAACAGCGCGATTGCGGCGATACCGATAGCCACCCACATCGTTCGGGAGGATCCGATCATCGACAGGACATAGCCGATAAACAGGGCGAAAAAGGCGTATCCGATCGAGCCGAAGATCCGTACGGTCAGAAAATGCTTGTTATGCCGTTTGGCCGCGTTGATGGCGATCGTATCGGATAGCGGGAAAGCCGGGTAATAGAAAAAGTAATACATCGTAATGACCGCAATGATGACGGAAAATTGAGTCGACACCGACAGAAGCGCGCTCATGATAATCTGTCCGATGAGCAGGAGGATCATAATTTTTTTGATCGTCCGGTATTTGTCGCTGGCAACGCTCCAGAACAGATTCGCTATCAGCGAAATCATCGGGCCCAGGGCGTAAAGCAGTCCGATTTGACTATTGGAGAATCCGAGCTTGGCATAGAACAAAGGGAAGTAAGACGCAACAAGCACGCTCGTGCCGAATATGGTAAATGAAAAAGCCCGAAGCCATGGAAGCTCCGGCCGCGAGGTCGGGGAGGAATTCATTGTTCGCTAAGCTCCGTTTCGTCGTTTATGAGCTGCACGCTCAGAGAATATTAGCTAGTTAAGGCCTAGTATAGCACAGACGCGCAAAAAAGAGTCTAGTATCCTTGCAGGTTCTGTGTATAATATGAGGCATATGCGGAAGGCGAAATTTGTATGCTCCGGAGGGATGAAGGATGCACGGTTCCTGCTTTATCTATGACGAACGCCTCGGGATTCATGTCCCTTCGCTGGACCGGCCGTTTGAAGAGTACAGACCCGCGGAGCGGCTGGCCATGATTGAACTTTGGGAGGACACCCGCGGGCGGATCCCGGATAAAGTGAAAAAACTGGAACGCGAAATCGAACGCAAGCTGGCGCAAATGAACGAGGAGAGTGATTTTCAGGCCAGCTGCAGGCTGAATGGGGAAATTGCGGAGCTGGCCAGCATCATCAACGATTTGCATATTTGGTACCGGACGACGCAGGAGGAGCCCGCGATTTCCGGCAAAAGTCACTTGTGATTTTGTTTATTTGTGCAAAAAGTTGGATCATATTATAATATAGAATGATTTTTATCATGCATTACTTGATGATGTAGTGGAGGCAGGCCATTGATAGAACTGGAGCAAAGCCGAAATCAGTTTCCGAAAGAACCGATCCGGTTGATGAGCCGTGTCTATAAGTTCATTCTTCCCGGAGTGCGGAACGAACTGGATGGCTGGAGACAGGAAGCGGGTGCGATTCCCGATCCTGAGCTGAGAAGACAAGCGCTTGCCAGCATCGCGACGAAGGAATTCCATTGTCAGGGCGGTTCGGTGTATGCCGCGGCGAATTTGGCTCAGCGCGACGTATTGATTCCCTTAATCGTGGCGTTTCAAACGATTAGCGACTACCTTGACAATTTGTGCGACCGGAGCACGTCCATGGACGAACATGACTTTCGCCTGCTTCATCAAAGCATGCTTGATGCGGTGAATCCTTGCGCGCAGGTACGGGATTACTACGCGCTGCGCGAGGAGAGCGACGATGGAGGCTATCTTCTGCATCTAGTACAGACTTGCCGGTCGAATATTCTGAAGCTTCCCGGATATCCGGCGGCGAAGCCTTACATCGTGGATCTGGTACAATTGTATACCGATCTTCAGGTGTACAAGCATATCGCTCCGAACCGCCGGGAGCAAGCGTTGGTCCGTTGGTGGGAACAGCACAAGCATCGGACTCCTCATTTGCGCTGGAACGAGTTCGCTGCGGCGACAGGCTCCACGCTCGGGGTGTTTATGCTATTTTTGGCAGCCAGCAACCCCGATCTGGATAACGACAGCGCAGAGATCATTCAACGCTCCTATTTCCCTCATGTTTGCGGATTACATATCATGCTCGATTATTTGATTGACCAAGCGGAGGATGAGGTAGGCGGAGATTTGAACTTTTGCAGCTATTATGAGAACAAAGAAACGATGCTGAAACGGATCGCGCTTATTGTGGAGGGAGCCCGTCGGGACATTAAGCGGCTTCCGGCCTCTTCTTTTCATCGGATGATCATCGAGGGATTGCTGGCGCTTTATTTATCGGATCCGAAGGTAAGCGAGCAGCGCGAAATCCGGGACGTGTCCAGGCAATTGATGCGAAGGAGCCCGCTGATGCGGTTGTTTTTCTTTGCCAACAGCCTTTGGATACGCAAACAGCATCTTTAATAACAATTAGGAGGAAAATTCATGTCAGCAGTTAAAAAAATCGCAGTCCTCACCAGTGGAGGAGATTCCCAAGGCATGAACGCGGCGGTGCGCGCCGTAGTTCGCAGCGGCCTGTTTTACGGCCTGGAGGTGTTCGGCATCCAGCGCGGTTATCAAGGGCTGTTAAACAATGATATCTTCTCCATGGATATCCGCAGTGTCGGCGATATTATCCAGCGTGGGGGCACGATTCTGCAATCGGCCCGCTGCCTGGAGTTCAAGACGCCGGAAGGTCAGCAGAAGGGCGCGCAAATTTTGCGGGACCGCGGCATCGACGGCCTGGTCGTGATCGGCGGGGACGGATCCTACCAAGGCGCCGAGAAGCTGAGCAAGCTGGGTATCAAGACAATGGGCTTGCCGGGGACGATCGATAACGATATTTCGTTTACGGACTACACGATCGGTTTCGACACGGCTGTCGGCATTGTGGTGGATGCGGTGAATAAGCTGCGGGACACGATGTCCTCCCATGAGCGCGCTTCGGTCGTTGAGGTCATGGGTCGTCATTCCGGAGATATCGCCCTCCACGCCGGGCTTGCGGCGGGAGCGGAAACAATCCTGATTCCGGAAGTGCCGTTCGATCTGAATGAAGTGGCGGACCGCATGAAACAGAACTTCGACAACGGCAAGAGACACAGTATCGTGATCGTGGCCGAAGGTGTCGGAACGGGCGAAGAGGTCGTTCAGGCGATCAAGAAACGCCAACCTACCGTAGAACCTCGGGCGACGGTACTCGGGCATATCCAGCGCGGCGGATCGCCGACGCCGTTCGACCGCAACCTGGCCAGCCGCTTGGGCGATTTTGCCGTACGCAGCCTGATTGCCGGAGAATCGAACAAGGCTTGCGGCATGATCGGCGGCGAAATGGTGCTGACGGATATCGAGCAGGTGGTTTCCACCAAGAAGGAGTTCAACATGGAACTGTATGAACTGGCTTCGCGGCTTTCCCAGTAAGCTTGACGGCATCTTAAACGATCGATTATAAAAAAGACCGGCTTCCTCCTGTCAGTTGAATGACGTGGGAAGCCGGTCTTTTTTTGGGGGGTGGTAGTATAAGATCCCACCGTCGGAGTCTACACCGTTAACGGGAAAAATTCCCGTTAATATACCGCTCTTGGCCCCTTGATCGGATTTAGCTGGAAAAGCTCCATTTATTTCGCGGCCCTATTGCCGATATACGCAATTTCAGACGAATTAGCGGGAGGTTTTCCAGCTAATTCGCCTCTGCGGCCGCATACGCGCCGAATTAACGGGAACAATTCCCTCTAATTCGAACCAAACTCTTAATAGCAGGTCAAGAGTGTGAAGAGAACCTTTTACACCGCTTGGCTTCAAGAAAGTTTAAGCGCTCAATCGAAGTTCCATTCGCTTTTGGATGACGAACAACCGCCGCAAGAGCAGGATGGCCGCCACGCCCAGCCCTGAAATCAGGCCGATCCAGTAGCCGTAAGGACCGAGGTTCGTGAAGTTGGCCAGCCCGTAGCCGAGAGGCAGGCCGATCACCCAGAATGCCAGCAGCGTAATCCAAAAGCCCGGATTGACGTCCTTGTAACCGCGGAGTACCCCTTGCACCGGCGTGGCAATCGCATCGGAGATTTGAAAGAAAATGGCGTAGACCAAGAAATGCGAAATCAGGGCGATGACTTCCGGATCGCTGGAGTACAAGCCGGCGACGCCTTCGCGGAACACCATCAGAATGACGGCGGTCAGCAAAGACAGCCCCGCGGCCGTGAAGATGCCCAGCGCGCCGTATTGCTTGGCGTCTTTGGGCCGCTTGGCACCGGTCTCGAAGCTAACGAGTATCGTCAGGGCCAAGCAGATGCTGAGCGGGATCATATAAAGCGTCGAAGCGAAATTGTTGGCGGCCTGATGCGCCGCGATCGTCAGGGTGTCGAACCGGCTCATCAACAGCGTTACGGCGGCGAAGACGGCCGTTTCAAAGAAGATGGCAAAGCCGATCGGCACGCCGATCTTCATCAGTTCTTTCCATTTCGCCAACGAAACGGCATGAAATTTGCGAAAAACGCCGTAACCCGCGAACGGCTGCATTTTATGCACGATCCCCAGGGCTAGCAAGAAAATACACCAATACGTAAAGGCGGTGGCGATGCCGGAACCGATACCTCCAAGGCGGGGAAAACCGAACTTGCCGAAAATCAGCACGTATCCCGCGCCGACGTTCAACGGGAGGGACACGAGGGTGATCAGCATCGATACCCGGGTTTGGCCCAGGGAGTCGATAAAGGAGCGGATGACGATGTAGCCGAATAAAGGCAGGATCCCCGTCGACAGGGCCACGAGAAAATAGAAGGCGACATGATGGACTTTGGGCTCGAGCTGCATCCCGTTCAGGATCGGGGAGACCAGCAAACCGCCGGCAATCAGCACGGCCAGACTGACCGCGACTGCCAGCCACAGAGCCTGCAGCACATGGTATCCGACTTTGCTCTGCTGCCCGCCCCCGACCAACTGGGAGACGATCGGTGTAATCCCCATCAGAATGCCGCTGAGCCCGGTTTGGACCGGGATCCAGATGCTTGAGCCGATGGCGGCCCCCGCCAGATCGGCCGGGCTGGCGTGGCCCGACATCGTTGTATCGAAGAAAGTCATGAGCGACATCGTTACCTGGGTCACCAGAATAGGCAATAGGATGGTTAGAAACTGTATGTATTTTTGTTTTAGATTCCGGGTTTCTTTCATAAGGCACGGCTCCATTTCATTGAATCAGGACCCAGGCAATTTCCCCGGGTCCTGCAGGTTGGTTATGTTTCGTTCCATTTACGAATTAATAGGATTTAAATCAGTGCGGTTCGATTTGATCTAGAACTCGACGCCTTCGGTATAGCGGTTGGAGGCGTTCCACAGCAGATATTCATCGATGTTCATCTCGTTCAGGGCGCGGATCTGCTCCTGCACTTCATGTTTTCCGTACTTGGTGTAATGGCCTTTTCCCAGCCAGCTGGCCGTGAAATCCTGGATCCAAGGACGGATAACGGGCTGTTCTTCGCCAAGAGCCGCCAGCTTCTTCTGCGTATCCGCAATCGCTCCTTTGATCGTTTGGTACGGCGCCTTATCGGGGTCCTTGGCGTTAAACCAGCCGGTTGTATAATGGCTCGGATAAATCATCGGGCAGATGATATCGACCTGGTCGGAAATTTTCACAAAGTCCTGACCGATCCCCTCGGCGGCAGGGACGGAGGCGGCATACCCGAAAATATCGACAGAAACTTTGATGCCGAGCGGCTCCAGTTGTTCGCGGGCGTATTTCACGAAAGCCGCAACCGTATCGATCCGGCTCAGTTCGTTTTTCGTGTATTTCAGCGTATCGGCCCGCTTCTCAAAACCCTCCGGAAAACGGACATAGTCGAATTGAATTTCCTTGAAACCGTGCTTGGCCGCTTCTTTGGCAACCTCTATATTATAGTCCCAAACTTCCTTGCTATACGGGTTGACGAATCCGTCTCCGTTGCCGTTGGTCCAAACGCTGCCATCGCTCTTGCGGAACGATAGCTCCGGTTTGTTCTTGGCCAGGATCGTATCCTTGAACACCACGACGCGGGCGATCGGATAAATTTCATGTTTGTTCATCCGCTCCATCAACCCGTCAATATCCCGGATAAAGGGCTGCGGTTTGCCCAGTTTCTGCAAGGTCGGATTGTCGGTTTTATATGTAATATATCCGGCATCGTCCTTGATATCGATCACCATCGCGTTCAGCTCCGTGCTGTCCAGCAGGTTGATCAGTTTGTTCAGCCGCTCTCCTCCGGCGCTATAGGCCGTCACATAAATCCCTTTCACCTTCGGCGCATCCACCCGAGCCGGAACGACCAACTCGGCCTTGGGCAGTGGATTATCCCGTCGGCCTTGGGTCAGATTTGCGGCGAAAGTTTGATAGGAGGACTGCAGGATGGTATGTATTTGACCTTTCCCGGCCTCTTCCGCAGGAGGACTTCCGCTATGAGTCCCCAGGGCCAAAAGCAAAAGTGTCCAGATGATATTCATAATCTACTCTCCCTTGTATACACTCGTTTCTGATTATATCCGATGGGTGGCGAACAGAAAGAACAGCTTTGTCATCATTTTTCGCGCTCCGTATTCCCTTGATTTATAACGCAAAATCCCGTCTATTAAACTTCTATTCTATGATTTCGTCATAAAAGAGGGCGCGTAAACAAAAGCAAGACCGCTTCTCCCGTCCTTATGACGGAAGAAACGGCCTTGGGAGTAAACTCTTTATTTCAATGAAGATATGCGCTGTTTTGGTGCTCGCAAATGCTCAACTGGATAATTTCCATGGCATCTTCCGGTTCCAAGATAGTCAGACCATCGCGCAGGATGATCATGGAGTTCAGTTCCTTTTGATTTAAAAAAGGCAGCATATCCGGGAACCACTTCATGACGATTTGTTCCAGTTTTACCGTTTCTGCTTCCACATCCATCACCCTTTCCCCCAAGAATCATTCTTTGCCGGAATCATTCCTAAATCGGAAAAGCCTAAAGCCTGTGAAATAAGGTAAATCGGACACCGTATGGAGTTGACGAAGGAACCGCTTGTTACTATTATAACACATTACGGTGTAAATGGAACGGCGGGAACATAGGGGAAAACTTACCTTCTGCGGAAAGATCCCATGACGCCGACGGTTTCGACGATATTTACGAACGCTCCGGGATCGGTCCTTTTGATGATTTCCCGGAGTTCGGCCAATTCGTACCGGGTCGTAACGGTCATGAGCATATCTTTTTCCTTATGGGAAAAAGCTCCTTCCGTTTTGATTTTGGTCACCCCGCGAGGCCTGCAAAGGAGTTGTTCGAGCAGTTCTTCGGTCTTGTCCGTAATGATAAACAGCGTCACTTTCGTATGGTTGATGTAAATGAAATCCAGCACTTTACCGGCAAGGTAAATGGAAACCATAGAGGCCAACGCCAAATTCCAGTTGCCTTCCAGGTAGCCCATCGCCAAAATCACCGCGGCGTTCAAACCGACCAGAATGCTGCCCACCGGGAAGTCGCGGAAGCGGGTCACGATGGAGCCCAGGATATCAAATCCCCCCGAGGAGCCGCCGACGCGGAAGGAGATGCCGCTGCCGATTCCGACCAGCACCCCGCCGAAAACGGCGGAAAGCAAGACGTCGGAAGCCAGCGGTTTTTCGGGGAGAAGCTCCATCAACCAGGTCACCCCCGCGACTGAGAGCATGCTTAAGCCGACGAATTTTTTGCCGAGCAAAAACCACCCCGCGATCAGGATCGGGATGTTATAGGCCAAATACATGACACTGATGCTTAGCGGAGAGAAATATCCGGTCAACATGGCCAGGCCCGAGACTCCCCCGCTCAGCAAATGATGCGGAACAAGGAACAGATTGAAGCCTGAGGCGATAAACGCTGCCCCGATCAAAATGACCACCGAGTTCCTGATTTTCTTGAACACAAAATTTCACCTCGCGTTAATCTGGAAGTATACCAACCTGCTTGCTGGTATTCTTGTTTCGTTTTGTGCTATAATGTTTGAGATGTTCTTGAGTAGGGATCCTTTTCCATTTTAAACGGTGAATACCGTCCTCTGATTTCTTCGTTCCAATCCGCTATGTAACTTTTATGGAGAGATTGGATAGTCTATAAACGTTTGAATGCTACTTAAGAATACAGTCAAGAATGTGGAATGTCCACTATATAGAAGGAGTATGAAAAATTTGAACACATTTGCAGATTTCGGCTTAGAGCCTAAAGTGTTACAAGCGATTACGGAACTCGGTTTTGAGGAAGCCACCCCGATTCAGAGCAAATCCATTCCGATTGCCTTGACCGGCCGCGACCTGATCGGACAAGCACAAACCGGTACGGGGAAGACCGCAGCTTTCGGTCTGCCGCTGATCAACAAAATCCCGAAGGAAGAAGAGCGTATCGTGGCTCTCATTATGACACCGACGCGTGAGCTCGCTATTCAGGTAGCCGAGGAGATCGGCAAGCTGGCCCGTTTCAAAGGCACGCGTTCCCTTCCTATTTACGGCGGCCAAGACATCGTCCGCCAAATTCGCGCATTGAAGAAGAAACCCCAAATCATTATCGGTACGCCGGGCCGACTGCTCGACCACATCAACCGGAAGACGATCAAACTTGACGACGTTCAGACCGTCGTCCTGGACGAAGCGGATGAAATGCTGGACATGGGCTTCATGGACGATATTCAATCCATTCTGAAGCTGGTTCCCGAAGAACGTCAGACGATGCTATTTTCCGCTACAATGCCTTCGAATATCCAGAAGCTGGCGCAGCAGTTCCTGAAAAATCCGGAGCATGTGTCCGTTATTCCTAAGCAAGTCAGCGCTCCGCTGATCGACCAGGCCTATATCGAAGTCCATGAGCGGCAGAAATTCGACGCCCTGACCCGCTTGCTCGATATGGAATCTCCCGAACTGGCGATCGTCTTCGGACGTACGAAGCGCCGGGTCGACGAGCTCTCGGAAGCTTTGCAGAAGCGCGGCTACTCCGCGGACGGACTGCATGGCGACTTGTCGCAAAATCAGCGCGATAACGTGATGCGCAAATTCCGCGACGGCAGCATCGACGTGCTTGTTGCGACGGACGTGGCGGCGCGCGGTCTCGACGTATCCGGCGTCACCCATGTCGTCAACTTCGACCTGCCTCAGGATCCGGAGAGCTATGTGCACCGGATCGGCCGTACGGGCCGTGCCGGTAAGGAAGGGGCGGCATGGTCGTTCGTCACTCCGCGTGAGATTGATCATCTGCACTTTATCGAGCGCATTACCCGCCACAAAATCGCCCGCAAACCGCTGCCAAGCATCGCGGAGGCGATTGAGGGCAAACAGCGGATTACGGCGGAGCGCATTCTCGAGCTGGTTGAAGCGGGCGAACTGAACGAGTACAAAGGCATCGCTATCCAACTGCTTGAACAATACGACTCGGTGAATCTGTTGGCGGCCGCCTTCAAATTGATTACCGGGGACAAGAACGACAGAGCGAATATTGAGCTTACGCCGGAGGAACCGATCCGCGTAAAACGCCGGAATCCGGACATCCGTTCCAGCGGGCGCAAGCCTTCGGGGTACGGCAACCGGGGCGGTGGTGGCGGCGGTTACCGCCGGGATAACCGCGACGGCGGCGGCCGCGGCGGCTATGGCAACAAGGGCGGTTACAGCAAGGACGGCAACCGGGATTCCTACCGTTCCTCCGACCGCAAACCGCGCTCATCCAACTCTAGCGGTGACCGCAAACCGTACAAACGCGAGGATAACTCCTCGTTTGACCAATAATTCGCTTCCGCAAGGAACGAAAAGGGAAAGAGGACGAATATGCATATTCGTCCTCTTTTTTGCTTTCTTTCCAGAAAAGGTGAATATTCACGTGAGATCAGATCAGAAACGAACGGCTCACGATGACAAGCAAAATGAACAGGACCAGAATCGTTCCCGTCGAAGTCCAGATACCACCGTATCCTCCGCCTACTTGGGACATGAAATAACCTCCTTAATAAATATTGGATGTTTGAAATTTCTTTATATGGTATGGCGGGGTGCCCCGGCGGGTTTAGACGGCGGCCCAAGGCGAGTAAAATAGGCGCTGGATAGTCATTGTAAAAACATGCTATAGTAGTATATAGACAAATTCACTACTTTCGGAGGGAGAACTTTACTTGGAATACAAAGGGTTAATGGGCGGTTTTTATAAAATTACGGAATGGATTATGCGGGTCTCCGGCAGCAATCTGCTGTGGGTGCTTTGTTCCTCACCTTTCCTTTTTGTTTTGATGACCAAGTTTTTGTATATGCAAAATCCGGAAGCTCCGCCGGAGAATGCCACCTTATATCTTATGGCTATTTTGGCACCGTTTACAATTTTTCCGGCAACCGCAGCGCTGTTCACCGTCGTGCGTAAATGGGTCATGGGGGAATCCGATTTAAGCATTATCAAATTGTATTTCCGCGGCTACAAAGAGAATTATAAGCAGAGCATGGTTGGCGGCTTATTTTATACGCTTTTATTCGTAATCATGTACGTCGATTATTATTTTTATATGACCCAACTAAACAACATGCAACTGCTCGGCATGATCATGATGATCTTCCTCGTGTTGCTTTCGATATCGCTGTTCAATTTCTTTTCCCTGGTGGCGCATTATCATCTGAAGGTGACCTTGCTGATCAAAAACGCGATCCTGCTGACGATCATTCGTCCGTTCCGCGCACTTTCCACTTTGATTTGCGTGGTGGTGTTGGCTTTCCTGACGCTGCGCTTTATGTGGCTGGTTTTCATTGGCTTTGCTACCCTGACCGCACTGGTCGCTTTCTACAACTTCTTTATCGCGTATAACAAGATCCAGGAGAAGGTGGAGAAAATGCGGGAGGCCGAGGAGAGGGACGCCGCCACGGAAGCCGAAGCTTCGGTTTCGGAGCTGTCGGAAGGCGAAGCGAAGGAGAAGGATTGATCCGTATTCATGGCTTCAATGGTTGAGGGGGAATTTTCCTTAATCGCTAAGTTTACATTTCCTTAACGAAGTTTTATAATAGGTTTACGTCCTGCGATGTGCGTTTCGGTTCTATGTTGTTTTGAACCAATGACAAAGTCTCGGGAGACTTACATTGCGTCATGGCTGAAAGGCCCTATCCATGTTGATGAGGGGACTTCAAAAATGCCGCTGCGGTCACCCACCTGCGAATGCAGGTTCGAGACAATGTAACCGGACGGCATAGGCGGGTCTCTTTTTTATAGAACTGGATGAATGAAGTGCCTGGAACTCCTGGGATGGGAGCTTCGAGGCGCTTTTTTTGTGGAGTGAGCCATCGGGAAAGGGCCCTCTCTTTTGTTTGTTCGTCAACAATGTTAGAATATACATAGATGAAATCGTATTCTTGTTGTGTCAGTAGGATAAAGGAGGAAGAGCGGCTTGTCATTCAAGAGAACGTTAGTCGGTATTTTCCGCAGCCAAGAGGGAACGAGCGACCGCGCGAAAATGCCTGAATTGAAAACAAGATATTATCAATTATCCAGGGATAGAATGTGGGAGGAGGTTTCCTCCACGTTGAAGAAAATCCCCGGTTACAAAGTGCTGCACGAGGTGCCTTCGGTCGGAGAAATCACACTGGAGAAACGCACGAGCCTGGGAAGAGTTATGGATATTACGGTCTCGATCGTATCCACCGGTCCGATGCGTACGGCGGTAGACATTTATTCGGCCACCCGTGGATCGTTCGGCGATCTAGGGGCGAATTACCGGAACATTCTGCATTTATACTCGATGTTGGATAAGAAACTGTCGTCCTACAAAGTGACGTCCTAGCCCGGAAGGAAAAGAAGCGAGCAGGGAGGGCTTCCCTCTTTGCTCGCTTCTTTATGCAAACCGATATGAATCGACTAATTGTTTACATCCATTAGCCCAGCAATTCTTTGACCGCGGCCACCGGCTTTTCGTAGTCAGGATGCTCGGACATTTCTTTCAGCACTTCGACATAGCGGATTTTATTCTCCTTGTCCACCACGAAGACGGCGCGCTGATCCAGGGCGAATTCCTTAATCAGAACCCCGTAGGCTTTGCCGAACGAATTGTCTTTGTAGTCGGACAAAGTAACGACGCGATCCACACCGGCAGCTCCGCACCAGCGTGCTTGAGCGAATGGAAGATCGCAGCTGACGGTCAGAATAACGACGTCATCGCCAAGGCCGGCGGCTTCCTCGTTGAAACGGCGGGTTTGCGCGTCGCACACGCCTGTATCCAGGGAGGGGACGACACTGATGAGTTTAATCTTGCCGGCAAAGTCCTGAAGAGTGGCTTCTTCAAGCAGGTTTTTATTCAGCCGGAAGTCCGGAGCGGTGTCGCCGACTTTAAGTTCCGGGCCCACCAAGGTGAGGGGATTGCCTTTAAATGTTGCCACGCTTGTGCGTTCTTGTGTCATTTCTTTCTCCTCCTAAACATGAGATAATGGGTTCAGTCTTCATTATAGTCGTTTTAATTTGGGATTGTCCAATATTTAGGAATTCATGATTGTGCAAAGGAAGGTTCCGATGATATTTATTCGTTATGAAAACTGGAAAAGCTATCTCCGCTATTATCCGGTAACCAGCTTGATCCTAGCGGCAAATGTGATTATGTTTCTCGTCCTTACATTCAATGGTGGATCGGGCGACGCTTTGACTCAGCTGAAATACGGCGCTCTCACGAATGTGGAGCCCTTCGCCAGCGAGTGGTGGAGGCTTTTCTCATCCATGTTTCTTCATCACGACCTGACGCACCTGATCTCCAACTGTTTTGCCATATTGGTGTTTGCCCCGCCGCTGGAGCGCCTGCTTGGACATTGGAGATACGCCCTGCTTTATTTGGCCAGCGGCCTTGTGGGGAATCTGATCAGCTTGGAGATTTACCGGCAATCGATGGAGAATCATTTGTCCGTGGGTGCCTCCGGGGCGATTTATGGGGTGTACGGCGCGTTTTTGTATATTGCCCTGTTGCAGAGACATCTGATGGATACAAGCTCGCGGCAAACGTTGTACAGCCTTCTGATCATCGGGGTGGTCTTCTCCCTAATGGTTCCTCAGGTCAACTGGATGGCGCACTTTGGCGGCTTGATTGGCGGGTTCTTCCTCTACGGTCTTATTATTCGGGTGTTAAAACGACGTTGAACCCGCAGGATCGTCCATGGTACATTAGAGGTAAATCACCACTTTCTCTAGAAATTCGTCGATGCATGGATTGTAAGCCCTTTTATGCTGATCAGCCCTTATGCGGATTTTATGAACAGATGCGAAATGGAGCGATAGATTCGTGGAATTAAGACAACTGCAATACTTTCTAAAAGTGGCGAGAAAAGAGCATGTCACCCAGGCGGCGGAGGAACTGCACGTCGCCCAGTCTGCGGTGAGCCGACAAATCCACCAGTTGGAACAGGAACTCGGCGTAAACCTATTTATGCAAAAGGGCAGAAATCTGCAGCTTACGGCGGTCGGCCAGCTCTTTTGCAGCCGGGTGGAGAGCATTTTGAAAGATCTGGACCGTGCGGTGAATGAAGTCCATGAGTTTCTGGACCCCGAACAGGGGGAGATTCGGCTCGGCTTTCCGAACAGTCTGGGCATTCATATTATTCCCAGCGTCGTCGCCGAGTTTCGCAAGCTCTACCCGAACGTCAAGTTCCGGTTTAGACAGGGGACTTATCCAACGCTGATCCGGGACGTCGTATCCGGAGAAGTTGATTTGGCGTTCATTTCGCCTTTTCCTGAGAATCACGATCAAGTTGTCGGCAACGTCGTGCTGACCGAGGATTTGGTGGCGATCATGCCGCCGAGCCATCCGCTCGCCGGAGAGCAAAGCATCAAGCTGAGTCAACTGAAAGACGACAAATTCATTCTTTTCAGCAAAGGCTATTCCTTGCGGCCTATCGTTTGGCAAGCGTGCCAGGAAGCTGGATTTACGCCGAAAATCGCTTTTGAAGGCGAAGAAACGGATACGATCCGCGGACTGGTCGCCGCGGGAATGGGGGTAAGTCTGCTGCCGGAGATGGCGCTGTTTCAGAGCTTTATGCTCCAGCCCAGCCGTGTGCGGATTTCGGAGCCCAAGGTGACCCGAACGATCGGACTGATCCATCGTGCGGATGAGAAACTGCCACTCGTGGCACAATCTTTTCGGGTTTTTCTGCTGGAGTATTTCGGCCTGCAGGTTGATACGCCGCCGAGTCAATGACGAGGCGGTTTTTTTGTCGAAGAAAACCCCCAGTTTGACTGGGGGTTCAGGAAAGCTTATAGCTATGAGTAAAAATCCCTTGACCTTTATGATAAAATGATAGCCGGTCTGCCAACCGCATCATGAAATCAAGGAGGACAAGGGAAATGGATAAGAGCAGTCTAGCACATACACGCTGGAACTGCAAATACCATATCGTATTTGCGCCAAAGTACAGACGACAAGTGATCTATGGGAAATTAAAAAGAGAAATCGGAAAAATCATTCGAGAGCTATGTGAGAGAAAAGGTGTGGAGATTCATGAGGCGGAGGCATGCCCAGACCATATTCACATGCTGGTAAGTATCCCTCCTAAGTTAAGTGTGTCGGAATTTATGGGATACTTGAAGGGAAAAAGTTCGCTGATGATCTTCGATAAGTTTGCGAATCTAAAGTATCGGTACGGAAATCGACAGTTTTGGTGTAGAGGATACTTTGTGGATACGGTAGGACGTAACAGGAAAGCGATCGCCGAATACATTCGGAATCAGCTAACAGAAGATAAGAACTACGAACAACTCACGATGAAAGAACTGTTCGACCCGTTTACGGGTGAGTCGGTAGGAAAGGGCAAGTAAAAAAGCCCCTTTAAGGGGCATGCCCGAGACCGCTCGCGGTTGGCAGACTTTCAGTGCGCCTTCTTAGGCGCTTGCTAGTACCATGCCCTTATAGGGCTGATGGAAGCCACCGGCTAAGCCGGTGGTTATGACTGATGGGGGCTTCAGCCAGTGGAGCTCGCGAAGCGTGCAAAACAAAAACCACCTGATGGGGTCGTTATCATAGGAGTGTTCAACCTAACTATGTATTAACGAAAGGAAAAGGTGGTTTATGGCTAATCGAAGTGATATGTCATATACAAAGAGGCGCCTAGTGTGCTTCCACACGTCCAACTCCAAAAAAGATGCAAATCTGCAGGAATTTTAGGCCGATCCTCAAGGGGATGCGAAAAAAGATGCAAATCCGCAGGAATTTCTAGCGAATTTAGAGAAACAAGCCGGTTTTGTCGAAAATTCCTGCAGATTTGCAGGAATTTTAAAATTTTTGGCCCCAAACAAGAAAAAACATGCACATATGCAGGAATTCTATGTATCAAGGTAGTCTGACGGGGTACTAGCTAGAGTAAATAATCGCACCCCTAGAGGTAGGCAAAAGTGGCAACGACCTAATAGCTTGAA
This sequence comes from Paenibacillus faecis, assembly GCF_008084145.1. Lineage (GTDB taxonomy): Bacteria > Bacillota > Bacilli > Paenibacillales > Paenibacillaceae > Fontibacillus > Fontibacillus faecis. Next base: position 868,374 of record NZ_VSDO01000001.1, on the reverse strand, counting down.
CGTAGTGAAAGCTAGCGTCTTAAGACGCTAGCCGGTAATAAAGGCTTATAGCCTTAGAGAAAACCACCCGTCAAACGGATGGTTATGATTGGGGACAAGATCGAAGTAAATCAAAAAAGCGCAGGAGCCTTGGAAACCAGGACTCCTGCGCTTTTTTTTCTCGTAAAGATTCATTATTCCCGGTTGCCTACAAACAGCAGGATGTACCGGAGCAGCTCGAGCAAGGACAGCAGGGCGGCGGCAACATAAGTCAAGGCGGCGGAATTTAGGACCTTGGCCACGCCTTGTTCTTCGTTAGGCGAAATAAAGCCTTGCTGCAGCATGATTTTGCGTGCCCGGTTACTGGCGTTAAATTCTACCGGCAGCGTAACCAACTGAAACAGAACCGCTGCGGAGAAGAAAATAATCCCTAGCCCGATCAAATTGAACATGCCGAACAAAAAGCCGGCGAGCAGCAAAAACGGCGCTATGCCCGAAGCGAAATTGACGACGGGAAACATTCTGTGCCGCAGGACGAGCATAGGGTAGGATTCCTTGTGCTGTATGGCGTGCCCCACCTCGTGGCAGGCCACGGCCACGGCCGAGATGGAGTTCTCGTAATAAACCGGTTCCGACAACCGAACGACCCGGTGAATCGGATCGTAATGGTCGGTCAGCGAGCCCCGAACAGGTTCGATCGGAACATCGTACAATCCGTTGGCATCCAGCATGCGACGGGCGGCGTCATGACCTGTCAATCCGTACATATTCGGTACTTTTGCCCATCTTTTAAAGGTACCGGATACCCGGAACTGTGCCCATAAGGTCAAGCCGAACGCCAATAAAATGGGTATAAGCATTACGTCAGAGTACATTTGTCATTCCTCCAAAAAAGTCATAGAAGCTAGGGATGTCTAAGGAAAAAGTGCTCTAACTGAAGGGCCCGTTGTTAAGAATAATACGCAGCGCCTCGATGCATGCCAGGCTTTGCGGCATCAGATGGGAGAAAGCCTTCTTCGCTTGGCCCGGTTTCAGACTGGAAATCAGCGGTTCAAGCTCTTTAACCTCCCGCTCCAACTGCTGCATGTGCATCTCAAGCGAACTTAGCCTTTCGGTAACCAGTTCTTCGCTCGAAACTTTACTCCATTGCTGGAGCTTCTCACGGATTTCCTCCAGGGAGTACTTTTCCTGCTTCATCTGAATAATACGTTCCAAGCGTGACAAGGTTTCAGAGCTGTATAATCTGTAGTTCTTTTGCGTCCGTTTTTCGGGAGCAATCAAGCCGAGTTTGGTGTAATAGTCGATGGTGCGTTCGCTGATCCCTGCGGCTTTCGCCAATTCCCCGATCCGGTAAAGCTTTACGACTCCAATAGGATCACCTCTCTTCATCAATATATCCATAAAGGAGCAGATACGGCAAAAGGAACCTGCCATATCTTTCTTACTAAAATATGATACTCCACAATGAAGTATACAGTCAAACGTTATACTTTATATTTTTCAGTTACTTAATTACAATATAGTCGATTGTTTTACACTTTATGTTAGGTTATTTGCACTTTTGCTGTTTTTTTCAAAAAAGGTATTGTCATGTTTATATTTTTCGTCTTATAATCACCTTAACATTTTGATTTGTGTTAGGAAATATGACATTAGGGAGTGGGTCTCAATGAAAAAGAAATGGCTGTTTGGACTGTTAGGGGCGGTAGCGGCATTCGCTTTTCCGGTATCCGCGTTTGCGGCCGAAGGGGAATTGACCGCACCGGTTCTGGAAATCGGCTTAAAATCCTTGTTTGTCTTCCTGGCCGCGATGCTGGTGTTCTTTATGCAAGCCGGCTTTGCTTTATTGGAAGCGGGGTCGGTCCGGATGAAAAACGCGGGTCATGTCGCAGGGAAGACCGTTCTGACGCTGGGTATTACCGTGATCGTCTGGTGGGCTTTCGGCTTCGGCTTCGCTTTTGGCGACGGCAACAGCTTTTTGGGGACGACCGGATTTTTCTACGGAGGCCAAGACGCCATCGGATCGTTCTCCGTATTTTCTGAAGTAGGTGTTCCGCTGGATCTGATGTTCTTGTTCCAAATGGCCTTTGCGGCCGTATCGCTGGCGATTGCCTGCGGAGGCATGGCTGAGCGCGCCAAGCTGAGCGTATATATCGTGTTCGGCGTGTTGTTCCTGACGATTATGTATCCGATTGTGGCTCACTGGGTATGGGGCGGCGGCTGGCTGGGTTCTCTGGGCATGCAGGATTACGCCGGTTCGACGGTAGTGCATTTGACCGGTGCGACCGCGGCGCTCGCGGCGACCATTCTATTGAAACCGCGTTTGGGCAAATACAGCAAAGACGGCAAACCTAACAGCATTCCGGGCCACAACCAAGTGTTAACCGTGCTCGGCGTCATCATTCTTTGGATCGGCTGGTTTGGTTTTAACCCCGGCAGCGCATTGACTCCGCTGGGTGACGGATTCTTCGGTTATGTCCTGATGACGACGAATCTGGCGGCTGCGGCCGGTGCGGTAGCGGCGCTGTTGATCTCCTGGGCCGTGATGGGCAAATCCGATATTCCGAGCATGCTGAACGGCGTTCTGGCGGCGCTGGTGGCCATTACGGGTTCCTGTGCTTTCGTCGACGCTTGGGCTTCCATCGTCATCGGCGCGGTAGCCGGCGTGCTGACTTTCTTCACCGCCAGATGGTTTGAACGGGCCGGCATCGACGATCCGATCTACGCATTCTCGGTTCACGGAATTGCGGGGGTATGGGGAGCGATCTCCACAGGCTTGTTCGCTACACCGGAATTGGCGGAAACGACGGGTGTGGGGAAGGCCGGTTTGTTCTACGGCGGAGGTTTCGGGCAGCTTGGTGTTCAGCTTCTCGGGGTTGTCGGAACATTTGCCTTCGTACTCGTGTTGTCCTTCCTCCTGCTCGGCGGTATGAAAATGCTGATGGGGCTGCGCGTCACGGAAGAAGAGGAAATGATGGGGCTGGACATCAGCGAACACGGTACCTACGGGTATCCGGAGCAAATGAATCTGTTGAATCAAGGCGGCTTGGCGGCCGATCCCGGCGCAAAGGCGGGTGCCGATAAACCAAGAATCGTGAAAAGCGATCCAGCCCTGTAAGAAATAACAGCATATATAAGTAAATAAACTTATATAGTTTGAACATCCGGGTAGAAAGGAAGTCGGGCCTATGAGCGAATCGGCCATGAAAGAGGTGAACCTCCAATCGATCCGGGCGGCTTCCGATCCGGAGGGATTGGGATCGGCAAGACTGGAGGAACAGACACGTCTGTACGAAGGTTTTGCGACCACGAACATTGGAGTTTGGAACCGGCTGGTCGGGGAACTGCATGATGCCGTGATGTCCCGTGCGACAGAGATATGCGAGCGGCAGTTAATGAAGGAGGGCTTCGGCCCTCCTCCCGCTCCATATGCCTTTATCGCCTTCGGCAGCGCGGGCCGGAACGAGCAGACGCTTTGGAGCGATCAGGATAACGGACTCGTGATAGAGGAAAACGGGGATCCGGCGGCAAAAGATTATTTCGCTATCTTTGGCCCCCGGCTTTCTCATATTTTGGAGAAGTCCGGATATCCGCCTTGCCCGGGAAATGTTATGGTCTCCAACCCGCTTTGGAGAAAGACCGTTAAAGAATGGGGCAGGCAACTGGAAAACTGGAGAAGCGAGCTTGGCTGGGAACAGGTGAGATACTTGATGATTGCGGCGGACATGCGTCACATCGCCGGGGACGGCTCGTTATCCGCAGCGTTCCGCCGGGTGATGCACGATGTTTTTGAGCGGAAGTCATCGCCGGAACAGGACCTTGGGGCGGCCGTTCTCCGCAATACCGTACGCCATAAGGCGGCATTGAATGTACTCGGACAAGTGATCACGGAGCAGAACGGGGAACATGCGGGTGATTTTGACGTGAAGTACGGACTTTATTTACCTATTGTAAACGCGATCCGCTACCTTGCGGTGGTGTATGGCGTCAGCGGGTCCTCCACCCTGGAGCGGTTGAACCAGCTAAATCAGCTGGAGGCCGTTCCATTCAGGTGGCTGGAATTAAGCCAGAAGGCGTTTTATACCGCGCTGCGATTTCGATCTCTCGCTTCGTATAAAGAGGAAGGCGGCGTTCTGTCGGGGACGGGATTCTTGCCCGGGGAATGGCTGCGCAAGAAGGAGATTCGCAGTGAGCTACGGGAGGCTTTGGGCACCGTAAAGCTCATGTACCGCACCCTGCAACGGCAGCAGCGATACGCAGAAAGGAAATGGCTATGAAGGAACCGATGAAGGGAAACGGCGGATTTTGGGATGCGCTCAAAGGCGGGGGGATCTCTCCTCGGATCGCCTCCATGCTGGGGGCGCCGAGCGCGCAGCAAATCGCGTTTGTGCGTTCACTGACCAAGGGGCAGCGCCGGCCGGAGACGCTTCACGTTCCGCTAAGTCAACTGAAAACGGCGGTATTTGATTTGGAAACGACGGGCTTCCATTATCATTACGGTGATGAGATTTTGTCCTTCGGGGCGGTGAAGATGAACGGCGAGGAAATGACGGGCGAAGTGTATTATTCCCTTTGTAAGCCGGCTTGCTCCGTACCGGAACGCATTGTCGAGCTGACGGGTATTACCCAGGAAATGGCCCAGAATGCACCTGCTCTGTTGCAGGCCTTGCGAGAATTCATGGCCTTTGTCGACGACCGCGTACTGATCGCGCACGGAAGCGCGCATGACAAAGCGTTTTTGGACGTGGCCTTGTGGAAGACGACCAAAGCGCATCTGGGGCACCGGGTCCTGGATACGATGATGATCGCTCAGAAACTGGCTCCCGATCGGAAGGTCTCGTCGCTTGACGACTGGCTCCGCGTCTACGAAATTCCGATTTTGCAGCGGCATCACGCGCTGGAGGACGCCAAAATGACCTCCTCTCTCTGGCAGGCGATGATCGGCCAATTAAGAGAACGGGGTGTGATCACATTGGGGGACCTTTATCATTTTCTTAGCAAAACGTAATCATTATTTTGCTCAGATCGTACTTTAAACGTTCGGTCTCCTCAATGAAATAGGCATTCAATAAGAAGTCGTCCGGATCATCGGGCGGCTTTTTTGCTTGGGCCGCGGCCTTGCCGTCTCCGAAGGAGACCGGTGAGCCGATCATATAAAGTGGAAAAAGGGAGCCGAATCGCGGCAGATCTTCCAGATCCGTCGCGGAGGGCTCGGGCAGTGTGGTGGGATGCGAATGATAAATCCCGATGAAGTTTGGGGTGAAGCAGCACTTTACCCACTCCTCGGGTTTTAGCAGGAAGGCATGATCCGGATTTTCCGCCGCATTGGTGAGTGGCCTGTAGTTCTCGACCACAATCAGCTCGGGGTTACGCGCGCCGAACAAGGCGCCGCAGGCCTCGCGAGGTAAACGGTCATAGGTGTCCGCGGCGATTTCATCGCGCACGGACATGGGCAGGAGGATCGTCGGGGTTTGATAGGGTTTTCGATCGACAAGACACGTCATAGCGGCGATTTTCCTCCTTGAGAAGATCCTGCTGGCACATGTTTGTAACATTTTGCGTAAACGGGGTACAATAGAACAAATAAAGTAAATTTCAAGCGTATCATACCATAACATAAAGGAAGTTGCGCACATGAGAAAGAACGGTTGGATCTGGGCGGGATTGCTGTTGCTGCTGTTGACCTACGCGGTTTATGATAACCAGGGGAATGGATGGTTGTCCTTTCTGGGGAACGGAAAATCGCAGGAGGCCAAAGAGGCGGGGGCAGCCGGGAAAAACCAGGCGATCGACGCCATGGTGGCGGCCAACGTCCCGAAGCCGGGGACGAAAGCTCCCGAGTTTGCTCTCGTTGGATTGGATGGGAAAACCTACCAGGTTGGCGGTAAAAGGGATAAGCCGCTGTTACTTAACTTTTGGGCTTCCTGGTGCGACCCTTGTAAAGAGGAAGCTCCGGACCTGGTCAAGCTGGCGGAGAAGTATAGCGATACCCTGGACGTCTTTGCGGTTAATGTCACCTTTTATGATAAGCTTGATGACGCCAAGGCCTTCGTGAAAGATTACGGATATACATTTCCCGTATTGCTGGATGAGAAGGAAAAGGTTTACCGAAAATACAATGGCGTCGCTTTTCCGACGAACGTGCTGATCGATCCGGATGGGAAGATCCGAGATGTTGTCGTCGGGACTCTTCCCCCAGAGGAACTGGAGGCCAAAATCCGCAAGCTTGTGGAGAAGTAGCCGACAGCCCGATTCATCCAAATGAACCAACTTAAAAAACGTCAGAACTTCTCTTCCCAAGACGGGTAGAAAAACTCTGACGTTTTTTTTGGGGGGATTCCCCGGTTTAGTGATTCACCAAACCGCGTCCGGCCGATGGAATTTCAGTGTAATCCTCCCGCTTGGTCTGGCCGATCAGCGCGTAGCGCAAACTGTCGACGAGGGCTTCCCAACTGGCCTCGATGACATTGCCGGATACGCCGACCGTGCTCCAGGAGTTCTCGTAATTCCGGGATTCGATCAGAACCCGGACCTTGGAAGCGGTGGCGTCCTTGTCGTCGAGCACTCTTACCTTATAGTCGGATAAGTGTATTTCCTGCAGGGCAGGGTAATAAGTGATAAGCGCCTTGCGGAGGGCGTTATCGAGCGCGTTGACCGGTCCGTTCCCCTCGGCGGCGGTATAGATGCTGTTTCCGTCGATGTTCAGTTTAACGAAAGCTTCCGAAATAACCGGTTTGCCCGCGGATTTCTCGACCAGCATCTTGAACGATTCAAAGACGAAGAGCTCCTTAAGATCGCCGTTGGCCTGTCTCAGCAGCAGCTCCAGCGAAGCGTCGGCCCCTTCGAATTGATAGCCTTGATGCTCCAGATCTTTGATCTTGGCGATGACTTCCCGCGTATTCTCGTTCTCGGGATCGAAGGCGATGCCCATTTCCTGCGCCTTGGAGAGGACGTTGCTCTGTCCGGCCAGTTCGGAGACGAGGACGCGCTGGCGGTTGCCCACCGTTTCGGGAGCGACATGCTCATAAGTGCGGGAATCCCGCAAAATCGCCGAAACATGGATGCCGCCCTTGTGGGCGAAGGCCGCCGTCCCCACATAAGGCTGGTTGACCGGCATGTAAACATTGGCGATTTCGCTGATGTAACGCGCCGTATTGGTCAATTGCTTCAGTTGGTCCTCCTCCAGAACCTGGTAGCCCAGCTTGAGCTGGAGGTTGGGAATGATGGAGCACAGATTGGCGTTGCCGCAGCGCTCGCCGTAACCGTTCATCGTTCCCTGGATTTGTTCCGCGCCGGCCCGTACCGCGCTAAGCGAATTGGCCACCGCCAGCTCGCAATCGTTATGGGTGTGAATGCCCAAACGGGAGTTTGTCACGCGTCCTGCCAGCACGCTGACGATGTCATGCACTTCATGCGGCATCGTTCCGCCGTTCGTGTCGCACATGACGAGCCAATCGGCCCCGGCTGCTTCCGCTTTGGCCATGACGGAAAGGGCGTATTCGGGGTTGTTCTTGTAGCCGTCAAAGAAATGCTCGGCGTCGAAAATAACCTCAAGACCCTGGCGCTTCAAATAAGCGATGGAGTCGTAGATCATTGCCAAGTTCTCTTCCAGCGTTGTTTGCAGCGCCGTGTGGACGTGGAAGTCCCACGATTTGCCGACGAGCGTGGCGGCCTGAACTCCAGATTCGATCATCCGCTTCAGATTCGCGTCATGCTCGGCCAGGCTGTCTTTTCGCCGTGTGCTTCCGAAAGCCGTGATCTTTGCCTGAAGCTTCAGTTCCTGTACGCGCTTGAAAAACTCGATGTCCTTGTTGTTGCTGCCGGGGATGCCCCCTTCAATATAATGGACACCCAGCTGATCCAGCTTCTTGGCAATCTTCAACTTATCGTCGGCCGATAGACTAATGCCCTCGCCTTGGGTACCGTCCCGCAGGGTGGTGTCGAAGATAGATAAAGCCTTTGACATGTTGGATGTTCCTCCTTAATGGATGTCCTCTGGAATACAAGCTCCGATTTTAATTTCTTATTATAGCATTTGTCTTTTTGAAATGTAACACGGATTTTAGGAATTTGCATTCGGCGCTTGTTGACCTGCCTTCGGGCAACGGGGTATGCTGGAATCAGGAAAGTATGAATGAGGGGACGGTATTGGACGTGACTGGCAATATCGATAACGATAAATACTATCCCGCCCGCGGCAGAGTTGTGCTGCATATCGATATGAACGCTTTTTATTGTTCGGTACATGAGGCGGAAGAGCCGGAGAAATACCGGAATCGGCCCACGGCGGTGGCGGGGAGCGTAGAGCTTCGCAAAGGCATCATCGTCACCTGCTCTTACGCGGCCCGTAAACGGGGAATCTCCACGGGGATGACCGTGGCCCAAGGGCTGAAGAAATGTCCGGAGCTGATTCTGATCAAACCGGACTTTCATCTGTACCGCAAATATTCCCGGGCGTTTATGGATATCGCGTACGAATACACTCCGCTGCTTCAGGCCGTTTCGATCGACGAATGTTACCTGGATATCACCGGGTCGAAACAGTTCGGCACCCCGCTTGACATTGCTCATGAAATCCAGGCCAGAGTGGCGGATGAACTGGGGTTGCCTTGCTCGATCGGGATCGCGCCGAACAAACTGCTGGCCAAGATGGCTTCCGATATGAAAAAGCCGAGGGGGATTACCGTTCTGCGCATCCGCGACGTGCCGGCGCTGCTCTGGGACAAGCCGTGCGGCGAGCTGTTCGGGATCGGCCGGAAGACCGCCGAGAAGCTGAAGCGGCTCAGGATTCATACGATCGGCCAACTGGCGGCCGCCGACGAAAGGCTTCTGAACGAGAAATTCGGCGTGGCGGGAAGCTGGATGAAGCGGGCCGCGAACGGGATCGACGATTCTCCGGTACGGGAAGAGCGCGACAAGAACAAATCGATCGGGCATACGACGACGCTGCCCCGGGATGTGACGCAGACGGAAGAAGTGCAGCGCGTGCTGCTGAATTTAGCGGATCAGGTAACCCGGCGGCTGCGGCGACAAAACCTGGTGGCCCAAACGGTCCAGATTACGATCCGTACGCCCGACATGAAGACGATAACCCGCTCGCAAAGCCTGGACACCGTCATCGAGCGGGCCGAAGATGTCTACAGGGAAGCGTGCGAGTTGTACCGTCGTCACTGGAATGAAGGGAGGCCGATCCGGCTGCTCGGCATCACGCTGCAGAACCTGGTCGCCAAAGAAGAATCCGCCGTACAGCTCGATTTGTTCAATTACGAGCAGCAGCCCAAAAAGGAATCCTTGACGAAGACGATGGACCTGCTTCGCGACAAATTCGGCGAAAACGCCGTTCTTACGGCCGGCATGCTGACCGATGATCCTTCGGCGTTGATCCGCAATCACAAAATTCGCGGCACTTCATTGCAGACGGATTTTCTCAGAGAGCCGAAGGAACCGTGAGCCGAAGGATCGATCCGTAGAAATCATCTGTTTTTGCGATGGGATTATTCGGAAAGAGAATTGAAATTGCTTTCTATTTATATTATATTGAACTTGGTGACAAACTAAGAACCGGACTTGTACCGTTTATTCAGGAGGCAGATAAAATGGCTAAATATACTTGGGTTGAGAAAGACACATGCATCGCCTGCGGCGCATGCGGCGCAACAGCACCGGATATCTACGATTACGACGACGAAGGCTTGGCCGAAGTTATTTATAACAGTGACGCCAACCGCGGTGTCACCGAAATTCCGGAGGACCTCTACGATGACCTTCAGGACGCCTGTGACGGCTGCCCGACCGATTCCATCAAGATTGCGGATGAACCTTTCAACAAAGAAGGTTAAACCGGCTCCATATTGAACACGGTAAGACATCTCCTGTGCCATTCGCAGGGGGTGTCTTTTGTATTTATAGGCAAAAAGTCGCGATTTTCGGCTGACCTCGGGATGGCGCTTAGCAACCCGGCCGGCTCTGCCGATAAAGAATAAAGAGAAATGTCAATTTTGTCCATGTGGAGGATTTCGATGAGCAACTCGGCTTACCTCAAGAAATACGTGGAGAATCATCCCAAAAACAAAATGGCCTGGTACTTGCTCGGCAAAGAGTATGAGGCGACGGGTCAGGAAGGCAAGGCCCATTACTGTTACATCCAGGCCGGAAGCGTATACGAGGCCTTTGAAGCAAGTAAAGTTCCGGCCGATCTATGGAAGGAATATCAGGAGAACCTGCTGCGGGAGTCGATGCGCAAGGAGAAGCAGGCGACGCTATGGCGCAAAATCGGAGTCGCGCTGATGCTGCTGCTGTTTTTATGGATGCCGTCGGCCCAGGCGCCGGGGAGCTCGTCGGCCGCTCAGTCGGGCATAGAGGAGGGCGGCCTCGGGGACCAGGATCTCACCGCGGAGCTGCCGGAGCGGGGCCATTCGCCGGGCTCATCCGGGAAGAGCGGCGGAGAAGCGGGAGAAGCCGGTGAAGGCGGGGGCTATACAGCCAAGCCGTACTTCGGCGATCCGAAGCGCAAGCATACCGCTATGGCCGAAATGTTAACGGACGATGCTCCCGCGGCCGGCCGGGAAACCGCGGTGCTCGGGATGGTCCAGTCCGGCCGGTGGTCCCTGTGGTCCAAGGAGATGCCCGTCGTTTACGGGGTTGTCCGCCAAGCCCAGGCCGGAAGAACGACGCTTCAATCCTATGACGCCAAAACTTGCGAGTGCACGCCGCCGGAAGCTTCCGGACTCCGGAAAGGCGCTTTGCCCTGGATCGAGCGCCAGGAATCGCTGGCCGCGCTTTCTTCCGCCATTCGGCACTATAAGGAGGAGGAAGGCCGCTGGCCGGAAAGTTTGCAGTCCCTGACAGGTTCATTTCCGAATAACTGGCTCGCGGGAAGCGATCCGGTGATGGAAAAGGCGTTCCAACCGCTGCTGGCGAGCCTGAAGAAGGAAGCGGGAGCGGGGACGGAAACGGCGAAGGGCCAGAACGAGGAGGGTTCGGCAGGGGACAAGACGGGGACTTTGTCCAGTACGGAACCTTACTTTGCCAAACCATTGGAGGTGATCGTGGACACCGCGAATCATCGTTTGGCGGTAGTCAGCGGGGACGTTATCCTCCGCAACTATAAAGTGGGTTTGGGCGGCGAGAGAACACCCGAAGGCGTGTTCCGGATCACCGATAAAGTGGTGAACCCGAACGGGCGGGATAACGGGGAATTCGGGAGCCGGGGGATGCAGCTTTCGGAAACGAACTATGCGATCCATGGCACAAACGAGCCCGACAGCATCGGCAAGAATGAATCTTTGGGGTGCGTGCGGATGACCAAGCAGGACGTGGAGGAACTGTTCGACCTGGTTCCGAAGGGAACGAAGGTGACGATCGGAAAGGGGATTCTTCCGAAGCCGGAGTCGGTGCCCGAGGAGCGCTTTAAGCTGGACAACCGCCAGGATCAGACCAATCCCCAGCGTACTTACCATTGGCTGAACTAGTGCCTCATCAGCTATCGTAATAGGGGACTCTTCGCCAAAGCGTAGCGGGTTCAATTCAGCATGCCCCCGCCGCAAATTCCCTAGGCCCCCGCTGTCGCTGCCATAGCGGCGTCCGGGCCGTTATTCGGCCCGATTCGCTTTCGCGGGGAAAATAGCGGCCTAAAAGGCACTAGCGTTGCCATAAACTCGAGCAAATTTGTCAACGCCAACTCCGTTTTGAGGTAGGGCAGCACTAGCGTTGCATTAACCCGAAGGGTCTAATGGCCGTAACCGCCTCCCTTTGAAGCCGGGCGAGAGGATAACGGTCATTTGCGGCGTTATTTTGTCGAATTTGTCCCTTCGGTGAGAAATAGCGGTCATTTGGGGCCTTATTTTAAGGAAAAGCGGGCCGAAAACCGATTTTTGGACTCGCTCCAGAGAAATAAGGCCTTTTTTAGCCGCTATTCTTCCCGAAAAAGCGAATCTGGGCGAAATAGCGGCCCAAAAGGCCGTTATTCGGCGGTCGGCAAGAGAACCTGCGGGTACCTAACTCGGTTGCCTTAATGGACACTAGCCGGGGGAACTAGGGACTAAATTTGGGTCAGAATGATCACGGCCGTGACGACGATAATCAGAGCGGCGATCACCGAGCTGGCCCAGATCAGCGCTTTTTTATTGACCTCGTCCTTCTTTTGCTGGAGAGTCGGCGGTCTGCGTTTGGTCGACATCGTTATGATTCTCCTTCCGTGGTATGGATTTATTTATTTATATTGTAAGTGTTTTCACAAGAAATTTCCATATTCCGCTCAGCGATTTCCGCGGCCGATAAACTTTCCTTTTGCGCCGGAAACCGCTAAACTGGATATGGAGTTTTTTCTTTGTCAGCCTAAGTGATCGGAGTGAGGATTACCTGTGTTATATCGGCGTTTGGGGAAACCCGTATTTTTTAAATTGGATCCGGAAAGAGCCCATCATCTGGTGATAGACGGTTTACATACAGCGGCAAAAATTCCGGGAATGATTCCGGCGATGCGGGGATTGTACGGGATTTCCGAGGCGCGCGAGTTGTCCTCGAATTTGTTCGGCGTTCATTTTCCTTCGCCCGTCGGGCTTGCCGCCGGGTTGGACAAAAATGCCGACGCGGTGGACGGTTTCTCCGCGATCGGCTTCGGTTTTATGGAAGTGGGCACGGTGACGCCGAAACCTCAACCGGGGAACGAGCAGCCCCGATTGTTCCGGCTGCCTCCGGAGGAAGCGCTGATCAACCGGATGGGCTTCAATAACCGGGGAGCGGAACAGATGGCCGAGCGGCTGGCGGCGCTGAAGCGAAGGCCGATTCCGATCGCGGTCAACATCGGGAAGAACAAGGCGACCCCGAATGAAGAGGCGCATCTCGATTACAAGAAATGCATTTCGGTGTTATACCGGTATGCCGACTTTTTCGTGGTGAATATCAGTTCGCCGAACACGCCGGACCTGCGCAACCTGCAGCATGGGAACGAGCTGGCGCAGCTGCTCGGGGCCGTCCGGGAAGAGATGGCCGCCCAAGCGAACATTCATGGGACCGAAAAAGCGGTGCTGGTTAAGATCGCTCCGGATGTCAGTTCCGACGAATTGGATTATATGATTGAAACGATTCTAAAAAGCGGGGTATCCGGCGTGATCGCCACGAATACCACGGTGTCCCGGGAAGGCCTGACCCATACTCACGCCAAGGAAACCGGTGGCCTAAGCGGCAAACCGCTGCGTCAACGTTCGACCGAAATCGTTTCGCACATTTATCGTCAAACCGGAGGACGCCTGCCGATTATCGGATCCGGCGGCATATTCAGCGCGGCCGACGCTTACGAGAAAATCAGGGCCGGCGCGAGTCTGGTTGAAATATATACCGCGTTAATTTACGAAGGGCCCGAAATTAACCGCAAGCTGCACCGCGGTTTGAGGGAACTGCTGAAACGGGACGGATTTGCCCATATTACCGAAGCGATCGGGGCGGATCACCGGTAAAAGCGGTAAGAAGACAGGAGGCACACGCATGGACAGTAGGGATTGGGGAACTTTTTTGCTTCCTTACGAACAAACGGTTGAGGAATTAAAGGTCAAATTCAAGACGATGCGGTCCGAGCTGAAGAAACGTGAAGAATACGCCCCGATTGAATTCGTGACCGGACGGGTGAAGAAAATTTCCAGCATCCTCGACAAAGCCAAGAGGCTGAACGTTTCGATGGATGATCTGGAGACCGGCATCGAGGACATCGCGGGCATCCGCATCATGTGCCAATTCGTCGAGGATATCCGCCGGGTGGCGGAATATATCCGGATGCGTAAAGATCTTAAAGTGCTGTACGAAAAGGATTATATTACGAATTACAAGGAGAGCGGGTACCGTAGCTTCCATATGATCGTCGAATACCCGGTTCAAACGGCGCTCGGCCAAAAAATCGTGCTCGCCGAGATTCAGATTCGCACGCTGGCCATGAATTTCTGGGCTACGATCGAGCACTCCCTGAACTATAAATACAAAGAGAGCCTGCCCGATGAAATGAGAAAACGATTGAAGAAGGCAGCCGAGGCCGCGAATGTGCTGGATAACGAGATGTCCAGCATCCGTCAGGAAATTCTGATCGCGCAGAAGAGCTTTGAAGACGAATCGAACATCGTCTCTCTCCTGCTATCGGCGATCCATCAACTGTATTTTTACCACCTGGTGTCCGAAGCGATCGAAGCCCAGGAACGGTTTAACCGGCTGTGGGAAGCGCGGGATATGGAAGGGATTAAAGATTTGCTGGCCGAGGTCAAAGCGCTGATCAAAGCCTCCAAGAAGGTGGAGGAGCCCGGAGATGAGTTATGATCCGCTCTACCTCGCGTATCTGGTGTACTTCAACCGGGATCGCGATTACTTCGAATGCCATGAAGTATTGGAGGAGCTATGGCTGAAGATGGACCGGGAGCCGTTATACAAGGGCTTGCTCCAGGTGGCGGTCGGCCTGTACCATTTTCGCAACGGCAACGTGACGGGCGGACGGAAAATGCTCCGCTCCGCCGCGGAACGGCTGAAGGATTACCCCGAGAACAGCCTCGGCATCGACTTGGGGCGACTGCGCAGCGAAGCGGCCGAGTACGCGAAACGTTTGGAGGCGTACGAGACGGAGCCTTTCTCATACTACGACCTTGATATCGACATTCAAGATCCGCATCTCTCTATGGAAGTGAACCGGACGGCTTCCGAGCTTCGGCCCAATGTGCCTCAACGCCGCGGACCCCAGAGAGGAGCCAAACACGAGGCAAGGGAGCATAACAAGAATCGGGATTCCCGTCACGGTTCGGACAGTTAAAGCGAAATGCAGCCTTTCAGGCTGCATTTTGTCTATGTTGTGTTACAATAAGCTTGCCGAAACGGACACAGCTAAAGAAACGGAAGGTAAAATATGGCGGTACAGTTACCCGTTGCTTTTTTACAACGAATGGAAGCCTTTTTGGGCGATCAATACGATGATTTCCTCGTATCTTACGATAACCCGCGCTACGCGGGGATACGGGTCAATACCTTGAAGATCGGCGTTCGGGAGTTCCGCGAGATTTCTCCCTTCGAGCTTCGCCCGATCCCCTGGTGCGACAGCGGCTTTTATGTGGACGAGAGTCTGCGGCCCGGCAAACACCCGTATTATCATGCGGGTCTTTATTACATCCAGGAGCCGAGCGCGATGGCGCCGGCGGAAGTGTTGGACATCCGGCCGGGAGACCGGGTCCTCGATCTGTGCGCCGCACCGGGCGGGAAATCGACGCAAATCGCGGCCAAGCTGAACGGGCAGGGGATCTTGGTGACGAATGATATCAGTGCGGAACGGACGAAGGCGCTGGCCAAAAATATGGAGCTCTACGGCGTCCGGAACGCCATTGTGCTGAACGAGACGCCGGAGCGGATCGCCCGGGCGTTTCCCGGCTATTTCAATAAAATTCTGATCGATGCTCCATGCTCGGGAGAAGGCATGTTCCGCAAGGACGAGGATATGGCCAGGCAGTGGGAACGGCATTCCATCGCCAAGTGCACGGTCATGCAGCGGGATATTTTGCGCACGGCCGCCTCGCTGCTGGCTCCCGGAGGCAGGATCGTCTATTCGACCTGCACGTTTGCGCCCGAAGAGAACGAAGCGCAGATCGCCGCGTTTTTGGAACAAAACCCGGCGTTCGAACTGATTTCCCTTCCCGAGGGCAGGGGGTTCTCACCGGGGCGCCCCGACTGGCTGGCCATGCTGGCGGAGAAAGCACAGGCTTTGCCGGAGGAGGCCTCCGTATCCCCATCGGCCCTGGAGGGGCCTGAGGCGGACGCTACCTCCCGCTGCGGAAGACTGTGGCCTCACCTCATCGAAGGCGAGGGGCATTTTCTCGCCGTCTTGCAGCACAAAGGCGAAACGAGGCCGGTGAGTGAGGAGCCGGCGGGCTTGTCCGCGGAAGGGCGGAGCTTAGGGAATAGCCCCGTGTCCCGACAGCGGCGGGGACGGAACGAGCCGGTGCGGCATCCGGGTAAAAAGGCCCCGAACGAGCGGGAACTGGCGGATAGCTGGCGCGCCTTTGCGTCGGAACATCTGGCCGCAATTCCGGATGGTGAGGCGCTGTGGTTCGGAGGCCATGTGTATATTTCCCCGGTAGCGAAGGAGCGGTTGGACGGGTTGAAAACCGTGCGTCCGGGCTGGTATGTCGGTACGGTGAAGAACGGCAGATTTCAACCGGGCCATCCGCTGGCCGCCGCGCTGAAAGCCGACGAAGCCCTGCGGGTCCTGGATTTATCGCTTGCGGATGGGGAAGCGATCCGTTATTTGAAGGGGGAAACCCTGGAAATCGCGGAATCACGGATACGCCGGCCCGCGAAGATCGGCGCGAAAGGCTTCGTGCTGGTAACGGTAGACGGGTTTTCCCTAGGCTTTGGAAAGTGGCTGGACGGCCTGTTGAAAAACGAATACCCTGCAGGCTGGAGGTGGACTTAAACGGTGGGCGAAGGAAAAAAAACGCAGCGAATCGATAGAATATTGGGCAATCTGGGCTACGGGTCCCGTTCGGACCTGAAAAAAATGGCGAAGCAGGGCCGCATTACTTTAAACGGCTCGGTGGTCAAGGATAGCGGGACGCAGTGCCATCCCGACCTCGACGTCCTGGAAGTGGACGGAGAACGCGTCGTTTATCGGGAGTTTGTGTATATCATGCTTCATAAACCGCCCGGGGTTATTTCGGCGACGGAAGACGTTCGGGAAAAAACGGTGCTGGATCTCCTGCCGGGGGAATTCCGCGTCTTCTCGCCGTTTCCGGTAGGCAGGCTCGACAAGGACACGGAGGGCCTGCTCCTGTTGACCAACGACGGGCAGTTGGCCCATGATCTGTTATCGCCCCGGAAGCATGTGCCGAAAACTTACCACGCCGATTGCGTTGGTCTGATCGGCGACCGGGAAGCCGCACGCTTTGCCGCGGGCGTGGAGCTGGACGACGGCTATGTAACGCTGCCGGCCCAAATGGAGGTATTGGAGCGGGGCAGCTATGGAGACGGAAGTCCCCGTACAACAATCGCTCTTACGATTTCGGAGGGAAAGTTCCATCAGGTGAAACGAATGCTGGAGGCGGTGGGCTCCAAAGTCACGTATTTAAAAAGGGTCTCCATGGGCCCGCTTGCGCTAGACGAAGCGCTGCCCAAAGGGGCTTTCCGCGAGCTTTCGGCCGAAGAACTGGAAGCGCTGCGGTCCTATAAAAATAAACCGGTGGAGTAACCGCCGTCTGAAAAGGAGAGTCATGGAGATGGAGAAGAAATACAAACTGATCGCTCTGGATGTGGACGGAACGCTGTTGAACGATGATCATGAGCTTACGGCCGGTACGGCGGAAACGATCCGCCGGATTGCCGCGCAGGGAACGGAGTTCGTGCTGTGCACCGGACGCGCGCCGGTCAATTCGATTCCTTTTATGCGGGAAATGGGACTGGGCGGCTATGTAATTACGCATAACGGAGCGGCCACCGTTGATGTGCAGACGGAAGAAATCGTACACGAATTCGCGCTTGATGCGAAGGGGCTGGACAGATACATGGACTACTGCCGGGAGCATAACGTTCATTATGACATCAATACCACCTTCGTCCTGTATGTGCCGGGAGCGTCTCAGCTCAGCAAGGAAGCGCTCGATATGTACCATCTGTTTATGATGGAGCCGCAGGACTTGCCGGATTGGGCGAGTTTCAAGGAACCGATCGTAAAAATGACCGTCACCGCCAAAAAGGATGAACTGGACCGCATTCAATCCGACTGGAACGGTTGGACGCAGGAATTCAATGTTTTGCGGAGCGGCGATTTTTTCATCGACATTATGCACAAGGAAGCCTCCAAGGGGGCCGCATTAAAGAAGCTCGCCGAGAAACGCGGCTTTCAGCCGGAAGAAGTGATGGCGATCGGCAACTATTATAATGATCTGACCATGCTGACCTATGCCGGGCTCGGGATCGCGATGGACAATTCGCCGTTGGAGGTCAAAGCGGCGGCAAACGCGGTGACGGCGTCGAATAATGAAGAGGGCGTGAAGCAGGCTCTGGAAAAATATTGCCTCGGTCAGTCCGTCAGATAAGCGGAGCGTTCGGGTGCTTAAATGTTGCCAGTATGCGAACAACGCAAAGGAAAAGGCGCGGGCAACCAGGGGCATCCCCTGAAGGCCCGCGCTTTTTTAGTTCAAGAGGAAGTATGCGTTTCGCAGCCTCGCGCTCGAGTTACAGGACCCATGCGCGGGATACGATAACGAGCAAGATGAAAAGCACCAGGATAACGCCTGTCGAAGTGAAGCCGCCGCCATAAATTTCACCCATGGTTATTCCTCCCTTATTTACTGATCTCATCCCCCGCGGTTAGCGGGATATCGTATTGTATGCCCGCGGAGGCAAACGGTATGGACCGGGGCCTTTCTTTCGAAGAAATGGGATAGTGCCGTAACATATCGCTGATTCGAAACGTCTTAAAGAAGTGTAAAATTTCATTATGATATGAACTACGGGAGGTTTTAAGGAATGATTCGAAAGTTTAAATTATCTGTTGTCGCCGCCCATGCCGCACTCGCCGCAGTAATGGCCTTGTCGGTACCTGCATCCGGATCGGCGGCCGCGGCCAAATCCAATGCCCAATCCAGCGGGATTCAGATTACGATGAACGGAGCAGAGTTTAAACCGAATGAGGCGCCCTTCGTGAAGAACGGTACCGTCTTCCTGCCTTTGCGGGACATGGGCGAACTGCTCGGCAGCGTCGTCTTCTGGAACGGATCCGCGAAAACCGTGACGATGACCTACCCCGAACTTACGGTACAGCTAAACTACGGGACACAGAAGGCGACGGTTAACGGGAAAACCAAAGCCTTGACGGACTCCCCGAGAATCGTGAAGGGGCGGATTTATGTACCGCTGCGCTTCCTGTCGGAAACGACCGGGGCGGATGTGAAATGGAACGCATCAAAGCGGACGGTGAGCATCAAACACAGCCAGGCTTTTGTAAAAGGGACCGGAGTGGACAGCATGTTTTGGCTAAACCGGAATACCGGCGACCTTTATATCGCCCACCCTTATGAACAAAAACCGGTTCGAGCCGGAAAAGTTGAGGGCAAATTCGAGGAATTTGTGTCCATACACTCGTACATTGCCGGCTCGGGAGACATGGTGGTGACCATTTTGGATAACTATGGCGAACCTCATGTCCATTATGCCGCGTACGGAGTCCTTGTCCACGGCAACAAAATCGTCGCCCAGAAGAAGGCGAAATACTTCCAGCGTTATGAAGAGAACGCGGTGGCTTATATGGTCCGCGATCCGAAAAGCAACAAATCCGAGGAACGCCTCCTGCTGACCGACGGCAAGACGCTGTCCGTATACGACACGCAAGGGAAAGAGATCGAGAAATACGATCTGCCCGCATTGGGAGGCAAGGATGAAACGTATGCCGTGCTGGGAGCGGGCGAGGATTACCTCGTTGTCCGTCCGAACCAGACGGGTCTGCTGACGCTGATCAATTTGGACGATAAGACGACCGTTAATCTGCCGGAGAAACTGCTGAAAGGCGAAGATTTGGAGTACGCGCTGAACAACGATGTCCCTTACCACGGAGATCTGCTGAAGTATCTGGGCGAGGAATCTGCCGGCGGACTTCTGGTCTTCGGCTATGAAAGTCCGTTTGATAATGAAGGAGTCAAGACATACACCTATAACCGGAAAACCGGGGAAGTCGCGCCTGCGGCGAAGTAAGTGATAACCGGGAATCGATGAAAAAGAGGACGCAAGCCCATTTGGAGGGCCTTGCGTCCTCTTCGCTTTATTACGGCTGCGGCTTAGCCGGGTTGGCGCAACCCTTTGGGCAGGTGGTTCTTGAGCTGCCCGCCGCTCGCTTTGCCCCAGCCGAGCGGGAAGCTGTCCCCGCCGCAGGCGACGGTGACGAGGCACCAGCCGCGGAGATGATCCTGCACGGGCAGCGTATCCCCGTGCAGGTATGCCGCCGCCGACGGGGCATCCGCGTCCAGCGTCACGACGCGGGCCGCATCGCCGGCGGCCGCGGCCATGGCCAGCGCATGGGCCGGCTCGAACCGGCCCTTGCGGGCTTCGCCCAGCTGGAGGCCGGCCCGCGGGATTTTCAGCCCGGACAGCATGCCGGGCGTGAGGGCGAGCCCTTCGCTGCGCGGCAGCAAATACAGCGCCTCCCCGAACAGGACCGGCTCGCCGTCCACCCGGAGGCCCGGCAGCGCTTCGGCCGCAAAGTCGCGGAACGCCTGCCAGGCCGCCGCCGTTTCCCGGACGGCCGCGGCGTCTTTACCCGCGCGGCCGCGGTCTTTCCCTTTCCGCTTGCTGCCGGAGACGGCTTGTCCGGGGCCGTCCGAGCCCGCTGCGCCGGAAAGCTCCCGCTCCAGCAAGGCGACGTAGTGGCCTTCTCCCTCCTGAACGTGCGGCCAGATTCGCTTCTCGGCCACAAGTTTAAGGAAGGGGAAGGACTCGAGCAGCCGGGCGATCGTCTCTTCGTTCTCCCGGCGGTTGAACGTGCAGGTGGAATATGCGAGTCGCCCTCCGGGCTTCAGCATGGCGACGGCATCCTGCAGAATGTCCCACTGCCGGGCGGCGCACAGTTCCACCGCTTCCGGCGACCATTCCCGGATCGCGTCGGGATCTTTGCGGAACATGCCTTCTCCGGAGCAGGGGGCGTCCAGCATGATCCGGTCGAACGCCAGCGGAAAGCGCGCGGACAGCTCCGGGGGAGCGGCCTGGGTGACGATGGTGTTGCGGATGCCCATTCTCTCGACGTTCTCGGCCAGAATCCGCGCGCGCTGCGGGTGGATTTCATTGCTGATCAAGAGGCCTTCGCCGCGCATCTTCGCCGCGATCTGCGTCGTTTTGCCGCCGGGGGCGGCGGCCAGATCCAGCACGGTTTCCCCGGGCCGGGGATCCAGCAGTTCCACGGCCGACATGGCCGAGGGTTCCTGAATATAATATAATCCGGCGGCATGATATGCCTGTTTGCCCGGGCGGGTCCGCTCTTCGTAGTAAAAGCCCGTCTCGCACCAGGGAACAGGCCGCAAGGCGAACAGGGCGGCGAGTTTGTCGGCCGCGGCTGTGCTGAGGCCGACCTTCAGCGTATTGAGGCGAAGCCCGTAGCTGCGCGGGGCGGCATAGCTCTGTAAAAAAGCTTCCCCTTCGGCCGGACCGAGCATGGTAAAGACGGCATCCCGAAACTCGCCGGGCAGGGCTGATAATGTCATGTTCTTTTTGTACTCCTTCCAAAATAGGTTTCTCCGCCGGTGTCACCCGTGTCGTCTATGGAGGCATCGCCGGTTCACCCGTTAGCTAATTGTGTTGAGTCGTGCTGCGAGTCGAGCGGGTAGGTTTCAAAAAGATGCAAATCTGCAGCAATTTTTGCCGGCCCAATACGCCCGGGTTTGAAAAGATGCAAAAGTGCAGGAATTTCGAACTTATCCGGGCAATGAGCGCTGTCTTGCTCAAAAAGCTTGCAGATTTGCAGGGCTTTTGATTTTTTGGCTCACTGCAAGATAAAAGCCTGCAGATTTGCAGGAATTTTTACCATATCAATTGGAGGCAGTGCCGCCTAACGGAACTAGCCGCGCCGGGACATATTTTCCTAGAGCAGTTTATCATATTGTTTTTTATTCTCAAAAGGGGAATGGATGTTCCGTCCGGCCTATGGCATAATTGAAGTAGCAAGCGGTTCATCCGCGACTAGAAAGAGAAGAGCAAAGGAGAACCCTTATGAGATTGCTGCAGGCCTTATTCTTTCCTCCGGAACAGCCCGGAGGCGTATCCTCTATGATTCCCTATTTGCAGGACCGGTTTAATCCCCCCCATTGGGAAATGGAGCTGTTTTCCTTACCGAAACGGATCCGCGGCAAGGGCAGCGAACCGGTGAAGTTTCATACCTTTGACTGGCATGAATTCGAGGAAAGCCCGATCGTGCAAAAATATGTGCAGACCTACAGGGACTATCTATGGTGGACGAAACTGCGGTTGCAGCGGCCGTTCGACCTGATCCATGCCCATCATC
Organism: Paenibacillus faecis; assembly: GCF_008084145.1. Classification (GTDB taxonomy): domain Bacteria; phylum Bacillota; class Bacilli; order Paenibacillales; family Paenibacillaceae; genus Fontibacillus; species Fontibacillus faecis. The sequence continues at coordinate 846,392 of NZ_VSDO01000001.1, read as the reverse complement.
CGATCGTCGGAATGGCGATGAAAGAGGTTTTTCCGGAAACCCCGGTGATTCAAAGCATTCACTCCAGTTATGAGCGGGAATTGATTCTGAACGGCCGGATTAAGCCGGACGGCTTGGAACACCGCTTTTTGACATCCCTTTATAGGGAACTGGAGCATCGGACCGATCTGATGCTTACCGTATCCCGGTCATTTCGCGACTATTTAAGTCCTTACGTCAATCATCCCGAGAAGATCGGGGTCATACCCAACGGCTTTGACGAGAAAAGGTTCAAGCCGGTCCCGCACGAGAATGAGGTGGCCCAACTGGTCACCGTCTGCCGGCTCGTCCCGGCCAAAGGGCTCGATACGCTGCTTGAGGCGTGCGCCGAGCTGAAGAACCGCGGATTGCCCTACGTCCTTCACATCATCGGCGACGGGCCGATCCGCAAGGAACTGGAGGAATTGGCGCAGCGGCTGGGGATCTATAACGAGACGATTTTTTACGGGTATACCCTGCATCCCGAGGAGTTTATGCCTTTCTTTGATATTTTCGTACTGCCTTCGCGGGCGGAGGCGTTCGGCTCGGTGTTCGCCGAGGCCGCGCTCTGCTCGCTGGCTCTCGTCGGTTCGGACGTCGGGGGGATCGCCGAGCAGATCGAGAACGGCTCGAACGGGCTGCTCGTACCGCCCGAGGAGCCGATTCTGCTGGCGGACGCCCTCGAGAAAGTGATCGGCGATCCGGACTACCGCTACCAATTGGCCCGTTCGGGATCGGAGTATGCGAAGAACCATTATTCCCTCAACCGGGTCGTCCATGAACTGAAAAAAGTGTATCTGCAATTTCAACCGATGAAAGAGTGAGCCTCATGCCTGCGTTTCGATTCATTCACGCCGCCGATCTGCACCTGGACACCCCGTTTGCGGGCATGTCCGGGCTGCCGGACCGGCTCCGGCGCCACCTTCAGGAGTCCACCTTCGCCGCGCTCGGCGATTTGGTGGACCTTGCCATATCAAGCGAAGTCGACTTTGTCGTCGTCAGCGGGGATGTGTACGACGCATCCGAATCTTCGCTCAGAGCCCAGCTAAGGCTTCAGGAAGCCTGGAACAGGCTGGCCTGTGCCAACATTCCGGTTTACGTCATCCACGGAAATCACGATCCCTTAAGCAGCAGCCGGCTGCGCTTATCCTTGCCGCGCAATGTCACGGTCTTCGGTGGAAGCCGGCCGGAATCCGCGACGGCGGTACGCCGCACGGACGGACAGCCCGTTGCGGTCGTCAGCGGCATCTCCTACCCGACGGCGGCGGTTACGGAGAACACCGCCCTGTTGTTCCGGCGCGACCCGGCTTCGCCGCTGTATCACATCGCGCTGCTTCATGCCAATGTGGACGGGCAGGAGGGGCATGACGCCTATTCACCTTGCTCGCTCAAGGACCTGCGCGCGTCGGGTTACGATTACTGGGCGCTCGGGCATATTCATAAACGCCAAATTTTAAGTGAATCGCCTTGGGTCGTTTACCCGGGCAACCTGCAGGGACGCAGCCTGAAAGAGACCGGACCGAAAGGCTGCTACCTTGTCGAAGTGGACGATAACGGAGAGACGAGTCTCCATTTCCGCGAGCTGGATCATGTCCGATGGACCGAGCTATCGATCCCGATCGGGGAGCTGGCCACGGAAGAGGCTTGGAAAGAGCGGGTGGAGGAACGAATGGAGGAAGTCCGGGGAGACTTGTCGGGCAAAACCGGAATCGTCCGTTTCACGTTTACCGGACGGGGCCCGCTGCACGCCTTGCTCCAAAACGGAAGGGGGGGCCACGATCTGCTGGCGGAACTGCAGCGGCGGGAGACGGGGCGTTTGGACGCCGACGCTTCGCTGCCGCTTCATTCCGTGGTTTGGCCGGTCGGCTTCAAAGCCAAAACCGGGCCGGACATCGACCGGGCCCGGCTGGCGGAGGAGGACAGTTTCCTCGGGGAACTGCTCCGGCTGACGGATCGGGCCTTGTCCAGCGGCGATCTCCGGGACGAACTGGTCGACACCGCGCTGACTCCGCTGATGGATAACCGCCATCTCCGCGAACTTTTGAAATCGCTCGGCCCCGGGGAGCGTCGGGAGCTGATCGAACAGGCCGGGGCTCTGGCGGCGTCGTTCCTGCTGGAGGAAGACATGCGGGGAGGGTCTGATTAATGCGGCTGGAGAAACTGCAGATTCAAGGCTTTGGCCGACTGGAGCACAAAGAAATCGAGTTCAAAGGGCCGGTAACGGTACTGTACGGTCCTAATGAGGCGGGCAAAAGCACCCTGCTCGGTTTTGTCCGCGCCATGCTGTTCGGCATTCCGTCGCGGACCTATGGCGCGATGCGCTATGAACCGCTACGCGGCGGAGCGCACGGCGGGATGCTGACCCTCCGGGACAGCGAGGGGAGCTTGTGGACGATCGAGCGCTATGCGCGTTCCCGGGAAGGGGCCTCCCCGGCGGGAGGGCGCGGCGATCGGCTGCGCATCACCCGCACGGGCCCGGGCGGCGAACTCCGCGAGCCGGCGCAGGAAGAGCTGGAGCGGGAGCTGCTTGGCGGCATGTCCAAGGAGATGTTCCGCCAGCTGTTCGCCATCTCGCTGAGCGAACTGCAGGAGGTTTCCGCGCTGCAGTCCGAAGAGATGAGCCGCTTTCTGTTTCATGCGGGCATCGGCGGAGGCGCCGCCGTTTTGCGCGGGGAGAAGAAACTTGCCCAGGAGATGGACAAGCTGTACCGCCCGCGGGGCCGGAATCAGGAGATGGCGGGGATCATCCAGTCCATCGAACAACTGGAGCGGCGAGCCGCCGCGGCAAAAGCGCTGCTTCCCCGGTACCGCGAGGTGTTGAAGGAGCTGGAAGAGGTCGGCGCAGACCTGGATGCGGGGGAAGCGGAACTGGAACGGCGGGCCGCCGAAGCGCTGCGGTTGGAAAAGGCCGCGGCTACCCGCGCCGACTGGCTCCGGCGGGAAGCGCTCCGGGCGGAGCTGGCCGAGCTCCCGGAACGCGCGACCTTCCCGGAGCAAGGGCTATCCCGCTGGGAACGGCTCCAGGAGGAGAAGGCGCGGCTGGAGCTGGAAGCCGCGGAGCTCCTGCGGAAGCGCGCCGTTTTGCAAGGCGAGCTGGAAGCGGTCCAGCCGGATCTCGCGCTGCTGGAACAGGAAGCCGGTATCCGCTCGCTGGCGGGCCGGCTGGAGCGGTATGAGAGCGGCATCCGGGAAGCGGCGGAGCTGCGGTCGGAAGCGGAGCAGCTCCGAAACCGGCTGGAGCATGTTTTGCGCAGCATCCATCCGGATTGGACGGCGGACGATTTGCGCGCCTTCGGGGGGACCGTCGGGGAGAAGGAAGCGGTCCGGCGGTTTACCGCCAGGTTCCAGGAGCACGATAAAACGGTGGATTTGCTGCACCATGAACGAATGAAGCTGGAGCGGGAAGCCTCGTCGCTGGAGGCTGTCCATGCCGGTGCGCTGGATCAGCTTCAGGCCAGTGCCGGTGCGGGGCGGCGGCAGTTTGGCGATGTGGTGCCGGAGGACCGGAATGAAGTTCGCCGGCTTTGGAGCGAAATTCAAGGACTGCTGGACCGTTGGAGAGCGGCGGCCTCGTCCGTTCAGGAGATGCGCCGCTCGGCCGAGGCCGAAGCGGCGGCGAAAGCCCATGTCCGCGGCTTCCAGCAACGGCTGCTTGGCGTATCGGCGGTCTTGACCGTGCTTCTGCCGATCTTGTTGTGGCTGGTGGCGCATTCGGGATGGAGCGCCCTGCTCGGCGGCGCGGTGCTGCTCGTCATCGACGCTTACCTGCTGCTGGCCCTCCGCGAACCCGGCGGCCGGAAACCCCGGCAGCGGCGGCGCGGAGGCCGCATGCTTTCAGAGCCGGTGGCTTCGCCCGAGGAGTTGCGGCTGCGGGAGATCTTGCCGCGGCTGATTGCCTCCCCGCTGACCGCGGCGGGAACCCAGGGCGTGGCGGCCAGTTTGGCCGAACCGGCGCGCTGGGACGAGGAAGAAAGGGCGCTGCGCCGGCTGATGGAGCAGTGGCAGCTGTGGGATCAGCGCCATACGGCACTGGAAGCGGCCGCGGCGGACGCCCGCAGGAAGACGGCCGGGAAGCTGGACGAACTGGCCGGATTACAGCGGGAGCTGGCGCGGAAAGAGACCGAATTCGCCGGCCTGGCCCGCGAATGGGAGGATTGGCTGCGGGAACGCCGGCTGCCCGGCGATTTGTCCCCGGAAGCGGCGATGGATGTGTTCCGGCTGGCCGAGCAAGGCAGGGAGTGGTTATCCCGCCTGGAAGCTTTGTCTGCCAAGCTTGCAGCAAGCAAGCTGGAGGCGGACGCCTTTGAGCGGGAGGGCCGCGCCTTGTTCGGCGAGCTTCCCGAAGCGGAATCCGCCGGGCCGGGGGCCATGGCCGCCTTCGTTCGCCGGGCGATGGCGGAATTGGATATCCAGCTGGAGCTTCAGGCGAAGCAACAGCGCCTGACCGACAGGCTGGCCCCGATCGAGGAGGAGCTGGACAGACGGAAAGACCGGCTGGAAGCGATCGCCGCCGCCGAGCGTCACTTGATTGACGAAAGCGGGGCGGCGAACGGCGAGATGTATTTGCGCTTCGGCGCCGAGGCCGACAAAAGGGAGAAGCTGATGGCGGAACTCAGGCAGGCCGAGCTTGTTTTGTTCGGAACGATGGGTGAAGCGGAGCGCCGGCGGCTTGAAGAACTGCAGCGGGATTATGAAGAGGGAATGCTGCTCAGGATGTCGGAGGAAGCCGGAAAGCGGCTCCATGAAGCGAAACAGCACAGGCAGCTTCTTATAGAACGGCGAGGCCGTCTGCTTCAAGAGAAAGAGACGCTGGAACAGCGGGGGCTGGAAGATGACGTGAATCAGCAGCTGGCGGAGCGGCAAGCCGCATTAGGGGAAGCTTTTGACCGATATGCGGTCTTGGCGGTGTGCCAGGAGCTGATCGCGCGGGTGCGCAACATCTATGAGGAGGAGCGGCAGCCCGTGGTGCTCCGGAAAGCCTCACGTTATTTTGAAAAGATGACGGGGGGCGCGTACAGCCGCATTCTCGTCAAAATGGGCAGCCAGGAATTAATGGCCGAGCATCGGGACGCCGGGCCGGTCTCCAGCTCCTATTTGAGCCGGGGAACGGCGGAACAGCTATTTCTGGCGATGCGGCTTGCGCTGTCGGAGGCCGTTTCGGGCCGGGAAAGCTTGCCGCTGCTTCTCGACGATCTGTTCGTCAACTTCGACGCGGGGCGATTGTCCGGGGTTCTGTCCGTCCTCAAGGAGGTTTCCGCCAGCAGGCAGTTGGTGCTTATGACCTGCCATGCGCATGTGGCGGACGGCGTCCGCAGCCAGCTGGGGGATGTCCAGTTCGTGGAGCTGGTTTAAATCAGCGCTGTCGGTAAAGCGCGAGCATGACGGCCCACAGCAGGCTGAACATCCCGAACGCCGGGTAGAGGATGGACAGCAGGGTGCTGAAGCCGAACTGGCTTGTCAGATAACAGATCAGCAAAATGCAGGCCGAGATCAGCCGGGGCGACAGCTGCAGCCGCTGTTTGAGCTGGAGCGTTACACCGTAGACGTCGGCGACAAAGGTGCTGAAAATTTCCATGAAGATCAGCACAAGATAAATGAGCTGGATGGTGGTCCCCATTTGTTGGGCGATGCTGCCCATGGGGATTTCGAATTGCGAGATCCCCGGCATGTTGGCCGACAGGGCAAAATGTCCGGCCATAAGCATGAAGCCGACGCCTGTCCCGCCGAGCAATCCGCCCCAAATAATGACGCGGCGATTCTCCGTCCGGCTGCCGATCGGGACGAGAACGGCCTGGGCCATGGATAGATTGAAGGCGGTGTACATCAAGGGGGAGGCCCAGGTCGCCAGCAATCCGTGGTCGGTGCCAAGCGTCAGAAACCGGGCGGCTCCCGGCGATCCCGCCGTATTAAAAATGATCGCCAAGGACAGCGTAATCATCATGGGGACGACCAGGGAGTTCAGTTTCATGACCCCGTCGATGCCTTTGCCCAGCAGGATGTACGTAAGGGTGAGGGTGATCCACAACCCGATTTGGTAGTTAATCCCGAAATGCTCCTGGAAGACCGAACCGGCTCCGGCCAGCATCACGCTGTTGACTCCGATCAGAACGATCAAGGTGAACAGGCTCAAGATTTGGCCGATGCGATTTCCGAACAGTTTCCGGTTTAGGTCTTCGTAAGATTCGGCGCGAATGCTGCGGGCCAGCAGCATCATTTTGGTGCCCAACCAAATGAACAGAGCCGAGGCGAGCAGGATCGTCAGCGCGCCCCATTTGCCGTACTGGGTGAAGAACTGCAGAATTTCCCGGCCGGTCGCAAAGCCGGCACCGACGACCGTGCCGATATAGGTGAAAGCGATTTGCAAAACTTTGACGGCATTTTTCATGGTTTTCCCCCCGGCCGATGTGCTATATATAGTACAAGGTATGTTGTCCGAGGACGGGACATGACTCAAACCCTAAATGGATCAAGTTCGGGAGGAATAGGAATGGAGAAATTAAAACAACGAATCGTGGAGCAGGGCGTGGTGGTGTCCGATCAGGTACTGAAGCTGGATGCGCTGCTGAATCATCAGGTCGACCCGCAGTTGACGATGGAGATGGGCCGGGAATTTGCCGCGCGTTTCCGGGACGCGGGCGTTACCCGAGTGGTCACGGTCGAATCCTCGGGCATTGCGATCGCTTTTGCCACGGCGTATGAATTGGGGGTTCCCCTGCTGTTCGCGCGCCGTAAGAAGACGCTGCTCGCCGAGCCCGATATGTTATGCGAACGCGTCCCTTCCTTTACGAAAGGGATCGTGACGGATATTTTGATCTCCCGGGAACTGATTTCGCCGGACGACCGGGTATTGTTTATCGACGATATCATCGCGAACGGGGATGCGGCCAGAGGGCTGGTCAAAATTATCGAGCGGTCGGGCGCGGAGTTGGTCGGCGCCGGGATTGTGGTGGAGAAATGCTTCCAGCCGGGAGCCAAAGCGCTGCGGGAACAAGGCATCCGTCTGGAATCCCTGGTACGAATCGCCTCGCTGGAAGGCGGCCAAGTTATTTTTGCCGACGCCTAAAGATTCCTTAGAAATTAATTCGTTCCAATTTTGCAACAGTTCTTTGCAGGCCTCTTTTTTTTCGTTATAATGGGGATTACTAGGGAGAGGAGGCTTATAAAATGGGGAATGAACCTGTAGTGAACGCGGAATTCTTTATTTCTAAATTGTCCGATGCCAAGGTTACTTTCGAACGTGCCCTGGATTGCAAACATACGGAGTTTGACGACCTTTATCCCTATATGCTTGAGCATCCCCAGTTCTTCTGGTATAAGCGCTATGTCGCTTGGTCACAGTTGCTGACGATCGCTGAGCTATGCGAGGAGCTAGGTATTGACTGGAGGGCGGAATTCAGCCCGCAGCAGGTCGGATATGTGAAGCAGCGTGTCATGTCGGCGAAGGTGCTTGATTTCTGGTTCGAGAAGAACGACAGCAAGGAGCATGCCCAACGCTAAGATGGAAATGGGAGGGTGGCTCGCCCATCCGATGGTTGATCATAGTTTAGTTGTATCATGGGCGTTGGCGTAAAGCTGCGGTCATGGTGTGTTAAGAGGCTCCGTGGATTGCCGCGGAGTCTTTTTTTATTACGGCTTTAGCCAGTTGAGTGCGTGAAACGCGCGAAACAAAAAACCACCCGCTATGCGGGTGGAGGGATCTAGGGTTTGACCAACAAGACCATTCCCATAAAATTGAGATGTTCAGGCTCAATAATGAAAGGAATGGTCTTAGATGGCAAACAAGAGCTATAGTCTAGCCCACACGAAATGGATGTGCAAATACCACATCGTGTTCACCCCGAAGTATAGACGGAAAGAGATCTATAATCAAGTGAGGAAAGACTTAATCGAAATATTCAAGCGGTTATGTAAATACAAGGGAGTGGAGATCATAGAAGGTCACATGATGCCAGATCATGTACACATGTTAGTGGCGATACCTCCAAAAATCTCTGTATCATCGTTTATGGGATATCTAAAGGGAAAGAGTTCGCTAATGATATTTGAGAAGCATGCCAGCTTGAAGTATAAGTATGGAAATCGGAAATTTTGGGCGGAGGGGTACTACGTCAGCACTGTGGGCTTAAATGAGGCCACCGTCGCTAAATATATACGTGAGCAGGAAGCACATGACCAAGCAATTGATAAACTGAGCGTAAAAGAGTATGAAGATCCATTCAGCAGAAACAGTAGCAAAAAGAAGTAAACCAGTTTAACTGGTAAGTGAAAGTGACAAAAACACTGAGCCTGAACAATTTTATTGTCAGGCTAGCGTCTTTAGGCGCAGTTTGGCAACAGGGGGTTATACCCCAAGAGCAAACCACCCGTTGGACGGGTGGTTATGATTTATGATGGATAGTGATATTCTATATCAGAAAGACGGTGATTGCGATGATTTCCGATGAAGAACTGAATGCGTTTCGTTTGTCGGGTGAGAAGGTTCGGGTGGTACGCGACGCGCTCCCCGAGAACGACATCCGGGGGATTGTCGTAGCCTGGGACGATACCCACGTGCTGATCCGCAGGCCCAACCGGAATGTGGTCAAGCTCGACCGGCGCTATAGCATCTCTCCGGCCAAAGAGCCGCGGATTTCCCCGGAGTTCTAAGCATATTTGTCGGCGGGGCGGGACATGGTAGTAAGGTAGTCAGGATAACGACAAGTCAAATCCCTGAGAAAGGATGCCTGAATAGCCATGTCACTCGTCAGTGAGAAAATAAGAGCATATAAAGATCAGATCCACACCTACGGAGCCGCCGTTCCCGGGGCGACCGAGGCATATCATGCGTTTACGGGGGAGTGCTTCGAGGACGGCAAGCTGGACGCCAAAACCAAGCAGCTGATCGCGTTGGGGATCGCCTTGTCCACGAATAATGAAATTTGCACGTTCTATCATACCGAGGAAGCCAGATCCAAGGGAGCGACGGAGGAAGAACTCTTGGAAACGGTGGCGGTCGCTTCCGCCGCATTGGCGGGGAATGCCTTGTCCCAAGGCGTGATTCGCGTACAAGAGGCTCTCGGTCAAACGCCTATGCACTAAGGATCGTATTTATTAAAAACTGACCCCGATGTTTCCTCAGGAAACACAGGGGTCTTCATTTATTCGGGAGCAGCTAGATTCATGGTTGGCTCGGACAGCGGCGTCTCGGGGAAACTTGTGCTGCCGGACCCCAAATAGGCGCGGATGCGGGAGGATATTTCGCTGCGGAGGACGGGCCAGAGCATCTTTATCGCTCCCCGGTAACCTCGGCAGAGATATTCGGCTTCGATCCCATGCTCATCCTGGGTCAGGCGCAGGAACTTGATCCGGCGTTTCTGAAATTCCGCCATAATCTCGTGCTGTACCAAAGAAGCGCGCCGTTCGGCGCCGCGAATAATCCCCGTATAGAGCTCCGGGCTCTTCAAAACGCCGCTTTCCTCCAAAATTCGGGCATCCCGATCCAGAATCCGGCGGATAAAACGCAGCAGAACTACGCTTCGAATCAATGCCAATTCATCTTCCGTAATGCCGGGTACAGCCATTTTGAGCAACCCCCTTATCCAAGATGGGAACTTACGTTCTTATTTTAGCCAAAATACCGTCGAATTAAAAGAGGAAATAAAAGTGTTGACTATGTCTATAGTTTTATGCTATTATAAATCTTGTCGCTGCGGAAATTGATTTTCTGTAAGTCAGACACTAAGCGGTCGTGGCGGAATTGGCAGACGCGCACGGTTCAGGTACTTGCGCGGAAGTCAGGGATGTGAGCCCGAAAGCCTTGTGGTTATGCGGTTTTATCGAAGTATTAGTTCCAAGTTCTCTCTTGTAGTTCTCTCCTTTTTCTGAGGCACAGGATGAGCAAAATTTGCGGTCGTGGCGGAATTGGCAGACGCGCTGGCTTCAGGTGCCAGTGGTAGCAATACCGTGGAGGTTCGAGTCCTCTCGACCGCATCACTTAACAAAGAACAGGCTCTTGAATTTGTCCTTGTGACGCTTCAGGAGCTTTTTGCATGGTTGGGATTTGCAAGGTATTGTTCATGACCTGGGCCGACGAAATCTTTGAACTGTAATCTAAGTGTGCATAGATGTTTGCCGTCGTGGAATAATGGCTATGCCCTAGCCATTCTTGAATATCTTTCAGGTTCACACCATTGGCAAGTAACAAGCTCGCACAACTATGACGAAGATCATGGAAGCGAATACGCCTCAGCCCATGCTTCTTCAGAACAAGTGGAAAATGTTGAGTGATATATCCCGGTTTGATTCGATCGCCCAGCTTGTTTACGTAGATGTAATCCTCATATTTGTATTGATACGAGTCCTTGAATAAGGCACGATTTTTTTGCTGCTCCTCCCAAAGTCGAAGCAACAGTTCAAAGAAAGCAGGTACGAGCGGCAAAGTACGATAGCTTGCTTTGTTTTTTGCACGGTCTTTCTCTACAATGATCTGTTTCCCTTCATAAGATACAGGGATAACAGTATGACGAATGGAAATGGTTTGAAGCTGAAAGTTAATGGCACTCCATTTCAATCCAACAATCTCGCTGCGCCGAAGTCCGTAGAACGCAGCCAAATAAACCGCCAATTCTACAGGATCGCCTTTTACAACCTCAAATAATTGGTTAAGCTCTTCATTGGTGTAGAAGCTCCCAACAAACCTATTTTTCTTTGGGCGATCTACCTTATCTGCCGGGTTGGACCGAATCATATCCATTTTAAAAGCATGTTGAAGTGCTTGACGAATATTCGCATGATAGTGCTGTACTGTATTCGTCGTGATTTTGTATTCCTTCAAACAATACTGGTAGAAGTCATGTAGATGCTTTGGTGTTAAGTCGGCAAGCAAGATTTTCTTTTCTTGAAAGTAAGGAGCAACCCTTGTTTTAACAGCAAACGAATATGCTGCATGAGTGGTTATTTCCACTTGGTACTTAATCATTTCAAGCCATTCCAACATAAAATCGGCGAAAAGAATACCGGTCGGACTGTCCTCATCTTGTGTAGGTTCATTCTCAACCGGTTGTGTTGCTTGCTCTACAATGGATTCTGAAGGAATTTCAAAATTCTTTCGTGCATCTTGCAGCATACTTTCAGCTTTCTTTTTGTTGCCTTTTGTCGGCAATCCCGTTGCAATCCATGTGCTTTTTCGTTTCCCGTTTTCATCTTTGTAGCTCAAGACGATGTAAAAATTGCCTTTCTTTTCTTGTAGGTGGCCTGCTACCAAAACCTTTCCCTCCTTGGTTTAGCAGTCCCAAACTTCCTACCATTGACACTTTTATTATAACAGGATAAAATAGATAATTCAATGCGTTAAAGCGTCATTGTTTGAAAGTGGGCATGTATTCATAATTTCACGGAGATAGTGAATGACACTCTGTTTCGGAATTTTGTATGTTCTTCCAATACGAAAATGATCGATACGTCCAGCTTGCAGTAATTTGTAAGCTGTTTTGGAACTGATGTCGCCAAGCATTTCACACACTTGTTCAACAGAGACCACGTCGGGATAATTCAAATATAGAAGGGAATAAAGATCGGGAATAGTAACGGGTTCTGAGTTTATGTCTGCCATGGCTAATCTCCTTTCCGTTAATATGGAGGTATGTAAAGGTTTACAGCAAGGCAAAGGGGATCGAGAGCGGTAGAAAACTGGAGAACTGTTCTCAAAGGAATACAACTTTCTTTTTCTAATAGATCTGCTTCAAGCTGCCGCTGGCAAACGGCATCATAACCTCGATGATATCGAAGTTCCCCCTCGACTGAGCGGGCTGCCCCCAATGCAGTGACGCTGGCCGGGCAGAAGTATCATAATCTCTCTAACTGGTCATGGCGATTCAACCCGCCACAGGTTGATTACAGCCAGAAGTAAATCGCTCGGGTCCCAAATGTGTCAGACCGTCATGGCGCTTCCGCTTCGTCGCTTCAGTTACTCACAGGGCTAGAGGAATGTACTTGAAACAAAATATATGAAGTTATCAAAGGACATCTTCGACACCAAACTCATTTGCTTGTGCCGTCATATACTAAATGGTGACAGGTTTAAGAAAAAGCAACCAAATACGGAGAAAAAACGCTTCAAACCGAGCCCCGCCTTGTACGTATTGTTCAATTGAAAAGGATCAAAGGATCACCTCCATCTGCTCGTATCATGTCTGCTGACGATGGCTCTCGAAAGTGTTCAATACCCCAAAGGGAGATCATCCCGACTGCTACAGGACGAGTTTTCACATTTGAAGAAGCGGTATTGGGGCCAGCACTTACGGTCAAGAGGGTACTTCTGTGCAACCGTAGGTGCTGTCAATGAAGATACGATTAGTCGGTACATAAAAGGTCAACAAGTTGAAGGCGACGATGTGTTGAGATTGAAGAGTAGCCCCCAAGAAGGCCGAGTTTCAATCGGAACATTCAGGTGGCTTCAGCCACAGGTAGCTTTTAGCAGGCCTTAGCCTGAACTGCGACTTTCAGTCGCTCAAAGAAAACCTACCGGCTTTAGCCGGTAGGTTTTCTTTGAGCATTAACAGTATGTGATCCTGCTGCGTCTGCCGCTGAACATCGTGAATTTGGGCAACCGGGCGATTTCCAGTCCCGTTTGGTAACTTCCGTCAAACTGTTCATCGGATTCAGCCGCTTGCGGAATTCCGTGAACAAGTATGAACTGACTTATAGCTATGATTCGAAAGGCTATTATCAGACGGTTTATCGATTTGAAGGAGAAGTTAACGGAACGACCTGGGACACTCTTATCCCGGTAATGATAAATTAATTTGTCGCGAGGCGAGGTCAAGTGAGACTGGCTGAGCTGTTTGAGGAACGTTACGGCACTTCCCAACTGCCTCAGGAATAAAAACCCAGCTCCCGCGCCTTCGCTTGGGCTACGCGCGCCTCCTCGAAATAAGTCAGAACATTAACATCTTGATATTCAGTGTCCCACTGAATAACCCTACTTCTTCCATACACAAACTTCTTGACGCTGCCGACAAACCAACCCAAGATCAAAAATGACGATATAAATTGCCTCGTGGTTATGTTCCTTTTACCGCCTCTTTTTCAGTATGCAGTATATACTGATCTGTGACTGTATCGAACCGGCCCTTGGAGCCCGTCGATCGTCCTGTACGAGTACCAGCCGACGAGGGCGGGCGGACATCCGAAACGCTTTCCAAGTATTTAACGCCGAATCGAGCGTAAATTTTACCAGCTACCAGTGAAACAATACCGTTTGCAATAGCATCGGGTAAAATAATTAGTCTAGAATCAAGATCCGTCATCCCCTTAATGTTTTGATTATAAATAGGGCTTGCTGAACAAGAACGGATGACGCAAAAGGTCAATTTTTAATCTGGCGCAGCTACAGGTATCCAACCTGTTAGCAGCGCTCCACCTTCCAAATGGTTACCTGCGGAAAGTTCACCTCCGTGTCGCCTTACAATTCTTTGTGAAATGGTCAACCCTAATCCGCTACCCCCAGTTGAACGATTTCTAGATACTTCACCACGATATAGAGGTTCAAAAACTTGATGTAGTTCTTCCGAGGAGAAGCCCGGGCCTGTATCACGTATCATAAACTTTATTATGTTACCTTCTTTATAACATTGAACAACAATTTCACCATAGGAGGGTGTGTGTCTGACGGCATTATCCAACAAATTGTTCATCGCTCGTTCCAATAAATGCATATCACCGTTAATGAAGCAGTCGTCTGCAGTATGGCTCGAGATCGAGATGTTCTTTTGGCGAGCTAGCGGACTTAAACTGTCAACCGATTTCAGGATGATGTGTTTAAAATCAATCGTCTGATTGTGAAGATTCATCTCCACATGCTCCATCTTTGTAAATGTGAAAAGGTCCTCTACCAACCGGTCCAATTGCGCCGATTTTTCCTTACAAACCGCCAAATATTTGGTTATTTTATCCGGAGATTGGGCAATGCCTTGCTCCAGACCATCCAAGTAACCTCGTAAGGCGAACAATGGGGTCCGTAAATCATGCGCGACAGCTGCGATCACGAATCGACGTTCTTCTTCCAATTCCGCTTGTTTTTGAAAAGCTTTTTGAATCCCCTTCACCATCACTTCGAATCCATCGCGTACTTCGGAGATTTCGGTGATCCTAGATCTAGGCAACTCCACCTCCCAATCTCCTGCGGCGATTTTTCTGGCTGCAAAGCTCATCCTTTCGAGAGGCTTAAGAAGAAACCTTCGCATTTCAACACCGATAATAAAGAAAGCTAACAATAGTCCGACCACCATCGAAATCATCTGAACCGCATTTGACTTCGGCAAAAAAATAACGACCTTTCCAAGTAAATGACCGTCCTCTATGATGGAGAACCGTTCGGTAGAAGACAATGCGCCATGGCTCTGCGGATTAGACCGATAAATTTCCTGATCTGACGCAGATAGAATAGCCGCTTCCATCTTCGCTTGGCGCAACTCATTATCCAATTGGTTTTGCCAATTCGGATCCCTCCATTTGTCCGAATTGGTTTCGATCAGGTGTACAGTCTCGATCAATTGTCTTTGCAGAATCTCGTCTTGCGACCCGTCTTTTGCGAAGCTGAGCGTTTTTGTCTCCATGAAATGTGCTGTCACATAGAAGATCCACGGCACTAGCAGTATGAAGAAGAAAAGCAGTATAGTAAACGAACGAATGCGAAGTGTTCTCATTTTATCCTCCCTCGAAGCGATACCCTATTCCCCATACGTTGACCAGGTATTGAGGATGGTTCGGATCGGATTCGATTTTTTCGCGAAGTCGACCGAGGTGCACCCGAATTGTATGCCTGTCGCCCACCCCATCCCAAAATTTTGAAAGTATCTGTTCATATGAAAAAACATGCCTGGGGTGTTCGACAAATAATCGCAACAACTCATATTCCCTCGGCGTGAGCACTACATTCTTCCCATCCACGATCACTTCTCTTGTGGATAGATTTAGCTTGATGCGGCCAAAATCCAAGATCCTTTCATCCATTTGCAGCTGGGAAATGGAACGCCGCAATACTGCTTTTATCCTGGCTACGATCTCGCCGGGTGAAGCGGTTTTGACGATATAATCATCGCCGCCGAGCGTCAGCCCTCGAATCTTGTCCACATCATCGCTGCGTGCGCTCAAGAAAAGGATCGGAACGTTACTCTCCGCCCGAATCCGGCGACATAACTCAAACCCGTTTTGTCCCGGCATCATGATGTCAAGAACAATACAATGAATGGAACTCTGCTCAAACAAGGCCCACGCTTGAACGGTATCGCAAGCAGTTATAACGCGAAAATTTTCGTACTCTAAAAAGTCCCTCAATAATTCGACGATGCTTTGGTCATCGTCTACAACCAGTATCGTACTTACTTCGCTCATGAATATCCCACCTTTGAATACTAGTTTATCATTTTTCCCCGAGAAACTAACGGAACCACCTGATTTGTGATGAATTGTTTATTGTTTTGTGACCTTTATACAACTTCGTTTGAGATACTCGTTTGTTATGATTCTTCTTGCGGACCCGGATGGCAAATATCGCGAGTAAGGGCTCGTTCTACGCAAAAACGGATGAAGGAGGATGACATAGGCTTGGAACACGGTAGTTTCTCGTTTTTTCCATTCGGTGCTCTATTTTGTCTCACGCTTTTTTCTTTTGTGGCAGTTCGAATTTATGCGATTCGTCACCGCTACAGAGATTCCAATCAAAATGACCGTGACATCGCATTGATTCTAAAAGGCCGGATGGCTAGGGGGGGGATCGACGAGAAGGAATATCACAGGCTGAAGGAGCTTCTGACAAAATAACTTTTCCCTGATCGACCCGCAGGTTCGAGGATCGACCTACTGACTTTGAATACGAGGAGGTTTATGGATGTTTACAGTTCAAATCGTGCTTTTTGATGGCTTCGACCTTCTGGATGCCATTGCGCCTTACGAGGTTTTTTGCGCCGCTGCCATGTATGCTGAAAACGCGTTAAGCGTAGAACTCGTTACCGCTGAAGGGCCGAGATCCGTCACTAGCGGCATCAACGGGTTAAAAATTGAAGCGAGCTGCAGACTGAACCCGGAACGTGCGGGCATTATTCTCGTCCCTGGCGCGTCGGGCGACGCCGAAGGTGATGGCCCCGATTCGCCCCCGGTTATTCTGTCGCGGGCAATGAATACAGGATTGACCGGAATGATTGGGCAGGCGCTCGGGCAAAAAGACATCGTCGTCGCCACGGTTTGCGGCGGTTCCCTGTTGCTGGCTATGGGAGGGCTCTTAGAGGGCAGACCGGCGGTAACGCATCATCTGGGCATGGATGTACTTGGAGCAACCGGCGCCATTCCCGTCCCGGCACGCGTAGTGGACAACGGCAACCTGGTTACTGGCGGCGGCGTTACTTCGGGACTCGATGTAGCGCTGTATCTGGTGGAACGCGAGCTTGGACCACGCATCGCGCACGCGGTAGAGCAGCTGTTCGAATATGAACGGAGAGGAACGGTCTGGCGGGAAGAAGGAATGGCGCCTAGCTCTCACAAGGCAGAGGCCGACGAAGAAACGAACATTGCAATGAACAAAGCGGGGATGACCTCCGACACCCTGGATATAAAATCGTCCAGGGAATCTGACTTCGACGGAGATTGGGATACGACAATCGCTACGCCTGTTGGGAAACTGGAGGTCAAGCTCTCCATCTCCATAAGGAATGGGATGATCCAAGGCAAGGCAACACAAGGAGATGAGACGGTCGAGTTTATAAACCCCTTACTTCAGGACAATAAGCTTACTTGGTCGCTGCGCATCACGAAACCCATGCGCTTAAATCTGAAATTCGAAGTTGCCGCCGAAGGAGATCACATGATCGGATTCGCCAGGGCCGGCATTCTGCCTGCATCCAAATTAACAGGCAAGCGTGTTTCCTAACAAGGAAATGCGATTTGGCAATAAAAGTGAAGCCGCGGGGGTTTTGGATCGCATGAAGAAGCGGAGAACATTATACGGACTTTTAGCCTGCATCAGTATTCTATTTATCCTTTACGCCTTGGTGGCCAATTTTATTATCGATCCCGGTGCCAAGGCATTTTTAAGCCATAAAATCAGCTTGAAGCGTGAGCTTAATCTTCCGGTTTGGATAAACGTTATGCACATTCATGTTGCGTTTGCCTGCATCGCCATGGCGGCGGGTTTGCTAAATTTTTCCATTCGGATCTTTGAAAAGAACCGCAAGTTCCACCGTATAAACGGCTACGTTTATTTAGTGTCCGTCCTTCTTGTCGTCATTACTTCCGGATACATGGCGCCTTACGCTACTGGAGGAAAAATAAGCAGTATGGGGTTCAACGTTCTTAATATTATATGGCTGCTTATCACCATTATGGCACTCGCACAAATCAAAAAGAAACGCATCATCCGGCACCGGAACTGGATGATCCGAAGCTACGCCTTTTGTTTTACGAACATGTCAATTCATCTCATCACCTCCCTTTTTTATCAGGGATTTGGTCTCACTTACGCTACCAGCTATACAATTGGCGTTTACTGCTCTATTGTGCTGCTGCTGGTCATCCCTAACATCATAATCAGAAATATCGATCGATCCAGAGAGGCAGTGGTTACCCCTTAAATGAGGTGGCCTCACTCACCTCCGCAAGATTTGAGTAGTGTACTGATTTTATTAAGAACTCCAAAAAATCGCTAAGACGAACGGATTTCATTCCGTTTTATACCTTGAGCTAAACGAAAGGAATAGGTATAAGGATGAAAAAAATACTGGGATTGCTCATGTCTTTTGCACTGGTTCTAAGTCTAGTTACTTCTGCAGCAAGTGCGAAAACAAAAGAGAATAATGATACATTCAAAGACAAAAGTACGCATGTTCAAATCGTATTATTCGATGGTTTCGATCTGCTGGACGCATTAGCACCATACGAAGTATTCGCTGCTGCGGGAATGTACTCAAAAGGAGCAGTTACTGTAGAATTGGTTTCCGCAGAAGGCAAGCGTTCTGTCCCAAGCGGTCTGAATGGGCCCGCTCTCGAAGCGCAAGCTGCATTAGATCCAAAGCGTCCGGGAATTATTTTGGTGCCTGGAGCTTCGGGCAAGCCAGCGGGAAATTCGGAAGATGCCATTCCGAATATTTTAAAGCAGGCCATGAAGACAGGCTTGCCGGAGATGTTGAAACAAGCTTTTAACAATAAGGAAGTCACTGTGGCTACAGTATGCGGAGGTACATTGCTGCCTGCTATGGAAGGTTTGTTGAAAGATAGACATGCGGTTACCAATGATATTGGCATGGCTGCGTTAGGAGCTCTCGGTGCAATTCCGATTGAAGCAAGAGTCGTTGAAGATGGTCCTCGTTTCGTAAGCGGGGGAGGCGTGACTTCGGGTCTTGATGTAGCCTTGTATTTGGTCGATCGTGAGTTAGGGCCCCAAATCGCGAATGCTGTAGAAAAGTTATTCGAGTACGAGAAAAGAGGCACGGTGTGGCGAGCGGAAGGCATCGCGCCGAACGACTTTAATACGAATCCAAAAGTTTCTGAAGAAAAGCAACCATCTGCTAATCAATGAGCACTGCCGAAAAGTAAAATGCCGATCCGATAAAAGCAACAGCGGCGGACTAGGATGCAAAAGGCCTAGCCTGGCCGCTGTTGCTGGCACGATCACCGGCAAAAAGTATGCAGCTGGCAGGTAAAACGCTGCAGGAGCTCAGTGCAAACATTGTTGGCAGCCTGATTTGTGGAAAAAACTCTCTTTCTGCATGCCAAGTCATCCGAATGTTTAATAAACAGCCAGGAACGGTATTGTTGAATATGGCCCAAACCTGATATTGAACCCGTCTGGGAAGAGTTCGCATTGACAGGGAGTTCATCTTATTCCGATCACCGAACGGCTTTTGAAGGGAGGCATTCGAGTATGAGTATCGATACGGTACTGTGGAGCAAGTTGGTAACAGGGATGACTCTGGGGTTCCACGCTATTTTTGCAACGCTTGGCGTTGGAGTACCGCTTATGATTGCGATTGCAGAGTTTATCGGCATCCGCAAGAAAAATCCCCATTACATACTGATGGCGAAGAGGTGGTCGCGAGGGTTCGTCATTTCGGTTGCGGTAGGAGTCGTGACCGGCACGGCAATTTCGTTGCAACTGGCCTTGGTTTGGCCCCATTTCATGAAGCTGGCCGGGAATGTCATCGCGCTTCCGTTATTTATGGAGGTGTTCGCGTTCTTTTTTGAAGCCATCTTCCTGGGCATATATCTGTATACATGGGAACGGTTCAAGAACCCGTACATTCATTGGCTGTTGACGATTCCGGTTGTGACCGGGGCGGGGATGTCCGCGGTTTTCATTACGACGGTGAATGGATTCATGAATCAGCCCGCGGGTTTTGCGATGGAAGCAGGACAATTCACCGCGGTCGACCCCGTGCAAGCGATGCTGAATACGGCGACGTTCTCCAAGGTGTTTCATGTATTAAGCTCGGCCTATATGACGGGGGCTGCCCTGCTCTCTGGAATTGCAGCCTTTACGATGCTTAAAAAGGGTGTGTCCGCATACCACAAAAAAGCCTTAAAGCTGATGATGGCCGTCGTTCTGCTGTTCGGATTGCTCAACACGTTAGCCGGGGATGTATCCGCCAAGTTTCTTGCCGAGCATCAGCCGGAGAAGCTGGCCGCCGCGGAATGGCATTTCGAGACTGAAAGCGGTGCGGATTTGGTTCTGTTAGGATGGCTCAATGCTGAGCATGAAATCATAGGGGCGCTTCATCTGCCGAAATTTCTCAGCTTCCTGGCTTTTGGAGACTTTAATGCGAAAGTGACGGGCCTGGAAGAATTCCCGACGGATGAACGTCCGCCGCTTCTTGTCCATTATTTGTTTGACTTGATGGCAGGAATCGGATTCATGTTATTGGCAATTTCGCTGCTCTATTTTTTATTTGTATTCTGGAAAAAGCGCAACGAGCTCAACAAGTGGATGCTTCGTGTGATTGCGCTTGGCGCGCCGCTCGCTTTTCTGGGGGTTGAGCTGGGCTGGTTCTATGCTGAGATAGGACGGCAGCCGTGGATCATCCGAGGTTATATGCGCGTAGAAGAAGCAGCTACGACATCGCCAAGCGTGAAAATTCTTTTTTTCCTCTTCCTGCTTCTGTACATCGTACTCGGAATCGTGTGTGTTCTGGTGCTGAGGCGACTGTTCAACAATAATCCGGCCGAAGCCGAGATGGAGAAATGGGTGAAGCCGGCCCGCAACGAGACAGCGGAAAAAGGGGGGCATGCATGATGAGTTACGAGTTAATCGGGATCTCGGTGCTCTGGCTGTTTTTGTACGGTTATTTAATCGTCGCCTCCATTGATTTCGGAGCGGGCTTTTTTGCCTTTTACGCACGCCTGACGAAGCAGGATCGCTTGATTAATCGCCTGATATCGCGTTATTTATCGCCTGTCTGGGAGATCACGAACGTTTTTTTCGTCTTTTTCTACATTGGCATCATCGGCTTTTTTCCTGATTCCGCCTATTATTATGGTTCCGCGCTGCTTGTTCCCGGAAGCATTGCCGTCATACTGATTGCCATTCGCGGGTCCTTTTATGCTTTTGAAAACTACGGTTCCAAAAATAACATCGTGTATCTGTTTTTATACGGGGCTACCGGCTTACTCATTCCGGCTTCCTTGTCGGTCGCGCTCACGCTCTCCGAGGGCGGATTTATAACAAAACAGGGAGGGACGGTTGCACTCGATTACTGGGCCTTGTTTACAAGCCCGTTATCATGGTGCATCGTGGGACTGGCCATCGTGTCGGTCCTGTTCATCAGCGGATCGTTTTTGACATTCTACGCTTCCCGTGCAGAAGACCATGCTGCCTTGAAACTGATGCGAAGCTATGCCCTGTTCTGGAGCACGCCAACGATTATTGCTGCATTGACTGCGTTTATTTACCTCAGCCAGCACAATGAGCGGCATTTTCAAAACATGATGGATTTAGGGTGGCTTCTGGCGATGTCGGTCGGGTTCTTCATGATCGCCATCTGGCTGTTGTACAGCGGCCGCCGTTACGGATTAGCTTTCATATGCGTCATGCTTCAATTTTTCTGTGCCTTTTTTGCGTACGGGATCGGGCAATATCCTTATATTCTGGATCCTTACATCACGATTCAGAGCAGCGCCACATCGCCGTCGATGGGCATCGCACTCGTTGTTGCGTTTATCGGCGGTCTGTGTCTGCTGATCCCATCCCTTATTCTGGTCTTCCGACTGTTCCTATTTGATGCTGATTACGTGAAGGGGAAAAAATAGCCTGATCCGCTATTGCGGAGGAAGCAGGTTCCCTGCGGCCATTGATATTAAAGGAGGTGAGTTTGCTTGAAAGGGAACAAGAGCCTGATTTCTCAAGAAATGACCGCGCAAAGAAAACATCTCGTTCTCTTTGCGGTCATCTCGCTTGCCCTAGGTGCAGCCATGGTGAGTCAAGCCGCACTGCTTGCCAAAGCGGTCCAACGGGTTTTTGTGCAAGGCGACTCCTTGTCGTCGGTTGTTGGCCTACTGTGCTTGTTGCTGGCTCTGATGGCTATTCGAACGCTGCTGGCGTACAGAAACGGAAAAGTCGGCTTGCGGATGGCTGCAACCGCCAAGACGAATATGCGGGCAGCCTTACTTCATAATTTAATCCATGCCTCCATACCTTCAACGATACGCGGCCAAACGGGAGAAAAGGTGAGCATTGCACTGGATGCCGTGGATGAGGCTGACAGTTATTTCAGCCAATATATGCCTCGCATGATGGAGGCCGCCGTCATTACGGTTCTGATTTTGATTGTGACGTTTACCCAGCATGCGAATTCCGGCTTCATTATGCTGTTTACAGCTCCGTTTATCCCCTTATTCATGGTCCTGGTGGGAATGAAAACGAAAAACAAAGCGGAGGAGAAATATGCTCAGCTGGCACAATTTTCCGGTACGTTCCTGGATTCTCTTCAAGGGATGGTTACGCTGAAAATCTTTGGGCAGGCTCGTCGCCAGCAAGCGGAAATTGAAAGGAGCAGCCTGGGCTACCGGGATGCAACGATGGGCATTTTGCGGATTGCATTTACGAATACATTCATGCTGGAAACCATCGTGATGCTGAGCATCGGTATTGTCGCTCTGGAGCTTGCCATTCAGCTGCTCGTTTTCAAATCCCTTGCTTTTCACACCGCGTTTTTCATCCTGCTGCTGGTTCCCGAATTTTTCAGCGTGTTGAAAAATACAGGAACCGCGTTTCACAGCGGTCGCACAAGCATGGGGGCAATCAAGAAGGTTGAACAGTTGCTTGCGGATACGGAAGGAGAATATATGTCTCCGAAGGACCAGAAAGGAGCAGGGACATCTGACGGTACCGTTGAGACCAGCAAGACGGGACCGGCCCATGCCGCCGTCATTTCGATGCCGCCATCCATCCGGCTGGACCATGTCCGGTTTCAGTATGCACCGGATTCATTCGGGCTTGAAACGCCGTCCATATCGCTAGGGCAAGGAGAGAATATCGCTATTGTCGGCAAAAGCGGTTCAGGTAAAACAACGCTGCTTCATCTGCTTGCCGGACTGCTAAAACCGTCTTCAGGCGAAGTGCTGGTGAACGAAATCCCGCTTTCGCAATACGATGAGGCTGCATGGTTTGCACGCGTAAGCTATATTACGCAGCACCCGTATATTTTTGCAGGCACTCTTTCCGAAAATATAGCCATCGGTGCTGGTCGGCGCGTCACCAGGGCTGAGGTGGAGAAGGCCACGGAGGAAGCCGGTCTTGCCGGGGTTGCCCCCCAATTGGAGCAAGGTTATGATACTTTGGTCGGCGAAGGGGGAAGGGGATTGTCCGGAGGCGAGCGGCAAAGGCTTGCCTTGGCACGCGCTTTTTTGAAGCAACCCGATCTCATTTTGTTTGACGAACCAACCGTTGGGTTGGATTTGCATACGGAACGCATTTTGCAGCGATCCATCGCAACACTGGCAAAATCGGCGACGATGATTACCGTGGCACACCGGTTGTATACGATACAACATGCCGACAATATTCTGTTTATGGACCATGGAAGGTTAGTGGATTCAGGACGGCATGACGAGCTTTTGGAGCGTCAGCCCCAGTACGCCCAGATGGTCGATGTGCAACGGAAAGGGGGATTGGCATGAATGAGCTGACACTTCTGACCAAAGCGATGATTCAGGAGCGAAAGGATATTATCCTTTCGATTTTAGGCGGATTTATCGCCGGCATCGCCGGCGTATTCCTTTTTTCCGCAAGCGGTTACCTGATCTCCCAGACCGTATTTGCGCCGCCGCTTTATACGTTGATTGTGCTGACGTCGCTGGTCAAAATGCTCGGTCTGGTCCGCGCGGCAAGCCGCTACGGAGAACGCTTGTATTCCCACCGCGCTACGTTTTCCGTGCTCAGCCGTTTGCGCACATCCTTTTTTGGCCGGTTAATTCCTTTAGCGCCTGGTATATTGAACAAAAAACGGAGCGGGGACCTGCTTGCGCGGATCGTAGGGGACGTGGAGAGCCTGCAGCATTATTTCCTGCGCGTCGTTTACCCTCCGATTGTGGTGGTTATCGTCTTTTTGGCTACTGTATTGTTTACATCCTCATTTTCGTTCTGGATTGCCGGCCTGTTTGTACTGGGGATGCTTGTTGCGGCTTTGATAGTCCCTGGCATTGTTTTGATTGGCCAGCGGAAGATACAAGGTCTTGTTCGCCAGGAAAGAGCTGCGCTTTCCACGGAAGTGGCGGAAGTACTGTATGGGTTCCGCGATCTTAAAGTGTACGGGCAATTAAAAAAACGAGAAAAGCAACTTGAACATGCTTCGGCAGCTTTGGCAGCCAGGCAGCAACGGGCGGCTGGTCATTTGCTGCTTGGGCAAACGATGCACGCTTTCGTTACATTTTTCATTTCCTGGGGCGTGCTGGCGAGTGGCGCCTATCTCATCAGGGACGGGCAGCTTGCCGGGGTGTTTCTTGCCATGTTGGTGATGACTTCGCTAACGGTGTTTGAAGAAGCTGCGGCCATGGCCACGTTGCCCGCTTATAAACAGGATAGCGAATATGCTGCCAAGCGGCTCGCGGAAACGGTGCCGACCTCCGATGTGCAGCCTTCGCATCCAAGCGGTGTACTGTCAGCGGAGCATGGCGTTTCCATTGAACTATCCGGCGTTTCGTTCCAATACGAAGATGAGTGGCGGCCAGCGCTTAAAGATGTTTCACTTCGGATCTCGCCAGGTTCCAAAACGGCGATCGTCGGGCCGAGCGGATCGGGAAAATCAACCATGATTGAACTGTTGCTAAAGCTGCGCGCACCATCGGAGGGCGACATTCGTTTGAACGGAAGATCGGCGAAGGAAGTGGATGAGACGAGCATTTGGCAAACGGCTAACGTCGTTTTGCAGCAAAACCATTTCTTCCGGGGAACGATCCGGGAGAACCTGCTGTTGGATGGAGGTGAGTACACCGACGCTGAATTATACGCCATGCTGGCAAAAGTGCAGTTAACGAATATGTCGTTGGACGATGCGGTGTACGAGAAAGGAGAAAATTTGTCGGACGGCGAGAAACAGAGACTAGCCCTAGCACGGGCGATGTTGCACAAAGGACGGCTCTGGCTGTTGGACGAACCAACTTCTTCACTGGATTACGTGACGGAGCAACGCGTTATGAAACATCTCTACGAACAGGCGACCGGAGATACGCTTCTCCTGATTTGCCATCGGCTGATCGGATTGGAAGGGATGGACCAGATCGTGGTCATGGACGATGGAATGGTGATTGAAAAGGGTTCCTATGCGGATCTGATGGAGCAAAAAGGCTATTTTTTCAAGATGAAACAGATCGAGCGGCAAATGGTTGGAGAAGCTGGGGAACAAAAAAGGATGCCCTAATTATCTTAGGAGCATGTATTATCAGGCCAAAGATCTCTCTGTTCGAGCTGAATGAAATGGTCTGTGGTATTTGTACTTTTCTAAGCTGAACACGTGTTGGATATCCAATGCCTCTCCGCAGCGGGAATCGTTTTGTCGCGCTTGATGGCTTCCAAAATGTTGCACATGCTGACGGACGGTTGTCCGTTGTTTGATACCGAAGAATAGGATTTTTTGCATCCAAATTGAACATGGGAAAGCAGAAGTAAGAAATACCTTTGCCTTCCCATATAAGAGTAATTTTTCTCATAAAGCCTAAATCAAATAGACGTTTTAAAATAACGGTCAAGGTCGAATCGACGAATTGCAAGAAGAAACTCTATGGTTAAGTGTTGTTTACAGTCCTCATCAATTAATCCATGCTGTTTAAGTCAATTTCATAATTCATTTTTGTCCAAATGCAGCGACTGACCCAATTTTTTCATAACACTTTTTTTGAAAAGTTACGCAGCGTCCTTTGCTTCAATAATGCTTTTGTTCAGGCGGTCTAAAGCGAGTTTGAATAAAGTGTACGTTAAACAACTCAAATCCAGATCGACAAAAGCCTGTTTTTTTAACTTCCGGCTGGAACCCTACTCCATGTATAGCTTCAAATAGGCAAAAACCCGTTCAATCGCTGTCCGCTTCTTGAACAGTTGCGCAAACTTTTCACTCCCACGTCCGGGTGCAGTGTACTTGCGTCACATCTTCTTCGATGCGAAATTTATAAACCTTTTGACAGCCGTCCGCTTGAAACGGACAGGATGTGCATTCCTTCGGCATTGTTAACTTAATCGTGTCCCGCTTGGCGTCGTGACTATCGTAGACGTACGCATGACCTAGCTTGCAAGTCGGACGAAAGTGCTTATCCACACCTTTGGGTAGCTCGTAGCGATGGATAAGCGGGATGATCGGAAACGTACCGACATTCCGGATTTGGCGGTAAACCGGCTCGCTGTCATACCCCTTGTCGGCAAGCGCGTAGTTCGGTTCGAGGTGCGGAAACCGTTCTTTCATGTATTTCAGAAGAACAATTGCTGGACGCTGGTCGCTAACATGGGCGGAGCAGGCCACTCCGGCTGGGATGTATTGGCTTTGGCTATCGACCAAGAGCTTCACTTTGTAGCCATACCAAAATTTAGCTCGCCTTACTCCGCGCGGGTCTCCCTTTGCACCTGTACTTGCATGCTGCGGCATGTCGGCGACGAGTTCCAGGGGTGAGTGAGCAGAATAAGTAATAATTGGTCTGACAAAGGTTCATGGCGTTAAACGTCACGGGCCTTTTTCTTTTTTCGCCGATGATCCTTAATGACTCCTCATAATCCCAGTATCAAAAAGTATCCTACCTTACAAAAATGATCGGATCATACAAAAAAGTGCGTACTATTCAAGCGTAGAGGAACTTGATAACCTAACATACAGAACGATCGATCCAGATTTCGTTGAGCGGTACGGTCGTTAAAAAAATCATAGGTGAGGTGCGAAGGTATGCAGGAATATCAACTTACTTTGAAAGATAAGCGAATCGTATGGGGGAAGGCTATCAATATTGAACCTCTCATTGGCAAGTATCCTAACGACTCCATCAGGCTGGGTACGAACGGGGCCTTGGATTGGAATTTGCCTGCCGGTGTATATCGGGCAAAAGAGGTCGTTATGGAGCTCGATAAGCTGCTTGAGGCGATTCTGGTTAAGCTAGGCGAACCGGTAAACGGCGATCCGACGGTGTTGTTGGACAGTCTTCAGGCCAATTTGGCGATTTCTGGACACCAGTCATCACTTCCACTTGGTTCATTGGCTTTAGAAGATAAGGCTGGCGCCGAGCTTACGGCTCAGGCGGTGCGCATTGGCGAACAATTGGTAAGCTGGGCACGGGAGATTAATTCCGAGAAGAGGGCGCTCGCACGATATGGCTCGAAAGCGCTTGGTAAGCTGGATTTTAGAAGCCACTGTTATGGTCATTCATTGATCCCGGAAGCTATTGCAATGGTTTGGGGACCATTGGGCGGCCCAAGGATCATGCAGCCTTATAATGAATACCTGCACCAATTTGTTTTGCTGCGGGATGCTTTGCTTCCGTTCTCTAATTGGGAGGAAGTTCCGATTGAAGTCAAGGAATATACGGAGTTTAAAGGACTGCGTTTTCTGGAGCCGGCCCGGGAAATCTTTTTAACGCAATTGCTCGGGAAGAAGTTGACTCACAGATCGATTGTCCAATATGCGCAAAGTGTCGTCAGCTCCGGTCTGACTGCCGCCGGTTACGGTTTCCAATATCGTCTGGGAACTGTCTTGCCGGCGGGTTTGGGAGAGTCGGCCCGGACGGCGGCGCCTTATCTGTTGAAGTGGCATCCAGTACAAACGATAGCTACAGATGAAACGCAAGATTTGATCGAGGTCTCCTTCGATTATGAATATGAAGATTATTATGCAGCGCCGCGTAACGAGGCGGGAGTAGGTAAACCAGGGAACAAAGAAACGCTTCCTGTTTCGGGAGAGCATTACGATGAACCATCCATCGCCCGGTTGCTGCCAAATGCCGGTACCGACCGATCGATCCTGCGGTTCAGCCTGGAAATGGAAGGCCGCGAGTTTACGGTAGATCTCGGTCAGCTTTTTAGGGGACATCGGTTTTTATATCGTCCATATGGAAACGACAATGCCGATGCCGCAGTTGCGAAGCGAGACTCCCTCAGCTGGCACCTTGCGGCAGACATTCTCTCGCATTCCGGATTGGTGACGAATACAGATGGTATTCATTTCATTCCAACCGGCGGAAATGAACTTGTGTTATGGGCGTTGCTAGGCAAACTGTATCCTGAAAATGTGGTTTTATTGGACAAAGGGGATAAGGAGGAACTGGAGGCGGCTTATGTTTCCGGCAAGGGGTTCGGAACGCAATTTTTAGTGCTGTAAGTCTTTAAACCAAACGAGATTCACAGTCCATCTGGATAGGAGAGGAAGGATATATATTGACTAGACAACACAAGCTTCTGACTTTGAATTTATTTTTATTGACTTTTGTCCTGGGAACCAGTGAATTTGTGATGGTCGGATTATTATCCGAAGTGGCCGCGGATATGAAGATCGCCATATCGGCCGCAGGCTCCCTTGTGACGGCTTTTGCTCTGTCTTTTGCCATAGGTACTCCGGTTTTCACGGCGTTATTCAGTCGATTTTCTAAGTACCCGCTCATCCTTGCTTTGATCGGCGTATTTATTGTTGGGAATATGGTCACGGCTATATCTGGATCGTATAGTTTGCTTTTGGTGTCCAGAGTGATCACGGCTGTGGTTACCGGCGTTTTGATTGCACTCGCAATGGCGGTGGCCAGTGAAACGATGCCTATCGATAAAAGAGGGCCGGTCATCTCCATCATCTTTACGGGTTTCACCGTGGCCAGCGTCCTTGGCGTCCCCCTTGGCACTTTCATCGGGCAATGGGGCGGGTGGCATATGTCTTATTGGTTTACCACGCTATTGGGGATCGTTTCACTAATAGCAAGCTTTGCAACCATTCCCAGGGGACTGAAGGGGGCGCGGAGTTCACTCAAAAAACAACTCAGATTATTCGCCTATCCCAGAATTGTGCTTGCTTTTTTTATTCCTGCGTTAAGCATTGCAGCAACTTATAGCGTCTATACTTATTTAGCCCCTTTGCTCCAGGACGTGCTTTTTGTGCCGGCGCGGTATATTAGCCTCATCTTTTTACTTTATGGTATCGTGTCCATCTTTAGCACGTTAATCGGGGGGAAGCTGGCTGCCGGTGGCGGGATGAGAAAAATTCGCTATGTATTCCTGGCTCAGGCCGTCATTCTCGCCTCACTTTATGTATCTTCCGGCTCGCTTGCCGGGGGACTCGTCAGCATCTCATTTATGGCTCTCGTTGTTTACCTTATGAACTCGACGATGCAATTGTACTTCATGGATTGGGCCGATCGGCATGTTCCCGAGGCCAGAGACTTGGCGTCGTCCTTAACCTCCGTATCCGTCAATGTCGGGATTGCGATGGGATCCGCTTTGGGAGGGTTTGTCACGACGAACATGGAGCTCATTGATCTTTCATGGTCCGGGGGAATTGTGGCTGTTTTGGCAGCCGTGCTGGCTTTGATCAACTATCGTTTTGATCGGGTAGCTCGCCGCGCATCTAAAGAGGAGAATGGGCTGCGTGGCCAATACAAAGGAAGCTTGTGATCACGGAATATAAGGTTAAGAGGTACCCCCCTTGGGTACCTCTTAAAGTTTCAATGTTTGAAGCGACTCCTTAGGCATGCTTTTGGTTGGTGTACGATACTTCATCGGGATAACTCTCGATATAGGTGGTGCCAAAATCGCATAACATCGTAAGCATGGGAGCCAATTTTTCGCCCAGCTCGGATAAGCCATATTCCACTTTTGGGGGCGAAACCGGATAAACCTTGCGAATAATGAGTCCGTCGCTTTCCAGCATTCTTAGCTGCATCGTAAGCATGCGTTGGGTCGCGTTGGGAAGCAGTCGCTGCAGCTGATTAAATCGTACCGGGCCTTTGGTCAATTGGTTTAATATCGATATTTTCCATTTGCCGCTGACTAAGCCTAGTACAATTTCCGAGGTACAGCGATATGTTTTGTCTCTAAAGGTTATCATCTGTCGACACATCCCTTACAGAAGGATTGAGCAAAAACCATGAGTTTTCCAGTTAAGCCGAATTGAATTGAAGACCAATCATTCCATATATTAAGTTTAACCCAGCTACCTTGTCAAGTACTTCCGGATCGATTAGTATAGAATTAATAAAGGGAGGTCATCTTATGCCACGAACGGGACGTCCACGCTCATTTAATCGTGACGAGGCGGTGGCTGCCGCCATGCTGTTGTTCTGGGAATACGGCTTTGAATCCACTTCACTGGCCCAGCTGCGGGCGGCGATGGGGGATATTTCGGCGGCGAGTTTTTACGCGGCGTTTGAATCCAAGGAAGCGCTGTTCCGCGAAGCGGTGGATCGATATATATCTACTTATGGACATATTTCGGAATCTTTTAGGGATACAAGCTTGACATCGAAAGCAGCAATGGAACTGGGATTGCGGCAATCGGCGCGGATGCAGACGGAGAACTCCCATCCTTTAGGTTGTCTGTTGGTTTTGTCCGCCGTAAACTGTTCGCCCGAGCAACAACATATCCAAGACCTGCTGTTCAAGGAACGAGAGAGGGTCCGGAATTGGATAAAAGAATGCATAGAACGAGCCGTAGCTAACGGTGAGTTCCCCGAATCCACGGATATCTCCATGATGGTTATGTTATTTGAAACATTTCTACGAGGAATTTCCATGCAAGCCCGGGACGGTGTTCCATACGAGGCCATTGATGCTGCCATAACTCAACTGATGAGCGTTTGGGATGCATTATCTGTTGAGTCGGGCATTCGGGGGATCGATTGAGCAAAAAGGTTATACTTAATGGCGCGGTAACGTGGTCAAGATTTGTTGTCGTTATTCATGGCACAAAGCAGGTTGCCAAAAAGATAATGAAAGTGGATATCGGTGAATGCTAAGATACCATCGATTACAATACTGCTTTTGAAATGGTGGCAAAACGTTATGCAAGTAGACATTCTCAATCTCCTGAACTTCAAAGTCGGTCATATTGCTGAAAACGAACATGACTTTCAAATCAAGGTGGAGACGAACTCTCCACCTTCTCACTGTCTTCATTGTGGGTGTGTAGCGAATTTCTGCAAACACGATAATCGAGAGTAGTTATGTACGGACTTGCCCATTCACGGAAAGCGTGTAGGGCTTATCGTAAAGCGTCAGAGGTATCGATGCAGAGACTGCAAACATACCTTTTGAAGAAACGATACGGTTTAAAACATTCAGGATTCTTTTGATCCTAATATGCCCATTATATATATTGGAGGAAGAACCCTTGGTGCTTGCAATTCAGAGCAGACAAAATCCGGCTGACGGATGTGTTTGCACAGCTTGTAATCAGCTTCTTGGAAGGCAGCGTGTAAGAATTTAGCAGTACAAAATTCGCTCATATATTCTTTAGATAAGTGCCGATAGACTTTTATAAAGGAATGTATCCATGGGGTAATTGGTATGCCAATCGTCAAGAGAACCTCCGTAAGCAGGAAACGACTTAAATGGAGAGTATTACTTTAATCTCGACGAAGTAAGAGTTCAAGTTACGGTTTGATTTACGAGGCAAATCCGTTAGTTTTGTATTTCAAAGAGGGAAATGTCATGAATTTAAAGCTCCGTTAAATCGATGCAAAACATTGCCCTTACACAATTGATTGCGGACACTTGCATCTTATACAAAATAAAGTTATCATGGATTCATGAAGTCTTTTATTTTCGATGGAGGAGTACTATGAAATATTCGCAAGCAACCGATTATGCGCTTCACGTGATGTTCTATTTGGTGGCAACAGCGCCGGACAATCCGGTAAGCGTGCAACAGCTGGCCGAGAAACTAGGCGTTTCCCAAACATATCTGTCTAAAATGCTGACCAAGCTAGTTAAGGCTGGACTCATCCAGTCTATGTCCGGCGCGAACGGAGGATACCGGCTTCGACGCAATTGGGAAGACATCTCGTTCCTGGACGTTATTCACGCAATAGAAGGAACCGCTTCGCTGTTTGAGTGCGGCCTTGATCACGGCAGCGAATGTTTGATTCAACAAGTCGTCACCGAAGCAGAACACCAAATGGAGCAGTATCTGAAAAACAAAAAAATTCATGAACTGGCCGGGCAATTCAAGGGAATGGATTAATCGACCGGTTTTTTCGACTATTTATAGATATTATATAACTATAATATCGGTTAAACATGCCATAATCGGTGGAGGCCAGCGGAACTCAATGCTGTCCCGAGCAATTCCTTATAGCTTCCCCGTCGCGCATAGACAAAATTCCCCACGGAAATCGAAAGTGGCCTGTGAAGGAGGTGAGTAGGATGGGAGGGCAACAATATAGCACTGCCACGGATAGTTCCAGACGTTGGAATAAGTGAAAACTGAGCCTTAAACTTCAACAGATGAACAGTTGAAATATTGTGTGCAATTAAAGATATTGTAAACCCTTAATATTTTTAAAATGAAAGGATGAGCAAGATGGCGATTCAACACGCAAAAGATTCTACTTTTAAAGAGATGGTGCAAACCGAAGGTATAACAGTAGTGAATTTTTGGGCTTCTTGGTGTGGTCCGTGCAAAATGTTTGCACCTATTTTAGAGGAGTTTGAAAGGGAAGCAAATGGTTCCATTAAAGTGGTTAAAGTTAATGTAGACGAAAATCCGGTAACCTCTTCACAATTTCAGATAATGAGCATACCGACAACCATTATATTCAAAGATGGAAAGCCCCTATATAAAGAAATGGGCATATTGCCGAAAGGTGCTCTGCAGCAGCTTGTTGCCTCCCAATAAATCAACACACAAAAACCGACAGGTATTGCTGTAGCAAGTATAGCATCTGCTTTCTCCAAAAAAAAAGTGCGGCAAGTGAATGGTCTTGAAAAACGCTAGGAGGCTCATATGTATAAAACAATCGTCATTGGAACAGGTCCTGCGGGACTGACCGCTGCCATTTATTTGGCACGGGCTAACTTAAA
Source organism: Paenibacillus faecis (assembly GCF_008084145.1). GTDB lineage: Bacteria > Bacillota > Bacilli > Paenibacillales > Paenibacillaceae > Fontibacillus > Fontibacillus faecis. Next base: position 813,883 of record NZ_VSDO01000001.1, on the reverse strand, counting down.
TCCTTTGGTGATCGAAGGTCCCGAACCGGGTGGCCAATTGACCACTACAACGGAAATCGAAAATTTTCCGGGCTTTCCAGAGGGAATAATGGGGCCTGAACTGATGGACAATATGCGCATGCAGGCGAAACGCTTTGGCGCTGAATTTCGTACAGGACGAGTCGACAGTATAGACCTGAGGAAACGACCTTTCACGCTGTCAGTCGAAGGTACAGGTAATTTAGAAACGGAAACAGTGATCATTTCTACTGGTGCTTCCGCAAGGCTGCTTGGCATTACGAACGAGAAGGAAAACATCGGACGGGGCGTAAGTACATGCGCGACCTGTGATGGCTTTTTTTTCCGCGGCAAGAAGATTATCGTTGTGGGCGGCGGGGATTCAGCTATGGAGGAAGCGCATTTCTTAACTAAATTTGCAACAGAAGTTCGCCTAGTGCATCGTCGGGACAAGCTACGCGCTTCGAAAATTATGCAAGAACGCGTACGCGGCAATGAAAAGATACTATGGAGCCTTAATCGCACTCCATTAGAGGTTATTGCAGGTGAAAGAGGCGTTACGGGCTTAAAGGTGAAAAATAATGAGAGCGGTCAGGAAGAGATTTTCGAAACTGACGCTATTTTTGAAGCGATTGGCCATACGCCGAATACAGGTTTAACTTAAGGGTCAAATTGATACCGATGAGTATGGCTACATTATTGTGAAGCCGGGATCTTCTGGGACGAATATTCCGGGTGTCTTTGCTTGCGGCGATGTTCAGGATCACAAATATCGTCAAGCGATTACAGCGGCGGGTAGTGGATGTATGGCTGCGTTAGATTGTGAGAAATTCCTCAATGAACATATCACTTTTACTAGGTAACATATTAAGGGGGAGATCCTTTTGAGTTATGATTGTGCCATTATCGGCGGAGGCCCGGCAGGACTAAATGCGGCACTGGTACTTGGACGGGCCAGGCGCAGTGTTGCGTTATTCGATAACAGCCAGCCCCGAAATGCGGTTACACATGCCTCGCATGGATTTATTACAAGAGACGGTGTGACACCAGCCGAATTCAGGCGTATTGCATATGAGGAGGTTCTAGGGTATCCCTCCGTAGAACTTTTACCTTGGGAAGTAACCGAGATTCACCGAACCGACAACAGGTTCGTCGTCGTTACGTCAACCGGAAGACAGATTGAAGCACGCAAATTGCTGATCACCACGGGACTTCGGGAGGTCTTTCCGGATATTCCCGGTTTGCGTGAATGTTATGGAACAAGTTTGTTCAATTGTCCCTACTGCGATGGTTGGGAGCTTCGAGATCAGCCGCTAATTGTTGTTTCCGAGAACTCTGGAGTGTTTCATATGGCCAAGTTGCTTTATACCTGGAGTAAAGATCTTGTGATTTGCACGAATGGGCATGCTGTTCTGGACGCCGATCAAAAACATCTGTTGAGATCCAGAAACATCGAAGTGGTTGAACAAGCAATAGCGATGTTTATCGGCGATGAGGGAAAATTGCGTCAGGTGGAATTTGCGGATGGCACGCGGATCGAGAGAACAGGAGGATTCGTTACACCGGAATGGAAACCGAAGGCGTCTTTTCAGGGATCACTCGGTTATGAGGTGAATGAGTTTGGCGGTATCGCCACGAATGAGTGGGGCAAAAGCACGGTTCCAGGAGTATATGCTGCCGGGGATGCTGCTTACGTAATGCCCTCTCAGTTGATTTATGCTGCAGCAGACGGAAGCAAAGCGGCAATTGGCATCAACATGGAACTGACAGAAGAAGATTTCGTTTAACGCTAAGTGGACATGTCCTTCTCTTTGGGAAAAAGTTTCTTAGAGAGAAGGGCATTTTTTCAAAAGTGACAATTGTAATGATTACATATTACAAAAAGGGATGAGGATTTTGACGAACGTTTTTTTTAATGATGCCGTTTGGGAAAAGGCTTGGAAGAATGATCCAGATACAGCAGTTAGCAAAATGATAAAAAACGGAATTGATCCAGCACACACTTTTGACCATAGGGCAAAGTCATTTAACGAGCAGGCGTTTAACGAAGAAGGCAGGCGAAGAACAAAACGGATAATGAATTGGCTGGAAGGACAGGGTGTGACATTTAAAGATACCTCCATCTTAGACATTGGAGCAGCCTCGGGCGGATTTACAGTGCCGTTTGCGGAGAGAGGGGCCAGTGTTACTTCTGTGGAGCCTAGCCTTCCATTAGTTGAGCTACTGAAAGAAAATATAACGGGATTAAAGAACGGGAATGTAGAGATTGTGGCTGAGCCTTTCGAAGGCATTGATATTCAAGCAAAGGGGTGGGAGAAAGCCTTTGATTTTGTATTTGTCTCCATGTGCCCGGTAATTGTCGATTGGGAGAGTGTGGAGAAGGTACTGAGCTGCGCACGACAGTTTTGCTATATCAGCTTGTCTGTCGGCTCCAGGGAGCACAGTCTTGTAAAAGAGATTTGGCCTCTGGTCACTGATCAGCCCATGAAAACGGAACATTTGGAGATGGCTTATTTGCTCCATTTGCTGTATCTCAAAGGGTATTCCTATGAGTCGCTCGTAACCCGGGAAATGAAAACCACGGAGGTATCTAGAGAAACGGCGCTCCAGGAGGTTATGGAATGGCTGAGAATTTTCGGTTTGCCTGCGGATGACCAGAACAGGAAAACCGTAGCCGATTATTTGGAGCGGACTTATCCGACCGACAAGGTGGTCATCCGGCAGGGTGGGCGTTTTGGCAAGGTGCTTATTCGATTGAAGGAAGAGAACATGTACACCAGACAAAGTCTGTTGAATGGCGAGGCCATCTCGACGGGAAACGATAGTTGAAAATTGTAAATGGTAGAGCCCTCTTTCTCTACGAGTTCCCTTATTAACGCTAGTTCTATTTCGATAGCAACATGGCTCACATTAATCGACCGAGTGGCTCTACCACACCGAAATATTAAAAATGTACTCTAGGCGGCTCACAAATCGACTTATTGGTATTCGCGGTTTCGGTTTTGGGGTTTGATCGCTCTTGAGCCGTTACAAGGCTAAATTGCGACACAAATCTGAAGTCACTGTCACATAGCGTATTCGCCCAAAGGGGCAATATAATTACAAGGGTTTCACGCTTTTTCCAGCATGAAGAACCTCAAAACAATCCGAATCACTCCATGCAAAAACTTGACTAACTTAATTTCGGGAGTTGTCGTAGATATCATATATCTCTAATGGTCTTTAATATTTTTTATCAATTACGGATATAAAGTAACCATAAACACTTCGTTAAAGGGGTGAATACGTTGATGTATGATTGTGCGATTTTCGGCGTCGGCTAGGCAGGACTCAATGCGGCATTGGTACCGTTGCGCTGTTTGACAATAAACACCCCAGGAATGAGTTTAGGTATGCTTCCCACGGATACCTCATCAGAGATGGGATAGAACCGGCTGAGTTTAGGCGTATTGCCTAAAAGGCACTGAAATACTCGTCGGTCCAGCACTGGCAGGCTACGGATATTCGCAAAAGAGAAACCGGATTTGAATATACGACGAAGGCCTCCGAGCTTATGCAAGCTCGGAAATTGATTCTGGCTCCGGATTGGAGGAGATTATCCCGGACATAGAGGGACTACACAACTTTTATGAAAAAGTCTGTTAAATTGTCCTTTTTACGACGGATGGGAATTGAGGGATCAGCCTCTTATCGTTGTTTCGGAGGGCCCGAAGGTTTTTCATAAGTTAAGACTTCTCTACAACTGGAACAAGGATTTGGTTGTAAGCAGAACGGTCATGTCCCATTGACCCTTGAACAAAAAAGATCGGCTGGCGTCAAAAGAAATTCGAGTGATTGACCCCCCCCGTTGCAGCATTCTATGGCCGGGACGGCTTGTTGGAACGGGTACAATTTAAGGATAGTACCCATGTGGACCGAAGCGGAGGACTCATTACGCCTAAATTGGTGTCCAAAGCCGTGTTTGTCAAGGAGTTGGGATGTAACACCACGGAACACGGGGGAGGGGGGATAACTGCGGACGCATTGGGTAGAAGTACCGTTTCGGGACTGTATGTGGCAGGAGATGCAGCATATTTGGGTCCTTCCCAATTGTTTTATGCCGCAGCCTCTGGCAGTAAAGTGGCGGTGGCTGTCCTTATGGATCTGACGGAAGAGGATTTTTCCTGGGTAGGAATCCTTTTGGTGAGAGGAGGTAAGCAGAATTGTGTGCCCAATTAGGAACGCATAGGTTTCATGTAACACTTGGCGTTCTGCTGCTGTTGGCCAAGCATGTAGGAACGTTGAGTAGCTCGGAAACGGCCAAAAATCTACATGTACATGCCGCTTATTTGAGAAAAATCATTTCCGGGTTGCTGAAGCTTGGGCTCGTTGAAGCTAAGGAGGGCCGCGACGGGGTCTATAAACTTAAACTTCCGGCATCACATATCTCACTGGCAGATGTCTATGAAGCAGTGAGAAACGAGAAGAAAAGTAAGAAGAAAAGTAAAAACGAGATGGATAACGGATGGTTTAGTCTTGAACAAGTTAAAACAGAGATCGATAGGTGTACAATCACATGCCTAAAGAAATACAGGATCTCCGATGTCATGATCGGTTGTTGCACAAAATGAGTATCAATTGATGAATTGAAGGATGAATACGAATGACGATATACCATGCGAAGGATTCCTCATTTACACCAGAGGTACGGAGATTGCAGTGCGGTGCGGAATTGCTCCAGACTGCAATCCGGTATGCAAAGCGGTATTATAGGGCTTGTTATCCGGAAACCGATTTTATTCAAAAGTCAGAAGACTAAATCAAAAATTAGTATGTTGACAAGTGATTGTATAAAATATATCATAGATCTATGAAGTCTATTATTGTTTTTTAAAACTTTTTTCTGTAATTTATCTAGGGGGAGGATCGAAAAAAGCATTTGACATCAGCTTGTCAGCATAAATTTTTTAGCTATATAATAGATATAAAATATCTGTAATATCTATAAAATATGAAAGGATGATCATAATCTTGGCAATTCAACACGCAACAGATTCTACATTTCAGGGGCTGCTTCAGATAGAAGGAGTGGCCGTAGTAAATTTTTGGGCAGCTTGGTGCGGGCCATGCAAAATGTTTGCTCCCGTCTTGGAGGAATTTGAAAGGGAAGCCAATGACTCGATTCGAGTGATTAAAGTGAATGTAGACGAGAATCCGATTACGTCTGACAAATTTCAGATCATGAGCATACCGACGACCATTATATTCAAAGACGGCAAGCTAATTTATAAAGAACCGGGTATTTTGCCGAAAAGTGTTCTAGCTCAGCTAACGGCCTCCGAATGGAACGGAAAGTGGTGGGTCTCGCTATGAAAAGAAAACCCGTAATCATTGTAGCCTCACTTGTCGTCGCGAATTTTTTGGCGCAATTCATGCAAACCATGCTGAACACGGCTTTGCCGCAAATAATGTTGGACCTTGGAATCCCGGTCAATCGGGCACAATGGCTGATCACCGTCTATCTTCTGGTCTCTGGAATTGTTATCCCAGTGACGGGGTTCCTGATCGGAAAATACTCGACGAGAACCCTGTTTTTCGCTTCCGCTGGGGCGTTTACGACAGGGACGCTGATTGCAGGCTTCTCTGCCGACTTTGCATTAATCCTGAGCGGACGAATTATTCAGGGTATTGGCGCCGGATTGCTGGTACCGGTGTTCCTGAATACGATTATCCTGGTGTTCCCAAAGGAAAAACTCGGGGCAGCGATGGGGCTGGCCAGTCTCATTGTGGGACTCGCCCCTGCACTGGGTCCGACGATTTCCGGCTTCGTGATTCAAAATCATTCCTGGAGAAACTTATTCTACGGGGTTGCGCCCATTGCGATCGTGAACCTGTTTGTTGCTTATTATTGTTTGGAAAACGTTGGGGATACGCACAAAGCGAAATTGGACTGGAGATCTATTCTCTATTCGAGTTTAGGCTTCGGCAGCCTGTTGTATGGATTTAGCATCCTTGGCGATCAGGGAAGGGGTATTTTGCTTGTCGTGACCATCCTTATCGTCGGATTCGTCATGTCATTTCTGTTTGTGAAGCGCCAATTCAAACTGGCTGTCCCTTTGCTTGATTTCAAAGTATTTCGTTACCCGAGATTTACTTATGCATCGATTATAGGCGTAGTCCTATTCATTGTAATGGCCGGGGTAGAACTGCTACTCCCCATATATGTGCAAAATGTCAGAGGGCTAATGCCTAGAGAATCGGGGCTAATGCTACTTCCAGGTGCATTGCTTATGGGGGTGTCTGGAGTGGTTTCGGGTAAAATCTACGACCGCTTCGGCGGTCGCTATTTGATTCGGATCGGCTTCTTCGGGATTGCCGCCGTAACGGCCCTATTAACGATGGCGCTATCGATTCATGCTTCCTATGGTCTGTTGATAGGATTATATGCGTTGCTTATGACCGGGGTCGGTTTTATGATGACCCCAATTACTGCTTTTGCCATGGCGAGCTTGCCGAGTTCGATGATGAAATACGCTTCGCCGATGACGACGGCCATACGCACATTGGGCATGTCGATGGGCGGGGCTCTGCTCATCACCATAGTGACAATTACCGCAGATTATAGCTCAGTATCTTTTCCGTTCAATATGCATGGAGGAATTCAAGCCGCGTTTTGGTCATTAGCCTTCGTTGCTACGAGTGGTTTTTTTCTTACTTTCTTTGTTCCGTATGGCAAAGGTTCAGCGGAAGCGCAAGTCATGGAGAGCCGCCAGATGTCATAAATAAAGGAAGAATCCGGCAGAGGAAATTTGACATAACCCAATGCAAAAAGTTATTATGGGCACATAAAGTCCATGATTGAGGTGAACATCACGCTATGAAATTTTCAAAAGCGACAAACTATGCTCTTCACACCATGCTCTTTCTTGCCGCATTCCCGCCGAACAAACTTATCGGCGTACAGCAATTGGCGGAGAGGCAAGAGGTTTCTCCAACGTATTTATCCAAAATCCTTACCAAGCTGGTCAAGGCGGGAATGATTGAATCCACTTCAGGGGCCAATGGCGGATATCGTCTAAAACGGAATTGGGAAGAAATCTCGTTTCTTGACGTTATTCATGCCATTGAAGGATCCGCCTCCTTATTCGAATGCGAAATGAAACATGGATCAGAGTGTTTAATTCAGAAGGTGATGGTATCGGGGGAAGAGAAAATGGAGGACTTTTTAAAAAACCAAAAATTGTCGGAGCTTGCTAAGAAAATGACGGTTGTTCTGTGAAGAACAACTGTTTTTTCAGAGTTGTTATGGATATAAAAAGTCTTTAAAATCCTGAAATGGAGACTGATCATGAAGAACGATATATTTATTGAAGCCGTTTGGAAAAAAGCATGGAAAGAAGAAATGTAAATGGCAGGTGAACAAGATAGCTCTGCATCAGATTGATGCCATTTTCAAGGTTGTAAAACAACTCGGCTGACAATGTACTGGGCCACATCCCATTAACTTCAGAACCATCCGCTAAAGTCGTTTCATGAAATATAAAATCGTGGTTTCGCTAGGCATTCTCTTTGTAGGTCTCAGCCTTTCGGTAACATCGTTAATCCAGTTCTTTTACACTTTGTCGTTTGCTTTCAAGTCCTATGATCCCCATCCTAAACGAAGCAAAACGATCTGAGCTTGAGATAAAGTATAGTACATTCCAAGCTGAGGAATGATACGTTCAAATGCCGTTATCGTTTTGGCAATGGCTATAACCGTCTCGGAAGCACCTACCGCTGAAATTCCGTGTGTAGGAACGCTTTAAAATGAGAATCAAGGAACATAAGTGTAAGTTTAGAGAGAAAAATATGCCCGTTATTCAACAGGTGGATCAGGTAAGGGCTACTCTGAATTGCCTGCTACGTACATGACTCTATAGCAGATCAAGCTCGCCATAGTTCGTTCTATTTGCTTAGGTTGGCGATCCTTTGGAGAAACGTTGCTCCTTCGAAGAGGGGGATGGATTCAGTACCTCATGATTTTAAGTTTCTCGGAAGAGACTTCATAAAAATATCCCTCCGATTTTTAGAGACCCGAAGTTATCGGATCTTTAGAACTAGAGGGATATTTTTTTTGCGAAGTCTGCTTATTGCAGTTGCCTTTTTACCGCTAGTTTCCCATTTACCTAGTGAGAGGCAGAGAAAGGAGATGTTATAATGGGCTCAGAACTTAGGACTTGCGAAGCGGTTGAAAAAGGATTCAGCATTTATGTTAAGCATTGTTTACGACATGCCAGCAGGGACTATTTCAAGAAGCTTTATCGGGATTCCTTTCATGCAATACCGTTTGATGCAGTTGCTTTTGAGACAAACAACAACGCCCTTGACATCTGGACAAGCACGACAGTGACGATAGAGGATCTCACAGTGCTCTCACAAGCCATCAAGACACTGAGTTCTTCGGAAAAAAAGGTGCTATACCTCAAATTTTTTCAAGACAAAACAGATAAGGAAATCGCACAATTTATTGGCGTCACGAGACAAGCTATCTCCAAATCTAAAACGAACGTATTAGTGAAGCTTAAAAGTCATCTGGAGATATATTCATAAGTTCGAGATTCGCATTCGCGCCCCTCCTCCTCATTGAATGATAACGAACATTCAAAAAAGGAGGATAAGCCAATGCGCGAAGTATTTTATTTAATTCAACTGGCTCAGAAGGGTGACAGACAAGCTGAGGTTGAGCTGATTCAACGATATGAGCCACTAATCAACAAGTATTCGCGACAAGATGGGAGACTCAACGAAGATTGCAAGCAACAATTGATTCTGGAATTCATTTTAGCTGTTCGTCGTTTCGATCTCAATCGGTATTAACATTAATATAAATCGCCCTTCAATTGGCCTGGTATGCTAAATGAAGGGCGATTTAACTACACTAGGTTGACGAATCGTTTGGGCTTTTTTCAGTTTTCAGCTTTTATGATGTTTTTACCTGAAGGATTTGCTTATATATTCCTTAAGTATTTGTTGATGCACTTGATTGTTCACATTAGAGTCAAAAAGATCATGGGAGCTATCCCCAAAGATAATGTTCTGGTCCGTCATTTTGCGCAAATAAGGTTTTAAATTCTCAGGAACAAACATTCCTACTGCATGGACAGGCAAGTGTTTACAACGCTCCAAAGCCCTATAAAATATAGGCAGTTCATAAGGCATAACCGAGCCGCAGACTAGACGCACATCTGCATGAGAAAATAATTCTTGCAGCTTCGGATCGCCAAGAACACCGCAATCAATCACGATAAAGTTGTAATCCTGATTGAATTCTTGGGTTAAGTAAAAATCTGCATTCCCCATCACATAGGCATTCCCGGATTTTTCCGGGTCAAACAGATGGATAATATGAGCCAAATGCTTGCTAGTGTTGGCTTCTACATAACAAGCGGTCCCACCGTGCTCCTGAATCCAAAAAACCAGGTTCATCGCAGTTGTGGTAACACCTGTTCGACGATCACTTCCTGCAATGGCAATTCGGATGTTCTTACAAGCAAATTGATACTTTTCTTTATTGGCCTGCAGGGAGGGGACAAATTGTTCCATCTCCGGCGAGGGAATGGACGGAATAAACCGCTGCATGCCTTGCTCAGAAAAACATTCCTTGATTTCTTCTAGCATCGATTCAATGCTCGTCGCTGTTACAATGTTCGTGACATCGGCCTGGATTAGTTGATGAAGAAAGGGGCTGCCCTCCGGCAGCCCCTCCGCAATGACAACGATACGGATCTCATACATGGTCTGGAACGATAATAACGCTTGAATCACTTGTTCATCCGATTCCAGCACCGCATTCCGATCAATCACGAAGAATCTAACATGGCTAAAATGCCGCATATCCTTAACCACAAATGGGAGGAGCGAGAACTGGCCGACCAGCTTTTTGATAGGCAGTTCCTTTTCCATTTCAACTTTATCCAATAGATTGACATTTGCATTGCTGGTCAAATACAGAATCATGGGTCATCCTTCTTTCATCAGCAATAGGATCGTGCTGATAATTACAGTGGTGATAGAAAGGAAACGTTCAATGAGCTGCTTCTTTCGACGTAAACTTCTTATGTTTTAAAGCTCATTATCTTCACTTTCATCGATCTGCATATCCATAACGTTGTATTCTTCATCTGTAATACCGTAGTCCATCAAACAATTCCAGTCCGGTTTTGGTGCCTCATACCCCAATAAGTCCGATGGATTTGTTAGGAAAGTAAGCTCAGGGGCTTTAACATCCTCCAACTGCATGGGATTCAAAGCAGGCAGTAAATGATGAATAAGATATTGCTGATCATAACAGGTATCGACAAAGCCATAACGTGCAGTTAAAAAGGGGAAGTCATGTAGCGTGTCGATACTGATAAATGGGGCCTCTCGATACTGTGTCAAAAAAGATGCAATGTTCTGAGCATTAGCTGTTATACAAAGCGCCACGTTTTGTTCTTGTCCTTGAGCTGTGGCGATTAGATACTTTTGGTTCATTGATTTTGTCACCTCCAATCCGCAATAGAAGGCGAATATCGGCCGCGAATTTAGGTCAAACACAAAAACATGTTCATTTCGTCAGCAATAGGATCGTGCCGATTATCACGATAGCGATATAAAGGAAGAGTTCAATGAGCTGCTTCTTTTTGTTCATCCCATTATCGTCCTCCCGCTGTTCCCATGTAGCTGAATTTGTACTCGGGAATTTCAAAGTGAACGTGCATTCGTTTGGAACCGATCATGAGCAAAGCATGCTCGCGCTTTTTCGCGGCTAGCAGTTCTTCCTCTGCTTCTGTCAAGTTATACAGTTCCCGCGTCTCTTGCAGATTTTTTCCGTCGGTTCCCATCAGAATTTTGAGGCAAGGAATATCGAGAAGCGCTTGACCGTACATTTTCACTTCCGGGGCAAGGAAATCCACAACGCTATGGGAAATAATCGCAAGGCTGGCCTCATATTTCCGCGCTCGTTTTTCGACGTTCCGAAGGAATACGAGGCTTTGAGGGACATTCGGGTCGATCATCAAATAAGACTCATCGCAGATCAACAATACCCGTTCATTGCGATCTTGTGACATCTGTTCCCAACACCAGGACAACAGGTTGAAATATTGCGTTCGTTTGATGTTATCGGAGGTATTTTGTAGCGAGTGGGTATCCAGACATATACAACGGCTGCGAGTTTGAATGGTGCTGTGACCGTTCCATAAAAAAGAATCCCCGCCGTGCGCAATATCGTGCAGCAGCAGGGACAACTCTTTATATACGTTATCTTTCGTTTGCTGTTCTTTGGTACAAATAAGCTCGTGAAGATCGGAAAAGGTCGGGAATTCCGTACTTGCTAATTGGGTAATGTCCGTTGTCCATGAAATGTGGAACTGGTGATACAATTCGATTAAACATTGCTTGAGCACGGCTTTTTGCATCATTGTCAGGTCGGGAATATAGAGATTAAAAAATATTTCTAAATTTTTGAGATGCAGCGCCATATCCGACATGCCATTTCCTTCATCCTTGTATAGCGGTTGCTCCTCATCATCCTCATCACGCGGAGCGGGACGGATTTGCAGCGGATTGATCTTGCCACCAGCGCCGCCTCCGGCATTGATCCAATCACCGTTTAATCGATGGCATAGTTCTTTATATTCCGATTCGGGGTCGATGAAGATGATCTTGGTCCCTTTCATATATTCGCCGAGGGCAATGTGCTTTACGGCTGTGGATTTCCCTACGCCAGCTACACCCATGACAACAATATTGGAATTCGTCCGGTCGCCGCCGCGCCGCCATAAATCAACGATAATCAAACCGCCGCTGGCGTCTTTAGCTAAGTAATAGCCAGTACCGTCGTTAAAACCACTACTAGCAAAAGGAAATCCGCCAACAAAGGTACTCATCGGCATAATTTTATTTAAAACGTTCTCGATTTGCTCTTGGGCCGGATAGAGGGGAGATAAATGGCGAAAACTTTCTTTTTGCAAATGGGCCAGATTACGGATTTTGCAGCGCATCATGCTAAATGTATTCTCTACGCGCCTAGAAGCGCGAGTGAATAACCGCTCTTCATGCGCAAAAGGCATGACAACCAGATTCATGAGGCCAACCGTCTCGCCGTTTTGATCGATCTGCATCATAATTTTTTCGCCGTCCGTTGCCGCCTTTTCTGCTCTTTGCCTTGTGAGCGGGTCTTTGGCGCTATCGGCCAAGCTACGGTTTTGGGTAATGGACTTGGAAATGGCGGTAATCAGCGCGCTATTGTCAATCGGCTGGAACCCGATAGCGACCATGGTTGCGGGTATATTGGTTAAGGAAGAAAGCCAGCCGATGTCCACTTTTTGAGGATATTGAATGACGCCATAGATTTTCGCTTCCTCTTCTCCGATGGTTAGGCCGGTGCGTGAGAAACCAAGGCCCATCGGGGTAATGGCGTTTAGCAGAGAGGCATTAGGCGCTGTGTTTGATGGGATTGTCATTTGTGGACTGTCACTCCCTTCACGAATTAATGATCCAAAACGGCCCGCCGGCGGCGGCATTTTTCCGTGCTTCATCTAAAATTATGGAGAAGTCCCAAGCCTGATCGCTTCGTTTTTTACTGGCAGGATCGGCAACCAGAATCTTCCCTTCTTCGGTGACACCGCGCAGCACGATAAAATGGCCCGAAGAAGTAAAATGTCCTTTGCCCATAATGGCGACGATCAGCTTGCCAGAGGCTAGAGCGTCGATCATCTTCTGTTTGTCTTTCGCTATCGCGCCTTGCACCTTTAGACCGAAATGTTTGGCTCCGTCCGGAATCAGACTGTGGTAGCTTCCGGTGCCTGATGCTAAATAGCCGTTGTCATAAGCCCATTTGGACATGGCAACGGGGTCAATCGTTTGATCGGTCAAGGTGGAGACGACCATAGCTAGGGAAGTCGGGCCACAACCAGCAACACCAATGGTATCGTGGGGGCCATAAGGTTTATCAGCCCAACGCTTATCCATTTGGTTATAGTAGAGGACTTCGCGGCTGCCGTCTTTAAACACAATGCCCGCGTATTGCTGCTCGGCGCTTTCCACATAACCGTCCTCGTCTTTATCCAGAAGTTGCGTAAATCCGTAGTCAGTTCGCATGTCCTCTACAACCGGTCTTTCGCTTGGCGACAACCAGATTTTGAGCGTTTCAAACGGAGAAATTAACAATTGCAGCACCATAGCGATTAAAAGGAGCAGCGCAGCGGCAGGCGCTGCGATAAACAGAATCAATCGCTTTCGAGCTTGCTCGTCTGTGGCGGCTTTGATGGCAAGCTGCGCGAGCAGCTTGGCGGTAGCGGGGTCCATATGTTAACCCTCCTCGTAGAACAAAAATGAAACGGCTTCATCCGGTTCGACTTGATCCAGATGGGTATAGGCCGGGTTGTTGACGAGATTGCAAAGCCGAACGATTTCCTGTTGTTTCAATAATTGAGCCTGAATTCCGGCATCTTCAAAATGCTGAACGAGCCGCTTGGACTTGTCCAAGAGGTCCCGTTCACCGCCTTGCTCTTGACGCTGCCAGAGCGCCAAATAAAATTGCCGTTCGACCACTTCACCGGACAAGGCAAGCGTGTTCATTTCCAGTATCTCTTGCCGCAGCAATTCTTTTTGCGTAGCGTCAGCAGAGGGAAGCAGGGAAGATAGATCGGTGATCAATGGGGAAATATCGACCGGACGGCTCACGGCCAGAAATTTAAAGGGGAATCGAATGGAAGAAAGCTCGGCGGTCAATTTGCGGATCAGTAGCCGTTTCTCGGATAAACTCAGTAAGTCAAGACTGATCGGGTACACGCGCAGATAACTGAGAATCCAGCCGTCCAACGTGTATAAAAAGTGTCCTTGAATATCCTTGACGTTGACGAATTGCTGCGCTGTTTGCGCAGTAATGTCTGCCCGAGATTGCGAGCGGCGATTGCCGGAGGACCGTAGGAAAAATAAAACGGCTCCCCCGCCTACAAGACAGAGGAGTAGAATGAGGATGGGTAGCAGCATGGAAATAGCGCCGTCCTTTCTCTATTTTTGCGGTGCAATATGCCAATCGGAAAACAGGTTATCCGAAATGGTGATCGTACTTTGAAGTTGTAGCGTGAGCATGCCGTCTGGGGTCCATGCATCCAAAATGCGAGTGATAGGAGTGTAGGAACCATCGGGAAACCAGATCGGCGTAAAGTGGACCCGACTTTGATATGTGGAGTAATCGTTTGGCTTTAACCAGAAGGTGGCACTAAGACCGCTCGATTTTAGGTGGTGCAGACGCCAGTACGTTTGATAGTTAAATTCGGGATAATAGGAAACGGCGTTTTGAGCACCTGTGATGTGGGTACTGTGGGCATTGGAAGATAAAATCGTGGAAGTATTCATTTCGATGCCATACCCGGACTTCATACGAGTAGCGGTGGGATTTGGCGATTTGGCGTCAGATAAAACGGATTGATTAGCAGAAAGAGAGGCACTGTACCCTGTCCAGGTATAATCCCACCAACCTTGATCTTCCCAGTGGCCGAAGTCGTGCCAGTAGCCAGAATCAGGCCCGGTACTAATCCAGCGCCAATTGGGAATCCATACCCAATACTCATGCCATTTCGCGGACCATATTCCCCAGGAAGCGGAAGTTTTAGCCGCATAACCGGGAACCGTAGGGGGCTTAAAGCTGTCATTGCGATCCGTGGCCTTCGGATCGGGAGGGGTATTCTGATCGAGATCAACAATGGAGGCGGTAATCGACGATTCACTCAAATATCCTGCGGTTGCGCTCACTTGAATGGTAACGGTTTGAGGCTTGCTAGGGGTTCGCCATTTCACCCAGACGAGCTGGCTGTCTCCATCAGGAATGACGATGTTGGATACCGTATAACTGCTGCCCATGATGCGAAACGTGACGCTGGCTGGAGCTTTGGGATTAATTTGAGATGATGTGGAGAGGCGGACAGAAGTAATTACTTCCGTGCTGGTACGATATTGCACACTCGTCTGATTTGTTGGCGGTGGCGTCGTTGGCGCATCTTTAAAACGGACAATGCCGAGTCCAAGTGAAGTCAGAATTTGATCGTTGCTTACCCTGCCGTTTCGGGAACCGCTCCATGCAGGAAAACCAAGATCCGCATTTTCCAGAAACATAGCAAGTGGCAGGTTTTGATGGGTAAGGCTGACCATTTTCGAGCGAAGACCGCCGCTTAATTGCAGATCGTACAAGGCGGCTTCATGAGCCGTCATCGCCATAAATGCGCCTTGAAAAGTAAAATAGGCGATGGGTTCCAGAAGCAGCTTGTAATTGCCATTGGTTAAGGTTTCGTAGTCGATTCCAGTATCGTGGGCAATCATTTTGACCGCGCCTTCGGAGCAAAAATAGGCTTTGATCACTTCGATGTCGGTAACGGCATCGCCGGAGCTAATAATGCGCGGCATTGGAGGTAATGGGGTTTTATACGCATAGCCTCCTACGCGTGCTGTTAGAGCTGTCCCTTTACGATAATGAAGCTTGCTAACCTTTCCAAAATGAACGAGTCCAGTCGGTGGCTGCTTGTTCGAGTAATCAATTGGAGTTGAAATGGGCATATCATCTGTTGCTCGAACAATCGTGACTCTTACTCCATCATAACCAGGCGTCCATTTATTTTCGGACGTTCCCGAACCCATGCCCCCTCCGCCGTTGTCAATGTTTCCGTCTCCATCCGCATATACAGAAGAATTTAAGAGGGATACCATGATGAATATCAAAAAGAGCAAGTAGAGGAATCGCTTCAATTGAATCTCCTCCCAAAAACAAAAAGATACAGGCGTTTGCCTGTACCGTTTGTTTAAATGTTGTTGTTAATCCATCGTACCCACTTGTTTATTCCAATCACCATCCGAACTACTCTTGCTACCTTTATTTGGACCAGAGTCTTCCACCCATCCGAAACCAGGAACAAAAACCTTCCCATTCTCATTTTTGTCTCCGGCCTTCGGTTCATTGCTAGGCTTGGGCTTATTTGGTTGGGTTTCCTTCTCATCATAAGTCGGAGGAGTTTTGGGAGATTGAGGCTTGTCAGTTGCTTTAGGTTTGGGCTTGGGAGGTTCGGTCGGTTTCGGTGTCGGTTTCGGTTTGGTAATCGGTACTTCGACTTGTTTGGTTTCTTTCTCCGGTTGGAGCACCGGTGGTTCTGAAATAACCGTTTTCGATTCTGGCTTTACATCTGGAACTGTGATAGGCGGCGGACTCGAAATCTGTGTCTCGGGAGAAGGAGCAGGGGTAACATCGGATATTGTAACTGGAGCGGAAGGACTAGGGGATGGGGAAACAGTCGATACGGGTTCAACATCGCCGGAATTGCCGTTCCCGATATTAATCGCCCAAATACCGATGGCTCCTGCAAGAAGGATGCTGCCTGTCCATATCAAAGCTTTACGCTTCATGTTGTGTCATCTCCTTTTCTTATAATAATCAGAAAGGATGTTACTCCTATTATACTGTATAATTCTGTAAATTCCAATCGAAACGGCGATCTTGCTTAGTGAAAAGAGGCTGATCAGCTTGATTCAAAATCGGGGTCTATAGACGGCCTGAACCTGTAAATCTGCTTCCATCGGGGGCAAATGTCCCCAGCCAAAGGATAAAGGCACAGTAAGATGAATCAGCGCTTCGGCGGTGAACTGACGAATCGAATCTGGCGATGCGGGAGCAAACGGGGTATTGATTACACGTACACCAAGGTTTGAAATGCTGTATTCCATATGTTCAGACGACTTTCGTACATAGCGAGTTCCCTCTTGGATGAGTCCTAAATCTCGGCTGATTCGGCTGTATAGATCGCCGGTTGTCCATGATTCTTGCCAATGGCTGCCGGAACGGGTAAAGCCGCCTGAATAGCTTTGCCGCAAGCCATTATAGACCAGACTGTAGTTTTCCGTCGCCACGGCAATAATGGCGCTTTGCGTGGCGTTCCGCACCTGCGCCGCGATAATGGCAAGCCGAAAGTATTCAAATATGACGCAGGACAGAAGCAAAATTGCAAGCACAATTGTAATCGCAAGCGGGTATCCACTGCCGGTACGATTTCTCCAATGCCGCATCATTTCCAATACACCTCGGACTTTCCAGTGGCCGTTGCGGTAAGCTCAATGGGGAAGGAGCCAAAATTTCCGAACAAGCCGATATTCACGGTCATGTGCAGTGTAACCATGACTTCCTGATCAATTTGTATCGAGCCGGTCTTGCTCCATGCGATGGAGGGATGCAGTCCGGTTTGTTCTTGTAACGCTATAGCCCTCTGAGAAGTTTCCGGGCCGACTCTTCCCGAAATTTCCGCTTCACGGGCTAATTCACTTGCAATGGTGTTTAGTTTTTGCTGTGCCATAAAAACCGGAAAGACTTTAATCGCAAGTCCAATGCAAAGCATTGTCACCAGCACGATAACAACGACATCGACATAGCCTTCGCCGCGTCGGGAACGAATCGCTTGGGGTAGCATGGTAAGCCTCCTTTCTGAACGAATCAAAACAGCTTGCCAATGGCTTTCATGATCTCCATGCCGATAATGACCATGTAAGTCAGCATGTAACAGGCAAGCATCAGAAATGAATATTTGCGAATTTTCCCGGGCCGTTTCAGGGCGATGCGTTTAAGCTGCTGAATTTCCTCCAGCTTGAAATCATGCGCCAGCATTTCAAAATAGACAACGCCCTGATCGCCGCGCAATACGGCCAGTAAACCGCGTACCAAGTCCGATAACATTGTGCTGCCTATGCGGGTTTCCAGCCGCAGCAAAGCGGTTTCCAGGCTTCCGCTTTTCATATCTGCAATGGTAATCAGAAGTTCGTGGCGCAAGCTCTCCCCGGCATGCTGGGCATATACCTCCAATATTCGCAGGACATCGCGGGATGCCTTTAACTCCTGGGCTATTGTAGCGACAAAGCGTGGCAGTTCGGCTTCGATCTGTTCACGTTTTTTTCGTACCGTCTCATCAGCTGAGCGAAAGTCCTTAAAGAAAAGCGCAATGGCCAAAAAGATAAGCAAGGGAGAGAGTAGCGGGAGCAAAGGAAGCAACGCGATCCCGGCGGAAAACAACAGGCCAGCTTTAACCATCGCTTTTGCAAGAAAAGCTTCCGGGGTTAGAGAGATACCAGCGGATCGGAGTGTGGCGGCCGTCTTCCGCTTATAGTAATCGCTAAGCGGTAATCGTTTGGCCAGTAAAGCAGAGAGACGAAAAATCATCACTTGAAAGAATGTTGTTTTTGCCTTCCCAATTTTTGCTGTTTGCAAAATCGCTTTTGTGTTAGCACGAGTTGAGACATGCAGCAAGTCAGCAAGCAAAAAATAGGCTCCGACAGCAAAGGATAGGCAGAAACCGAAAAGGATTCCCGACAAAACAAATGACACCTCCTTTATCGTTCCCATTCATCATTCAGGTTGTCGTTCACAAAGGCCAACTCATCCTCCTGAATAGGCCAATCACTGCGTTCCATGGCGCGGAGGGGGATGGACTCATAGCTAGAGGGCTTTTCCGCGACGTTCGGCAAATTACCCGATTCGGCCAATGAGATGTATCCGTTGCCCGCGATAATGATGTGATCGAGAACCTTGATATTCAATGGATCAAAAATATCTACCAAACGTCTTGTTAACTGCACATCTTCCGGCGATGGGGATAGGGTACCGCCTGGATGGTTATGCGCAAAAATGAGGGAAGCGCAATCGCAATGAAGAGCGGCTTTCAAAATGGCGCGAGGATGGACAAGCGCATGGTCGATCCCTCCTTCTGCAAAAGTTCGAGTCTCGATGATCCGGTTTCCGTTGTCAAGGAACGCAACGAGAAACTTTTCCCGGTCCTGCACGCCTTCGAGCAGTGTAGCAAAGTAATCGCCGGCTTGCTTCGGCGAACGGATATGCCGCTTGGCGTTTTCTTCCTCCCATTTCACCACGCGATATGCTCTGAGAAATGCATTGAGCTGCTCAATTTTTTGGAGCTGCGAAGCGGTCGGTTCCAAGACGAGTGGATGTTCGAGGACGTTCATCAAATTGTTGACGGTACCATACGCCTCCAATTTGTGTAACGGGATGCGGGTCAGCTTGTGGATGGCTTGGACAAAATCGGTCATATATCTCTCAATGGTATGAAGCTCATCCATCCGATTTCTTCCTTTCCGGCCATGTCTTGCTGACGATCCCCTGAACGGCGCGAAGCTTTTCCAAGGTTTCGGCGGAAAATGACGAATCCTTGCCCAGATTCCTCAAAAAACCGTCCAGGCCATGTTGCCGAATTCGTTGCTCCAGGCAGGTGCGTTCTCCTTCATCGGCCTCAATCAGTTCCCCAAGCAGTAAAGCTAAATCTCTGTCGTTCATAACATTCCACCTACCTTTGATAATCAAGCGGACGAGTCAGCCGGATCACGGCCGCCAAAGAGATTAGGATAGCCAAAGCACATAGGGCCAGCACGATGTGACCGGGTGTGGTGTGCATGAGGGCGCGATACCAGTCCCGATTGAGAAAATAAAGAAGCGGAATATTCCCAATCAGCAAAAGGGCCATCGTCAAAAACTCCTTGAGCGGCTCATATAGCGCCGCATCCAATTCGGCGGAAACGACGCGCATGTCCGACAGTTTGGCTACAATCGGCATGAGCGTCGTTTTCAGTGTCCGATCTTCCTGACAAGCCATGATCGCGTCGCACCATTCTTGAAAAACATGATTGTGAATGCGGCTGCGAAGCTCCGTGAGCGCCAAATGCAGATTCGTATGAATCAGTTTGGACTCCGCGAGAAAGGCTTGAAACACATCGGATACAGGCGGATTCAGATAGGGCAAATTTTCCTCTACAGCGGACAAAATATTTTCGCTACGCAGATAAGAAGTGGTAATGACGGAAAGCGCCGTCTCCAGTTCGGCATGCAGCCTCTTTTTGTAAAAGGTTGCTGTAAACAGCACCGTCCAAAAGGGTATCATCGCTAAGCCGCAAGCAAGAACCGGCAGTAGCCAAAGATTGTGTGTCAGCAAAGCCAGGATCGTGCCCGCAACGGCCAGCAACAGGGAAAGGGCAATAAGTAAGCCAGTCCGCTGCTGATTTCCAGTTTGCTTCAAAATGGCGGTTGCCTCGGCTATGGTGGCCCGCCAGCCTTTGAGTTTTTTGGGATGCTTCACATGACGAATTTGTTTGGCTAATGGTGCTTGGCGTGTTTGCTGACGTTGCATGTGTGCGGCAAACGCCTGAATCAGAAGCCGCGGGGATAACCGAAGGAGGAGCAGACTTCCGGCAGACAGACCAATGAAAGATAGGAGCAATAAAACGGTCATGCGTCGATACCTCCCGTTTTCAAATGTTGCAATTCAGTGAGTGGCAGACCGTTTTCTAATAGACGTTTCTGCAATCCGGGGGAAATATCGCTTACTTTTTCATAATCCCCTTCGATGCGAATGAGTTCCCCGACTTCCCGAGTCGAGTGAACGGCATAACGATATAAAGGGACAACTTCACGTGTACCGTCAGGAAGGATGCGGCATTCCGTGATTTCCATGATCCGACGGACGTTATCCTCCAGCTTCTTAACGAACAGAACAATTGGGAACGCTTCCGTAACCAAGTTGTATAGCGTTTTGTCGTTCATCTCGTATTTTTGCGTACAAAGGGTAACCATCCGGTAATAGGTGGCGAGGCATGAATTGGCATGGGTCGTCGTGATAACCGTGTGACCGGTACGGGCTGCTTCCTGGGCAGCAAACGCTTCAGCGGATTTCATTTCACCGACACAGATGATATCAGGATTCGCTGTCAACGCATATTCGAGCAGTTTTTCCTGGTCAATGTTTTGCCGGGGATCTTCACTATACCGGGTGACGGTGTGTACCACGTTGTTCAGAACGTTCCTGTCATCGTCCATGACAACCAAGTCAAACTCGCGGGCACCGTTTTCGATGGTGAAAATACGCTTATCAAAAGGAATGGTGGAGAGCAGCCAGCTCATTAGCGTCGTTTTTCCGCTTCCGGTTGCGCCCGTAACGCAAATGGAGAGACCGTATCTTAGGCACAGGCTAAGAAAGTCGAGCATCTCGCCGGTAGCCGTTCCACTGCGAATAAAATCATCCTTGGCAAGTTTTTTCGGATTGACGATCCGAATGGACGCAGCGATGCCTTTCTCTTTGTCGGTCACAGGAGGCCCAAAGACCGTGATGCGGATATTGTTCGCAAGATGGCCGCGCACAACAGGTTGCGAATAATCCAGAATCATGCCGGACTGATGCAGCAAGCGCCTGATCACATTGACGGCGTGCTCGGGAGTCGCAAACTGTTCCTCGGCAGACAGGATTGCGCCGTTCGTATAACTGATTTTGACATCGTTATACCCATTGATATTGATCTCTTCAACGTCTTTTGAGAACAAATAGCGGGTCAGAAATGAGTATTCGACCATTTCGGCATACAGCCGATCAATCAATTCGTCCAACGTCAGACCCGGTACATGCAAACGGTGGTCGGTCAAGTATTGGTTGATGTAAGCAATAATCTGCTGTTTCTGCTCTGCAGGATGGCTGCTAAGCAGGGTCGCGTATTTACCGGAGAGGTACGCTTGGACTTCTTTTAATACGTCTTGAAACGATTTGGATTGGCTGGAAAAATAAATGTCAGCTTGATTCATTTCTTCGCACCTCGCCAGTTCCAAAGTTCTTTTAGCCGCTGAGCGATAGACGCTACGTTTATGACTGGTTCTTTTGGTTTTTTACGTGGCTTTTTTACATCCTCGGGAATGATAAGCCCAGTCATTTTATCGATGCTCTGCCCATACGCTGCGGCTTGTTTGCCGGATAACGGTTCCAGCAGCTTGCCTTCCATCATTTGTTGTTCCAATGCGGGAACATGGGGTAGAAGGAAACGGACACCGCCGACAACTTGGCTGTAGGATGGACCATCCTGTTCGGGTTTCACATTGGACAAAATGGGAATGGTCTTGCCCTGTTTGAAGCGGGTATCGGAAAGTAGTGGCAAATAAGAGGCGTAGAATAGCATGCTTTTTAAATCGCATGTGTGAAATTGAAACACGGTATCAGCCATTTCCAAAGCAACGGTTGAAAGCAAGTAAGCAGACACATAACTGGCGCAGTCCACGAGAACGACATCGGCCGTATGTCTCGCGAGTGTCAGCAAGTCAATGGCTCGCTCCCGGCTATAATTGGCATAAGAAAAGAGATGATCTCCTTTCTTGTAGCCAAGGAGCGCAACATATGGCGTATCTTTGAGAGAGAGTGAATAACGAAGTAAATCTTCTTGCGTGAGTGAAGGCAAACTGAGTAACTCTCCCAGGGACTGCTGTTTGCTGGCCTCTTGAGGAACGATGGTAGCGATGGATGGGCAGAGGGCGTCGCTAAAGATGACAAGCACATTTTTTCGATGAGCTGCAAGCGCTTGAGCCAACTTGACGGTAGCCGTTGTCTTGCCACTGGATGGATTGCCCCAAATGACAATCAGAGGTTTATTGCTCATGGCTGGCGCCCTCCTGTTTGGACGAGGAGAAGTAGGTATCCTGTTTTTCAATGAACTGTTTTGCCGTCTCTGTATCTCCTCGATAGACCAGGGCAGCATGCAGTTTTCCCTTATTTTCGACGTCGGCCAACAGCATTGCTTGCTGTGGCAAAACAAGTAAGGTCAACGTGGAAGGCAGTTCCTTTTCATCTTCGTCTTTCGGGTTGGTTGTGCCAGATTGCGCGTCTGAGCCCTTGTTTGTTGTGACTGATAGCACCTCTACATATTGCAGCTCTGGCGGAATAGCTGTTGTTCGAAGATCGCCATAGTCAGCGGCAATCAGACTGACAATATCGCCGGGTTGTAGCTTGCCCGACAAACCTGCTGCGAGACTTTTAATGGTCACGGATAGCGCCTGCTTCTGTCCATCCAGACGGGTTAAATAAGCGTCGATAGGAGCTGCTGATAACTTGGATGGAAGCAAGTAGTCGCCAGTTTTTAGGTCTGAAGTGGCATACTGCCCGATCACTTGATCGTCTGTTTTGAGCACGCCCGAAGGCAGGTTGTACGCTCCGACAACGACCGTTTCGACTTGATCGGCGGTAATGGTTTCTCCTTTACCCACATCTTTGACCATGCGGACAATGGCGATTTTTTCACTGGCGCCGCGATTGAGCAGCGGAGCAATACCGAGGCATAGAATAAGCGAGAGGACAATGCAGCTTGCCCCTAAAACGGTTCGATTCTTAAACCATTTCATAAACCAATGGCCTCCTTTTTACATTTGAAAAGCAAACGCAAACAGACCGCCGACCGCTAAAAAGGGAACAAGCGGGAGGGCAGTCTGTTTGGCAGATTTGAATCCTTGGCGAAAAGAAATGCTGGCAGCGAACAACAAAACGAGTGATAATCCTGCAATACTTTGCAGTAGTCCGCCAATTGGCCCTAACACAAAGCCGCAGGCGGCCATCAGCTTGATGTCGCCGCCGCCAATCTTGCCTCGGGTGAAAACAGCGGCAAGCAGATAAGGCAAGCTTGTGGTAAGTAGGCCGACGAAGGATGAGACGAGGAAGCTGTGAAGAAAACCAATTCCGGTGATGGCAAGCGGAACCCAATCCGGGATCTCACGCATTCGAATGTCGTGATAGCTGGCGATGAGAAGGAGTGAAGCGAATAGAATGCCTTGGATGAGGAGAAACGGCTCTGCAAGAATCACGGCCTGGTCTCCATCTGCCAATCGCTCAAGCCTCGATACGGGTAAAATTTCTGTGCTTTGGCAAAGCGAATCATAAACGTAATTTGATCCAATACCGATAAATTGTGTCTGTCTTTGGTCGTCATCATCACAGAAGCGGAAACGCCAATCAAGAAAGTGACGACGGTAAGCGGAACATTGCCGCCCGTCAACCAAATGAATAGGGCAATGGCGAGGGCGGCTAACGTCCCGATAGCGGTCTGCCCAAGTTGATGCTGGCCGAAGCCGGGAAACCATTCGGCTTCGGGCTTGACGCCAAGGGGAATGTACAGGGATTGATCTTGTTCCATTTTAGATGAGCAATCTCCTTCACTTGTAGTAGTAGAAAATTAAATCCTTTACTTGCCAGATGCTTTCTGCAAGGACAAAAAACAGGACGACATTGCGGGCACGCTTCTTGTACTTGGTAGCTTCTTCGTCGGCTCCAGAAAGGCGAACCATGCAATAAATGAAGCGGCAGACGCAGCCCAGGCGAATGAGTATAATAATCGCCTGGGCCAGTTCTTCCAGCGTTGACATGGGATCACCCGGCTTTCATGAGCTTGCGGGCCATGCCAACGAGTTTGACGCTGTGGTAGACATTATTGACCACGCCGCCCCCGCCGCCGGTTGTAATCAGGAAGTCGGACAGGAAACGCGGCGTTCGGATCGCCAGTACCATGCAGGCCATGCCCCAAAACACATGGTTTTGCAGCATAAGGCCAACGCCCAGCTTTGCGAGCCCGATTTGGATGACAACCGCGAGCATAGACTGCATAAACTTCTGCGCGTAGGCGCGGAAAATTCCCCGGTCATTATCCAGCAACCCCGCGCAAGCCAAAGGAATGCCGACACGTAGAATAAACATTTCTAGCCCGCGCATCAAAAACTGAAAATAGAGGATGAAGAAACAAACGACAAAAATAAGGCCAAAAATGGCCGTTACCAAACCCATTGAGCTGATGCTGTCAATCCAGACTTGCCAGTTGTAGTTGGTGGTTTGGCCAATGACATTCAGTAGCCGATCCGTTAGGTCTTCAACCATTTGCCCGAGCCAGGTGTAGACAGTGGG
Source organism: Paenibacillus faecis (assembly GCF_008084145.1). Taxonomy (GTDB): domain Bacteria; phylum Bacillota; class Bacilli; order Paenibacillales; family Paenibacillaceae; genus Fontibacillus; species Fontibacillus faecis. The sequence continues at coordinate 789,146 of NZ_VSDO01000001.1, read as the reverse complement.
GAAGCAGATGGCGACGGCCAATGCCCGAAAAAAGTTGGTAAGCAGGAATAGCGGTTCTTCATCGGGATCGCCATCCGTCCAAAGAATATAAATTTCAAAACCCTTTTTGAGAAACTTAAGAATCATAAGGGCCACGCCAAAACTGAACAGAATTTCGTACAGACTTTCGGCAAGATCAACGCCGGTCGAAAGCGTCATGTACCGTTCGGCATACAAGGAAATCGGAATGATGTCCTTAAGCAACGTATCCATATAGACGAGCGCGCCGTTCAGGATGGCGACAATAAGCAACAATAGAATCTTATCCACGGCTCCTCCTTACTTAAGAAACGGCGCGAACGCCGCTTCTATTTCAGATCCCCTCTGTAGTTGAACATATCTTGAATACGTTGCTTCAGCGTCGGAAGAATGGTCTCGCCAAACAGCATGTACAGCCCGGCCAATACCAAAGCTCCAATGACGACGGCCATCAGGATTTTAACCGCCGTATCGACAAACCCTTCGCCGCGGCGGTTATGGATGGCTTGCTTGGTTCTGATTACAGCACCGATCATTTTCTCTTTCAGCCATTGTTTCATAGTCAAAGCCTCCTGTTTTGGATAGTGGAATGGGAAAAGCCTGCCGAAGTTCAGCAGGCTTGTTTACTTGTAGTAACCGATAATGATGTTGAGCGTAGCCGAGCCAAGTACGGCTCCGATGCAGGAGACGACCGCAACAATGATGCGGTTGTTCCACTTTTTCACGTCCATTTCATCTGCCGCCGAACGGCGGATGGAAAAGTAAATAATGAGCAACCCGGAAACGATCGGAGCCAAAATCATCAGCCAAGTCGTCACGTCTCCGATCAGTTTTTCCGTACCAGTGGCCAGCTTGCTGTCCTTCACGCCGTCCGCATAAGCCAGATGAGTAGATGCCAATCCAACCATGCCAAAGGTGACGGATGCCACAGCAAGACGCCATGCCGCATGACTCCAAGCTTTCATTCGTCGGAGGAAAAAGGCGGAAATCCGTTTTGTGCCGCTGTCGCCGCGCGTTGTTGTTCGGCCAGTTGCCTTGCGATATCCTTCTGGTAGTACACCCATATGTTCCACAGCTTCACCTCCTCTCTTGTGTCCGTGAGAATGGGCCTGCGGTTCTCCCGTTCTTCTCGCACACGGCGGTTATGCTCTTTGTCACCAAGACCCATCATCCGATTGAAGGCCCACACGCTGAGATCGGGAGCGAACATCATAGCTGGGTGACTTCGGGAGAGGACAAGTTGATGGGGGCGTGAAATGCGCCGCACCTCGTCAACGGTCAGCAATTTACGTTCTAGCAGATTGAGACTGTGGGAGGTACTTGGCGTCGAGTATTTTCCGTGCGAGGCAGATAGCGAGTAGCCAGAGGTTGTATAAGTTCCGAGCTTCTCGCTGACTTCCCGCAACGTCTCCAGGTCGTCGGCCTGCAAATAAATCCACGTCTGGCAATTTGACTTGATCGTACTTGCCACATGATCGTCGTATTTCTCTTTGAGCTGTTCGAAGCTTTGCACAAACAGGTTAAAGCGCATCCCGCGCCCGCCGCCGACCGTCAGTTTGTTGGTGAAGTCGGCAATCGGTGTGAAGTTGCCAAATTCATCAAGCAGAAAATTGACACGCCGTTTCAGCCGTCCGCCACGTTTATCCGCTTCCGTAGTTAACAATTCATAAAGCTGAGAAATCATCAGGGAAGCGACGGGATAAAAAGTCGTCTTCTCGTCCGGTAGAATAATAAAAAGCGCCTGTTTCTTGGAGCCAAGTTCGGCTAAAGAAAAGTCGCTTTTATGGGTAATGGCGTAAATGGATTTGGATGTAAACAGTCGAAGCGTCGTTAGCGCGGAAGTATAGAAACTGCCTTTGGTGCGCGAGGGGGCGATGTCGGAAATACTGAGCAGCGCCCGGGCCGGATGCTGCTGTGGCAAGCGCTTGATGTATTCTTGCATGGGTGTTTTATTGCCGATTTGCTTGTTCATTTCGGCTAAGAACCAGTACACATTGGTCATGTTCTGGTATTCTGGCCGCTTCAGGTTGTCCCAAACGACGCTCAGAATGGAGGCGGCAATGACGGACATCTCGCCGTTGATCCAAATTTTCTCGCCTTGGGCTTTGCCGACAAGCACATTGGTCATATCCCAGGCCAGCATTTCTGCCTGCTCTTGATCGCCTGTAAGCGTTGCTTCAACTACGGGCTGAAGCAGGTTGTAATGGTGGCTTTTTTCAGGATGTCGAAAATCCAGCGTCAAAACCTCGTAACCGAGCTTTTCCAGCAAGGGGCCGCTGTAATGAAACAGTTCCGCTTTCGGGTCGGAAATCACCAGCGATTCCCCGGCCAGTGCGAGCAGGCCAATTGATTGCAGTACGACCGAACGGGATTTGCCGCTCCTCGTTGCACCAATGCAAAGCGTATGAACATCGTCGCCTACATAATATAGTTGTTCCCGTCCACGTTCTTGTTGCAAACCCAACACAATGCCGCCGCTGCTCACGTTAAGCATGGAATCAGCTTTGGGGATCGTCTTCGGATGAAATGGCATCGGATCGTTCCTCCCGTTCGGATGATTTTAAAAATTGTAAGTCGTCGTAGCCGGTATTGAGCAAATGCCGGATCGAGGGGTGACGAAGCTCAAGCGTACAATGGTCAAACGCACGGGGCCATTCGTCTTCCTGCAGCCAGCGGGCCGAGCCGTGCTGGTGCTGCCCGGTTGGAACCGGCGTTTCAATGCCCGGAGCTACTTTCCGCAACTTGCTTTGATAGGGCTGGCTGTTCGCAAGAAAGTAGAGAACAGCCAGCAACAGTACGAAGCCTTGCATGCAACCGAAGAGCAGAAAATCTGGACGAGTGGTAAGCAAACTATCGAGGCAATCGGCAATAGGCGGGACAACCAAGCGGGTCGATGTTCCAGATAGTAAGCGATGAATAGCTGTACTAATAAATAGATTAAGCACGCCGCCCACGGTAAAAAGCAATACAGCAATCCATATCTTCTGCTTTGTTTTCACGGTTCCCATTCACCGTTTGGTTCAAAGAAATCGTCATGTTCCGGTTCTCTCGCCTGTAGGAAAGTGGGCTGCCTGTTCTGTGTATAGGCAACCGAATTTGGTTGATTTGCTTCTTCTTGGGCGGCGGCGCGATCCAATTGGATTTGCAGAAAAAGTGATTTGGGAGCTGGGCAGTCATGGATATGTCCCCACTCTTCCGTATGCAAGTTGTGCATGGCCACATATGCCGGCTCATCCTCGCATAACGTATGGGCCAAACTTTCATCACTTACAATTTGTTTTGCAACGGAAGGGTGAGAGGCGGATAGTTCGTAAATGGGAATGGCGCAATCGTCCAGGGAATACAGCAGGTATTCACCTTGGCCGATGGCCCGATGCAATGCCATATCCGAAAGCAACTGTTCTCCGATTACTTGATGAACGGCCAGCATCGGTTGACTGTCTCGTTCTACGAAATAGATCCCGTTATCCAGCGGCTGGTGATTGGCAAATACATTCCACGGCGTGTTTTGTGGCGGTTCAAACGCTCCGAAATACTCCGGCGCGAAATATTTCCCTTCCTTTGCGAGCCTCTCCGGGTTTTCCGTGATCTCGCTTAGCTCCGGGTGGGTGAGCACTCCTTGTTTAGCGAGTTCATAAGCAGGCACGACACTTTTTACATCGTCAAAATAGATGTGCTCGCCTTCCTTGTTGCCAAGTTGCAGCGCCTCCTCGCTCAAGACATCCCGGGCATAATCCGCCTCCAGGACAAGGCCGCTGTTCCGCTCGGCTTGCATGGCATAAATATGGAGGCCAACCTCCACGCAGGTCAAAATGTTGCCCCAAATGGAGCTTTCCGGTCTTGGCACAGGGATACCTCCTTAGCGCTCTTCGGCAACTTCCAACGCTTCCGGGTTGCCGTCGTAATCATGGGCAAATTCCTGCTCATAATCCAGATGGATTTCCCGATCTTTTAAGGCAGGCAACAGATCTTCCAGCCTGTCGATCAGGATCTGCACCTGTTCAAACTGCTCGATGGTTTTGTCATTGGGTGTGATCAGGAATTTGACCATTTCATCATGGATGAACATCAGTTCGTCTTCCGTGAATAGCTTTCTTTCATCTACAAGTCCGCTTCGACTTGCAAAGTTCTCCATGGCCGCTTCTTTGTTGTAAAAATATTGCCGTTGCACAGGCGTACCATTTTCTGGAGCAAGTCGGTAAGTGGAAAAAACGTACTCGAAGAGCGGATGATGCTTGCAGGCCAGGACGACATCGCCGTATTCGCAAAGCTTGTAAACACCGTTGGCAATCTTAGCATCCTTGTCTGTGTAGGGCTTTTCGGTGCAAATGCCAAGCTGCAACGCCGTTTTGCGGGCCAAGTCCTGGATGCTGCTCATGAGCCGGTCGGGAACGGTGACAAAGGGGTTACGTTCGATGCTGTCCATGCGAGTGTAAAAGGCGACGAGCTGGTCTTTCAGATAAAGGTCAGCCAAATAGTCGGCAGAAGTGGAGCGTCGTACCTCAATTCCTTGCCCGGCAAGCGCGGCGAAGAAGGTTTTGTAAAACTCGCTTTTGCTTTTCAACAGAGTCCCTCCCTGAAGGCTTATTGCAGCCCATCATCGCGTTCGATAATTGGTAACGCTGCATTTCCAGTAATCGATCAGTGATTTTCATTAGGCTTTTCCTTTTTTGGTTTCATGGAGGAACGAGTTTCCGAGGAGGACGGAGACGTTTTCTTTTGTTGCTCGTTACCAGACGACGAGCGACGCGGCGACTGGCGCATGAGCTGTTCAAAAGGTCGAAGTTTTCCATCTGTAAAATACATCGAATGGCTCCTTTCGTATATAATCAAAAAAACACGCTACCAAGAGCGTGCAAACAAAACTTCCGTTATCTTTCCATACCTTGGTCTATGTGGCGTAGCAGCCACTCTTTCTTGGCTTGTTTGGACAGTTCGCCTCCCATCGCGCTGATCTTGTCGTCCACATCCATCCGGGTACGAATAGAAAGGCTTTCCATCACGGTCAGCAGTTCCAAAAGCAACTGCTCTGCCAGCGCCTGCTCGCGATCCGCTTGCCGAATGGCAACGGTCGACTCCTTCTCTAACTTGATGATAGTGCGAAGCGTGGACAGGATGCGGTTGGCTATTCGCTTCTCGGCTTCTTTCTGATAGTTGTCGCGCTGTTTCCCCAATCGTTCGGGGTCGGAGGTATATAGAGTGGCAAGCTCCAGTTTGGCCTGTACATAATCCTCGACCAGTTGGGCCAAATAAGGGTTGTCGCGCAGCAATTCCTGCACCAACTCATCCAGATACGACTTTGTTTCTATAGGAAGTAACTGATAGGCCAACCTTCCAGTTGGAGGTAGGTGGAGGCGTAGTTCAAACAATCGGTTCGCCAGTTGCTTAACGGAAGAAGGTTGAATGAGATGGTGTTTGGGGAAACGCAGAAGGGAGTCCTCGTCTTCATGTTCAAAACGATGCTGAAATGCGCGGAACGCTTTGGGATTCAACCGTTTCAGGTAGGCTTCAAATTCGTCCACGATACGGTCCGTTACTTGCGAAATATCGGATTTTGCTTCATCGCGAAGCGCACAAAATTGTTTGATTTTATAAGTGAAGGTGTCTTTGATAAGTTGTTTGCGTATCCGGTTTGGAATTTCAGGATGCGTGAAGTTCTTCATGATCGTTTGCGATCGATCCCAAAACACGACATGTAAGTGGGGATGATTTTTTTCGTTATGAAAGGCAGCGGCCCAACATACATTTTCAATCTTGATCTGATTTTGCGCGGCAATGGTGGCGATATGTTGTTCCATATACTGTTGCCAATCGGTGAAGTTCGTTAAACCAAGTTCAAGCGCGGTTTCGGTTTGAAAGGAGATCACACTGCGAAACATATTTTTGCCTTCTCGGGAGATTTGCCGGGCAATCCGAGCCACTTCCTGCCAGGATTCAAAAGCTTGCAGTGGGCCTGGCCGGAGCTTTCCAAACAGACCATGGCTGTTGTTCTCATGCCGGACTGCACCGGGACGGGTAGCAATGTAACCTATGTGCGTGTAGTTGCTGACTGCCGTCTTTGGATGATTGGGATGAAAGAAGCGCTGCTTATAGATCAGCGCCGACATCGGCATCGCCTCCGCGCAATCGTTCCAGATTGTGTTCGAAATCATCCCCGGAAAGAAATAGCTTCTCCGCATCGGTCAGCTTCATCTTGGTGTATTCAACCGCCAGCCGCCGCGCTTTCTTTTCAATCTCGCGGAAGGTGGTGTAGCGGTTCGTATCAATGAGGTCGGTCAGGATGGCAATTGTTGAATAATACGCCGCGGCGGACATGATGAGGTCTTTGCTGGCAAGTCCGGCAAGTCGATTGCTAAGACCGTTTATAGCGATACCGATTTCCTGACGGATGATGCCGGTGATGAAGTCGATCTCTGAGGTATAGGCTTCGACGGACATGCCTTTTTGAATAAAGGCACGTACCACATCTGCCATACTGAGATGCTTGGATGCGGCATATTTCTTGAGGGAGTCATATTGAGATTTAGGTAGCTTGACTGTGATCTGTTCCGTTTTTTCTTTCCTGGCCAAAGGCATCTCCTTCCTCTTAGGGATTTTAGCGACATTCGTTTATCGGGGGAAAACTTTAAAAAATGTCGGTGGGAGCTCTGCTCCCACGCTGTTTTTTCGCAAAATGACATTTTGCTATTCCTGCCTTTACACTACTCTCCAAGAGGCGGGCCTCTTGGAGAGTAGGAAGGCAGTTCTCTAATCCGATGGAAAAAAGAGGAGGGGGTCATTGTCAGATCACTCCTTCAGTAATGGTCGATCAATGAATTAAATAGTTTGATTGAAAAAGAGGTTATTCACTTGACATCAAGTGTTAAACGGTATCAGTTGGAGATTTTTAGGAGGAAATTAGATAGTTCTGTCGAACTATGTTGTAGGTATGAACACTTTTTCTAAATGAATGAAAATAATAGGACATTAAGGAGCCTAATTAAAATGTTTTTGTCGGAACTACGTATTTGGAATTTCAGAAAGTATGGTTCAGGTGAACTTGAAGCAGAAACAGGGAAATCTAAACCGGGTCTATTTGTGAAGTTTAATCCTGGATTAAACATAATTGTTGGTGAGAATGATTCGGGAAAAACCGCCATAATTGACGCATTAAAGCTGGTTTTAACAACACAGAGCAATGACTATTTAAGACTGGAATATGAAGATTTTCATATGCCAAATGTTGCAACACTTGAAGAGGAGCGGACAGATTCATTAGAAATTCAATGCATTTTTAGGGATCTTAAGCCACATGAAGCGAAAAATTTCCTTGAGTGGCTGAGCTTCGAAACCGTTGGAACAGAAAAAACTTTTTACTTGAAAGTTATTTTAAAGGGGAGACGTAAAGGAAGACGCGTTTATTATGATGTCAAGGCGGGGACCGATGAAGAAGGCAGCTTGATGAACAGCGAAGCAAGAGCCCTACTAAGAGCAACATATTTAAAACCTTTACGTGATGCTGAACATGAATTAGCACCAAGGAAAAATTCGCGGCTGTCTCAAATATTAGATAATCATCAAGCTTTTGAGGACAAAGAGAACCATCATCTGAAAAGGGTAATGGAGCAAGCCAATAAATTAATTCTTCATTATTTTCAAGGGCATGATGGCACACAAACTTTTGAAGATCAGAGTGGTAAGCTTCTATTAGAAAAAATTAATACATATTTAAAAGAGTTTTCTCCATCGACCTTACCATTGAATTCAATTTTCTCTATATCCGATTTGAAGTTAAGAACAATTTTAGAAAAATTAAGTTTAGAATTGTCAGTGAACAAGTCGGGATTAGGTTCTCATAATCTTCTGTTTATAGCAGTGGAACTTTTGCTTTTAAATCGAGAGCAGTATACAGGATTAAAAATTGCACTAGTTGAGGAGATTGAGGCCCACATCCATCCACAAGCGCAGTTGCGATTAATTGAATACTTACAAAAGGAATCTGTAGATTTGGGTGTTCAATTAATTTTAACTACACATAGCACTGTACTTGCTTCAAAAGTGTCATTAAAGAATCTAATCCTCTGCAATAATGGAAATTGTTTTTCGATGGATCCAGGAAGTACGAAATTAGAAGTAGGTGATTATTCATTTCTGGAACGATTCTTGGATTCAACAAAAGCGAATTTCTTTTTTGCCAAAGGAGTTATTTTGGTAGAAGGAGATGCAGAACACCTCCTTCTACCAACCATTGCTGAGATTATTGGCAGGCCATTATCTAAATATGGTACGACACTTGTAAACGTGGGTAGTACGGCATTTTTGAGGTATAGCAGGATCTTTCAACGTCAGGATGAGACGCTAGGAAAAATGAATATCCCCGTTGCTATAATAACCGATAATGATGTTAGACCAACTTTTTCCCAACACGGTGACAATATTACAGATCGAAAAGAAATAGAAACTTCGCGGCGAAAAAAGGTTGAGCTTTATGATGGTCAAACTGTAAAAACATTTGTGTCCCCGTTCTGGACGCTTGAATATGATTTAGCTACTGGCGGTAATCTAACAAATGAATTTTATCAGGCAGTACTCTACGCAAAGAAAATTCAAAATAGCGATAAATATGGGTTAACAGAGGAAAAAAAGGTTGCGTGTGATCAAGAAGTAGAAACAAATTTAGCTAAGTGGCAGCAAGAAGGCTTTTCCCAAGAGAAAATTGCGTTTGAAATTTATACAGGAATTATGTTGAAGGAAAACGATAAAGTATCGAAGGCTATTGTTGCACAATGTTTAGCAGGCATACTAAATGAAACGAAAGATAAAGCAAAGCTTAAAGAGAAAATTTTAAAAGATAAAAATCTTAACTATATTGTCCAGGCTATAAATTATGCTACGGCTGGCTTAGAAGGTGATACGTAATGTTTGTAATAGATGATGTGGATATTCAATTGGCAGAACGACTGCTTTTACCTGAGGGTGAGGTGTTTGATTCCGAAAGACGTGATATTATTCGATGTATGGAATCTAAGGATATACAGGCTTGTCCGGGAAGTGGTAAAACTACGACTTTGCTTGCAAAACTATCTATTATCGCACGTAGACTTCCTTTAAAAACTAATCAAGGGATTTGCGTATTGACTCATACCAATGTTGCAGTTGATGAGATTAGGGATAAGTTAGAGGGTAAAGCGGATATTTTATTTCAATATCCGAATCATTTTGGTACAATTCAATCATTTGTTAATAAATTTCTAGCTATACCTAGGTTTATTGATAAGTATGGAAAAAGGGTTGCGAGAATTGACGATGATATTTACTACGAATATATTCAAAGACGTTCAGGTAGAGTGGATTATGGTACAAGGTTTTGGCTTGAGAAAAATAAGGTATCATTAACCGATCTTCGCTTCAGCCTTTATGATTTTTGTATTACGAAGAAGATAGATGGGCCCATAATAATGAAGCCTGAAAGCAAAACTTATCCTAAACTAATGGCTTTTAAAGAAGAAATATTAAACGAAGGGATTTTATGCTATGATGATGCTTTTTCTTTAGCATATGAGTATCTGAGAAAGTATCCTCAAATAGCAAAAGTAATATCTGATCGTTTTGCTTATGTGTTTTTGGACGAAATGCAAGACACGAATAAAATACAAAATGATCTATTAGAACAAGTTTTTGATCGAGATCAAGTGATTGTACAACGGATTGGAGATACTAACCAATCAATTTTTGATTCTTCTCTAGAAGCAGGTTGGAAGGTATCAGATGAATATTTGCCTATCTCAGCGAGCAAACGGTTCTCCTGTGAAATTGCAGAAAGAGTAAAAACTATCTGTCTCTCCCCGCAAGAATTAAAAGGTAATCCTAAAATGAATCAATTTCATAATGCTTAGTTACTGAATCGTAGACTAACCGAATTTGAGCAATACCGTTTTCGAAAATTATGCTACTTGTTCTTGTAAGTGGCGATTTAGACGATCACATGCCAACTTCGTGCCATTGTAAACCAGCGTTACCAAGTTGAAATGTACTTTCGCTTTTTGTCCTGTCCGATGCCTCACATTGTTCAACTGAAAAAATTCCTTGAGGTAAGCATTTACTCTCTCGACTGCAGAGCGTTCTTTAGCGATCTCTTTCCAACGTTTTGAACCCCGGGCCGGAGCGGTATATTTTCGAAGATCACTGGTGATCTTCATCTTGTACACCTTCTGGCAAAGCGAGTCTTGCGCTAATGGGCAGCTCTCACATTCTTTCGGTCGAACGTATTTGAGCGTTTCATATTTCGTGTCGTAGCTGTCGTAACGGTACGAATGCTCTCTCACACAAGTGGGGGCAAAATGTTCGTCGAATCCGACAAGTTCGGGTTCTCGGCGATGGTTATACGCGATAACCGCATGCGCCTTCACTTCGCGAACTTGCTTATAGATGGGCTCATAGTCGTAACCTGCATCCATGGTTGCATAGTTGAAATGGAAATATGGATGTTGCAAAGCCACTCCTTTTAGAAGCGGTATCGCGGCTTTACCATCGTTCAAATTCCCAGAAGAGAGCAGAGCCCCAAGGATATATTGACTCTTGGTTCCTACGGCAAGATGACCTTTGTAGCCATACCAGAAGACGTTTTTTCCATCACTATTTTTCTTGATTCCCCACTGCGGCTCAAGCGGCATTTGATCTCTTAGAACCTGGAGGGGCACGCTAAGTTGTGCAGCAATTCCTTTCTTGAACAATGGCTTTTGGCTCTCTTCTTCTTGTTTTTGAGCGACCCAAGCTTCACGTTCAGCCTTTGATTTTCGTCCACGCTTTTTAGGTTCAGGTTTTTCCTTTTCTTGTTTTGCAGGTGCTTGATCTCGAGCTTCGATATGGGTTGCATCGATGGCAAGGGTATCGTCCGTAATGAATGATTCTGCCATCGCTTGCTGAAGCAGTTTTTCTTGCATCTCTTCCAGCGCCTGGCTGTGGCTCATCTTCTGCACCAATCTGGAATAGGAAGATGCCGAAGGAATGGCTTCTGAGAGCATAAATCCACAATCCAGGCGGAATAGAATGTCATGTTGGAGTCGCTTGATTAAATCTTTGATCGTAGGAATACGTTCAACGATTCTAACGATTAAGGAATAGATCATCGCTCTGTAATTCACTTCAACCGGGGCACCATAACGCGATGTTTTCCGGACTAAGCGCAAGATCGGCGTAATGTCGATCGCAGCGAAAATCTCACGGAACCGATCTTTTTGTTCCATTTGATAAAGCTCTTGCAGGGTAAACAAGCTCTCGTGTCGTATATATGACATAGGGAGTTCATCCTTTCATCTCTGTGTTTTGGTCGTACTTAACACTTCGAGATTTGGGGAGGTTCTCCTTTTTTATGCTTAAACAAGCCAGTCAGATCAAGGCTTTGAAGTTATGAAATTGATTCAAATACCAAATATTAAACCGAAAGTAATTGTGTTTGATGATTCCTCCGTTTCAAAAGTAATGCCCAAATTTGGAGACTTAATTCTAGAAAACAAATTGTATCAACTCAAAGGGGCTGTTTTTAAAGCTATTGGTTGGGTTGGTCAACCTAATAGTAAGCGATCAATATGTGATTATTACGAACAGTACAATAAATCTGGAGTAAATAAGAAACTTGATTTTGATTGTTTAAATGATTATTTGAAGATGGCTAGGGAACAAATACAAGGTGATTCTGTAGAAGCCAAACGATTTTTAATAATGGGTGCCTTATTGAAATGTTTACGAATATTAGGTGTAAAACGATCAAATGGTCTCCCGTACACGGAAGCTTCTTTCAATGATTATTTTAGCAAGCATCACGAAGAGTTTTATGATGAACTCAGATTCAAGCTCACCGAGTGGTGCTTAAAAATGTATAAAGAAGAAGACATATTACAAGAGGTTAAAATTTTTATAAATACTGTTTTTTGCTTGAAAATGGGTGTTAAGCCTAGTAGAGAATTGCTTTCCTTTTTAAACACTACAACAAGAAATGAAATATTACAGAATGATCAAAAGACTAATCAATATATATACGAAAAGAACGATGATCGTATTCTTATTGATGTTTCAACAGTTCATAGCGTAAAAGGGGAAACTCATACAGCCACTTTATACCTAGAAACCTATTTTAATAAAAAATATGATGTACAATCGATTATCGAATATATGAAGGGTAAGCATACTCCGCCAAGGCTAGAAATGACAAAAAAAAGTCTCAAGATGGCATACGTGGGGATGACAAGACCAACGCATTTATTGTGTATAGCCACTCATAAGGACAGTGAACCACATTTAAAAGAACTTGAAAGCGCAGGATGGGATATTTATAAAATTTATTAGAAATGAAATTGCATATGTTTCGAGCATTATCGCGTCATGATTCATAGAGATTCTCTCAGAGAGGTTATGTTGAGGTAAAACGATCCATTTGGAAGTCATTCGTTATAAGAAATGCTACTAAATTGCTGCCCTGTATAGACAGAGAATAGAGATACTAGCCCTCTATTTTCTTGGGCAGTTTTTTTGTTTTTAAAAAAAGATCTTAACACTCGTACCCCAAATCTTCTTCCTTTAAATTCATTTTGGTTTCATAATTTGCTTGGCGTATCGCTCTCAAATCTTCATTGAAGTCCTTGAGGAGTGGTGTCTCAATAGAGGTCTGGTAGCCCAATTCACTGTACTTGTGGGCAAATTTAAAAGCAGCCTCTTGTCCCCAATTGGGGGCGGGACTGCCGTTGTAGAAGGTGGCATCCATATCGTTGTCCAAACAAAAGATGATGGATTCAATGTCGTAATGATATAGAAATCGCTCCAGCGCTTGATCTGACAAACATCCAAGCGAAATTCGGTGGTCTGCCTTCCAGTCTCGACTGGCTAATTTCGCCAGGGTTGCATGGCTCATCGTATCAATCGGACTTTCGCAAACATAGACGTTGTGACTGGTTCCGATGATATGGAACGGATAGCTTTTATCCGAGTAGGGCCAATCCTGCTTAAAGGATCGTTCCGGTCTTGTACCACGCAAGGAGCAATATTTGGCCGTTCCATTCTGATCGTACCCGACAAAGACGCAATTTCCGGTCTTACCTTGTTGATACAGCTTTTTTTCGTACATGTGACAAGAGACGATTTCCGGATCGATACCCCGGACATGGATCAGGTACCAGGCTGCGCGTATATTGTTAGGCGCTTTATCAGGAAGTTGAAGCTCGCCGCCGGAAGGTTTGGGAAGGGAAGGTGCTGGTTGATACTTAGGAACGTCAGTCACCAGTAAATACGCAACGGCCTCTTTAAAATCCATTCGCAAAAATTGCATCACAAAGTCGATGGGACCGCCACGAGTGTTGGTTGAGAAGTGATAGTACTTATTACTGTCTCGGAAAAAGTAAAGACCGCCGCTTCGCTTCGCATGAAGCGCGCGGCGGCCACCATTTTCGAGTATGTAGCCGTGAGATTTGACGAATTCGATTAAGTTAATATTATTAGCTTGGGCTATTTCATCTTTGGTCAGGTATTTTGATATCTTCATTGGACTGTAACCACCTTTTGTAATAAAAATCAATGGGAGAGAACTTGAAGAAGGAGGAAGAAGAAGGAAAATGTCGAATGAAATCATAGATGCAAGTTTTTTTCTATAAGTCAATAGTCATACATTGAATAGGACATTTGTTACTTCGTAATTAATATAAAGGGAAATGGGGGATTCAGGATCTTATGGAAATAGACTATAGCAAAATCAGGTTGTATAAAGATCGTATTAGAATATTCTTTATCATCTATTTCTTTGGGGAGGATTATCATGATCCAAGGCGCCCCAATTGTAGTAAAGTATTGCATACTGAAGTAAAAATTCAGAAATTAGATTTTCTGTTAAGAAACCCGGATTATCTTGCTTATGAACTAATGGAACTACTAAAGACAGGAACAATTAAAAAAGCAGAAATTAAAGATGAAATAATAAAAATATTCGTCGAAAACGAACCCGAAGTTCGTAGGTTAGAAATGGAAAAGTTCTTTTTCGGTGCTTATGAAGACATAGATCAAGTTATTGCCTTTTTAATATCCTGTGGGTTCATTGAATACGCCAGTGAACGTGATACAAACTTAAGGGTAATCAAAAAGAGTTATTATGTTACAAAGGAAGCAGATCAGAAAATGACTGAAAATCTTAAGAATCTTGAAATGTTGAAATGGTATGTTAAGAGATGTGAATTAATTAAAAAGTACTTCGGAGATTTCTCTGGTTCAGATTTAAAAGCACTCCAATACCAGATTGATGAATATAGAAATACTTCATATAAAGAGTATATTACCGACATACAAGAACTCGTAAAAAATCAGTTTTTTAAGGAGTTTGGTGAGAATCTATGAATAAGGAATTAGAACGATTCATTAATAGATTAGTTGAAGGATTCAAGCATGTAGATTTTAATCAAGCTAGCGCTCTTATTGATTTCGATTCTGCATTCGAAGATATGCCCATTTCAACGGGAAAAAGATTGATTGTAAATTATCTGGGATTTAATGGTCAAAAGAAAAACGGTGACAGTATAAATTTTAAAAAGGAGTTTGAACAAGGTGTCAATTTAATTATCGCAGATAACTTGAGAGGGAAGTCTACAGTCTTTAAGGTTCTAAAGTCTGCCTTAGTTGGGGATGTAAATAGTATTAAAGCTGATGTAAAACCGTGGATAAAAAACATTATCGTAGGTTTTAAGATTAGTAATAAAGACTACTCTATAATGATATCTTTGGAAAAAAGATTCCATGGAATTCTATATAGTATTCCTTGGAAGGAGCTTATTAATGAAAATTCTGTTGATAGCAATATAATTTTTGAGGCGAATAGTAACACAAAATACAGTGAAGAAATTCAGAAGTTTTTCTTCAATCAATTTTCCTACTATTCATTAAAATGGACACAAAAGACTTCTGCAAAAGACAGTAATGACCTGGTGGAAGCTGGTGCAAGCTGGAAAACATATTATAAGTCAATTTATCTGGAATCAAAAGATAGTGTGTCTTTCTATGGGGGACAGGATCAGAAGGTTTTTCAAATGTTGCTAGGTTTTGAATATACTAAATGGGTAAATCATCTTGGTGTCAAGAAGGATATGTTGCTCTTTGACTTGAGCAAGCATAAGGAATTTGAGAACAGGAAGATCAATGCGGGAAAAACAGAAAAAAATGAAAATGAACTTAGATTGGAGCAAATTCAAAGGCAACTAGAGCAAATTAAAAACAGTTCACCGATGCAAGAACTTTCCCGACTCCAAAATGATTATAACCGAATGATAAGAAAATTAAATCATACTAATACAGAAACGTTGAAGACGAGTCAAGAATTACAAAGAGCAATTAAAAAGCAGGCGGAGCTATCAAGAAAACTGGAGGAGTATGAAAATGAGGAAAGAAGAATTCGTAAGGAAATAATAAAAAATGATCGACTTCTTAACGACTTGCTAGAATATATAGAGATTGGGCAATTTTTTTCCAATCTAGACATTAAGTGTTGTCCAAGCTGTAATCATGAGGTAAATAATCATTACTCTGAAATCGATGGAACGTGCCCTTTATGCCACGAGCAAGTAAAAATCGATGATGACAATAGGCAAGTTTATATTCTTAAGATTGACGAATTAAAAACACTTTTAAAGAAATTAGATGAAGAGATAAGATTAATTAAAGGGAAGATACAGGAAATAACAGATAGTTTAAAACAAGCGAATCGGGAAGTTGAGGGAATAAGAAATCAGCTTAAACTACAGGGGAAAAATGAAGAAGAAATGGAAACTGAGCTCTCAAATATTGTCAGTAATATTGATTTGGTTAGACAAAATAGTAGTGATATATCAGAAGAAGAAAAAAAATTAATAGCTGAACGTGCTGTGTTGCTATACAAGAGGGATAGTGCAAGTGATAGTAGTAACGAACAGATAACATTAGAAAAAATGGAAGAGGAACTAAAAGTACTAAATTCGGCGATTGAATTTCTAGATCAAAAAAGATATGAAAAGAGCAAAAGTATTTTAGACACTTTGGCAAGTCTGATGTTAACAGAGATCCATGAATTTGGACTCGAATCAATAACAGATATTAAGATCGATAATAAATTTACTATAACTTATATACAAAATGATGTTAGTATGAGATTTGATGACATTGCAGAAGGTGAACAGTTAAGAGTGAAACTTGCTTTTTACTTAGGACTTATACAGCTGGACATAGATAAAAGTTTTGGACGTCATACACGATTTCTTATTATTGACAGTCCTAATAAAGAAGAAGGTGATTCAAAATATTTGGAAGGATTGAAGGATGTACTCATAAATATTAATGATAGATACGGTGAGAATTTGCAAATAATTATTGGTACAGCAACTCGTGAATTGGAGAACGTTCTAAAGAATCAAACGATCTACTCTAAAGGAGATTACGTGTTCTGATGAAACTAGGTGAAGAATATTTTAGTTGGGAGCTGAAGGAAAAAATACGTTACTGGGATGAAGAAAATTTTCTCTCTGAAGCCGAAACATTAAATGAGAAAGAAATTTATCTTTTCGCTAAGAGTGTTTTAAAAGAATCTAGTGAAAAATTATATTGTAAGAGGAGGGCCTTACAGAATTTACTAACCTTGGTCTATAAGGGGAAAGTTAAACCACGACGAATCATTGGGTTATTGCTTGATGAGTGGGAAGATGCACAGGAGACCAGTTTGGAGTGTTTACGGCTTAAATATTTATCTTTATTTTATCAGAATGAATCGGATGATATAAAAGAAATTCTTAATGAAAAATTTGAAGATAAGAATTGTGAAATAGTGTCAGAAGCAAGTTATCAAATGGGTTTAATCCAAATTTTCGACGCCAACGATACATTATCGAAAAAAGATTACCAGCTAAAAATAGCCGCGGCAGAAAGCTTTTTTGAATCAGCAGTGAAAAATGATGATAACAGAATTGATGCCAGGATACTCAGACTTATCTGTCAATATTTAATAGATAGTTTATCCTCCAAGTCAAAGTCCGCAGATGAGTTATACGAACACATTATGGCTTTAATATGGGAAACAAGACTACTTTCGTTAGATGAATGCTCTAACGTAATATTTATTGGAATTAGTAGGTGTATTTCAAAGTTACAAAAAATTAAGTGCGAAAATCCTGATTATTGGATAGATTATAGAAAAGAGTTTAATTATTTATGTCTTCAATTTTATGAGTTGAAAAATGTTGACTATAAAGAAAATCCCTTCTTTGAAAAAGTAGTAAAAGATACAAGCGGAAAAATTATTGAGCATTTTATTGAACCAATATTTAAGTTTAATTATAAAGCTACTCTTTCAAAAATCGATGTATTACTAAATCAAGATAGTATAGCTAGTATTGAAAAAGAATTCTTAAATTACTTAAAACAAATTGTCATTAGTGATACTATTTCTGGACAAGATACAAGTCTTAGTTATATTAAAGAGATTTATCCTACGGTTAACGATAAAGATATAGATGAATTTATAAAAGGTTTGCATGAATCAAATAAAACTCTCGCAGTATGGAAGCTTCTTGAAAGTACAAAACGTTATTCATATGATGTGTTGTTAAATTCAGTAGTTAATGCATGTGTAAAATTACAAGGAAATCATCTATATCGAAATGCCTCTGAAGACGATAGGAATGGATTCATAAAGAATATACTAGAAACAACAGGATTTTATATAAAGGATCAAACAAGGTGGGGGATTTCAAATACTGGTAAATCCGCAGGTGAAGTAGATCTCCTTATTGAAGAAAAAAATTCTCCATACTCAATTATTGAAGCGCTGAATTTATCATCATTAGATGCAAATTATTTAAATCTCCACATTAACAAAATTTTCAAATATGACACGACTGGCCTTCCGTATAACTTTATTATTAGTTACGTGAAGATAAAGGATTTTGGATTGTTTTGGGCGAAATATAAAAAACATATCACTAAACACAAATATCCATATAAATTAGAAACTATTGATTATGGTATAGACAACGAGTTTTATTATTCAGGTATCAAAATGGTATTAACTAAGCATAATAGAAATGGCATGGCAACAGGATTATATCATATATGTGTTAGTATTTCTGAATAAAAATAGCGTGTAGATATTATCATCTATACGCTATTTTTCGTTTAGATTAATGATGAGAAAATTTGTTTTGGTATACCGGTGATTTGATGAATAAAATGAAGTAAAGTTTTTGCACTCATTGTAATGCTCTTTATATCATTAAAATATTGGCCCAACTCTTTCTCATTAATTCCTTTGCCCTTTAAATCATACTCATACAGAACAAAATCGAAATACCGTAGAATGTCATAGTAAGCATGAGGATTTTTTGTGATCCTCGAAATCATGTCTAAAAAAGCTTCATGATAACTAGGAGGGGTTAAATTAACTGTTTGCTTATTGGTAGGAATATTGAAATCCGGAATTTGTTGCTTAACTAAGCTAAACGCAATTTTAAAGGAAGCATCGAGAATTTCATTTCTTTTTTTTATGGGAATCTCGCTTGAAATAAGACCTTCAGTAATTGTTTCACGTCTCTCTTCTTCAGAAAAATAATACACTTCCTTGGAAATATCAAGAATAGCCAAAGTTAATAAACATACTAATTCATATATCGCCCACCGAATAGCAGAAAGTTGAGATTCTTCTAGCGGCAGGGTAACATAAGATGATAAATCCCTCAATGCAGTTATACTTTTTTTGGCTTTAGTGAAATTATCAAGATTCCAGTAATCACTTGAAATAAAAGATCCAATTTTTTTGAATGATTCATTGTTTGGAATACTTATTCTAGAAAAAGTTATCTTTTTATCTTTCAAAATATTATAATCCCAAGAGCCGCGCCAATCTGAATATTTTACCCCAAAATCGGACTCAAGCTTGTCAATTAACCGAATATCAAGTATTTGTACTCCTGTTTTTCGAGCGTATTGTTTGGTAGCAAATCTCACATCATTTTTAACGAATATTACATCGTCAGCCTTGAGTGAACTTTGTATTCCCTGGATCCAAGTTAATCTATCATGTGGTCGCGCTTGGCCGGATTTACAATCAACCCAAAGTGTCTTTTTTGAAAAGTCTCTATGAATATAGATTCCGAAAACATCTAAATCAGTAATCGGGTCTGCAGCATCATCATTACTGGTTTTTAGCAAAATTCCTGTTTTAGTGAAGTATCCCATATGATAAAGTAATCTCTTCATTCTAAATTCAAGTAAGTCTCCACTAGATATTGTTGGTCCATCTTTAGGTTTTTTTTTAGTTGAATTAGATCGACTATTAGGTTTTAATTGACGATCATACGAAGTCGTATTTTTTAATTGTATGGCTGTTAGTTTCTCTTTATTATCAATAGTTCCTGGGAAGTCAAATGTTGGTTGTTGAACTTGTTCTGGTACTACAGTTGGTTTATCTTTTGTTGGTATGTCCGATTGTTCAGTACCTTGCATTTGTTCATCAAGACCAAGGGAATCTTCTTTATTTGAATTGTTCTCGGGAGACATTAAAGCACCTTCCTTTCTTGAACTACCAGTATCTTTTCTTCAAATGTTAATCCTTCAATGTTACAAAATTTCATCTCTAAGGACCCTGTTCAAATATTCTTCAGCTTCCTTCACAGGTTCTGGAGATTCGCCGAGATGGATCCTGTTTTCTTCAGGGGTTACAAAGGAGCCTGTATCAGATAATGATGAATAATCAGTAACATCGCTCGAAGAAGAAATATGATAATCAGGGCTTTTGATTATATCCAGTGCGGCTTGTGCGACATCTTTTCGAATTAGCTCAAGAAAATAGCCACTTTCATTTCTACCTCTATAATAGTTGTAGCGTGAACCATATGAGACTTTAATAATACCTTTTTTTTCTAGAAGCGTATAGTCAGTTTCATTGGCTGGATGAGGTCCAATTCTCCCCTTATCAATAAGAAAACTAAGAAATCTTTCGGTCTGTTCAATTGTTGAATATTGGGTATAGTTTTCACCAAATCTGAGCGAAGCTAGAAGTAGCTTTACATCGTCTAGGATGTCATCTTCATATCCTGCAGAACTGATTAGTTCTGAACTAAATCCAAAATCCTTTTGAATTCCTCTACTTGAGATTATTGTAATAGGATTTATCATTCCAGTTTTCTTCGCAAGCATAAATAAATCATTATCTATATTAGGCAATTTCTCTAATGGGAAACCTTGCGTTCTTTGTATTAGTTCAATTATATCTTTAAGATTTTGTTTTTTGCCAAAGTCTAAGCCTGATATTGCCATGGCGATTTTTTTATGATTGGGACCCCAGACGTATTCATTACTGATAATAGCATCATGAGTTCTCGATTTATTTAACAGTTGAATTAACTTAAATTGACTTTGTAGAGTAAGTGCTAGTTGAATCTCTTGATCACTAAAGCCTTGCATATTAAAAAGCTGAGTGAGTTCGCCCTGAAGGTAAGGTATTTTTTTTGTTGCATCCATCGTTTCTACAGTGATTCTTTCTATAGGAGTTGGACCAGATACTTCAAATACTTTACCCGTAATATCTAACACATTATGATTAGTAAAGACGTATTCTGCAACTCCTGTAATATCTCCTGTACTATTTCTAATAATCTCAACTTGCTTATCAGACGCTTCTTCAAGCATCGGAAGAATAATTCTGTGTAGTTCTTTTGGGGATATATTAACCGAGTTAGCCATTTTTTCTAATTTTTTTATGTTATCTATTTCATTATTTCCTCGAATAACACCTAATAACCTTCCTGCTTTTCCTGCAGTATTTAAGGTATCAAATTCATCAATATTCGAGCTGTCAGTTCTATAGGCTTTAAGATGTTTTTGTGTTGCAATGGACCAATAACCAGACTTTACATTATCTTGTTCTGACATAAAATAGCCCCCGTGAAATTGTTGATAGTATTGGATAATATTTCTACGTCCATTATAATTGAAATTAGGCCATATTGCACTTGAAATTAGAATTGATATATTGAGGTGAAGATTGAAGTGAAGAATATTACTTATCATTATCCACCTGAGTTAATGGGTTTGCTAATAGATACTGTACCGCTTTTAAATCGTTCAAAAAGAGATGTTATTTTATTTTTTAAAGGAGCAGGAGTTAGTACTAGGCTTTTAAATGATCTTGAAAATACAGTAATGGTTGATAGGTCATCCATTAATAAGTATGAGATCGTTCGTTTGGTATTGACTAGATTGAACGATTTGGGAGAACAAGCTTTAAGAGAAAGAAGAGAAGTCCTGAAGCGAGTGGTGGAATTCGAAAGTTATGAAGCTTGTTGGGATACAGATAGATTAAAAGCAAAGGGGCTTGTACATGAAATACGCCAATTAGTAAATATCAAAGATTCATTTACAAGGATGAAAAACGCCAAAGATGAGGCGGAACAGCAAATAAGAAAAGAATATTTGAGAAAAGCTACTGAGGTGCAGAAATTAACACAGGCTAAAGAGAGATTTAAAGATGAATTAAGCACACTCTTTGTAATGAAGGATCCTCATAAGCGCGGTAAATTATTTGAAGATATTCTTAACAGACTGTTTAACTCATTCGGTATTCTTGTTAAGGAAGCATTTACTTTAACTGGTGATGATAATGAGGGCATTGTTGAGCAGATTGATGGTGTTATTGAGATGGATGGTGAATTTTATCTTGTAGAAATGAAGTGGTGGGGGAAAGCAATTGGGCCTGACGAAATGGCGAAACATTTAGTAAGAGTTTTTACTCGTGGACAAGCAAGAGGATTGTTTATCTCCGTGAATGGCTTTACTGATGCTACTGTTACGATGTGCAAACAATCCTTAGATAAAGTTGTTATTGTTTTATGCGATCTTTATGAAATTATTTTTTTGCTTGAGAACGACGGTGATTTAAGAGAATTTTTGAAAAGTAAAATACAGGCTGCAATTGTTGATAAAAACCCATATTATAAGGGCTAGTAAAAATTAGATTAATAATATTAAAAAAAGGAGTAAAATATAAGCGATTTTAGTCCTTACAAAAAATTATGCTCCGATATGCAACTGGCAGCTTACGTTTATTCATTCACAGACAGAAGAAATTGAAGATGCATGTGATATCGGAGCGCTTTTTTAACTCTCATGATTCCGCCTCAATCTCCACGTCATTAGTTAGGTTCTCATCTAGCTCATTACCTAATTGCATTATTACTGGATCCTGTAGTTCTTTAAATTCTAGCGTGAAATCGATTTCAGACTGCCGAGCAACTAGCTGTTGCAGTTTCTGCTCTTCTTCAAAAGGTTTACCGATCTCCTTTTGCGCTGCTGCAAGCTGCAGCAAGGTATCTTCTCGGCTTTGCTCGATGTCGCGGAGCATTGCTGGAATTTTGGCAATCAGGTTCTCCAGCCGTGATAGATTCCCCAGTGCTGATTCCCCGAGCTCGATGAAATAGGTTTCTGCTCCATGAATTTGCAGATGAACAGATTCAAAGATTGAACGAGATAGGGAGAGAGGAAAGCCGCAATATTGACCAATCTGCACCGTGGGTTGGCCTGCATCAGTCATGTTTGCCAATAAAAGCAGAATCTCTCCGGCTTCGGGCCGTTCCTCATAAGTCTTGCCATCAATTTGAATGGAAAAGGACGTCTGGCGGTTTTGGTCCGCCGTCTGAATATCCGTCAAAATCTTTTTCGCTTTTTCATCGCAGGCTGCTATCATTGCCGGGTAGCTTTTTTGAATTTTGTTTTCAAGTACCGTTTGCTCGTTTTGCCAGTTGGCTTTAAGCAGTTTCAGCCGGGCAACTTCATTATCTACGTGCATCTTTTCGGCTAGCAATGGGTTGCCGGTAGCTACGGCCTTGACTTCGGCAGCCGTTAATACGGTTTCGTCGGCATCCTCGCAGGAACGGGAAATGCTCTTGCCGGTCATGACTTGGGAGATGTAGCGCAACTTCTGCTCTTGAATTTGCCACAGATAGGCGTCAAAGGTTCCCTTGGTTACGTAACGAAAGATTTGAACCATCTCATTCCGGTTGCCTTGCCGCAAAATACGTCCGTCCCGTTGGGTAATATCAGCCGGACGCCAAGGACAGTCCAGATGGTGCGCGGCAATAAGTCGATCCTGCACATTCGTTCCTGTCCCCATTTTCACAGTAGAACCCAGCAGGATGCGAACTCCGCCGCGGCGCACGCTTTCAAATAATTCTTCTCTTTGTACGTCAGTTTTCGCATCGTGAATAAAGGCAATTTCCTCTTCCGGCACGCCTCGAGACGTTAATTGTACTTTTATTTCGTCATACACGTTGAACTGTCCGGGTTTTGGCGTACCGCTGTCGCAAAAGATCACTTGCGTTAGTCGATCCCCAAGCGTTTGCTGCCAAATGTCAAAGACGTTGCCAATGCAGCGATTCAGTTTGGAATGCGGATCGGATGGAGCATCCTCATCCAACAACCTCGGGTCAATGGACATGAGTTTGGCTTCATGGGTGAGTTTTAGCATATTGTCTTCGGATGCATCGACTTCATTTTTGCGGATTTTCTCGGCACGAACCACAAAATCGTCCATGATCTGTTGCTGAAATGGCGAGCATTCACTGATGACTACGGTTGCTTTCTCCTCCTTCAGCTTGGGAGTGGGGAGGTTCAGCATATCGGCGGTCTGGATGTCTGCGACCAGTCGAAACAGGCTCATCAGTTCCGGCAAATTATGAAACTTGGCGAAGCGGGATTTCATACGATAGCCACTGCCTTCCGGTGTCATTTCCAGAGAGGTCACAACTTCACCGAAAGTTGCTGCCCAGTTATCGAAGAAGTCCAGACCGAGTTTTTGTAGCAGAAGCGGTTGAAGGTAACGCTGCATCACATACATTTCGGACATGCTGTTACTGATTGGGGTGCCTGTCGCAAACACAACGCCTCTGCCGTTATTCACTTCTTGAAGGTATTGGCATTTGAGCATCATGTCCGTGGCCCGCTGGCTGCTGGACTTACCGATTCCAGCAACGTTTCGCATTTTTGTGTACGTAAAGCAGTTCTTGTAAGCGTGGGCTTCATCGACGAACAGCATATCGACGCCAAGTTGCTCGAAAGTGAGCAGGTCGTCCTTTTTCTTTTCGTTGGCCAGTCGTTCAAGACGGGATTTCAGATTATTCTCGAATACAACCATCTGCTTGATGCTCCAGTCATCTCCTTTTTCCTTTTTCATTTGGTCGATCATGCGGGCAACATTGCGGATTTCATCTTCTAAAAGCCGTTCCTGCCGTTCGCGGGAAATCGGGATTTTCTCGAACTGCGAGTGCCCAATGATAATGGCGTCATAATCACCCATTGCGATGCGAGATACAAAGCGCTGCCGATTGGCCGGGGTAAAGTCTTTTTTGGTCGTAACGAGAATATTGGCCCCGGGATAGAATCGCAAAAACTCATTGGCCCATTGCTCCGTAAGGTGGTTGGGAACGCAATACATCGGCTTTTGTGCTGCGCCAATCCGCTTCAAGGTCATGCCAGCCGCGATCATGGCGGCCGTTTTTCCGGCTCCGACTTCGTGGGCCATTAGTGCAGTTCCTTGATAGAGGATACGAGCCGCCACATCTTTCTGATGTTTTCGTAGCTCCATTTCTTCACTCATCCCAAAGAACACCAGATGCTCACCATCATAGTGGCGCGGGCGAATCGTATTAAATTTGTCGTTGTAGATCGCCAACAGTGTGTTCGCGCGTTCTTTATCCCGGAACAGCCAGGACGCGAAAGCTTCCCGCATTTGTTGCTGTTTGGCGCGGGCGATCATCGTTTCTTTGGCATTGATGACATACTTGATTTGTTCGTTGCCGTTTGCATCCAAATACGTAACCGGATCGCGCACGGTCACGCTTTGTAGATTCAGACTGTTTTCAAAAATTTCATATGCGTTGACGCGGGGCGTACCGTAGGTTTGATGGACTTTGATGGAGTCTCGTTCCAGCGATTTTCCGGTCACGCGCCAAGTATTCGTATATTCCAGATAATCGACATCGACTGTTTGACTGTTTTGCAGCACCTGGGATGTTCCGAAGGTTTCATACATAAAATCACGGTAATACCGAACAGGAATCCACGGACTGCCGATACGAAAATCAATGTCGCCGGGTAGTAGTGGAGCAGGCTGGACACGGGTCAGCGCATCTACATTTCGGGTAAACAAGTCAGGATGTTCCCGCGCCTTAAGTGCCGCATACGCTAATTTGTCTTTGACATGACCTGACAAATATTCTTCGTCGAGTTCCCAGCCCTCATCGATGTCGCCGTTATACTTTTGCGGATTCAAATAAATGCGTTCGCCAAGCTCCTCGCGAACGTCCGCCGTCGTTTTATTGCATAGGAAAGCAATATAGGGCAAGTCGATTCGCAGCCGTTGGTTGAGACAAACTTGCAGCGCCTCTAGCGCAGATTCCACACGCTCGGGAAAACGATTCGGCCGGATCGTCGGGCGGGAGAAAATAGCCGCCTTTACCCATGTTTTTTGTGGAGTGAAATCTTCAATGGAACGAAGGAGGGGGAGCTGGTCGTCATCGGAGAAAGCACTTTTATTGGCCCGTTCGTTGATCGCGCCGTAGGATCGGACAAAGCGGTCGTAAACCTGATTGAGCAGCCGTTGGGCCGTTGCAAGCTCTGCGTCTTCGTAACCTTCTTCCCGTGATTGAATGTCAATGACGTCCAGCAGTGCTGACCTGATTTCGCATAAACCCTTAATTCGCTCGGCTTTTTTTCCTTGAATATCTTGAGCCAGCATTTCGCCGTTTTCGCAGTAGTAGATCCGGTCATCTTCAACGACGTAGGAATTATTTTTAACACCTACAGGCGCTTCGCGTCGTTCCGGTTCGTCGTTATCCGTTACTTCCAGTGGATGAAGGTGCGGAGATTGGACGGGCAAAGAAGGAATATTTGCCTGCAATGAACCAAGCGCCTGCTTCAAGGCAGGGAAAAATTCCTGTCCCTCCAACGGAACGCAGGCGGTGGTTTGTTCCGGCCCATATATGCCGCGATCCCAAATCATACGTCCAAGTACCATCTCGGGGTGAGACAAGTAATAACGGTTGAGTGGCACACCGCCCGGTGTCTGTCCCACTTCTACCCACTCCGGCCATTCTTCATTGGAAAAGCGGACCGGCACAGTTCGTTTTTGCAGAAATACGATGTCGGTTGTAACGGTTGTACCGGAAAGCGATTGAAAGGTGGTGTTCGGCAGGCGTATGGCACCGATCCATTCAGCCTGCTGCGCCAATAACTTGCGGACGCTGGAATCTTGTTTATCCAGCGTGCCTTTACTGACGATGTAGGCTAAAATGCCGCCAGGCTTCAGCAAGTCGAGCGACTTGATAAAAAAGTAGTCATGAATGAGATAATTGCTTGTGTAATGCTTGTCAAACACGCGGATATTGTGAAAAGGAACGTTACTAAACATAGCATCGAAGCGAGTGTTCTTCCAATCCACCGTCTCGAAACCTTGGAGACGAATGTTGGCAGTCGGGTAAAGCTGGCGGGCGATCCGTCCGGTCAATGGATCAAGTTCTACCCCATGCAATTCAGCCTTTTCCCATTCCGGCGGCAGTACGGAGAAAAAGTTGCCTGAACCCATTGACGGTTCCAGCAGCTTGCGCCCTGTGCCGTCCGTTAGTCCAAAGCGCTTCAAAGTGTCATGGATAGGCTGGATAATCGCTTGTTCCGTGTAAAACGCTGTTATTGTGGAATTGCGGGCTGTGGCGTATTCATCCTCGTCCAGCAATTGTTTTAGCTCTTCATATTCATTTTCCCACCCTGAGGCGGTGGGATGAAACGCATTAGCCAAGCCGCCCCAGCCGACATAGCCAGCTAATACTTGTTGTTCATCAGGCGTAGCCTGCCGCTGCCCATCATCCAATCGCTTGAGCAGCCGAATCGCTTCTACATTACGTTTGTATTTGCTTTTCAGACCGGGTACGTAAGGAGAATGGGCCGGATCAAAGCGGTAGTTGATTGCCATGGAGACGGTGTTGGCTGGAGCGGTAGCGACGGCAACCGAACCGATAGAACTTTGCGATAAGTTGTCAACGTCGGGGGATAAAGCTTGTTGCGATCTGGTTCGTGTAGTAGAAGGTTGATCATTTTCAATGCGCCGCTTATCCTGTTTGTTTTCTACGATTTGTTCGGCAAAGCTGAACAGCGTCCATTCCGGCTCCTCAGGCGGGAATGGAGGAAGGTTTTCACTATATCGTCCTTCCCGTATGAGGGTGAGCAGGACGGAGGCCACTTTGTTCCAGGTCAGCGTCACTTCGTGTTGACCGTTGGCATCCGTCCACATTAATTCCATCCCTTTGCCGCTTGTCATGTAGCCATGAAGACCGAAACCCAAGTCACCACGGGTTCCGCCAATCCCATAGGCATTTTTTAGCACAGGCACAAGATCGGCCGGTTTGACCGGATGATGTTCGGTTACAAATTGATAAAGTCGCGGTTTAAGGGTTGGCTCGCCTTGATTACGCTGTAGCAGAAAGGCCAATATCTCCTCCGCAGAATGTCCTTCCGTATAGCCGTCCGTTTCAGGCGAAAAAAAAGAACCGCTGCTTAGCGGCCCCTGAGGCGGTTCGGATAAAGTTATCTCGGTTTCAACACGATGTCGTTCAGTATCAATTCTTCGGCGGTCTCCTTGATCTGATTCAGGTGGCGTGTCCTCTCCAGCGTATCGTCGGTCTGAGGCAGGGGACGGAGCCGGAGGAGCTGCTCTGTTAGTTGTTCCATTTTCGTTTGCGCTTCCTGTTCCACTTGGTGCATTTTTTTCATCAGGTCGCCTTGCATTTGAAGAATCAGAAAGCGCTGTGGATGATGGTTGCGCAGGTAATTCAGCGCCATCCGACCGTATCGGCCCAGCGGCTGCTCGTCCGCTTCCGGTTGGTTCGAGATTTGCAGGTTGGGGTAGAGGAGACCGTCTACCTCGCGATAGGTCAGATTTGCTTTCTTGTCCATGCGTGATGCTCCTTTCTTGGTTCATGATTTTGACGTGTCTGGCGATGTCTTGTAATAAACTGCGGGCAAGGTTATTCACTTGATTCCCTAAGCGGACGGCAAGCGGCAATGAATTGAAGTGGACGATGGTAGAGAAATCCACATCTTCGGGTTCCAGCAGCTTGCAGCGGCGATGAACAAGAAACCGAACGCTCTCCTGAACCAAGTCTTGCATATGTTGTTCCAAGCCGGTTAAAGGAATTGAACCCAAGAAATGCTCTTGAATGTCCAATTCAATGTCTTGAAACCATTCATCCATGGATGAGGCGGCGGCTTCCCGTGTCAACTGATTAATCGCTTCACTTAGAATCGCGGTGTCATAAGAAGACAGCCGCCCGGCCAGTTCGGTTGTGTCAATGGCATCCAGACTCCAGAGAGAGGGAAGCGGCCTGCCGTTGGTTTGCGTCACATCGAACAAGTGGTTCAGCTTCGGACGAGCCTCTCCGAAATGACAGACGGCAATACTTTTTTCCCCTGCGTTAACGCGGCGTCCGATTTGGTTCCAGATGGTCAGGGGAGCCAACATGGTGGCGTCCGGGTTTTGGCTGTAGATGAGCAAGGCATTGTCGAACGAGTATTTGTAGATGGGAGCGGCAAAACGCAAGTAGTTCATCCAGGCTTCGCTACTTTGGGTCAGTTCTGTAATGGTAGATTCATATAATCTCCGCAACCGTTCAACTCTCATGATGGTTCTCCTTTCCTTTTGGATGGTTCTATGTGTCTTTTGCGTTTTAATGTTCCAAGTCGTAGTCTATACGTCTGTCCCCAACACCCATCGGAATATGAATAAAATTTTGGTATTGGTTGTTTGCGTATTCGGCATATCGCAATTTGACGGCTTCCAAAAAGTACGGAAGCAGGCCGGTATCGAACATAAAGTATGGACTATAGTTGCGGGCGGCATCCTGTTCCTCATCGCCAATATACCTGTTGTATAGGTTAAAAGCCAAGCGCGTCAGTTTGGCGGAGGAGCTGGTTTGCCAAGCTTGATGCAATCCTTCCAGCCTGATACTATCCTCTTCAAAATCGTACAAATCTCGGATATGCAGGCGGCTCTGCTCGGTCAGGCCGAGCAGATAAAACAGAGCTTTCCGATAAGGGTCGTCGTGGCTTTGCGTCGTGCGCATCATGCCTTCGTAAAATTGATGGTGTTCCAGGTCTTTAAACTTCGTAAGCATGGTCATCCTCCTTCGATTCTGGTAATGGGGATTGCTGGCGCTGATAGGAGAAGTACATTTCCAGCGCCTTGTCGATAATCTCTTCAACCTCGGCTGCTTTGCTTTCCGGTTTGAAATACTTGGCATATACTTTATGCTTGAGCTTAAAGGGGGCGGGCGATTTGCTGCGCGGTTTACGGGTCGCTTCGCCGGATAATACACTTTCTGCTTTTTCGGCGGTGAGCTTGCCGGAGTACGATCGTAATAAATCAGCTCTCTTCATGTCCACTTTGTACTCGGTTTGCGCTAAAATTTCTTCCACGTAGCATTGCTCGGTTTCTGGTAGATACGAGAGGCTCACTGCCGGATAAATGCCGAATTCGCCGTCATCAACGCGCTTTTTTAGCTCAACGATTAAATGGTCAATTCGCAGTAAGCGTGCAACCGTATTTTTGGATAATCCGTATTCAGCGGCTACAATATCTCTGCTCTTTAACCTGTGCCCTAATGGGGCAGAAGTTGAATCTTCCCTGTCGTACTGCGGGTTTTCCAGCTTTTTGAGTTCGTCAATAATGTCATTACGCTTCCCTTGTGAGAACATATCGGAGTAACGAAGAGAGAGCACCTTAGCCTTTTCAGACGGAAGCATTTCGCTAAAGGAACGCTGCAACACATTCGTTTCAACAACATACATGAGCGCTTCTTCGTCGGTCAGATTTTCTTTTACGATGGCGGGGAGTTGCTCTAGACCGATTAGCCTTGCTGCATTCATCCGGTTATGCCCGGCGAGCATCTCGAAGTCGCAGCCGTTCTCATCGGTCTCGATTCTATGAATAATGACCGGCAAAAGCACGCCGTTGCTTTCGATACTGTTCGCCATATCCGTAAGGCGTTCGCCGTCATATAAATGAAAGGGGTGATTTTTAAAAAATCTAATTTTATCCATCGGAATAAATTGGATTCCTCCTGCTGCCGGATTTGGTGCTTCCGGTTCGGAGAGCCGAAGTAGCTCATCAATGCTTCCTAATTTGGGAACGATACGATTACTGTTGGCCATGCTGAATCATCTCCTTTGCAAAGTCCTGATAGGCCATTGAGACTTTGGATTTGGGATGATAACTGAGTAAACTCTGACTATAGAAGTTGGCTTCCCCGACAGTCACGGACATTGGAATTTGTGAATCGAAAATGCGGATGATCTCCCCATAATGGTCTTTGATAAGGCGGAAGGATTCTTTATATAGGTTCGTTCGGAAGTCGCACATCGTCATCAAGATACCTTCAATACGGATACTGGGATTAATCCGCTTTTTGACTTTAACAATAATATTGAGCAGTTGCGTTAAACCGGTAGCTGACCAAAGCTGCGGATTTACCGGAATGAGCACTCTGTCGCTTGCTGCAAGCGCATTGATGGTGAGCAGGCCCAGCGAAGGATTCGTGTCGATTAAAATGTAATCGTAGTTTTCTTTCATCGGTTCCAGTAATGAGGTCAATATTTTATCGCTGCCCATTTCATCCCGCAGGTTGATTTCCGACACGGATAGTTCGATGTTGCTTGGTATGAGGTCTATTTTGCCTTGAGAATGCAGAAATGTCTCCGCCGCGGGAATCGTTTTGTCGCTCATGATGGCATCCAAAATGTTGCACATGCTGACGGACAGTTTGTCCGGTTGCTTGATACCGAAGCATAAGGTCAGATTCCCTTGCGGATCGAAATCGACCAGTAATACTTTTTTTCCTTCATGAGATAAGGCATGAGCAAGATTGTAAGCGGTGGTGGTTTTGCCCGTACCGCCTTTCTGATTGGCAATGGTAATCGTCGTCGCTTGGGGTGTTGTCGTCATTAGAAACCCTCCCTGGAGTCCAAGGCTCCACTTTAATTTGTCAATGGTAGGGAGCGGGCTGGGTTCTTGTATCGTTCTCTCCAAGTTCTCGCAAACGTCCAAAATTGGCCGCTTTTTGATCACTTCCCCGGAAGCCTTGCGGCGCTTGGAAAAAACGAAAAAACCCGCGAAAAACCTTGATTCTACAAGGCTTTTCGCGGGTTTTATGTTCCTCATCCTTAACTTGTTTTCCGCTTGGTCCCCAATCGCGTGCGCGATTCAGGTCCGTGTGGGCTAACCCCCCGTGGAGGTTCGAGTCCTCTCGACCGCATCCTAATATTATTGAAAGTGCTCCTGAATTGTCCATATGGATGATTCAGGAGCTTTTTGCATGTCCGGGGGTAAATTAAAGGGAATTGTTCCTGTTAATTTGAAGCCTAAACGGCTGGGGAGGCACTAGCGTTGCATTTACCCGAAGGATCTAAGGGCCGTAATCGCCTCCCTTTGAGCCGGACGGGGAAATAAGGGCTATTTGAGGCGCTATTTTGTCGAAATCGTCCTTTCCGTCACTAGCGTTGCATTAAATTTCGCAGACAAAAAAGAAGACATCTCCTATTGTTGAGTTACCCTCGCGTTATCCATAAAAACGCCTCAACAATAAGGAGATGACTATGGATAACGTACCTAATCAAACTGTCATTTGTCAATGTCTAAAGTTATTAAATGTGGACCCTTCTCGTAATACATCTTTGGATTATCGTGCCCGGAAATTGTTTGTCGGTTCTGCGACTCTTCTGTTTATTGAGGCTCAGTTGCACCAGCGCGGTTCCTATAAAGTGATAGCAGAGCATTTAGCCGCCAATCGCGATTTTCAGAAATTCCTTCAACTCGAAAGTATCAGTGCTGCCCAGTTATCACGAAAAATGAAGCAACTGCCTATGGCAAATCTTCAAACGCTCTTTTTCTCGATCATGGAACGAATCAAGCAGCAAACGAAGAACTTGAAGGGAATTACTCCGGGTATTGGTAAACTAAATCTCTTAGATTCGACGGGAGTTACTCTGCCACCTATTCTCGCAAAATGGTGCTACTGTTCAGAAACCAATCACGGCGCGAAGATGCACACCTCCTTGGTCGTGGTGGACTCCAAAACCATGTATCCGGGTAAAATCATCGCCTCCACCAAGGATATCGCGGACCATGAAGTGGCTCTTGAATTCACGGTCGACAAAGACGCGACTTATGTGATGGATCGTGGTTACCAAGTGTACGAGCATTTTCAACAATGGCTAGAGGACAAGATCAAATTTGTATGTCGCGTCAAGGAAAATAGCCGGCTAACGATCATCCGGGAAAGGGAACTGCCCAAAAGACAGAAGGGTTTCATCCGTGATGCTGATGTGAAGCTTCCGGGCTTGCCTGGGGTTTTTCGCCTAATTGAGTTTTATGATGACCAGAAGCGTACTTATCGCCTTGTAACGAACCGTTTTGACTTGTCTGCACACCAAATCGCTGAGATTTACCGAAATCGTTGGCACATCGAGTTGTTTTTTAAGTGGGTCAAACAGCATATTCGATTAGTTAAACCACATGGATATACGCCAGAAGTCATCTGGAACCAAATGTATATCGCTTTAATCGCCTATGCTTTATGCTTGCTCGTCAAGTTGACCCTGGACTGTAAAAAATCGATGTGGGATCTTCTTCAACTGATTCGTATCTATGCGGAAAAGCCGTGGGAAGATCTGATGAAAGCCCTCTACCGCAAGCCAACACGAACCTCGAAGGGGCGAACCAAGCGAAATGGCAGGCCACCAAAAAAAGCAAAGAAGTCAATGGAGCCGAGACTGATCATACGCTAATGACAAATGAACAGGAATAGTAATTTTCAAAAAAAAGGATAATGCGTAGGGCCTTTTCCCCCTTAGCTTTTTTTGTTTAACCAAGAAAAACATAATGTAAAAATATTGATTCAAAGTAAATTTAGGGGAATTATTCATAATCAAATTACTTAATGCAACGCTAGTGCCTTTCCGTGTGAAATAGCGGTCATTTGGGGCCCTATTTTAGGGAAAAACGGGCCGAAACCTGATTTTTGGACCCGCATCAGTGAAATAAGGCCCTTTTTGGCCGCTATTTTTCCCGAAAACGCAAATCGGGTCGAAATAACGGCCCAAAACGCCGCTATTATGACAGGCGGCAAGAAAGATTGCGGATAGGCAGCAACATGTTAGTTATAATGCACTTTGCAACTAGAATTAAAAGTGGACACCCTATAAAAGAACCTTAATAATAGAGTTTAAATTAGGAGGTGTTCACATGGGTGAACAGCGGCAACGATTTAATGAGGAGTTTAAGAGAAAGACGGTGAAATACATTCAGGAACAGACGAAATCCATGCCGGAGATCGCTGAGGAATTGAATATCCCTGCAAAGACCTTGCATCAATGGAAAGCAAAGTACAGAACATTTGAAAACGAACCTTTGGCAAGTCAAGAGAAACTCCGTGAAATGGAGCGACTCCTGAAAGAGAAGGAGAAAGAACTGAAGCTCAAGGACCGAGAATTGGCGGATACGAAAGAGGAGTTAGCAATCGTAAAAAAGGCGGTTCACATCTTCAGCAAACCAAAGAACTGAGGTTCCAATTCATTGAAGCTCATAGCTCCGAGTTTTCGGTGGAGAAGATGTGTCGAGTCCTGGAAGTATCCCGGAGCGGTTATTACAAATGGAAATCAGCTAAACCAAGCCAGCAGGAGTTACGTAAGGCTCGAATCATGGAGCGGATTAGGTTTCACTTTTACGATAACAAGAAACGGTATGGAAGCCCCAAAATCACGAAATTACTCCATCAAGAGAACTGTGAGATTACGGAGCGTACAGTAAGCAACTACATGAACGAAATGGGATTGCGTTCTTGTGTAGCTAGGAAATTTAAAGTAAGAACAACGGACTCTAATCATGACTTTCCGATTGCACCGAATGTATTGGACCAAAAATTTAAAGTCAATGAACCTAATAAAGTTTGGGTAGCGGACATTACCTATATTCGATGCACCAAACGCCGGCTGTATTTGGCCAGTATTATGGATCTTTGTACGCGTGAAATTGTAGGATGGCGCTTAGGAGAGCGAATGACAACAGAATTAGTACTAGGAGCGCTGGATGATGCGTATGCAGCTAAAAAGCCTAAAAGAAAAGTGCTTCACCACTCAGATCGTGGATCTCAATATGCTTCGGATGAATACAGAAAGAGACTAAAAACCTTACGGATGAAAGCCAGCATGAGCCGCAAAGGCAACTGTTACGATAACGCTTGTATTGAATCATTCCATAGTATTCTCAAAAAAGAACTCATCTACTGCACCAAATTTAAGACGCAGCAGCAGGCATACGATGAAATATTTGAATACATTGAATTCTTTTATAACCGGAAACGAATCCATGGAGCATTGGGATATATGTCCCCAGTACGCTTTGCGGCTCAATTGCAAAAGAAGAAAAAGTCGGCTTAACATAAAAGCCAAAAAAATAGTGTCCACTTTCTTGACGGAGGTCCACTTTTCCAGTTAAATCCCACCATGAGGCCAAGAGCGGCGCATTAACGGTAGTTTTTCCCGTTAGTGTGCAGACTTCGACGGTAGCGTTTTTTATCTGCAATGGCTGTGGAAGAAACGAAGCGGAAAGAGGTCGTAGTTTAAAATACTCCACTGCAAGAGTTTAATTTTGTCCAGTGAAGCGGATGGAATTTTCTAATACTATGAAAGCGTAAACAATCGCGTTAGAATTAATTTTACACCTGATGGATTTGCCTAATATTATTATGAAACACGGGGAGGTCATGATGAAGAAGCTGTTATACGGTGTCGCTTATTATGACGAATATATGCCTTATGATCGACTGGATGAGGATATCCGCATGATGAAAGAGGCGGGGATTAACGTGGTGCGGATCGCCGAATCGACTTGGAGCACGCACGAACCGCAAAACGGAGTATTCGATTTCACCTCGGTAGATCGGGTTCTTGATGCGATGCATCGGGCCGGAATTCATGTCATTGTCGGAACGCCTACTTACGCCGTACCGACCTGGATGGTCAAGGAGCACCCGGACGTGCTGGCCACGACGGCAAACGGACCCGGTAAATACGGGGCACGGCAGATTATGGACATCACGAATCCGACCTATTTGTTTTATGCGGAGCGCATCATCCGCAAACTGATCTCCCGGGTTAGCGGACATCCGGCGGTGATCGGGTACCAAACCGATAATGAAACAAAGCACTATCATACCGCGGGCCCTAATGTCCAACTGCTGTTTGTTAAATACGTTAGGGACAAATTCAAAACGCTAGAGGAATTGAACAAGGCGTTCGGGCTGGACTATTGGAGCAACCGGATCAACAGCTGGGAGGACTTCCCGTCCATCATCGGGACGATCAATGGCAGCTTGGGCGCGGAGTTTGCCAAATTCCAACGGAAGCTGGTCGCCGATTTCCTGAGCTGGCAAGTATCCATCGTTAACGAGTACAAGCGGGCGGATCAGTTTGTCACGCAAAATTTCGATTTTGAGTGGCGGGGGTATTCCTACGGCATTCAGCCGGATGTGGACCATTTTGAGGCTTCCCGTCCTTTCGATATCATGGGAGTGGACATTTACCATCCGTCGCAGGACGATCTGACCGGGATTGAAATTTCCTTCGGCGGAGATGTGGCGCGATCCACCAAAGGAACGAATTATTTGGTGCTCGAGACGGAAGCGCAGGCCTTTCCCCATTGGACACCGTATCCGGGGCAGTTAAGATTGCAGGCGTTCAGCCATCTGGCTTCGGGAGCCAATATGGTTTCCTACTGGCACTGGCATTCCATCCACAATTCTTTCGAAACCTATTGGAAAGGCTTGCTCAGCCATGACTTCGAACCCAACCCGGTTTATGAGGAAGCCCGAACGATCGGCCGGGATTTTGCGCGTTTGTCTCCGCATTTGGTGAACCTTCAAAAAGAGAATAAAGTCGCCATTCTGGTCAGCAACGACTCGTTAACGGCGCTGGAGTGGTTCAAATTTAATTTTTCCAGCACGAAAAAATACAATGATGTCGTTCGGATGATGTATGATGAGCTGTACCGGATGAACATCGGCTGTGATTTCGTATCTCCCGCGACCACGAATTTTGAACGGTATGATCTGCTCATCGTTCCAGCGCTTTATACGGCTTCAGATGAACTTTTGGAGCGGTTAAACCGGTTTGTAGTTGACGGTGGGCATATCGTTTATACTTTTAAGAGCGGCTTTACGGATCAAAACGTCAAGGTCCGTTCCGAACGGCAACCGGGCATCATTGGCAAGGCTTGCGGCATTTCGTACAGCATGTTCGTCGAGCCGAAAAGGGTGACGTTAAAAGACGATCCGTTCCAGGTCGGTGAAGACCAAAACCAGGTGCACACGTGGATGGAACTGCTCACTCCGTCGACGGCGGAGGTGCTCGCCTATTATGATCATCCGCATTGGGGGAAATATGCCGCGGTCACGCAAAACGGGTACGGCCAAGGGCAGGCTGTATATATCGGCTGTATGACAAGCGAGGCCGTGATGGGCAAAATCCTGGAGCATGCCGTGAAGAAGGCCGGTTTATGGGGACTGGATCAAGAGATCCGCTTCCCGTTGATCACGAAATCCGGGGTTAACGGGCTGGGCAAAACGGTCCGATATTATTTTAACTATGCTGAAATGCCGGCTTCGTTAGACTATCGTCATCGTGAGGGAATTGAGCTGCTTTCGGGCCGACCGGTAAGCTCGGGACAAACCCTGAAGCTTGAGCCATGGGGCTTTACAATTATTGAAGAACAATAAGCTATAGAAGTTTTGTATTGAAATAGACGCCTCCCGCATCCGCGAGGCGTTTTCTACTATATGCGGCATCACAGGGGGGGAAGCGAATGTTTGGCAGGCTGCGGCGGAGGGTCGTCGACCCGTTCAAAACGAGTATCCGCAACAAATTGATTTTGACGATGATATTGATCGCGATCGTGCCCGTCGTCGTCGTCACCACGCTGGCGGCGGAGAACAGCAGCGCTTCGATGGAGAAGCAAGTGATCGGGACCAATCTCTCCAATATGAAATGGACGGGGATTCATTTGGGTGATCAGTTTGCCAGACTAAACAACCTGGTCTATTCGCTCCAGATCAGTCCGGGGTTGGCCAATTATCTGAATCGGCCCGAAGTGGAAACCCCGGCCAGCCAATTTGCCGCTCAGCAGAATGTTTTTAATTCGCTGAATAGCGTGTATTACAGCGGAGGGAATCACCTGGTCGGCGTCGTTATGTACCTGCATGAAACCGGGACGCTGTTTACGATCAATTCGATGCAAAACGAAGTGGAGGAGATCAGCGGCATACCGCGCGTTTACCGGGATTTGCTGCGGGAGAACAAAGATTTTATCGTGGAGACGGATTCGGCGGACCCCGGCAAATTTCGCTTGATTCGCAGCATCAACCGCTTCGAAAACCAGGAAAAGCTGGGCTACATCTCCCTGGAGGTGCTCTGGTCCTATTTCGATCAAACGATCCGTTTGCTTGGCGAAGGAAAGGAGCAGGCCGTGTTCGTTACGGATATGAACGGCCGCATTCTATACGGCGACGGCGAAATCTCTCCGGATGTGGCGGCGGAGCTGCAAGCTTCCAAGGATGCCGGGCTGGGCCAATTCAGAACGGACCGGGAATTCGTTTTTTACAATACGCTGGATCCCGTTAATCTTAGATTGGTGAAAATAATCCCGGTCTCCACGATCAACGAAAGCGCCCGGGCGACGATGAACTATGGTTTGATCGTCGGGATGATCTCCACGGTGATATCCGCTTTATTTGCTTTTTATTTTGCCTGGAAAACGACCAAACCCATCATCGGTTTGGCCCGGGCGATGCGGAAGCTCGATCTGACCAAGGAGCAGATGATCCCCCCGAGCAAGCGCAAAGATGAAATCGGGCTCCTGGAAGCCAATTTCGCCACCATGGCGCAGCGGATCAGAGACCACATTAATACCGAATACCGGATTCGCCTGGAAAAGAAAACGGCTGAACTAAAGGCGCTACAATCGCAAATCAACCCGCATTTTTTGCAAAATACGCTGCAGTTGATCGGGGGAATGATCTTTTCGCAAAAACCGGCCGAGAGCTACGGTATCATCCGTTCGCTTAGCGAAATGTTCCGTTATATTGTACGGGATCCGGATACGCTTGCGACGCTTCGAGCGGAGCTTGAACATCTGAATCATTATATGAATATCCAGCAGCAGCGCTTCGGCAAACGGCTCCATTACGAGCTAAACATAGACGGAGATGTGCTGGACTGCCGAATCCCGAAACTGACGCTGCAGCCGATCGTCGAAAATGCGTTTGTTCACGGGCTGGATCATAAGGCCGGAGAGTGGCGGCTTGAGGTGACGATCCGCCTCGAGCCCGAGGGCATACGGCTGATGGTCCGGGACAATGGGGCAGGGATGGAAAATGCCCAGCTCCAGCGGTTGCGAACGCAGCTGAACCGGGATCTGGAGCAGGTTTGGACCAAAGGAACGAGCATCGGGCTGATCAATGTGGCTTCCCGAATCCAAATGTATTTTGGCGCGGAATACAAAATGAGCCTTGACAGCGTATGGGGCAAAGGCACCAGCGTCACGCTGTATCTTCCCGATCAAAAGGAGGGCTAAAGCATGTTCAAAGTATTGATTGTGGATGACGAAGAGTGGAACCGGAACATTATCAAAAATTTGGGCCGTTGGGACGAACACAGTATGGAAGTCGTGGGGGAGGCGGAGGACGGTTTGGAAGCGATGCGGATGATCGAACGGCTTAACCCTGAGCTTATCATTACCGATATGCGCATGCCGGGTTCCGACGGAGTGGAACTGATGCGGAAGATGAGCGACCGTTTTCCCGACAAGCAGGTCATTGTGGTAAGCGGGTACGATGATTTCCACTACGCCAGGCAGGCGATTCGCTACAAAGCGGTCGACTACTTGCTGAAGCCGATCGATCCGCAGGAACTGAACGTGGTGTTGGCCAGATGCTGCGTGTCTCTACGGAAGCGCACGGAGCGGCAGGGAATCGATTTGGAGCTGTCTTCGCGATGGGCCGCTTACGAAAAGAGGTTAGGGTCTTATTTTAATGATCTGAATGGCGAGGGACTCCGGAAAGTATGCCGTGAACTGCAGTCCGATCCGGAGCTTGAAGCCGCCTTGAAGCCGGAAACGATCCGCTATCTGGTAAAAGATACTTTGCTGTACTTGAGAGAGCTCTGCGCGGCGAACGCGCTGGCCGGCGAATCGGACCGCCCGGCTGAACTTACGGATATGCCAAACTCCTTCCAGGAAGGGGTCCGCTTGATCTCCGAGTGCTATGTGAACGCCCTGGAAGAACTGATCAAACAGCGGAAATATAAAAATAAGCTGCATTTGGGGGAAGTCAAATCGTATCTCGATCATCATTACGAGGAACCGATCGGTTTGGAGCAGCTCGCCAA
Source organism: Paenibacillus faecis (assembly GCF_008084145.1). Lineage (GTDB taxonomy): Bacteria > Bacillota > Bacilli > Paenibacillales > Paenibacillaceae > Fontibacillus > Fontibacillus faecis. Next base: position 749,621 of record NZ_VSDO01000001.1, on the reverse strand, counting down.
GCTGTTTTTCGTCAGTAAAGAGTATTTGAGCAAAGCGTTTAAGCAGGAATACGGCTTAACGGTTACGGACTATGTCGTGGATTTAAGAATGAAGAAGGCGATGGAATGGCTGAAATCGGACGAAGAAGTCGCCATCAAGAGGGTAGCCGAAATGATCGGGTATGAGGATGTATCCTATTTTCACAGGGTGTTTAAGAAGCACTACGGAATTTCCCCGGGAGAGGCGAGAAAAGGTTCACAAGGTTTAAAAATATCCAATCGAAAAGTCTAATCCCGTCCAATGAAGCGCTTTCATTCATGGATTAGAATGAAACCGTAAACAAAACATCAACATTCCAGGGGGGCATCTTATATGAAAATTTGGAAGGGTCTAGCAGGAACCGCGCTAATCGTCTCTTTGCTTGCCGGCTGCGGAGCGGGCGGCGGAAACCATGCGGCAAACAACGAATCGGCAGGGGGCGAAAGCTCCGGCGGGAAAAGCGTCAACTTGAAAATGTTTATCGCTCAGCCTCGTCTGAAAGAACATTACGATAAGTACATCGATGCCTTCGTGGCCAAAGAAAAGGCGGAGAAAAATATCGATGTGTCGGTTCAATTGGAAATGCCGCCGGCGGACACCGCCCCGCAAATTTTAAAAACGAGGCTGGCTTCCAACGACGCACCCGACGTATTCGCTATCCATGCGGTCAACGAAATCCCTCCATTTTATAAAGCCGGGTATCTGGAGGATTTGTCGGATCAACCGTTCGTCGGCAAGCTGCTGGACAGCGTGAAGCCTTCAGTCATGACCGAAGACGGAAAAATTGTTGCGGTTCCGCTCGAGACACTGTCTTGGGGTTATTTGTACAACAAGCAGATTTTTGAGGAGCAGGGACTGACGCCCCCTACGACGTTGACGGAGATGAAGACGGTCGTTGAAAAGCTGAAACAAAACAACATCACCCCGTTTATTTTGTCCGACAAAGAGGCCTGGATTCCGCAGTTGTTCCTGCCGCTTTCCATAGGTCAATTGGTCAATACGGAAAATCCGGATTTCATCGAGCGGATGAACCAGGATCAAGGTTCCTTCACCGAAATGAAAGGAATGTTCGATATCATCGATTTGGTTTACGCGAACGGTACCAAAAACGGTCTTGAGGTAGGCGGCGACGACGGTGCGGCGATGTTTGCGCAGGGGAAGGCGGCGATGTGGGTACAGGGCCCTTGGTACGCGGAGACGATTCTGAAATCCAATCCCGACCTCCGTTTTGGCGTAGCTGCTTTGCCGATCAACGATAATCCCGACGCTACGATGATCAACTTGAGTACGTCCACCTCCCTGGCCGTGTCCAAGACGAGCAAGAACAAGGAAGTGGCCCTTGATTTCGTAAACTACGTGCTGGACGACAAGGATTCCAGCGCATTCTTCCAGGCGCTGAAGTTTAATCCGGTCGCCACGGTACACGACTACAGCAGTTATCCTTGGGTGGACGATGCGATGGTCTATGTGAAAGAGGGCAAGTCCTATCAAGATCTACGGATTCCACAAGCGGTTAAAGATGAATCCGGCAAGGCGCTGCAATCCTATATCGCGGGGCAAATTTCGCAGGACGATGTGCTCACAGCGCTCGACAAAGCGTGGAAATCGTATAACAAGGTTAACAAGTAACGCGGCTGCCTGTGAGGAAGGAACGAGAAGTTCCTTCCTTCTCGATTCATAGACAAACGGAGGGGGAGGAAGAACATGCCGTCGTCCAGGATGTTCAAGAAGTATATCTCTTTGCTGGCTTTTACGGCCCCGGCACTCGTTATTTACACCATCTTTCTGCTCATACCGACATTCGGCGGAATGTATTACACGTTTACGGACTGGAACGGTCTGAACCAGAATTACAGCTTCATCGGTTTTGCCAATATCGTCGAAGCGCTCGCGGAGGACCCGGATTTCATTAATGCGTTATTATTTACGCTGAAATATGTCGCATTCATGGTTGTATTGCAAAATGTAATCGCTTTACTCCTTGCCGTACTCATCGAGACGCGAACCCGGAGCAAAGGATTTTTCCGCACGATCTTTTTTATGCCGAATATGATCAGCCTAATTATCAGTTCCTTTATGTGGACCTTTGTATTTTCGCAAGTGATCCCGCAGCTCGCCGAAAAAGCGGCGATCACCTTCCTTGACCAAGCCTGGCTGGGCAATCCGAAATTTTCTTTTTACTCCATCCTGATCGTGTCGCTGTGGAACGGGGTCGGGTATATGATGATTATTTATTTGGCGGCCCTGCAAGGCGTGCCTCAAAGCTTGAAGGAAGCGGCCGTTATCGATGGGGCCAATTCGTTCCAAACGTTAAGAAGTGTAACCCTGCCGATGATTACGCATGCCGTGACCATTTGCTTCTTCCTGACGCTGAACGGCGCTTTCAAAGTGTTTGATGTTGTTTACGGACTGACCGGCGGCGGGCCGGGACGAAGCACGCAGGTCATTACGATGAACATCTACGAAGAGGCGTTCTCCAATAACTTCCGCTACGGATACGCCAGCGCGAAATCGCTCATTCTGTTTGCCATTGTACTGATTGTCACCCTGATTCAGATGAACGTCATGAAGAAAAAAGAGGTGGAAGCATGAGCATGAAGAGAATCAATTCGCTCTTGATCGGGTTGATCTTGTCCGTGGGCGCTCTGTTCACCTGTTTTCCCATTTATATGGCGGTCGTCAACTCGTTTAAGACGCAAGCGGAAATGTTCGAATCGTTCGTCGCTCTGCCGACGAAGCTGCATTTTGAGAACTACTCGCAAGCGTTTGAAAAAATCAATCTCCTGAACAGCTCTTGGAACTCGGTGATTGTCTCCGTGATCGGCATCGGGGGAATCGTCTTCTGCTCCGCTTTGGCGGGTTATAAGTTGTCCCGGACCCGGGGCAAATTAAGCCATTTTATTTTTCTGCTGTTCGTAGCCTCGATGCTCGTGCCGTTTCATTCGATTATGATTCCGCTCACCCGGATGGCCAAAACCTTGCAGGTGCAGGGCAGCACTTACGGACTGGCGCTGATCTATATCGGACTTGGCGTCAATATGGCGATTTTTCTGTATCATGGTTTCGTCAAGTCGATCCCGCGGGAGCTGGAAGAGTCCGGGCAAATCGACGGCTGCAACGAATTCCAGACCTTTTTCCGGATCATTTTGCCGCTGCTGTTGCCCATCACCGTCACGATCGCGATCCTCGACTTTCTGTGGATCTGGAACGACTTCCTGCTGCCGCTGATGATGCTGACGGACGTAGACAATTATACGTTGATTCTGTCCACCAACATGTTGTTCGGGGAGTATAACAAGGAGTGGTCGCTGATTCTGGCTTCGCTGGTGCTCACGGCGATTCCGGTAGTGATGATTTACGCTTTTTTCCAAAAGTTCATTATGGAGGGAATTGCCGAAGGGGCTGTGAAGGGCTAGGTATAAGCATTAACCGAAAGAGAGAGGAGGATATTCATGTTACAACCGAAACGATGGATATCGAGCACAAGGGAGCGGTCATGGGAAGAGAAAGGACTGCCTCATTTATTAACAAACGGGGGAACGGCGGAGTTGACGCTGACGGATGCCGTTTATCAAAACGTGGAAGGGTTTGGGGGATGTTTTAATGAGCTCGGGTTTGTGGCGCTAAGCCAACTTCCCGAGGAGCAACGAACAAGGGTATTGTTCGACTTGTTTCATCCGGACGGGGAACAGAAATTCAGCATTTGCCGGCTTCCAATCGGAGCCAGCGACTACGCCCTGGAGTGGTACAGCCACAATGAAACGGATGGAGACTATGCGATGGAGCATTTCTCCATCGAACGGGACCGGAAATACTTGATTCCCTATATTAAGGAAGCCCTGGCGCTGAATCCCGAACTCAAGCTGTTCGCTTCGCCTTGGAGCCCGCCGACTTGGATGAAGCACCCGAAAGCCTATAACTACGGAACACTACGTTGGGAGCATGAAAATCTGGAAGCCTACGCCCTATATTTCGTAAAGTTCGTGCAGGCGTACAAGGAAGAGGGGATCACGGTTCACCAGATCCACGTCCAGAACGAAGTAGTGGCCGATCAGAAGTTTCCGTCCTGCGTTTGGACAGGCGAGCAACTTCGCGAATTTATCCGCGATTATTTGGGACCGGCCTTTGAACGGCATGGACTCGATACGGAAATCTGGCTGGGCACGATCAATGCGCCGGAACCGTGGGACGAATGGGTGAAGAAGAAAGTCACCGACCACGACGCTTACGCACATACGGTGTTAAGCGATCCTGAAGCTTATAAATACATTAAGGGCGTAGGCTATCAATGGGCCGGAAAATGGGCGATCCAGCGCACTGTGCTGAGTTACCCGGAACTGCGGTACATGCAAACCGAGAACGAATGCGGCGACGGCACGAACACTTGGGAATATGCCCAATACGTATTTAATTTGTTCCAGCACTATTTCACAAACCGGGTGAACGCGTACATTTATTGGAACATGGTACTTGGGCCGAAGGGACGAAGCACGTGGGGGTGGGAGCAGAACTCGATGATTACGGTCGATAAAGAGCAGCAAAGGGCGATTTTAAATCCCGAGTATTACGTGATGAAACACTTCTCGCATTTCGTGACGCCGGGCTCAAAGCGGATCGGTCAGCAAGGCCACTGGTTCGGCAACGCGGTCAGTTATGTAACGCCAAGCGGCGAGCGCGTCGTGGTGCTGGCCAATCCGTTCAAGGAGGCAAGAACCGTGCGGATTTCGGACGGAACGGAAATATACGGCTTCGAACTGGAGCCCGAGTCTTTTAACACAATGTTATTTGATAGGCAGATCAATGAATGAGGCAACCTGAGTCTAAAGGCGCAACGATGTGTTTATTAGCCTGGCGGAAATGGTTTGAGGCGAAGCTTTAAAAAGACCAGCAAAACATCTTATTGTGAAAAAATATTGGATATGGAAGCGTCGGAACGAGATTCCGGCGTTTTTTCTTTCCTCAAAATCTTTAAAAGTTCATGCAAACCAACCAAGATATGCCCAGTAATCCTTTCCTTCTCCTTACCCGCTACCTGTCCTTTTCATGGCCGTTAGCCGCACTCGGGTTTTGCTACATTAGTAGTGCGGGAACTATAGGAAACCGGCTCCTTTGAATCCCAATTGAAACATACCACCCGGGTACCTAATAGACTTTGCGCAAAGGAGATGGAATTTCCGGATTTCTTAAACGGCCATAATGCAAACAAGCCAAAATCAACAGGCAAGAAACAAGGAGGAACAATGATGAACAACGAATTTGAAAACAAAACCGCACAGGCAACGGCCATGACGACCACCTGCTATGTCATCGATCCGGCGCAGTGGGGCATCAAAACCAATGGCACCGATGCGGTAAAAACGACGGAAGGACTGAACAAGGCGATCGCCCATGCGAAAAGCGCCGGGTATAATGAAGCCTTTATTCCAAAAGGGACATATATGATTCAAGGCGTAGGGACCCTCTTTCCAAACACTCCGGAAAAAGGCGGCGGCATCGTGGTTCCGTCCCACATGAAGCTTACCCTGGATCATGAGGCGGAGCTGAAGGTAGAGCCTAACGCTGCGAGAGGTTACTCTTGTATTTATCTGCGTAAAGTGGAAAACGTCACGATTTCGGGCGGCATCATCACCGGCGATCTGGACCAGCATGATTTCAGCAAACTTCCGGATTCGACGCAGGAATATGGCTTCGGGATTTATGTCCACGGTGGCAAAAGAGTTACGATCGAAAATATGAAAATCCGCAAATGCACCGGCGATTGCGTCTTCCTTGGCTCGGTGGGCCTCATGGGCGTAGATCCCGACTATGACGAACCAAAATTAGTAACCGTCCGCAATTGCTCGCTGGACGGAGCGCGCCGGAACAACATTTCGATCACAGCCGGCGAAGGGGTCTTCGTCGAGAACAATGAAATTACGAACGCGGGGACCGTCAAGGGTACCAAACCTATGGCCGGTATCGATATCGAAGGATACGGCGAAGGCGACATCGATTACGAGAAGCCGCGCAAAGTCGTCATTCGCGGCAATCTGTTCCGCGGAAACCTAGAAGCGTCCGTGCTCAATTTCAGCGGCTACGAAGTCGTGATTGAGGGGAATCATTCGGACAGTACGCTTTCTTACAGCAACGGTACGGATACGATTATTTCCAACAACGTGCTGGTACGGACGGATAAAACGAAAGTAGCCATTTTGGGAGATAGAGTATCGAACGGATTTGACGGCAACAACGTGACGATTACCGGGAACACCATCAAAGGCTTCAGCAGCGGCATCGACGCCCGCGGCAAAGACGTGGTCGTGACGGGAAATGCCGTCTCCCATCTCGGCGAAGGAACGGGCATCGGCGTATATAGAGCGGAAAATGTGCTGATCGCGGACAATATCGTGCACCGCGGAGCGGGCGTGCCTTACAAGGTCGACGAGAGCAATGACGTACAATTCCTGAACAACAAGGCCCTCCATTCGGAACGCTTCGGCCTCGAACTGGACAAGTCCACCAATGTCGTGCTGCGGGGCAATTCGTTTGGCCAGTGCAAAGGCGGCATATCCATCAAAAACTGGGGGGGAAAAGAGACATCCGTTTTCGCGGAAGGCAACTATATCGACTGTTCCAGCTACACAGGAAAACAAGCCCATTATGCGATCAGCTTCGACAAAAACAGCCATGTTACGCTCAAAGGGAACTATATACTTGGCTCCCGATCCGTCGCCATTTACGGAGAGAGCAGCGCCGGCAAAACCGTTAAAATCACCGAAAACGAAATTTCCGACACCGCGAGCACTTCGGCGATTCAAATCAAGGGGGGGCAACGCGCCGAAATTATCGGCAACCGCATCACCTTCAAAAGAACGGATAATACCGGGTACGGCATTTCATTAACTGATGACGCCGAAGATGCGATCATCGCTCAGAATACGATTTATTCCAATACCGATAAATCGATTTCCAACGCGATCGTAACCGAAAAGGCGAAACGAACCAAGGTTCTAAACAACTTGCTGATCAAAGGCAGCATGTTCCTCAATAAAGACACGGACACCAATATCGGCAACACGATGGTATAAAGCTACTTTGGTAAAACAGCCAAAACCCTATCCTTCGAGTCAAGAGGGATAGGGTTTTCCGGTTATCCTCGGTCTCGCTTTGCGCCAAGTCCGTACGTTAGAGGATGCGGGAAAGCTTGCGATAAGCGCGCGGTGAGATTCCTTCGTTTGCGCTGAATAAACGGCTGAAATAATGAATATCGGAATATCCAACATGAGCTCCCACTTCTTCAATCGTCCAGTCCGTATCCCGCAGCATCCTGCATGCTTCGCGATGCCGGATGCTGCGCAGGAACTCGCCGGGAGGGACACCGATGATCCGCCGGAACAGCTTTGCGGCATGATCCACGCTCATCTGCAGTTCGGCCGCAATCCGCCTGCCCGACCAGTCCTCCGCGGGAGCGGCGTCCATTCGCTCAGCCAGGCGCTTAACGCGTTCCCCGTGCTCCGAGACCCCGGTGATCCGACGGGCCATTTGGGAACGCAGCAATTGCGCCAGAATCTCCAACATCAACCCCTTGCATACTAGCTCATATCCAAGAGAACGCCTGGCAAATTCATGGATCAGCTGTTCCATCGCTTGAACGCACTCCACGGACGGCGAATAGATAGGATCCGCGGAAAAGGCCAGCCCTCTATCCGTTCCCGTCACGGCCTCTGCGGCGAGTTTGTCCCACTCCATTTCTTCCTCGGGGACAATCAGATCTTCCTCCTTTTGAATCGTAACGTCGCTGAAGAAATCAAAGTGAATTCCCATCAGTTTGGCTTCAGGCGCGGAAACAATCTCGTTTTGATGATAGACCCCGCAAGGCAGGAAAATGAGCTGGCCGGCCGAAAGCAGATAGCGTTGCCCGTTCATGGTTGTGGCCATTTCGCCATGGCAGACGTACAGCAACTCGAAATCGTACAGCCTTCTTACGGGGAAACGGCATGGGGAAAGGGTTTGATATTGGGCGTAATGAATGCTGGGCGACCACGCCGCGAAGGGGGCGGTACGCGTTTTTACGGATAAAGGACGATTTTCATTCATAGGAAGAACCTCCTTACTGAAGATTCACGGAATAAGATAAAAATAAACTTTTTTCGCTAAATAAATCATGTCGTTAAGTCAATATAATGTGGATAGAAGAACAAAAATTAAAGTTTTATCATCATGGTATCATTTCAACGGAAAAATACAAATGGGGAGGAATGACAATGAGGAAGGGAATTAACATCTGGTCGTTCCCTGAAGGGACAACTATTGCGGAAAGCGCACGCCTGGCGAAGGCGGCCGATTTTGAAGGGATTGAACTGGCCTTGAACGAGGAAGGCGAACTTGGGCTGCAGACTACAGAAAAAGAGGCCGTTCAAATCCGTCGGCAAGTGGAGGACGCGGGTTTGGAAATATGCGGTTTGGCCACCGGCTTGTATTGGTCTTATTCCATGACCAGTGAACAGAAGGCCGTACGAAGCAAAGCGTCCGATATTTGCAAAAAGCAGTTGGAACTGGCGGCGACGCTTGGGGTTGACGCGATCCTGGTGATTCCGGGGGCGGTCGGCGTTGATTTCATTCCCGGCTCCGAGGTGGTGCCTTACGACAAAGTTTACGACCGCGCTCTAGAAGCGATCGGCAAGCTGGCGGGAGAAGCGGAGAAGGCGGACGTCTCCATCGGCATCGAAAATGTGTGGAACAAATTCCTGTTGTCGCCGCTGGAAATGCGCGGTTTTCTTGACGCCGTGGGCTCGCCTTATGTCGGTGCCTATTTGGATGTCGGCAACGTTGTGTATGCGGGTTATCCGGAGCACTGGGTTCGTATTCTGGGGCCGCGCATCAAGAAGGTACACTTCAAGGATTATCGTCGCGAAGCCGGCGGATTGCATGGTTTTGTGGACCTCTTGGCGGGCAATGTCGATTATCCCTCCGTCGTGACCGCGCTGCGCGAGGTCGGCTACACCAATTACGTCACGGCCGAAATGATTCCGCATTATGAGCATCATTCCGAACAGATTATCTTCAATACCTCGGCGGCGATGGATGCCATTTTGGGACGAGGAGGAGCAGTGCCATGCTGAAAATCGGATTGGTCGGCTTCGGCTTTATGGGCCGGATGCATTTTGACAACTATGTTCGTCTGATGGCCGAAGGGGAGCCGGTTGAACTCGCGGCCATTTGCGATCTTAGGATCGATGAGTTGAAGGACAGCAAAGCGAACGGCAATATGTCGACAGGGCAGGAGATCTATGATCTGTCTTCCTACCGGCTGTATGATCATCTGGAGAATATGCTTGCCGCAGAGCAGCTCGATATGATCGATCTTTCCGTTCCCACCTACCTGCATGCGGAGATGACCTGCTCGCTTTTGGAACGCGGGTACCATGTATTTTGCGAAAAGCCGATGGCCCGCTATTCCGCCGATGCCCGCCAAATGGCCGAGGCCGCCAAGAAGCACGGCCGAAAGCTGATGATTGGACAGTGCCTGCGCTTTTGGCCGGGTTATGAGTATCTGAAAAAAGCGATTGAGGAAAAGCGTTTTGGCCAGGCGACAGCCGGATATTTCTACCGCGGCTCGAAAGCGCCGAAAGATTGGTTTCTTACGGAGGAACTAAGCGGCGGGGCTCTGCTGGATATGCATATTCACGATGCCGATATGATTCAGTGGCTGTTTGGAGCCCCGGAGAAGGTGTCCACCATCGGGCGTAAAGTCATCCCGGGCAGCGGCTACGATATCGCGTCCACCCACTACGCTTACCCGGACGGTAAAGTGATCAACGCCCAGGTCGACTGGACACTGGAGGGGGATTTCGGTTTTTACATGGGGTACCGGGTTAACTTTGAACGGGGGAACATCGTATTCGATGGCAGCTCCGTAACCGTAAATCCCAACGACCAGCCGGGCTTTAAGCCCGAACTAACCTTGGATGACGGCTATTACCTGGAATTGAAGCATTTTATCGAAGCGATTGCCCATGATCAACCGATCGTCATTTGCACGCCTGAAAGCGCCGCCGATTCTGTGGCGCTGGTCGAGGCGGAAGAAAAATCGGCGAATGCCGGCGGGGCTTGGGTAAGTCTTAAGGCGTAGTGAGGACAACTTGCAAAAAAAGCTTCCGGACCACCGATGGAGTGGAGCTGGGAGCTTTTTTTAGATGAAGGGATGTTACCGGCAACGGATGGGGGCTGGAGCTACAACAAACGGGCGGTTTCCCGGTAAGCCTGTGGCGTGAGGCCCTTCCATTTTTTGAACAGCTGGCAGAAGTACGGTTCGCTGAGTCCGCCTACTTCCCGGCTGATCACCTTGACCGGTTTGGAAGTGAGCACGAGCAGCGCGCAAGCTTCTCTTATGCGTCTGGCTGCAATATAATCCGTGATGGTTCGGCCGGTATACTGTTTGAATAGATGCGACAGATGGTAGGGTGACAGATGGAGGTCCTCGGCAATCCGCCTCAATTGAAAGGGTTCGCGGAAATGTTCCTCAACCCAGTCCATGATCTTCTCGATGTGTTGGGTAGCTCTGATGGGTCCGGCATCGGCGGATAATCTGTCGGCGAACACGTGAAGTTCAAGATGTCTTAGCAGCGTCAGAAAGAACAGGGCGAGATCCTCTTCCGACGGGGCCTGAGCGGCTTTGCGCGAGTGCTCGAGATCGTCCAATAAATGGGCCAGTCTGTGATCTTCCCCAAGCTGGAATACTTGCTTGGGCAACACGCCCCGCCACATTTTCCGGAAGAAGAATTGAAGCCGCGGATAAGGCGTCAGCCACGGTCCTACAAGATGCGGGTTAAAGGTCAGGTTGGTGCGGATATAAGAAGTTTGATGATGAGCGGGCACTTCCACCCGATGGAGCTGATACGGCTGGAAAATAACCAGCGTTCCGTTTTGCAAGGGGTAATGTTGGCCTTCCAGCGCAATTTCACCGGCTCCCTGATGGATGTACAACATCTCGATCCCTTGATGGGCATGGAGCATTTTCCAATGCTTCTCTTTGGTTTCATCCCGGTATTTAAACATGTAACCTGCGGTTCCGAAGTCGATGGATTCACGAAATTTCACGCGGTCCCCTCCTTGGGACAAGGGTATGGTTAGTCCTATCATAGCATACCCGGTAACGATGCGATTAAGATAAATCGCAATTCAGCTACATAAAGGCACAACAAAGCGTAATGCCCCTTTACTTATAATTTGTAGTGGATGCTCTGAAAAATGCGGATAAAATGGAGGACAATGTGATGTGGGCAAGAGCGATTGAGCAAGCGGTGGAACAAACTAAACGCAACATCGAACGATTCGGCGATCAATTCCCTCATGTGAGTGCGGACGGCAAGCATTATGTGCTTAATCCCAATACGGACTGGACGGACGGTTTCTGGACGGGGATGTTGTGGCTGTGTTACGAATATACGGGAGAGAAGGCCTTCCGGGACGCGGCGGTCCGGACGGTGGACAGTTTCCGGCAGCGCCTGCAGGTTGGCACCAACCTGGATCACCACGACATTGGATTTCTGTACTCGCTATCTTCCAAAGCGGGCTGGATCGTGGAAAAAGATGTGGAAGCGAGACAGCTTACGCTGCAAGCGGCGGACGCTTTGATGAAGCGGTGGAGGGAGAAGCCCCGATTGATCCAGGCGTGGGGGCGGGAGAACGATCCGGAGAATGGGGGGCGGATCATTATCGATTGCATGATGAACTTGCCGCTCTTGTACTGGGCCGCGGAACAAACGGGTGATGAGAAATACCGGGAGGCCGCCGGGATTCATGCCGAGAAAAGCCGCCGTTTCCTCGTTCGCGGGGACGACTCCTCGTACCATACCTTCTATTTCGATCCGGCTACCGGCGAGGCCGTACGCGGCGGGACCCACCAGGGTTACCGGGACGGCTCGACCTGGACCCGGGGACAGGCATGGGGCATTTACGGCTTCGCTCTCGCGTACCGCGGACTCGGACGGCCGGAGTTTTTGGAAACTTCCAAGCGGATGGCGAAGTATTTTATCGACCGTCTTCCGGAAGATCACGTCGTCTACTGGGATTTCGACGTGCCGCAAGTCCCGGAATCGAAGCGCGACAGCTCGGCATCGGCCATCGCCGCCTGCGGTATGCTGGAACTGGCCGGCCATCTGGGACAGGATGATCCGCTCAAAGCGGATTTGATGGAGGCTGTCACCCAATCCATATCTTCCCTGGCGCAGAATTACACCCCTGACCTGGACTCCGACGAAGAGGGATTGATCCGGCGCGGTTCGTATTCCGTCCGTACCGGACTATCTCCGGATGATTATACGATTTGGGGAGACTATTACTATCTCGAAGCCCTGATGCGCCTGGAGAAAGGGATTCCCGGATACTGGTACAGCCGATAAGCCGCCGACCCCGAAGGATGAAGAGGCGGCCGGCGATCTTCGGGAATCGGCCCCCTCTGTTCTGCCTCCCTGGGGGAGGCAGAATTTCAGCTTCACAATCGTAACCGCTTTCATTATAGTTATAAGAAGCGATACCTCGTTGATCCTTGAGTTTGAAAAATGAGGGGGAATCCCGTGTGCGGCGAAAAGTGTTTCATCTATGGTTGTATTCCTATCTAATCATTTTATTCATTCCCATTCTGATTACGACGACGGTTCTGGTCTATTCGCAAAAGATGCTGGATTCCGAAGTTAATCGGACGAACGACGCTCTGCTTCACCAGGTTCGGCAGGCGGTCGACAATCAGATCAACGATATTCGCCGGATGGGAACGCAATTGGCCAACGATCCGAAAGTGCTGTCGTACTACAGCAGATACAATTACGATCGTCCCGATGTCAAATTGCTGGGGAACGAGCTGATTTCCAGCTTGCGGTCGTATACTGTCGCCAACGGCACCATCTCGGACATCTATTTGTTTGACAAGAGAAAACACTATGCTTTGACCACCAGCACCTACTTGTCCGGAGAAGAGCTGTACCGCCGGTTTCGGCAAACTTACCGTCCGGTGGACGATTTCACCTACGAGCAGTGGCTGACCTGGCTTGACGGGAGCGGCAAAGGGGCGTTCCGCAGCCTGAATACCGGTACGGACGGGGCGAAGGGACTGCTTGTTTATACGCAATCACTGCCCATTCAGCAGACGCAGGAGCCCCCGGCGGTGCTCGTCATTTTGCTGAAGCAGGAGCGGTTGATTTCGCAAATCGAAAGCATTTCGCAAGGCTTGATATACATCATGGATGACCGGAACCGATCCATCCTGGCCACGGGTTCTTCGGCCGATGTGACGGAGATCGATTTGAACGATTTTCCGGAAGACCACGGATTCCAAAACGTCTCGATCGGCGGCGAGAAGGCGGCCGCAACTTATATCAGCTCCTCCGATACCGGCTGGAAATACGTCTCCGTCGTCCCGCTCAGCATCTATGCCGAAAAAGTAACGATGCTGAAGCGGCTGATTGCCGTCAGCTTCCTGCTGTGCATCGGCCTCGGCGGCGGGTTCGTCTACTGGTTCACGCACCGCAACTACCGGCCGATTCGCCACATGATCGACATGGTGTCCACCAAAGTGAAATCAAATATCGAAAGAGGCGGCAATGAATTCTCCATGTTGCAGCGGTTTATTTCGGAAAGCGCGGCTTTCGAGGAGGAGGCGCGCCGCAAAATGCGGGAGCACGAGAAAACGGGGGTGAACCATATCCTCGGCCGCTTGTTGAAAGGCAAATTCGATATGAGCGTGTCGCCTTCCCAGGTGTTTGACATGCTCGATATCCGCTTTGAAAGCGACCGGTTCGTCGTACTTCTGGTGCAGATCGAAGATTACGAGAAGCTGTTCAGCCAACCGGCGGACCTCATTCCGGAGCAAAAGCTGCATTTCCTATATCTTATGGTGACGAATATTTTTGAGGAGATGCTTGGGGAACGGTACAAGGTTTATTTCTCGGAAGTCGACGGAATGATCGCTTGCGTGGTCAACATTCGGGATGAGTGCGAGGTCGCGTCGAAGGAAGATATCTTCCAAGCCGTCCGGGAAGCGCAAGCAACGCTTTCGAACGGTTTTCTCGTCCAAATGTCCATCGGGATCAGCGATATCCATTCCCGGCAGGCTTCGATTCCCAAATGCTACGGCGAAGCCTTGGAAGCGCTCGGTTACAAGTTTGTGCTCGGGCCGAATCAGGTCATCTCCCACGGGATGATTCAAAGCCCGCGGCACAATATCGATTACTCGCTTGAGCTGGAGCGGCAGTTGATCAATTTTATCGCTACAGGCAACTATGAAGAAGCCGGCTCCTTGCTGCACCGTATCTTGCTGCAGAATTTCACCGGAGGCACACTTTCCAATCAGTTCGGAAAGCTGTTGATGTTCGAGCTGGCCGGAACGATGCTGAAAGCCGTCGAGCAGGTGCAAATCGGCAACGAAGAAATGATTGCCCGGAAGAACAACTTTATTATGCAGGTCGCCGAATGCGGCACATTTGTGGAAATGGAGAAGATGAGCCTGTCGTTTTTGCGGAACGTTTGCGACTATATTCAAGACAAGAAGAAAAGTCATAATTCCCTCCTGAAAGACCGGATTCTGGACTATGTCCATGAACACGTGACGGATACCAAGTTGAGCCTGACGGACATTTCCCTGGCTTTTAATATGAACCCAACCTATCTATCCCGTTTTTTTAAAGAACAAACCGGAGAAAACCTGGTCGACTATGTTAACCAAAGCCGGATCCTGCTGGCCAAGCAACTGCTTCGATCGACGTCGGCTTCCTTGAACGAGATCAGCGAGCAAGTCGGGTTTGCCAGCAGCCAGTCGCTGATTCGCGTATTTAAAAAATATGAAGGGATTACCCCCGGACAATTCAGAACGCAGCATCATGCCGGGTAACGTCTGTTTCTTCGCCAACTGAGCAAAGAGGATCGCCAAGCCGGGTCCTCTTTTTTTTTGCGTGATCTCGTCTTCGCATGATAACGTCATCGAATCGGGAAATGCGAATGGCGAATGTAAGAAAAACGATACGAATCTTGAAATTCGTAAATTTACAGCCGCACGTCAACCCGGTACATTGGACCGTAAGGATTGGCGGCCGAACCACCTATTCGGCTCCCAATCACATCTAAAACCTTATAACACTTAATAGTAAAAGGGGAGTGACCGCATGAACAGCAAACAAAGCAGGGGGTCCATCGTTTGGGCGGCGGTATTGGCTTTCGGGATATTGTTATCGGCCTGCGGTGGAGCAAGCCAGCCCTCTGCATCTTCCGGCGTTAAGGAAGGCTCGGAAACGCCCGTCCTGACCTTTTGGGCGGCGTTGAATGGAAACGCTTCATCCGTCGTCAAGAGTCTGGATGATATCCCGATGGTGAAGGAATGGCAGCGAAGAACCAACGTTGATTTTCAATTCATCCACCCCGTGTCCACAAGCAACAGTGACGTGATGCAGCAGTTTAACGTCATGCTGGCCTCGAACGAGCTGCCTGACGTGATGCAATTGCAGTGGACCGGCATTCAGGGCGGGGCCGCCAAAATGTACAATGACGGTACGATCATGAAGCTTAACGATTTGATTGAGGCGCATGCGCCGAACCTAAAAAAAATCATCGACGAATATCCGTCGATCGCCAAGCAATTGATGGCGGACAATGGGGATATTTACGTCTTTCCCGACTTGAAAGTAGGCGAATACGGGAAATACAAAACTTTCGCCGGGTTGATGATTCGGCAGGATTGGCTGGACGAACTCGGCTTGCCGCAGCCCGAGACCGTTGACGAGTGGGAAACCGTGCTGCGGACGATCAAGGAGAAGAAGGGAATCATTCCTTTTACCGCCAACAAAAACCGCTTGTTCGGCACGAAGGATTCCTCCGATTTTCTGGGGGCTTACGGCCTGGGCCAATCCTTCTACGTGGATAACGGCAAGGTCAAGTACGGTCCGATGGAGCCCCGCTTCAAGGATTACCTTGTCCGGATGCAAAGCTGGTACAAAGAGGGCTTAATCGATCCCGACTATGCGACGAACGACAGCAAGCTGATGGATTCCAGAGTCAGCTCGGGCCAAGCGGCGGCGTTCTTCGGGTATATCGGCAGTTCCATGGGCACCTATGTTCCGGCATTGCAGCAGGCCGACCCGGCGGCCCGGCTGGCCGCGGTGCAATTTCCGGTGCTGAATAAGGGGGAAAAGCCGCTGTTCGTCCCCGCCCAATGGGAGTTTACGGGGATTGGCGCCGTTCTGTCGGCAACGAACAAGCATCCCGAGGAGACGATCAAAGCGCTCGACTATCTGTTTAGCCCGGAAGGCTCCATGCTGAAAAATTTCGGCATCGAAGGCGAGACGTATACGCTGGAGAACGGCCAGCCGATTTATACGGATCTGATTTTGAACAATCCGGATAACCTGTCGGTCAGCCAGGCCATGGCCAAATATTTTATCGCGAACTATTCCTTTATCGGACCTGCCGATGACCGGTACAACGATCAATATTATACGATCCCGGAGCAAAAAGAGGCGATTAAACGTTATGCGGAATACGCGGACAATGCCTACCGGGTGATGATGCCGCCCGTGAGTTTGACGACGGAAGAAGCGGACGAGTTCGGCAGCATCATGAACGATATCGAAACGTACCGGAGCGAGTTTGTCACGAAGATCATTATGGGTTCCGAGCCCGTCGCCAGCTTCGATACGATGGTGGCTCAATTCGAGAAAATGAAAATCGGCCGTGCCATTGAAATTCAACAGGCGGCGCTGGATCGCTATAACAGCCGGTGAGTTTTGCGGGAGGGGCTCCCTTCCCGCTTACTTTATTACGCTATAGGATGTGAACCGTTATGAGACTGCTTCGAGACATTGCCAAACACAAGGCGATTTATTTCATGATCTTGCCGATGGTGCTTTATTATATCATTTTCAAATACGTGCCGATGTACGGCTCCATCATTGCGTTCCAGGACTTCAGGGTCGCGAAAGGCATTGGCGGCAGCGACTGGGCCGGATTGAAGCATTTCATCGCCTTCTTCGACAGCGTCTATTTCTTCCGCGTCTTGAAGAACACGCTGCTGATCAGCCTGTACAATCTGGTGTTCGGATTTCCCGTACCTATTCTGTTTGCGATCCTGCTGAACGAGATTCGCAATCGGCTATTCAAAAGCGTCGTACAGACGGTCTCCTATCTGCCGCATTTTATTTCGCTTGTCGTCATTTGCGGATTAATTATCAGTTTTACGAGCCGGGATGGCGTAATCAACAGCCTGATCGCTTTTTTCGGGGGAGAGCGCTCCGCGCTGCTGGGCGATCCGGCCAACTTCCGCACGATTTATGTCATTTCGCAAATTTGGCAGGAGATGGGTTGGTCTTCCATCATCTATTTGGCCGCGTTAAGCGGCATCAATCCGGAAATTTACGAAGCGGCGAAGGTGGACGGGGCCGGAAGGTTCCGACAGATCTGGAGCATCACGCTGCCGAGTCTGGTGCCGGTCATCACGATTCTCCTGATTTTGCGGATCGGTGGGATGATGGAAGTCGGCTTCGAGAAAATCATTCTGCTGTATAATCCGAACACGTATGAGACGGCGGACGTCATTTCTTCCTTCGTTTACCGCAAGGGGTTGGCGGAAGGCGCCGAATACAGCTTTACAACGGCTGTCGGTTTATTCCAGGCCGTCATTAACTTTATCCTGCTGATCGGCGCCAACACGTTCTCTCGCCGCTTGTCCGACAACCGATTATGGTAAGAAAGGAGAACAACAATGGCACCATTTTCAGACAAAGCTTTTAACCTCGTGAACGGCGTTGTCATGCTGGCTGTCATCGTCGTGACGCTGTACCCGTTCTATTACGTGCTGCTGGCCTCCTTAAGCGATTCCAACGCGCTGTTGGCGCATCCCGGATTGCTGCTGGCGCCGCTGAATTTCAACTTCGACGCCTATATCAGAGTGCTCGACAACCCCAATATTTGGAGTGGCTATCTGAACACCCTGATCATTTTGATCTTCGGCACCGGCCTCAATTTGTTGCTGACCACGCTGGGAGCCTACGGATTGTCCCGGAAAATCATGCTGAGGAAGCCGATTATGCTGGGCATTGTCTTTACGATGTATTTTACCGGCGGAATCATCCCGAATTACTTATTGATCAATAACTGGCTGCATTTGGGCGACAGTTTGCTGGCCTTGATCTTGCCGACGGCCATCAACACCTGGAATTTGATTATTATGCGGACATCGTTTGAGGCCGTTCCGGAAAGCCTGATCGAATCAGGCCGCATCGACGGCGCGGGCGAATTCGGCATCTTATTCCGGATTGTCGTTCCCTTGTCCATGCCGGTCATCGCCGTCATGATTCTGTACTACGGGGTGGGGCATTGGAACTCCTGGTTTAATGCGATGCTGTTCATCCGGGAACGTGAGTTGTTCCCGCTGCAGTTGATTTTGCGCGAAATCCTGGTCCAGAACAGCACGGACAGTATGCAGCTCGGCTCATCGGCCGCCGACCAGCAGGCGATCGGGGAAAGCATCAAATATGCGACCATCATGGTGGCGACGCTGCCCATTTTGGCGGTGTATCCGTTCCTGCAGAAATATTTTGTCAAAGGCGTCATGATCGGCGCAATTAAGGAATAGAGGAGATAGGCTCATGTTATTCGGTCTGCAATCGATGTATTACAAATATATCCGGGGGGTTAACCCGTGGGATCAGACGGCGCGGGAGACGAGTGTGAAGCGGATGGAACTGGTCTGCTGCCGCGGAGACTCCGCTTCGCTGCAAGTCGTCGCCGGAGCGGAAGAGGATTTCCTGCTCACGGTCGGTACGGAAACACTGTTCTGGAAGGGAGGTCCGCTGCCGGTTGTCCGGATTCAAGTGGAGCTGGACGAGGCGGCGAAGGCGCTGCAGCCGGAGGTCAGGCTTATTGGACTAGTCAGGGATGACGACGGCGGGAGGAAGTCGGATGTGCTGCTCGATCAATCTTCCATCCATGTAGCTGCGCGGAACCTGCAGCAGGTTTTTGTCGAAATCCACGTCGGCGCGCAGGCGCAGCCGGGACGATACTCCGGCGTCATCCGGTTGTTCCGGCACACGATGTTCGAGGATGAAGTGCCGGTCGGCGAACTGTCGTTTGGGCTGACGGTTCTGCAGCGCCGGCTGCCCGCCCCGGAGCAGTACCGGTTCTATCTCGATTTATGGCAGCACAACGCCAACATCGCCAGAAAATACGACGTTCGGCTGTGGTCCGACGCGCATTTCGCCATCATCGAACGCTATCTGGAAAGCCTGGGGAACCTGGGACAGAAGGCGGCTTCGCTCGTCGTCTCGGAAATTCCCTGGTCCGGCCAGGGATCGCATATGGACGACGATCCGTCCGATCTGTTCGAATACAATATCGTGAGCGTCATCCGGCGGGCGGACGGGACTTTTTCCTACGATTACCGCGCCATGGACCGCTATATCGAACTCGCGGAACGATACGGCATCAAGGAAGAAATCGAATTATTCGGGTTGTTGAACGTGTGGGAGACGCAGGATGGCGTTTACGGTTCTCCCGTTTCGGATTATCCCGACGGTATCCGTCTCCGTTATTTCGATGAACGGACGGGCACGTTCCGGTTTATGCGCAAACGCGGCGAGCTGGAACATTATATTCGAGCGCTGGAGGAGCATCTCAGGTCTTTGAGGGTGTGCGAACGGGTACGCGTCATGGCCGACGAACCGGCGGATTTGGCGTTGTTCAACGAGCGGCTGCAGGCGTTGCGACAAGCTGCCCCGTCCTTCAAGCTCAAGGTGGCGATCAACCATTCCGAGTTCATTTCCGCGAAGCTGGACGGGATCCGCGATTACGTTCCCAAGCTCACCTGCGCGTTTGAGGAGTTCAACGAGCTTCGCCGGCGGAAGCCGGACATTGGCGGCAAACTGCTCTATTACGTATGCAATAATCCCCGCCGGCCGAACACCTTGATCGGTTCCCCCGCCCTCGAAAGCCGGATTATTCCCTGGCTGGCGGCGAGGCTGGAGCTGGACGGATTCCTGCGCTGGAACTATACAGTATGGCCGGATCGTCCGCTGGAGAGCATTCAGTACCGTCCGCAGTTCTGGCCTGCGGGAGATACCAATTTCGTTTACCCCGGAAAGGATGGCGGGCCGATGCTTTCCCTGCGCTATAAATGGCTGCAGCGGGGCATCCGCGATTACGAATTGATGCGCCAAATGCGGGCGGAAGGCCTGGGGGAAGCGGTGGATCGGCTGCTGGACGGCGTTTTCCGCTTTACGGACGAGGAACTGGGAACGCGCTCGTTAAACGAACCGGCGGAGGCCTTGTACAGTCTCGATCCGACGGAGTATGACCGGCTGTTCGCCTTGCTTCAGGCGGCCGAAGAAGGAGGGGAATAATCGTGAACAAACGAATTTCGGATTACAAAGGAGAACCGGTGACGGCGGTGATTGTCGGAGCTGGACAGCGGAGCCTGATTTATGCGGGTTATGCCGAGCGCTATCCCCGGGAATTGCGGATCGTCGGCGTCGTCGAGCCGAATCCGGAGCGCAGAAGATTAACGATGGAGCGGTTTGGCATTCCCGGGGAAAACGCGATGGCGTCCGTCACGGAGTTGTGCGAGCGGCCCAAGCTGGCGGACGCGGCCATCAACGGAACTATGGATGAGCTCCATCTCGAGACCACGCTGCCTTTATTGCAGCATGGCTACGATGTGCTGCTGGAGAAGCCGATCGGCGTCAACGAGGAAGAGACGCTGCGGCTGCAAGACGCCGCACGCCGGAGCGGCCGCATCGTCATGATCTGCCATGTGCTGCGGTACTCCCCGTTTTATCAGGCGGTGAAAGAACGAATTGCGGCCGGAAGCATCGGAGAAATCGTGAACATCCAAGCCGCCGAGCATGTCAGCTATCACCATATGGCCGTCTCTTTTATCCGCGGAAAATGGAATTCGGAAGAGAAGTGCAAGTCGTCCATGCTGATGCAAAAATGCTGCCACGATCTCGACCTGATTGCCTGGCTGGCCGGCGGCGTGCGTCCCGTCAAGGTCGGCAGCTTCGGAAGCCTGATGCAGTTCAGGCCCGAACGGGCGCCGGAAGGAGCCGGTACGCGTTGCCTGGCCGATTGTCCGATCGAGCGGGACTGCCCGTATTCCGCCAGTAAACACTATATCGACCAGGATCGCTGGGGGATGTATGTCTGGGAAAACAACCATCTTGGCGCGACGATGAGCCGGGAGGAAAAGCTGGCTTCATTGCGGGCAGATAATCCGTACGGCCGCTGCGTGTGGCGCTGCGATAACGACGTGGTCGATCATCAGTCGGTCATCATCGAATTCGACAATCAAGCCACGGCCTCCCTCAACATGGTAGGAGCGACCTCCAGACCTTGCCGCACCCTGCATGTGACCGGGACAAAGGGCGAAATCCAGGGGGTTCTGGAAGACGGTTACTTTGTCCTGCGGCATCCGGACCCGTGGGCCGGCCGCGAATATGCGGAAGAGAAAATCACGGTGGATGTCGCGAACGACAGCCATGGCGGCGGCGATCTGCGGCTGGTTCAGGATTTCGTACGAACGCTCCGCGGCGAACGCCCGTCCATCTCTTCCACCTCGTTGGACCAATCGATCTACGGCTATGTGATCGGTTATGCCGCCGAGCAGTCGAGGAAGAGCGGCAAGACGGTTGATTTGGACGTTCAGAAGCCGGAACGTTTCTATTCCGCGCAGTAGTCTGCGTGCGGCATTATCTCCAAAAAAACGGTGGTGCTGGGAGCTCCCCAACACCGCCGTTTTTTCGCTTTTCACCTGGATTTCGATCCTACCTTGCTGTTCCTCGGATTGTTCGCCGGATGAGTCAACCTACTTTTTCGGGATAGCCCCCGAAATATGATTTGGCGTCTTGACCTCCAAGGTGTACTTGCGGGTAAAACCGTATTCCCGGTCCGTTACCGTCAGTTGGACAGTCCCCGGCTTTTTGCCTTGAATACGCCCGTCGGCCTTGATTTCTAAGACCGTAGAATCGCTGCTGGCGAAAATAACATCCGCCGCGGCCACTTTCCGCCCGTCGGCAAAGTTGCGCCACGCCTTCGCCGGATGCTGCTCTCCCGGCTTCCAAACCACAGGAAGATCAGTGCTTAAGGAGACAGGGACCGGACGGAACAGGCCAACTTCCGTGTAGTTGTTCCATCGGCTCGCCGAATTTCCGAATCCGTTGATCCGCACATACCGGGCCGGCGTGCCCGTAAAATGGAACACCTCGGGTTCTGCCGTATACCCCGAACTAACACCATCGGGAAACACCACCTTCCAGTTTTCTCCGTCCAATGAAGTAGCGATGTCAAAAAACGCCTGCCGGGTATCTCCGCTGAAAAAAGCGATCGATACGGCCCCAACCTCACGCGGCTCACCGAGATCGTATTGAATCCACTGATGGCCTTCGGATGTCCAACGGGTGTCCGGGTCTCCGTCCAACGTTTTGTCCGGCGTGTAGCCCATGTCCGCTTGCGGTGATGCGCTGGCCGTAACGCTTGCGGCCGCCAAACGGTTGATTTCCGGCGGATTGCCGACGATCGGACCGCGAACAAAGGATACGGTGTACCGGTTTTTGCTCTTCGGATTCGCGGGGTCGGTGACATAAATCAGTTTTTTTCCCGGAAGAGTAGGCGTATCGCTGATCGTCATTTCGAACTCGGATGTCGCCTCTACTTGCGGCACCGCCGTTTCGTTAAACGGGATAACATATTCGTAATATGTTTTGGACGGGGTAAAACCCGGGAGCGAAACACCGTTCACGTTAATGGAACTCAGCGTCGGCAATTCCGGCTTATCCGGCAGTTCGCCGTCCGGAATCGACCAATCGCTGAGCGGTGTAAACGCCGGCGCCGATTGGGGAAGAGGATCTTCCTCCCGCAAAGGCACCATCCAGATGGACAAATGGCTTTGCTCCGCGTTTTTCATATGCACGGCCAGTTTGCGAATGCCGTGATTGATCGTTTGTCCCGGCGGATTGGGCGTTCCGGGAAGGGGCTCGGCGTTCATCGCCAGGAACATCGCCTCGGCGGGAGCCTTCAGCAGCTTCACGTACAGCTTCTTGTCATGTTGGGTCAATATCGCGGATTGCCCGTCATCGCCGATCGTAATTGAAGCGTTCGTATGCATGAACCAGTACAACTCGGACGGCGATTTCAACTCCAGCTCGTCCTGCAGGATAAGCTGGTCTCGCTGCGGTCCGGTCAGCATCATGCCGCGCTTGTAAGACACGGCGTCGAGCGGATAACGTTCCGTCAGATCGAGGATGCCGTACGCGCCGCGCGGTTTCGATTGACTGTCCGCAAGCAGTGCCGGGGCATCGTAATCTTGCATCAGGACCGGATTGCTGGAAGGATTGATCACCATGACGTTCTGTCCTTGAGCGCCTTTGCGGTAATAGGTCCAGCGTTGCCCTTCTCTGTAATCCCAGTACCCCGGAAGGTTGTAGTTTTCGAGCCCCAGATCGATCGCCCATCTTTCGCCAAGCGCGTCGAACACGAACGTGCCGGAATCCAGATCGATGTGACTGTGCAGTGTTTCGTTGAAACCGTGCATTGCCGCATACGCACCGTTCGGATCGTCCCAGCCGCTCCGCGCGGTTATGGCCTCGATTTGGGTAAACGTCCGGTCAAGCTCCGACGGTTGCGTGTCCAGCATGCCTGGCCGATAATACAACAGGTAATACGGCGAATAAGCGCCGTAGCGGCGGTACATATCGCCGACAAACCAGGCGAATCCGGGATTGCCGTAACGAGCGGCTATCCACAGTGATTGCGGATAAGCTAGCGGGTTTCCCGCATCGTGAAAGTTGAACATGCCGCCGGGTCCGTATAAATAAAGCGGATAATTGCCCGTTTGCGCGATCCCCTCCAGCTCGGATAACCCGTAATCGGTGCCGAGCGATTTCTCCATCGCCGCCATCATATGAAAGAGCGGCTCTGTGCCGAATTGCCAGTACGGGACTCCTTCGGGCCACGACCCGTCTTCGGTGAAGAACCGGAGCGACTGTTGGAGTTTGCGGTACGCTCCTTGCAGCACCTCGGTCGCCTGGGCGCTGATTTCTTCTCCTTCGTTCAGGAAGGCGAGCGCCGCCGTTCCGAAGCTGCCGTTGTCGACGAGGTTGATATTGTTATACTCCCCGTTATGGGTGAACTCGCCGCGGTACCAGGCCAGCGCGTGGCTGAACGCATGCGTCGTCATCGCATCCTCGACCGTTTTGCGTTGCTCCGGCGTCATCGCCTCGTACAGCCAGTCGTAGGCGATCGCCGATGCTAGCGTTACGTACGTGAGCGACAGCATGTTGTTGTGGCGTCCGCCCCAATCCGGGAACTGCGCTGCGGACTCGAGCTCCTCAATCGCCCTATGGGCATATTTTTCCTCTCCGGTCAAGCGGTACATGAGTGACGCTCGAAGCAGCAAATCCCGGATATTCCCGTTATTCCCGCCATTTTCAAGATACATATACGGCTCCTGTTCGAGGAGCGGATCGGTTTCCCGTTTCAGTTTGTCGAACCATTCGGAAACATACCGGTCCTGTCCGATCAGGCTGCGGGTATATTCAAAGTCTTCCGCCGTGGCGAGCAGACGCGGATGCTGAGCGGAAAATCCGTTGTCCGCCATTTGCTTGATGAAGTCGGCTCGTTCCGGCACGACGAACACTTTTGCCTTGCCCGTCGATGTTAGCCCGCCGGAAGCCGTTGCCGTCACTTCCAGGGTATCGAAGCCGACAAAACCCGGTGCGGGAGTATATGTGAAACTGCCGTCCGGCTGAACGGTCAAATCACCGCGGGTTTCCGCTCCGGATTCGGACCATGTCACGGCTTCCCCGGCGGGAGCGGCGACATTTCCGAGCATACCGGAGAGCGGCTCGTCTTTATCCGTCCAATACCACAGCATATCAAGAAGGGGCGGTTTCTTAAGTGGCTCAACGCGAATGGAGGCCACGGCGAACGCAGGCCCTTCCTCAGCCGTCCGGGCCCTGAAGACGAATTCGTCCGTTCCGGAGAAATTGCGGTCCGGGTAGTACTTGAACGTGCCTTCCGGTTCAACCGTTGCCTTGCCATACTTCGGCTCCGTCGCTTTTGCGAATGCAATCGGCGCGTTCGCGGCATCGCTTGCCGGCAGCGTACCCGTCAATACGCCGTTTTCGGTCACCGTTCCGGAGTAAGGCTGTACGGACAACGAAACCGGGGGATCCATACCGACGGAAACAACCGCGCTTCGGATCTGTTTCGTCTCCGGCGACATGGCGGAGATCACCGAATAACCGGGAGCATGTCCGTAAACCCGGCCATCCCGATAGACGGAAGCCACGACAGTATTGGAGGAGCTCCAAACGAGCTCCCGGTTTGTCGCGTTTTCCGGGCTGAACGCCGCCTCCGCCTGCGTCTCTTCTCCGATACCGATCTCCAGAATCGAAGGATTTAACGAAAAGTCCGTCAAGGGGACGTGCTCCGCGATGGAAAAATCGTCAAACCAAACCGTTCCCGTCGAATTCTCCAGGAAAGCCTCCATTTTTACGACCGGAGCGGCAGGCTGATCCGTGTTAGCCGGAAGCGTGACTGGCTTGCTGAAGTACGTCCACTCGTTTGTACCGCTCACGCCATTCACGATCGGAATGTTTACGCTTACCGAACCATTTCCGGCATTGCGTTTGTATTGTAAGCGAATGAGGAACGTATTGGAGACATCCTTCGTCTTGTACCAACCGCTGATCAAGTAAGGCGTGCCGATTTTCATCGTATCGATTTGCTGTACGACGGCGCCCCGGCTCACGTTGGGCGGAGTCCCTTCAATCCGCACCGCCGCTGACCCGTTGTGTACAACCTCGCGATCGATAGCAAACACCGGCGTTCCGTTCGCTTTCCAAATCGTTGTGTCCGCCGGACCGACGCCGTTCACCCAATCGTTCGAGACCGTATGCTTCTCGAAACCGCCGTTCTTCAGCAGATTGCCGCTCGGAGCGGTGCCGGGAAACGCTTCATAGAGCTGAAGATCGTCAAACCAGACAGTGCCTGTCGTCGTATCCAAAAAGGCTTCGAAATTAATCGCTGCGGTTCCGTCGGGGATGTTGAATGCTTTCTCCATGAACGTCCAGTCCGTCGCTCCGTACGTCATGTCCGAATAGTTGACGGCGCCGATCTTTTGTCCTTCAGAGTTCAGGAACTGATATCGTACGTATGCCTTTCCGTTGTCAAGGAGGTTATCGCTTTTTACCCAAAATTGCAGCTTAAACGTTTTGCCGGCAGTTTCATTTTCCATTTGGACAATTTGCCTGATTGAGGCTCTGTCCGTCACGTTCATGCCGGTCAGTTGATAGGCGTGCGATCCATCTTTATAGACCGAATCGGAGACGCTGACCCTAACGCTGCCGCTATAGCGTATCGTTGTCCAATTCTCGGCATTCCCGCTTTCGTCCTTATCTTCGAAACTGCCGTTTGCAAATAAATTCCCTCCTTTTTTTTCGACTGTCCGGGCGGCCTCCGATCTGTCTCCCGGAAATACGATGATTGAAAAAAACATTGAGATTGCCAGCAATAAGGCGGTCTTTCTCCTCAGCTTTCGATAGCTCATTCCATCCTCCTCCTTCTATTATTAATGGAATCCTTTGAATACACGCACATTATAAAGGAAGGGGGGGCACCGGAATATTATCAATTTTTGACCCTGGTTAACGATTTTCAATATTGAGCTCACGGACGGACTTCACAACCTGATTAAAGCCGTCTCGATCTTCTGGCTAACGCGGAACTTCTTTACTCGTCGATAGACATTAAACTCGAAACGTTTAGAATGGTTATGGTCATCGAAGGCTTAACGATTCTCGCATTGCTTCGACCGGTACTCTATTCACCGGAGACGGTTGAGCAGATCGTAATCCCCCATCTCCAGGAGCTTTGTGCAAAGCAAGCCATGCGTCGGCCCGACTCGGGGAAGCCATTACTTCCCAGTCTGTGAAAACACTCCAATTGAAGGCGTCTTTCGCAGCTTGACATGCAAGTAAATCATTATTCAGTGTGGTGTCCCAAGTGACGGGTTCGGACTTAACCCTGGACTTCGCCAACCAATGCGAAAACGAATTTTTGATAAACCGATGATTTTTGATCTGCCGATTCGTCTATATCTCGGAATCATTAAAAATAGTATTCAAGGAGAGTGAGTATGAGGACTACGTATCTGACGGTTGGCCATAGCGCACACATGCTATGCTACCGTGTAGATCAACCGCATGAAGACCATTCAGAAGCAAATGGGTGACAGAGGGTAGGTTTGCTTCATAATAATTCACAAATCGGGAGTTGAATACAGGATGGGGAACGTTATTCTTACCATGCAGTTATCCCTGGACGGGATCATATCCGATGAGTTCCGTTGGATGATGTTGAACGAAGAAATTTTCGAAGATTATTTGGCGTACTACAATACGGTAGATACGATCATCGTGGGAAGAAATTCATACGCTTCCCTTGCTGAGCATTGGAAGCAGGCGGAGAATTCATCGAATTCGTTGGAACGGGCCATTGCGAAGCATATGAATGAGATCCCAAAGGTGGTGATTTCCCATTCAGAAGTGGATTTAATTTGGCAAAATTCGCGAGCCATTGTGGTCAAGGACGAAGAGACGCTCACTCGGGAACTGGCTGCTCTGAAAAGCCAGGTAAATCACATTTCGGTAGAAAGCGGAGTACGGACATGGCAATCCTTTATTCAGCAAGATCTATATGACAGGTTGTGGCTGTTTGTCCATCCCGTGATCGCTTCTGAAGGCGAGCGTTTGTTTGCTTCTGCTGATAAGCAGCAGGCTCTTCGGTTAAGCCGCTCCAAAACGTATAAGAATGGTGTGGTCAGTCTGCATTACCACAAATAATAGAATCACAATTTTGCGGATCGGGCTGCAATTGCGATTTGCCATCCAATGGAGAGACGATTTATCATGCGGCTGAACTTACCGGAACGACCGCATTGATTGCTTTATGCCCCCTAAGCGCCCTCCGTTACGACGCCATCATCTTGATGACCGAAAAGTTGTTTTGTTCGTCGCGACGATGATCGTCTGTGACAGGTATCTGGATTGGGCGGTGTTCTCATAGGTTGCCGATCGATAGCGACGCGCGGTATGTCTAAATGTGGCCGCCGACCAGCACTCGATAGGGTTTTACGAGCCCTGGAATTTCCTTCCATGGAAGTTCAAGGGCTTTTTGCATCTGGAAATATGCGTGGCATAGCGGTTTGGTAGAGTTTTCCTAAAAAATTGTTGTAGTAATTCCGAGTAAACTGATGTAAAATGACAGAAATATATTTTCCGGAGCTGGCTTAGTTCACAGAAGTCTAGAAAGGGTTGGACATCATGATTACTTTATCCAATATTCAAGTTACCTTTGAAAATGGGTCACAATCGGTTACAGCCGTCCAGGATGTCAGTCTGCAGGTTGACGCGGGAGACGTATACGGCATTGTCGGCTACAGTGGGGCGGGGAAGAGCACGCTAGTCCGTGTGATTAATCTGCTGCAGCGGCCTTCGGCGGGGAGTGTAGTAGTCAATGGGCAGGATTTGCTGGCCTTGCAGCCCAAGGAGCTGCGCTTGGCCAGAAAGCGGATCGGAATGATCTTTCAGCATTTTCACTTGATGAACTCGAGAACAATCTATGACAATGTGGATTTTCCCTTGAAGAGTTCCAAGCTCTCCAAGCGCGAAAGGGACCTGAAGGTTAAACAATTGCTGGAGCTGGTAAGCTTGTCGGATAAACTGGATGCTTATCCTTCGCAATTGTCGGGCGGTCAGAAGCAAAGGGTAGCTATAGCCAGAGCGCTGGCGAATGATCCGGAAATATTGCTGTGCGATGAAGCGACCAGTGCCCTGGACCCGAAGACGACGCTATCCATACTGGAATTGCTGAAGAAATTGAATCGGACGCTGGGGCTGACGATTGTCATTATTACGCATGAAATGCAGGTTGTGAAAGAGATCTGTAATAAGGTTGCCGTTATGGAAGCCGGGCGGATTGTCGAGCAGGGCGATATCGTCTCGATCTTTAGCCGTCCGCAAAATACGTTGACCCGTGATTTCATCAATACGGCTACGCATATCGAGCAGACGCTGGACAAGCTTACGTCGCATCCTTCACTCCTTCATCTGAAGGATAACGATATGCTGTGCAAGATCTCCTATATCGGCGACAGTACCAGTGAACCGGTTATTTCCGAGCTGACTGCCCGTTACCGAGTGAAGACGAATATTTTATTCGCGAATGTGGAGATTTTACAGCAGACCCCGATCGGCAATCTGATCGTAGTGATGTCCGGCACTCCCGGTGATCTGGAGGGAGCTTTGCGATACTTGCAGTCGGCTCGGGTAGACGTTGAAGTTATCAATTCCCGACTTTTTCAGAATCAAAAGGTGGGTGATCCGGCATGAGTGAGTTTTTTACGAAATATTTCCCTAACATCTGGGATTTAAGGGAGGACATCCTGCTAAGCACCTACGAGACGATCTATATGGTGGTCGTTACCTCGTTATTTTCCGTGTTATTCGGGATCTTGTTTGGCGTCACCCTCGTTGTGGTGGATAAGGGAGGCATTCTGGAGAACAGGCTGGTCTATAGTGTGTTGGAGAAATTCATTAACCTGTTCCGATCCATTCCATTCATCATTCTTATCGCTGTTGTCGTGCCGCTTACCCGACTTATCACAGGCACATCGATCGGTATGAATGCGGCGATCGTGCCCCTTGTCATCGGCATCGTTCCTTTCTATGCCCGGCAGATTCAAAATGCGCTGGTGGAAGTCGATTCCGGGATCATTGAAGCGGCTCAGTCTATGGGGTCGGGACCGATTGAGATTATTTTCCGCGTATATCTGAAAGAAGGCTTGTCTGCGATTATCCGGGCTTCCTCGGTGACGATCATTAACCTGATCGGACTGACCACCATGGCTGGGGCCATCGGCTCGGGGGGCCTGGGCAGCCTGGCTATCAATAAGGGGTACAACCGGTTCCAGACGGATATCACGCTTGTGGCTACGATTCTGATCTTGATTCTGGTGTTCGTGTGCCAATTCATCGGCGATTATTTCACCAAGAAGACGACGCATTGACATCGGGGTATGACCACGGTTTGTGCAGTATACCGTCTCCAGCCTCTGGGCGGCGGGTACTGGTTAAACATACAACACTACAAAAAGGACTGAAGAACAATGGCAAAAGTAGAAAGTTTTCAATTGGACCACACGATCGTAAAGGCTCCTTACGTCAGAGCGGCAGGGCTTGAGCATGATGAAAAGGGCAGCACTGTGCAAAAATATGATCTTCGCTTCCTGCAGCCGAATAAAGACGCGATTCCGACGGCGGCACTTCATACTCTTGAGCATCTGCTCGCTACCTATATGAGAGACGAGATTCAAGGCATCATCGATATTTCTCCGATGGGATGCAGAACCGGATATTATCTGATTCTCTGGAATGAGCACGATCCCGAAGAGATCGCGTCCGCACTGGAAAGAACGCTGAAGCGGGTGCTGGAAACAACCGAGGTTCCGGCTGTCTCCGCGCTGGAATGCGGCAATTACAAGGATCATTCCCTGTTCTCTGCTCAGGAATACGCGAGGATTGTCTTGCAAGCCGGAATTAGCAGAGATCCATTTGAAAGAGTATTGTAATAGCTATGATTACTTTGGATTTATCGCATCAAACGGCGGTTGTAACCGGGGGTAATTCAGGCATCGGACAAGGCATCGTGCAAATTCTACTGCAGAGTGGGGCCAGGGTCGTCTCTGCCGATCTCGCTCATGAAGGGGATTTTAAAGAAATTAACGGGCGGTTGTTCGAATCCAGACTGGATTTGTCCCGATCGGAGGATATCTATCGCTGGTCAAATATAGTGTTGGAACAGGCAGGAATTCCGGACATCGTCGTGAATTGCGCCGGCATTTCCACGATGGATTACGTGATTGACAGCAAGCTGGAGGATTGGGAGAAGGTATTCTCCATTAATTCTACGGGGTTATACCTGGTATCTAAAATATTTGCGAAAGCGATGGTCGATGCCGGAAAGCCGGGCAGAATCATCCAAATGGCTTCACAGGCCGGCAAGAACGGCTATCGGGCGATGGGCGGCTATTGCGCATCGAAGCATGCGGTGCTTGGACTGACCAAGGTGATGGCGATTGAACTGGCACGGCATAACATACTCGTCAATGCGATATGTCCGGGCATTGTGGAGACGCCGATGAAGCATCGGGAGCGCGTCGAAGGCGGATTAATCCGCGGCATGACGGCCGAGGAGATCTATGCGGAGGACTGCTCCCAAATTCCGCTGGGCAGAACGGCCGAGGTCAGGGATGTGGCCAACGTCGCTCTGTTTTTGGCCAGTCCGTTATCTTCGTATATGACAGGCCAAGCCATCAATGTAACCGGCGGTATGACCATGCATTAAGAGAAAAACGGCATCCAGATCAAAAGGGGAGAGGATCATATGAGTAATAAAGGTAAACTATGGGGCGGAATAGCACTCGGATTGGTATTGATACTGGCGACCGCGGGCTGCGGCGGCAAGTCTTCGGGCGACGGCCAGAAGATTGTCATCGGTTCGCAGGGCTCCGATGCTCAGATTTGGAAGCATATCGCGCAATCACAGGCGGCCAAGGATGCCAAGCTTAATATTGAAGTCAAGGAGATCAATGGCGGCGTGGAGTTGAATAACGCTACCAAGGAAGGCGAAGTCGATGTGAATGCTTTCCAATCCTGGGCTTATCTCGTCAACTATAATAAAGAAAGCAATGCCAATCTGGTAGCAACGGCGACCACCTATCTGGAGCCGATGGGCATCTATTCGCAGAAGATCAAGGATATTAAGGAGGTTCCGGACGGCGCCCTCGTCGCCCTGGCGGACAACCCGGCCAATACGGCCAGAGGCTTAAGCCTGTTGCAGACTGCCGGTCTGATCAAACTGAAGGATGATTTTAATTTGGGGACGGGTACGGTTAACGATATTGTCGATAATCCTAAAAATCTGAAGTTCAAGCTGATCGACGATACGACCGGCCCGCGGGTGATTCAGGACGTCGATCTGGTACTGATCGGCAACACGATCGCTATGGAGGGCGGATTAAATGTCCTGAAGGACTCTTTGTTCCATGAGGAAGTCTCCGTAGATACGAAGAATAGCATCAATGTGCTGGCGACCACTTCCGAGAAGCAGAATGATCCAGGCATTTTAAAATTAGGTGAGTTGTATCACAACGAGGATACGCAAAAATATATCGAGCAGGAGTTCGGCGGCACCAAGGTGCCCGTAGATAAGCCGATCTCTTATCTGCAAGAATAGAGAGGCTCCATGCGAATTGCTATAATTACGGCGATGGAGGAGGAGATGGCTCCTTTTCGCAATCAGGCGCAAATTACGGCCAGGACCCAAGTAGGCAAGGTTATCATTGAGGAGGCTGTGTACCGGGGCCAACCCGTCATCCTTGTAGAAAGCGGCATCGGCAAGGTCAACGCAGCCGTCGCAACCACGCTGTTGATCGAACGGCATCAGCCGGATCTGATCCTGAATTCCGGATCGGCCGGCGCATTTGGCGCGGGATTGAGCGTAGGTAATGTCGTTGTGGCAACGCAGTACATTTATGGGGATGTCGATGCTACTTGCTTCGGGTATGAACCCGGACAGGTTCCGCAAATGCCGGCCAGATACGATTTGGATGCAGCTTTGCTGGATCAGGCGAGGAGAGTAGCGGCAGCGGCAGAACTCCCCTATTCTCTTGATTTCGGATTAGTATTGACCCTGGACTCATTCATGAGTGAACCGGAGCGGGTAGAAAGGGTCAAATCAACCTTCCCCGCCGTCAAGGTATCGGATATGGAAGGGCTGGGCATCGTGCAGGCCGCTGCGCAATATGGAATACCGGTATTGGCCGTAAAAGCGGTATCGGATATCGCCGGACATGGCGGTGTAACGGCTGACAGCTTCGACGATAATTTGGACGCCGTTGCCGTTCATGCCGCACACTTTACGGACCTGCTGGTTAGCAGCTTCATTGGTGAAAAAGCAACGCCCTCTTACACCGGCTTTTCCTGAACCTTCATTACCTGGTTTTGAGCGAACCCCGTCCTCACAAGAAGACGGGGTTCGCTAGGTTTAAACTTTAAATGTGCCATCAAGGATAAGTGCGAAATATTCTATATTCCTTGTTAAGAAATTTTTGTTCTCAAAGGAGGTATTGTGGAACTTGCTGTTCATATCTTCCAAGAACGCGGCCATGCTTGAGGTGTCCGGGCCTGCAAATCGATTGTCGATTTTCGTGTTGTTCAATACCGCATTCACATTGTCGCTTTCAGCGCGGTAGCTGCTCGACCATTGCGGGTTTTTCGCCAGCTTTTGGTTAAATTCCAGCAGAATTTTCGCAAAGTCCTCGCCGCTATCGCCATTCGCCGCGTCTTTGAAAATCTCGGCGATTTTATTGGCGGATTCCGGATCATATTTTTTCATCAAAGAGTCGATATTGACATAATCATCGGGTGCGCCTTCAGGTTTGCGGGGGATATCGATATAGCTCGCTTCACCGGTATCGGGATCGACCTTTCTCGTTTTGGCATACGCCGCGATCTTATCCATGGTGGCTAGAAATTCAGCCGCTTCGCTCTCTGTCATATAGTTGTCGGCAATAAATTTCGCCTGGGCCAGCCCGCTCTCAAGCAGCGCCGCCCGTTCGCTTTCATCCGAAACCGAGCCGTCCGGAACAAAGTTTGAGCTGATTAAGTAATTTACGGCTTCTTCCACTTCAGGCGATTTTCCGCTGAGCAATCGCTCTATGGAAGAATCCATTTCGGCGGTAAAAAACGGTCTTATCGAATGGTGCTTTACCGCGCCGACAGGCAACTCACGATCCGTAATCCCTTCGGCCAACCGTCTGGCCGCCTCGCTGATTTCCACGCTGTCGTGTCCCGGAAGGGCCGGACCCGACTCCATTTTCACTTGATTGTTACCCCGATTTTGAATGTCGATTCTTGGCAGCGATGAGATAACATTACTTTCGATTTTCATGTTATACCTCCTCGTACAACTCCATAAAAAAATACGTGACCATATAAATGTTATCGGCATATTCTTCCATATTTTTAACTTAAATGCCTCAATATGAACTTTTCTTAGGTTCATGCGTCTATAAAAGTATCATAGACGTTTGGAGTGGTCTTTTGTGAATTTTAAAATATGCGTCACATTGAAGCTGCCCGGCGGGAAAGACGAATAGAAGAACTATGAAAGGGGATGGCTATGGCTCGCGTTCTATTTATTAACGGAGGTTCCGAGGGTCACATCAATCCGACTCTTGGAGTGGTGCAAGAACTTGTCCGCCGCGGTGAAGAGGTGGTATACTTCGTTGCCGAACCCTATCGCGATCGTGTGGAACGGGCGGGCGCACAAGTGATAACGTTCGATGTCGGGAAGTTTCTGGAAGCGTTCCTTGCGGGAGGAAGAACGCCTTGGGCGCGAGTGGGCGGGCTGTTACGCACCGCCGATATCGTCATTCCCAACGTCCTGGAGCAAACCGAAGGTGGGCGGTTCGATTACCTCATCCATGACTCGATGTTCGGCTGCGGGCGTTTGCTTGCGCAAATTCTCGGCTTGCCGGCGATCAACTCATGCACGAGTTTTGTCATGGGACAAAGCGGCTTTGACCGTTTGCAGGAGAGCCTGTCGCGCCATTTTCCGGCAGTTGTGAATGAACAAGCCGAGCGGGAATACCGGCAACTGGTCAGTGAGGTGCAAGCAAAATACCGTGTGCAAGTAAACGCCGCCTATGAAGTTTTTTGCAATCCTGCGCCAATGACCATCGTCTACACGACGAGGCGCTTCCAACCCGAGGGGGAAAACTTCGACGAGACGTATAAGTTTGTGGGGCCGTCTGTCGTGCCGCGTTCCAACGATTCATTTGCGTTCCCGTATGTGGACACGGAACACCTGATTTATATATCGCTCGGCACGGTTTTCAACCAGGCGGCGGATTTTTACAAACTTTGTTTTGCGGCGTTCGCCGATACAAAGTACACCGTTATTTTATCCGTCGGCAGCCGAACCCGGATTGAGGAATTGGGGGACATTCCGGCGAATTTTACCGTGGCGGGCTACGTACCGCAGCTTGAGGTGCTGCAGCGCGCTAAATTGTTCATCACTCATGGCGGCATGAACAGCACCAGCGAAGGCCTGTACTATGGCGTGCCGCTGATCGTGTTGCCCCAAAGCGCCGACCAGCCTGTCATAGCCCGGCGTGTGGCCGAACTCGGCGCAGGTATCCAGTTAAAACAAGAGGGCCTAACCGCGGGGGAACTCCGAGAGGCCGCGGAACGGGTGCTGGGCGATCCGTCCATCCGTATGGCATGCGGGGAAATCGGCGATTCCTTCCGGGACGCGGGCGGCTATCGGCAAGCTGTCGAAGAGATCTTTGCGTATAAACGAAGCCTTGGCATAACTGAATGATCAAGGGGAGATAGGTACGGCAAGACGATTTCACGGGAAGGACGCTGCCCAAGCGAAAAGGGGAGCGTCCTTTTTCTAATATCAATAGCGTTTACTTAAAGGCTCAGTCCCACGGGAAGACTCTTCAAGGACTGGCCCGTGGCCGAAGCGGTCAAATGATCGTTAAGATTTAAACCGTCTACCTTACGGATATCGGCGAACCGTTTCACAAACGAGGCCAAGGCCATATTCGCTTCCAATCGGGCAAGCGGGGCGCCCAAGCAGAAATGGGGGCCGGCTCCGAAGGTCAAATGCTGTTGATTGCCGGGACGATGGATATCGAATGCGTCCGCACGGGCGAAATGCGACTCGTCCCGATTGGCGGCGCCGATCCAGGCTACAACGACTTGCCCCGCTTTCATTTCGGGACCGAAAACGTCGGTATCCCGGGCCACCTTCCGATCGATCGTCGCCCCAAAGCGAAAGCGAAGTACTTCCTCAACCAGCTTGGGGACTAAAGTCAAATCGGCCCTCAGCTCTTGATAAACGCCCGGTTGATCGAACAGCATGCAATAGAACATGTTGGAGATTAGCGTGGTCGTCGTTTCGTTGCCCGCTCCGAGCAGCCCGATGGCCGACATAACCACCTCTTCATCCGTCAGCTGTTCACCCTCCAGTTCGGCCTTAGTCAGATCGGAGATGATGTCGTCCGCCGGGTGCTTCCGTTTCTCCAGGACGATAGGATATAAATACTCGGCGAACTCCTTCATCGCCAGGCCTTTTTGCTCTTCGATGTCGTCATAAGCTTCCAAATTATAAGGGAGGAAAAGAATGTCCGACCACGCTTTGATCCGGTTGCGATCCCGGGAAGGGACCCCGAGCAGATCCGCAATGACGGTAACCGGCAATGGAATCGCCAGCTTTTGCACAATATCGACGACTGGAGCTCTCTCCATGTCCGTGATCAGTTCATCGACGATTTCCTGGATGCGGGGCTCCCAATCTTTGAGGCTGCGAGGAGTAAATGCTTGGGCGAGAAGAGCGCGCCGTTTGCGATGCTCCGGCGGATCGACAAGGTTGACATTGCTCCGGCTATCCATTTGGCGGGGAACCGGAATCAGACTTCGTTCTTTTTTGTTGGAGAACAGTTCGTGGTCGAACAGCACGCGTTTAACATGGTCGTACGAAAACACATTCCAAACATCCTGCTCGGCATCGTAATAAACGGGGGTATTTTCTCTCATTTCCTTGTACCAGGAAAATGGTTCCCATTGCTCTTGTTTTGTCGCGAGTTTGGAAATTTCGTCCAGTATGATCACTTGGCGGCTAGCATTCATCAGATTCCCTCCCATATTTAATTGAATTTGAATTTCTAAAAGGAACGTCTCGGACCGAACCCCCCCTTTGCTAAACAGTGTGGCGACGATTGTGCATGTTCATTTCATATGTTAAAATAACCTATGTTAATTTAACATATGAAAATATTATAACATAAAATACAAATACTAGAAAATTTATATCGTTTTTTCACTAGACTATAGCACGAAGGTGATTTAGATGTATGCGGATATCTTGATATTGGGGCAGCTTTTGACAGGGCCCAAGCACGGCTATGAAATCAAAAAGAACGTGCAAGAGGCGCTCGGGGAATCGTTCGAGATCAATAACAATTTGCTGTACCCCGCATTGCGGCGTTTTCAGGAAATGGGAGCGATGACGAAAGAGGTCGAGAAAGCGGACGGTAAGCCTGACCGGCACGTCTATCTGCTAACGGAGACGGGAGAAGAGATATTCGACGAACTCGTCCGGGATTTTCCGAGGAAAGCGGCGGCCAACCAGATGGAGTTTCTGGTTCGCGTCGCCTTGTTCGACCGCCTGGAGCCCGAGTTGCGGCTCGATATTTTACGCAAACGGCTGAGCGTGTTGGAAGAGGAGATGGAGCGAAACCGCCGATTCGATCTGCTCCATTCTCAAAATGGATTCACGGCGGAGGTCATTCGTTTCAAAAAAGCGCAAACCGAACACGAATTGGCCTGGGTGAAGCAATGGATTCTTGAATTCCAGGCGCCGGCCCCGCTTTCAAATTCCGATACCGATCGCTTCGTATAGACTTTCTTGCAGCTTTTTCGCAAAGGATATTTCTTCATGATCATACCATTCCCCCTCCTTTGATCCCTATTCTCAAAAGTTACAAGTTGGATACAAGTTCTCTATCATTTTGGAAAAAAATATTCTATACTTTTTCAGTACATGGGCATTTTGCGGTTATGCAGAATGCTCACTAGATTAATATACTGAAAGTAGGTTTATTTTCATGAAGCCAAGGTATCATCTATGCAGACTTATTGTTACTACCGTAATGATCTTTTTACTAGTCAGTTCAGCCGGAACGGGTTATTCGGCAGCCGCGGGATCTAAGCCGGACTCCTCATCGGGAAACAAAGCTAATAAAATGGTGGCCTTAACCTTCGATGACGGGCCGGATAAAACATATACAGGGAAAGTGTTGGATATTTTGCGAGATAAAAAGGTAAAGGGTACATTTTTCGTAGTAGGAAATCGGGTGAAACAGTATCCCGACGTGATGAAACGCATTGTAAAAGAAGGGCATGCTCTAGGAAATCATTCGTGGAGCCATACGGAACTAACCAAGCTTGGCAAAGAGAAGGTTCGCCAGGAGATTGTAAAGACGGATAAAGCGATTCGGGAAACTACCGGCTCCGCTCCGACCATGATGCGTCCTCCTTATGGGGCGACATCGGGACGGGTGAAGGGAGAAATTCAGGCATTGGGACATGCCGAGGCTCTATGGACGGTCGATACCCGGGACTGGGCGGCGGGCAGCTCTGTTGCCAGCATTCTCAAAACGGTGAAGTCCAGCTCCGGCAACAAGATCACCGTGCTGATGCATTCCGGGGGAGGAAAACGGGATAAGACGGTCAAGGCACTTCCTCAAATTATTGATTACTACCGGTCTCAAGGCTACACTTTTGTTACGATGGCGGAATTGAACGGTTTGGCTGACAATCTGGACGGATCGACACCCGCAGCCGCCCCCGATACGGCAAAGCAGACCGCTCCTTCAAAAGACGTTCCTTCAAAGGCCGCAAATTCACCGGCTGCGCAGAATAAGGACAAGGAGACGGCGGCTAACGCCGATGGCTCCAACAATAGAAACAGCGGTACCGAAGAGCGTAATATCCATTTGATATACGATGGAACGGAAGTCGAATTTTCGGATGCGAAACCACATGTCGATGAAAATAGCCGGATTCTGGTGCCCGTAAGATTCATGGCGGAATCCTTGGGCTTTGGCGTCAAATGGGAGGGGAGCGGGGACCAGAAACATTTGATTCTGTGGAAGGACAATACACATGTCGATTTGAAGATTGGCGACAAAGTGGCTGTAGTCAATGATGAAGCGCAGATACAGATGGATACCAGCGTAATTATCATAAAGGAAAAAACGTATGTCCCTTTAAGATTTGTGAGTGAACTTGCCGGAATGGATATGACGTGGAACTCCGCAGACAGTACCGTTACCCTTTCTTCCAAGAAACCGGCAGAAGAAATCATTGACGAGAAGCCGGCAGACGAAAATAACGAGAAGCCTGAAAACGATAACGGCGATGAAAGGACCGTTGGCGATACATACATCTTGTCCGCTCCAAGAGCTACGGTCCAGCAGGCTAAAGCATGGGCAAGTGCTAAAGGGGCAACGGAAGTGTTTATTAACCTGGCGGACATTGTATGGGAGGAAGCTTTGAAAGCGGGAGTCGATCCGACGGTCGTGTACTGTCAGGCCGCAAAGGAGACGGGCTTTGGAAAATTCGGAGGCATCTTGGATGAAACGTTTAATAATCCGGCCGGTTTAAAAAACCAGACAGGCGGCTCCGACACGGATCATACGGCGCATCAGCGCTTTTTCAGCTGGGAGGAAGGGGTTCAGGCGCAGGTTGATCATCTGGCATTGTATGCGGGGGCGCCGGGTTATCCGAAATTGGATACACCTGACCCAAGGCATTTTCCCGCTTTGCAGGGAAAGGCGGTTACGGTGGAGGCTTTGGGCGGATCGTGGGCGAGCGTTCCCACTTATGGCGTCGAAATTGTAAAAATGATGCTGGAGTTGGCCCAGACAAACGGTTAGGTCGCGTTTCATCACCATAAACAAGCAACAAGCTCTTGAAACTGTCCATGCGACAGTTCAGGAGCTTGTTTCGTTTCTTAAGCAACAAACAACGTAACGACCGATAACACGATAGAGGTGATTAGCATGGCGATGAGCGGCCTAAGAGCCTTTGCCCGAAGGTCGCGCAGACTTACATTCAATCCAAGCCCGACCATGGCGGATGTGAGGATAAAGGTCGTCAGATTGGAGACTCCGTCCATGACCCCTTGGGACACAGAAATGGAATGGCCTAAACAGTAACTGCCAAATAGACTCATCAGAATAAATCCGAGAAGGAACCAAGGAAATTCAATTCGCGTACCGCTACTGTTTCCGGAGTTTTTCCGGTTCATCCAAAAGATCAATATGAAGCATAAGGGAATCAGCAGCAGAACTCGGCCTAATTTGGCCAGAAGAGCAATCGCCAGGGCATCCTGTCCCGCAGGGGCCCCCGCCAGGGCGACATGCGCAATTTCATGAAGGCTGATTCCGCTCCAAATCCCATAATGGATGGCTGAAATCGGCAAAAACGGCCGAAGAAGGGTATAAGCGACTGAAAAAACGGTTCCTACCAGCGCTATAATGCCAACTCCAATGGCGGTGTCCTCATCATTCGCTTTCAATATCGGGGATACGGAGGCGATAGCCGCAGCGCCGCAGACACCGGTTCCTACCCCGAGAAGCAAAGTTAATGATGGCTCCGCTTTAAGAACTTTCCCCAGCCAAACGGTTGTCAAAATCGCAAATCCGATGACTCCCATATCACGAACAAGCAGGGGAAGACCCTGGTGTAGAACAGTATCTATGTTTAATTTCAAACCGTATAAGATAATCGCAAAACGCAACAAACGCTTGGCTGAAAATTGAATCCCTGACCGTAATGCCTCCGGGTAACCGAAAAATTGCCGGTAAATCACCGCGATAACGATCGCACAGGCTAGCGGGCCAACATGATCGAACCCGGGAACCCGTGAGAAAGCGAACCCCATTGCGGCAATCACAACGGTGAAGGCAATACCTGAACAGAACAAGCCCGCGGAAGCTTTCTTTTTCGGCGAGGGGAGTTTCTCCTCCTTTAACATACTTGCACTTGCACGTTGGACTTCCATATCATCACCCCAAATTATTTTCACAACCCCAGTGTACCTCCGTCATATTCATAAGAAAAATAACGATATATAATAGGGATGATAAGTGAATTTATATGAATTAGCATCGTACGGATGGATTGCATCTCATTAAAAACCAAAATGGGCGGAAGGGTTTAAAATGGATCAATATTTAGAAGTGTTTATCAAGGTCGTGGAAAAACAAAATTTTACGAAAGCCGCAGAGGAACTGCATATGACGCAGCCCGCTGTCAGCCAACACATTAGAACATTGGAACGGTTGGTAGGGACCAGGTTATTAGAGCGGAACAATAAACACGTGCGAATGAATAAAGCCGGGGAGATTGTGTATCACCATGCCAAAGAGATCCTGGCACTCTATACAAGAATGCAGGACTTAGTGGATGATTTGGCGGGCAGTGCCAGCGGTCCGATTGCGATTGGCGCAAGCTATACATTCGGTGAATATATTTTGCCGCATATTATCGCCAAGCTGAAAAAAGAGTACCCCTTGATCAAGCCATCCATCATTATTCACAACACGAAAGAAATCATCGACTTGGTGAACTCCTATCAATTGGATATCGGGATTGTCGAGGGCTATTTCAACGATCCTCAATTACATTCGGAAGTCGTTTCGGAGGATCAGATGGTCATTGTTGCTTCACCGTCGCACCCTTTATTAAAAAAGAACGGCGATTTGCCCCTTTCCGCCTTGGCGGACGAAACCTGGATTCTTCGGGAAGAAGGCTCCGGAACCAGACAGGCGGCAGATCATTTCTTTGAAATGCACCCATTTACACCGAAAGCGATCATGGAATTCGGAAGTACCCAGGTGATCAAGGAATCGGTGGAGGCCGGATTGGGGATCAGTCTGCTGTCAAAGTGGACTATTGTAAAAGAGCTGACGAACGGTTACATCGGAATGATCAGAGTCGAGGGGCTTCCGTTCAAGCGGGAGTTTACCATCGTGACGAGGTCGGTCTACCAGACC
Organism: Paenibacillus faecis; assembly: GCF_008084145.1. Lineage (GTDB taxonomy): Bacteria > Bacillota > Bacilli > Paenibacillales > Paenibacillaceae > Fontibacillus > Fontibacillus faecis. The sequence continues at coordinate 707,892 of NZ_VSDO01000001.1, read as the reverse complement.
AAAGCGCTGAATACGTTTATTGAAACGCTTAAGGAGTATTTGAATCCTGGACTTATCAAGGAGTCTGGTGAGGAGTAAGTTGCAAATGTAATCATTAAATCTCGCAATCATTTTACAAAATAGATTCATTTTAAGCGCAGTCTTGTAAAAATACATCTATATTAATGGAAAATGTTGTGATATCATGTGATTTATTACTGGTGGTTTCTCTTGTTGCGGTGCATTTGAACCTTTTTTCGCCGTGCAAATGTATAGTTGACTTAGTGAAAATATGTATTCGGAGTTGATTCTACATGTACCATCTATTAGTTGAAATATAACGTTACGACCGGCCTATACGAGCTCCGCCTTCTTCAAAGTTCACATCGACGACTTTAAAGAAGAGGAGAGGAATGGGTTGAACAAACGAAAATTGCCTTTATGGCGTTTGCTGCTGGAACGGGGCTTTTTTGAGGAGCGGAAGGAAGCGGCCAGTTGGGTCATGTCAAATAAGGTGTTGATTAACGGCACTCCTGCGGTCTATGAAGGAGAGCAAGTTAGAGAAGATGTTGAGATAGCCATTAAAGGGTATGAACAGAAATATGTCGGAAAAGGCGGCCTTAAGCTTGAAGGCGCATTGGAGTATTTTCAAATCAATGTTTCCGGCAAAATCGCGTTGGATACGGGAGCCTCAACGGGTGGATTTACCGATTGTTTATTGCAGCACGGCGTGGCGAAAGTGTATGCGATCGACGCTGGGTATGGTCAATTGGCGGGGAAGTTAAGGCTTGACTCCCGAGTCGTTAACATGGAGAAGACAAATATTGGTTCCGTTGCGAAGCTGCATTTAAAGCCCGAGCCAGAATTCGCCACACTGGATCTTTCTTATTTGTCTTTGAAACAGGCGATTCCGCTTGTTGTTCGACTGCTGCAGCCGTCCGGGGAAATACTATGTTTGGTAAAACCTTTGTTTGAGGTTGCGGACCCGCAAATCCGCAGATCGGGAAGAATAGATGATCCGGGTATATATCAACAAATTCTCATGGATCTCGTTAGTTTTACAGAAAATATCGGGCTCCGCGTTTTGGGTATTACGAACAGCCTGGTTACCGGGAATAAAGGGACAAAAGAGTTTTTTCTATGGCTCGGTCAGAGTGGGGGTTCTGTAAAAAGAGATATCCGAAAAGATATCGATGCTGCCGTCATTGAGGCCGCCAAACTAAAGGCTTATAGTAAATAAGGGCATCTGCGTATGGAACGGTAATATCACAGATCATTCAACTAAAAGTACGCTAAGTCTCTATATATTGGAGACTTAGCGTATTTTCTTAGTTAAACATTGGAGGCAAAATGCTTAAATCCAAAGATTATACGACATTGGATTTTCTGACGGTACCTTTAAGAATCATCCCGTTGCAAACGATCTATTCTATTCTAATAACGATTTTAAATTCGCTGATACCCGCCTATCAAACTCTGGTAGTAGCTAATTTCATCAATACGGCGACGGATATTTTTAAGGGGAGGGTTGATTATTCGTCCATTTATTTACCTATCATTTTAATAATGAGCTACATCATATTTACAAATCTAATTCCTTCTATCACACAAATTATAGAAACTTCGGCTCAAAACAAACTAAATGCGACTTTAAAAAAAGAGATCGCACTAAAGCAAGTTCGGTTGGAGTATAAGCATATTGAAAACAAGGATACACAGGAATTAATAAACAGGGTGTGCTCAGATCCGATAAAGAATTTTATGGCGGGATTAAATAACTGGTTTAGGGGAGCAACGCTTTTAATTAGCTCATTTTCACTGCTTATCATTGTTATGTCATCTACTTTTATTAGCGGCATCGTCATCATTATTATAAGTGTGCCTTTGTTTTATATTGCGATGAGAACGGGCAAAAAAAATTATGAAATGGGTATGGAAGCCAAAAAGATTCAAAGGAAATATAATTATTTATCAAGCATTTTAATTAATCGCGACTTTGCCGAGGAACGCAAGTTATTTGCCTACAGTACGCCTCTTCGTGACAAGTTCGATCAGCTTTACGACGAATCAAGTAAGATCGAAAATAAAATCGAAATTAAAAGCTATATACATATGAAAAGCGGCTCTATGGTCACATTGTTCATCGTAATTGTTATTGTGACCTTGCTTTTGCCTTCGCTTCATCGCGGGGAAATTTCTCTAGGCATCTTTATAGCTCTCGTCAACGCCATTTACGGTTTGGTTCAGAATATGTCGTGGCAGTTGTCCAGCACGATGTATGATTACGCACGGTTAAAAGAATATTTAAAAGAATTTTCAAGCTTTACTAGGCTTAGCGAAAAAAAAGATGCTTGTGTGTTACCGGCCGATATGGACTCTTTTGCGTTTGAATCCTTGGAATTCAGAAACGTCAGCTTTAAATACCCGGGGACGGAACACTATATATTAAAAGACTGCTCGTTTATATTGAGTCACCATAAAAATTATTGTTTTGTGGGAGTAAATGGGGCGGGAAAGACGACCATCACTAAATTGCTAACAGGGATGTATGACGAATTTGAAGGGGAAATTTTGATAAACGGGAAAAGCATACGGGACTTTTCCTTCGCAGAGATCAAAGGATTGATCTCCGTTGTATACCAGGACTATGCCAAATATCCATTGACCGTAAAGGACAATATTCTTCTTGGAAATCTTACGAAGACGGATGAGAAGAGACTAGAAACCATCGTTTCGGAAATGGGACTGAAAGATGTTGTAAACGGCTTGGAATTCGGGATCGACACCTACCTTGGCAAGATAAAAGAAAACAGCAAGGATTTATCGGGTGGGCAGTGGCAGCGACTGGCTATATCCAGGCTGCTGTATTCAAACTCTAAAATAAATATTTTGGATGAACCCACAGCCTCGCTTGATCCGTTAGCCGAAAGCCAGGTTTACGAGCTGTTTAGTCATGTAAATAAAGACAGATTTACAATATTCATAACCCACAGATTGGGCGCCGCCAAAATGGCGGATGAAATATTGGTTGTCGACGAGGGGCACATTGCGGAGCGGGGTTCTCATGATCAATTGATGTCCTTGAAAAACGGTAAATACAGTAAGATGTTTGCGAGCCAGAAATCTTGGTATGAACCGAAAACGAAGTCAGTGTTTTTGGAAGGTGAAGGTTAAAAGTATGGGAAAAATGAAGAGTAAAGGCTTTTTAATCAACAGCCTTAAGGGCATAAAAATCATGTTTGAAGCGAATCCTTCCATGTTTTTGTTGCATGTTTTCTTTACAACCGTTCACGGTGCGTCATGGGCTCTGCAAGTAGTATTCATGCAAAAGTTTTTTGACGCGGCTCAAAATTTCGTTGCGGATAAAATCGATTTGGGCACCGCTATTTTGTATTTAATGGGTATGGGATTGTCGTATGCATTATGTCAACTCATGAACGGGGTGGATAATTGCCATGCACTCATTCTCAATAAAAGCGTTGGCAAACGAACGAACGGACTCATTCATCAAAGTATAGATAGATTAAATGTGGTTGAATTTGAGGACACTCATCGTCTGGACTTTATTAATAAAGCTATAGCAGGAAGCCAAAACTTGGTTTGGGTATGTTTAACTCTTTTGGACTTGGTATTTTTCTATACGATTTATTTTAGTTTTATGGGGTGGTATCTGTTCACTCTAAAACCTATTCTAGGTCTAAGTATTGTGATCGTCTTCATCCCCTGTATTCTTTCTAAGTTTGCGCAAATCCTCTCGTTTAAAAAATTGGAGGAACAATCGGCTCCGATCCGAAGAGAATATGAGAACTATGAAAGATGCATGACAGACAAGGAGTTCTTTAAAGAGACGAGGCTGCTTGGGGCAACGGATTTCTTTACCAATTTGTACACCTCTTCTCTCAAAAAGTTAAATCGGCTTGTTTTTATAGCTCAGCTTAAAAAAAATCTGCTAAATCTGATTTTGGATATTGTAACTGTCATAGGTTACGGCATGATCATCTATATGCTTTTTATATTTGTCATGAATCAAGAAATTTCCGTTGGGGCGTTTGCGGCCGTACTGGCCTCGATTTACAGACTTTATAGTTTTATGAGCGAACTAGTTTCCGAAAGGATCGGTTGGGCATCCGAAAATGTGGGAACTGTTGAAAACTTCTTGGACTTCGTCAATGAGAGGAATGAACCTGAAAAAAGGATGCCAAGGCCTCAAAAAGTTGATATTAAATTGAGCAATGTAAGTTTCAGCTATCCAATGACTGACAAGATGGCCTTGGAAAATATCAGTTTAACGATACCCAGCGGCCAGACTTTGGCGATCGTCGGTGAAAACGGCAGCGGCAAGACAACATTATGCAGAGTAATTATGGGATTATATGAGGCGTCTCAAGGAGAAGTCACTTATGGAGATGTGCCTGTTAAAAATTTGAGTTATGATCATACGTCCGCTGTCTTTCAAAAATATTGCAAATATAATATGACGGTGCGGGAAAATTTGATCATCAGTCAAATGGACAAGCCTACAGACGAAGCGATGCTCATGGATATTTGCGATAAATCGGGGGTGATTTTGAAAGACGAAAGCTATAGGGGCGGTTTAAACCCGATGCTTGGGCGCGATTTTGACGGGACAGAGATATCCGGCGGTCAATGGCAACGGATTGCCATTGCACGCGGATTATTTAGGGATAGTGATTTGATGATTTTGGATGAACCCACGTCAGCTATTGACCCTTTGGAGGAAACACGGCTTTATAACGACTTTGCGAAAATCTGCCAAGACAAAACCGCAATCATCGTGACTCACAGGTTGGGTTCGGTTCGGATCGCCGATAGAATTATCGTATTAAAGGACGGCAGGATTGTACAGGACGGCAAGCACAGTGAACTTATTAGTAGGGATGGCGAATATAAAAAAATGTTTGAATCCCAGAGAAAGTGGTATGTGGTTGAGTAATTGCAAAGCTAGACTTGTTGAGCGGCAAAGAAAACGGGCGTTTCAAACCGAAAGGCTACGATGATTCCATTCATCGTAGCCTTTTCTTTGTGCCTACCGCATAATAGAATGATTGGCTGTTACGCGCCCAGGAACATTTTCATATCGTCCTCGACGTTCGTAATCCCGCCGATGCCGAATTTCTCAACCAGGATGTTGGCCACGTTCGGCGAAAGGAACGCGGGGAGCGTCGGACCCAGGTGGATGTTTTTGACGCCGAGGTAGAGCAGGGCGAGCAGGACGATCACCGCTTTTTGCTCGTACCAGGCGATATTGTACGAAATCGGCAGCTCGTTGATATCCTCAAGGCCCAAAATCTCCTTCAGTTTCAGAGCGATGACGGCCAGGGAATAGGAGTCGTTGCATTGTCCGGCGTCCAGAACGCGGGGAATCCCGCCGATTTCACCCAAATCGAGCTTGTTGTATTTATACTTCGCGCACCCGGCGGTCAAAATGACCGTATCTCCGGGAAGTTCCCGGGCGAATTCCGTGTAATAGTTGCGCGACTTCATCCGTCCGTCGCAGCCGGCCATGACGAAAAAGCGCCGGATTGCGCCGGTCTTCACGGCATCCACGACCTGATCGGCGATCCCGGTTACGGTATGATGGGCAAAGCCGCCGACGATTTCGCCGCTCTCAAGCTCGGTGGGCGGGCTGCACCGCTTGGCGTGGGCGATGATTCCCGAGAAGTCCTTCGGCTGCCCTTCCGGACCTTCCGGAATATGCCGTACGCCGGGATATCCGGTGTTACCGGTCGTATAGATCCGGTCGATGTAGCTGGATTTTGGCGGGACGATACAGTTGGTGGTCATCAGAATCGGCCCGTTGAACGCGGCGAATTCCGTCGTTTGCTGCCACCAGGCGTTCCCGTAATTGCCGACGAAATGCTCGTATTTCTTGAAGGCCGGATAGTAATGGGCCGGAAGCATTTCACTATGCGTGTACACATCGACCCCGGTACCCTCGGTTTGCCGCAGCAATTCCTCCAAGTCTTTCAAGTCATGCCCGCTGATGAGGATGCCCGGCCGGTTGCGAACGCCGATATTCACCCGGGTTACTTCCGGATGCCCATAGGTTCCGGTATTGGCCCGATCGAGCAAGGACATGGCTTCCACGCCGAATTTGCCCGTCTCCATGACCAAAGCGACGAGATCGTCCGCGCTTAAGGAATCGTCCAGAGTGGCGGCGAGGGCCTGGCGCATAAACAAATCGATGTTCGCATCGGCATGGTTCAGGTGAAGTGCATGATACGTATAAGCGGCCATACCTTTAAGGCCGTATGTCAGCAGTTCGCGCAAAGAGCGGATGTCCGGATCGGTTGTGGCGAGGACGCCGACTTGCTTGGCCTTGGCGTCAAACGAGGCTTCGTCGTCAGCCAGCCAAACCGCGGCATCGGGAAGCGCCGCGCCGTCGCCGGAGTGCCGTTCGTCCCAGTGGCTTCGGACGTCGGCCCGCAGCGCGAGCGCTTCCCGGATTTTGGCGATGAACACGTCGCGGTCAAAATTGGCGTTCGTAATCGTAGCAAATAACGAGTCCATGATAAAGACGGACACCTGCCGCTCCAACGCATCGGGGAGATGTGGCCCGATCGAAAGAAACGATATGCCTTTCAATACATAGATCAGCAAATCCTGCAGGTTGGCGACATCATGCGGTTTCCCGCAGACGCCTTTAATCGTGCAGCCGGTTCCTCCGGCCGACTCCTGACACTGAAAACAAAACATGGATGGCTGCTGGGTGCCAACAGGGGATGCGGATGTGGTCATCTTAAAACAACCTCCTATGGAAAAATATAGTGGAAGCATATACCTGACATCCAGAAGCATAACGCCAGCGGCAAGACGGCCAGGTGATTTCAATCACTTTTTTTACGAGGGCGTAGCGGGGACAGAACAATTTTCTCCAAGATGACAAATTATTTTTTTCGCTAATATAACATTTTGATGTACTGGTCCATCTAATCTTACAGAGGGCCCTCAAAAGGAGATGAAATTCGTGCAGCAAGATATGGAACTGGAAGTCAAGCGAGCGCAGCGGGGAGATCGTGAGGCGTTTATCCGGCTGTTCCGGAGGCTGGAACCCGAACTGTACAGCTTGGCGAAGTCCATTGTGGGACGTGATGAAGACTGTGCGGATGCGTTTCAGGAAACGACGCTCAAGGCGTATAAATCAATGTCGACATTGCGAAAGCCAAAATATTTTAAAACCTGGGTTATCCGCATTTTAATCAACGAGTGTAACCAGTTGTTGCGGATGCGCAAAAGAACCGTCGTTATGGCGGAGTTGCCGGAGATTGCGGAAACGGATCGCTCGGCGCCTTATTACGAAGACAGCCGCAGGCTCGATCTTCGGGAAGCCGTGGAAAATCTGGATGAATCTCTGCGGATCGTTATCCATTTATTTTATTATCAGGATTTGCCGATCAAACAGATCGCCAGTGTGCTGGATATTTCCGACGGAGCCGTTAGGGCGCGCCTGCACAGAGCCCGGGGCATATTGGCCGATGAAGTAAAGCAAATTCGGAAGGGGGAGCTGGCTTATGAAAGTATGTGATGTTGAAAAAGAACTGCGGGAAATCGGCAAAGAACCGCTGCCCGAGGTTCCCGAAATCGTCCGCCGCCGGCAGGATGAAGTCTATGCCTCCTTGGCCGACCTTCCGATGCAGGACAGAAGCGGCCGAACCCCCGGGTTCCGCAAGACTCGCAGGATCGCCTTGGTTGCGGCCTCGGCCGCCGCGATCATTCTGGTCGCCGGCCTGGGCGGCGCCATGGTCTCGCCGGCGATGGCGGAATCGATGAAGAATATTCCGCTGATCGGCAGTATTTTCAAGCTGGCCGGCGATCTGGGGCTGCGGACGGCAGACGAAAGAGGACTTGCGGCTAAACTCGATGCCAGCGTGACCCATGAGGGAGTCACGCTCCGCATTCCGCAATTGGTCTATGACGGAACCCGGTTATCTTTGGCCGTAACGCGCGAAGGCGGAGGGTTCGCCGCCGGGATTCGTGACGCCAAATTTACCGGGAACGGGAAGCCGGAGATTTATCCCGAGGGTGCAATTAATTCGGTTGACGTATATATCGATGGGGAATCGATTTATGACTTTGGGGGCGGAAGAAAACTCCACTGGGGGGGGAAGAAGACTCCCGACCGGAATTCAGCCATCTACGAACTGACCGCTTTTCCGACATTGGACGAAATCCCCATTTTACCGGACGAGTTTCAGTTGAATATCGAATTCCGGCTGGAGGGCATTTCCGAGCCCTTCGCTTTTGAACTTCCCATTCGTAAAAATGCGGATACGCTGGCGCTATCTCCCCTGGATACAAGGGAGTGGAAAGGAAACAAGGTTACGATTGAACAAATCCAGTTCACCCCGATCACAACCAAAGTAAGGCTGAGCGTCCTATCCAGTGATAAAGCGGCCAGGCTTTTAAGACATCATCTGATCTTTGAGGTTTGGGACGATCAAGGCAGGGAACTCGATCATGTGAGCGGCGTGGGGGTATTCAAGGGCGAAAACGAAATGATCAGCGAATTTTTGTTCGACCGATTTACCGATGTGCCGGCATCGGTAACAATTAAAGCGTTCCTGCCTGAGATGGAGATCCCGGGGGCGGTTTCGGGAAGATTCAAACTCGATTCTGACGGCGAAATTATCAAAAATTATATAAAAGAACTGGAAATCACTATCCCGGTGGATCGGACCGGATTGGAAAAATTATATGATCTTCAAAATTAAAAAATCTGGAGGGCTTAAAAAATGAAAAAAGGATATAAAGTGATGACGACAGCCGCGTTGGCGGGAATGATTCTTGGCGGAGCGGGATGGGTGACGGCAGCAACGGACGTTCATGCTTCGGCGGCTCAGGCCAATACGGGCTACAGCGCCGCGGAGCAGAAGGCCGGAAAAACGCCCGAGATTACGCAAAACGGGATTACGCTTGGGGTAAGCGAGGCACAGTATGACGGGAATTACCTCAAAATTTCGGTGAAGCGCAGCGGTCAGGGACTAATCGGCGGTATCACCGACTCCAAATTTGATGAAAAGAGCCAGGAATATATCCGTGAGAAGGGGGCAATCAAAGCTATTCAGATCTTTATTGACGGCAAAGACATCTATACGATCGGTGGAGGATCTCTCGGCAAAAGACCGAGCCTGGGTTGGCGGCCAGGACCTACGCCAGACGCTGCTATCGTTGAATTAAGCGATCCTTCCTGGCTCGGCGGTCAACAATATGCCTTCCCGGACAAGTTCAAATTGACCGCCAAGATCACCCTGGAAGGCGTGGAGAAACCGTACACTTTTGAGCTGGCGATGCAAAAAAGCACGGGATCCCCGATAGTCCTGAAGCCGAATTTAACGAAAACATCGGGCAAGCTGACTTATAACCTTAGCAAATTGAATCTGACTTCGACCTCTACCCGTGTTCTGTTGATTCAGAAAGGCTATGAAAAGGGCAAGCCTTCCGACATCATGTTTGAATTTGTGGATGATCAAGGGCGTAAGCTGGAAACTCTTTCGGGAATGGGCACCGATGAGAACAACAAAGACGGCGATATGTACGAAGATTATGTGCTGAGTGCTCTGGAGAAAGACGCGAAGTCGATTACGATAAAGGCCTACAAACCTGAATTTATGGAACCGGGCGCAACAAGCGGACTCTTTAAACTGGACGAAAATGGCGAGATCGTGAAACAAGAGGTAAAAGAACTGGAAATGACGGTAAAGGTGAAGTAGTTGAATTGAAATTACGTGAATCGGAGGATTTTAAGATGAAGAAGGTTTATAAGGTGATGACCACTGCCGCACTAGCCGGGATGCTTCTTGGTGGAGCGGGATGGGTGACGGCAGCAACGGACGTCCATGCTTCGGCGGCCGGAAAGGCTTCCGCAGCTTACAGCGCCGCGGCGCAGAAGGCGGGAAAAGCGGCGGAGCTTACGCAGAACGGCATTACACTCGGTGTGAGCGAGGCGTTCTATGACGGAAATTACATTAAAATTTCCCTGAAACGCAGCGGCAAAAATTTGGTCGGCGGTATCACCGACTCCAAATTTGACGAAAAGACCCAGGATACGCTTTGGGAGAAGGGCGCAATCAAAGATATCCGGATCTTCATTGACGGAAAAGACATTTATGAACTGGGGGGCGGCACGATGAGCAAAAGACCGACCTTTAGGAAGATTAAGGGAAATACGCCGGATCAGGCTGTCCTTCAAATGTCCGACCCCTCCTGGCTTGGCGGACAACAGTATACCTTCCCGAACAAGTTCAAACTGACGGCGAAGATCACCCTGGAAGGTGTGGATAAGCCTTATACTTTTGACCTCTCGATGCAAAAAAGCACGGCTAAACCGATTGTCTTGAAGCCGAATGTAAGTAAAAAATTGGGCAGTCGTACCGTTGTTCTGAGCCAATTAAACGCAACCTCCACCTCAACCCGAATTCAGTTGATCGAGAAAGGCTTTGAAAAGGGCAAGCCTTCCGATTTCATGTATGAATTTGTGGATGATCAAGGCAACCGGTTGGATGATCTTTCGAGCTTTGGTACCGACGAGAACAACAAAGCCGGCGATATGTACTACAATTGCCTGCTCGGCCCGTTGGGAAAAAACGTGAAGTCGATTACGATGAAGGCCTTCAAACCCGAATACGCGGAGCCGGGCGCAACAAGCGGAGCGTTTAAACTGGACGAAAACGGCGAGATCGTGAAACAAGAGATAAAAGAACTGGAAATGACGGTAAAGGTGAGATAACCTCATCACTCATTCCCGAATTCCATTTAAGGGGCTGATATGTATTACTTGACATTCTTCATACGCTATGATATTTCTGTTATAAATTGAAGGCAATGTAACCCAAGGGTTCATCCTCGTAATTCATGCGAGGGTGGGCCCTTTCTATTTTGTCAATGAAAGGGAGGTTGCTTGGTGCCCATGAATAGACGGGAACTGCTGCTGAACCGGCTGGAGGAAATCGGAAACTCGCTGGAAGGGAAGGACGGTGCCTTGCTGCTGCTGGGCTTGGGGTCGGTCGGGTCGGAGTTGGGAAGGTTGGACGAATATTCGGACCTGGATTTTTTTGTAATCGTGGAGCCTGGCTGTAAAGCTCGATTTTTGAACAACCTGGATTGGCTGGAGGACGTTTATCCTTTGGCTTATTCGTTCATGAACACGGTGGACGGCCACAAGATCATGTTCCGGGACGGCATTTATGGGGAGTACGCGGTATTTGAGGCGAGGGAGCTGGATAACATTCCTTATCGGGGCGGAAGAATCGTCTGGAAACATCCGCGTAAGGCGGCATTTGAAGTTCCTCTCGCGAATGACAGGCTGATCCCCGACTCCAGACAGGAGGAGCTTGCTTACGCGATCAATGAAGCTTTAACCAATCTGTATGTCGGCCTCTGCCGGTTTGCCAGGGGCGAAAAATTGTCCGCGCTCCGGTTTGTGCAGGGAAGCGCGATCGGTTCGATCTTATCCGTATTACATCTGATTGAAAAAGAAAACGATCATTTCCCGGATCCTTTCGGGAACGAACGCAGACTTGAACAAAGGTTTCCGCGTTTTGCCACCCTTTTAGGCGGGATGCTGCTCGGTTATGAGCACGTCCCGGAATCGGCGCTGGCGATATTGAACTTTTTGGAGAGTGTTTACCCCGTAAACGAAAGGCTTAGCGAGGAGATACGGAAATTGGCGACGCCTGAGGAATGCAGGGATAATAAAATTAAAAATAATATGTATTGACTCTTTTTAAGAAGACATGATATTATAGATTTCGTTGCTGCGCTTCCTGCACAACGAAAAACGCGGTCGTGGCGGAATTGGCAGACGCGCACGGTTCAGGTCCGTGTGGGCTAACCCCCCGTGGAGGTTCGAGTCCTCTCGACCGCATCATACACCGCCTTGTAAACTCCAGAGATGATCTGGAGTTTTTTTAATAGCTTTGACCGGGAAGGACGGAGTCGGATGATGAAGGATATGAGCGTTGAAGCATTGGGTATGGAGAAGCTTGGGGAGTTTTTGGACTATTGCAGAAAGCACCGGAAGGACGTGGATGATTCGTTTTTATATGAAGAGGATTTGCGGGACTTTGCCATTCATGAAGACCATCCTACTTATATTGCGCTGAATTCGGCAGGGGACCTCGTTGGCGCGGCCTCGCTCATCAAGGATGCTTATCACCGCAAGGGTCGCCGGGGGCGGTTCCGGATATTTCATACCGAAGCGGAGGACCTAACGCTATACGAGCAACTATTGAAGTCGATTGTGCGGCACGGGGAAGGGCTCGACCAGCTGTTTATATTTGTGCCGACCCTGCAAGTGAGAGCGATGGAGCTGTTGGAGAGATTGGATTTCAAGCTGGAGCGGTATGCCTTTATTTTGGCTCATCACGATTTGGAAAAGCCGGCTTTCCGGGTGCCTGGCGGATACCGGCTGGAAGCTTTTCAAGCCGGGCGGGATGAGGAGGCATGGGCGAAGGTCCGCAATGCGGCTTTTGCCAAGCTAAAAGGGAATGAAACGCCGGTCACCCCGGAAATGGTGGGGCAAATGGCTGCGGAGGACGATTACCTGGAGGGCGGAATGCTGATGCTGTACCATGGGGATCGCGCCGTAGGCATCGTTCGCGGGGCGGATGACGAGTTTGAGGGGGCGCCGACCATGAACATCGGACCGTTTGGGCTTCTTCCCGAATACCAAGGGAAAGGGCTCGGAAGAATACTGCTGAGAGCGGCCATGGCGTTTGCGGTTGAGCGCGGTTATTCTCAAGCGGTGCTTTGCGTGAATGCCGAGAACGACCGGGCCAAAAATCTGTATTTGCAGGAAGGGTTCCGGCAGGTCGAAGCGGCGGCCAACTTCCGGTATGATATCGTCAAATCATTAATGACGGATTAATTTGCTTGTTGACTCTCTTGCGGATGCATGATATTATAAATTTCGTTGCTGCGAATTCAGCACAACGAAAACGCGGTCGTGGCGGAATTGGCAGACGCGCACGGTTCAGGTCCGTGTGGGCTAACCCCCCCGTGGAGGTTCGAGTCCTCTCGACCGCATCCGATAAGAATGAAAGAGCCCCTGAATTGTCCTTGCGGATAATTCAGGGGCTTTTTGCATATTGGGACTCTGTAAGTGCTGCTCATCACTTGAACTGAAGAAACTTTTTAGCAGTCGAGATGAGAATAATGTTGGCAGTCCCGTGTCGTATCAGGAAAAAAGTCTATTTGGTGCTGATGCCGCCGAGCATCTCGCATATTTGCGGAACATTGACGACATCGGGGTAATTTTGAAACATCAGTTTGAAAAGTACAGGCAGGCACATACTAGTATTTCCTCTCTCAATTAAATATTTTTTGTAGGAAGAAGGAGAAATGAGTGTAACAGAGAAATCATGTAGAAATGGAAAGGGGAATGCCTGTTTCAAGCCGCAGGTGGCAAGCCTGCATCATAACTTCGGTTTCCCAAAGCTCCCCCTCATCCGAGCGGGCTGCCCCCAATACCGTGACGTTGGCCAGGCAGAAGTATCATTATCCCTCATGCCGGGTTATCGTGATTCAACCCCACCACAGGTTGATTTTAGCCGGTAGTTTATCGCTCGTGTCAGAAACAGTTATGGCGCTACCGCTTCGTCGCTTCTGCAATGTCGCAGAAAAAGCAACCAATGTACGATGATATGAGTTGTCAGTATACTCGGCAGGGAGACGGCGCCAAGATTTTTCCAAGCAGTGATTTCAAAGATTAATGTGGTTACTAGGGCGTGCATGCAAACCGTAGTGTTCTTGTATTTGGGTAATAGACTGTATGATGAGAAGATACGAAATTCGTGACGACGAATGGGAAAAAATTAAGGACCTTCTGTCGCCGGAGAGAAAACCACAAGGAGGGAGACCCCCGAACGATCACCGCAAGATGCTAAATGCCATGCTGTGGGTAGCACGGACGGTTGCGCAATGGCGGGATTTACCAGAATACTACGACTCTTGGTCCACGGTTTACAGCCGCCTTCGTCGCTGGCAAAAGGCCGGCATATGGGAGCGGATTCTAGAACATGTTTTGATCGAAACTGACTGGGAAAGTGTGATGATTGACACCACAATTGTCCGTGTCCACCAGCATGGAGCGGGCGCAAAGGGTGACCCTTAAGTAAGCGTTTGGGCGTTCCAGAGGTGGACTAACGACTAAAATACATGCGATTGTAGATGCCCTTGGTAACCCGCTTCGCTTCCAATTGACGGCTGGACAACGTCATGATGCTGTGACCGGCTATGAGATGCTCAAACAAATGGATCTCTCGCAGAAACAAGTATTAGCTGACCGGGCTTATGACTCCAACCGAATTTTAAAGCTTCTTCAGGAACAGTCGGCCATTCCCGTTATTCCAAACAAAAAAAATCGCCACAAAGCCAAAAAATGGGACAAAGCCATTTACAAGGAACGGCATTTAATTGAGTGTTTTTTCAATAAAGTGAAGAACTACCGTCGCTTGACGACTCGCTTTGATAAACGGGCAGACACATTTGTGGCTTTTTTAACCTTAGCTTCGATTATGGTATGGCTCGCTTAGGGTTTGCATACACGCCCTAGAATAGTTAACTTGTTATAAGGTTGAAGTTCAGATTCCTTTCGAAGTACGAGCTTTAGGAAAAATAATATACAATTGGCACAAAATGTGAGGGAAAGAGAATGGGAGTCATTTATTCTATTAGTTTTATGTTTGGCAACATATTTGCTTATGCTCGATTACTTTCATTAACAAAACTAGTTATTCAAAAAAGGAACATCCAGCATTTTTATTCATTTTTACTTATTCTATTATCGCATCTGGTCCCGGCAATAATCGTTGTAATGTTTTTTCAATCGAACGTATCGATTTTTTATCATTTAATCATGATAGCTGCTTTAGTAATGACAGGAATTAGGTGGACAAAAATATGGTCTGAAGTTCTAGATAAGTTCGAAGAACAACTCGATCTCAATGAAAGCGCCCCGCCCTTCAAACACGCCAATATAAATCAAAGGCCAATTAAAGAGCAATTTATTTCGAGATTTAAGAAGCAGTTGATTTTATTCATTAACCGTATTTTAATCGCACTTTTTAAGCGCAAACTATTGATTGAAAAGTTGATGTCGGAAACTCTACTATTCCCTCCAAGCAAACGAATAGTAAAAATTTTTATGGATACCCAAGAACAGTTGGGGATGCACGGTATAGAGCTTTTTATAACAATTAGTAGTCGATCGCCAGGTTATGCATATTTAAAACCATGGTTCCGTAAAGGAAGGAACGCTGTTGTTTTAACGACTGAAGCTTGTGAAGAATTCTCAGATGAAGAGTTGAAAGCTTTAATTGCTCATGAATTGATACATATTAAGTATAAGGATTATGATTTTAAAAGTACTTTGTTTTCTACGAGTACAATTTTTTTGTTTATCGCTGGGATGCTCACTTATGTATATATCGTAGGCATTATTAGTGCGTACTTAGTCTATGTAGCACTTGTTTTGGTTTTAGCAATCCCTGTTATGATGATTGTTTTTTTGGGTATGTTAATTTACTTGCTGTACGCCAAACATGGATATTGGTATCAGATTCGAGAAATGCGTGCAGATAGAAAAGCATGTGAGTTAATTCCTGAAATCAGATTAGGGTTGATAAAGCTGCTTAAAAGAATGCAGAATGAAAATATGGAGACAAATATACCTTGGTATAGGAAGCTTCCGGAAAGATATAGCAGGTGGCATACACACCCTAGTTTAGACTACAGGATTCACTTACTTCAGAATTATAAGAAATGGTCATATAAAGAATATATAAGGCATTTCTTTCAGACATTAAAATGGGCAATTACTGGAAAAGGATGGAGTGGGGATTAATTGCTTATTGCAACGATGAGACTTGAAGTGTAAATGTCAACGCAAGAGTTGATTCCACAAAATACAATTAGTAGCCCTACGGTATTTGGGTGGGGGAAAACTGTGGATAGTCAGACTTCCCTCGATCCGAGTCTGTAAATCTTTTGTGTAAACTCCAAAACCGAATTACTAAAGAAGCAAATTAAAGGTTGGGGAGCACACATGGGTTTGTGGACGAAGGAGCAACTGTGGGCATTCATCAAGGAAAACAAGTTGGTAACGGCGCAGGACGCTCTGAATGCGCTGAAAAACTTCTTTGCGAAGACGTTTCAGGAGATGCTGGAGGCCGAGACGGACACTCATCTGGGCTACGAGAAGCATGAGGCGAAAGCCAAGGTCATGTTCAATAGCAGTAACGGCAAAGCAAGAAAACGGTTGTGAGGGGAGTAGTTGAGGAGGAGATTCAGGTGCCGCGTGACGGGCTCAGCGAGTTCGAGCCACTTGTGGTGAAGAAGTATCAATGGAACGTGACGGGCATTGAGGATAAGATAGTGGCTCTCTACGCCAATGGGGGAAGCACCCGGGAGATTCAGGATCACCTGCAGAATCTGTACGATATCGAGGTCTCGCCAACGCTCATTTCCAACGTCACAAACAAGCTCTTGCCGCTCATCAAGGAATGGCAGAACCGGCCGTTGCAAGGCGTTTACGCGGTCGTTTTTCTTGATGCCATCCACTTCAAGGTCAAGCAGGATGGCCATCGTGAACAAGGCGGCCTACATGGCCATCAGTATCGATCTAGACGGCAACAAGGATGTGCTTGGCATGTGGATCGGCGAGAACAAATCCGCGAAGTTCTGGCTTAGCGTCTTAACGAACTGCAAAATCGCGGGGTCCAAGACATCCTTATCACGTGCGTGGATAACCTCACAGGCTTTTCGCAGTCAATTTCCGCCTGCTACCCGAATACCGAGATTCAGAAATGCGTCATCCATCAGATCCACAACTAGACCCGCTATGTGTCGTACAAGGATTTAGAAGGAATTATAACAAATAACCATTATATACATATTCTGTAGATCCTTGCTTATAAAAGTTGTCCAAGCTTTGATAGATTCTGAAATCAAAATGATCAATATGATTTCTAAACATTTCTAACCTATCGCTTGATACTGTTATCAATGGCTTTCTTGTCTCCAAATATAGAAAACATTGCTCAAACAAAGCAGTTCCAATACCCATGTTTCTATAATTTTCATGTATTCTAAAGGTGCATATTTTTTTTTCATCTTTTGTTTTTTTTAAAATAGCTATTCCGGTTAAATAAGTTTTTTTTGTATCTAACATTTGTGTTAGAGCTATTATAATTTCACGTTTTCCATCTCTTAGCTCAACTTCTGGAATTACAACATTGTAAAACCAATGGTCAAATTTGGGATAGCAGTGCTCTAATTCCTTCAAATGATTATACAATTTGTCTTTGGATCGCTCCCCAATTTCATCAAACAAGAATTTCCGTAAAATTTCCGGCTGGATCGTTGAAAGTCCATGAAATATGTTTGTGTAATTCACCGCAGGGTCCTACTTTCTAAACAGACTTTGAACTATTTCACTTATCCAATCTCCAAAAATTCCTCCTGCTGCTCCGAAGATAATAATAAAAATTGTGTAGAGAAGAAGTATTAACCAGCTACTTTTTTGATACTGAAAACGTGTTAAGTCTGAAAAGCCTTCTAAGTATTCGTATTTAGGCATTCCGCTGTTATCACTATTAGTTTTATTGGCTTTTTTCTTTATATGATAAGCAATAATATTGTTTGTTGGCACGCTATCTATATAATCTTTCCATAAATCATTCTCTAGCATTCTACTATTTATACTCTCTCCATAATGGATTATCAGGTCATCTGCACTTCTTAATATTAAGTAATGAACAGCTAAAAGATTAAATTTGAGTCCTTTATTGAACTGTTCTCTTAGTTCCTCTCCACAGCTCCTAATATCATTTAATCGAAAGTCAATTATTTCTGTATTGGTGAACTGGTTACTAAAAATGCTAATGCCCTTTATTTGATCATTGATTAGGGCGATATCTTTTTTTTGTGCTTGAATTCGTATTCTGAAATAATATCTAGCTTTACTTCCTGGAGAGATATTTCCGATTCGTATTTTCAATATGGTACCTGGCTTGTCAGTGTTGCCACTTCTAATACAATTGCTAATCTCAATTTGGCTTTCTATCTCAAGGGAATAAATGGTGAAAGGGGGCTTGTCCTTTGTTCCGTTAACAGTTAGTCTTTTGGGTTCCCCATCTGTAGTGGTGAAATTTTCGTTAAAAATCGCATTCACTAGTTGGTTGTTAGAAATAATTGTCCCAAGATCTTTAATTTGCTCTTTCTTAATTGGAAAGGGGACATATAAGAAAATATCTTCAATTCCCTCAATACTTTCAATCAAGAATCCGAAATCAAAACAGTATTCCTTACTGCCATTTTTTTTTGTGACCATAGATTTATATGAACTGTTGCTTCTTTATTTTCCCTTATGTTGTTGTTTTTTGAAGAAGAGTACCAAACCGCAAAACTTCTCATGAAAATCAATGCTCCTTAGACAATATCTTTGACTTTGAAAAGTTGTTATATTCTACTCTGAATACGAAACTCAAAATGTCAATTCAAACTGAAGATACTACTGCTGCATGATTTCCATGATTAATTTTTAGCGAGTATCAAATAATGAATGTAAAATAATCAATCAATATAAGCAAAAGATTGAGGAGGAGTTGAATGATAAACATCGTTTAATTTTCTAGATTTCAAGTATTGCTTATACTTTTTAATTTTAATAGCGTACCCTTTTTCTTTCTCAGTAAAATAATCAAAGAAGAACTTTTCATCAATTCCGGCATCTGTTTTTGTCTCTTCCCAAAGGGTGTTAACATCCTCAAAAAGAATAGTATCAATTTCGAATTCTCCAACAACACGACTTACAGGGGCAGTAGCATAAATAATAACCCTGGAAATATCTTTACGTTTAAATATGGTTTTTCGATATTCGTATTTTTTTTCACCCGAAAATATCATTTCTACAAACTCTGGTTTAATTGACAATAATACGTTCATCAATTTGTGCCTCCTTTATGATGTCTTTAAAATTCTGATATGTTATTCTCATGAACCCTCGGGGGGCGGAATGAACACTTTTCAAAACGTTCAATTCTATTAATCTTTTCATATTAATTCGTTTAGGAAAGGAGTACGAATAGAGGAAATTAACTATAAATGGCCTAGTTTTTCCCCCGTTCCACCATTCCAAAAGTTCTTGGTCAGTAAAAACACTTCTTTTTTTACATAAGGCTATAAAGTGTTCAGAATCAGTTATATTTTTAACCACGCTTTCAACAATTCCTATCGTGGTTACTACGCTCTTGTGGTAACCACCAGTTCTATAGAATACTATAATATCCCCTGTCTTTAAGTTTCTTTCCATTGAACGAGATATAAATGCCTTACTTATGGCATTTCTAAAAGGCTCATTTTCAATAAAGTCAGCGGGCGATTCAGTACGTAGAATTGAGTCAGGAAAAAGATTGGTATGATATTCAGGATAGATCGGGCTCAAGAATACCTGCCTGTTTGAGTCAATATACGGAAACGTAAATTTAGGGTTGTAAATATCAAAGGCTTTCTGAAAATTTCGAGTAAAAACCAACTCGCTTTCATCTTTCAAGCCATGTTTTGAAAACCCATAATCACTGAGAAGGTTTATAAGTCTAATTTGCTCAATCCGCTTATCGAAAATAGTAACATAAATCTCATCAACCTTAAAAATAAGAGCATTGTCAATAATTATTTTTATAAACCGCTCTCCAAGTTTATAACCATTTAATGTTACCTTAAAAGTCCCGATTTTTAGTCGCCTTTTCTTTGGAAATGGTGGAGATATACTTGAGTAATCTTCATTTTCATCTTCAATTTTCAAGTATAAGAATGCAGCAATATTGTTGTCGATTTTACAAATATATGCAATTTCGTCCGCCTTTTTGTTAAACCATTTAGTGAACCCAGGATAATCTTCTTTCAAACTATCAAAAAAGTTATCATTAATATCAATATTACCTATATATTCTTTTTTTACAGATAAAACTTTATAACTAACTAGTTCAGGATGCTCATATGTAACTTTCTCTAAAAAAGAATCTATTGTAAATACTTTATCGGACAAATCTAATTTTGAAGCTTTAAAAGCAAGTTTACGGTCTTCTGTTATCAGAAGGTCTACTCGCTCAGTTGCTAGCTCATTTAGCAATTTTGTGTCATTAATATCATTATCATTTTTATCATACTGTTTTGAAACGATATTGATGGCTTCAGTCCAAGGCGCCTCTGTTTTTAGGCTATGGTAGCTAGTAAGTTTTACTATCATAGAATTAACAGTTTGGGGGTTTTTGTACTTTTTTATTTCCTCAACTGTTACTGGGTGGATACATTTTGTATATTTGAGTCTATCAAGCCATCTAAAAAGTATACCTATATCATTTTTTTGGACATTGCTAGTTTCTCGATGGATAACAATGTTGGTATCTAGAAGAACTCTCATTTACTATATCACTCCCAAATTAGTGATAAATTGAATTAGCGATGATGAGGATTCGTCACTACTATTAAAAATATATATAGGTATGCTAAACTTTTTGGCTATATGTCTTGCGTAAGCTGTTTCTTCATTCTGAAATTGTTTAAGAAATTTAAGATCATATTCTTCATCGTCACGATTTTTAAGTCTTGAAGCAATATTTTTAACTGAATCTGTTATCACAATTAAGGCTGCTGGTTTTATTACCTTAAAAACAGCTTCGGAGATTTTAGATATATTTTTTTTACCATCAAGTAAGCAGAAGTGTCCATCGAGTATCATCCAATGTTTCTCTGTTTCTAATTGATTGAGGCCTTCGATGAGGAAGGCTTGATTAATATTAATATTTGGGATTAGTTTGTTTGAGGGAAGGTTCTGTTTTTTCATATTTGATATAATTTTGCTCGCTGAATGACTCTCCAATTGAAGTTGATGTGATAGTTTGTTACATAATGTTGTCTTTCCAACTCCGTGAATGCCACCAATAAAAATTATATTGTCCACATTAGTCCCTTCCACAAAATACGACTTTTTACCTGATCATACCATGAAGGTGCATATTTGGGAATAGGATATTACTATGTCATAGGTCTTTAGATACAGAATTCTGGTCTCTATAAGTACTTTGTATTACTATACAGTATAATTCCTCTTCTCAATAACGGTCATATGGAGGGGAGTATTGCAAATGAATTGGGTGGATAATTCTATCCATTGCGCGCTAAGATTCGCCCTAAGCCGTACAATTCGAGGCTCGATATTACGTCGTAGACTTTACAATAATACTGCAATGTAATAAAGTAGGATCTCACTATGTTTCATGTGCGTCTTCTTCTATAGTTTCCTGACGCTGTTTTTCCATTAAATATCGCAATAACGGAAGCTCTGCCGCTTAAGGATGTCACATTGCGGTATTACTTTACGGTTGACGGGGAGCAACCGCAGAATTTCTTCTGCGACTGGAGCCAGGTCGGCAGCGCCAACGTGACCGGCCGCTTCGTACGCTTGCCTGCGGCGTTGGCCGGTGCCGATCATTACGCGGAGATCGGATTTACGGAAACGGCCGGAACGCTGTCACCGGGACAGAGCGTCGATTTGCAGATCCGCATTTCCAAAGCGGATTGGAGCAATTACAGCCAGAGCGACGACTATTCCTTTGACGCTGTGGCCACGGCTTACGCCAAAACGCTGAAAATCACCGGATACGTAGGCGGAGAACTGCAATGGGGCATCGAGCCTTAAGAGAGGTGCGTGTCACTGGAATGGAATGGGTATGGGGGACCTCCATACCCATTTCTTTTATAATCTCCCCTGGATTTATCGTTTGAAAAACAGAGAACGATTCGACAAGATTAAACAGGAATCGATCGCACTAACAACGAATAGGATAGAATGGAATATATGGATGAAATTACTTGATCGGTATTTAGGAACCTACTATTATAGTAAACGAATGGGAAGATATATAAATTGATGTGAAAACTATCACTTGATTCAAGTGATCTTCGCATATTTGCATATGATCATTTAAAAAAGGGGGGGAATCCGTTTGCGCAAGTTTAAGTTAACATCAATGCTGCTTATAGGTTTACTTATAGTTGGATCGGCAGGTTGTACAAGCTCGCCGGCGGCTAATACTACAAAGTTGAAGGTAATGACTTACGAGAAAGAAAACAGATACTTTAATAATCAATACGGTGACATGTTCCATGCCCAGAACGGTTCGATTAAGATTCAGCTTGTTAGACCCAAAAGGATAGAACTTGAGAAGACGGCTTCAAACTATGTGCAAGCTCTTGAGCAGTCTATCGAACAAGAACAACTGGATGTTCTTTACCTAAGTATTGATGATTATAAGCGGTTATCAGCTGCAGGGTTCCTGTTAGATCTTGAACCGCTAGTGGCGCGGGATCACTACAATATCGACACGATTTATCCTTCGATCATCAACTTTCTTAGGGAACAAGGCGGCGGGAAGTTGTATGGGTTTGCGCCCACATTCCAGCGACAAGTCATCTTTTACAATATGGACCTGTTTGATCAATATGGAATTGAGCCGCCACACGACGGAATGACTTGGCAAGAACTGATCGACTTAGCAGGACGATTTCCTACCGATGGAGATGAGCAATCCAGGATATACGGGGGATTCACGAGTTTCGGGTTAGACAAAGAAAGCCCTCTAAGAGAGTTAGGTACGCGGATAGGTTTATCTATGGGATTAAAGGCAGTTAACCTTGATACAATGAAAATCACAATGGATACAAAAGGCTGGAAGCAAGCGTACGAACAAGCTAAAAAAGCACTATCTACAAATGCCCTGCACAAGGGAGGATTTAACACGGATGAGAATTTCGACGGACAGCAACTTTTTGCTAAAGGGCGGCAAGCGATGTTGATCGCTGATGAACCTAGCTGGGCCTATAGTGTACTTGACTATGTAAAAAGTGGGGAATCAGGGGTTAAGCCATTTAGGGTGGGTATGGTGGTCGGTCCAGCTGATCCGTCTAATCGAGAAATAACCAGAGATCTGAATTTGGGGAATGACTATGTTTATGCAATTCGGGCCAATTCCGCCAATGTAGATGCCGCATGGGAATTGTTGAAGTTTATGCAGGGTGATGACGTTGCAAGCAAATTGGCGAGAAGACCGGATCATGGCATTCCTTCACGCATGGGTCAAACAAGCGATTATTATGGGATTAACCTGGATGGATTTTATCACTTAACCTCCGTGCCGCTAAGTAATTACTATGATGATCCTGATAGTAGTATGATTACGGATGAATTCAAGGAAAAATATGAAGAGATTACGTATCGGGAATGGACCCAAGTAGAGAGGTCTCAAAAATCCCTTGATGAAGCGCTACAGACGATTCAGCGAGATGCACAAGTTGACCTTGATGAAGCGAACCTTGCCAGGAAGGTTAATGAAAAAAATGGAGGGAAAGAGCCGGACAAAAGCATGGCAAAGGAAAAGATGACCGTCAATTGGGATGATTTTAAGACAGTACCTTTTAAATGACTATGCTATATGTTGAGCGGAGATAGGAGACGATGATGAACAGATCATGGTTGCAAGTAGTTACGATGTTTGTTGTTAGTTGCCTGTTAGTAGTAGGTTGTACAAGGGTGTCTATGGGTCCGCTTGAATCCAAGGAAAATCAAGAGACGACTACGCTTAAGGTCATCTATCCGGATTTGGAATTATTCTACAAGCAATATGGGGATGGGTTCACCACGCTTCATAATCATATCCAATTTGAAGTCATCAGCGATGCGAACATTTACACAGATATGGGTGATAAAACGAAGGAAGAGGTGTATGCGGAGTTTATCCGAAAAGAACAGCCGGATATTTTGATTCTGGATGCTCCTCAGTTTAAACGTCAAATTCACGATGGAAACCTGACTGAACTTGATTCGCTTAGTACTAGAGATAAGTATAATCTGGATGGGTTCGTTCCCGGTCTCGTTGATCAACTTAGAGAAATAGGCGGTGGTCAATTGTATGGGCTTACTCCGTCGTTTTCGAGCAAGGCGATATTTTACAATAAAGATCTGTTCAAGAAAAATGGCATAGCGTTCCCATCTGATGGAATGAGTTGGTACGATATGATCGATCTTGCCCGTCGTTTTCCTACTGAAGGGGATAAACAGACACGAATATATGGATATAGCGGTGGAGATGTGTATGAAGCCCCCATGGATCTAGTTACACTGATTGATAAGATGAGTCGGGCTGAAGGATTGTCGATCGTGAATACAGATAAGATGCAGGTGACCATAGACACAGATGCGTGGAAAAAAGTGATTCAGACCGCAATTCAGGCAGAACAATCGGGCGCTATTTTTAATTCTATGGATGAATTATTCACAAGTGGAACGAAAGAGGAGTTTTATAATAGCCAACCATTTCTCATGGGGCGTTCTGCTATGCATATTGGATCTGTAACGTCGCTAGTACTTATGGATCACTTCAAGCATGATTTGAACGATTATGTTCCCTTTGAACTGGGTATTGCCGCTGGACCCGTCGATCCCCTTGATCCAACATCAACTTATGTAACTCCAGGGGATATATTCGCCATTAACATAACATCAGTCCATCAAGATGCCGCATGGGAATTTATTAAGTATGTGTGCGGTGAAGATTACGCTCGAGCTGGCTCCGAGTCCAATGAATTGTTGTTAGGTCAACAGTTGATATTAAGTCGATCCGGATTTATGAAGGACTACGAAGGAACTAGTTTAGAGCCGTTCTATTCGTTGAAATCAAGATTTCCAAGTCGTAGTGATGATTGGAACAAGCTGCCCGATCAATTTTTCAACGAGTTTGCTGCGATCTTAAGTCGAGAATTAGAACTTGTGGAAAAAGAACAAAAAAACCTTGATGAAGCAGTAGCAGCAATAAAGTCCGAAGGGCAAACGCTGCTTGATCAATCTGTAAAGAAGTGATAGCCCAATAGCCGCAAGGGCGGCAGGTTATAGAAATAAAAGCAGGAAAATCCCAAATGAAGGGGGCAGAGATGGAGATGAACCAAACCGTTGTTTTGGACCATTTGACTTATCTTTTGAAAGAAAAATTATCGGACACCCTTATAGGAATTTATTTGCACGGATCTATGGCCATGGAATGCTTTAATCCTGCTCAAAGCGATATAGATGTATTGGTAATTACAAGAGAAAAACAACCCATCGGTATCTACAAAGAAATTGCAAGAAATTTAATCAGGATCGAAGATGAGATGAATTTAAAAAAGGGATTTGAATTAAGCGTAGTCTTGGAAACATACGCTGCTAACTTTGTCTATCCAACCCCTTTCGAATTTCATTATTCCTCATTTCATAGAGAGAAGTACAGAACGGATGAGAGTTATTTTTGCGGGGGATGGGAAGATCCGGATTTGGCCGCTCACTTCGTCATCACTTATCACCGTGGAATCGTCCTGTTTGGTCAACAAATAAAAGACGTAATAAAGCCTATAGATAAGAGCTATTATATCCAATCCATTAAATCTGATATTGAGGATGCGCTGGAGGGGATTATTCACAACCCTGTTTATTACGTTTTAAATCTTTCTAGAGTTCTATACTATGTAAGAGATTCGGTCATTTCTTCAAAAAAAGAGGCAGGAGAATGGGCGCTGGACTTCGTACCGTCCGAGTATAAAAATGTAATCGCTCAATGCCTTGCAACTTACAATAACAATGAAGTGGAAAAATTAAGATTTGATGAGCGAACGTTATTGAATTACGCAACGTATATGTTGAATGAAATAGAAGAATTGACAATATAACCATAGTGCATTATACTCCAGACCCTTTAGGTGAAGGAGCAGTGGTTGGATGGAGGAGATTCTCATGAAGTTGTTTATTCATACGGATCCAATCAGGTTTGAAGTGGGATACGAATGGGGTTATGGTCCGTGCAGTGAAATCGTTGATATGATTTTGTCCTTTTGGGGGAAGAACCAGGAATTGTTGTTCGCTTACCGTGAGTTGGACAGAGACAAAGATGAACACAAAGATGAGATCTCAGAAGACCTTATTGAGGCCTTCCACGCAGATATTTTATATGACGAAGATGGAAAAATGGAAAAACAGATCTATGAAATATTAGTGAGCAGTTCTTACGTAACTGACCCTAAGATAACTATGGAGCAATTGCTCACGAAGTTTAGAACGGCAGATTTAAAAAACGTGGATTCTTCTACAAAACAACAAATCAAAGAGGTTCTCTATAAATCGTACACCATATATGAGTTGATGGATGAACCATCTGAGACACAATCTTTTATTAACGAAAGGATCAAGAGCGAGAACTCCCTTTGGCTTTCCCATTACAATAAGCCAGATCATTTAAAACGTATTCTTTGGTATAAATTGTCTTCAAGGGAGGAGGTAGTAAAAGCCATTGAAATAAACTTTTGGTTCAGTTGTATGCTAGTGGACCAGGGAGCACCACTCGAAGAGTACAATTATTTTCTTACATATACGGAAGAACACGGTGACATTGGTGAGCACGATGGCATGGTGCTCTATATTAAAACAAAGAAACTAATTGAATTCATGGATTTAGTTGTACCTAAGTTAGAAAGTACGTTTGGAAAAATCGATATTATTATTTAGTGATGATGGAGTCAGACAAGCTGTCGTTTCCTGATATACATAATAAATTCTATCTGGAGGACATTATAGACGTGGGATACGAAGTACACATAAGAAGAAACGATGAATAAGGACTTGTGAAGTTGGCCAGAGTGGGGTGAGAACCATTAAAAAGTCTGATCAAATACAGTTATGCTTTGATGATAAAGGCGGAGAAGTTGAAGTGCTTGATGTTGTTTTTATTGACGAAGATACGGTAGCTCTCGAAGAGAATCCTATTTTCAATGATCAGGTATCCTATGGCGATATTGTTCGAGTTAAGAAAGTTAAGGAAGTATATTACTACATAGAAACGATTAAAAAATCAGAACTCATCAAACTTTCTTGGTTATTGAGCAAGGAAGTTAGCGAATCACAGGAATTAGAGAATCTTAAAGATAAAGTAACTAAAAATGCAGGGCGATGCGAGCGAGTGTTTGGAGGCTTGTTATTATTGAATATTCCAAAAAAGTTCGAACAAGAAATAATCAGAGAAATGAAAATAATCTTGAACACAGAGGGATAACTAGGATGAAACGATTTTTGAGTAACTTTTCAAAGGAAAAAGGCTGAAAAGATATTTGACCATACAGCACTGATGGAGGCAGCAAGAGCTGGAAAGCTAGAAATAGTGAGATTGCTTATAGAACATGGTGCGGATAAAGCAATTAGAAATAAGGAAGGATCAACAGCGATTGAACTAGCTAAAGCTAAAGACTATAACGACATCGTAGATTTTCTTCGATAAACAGAGCGATTCTGAATCATTTAAGAAAACAGTTGCTACGGGGCAAATTATAATGAGCGTTAATCTTTGGGATAAGCTCTTTTGATGTTGGTTCTGTTTAAAAGATAATCGGTACTTGTTTGATGGAAATCAGCTATTTTAATGAGTATGGCGGTTGGAATGTCAACTTCACCACGTTCATAATTGCTATAAATACGTTGACTGCAGTTTAGATATGCAGCAATTTGAGATTGTGTTAAATCTTTATCTTCACGCAGACTTCTAATTCTCGGGTACATGTCTAACACCTCCATCATAAAGATACTCTAGCGAGTTATTCGCTATTGAGTTTTAGCGAAAAAATCGCTAAAATGTTTTGTGAGGAACTTAATGAAGGTCTGGGAGTGGTGGGGAATGAGTAGCCTATTAGAGCAACTGTATTTTGGGGAAATTAGACCAGAAGAAATAATTGTGCCAAAGAATCCGGAGTATAAGGCACTTAATAACGAAATATCTGACTCGAAGAAGCAATTAATGATGCGGCTTTCAGAGAATGACATTAAACTTTTTGAAAAAACATTTGATTTAATGGGGAGATCTTCTTCCATATACTCAACCGAAGTTTTCATCTATGGATTCAAAATGGGTATTCAAATGATCACTGAAGCCTATTTTGGTGAATGAGGAGATAACAATGAAAGTTTTTAGAAAGAAAATAAAATCATTAAATGTTAAGAGCATGTTGTTTTTTTGTGTAGTACGAGTGAAATAATTGCATTAAGATGGTTCGTAGCTGCCTAGGCGGTTACGAGCTTTTTTATGCGGTATGTGGGTTTAAACTACAGCAAACTATTTAAATTTGTAAATATACAAAATGCAGTAATAGGTGTAAAATGACATTACTTGAGACGATCGGACGGGCATATGGCCTATTTTCAATATGTTTTGTGAATAAAAGCGCAAAGTGGCGGAAGACGTCTTAAGTAAAGTAGGCACATTGCCATACCAATTTTACTTAGAACACATAGGGGAGAGAGACAACTATGAAGTTTGGAGCAACAAGAAAAATGATGATGCTGTTGGCGCTGGTGCTTGTTGTCAGCATAGTGGGCGTGGCGTGCGGCAGCAAGACGGAAAATGCCAACACAGGCGGCGCGGGCAACGCACCGGCGGTGAAGGAGGCAGCGGGCAACACACCGGCGGAACTGCCGGAGCTGTCGCTGGGCCTTTTGCCTTCGATTGACGCCATTCCGTTCATTATTGCCCATGAGCAGGGCTTTGATCAGAAGCGCGGGGTGAACCTGAACATTCAGACGTTCAAAAGCGCCAAAGACCGCGATGTAGCTTTTCAAGCAGGAAAAGTTGACGGGCTGAGCGCCGATCTGGTCGCCATTTCGATTTACAATGAAGCAGGACTGAACGTAAAAATCACCAGCACGACCTTCGGGGAATTCGATCTGCTGACCGGCAATAACGAGATTCAGGACGTGAAGGATCTGAAGGGGAAAACCGTGATCCTGTCCAAAAACACCTCCACACAGTACACTGTTGCCATGATGCTGAAGCAGGCCGGTCTGACGGAGAAGGATGTCCATGTAACGGAAGTGCCGCAAATTCCCACCCGGCTGGAGCTGCTGAAAAATAACAAAGCGGACGCGGCGGTTTTACCGGAGCCGTTCGTCACGATGGGAAAAGCGTCAGGCCTGCGCGTGCTTAGCTCCACGAAGCAGGCCCAGGTGAACCCGTTCGTGCTGGCCTTCCCGCAAAGCGCGATTGATGCCAAGCCGGAAGCGATCCGCGCCATGTACGCGGCCTATGACGATGCGGTGGCGTACATGCAATCCCATGACCAGAAGGATTACATCGATCTGGTGATCAAGGAGGTCGGCTACCCGGAAACCTTGAAGGACCAAATTGAGGTGCCGGCTTATATCCCGGCCAACCAGGTCGATGTCAAAGAGGTCGAGGCGGCGTTTGCCTGGGCCCGCGAACAGGGACTGCTGACCAAAAACATCACCCCCGAAGAAGTGATTTCCGATGTCCAGTTCAAAAAATAGCGGACTGCGCGTAAAGGAACTTGAGGTTGCATACAAGAGCGGGGAACTGGCGCTCGGGAGAGTGGATTTCACCCTGCCGGAGCATGGAATTTACACCATTCTTGGGCCATCCGGGAGCGGAAAATCCACGCTGCTTCGCGCCGTGTCCGGCCTCCTGCCGGAATACCGGGGCGAGCTGCTGTTCAATGGGCAGCCCCTGCGCGGACAGGACGTTCTGATTGGGCTGGTGCCGCAAAATTACGGTCTCTTGCCCTGGAAGACGGTGAAGGCTAACATCAGGGTGGCGATGAAGATCGCTAATCCTAAGGAGCAGGAAAGGCGGGCCCGGGAGGAGCAAATTGACCGCTGGCTGACTGCGATGGGCATTCCGGAGCTGGGGGAGCGTTATCCGCTGTCCATGAGCGGGGGGCAGCAGCAGCGGGTCGCGATTGCGCGGGCGTTTGCGATTGCGCCGTCTATTCTTTTGCTGGACGAGCCGTTCTCCGCGCTGGATGTTATGACGCGGGAAGCGCTGCAGCAGTTGTTTCTGGAGCATTGGCGGGCGAACCCGACCACAGCGCTGTTCGTGACGCATGATGTGGACGAAGCCATTCTGCTCGGACAGAAGGTCATCGTGCTCCCGTCAAACAAGAGCGAGGCGCCGGAGATGATTGACAATGAGGCGGTATTTGGGTTGGATCATGCGGAGAAGCGGGCCAGTGACGCCTTTTTTGCCCAGATGAAGAGAATCAGAAAGGTAATGCAGGAGAAATGGTGAATAAACGGCGGCTCAACCATATGATTAGATTATTGCTGGTGTTCTTGGGGATGAACGCGCTCTGGTACGCGGCGTATTTGCTGGTGGATCATCCGATACTGCCTAGTCCGCTCGAGGTCTATCAGGCGATGGGACAACTCGGCGGAAGGGACATACTGCTGAATGTCGGGTACAGCCTGATGCGGATTTTTGCCGGAGTCCTGCTGGCGTTGGTCGTCGGCCTGATGATCGGGCTTCTGATGGGGCGTTCGGCACGCTGGAACAAGCTGTTGGACCCGGTAGTTTATTTGACTTATCCTGTGCCCAAGATCGCCTTGCTCCCGGTGGCGATGCTGTTCTTCGGGCTCGGCGAGACTTCCAAGATTCTTATGATTATGCTGATCCTGCTATTTCAGATTATCATTTCCGTACGGGACGGGGTAAAAGCCATTCCGGCGAGTACCTATGATGTCCTGACAAGCATTGGCGCAGGGGCTGGTCAGAAATTTTGGCATGTCACCCTGCCCGGCGCGTTGTCCGTCATCCTCAGCACGATCCGTATCTCGCTGGGCACGGCCATTTCGGTCCTGTTTTTTACGGAGATCTACGGCACCGAGCATGGTATGGGCTTCTTCATTATGGACGCCTGGCTCAGGCTGGATTATCCGCAAATGTACGCCGGGATTCTGCTGTTCAGTCTGGTCGGCTTCGTCCTGTTTCTGCTGGTGGACCTGCTGGACTACCGATTCATGAAGTGGCGGAAGTAGGGAGGGGCGAAATTTTGCCGTTTGGATATGAGATATTTAAGGATAAGACCGCTCCATCCAGCGGGGGGAGACCTGCGCTAACCTATCGTTACAATTATGATTTCAGCCTGGCGCTCGTGATTTACATGAAGGAGAAACAATTATAAATATACAGTCCCACCGTCGGAGTCCACATCATTAACGGGAAAATCTCCCGTTAATGTGCTACTCTAGGGCTCTTGGACCGGATTTAGCTGGAAAAGTACCATCTATTTCCCGGCCCCATGGCCGAAATACACAAATTCAGACGAATTAGTGGGAGGTTTTCCAGCTAATTCGCCTCTGCAGCCGCATACGTACCAAATTAACGGGAAGAAGTCCTTTTAATTTGAACCAAACCATGAGTTGGAGGCCAAGCGTGTGAAAGGAACCCTTTTACACCCCCGTGGCTCCTGCAAACGTTGCCTGCCGCTGCAATATCATAGCTCAAGTAGCGCTGATGTATAAACTCGGTTATCTTCCAAATCGTTGTCACCCCTTGGACAGCGTCAGGATGGCCGGGCTTTTTTGTACGTGATCCCCCATGCAAGCGCATAAGTATAGGTCTAGTGCTTTATCCGTCTGGCGGCCTGGCGGGGAAAGGGTCCTTTCGATAAGCACTTTTATCGTCCTTCCTCTGTATACAAGGAGAATTGGCGATACAAGTCGAATCTAGAAGAATATCCTGCAGGATTTTAAAAGGCTTCGGCGGGATTTTTATATTGCTTGCCCATAGAGGACGGAGGATACATTGAGGAAAATCATGATCGTAGAAGACGACGAGACGATTTCGTTCGGCTTGACCGTCGCGCTTCGCAAAAACGGCTTCCTGCCACTGGCTTGCGCGACTTTGGCGGAGGGGAGGGCGATGTTTGGCGAGAACGACGATCTCGCGCTTGTTCTGCTGGACTGGAATCTGCCGGACGGGACCGGGTATGGATTCTGCCGTGAGGTCAAAGCGGTCCGGGACGTGCCGCTGATCTTTCTGACAGTGAGGGACGATGAACAGGACATCGTTCAAGGGCTCGACTCGGGGGCGGACGATTATATCGTCAAGCCGTTCCAGTTGTCGGTATTGTTATCCAGAATCAATGCGGTGCTGAGGCGGACGAAAGATGTCGGTCAAACCGTCATGCGCTGCGGAGAGATTATGCTGGATAAGCAGAAGGCGGCGGTATGGGTTGCGGAGCGGGAGTTGCTACTGACCGCGGGAGAGTACCGTTTGCTAACCATCCTGCTGGAAAACAAAAATCAGACCCTGACGCGGCCGCAGTTGTTGGATAGGCTATGGGACGCCGAGGGGAATTTTGTCAACGACAATACGCTTACCGTGACCATGAAGCGGCTGCGCGAGAAACTGAATTATCCCGCCTGCCTCAAAACGATTCGCGGCATCGGTTACCGAATGGAGGAGCTCTCGTGATGACCAAGCGTTCCTTTCTGCAGGGTCTGACGATATTGGCCGCCTGCCTCCTGCTCGGGACGGTTTTAGGACTGCTGGCCGATCGGGTCCTCGCCCGGCAGGAATACCGGACGATCGCGCAAATGCTGGGCGCTGCACAGCAAATAAACCCGCAAGCCGAGGACGGGATGATGCAGGCGCTGAAAGCCGCGTCCCCCTCGGACTTTGCCGCGGGAGACCGAATCCTTCGCCAATACGGCTACGGCCCCGCCGTTTTCCATCAGCGGCATGCTTTAACTCTGGTCGGGATCGGTACAGGAATCTTGCTGATTCCGGGGATGGGGTTACTCATATGGCTGCTGTTCCTTTCAAAAAGGCAACAAGGGCGTATTCGCGGATTAACTACATATCTGGAACAGGTCAATCTCGGCCGGGAAATGCTGCTGGTGCGGCAGGAGGATGAATTCTCCCGGCTGGAGGATGAATTGTACAAGACGGTTACGGAGCTCCGGCAAACCCGGGAGAAGGCCTTGCGGGAACGGCAGGCCCTGGCCGAAAATTTGGCGGACATCTCGCACCAGCTCAAAACCCCCATGACCTCCATGTCGTTAATGACACAGCTTCTGGCGGATTCGTGCGAGGGGGAAGAGGCGGACTACGTGGATAATCTGAGCCGGCAGCTTCGGCGTCTGGAAATGCTCGTTGCCTCGTTGCTGAAGCTGTCGCGGTTGGACGCGGGCACCTTGGAATTCAAGCGGGAGCCGGTGGATGTATATGCTATGCTGCTCCGTGCCGTTGAACCGCTGGAAGAGGCGCTTCGTTTAAAGCAATTGCGGATTGACATTTCAAACGAGCCCGGAGTGAGCTTTAAGGGAGATTCTATATGGACGGCGGAAGCCTTCCTGAATCTGATCAAGAACTGCAGCGAGCATACGCCGGCGGGAGGAACGGTTACCCTCCGGTATTCACAAAACCCGCTTTATACGGAAATCGTCGTGGAGGACAACGGCGAAGGCTTTCGTATGGAGGAGTTGCCGCACCTGTTTGACCGCTTCTATAAAGGAAAAAATGCGGCTAAAGACAGTGCGGGCATCGGCCTCGCCATTTCACGCTCCATCATCGCCAACCAGAACGGAAGCATCCGGGCCGAAAACGCGC
This sequence comes from Paenibacillus faecis, assembly GCF_008084145.1. Taxonomy (GTDB): domain Bacteria; phylum Bacillota; class Bacilli; order Paenibacillales; family Paenibacillaceae; genus Fontibacillus; species Fontibacillus faecis. Next base: position 674,422 of record NZ_VSDO01000001.1, on the reverse strand, counting down.
CTCACGGCGGCGCCCGGTTTACGGTGAAGTTCTACGCCTGACTCCAAGTGCCGGGGAAAGGCTTTTTTTTATCTCCACTGTCACTGAAATGTCATTTAAGGCTGATACGATGAAGGCTGTAAAGGAGGCCATGTCCATGCAGTTATTAACGTGTGACAATGTAACTAAAATTTACGGTTCGGGCGAGGCGAAAGTTACAGCGCTGGATCAAATCAATCTTTCGGTGAACAAAGGCGAATTCGTTGCCATCGTGGGTGCGTCGGGATCGGGGAAATCAACGCTTCTTCATTTGCTAGGAGGCGTAGACCGCCCGAGCGGCGGGAAGATATGGATTGAAGACACCGACATTTCAACGCTGAGCGAGGAGAAACTGGCGGTATTCCGCCGCCGCAAGGTGGGGCTGATTTATCAGTTTTATAATCTCATCCCTACGCTGGATGTGCGCAAAAATATTTTGCTGCCCCTGCTCCTGGACGGCAGGAAACCGGATGAAGCACGCTTTTCCGAAATCGTCACAACGCTTGGTCTGGCGGATCGGCTAAACCACCTGCCCAGCCAGTTGTCCGGAGGGCAGCAACAGCGCGTCGCTATCGGCCGTGCTTTGATATATCGGCCGGCTCTGTTGCTGGCGGACGAACCGACGGGGAACCTGGACCGGAAAAACTCCGAGGAGACCGTCGAACTGCTCAAACTATCCCACAGCCGCTATCGGCAGACGGTTCTGTTGATTACCCATGATGAGAAAATCGCGCTTGAAGCCGATCGCATTATCACGATCGAGGACGGAAAAATCGTCTCCGATGAGGTGATGAAACGATGAATATCCTTGCCGAGTACACCCTGGATTATGTGCGCCGCAACAAAAAAAGCAGTGTTGCTATCCTGATTGCGATTCTCATCGCTACAACGCTGCTGTCCGCGCTCTGCGGTTTTCTGCATACGATGTATAAGGACCAAATCCGTCTGACGATTCATAAAGAAGGCAACTGGCATGCCGAACTGTTTGCTGACACCCCCGGCGATAAGTTGAAATATGTGACAGGTCACCCCAATGTGGAGCAGATTATGATCAAAGGCGCATGGGAAGTGGCACAAATTGAGGATCCGCGCAGACCGTACCTGGTTATGCGCGGGCTTACCTCAAGCTTCTGGAGCGATATGCCTGAGCGTCAACATATCCTGGAGGGCCGGATTCCGCATCATCCCGGGGAATTAGCCCTGTCCAAACAGTATTTTGAGCATCATCCCGACTTAAAGGTAGGGGATACGATTCGCTTGCCGGTGGGCAGCCGGGTACTGAACGGCGAAACACTGGAATCCCGATCCATCTACAAAAAAGGAGAACGCTTTGTCCCCACGGCGGAGCGGAGCTATACCGTGGTCGGGAAACTGGATATCACCACCAGTTCCACCACCCCTGCCTATCTTGCTTACGGTTATCTGGATGAGGCGTCGATAACTCCGGAAGACAAGCTTACCATCTATATGCGCTTTAACAATCCCGGTACGGCGTATGAGGATATTGTCGCGATCGCCCGCTCCATAGGCTATAAGCCTGATGAATACGGCGATTACATGGTGAGAATGAACAGCAGTTTGTTAGCCCATTATTTTGTGTTCCCTTCCGGGCACGGAAGCCAATTTCAAATTTGGCAATTCTCATGGCCGCTGATGTTTGCGGCTATGGCACTTCTGGTCACCGGCCTGTTCGTCGTGATTATCAGCAACGCCTTTGCCATCTCGGCAAATGCGCGGCTTAAGCAACTCGGAATGCTGCAGAGCATCGGCGCTTCGCCGAGACAAATCCGGCGTTCGGTCATTCTTGAATCGCTGATCTTATCGGTCGTTTCGATTCCATTGGGTTTGTTCTTCGGTTGGCTTCTGGACTATGGCTTGTTTGCTTATATCAGCTCGCAAGAGAAGCTGCGGGAAATTCAAGACATCCGGCTTGCCTTTGGCCTGCCAGCCGCGCTTCCGTCCGTACTGCTGGCTCTGCTGACCGTATGGCTATCGGCGTTCATCCCCGCCCGAAAAATCAGCAAAATGTCACCGATCGACGCGATTCGTCAGGGAGGTGAAATACGGGTCAAGAAATTGCGAAAGCCTTGGCTTAGCGGCAAACTCTTCGGGATTGAAGGAGAACTCGCGAAAAATACCTTGCGTGCCAGAAAAAAATCGTACCGTACCGCGGTCATCTCCCTCACTTTGTCCTTTTGCTTGCTGAGCGGATTTTTGCATATGTTTTCAATCCTTGAGGTAGCCAATACCCTTTTTAGAGAAGATAGCCTTCATGAATCCGAGGAAAATATCGGGCTGCAAATTTTGGACGGAAATATGATGGACCCGCAAATGGAGGAGCAGATACGGTCCGTCCGCGGGGTGAAAAGCGCGCTGTTTGTAAGTCATGTTCCTGCGGCAATGTGGGTAAAGGAGGATCGGCAAAGCGACGCGCTTGCCGGAATAGGCGGTTTTTCAAGGATTGCCGACAGCGGTCGATACTCGTTGTATGAGGAAAACGGACGCTACCGTTTGCAGACGATTTTGGTTGCGCTGGATGATCAAAGTTTTGCCGAGTACAGTCGGCGGATCGGCGCGGACGCCCGCTTGTTTTACGATAAAGACGTGCCACGTACCATCGTCGTCAACCAGGTTCAGGACGATTTGCGCAGCAACCGGCGCGAGACTGTTCGAATTCCGTTTCTGAAGCTTCATCCAGGTGAACGGTTGAATTTGGAGGAGAAGGTCTATTCGGAAGACAAGGGCAGTTATACTTTCACTACCGAAGTTGGTTACTTGACGGATGAAATGCCGCCCCTCGGAGAGAGATACGACAATTTCGAGCTGGTGCAGATCATGCCGCGCAGCGTTTACCTTGGCATCGTCAGTCAAATGGTGGAGGACCGAGCTATGCGTGCGCGATATGTTTCCATTCCGGTTGTGGCGGAATCCGCAGATAGGATTGAAGGCGTCACGGCCGAGTTGAAAAATGTGTGCGATAAATGGTATGGGTCGGGAGATTACGAAATTCGGAATATCATTGAGATAAAGGAATCGGGCGACAAAGGTCGACAGATGATGAAGTTCATTATCGTGTGCGTATCGGGCTTTCTTGCCTTGATCGGGATAGCCAATGTATTTTCCACCGTTTCCGGAAATTTGCAGCAGCGGCAGAAGGAGTTTGCCGTGCTGCGATCCGTAGGAATATCACCCCGGGGAATCGGGCGATTGCTGCTGCTCGAAGCCCTGTTGTTCGGTTTAATCCCCATACTATTTAGCATTCCGGTCGCCGTTCTTATCATTTGGTCTTTCCTCAAGATCAATATGGTAAAGTTAAGCGAATACCTTCCTCACATGCCCTTGACGGCGTTAGTCTTGTTCGCCGCGCTGATTATGGCTTCCATTACGCTCGCTTACATCTTGGGCGGCCGGAGATTGAAACAGAGGACGATTGTTGACGTTCTCAAGGATGAAACGGTATAAGCTTAGAAAGTATGTTTGGAAGAATTAATATTAACTCCTGAAAATGAAAGAGAATCGCAAAAAAGAGGAACGCTTGTACGTGCTTTCGTTATAGGATAAAATGGAAATACAATTGAATCTTGGGTGGGCATGGTCTCCCTTCGAAGGGAGGTGAGCCATGGAGGTTAAAGATGCGATTCTCATCATGATTGCTTTTGGTACATTTATCATTGCACTTTTAACATACATCGGGAATAACAACAAGAGAAAGTAAAAAAAACCCACCCTAAGGTTGCACGCCGAAGGTGGGTCTTTGCCTTTTGAATACTCAGAGGGGAATCCCCATCCAAGCCAATTGTCGAGGCCAAGTGTTCGCAGCACTTGGTCTTGTTACATAAATAATACCATAGAGAGAACTGATCGACAAGATTAAGGACAGAGAAGAAACATTATAATACTGCGGATGATCGGCATGCCCCCTTTAAAATACAGGCGCCAAAACAGGGCTTGAGCCTTCCTCCGAAGGTCCAAGCCGAAAGACCCGGCCGACTACCGCTTCTGGTTCACACTCCCTTTCACATGGCCGACTTGGACTTCCCCACTGCCGGATTGTTTGACGGTGACATCGCCGTCGACCTGGTCGATGTCGAGTTTGCCGTCGCCAACGTCGATGATCGCGGAACCGCCGATCCGTTCCGCGGTTATCGCGCCGTTCACATTGGTGACATATAGGTCGGCCGCCGCGTTTCGGATATCGATGTTACCGTCGCGGTTATGGATATTGATCTCTTCTCCAATGTTCTTAATATCGATCTTTCCGTTGACATTATCAATCTTTACGGCGGATGCAAGATTGGAGATGTGGATCGAGCCGTCTTGATGCGATAGGATCTCAACCGATAGAGCGGCCGGAATAGTTACTTTCAGACTGACGCTCCCCTTCCCGCTGGCTAAAAACTGCCCCTTGAAAAAAGCGTTCAAGTACGCTCCCCCATCACGTTCTTCCAGCCTTAACTGAAGTTTGTCCGGATCGATATTTCCGGAGTGGCTGATTTCGGCGGAAACCTGAATCGTTTCGCTCCGGGCATCCCCAATAACTTCTATATCGCCGTTTCGGTGGTCGATGACCAGCGATTTCAGCGAGGCGGCGTTCAACTGCAATTCTTTGCTTTCGGTCTTCGTTCCCGCCTCCGATTGACAGGCGGACAGCAGCAACAAAGCGACGATTAGGAGCGAATAGTGAATATATTTCATAATAACCTCCAAATTAAAGATTGATTTGGGCCAATTTCGTGTTTAAACCACATCACGCTTGACAAAAGCTGGGTAAGAGACCAGATGCATGATAAGAAGATGAAGCAGAATAAACACGGCCGAAAACCCGAAGGACATGCCTGTGACGGAGGGATCGCCGAGAACATATTGGGTGAGATTCGTGTGCGAAAAAACGAAATATTTGGTCCATCCCCAGCCGTTCATCGCGGTTGCAATAACAAATCCCGCCACGGCCACAAGCAGGGAGATGACGATGGAGAAGGTTGAGCTCTTGAACGCCGCGGAAATCATAAACGCTAGAGTAACCGTCAGCAGAAGAAACGGAATTTGCAGCAAGTAGGCTTCGAATAGGGCCTGAATAATCGTTGTTTGTTCCACAACGCCGTTCTGAACGTAGAGGTAAGAACTACCCAATCCCTGAAAACCTAGAACCACGCCTCCAAGGACTACGGAAATCACCGCTCCGATCGACAGCAGGGCAAGCCCGAAAAGAAGGCAAGCCATGTACTTGGAAATATAAATTTTGGTCCTGCTCGCGGATCGCGTCAGCAATAGCTTGATGGTACCGCCGATGAATTCGGCGGCCACAATTTCCCCGGCAATAATGACGGAAATGAACGAAACGGCGACCATCAGATTTCCCGCCTGGTCTACGGCAAAACTCCAGGTGTTTGTTGAAGGGGGCAGGTCCGTATCCAGATGATACTGGTTGAGCAGGATGCTTTTTTGAGCCTGCTTGAGTTCAACGGGTAAAGCGTCCGGCTCGTTCATTTCAAGCTTGAGAAAGGCGATTTCCTGTTCCAATTGACTACGCCAATCTTCCTGGGCAGGAACGCTGCCGGTAGACCTCAAATTTACAAATTGAATAAGGGTGAACAAAACGACGATGCCGATTAAAATCCAGTTGCGCTTTCTTTTGTAAATCTTCATATTTTCATTGCGAATCAGGTTGATCATCTGGCCTTGTCTCCTTCCGTCATTTCCAGAAAAGTATCCTCCAAAGAAGGTTTGAGCGTATGGACGCCATAGATTTGGATACCGGCCGCCATCAGTTTTTGGGTCAGCTCGGGTATTTTGGTTTTTGCGATTCGCAGGACGATATGATCGTTGTCTCTTAAAATCTCCAGACCCGCGGTCAAGGTTTGAAGAAGTTGAACAGCTGCCTCGGGCCGGTCCACTTCAAATCGGACTTGAAGTTCGTCCGTTTGCGCCATTGCGGACAAGTCGCGGATGCCGATTAATTTACCCTGCTGCAGAACCGCCACGCGGTCGCACATCATTTCCATCTCCGACATCAGGTGGCTGGATATCATAATGCCTACTTCTTCCTGACGGGCCAAATGGATCAGATGCGCCCTAAGTTCGCGGATGCCCGCCGGATCCAGACCGTTTGTAGGTTCATCCAGCAGGAGCAGGGAGGGCTTGTGGATAAGAGCGATTCCAAGGCCCAAGCGCTGACGCATACCGAGCGAATAAGTCCCTACTTTGTCATGAATGCTGTGTTCCAAGCCAACCAGGGCGATGATCTCTTTGATTCGTTGTTTGGTTACGCCTTGGCTCATTCTCGCAAAATGAACCAGGTTGTCATATCCCGATAAATACTTGTAAAGATCGGGATTTTCAACAATCACCCCGATGCTGTTCATCGCCTTCGCATGATCGGTTTTCGTATCGACGCCATTAATGATGATCCTTCCCGCCGTCCTGCTCATCAGGCCGACGATCATACGAATCGTTGTGGTTTTGCCGGCGCCGTTCGGTCCCAGCAGCCCGAGAATCTCCCCTTTGTTCAAAGTTAAGGTGAGGCCATCAACGATCGTTTTCCTGCCGATTTTTTTGCTGAGCTGATCGATTTGCAATACGGTCACTTCTGCACACTCCTTTTGTTTTCGCGTATGGAATAGGCTATAATTCAATGTTAGTCGCGTAACATGATGTCATCCTACCGAACAGACTGTCATATTAACCAGTTACAAACTGTCACTACCTTTCGTGACAATGCGAAAAGCGCTACAGGGAAAGATTTATTCGACCATGACAGGGGAATGTATGTATGTTGGAACGTTTTAAAACCGGCGGGAAATGGTCATGGCCGGATTGGGTCATGCTGTGCATTCACGGCGTTTGGGTTACCGCGGTTTTGATCTTTATGTATCAAGATCAGCCGGATTTTCCGTTGGGATTCGTGTTGCCCGTACTCCTGGCCAGTCATTTAATACCGTTCATTCTGGTTCATTACAAATTCCCGCATTATCTTGCGGCCGCGCTGATCCTGGCCGGAGGAACTTCGATCCTGCTGGCTTACAACTTCGGTTTGCTTCGATTGTTTCTCCCCGTCCTTCTTATGTTGGGGTTTTATACCCGCGGAAGAGGGCACGCTTTGGCATTACCGTTAGCTGTGGGCATCTTTGTGATAAGTGCGACGGCACCCGGCAGTCCGCTTGCGTTACAGCGCCCCTTTTGGGGGCAGAGCGTAGCGGACGCGCTGGTGCTTTACGGCGTCGGTTTTGCCCTGCAAAAGGGAGCGGCCGCCATTAACAACATCAGCAACAAGCTTGCCGTTGTGAAAGAGCAGTACACGATCCTGGAGCAGTATTCGTCCCAGATCGAAAAGATGACGCTGCTGGAGGAACGCTACCGTTTGGCCCGGGAACTGCACGATACGATCGGGCATAGCTATACTTCTTTAATCCTGGGCATGGAAGCGCTGCGGCCCCAGATCGGTTCGCCGGAAGGGGAGGAGAAGCTTGGCGCATTGCTGAGCTTGGCCAGAAACGGGCTAGATGAGATCAGGCGCCAAGTCCATCGCATGGACCCTGTGGAGGAATCGGTTCCGCTGGATCAGGCGCTGATGCAAATGATTGAAGAATTCAAAACAAGTACGGGGATTCGCGTGTTTTTTCGGACGATGGGACAGCCTTACCCGGTCATGAAGCAAGCCAAGCTCGTGCTGTACCGCTGTCTTCAGGAATCTTTGACCAATGCCAGCCGGCACGGACGAGCCAGCCGGATTGAAGTAACGCTTCAATACGATGCGGCTTCGCTCATGCTGCAAATCCAGGACAACGGCGCGGGAAGCTCGAAGCTGCAATATGGTTTCGGCCTGAACGCGATGCGGGATCGCCTGTCCGCCCTGCAAGGAAATCTGTATATTCACTCCCATGAAGAACAAGGAACCCTCGTCACCTGCGCCATACCTAACCGGGTCCATGAGGGGACCGAGCGCATCCGGGTGCTTATCGTAGACGACCAGCTGCTGGTGCTCGAAAGTCTGAGGCTGCTGCTTGGCGAAGAAAAGGATATGCAGGTGCGCGTGGCCGGTGACGGGAGGCAGGCGATGGAGGCCTGCGAGCGGGAACTGCCGGACCTCATCTTGATGGACATCCACATGCCTGAAATGGACGGTCTTCATGCCACCAGGCTGGTGAAGGAAAAGTGGCCGGAAGTCCGCGTCATCATGATGACGACGTTGGATGAGGTCGATGTCGCGGCAGAGTCGCTGCGCCTGGGGGCGGAGGGGTACCTGTTGAAGTCGGTGCATCCGAAGGAACTCGCGGCGACGATCAGACTGGTGTATAGCGGGGGTACGATGATCTCGCCGCATGTCGCGCAGCAGCTTTTTCAGCAGCCGGACAACAACGTGGCGAATCCTTACGGTTTAACCGAGAGGGAACGGGATATTCTTCAGTGCCTGACGGAAGGGCTCCGGAACAAGGCGATTGCCGAGAAGCTGCATCTGTCGGAAGGGACGGTCCGCAATTATATTTCATCGATTTATCTCAAGCTGCAAGTGAACGACCGCGATGCGGCTGTCGCGAAAGTCAAAGAGGAACAGCTCGGTGTAAAAAGCTCCTGAGATGCGCGATTCCGCTTCTTGGGGGCTTTTGGATTTTACATATCTATTTTGTGTTGCCAAGCCACTCTTCGCTATCGCATTTTACACCGCCTGGAATTTGTTCCAGAGAGATGTATTCAGCGTTCCGATAATCGCGTTCCTTTTCCGCGATTTACCAAGATAGGGCGGCGAGTCCGTCGGAGTATCCGGCCCCCCCCCCCGATAAATAACGGGAAAAGCTCCCGCTATTTCGGATATTACCGGCCGCGGTTTGTGATTAGATGGAAAACATCCAGCTAACCTCCGGCACCAAGGCCTATTTTCCCCTTTATGGTGGGATTAGCGGGAGAAACTCCAGCTAAATGGCGCCAATTGCGCGAATCAAGCAAAATTAACGGGAGAAACTCCCGTTAATCGGATTTTTGCCACCGCTCCTTCCCAAAGCTTCACGCCATCCATGATTTCCTTCGGAACATGTACTTACCCAATAAGAAATAGAAGACAAAGCTGATGCCGACCATCGCGTACAAGCTCCATTCCTGAACTCGCGGCGAGAAAGGGGTGCCCTGCGGCATCATGGTATAGAAAGGCAGAACAAACGGAAACCACATGCCGAGCGAAGACGGGAGGCCGGAGAACACAATGTTCAGCAGGACGCAGACGACATTGATGCTGAAGGCGATGCCGAAGTTTTTAAACCGGCTGGAAAACCATAACTGGATGGCGGCTAACGGCAGGATGCCGAACCAGCCCAACACGGCGCTGCTCACCACGAACAGCCAATCGACCCGGCCTTCAACGCCGGCAACCATGCCGCTGCCGATCTCCGCCGCGATAAACAGTACCTGTATGATCGCCAGCATGCAGAGCAACACGGCGTACTTGGCCGAATAGATGCTGGAACGGGAGTAAGGTGTGGCAAGCAACTGCTTCCATCCCCCCGATCTATGTTCGTACAAGCAGATCAAACCCGCGATGGTACCGGATAACAGCGGAAAGAAAAACGCCGTATGCAGGTTTATGATATACATCAGGTAATTCGGCCAACTCGGCTCGTAAACTGCGGAAAGCATGCCCCAATTGCTGCTAGCCAACGATACATCCGCAATCAGGGCGATGAGAATAAGGACGGCGATCAGCCGCCATTGAATTTTCATGAATTCCGCGGTAAGTAGTTTGTTCATCTCTATTTTCCTCCTACCATTCTTTCCTTTTAAAATGCCAACATCCCGCGGCCAGTAAAACGACTCCGACGACTAGGCCGGCAAGTACCCACCGCCCGTGTCCGGGAAGGAGAGGGGTGGACAGTGCGGGATACGTCCACGGCATGTAATGGAGAACGGGAAACGTCGAACGCGCCAAAAACAAACTGGCCATGGAACCGGCCGCTCCCGCTCCTATCGCTATCGATTGGTTGGCAAACACGATAGATAACCAGGTTTGGATGGAGATAAACGCTAAAACGGCGCAAAAACAATAGAGCGGCTGTTTGACGATGATTTCGAGCGGTGCCGGTTCATGAAACAACAGCTTCCAGAGCACGATCGTGCCCGCGATAATCAGCGATACTTCAATGAACAGCAGCAGGCATGCGACGATCCATTTGCTTAAGTAAATTTTCGGCTTCGCTACAGGGATCGTGCAGATCCGGTTCCAGACTTTCGTTTCATGCTCCGTAGACGCCATGACGCTGGTGAGCAAGGTGACACTAAGCATAAGGGTAAAAGAAAGAAAAAAGTACATCACGGACATCGTGGCGTAAGCACCGCCGGGCGTTTCCCGAAAATTCATATACCAGAACGCGCTAATCACCCCTAATAGCAAAACCGCCGCGGCGACCGGCAGTACGAGGCAGAACGTTCTCAATTTCATCCATTCCGCGCGAAGCAGCCTGATCATAAGCTTCTCCCCATGCCGGTCATGCCGAGGAAGATTTGCTCCAGTGACCGATCCCCGCCCAGCTCCTTTAGGGAGGACAGGCTGCCCTGATAAATGAGTTTTCCTTCATTAATGATTCCCACATGATCCGCGACCTGTTCAATTTCATACAATAGATGGCTCGACACCAATACAGTCATGCCGTACATGTTTGGCATGGCGGTGATCAAACCGCGGATTTCCTGTATGCCCGATGGATCCAGGCCGTTGGTCGGCTCATCAAGAATCAATAGTTTGGGGCGATGGAGGATCGCCATTGCAATGGCGAGTCTTTGTTTCATGCCCAGCGAGTATTTTCGGACCGCTTTGTCGGCTTGATCCGTTAAACGGACCGATTCCAGCGTTTCCGCAATGCGCGACTCCGAAGCTCCCAACAAGGTGGCTGCGATTTTCATATTTTGATATCCCGACAAATGTCCGTAATAGGACGGCGATTCAACCAGCGATCCAATCTGCCTCAGAATTTCAATCCGCGCTTCCGGGAAGGGCTTGCCAAAAATCGTGATGGTGCCGCCGTCGGGCTTGATCAGTCCGAGCAGCATTTTGAGGGTGGTCGATTTCCCGGCTCCATTAGGTCCCAAAAACCCGTAAACCGAGCCTTCGGGGATTTGTAAATCAACCCGGTTCACGGATAGATGTTCGCCAAATTGTTTGCATAAAGCGTCTGTTTCGAGGATATACCGTGCCATTCTCTTTGTTCACCTCTGTTCATATTCTTTCCACAGAGTAAGTGAACAAAGTAAACGTCAGGTAAACGAATTTACCTGACGGCATCAAGCGGAAGCAGGATCGTGACGGTCGTTCCCCGGTTCGGACGGCTGTGAACCTGCAGTTCTCCCCGGTGTTCCTCGATCAAGTCTTTCACGACGAACAAGCCGATTCCCTCGTCTTTATCCTGGAGATCGCCCGGTTGGCGGTGGTCGAAACGTTGAACGACCTCGGAAGGCATGCCTACGCCATTGTCGGTAATAATGATCTGGATGTTCTGATCCGTTCTTACCTGGACGGTGATACTCGTTTCGGGCGGGTTGTGCAATACGGCATTCATCAAAATATTTTGAACCGCTCTTTTGAGTAGCTTGGCATCAAAATAGTACGGCAATGCGGAGACCTGGGATTCAAAGCTGAACTGACAGGCAGCGGATTTGGGATTGTTGGCCGCGTCGAGCGTCAGCTCCCTCAAGAAACGGACAAGATCGCTTCTTGCCTTCAGCACCCGAGGTTTCCCATGCTTGAACTGAAACGTTCGAATCAATCCCTCGATTTCTTGCACTTTCTGCGATAACAACCGGAAAATGCGCTCCTTCTCCTCCTTGGCCAATTCAATTTGCGGGCTAACCATCACATCGAGATATCCTTTGATGTAAGAGAGGGGGGTCTTAATGTCATGGGATACGCCCGAAATCCATTGTTCCCTTAATTCGTTGGCCTGCTCAAGTTCCTGGCGGTTGTGGTCCAGCGTGGCCGTCAATTCCTGAAGACGAACAATCATATCCTTGAAAGGGATATAGATCAGTTTAATTTTATCTTTTTTCCTCCAAAGAAAAGAATACCGCTCGCCATAAAAACGGGAGTCGTACTGTCCTTCGGAGAGCCCTTTCATCCAGCCGACCACAGCGAGGGAAGGCTTACCGATTAACCAACCGGCCGTATACATATAGAAGCCTATAATTGATAAAAAGACCAAGATATGATAAACCTTGATATCCAGAAGTTGAAGGGCCGGGAAATATTGCATCAGAAAGATTAACACAACGGTAACGGCCACAAACCCGACTGAGATGACTAATACGGAAGCCATTAAAAATACAAGGGACAGCAGCATGGAGCGTCGAACAATCGTCATTGAACATTCCTCGCTTTTTTCACCAATTTATAGCCCAGTCCTTTCATATTGACGAGAAACTGCGGTTGTCCGGGATCGGGCTCAATTTTCTTCCGGATTCTTGAAATATGGATCACCACCGTTTTTTCATCGCCCTCCTGATAAGGCCTCCACACTTTTTCATATAATTCGCTCACCGTAAAAATAAAATTGGGATGCTCACAAAAGAAAGCAAGCAATAAGAATTCCATCGGCGCACATGAGACTTCCCGCCCTTGAACGATTAATTGCCCGCTTTGTTTGTTCAGTTGAAAGTGCCCAAAATCGTAAACCGCTTTGGACAGCGTTTGGAGCTTGGCCATTCTGCGCAAATGAACCTGCACTCTCGCCGCCACTTCGGTCGGGTTAAACGGCTTGGTGATGTAGTCGTCCGCCCCCAGTTCAAAACCTGTAATCTTGTGGATATCCTGATTTTTCGCGGTCAGAAACAGCACGGGGGCTTCGGTGATCGTTCTGATTTGTCGGCAAACGTCAAATCCATCCCCGTCCGGGAGCATGACATCCAGGACGATCAGGGACACGTCATGGCGCGTAATGAGCTCTAACGCTTCATGGGCGGTTGTTGCGGTTAGCAGATTAGGGATCCCGAATTTCCGCAACGTAAACGCCAACAGGTCCAACAAGCCCTGTTCGTCATCAACCAGCAAGACAGTTCCGTTTTCCATTTGACTCACTCCACCTTGAAAAATTCCTGCATCTACCATCATACCAGTTCCATGAACTTTTTTAATTGTCTTTTTCCGCGTTCCTCTTTATAGTTAATTTATTGAATAAACAAAGTTTCAGCGACCAGGATGGGAGCTAAGAGGAGAGAGAATACGGTGATTTACGGATTTTTGCTGCTGCTCGCGGCAAGCTTGTTTCAGGGCAGCTTCGGATTGGGCATGAAAAAGTACCAGCCTTTTTCCTGGGAGGCTTTTTGGGTCGTGTTTTCGGTGATCGGCATCCTGCTGATTCCGGTCGGGTGGACCTGGCTGGAGGTACCGGCTTTTATGGATTATGTCCGCCAAACTCCGGCGCAGGTGCTGCTGATTGCTTCGTTCTGCGGCCTGTTGTGGGGGATCAGTTCCATTTTGTTCGGCAAAGCGGTGGACACGATCGGCGTTTCCCTGACCTACGGGATCAATATGGGCATATCGGCTTCGCTCGGGTCGCTGATTCCGCTGTTGATCTTCGGAAATATCCCGCCAGCTCGTTCTTTTACCCTGCTGCTGATCGGAATGGCGGTCATGCTGGCCGGTGTCGTCGTCATTACGAAGGCGGGGCTGGATAAGGACAAGAGCGGGAAAACCCAGCAATCGGAGCGACATTCCGGACAGGGAGGGATGCAAGGAAAAGGGCTGTCCAAAGGACTGCTCATGGCCTCCTTCGCGGGCCTGGGATCGGCGGCGATGAATATCGGCTTTTCCTATGCCAACCAGACACTGGATATAGCCGCCAGGCACGGCGTGTCCGAGGTCAGTGCTAGTTTGATCCCCTGGGTGATCACGCTTTCCGGCGGTTTTGTGGCGAACTTTGCTTACGCGCTGTACAAGCTGATCAAAAACCGCAGCTACCGCGATTACGCGAGCGCGGGGTCTGGAAAAGCTTATCTCAAAGCGATTGTAACCTCTTTCGTATGGTTTTTTGCCCTTGGGTTTTATGCTAAAGCCACCGTGATGCTCGGGCCGATCGGGTCCAGTGTCGGTTGGCTGGCCTTCAACGGCCTGGCCTTGATTGTCAGCAATGCCTGGGGCTTGAAGGACGGCGAGTGGAAAGGCTTTGCGCGCCCTAAAAAATGGCTGCTGGCGGGAAACGCCATTTTGATCGTGTCCTGGATTGTCGTGGGGATCTCCAACAGTTTGGCCTGAACGTTATGCGGAGGATTCGTCAAGCGTAAATTGAGCGAAAGTGATTTTTTTGTGAAAAATGATAAATTTTCCAAAAAGCTATTCATAAATCTGTTCATTAACCGATGAAGTAAAGTAAATTAATCTGTTGGAGGTTTGTTCGATGAGTATTACTTTACCGGCAACGAATATTATTCCCCTGACACGCCCTACACAACAAAAAAATAAAGCGACTGCTGATTCATCCTCGGTTGTTTTTAACAAAACATTGACTGCTTTCACCGCAACCGAAAGTGAGGTTGAAGCCATTTCAAAGAAGTACGGTCTTTCTGTCGGAGTCGAGACGATTCCAAGGAATGAAAAAGAAGTTGTAAGACGTGGCGCAAGCGGCAGCTTGCAAGATGTGGTGATAGCACCGAATATTTTAGAGACCATGAAGGTTGATCCTGTGCTGAAAGAAAAGATATATGGGTACATAAATTATTACACCAATGAGGATCGAGCAGCGTTCGAAAATATGGAACTATTCGGGGGAGTGAAATTAGTCGGCCGCAGTTTGATTATTCATCCAGACGGCACATATACCATATGGTCCGCTAGCGAAACATCGCCGGAGGAAGTGGAAAAAGGCAAGAAAATCGAAGCGGAGAAGCAAAAAGAAAACGCGGAAAAAGCTCGGCAAGCCGCTGAAAAACTTGAGGAATCAGGATCTGTTGTTCCGTCGTATTTTACATATTCGTTACCTTCTCAAGCGGTTAATCCGTTGCTTTCTTCCTCTTCCGGAGCCATGACTACTCAGGATTGGGTGCGGCAGAACTTTCTTTTGCGGGCAAAGAAACTTAATGAAATCAATTTGAATTAGTCCGACCGGATCAAAAGAGCTTTTGAAAACTTCGTGATCTCGTCGGATTATGATAAAAAAGGGTTGTCCTCTTGGGGACAGCCCCTTTTACTTTTTGTATAAGAAAACCTCCAGTTCGACTGGGGGGTTCAGGATAGCTTATAGCTAGGTGTGGTCATTTTACGTGATCTAACGGCTGTGGCAGCCGTTGGATCTCCGGTGCCCATCCTGCCGGCTCACTGGCCTAGATGAATTCTTGCAAATCCGCAGGAATTTCATGAACACAGATCGCCGTCGTATGAGCAGCCTTGCAAGAAAGACGAAAATTACGCTAACGGTTGCCACAGCCGTTATTTGCCCTGAAAAACGCCGACTTCCAATTCTAACGGTCGCCACGGCGCTTATTTCGCATATTAGCAATCGCTTCCAAGTGATGTATATGTCATATTATATAACATACAAATTGACAAAATTGAAAACTAAGGCGGAATAAAGGGAAAAGTTATGGGAAGTTAATTGACGTAAAATTTGCTTGTAAATATTATGAATGTAAATAAAAGTAATTCGATACAAGGAAGTAAACCAAAACCTGACATCGGTGAAAAATGAGAGGACAGGAGAAGGGAGGGAACGAAGCGTGGAATCCGGAAGATGCAGCGGCTCCAATGTAATGGAAGAAGTTAGCCGCCACCCCTGTTACAGCGAAGAAGCCCATCGTTATTTCGCACGAATGCATCTTCCCGTGGCTCCGGCTTGCAACATTCAGTGCAGATACTGCAACCGGAAGTTCGACTGTGTCAACGAGAGCCGCCCCGGCGTCGTAAGCGAAGTGCTATCGCCGGAGCAGGCGGACAAAAAGGTCAAAGGAGTCGCAGCTCAACTGATGCAGCTATCCGTCGTCGGGATTGCCGGCCCCGGCGATCCGCTCGCGAACGCGGACCGGACTTTTGAAACGTTCCGCAAGATCAGGTCCAGCGTGCCCGGCGTAAACCTGTGCCTTAGCACCAACGGATTGACGCTGCTTCAGCATTTGGATGAAATCGAGGAATTGGGGATCAAGCATGTGACCCTTACCATTAACGCGATTGATCCCAAGATCGGCAGCAGGGTTTATGCCTGGGTGGTAGAGAATGGTGTCCGGTATGAAGGGAAAGAAGCCGCGGAATTGCTGATTTCTCGACAATTAGCCGGCCTGAAAGCCTTAAGCGAGCGGGGGGTGTTATGCAAAATCAATTCCGTATTGATCCCGGGGGTCAACGATGCCCATCTCCCGGAGGTGTCCAAAGCCGTGAAGTCGCTGGGCGCGGCCCTTCACAATGTAACGCCGCTTATCGTCGCGCCGGGCAGTCAATACGAGCAAGAGGGACAGCGGGCTCCCCGGCCCAAGGAACTGCATGCCCTTCAGGAGAGCTGCGGACGGGAGGGGATGAAGATCATGCGGCACTGCCGTCAGTGCCGCGCCGACGCCATCGGGCTGCTTGGCCAGGACCGGAGCGCGGATTTCACTTGGGAGAACATTGAGCAGGCGCCTCCCCTGAACTTGGAAGCGAGAGAGCAACTGCAAACCCAACTAGAGGAGAAGATCAGGCAGCGGCGGTTAAGGAGGGAGGAACGGAATGGTTCGTCCGCGGAGATATCGGAAGCCTCGTCAGCCCGGCGATTTGTAATCCGAGTGGCGGTTGCTACCAGGGGCTCGGGGAAAGTGAATCTGCATTTTGGCCATGCCCGGGAGTTTTTAGTTTACGAGAGTGACGGGCAGACCGTCAGCCTGCTGGGCGTACGGAAAGTCCAATCCTACTGTCACGGGCGCGCGGAGTGCAACGGCGACAAGGAAGCAACGCTGCGGGAGATCGGCTCCATCCTGAAGGACTGCCAAATTTTACTTTGTTCCGGAATCGGCGATCATCCCCGGAAGCAGCTGCAACGAGCCGGCATCGTGCCGATCGTGCGAAGCGGGGACGTGGAGCAGCTTATTCTCGAGAGTTTCAGATATAGCTATTACTTTCAAAACAACTTATTTCGAAAGGATGATGTAACATGAGGCAAATCGCTTTTTACGGAAAAGGCGGCATCGGTAAATCGACGACTTCGCAAAATACGTTGGCCCAACTGGCCACCAAATTCGGCCAGAAGACGATGATTGTCGGCTGCGATCCGAAGGCGGACTCGACCCGGTTGATTCTGAATACGAAGGCGCAGCAAACCGTGCTCCACCTCGCCGCTGAACGAGGGACGGTCGAGGATCTGGAACTGGAGGATGTGGTGCAGCAAGGGTTCGGAGACATCGCCTGCGTGGAATGCGGCGGACCGGAGCCGGGCGTAGGCTGCGCGGGCAGAGGCATCATTACGGCGATCAACTTTCTGGAGCAGGAAGGGGCCTATGACGGACTGGATTTCGTATCCTATGACGTACTGGGCGACGTCGTTTGCGGCGGGTTTGCGATGCCGATCCGCGAGAATAAGGCGCAGGAAATCTACATTGTTTGCTCCGGCGAAATGATGGCCATGTACGCCGCGAACAATATCGCCCGCGGCATTCTCAAATATGCCAACAGCGGCGGGGTTCGCCTCGGCGGATTGATCTGCAACAGCCGGAATACCGACCGGGAAGATGAACTTATTACGGAACTGGCCCGGCGCCTGAACACGCAAATGATTCATTTCCTGCCGCGGAACAACGTCGTGCAGCATGCCGAGCTTCGCCGAATGACGGTGGCCCAATATGCGCCGGAGCATGCGCAGGCGAATGAATATGAAATTTTGGCGGGCAAAATTTTGCACAATGACATGCTGACGATTCCGACACCTATTTCCATGGAGGAGCTGGAGGATCTGCTCATCAACTTCGGCGTGATCGAGGATGAAGAGACCCAGCTCAAAAAACTGAACGGTCAGCAAAAAGCGGTTTAAACCGGAATAACGGAAGCCGGATCGCGAATTCATTGGCAAACTTGACAGGGAGGGGAAAAGATGAGTACGGACCTCGGCGGCAAACAGAGCCTGATCGATGACATCCTGGAAGCCTATCCCGATAAGGCGAGGAAGGATCGAAGCAGGCATTACGAAATCAATGACGAGAATTTGATCAACTGCGGCAAATGCGCCATCAAATCCAATATGAAATCCCGCCCGGGGGTCATGACGGTCCGGGGCTGCGCTTATGCCGGTTCCAAAGGCGTAGTGTGGGGGCCGATCAAGGACATGGTTCATATCAGCCATGGACCGGTCGGCTGCGGTCAATATAGCTGGGGCACCCGGCGGAATTACGCCGGCGGGGCGCTTGGGATCGACAATTTTACGGCCATGCAAATCACGAGCGATTTTCAGGAGAAGGATATCGTGTTTGGCGGAGACAAAAAGCTGGAGGAGATCTGCCGGGAGATCAAGGAGATGTTTCCGTTGGCGAAAGGCATCTCGATTCAGTCGGAATGCCCGGTAGGGCTGATCGGAGACGACATCGAGGCGGTGGCCAAAAAGATGTCCGCGGAAATCGGGATTCCGATCATCCCTGTCCGCTGCGAAGGTTTTCGCGGGGTGAGCCAGTCGCTGGGACATCATATCGCCAACGATGCGATTCGCGACTTCCTGATGGGACGCCGGGAACTTGAGGAGAGCGGCCCCTACGATGTCAGCATTATCGGCGATTACAATATCGGCGGGGACGCCTGGGCATCCCGGATTTTGCTGGAGGAGATGGGCCTTCGGGTGGTCGCGCAGTGGTCCGGAGACGGATCCCTCAACGAGCTGGCGATCGCCCATAAATCGAAGCTGAATCTGATTCATTGTTTCCGTTCGATGAACTACATGTGCACGACCATGGAGCGCGAGTACGGTGTACCGTGGATGGAGTACAATTTCTTCGGACCGACCAAAACGATCGAGAGTCTGCGGGCGATCGCGGACCGGTTCGACGATCAAATCCGCGACAATTGCGAGAAAATGATCGCCAAATACCAGGTACAAATGGACGCGATCATCCGCAAATACCGGCCTCGCCTGGAAGGTAAAAAGGTGATGCTCCTGATTGGCGGACTCCGTCCCCGCCATACGATCGGCGCTTATGAGGACCTCGGGATGGAAATCGTGGCGGCCGGGTATGAATTCGGCCACAAAGACGATTACGTCCGGACTTTTCCCGAGTTGAAGGAAGGCACGATCATTTACGACGATCCTTCCGCGTACGAACTGGAGGAACTGGCTCAGAAGCTGGGCGTCGATCTGATGGGGGCCGGCGTCAAAGAGAAATACGTATACCATAAGATGGGTATCCCGTTTCGTCAAATGCATTCCTGGGATTACAGCGGACCGTATCACGGTTTCGACGGTTTTAAAGTGTTTGCGAAAGATATGGATATGACCGTTAACAGTCCGGTGTGGAAACTGCTGGGGCATCCGCAAGAAGAGGCGGTGGGCGTATGAGTGTGGAGCGGGAAATTCAAGATTTCAATGATCTGTTTCAAAAAGAGGAGTACAAGGAACTCCTGGAGCGGAAAAAAACTTTTGAAGCCCCGTGCACCCAGGCCGAGGTGGAAGAGGCCGCAGCTTACTCCAGAACCGACGCCTACAAGGATAAAAATTTCGCGAGAAGCTCCCTGGTCGTGAATCCGGCCAAGGCGTGCCAACCGCTCGGCGCGGTGATGGCCGCGCTCGGATTCGAGAAGACGCTGCCTTTTCTGCACGGTTCTCAAGGATGCACGGCGTATTTCCGCAGCCATCTATCACGGCATTTTAAGGAGCCGGTGCCGGCGGTGTCCTCTTCCATGACCGAGGACGGCGCGGTGTTCGGCGGTATGAGAAACCTGATCGAAGGCCTGGAAAACAGCATGGCGCTGTATAAGCCCGAGATGATCGCCGTGTCCACGACCTGCATGGCGGAAGTGATCGGCGACGACCTGAACGCTTTCATCGAAACCGCCCGTCAGGAAGGTGTGATCGCCAAGGATGTCCCCGTTCCTTATGCGAATACGCCAAGCTTCGTCGGTTCGCATATTACGGGCTATGACGCGATGCTGAAGTCGATTCTGAGCTACTTGTACGATCGCAGCGAAGGGGACCCGAATGTGCCTAAGGCGGATTCCCCCCCATTGAATGTGTTGCTCGGATTTGAACCTTACACCGGCAATTTTGCCGAACTGAGGAGGGTTCTCGGTTTTTTTGGCAGCGGGTATACGATCCTTGGCGATCACAGCGGCAATTTCGATTCGCCGGCAGCGGGGGAATACGGATATTACTATGGAGGGACCAAGCTGTCCGATGTGCCGAGGGCGGCCAAGGCTCAGGGAACCCTTTCGCTGCAAAAATATGCGGTAAAGAAAAGTCTGGAATATATCGAAAGCGGCTGGGGGCAGCGGGTCGTCTCCATGCCGACACCGATCGGCATCGCCGCCACGGACCGGCTCATTCGGGAGATTTCCCGGCTCACGGGCTTGGAGGTGCCGAAAGAGCTCGCCAACGAACGGGGGCGAATCGTCGATGCCATGACCGATTCCCACAATTATTTGCACGGAAAAAGGGTAGCCATGGCCGGAGATCCCGATCTGCTGCTCGGACTTATCGGTTTTTGCCTGGAGGTGGGGATGGAGCCGGTACACATCGTCTGTACGAATGGGGACAAGGAATTCCAACAGGAAGCGGAACAATTGCTGGCGTCCAGTCCGTATGGAGAAGAGGGAACTGTGCATATCGGACGCGATTTATGGCATATGCGGTCTTTGCTGATCAGCGATCCGGTGGATTTGGCGATCGGAAGCTCGCACTTGAAATACGCGGCTAAAGATGCGGATATCCCGCTGGTGCGGCTGGGATTTCCGGTCTTTGACCGGCACCATATGCATCGTTACCCGATTATCGGGTATCAGGGAACCCTTAACGTGCTCTGTCTGATCGTGAATACGGTGCTTCAGCAATTGGATGACCGCGCGCCGGAATACGGCTTTGATTTGGTGAGATAAAGGTTCGTTAGGCAAGCAAGCTTGACCAACTTGGAATCAGGGGAGTGGGGAAGGATGGAGGCGACCTCAAAAATACCTGCGCACGATACGAATTGTTTGAACCTATACCCGAAATCCCAAGCCTGTCCGCGTCCAAAACCGGGAGAATCCGCCGGAGGCTGCGCTTTTGACGGGGCGCAAATCACGCTGCTGCCGATTGCCGATGCCGCCCATTTGGTACACGGGCCCGCGGCTTGCATCGCAAACAGCTGGGAGAGCCGGGGAAGCTTGTCCAGCGGTCCCCGGCTGTCGGATTACGGATTCGGCACGGCGCTCAGCGAACGGGACATAATCTTCGGTGCCGAAGGCAAGCTGGCGGCCGGCATCGATTATATCGCGGAGCGGTTCGCTCCGCCCGCCATATTTGTGTATGCGACCTGCGTTACCGCGCTGATCGGCGAAGATTTGGACGCCGTTTGCGGCGAGGCGACAAGCCGGTTGGGGCTGCCGGTCATCCCCGTCAACAGTCCCGGATTTATCGGGAGCAAAAATCTGGGGAACCGGCTGGCGGGAGAAGCGCTGATGCAGTACGTGATCGGCCGGAGCGAGCTGGATGACACGTTGCCGCCATCCGGCGTCAATTTGCTCGGCGAGTATAACATTGCCGGCGAAATGTGGGAGATCGAAAAGTTGATGAACCGGGCGGGCTTATCGATCCGGTCCAGAATTACGGGCGACGGCCGGTTCAAAGAAATCGGCCGGGCTCACCGGGCCAGGGTCAATATGGTCGTTTGCAGCCGGGCGTTGCTGGGACTGGCGAAGCGCATGGAACAATCGTATGGGATTCCATTTTTTGAGGGCTCTTTCTATGGCGCAAAGGAAACCAGTTATTCTTTGCGCCAAATGGCTTATTTGCTGAACGACCGGGACACGGAGCTGAAGGTGGACCGCCTCGTGGAACGCGAGGAAGCGAGGGTGGCGGAGGAGTTGAAGCCATACCGCAGGCTTTTCAAGGGGAAGAAGGCGGTATTGTATACGGGCGGTGTAAAAAGCTGGTCCGTGATTTCGGCATTAAACGAGCTCGGCATTTCAGTCGTCGGCGTGGGAACGAATAAAAGTACGGCCGAGGATGTGGGACGGATCGTGGACCGGATCGGGGAGAACGCGGAGTTCATCGCGGAGGGCGGAGCCAAGCGGATTTTGAAAGCGGTCAAGGACCGGAAAGCGGACATGATCATCGCGGGCGGCCGAAATATGTATGTCTCGCTGAAGGAACGGATTCCGTTCGTGGACATCAATCAGGAACGGCATACGGCCTATGCGGGATACGACGGATTATTGCGGCTCGCCGAGCAAATCCGGCACGCTTTGCAGCATCCGGTGTGGAAGCTGGCGGAGCGAGCGGCACCGTGGGAGGAGGCGGGGGAGGCTTATGAGCGTTAAGCGAACGGCAAAACCGGTCGCGGTGAATCCCCTGACGATCGGTCCTTCTCTCGGCGGGGTGCTTGCCGTGCAAGGCTGCTACCGCGCGACCGCGCTTCTTCATGGGGCTCAAGGCTGTTCGGCGTTTTCCAAATCGCTGCTCACCCGTCATTTTCGCGAACCTATCGCGGTTCAGACCTCGGCGCTCCAGGAGATGGATGTTATTTTTGACGCGGACCGCAACCTGGAGGAGGCGCTGAACACCGTAATTGCCAAGCATCGTCCCGATCTGATCACGGTCATCGGTACGGAGCTTACGGATGTATCCGGAACCGACTACACGGCGTGCGTGAAAAAATATATCCGCGAACGCGCTCCCCGCGAGTGCCTCATTGTCCCCGTGACGCTGCCCGATTTCGGAGGAGGATCGCTGGAGACGGGGTATAGCGCGGTCGTTGAAGGTATCATCGACGCGGTCATCCAGGGACAAAGCGGCAAACCTCCCGGCAAACCCCTCACCGGTCAGGTCAACTTGCTTCCGGGGCCATGCCTGACTCCAGGCGATGTGATGGAGTTAAGGGAAATCCTTGGCGATTTCGGGTTTGAAGTCATTACGCTTCCGGATCTGTCGACCTCGCTGTCCGGCCATCTGCTGACAGGCTTCTCCCCGCTGACCCGGGGCGGCGTGCCGCTGGACGCTTTAAAGCAGATGCTTCGTTCCCGTTATACGATCGCCATGGGAGCCAGTATGGAGCGGCCGGCAAGAAGACTGCAGCATGCCGCCGGTATTCCTTATAAAGTAATTCACGGAATGCACGGGCTCGCCGCCGCCGACGAGCTGATTTCATTCCTGCAGCAACTAAGCGGGATACCCGTACCACTGCGGTATCGATGGCAGCGCGAGAACCTGCTCGACAGTATGCTGGACGCCCATTTCCATTATGCGGGCGTTTCGGCGGTCGTCGCGCTGGAGCCGGACCACGCGCAGTCGATGACGGCCTGGCTCGGGGAGATGGGCGTGAAGATCAAGGCTCTGGTCGCGCCGTGCGAAACCCCTTTGTTGAAGGAAGCGGAGCAAGAGGTGTGGATCGGCGATCTGGACGATGCCGAAACCTTGGGCTGGGGGGCCGACCTCTGGATCAGCAACGGCCACGGAAGAAAAGGGGCAAGGCGTATGAAGTCCGCTTTCATGGCCGCCGGATTTCCGGTCGTCGACGAACTGGGATCCTATATGAGCGTAAGCGTTGGCTACCGGGGCGCGATGGACCTTGTGAACCGGGCCGGCAATCTGCTGATTCGAAGGAAGGAGGATCGTCATGAAGATCGCTTTCACCAGTGATGACGGCTTGACGGTGAATGCCCATTTCGGTCAAAGTTTGCAGTTCGCGATTTACAAAATGACCAGGTCGGGTGCGGTGGAGCTATTGGAGATACGGCGGATCCCCACGGACAGCGGGCAGGATGAACACGGCAAGATCGCGGCGCGGATCGCGGCAGTGGAGGATTGCGCGTTGGTGTTCTTGATGCAGATCGGCGCTTCGGCGGCAGCCCGCGTAACCCGCAAGAAGATTATGCCGGTCAAGGTGCCCGGAGGTAGCAGCATCGAGGGGCAGCTCAGGCGTTTACAGGAAATGCTGCGGGGGACTCCCCCGCTGTGGTTGGCCAAAATCTTTAATGAAGAAGAGGCTTTGGAGGAAGGAGAGAAACAAAATGGCAGAGCGGGCCGCTAATTCAGGGCATGTCATGGCGGAATGCGGGAAGGCCGCAGCTCGGGAGGGAGCCCGGAGAGAATGGGACGAGGAAAGCCTAGGGGACGTGTTTATGTCGAACCTGGACCGTTCTCTCCAATTATCTGATCCGTGGGGAAAATATGCCGATTTGTCCCGGAACGAGCGGATCAGCAAGCTTTTTCTCTGCACCCCCGCACAAAAAACGGAGTTGATGTCCGGCTGCCGTATCTTACCTGTCTTGCGGACCCAGGTGTCGGTACTCTTTCAAGCGGTCGCCGCCTCCTTGGAAAAGGTAAGCGGAGATCTCGTTCAGAGCATGGTGGAAATGAATGAGGAAGGGTTCGGCCGTGCGCTCGTTTATTCCGGGCGGACGGTGCTGGTGGTCCACAGCATTCGCGGAGGCGTTCCGTTTCCGTTTGCGGAGCATGACAAACTGCGGCTCTACGGCATTTCCTGTATCCGCGAAGGGCTTAAAAACCGGGAGAGGTTCAGGCAATTGCAATTGTCTCCGTTCTCTTAGTACGGCGAATGGCAACGAAAGACGGTGATTCCATGATGGGAAATAGGTTGGCCGGGGCCGAAAAAGAACGGTTTGCCCGGCAGCTTGAATTGCTGGGGGCAGAAGGACAGCGGAAGCTGGGGCTGGCGACGGTGATGATCGCGGGCATCGGCGGGCTGGGAGGAACGGCGGCTGTCTATTTGGCGGCCGCCGGCGTCGGAAAGCTGATTCTCGCTCACGAAGGAATCATCCGGCCGCCGGATATGAACCGGCAAATCCTGATGGATTCCTCACGGATCGGTGAACCGAGGATCGATACGGCGCTGGAGCAGCTCCGCCGGGTAAATCCGCATGTGAAGCTCGAGGGCTATCCGGTAAAAATCGAGTATGGCACCGCAAAGCCTTGGGTCGAAGCGGCGGATATCGTAATTGACGCCCGCTATGATTTCCCGGAGCGGTATGAATTGAACCGGCTTTGCGTCGATTGCGGCAAACCGATGGTGGAGGCGGCGATGTATGGCTTTGAAGTGTCGTTAACGACGATTGTTCCGGGGATAACGCCGTGTCTCGCCTGCATTTATCCCGAAGGTTGCCCGGAATGGGAGCCTTTCGGGTTTCCGGTGCTGGGGGCGACCTCCGGTATCGCGGGGTGTCTGGCTGCGATGGAAGCCATAAAGTGGATCACCGGGGTCGGAGAACCGGCGCTTGGCGTCATGCACCGCATAAATACGCTGAATATGCGGAGCTTCTGCTTTAAGGTGAAGCGAAGTGCAGGGTGCGAGTGCTGCGGAAATGCGACGAGTGAGAGATGCGCTAATTCGGATAAGGGTTGCTGCCAGGGGAAGTAAGCCAGAAAAATACATGGGAGCGGCGGTTGAACCGGCTTTCGGAGAAAGGAGGGGAGATCGTGAAAAAATTGCACATTTGCGATACGACGCTTCGGGATGGGGAACAATCGGCCGGAGTGTCCTTTACGCTCAGGGAGAAACTGAACATCCTTTCCCTGATGGCCGAATGCGGCGTGGAGCAGGCAGAAGTGGGCATCCCGGCCATGGGCAAGGAGGAACAGCGTCATATCGCCGCGATGGCGGAACTTGAGCTGCCGGTCAAGCTGTTGACCTGGAACCGGGCTCTGCCGCAGGATATCGATAAAGCCAGGGAGACCGGAGTCTCCTGGTGCCATCTCTCCATCCCGGTCTCCCCGGTGCAGTTGAACTCCAAGCTGGGCTGGTCCGGCCGGGAAGCTTTGTACCGGGTCCTGAAGGCCGCGGAATACGCCAGGAACCTAAATATGACCGTATCGGTCGGCATGGAGGACGCATCGCGCGGTGACCCGCTTTTTTTGAAAGAACTGATTATTCTCTTGTACCGGGAATTTGGCATTAAGAGGTTCCGGTATGCGGACACGCTCTCCCTACATCATCCGGCGAGCATGGGGGATGCGATAACGGGGTTGAGGGCCGATATACCGCCGGATGTGGAATTGGAGGTGCATTGCCACAATGATTTCGGATTGGCTACGGCCAATACATTATGCGGTCTGGCAGCGGGAGCGGTATGGGCAAGCACGACGGCAACAGGGCTTGGCGAACGCGCCGGCAATGCTCCGCTGGAGGAAGTGGTGATGGCCTGGCGCTATCTATACGGGGGAGAGTGCGGGGTGAAGGCGGATCTTCTTCAAGCGCTGGGAGAAACTGTGGCATTGGCGTCCGGCCGGCGTCTCCCGGAGGGCAAACCGATCTTGGGTACGATGATCTTTTCGCATGAATCCGGAATACACGTCGACGGGCTGACCAAAAATCCCGAAACCTATCAAAGTTTCGATCCGTTGGAACTTGGGCGGGAACACCGGATCGTCCTCGGCACCCACTCGGGGAAAAGCTCCCTCCGGCATGTGCTGGCGGGCAAAGGAATCGTCGCCGATGCCCTTACATCGGAAAAGCTGCTGCGGCGAGTTCATAGGCAAGCCCGGGAACAAAAACGGAACGTGGAGCCGGAAGAACTGCTGCATTGGTGGGAAGAACTCCGGAACGAGGAGATCATGCAGAGCATGGAAACCAGAGGGTAATTAGTCTACACACCGAACCACTTATTAACGGGAAAACCTCCAGTTAATTTTCTCCTCTTGGACTTTGGACACGATTTAGCTGGAAATGTTCCATCTATTTCGCGCTCCATCGCCGAGGAACCTGGGTTCCAGGAGGATTAGCTGGAGTTTTTCCAGCTAATTCGTCTCTGGAGCCCCGAGGCGCCCAATTAACGGGAGAAGTTCCCGTAAATTCAGTGCCCTGCCCTCCGGCGTTTCTTCGTCTAACTAATCATAAGGTTGAACCGAAGAATTAGCTTCCATCATTCAACTTCATTTAGCTCGTAAATCGCTCATGCAGCGATTTACGAGCTTGTTTCATTTCATTCCGGAATTTTATGGGTTGACGATCATTGTAACAGTGGATATAATTTACAAGAACTTAATAGTAATTATTACGATTAAGGAGATCTGTGCGCTCAGTGAACGAACAAACCGAAAGAAATAGGGAAGCGGGCAGTGCAGTTCATCCGAGGCAAGCGCTATTAACGGGAGGAAGCCGCATGAAAAAAAGAATGACCGTGTTATTTAGTTTAATAGTATCGACTGCGTTGCTGGCCGGATGCGCCGGCGGAAATGGAGGCAAGGCGAAATCGGCCGTCGGTCCGCAAAACGAGCTGATTTACGCCACGGCTAAGGATATCAACGATATGAATCCGCACTTGTATCCGGGCTCCATGCCGGCACAGGGGATGGTGTATGAGTCGTTGGTCGAAAACACGAAAGAAGGCATCAAACCGCTGCTGGCCGAATCCTGGGATATCTCCCCGGACGGGAAAGTGTACACGTTTCACTTAAGGAAGGGCGTGACTTTTCATGACGGGGAGCCGTTTAACGCGGAGGCGGTAAAAATGAATATCGATGCGGTGCAAAGAAACGCGAGCAAGCATTCCTGGATTAAGCTGTCGACCCATATTGTAAGCACGAAGGCGATCGATGAGCACACGTTCGAATTGGTGCTGTCCGAGCCGTATTACCCGGCATTGGTCGAGCTGTCGATGACCCGTCCTTACGTCTTTATCTCGCCCAAGAATTTCATCAACGGAGAGACCAAGGACGGCGTTACCGGCTACAACGGTACAGGCCCTTACAAGCTCACCGAGCATAAGACCGATCAATATGCCGTCTTCGAAGCCAATGTGAACTATTGGGGCGGCGCCCCCAAGTTGAAGAAGATCACATCGAAGGTGCTGCCGGCCGGGGAAACGACGCTTTTGGCGTTGCGGAAAGGAGAGGTGAACTTTGCATTTACGGACGACCGCGGCGCCGACAGTATCGATGTGGAAGCGATGAATCAGCTGCAGGCGTCGGGGGAGTATCAAGTCATTCGAAGCGAGCCGATGAATACGAAAATGATCGTAGCCAACAGCGGCAATACGGAGAGCCCGGTGCACGAACGGGCAGTGCGCGAGGCCATCTGGTATTCGGTCGACAGAGAGACGATCAGCCAACAGATTTTTAGCGGCACCGAATCGGTTGCGGATACGCTGTTTTCCAAGAACGTGAACTACGCCGATGTGGAGTTGAAGCAGCGCGGTTATGACCTGGAAAAGGCCGAACGGCTGTTGGACGAAGCCGGCTGGATTCAGGAAACGGAGGGCGGGATTCGGACGAAAGACGGAAGCCCGCTTGCCCTGAAGCTTTACTATGACGTCAATGCCTCGTCCCAAAAAAGCCAGGGTGAGTTGATTCAAAACACACTGAAAAACATCGGTGTGCAGCTGGATCTCGTCGGGGAGGAATCCTCTTCCATCGCGAACAGAAGATCGACGGGAGAATATGACTTGCTGTTCAACCAAACCTGGGGACTTGCATACGATCCGCAAAGCACGGTGTCCGCTTTTACCTCCGAAGCTTCTTATTACCATACAACGAGCGGAATCGCCCAAAAGGATGAGCTATACCAAAAAATAGACCAAGTCATGGTGTCGACGGACGAGGAAACGCGCAAATCGCTGTATGCCGACATTCTGACGATCGTCCATGATGAAGCGGTCTTTATCCCGATTACAAACGGCAGCATTACCGTCGTTGGTCCGGTCAATTTGCAAGGCGTTTCATTTAAACAGACGCAGTTTGAGCTGCCGTTTGAACAAATGTATTTCGAAACGAAGTAGGCGGGGAGCGGGCTATGGTTACCTATATCGTCAAACGAATCCTGCTATCGGTCCCTCTGCTTTTGGTCATCTCCTTTTTAACGTTTGGCTTAAACCATCTCTCGCCTTTGGATCCCGTGGAGGTCGTGCTGCACGCGCAGGGGGTGCCGAAAATCACGGAGGAGCTGATCGCCGAAACGAAGGCGTCCCTCGGTTTGAACCGGCCCTTCGCGGTTCGTTATTTCGATTGGCTCGCGGCCTGTCTTCAACTGGACTTCGGCAACTCTTACGTGACGGGCAAGCCGGTATGGTCTTTACTGGGTCCGGCCTTTCTCAACACGTTGAAGCTGACGCTGGTCTCGGTGATCGCCATCATCGTGTTCTCGATCGTACTGGGCGTACTCTGCGCGCTGCGAGAAGGAAAAGCGCTGGATAAATCGGTGCGGGGAATCTCGTTCTTTCTGACCTCGATGCCTTCCTATTGGCTGGCGGCGCTGATGATCTGGTATTTCTCCGTGAAGCTGGACTTGCTGCCGACCAGCGGCATGGACTCGGCGCAAAGTTATATTTTGCCGGTAGCCGTGCTGGTCATCAGTTACGCGGGCATTTATTTTCGGATCGTCAGAAGTTCCATGCTGAGCAATTTGAATGAAGATTACGTGCTTTACGCCCGAGCCTGCGGGTTGCCGGAAGGAAAGATCACGGCCCGCATTTTAAGAAACTCCATGCAGGTCGCCGTTTCGGTCTTTTGCATGGCGGTTCCGATCATTCTGGGCAGTACGGTCGTCGTGGAGAACGTGTTTGCTTGGCCGGGTTTGGGGACCTTGACCGTGAATTCCATCCTGAGCCGGGATTTTCCGATGATCCAGGCGTACGTCCTGGTCTTGGCGGTGGCTTTCGTGCTGTTCAACACGCTGTCGGATCTGATCAACGCGGCGTTAAACCCGAAGTTAAGGAGGGAGCCCTAATTGAATCTTTACAAAAATATAAGGAACGACAAACTGGCCGCCCTGTCTTTTTCGGTTATTCTCGTTATCGTGGCTGCCGGGCTGTTTGCTCCTCTCTTTGCGCCGCATGATCCAAACGAAGTCCAGATGGAGCTTCGCTACGCCTCACCGTCTTGGGGGTATCTGCTGGGGAACGATCATCTGGGGCGGTGCATTCTCTCCAGACTGATTTACGGCATTCGACCCAGCGTCCTCTGGGTGTTCGTCGCGTTAGTCATCTCGGTCGTTTTGGGAGGGGGCCTCGGCCTGATCGCCGGCTACTTCCGGGGCAAAACCGATGCCGTGATCATGAGAATCTGCGATGTGATGCTTTCGTTCCCGGGATATGTGATGTCCCTGGCGGTCATCGGCATTTTGGGGGCGGGGCTTACCAATGTATTGATCGCGTTTGTACTGATGAAATGGGCCTGGTTTGCCCGCGTCATCCGGACCTCGGTCCTGCAATATGCCGAGTCCGACTATATTAAATTCTCCAAAGCTTTAGGCTTCGGCAACTTTAGAATTATCGTGAAGCAGCTTCTCCCCGTCTCGCTGCCGGATATAGCAGTGACTTCCAGCAGCGCTTTCGGCGCGATGATTTTGCAAATCTCGGGCTTTTCCTTCCTCGGCCTAGGGATCGAGGCGCCGCACGCGGAGTGGGGGATGATGCTGAATGAAGCCAGAGAGGTGATGTTTACGAGGCCGGAGCTCATGCTCGCGCCGGGCTTGGCGATCGTCGTGATCGTCACGGCGGTAAACTTTTTGTCCGATGGCCTCCAGGTTGCCTTGGATCCTAAACTGATCGTGTCCAAACCGAAGCTTCAAAGGCAGGAAATCCCCTCCGCGGTCGAGCGGAAAGGAGAAGAGGTGGCTTAATGCGCAAGAATATTTTGGAGGTATCGCATTTGCGAGTTTGGGATGAAGCAACCGGCAACGTCCTGGTTCGAGACAGTTCATTTCAAGTCAGACCAGGCAGCTGCCTTTCCATCGTCGGGGAGAGCGGAAGCGGCAAGTCCGTCACATGCCGGGCCGTGATGCGTTTGAATAAGTCCGGGATACGCCAGTCCGGCGATATTCGGTTTGACGGGGTGGAGCTGGGCCGGCTGTCCGAAAAAGAAATGCGAAACATCCGGGGAAAGCAAATCTGCATGATTTTGCAGCACGGGATGAGCGCTTTCGACCCTTCACGCCCCATTGGCGTACATGTGGCGGAGACGCTGGCCCGGCATTACGGCTGGAGCAAAAGCGAGATCACCGCCAAAGCCAAAAGCGCCATGGAAAGCGTCCGGTTAAAGGACCCGATCGGGGTGTTGCATAAATACCCGCATCAATTGTCCGGCGGCATGCTGCAGCGAATCATGATCGCTTTGGCGCTTATGCTGGAGCCCGACCTGATTATCGCGGATGAACCGACAACCGCGTTGGATACGGTCTCGCAGTTCGAGGTCGTGGAGCAATTGATGGCCCTGCGGGAGAGAATCGGCTGCGCGATGTTGTTTGTCTCCCATGATTTGGGCGTGGTCGGTAAGCTGGCCGACGACATCCTCGTCATGAAGGAGGGGGAGATCGTGGAGCGAGGATCGGCCGAAGTTCTGTTCTCCAATGCCCGACACGCTTATACCCGGGAGTTGGTTTCCGCGAAGCGGGTGTTGCACGAGCATTTCACGAAAGTGATGGGAGGCGTTGACCTTGCTGATCGTTGAAGGCGTGGAGAAATCCTACAAAAAATCGGGAATATTCTCCAGAGAGCGTACGAGAGTGCTTGAGGATATCAGCTTTGAATGTAAGGCCGGCGAATGCCTTGGCATTATTGGAGAGAGCGGAAGCGGCAAATCCACGCTGGGTCGACTGCTGCTGGGAATCGAGAAGCCCGATCGAGGCACCGTCTCGTTTGAAGGGAGAAGCATTACGGAGCGCAGAGCGAGACGGGGCGGCGTGAGTGCCGTCTTCCAGGACTATACCTCTTCGCTCCATCCTTTTTATACCGTGGAACAGGCTTTACTGGAGCCCCTGAAATTGACGGACATGAAACTAAAGGATATGAGGAAGAAGGTGGACCTTCTCCTGACACAAGTTGGGCTGGACGCTGCTTACCGAAAGAAATACCCTCATGAATTATCGGGAGGAGAAGCCCAGCGGGTGTGTATTGCACGGGCCGTATCCACGGAGCCCAGGTGGATTTTACTGGATGAGGCGGTAAGTTCGCTGGATGGCTCCGTTCAACTCCAGGTGTTGGAACTGCTGAAAAATTTACGGGAAATTTACGGGATGAGCTATATTTTCATCACCCATGATATCCAGGCAGCCGCCTACATTTGCGATCGGCTCATTCTAATACGAAGCGGGCGGATCGATGAGATCGTACCGATTGAACGATTAAAAGACGTGCAGTCGGCCTATGCCAGGGATTTATTGCGGATGATGATCACATAAGCCATAACAAAATATCGAGTCATTCACGAGCATGGAGGGATCGAGATTGAAAGGAGCGCTTTCCTGGCCGTTTTTGCGATTATATCTATTAACCCTGTTATATTTCAGCGCCAATTCCATATTGAATGTGATCATCCCGCTAAAAGGGGAGTCGCTCGGTGCAAGCAACACGGCGATTGGCGTGATTATGGGGGCTTATTTATTTACGACGATGTTATTCAGGCCTTGGGCGGGTCAGGTGATTCAAAAGCACGGGGCGATCAAGATGCTGCGTCTCATTCTGATCCTGAATGGGGTCGCTTTATTGCTTTATGCATTAACCGGGCTTGGGGGATATTTCGCAGCCCGCATGCTGCAAGGCGTCTGCACGGCCTTCTTCTCCATGGCACTGCAGCTGGGCATCATCGATGCGCTGCCGGACAAGGATCGTTCCCAGGGGATCTCCATGTATTCCTTGTGCGCTTCCTTGCCAGGGGTCATCGGTCCTTTGCTGGCATTAGGGATATGGCAGGGCGGATCGCCGGGGGTGTTTGGGACTGTGATGCTTGCCATTGCGGTATTGACGGGGATTGTAGGGTTCAGTGCCAAAATGGAGCCGAGAGAAGAGGGGGAGCATCCGGAGCAGACAAGCCAGGGGAGCGCCATGTTTCAATCCTTCGGGCAACTGGTCAAGAATGCGCATTTATTCAAATGCAGTGTTCTGATGCTGGCGGCTTCCGTTGTGTTTGGAGCGGTGACGACCTTCATTCCGCTGTACGCCGGACAAATTTCGGGCGGAAATGCCGCTGTCTTTTTGATGCTGCAAGCCGGAACAATCGTCTTGGCCCGCTTCACCTTGCGCAAGAAAATTCCTTCGGACGGCCAATGGCACGCTTCCTTTGTGATGGGAGTCATGCTGACGCTCGCCGTAGCCGCTCTGAGCGTAAGCATTTCCGCGGCAGGCGGGGCTGTCTTTTTCTATTCGGGCGCGGTATTGATGGGATTGGCTCAGGCGATGCTGTATCCCAAGTTGACGACATACTTGTCCTTTGTGCTGCCACCGGCCCATCGCAATGTGCTGATGGGGTTGTTCATTGCCATGGCCGATCTCGGTGTCTCGCTGGGGGGCGTCTTGATGGGGCCCGTCTCCGACCTGTCTTCCTATTCCATGATGTATATGATCTGCTCGGCCGTAGGCGTGTTATTGATCCTGTTCGCCTATGGTCCGCGAAAAGAAGAACGCGGTTCCGGGAAATGACCTCCCGGAACCGCGCTTTTAAGTTTACTTCAATAAGCTGCGGACCGTTTCAACCACCAGTTCGGGCTGGTCATGGATAACCATGTGACCGCTCTTCTCCGCAACAATGAGCCGGCTGTCCGTGGAAAGCTCCAGCATCTTGCGCTGGCCGGCCTGCCAGATCGCCTCCAGCTTCCGTCCGGCCTCTTCCGAAATACCCGCTTGAGCATAGTTCTGCGGCAGTCCCCGGGCGATCACCCGTACCGGCAAGTCTCCCAGGCGCTGGCCACGGAGAGCCTCCTCCGTCGTCCAAGCCAAATTCCCTTCCGCTTCTTTCGCCTCAAAAAAGCTATCCTTGGCGATCACGTTAAGGAAACGATCCCGATCTTCTTTGGGGACTTGGCCTTCCAACAATGCATCTTTAAATAAACGCAGCAGACCCGAGTGCTTGATCAGCTTGAGCGTCGAAGCCTGCGGATTGCCCGCAAATCCTTCTTGTTTCAATATATCCGCGGTATCGCGGGCGTCGTCCTCCGGTCTCGCGTCGATGAGAACGAGTCCGGTGACTTCGTCCCGGTAGGTTTCGGCGAAGAGCCGCGCATACATGCCTCCGAGCGAATGGCCGACCAGCAGGTAAGGCCCGTGGATGCCTTCGTTATCCAACGCGGTATGAAGTTCGCGAACGATATTCTCGCCGGTGCGTTCCGTGGCGGCCGGTTCGCTCCAGGCGTAGCCCGCGCGGTCGTAAGTGACGACGGTGGCTTCCTTGGCCAGCTCGTCCGGGATTTGCCGCCAGGACAGGCTGGTTTCGCCGCTTCCGGCTTCGAGCAGGATCGTGGGGGAACCGGTTCCTGCTTTGACGATATGCAGCTTATAGCCGCCGGCGTCCACCAGCTTCCCAGGAGGGGGGAAGTTCTTGGCGGCCTGTTTCGACGCGATGGCTTCGTAAGCGAAGCCGGAGCCGATGGCCAGGCCGATCAGGGCCACGACGATCAGCAGAGACCATTTGATTTTACGCCATCGGGATGGCTTTTTGTCATTCTTTGTCATTTTGTTCATGTTGGTTTTCCTCTCCAGCCTTGTCTATTTTATTTAGTACATTGTACTACGAAAATCATTTTAGCACGTTGTACCAAAAAAGAAAAGCAGGTATAATGAAGCCATGCCAAAAATTGTGGATCACGACAAACAAAAACGTCTCGTCGCCGAGGCGGCCTTAAACGTCATTCGGGAATCGGGGCTGGAGCGGGCCACCGTGCGGAGAATCGCGGAAGAAGCGGGGCTGTCCGTCGGTTCCATGCGTCATTATTTTGCCAGTCAGGAAGAGCTATTCGCCTTCTGTATGAACCTGTTTGTGGAACGGGTGGAGAAGCGCTTGGCCGAATTCGAGCTTCATGGGCCGCTTTTGCATGACTTGAAACGGATGCTGCTGCAGTTTTTACCCGTGGATGAAGAGAGAACGCTGGAAATGGAGGTGTGGTTTTCTTTTAGCGCAAAGACATTAGTCTACCCCGAGTTAAAAAGATTAAGTCTCAGCGTGCAGGACGGATTGCTCACAGCGTCGCGCTTCGCCCTCCATGAACTTGTGGCGAGCGGGATGGCCAGGAGCGGTCTTGACGTGGAGCTGGAGGCGGAGAAACTGTACGCACTGGTCGACGGACTTGCTGTGCACCGGCTGATGCAGCCCGAGAGATTGGACGTGGACCGGATTGAGAGCATCATCGAGCAGCATCTCCGGTCCCTGTGCGTTTCCGCCGATTGAACAACGGCGCAATGCATATATTTCCAGACGTCTGTCATACTAGAGAAGATCGCGGCAAATTCCTATGACATGACAGATCGAGGTGAAATCATGCGCAACAACAAGTTGGGAAAGGCCAAACGGTCGGCGCTGCTCGTTTTTTTGCTGGTGGCGGGACTTGGCGGCGGACCGTTGTCAGGCACCTGGGTGTCTGCCGGAGAGTTGGGGGCTGAACCGGTTCCGAAGGGGGCCCAAAAGGACATCCAAAAGGATGCGCAAACGGAAGCGAACGAGCGTCCCCAAAGGCTTGCGGTCATTATCGACGATTTCGGGAATAAGATGGGCGGCACGGAGGAAATGCTGCGGTTGCCCGTAAAACTGACGGTAGCGGTGATGCCGTTTTTGCCGACGACGCGGGAGGATGCGACTCGCGCACATGAGATGGGGCACGATGTGCTGGTTCATCTGCCGATGGAGCCTAAACGGGGAAGGCCGGAATGGCTGGGACCCGGAGCGATCATTTCCGGAATGAGCGATGAGGAGGTTCGGCTCAAAGTGGAGCAGGCGATTGAGAATGTCCCTTTCGCTAAAGGGATCAACAATCATATGGGCTCCAAAATCACCGGGGATCAGAGAATTATGAGCGTCATCCTGGACGTCTGCCGCGAACGGGGGCTATTCTTTGTCGACAGCCGGACAAATTACCGCTCTGTCGCGGGCGAACTCAGCCAGAATAAAGGGCTGCCGAATTTGGAGAACGATATTTTTCTGGACGACGTGCACAGTACCCGTCACATTTCCGGACAGTTGAAGAAAGCGGAAGAACTGCTTGAAAAAAAGAGGGCGTGCATCGCCATCGGCCATGTCGGGGTCGGCGGGAAGCTGACGGCTCAAACGATCAAACAGCATATCCCGAGACTTCAGGCCAGAGGAGTGAAGTTTATCGGAATATCGGAGCTGGCTCACGAACAAGTCAGCCCCGGATCAGGTCCGGGGCATCCTTTTACATTACCGTAAAATATTCGGCGATTCCCGCGTAAATCGATTCGGCCAATCTTTGTTGACCGCGCTGGCTGGTAAGCATGGCGCGGTCTTCGGCGTTGCTGATAAACCCCGTTTCCACGATGACCGCCGGAGCTTCGATATGCTTGAGTAAATAGAAAGGCTTGCCGAGTTCGGGAAGCCTGGAAGCGGGCAGGTCATACAGATCCTCCAGCGCGTGCTGCAGGCATACCGCCAGCATGGCGCTCCGTCCGTCCTCCTGGTGCAGGACGAGCGGGCCGCGCCTGGCCTCGTTTCTGGCCCAGTTGACATGCAGGCTGACCACGATCGCGGCCGGGAGCTGATCGCTTAAGCCTTTCCGCTGGGCCAAATCCCGTATATGCCGGGAACGGCTGTTGAGCCAACGGTTCTCGTCGCTGAGGGCGTAGTCGCCGGTCCGGTTCAGGATCGCCCGGTATCCGTGGCTGCGGAGGACCATGTATAGTCTGCGGCCGAGCGCCAGATTGATGTCTTTTTCCAGTACATTGCCGTAAGTGGTGCCGCCGTCAATGCCCCCATGTCCGACATCGATCAGAATCACGGGTACCGGGAAGGCGTGACGGAGGTCGGTGTTTTCCTTTTCGGTTGACGGTCCGGCTATGGCTATAGAACCGCACGTATTGAGGGCCATGATGATTCCGGTGAGCAGAAGCCCGATTTTTTTTAGCAGCATATTCTCACCCTTCGCATAAGTATGAAACTTCTTCAAGCCTTTCTTCTATCTGCGTTTAGCTTGATCCCAACTTCCCCAAAACATGCATGACCGAGCGGTTTATGCGGCACCCTTGTTTAGAGGCTGGCGGTACGGTGCACAATAGGGATAGATATCACGCCCGGGAGGGAATATGATGGCTAAAGGCGACGAATTGGTGAAATATATTACCGAGCGGTTTGTCGACTATGTGGAGACACCGAGGGACGTACGGAGGGAACGGGCCCGGGAGAGGGAACCGTGGGCCAACCGGTGGTTCGGGATGATCCCGTTTTCGATCTCGCTATGGATGGAACGGATGCCGTGGAAACGAAGCAAAAAAGAAAAGCAGCGGTAGAGTGGACTCTACCGCTGCTTTTTTTACATCGTTAGGAAGCCGGGTTAATCGGGCATCACCAGAAAGCCGCCGGACGCGAGCAAGGCGTCCAGGGCGATCCACCGAGGGGAATCGTCGGTTCCCGATAAAACATAAACCGATGCGCTGCCGGAAGAAGGAGGGGAAAGATTCCAGATTTGATAGCCGTAAACGGGCAGCGGAACGGAATAAGTACGATTGGAACCGGTGGCGGCGAATACGAAACGGCTTTGTCGGGAGAAGGCCTGTTCCAGGTTGCCTGCGTTAAGCTGAACCTGGTCTTTCCCGGTAATCCACAGCAGATTGTCGTAAGGATCGAAAGGATCGGCCCGCCGGATCGTTTCTCCCGGCGTCCAGCCCCGCTTCGCGCTTCCGACCGCCGAGGCGGGGGGAACGTACCCGGCCGACTGCTTTGTCCAGCTTTCCCGGCTTTCGGGCAGCAGTTCTCCGGTCAGGGCATCCACAAACCGCACCGTCTCCGATTTGCCGGCTGCGGAGGAAATCATCCAGGCCGCCAGGACCGGCCCGCCGTAGACGGGAGTGACCGCGGCAGCCGATGAGCCCGCTTGGGACAATCCGAGGCCGGAAAGACCGTCCTCCAGAATGCCGCTTCCGTATATCGAGTTCATGCCTTGCCCGTATTCGATCAATTTGTATTCGCCTTCCGGCGTGGCGCTGATAATCATATACCCGAGACGCTTAACCGCTCCCTTTGGCCCCTTGGTCAATGTGACCAGCCAGCTGTGGGTCCCCGGCCCGAGCGGCTCGATCACCAGCGCGGCCCCGGCCCAAGCGGTAAACGGCTCGGTTCCAGCCAGCCGGGCGGAAGCCTCTTCGGCGAATTTGCGCAGCTGGGCGGGAGCGGAATGGGCGGAACGGCTTTTCTCGGAAGCCGCGTTTGCCGCCGGTTGAAATCCGGGAAGCAGCCCGCTGCTTCCGGTGAAAACCAGGGTAAGACAGATCAGAACCAGGAGGAAACGGTTACGATTTTCATTATTTTGCGAGAGCATGCCAACGGATCACCCGCTATTCCTTTAAAATGCGGAACGCCGCGTTTCGCGTCCCTGCTGCTTCTATCTCCGATGCTTGTCCCATTGTACATGGGCCGGCTTAAAAAGGTTGCTGCAATCTGTCGCGCGGCGGATGCGCGCACAGCTTCTATTTTTGCTTGATTTTAGCGAGGGAGGTCAATGTCTGACTATCCCGGCGAACGCAGATGAAAGATGCCGCTGCCGATCGCCGAAACGACAATTCTCGGCTCGTACTGCCAGCGGATTTCTCCCCGCCGGGCCTCGTATTGTTCCGCGGCGGCCTTTTTGCGCTCTTCATCGGGATCCGCCAGCAGGTCTTTGTAGTAAGCATCGATGAGCGTGAGTTCCTCGCCCAACCTCTCCCGGGCTTCGTCCGCCCATGCGCTGTCGCAGCGGCTCAGCCTCTCGCCGATCCGGCTCTCGAGCGCCTTTAACCCTTGCTCCAGCGTCAGGTGGCTGGGCATCACATGCATATTTTCGGGAACGCGGGGGGCGAAGGCTTTCCCGGCCAGCCGGGCGGAGAACGGGTCGGCGATCTGCCCCGTCCGCAAAGACACCCCGATAAAATGCAACTCCTCCCGCTTCATGTCGCAGCAGAACTCGAGCTTGAAGCGGACCCCCAGCCAGGGCTCGTAGGCGGCGGAGACCAACGTTTCCCGCTGAAGAGGGCCGGGGTCCTCGAACAGGTAAACGCTGCGCCCGCCTTGCTTGGCCGCGGCAAAAATCTGTTTGAGGCGGGGGCTGCCGAAATGCAGCTCTTCCCGCTGAACGCGGTTCGGTCCGAGAATCGGCAGCGGTCGGACGGCGCCGAAGTGGCGGGACATCAGGGGATCCTCCTGGGCGGTCTCACCCCCTCCGGATTCTTCCTGCGTCTCCCGGTGGCGTTCGGGATCGAAAATAAACGAGAAGGTCATCGTCTCCGGTTCGGTCCCTGTCCGTTCAATGAACCCCCAGTAGTACGGCCGGTTGGTCAAATCGCGGTCAGCCCGGGGGGACAGTTTGACGGTAACGTGGTAGGGCGATTTTTCGAGAAACCGGCATTCCGTCGTCTCCAGATAAGTCATCACGAAATCGCGAATCTGTTCCCTGCTCATGGTCATAGTTCTTTAACCTCCCAGCAGCCGCTGAATCGCCGTAATTTTGCCGTCCGCGTCCCCTGCGGCGTCGAGTTCGTCGCGGAGCGAATGGAGCGACTGGCCCAGGGAATCGACCTTGCTGGCGATTTCCTCCTGGCTGCCGGACTCCAGCAAAATTTTATAAAGGCTTTTTTCCAGCGAATCGTTCTTCTCAAAACGCTCCAAAATGACATCGAGCTCGCCGATGACCATTTCGAACATGTTGATCTTTTCGTGCAAAAGATTCAGGATATGCTCCTCGATCGTTCCTTTGGTCGACAGATTGTAGATATGAACGTCGTTTTTTTGTCCGAGCCGGTGTACCCGGCCGATCCGCTGCTCCACGCGCATCGGATTCCAGGGCAGGTCGAAGTTGATCATCTGGTGGCAGAATTGCAGATTAATCCCCTCGCCGCCGGCTTCGGTCGCGATCATGACCTGGGCCCGGCCGCGAAACAGGTCCATCATCCAGTCTTTTTTGCCCCGGTTCATGCCCCCTCGATAGGGAACGGCACTCATGTTCCGGTCGCGGAAATATTTGAGCAGATATTCCTGAGTGGCCCGGTATTCGGTGAACACGATCACCTTGTCGTCCATTTGCCGGATCAGTTCCATCGCTTTTTCGGCTTTGCTGTTGGCCTGGATCTTTTTGATAATGCCGACGAGGTCCCAGATTTTATCGCGCAGCGGCGAATCGGGAGCGAGCTTCTTGGACAGATTGACGAGTGTGACGAACACGGCGTCCCGGCTGCTGCATACCTCCCGCTGCAAAGTCACCAGGGAAAGCATGCTGTTCAGATCCCCGCCCGCTGCATGATATTGGTCTTTGACAAAGGAAGTGACGCCATCGTATAATTCCATTTCTTCGGGTGAGAGATGGACGTCGATATTTTTGACGTTTCGCTTGGTAAACTCAAGCTGTCCGTCTCCCCGCCGGTTGCGGATCATAATTTTGGCGAGCTCGCTTTTGAGCTGGCCCTCGTTCTTGGGGACCCGCTTGTCATAGACGAAATTGGAGGCAAAGTCGGTTTGTCCGCCGAGCTGTCCGGGTTTGAGCAGATTGATCAGGTTGAACAGCTCGCTCATATCGTTTTGAACAGGGGTCGCCGTGAGGAGCAGGCAGTATTTTTTTCGCAGCTGCAGCATGAATTGATAGTTGGTTGTCTTCTTGTTCTTCAGCTTATGCGCTTCGTCCACGATCACGATGTCGTACTCGTTTCCGAGCAGAATTTCGCGGTGGGGTTCGCGCTTTGCCGTGTCCATAGAGGCGACGACGACGTCGTTTTGCCAGGAATGCGCCTTCTTCTGGGCTACGGCGGGGATGCCGAATTTCTGGTTCAGTTCGCGCACCCACTGCAAAACAAGCGAGGCCGGGACGAGGATGAGCACTTTCCGGACCAGGCCGCGGATCAGATATTCCTTCAGGATGAGGCCCGCTTCGATCGTTTTCCCCAAACCGACTTCGTCCGCCAGGATCGCCCGTCCGCGCATTTCGAACAGCACCTTGCGGGCCGTCTCGGTTTGGTGAGGCAGCGGCGTGACCTCCTGAAGATGCTTCAGGCAGAGCATTTCTTCAAAACTGGTGACGAGCGAAGCCTCTTCGGCCTGGCCGGCGAGGTTGAACAGCTTCCAATCGTCCCATGGGCCGCCTTTGTCCAGTCTTGCTTCCAGGTCTTCGTACCAGCTGCGGTCAAACTCGACCGGTACGCTGCCGGGAACGGCGGTTGTCGCAGGGGCTGCGGAAGTGACGGAACCCGGGGCATGAGGATTCATGATGTAAAACCTCCCTTTGCGTGTCGGCTGACCGGGGCCAGCGTCAGGTGAATGCTCATAGTTAGGAGTAGTATGGACGAAATCGGGTTACTTCATAACTTAACGGCTGAGCAGCCGGTTTTCATGGCGATTTTCATAGGAGGCGGCTCGAAAAAAAGAGGATGGGGGAGGAATTCGGCGATCGGTCGGGCTTGACCCATTTTCTTGGCTAAAATTTCATACTGAAATCCCGTGACAACGAGATATTGTATAGTATAATGGTATTCGCACACAATATGTTGTGATTTTTACATATGATATACCGTTTCTAGCGTGTGCATTTCGGTTATAGGTTGGTAAGAAAAAGTCCGGATTTCGCGTTTTTCAATGGATTTTCGGTGCTTTTTGAAGGCCTGTGGCCGCTATTTTTTTGCGATCATCGACAACGCGCAACTTCGAGCCATGGAACGCGATCGGTTTCTTCGATCCGAAGCTTGCGCCGACCATATTTAGAGGAGGGTGTTATCTTTGAAAACAGAACAAAAGCAACGCCTGGAAGGGCTCAGCGAAAAAATCTTTTTGGACCGGTATGCCTGGAAGGACGCGGACCCGAGTCATGCCAAGGTAGGCGACGTGGTTCTGGTTCTGACCAAAGACGATCCGAAGTTTCCGACCAAAGAAGTCGGCGAAGTCGTGGCCCGGAACGGCCGGACCGTTACGGTCAAGACGCGCAAGGGCGAACTGGTGGAGTCCAATGTGGAGAAGCTGACGCTGAACATCGAGAAAACGCCCGAAGAAATGTGGGACCGGCTTGCGGGCGCGATGGCTTCGGTCGAGAAAACGCCGGAGCTTCAAGAGGAATGGCGCGAGAAGTTCCGCTATATTCTGGACGACTGGAAGCTGGTGCCGGGAGGACGCATCGCCGCCGGAGCGGGCGCGAGCGACGAGCTGACGCTCTTTAACTGCTATGTCATCCCTTCGCCGAAAGACAGCCGCGGCGGCATCATGGAAACCTTGTCGGAAATGACGGAGATTATGGCGAGAGGCGGCGGCGTAGGCATCAACCTCAGCTCGCTGCGTCCCCGCCGAGCCGTGG
This sequence comes from Paenibacillus faecis, assembly GCF_008084145.1. Classification (GTDB taxonomy): domain Bacteria; phylum Bacillota; class Bacilli; order Paenibacillales; family Paenibacillaceae; genus Fontibacillus; species Fontibacillus faecis. Next base: position 632,119 of record NZ_VSDO01000001.1, on the reverse strand, counting down.
TTAAAGGCGTCAACGGATCATCGAGCGGTGCCGTATCCTGGGGCGGACTGTTCAGCTACACAACCGGCCTGATCGAGCAGGGGGGAAGCCGCCGCGGCGCCCTGATGCTGATGATCAACGACTGGCATCCCGATGTGCTTGATTTTATTACCGTCAAACAAACGATGGGCCAAGTGACGAACGCCAACCTGTCGGTATGCGTGAGCAACGCCTTTATGAAAGCCGTCAAGGAAGACCTGGACTGGGAGCTCGTGTTCCCGGACACAACGTATGACGATTACACCGAGGTCTGGGACGGCGATCTGGAGAAATGGAAAGCGGCCGGGCGCAAGGTGGTGCATTTCCGGACCGTGAAAGCCCGCGACATTTGGCATACGATCATCGAGTCGGCGTGGAAATCCGCCGAGCCGGGCGTCGTATTTATGGAATACTACAACCAGATGTCGAACAGCTGGTATTTTAACCCGATCATCTGCACGAATCCGTGCGGTGAGCAAGGGCTGCCGGGTTGGGGCGTATGCAACCTGTCGGCTATGAACCTGTCCAAGTTTTACGATGAAGCGAACCACGATGTCGCTTGGGACGAGCTGGCGACGACGACCCGCTATTCGGTTCGCTTCCTGGATAACGTCATCGATACAACGCCATACCATTTTGAAGAAAACGAGAAGAACCAGAAGAAGGAGCGCCGCGTCGGGCTCGGTACGATGGGGCTTGCCGAACTGATGATCAAGCTGAATATCCGCTACGGCAGCCCGGAATCACTGGAATTCCTCGATAAACTGTACGGCTTCATCGCCAAGGAAGCCTACCTCGCTTCCGCCGAGATTGCGGCGGAGAAGGGTTCCTTCCCGGCATTTGAAGCGGATAAATATTTGCAAAGCGGATTTATGAAGGTGATGACGGAGGTGTATCCGGAAGTCGGGGCAGCCGTCCGCGAAAAAGGCGTCCGCAATGTCACGATCATTACCCAAGCGCCGACGGGCAGCACGGGAACGATGGTCGGAACGTCGACCGGGATCGAGCCGTACTTCGCCTTCAAATACTACCGTCAAAGCCGGCTGGGCTTCGACGAGCAATTCGTGCCGATCGCGCAGGAATGGATGGACGCCCATCCCGGCGAGCCGCTGCCGGACTACTTCGTCACCGCCATGGATTTGTCGGCCGAAGATCATATCCGCGTGCAAGCCGCCATCCAGCGCTGGGTGGACAGCTCGATTTCGAAAACGGCCAACTGTCCGGCCGATTTCACGGTCGAAGAGACGAAGCGGCTGTATGAATTGGCGTTCGACCTCGGCTGCAAAGGCGTGACGATTTACCGCGACGGAAGCCGCGATGTTCAGGTTCTTCAAACGGAGAAAAAAGAAGACAAGGACGCCGCTCCGAAGAATGAGGCAACGGGAGCCGAAGAAGCGGCGACTGCGGTTAAATCCGGGCCCGCAGGCGAGACATCGCAAACGGAAGCGAAGACTTTGAACGGATTGAATCCAAGTCTGGCCGTTTCCGAAGGGACCTCGAAACAGGAGCTGCTCGACAAGCAGTACAAGAAACGTCCGCAGGTGCTGCACGGGGCGACGTACAAAATCAATACGCCGTTCGGCATGGCGTACATTACGATCAACGATCTGGACGGCGTTCCGAGCGAAATCTTCCTGAACGTCGGCAAAGCGGGCTCCGATGTGTTCGCGATGGCGGAAGCGTTGGGCCGCGTGTGCTCCTTGTTCCTGCGTTATGGAGATCACGGCCACAAGGTGGAACTGCTGATCAAGCACCTGAAAGGCATCGGCGGCTCCGGCGCCATCGGGTTCGGCCCGAACCGCGTCGAGTCGATCGCGGACGCCGTGGCCAAGGCGCTGGAAACCCATGTGCAGAACGGGCCGTACGGGGACCACGATCCCGCTCCGGTAGCGGCCACGCTCGCGCATCATGAAGAGCATGCCGAGCATGCACATGCGGAAGGCGGCTCCGCGTCCCATGCTCATGCCGGCGCGGTTGCCACTTCGCGGGACCTGTGCCCGTCCTGCGGCTCCGCCTCGCTGATCAACATCGAGGGCTGCAAAACCTGCAGCAACTGCGGGTACAGCAAGTGCTCGTAAGGTTTAGAGATAAATAGATATATAGAAGAGAAAGACTAGATATGAAAAAGGTAATATAGGTTGGATTTTGAAAAAAGAACCGCCCCCTGTTTTTTCATGGGGCGGTTCTTTTTCTTACGCTCCAAAAAACCTAACGGTCTGATACCAGTGTGTGTTGTCATATTTAGTGATACAACAACCGCCATCCGAAACCCATCGTAAGTTTGGAGAATTTCGTGCATGGGGGTCGATGGGATGGTGGGCGCATGGTAGCGCCGACCCGTTTTTAGCTTTCAGCGGCAGGACTGCCTTCGTCTTTTGTATCTTCTCTCTGAGAGATTTTCATCGGTTTAATAAAGAATGACAATACTAAAGCAAAGAATGCCAAAACAGTGGAGAACGTAAAGGCAACTGAGACCCCATGAATCATTGGATTGGGAAGTTGTTGCTGAACGGCAGCCGTTGTATTGTTCGTCATAACCGTAACCAGCAAGGCTGCTCCAACAGAAGCGGCCAATTGCGTCAACGTGTTACTCATTGCGGTTCCATGTGGAATCAAATGGTCAGGCAGTTGGTTTAATCCAGCCGTCATGACCGGCATCATCATAAGAGATATTCCGAACATTCGTATGGCGTAAATTACCATCATATAGATGTATGGCGTTGAAGCGGTTATGTTACTGAACAACAACGTCATACCCACTAAGATAACCGAACCAATCACAGCCAACGGTCGTGCTCCAATCTTATCAAAGATCCTCCCGGTAATCGGCGACATAACCCCCATCACAATCGCACCAGGTAACAACAGCAAACCCGATTCAAGCGGCGTAAAGCCTCTAGCCGTTTGTATATAAAGCGGAAGAAAAAGCTCTACGCCGATCATCGTCACCATCACAACCATACCGATGACTAAGGTCAATGAGAAGGTCCGGTTTTTTAACACCTTGAACTCAAGCATCGGTTTTTCAACAGTCCGTTGCCGCCAAATAAACAAACCAATTGCGACCGTACCGACAATTAAAGCCATGACCACTTCTGAACTGCTCCAAGCATGATTACCTGCGCTGCTGAAGCCATACAACAATCCTCCAAATCCAAGGGATGACAAAATAATGGACATGATATCAATTTTAGGATGAGTCACTTTCGTAACATTTTCAAGCATAAACGAAGCAAAAATGATTATTAGTACAGCAATTGGGAAAATCATATAAAAGAGCGCCCGCCATGAAAAGTTCTCAACAACCCAACCGGAAAGTGTCGGTCCAATCGCAGGAGCAAAAGCCATCACCAGTCCCACCATACCCATTGCTGACCCGCGTTGTTTAACAGGAAAAATCATTAAAAAGATCGTTTGCATTAAAGGGAGCATGAGCCCATCACTTACCGCCTGTAGAATCCTACCGAATATTAAAACAGGAAAGTTTGGTGCAGTAGCAGCCATCAATGTCCCGGACGCAAACAGGCACATGGCAGTAATAAATAGTCTTCTTGTTGAAAATGTTTCTATTAGAAAAGCTGAAACCGGAATCAACACCCCAGTGACAAGCATGAACCCGGTCGTTAACCACTGAGCTGTATTAGCGGAAATGGATAGATCCTTCATGATTTGTGGCAAAGCAGTATTGAGGAGCGTCTGATTTAACATGGTAACAAATGCACCTGCAAGCATAACGACCACAAGTATAGTTCGCTTTAACGCAGGAAGAGACTGTTCTTTCTCCATGTTGATTTCCTCCTATTCAGAATGGAATAAATGAACCCATTACAGTGCCCAGCATTATCGATACAGCGATATGAGCTGCGGTTTTCACTGTTTATACTACAAGTATATTTTTGAACCCATAGTCTACTCGGTCTATATTATACTTGAATGAGCAAAAAATCAATCATTAAATATATGAGGAGTATATATTTGAACAGGCAGTATATGGTGTATAATGTTAACAGAAAGGATGAGAATGGTGCAGGTGAAAAAATCCGATATATTAATGACGGCTCTCCGTCTTTTTATTGAACAAGGTTATCATGCCACATCGATCCAGGACATTCTTGACCGAAGCAATATTTCAAGAGGAACTTTTTATAAACACTTTCAAACCAAAGGTGAACTATTTAGGGATGTACTTGTGTATTCCGAAGAAAAAATGTATGTGGATCGGGATCAACTTTTAATCGGACAGGATGAAACGAACAAAGATATCTTTATTCGTCAGTTAGAAGTTATGATGAACTATCGCTTAGAAAAAAAAGTCGATGCATTGCTTATGGACGCTCTAGTTTCCAACGATAGTGAAATTATTGCTTTCTTAAAACAGATCAGGCAGCAATGGGCATATTGGTTCTTCACAAGGATGAAGCAGATTTACCCGGAATATCGGGATTATATTGCGGATGCTACAATTTTTTTAACGGGGATTCTGCATAATGCCAACGAAATAAATAATGTCCAAATCCAACCCAAACCCATGATTGAAATTTGCAATTATTGTTTTAGTCTAGTAGATGAAGTCCTTCCATTACTTAAACATAAGCGTATACGGCTTTTTAATATTGAAGATTTTGAACAGTCTTTACTTAGCATAGGACAAGTAGATTTCCCTTATAATGATCTCATGTTAAGTACTGGGAATTTAAAAAAATTAATTGAGAGGCTTCCTGCAAATAACGATAATAAACAGCACGCCCTTGATTTGTTACAATTTGTACAGAGTGAAGCCATGTCTGAGAATCCGCGGAAAGCCGTAATCTCAAGTTGTTTGAAATCTTTAATGAATATAAAAAGTATTATGAATACGGATGAATTGGTAACTTATATAAATACATTAAAAAAGCTAGGGTTTTATCCTGCAGACCTCAATCCGTGAAGATAGAGCCCGTTTTCCCAGCAGGGAGAGTTTTCGATTTGGTTCGATATTTCGATACTCGCCATACAGGGGGAGGACGCGTCAATAACCCAATAAAAACAGAGAAACCCCTGATCCTTAAAATTGATCAGGGGTTTCCGGCATTCTATTCACTAACGTTCATACTTTAAAATGCGCCATCTGATCCGTCAGCTCTTGGACGAGACGGCTTAAATGAGCGGCCGCCGACGAAATCTCCTGCATCGTGGCCAACTGCTGTTCGGACGCCGCCGCTACCTGAGCGGTTTCGTCCGCCGACTTCATCGTGATGCCCGACACGAGGCGGACCGCTTCCGCAACGCGCACGGTACCTTCCGCCATTTCCTCCACCTCGGCCGAAACTTCCTGCGCCCGGACTCCAACCTGTTTCATTTCCTTCATAATAGAAGCAAATAATTGTCCGCTTTCGGTGACGCTCGACAAGCCCTTTTCAACCTCAAGCGCCGTATTGCCGATCAGCGCCGCGGCATGGTCGGTGTCCGTCGTAATTTCAGCGATGCCGGCCTGCACCTGGCCCACGGCAAGCTTCGTTTGTTCCGCCAATTTGCGGATTTCCGCGGCAACGACGGCAAATCCTTTGCCATGTTCACCGGCGCGCGCCGCTTCGACAGAGGCGTTCAAGGACAAAATGTTGGTCTGGATCGAAATGCCCGAGATCAGTCCGATCAGCTTCCCGATTTCCTCAGAGCGCTCACTAAGCCGCTTCATCGCCTCGTTCGACTCAGCCATGGAAAGGGAAATCGCGTTCATTTCCCCGACCGCGCGTTGTACGACCCGGTCCCCTTGCTCGGTTTGACCGATGACATCTTCGGCCGATTCCGACACCGCTTCCGCCGTGGCCGCCACTCTCCGGACGCTCTCGGTCATCTCCCGCATCATTCCGGCCGCCTTGGCCGCCTCTTCGTTCTGCTCGTTTATGCCATCGGCCACATTTTCCATCGATGCGGAGATCGTTTGCGCCGCCAGTGACGTTTGTTCTGCTCCTCCGGTCAGCTCCTCTGAAGTGGCGCTGACGGTGAGGGCGATTTCGGACGTCTGCTGCAACATTTTCCGCAGATGGGCGGTCGCTTCGTTCAGATGCCCCGCCATCTCTCCGAATTCGTCCCTGGATTGAACGGGCACGGTTTGGGTTAAGTCGCCGTCAGCCATAAACCGCAATGCTTTTACCATCCGTTTGATATTGTTGATCACGATCAGCCGCGCCAAAAACCAAATGCCAAGGCCGAGAAGCAGCAGGGCCAAACATCCGATGACGATGGATTCGACGCGGTTGTTCGTATACGTTGTTAAAATTTCGGCTTTTGGTATCGCCGTTTGCACATACCAAACCTGGTCGTCGATGATCGGAATCGGCTTAAAGGAGCGGATGACGGCGGCTCCGTCCGGGCCTGCGACTTCATGTGCGAGCTTGCCCTTTTGCACTTCTTCAAACAGCCGTTTGTTCTTTTCCGACGAGACAAAGGATTTGCCGATTTCTTTGGGATTTTCTCCATTCGCTATGTATAAACCGCCGCCCGAAAGCAAAGAAACGTTTCCGCCAAGCGGGTGTTCTTGCTCCGCGGCTTGTTGGAAGGTATCGAGCAGGAAGGCGCCGCCGACAATCCCAAGGAAGCGTTCGTTTTGGTCCAAAACAGGCAAGACGATCATGGTCAATAGCTCCGATTTTCCGTCCTCGGTCGGGGCGTTATAAGGCTCCATGACAACGGCCCGTTTGGTCGCTTTAGCTTGATCGTACGCGGTGAATGTGTCCAGATCGCCAAACGGCACCGGCATGATGTTTCCATCATCGAAGCGAATCACCAGGGTCGCCATGCGCCCTCCATTGACGGCGAAAAGTGAATCCGCCGTAAAATCGGCGTCCCGTCCGTAGGCGTCGGGCTCCCAGATCGTAAATATGGAGCTGACGGCGTCGTTCTCTTTGAGCAGATTTCCGAGCCGGCGGATCATCCGCTGGCGGTCCGTATCTCCTTGGGACACTTCGTCGTTAAATATGGAACGCATGGAAGCAAGCGAAGCCACCGTGTTCTGAACGATTTTAGCGTTCTCATCCGCATAATTTTGTCCTGTGTTTTGGGCTTCCAGCATGCCCCGGTCCATGCTCACTTTTTTCAATACATTCAAATTCCAAGTGATTAGAACGAAAAAAGCCGCGATTAGAATAACAGAAGATAGGGCGATGAATTTGACAATGACCTTTTGATTTTTAAACCATTTCATCACGATTGTCCCTCCAGATTTTATGGATTTAGCAGCTTAGGGTTTACGGTTCCAACGTACTCGCCGGCCTTTCCGACACTTCGATCAACCGGATTTCAAAGGGTTGCAAAACCGCATGAACGGTTAACGTCTCGGAAGAGGCGCTAATTTCCTTCTCGATCCTCGGAATCGAAATCCGCTTCAGGTATTCGATATCGCCAAGGGAAAGTTCCGCGGCTTGGCCCAGTTTGAGCGCGTTGTCATAAGCGCTGCCGTAGTCGCGGTTCACGATGGAATGCCTGATTTCGAAGCTGCCGACAAGAGGGGCCAGCTCCAGCCGGAATTCGCGTTTAGCTTTGCCGGGAAAATGCGAATAGCGTTCCTTGTGCGAAATGCTGATCGAAATGCCGTTTGCGTAGATGTCATCGTAATGATGGTAGTTGTACAGCAAAATCTGGTAACGGTTATCTTGTTTGGTAATAAAGTAGCCGTCCCCCCGGTCCACCAGGTAATTCCCCAGCTTGTTCAAGAAGCAAAAGGCGTGGTATGCGGGCTTTTTGATGTTGTTATACGTAAACAATCCCAGGCCGCCATGAAAAACTTGGCTGGGAAGCCGGTTTTCTTCATGCAGATCGGTCAGAAGCCAGTATCCGAACGATTCGAGGCGGTCGTAATTTTCCGCAATGTTCTTGATGACGTACGATGATTTGAAGCAGGTGTCGCTCATCAGGTCTTTATGGGAAACCGTGGAGTTCCATTCGGTTAAATATACCGGCAAAGCCGCCAATTCCGCTTCCCGGAGACGGAGCTGCAGCCGGTCTATGAATTGCTTGAATGAATCCGTGACCGGACTAAGATTGAGCTGCTTGTCCATGCTGAGTTGATCGTTCTGGGCGATGAGATCGATATCGTAATAGTGAATCGTAATAAAATCGGGCAGGCAGTCATTGTCTTTGCTAAACGCAAGAAACGAAAACAGCCAATCCTCGCTTTTGTTGTAGGTCGAGAAAGCCGCGGGTCCTCCGAACGAAAGGGAAGCATCGATGTTTTTTACGGTTTCGTACGTATTTTTGTACAGCGAAAAAAACGTTTCGTCCTGTTTGAAGCCGAACAGCAGGTTGGACGAGCTCGGCTCGTTCCATACGCAAAACAGCCAACTGCGGACTTCCTCCATGCCGTACCGTCCGATCAGGTGCAAAGTCAACGCTTCGACCAGCCGGTTCCATTTAGCCATGTCTTTGGGGGGACTGGTGTTCATATTGGTGTAGAACACGGTTTTGGACAGGTCGCTGGCCAGCTTCGCCGGCATAAACGAAAACTGCACAAGCGGCTTCAGGCCGACCGATAACAGAAAATCAAAAGCGCTGTCGATCAGCCGGAAATTAAACAGAGGCCTTCCTTCGGCATCCTCGTCGTATACCATAAGTTCATCGTCCAACAGACCGTGCATCTTGATGTATTTAAAACCGATTTCCCGCTGCGCGGTACGCAGCGCTTCCTGAACTTCGGCGTATAAAACTTCTTTGACGCGGCTGACCCCGATGAAATTTTTGAAACGATGGTTCAGCTTCCCGGTCTGCCTGGTCACGTCGATCCGAAGCGCCGTCGAGAAGCGCTGCAGCACCTTTTCCGGCGGGGCCAAGGAAGGTTGTCCCAGGTTATTTTCGATAAACCGGGAAATTTCTTCATGATAGGAATGCGGCTCGTCCTGATAGTAGTTTACGGATTTTTCCTTGGTCGCCTCGATGCTTCCCGAAACCTCCTCCGCGTGCTTCTTGCGCCAAATGCTGGGGAGTTCCCCGTATTTCTCCCCGAAAGCCGTCACGAAGGACCGTACGTTGGGAAACCCGTTTTTGGCGGCGATTTTGTCGATCGTCAAAGACTCGTTGAGCAGATCGTTAACGGCATAATGCAGCCGCAGATCTTTTAAATAATCGCTAAAGGGCAAACCTAATTTTTTCTTGAAGTATTTCGACAGGTACGGGACGGACAAAAACTCCTGCTTCGCGACTTCCTGCAGGGAAATCGGCTCGCTATAATGGCTGTTGACATAATCCAGGATCCGCCGCAGCCGGTCCATTCCTTCTTTGGGCTGGAGGTCCGCTTCAGGTTCGTCGCTGCTGAAATGGGTGCAGAGCTCATAAATCAGCTCGTACACGAGCGCGGCGTTCTTCAAATCGACGAATTCGGAGGCGTTGATGTTATGCTGCAGGATTTGGGCGACGATTCGCTTGATGTTTCTGAACGAGCCGGGATCGTTCGCTTTGACGGTGTTGCAGTCGAAATACATTTTTTTGATGTCCACGACCACTTCCTTCAGCAGCTCAAGCTTGATCTGCAAGGCGACCATGGTGGCGTCTTCGGAATGCAGCTCATGCACTTCGTTCGAATTGATGAGAATGAGGTCTCCCGCCCCTAGCCGGTAGGAAACGTTGCCCACGTTGATGTCCGCGTCGCCCTTCATGACCACGATAAGCTCTAACGACTGATGCCAGTGGCGGCTGACATTGCCGATCCGGTGGAGAAAAAATTTAATGGGAAGCTTCTTGGGAAAGTTGATGATTTCGTGACGAAACTCCAAGACCAAGCACTCCTTGATGGGTGTTTTTTTTAATTTGATTCTAATTTCAGAGTGTACTAAATATTAATGTAATCCACAATACTAAAGAGTGAAATGTTGGAAGATGACGATTTAGGTTAAAAATTTACTCTAATCAGGATAATTATCATAGTTATTTTTTAACCTTGGCTGTGTTAAAATGTTTGGTTTCGAATCCACGCCGGACATAGGATCTTGGTTGATGAACGCTCTTGATGAAGAGCGTTTTTTTTGTTTTATTGGGCTGCTAAAAGGTGGATTTTTTAACTTTACGGTCCTTTTTCCGGACGCTGACGATAATTATTGGTTAAATATTTGCCCTGATGAAGATAAAAGAAACAGTTATAGTTGATCATCAATCATGTTACACTGGGGCAGCGGTAAGAAAGCGATATCAAGGATTAAGGAAGGTAGACATGGACAAACCCGTATTTTTGGAAACCAGGAGCATCGTGAAGAGATTCAATGAGGTGACGGCGGTGAACCAAGTCAGCATGAAGATTTACCGCGGTGAAATCCGGGGGCTGATCGGAGAAAACGGTTCAGGGAAGTCGACGATATCCGCCATGATCAGCGGTCTGCTTCCGAAAACGGAAGGGGACATGTATGTCGAAGGTCAACCGTATGCTCCCAAAGATCCGCTGAACGCGCGAGCCAAGAAAATCGCCATGATCGTGCAAGAGACCGGAACCATCGGTCCGTTATCCATTGCTGAAAATATTTTTCTGGGGGATGAAGGCCGGTTTGCCCGGAACGGGATCATCGACCGCAAGCTAATGCATCAGGAAGCGAAAAAATCGCTCGCTCTTGTCGATTTCGGTGAGGTGGACGTATCGCAGCCGGCCCTGACGCTGAACTTTGAGCAGCGCAAGCTGATCGAAATCGCCAGAGCTTTGTATTACGAGCCGGAATTGTTCATTGTGGATGAAACGACCACCGCATTGTCGCATGACGGGAGGCTGCTGATTCATCGGCTGATGCGCAAATTGCGCGACCAAAACAAAGCGGTCCTGTTCATCTCCCACGATCTCCCTGAGCTTATGGACGTTTGCGACGCGCTGACCGTAATGCGGGACGGCGATTTGATTACGACGATCGACCGCTCCGAGTTCGAAGAAAATTTCATCAAGCAATCGATGGTCGGCAGAGTCATTGAAGGGGATTATTACAGAAGCGATACCAGCGCTTCGCGCGGGGAGCAGGCGATGATCCGCGTGAACGGCGTCGATACCTCTTTGCTTCGTGATATTCATTTCGAACTTTACCAAGGGGAGATCTTGGGCATCGGCGGCTTGTCGGGCAGCGGGATGCATGAGGTGGGGAAAGTTATTTTCGGCGAGATCAAGCCGCAGCGGGGGGAAGTGATCGTCTACGGAGAGAACGGCGACGGGACTTTGCTTCCGCACAAGGTGAAAAACGTGCAAACCGCGATCGCGAACCGTGTCGGTTACGTGTCCAAGGACCGGGATCGGGAAACCTTGATCATGGAAGCTTCGATCAAAGAAAACCTCGTGCTTTCCGCGCTCGGGAAGCTGGGCAAGTTCGGCCTTATTCCGCCCGGAGCGGAAAAAAAATTCGCCCGGAGGCAAATCGGGGAGCTAAACATTAAAGCAAGCGGAATGAATCAACGGGTGGGGGAACTGTCGGGCGGAAACAAGCAAAAGGTTTCCTTCGGCAAATGGATTGGAAACGACTCCAAAATTCTTATACTCGACAGCCCTACGCGCGGCGTCGACGTCGGCGTGAAGACGACGATGTACCAGCTGCTCTATTCGCTGAAACAGCAAGGATACGCTATTCTGATCATCTCGGAGGAGCTTCCGGAATTGATCGGAATGAGCGACCGGATTTTGGTCATGAAGGACGGGAAAATCAACAAGGAATTCCGGCGTGACCAAAATTTAAACGAATCCATGCTGATCGACTACATGATATAGGCAAGGCGGTGAGAACGAATTATGAAACTATTTATAAAAAGGCATCAAAATGCGCTGATCCAATATGCCGGCCTTGTGCTCGTATTGCTGTTGTTTACATTCATGACGGACGGGGCGCTGTTGTCCGACTTCAATGTCCGGACGATTCTCAAACAACTCGTCGTACTGTTCACGATCTCGGTCGGCATGGTGTTTGTTTTTTCCCATGGCGGGATGGATATATCGGTAGCGGCGGTTCTCGCACTAAGCTCAATGGCCGCCATTTACACGATGAACGCGGGAGCTCCTTTGGCGGTTGGGGTCCTTGTGGCGGTGTTGGTATCCGTGGCCTGTTATTTGGTCAATGTGCTGATCGCCAATCAGTTTGGCCTCATGGCCGTGATATCCTCGCTTGCGGTAATGTTCGTAGCCAGGGGGATCGTAACATATCGGGTTTCGACCTCAGCCAGCAAAATCGCTTTGGCCGATAGCGGGGCGCTGAAAGAGTTGGGGCGGAACATGCCGCTGATTATCGCCATCATTGTGCTTGTGGGGGCGGCCGGTTTTGTGCTGTTTCATTTGACCAAAATCGGCAAGCAAAACAAAGCCATCGGCGACAATCCGCTGGCGGCTTCACAAAGCGGCGTACGGGTGAAAAGAATGAAAGTGATCGCCTATCTTCTGGCTGGCATTTTGGTCGGCTGCGCATCGATCCTTTCCTTGTCCCGATCGGCGGTCATCAGCGAAAACACGGGGATGGGTCTGGAAATGGACGTGATTGTTGCGCTGATCCTCGGGGGAATGGCGCTCAATGGGGGCAGCCGCTCCAGAATGAGCTCCGCGTTTGTCGGCAGCATTACGTTTGTGGTGCTGAACAACGGTTTGGTTATGGTGGGCGTTGCGCCCGAAGTGGTGTCTCTAATTAAAGGGATGATATTTCTGATCGTCGTGTTTCTGCTGCTTCGGAGACCCAACGGCGAAGTTATGCCAAGATAAACAAATCAAACAGAGAAAAGGGGTAAAACGAATGAAAACTAAAAAGTGGCTGTTCTCTTTGACCGCGCTCATTTTGCTGTTCGGGGTCGTTCTGGCGGGTTGCGGTGGAAGCGGCGGCGGAGAGGGCAATGCGACCGGTAATCCCAAAGGCGGGTACACCATCGGAGTCATGCTTTACAACTACACGGATATCCAAGGCCAGCAAATTAAAGCCTACAGTTCTTATCTGGAAAAAAATTTCAACGTCAAATTTAATTTCGCCACGGTTGGGTCCAGTGAAGAGGATCATATCACCGGGCTGGAAAACCTGTTGGCCTCCGGCGTCGACGCCGTGATCAGCGGTTACGACACCGCTCTGGAGCAAAGCGTCAGCCTGGCTGAGGAAGCCGGCGTATATTATGCGGTCGCCCTTGGCGAGACCGACGAAAATGTAACGAGCGATTATTTTGTAGGAGGGATCAAGCAATTCGGCGAAAACCCGGAGGAACTGGGCGCCAAATATGCCGAACAGGCCTATGCTTCCGGCGTAAAACATATCGGGGTCACCTCGTTCCCGGAATTCGCTTTTACGGACGCTCCCGCCATTATCAAGGGCTTTACGGACAAAATGAAAGAGCTTGACACGAAGGGCGAGGTCACGGTCTATCCGACCGAATTCCACTCGTTCGCTCCGGACAACGCGGCGGATGCCGTAACCAAGATTATTTCCGATCACCCTGAGGTGGACGCAATTTTCGGACTCGGCTCCGGCATGGATTTTGTGTATCCGGCGATTCTCAACAGCACGAAGCCCGATATCCGCCTGTTGGCTCTCGGCTATAACGACTCGACGGAGGCGGGGCTCGAAAACGGCAAAATCGTGATGGCCGGAACGAATAATTACGGTGAAATTCTCGCCAATTCGTTTGCGCAAATTTACGATCGCTTGAACGGGAAAACGTACCCCGACCGGAAACCGAACGGCTACGTCAATTACGTTACCTTCACTACGCCGGCGGAAATCCAGGATTTCAAAAACTACGTTATTCCGGAGGATAAATCGAAAGGCGCGGTGACGGCCGAGGAACTGAAAGAAGTGATGCTGTCCTACAACGACAGCGCGACGTGGGAGTCGCTGCAAAAACTGACGAACCGGACGCTTGACGAAATCAAGGCGGCCAGAAATTAAACCATGCTTGCCTGGGCAAGAAGTCTGACGGCGAGCCGTAATGGAGTGAAATTATGCAAGTCTTGATGTTGAAACGGGCAATTAACCTGCTCAAAACGTTCCTGTTTCCGATCGCGGTTTATGTCATTATCCTGATTGTGACGCTTTTGATGAACAAGACCGGGTATGTTTCTTCCGGCGCGTTCGACCGGATCATCCGGGGCAGCGTGCTGACAACGATAACGGCTTATGCCATCGCGCTGCCTCTTTCGGGGGGAAGATGGGATTTCGCCCCCGGAATCATCATCATCCTTGCCGGCATCATCGGAAGCAATTTGACGATTGATCTGGGGTTGGGGCCGATCATGCTGTTGGCGGTTACCGTCGCCGTTGCGGTTCTCCTCAGTCTGGTGGAAGGCCTTCTGTATTTATGGATTCGGGTACCGACCATTATCGTATCGCTTGGCGTGGTCATGATGTACGAGGCCTTATCCGGCGTCGTTTACGGGGGCTCGGGGACACAGCTTTATATGCATGCGGGCCTGACCGTCTTCGCAAGGTCCCCCTGGATCTATATTTTGCTCGCGGTGATTATGGTGCTGTTTTACTATTTGCTGAGCCACACTAAATTCGGCTACGATACAAGGTCGTTGGCCGCCAATCCGCGGCTGGCCGTCAATATGGGAGTCAAGGAGAAAAAGAACATTTTTCTAACCTATCTGGTGGTAGGCGCGCTGCTGGGAGCCGCCGCCGTCATCAACGCTTCCACCGTGTTGGTATCCCCAGCCGGTAATTTAAGTTCCACCGCTTTGATGTTCTCCTCCATGGGCCCGGTTCTGGTCGGGCTGTATCTGGCGCAATTTACGAATTTGCCTTTGGGTATTTTTGCGGGAGCCCTCGGCATGAACGCTTTATCCTACGGGATGGTCGTGCTGGGGATCGACAGTTCCATGCAGACCGTTATTGTCGGTGTGTTTATCGTCGGATTCATGGCGTATACCTCCAACCAGGAGCGGATCCGGGTCTATTTAAGCCGGAGAAGAGCGGCGAATTAGGCGCAGGCCTAGAAATAAACATGCGGAGAGGAAAGAAAGAAATTTATGGACATCAATCTGCTGCGGAAAAAACCGTTTCATTTGCACGACAAGGATTTGGAATGGGTAAAATCGACCTTTGAAAGTCTGACGACGGACGAAAAGATCGGCCAATTGTTTTTTATGGTCGGCTATAAACAGGACGAGCCGTTTTTGAAAAGACTGGCCGGGGAAATCGGCGTTGGCGGACTCATGTGCCGCTCGATGGATAAAGAGAGCGTGATGGCCACCGTTTCCGCCTTGCAGTCGAACGCCAAAATCCCGCTGCTGATCGCCGCTAATCTGGAAGCGGGCGGTCAGGGGATTACGAAGGACGGGACGAAAGTCGGCTCCAATATGGCGATCGCCGCCACGGACGATCCCGAGCTCGCCTATCAATTGGGACGGGTGTGCGCGCTTGAAGGAAAAAGCGTCGGGGCCAACTATGCGTTTGCGCCCGTCGTCGACATCGATTATAACTTTCGCAATCCGATCACCAATACGCGAACCTTCGGCAGCGACCCGGAGCGGGTCAAGCGCATGGGCGCGGCGTATGTCAAAGGGGCGCAGGAACAGGACGTGGCCGCCTCCATCAAGCATTTTCCAGGGGACGGCGTGGACGAAAGGGATCAGCATCTTGTCACCTCCGTCAACACCTTTTCGCCGGACGAGTGGGATCGTACCTTCGGGGACGTGTACCGCCATCTGATCGACGAAGGCGCGAAAACGGTGATGGTCGGGCATATCGCGCTGCCCGAATATTCGAAGAAGCTGGATCCGTCGCTCAAGGATGAAGAGATTCTTCCGGCTTCGCTGGCCAAAGAGCTTTTAAACGGTCTGCTTCGAGAGCGGCTTGGCTTCAACGGCCTGATCTTGACCGATGCGACCACGATGGCGGGCATGAATATACCGATGCCGAGAAACGAATTGGTTCCAAGATCGATCGAAAACGGGTGTGACATGTTTCTGTTCACCAAAAACTTGGACGAGGACGTCGCTTTCATGAAGCAGGGCTTGGAAAACGGCCTGCTGTCGACGGAAAGACTGGACGAGGCCGTATTGCGCATCCTCGGGCTCAAGGCATCGTTATCTTTGCATAAGAAGAACAACATCCCTTCCCCGCAAACGGCGGAAACGGTGTTGAGACAGGAACGGCACTTGAACATCGCCGAACAGGTCGCGGACCGGTCCATCACGCTTGTGAAGGAACAACAAGGCGTACTTCCCATCAGCAGCGAACGTTACAAACGTGTGCTAGTTTACGATATCGAAAGCGAGGCGAACGCGCTCGGTTACCAAAAAACGAGCGGGCTGGCGGCTTCTTTTATACCGCTGCTTGAGGCCGAAGGCTTTGCGGTTACCCGGTTTGAGCCGAGCGGCATCTACGAAGGGCTGCAGGGTTCGTTCGGGGAAATGCGGGAACAGTACGATTTGATCATCTATCTGTGCAATTTGGCGACCAAGTCGAATCAGACCACCGTGCGGATCGAATGGATCAATCCGATGGGGGTGAACGTCCCCATTTACATGGAGTCCATTCCGACCATTTTTATTTCGACGGAGAATCCGTATCATTTGCTGGATGTGCCGCGGGTCAAAACCTATATCAACACGTACGGAGTCAACGATTTTACCTTGCCCATGCTGGTGCGTAAACTGACGGGGCGGTCGGAATTCAAAGGCATAAGCCCCGCGGATCCGTTCTGCGGCAAATGGGATACCCGATTATAGAAAGAAGGAACTCATGTGATTCATGAAACGATAAAGTTATTCGAACACTCTTCGGCAACCTTGACGACGTACGTACAGGAAGACGGAGAGTTCGACCGTAAAAATTTGATCCGCCCGGCCATTTTGATTTGTCCGGGAGGCGGATATGCCCTGATCTCCCAAAATGAAGGCGAGCCCGTAGCGCTTGCGTTTGCGAGAATGGGCTACCATGCGTTCGTGCTGAATTATTCCGTCAAGATCGACAATCCGTTTCCGACGGCGCTGCGCGAACTGGCCAAAGCGATGTCGATCATTCGGGAACGGGCCGCGGAATGGCTGGTGAATGCGGACGACATCACCGTGGCCGGTTTTTCCGCCGGCGGCAATTTGGCCTTAAGCTTGGGGGTCTACTACAAGGATGCGTTAATTACCGAAGAGATCGGGCTTACCTCGGAACAGATCAAGCCGAACCAGTTGGTCCTCGGTTATCCGGCCGTCACTTTGGAAGCTCGTGCGACGGAAACCCCGGCCTTTGTCATCGAACTGATGGAAAAGGGGCTGATGCCGGATTTTCGCGGTCCGAACATACGGGAAATTTTGATGGGCAAAGAAAATTTGACGGAAGAGGAAGAACGGTCGCTTAATCTCCTGCAATATGTTAACGGGGATACACCGCGTACCTTTATCTGGGGAACCTACGAAGACAGCGTCATTCCGCCGACCGACCTCCTTGGACTGGCTGGGAAGCTGTTTGAGCATCAGGTGCCCTGCGAACTTCACATGTTCGAAAAAGGGCCGCACGGCATGTCGCTGGGCGATGCTTCCGTGAAACCGGAGGAGCAGGTCAAAGCATTAAGCCTCGGGGCGTGGGTGGAACTGAGCGCCAAATGGCTCGAGCAAGGAAGGGAGCGTTGAGGACACCATGCAGCCGAAAGCATTCATTTTTGATCTGGACGGCGTCATCACGGATACGGCGGAATTTCATTACCTGGCCTGGAAGCAAATCGGCGCGGAGCTTGGCATCGAGGTGGACCGCGAATTAAACGAGCGGTTAAAGGGCGTAAGCCGCATGGAATCGCTGGAGCGGATCCTCGCGGCCGCTTCCCGGCCTTTAAGCTTGTCCGAAGGCGAAAAGGAGCGGTGGGCGGCCCAAAAAAATGCAGTTTATGGGCAACTGATCGAAACGATTCGTCCCAGTGATGTGTTGCCGGGAATTGAAGGGCTGCTGAAGGATATCCGGGAAGCGAATCTGTTGCTGGCCCTCGGATCGGCAAGCCGGAACGCGAAGTTTGTTCTGGAGAGACTTGGACTTCTATCGGCGTTTGACTATATCGTCGACGCCGGCCAAATCCGCTTCGGCAAACCGCATCCCGAAACCTTTGTCAACGCCGCCGAGCACTTCGGTGTTCCTTGCGAAGCCTGTATCGGCGTCGAGGACTCCGAGGCCGGCATTGAAGCGATCAATGGCGCCGGCATGTTTTCGGTCGGCATCGGATCGCCGGATTCCTTGCGCCAAGCGAAGTATTTGGTTTCCGATACCTCGCGGCTCACGCTTGACGGGATTATGGAAGCTTACCGCAAGAATGCAGTATGAACGATGGCTTTCCGGTTGAAAGAGTAGGAAAGTGAAGAGGGTGGGCGGTTTTATTTAAGGAAATCGCCCGGAGACCCCTGAAGATCTCACGTGGTTTTTACCGTTGATATACGACATTGGCTTTGCTTCCAATCCTGGGACGGACGTGCTGCCGATGTGGTGAATGGCGGCCAATTGCTCGCCGAAGATAAGCCGCAGTTTGTTTGCTTCTTCCTCATACATCCAAACCCATTGCTTGTTGTATGGCGTTACTTCAACTTTTCTCATAACCATCCTCCCAACATTTAGCTGCTTTAGCATGAGCCGGTACCCATTATATTACCATATTTAGTTAGCTTACGTTTGGCTTCGCTTGCTCCGCCGCAGTTGACGGACGCTACGCGCTGCGAGTAAGCGAAAAGACTGTGCAGCCAAGTGCGGCCAGAGCCAGAAGACCGCCGACCCAGAAATTGTCGGCCACCGAGCTCGTTTCGATGACGACGCCGCCAATCAACGAGCCGCACGCGATACCAAGGTGCATGATGGACGAGTTTAAACTAAGTTGAATATCGGCTTCCCCTGGCGCATTCTGGATCAGGTACATTTGCTGAGCCGGAGAGATGGCCCAACTGAGCGCACTCCAGACCATAACGGCAGCCAGAAACAGATAAAATGAGAGTTTTGCCGCGAAGGGAAGCATGAACATGGAGCAGGCGAAGCATGCCGTAATGAAGATAAGCGACCGCTTTGTACCCCAACGGTCGGAAATCCAGCCGCCCAAACCGCCGCCAGCTACGGCCGCGATACCGAACAGGAAGTAGACGAGACTGAGGGTTCCGGGACTGACCGGAAAGAGCGATTGTACGTAGGGTGCCAAGTAAGCGTACAAGGTTAAATGTCCCATCAACAAAAGAAACGAGATGAGTTGGCCGCTGACGATTTTGACGTTCTTGAGCGAAGCAAGCTGCTTGCGCAGGGGAACGGCTTTTTCCGGAGGTGACTTGTGAAGAAATATGGAGATGACCACGATCGCTAAAGCGCTCAAGCCGGCAATCAGTAGAAACGGCGCTCGCCAACCGTACGCGTTGCCGATCGTCATTCCAATCGGAACGCCCAGAACGAGCGAGCCGCTGATGCCCATATAAATGATGCCGATCGCCCGCCCCCTGTACGAAGGAGGGACAAACCGGGAAGCGAGCGTGATGGACAGGACGATGATGAGGGCTCCGCTCATGGCGGACAACGCGCGAGCGGATAAAATCAGGGCGTAATTGGAGCTGAAGGCAACCAGCATGTTGGACAAGAGGAATAAGCCTAAACTGGCAAGATATAACGTTTTTCGTTCCATCTTGGCGGTCAGGTTGATGAGGATTGGAGCCGATAAGGCAAACGCGATGGAATACAAGGTAATAAACTGACCCGTGGCGCTGACGGAAATGTGCAGATCCGTCGCAATCAACTCCAGTATGCCTCCTACGATAAGCTCGGCTGTACCCACGACAAGGGGGATCATATGAGGCTACGGCGGTCGCGTATACTGGCGGAGCTATTTGTGGATGAAAATGAAAACACAGGACGGGGGGGATTTTCACTCCTAAAGCGACATAAAACCATGGTCACCATTTTTACCGAAATGCTCAATGATGATTTTCTTCACATGTCTTTCTACATGACTGTACCGGTCCTTTTTAGGTTGGCAAAGAATGACCTTCCAAGTGATCGGATGATGAAAGGGAACCTCGATAATGTCAGAGATATTGAAAAAATCGCGAACGGGAGAAGGCAAAATAGTGATGAATTTTGAATGTTTGGTTACTTGTAAAAGGAAGTCCCAAGACGCTGACATAATGGAAATTCGCGGCTGAATGTTTTCTTTTTTAAATTGCTCCAGCAATTTGTGATGAATCATAAAAGTTGAATTAAAGATGGCTAAGTGTTCGTCATTTAGTTGATTCCAATACATTTTCTCGTTTTGTGCCAAAGGATGGCTAGAGCTCATAAAGGCGGTCAGTTCATCTTCTTGCAGTAGATGTTCATTCATGGTGCTAGGATCGATATTGGTCGGTTGCAGTAAAATAGCAAAATCCAACTCTTTTAAGGTCAGCATTCTCCGCAATTCATAGGCCCCGGCTTCGATGATTTCAAATTTTATATCCGGATTTGTCGTGAGCATCTCGGATAGTAAATCTGCAAAAACAATACCCAGTATAAGCGGAGGGATCCCGATGACTATTTTTCCCTTGAATTGAAAAGAGTCTTCGCGCAGTTCGGCCAGCATATTCTGGTAATTCTGCACAAGGATTTTTGCATTTTCAAAAAACCTTTCCCCCGCAGGCGTTAAGTTTTGTAATCTTCCCTTGTAGCGTTCGAATAGGTGGACATTTTCTTCTTCCTCAAAATTCCGAATTAATAAGCTGAGAGACGGCTGCGAAACACATAAATTTTTTGCGGCAATCGACAGATTGCAGCTGGAATTTACGATTTCAATAAAATACTCTAAATGTTTAATATCCATTATGAGATTCCTCACTTATGTTGTGAAATTTATCACGAATTTATCGATAAAAATAGTTTTTAAAGCGCTTACTTCTTGAAAATAGCAAATTTCACTTGGTTTGTCCACAACGTCAGCCTACCAATTTTCCGGCCGTGTTCTTTTTCCGCTCAGCAGCAACGATAATCCAATAGTATTAATTTAATTTACAGCTTATATAAAAAATTGGTTTTAGACAGCGAATTGTAAGCGGTTTATTGTTAGTCGTGTAAGCGTTCGGGATCACATGTGAATCTTATTACACGGTGTTTTTATCAGTAATCCGGGAAAGAAAGCGGGGAAGCGTATGAATGAAGTTGTGATTGTGTCGGCGGTTAGAACCGCGGTGGGCTCTTTTGGGGGAGCGTTTAAAGATGTATCGGCTGTTGCATTAGGAACAGTTGCTGTAAAGGGGGCATTGGACAAAATTAATTTAGCCCCGGCGGAAGTAGACGAAGTTATTCTAGGCAATGTTTTACAAGCCGGTTTAGGGCAAAATGTCGCAAGGCAGATATCCATGCAAGCCGGGATTCCGCTGGAAGTGCCATCATACACCATCAATCAGGTTTGCGGTTCGGGGCTCAAGGCGGTTCAACTTGCGGCTCAAGCCATCCTGGCTGGCCAAGCGGAGGTTGTAGTTGCCGGCGGAGCGGAGAACATGAGTCAGGCGCCTTATCTGTTGCCGACAACTCGCTGGGGACAAAGAATGGGGGATGGGTCCATCATTGATTCGATGGTTCATGATGGATTAACGGATGCTTTTAATCAATATCATATGGGCATTACGGCTGAAAATATCGCTGAAAAATACAATATTACGAGAGAAATGCAAGATGAATTGGCCGCAGCAAGCCAGAATAAAGCTGAGAAAGCAATGAAAGACGGGAAATTTAAAGAGGAAATTATCCCGGTTGAGGTTCCGCAGCGAAAAGGCGCGCCGGTGGTGGTAGACACGGATGAATATCCGCGAGTGGGCGTAACGGCTGAAAGCTTGGCTGGATTAAAACCGGCATTTAAAAAGGATGGCACGGTTACGGCGGCAAATTCTTCAGGTTTAAACGATGGCGCGGCGATATTGATTGTGATGAGCAAGAATAAAGCGCAACGTTTAGGTTTAGCGCCGCTTGTAACGATTAAAGCTGCTGAAAGCACAGGGGTTGCCCCGGAACTCATGGGGACAGGGCCCATTCCGGCAACGAAAAAAGCACTGGAAAAAGCGGGATTAACGGTAAAAGATCTGGATTTGGTCGAAGCCAATGAAGCTTTTGCGGCCCAAGCATTAAGTGTCGTAAATGAGCTGGGAATCGACATGAACATTGTCAATGTGAACGGCGGGGCCATTGCGTTAGGACATCCGATCGGTGCCAGCGGTGCACGCATATTGGTGACATTGATTCATGAAATGGAGAAAAGAAAGGTTCAAAACGGTTTGGCGACGCTATGTATCGGCGGCGGGCAAGGTATTGCCATGATTGTGGAGAGAGAGGTCAGAGGATGAATAAAGTAGTGGCTTTAGAAGAGGCGATCGCTCAGATCAAAGACGGAGATGTCGTGATGGTCGGCGGGTTTATGGCTAACGGGACGCCTGAAAAATTGATGGATGCCCTTGTTGCAGCCAACATTAAAGATATTACTTTGATCTGTAATGATACAGGTTTTGTCGATAAAGGTTCAGGCAAGCTGGTGGGCAATAAGCAATGCAAGAAAATCATTGCCTCACATATTGGAACCAATAAAGAAACCGGCAGACAGATGACGGAGGGAGAGACGGAAGTGCAGCTTATTCCGCAAGGAACGCTGGTGGAGCAAATTCGTGCGGGCGGCTATGGTCTAGGGGGCATTTTGACAGCTACGGGAATAGGCACGTTGGTTGAAGAAGGCAAAGACAAAATTGTAGTCGATGGCAAAGAGTATCTATTAGAGAAACCCATTACCGCGGATGTTGCTCTTCTTTACGCCGCTAAAGCGGATAGAGCCGGGAATATCGTCTATAAAGGCTCGGCGAACAATTTTAACCATGTTATGGCAAGTGCGGCCAAGACAACGATTGTTGAAGCGGGAGAAATCGTGGAAATAGGTGAAATCGACCCTAATGAAGTGGTTACGCCGAATATCTTCATAAACTACATTGTTGATGGAGGCAAGTGAAATGGATAAGGTAGAGCTGCAAAACATGATCGCCAAACGTGTGGCCCAGGAATTGAAGGACGGGGAGCTGGTTAACTTAGGAATCGGCTTACCCACCAAAGTAGCTAACTTTGTTCCGGAAGGGATTCACGTTATGTTCCATTCGGAAAACGGATTTGTCGGATTGGGACCGGCACAAGGAGACGAAGTAACCGATCCAACGATTGTAAATGCCGGCGGACAATATGTAACCATTCATCCGGGGGGCTGCTTTTTCGACAGTGCCACTTCTTTCGGAATTATCCGTGGCGGGCATGTGGATTTAACGGTTTTGGGAGCGCTTCAAGTTGATGAACGGGGGAATATCGCCAACTATTTGATCCCCGGAAAAATGGTGCCGGGAATGGGGGGCGCTATGGACTTGTTAACGGGAGCGAAAAAGGTCATTGTAGCTATGGAGCACACTACGAAAGGAAAAGCTAAAATATTGCGGGAATGCACTTTGCCGCTGACGGCAAAGAATGCGGTGGATTTAATCATTACCGAAATGGCGGTGATTGAAGTTACTCCGGAAGGATTGCTTCTTAAAGAAATAAATTCCGCTTACACGTTGGAAGAGGTATTAGCGGCAACAGAGGCCAAGCTGATGATCAGCGAGGAATTAAAAGAATTAGCTTAGGGTCCAATAAATTTAAAATAGATTCGGAGGAAATAAAATGGTAGATAATAAAGTAGTTTTTGTAACGGGCGCGGCAAGCGGGATTGGAAAACAAATCGGCGAAACCTTTTTGAAGCAAGGTGCAAAAGTTGTGTTTTCGGATATTAACGATGAAAGTCTACAAAAAATGATTAGTGAATTGAAAAATGAAGGGTTCGATTGCCACGGAATCAAATGCGATGTAACCAACGAAGACGAAATCAATGCAGCGATTGACGAATCCGTGGAAAAGTATGGGCGTTTGGATGTTTTGATCAACAATGCCGGTTTGCAGCACGTATCCATGATTGAGGATTTCCCTACAAATAAATTTGAATTTATGTTGAAAGTGATGTTGGTAGCCCCGTTTATTGCCACAAAAAGAGCTTTCCCCATCATGAAAAAACAAGGATTCGGACGCATTATCAATATGGCGTCGATCAACGGTGTCATTGGCTTTGCCGGAAAATCAGCATATAACTCCGCTAAACATGGGGTTATTGGTTTGACGAAAGTAGCGGCTTTGGAGGCGGCAAACTCAGGTGTAACCGTAAATGCGATTTGTCCGGGATATGTGGATACACCGCTTGTAAGAGGTCAATTCGAGGATTTATCTAAAACTCGCAATATCCCACTAGAGAATGTGTTAGAGAGTGTTCTTTATCCCTTGGTTCCGCAAAAGCGTCTGATTGATGTTCAAGAAATTGCGGATTATGCCGTGTTCTTGGCAAGTGAGCAGGCAAGAGGAATTACAGGTCAAGCCTGTCTAATAGATGGTGGCTATACCGCACAGTAAATTCCCTTCTTTTATCTAATCCGGAGGAGATTAAATGGAAATTGTAGGCTCAATAGGAATTATACTGGGAGTCATTGCCATTATCTATTTTGCATTAAAAGAAATTCATATTACCGTGGCTGCTCCGTTAGCGACATTAATAGTAGTTCTCTTCAATGAAATGGACATCATCCCCACGATGCTGGGTTCGGAAAGCGGCAATTTCATGGGGGCGCTTGGAAATTATATTGTGAAGTTTTTTGCAATTTTCCTGCTTGGCGCTGTTTTGGCTAAATACATGGAAGAGAGCGGAGCGACTGTCTCCATTGCCGACTTTATTTTGAAGAAATTCGGCACTAACAACCCTTATAGAGTACTTGTGGCCATCTTCATTGTTGCCGCTATATTAACTTACGGAGGGATTAGCCTTTTTGTTGTCATGTTTGCCGTCATACCACTGGCGCGCACATTGTTTAAAAAGCTGGATATCGCCTGGAACTTAATTCAAATCCCAGTATGGCTGGGCATCGGAACTATTACAATGACCATTCTACCGGGAACCCCGGCTATTCAGAATGTCATTCCCATTCCATTTCTAGGAACCTCTTTAGTGGCAGCGGCTATTCCAAGCATAGTGGGGGCTATAGGTTGTACCGCATTTGGCCTCTGTTATATGAAGTACTGTTTGAACAAGAGTTTAAAAGCCGGGGAAACTTATGCAACTTATGCCGACGATGAAAATGAAAGCAATGAAGAACGCGAATTGCCCGGTTTTATGGTAAGCGTTTTACCCCTCGCCACATTAATTATTATCGCTGTTTTGGGCAGTACTTTCGGAAATGCTTTTGTTCGCCAGAATGTAATTTATGTGGCGTTAATGGTAGGTATTTTGTTGGCAGTGGCGCTGTTTCACAAACATCTTCCAGACAAAATCCGTACGTTGAGTATTGGGGCGAGCGGCTCCATTGCCCCTATCTTTGCTACGGCTTCGGCCGTGGCTTTTGGTTCCGTGTTGATGGTCGCACCGGGGTTTAAATTATTTTCCGATTTAATCACTTCGATCCCGGGCGATCCCTTAATCAGTCTGACAGTATTAACGGCCTGTATATCGGCGATCACAGGATCTTCTTCCGGGACCTTGGGAATCGTGATGCCCAATTTCGCCCAATTTTATCTTGATGCCGGCATCCAGCCGGAATTAATTCACCGTGTAGCTGCGATCGCTTCAAATATTACCACACTTGTTCCACAAAGCGGCGTTCTCTTAACGTTTCTGGCATTGACCAAATTAAACCACAAAAATGGATTTAAGGAAGCGTTCATCACGGTGACGGGCGGGTGTACGATTGCGATCGTGATTGTGATTGGATTGGGGAAAATAATGTGAGTTAAAAAGAACCGGTCCCGTGTGTTTTACATGGGGCGGTTCTTTTGCGTTTAGCCTACATAATAAACCCGTCCTCCAGCGCGTTAACGGCACGTTGTGCGACATAGAGCTGTAGTCTGGCTAGTTCCAACTTAGCCTCTTGTTGGGTCAGACTGAAACTGGATTTTTCATAATCGTGACGCGATACAAGCGCATTGTTATAACGAACTGTTATATGCTGAACATCCAGTTGCGCGTTACTCAAGTCTTTTAACGCGTTTTGATAAGCCTGATAGGCCGTTTCCTGATTGCTGTAGAGCTGGTCGATTTTTTTATTGAGATCGATGCGTGTTTTCTCCGCTTGCTGCTCGGCGATCCGAACATTTGTCTCGAGATAATCCTCCTGGTCTTCATTCGCTGCGTCGGTGTGACTTTTTTGCTGTTCAGCCAATATAATGGAGTTCCATTGTCTTTTCATTTCAAATGATTTCTCCAAAATTCGCTCCCGGTTCATTGGGGTGACGGGCTGCGGGGAGAATTCGTTCAAATCCCCAAGCTCGATGTCCGGGTCGTAAGCCACGCCTAGGTCCAAGCAGAGCTGTGCCAGGGCAAGACGGTACTTGTTTCTTAATTGAGTTAGCTGCTGCTCCTGTTTCTCGACCTCTCTTTGCGCTTCGGTGACTTTTTCCGCCGATGTCATCCCCTGTTCCTGCATCAACTCGGCCCGCTTCACATCTGTTTTTAGAACATCCAGATAGGCTTCGTTCATGCTTACCTGCTTTTTAAGCGTCAGCAATTCCACGTACTGAGAAGTCATTTGCAATCGAATGCCTATGCGGGCTTCCTCCAGATCGAGCAATGTATTGGCCTGTTCAATATTGATCTGTTTTAGAGAAAGGATCAACTGGTCACGCTGGCCCTGCAATTGTTTGTTCATAGCGTCGGTGATGCTGCCGATTCCGCTGATCAACCGATTGACCACGGCGTTGGTTTCCAGCATCGGATATAGGGACGGAAGCAGCTCCTCGGGAAAGTCCTCATACTTTTTTTGGATTTCCTCCAGGGATTCCGGCAAAGTGTAGGAGCCCCCCGTTCCGCCGGAAGCGGATTCATCCAGCTTCTTCTTTTGTTTATTTAGATTTCCTTCATTTTCTTTAAGTGCGGTTATTTTAAAAGTCAGCAGCTTGTAATTTAAAGAATAATCCAGCGCAAGTTTCAAAACCGTATCCAGATCCAAACGCTTTAACGGCGCCAAAGTACCCGAATCGATAAAGTGCTCCTTTAATACCCCGCTGTTTGTAGCCTCCTTCCCTGAACGAATGGAATTATCGTTTTCGTTATTGTCCGCATAGGCTGAAACCGGCCCAGCCGCCAAAAGGGCCATGCTCAGCAAGGAAGACATCATTACCGACAAACTTCGCTTCATAGCCATTCTACCTTTCCTCTCAAACCCGCAAGGGGTTGGTGTTTGTTTTGCCTTCCATGCTATCATCCATAAATTCATCCGCGCAATTTGTACTTTCGTACATGTCATTTTGCCCTTAGGTACATGTACTAAAGCACGATTTTATTTGAGGATGGAACACCTATAATAAGCCGCAGGGAACATGAAGGCAAAAAAATCATCAGCAAAAACGGATCAGGAGGGAATCACTAGATGAAAGGACGCTGGACGGCGACATTATGTTCATTACTAATTATTATGATTCTAGCGGCGTGCGGTTCGAATAAAGAGAAGGCTGCCCAGGGAGAGGATAGCACTTCCGCCGTACAAGTTATTACGGTCAAGAAGGAGCCGTTAAGTACGGTGTACAATTTATCCGGTACTTTGAGGCCAAATCAGGAGGCCAGCATCTCTTTTCAAGCCGCCGGCGAAATCCAAAAAACACTGGTGGAGGAAGGAGACAAGGTAAAAGCTGGGCAGGTATTGGCTGTTGTTGATAACGCGAATGCGCAACTGCAGTTAAGACAAGCCCAAAGCGGCGTGAAGCAAGCCGCAGGTCAATTAAACGCCGCGAAAGCGGGAGTTGCTGCCGCGGAGGCTCAAGTGGATGCGGCGGCCGCCCAGTTGGAGACAGCGGAAGCCAACTTGGCTACTGTAAAGAAAGGAGCGTCCGCACAAAAGCTTGCCCAGGCCCAAAATGCCGTTACCCAGGCTCAAAACGCCTATGATAAATTAAAGACGGATGCGGACCGGTATTTGAATCTATATTCCAATGGACTCATATCGCTGGATGAATACGAGAAATTTCAAGTCCAATTTAAGGATGCGGAAACCGCACTCGATAACGCGAAACAGTCGTTATCCGAGTTGACCGAGGGAGCGACACCGGAGCAGAGCAGGACGGCTAATGCGGCGGTAAGCCAAGCCAAAGCCGGAAAAGTCTCGGCAGAGGCCGCAGTTTCTCAAGCAAGAGGGTCATTGGCACAAGCGCAAGCAGCTTATGACCAGGCGGTCGCCAAGCAGCAACAAGCCGAATTAGCTCTATCCCAAACCAAACTGATCGCGCCTGTCGGCGGAGTCATATTGGAGAAAAAGGCGGTTGTAGGACAAACGGTTTCTGCCGGAGCTGAAGGTTTTATGATAGGTTCTATTGATACGTTAAAGGTCACAATTCCTGTTCCCAGCGATCAGGCTTCGGCTTGGAAAGCAGGTCAGTCTATTACATTGGAACAGAACGGAGTTGAGTTGCAGGGTACCGTAAACCGGATTTCCCCGGTGACCAATCAGGGAACGGGAACTATAAGTGTGGAGGTCAATGTCCCTAATCCCAAGCATGACTGGATCCCTGGGCAAGTGGTCCGTGCCGGAAGGTCGGTTTCGGAGCAGGAAGGTATCTTTGTTCCAGTCGGAGCGGTGATCAGCAACGGTCAGGAGCCGTATGTGTTCAGATATATTAACGGCAAGGCCGTGAAGACTATCGTTAAATTAGGCGCTCATCTAAGCGAAGACAATCGCCAAAGTATCGCATCGGGGCTGAAAGAAGGAGATGTGGTTGTCAGCTCCGGGGCGGAAAGCTTGTTTGACGGGGACGCTATAGCGATCTTGGAGGAAAACGCCAAATGATCGAGTACTCCGTTAAAAAACGCAAAATCACATTGCTGCTGTTTGTAATGTTCATTGTCTTTGGAATATTTAGCGCTACCCGGCTCCCGCGTCAAGATATGCCGGATGTGGTGATTAAAAACGCGGTAGTTACGACGGTTTTTCCCGGAGCGACCCCGGAGCGGGTGGAGCAGTCGGTAACAAAGGTGTTGGAACAGGCCATTAAAAAGGTGGAGACCATTGAAAAAATAGAATCTACCAGTTCGAGCGGTGTTTCGAACATTACAGTTACCGCTTATCCCGACGCGGATGCCAAAGCGACTTGGGATGAATTGCGGAAAGCGGTGGAAGATGCTTCAGCGGACTTACCGGACGGTATTATACAGCCCATGGTTAATGACGATCTGTTCTCTTCTTTTATCGGCTCCTACGTTATTTATGCGGATAAGATAGATTCGCTATATGCCTTAAACGATCAGATGATCGATTGGCGGGATAAAATACGCCAAGTTGGCGGTGTCGCGGATGTTCAGATCAGCGGGATTCCGGAAAAGGAAATACGCATTCAAATCGATTTGCAGAAACTGGAGCAATACGGCATTGCCTGGGAGCAGATTGTACAGGCCGTTAAGAATATGAACAACCGCACTCCACTGGGAGCGCTGGAATTTCAATCGCGCAGCTACGAATTGGTCGTTCCCGACATGAAACAGGCCGAAGAGCTGAATGAAGTACTGATTTCCAGAAGCGAAACCGGGTTTCCTATATATTTGAAAGATGTGGGTCAAGTTCAAATGGCGGATAAAGCCCCAACTTATCTGGCGTATTACAACGGAAAACCAGCCATATCGATCAATGTCTCCGCGCAGACCGGTTCCGATGTTCCGAAAATGGATAAGCTGATTTCGGCCAAGCTGGATGAACTTAAAGAAAGCTTGCCAAGCAACGTGCATTTCAGTCACGCTTTCGGCCAAGAAGAAGTGGTCAGCGAAATGTTCGGCGAGCTCATCCGTGAAATGTTGATCGCGATCGCTTCCGTCATTCTGATCTGTACACTGGGGCTCAATCTGGTGACATCACTGGTTGTGGCCATGGCCATACCGATATCGATCGCAGTAGGTATGATCGTTATGCCATTCACCGGCATTTCCCTGAATGAAATTTCCATCGTCGGTCTGATCATCGTGCTGGGCATACTTGTCGATGATGCGGTGGTCGTGAACGATAATATCGAACGTCGGCTTCACGTCTTGGGAGAAAGCCCCGACGTGGCGGCGATTAAAGGCGCGAAGGAAGTATCGGTGTCCATTCTGACCGCTACATTATCGACGATTTTCGCTTTTGCGCCGTTATTGTTCTTGACGGGGGATATCGGCTCTTTCGTCAAACCGATCCCCATCGTGATTTCCTGCTCCATGCTCGCCTCCATGATTATGTCGCTGACCATAATTCCGATTTTCCGTCAGTGGCATGAGAAGCGCCGGAGAAGAAAACAGGCGGCCAAGAACAACCTGATTCATAAAGAAACTGAAGGCGACTCAAAGAGCGAACCCTGGGAACAAAAACCCGCCGGTTTGCTTGGTAAACAAATCCAGGCTGCGACCCAGTGGTATTCCGGCACATTGATTCCGAAGGTGCTAAAGAGACCGAAGTTATTCGCGACTGTTGGACTTCTCATCGGTACGGCCTCGTTCGGGTTGGCACTAATTACACCGATCGATTTGTTTCCCGAGGCCGAGGAGCCGCATGTCAGCATTAATGTTGAGATGCCTGTTGGCACAACCTTCCAAGAAACTCAACGGATGGTGGGCGATATCACCAAGTGGGTAGAAAAACAGCCTGAGACGGAGTTCATTAGTGTCGGTATTGGCGGTAAGGCACCAACCATTTATTCCGATATTACCAATGCTCTTGCCTCAGCGACTAATATCGGTCAAATAACGGTTATCGGTAAGTCGGATAGCTTTAAATTGGATAAGACGGTGCCGGCTTGGGAGGCGGAATTAACAAAACGGTTCCCGGGAGCGACCATCGCCATGCATGTTCCCCGCCTTGGCATACCGGTCGGCCCAGCGGTCTCCATCCGAATCGCCGGAGATGAACTGGATACGCTGCAAAAGCTGTCCCAACAGGTCAAGGAAAAAATAGCCAAAATCGATGGCGCAACCGGCATCAAAGATAACTTCGGTAATCAAAGCTATACTTTGGAATTCGAAATGAAGAAGCCGGCTATGGACGAGTATATGATCGATTACAACACGCTGACTCAGACGTTGCGTCTTATGGGGGACGGGCTGGATATCGGGGACTTTGATACCGGAAAACAGATCGTTGACCTTAATTTACACGTTTCAAATCGGGAAGCGAGTCCTAACCAGTTATTCCAGCAAATTTACATTACCAATAAACAAGGAGTGCAAGTGCCCTTAGCGCAGTTGGCTGAAATGAAAACGTCATTCACGACTCAAAAAATCCAACATTATAACCTTGAGCGTATGGTGACGGTGGAAGCGAACGCGGTAGGGAAGACGGCAACGGAACTAACCGCCGAGGTCCGCAGTATGCTGAAGGATCTGCCTATGCCGGAAGGATACACCCTCCAATTTGGTGGTGAAACATCAGAGCAGTCGGATATCTTCGGGGATTTGGCAACGCTGTTCATTGTAGTTATCTTTTTAATCTTTATTTTGATCACGGTCCAGTTTTATTCCTTGTCGGCCCCGATTATAGTCATGACTACAGTGTACTTGGCGGCCGCCGGCGGAATCATCGGTATCTTTGTCTCCGGTTCTTCCATTGGCTTCATGAGTATGATGGGGATTATTTCGCTCGCCGGAATCGTCGTGCGAAACGGGATTGTCCTGATCGAATTTATCGAGGAATCAAGACGCGAAGGCATCGGATTGTATGAGTCGGTCATCGCAGCCACAGGTGCGCGTTTCCGCCCGATTGTACTCACTTCGTTTACGGCCATGATCGGGATGCTGCCCCTGGCGATCGCCGGCAGCATATTGTTCAGACCGATGGCTTACACTATTATATTCGGCTTAATGTTCTCGACGGTGTTAACGTTGTTCGTGGTGCCTTCGATATACATGGTGGTAGCCGGGTGGAAAGACAAGCGCCTGATGCGCAAACATAAGCCCGATCAGCCGGTCTCGTCCGGCACCGTCTCTACGTAGTCAAAGCCCCACCCGTTAGCGGGCGGGGCTTTGTAAGTCACGACAATGTTTCTGTCGAAGACACAAAGGAAGGAGATTGACGTGATCAAGGATAAACCAGGGATTATTCTAGAGAACGCGCTGCGACTTTTTGGAGAGAAAGGTTATGAGTCTACTACGGTCGATGAAATTGCGGTTTCTATTAGATATGGAGCGTCCTGATACGCTGATTCCGGAACAAATAGCCTGGGGCTGCCTTTCGTGCGAGTAGTGCGGTAAGATTATAACAAGTGTGAAAACCGCTTATAATAAGGCCGTGGGAGGCAATCGGGTGAAGACGTTAGAAACAGACGAAAACAAGGGTATGGCTAAATTCGAAACAACAGACAATATACTAATCTCTCGACTTCCGATTCTACTGTGGATTTCATTGGTTTATGTGGCCACTATCATAATGCAGAACTTTATAGATCTGCTTCTGCTGAATAGCTTGATTTTTAC
Source organism: Paenibacillus faecis (assembly GCF_008084145.1). Taxonomy (GTDB): domain Bacteria; phylum Bacillota; class Bacilli; order Paenibacillales; family Paenibacillaceae; genus Fontibacillus; species Fontibacillus faecis. The sequence goes on along the minus strand of NZ_VSDO01000001.1, from coordinate 599,719 downwards.
ATTCACCTTTATTGTACACGCCCTCCTTCATTGGCATTCACACCGCATCATGAGCACAAAAGCTTGGTTGTATTTTATCGTTCAGGGAGGGCTCATATTTATAAGTGCTTTGTTGGTGCCGGACAGCTCTCCAGCAGTCCTAATTGGTTTTCTCCCTATGCTGGTCGGTCAAAGCATCGGGTTCTACTATAAAAAAGAGAATATACTTCTTGTGGTGCTGTATTGCGTTTTCTTGTTCTTCTATGCTCTCTTATATTTAGGCGACCGCCATGATCTTGTTCTATTGATAGCTTTGTTTATATTGATGGTAATTCTTGTCGGGGCATATGCTTTGCTGTTTTTTCAGCAGGTCAACGCCAGGGTACGAACACAACTATATCTAAAAGATTTGGAAAACGCACATCGAAAGGTTGAGGAGTTGACGCTCATGAATGAACGACAGCGTATGGCTCGCGATCTTCATGATACGTTGGCCCAAGGTTTGGCCGGTTTGATCATGCAACTCGAGGCTGCAGATGCCTTCATATCTCAAGGGAACACCCCGAGGTCCCAGGAGATCATTCAAGGGTCCATGAGCCAGGCTCGAAGAACATTAGCCGACGCAAGGCGCGCTATTGATAATTTGCGCATCAAATCAGTTGAAGGAATGAGCTTTTATGAAGCGCTAACCTACGAAATTCGGCGCTTTATTGAGGCTACCGGCATTGAGGTTGATGAAGATGTGCAGGTATCCAGTCGTTTATCCCGAACCCTGATGGAGCAGAGCATGCACATCATTAGCGAGTGTTTGACGAATGTGGCGAAACATGCCCAAGCTGACAAAGTGTGGATCTCCATCCTCGAACGAAACGGCAGGGTTCATATCGAGATCAGGGACAATGGAAAAGGCTTTAATACAGAACTCATTGGCAAACAACCGGGTCACTATGGCATACTGGGTATACAAGAACGCGCAAGGTTGATTGAGGGGGAAATCAAAATATCGAGTTTGCCGAAAGGGACGCAAGTTTTTTTGGAATTTCCCGTTCATAAAGGAGCCTAGACATGAATCCGTATAAAGTACTGATTGTAGATGATCATTCCATCGTTCGTGAAGGCTTGAAGCTGATTCTCGAAACAGACGAACGATTTGCCATCATCGGTGAGGCGGAAAACGGCCGGATTGCATTGCAACTACTAGAAGAGCTTGATCCTGATGTCATCCTGATGGATTTGAATATGCCGGTAATGAGTGGACTGGAAGCCATGAAAGTCTTGAAAGATCATCCAAAACAGGTTCCGGTCATTATTTTAACGACCTACAATGAAGATGAGCTTATGGTTAGCGGACTGGCTTTAGGTGCTAAAGGCTATTTGCTTAAGGACACCAATCGCGAAAACTTGTTTCGTACCATTGAATCGGCGGTGCGTGGCGAGGCGCTTCTTCAGGCCGATATTTTGGCGAAGGTGTTTGAAGCGAAAAATCGAGAAGAGGCTGTTGGCCACAGAGAGATAGATGAACCTTCGCTGACGGAGCGAGAAATTTTGATTCTTCAATTCGTAGCCAGAGGATATAAAAGTAAAGAAATCGCCTCTGATATGGGGATTTCTGAACGCACGGTAAAGGCTCACCTGACTAATATCTATAATAAGCTTGGCGTGGATTCGCGATCTCAAGCCGTCGCGATAGCCATGGAACGTGGGATTATACTTATGTAACCACTAGAGAATTTTCAGATGTTTAATCCTGGTTCCTAGTCTTAGGTGATGCTGGCCAGACAATATAAACCTGTTAAGGTTTCAAATCTGTTCGTACATCAGGGTATAGCCTTATGTACGATTTTAATTTTGGGTCCATTCGATTATATAATGTAGGTATAGCTATTGTATTCCGATCATTCGAAAGTTAGGTGCTGATGAGAATGAAGCTTTTGGAAAGATGGACGCGCATCGCGAAATTCATTTTGATTTTGCTGGCTATCGTCTACGTATTTTCTTTGGTAAGGCCCTTTTTTCTCCCGATGCAGGCTGTGATTGGAGCCATTTTGATTCCGATCCTGCTGGCCGGTTTTTTTTACTATTTGCTTCGTCCGGTCGTCCTTTACATGGAGCGGCATAAGGTCAAGCGGTCTTTGGCGATACTGATCCTTTATGTCATCATGGTCATTTTGGCCATCGGATTTATTGCCGGGCTATGGCCGCTATTGCAAGCCCAACTGTTCAATTTGGTGGAGAACATTCCCCAATTCGTGAATCTGCTGGATGCTCAACTGAGAGAGTGGGGAGAAACGCCTTTCCTTTCGTCCATCATTCCTTCCGATTCCGGTTTGGCCGCTAATTTTTCGGAGTACCTGAGCAAGGGGATTTCCTTTTTAACGAATTATATTACCGGTTTCGTCTCTTTCCTGTCCCAATTCGCCATTGTGTTGTTTACTTTCCCGATCCTGCTCTATTATATGTTGAAAGAAGGATATCGTTTCAAACGTAGTCTGGTCAAGCTCTCTCCAATGCGTTATCGGAAAGAGGTGTTTCGCGCGACCAGGGACATGGACAAGGCGCTGAATGACTATATTATCGGCCGGGTCATCGTGAATGCGGCTCTTGGCGTTCTGATGTTTATCGGCTTCTTGGCGATCGGGCTGCCTTATGCTCTACTGTTGACGACGATTGCGGTCATTTTGAATTTTATCCCCTTGTTCGGGGCAATTATATCCGCCATTCCCATCGTCATCATCGGTTTGATTCAGTCCCCGTCGATGGGCATTTGGGCATTGGTCATTATTTTACTGTCGCAGCAGATTCAGGATAATGTCATATCTCCTTATGTTTTCGGAAAAAAATTGGACATCCATCCGGTTACCACGATTCTGCTCGTATTGGGAAGCGGTAACTGGTTTGGCATCATTGGCATGTTGGTCGTGATTCCGGTGTACATGTTGTTGAAAATCGCTTGGAAGCGGCTGTACAAGTTGTTCTTTAGAGCCCATTGGGAAGCTTTATAGCTCAGGAGGGCAACGGCCACCTAATCTATGGAAAAGGCAATATTGATTAGACCGGATGATGTTCAAAAGAACCGCCCCTGTTTTTTTACAGGGAGCGGTTCTTTGTGTTTAAATGTTTTATCACGGCAAGCCGAAAAAACATAGTGTGCAGATCAAATTCTTTAACCGCCCTGAGAACCAGTCGTTCAGCAAAGGTGTGGAAACATAAGTTTTTCAAATACTAAGAAAAATATAATTCAACATATATTATTATGAATAGGATTGACGTTATGAATAAACCTGAAAGAAATAAAAAAATGTAAATGCGGCAGCGGGAAAAAATATAAATTTTGCTGTTTACGACAGGATGTTGACACACAGAACCAACGCTCCGATATATAAATGAATTACTGAAGCAAACTGAAGCAAGAGCGCTACCAGAGGAAATGAAATTGGATTTGGAAATCGAAATAGACATGTCGTATGATGAGGCTGTCAGCAAACATAGAGATTGGTTGATCTGGCGTAATGGAAGTAGCTTTTCATAAGAGTGGTAAGTCGAAAGACTTCTGGAACGTTAAGTCGATGCAGGAGTCTCTGTCTTTTTGATGCCAAACAATACTATATTTGATTGTTTCAGATTAATTAGCATATAGGGGGGAATCAAAATCTTATGGACAAAAATCACTTTTCTTTTTCCGCATTACAGGCGGAAAACAATAACACAAAAACAAAAACAAGAGTCCATTTCATCACAACACTAGTTTTTTGAACCATGGATTTCTCCCTTTATTGAGTATGATATAAATTCTACTTTAGATAGGTTGACTAAAGAATGGCGTTGGGCGTCGAAATCTACAACATTAACGGGAAAATATCCTGTTAATTTACCGTTCTTGGCTTCTCGATGAACTTTAGCTGGAAAAGTTCCATCTATTTCGCGACCTTATTGCCGAAATACACCATTTCAGGCGAATTAACGGGAGATTTTCCAGCTAATTAACCTCTGCAGCCGCATACGTACCCAATTAACGGGAAGAATTCCCTTTAATTCAAACCAAACCCATAGTTGCAGGTTAAGAGTGTGCTGAGAACCCTTTTTACCTTACATATTCCCCTTCACAAATTCCAATGTCATCTCCGCTACGCGCTTATTTCCGGCCTCCGAAAAACCATGCCCCTCTCCCTGGAAGACCTCCAAGTGGATATGCGGATAGTGTTCCAGCGTTTTCTTGCTGTATTCATGAGAAACCACCGAATCCTGATCCCCATGAAAGATGAGAATGTTTCGGTCAAATGTTCCCATATGCTCGAAAACATCGTAACCATGGATGCTCTCAAAAAAAGTTCGCCCGAGGGTCATCCCCCAATGTTCATGCGTATCCGGGATACTCTCAAGTGTCGGAAATCTCTTACTCCAGTCATCGGCGATACAGAAGGCAGGGAACAGTAACAGCATTCCCTTTATATCATCCTTACGTTCTTCCGCCGCCAGTGCCGATACCAAACCGCCCTGGCTTGCGCCAAACAAGAATATGTTGTCGGTATCCACGTTGTCCCACTTTTGAACATGGTCGATGACAGCGCATACATCTTCTTTTTCCGTAAATAACGTCATCTCTGACGTCTTTAGGCCACTCTTTGAATTCACGGATCCGCCGCAAAAATCAAAGCAATAGGCTCCGATTCCATTTGACGCCAGATACTCGCTGAGCATAATAAAATCCGCGTACGTTCCATTATACCCATGGCTGAAAATAACGACAGGGCACTTTCTCCCTTGCTTCGGCATATAGGAAACCCCGTAGATCTCCCGGCCATGATGTTCCATCGTCACAACGTTTTTCACGTACTCGTTCAAATTGAAACCTCCCTTCTTTTTCCATGATAAATCAACAACGATTACACCGCCATACGAAAATCCGCAAGAGCCCAACCGGAAGATCAGTCCATCGCATCGTTTCCGGAAAACGATTTTTCATTGTCTGAAACAAAGGGCTGTAGCTATAATGGAATTTAATTGTTACGTCATAAAGGGGGAGGCAAAACGTGATCGAGAGGATCAAGAGGAACCATTTCATTTACGGCAGGCCGAAAAAACTAGCTTTTAAAATACCGTTCGCCTATTTTCTGGTCATTTTGTTTACGGTCGGGTTTAGCTACCTGGTATTAAACCATATATCTACGAATTCGGCACAAAAGAAACTCAATGAGGCGTCCTTGCAAACGATTACCTCCATCCGGACGAACGTCGATTTAATGATTGGCAACGTAAACAACTATTCTAAAATGATATTTTCCGATCCTAATCTGCAAAAGTTACTTAGGCAAGGGGACGTGTATTCCAACTTGCAAACCCAGTCCAAAGTCAGCGCGTACTTGTACAATTTAATGCAAGCGGTTCCAATCATTGATTCGGTATATATCTATGACAACTCGGGCCACCGTTTTTCCGTCGGTACCCAAGAACTTCCGACTTTCATGGAAGCGAAAATTGAGGATGCTCCTTGGTATGAACAGGTTGTGCGCAATAGAGGACGGTATATCCTGGCACTAAACCAAGGCCAGTCCTTTTCGGAGGAAACGTCCGGGAACAAGGGCGACGGCAATATCGTATCTTTTATCCGATTGATTCGGGATATCGATAATACCTCTCCCCTTGGGGTTCTGGTCATGAACATCAAGGATGAAGCGTTTGTGCAGGCGTATTCCAGTCTGCTGGATCAAAATTCCTTGGACATTACGATTTTGGATGAAAACAACCGGACCATCGTAGCCGACTCCGCCGATGAACCGAAAGGAGCGGTGTATCAAGAGATTTTGACCGCCAATAAAGCCAAATTGGAACAATTGTTTCAGCAAAGTGATTCCGGATTCCTGTCCGCGAACATCGGTTCACAGAAATATACGGTTACATATCTTGCGGGCGGGGAGTCTAACTGGAAATTCGTGAGTATCTCGCCGCACAGTACCTTTCAGGAGAGAAATAAATCGCTGGTGCTTCTGGCGCTGGTTTTGCTTATTGTCAATGGAGCTATCTTTTTTGTGAGTTCCTTCGTGATCTCACGCAGCATTATCAAACCGATTCAAAAGCTGCTGCGGTCGATGAACAAAGCCCCTAGCGGAAATTTTATGAAAGTGAACACAGAGCAGAACAGCTATGAATTCGAACAGTTGTATAACGGATACAACCATATGATTGAACAGATTGACCAACTTCTGAAGCGCATGATTGAAGAGCAGAAGACGATCCGCAAGGCCGAATTGAATACGCTGCAATCGCAGATCAAACCTCATTTTCTGTATAACACGCTGGACTCTATCAACTCGTTGGCGTTGTCCGGGCTAAACGACCAGGTATGCTACCTGATCGAGGCGTTGGGGAGTTATTACCGCATGAGCGTCAGCAAAGGAAAAGACGTGATCACGGTGGGCGAAGAAATCGAGATGGTTCGTAATTACTTAAAGATCCAGAAGGTGCGTTACCACGATGTGTTCGAGGCGCAATTCGAGGTAGACGAAGCTTGCTGCCAGTCCCCGATTCCCAAACTGGTCTTGCAGCCGTTGGCGGAAAATTCGCTGTATCACGGTATACGCCCCAAAGGAACGAAAGGAATCATCCGCATTAGCGCGAGAAGTGTGGATGGCACCGTGAGCATAACTATTTCCGACGATGGTGTGGGGATGTCGCGAGAAGAGATCGAACAAATTTTGCAAACGGAAAGAAAAGGGGAGATCAAGAGCTTTGGATTATGGGGAACCATGGAGCGCTTGCGCATATTTTACGGGGACAAGGATTGTATCACTGTGGACAGCGAACCGGGAAAAGGAACGACGATTACGTTAATTATACCGAATGGAGCAGATGCATTATGGGACAGTTAAAAGTTTTGATTGTGGACGACGAATATCTGATCCGGAATCTGCTTAAAATGCGCATCGACTGGGAGCAGCAAGGCATGACGATTATCGGCGAAGCTTCCCATGCGCAGGAAGCGCTCGATCTGGTGGAGCAGCGGCGGCCGGATATTATTTTTACGGATATCTACATGCCGAATATCAATGGGATCGAGTTTAGCCGGAGGGTGTTGGAAAAATACCCGAAGATGAAAATCGTGGTCGTTACGGGTCATGACGAGTTTGAATATGCGCAGCAGAGCATCAAAATCGGCGTTGTCGATTTCCTCCTCAAACCGATTCGGGCCGTGGACCTGCTGCATGTAACCGACAAGCTCAAGCGGAAATTGAATGAGGAACGTACGCGTGACAACGAATTGAAGCGGCTAAAGGAGGAGTTGGAGCGGAATCTCCCTTATCTAAGGGAGAAATTTTTATTCCAGTGGATACAGGGGTCGCTGTCCCTGGAAGAGATCCTGGATAAGGCGAATTATTTCAACCTGCCCATGCTTCTTTGCGGCGAAGTCTATCAACTCGCGGTTGTGGAAATCGCTCCGGCATCCGAGAAGCACACCGAGGAACAGTTGATTTTATTGGGGATAGAAGGCAAGAACAACATAGAGGCGTTTTATCGGGATAACGACCGGGTTCTCATTTTGTCGGACACCCGCAACCAATTTGTGCTTGTTTCCTTTAACGAGGAGACGGATCTCGTGAGCGACGGCGAATCGCTGATTACCAGGCTGCTTGAATCCTTCCCCTGCCTGGTAAACATCGGGGTGGGGCGCAAGCGCGAAAATCTGCAAGAAGCCCACCTGGGATACCAGGAGGCATGTCGTGCGATTCGATACAAGGCGTTCGCGGGAAACAATCAGGTCGTTTGTTTTGAAGATATGGTCGACAGTGGGGAGCAGCCTTATCAGTCAAATCCGGAACTACTCCAGCAGCTGCAATTTTATGTCAGCGTGGGTTCGTCCGAACGCGCGGCGGAGATGCTGCCCCGCATATTTGATGTTTCTTTTTCCGGTGTAGCGCAGTTTCGTTTGGCGGCGATGGATGTGATTGCCGTATGCCAGCGCGCGGCGATGGAACAACAGATCGAGGAGGAACACGCGTTGAATAAAGAAACGCTGGTCTCGATCATCACCGCGGACAATTTGCCCGAATTAACCACTATTTTGGAGCGATACGTCCTTAGCACCTCGAGAACCATTTTCTCGAAAAAACAAGCCAAGGAAGGAAACCTGATCGGTCAAGTCAAAGCGTATCTTGAAAATAACATGAGCGACCCTCAGGTGGGGTTGGCAAGTATCGCCGCGGCGTTCTTCGTCAGTCCCGGCCATTTGGGACGGCTGATGAAGAAAGAAACGGGCCAGACCTTTGTGGAGTATTTGACCCAACTGCGAATGAAACGGGCCGAAAATTTATTGAAAACGACGGATCTAAAAGGGTATGAGATTGGCGAACAAGTCGGCATCCCCGATCCGCACTATTTCAGCGTCCTATTCAAGAAAACGACCGGCAGGTCGATGAATGAATACCGAAGTGTGAAATGAGTACCAAGAGATGCTCGAATATTACAAGGGGATGTGCGTATTTTGAATGGAGTATATCTGGCGGCTTCCCTAAAATTAACCATAGATGCATCAAACTTTATCAGGGAGGTCAAAAGATGAAAGCGTTACTAAAAAAATCGATGAGCATCGTATTGGCGTTGGGGCTTGCAGGCAGTTTGGCTGCATGTTCGTCCGAATCTTCCGGAGGGAAATCTTCAGGCGAAAGTGGAAGCGGTTCCATTAAGCTGACCTTATGGGATCAATCCGTAGGCAATACGGACCCGTCGGCCAAATTGCTGCCGCAAATCGTCGAGAAGTGGAACAGCGAGCATCCCGATATCCAAGTCGAACGGACAGGTACGACCGGCGAACAGTATAAGACCAAAATCAAAACATCGCTTGCCGCCGGCGAAGCGCCCGACATTTTTTACGGTATGGGCGGCGGCAGTTTTATGCAGCCGTATATCGAATCCGGAAACGTGCTCGATATCTCCGGCTATCTGACGGATGAAATCAAGTCGAGAATGGCGCCGGGTATGTTAGAAGCCATCGAAACGGACGGGAAAATCTATACCCTTCCGGTGTTCACGCATATCGCCAACCTTTATGTAAATACCGAATTGTTTGAAAAAGCGGGAGCGAAAATCCCGACGACATATACGGAACTGCTCGATGCGGTAGAGAAATTGAAGGCGGCGGGCATTACTCCGGCACTCATCGGCGAGAAAGACCGCTGGCCGGGCATGTATTGGTACGACATGATTGCGATGCGCCAAGCCGGACGCGACGCCGTAATCGAGGCGTTTAAGGATCCTTCCAAATGGGATTCGCCGGACTTTGTGGCGGCAGCGACCAAATTGCAGGAGTTGGCAAAAGCGGGCGCATTCAACAGCAGCATGCTGAGCATGAGCTACGATGAAATGCTGGGCGCGTTCAATGCGGGCAGTGGCGCTATGATGTTCCAGGCCAACTGGGTAAATGCCGGGATTGAAGATCCGTCGGCGGCGACGAAAGGAAAGGTTCAAGTTATTCCTTTCCCGGTCTTTGAAGACGGTAAGGGCAAAGCCAGCGAAATTTTCGGCGTAGCTGTTGACGGGAACTATATCAACAGCACGACGAAGCATCCGAAGGAAGCGGCCGAGTTCCTGATTTATTTGAGTGAGCAGCTTGGTACCCAAGGTTATTTGGCCGGTGCCGGACTTCCAACCTGGAACACGGAAGGGCTGGATACGTCAAGCCTTTCCTCGCTTGATAAATCGGCTGCCGAAATTTTGAAAACGGCCACATCGTTCACTTCATGGTGGGATAACATTCTACCCGCCGAGTCTGCGGAAACGCATAAAAATCTGATTGCCCTGCTTTTGGCAGGCGACATTACGCCTGAAGAATTCTGCAAACAGATGGCACAACTTGAGCCGACGGAACTAAGTCTTTGATCTATGTCCCAGAATGAATAAATCCAAACAAGATGCGGCCAGGGTGCATCCCTGACCGCATCTTTGAGGGGAGAACCGACGATGAATTCAGTTTTTTCGAATAAAACAGCTATTGCCATATTTGTTCTTCCTACTCTTCTGATCTTTTGTTCGATTGTATTAATTCCGATTTTCGTCTCGAGCTATTATAGTGTATTGGATTGGAACGGCGTCGGTAAAGGCACCTTTATTGGACTGGAAAATTACGTGGATATGTTTACGGATTCAAGGGCCTTGCATTCCATCAGAAACTCTTTGCTGTTTGCAGCGGCCTCCATTTTCATCCAATTGCCCCTGTCCCTTTTGCTGGCTTTAATCCTGGCATCCACCGTGAAGGGGGAAGGTTTTTACCGTACGGTGTATTTTATCCCGGTGTTGATCTCCACCGTAGTTATCGCGCAGTTATGGTCCAAAATCTATAATGCCGATTATGGTCTTCTGAACACGTTGCTCGAGAACATCGGTCTTTCGGAATGGGCCCAAGACTGGCTCGGACAGAAGAAAACCGCGCTGGTCGCCTCTTTTATTCCGACCTTATGGCAGTACATCGGTTACCATATGCTGCTGATGTATGCCGGAGCAAAGTCGATTTCGCAGGACATTTTCGAAGCGGCCAAAATCGACGGGGCTTCCCGAGTCCGGACGGCGTTCACCATAACCATCCCGCTTATGAAGCCCATTCTCAAGGTCTGTCTCGTGTTTTCCGTCATCGGCGCATTTAAAGTATTCGATCTGGTTTACGTGTTGACGGGCGGCGGCCCCTTGTTCGCCACCGAAGTGCCGAGCACCTTAATGTACACGACGATTTTCAATACGTACAAATATGGATACGGCAGTGCGATATCCGTTTTTATCATTCTGGAATGTTTGATAGTTACGGTCCTCATCAATAAATTTTTCAAGACGGAATAGGGGGGAGTTCAGTGAGTAGCGTAGAAACCATGCTGCCTAAAAAAACGCATTTTATAGGGAGGATTCTGCTGCAATTGTTTTTAGCCATCGTGGCGATCATTCAAATCTATCCCCTAATTTGGCTTATGTTTTTCTCCCTTAAAGACAATAGCGAGATTTTCAGCGGGGATGTCGCGGGATTTCCCAAAAAATTTCTCTGGAGCAATTACGCCAAGGCTCTGGAGGACGGCAATGTATTGACTTACTTTAATAACAGCGTGTTGGTGACCGCCGCCTCCATTATCCTCGTTTTGATTCTATCCTCGATGACAGGATACGCGATTACGAGAATGAACTGGAAGCTCAGCAATACAACGATGACGGTCATCCTTCTTGGCATGATGGTACCGATTCACGCGGCGTTGCTGCCGTTATTTATGGTGCTGAAGAACCTGCACTTGTTGAATACCTACTGGTCATTGATTATTCCATACGTAGCGTTCGGGATCCCCATGGCGGTGTTCATTCTGGGCAGTTTCTTCAAGGGAATTCCGCGAGAAATGGAAGAATCCGCAGTCATTGACGGCTGCGGCATCTATAAAACCTTCTTTCACATTATTCTGCCGTTGATTCGCCCGGCAATTGCTACAGTTGCGATCTTTACCTTCCTGTCCTGCTGGAACGAGTTGATGTTTGCGGTGACCTTTATTAATGATGCGCACTACCAGACGCTAACGGTGGGCATGATGTCGATGGTCGGCACTTATATTACGCAGTGGGGGATTATCGGTGCCGGGCTCATGATCACGACCGTTCCCACGATCGCGATTTATTTGCTGCTGAACAAGCAGGTACAGAAAAGTATGATTGCGGGCGCAGTTAAAGGATAAATGAACGGAAGGGAGAATTTAGGATGAAAGCGACAATAACGATTAACGCCGATCAGTCGGTCGGCAAAATCAGCCGCCATATTTACGGGCACTTCGCCGAGCATCTCGGCCGCTGTATTTACGAAGGGATCTGGGTCGGCGAGGATTCGCCGATTCCGCACACCCGCGGCATCCGGAACGATGTGCTGGAAGCGCTTCGCAATTTGAATATCCCCGTTCTGCGCTGGCCGGGCGGGTGTTTTGCCGACGAATACCACTGGAAGGACGGCATCGGTCCGCGGGAGCGGCGCAAACGCATGGTCAATACGCACTGGGGCGGCGTCGTGGAGAACAACCACTTTGGTACCCATGAATTTTTCGATCTGTGCGAGCTGCTGAATACGGAGCCGTACATCTGCGGAAACGTCGGCAGCGGCACCGTTCAGGAGATGCAGGAATGGGTCGAGTATATGACCTTCGACGGCGAATCCCCGATGGCCGACTGGCGTAAAGCGAACGGGCGGGACAAGCCGTGGAAGTTGAAATACTTCGGCGTCGGTAACGAAAACTGGGGCTGCGGCGGCAACATGCGGGCGGAATATTACGCCGACGAGTACCGCCGGTTCCAGACGTATGTCCGCAATTACGGCGAGAATCGCATCTACAAGATCGCCGGCGGGGCCAACGTGGACGATTACCACTGGACGGAGACGCTGATGCGAGAAGCCGGCGCTTACATGGACGGTCTTAGCCTGCACAATTACACGGTGCCCGGAGGGTTTGAAGTCAAGCGTCCGGCGCTCGGCTTCGATGAAGCGGAATGGTTCGAAACGATGCGGCTGACCCTGCATATGGACGAGTTGATTAGACGCCATTCGGCGATCATGGACCAGTACGATCCGAAGAAACGCGTCGGCCTGATCGTTGACGAGTGGGGCACCTGGTTCCAGGTGGAGCCGGGCACCAACCCCGGGTTCCTGTACCAGCAAAACTCGCTGAGAGATGCGCTTGTGGCCGGCCTGCATTTTCATATATTTCATCGTCATTGCGATCGCGTCCATATGGCGAATATCGCGCAGACGGTGAACGTCCTGCAGGCGATGATCCTGACGGAAGGCGCCAAGATGGTATTGACGCCGACTTATCACGTATTTGAGATGTTCAAAGTACACCAGGATGCGGAGGCTTTGGCGCTTCATCTGGAGACCAGCGAGTATGAATTGGACGGTGGGTCGATTCCGCAAGTCAGCGCGTCGGCATCCAAGCGCCCGGACGGCACGATCGACATCAGTCTGTGCAATGTTGATCCGCATCGCGAGGCCGCCGTATCGCTTTTGCTGCGCGGACTGGGGAAAGTCGCGAATGTTGCGGGCCGGGTGCTGTCGCATGCCGACATGAACGCGCACAATACGTTCGAGCAGCCGGAGACGGTAAAACCGCGGGCGTTTGACGGAATCGCGAACGTAAGTGAGGACGGCTTGACGGCAACGCTGCCGCCGATGTCCGTCGTCATCCTGTCATTTTCCTAAGGGAGGCAATGCTATGGGCGAGATCTCATTGGTCCATCAAGTTTCAACCGAAGAAAAGGCCGTCGCCTTTACGTTTGACGATGGACCGCATCCGTTGTATACCAAACAACTGCTGGACATTTTCCGTAAGGTTAACGGAAAAGCCACCTTCTTCATGATCGGCCAGGAAATCGAGGCGTTCGAGGATATCGCCAAGGAAGTTCATGCCGCCGGGCATGAAATCGCCAATCATACTTATTCGCATCCTGACTTGACCAAGATCACGCCCGAGGAAGCGGGGGAGGAAATCAAACGGACGGATGAGATCATTCGCCGGGTGACGGGGCAGTCCCCCACGAATTTCAGGCCACCGTATTTTGCCGTGAATGAGGAAGTTCTTTCGCTTGCCGCGAAGTTCGGGTACCGCTCGATCGGGTGTGTTAACGGCGAGGCCAAGGATTGGGAGCAGCCCGGCGTCGATTTTATCCTGGAGCGGACGAGGGCGGCATGCAAGAAAGGCAGTATATTTATATTTCATGACGGGTACGGCGAACGGGAGCAAACGATCGAGGCCGTCCGGGTTATGGTCGGCGAGCTGGCGGCTGACGGTTATCGGTTTTTGACCGTCAGCGAGCTGCTTGGGCTCGTGGATCGAGCATGAATAACAGTAAAAAGATGACCCCTGAATTGGTATCGGGGGTCATCTTTTTTTTGACGCATAGCATGCAGCTCTATTCTTTAACCGCCCCCAGGACAATCCCTTTGACAAAGTACTTTTGGAGAAAAGGATAGATTAGCAGTACCGGTACGGCGCCGATAAATATTTGGGCGGCCTTGACCGTGCGCTGGGAGATGTTCTCCAGCATTTTCGGGTCCACATTCATTTTGCTCATATCCTGCTGCACGAGAATCGTCTGCAGGAAGGTCGCAAGCGGATACTTCTTGTAGTCCGACATATAGAGCAGGCCCGAGAACCAGTCGTTCCACTGGCCGACCAAGGTGAAAAGGGACAAGGTGGCGATCGCCGGCATGGAAAGCGGCAGGTAAATACGGAACAGGGTTGTCAAGTGACCGGCGCCGTCGATCAAGGATGCCTCTTCGAGTTCCTTCGGGACCCCCCGGAAGAAGTTAAGCAGCAGAATCATGTTCCATACGCTGACCAGCCCCGGAATGATCAAAGCCCAGATGGTGTTCATCAAGTGGATTTTTTGAATCAGGATGTACATGGGGACCATGCCCCCGGAGAACAACATCGTGAACACGAAAAACCAGGAATACAGGTTTCTTCCGCGAAAGACCTTCTCATCCTTGGACAGAGCGTAGGCGGCCAGGAATACGACTAACATGCTGAGGGATGTTCCCACAACGACTCTCTCCACGGAAATGATCAAGGATTGAATAAAGTTTTCATTGCCCAGTGTTTTTTCATAAGCGTCGAGAGTGAAGTCGACCGGCCATAAGCCGACCCGATTTGCGCTCGCCGCAGCTTTTCCGCTGAAAGAAACGGCCAGAACGTGAATCAGGGGAATGACGCAAAGCAGGGATAGGAGCGCCAGGAAAACATGGTTAAATACATTGAATATGCGATAGGCTAGCGTTTTGTGATACATACATCCTCACCTCCGGGATTTTAAAAAATTCGATAATTGGCATATTTGTAAGCCAAGCGATAGGCGGTAATAATCATGACCGCGCCGATGACGGATTTGAACAAGCCGACGGCCGTTCCGAAGCTCATTTCTCCGTTCAAGATGGCCATGCGGTAGACGAAAGTATCGATGATATCGCCTTTGTCGTAGACGAGCGGATTATACAGGTTGAAAATCTGGTCAAAGCCCGCATTCAGAATGTTGCCCAGCGCGAGCGTTCCGACGACGATCGTAATCGGCAATAGGGCCGGAATTGTAATGTGCAGGGTTTGCTTCCAGCGTGAAGCTCCGTCGATTTCCGCCGCTTCATAGAGCGACGGGTTTATGCCCGACAGGGCGGCCAGGTATACGATGGTGGAGAAACCAAACTCCTTCCAGATATCAGAAACGACAATCGTGACCCGGAACCAGTTCCCATCTCCCAAAAAGAAAATCGGCTTGATCCCCAACACTCCGAGTGCCTGATTCACCAGGCCGCCTTCAGGGGACAGAAGATCAATCAGAATCCCTCCCAAGATGACCCATGACAGGAAATGAGGAAGATAGACCATCGTTTGCACGACCCGTTTGAAGGCTATTTTTCGGATTTCATTGAGCAGGATCGCAAATAGAATCGGGATAATCATCCCTATCGTGATTTTGAGGACGGAAATAATAAGCGTGTTTATAATGACCTGGATGCTGTCTTCCCTCTCGAACATGAATCTGAAATGTTCCAGGCCAACCCAGGGAGAGCCGGAAAAACCAAGCCAAGGTTTGAAATCCTGGAAGGCCATAATCACGCCGAACATGGGAATATAAGAAAAAATAATCGTTAAAATCACTGCCGGCAGCAGCATGAAATGAAAGATATAACCGCTTTTACTGCGCTTTGTACGCGAACCCGAAACGTCCGTACGCCGGGGATTTTGCGTTGCCGATTCACTAACAGACGCCATAATCATTCTCCTCTCAACTTGTCAGGCTTACGCTTGTGGCCTTATTATACTTGAGTGCAAAAGGGCGAGATATGGCAACCTGTTTACCCGAAGGGCACGAATTTTACAAAGAGGGGCGAAATCTAAAAATCGTTCCATCCAGGTAAAAAAGCAGCCATTTTAAGATCATGGGAGCTCATCTACAATAAACGTTGTATTTACAAGATTTCCTTACAGGGGGATGAAAAAATGAAAGCGATTAAACAGTGTGCGGCGGTCTTGTTGACATCGGCATTGACCTTCACGCTGGTTAGCGGTTGCTCCGGAGGCAAAAACAACGGAAGCGAAGCGTCTAACCCGCCGGCTCAGGAAACATTGAAGCTGGTCAATGGAAAGTACGATCCGCCGGTAACGATTACCACCATTCGCGGCGTAAATCCGGATGTGACGTTCAAGAACGGCGAGACGATTGAAAACAACGTGCATACCCGGTGGGCGGAAGAAAGGCTTGGAATCAAGATCAAATACAATTGGACGGTGACGAACACAAACGATGCGTTCGCCACCAAGCTTCGCCTGGCGCTGGCTTCCGATGAAGAAATGCCGGATATTATCGCCATGCGCGAGGATTCGGATATTCTGGATGCGCTCCTTGACTCCGGCAAGTTTATGGAGGTCGGAGAATTGTTCGACAAATATGCCTCCGAAACCTGGAAAAATGCCATGAATGAGGATCCGACAGTATGGTATCGTTATATGAAGGACGGCAAAAAATACGGCATTCCTATTTTGGACTACGCTTATAATTCGGATCCGGTGCTGTGGATTCGCGAAGATTGGATGAAAAAACTCAATCTCCAGGCGCCGAAAACGATCGAAGATGTCGAGAAGATCATGGACGCCTTCGTCAATCAAGATCCCGACGGAAACGGTCAAAAAGATACCTGGGGACTGACGCTTGGAACGAAGAACGCGTTTAACACATGGATGTCCGATGTCAGTTGGCTCTTCGGCGCTTACGGCGCCATGCCGAACCAATGGAATCTGAACAGCGAAGGGAATCTGGAATTTGGCTCCGTTCAGCCCGGCGTCAAGGAAGGGCTCGTTAAGCTCAAAGAATGGAAAGAGAAAGGGTACATTCCAACGGAGTTTTCGCTTTGGGATGAAAGCAAGGCAACCGAGGCGTTTGTATCCGGAAAAGCGGGGATGATCGCCGGCCCGCACTGGATGGTTGCGTGGCCGCTTGGAGATTTGAGCAAAAACGTCAAGGGTGCGGAGTTTAAGGCCTACCCGCTGCCAACTGGCCCTGACGGCAAAGGCGGCCGCCACACCACTTTCGTCCGGAACGGAGTAGTCCTGATCAACAAAAATATGAAACATCCGGAAGTCTTTTTCACGTATCAAAACTACTGGTTTGACAATTACGCCGAGCGGAAGGCCGGCAGCGAGTTTGAATTCGGAACATTCCAAGGCTACGACTACGATTTCGTGGACGGCAAATGGGTGGATGAAGCGAAGGTGCCGGGCGGCGGCGCTCCAGCGTACAAATATACCCTCACCTTTGACGGAGCCCGGATTCCTTCTTTGAACATGAAGACGATGTCCAAATTGGCCAATGGCGAGCCGCCGACGACTCCGTTCGAGAAGATCATTGCGGAAGGCACGCCGAAGACGATGCTCGATGCGGCCAAAATCGTGATGGATCAAAAGGATTTGGCCGTACCGAATATGTTCCAAACGCGCCAAACGCCAACGATGAAGAAGAGACAGGAATATCTCGGCAAGCTGGAGAAGGACGTGTTCTCGAAGATTATCTACGGCAAAGTCGGCCCCGAACAATTCGACAAATTCGTAGAGGAATGGAAATCGTCCGGCGGAGACGACATGACCAAAGAGGTAAACGAATGGTACCAGTCGGTGAAGTAAATACCGAAAGAGCTTTTAACCATAGGGCTGAAACCGCCCTATGGTTTCCTTTATTCTCGCGGTCGAGAGGAGAAACGGCACGGCATGACTAGCAAATGGAATTTCTTCAATAAATTTATTCTCTTGTTTTTCCTCTTTCTGATCCCCATCGTGTATTTGTATTCCAACAGCCACCGCAATACGATGGCATTGCTGAAGGAGCAAATAACGAACTACAACTTGAACCAACTGTCTTTTCTGGTGAATGAAATCGACACGAATGCCGGGAAGCTCGCCACTTTTCCCATTATGTTAAACCAGGACCCCGATATCCGGGAGTTTCAAAGCTACTTTCTGTCCAGCAAGCTGCTGGACCTTGATCAAATCGACATGATCCAGCGGGTGGAAACAAAGCTGGTGCTTCAGAGCACTTCCAGCGTTTGGCCTAATGAATTGAGCTTGTATTCGACAAGCCTCGATCTGCTCATCTCGACCAATACGATGAATAATAAACAGGCATTTCTTAAAGAAGTGATGACGCACGGTCAAGGTTGGAATTTTATCGACAAAGGCAAAAAAAGAGCGGTCTTCTCCTACACCTTGTTCGACCCTTTTCATAAGGCGGGCGGCACCGAGGAGACGGATTTTATTTTGGAAATGCAATTTCCGGCTTCCAATATTGAACATTTGCTGAATCGCTACAAGGTTGAGGACGGGAATCAGGATCCCTTTTTCTATAGCCCGTCTTCCGGAAGTGATTCAATTCTATATAACGGCTCGTCGGATCGGGGCAAGGTTCGGGCGCTGATCGCGGACATTTCCATCCCGCAAAACCGGGAGAAAGGCGAGCTGACACATACACTGGACGATAAAAAATACAAAGTTTTTTACGTGAAGTCCAAGCAGTTGGGCTGGTATTTGGTCGATTACATCCCGGAAGCGGAAGTGCTGGGGCCCATCATCAAGAATCGGGATATCTTCTATAGCTCTACCGGGCTGCTGATGTTGTTGGTGATCGTGGCGATCACTTTTATATACCGGCAGGTGAAGCTGCCGATTCAGCAGTTGGTCTATGCGGTGAACCGGATCAAGAACGGGGACTTCTCCTATCGGATCTCGATTCGCCCCAAGAGTGAATTTCGTTTTTTGCTCGAGCGTTACAACTATATGGCCATGCAGATTGAACAGTTGATCGAGAATGTATACAAGGAGAAAATTCATTCCAGAGAGGCTGTTCTAAAGCAATTGCAATCTCAGATTAACCCGCATTTTTTATACAATTGTCTCGCGTACATCAACAGCATGGCTAAGCTGCAGGACCACGACGCCGTCATCGCGATGTCCTACCATTTAAGCAAATATTACCGGAAGACCACACGAGTCGAGAACCAGACGATCCCGTTGCAAGAGGAGCTGGACTTAGTACACAGTTACCTGGAGATCTACAAGCTGCGGATGAACAGGCTGGAGTATCGGATAGATATTCCCGATGCTATGCGGCGGTTATCGATTCCAAGGCTTATCCTTCAACCTGTCGTGGAAAATGCCATTATTCACGGAATTGAGCAGAAGAAAAATTCCTCCATGCTCCGGATAAGAGGGGAAATTGAGGGCGGAATCTGCCTGATTCATGTCGAGGAGGATGGATTCGGTCTGACTGACGACGAGATGGAGCGGCTTGCCGAAAAGTTAAGGGCTCCGCTGAACGAAGAGATGGGCTGCGGTCTGTGGAATGTGCATCAGCGGCTGATTATCAAATACGGAGAAAGCAGCGGGCTCACCTTCTCGCGTTCGGAACTGGGAGGTCTTCACGTTGTAATCAGATGGGACGAGCCTGGCGAAAGTTAATTTACAGCAGGAGGAGTTACGTATGTATTGCGTGTTGATTGTCGACGATGAGGAGCATTTGGTGGAGAGTCTGGCGGAAACGACGGATTGGAGCAGGATGTCCGTATCGACCGTGCACAAGGCTTATTCGGGAGAGCAAGCGTTGGACATTTTGAAATCGTCCCAGGTCGATATTGTCATTACGGATATCAAAATGCCGGAGATGACGGGAATCGAATTGATCGAAATCATTCACGAGAGATGGAAAAAGGTCAAGTGCATCTTGCTGACCGGGTACTCGGATTTCAATTTCGCCAAACAGGCGATTAAATTCAAAGCCACGGATTACTTGCTGAAGCCGGTCGAGACCGAGGAACTGGAGGCTTCCGTCACGCAAATTATCGCCGGTTTGCGAGAGGAATGGGGGAGAATCGCTTCCTATCAACAAGCGGTTTCCGCCATCAAGGAGAATCTTCCGCTCTTGAAAAGCAACCTGCTGCATGACTTGCTGCAAGGGAAGAAAATCGACTTGCCGTCGTTGGAGGAAAAGATGGCCCTTCTCGAAATGCCTTTTTCCACGGAGGATTCGCTCGCTCTGCT
This sequence comes from Paenibacillus faecis, assembly GCF_008084145.1. GTDB lineage: Bacteria > Bacillota > Bacilli > Paenibacillales > Paenibacillaceae > Fontibacillus > Fontibacillus faecis. The sequence goes on along the minus strand of NZ_VSDO01000001.1, from coordinate 579,665 downwards.
GCTGATCCGGATGGAGGGGACTTTCGTCGAATATGATTACCATACGCTTTCCCTCATGGAATATGCGGTCGGAAATATCGCGGCGGAGGTTTTTGCCGACCGGTTCTGGATTTGGATCGGAAAAGACCCGCACGACTACTTGACGATGCTGGTCAAGCCGAAGTATACACCGGACGCACAAGACAAGAACACGTTACTGGAACTCAAGGCAGGGGAATTGCAGCGCAGTGTGCAACTGTATTTGAAAGGCAGGATATCCGTTCTGGTCAGCTCCTGGTTCGGTTTCCCCGACGAACTCACCGCCACTTACCGGAACAGCATCGGGACCTTGAGACAGCTGGCCGGCAGCGAGGATGAACTGGTCATCACCATGAATTCGCTCACGTTTGCGGAGTCGAGCATCGTGGAGCGCTTGTATGAGCCGCCGCTGCTGACCGTACTGCTGGAGTCGGCGCGCTGGGACGCTTTTCGGGAGAAGGTCAGCCGGGTGATCGATGAGCTTGAGACCCGCTGGTCCGATTCCTATGAGCATATCATGGAGGCGTATTTCGTGATATCCGGGGCTTTTACCTATATTGTGCACAAGAACGGCTGGCGTTTTTTTGAGTTGATGGGCAATGATCACCGCATCCTGGATACGAGCCGAATGACTACGGTGAAGGCGCTGCGGGAGTGGACCTACAGGGTGCTGGATAAAATTATCGAGGAGAGCGAGAAGGGCCGGAAGGACAACCGGCAAATGCTGATCGGTAAAATTCAGGCGTTCATCCAGGAACACTTATACGCCGACCTCACTTCCCACATGATTGCGGAGTGCGTCAATCTGAATCCCGCCTACGTATCGAGGGTGTACAAGCTGGAAACCGGGGAGAGCATCACGGAGTATATTTTCCGGTTGAAAATGGAGGAGGCGGCCTATTTGCTGAAATATTCGGACAAGAAAATCTACGAAATTTCAGGTGAGCTGCGGTATCAAAATCCGCAGTATTTCAGCAAGCTGTTCCGAAGACAGTACAATATGTCTCCTCAGGAGTACCGCGATGCGATGCATCGCAGTGGTTGAAGTAGCTTTTGCCATGGATGTTCGGATGTTGACATTCAAATCCACGGGCGGCACTCATTTCTAATGAAGGTACGCAAAGTGTAACGCGGATGATGCGTAACTTCAAAATCGCCTGCTTGTAAGGGGGCAAGAGCGGGGATAAATGTCGGGGGAAAGTTTCGTAGGTGCGTTGGCAACTACGAAACTTTTTTAGTGGCTTTAGCCAGTTGAATTCACGAGGCGCGCTAAAGAACCGATTCGTTCGTATTCAAATTCACCTTGAGCAAGAATCTCTTGTCTTCCTTGCTCCAAAGAAGTTGAATCTCGCTGCCCGGCGACTCCGGCACGCGAAACTCTCCGTCAAAGGCGGCGTAAGTATTGCGAAAAAGTCGCGACGGAAAGCGGCTTCGACAACCTTTCGTATTTCTCGACGGTGTTTAAAAAGCTGACGGGCGAAACTCCAAACGCCTATCGGGCAAAGCATAATCCGGATCATTAAGAAGCTCAGGGAACTGAGCTTTTTTTAAAAAAAGATGTCGGATTTTTTAAAGAGAGGCTTCGTTCAAAACGATAAACTGAAAACGAATACAATACGAATGGAGGAACGAAGCAAACATGAAGAGAAAAAGGGGATTATTTTGTTGTTACTGTCCGTCGTGCTGAGCAGTTCGATTTTGGCGGCTTGCGGCAAAGAATCGGGCGAGACAAAGGCAAACTCGGGCGGTGCCGCCAACGCCAAAGTGGAGAAAATCGTGTTCGCAATGCCGTCATTTAACCGAATTCCCGATGATATGAAGCGAATTACGGATGCCATCAATCAAATCGCGATTCCCAAGATCGGCGTAGAAGTGGATTTTAAATTAAACGGACCTGTCGATTACGCTCAGAAAGTGAATTTGGCGCTGCAGAGCGGTGAACAGATGGACTTGTTCACGACGCTCGGGCAATTTACCAGCTATGTTTCCAAAAATCAACTCTATCCGCTGGAAGATCTGCTCCCCCAGTATGGGAAGGAATTGACTGCGATATTGGAAAAGGACTTCGGCCCGGACCTGCTGAAATCGACCACCTTGAACGGCCATATCTACGGCATTCCGGTCAATAAGGGCATGTCGATTCCCACGAATTTCGTTTACAACGCGGACCTGCTGAAAGAAGCAGGATTCACCGCGGACGATATTCGCTCGGTCGATGTTTTGCCGGTGATCTTCGAAGCGGTTAAGAAAAAGTACCCGGATGTGGTTCCGTTTGGCCCGATCAATGTCAACCCCAGCGACACCTCCGCTTCTGTTGCTCTTGAAGGGAGCTCACCAGGTCGACTTCCCGGGTCGGACACCACCGGAATCCGCGTTGTCATTGGGGACGAGGTTAAAGTGCGGAACTTCTACGAGACAGATGTGTTTAAAGACGGCGCCAAAATGATGCGGGACTGGTTCAACAAAGGTTACCTAGAGAAAGATGCGGCCACCACTTCAATTACGGCTTCCGACATGATTGCCTCCGGACGGGGTTTTTCCTTTATGGGGAGCTACAGCGGATTGGAAGCGGCCAAGGCGTTAAGCGCCCAGACGGGAAAAAATCTGAGATGAAGCGGATTGCTCCTTATTATTTTGAAACCGGGGCAGTTAATATGGTCAGTTGGATGGTATCGAGCACGTCGAAGGCTCCTGAAGCGGCCGTGAAATTTTTGAACCTGCTGTACTCCGATGAGGAACTGATCAATACGATTCTCTACGGTATCGAAGGCGAAGATTACGTGAAGGTCGATGAACATCACGTGAAATATCCGGAAGGCAAAGACGCAAACACCGTCGCTTACACAGCCATGCTGAGTACCGGCATCGTCGGCTCCGAATCGTTGCGATATCAACTGGAAGGCGCCAATTGGTCCGACGTGGAATTGAAACTGCAAGAAAACAAAGAGACCCAGAAATCTCCGTATTTCGGCTTCATCTTTGATCCAAGCGAAGTGAAGACGCAGATGAGCGACGTCACGAACGGCATAGTCGATGTTTTTAAAGGCAATGAATACGCCGGCCATGGGAATGTAGCTGTTCAAGATAAAATAGAGCAAACCCGGAGCGGCCAAAATCAGAAGCGATACCAATGATGTTAGCCGAGTAAAACAGCGATTATCGGTTCCGGTACCCAATTATGAATAGCTGCACCCATCCCTACACCAATTAAAATGTACAACCCCACTTTTCTTACAATATCCAAAACCTGAATCGTTGCATATTCCATGCGTTCTCGAGTCGTGAGTTGACTCTTGTTCGGTTTCCATCATTTGATTTCTGAAGACAAATGGTTCAATATAGTTTTCCAGTTTCATGGTACTAATGATAGTACCGCCAATAACCGTAAGAATCAGACCAAATGTAGTTCCAAACGGCAACCCAGCACTAGTAAACCCAATAAATAGATAAAGAAATGGATGAACAATAACAAAATGCGTAACCGTACCAAGCAAAGCGCTAAGGATGTATGCAGGAATACCTTTAAATCCGACCCAGAATTTTTCTTGATCTCTCCAGAGGAAAAAAACTCTGGACATAGGAAATCAAAAAAATGAGTATGCAGAGCAGAATGAAAATTTTGATTACTTCAAAAATAAAAAAATGTATACTCCCCCAACTCTGCTATCCACATCGAAACCGAGAACCTCTTTTACAAATAAAGATACCAGGTAATCCAGCTACTGCATTTTCAATATTTGATTATTCAGCCAATCAAGTATTTTCACTCCATCAGCTCCCCAGCTTCCGTTAGATAATAGTCAAGGTTTTGCTGCGAAATAAGTGAGAAGAGGGTATATTTTTTCTCTTTTCTTGATTGGATTACTCCGCCACGCTCCAGTATTTGCGGTGGTGCGTTAAGGTAGAAGAAGGAATACCCAACCCTGCCGCCAACTCACAAAGACATGATTTCTGAACTCTGAGAATGCCGGTATTTCTAAGCCTGGCTTCATCCCCCAAAACTTAAAGAATAGAGCTTATTCACGTAGTTTCAGATCATCACTTAAGATTTTGAGTGCCTTCAGAGATTGTTTGACTACGGCATACATCTCCTCATCTACTTTTAGGGCACCAATCCATTTTTCCGGCGTCCATGGTTACCTTGCCTCCCGTTCAAGTAGATTAGGTGCAAACATAATCATAAAACTAATTTTCTAGTTAATAAAACCACTTCATATCCTTTTGGGACAGGATCTTTTTATAAAAATAGCTGAAGTACTTCTGATTATCTGTTGTGTTACGGTTATTGAGGATGAGATTTTTCGAAAAGTCTATCTAGACTAAAACTCCAAGTAATCGATCAGGATATCCAGTTGTCTAGGAGACGCTGGACTTACTTTTGAAGTTTGATCGATATGATTAAAAAAAGAAGAGACCAAATATGAGCAATATTTCTAAATTTTCCTAATTTCGTAGGAGCTTTTTTAAAATATTGAACTTTCTAATCAGTTAATAAAGCCCTCTTTTGGTCCAACTACTGTTGAATCAAAAGAATATTTTTAAATATTGAAATGATTTCAAATAATACACAAAAATAACAAATATTATGCACGCCGACGTGGATACATATGGTAATATTACAATTTACCGGTCAATATAACCAAAAATAGGAGGGTGTTTTAGATGATTAAATCAGCTTCTAGTATTATCCTTGCTTTTGGATTAATTTTATCTTGTGTTGCTGCTCCGGTGTCAGCAGCTACTGCTGACAAAGATCTAACCATGTCTCTGATAGATAAAGACTCGAATATGCTTTTGACAAATGAAGATTTAAAACACGTATCGAATGAACCAAGAACACCTGAGCAATATTTATCTAAAACTGATCTAATAGAGAAAATTAAGGAAGCCGATGCCGCTACAGGAAAAGATAACTTTCTAAACGTTATTAATAGTACTGACAGTTCAATTATGAATGCTATATCTTTTAATCAAGATGGTACTTTACGCGTTAATAAGTCCAAAATAAAGGCTAACGATGAGGTAGCCTCAAAGGAGATTGAAAATGTTGAGAACGCACTTAAAGAATACACTGATAAACTAAAAGAGTTTAATAAAAAACAAGGTATTGAATCAAATGGACTAGATATTACTCCAAATGGAGAGATTTCAATTAGTGGTAATATTGGAGGAAACGGAGACGGAGTCAATAGTCTAACGCTACAAGGAAGAGATAAAGGTGATATTGTTCTTCAAAATGATCCTGGTTTGAGTATTCAAGGATATATAAATCATGCCGGTATATATGATGGTACAACATCAGATGTGTGTATCTATACAGCTCAACCTGATATTGGAGTAACTTGGGAAACGGTTGATCAATGGAGAAATCATGACGATGCTTATGTACTAACCACAGGTTATACTACAGCTACGCAAGCATCAGCTTTTAACTGGGCATACTCCTTAGCAGGTTATGGGGAAACTTATTATTGGTATGCTGGGAAAGATGATGATGATTCATGGTACTGCTCAAAGGTTGCTTGGAGGGGTTATGATATGATGGCAATCGATTTAGATTATAATGGCGGCTATTGGGTATTCCCAGATGATATACTCCAGTCATCAAAAACCTATTTAGCAGCTGCATATTATTAAGATAAAGAAGAGAAGGGGCACTATAAAGTGTTCCTTCTCTTAAATAAAAAAAATATTATTGAATTGGTTTCACGTGATTTTGGATATTAATAATCTATTTTATGGGTGGGATGATAGTATATGTACTTTAAAACGAAAGTCATACTTCTATCTTTAATACTATCTTTTTTAGTAACAGCTTGTACTTCCAATAATAAAATTATAGATGATGAAAATAGTAATGCAAATGGTAAATTAAATATTTATATTAATGAGGGGGGGAATTTAGGTATAGTAAATATAACAAAATTAAGCGATGTAAAAGTTGATTATATAAAAAAGACAGTCGACTTTAAGAAGGACGGGGATATATTATTTGCACTAAAAAGCATCTCATCGAGCAAAGTCTTAGGAACTTTCTATGACAAGCTTGGTGGACAACTTAATAATAAATATGTGGTTTTACAACCTGATAAAATTTCCAAAATAGCTTTAGAACATGATGGCCCTTCTAGTATTGTTTCTGATTCCAAGAGACATAGAGCGTATATCTTATCAGCAATAAAACCTAATGTTTACAAAAAGGGTATTCCACTAGATATTATAGATACAGTTACGAATCAGAAGATTGGAGAAATCGGAATAAAAGGGGTGATGCTCAACTATCAAATTTATGATAATTATCTTTTCATGACCGTGGTAAAAGCTAATGAACTCGGTTATAAGGAAGTACCTGATAATTATATTCTTAAAATAAATTTGGACAACAATGAGCAACGTATACTAACACCACAAGGTTTTGATTATAGCCCGAAAGGGATGTATATTAGCAGAAATGGAACAATTTTTATAATAGAAATGCCATTAGATCCTGAACAATTTGATGATTGTAGGCTACTAGGGTATGATTCTAATGGCAAACTAATAAAAAACTTTCCTGTCGACCCAGGCGCAAGAGATATATTAATAGATGATAAGGGAGTCGCCTACATTACACATAACGATAAATACAGCTATTCCGATAGAAAAGGAGATATGATATCATTAATTAATATAAATACAGGGAAATCTCTTGGAAATATACAAGGATTAAACAGCCCAACGGAGATTCAAGTTTTGGGTAACTACCTTTTTGTAATTAATGATGGTAACAACTCAATATCAATAATTAATAAAGAGAAGAAAAAAATAATATCAAGCATTGGATTTGGAAAAAATGTTACTTTAAAATCTATGCAAATTGTATCAAATATTAATAGTAATACAAAAAAATAAATTACTGTTTAACAAGAATAAACATCACCAAAATATTATATACATAAAAGTGCAGTGATTTATTGAAATTGCCTAAATTTTTAGTTGAGCGGTTAGGGGGAGATTCATGAGAAGATCAAGAAAGTATATTATTGCTATACTGACACTAATTGTTGTTGCTATCCCCACATATAGTTTGGTAATTACCCCGTTGTTGCAAAAAGATCAGGTTAAAGAGGCAATTATAAATCATTTAAAAAATCATGGATACAGTCAGAGTGATTACTACCTTAATATAAATTTTCATTGGGGAAATAAACTTATTGGATATGATCAGTATCGAATTAAAGTAATATACAAAGATGAACCTGACGTAAACTATTATTATTCCTACCGAAATAAAAAAATTTATTCTATTGGTGTAGCACCGACGGGCAAGAGGGAAGAAAAAGACTTTAAGCATATGGAATAAAATATGTGAAAAAAGAGACAATTAGTACATTTGTATTGTAACAAAGTAGACTGGATAATTACTTGTTTTGGTTTCGATTTCTTGAATTGATTAAAAACCAGGATGAAAAGACAGTTTCAAATGCAATTCTACTGACATCGTGTCAGAAACCAAATTTCAATACGATAATGTCATTTAAAACGGGCTGATGTATTTCGCTTGTTATCTACGCTTTTTAGCCAGTGTCTAATCCCTTTGCCAGCATAAGGTTCGTCACTAAATCGAGAAATAACATGTAGGTGCGAATGCATGATATGCAACACACGCCTCCGCATCCAAAATCTCTACTCCTTTTCGCTCGCACAACTCTCGTATGATTTTCCCAATTTCTCTTTTTTTATTTCCCATAAATTACTTGCTTGCAATACTTCGGCGCAAATACGATGTGGTATTAGCAGTTCCATCGTCTATGTGCTAGACTGCTTTTATCCATTTCCTCGTCCTCCTTGATCCTGATGATGCGGTTGGCAAACCGGCTATCATCTTATCATGAAGTTCAAGGGATTTTTACTCATAGCTATAAGCTTTCCTGAACCCTCAGTCGAACTGGTTTTTTTTATACAAAAAATAAAACCACTTCATTTCCTATGGAAATGAACTGCACCCCAATTGTTAGACACCATCTAACTATTGGAGGTGCAGTTTTTATATGGCTAAATTTAGTACATACGACAAAATCCAAGCCGTTCTACGTTATCAACAGGGTACAATCATTTATCCATAGATGACTTTATTGGTAATTGCGATGATTTTAACGGGAAACGTTAGTTTAGTCATCACACAGACAACGGCACCAATGACATCGCTTCGTGTCCACAACGTCAAAAATTCGATAGTACATTTGACTTCCACCGGTACAATCGGTCTAATCAAGGCAATCGAGAGCTACCGCCCGAATAAGGGAACTAAGCTGGCTACGTTCGCAGCCCGCTGTATAGAGAATGAAATCCTGATGCGTCTGCGTTCCCTCAAGAAAACACGCAAAGATGTATCCCTGCATGTCCGATTGGAACGAATAAAGAAGGCAATGAAATTACGCTCATGGATATTCTGGTCAGCGAGAACGATGAAGTCGCGGACCATGTGGAACTGAAAATGGAGAAGAACAAGATTTATCAGGACCTCGATATTCTGGATGAACGCGAGCAGGAGGCTATTTTTGGCCTGGAGCATGGCGGGGAAGTACGGACGCAGCAGGAAATCGCCATGGAGGTTGGAATAAGCCGGAGTTATGTATCGTGGATTGAGAAAAGAGTGCTCATGAAGCTGTATCATGAGTTTTAGAAGAAGAAGTGAAGGATTCTTGATTATCCGAATACCCAATTCAACTTAATGTCGTAGGAAACGTATAATTCCTTTAATATTAAAATGATCGCAGGTTAAAATCTGCGATCATTTTTTTAAAAGTACGCCCAGCATGGGTGTCATCTCTAGGGTGAGAGTCCCGAACGGGGGCTGGTGAGCGCCTACCGTTAGCCAAGGGCAAGGGTGTCCATCGTGAGGTGGAATCTGAAGGAAGCCAGAGGCAAATGCACGGACCAAGGTATACGAACTGGATTCGAGGCGGGGGGAGTTGGATGAGTTGCCTCAACACAACGAAATCCCAAGCCGCCAAGAGTCATGGGGGGGATCTGCCAGAAGACGGGGGAGGGGACACCGCAAGGCGGTCCACTCAGCCCGCTTCTGGCGAACATTCTGCTGGATGGATCTGGATAAGGAACTCACCAAACGAGGCTTGCGATTCGTCCGCTATTCAGACGACTGCAACATCTTTGTCGCAAGCAAGCGTGCAGGCGAGCGTGTGATGAAATCGATAACACACTTTGTAGAAGAAAAGCTGAAGCTGAAAGTGAATCGGACTGGCCGTGGAAGCGGAAATCCCTCGGATTTAGCCCTGTCCAACAAGCAGGTGACGATTCGGCTGGCTCCCATGATCTTTTCCCGGTTTAAGGAGAAAGTCCGGGAGCTGACGAGTCGCACACGCTCCATATCGATGAAAGAGCGAATCTCAAGGTAAAACCGTTACTGATGGGCTAAGAGTGGATACTACCGAATAGCGTCTGCAAAAGGCCATTGCGAGAGGTTCGACTAATGGATTCGTTGAAGACTCCGAATGTGCCTGTGGAAACAGTGGAAACGGGTGCACACCCGAATCCGAGAACTTCGGGTATTCGGAGTCCCGGAATGGGTCTGCTATGTTATGGCCAACTCTCGGCGAGGCGCATGGGAAATGTCTCGGAACACGAATAATGCCCTTAGGGCTTCCTATTGGGAATCGAAAGGGCTGAAAAGTTTGCTTTTATGTTATATGGAGCTTTGTTAACCTTTTGGAACCATGCGGCCCCGCATATACGGTGGTGTGAGAGGACGGGGATTAGCCGCCCACTCCTACTCGATTTAAACGATCAGTTCAAACCGGTCCCCCAAGATCAACTGCTTGGAGCGGTGGATTTTTTTGCCGTCCGGGCTGCTGACGGTACTTCGGATACATAACAAAGGATGGCCCTCCTCGATATTCAAGTAGGTGGCCACATCGAAGGAAGCGTATTCCAGGACGATGTATTTACGGGAAATGCCGAAGGTAATGTTGTGTTTATTTCTTAAGAGCTCGTACAGTGATTTATGATTTAAATCCTCGTGCAGCAAAAAGGAGTAGGACGAAGGAAGACGGGTGTATTCCACGGATACGGGGACATCGTCGGCATATCTGATTCTTTCGATGTTAATGATTTTATCCCCGGGCTGTAAACCCAAGTGCTCTTGATCCGCGGTAGTAGCCTCTTCAATCACGCATTTGATGACTTTGGCGCCGGGCACTTTATTTTGCAGTCTGCAAGTATCGCTAAATCCAATCGTCTCCGTGACGTTCTTCCTGATCTTCTCTTTCGTAATAAATGTGCCTTTTCCGGGAATGCGCACCAAATACCCTTCAGAGGTGAGGGAGTCAAGAGCGGCGCGGACGGTGACGCGGCTCACGTTGTTGGTTTCGCTTAATTCCAATTCCGTCGGGAGTTTGTCCCCCGGTTTCAGCGTGCCGTTATGAATGGAGTCCAAAATTTTGTCCTGCAGCTGCTTATATAACGGTGCGGATTCCGTATGATCGACCATGGTTTTACCTCCAAAAAAACTTTGTATTATATTGTTATGTTACCTTACTTCTATATTATAACAATATGTACAGACTGTGTACAAAAAAAACAGCGAACCACACTTGTATAATGTATTACTATGTGTTATTCTTCAGTTAAGACATTCCAATACAATTCACCGGTGGGGAATGTAGAGAAAACTAAATGTATCATACAAGGAGAAGGCCATGGATATAAAACAAATTATTGCAGAAATTGTGGCGGAGAAGCAAGAGGTCGGAGGTATTAAACAAGTTTATTATGTAGCTTGCGGCGGTTCTTATGGCGCTTTTTATCCGGCGAAGACGTTTCTGGAAAAAGAGGCCAAGGACATTAAAGTAGGTTTGTACAACAGCAATGAGTTCGTACACAACACACCGAAGGCGTTTGGCGAAAATTCGGTACTGGTCGTAGCCTCCCATAAAGGCAATACGCCGGAGACCGTGAAAGCGGCCGAGATCGGCAAAAAGGCGGGCGTTCCGGTCATCGCGTTAACCTGGATTACGGATTCGCCGATTACGGAGCATGCCGATTATGTGGTTAAGTACACCTTTGGCGAAGGTAAGGATATTGCTGGGGAGAAAACCATAAAAGCCCTGTTGACGGCGGTAGAGGCATTGAATCAAACTGAGGGATACGAGCACTACAATTCATTCCTCGATGGAGTGGCCAAAATCGATCATATTGTTAAAAGCGCTTGCAAACATGTGGCCAAACGCGCTTTGACGTTCGCGAAGAATCACAAGGACGATAACGTGATTTATACGATGGCCAGCGGGGCCGGTTACGGGGCCGCTTATATGGAAAGCATCTGTATCTTTATGGAAATGCAGTGGATCAACTCCTCCAGCATTCATTCGGGTGAATTCTTCCACGGGCCATTCGAAATTACGGATGCGGAAATTCCGTTCGTCATTCAGATTTCCGAAGGAAGCACCCGGCCGCTGGATGAAAGAGCCCTGAAGTTCCTGAACCGGTATGCCAAGCGAGTGGAAGTCTTGGATGCCAAGGATTTGGGCCTTTCCACGATCGACGCTGCCGTGGTCGATTATTTCAACCATTCCCTGTTTAACAACGTTTACCCCGTTTACAATCAAGCTTTGGCGGCGGAAAGACAGCATCCGCTTACCACCCGCAGATATATGTGGAAGGTTGAATATTAAGTTTACCTACATTAGCAGCCTTAGAGGGGATTATTTTTATGGAACAATATAAGGTTATCGGGATCGGCGACAACGTAGTCGACAAGTATGTCCACCAGGGTGTGATGTATCCTGGCGGAAACGCCTTGAATTTTAGCGCCTATGCCCGCATGTGCGGAATGAACTCGTCTTATTTGGGGAAATTCGGCAACGATCAAGTCGCTCACTATATACAGCGTGTCTTGGATGAACTGGAGATTGAACATAGCCGTTGCCGGATATTCGAGGGAGAGAACGGATACGCGCGGGTAACGTTGGAAAACGGGGACCGTGTATTTCTGGGTTCGAACAAAGGCGGCATCGCGAAAGAAAAGCCCTGGAATTTTACGGAAGACGACCTCGATTACATTAAACAGTTCTCCGTGATCCATACCAGCCTGAACAGCTATATCGAGGAGGATCTGGCGACCTTAAAAACAAGCCATGTACCGGTCTCCTTTGACTTTTCGGTGCGTTGGAACGACGAGTACTTGGAGCGGGTATGCCGGTATGCGGACATTTCCTTCCTGTCCTGCAGCCATATAACGGAGAGCGAACGGGAACGAGAGATGAGGAAAGCTCAGGCGTTCGGCTCCAAATTGGTTATCGGTACGGTGGGAGAGAACGGTTCGTTCGCGCTTTACAAAGATCAATGGATCTACCAACCGGCTGTATTGACGGAAACGGTAGACACGATGGGTGCGGGCGATTCCTATTTAACCGCTTTTCTGATAGGGATGATCAGAAGCTCGGAAAACGGCACCCTATTCGCGGATTCGGATGAGGAGATGCTGCGAAAAATCAAAGCAAGCATGGAGCAAGGGGCCGCCTTTGCCGCGAAGATTTGCCGGATCAACGGCGCTTTCGGGCATGGAACGGCCATCCTGTAGAGCAACCCTCCGACTCAAAAAGAGACACCTTTAATCGGGGATTTGTAAGCGTATGCAGAGATAGCGCAGCAGATGCCGCGATAGTTTAGACAAGTCGGCAAAATCACATAAGGAGGGTGAACCTTCATGTTTTGGTTACAGCTGTTCATCATCATTTTGCTCATCTTCTTTGGCGCCAGAAAAGGCGACGTATTTATGGGCTTGCTCGGCGGCGTGGGCGTGGCTATATTTATATTCATCTTTCACGTCCAGCCGGCGGCCCCTCCCATCGATGTCATGTTGATTATTTTGGCGGTCGTACTGGCGGCCTCCGCGCTGCAATCTTCGGGCGGGCTTAATTTTCTCGTCCATCTTGCGGAAAAAATGCTAAGTAAGTCGCCTAAAAATATTACGATTATAGCTCCGATTATTTCCTGGTTATTTACGTTCATGTCGGGGACGGGACATGTCGTCTACAGTTTATTGCCGATTATCAACGAACTGGCCATCGATAACAAAATCAGGCCGGAGCGACCGATTTCGAACAGTATCATCGCGTCCCAGCAGGCCATCACCTGCTCGCCGGTATCGGCGGCGACCGCGGCCATGATCGGATTTATGGCTCCCCTTGGGGTGGGCTTGGGAACCATCTTGGCCATTGCCATACCGGCTACCTTACTGGGCGTTGTTGCAAGTGCGCTGCTGACGATTCGCAAGGGCAAGGAGTTGGCGGAAGATCCGGAATATTTGCGGAGGCTCGCGGAAGGATTAATTGTCAAACCGGAACAGAAGACCGAGAAACAAGCCGTACCAAGAGGAGCGAAAGTTTCGGTTGTCCTCTTTTTGCTGGGTGTTCTGGCGATTGTCATCATGGGTCTGTTTAACAACCTGCGTCCATCCTGGGTGCAAGGCGGCGAGACTACGATCTTATCGATGCCGAATACGATTGAAATTATTATGCTGGTTTGCGCCACGCTGATCATTATCTTTGGCCGTCCGGCGATTGAAACGATCCTTAACGGCCCCATCTTCAGGGCCGGGGCGCTGGCGATGGTTTGCGCTTTTGGACTCGCGTGGATGAGCAGCACCTTTATCAACGGCCAAACCGCCTTTATCCAAGAACATGTCGCTACGATCGTAAATAGTTATCCCTGGATGCTCGCCGTGATCATGTTTATTGTCGCCGCCCTGACGACAAGTCAAGGTGCCACGACATTGATTATGGTCCCGATCGCCATCGCGCTTGATCTACCTCCTTACATCATTATTGGAGCGTGGATGGCCGTCAATGCCAATTACTTTTTGCCGGTCGCATCGCAGTGCCTTGCCGCTATCTCGTTTGATACCGCGGGAACGACCAAAATCGGCAGGTTTGTGCTCAATCACAGCTTTATGATACCGGGATTAATCAACACCTTGACCTCCGTCATTGTTGCTACCTTAATTGGAAGCGTTTTAGTTTAGAAGTCAGTATATTTAGCAGGACAAAATAAGGAGGCGTTCGGACTATGGTACAACTCTCTCAAGTGGCAGCCGCGAACTATCATTACAAAAGGTATTCCCTGGATTACTTTTTGGACTCCGCTGTCAGGTTGGGCTTTCGGAATATCGAGTTATGGGCATCGGGACCGCATTTTCATCTGGACTATTTTTCGCTGGAAGATGTCAAACAGTTAAACAAAAAAATCAAGGAACGCGGGCTAAAGGTCATCTGTCTGACCCCCGAGCAGTTTGTTTATCCGATCAGCATCAGCCACCCCGATCCGGACTACCGCAAACAAAGCGTGGAGTTTTTCCGCCGGCATATTGAAGCGGCGTCGCTTCTGGAATGCGACCGAGTGCTGGTGACGACAGGCATCGCTTATTTGGACGCCGATGAGACGGAAACGTGGAAATGGATCCGGGAATCTTTGGGCGAAATCTGCAAAACGGCGGAAAAAGAAGGAGTCTACCTTCCCGTGGAGGCGTTTACCTCCTTTACCACGCACGTGTTTAACAGCGCGGCGCACATCGCACAGATGATCCAAGAAGTCGGGAGCCCCAATTTGAAAGGGCTGGCGGATACGGACGTTATGGCGACTACAGGCAAAGATACAATTCACGACTTCATCAGGGAGCTTGGGGATGATTTAAACCATGTGCATTTCGTCGACGGCAATCCCGGGGGACATCTGGTTCCGGGAGAAGGCAAGCTCGACATGGCCGAGGCGTTAAAGGCGCTGAACGATATCGATTACAAGGGATATCTGGGCCTGGAACTGCTGGATCGAAGATACATTTTGGATCCGGAAAAAGCGATGCGGGATTCCTTGACCTGGTTTGAAAAGCACTTATCCTAATACCTATCTGCGAAACGCGAAAGGAATGGTAAGCCGATGAAGGCGGATATATTTATTCATGAAGGCGAAGGCATCAAATGCGTGTACAAAAATGACAAATGGCTGGTTTGCATCAAAAACTGGAAACCGGATAATGATATCGACGGCATTTATCGTCTCGAAGTCCATCGCGAAACCGATGAACAGTTCATTTTGATCCGGGGCAAAGCGATTCTGCTGGCAGCGGATCGAAAGGACGATCGGTTCGACATTGAACTGATCGAGATGGAACCGGGGAAGGTCTACAACATCCCTCAGGATACCTGGTTTTATACGATTATGCAAAAGGACACGGTGATGACGTATGTCCAAGACGCCAACACCACAAACGAAAACAGCGAATACTGCAACATGAGCGAAGCCGAGTTGGCTTTTGTCAGAACAAAGGCTCATGAAATATTGAATAAGTAAGATCGAGCTCAAAAGAGACGTTCGTTGCCGGAACGTCTCTTTTTGGCGTGTTTTAAGAGGCGGCCATCTTTCGATATTCGTTCGCGCTTACGCCGGTATATGTTTTAAACCGCTTATAGAACCAGTCGAGTTCTGTATAACCCACTCTTTTCGCAATTTCGTAAACCTTCAAGTCCGTTTGCTCAAGCAATATTTTTGCCCTTTCCAT
Organism: Paenibacillus faecis; assembly: GCF_008084145.1. Taxonomy (GTDB): domain Bacteria; phylum Bacillota; class Bacilli; order Paenibacillales; family Paenibacillaceae; genus Fontibacillus; species Fontibacillus faecis. The sequence continues at coordinate 564,091 of NZ_VSDO01000001.1, read as the reverse complement.
GCGCTGCATAAACAAGTATTCGTTAAAACTCATGTTTTCCTGGTGTTTAAATTTTTGGCCAAGGTAGGAACAGTTGAAATGAAATTTTCTCGATATTTCTTTTAACGTGATGTTGGTATGCAGCATTTTATCGACATATTCCTTTACTTTGTGAATCACGTTCTCGCCATGATGCTGTTTCGTTTCCGCCCCTTCCATTTGTGTACCGTTCGTGTTGATGATGACGAGCGAATAGGAGTTCTCCGCGAGCATACGCAGCAAGGCGTTGCGATCATTGCCGCACGTGTCAGGAACCCCCGGCATACTCCAATCCAGAAGGCGATCGATGTCGCTTTCGGCATAGCGGCTCAAATGGATGTACAGCACCTTAAACATAATGAATCCCTCCCAGTTCAAAACATTGTGCAAAACATTAGCAAGAAAAAAGAATACGCTTACATTATGTTTGCCGGCTTCTCTTTCCACAATGTGCTTTTTTTTGTATTGCTAGCCGTTCTTTACCTTTTATCCCTCCTGGATCAAGGATGCGGCGGAACTTACGCGCTACCTAGCTTTACACAGGTGGAACAACTCCATTTCCTCGGGTTGTTGAGCGTTCAATGTAAGCGCTAAACTTTGGATGGCGATGGCAAATTATCAACCTTTAGGGGGGATTACAGATGCGAGTTCGTGGATTCATGGTTCTGTTATTAGGATTGGCACTGCTGCTTACAGCCTGCAGCGGAGGTCCAGGAAACCCAAGCGGCGGTACCCAAGAAACGGTAAAATCGGAGACGAATGGGGGCACCGACAAGGGCACGGCGAAGGGAGCGGGCGAGACGGAAAACAGCGGCGGGGAGGAAGTCTACAGAACGCCGGAAATGGATTTTGATTTGGGCGGCAAGACGATCAAAATCGTCTCTTGGTGGGATATGACGATTCCGGAGGATACCCCCGACAATATTGAGCGCAAGAAGAACCTTGAAGACCTGATGAAAAAGCATAATTTTAAAGTGGAGTACGTGGCCATCGACTACGGCGAATATCAGCAGAAAGTTACCGCGTCGCTGCTCGCCGGCGAGCCGATCGGCGATATCGTTCGCCTTGGCAAAACCTACACGGTACCTGCCCTGGTTAAACAGGATCTGCTCTGGCCGATCGACGAATACACCAAAAATCCCGTCGCCTTTAATCAAAAGGTTACGAACGAATATTACACGTATAAAGGCAGGGGGTACGGGTTTACCGAAAACCAGGCAAACCTGGTTCAAGGCATCTTTTACAATCGTACACTTATGAACCAGCTTGGCTTAAAGCCGCTGCAAGATTACGTGAACGAAGATAACTGGAATTGGGATACATTCATACAAGTGGCTAAAGAAGCCAACAAGGATACGAACAACGATGGCAAGCTGGACACATGGGGGCTCGCAAACTCCTCGCTTATGGATCAAGCCTTGTATTCCAACAATACAAGTCTGACCAAAGAAGACAAGCAAAATCTGGATGATCCTGCAACATTGGATGCACTTCGTTTCGTTTCCCGTATTGCTACCGAGAAAATCGCAAGACCGACCGAGGGCGGTGACTGGACGGAACCCGGCCAATTTTTCCGCCAAGGCAATACGTTAATGTACGCCGGTGCCCTCCATGAGATGAGCGGCATGCAGACGGATTTGCCGGATTACGATATCGGGTTCGTGCCTTTCCCCAAAGGGCCGAATGCAACGGAATACCACTCCGCCGAAGCTCTCTTCCAGGCGTTGACCATTCCGAAAGCGGTCGGAAATCCGGAACAGTTGCTTTATATCTGGGAGAAAATCAACGACATTGATTCTGTATACGATTATCCGGACCAAGGTTGGTACGAAACGTTGTTCTCGAGCGAAGACGACTTGAACAACGCCAAAATGGTGGCGCCCAACATGATTATCCTTGACCATCATACATTCCCGAATTTGAAGTATTACGATTTCGTCGGGGAGCTGAATGAGGGGATATCTGTTTCCACCGTTGTTGAGAAGTATAAGTCAACGTTCCAAGCGGCCATCGACGAAGTATATGGTCCTTGACCTTGACGATGTGCGCCCATGAACCGATCGTCCCTGCGCAGCTCATGGCTGCGGCAGGGGCGGTCATTGGATGGATTAACCGTGTGGGAGGGTGAGCAATTGAACATTCGAAAAAAGCGTTTCCGCGGCGCCATCCTTGTCATCGTTCTGTTTTTTTTGTCTCTTTGGGCCTTCTCCGCTTCGAAGCCTTCAAACCAAGGCTTCGTTCAAGCCGAAGCCGACTTTAAAGCGATCACGGATACGGAAGGACAGGGCGGTTATAAGCAATACTTGGATGCTTATGGATCGGCAAGCCGACCGGACCGCATCGTTCGCATCGAAGGCGAGTCCTATGCGGAAACCGACGGCGAGGGCTTCCAAATCGCGGAGAATTTCCCCGGCCTTGAAGGAAAGGCCGTGATCACGCCGGAGACGGGCTCGATCTCATGGGATGTGAACGTGGATGAACCGGGATTATATCATGTACGGGTCCGCTACTACCCGATCGAGGGGAAAAGTTCGGCGATCGAAAGACAGTTTTCCATCAACGGGGAAGTTCCCTTTAAAGGCGCCGATATCGTCCTTTTTGACAGGGTATGGGGAAATCGGGACGAAGCCATCCGGCGGGATAACCGCGGAAACGATTTGCGTCCAAGACAGATCGAGAAACCGATTTGGCAGCTTGCGTCGCTCTCGGATCGGTATGGCTACTATGACGAGCCGTATTCCTTTTATTTTGAGAAAGGCAAGCAAAGGCTGACGCTAACGTCCTTGCGGGAGCCGATGGCCATTGATTATATCGAGCTGTACCAGGATCATGCCTTGAAAACGTACGAGGAGCTGGCGAATGAATATGAGTCCGAGGGCTTGGAACCGACCCGGGGCGAGTACATTCTGATCCAAGCGGAGGACGCCAAACGGAAATCGTCGCCGACCTTGTATCCAACCTCCGACAGATCCAGCCCGACCGTGGTGCCGTACGATGTTTCCAAAATCAGAATCAACGCGATCGGAGGCGTCAATTGGAAGCTGCCGGGGCAATGGATCGAATGGGAGTTCGATGTGGAAGAGGACGGTTTATACCGAATCGCTTTAAAGCAAAAACAGGACCAGCTCCGTGGCGTGTTCGCCATCCGAAGCCTGATGATCGACGGGGAGTTTCCCTTTCAGGAAATGAAGCGAATCCGCTTTCATTACGATCGTGACTGGCAGATGAATGTGCTGGGCGAGGAAGAACCTTATCTTTTCCATTTCAGCAAAGGCACGCATCGGATCCGAATGATGGTGTCTCTCGGCGAGATTGCGCCGCTCCTGCAAACGATCGAATCCAGCGTGCTGGAATTGAATGAGATGTACCGCAAAATATTGATGATCACTTCCAATACGCCGGATCCGTTCCGCGATTATCAATTGGAGAAGCGGATTCCGGATATGGTGGAGGTGTTCGCCAAGCAGGCCGAAATCATTCAAAGCGTGGCCGATTACCTGGAAGCGGCGACGGGTGAGCGAAGCGACAAGGTGGCCGTCCTGCATTCGATGGTGCACCAGCTGAACGAGCTCGCCGAAAACCCCGAAACCGTCGCCAAGCGTCTGGATACGTATAAGGTGAACGTAGGCGGCCTGGGAACCTGGATGCTGCAGATGAAGGAACAGCCCATCTCGCTCGATTATCTTGTCATTCACTCGCCGGATCGCAAGCTGCCGAAACCCGACGCATCGTTTCTCGAGGCCGCGGGCCATGAGCTTGGCGCTTACGTGGCTTCGTACACGGAAGATTATGACACGATCGGCAATGCCGGCGACGAAGAAGACGCCCTTACGGTTTGGGTCACGACCGGACGCGATCAGGCGCAAGTACTGAAAGCGTTGATCGACGACACGTTTACGCCGGATTCGGGCATTCCGGTGCATCTCCGGCTTGTTCCGGGAAATATCCTGCTGCCGGCCACGCTTGCCGGGGAAGGTCCGGACGTCGCCATGCAAATCGGCGAGGACGTGCCGGTCAACTACGCGATGAGGGGCGCTGCGGCCGATTTGACGAAATTCGACGATTTCGAGCAGGTGGTCACAAGGTTCCGCGACAGCGGGCTGGAGCCTTACAAATATAACGGCGGGGTGTACGCCTTGCCGGAGCAGCAAACCTTCCCGATGTTGTTCTATCGCAAAGATATTTTGGAGGAACTGGGTTTAAAGCCGCCGGCGACCTGGCAAGAAATCTATGACATGATTTCCGTGCTGCAGAAGCACAACATGGAATTTTATTTGCCGCTGGAAGCCACCAATGCAAGCCTGGTCCCGAATGCGACGTTTGCGATGCTGCTGTATCAGAACGGAGGACAGTTCTACCGCGATAACGGCACGAAAAGTGCGCTCGACTCCGACATCTCCATGGAAGCCTTCAAGAAGTGGACGCAGTTCTATACCAACTACAAGTTCCCGCTCCAAGCGGATTTCCCGAACAGGTTCCGGACCGGGGAAATGCCGATCGGGATTGCGGATTATACGACGTACAACATGCTGACGGTCATGGCTCCCGAGATTAAGGGACTTTGGGATTTCATATTGGTGCCGGGCACCGAACGCGAAGACGGCACCGTAAACCACGAAGTTGCCAGCCATACGACCGCGGTCATGCTGCTTCAGAATTCGAAGAACAAAGAGGGCGCCTGGGAATTTATGAAATGGTGGACCGGCAAAGAGACGCAAATGGCGTACGGGCGAGAGATGGAAGGCTTGATGGGTGAGGCGGCCCGCTATCCGACGGCAAACCTCGAAGCGCTGGAGGAGCTGCCTTGGCCGGTGAAGGATTATCGGAATTTGGATAATCAATGGCGGTGGGTACGAGGCATCCCGCAGGTCCCCGGAGGATACTTCACGGGCAGGCATTTGGACAATGCGTTTAGAAAAGTGGTGAATGCCAGCGAAAATCCGCGTGAAGCCCTATCCGATTATATTTTGTACATTAACGATGAAATCGAGATCAAGCGGAAGGAGTTCAACTTGCCATATTAACAGGGGAGGTGCGGTAGGCGATGCAAGGAGAACCGGGAATTCAAACCGTAAAGAACTCCAAAGCGAGTGTGCAGAAGAACAGCCGCTTTGTCTCCTTCATGAATGAGTTGAAACGGAGCAAGCACTACTATTTGCTGATGAGTCCGTATATGATTATTTTCTTTCTGTTTACGGTCATTCCGGTGGTCTTTTCCTTTGCCCTAAGTTTCTTTTACTTTAATATGCTGGAATTTCCGAGGTTCGTCGGCTGGCAAAACTATTCTCGACTGTTTCTGAATGACGATATCTTTATGATCGCCTTGAAAAACACCCTGATGTTTGCGGTCATTACCGGTCCCGTCAGTTATATCGCCTGCTTTGTATTCGCATGGATCATCAATGAACTGTCGCCCAAAGTGCGGGCGTTCATGACGTTGGTCTTTTATGCGCCTTCCATATCGGGAAACGTTTATTTCATTTGGCTGATCATCTTTTCCGGTGACAGCTACGGGTATTTAAACGGGTTTCTTATGAAAGCCGGCTTTATCTTGGAACCGATTCAATGGCTGCTGAATGAAGGCTACATCTTATGGATCGTCATGATCGTACAGCTTTGGCTCAGCCTGGGCACCAGCTTCCTGGCGTTTATCGCCGGTTTGCAAACGATCGACAAGTCGCTGATCGAAGCCGGAGCGATGGACGGCATCAAAAATCGTTGGCAGGAGCTTTGGTATATTACACTGCCGTCCATGAGGCCGCAGCTGATGTTCGGGGCCGTCATGCAGATCACAACCGCCTTTGCGGTTGCGGATATCTCCATCGCGCTCGCCGGGTTTCCGAGCGTGAACTATGCGGCGCATACGATCGTTACCCATCTGATGGACTTCGGCACGATCCGCTTTGAACTCGGCTACGCCTCGGCTATTGCGACGTTCCTGTTCATGCTGATGGTAGGGACCAACAAGTTGACGCAAAAAATGTTGAGAAAGATAGGTGAGTGACGTTGACTGCGAAAATCATCCGAACGCTGCGGATCCCGAGAACGCTGAACCGCTCTTTGACCGTCAGCATTTTGCTGTTTGCGCTGCTCGCCTTGTTCGGAGCTTTCATGGCGCTGCCTTTGATCTATGCAGTGAACAACGCCTTCAAACCGCTGGACGAATTGTTCATTTTCCCTCCGCGGTTTTTCGTAAACAATCCGACGATGGATAATTTTCTGGATTTGCTGGTGTTAATGGGGAATTCCTGGGTACCTTTATCGCGTTATTTCGCAAACACGTTATGGATCACTATCATTGGCACGGCCGGACATATCCTGCTCGCGTCCGCAGCGGCCTATCCGCTGGCCAAATATCGGTTTCCCGGCTCGAAAGCGCTGTTCTCCATCGTGGTCCTCGCCTTGATGTTTTCGCCCCATGTAACGGCGATCCCCAACTATATGGTCATGTCTTGGCTGGGTTGGATCAATACGCATGCTTCCATCATCGTGCCTTCCTTGGCTTTTCCCCTCGGGCTGTTCCTGATGAAGCAGTTTATGGAGCAAATTCCCGACGCGCTGCTCGAAGCGGCCAAAATCGACGGGGCCAGCGAGTATCGGATCTACTGGTCCGTCGTGATGCCGAACGTGAAGCCTGCCTGGCTGACGCTGATGATTTTGCAATTTCCGGCGCTTTGGGGCAGCGATGGCGGCAATTTTATATACAGCGAGCATCTGAAGACTTTGCATTTTGCGCTGGGACAGATCACGCAAGGAGGAATCGCAAGAGCCGGCGTCGGCGCGGCCGTTGCTTTGCTCTTGATGATCGTTCCCATCACGCTCTTTATCATCTCCCAGAGCAGCGTCATGCAGACGATGGCCACTTCAGGGATGAAGGACTAGAAAGGAGGTCTGACCCGATTGACAAACAGCTTGCGCCAACTGAAAACGCCTCTCCTGATCCTGTTCTGCTGCTTATTGGGGTTTGTCGCAGGAACGGGAAACGTCAGCGCCGAGGGCGCCACGGACTCCTACAATTATTCCTATTGGGGCGATGCCGTGGCAGCGCCGGCCGCTTATGCGGCGACAGAGTTGTTAACCGGCCCGGATTTGGGGACGAAGCCGTTCAAAGAACCGAGCGATATGCACGTTACCGGCGCTAACTACGTTTATGTGCTGGATTCCGGCAACAACCGGATTGTTGTGCTGGACGACGAATTCAAGCTGGTATCCACGGTGGAATCCTTCACGAGGGAAGGCCAGCCGGACGGTTTCCTTAATCCGCAAGGGATATTCGTCAGCGATGACGGAGATGTGCTCGTAGCGGATACGGGCCATCAGAGGGTGGTACATTTGGATTCCGATTTCCGATTGGTTAAGATTATCGATTCTCCGGACTCCGAATTGCTGAAGGATTCGTTTAAATTTGAACCTGTGCGCGTTGTGATGGATCAAGCCAAGCGGATCTATGTTATGGCTGGCGGCGTGTTTGACGGATTCATGGAATTTAACGCCGACGGCCATTTCACTTCCTTCATCGGCGCAAATCGTGTTCACATCGACCCGGTTGAGTATTTCTGGAAGCAGATCTCGACCAAGGCCCAGCGCAGCCAGATGGTCGTGTTTACGCCCACGGAGTTTACGAATCTGGATATCGACCCGGAAGGATTCATTTATGCCACTAATGGGGACCAGTGGGGGGATAACATTAAGAAGCTTAACGCCCGGGGCAGCGATATTTTAAGAAGAACAGGGTATTCCGATCCGCAGGGCGACATTCTTTACATCAGCAGCGAAGGTCCTTCCAAGTTGACCGACATCGATGTTACCGACAGCGAGATTTATTCCGTTCTCGATAGCAAGCGAGGGCGGGTGTTCACTTACAACGGGGACGGTCATCTGATGTACGTATTCGGCGGGCTGGGGAACCAATTGGGTCAGTTTCATACACCGGCCGCCCTCGATCGAATCGGCGAGGATTTTCTTGTGCTGGATAAAGCGCTTGGCGAAATTACCGTCTTTCGAACGACCGAGTACGGACGGACGCTGAATGAAGCGGTCAAAAGCTATTATCGCGGCGAGGAAGAAACCGCTTTTAAGTTGTTTAATCGAACGATCGCCATGAATGCCAATCTGGAATTCGCCTATGCGGGGATCGGAAAAGCCTTGCTTCGTCAAGGCGATTATAAGGACGCCATGAAGCATTTTAATCGCAGTTTGGATCAGAAGAACTATTCCAAGGCATTCCTGCTATACCGCAAGGAAGTCATGCGGGAACATTTTCCGGTGATCATGACGATGCTGTTCTTGGTCGGAATCGGTATATTTGCCGCGACAAGGCTTCGGAAAGTGAAAGGACGAAGAAAGGGGGCTTCCGCATGAGCAGGGACTGGATTCGATTCCCCCTAAATCTCATGGTTCATCCCTTTGAGGGCTACTGGGACCTGAAATACGATCGCAACCAGAAATTCACGTTAATCATTTCGTTTTGCGTATTGTTTCTGGTGGCCGTTACCAATATTTTGGGGAGCCAGTACAGCGGTTTTCTAGTCCATGTGTACAATCCCGAGACTATGAACAGCCTTATGGAAATTGCATATGTGATCGTGCCGGTGTTGTTCTGGTGCGTGGCCAATTGGTCGCTTACGACCTTAATGGACGGAGAAGGCAAGTTCGTCGAAATTTTTACCTCGACCTGCTTCGCGCTCCTTCCGCTCGTGATCATTCAATTTCCATGGATATGGCTCAGCAATCTCGTTTCGCTGCAAGAGACCGCCTTCTATTATTTTTCCAACTCCGTTGCGGTTCTCTGGTTCGTTTATCTGCTGTTTGTCGGCAATATGACCGTGCATCAGTTTTCCCCGTCCAAAACGATCGGAATTATGATGCTGACCCTGGTCGCCATGGGATTCATGGCTTTTATCAGTTTGCTGTTTTTCAGCCTGGTCCAACAGATTGTGGCCTTTATCTCCGTCATCTATCAAGAATTGGTCATGAGAAATTAAGGAGGAGGAAAGATGGGCAATTTCGCTAGAACCGTGCTGCTTGCTGCCAGTGTACTGACAGCGCTGATGATGGCCGGCTGTACGGTTAAAGGACCCGAAGAGGCGACAGGCGGCGAAGGCAACAGGCTCACCGAAACCTTTAGTCCGGGAGCAGCCCTGAAGTCATCTTTCGTTAATCCGAGCGTCAAAGGAATGAAAGGCATCGCCGAGAACGATCTGCTTCAGTTGCTGGCGGACGATCAGACGGGGGCGATCGCCGTCGTGCATAAGGCGAGCGGGGAAGTTTGGCACAGCAACCCCCCGGGCCGTGAGTCGGATCCGCTGGCTACAGGCGTGAACAAGAGCTTGTTGTCCTCTCAGTTGAAGCTTGATTTTTATAACAGTTTCGGACAGATAAATTCCGTCAATTCGCACGCCGATAGCGTAAACTACAAGCAAATTGGCATGGAGGAAATCGCAAATGGCGTTCGCGTAAACTACCGGTTCGGCTCGGACAAGAAAACGATCGACGATCTGCCCCAGAAGATCAGCAAGTCCCGCTTTGAACAGAACCTGTTAACCAAGCTGGACAGCGCCGGCCAGCGAACGCTAAAAATCGCGTACACCGAAGATGTCGAACAGGGGGTGTATGTCCGGTCTGACGGTACGCTCAAAGGCCTTCAGCTTGAACGGGCGCTTAAAGCCTTTGAAGCTGCCGGATATACCGAGGAAGATTTGCTGGTCGATATCAAGGAAAACCATCTGGATCAAACCAAACCGGAACCGCGCGTGTTTCATGCTTCGATGGAATATACGCTGGACGGCGACAGCCTGCTCGCCAAGATTCCGGCTTCCAGCATCGATTTTCCCGCTGAATATCCGGTGAACACGATATCGTTCCTGAGCTTCTTCGGTGCCGGAGGACCGGAAGAAAAGGGCTCGATTCTCGTTCCGGACGGATCGGGGGCGCTGATTCATTTTAATAACGGCAAGACCGGATATCCACCCTACCAGCAGCCGGTTTACGGGACAGATCGGGCCCTGAGCCGGATCGAATCGGCGGAAAGCGGCGAGGAAGTCAGGCTGCCGGTGTTCGGCATTATCCGTGAAGGCGGGGCATTTCTCGGCATCATCGAAGAAGGCGCCCCGGTCGCGACGATCCAGGCCGACGTCAGCGGTAGACTGAACAGCTATAACTACGTCTATCCGACGTTCACGGTGATCAACAAAGGCGACTTAAGCTTGGATGCGAACGGCCAGCAGCGCTCGATTCCAAAATTTCAGGAAGAGCCGATGCAAAGCGATTTTTCGGTCCGATATGCGTTCGTGGGCAAGCAGTCGGCTTCCTATCCAGGACTCGCCGCCTACTACAGGAGTTATTTGGAGCGACATGGCGGCCTCCCCGAAATCGCCGAGAGGAAGGGGGAGAATACACCTTTTTATCTCCAGCTTGTCGGCGGCATCAGTAAGAAAAAGCACTTTGCGGGAATTCCGTATCAAGCGCTGGAACCGCTGACCACGTTTGAACAGGCGGAGCGTATCTTAACGGAATTAAAGGAACGAGGCGTTCACGACATCAAATTGAAATATAGCGGCTGGTTCAACAAGGGGCTGGATCACGAAGTTCCGGCCGGTATTTCGGTGGACGCTAAGATCGGGGGAGAGAAGGGGCTTCGGCAGCTCGTATCCTATACTAACAAGAACGGGATATCGCTATATCCGGATGTCGCCATCCTCACCGCGTTGTCCGGTTCGGGGTTCAACGAAGCGAAGGAGGCGGCCAGAACGCTGCGAGGCGTTCCCGCCGAGATTTATCCTTTGAACCCCGCGTTAAATCGGAGGGATCGTAGCGGGTCACCGTCCTATGTCGTATCCCCGCGGCTTATAGGCGACTACACGGCAGCTTTTCTGAAGGACTTCGGGAAATATGATGCGCTCGGCGTTTCGCTCTCCGATTTGGCCGCCGAATTGGACAGCGATTTTCGCAAAAATCGCCAAATTGACCGTACAGCGTCCGAGCAGTTGTCTCTCGATGCGCTGAACCAGATTTCCGGTGCCGACCTCCAGGTCATGGCTGACGGTGGAAACGCTTATGCGCTGCCTTTCTTAAGCGATATCACCCATGCGCCTATGTCAAGCAGCGGCTTTAAGATCGAAGACGCGGAAATTCCGTTCTTTCAAATGGTCGTGCGCGGGAGTATCGACTATACCGGAGCGCCGTACAACCTGACCTCTTACACCGACGCAAACCGATATATTTTGCGGTGCTTGGAGTACGGTTCGGGGGTGTACTTCGCATGGATCTATGAACCCAATCACAAAGTGAAGGGTACGGAGTATGACGATCTGTTCTCCGCGAATTACGAGTTCTGGATGGATCAAGCCGTCGATATTTACGGGGAAGTGAACGCCTTCCTGCAAAAGGTTCGCCACGAGCGCATCATCGGACATGAGGAATTGAGCGACCGCGTGTTCAAGACGGTTTACGAAAGCGGCGCTTACGTTATCGTCAATTACAATCGCGTCCCGGTGACGGTGGACGACGTTACGATTGAAGCCGAAAGCTATTATACGGGTGGTGAAGCGTCATGAAATCCTTAACGCGGCGATTTGGGGCGAAGCCAAGAAACTATGGGAAACAGAAGGCTTTATGGGGCATCGCCTATGTGACGCCTTGGCTGGTCGGCTTTATCTTTTTTTTCCTGATTCCCTTGCTGTCTTCCCTGATCTACAGTTTCAGCGAGGTAACCGCGAATTCCCAAGGAATCAGCATTTCGCTCAAGGGGTTAACGAATTACGTAGCGGCATTTACGGTCAACACCAGTTTTAACCGATTGCTGACCGAGGCGATTGTCGATATGGTGGTGAACGTACCCCTCATCGTTATTTTCAGCTTGTTTCTGGCTGTCGTCCTGAACCAAAAATTTCTAGGCCGTTCCTTTGCCAGAGCGATCTTCTTCCTGCCTGTTATCCTTGCTTCCGGGGTGATTCTGACCCTGGAAAGCGGCAGCCTCGTTCAGGCTGTCAATGCGCAAAATGCCGGTTCCAGCGGGCTGATCAACGCATTGGGAAGTTTTGAACTTGAACGGCTGATGCTTCAAGCCGGCGTGAGCGAGACGATCGTAAACTATTTGACCGGAGCTGTGGATCGGATCTATGAAATCGTGAGTCAATCCGGAGTGCAGATCCTCATCTTCCTGGCCGCCATACAGACGATATCGCCGCAATTGTATGAAGCGTCCAAGATGGAGGGAGCCACGGGGTATGAGGCCTTCTGGAAAATCACGTTTCCGATGGTTAGCCCGATGATCCTGGTCAATATGATTTATACGATTATCGACTCGTTCTCGCGAAATGAACTGACGGACTTGATCCGAACGACGGGCTTCGTTCAATTCGATTTCGGCCTGAGTTCCGCCATGGCTTGGATTTATTTCGCCGCCATCTCCCTCATCCTGTTGATAAGTACGTACTTTGTGTCCAGCAAGGTCTTTTATCATGAATAGAAGAAGGTGAAAGCAATGTCGGTTTCCCGATGGTTGTCGCTTGAGAATTGGAAAAGAGGCTTTTGGTCCTTGATCCGGTTCACCTTGATTTTTGGACTGTCCTTCGTCATTCTGTATCCGATTCTGCAAAAGATTTCAACGGCGTTCAAAGACAAGAGGGATCTCTACTCACCGGTCGTCGTCTGGATTCCGGAAAATTTCACGATGAGTAATTTCCTGGACGCTATCCGAATTATGGATTATTGGCCAACGCTGTTTAACACCTTCGTGCTATCGGCCATGACGACTCTTCTGACCGCAGCCTCCTGTGCTCTGGCCGGTTACGGTTTTGCGCGGCTGAAGTTCAAGGGAAGCGGGCTTTTGTTTGCTTGCGTCATCCTTACGATCCTGGTACCGCCCACGACGATCCTTATTCCCATTTATTTAAACCTGAAAGAGTTTACGCTGTTGGGCCTGATACCGCTGATCACCGGCAAGTCCGTCAATTTGTTGAACAGCTATTGGCCGTTCATCCTGACTTCGCTGACGGCCAATTCGCTCAAAGCCGGTTTGTATATCTTTATCTTCCGACAATTTTTCCGCGGGATTCCGAAGGAAGTAGAGGAAGCGGCCTATATTGACGGCGCCGGCATAGGAACTACGTTTACCCGCATCATGATGCCAAACGCAATCCCTGCCATCCTGACCACGGCGTTGTTCTCCTTTGTCTGGCAGTGGAACGACAGCTTCTACACGACGACTTACCTGACATCAAGCAAGGTCATGTCCACGCAGCTCTCGTCGCTGCCGTACAACCTGTCCATTATGCTCGGCGGAGATCCGTCGAAGGCGGATCCCTTTTATTTGAGCATGGTGCAGGATACGGGGATTTTACTGGCCATCCTCCCTTTAATTATCATCTATTTGTTCGTGCAACGTTATTTCGTAGAGAGCATCGAGCGTACCGGCATCGTAGGTTGACATTTCATGATGATGACCGCCGCCCCGTGTCTGGGGGATGGCGGTTTTTTGCGCGCATGCGGCGTCCAACAAGTAAATGACGGGATGGGAAGTAAAAAAATGGCTATTGTGGGCCTTGGTGGATAAAGTATAATAATACAATTAATCGATAGAAAGGGTGTTATCTGTTGCGGATCATCGTAAAGAACTTGTCCAAGGTCGTGTTAAGTACTTTACTGTTAGGTTCAACAATGGCGTCTTGTCACCAAAGCAGCGGTATCGTCCATCATCGGGAGCCGGAAACACAGGGGGAGGGCGTATACAGCGATAAGTCATTAAGCGAATTTTATCCGCCGATCGAGGTTGAGTTTGTAAGAGAAATCGACGATGGTTTGGAAGATATGCTGAAGGCATTGCCCGATGAAACGCTGGAGGACAACCGTTGGATCCGGTTGTACGAACAAGTTCTGGGCATTCAAATCAAATACAAATGGGCTGTGAGAAGCGAACAGTACCACAAGAAGCTGGATATTATGCTGGCTTCAGGAGACATCGCCGATATCGTTAAGGTGAATGCCCAACAGCTGAGGCAACTTAGCCATGCCGGTCTGATTCAGGATCTGACGAAGGTTTACAAGGAATATGCTTCACCGTTGACACAACAAGTTCATCGCCAAGAAGGAAGCGGCACCCTGGAATCCGGCATGATCGACGGCAAGCTGATGGGCATACCGGAGACCGATTCCTCTGTCGAAAAGGCGATGTTCTTGTGGCTTCGAACGGATTGGCTGGATCGACTGGGATTACAGCCTCCGAAAACGATCGATGACGTCTTGGAAGTTTCGAAAGCGTTTACAGAACGGGATCCCGACGGGAATGGTCAACAGGACACTTTTGGAATCGCGGCTACCCAGTATTTGTGGGACCCCGTCATGGGCTTAACCGGATTCATGGCCGGATATGGAGCTTACCCGAACATATGGCTTGAAGACGAGAGCGGCAAACTCGTATACGGAGGCGTTCAGCCCGAAGTAAAACAGGCGCTCAAAACGCTTCAAGAGATGTATCGTAACCATGAAATCGACAGTGAATTCATTTTTAAAAACGGCAGCAAAGCAAAACAGCTCGTTGCCGATGGGAAGATCGGCATGGCTTACGGTGAGCAATGGGGATCGTTCTTGCTTCAATCCAGCCGAAACGGCGATCCGGATGCCGAATGGCAAGCTTACCCCATCGTTACCGACTCCGGGAAGGCGGCGAAGGTTCCCCTTAAATTCACCACAAGTTATTTTTACGCCGTAAGGAAGGACTTCGCTTACCCCGAGGCGATTCTTAAAATGTTCAATCTGCATCTTGAAAAAAATTGGGGCAAAACGGCCGAGTACGAGACTTACTACAACAATGTTATGCCCGTGTGGGGATTGTCTCCAGTGACTCCTTTCCCGGCTGATAAAAACCTCAAGGCATACCGGCAAATCGTCGAAGCGCGTCGTGAGGATACGACGTCACAGTTACAAGGGGAGCCCGGATTTATACAGGACCGGATCGATCGGTATTTAAATAGGGAAGAGGACAGCGAATCCGGCTGGGGATGGGAAAAGATCTATGGGGCTTCCGGTGCGATGAGTATCCTGGACCATTACGAAAAAAACAATCAATTGTTGTTCGATGCTTTTGCCGGCGCACCGACCGAAACCATGATCGAAAGACAAACCTTGCTGGACAATCTTCAGCATGATTACTTCGTTAATATCATACTTGGCGAACCCATAGAACAATTCGACCGGTTTGTCGAGGAATGGAATCGGCTTGGCGGTGCGGATATTACGGCCGAGGTGAATCAATGGCAAAAGGACAAGAAAAGCCGTCCGTAAAAACATGAGCCGCACAAGCGCGATTGGCTTCAAAGGCCGGCAGGCGGTTAATCATCACGCATATTCACACGCATCGGAGGAGTTGAATTGCTTAAGTTACCCGTGAATTCCATTCGTAATACCATCTTTATCCGGTTGATAGCTACCTATCTCTTCGTCATTCTTCCGCTCATCATTCTCGGTATTTATCTGTATAACTGGAGTTATCGATACGCTAGCCAAGAAATATCCAAAAATTCGCAAGCGCAACTGTCGGCTTACCTGGACGGGTTGAACCGGGAAATCGAATGGTTGGAAATTCAGCAATACGACATTTTGCAGGATGGGGAACTGAACAAAATGGCGCTGACATGGGAGATGATGAGCACGGTCGAAAGAAAAGAAAGCCTCCATTACTTGCTGCCGCGGCTGGTATCCATCAAAAACAGCAGCGTCTATATAAAAGACGTATTCGTTCATATCCGCGGCATGGATAAAACGATTTCGGCCATGACCGGGATGAATGCATTCGACTCGGAACGTTATAACCACGTCTATGCGGGAAAGGACCGCGGCAATCCGAGACTCTTGCAGATCGACGATACTCTCCAGCTTGTGGCGGCCAAATACGGAGCTAGAAAAGGAGAAGAGTCACTCCTGATCGTCCAGATCGAGCTGGATTCGAGCAAACTAAAGGAATCCCTGACGCAAATCAGCGTATATCCGGAAAGCGGGGCTTTTATCGTCTCCGAGCCGTCCGGATTTGCTCTAGCCAGCCACGAGGAGGCGGATCGTTTAATGAGAGGGGCCATGCAGACCATCCAAAATACGAATCGTCAGATTCTAAGTATCGGCACAGGCAGGTACCTGATCGATAAGGCGTATTCCGACAAATTGAACTTATCCGTGTTTTCCTACTTGCCCACCGGGGCGGTGAAGCGGCCGCTAAGTAAATTCTATGTCTGGGCCTGGCTGTTTGCAGGAACGACGCTCTTAGCCATCGCCATCTATGCCGTATCGACATACAGGCTGGTTCATAAACCGCTGCTCCTGCTTGTCCAAAGCTTCAGAAAAATGGAAGATGGCTTGTTTAATTTTCGAATTCGACACGGACAAAAGGATGAGTTCGGATATTTGTACGATCGATTCAATCAGATGCTCATCAAACTTCAGCATTTGATTGATCAGGATTTCAGGCATAAGCTCATGATGCAAAGGGCGGAGCTGAAACAGCTCCAATCCCAGATTAATCCCCACTTTTTATATAACAGTTTCTTCATCTTGAGCTCCCTGGCCAAAACGGGGGATGTCACGCAAATCGAGTTGTTCACGAACATGCTGGGAGAATATTTCAGGTTCATTACCCGCAATGGCGCAGACAATGTTCCATTGCTGGAAGAAACGAGGCATTCCCGGATTTATACAGAGATTCAAAAGCTCAGATTTTCAAGGCGAATCCGCGTTCAATTCGGCGATCTGCCGAAGGAAATGGAGACGATCAAGGTGCCGCGACTGATCATCCAGCCTATTATTGAAAACGCTTATGAGCACAGCCTCGAAAAAATGCAGGATGAAGGCTTGCTGCGTGTGACGTTTCATTTGGATGAAGACGAAGCTTCCATCGTGATTGAAGAAAATGGAAACGGGCTGACGAATAACGAAATCGAAACGCTCAACAAGCGGCTTGAACAGACGTCGGAATCCGCTGAATCCCCTGAAGTGACGGGCCTTATCAACATTCATCGGCGAATTGTCCTGACCTATGGGGAAAGCAGCGGGTTAGTTCTGTCAAGAAGTCCGTTGAATGGACTGCGGGTCCAGATTCGAATCAGGCTGACGGAGGGGAATGGACATGTATAGACTGCTGGTCGTCGATGATGAAGAGATTATTACGAACAGTTTGTACGAAGTATTTCATCAATGGATGCCCGATAAGCTTGATGTTTGCCGGGCATATTCCGGCAAGGAAGCGCTGAATTGGATGTCGCGCACGAGAATAGACATCGTTCTGACGGACATACGTATGCCCGGCATGAGCGGATTGGAAATGACGGGGAGCATCCGGGCTCTTTGGCCAAGGTGCAGAATTGTCTTTCTGACCGGTTACAGTGATTTTGATTACGCCTATCAAGCGATTCAGATGCCAAATGTTCGCTATTTGCTGAAGACGGAAGGCTTCGATAAGGTCATGGAGGTCGTGAAGGAAGTTATCCATGAAATCGAGAGCGGCAACCGCATCAATGAATGGTTGGAGCATTCCCGCATGCGGATTGAAGCGCTGGAATGGATGGAGCAGGGGGAATACTTCCGGCAATTCGTAGCGGACAGCAGCGTGCTTGGAGCGGATAACGATGCGATGAATGACGATTTCCGAACCTTGAACATCGGGCTGGATCCGAAACTCCCTGTACTGCTGGCACTTGGGCGCGTTGCTTATTCAGCGGGCAAAGCCTATGCGGAAAAGAAAAATGACCATCGATCGGTAAGGTTGATATGGGATTCTTTTATGGAGGAGCATGTTCGCAGCATCGGCGTCGTGGACAGACACGGGGATTTATTATGGATGCTTCAGCCGCGGTCCGAGAACCCATCCGGTGATCGTCTTGTTCTTTATTTGGAAGGGACGCTCGAACTTATCCAGGAGGCCTGCCTGGATTCTTTGGGGCTTGTCGTATCGTTCACCATAAGCGGTTTCCCTTGCCGGTGGGAGGATGTGACACCTCAATATGAACGGCTGCGAAGGCTGCAGCAGTTAAAGCTGGGGGACGGGATTCCGATGATTCTGAAGGATCAAGTCGACTCCGCCAAATCGCCGCACTGCAAGGAAGGAGTGGAGACGAGTCACAGGGCGGCTATCCTGGAATCGCATTTAGAGGCCGGAAGGGAGAACGAATTCATGAATGAATTGGAGCGGTTGTCGGCAATCGTGCTGAACGGAGACGACCTTCATCAGCACGCTGCCCAAGCCTATTATTCTATTGCTCTTCTGCTGTATGCGAAGCTGACCCGGCTAGGGCTTCAGGGTCCGACAGGAGAACGTGGAATGGAATGGGGAAAGCTGTTGGACTTGGAAGGTCATGATTCCATGAAAGAAGCTTTTCGGTATTTGAGGCGAACGGCCGAAGACATCTTCGATTTCAAGCGAATGGATGAACGAGGCAAAACGGCGCATGTCATTGATCGGGTGTGCCAATATATCGAGGAGCATCTGGATCAAGACATAACCCTCGTGCATCTTGCCGAACGTTATTATTTCAATCCGTCCTATCTCTCGCGTTTGTTCAAGCAAGAACGGGGAATCAACATCTCCGAATACATCGAAAAGTGCCGAATACGAAGAGCCAAGGAGCTGCTTAGGGAAGGGGATTTGAAGGTAAGGGACGTGGCGCCTCTAGTCGGATACGATGCCGCCCATTCCTTTACCCGCTTCTTCAAGAAGGCGACGGGTTTAACGCCGCAGGAGTACCGGGACAATCTCGTAAAATAGCCCGGCAAGCCATCATTTGCCCGGTGTTTTCAGTATGGAATGTCGGGTTGTTGCCTTGCTTGGCTAAAGGTACACTTTTTAACGAGCGTTCCGGAACGTTGACCCGCTATAGGAATGACAGGTCACCAAGTAACGATGGAGGAGGGCATGCTCAGGGATGGAGCCCGGAAAGCCGTTACTGGTCATATCTACTTTGTTTGCTTTCGTTAGCATAATCTTTGTTTTGGCAAACCTAGCGAATCGCGGCCAAGACGATTTAAAAATGTTAAACCGGGAGTTGAGTGACAAGATGAGCGATGAAATCAAAGTCAAAGCGGGCAAAACGGGAACTGAAAGGATGGACCGGGGAAGCGGCGATTATGATGCGAGCCGGGATGCGGACAGCACCCGCGGCGAGGCGTATGCGGCCGCCATCGGCAAGATCCCTCCGAACGGGAATCCGGTCGTCTCCCATAAATTCGGCGCGGATCCCTATGTGCTGGCAGTGGACGGACGTGTTTATCTTTATAACACGTACGACGCATTGGAGTATGACGGTGAGGGGAATGTCAAGGACAACAGCTACGGAACGATCAACAGGCTGTCCGTCATCTCTTCCGCGGATCTGATCAACTGGACCGATCACGGCGCCATCCAGGTCGCAGGACCGGCCGGCGCTGCCGCATGGGCAACCCAATCATGGGCCCCGGCCGTAGCGCACAAGGTGATTGACGGGGAGGACCGCT
Organism: Paenibacillus faecis; assembly: GCF_008084145.1. GTDB lineage: Bacteria > Bacillota > Bacilli > Paenibacillales > Paenibacillaceae > Fontibacillus > Fontibacillus faecis. The sequence goes on along the minus strand of NZ_VSDO01000001.1, from coordinate 544,600 downwards.
TCTTTCTGTATTTTGCCAACAACGCCAGCGGCATCGGCGTGCTGACGAGCGACAGCCCCGTCGGCCCGTGGACGGATCCCATAGGAAAGCCGCTGATCACAAGGAACACGCCGGGCGTGAAAGGCGTCACATGGCTGTTTGATCCCGCCGTACTCGTTGACGACGACGGTAAAGCTTATATCTACTTTGGCGGCGGCATTCCGGAAGGCAAAGCCGAAATGCCGGATACGGCCCGCGTCATGCGGCTTGGCGACGATATGGTCAGCGTGATCGGCGAAGCTGTCACGATTCCGGCTCCTTATATGTTCGAGGATTCAGGCATTAACAAATTTAACGGAAGGTACTATTATACCTACTGCTCCAACTTTTCGGAAGGAATGCGCCCGGAGAACAGTCCCCCTCCCGGCGAGATCGCTTATATGGTCAGCGAGCATCCGATGGGCCCCTGGACGTATCAAGGGACCATTTTGAAAAATCCGGGGCATTTCTTCGGGGTCGGAGGAAATAATCATCACGCCATTTTTCAGTTTCAACAAAACTGGTATATTGCCTATCATGCCCAAACGTTGGCGAAGTCCATGGGGATTCCCAAAGGCTATCGCTCAACCCATCTGAACCGCGTTCATTTCGAGCCGGACGGTACCCTCAGGGAGATTGCCGCAGACATGGAAGGCGTGAAAGGGACTCAGCCGTTCAATCCTTTCCAACGTACGGAGGCGGTGACGATGGCATGGAATGCCGGAATTCAAGTCAATCCGTCTTCTGTTGTTGAAGACGAGCAGGGCAGTCCAACCCTGGCGGTCACGGACATCCACGACCGGGATTGGATCGCAGTGGCCAATGCTGATCTCGGAAAAGGAGCATCCGTGTTTACGGCTTGGGTCTCGGGAATAGAAGGGGGAGGGCGATTGGAGCTTCGACTGGATTGTCCGGATGGAGAACGGATAGGCACAGTGAACGTACCGCCTGCATCTGCTGCGAAACAACGTATGGAAATTTCCATTGAGGTTTCGGGCGCATCCGGCATACGTCATCTCTACTTCGTGTTTACCGGGGAGCGGGATCAGAAGCTATTTGATTTCGAAGCATGGCAATTTTATCGGTGATTGCTTCCTACTCAGCGGAGACCGGTTTCCCTTTGAAAGCCAGGTTGGTGAATTGTGATAAGAGCCTTTTTACGCCTGATTTTGTCAAATTTGGCTTAACTCTGCAAATTTGGCTTAGCTCTGGGAAATAACGACTTTTTAAGGCTCTATTTTAGGAAAAAGCGGGTCAAATCGTGATTATTTGGCCCCACACCGTTGCAGGAAATAAGGCCTTTTTGGCACTAGCGTTGCATTAAACCTGACATGGTGCTGCCCACCCCGCAATCTCACTTACCGCACATTATGATAGCGGCATTTTGGGCTGCTATTTCGCCCAGATATGCTTTTTCGGGAAAAATAGCGGCTAAAAAGGGCCTTATTTCTCTGGTGCGAGTACAGAAATCAGGTTTTGGCCCGATTTTTTTCAAAATAAGGCCCTAAATGACCTCTATTTCACACCAAAGGGCCGGATTCGACAAAATAGCGCCGTAAAAGGCGCTATCCACCTGCCCGGTTTCAAAGGGAGGCGGTTACGGCCATTAGATCCCTCGAGTTAATGCAATGCTAGTGCCTTTTTGGCCCGCTATTTTCTCGGTAAAGGCAAATTAGGCCGGAATAACGGCCCAAATGGCCGCTATTGTAGCGGCAGCGAGCGCTTAGAGAAATTGTGGTTGGGCATGCAAAATTAAGCACGCTACGCCATGGCGAAGAGTTTTAGAACTCCCACTACGATGGCTGATGGGGCACTAGGCACTTTGATCACCGCGGGCCTCATATGATTTGGTTATCTGTAAGCGAGGGAATACATTCTCCATTTTCTAACTTTGGCAACCTGAGATCGGACAGGTGAAATACCCTAAATTTGACAGGTTGTTCCAAAATAATGTAAGCGCTAATATAGAGTTGTAACCATTCGGGCCGGTGCCATACCGGAACCCTCATCTTTTGCTCGAAGTGGAAAGGAGGTCAGGCTTTGCTTCGTATGCCGAAGGGGGGCCGATGGGCGGCAACGGCAGTGGCAGCAGCGGCGGTAGTGTCCTTTGTCCTGCTTTTGATCGTGTCCTATATGGGCAGTCGTGACAAGCAGGTTGCTGGAAGTCAGAAGCCAAATATACAGGAGGTGGGAGTCGTGGAGCTAAGGGGGAACTCTGAAGCGACGAACGGGAAGTCGAAATCCGAATCTCCAGCCCTGATTAACAAATTCGCACCAACTGAGCCGCGGGCACAGACGTCCGGAAGGCGGGATATTCCCTCGCTTCTTATGCTCTTTGAGGAGGACTTTCCGATCGGCGCGGCGGTTGAACCGAATCAGATCAACAGCCCATCGGCGGAATTGCTGAAGAAGCATGTCCGTTGGCTGGTGGCGGAGAACGCCATGAAGCCGGAGGCGATGCAGCCAACGGAGGGCCACTTTCAGTGGACGAATGCGGATCGAATCGTAGAATTTGCCAAGGAGAACAACATGCGGGTTCGTTTCCATACGCTGGTTTGGCATAATCAAACTGGTGCGTGGTTCTTCCGAGATGCGGAAGGCAAGCCGATGGTGAATGAGACGGACCCCAAGCGTCGCGAGGCGAACAAAAAATTGCTGCTGGAACGCCTGGATACCCACGTCAGGACGATCGTCGGCCGATATAAGGACGAGATTACGTCTTGGGACGTGGTGAATGAAGTCATTGAACCGGGGGATCCGGACGGGATGCGCGCTAGCGAATGGTATAAAATAGCCGGTACCGATTACATCGCAACGGCATTTCGAGCCGCCCGGGAAGCCGGGGGACCCGAAGCGAAACTTTATATTAACGATTACGGTACGGATAACCCCGTGAAAAGAGACCGTTTGTTTTTGCTAGTGAAAGAATTGCTGGAACAAGGTGTTCCGATCGACGGGGTCGGACATCAGACGCATATTGACATCTATGGTCCATCGGTGGATTCCATCATCGCCTCGATGCGGAAATTCGCGGACCTCGGCCTCGACAATCTCGTCACCGAGCTCGATATGAGCATTTATGCCTGGAACGATCGCAGCGACTACGGCCAAGTGCCCCCGCAAGAAATCCTGAGCCTGCAAGCCGATCGGTACGGCGAGCTGTTTAAGGCTTTCCGTCGAAACAAGGACATTCTTGGCGGCGTCATCTTTTGGGGCATCGCCGACGATCATACCTGGCTTCATGGTTTTCCGGTCGCACGCACCAATGCGCCTATGCTGTTCGATCAACAGCATCAGCCCAAACCGGCGTTCTGGGCCGTTGTGGAGGCGGCGAAGGCTGAGTTATAAACGGGCGTATCCGGATATTTCTATCTGTCGCCATGGATTGAAAGGAGAATTCATCAGATGAACAAGACGCAGATTACGAACCCGATCATTTGGGCGGATGTGCCGGATGTGGATGTCATCCGTGTAGGGGACGCCTACTACATGGTCAGTACGAGCATGCATTCGATGCCGGGCTGCCCGATCATGAGGTCCGAGGATTTGATGCATTGGGAAATCGTTAGTTACGCATACGATACGCTCGAAGACAACGAGGCCCATCGTCTGGAAGGCGGCAAAAATATATACGGGCAAGGCGCTTGGGCGGCCAGCCTGCGCCATCATCAGGGCAAATTCTATGTTTGTTTCTCTAGCAACGATACCAGGAAATTTTACGTGTACCGTACGGACAATATCGTGCAGGGGTCGTGGCAGAGATCCGTCATCGACGGACTGCGGCATGATCCGGGCCTGCTCTTCGCTGATGACCGGGTGTTCGTGATCTACGGCAACGGGGATATTTACATCACCGAGTTGACCGGGGATGCCACGGCCCTTAAGCCGAACGGAATCAACCAGCGGCTGTTCGAAACGGAAGCGGAAGGTATCGGTCTGCGCTGCGAAGGTTGCCATGCCTACCGCATCAACGGTTACTATTATCTGCTGTTTATCGAATGGCCGAAGCCCGGTGTCGGTAACGGCCGGCGCAGACAAATCTGTTACCGGTCACGGGAACTGCTCGGCCCTTATGAACGAAGAATCGTATTGGACGACGATCTCGGCTACCGCAACAAGGGAATCGCCCAAGGTGGACTGTTCGATACGCCGGATGGCAAGTGGTACGCGATGCTGTTCCAGGATCATGATGCCGTCGGGAGAATCCCGTGCTTGGTGCCGGTGGTTTGGGAGGAGGATTGGCCCGTGTTCGGCATGGAAGGCAAGGTGCCGGAACGGTTTGAAGTCGACTTGCCGCAAGCCGAGGCGAAGCCGCTCGTGATCAGCGATGAATTCGAATATGCATCGGATAAGCTGGCTTTGAATTGGCAGTGGAACCACAACCCGGATCATCGGCTATGGTCGGTGACCAAACGCCCCGGTTTCCTAAGACTGACGACGGGCAGCTTGGCTGCAGGCGTGCTTCAGGCGCGAAATACGCTGACACAGCGTACGGAAGGGCCGGCATGCTCGGGGAGTGTCTTATTGGACACGGGGCGGATGAATCCCGGCGATCATGCGGGGCTTGTTGCCCTGCAAAGCCAATTCGGCACCGTCGGCGTTAAAGTTGCGGAGAACGGCGACAAGTTCATCTCGATGAGTGTGAACGATGGAAATGGCGAAGAAATGGAGCTGGAAAGGGTTTCTTTTCGCGGCAGGGATGTATATTTGAAGATCGACTTTGATTTTGAGAACAGCAAAGATGTGGCTATCTTTTATTATTCCGTCGACGGGACGGAATGGTTGCCGATCGGAGGGGAGCTGCGCATGCGCTATACCTTGGATCACTTTATGGGTTATCGCATCGGGCTTTATTATTATGCGTCCAGGCAAATCGGCGGTCATGCCGACTTCGATTTTTTCCGTTACGAAAAAGCCGAGCGATCAGTGACGTAACCAAAATGAGAGGAGTTGATCGATTATGAAAAGAACCGGATGGACGCTCAAGCTGTTATTGGCGGTGCTGCTCCTGTTGCCGGCAACGCAGGGACTCCATCATGGCGCGGCCGATGCATGGTCGGGCATGCCGATGTCCAAGCTTCACGTCAGCGGCAACCAACTGGTAAACAGCGAGGGGCAGCCCGTTGTCCTGAGCGGATGGCACCAGCCCGGTGGCTCGTACTGGACTTATCAGGGAAGCAATTACTACCTGAACCGGAATGGGGGGAATCGTCATGCTGCCATTTTGGAGTATTTAAAGGATATTACCGACACATTCTCCGATCCCTCTCCGAAGTACGGCAACAATCACGGCTGGTATATGAACCAGGTTAGGCTCTTTATCGACCGCGAAGACATGGGCGACGTGGCGGCCGGAACGTATAATTTTGCGGGCTTGCAGTCCTTTACGAAGAATGTCGTAGTGCCTTATATCCAGTATGCCAAGACCAAAGGAATCTACGTTACGCTAGGCCTCGACTTCACACTCCAGGATAATCGGGCCACGACGCAGGCCAATCTCGAGAAATTCAATCAAATCTGGGGATATCTTGCCTCGCAACCGGCGATCAAAAGCGCGGACAACGTTATGTTCGAGATCATTAATGAACCGGTTCTGTCCTATGCGAACGGACGTTGGGGAGGCAACCCTTCCGATCCTGATTTCCCGGCGTTTTGGGACTCGCTGCGCCATTTTCAAAATTCCATCATTTCCACGATCCGCAGTCAAGGGGCGGATAACGTGATATGGGCCGCCGGCCTAGGATGGGATCAATATTATCAGCTATGCGCCACCCGTCCGTTAACCGATCCGCTGAACAACATCGGATACGCTGTCCATTGGTACCCGGGCTACGGAGCAAAGGATAACGCTTCGATACTTCAGCAGCAATGGGATACCAGCATCAAGCCTTGCGCAGACAACTATCCGATCAATATTACGGAAACGACCTGGTTTAAACGGCTGCCGGGTGACTCGGAGTACTGGGAACTGTTCAACGGATCGAGCGAAGGTTTCGGCAAAAACACCAAAGCCATATTTACGGCAGCCGGAAACGTCAGCATCGCGGTCCACATGAACGGTTTTCTCCTTCAGCCGGGGGCAAGAAGCACGTTTGCCGATCCGACGGCAGGGCTGCTCTACGACGGCGATCCGGCACGGGACGGCATGGCCCGCTTTATCTTCGAATGGTACTATGAACGTGCGCAGCTTCATCCGTGGAACGGGATGTGGAACGGGATTACGTCGGGGGAAACCTATAAAATCGTGAATCGCGCCTCGGGCAAGGTGATCGACGTCCCCGGCGGTCAAAACAGTAATTCACTGCAGCTGCAGCAATGGCCAGACAATAACGCTACGGCGCAGCGATGGATTGCCGATGATATGGGAGCATACAACAATCTGTACCGGCTTCGCAGCGTCAGCTCGAGCGACGGCAAGGTGATGGATGTTAGAAACGGTTCGAAAAACAACGGGGAAGCGATACAGCTCATGGAGGATTACGGAAATTCGGCGCAGCGATTCCGCCTGATCAAGCTCAGCAACGGATATTGGAGCATCCTTAACGCGAACAGCAATAAAGCCGTCGAAGTGGCGGGGGGGTCGTCCGCCGACGGGGCGAAGCTCCAGCAGAACCCTTATCGCGGGGATTTGCATCAGCAATGGCAGTTGATCCTTGTGAATTGACGAAAATTCAAGGAGGAGCAGTCTCATGAATTTACGGTTTAAGAAATCCATATACGCATGTTTGGCCCTTGTCATGGCATTGTCCATCCTGGGGGCACCTGGAAAAATTGCCGCAGCCAGCGACGCCATCGTAAATATTTCGGCGGAAAAACAAGTGATTCGTGGTTTCGGGGGGATCAACCATCCGGTCTGGATCGGGGATTTGACGGCGGCACAAAGAGAAACCGCCTTCGGGAACGGAAATAACCAACTGGGTTTCTCGATTTTGAGAATCTATGTACACGAAGACCGAAATCAATGGTACCGGGAAGTGGAAACGGCCAAACGAGCGATTGCCCTCGGAGCCATCGTATTCGCATCGCCATGGAATCCGCCCGCCGACATGGTCGAGACCTTCAACCGAAACGGCGATCCGTCGGCAAAGCGGCTCCGTTATGACAAGTATGCCGCGTATGCCCAGCATCTTAACGACTTCGTGACGTATATGAGAAACAACGGCGTGAATCTGTATGCGATTTCCGTCCAGAACGAGCCCGATTATGCCCATGACTGGACGTGGTGGACGCCGCAGGAAATGCTTCGTTTCATGAAAGAAAATGCCGGATCGATTAATACGAGAGTGATCGCGCCGGAATCGTTCCAGTATCTGAAAAATATGTCGGACCCGATACTAAACGATCCGCAGGCGCTAGCCAATATGGATATTCTTGGCGCTCATCTGTACGGGACCCAGGTCAGCAATTTCGCTTATCCTTTGTTCAAACAAAAAGGAGCGGGCAAAGATCTCTGGATGACGGAGGTATACTATCCGAACAGTGACAACAACTCGGCGGATCGTTGGCCCGAAGCCCTGGATGTGTCCTACCATATCCACAATGCGATGGTAGAGGGAGATTTTCAAGCTTACGTATGGTGGTATATCCGCAGATCGTACGGTCCGATGAAAGAGGACGGCACGATCAGCAAACGCGGTTACGCTATGGCGCATTTCTCCAAATTCGTCCGTCCCGGGTATGTCCGGGTTGAAGCGACGAAAAATCCGGAAACGAACGTTTATGTATCCGCCTATAAAGGTAATAAGAAGCTTGTTATCGTTGCCGTCAACAAAAATAACTCCGGGGTAAATCAGAACTTTGTCCTGCCCAATGCATCGGTTTCGAAAATCTCCAGATGGATCACTAGCGGCAGCAGCAATCTTCAGCCGGGAACGGAGCTTACGATGACGGGTGGAAATTTCTGGGCTCATCTCCCGGCTCAAAGCGTGACCACCTTTGTCGCTGATCTTGGCTAAGCTTCGGGTAACGCAAGGGGCCTAGGAAGGTAAGGGATTCAAACCGTTAAAGACCGGTAGAATAGTAGGCCTTGTATTCGGACGGCGTCATGTTCATATAGAACTTAAACCACTTGGAAAAGTAGCTGGCATGCTGATATCCGGACTCCAGCGCGGCTTCCAAAACATTGTACGATCCGGTGCGCAGCAGGTTGGCGGCTTGATTGATTCGAATGAAATTCAAGTATTCCATCGGCCGCATCCCGGTTTGCGTTTTGAAGAACTTGCAAAAATGGGAGCGGCTGAGGGACACCACGGCCGCCAATTGATCCAAATCCAGCTTGTCCCGGGCGTGTTCTTCCATATAAGCGAGCAGTTTCTTTATCTGCTGGTTCGCCTCGCGTGCGGGGCGTTTTCCCTGGTCTTCATTTCTCTTTATCAGTCCGTATTGGCAAATATCCGCAATCAGCAGGAACAACAGGCCTTTTATACTCATCTCATAGCCAGGTGAGCGCTGCTTGTAGCGAATCAGAAGCTGCCGGACATGGTCCAGCAGTACGGGAGGCGTCCCCACCGATGTGGATAACAAGGCGGGGAGCCTCGCTTTTTCCAGCAAAATCGGACCCAAGAACAGCTCCTCGATTCGATCCGCTTGGAATGAAGACAACCAGGATAATTTGAATACGATGGAGTAATAGCAGATCACTACACCCTGATCGTTAATTCCCGAATGCAGCTCCCCCGGATGAACGATCAGCGCTTCTCCCGCCGAGACGGCAAACCTCCGGTCTTCGATGCGGAATTCGGCCTTTCCTTCAGCCAGATAAATGATTTCCATTTCGCTATGCCAATGGACGGGAAGGATGGAATAGGCGTCGGCCGGGTGCTCCACCTTGTAAATATCCAGCGGGAATTCGGGAACACCGTGCAGCTTGTCCTCCCGGTAACGATGCTCAAACATAATGCCCTCCCACAAAACCGTAATATAGTGATCAAGAAACGTAATTATCTGCTAGATATTACGAAAACAACAATAATATCATTATATTAATTCAAATCCATCGGGAAGGGGAGCGGTAATTTTGGAGCTGGTTCAATATCAGATCGAATCGAACGGCGTTAAGTTGGACACCTCCGATGGGATCATCCATATCGCTTTTTGCGCGGCGGGCATCGTAAGAATTCGTTACACCTTGGATTCGGAGTTTGGCAGCAAACGGAGCCTAGTAGTTGTGGAGCATCAGGAGAGGAAGGATGTTCCATGGACGGTTACGGAACGATCCGGGGATCTGGAACTGACCACCGATGTGCTCACGATTCGGGTGGACAAATCGACCTGCGCTTTCAGCTATTGGGATGCGAGCGGCGGACTGTTGGCGAAAGAACCGTCCAGAGGAGGCAAGACGCTTGAGCTCACCGACGTTTACCGGACGATCTTCGACGTTTCCAAGGATTCTGTTGAGAATAATCTCGGAGCGGATGGGCTTCGGGCAAGAGTTGAAGGCATGAACCGCATTTTCGATAGGCGGGCCTATCATACCAAGCTGGAGTTCGAGTGGCAGCCCGGGGAGGCACTGTACGGGCTTGGCTCGCATGAAGAAGGGATGATGAACCTTCGGGGCAAACATCAATACTTGTACCAGCAAAATATGAAAGCGGTTGTACCCGTGCTGTTGTCCACGCGCGGCTACGGAATTTTGGTGGACTCCTGTTCGAATCTAAGCTTTCACGACGACTCCTTTGGTTCGTACATCTGGACCGATGTTGACGACGAGATGGATTATTATTTTATTTACGGTCCGGAATTCGATCGGATTGTAGCCGGCATTCGCTTTTTAACGGGCGAAGCGCCGATGCTGCCGAAGTGGGCTTACGGCTATGTGCAGTCGAAAGAAAGATACGTGTCCCAGGAGGAATTGATCGCTATCGTACAGGAGTATCGGGAGCGCAAACTGCCGCTGGATTGCATTGTATTGGACTGGCAGTCGTGGGAAGGCGAACTGTGGGGACAAAAGACTCTGGATTCACGGCGTTTTCCGGACCCCTCGGGTATGATGCGCAAGTTGCATGAAATGAACGCCAAATTGATGGTATCGATCTGGCCGACCATGAGAAAAGGGGGTGACAATCATCGCGAAATGAGCGAGTCCGGTTTTCTGCTCGGAAACCAGCCACATACGACCCTTTCAAGGAGGAAGCTCGCCGATTGTATTGGAAGCAAGCGGATGACGGACTGTTTTCTCATGGTATAGACGCGTGGTGGTGCGACTGTACAGAGCCGTTCGAAGCGGACTGGAAAGGAGCGGTGAAGCCGGAGCCCGAATTGCGAATGCTGACCAACACGGCCGAATCCAAGCTTTATCTTGACCCGGAGTATATCAATGCCTATTCGCTGCTGCATTCCAAAGGTATCTATGAAGGACAACGATCCGTAACCGCCAGTAAACGGGTTGTGAATCTGACGCGTTCCGCTTTTGCCGGGCAGCATCGCTACGGCACGATTACATGGTCGGGTGATATATCGGCCAATTGGGAGACGCTCAGAAAGCAAATTGCGGACGGTCTTAACTTTTGCATGACGGGGTCTCCTTACTGGACGCTTGATATAGGAGCGTTTTTCGTTCACAATAAGCCGGACCTTTGGTTTTGGAACGGGGATTTTAACGAGGGAGTTGCGGACCTGGGGTACCGCGAGCTTTATGTCCGCTGGTTCCAATGGGGAGCATTTCTGCCCATGTTCCGTTCGCACGGTACGGATACGCCTAGGGAAGTTTGGCGATTCGGCGAGCCGTTTTACGACACATTGGTGAAGTATTTGAAGCTCCGATACAGGCTGATACCTTACATCTATTCACTTGCGGGGGCGGTCGCGCATCAAAGCTATACGATGTTTCGGGCGCTGGCTTTTGATTACCGGGAAGATACGCGTGTGCACAACATCGATGATCAGTTTATGTTCGGCCCGGCGTTCCTTGTCGCGCCTGTCACAACGGCGATGTACTACGGTCCCGGCTCCTGCAAGTTGCATAACGTCAGTAAGTTTCGCAATGTCTATTTGCCGGCCGGTGAATGGTACGAATATTGGAGCGACGAACGAATCGAGGGCGGCAAGACGATCGAGGCGAAAGCCGATTTGGAGACGCTTCCGCTCTATGTCCGCGCCGGCTCGATTATTCCTGTCGGACCGGATCTCCAATTCGCCGACGAACTGCCGAGCGCGCCCATACGCCTGAAAGTATACCCCGGCAAGGATGCCGAATTCACACTTTATGAAGATGAAGGGGATACCTACAATTACGAGACCGGTTCGTACTCCTTGATTGAGATGCACTGGTGCGAAGCTGAGCGCACCCTAACGATAGGGAGACGGAGCGGCAGTTTCGACGGTATGCCTGACGAAAGAGAATTCTTGGTTGAAATCGCCGGCAAAGCTGGTCAATGCATCGTTTTTTACCGGGGTGACCCTGTGGTCGTGAGAGAAGATCAAGTTGAAAACGCTGTACTATTTCTAGACTCTTCGATGGGAAAGGAGGATGGATGATGACCGGACCTTCATCGGATGCCGTTGATGGAACAGGAGCTGAGACGGCGCCTCAGGAATCGGCTTATCGCAAGATGATCGCGAAATCGCTTTTAAATCAAGGCAACAACCAAAGATTGAAGAGGGCCATCGAGAAAGCGAAAAGAGGCGAGCAAGTTGCGATCGCTTATATCGGGGGTTCAATTACGCAGGGGGCGGGTGCGGAGCCGCTGCCGACGAATTGTTACGCTTACCGGTCGTACCAGCTCTTTAAGCGAATGTTCGCGCCCGCCGACGGCAGCTCCATTCACCTGGTCAAAGCAGGGCTGGGAGGTACACCGTCGGAACTCGGGGTCGTCCGTTATGATCGAGATGTGACCAGGGACGGTGCGGTAAAGCCGGATATCGTCGTCGTGGAGTTTGCCGTCAACGATGCGGACGACGAGACCGAAGGGAATTGTTACGAAAGTCTGGTGCTTAAAGCCCTTGGCGCCGACAACAAGCCCGCGGTGATCCTGCTGTTCAGTGTGTTTGAAAACGACTGGAATCTCCAAGGCCGGCTCGCCCCTGTCGGTTGGCATTATCAGCTTCCGATGGTCAGTATAAAAGACGCCGTCGTGGAGCAGTTTCTATGGACCCGTGAGCAGGGCAACATCGTGTCCAAGGAGGAATTTTTCGCCGATATGTATCACCCTACTAATCGGGGACACGAGATTATGGCCGATTGTCTGGGGCATTTATTCGATGTAACCGACCGGGCAGTCTCGGACGAGGAGGATATATCCATCCACAAGCCACCGGCCATTGGCAACGACTTTATCGATATACGGCTGCTGGACCGACTAAATGGCCCAAGTATCGCACGAATAAATGAGGGGAGCTTTCGGGAGACCGATGCCGTGCTGCAGTTGGCGGAAATGGACGATCATTCCTTGGGGACACCTCAATTCCCCAATAACTGGATGCACACGGCCGAAGCAGGGGATGCTCCGTTCAGGATGACCCTGAGGAGCAAACGGCTCATTTTGGTTTACAAGGATTCGGGGGACGCGGAATTTGGCAGCGCAAACATAGGGGTGGACGGGAAAATGGTAAGGGTAGCCGATCCGCATCAAGTGAACTGGACTCACTGCCATGCCGTGATCCTATACAATGAGCGGGAGTCCGCCGAACACACGGTGGAGATTGCAATGGCGGACGGACAACAGAATAAGCGGTTTACAATCTTGGGATTTGGCTATTCGCCGTAATGAATTCATTTTTGAAGGAAAATACGAAAGGAGAGAATGGAATGGGAACGACAGCTCCGGAAGGCTTCGATCGGTACCGGGAAAATATTGCCCGCGGAAATGTGGAGATGGTGGAGTATTTCTCCGAAACGGTAGGGAATTCCCGAAAAACGCGGATATATACGCCCCCAGGATATTCCCCAAACCATACTTATAACGTATTGTACCTTTTGCACGGTATTGGAGGGGACGAAAACGAATGGTTCAACCATGGGCAGCCCCAGATCATCCTGGATAACCTCTACGCCGACGGCATGCTGGAGCCTATGATCGTCGTGTTTCCCAACGGCCGAGCGATGCCGGACGACCGTCCCGTTGGAGATATTTTCGACCCCGAGAAGATTCGGGCGTTCGAAAGATTCGAATCCGACCTGCTCCAGGATCTGATCCCGTGGATCGAGTCGAAATACTCGGTATCGCCAGACCGGGAGAGCCGTGCGATCGCAGGCTTGTCCATGGGCGGCGGGCAGTCCTTGAACATCGGCTCGAACCATCTCGACCGGTTTGCCTGGATCGGAGCCTTTTCCCCGGCGCCTAATACCAAAACTCCCGATCGGCTATTTCCCGATCCGCAGGAAGCCGCGGCCCTTCTCCGACTGCTGTGGCTTTCTTGCGGAGATCAGGATGATCTCAAGCATATCAGCGAACGGACGCATGCTTATTTGGCGGAGCACGGTGTACCTCACATATGGTTTGAGGAAAGCGGAGGCCACGATTGGTTCGTGTGGAAAAACGATCTGTATCATTTTTCCCAACGGTTATTCAAAGCTGCAAAATGAGAAGAGTGCCGCAGTTGATGAGGAGGACGTCGTGAAATGAAACAGCAAGGATTAAATCCCTACCTGCCGTCATGGGAATATGTACCTGACGGAGAACCCTATGTTTTTAACGGCAGGGTTTATGTGTACGGCTCGCACGATCGTTTCAACGGAGACGTGTTTTGTATTAACGATTATGTGTGCTGGTCGGCACCCGTGGAGGATTTGGGCGACTGGCGATATGAAGGTGTGATTTACAAGAAAACGGATGACCCGCTTAATCCGGACGGCAGCATGTGCCTTTATGCGCCTGACGTTACCGTCGGTCCGGATGGACGGTATTATCTCTACTATGTTCTCGATAAGGTTTCTATCGTTTCGGTAGCCGTCTGCGATACACCGGCCGGCAAATATGAATTTTACGGTTACGTCAGGTATGCGGACGGCACACGTCTGGGAGAAAGAGAAGGCGACGAGCCCCAGTTTGATCCGGGCGTGTTGACGGAAGGAGAGAAAACCTATCTGTATACCGGTTTCTGTGCAGTCGGAGACCAATCCAGACACGGGGCCATGGCCACGGTGCTGGGTCCCGATATGCTGACGATCGTGGAAGAACCGGTATTTGTCGCGCCGAGCGAACCATACAGCAAGGGCAGCGGGTTTGAAGGACATGAGTTTTTTGAGGCTCCTTCCATCAGGAAGAAAGGCGATACCTATTATCTTATCTATTCCTCGATCGCCATGCATGAATTGTGCTATGCCACCAGCAAATTTCCGACGAAAGGATTTGTCTACCGGGGGATTGTCGTAAGTAACAACGATCTTTATATTGATTCCTACAAGCCGGCGGGCAAACCTATGTATTACGGCGGGAATAATCATGGAAGCATCGTCCAAATCAACGGGAATTGGTTTGTTTTTTACCATAGACATACCAACGGCACAGCTTTCAGTCGGCAAGGCTGTCTCGAACCGATCACTTTCAGGGAGGACGGAAGGATTCCACAGGTGGAGATGACCTCCTGCGGTCCGAATGGCGGGCCGCTTGCGGGGCGCGGGGAATATCCCGCTTACTTGGCATGTAATCTGTTTTGCAAAGACGAGGCGCTGTATACCGGCGGTTTCGGCTCGGGGGCGTGGCTGGATAGCCGATTCCCGAAAATAACCCAGGATGGAAAAGACGGGGATGAAGAAATCGGGTACATCGCCAATATGACGGATTCCGCTACGGCCGGTTACAAGTATTTTGACTGCCGTGGAATCAGGAAGGTTAAAATCAAGGTACGCGGTTACTGCCAAGGGGTCTTTGAGGTTAAAACGTCATGGGACGGCCCGGCTCTCGGAAGTATACCGGTCCAATTTTCGAATATCTGGACGGAATATGCTGCCGATGTCGTCATTCCGGACGGTATACAAGCGCTTTATTTTACTTATAGAGGTTCGGGAGGCGCAAGTCTGTCCTCATTTACATTACTTGGAGATGAATAGGAACACCAATTCAAATTCAAAAAGCGGTCTCCGTT
Source organism: Paenibacillus faecis (assembly GCF_008084145.1). Taxonomy (GTDB): domain Bacteria; phylum Bacillota; class Bacilli; order Paenibacillales; family Paenibacillaceae; genus Fontibacillus; species Fontibacillus faecis. Next base: position 529,558 of record NZ_VSDO01000001.1, on the reverse strand, counting down.
CGCAGGGATGCGAAGAGGCCGCTTTTTGTTCTTTTTCCATCTGACCGAGTTTCTATTTCATATCGCGCCAGTTTTGGATATTGTTCTCCCAAATATATTTATATTTATCGATAATATCTCTTGCCGTTTTTGGCTTTTGTCCAGTTAAAGTTTCAATGGCATCGGAATGAACGTTTAATAGCCCTTCTTTAATGCTGGCATCGGTTGTCACGAGATCATCGCCGCAGAATGGGACAGGCGAGCGGGAGAAGTCTCCGGTAATTTCTCTGGGAATGTGCAGTTTCTCCAGGTGCTCGTAATATTGCTCCGCATTCACAGGGACATACTCCAGGTCCTTGCCGGAAACCTCTTTGATAAGATTGCACAGATCCCTTACGGAAACGGATTCTGATCCAACGATGTTGTAAGCTTTGTTGTCTTCGCCTTTTCCGAGCAGGGCTGCGGCTGCGGCCCGTGCGCAGTCATCTTTGTGGACGAGAGTAGCCCGCTCTTCACCGGCTGTGCTCAACCACTTATTGCCGGACATGAGGGCCAACATCGTATACATGGTCAGATAGTTTTCCAGATATAAGTTATTTCGCATTGCATTATAGGCAACGCCTGTCGACTTTAAGTAGTTTTCAGTCGCAGTATGGTCCGGAGTTACAAAAACATGAGCGTAATTGGGATCTGTCGCACCGATAAAAGAACTGTAGGTGATGTGTGAAACCCCTGCTTTGATTGCCGTATCAATCGCATTTTTGTGCTGTTGGACTCTTTTGCCTACTTCAAGCCCAGAGACGATATAGATACGATCCCCATCTTTGAAAGCCCGTTCCATGGACGGAATGTCATCATAATCGATTTCGAAGATTTGAACGCCCGCACCTTCCCAACGTTGAACCGTATCTTTGGGAATTCTGTCTTTCTTCATACATGTGAAGGTTAAATTTCGACCATCCACTTCCGCGAGCACCGTTTCCGCTACACGGCTTGCTAGTTGACCGTCTACGCCGGTTACAATATAACGCATTTTCATTCCTTCTCTCTAGTGATTATTTTCACAATTAAAGAGTAGCACAGGTTGACACTGGTGTGAAATTACCCTATGTTATGAGTTATAAAAAGGATTTATATATTAAAAAGGGTGTTACAAGTGAATATACAGCAACTCAAATGTTTTGTTTCTCTGGCTGAAACACTGAATTTTTCGACAACGGCTGAGAAATTAAATTTGACCCAGCCCGCTGTAAGCCATAATATTAAAAGTTTAGAAAATGATCTGGGAATCACTTTGTTTGTCCGCAACAAAAGAACCGTAAATCTGACGATCGCCGGGCATAGCTTCTACGAAGATTTGGAAGGACTTCTATTCCGGTTGGACCAATCCATTAAGAAAGCACAACGGCTTTCGGAGAAATATGAAAGTACTTTGATCATCGGATACACGGAGACTGTTTTTGAGAAGAATTTCTTGCCGGACCTTATTAAGCGGTTTAAGGAACAATATCCGCAGATCCAAATCCAGTTAAAAAAGTCTAATTTGACAAGAGAGAAAGAAGACCTTTTGAACCAAAAGTTTGATATCGTCTTTACTACAGAAGATAATTTGGGAAAGGATACTGATTTTTGTTTTTACCCCGTGCATCGAGGGTCTTATGGTTGTATACTGCCCCCGAATCATCCTTTTGCGAAGGAAAGAGAGTTGTCCGTCGAACAATTAAATCATGAATCGCTCGTTTTGTTTGATGATCACCAATCCCCCCCAACCCTAAAAAGGCTGCATAGGCAAATCATTGAGAATTGTCCGGATTCCGTCTATACCTACGGAGATACCATTAATACCGTACATACCATGATAAAGAGCGATCTTGGCATTTCGGTTCTGCCGGACTTTGTGATTGGAGAGGATAGCGAGATCGTCTTCGTTCCTTTAAGCCACACTGAAGAAGTGATCTACGGGATCGCCTGCCTTAGAAGCGAAGAGCGCTTGGAAGTAAAACGCTGGATCTCAAATATTAGAGAGTTATTCACTTAAATCGAACCTGAACCGGGCAAGGGGAATCCTTGCTGTGGCTTCAGGTTTTTTAGGCTTCTCTTTGTCCGGCAACGAGGCGGGCTATTGAAAAAATGACAACGCTTTCTTAAAAATGTTGGCTTACGGCGATAAAGTCCGGGAGGATAGACTAGTTGTAAAGCCCCTGCTTCCGAAGTAAGTTTCGCACGAAGCTTATTCGGGAAGCAACGCTCACAAAACTTTGAGGAGGAGCGCATATGGAACTGGATACACCGCTGACGAGCCCTGCGGCTCAGGGTGGCCGGCGGAGCCAACTGTGGAAGCGGTTCAAAAAGCAAAAGGTACTGCATGCATTTGTCGGACTCGGCATGATTTTTCTGCTGGTTTTTTCGTACACGCCGATGTTTGGGATTTTGATGGCATTTAAAGATTACAGCATTTCAAACGGCATTCAGGGGATCTTTACCAGCGAATGGGTGGGCCTGAGGTATTTCGATGAGTTCATCCACGATTATCAGTTCGCCACGATTGTCCGCAACACGCTGGTCTTGAGCTTTCTGAAGGTCATCTTCGCCTTCCCCGCGCCGATCCTGCTCGCGATCATGCTGAACGAAGTGAAGAACATGGCGTTCAAGCGGTTCGTTCAGACGATCAGCTATTTGCCGCATTTTATTTCCTGGGTTGTCGTTGTCGGCGTCTCCTACGCTTTTCTGTCCGCGGACGTCGGCATGGTGAACAGAGCTCTTGTCGAAGCCGGATTGATCGACAAACCGCTCAATATTTTGACGAGTCCCGATTACTTCTGGGGGCTTGCCGTCGGAAGCGCGATTTGGAAGGAAATGGGCTGGTGGACAATCATCTTCCTGGCGGCCATTACGGGAATCAATCCCTCGCTTTACGAAGCGGCCGAGATTGACGGCGCAGGCAGACTGGCGCGCATCCGTTATATCACGCTCCCGGGGATGAAAGGAACCATCGTCGTTGTGCTGGTCCTGACGATCGGCAGCATTCTCGGCGGCGGGCTGGTCGGTTCGAACTTCGAGCAGGCCTATCTGTTCGGCAACAGCATCAACAATCCGACATCGGAGATCGTCCAGACCTACGCGTTCAAAGTCGGCCTGAGCGACGGACGTTTTTCTTATGCTGCGGCGATCGATCTAATACAGTCCGTCATCTCGGTGGTGTTGATTTTCTCCAGCAACTTCATCGCCAAGCGAGTTTCGGGGTCAAGCTTATTCTAGAAAAAAGGAGGGTTGGGGGTGCTCAAAAGCCAAAAACAGAAGGATTTTCTTTTTGACAGCGTGATTTACATCGTATTGTTTATCATCATGCTCACCATGTTGTACCCGTTCTATTATGTGCTGATCGCCTCATTCAACAAAGGCTCCGATACGCTCCTGGGAGGCGTCTATTTATGGCCTCGAAGCGTTACTTTGGAGAATTATAAAATTTTTCTGGAAGATCCGAAATGGTATCGCGCCTTTTTGGTTACGGTTGCCCGGACGATAACGGGTACGGCACTGGGGCTTCTGCTGACGAGCCTGGTCGCTTACGCGCTTTCGCACCGCGATTTGTTGTTCAGCAAGACGTATTTTTCGATCATCGTTTTCGCGATGTACTTCTCCGGCGGTTTGATTCCTTATTACGTGGTGCTGCGCTCGATCGGATTGCTTAATTCATTTGCCGTATATATTGTGCCATCCATGCTCAATACGTTTTTTCTGCTGATCGCCATCTCGTTCTTTCGCGAAATCCCCGGCGAGATGAAGGAATCGGCGCATATGGACGGCGCCGGCGAACTCGTGATTTTTTTTCGGATTATCCTTCCGGTTTCAACGCCGGTACTCGCCACCATGGCATTGTTCATGGGCGTCGGCCAATGGAATTCATGGCTGGACTCCGCTTATTTCGTACAGTCGGAAAACTTGAGAACGCTTACTTACCGCATGATGGAAGTGATCAACAAGAGCAACTCGCCAATGGATGCCATTGCCGTTGCGAACAGCGCTTCGGCCTCGGCAGGGGTTACGAGCTTCTCGCTGCAGGTCACGTCGATGGTCGTCTCCATCGTTCCGATCATTTGCGTTTATCCGTTTTTGCAAAAATATTTTGTGCATGGAATCATGCTGGGCTCTGTGAAAGGGTAGAAAATCATTTCCATTTTTAAGCGCTTACATTAAAATAACCATATACCATTGGAGGGGTTCCATTGAAAACAGTTCATAGCTACAAGCTGCTCTCGGCGGCGTTGGCGGTGGTGCTTGCGTTCACGCTGCTGTCCGCCTGCGGCGGCAACGGTAAAGGCGAAGGCGCAACCGCGAAGCAGGGCGGCGAGTCGCCGGAGAAATCCGGAGGCGTGAAGGAGTTATCGCTATTCATTGATGCGCCATGGTACCCGGTAAAAGAATGGAAAGGACCGGTAGCCGAAAAAATTACGGAGAAAACGGGGGTCAAGCTCAATGTTACCGTCGCGACGGACGATAAGCAGTTGCCGCTGATGATTGCCTCCGGAGATCTGCCGGACCTCGTCTTCACGTATTCCAATATCAATCGGTTGTCGGACGCGAAGCTGTCCTATCCCTGGAATGAATTGATCGAGAAATATGCTCCGGATTTCAAAATCGATCCGACAAGAATAGCGATCCATACGATGGACGACGGCAACTTCTATACGGTTCGGAATTCATTCGCTACGCAGGAGGAAATGGCTCAACATAAATATTCGATCGGCAGCGACGGCAATCCCGGCATCGCGGTGCGGGAAGACATTCTGAAGGAGCTCGGCAATCCGCCGATTCAATCGCTCGACGATTTCACGAAAGTGCTCGGCCTGGTCAAGGAGAAGTATCCCGATATGGTCCCGCTGATCATGGACAAAGAATGGATTGAGCAGTACTTTTTGCAGCAGTTCGGCACCGAAGCCCTCCTGGACGGCTGGTATGAACGGGACGGAAAAGTGGATTACTCCATCAGACAGCCGAAGATGTTGGATTTCTTCAAATTTATGAACAGCTTATATCGCAACGGATACATTCTGGCGGAAAATTTCGCATTCGCCAACGACCAGATCGACGACCAGTACGTGACAAGCGGCAAAGCGTTCGCCCACGGCTATACCGTGACCGCGGCGGACTCGGATAACATCAAAATCAAGAGCGGCGGAGGCTCATTTACGTTCAAAATGCTGCCCAGCGCCTTGTCGAAAGACGCGAAAGTCGTGAGCACGGGGCTCGGATTTGCCGGCACGTTCATTACCAAGAAAAACAAGGATTCGGAGGCGTCAATCAAGTTCATTCAATACCTGGCGAGCGACGAAGGCAAAAAACTGACTATGTTTGGCGTCGAGGGCGAGCATTGGACATGGAACGAGGCGGGTTATCCGGATCTGAAATACAATCCGACCGATGCCGACTTCATCAACGGCAATGGGATTAAATGGTGGTACCTGTACAACGACGGAGTCACGGAAGGCATGCTGTCCTATGTTCCCGGCACGCAGAAGACACAGGCCCTGATGGAGACAAAGGCCATTACGACCTACAAACCGGCGATCGGTTTGATCCAGACACAGCCCGATTCCAAAGAAAAGACGCTCAAAACCAAGATCGACGAAATGATCAAGAATGAGAAGGTTAAAATTTACCTGGCGAATTCCGAAGAGGAGGCCGTCGCGAAATACGAGAATATGATAAAGACCGCCGAGAATATGGGCTTGCAAGAGCTTGTCGATTGGGCGAACGAGACTTATCAGAAGAAGAAGGATTTGTTCGAGTAAGCGAGAGGCCGCCGCAGCCGGTAGGGACGTCAGTCTCTACCGGGTTTTGCTTGCTCATGGCACGGTTGGAGGAAATAAATCGGCAGCGGGAGGAATCGTTACCGTGAGCATTGTACGCAAAATCATTTTAGGCTATGTCATCCTGATTTTTATTCCGGTCGTCACGTTCGGTTATTACTACTATGTACAAATCTACGCCAACCTGACCCAGCAATTCGTGGAGAGCCGGCAAAAAATACTGGAACAGGCCAAGGCAAACATGAAGGCGGACCTGACCCGAATCGACTCCATCCATCGCTTGCTGCAATATAACCCGTATGTCACGGATTATTTAGGCGGCATTTATGAATCCGACTCGGACAGCATTTACGCGTACAATCGGTATATCAGTCCTATAATTACACAGTCTCTGTACGCCAATCCGGAAATTGAAATGTTCAGGATCTATACAACAAAGGAGCGCGTGCTTCAAATCACCGACCGGTTTATCGATATATCGGCTCTGGACCCTCAGAGCAAGGAGATCGCCGGTTTGCTCAAGCCCGGTCAAGGGGGATGGGGTGTGCCCGAACCGGGAGCCCGGGAACCGGGACTCGTTTTTTATCAGAACATTTACAACCCGGATTTTACTGAGGTCATCGGGCTCCTCGAACTCCGCGTGAGCGGTGGTCTCATTCGAAAATTTTACAACGCGGCAGGCGGGGAAGGAAACTGGAACGCTTTCCTGTTACCGAAGCAAGGAGGTTTGCCGGCGGCGGAAGGCGCGATTGCCGGGATGGACGACGAAACGTGGAAACAGCTCGGCTCGAACGATACGAAAGCCTATTTCATCAACCGGAAAACGATCGTAAATCAGCTCTACATCGAGGAGCTCGACGTCCGGGTCGTCGTCACCGGAAAAGTAAACGAAGTGTTTCACGCGGTTAAACGCAAGGAAATTATTCTGATTTCGACCATCGCCCTTCTACTGGGGGCCTTGTCGCTTGCTTATTATACGCTCGCGTCGACCATTACGAAACGCATCCTTCGGCTGGCCAGGCATATGCGCAACCTGAGCGATGATAACATGAAACAGTACATCAGCAAGTACGACAGGCCGAACCGTCAGGATGAGATCGGGTTTCTGACCATGACTTACAATTCGATGATCCGGCGTATGGATGAGTTGATCAACAACGTCCACCGGGCCGAGCTGCGAAATAAAGAAGCGGCCTATAAAGTGCTGCAGGCCCAAATTAAACCGCATTTTCTTTACAACACGCTTGAGACCATCCGAATGTTGGCGGAGTCCAACAACGATAAAGAGGTAGCCGACATTTCCTATTGGTTCGGAAAGCTGATGCGCTACAGCCTGTCTTCCAAGGAGGATCAGACGGTGCTTGCCAGGGAGATCGAGACGGTCGTCTTCTATCTCAATATTCACAAAATGCGGCTTCAGAACAGGCTGAGTTACGAGATTGACATCGCCGTCGACGCGGAGCAGATCGCCTGTCCCCGGTTCATACTCCAGCCTTTGATCGAGAACAGCATCATCCATGGGGCGTCCGCAACGCTACGCCCTGTCCATATCAGGCTTCAGGCGTCTGAAACGGCCGACGAAATCCGAATCCGCGTTTCGGACAGCGGAATAGGCATTCCGGAAGACCGACTGCACAGGCTCCGTTCACGGCTGACGGAGGGAAGCGATGCCCATTCCGTCCAGGAGATGGAGGGGGGCGTAGGTCTGATTAACGTTAACGAGCGGGTTAAATCGTTTTTCGGCGGTGCTTCGCACCTGGCTCTCGATAGCGAGCAAGGCCGGGGAACATGTCTCACCATCATCATATCGAAGGGGCGGCGGGTCGACGATGAGATTATTGATTGTGGATGATGAGCCGATTATTCTTGGGGGATTGGTCAAGGTCATCAAGGACGCGGCTCCCCTCGGTACCGAGGTGCGCGAGGCAGGCAACGCTTTTGAAGCGCTTGAAGTCATGAAAGGTTATATGCCGGATGTTACGGTTACGGATCTCCACATGCCGGAGAAAAACGGATTCGAGCTGATGGAGGAGGCCAAAGGGAGCGGCTTGTGCGACCGGTTTATTATCCTGACGGGCTACGACGATTTCGAATACGTAAGGAGAGCATTGCGCTGGGGCGTGGTGGACTATTTGCTGAAACCGCTTGACAAAAATGAGATTGCCGGGCTGCTGACGCATATCGATCAGGAGCTTCCTACCGAAGCCGATTCGGAATGCGAACGGCACACGAAACGTATTCTGGCTTATATAGAAAATCATTATATGAACGATCTTTCGCTGGATCATCTCGCCGAATTGATGAAACTTCATCCGAATTACATCAGCAGCTTGTTCAAGAAAGTGACGGGCGACACGTTTGTGAATTATTTGAACGCATTCCGAATCAAGGAGGCGCAGAAACTGCTGGGGACGCACCGGCATCTTTCCGTAAGCGAGATCGGGCGGCGGGTTGGATTTGAGAATAAACATTATTTCACCAAAGTGTTTAAGAAGTATACGGGGATCACGCCGGGAGCATACCGGACGTCAGAATAAAATGAAACGGAGGCGTTTCGATGCGCATTGACGCTCACCAGCATTTCTGGAACATCGACAGGAACGATTACGGCTGGATCACGCCGGAAATGCCGGTGCTGTTCCGCGATTATGGGCCGTCCGACCTTGAACCGCATTTGCAAAAACACGGCATCGGCAAAACGATTTTGGTACAGGCAGCGCCAACGATGGAGGAAACCGAATTTATCCTTGAATTAAGCGAAACGGCCGACTTCGTCGCCGGTGTGGTCGGGTGGCTGGATCTTGAGAACCCATCCTACAAGAAACAGTATGAGCGGTTTTGCAAGCATCCGAAATTTCTCGGGTTCCGCGTGATGATCCAGGAGATGGAGGACCCAAACACCGTATTATCACCCGCCTATATAGAAGCGCTTTCATACTTTGCGGAACAGGAAGTGCCGGTTGATTTGCTAGTACTGGCGAATCAACTGCCGCAGCTTGTCCAATTGCTGGAGGTAATTCCCGGGCTTCGGGGCGTCGTCGACCATTTGGCGAAGCCGCCGATCGCTTCGGGGGTTCTGGAGCCGTGGAGGAGCCATATGGCGGAAATCGCCCGGTATCCGGGCATATACTGCAAGCTGTCCGGGATGGTGACGGAAGCCGATCATCAGGGTTGGAAAAAAGAAGATTTCACGGCGTACATTCATGAAACGCTTGATTTGTTCGGTCCCGAAAGGGTGATGTTCGGCAGCGATTGGCCCGTGTGTCTTCTGGCGGCAACTTATGATGAAGTCGTAGACATATTGCGGCAGGCATTGGAAGACCGGCTGCCGGCAGAAGCGATCGACGCTGTTTTCGGCGCCAACGCCGCGAAATTTTACAAATTGAATGAAATTTGAGATGGGAGGAACGTTTGCGATGAAATACAGAAAGTTGGGGAACACCGGGCTGAACGTGTCGGCGTTAAGCTTTGGGGCGTCTTCGCTGGGAGGCGTGTTCCGGGACGTTCGGAGGGATGAGGGGATACGTACGGTCCATACCGCCATCGACATGGGCATCAATCTGATAGACGTTTCGCCTTATTACGGCCTGACGAAGGCGGAAACCGTGCTGGGCGAAGCGCTGCGGGCGATTCCGAGGGACCGGTATATTCTGTCCACGAAAGCGGGGCGTTACGGGCAGGATGAATTTGATTTCTCGAAAAAGCGGGTGATTGACAGCGCGGAGGAAAGCATGCGGAGACTGGGGACGGATTATCTCGATATTTTGCTGCTGCACGACATCGAGTTCGGTTCGTTGGAGCAGGTGGTGGAGGAAGGGATTCCCGCGCTCGAACAGTTGAAAACATCCGGCAAAATCCGTTTCTTCGGCGTGTCCGGCTTGCCCTTGAAGATCTTCGAAGCGGTTTTGTCCCGTACCGCTCTGGATGTTATCTTATCGTACTGCCATTATTCGCTGAACGATACTACACTGCTTGGTCTTCTCCCGCTTTTGGAACGGCAGGGAACCGGTCTGATCAACGCGTCGCCGCTGTCCATGGGTTTGCTGAGCAACCGGGACGTGCCAGATTGGCATCCTGCGGGCGAGGACATCAAGGCCGCTTGCCGACGGGCCGCCGAACATTGCCGGAGCAAAGGAGCGGATATCGCGAAGCTGGCGGTTCAATTCTCCACGGCGGATGAACGTATACCGACGACGCTGGTCAGCACGGCAACTCCGGAAAATATCCGCAACAATATTTTGTGGCCGGAAGAACCGATGGACGAATCCTTGCTGCGGGAAGTACTGGACATCCTGAAGCCGGTCGATGGCGCAACATGGCCGAGCGGACGCCCGGAATGGGGCGGAGATCCGGCCGGGCGGATCGGGGGGCGGTTCCAATGAAAGGCATCATCTGTGAGGAAGTGGGGCGGTTCGCGTTTCGGGAGGATCTGCCCGAGCCGCAAATTCGCGAGGGCGAGGCGATCGTAAGGATTCGGCGAATCGGCATTTGCGGAACCGACCTGCACGCGTACCGGGGCAATCAGCCTTATTTTACCTACCCGCGCGTGCTCGGCCACGAACTGGCCGGTACGATCGAGCAGATCGGCGACAACCGGGAAGGGCTGCAGGCCGGCGACCCGGTCAGCGTTATCCCGTACATGCATTGCGGCCATTGCCGGGCCTGCCTGAGCGGGAAAACGAACTGCTGCCAGCATATGAAGGTGCTGGGCGTTCATACGGATGGTGGGATGCGTGAGCGAATCGCCGTGCCCATATCGAGCCTCATCAAGACGGAAGGACTGACGATGGATCAGGCGGCGATGCTGGAGCCGCTGGCGATCGGCGCGCACGCCGTCCGCCGTTCGGGGCTTGGCGCCGGGGATCGGGCGCTCATCATCGGCGCCGGGCCGATCGGGCTTGGCGTGATGGCGATGGCCAGCTATGCCGGCGCGAAGGTAATCGCGATGGATGTGAACGACGAGCGTTTGGACTTCTGCAAGGGCTGGGCTGGTGCCGAGCATACGGTCAGTGCGCTCCGGGAGCCGAAGAAACGGCTGGCCGAGTTGACGGACGGCAGCTTCCCGGCATTCGTCATCGACGCAACCGGCAACGTCTCGTCCATGGAAAACGCCTTTGGACTAGTCGGTCATGGCGGCTCTTTGACCTACGTCGGACTGGTGAAAAGCACGATCACCTTCAACGATCCCGATTTTCACGCGCGCGAAATGACGCTTCAGGGCAGCCGAAACGCCACGCGCGAGGATTTCGGGCGGGTGTATGCGGCCATAACGGACGGCTCTATCGACATCGGCCGCTACATTACCCACCGAAGCGCGTTAGAAGACATGATCGGGCAGTTCGACAGTTGGCTGAAGCCTGAATCGAAAGTGATCAAAGCATTGGTGGAACTGGATTAACCGCAAACCATTTTTACGACGATCCGGTGGAATGGAGGAGGAACATGAAGAGTATCGCTGGTAGGGAAAGGAAGCACCGATTATGGTACAGAAAGCCCGCGTCGGAATGGAACGAGGCTTTGCCGATCGGAAACGGCCGCCTGGGCGCGATGATCTTTGGCGGTACGGCCGAGGAGCGGCTGCAGCTTAACGAGGATTCCGTTTGGTACGGGGGTCCGCGCGATCGCAACAACGAGGAGGCACTGGTCCATTTGCCCGAACTGCGCAAGCTGATTATGGAGGGACGGCTGAGGGAGGCGGAGGAGCTGGCAGAGATGACGATGGCCGGACTGCCCGAAACGCAGCGGCACTATTTGCCGCTCGGCGATTTGCTGCTGTCGTTCGGCCAGCACGGGAATCCGGCCGAAGATTACGAGCGGGAGCTTGATTTGGAGCGCGGGATCTCCCGAGTCGTCTATCGAATCGGCGAGGTGCGATATACCCGCGAGCTGTTTGCCAGTTACCCGGATCAGACCCTCGTCATTCGGATTTCCGCCGACAAGGAGAAGGCGGTATCTTTTAAGGCCCGGTTTGATCGGCAGAATTGGAGATACCTGGAGAAGTCGGAGAAATGGGAACAAGGCGGGCTGGTGATGCGCGGAGAGTGCGGGGGCAAGGGCGGCGGTTCTTTTTGTGCCGTCTTGAGAGCGATTCCGGAAGGCGGCACCTGTCGGACCCTGGGCGAATATCTGCTGGTGGAAGGAGCGGATGCGGTCACGCTGCTGCTTGCCGCAGGAACGACGTTCCGCTATCCGGATCCGGAGCTTTCCTGCAAACGACGGTTGGATCAGCTGAGCCGGACGCCTTACGCCGAACTGCTGGCCCGGCATGTCGCGGACTACCGCCAGCTTTACGGGCGGGTCGGCCTGACGCTGCCGGAGAGCCCGGGCAAAGGCGCGCTGCCGACCGACGAAAGGCTGGAACTGCTCCGGAAGGGGGAAGAGGATGACGGACTGATCGCAACCTATTTTCAATTTGGCCGTTACCTGCTCATTTCCTCCAGCCGACCGGGCTCCTTGCCCGCGAATCTTCAAGGCATCTGGAACGACAGCTTTACCCCGCCCTGGGACAGCAAGTTTACGATTAATATTAACGCGCAAATGAATTATTGGCCGGCGGAGTCCTGCAATCTGGCGGAATGCCACGAGCCATTGTTCGATTTGATCGAACGGATGCGGGAGCCCGGGCGGGTCACGGCCAGCGTGATGTACGGCTGTCGAGGGTTCACGGCGCATCACAATACGGATATTTGGGCGGACACGGCGCCGCAGGATACATATCTTCCGGCATCCTTCTGGCCGATGGGCGCCGCCTGGTTGTGCCTGCATCTGTGGGAGCATTACCGGTTCAGCGAGGATCGTTCTTTTCTCGCGAAAGTGTATGAGACGATGAGGGAAGCGGCCTTGTTCCTGCTCGATTATTTGATCGAGGATGACGAAGGACGCCTGATTACTTGTCCGTCCGTCTCTCCGGAAAACAGCTACAAGCTGCCAAATGGCGAGACAGGGGTGCTCTGCGCCGGGGCTTCGATGGATTTTCAGATTATCCGAGCGTTGTTTGAGGCCTGCATCCGCAGTGCGGAAATCATCGGACGGGACGAGGACTTCCGCGGGGAACTAGCCGCCGCCCTAAATCGGCTGCCCCAACCGAGAATCGGCAAATACGGACAAATTCAGGAATGGATGGAGGATTACGAGGAGATGGAACCGGGGCACCGTCACATTTCCCACCTGTTTGCCCTTTACCCTGGCGAAGGCTTTAGTGTGGAGCGCGAGCCGGAGCTGGCCCAAGCCGCGCGGACGACGCTGGAACGCAGGCTGGCTAGCGGGGGCGGTCATACCGGCTGGAGCCGGGCATGGATTATCAATTTCTGGGCCAGACTGCAGGATGGGGGCAAGGCTTACGAGAACGTGAAGGCGCTGCTGGACCATTCCACGCTGCCCAACCTGTTCGACAACCACCCTCCGTTTCAAATCGACGGTAATTTCGGCGGGACGGCAGGGATTGCCGAAATGCTGCTGCAAAGTCACACCGGGGTAATCCGGCTGCTTCCCGCTTTGCCGGGCAGTTGGAGCGAGGGGAGCGTCACGGGACTTCGGGCGCGCGGGGGCTTTACCGTCGACTTCGCCTGGAAGGCCGGTTGTGTAACTGAAGCGGTGGTGACCTGCGCGGTTTCCGGCCCATGCCGCGTCGAAGCCCCCGGTCTTGGTACCTTTGAGTTTGAAGGAAGGGCAGGCCGTTCCTATACGTTCACCGAACCCCATAATATGGAGTTTTCGTGAAACTTCCCGATCATCGCCGCTGAACAGCCGTTCGGCGGCGATTTGTAGTTGAAGGGCTGAGACGACATCCGATATAATACGGGTCTGAGTTTGAATTTGGGTTGGGGTTGATATAGTTGAAGTGGATCATCGGTTTACGCAATATTAAGACAGGTCTGGCTATCTGTATTTGTATCCTGATATCGGCGTTGTTAAAGCTGGAGTACCCCTTTTACGCGGCGATCGCCACGATCATTTCGATGGAGAATTCGGTAACCAATTCGTTTACGGCGGGCAAATACCGGACGATGGGCACGGTCGTCGGGGCGATCGTCGGCGCCGGCTTCGCTTTTATCGAGCCGGGAAACGCGGTTTATTGCGCCATCGGCGTGATGATCGTGATCTACATTTGCAACCTGCTAAAATGGAACAAATCGGTTTCCATCGGCTGCATCGTTTTTCTTGCCATCATGCTGAATCTTCAACCAGGGGAGAGCCCGCTGTTCTATGGGATCAACCGGATTACGGATACCTTGATCGGGATCGCTGTCGCCGTGATCGTCAACTATGCCGTTTTTCCGCCCAAACATGAAGTCAGCCTGCACAAAGAACGCAAAGCGTTGGGCAGACGGATGGCCGATGTGTTCGGACAGATCGCCGGCCGCGGGGAACAGGTCGATCTCAAGAGACTTCGTTCCGAACTGGGTAACTTGGAGAAATATTACCGGCTGTGTAAAGACGAATTTCATCTAAAAAAAGACGTCGGTGACACGATGGAACAAATCGGCGAGGAAATTGAATCCTACCGGCATATTTACGAGCATTTGATTATTTTGCGGCGGATCGTGGACGAGCATGGCTTGAAGTTCGCGGCAAATACGGAAGTTAAAGCGAAGTCGATGGATTGCGGCCGTACCGTTCAAGCTCCAACCGCGGCCGAAGCGGAAGCGGGATATCCGGAAACAGACCTTGGGCGCAGGATAGCAATCGTCTACGATTACCACGTGAATTGGGTCTATAACAAAATGCAGGAGCTCGGACTGCCGGTCCCGCTTAAGCAAATGATCCGGCGGGTGGAAGTGCCGGAATAGAATGCTTATTTTACTTGTTTTTATTGGTGAAATGACGGGTCGGGAATCGGGAGGATTGTTCTCAACATGCCGTTAACCCGGGCAAGTTCGTCGTAGGCTTCCCGCATCGCCAGACTTATTTTGAAGTACAGCACCATATCCCCCATAAACAAAACGATCCGTTGTTCTGTTCGTTCTTCCACATCCGCAGACAAAAAGATCGCCGCCGTTTTGAAAAAAGGTTCACGGTCATCCGCTGCAATTTCTTTTACGGGTCCCAGCAAGCTCAATTCTTTCCTCAGAAACTCGCGCATGTCGTGAACGTTAAGGGTTTCGTAAAAAAGTCGGGTAATCGTTACCTGGGATTGTCCGTCATGGGAAACAAGATGATCTTGCCGGGGTTTAGTGGAAATTTGGGCCGTATATTCGGGCAGTACATAGAAGTAATAACCTTGACTGCTGCTCATATAATAGGCCGTTTCGATCAGCGAATATCCGGTATCGATGCCTTTGGATTGCGGGAGAGCGGCGTTCCAATAAGGCAGGGGGATACACAAGTTTTGTCCGGGAATAAGGGCCTGGGGCGGGATGCCGGGATTAGCCGACATGAGTCTGTCCGGAGTTACTTTGACCCACTGCGACAATTCGTAATAGGTGTCTCCTTTTTGCAAAGTATAGTTCCAAAAATGAAGGCCGCAACGGCTCCGGTTGGGACGAGCAGATCCGTTGTGGTGCACTGGCGATAGCTCATATGAAGGAATGCAGATGACTTGGCCGATCGTCAGTCGATCCGGGTTGAGAAAAGGGTTGGCCT
The DNA here is from genome assembly GCF_008084145.1 of Paenibacillus faecis. Lineage (GTDB taxonomy): Bacteria > Bacillota > Bacilli > Paenibacillales > Paenibacillaceae > Fontibacillus > Fontibacillus faecis. The sequence continues at coordinate 514,187 of NZ_VSDO01000001.1, read as the reverse complement.
GAATCAGATAGGGCAAAGGGACTTGGAAGAAACGGGCGATACGGTAAAGGGTGTCTCCGGGTTTAACGGTATACGTGAAGGAACCTGGGGGACAGGTCCCGGTAGGGATACAGAGCTGCTGTCCCACATATAGAACATTCGGATCCTGAATGGACGGATTATAGTACAGGATGTCCTCCCAGTACACATTAAATTTATCGACTAAAGCTAACAAGGTATCCCCCGGCTGAACGGTATAGGGCATTCCCCAGGGGCATTGACTGATTGGGCGATACATATAAACTCTCCTTCGTTGTCGGGATGAGTTATTATATTCGCCTATTTTATTTTGGTGAGATGGGGCGCCCCCGGAAGCCGCCGGAAGGACTACTTCAGAATAAAATCGATAGATTCCTCTATCTCCTGACCGACTTTGAAATACAGGGTGTATTCGCCAGAAGGCCATGCCAAGTTTTTCAATCTCAGGGGATAAGCCGCTAAATCCTCGGTAACGCGAATGTCCTCTTTTTGGAGTACGGTTGAATCGCCTTTTTTGGTGACGTAAAGCTGTGAGACACGCAGATTCTTTTTCTTGTCTCCATCCGGGAAAATGGCCAGCGCGGTGAGCACACCGTCATTTTTAAATTCCCTACCGTTATCACGCATCCTCGGGTATTCCTCGTTTACTTCTTTCCCTAATTGGAGGCCGTAATTTGAGCTTTGGCTTATCGCTTTAAACCCCGCGAACAGGCCGGCAAGCAGGACCATACCGGCGATGATGACCGCCGCGACAGTCAAAGTCTTTTTTTTACGAATTGGGATGCGCCTCCCCTACTGTCATATACCTTTATCCTAACATGCAAACCTGGAACAGGCACTCATCTACTCATCCGGATCATTTCTTTATAAGCGGGATAGTCATGAATCGCAATTCCGCCAAACCCGAAATGGTCCGCAAAAAAAGAAGATACTGTCCTTAACTGCTGATTCATATAGTCCCGGCCTCCGTGATAGTACGTAATTTCGTTCGGGATGCTGCCGCCGTTGGGGGGATTGGTCTCCGCGCCGATGTATACTTTTTTGCCCCTTTTGGCCGCATAATCGATTTCCGCCTGGGTGGCGCGAATTTGCCGGTCGGTTATGTTGCGGTATGCCATGATGGATACGGTGTCCACAATATCTATGACAAAATAGCTCAAAGGCTTTTTTTCTCCGCCGGTCTCAACAATGACCGGGTTTTCCCCTGTGGCGTACCACCACGGGATCGCCGCGTTGAATTCCAGGTTTTTGTCGTGCAGGGCAATTTGATTCGCGATTTTCTTTAGCACCTGAATAAATTGATAACTTACGGAGCCTCTTCTGGTTTTATATTCGGGGAGTGTATGGGGTTCGATATCATATTGAATACCGTCAAATTTCGTGGACGGGTGCGACGTATTAAACAGAAGAACTTGACGAAGCTCTTCCAAAGCCTCGCGGTGATGGGTTTCCAGCGCCCAGTTGGCTCTTCCGACGAGCGCGAAAACGCGAATCCCGCTGGCGTGCGCACGCCGAATCAGCTCCTCGTAAGCAGCGGGTTGATCCGGCAGCGTCCTTCGGGTGCCGATAAACAGTAAATTGATTTCATGATCTTTTAGAAAACTCAATAACTGGGTGATCTTGTTCGAATCCGCGGCCGCTTCATAAAAGTCCCATACCCATAAAGCTTTGGTACGCCCGCTGTCCGCGTTCGCCGTGCTGGCCGTGTACGGGATTGAGCTCATCAGCAAGCAAACGGAGAAAAACAGGAGGGTTGCCATTTTTTTCACTTGTTCTCTACTCCATTCTCTATATATTTTCTTAACCAAAAACCAGATTATCATAAAATTGGAATTTGTCGAAAGGTCTGTTTGGACTAATCTACTAGTTCAAATTTAGGGTGGAGTTCGTTAGAGCCAATGCTAGAATGGAAAGGTCTGGCAGGATACGAAAGGAGTGGACTTGGTGCAAGAAATGCGGTTGAAGCTAAAAAAGGTACTTGGAGTTATGGGATTTTTAAGCATATCGAGATTTATCCGGTAGTCGACGGGTTATTTGCGCGCAGATATAGCGATCAGATCGAACTTTACCGTTTTATCATAGGGAGAGACGACGTTTTTCGGCTATCCCAAATTGGACTAGTGCCTCATCAGGCATCGTAGTAGGGGGAAATGGGAATACGCTGTATTTAGTCCCACTGCGTTTAGGGTGCCTAGCTCTTTTCGGTAGTCTCTAACTCGAAAAAGATGCAAATCTGCAGGTATTTAAGCCGATCCACGGTGGAATGCGAGAAAAGATGCAAATATGCAGGCTTTTCTAGCGATTTTAGAGAAGTGAGTCGGTTTCGTCGGAAATTCCTGCAGAATCGCAGGAATTTTCAAATTTTGGCCCCGAACAAGAAAAAAAGATGCAGATATGCAGGAATTTGAAGTTATCAAGGTTGTATGGAGGGCTCGGCGTAGGCGGGCTCAATTCTGCATGCACCCACTACAAATTTCCTAGGTTCTCGCTGTCGCTGTAATAGCGGCCTTTTGGGCCATTATTCCGGCCCGATTCGCCTCCATCGAGAAAACAGCGGTCAAACGAAGGGTCTAATGGCCGTACCCGCCTCCCTTAGAAGCCGGGTGGGTGGATAAGGGCTTTTTGAGGCGTTATTTTGTCGAATTCGTCCTTTTTGTGAGAAATAGCGGTCTTTTGGGGCCTTATTTTAGGGAAAAGCAGGCCGAAAACCGATTTTTGGACTCGCACCAGAGAAATAAGGCCCTTTTTGGCACTAGCATTGCATTAAACCTAACACGATAAAATAAGATCTCAGTATTTACTAAATATGTTAAATATCATGTTATTTTCATGGATTAAAACAAAAAAAGCTCCTATTGTTGAGTTAGATGCGTTACCCATAACTCATCTCAACAAAAGGAGCCAACCCATGGGTAACATACACAATTTATCTGTGATTCGTCAATGCTTTTCTTATATTTCTGAAGAAAATTTTTGCTTACCAATTTCCGATTATCGTGTTCGTAAGCTTACAACCTTCAAAAGTATCAAGTTGATTTTGGCCTCCCAACTCGCTAAGTGGGATTCTTATGAGCAAATATCTCAAGCGCTTCGAACAAGCACAACATTGCAGGAAAGCCTGGAACTATCCAGCATCAGTGGCTCCCAAATCTCCAGGCGTTTAAAGACGATTCCTACCGAAATACTCGAAGGTCTATTCCTTGAACTCATCGGCAAGGTCAAGCAGAAAGCCCTCCCATCAGGGATCAAGGACAAACAGATTCGGATTATCGATTCGACTTGTCTAAAACTTCCGGCGACACTGGCCAGTTGGGCGTACGTAACCGTGAT
>NZ_VSDO01000001.1:0-510829 GCF_008084145.1 Paenibacillus faecis | reverse complement strand
GTACCGTGATCATACTCAAATCAAAATTCACGTTCGAGTCTTGGTTTTGACCAAAAGTGAAGAAAAAGAGGTCATTCCTGAGAAGGCCATCCCTACTACGGGAAATGTGAGTGACTACGAAACCATGAACTTACTGGTTGAAGACGATGGCACAATATACGTTATGGATCGCGGCTATGTCAAGTACAAACAGTTCGATACTTGGCTAGAACAAAAAGTTCAATTCGTAACCCGTATCAACGAAAACCATAGGGTTTGGCAGGTGGAGCAAGAGCTGCCGGTTGATCCCGATTCAAACATCACCCGAGATGCTATCGTTCAATTAGGGAGCGCCTTCCGTAAGACAGAGAATTCTTTACGCCTTGTAGAGTTTTTGGATGAAAAGGGTCGCAAGTATCGTCTGGCAACTTCGTGCTTGGATCTAAGTGCTGAGGAAATCGCGGATATCTATCGGCAGCGCTGGCTGATCGAGCTATTTTTCAAGTGGATGAAGCAGCATTTGCGATTAGTGAAGCTATATAGCTATGATCCTCAAGGGATATGGAACCAGATCTTTATCGCTCTGATCGCCTACGCTATTGCCATGCTCATTCACGTGAGCAGTGGAACCCGAATGAGTTTATGGGAAGTGCTTCAATCCCTTCGTCTTTTATGGGAGAAGCCGAATTTGCTACTTGAAACCGAGCTTCATCGAAGGAGTAAAAGCCAGAGCAACAAAGGGCGTCAAAGGGGTACAAAAATATACAAGGAACCGCCTATTATGAACACGTCAGTTGGAATAATCAAGCCAAGGGGAAAATGAAGCTGAGAGAAGAGGCAAAATAAAACAAAAAGTTAATATCCAAAAAATGGAATAACGCATCTATTTTCTGCCCCCCTTCATTTTTTGACCAAATACTGAATAAACCAAATGGAAAATATTTACACAGTATCTCTGTGAGTCACCGTGTAAGCTTTGATGCAATGCCAGTGCCTTTTTGGCCGCTATTTTTCCCGAAAACGCAAATGGGGTCGAAATAGCAGCCCAAAACGCCGCTATTATAACGGGCGGCAAGTGAGATTGCGGGGTCGGCAGCACCATGTTAGTTTTAATGCAACGCAAGTGCTTAAAAAGCCGCTGCTTCGCAGTGATAAGCCGGATTCGACAAAATGGCGGCGTAAAAGGCTTCTGTCACTATTCACCTGTCTAGCTTTCAAAAGGGAAACGGGCTCCGCCGAATGCGATAAGGTGTTTGGCCTAGAAGTGCAAATCTGCAGGAATTTGAAGTTATCAAGATTGTCTAAAGGTGCGCTAGCTTGCGGGAAGCTATGGAGGCCGACCCGGGACGAGCCTGGCTACTTGATGGCACGTCTAAGAAAAATTGCGAAAACTTTTTTTATCCCGTATAATACTGAAGAAACGTTCAGTATTATTTGTTTTACTGAGCGACGCTTAATGCCGAGGGTCTTCATCAACTGCTTTAGAAAGGGGTGAGCGGGTGAACAAAAAGAAACAGCAGACCGAGCAGACCAAGAAGCGGATTGCCGATGCGGCCAAGGAATTATTCGTTCAAAAAGGCTACAAGGCTACATCCATCGAGGATATCGTGAAAGCCACCGGGTGCAGCGCCGGCAATATCTATTATCATTTCAAAAGCAAGGAAGGCTTGTTTTTGCATTTGATCGAGGAATGGAACAGGGAATGGGAAGAGAATTGGCTGACCAAGGAACCGCTCTATCCGACCACGATCGAAAAACTGTATGGCATGGCCGAGCATTTGGCTAACGATCAATTTAACCATCCGTTGACCAAGGCGATTGATGAATTCTACACGAATGCCGAGAAAGCTTCGGACATTGAGGAACGCATGAACGACATGGTCAAAGGCTACATCGCCTTTAATGAGCAGCTGCTGCAGCGGGGCATCGATAACGGGGAGTTCAGGAGCAGGGATGTCACCGGACTGGCCATCATTCTGGAAAGCTTGATCATCGGTTTGAACCAACATACGCTAAGGATGGACCGCGAGCGAGCGCTGGAGACCTACCGTTTGGCGATGGATGTTTTTTTGCATGGGATTGTTTAGCCGTCAGGCTAATTTTTTTACAAAGATATAGAATAAAAATTCAGTATTCCGTTTTTTTGGAGGAGAGTTAGAGAAATGGCACTATTACTTAAAAGTCGGGGAGCTATACTGATCCTGATGCTCAATTTGTTTCTTGTGTTTACGGGAATCGGTCTTGTCATACCGATTATGCCGAAGTTCATCGAAAGTTTAGGCATTACCGGGGGAATTGTCGGTATGCTGGTGGCGGCCTTTTCGCTCACCCAGTTCTTGTTTTCGCCGGTGGCCGGCCGTTTGGCCGATTTGTTCGGACGGAAAAGACTGATCGTGTTCGGCATGCTCCTGTTTGCCTTCTCGGAAGCGTTGTTCGGCTTCACGAGCTCGACGGTACTGCTGTTTGTGTCCAGAATGCTCGGCGGCATCAGCGCGGCCATGATTATGCCGGCCGTTATGGCTTATGCGGCGGATATCACGACCAATGAGGAGCGGGCCGCGGGGATGGGATTTATCAACGCGTCCATCACGACGGGATTTATTATCGGTCCGGGCCTTGGCGGGTATGTCGCCGAGTTGGGTCTGCGGGTTCCGTTTTATTTTGCGGCGATCGCCGGCGTGCTTGCGGCTTTAATCAACTTGTTGATCCTTCCCGAATCCAAGCCGGTTAAGCGGGAAAGTTCGAAATCACCGGCAGTGGATAAAAAGCCGAGAGGCCTTTTGACACAGCTGCGGTATGCGTATCGGGAGCCTTACTTTTTCAGCTTGATCATCGTATTTGTCATGTCTTTCGGCTTGGCCAACTTTGAGACCGTCTTCGGGTTGTTCGTCGATCACAAGTTCGGATTCGGGCCGCAGGATATCGCGTTTATTATCACGTTCGGCTCCATATCGGGCGCGGTGATTCAAGCCACCGGCTTTAGCTGGATTCTGAAGCGTTTCGGGGAGAAGCGGGTCATTTCCGTTTGCCTTCTTTTTGCGGGCGTGTTTATTCTTCTGACGCTGTTTGTACACAAATTCTGGCTGATCTTTGCGGTCACGTTCATTATCTTTCTCGCGATCGACATCCTGCGTCCGGCCATCAGTACGCAAATGTCCATGGTAGCCGAAGATCAGCAAGGCTATGTCGCCGGCCTCAACTCGGCCTTCACCAGTTTGGGCAATATCGTCGGCCCGATCGTGGCCGGATTTTTGTTCGATTTCGATATCAATTATCCGTATATGCTTGCGTTTGTGGTTCTGCTGCTTTGCTTCTTCCTGTCCATTCGGACGGGGAAACCGGGACGACAGGAAGCGCCGGCATCATCTTGATAAAATGAATAAAAGGCAAAAAGGGGCCGTTCTGAGCAGAGTCATTCGCTTGGAACGGCCCTTGGCGTAGGGTGAAAAGGCGGCAAAGCGCCGGTTTGTTCTTGTCGGCGAAGTCAGGATATGCTAAACTTCTAAAAACAGGAGATGATCAGATGAATGGGAAGCTGTCGTTTAAAGCCTTGAACCAGCCTAAGCTGGTGGACGAGGTCGTCAATCAGTTACAGCATAAAATATCCAGCGGCGAAATTCGTCCCGGAGATAAATTGCCTATAGAGCCTGAACTGATGGAGCTGTTTGGCGTCGGCCGTTCCACGATCCGGGAGGCGATTCGGGTGCTGGTGCACGCCGGTTTGCTGGAGAAGAAACAAGGATACGGCACATATTTGAAGAGCGCTCCCGTAATTCAGGAACCGCTGGTTCATCGTCTGCATCGGGCGGAACTTATGGAAGTGTTCGAGGCGAGGAAGATGCTGGAAGTCGAAATTTCCAGGCTGGCCGCCCTTCGCCGCGAAGATGAGGATCTGCGGAACATGCGCCAACACCTGGACACACGCAGTTTAGCCCTGCAGCAAAACAATCGCGACCTTTACGTGAAGTCGGATATCGAGTTTCATTTGTCCATCGCGATCGCCAGCAAGAACGGCGTCATCATCGATATGTTCCGTACGTTTTCGCACGTATTAAGCGATGCCATGAGTAAACTAAACCAAGAGTACAGTTCGCATGATCCGCAATCCCATAGCCATGAGCAATTATATGAGGCGATCCGCGGCATGAATCCGGATGTTGCCGTATCATGGACCCTGAAAATTTTGGAGGGCACCATGGCGGAGTTATAATCCATCAGTTGCCATTAAACAGCAGATGATATGATGAATGAGTGGTTGTAACTCAGACGATGAGGAGGAGAACAGGGGATGTCAAATATTGTTGAAGTGAAAGATGTTTATTGGAAACGCGAAGAGAAGGTCATTCTGAAGGATGTCAACTGGACGATCTCCAAAGGCGAACATTGGGCTATCCTAGGCCTTAACGGTTCGGGGAAGACTACGTTATTGAATATGATTACGGGATATATCTGGCCGACGGGGGGGCAGATTTCCGTGTTGGGCGAACGTTATGGAACGGTGGATCTGCGGGAAATGCGGCGGCGGATCGGCTGGGTCAGCTCGTCTTTTCAAGAACGGATTCATCCCAATGAACAGACGCAGCATTTGGTCATCAGCGGGCTTCATGCTTCCATCGGCTTGTTCGAGAAACCTACGGACGAACACATTCAAAAAGCCGTCCACCTGATGGAGACGCTGGGCTGCGGACACCTGGTCGACCGCCAATACCAGACCTGTTCTCAAGGGGAAAAGCAGAAGCTGTTGATCGCCCGCGCGCTGATGGCTTCCCCCGAACTGCTGATCCTGGACGAAGCTTGCAACGGGCTGGACCTCCTGTCCCGGGAATCCCTGCTGCAGAGCATCGCTAACTTGATGAAGGAAAAAGATGCGCCGACGCTTCTATATGTCACACACCATGTGGAGGAAATTTTGCCGGAGTTTACCCATTCCTTGCTGCTTCGGAAGGGAACCGTGTTTGCCAGCGGAAGAACGACGGAGGTTCTTACGAGCGAGCGGTTAACGGCTCTATTTGAAACCCCGGTTCAAGTCACCTGGAAAAATGAACGGGCTTGGCTTTCGTTAACCTAATCAACGGGAAAGGGCCGCCTAGAGCAACCATTACATATCGGTTGTTCCTGAGCGGCTCTCTTGTTATTTCAACACGGTTCCGTCTTAGTTGGAGGGGGCGGGCTCTTTTTTCGCTTTGGACAGTTAGCAAGAGCTGGATGAAAGTTAGCAGCGCCGCCCCCAGGATACAGGGCTAAAGCCGCGTACATGGCCGTATGATAAGCCCCGCCGCTCGACTCGAGCACGGCGAAGTTGAGTGTACCGATGAGCACGACGCCCAATACATTGGCCGTTTGCATCATCGTGCTGAGAATGCCGGAGGCGGCGCCGATGTGGTTCGGGCCAACCCGCGACAGGATGGCGGTAAGCAATGGCGCGCCGACGATTCCTTGGCCGATTCCCGCAAGAAAGAGCGAGGGGAAATGCGTCCACTGCGGGTTTTCCACATCTAAACACCATCACCGCCGCACCGGCGGGAAGCAGCCGGGACCCCCATCTCTTAACGCCGCGCGGCGCGAGCATCGATCCGAGAAAAAATCCGACGCCGATGGATAGGAAAGAGAGCGCCGACGTCATCGGTGAGAACGATAGGCCATCCTGCAGAAACAAGGACAGGGTCAAAAACAGCGCGGCATTTCCGTTTTTTGCTGCCCTCCACCAACGATTCCCGGACAAAGGGCAGAGCCATTGCGATCAGACCGATCGGCAGATTGATCGGAAACACCGTTCGCCAACCGAAGCCGAACAAGTCGGCGTGAAGAAGAAGTTAATGGTTTGGTTCGAATTAAAGGGAATTCCTCCCGTTAATCAAACATGGCCTAGCGGCCACCGCCAGTAATGAAAATGGTACGGTCATTCACCTACTTTTCTGTTACATTTAAAGTGTGAGTCATAGGTCGGCCAAATATTGGGGATCTACCCCGTCCGTTAATCGGACCAACTGCAGCCATGAGGATCGCCGAGTGTTGCCTTGAGCACGTGTATAAATTTTCTCCTCAAAAGGTTGCATGATTCACACCCATACTGCAACTGGAGGGATAATATGGACGCCATACGCGAATGTTGTGCTGGACTGGATGTCCACCAGGAAACTGTAGTAGCTTGCCTGCTGAGCGGGCCGCTTCATAAGAAGCCCAAGTCTGTTATTGAAACATTCGGTACCACTACACGAGAGCTCTTGCGGTTACAAGACTGGCTCGTAAAGCACGAATGCACAGAGGTTGCCATGGAAAGCACAGGAGTTTATTGGAAGCCGGTGTGGAACATACTTGAGGGCACCTGTACTTTAACCTTGGCAAATTCGCAACATATCAAAAACGTCCCTGGCAAGAAGACGGATGTAAACGATGCGGAGTGGATTGCGGGATTACACCGTTGTGGGCTCATCGATGGTAGCTTCGTCCCGGATGAATCCATACGAGATTTGCGGGATCTTACTCGCTACCGTCGAAAGCTCATTCAAAACCTTACTCAGGAGAAAAACCGAATCCACAAAATTCTTCAGGATGCAAATATCAAACTAACCACGTTCATCTCGGACCTGTTCGGTGTTTCTGGACGTGCCTTACTGGGATCCATCGTCAACGGGGAAGTCCTTGACGTACATGAGGTACGCAAAATGGTACACACCCGGCTGAAGATGAAGGTCCCGTTGCTGGTTGAAGCACTGAATGGTCGCCTGCGCTTGCATCACCGAAACATGATCAAGCGGCACTTGGAACATATACATTATTTAGAAAAGCAGATTCAGGAACTCGAGGCTGAGATTGAATCGGCAGTAGAGCCTCACATGAGGGAAATACAGTTGCTCGATACGATTCCGGGAATTGACTTCGATGCTGCGGCGAGCATCGTAGCGGAAATAGGTACCGATATGGCGCATTTCCCAAGTGAAGCTCACTTAGCCTCTTGGGCAGGTGTTTGTCCAGCCAACCATGAGAGTGCCGGTAAAAAAAAAGAAAAAAGAACAACCGCGGAAACTGAACCGCTCCCCGTCAAGTAGACAGTACAAAAAATAAAAGTCAATTAAGCGGCCTTGGTCCTGAATTCCATTGGACTAAGGCCGTTTAGTTTTGCTTGTAGTCTTTCGTAATTGTAAAAGTGTATGTAGTCATCAATATCCTTTTTGAGTTCCTCAAAGCTTTGGTAGGTATGCAAATAATACTTTTCACATTTCAAGGTTCCCCAGAAGGATTCCATCGGTCCATTATCAATGCAACGACCCACACGGGACATACTCTGCTTTATTTTAGCTTCGTCCAACAGCTCCTTAAAGCGCAGTGATGTATACTGAAAACCGCGGTCACTATGAAGCAGCGGTGTGCTATCGGGTGCTGACTGCAGGGCTAGATCCAACGTCTGAAATACGAGAGGATTATTATTGGAGCGTCCCAGTACATAGGAGATAATCGATTTATCATGGAGATCGAGGATTGCACTTAAATAAGCCTTCTGACCATTGCCGTATTTAAACTCCGTGACATCCGTTGCCCACTTCTCATTCGGCGCTTCCGCTTGGAATTCACGATTAAGTATATTCTCAGCTACTTGCTGCGGCGTAGAACGCTGGTACTTCCTTTTCTTTCTACGGATGACGGACTGGATTCCTTTAATCTTCATAAGTCGTTGCACTCGCTTAAGGTTAATCGCTTTTTGCATTTGTCGACACATATGTAGTGTTAATTGCCGGTAACCGAAGGTGCCCTCGACCTTCTCGTACAAGGACATCATAACCTCCGTCAGCTCTCTGTTCTCCATCTCGCGCTTCCCAGGAATGTGGTTAAGCCACTTGTAATAGCTTGACCTTGACACCCCGGCAATGCTGCATAAAAGTTGTATACTGAGTGACTCTGCTTGTTGGACAGCTTGAATGGCAAGGTAGATGTTCTCTTGCCGATGCTGGCTCAGGGACGCCTCCTTTCGAGATCTTGTAACTTTTTTAAGAAAGCATTCTCCGCCCGGAGCCGCTCGTTTTCGTACTCGAGCTTCTTCATGGCAAGCTTTTGCTGATCCGTTTCGCTTAGCTCTTCAGGCGACTTTGTACGTCCTCTGCCGTCCTGTAAAGCATCCTGACCACCTACTTCATACTTTCTTACCCATCCGTATACTTGCTGGTAAGAAACCTGGAACTGCTTTGCTGTTTTTGTATAGTCTTGTCCATTTGCAAGGCAGTAGAGGACAATGTCAATTCTCTCCTGCCATGTCGTGGAACGTCCCTTGGTCATAGCCGTTGTTCCTCCTGTATAGGCTTTTAAACTGCTATGACTATTATACTTCTTAATCCAGTTGGCGAGTTGCGTTCGACTCGCAATCCGATATTTATCAATGATTTGATTCTGCGACATCCCCCCATCCAGATAATCCTTAACCGCTTGGTGCTTTATCTCTTCGGAATAACTACGATTATGAGTGCGGATTTCTAATCCCTCGTAACCATATAACCGATAACGATGTTGCCATTTGGCTATTGTGGATTTATTAAAGCCATGCTTCCTGGCGGCTTCCTTCACTCCAATAAGGCCCCTTTCAATCTCTTGAAGGATGGCTAACTTCTCAATAGCACTGGGCTTGTCTGTAGGCATGAAAAAAACTCCCCTCACAGTAACAGGTTTTATTATTTCACCTGTCTACTGTATGGGGAGCATATCAAAACAAGCATATAAAGTCCGTGTTATGCCAAGCGGCATGGGCAGCGATAAAAAAGAAGGATAGCCGGTTTACAGCAGTGTACTCCCGAATTGCAAAGAGGGCAGGCACACAGAAGGCTAACATGGCGATCGCCCATTTGATGATACGAATCATTTATGTAATGCTTCGTGATAAAGTGCCTTATGAAGAATTAGGGCGCGAGTATTTAGTTTCCGACAAAAAAGTAGCAGAGTCCCTTGTGAAGAAGCTACAAAAGCTAGGTTACCACGTCGAACTAACCGAGATTGCTTAAATATTAGTTTTTAAAAAAAGACAAAAATCATTTAAGGGATGCTTTAAAGCCAATTTTAATTTCGCGCTGTGAAGCAACAAATTCATTTTCGTATAAATTTGGTGAATATGCGGCTGCAGAGGCGAATTAGCTGGAAAACAATTCGCCTGAAATTGTGTATATCGGCAATCGGGCCGCGAAATAGATGGAGCTTTTCCAGCTAATTCCGGTCAAAGAGCCAAGAGCGGTACATTAACGGGAGATTTTCCCGTTATTGATGTAGACTCCGACGGTGGGTTTTCAGTGAATAAGTACCTTAAACGGCGCGATTTTGTCGAACTTGACTCATCGCTGTGAGATAGCGGTGTTTTAGCACTGTCGTTGCATTAAACCTGACATGGTGTTGCCGACCCCGCAATCTCACTTGCCGCCCGTTATAATAGCGGCGTTTTAGGCTGCTATTTCGCCCAAATTCGCTTTTTCGGGGAAAATAGCGGCTAAAAAGGGCCTTATTTCTCTGGTGCGAGTCCAAAAATCGGTTTTCAGCCCGCTTTTCCTTAAAATAAGGCCCCAAATGATCGCTATTTCTCATCGAAAGGACGAATTCGACAAAATAGCGCCTCAAAAAGCCTTTATCCACCCGCCCGGCTTCTAAGGGAGGCGGTTACGGTCATTAGCCCCTTCGGGTTAATGCAACGTCAGTGCTGTTTTAGGCCACGAGGCCGCTATTTCGCGGGCGGCTAGGCTCCTCAGCCGTATAGGCCGAATTTATTTTGTTTTTTTGTTTGAATTACATATATTCAAAAATAAACAATTGAATTATAATCATAAACAAACACAAACAAAAAAAGGAGGTTCGAATCATGATACAAAATCTTTGGCAACCCTCCCAAGCCCCAACGGAGAAAAACGGGTTGGCCGAACTCGTTTACCGCTCCAATCTGATCGGGACAGATCGGCGGGTCTGCAACTGGGGCGGCGGCAACACCTCCACGAAAACCCGGATCATTGACTTTAGGGGGCGGGAGGTGGAGGTCATGTACGTCAAAGGCAGCGGCTCCGACCTGGCCACCATGGGCCCCGGCCATTTTACGGGCCTAAGACTGGAGGATATCGCTCCGCTATTCGAGAGAAGCGAAATGTCCGACGAGGAGATGGTGGCCTACCTGGCGCAGTGCATGATCGACAGCAAGCATCCCCGGGCTTCCATCGAGACGCTGCTGCACGCCTTTTTGCCTTTTCCGCATGTTGACCACACGCATCCCGACGCGATTATCAGCATCTGCTGCGCGGACAACGGCCGCGAGATCGCCCAAGAGATATACGGCGACCGATTCGTATGGGTACCTTATATACGCCCCGGGTTCAAGCTGTCGAAAATGATTGCCGAAGGCGTACGGGCCAATCCGAAGGCGGAGCTGGTTCTGATGGAGAAGCACGGTTTGGTGACCTGGGGGGATACCTCCGAAACCTGCTATGCGCAAACGATTAAAGTCATTAATGAAGCCGAAGCCTATATTGAGGCGCGGATCGATCCGAAGACCCTGTTCGGAGGCGAAAAATACGCCCCGCTGGCGGCGGACGACCGTCGCAGCCTAGCTGCTCAAGTGCTGCCGGCTATACGGGGATTCGTTAGCGATGAGCGCAGCATGATTCTTACTTTCGATGACGAAGAAGATGTGCTGCAATTCGTCGGCGCCCGGGATGCCTTGACCCTATCGCAAGTCGGAGCCGCCTGCCCCGATCATCTCGTTCATACCAAGGTGACGCCGCTGTTCATCGACTGGAATCCAAACGCGGAGGATGTGAGCGGGCTCTTAAGCAAGATCGAAGCAGGGGTCGGTCAATACAAAGAACAATACAAAGCCTACTTCGAGCGGAATAAGGCGCCCGGTGATGTCATGTTCGAGCCTGCGCCGCGGGTCATTCTGATTCCCGGCCTGGGCATGATCAACACCGGTAAGAGCTGGGCGAACTCCAAGGTGAGCGGGGCGCTGTACCATCGGGCGATCGCGGTCATGCGGGGAGCCACGGCGCTCGGCCGCTTCGTCTCCTTGAGCGAGAGCGAGTCGTACAACGTGGAGTACTGGCCTCTGGAGCTCTACAAGCTTTCTCTGGCCCCGCCCGAAGCGGAATTTTCCCGGCAGGTCGCCTTTATTACCGGCGGTGCCGGCGGCATCGGCAGCGAGACCGCCCGCCGTTTGGCAGGCGAAGGAGCGCATGTCGTTCTGGCGGATTTGAACCTGGAAGGGGCCCGTAAAGTCGCGGACGAGATCAATGCCAAGTACGGGGAGATGCGCGCGCTGGCCCTCCGCATGGACGTGACCCGCGAAGAGGAGGTTCGGACCGCTTTTCTCGAGGCTTCGCTGAATTACGGAGGCGTCGATATTTTAGTGAACAACGCCGGATTGGCGACTTCAAGCCCGTTTGAGGAAACGTCGCTGAAGGAATGGAACCTCAACCTGAACGTACTCGGCACCGGATATTTTCTCGTGGCCCGGGAGGCTTTCAAAATAATGAAGCGGCAGGCCCTGGGAGGGAGCATGGTGTTCGTCGGTTCGAAAAATTCGGTCTACGCCGGCAAGAACGCCTCCGCTTACAGCTCGGCCAAAGCGCTGGAAGCCCATCTGGCCCGCTGCATCGCGGCGGAAGGCGGGGAGTACGGCATCCGGGTGAACACCGTGCTGCCCGATGCGATCCTGCAAGGCTCGGCGATTTGGAATTCCGGCTGGCGCGAGGAGCGAGCGGCGGCCTACGGCATCGAGCCGGACCAGCTCGAGGAATATTACCGCAAGCGGACGACCTTGCAGGTCAACATTTATCCGCGGGATATCGCGGAAGGGATCACTTTCTTCGCCTCCTCCAGGGCGGGTAAAACGACAGGCTGCATGCTGACGATCGACGGCGGGGTTCCGGCGGCGTTTACCCGCTAAAGCTTTTGATGGGTTCCGGCCGCATACGTTATAATTTATTTCATGATTGGAACAACGCACGTGGTTTCATCAAATCCGTATCGAAAAGAGGATGTCAGATGCTGGTTGCAGAGCGTTACGAAAAAATCGTTCAGCTTGTGAATGAAAGGGGAAGTATCCGGGTCACCGAGTTAAGCGAGCTTTGCTCCGTCACGGAGGAAACGATCCGAAGAGACCTGGATCGGCTGGAGCAGGCGGGACGGCTCAAAAGATCCCACGGCGGAGCGGTTAGCGTAAAGGAAGCCCAGCTCGAGGTCCCCTACTTCGAAAGAGAAGTTACCCGGTCGGAGGAGAAGAAACGCATCGCCGAGGAAGCGGTCAAGCTGGTTCGGCCGCATGACCGGATTTTGCTGGACGCCAGCACTTCCGCCTGGTATATGGCGAAAATCATGCCGGATATCCCGATGACGGTCCTGACCAATTCCATCAAGGTCGTCACGGAACTGAGCACCAAGGAGAAGGTGGAGGTCATCTCCGTCGGCGGCCGGCTGTCCCCCCGTTCGCTGTCGTTTGTCGGGCCGCTCGCCGAAAAGTCGCTGGAATCCTTCCATGTCGACAAGCTGTTTTTCTCCTGCAAAGGGGTGCACCTCGAACGCGGCATCAGCGAATCCGGCGAACTGCAGGCCCGGCTCAAGCAGCAGATGATGGGCATGGCGGATCAAAAAATTCTGCTGGCGGATTCCAGCAAGTTCGGCGTGCAGGCTTTTACGCAGGTGGCGGATTTGTCCAGTGTCGACACGGTGATCAGCGATTCCAGCCTGGCGCCGGATATCGTGGAATCCCTCGGCGCAGTCGGGCTCAACGTCAAGAGGGCCTAAGTCTAAAGAAAGGCGGCCATCGTAAACTTTTACATGGGAAAGAGGGTGAACGGGTTGAAGGTGTCCATGTTTATTACCTGTGTCAGCGATGCGGTATATCCCCGGGTCGGGGAAACGATGATGCGTCTCTTGGCCAGGTACGGGATCCTGCTGGATTTCCCCAAGCTCCAGACCTGCTGCGGGCAGCCGGCCTATAACAGCGGTTACTGGGCGGAAGCGAAAGCCGCCGCGAGGACGATACTTGCCGCTTTTGCGGACAGCGACTTCGTCGTTTCGCCTTCGGGTTCTTGCACGTATATGCTTCATCATTACGAAGAGTTGTTCAAAGACGAGCCTGAGGGGCGGGAACAAGCGCGTCAGCTTCGGCACAAAACGTTCGAATTCACGCAATTTCTGGTTCAGGTGCTGGGCATTACCGATGTAGGCGCCCGGTTTCCCCACAAAATCACGTATCATCCGTCCTGCCACGGCAGCCGGCTGCTGGGCGTGAAGGATGAGCCGATGGAGCTGCTGCGTCACGTGAAGGAGCTGGAGTTCGTTCCGCTCCCTTTTGCTGAGGACTGCTGCGGATTTGGAGGAACCTTTGCCGTAAAGATGCCGGATATTTCCGGCGCGATGGTTGCGGAAAAGGTCGATCATCTCAGGGAAACCGAAGCCGAAGTCTTGGTCGGGCTGGATATGGCCTGCCTGATGAACATCGCCGGTCACTTACGTTACCGGAACGAGCCGGTTCGGGTGATGCACCTCGCGGAACTGCTCTATGAAGGGGTGGTGCTGGCGTGAGCGCAGGGAAAAATTCCAAGCGAACCGTACAGGAGCGGGCAGGCCTCGCCTTGAACGACGATTTTTTGCGGAAGGCGGTCCGCTTTACGACGGAACGGCTTCGCAGCGGCAAGCGGAAAGCGGCCGAGGAACACGGGAACTGGGACGAATGGCGGGAGCGGGGCAGGCAGATCCGGCTGCATACGATCGCCCATCTGGATTACTATCTCGGCCTGTTTGCGGACCAGGCCCGGGTGAACGGTGTGCATGTCCATTTTGCCGATACAGCGGAGGAAGCCGTTTCACTCGCTCTTGAAATCGCTTCCAAACATGCGGCGGCGACAGTCGTAAAATCCAAGTCGATGGTGACGGAGGAGATTCACCTGAATCGGGCTTTGGAGTCGGCGGGCATCGAGGCGGTTGAAACGGATTTGGGCGAATATATTATTCAACGGGCCGGGGAAACGCCGTCCCACATCATTATTCCGGCGATTCACAAAAACCGCTATCAGATCGCGGACCTGCTGTCCGAGGATGCCGGCGAACGGCTTGCTCCCGAAACGGCGATACTGGCGGGGTATGTCCGGAAAAAACTGCGCGAAAAATTTCTGGCCGCCGACATCGGCGTCACGGGCTGCAATTTTGCGATTGCGGAAACCGGCTCGATCGTTCTGTTCGAAAATGAGGGGAATGCCCGCATGGTCACCACCCTGCCGAAGACGCAGATCTCGTTCATGGGCATGGAGCGGATCATCCCCTCATGGAGCGATCTCGAAGTGATGGCGACGCTGCTTCCCCGTTCGGCGACCGGACAGAAATTGACGGTCTACATGTCGGGAATTACGGGGCCGAAGCGTTCCGGAGACGCGGATGGCCCGGAGGAGATGCATGTCATCGTTCTCGACAACGGGAGATCCTTGCAGTTGGGCGATCCCGAATTCCAGGAGCTGCTGAATTGCATCCGGTGCGGAGCGTGCCTGAACGCTTGCCCCGTGTACCGCCATATCGGGGGCCACGCCTACGGCGGTACTTACAGCGGGCCGATCGGGGCCGTGCTCACCCCGGCGTTGAACAAGAACGTCGCGGAGTGGGACGATATCGCGGGCGCTTCCAGCTTGTGCGGGGCATGCTACGAGGCCTGCCCGGTCAAGATCCCGCTGCATGATATGCTCGTCTCGCTGCGGCGGAGAAAGGTCGAGCGGGGATACGGCGATGCGCGCGAGACGATCGGAATGAAAGCGTACGGCTCGCTGATGTCCCGCTCCAAACGCTATCACGGGTTTTTGAGGCTGGGGAGGCTTGGACAGAAGTTGATCGTGCGAAACGGCGGGATCACCCTGAAACTGGGGCCGCTGAAAGGCTGGAACCGCTACAGAGTGGCGCCGGGCCTGGCCGCCGAACCGTTCCGGGAACGTTATCAAACGTTGGAGGCCGAGCTGCGGCAAGGGCTGCAGGAACTGCCGCCGGAAATCGCGGAGCGGATGCGAAAACGGATCGGCAGCCGAGAGAAGAGCGCGGGAGGTGAGGAACATGGCGGAAGATCACCGGGAGTGGCTGGATCATCTGGATCAACGCTCGAGAGCTAAGCAGGAGGAATTTCTGGGCAAGATCGCTTCAAGGCTGCGGCGTCCGCGTTTGACGCAAAAACCGCGGCAGCCGTACCGGGGAGCGCCCGACTTCTGGAACTCTTACGATGGCTCGGAGGACGATAATCTTCAAAGGTTTACGCGGAACTTTGAGGAGGCCGGGGGTTATGTGATTCGGGCGGACAGCTTGCAGGAAGCGGGCCGGTTCATGACGGAAAAGGCGCTGGAGCTGCAGGCCAAGCGAATTCTAAGGCATGACCGGCCGGCATTGGCGGACCTGGGGTTGGAGTCCTCACTGCCGGAGGCAAAAGTGCAAGTATGGAATTGGAACCGGGAGGCGTCCGAGGACTGGAAGGCGCGCGCCGCCGAAGCGGATATCGGCATCATCATGGCGGATTACGCGGTGGCTTACACCGGGTCCATCGCCATACTTTCCGGCCCCGACAAGGGCCGATCGGTCAGCCTTTTGCCGGCGGTCCTTTTTGCCGTCATCCCGATCGCTTCGCTGGTTACCAGACTGGGCGAGGTGCTGACGGCGTTCGACCGGACCGGGCGGGAAGGATTGCCGGCCGGCATTCATTTTATCTCGGGGCCGAGCCGTTCCGCGGATATCGAGAACGATCTCACCATCGGCGTGCATGGTCCGGGTATCGTTTATGCCGTGCTGGTTTCAGGTTGAACCGAACCGTAGGCGGGAAAACGGCGGTCTCCGGGTCGGGAGGCCGCCACACTCCAGTATGTTGTTTTGTTCTTGATTGAATCGTCAAATCGAAACGAAATCAACCTAAAACAAATAATAAACAAAAATAAAAACATATAAACAAACATAATTTCATTGACAATCGGAAATTTAGCGATTAGGATGAAGGAAAATCCTTCACTTTATTTGACCATAAGGGGAAGAACTTATGTTAAATCATATCGCGGTGGATATCGGGGCTTCCAGCGGGAGGCTGGTGCACGGCGCCTTGATTGCCGGACAGATGGTGATCAGGGAGCTATACCGGTTCGACAACCGGTTTCACAGGGTAGAGGGTCATGATTATTGGGATATCGATCATTTGTTGGAAGAGATTTTGGCCGGTCTTGTCTTAGCCAAGCGGGGGGGAATCGGGCGCTGCACGCTCGGCATCGATACCTGGGCCGTGGATTACGTTCTGCTGGACCGGACGGGGAAGCGGATTCACGAAGTATATGCTTACAGGGATTCACGGACAAATGGCGCGCCCGATAATTTCCACCGGGTGATTCCGCGGGAGGCGGTGTACCGCAAAACCGGGATTCAGGAGCTGTCGTTCAACACGTTGTACCAGCTTTTTGTTCATGATCCCGAACAGTTGAAGCGGACCGATGCCATTCTCCTCGTTCCGGATTATTTGTATTTCCGCTTGACGGGGAGACAAATCAACGAGCTGACAAATGCGTCCACCACCCAATTGCTGAATTTGCAGGATGGAGAGTTCGACCCGGAACTGCTAGGCATTCTCGGGCTAGACCGGGCGCAGTTCGCGGAATTGACGGAGCCGGGGATAAAACTAGGGCCCCTTCTCCCCGAATTGAAGGAAGCTTATGATCTCCCGGAGTGCGAACTGGTCGTGGTGCCGACCCATGACACGGCTTCCGCCGTCGTCGGGGTCCCGGCGGCCGGCGATCGGCCGTGGGCGTACCTCAGCAGCGGAACCTGGTCTCTCCTTGGGGCGGAGTTGGCGGAGCCGCTAAATACCGGGTCCGCCATGAGCTGCAATTATACGAATGAACGGGGAGCTTACGGAACTTTTCGGTTTCTGAAAAACATTATGGGGCTGTGGATGATCCAGGAAACCCGCAGGGTTTCGGCGATAGACTGCAGTTTTGCGGAGTTGGCGCAATGGGCGGAAGAGGCTCCTCCCTTCCAAAGCCTGGTTGCCTGCAATCATCCGCGTTTTTTGAACCCGGCCGATATGATCGAAGAAATCCGCAGCTTTTGCCGGGAGACGGGGCAACCGGTTCCCGCGACGCTGGGGGAAGTGGCGCGATGCATCTTTGAAAGCCTGGCGCTTACGTACCGCGACGCGATGGAAGAGCTGGAACGGTTAACGGGACGTACGTTCGAAGTTCTTCATATCGTGGGGGGCGGGTCCCATAATGGTCTGCTCAATCAATTAACCGCGGATTTGTTGGGGAAACCGGTGTGCGCCGGGCCCTCCGAATCCACCGCCATCGGCAACCTCGCCGTGCAAATGATCGCGTGCGGATGTCTCTATGACGTCAGAAGTGCACGGGAAACCATCGACGGATCGTTTCCGATTACCCGATATACGCCGCGACCCGTCGAGAATCGAAAGCAGTTGCTGGAGCGGTGGGAACGAGTGAAAACCAGCCCGGTGTTTTAGCGTCGGTTGGAAGATACTTAAATCTCACTTGAAAAAGGAGCGAACCAGATGGATGCCAAAATCGTCGAAAATTACGAGTATGCCAAAGGCCTCTATAGCCAGCACGGGATTGATGTCGACCAGGTGCTGAACAAGCTTGCGGACATTAAAATTTCCTTGCACTGCTGGCAGGGGGATGACGTTCGCGGGTTTCTTTTTCGAGATAAAGCATTGGGCGGCGGCATCGCGGTTACCGGCAGCTATCCCGGGCGCGCCGGAACTCCCGGAGAGCTTCGGCAGGACTTGGAGAAAGCGCTTTCGTTGATCCCGGGGAAACATAAAGTGAACCTGCACGCCATTTACGCGGATACCGAAGAAAAGGTGGACCTGGATCAGCTTGAGCCGAGACATTTCCAAAGCTGGGTGGACTGGGCGCGGGAGCAGGGGCTCGGATTGGACTTCAACCCGACCTGTTTCTCGCATCCCAAGGCGGAGGACGGATTTACGCTGAGCCATCCGGACCGGAAAATCCGCGATTTCTGGATCGCCCATGGCCAAGCGTCGCGCCGGATCGCGGAATATTTCGGCAAGGAACTCGGGCAGACTTGCGTGACGAATTTCTGGATTCCGGACGGTTACAAGGACACGCCGGTGGACCGGCTGTCACCGCGCAGAAGGCTGAAGGAAGCGCTGGATGAGATTTTCCGGGAGGCTATCGATCCCCGCTACAATATCGATGCGGTCGAAAGCAAACTGTTCGGGATCGGATCGGAGAGTTATGTCGTAGGTTCGCACGAGTTCTACATGGGATACGCGATGTCCGCGGGAAAAGCGCTCTGTCTGGACGCGGGGCATTTTCACCCGACCGAAGTGATCTCCAACAAAATTTCGTCGGTTCTTATGTTCGTGGACCAGCTTCTCCTGCATGTCAGCCGTCCGGTCCGCTGGGACAGCGACCATGTCGTCGTCATGGACGATGAGCTGCTCGAGATCGCCCGGGAACTGGTGCGGGGCGAGCTGTTGTCGCGAACCCACGTCGGCCTCGATTTCTTTGACGGCAGCATTAACCATGTGGCCGCCTGGGTGATCGGGACGCGCAACACGATCAAGGCGCTGCTCCGGGCCATGCTGGAGCCGGTCGAGCGGTTGAAGGCGGCGGAGCTCGACAAGGATTACACGACGCGGCTCGCGCTGACCGAAGAATTCAAATCCTATCCGTTCGGAGCGGTCTGGGATTACTACTGCGCTAGATCCGGCGTCCCCGTACGCGAGCAATGGCTTTCGGAAGTCCAGGCGTACGAGCGGGATGTTCTTTTGAAAAGATAGGGACTTGGGATTTTTACATTTAAGGCTTTCATAGTTAGCCATTATAGCGAATTTTTATAAAGGGGATTGGATGGTCATGACGGTTTATGTCACGGAATCGCTAAATTATATCGGGTCGGGGGAAGCGCCTTTTATCCGGGAGATGTCCGAGGTAACCTCCAATATGTGGAAATACGGATGGGACGAACGGAATGGCGGAAACGTCAGCTATTTGCTGAATGAGGCCGAGGTCGCGAAATACATCGATATTCATCGTGTACTGCGGGTGATCGAGCCTGCTTTTCCGGTGGATGCCTTGGCCGGCAGGTACTTCATCGTGACGGGATCGGGAAAATACTTTAAAAATGTCGGCGATGATCCGGAAGCGAACCTTGGCGTGATTCGCGTATCGGCGGACGGCGAGCGGTTGGAACTACTCTGGGGCTTTAAAGACGGCGCTGTGCCCACCAGCGAACTGGCCGCTCATTTTATGAGTCATATCGAGCGGCTTCAGGCGGACCCGGGCCATCGCGTAATTCTCCACACCCATGCGACAAATGTAATAGCGATGACTTTTATCCATGACCTTGACGAGAATGCCTTTACCAAAACGCTGTGGGAGATGTGCACGGAATGTCTGGTCGTCTTTCCGGACGGCGTCAGCATCGTGCCGTGGATCGTGCCGGGCACCGCCGAAATCGGTCGCGCGACGGCCGAAAAAATGCGCACCAGCCGCGTGGTCATTTGGCCCCAGCACGGCATTTACGGCGCCGGCAACACGATGGATGAAGCCTTCGGCCTGATCGAAACGGTAGAGAAAGCGGCGCAGATCTACATGCTGATCGCTCCGCATGAGATCAAGCAGCGAATTACGGAAGCGCAGCTCCGGGACTTGGCCCGGGCGTTCGGGGTTACGCCGAAGCCCGGGGTGCTGGGGCGGACGCAGTAGCCGGAAGCGCAGGACTCGGGCACGACGTCGCCGGACGACCGGAGACCGGACATGAATGAACCGGTCTAACGAATAAACCGGTCTAAAGAATAAACCGGTCTAACGCGCACGATAACGCTCGGGGCACGGGCAGGGCAGAGCACCATTTGTTCTTCGTGAATAACGCCTTTTTGGGGGCGTTATTTTCTTTTTTCCGGGAGGATGGCGTTTCTCGGGTTCGCTTGTTTGTCCGTTTACAGAGGTGAGCGGGAGCCGCCGAGTCAAAAAGATGCAAATCTGCAGGAATTTTCAGCGATTGAAGGGGCCATATGAGAAATTGATGCAAATCTGCAGGAATTTATTGAGATTTTTTCGAAGGGGGAAGATTTTGCCCAAAAAACCTGCAGATTTGCAGGAATTTTTAAATTAAGGGCGAACGGAAGAAAAAAGCCTGCAGATTTGCAGGAATTCGCCAAAGAGGAATGAGGTTTTGGTGAGCCAAGTGATCGAGCAGCTTAGAGCCATCGGCCTCTCCGATTTGGGCAGACATTATGAGAACATCAAACGGGAGTTCGGGGGCGTTATTTAAATGGCGGACGAAGACAATGGCGAAAGAGCTGTTGTCTTTTTTATATGCAAGTGTTGCGGGCCTGATTAGATTCGAATATCATAAGTAGTAAGTAGTAAGTAGTAAGTAGTAAGTAGTAAGTAGTAAGTAGTAAGTAGTAAGTAGTAAGTAGTAAGTGGTTGAGTAATTAGCATGCCCTAATCGCAAAAAAAGGGAAGTCAGGTCCATGCACGATTTTAGCCTGGTTCAGGAGTTCTCCATGATTTCGCTAAATGCGCAGCGAAGCCGGCATATGACCACAGCCAAGAAAGTCGCGCTGCGCTGCATGGCGGCGGCGGTGATTTTGGAAGCTTATATGGAAGGGTTCATGACGGGGCCCGAAGATCAGCTTGGTGTGAGTAAGGAGATTCAGGCCACTTTTTCATCCGTTCCTTACCGGGAAGTGTTTTTTCAGGATCCTAATTTTGCGAATAAAAGAGGAAGCCTGGGCGCGTGGTTAAAAAGAGCTTCAAGGCTGTCCAAAAGAAAACTTAGCCGATTGGAGACGGTCGTCTCCGCATCGCTACTTCAAATCGGGCTGTTGGAAGAAATTCCGCATCTGATGGGGTGCGATCTTTATTTTCATTCGGCGGGACTTTCCATCAAAGAATACCGGTGTCACATGCAGATGTACCCGAGAATTACCGAGCGCTGTCGGGCGGAGATTCTCGAGGAGGGAGCGGTCGATGAGAAGACGATCTGTATGTTGTGGCTGCTCCGGGAAAGCGGATGCATGCATGATCTTTTTTCGAGAAACGAGTTGGAACGGGTTGCTGTCCGCATGAATGAACTGCATAAAAATAACCCGCTTGCCCGGCAAGTGTATCCGATTCGCATCCGGCACGGCTGGGAATTGGCGGTCAAGCGCTTACTTCGGGTGAAAACGCAGTTTGTTAAAACCCCGGTGGGCAGCGGGGTAAACTTCATATTCCCGATCATGGAGCGGGCGCAATCGGTGTTTATCGAAACTGAGGCCTGGTTCTCCAATCCCCAGGAAAGGCTGAACGATGTGACGAGACGGCTGGAATCCAACGGCCATTCGTACACCATCCTAAGGACGGGGCCGATTCCGACACTGAAAATCGATAATGTGGAGTATGAGGCGGTCCCGCAGGCTATTTACGGCAGAGTTCCCATTCATGGCGTACGGCTGCTTCCCAAGCGCTCTATTTAGAGGAGAGAACCCTAGATGTCGAGACAACGATCGATGGAGGCGATTCTGGCGTCAGAATACGTATCTATCGGAGAATTAGTCAGGTTGACGGAATCCCGCTACAGCACGCTCAAATTTTACACTGAAGAAGGTTTGCTTCCCTACGAGCAGGCGGAGGAGAACTTAACGCGCCGATACAAACGGGAGGAGACGATTGCCCGAATTCATTGGATCCGTGAGAAAAAAGCGGCAGGATTGTCCATTCCCCAAATTAAGGAGGCGCTGCAAATGACCGGAGGTTCCTGAACTGAAACTTTCCGGGCGAGGAGACGAAAAATTAATTCCCGTTATTTACAATCCCTTTACTTGGATCAGATACGGTGAAAATAATTCCGCTTTAAAGTGTAGGTATCGTGGGATGAGGACAGACAGCCCCCTGCGCAGGTAGGGCAATGCTTTGCGATCCAGGCGGCGAATGTGTGATCATGGCCGTTATCGCAAAACCCAATCGAATACCGGGTAGAGACCAGGAGAAAACCCTCTTTTCGCTACGGAAAGCCGGATGCCCTTTAAGGGCGGGCTTAACGGAGCGGACGGACGGTTTTTTTTGTGCTGCCCAACGAAGCGGATAGCTGAGGCCAAGGGTTCGGCCCTGGCCCTGACGCCGGGAGGGGAATCTGCCGCATCCTTCAACTCATTCTTAGGAGGGATAGCTAACGCATG
Organism: Paenibacillus faecis; assembly: GCF_008084145.1. Taxonomy (GTDB): domain Bacteria; phylum Bacillota; class Bacilli; order Paenibacillales; family Paenibacillaceae; genus Fontibacillus; species Fontibacillus faecis. The sequence continues at coordinate 488,679 of NZ_VSDO01000001.1, read as the reverse complement.
AAAAAAGCGAAAAAGCTGCTGCACCTGATCACGGTTTTGTCTCTATTGGCCGGCTTGGCAAATATGGGGCCGGCGATCCCTACGGCCGCGGCTGCGGAAAAGGGACCGAACAGGGCGGAGATGGAGGCGGTACGGACGCGGACGGCTCCGGTCATTGACGGGCGTTTGGAAGAGTCTTTTTGGAGCGTCAGTGAACCGCTCACGGTTCGCACCGACCCGGCTTCGAACGACAACCATCGGTTTGGACTGCTGTGGGACGACACTTATTTGTATATCGGGGTGCGGATCGAGGACGATACGCCGATCACCGGGGGCAGCGGATACTGGTTCGATCAGGACAGCCTTAATCTGTTTTTCGACCCGACCTTGCATCGGTCGTCCCCGTTTGCCCCGGAGGATATGCAGATCGGTTTGCTTTACGGGCAAGACGGAAGCGCGCCGGAGTTCCGGTTTGGTGCGGCGCTGAATAATCATGCGGATAAGGATGAGAAGAAGGTGCTGCGCTCGATTCACGCCACTCCCGAAGGCTGGAGTGCCGAGCTGGCCGTTCCGTGGGACATGCTTGGCATGGACCCCCGGCTTCAGAAACAGCTCGGCCTCGAAGTCGGCGTCACCAACCGTTATGATGCGGCGGATCCGGCGAAACAGCGAACGAGCTATTGGAGCGCCTACAATTCCTCCAGCTTCTGGAACGATACGAGCGGGTACGGCGAGGTGCATCTTTCGGATGCCACACCGGTTTCCGGCTCGGTAAATCCGGTGCTGCTGGAGGAGAACTACGAAGGGTATGAGGAGGGAACCCTTCCGCCGGGCTGGATCTCCGACGTCAATGGAGGGAGCCCGGCGTTTACGGTGACCCGGGACACGTATTCCTCCGTGACGGGAGACACATACGGAGGTGGGACGGCGGATCCGGCACCCTTCGGCAAAAGACTCCGTTTCGACGGCAACAAGTCCGGGTGGCAAGCGCGGATCACCGCGCCCGTGCAAGCCGACAACTACACGGTGGAAGCGGATGTCCGGTTTGAAAGCGTGCTGAATTCGGCACGCTGGGCGGCGCTGATGTTCCGCGTTCCCGCGAACGGCAAGGCGCCGTACAATCAAATGGCCGTAAGGCAAAACGGCGCTTACGAACTGGCCTACCGGAACCCGGACAACCAATGGAACGTCCCGGAGAGCGGGACCTGGCAGCCGCTTGCGCTCGGCAAGGACTACACGCTGAAAGTGCGGGTGTTTGGCGATAATGTCAAGGAATACATCAAGGCCAAGGACGAAGCGGAGTTCGCCCTGCTGATGGACGCCACGCTGGACAGCGGGCTTTTGGAACGGGGGAAGGTAGGCTTCCAGGCGGATCAGGCTTCCGTTTCCTTCGACAATCTGAAGGTGACCCGTCTTACCGCGGACCGGCTGGATCTGGTACTGCCGGATTCGGCGGAAGCGCTCAGCGGACCGATGACGGTAACCGCCACCGTTTATTACTCCGACGGGGTGGTTGAGCCCGTCCAGCCCAAGGACCTTAAGCTGTATTCTTCGGATGAGCGCGTCGTCAAAATTGTCGACAATCGGCCCGTACCGCTGAAGGAAGGCGAAGCGGTGATTACGGGGGTTTACCATCAGGCGGAATCGGGCGTCCATGTCCGGGTGACTCCTTCCCTGACCGGGCCGAAGGTGGTGAAACTGGCGCATGATCAGGGCTATTTGCTGGTCGAGGCGGGCGACCCCGTTCCGCTCAAAAATATCCGGTTTACGGCGGAGTCCAGCGACTATTCCTCGGCGGAAATCGACGGGAGCCGGTTGAACTGGACCGCGGACAGCGGCGAAGTTACCACGGACGGGACAGATCTCATGGTGAAGGCTCCCGGCGTCTATGAAGTGAAGGCGGGCATCGACAGCGCCGAGTTCCGGTTGATTGTGGTGGCGAAGGCGGCGGATCAGCAGGAATATACCCTGTATGCGGAGGATTTTGACCGCATGGCGGACGGAGCGTTTCCGGAAGGCTGGACCCGCAAGCAGGGCGCTTCCGAAGGAGCCGCGGGCGTGCGGGACGGGGCGTTCGAAATGCGCGCCACGGCTTCGCCGGACAATCCCTCCCGCGTCCTCCTGCCGGATTACTTGAGCTTGTTCGGCAACTATGCAATCGAGGCGGACATTACGAATACGGCAGCCAATAACACCGCGCGGTGGAATTCCATCATGTTCCGGGTTCAAAACGGGGATTCCCCCTATTACCAGATGGCCGTACGCAAAGATCCTTCCGTTTACAACGGGGTGGAGTTTGCGGAGCGCACGGCGTCCAATCAATGGAACGTGATGGATCGCGGTTCCTATACCGAGCCGATGGAGGAAGGGAAGCCGCTTCGGTATACGGTAAAAGTGTACGGCAATCGCGTCCAGGAGTATATCAACGATCGGATGGTGATCGATACGGCGAAGGCGGAGGCGTACAACAAGGGACTTATCGGATTTCAAGCCGACGGCAGTACCATGCGGATCGATAATATCCGGGTGACTCTGCTGGAGCAGCCGCTTCCGGTTCAGGAGATCACGCCGTTTGTCAAAGTGTCGGAACCCGATACCCGGATCGCGATGGCGCCTACGGTCGTCACCGAGGTGGTGTATGGCCAAGATCTCGCGAAACTAAAGGACGGACGGCTGCCGGCCACGGCGATTATTCATATCAACGCCGATCTTGCCGTGACCGAAAAGTACGGCGGCAAGGTGATTTCCCCGCTGAGCGACGTGCTCGAGACGATGGGGGAGAAGGTCATTCCGGCCTTTTATGTCAAAGAAGAGCTGGCGGTTGACCGGCTCGTTCACGAGCTGCGCGAGCGCGGTTTGGAGGACGCCTTCGTCGTCTCCGACCGTCCGGACTTGGTCCGGCGGGCCAGAGCGGCTTATCCGATGATCCGCGGCATCCTGGACTTCATTTCCCTCCTCCATCCAACGCCGGAGCAATTGCTCGATATCCGCAGACAAACCGCGTCGAGCCAGGCGAGAGTCGCGCTGCTGCCGGCGGGGGCGGCTACCCGGGATAACGTGGCTTATCTGCAGAAGCTGGCGGTGATGGTCTGGGCGCAGGAAGCCCCGGGCACAACCGGCGGGCCCCTGCCGCTGCACCGTTTGATCACGGCGGGCGTCAACGGGGTTGTGGCCGCCGAGCCGGTGAAAGCGCACGAAGCGCTGGAGCTCTACAACCGCGATACGACGCTGGTTCGCAAAGTGTACATGATCGGGCATCGCGGCATGCCTTCCGTATCCCCGGAGAATACGATCGAGAGCAATATTTTGGCGATTGAGGCCGGTGCCGATTACATTGAGAACGACATGTTCCTGACCAAGGACGGATATCTGATCATCACCCACAATGCTTCCCTGGAAACGACGACGGATGGAAGAGGGCAGGTCGAGAATTTCACCCTGGAGCAGCTCAAAGCGCTGAACGCGAACAAGCCTTATCCGCAAGGTTATTCGCTGGTGAGGATGCCGACCCTGGACGAGCAGCTGCAGCTGGCCCGGGAGCGGGGACGCCTGGTTTATGCGGAGATCAAGACCCAAACCCCCGGGGCGGTGGATGCGTTCGTACAAACCGTCAGAAAATACAAGGCGGAAGATATCGTCAATGTGATGTCTTTTTATCCGGCTCAACTGGAGCGGCTTGCTCTCTTGATGCCGGAAATGAACGCGGGTCTGCTGACCGGTTATTTGTCGAGCGAATCCAATGTGGAAGGTTCGCTGCGGGAGACGATCAAAGCGCTGTCCAGGCAAAACTGGACTTATAATACGGATTTTAACGGTCTCGGGCCGAAATTTATGGAAGCCGCCAAGCACCGCGGGCTGCTGATTTCCCCGTGGACCCTGAACAAGCGCGATGATATCATCAAGTACTTCAAGATGGGCGCGTTTGCCATCACGACGGACTATACGTACTACGCTTCGGATTGGGCGGCTGCGCTGTCCGCGAAGGAATCCGCGCTGGTGTTAAACCAGGGGGAATCCCGGAGTATAAGCGCGGTCGCGGAAACCTATAGGGGCGACAAAAAAGAGGTTGCGCCGGACGTTGTGATCATCGAGGGAAGCGATATTCTTCAGGCGGACGGTAACACCGTCAAGGCGGTCGGAGCCGCCGGAAAGGCCTATGCGCTGCTGCGCTACTCGGCTGCGATCGAAGGGGGCGGCACCTATGATCTGTATTCGGAGCCGATCGAGATCGCGGTTCGCGGGGGCCATAACGGCGGCGAAACGCCGGGCAACGGCGGAGGTACCGGCGGAAACGGGAACGGAAGCTCCGGCAAACCTGGCGGATCGCAAGGCCTTCCCGGAACACCGGCGGGCAGTGAGACTGGGCAGCCTGATACCGGCGCCGGGACTACCGTACTTGAAGCGACAAGTGGAGCCGTTAGAACGGAGGACTTGAAAAAAGCTGTGGAGGCGGGAAAACCTGTCGAGGTCCGCTTTAGAGGGGAGAGTGTTAGGGTTCCTTTAGCAGGTCTGACGCCGGAGTCGTTACGGCGGACTGAAATTACGCTGACGCTGGTCAACCGGGATCTGCAGGCCGGCTACAGACTGCCGCTGCGGAACATCGATCTTGCTGAGGCCTCCCGTTTACTCGGAGGCACCGCCGCCGATTCCGCCGAGCTTGTCGTCACCGTCCGCGAACTGAACGGACCGGAGAGATCCGCTGTGGCAAAAGCGGCCGAACGCGCCGGAGGAAGGCTGGCCGGTCCGGTTGTGGAATTCGGGCTTCGCCTATCATCCGGGGACGGATCCGCGTCGGAGCGCAGCGTGCCTTTCCCGATCGCTAACGCGGTTCAATACATCGGAACCAATAACGGCGGGAAAAGCCGTACAGGGACGGGCGTTCGTTTCGATCGGGCCGGGAACAAACTGGTTTATACGCCGAGCCGTTATGTCGTCGAAGCCAACGAGGTGATATTGACGCGCGGCGAAAACGGAATCTTTACCATACTGTCCATGGAAAAGGCATTTGCCGACATGAAGGGTCACTGGGCGGAGCAAGAAGCCCGGAAGCTGGCGGAGCGGCTGCTGCTGGAGGGAACCGGCAGCGGGGCGTTTGAACCGGGCCGCCCCGTGACGCGGGCCGAATTCGCGGCCATGCTGGTTCGGGCCCTGGGCCTGGATGCGAAGTCAGAAGCCGGTCTGACGGCGGGGAGCGGTGAAACATCGGGCCCGGCCATGAAGGATGTCGCTCCCGCGGATTGGTTCGCCCCTTATGTACGGGCGGCGGTTCAGTCCAGGCTCGCCGGCGGATACGAAGACGGGACCTTCCGCCCCGACGCCCCCGTCACCCGCGGGGAGCAGGCGGCGATGATGGCCAGAGCGATGCGGATCTCCGGCTCCGCTGCCGGTTCCGGATCCGGATCTGGTGAAGGCACCCGGCGGCTGGACGGCTTCAAGGACGCCGCGGAAATCAGATGGGGGCGGGCGGATTGGGAAACGGTCCTTCAGGCCGGCCTGTTCAACGGCGTCACCGGGAACCGGCTGGATTCGGCCGCATCGTCCACACGCGCACAGTCCGCGGTTGTGCTGTATCGCTTCCTTCAATGGTGCGGCGATTTGGAGTAGATGTTAATCCAGCGCTGATAAACGGCCTCTATACTAGGGACAAACAACAAGGAGGCGTGAGAATGAAAAATGGACTGTTCACGGGAACCTGGGGACGAACGATCATCCCCGCCGTGAGAAAGCCGGAGGATCTGGCGGCGGCCTGCGCCAGCGATTGGCCGATCTTGTTCCTGCTGACTGGCGATTTGTTTACGGTGCAGCACTATGTCCGGCAGGCGGATGAGGCGGGGAAGAAAGTGTTCCTCCATGTCGATTTTCTGGCGGGCCTGGCCAGCGACCCCGTCGCCGTGGAATACATCGCGGACAAGGTTCGACCGACAGGCATCATATCGACCAAAAGCCATATGGTCAAACAGGCCAAAAAGTGCGGGCTTCAGGCGATCCAACGATTGTTCCTCATCGACACGTCGGCCCTGGAACACGGTATTCATACCGTGCGCCAAAACCGGCCGGACGCGCTGGAGGTAATGCCGGGCTTGATCCCGAGAGTGATCGGCGAGCTGCGGGCGAGCACGTCTTTGCCGATCATCGCGGGAGGCCTGATCAAGGACCATGAGGAAATCGAAACGGCGCTGCGCGCCGGGGCCGCCGCGGTATCCATGGGAAATCAAAGCTTGTGGCATTCTTTTGCAATGTCTTAACACGACGTTAATACGCCCTTGACACTGGGGGGCTACATTAGAGGAGAAAGAAAGCTTAGAGTTTCAAGTTCAATTTCATAATTTAGGGTCGGAGACGAGGAGAAAGCCCTTATGCAGAGAGCCGGAAACGGCATGGTTCGCCATGTCCGTTTCCAGGGCGGCTGCATAACGGGCTTTTTTGTGTTGTCCGCCCCAAAGGAGGCTGTTCAATCATTGCCGGACACGCTGTCATTTGAGACGTACTTTTTTGATCTGGACGGCACGATTTTTCTGGGTGACGTCCTGCTGCCCGGCGTGCGGGAAACGCTGTGTTATTTAAGGAGCCAGGAGAAGAAGGTAAGATTCTTGAGCAACACGACCATCCGGACGAGAAAGGAATGCCGTGACCGGCTCCGGCGGCTTGGACTGGCGGCGTACGAGGAAGAAATCGTCACGGCGGGGTCGATGTCGGCCGTTTATTTCGGAGAACGGCCCGAACGGGTCCGGGTTCTCGTCGCCGGGGAACAGGCGCTGGTCCGGGAGCTCGCCGCCGAGGGGGTCGATACGACGGAGAATCCGTCCGAAGCGACGCATGTGCTCGTCGGTATGGACCGGGAGTTCAACTACGGGAAGCTGCATCGCGCGATGAAGGCGGTCCAGGGCGGCGCGCGGCTGATCGCGGCGAATCCCGATCCGAACTGCCCGGTGGACGGCGATTTGATCCCCGACACCTGGTCCATGGTCAAGGCGATCGAGGCCGCGAGCCTGGGAACGGTGGAGGAGATCATCGGCAAGCCATCCGCCTACTACGCCGCCAAGGTGCTGGATTGGAGCGGCACGGACGGGGACCGCTGCCTGATGGTCGGCGACCGGCTGGACACCGACATCCTGTTCGGCGCCGGCCACGGAATGCGCACGGCGCTCGTACTGACGGGGGTATCGACGCTTACGGACCTGGACCGGTTCCCGGTTCGGCCGGATTACATCTGGGCGACGATGGATGAGATGCTTCCGCGCTCCCAGCGGGCCGGAACGATCGTTTAACCGGCGGGCGGAATTTTACAGCATTTTTACCCCATGCTTACGAAAGAAATATACGGATTTGGTAGAGTGGAAGAAATGCCGGCCCCTAAAGCTCGGGAGTTCTTCCGGAAACAGCTAAACTAAATTGGAGGAGATGGACGTTATGCGGAAATGGAGCACGAAAGTACTTGCGGCGGCCTTAGGGCTGTCGCTGCTTGCGGGATGCGGTGGAGGCAGCGGAAACGGGAACGGAACCGGGAGCAGCAACGGCAAGGGAGATGACGCGGCGGCTTCCCAAGGGACGGCTCAGACGGCGTCCGCGGCGAACGGCGGGAAGAAAACGGAGCTGACCTTCTACTACCCGATTGCGGTCGGCGGTCCTTTGACCAATACGATCGAAGCGATGACCGCCGATTTTGAAAAAGAGCATCCCGACATCGATGTCACCCCCGTGTATACGGGCAGTTATGCGGATACCGCGGTAAAAACGCAGGCGGGCGTTCAAGCGAAGCAGCCGCCGGATGTGGCGGTACTGCAATCCACGGAGTTGTTCAGTTTGCTGGATATGACCGCGATCGTTCCGCTGGACGACTTCATCGCCAAGGAAGGCAACGATTATTTGGCGGATTTCTATCCCGCCTTCATGGCGAATTCGCAAACGGACGGTCATACCTACAGCATCCCGTTCCAGCGCAGCACGATCGTTCTGTACTACAACAAGGAGATGTTCAAGGAAGCCGGACTGGACCCGGAAAAAGGGCCGGCGAACTGGGAGGAAATGCAGGACTACGCGATCAAGCTGAAAAAGGACGGACGCCACGGGCTGGAAATCCCGGTTACGGGCTTCGCTTACTGGATGATGCAGACTTTCGCGCTGCAAAACGGGGAAAACCTGATGACCCAGGACGGTAAAAAGGTGATGTTCGACACCCCGGAGAACGTGGAAGGACTTCAATATTGGGTGGATCTTGCGGCCAAGCATAAGGCGATGCCGGAAGGGGTCACGGATTGGAGCACGGTGCCGTCCGACTTCCTGGAAGGCAAGACCGCGATGATGTACCATACGACGGGGAACCTGACGAACGTCAAGAAGAACGCCACATTTGATTTTGGCGTCAGTTTCCTGCCGGCTAAAAAGCAGTACGGCAGTCCGACGGGCGGAGGCAACTTCTATATTTTCAAAGACATCAGTCCGGAAAAGCAGCAGGCCGCCTGGGAATTCGTTAAATTTATGACCGAGCCGGAGCGCGCGGCCCAGTGGAGTATCGATACCGGTTATGTCGCGGTGCGCAAGTCCGCCTATGAAACGGAGCGGATGAAGAAGTATGCGGGCGAGTTCCCGGCGGCGCTGGTGGCCCGCGATCAGTTGGAATATGCGGCAGCCGAACTGTCCACGCACAATAACGGCAAGGTGATGAAAATTTTGAACGATAACGTTCAGGCGGCATTGACCGGCACATTGTCTCCTGCGGAGGCCTTGAAGAAAGCCCAGACGGAAGCCGATCAGGCTCTGGCTTCCTTCAATAAATAGCATGGCCGGAAGCCGCTGGAGAAACAACGCCTTTGCCTGGATTTTGCTGCTGCCTTCTTTGGTTATTCTGGCGTTGTTTACTTTCTATCCGATCTTTCTGACGCTTCGTCTCAGTTTGTTTCAGGCCGACCTCGCCGCGCCGGAGCCCCTATTTGTCGGATGGGATAACTTCCGCAGGTTGGCGGAGGACGAAGTGTTCAAAAAGGTGATGGGCAATAATGCGATATTCGCGCTGGGGACGGTTCCTACGGGGATCGCCCTGGCCCTCTTGATGGCGGTTTTCGCCAATAAGATGATGCGGGGAAGAGGATTTATGCGGACGGCCTTCTTTTACCCGACGCTGATCCCCATGATCGCGGTCGCCAACATCTGGCTGTTTATTTACACGCCGGAATACGGTCTGGTCAGCCGGCTCCTCTCCTGGACCGGACAGGCCGAACTGAACTGGCTCGGTACGCCGGGCCTCGTGCTGTGGGCGATGATCATCATGATCATTTGGAAGGAAGCGGGCTATTTGATGATTTTTTATCTGGCCGGCATGCAAAATATCCCCAAAGAGTTGTATGAAGCCGCCCAAATGGACGGGGTCGGGAGTTTTACCGTGTTCCGTAAAATCACATTCCCGCTGCTCATGCCGACCACGCTGTTTGTGAGCATCGTCGCCTTGACGAACGCGTTCAAGCTGGTCGATCATTTGATGATAATGACCCGCGGGGGTCCCAACAATTCAAGCAATTTGCTGCTCTATTACATCTACGAGACGGCTTTCAGCTTCTGGGACCAGGGCATGGCTTCCGCGCTGACGGTAGTCATGATCGGACTGCTGCTGCTGTTTGCGGCGGTTCAGTTTTTCGGACTCGACAAACGCATTCACTATCATTAATTCCGGACGGATCGTCCGGAAAGAAAGGCAAGGCTCAAAGATATGCCGCAGAAATATGTGTCTAAAATCGGCCATTCCCTTATGCTGCTGCTGGCCGCGATCTGGCTGGTGCCGCTGATCTGGATGACGGTGACCGCGTTCCGCTCGCGTCAGACGGCCCTTTCGGGGTTCTGGTCGGCGGACTTCACCCTGGACAATTTCGCCACGGTTTGGTCGGCGGCTCCCTTTACCGTGTATTACCTGAATACGCTCCTCATCGTGTTCGGCGTATTTGCCGTACAGATGCTGACGGCGACGATGGCCGCCTTCGCGTTCGCGCGGGTGCCGTTCGCCGGAGGCGGGATCGTGTTTCTGGTATTTCTGGCGCAGATCATGATTCCGGCGGATGTGCTGATTTTTCCAAACTACAATATATTGAAGCAGTTCTCGCTGCTCGATACGAAACTGGGAATTATGCTGCCGTATCTCGCTTCTTCCTTCGGGATTTTCCTGCTCCGCCAGGTTTTCAAGACGATCCCCCTGGAATTGGAGGAGGCGGCACTCATGGAAGGCTGCAACCGGTGGCAGGTGTTGTGGAAAGTGTATTTTCCGCTGTCCCGGCCCACCTATGTCGCCTTTGCGCTCGTGTCGATCAGCTATCAGTGGAACAATTTCCTCTGGCCGCTGATCGTCACCAATTCCGTGGAAAACCGGCCTCTCACGGTCGGGCTGTCGATTTTCGCCCAATCGTTCGAAGTCGGGGTCCAATGGACTGAGGTCAGCGCGGCGACGCTGCTCGTCATCGTACCGCTGCTGGTCATTTTCCTGGCGTTTCAGCGCCAATTCATCGACAGTTTTATTCATTCCGGCATCAAGTAAGTAAAGAATGAGGGAACCGACCCGGCAGGACCATCCCATTTGAAGGAGAGATCCAGATGATCGCACGCGAAGACTGTTCCGTTTCCACCTATGCTTATATCGAGCGACCGCTTCAAGAGGCGGTGCTGACTTTGGCCGAGGCCGGCTGGAAGCAGATCGAAATCATGTGCGAGGGCGGCCATGAAGAGATCCTGGTCTGGCCGGAAGCGCGGCTGGCGGAACTCAAGCGGACCGGGGAGGCCTACGGCATCCGGTGGAGCCTCCACGCGCCGATCACCGGCTGCAACCCGGCGGCCCGGGACGAGGCGGAGGCGGCCCGATCCGAGCGTCTGCTCGTGGAAACGCTGCGCGTGGCGGAGCATTTGGGATGCCGCCATGTCGTCCTGCATGCGGGGAGCGAGGAGGTGCCCGGGGCTGGATTGGCCGGGAAGAACTCCGGCGGCTCCATGCCGGCGGGCACCGAGGAGGCGGCCGCGCTGCCGCAGGCCGAGCCGACGCCCGGGAACGAGGCGGCGGCAGTAGGCATGGCCGAGGGGGAGGGTGCGGCGGAACCGGCGGGGGCCAGAGCGGGGGTTGAGACCGCGACCGAAGCGGCGAAGCTGCGGGTCGTCGGCTTTCTCACCCGGGTGCTGGAGCGGACGGCCGGCGGCGGCGCGGTCATTGCGCTGGAGAATGTCCCGCCTTACCCCGGTTTGCTCGGCGTGGAGGTGTCCTTCCTGCGGGCGATCGCCGACGAGATCGATTCCCCGCGGGTCGGCCTCGTCTTCGATTGCGGCCACGCTCATATGACCGGCAGCGGACGCTGCCTCCTCATGCTTCAGCAAGCGATGTCCCGGCTGGTGGCGCTGCACCTCAGCGACAACACCGGGCAGGCGGATGATCATTTGGGGCTCGGCGGCGGCACCGTGCCGATCGAGGCGATGGTGGCCTGGCTCGTGGCCTGCGGGTATCGGGGCGCCTGGGTGCTGGAGATGAGAAAGCCGGAAGATTTGCAGCCTTCCGCAGACAGGCTGCAAAGTCTGACCCGGCAGTTCTTGAGCAGCTTTTAGCGAACCGAATTAGGCTCCAATAAGGGAGCTAATGCCCCAGGGGACTAATGGCTGTAATCGCCTCCCTTTGAGCCGGTCGGGTAAATAAGGGCATTTTGAGGCGTTATTTTGTCGAATTCGTCCTTTCGGTGGGAAATAGCGGTCTTTTGGGGCCTTATTTTAGGGGAAAGTGGGCCGAAACCTGATTTTTGGACCCGCAACAGTGAAATACGGCCTTTTTTGGCCGCTATTTTTCCCGAAAACGCAAATCAGGCCGAAATAACGGCCCAAAACGCCGCTATTAAGACGGACGGCCAGAGAGATTGCGGATAGGCAGCACCATGTCAGGTTTAATGCAACGCTAGTGCGGACGGCCAGAAAAATTGCGGGTCGGCAGCACTAAGTCAGGTTTAATGAAACGTCGGTGCATCATCGCACCAAAAACTTGCAGAGTATTTGCGGGTTTTTATAAATTGAATGCAAAAGATAAGGAAAAAACCTGCAGATATCTGCAGGTTTTTTATATAAGCTTATGAGGCCGACCAAGATCTCCTCAAAGTCACCTTAAGATCATCTCAAGGCCTCGCCTCAAGGGCCCGCCCGTTACACGGGTCGAACCCGGAACTTGAAGGAATAAGGCCGGTTTGCGGGAAGCGTGTAAGCTTCGTGCGTCCGGGCTCCCCAGCTGTCGTCCCCGCCGACGCCCATTTGTTTGAGGTTGATTCTTACAATGGTATGACCGGTTTCGGGCAGCTTGTAGACATGGTCATGCGCTTCCAGTTCGTCCGGGGACCAAGGCAGCGCATTGAAGTCGAACGGCACTGGACTTTCAAACCGGAGGGCGGCCGCACCGTCAGCGGCGCTCTGCGCGATTTCGGCATACCGGACGTCGGTCTTGTTGCCGCACTCCTGCGGGCGCAGATAAGGAACGAACTGATCCCGGACGGCACCGGTGTAATATCCGAGACGCGCCCCGGTCTTCCGATCCCAATAGTTCTCGTGCGGACCGCGGCCGTACCAGGATACCGTGTCATGGCTCTTGTTCAGGGCGAAAAGCAGCCCGAACTCCGGCAATTCAGGCAGATTGCCGTCCGGCACCAAAGTTTGCTCCACCTCGATCGCTCCATCGGGGAACAGGCGGTAGACAAGGGATAGGGTGCTCGAAGGCTGATTCTCCCACGCGTATTCGGCATAGACGGCATAACCTTCGCCTTCCGGCCGATGTTCGAACCGGGTCAGCTTCAGTTGGAACGGGGCGGTTTTCCAAAAAGCGCAGCGTTCATGAAGCTTGCTGCCGAGATCGTTGTCGGTAACCGCGCGCCAGAAATTCGGCCGCACGTCTCCGGCGAGCCGCTCTTGGCCCGATATTTTATAGGAGACCAGGTTTCCTGAATGGCGGTCAAAAGAAACAGAGAAGGTTTCCCCCGATAGGGTTAGCCGATCCGCCTCGATTTCCGGTTTCAGAGGGGAAAGCCCTTGAGCCTCGGAGGAACCCCACGGCACCGGCACCATGCGAGGCTTCAATACGAACTGCTCCCACGCGACTTCGTGTCCGGCCTTGGCCCACTTCTGATCGGCTTTCGTGACGAAGGAAACCGTCAGGACGGCTTCCCCATCCCCCTCGAAACTGGGCTGGAACGGAATTCGGATCTCCACCGTTTCCCCGGGCTGCACCGGGCAAGTCAGCGTCCCGCTTTGCACCGGAACACCATCCACAGCCACGCTCCACACGCCTTCGTATTGCTCCAGATCCGTGAACAGCGCTTGATTCCGAATCCGAATAAGGCCTTGACTCAGATCGACGGCTTCGAAGCGCAGATCCTGATAGCATTTCTTAACCTCTTGCAGCTTGGGCGTGACGGTCCGGTCGGCAAAAATGAGCCCGTTGCCGCAAAAGTTGCCGTCATGCGGCGTCTCGCCGAAATCTCCGCCATAGGCAAGGTATTCCGTCCCGTCTTCCGCGGTCGTCCGAATGGCCTGGTCGATCCAATCCCAAATAAAGGCTCCCTGCAAAATGTCGTACTTGTCAAACAGTTCCCAATAAAGATGAAGTCCGCCGCAAGAATTTCCCATGGCATGGCTGTATTCGCAGAGGATATACGGTTTGTTGGGACGGCTAAGCGCGTAGCGCTCGACATCGCGGGGCTTCACGTACATGGTGGACTCGATATCGCTGGCCGCTTCCGATTTGCGGTAATGAAACACCCCTTCGTAATGGACGAGCCGCGTCGGGTCGGCCTGTTTCAGAAACTCATACATGGCGATGAAGTTGTCTCCGCCGAAGGATTCATTGCCGAGCGACCAGATGATGACGGACGGGTGGTTTTTGTCCCGCTGAAACATGGAATTGCAGCGATCGAGCACGTTGTCGCGCCATTCCGGCCGGCTGCCCGGCACATTGAATTCATTCAATTCCTGCTGCCCGTATTGCCAGGATCCATGCGTCTCCAAATTGGTCTCGTCGATCACATAAAGCCCGTATTCATCGCAAAGTTCGTACCAAAGCGGCTGGTTCGGATAGTGGGAGGTGCGGACCGCGTTGATATTATGAGCTTTCATGAGCTCGATGTCCCGGATCATCTCGGCCTTCCCGATGGCCCGCCCGGCGTCTTGCGAAAATTCGTGCCGGTTGACGCCCTTAAATACGATGCGGCGGCCGTTGATTTTCATCAGTCCGTCCTTCAGTTCGAATTTACGGAATCCGGTCCGGCAGCGGGTCGCTTCGAGGACACGGCCTTCGCGATCCTTCAGCGACAGTATGACCGTGTAGAGATGGGGCGCCTCCGCGCTCCACTTCAGCGGATTCCGCACCGCCGCCGAGAGCTGCAAAGTACGGGATTCTTCGGCTTGCAGGACGGAGGTGAAGGTCAGAGGCGCTTCAAGAACGGCCCGCCGATCTTCATCGTACAGTTGGGCTTCCACGGTGATTTCCCCGGTACTTTCTCCGGTATAGTTGGTGATTTGGATATCGAGCCGCAAATCGGCATCACGGTAATCGGCATCCAGGTCGCTGCGCACAAAAAAGTCGGCGATATGCACCGGGCCGGGCGAATAAAGGTAAACATCGCGGAAAATCCCGCTGAGCCGCCAAAAGTCCTGGTCCTCCAGCCAACTGGCGTCGCACCACCGATAGACCTCCACGGCCAGTTTGTTGTCACCTTCCACCAGGTAAGGGGTGATATCGAACTCGGCAGGGGTGAAGGTATCCTCGCTGTACCCTGCCAACTCGCCGTTCACCCACACGTAGAACGCGGATTCGACGCCTTGAAAACTGAGAAACACAGGGCGTCCTTTCCAGTTCTCCGGCACGGTAAAGGTGCGGATATATGAACCGACCGGATTGTAAAGCGTCGGCGCAAAAGGAGGCGTAAGCTCCGGCTCGGAGACAGACCAGGGGTATTTTACATTCGTATACTGCGGATAATCGTAGCCTTGAAGCTGCCAATGGGAAGGGACGGGCATTTCCCCCCAGCCGCTGGCGTCGAAATCGGTCCGGTAAAAATCCCGGCTTCGCCGGTCCGGCGTCTCCGCGAACGAAAACTTCCACACCCCGTTCAGCGATTGGTAGTAGGGGGAAGATTCGGGATCGTTTGAGAACGCTTCCGAAACGGAAGGAAAAGGCATCATGGACGTGTGGGCGGCGAGCCTCCCCAATTGAAACAGCTCCGGATTGTTATTCCACTCGGGATAACCGTTGGCCGGGGGTGTGTAAACGAGTTTTTGGCGCATGATATCGTAACAACTCCCTCCTATATAAATTGAACTAATTGATTTACATGTACGGCCGCCGTGTGAAATGTTCTTCCGATCGCTGTGCTCCCAGATTTCTTTAATTAAGTTTATAAGGTAGAAATCCGCTCACAAAGGCGAACACTTCGCTTCTCCAGAATCATTTCACACTCTAGCCTATTGGCAAATCTTAAATCCAATTTATATATGTTATAATATATTCACATTATAAGATTCCGTGGAGTATTAGAAAATAAAAGAATATTCGCCCTGTGTATTAAAATATGAAACAAAAGGAGGGTTTTCCGTTGAAGTCCCGGATCATCTTCGGAAAGACGGAGGAAACATCCCGGCTGCCTGTGTTTATGACGACGCTGGGCTACTGGGAGCATCAGGACGAAACGCATCGTCCCGCGGGTTTTCCCGATTATCAGGTGCATCAGGTGATTCAAGGCCAAGGCTCACTGATCCTGGGCGAGGAGGAGTTTCTCGTGGGGCCTGGGGAAGTCTTCTTCTTGTTCCCGGGAATTCCGCACAAGTACATGCCGGTTAGCGACCGCTGGGAACTGGCCTGGGTTTCGTTTCAAGGGAGGGAAGCAAGCCAGTTGCTCGCCTATGCGAGGGTCAACGGATCAGGTGTCGGTCGGCTGCGTACATCGACGCTGCTGGACCCCCTTTACCGCATGCTTGAGGCGGAAGAAACGGGGATCGAGGATTTTGAGACGGAGTGCTCGAAGCAGTTGTACAATCTATTGCTGGATCTAAAAAAAGAGTTGATCGAACCCGCGGCAAAAAACGATGAACTGGAACGAATGCGTCCGGTGCTTACCTACATCGCGCAAAACTTGTCGCGTCCCTTACCGCTCGGCGAACTGGCGGAGATCGCGGGCGTTTCGCCGCAATATTTGTGCCGCCTTTTTCAAAAAACGCTGAAGCTCCGGCCACTAGCTTATATCAATCAAGAACGCGTCAATCTGAGCAAAAAGTTAATGTTTACGGAGCGCGGCAAAAAGATCTACGAGATTGCGCAAAGGGCGGGATACGAAAACTCCAGCTACTTTTGCGCGGTGTTTAAACGGTATACTGGAATGAGCCCCGAGGAATTCAAAAGGATGCACGGACTCGGTTCCTGAGGAGATAAAGTGACTTAAGGCGGCCAGGCGGATCGTTTAGCGGGAACCATTCCAGCTAAATTGGCGTGTTGAGCGGTTGAAAATTGAACGATGAAGGAAGGGGGAGCACGGATGAAAAACGAAGCGATCAAAGTGCTTGAAGCCAATAGTAACGGGCAAAAGGGGAGTTTTATTTATTATTTGCACGAAGAGGACTTGTTTCATGAGGCTTCATACTGGGAACTGTACCACGCGATGGTCGATATCATTGAAGCTACGAAACGGGAACCGCGGCTGGAGCGAGGGATCAGCGCTGCGATCGCTAAGGTGTTTTCTTTTATCTACCGCAGCTTTATGTGGAATTATTGCCCTAACGATCAATATTCCATTCAGGGGCTGCCGGGTGAGGAGCATTTTCCGGATATGGTGGACCGGCTGGATGAGGTCTTTGGCGCCTATTTTCATGGAATATCCGTGAAAAGGGAGGCTGCGGATAGCGAGATTCCGAAGCATATCGGTAAGCCTGCGACGCGGGCTCTTGCCCAAGCGGGATACCGGGAGCTGGACCAGCTCGCTTCGATCCGCGAACGAGATCTCCTCAAGCTGCATGGAGTAGGCCCCAAAGCCGTGAGGATCCTGCGCGAAGCCTTGGAGGAGAAGGGGCTTTCTTTCGCCCCGGACAGCTCTCCCCGAAAGTCATAATCCGGACCGCATCCTTGGTGTCATTTCGGATCTGTTCGGTCTAGCCGCCCGGTCCCGCTTCCAGTACAGCTGCAGCGCGAAGAGTGCGCACCAAAGGGAAATCACGATGAAAATCATCGACCACACCAGTGCCGGCACCAGGGTCAGATCGGCCAAATTGGCGGCGTCGCCGGCTTGGCGGGGATCGATGACGGAGCGCTGCAGCAGGATCATCGGCCCCATCACGGACTCTTCCAGACACAGGAAGGCCAGCAGCAAATAGTAGAAGTTTCGAATCTTTCCGCCAATATAGTAAAATACCGCGTTGATCAAAATAAAGCCGATCAGCCAGCCCACCCCGTACCCCGATCTCACGAAAAATAGTATCGTCGCCAGCGCCATGGCGCTGATTACCGCAAGCCCCAGGGCTTGTTTTTGTTTGGCATAGCCGTAAAAGAGACCGATGGCAAACAGCGAAGCCGAAATGTAGCCGGCCAAAGAAACGACAATCTGGCTCCAACCGGAAGCCAGCATGGAGTAGGTGACTCCGCTGTGATCGGGATTCAGTTCAATTCGCAGCACGCGGCCGGAGACCAGCAGCGTCGCCACGGCGTGACCGAGCTCGTGCACCATCGTATCGAGCATGCGGAACCAGTCGGAAAAAGGGATCAGCCGGGTCAGAAACGCAGCCCCCAGCAAAAATAGCAAGGCTTTAATCCATTTGTTCATATGGGTTATCCTTTCGGGTTATCGCTGACAACCGAATCTCCCGTGGAAGAGCCGACTGTCACTCCATTATAATAGAGAACAAAAATGCATTCAAAAAAGCGAACAAATTTTCGCTTCGATGGTATAATGGTGTCATGATGGAGGACATTGGACGATGAACGAAGGAGCGGACAAGCACGGCATGTCTCAGGATAATAAAAACCCGCGAACCACCCGGGAACAGGGGCTTACGTTCGCCGAACTGGAGCTTGATTTCACGGACCGCGAGGAGCATGCGGACGCTGCGAACCCTATGGCCGGGGCGAACCCGCAAGCGCAAAGCCGGATCGTGATGCCGGATCGTGTGGAGCGGGAAATCGACTGGAGGGAGAACTTCAGGTATGTTTCCCGCGAGGAGCAATTTGTCCAGCAGGCTAAGGAGCTGGAAGGGGAGACGGTGGAGACGGCCGAATTCGTCCCGTTCCAAACGTATTGGCCGACCTATGCGGAAATGCAGCCGCCACAACTGAAATGGTATTTGCATTGGCGCGGAGAGGTTCGTGCGGGAAGGTACCCGGATACGGATCTGTCGTATCTTTTTGTATATATGTATGAATTAATTCATGGCGTCGGCTGGCGGGAGCCGTCGCAGGGGCTGGATCTCCTCTTCCGGGTTTGGCGGGAATACCGTGAGCGTTACCCGAAACTGGAGGTGTACGCGAGGGAATGGCTGTATGATTTTGCCCTGGTGTTCGGGCTGGATTTGCCCGGGATGGAACCCCTGCTGAAATTTCCCCGGAACCTTTCGACCGAGCTGAGGGAACTGGAATGGTACCGGAGGTTTACGGCCGAACCGCTCGGACTGACCTGGGACATGCTGACGCCGCTCCTCGATTATGAGGTGGAGAAGAGCCGCTTTTATACGGGCCAAGGACGGAAAGACTTGCAGCAGTATGCGCCGAAAGTGGTGTCCCTGGTTGACGGCTATTTGGGCAAGACGCAGGGGAATCGGCTTATAGACCGGTTTAAGCCGCGGGAGAAGAAAGTCAAGCGGTACTTGTTCCGCAGCGCTGTCTACGATTTTGAACTGTACGGGCGCAGCGTTCCGGTCACCGTGCTGCCGGTGAGCGAGCATCTGCCGCTCCGCGATTATGTGACCCAGCTCGTCCGGCTGACGGAGAACAAGCTCCGCGATCTGACGGGATTCAAAGGCAAGCTGCGGGGGATCGTCGTGGAGCCGGACGTCGAGCAGCTTGTCGACCGTTTTTTGCGCAAGGAATTCGAGCAGCGCAAAGCGGAGGAAGTCAAGGCCCGGACCCCCAAAGTGAAAATCAACACGGCCAGGCTGCGCAAATTACAGAAGGAGTCGGATGAAGTGCGCGATCTTCTGCTTGCGGAGGAATTGGGCGGCGTTGGGGGAAATGCTTGGGGTGAGCCTAAGACGGCGGTGACCCCGATCACGGAGACCAAGCCGGGCCGGCGACGCGACTCGGATAAGCGAAAGCAGTCGGGACCGCAGCAGACGGAGCTTGATTTTGAGCGGGGGTGGCTGGTCTTTGCGGAAGCACCCGAGGAATTCCCGGACATGGGGATGGGCGCACTGGCGATTCCGCCGACGGCGTCCAGCGAAAGTGAAAGCAAAAGCGTAGGCGAAAGCCAAAGCGAAAGCCCGGTAGCCCGACAAGAAACGGTGCTTTGGACCGAACGGGAGGCGGTTGCCGGGAGCGAATCGACGGCGGCGTTTTTCGCAGACCGAATCCAAGGGGGGGACGAGCTGCCGTCCGGATGGCGGGAGATGTCGGCGCGGTTCAGCGGGGCGCATCTTGAAATGCTGTCCGCTTTGTTGAACGGCGAAGGGACGTCCGGCTTAAATAGGATCGCCGAGCTGGCCGGCTCGATGCCCGAGCTGCTGCTGGACGAAATTAATGAAATCGCCATGGAAGAGATCGGCGATTTGCTGGTGGACGGCGCCGAAATTCCCGAGGAATATCAGTCTGAGCTCGCCGGGCTGCTTGGGAGAGCGGCCGAGTGAATGGGAAGCGGCGAGGGCGAAAGTAGAATTCAATGAGGTGAGATCTCGATGAAACAGGTGCAAATTCCGAAGCGGCTTACGACGGCGCTGGTGAACTCCCTGACGGCGGGGGTGGTGCCGCGGGTTGGGCTCGAGCATATCGCCGTCGGGCGTAAGGCCGAGGTCGCGTCGATGCTTCAGGATATGAACAATATCGCGGAGGGCGGGGCGGCCTTTCGGTTGATTACCGGGCGGTACGGCAGCGGCAAAAGCTTCCTGCTGCAAATGATGCGCAACTATGCGATGGACCGCGAGTTTGCGGTGGCGGACGGCGACCTTTCTCCGGAGCGCCGCCTCGTTGGCACGAAGGGGCAAGGGCTCGCGACTTACCGGGAGCTGATGAGGAATATGTCCACCCGGACGAGGCCGGATGGCGGCGCATTGGAACCGATGCTGCAGAAATGGATCGCCGCGCTGCAGCAGGAGCAGATGCAGGCCACGGGACTGCGGCCCGGAGATCCGCAACTGCTTGACGCGGTGGAGCTGCGGATTTACGCGGTGAGCCAGGAGCTGCAGAACCTGGTGCACGGGTTTGATTTTGCCAAGGTGCTGGCGGCTTACTGGAGCGGATACAAACTCGGGGACGAGGACCGGAAGGCGGCGGCGCTCCGCTGGCTGCGGGGCGAATTTCCGACGAAGACGGAAGCCCGCAAGGAGCTCGGCGTCGGCGTGATCATCGACGATGACAACTGGTACGACTACATGAAGCTCTGGGCGGAGTTCGCCGTGCGGATCGGGTATAAGGGACTGCTGCTTTTTATCGATGAAGGCGTGAATTTGTACAAAATCACCAACAGCATTTCCCGCCAAAGCAACTATGAGAAATTGCTGACGATGTTCAACGACACGATGCAGGGGAAGGCGCAGTACCTCGGCATTTACCTGGGCGGAACCCCGCAGTTCGTGGAGGATGAGCGGCGGGGATTGTTCAGCTATGACGCTCTCCGCTCCCGGCTTATGGACGGGCGCTACAGCAGCGGTGAGCGGCGGACGTACACCTCGCCGATCCTGAAGCTCGATATGCTGTCGCATGAAGAGATTTTGATTCTTCTGCAAAAACTGCGGGATATCCATGCCATGCATTTCGGCTATGCGGCGAAGCTGACGGACGAGCAGTTGATCGCGTTTATGCAGGCGGCGGTAGGCCGGCTGGGCGCCGAGGAGCTGCTGACAACCCGGGAAGTCGTCCGCGATTTCATGGACGTGCTGCATATGCTGCATCAGCATGAGTCGCTGACCTTCGAGGCGTTGATGGGGGAGCGGGAGCAGGAGTTTGCGGCATCGGGCGGAGCGGGTTCGCGTAAAGAAGCGAAGGACGAACTGGACGACTTTTTGGCGGAGTTTGACCTATGAGCGGACACCATTCTTTTTCCAGGCTGGCTCCCTTCATTCAGGAATATATTTACCGCAAACAATGGGACTCCCTGCGCGAAGCCCAGGTCGAGGCATGCCGGGTGCTGTTCGATACCCCGCATCATTTGCTGATCGCTTCGGGGACGGCGTCGGGGAAGACGGAGGCGGCCTTTTTTCCGGCGTTGACGGAGCTGTTCGAACGGCCGTCGGAATCGGTCGGCATTCTGTATATCGGGCCGCTCAAGGCGTTGATCAACGACCAGTTCGAGCGGATCACCGAGCTGCTTCGCGAGGGGGAGGTCCCGGTCTGGCATTGGCATGGGGATGTGTCCCAGGCGGAGAAAACCAAGCTGATGCAGCGCCCTTGCGGCGTGCTGCAGATTACGCCCGAATCGCTGGAAGGGCTGCTGATGAACCGGCCCAATGCGATCCCCGCGCTGTTCCATGATCTAAGGTATATCATGATCGATGAGGTGCACGCGTTTATGGGGGCGGACCGGGGGATTCAGGTGCTGAGCCAGCTGACCCGGCTATCGCGGATGGCCTCCTGCTCTCCCCGGCGGATCGGCTTGTCGGCCACGCTGAGCGATTACGACACGGCCGCGCGCTGGCTGGGGGCCGGCACGAAGCAGCCCGTCGAGGTCGTCTCGCCGCAGGGCGGGCGGAAGCTGAAGCTGTCGGTGGAGCATTTTTCGTTCCCGGACGCGCGGAATGAACGGGAAGCCGAGCATTTGGAGCTGGCCAAGCAGAACTATCACAACTTCATATATGACCACACGCACCGCAAAAAAGCGCTCATCTTCACCAACAGCCGCTCGGACGCGGAGCTGACGACGCTCGAGATGCGGCGGATCGCCGCGAAGCGCGAGGAGCGCGATGTGTTTCATGTGCATCACGGGAGCATTTCCGCGATGCTGCGCGAAGAGACCGAGGCCGCGCTGCGCTCCGGCCCCGGGCCCGCGGTCGCCGCTGCGACGGTCACGCTGGAGCTGGGCATCGACCTCGGCGAGCTGGAGCGGGTGATCCAGCTCGGGGCGCCGTACAGCTGCTCCAGCTTCGTGCAGCGGCTCGGCCGCTCCGGACGCCGGGGCGACATGGCGTCCGAGATGATGTTCCTCGTCGCGGAGGAAGAGGACGAGGAGGCGCAGCTCCCCGCGCGCATGCCGTGGACGCTGCTGCGGGCGATCGCCGTCATCGAGCTGTACGTCCGCGAACGCTGGGTGGAGCCGCTCGATCTGCGGCGGAAGCCGGTCGGCGTGCTCTATCACCAAACGATGAGCACGCTCAAGAGCATCGGCGAAGCCGAGCCCGCCGAGCTGGCGCGGGCGGTGCTGACGCTGCCTTCCTTTCGCGGCTTCGAGCCGGAGGAATACAAGCAGTTGCTGCAGTACTTGCTTCAGACCGACCATATCCAGCAGACGGAGGAAGGGACGCTGATCATCGGGCTCGGCGGGGAGAAGGTGGTCAACAATTTCCGCTTCTACGCCGTGTTCAAGGATGACGAAGAGCATGCGGTGTACAACGGCTCCGAAGAAATCGGCAGCATCACCACCGTGCCGCCGCCGGGCTACTGCTTCTCGCTGGCCGGGAAGCTGTGGAAGGTGGAAGAGGTGGACAACAAGCATAAAGCGGTGTATGTCAAATCCTCCCGGGGCAAGGTGGACACGCTTTGGCTCGGCGCCGGCGGGGATGTGCACACCCGGGTGATGCAAAAAATGCGCCAGGTGCTGGAAGATTCCACGCTCTATCCGTATCTCGCTCCAGGCGCCGTGAACCGGTTGGAGCGCGCGCGGCGGCTGGCCCGCGAGAGCGGGCTGCTGCAAAGTCCGGTGATTCCCGCGGGCGGCGATTCGGTGTTTATTTTGCCCTGGGCGGGAAGCAAACAGTTCCGGACTTTGGAGCGCCTTTTGAAGCATAACCTGTACGAGTCCATGGGCTTGCGGCAGGTGGTGCCGATGGAGCCGTACTACATGGTCGTCGCCGGACGGGCCGGGGCGGATGAGCTTCTGACCGCGATCCAGGCCGAGCTGTCCGAGGTGAGAGATGCGGAGGGGCTGCTAGACGCAAGCGAGGCCCCCTACCTGGGGAAGTACGATGAGTTTGTTCCGCCCGAGCTGGTGCGGCGCGCTTTTGCCGTGGACGGATTGGATTTGAAGGGCTTGAAGGCAGCGTTGAACGGCGTTCCGGGGGATGGTTTTGCCGGTTGAAAGCCGAACAGCTAACGGAGCGGGAGCGCTTTAGATACGCATTAAATTTAATTTTTGAAGGGGATAAAGACATGGCGGCGAGAATAAAAATGATGGCACCTCAGCTTCCGGCGGAGTTGAACGAGGCACGGTGGGAGGATGTCCTGGAGGACGAGGACCGTGAACTAGTGAACGGGCTGCTCAGCGGCGACCGGTTCGAATATGAGGTCATGGATCGGTGCATTTTGGCCAAAGTAAGGCTGCGCGGATGTTCTTTTGCCCATACCACTTTCGACCGGATGGACCTGACCGACGCGGTTCTGGAAAACTGCGACCTGTCCAATGCCGTCTTGCAAAAAGGTGTGATCCACCGCGTCCATTTCAAGGACTGCAAATTGACCGGCATCAATCTGAGCAAGGCCAACCTCGGGTTCGTCACCTTTGAAAACTGTATCATGAACCTGTCCGATTTCGGCGAGGCTTCGCTCAAGCAGGTGCGCTTTACAGGCAGTGTTTTGCAGAATGCGACGTTTTATGGCTGCAAGTTCAAGGATGTGGAGCTCGACGTGTGTGACCTGAACGAAGCGGATTTCAACAACACCTCGCTGAAGGGGATGGATATCAGCACGTGCACGTATGACCGAATCGACATTCCGGTAGACGCACTGGCGGGATGCACCGTGGCGCCCGAGCAGGCGATCGGGTTTGCGAAGCTGTTGGGATTGAAGGTGAAGGGATAGAAGAGGAGTGCCCAGAGCATACATAAACGGGTATCCGAAAGCATCGGAAGGCAGAACTCTGCTGATATGCTCCCCATACAGTAGACAGGTGAAATAATAAAACCTGTTACTGTGAGGGGAGTTTTTTTTTCATGCCTACAGACAAGCCCAGTGCTATTGAGAAGTTAGCCATCCTTCAAGAGATTGAAAGGGGCCTTATTGGAGTGAAGGAAGCCGCCAGGAAGCATGGCTTTAATAAGTCCACAATAGCCAAATGGCAACATCGTTATCGGTTATATGGATACGAGGGATTAGAAATCCGCACTCATAATCGGAGTTATTCCGAGAGCTAAAGCACCAAGCGGTTAAGGATTATCTGGATGGGGGGTGTCGCAGAATCAAATCATTGATAAATATCGGATTGCGAGTCGAACGCAACTCGCCAACTGGATTAAGAAGTATAATAGTCATAGCAGTTTAAAAGCCTATACAGGAGGAACAACGGCTATGACCAAGGGACGTTCCACGACATGGCAGGAGAGAATTGACATTGTCCTCTACTGCCTTGCAAATGGACAAGACTATACAAAAACAGCAAGGCAGTTCCAGGTTTCTTACCAGCAAGTATACGGATGGGTAAGGAAGTATGAAGTAGGTGGTCAGGATGCTTTACAGGACGGCAGAGGACGTACAAAGTCGCCTGAAGAGCTAAGCGAAACGGATCAGCAAAAGCTTGCCATGAAGAAGCTCGAGTACGAAAACGAACGGCTCCGAGCGGAGAATGCTTTCTTAAAAAAGTTACAAGATCTCGAAAGGAGGCGTCCCTGAGCCAGCATCGGCAAGAGAAGATCTACCTTGCCATTCAAGCTGTCCAAAAGCAGAGTCACTCAGTATACAGCTTTTATGCAGCTGCCGGGGTGTCAAGGTCAAGCTATTACAAGTGGCTTAACCACATTCCTGGGAAGCGCGAGATGGAGAACAGAGAGCTGACGGAGGTTATGATGTCCTTGTACGAGAAGGTCGAGGGCACCTTCGGTTACCGGCAATTAACACTACATATGTGTCGACAAATGCAAAAAGCGATTAACCTTAAGCGAGTGCAACGACTTATGAAGATTAAAGGAATCCAGTCCGTCATCCGTAGAAAGAAAAGGAAGTACCAGCGTTCTACGCCGCAGCAGGTGGCTGAGAACATACTTAATCGTAAGTTCCAGGCCGAAGCGCCGAATGAGAAGTGGGTAACGGATGTCACGGAATTTAAATACGGTAATGGCCAGAAGGCCTATTTAAGCGCAATCCTTGATCTTCATGACAAATCGATTATTTCCTACGTACTGGGACACTCCAATAATAATCCTCTCGTGTTTCAGACGTTGGATCTAGCCCTGCAGTCAGCACCCGATAGCACACCGCTGCTTCATAGTGACCGCGGTTTTCAGTATACATCACTGCGCTTTAAGGAGCTGTTGGACGAAGCTAAAATAAAGCAGAGTATGTCCCGTGTGGGTCGTTGCATTGATAATGGACCGATGGAATCCTTCTGGGGAACCTTGAAATGTGAAAAGTATTATTTGCATACCTACCGAAGCTTTGAGGAACTCAAAAAGGATATTGATGACTACATACACTTTTACAATTATGAAAGACTACAAGCAAAACTAAACGGCCTCAGTCCAATGGAATTCAGGACCAAGGCCGCTTAATTGACTTTTATTTTTTGTACTGTCTACTTGACGGGGAGCGCTTCAAGCTGGCGGGGGTCTTTTTATTTTATGTTTAAGTTTGGCTAAAGTTTAGTAACTTTTTTATTTTGGATCATATAACAATTGACATACCTTCTTTAATGGGTGAAAATTGAGGAGAATTAATACTCTCAAATATTACCATTATATAAAGAAGGGCTGTATTGATTTTGAATAATATCCCTGAATTTTGTGATGGATACCATTTACCTGAAGGTATTCATGAGTGTACAATAAAGGATATAGAACATGCGTTCTTATTCACGGAAAAAAGAAAAAAACTATGGAGAATGTTCAAGGGGTTAATCAATAGACTTATTGACGTCGGGTTAACACCAAAAGCTATATTAATCGACGGGAGCTTTGTTACAGGAAGAAAAGAACCTGGCGATGTTGATTTTGCAGCGTACATTCCACCGGAGGTTGTTTCTGAAGCATTTACTACCTTGGATGAGCATGATAAGCAGGCAATTACCTTGTTTTTAAATCCAAATAATCAATTAGCCATTAGAAATATGTTTGGAGCGCATTTACTACTGGCTGATTCAGAGGATATGTTGAATCAGTGGGCTTATTTTTTCTGCACTGGCGGATCGAAGGGGAAGCTTAGAGACAAGGATCCGGAAAGAGACCCTGATTGGGTTATAGTTCCTCGAAGCAAGGGTATACTTAAGGTATACTTAGATGGGGGTGAAATCTGATGGTTATTGACACCTTGTCAGAAACAATAGAAAAATTAAAAGAAGCCCAAAAGAACTTGGAAAGAATAAGATCAACTTATAAAGATAATTCTGAATTACTCAACATTTATGAACCTTCGGCAAAATATTTAGTGGACAGCATGAAAGATCGTCTTAATGAATTGTTAAATGAGGAAGTCGATTTGAAATTATCTCAACCTGACAAGGATGTTGACCTTTGGATTCGAATTAATGGAGAGGATTTCCAATCAGGTAAGGGGCCAATTGGCTTGGTTGGTAACTTTTTAAGTAAATTATCTAACGCTAATAGACAATCCTTAAACTTAATTGCAAAAGCTCGTAATATTGATATTAAATCTATTACAAATGAGTTTCCGCTTTCATTCGATCTTACTACAACAGCTACAGGAAGTCTGAAATTAGGTTTGAAATCGCCTAATTTGAAAGTAGATATCGATGATGAACAACTGGATATGTTTAGCTATAATAAGGATCCGTGGGAAAAACTTAGAGAACTAGCTACCCAAAATGAGATGGCTGTTGAATCAATGCAGCTATTATTATCTGCACTTGCTTCAGCAGAAGATGAAGAAATTTTAAGTGGGTTGGTTGAAAAGTATAACGAAAGAGATGTTTTAAAAATTATTCACTATGCTAAGCAGGTTACACCTAGTTCTCAGTCTAATATTGACGCAATTTCCTTTGAAGGAAACAGTGTAACTTTTCGTCAGCGTATAGTCAATACAACCAAACACACGCGTAAACAATTATCAAAACAAGCAAAAAAACTAGTGAATAAAGAATTTGTACATGGTAAGGGGAAAGTACGTGGTGTTGATTTAGACGATAAGAGTTTAATTATTCGACCATTTGTTTTTGAAGATGTTAAGCATGATGAAATAAGATGTTACTTATTAAATGATGATGGTGAGCAAAGTCTTGAACGATTTCTTAAAAAAAGAGTGAAGGTATCTGGCTTTGTTGTTTATTCAAGTAATAATAAATTACTGAGGCTAGAAGCCGAAGAAATAACTGTGGAATAATGAGAAAAAATCCCGCACCTTCACTGGTTAGCGGGATTTTTTCATCATGAACTCTAAAACACCGAATTTCTCAGCATTCATGCGCGAGTCCAATTCCGTATTTTCACACGGGCCTTTTCCACGTCTCCGTAAACAAAATCGATCCTCTCCGGTAACCACTCCCTGACTCACGCCATAAAAAGCCTCTTTCTCCGTCGGCCCCGCGCCAAGCTCGATAAATCCGATTAGAGAGCTATCGTAAAATTTTCTCGTTGAATAGGAACATTTGTTCGGTATATAATATCCGCAGAGGTGATTCGGATATGTCAACGAACAAACTTACGCCGGGGTCGAATATGCTATGCGAGTCCTCCCGCATGATCCTGCCAGAGGATAAAGAGGCGATGTTGCGCGCTCAACATGAGGAAAAACGCAAGAGCCGTCCGGAAATCGATGGACAGCTCACGGAGCAGATTTCGCGTTTTCTGGTCGAGACACATCGCGCTAAACAGCCGGTTAATTTGCGCATGTTTGACGAGTTCGAAGACGTGCGAGTCGTCGGCGTAATTGAACGGCTCGATCTACGGTCCGGCCGCTTTATGGTTGACGGCGAATGGTTCGGCATGGCGGATATACTCGAATTGGGATTCGCGCCAAGAGAATAGGAAGTGAACGTAGAAAAGCGACGTAAACTAAACGGCGGGAGGTTAAACTTTCTACCGGTCCGGGTGAATGGCAGTGGATTCGGATCGAGGATATATTGGCAGCCGAGTAAATGAAAAGACTACAGGAGCAATTATGCCTCTGTAGTCTTTTTTTGTTGTTGGGAGCATGCCCACAACTTGCCCACAAAATATATCAACTTTTGAAATATTCACAGACCCTGTGAAACCGTAAAAGCCGCTTGGATAAAGGATTTCACGTTTTTTAAACGAATTAAATATACGTATTAACTTAAGAGTTATCTAAGGCCGGGTCGCGTCATAGATGCGGAACGTTAGATGAAATTACGATGCAAGTTCTTTTCAAAATCAAAAACTATGAGGTGCATAATGCCAAGACTAATTACATTGGCTGATGGAAGATCAGTAGAAGTTGAATGTGTAAGCTGCGCATTGACAAGTGGTTTGATTTCTTCAACAGGTGGAGTGATTTTTGAATCAAGCAACTTTCATGTCCATCAGGATATTGCTTACCCAATTAAAGGGTTAGTTATATTGGCTTCAAAGAGGCATTTTTACTGTATGGATGAATTAACAGATGAAGAGCGATTAGAATTTATTTCGTTAATCCATAAGCTCAGAAGTGAACAAAGAAAACGATTGGGAATTGATAAGGTCTATTATTTTTATAATGAAGATACAACACACCACTTTCATTTATGGATGGTTCCTAGATATGAATGGATGTATCAATTTGGAAATTCAGTAGAATCATTAAGACCGGCATTATTACATGCAAGGAATAATATGAATGACGATGAGAATATGAAGAGTGTAGAAGAAGGGGTTAGCATGCTAAGAGAGGGCATGAGGGATTTTGTGAGTAGCTCAAGGTAACTTCATCTAACACCGTGTTCATGCATCGGGCTGACGCCCTCGGTTTGGCAGAGGAGTAGTCGGGGGAAGTGGATGCAGCCAGACAACCCTGCGAGGCTGAGTGGCAGAGCCACCAGGGGCTAGCGCTCCTTAAGCCTCTCGGGTTCGTGAACACAAGAACGTTAACTGAAATCAACGATAGTGAAATAAGTACCCCCAAAATCTTTTTCAATCTTTGGGATAAGCTTGTTTAATGTTAGTTCTATTAAGAAGATAATCGGTGCTGGTATGGTGGAAGTCGGCAAGTTTAATGAGTATGGCGGTTGGAATATCAACTTCACCGCGTTCATAATTACTGTATATACGTTGACTACAGTTGAGGTATGCAGCAATTTGAGATTGAGTTAAATCCTTATCTTCACGTAAGCTTCTAATTCTTGGGTACATACAAACACCTCCAACATAAAAATACTCTAGCGAGTAATTCGCTATTGAGATTTAGCGATAAAATCGCTAAAATGTTCTTATGAGAAATACAATGGAGGGAATGAGTAGCTTATTAGAGCAATTGTATTTTGGAGAAATTAGACCAGAAGAAAAGATTATACCAAAGAATCCAGAGTATAAATTGTTGAATAGCGAAATTTCAAACTTCAAGGAGAAGTTACTAACAAGTCTGACGGAGGATGAGGTAGAGCTTCTTGAAAAAATATATGATCTGTTGGGAAAGTCTTCTTCTATATACTCAACCGAAGTATTCATCTATGGTTTCAAAATGGGTGTTCAAATTGTAACGGAGGCTTATGCTGATAGAAAATAAAGAAGAATTTTAAAGACTGATATATAGAGGGGAAAGTAGCTCGAGGAAGTCGTTGACTTCAGTTAACACCGTATTCCCACTGCGTCGCTATCGCTCCTTGGTCCGGCCGGAGCATGAAGAAGCGGTTTCGAAGAGGCAAATTCAGTAGCAGGGAAGTGGAATCAAACCGGACAACCTTGCACTACCTAACCGCGTCGCGGCCACTCCCTCCGGTCGTTTAAGGCAGTGAAGGTTCGGGAATACCCGAACGTTAGGTGAAATTACTGCAGACAACATTACAGATCTTATATAAATAAAAATAATCAACAACCCATAAAAGCGTTATAAAATGAGTTATACTGAGGTAAGAATAAGTAAGGAGCCGTGCGCTAACACGGCTCCAAAGTACAATAACTGCATAAAGAGCAGTCGGCCACACTAGTCAGGTCGCAGAATAGACCGTTTCCTTAGGCAGGGCGGTCTATTTCTTTTTCATGTAGGTAAGCAATGCCAGAAGGAACATGCCGAACATGAACATTAAGGAAAGTGCATCTTAGACCTCCATGGGCATTACCTCCCTTCTGGGAGATTAGCCGACCGCCCTTATAGCCGTATATTGTACTGGGAAATTATAACATATAGGACATGATCAAATACCATTAATATACTATAATTATCTAGAATACATAGGAAACAAAACCGTATATGAGAAATGTAAACACACAGAAGGCAGTAACATCACTTAACAATGCATCTATGCTGCGGGGCATTCGCCCCTTGGTTGTTAGAAGCAAGCTCACAGACATAGATCCAGACAACACACGACCCGGCCAAGATAAGAGCAATCTAAGGCTGGGGCGTTTCGTGAATACAAGACCGTTAGATGAAACCTGCGGAAAGCATGTAAAAACTAAGAAAGAAGAAAAAACAATTGAAGGAGAAAAACGATGAATCCTCCGAAACATATCGTTTCTGCAGCTGCAATTGTAATAAATGATAAAAACGAATTGTTACTCATAAAAGGACCAAGAAGAGGCTGGGAGATGCCTGGAGGGCAAGTTGAGATTGGGGAATCCCTTACACAGGCAGCAATTAGAGAAACAAAAGAAGAATCAGGAATAGACATAGAGATTATTAAATTCTGCGGGATTTTTCAGAACACCGGTAATTCCATTTGTAATACTTTATTTTTAGCAAGACCAATTGGAGGAGAACTAACAACAACAATAGAAAGCTTGGATTCTGGATTTTTCCCAATAAAAGAAGCGCTAGAAATGGTTGAATGGAAGAACTTCAGACAAAGAATAGAATATTGTTTAAACCCTGAAATACAACCATTCTGTATTGAGTTTAATGACGAGAATAATATATGAGAGTATCTCAAAGAGCAGCAGGCATCATCTAACACCATATTCACGCCGTTGGGTCGTGAATGCGGGAACGTTATGCATAATTTCCGCAATCCCTAGCTAATCAAAGGAGGAATAATTTTGCTCGATTGGCAGGCAGTATTTATTGATCGAGACGGTACTATTGGAGGTACCGGCCACTTATCGAAAAGTGAGGTACAGGGATGAGTTATAAATCTATTCTCATAGACCAATTAAACGCCTGTTATAACGATAGGAGCTGGTTCATTCCGCTTCATGAAATTTTAATAGATTTAAATGCTACAGAAGCTGCACGGGAAAATGGGAGTAAACAATCAATTTGGTCGATCGTGAATCATCTCATTTTTTGGAATGAGAAGTGGCTTGAGAGATATTACGTCGAACAATTTGAATTAGAAAGTTCAATAAACAATGATGATACTTTTTACGTAAATCCACATACAATAAATGAATTGGAGTGGAAGAAGACCTTACAGAGACTTGAAACAGTCTTTAATAGTTGGAACAGGGCACTTGAGGAAAGCGAAGATCTCAAACTTATAAAAGAAATCCCTTCATATTTCAATGCTGCTTGGTGGGGAGTAATATCAAATTTATGTATTCATAATGCATATCATATTGGTCAGATAATGCTGCTCAAAAAACAATTAATAAGTATAGATTAATAAAGCATCGGGCCATCCGGCCCTCGGTCCAGTAGAGGGATTTCGGGGAAGTGGTGGCAGCCGGACATCCCTGAACTGGCTAAGTCCGTTGGACCCGGCGCTGTCGCGTCTTAAGCCAGTGAGGGTTCGTGAATACAAAGACGTTAGGCGAAATTCCACAAAAATCAATAAGGACAAAATCTAATGGACACAAAAACATTTAGAAGATTAATCAAAGACAATTTGAAGCCCATTTTAAATGACATGGGATTCAAAGGCACAGATCATCACTTCATTAAGAAAACTAATGATCATTATATCTATACGCTTGTTATCCAAGCCAATATCAAAGGTGGCGCTTGTATTATGGAAATGGGTGTAGGAATAGACTGTGTTGATTTGAATCGAAATAATAAAATTACTACTGTTTATGATTGTGAATTTAGAAAACGAATAAAACAAGAAATAACTTTATGGGATAGGTTAAGGGGAAACACTCTAGAAAAGTGGCATGATTATGGTGAGAATGAAAACCAAGCTCTTAAAACAATTAGTAAAATGTCCAAGCTTTTCAAGGTACAAGGACCAGAATTCTATGGTCAATTTGATCAGTTCCCGAATCCCTTAAGCAAGATTACTATAGAAGAATTAATCTCAGGCAGTGACAGAATAGATAACTTAGGCAGCCCACCTAAACTAAGGTTAGCTCTGATTTTATCCAAAACACATCAGTATATCGGGAATAAGAAGGAACAAATTTCTTTTGCCGAATGGGGTCTAAGGAATATTGGAAATGCATCCGCATTGGAAGAAGAATTTCGTAAGTTGATTCAGGATGTGTGAGCCTTCGCCTAACACCATGTTCACGCATCGGGCATTCGCCCTTGGTTCGGCTGAAGACAGAAGTGTATTCAGAGAGGGATTTCAGTAGCAGGGGAGCAGAATCAGCTGGACACACCCGCAATACCTAACCGCATCGCGGCCGTCCCTTACGGAACTTAAGGTGGTGGGGCGTCGTGAACACATTAACGTTATGTGAAATGATTGCAACAAATGAAAGGATCTGAAAACATGAGTGACCTCTACAAATTATTACCTAGAGATAAACATGACTTTGAGAGAGTAGATGTTTTAAAAAATATGGATAAAGACGACCTGATAAAACTAATCCGAAATTAATCGAGTGGCTGCAGGATATAAACTGGCCAATAGCTATGGATGTATCTAAATTACTATTAACAGTTCCCGTAGAAACGATTCCATTTATCCGAAATGTTCTTGCGGGTGACGATGATATTTGGAAAGAATGGTGTTTGAGATATATTGTAAAGGACCTACCTACGGAACTAAGAGAAAACTTAAAAGAAGATCTTGAGCGAATTGCATATAGACCAACAAAAGGAAAAGAACTTGAAGAAGTACATATAACCGCTCAAGAAATATTAAAGAAATAAATCGATTATGAAAGTGAAGTCAAGGGAGGCAATCACATCTGATAACACCGTATTCACGCGGCGGACCGTTCGGCCCTTGGATCGGCAGAAGATATGAAGTCAGGAAGCTGATTCAGGCAATCAACCCTGCAAGCTTACGTTTTTGACTCAGTCGCTACGTGCCAGACACCCAGCATACGTGCTGGGTCGTGAATACAGTAATGTTAGCAAAAATTGACGAAAAGCAGGTGAAAGACATTAAAAAACTGGGATCTCTTTTTATTATGGGACTCTTTATATCGCTATTGCTAAGTTCTTGTAATGATAATGAACATATAAAACTGCAACCAACAACAATATCAAACATATATCCGGGCGATATAACCAAAGTAAATAAGATAATTCTAGTAGACGGCTTTTCAGGTAAAAGAAAAGAGATTACTAAAAAAGAACAGGTAATAAACATGCTTGATCAAATAAAGGATGAACTGCTTATACCAGAAGAAAATCAAGAGGGGGGAGTAGGATATATTTTTAGAGTGATTCTATATGAAGATGAAAAAATAGTAATGGACTTTACTCCACATCATATACAAAACATTAATTTTAAATTTAATGACAATTTACATCAGAAATTAAAAGAGATATTCGAAGTGCAATTTGAAAGAAAATTCTAAGAAGCCGTCAACTTCTGCTAACAATGTGTTCACGCATCGGGGGACTAGCCGCCTCGGTCCGGGAAGATAAATCGGGAAAGCCGATTCCCGGGACACATCCGCACCACCTAACCGCAACGCGGCCGGTCCTTCGGTTTAAGGTGGCGGGACGTCGTGAATACAACAACGTCATGAGCCATTACCGGTAAATATTAAAGATAAAATTTAAGGAGATAATTTATGAAAGGTAAGATACTCTTATTATTTTTTATTACGATAGTGTTGTCATCTTGTCAAAATATTAGTCAATCGACTACCTTGAACAGCGAAACTAAATCAATAATGAATTCTGAACTGCCTCCTGATGTAGTAAGTACAGGTAATGGAACAGAATCGAAAGATATAACTGAAGGTCGATCAGATCCTTCTAACAATGAAGTGTTATCCATAAGCGTTGGGAACTATGATTTGACTGGAGAATTTTATGATGAAATGCTTCGAAATCCTATAGATCGTGATTATGAAGTGGAATTTAATGAATTACAAAACTCCGATGAGGTTACAACATTGGGATGGGGGGCGTTGGAAAGCAAATATACAGAGATTTGGGATAAAGAGTTGAATCAAATATATAAAAAGCTTCTTTCTAAGTTGGATAGAGAACCAAGGGAAGCACTAATTGAATCACAGAAAGAATGGTTACAGTATCACTTAAAGGAAACAAAATTTGTAGAGAAGACATTTATTGATAATGGTTACCTAGGAACACAAGGATCGGTAAGCCTAGGGAAGGTTATAAAGGAGAGAACTAGGGAAAGAACAATGCAATTATTTGAATATCGATATTTGCTTGATGGTAAAGTCGAGTTTTTATACCAAAGTAAAAAATAGAGTTGGAATCTTGATCAAAGGTTTTTAGGTTATGCTTCGAAGACAGTAACGGTGCATAACACTGTATTCGCGGATTGGGGCTGTCGTCCCTCGGTTATCAGATGTATAATCATGGAAGAAGCTCAGACAACAAACGCCCTAGCCTAAGAGAAGAGCTATCTAAGGCTGGGGCGTTTCGTGAATACCCAAACTTTATATGAAAGGAATGAAAGATACAGATTATTAAACAAATTGAGAACACTTGTACGCAGATATAAATAAAGGTAAAATATAACTACAATTGAATCTTGGGTGGGCATGGTTTCCCTTCGAAAGGAGGTGAAGCCATGGAAGTGAAAGATGCATTAACGATCATGTTCCTCTTTGGGACATTCATTCTTGCTCTTTTAACATACATCAATAATAACAACAAGAGAAAGTAAAAACCCACCCAAAGGTTGAGGCCAGAGGTGGGTTTTGTTCCTGTACGACTTAGAAGGGAATAGACCATCCAAGCCAATTGTACTGACCAAGTGTTCGCAGCACTTGGTCTTTATTACGTATATAATAACACAAAGAAAAAAATGTATCAAAGCGTGAAACAATATTGAAGGTGATAATAAGAAAAAAAGAGATAAGTTGAAAGTCAAAACGAAGATGGCATCCCCATCATGTAACACAGTATTCACGCATCGGCGGACAGCCGCCTCGGTCCCGGTAGATAACTCGAAGAAGTGATTGCCGGGACACATCAGCACCATCTAACCGCATGGCAGCCAGACCTAAAGGTTCTTAGGGCGTGGGACATCGTGAACACGAGAAAGTTATAGGAAATATTTAAAACACTTTATAGAGGAGTTCGCGAATGATTAATCAATTCTCAAGATTAAGGATGGAATTGATGAGTCCTACCCATCACAAGCTTATGCCAAAGAAATAAAAGTACTAATAGAATAGAACATCTGAAGGGCGTTTCAAGGGGGCAATAGGCATCACATAACACCGCATTCACGCATCGGGGCTATCGCCTCTCGGTTGTCAGATGTATAATCATGGAAGAAGCTCAGACAACAAACGACCCAGCCTAAGATATAGCTATCAAAGGCTGGGTCGTTTCGTTAATACAAAAACGTTAGGTGATATACAAATAAGAAATTGGAGGAACAACAAATGCTAAACATAGAGAATTTATTGCTTATAACAGATATTCCCGGTTATACCCCTCAAATCAGCCGTTTATTATCAATGATGAACTATGCTAGATTTACAACAATAGATGCAGTAAAGAGTCTTTCGCAAGAACAGCTTGATTTTTTGCTTGATTCTCAAAGTAACTCTATTGGAGCATTATTATTGCACTTTGCAGCGGTTGAATATGCTTACCAGGTCTCTACATTTGAAAAGCGGGAATTGAACGAAAAAGAACTCTCAATATGGAGTCCTGCTCTGAATTTGGGGAAGGAAGGTCAAGAAAAAATTAAAGGTAATGATTTAGCATATTATCTCAATCAATTAGATGGTGTAAGAAATAGGACGCTCGAATTATTCAAATCAGTTAACGATGATTGGTTATATATAGAGGAGAAATTCTGGTGGAATAAAGCTAACCATTATTTTATGTGGTTTCACGTCTTTGAAGATGAGATCAATCATAGAGGACAAATCAGAACGATTAGAAAAAGATTGAAAGTGTAAGCAGTAGATTTGAACCTCACCTAACAATGTGTTCAAGCAGTAGCTTAAAGATATACGCTTTACATATCAGGGGGAGTAATTATGAAAGATTATATAAAAGAAATGAGAAAACTCATAGGTACAAGGCCCCTTTTAATGTGCGGTTCAAGTGTTATTATTTTTAATACTGAAGGGCAAGTATTAATGTTACATCGAACAGACAACGACAGTTGGTGTTTCCCGGGAGGTGCAATCGAACCTGGGGAGAAGGTAGAGGAAGCGGCGTTGAGAGAAGTTTTTGAAGAAACAGGACTTACGGTTAGAGAATTGACGCTGTTTGGTGTATTTTCAGGAAAGGAATTGTACTACAAGTATCCCCATGGGGACGAGGTTTACAATATCGATATTGTATTTATGACCGAAGCTTATGATGGAGAACTGACACTTAATGAAGAAGGTAAGGATATTCGTTTTTTTGATCTTGATGGTTTGCCAGAAACGATAAGTCCCCCTGTTCGGCCCATCGTCAAAGAGTTACTAATAACTAAAGGGGTCAAAAAAATTGAAAGCTTTCATTAGCGTTCTGACTGTTTTTTTTGCACATTTTATTTTAATTTTATTTTTTGGGATCCGAGTGGAGGATTTCACATCCGAAACCGTGCTGTTTTTTATGTTATTTTATACCGTCCCCTTATTGCTATTAGTGTCTAATTCTGCTTTGGCTTATAGATCTAATAATAAAAGGAAAAGATGGATTTGGCTTGTAACAAGTGTTGTCCCGGGTTGCCTTGTAATTGTCTCGGCAAAGTATCAACCGACCTCACCAGGTGGGTTTCCAATTTTTCCGGATTATCAAATAGAATTGGGCTTTTTTTTACCTGCTATCCACTGCTTTCTTCAAATCATTTGGTTACTGGATTGGCTAGCAACTAGAAAGCACTAGCTGCCCCATCATGATAAAATTTATCCTAAGAGAAGGTATGGAAAGGAGACTCGGAGAGATGGCCTTAATGTTGATTATCGTACTGATTATTGGGTTTGCAGGGATTATTGGGAATCAATATGCAAGTCTAAGAAGGATGGACGACCTTCAAAGATCGGTAAAAGAGATAGAGATGCAACTCCGTGATCTTCGCAACAAGGAAAAGTAGAACTCTGAGGGGATTAGCTTGCTCCGGAAATTATAAAAATTTTAGAGCGAATAGGAGAGCTTTTTCATGCCCAAGCATGAATTCGTTGTGGAAAGCAGGCAAGACGCGGATAACCTCTCGTACGCGTCCTTTTCCTGGAATTCGAAAGGAGAACTCTGGAGGGACGGGTTGTCCGAGGAGGATCATGTTTCTTTGGAGGATGAATTCATCTCCTACATCAATGATTCGTTGAATTGGCTTCCCACTTGGAACCCCAGTACCAAAACAGAAGGTATGGGATTGAACCACTACGGGGTCACGGTAATAAGCGGGCAAAATCTAAGGGTCTTTCGAGGTATACTCCAGGCATGGACGGATCTTTTGGGATTTGCCCCAGAGAACATCGTGCTCAAGGGAAGTTGTTTTACGATTGTGGGAGTAGAAAATTCCGGGCAATATGAAAAATTGGAATATAAAAAGACCATTTTGATTAAACATTTGCAAAAGCTAATCAGAATGATAGATCGAGCTGTAGAAGAAGATAAGTGCATCCTGCACTTAGGGATATGAAAAAGACTCAGGGTGTGGAAAAAGCAACTTTGAGTCTTTCTTGCATGCAATAGATTCGGCAGCCTGGACGATAACATAAGCCCAAGGCTGCCGCTGATTCGAAGCGTTATTGTCTTATAATCAGGATGTCACGTGGCGGTCTTCCAGTGCTTTGGATTTGGGATATTTCGCTGTTAGTTAAATTGCGGCCTACCAGAATTAGTGATGATGTAACGTTGTTGAAATTCAAATTACCCAAGTTAGCCACATTTTGACTGCCCCGGAAAACCCGGAAGGACCCCTGAAAGTTAGTTCCCGAAAACAGTACCAGTGTTACTTGAGTGCTTTGCACAACATTTCTGAGTCGGAAGCTCGAAAGCGCATTGTTGAACCGAAACGCTCCAAGATCACGAACCGCAACCCCACCGCGTCTGAAGAGGATCCGACGACCAGAAAAATTAGTACCTGACCAAAGTGCAAGGCGTACATCACTGTTTGCCAACTATATCACTCCTTTTTTAAGGTTGATATAGTGTATTGCAGTTTTTGAGAATGGTGTAGACACGTAGAGCAGGGGAATAGCTTGATTTTTCTAATCTGGGGTACGTGTTATTTAAAAAAATGGAAAAACCTTCATCCATCCCCTAAAATAGAGTAGAGATGGTATGGCTTAAGCTGCCAACCTCCACCTAATCCGTGATGACGTTATGACCATGTGGGTTTAAGTGTGTAAGCAAGCCATTTTGCTATGAGGAGTTGTATCCGAGTGTTTTCAATCATACCGATGTTTCTGTTTATTGTCTACGGATTGTTCATTCTTCTTGGACTATATTGCTTATATTTGCTGATTAAATTATTGATTCGTGCGATAGAAGCTTTGGATATCCATTTGGAGGAAAAAAGAAATAGACGACTATAGAGCACAGATCCGCAGGGCCTGCGGTAGTCGGTTTGGCGATTTGATAGTAATGAATTACCTCAAATCCGTAAGACTAAATAAGAGAGGTGTGTCCTGATGAAGATTGTAAAAGCGGATCCATCCAACCTAAATGAATTAACGGAGCTAGCGTTGAAACTTTGGCCAGACAACGAACAGGAGCATTTAAGAGCCGAATTTGAAGAGCTATTGGATTCGGAGAGAGACATCCTTTATTTAGCAACTATTGAAGGTGGTTTTGTGGGATTTATTCATATGTCACTAAGAGTCGATTACGTTGAGGGTTCTAATTCGAGTCCCGTCGGATATGTTGAAGGAATCTATGTTGAGCAGGACTACAGAAACAGAGGGATTTCCAAAAAATTAGTTGAGGCTGGAGAGCAATGGTCGAAGTCGCTCGGTTGCCATCAAATCGCCTCGGATACACAGCTGGATAATGTTATAAGTCAGAAATTTCATAAGAAGATAGGATTTAAAGAAGCGGGAAGAATCGTAGCTTTTATCAAAGATATTAAGTGATTTGAGCTTGCGATGTAAGGAGGGATTCCCATGCAGGCTTTAGCGCCGGAATATTATTATACTGTTGAAAAATTACTAAATGACGGTTTTCAGCATCCTGAGGTTCTATCCATAATTGAACGGAATAATCCGGGCGCCATCTACGTGGATCAATTATTGAATCCAAGAAGTGCATTAGTTTGGAGCCAGGGGATTCAAGGATTTTATCTTATAGGGGATTACAGAAATGATTACTTTAATCAATCTCTAGATGGTTTTATAGCTGAGTATATTGAGCCCAGGATGAAGGCGACTTCCTTAACTCATTTAGAAATCTCGGGTCATCACGAGAAGTGGGATTTTGAAAGCATGTTTGCTTCCAGAAAACTTTATCAGTTCGAGCAATTGGTTTTAGAAATGCGAAAGGAACCCGTAGAAACGATTGAAAATACGGGCACATACCAAATCATCAATTTAAAAACTGATGAGTGGAATAACGGAAGTATAAGAAATGTAGAACTCATAAATAGCCATATCGATTTGTTTTGGTCCTCCAAAGAAGAATTTAAGAAAAAGGGATATGGGTATGCTGCTCTAGACGAATCAGAAGTCATTGGAGTATGTTACTCCAGTTTTGTAACGAATCAAACTCATGCCATTGGTATTGAAACGGTACCTCGATATCAGAACAAGGGTGTGGGAACTTATTTGGGATATCGATTGGTTAAAGATATACGTGACAGTGGGTATACTCCGTATTGGGACTGTTCGCTCGATAATGAAGCATCAAAAAGACTGGCCTGTCGATTAGGCTTTGAACAGGTACACCGCTACAAATGCAGAGGTTTTGAAATTGAAGTAGTTGAACAATAAGAATAGTAGAAAAGATGTGGTGCAAGATTAAAAAAGTGGTGACGCTTTCTCTTTTCTTCATAGTTGTGATTATAGGCATCCTGTATATCTCGAACAAAGCAACCTATACATCCCTGAAAAAAGAAGTTATGGACGAGATCAGCCTGACTAATTTAGTTAAAGTTTCTTTTAGGAGATATTCAGACGATAAAGGAACGATCATTAAGGATGAGAGAAGGATCGAGCAGATGTTAGCCGAACTGTCGGATATTGAGTTGAAAAAAGTGAGAAACATTTCTGCGGATCGGGAATATGAAGTAAGGATATATCTGAAAGATAAAAATCTTGGCTTCGAAGTTACGGAAGATTTGAATTACATGGTTATTTTTAAGGAGTCGGGCCACCAACTCTACAAGGTGCTTGATGGTAAAAATCATTTAAAAATGATTGAAGCCTTAGACTATCGGTAAAGTTCTGATATTGTAGGAAACGGAGCAATCCGCAATCCAGGCCCCAGTATAACATGCTGCTCTGCGGAGGTTCCGTTGGAAAGCTAATGTCTAAATTTTTGAAAGGTGTGATGTGGTATGAGAAGTAACCAAAGTATATTGAAAACTGGCTTGTCGGTGAAGGCTAAATTTTAGGTGGAGAACTTGAAAACAGGTCTCTCCACGAAATCGGAGGGTTCCTATGATTAGATTAGAAAGAATTGATAAAGATAATTGGGAAGAATGTGCTGAGCTGGAGCCGGCAGAAGAACAACAATCCCTTATTGCGCCGAATGTATATTCTATTGCTGAAGCTCAGTTTTTGCAGGGATTTTCGAGTGTGGCCATCTATAAGCATGAGACGATGATTGGGTATGCTCTATACGGAAAAGATCCGGATGATCATAATTATTGGATCTATCGTTTTATGATCGATCGGCGTTTTCAAGGTCAAGGGTACGGGTTCCTGGCTGTTTGCAGCATCATTGAAGAGATCAGAAGCCGCGCGGATCGGACGGATGTATTGGTTTTAGGGTATAAACCTGAGAATGAGCGAGCAAGAAGATTGTATTCAAAAGCCGGATTTATAGAAGATGGATTGGCTCCGTGGGGAGAAATGATTGCAAAATACAGCTATGTGAGTACAGAGTAAGTTTAGACAACCAGCGGCCCAGCCTAGATCTGAGTGATCTATGGCTGGGCTAATCCCTAATCGGGGGAGGTCCCATATTGAAGAAATTCATAAGATTGAATGTTGTTAGTATCCTCTATGCTTTTTTTATATTTATTCCCCTGGAACTTATGATTAACGTGTACAGAATTAATAGACTGACAGGTTGGGACATTAACACCGTAAATAAGATTAGTTTAGCAACTGCTGTTATTGAAATGTGTTTGGGCACGCTCATTTTATATTTTTTAACAAAAAAGTGGCTTGGTAGAGGGGGGGCAAACTATTTTACTGTGATCCTCTGGATACCTTATTTGATGCTGCTCGTCTACACTTTTTCCTCTTTATTTCCTATCACGGAGAGAGGAGACAACCCCAATCCCGCATCAGGTCTTATCGCAATAGGAGCTTTATTCTTATACCCCATATATATTCTTATCATCAATTTCATAAGTTTTTTAACTGACTATGAATAGGACGGTACTCATGACTTATTATTTGTATCATTATTTTGAGAAAGAAATGGGTCCATTCAAGAACTTGTCAAAGCTATCAATGGATGATGCAGCAAAAGTATCTAATCAAATAAAAAAAGAGGGTAAGGTGTTTGCCAGTCGAAGAAATGATGAATATTTGATGATCAGAAGAGAATTGGAAAGAACAGCGAGAGACCTATTTATTAGTAAAGGCGGGAAGCCAGTCAATACTTTTCCTCACTATATGACTTTGGGGGCTTGTAGTTGGCTTCAGACATGGTATTTGGAACCGGGGATCATCACAATAGATTGGAATGAAATCGCTAAGGAATCCATGAGTTTTACATACGGTGATTTATTCCCAACTATGCGATATCCCGATGAAAAACCATACAGAAAACAAGTGTATACTAAAGATGAAATTATTAAAGTTATTGATCAATTTGGCTTTCCCCAAGATTGGAACCATGATGGAGCTAAGGGACCGGAAAGATACATAGAAGTGCAAATATGGGATGAACAAATTATTCAAAGATATCTGTAAGTGACGCAGTAGAAGTAAATCAGCCGAGCCGGAGAGGATTGGACGAAATACATGAATACAATCATTTATATGGTAAGACATGGTGAATCGCCAAAAGTTGAGGGTAATGAGCGGACTCGGGGGTTAACCGAGAAAGGGAAGACGGATGCAAAACGAATTACAGAATTGTTGAAGCACGAAGGAATCGATGTTTTTTTCTCAAGTCCGTACTCCAGAGCAATAATGACTCTCGAAGAATTGGCGCAGACGGCGGGAAAGCAAATCCAGCTCCATGAAGATCTTAGAGAGTTAACGTTTTCGAACGATGACAAGATCACGTCAGACAAAGAACTATACCCTTTGGTAAGTAAGATGTTTTCAAATCGGGCAGCAGTCTCGCCTGGTGGAGAGTCCGCTATCGGTTGCCAAACACGTGCAGTAGCTGTCCTCAAGGAGATTTTAACGAAAAATCGTGGTCAGCGCATTGCGATCGGAACTCATGGAGCCGTGATGACTTTGATCATGGAACACTTTGATAGCAGCTATGATTTTGATTTTTTAATGAGAACATCAAAACCGGATGTTTACAGGATGGAATTTAAGGATGATGAGTTAATAAAGGTTGAGAGATTATGGAAATGAAGATGATGAGAATGTTATGATATCATTACTCCAAATCTTTTACATAGAGATCCTTTTCCTTACGATCAGGAAGAGGAAGCCTATCACTTCTTCACCAATGAAGTCGGATTTAACGGACCGAGGGATGAAGTAAAGCAAATTGTAGCCGCAAATAGAACGAAATATGAGAAAATTTACATCATGGGCTTTAGCGTCGGAGCAACGATGGATGGATATGCAGCGAGTTTGAGGTTGACGGCGTGATTGGGTTTTATGGATCCCGAATTCGGGACTATGTTGAGATGGAGCCAGGATGTCCGACTTTATTATTTTTTCCCGAATCGGAAAGATCGTTTCATGTTCCGGATCTGATCGACAAACTGAAGAACAAGAAAAATGTCACAGTAGCAGCCATTCATGCCGACCACGGATTTATGAACCCCTTTTTTAGAGCCTATAGCCGTAAAGACTATATGGAATGCATGAACAAATGCTTAAAATTCCTGAAGCAAATCGATGAGACCGATTCAACCATCTTGTCAGGGTAGCCGAAGAAAATGAAATCAATAAACTAGGGAGGCCTGTCATATGAAACAGGATTTTGCTTTTTCAAGAATAGGTTACGTCTATATTCCCACCACGCAGATCGATGAGTCCATTCATTGGTATACGGAGAATTTGAATTTTAAACTGATGAATAAGTTTCAAGACCGCGGGACATTCGTTGCCGTTTTACACCACCCGCATCAAAACTCCATAGCTTTATTGCTCATTGAAACACAAGACAAGCAATCCATGGAAATCACAAGAAACGGAAAACCATTTCCGGTCATGGCCATGAACTGTCCCAATATTGAATACACATATCAATTATTGAAGGATCGAGGCGTAATGGTGGAGGATTTACATACGCTCGGTAATGGAGAAGCCAAGTACTTTTATTTCAGAGATCCTGAAGGTAATCTGTTAGAAGCGGCCTGGTCCATATGGGATCCGGTGGACGAATTCAAAGAAGACTTTGTAGAGCAAGAGTAAATCATCATGTTATCGGAGAACCAATTCGTACATGCCGAGCGTTGCAGCGCTTGGCTTTTTTAAAAAGGGGAGAAAGATTATGCACGATGCCATAGCTATAATCTCGGATATACACAGTAACCGTTTTGCATTAGAGGCGGTATTAGAAGATATATCCACGCGAAACATTCAACGGATCGTAAATTTGGGGGATAGTCTATTCGGCCCCGTTGACCCGCTCGGTACAGCCAAAAGGTTGATGGAGCACGATAAGATAGTGCATATCATGGGAAACTGCGACGCGGCTTTACTGGAAAAAGAGATGGATTCCGCTACATTCCAATACGTTAAACCTTTACTGGGGCGTGAGATTGAGGAATGGATAAGAACGTTTAAAGATACATGGGTATATAAAGACCTGTTCTTTTGTCATGGAACTCCTTATGCAAACGATCGTTACTTATTAGAGACCATAGATGGGAATGGGGTTAGTTACAAGAAGCCTGACTTTCTCATGAAAGAACTTGGCT
This sequence comes from Paenibacillus faecis, assembly GCF_008084145.1. Classification (GTDB taxonomy): domain Bacteria; phylum Bacillota; class Bacilli; order Paenibacillales; family Paenibacillaceae; genus Fontibacillus; species Fontibacillus faecis. The sequence continues at coordinate 443,836 of NZ_VSDO01000001.1, read as the reverse complement.
CCATTTCGCAAAATTACTTTTTTTGCGGCCATAGCCATGTCCCCAAATCCATATTTTTGCCCGACGGTAAGCTCATCGTCAATCCGGGGAGTGTGGGGTTGCCCGCCTATGAGGAGGAATTGCCAGTTCCGCATAAAATGGAGTCGCTGTCCCCTTTTGCGGATTATGTCATTGCCTATCAGACGGAGATGAGCGTATGGAATATAGAGCATGTTATGGTTCAGTATGATTGGGAGCAAGCCGGCTCGATGGCCGAGTCAAACGGACGAATGGATTATGCGGTTGCAATCAGGACGGGAAGAGTAACGTGAGAAAAAAATACGATTTTTAAGGGGGGACGCACAATGAAAAACTTACCAACCATACAACTGGAACGACTTATATTAAGACCTTTCTGTTTAGATGATGCCAAAGAAGTCCAGACCTTGGCCGGTGAAAAATCTGTTGCCGAAATGACGTTAACGGTTCCTCATCCGTATGAGGATGGGATGGCGGAACAATGGATTGAAACGCACGCTGACAATTTTAATGAAGATCGGGCACTTCAATTGGCTATCGTACATAAGGATGAAAGTTATTTAATCGGTGCTATAGGATTAAGTATTAATAGAGGGTTTGAGCATGCAGAGCTTGGATATTGGATTGGAAGCAAGTATAGAAATCAGGGTTATTGTACTGAAGCGGCTAAAGGGATCATGGATTTTGGATTTAAGAAACTGAAGTTAACCCGCATTTTTGCATGCCATTTAGGGAAAAATCCCGCCTCGGGAAACGTAATGACCAAATTAGGCATGAAATATGAAGGAACATTAAGACACCATGTTAAAAAGTGGGATCATTTTGAGGATCTTGTTTATCATGGTCTTTTAAAGGATGAGTATGAATGATGAGAGCTTATATTCAGACCGATAAGAACGGAAATTTTTACAACGTAAACGCGTTTATCGCGAATGAAGGTTTTACTTCCTTGGGTTGGGAGACCGTTAAATTCCATGACGTACAGGAGATCAGGGAGTTTGATCCTGAACATATCCTGGTGAGCGGGATCGGAAACGTGAGAAAGCGCCTTGAAATTTTGGGGTTTGAAAGAAAACAGGGAGAAATCGATTATCCGCCTTCTTTGTCACGCTATTTCGGCAGAAAAATTTGGGCCACCACCCTTCAGGAACTTATCCAGAAACCACAGGATTGGGGTATATTTATTAAACCTAAAGACACGACCAAACAGTTTGCCGGGCGAGTTGTGAAAGAGTATCGGGATTTTATAGGATTGAATGACGAGGATGAACGGACGACGATTTGGTGCTCCGAAGTGGTGCATTTTAAAACGGAATGGCGTTGTTTTATCCGATACGGTCAGATCCTTGATATCCGCTACTATAAAGGGGCCTGGGATTCTAAAATAGATCTCAGGGTTGTCGAGAATGCAATCCGTGATTTTATCGATGCACCAGCCGCCTACGGGATGGATTTCGGAGTTGACCTCAATGGCGAAATGAAGTTGGTGGAGATCAACGACGGCCATTCTTTGGGGACTTACGGGATCAGTCCTTTAAACTATGCAAAATTTCTCTCGGCCAGATGGTCCGAATTAACGGGGACAACGGATTATCTTCGAACTCTTTAGGGAAAGGACCTGGCGTATGAAGCAAATGCTCCTCGCTATTTTGTGTTTAGCCTTAACAGTAGGATGTGCTTCCCCATACCAACGAGGAACTTATGACCTCTACCTTATACCGCAAGGTTACGAGGGGATTATTAGGGTCATTTATAATGTAAAAGGGGCTCCACTTCTCGAAAGGGAAGGGAAATACGACGTTATACCTGTAGATTCAAACGGGAAATACGAAACATCGAACCCTATGTACGATTACGGAGAGGTTATTGATCAGTATTTTTATGTGGATGAAAAAGGCAACCGGACGGCCATCGACCCGACCTGCGTGAACATTAGGGGGACCGGCGGAACCAGTGTCGGTGGAGTAGAAACGCATCACACGGAAATTGAAGTAACGAATTCGCTTTGTGGGGAAGATTTTATGCTTCATGGGTCGAACAGAAGTTGAGATATATTTTGATTAGGGAGAGCAAGTATGGAAAAACTAGACGACATTAAATTGGTTCATTTGGCGGAAAAACATGTAGCTGAGTTGAACAAATTTGAGCTTCCTGAGGAACAACGGCAATTTACGGCGCTGCCAAGTGAAGTGCTTAATGTAACGGAAGGTCAGTATCCCATCGTTATATTAGATGAAGGGGTGGCTGTGGGATTTTTTTTGCTCCATGCCACGGATCGGGTTAAAGACTATACCACCAATCCAAACGCTATGCTATTAACGGCTTTATCCATCAATTTAAAACAGCAGCGCAAGGGATATGCGAGAAAAGGAATGCTTCAGCTGCCTCTTTTTGTGAGAAAAGAATTTGAGCATTGTGATGAAGTCGTCTTGGTGGTCAATCACAAAAATATTCCGGCTCAACAGCTGTATTTGAAAGTGGGATTTGTGGACACGGGGGAAAGAAGAATGGGACCGATCGGAGAACAAATCGTCATGAGTTTAAGCATAGCCTAAGATTTGCCGCCGGAAAGGAGAGGCCATATAGATGGGGCTCGACTACAGTTATGTACTTGTGATCAAGAAAGTTAGAAGAGATGAATTATTTCATTTCGTGGAAGAGCATGGAGAGGTTGATTTATCAGATCATTTCAGTGCTTATTTCGAACTCGACTCCCATGTTCTGAAGTATTTGGAAGGGGGATATGATTGGAAACCGCATTACGATAAAGCAGAAATTCAAAAATATCTGCTGCCGGACAACCGGGCCAGGATTGGCGGCATTGATTATGACGAACGAACTCCTCAGGCAAATGACGAGGAGCTCGTGGTAAGATTTACGGCGGTTACATCCGATATGAGCCGGCTATTCGAGGATTCCGTGTCCGTCAGAAACTGGTTTGTGGCTCTGAGCAGAAGGGTAGACGCCAAGTTGACTTACTTGGACCTGGAATCGGAAGGACGCAGGGTCATCTTTTTGGAGGGTTCGGAAGCCTTTTTAGCGTTTAAAGGGGAAGGCCTGTTCGAGGTAAGTCAAAAAAATTTTCTTGGGGCTATGGATGAATTCTCTAAAAATTTACCGGATATCCTCGCTTCTTATGAGACGAATTACAAGTTTGAAGAAGAGTATACTTTGATCCTGAGGAAAGCCGATCTCGAACCATTGCGAAGCTATATTGAGAGGCAGGGGCACTTTGACAACGGTCAGGTTGTTTTAAAGTTTGATCTGGACTCGGCGCTGATGAGGTATCTGGAAGAAGGACATGGCGAGCAAGAGTATGGTATATCTCAAGGCGGTATTCCCTACTTCAACAAAGAAATCGTCTATAAGTATATAGAGCCGGATTACAAAGTGCAAATCGAGAGGATCGATTATTCGGAAGAAGAACTTGGTGGTGATGAAGACCGGGTCGCGGTACGATTTATTCCAAAAAAGTGGAAGACAGATCAGTTGTTTTCCCAATCCGAATCGATCCGTCATTGGTTTGTAACTCTGAGCAGGGAAGTCTCGGCCAAGCTGACTTATCAGAGTTTATGGAATGATGGGTATGCTCACAGGATTATTTGTTACGAAGGCGAGCATGCGAATATCGAGTTTACAGGACATTATGAGCTGGAAGTATCTCGTTTTAAAGAAATATATCGGGTTTTCTCCATGTATTTTGACCAGTTTTATGATTTAGAGTGAGGGGGAAATCATGCTAATTACAGACATCGACGAAATGAAAGCCATGCATGAATCCGCCGTTGTTGATAGCGGTTTTGTTGCAACTTGCGGCAGAATGCATGATTTAAATACACTCCCCGGGTTTGCGGCTTTAACTGACGAGGGAATTCTAGGGACGGTATTTTATCTCATTGAAAATCATGAATGTGAGATCGTTTCCCTTGAAAGCCGGAAAGAGAACCTAGGCGTAGGCTCTGCACTGGTCCAACGTGTCGTTGACCATGCCCGGACAGCAAGCTGCAGAAGAGTATGGTTAGTAACAACCAATGAAAATTTAAGGGCGATTCGGTTTTATCAAAGGCGCGGATTTGAGATGAAGGCCATACACAGAAATGCGGTGGAGGCCGCGAGAAAGCTTAAACCGTCGATTCCCTTCACAAGTGAAGACGGGATTCCGATAAAGCATGAAATTGAGTTTGAAATGTTGCTGTGAGGAGAAACTCTCTCTCATAGACGCAAACCAAGGGGAGAATAAACCATGGAGGCAATCATTCGTTACTATAACCAATATGACGAATCGTCCAGGCTCACAACGGACCACTCCAGAAGACTTGAATTCATCACCACCACCCATGTGCTGGACCAGCATATCTCGAATGATCATGAAATTTTGGATCTTGGAGCGGGTACGGGAATTTATTCTTTTTATTACGCGGAAAAAGGGAATCCTGTGGTCTCCACCGACATTACGCCTAGACATGTCCAGATGATAGAGACCAAGGCGGATGAATTAGGAATGAATCATGTCCGGGCGAAGGTGATCGACGCGAGGGACCTTTCCCGTTTCGAAAACGGGCGTTTTGATGTTGTCTTATGCTTAGGGCCTATTTATCATCTAACCGACCCGAGGGATCAAGAACGGTGTATTCGTGAATGCATTAGGGTTCTAAAACCAGGGGGGATTCTTGCCGTAGCGTATGTCAATAAGTTCTTTATTCTTCCCCATTTGATCCAAAAAGACAGAAAATACTTAGAAGAACCCTGGGTGAGTAAAATATTGGATGAGGGCAGGATTTTTTCTCACGAAGTTCCAGGCTTTTGGACGGATGCTTATTTTCACTCGCCGAGCGAAATGGAACAACTGTTAACCCAGCGAGGTATCGGCAAAATCGCAAATGTAGCCACAGACGGGGTGGGCCAATATTTGCGGGATATGGTGAACGATTTCAGTGAAGAAGAGTTTAAACTATGGGTGGCGTACCATTTACGAACTTGTTCGGAGCCCTCGATCCTGGGAATGAGCAATCACGGACTCTTTGTGGGCCGGAAAGTGGATTAGTTGTCTTCAAAAGATGACAGGGAAACCCCTTATGGAATATTTTCACAATCGAGCAGCCTAAAAAAGAACCGAAAGCGATATGCTCTCGGTTCTTTTTCTTTAAAACTCGGGTTCCAAAGCCCCTCGAATTAGGACTTTTATTGATAATTCACTTCCTCAGCGAAGTAAATCTGCTTCAAACGATCCTTTATGCGCTGAATTTCCTCTGCGGTTAACGGAGCCGTAGGACTTAGCTTGAAGTTCCTTCCGGTGATATAGCTTACATCCGTGTTCTTGTTCAGGTTGTAAGGTGTCTTTGGAACCGGACTGCGAGTATAGTCGGTGAAATCAATAACGGACCATGCCTCGTCTCCATCCTCTTTGGATAAAATAATCCGCTGTGAGGCGTTTTCCGTCCACAAATAGCGCAGATTGGCCGGTGAATTATTGGAGTCCATAGCCGTCTTAAAGCCGGAGCCTCTGAACATGAGTGTAAATTCTGCATGATCATTATTCGATCCGGCTGATGATTCATAAATCTGTTTCAGTGCGTCCACGCCCACAATCTCGACTTCGCGGTCATCAGGGAAGTGGTTCACAAAGTTCTCCCAGATTTCGGACATGTTAGGGTTACTGGCAAGCCAGTTAATGTCCAAAATAATGGACAAATAGTTTACCGTATTTATACGTTGAAACGGATTATCTAAATATTGTTGCGCTATATACAGTTGTGGTGCCGCATCCGTTTCATTCACATAGGGGTCACCCGGATGGAGAGTCCAGCGGGAGGAATCTTTGGTATAGCGCGATCCAATCGGATCAATCGTAATCGAATTCATGAATACGGTGCCGCTATTATCCGAAACTCTCTGCGCAGGGACCATCGGATTGTCTTTATTGGACCAGTAAGGCATCAAAGGTGAACCCTCACCATACATGCCGTTCACATTATATTGTGTAGCCGACCACCCCATCGCGGAAGTGATCTTAAAGTGATCTTTGAGCCATTGGGTTTGCTCGGGATTCACTGTAAAGCTGGTCAATGATTTAGGCAGATACTTCCGATATTGGTCTGTATCCATGCCTTCAAACACTGAAGGTGATCCCATCGTATTGGATTGGTGCAGTTCATTGAGCGCATTGTAACGATACATATACAACCACTCGTTCATCCGCAATTCCCATAAAGGGAGGTCATACAGGTTATTCGGATACCCGTCCAAAATACCGACTTCATCACCGTACTGGTCGACGTATTCCAAAACCTTTTTAAGCTGCGGACGATTCGTTTCTACGAAAACAAATCGATTTTCCATGGCCCAAGTTACTTTTATGTTAGGGCCAAAGTGGTCCATCAGCAATTGACGAGCCTGCTCGATTTGTTCCACCGTGGTCGTACTGCCCGGATCTTGCCCCTGCAGCATTAGTGAGACAGCAAAATATTGCTTTTTGCGTTCTCCCGGTACTACCGTCAATTCGGCATCGGAGATGAAGTGAATTCCTTGGGATGACGATTCAACTTCGATCTTGAATGGTATGACAGAGTTCACCGGAGGAATCAGATGCAGGTTGGCTATGTGTCCATCCTGGTCAAATATTCCCCTGGAATCCTCGATCCGAAGCTTCAAGTCTGACGGTAACAAACCTGATGGTATGACCTCTCCTTTGGCATTCCGAAATATGTAGGGCATACTCCAGGATGCAGGGTCTAGAGTAATAGACTGCGGAATGTTATTCGTCGCCAAGTATACGGAGCTGATGACACTCGGATCCTCCGCCGGAGGAGTCTTGCCTTTTACGATCAGCTTGGTCTGTGCTGTAAGTACCCGATAGGGCTTGGCAATGGTGATTTTTATCCCTACAGGAATGAAGCTGTCAGCCGTCGGAATATTCCCGGTATGTGCGATTTTCCCTTGTTCATCAAAAACATCTAATTCATCACTAAATGTATAAGTTACACTTGTGACGCTGGCAGCGGGAATGGTTACCGGCCGCCCTTCATTGTAGAGCTGAAAGGACAACTGATACGAAGGATACGTTTCCGGTTGATTTACCAGCTCCGGTGCTTTGATGACGACTTCATCCGCTACAAAATCCACAGAATCACCCACTGGAAGCACCGGTGGTTTTGGCGGAGCTGTTGGATTTGTCGCTGGTGGTGTCCCTGGTGGCTTTATAGGTGGTGTCTCCGGTGGTTTAGGGTCAGCCCCTGGTGGAATCTCAGGCTGCTCCGGCTTCGGTTCAGTTGGAGTTATCGGCTCCGTCGGTGTTACCGGACTTGCTGGTGGATCAGGTCTAGGACTATGGCTGCTAGGCCCCGTGGTTTCCAAATTCGCAGGCGGTCTGCTAATCTCGGGTGCCAGATCGCCCGTTGCCTTCTTCGGTTCCGTTGGGCTGATCGGCTGATTCTCGGTTGCAGGTCCTTGTCCTAATGACTCCAGTAAGCGCTGGGCGCGTTCTCTCAGATCGTCCCCGCTAAGCCAGACGCGATAAGCAATTAGCACAGCGTCCTGCCGTGTCACAAATTGTTTGGGATGGAAATAATGATTCGTATCCCCCTCAATCAGCTCTAATTCCTCCATCAGCCACACGCTCGTTTGTGCATAGTCCGATATATCGGACCGATCCACAAAGCTGGATATCCCGGAGGATAGGGTATGTTCAGAAACACCGAAATACCTGGCATACCAAACGGCCATATCCTGGCGACTCAAATTGTTCTTGGCGCCGAATAATTGGTCACCGATTCCCTTAGTAATACTCTCTTCCTGCAAGATTTGTACATAAGGTAGAGCCCATGTTGACACATCGCGAAAAGAAGTTAGACCTTTGTTATTAGATGCTCGCTTTATGATTTTGGCGAAAATGCTTGCGCATTCCTGCCGCGTAATAAAACGCAAAGGCCGAAAGCTCCCATCCTCATAACCAGTTACATAACCTTGGGCAGCCATGACCTCGATCGCATCGGCCGCATAGGAATGTTCAATATCGTTAAAGGCTCTGTTTGCAAAAGCGGGAACACTATGTATAAAGAACAACCAAACAGCCAGTAAACCAGCCACGTAACGACTAAATCGTTTTATTTTCTTTTCACTCTTCATTATTTCGGATCATCAACCTCCTCTGTGAGACATCATCGTGGTCACTTTAGCCTGCACCTCCATGTCAACCTTGAAAACCGGTCTTTTTTCAACAGGTTTTCATTCCCATTACAAAAACACCCAACTGTATATACTTGGATTATCGGAATAATCCCCCTGGGATTGAATAAAACCGGCAAAAAAATGACTTGAGAAATGTGTCTTTTAAAGACACAATTCCCTACCAATTTACATTGGTTTTCATTGGTAATTAGGGAAACCCTATTCTATATAGTTTTTAAGCTGCCGAAACGGGATTGTAATCGTTAGGGCTAGCCTAACGAGGGAGTTTGCCTGTATAATCATGGGAGAAAAACATTCAGTGACCCAGCCTCCTTTTGATTTAGGGCTGGGTTTTTGTATGAATACAGGAATGCAGTCCATTGATAATGGATTACGTTTGTGGCTCTTAATAGCAAGGAAGATCCGGCTGTAGTATAGGATAGGGAGGTTTTTACGTGCAAAAGCAAGCTCAACCACAGAAATACCACGTATTGGCCCGAGGTGTCATTTTGGCGGATCATCACCTCTTGGTTGCTCATTGTAAAGGCATGGATAATACGTTTTTACCGGGCGGCCATGTGGAATTTCACGAAAGCATTCGAACCTCATTGCAAAGAGAGATCCATGAAGAGCTGGGCCTGGCGTGTGAGGTCGGTGCTTATATCGGGGCGGTGGAGGCCGCATATGAAGATAAGGGAGTGTATCACCAAGAGATCGGTCATGTTTTTGCTACCTGTTTGGACCACACGGATCCTGGAAGAAATCCCATATCCCAAGAGGACCACTTGGAGTTTTATTGGATTCCCTTAGGTGAAATGGAAAGACACAACCTGCTCCCCGTGCCGGTGAGAAACATGATTGAAAACTACACCAAGGGCGTGGCGGGGCCGGGTTTCGGAAGTACGTTTGAAGATGAATGAGTCACAAATGGATAGATCTCAAAAAAATAAAGGATGGATGATAAATGTCAATGTCCGTGAAAAACCAAAAATTAATCAAGTCTTTTGTAGAATGGATCGCGTTCGTAGACACCCTTAAGCAACTGGATAAGAGTACCTGGAACTCTAGCCTGAAACCCGGAAAATGGACGATCAAAGACATCGTTAGTCACATGATGTTATGGGATAAGTACTTTTATGAAGAAGCCATTCACAAGATTGCCACGCATCAGGAATTGACGCTAAAGCATTTGAACTATGATGAATTCAACCGGGAAGCTGTGGTTTACAGTAAAGCGATAACGACAGACGCATTGGTGGAAGAAGCCATAGATTATCGTAAAAAGATCATAGAAACGATTGAAGCGCTGCCGGAAGAGGCGGTGGAGCAAAATTATACGGACGGGGACGGTAATGTTTTTCATATCCCGCAATACTTGAAGGATTTTATTTGGCATGATCGGCATCATATGAAACCCATGAAGGAGTACCTTAGAAAGTGAGAGTAAGCTCATGAAATTGAATATTATTTTATTTTTTTTGCTGTCCCTTCTATTTTCGCATGTTTCCCCTTATGGTGGGAACTTACCCAAAGAATTGGGGAGTTGATCGCAGCTCCAACGGTACAAACGGTTTTAGTTTCCGGGGAATTCAGTATTTCGGGAAGTTTCACTTTAAGTGAAGCTAATGAGTTGAAGGAGTTGATCAAAATAAGCGCTGAGTGAAGGAAGGGGAGTAGCAATATTGGGGCTGTAATTTACTTGGGAAAGAAGTTAGTATTGGCGTTGGGCAAGGATGTGATAGGTTTCGGAACTACGTTGCCAACATCCACAACTGTAGATATAAAGTCCCGCCGTCGGAGTCTGAATAATTAACGGGAAAATTTCCCGCTAATGTACCGCTCTCGGCCCTTTGGTCGGATTTAGCTGGAAAAGCTCCATCTATTTCGCGGCCCTATTGCCGAAAAACACCATTTTTAGGCGGATTAACGGGAGGTTTTCCAGCTAATTTGCCTCTGCAGCCGCAGACGTACCGAATTAACGGGAAGAATTCCCGTTAATTCGAACCAAACCATTAGTTGCAGGTCAAGAGTGCGAAAAGAACCCCTTTACACCGCTGTCTAATATGCAAATCAATAGTTCAACCTATGTTGAACCTATATAAATAATTTTAAGTTCATGAAAGGGGGGAGAACACCATTACTCAAATTCCCGAGATTCAATGGGTCGAAGGTGACCAGGAGGCGATTACCCATATAAAAAATCGTCACGAGCTGTTTTCTCTAAATCCGGGACTTGAAGCTGAAGTCGTCAAGGTAGAAACCGAACATGGCGCGTATGTTCTTAAGATATGGAACAAGGATTCGAAACCGGATGTCGGAAAGCAGTATCACCTTCTATCCGAACTGTATACCAAGGGGATCCGCGTTTCCAAACCGTATGGTTGGGGAACGGATATGAATCAAAATCCCGTATTGCTGACCAGCTACGACGGGGTGCCCATTTCCAAATTGGACAAAAGCAAATTGAAAAAAATCGTACAGATGTTGGTCCAAGTCCATAACTATCATGAAAACAGGGATATGGCGTTGATTCCGAAGTACGATTTTGTGGCTTACTTTTTTCCTCGGCTGGAGCAACACCATGATCTGAAAAATAGTTTGGTTAAGCTGTTGGACCGGATAGAAATTCGGCAGGATCGTTTCATTCACGGCGATTATAATTTAGGGAATATTTTGGAGCATCAGGACAAGTTAACGGTCATCGATTGGACAAATGGTCAGTTGGGCGACATCAGATATGACATAGCTTGGTCTGTTTTTTTAGTGCGGGTTTACGTCGGTGAACGGTACGGCCGGATGTATGCTTCTGAATTCAGGGCATTAATCCCAGGTTTTTCCTTGGAAGATGCTGAAATTTTTGAAGCTGTAGCGTGTTTGCGCTGGATTTTGTTAAGCCGGATGTCCGATTTGTCCCAGGGCTCGTCCATTCTAAAACGCGTGAATGAAATCATTCTGAGCAATCCGTGGTTAGATGAGGAGCTCATCTTGAAAGGTAAGTCGAGGCGGCTATGAGCCCGGAGCCACGATTGAAAGGAGGAGATTAACCGATGTCTGTCGCGGCCTTTATTATCGAGCCTCAGGACAGGGATTTCTATGTCCCCGTAGCTTCGGAAGCTTTCTTTTGCAAGTGCTGGATTCCTGCGTCTATTGAACTCAAATTGCAATACATTCCGCTTTTCCAATCCGGGGTTGATATCCAAAAAGATGATCTCCCCCTTTTATTTCAGGAGCTTTCGCATCTCATGAATTGGTCTAAACAAAATTTAAGTAAGGAGGATGGCTTACATCTTTGTTCCCGAGTAGATTTCTTAAAGACCAAGCTGACGGAAGCCTTCTCCGAAGAAGGGGTTATCGTATTTATAGGATAAGGCTTTATGTCCGCGTAAAATTTTAGTTCGTCTCGAAATGAGGTAGTGGCAGATGTCGCAACATAAAGAGCTTACGAAACAAGATATCGAGAGTTTAGTCGGTTTTCTTGATTACTTTCAGAATTCCGGCAATACGTTTTACGAAGTGGTCAACGGATATTATAGGGAGAGTCCGGAGGTGGAACGCTTCCGGGAGGAATTGAATCGCACCGGCTTCCTGGTCGTTTTTAACTGGCACGAATGGTTGGCGGATCACGAGGAATTCACGGATTTGGCCCAACCGATCGATGAACCCATCAAGAATGCGGACCTGGATACGCTGAGAAAATTAATGACCAGCTATATCCGTGGAGACCGGTTCAATGAAGGCTTGTTTATTCGGGCCGTTTTGAACGGACATATCACCTGTATTTTGTTACGACTCAAAGCGTTAAAAGATCAAGTGTAACCCCCCCTCGGAAAGGCTTTCTTTGGAGCGGGGGGCTTTTTGCTTCTTATGCCTTAATTTCTATAATCCATTCTTATCCTGTTCTCCCCATGGTAAATTAAGGTACTATGAGTATAACAAATTTCATTTGGAAAAGTTGAGAAGCGGTCCAAAATGAGGGGACGACATGTCCGCAAGAGGAAAGGAAGAATCATTCGTGCAAGTTACCATCAAGAATACCATAGTCGAACTAATTCAAGGGGATATCACGAAATGCGAAGTGGACGCGATCGTCAACGCGGCAAATACAAGTTTGCTGGGCGGGGGCGGAGTGGATGGCGCTATCCATCGGGCTGGAGGAAAAGCGATCCTGGAGGAGTGTTTGAAAATCCGCAATCAGAAGGGCGGCTGTGCCGTAGGCGAGGCCGTGGTGACAACCGGAGGGAACTTGAAATGCCGTTATGTCATTCATACGGTGGGTCCGGTTTGGAACGGCGGAGCCAAACAGGAAGAAGAGAAATTAAAAAGCTGCTATAGAAGCTCATTAAAGCTGGCTGATTCCATGAACGTCGAAAGCCTGGCCTTCCCCAATATAAGTACGGGAATATACGGATACCCGAAAGAACGGGCCTGTATTGCAGCTATTGATGAAGTGACTGCCTATTTGGTAAATAGCGGGACCAGCATAAAGAGGATCATTTTCGTTTGCTTCGATGAAATCAACTACGAACTATATAAACAAGAATTGAAAAAGACCGCGAGTAATTTGAAGAAAGGTTGAACCCTATGAAACCGTTCGAAGTAATAAGTCTCGATATGTTTCAAACCTTAGTCAACGTAGATTCTAGGAAAGAACATATTTGGAGGCAAATCCAAAATGATTCCTATACATCTGACCTGGCTGAACAATGCGGAGGACGGTTACTGGAGCTTTTTTGGGATCATTCCAGCGATTTCAAGGCGACGAAACAATTTCATCTCACTCAAGACATTTATAAACGGTGTTTTGAAAGTTTGTTTAAGGAAAAGGGCATGACTTATGATCCGCTAGAGGCTACCAGGATCTTGATCAGCGAACACACCCAATCGGAACTGTACGAAGATACCGTGGAGTTTTTAGAAGGAATTATAAATAAATATAAGGTTTGTATAGTTAGTGATACGGATGAGGCGATGCTGCCCAAGTTTTACTTGGACTATAGCCTGCGCATATTCACTTCCGAGCAGTATCAATCCTATAAAAATGATGATCACAATGCGATGTTTAAACAATTGCTTCATACCTATCATGTAAATCCCAGTCAAGTGATCCATATTGGAGATTCCATATCCGATGTTGTGGGAGCCAAGCGGGAAGGTATCGTGAGCTGCTGGTTGAATCGGGAGAGGAGATCCTGGCGGCACGAAGTGAAGCCTGATTTGGTTATTCATTCACTTAGAGATCTGGATACATTGTTGTAACGGGTACGATTCGCAAAAAAAAGATATAGAAGCAGATAGGGAGCAGTCATGTGAAAAAGGCTATGATACGGATCTTATGCGGGACGGTTTTACTTTCAAGCTTACTGTCCGGGTGCGGGGGAAGTTCGAACCTTCAACAGAAAAGTCAAAATTCGAAGGCATCTCCCCAGCCGGAGGCATCTAAAACCAAGGACGAAATCGCCCTTAAGGTCGATTGGACTTCGTTGATCCCCCCGGGTTGGCACATTCTTATAGCGGAAGATGAGTCCGTTAAAGCCGAAGGCGATTTAAACAAGGACGGGATCAAGGATATCGCGGCCGTGATTGAAGGTGCCTCAAGTGAGGATACAGCGCCTCCGCGTTCCCTTTTGATTGCCTTTGGGGACAAAGAACGGGGTTACCGGCTATCGATTATTGCGGATAAAGTTCTATTGAAAGCCGATGAGGGCGGTGTATGGGGCGATCCTTTTGAAGGCTTGGAAATTAACCGGGGGTCTGTCGTTGTGAGCCACTACGGCGGAAGTAATTGGCGTTGGTATCAAAAATACAGATTCAGGTATCAAAATGACGATTGGTATTTGATCGGGGCGACGACAGGCAGTTATTTTAATGGGACGCCGATGGAAAGCATGGAAGAAGACGACTACAATTTGCTGACCGGCGACTATATCGAGAAACGGACGAATGATCAAGGGCGCACCGTGACGAAAAAAGGAAACCGAGGCGTCAAGCCATTGGTTACGCTTAGGGAATTTAATATCGAGGACATGTGACTGAGGGGTTGCCGAGTATGGAAAAATTAAAATTTAAGCGGGAAAATATCAAAGCAATTCTTTTCGATTCGGGCAGAGTGTTAAACGAAGTTCTTGAAATCTTGAATAGGGAACAAGGGGGACTCGACCACAATGATACTTAATGGGAGGAGCGTGAATCTTTCACGGGTTACCGTGGATGATCTTGATTTCATTAGCGAACTGGAATGCAACAAGGATATATGGGTTTACGAAGAATATGTGGAATCGGATCGCGCAACCGTCAGAGCGGATTATTTGGAAAAAATGGACTCGGATACCGGTTATGACTTTGTTGTTACAGCGGATATAGATGGAAAGCATGAGCGAATCGGTTTGGCGCAGATCTGGAGTTACGTCGATCATCGAAACAGTTGGGAACTCGGTTTTGCTATCCTTCCTTCCTACCAGAGACAGGGGTACGGAGCGGAAGCGACAAAACTTCTACTGGATTTTGCATTCAGGCAATTGCAAGCTCATAAAGTTGTCGGCATGTGCCATTGTCATAACCTCAAATCCGTTAAACTTATGGAACGCGCGGGCATGAGAAGGGAAGGGATTTTCCAGGAAGAATTGCTGCTGGATGGACAGTGGCATGATCAATATTTTTATTCCATCCTGGATAAAGAATATATAAAGAAATATGCGATGGAGCTTGACTAAAATCAACTAGGAGTTGGAGAACATGTTTTTCAAAGATATCGTTAAATCTTTAAATATCAAATTGCCTGATGAGACCCTGGAGCCATTGAACAGACACTTCCGTCTCCAGGAAGAGGTGGATTTTTTCTTGCGGATGTTGCGTCAAGAAGAGATCGTGGAGATGCTTGAATTTATGTCCGAACTGGACGGGTTTCAAGACTTGCTTCCCCTCTGGACCGATGACAATTCCAACTACGTCTGCATGTATTATCGAGGGCCGCTGAGTTACCGAGTATGTTACGTGAATCATGAAGAGACCGATCTTTCCCCCGGTTTTAGAAATGTAAGTACCTTTATTGCCGCATTGGAGCCGAATCCGCAGAGCGAATGGGGGGACCTGGAAAAAAACTATCCGAATGCGCATCCCGAAAATAGCGAGTGGATCGCCGCGGATCTTGAAAGTATCGAGCAGATTTATCACATTTTGCAAAACTCCGATTTGGAAGACGAAGTGAGATGCCAGTATATCTACAGTGTTTTGGCGCTGACCCCCTATGACCATTTGGATTCTCTGGTGCAGTTTTTGGATGAAGACGATATGTTTGTTCAAGAACGGGCCTGTGATATTTTGGGGTATCACCAATACGTACCGGCCAGGGAAAAGTTGCGGGAGATCGCGGAGCACGGACTGCCTAATGCCCGCTCAGCCGCTAAGCGTGCGCTTGCTCGGATAGGTTGAGCAGCCAGAGGCGGAAGGAGGGAAAATCATGAAAGAAAAAGAATCGATACAAGCATCTTTTGGCGTTTTTCACTATCAAGAGGATTTTCAATCCTATGAACTCGACGACGGAATATGACGAAGTTTTTGATTTTGACTACAATTTCATAAAGGCGGATGTATAATGGGGAACTACATTGGATTGCCGGATGACCCGGCCTATGCCATTGAAACATTACATATGTCTAACGGATTGACTTCCGTTTTGTTGGAAGTCGTTGTTCTAAGCGGATCCATTCTGGCCGAAACCGATCGGGAGAAAGAGTTGATCATTTGGCTGGCGCAAAGAGACCAGGCTGCCGTTGGGATTGGAACGGTGGGTTTCGACCTCGATGAGATGCCGTGGACGTTGGACTCTTTTGAAGCGGAGAAAGCCTTTATGCTCCGTACGATTGAAGCCGCCATAGAAGGGCTGGGATGGGAACGGCTCGATTATGAGCCAAATAAAGATATAGTCCTGAATTGCTTACGGCAATTTGGATTCATGATCCAGGCTTTTGAGAGAAGAAGCGTGAATCTGGAGAATTACCTGGAATGGACGGAGATTGAGGAAGGGGACCCCTGTCCCACGATTCCTTATGGTTATCCGAAATGCGAGAAACATGGAGTTTACTTGTCCTTGTTTGGATGCATCATTTGCAATTAACTTTCGCGGTGGATTTCAACAACACGTTCATCATAGTTCGGAGGTAGTTTCATGGGGATGGATTTTACGGCGTTTATGGCACATCGTTTGGATGCATCCGAGATATTTAAATTTAGCGAGGAACTTAATGCGGCGGTTCATTCGTTTCCAAACATCCATCGATTTATCGATAAACTAAGCAATAGTACTAATGCACTCTCTCCAATGTGGACTTTAACTCCCGACTATATTGGGGGAACGACCCACCTTCAAGGACCGGTCGGGATTTCCTTATATTTTTCAGAAAAGGTATGCCATTTCAGCCATTATATTCGATGGGGTTCATTTCTCTTGGATACGGAGGGCATTCAAAGTTTTTTAAGAGGAGTAAGCTATGATCTAACAACTTTCTTTAAAGCTGAATATGCCATTTATGTCCCGGACAGCGGGGCCAAGGAATCGATTATTATGGACTTTATTTGGGACGATGAGAATCGGGATATGGAGTTCATCCGAAACTGGCTTGCTGCCCATTGCGGGCCGCCGAAGAAGCGTATTCAAGAGATTTATGCGGATCGGGAGTATGGGTGGGAGTCGGAAGGGTACTACATCGATGATTTTGGGGATTACAAAATATGAAGCGGTATATTCGGGTGTGGCGGTTACTATGTGGATGTCTATCATGAGGACCATTCGGTGATCTGGATAACGGAAGAAACGCCGTTTATGAATAAATCCGTCCCCGGTCAGCAGCGATTTGTGTTCCCGAATGACGAAATGAGCGCATTTGCCCAAGCTTTGGTAGATAAACTGGAAGAAGTCAGGGAAATGTGCCGTTCACATGGACTGAATTTTCAATATGATCGAGATCAATATATAACGGCCATTCGAAGTTATAAAAGCAAGAGAGGCTAAAGAATGAATTCCAAGGAAAAAAAGGAATTGGCGTTTCGCATCTATCCCTTGCCGCATGGAACGAGCTACGGGTATACCGATTTGCTCCAACCGGAAACGGTTGAAATCCTGTTCGATTACTGTCAGATCATGGAGGCCGTCATTTACAAAGAAGGATGGGATATGTTATTGAATTTCCACGGCCTTGAGACCTTATATGAGCTGAATAAAAAAAGCGGATGGTTTGATTGCGACAGCATGGATGAGTTTTTACAATACATAGAAGCTAACATCGAGGATACCTCTAATCGTACTAGAGGGCAGCTTTCTTAAAAAGGAGGAACGGGCATTGGGAGACTATTGGGAGCAAAGATTCAGCAGTGAAGGAATGATTTGGGGTAAATCCCCCAGCAGGACGGCTTATCACGCACTTGAGATCTTTAAGGAGCATCATGTGCAATCTGTACTCGTCCCCGGTTCGGGTTATGGAAGGAATACCAAGGCGTTTTCGTCCATCTTTGATGTTGAAGGGATCGAAATATCGACCGAGGCTTTGGCCATAGCGGAAGAATGGGACCCGGACAGCCGATTTATTCAGGGTTCTTGCCTGGAACCCATCTTACCGAATAAAACATACGATGCGGTCTATTGCTTTGATGTATTGCATTTGTTTTTAGCGAAGGAACGAAAACAATTGATCGAGAATTGCTTGCATCATCTTAACCCATCCGGTCTCGTGTACTTCACCTGTTTCTCGGACCAAGACAAGAATTACGGCGTAGGAGCGAAGATCGAAGAGGGGACTTACGAATACATACAAGGGAAATATGCTCATTTTTTTAGTGAGAAGGATTTGCTGCAACATTTCAGTCAACTTCAAATTTTGGAAACAGGATCCTGTAAGGAGATTTTGAATTATAACGATCACAGCACGAAGGAATATCATTTGAGATATATCGTTGGCCGGAAAATACAGAAGGTGAATCATGATGAACCTTAGGGATAAACCTACACTTCTGAATTCGAGGGCTGTGGAATGAAGAAAAAGACGAGAGAAATCATTGTGCGTGAAAAAGAATACGTCTATGTGCTGACCTCCAAATATTCTAACGGAGAGAGTTTAGTCAGACTAAATATCTCCTCGAAGGAAGATAAGCAATTTACCTGCACCTTCAAATTTTCCACATGGGATCATCCCATAGCAGGTAGTCCGCTTCTAACAGGAGTGGACCTTAGAAACAAAAAAACGAACGATACTGAGCGTTTTAATTTGCACCACCCTAAACGGATCAAGGAGTTAATTATATACGCTCTGGATCACGGATGGACCGGAGAAACCAGTATTGAATATCCCAATGGGCTGGATATTTTGGATCAAATGGGATGGGATACGGAATTCCTGCTTTTTGGAGGAGCCAATATTGAAGCCGACGTTAAATAGCGAACTATGGGAGCTCATCGAACGTTTAAATACCAAGGAGACGCTCCCCGAGACCGGGTTAAGACGCAACTCGATATACTATCCATTAATATCTTATATCAATCATACCATCGCACTGCTGCTCAGTGGTTCCTATGATGAGGCAGCCTTATTTATTCGGAGGGCGAGAAGGGAAATGCAAGATAGGAATTTTGAACGAACCGAATACATCCTCATATGTCAAACCTATCTGTCCCAACTTCAAGCGTATTTGAAGAAACATAAGCTGCTAAGCCCAATGGGTGAGGAATGGATAGATGAGGAATAGGAGGCCTTATGTAAATGATCGGTCCCGTTTTTCTAAGAGGTGCATTAATTCAGGAATTTAAAGATCACCTCATCAAGTTTCCCTATGCACCGGTAATTCGCCATGGAATAAGTAATCTGGATGCTGTCCCCAAGACGTTCACGCAGGAAGAAGCTGAGGCTGTCGTTCACGATTTTGCCAAGCAGCGCTTTCCGATCATATGTCGGGCCGGAAGTAAGAGTCCCATCCCTTTCTTTGATTTTCATGTCGCTCTCGAACATACCGAGAATGAAAGAGAAGTAAGAATCGTTGAAATGCTGGTATGCGATCCGGTCCGCGAAAATGCCGCTAAAGGCATATTGATGGCTTACTACACCCTTGTGAATGACAAAACGGGAATTGAAAAGCTGCAGGTTCCTTTTATACCCGAAGGCTTAGATGAAGGGTTGAATATTGAGCTGATGGGTGAGGTAAAAAATAGCAGAGCATATATGTAATCAAAGCCTAAACTATCGCAATAGGAGAAAAAACGATGAACCTCAAAGAAGTTATTTACGACTATTTCCAAACTAATCATCCTAGCTCACTTGTGGAAAACACAGATCTCCACGACTTCTCGATGATCGAGCAGGAATTGGGATTTAAGCTTCACCCTGATTTACAGGCGTATTTCGGAAGCTATTATTTTGATGAAATTGAAGGAATCCTGGCTTCATCCACGGTCCCGGCCACGGAGAAATGGGGCCATTGGTTTGAATTCAATCATGAGTTCAAACTCCCCGTCACGCTACACGGGCCGGAAAGAGACAAAGATTTGAAGGAACAGATCATGCGCGCCTATCAAGTTTGGACCGGCGGATATGACTTCGGCCAGCGGTTTTGGGTCGGGGAAATCTTTGCGAATATCGGGCAGATCCTGCTGGTCTTTAACAATGAAACAGGCGCCGTCGAATGGATCGACACGGATTACGGGAGCTTCGGCAATCTGGATCAGGACCCCAACGGTATTTTTACACCTACGTTAGTCGATTTGATCGTTGCCTTAACCGGCAGTTATCAACAGAGGTGATAACGACATGTTTGTTACAGGGGATCTGCACGGTTATGAGGACATTAGCAAGCTGAATTCATGATAAAGCATACAGAAAAGAAAACGTCAACTGGTGGCGGGGAGAATTGCCGACACAGGAGGAGTACCAGGAGGGATTGGACAATTTGGCGAGGCATCATTGGGAAGTCGATCTCGTGATTACGCACACTTGTTCCACATCCACCGTAACATCGTTGAAAGAGGCGCTCGGCACCCCTGTCGAAGCGGACGAGTTAAGCGATTACTTGGAACATATTCAGCAACGTTTGACCTACCGGTCTTGGTATTTCGGTCATTTTCACCACGATCTATTGCTGCCGAAAAATTTAAGGCTGATCTATCACGATGTTGAAAAGATAGGGCGGGATTAGCAATCTAAGCGAAGTTGGTGCGGACGATGATAAAAAGATTGATAAAACGGCTCCCCAGCGACTTACTGGTGCGTCTATACACAGCCATGCCTTTTAAGGGAATAAAAAACTGGATCGTCTACAAAGCCCAGGATAAATTTCTTGTTGCGGTTCTGGGGGTCATTACGAATGAGTCGAGCCAGGTTCTGTTATTAAACCATGTTTATCGCGAAGAGCCTTGGGGTATCCCCGGAGGCTGGATGGAGTTGGAGGCTCCGGAGAAAGGACTCAAGCGTGAAATCCAGGAAGAAACCGGGCTTTCGGTAGAGATTACGGGGATTTACCGTGCGGTTTATCAAACGGATCCCGACCGTGTGGAATTGATTTTTCGCGGCGAAGTAAGGGGCGGGACGTTTAGACCCTGTGCGGAGATCTCGGACATTCTTTACTGTGAGGTCGGCTCCTGGCCGGCAGGTTTACCGGATACCCAAAAGTCCTTGATTCAAGAGGTCCTTGAAAAAACCTCGGTATGACGATTTTTTCGAAATGATATGTAAAAAGGGGGATATAGGATGAATATCACAACGGTTCAAAACAACGGGGCGGATATAGCCCTAATTCACAGCAGCGAAGAACTGATCACGGATGTTCAATCGGCCTTGGACTTGATAGCGACCGTCCAATATGAAACCGGGTGCCATCGGATCGTACTTCATAAAACGGCGATTACGGAAACTTTCTTTGATTTGAAAACGAAACTGGCCGGGGAGATTTTGCAAAAGTTTATTAACTATCAAACGAAAATTGCCATCGTGGGCGACTTTTCCGCATACTCCAGCAAGAGTCTTCGCGATTTTATCTACGAGTGCAACCAAGGTAAAGACATCTTTTTCCTGGCCAGCGAGCATGAGGCGGTAGAAAAATTGAGCCACCTCTAAGGGAGAGGAGAAAAAACGTGAGAAACATAAGAATCACATTGCTTCTCGCTGCTGCCTTCGGTTTCCTTATCGCACTGGGATTCGGGATACTGGACTCCTGGAGCATGTCTTTAAAAGTAACGGGTGGAATCGGTATCGGTGCCTGGCTGGTGGCCGGGATTTTTACCGGGTCTTACATCAGCGGAGACCGTTCCAGAGCCAACGAGAGCATCGAGACGGCGGAGGATAGAACATTCCGAAACAAGGCGGCAAATCTGTTGTTCCTGATTGGAATCCCGTTTCTGGTTATCGCTTTAGTCTTGTATTTGATCACCGAATCATAACGGAGGTGCTATCCATGACCAAGGAAGAGAAAATCGCATGTATTCACAACTACGTTAACGCATATAACGCCTTCGATATTGAGGGAATGCTCCGGCATCTGCATGAGGATGTGGTGTTCAGAAATTATTCCAAAGGCGTTGTGGAAGTGGAGACCCATGGGATCCACGAATTTAAACGATTGGCTGAGCAATCCAAAGGGGTGTTTTCGAGCCGGCGTCAAGCGATCAAGGCAATAAAGATCAATGACGAAGAAGCCGAAGTCGAACTTGACTATAAAGGTGTACTTGCCGTAGACCTCCCTAATGGCCTAAAGACGGGGGACACAGTTGATTTGGAGGGCAGGTCAATCTTTCGCTTTTCCGGAAATAAGATATATATCCTTGAAGACCACAGTTAGGAGAGCTTGCTGGATATGGGATTGGATGCTTTTGTGAACTGCAATTGTCTCAGAGAGGGCAAGGTAAAGCCAGCCCCCTTTGATTTAAGTCTCTTGGAGTGGACGGATGACGGGATTGAAATGCCGGACACGGTGGAAGACGAAATCTTTTATCAGTTTCACGAATGGAAGGAACAGGCGTGTACCCACGAGGATATGCAAATATACTCGGACCGTGTAGGGAATACGTCTGGAATGAACGTCTACTATGGCGTGCTGGAGCGGTTGGGAGAAGAGCGGTTTCCGCTTTTACGCCGCATATGGGGCTCGCCTTTCACCGCCGAGGAATCGCGGAAGGCCCTCTCCGAGCTTGAGCAGTTCGAGCGCCGGGTGGGAGAGGTGGAGGGCATTTTCCTGCTGGAATCGGGCTCGATGGAAGAATATCAGATGACGCTCGTTGGCGAGGACAGGTGGTTTTATTCGGCGGGTAATGAAATTACTTACCGGCTTAACCCGGAAGGATTTTGCGTGCAGGATCGGGAGGGACGGGTGTTGTTCCAGTCCAGAGCTTTTACCCAAGAAACGGTCGAGACGAACCGAAGCGGCTGGCAGCGGTTCAATGCGCGCTTTAGCGATTCGGATACCGGAAGCACCTGCGAAACAACGTCTCCGATTTCCAAGAAAATCTGGGGGGTCGAGGAACTGTATTATCCCGCATCTTTCCAGGTTGTGAACCGGGGGTTGACAAGTTCCGATCTTCGGGCAATTCGAGTATTAAGAAAGCTGTTTGAAGCTTCGATTCAGACGGGAAACCCGGTGATTTGGGTCTAAAATTCAGTAACTGGAGGAGAACGACCGGACGATGACAAGGGATTTAACATTACTTGAAAAGCTGGAGCGATTTGCTGAAACGGACCGCGACGGGAGAGAGGCGGTAAAGGGGGGAATCATTGACGAGATTGGCTCCTTCGGCACGGCGCCGGAAGCTGCGGCCTGGATTGCAAACCGCTTTACCTGCGCAGGCAGTGAGCAGGGGGAGAAGGGATTTTTTACGGCCTTGGAGGACCCTGATCTCACCGCGGATTTGTTGGAGCTGGCGCACGAAACTCTAAGCGCAACGGAAAACCCCGAGCCCTATGTAACCCCGGTGGCAAGGCTTTTGTATATCGATAAAAGGGCATCCGATAAGTCGAGGGCGGAAGAATATGTTCAATATCGGGCGGCTGCTCTAATGGACCATTTGCTCATGTCGGATGTTCCATTGACGCGGGAGGCCGCTGAATTCCTGCTTACCGACTTTTACATCAGAGATCCGCTAATCCAAGAATTAATATGTCATATCTGGTGGGCATTAGCCGAACGGGGAATCGATATTTCCGGTCGCCTGAATTCGTTGTTAACGTCGCTCCATAACTACAAGACCCCGGCCTTGGCGCAAAATAGTATATTAGCCCTCTGGGCGGCCGTGCGCCAGGGATTTTTCGATTCAACGATCCCGGGGACCGATAGAACGAGCAGGATATGGCTTTGGCATCTTGTCACCAAATGTGTTGCGAAGCTGAAGAAAAAGATCGACGAAGATACAAGGCTCGGCGCAGTGGGGTGTCTCCTGGATACAGCCTCTCGCTATCCCGAAACGCAGAGCCTGATTCTCGAATGTATGGAAAATTGGGGAATTCCCGAACCCAAAAAGCCCAGGAGCGATTTTCAAATCGATCTGAAAGAACTTTATGATCGCTGCAAAAACCACCCGGGTACCACCTGTCTACCGGAGGGACATGTGATCACGAAGAAGGGGATCATGACATTTAGCCGCCGAACCTAAGCACTTATAAGGAAGGGAGCCCTCGCAATGATCATAAGCCAGGCGTTAGCGGAGTTGATAGAGCAATCCGAAATGGATTATATGACGGACCGCATGGAGGCGATTCGAGCCCGTGAGGGGAATCCCGAAGGAGTTGAAGTCAAACGGTTTGGATCGGCCACCGCTTTTTACAGCCGGACAATGCCTTGGGGGTTATTCAATAATGTCAAAGGGAAGATCGAGGAGGAGAACGTCGAGGAGATTATCGCTTTTTACCGGGAAAGAGACAGAAATTTCGAAATTCAGATTACGCCCGGAAAGGTCCATCCGGCGGTCCTGAAGGATTTGGCTTATGCCGGTTTTTATCAGTCCGGCTTCCACACCTCCCTATACTGCGAAGCTCGGAAAACGGAACCCGACCACGTAGCAGAGGTGGAGATCCGCGAGCTTCGCCCCGAAGAGATGGATACGTATGCGGAAATCCATTGTCTGGGGACCGGTCTTTCCATAGAGGGAAAGACCTCCGTTGCCGCCAATAATGAGGTGCTGTTTATGCGTCCGGGATGGCGTTTTTATATCGCTCTGTACAACAAAATTCCCGCCTCGGTAGCCGTGATGTATATGCAGGAGGACGCAGCGTCGCTTACGTTTGCCGCCACCCTTCCGGAATACCGGAACAAGGGGCTGCAGCGGAATCTGCTTTTGAAGCGAATCGATGAGGCATACCGAAACGGCTGCCAATGGGTTGTGGGGCAATGCGCATACAGCTCCACCAGCCACCGCAACATGGAGCGGGCAGGGATGAAAATCGGGTACACCCGGGCGACCTGGACAAAGCTGTAAAGCTGTTAATACCCGGAGAGGAGAGAGCAACGATGAACCTAGAGACAACCCGAGTAAGGCTGGAGGATTTAAGTCAAATCGATTATGAAATACATATCGGAAAGTCGGCGGCCGTGGAATACCGTAGAGTGATGATTTTGAAATTTATCGGCAGCTACGGGTTCGGTTCGGGCGGGAATAGCGACGCCACCTATATGCGCGCCATGGGGGAAGCGGCGTTGGAAGCTTGGGACCCGGACGCGCTTATCCTCGATTTGAGCGATCTTGATTATGAGTGGGGGGATATGATGGATTATGTCTTTGATATGGGGGTGGATAAGTATGCCGACCTCCCTTTCCCCAAAGCTATGGTCGTTAGCGAAAGATGCGAGGAAGCAATAAGAACTTTGCTGCTTGGGCTGTATAGTCCCAAAGGGATCGAGGAAACGGGCTGGGTGTTCCGCAGCCTGGAGGACGCCTGGAGTTACGTGGAAAAGAAGCTGGTGGAGTACAAATCGAAATAAAAAGGGTACCGGGGAGATAAGAAAAATGGGGAAAATGCTGGAGTACGGCTTTTTGTGCGAGGCTAAAGACGAGAAGAAACTGATCAACGCGCTCTTGGGATTTCTGAAGCCTTTGAACCGGACGTTCTCCAAGTCCAAAAACAAAGGGATGCTGGAAGCGAGGCTTCCATATGTCTATCGGCATTTCTACTGGAATTTGAACAAAGAGATGCAGGTGTATGTCGAAATTTATCCGAACCGGGATGCGGAGGGGAAAGTTAAATTTCCCCATCCAGGCGTCGGTTGGGTGCTGTTCGCAAACTTAAAGGATGTTTCGGGCCCCTATCACGTCCCTTTGGACAAGCAGGAGGCGTATCTGCGGGACTTCCTGCAAGCGTCGGGATTTGAGTTTGTCGAGTTAAAAGAGTACCGTGACGATGAAGAGCGGATCTAACCGGCGAGGACAGTAAAGTTAAGAAGGGCAGGCCGGGGTTGGGGTGGTGTATCCCGCCCCGGCCTTTTATTTGGGGCTTTAGCCAGTGGAACTCGCGAAGCGTGCGAAACAAAAACCACATGATGGGGTCGTTATCATACGAGTGTTCAAGCTACTCCATATTATCAAGGTGGTCTGAAGGGGGACTAGTAATAAACGCACCCCTTCAGGGGTAGGCAAAAGCGGCAGCGGCATAGTAGCTTCAACGAAGTGAAGCTAGCGCCTTTAGACGCTAGCCGGTTATAAAGGCTAATAGCCTTAGAGCAAACCACCCGTTTGACGGTGGTTATGATGTTTAGCGAAGCGGTTTCGTCACATAAAAGTAAAACGTCAAAGGGGCGAACACCGCGATTAACACAAGGCAGACGCCCAGACCGGCAGCAATCTCCCCGCCGCCGGTCGTTCCTTCCATAAGTCCCCGTACGGCGGTAACCACTACACTGATAGGGTTCAGCTCGACCAGGCGCCCGATCCATCCGGGCATCGTACCGGGATCGACCAGGCTGTTGCTGGCAAACATCAGCGGATACAAAATCATCATACTGGTGCCCGAGACGGTTTCGGGGCGCTTCGCTACCACGCCGATCATGGAGAAGATCCAGCTAACGGCAAAAGCGAACAGCGCCGTTAGCAGCAGAGCCAACGCCGCTCCCCGGATTCCGCCGGCAGGGCGAAAACCCAGGAGCCGGCCTGCCGCGAGAATCACCACGAGGGCGATCAAATAGCGGACGGCGTCGGTAACCAACGGCCCCAACACGGCGGATGGCTGCCAGAAAGGCATGGTGCGGAACCGGTGGTATACTCCTTTGGAGATATCCTGGCACAGTGTAGTTCCGCTGTATACGGTCATAGGGGAGACCGTGAGCACCAGGATTCCCGGCAGCAAGTAAGGAATGTACGCGCCCGTGGAACCGGCAATCGCCCCGCCGAACAAATAGGTGAAGATAAGCAGCATCAGAACCGGGGAGAGGACCGCGTCCATGATGAAGCCAAAGCCGTTGTTTTTCGTATTCTGCCATGTTCTCCAAATAAAAACCCGGACCGAGTTGAAGGCCGTCGGACCGGCTTTTCTCCGGTTTTCGGCTGACAACGGCGGACTCCCCATTCCGTTGGTATTCATTGCGGCGACCTCCCTGAATCCCGCTTGGTTACAGCGCCGTCCCGGGAATCGCGGGTCAACGCCAGGAACACTTCGTCTAACGTAGGTTCCTTCAAAGAGAAGGATTCAATCCCGATCGGTGTTTCCAAAAGCGATTGGACCAGCTGGCCGGCGTGCGCAGCGTTATCCACGGGAATACGATAAACGAGCCGCTCGTCGCTCCGGATGTTCGATCTCCCGGAAGAATCGGCCAGCAGCCGAGTGAGCAGCACGGGATCCGCCGGTTCGGTCAAAATCAGCTCCAGTGTTTTTCCGCCTAGCCAGGTTTTGAGCTCGCGGGACGTTCCCTTGGCGATCATCGTCCCTTGATCCATGAGCGCAATCCGATCGGCCAGTTGATCGGCCTCCTCCAAATCCTGTGTCGTTAGAAGGATGGTCGTCCCTTGGGCAAGCAGCAGGCGGACCGTCTCCCAGACGCCCTGCCGGCTCCTTGGATCCAACCCGGTGGTGGGCTCGTCGAGAAACAGGATTTCCGGCCGAGACACGATCCCGGCGGCGATATCCAGCCGCCTGCGCATTCCGCCGGAATAGCCCTGTACGATCCGGTTCCCCGCTTCCGTCAAGCCGAAGGATTCCAGCAAATGCCCGGCGATTTCACGAGCCTCCTTGGCCGGATATCCATGCAGCCGGGCGATCATCCGCAGGTTTTGCAGACCTGTCAGCCCCTCATCCAAAGCGGCGAATTGCCCGGTGAGGCTGATCCTCGCCCGCACTTCCTTCGGTTGTTTCACCACATCGAAGCCGGCGATCCAGGCGCTCCCGCTATCGGGCGGGAGCAAGGTGGAGAGCATATGGATCGTCGTGGTTTTGCCGGCGCCGTTCGGTCCCAGCAGGGCCAGCAGCTCTCCCTTTCGTACCTCAAATTCGATTCCTTTCACCGCCTCCTGGCCGCGAAAGGATTTCCGAAGCCCCTGAACTTGGATGGCATAGGACATTTCATCATGTCTCCCTTCCTTAGGATATAAGCATGGCTTTATGTTCAGCCACCCATTCGGCCAACGTCCTGGCCGGCCGTCCCGTGACTTGTTCGACGGTGGGGAGGACGGTGTGCCCGATGGCGGGCGGATTTTTTCCCATTAGGATAAAAAATTCGATGTCCTCGTCGCTGTACCCCTGGGTCTTCCAATTTTGTCGCGCTTCTTCTTCCGTCAATTCCACGAAACGCAGCTCCCGGCCGATCCCTTCGCCAATGATCCTCACGGCTTCCCGGCGCGTCAGCGTTTCCGGACCGGTGAGCATATAGCTTTGGCGGTGGTGACCATCCTCAAGCAGAGACGTCACAGCGACAGCGGCGATATCCGCTTCGTGGATCCGGGAGCTCGGCGCATCTCCGAACACTTCCCGGACGGTGTGCTCGCCGCGGATGGAATCCGCCCAATCCACCAGGATATTGGCCATGAATTCCCCCGGCTTCAGGAGCGTCCATTCCATGGAGCTGGCCTGGAGCGCCGCTTCGACAGGCCCCTCTTCGTAGCCTACCAGCACCACGACACGTTTCACGCCAGAGCGTTCCGCCAAAGCGATCACTTCCGGCGAAGTTTGAAGCCAAGCGCCCGCCGCATCGCTGGAAGTAATCAGAAACATTCCGCTTACCCCGTCAAGCGCCAATCCCAACGTCTCCGGGTTGTTCAAATCCCCGGCCACCCCTTCAACCCCCGCGGGAAAGTTCGCCGCCTCGGGATTCCGGGACAGCGCCTTGACGCGAACCCCTTTTTCCGCAAGCTGCTTTACGACATGTTGTCCGACCGTTCCGGTCGCACCGGTTACCAAAATCGTCATTCGTCCATTCCTCCTACATTTGAGTATAAGCTACCGATTTCTTTGATTTTTTGCAGCAAATCTTCTTTCAAGCTGTCAGGCGAGAGGATCGTCACCTCGGTTCCGTAGCTTAGTACGATCGAGAGGGCGTAGTCTTTCGTGTAGCAGACCGTTTTTACTTCCAGATGGCCGTCCCGCATTACGTATTCCCGCGGAAACTGCTCCATCGCGCGCAGCCTGGCACTGGGCGTGAACCTTAAATGGACCTCCATGCCTTGGGGCCGGTTTTTCTCCTCTTCCTCAGGCTTTTCGTGTCGCGCCGTAAACTTCTCTTCAGTCACCTGTAACCCGGAGATTCTGGAGATCCGGAACAACCGATTGGCCCTCCGCAGTTGGCAGAATCCCTTTAAGTACCAAGCTCCCTGTTCCCAAAACAGCTGAAGCGGTTCAACCGTTCTAGCGGTTTCCGTTCCCAAGGCGGTCACATAGGAGAATGAGATCCGTAAGTTTTGCCGGATCGCCGGGAGAAGCTGCTGCACCACGGTCTTTTCGCTATCGTTCGTACTCCATTCCAATATGATGTTGTGGCGGTCGTCCCCTCCATTCTTCAAAGCGGGCTGCAAACTGGTCAATTTGCGTGCCAGTGTAGTATAACTGCCTCCTAGAGCGGCTTCCAGGCCTTTCAAAAGGCTATAGATCACCGAAAAGTCGTCGATCGAGAAGTGCTGCCGTGTCAAAAAGAAACCGTCCATCAGTTCAAAACCGCCATCCGTTCCCGTGTAAGAAACAATGGGGATGCCCGCCTGATTGATCAAATCGATATCCCGGTAAATCGTTCGTACCGACACTTCAAACCTCGCGGCCAATTCGGCCGCGGTCACCCGGTTGCGGGTCATCAACTCCATCGTAATTCCAAACATCCGGTCCAGCTTCATTTCGTTTCGCTCCTCGGCTCCAACCTTATCGGTGGTTCGTTTTCATCCTACTCCATTAATTCTGACATCTTGGGTGTCAGAATTAAAAGAGTTAATTTCAAAAAAGGAACTCTTCTATTTATTACTTATTCGTCCGGCAATTGATTTTTGGATTCTCCCGATTGGCAGAAGCTGGTACAATACTCGTACGGGGAGGGGAGTTTTATGGAGAATTTAAATTTGGCCATCCGTTTAAGAGAATCGGGAAAACTGGAAGAAGCACGTACCATGCTGCTAGAATTGGTAGAAACGGAGCCGGAGAATCCGTCCGTTTGGTATCAATGCGCCTGGGTTCATGATTCCTTGGGTTTGGAGAAGGAAGCCGTTCCCTTTTATAAAGCAGCCTTGGCCGGAGGACTTGCTGTAGAGGAGAAACCAGGAGCTTATCTTGGCTTGGGCAGTACCTTCAGGGCGCTGGGCGACTACTCCGAAGCGAGGAACATCTTCGAGCAGGCTATGACCGAATTTCCGGATCACCGGGAGTTTCCGGTTTTTCTCGCGATGGTTCTATATAATCTGCAGGATTACAGCAAGGCGATGGAGATTCTGTTGAATCAGCTGGCGCAAACCAGTTCCGATTCCGGTATACGTCAATACGCCAGAGCGATAAGCTATTATGCCGATAAATTAGACCAGCGATGGGATGGATAAGGAGGAGAGATTAGCCTATGACAGGGAAATTAGAAGAAGACATTAGATTCACGGCGGAGAGTTTTACCCGAAACTTTGCGGATCGCGGAAACTTTGATTTTAGTATTGAAAGTCTGCAGCCGCTCGACGAATTGCTGGATGAGGCCGGCGATTTCGATCTGGGAGAAGAACAGCTGGACTCCATCTCCTCTATGGCGGGATGCTACGTGTTTGAGGTGGCCCGAAGAAATTTTGGCGGCGTCTACGTTTGGAGCCCGGATCGGCAGCAGCCTGTTCTGGTTACGGGGGAGCCGGACTTTTCGGTATCGCTGCTCGCTTTTGATAAAGTCAGAGGGCGAATTCAAAACGGGGCGGAGGACAATATCCCTTTTTATTTTTCAGGTTACGTGCAGGCGGTTGAAAAAGGGAGATCCACGGGATACCGTGCAACGATTCTATGATGAAAATAAGGAGTCAGATTCGGATTCGAGGACATGGGCTTGAACCGGATCGAGGCCCGCTGCAACAGTGAAAATTTCCGGTCCGAAAAGGTCATGCAGCGGATGGGGATGACCTTGGAAGGAATCATCCGTGAAGAATTGAAAATCAGAAACGAGTACAAAAGCCAGAAGCTGTATTCCATACTTCGCAGCGAATATTTGGCAAGTCGGCCATAGCGGCCTTCAGGAAGGAGAGCGGTTAGAATGGAACTTGAAATTAGAAAAATCACGCAGGCGGACGGATTTCCCTATGATTTGCTGCTTCTGGCGGACCCCTCCCGGGAAATCGTGGAAGAGTACGTAAAGCGGGGGGACTGTTATGGAGCCTATCTGAATGATGAAGTGATCGGCGAGTACGTTTTGATCAGAACCCGTCCCGAAACCGTAGAGATCGTCAATGTCGCCGTACAGGAAGATTATCAGGGCAGAGGCATCGGAAAAAGACTGGTCCTGCATGCGATTGAATCGGCGAAAAGAGAAAACATGAAAACCGTGGAAATCGGCACAGGCAATTCGGGGGTCCAGCAGCTGGCTTTGTATCAGAAATGCGGCTTTCGGATCGTAGGCGTGGATCCGGATTTTTTTGTCCGTCACTATGACGAGGAAATCTATGAAAACGGGATTCAGTGCAGGGATATGGTCCGCCTGAGATTGGAGCTGCCGTAAGATGTCCGGGCAGGAGCTATTCGATGTTTACGATGCGTCGATGGTGAAAATAGGCGTGGATACGCGGGAAAATGTGCATGCCAAGGGCTTGTGGCATCAAACGTTTCACTGCTGGATCGTGTCCCGACCGGACCATGAACCACCCAGGCTGCTGTTGCAGTTGCGACAGTCCACCAAAGACACCTATCCCGGTTTATTGGATATTTCCAGCGCCGGGCATCTTCAAGCCGGAGAAACCGTGGAGGACGGGGTCCGGGAACTGCGGGAAGAGCTGGGGCTTGAGGTCGTGTTCGAGGACTTATTCTATTGCGGGCTCGTCCCGGAAGAGGACCGGATTTCCCCCGTGTTAACCGATCGTGAGTTTAACCATGTCTTCTTGTATTCCTGCAACAAGGAGGCGGCGGACTATGATTTTCAAGCGGAGGAAATTGCCGGGTTGTTTTTTTGCGAAATTGAAGATTTCAAAAGGCTCCTTTTAGGTCAAACGACTTCGATTCCTATTGAAGGCGTTGTTTTGGACGAGAATCGAAAGGAGAAGGCGGCGGAGCGAAGAATGGTCGGGCTTCAGGATTTAACGCCCATCTCGAACGAATATAGGAATCGGCTTTTTGACAGCTTGGACATATATTTTGAAAAGATAGATCCGCCGACATAAATGAAAGATAGGGGTGGCCGATGGTTA
The DNA here is from genome assembly GCF_008084145.1 of Paenibacillus faecis. Lineage (GTDB taxonomy): Bacteria > Bacillota > Bacilli > Paenibacillales > Paenibacillaceae > Fontibacillus > Fontibacillus faecis. The sequence continues at coordinate 411,870 of NZ_VSDO01000001.1, read as the reverse complement.
AGGGCATTATTTTTGATATGGATAATACACTGCTGCGGTCCCGGATCGATTTCGAGGCGATGAAACAAGACGTATATCAATTTTTAGTGTCACACGGCATATTGGTGGAAGGTGTTGAGCTGAACCGGCACACGGCCTCCACCTTGATCGAAGCGGGCGTAAAGACAAACCGGATGAATGAGTCATTGATGAAGGAACTGTGGGATGTTCCCAAAAAACACGAGGTCATCGGCATGAAGGATGCGGAGCTGGAGCCCGGCGTAAAAGAACTGCTCAAAGAGTGGCAGGGCCTGTATCATTTGGTGGTCGTCACGAACAATTCCATTGAGGCGGCGGAGGCCGCCCTTCGGGGCCATGATGTCTTGCGCTTTTTTGAGCAGGTCGTCGGCAGGGAACAAGTTCGGTTCCTCAAACCGGCGCCGGATGCTTTTTTTCACGTGCTGCATCATTTTGGGGAGGTGTCCCCCGGGGAGTGGATTTCGGTGGGCGACTCCTGGATGGACGGCAGAGCTTCCGCACTTGCGGGCATCCCGTTTATCGCGTATGGCGGGGACGAAGCAAAAATGAACGAGATGGAAGTCTTTCCCCGCGCGTTCATCCGGGATCTCCGGGACTTGAACGCATATCTTTAAGGGAGGGGGGATCCCGTGAGCTGGTTGGGGTTGCTGTTCGGGGCCGGGATGGCGGCGCTTGGCCTTTTTGCCGGACCTTATGGAATAGCGTTATGTGTGGTGGTCTTGTTCGCCATGGTGTTCGATATGAACCGGAGAAGCCGTGAAATCCATACCGATCTGCAAAAAATCAAAAGCAAATGGCATCTGCTCAACCCGGAAGAGGAGGAACGTTTCACCATTGAGGAAGAACTCGAGGCTTACGAGCGAAAGATGAACCGGGAAGAAGGGCCTTGATAAAACGTAATGAAAAGGGGGATTGTATCGTGGAGTTTACCGGTTTTCAAAAAACATTTTTGAAAATTTCGCTTCTTCGAATGAAAGATCTCTATTTTCTGAAGCTGAGGGCGGTGCTGGAAGACCTCCCGAATGAGGTGTTGTGGGCGGAAAGCTATCCCGGAGGGAACAGCATTGGATCCATCGTACTTCATATGGGCGAACATATCGCCAGAAACTGCCTGCGCCTTACCAACGCCGAAGGCCAGCTTCTTCCGGGGTTTGAAAATTTCTTTCCGAAAGACGCCGCTTCTTCCCTGCAGCTTATTCAAAAATTTGAGGAGCAGTTTCGTGAGTGGGAAGAAGTGATGGAGCGTTTTTTGCATAGAGAGTGCAGGTTGAGCGAAGAGCATATTCACCAGATCTACCACCTTGTGGAGCATACCGGCTATCATTTGGGGCAGATCATCGACAGAGTGCAGGGGGCGACGGGCAGGAAATTTCACTTTTGCGAAAATGGCTTGAATGAAGCCTTCCTGCGGGGACAGATCGATCAAAATTTGCCGTAATTCACTATCCTAGTGCCCCATTGGCTTAGACATTAGATGCGGAGGTGATCGTAATCGAGAGCTTATTTTATTTTCAGCCGATGACACGGGATTTGGCCGTCGAGATTTCCGGCTGGACCTATGCGGAGCCTTATTCGCTCTACAGCATGGACGGAAGCAAAGCCTGTATTGCCGAATTGCTTGGCGGAAGCTACTTTGCCGCGAAGACGTCGGCGGGTGGAGAACTGATCGGTTTTATCTGCTATGGAGCCGCGGCGCGCGTACCCGGCGGATATGAGGTTGGACTGTACGACGCGGACAACAAGCTGGACATCGGGCTGGGGTTACGACCGGACATGACGGGAAAAGGATGGGGGCAGCCGTTCCTGCTGGAGGGAATGCGTTTTCTGGCGGAACGATTATCCCCCGAAGAATTTCAATTGGTTGTGGCCGCCTTTAACCGGCGGGCAATTCAGGTGTATGAGCGTAGCGGGTTTCAGCGGGGAACGTTATTTCAAAGTAAAGCAGGCGAGCGGGAGATCGATTTTATAGCGATGTCGCGCCGATATGTGTAGAAGACTGCCCGTGGATGGGTCATGTACAAAAAGATGCAAAAGTGCAGGAGTTTTCCGCCAAACGAGGAGGTTTAAGTCAAAAGGATGCAAAAGTGCAGGAATTTTCTACGCTTTTAAGAAATGAGAGCCCTTCGAGCAAAAAAGCTTGCAGATTTGCAGGAATTATAGAATAAGTCGTTCATTGCGCCAAAAATACCTGCAGATTTGCAGGTATTTCTTCCCTTGGGCGATGTACCGGTCGCAAAAGGCCCTTATCTACCCACTCGGTTTTAAGGGAGGCGGCTACGGCATTAGCCCCCTCGGGTTAATGCTACGCTAGTGGTGTGTACGGAACAACACACTATCTTAACAGGAGGTCGTGCTGGATGTTTGACGTTAAAATCGACGAAGAGGTGCATGTAAGACAGTTGGATCAACAGATGGCGAAACCTCTGTTTACCCTGATAGACGGACAAAGGCCGTATTTACGGGAATGGCTGCCCTGGGTGGACGCCACAAAAACGTGGGAAGATTCCCTCGCCTATATCGAATCGGCCGAACAGCAGGCGGCAGCGGAAAACGGATTTCATGCCGGGATCTTTTATAAGGGTGAAATTGCCGGCTGTATCGGCATTCACGGCATCGACAGAAGCAACCGCAAGACCTCTGTCGGATACTGGCTCGGCCGCGATTTCCAAGGCCGGGGAATTATGACCCGTTCATGCCGGGCGGTAACAACCTATGTGTTTCGGTCATTGGATATGAACAGGGTGGAAATTCGGGCCGGCGAAGGCAACCGCCGCAGCCGGGCGATTCCCGAACGGCTCGGTTTCGTGCTGGAGGGCAAAATCCGGCAATCGGAATGGCTCTATGATCATTTTATCGATCATATGGTATACGGCATGTTGGCCGAAGATTGGAATGAGAATTAAATCCACCGAGGGGAGGAGAAGGTAATATGGGTTGGATCGCACCGATTAAAATCGTCGACAAATACAACCGTTACATAGATCTTCGGACCGCGGAGGGGAGGGACGCCGAAAGTATCCTGGAATTCAACCGGACCGTCATTGCGTCGGAAGCCCACCTGCTGACGGTGCCCGAGGAATTCACTTTGACGGTCGAGGAGGAAAGAGACTGGATCGAACGGATGCGCGGCAACGAAAATAACTTGGTGATCCTTGCGGAGGACCAGGGGAGAATTGTCGGTTTCCTTGATTTTCTGAGCGGACAGAAACGGCGGATTGCCCACACCGGTTCGTTCGGGATGAGCGTGCGCGGCGATTACCAGGGGGGAGGCATCGGCAAGGCGCTCTTGCAAACGCTTATCGAGTGGGCGGAAAAGCACCCGAGGCTGGAAAAAATCAGCCTGGAAGTGTTTGCGACCAACGTTAAAGCCATTGAACTGTACATGAAGATGGGGTTTGTGCGGGAAAGCCTGCTGCGCCGGCAAATTAAGCTTCAGGACGGCCATTATGTCGATGTCATCGGCATGGGGTTGCTCCTGCCTGATAAATAACCGAGGAGAGCGAGACCATGAGTTCTTATTACAAGGAGAGAATGGCCGGCGTTGTCGATTACATGGAGAGTCACTACTCGCAAAAGATCACACTGGATCGTCTTGCCGACATTTCCGGGTTCTCCAAGTATCATTTTAGCCGGATCTTTGCTTCCGTCATGGGCAGCACCCCCGCCGTCTATTTGACGCGGCTGCGCTTAAGGGAAGCCGTCCGGTTGTTGGTGGAAACCGACAAGACCGTATTGGAAATCTCGATCCTGTGCGGATTCGAGTCGCCCTCCGGTTTTAACGCGGTGTTCAAAAGACATTTTCAGAAGACGCCGAGTGAAATTAGGGTATCCTCTCGGGCGGATCGCAATATTCCGCTATTAGACCGCAAGATGCAGGATGATGAATCCACGCCATCCTCCTATGCTAGAGAAGTAAAAACAAACTTCTTAAGGAGGATTTGGGACATGAACATTTCCATTCGTCAATTAGCCGACGCCGAGGTGGCCTATGTCAGGCATGTCGGCAGCTATTTGGACACGTATCAAGCGTGGGAAAAGCTGGGCGCATGGGCGGCCAAGAACGGGTTATACCCCCCGGAGCGTCAGTTTATCGGGATCTCGCTGGACGACCCTTCGCTGGTCGAGGAGTACGCCTGCCGCTATGACGCCTGCGTCACTTTGCCGGAGGAATTCGACCGGGCGGGACATCCGGATGAAATCCGGTTCGGCACGCTGCAGGGAGGGACTTATGCGCTTTATTCTTTTTATGATACCGTCGACCAATTAGGGATTGTTTATCAGACGCTATTCGGACAATGGCTTCCGCAAAGTGAATATGAGGCGGAAGATAAACCTTGTCTGGAATACTGCATGAACAATCCGGCCACGGATCCGGAGGGCAAAAGCAAGGTCGATCTTTACTTACCCATTAAACCGAAAGTTAATTTCCATTTATAACAGGTCCTGCTTGAAGGGAGCGTCGAAGGACATGAGCGAAACGGTAAAACGGTATTATGACGACAGTGCGGAACGGGAGTGGTCACGTTTGGATCACCCATATAGCAGGGTGGAGTGGTTGTCTACTCTCCGCCTCATGGACCGGTATCTTCCGGAGACCGGTCACATTTGCGATATCGGTTCGGGCCCCGGGCGGTATGCCGCCGAATTGCTGCAGCAAGGTTACCGGGTTACCTTGATAGACTTGTCCGTCAAGGCGTTGGCATTGGCGGAACAAGAGTTCCGCAAACTCGGGCTGCAAGCGGAGGCTTATCTATGCGAGGATGCCCGAAACCTGCACCTTCTGGAGGCGGATCAGTTTGAGGGCGCTCTCGTGCTGGGTCCCCTGTATCATATTTTGGAGGAAGAGCAGCGCCTGCAGGTGATCCGGCAGACGGCAAGAATTTTAAAGGCGGACGGCGTCGCTCTGTTCTCTTACATTAATTCCTGGGGCGTCCTTAAAGCGGGAGTTACCGAGTTTAGCGAATCTTATCGGGACCCCGAACAAATCTACGGGTATTTACAGGAACAGAAGTTGGATGAAAACCGGGGTTTTACCGAAAGCTACTTCACCATTCCCGCTAAAGCGCTCGATGAGGTTCGGGCCGGCGGGTTTGACATTCTTTCTTACGCCGGAGCGGAAAGCTTTTTGGCCGGAATGTCGGCCGAGGTGACCCGGTTATACCGTGAGGATCGGCTCGTCTACGATAATTTGCTGCAAGCCGCTAGCGAAACGAGCGAAGCCCCTCAGTATAGAGAGGCGACCGAACATCTGATCATTGTGGCTCGGAAAAAGGCGGCCGAACTAGAAAATCATGCATGGTAAATCGACTTCCAGGGCAGGATGAAGATAGTTCATAAGGTAAGGATGATTTGCGATGTGGACCAAAGTGCTATCTTACATCCCTGACTGGAAAACGTTTATGCAAGCGGGATTGGTGCTGCTGATCCCTTTGATCATAAATTTTGGCTATAATAAAATTTCCTCGCTTGTTTCGAATAAGAACAACCCGGCCAAAAAAACGACTGCCGGGGACACCACCGCCCCCGAAGAACCGTTATCCGGAGAATACGAACGTGACCTGGAGTTTCTAAAGAAGACGATCGGAACGAGCAGCGACGTTCATTTCCGGGAGTTTCAGATCACCGGGTTAAACGTCAGGGCCTGCCTGGTTTTTGTGGACGGCATGCAGACCGTAGATTTCCTCAATACGCATGTGATGCAAGTGTTGATGCGGGAGGCCGATCCGCAATTGAGGGAGCAGGGGCGGGCCCTGAACACTCCGGAGTTTACCGCTCACCTTAAGGAAAAAATTCTTCCACTCATCGATATCACCGAAGTTACGGAGAAGCTGGAGCTGACCCAGTCGATTTTAAAAGGGTTTACCGCCCTCTTGCTGGATGGAATGCCGCACGCTTTGCTAGTCGGTTTACCGAACGGCAAAACAAGGGCTATTGCCGAGCCGACCTCGGAGGCCCTGCTGCGCGGTTCGCGGATCGGTTTCACGGAAGTGCTCAGCGAGAATACGGCAATGCTGCGAATGCAAGGGAAAAGCGAAAATCTGGAGATGAAGAAATATGTGGTCGGAAGCCTGCTAAAAAAGAACCTTGTCATCGCTTATTTCAAGGATATCGTAAACCCCGAGCTGCTTCATGAGGTTGAGGATCGGATCACTAAAATCGATATCGATTTTATCGCCGAGTCCGGCTATGTGGAGCAGCTGATTGAGGACAATCCCCTCAGTCCGTTTCAGCAGGTGCAGAATACCGAACGTCCTGACCGGGTGATCAACGCCTTATTGGAAGGCAGAGTGGCCATTTTAGTGGAAGGGACTCCCTTTGCGCTGATCGTACCCGTTACGTTCAGCATGCTGCTGCAATCCCCGGAGGATTATTTTGAGCGATGGATGCCGGGATCGTTGCTGCGTACCCTGCGTTTTTTTGCATCCTTCTTGGCGCTGATGGCTCCCGCGCTATACATTTCCTTTATCTCGTTTCATCCCGGCTTGATCCCGACGGAGCTGGCCATCACGATTATTGAGGCCAGGCAGGGGGTCCCGTTTCCTTCCCTGATCGAGGTGTTGATTCTGGAGATCTCTATTGAAATTTTGCGGGAGGCCGGTCTGCGGCTGCCGAAACCGATCGGACCGGCGATGGGGATCGTCGGCGGTCTCATCATCGGGGAAGCGGCGGTGCAGGCCGGCATCGTCAGCCCTTTTCTGGTTATCGTTGTAGCGGTCACGGCGATCTCTTCGTTCTCTATCCCGATGTACAGCGCGGGGATCGCTCTGCGCGTCTTGAGATTTGTGGGCATGCTCTTTGCCGCCACTCTCGGCATGTTTGGCACTATCCTGTTCTTCCTGCTGATTTGCAGCCATATCTCCAAATTGAAAAGCTTTGGCGTTCCTTACATTACGCCGTTCTCCCCGTTCCGCCTGCAAGATTTCAAAGATTTGTTTGTACGCGCACCCTTAACTTTAATGAAACGCCGACCGGAAATGATGAAGACCGGGAATCGCCGCCGCCGATCTTAGAAATGCAACGAGAGGGATGTGACCCGCTGTGTTTTTACGTAAAGACGACAAAATCACGACAACTCAAGCCGCCATCTTCCTGACGGATACCGTTTTGGGAGCCGGGATTCTGACACTGCCCCGTTCGGTGTTGGAAGCGGCGGAGACGCCGGATGTCTGGCTCTCCGTCCTATTGGGAGGGGCGATCATCCTGCTGCTCATGCTGGTTATGGTGAAGTTAAGCCAGCGATTTCCGGGAAAAACCGTCTACGAGTACAGCAGAAGTATCGTCGGTACGATCCCCGGGGCCTTCCTCTGTCTGCTGCTGATCCTCTATTTTATAATTGTTGGCGGATTCGAAATTCGGGTGCTCGCCGAAGTGGCGATGCTCTATTTACTGGAGGGAACCCCGATTTGGGCCATATTGATTCCGTTCATTTGGACGGGGGCTTATTTGGCCTGTGGGGGGATCAATTCCATCGCCCGCGTATTTCAGATCGTTTTTCCGATCAGCCTCTTTTTTCTTATCTTGTCCTATGCTATGAGCATCCGGGTGTTCGAGCCGAATCATTTGCGGCCCTTGCTGGGCGGAGGAGTCATGCCGGTTATCCAAGGATTAAAATCGACGATCCTGGTGTTCACCGGTTGTGAAGTCATTATGGTACTGATCGCGCACATGCAGCATCCGGAACGGGCGGTCAAGGCCGTATTCGCCGGCATCGGGATTCCGATCATGCTGTATCTTTTCACCATTGTGATGGTGATCGGCGGTATGTCGGTGGATGCCGTTCTCCGAAGTACTTGGCCGACGATCGATCTGCTGCGGAGCTTTGAGGTGACGGGTCTTTTCTTTGAGCGTTTGGAATTTCCGTTTCTGGTCATTTGGATGATGCAGATGTTTTGTAATTTCACGAGCTTTTATTTCAGCGCCTCATTAGGAGTCTCGCAAATTTTCCGGATCAGGTTCGGCCCCGTTCTATTCGCGCTGATGCCCGTCATCTTCATCTCCGCCATGATTCCCAAACGAATCAATGATGTGTTTCAACTCGGCGGAGCGATCGGTTACATCGGCATCTTTTTTTTCGCCCTCTTACCTGCGCTTCTCTCAGCGATCTACTGGATTAGAAAGAAGGGGTTGAGGCAGGATGTTTAAGCGTTCGATGCGGCGGTGTTGCCTTCTTATCGCGGCCATGGCTCTAATCAGCGGCTGTTGGAGCAGCAAAGAAATCGAGGATTTGAGTATGTACGCGGGTTTGGCTCTCGATGTCGGGGACCCCACACCGTTGGAGCGGGAACTGGAACGAAAAGGAGCCACTTACGATAAAAAAAATCAGATCACCGCTACGATTCAGATCGTGCCCGCCCATTCCTCCAGCAGCAACCAAGGGGACTCCTCGACGAAGGGGAAGGTTCCCGAATTTTTGAACACGACGGAAACCGGGGATTCCTTGTTTGAGATCATGCGGACTTATTCGACCCGCCGGGAACGGGCCGTGATCGGCCACCATCTTAAGACGATCGTCGTCTCCAACCGGCTTCTGCAGAAGCGGGGGATCGATTCGATTATGGATTTTGTGCTGCGGGACAACGATATCCGCCCGAGCTGCGTCGTCTTTGTAACCGAAGGACGGGCCTTGGATACGTTTGCGAAAAATGCGTCAGGCACCGTACCCGCCCAGCAATTAAGGGATTTTCTGCGCAACCGCTTCAGAACGAACAGAATCATGGAAGGCGTTAACTTGACCCGCCTGGATGCTCTGATGAGAACGCGGCAAAGTTTCGTTCTGCAGAATGTGGTCGCCGCCAAAGGTGAACTGGAATTGTCGGGTGCCGGGGTCATTAAAGGAGCAAGCGGAAAATGGATCGGTTCGTTGAGTCAGACCGACGTGGAGAGTATTTCTTGGATTCGCGGCGACGGGGGAGGCGGAGCCATCAAAACCTACGACTGGCGCGGGGAGCCGATCGTTTATGAAATCGAGTCGATGAAAAGCAAGCAAAAGGCGAAGATCACGGGCGACGACATTTCTTTTCATGTCGAGATCAAATCCGAAGGACGCTTCATCGAAAATTGGGACATTCGGGAGGACCCGTCCAAACCGAAATATATGGAAAAGGCGGAACAGCTGTTTGAAGAGAGGCTGAACGCGATGCTCCGGGAATTTATGCGGAAGATACAAACCCAATATAAAGTGGAGGTGGCCGGCTTTGGGGAGAGTCTACGGATCCAGTCGCCAAAAACGTGGAAAAAGGTGAAGGACCGCTGGGATGAAGTCTTTTCCGAAGTCCCGGTAACCTTCGATATCGATTTGCATATTACGGATTTCGGGTCCTCGACCAAGTAAGCCGCCGATGATTCTTCCTAAACATCATTAGAAAAATATGCTAAATTAAAAGACGTATCCTAATGTGTTTTGGGAAGAAGAGGAGGCCAATATGGATAATCGAGCGAATTATGTGCCTGCAACCGGAGTGGCAGCTTTCTCGGCGGGTTTGGAGTTGACGGGAAGCCTGCTTCAGGATGTCGGCACATTTTTTAAACTGCACGGAGACCTGGAAACCTGGGACCATACGCTTAAGGTAACTTCTCAAGCGGTCCGCATCGCCCGTCTCTATGGCGCGGATGCCCAAAAGGCGGAGCAGGCCGCCCTGCTTCATGATATCAGCAACATCATTCCGGTCAGCCTGATGCCGCAGGTGTCCGAGCAGTGCGGGATTGAAGTGCTGGAGGAAGAGCAGCGTTATCCCCGCATTTTGCACCAGAAGCTGTCTCGGGCGATGGCCGAGACGATATTCGAAATCCGGGATACCGACATTTTGCAGGCGATTGAATGCCATACCACATTGAAGCCTCGGGCCTCCCTGTTCGATAAAGTGGTATTTATCGCCGATAAGGTGGCCTGGGATCTTCCGGGCGAGCAAACATACCTCCAGGAAATTCGCCGGTTGGTGGATGATATGCAATTGAACGCCGCCGTGCTCACCTACCTGAATCAGGTATGGGAGCGCAGGGAGCAAATGAAGCTGGTGCATTCCTGGTTGATCCGGGCCAGAGAAGAGCTGATGGAGGAGGAACGAGCCGGCTTGGAGGAAGGGTCTCCTGTCAAACAGCACTTGCTGCGGATGTTTGAGCATATGGCCTGGGCGAATCGGGAAATCGCGAATGCGCTGGAGCTTCAGGAAGCGAAGCTGCCGGAACGCGCGCTTCAGCTGTTCGCCCATATTTTGGCGGCGGAGGCCAGCTGGCTGGCCAGGCTGCAGCTTCAGGAAGCGACGGCAATCCCCCTTTGGTCCGACGGAAAGGGTAAGGTCGAACACTACATCGAGCTCGCGGAGGACAATATCCAAGGGTTTCGGCGGTTTTTGGCTGCGATCCATGACGAAAAGCTGAAGGAGCGGATTCAATATCACAACAGCCAAGGGAAATCGTTTGATCGGTCTATCGGGGACATCCTGACGCATGTTGCGCTGCATGGCAGCTACCACCGCGGACAAATCGCCTCTTCCCTCAGGATGGCGGAGATTGCGCCGCCTGCAACGGATTATATTTATTACGTGAGAGGAGATTAACCGATGCAGTTGAAATGGCTGGAATGGGCGAAGCAGATTCAGGCGATCAGTCAAGCCGGGCTTGCTTATTCCAAGGATATGTACGATCTGGAACGTTTTGAGATGCTGCGCGATCTAAGCGTGGAAATTCTGAGCGAGTATACCGGCGTCGAACAGGAGCAGGTCCGATCGCTGTTTGCCGGGGAAAAAGGATACGCGACTCCGAAGGTGGATGTCCGCGCGGTGGTGTTTCGGGATGAACGCCTGCTGCTCGTCCGCGAAAAGGTGGATGGCGATTGGGCTTTGCCCGGCGGCTGGGCCGATATCGGTTTGTCCCCTAAAGAGGTGGCGGCCAAGGAGGTCCTGGAGGAGTCCGGCCTGATCGTGGAGCCCGTACGCCTGCTCGGCGTTTTGGATAAGAAGTTCCATGACCATCCTCCCGAGCCCTGGCATGTTTATAAAATGTTTGTTTTGTGCGAAGAGACGGGCGGAGAAGCCCAGGCGGGCATGGAGACGATGGAGGTCGGCTTCTTCCCCAAGGACCGGCTTCCTCCCTTATCCCAGGGACGAAATACGCTAAAGCAAGTGCTGTGGCTGTTCGAAACCAAAGGGATCTCCCAAGAAGTTCGATTGGACTAAGTTAGAGGTTGTGTCGGGCTTCGCGCAAGGAGAGTTAAAGGGGGGGAGATGGCATGGCCTTTCCGGACGGCGAAGACCTGGATTATTTAAAGCGGGGAACTCCCGTTCAGCGGGAAGTGTATCATTTGATCCAGCGTTACTCCCTTTGCGGGTTGTTGCGGGCTTATCATCCGGTCCTTGTCGGGACCGTCCCGCTCGAAATTCAAATTCCCGGAAGTGACCTGGATCTTATTTGTGAAGTTCATGATTTTGCCTGCTTTGCGGATGATTTACGCCGGCATTTCGGACATTTTCCGGAATTCAGGCTGACCCGAAGGCAGGTGCTCGGCGTAGAAAGAATTAAAGCCAATTTCTTCTGCGAGAATTGGCCTGTCGAAGTATTCGCCCAACCGATCCCCGTTCACCGGCAAAACGGATACCGGCATATGATGGTCGAAGCCCGGTTGCTGCGCCTTTTTGGCGAGGATTTCAAACGCGCGGTGATCAGGCTTAAACAGTGCGGCTTTAAGACCGAGCCGGCTTTTGCCGCCTTGCTGGGCTTGGAGGGGGATCCTTACCTTAGGATGTTGGAGCTGGCCGATTGGTCGGACGAGGAACTTGCAGCTAAATTTACATCCCGCTTTGCGGGCGATAAAGTGGATCTGTCAAATATGGAAAAGTGAGGGATATATGTTGTCGAATATCGCCAAAAATTTAACGGACTTAATCGGGAGAACGCCGATGCTGGAACTGAACAATTTCTCCGCCGCGACCCAGGCGGAAGCCAGGCTGGTCGCCAAGCTGGAATACTTTAATCCGGCCGGCAGCGTCAAGGACCGGATCGGTTTCGCCATGATCAAGGATGCCGAAGAGCGCGGGCTGTTGAAACCCGACTCGGTCATTATCGAACCGACGAGCGGGAACACCGGGGTAGGGCTTGCTTTTGCCGCGGCGGCTTTGGGGTATAAGCTGATCATTACGCTGCCCGAAAGCTTCAGCATCGAACGAAGAAAGCTGCTGGTCGCCTTAGGGGCCGAGCTGGTGCTGACACCGGCCGCGGAAGGCATGGGAGGCGCGATCCGCAAGGCGGAGGAACTGGCCAAGGAAACGCCGAATGCGTTTATTCCGCAGCAATTCGAGAATCCGGCCAACCCGGATATACATAAACGGACGACCGCGGAGGAAATCTGGAGCGATATGGACGGGAAGGTCGATATGTTCGTTGCCGGTGTGGGCACCGGCGGGACGATTTCCGGCGTGGGCGCCGTACTGAAGGAAAGAAATCCGGAGGTGCGGATCGTGGCCGTGGAGCCGCATAAGTCGGCGGTATTGTCGGGCGGAACGCGCGGGTTTCATCATATTCAGGGGATCGGAGCCGGCTTTGTGCCGAAAAATTACAACAGCGAGGTTGTGGATGAAGTTTATCCGGTAAAAGACGAAGATGCCTTCGCGACTTCCCGTCTGCTTGCCCGGACAGAAGGATTGCTTGTCGGCATCTCGTCCGGGGCGGCCGCCTTTGCCGCGCTTCAACTGGCGAAACGCCCGGAAAACGCGGGTAAGAACATCGTCGTTTTGCTGCCGGATACGGGCGAACGGTATTTGTCGACGCCGCTTTTTCCTGAAGAGTGATTCCGGCAACCGGTATGTTTTGCTATACTAAAACCCGGAGCGCAAAAACACATTCTGGTTGGTAGTCCAGAAGCACGGTGTCCAGCCGTGTCAGTAACCTTCCCCCCTCGGGATGTCCGGCGCTTCGACGCATAACAAGAGGGGGATTTACCATGAAGTTGACGGTTTATTTTGAGGGACAGTTTTGGGTTGGCGTGGTGGAGGAGACGATCGGCGGGCAGTTGAAGGCGTACCGGCATATTTTTGGGTCCGAGCCGAAAGATCCCGAGATTTTTCAGTTTGTGAATCAAGAGATGCCCCGCATTTCGGAGGTGCTGTCGCGTTCGAGAGGCGTGGAAGGCGATGATGCCAACGAGGCCCGCAGAATCAATCCGAAAAGGCAGGCCCGCCTGGCCGCTCGCGAGTTGAACCGTCGAGGAATCTCGACGTTTGCGCAGGAGGCCCTGAAGGAGGAACTGCTGCTTCGCAAGAAGGAGCGGAAGAACTTGAGCCGGGAGGAGCGCGAACGTCAGCAAGCGTACAAACGCGAGCAAAAGGTGCTGAAAGCGAAGCAGAAGCACCGGGGTAGATAGGAAAAACAGCGTCCCCGCCGTAAAGGGGGCGCTGTTTTTCATTTCGTAATGCTGCCGCGCTAAGCGCGGCAGCCTATCCCTCAAGGAGTTTTTTGAGTTTCGCTTCCGTGGCGGTTTGCGGGGCGGGCGTGTAAATGCTCATCCTCAGGTCGGATTCCCCTTGAACTTGGAGGGAGGAGAGGTTGAACAGCATTTTTCCGGCCCTGGCGTGCCGGAATTCAATCATGACCTCGGGAGCCGCACGGACCTCGCTTTGGTTCCAGAGTTCTTCAAAGTCGGGGAATTCGGCCGACATCCGGCCGATAAAAGCCGAATACCACGGATCGGCCACATATTGACCGTAATAGGCGCGGAAAATCGCCAAAAATCCCCGAACGAACTGGGCCCAGTTCACGGCAAGCGTACGCAGCTCCTTTTTCCGAAACAGAAGATAGATTAGATTGCGCTCGGCTTCGGGCACCTGTTCAAAATTTAAAAAAACATGGGAAGCGGCGGTGTTCCAACCTACGATATGACAGTGGCGATCGGAAATAAGGGTGGGGCAAAATTTGAGTTCTTCAAGAATCTTGGCCAGCGACGGGCTGATCTCGGCCTCCCGCCCCGGGGCTAGATCCGGATGAAAGCCGTTGTCGAGCGCAAGATCGAACAAGTATTTGCGCTCATCGCTGTTAAGATGAAGCGCTCCGGCTATGGCGTCGAGAACGGAAGCGGAAACCTTGATGTCCCGCCCCTGCTCCAGCCAGGTATACCATGTTGTGCTCACCCCGGCCAACTGGGCGACTTCTTCACGCCGCAGTCCCGGGGTCCGTCTGCGAGCCCCCGGCGGCAGCCCGACCGCGGCGGGATGCAGCTTGGATCTTTGGCTTTTCAGGAAATCGGATAGCGCTTTAAGTCGAGGGTCGTTTGGCATTCGGAAGGCCTCCTGTCTTATTGTATTATCCATTATACTAGGATAACTAAAAACTTGTAATAGGATAATCAGAGGTTACAATAGGGACAAACGGCTCCCGTTCTTTTTCAAGATGAGAACGGGATTAAAGGAGGCACTAACGTATGCAAAGCGTTGTTATAACCGGGATGGGGATCGTTTCGCCGCTGGGCCACGACGTCGAATTATTTTGGAACGGGCTGAAAGCGGGACGCTCCGGTATATCCGTTATTGATCATTTTGATGTGTCCGGCTTCGGGACAAAAATCGCGGGCCAGGTGCGCGATTTCGATCCGGAAGCACTGTTTGGGCGGAAGGATGCGAGAAAGATGGACCGATTCGTCCAGTTCGCCGTATATGCCGCGGAACAGGCGGTGCGGGACGCCGGTCTTGAACCTGAGCGGGTCGATCGGGAGCGTTTCGGCGTTTATGTCGGGACCGGAATCGGCGGTATCACGACCTTGACGGACAATATGGAGGCCTATCAGCAGCGCGGTCCGGGCCGGGTTAGCCCGAGTCTGGTACCGATGATGATCTCCAATATGGCCGCCGCGCAGATCAGCATCCGATACGGCGCGATGGGTCCGACCTTGTCCCCTGTCACCGCCTGTTCGATCGGCAATACGGCGATCGGCGAGGCGTTCCGCCTGATCCGAAGCGGGGAGGCCGATGTGATTATCGCCGGAGGGACGGAAGCGGCGGTGCATCCCCTGTCCCTGGCCAGCTTCGGCAATGCGACGGCCCTGTCGAAGCGGAATGAGACGCCGGAGCGGGCCAGCCGTCCGTTCGATGCGGAGCGGGACGGCTTCGTTATGGCCGAGGGGGCGGGCCTCCTTGTGCTGGAGTCGCTGGACCATGCCCGGCGCAGAGGAGCGCGCATCCATGCCGAGGTCATCGGGTATGGCGCCAGCTCGGACGCCTACCATGTCGTCGCCTCGCATCCCGAAGGGGAAGGGGCCTTCCTGGCGATGAAGCGGGCGCTGCAATCCGCCGGCGTTTCGGCGGCGGAAGTGGACGTTGTCAGCGCCCATGCCACGGGCACACAGGTCGGAGATCTTGCGGAGACGATAGCGCTCAAGAAATTGTTCGGCGACCAGGCGTCCCGGATTCCCGTTACGGCGAATAAATCGATGACAGGCCATATGTTTGGCGCTGCGGGAGGGGCGGAGGCCATTGCGTTGATCCAAAGTTTAAAAGAAGGCGTGATTCCGCCCACCATCAATCTCGATCACCCGGATCCGGCCTGCGATTTGGATTATGTTCCGCATCATGCCCGCCAGGCTCCACTCAACATCGGCCTCTCCAATTCCTTCGGTTTTGGCGGACATAACGCCGCCATTCTGCTCCGAAAGGCGGAATTTTAGAGACGACTTGACACCTCTATAGCGGGCTCTTTATAATATGTTTTAATATTTGGAAAGAGGTTTAATTGCGATGACCGATTCGGACGACCCGGACAGTAACAGCCCCGATCAGGGAAATCATATCGTTATACAGGCATAACCTGCGTCTTATTAGGCGTCAGGTTATGCCTTTTTGTTTTTTTAAGCTTTTCAAAATATACGGAGGTGTTTTGTTTTGGTTGAACTTCTCATTATTTTAATCCTGATTTTGATCAATGCCTTTTTTGCGGCCTCGGAAATCGCGCTGATCTCGCTGAACGATAATAAAATCCGTTTAATGGCGCAGCAGGGACACAAAAAGGCGAAAAGACTAATCGAACTGCTGGGAGAACCCAGCCGATTTTTGGCCACCATCCAAATCGGGATCACGCTGGCCGGCTTTTTTGCCAGTGCTTATGCGGGAGACAGCTTTGCGGGCGATTTGGCCGCGTTTCTTATAGAACTAGGCGTACCGTTATCACCCACGGTCTTGAGTACCCTGTCGCTCATCATCATCACCTTGTTCCTCTCTTATTTTCAGCTCGTTCTCGGTGAGCTGGTTCCCAAGCGGGTAGCGATGAAAAAGGCGGAGGGGATGGCGATGTTTGCCGTCAACACGCTGTATGTACTGTCAAAGGCGACGGGCCCCTTCGTCAAGCTTCTTACGTTGTCCACGAATTTGCTCGTTCGTTTGTTCGGCATTGATCCGAACTCGAAGGATGAGGAAGTGTCCGAAGAAGAGATCCGGATGATGCTGGATACCGGTACCGAGCTGGGAACGATCCAGGCCAGTGAAAAATTGATGATCAACAACATATTTGACTTTGATAATATGAACGTTGCCGACATCATGACACACCGGATGGATGTGATAGCTCTCCCGGTGGATTCCGATTTGCAGACGGTCGCCGAACTGGCCGACCGGGAACAATACACCCGTTTTCCGGTGTATGAGGAGACCATCGATAACGTGATCGGCGTGCTGCATGTGAAAGATTTGATCCGATATCTGAAGGTTGCGGAACATCAGTCATGGGATTTGCGCTCCATGCTTACGCGGCCTTATTTTGTCCCCGTATCCATGAAGACAAACGAGCTGTTTGAGGACCTCCAGCAAAACCGGATTCATCTGGCCGTCGTCGTCGATGAATACGGCGGAACGGCGGGGATTGTTACGATGGAGGATCTATTGGAAGAAATCGTCGGTAACATCTATGACGAACACGATGAAGAAGAGGCGGAATATGAGCAGCTTCGGGAGGGGGACTATCTTGTCCGGGGAACGATGTCTCTTCACGATGCGCAGGATCTGTTGGGCATAAGCCTGCCTGTAGAGGATTACGATACATTAAGCGGATTTATAATCGGTCAACTGAAACGGATTCCGACAACGCAGGAAAAACCGCAGTTGGAATATAACGGTTACATCTTTGCCGTTCGGGAGGTAGGTCAGCGCCGGATTCGCAAACTCGCCGTCACCAAAAAGGCCGGGACGAACCCGCTTCCGGAAAGTGAGCAGCCGATTTAGGATATCTCGGCAACCTTCCGGCTTTTGGCAACGTCAGGAAATGAGGAGCGGTTATTCGCGGTCATGGACTTTACAGAGAGACTTGGGCGAATGAACGAATTTCCTGATGATTTTCAATTCGGGGGGCGGTTGAAATGAAAAAACGATGGGGAAGCATCGCAGCCAGTCTAGGTCTTGTGATGGTATTCCTGCTGGGAGGCTGCGGGAGCGCGGACAAATCGGCCAGCAATGTCAGTTCCGCGGATTCCGGCAGCGGCGGCGGGTATGCTTCGGATGAGCTGTCGGTTGCTACCGCAGAGAATATGGCGGAGGTGTCGGATGCGAAGGGCGCCGCAGATGGCGGCGCTGCCGGGGGCGAGGCGGAAGCGCCGGCTTCGGCGGGGGAGAAGGCGGCTTCTCGGGTTGGCGGCGGGGTTCAGGTATCCAGCTTCGAAGAGGGGCTAAACAAGAAGCTGATTTACGAAGCGAACGTCACCATCGAAGTGGAAGACTTCAATCGGGTTCAATCGGAGATTCGCAATCTGGTCACTTTGACGGGCGGGTATATTGTTGAATTTTCCGAGAATCAATCCGACAGCGAGCGGGGCGGTACGTTTATTTTAAAAGTCCCCGCCAGCGGGTTTTCTTCCTTTCTCGACGAGCTTGAAAAGTTGAAATCCACGTCTTTTCAGCAGAGCATCCGGGGGCAGGACGTCTCCGAAGAGTATGTGGATCTGGAGTCGCGGCTTAAAGTAAAGCAGGCGATGGAGGCGCGTTATCTGAAGTTTGTGAACGAGGCGACGAAAACCGACGAATTGGTCAAGTTCGCCAACGAGCTGGAGCGCATCCAGACTGAAATCGAGCAAATCAAGGGACGCATGCGGTTTATTGATAATCACGTGGCGTTCTCAACGGTCGAGATTCGAGTTTTTCAACCGTTGGAAGACACCGTTTCCAAGCTTGACAAGGAACAGCCTCCGCTATTGCAGCGGGCCGAACAGGCGTTGTCCGGCAGTTTGAAGGTGATTTCGATGATTTTGCAGTGGATCGTTATCGTCCTGGCCGGTGCCTTGCCGCTGATTCTGATCGCCGCGCTGATCGTGGCCGTTTATGTACCTGTACGGAAAAAGCGCAGGAAATCACAGCACGTGCGGAATTCGGAGTACCCTGAAAGTCCGGGCCAAGCGGACTCGGATGAAGTAGAGCCCAAGTAGAGCCCAAGTAGAGCCGAAGTAGGAGATCGATGATTTGCCTCGGACGTGGTAGGTTCGAGGCTTCTTTGTTGAAGTTAATTATGGTATCCTTCTTAGTAGGCAAGCGATGAAAGTGCAATACACTCAATCGATTGAGGAGTTAAATCTATGAGAGTAGTCATTGTGGATGATGAAGTGCTGGCTTTGGATTATCTGGAACGGCAAATCGCAAAAACGGATATTTCCGCCAACATCGTCGGGAGGTTTACCGATCCTCTCGAGGGGAAGCAGTTCCTGCTGCAAAACCAGGTGAATGTGGCTTTTTTGGATATCCACTTGCCGGAATTGAACGGGATCGAACTGGCCGAACAACTCTTGGAGGCCAAGCCCGAGCTCGTCGTTGTTTTTGTGACGGCATACGACGAATTTGCGGTCAAAGCCTTTGAACTCAATGCGCTGGATTACATAGTAAAGCCGGTCCGTCTGGAGCGTCTTTCAAAAACTTTGTCGCGTGTCCGGGACAGTTTGGCTATGAAGCAGCCATCCGCGGTTGAATCGGATTCGGCGCAGGTGCTTCGTTTGAACTTGTTTAGACAGTTCAGTATCGCCGACGAGACGGGTGGGACGCATTTGCTGCAGTGGCGGACGACCAAGGCGCAGGAACTGTTCTTATACCTGCTCCAGCATCGCGGGCAATTGGTTCGCAAATCCACCTTAACCGACCTGCTCTGGCCCGAGTACGAGCTGGACAAAGTTTATTCACAGCTCTACACGGCGATTTATCATATCCGAAAAACATTGAAGCCGTACGCCAAGTATATTCAAATTACAAATACCACCGAAGGCTATATTTTGAGCTTAACGGAGGTGCGTCTGGACATTGAGGAGTGGGAAGAACGGATCGGCAAACTCCCCCCGATCAGCGAAGCTTCCTTGGAGGAATACATAGATACCATGAAGCTATATACGGGAGATTACTTGCAGGAGTATGGCTATTGGTGGACCGAGAGCGAATGTCAGCGATTGAAGGAGCAAGGACTGGGTGTTTCTTTCGCGATCGCGGAATGGTATCAGCAGCAGCAAATTTGGGATAAAGCGGCATCTTACTATCAGCGTCTGAGGTCTTTGTACCCTCAGGAAGAGCGCACTTATTTTGAACTTATGAAAATTTATGCTTCTACGCAAAACTCCGGTTTGGTCGAGCAGCAATATAAAGAGCTGCAGTTTATTCTGAAAGAGGAACTGGATGTAGCACCGAGCAAGTACATTACCGACTGGTACGAAGCCTGGTATCAAAACCAGGAGGCCGTCCGAAAAATTTAGGCTGGCTGAGCGTAGGGAGGGGGAGCGGTACCTGCTCCCCTTCTTTGCGTCGGTGGAGGCGGCATGGAGAGGGTGTTGGGCCGTCAACCAGTTTATTCGCCGATTTAACGGCGGCGTGGGAAACGGGGTGGGGTACCTGCGGCTTCTCTTGCCTCCCATGGAATAACGGCCTTTTGGACCGTTATTTCGGTTCAATTCGGCTTCACGGGCATAATAGCGGTCAAAAAGGGCCTTATTTCACTGATGCGGGCACAAAAATCAGGTTTTGGCCCGCTTTTTCCTAAAATAAGGCCTTAAAAGACCGCTATTTCTCACCGAAGGGACGAATTCGACAAAATAACGCCGCAAAAGACCCTTATCCTCCCGCCAGGCTTCAAAGGGAGGCGATTACGGCCATTAGACCCTTCGGGTTAATGCAACGCTAGTGCGCAAAACACCCTTATTCACCAACTGTTCTCAACAGAAGACTCGTTGGAATGGGGCTAACTTAGTTTTCTCATAAAATATAAGTAAATTCGAAGAGTGCCGAAAGGCGCTCTTTTTTGTCGTGAGGCATGTTGAGAAACGGTGTAGAGTTTTGTTGAGAATTTGTCCAGAACCAGCAACTAGTATATGTAATGTGACTTTTTATACAACAAACCTGATAGGAGGGGTCAGGAAAAACAAACTTCGTTTGATCCTTGAAAATATAATAAAAAAGAAGGTGAGTTAGTAACCCTATGAAGAAAAGAATGATTGCGATCGCAATGGCCTGGGTTCTTCTGCTCCAAACGGTGTTCGGAGCGGGGATGCTTACGGCCAGCGCTGATTCGGATGTTTTACCTCCGGGGGATGCGGCAACGGCGACGGATGCGGCCTACGGTCCGGTTTCGCTCATGGCTGCCAGCAAGGAGAGCATCCTTACCAAGGTGAAGCTTCTCGACCAAAACAACACCGTGATCGATGCGGTGTACAATCCGAGCCGAGAAGGAGTTTCCAAGCCCGGGGATCCCGTTCGTATTGAATACGAATGGTCATTGGAGAACGGACACGGCTATAAGGCCGGAGATAAGTTCGAATTTGACATTCCCAAGGAATTCACGGTTTACAGTAAGTTCACTGAGTCGCTGGAAACTGAAAATGGAAGCATTGGTGAGTTTACCGTTGAGCCGAACGGCCATGTAACGGTAGTGTTCAATGAGCTGGTGGATAATTCGGAAGTTCGGGGCACCATGGAGATTAGCACCGAATTCAGCAAGACCACAATTAAAGGAAGCGTTGAAGTTCCCATCACTTTCCCGATTCGCGGAGGGGATCAGGTAGCGAAGGTTAAATTTGCACCGTTTGGTGGAAAGCCGTTAACAAAACAAGGTACGGCTTATAAGGATCAAAAAATTGATTGGACCTTGGATGTCAACACCAAGACGGACAAACTGAACGCACCCGTGGTATCCGATATCATTCCGGACGAGCTGAAGCTGGATGACACAAGCATTAAGGTATACAAGCTGAATGTCAACGTCGATCGGGACCCGGATGAGGGAAGCGAAGTTTCCCCCGCTGAAGGGAACTATACGGTAAGTGCCGAACCGGACGGCTCTGCATTCCAGATTCAGTTTAACGATCCTGAATTTAAATCGGCTTATCGGATTCGTTATACGACTAAAGTAACCGGGGAAGAAAAGACCGAATTTACAAATCAGGCCGAGCTGAAGGTTGGAACGGACGTGAAGGCAACGGCCAACAAGACGGTACCTGTTCACCGTGAAGAGCTGATCACGAAAGAAAAAGGGCTGTATGATAAAGTCAATCAGACGGTGGCCTGGAAGCTGCAATACAATTACGGCGAAAAGACCTTTGAACCTGGCGAAGCTATCATCGAGGATCGATTTAGCAATACCATGGTTTTGGATGGCGGAATTGTCGTAAAAGAGGCGGCCGGTGGAGCGACCCTGGACCCTCTTACGGACTATACAGTTACTCGGGTTACCAATGAAGAGGGGAAAAACGGGTTCACCCTGACTTTCAATTCAAAGATTACTGCCGCCTATGACATCGAATATAAGACAACAGTGACCAAACGGGTCTATGAAAATGTACCTGTGGAAAACGTCGCGTATTCGACTTACAAAGGTAAAGAAACAAGAAAAACCGTTCCTCACACATTCACTAGCGGGATCGGTGTGAAAAATCTGAAAAGCACGGATTATAGCACTAAGGAACTCACTTGGGAGATCGTAGTTAACAGCGACCGCCAGCCAATGACTAACTTGGAGATTAAGGATGATTTCTCGGGTGGCGGCTTGGAATTCATTCCGGATACGGTTACGGTTACAGCTGCTTCGGGCGGTGCTGTAATTACTCCAACTGTGGATGCAAGTACCGCGACACAAGGTTTTAAGCTTACTTTTAACGGCACATTTACCGATAAGTACACGATTACTTACAAAACGAAATTTACACCCGGAAAATCTCTGTACGGCAATACTGCTGTCTTGGATTGGACAGAGAAAACGGGGAATTATGATGAACCCGTGAAAGTAGCTGCAAACTTTAATCCCAACAATGAAACCAAAAACAACGGCGCTAAAGTCGGAAAGTACGATGCTTCGAGCAAAACTCTGACTTGGACGGTTTACGCCAACTATAACGGATTTGATGTGAAGCACGCCGTCTTCACCGACCCATTGCTTCAAAATCAAACCTTGGTCGATGGAACCGTGAAAGTATACCAGATGTCCGTCAAGGCGGACGGGACCCCGGAACAAGGGGCAGAAGTCAGTCTGGATTCGAGTAAAATCGACACATCGAACGGGCGGATTCAAATCGATTTCGGTGACATCCATGAACCTTACTGGATCACGTTCGACACCAAGCTGGGCAGAACGCTGGTAGACGAACAAGTTACAAACAAAGCGACGCTGAGCGGGGATAATAGCGCGGAATGGAATTGGGACAAAACCGTGGATATCCCGCACGGCGAAGTATACGTCAGCAAGACCGGCGTACGTGGCGTTGATAAAGACGCCGACAAAATCAATTGGCAGATCAAAATCAACGAAGGTCAATCTTACGTTGAAAATGCGAAAATCGTCGATACGCCAAGCGCCAACCAGATCGTGAAGCCGGAAACTTTTGAGCTTTACGAAGGTATAGTGGGCTCCAATGGCGATGTATCGACCGGTAAGCTCCTCGAAAAGGACAAGGACTATGAAGTGGTGCTTCACACCGATGATTCGGGCGAGTTGAAGAGCTTCGAAGTGATTCTCCCTAAAACGATTGAGACGGCCTATATCCTGAAGTATCAATCGGAAATTGCCGTATCCGTCGACAAGGAAAAGATCACGAACCAAGTGAGCTTTATCGGTGACGGTGTCTCGGTAGGGACGCGGGAAACGGAGCAAGCGATCGAAATTCGTTTATCCTCCGGTTCCGGTACGGGCTCTGGCGTACGCGGCGGTCTGGAAGTCACGAAAGTGGATAAGGACAGCCCGGGGACGGTACTGCCTGGCGCCAAGTTTGAACTGAAGAACAGCAAAGGCGAATCGATCGGGGTAAAGGAAACGGGAGCGGACGGGAAAATCACGTTCACGAAGCTGCTTTACGACACCTATACGCTGACCGAGCTTCAAGCTCCGGCGGGCTATAAAGCGGTTGCGTCGCCTCTTACGGTAAAAATCGATAAAGAGGTTCAAAGCACGGGCGGTGTGAAAGTCCTCCCGGTACCTAACGAAAAAATCCCTTACATCCCGCTGGGCGGTTTGGAAATCCTGAAAGTGGCCAAAGAGGATAACTCGAAAGTGCTGCCGGGAGCCAAATTCCAGCTGCAGGATGCCGGATTGCAAAAAGATCCTGTTGTCTTGACGACGGACAAAGACGGGATTGCGCGGATTAACGGTCTTATTTTTGGGGATTACATCCTGAAAGAGATCGAGGCTCCGGCAGGTTATATCCTGGATTCAACGGAGCATAAAGTCACCATCGACAAAGAATCCGTTGTGAAGATGACACTGGTGAACGAGAAGCAGCCGGACCCTGTCGTCCAACTGGAAGTTGTCAAGGTGGACAAGGATGACGCCTCCAAGAAGCTGGCAGGTGCGACTTTCGTCCTGCAGGATGCCGAAAAACGGAGAGAACCGGTAACGGTAACTACGGGCACCTATGGTGTGGCCTTGTTCCCGAACCTTCTCTACGGGGAATACATCCTTAAGGAAACGGTGGCGCCAGCAGGCTACGTGCTGGATGCTGCGGAGCGTCCGGTAACGATCGGCGCAACCACCGAGTTAGTGGACGGTAAATTCATCCTTCCAATCAGCAATACCAAAATGCCGCAGATTCCGGGGAATCCAGGAAACAGCGGCGGCGGCAATGGATCCAGCGGCGGCGGGAATTCCGGAAGTACGGGCGGATCCAGCCAACCGCAAAACCCTACGCAACCGAGTAAGCCGAATGATTCTTCAACCCCTCCCGCTAAAGATGGGGATGGAGGGAACAACAACGATCAAGGAAATACGGTTATTCCGGGCACAGGTAACGGTTCTGCCGGGGATACCACCGGACCGGTTCAAACACCTGGTCAGGATACGGAACAAGACGGCAAAAATAATTCGTTGAGAGATTCAGGCGACGAAACCGGAGATGATGCCGGGAAAAAAGGCCGTGGCGTAAAAGTACTGCCGAAAACCGGCGAAGATAGCGCTTTGCCGATACAATTGGCAGGAGTTTCCTTGATTGCCTTGGGCTTGTTGCTTAAGAGAAGAATGACACTCAAAAAATAGTTTAACGACGTATAGCGTTCCCCAAGGAGACCTTTCCTCTCCTCGGGGAACGCTTTTCTTATGTCCGAAATGTTTAATATTTTGTATAGAATTTGTAAAGGACAATACGTTATCGTATTAGTAGTACTATTCTACTAAGAAAATAAACTTGGTGCTGTGAGGAAAATCCTATTATACTAGGTTTATTTAAGATTTTTAAAGGAGCTAAAGGAAGATGAAAGTAAAGAAACGGCCGCTGCTCAAAGCGGGGGTGTTCATCATGGCTTTTTCCATCCTGCTGGCGGGATGTTCGTCGGGGACGGGGATAGGTTCGGAGGGGCAGCCCGTCGAAAAGCCGACGGAGGTTGTGGAGAAGTACACCGGAGAGAAGAGTCTGGAACTCCCCTTTGTATATACGGCCAAGAAAGAATTATCCCTGACCTTTAACGGGATGGGGGATAAGGACTCAATGGCGAAACTGCTGAAGCAGTTGGACAAATACAAGGTAAAGGCGACCTTCTTTCTTCCGGGGATACGGGTTGCGGAGGAACCGGATATCGCCGCGGCGATCTTGGCCGGCGGACATGAGATCGAGAACAACACGTTGAACCAATTGGATTTGAACAAGCTGGACTATGAGCAAATTTATAAAGAGGTCAAGTTGGCGAACGACGTGATCGAAGAGAACACCGGGTCCCGTCCGAAATATGTGCGGACCCGCTCGGGGGACTATCCCGAGGACTTGCCGCTGGTGGCGGCACAGCTCGGGCTGAAGGCGGTGGTGAGCTACAACATCAACCCGAAAGACCGGGACATGCAGAGCGCCAAGGAGATTGGGGACTATGTCAAAAGATATATCCACCGGGGCGGCATCATCTCCTTAAACACCGACATTAATCCGGAAGTCATCGCGTCGATTCCTTATATCGCCGCAGCCGCGGACGAAATCGGATATAAGCTGGTTACGCTGGACGAGCTCGTCAGCCGCGGCGGCGTACGCAAACCTGCGGAGCAGGTTCCGGGATACGATGCGGCGCGCATCAATTCCGATTACAAAACGGCGAAGTATCGCCTGATCTATCAAGTGGACACCCCCAAGAAGCACATCGCCCTCACCTTCGACGATTGGGGGAGCGACAAAACCGTCACGAAAATTCTCGACATCCTGGCGGAGAAAGGCGTCCATGCCACGTTCTTCCTGCGGGCGAAAGGCGTCGAAACCAACCCGAATCTGGCCAGGGCCATGGTGGAAGAAGGCCATGATGTCGCCAATCACTCTTACAGCCACCCGGTGGTCACTTCGTTGACGGCCGACGAACTGCAGAAAGATATCGTGAAGGCCCACCAAGTGATCACGGATGCGATTCAGGAGCAGCCGGTGATGCTCTTCCGTCCGCCTACCGGCGTAGTCAATGACGAAAGAGCCAAGGCCATCGCCGCGGTAGGCTACCCGGACATCGCGATGTACGATGTAACGATGCTCGACTGGGACGCCTCGAACAGCGCGGACGATATCGTCAAAGGCGCTTTGGCGCAGACGAAACCGGGGAGCGTCATCCTGCTTCACATGCTGGATGACATCCATACGATTGAAGCTCTGCCAAGAGTCATCGACAGCTTGGAGGGCAAGGGCTATACGTTTGTGAAAATGGCGGATTTGATTAAAGAACAAAAAAATTAGAACAGCGGGGAAGTAGAAACATGGTCACTGAACTTTATGAAAATATCGTCGATCGACGCGAAAAAATTGCCGTCGTCGGCCTGGGTTACGTCGGACTTCCGATTGCGGTCGCCTTTTCCAAAAGGGCCGAGGTGATCGGCTTCGATGTCAATGTAGCCAAAGTGGCGAGTTACCAACGGGGGATCGATGTCACGGGGGATTTGGGAGATGAGTCGATTTCGAGCAGCAGCGTGAAATTCACCTCCAATCCGGCCGATCTTGACGGCGTACGATGCTTTATCGTGGCTGTGCCGACGCCGGTCAAGAGCGGAAACGTCCCTGACCTTCAGTTCGTGAAGAAAGCGAGCGCGCTGGTCGCCGAGAAACTCACGCCCGGTTCGCTCGTCGTTTACGAATCGACGGTTTACCCCGGCGTTACGGAGGAAGTTTGCATACCGGTGCTGGAGTCGCAATCGGGCTTCCGGTGCGGCACCGACTTCAAAGTTGGATATTCACCAGAGCGTATTAACCCGGGCGATCCGGTGCACCGCCTCGAGAATATCGTAAAGATCGTGTCGGGCAGCGACGAAGCGGCGCTGGACATCGTCGCGAAGCTGTACGAGCTGATCATCGAGGCCGGCGTGCATCGGGCCGAAACGATTAAAGTCGCCGAGGCGGCCAAAGTCATTGAAAATGCCCAGCGCGATATCAATATCGCTTTTATGAACGAGCTGTCCATGCTGTTTCACGAAATGGATATCGACACGAACGCGGTGCTTCGGGCGGCGGGAACCAAATGGAACTTCCTGAATTTCCGCCCGGGGCTGGTCGGCGGCCATTGCATCGGGATCGATCCGTATTATTTAACATACAAGGCGGAGGATAGCGGGTATCATTCCAAAATCATTTTGGCCGGACGGCATGTCAATGACGGAATGGGAAAATACATCGCTTCGAACATCGTTAAAATCATGGTGCGGCAGCGTCTGGACCTCAGCCGGACAAAGGTGGGGATCCTGGGACTGGCCTTCAAAGAAAATTGCCGGGATATCCGTAATTCCAAAGTCATCGATATGATTCGCGAGCTTCAGGAATACGGCGTCGAGCCCCTTGTCTTCGATCCGCTGGTCGACCCTTCGGAAGCGTACGAGGAATATGGGGTCGAGTTGTCGGGAACCGAGGCGTTAAAGGGACTTAATATTGCCGTCGTGGCGGTGGCGCACGATTGCTTTGCTTCGATGGGACCCGAGGAGATCGACTCGATGTACAGCGACGACCAGCCTAAGACGATCATCGATATTAAAGGCATTTATAACAGAACCGGGTTAGAAAGCAAGGGCTACCTTTACTGGAGTCTGTAATTTACCGATTGGGGTTTTCTCAAGTGATTATTAAGAAAAAAGAAACCAAAGAAGAAAAATTAACAATGACTCGAACGGACCGGCGTACGCTTTCGTACGTTCCCGATCCGGAACAGGTCCGCAAGAACGCGGACCGGAGAGGCTCGCACCTGGCGGACTCCGGGAACGGGGATGTGGATCCGGAATATATCAACAAGCTGCGGATGCTGAGCTTGCGCTATTTGGCCGACTTTGAAGTGCTGCTCGTGCCGGAGGGCAAGCGGAAAAAGGAGGGCATCCGGGGCCAGGCTTCCGATATTTCCGCCACCGGCCTTTTGATCGAACTGAAGGAAGATGCCGGCTTGACGGAAGGGAGCCGGGTTAGCGCCCGTTTTCGCATCCCTCCGGGAACGATGCCTGAGGGGTTCGAGTCTTCCGTAACCATCGACGCTACGGTGGTGCGCCGATTTATCCGGGGAGAAGGACAGGAAGCCAGAACTATGCTGGCTGTGGAGTTTTCCAAGCCGCTGACTTCTTATTTTCAACGAAAACGTTGGGGATATTCCGTATACTCCGCGAGCGCGATCCTTTTTGTCGCCATTTTGTTCATTATGCTGATGCGCGTGGAAAGTGTCGTTTACTTCCGCTACAACCTGGTGCTTTATTTGTATAGCCTCATTGCGGCGGCTTTTTTGCTGACCCGCTATTTATTCGGCGCTTTTTACCGCGACGTTCCGATCAATCCCGATTATACGCCCGGCGTTTCCATTATCATCCCTTGCTTTAACGAGGAGGAGTGGATCGGCAGGACCATCATGAGCTGCATCAATCAGGATTATCCGGTTGACAAGCTGGAGGTCATTGTGGTGGACGATCGTTCCACGGACGGTTCGGTGAGCAACATTCAAAAAACCGTCGAGTTGATTCATAGAGAGGCGGAGCGTTATGCCACAAAGGACCGCCTGACGTACACCGTTCTTGAGAAGAACGGAGGAAAGCGGGAAGCGCTGGTTAAGGGGGTCGAACTGGCCAAACATGATCTCGTCGTCTTCGTGGATTCGGACAGCTTCCTGGAACCGACGGCGATCCGCCATCTGGTCCAGCCTTTTCAGGATCCCAAAATGGGCGGCGTGGCAGGGCGGACGGACGTGGAGAACAAATACACGAATGCCATCACCAAGCTGCAGACGGTTCGCTATTATATCGCTTTTCGCATTATGAAGGCGGCGGAGTCCTGGTTTGACAGCGTCACCTGTCTGTCCGGCCCATTGTCCTGCTACAGAAAAGATCTCATTCAGCAGCACGCCGAGGCTTGGCTGAATCAAAAATTTCTTGGACAGCCCGCAACCTTCGGGGATGACCGGAGCATGACCAACTTCATATTGAAAACGCATCGGACGGCCTACCAGGATTCCGCGATCTGCTCCACGATCGTGCCTTCGAAGACGGACGTGTTCCTGAAGCAGCAAATGCGCTGGAAACGATCCTGGCTTCGCGAATCGCTCCGGGCGGCCACATTTATTTGGCGTAAGGAACCTTTCATGGCCTTATTTTTCTACATAGGTTTGATCGTGCCGATCGCCGCGCCGATCGTGGTTCTTTATAACCTGGTATACGTACCAGCGGTCTATCACGTTTTTCCGACGACGTTCCTGGTGGGGCTGTTAATGATGGCACTGCTGATGAGCCTGGCGCACCTGATGTTCCGGAAGAGCCGGCTCTGGGTGTTCGGCTTCGTCTTCTGCCTCTTCTATGAATTTGTTCTGCTCTGGCAAATGCCCGTAGCTTGGGTGACCTTCTGGAAGTCCACCTGGGGAACCCGGGAAACGCCGCAGGACGTCGAGGCCCGGATGAAGAAAGAAGCGCGCAAACTTAAAAATAAAAACCGAGTCAAGTGAGGATGGCAGACATGGTAAAGAAAAAACAAAGTTCTGCCCTGAATGTACGCAGAAAAAACACGAAAAAGCTTGTCAAAACAATGATCCAGTCCGTCATTCTGGTGTTGCTGGGGGTTGTTTTGTTTCATGCCGTATTCGACGTAGAGTCCTATCGGGAGCCCGACAAGACCACCTGGAAACAGCAAAACGGGTTTATCGCCCTGTCTTATTTCGGAGTAGGACGTTCCGGGACATCCAAATTGGTGGCTAAAAGCGACCTGGACGAGCAGCTTAAAGTGCTGCACGATTTGGGCTATCAGACGGTATCGCAGCAGGATATCATCGACTTTTACTCCAAGGACAAACCGCTTCCCGACAAGGCCCTGTACCTGTCCTTTGAAGACGGAAGAAACGATTCGAGCTTGTTCGCCCGTCCGCTTCTGGAGAAATACAATTTTAAAGCCACCTTCTTTTCCTATGCCGATAAGCTGGGGGACAATAAAGAGCGGAAATTCGTCCAGCCGAAGGAAATGAAGAAGATGGAGAAGACCGGCTTTTGGGAGATGGGGACCAACGGATACCGGCTCAGCTACATTAATGTTTTTGACAACGAGGGCCGTTTTATCGGGATGAAGAACGAGAACGAGTTGCGAGACAAGTCCAATGTGGCGTACTATAATCATTATTTAATGGACTTTATTCGGGACGAGAATATGATTCCGGCCGAAAATCGGGACGAGATGAATGCGCGGATCGGCGCCGATTACGAGAATATGAAGAAAATATATACGGAACAGCTGGGTTACGTGCCTTCCGTTTATATGATCATGCACGCCAACGCGCTGGGCGAAGGCATGAACCGTCTCGTCACGGAGGCCAACCAGGATAATATCCGCGGCTTGTTCCAGATTCATTTCAACCGGGAGGGTCGCGCGTATAATTCTAGCCGTGCCGATCTCCTGAATCTGACCCGGCTTCAGCCGGCACCTTATTGGTCGACGAACCATCTTTTGATGAGGCTGCGGGAAGACAGCGGCGAAGCGCTTCCGTTCATCACCGGGAACGAAGAGGATTCCGCCCGGTGGAACGTCAAGGATGGGGCGGCGCAGTTTAAAGATCACGAGCTGATTCTGACCTCTCCCCCGGGAAGAAGCGGGCTGCTTGAGCTGAAGGAAGCCGTAAAAAGCGAAAAACTTCATGTGTCCGCCCAAGCGACAGGAAATGTAGTGGGCAAGCAGAGCATTTATGTTCGCTACGACCGTGCGAAAGATTCCTATATCCGGATCACCTTGGACAATAACACGCTTCAAGTGGAACAGAAGAAAGCCGGCGCCGCACCGGCCGTCTTGCTTACGCGAGAACTGGATCCCGTAGCCTGGTCTTCCGAGGATCTCAGCTTTGATAAAGCTTCGGTCTATACGTACGAGCAGACGTCGGCCGGCGTAAGTGAGGAAGAAGAGAAATATCCGATCAATATCAAAGATGAGCGGAAGCTCGACATTACGCTGGACGGTGAATCCTTGACCGTACGGGTGGATGACGAGGCGATGCTGGACAAGCGGAAGATCGACGATTCCATCCGGACCGGCACGGTGGCTGTGGAAGCCGAATATAGCGAGAACAACAAGAAAGAAAATATTTACGATGCCCGGTTTGAGAATATGGAGATTACGGCGGGAGACCGGGTTCTGTTCAGCAATGCCCCCCGCGGTTGGCAGGGGGCGGCCGACCGGGTCAAATCGGCGGTTAACGCCGCCATTGACTGGGCGATCGAAACGTTCTGAGTTTCATAGTTCAACGCATCGGAGGTGGGCGAATGCCTGCAGGCAAAGGAACGCGAATCGCCCTGGCCGCTGCCGGGCTGCTGCTGTTGATCGGGGCGGCCGCCGTCTGGTTCTTCCTGCGGGAGGGGGACGACCACGGCCGGCCGGAGCCGAGTCCGGAGGATCGGGCGGAGTTTTCCGCCTGGATCGTCGACTGGCAGTTGGGGGCGGGGATGGAAGAGGCCCAAAAGCTAACGGGCGGCACCCCGCAGGGGCTGCAGTTGTTTGCCGTCTATTTTGATGAAAATGATGGATTGTACTTTAGCGAGGATATGAAAAAGGCATTGACTCGATTACCCGAGCTCCGAACCGAGCCCGGCGCC
Organism: Paenibacillus faecis; assembly: GCF_008084145.1. Taxonomy (GTDB): domain Bacteria; phylum Bacillota; class Bacilli; order Paenibacillales; family Paenibacillaceae; genus Fontibacillus; species Fontibacillus faecis. The sequence goes on along the minus strand of NZ_VSDO01000001.1, from coordinate 380,406 downwards.
GAAATCGGGATAACCCTCGTTAACGATATCGTTCGGTCGGACGGAAGTTCCGTGCAAAAAGATCCGGACCTGATCAACCGCCTGGTGGCCACGGAACAAAGCCGCGGCAGCCATATTCGGCAAATTGTGGACACCCTTGAACAGCAAGGATTGAACCGGGTTGAAATCGACTTTGAAAAGATTCGCCAAGAGGACTGGAAGTCCGTCAGCCTTTTTTATAAAGAGCTCTATGAAGCGCTGAAAGCTCGGGGAAAAACACTTCGAATCGTGCTGGAACCTAAAGCCCCGGTTGACTCCGTGACGCTTCCGGAAGGGCCCGAATATGTCATGATGGCTTATAACCTATTCGGTTCCCACAGCGGCCCCGGTCCAAAAGCGGACCCCGCGTTTATCCGGAAGGTGGCCGGCAAATTGAAGGGACTCCCCGGAAAGCCGGTCATCGCCCTTGCCGCCGGCGGCTTCGATTGGTCGGCGTCCGGAAAGGTGACGGCCGTGACCGAGAAGAAAGCAGAAGAGCTGGCCCGGACGAAAGAGGCTTCGTTGCGGAGGGATCAGGACAGCGGAAGTCTGCACTTTGAATACACCTCTAAGGACGGGGAGCGGCATACCGTATGGTTTGCCGACCACACGACCCTGGAGATGTGGGTACAAACGGCTCAGGAAGAAGGGATTACCCGCTTTTCTCTGTGGCGGTTGGGCGAGCTGGCTGAAGAGACGCTGGAATACTGGAAAGAAGGAACGGACGGATCGTAAACCGGCGTTCCTTTTTTCGTTGAGAAATTGTAGAGCCGAGTGAGTTATGCTGAAAAACAACAACATAATAAAGGTGGATCAACCGATGCGAAAGTGGCCTTACTTGCTCATCATTGCGGGGCTGATATTGATTGCGGCTCCTTACGCCATAGAATGGAACGCCAATCGGGAGGAGAAGCTGCTGCTGCAGGAAGCGGAAGCGCTCCAGAAGCTAAGGAATACCGGCGGTCCGAACTCCGAACTTGCGGCAGGGTATGAAAGGGTATCCCGGCTGCTTGAACAGGAGAGCGGGGAAGATGAAGCACCCACACTCGATCCAAAGGAAAACGTAAAGGAGGGAACCCTGGCAACGATCGAGATTGAGAAGATCGATTTGAAGCTTCCCGTGCTGGAAGGGGCGACCCAAAAAAACATGAAACACGCGGCGGCACATATGACGGAGACGGCTCCCTTCGGCCAAGTCGGCAACGCGGCGGTGGCCGCTCACCGGGCCCGAACCAAGGGAAGACTATTTAATCGCTTGAATGAAGTGGAGATTGGAGATAAGATCAGGATAAGCACGATCGACGGGACCTATGAATATACCGTCTATGATACTTCGGTAGTTGAACCTACGGATTTGTCCGTGCTCGAAGGAAATGGTCAAGACCAAATCCTGACCCTGATTACTTGTCACCCCTTGAAGAATCCAACACATCGGCTGATCATTCAAGCCAGAATCGAGTCGTAGGGGTACACAGCGAAAGGAATGGAATCGATTGCCGCTCGAACCTGTCAAGCTGAACTCCAAGCGAAAGATGCTTCTGTATTTGATCCTTTTTATACTTCTCCTTCTGGGCCTGCGTTTGTCATGGTTCCAATTCCGCATGATTCCGGAGCATCCCCATGCGCAGCAAGGAACCCAGGATCTTAGTAAATGGAACTTCACCGATAACCAGGTGATTACGTTGAATGGAGAGTGGGAATTTTATCCCGGGGTCTTCGTGGAACCGGAAGCGTTCGTGAAACCGGAGGGCAGGTTGGGGCGGCAATTCATCCAGGTACCGTCGAATTGGGTTAATCAATCCGAACTCTACCGGAAACATAAATTTGCCACTTATCATCTGCGCGTGCTCCTCAAAGATCATGATTTATTGTATGGCATGCGAGTCTATAGTATCGATACGGCGTCCAAGCTGTTCGTCAACGGCAAGCTGATGAAGCAGGCCGGCAATCCGGACGGAAACGCATCGGTCAGCAAACCGATCAACATTCCCTACACCGTCCTGTTTAAATCGGACAAGCCCTATCTGGATATTGTCATTCACGTTTCGAACCATGAATATTCAGGGAAAGGCGGCATCAACCAATCCATCAAGTTCGGAACGGCGGCGGCCATAACCCATGAAGAATTTTTCACCAAAACGATGCAAATTATCGTCACGATTGTGATGCTGCTGCACGGTCTTTGCGCCTTGATCCTGTTAATCATGGGGTATCGAGGAAAAGGGCTGGTTTATTTTGCCGTCATGAATGTTTTTGCGGTTCTGTCCGTCCTGTCGGAAGACGATCGGATGCTGATCGCTTGGCTGCAACTGGATGTGGTGTGGTCCGTTAAATTAAGGCTTGTGATTTATATGAGCTTGGCTTTATTTATCACCTTATGCACGAGGTCTTTGCTGGGGGAACGCAAACTGGAAAAACCGGTCCGCGCCCTTACCGCCCTGGGCATCGTCAGCATCCTTGTCACGTTGTGTCTGCCGGTGGAGTATATTACCTACTTCCGGCTCCTGCTGCTTGCCATCAACGCAGGGATGAGCCTTCTCGTTATAATGACGATTGTCAACGTCATCCGGAGCGGGGAGAAGACGGCGTTTTCCTTCCTCCTCGCGGCAACGGCCCTGTCGATGAATATTTTGATCGGTGGGGTAATCAAAGCCCGGGTGTGGCTGGACATGCCTTACTATCCGGTGGACCTGATCATCGCGTTTCTCAGCTTCGCTTCCTTTTGGTTTATCCGGTTCACCCAAACATCGATTCGCGCCGGTAAACTGGCGGAGCAGTTGCTTAGAGCGGACAAGCAGAAAGATGACTTTCTGGCCAATACGTCGCATGAACTGCGCAATCCGTTGCATGGCATGATCAATATGGCCCAGACGGTCCTGGATGAAGAAGGAAACACCCTTCGGCCTCAGCACCGCGACAAACTGAAACTGCTCGTTACCGTAGGCCAACGGATGTCTTTGCTGCTGAACGATTTGCTGGACGCAACACGTCTGCGGAACCGGGATGTTCGGCTGCAGAAACATCGTGTGAATTTGGAGGGAGTTGTGGCCGGGGTGTTCGACATGGTCCGTTACATGACCGACGGCAAGCCGGTGGTGTTGGAGCAACGATTTCAAACTCCTTTTCCTCACGTCGTTGCCGACGAGAATCGTCTGGTTCAAATTTTGTTCAATCTGGTGCATAACGCCATAAAATATACTCGCGAAGGAAAGGTGACCGTGGAAGCCGAGATCAAAGAGGAGACTGTCTGCATTCATGTAAAGGATACGGGAATGGGGATGGACCGGGATACCCTGGAACGGATCTTTGAACCCTATGAGCAAGGGGATTCGGGGATCACGGCGACAGGAGGCGGTATCGGACTGGGGCTCAGCATTTGCAGGCAGTTGGTTGAGCTTCATGGCGGGACGCTCACCGCTCAGTCCGTTCCCGGGCAGGGTTCCGTCTTCACATTCACGCTCCCTGTGGATCTTGAGCATCTGGACGAGCTGTCGGCCCCTTCGCCGTTTTTGGAAACGGCTGCGGATACGGAAGGGAGGCTTGAAGCGCCTCCGATGTCCATCGAGGTCCCCGAGGTTCTTCAGACAGCGGAAGAAACAGCGGTTGACTCTCAACAGTTAGGCGAGTATCGACCGCATATATTGGCGGTGGACGACGACCCCATTAATCTAAAAATTTTAGAGGCTATGCTGGCTCAGGAGCAATACCATGTCGTTGTCGTAACGAACGGAGCGGACGCCCTGAAACAACTGGAACTCCGGGAATGGGACTTGGTGATTGCCGATGTGATGATGCCGCAGATGTCCGGCTACGAGCTTACCAGGAAAATCCGGTTTAATTATTCCATTTCCGAACTGCCCGTGCTGCTGTTAACAGCCCGAAGCCGGCCCGAGGATGTATTTGCGGGATTTTCCTCCGGCGCCAATGACTATGTCACCAAACCGGTGGGGGCGATGGAGTTAAAAGCGAGAGTGCGCGCTCTGGTTGAACTCAAACACTCGATCCATGAACGGCTTCAAATGGAAGCCGCGTGGCTCCAGGCTCAAATCCAGCCGCATTTTCTGTTCAACACGCTGAATTCCATCGCTTCACTGAGCGAAAGCGATCCGGGCAGAATGGTCATCCTGCTTGAAGAATTCGGCAACTATCTGCGGAAGAGTTTCGACCTGAAAAATTTGGAGCGTGTCGTTCCATTGGATCATGAACTTGAACTTCTCCATTCTTACTTATATATTGAAAAAGAACGATTTGGGGAGCGGCTCAAAATAGATTGGCAGGTTCCTGCTTTGGTGGAAGCGGATATTCCGCCTCTATCGCTTCAAACCTTGGTTGAAAACGCGGTCCGCCACGGGATACTTGCCCGGGCCAGCGGCGGCACGGTCACCATTCGGATTGCGGAATTCCAGGCCGAATGGGAGTTCGCCGTAACGGACGACGGGGTGGGCATCGAGGAGGATAAACTGCAGCAACTGCTGACCGGAACACCTACGGCTCCTAAGGGAGTAGGGCTGATCAACACGGATCGCCGATTGAAGCAAATTTACGGCCAAGGTTTGCAGATTTCCAGCGTTCCCCACCGGGGAACGACCGTAAAATTCCGAGTCCCCAAACAGCAGCGGACAACAAGTAAGGCAGAAACGGGGATGTATAGGTGATGACAATGAATTTATCCGGAATTAACCTGCATTATGTTCTTTATGGTCTCTTTGTTATAGTACTGCTCGCCGGAGTGATCTATATCCGTACACTGCTGGCGGAAAGGAATACGCTGAGGGAACTCGCGTACCGGGATCCGGTAACCGGACTGCTGAACCGTAACGGATTCGAACATTTTTGGTCGACTTTTAAAGGGAAAGATAATCTGGCCGTGCTGAGTCTGGATTTGGACCGGTTTAAAGAGATCAACGATTCTTACGGCCATAATGCGGGGGACCAATTGCTCAAGGAGGTCAGCGAGGATTTACGGCAGGTAACGAACAAAAATCTGCTCGCGTTTCGGATGGGCGGAGACGAGTTTTTGTTTATTATGAAAAATCGCGATCCGAACCAGGTCGAGATTCTCGCCGGCTTAATTTTAAGCAAAATCAGCAGGCCCTATTATATTCAAGAGCGCGATATGTCCGTAACGGGCAGTATAGGGATAAGCCTATGCCATGCTTCTAAAGTGGATCGGGCTCGCATGCTGGAGGAGGCGGACCGGGCGATGTACCATGCCAAACGTTTAGGCAAAAACTGTTACTATGTCTTTTCCAGACCCGAACCCGAAAATCAGGTTCACGAAGACGAGCAGGACGCGGTATGACCTAGGAGGCGGCCTTGAGTGAAGCCTCTTAAGTTATCCCCGTGAAAAAGACACAAAAATCCATATATAAGATCACTTTATTAACGTTACTCCTCCTGGATAACATAGTAGAATGGGGTAAAAGCCATTCCAGTATTCATAACCATTCAGGAGGATTTTACTATGCCCATTTTCTATGATAAAGCTCAGGGTTTGTTCCATTTGCAATCGCAAAATTCCAGCTATTTGATCCAATTGGTGCATGGCTATCCGGCTCATCTGTATTACGGGCCCAAACTGCGGAACGACAGCAATCTTTCGAACTTGTTACAGCTGACGGAGCGGGCGTCGTTTTCCCCTAACCCGATTCCCGAGGACAAACGGATTTCTCTCGACACGCTGCCCCAGGAGTATCCGGGATACGGGACCAGCGACTTCCGCAGCCCGGCCTATCAAGTGAAATTGGCGGACGGCACCCGGATCACGGAATTGACTTACAGCTCCCATCGGATTATTTCCGGAAAACCGGCTTTACCGGGGCTGCCCGCCGTTTATACGGAGCAGAATTCCGAAGCCGAAACGTTGGAGCTTGAGTTGATCGATACGGTTTCCGGGCTGACGGTGACCCTTTTCTATACGGTATTTTCCGATTTTAACGCCATTGTCCGTTCGGTTGGCATCACGAATGCCGGTCAAAGCGCGGTGGAACTGGAACGTGTGCTGAGCGCGTCCGTCGATTTTGCCGACAGCGATTATGACGCCCTGTATCTGTCCGGCGCTTGGGCCCGCGAACGCCATGTGCAGCGGCGGAAATTGGCGCCCGGCGTCACGGGAATCAGCAGCCGCAGAGGATCGAGCTCCCACCAGCAAAATCCGTTTATCGCACTGCTTCGTCCGGACGCCAATGAACGTCAGGGCGAAGTATACGGATTCAGCCTCGTTTACAGCGGTAATTTTGTGGCGGAAGCCGAGGTCGAGCAGTTCGGAACGACACGGCTGCAAATCGGCATCAATCCGTTCGATTTCGGCTGGCGGCTTGAGCCGGGCGAGCGCTTCCAGACTCCGGAAGTGGTTATGGTATATTCCGGCGAAGGATTGGGCGGTATGTCCCGGACGTTCCACCGGTTGTACCGCACCCGGCTTTGCCGCGGACAGCATCGCGATCAAGTGCGGCCGATTCTGGTCAACAACTGGGAGGCCACCTACTTCGATTTCAACGCCGACAAAATCGAGGCCATCGCAAAGGCGGGGAGCGAACTCGGAATCGAGCTGTTTGTGCTCGATGACGGCTGGTTCGGCCGCCGCGACAAGGATAACTGCTCGCTCGGCGACTGGTTCGAGGACCGCCGCAAGCTGCCGGGCGGTCTGGAGGATTTGGCCCGCCGGGTTGAAGCGACCGGCCTGCAATTCGGCCTATGGGTCGAGCCGGAGATGGTCTCCCCGGACAGCGATTTGTACCGCAGCCACCCGGATTGGTGCCTGCATGTTCCGAATCGGCGCCGGACGGAAGCTCGGGACCAACTCGTGCTCGATATGTCGAGGGAGGATGTCCGGACTTATCTCTATGAGCGGCTTAGCGCTATTTTCGCCAGCGTGCCGATCTCTTACGTCAAATGGGATATGAACCGGAACATGACGGAAATAGGTTCAGCCCAAGTCCCGGCCGAGCGGCAGAAGGAAATCGCCCATCGTTATATCCTCGGCCTCTACGATCTGCTTGAACGGCTGACGACCGAGTTTCCGCATATCTTGTTCGAGAGCTGTTCCGGCGGCGGCGGACGCTTTGACCCGGGCATGCTCTACTATATGCCTCAGACTTGGACCAGCGACGACACCGATGGCGTCGAACGGTTAAAAATTCAGTACGGCACGAGCCTGGTATATCCCGTTTCCACGATGGGGGCGCATGTTTCCGCCGTACCGAATCATCAGGTGGAGCGCATCACATCGCTTAACTTCCGCGGGGACGTCGCCATGTCCGGCAACTTCGGCTATGAATTGGATCTGACGAAGTTTACGCAGGAAGAGAAGGAAACGGCCAAGCGTCAAATCGAGTTCTACAAGCAAATCCGCGGTCTGGTGCAGCAAGGCGACCTGTATCGTCTGCGCAGCCCGTTCGAGGGCAATGACACTTCCTGGATGTTTGTGAGCGGGGACCAGGAGGAGGCGCTACTGTTCTACTTCCGGGTATTGGCGGAACCGAATGCGCCGCTGCGCAGCGTGAAGCTGGAAGGACTGGACCCGGCCAAAAACTACCGGCTTGACCCTAGCGGAGAGGTGTTCGGCGGGGATCGTCTGATGTATGCGGGAATACCGGTATCATCCATGCACGGGGATTTTGCAAGCATGTGGGTGCGTTTGACAGCCGTCCATTAAGGCGGGACTTACGTTGAATGCAAAGAGCCTGGAGCGAAAGCTCCAGGCTCTTTGCATTTGGCAGCGAACCGCCGCTTTAGGTGTCCATGCACCCGGGGAACATCCCCGTGGAAATCGCGATGCGATTCCAGGCATTGATCAGGTTGATGGCGAAGATCAAATCGACATATTCTTTCTCGCTGTAGTAATTCCGTACACGCTGATACAGCTCCTCAGGCACGCCTTTCTCGGATATGAGGGTGACGGCTTCCGTCAACTCCAGCACGGCTTTTTCCTGGTCGCTGTAACATGGAGACTCCTTCCAGACGCTGACTAAAGCGATCCGCTGTTCGGATTCGCCCATTTTCCGCAGTTCCTCGGTGTGCATGTTGAGGCAGAAGGCACAGCCATTGATTTGCGATGCGCGGATTTTGATCAGTTCATACGTTACCCGGTCCAACCCGCTTTCCCTGACACGGGTCTCCAATTGAGTCATGGCCCGATATACTTCCGGATTTACCGCATAATGATTCACTCTCATCTTCAATGCAATCCCTCCAAATGGTTCTATTATTTCGATCCGTCAAAGTTAAGACAATGAAGGAGGGGATTTTGTGACCGAACCCTAAAAAATCAATGAGTCAAAGGCAAAGAAAGAGGAGGGGCCATGGCCAATTTATCCGGGTTCGTGACCAGGTACATATTCCGGATTTGCCCTTGAGCATCCCCCTCAAATGCGATGGCTTTAACGGGACGGCCTTGCTGGTAAAGGAGGAGTCCCCAGTCCCCGTTTAAGCGTACCGGGACCAGTTCCCCGGCCATGGAGCCTTTGCGCGTAATTCCGTTCCAAAAGGCCATAATCCGCTCGCGCGTAAAAATCGGACGAAGTGCCGAACGTACCTTGCCGCCGCCATCGCTCCAAAGGACGGCATCTTCCCGTATCATCGCCAGCAGCGGGGTGAACTCCCCTTGCCGGGAGGCTTGGAGAAAGGCCTGGACCCAAGCCGAAACCCGGTCTCCCGGGACTTTCGTTTCTTCCAGGCCGCTGCGGGCCAACTTGTTACGAGCCCGGCTCAACAATTTCCGGCAGGCGGCTTCGCTTTTGTCCAGAATGGCGGCGATTTCTTGATAATCAACGGCGAATGACTCCCGAAGCACCATGACGGCCCGCTCTTCAGGGGACAGCTGTTCCAGCATCACCATAAAGGCGTATGACACTTGCTCTTCATGGAGTACGGAATGATCCGTCTCGGTGGCGGTTTGAAAAAGAGGTTCGGGAAGCCATGTCCCCGGATACGTTTCTCGAGAGAACCGCGGGGACTTCAGCACGTTCAAGCTGCGATTGACCACGGCTTGCCTGAAATAGGGGAGCGGATTCCGCACCTGCTCAAACGCCGCGGGAGTCTCAAGCAGGGAGGTGAAGGTTTCCTGGACGATATCTTCGGCTTCCGCCCAAGAGCCCGTTAACCGGTAAGCCATGGCGATCAATGAGGACTTATGCTCACGGTAAAAGTTTTCCCAAGGCGAAGACATGATTCGGTCGTCTCCTTTCGATCGGTCTGTCATTGGACTATCCCCAATATAGCAAAAAAAATGCCGCCGTGTCTCACCAAGAGAAACGGCGGTTAGTATCAAGATCAAGGGAGCTAAAATTTGAAAATATGTATCGTCTTTTGAAGCTGGAATACGGCGTTTTTCATTTCTTCGGCCTCATCGGCCATCGCTTGAATCGATGTAATCTGCTCGTTCATGGAAGCGGAGACCTCCTCGGTTCCGGCGGCCGACTGCTGGGTGATGGCCGAAATGTTCTGGATCGCCGACGAGATATGGTGCGCGCTTTCCAGCATCGCTTCACTTTCTTGGGAGAAAGCGGAGATTTGCTCTGAAATGTATTGAACGCTATCCACGATTTGCTGGAAGACCTGTTCGGCTTCCCGGATCATTTCATTTTGCTGGCGCACCACGTCTTCATTGATTTTGATGTTGTGTCCGGCGCGCTCGACATCCTGCTCGATGCTGCGGACGAGACTGAACACCTCTTTGGTGGAGGCGGTGGATTCTTCGGCCAACTTGCGGACCTCATGGGCCACGACGGCAAAACCGGCGCCATGTTCGCCCGCCCGCGCCGCTTCAATGGAAGCGTTCAGGGAGAGGAGGTTGGTCTGCTCCGCGATTTCTGAAATGGTGGCCGTAATCTTCGTGATTCCCCGGGCATTTTGCGCCAACGCCTCGATGGATTCGGCCACGCGGTTCGTCGCCTCAATGTTGCGTTTCATTCCCTCGGCCTGCTGGGACACCGATTCCTGACCCCGCTCCACCAGACTCAGCATTTCCACGGAACGCTGATTCATTTCCCGGGTGGAGTCGGCATAATTGCTGACTTTAAGCTCGATTTCACCGATCGAATCTTTCATGCCGGCGACATCCTCCGAAATTTCGTTGGCCCCGAGCGCCAGCTCGTTGGAGGATTGGGTCACCTGAGTCATGACGCGGATGAGCTCCTGGTTGCGATCGGCGATCGAACGGCTGGAATCCATCACTTTCCGGGTGATTTCCGACGTTTCCTGCAAAATTTTGCGCAGCTTGTCCGCCATGTTGTTGAACGCGCGGTTCAGATCTTCCATGCCCCCGGTTTCCATGATCCGGACGGTGAAATCGCCTTTGGCGATTTTCGCGGAAGCATTGGAAATGTCATCGAAGGAGCCGGTCAAAGACTTCTGAACATACAGGGTGAGCGGGTAAGTAAGCGCTCCCAACACGGCGATCAAAATAATGCCGGCCAGCAGTTTCCCGACCACCGCAAACAAAACCAGCGCAGGAACGGCAAACATGGCGGCCACCAGATAGCACGCGGCGGAAATTTTTTTGGATAGAGGAAGTCTGTTGAACCATGACATAAGTACGATGCCTCCTTGAAAAATAGGATATATCTACCATTGATTATATCACCGACTGTGGAATGCGGATAGATCTAATCTTCACTGCATATGACCAAAGAACTTGGGAAAGGTTATAGAAAAAAAGTTGATGCCGTCATCCTACTTGAGAAAGTGAGAGAAAGAATCCGCATGGAAAATACTGCGAATACCGGAGCGCTCCCCTTAAAAAGATGGCCGATCGTCATGGCGCTCCTGATCGGAGCCTTCGTCTCCATCTTGAATCAGACTTTGATGAACGTGGCGTTGCCTCACATGATGCGCGATTTGAAGGTCACGGAAACGACGATACAATGGTTGGTCACCGGATTTATGCTGGTCAACGGTGTTCTCATCCCGGTCAGCGCATATTTGATGGAACGGTTTACGACGCGGGGACTGTTTGTGGCGGCGATGACGCTTTTTACGATCGGCACCGTCGTCTGCGGAATCGGTACGAATTTCGAGCTGGTATTGACGGGCCGCCTGATTCAAGCCGCGGGGGCTGGCGTACTTATGCCGCTGATGACAGTCGTATTTCTGACGATTTTTCCGATTGAAAAACGGGGTCAGGCGATGGGCACGATGGGGATTGCCATGGTGTTCGCCCCGGCTGTCGGCCCAACGCTGTCGGGCTGGATTATTGAACATCATCCGTGGAACATGCTTTTTTGGATTATCCTTCCGTTCTCGGTGCTTTCGGTTATTCTAGGCGTTATATTTATGAGAAATGTCACCGAAGTATCGCGTCCCAAACTGGATGTGCTGTCGGTTATCCTCTCGACCCTGGGATTCGGAGGCATCCTGTATGGCTTTAGTGAAGCGGGAAGCTTGGGCTGGGGCGCTGGTGAAGTGACCGTCAGTCTGATCGTCGGCGCCGTGGCCCTGGCGCTTTTCCTGTGGCGTCAAGTCAAGAGCAGCCATCCGATGCTGGAATTTCGGGTGTTCAGCTACGATATGTTCTCCCTGACGACGGTGATCAACGTTATTGTTACGATGGCGCTTTACGCGGCCATGATTTTACTGCCGATCTACCTGCAGACGATCCGCGGTTTCTCGCCGCTGGAATCCGGCCTGCTGCTGATGCCGGGGGCGATCCTGATGGGGATCATGTCCCCGGTGACCGGGATCATCTTCGACAGAATCGGAGCCCGGTGGCTGGCGGTGACCGGTCTGGCCATCACGACCGTGACGACATGGGAGTTCAGCAGACTGACGGACAGCACGACCTACACCCAGCTCATTCTCATTTATACGGTCCGGATGTTCGGCATGTCCATGCTGATGATGCCGATTCAAACGGCCGGCTTAAACCAGCTGCCCGCCCGCTTGAACGCGCACGGAACGGCCATGTCGAATACGCTGCGCACGATCGCGGGCGCGCTCGGAACCGCGCTGCTTGTCTCCATCATGTCTTCCCGGACGAAGGATCGGGTGACGGAGATGATTCTGGCGGCGGGCATTAACCCGCGGGACCCGGCGAATACGGAGCAGCTTGCGCAGATTACCAAAGCAGCGACCATCAACGGGATCGACTTTGCGTTCGAAGTCGCTACGGGGATCACACTGGCGGCCTTTTTGCTGTCTTTCTTTATCCGTAAAGTGCGGGTAGGCCAGGGCGGTCGTAACCGGATCAACAAAAGAGCCTGATATAAAGTCCGCGTATCTCGTACGCTTTTAAAAAACCGATTGCAGGAATACTGCGGTTGGTTTTTTTTATGTTCTTTAAAAATAAAAGAATGAAAAATAATGTAGATTTGGGAGGGAAACTATCTATCCATGTAGAAATAATTACAAGATGGGGGGACATACCTTTGTGGCAGGGGAAGAGTAGCCATAACAAAATCATAGATTGTGACGACTAATAGAGGTGTAGAAATGAAAAAGGCTATATTTTTTTTATTTTTCAGTTTGACTTTTTTCATCGCGTTCTTTCCGCAGGAAATTCATGCAAAACCCGCGCAATCCAAAATCGTCCTGGACGGCCAGGAAATCCTTCCCCCGGAAGGCGTGGAAGTCGCCAGTATCAACAACAGCGTGATGATTCCCATAAGGGTTGTGGCCGAAAATTTACAATTCAATGTTAAATGGGATCAAAAGACGCAAAACGTTAAAATCGAAAACCAGTCGAATGCGATTTCTTTAAAAGTGGGCCAGAAAGAAGCGAAGGTCGCCGATAAGCAAGTGTTGCTAAGCACCGCACCCCTCGTGCAAAAAAATACGGTATTGGTTCCGATTCGTTTTGTCAGCGAGCAGATGGGGCTGGAGGTAAATTGGAACAACGCCGATAAAACCGTATATCTTGCAAGTAAAGAAAAAAATGTGATTCCGCCGGAAGAACAAGCCGAGGAATCATTGAAGTATATAAACGAAATCAATTTTAACAACGATCAGCTTGTTATCTCGATGAACGGTCAGGTTACTCCCACTTTATTTACACTGCCGAATCCTGATAGAATAGTCATCGATTTGCCGCATACCGCATTCGCGGATACGTTTCAGCCTTTGGGAGCCGGCCTGAACGGGAGTTTGGACGTGAGCGGAAGTGCCCAGATCGCCGACATTCGATATTCGCTGTTTCAGCGTGATCCGGAACAAGTCCGGATCGTTGTCGAGTTAAAGAAGGACCAAGAACTTCGGTATAACTATGAATTTCAGGAAGGCAACTTGATCGTTGATTTAAGCGAAGCGGGGAATTCTTCCGATCCTGTTAATTCAGATAATCCTGTTACTCCTGATAATCCTGCTACTCCCCAAGATCCCGTCGTCCAACCGGGACTCAAAACGGTAGTAATTGACGCGGGTCATGGCGGCAGCGATCCGGGGACAACGAGCTACAGCAAGAGACCTGAAAAGGAGTTTACTCTGGCGTTAGCCTTGAAAGTCCAGGAGTTACTTTTACAGGAGCCCGGGATTCATCTCGTAATGACTCGTGAAAGCGATGTTTACCCAACCCGTCCAGAGCGCGTGGCGATGGCCAATGATGGCAATGCGGATGTGTTCGTCTCGATTCACGGCAATAGCGTGCCCTCTTCACCGCAAACGACCGGAACGGAAACCTTTTATTATAAACGAAGCAGCAGCAAAGAATTAGCCGACGCGATTCATAAGCGCTTAGTGGAAGCCATGGGTTTAAAAGACCGCGGCGTCAAGGACGGAAATTTTCAAGTCATTAGAGAGACCCGTATGGCTGCGGTTCTGTTAGAGGTCGGGTTTCTAAGCAACCCGTCGGACGAGGAAGCGATGTTCTCCGAGGATATGCAGTACAAGGCGGCCCAAGCCATTGTCGATGGGATAAAAGAATATTTGGATATCTCTGGAATGTAGGGGGCCGCTTCGTGCGTGCCTATGTATAGGATGCAAAAAACCAGGGTAGGGGAGAAATCCCCTGCCCTGGTTTTTTTTAACTAGCCTAATACCACTTCAACTTGGTGCACGCCGCCGTCGCCGATCGGAACGATGATGTTGCCTTCTACCGCTTGACCGTCGACCGTCATGCTCTTGACGCCTTTCGAAACGCGGTTCGGGTTCTGCACCTTGATGACGTAAGTGTCGCCGCGGAATACGCGGGTAATCTCGAAGCCGTCCCATGCGGCAGGGATGCAAGGCTCCACCTTCAGGCCGCGGAAGTCCGGCTGGATGCCCAGGATCGCCTGGGTAATCGCCACATAGTTCCAAGCCGCGGTACCGGTCAGCCAGGAGTTCTTGGCCTCCCCGTGACGAACCGCGTCTTTGCCGGCGATCATCTGGGAATATACATACGGCTCCATACGGTGGATTTCGCTGATATCCTCCAGATAGGCGGGAGCGATCTTCGAATAGACTTCGAACGCTCTGTCTCCGTGACCAAGCACGGTTTCCGCGATCATGATCCAAGGGTTGTTGTGGCAGAAAATGCCGGCATTTTCTTTATACCCAGGCGGATACGTGGAAATTTCGCCCAAGTTGAGATAATACTTGGAGTATGGAGGCTGCTGCAGCACGATACCGTACTTGGTATCGAGTTTTTCTTTAACGGAAGTCAGCGCCTTGTCGGCAAGCCCTTCTTCCACGCCGATGCCGGCCATAACGCAAATGCCTTGCGGCTCGATAAAGATTTGGCCTTCCTCGTTTTCCTTGCTGCCGATTTTTTGGCCGTAATGATCGTAGGCCCGCAGGAACCATTCGCCGTCGAAGCCGTGTTCGAGCGTAACGGCGCGCATTTTTTCCATATGGGCTACCGCCGCGGAAGCTTCTTCATCCAGACCGCGCATGCGGCAGATCTCCGCAAAATCCGGGCTGACGAAAACAAACAAACCGGCGATAAAGACGGATTCCGCCGTTCGTCCGGCGATGTTTTCCGTCGTTTGGAACGATTCGCCCGGCTCTTTGGAGAAGCAGTTCAGATTCAGACAGTCGTTCCAGTCCGCCCGGCCGATCAGCGGCAAGCCGTGAGGTCCGAGGTTATGGATGACATGATAATAGGAACGCTTCAAATGTTCGAATAAGGTAGCCGTATTGTTCGGATTGCTGTCAAACGGCACCTGTTCATCCAGAATGCTGACGTCGCCGGTCTCTTTGATGTAAGCGGCCGTCCCGAGAATGAGCCAGAGCGGGTCATCGTTAAATCCGCTTCCGACTTCGTTGTTGCCTTTCTTGGTCAACGGCTGGTATTGGTGATAAGCGCTGCCGTCCTCGAACTGCGTGGCGGCGATATCGAGAATCCGTTCTCTGGCGCGCTCCGGAATTTGGTGCACGAATCCGAGCAGGTCCTGGTTCGAATCCCGGAAGCCCATACCGCGGCCGATGCCGGATTCGAAATAGGAGGCGGAGCGGGACATGTTGAACGTAACCATACACTGATACGGATTCCAGATGTTGACCATCCGGTTCAACTTGTCATCGCCGCTGTTGATCTGATATTTGGAGAGCAGTCCATTCCAATAGGCGGCAAGCTCTTCCATCGCGCGATCCACATCGGCATCCGTGGCGAATTTCTCGATCATGGCCAGCGCAGGTTTTTTATTGATCACGCTTGGCGCTTCCCATTTTTCTTCCTCCGGCACTTCCACATAGCCCAAAATAAAGACAAGGCTTTGCTCCTCGCCCGGTGCCAGGTTCAGCTTCACTTCGTGCGAACCGATCGGAGACCAGCCGCTGGCTACGGAATTGTTCGCTTTGCCCTGGACAACCGCTTGCGGCTCATGGAGGCCGTTATAAAGACCGACGAAGGATTCGCGGTCCGTATCGAACCCGTCGATGGCCCGGTTGACGGAATAGAACGCGTAGTGGTTTCTGCGTTCGCGGTATTCGGTTTTGTGATAAATGACGGAATCCTTTACTTCCACTTCGCCGGTGCTAAGATTGCGCTGGAAGTTCGTCATGTCGTCCTGGGCGTTCCACAGGCAGAATTCGGCAAAAGAGAAGAGGGAGACCGTTTTGGCCGCCGCGCTGGTATTCTTGACCGTCAAGCGATGAACTTCCCCGTTATAACCGAGCGGAATAAAGGCCAGTTGGGTGACGGAAATCCCGCCGCGCTCGCCCGTAATCGAAGTATAGCCGAGACCGTGGCGGCACTCGTAAAAGTCCAGATCACGCTTCACCGGCATCCAGCCCGGCGTCCAGAAATCCTGGGTGTCGTGATCGCGCAGGTAGTAGTAGCGGCCGCCCGTATCCAGCGGGATGTTGTTATAACGGTAACGCGTCAACCGCCGCAGGCGGGCGTCGCGGTAAAAGGTATAGCCGCCGGCCGTATTGGAGATCAGGCCGAAAAATTGCTCGTTGCCCAAATAGTTGATCCAAGGATACGGAGTTTGCGGTGTGTTAATGACATATTCTTTGCGAACGTCGTCAAAATGTCCGAATTTCATGAATAATTGCTCTCCCTTCGTTTGTGAACGCGCGTTTATTTTAGCGAAAAAGCACCGCCCCGATTGCCGCAAACGGCAACAAAGGGGCGATCAGGCGGTTGACCCCGATAAACGGCAATCCTTGCCGGCCGAATCGAAGGTCAAAGGAAGGTGGTTCATCGGCGCTCAAGCCTGCGGCGGTCTGCAGGAATCCCGGACAACGAGCCGCGTCGGAAAGCTGACCGTGCTGAACGTGGGCTCTTCCGCGCTACATAGATCGATGACCTTCGAGACGGCCGCTTTGGCCATATCGTCGATCGGCAGCTTGACGGAAGTCAGCTTCGGACTAATGACGGCGGCAAGCTGGACATCGTCGAAGCCGATAAGCGACAGATGCTCGGGCACCGAAATGCCGTGTTCAGCAAACGCTTCCATCGCCGCGATCGCCATATCGTCATTGGAGCTGAACAACGCTGTCGGAAGCTTACCGCCCGCAGTCAGTCGCTGCGCTTCCCGATAAGCGGTTTCCTTCAGAAAGTCGCCTTCCAGAACAAATTCCTCCCGCACCGGAAGTCCGTACTTCCGCAGGGTGTTGACGAAGGCCGTATAGCGTTCCCGCCCCGAGAACGTGTTCATCCTGCCTTTGATGATGCCGATCTCCCGGTGGCCCAACCCGATCAAGTACTCGATCGCCTCGACCGTGCCTTCGTAATCCATGGAGTTGATGACGGCGAGGTGGCTCTTGTTCAGCCGCTCGGCCATGATTTCGGAGATGTCGTAATCGATCAGCACGAGCGGAGCGTTCTGGCCGACAAGTTCCCGCACCAGTTCGATGTCCTTCTGGGTACCGACCAGGATCCCTCCGTCAATCCGCTTTTGCAGAAAGGCCTGCTTGATCTTCTGGAAATCCTCGGGCGAGTAGACCGTATGAATGAGCACGTAGAACCCGCGAGCATTCGCCGTATCGACGACAAGGTCGACGATCGGGGCGAAATAGCTGTTCTGGTAGATCCGGCTCGCGTTTTCCTTCTCGTTCATACTGATGGCGAACAGGCCGATCGTATCGGTTCGTTTGCCGGCCAGCGCTCTGGCGAAGCTGTTGGGCTCGTATTGATACTGTTCGATCACGCGCAGTACCTTGGCCCGGGTGGCTTCCGGAACGTTGGGATAATTGTTGATGACGCGGGACACGGTGCTTCGGGAGACCCCCGCCAATTTGGCAATATCTTCGCTGCGCATGTGGTTCCCTACTTTCTTGTAAACGCGCGTTTATGAGACTATTTTAGTGGATGTTCCGGTTGAAATCAATTCCTTATTTTTGACGTTTCAAAAAACTCCCGAATTCCGTTCTAAGAATTCGGGAGGGGATGGAGGTTACTTAGCCGACACGCCCGGCTCCAGATAGCGTTCGATGAAATGGAGGGCTTTGTCCTTGTTTTTGCTGTCGATTCGGAGCGTAACGATCATGTCGTCCATTGCGAGCGGCAGCTCTTTGGCCAGCGCGCTGTCCGAGACCCGGATGCCGTAAATATGATCTTCCGTATCATCTTCCGTTCGTCCCTTTACGAGCGAATCCTCTTTCAGGAGCGGCTTAAGCACGCCTTCGGCCTCTTCGTCCAGGGGTTCCAGAACGCCGCCGCCGCCCAGCCATTTAAAAGAGTTCTCGTCCAGAATGTATACATCCGGGGTTTCCGTCGCCACGACCGCCATGGCCTTCTGCTGATAAGCGATATCCGTGGTTCCCACGCCCTGACCCTGCGGAGGCAGATAGGTGAGTAGCACTTCCAGCCGCTTCCATTCCGGAAATTGGGCGGTCATTGCTTGTTCCAGACCTTCGTCCCCGCCTCGATTTTGGTCCGACATATAATTGCCCACAAACATGATCGACAAATCGACGGGAGGCAGGGCGGCCAGCCGTTTCTGTTCCTCCCGGTGGTTGATGAAAGCGACCGTCCCGGCGACCAGCACGATGACCGCAATGACGGAGATGATGACGTGCGTCCGGTACAAGCGGAAAAAGTCATCGATCTTCTCGGCGGTCCCTGCGAATTTTCCCCATTTGTCGTAGCGTTTGCGGCTCATTTCGTTGATTTTACTGCGTTCTTCATGCTCCACGATCGTTTTGTAAGCCCTCAGCTTCATTTCGTATTCGGTTTCGCCGGATTCGGCCCCCGCCGATTTGGAACGGGATTTACGAAGCACCCGCTCAAAGGCTTTCTCCACTTCTTCTCTGGAAGCGTTCTCGGGAAGTCCCAAAGTTTCATAAGCTTTTTTCAGTTCGTCCATCGCCAATCTCCTCTAATTATAAGTGCTTTTTGCTCTCTATTGTTCTAGAAATGATATGGAAAGTGGTCCTACCATTCATTATACTTTGTATTTGTAACGAAGGGAAATAGCGGGGGAAGGGGGCGGGGAAGACAAAAAAGCCGGGGGCCTGAGGCCTCCCGGCAGCCAAAAATAACATGGGTTTAGGATTTACTGTACCCGGCGCATCGACAAGATCACGTCGTGCCAATACCCGCTGTCCAGCGTGCTGATCTGTACGCCGGGATCTCCCCAGGTATGGATGAATTTGCCCCCGCCGATATAAATCCCGACATGGCCGGGGACTTTTTCGCTCTCAAACCTGCCCGGAACCGTGAAGAAGATCAGGTCCCCCGCAACCAGCTCGGATCGTTCGACGGGATTTCCTTCCTTGGCTTGATCCCTGGCGAGGCGGGGAAGGTCGACCCCGAAATGTTTAAATACATGACGCGTAAAGGAAGAGCAGTCAAAGGTGTGGGATTGCTCGTAAGGAGCGGCTCCGAAATCATAGGGTACGCCCATGAATTGTTTGGCATAGGATACGAGTTCATCGCGGTTTTCAGTCAGGCCGAACGCTTGAAACCCCCGGCTACGGGGCTGCCGGGCTATGTCCGGGGCATGCCCCCCGCCGACGGATGCAATCTCTACTTCCCCCGTCTGCGGATCCTTCCGAACTTGTCCTTGCAGCAGGTCGGACAGTGCTTCGGCCGTCAGGTAGGTTTTTCCGTTTTGTCTTAACGGAGGGTGTGCCAAAGTCACCTGTTTGCCGAAAGAGATCGCGGATTTCTGGCTCGGCGTCAGTTCGAACATGACATCGGTAAAACCCATTTGCGCACTGTTCTGGCTTTCCCGGAGCCGCAGTCCCAGTGAATCGGCAATCTGCGTAAGGGGAATCCATTCGTTGTCTGCCGGGGTGCCTTCAGGACCGGTACGGATTAAAGGGTTTTCCGGAGTAGGGACGGATTGGGCGGTGGGACCCGGCTGCCGATTTCCGCAGGCGGTGGCGGCCAACAGCAGAAGCCCGAGAAGCAAGAGGGCCCAAGTTTTTTTCGGTGCAATGCTCATTTGCGTATCGCACTCCATTTCTGTGGATTAGTCCCGGAGTTGTCGGGGCAGCCCGCTCCGGGAAAAGATCGGATATGTAGAAGTATGTAATAGTCTGTTGTTTTTATGTAAGCTGGGGGAAATTCCCGGTTGTTCGAGGTTTTCTCACCAAGACAAGGAGAGTGCCATATGAGGGGCGGCATCATGTTTAAACAGAGTACCCAGCGTAAACCGTCGTTACAGCGCAGAAATTTGGCGATGGCGACATGGGAAGGAATTCCCTCCGTCATTTTTCAGACGCTGCTCGGCGGTCAATTTCTAACAGGCTTTTTACTTTATCTCGGAGCGACTTCCGGGGAACTTGGCTTTGTGCTGGCGATCACGACGTTCGTCAATATCGGGCAGTTGTTGGTGGCCTATCTGATTCAGAAAATCCGCAGCCGGAAATGGGCGTTTGTCATCTTCGGCACCGTTCAACGGGTGTTGTGGGGAGCGACGGGACTGGCTCCGTTTCTGTTTCCCCAGCAATATTGGGTCGCCGCCTATATCGGATTTTACGTCTCGGCTTTCCTGCTGAACACGTTTGTGGGGATGCTTTGGAATTCGCTGATCAGCGATATCGTTCCGGCGAGGGTGCGGGGAAGGTACTTCGGGATCCGGAACACGATTTTGAACGGTCTGGGCACGCTTTTTATGTTTATCGGCGGTATGCTGCTTGACCGGTTCCCCGGGGGACAGGGATTTTTGTACCTGTACATCGTTGCCTGGATCTGCATTACCGCCAATATCGCGACCTTTTTCTTTTATCCGGATTTGCCGTTCGAGCGCTCGCGGGAGACCGGGTTTCTGCCTATGCTCAAGCGGCCGCTGAAGGACCGTTCTTTTATTAAAGCGACAGGTTTTATCGCCGGTTTTCTGTTTTTGCAAAATCTGGTCGTCCCGATGTATTCCTACGTCATGCTGGAGCTGCTGGAAATCAACTATAAAACGATCTCCTTGTTGAACGTGACGCAGACGGTCTTTATGATGGGGAGCTTTTACGTCTGGGGCAATCTGAACGCCAGATACAGCAATCGGAGGCTGCTGCTGTGGACCATGCCGTTGATCGCGCTGGCCGTTCTGACCTGGGGGCTTATCTCGGTATTCCCGGCCCTGCCGGTCCTGTTTCTGGCGCATATCCTCTTCGGGATCGGAGTGGGCGGTTTTAACCAGCTGGCGTTTAATTTTATGATCGGCGACACGCCAAAGGCGGAAAGACCGATGTACATGGCGATGTATTCGGCGATTACGGGGGTGGCGTCCTTCTTCGGTCCGCTTATCGGCGGCCAAATGTATGAATGGATCGAGCATTGGCCGAAATGGACCCAGGTCTTTGGTTTGCAGTTGGTTGTCGGCATCCTGATGATTGTGCTGGCGATGACATTTGGCCGGCGGATTTTGCGGGATACCTAGTTAAGTTAAGTTAAGTTAAGTTAAGTCCGAAAATTCGCCGATTGTGACCGGAAAAGATGACTTTTGAACCGGCATTCGGTATAATCCTTACCAGGTTAAGGAAGCAATCATGACTAAGAGGTGTGAGGGGAGATTAGCGAGATGGCACAATTGAAGGCATACGAGGGTTCGTTTCACGGGGAGCCGGCGGTTTGGCTGCAGGCCGGAAAATATGAAGCCGCCATGGTACCCGGTGTGGGAGGGAACTTATTAGCTTTTCGCGATACCGAAAGCGGTTACCGTTTTTTGCGTGAACCGGCGGAGCATGAAATGGACGACTTCAAAAGCAATCCGGGCGTCTACGGGATCCCGGTATTATTCCCGCCAAACCGTTATCAGGACGGCGTATTTCCCTGGAAAGGGAAGGAGTACCGGTTCCCGGTGAACGAGGAAGCGACCGGAAACCACCTGCACGGCTTTTTGCACACGGCCGCTTGGGAAGTGGAGGATTACGGACATACCAAACTGGAAAGTTTCGTTACCGTCAAAGCCGCGGTCGATGAAGGGCACGACGCCTACCGTTACCTCCCGTTCCGCTTTACGGTGAGATTAAAATACAGTTTGAGCGAAGACGGGCTATCCCAGCATTTATTCGTGCAAAACCTGGATGAACAGGAAATGCCGTGTCTGCTGGCCTTCCATACGGCGGTAAACGCACCGTTTGCTCCCGACAGCGAAGCGAAGGATTATCGCGTCAAATTGACGATCGGCAAGCGGTGGGAGCTTGATAACCGGATGCTCCCGACGGGGAACCATCAGGCGCTGACCGAAGAGGAGAAGCAGTTGCAAAGCGAGGGCATTTATCCTTTTTACGCTTCCATGGATAACCACTACACGGCGGTTCCGCAAAACGGCCGAAATCGGATGGAGCTGACCGACACGAAGATCGGAAAGACGCTGGTTTATGATGTCGGGGCCTCGTACAAGCAGTGGATGATTTGGAACAACGGGGCGACCGAGGGATTCTTCTGTCCCGAACCTCAGATCAACCTGGTCAACGCGCCGAACGTGGATCTGCCTGCGGAGGAAATCGGCCTGTTCAGCCTGGCGCCGGGGGAAATCTGGGAAGAGACCGCCCGCTTATATGTGAAGTAAGGGTCGGGGGAATTTCCGAAGTACGGCATACAGGAAACCAAAAAGTGCGGGTTTGCGGAGGGAACAGCTCCCTTCGCAACCCGCACTTCTTGCGTTGATTCGCTTAGCCTACCTGATCCATACCGGCCGTTCTGCGGTGTCCGGACACAGGGAGCAGACGCTTGATCTGCTCCAGGTTCCGCCGGGGAACCTGAATCGTCTTGATTCCGTGGACTTCATCCCGGAACAATACGACGTTGTCCCGAATCTCCGCGATTTTCGGCAAATTGACGTAACAGTTGGTACTGATGCGGTAGAAGGAAGGGTCCGTTACGAGCTTGGAGGTTTGTTCGGCGGAAAGTCTCTGTTTTATACTATAATTTCTGCCATGGAAACAAACGAGTCCGTGAGCCCCAATTTTGAAGAAATACGTGTCATGCGGGTCGAAATCCTCGTAAACGTCTTTCTTCTCCAATCCGACATTCATCATTCCAAATCCCCCTTTAGAAGATGTTGTGGAAGCGCTTGCAGTATACCATATTTTTACGCGTTTGTGTAGGGGATATGCTTAAAATTTAAAAGCTTCCGAAGCGAACGGCTGGACTTTTTCGTTCTTTTACGGAAGAATAGTTTAGAAAGAACATATAAAAAGGAGGCCGAATTTCTTGTCAAACTTATCGCAACGTCTGCTTATATTCGTGGGATCTTATGCCGAACCGGACAATACCGGGGTTTACGTCTATGCATTTGACCCTGTCCAAGAGGACTTCGAGCGTCTTGACGCCGTATCCGGCTTCAAAAACCCGACCTTCTTGAGCGTGGATGCCGACCATCGCAAAGTGTATAGCATTGCCGAAACCCAAAATAAGGCGGGGGAACGAATCGGGGAAGCCGTTGCGTTCGCGGTCGATCCGGAAACCGGTCGGCTCCGTGAACTGAACCGGAGTCATACGATTCAGCCCTCATCTTCGCATATCGCTCTCGACAGGGAGAACCGATACATCGCGTTGTCAGGCTATCATGGCGGGAACGTAGGGGTGGCCAAGCTTGAAGAAGACGGGTTGGTGGGCCCCCTGGTCGACGAACAGCAGCATGCGGGAAAGGGGGCCGACCCCGAGAGACAGGATCGGCCGCACCCGCACTCCTCGCTGTTCAGCCCGGATAACCGTTACATGCTTGTAGCCGATCTGGGCCTGGATTTGGTGCGGACTTACGCTTTTGAAGCCGAGTCAGGTACGCTCAAACCGGTCTCCGATGCGATCACGCCGCCGGGTTCCGGCCCCCGGCATTTGGCCTTCCATCCGAACGGGAAGTGGGTTTTCTCCATTAATGAAGTCGGGAATTCCATGACGACCTATCGGTATGACGCCGATTCCGGACGTTTGACGCCGGTCGACACGATCTCCACGCTGCCCGACCATTTTCAAGGGGAAAATACGACCGCGGAAGTGGCGGTGTCGAAGGACGGCCGTTTTCTATACGGTTCCAACCGCGGTCATGACAGCATCGTGCAGTACAGCATTGATGAGAACAGCGGCAAGCTTTCCCTTGTGGAGTATGTATCCACCGAAGGCGGACATCCCCGTCACTTCGCCTTGACGCCGGACGGCGGCCATCTGATCGCGGCCAACCGGGATGCGAACAATCTGGTCTTGTTCCGCGTTGATCGGGAAACCGGACGGCTGCAATTTACCGGGAAGACCGTAACCGTGTCGAAGCCGGTGTGCGTGCGTCCCGTCCTGTTTGGTTAAGCTTCAGCGGAAGCTTGTTCCTTGAAAAGACCGGACGACGTAATGCCTTCCCACAGCTCGGCGAATTGCGGAATATCGAGCTGCTGGGCGGCGTCGGACAAAGCGGTTTGCGGATCCGGATGAACCTCCACCATAATCCCGTCGGCGCCGGCTGCTAGGGCGGCTTTGGCGCAGGGCAGCAGGATGTCCTTTCTTCCCGTGGAGTGCGTCACATCGACCAGCACGGGAAGGTGGGTTTCCTGCTTCAGCAGCGGTACGGCGGAAATGTCCAGCGTGTTGCGCGTCCATTTCTCGTAAGTGCGAATGCCGCGCTCAATGAGCATGACCCGGCTGTTCCCGCTAACCGCGATGTATTCCGCGGCATGTACGAACTCCTCCAACGTGGCGGCGAGCCCCCGTTTCAGCAATACGGGAATGCGGGCTTTGCCCGCCTCTTTAAGGAGCTCAAAATTCTGCATATTTCTGGCTCCGATTTGGATGATATCGATATACTGCTCCGCCAGTTCGATGTGAGCCGGATGAACGATTTCGCTGATGGTCGACAATCCGAATTCATCGGCCACCTCTTTAAGCATTTTTAACCCCTCGATCCCCAGACCCTGGAAATCATACGGAGAGGTACGGGGTTTAAAGGCGCCGCCCCGCATTACCTTGATCCCGGCCTTCCGAAGGGCGGAGGCCACCGTTTGCAACTGCTCATAGGACTCTACGGAGCATGGACCCGCGATCATGACCTGAGTTTCGCCGCCGATGCGTGTGCCGTTTACGGCGATCACCGTATTTTCCGGCTGTTTCTTACGGCTGACCAGCAATTGCCGTTGATGCTCTTCTTCCTGCAAGTGAAGCGAAGCCTTAAAAATCTCCTTGAAGATATGCTTGATCTCGGCATCGCGGAACGGACCGGGATTCAGCCGCGTCAGTTCATCGAGCATGTCTTTTTCCCGCACCGGGTCAAACTTCGGAACCCCCTGTTTCTCTTTGATCTCCCCGATGGCGCATGAAACTTCCGCGCGCTCGTTCAACAGGCGAAGGATCTCGTGGTTTATGCGGCTTAGCTGGGCGCGCAAATCCTCCAAGGTTTGGCTCATGTTTACACACTCCTCTGAATAAATTTTTTATGGGAGCAGAAAAACAAAAAAAGGCTGCCTTGTGAGGGACGGATTATTCCGCGGTACCACCCTCATTAGACAACCTTCCGGTTTCTCAGCTTGGACACGGATAACGGTGTGCGGCCGGATTTCCTTAATATCGCTCGAGAGTGCCGGGCGGGTTCGGGAAATCGACTCGGGAGCGAACTTCAGCGATGCGGCTCCATCGGGGTGCTCTCAATCTCCGGCACCGCCGTCCCTGTGTGGACGCATTCACTTACTTTTCTCCGTCAACGTCGATCTTGCAGATGAATACAAAGGATAATTACGTAATTACCGGAGATTATAGTCTTTACCGAAAAAGCTGGCAAGCGTGCGCAATCCCGCTTGGAAACTGCAACGCAATGTTTCGTTAAAGCATTTAAAGGGAAAGGACAGGCGATGGGTCAGAAAATTGAGAAAATTGTCCTGTTTGCTGACTTGCTTTTCGGGCAGGGGCTGACTTAAGATAAACCCATAGGTTTTTTGAAACCACATAAGGGAGCAGGTTGCAAATTATGACGTTTTTTAGGGAATTGTTTCAAATGCCGGGTTTTCGCAGGGTGCTGGCCCTGTTGTTTGTCATACTGGTACTTTATTTTTCGCGCAGCATGCTCAACATGATGTTAATCACGTTTATCCTAACGTATTTAATCAACCGGATACATAATTTCATTGCCCGGAACGTGGACAAAGTTATCCGTATTCATCGAAGTATCACGATCCTGTTGATTTATATCGTGATGATTTCCCTGCTTGTGTTGGCCCTCGTCAACTATTTTCCCGTGTTTCTCACGGAACTGACGGATTTGGTGAACCAAGTCATCTCCTTCTACGACAATCCTCCCACAGATTTGCCGGACAATATCATTTTGAATTTTTTGGTGGATACGCTTAAGGACATCGATCTTTCAGCCTATATCAAAGATGGATTTAGTTTTGCGGTCAACGCCCTGTCGGATATCGGAAAATGGAGCTTAAATCTGTTCGTCGCCATTATCCTTAGCTTGTTCTTCCTGTTGGAGAAGGAGAAGGTAACCCATTTCACCGCGAAGTTTAAAGCGAGCAAGTTTTCGGCACTGTTCGTCGAACTGGAGTATTTCGGCAAGAAATTCGTCTCCTCCTTCGGGAAAGTAATTGAAGTCCAGTTTATGATCGCGCTCGTGAATGCGGTGCTCTCCACGATCTTTCTGTGGATTTTCGGGTTCCCGAATTTGGTGGCTTTGTTTATCATGATCTTTTTGCTGGGTCTCATTCCGGTCATGGGCGTGATTATCTCGCTGATTCCGTTGTGCGCGATCGCCTTTAAGATCGGCGGCCTGGTCAAGATCGTTTATGTCCTGGTGATGGTTGCCCTGGTGCATGCCTTGGAAACCTATTTCCTGAATCCGAAGTTTTACTCCAATAAAACGCATCTCCCGATCTTCTACACCTTCATGATCCTGCTCGTTTCGGAGCATTTCCTCGGAGTTTGGGGGTTAATCATCGGGATCCCGATCTTCATGTTTTTGCTGGATATCCTGGAAGTGCCGATCGGTACGGCGAAGAAGGAGAAGCTGTCTCCAACTGGAAAATAAACCAACAAGACAGAAAGGACGGAGCCGTCGCCAGTCCTGGCGGCGGCCCCGTCCTTTTTTTACTAATTTTGCGCGGTCTCTGGCTTTGAATTCGGAGCGGGCCATACAATATGATTATGCTGCATGTCCATCGCCGGATGGCCGGGGCTGCCGTGCTTCCAAGTCCGATGAATCGCTTTCTTTAACCTCTCGGGCAAACCCTGCTTGATTTTGGCGGCCTGCTCCGGCTTCAGCTTTCCTTCGGCGACGGCTTCGTCCATATGACGGGACGCCGTTTCCGTCAGTTTTTTGATATACTCGGCTTCACTCCAGCCCTTCTCGGCCTTTACGACCTGCATCAGCGACTGGCCTTTCCGCAGCCGATCGACGAGCTCTTTCGGTTCCATCCCGAGCATGGACGCCGTATCTTTAACAAGGTGCCCGCCGCGGAAGTGCGGGCGATGCGGCTTGTTCTGTCGTTCACCGTTCTCCGTTTGGGGAGGAGCGCTCTCTGCCGGCGACGTAAGGGCGAATGCGGGAGAGGCGGTAAAGACACCCCACCCTGCGACCGCGGCAAGGAGCGTGGCGGCTGCCAGACGTTTCAGCTGGTGCATAGACTTTTTTCACCTCATCGTTTAGAATAATTTGGGCCTTGCCTTCTTAGTTTAGACAAAATGAACGGATTCATATCAATTCGGGTAAAAATGAGAAAGAGAGAAGCAACAGGAGGAATCGATGTGACGTTTGGCGCAAGAATGCTAAAAACCGGTCTTGCGGTGACCTTAGCTTTATATGTGGTGAGCTGGCTCAATTTATCGTCGCCGGTCATCGCTGCGGTTGCTTCTATTTTTGCGATGCAGCCGACGATTTACCGGTCCTGGAGATATTTGCTTGACCAGCTTCAGACCAATACGCTTGGGGCCGTTCTCGCTATGCTTGGCGGTATGCTGTTCTCCAACGAACCGATTGCGGTAGGGTTGGTCTGCATTCTGGTCATTATGATCTGTTTGAAGCTGAACATGGGCGAGACGATCGGAATCACGCTGGTTACCGTCGTATCGGTTATGGAAGCCTCGGGGCAATGGGAGTTTGCTCTGAACCGGTTTGCCTTGAGTTTGATCGGCATCGTTTCGGCGTTCGTCATCAATGTTCTGGTCATGCCGCCCAAGCCAAAGGTGCAGTACCTGAATCAGATCCAGGAAACCTTCCATCAGCTTTCTTTGCTGCTGCGTACGGCGGTCTCCGATGAAATGAAGGAAACGGTGTTCCGGAGCGAGAAGCGGAAGCTGGAAGACAAAATCAATTCACTAAACGACAAATTTAAGTTGATGGAAGAAGATCAAAAGAAGTTGAAAACGCCCAAATTCAGCGATAGCCGTCAATTGGTCGTATACAAACAAATGTTGAAGGCTCTCCGAAAAGGATACGGGGTTTTGGACGCGGTGGAGCAGCACTATTTCCAGGCGGTCGTCCGCACGCCGGAAATGAACCGCGAATTCGACCAGCAGTTGGAGAAGCTGATCAAATTTCACGAGCACATTATGCTCAAGTTTGACGACAAGCTGAAACCGAACAATCGGGAGGCCGAGGAATTCGAGCGGGAGAACGACGAGTTTCTGCGGCGCATGCTGGACCGGTACGCTTCCGAACGGGTTGGCGTTTTGCGCCTGTCGATCGTCTCGGCTGAGATGTATGAATACGGGCATCAACTGGAGAGGCTAAACCGGTTGGCGGATCACCGTCACACCGCCGGTGATTCATAAATAACAAAAAAGTCCTGCCGTTCGGCAGGACTTTGATCCATTAACGATAATATCAAGTTGAAAAAGGCGCATAAAATGGTTACAATAAAAGCCGATATAAACAGAATTAACAAAGTAAACATATCCTAAAAAGATTATATCATAATTGTATTCCAATGTCAATAGGCTGTTTGCCTTGTTGGTAAAGTCGTTATATAGAAGCTTACAAGGGGAGCGATCATGGTGAACGGAACGGACCAAACATGGAAAGAAGAGCAGCAGCGCGTCGAATATGTCTCCGACCGGATTGACGAACAGATTGCGCAGTTAGAGAGTGAAGTGGGCAGCGTACGCGGGGATGTCGTGACCATGCGAAAGGAATTTTGGGATGAGGTAACCGTCAACTTCTCGGAAGCCGACGATGTCGGAGAAACCTCCACCAGCTTGCGCCAGCAATCGCAGGTGTTGTCCGAGCGGGAGAAGAGCCATCAGCACGCCTCCGCCGCACTCGGAAAAATGAAGCGGCTCAAACAGTCGCCTTATTTCGGACGTATCGATTTTGAAGAAGAGGGTTACGGGACCGATTCGATTTATTTGGGGATCGCTTCGCTGCTGGAGGAGGGGGATGAGACGTTTCTCGTCTACGACTGGCGCGCGCCGATTTCGAATCTTTACTACGACAGTGTTCCCGGGCCGGCGTCCTACGAGACCCCTTCCGGGACGATTGAAGGCACGATGACCCTGAAACGCCAGTTCGTGATCCGGGGCCGCGAAATTAAAGTGATGTTCGATACCGGCGTAACGATCGGCGACGAGCTGCTCCAGCAAGTTCTCAGCCGCAGTTCGGATGCCCAGATGAAGAGCATCGTGGCTACGATTCAGCGGGAGCAGAACCGGATCATCCGCAATGACAGAAGCCGCATGCTGATCGTCCAGGGGGCCGCAGGCAGCGGAAAGACCTCCGCCGCCTTGCAGCGCGTCGCTTATTTGCTTTATAAGCATCGGGATACGCTGCAGGCGGACCAGATGATTCTTTTTTCGCCGAATCCGATGTTTAACAGCTATGTGTCTACCGTACTGCCGGAGCTCGGAGAAGAGAATATGCTGCAGACGACGTTTCAGGAGTATCTGGAACATCGGCTCGGCCGCGAATTTCAGCTGGAGGACCCCTTCATCCAGATCGAATACGTGCTTTCGGGCCGGGAAGACGCGGACTATGCCGCCCGCATTAACGGGATCCGCTATAAATCCTCGGCTTCGTTCCTTGATGCGATCAATCGGTATAAGCAACTGCTGGAACGGAAGGAGATGCGGTTCAAGCCTTTGAGGTTTATGGGCAAGGTGGTGGTGGACGCGGACACGATCGCGGAGAAATTCTATGCCTTTGATCCGGCGATTCGGCTGGCCAACCGGTGTGAGCTTTTGAAGGATTGGCTGCTCAAGGAGCTGGCTGCCTTCGGAAAGGGCGAGCTGAACGAACCTTGGGTCGAGGAGCAGATTCAAATCCTGGACATCGAGGATTATCAGCGGGCGTTTCAACGGATGCGCCGCAATCAAAAAGGGCGGGCCGACAATTTCAGCGATTACGACGAAGAAAAGGTCATTCTATCCAAAATGGTGGTCAGCGACCGGCTGAAACCGCTGCGCAGATGGGTAAAATCGCTGCGGTTCGTCGATGTTACGGCGCTCTACAGCCAGTTGTTTCAAAATCGCGACCTGTTCCGGGAAATCCACGGCGGCGAGCTTCCGGCGGACTGGGACGCCATCTGCGTGCAGACTCTGGAGAAGATCCGGGAGGGGGAGCTGTTTTACGAGGACGCCACACCTTTTCTGTATTTGAAGGAACTTATTCTGGGCTTCCGTTCCAATACCTCGATCCGGCATGTCATTATCGATGAAGCGCAGGATTACTCGCCTTTTCAGCTGTACTTTCTCAAGCGGCTCTTTCCGCGTGCCCGCATGACGGCGCTCGGCGATTTGAATCAGGCGATTTACGCTCATGCCTCGGTATTGCAGCAGTCCACGTCGCTGACGGAATTGTACGGGGAGGAGCAGAGCGAGCTGATCACTTTGGTGCAAAGCTATCGTTCCACGCGGGAAATCGTCGAATTTACCCGAGGGATGATTCCCGGCGGTGAGGCGATTGTGCCGTTTAATCGGGAAGGCGAAAAGCCTGAGGTGCGCGTTCTTGACGATGTCGCCGAACTGAACGGACGAATCCGGCAAGATATCGAAGGGCTTCGCGCCGAGGGGTATGACATGATCGCGGTCATCTGCAAAACGGCGGCCGAAAGCCAGCAAGCCTATGAGGCGCTGTCGAAAGATTTGCCGGTGAAGTTGATCAAGAAGACGACGCTCTCTTTTGAGAAAGGAATTCATATCATACCGGCTTATTTGGCGAAGGGCGTGGAATTCGATGCCGTTCTGATCTACGACGGTTCGGACGAGAAATATACCCGCGAAGCGGAGCGGAAACTATTTTACACGGCGTGTACGCGGGCTATGCATCTGCTGCATGTGTATTCCGTGGGGACGCCCAGCCGTTTTGTCCGCGAAAGCCGGGAGGATACGTATATTCTTGTATAGGTGTGAATAAAGGCCCGGAGTATATTTTCGTGAAATACAACCAAACTACCCTTTATGGAATGATTTATCGACTGTGAAGGGTGGCCATCATAATGGATAACAAAAAAGGCGATTTGGCTGCGCTCGCTTCCATCCCGCTCATCATGACCTTGGGCAATTCCATGCTGATCCCGATACTTCCGCAAATTGCCCGCGAGCTCCGCGTTTCCTCGTTTCAGGTCAGTTTGCTGATCACGGTGTACGCGGTCGTAGCCATTCTGCTCATTCCTGTGGCCGGATATCTTTCGGACAAATGGGGGCGGAAAAAAATCATTCTTCCCAGCTTGGTTATCGCCGGGATCGGGGGAGCGGTTTCCGGGGTTGCCCCCTGGTTTTCGGAAGGCTTGGCGGTTTATTGGATCATTCTGGCCGGGCGCTTTTTACAAGGAATTGGCGCAGCCGGCGCCTTCCCGATCGTCCTGCCCCTGGTGGGGGATCTGTTCGACGAAGAGGATGAAGTAAGCCACAGTCTGGGGATTATCGAAACCTCGAATACGTTCGGTAAGGTGCTCAGCCCGATCCTAGGGGCGCTCTTGGGCGCGTGGATCTGGTATGTGCCGTTTCTGGCGATTCCTGTTATGTGCCTGGTGTCTCTTCTTCTGGTCCTTTTCTTGGTTAAAGAGCCGGAACGCCGTCATGAAGCCAAGCCTTTAAGGGAGTTTTTAACTTCACTGAAAAACGTGTTTGTCGAGAAAGGGCGCTGGCTCTATGCTATTTTCGCGATCGGCTGCATCTGCATGTTTTTGCTCTTCGGCGTGCTGTTTTATTTATCCGATCAATTGGAGAAACGGCATGGACTGGACGGGGTAATAAAAGGGCTGGTTTTGGCCATTCCTTTAGCAGCCTTGTGCCTGGCTTCCTATATTACGGGGAAAAAAATCGGAAAGAACAAAAAGCTGATGAAATGGTGTGGTGTTGTCGGGCTGATTATGGCAACGGGAGCATTATTCGGGATCAGCTTTTTGAACAATATTTATTTCGTGATCGCTTGTTTGATCGTATGCGGGGTCGGCATCGGAATCGTTCTGCCGAGTTCGGACGCTTTAATTACCGAAGGAATCGATAAGGAATTAAGGGGAACGATCACCTCCGTTTACAGCAGTATGCGCTTTATCGGGGTTTCGTTGGGACCACCAGTCATTTCTTTGCTGGTGGGGGCCGGCCACACGATGATGTTCATCGTGATCGGAGCCGTGGCTCTAATCGCGGTTGTACTGCTTCTACTGATGGTTAAGCCCGAATCCGACAAGGGCGAAGAGGGCAGACGAAAAGCGCCTAAACCGATCCATCAGGCTTGACGCAACGGTTGTCATAGTTGAATATACCTAATGATGAACAGCGAATCCGGGATTTGCCGAAAGGGGGATCTCGGGGTACGCTGTTCTTTTTTGCGCCTGTTTTTGGTATGATATTAGCTGGTTCGATAAAAAACAAAATCCGTTACATATAGGATGCCACAAAATAAGGAGGCGGAACTATGAATGCGAAACAGGCGGCTGGATATAAGGCGGCCGAATGGGTTCGGGACGGGATGACCGTCGGTTTGGGAACCGGGTCCACAGCCTATTATGCTATCGAGAAAATCGGAGAGATGGTGGGCAAGGGCTTGAAGATCCGGGCGATTGCGACCTCGAATGCTTCCGAGGAGCTTGCGGTGAAATACGGGATTCCGCTAGTGGCGTCATCCGAAGTGACCCGGCTGGATATCGCGATCGACGGAGCGGACGAAGTGGATCCGCAGATGGCGCTGATCAAAGGAGGGGGCGGCGCTCTGCTGCGCGAGAAGCTGGTGGCGATCAACAGCGACCGGTTCATCGTCATTGCGGACAGCGGTAAAATGGTGTCCCAACTGGGAGGATTCAAGCTTCCGATCGAGATCGTGCCTTTTTGCTATGAATGGACGCTGGGCCGGCTGCAAGAACGCTATAAAGTTGAAATCGAAATGCGCCAGCGGGACGGACAACTTTACGTCACGGACAACGGGAACTATATCGCGGATGCGTCTTTTGGCAAGATTGTATCGCCGGGCGAGTTAAGCCATGAATTGAAAATGACGACCGGCGTCGTGGATCACGGATTGTTCGTAGATATCGCCGATACGGTTATCGTAGGCTATGACGATGGAAGAACCGAAGTGATCGGTAAAAAGGAATAAGGGAGGAACCGAGCGTGCTCGTTCAAGTGACCTCGTTCCCCGCCGAAGAGGCTCTGCGGGAGCTGATGGAATATGCGGCAGGTTTTGACCCCGAACGGGAAAAAGAGGCCTGGGAACTTTATGCGTCCGGTGGACAAGCCGAGTTATACGGTTATCAAGAGGAAGGGGAATGGATCGGGTTAATCGGCTTTGCCCTCCGGGAAGGCGGCCAGATGGACATTCACCATCTTGCGGTACATCCGGAAGACCGCTTGAAAGGTTACGGACGCGGAATGCTGCTGGAGACCTTGCTTCTCAAACAACCCCGGGTCATTACGGCCATAACCGATGAAGAGGGAGCCGATTTTTTCCGCAATATCGGATTTTCGGTCCAAGGCTTTATCTCGCAAGGCGGGTACGAGGAGTTTCGGTGCGTTTATCGGACAGAGGAAGAAGAATCGGACGAATAGAAAAAATGAAAGCCGCATCCTCCGTGTGAACGGGGATGCGGTTCTTTTATTTTTTCGGCTAAACAAACAGGGAAGAAAAGTAGCTGCGCACCGCCCATTTTCGTTCATGGCGTTTTTTGAATTTAGGCAGGCTTCTGTAGACGGCTATGGATTCCTGAAAGGCTTGGTTTGCCTCTTCCTTGCGCCCCAGCGAGCGGTAGAGACTGCCGAGAAGGTAGCAGGCTTCGCTGGAGGAGGATTGGATTTCACCGTATTTACCGACGTAGACCAGCGCCTTCTCGGGATTAGTTTCCTTAAAGGCCAGCGCCAGCGTTAAATAAGGTTGGCCGTATCTTACGCGTTCGTTGAGTCGGATCGCTTGAAGTTTCATGGCTTCGCCTTCGTCCAAGCGCCCCAGCCCGATGGTCGCCGTCCCCAAGTCGTCCCAATATTCCGCCGAGCTCTCGGAGTAGTCTCGCACTTCTTCAAGAAGAGCCAGCGCTTCTTTGTACTTTTTGCGTTCCAGTAACAGGCCGGCCAGTTCGCGTTTCGCGGAAACATCAAACGGACTCAGGGAAAGCTGCTGACGTAGCTTGCTTATATTTCGATATCTTTTAAAAGGTCTGGAGATGCTCGGAAATACGCCGATAAAACGCCGATCGATAAAATAAAGGACTGCGAGCAAAATTATAACGGCAATCCAGGGATTCCCTATCAACCAGGTCAACAAAATAAAAAGCATGAGCTTGCTCATAAGTTCCTCCACCCATCATTGTATTTACCAATTATAGCATAGTGTGGGCGATGGAGGATTATAGTTATACGATGGTTTGGGTATTAATGAATAGGAGTAAAAAAAGAAAGAAGCCGCCAAAAGCTGGCGGCTTCTGAAGTTGAACGGTTTGACGGAGGTTATTGCATACCGCGCATAACCGAGCTGGAGCTCGATGGGCTCAATTGTGACCCGGACGTTTGGCCGATGGAAGATCCGAAGGACGACCCGCCGGATCCCATGGATCCGACGGAACCGACAGACCCCATAGAACCGGTGGAACCGGCAGATCCAACTGAGCCGAGGGAACCGGCGGAGCCGATAGATCCGACGGACCCTGCGGAAGATCCGAAAGAGGAACCGCTTTGCGGACCGAAGGATGATCCGGCCGACGATCTGAGCGAAGAAGTTCCAAAGGATCCTGCCGACGAACCGGAGGCTCCGAACGACGAATTTACAGGCGAAGCTCCGATGGAAGAGCCTGCGCCAAAGGATGCACCGGATCCGATGGAAGAGCTTGCGCCAAAGGATGAACCGGCCCCGATGGAAGAGCCTGCGCCAAAGGAGGATCCAGACCCGATGGAAGAGCCTGCGCCAAAGGATGAACCGGCCCCGATGGAAGAGCTTGCGCCAGAGGAGGATCCAGACCCGATGGAAGAGCCTGCGCCAAAGGAGGAGCCGGCCCCGATGGAAGAGCTTGTGCCTGAAGAGGAGTCGGATCCGATGGAAGAGCCCATGCCAAAGGACGAACCCGAGCCGAAGGAAGTTCCGCCGGAAGAAGCGCCAATGGAAGAAGCGCCAATGGAAGAAGCGCCAATGGAAGAAGCGCCAATGGAAGAAGATCCAATCGAAGAAGATCCAATCGAGGAAGAGCCGATGTTTCCTTGGTTAAATCCCGTTTGGCTAAATCCCGTTTGGCTAAATCCCCCCCCAAATGAGCTGGACGGTCTGTATTCCTGGCTTCCGAATTGGCTGGTTCCAGAGAAAGAGGTTCTTTCAATTTGGCTCGTCAGCTGCGACAGCTGCTGGAACTGCTGCATCGCTTGCTGATGACCTTGAATCGCTGTCTGAATCGTTTGAACCGCCTTGCGTTCGCGTTGAGCCAACTGCTCCAGTTGAATCGCGTTTTGTTGTTCCTGTTCCAGCATTTGCTGATACATGGCGGTAGATTGGCGGGTTTGCTGTTCCAATTGTCTTACAATCTGTTCGATCTCGCGAACTTGCTGAGAGACATTATTGTACATGTAGTTTGTCCTCCTAAATGTTTAGATATTGGGAATCATGGTTAGCTTGCCCACCATGTACCTCGATATGCATGTTAGAATGTACGGCCGAATTTCCGTTTATGTGGAGAAAATATCTTACTACGAAATAAGAAAGGTGATGGATGAATGTACCGGTTGGTGCTGGTCAGACATGGAGAAAGCGAATGGAACAAATCCAATTTGTTTACGGGATGGACGGATGTCGACTTATCTGCGAAAGGAGCCAAGGAAGCGAAGGACGCTGGAATTTTGCTGAAAGAGGGGAAATTCGTTTTCGATGTGGCCTACACTTCCTACCTTAAGAGGGCGATTAAAACACTGTACTATATCCTGGATGCGATGAATTTGCTCTGGATCCCGGTGCATAAGACTTGGCAGCTGAATGAACGGCACTACGGGGCTCTGCAAGGGTTGAGTAAATTGACGACAGCCCAGCAGTATGGAGAGGATCAGGTTATGTTATGGCGCCGAAGCTTTGATGTGCTTCCTCCTTCCCTTAATCAGGAGGATGAGCGTTATCCGCGAAACGATCCGAAATATCGCGATGTTCCGGATTCGCAAATCCCCCTGACGGAGAGCCTGAAAGAGACGATCGTGCGAGTGCAGGATTATTGGGACAGAGAAATCAAGCCACAGATCCTTGCGGGGAAAAACGTGGTCATCGCAGCCCATGGCAACAGCCTCAGAGCCCTGGTGAAATATCTGGAGAATTTAAGCAATGAGGAGATCGTGGATGTCAACATCCCCACGGGAACTCCGTTGGTTTACACGTTGGACGAAAATTTAAAACCTGTGGAAAAGTACTATCTGGGAAGCGACCAGAAGGTGGAGCACAAAATCAGAAAAGCGGCGGATCCCGACAAGATCCTGGAATAAGCCTGTTTTGTCCTATTCTGTCCAAGCGTCCGGAGAAACCTCTGCATATGCTGATTTTGGAGGTGATGAGATGGACAGAGCGGAATTCATCGCTGCAATTGCTCCGGACGCGGTGAAAGACTGGCATCAAAGCGGAGTTCCCGCTTCCCTCACGATCGCTCAAGCCGCATTGGAATCGAATTGGGGATCCAGCGGTCTGGCGAGACAAGCCAACAATTTATTCGGAATTAAAGGTAACGGGCCTGCAGGCAGCGTAATGATGCCGACGACGGAATACCGGAACGGATCACCGATACGAATCCATGCCCCGTTCCGGAAATACC
Source organism: Paenibacillus faecis (assembly GCF_008084145.1). GTDB lineage: Bacteria > Bacillota > Bacilli > Paenibacillales > Paenibacillaceae > Fontibacillus > Fontibacillus faecis. The sequence goes on along the minus strand of NZ_VSDO01000001.1, from coordinate 343,476 downwards.
GCTCGTGGGCAGAATCGATAGCGGATCATACCCGGCTGTTGCAGAATAAACGATACGCCGGGGTGCTGCGGCGTTCCGGGCAGGAGGCGGCTAAGGCGGTCGCGGCGGCAGGTTATGCGACCGATCCGTCATACGCTTCCAAATTAATCGGTTTGATGGATAAGTATAATCTATATCAATATGATACTCGGAAAGGGGATGAGCCGATGACGGCCGAGGAAAAGAAGCGGTTTGACGCCCTGTTGGATACGGTGAACATGCAGGCGGAGCGGATTGCCGAACTGGAAAGAAAGGCGAGCATGCCCGTACCGGATTGGGCCAAAGCAGCGGTTCAGGCCGCCGTCAGCTATGACCTGGCCCGGCCGCTGATCGATACCCCGGAGGGCGGAAGCCTCGATTTCTACCGGGTCATCACCATTTTGCATCGCCGCGGACTGTTTGACAAGAAAGAATGAAATCCAACAAATTCAGGAAATGAAATGACGGTTTTTTAATCCAAAAGTTACGGATTTGTAAATTTCTATATATACAAGGATTGGGAAAAGGCTTATACTCATGGTATGGGGAACGAAAAACACAAAGAAGACACCCTCTTTCTGCATAGTCATACCAATAGAAAGGAGTGTGTTGGATGGATTCGCTGGAACAAATAAAGGAGCATTACAAGTCTCTGGAAAATCGGGTCCGGTTGTTTATCATGGTGCACTCCGACATAGAATACGTTCAAGGATCTTCCGAATGTGTGGAAGGCGGGGCATTTACTTGGGCAACCCTCTCTCCGGATTCCCAACTCATACAATCCGAACTGTACCATGAATATATGTCCTTGATCAAGCGAGCGAGAAAGCACTTGGAATTGGCCGGGAGCTCCTATCTTGAAACATTTGATAAGAGCTGCGCCGAGGTCAAAGCTTATATTTTGCAGGAAAATCTTCTTTGGGGCTCGTCCCTTCAAGATGTTTTCATCGGTGTTAAAAAAGAACTTGACCTGCAACGAGGTCTGATTGCCCAGCCGATTTTGATCTGAAAAAGCGAAACAGCGCGAAGGCGTCGCAGAGTATATCTGTGACGCCTTTTTACCGTTTCAAACTCCCCCAGGAAATGGCGAAACTTCCCTTATGCTGTTTCCCCTTCACCTCAAGACGGTAGTTTCCGGGTTGATCGAGCTGGACGACAAAGGAGGAAGTTTGGATTTGTTTTCCTTGATAGGAGGGGTTGCCCTGACTATCCGTCAAGGAAATATCCAACTGCCCGGAATCGGTGGTTACTTCAAACCCGACCTCCAACGGCTGACCTTTTTCCACCTGAATGTCCTTTTCTTTTTGCCCCGTAAACTTGGCGTATTTCATGCTCATCGAGGTTGGGGTGTTGGTCTCTACGGCCATTTTCGTGGACTCACAGCTTGTGAGAAGAAGTGCCGCCATCACCATGGCCAAAAATCCTTTAAACGAAAAAACGCTGCGCCACAACGGACTCATAAAAGGAACCTCCCCAGATTTGAACTGTTTTCTTAATACAGCATACAACAGAATCTGGAATATCGGCTATGAAATCTGATATACCCGGCATAAAAAGCGAAATGAGGATCAGATATTTAAAACGGCCGTAAAACTGCCATATTATAAACTTAAATGCTAAGCTTAACCGATAGCACTGCTCTGGCAGTTCTGGTACAATACCATCATCAAGTTTTAAGGAGCGGAGTCCCATGGACAATGATCTTAAAGAGTTGCTGCAATCGGTAATTCGAGCGGAATTGGTACCCGTGAATGAGCGCTTGGAACGTATCGAAACAGAACAGCAGGAAATGAAGCAAGAACTCCAGGGGATAAAGCAAGAGCAGCAGGGGATGAAACAAGAACTCCATGAGATAAAGCAAGAACTTCAGGAGGTAAAGGAAGAACAGCTGGGAATGAAACAGGATCTGCTGGAGATGAAGCAGGATCAGGTTTTGATCAAGCGTGTGGTACTGGAAACCAATGATCGCCTGAAGAACGTGGAAACCATTTTGGAGAATCAGCATAGAATCATCGAGCTTCTCTCTGCTCGTTCGATCCAGCAGGAAGCAGAATTAAAAAGAATCAAGTAAACCGGTCCCGTGGGGAATCGGCATGTTCCACGTTGGATTCAGGAATTCCCGACCGCTCTCTATGAGCGGTTTTTTGCTTTTTCGCATTATGGTTAAAGTTCAGTTCATCAACTCATAAAAAAAGGACAAAAACCTTCGTAGAAAACCTTGCTACAAAGGCTTTTGTCCGGGCGCCCCTTGCGGGACGCCCATCATGGGAGAGGAGAAACCGGACGAAGAGCTTATGGGGAAACGTAAGTCTTCTCCGCGGTTGTCTACGACATTTGTGATGTCGATAGTACCATTCTGATCACTTTAAGGGTGATTTATACATCCTTGCGAGAAAATATGGAGAGATTTCAATTTTTAATTCCCCGTTCGATTATGGTACGATAGCGTCAGGCATTTTTTGCATGAAGGAAGGGAAGCGAAACATGAGAGTCATATCGGGCAGTGCCCGGGGGAGAGCGCTCAAGGCGGTCCCCGGTATGGGGACAAGGCCCACGACAGACAAAGTGAAGGAGGCCTTGTTCAGCATGATCGGGCCGTATTTCGAAGGGGGCTGCGCGCTGGATTTGTTCGCGGGTACCGGCGGACTGGGGATCGAGGCCTTGAGCCGCGGAATGGACAAAGCCGTATTCGTGGACTTGGAATATAAAAGCATCGAAATCGTTCGCGCCAATTTGCGGACGGCGGGGCTGGAGGACAAGGCGGAGGTTTATAAAAATGACGCCGAACGGGCGCTCAAGGCGTTAGCCAAGCGCGAGGCGAAGTTTAATCTCGTCTTTCTGGATCCGCCTTATCGTCTAAAGCATGGGGACAAGCTGATGAGCATGATGGATCAGCTAGGCCTGCTCCATCCCGGAGCGACAATCGTTTTGGAGTATGAATCCTCGTACGCTTATCCGGAGCGGGTCGGGGCCTTTGCCGAGACGAGAAAGGCCCAGTACGGCGAGACGGCTGTCTCTATCTACCGCTACAATGAAGAGGATCATGAACCCCCGGTTCAAGAACCGGGCGAGGAGGCATAAGATGGAACATCAAAGAAAAACGCCGCGGATCGCGGTTTATCCGGGAAGCTTTGACCCGGTGACAAAGGGGCATATGGATATCATTCAGCGGGCGTCGCGCCAGTTCGACAAACTGATCGTAGCCGTCCTGAACAACTTGAGCAAAAATCCTTTGTTTACGGTGGACGAGCGAAAAGAATTGCTCGGCACGGTGACGGCGCATTTGCCTAATGTGGAAATCGACAGCTTCCGGGATCTGCTCGTCAATTACATGGATCTCAAGCAGGCTCATGTAATCGTAAGAGGGATCCGGTCCGTAACCGATTTTGAATACGAACTCCAACTGGCGTCGACGAACCACAAGCTGAACAGCGAGGTCGAGACGATTTTTATGATGACCAATCCGAAATATTCCTATCTCAGCTCCAGTGTGGTGAAGGAAATCGCCAGCTTCCACGGGGACGTGGGCGACCTCGTTCCGCCGGAAGTGGAGAAGGCGCTGAAGGAGAAATTCGCGAACCGTTGAAGGATATCAAGCAAAGCATCAATTCGCATTTTTTTTGTAAACGAGCGAAATGACCAGAAAAGCTGCGACAAGGAACAACAGCAGCCAAAACTGGGCCTGAACAACTCCGGAGATTTGCTCCCATCCCGGTATGGGAAAAGAGCCCGCGGTAACGGAAGGCAGATCAACCTCCGCCGTGGTGGACTTGACTTGGGGGAGCCATTTGGACATCGGAGCCCACAGCAGTAAAGTCAATACATAGGCGTATGCTCCATGAAGCAGTCGAGTCAGCAAAAAATACTTCGTACCGCCCAGGCCGGCAGGCTTCAGGACGGACCTCGCCTGCAGAAACGCGCAGATTCCGCTCCATCCCAGCAAAGCGCCGAGCAGTGCGCAGACCATCGCCGGCGGAAGCGACAGCCGGGCGGCCGTGTAGGTGCCCAGATGGACTTCCAGCAGGCCGGCCACGACGAAGGAAGGAAGAAATCCGGGCAAGATGCCGGTCAACACATGGATGACCACTGCAAAAATAAGCATATAACCGCCGGTCGTCATCGAGATCTGTACTCCCGAACTGACCGTATCCCCCAGCAGTTTGCCGATACCGCGGCCGTCCGCCCTGCGGGCTTCTTCCATTTGCGCGAGCGCCTGGCGGAATCGGGACGGCCGGGGGCGGGAGGGAGAGGTGACGGCCGGCTTTGCTTTGGGTTCGGGGCCCGGACTCCGGTCCAGAAGGTGAAGCGTAACGCCTGCGGCGAGGCCGCCGAGCCAATGCGCGGCAAGGAGCAGGAGGCCCCACTCGGGCCGCCCCCAGAAGCCGGTGCCGACCACAACCGCAATGAGCATCGGACTGGCAAAGTGGGCGGATGCGGCCATCTTTTCCGCTTCCAGAGCCGAAATCTTGCCTTGTTTGTACAGAGTGGCCGCGGCGGATGCGGCGGCCGGAAAACCCGCCGTAAGACCGAGCGGCAGCACCCAGGCATAAGAGCCGGGCAGGCCCAGTCCCCTTCGGGTTAACGGCTCGACCAAGACGCCGAGCCCGTGAGCGAAGCCGCCGGCAAGCAGGATTTCGGACAGCACCAGAAACGGGAGAAGGGCGGGGAACACGATCCGCCACCAGACGGTTAACCCCTGGCCGGAAGCCTGAAAGGCCTCGCGGGGGTCGATCATAATACAAACGACGAGCAGGACGGCGGACAGCCCGAATAGCAGTGTCGCCGAAAAGCTGCTTCCGGAAGTGGAGCTCTTGCTTGGCAAGGAGTTCACCTACTTTTTTTGATAATCGCTAAAAAACGAATGGAATAGTACAAGATATATGCTCGGGAGGCAAAGTACATGCCATTGTCCGAGAACGGCAAAATCAGAGGGGGGAGAGGGAAATGCGCAGAAGCAGATCGTCCGTCATTAAAGCGGGGCTGTATTTAATCACGTTGGCCATATTGATTTACGTCCTGGTGTACATGCCCACGCCTTATATGATCCATCAACCCGGTTCGGCGGAGGAGATCAAACCGATCGTCAGCGTTAAGAAAGGGGATACGGAAGAAAAGGGAACCTTTATGCTGACCACCGTTTCCGTCAGCTATGCGAATATCGCTATGCTCGTCACGTCCCAATTTCAGCCTCACACGGAAGTCATCCGCAAGGAACCGGACCGGAACGAGGAGGAATATCAGACCGAGCAGCGCTACTACATGAATACTTCGCAATCCAGCGCGATCATGGCCGCTTACAAATACGCGGGGGTCGAATACAAAATCGTGCCGGAGTATGTTTTTGTGATCGGCCTTTCCGACAAGATCACCCCCAAGGGAGAGTTTCATCCTGGAGACATCCTCAGAAAAGTGGACGGGAAGAAAGTCGAAAAGTTCGAGCAGCTGGCTGAGCTCATGTCCGGGAAATCGGCGGGGGATCAAGTAGCGGTGGAGCTGGAGCGAAACGGGAAAAAGGTCGAACAGCGGGTAGAGCTGGTGGAACTCGGCGAAACCAACGGGATCGCCAAAGTGGGATTCGGGGTCAGCGTCGGGGAAGTCCGAAAAATCCAGCCGCAGGATCCGGGCATGGAGGTGCATTTTGCCGAAACGCGAATCGGCGGTCCTTCCGCAGGGTTGATGTTCTCCCTGGAAATTTATAACCAGCTGACCCCCGGGGACCTGAGCAAAGGCTACCGCGTTGCCGGAACGGGCACCGTGGCGGAGGACGGAACCGTCGGCCCGATCGGCGGGGTCCAGTTTAAAATCGTCGCTTCCGATCGGGAGAAGGCGGATATATTTTTTGTGCCGGAGGACAATTATAAGGAAGCAAAGGCGAAGGTCGACGAACTCGGGACTTCGATGAAGCTGGTTCCGGTCAAGCGAGTCGACGACGCCCTGAAGTATTTGAAGGAGCTGTCGTACAAATCATAAAGGCCGAACCTCGGCCTCTATAACTGAAGTGGAGGCTGCCGATAATCCCGCAACATATCTTCCGTCGTTCTTGTCGTCATGGCGTTCGCGTAAAGGGCGGAGGCTTTGAGATCAAGCGCCAAATGAGAATGAGCCTCGCCGCCGGCCGCCCGGGTGATGACGGGGAGGGCGGCCGTTTTTCTCATCGTTTTGAGCAGCGCTCTGCCTTTTTGCGAAAAGCCCAGGACCCGCAAATATTGCGGCCCTTGCCCCAAAGCTTCAGGGGCGAGGGAATCGGCCGGATGCTGAAGCAAAACATGGAGCAGGGTCCGCTGAAGTTTGGTGTGCGTGTAACGCTTCGTTTTCAGCTGTTTGACCAGCTCGGATACCGTGGGGTGGCTTAGATCGGATAACAGACGTTTAATCCGGTACTCCAGCCCTTCGGTCATTTCATGATGGGCCGCGAGCTCGCCGGGCGTGCAGGCGAGCAGCCGGTGAAACAACTGGGGCGCGAACCGCTCCCAGTCCATCGGCCCCCGCCCGGCGGCGAACTCGCGGGCCAGTACGGCCGCCGTGAACGGCGGCACGTACGGCTCCGCGGCGGCAAGCCCGCCCGCCTTGGCCAGGAGCGCCCGCACGGCGGTGGCGCTAGCGATCGCGGCGTCCCGCGGCGCCGCGTCGTGGTACCCCGCGGCCCGCCGCCGCACCGTCAGCGGCGCGATGCCGCTGGACAGCCGCCGCAGCGCGATCAGGTAATGCAGCCCCAAACTGTTGTTGGGCTGCATCAAAAGCGCTCGCGCCGCGGCGGCATCGCCGCCCGCGCAGGTGCGGGCGGCCGCGGCGGCGTAGGCCGCGGGGTAGCTCGCCCCGGTGGCGAGCTCCTCGCGGACTGCCGCCCGGAGCGCGGCGCTCTCGTCCGCCAGCCGCTCCGCGAGCGGCTGCAGGGCCTCGAGCGCCCCGGCTTCGCTGCCGAAGCACAGATGCGTCACGACGCCGGTCGCCTGGAGCGTGGCGACGGCGCCGTACGCAAACCATTCGGCCGGCTGCACGGCATAGGCGACCGGCAGCTCCAGCACGAGGTCGACGCCGAGCCGCAGGGCCATTTCGGTCCGGGCCCATTTGCCGACGATCGCGGGTTCGCCCCGCTGCAAAAAATCGCCGCTCATCACGGCGACGGCGGCTTCGGCACCGGCCAGCCGCTTGGCTTCGGCGAAATGATAGGCATGCCCGTTATGAAGCGGATTATATTCGACGATGAGTCCGACGGTCTTCAAAGTTCGTTCCCCTCTGACGGCACAGCTTCCGCAGGGCGCTCTGTAGAGGCGCGCCGGCGGTTACTGCACGATGATTTTGGTTTATTTAATATGAATAATAACACAGCAGGGCTGTTGACAAAACTTACTGAAAATCGGTATAATAATTTTTGTTTGTTTGGAGTGATATTCATGATCTTAAATTTTCGTCAGTTGGCGTCGTCCGACCGCCCGGTGGAGTTCCACCAGACGCTGGATGTCAGCCAGGTTATCAAGGGACGCAAGGATATTCAGGCGGCCGGACCCCTACAAGCCGATCTTCAGGCCGAGCCTGCCGGCGGCGGAGTGGTGAAGGTGACCGGAACCCTTGCGGGCGAACTGGACATGTCCTGTTCCCGATGCCTGAAGCCCTTGAGCCACAAAGTCGATATCGAGTTTGAAGAACGCTTCAAGCAAAGCGATCATCCCGAGGCGGAAGCGCAGGATGAAGATGAGGAACTGCAATGGGTCGCTGAAGATCAGTTGGATCTGAAGCCCTACGTTGAAGAGTCCTTTCTTCTGAACCTTCCTTTCGCGGCCTTGTGCAAGGAAGATTGCAAAGGGCTTTGCCCTTCTTGCGGAACCGATCGCAATGAGCGGGATTGCGGCTGCAATACGGAGCGGATTGATCCTCGTCTGGCCTCGCTCGGCGATTTTTTCAAAAAGTAAACAACGAACAGCGTAAGAAACCGGGAACCCGGGTTGACTTGATAAGGAGGTGGGAACCATGGCAGTACCTCAACGGAGAACGTCCAAAACGCGCCGCGACAAACGTCGTACGCACTTCAAATTGGCTGTGCCGGGCATGGTAAAATGTGAACAATGCGGCGAATTGAAGCTTGCTCACCACGTATGCAAAGTTTGCGGAACATACAAATCGAGAGAAATTATCAACGCGTAAGCGACTGTAATTTCAACAACTTCAGGTAGTATCTCATTTCGGTGAGATACTATTTTTTTTGGGGCTAGTTTCCAAACTTCCAACTCCAAAAAGATGCAAATCTGCAGGAATTTTAGGCCGATTCCCGAGGGAATGCGAAAAAAGATGCAAATCTGCAGGCATTTCCAGCGATTTTAGAGAAACGAGCCGGTTTCGTCGAAAATTCCTGCAGATTTGCAGGTATTTTGAAATTTTTAATCCAAACAGGAAAAAAGCATGCACATATGCAGGAATTCTATGTTATCAAGGTTGTCTGAAGGGGGACTAGTAATAAACGCACCCCTTCAGGAGTAGGCAAAAGCGGTAACGGAATAGTAGCTTGAACGAAGTGAAAGTTAGCGCCTTTAGACGCAAGCCGGTAATAAAGGCATATAGCCTTAAAGCAAAACCACCCGTTTGACGGGTGGCTATGATGTGCCGCGGGGCGGAAAGAACGGCGGTTAGAAGCATTGCCTCTTTCTTTTTCCGGGCAGATGTTTTATACTAGAATTTAGTACCAGGTTCTAAAATGTGATGTCATCAACCTAGCGTTTATAATAGATTGAACTGATCCTCGGAGGGGATATCCATCGAACGTTTGCCGAAAAGAGCGAGACAGCAGCAGCTCGTGAAACTTATAGAGGAAAATCCGTTTGTCACGGATCAGGAGCTGACGCGTCAGCTTAAAGTCAGCATTCAGACGATTCGATTGGACCGCCTGGAGCTGGGAATCCCCGAACTCAGGGAACGCATGAAGCTGATGGCGGAGCGCTCCTACGATCAGGTTCGGTCCCTGCCGCTGCATGAGGTGATCGGGGAAATCGTCGATCTCCAGCTGGACAAGAGCGGGATCTCCATCTTCGAAATCCGGGAGGAGCATGTTTTTTCCCGGACGGGGATTGCGCGGGGACACCATGTGTTCGCCCAGGCCAACTCCTTGGCCGTCGCCGTGATTAACGACGAGATCGCTTTGACGTTCTCCGCCGACATCCGGTTTATCCGCTCGGTTCATTTGGGGGAGAAGTGCATCGCGAAGGCTTACGTGCGTCCGATGTCCGGCAACAAAGGCAAGGCTCGGGTCGAAGTATTTACCTATGTGGGGGAAGAAATGGTTTTTCAAGGGAACTTTGTCATCTACCGGTCCACCGCCGATGACAATCAAGAGGGAGGAAATAGCCATGCGAATCGCGATTGACGCCATGGGCGGGGATCACGCGCCGAAGAGCACCGTGGAAGGCGCGCTGGCCGCGGCCCGGGAATGGAGCGACGTGCAAATCGTGCTGGTCGGCCGCAAGGAGGCTTTGGAACCGCTGATGGCGGGGGCTCCGTCCAATCTATCGATCCAGCACGCCGAAGAGGTGATCGAGGCCGAGGATGAGCCCGTTAAGGCGGTCCGCCGCAAGAAGGACGCTTCGATGGTCGTAGCCGGACGGATGGTCCGCGAAGGCCAAGCGGACGCGATGATTTCGGCGGGCAATACGGGCGCGCTTATGACGACCGGCCTGCTTGTCGTCGGGCGGCTGGAGGGGATCGAACGGCCGGCCCTGGCGCCGATGATTCCTACGCTGGACGGACGCGGCGTATTGGCGCTGGACTTGGGCGCGAATATGGACGCGAAGCCGGAGCATCTGGCGCAATACGCGCTGATGGGCAGCATTTACCGGCAAAAGGTTCACGGTATGGAGAAGCCGCGCGTCGGCTTGCTGAACGTCGGAACGGAAGCGAAGAAGGGCAACGAATTGACGAAGGCGGCTTATCCGCTGCTGGAGGAGACGCCGATCGCGTTTGTCGGCAATGTCGAGGCGCGCGATATTCTGACCGGGGCTTGCGATGTCCTCGTCTGCGACGGGTTTGCCGGCAATATTTTGCTTAAAACCTTGGAAGGGACGGCCGGCGCCATGTTCTCGCTGCTCAAGCAGGAGTTTACCAAATCGCTGAAGAACAAGCTGGCGGCGGCGATGCTGATGCCGTCCCTGAAAGGGCTTAAGCAGACCTTGGACTATAAAGAGCACGGCGGAGCGCCGCTGCTCGGTCTTAGCGGCCTGGTAGTCAAGGGGCACGGCTCTTCGGACGGCGATGCGATCAAAAACGCGGTTCGCCAGGCGCGGACCGCCCTGCAGAGCCGGTTGACGGAAAGTATCGCGGAGGAAATCGGGAAACGGATGGTGCAATCATGAAATTTCGTTCAATTGGAATCGTCGGGTACGGCAAGTATGTGCCCGAGAAGGTGTTGACCAACGCCGATTTGGAAAAAATGGTAGAGACGAACGATGAATGGATCGTATCGCGGACGGGGATCCGCGAACGCCACATCGCCGCGCCGGAGCAGGCGACTTCCGATCTGGCGTACGAGGCGGCGGTCCGGGCGCTGAAAACGGCCGGTCTGGCGGCGGAGGATGTGGAGTTGATCATCGTCGCCACCGTGACGCCGGACACGACCTTTCCTTCGACCGCCTGCATTTTGCAGGAAAAGCTGGGGGCGAAGAAAGCCGCCGCTTTCGACCTGTCCGCGGCATGCTCGGGCTTTGTGTACAGCATGGCGACCGCGAACGGCTTTTTGCAGACGGGCATGTATAACAATGCCCTGATCATCGGGGCGGATACGTTGTCCCGCATTACGGATTACACCGACCGGAACACCTGCGTTCTGTTCGGGGACGGAGCCGGAGCGGTCGTTCTGGGCGAAGTTCCGGAGGGCCGCGGCTTCCTCTCCTTCGACCTTGGCGCGGAAGGGGCCGGCGGGCCGCTGCTGAAACTCGAGGGCGGCGGATCCAGACTCCCGGCCTCGGAAGAGACGGTAAAGGGCGGCAAGCACTTTATTTACATGAACGGCCGCGAGGTGTTCAAGTTCGCGGTGCGGGTCATGGGGACGGCGACGGAGGAAGTGCTCCGCAAGGCCGGCAAGAGCAAAGAGGATATCGATCTTTTCGTGCCGCATCAGGCCAATATCCGGATCATTCACTCCGCAATGCAGCGCCTGGAATTGCCGGAGGAGAAGTGCGTGATCAACGTGGATAAGTACGCGAATACCTCGGCGGCTTCGATTCCGCTTGCCTTGGTCGAGGCGGCGGAAGAGGGGCGGATGAAGGAAGGCGACACGGTGCTTCTGGTCGGCTTCGGCGGAGGATTGACCTGGGGGGCGTCCGTGCTCGTTTGGTAATCCGCGCGGCGTGCAGATTGCAGATTAATGAAGGACAGGAGGGCGTGATCGGAAGATGGGGAAGATCGCCTTTGTTTTTCCGGGACAGGGTTCCCAACATGTAGGAATGGGCAAAGATATGTATGACGGCGTGTCGGAGAGCCGGCGCTTGTTTGAGCGGGCGGACGAGGTGCTCGGCATGCCGCTGTCGAAGCTGATTTTTGAAGGGCCGGACGGCGATTTGAAGCAAACGGCCAACACGCAGCCGGCGCTGCTGACGACAAGCGTGGCGCTTTATGAAGCGTTCGCCGCGAAAGGGATCAGACCGGACTATGTGGCCGGACACAGCCTTGGCGAATACAGCGCTTTGACGGCGGCGGGCGCGCTGAAGTTTGAGGAAGCCGTTGCGATCGTAAGGGCCCGCGGCGAATTTATGGAGCAGGCGGTACCCGGCGGCAAAGGCGCCATGGCGGCCGTGCTGGGCGGCGAACGCGAGGCGCTCGCGGGGCTGTGCAAAGAGATTGCGGACGGTGGCGACCTGGTCGAGCTGGCCAATATCAACTGCCCGGGCCAAATTGTCGTCTCGGGTACCCGTGAAGGGATTGCCAAAGTTGTCGAACGGGCGAAGGAGATCGGCGCCAAGCGGGCGATTCCGCTGGAAGTGAGCGGACCGTTCCACTCCTCGTTGATGACTTCGGCGGCGGAGCGGCTGCGGACGAAACTGGCCGAGGTGCAGTTCGGGGACGCCGACGTTCCGGTCATAGCCAATGTGACGGCGCGTCCGGTCCAAAGCGCCGGGGAGCTTGCGGACCTGTTGGTCCGTCAGGTGTACAACCCGGTTCTCTGGGAGGACAGCGTGAGATTTCTGATCGCCGAAGGCGTGGATACCTTTGTCGAGTTGGGGCCTGGCAGCGTGCTGGCGGGCTTGATCAAGAAAATCGACAAGAGCGTCCGGATTCTTAACGTCAACGGGCTGGAGAGCCTGGAAGCATCGGCGGAAGCGCTCCGCTAAAAGATTAGGCTGACAAGCTCATCCTTTTCTGGTATTTTTAAGCTTGACCTCCCTTGATTTAGAATCCAAAAGGTATATCCTCTTTGGGGAAGGAGATGAATGACATTATGGCAAAACCGCTTGAAGGGCAAAACGCTCTGGTTACGGGCGCGTCCCGCGGAATCGGACGCAGCATCGCCCTTGCCTTGGCCGAGGCCGGCGCGAATGTCGCGGTGAACTATGCCGGGAATGAACAGGCGGCTGCGGGCGTCGTGGCCGAGATTGAAGCGCTGGGCGTTAAAGCCTATGCGGTGAAGGCTCATGTCGGAAACAGCGAACAGTTTGAAGGGATGGTCAAGGGCGTGTTGGACGCCTGGGGCAAGATCGACATCCTCGTAAACAACGCGGGAATCACTAGAGATAATTTGATTATGCGGATGAAAGAGGAAGAGTTCGACGAAGTCATCGAGACGAATTTGAAGGGCGTGTTTAACGGAATTAAAGCGGTGACGCGTCCGATGATGAAGCAGCGTTCCGGCCGGATCATCAACATCTCTTCGGTCGTCGGCACGCTCGGCAATCCCGGACAGGCCAACTATGTGGCCGCCAAGGCCGGCGTCATCGGTTTGACGAAATCGTCGGCCCGGGAGCTCGCGTCGCGCGGGATCACCGTCAACTGTATCGCCCCGGGCTTTATCGAAACGGATATGACCGATCAGCTTTCCGAAGAACTTCGGGAAGGCATGCTGAAAGGCATCCCGCTCGCGAGGCTCGGCCAGCCGGAAGAGATCGGCAAAGTGGCCGTTTTTCTGGCCTCGGACAGCGCGTCCTATATGACCGGACAGACGCTGCACGTCGACGGCGGAATGTACATGTGATTCGCCCGCTATCGCTTCTGGCATTTTACTTTTAATTCTCGTATAATACCAAAGAGGAGGTGAACCGGATGTCCGATGTATTGGATCGCGTAAAACGCATTGTGGTGGATCGCCTTGGTGCTGATGAAGCCGAAGTTACGCTTGAAGCTTCTTTCAAAGATGATTTGGGTGCGGATTCTCTCGATGTCGTGGAATTGGTCATGGAACTCGAGGATGAATTCGACCTGGAAATTTCCGACGAAGATGCAGAGAAGATTACGACCGTAGGTGAAGTTGTAAACTACATACAATCTCATACCTAAAGTCATCTTTAAAAGTCCCGTACCTCCTTATTAAGCAGGCGGGACTTCTCCTCATCTTGAGAGAGTTCAAGGTTGTGGACAAGGGCAACAGCGAATTATGATTACACATGAAGTCTATACGAGGTGAGTGTGTTTGAAACATAGAGTAGTAGTGACCGGCATGGGCGCGGTGACGGCACTCGGACATGATCTTGAAACGTTCTGGGGCAACCTTATGCAAGGGAAATCCGGCGTATCCAAGATCGAATCGTTCGATGTCAGCGAGTATCCGACCCAAATAGCCGCTTCGGTGAAAGACTTCAATCCCGAAGATTATATAGATCGCAAGGAAGCGAGAAAAATGGACCGCTTCGTTCAGTTCGCCGTAGCCGCGGCTACGACGGCATTGAAGGACAGCGGCCTGAATATAGCCGAGCAGACCGACCCGGAGCGGGTTGGCGTCATGATTGGCTCGGGCATCGGGGGTCTGGGCACGTGGGAGGACCAGCACAACATTTTGCTGCAAAAAGGTCCTAAACGCGTCAGCCCGTTCTTTATTCCCATGATGATCGCGAACATGGCCTCCGGGCATGTCTCGATCCTGTTCGGAGCCAAAGGCCCGAACAGCACGGCGGTGACTGCGTGCGCGACCGGAACTCATTCCATCGGCGATTCGTACAAGCTGATTCAGCGCGGCGACGCGGATGTGATGATTTGCGGCGGCGCGGAAGCAACGATCCGTCCAACCGGCCTCGCCGGATTCTGCTCGATGCGGGCGATGTCGACCCGCAACGACGAGCCGGAGAAAGCCAGCCGGCCTTTCGACGCGGAACGCGACGGTTTCGTCATGGGCGAAGGCTCGGGCATCCTCATTCTGGAGTCGCTGGAACATGCTCAGAAACGCGGCGCCAAGATCTATGCCGAAGTGATCGGCTACGGTCTTAGCGGCGATGCCCATCATATGACCGAACCGGATCCGAACGGACCGGAACGGTGCATGAAGATGGCGATTCGCGATGCGGGCATCGACGCTTCCGAGGTGGATTACATCAACGCTCACGGTACATCGACGCCGGTGGGCGACCGCTCGGAGACGATCGCCATCAAGCGTGCGCTGGGGGATCATGCCTCCAAAGTCGCGGTCAGCTCGACCAAATCGATGACCGGCCATCTGCTCGGCGCAGCCGGCGGCGTGGAAGCGGTCATCTGCGGTCTGACGCTGAAGAACGGCGTTATTCCGCCTACGATCAATCTGGAGCATCCGGATCCGGAGTGCGACCTGGATTATGTTCCGAACGTAGCCAGACAAGCCGACGTTAAAGTGGCCATGTCCAACTCTTTCGGATTTGGCGGGCATAACGCCACGATCATTCTGAAGAAATTCGAAGCATAAGGGGACAGTCTGTTGAGCGGAGATCTGAAGCAGTTACAACAAAAACTTCAACTGGCATTCCAAAACAGACAGCTCTTGAAACAGGCCTTTACTCATGCGTCTTATGTAAATGAGCACCGGTTCAGCCATCATGAGGATAACGAGCGTCTGGAATTTTTGGGAGATGCCGTGTTGGAACTGACGGTTTCGGAACATTTATATCGGATTTTCCCGGACCGGCCGGAAGGAGAATTGACCAAGCTGCGCGCGGCGATCGTTTGCGAGCCGTCCCTGGTCAAATTCGCCGAGAGTCTGGAATTCGGCAAATACGTCCTTCTGGGCAAAGGTGAAGAATTGACCGGCGGGAGGACGCGTCCGGCTCTTCTGGCCGATGTGTTTGAGTCCTTCGTCGGGGCGCTTTACCTCGATCAAGGGCTCGAGGCGGTTACGTCGTTTTTGCATCATCACGTGTTCTCCCAGATTACCTTGGACGGCAAGCTTCAAACGACGGATTACAAAACCGAGCTTCAGGAGCTTACCCAACATCACAACATGGGCGTACTGGAGTATCGGATCATCGAGGAGCGAGGACCGGCGCATGAACGGGAATTTGTGTCCGAGGTCTACATGGAAGGACAGGGATTGGGCCGCGGTACCGGCAGATCCAAGAAAGAGGCCGAACAGCAAGCCGCTGCGGTAGCGCTGGAGCGGTTGAAGCAGGAACTGTCCTAAGTGGAACATTCTCATAAGGAAGAGCCGCGTCTCTCGATTGCAGCCTTAGCCGACATCAAGTCGGTTAAGGCTGCTTTCGTGTTTATGGATAGCTTATAGTCTTGGGGCGGAGGAGCGGGCGCAAACCTCTTTTCTTCGCCTGTCCCGGGGGCCTGCGGTATGGTACAATAGTCGTTAGAGGTGATCGTGAACGTATGTTTTTGAAACGGATCGAGTTAGCAGGTTTTAAATCCTTCGCCGACAAAACGGAAATGGAATTTGTCCGCGGAATTACGGCTGTGGTCGGGCCTAACGGCAGCGGCAAGAGCAATATTTCCGACGGAATCCGCTGGGTGCTGGGCGAACAGAGCGCCAAATCGCTGCGCGGCGGCAAGATGGAGGATATCATTTTTGCCGGGAGCGATGCGAGAAAGGCGGTCAATTACGGGGAAGTATCCCTGACGCTGGACAATTCCGATCATGCGCTGCCCTTGGATTTCAGCGAAGTGACGGTCACCCGGCGGGTGCACCGCAGCGGGGAAAGCGAATACCTGATCAACAAACAATCCTGCCGGCTCAAGGATATCACCGAGCTGTTCATGGATACCGGAATCGGCAAAGAAGCTTATTCGATCATTGGACAAGGGCGGATCGAAGAAATTTTGAGTACCCGGTCCGAGGATCGCAGAGGGATTTTTGAAGAGGCTTCGGGGATTGTCAAATACAAAAGCCGCAAACGCGATGCTCGCCGCAAGCTGGATGAAACGGAGCAGAATTTGCTGCGCATTCACGATCTGGTCAGCGAATTGGAGGATCAAATCGGTCCGCTGAAGGAGCAATCGGAGAAAGCCCTGAAATATAAAGAGCTGCGCGAGCAGTTGAAAAATAAAGAAATTTCCCTGTACGTCCACCAAATCGAGCAAATCCACGAAACGTGGAGCGAGGCGAACAGCCGGCTGACCAAGCTTCAGGATGAGCATACCGCCTTGTCGACGGTCGTGTCCGCGCACGATGCCAAGCTGGAAAACGAGCGGCTGGCTCTGCGCCGGGTGGAGGATCAAATCGAGCTGCTGCAAGCCCAGCTTCTGGAGTATAGCGAGAGCTACGAAAAGAGCGAAGGCTTCGGCGAGGTTTTGAAGGAACGCGCCAAGAACCTGACGCAAAACCGCGACCAGCTTCGCCAGTCGCTTGCCGTGAGCGAAGAGCGGTATGCGCAGCGGGCTGCGGAGATGGAGGCGCTCGCGGCCAAATTCGCGGTTTCGGAGAAGCAGTTGACGGAGTTGCGGACCGAGCTTTCCGCCGAAGAAGCGAAGCTGGTCGGAGTGACGGGCGGAATCAGCCAGGAGCAGGAGGAAGGGCTGAAGGGCCAGCTCCTGGAGATCATGAACCTGATGGCCCATACCCGGAGCGAAATCCGTTATGCGGATCAGCAGAAAGAAGGCGTGCAGCGCAGAATGGCCCGCTCCGAGGAAGAGGGAGCCAAATGGCAAGACGAGCTCGATCGGCTCAAAGGCAAGAAGCAGGAGCTGGAGCGGACGCTCGAGCAGCTTGGCAAGGAAATCGCCGATTTGCGGAACAAGTATATCGCCGAGAGCGAGAAGCACCAGTCCCTTCAAAGATTGATGGAAGAAAGCCAAAACGGGATCCGTAAGTGGGAGCAGAAGCGAGAAGGCTTGATCTCCCGCCGGGACACGATGAAGGAGATGGAAGAGGATTTCGACGGGTTTGCGCTGGGGGTCAAGGAAGTGCTTAAGGCCGCGCGCAAATCGGCGCTTCACGGCGTTCACGGCGCGGTCGCCGAACTGATCCGCGTACCGGAGAAGCTGGAGATCGCCGTGGAGACGGCTTTGGGCATGGCGATGCAGCACATCGTCATGGAGAATGAAGCGGTCTCCCGCCAGGCGATCGCTTTTCTGAAGCAGCGCCAGCTCGGCCGGGCGACTTTCCTGCCGCTGGACGTCATCCGTCCGCGCCAGATCTCCGCCTCGGATAAGCGCATGCTGGAGGAAGCCGACGGTTTTGTCGGCATCGGCGCGGAGCTCGTCGGCTACGAGCCGCGCTATGCCGACATCGTCGGCAGCCTGCTGGGCAATGTCGTCTTTGCCAGCGATCTGGAGCGGGCGAACAAAATGGCGGCCCGCTTGCAATACCGCTTCCGGATCGTGACGCTGGAAGGCGATGTCGTCAACGCGGGCGGTTCGATGACCGGCGGCAGCCAGCATCGCAAGAACAGCAACCTGCTCGGACGTAAACGCCAGCTGGATCAGCTCGCCGCGGACATCGCCGAGAGCGACGAGATGCTGGCCAAGCTCCGCCAAGGCTTGCGGGATATCCGCGAGCAGCTGGCGGGCGCGGAGAAAGAGCTGGAGAAGCTTCGCGAGGCGGGTGACCAGAAACGGACGGAGGAGCAGGGCGTTGCCGGGACGCTGAAGCAGATCGACCACGAGTGGCGTCATGTTTCGGAGCAGTTCCAGCTCTACGGCCAGGAGAAGGGCCATTATCTCAAGGAGCTTGAGGACCTGGACAAGAGCAAGGCCGAAGCCGAAGCCAAGCTGCTTGAGCTGGAGAAGGAAGAACAGTCCGTTCAGCAGTCCATCCAGGCGGCGGAATTCGCCCGCAAAGCCAATGAATCGGCGAAGGAAGAACTGCAGGATTTGCTGACCGGACTGAAAGTACGGGAAGGCAAGCTGGATCAGGAGGTCTTCTCGCTGCGGGAGCAGCTCAGACGGTCCGAGGAGGATTGCAGCTTGCTTAAGCGGGAGCTCGATCAGAACCGCAGCATCCTTCAATCGATCGAAGCCGACCTGGCCCAGAACGAGCGCCAGTCGGTCACCCAGCGCGAGGAGCTGAACGACTACAAGCTGAAAAAAGCGCGCGCCGGCGAGCAGTTGGAGCTGGAGCGGGCTTCCCGCATGGCGCTCGTCAAGAAGCTCGAGGAAGGCGAGAGCGAGACGAAGGAGCAGCGCGTCGCGCTCAAAACCGTGGAAGAACAGCTTCGTCAGACGGAAATCCAGGCGAACCGGCTCGATGTGGAGCTCGATAACATCCTCCGCAAGCTGGCCGACGATTACGAACTGACGTATGAACGGGCGAAGCAGCTTTACGACGTTCCGGAGGACGTGCCGCAGACCCAGGCCGAGATCAAGGAGCTCAAACGGCAAATCTCGGTGCTCGGCGAGGTCAACCTGGGCGCGATCGAGGAATTTGAGCGCGTAAATGAACGCTACCGTTTTCTCAGCGAGCAGAAGGATGATCTGGTTGAAGCGAAAACGACGCTGTACCAGGTGATCAAGGAAATGGACGATGAGATGTCCAAACGGTTTAAAACGACGTTCGACGCGATCCGCCGGGAATTCGTTATCGTCTTCTCCAAGCTGTTTGGCGGAGGACGAGCCGATCTGATTCTGATCGATCCGGAGAACCTGCTGGAGACGGGGATCGACGTGGTCGCCCAGCCGCCCGGGAAGAAGCTGCAAAACCTGCAGCTTCTCTCCGGCGGGGAACGGGCGCTGACCGCGATGGCGCTGTTGTTTGCGATCCTGCAGGTCAAGCCAGTGCCGTTCTGCGTGCTTGACGAGGTGGAGGCGGCACTGGACGAAGCCAATGTGGCGCGGTTCGCCCAGTATCTCCGCGAGTTTTCGGAGCAGACGCAGTTTATCGTCGTGACCCACCGGAAAGGAACGATGGAGGAAGCCGACGTGCTGTACGGCGTTACGATGGAGGAAGGCGGGGTTTCCAAACTGGTTTCCGTCAAGCTGGAGGATGAGGAAACGATGGAAATCGCCTGAGACTTAACATAGATCTAGGAGGGAACCTATGAGTTTTTTTAAGAAACTGAAGGAAAGCATCGCTTCCAAAACCGAATCGGTCACGAAGCAGTTTAAGGAAGGGTTGGAGAAAAGCCGCAAGGGGTTTGTCGAGAAGGTCACGGAACTCATTACCCGGCGCAAAAAGATCGACGAGGAATTTTTCGAGGAACTGGAAGAAATTCTAATTGGTGCGGATGTCGGCGTTAACACGGTGATGAAGCTGATCGACGAACTGCGCTCCGAGGTGAAGAAGCGCCGGATCGAGGATGCGGCCGAGCTGCAGCCGATTTTGTCGGAGAAGCTGGTGGAACTGCTGCGCGGCGATGAAGACAACGACCTGCGTTTGAATCCCGACGGGATCACCGTCTTTCTGTTCGTGGGCGTCAACGGGGTCGGCAAAACGACGACGATCGGCAAACTGGCGCATCACTTCAAACAGCAGGGCAAAAAAGTGATTATGGCCGCAGGGGACACCTTCCGGGCCGGAGCGATCGAGCAGTTGGAAGTGTGGGGCAAACGCGTCGGCGTGGACGTGATCAAGCAGCAAGCGGGATCCGATCCGGCGGCGGTGATGTTCGACGCCGTGCAGGCGGCCAAGCAGCGAGGCGCGGACATTCTGTTGTGCGACACGGCCGGGCGTCTGCAGAACAAAACGAACTTGATGGAAGAGTTGAACAAAATTTTCCGCGTCATTCAGCGGGAGATTCCTGGCGCACCGCACGAGGTGCTGATGGTGCTTGACGCCACCACCGGCCAGAACGCGCTTAATCAGGCGAAGCTTTTCGGCGAGAAGAGCGGGGTGACCGGGCTCGTGCTGACCAAGCTCGACGGAACGGCCAAGGGGGGGATCGTCATTGCGATCCGTCAGGAGCTTAGCCTTCCTGTCAAGCTCGTCGGTCTCGGCGAGAAGATGGAGGACCTGCAGAAATTCGATTCCGAACAGTTCGTTCACGGCCTCTTCGCCGGCTTGATCCGCGAAGAGGAAGAAGCCGAGGAAAAAGCGGAGTAACCGATGTGGGCGAACGCCCATAAGATGATTGAGGACCGTTTCGTCGGGAACATTTGCATAACGAGTCATTTGCGGAGGTGAAAAGATGGCCAATACACATACTTATCCGCGGCGCGAGGAAATCGCCAATGCCATTACCCACGGCATCGGCGCGCTGCTCAGTTTGGCCGGATTGGTGCTGCTGATCGTATTTTCCAGCATGAAGGGAACGGCCTGGCACGTCGTCAGCTTCACGATCTACGGGGTGAGCATGCTTTTGCTGTACCTGTGCTCCACGCTGGTCCACAGTTTCAAGGAAGGGAAAATCAAGGATCTGTTCGAGTTCCTGGATCATTCGTCCATCTACATTTATATCGCCGGAACGTATACCCCGTTTATGCTGGTTGCGATCCGCGGACCGCTCGGCTGGAGTCTGTTCGGGATTGTATGGGGGATTGCGCTGCTCGGCGTCGTGTTCAAAGCGTACTTCGTGAAACGATTCCTGTTCATGTCCACGTTTTTTTACCTCATTATGGGCTGGCTGATCGTGATCGCCTGGGGGCCGTTGACGGCGGCCGTGCCGGAGCCGGGAATCGTGCTGCTTGTAGCGGGTGGGCTTCTGTATACGCTCGGCACGGTGTTTTACGTATGGAGGGCCTTCCCTTATCATCATGCGATTTGGCATCTGTTTGTTCTGGGAGGCAGCATCACGCATTTCTTCGCGATTCTGATGTACCTGCTTCCGCATCGGTAGGACGGATTGGAATGTTGATTCAGGGGGAGCCGCAGCTTGGGTTTACAGGCTGCGGCTGTTTGTTTTGTGAATATTTCGCATGTTAAGGAGTTTTACTTGACAATGCATGCGCGATTGGGTATGATTAGGAACGTTGATGCGCTGTAAAGTGTTTTTCCTTGACGGAGGGGGTGCCCAAGTGAGTCAGGAGAATAAGCTTGAGAAGACCAATCGGATCAACTTGTTGTTTGATTTTTACGAAGCGTTGCTGACCGAAAAGCAGCAGACGTTTCTCAGATATTATTTTCTCGATGATTTTTCCTTGGGCGAGATCGCCTCGGAATTTGCAATTAGCCGCCAGGCGGTGTATGAACATATTAAGCGGGCCGAAGAGATGTTGGAGGCTTACGAGGAAAAGCTGGGGCTGCTTCGGAAAGACGAAGAGCGCAGCGAACTGCTG
Organism: Paenibacillus faecis; assembly: GCF_008084145.1. Classification (GTDB taxonomy): domain Bacteria; phylum Bacillota; class Bacilli; order Paenibacillales; family Paenibacillaceae; genus Fontibacillus; species Fontibacillus faecis. The sequence continues at coordinate 321,936 of NZ_VSDO01000001.1, read as the reverse complement.
TCCCGCTTGCAGCAAGTGCTTGAGGAGAGCGGGATGTCTCAGATACATAAAGAGACGGCCAAGCAGCTGCTCCGGCAAGCGGAACAGTTGTAGCCAAGCGGTTGGACAAGGACTATGGAACGGAGGTGACCGGTGAATGGCTTTTGAAGGTTTGACGAATCGATTGCAGAGCGTGTTCAGCAAGCTTCGCGGCAAGGGCAAAGTTTCGGAGGACGATGTGAACGAAGCGATGCGTGAAGTTCGCCTCGCTTTGCTGGAAGCGGATGTCAACTTTAAAGTGGTCAAGGATTTTATCGCCAAAGTGAAAGAGAAAGCTGTCGGCAGCGAGGTGATGGACAGCTTTACGCCGGGCATGGTCATCATCGATATTGTAAACAAAGAGCTGACCGAGCTGATGGGCGGCAGCCAAGCCAAGCTGGCGAAGAGCAACCGGCCGCCGACCGTCGTGATGATGGCGGGTCTGCAGGGCGCCGGGAAGACGACGACTTCGGCCAAGCTGGCCAAGCTGCTCCTGAAGGGCAATCACCGGCCGCTTCTGGTGGCGGGGGATATTTACCGCCCGGCGGCGATCAAGCAGCTGCAGGTGCTCGGCGAGCAGATCAAAGTTCCGGTATTTACGCTGCCGGAAGGCAACAGTCCGGTGGAGATCGCCAGACAGGCGCTGCAGCATGCGAAGGACAACGGCAATGACTACCTGCTGATCGATACGGCCGGCCGGCTGCATGTCGACGAGGCGTTGATGGAGGAGCTCCGTCAAATCCACGAGGTCACGAAGCCGGATGAAGTGCTGCTCGTGGTCGATGCGATGACCGGTCAGGATGCGGTAAATGTCGCCGAAAGCTTCAATGCGCAGTTGGAATTGACCGGGGTTGTGCTCACCAAGCTGGACGGGGATACCCGCGGCGGTGCGGCGCTGTCGGTCAAAGCGGTGACGGGGTGCCCGATTAAGTTCGCCGCTCTCGGCGAGAAGATCGATGCGCTGGAACCGTTCCATCCGGAGCGGATGGCTTCCCGGATTCTTGGCATGGGCGATATGCTCTCGTTGATCGAGAAAGCTCAATCCAATATCGATGCCGAGAAGGCCAAGGAAATGGAACGTAAGATGCGCAATGCGGAATTTACGTTTGATGATTTCCTGGAACAGATGGATCAGGTGAAGAAGCTCGGTCCGATCGATCAGATCATGGACATGATTCCGGGCATGGGCAAGATGAAACAGATGAAGGACATCAAGGTCGACGAGAAGCAAATGAGCCGGGTGGAAGCGATCGTGCACTCCATGACGAAGCAGGAGAAACAGAACCCGGACATGATCAACCACAGCCGCCGCAAGCGGATCGCCGCGGGAAGCGGAACTTCGCTGGCGGACGTGAATCGTCTGATCAAGCAGTTTGATGAAATGCGCCGCATGATGAAGCAGTTCTCGGACATGATGGGCCCGAAAGGCAAAGGGTCGAAAATGATGAAGCAGCTCGGCAAAGCGGGCAAAGGCATGAGGTTTCCTTTCCGGTAAGAGTTCGTTCGATTGCCGGATGAAATAGATTTAAATTTGATTCTTTAAAGGAGGTGAATTTCGTGGCAGTTCGTATTCGTTTGAAACGCATGGGTGCTCATAAAGCTCCTTTCTATCGTATCGTGGTGTCGAATTCCCGTTCCCCGCGTGACGGCCGTTTTATCGAGGAGATTGGTTTCTACAACCCGGTTGCTGAACCGGCTGTAGTGAACATCGACGAAGAGAAAGCGTTGAAATGGCTGCAAGACGGCGCGCAAGCATCCGATACCGTTCGCAACCTGCTCAGCAAAGCAGGCGTGCTGAAGAAATTTCATGAGCTTAAGCAGCAAAAATAATTGCTGATTTCGGAGGGTCCTAATGGAACAATTAGTCGGCGTTATTGCGAAGGCTCTTGTTGATCATCCGGACGATGTCCGTGTGGAGGTCGTGGAGAAAGAACACCTGATTGTCTATGAGCTGTCCGTACATCCCGACGATGTAGGGAAAGTGATCGGCAAACAGGGGAGAATCGCCAAGGCGCTCCGCACGGTTGTGGCATCGGCAGCCGTTAAGATGGATAAGCGGGTTACCGTGGACATCATGTCTTAAAAATATACGAAAGCGGGTTAGGATGTTTGTCCTAGCCCTTTTTCGTACATGCTGAAGCTTGAGGGAAACGGGAGAAGCCACCCGTACAGAATAGAATATAGCTCAAACCGAAGTTCGGGCGGATCTATCGCAGGACTGCGGCGAAATTGCGAAAAGTTGTTTGGGAGGTAAAAATGTCGGACTCATTATTGCAGGTAGGAAAAATCGTGAATACGCACGGCATTCGCGGCGAATTGAAGGTGCTGCTCCATACCGACTTTCCGGAGGTGCGCTTTGCGCCGAAGTCGAAGCTGTTGATGATCGATCCCGAAAAGGGCGGTCCCATTCAGGTAACTGTGGCGGCGGCCAGACCTTACAAACAGATGTATATCGTGAAGTTTGAGGAATACGGAAATATCAATGACGTGGAAAAATACAAAGGTTATGATTTGAAGGTGCCGAAGGAAGAAAGTGTGGAGCTGCCGGAAAACGAGTATTACTTCCACGAAATTATCGGGTGCCGGGTCGTGGACGAAGAGGGCCGCGAACTCGGCGTGATCGAGGAGATTTTGCGCCCGGGGGCCAACGATGTGTGGGTCGTGAAGCAGCCTAATCGCAAGCAGCTCCTGCTCCCTGTGATCGATGAGGTGGTCCTGGATGTGGATGTCAAAGCGAAGCTCGTCAAGATTCATCTGATGGAAGGACTGCTCTGACATGCGCATGGACGTCTTGACCCTGTTTCCGGAAATGTTTGAAGGCGTGTTTCACAGCAGCATTCTGGGGAAAGCCCGGGAAAAAGGCATTGTCAACCTGCACGCGGTGAATTTCCGCGATTATGCGGGAAACAAGCACGGCAGCGTGGATGATACGCCCTATGGCGGAGGCGGGGGGATGGTGCTGAAGCCGGAGCCCATTTTTCATGCGGTGGAGGATCTGCTGGAAAGACGTAGGGAAGCGGGGGAGGAAGCGGGTCGCCCTCCGCGGATCATCCTGATGTGCCCGCAGGGAGAAAGCTTTACGCAGCGGAAGGCGGAGGAACTGGCCGCCGAGGATCATTTGATCTTCATTTGCGGGCATTATGAAGGCTATGACGAGCGGATCCGCGAGCATCTGGTAACCGACGAGCTGTCGATCGGCGACTATGTACTCACCGGCGGAGAGCTGCCGGCCATGGTCATTATCGACAGTGTCACCCGTCTGCTCCCCGGCGTGTTGGGCAACGAAATGAGTGCCGTCACGGATTCGTTCAGCACGGGGATGCTGGAATATCCCCATTATACGCGTCCCGTGGAATTTCGCGGCTGGAAGGTGCCGGATATTTTGCTGAGCGGACATCATGCCAATGTGGCCGACTGGCGCCGTAAAGAAGCGCTGCGCCGGACCTGGCAGCGCCGGCCCGATCTGTTGGAGAATCTTGATTTATCCCCCAAAGACCGGAAGTGGCTGGAGGAATTCGAGAAAGAATCCGGGCGGAACATGCAGGAATAAAAGAAAATTGAAATAAATCCATCAAGGAGAACCGTCGTCGATGAGGCTGCGGTTCTTTTTTTCTTACTTGGGGAATAGGACGTCGCATCGTACTCATAGGATGAACTTGGTGATCCGATGGCGAAAGTGGGGTGGCGAACATGACGATGACATAGAAACGGTCACCTTTTACAGGCTTGCGGCATATAATGAAAACCTAATGTGGAAATGCGGAGTGCGCGGGGTGTTACATTCACGTCCAAACGGGGTAAATAAAATTGCAGGACCTTCGTTCGATGAGGGTCGCAAGGGTTGCAAGGAATGTAGGAGGCAAGTGAATATGGAACAACATGTGAACCAGACGGAATCTGTACAGCAGCAGCCGTTTTCCGATCAGGAAACGACCCAACAGGAAGACGATGTATTTATGACTGTGGATGATATTTTAAAATTTTACGGTGAACGAACCTAAGGTTTACTTCAAGGAGGTTATCATCATGCTTGAATTTTTGATCGATCCGCTCGAGACGGAACAGGAGCTGTTAAGCGAAGTACTGCCCTACGAATAAAAAGGGAAGAGATCATCTCACGGCGGTGTCGGAGACGTCTTTCTATAAGAATAGAGGCTAGAAAAAACACCTTATTCAGGTAGAAACCCGAATAAGGTGTTTTTGTTTGGTTGATATGATCGGAGTAGCGGGATTCGAACCCACGGCCTCACCCACCCCAAGGGTGCGCGCTACCTGACTGCGCCATACCCCGATAAGTTAAGTGTTAAAATTCGCGTGTTTACGCGGTTTCCCGGACATTGTTCGGTAGCTCAGGCGAAGGATTTGCGCCTCCATATACAATTTACATTACGATTATACTTCATAGGCGCACACCCTTGCAAGAATTAAACGCGCACCCCTGAGGATAATTTTCCGTACTAAAGTAGTTTTTTCGGTCTCATACCGCAAATCCCTTGTAGATTTCGCGTTCATCTCTTCGGAGGTGGGATCTATAGTTTGACTTTTGAATTGCATACTAGGTGCCTCGTCAGGCAACCTTGGCTAACAAGAATTCCTGCATATCTGCAAGTTTTTTTCCTGTTCGGAGCAAAAATTTCAAAATTCCTGCGATTCTGCAGGAATTTTCGACGAAACTAGCTCGTTTCTCTAAAATCGCTAGAAATACCTGCAGATTTGCATCTTTTTTCGCATACCCTTGTGGATCGGCCTAAATACCTGCAGATTTGCATCTTTTGGAGTTGGAAGCGCACCAGGCACCTTGGTAGTAGTGGGCTTAATACGGATTTGGATGTCTGTGGGTTTGAGACTGCGTACTTTTCGCGTATCACACCCACTTTAATTTATAATTGACGCAGCGGGTTCTCGTTTCCTCCTACTACGATGTCTCATGAGGCAATAGACAGCAGTGTAGAGGGTTCTTTTCACATTTTTCACCTGCAGCTCATTAGAATTAAAAGGAATTACTCCAGTTAATTTGGTGCATATGCGGCTTTAGAGGCGAAATAGCTGGAGAACCTCCCGCTAATTCGCTTGAAATTGAGTATATCGGTAATAGGGCCGCGAAATAGATGGAGTTTTTCCAGCTAAATCCGGTAGAAGAGCCAAGATCGGTACATTAACGGGAGATTTTCCCGTTAATGATGTGGGGATGTCGGTGACGTATCTCCGAAACTATTTCATATCCTTCCCCAACGCCAATTCTTTAGTTCAACCTATCTAGCCTTCTCAACATTTCCACCCGTAGTTTGGATAATCAATTCATTATTTTCATTAATTCTTTGCCTTAATCCTTTTAGTATTTCATGAACGCTATATTCCATCAGAAGGACACCCTTTCTGCTATCCCGCAAACCAGGATGTATATAAATTATTTTTTTCTTACTAGTGGGGCCCTTATCATTAAGAGCCCCGCATCGTTTACTTCATTCGCACGCTATTCCATCGCCGTCGCGGTCCAATTTTTTACGGTATCCCGGATCACCTTCGTAAAGAGGTGCGGCACCGGCCTCTCTGGCAGCGGAACAGTTTTTGTAGTACACGTCACTGCTCGATTTCTTTGTGGTGGTTGTTGTTCTTTTCTTGGTTGTTGTTTTCTTCGATTTGGATGTCGTCGTTTTCTTTTTCGTCGTCGTTTTTTTAGTCGTTGCAGTTTTATTCGCAGTTGCTTTCGTTGCCGCCGCAAAGCTGTCTTTTTCGGCCGCGGTTGAGGACCCCACGGACATCGTCAGCACAAGCGTACAGGACAGTATGAAGGTCACTATTTTTTTTGTCATCCTAACCTCATTTCCTTTCATGGTTGAAATTTCCTTGGTTTATTTCGCCATATGGTTCTTTTTTCCTCCCTCAAGAATTAAGAAAATGGCCAATTCCGTTACGGCTTGGACAGCCGGGCAGATCAATAAAGGTCTTTTAGGCCTTTATTTTGTCGAACTCGGCTGGGCAGTGAGAAATAGCGGAGTTTTAGGCCCTTATTTTTGGAAAAAGCAGGCCAAACCTTGATTTTGGTGCCTGCATCTGGGAAATAAGACTTTTTTGACCGCTATTTTCCCCGTGGAGCCGAATCGGCTTGAAATAACGCCCCAAAAGGCCGCTATTTCAGAGGGCGGTTTGAGAAATTGTAGGACTTCGGATTCAATCCGTCTATAATAGCTGCTTATAGCAATTTTTGATGAGGCTATGTCATTCAAAATTAACGGTTGACGGACAGAATAAGGATGAATAAAATGAGAAATGCAAACGTTTTCAGTATAGCGCTTACATATACGTTGTTTAATCATCTCTGAAAGCCGCGAGTTACCGGAATTGTCCGGCTTTGTCCCATAAAAGGGGCAGGGGACTTTAAACTTATTTGCGCAAGCGTTTGCATGAATTTTGTCGATTCCCGAAACAAAAAGGAGGCTATGCACAATGAGGTTGAGGTTGGATGCAGCAGGTAGGCGGGTTTGGGCTATTCTGGTAGTTGTTTCGCTGGTTGTCTCGATGATTTGGATCCCTCCCGCCGCCAAGGCGGAAACAACTCAGGCGAAGGTTGTTCTGGCAGGCGATTTGCAAACGCGTCTCGGAGCGGGCAAGGATTGGGATCCCGCGGCGGCGGCCACCGAGATGACGTATGTGGGCGACGGCGAGTATAGGTTCACCGGAACATTGCCGGCCGGTACATATGAGTATAAGGTGGCCATTGACGGCGATTGGAAAGAAAGCTATGGGAGCGCTCACTATAGTCATCCCGGCGGGGCTGGTTCGGAGGGGAGAATCCAGCTTCGTTTGACCGGGGATACCGAGGTTACCTTTTATTACAATCACAACACACACCGGATTGCGGATTCCACAGTTTACAAACCGCTATCGGCGGATCATTTGCCGCGAGTGACCGGCAGCTTCCAGCACGGAATCGGCGAATCCGCAAATCGGCCTCCAGCGGAAGCGGAGCTGATTCTGAAGGATCCGGACTATGACCAAGTGTATTCGGTAACGGCCGTGGTGTATGCCGGGGCTCATGAGTTCCAGATCAGCCTGGGAGATGGACCGGCAAGCGAGGTATATCCGAGTGCGAAGGAACCGCTTTTTTTGACGGAAGATCGCGAAGTCACTTTTTTGTATAATTCGATCGACCATAAAGTCTCCGTAGATTTCGCCGCTCCGCTTTCCGGAAATCCGGGTTCCGTGAACCCGGTGCCCGCCGACCATTTACGGGTTCACTATAACCGGACGGACGGGGATTACGGCAATTTGGGGCTCTGGCTGTTTGAGGACGTGGCGGCTCCGTCCACGGATTGGCCTGGAGGGGCGACCGCTTTTCCCGACGGGCAAACGGACAGTTACGGAGCCTATGTCGATATCCCGTTGGCGGCCTCCCCTAAAAAGATAGGGATGGTTGTCGTCAACACGAAAACCGGTGACAAGGATGGCGGCGATAAAGTCGTTGAACTGGTATCGCCGCAGATGAATGAGGTTTGGCTGAAGGAAGGGACGGATACGGCATACAGCTTTGAGCCGGTCGAGCTTCCGGCCGATACGGTGAGGATTCATTACGCCAGACAGGATCGGCAATATGAAGCTTTTGGGGTTTGGTTGTGGGGCGATGTCGAAAGCCCGTCCAGCGATTGGCCGACCGGAGCTACGATGTTCACGGGCGCGCAGCGCGACAGCTTTGGCGCTTATGTGGACGTCAAGCTGAAGAGCGGTGCGCAAAGCATCGGTTTTCTGATGCTTGATCCTTCCAAAGGGGATGCGGGGAAGGACGCGGGCGATAAAAGCTTTGCCATGATGGACCGTTTCCGCCACTTGTTCATAAAGGAAGGGGACAATACGGTCTATGTTTCCCCTTATGGGGAGACTCCGACCGGACTCGTATCGGCGGAAGTTGTGGCAGCAGGAAAACTGCGGCTGAGTCTTACTTCGACCGAAGGCTTGGAGCCCGAGACTTTAAAGCAGGAACTGCAAATCATGAACAGGGACGGCCAGGCCGTTACGGTCCAACGGGTGAATATGACGGGGGCGACAAGCGTAGAGGTGGAAGCCTCGTTCACTTTGGAAGAACTACCGCTTCAAGTAACATACGCGGGGAAAACCGTCTCGGCCGTGAGCGGCTGGAGAATGCTGGATGAGCTGTACTACTATGACGGCGATGATTTGGGTGCGACTTACCGGGCGGGCGGAGCGGAGTTAAAACTATGGGCGCCGCTGGCCGAAAAGGTATCCGTTCAAGTTTTTGATAAAGATGACGCGGTCCGTTCTGTCGGAGTACCCCTCGAACTGGACAAAGGCGACAAGGGGGTATGGTCGCTTGCGTTAAAACCAGGGGATATGGGGATTCCGGACTTCAAAGGCTACTTCTATCAGTATGAGGTAACCCATAACGGGGTCCCCAAGAAGGTGCTGGATCCGTATGCCAAGTCGATGGCGGAATTCAGAGTAAATACCAAAGGCACGGTAGGGCCCGACGGGGATCCGGTCGGTAAGGCGGCGATCGTAGATTTAACTGAAACGAATCCGCCGGGGTTTGATTTCGCGGATATTCCGGGTTATGAGCAAAGGGAAGATGCGGTGATTTGGGAAATTCATGTTCGTGACTTCACTTCGGATCCCGCCGTCGCCGCGGATCTGCACCAGACTACCTGGGGAACGTATGATGCTTTCGCCAAGAAGCTGGAATACCTTAAATCCCTTGGCGTGACGCATGTTCAATTGCTTCCGGTTATGGCCTGGTATTACGGGGATGAAGCCAATATGAAAAGCCGGGAAGCCGCTTACTCCGCTAAGGACAACGAGTATAACTGGGGATATGATCCGCACGGTTATTTTTCCCCGGACGGCGCGTACTCCGAAAATCCGGCCGATCCGCATCTGCGCATCAAAGAGCTGAAGGCGATGATCGATGCGATTCACGATGCGGGCATGGGTGTCATCCTGGACGTGGTTTACACGCATATGGCAAAGGCGGATTTTCTCAATGACATCGTACCTAATTATTACGCATTCCAGGATCAGAACGGCAACTTTATCGGAGGCTTCGGCAACAATCTGGCGACCAATCGTAAAATGGCTGAAAAATTGATGATCGACTCGGTCAAGTATTGGTTCACCGAGTACAAAATCGACGGGATGCGCTTCGATATGATGGGGGACGCCACCTATGAGGCGGTTCAAAACGCCTACAATGCGGCTGCCGCGATCCATCCGAAAGCGCTGTTTATCGGTGAAGGCTGGAAGACGTTCAGCGGCGCGATATCCGATCCGTCCCTTGCCGGCAAAGGCGCGGACCAGGATTGGATGGATCAGACGGACGACGTCGGCGTCTTCTCCGACGAGTTTCGCAATGAACTAAAATCGGGATACGGCAGCGAGGGGGAGCCCAGGTTTATCACCGGGGGCGCACGCGACATTCAGACGATCTTCAAAAACATAAAAGCCCAGCCCGGCAACACGCCGGCCGATGATCCCGGGGACATGGTCCAATATATCGAAGCTCACGATAATTTGACCCTGCATGATATCATCGCTCAGGCGACCAGGAAGGATCCGGCCGTCCCAGCCAATGAAGCGGAAATATTGAAGCGGTTAAGGCTCGGCAATTTGCTTACTCTGGTGTCTCAAGGCACCGCCTTTCTCCATGCCGGACAGGAATATGGACGGACGAAGCAGTGGCATGGACAGGGGGTTCCGGAGCAGAAGTATCACGAATTGAAGGATGAAAACGGGAAATCATTCGGTTATTTTATCCATGATTCTTACGATTCTTCCGACGCCGTTAACAAGTTCGATTGGACCAAGGCCACGGATGCGAACGTTTATCCCGAGCACGTGAAAACCAAGGAGTACACGGCAGGGTTGATCGAGTTAAGAAAATCGACGGACGCCTTCCGGCTCGGCGACCAAGCGTTGGTCAATACGAATGTGACATCGCTGCAGATTCCTGAAATAAATGCGCAGGATCTCGTTATCGCGTTCAAAAATAAAGCGACGGACGGCACCGGCAACTATTATGTCTTTGTCAATGCCGACAATAAAGCCAGGACGCTAACGCTTTCCGAAGATCTGACCTCGGGCGCCGTACTTGTCGACGACGATGAGGCCGGCAAAGATCCCGTTACGGTAAAGTCCGGATTTACGCTAACCGCGGGCTCGATCACACTGGAACCTCTAACGGCCGTGGTCATCCGGACCGATGCGGCCGCAGCCGTAATTCAAGGCTTGTCGGTCGACAAGGACAGCTATTCCTTGCCCATCGGAAAGACGCACCAAACGGCGGTTTATGCCAATTATGAGGACGGCGGCAAACGAACGGTAACCAAGCAGGCGGTATACGCCTCCAGCCGTCCGCAGGTCGCCTCGGTGACTAGTACCGGTCTGGTCCGAGGGAACGCGGAGGGGGTTGCGGTCATTTCCGTAACGTACGGCGGCTTCCAAAAAGAGATCACCGTTACAGTGACCGCCGATGCCGTAGACGCCAAGCGGTACGTACAGCTGAACTACATCCGTCCGGATCGCGATTATACGGATTGGAACTTGTGGGTGTGGAATACCGGAGTGAAGAACGACGAAATCCGTTTTGACAAAATCGAAAACGGGATCGCGACGGCCCTGATCGAGGTGTCTCCCGACGCCACAAACGTAGGATTCGTCCTGCGGAAGGGAACGGATTGGAGCACGGCCAAGCAGGATATTCCGGACGACCGGATCATCCCGCTTACCCCGGGGGAAGGTTTTACAAAAGTCAATGTAACTAGCATGGTGCATGCGTTGGATATTTTGCCGAGTATTCAGGGACCTGTCCTTGAGGACGGCAACATCACGTTCCTGTATCGGGACGATCAGCTGTTTCGTGAAGGCCGCCTCGATACGATATCCGAAGTGAAAGTCGTGATCAACGGAAAAGCGGAAACGCTGAGGTATATCCCGGAAAAAGAGTGGTTCAGCTACACCCTGAAGGGGGCGGCCCCGGGAACGTACGAATATACGTTTTTGGTCACCCGAGAAGGGGTAACCCGCGAGCTGACCGATCCGAAAAATACGGTGAACGGGAAATCCGTCCTTGTCTTCTCGGTACCGAAGGTTACCGTCGAAGCGGAGGTGAATCCGGGGACTATCGCGGCGGATGAAAACGCGGTGTTGAGCATCAAGGCGATGACGTCCGAATCCGAATCGGTGACGTTCAAGGAGGCGCATATCGACCTTTCGGAGCTGGGCGGACCGGCCAAGGTGAAGCTTGATCCGCAGCTTCTTGAGCAAAGCATCGCCGTGAAGGATACGGTGACGCCGGGGAACAAGAGCATACCGGTCACGCTGGTCGACCAGTACGGCAACCGCCACTCGGGTACGGCCAAGGTGACCGTTAGCACGCGGGCGCAGGCGGGGAAGGCCGATTTTGACTGGGATGAGGCGCGGATTTATTTTATTCTGACAGACCGGTTTATGGATGGTGACCCCGCCAACAATGCGGAAGTGGACAAAAATCACCTGGAAGCCTATCACGGCGGAGATTTCAGGGGCTTGATCGACAAGTTGGATTACTTGGAAACCTTAGGCGTCAACACGCTCTGGATTACGCCCATTGTCGATAACATCGATTATAATGTGGGAGCTGGATTTAACGGCAAACAGTATGGCTACCATGGCTATTGGGCTAAAGATTTTACCCGGATCGACGAGCACTTGGGCGACTTGGAAACGTTGAAAGAGCTGATCGACAAAGCGCATGACCGCGGCATAAAAATCATGGTCGATGTGGTTCTCAATCATACCGGATATGGACTAAAACCGGGGGATGACGCTCCGGGCGTCACCCAGCAGGATAAGGAGCGGTTTGCCGGCATGCTGCGGACGGACGGCGTCTCGGCGGATACGGACCCGGTGAAAGGCGAACTCGCCGGGCTGCCTGATTTGTTAACCGAAGATCCGGAGGTCCGGCAGCAAGTGATCGAATGGCAGGCGGGTTGGCTTGAGCGGGCGAGAACGGACCGGGGGGATACGTTCGACTATTTCCGGGTGGACACGGTCAAACACGTCGATGATACGACTTGGAAGGCATTTAAAAATGCGCTCACGGCGATCGACCCCGATTTTAAACTGCTCGGCGAATATTACGGCGCTACCGTCCAAAGCGACGGGGGGCAGCTGCAGAGCGGTCAAATGGACAGTTTGCTCGATTTTGGCTTTAAGCACGAGGCGAGAAAACTGGCGAATGGCGACGTTGAATCGGTCGAGGCCTACCTCGCCGAGCGCGAAGCCCGGCTGGACAATACGAGGATGATGGGGCAATTCCTCAGCAGTCATGACGAGGACGGTTTTTTGACCCATTATGTCAACGGGGATAAAGGCAAACTGATGGCCGCCGCAGCGATGCAAATCACGGCAAAGGGCCAGCCGGTCATTTATTACGGTGAAGAACTCGGACGTTCCGGCAAAAACGCAGGGGATATCAGCAAAGGGGAACTCGGCGAAAACCGGAGCGACATGCCGTGGGAACGGCTTGAAGCGGAGAATAAGCTGCTCACGCACTATCAAAAGCTCTTGAACATCCGGGGCGAGCATTCGAAAGTGTTCTCCAAGGGAGCGCGTACCCCGATCGCCGCCTCCAATGAGGAAGGCTACCTGGCGTTTGCCAAGCAATACGGCGGGGAGCAACTCGTGACGGCCATTCACGTGAAGGAGGAAGCCAAGCAAGTCACCTTGCCGGTTCCGTTTATGGCGGGCGGCAAAGTGAAGGATCTGTACGGCGGATCCGAGTACCGGGTGAGTGCGGAGCAAAAAGTCACGGTGACGCTTCCGGCCATGGCGGATGGCGGAACGGTTATTCTAGCTCCGGTTCCGGCGGGTGGCGGCAACTCCGGCTCCGGCGGCAACTCCAGCTCCGGCACCGGTGGCACGGGCTCGGACGCTGCCTCCGGATCGACGGCCGATCACTGGCCGGCGGCTCCCGGCCGAAAAGTAGTCGACGGGCAAACGCTACAAGGCGGCGATGCGAAGGTAACCATTCTCCTGGAGGCGGGTGACCAGGAAGCGATTCTTCCGCGCAATGCGGGGGAACTGCTCGGCTCCAAATCGCTTGAGCTGAGAAGAGCCGGTGTCGCATTGACGATCCCGTCCAAACTGCTTCAGGCCGTGGGAAAACAGACCTTGGAAGGTCCGTCCCGGGAGGCGTTCATCTCGATCAAGCTGCGGGAGTTGGCGGCATCCGAGTTGGACCCGCTGTGGGCGAAGGTGGCGGATACCGGTACGGTACGGCGCGGCGGCGCAATCATTGATTTGGGCATCGCCGTTATTACGAAAGACGGAACAACGAGCGGGCCGGAACCATTCCCGGCGCCCGTCACGATCTCGATCTCGCTGGATCCGGATAGCCATATCGACGGCAATCTGGCCGGAATATACCGGTTGACCGACGGCGGCTCGCTCATCTATATTCCCGGCCAACGGACGGGAGGGAAACTCGTAGCGGACATCACGCATGCCGGACATTACGCCGTTCTGGAGTTCGACAAGACGTTCACCGATCTCGTAGGTCACTGGGCGGAGCCTGCCCTGAAGCAGCTTGCGGCCCGGCACATCGTAAACGGGACCGGCGCAGCGGAGTTTCATCCGGGCCGGCAGCTTACGCGGGCGGAGTTTGCGGCCATGCTTGTTCGGGGATTGAATTTGGACGTTCGGGACGAGAGGGCTGCTAGTGATCGGGAACGCGCAGCCTGGTATGAGTCGGCGGTGACGACGGCCCATCATTACGGCCTGATGAACGGGAAAGCGACGGGCGGCTTTGCGCCGAACGATCCGATGACGCGCGAAGAAATGGCCGTTATGCTGATGCGCGCTTACCGAATGACCGAAGAAGCGATAACCGCATCTCCATCGATGACATACAAGGACAGGGGGCAAATATCCGCCTGGGCGGTCAAAGCGGTCGACGAAGCCGCGGTACTAGAGCTTATGAAAGGGCAAGGGGGCGGAAAGTTCTCCCCTAAAGCTTACGCGACCCGAGCCGAGGGTGCGCAGGCGGTGCTGAATTTGCTGACCAAGCTGGAGATGAAGTAAAATAAAAAGAGATAGAAATTCGATGTTTAGCGTTATGGATTAGGGAAATGACCAAATGCGCGGGCGAATCCCCCTTCGCCCGCGCACAATAAAACTCCTTGCTATGCATAGAAAATTATGATAAAATTCTTTTTGTTGTGAATTCGGTGGTCCTCTGCGGATGATGAGGGAGAACAAGGGGTTCTCCGGAAGAGGCATGAACACCTGAGTGGAAGGAGGGAGTCCTAGATGAATATCGTACAAGCGATTACGCAAGAACAACTTCGCAAAGATATTCCGAGCTTTCGTCCTGGTGACACTTTAAAAGTGTTCGTAAAGGTTATTGAGGGAACTCGTGAACGTATCCAGTTGTTTGAAGGTGTTGTTATTAAGCGTCGTGGCGGCGGAATCAGCGAAACTTTTACAGTTCGTAAAATTTCGAACGGTGTAGGCGTGGAAAGAACTTTCCCGCTTCATTCCCCGAAAATCGATAAGATCGAAGTGGCTCGCCGTGGTAAAGTGCGTCGTGCGAAGCTGTACTATCTTCGTGAACTTCGCGGTAAAGCAGCGAGAATTAAAGAAGTACGTCGTTAATTCGTTAACGATCAGGGGGCTTGGATTCATCAAGCCCCTTTACTTTTTTTATGAAGGAAATTTTGGTATGATTTCAGCGGAGCTGAGGCATCTTCTTATAAACAGGCTTTCCTTACATATTTGACGAAGAGAGGTCAGGAACTATGGAGCATCAAGTTCAATCCGAGCAACCGGTCTCGTCGGAAACCCCGCAAGATCCGCCCAAAAAGGAAAAAAGCGAGGCGATGGAATGGCTGAAAGCTATTGTCATCGCTGTCGTACTGGTTCTCCTGATTCGCTGGCTTTTCTTTGCCCCCTTTATTGTGGACGGTCCGTCGATGCAGCCTAACTTCCACACCGGCGAGAGGATCATCGTGAACAAAATTATTTACGATATCCGTGCGCCCAAGCACGGTGAAGTCGTCGTATTCCATGTTCCTTCCGAGGGGCGTGATTTTATCAAACGGGTGATCGGCGTACCCGGAGACACGGTGAAAGTGGAAGGGGATACGGTTACCGTCAACGGTAAGGCGATTGAAGAACCCTATATTCAAGGTATTCTGAATGAAAAACATAGCAATAATCAACTCTATAATACGGAAGCGAATTTCCCCAATGACTTCGTTCCGGAAGGCGTCGTGCCGGAGGGACACATCTTTGTGCTTGGCGATAATCGCTCCAACAGTACGGATAGCCGGCGAATCGGGTTCGTACCGTACGGCGACATTATCGGCCGCGCGGATCTCGTATTCTGGCCTTTGAAGGATATCCAGTTCATCAAGCATCATTAAACGACATCCGGTTGGCCTGGCTAATCGGGAGCTAGAGGTGAAAGAGCATGACAATTCAATGGTTTCCCGGACATATGACCAAGGCCCGCCGCCAGATCCAGGAGAAGCTGAAGCTGATCGACGTGGTGATCGAACTCATCGACGCCCGGCTTCCGTTATCCAGCAGAAATCCGATGATCGATGAGATTTTACAAGGTAAGCCGCGCCTCATTGTTTTGAATAAGGCGGATTTGGCCGATCCGTCGATTACTCGGCAGTGGATCGATTACTTTAAGGAAGAAGGCCATACGGCCGTTCAAGTGGACGCCACGAGCGGGCAGGGCGTGAAGGAAATTCCGGTAAAGGCGAAGGAACTGCTCAGGGACAAAATCGAGCGTCAATTGGCCAAAGGAATAAATCCGCGTGCCGTTCGGGCGCTGATCGTGGGGATTCCGAATGTCGGCAAGTCGACGCTGATCAACCGCCTGGCGGGACGGAGCATCGCCGCGACGGGCGATCGTCCCGGGGTGACCAAAGCCCAACAGTGGATTAAGGTAGGAACGGAGATGGAACTCCTGGATACACCGGGTATTCTCTGGCCCAAGTTTGAGGATCAGAATGTAGGTTACCGGCTGGCCTTGACCGGGGCGATCCGTGAGGAAATTTTGAATGTCGAGGACATCGCTTTTTTCGGAGTCAAATATTTGGCAAAGTACTACTGGGACCCGCTCAGGGAACGTTTTGACCTGAAAGAGCAGCCGCAGGATACCGAGAACCCCGACGAAATCGTGACCGTCATGGAAGAGATCGGGCGGAAACGCGGCTGTATCGTCAGCGGCGGCCGGGTGGATTTGGAGAAGGCTTCGGGAATCTTTCTTCGTGAGCTTCGGGCGGGAAAACTGGGCAGATACAGCCTGGAAGCCCCCTATTGACGTAAACGAACGTTATGGGATTCTTATACAAAGCACGCAATCCTTTGGGATTCGTGCTTTTTTTGTTGTTAAAGAGTTGATGTCTAATATAGGTAAGGTAAATTTTAGGCATCTACTCTCAAAATAGATAGCACGTGCCGATAATAAAGGTAATGCGTTGAAATGTCTTCAGTCATGTCCATGCATAACCAGACAAGTCGGCCGGAACTCGGAAGAACTTGAACTTCACAACCCAGAGGAGTAAGCTTGTAAGGGTTGCGTCATGAAGGAGGCACTATGAGCGATCTTTTAATTTACGAAAAAGAATACTGGCAGTCATACCGCAATATCGCCGGTATTGACGAAGTCGGACGAGGCTGTCTGTTCGGCGATGTGGTGGCGGCGGCGGTCATTTTGCCGCAAGGTTTAGTCCTGGAGGATGTCAATGATTCCAAGAGGTTGAGTCCGAAAAAAAGGGACATGCTGTATGATCTTATTATGGAACAGGCGGTCGCGGTAGGAATCGGCTATGCGGATTCCGAGACAATAGATCAAATAAATATTAAACAGGCTACGCGTCTGGCCATGAAGCAGGCGGTAGAGCGTTTGGCGGTAACTCCGGATTATCTTCTTATCGATGCCGAGAAAATCGATTCGCCGATCCCACAGTTATCGGTGATTAAAGGAGACGCCACGAGCCAATCGATCGCGGCGGCTTCCATCGTGGCGAAGGTGACGCGGGACCGTCTATGTCAGGGCACCTGGGATGCGCTTTATCCCGAATACGGGATTGCGGTACATAAAGGGTATGCCACGAAGTTTCACAGGGAGCAGATTCTGGCTCTCGGCCCAACGCCTATGCATCGCAAAAGCTTTATGCGGAACTTATTTGTGGAAGAACAAACCTTATTTTGATAAGCCCGCCCCGCAAGGGCGGGTTTTCCTTCATCGCAAGACATTTTTTATACAACTTGGGCGGACGGGAGTGGAATCATATGAATATTGGACCTTTACTGCGCGGAATGATCGGGGAGAGTCGGCCCGGCACACCGAAAACCCTGGATCTAAAAGCCGGTCAGGTCGTTCGGGGCACGGTGCTAAGCGTATCGGAGGACGGCCAGGAGGCGGTGATCCAGGTACAAGGGGTTAAACTGCATGCTGCGCTGGAAACCCCGCTGAAAGAAGGGCAGACGACATTACTGCAGGTACAGCCGCCGTCCGATGAAGGACTGCTCATGCTTAAGCCGATTCAAACTTCACCTGGAGGCACGATGTCAGCCGCCTCGCTGGCGAGTGCGCTCGAAGCGATGGGGATGCAGGACACCCCCGAGAATCGGGATCTTTTGCAATTGATGCAGACGAACGGAATTCCTTTGACCAAGGAAAACGCGGCGAAATTGCTGGCGCTGGCCAGCCAGAAGCCGGCCGGAGCTCCGCTGGCGGAGTGGGTTCATGCGGTGGGGATCGCCATGAACCGAGGCCTTCCTCTCACGGGCGAAACGGTTAGAGGCCTGCATCAGGCCGTGTTCGGTCCGCCGCTGCATACGCTTTTATCCACTTTGGAGGAGCAGCTCGGGCAATGGCTCAGGCAAGAGGCTTCGGCGGAAGCCGGTTTGCCTGCGAATAGAGATGCCGCAGGGACGGCATGGAGCGGAAAAGGCGGAATGCCCGCCGGGACGGCCCCGAACGAGGGGGCCGGAAGAGCCGTTGTGCCAACCGATTCGCAAGAGGTGGCACCGCAAGGGAAGGCCGCGCCTTCGGACGGGGCCTTACGGCCGGTCGGCGGCGGCATGGCTGCGCAGGCCGCCGACACGCCTGAGCCCCCCGCCACTATGGGCCAGGGGGCTCAGGCTAAGCCGGAGAGCGGGCTTTCGCCGCAGCTTCTGCAGAAGCTGCTGACCGTGCTCTCCGATGTAAAAGCGGCCGTGCTGCTGGAAGGCACGGCCGCGGGGAGCGCGTCCCCGTCCGCTGCGGGGACAGCCGGGACCGGCACCGCCAGCGGACAGCCGCTGGCGGGCGCCCCTGCCGCTGCCGGCGAACCGGCGGCAGCGGCGGTGCCCGGCGAAGGGCCCGCAGGGCCTTCGCCGCAGCAGCGCCCCACCCCCCACGCGGAGCCGTGGGTGGGGCGCGTGCTGAAGCTGCTCGGTGCGGAGCACGAGCAGCAGGTGCTGCGCGCGGGCGCCTCCGGCGAGCCCGCGGCCAGCGCCGCGCCGCCGCCTGCCGGAGGCACGGCGGCGCAGGCCGCCCCGGGCGGCGGCGCGGGAGCGCACGCGCCGTCGCCAGGGGGCGCTGTGCCCGGCGGCGTGCCGCAGGCGGCGCCCGGGCAGCCGGGCCAGGCTGGCGCGGCCGTTCCGGCCGGCGCCGCCGGGGCAGGCCCGCAGGAAGCGGCGCCGACGCACCCGGCCGGGCCGGCGGTGCTGCCGGGCCCGGCTTCGCAGGAGGCGGCCGATTCCGCGGCGGCCCATGCCCGCGACACCTTGAAGAGCCTCCTGCTTCAAGTCGCTGCCGCCGACGACCTGCCGGCCCCGCTTCAGGAGGCCGCCCGGCAAGTCGTTCAGCAGTTGACCGGTCAGCAGCTGCTGTTGACGACGGACCGCACGGCTCCCTTCGCCCAGGTGACGATGTTTCTGCCGTTTATCGGACCCGACGGAGAGCAGACCGCCGCGGTACACATCGAATCGCGCCGGGGAAGAAAAGGCGAGCTGGACGCGGATAACTGCCGGCTGTGGTTCGACTTGCAGATGAAAGCGTTGGGACAGCTGATGGTGGATGTGCAAGTTGCGGATAAAAAAGTGCTGCTCAAAATTTACAGCGAACGGGACATCGCCGGCGCCTTCCTGGAATCCAGACAACCGGAGATCGAAGCCGCGCTGGATGCCGCGGGATACCGCCTGTTGTCATTAAAAGCCGAGCCTTTAATCCCGCCGGGGGAAACGGGAGAAAAGCCGGGGCACGAGTTGGCGCCTTCCTTGTCCTACGCCCCCAGTCCCTATAAAGGGGTGGATTATCGCGTATGAGCGGGAAGGACGAACAGCGTGCGCTTTCCTTGAAGAAAGCCGTCGCCTTGAAATATGATCCGCAGAAGCACGATGCTCCGGTCGTTGCGGCCAAAGGCAGCGGGCTGCTGGCGGAGAAAATATTGGACCTGGCCCGGGAGAACGAAATCCCGGTTCAGGAGGACGCCGCGTTGGTCGAGGTGTTGTCCAAAATCGATCTGGACCGGCAAATCCCTCCGGAGCTGTATACCTTGGTCGCCGAGATCCTCAGTTTTATTTACCGCTCGGACAAGCTTGCGGAAAGAGGGATGGACCTTGAATAAACGTTACGCCTCTTTATCGGGAGACGGCAGTTCTTCGGCTCGGGATGAGCGTGTGGTCCGAGGGCGGCGGGCCGAGCAGTTGGCGGCCGATTATCTGGTCGAGCAAGGCTACGAAATTCTGCATCGGAACTGGCGCTGCCGCAGCGGGGAACTGGACCTCGTGGCCAAAAGGGATGGCGTGCTCGTCGTCGTGGAGGTACGCAGCCGAAAAAGCCGCAATTCGGCCTTCGGTACGCCGGCGGAATCGATGACGGCTCGCAAAATCAAGCAGGTTCGCGATACGGCCGCGGTCTATTTTCAACAAACCGGCAATTCCGCCGCGATCATTCGATTTGATGTCATCGCCGTCACGTTTGGCTACGGGGACGAATTCACCCTGGAACATATTCAGGCGGCCTTTTGAAACGGGTCGTAAAAATAAAACGAAGTTAAATAAAAGAAGAAGTACAAAACCGTGACGGTTCTGTACTTCTTTTTCTACTTTATGGCGCCGCGCGGTTTTAGCCCCCTGGAAAGCGAAGCCGTTCCCCCGCTTGATTTTGCTGGCATAGAGAGCGGCCGCCGCGATCCTCTCTTTTTTCGGCGAACGATCGTTCCGCCCCTGCCCGCCGATTTGACCGGCTTCGAGTAGGATAAACCGCTGCGGGTCATTCTGCTTCGTTTGGATCGAAAATTTCCTCCGGCCGTTCTCCGCTTTCTGCGTTTGATGCGCGTCCGTCCCCTCATCCCTCTCCCGATAGCGGGGGCCGCGGAGTAACGGGGTGCTTGTTTGCTCCAGGGCGTCAGGTTAAGGTAGTTCAGGTACAGTTCCCATCCCGGGGAAGTGCGGTCCCAACATTTATCAGTGCCGGCAAAGTGGACGATTTTATTCGTGTAGTCATGGTCAGCGGCCGCCATGTTAAAAAAGTTGAAACGCAGGTCGAGCGGGAGGTAGTTCCCCCCATAAACCGCATTTAAGGCATCCTGATCAGGCATGGAGGTATTCGGAAAGTTGCGGAAAAAATTCAGCGTTTCTTCATACCAGCCAGGGTTCTGGCGGATATTGTTTAGCCCGAATAATATCACCCCGGAGTTAAAATAGAGATCCGGATTTAATCCCATGGAACTGATCGTTTGCGTTACATTCATAATATTCTGGTCCCATACGGCGCCCAAATAAGCCTCATTTAACTCGGTTTGCCACAGTTCTTCAATATCCATGTTCACCAGAACGTCGCAATCGAGATAGATGATTTTGTCGACCGGCACGATCGCCGGAATCAGCAGTCGATACAGGGAGGCAGGAGTCCAAACATTGACCGAGGCCACACTCTCCATGAGCTGACGCAGATCTTCGGGGAGGATTACCGGATAAAACTGGATCGTATGGTTAAAACCCGTCGCCAAATCAAAAAGTTTCTGCCGGTTATCTTCACTCAGCGTTTCATCGTGCAAAATATGGACGTTCACAGGGGATTTGGTGTTATGGAAAATCGATGCTAGAACGACACCTGCATGCTCAGCGTATTGCCCATCCTTATCCTGAAAGGCCAAGGCCAGTTCAATCATCTGATTTATCCTCTCTTTAAGTAATGGTTGTATGCACATTATACGTTCGTGGAGAGGGAGTGGGTAAGGCGCTTTCCCCAGTCGGAAAGCCTAAATTCGCAATATCGCCCGTTAAAAAAGGCGGTTCTGGTTTGGCTTATTAGCCGGACACATCCGGCTGCCTTCGATCGAGCTGGCGATATTGAATCGCTTCGGCAACCTGTTCTTCCCGGATATCCTCCCGTCCCTCCAGATCGGCAATCGTGCGCGACAGCTTTACGATCCGGTCATAGGCGCGCATACTGAGTCCCAATGCCTCAAAGGAGGCGTCCAACAGCCGGGCTGCTCCTTGGCTCATCTGGGCATATTGTCGCAGCAGGCTGCCGGATAATTCGCTGTTCCTGGAAATCTTCAAGCCTTGGTAGCGCCGAAGTTGGATCTGTTCGGCCCGACGCACCTGCTCGCGCATTTCCTTCGTGGATAGCGGCTTCGTATCCTCCTGCCGGCGCTGGGGGCGGGGGACTTCCACTTGCATATCGACCCTGTCCAGCAGGGGGCCGGAGATCCTCTCGCGATATTGGGCGATGCGAAAAGGCGAACAGGTGCACGACGGTTGCGGGAACTCCGAGCCGAACCAGCCGCACGGACAAGGATTTAAAGAACCGGCGAGCAAAAATTGAGCCGGGAAGGTGAACGCCGCCCGTGAACGGCTGATCGTAACGACCCGTTCTTCCAGCGGCTGCCTGAGCACTTCCAGGACATTGCGGGAAAACTCCGGGAGCTCGTCCAAAAACAAGACGCCTCTGTGCGCGAGGCTGACCTCTCCCGGCTTGGGGATGCTTCCGCCGCCGATCAGGCCCCCGCCGGAGATTGTATGATGCGGCGAACGAAACGGCCGCCGGGTTATCAAGCCGTCCTGCTGCTTCAGCTTGCCGGCAGAACTGTAAATTTTGGTTACCTCCAATGACTCGTCGGGGGTGAGAGGCGGCAATATGCCGGGGAGGCGGCGGATCAGCATCGTTTTACCGGTACCGGGCGGGCCGATGAGGACAATGTTGTGCATTCCGGCCGCGGCAATGGTCAGGGCCCGTTTGATCGGCCGCTGCCCCAGGACGTCCAGATAGTCCTCGAACGGGATATCCGGCTGTTGGGAGGGACCGCCGCCAGGCACACGGTCTCTTGTTTGCACCAAATGGTCCAAGGAGTGGAGAACGACCGGTTCCGTGCGATTTTGGTCCCTTTGGTGGGCCGGTACCAGTTCACGGAGATGGCCGATGCCGAAGACGGTGATTCCGTCGAGCAGCAGCGCTTCGGGGACGCTGACGCTGGGAACCAGGACAGCCTGGAACCCGTGCTTGCGGGCCAAATCCACCATCGGCAGAATTCCCGGGACCCCGCGCAGCGCTCCATCGAGAGCCAATTCACCGATGATCAGGAGATTTCCGCTCGCCGGAAGAGTGACCTGGCCGCTAGCGGATAAGAGCGCGAGCGCGATCGCCAGATCGAAGGCCGTGCCTTCCTTGCGCAAATCCGCCGGGGCCAAATTGATGGTCACCCGCTGCAGCGGAAAGGCGAAGCCGCAGTTTTTGATCGCCGCCCGGACACGGTCGACCGCTTCCCTGACCGCGGAATCAGGCAAGCCCACCACCTGGGTCTGCGGGATCCCGCTGGCCAAATCCACTTCGACTTCGATCAAAACGCCGTCAATCCCGTAAAGACAGGCGCTGTAGAGTTTTCCATACATAAAAAAAACACCTCTCTCCCGTTCAAAGCCGTCTAGGCCGGATTTGGGAAAAAAGGTGCTTCCATATTTTCCATATTCTTATGTTCGTATCTTAGAAGTTTCCGCGGAAAAAGTCAAGTTGCCTATCTATTAATGACAATCGACAATTTATAGCCCACCCAATGACTTAACTCCGTTAAGAACAGATCCAATATTTCATTGGATGGAAATCTGCATTCGAGCAGATAACAACTTTCCCCGCGTTGGGACGGGTTATGACGCCAAAGCCGTCCATAAGCTAAGAAGACCGCCCAGCAAAAGGAAGGTGCCAAGGATCACCGCTACAAACCCGGAAAATTTCATAGACTCCAAATAAGATTCGCTCGGTTCCGAATCGCCCTTGATTTTCCACCCTTCGTTGAACCTCCAACCGAAAGAAGGCTTGTTTCTGACGAAAAAACCATAAGCGATGATCGCGATACCGGCCAGCATGAGTACAATGGCGATAAACATAAGCTCAGCTCCTTTCACAGGGAACGGGACTAATTTCAATACTACCAATTTATCGAGGGGATTGCGAGAGCCTTTCTCTTTCATGCGGGTTTGATTTTGATATCTACGCAAAAAAGCAAGTATAGACAGCACAATTCATGATTTCGTTCCTTTTGACGAAAACAAAGAAAAAACGCGGTTTCCATCGAAATTTAGCATAGCTAAAACGCTAACATAGCGGTAAACCGGTGTGCAAACCCATTAAATTCATCTCAAAATGAGATTATTATGATATAAAAAAGTTGTGTATAAATCATGAACTTTTTAAGGAAAGCGTTTTAAAAACATGGTACAATAATTTGGGTTTTACTATTGTTTGACTACCATTAAAACCGCCTGTTGATAGGAGGATTCCAAGCATGAATATCCATGAATATCAAGGAAAAGAAGTCCTTAAGCAGTACGGGGTCGCCGTCCCCAAAGGTCAAGTGGCATTTACGGTGGAAGAAGCCGTAGAGGCGGCGAAAGCGCTGGGCAGCCCGGTGGTTGTTGTCAAGGCGCAAATCCATGCCGGCGGCCGCGGGAAGGCCGGTGGTGTCAAGGTTGCGAAGAACCTGGATGAAGTTCGCGCTTATGCCCAGGAGATTCTGGGGAAGGTGCTGGTTACCCATCAAACGGGACCGGAAGGGAAGGAAGTCAAGCGTCTGCTGATTGAGCAGGGCTGCGATATCAAGAAGGAATATTATGTCGGTGTCGTAGTGGACCGGGCGACCGGACGGGTCGTGATGATGGCTTCCGAAGAAGGCGGTACGGAAATTGAAGAAGTGGCGGCGAAGACGCCTGAAAAAATATTCAAAGAGGTAATCGATCCGGCGATAGGACTGCAGGCCTACCAGGCCCGGAGACTGGCCTTTGCCATCAACATTCCGAAGGAATTGGTGAATAAGGCTTCCCAATTTATGCTGGCGCTTTATCGCGCGTTTGTCGATAAGGACTGCTCTATCGCGGAGATCAACCCCCTTGTCGTTACAGGGGACGGGGATGTCATGGCGCTCGACGCCAAGCTGAACTTTGATTCCAACGCGCTGTTCCGGCATCCGGATATTTTGGCCCTGCGCGATTTGGAAGAAGAGGACGAGAAGGAAATCGAAGCTTCCAAGTATGATCTCAGCTACATCGCATTGGACGGGAATATCGGCTGTATGGTGAACGGCGCCGGCTTGGCGATGGCCACGATGGACATCATCAAAACCTACGGCGGAGATCCGGCCAACTTCCTGGACGTAGGCGGCGGCGCGACGGCCGAGAAAGTGACGGAAGCGTTCAAAATCATCCTCTCCGACTCCAAGGTGAAGGGGATTTTCGTTAATATTTTCGGCGGCATTATGAGATGCGACGTCATCGCCTCGGGCATCGTGGAGGCGGCGAAGCAGGTCGGGCTGGATCGTCCGCTCGTGGTTCGTTTGGAAGGCACGAATGTGGAGAAGGGGAAATCGATTTTGGCCGAATCCGGACTTGCGATCGTGTCCGCGGATTCGATGGCGGACGGCGCGCAAAAAATCGTTTCGCTCGTATCTTGATCTCATCACCATATCCATGAACGGGAGGCTCGAAGCATGAGTATTTTGGTCGATAAACATACAAAAGTCATCACCCAGGGAATTACGGGGAAAACCGCCCTTTTCCATGCCAAAGGGGCGTTGGATTACGGGACGCAAATGGTCGGGGGAACTTCGCCCGGCAAAGGCGGGACAACGGTGGACATCTCTTTGGAGAACGGCGAAACCGTCAGCCTTCCGGTGTTTAATACGGTCCGCGAAGCCAAGGAAGCAACCGGGGCTACCGCAAGTGTCATATACGTACCTCCTGCGGCTGCCGCGGATTCGATTCTGGAGGCGGTCGAGGCGGAGATGGATCTGGTCATCTGCATCACGGAAGGTATTCCGGTGCTGGACATGGTCAAAGTCAAGAGATATATGGAAGGCAAAAAAACGGTTCTGATCGGACCGAATTGTCCGGGCGTCATTACCCCGGGCGAATGCAAAATCGGCATCATGCCGGGGTACATTCACTTGCCCGGCCACGTCGGCGTCGTATCGCGCAGCGGTACGCTCACGTATGAGGCCGTGCATCAATTGACGACCCGCGGCATCGGTCAGTCCTCGGCGGTGGGAATCGGCGGCGACCCCGTCAAGGGCTCGGAATTCATCGATATTCTAAAGAGATTCAACGAGGACGAGAACACCTACGCGGTTATTATGATCGGGGAAATCGGCGGTACGGCGGAGGAAGAAGCGGCCGAATGGATCCGCGACAACATGAAGAAGCCGGTCGTCGGTTTTATCGGTGGAGTTACGGCGCCTCCGGGCAAACGTATGGGGCATGCCGGCGCGATCATTTCCGGGGGCAAAGGAACGGCCAGCGAGAAAATCGCCAAGCTGGAGGAATGCGGCATCCGCGTGGCGCCGACGCCTTCCGAAATGGGGGCGACGCTGGTTAGTGTGCTCGAAGAGCGCGGGATCTTGAATACCTGCACGACACACTAGGAAAGTTCTGCTATAATCAAAACAGAGGTAAGCAACCTTCTGTTCCCTAAGGGATGGAAGGTTGCTTTTTTTGTTTGATTATAACGGAGAAAGAGGTCGGAAAGGATGAATAAGCGTTGGGTCCTGATCGGACTCCATGAATGCCCGGGTTTGGGGTGGAAGAGAATAGCGGGGATTTTGTCGAAAGATGAGGATTGGGTGCATGCCCTGGATTTCGAACCGGGCGATTGGACGGCACGGGGGCTTGAACCCGAATTGGCCCTTCGTGTGACGGAGCGGTTCACGCCCGGCTGGATCGAAGAGCGAGCGGAAGTGATGCGACGGAAGGGCATTGAACCGGTCACGATTTTGGATGAGTCATATCCTATATTAATGAAGGAAACGGGGAAACCGCCGTGGGTGTTGTATACCATCGGCAACCGGGACCTCTTGAATCGTTTATCCGTCGCCTTGGTCGGGACGCGGGTGCCGACCGCTTACGGCCGCAAAGTGGCCGCTTGGCTCGCGGAGACTTTATGCGGCTCGGGGATCACGGTCGTCAGCGGACTGGCCCGCGGCATTGACGGCGTTTGTCACGAAGCCGCGCTGCGAGCGGACGGATCGACCATCGCGGTGCTGGGAACGGCGATCGACGTGGCTTATCCGCGAGAACATGCCGCGATGTACAGACAAATCGCGGAGCGGGGGCTGCTGGTGTCCGAGTACCCCTCGGGCACGCCGGGGCATCCCGGGCTGTTTCCGCAGCGCAACCGGATCATCGCGGGAATAACGCGGGGAACGGTCGTTGTGGAAGCCGATTCCCGCAGCGGTTCGCTGATCACCGCGGACCAGGCGCTGGAGGAGAGCCGAGACGTGTTTGCCGTACCCGGCCCCATCACGTCCCCAAAGAGCCGGGGGACATTGGGCCTTCTGAAGCAGGGGGCGAAGCTGGTGACGGAGCCCGGGGATATTTTGGAAGAATACGCATCACTCCTGCCGAGGGCCGGTGTGTGTCCCGAAGCGGCGGCGCCGGGAGCCGAGTTGACAACTGACGAGCAGGCCATATACCATATGTTGGAGCAGGGGGATGCTTCATTCGAGGAACTGCTGGCACGGTCCGGGTGGGATTTTGGACATTTACATTCAGTTCTGTTATCTTTAATCATGAAAAAAGCGGTAGTTCAACTGCCGGGTTCTGTTTATAGGATTATATAGTCCATTCTTCGGTGAGTGGTTTCTCATAATAAGGCTATATATCAAGAATTCTAAATATCGAGAAAATCAGTAGTGAGCTGTATGAGAGGAGGATGAACCTGTGGCGGATTCTCTCGTCATCGTCGAGTCGCCGGCCAAGGCGAAAACGATTGGCAAATATTTGGGAAGCAAATACATCGTGAAGGCTTCAATGGGGCATGTTCGCGATTTGCCCAAAAGTCAGATCGGGGTTGAGGTCGAGAACGATTTCAGTCCAAAGTATATTACAATCCGTGGGAAAGGTTCGGTATTAAAGGAACTAAAGGACGCTAGTAAAAAGGTGAAGAAAATTTATCTGGCGGCTGACCCGGATCGCGAAGGAGAAGCGATCGCCTGGCATTTGGCCCATGTTCTGGACGTGGACCAGACGGAAAACTGCCGCGTCGTCTTTAACGAAATTACCAAGGAAGCCGTTAAGGATGCGTTTAAAACCCCGCGCAAAATAAATATGGACCTGGTCAACGCCCAGCAAGCGCGGCGAATCTTGGACCGTTTGGTCGGCTACAAGATCAGCCCGCTTTTGTGGAAAAAAGTAAAGAAAGGCTTGTCGGCCGGCCGCGTTCAATCGGTTGCCGTCAAAATCATCCTCGACCGCGAGAATGAAATCTCGGCTTTTGTACCGGAGGAATATTGGAGCATTACGGCCAAACTCAAAACGGGCCAAACCCCGTTTGAGGCCAAGTTCCATCAATATAAGGGAGAAAAGCTGGAGCTCGGCAACGAGGAGCAGGTGAAGGAAATTCTGAAGTCGATCGAGAAAGCGGAATTCCGGGTCGCCGATGTGAAGGAAAAGGAACGGCTGCGTCACCCCGCGGCTCCTTTCACGACCAGTTCCCTGCAGCAGGAAGCGGCGCGGAAGTTAAACTTCCGTGCGGCTAAGACGATGTCCGTGGCCCAGCAGTTGTACGAGGGCGTCGATTTGGGCAAAGAGGGGACCGTGGGTCTGATCACCTATATGCGTACGGACTCGACGCGGATTTCCACCACAGCCCAGGACGAGGCGAAGGAGTATATCGTCGGCAAATTCGGCGGGGATTTCGTGCCGGAATCGCCCCGGCAGTACTCCAAAAAAGCGGCCGGAGCCCAGGATGCCCATGAAGCGATTCGCCCGACTTCCGCTATGCGGGATCCCGAATCGGTCAAGGCGTTTACCAGCCGCGACCAGTACCGGCTGTATAAACTGATCTGGGAACGCTTTATGGCCAGCCAAATGGCGTCCGCGATTCTGGATACGATGTCCGTGGACATTGCCGCAGGCGACGCGACCTTCCGGGCCGTCGGTTCCAAAATCCGCTTTCCAGGATTCATGAAGGTCTATGTGGAAGGGAACGACGACGGAGCCACCGAAGACGACAAGTTCCTGCCGCCTCTGCACAGCGGGGATAAGCTTGGCGTGGAAGAAATCGAACCCAAGCAGCATTTTACTCAGCCGCCCCCTAGGTACACGGAGGCCCGGCTTGTGAAAACGCTGGAGGAACTTGGCATCGGCCGCCCGAGTACGTATGCTCCAACGCTGGAAACCATTCAGAAACGCGGTTACGTGGCGATCGAAGAGAAGAAATTTGTGCCTACCGAACTCGGAGAGCTCGTCATCGAACAGATGGAGCAGTTTTTCCCGGAGATTTTGGACGTTGAATTTACCGCCCATATGGAGGGCGACCTTGACCACGTTGAGGAAGGTTCGGAGGATTGGGTAAGAGTCCTTGGCGAATTTTACGAGACCTTTGAGAAGCGGCTGGAAGTCGCGGAAGAAGAAATGAAGGAAATCGAAATCGAAGATGAGGTTTCCGATGAAATTTGCGAAAAATGCGGAAAGCCGCTTGTATATAAACTGGGCCGTTTCGGCAAATTTTTGGCCTGCTCCGGGTTCCCGGACTGCCGGAATACGAAGCCGATCGTCAAGGACATCGGGGTCACCTGTCCGAAATGTAAAGAAGGGCATGTCGTCGAACGCCGCAGCAAAAAAGGACGCGTGTTCTACGGCTGCGACAGATATCCGGAATGCGACTTCGTATCTTGGGATCGCCCGTCGCCGAAGCCTTGTCCGAAGTGTGATTCTCTGCTAGTGATCAAGCGCAACAAGCAGGGAGGCAAGCTGCAATGCACGGCTTGCGATTACACGGAGGCGATCGAGGAGCAGGAGGACGAAGCGGCGGCGGAATAATTCAAATGAGATGGAATTGAAATTTGCGAAACAGCCAGAGATGCGGGGGAATTCTAAGTGACAGAGAAAAATAGGGTTACCGTGATCGGGGCGGGCCTGGCCGGCAGTGAAGCCGCTTGGCAGCTTGCGAGCCGCGGCGTGCCCGTAACGTTATATGAAATGCGGCCGGTTGTCAAAACGCCGGCCCACCATACGGATAAATTTGCGGAACTCGTATGCAGCAACTCGCTTCGGGCGAACGGTCTGACCAATGCGGTCGGCGTTTTGAAAGAAGAAATGCGCATGTTGAACTCGCTTGTTCTCGGATCCGCGGACCGGAATGCCGTGCCGGCGGGAGGCGCCTTGGCCGTCGACCGGGACGGTTTCTCCGGCGAGATTACGCGCACGCTTCATGATCACCCTTTGATCGAGGTCGTGAATGAAGAAATCAGGGAGATCCCGCGGGACGGTATCGTCATCATCGCCACCGGCCCGTTGACCTCCCCGGCCTTGTCGGAGCAGATCCGGAGTTTGACCGGCGAGGACTATTTTTATTTCTATGACGCGGCCGCTCCGATTGTGGAGAAGGATTCCATCGATATGAGCAAGGTTTATCTGGCCTCCCGCTATGACAAGGGAGAGGCCGCTTATTTGAACTGCCCGATGACGGAAGAGGAGTTCGATGCTTTTTATGAGGCGTTGATTACCGCTGAGGTCACCCAACTGAAAGAGTTTGAAAAAGAAGTTTATTTTGAAGGCTGCATGCCGATCGAAATCATGATGCGCCGCGGCAAACAGACCGCCTTGTTCGGTCCGATGAAGCCGGTCGGGCTTGTGAACCCGCATACGGGCAAGCTTCCGCATGCGGTCGTGCAACTGCGTCAAGACAATGCGGCCGGCACACTCTACAACCTGGTGGGCTTCCAGACGCATTTAAAATGGGGGGAGCAAAAGCGGGTCTTCTCGATGATCCCCGGTCTTGAAAATGCGGAATTTGTCCGTTACGGGGTCATGCACCGCAACACGTTTATCAATTCGCCTAAACTGCTGCAGCCGACCTACCAGTTGAAGGAGCGTCCTACGCTCTTTTTTGCCGGGCAAATGACCGGGGTGGAGGGATATGTGGAATCCGCCGCTTCGGGTCTCATCGCGGGGATCAACGCGGCTCAGGCGTATGCCGGGCGGGAAGGGATCGTCTTCCCTGAAGATACGACGCTCGGAAGTATGGCCAGGTATATTACCACCGCGGACTTCAAGCATTTTCAGCCGATGAATGCGAATTTCGGGCTGTTCCCGAAACTGGATACCCGACACCGCAAAAAGGCGGAGAAGAACGAAGCGCTGGCTCGCCGCGCGCTCGACAGTCTGCGCGCTTTCATGGAGCGCACGGGGCTATAGGGCCGGTTTGAGGCATAGGATGATAAAGGGATTCAGGTTAGATGCAAGTGGAATTGAGTGATGAAAGGAAGCGGTAGCTATGGTTCCTAGTTTTCATGCGACCACGATTTGCGCGGTTCGGCATAACGGCAAAGGGGCGATCGCCGGAGATGGCCAGGTGACCTTCGGCGAGAGCGTCGTCATGAAGCAAACGGCCAAGAAGGTCCGCCGTTTGTACAGAGGCCAGGTTCTGGCCGGCTTTGCGGGTTCGGTGGCCGATGCCATCACCTTGTTTGAGAAGTTTGAAGGGAAGCTGGAGGAGCATCACGGGAATTTGCAGCGGGCGGCGGTGGAACTGGCGAAAGATTGGCGTCAGGACCGGGTCTTACGCAAGCTTGAGGCGCTGATGATCGTGATGGACCACTCCGGCATGCTGCTTATTTCGGGGGGCGGAGAAATCATCGAGCCGGATGACGATGTGCTCGCCATCGGTTCGGGCGGAAACTTCGCCCTATCGGCAGCCCGTGCTTTAAAACGCCATGCCGGTCAGCTGGAAGCCAAGGACATCGTGCGTGAAGCGCTTCAGGTCGCGTCGGAAATTTGCGTGTACACCAACAGCAACATTATCGTTGAAGAATTGTGATCGGGGGAACGAACTTATGCCTAACGCCAATTTAACGCCCAGACAAATTGTCGCCGAATTGGATAAGTATATCGTGGGGCAAAAGCAGGCGAAGAAATCGGTTGCGGTAGCTTTGCGAAACCGCTACCGCCGGAGTTTGCTTAGCGAAGACGTCCAGGATGAGATCGTACCGAAGAACATCCTTATGATCGGTCCCACCGGCGTGGGGAAAACGGAAATAGCCCGGCGCCTTGCCAAACTGGTGGGGGCCCCGTTTATCAAAGTGGAAGCCACGAAATTCACGGAGGTCGGTTATGTAGGCCGGGATGTGGAGTCGATGGTGCGCGATCTGGTGGAGACCGCCATTCGCACCGTCAAGCTGGAGCGGACGGAGAAGGTGAAGGATAAGGCTGAGGAGCTAGCCAATGAACGGCTGGTGCACATTCTCGTGCCGTCCCCCAACAAGTCCAAGAACAGCCGCAATCCGTTTGAGATGTTGTTCGGTAACCAGAATGCCGGGGAGACGAGCGGAGCCAGCCAGGAGAAGTCCGAGGAGGACGGCGATCTGGCGGAACGCCGCCGCCAGGTCCGCTTTAAGCTGCTTGCCGGACAGTTGGAGAACGACATCGTGGAGATCGAGGTGGAGGATAATGCTCCAACCATGATGGATATGTTTGCCGGCCAAGGGAACGACCAGATGGGGATGAATATGCAGGAGATGTTCGGAAACCTGCTGCCGCGCCGCACGAAGCGCAGAAAATTGTCCATCAAAGAAGCGAGAAAGGTCCTGACCCAGGAAGAGGCGTCGAAGCTGATCGATCATGACGACCTGGTTCAAGAGGCGGTAGAGCGTGCGGAGCAAACCGGGATTATCTTCATCGACGAGATCGATAAAGTCGCCAGCCGGGGCCAAGGTTCCGGTCCGGATGTGTCCCGGGAAGGGGTTCAGCGCGATATTTTGCCTATCGTCGAAGGATCGACGGTGATGACCAAATATGGACCGGTCAAAACGGACTATATTCTCTTTATCGCGGCCGGCGCCTTCCATATAGCGAAACCGTCGGATCTGATTCCCGAGTTGCAGGGGCGTTTTCCGATCCGGGTCGAGCTCAGCAGCTTGTCGCTGGATGATTTTGTCTCGATTTTGACGGAGCCTCAGAACGCCTTGACCAAGCAATATACGGAGCTTTTGCGGACCGAAGACATTGAAATTGAGTTTTCTTCGGAAGCGATTCGCGAGATCGCCGCCATTGCGGCCAGCGTGAACGCCAATACGGAGAACATCGGTGCGAGAAGACTCCATACGATTCTGGAGAAGCTGCTTGAGGATCTTTCGTTTGAAGCGCCTGAATTAACTTTGGAAAAAATGACGATTACTCCCGAATATGTACGAGAGAAGCTGGGGGATATCGCCAAAGATCGTGATTTAAGCCAGTATATTTTATAAGCAAAGCAGGACCTGTTCTATTTTTCACCATAAATATTTAAGGCCGTAAGACCCAGTCCTTCCATCGGGTTTACGGCCTTTTTTCGTGGCCCCCAGGATTTAACATGGAAAAAGTCGCTGTCGAAATATTGCGAAAAATTGAAATAATTTCAAAAAGTGCAAAAAATATCGTCAATTTCGTCAAAGATAGTGCTTTTTTCTTATTGTAATAAAGTCGATTCTCCCTGAAACTTAGGATATATGACATTCTCCTATTTTTTTCTACACTAGGACGTTGGAAAGACGTAAAAAACTAGGTTTTTGTCGAAAAAAAGAGGAAAAGTTTGAAAGCTGTTGAATATCTTAAACCTGTACTAATTAATGAGTTATAAGGGGGGAAATTAGATGCAGTTATTGAATGGTATCGGGTTCCAACGCTTGGAAACCGCTTTGCAGGCGGCCAATCTTAGGCAGGGGGTTCTTGTCAATAATATTGCAAACGTAGATACCCCTTACTTCAAACGATCGGGTGTATCTTTTGAAAGTCTTTTGCAGCAAGAAATGAGCGGAGCGACAAGAACCCTGGAAGGACGCAGAACTCACTCGAAACATTTTGCAATAGGTCTATCGGCCCGTTTGCCCGGACCCGAAGTTCATACCGATCAGTCAACGATGATGAACAATAACCAGAACAATGTGGATATTGATAGCGAAATGACTCAGTTGGCTGAAAATCAGCTCCGCTACAATTCTTACATAGAACAAGTCAATTACCAAATCAAAATGAAGCGAACCGCTTTGGAAGGGAGATAACGCATTTTGAAGATCAGCAACGCTTTCACCATTAGTGCTTCCGCATTAACCGCCCAACGTCTGCGAATGGATGTCATCTCGTCAAATATCGCCAATGCCGAAACGACGAGAGCGCAGGTTGTGGATGGCAAAGCCGTCCCTTACCGCCGCAAGATGGTAGTGATGTCCCCGATGAAAAGCGACTTTGGCCAGGCTTTGGGCTCCGCGCTCGGAAACAGCCAGCCGAGTCAAGGCGTAAAGGTTACGCAAATCAAGGAAGATTCGGCTCCGTTTAAACCGGTCTATAACCCCACACATCCAGATGCCGACAGCGAAGGCTATGTTTATATGCCTAATGTGGACATTTTGAAAGAGATGGTGGACGTCATTTCCGCCTCCAGGTCCTACGAAGCGAACGTCACGGCTTTGAACGCCTCTAAAGCCATGATGACGAAAGCACTTCAAATCGGTAAATAGAATCTTTCAGAAAGATAGGAGTGTTGAGTTTTGATACAGGCTATGAATTTTAACGCCTTGAAGGCTGTAGACAACATTGATCAGCCAAGCAAGCCGGTTTCCCCCACGCCCGCGGAATCGCTGAAAGAGTTCGGCGCTTATCTGACGGATGCCTTGAACGGAGTGGACGCCCAAGAAAAGAACGTACAGTCCATGAACAACAAATTTCTGCTTGGTGAAGTAAGCGCGGACCAGGTGATGATCGCCTCGGAGCAAGCGATGTTAAGTTTGCAGTTGACTACGCAAGTTAGAAATAAAGTGATAGAAGCTTATCAAGAGATTATGCGTACGCAAATTTAATAAAAAAAGCATGCTTCGGATGAGGTGACGTTGTGAACGAGAGAATTGCCCAGTATCGGGATAAATTGACCGGGTACTGGAACCATTTCAGCAAAAAACAGAAAACCTTGCTCATTTCCACTGTAGCTATCGTATTATTGGCCATCGTCCTGTTGACGATCCAGTTCTCAAAAACGGAATACGAAGTGGCCTTCACCGGGCTGGACTCTACGGATGCCGCCGGGATTATCAGCCATCTGGAATCGGGGGAAATCCCCTACAAACTCGGACCGGACGGTACCACGATCTCGGTTCCGAGCAAAGACGCCGCTCGCGTCAAAGTCGATGTGGGTTCCAAAGGAATCGTCCAAAACGGCTCCATCGGCTGGGAATCCTTCAACGAGAGTTCTTCCCTGATCGGGATGACGGACAACGAATTCGGCGTCAAATACAAGAGCGCATTGAACGGCGAGATCGAGCAGCTCTTGAAACGGATGCAGGGCGTAAACGACGCCAAAGTATTGATCAACCTGCCGGCCGAGAATGTGTTTGCCAGTCCCGAGGAGCAGGAGAAAGCTTCCGCATCCGTGGTGCTGACGTTTAAGCCGGGTTACCGACCTACGCAAGAAGCGATTGACGGATATTTTAACCTCGTTAAAACATCCGTGCCTAATCTGCCGGTCGAGAACATCTCCTTGTCTTCGAGCGACGACACCGTGCTGTTACCTGCGGGACAAGGCGGTAAAATCGGTTCGCTGACGACGGCGGTTCAGGAAAATATGGCTCTTCAGAAAAAATTCGAGAGCGACGTAAAGCAAAGCGTCAAACAGTTCTTGTCCAGATTGATGGGTCAAGACAAAGTGGAAGTGCTGGTGACTTCCAAGCTTAATTTTGACCAGGTCAGCCAAAAGGAAAATCTGGTTACACCCGTAGATACCGAAAATATGAAAGGTATCGAAATCAGTGCGCAAAAAATCCAAAAGAGCTACACCGGTCAAGGAAGTCCTGACAGCGGAGTAGCGGGGACCGGTGAAACGGACGTTTCGAATTACCCGGGCACCGAAGCGGGAAGCGGGGGCTCCTCTTCGGAAGAATCTTCGTCTACGATCAACTACGAAGTGAACCGAATTACCAAGGATATTGTAGCCAGTCCCTACGTTATTAAAGATTTAACCATTAATGTTGCGGTTGAACCACCTGCCGGCCAAGAAACTTTGGACGATACGACACAGAAGGCGATTGAGAACGTCTTGACCAATATCGTCGGTTCCTATTTGGCTGATTCCGGTACTACTTATACAGACGCAGATTTAATGAGAAAAGTTTCAGTGTACTCCCAAGCTTTTCATAATTCTGATGAAAAACGTTCCGGTTTGAGTCTCTCAAACCCGATCGTATGGGGAGTCGGGGCCGCGGCACTGCTCGCCATCGCGGGGATCGTATTCCTCCTGATTCGCAGAAGACGCAAGGCTGAAGAGGTGGAAGAAGAAATTCCTATGCCGCTTACACCGGAATTCCCTTCCATCAACTTGGAATCTGTTACAAACGAAAACCAAGTGCGCAAACAGCTTGAGACGCTGGCCAAGAAGAAGCCGGACGAATTCGTCAACTTGCTTCGCACCTGGCTGGCTGACGAATAGAGGTGAACGCATTGTCAAAATCAACAACAAGCCAAGTTTTAAGCGGAAGACAGAAAGCGGCAATTCTGCTCATTACGCTTGGTCCGGAAGTGTCCGCCCAAATCTTCAAGCATTTGCGTGAGGACGAGATTGAACAGCTGACCCTGGAGATCGCCAATGTCCGGAAAGTGGACAGTGCCGAGAAAGAGATGATTATGGCGGAGTTTCACCAAATCTGTCTCGCCCAGGAATATATTTCGCAAGGCGGCATCACTTACGCCAAAGAAATTTTGGAGAAAGCGCTCGGTCAATCGAAAGCGATCGATATCATCAATCGCCTGACGGCCACTTTGCAGGTCAGACCGTTCGATTTTGCCCGCAAAGCGGATCCGAATCAAATTTTGAACTTTATTCAGAACGAGAACGCGCAAACCATCGCCCTCGTCTTGTCATACTTGCAGTTCGAACAGGCCGCCGTCATTCTGTCTTCCCTCCCTCAGGAGAAGCAGGCCGAAGTGGCGCGGAGAATCGCGGTCATGGACAGCACGTCTCCGGAAGTCATTTCCCAAGTGGAGCGCGTCCTGGAACAGAAGCTATCCGCTACCGTGACCCAGGATTACACCAGCGCCGGCGGTATCGAAGCGATCGTTCAAATCTTGAACGGCGTCGACCGCGGGACGGAACGTACGATTCTCGACTCGCTGGAAATCCAGGACCCGGAGCTTGCGGAAGAGATCAAAAAGCGGATGTTCGTATTCGAAGACATCGTCAATATCGACAACCGTTCGATTCAGCGGATTATCCGCGACATCGAAAACGCGGACCTGCAGCTTGCGCTTAAAGTGGCGAGCGAGGAAGTTCGCGAGGCGGTTTTCCGCAATATGTCGAAGCGGATGTCCGACACGTTCAAGGAAGAAATGGAATTTATGGGGCCCGTGCGGCTTCGTGACGTGGAAGAAGCTCAAACCCGCATCGTAGCAACGATCCGCAGGTTGGAAGATGCCGGAGAGATTATAATCGCCCGCGGCGGAGGAGATGACATCATTGTCTAATTTGATCAAAGTATCCCAATACGTTCCGGTGGACATTTTGAAACAGCTGAATTTGGCCAAAACGTATGAGGCATCCGAGGAACAGCGATCAGACGATGATATGGCTACTGTGCAGGAAGAAGTGTTTTCGGCGCAGGACGCCGCGGCGGAAGAAGCCAGAAAACAGATGCTGGCCGACGCCAAGGCATTCGCGGAAAGCCAGGTGAAGGCCGCTTCCGATCAGGCCGAGCAGATGCTGGCCGAAGCCAGGCAGCAGATTGAAGCCTGGTGGACCGAACGGCGGGAGCAGGACGAACATTTGGTCGAAGCCGTGAAGTCGGAAGCTTTTAATGAAGGTTTTGAAGAAGGACGCGTGCAGGCGGAGCAAACCCTTAAGATCAAGATCGACGAAATGATGAGCGAGGCGAGCGCCGTTTTGCAGCAGGCTTATATCGAGAAAGAGCGGATCATCCAAGAAGCGGAACCGTTTTTGGTGGAACTGAGCTGCGCGATCGCCGAGAAGATCATCGACAGGCAGCTTGAGCTGAAACCGGAATATTCGGTGGAACTCATTAAGAAGAGTTTGTCGCGAAAAAGGGAGCAGGGTGTGCTGACGCTTTGCGTGTCGCCCTCCCAGTTTGCTTTTGTTCAAGCGGCGCGTGAAGAGCTTAGCCTGGTGATCGATTCGCAAGCGGAACTGCAAATTCTACCCGATGCATCGGTTCAGGACCGGGGCTGCGTGATCCGCTCCTCCTTCGGAAGTGTGGACGCCAGAATCGATACCCAGCTTTCCGAAATCAAGAAGGAACTGCTGCGGATTTCGCGGCAGACCGAGGAACGGGGAATGACGAATGACGATCATTAATCCGGCTCGTTATCTCGACCATCTCCGCCAGTTGGATCCGGTTCGGATCAACGGCAAGGTGACCCAGGTCATCGGTCTGATGGTGGAATCGGAAGGTCCGGACGCGAGCATCGGAGATGTTTGTTACATTTACCCGAGCAAGTCGTCGCAGCCGCTGCAGGCGGAGGTTGTCGGCTTCCGGGATAACAAGGTTCTGCTCATGCCGCTCGGCGAACTGACGTCGATTGGTCCGGGATGCGATGTGGTCGGCACCGGCAAGCCGTTGACCGTGCAAGTCGGTTCGGAACTGCTCGGCAAAGTGCTCGACGGTTTGGGTCAACCGCTTGACGGCTCCGTTCTTCCCTCGCGGATGAGCCACTATTCAACCCATAACAAACCGATGAACCCGCTCAACCGGCCGCGCGTGGCCGAGCCGATCAGTATCGGCGTAAGGGCGATCGACGGTTTGCTGACGATCGGGAAGGGCCAGCGGGTCGGGATCTTCGCCGGCTCCGGGGTCGGAAAAAGTACTTTGATGGGGATGATCGCGCGCAACACCTCGGCCGATGTCAACGTCATCGCGCTGATCGGCGAACGGGGGCGCGAAGTGCTCGATTTTATCGAACGTGATTTGGGCCCCGAAGGGTTGGAACGATCCGTCGTCATCGTGGCGACTTCCGACCAGCCGGCCCTGATCCGAATGAAAGGCGCGCTCATCGCCACGACGATCGCGGAATATTTTCGGGATCGCGGCTTGAACGTCATGCTGATGATGGACTCGGTCACCCGTTATGCCATGGCTCTGCGGGAAGTGGGACTTGCGATCGGCGAGCCGCCGGCCATGCGGGGGTATACCCCTTCCGTATTTGCCGCACTGCCCAAGCTGATGGAACGGGCGGGAACCGGGCCGACCGGTTCGATCACCGCGTTCTATACCGTATTGGTTGACGGGGACGACATGAACGAACCTATCGCCGACGCGGTGCGGGGGATTTTGGACGGGCATATCGTTCTGAACCGGAATATCGCCAATAAAGGACATTTTCCGGCCATCGACATTTTGGCCAGTATCAGCCGCGTCATGAAGGATATAGTGACCGATGAGCAAAACGATGCCGCCGAGAACTTGAAGAGGCTTCTGGCCGTTTACCGGGAATCCGAGGATCTCATTAATATCGGGGCGTATCAGCAGGGCTCGAATGCGGAAATCGATGAGGCGATCAGTTACATTCAACGGATCTGGGCCTTCTCGAAACAGAAGGTCAATGAAAAAGTGACGCTGCCCGAAGTGCAGGAACAACTTATTTCCGAATTTGCAAGGAGCTGACTAGGAAAGCATGAGATTCCGTTACGTATATCAGAAGGTCGTGGACTTGAAGTCCAATGAGAAGACTCAGGCTGAATGGATGCTGTCGGCGGCCGTAGGAATTCTACAGGCGGAGCAGTACTCTCTGGAACAGCTGGTGGAAGAACGGTCACGAACCCATGCGGCCATTCAAAACGAGATGGAGAACAAGGCTTCGATGATCAAGCTGCAGGAACTTCAACGGTATATGGACTATCTTGAAACCTGCATTACGCGAAAAATCGGAGATGTGCAGCGGGCGGAAGTGAATGTCGATCAGAAGAAAACCATTTTAACCACTAAAATGCTGGACGAAAAAGTGTGGTTGAAAGCCAGGGACAAAGCGAAGGAAAAGTTCCAGCAAGAAATGCTTCTTCGGGAACAAAACGAATTGGATGAAATGGCAACGGTCCGGTTCGCCATGAGAGCCCGTTAAAGGAGTCGGGGCGTACAATGGGTTTGCGAAGGAGGAGAAGAAATGGCACAGACTGAACTGGATGAGGAATTGGAGGAGTCAGGCGGAGGGTTTTCGAGGTTTCTGTTCTTTATGACCCCGATCTTGTTCACGATCGTACTGCTTGGCGTGCTGCTGACCTTGTTCAATGTAAATATCAAACGATCCTTGCTGGACATCGGCGAGAAAATCCCGATCGTCAAAGACTGGATCCCGGACGAGCAAACAGGGGATGCCAAGGAGTCGAAAAAAGACGAGAAAAAGCAGCAGGAAAGCACCGATGCAACCGTCAAACAGCTGAAAGAACAGGTGGCTAAACAGGAAGAGGAACTGAAACAAGCCAACCAGCTTGCGACCGAGCAGAGTACGAAGGCGAAGGAGCTCCAGGAACAGCTGGATACCGCGCAAGATGCGGAGGAAGAGCAGAAAAAGGCTGAAGAGGAAGCGGCTTATTTGAAAGAAGTCAAAAAGCTGGCCTCGATTTATTCCTCGATGAGTCCGAGCAAGGCGGCGGCGATTTTTGACAAGCTGACCACCGACGAAACGCTTCAGATGTTCAGTGTCATGAGCAACGAGAGCAAAGTGGCGATCCTGGAAAAGATGGATCCCGAAAAGGCGGCGAGTATTTCCATCCGATTGAAGGACGTGAAACCCGCGGAAGATCTGGCGATTGCGGCCTTGCAATCCAGGCTGAAAAAGGAAGCCGCGGAACAGACGCCCGCCAAAACCACCGGGAACGCGCTGGACGACGCGCAGCTCAGCCAGACGTTCCGCACGATGTCGGCGGACTCCGCTTCGAAGCTGATTATCCAGACCTATAAGATCAGTCCGGAAAAAGCTTTGAAAATCTTGAAGTCGATCGATGATACGACGCGCTCCAAAGTTCTTGACGCCATGACCAAAGCGGATGAGAAGCTGTCGGTGAAGATCGTTAACCAACTGGTCGGCAAGTGAGCAGCAGGGGATGACTTTTTGGACGACCTCTAGGGAAAGGAGGTGAAAAGAAAATGAGTCAACCATTAACTAATGTAGGAGCTACTACGGCTTCCGCAAAGACTTTGTGGTACGGAAACGCCGGTAAAGCGACGGGGACGGAAGGGGCGACAGCAACTTTTGGCCAAACCCTTGTGTCGATGCTTGCCGGTGAGGCGAACGCGCAAGACGGTCAGTTGACCGCGCAGTTGGCGATTATGTCCGGCTTGACGGAATCCTCGAACGGGATGGCGGCGGAAGGTGAGGGCGGAAGCTTGAAGACTCTCCTGGAAGACCTGCTCGAACAGTTGGAGCAATTGGATGAAGCGATGGCGGATGATAATCCGGAATTGCTGGCCATGCTGCAAGGCTGGCTGCAAAACGCGCTTCACTATCTCCAGAACATGCAGCAAGCCGCTGGTTCTGAGACGGCTCCAAACGATTCGGGGATTCCGGCGCTGGCCGAGCATGCCGAAACGATTCGATTCGCGGTTCAGGATACGCTGGTTCAACTGGTCGCAGCTTCTTCCAACGCTTCGGCAAACGCCGAGCTGAATTCGTCGCAGGCTAAAGCGCTTTTGGAATCGCTGCAGACGCTTCTTGCCTCGGCCGGAATCACCGGGGAAAGCAAGGCGCCGTCCGGAAAGTATGCATCGACGCTGGCTGAATTGAAAGGCATCGTGAAGGATAAAGCTTCGGTTCATGCGGATCGGAACGTGTCGGCCGCAGAGAAGAATACAGCGGAAGCCGCCAAAGTGCCGGCGATTTCCCAAGGCGAGACCGCTCCGGTCAAAGCTTCGGCATCGGCATCCGCAGTGCTGCTGACGGGTGAAGAGACAAGCGCCGCTGCCGTTGAATCTTCGGATGGCGAACATCCGCTCCAATCCGGGCATATTGTGACGGCGGGTCAATTGGCCCTTCGCGACGCGGCGGCTCCGCTGAAGGCACCGGCTCCTCCGGTACCGGTTGAGAAGTTCGGCGATGAAATGTCCCGCTTCTTGGTAAGCAAACTGGAGATTATTCAGGCCGGTGGCGTGTCTGAAGCGAAAATTTCGCTCTTTCCCGAGCATCTGGGGCAGGTAGACGTCAAAATTACGATGCAAAACGGGCAGTTGGTCGCCCAGTTTATGACGGAGCACGCCTTTGCCAAGGAGTCGCTTGAATCCCAAATGGCTCAGCTCAGATCGGCATTACAGTCCCAAGGGCTTCAAGTCAACAAATTGGAAGTTACGCAAAACAC
Organism: Paenibacillus faecis; assembly: GCF_008084145.1. Classification (GTDB taxonomy): domain Bacteria; phylum Bacillota; class Bacilli; order Paenibacillales; family Paenibacillaceae; genus Fontibacillus; species Fontibacillus faecis. The sequence goes on along the minus strand of NZ_VSDO01000001.1, from coordinate 280,118 downwards.
GCCGTTGTCCTCCCATATGTACCAGGATGGACGGCAACCGGGAAGCGGTACGGGACAGCAGCAAAACGGAAAGCGTCGTGAGGTGGTTTCCGAGGAAGAACTGCTGGGCGTCCACGATCTGAACGAGGAATGGAATGAATGGATCTCGAGCGTCAGAGAGAGAGAAGGAACGTTGGGAAGTTCCTTTGTAGCTAGAGCCTAGCAGAAAGGAGGCTGATTTCATGGCTGAAGTTATACCGCCGAAGGTCAACTGGCCTCATTATTCGACAGAGAATGTCCAAAGAGCCAGCAAAAAGGATACCAAGCTGGGCAAAGACGATTTTCTCAAGCTGATGATGGCTCAGATGAAGTACCAAGACCCTATGGCTCCGATGGACAACAAAGACATGGTCGCGCAGATGGCGCAGTTCACTTCGGTCGAACAGTTGACCAACATCTCCGATCAGCTAAAGGCCATGAGCGCGTCGCTTGGCAACAGCTCGGGCTTAATCGGTAAAATGGTAAGCTGGGCGGGCGAAACGAAGACCGGCAACTACGATATTGCGACCGGCAAGCCGGAAGTGATCACAACGTCAGAGCACGGTTTGGTCGATTCAATCATCGTACGCGGCGGTGTTCATTATGTGAAAGTCGGCGATAAGGAAATCGAACTTTCCAAGGTTGAGAAGGTGGAAAACGCACCTGAACCGGAACCCGAGCAACCTGCCGGAGGAGACGGCGGTTCGGGCGGCGATACGCCTCCGCCGACAGGACAAGGAGCGGGTGCGGAGTGAGCGACCCAATCCGTGTAGGGCACCTGTATACCGGCCGAATTCAGCCGGGAGCGGTCCCCTACTCCAGAAATCAGCAGGCTGAGAGTTCCACCCACGGATTAAGTTTCGAAGAGATGCTCCAGGATCGGCTGTTGCATTTCAGCAACCATGCCGTGAAAAGACTGGAGCAGCGCGGGATTGAACTTAAACCGGAGGAACTGAGCAGGATCGAGTCGGCGATTGACAGCGCGGCCGCCAAAGGCGCGAAAGAGACGCTGATCTTGATGAAGGATACGGCCCTGATCGTCAATGTGAACAACCGCACGGTTGTAACGGCGATGTCCGGGAACAGCATGAAGGACAATGTGTTTACTCAGATCGATAGCGCAGTAATTATTTCTTAGCATTTTGGCTGGCCCGGATTCGGAAGCCGATCAGGGCCGCGGATCGACTGAAGCGGTCCTAACCACTATTTTGTCCCAGGGAGGAATTTACGAAAATGTTAAGATCCATGTATTCGGGTGTGTCGGGGATGCGCGGGTTTCAAACGAAACTCGACGTCATCGGCAACAATATTGCCAACGTAAACACCATCGGTTTTAAATCGGGACGCGTCATGTTTAAAGATATCATGAGTCAGACCATCGCGGGGGTAACCGCACCTACCGACGAGACCGGCGGTATGAACGCCAGACAAATCGGCCTCGGGGTGTCCATCAGCTCGATCGACACGCTGCATACCGGCGGCAGCGCCCAGACGACGAACAATCCGCTGGATTTGCGGATCGACGGGGACGGCTTTTTTATGGTCAAGCTGACTGACGATCAGGAGGTCCCTTTTCTGACACGTGCCGGTGATTTCCACCTGGACGCGAATCGCCGTTTGGTGACTTCCGACGGTTTGTACCTCTGCGATGAAGGCGGGGGGATAATGGAGCAAATTGCTGATGATGTTACCGCATTTTCGATTTCGGCAAATGGTGTCATCATGCAGAAAATGAACACCGGAGCGACCGAGCCCGGCCAAACCGTTGGAGTGGCCAAGGTCACTAACCCGGAAGGTCTTGAGAAAATCGGGGGCAATCTCTATCGCACGACCTTGAACGCACAAAACGGCGATCTGGTGATGTCTGCTCCGAATAGCCAGGAAAACGGGACGGGCGCTCTCGTACCGGGTCAATTGGAAATGTCGAACGTCGACCTGACGGGCGAATTTACCGAAATGATCGTGGCGCAGCGTGGTCTCCAGGCAAACTCCCGGATTATCACGACTTCGGATGAAGTGCTCCAGGAAATCGTAAACCTGAAGCGTTAAGATGAAGGTTAACGGGGGAGGAAAACCTTCCTTCCCCCGGTTTAATTGGGAGGTTAAACATGATTTCTGTAACCAAGCTCAACGGTGCGCAAATGTGGCTTAACGCCATTATGATCGAAACCGTGGAAGAAACACCCGATACATACGTGACCCTGGTCACCGGCAAGCGTATTATCGTGCTGGAGAAGGCGGCCGAAATTATCGCGATGATCAATGAATATTACAGCGAGATCGGTATCCACGCAGCAACTATTAAAGTGCAACAAACGGAGGAATTGTCATGAAAAAGATGGCACCATGGCTGATTACGATATTGCTGGCCATAACCCTGATCGTAATGGCCGCCTTTCTGCTCGTCAATCAGATGACGGGACCGGCTTCGGGCGGTGAAGTGAAGGCAGCGGTTGACGAAGTAACCGTTCCTAAACACTTGACTGCGGATGAACTGGTTGAAGTGACTTCAACCATTAATGATATCAAAACGAATCTATCCGATCCGAATTATGTCGTTGTCCTCGATTTTGCGTTCCAGCTCGATAGCGCCGCTTCCAAGGAGGCCTTTGATAAAATCAAGGATTTCAAAATCACGCCGATCATTATTAAAACACTGGCGGATACCAAGCCGGAAGAATTGAACGGGGCCAGAGGCAAGGACAACTTGAGTTCGAAATTGCTGAACCTGATCAACAAGTCGCTGCCGGAAGGAAAATTGATTCAAATCGATATTACCAAATTCATTATTACGGCGATCTAGACTAATATCGGTCTTTGATTATTTTTCCAAGGGGGTGAGTTGTTTGGTAGATGTGTTGTCGCAAAATGAAATCGATGCCTTGCTTGCCGCGCTTTCTTCGGGTGAGATGGATGCCGAGGAATTGAAAAAGGAAGAGACGCAGCGAAAAATCCGGGCTTACGATTTCAAAAGAGCGGTTCGTTTTTCCAAGGATCATATCCGTAGTTTGACGCGTATTCATGAAAACTTTGCCCGTTTTCTCACCACCTATTTCTCGGCACAGCTTAGAACGTTTGTCCAGATCAATGTGGTTCAGGTTGAACAGCTTCCGTATGATGAATTCATCCGGTCCATCCCGAAGATGACGATCCTTAACATCTTTGAGGCGGAGCCGCTGGAAGGCCGAATGGTGCTTGAGGTTCACCCCAATGTCGCATTCGCCATGTTGGACAGATTGCTGGGGGGGATCGGAACGGCGCCATCGAAAATCGGTTCTTTAACGGAAATTGAAACGATTATTATGGAACGAATTTTCAGCCGGGCATTCGAAAGCTTACAGGAAGCTTGGAAAACCGTGATTGATATCAATCCGCGGATGGAAGCTCTGGAGACCAATCCTCAATTTATGCAAATCGTTTCTCCGAACGAAACGATCGCGTTGATTTCGCTCAGCACGAAGATCGGGGACACGTCAGGGATGATCAACCTTTGTATCCCGCATGTCGTAATTGAGCCGATTATGCCGAAACTTTCGGTACACCATTGGTTCGTCTCCCAGAAAAAGGCGAGGGTACCAGAAGAGGTGGATGCGCTCCGCCATCGCGTGAATAGAGCCAAGCTTCCGATCATCGCAGAGCTCGGGGAGTCTCAAATTACCGTTCAGGAATTTTTGGAGCTGTCCGTAGGCGATGTGATATCCCTGAACAAACCGGTGCAAGAAGGCTTGTCCATCAGGGTGGGCGATCGATTGAAATATATCGGAAGTCCCGGTACGTTAAAAGACCGAGTTGCCGTTCAAATTGATGAAATTGTCAGCGAAGGAGTTGAGGAACTTGACGAGTAAAGATTATTTGTCCCAGGAAGAGATCGATGCCTTGTTAAAACAGTCCAATCCGGACTCGGCACCTGAACCGACGGTATCCGATTACTTGTCGCCATTGGAGCAGGACGCTCTGGGCGAGATCGGTAACATCACTTTCGGGAGCGCGGCTACGGCTCTCTCTACCCTGCTTAGCAAAAAAGTGGATATCACGACTCCCAAGGTATCCATTATCACGAGATCTCAGTTTGAAACCGAGTTCCCGAAACCGCATGTTGCCATTCATGTCCAGTATGTAGACGGTTTTGAAGGCGTCAATTCTCTCGTTATTAAAACTAGGGATGCCCAAGTCATTGCCGATCTCATGTTGGGAGGCGAAGGAAACCCGGCCGACGAGGAATTGAATGAGATTCATATCAGTGCCGTTCAGGAAGCGATGAACCAGATGATGGGTTCCTCAGCGACGTCCATGTCGACGATCTTTAACCGGTTTGTAAATATCTCTCCGCCGGGGATCGATATTTTGAACATGACGAACGGGGACGGTGTAGCCAGCCTGCCGCCGGATGAAACCTTGATCAAAATTTCGTTCCGGTTGACGATCGGCGATTTGATCGATTCGACGATTATGCAGCTGTTGACCGTCAAATTCGCCAAGGAAATGGTCGACAGCCTGATCAACGGCTCTTCCGAACCCGCGGCGCAAGAGACTGCAGCTGCAGCTCCGGCCGCCGCGCCACAGGCTTACGAGGCTCCGGCTTATCAACAACCGCCCGCGCCTGCGCAGCAGCCGATGGCGCCGCCGATGCAACAGCCGCCGATGCAGCAGCAAGGTTACTATTATCCGCCGCAAGAACGGCCTTACGGCGAACCGCAGCATTTTGGCGGGGTGCCCGGACGGAACGTGAATGTACAGCCCGTACAATTCGCCAATCTCGGCAACCCGGCATACGGTCAAGCCGACGTTAACAATTTGAACTTATTGATGGACATACCGCTTAAGGTCACCGTAGAATTAGGAAGGACCCAAAAGCAGATTAAAGATATCCTCGAATTGTCGCAAGGTTCGATTATCGAGCTGGACAAGCTTGCCGGCGAACCGGTGGACATTTTGGTCAACAACAAGCTGATCGCCAAAGGCGAGGTTGTTGTTATCGACGAAAACTTCGGTGTTCGCGTTACGGATATTGTTAGCCAGTGGGATCGCATACAAAATTTACAATAGTAGAAGTTTAGGGAGGATTTTAAATCAATGGCAAACCGAATTCTTATCGTAGACGACGCAGCATTTATGAGAATGATGATCCGGGATATTTTGACGAAAAACGGGTTTGAGGTTGTCGGGGAAGCACAAGACGGCGCGCAAGCGGTGGAGAAATTCAAGGAATTGCGCCCGGATTTGATTACGATGGATATTACCATGCCTGAGATGGACGGCATTGCGGCGTTAAAAGAAATCAAAAAACTGGAGCCGAACGCCAAGGTAATCATGTGCTCCGCCATGGGGCAGCAGGCGATGGTTATCGACGCCATCCAAGCCGGAGCGAAAGACTTTATCGTCAAGCCGTTCCAATCCGATCGGGTTATCGAAGCGATCAACAAAACACTTGGATTGTAGGCGAAACCGATGTTTCTATCGCAAAACGACGCTCCGCCGGGATTAAGTGGGGATGTCAATCTTTGGGGGAATTTGATTAATGTCATTGTCGTACTGGCAATAATCATTGTTTTGATCGTAGTCTTAATCCGTTTCCTGGGGAAGAAAAACCGATTATTCTCCCAAAGCCGTTCGATCCGTACGATGGGAGCTGTCGGTCTCGGTCCGAACAAGTCGCTCCAGGTGATCGAAATCGGCAGCAGCGTGTATCTTGTCGGCGTGGGTGAGAATATCACCTTGCTTGACAAGATTACCGATCCGGAAGAACTGGCGGCTTTGCAGCAGGCTTTTGAAGAGGAGGGGACGGAGTTTGCCGGAGTGACTTCGGTTCTGTCTGGCCTCGTCTCCCGATTCCGCAAAGCGCCTCCGCAGGAAGCTGAGGAACTCGAAGGGACATCGTTTCACGAAATGTTTCACTCCCAATTGCAAAAAATGCCTAGCCGTAAGCGTCAGATGGAGGAATTGCTGAAGGATCAGGAAGAACAATCTACAGATCGGTTGAGGGATTCATGAAGAACAAAGTGCTAATTGCGACATTGCTTTTTACGTTGTGGAGCGTTTTGGCAGTAACCATCGCTTCCGCGGCTCCCGTCGATCCTATTCCGGAGATCGGGATACAAATCGGGGGAAATACGGGAACAGAGGGCGGTACCAGTTCGCTGTCGCTCATCTTACTCATAACGGTGTTAAGTATAGCGCCGGCAATCCTGGTTCTGATGACCAGTTTTACGCGAATCGTGATTGTGCTCGGGTTTGTCCGCAGTTCGCTGGGAACACAGACTTCGCCGCCCAATCAGGTTCTGGTGGGACTGGCGCTGTTCCTGACACTGTTTGTCATGAGTCCAACGCTGTCGACGATTAATGAGGTGGCTCTGCAGCCCTACATTAAAGGGGAGATCACCCAGACGGAAGCTTTGAACAAAGCGGCCGTTCCCATGAAAAAGTTCATGTACTCGCACACGCGGCCGAAGGATTTGCAATTATTTATGAGTTACACCAAAACCGAGAAACCGAGCAGTTATGAAGAAATACCGATTTCGGTGCTGGTTCCCGCGTTCGCCATCAGTGAACTGAAGACCGCATTCCAGATGGGATTCATGATATTTATACCGTTTCTTATCATAGATATCGTTGTTTCCAGTGTGCTTATGGCTATGGGGATGATGATGCTTCCGCCGGTCATGATTTCACTGCCGTTTAAAATTTTGTTGTTCGTCCTGGTGGACGGATGGTACCTGATTGTGAAGTCTCTATTGGCCAGCTTCAACCCTTAGCGAGGCTAGGGATGTAAGGCGCGGCCAGGCGCATCCGGATGGATCTACTATTTCATAGAGGGGGAAAACGGTTATGAGTTCGGAGTTTATTATCGGTTTGGCCGGACAAGCCGTTTATACCGTGTTAAAGGTTAGCGCTCCGATGTTGGTCATCGGTTTGGTCGTCGGCTTAATTATCAGTATCTTTCAAGCCACGACCCAAATTCAGGAGCAAACGCTCGCCTTCGTTCCGAAAATTGTCGCCGTGCTGCTGGCCTTGCTGATGTTCGGACCGTGGATTTTAACGACGCTTGTCGATTTTACTTATGGTATCTTGAACAATCTCTCTAATTATATCGGTTAGGCTGCGGCGAACATGGAGATCATTTTACACGCAATTTCAGTATTTATGCTAATTTTTTGTCGAATGACAGCCTTTTTTGTAGTTGCCCCCATTTTTTCATCACGCGGCGTTCCCATGAACTTCAAAGTGGGGATTGCCGGAATCATCTCGTTGCTGATCCTGACGATTCAGGGAACGAATCAGGCCATTCCGAATGATCTGGGATACATTCTGCTCGTCTTTCGCGAAGTGTTGATCGGCTTATTGATGGGCTATGTGGCTTATCTGATCTTTTCCGTCATTCAAACGGCCGGATCGTTTATCGATATCCAGATCGGTTTCGGTATCGCCAACGTGATTGACCCGATGACCGGCGCGTCGGCCCCGGTAATCGGCAACTTTAAATACTTGATCGCCACGCTGCTGTTTCTGACGATCAACGGGCACCATTATTTGCTGGACGCGGTTATCCGCAGTTACAACTGGATTCCGCTCTCCAACGAAGCGTTTCAAAGATTGTATCACGGCAGTGTGACCGAGTTTTTGGTGCGTACCTTTAGCCAGGCCTTTACGCTGGCTTTTCAGATGTCCGCTCCGCTGGTCGTGGCCTTGTTTTTAACCGACGTGGCGCTCGGTTTTCTGGCCCGGACCGCACCGCAGTTTAACGTTTTTGTCATCGGGATTCCGGTGAAAATCATAGTTGGGCTGGTGGTGCTTCTGCTGTTGGTACCGGGGTTTATCGTCGCCTTCGAACACCTGTTCGAAGTGATGTTTAAGGCGTTGCACAATCTGTTCGGCACACTCGGAGATCGTCCGACGTAAGGAGGGGAGTCGCTTATGATCTATCGGTACAGCCTCGATTTGCAGATGTTTGCCGGAGAGAAGACGGAGAAAGCGACACCCAAAAAACGTCAGGACGCGAGAAAAAAAGGTCAGGTGGCCAAGAGTCAGGATGTTTCCGGTGCGCTCATTCTGCTGGCCACATTTATGTGCCTGATGGCTTTCGGCAACTATATCAAGGAGCGGCTCGTTGCCCTGTTCAGCGACGTTTTCTATCACAGGCTTACGACCGATGTGACGAAGGAGAACGTCATGGTGATGCTGGGGGATTACGGGGTGCAAATTTTGTTGCTGCTCGCTCCTGTCTTACTGGTGGTCGTCGTCATGGGCGTGATCGCCAATTATGCGCAAGTCGGCTTTCTGCTTACCGGGGAACCGCTTAAGATGAAATTCAGCAAACTGAGTCCCATCCAGGGGTTTAAAAAGATCTTCTCCATGCATGCGCTTGTCGAATTTCTGAAATCGGTTTTTAAACTTGTGATTATCGGCTATCTCGTATATTCCACCATTTGGGGGGCAAGGAGCAGCATCGCCGCGTTAGGCAAGGTCCCGGTGGAGGAAGCATTTCATTTTACGGCAAAAATTACGATGAATTTGGGGATTAAAATCGCCGCGGCGCTGTTAGTCTTGGCGGTGCTCGATTATATGTACCAACGGTACGAGCACGAAAAAAGTTTGAAGATGTCCAAGCAGGACATTAAGGACGAATATAAAAAAATGGAAGGCGACCCGCTGATCAAAGGGAAAATCAGGGAACGACAACGCCGGATGGCCCTGCAACGAATGATGCAGGAGGTGCCCAAAGCGGATGTCATCATTACCAACCCGACGCATTTCGCCGTTGCCTTGAAGTACGACGGAACGCAAATGGAAGCTCCCCAGGTCATCGCCAAGGGGCAGGATTTCGTCGCCCTGCGGATTAAGGAGATCGCGAAGGAGCATGGCGTTGTGACGATTGAAAACAAGCCGCTGGCACGGGCGCTGTTCCAGAGAGCCGAGATCGGGGATACGATCCCCGGGGATTTGTTCCAGGCTGTAGCCGAAGTGCTTGCGTATGTATATAAATTGCAAGGCAAAGTGAAATAAGATCGGGATCGGAGGAAGAACCGGTGAAGAAGTATAAAGATCTATTCATCCTAGTCGGCATTATCGGTATTGTTCTACTAATGATCGTCCCGATCCCGCCGTTGCTTTTGGATATTCTTCTTATTATTAATATATCGATTGCTCTCATGATTTTGCTTGTCGCGATGAACACCAAGGAGGCGCTGCAGTTCTCCATCTTCCCGGCGATGCTGTTGATCACCACATTGTTCCGGCTGGCGCTGAACGTGTCGACGACCAAACTGATTTTGGGACATGCCGAAGCCGGTGACGTTGTCGCCACATTCGGTTCATGGGTTTCCCAGGGGCAGCCCGTCGTCGGTTTTATCGTGTTTCTGATTCTCGTAGTCGTTCAGTTTATCGTTATCACGAAGGGTTCGGAGCGCGTGGCCGAGGTAGCGGCGCGGTTCACCCTCGACGCGATGCCGGGGAAACAGATGAGTATCGATGCCGACTTGAACGCGGGGCTGATCAATGAGCAGCAGGCCCGCGAACGGCGGACCAAAATCGAACGCGAAGCCGACTTCTACGGCGCTATGGACGGGGCGAGTAAATTCGTCAAGGGCGATGCGATCGCCAGTATCATTATTTTGCTGATCAACCTGATCGGCGGTTTCATTATCGGGATGTCGATTCATGGCATGGCGTTTGATAAAGCGCTCTCCACTTATTCGATCCTGACGATCGGTGACGGCTTGGTCAGCCAGATTCCCGCTTTGCTGATTTCGACCGCCGCCGGTCTGATCGTGACGCGGGCTTCCTCCGAAGGGAACCTGGCCGAAGACATCACGGGGCAATTGTTCACCTACCCGAAACTGATCTATATTGTGGCCGGCACCCTTACCCTTTTAGGACTTTTTACCCCTATCGGACCATGGACCACCCTTCCTTTTGCCGGACTGTTGGTGTTTGCCGGACGGCGGATGCAGAAAAACATGAACCTCAAGGCGATTCAGCAGGAGATTCAGGAGGAGGAGCAGCAGATCGAAGAGGTGCGGAGTCCCGAAAGTGTTATCAATTTGCTTCAGGTCGATCCGATCGAATTCGAATTCGGTTACGGTCTGATTCCACTGGCGGACACGGGGCAAGGCGGGGATTTGCTTGACCGGATCATCATGATCCGCCGGCAGTGCGCGCTGGAATTGGGTCTGGTCGTACCGGTGATTCGAATTCGGGACAATATTCAACTAAAACCTAATGAATATGTGATCAAAATTAAAGGAAATCTCGTCGGCGGCGGTGAATTATTACTTAATCACTATTTGGCGATGAGTCCAGGGATGGATGACGACACGATAACGGGTATTGAGACCCAGGAGCCCGCCTTCGGTCTTCCGGCCCTCTGGATCGATGAATCCACGAAGGATAGAGCCGAGTTATCCGGCTACACGGTCGTGGATCCGCCGTCGGTGGTTGCGACGCATTTGACGGAACTGATCAAAAAGCACGCCCATGAACTGCTTGGACGTCAAGAAACGAAGGCTCTGGTCGACAATCTCAGAGAGAGTTATGCCGTGCTTGTCGATGAATTGATTCCTTCGGTGCTTTCGATCGGGGATGTTCAGAAGGTGCTGGCCAAACTGCTTCGCGAGAAAATTTCGATTCGGGATCTGGTGACGATCTTCGAAACCTTGGCCGATTACGGGACATATACGAAAGACCCGGACGTTCTCACGGAATATGTGAGACAGGCTTTGTCCCGGCAAATTACGCAGCAGTATACCCAGCAAGGGGAAACGATGCGCGTGATTACGGTAGGTCCTACGCTGGAGAAAAAAATCGCGGAAAGTGTCCAGCAAACCGAACAGGGGAGTTTCCTGGCGCTGGATCCGGTATCTACCCAAACCTTGTTTCAGAAGCTTTCCGAACAAATCAACCGTCTTTTGCAATCCGGTCAGCAGCCTATCGTTCTGACATCACCGACCATCCGGATGTATTTGCGTCAGATTATTGAAAGAAGTATGCAGGATATCCCGGTGCTGTCGTATAGTGAGCTTGAGCCGAATGTTGAAATTCAAAGTGTCGGAGTGGTGAACTTATGAGAGTGAAGCGTTATATCGTCGACACGATGCCTGACGCGATGGCCAAAATACGCACAGAGCTGGGTGCCAATGCCGTAATTTTAAGTACGAAGGACTTGAAGGTCGGCGGGTTTCTGGGCATGTTCGGGAAAAAGAAAATCGAAGTCATAGCCGCTTCGGAGGGCGAAGAGGATGTCCCGGCTACGGCGAAGCCGCAGCCAAGGCCGACGCGACCGCCTGCGGCCCCTGTTGCCAGACAAGCGGTACCAGAGGCCTACCGCAAGTCCTCGCAGGCCTTGAATTCCGCTGCGGCTTCCTCAACGGACGAAACCGCGCCCCCTGCGGCGGCCCCGCCGCGAAGGGAGGCTGCGGAAAGGCAGCCAGCGGGGGCACCTTTAGCCGAGCCGCCTTCTTCACCGCCGCCCAATCCTTCCCCGCTTTCGGCGGACATTCGGGAGGCTGAGGAGCAGACGGCCGCCAGCCGCTGGGATGAGGCGATCCGGCAGGCCCGCCGGGAAATCGCCGACCCGCCTTCTTCACCGCCGTTAACGGGGGCCCAGCCGATGCATTCAAAGGAAGAACGGCTTCTGGAAGAATTGCGGGAGATGAAGTCCTGGATCGGCCAACTGGCGAGGCAGCAGCATGAAAACCGCGAGCTTCCCGAACCTTTGCCGGAGCTCAAGCAAAAGCTTGCGGACCAGGAAATTTCGCCGGAGCTGATCGACAAATGGATCGATGCCGCTTATCAAGAGTGGATCGATTCCGGCAAGACGGCGGCGCCGGATTCGCTGGCGCTTAAAGTCCGGGAAGCGGCCGCGGACTTCCTCGCCGATCGCGTCGGAGAGGGGATCCGGGATGAGACGAAAATCGTTTATATCGCCGGTCCCACGGGTGTCGGCAAAACGACGACGATCGCCAAGCTTGCCGCCGATCAAATCTTTCGAGCCCAGAAAAAAGTGGGCTTTATCACGGCGGATACGTATCGGATTTCGGCGATTGAACAATTGCGAACCTACTCATCGATCTTGAACGTGCCGCTCGAAGTTGTTCAATCGCCGGGAGACGTGCAGAGGGCGATGCAGCGGCTTTCCTACTGCGACCTTATTCTCATGGATACCGCCGGAAGAAACTATCTGAACGAGATCCATGTCGCCGAGCTTCACAGTTTACTCAGCCCTCATGAGAAAAGCGAAACCTACCTGGTTTTGAGCCTGACTTCCAAAACGCAGGATATGAAGAAGATTACCGAACATTTCAGCCGCTATGGACTGGATAAAGTGATTTTTACCAAGTTGGACGAGACCGAGAGCGTGGGGCCCATGTATAATTTGCTGGAGGAATATCCGCTTAGGGTTTCTTATATCGCCAATGGACAAAACGTACCCGATGATTTGTTGTCCGCGAATCAGGACCTGCTGCTTAATCTGATCTTGGGAGATCGTCCCTCATGAATGACCAGGCCCAATCACTGAGGAATTTGGTTTCATTGCGCGAGAAGCTTGCCGATCAGGCCAGAATCCGCACCCCGGCCCGGATCATCACGGTGACGAGCGGCAAAGGCGGGGTCGGGAAATCAAACTTTTCCTTAAACTTTGCGCTTGCTTTGAAATCGCTGGGCCGCAAAGTGCTCATCTTCGATGCGGATATCGGAATGGCGAATATCGACGTGTTGATGGGGGTGCGCCCAAGATACAGCCTGTATCATCTGCTTAAAGGCGAGAGGGACATTTCGGAAATCGTCGAATTGGGGACACAAGGGGTCCCTTTTATCGCCGGCGGTTCGGGAATGGCGGACTTATTCAGTTTGTCGGAGAGCGATCTGGATTATTTTACTTCCCAGATTGAACGCATTTCCGATGAAATGGAATATATCATTTTTGATACGGGAGCCGGACTTTCCAAAGAGACGCTGAAATTCATTACTTCGGCCGATGACTGTTTCATAGTCACGACCCCTGAACCTACGTCGATTACCGATGCCTACGCTTTAATCAAAGTGGTTCACGGGATAGATTCCGATGTGGGGTTCAGCCTGGTGATCAACCGGGTCAACGGAGAGGGAGAGGCCAGGCAGGTTGCGGACAAAATCTCCTTGGTCGCCAAGCAGTTTTTGAATCTGGATATCCCGACACTGGGGTACTTGAGCGATGATTCCCACGTTATGCAGGCGGTGAAGAAGCAGGTTCCGTTTTCGGCCGCTTTTCCCGGCTGCGCCGCCTCTAGGGATATCAAGAGGTTGGCCATGAAGTATATGGATGTTCCACGAGAAAGGTCTAATGAAACTTTGTCAGGAATCAAAGGGTTTGTGCACAAATGGTTAAGACGAGCAAAATGATTCTGCATAAAGGACAGGAGTGGAACGGAATATGCCTTATCGGGTAATGGTGGTTGACGATTCGGCGTTTATGCGAAAAATCATATCGGATTTAATCGAACAGGATCCGGACTTTGAAGTAAGCGGAACGGCCGCGAACGGACGGGAAGCCATCGAAAAGATCGGTTCGGTCTCACCGGATCTGATGACCATGGATGTCGAGATGCCGGAGATGAACGGGCTGGAGGCTTTAAAACGGATTATGAAGGAACATCCGCTTCCCGTGATCATGCTGTCCGGGATCAATGAACAAGGGATGCGGGAAACGATCATGGCCCTGGAGCTCGGTGCTTTCGATTTTATTCGGAAGCCCTCCGCGACGACAAGTTCCCATGATATCAAGCAGGTCGGGCGGGATCTGCGGGAGCAAATACGGGCGGCCATGACGGCCAAAGAACGTAAGCTGGCCAGGGAGAAGACGCTGCAGCTTAAAGAGCTGGAAGTGGAGACTCCTCCATCACGGCAAATCCAAATTCCAAAAGCGGCTATCGTCCCGCCGAAACCTAAGGCGGAGCAAGAGGGCTGGCGTTCGGGAGCGGAGGCCGCCGCGGCCAAGGAGGACGTGAAGCGAGATACGAAGCGAACGATGCGGAAGGCTTCCGACCTTGGGGACGCCGCGGATCGTTCGAAGCGGGCTTCGGCATCCGCTGCTCCTTTGGAGCCGTTAAAGCCGAAGGTGAAGCGGCAAAGCGAAAGCGATCGGCCTGTGAAGCCGGCATCGGACATAGAGCCGAACGCGGCGGCTGCGAAAACGCCGCCTTCGCCGCCGCGGAGACGAACGTCGTTTACCGACCTGGTGGCGATCGGAACTTCAACCGGCGGACCTAAAGCTTTGAAGGCGGTGCTGGAGAAGCTGCCTGCCGATTTTCCGGCACCGGTTGTCATCGTACAGCATATGCCGCCGAATTTCACCAAATCACTGGCTCAGCGACTGAACAGCTTGAGTGCTCTGACCGTGGTGGAGGCCGAGGAGGGCATGGCGCTGCAGGCCGGGACCGCTTATATCGCGCCCGGAGGATTTCATCTTCATGTCGTCTCGGGTACGGACGGAAGTTACAAGCTATCGTTATCGAAGCAGGGGCTGCGCAACGGGCATCGGCCGTCCGTTGACGTGATGTACGAATCTTTGCTTCCCCTGACCTCGCTGAAACGACATGTTGTTCTTCTTACCGGGATGGGGAGCGACGGGGCGAGAAGCATGAAGTTATTGTACGATTCCGGCGTTTCCTCGACGATAGCCGAAAGCGAAGAAACCTGCGTCGTATACGGCATGCCGAGGTCGGCCATCGAACTTGGCTGCGTCAGCCGGATTCTCCCGTTGCACGAAATCGGCCCCAAGCTTGCACAAGATGTGAAATAAACGGAATCTCTTGAAGGAGGTGCCTCACCATGGACATGAACCAATATTTATCCATGTTTATCGATGAGTCCAATGATCATTTACAGTCACTAAACGAAAATATGCTTGAGTTGGAAAACAACCCGGAGGATTTGAGCATCGTTCAGGTTATTTTCCGCTCGGCCCATACCCTGAAAGGGATGGCTGCCACCATGGGATTTGAGGATCTTTCCTCCCTGACGCACCAGATGGAAAATGTGCTGGATCTGGTACGAAACGAAAAGCTGAAGATGCAGGAGTTTATTTTCGATACCCTGTTCCAAAGCTTGGATGCTCTGCAGTCCATGGTTCAGGACATTATGCAGGGCGGTGAGGGAAAGGCCGACGTGAGCTCGATCGTGGCGAATCTGCAGGCGATCGTGCGCGGAGACATGGCCCCGGCTGGCGGAAGTCCCGGAGCGGGATCGGGCGCTACGGCGGATGCTTCCGGGGGAGCCGGCACGGCGATTCAACTGGATGAATTCCAGTACTCCGTTTTGGAGCAATCCATTACCGAAGGCCACAAGGTAATGTACCTTGAAGTGGCGATCCGGGAAGACTGCCAATTGAAAGCGGCCAGAGCCTACCTGGTATTCGACCTGCTCGAACGGTACGGAGAAGTCGTTAAATCGCATCCTTCGGTCCAGGAAATCGAGCAGGAACAATTCGACCGCAGCTTTTCTCTCTATTACATAACCCAGAAAGAAGCCGGCGAACTGCAAAGCATGATCATGAATCTGTCGGAAATCGACTCGGCCCAAGTGGTCGTTTTGGATCATGAGACATTGGGACAACTGAATTCGGGAGCCAAGGAGACCGCTGCGGCGTCCGCGGTGGTCGAACCTGCCGCGACAGAGCCGGTTCCGAATGCAGCGCCAGCGAAGCAACCGAAAGCGGAGCCGACCAAAGCCGCCGCCAAGCCTTCGGGAACGGCGGCCGCACCGTCGCGGACCATTCGCGTCGATATCGATCGGCTCGACGTCCTGATGAATCTCCTCAGCGAGCTGCTGATCGATCGGTCTCGCATGGAACAGTTGGCGTATGAAGTTAAACGCTCCGATTTGACCGAAACGGTGGAGCATATGAGCAGGGTCGGCAGCGATCTGCAAAATATCGTACTTAAGCTGCGGATGGTTCCGATCGATACCGTCTTTAACCGCTTTCCGCGGATGGTTCGCGACTTGGCCAAATCACTCGACAAAAAAATCGATCTGATCATTACCGGCGCCGAGACGGAACTGGATCGCACGGTGATCGACGAGATCGGCGATCCGCTTGTTCACCTGCTGCGAAACGCGGTTGACCATGGGGTGGAGCCGACGGCGGAGCGAATCGCTTCCGGGAAACCGGAAACCGGAACGGTGAACCTGCGGGCGTTCCACAGCGGAAACCACGTATTCATCGAGATCGAAGACGACGGACACGGCATAGACCGCGACAAAGTATTGGCGAAGGCGCTCAAAAACGGTGTGGTTACGGAAGCCGAAGCCGCGACGCTGAGCGACGAGCAGGTGTACATGCTGTTATTCGCCCCGGGGTTCAGTACGGCGGAAGTGATTTCCGACATCTCCGGACGCGGCGTAGGTCTGGATGTTGTCAAAACGAAAATCGAATCCTTAAGCGGAGTCGTTTCGGTACAATCCACTTTGGGCAAAGGCACGAAGTTCTCGGTACAGCTTCCGCTGACATTGTCGATTATCTCGGCGATGCTGATCAAAGTCGGGTCGGAAAAATACGCTATTCCGCTATCTTCCATCGTGGAAACCGGGTTGATCAAGCGCGAGCAAATCCGGCAAGTTCATGGCTATACGATGGTTCCTTACCGGGATGCCCATATTCCGCTGCTGTCACTGGCTCAGCTGTTTGAAGTCAGCGATTTTGACGAAAGCGGCGAGGAGGAAACGGAAATCGTCGTCATTCGCAAAGGGGACCGCCTGGCGGCCTTGACGGTGGAGGATTTCATCGGGCAAAACGAAATCGTCATTAAAAATCTCGGAAAGTATCTTCCTGCCATTCAGGGCGTAGCGGGCGCTACGATCCTGGGAGACGGGCAAGTCGCCTTAATCATCGATCCGAATTCATTCATAAAATAATGCTGCTTGCTTTTTCGCCCGGGCTGGAGCGGTCGATCATCCGGACGGGACCATTTAAGGAGGGATTTTCATGGGAGAAGAATTAAAAGTAATCGTGTTTAAACTGGGGCATGAAGAGTATGGCATTGATGTGGACAAGGTCCAAACGATCGAGCGGATGATGCCGATTACGCGCGTGCCTAAAACGTTCTCGTTTGTCAAAGGCGTTATCAACCTGCGCGGGGTCGTTATCCCGGTCATCGATCTGCGGGGCCGGTTTGGTTTGCCGGAGGCCGAGTATACCGACCAGACCCGGATTATTATCGTCGCGGCCAATGAAATGGAAGTCGGTTTTATCGTGGATTCGGCCAACGATGTCATCGATTTGAATACGGATTCGATCGACACGCCGCCGGATGTGGTCGGCGGCGTCAAAGCCAAATATCTTCAAGGCGTAGCGCGCTTGTCCGATGAGCGCCTGCTGGTGATGCTGAATCTGTCCGAGGTATTGAATCGCAGTGAAATTATCCAATTGGAAAGTTTAGAGGGATAAGCGGTGGATCTGTTTAAGGACTTTGCGGAATTCAAAATGGACGTTCTCAAAGAGGTCGGCAATATCGGTGCCGGAAACGCGGCGACCGCTTTATCCAAACTGCTGGACAAGCCGATCGACATGGCGGTTCCCAAAGTCCAGATGCTGCCGTTTGAAGCGATTGCGGAGCGAGTGGGTGGCGCGGAGCGTATAGTACTGGCGATCTTCTTCCGGGTGGAAGGAGACACGCCGAGCAACCTGTTCTTCATTCTGAGCCCCGAAGCGGCGAAGAAGCTGCTTCACCGGCTGGCGGGTATCGAGGTCGAGAGCGAGGAAAGTTTCTCGGAGATGGAATGGTCCGCGCTCTCGGAAATCGGGAACATCTTGGCGGGGTCGTACATTTCCTCGCTGGCCGATTTCACCTCGTTGGCCATGACTCCGACCGTACCGGCGCTCGCTTTGGATATGGCCGGCGCGATTTTAAGCTACGGTCTGCTGCAGTTCGG
Source organism: Paenibacillus faecis (assembly GCF_008084145.1). GTDB lineage: Bacteria > Bacillota > Bacilli > Paenibacillales > Paenibacillaceae > Fontibacillus > Fontibacillus faecis. The sequence goes on along the minus strand of NZ_VSDO01000001.1, from coordinate 262,199 downwards.
AGAGATGGGCGACTCCGCCCTTCTGATCGATACCACTTTTATTGAAGGTCAGCATGAAGTCGAAGGACAGTTTTTCCTGATTCCAGACCCCGAGTCCTTCGATAAAATATTTACCGCTCTAGGAGTTCCGACCCGACATGATTGATGAGCAGCACATTGTGAAAGTGGGAATGGCGGATTTGAACGTGATTCGCGGACAGGGGTTAATCCGCACCACGGGGCTAGGATCATGTGTCGGGGTCACATTGTTCGATCCGATGCTGAAGGTAGCCGGTCTTGCCCATGTGATGCTTCCTTCCTCGGAAATCGCGAGGGAAGGGGCGCTCAATTTGGCCAAGTATGCAGATACCGCACTGCCTGAGCTTGTGCGCAGGCTTTCGGAGCTTGGCGTAACGAAGAGCCGCCTGATCGCCAAAATGGCCGGAGGCTCCCAGATGTTTACTTTTGCGGGCAAAGGGGATTCCATGAGAATCGGCCCGAGAAATGTGGAATCGTGTAAAGTGATGCTAAACGAACTCGGTATACCGCTGGTGGCGGAAGATACGGGCGGTAATTATGGAAGAACGATTGAATTGGATTGTGAAACGGGTATTTTATTCATACGCAGTGTACAAATGGGTATAAAGGAATTGTAGCCATGTCAGGAAAATTGGGGTATTATCTTCTATTCGGATTTATCGGTTTTTTGATTACCTATGCGGTATCGGCTGGCAATAACTTGTTTATGACAAGTTTTATCCGCGGCTTGATCGCGTTCGCCGTATGGTTCTTGCTCGCTTTTGCGGCAAACTGGGTTATAACCTTCCTCAAAGAACAGGAGCCGCGGCCTGATGTCAGAGACCTTACGGACGCGCTTAAGGAACAGGATAAAGGTGCCAGTCTCGACCTTACGACACCGGATCAAAGTGAAGAATTAAACGATTTGTTGAAACAAACACCAAAGGACCAGTCACAGACTCAAGAGTTTACACCATTGAATCCGCCAAAATTAGTAAAGACACTTGACGATAAAGATCCTGAAGAGCTGGCTAAGGTCGTTCGTCACCTGACAGACAAATAAGGAGGGTGGAGGCAATTGAACGAGCGGAAGACATCCACTCTAAATTATGCCGATGTTTGGGAGCGTTGGAAGGAACACGGCGATTTGGAGGCCAAGAAACAACTTATCGAGAAGTATCTGCATATTGTCGACTACGTTTCGGGACGTCTGGCCGTAGGTCTGCCCAAGAACGTTTCCAAGGATGATTTGTCCAGCAATGGGGTGATGGGACTGATTGATGCGGTCGAAAAATTCGACTATAAGCGCGGCCTTCAGTTCGAAACCTATGCTTCCTGGAGGGTCAGGGGGGCGATCTTGGACGGATTGCGCCAAGGGGACTGGGTTCCCCGTTCCGTAAGAGAGAAAGCCAAGAAGATTGAAGAAGGATACCAGCAATTGGAGCAGCAATATCTCCGGTCCGTCACCGACGCGGAAATGAGCAAGCACTTGCATATCAGCGAGAAAGAGTTCCAGAGCATGCTGCAGGAAGTGGCCGTCATGACCCTCTGCTCTTTGGAGGATCCGATTCGTGAAGAGGAATCGGAGACTCGGCTCACTTTGCTTGTTGACGATAAGGCCAAAAATCCGGATTATAAAGTACAGGAGCATTTTTTGCGCGAATCGCTGGCCAAGGGAATCGAAAAATTAACCGAGAAGGAACGGACCGTCGTCTCTCTGTTATATTATGAAGATCTATCGCTGAGTGAGATTGCGGAGGTGATGTCCTTGTCGCCATCCCGGATCTCCCAGCTTCACTCCAAAGCGATTTTGCGGCTCCGCGGCACCTTGGACAAGCAGCGCGACTTGCTGATGAGAGAAGACTAGGTGTGCAGACCAATTGAATTATGAAGATGGAAGGAGGAACGAAACATGGAATTTACGGCCGATTTAGGGAAACTTCTTAGCGTCACCTTTAATGATGATAAAACCGTCGCTTATCTGCAGTTTACCCAAAAAGACGAAAATTTTTCCTGTACCAAGGATGCTTTATATCAATTTTTGCATCACCACGGCATCAAGTACGGGATTCAGGACGATATTGTCGAGCGGTTCGCTATCAATCCCAGAGAATATTTCTTCAGTAAAACCCCGATCGCCATCGGTTTGGATCCGGAGCCCGGGGAGGATGGAAAGATCCGCTATTCCGTCCCGCTTGAAGATGTACGGTACCAACCTCTGGAGACGGATGACGGTAAGGTGGACTATAAAGAAATTACTCGTTTGAACAATGTCCGGAAAGGACAGCTTATCGCCGAACTAGTTCCTCCGCTTCCCGGACGCCCCGGAACGGCGGTAACAGGGGAATCGATCCCCAACAAATCCGGGAAGGAAGCCAGATTCAAAATCGGGAAGAATGTGGTGCTGAGCCCCGATCAAACCGCCATGTACGCGGCGATTGACGGTTTGGTCACCATGACCGACAAAGGGAAGTTAAATGTATTCCCGGTTTACGAAGTGAACGGGGACGTCGACTACAGTACGGGAAATATCGATTTTGTCGGCACGGTCGTCATCCGCGGGAATGTACTGACGGGTTTTAAAGTCAGTGCTGCCGGGGATATTCGTGTTGTCGGCGGCGTTGAGGGAGCCGAGCTGTATTCGGAAGGCTCCATCGAAATTACCGGGGGAATTATCGGTTACAATAAAGGGCTGGTTAAAGCGGGCCATTCCATCAAAAGCTCCTTTATTCAAGACGGGAATGTAGTGGCCGGTGAGGATATCATCGTCAGTCAAAGCATTATGCATTCGAATATCCGCGCGGGGCGCGACGTCGTTTGCAACGGTACCAAAGGTTTGATCGTAGGCGGCAGCATTCAGGCCGGTGAACGGGTGATCGCCCGGGTGATCGGCAATCCGATGTCGACGACGACCTCCATAGAAGTCGGTGTACTCCCCGAACTCCGGAATGAGCTGATGGAGCTCCGGCAGAAGGTCAAAGACATTATGGCGAATCTCGAAAAGTCGGAAAAAGCGCTGTCCCTGCTGGACCAACTCGCTTCGTTAGGGAAGCTGACCCCGGAGAAGGTAGAGATGCGCTCCAAGTTGAATATGACCAAAAAATCGAACATTCAGGAAATGAACGAACTGAAAGAGCGGATGCTGACGATTGAAAAAACGCTTGAAGAAACGGTTCGGGCGCGGGTGGATGTCCTTAAAACGATCTATGGCGGGTCCAGGATCGTCATCGGACGGTACACGAAGTACATTAAGGAACCTTTGTCCCGTATGTCGTTTTACTTTAACGACGGGGATATCACGATGGCTGCATATGTCTAGTGATAACCAGCTTTTCGTTATGTCGAACATTTAAGGGCGGCCATAATCCTAGCGATGAGGTGATTCCATGAATTTGAAAGCCGTAGAAATGCAGATCGCGGTACCCCGGACCAATGAAGCCGGACGGATTCAACAGGAGAATCAGCAACGCCCTGTCATCGATCAAAACCTGCTCTCTGCGGAGAATATTAAGGAGCGGGAGCTTGAACGCCAGCGGAGCGCCAACATTGACGAAAGCGCACACAATACAAAAATAAAACGCGAGGGCCATTCCCCGGACCAACAGCGGCAGCAGCAGTCGCCGCAGGGTGAACAGCAGGAGGAGCAGGAAAAAGAGCACCCCGCCGAACATCCCTTTAAGGGCCGTCATATCGATTTGTCTCTGTAGCGGCCATTTTCCGCTTAGCCCACCGGGCAAGACGCTAATACGTACTTATTTAAACATCAAAGGTGAGGATTACATTGTCATTTGGAGACCCATGGTTTTATATTGTATTGCTGGGAGCCGCCGCCCTCGTTTATGCGCTTCTTCTCCCCGGCCGGAAGGCGACCCAGCCGTCTTCCCCGGGCAGCGCCTCGGAACTGGAAGCTACGCTGGAGCAGTTTATGTCGGAGATTGAAAAGGAAAACGAGGAGCTTATCGATTTGATAGCCGGGATGAAGCAGGACTTCGCCGCCAAGCAGCTTGCCCAGCAGGAGCAGCTTGTCGAGCTGCGCAAGCGCTTGGTGGAAGTGGAGCAGAACGCGCTTCAGTACAAATCCCGGCTGGATGCGCTGGATCAGCAGTTGTCCGCAGCTCCGTCTCGGCCGGCGGAAACCGCGAGCGAACCGAAGAGCGAGATCGCAGCAGCGGACCTTCCGGCCGCACGAACGCCCGAGATCGCCGTTGTTCAAGCCGAACCCGCAGCGGCTGTGGAGACGATGCCCGAAGAGGCGGCTCGGACGGAGTCGGTACGGGATCGATATCCCGAGCTGTTTCATTTGTATGAGCAAGGGAAATCGATGGACATGATCGCCAAATCGGTAGGCATACAAAGAGGGGAAGTCCAGTTGATTTTGCAATTGGCCAAAAGGGAGGAATCCCGATGATCCGAAACCGCCAGTTTATGATGGGGCTGGGCGCGGGACTCATTGCGGGCGCCTTGCTGCTGCAGTTGATGATGATCGGTCAAGGGACGGGAAAATTGCGGACCAAGGCGGAGGTCGAACAGGCGGCGGCTCTTTTGAATTTGAAAGTCGTGGAAGCGGACCAGGAGCTGCTGACCGAGGAGGAGTGGAAGGCGAAGGGGGAAGGCGAAGGAACCGCCGGGGAACAACAGGCGGATTCGCCAAAGCAGCCGAAAACGCCGAATGCCCCGGGGACTCCGGAACAGCCGGTTCAACCCGAAACTTCAAAAACCCCGGAAACTTCGAAAGCGCCCGAAGCGTCCAAACCTCCGGGTGAGACGGCTGCGCCAAAGACCGAAACCCCGGTCAAACCCCAAGCTCCTCAAAAAACGACAGTGACCTACAAAATTTCCTCCGGGAGCACCCTTTCGGGAGTAGCGGAGGGGCTGGAGAAATCGGGGGTCATCGCCGATAAAACCGCCTTCTTGAAAGAAGCCAAGAGCAAGAAAATCAATACCAAAATCCGGACCGGCACGTTTACGTTCGAACCGGGAGAAGAGATCGGCTCGATTATCTCGAAAATCACGGCCCCTCCTGCGAAGTAAACCTGTCCGCCAGCTCCTGACAAGGAGCTTTTTTTGCGGCTCCGGACGCGAAGATGAAATTTGTCGGAAAAGCCGCGGCCCTGGTTGCATCGATTTTTCAGTTATGGTATATTAATTGACGGTGTTATAACGCACGCTGGTTGATTTCGTTAAGGGTGCTCTCATTGGGAGTCTTAACGGAAGATGACACTTGCGGAGGAAGCATCACAATAAAACCAAACTAGGAGGTGCGTGAAGATGGCAGTAATCTCCATGAAACAACTGCTTGAAGCAGGGGTTCACTTCGGACACCAAACACGTCGTTGGAATCCGAAAATGGATCGTTATATCTTCACCGAAAGAAACGGTATTTACATTATCGACCTGCAAAAAACGGTCAAGAAAGTAGAAGAAGCTTACAACTTCGTTAAGAGCGTAGCTGAAGAGAACGGGACCATCCTGTTCGTCGGCACCAAGAAGCAAGCTCAAGACTCCGTGAAGGAAGAAGCTGAGCGCGCGGGTCAATTCTACATTAACCAACGCTGGCTCGGCGGTACGCTGACCAACTTCCAAACGATCCAAAAGCGGATCGACCGTTTGAAACAACTCGAAACTTGGGAAGAAGACGGAACATTCGAAGTTCTGCCTAAGAAAGAAGTTATTATTCTTCGCAAAGAGAAAGATCGTCTCGAGAAATTCCTCGGCGGGATCAAGAACATGAAAGGGTTGCCTAGCGCACTCTTCGTTATTGACCCTCGCAAAGAACGTATCGCCGTTGCGGAAGCTCGCAAATTGGGCATCCCAATCGTAGGTATCGTGGATACCAACTGCGATCCGGACGAAATCGACTACGTTATCCCTGGTAACGACGACGCGATCCGCGCGGTTAAATTGCTTACCAGCAAAATGGCGGATGCCGTTATCGAAGCGAACCAAGGCGAGCAAACTACCGCCTAATATCGCAAACGTCCATAAAGTACAAAGAACGAATTAAATGAAAAGGGTGGTTGGTAGGTGTCAAACCTCTCACTGCCCTTTTTTTAAGATGAAAAGAGTCCCATCATTTAATATGTGGAGGTTATATAAACATGGCTGTTGATGCAAAATCTGTAAAAGAACTGCGTGAAAAAACAGGTGCGGGCATGCTGGATTGCAAAAAAGCACTCGAAGAAGCAAACGGTGATTTGACGAAAGCAACGGAACTTCTGCGTGAGAAAGGTTTGGCTGCTGCGGCAAACAAAGCCGGCCGAATCGCTACGGAAGGCGTTGTTGAGTCCTACATTCATGCCGGCGGCCGGATCGGCGTGTTGGTGGAAATCAACTGTGAAACCGACTTTGTTGCGAAAACGGATCAATTCAAGGAATTTGCCCGCGACATCGCGATGCACATCGCGGCCATGAGTCCTCGTTATGTTCGCCGCGAAGAAGTGCCTCAGGATGACCTGGAGAAAGAAAAGGAAATTTTGAGAGCACAGGCCCTTAACGAAGGGAAACCCGAGAAGATCGTCGACAAGATGGTCGAAGGCCGGATCGGCAAGTACTACGAAGAGTTCTGCCTGCTTGAGCAAGCTTTCGTAAAAGATCCGGACAAGACGATCGCCGCGCTCGTAAACGAGAAGATCAGCGCGATCGGCGAGAACATCACCATCCGCCGCTTTGTTCGCTATGAACTGGGCGAAGGCTTGGAGAAGAAAGTGGACAACTTCGTTGAGGAAGTTATGTCTCAAGTAAGACAATAAAGTAAATATTATAAAACGTCATGGATTGCATGCACGTTTGAAGAGTTGGAACACGCCGTGTTCCTTCTTTTTTAACCTGACACCCTTTACCCGGTTGTATATAGGGGGTCTATAGTGGAGGTATACATTTGGAACAGCCAGTTTTTAAACGAGTTGTCTTGAAGGTTAGCGGTGAATCGCTTGCCGGACAAAACGGATACGGCATCGATGCCGAAACGATTTCGTCCATTGCTCAGCAGGTAAAGGAAGTAACCCAGCTCGGTGTTCAGGTTGCGATCGTTTGCGGTGGAGGCAATATTTGGCGGGGGATTGCGGGCAGCGCGAAGGGCATTGACCGCGCGACGGCAGACTATATGGGAATGTTGGCTACCGTGATGAATTCGCTGGCCTTGCAGGATGCGCTTGAACAAATCGAGGTTCCGACACGAGTGCAAACCTCCATCGCCATGCAGCAAATCGCCGAGCCGTATATTCGCCGCCGCGCGATCCGCCATCTGGAAAAAGGCAGAGTCGTTATTTTTGCCGCCGGTACGGGGAACCCCTTCTTCTCCACCGACACGACCGCCGCTCTTCGCGCAGCGGAGATCGAAGCCGAAGTGATTCTGATGGCGAAGAATAAGGTCGATGGCGTATATTCCGCGGATCCGTTTGTCGATCCGAATGCCGAGAAGTACGAAACCCTTACTTATCTGGAAGTGTTGAATAAAAACCTGGGTGTTATGGACTCAACAGCTTCCTCGCTGTGTATGGATAATAATATTCCGCTGATCGTGTTTGCGATTACGGAACAAGGAAATATCAAGCGAGTCGTCCTGGGAGAGAAGATCGGGACGATCGTCAAGGGGAGTGTAGATTAAATGCCGCAAAGTATCAAAAGTCATGCCGAAGAACGCATGGATAAAGCGATTCAGGCACTTAAACGGGACCTCGCGACCCTGCGGGCGGGAAGAGCGACGCCTTCCTTGCTCGACCGCATTCAGGTGGATTACTACGGATCGCCGACTCCGATTAACCAGCTTGCCAACATTAATACGCCGGATTCGCGTACCCTGATGATTCAGCCCTGGGATAAATCCTCCCTCGCCGACATCGAACGCGCGATTCAGAAATCCGATTTGGGTCTGACGCCGGCCAACGACGGGACATCGATCCGTTTAAGCATCCCGGCTTTAACGGAAGAACGCCGCGTGGAGCTTGTCAAATTGACGAAGAAGTTCGGAGAAGAAGCGAAGGTGGCCATCCGGAACATTCGTCGGGACGCGAACGACGATATCAAGAAGTTGGAGAAAACCGACATCTCTGAAGACGAGTCGCGCAGACACCAGGAAGACATTCAGAAGACCACCGACAAATTTATCGCGGAAGTGGACAAAGTGCTTGCTGCGAAAGAGAAAGAGATTATGGAAGTTTAAGAGACGATAATCGGCCCCTCCTTTTACGGTGGGGTTTTGTCTCTTTTTCATCACCAGCTGGAGGAAAAGCAATGATCAAGTTATTTGAGTCCTGGCGGAAAAAAGGCAGTCGTCCCGCAATCGAGGCTCCGTCCGGGGACAATATCCCGAAGCATGTCGCCATTATTATGGACGGCAACGGCCGCTGGGCGCGCAAGCTGGGATTGCCTCGCATCGTCGGTCATCGGAACGGGATGAAGGCGGTCAAGCGGGCCACGATTGCGGCGGATGAGCTCGGGATCTCCGTGTTGACGCTCTACGCCTTCTCGACCGAGAACTGGAAACGGCCGAAGGATGAAGTTGATTTTCTGATGTCGCTGCCCCAAGAGTTTTTGGCTATCGAACTGGAGGAATTGATCCAGAAGAATGTCCAGGTCCGCATGATGGGGCACCCGAATGAACTTCCCGACCATACGGTCGCGGCGATGGAGGAAGCGATTGAGCGAACCAAAAATAATACCGGACTTATCTTGAATTTTGCGCTCAATTATGGAAGCCACCGCGAAATCACCGAATGCGTCAAGGAGATTGCCGTCCGTGTCCAGAACGGCAGCATCAAGCCGGAGGACATCACGCAGGACATGATCGGCTCGGGACTCTTGACCGGGGATCTGCCGGATCCCGATTTGCTTATTCGCACTGGGGGCGAACTTCGGCTAAGTAATTTCATGTTATGGCAGACGGCATACAGTGAGCTGTGGTTTACAGATCTGTACTGGCCGGAATTTGGCCGTGAACAGTTGTTTGCCGCAGTGGCGGAGTACCAAAGACGCACCCGGCGATACGGCGGATTATCCTGACGGATGGAAGGTGTAGACAGTTGAGACAACGGTTGATTACCGGCTTGATTGCCGGGGGCGGATTTTTGGGCATATGCTTGTGGGGAGGACTCGGATACCACGCTCTCGTCGTGATGATGGCGGTGATCGGGTTTTACGAGTTCGTGCGGATGATCGGTTTGCCGGCATTCGGAGGAACCGCGGTCATCGGGTATGCGGGCGTGCTGTATGCTGTTTTCCCCTGGAGCTTGCTCCAACTGACAAATCCGCTTGGCATGATGGGATTCTTCTGGCTGCTCATGCTGCTGTTTTTTGTAGTTACCGTAGTATCCAAGAACGATATTCCTATCGGGCAAATCGCCCTTATGTTCCTGGGAACGGTTTATATCGGGTTGGGATTTGCTTATTTGGCGGCAACTCGCAGCACGCCGGACGGGCATGGGTTGTTCTGGACCATTCTGATGCTTGCCGCGATCTGGAGCAGTGACGCGGGGGCTTATTTCACCGGACGGCGGTTTGGCAAAACGAAGCTCTGGCCGGCGATCAGTCCGAACAAAACGGTGGAGGGAGCGGTTGGCGGCGTACTGCTGGCGGTTATAGTCGCGGCTTTGTTCGCCTTGTTCTCCGGGGGGTTACTTCCGGTCGGACGAGCTTTGCTGCTCGGAGGTTCAGCAGCGGTTGTCGGTCAAATGGGGGACTTGATTCAGTCCGCTTATAAACGGGTGTACGGGATTAAGGATTCAGGGACGTTGCTGCCCGGCCATGGAGGCATTTTGGATCGGTGCGACAGCTGGATTGCGGTTTTTCCCTTCGTACATATTCTAGGCTTGCTTCCGATGTACTAAATTAAATGAGCATGGGGGTAACGGGATGAAGAAGATTACGGTGATCGGTTCCACCGGATCAATTGGAACGCAGACGCTGGATGTCGTAAGGCAGCATCAGGATCAGTTTGAGGTAGAGGGCTTGGCCGCAGGGAGCAATGCGGAGTTGTTTGTGGAACAGGTCCGTGCTTTTCGCCCGAAAAAAGCCTCGGTCGCAAACCGGGAAATCGCCGATAAAGTACGTTCGTCGATTCCTTCCGAGGTTCAGCTTTTTCATGGGGAAGAAGGGCTGGTGGAAGTCGCGGCCGGAACGGATGCCGATACGGTCGTAACGGCGATTGTCGGAAGCGCGGGGTTGCGCCCGACGCTGGCTGCAATTTCCGAAGGCAAGCATATCGCTTTGGCCAATAAGGAAACCCTTGTAACCGCAGGGCATCTCGTAACTGATTTGGCCCGAAAAAAAGGGGTATCGCTGCTGCCGGTGGACAGTGAACATTCGGCCATTTTTCAATGCTTGAACGGTGAGCGTGCGGAAGATGCAGAACGGATTACATTGACGGCGTCCGGCGGTTCCTTTCGGGATTTGAACCGCGACCAATTGCGCCATGTCACGGTAGAGGATGCTCTGAAGCACCCGAACTGGTCGATGGGAGCCAAAGTGACGATTGATTCCGCCACGATGGTCAACAAAGGACTGGAAGTGATCGAAGCCCGCTGGCTGTTCGGGATGGATTTCGAGCGGATCGGGGTTCTGCTGCACCCGGAAAGCATCGTCCACTCTTTCGTTGAATATCGTGACGGCAGCGTGATCGCCCAACTGGGAACTCCGGACATGAGGGTGCCGATTCAGTACGCGCTGACCTACCCGGATCGTTGGATCTCCGAAGCAAAACGCTTGTCCCTGGCCGAGGTCGGCAAGCTTCATTTTCGCGAAATGGATTTCGAGCGTTACCCTTGTTTAAGGCTGGCCTATGAATGTGGTAAAATAGGAGGCACGGCGACAAGTGTATACAACGCGGCCAATGAGGTAGCGGTTGCCCGCTTTTTAAACAGGGAGATTCCTTTTCTGCAGATTGAACATATTATTGAAACGGTTCTTTCCAGACATGAGGTCCAGGCCGAACCGGGTCTGGAGGCCATCAAGGAAGCCGACCGGTGGGCACGGGAAATCGCAAGATCGGTTTGATGGATAAGTTGCAGACCTTTCGTTCCGATCCGGTGGGTGTGGAAAAGTTCCGTCCCGGTATTCTCTTGTGCCTAATCGGAGAATAATGATAATCTGAAGGAATGTTGGACGATCCGTGGCCAAAGGAGGATGCTTACGATTGGAATTGCTTAAGATCATTTTTATGACGGTTCTCATGTTCTTTGTCATTGTGACGGTGCATGAATGGGGACATTACTATTTTGCCAAACGCGCCGGAATTTTGGTGAGGGAATTCGCGATCGGCTTTGGACCGAAGCTGTTCTCTTACCGAAGAAACGAGACGCAATTTACGCTCCGGCTGCTGCCTTTTGGCGGTTACGCGCGGATGGCCGGCGAAGATCCCGAACTGGTGCAAATTACGAATGGACAAACCGTAGCACTGCGGCTGTCCGGAGATGAAGTCCGCAAGATTTATCTGGATCGTTTAGACAGCCGGAAAGACGTCATCCGCGGCGAGGTTAGTGAAGTAGACCTGGAAGACCGGCTGCTGATCAAACTGGATGTGGACGGAGAAGTGCAGGAGTACCGGGTACATCGCCAAGCGATGCTGGTAGCCAAGGGGAAAGAGACCCAAATTGCCCCAAGGGACCGCCAATACGGCAGCAAAACGGTCGGTCAACGGGCGCTCTCCATTTTTGCCGGGCCTTTGATGAACTTTATTCTCGCCTTTGTCCTGTTCGCCCTGCATACGCAGATGGCGGGAATTCCGCTGACGGAACCGACGCATCTGGAGGTCGGGGATGTCATGAAAGGGATGCCCGCGGATGAAGCCGGCGTGAAGCCGGGGGACATTATCCAGGCGGTGGACGGCAAGCCGGTGGGCACCGATGCCAACGGTTTGATCGAGAGGATCCAAGCCGCGCAAGATCGGCCGATGGTGTGGACGGTGAAGCGCGGGGAAGAGACGCTGGACATCACGCTCACGCCTCGTTCCGTGGAGAACGAGAAGGGGGGCAAGGTCGGCAGCACGATCGTCACGTATTTCCCTTCAAGGAGCGCTTCCTTCGGGGAAACCTTTACCGTGGCCGGCCAAAAAATGGTCGACACCACCCAAATGATCTTCCTTGGCTTTCAACAGTTGATCCAAAAGTTTTCCATGGACGATCTCGGCGGCCCTGTACGCACCTTTGAGGTGACGGGGCAGATCGCGAAGCAGGGAATCGTAAAGCTGACCCAATGGGCCGGGATACTCAGTCTGTATCTGGGGATTTTTAATCTGTTGCCGATTCCCGCTCTGGACGGAAGCAGACTTATCTTCCTTGGAGTGGAGGCGCTGCGCGGCAGACCGGTTGATCCGAACCGCGAGGGGCTTGTGCACTTCATCGGTTTTGCGATGCTGTTCCTGCTGATGATTGCGGTCACTTATAATGATATATTGCGTTTGATAGGTTAATAAACGGGAGGCTAATGGTTTAATGGCAAACGAGGAGAAACAATTCGTAACGGAAATAACCCCGCAGGGGGAGGATTTTTCCCGCTGGTATATCGATGTGATCAAAAAAGCGGACCTGATGGATTATTCGCCGGTTCGCGGCTGCATCGTATTCAAGCCGGACGGCTATGAGATCTGGGAACATATCCAGGCGGAACTTGACCGCCGCTTCAAGGAGACGGGGCATCGCAACGCGTACTTCCCGCTCTTTATTCCCGAGAGTTTTTTCCAAAAGGAAAAAGAGCATGTGGAAGGTTTTAATCCGGAGCTTCCTTGGGTAACCGAAGCCGCCGGCGAGAAACTGGAGGAGCGCCTGGCGATCCGTCCGACTTCGGAGACGATGATCGGCCATATGTACGAGAAGTGGATTCAATCCTATCGCGACCTTCCGGTGCTGATCAACCAATGGGCGAATGTCGTTCGCTGGGAAAAACGCACGCTGCCGTTCCTTCGGACCAGCGAATTCCTCTGGCAGGAAGGGCACACGGCCCATGAGAACGAGCAGGAAGCGCGCGAAGAGACGATGCGAATGCTGGAAATTTACCGCGATTTCGTCGAGAATTATTTGGCGATTCCGGTCATCGTCGGTCAGAAGACGCCTTCCGAGAAATTTGCCGGGGCCGTGGACACCTATTCCATCGAAGCGATGATGAAGGACGGACGGGCCGTTCAGGCAGGGACGTCGCATTATCTCGGCACCAACTTTGCCAAAGCCTTCGATATTCAATACTTAAACCGCGACAACGTGCGCGAGTACGTCCATACCACATCGTGGGGCGTCAGCACGCGTTTGATCGGATCGCTTATTATGGTGCACGGAGACGACCGCGGTTTGGCACTCCCGCCGAAGGTGGCTCCAAAGCAGGTGATGATTATCCCGATCGGCCCGCCTAAAACCCGGGACGCCGTTGTGGGACGGGCGGACGAGTTGTTCGCCGAACTGAAGAAGGCCGGCGTTCGCGTCGGTATGGATGACCGGGCGGACGTTCGTCCGGGCTGGAAATTTAACGAGTATGAAATGCGGGGCGTTCCGGTCCGTCTGGAGATCGGTCCGCGCGATATGGAGAACGGGGTTTGCGTGCTTGTCTCCCGAATCAGCGGCGAGAAGAAAATCATTGCCCAAGAGAATCTGGTGGAGGAAGTCAAAGCGATGCTCGATCAGGTGCACAACGAAATGTATGAGCGCGCCAAAGCCTTCCGGGAGGAGCATTTCTACTCCGTCGATACGCTGGACGAAATGAAAGCCAGCATCGAGGAGAAACGCGGCTTTACCCTCGCCGGATGGTGCGGATCGGAGGCTTGCGAACGCCATGTTAAAGACGAGACGGGCGCGACCAGCCGGAACATCCCGTTCCATCCCGAGGTTACAAAAACTACTTGCCTGGTGTGCGGAGAAGAAGCTCGTCATACCGTCGTTTTTGCCAGAGCCTATTAGTTATATCGGAACATGAATGGTGCAGGCTTCCGGCAGGAAACTGCCGACGGGGAACGGGGGTTCCCCGCCGGCGATCGCCGGGGGCTTTGTTTGTTTGAAGGTATGTCGGGTAGACGTGTTTCTAGCGTCATATCAATGCGGGGGAGGGGAGAGCATGTCCGACGCAAATGCCGAGGGGAAAAGAACGAGGCTCGAGTTATTGATGAAGCAGGCGGAGGTCCCGGCTTCCGTGGTGGATCCTTATTTCCTCGACGGGGTGATCGACCGCGTCGAAGTCAGCCGGATGAATAAGGAGTGGAAGATCACGCTTCGCAAATCGACCCTGGTTCCGGCGCAGATCTACCGGATGTTCTGCTTACGGATCAAGGAACGGATGGGCCACATCGCGGACATTTCTTTTTTGTTCCAGTATGAGAACGAAGTAGCCGGAGCAGCCATTGTGCAGGAATATTGGAAGCTGTTCATCGAATGGGTGCAGCGGGAGGTGCCGTCCGTTAACGGCTGGATGGCCCGGGCGAGCTATGAAGTGGACGGCGATCTGGTGACGGTTACGTTCAGCGATGCCACCTCTTTGGAACTGGCTCGCAAAAAAAACATCGATAAAGCGATTCCCGCCTTTTACGACACTTACTTCGGTTTGGCGCTCAGAGTGAAGCTGCTGTCCGGCGAGAGCAGCAGCGAAGCGTTTGAGGAGTTCCAGCAGCGGATCGTTGAGGAAGAGCGGGAAGTCATCAACAAATTGATGGAAAGCATCCCCGTGGAGGCGCCGCCTGAGGAGGTCGAAGGCGAGATCATCAAGCTGCAGGTCGGTTATGACATCAAGGAGCCGGCCGTACCGATTCAGGAGATCAAGGATGAAGAGAAGAAAATTACGATTCAGGGAACCATTTTCGGTCTGGACCGGAAGGAGCTGCGCAACGGGAACACCCTGTTTACGTTCTACTTGACGGATTTTACCGATTCCCTGCAAATGAAAATGTTCGCAAAGAACAAAGAGGACTTGAAGGTCATGGGGCAGCTGGCCAACGGAAAGTGGGTCAAAGCCCGGGGCAAGGTGGAGTATGATCGGTTTATGCAGATTCCCGAGTTGGTGATGATCCCTTCCGATCTGTGCGAAATATCCGCCCCGCCATCCCGGAAGGATAACGCCGAGGAGAAACGCGTCGAATTCCATCTGCACACCACGATGAGTACGATGGACGCGGTGACCTCGATCGGCGACTACGTCAAAACGGCGGCAAAATGGGGACATAAAGCGATAGCCGTCACGGACCACGGAGGGGTTCAAAGTTACCCCGATGCGGCCAAGGCGGCCAAAAAGAACGGCATCAAAATGATTTACGGCGTGGAAGCGAATGTGGTGAACGATAACGTCGCGGTCGTCCTGAATCCGCGTCCGGTCGATCTGGAGACGGCGACCTTTATCGTCTTCGATATCGAGACCACCGGCCTTTCGGTAACGCAGAACAAGATCATCGAGGTGGCGGCGGTCAAGATGAAAGAGGGCAAGGAGATCGACCGCTACGCTACGTTCGTAAATCCGCACGAGCGAATTCCGTACAATATTCAGCAATTGACCAGCATCACGGACGAAATGGTACAGGATGCGCCCGATGTGGAGCCGGTTCTGAAGCGGTTCGTTGAGTTTGCGGGCGATGCGATACTGGTGGCCCACAACGCCCGGTTTGACGTGGACTTCGTCAATGCCAAGCTGAAGGAACTCGGTATGCCTATGCTGGAGAACCCGGTGCTCGATACGCTGGAACTGGCCCGGATGCTGTTTCCGACCTTAAAAAACCACCGGTTGAACACGCTCGCCGCCAAATATAAAGTTTCGCTGGAAAATCACCACCGCGCGATCGACGATACCGTGGCGCTCGGCGAGATTTTGAACGGACTGCTGGATGACGCGGCCAAAATCGAAGGCATTACCTCCCTTGAGCGCTTAAACGATAAGGTGGGCAAGGATTTGTCCAACGCCCGGCCGTTTCACTGCGGAATTTATGCGCTGAATATGGTCGGCAAGAAAAATCTGTTCAAGCTGATCTCGATGTCCCATACGGAATACTTCAAACGGGTTCCGTGCATCCCGAAATCCAAACTTTCGGAGATGAGGGAAGGGCTTCTGATCATTTCCGGTTGTGAGAAGGGCGAGTTTTTCGAGGCCGTACTTAACAAGTCGGTGGAGGAGGCCGAAGGCATCGCGGAGTTTTACGATGTCCTGGAGATCCAGCCGCTCACCATGTATATGCATCTGGTGGACAAGGGGCTTGTCGGCAGCGTTGAGGAAGTGAAGACCGCGATTCGCAAAGTCGTGGAAATCGGAGAGAGATTGGGCAAGCCGGTTGTGGCTACCGGGAATGTGCATTATTTGGAGCCGCGGGACAAGATTTACCGGGACATCACCATCCACGGCATTACGGGTTTCAGCCCGCTGAAGGATATCCGCAAGCCGGACGCCCATTTCCGGACCACGGACGAAATGCTGGAGGAGTTTGAATTTTTGGGCAAGGAGAAGGCTTTTGAAGTCGTGGTCAAAAATACTTCCGGCCTGGCCGATACCTTCGAGGAGCTGGAACTGTTCCCGGACAAGCTGTACACGCCGATCATCGAAGGGGCGGATGAAGAAATCCGCAACACCTGCTATTCGACGGCCCGGTCAATCTACGGGGAAGACCTGCCCGAGGTGGTCGTCAAGCGTCTGGAAAAAGAGCTGGAGCCGATCATCAAGTACGGCTTCTCGGCGAACTATTTGATCTCCGAGCGGTTGGTCAAGAAATCCAACCAGGACGGATATCTCGTAGGTTCGCGGGGCTCGGTAGGCTCCTCGGTCGTGGCGACCTTCCTGGGCATCTCGGAGGTTAATCCGCTTCCGGCCCATTATATTTGCCAGAACCCCCAATGCAAGTACAGCGAATGGTTCCTCGACGGCAGCGTGCCGAGCGGTTTTGACCTGCCGGACAAAGACTGCCCGAAATGCGGCCAGAAGCTGAAGGGCGAAGGTCAGGACATCCCCTTCGAAACGTTCCTCGGGTTTAAGGGCGATAAAGTTCCCGATATCGATCTTAACTTCTCCGGGGAATACCAGCCGCATGCCCATAACTACACGAAGGTCCTCTTTGGCGAAAAGAGCGTGTTCCGGGCCGGAACGATCGGTACGGTCGCCGAGAAGACGGCCTTCGGCTTCGCCAAGAAATACGAGGAGGAGCACCACAAGCATTGGCGCGGCGCCGAGTTGAACCGCTTGGCGGCGGGATGTACCGGGGTCAAACGCAGCACCGGCCAGCACCCCGGGGGGATCGTCGTCGTTCCCGATTATATCGAAGTGGAAGACATCACTCCGGTTCAATACCCGGCCGACGATACGGGCTCGGAGTGGATGACGACGCATTTCGACTACCATGCCTTCGATGCCAACCTGCTCAAGCTCGATATTCTCGGACACGATGATCCGACGATGATGCGGATGCTGCAGGATTTAACCGGCGTCGACCCGACGACGATTCCGATGAACGACCCGAAGGTCATGAGCATGTTTAACTCCACCGAAGCGCTCGGAGTGACTCCCGAGCAAATTCGTACGCCGGTAGCCACCTACGGGGTTCCTGAGATGGGGACGAAGTTCGTGCGCCAGATGTTGGTGGAATCCCAGCCTTCCAGTTTTGCCGACCTGCTGCAGATTTCCGGCCTTTCCCACGGTACCGGAGTATGGCTGGGAAACGCGCAGGAACTGATCAAAAACGGGACATGCAACATTAAAACCGTTATCGGCTGCCGGGACGACATCATGCTGTTTCTGATTTACAAAGCCGGGATGGACGCGGGGCTGGCCTTTAAAATTACGGAAAGCGTCCGGAAAGGGAAAGGCTTGACGCCCGAGTGGATCGAGGAGATGAAGAAATGCAAGGTGCCGCAGTGGTACATTGATTCCTGTCTGAAGATTCAATACATGTTCCCGAAGGCGCACGCCGCCGCTTATGTTATCTCGGCCGTTCGGACCGCCTATTTCAAGCTGTACCATCCGATCGAATATTACGCGACATACTTCTCGGTACGGGGTGAGGATTTCGATATCGAGCTGTTCTGCCAGGGATATGAGGCGATTTATCGAAAGATCGAAGAAATTGAGCAAAAAGGCTTCCAGGCTCTGCCGAAGGAGAAAAACATGCTGCCGATTCTGGAGATGGCGCTGGAGATGACGGCCCGCGGCTTCCGCTTCAAGAATATCGACCTCTACCGCTCCGACGCCACGAAGTTTATTGTGGACGGCGACTCCCTGATCCCGCCGTTTTCGGCGCTTGCCGGCATCGGCGAGAACGCGGCGAAGAACATCGCGGCGGCCAAAGAGCAAGGGGAGTTCCTCTCCATTGAGGATTTCCAGCAGAAATCCAAGGCGAGCAAAACGATCGTGGAGCTGCTCGGCTCGATGGGCTGCTTCCGCGGCTTGCCGGAAAGCAACCAGCTCTCCCTGTTCTAGGCTTGTCGTCAAGGCGTTTTACTTGTCACTCTTACCGGACTATGTTATAATTTTTTTGGTAATCATGAAGATAGAACCGTTGTTTAAAGAGTGGGGAAACCCACTCTTTACTCTTTGGTATACAGGAAAGAACCATATGGAGGTAATGTACGCTTGAGCACACCGAAGATCAAAGCGGCCGTGGAAGAGATGGTCAACCCTTTTTTGGAGGAACATGGCTTTGAACTGGTAGACATCGAGTATGTAAAGGAAGGAAGCAACTGGTTCCTGCGCGTATTCGTGGATAAAGACGGAGGCATCGATATCGACGATTGCGGCCGGATCAGCGAATATCTCAGCGAGAAGCTGGATCAGAACGATCCGATTCCGTCCGCCTATTTTCTTGAAGTTTCTTCTCCCGGTGCGGAGCGCCCGCTGAAGAAGGCGGAGGACGTGAAGAAAGCCGTCGGCAAGGATGTATTCGTTACTACATATGAACCGGTAAACGGCTTGAAAGAGTTTGAAGGACGGCTCCTTTCGTTTGAAAATGAGGAGCTGGTCATCGAAGTCGGCAAGAAGAGCCATGCCATTCCATACAGCAAAGTTGCCAGCGCCAGGTTGGCCATCATTTTTTAGCAGGCATTCAATTGCACTGCGGGAGACTATGAAAGGGGGAACACGAGGCAAATGAGTATGGATTTTATCGAGGCCTTGAATGAACTGGAAAGGGAAAAGGGGATCAGCAAAGACATTATATTTGAGGCGATCGAAGCCGCTTTGATCTCCAGTTATAAACGCAATTTCAACACCGCTCAGAACGTGCGCGTGGATATGAACCGCCATACCGGGGCGATCAAGGTGTTTGCCCGCAAGCTGGTGGTTGAGGAAGTGCTCGACCCGCGCACGGAAATTTCGTTGCCGGCCGCCCGGGAAATCAATCCGAACTTCCAGCTTGAGGATATCGCGGAGATTGAAGTGACGCCTCGGGACTTCGGGCGGATCGCCGCTCAAACCGCCAAACAGGTCGTGACGCAGCGGATTCGCGAAGCGGAGCGCGGCCTGATCTATAACGCTTTTGTCGAGAAGGAAGAGGATATCGTCACCGGGATCGTGCAGCGCCAGGATTTGCGGAATATCTTCGTGGATCTCGGGAAGGTGGAGGCGCATCTTCCTTTGAATGAGCTGATGCCCAACGAGAAATTCAAGCACGGCGACCGGATCAAAGCCTATATCACCAAAGTGGAGAATACGACGAAGGGTCCGCAAATTTTGTTGTCCCGTACTCATCCCGGTTTATTGAAGCGGCTCTTCGAGCTTGAAGTTCCGGAGATTTTCGACGGGGTCGTGGAGATTCGTTCCGTCGCCCGGGAAGCCGGCTTCCGCTCGAAAATTGCGGTGTATTCCCGCAACAGTGAAGTGGATCCGGTCGGCTCCTGTGTGGGACCTAAAGGTACGCGGGTTCAAACCATTGTGAATGAGCTCCGCGGGGAGAAGATCGATATCGTCAAGTACTCCGACAATGTGGAGGAATACGTGGCTAACGCGCTCAGCCCGTCCCGGGTCCTTGAGGTTCAGGTGTTTGAAGCCGAGAAGATGGCCCGCGTCATTGTGCCGGATTATCAGCTTTCACTGGCGATCGGGATCAAGGGACAAAACGCCCGTTTGGCCGCCAAGCTGACCGGTTGGAAAATCGATATCAAGAGCGAAACCCAGGCGGAAGAGGAATTCGGAAGAGAGAAGACCGATCAGGAAGAAATGCCTCAAGATTCCGTTTCCATTGATTAGGCCGTTTGAAATTTGGGTCTAACAAACCGACCTGTTAGTAAGGAACGGGGGTCTGTACGATGAAACCTAGAAAAATACCGCTGCGCAAATGCGTGGCTTGCCAGCAGATGATGCCCAAAAAATCGCTGATCCGCGTCGTTCGGTCGCCGGAGGGTGAAGTATCTATTGACCTGACCGGCAAAAAATCGGGGCGCGGCGCGTACCTTTGCGGTCAAGTCTCCTGCTTCAAGCTTGCTCACAAGAACCGCGCGCTCGACCGGGCGCTGAAAGCGCCGGTGGGGCCGGAGGTTTATGAACAATTGGCCCGGGATTTCCTGGCGGTGGAGGAGGAATTCATCGCCAGCCGGGACCACGGGGAGGATGGCGATGAGTAAGCTGCTTAATCAGCTGGGACTCGCCACCCGGGCCGGGAAGCTGGTAACCGGAGATGAACTGGTGCTGAAAGCCATCCGTTCCTCCGAAGCCAAGCTCGTCATCGTTGCGGGCGATGCCTCCTCCAACACCCGGAAGAAATTCCGAGACAAGTGCGCAACGTACAAAGTCCCCCTGATGATCGGCTTTGACCGCGAACGGCTGGGAACCAGTGTTGGACGCCCGGAGCGGGTTGTACTTGCGCTCACCGATCAGGGGTTTGCCGATATGATTGCTAAAGAAATCGTGAAAACGTCGGAGGTGGAGTATATTGAGTAAACAAGATAACAAAGATAAACTCAGGGTGTATGAATACGCCAAATCACTGAATATGAGCAGTAAAGAAATCATTACCATTCTTAAACGGCTTAATATCCCGGTTAATAACCATATGAGCGTCATGGAGAACGATGCGGTTTCCCGGGTGGAGCAGTTCTTCAAGGATATTAAGAGCAATGCCGCTGCGAAGAGAGAAAATCCGGGACGCGCTGAAGCTGCAACCAAATCGCCGGCTCCGGCTTCCGCAGGAGGAAGCCAGACACCGAAACCATCCGCCGGGGACAAAACCGGTCAGCGTGGGGATCATGTCCGCATTTCCCAAGATCAAGCCCAAGGAACACAAGCCCTTGGAACCAATAAAAATCAACAAGAAAAGCAGGTAAGCATGAATAATAAAACAAATTCCAATCACACGTCTGCCTCAGGCAGCGCACAAGCAACGCAGGAAAGAACGAATCGTCCGTCAGGCAATCAGCAAGGACAAGGGGGACGTCCGCAGCAAGGCAACGGCTCGTCCCAAAACCGTAATGCACAGCAAAATCGCGGTCAAAACCAAGGAGGCGGAGCGCGCAACGATTCCTCCCGTCCGGGAAATGGAACCGCCGGAAACCGCGGCCCTCAGCAAAACCGACCTACCGGTACCGGAGGTAACGGAGCGGGGAACGCCAACCGCAGTCAAGGCGGCCAAAGCGGCCAGAACCAAGGTTACCGTAAAGGAAATGGCGGCGGCTCCAACAACAATAACAGATCCGGAAGAAACTTTGACGATAACCGTCAAGGCGGATATAAGAACAACCGCGGCGGAAAAGGCGGTCGCGGCGGAAGAAACAACTATAATCAACAGCCGCCGCGCGAGAAGATCGACAACACGCCGAAGAAAATTATCGTCCGCGGCACGATGACGGTGGGCGAGACCGCCAAGCTGCTCCACAAGGATGCATCCGAGGTGATCAAGAAGCTCATTTCTTTGGGCGTGATGGCAACGATCAACCAGGAGCTTGACATCGATACCATTCTGCTTCTGGCCGGCGATTTCGGCGTTGAAGTGGAAGTCAAGATTCCGGTCGAGGACGATCGATTCGAAACGATCGAAGAAGTGGACGACGAAGCGGATTTGCTGGAACGTCCTCCGGTCGTTACGATTATGGGTCACGTTGACCATGGTAAAACGACGCTCCTCGATGCGATTCGTTCGACGAATGTATCCGGCGGAGAAGCCGGCGGGATTACCCAACATATCGGGGCTTATCAAGTTGAAATTAACAACAAGAAAATCACGTTCCTCGATACGCCGGGTCACGAAGCCTTTACGGCCATGCGTGCCCGCGGAGCCCAATTGACCGATATCACCATCATCGTAGTGGCGGCCGATGACGGCGTCATGCCGCAAACGGTGGAGGCGGTCAACCACGCCAAGGCGGCAGGGCTGCCGATTATCGTAGCCGTTAACAAAATCGACAAGCCGGACGCCAATCCGGATAAAGTGAAGCAGGAATTGACCGAATACGGCTTGGTTCCGGAGGAATGGGGCGGGGACACGATCTTCGTCAACGTATCCGCCAAGCAAAAAATGGGTCTGGAAGACCTGCTTGAGATGATTCTGCTCGTGGCTGAGGTTAACGAGTATAAAGCGAACCCGGACAAACGCGCCCGCGGCGCGGTTATCGAGGCCGAGCTGGATAAGAACCGCGGTCCGGTCGCCCGTATTCTGGTACAGCACGGTACGCTTAAAGTCGGCGATGCTTTCGTGGCCGGCAACTGCTTCGGCCGTGTCCGCGCGATGGTGAACGACAAGGGACGCCGCTTGAAAGAAGCCGGACCGTCCACGCCGGTGGAAATTACGGGGTTAACGGAAGTGCCGAAGGCGGGCGATCCGTTCATGGTGTTTGAGGATGAACGCAAAGCGCGTTCCATCGCCGAGAAACGGGCCATTACGCAGCGGCAGTCCGATCTGGGAGCCAATACGCGCGTAACGCTGGACGATCTGTTCCGCCATATCAAAGAAGGGGAAATCAAAGACCTCAACGTCATTATCAAGGCGGACGTTCAAGGGTCGGTCGAAGCCCTCAAAGGCTCATTGGAGAAGATCGAAGTGGAAGGCGTTCGCGTCAAGATTATTCACAGCGGCGCGGGGGCGATCACGGAATCCGATATTATTTTGGCGGCGGCTTCGAATGCGATCGTTATAGGCTTTAACGTTCGTCCGGACAGCCAGACCAAGGCGACGGCCGAGCAGGAGAAGGTCGACATCCGACTGCACCGCGTAATTTACAACGCGATCGAAGAGATCGAACAGGCGATGAAAGGGATGCTCGATCCGGTTTACAAAGAGACCGTCATCGGTCATGCCGAAGTTCGCAATACGTTTAAAATCAGCAAAGTCGGCACCATCGCGGGCTGTATGGTTACCTCGGGCAAGATTTCACGCTCGGCGGAAGCTCGCCTGATCCGCGACGGTATCGTCGTTTTCGAAGGCAAAATAGACTCGCTTAAACGGTTTAAGGATGATGCGAAGGAAGTTGCGCAGGGCTATGAATGCGGGATTACCCTTGACAATTACAATGACCTCAAAGAGGGCGACGTAATCGAAGCGTTCATCATGGAAACCGTCGAACCGAAATAAGGTGAGGTGTCACAGATGGCAAAAAATCGTACCGGCCGCGTAGGCGAACAAATCAAGAAGGAACTTAGCGTGCTGATCCAGAATGAGGTGA
Organism: Paenibacillus faecis; assembly: GCF_008084145.1. Classification (GTDB taxonomy): domain Bacteria; phylum Bacillota; class Bacilli; order Paenibacillales; family Paenibacillaceae; genus Fontibacillus; species Fontibacillus faecis. Next base: position 238,680 of record NZ_VSDO01000001.1, on the reverse strand, counting down.
AAGACCCTCGCATCGGATTTGTCACCGTGACCGGAGTCGATGTGACAAGTGATCTGTCGCAGGCGAAAGTGTATTTGAGCGTGTTCGGGGATGAGGAAGCGAAGAGCGCTTCCTTAAAAGGCCTCGAGAAAGCGGGAGGCTTCTTGCGGACCGAACTCGGCAAACGGATACGGCTGCGGCATACACCGGAATTGATCTTCAAAATTGACGAGTCGATTGCTTACGGCAGTCGAATCGAGAAGCTTCTTGGCGATATTTCGCATGAAGAGGAAAATTAGAATTTAAAGGAGACGGCAATGCAGACCAATGAACGGGAGTTCCGGCAGGCCCAGCGGTTTTTGACGGAGCATGACAATTTCCTGGTAGTGGCGCATGTACAGCCGGACGGAGACGCAGTCAGTTCTACCCTTGCGGTGGGCTGGCTTCTCTCATGTCTGGGTAAAAAATACGTTATGGTGAACGAAGGGCCGATCCCGAAGCGGATGGAGTATTTGTGGGAAGCGGACAAGATCGTCAATCTTTCGTCAGCTCCTTTGGAGGCGGCTTACAGCCATATCATCTGCGTGGACTGCGCCGATTTCAGACGTACCGGCAAGAGCAGCCAATATTTTGCCGAAAATGCCGAGATCCTGAATATCGATCACCATCCGACGAACGACGGCTACGGGACTTGCAACCTCATTGTTCCGCATGCGGCGGCGACGGTTGAAATATTGTTTGATTTGATCGCTTTTATGGATCTGAACTTGGACAAAGATGCGGCCACCTTGATTTATACCGGTTTGTTAACCGATACCGGAGGTTTCCGTTATTCCAATACGACGCCGAAGGTTATGGCGACAGCCTCCAAACTGCTGGAATATGGCGTGGACGGTCCGGGCTTGTCCGAACTGCTGCTGGAGCAGATGACGCTGCCGCAGCTTCGATTATTGACCCGTGCGCTAAACGGACTGCAAATCAGCGAGGACGGGAAGATCAGCTGGGTTTCCGTCAATGACGAGGATTTGCGGGTCACCGGGGCGATTCATGAAGATCTGGAAGGCATCGTCAACTATCCGCGGAATATCCAAGGGGTGGAGGTCGGCCTGTTGTTTAAGGTCATCAGCGAAAATGCGGTCAAGGTCAGTATGCGTTCGGCCGGCAAAGTCGATGTGGCCCGGGTCGCACAAAGCTTTGGCGGCGGCGGCCATGTCCGGGCGGCGGGGGCACGGATCGAAGGGACGCTGGAGGAGATCGTGCCTCAGGTGTTGGATCGGGTGAAGCTGCAGCTATGAACGGATATGAAGGAATTTTACCGATTTGGAAGCCCGCGGGTTTTACCTCGCATGATGTCGTGGCGAAATGCCGGGGGATTCTGAAGATGAAACGAATCGGACATACCGGTACGCTGGACCCGGCGGTTACCGGTGTCCTTCCGTTATGTCTTGGCAGGGCGACGCGGATGGTGGAATATTTGCAGGAGCTGCCCAAAGAATACGAGGCTACGCTCGTACTCGGGCTGGCAACGGATACCGAGGATATGACGGGGACCGTGGTGGAGCGGTCGGATGGGGTTCAAGTGACCGAAGCTCAGATCTTAACGGTGTTTGAACGCTTCGTAGGGCAGATCTCGCAAATACCGCCGATGTACTCGGCCCTGAAGCAGGACGGCAAGCGTCTTTATGAACTCGCCCGGGAAGGCAAAGTGGTGGAGCGGCAGCCCCGCCAGGTCACGATCCATGAACTGGAGCTGCTGCGGTTCGAGGCCGATCCCGCACATCCGAGAATCTCTTTCCGCACCTTGTGTTCCAAAGGAACCTATATCCGCACGCTTTGCGTCGATATCGGCCGCGCCTTGGGGGTGCCGGCGGTGATGGGAGAACTGAAACGAACGATGTCCGCCGGAATCCGGGAGGACCGGTGTTTAACCCTGGAGCAGCTGGCGGACCGCGTGCGGGAAGGCGAACTGCAGTCCCGCCTTATCGCGGTGGATGAAGCGGTAAGCCATCTGCCGGCAAGCACGGTGGCGGAAGAGAAAGTAAAGGCGGCTCTGCAAGGGCAGCGCTTATCCCGTGCGGTGGTTCAGCCGACGGCGGAGCCGGGCGAAATAATCCGCTTGTACAGCCCTGAGCGGAAATTCCTCGGGATTTACCGCTCGGAGGAAGAAACGGGCGCAATTGCTCCCGTGAAGGTGTTTCCGCCCGAATAACCGGGCAAGCAAAGCGCTTTTGCTAAGCGCGAATCCGAGTGAAATAGCAGGTGAGACGAGTGGAAACGATAAACCTAACTTATCCTTTGACGGATGAAATCATCAGCAAGGTGGCCAAACCGCAGATTCTGGCGATCGGCCAGTTTGACGGGCTCCATCTCGGCCATGCGAGCGTCATCGAATCGGCGGTACGCCTAGCCGGACAAACGGGACTCCCGTCGGCGGTGATGACATTTCACCCGCATCCGAAAGAAGTTATGAAGAAGGGCGATTATGAGGGATATCTGACCCCTCCGGAGGAAAAAGAACGAATTCTCCGCGGGATGGGCGTGGACTATCTGTATATCGTCGAATTTAACGATGCCTTTTCGCGGGTAAGTCCGCAGAACTTTGTCTGCGGGATGCTGGTTCCGCTGCGGATTCACACCGCCGTTGTCGGGTTTGATTTCCGCTTTGGCTACCGTGGCGAAGGACATGCCGGGATGCTTCGGGAACTCAGCGAGAATACGATGGACGTCCTTACGGTTCCGCCTTATTTGATCGACGGCGAGAAGGTGAGCAGTTCGGGGATCCGCAAAGCGCTCCAAGAAGGCGACATTCAACTGGCAAACCGGTGGCTGGGGCGACCTTATTCGGTCAAGGGCATGGTCATGCACGGGGAGAAGCGCGGACGCCAATTGGGTTTTCCAACGGCTAATCTGCAGCCCGGTGAGCATTACGTCCTGCCGATCAAAGGGGTTTTCGCCGTTCGCGTCGACTGTGAAGGAAACACGCTGGAAGGCGTGATGAATGTCGGCGTGAAACCGACGTTCCACGATCAGGCGACCCGTCCGAATCTGGAGGTCCACCTATTCGATTTTGACGGCAATTTGTATGACAAATCGCTTCGGGTCGAATTGATCGATTTTATTCGGGAAGAGCGGAAGTTTGGCGGTATCGACGAATTGATCGCTCAGATTGCGAAGGATGCGGAAACCGCAAAGCAGCGATTGAAGTCGGCGGTCGCGGAATAATCGGAAATAAGACGCGGCATTTACTTTTATATATTAATCATGTTATACTTGTTTAGGTTGTTTATGTGGGCTTTTATGACATAGACAAGATAACCTTGGCTTGGTTGACGGTCTCACCGTCCGACTACTAGGCTAACGGCGATTAGAAAAAAGGAGGTGAACAGGATGGCATTAACTCAAGAGCGCAAGCAACAACTGATTGAAGAGCACAAAACTCATGAATCCGATACAGGATCCCCAGAGGTGCAAATTGCTATCCTTACGGAGAACATCGTGAATTTGACGGACCACTTGCGTACGCACAAGAAGGACCATCATTCCCGTCGCGGTCTTCTGAAGATGGTAGGTCAACGCCGTAAGCTGTTGGCATACTTGAAGAACAAGGACGTAAAGCGCTACTCCGCTTTGATCGAGAAGCTCGGATTGCGTCGCTAATTTGCCTTTGTTTAACCGAAGCAGCCTGGTCGCCGCCGGCTCCGCTGATGAAGCGGACGGCGCGCTTCTTGGTTGCTTTTTGCAAAGTAAATACATGTATGCCCACCAAGCTCCGTCAGGAGCTTTTGTTGTGAGTTGGACAAGTTCCGTGAACCCGGCTTTCGCTAATGATCCTTCTTTCGTTTCTTTCGTTTATGAATCGGGCAAAAGCAGGAAATAATGAGACTTGTACCGAACTTTTATTTGTGATAAGGAGGGATTTCATGGAAAAACATGTGAAAATGCAGTTGGGAGGAAGACCTCTTATACTGGAAACCGGACGTTTGGCCAAACAGGCCAATGCCGCTGTGATGGTAAGGTACGGAGAGACTGCGGTTTTATGTACGGTAACGGCTTCCGCGGAACCGAAGGACCTCGACTTTTTCCCGCTGACCGTGAATTACGAGGAAAAGTTGTATGCGGTGGGTAAAATCCCCGGTGGCTTTATTAAACGCGAAGGACGCCCGAGCGAAAAAGCGATCCTGGCGAGCCGGTTGACGGACCGTCCGATTCGGCCGTTGTTTCCGGAAGGGTTCCGCAATGACGTACAAATTGTAAATTTGGTCATGAGCGTGGATCAGGATTGCGAGCCGGAAATTGCCGCCATGATCGGTACTTCCGCCGCGCTGAGCATCTCGGACGTTCCTTTTAACGGACCGATCGGCGGGGTGGCTGTGGGCCGCGTCAACGGTGAGTTCGTAATCAATCCGGACATCGCCCAACAGGAAGCGAGCGACATTTACGTGGTCGTTGCCGGAACGAAGGACGCCATTATGATGGTGGAAGCCGAAGCCAACGAGGTTCCGGAAGATGTGATGCTGGAAGCCATCATGTTCGGTCACGATGAAATCAAGAAGATCGTTGCCGTGATTGAAGAACTCGTGGCGGTTGCCGGTAAAGAAAAGATGGAAGTGAAGCTCCACAAGGTAAATGAGGATGTGGACCGGGAGGTTCGCGCTTATGCCGCGGACCGTCTGATCGAAGCGGTGAAAATCGTCGAGAAGCACGCGCGTCAAGACGCGATCGACGCGATCAACGACGAAACGGTAGCTTATTTTGAGGAGAAGTACATAGAGTCTCCGGAACTGCTTGGCGACGTAAAAGAAGTGCTGCATGACATCGTCAAGGAAGAAGTGCGCCGTCTGATCACCCATGACAAAGTCCGTCCCGACGGCCGGAAACTCGATGAGATTCGCCCGATCGAGTGCGACATCAGCCTGCTGCCGCGGACGCATGGTTCCGGTTTGTTTACGCGGGGACAAACCCAAGCGCTTAGCGTATGTACGCTCGGTGCGCTGGGCGATGTGCAAATCCTGGACGGAATCGACTTGGAAGAGTCGAAACGCTTTATGCATCACTATAATTTCCCGCCGTTCAGCGTAGGGGAAGCCCGTCCGCTGCGCGCGCCGGGACGGCGTGAAATCGGACACGGGGCGCTTGGCGAAAGAGCGCTTTCGAAAGTGATTCCGCCGGAATCGGAATTTCCTTACACGATCCGTCTTGTTTCGGAAGTGCTGGAATCGAACGGTTCCACATCCCAGGCGAGCATCTGCGCCAGTACGCTGGCCATGATGGACGCGGGGGTACCGATTAAAGCACCGGTGGCCGGCGTGGCGATGGGGCTGATCAAAGACGGCGAACAGGTCTCGATCTTGACGGACATCCAGGGGATGGAAGACCATCTTGGAGATATGGACTTTAAAGTGGCCGGAACGGCGGACGGTGTAACGGCGATCCAAATGGACATCAAGATCGACGGAATCGACCGGCAGATTCTGACCGATGCGTTGGCTCAGGCGAAGGAAGGACGCATGTTTATCCTTTCGAAGATGCTGGAACGTATCCAGAAGCCGAAAGAACAGTTGTCTCCGTATGCGCCTAAGATTACGATCATGAACATCAATCCGGACAAAATCCGGGATGTCATCGGGGCAGGCGGCAAGATCATCAACAAGATCATTGAGGAAACCGGCGTAAAAATCGATATTGAACAAGACGGCCGCGTATTTATCGCCTCGGCGAACGAGGAAATGAACAACAAAGCGCGTTCGATTATCGAGGGCATCGTCAAAGAAGTCGTCGTCGGCGAAATTTATGTGGGTACGGTGAAGCGGATCGAGAAATTCGGGGCTTTTGTGGAAATTTTGCCGGGCAAAGACGGCCTGGTGCATATTTCGCAGCTTTCGACGGAACGCGTTGCCAAGGTAGAGGATGTAGTCGCGATCGGCGATACCGTTACGGTAAAAGTGACCGAGATCGACCAACAGGGACGGATTAATCTTTCCCGTAAAGCGGTGCTGACCGCCGAAACGGAAAAATCGACTTCCTGATCACACCTATAGAACCGTACGGGAAAAGAGACAGAATGCGTTATTCTGGCTCTTTTTTTACATAACGCTTTTAAGCCCCATCCCGATTTTTCATGCGAGTCGCTGGAAGAACGACATATTTGCAGGCTTGTTCTCATAAAATGGGGACAAAACCCTTGAAGGGATGAGCCTGTGATGAATCGGAAAAAATTCGCGGTGGTCGGAATTTGCGCGGTATTGGTCTTAACGCTGGGGGAACTTACCGGAATTCGTTCCTTCGTTGATCAAGCGCTGCGCCCGAATGTGGAGCGGGATGCTTTCGGATGGCTGTCGGGCAGCCAGGGGGAAGAAGCACTGCTCGGACGGATCCGCCGCGAAGCGGAAGGTTTGCGAAGGGAGCCGATCGACGCCGTGGTGGATCGCGTTTGGAAGGCCATCCCCGGGTATAACGGCCGCGAAGTGGATATCGAGAGTACGTTTCAGAAAGCGAGATTAAAGCCCGAAGGCGCGGAAATCGAGTACCTGTACAAGGAAATCAAGCCGAAGGTGAATCTGGAGGATTTGGGGCCCCATCCCATCTACAAAGGAAACCCGAACAAGCCGATGGCGGCCTTTATGATCAATGTGGCCTGGGGGAACGAATATATTCCGCCCATGTTGGACACTTTGGATCGACATCGCGTAAAAGCCACATTTTTCTTTGATGGCAGTTGGCTGAAAAAAAATCCCGAGATCGCCAAAGAGATTCAAAAGAGAGGGCATCAACTTGAGAATCACGCCTATTCCCACCCCAATATGAGCCAGTTAAGCGACAGTCTTGCTCGGCTTGAAATATCGAAGACCAAAGAGGCGCTGAAGGAGACGCTTGGCGTGGAAAACCGGTGGTTTGCTCCCCCTTCCGGAGATTTCAACCAGAGGACGGTGGATCTGGCGGCTGAACAAGGCCTGAAAACGGTACTGTGGACGGTCGACACGATCGATTGGAAAAAACCGCCGGCATCCGAGATCGTGCGCCGGATCTCGGAGAAGGTGGGTCCCGGCTCGCTGATTCTAATGCATCCGACAGCTTCGTCGCGGGATGCGCTGGAAGGCATGATTCAGGTGGTTCGCGGCAAGGGCCTGCGATTGGGCACGGTGGAACAAACGCTGTCATCGGACCGGGTGGAACTTCCTCAAAGTTGAGCAATGCGTTTTTTTTTGATAGGATATTGTTGCATTTAAAGCTTATACTTAGATAAGCAGAATTTTGTTTTACGCGAGAGAGAGTGTCCGTAAAACGTTTAGGAGGGCCAGTACGTGAATAAAACGCAGTTGAAAAACGGCCTTCGGGTGGTTATGGAAAAAATCCCGACCTGCCGCTCGGTCTCGTTCGGCATTTGGGTGAAGACCGGATCGCGGAACGAAACGTCCGAAATGGGGGGCATTTCGCATTTTATCGAGCACATGCTGTTCAAGGGGACGGAACGTTACAGCGCCAAGGATATCGCGGAACAATTCGATGCGATCGGCGGCAACGTGAACGCCTTTACATCCAAAGAATACACGTGTTATTACGCCAAAGTGCTGGACGAACATCTGCCGATCGCGGTGGATGTATTGGCCGATATGTTTTTTCGTTCGCTCTTTGACGAGGAAGAATTGCGTAAAGAAAAGAACGTGATTGTCGAAGAAATTTCGATGTATGAGGATACCCCGGACGATATGGTTCATGATCTGCTCGCCGAAGCGGCGTACGGCAGCCATCCGCTTGCGTTGCCGATCTTGGGGACGGAAGAGAAGTTGCGTCAGATGGAACCCGGCCATCTTCGGGCGTATATGAAAGAGAAATACACCATCGAGAATACCGTCATTGCGGTTGCCGGCAATATCGACGACGGCATCATCGACCTGCTCGAACGCTATTTTGGCGATTTCGACAATCGGGGGCAGAGCGATACGTTGGTGAAGCCCGACTTTTTGGGCGAACTGAAGTTTTACCGGAAAAAGACGGAGCAAAACCATATCTGCCTTTCGTTCCCGGGCTTGCCGATCGGGGACCGCAATCAATATGCCATGGTGCTGTTGAACAATGCGCTCGGAGGAGGCATGAGCTCCCGGCTGTTCCAGGAAATCCGCGAAAAGCGGGGGCTGGCTTATTCGGTCTATTCCTACCACAGCTCCCATGCGGATAGCGGGCTTTTTACGGTTTATGCCGGTACGGCGCCGAAGCAAACCAGGGAAGTGCTCGACTTGACCAAGGAAATTTTACATGACGTGGCCAAGCATGGTTTGACCGAAAGCGAGCTGCGCAAAGGCAAGGAGCAATTGAAGGGAAGCTTGATCTTGAGCCTGGAGAGCACGGGGAGCCGGATGAACCGTCTGGGTAAAAATGAACTGATGCTCGGGCGGCATTACACCCTTGATGAAATGATCGACCGGATCGAAGCCGTTTCGATGGAAGATGTCAATGAAGTCATCAAAACCATGTTTGCGCATCCTTACGCGCTTGCCATGGTGGGGGCTTCCGACCGCGTCCTGTCGGATATAAGGAGAGATGAACTTGTTATATGACGTACAATTGAACGTAATCCCGGGAAACGAGGATATCGAGCTGCCGCGTAAAATGTCGGAGCTCGCCTCCGGTTTTGATCTTTACGCCGCCGTAACGGAGGAGGTCGTGCTGCAACCCGGTCAGCGCACGCTAGTGCCGACCGGGATCGCCATCGCGATGCCGGGCGGGTTGGAAGCGCAAATCCGCCCGAGAAGCGGCCTGGCTTACAAGCATGGCATCACTTGCTTGAACACGCCGGGAACGATCGACGCCGATTACCGCGGGGAGATTAAGGTTCTGTTGATCAACTTGGGGGAAGAGCCGTTTGCGATCAAGCGGAACGAACGGATTGCGCAAATGGTGTTTCAAATCGTGCCGGAAGTCAACCTGATCCGCGTGGACGCGCTTTCGGAAACCGTTCGCGGAGCGGGCGGCTTTGGACATACCGGAACCCGTTAAACCGCATTTGAAGAAGACCTCGCTTTAATGCGAGGTCTTTTTGTTATTAGTTATGATTTCGCGAAGTTTGTCCAACTGGGCGTCGCGGCCAGTGGCGATATCGTTCCCCTCATCCCGAAACCCCCTCTTTTTACAAATCATACCATGGACAGACAATGAAAAATTACACTGACGTTTCACCACCCGCCCTTCTCCTGCATAGGATGGTCTATACTGTATTGCCTGGAAGGAGTGCCGATCTTGATGCTGACCGGTCTAACAATCGTCTTTCTGGGCGGTGATGCCCGCCAGGTGGAAGTGATTCATAAGTGCTTGGAACTGGATGCGTCGGTCCGGGTCGTCGGTTTTGATAAGCTGGAGCAACCGCCCGAGGGCGTGACGAATGAAAATTTAACCCCCGATCTGCTCAAGGAAGCGGATGTTGTGGTCCTGCCGGTGGTGGGCTGCAACGACCAGGGAGTTATCGGCGCGCCGTTTTCGAGTAAAGAGCTGGTACTGGAAAAAGAGCTGTTCTCCGTACTGCGTCCGGGAACACCGGTGTACACGGGAATGGCCAAAGCTTATTTAAAACAAATCGGGGCCGAATGCGGCTTTCGGATCATCGAGCTTTTGGAGCGGGACGATGTGGCCATTTACAATTCCATTCCCACCGCCGAGGGCGCGGTGATGATGGCGATTCAACATACGGACACGACGATTCACGGTTCAAATTGCGTTGTGCTGGGGATGGGACGGACGGGGTTTACTTTAGCAAGGACTCTTCAGGGGTTGGGAGCGAGCGTGAAGGTGGGCCTGCGCCGGAAAGCCGACGCGGCGAGGGCGGTTCAAATGGGCTGGAAGCCTTTCGTAGCAACGGATTTGACCGCTTACACCAGCGAAATCGACTTGATTTTTAATACGATTCCGACTATGATAGTCACAGCGCAAATGATCTCTAAATTGCCTCGGCATACCGTGATCATTGACCTTGCCTCGGCTCCCGGCGGAACGGATTTCCGTTTTGCCGAGAAGCGCGGGATTAAAGCGCTGCTTGCTCCCGGTCTGCCCGGAATCGTCGCTCCCAAGACGGCTGGTATCATCATGGCGAATGCGCTAAGTCAGTCGATTCTGGAAGAGTTTCAATTACGGGGGGATGAAGGATGAACTGGCAAGGGATAACTGTAGGCTATGCCGTGACGGGATCGCATTGCACTTTGGAAGAGGTTATGCCGCAAGTACAGCGCTTCGTGGACGGCGGAGCCAATGTGGTACCGATTATTTCACAATCCGTGAAGATGACCGACACCCGTTTTGGCCAGGCTGAAGACTGGCAGAAACAGTTGAAAGATATAACAGGGAATGATATCATTTCATCAATTGTCGACGCCGAACCTTTGGGGCCGAAGAAACTGCTGGATGTGCTGGCCATCGCTCCCTGCACCGGAACGACAACCAGTAAGCTGGCCAATGCCGTGACCGACAGTCCGGTACTGATGGCCGCGAAGGCGACGCTCCGCAATGGACGTCCGGTCGTATTGGCCGTGTCGACGAATGACGGTTTGGGATTTAATATGGCGAATATCGCCAAATTGATCGTGGCCAAGAACATTTATTTCGTACCGTTCGGACAGGACAATCCGGTCAACAAACCGAATTCGCTGGTGGCCCGAATGGAGTTGGTTCCGGAAACCTGCTACGCCGCGCTTGAAGGAAAGCAGTTGCAACCGGTCATTATCGAGCGTTTCCGGGATTAGGCAATCATCATACCAAGAGATTTATTTCATTTACTATAAATCGTTATGTTAGAGAAGGGGAGACGTGCCAGATGAGCAGAAGGAAGTTTAATGTCGCCGTTGTCGGAGCAACGGGAGCTGTGGGGGAACAAATCATCGGATTATTGGAGAAAAGGGACTTTCCGGTCGAAAAGCTGAAGCTGTTGTCTTCGGCCCGTTCCGCAGGTACCATTCTTCGTTTTAAGGGACAGGAAATTACCGTTGAAGAAGCTGGCCCGGATAGCTTTGCAGGCATCGACATCGCCTTGTTCAGCGCGGGCGGCGACGTCAGCAAGGCACTCGCTCCTCATGCCGTTCGCCACGGTGCGGTTGTGATTGACAATACCAACGCATTCCGCATGGCGGAAACGGCTCCGCTTGTCGTGCCGGAAGTAAACGAGCATATGATCGGTCAACATCAAGGGATTATCGCCAATCCGAACTGTTCGACCATTCAAATGGTGACGGCTCTTAAACCGTTACACGACCGTTACGGCGTTTCTCGGATTATCGTTTCAACATACCAAGCGGTATCCGGTGCGGGCGCCAAAGCGATCGACGAAATGCTGCGTCAGAGCAAGGAAGTGCTGGAGGGCAACGAAGTCAAGCCGGATATTCTGCCGGTTTCATCGCTGCCGGTGAAGCATCAAATCGCTTTTAACGCCGTACCTCAAATCGATAAATTCCAGGACAACGGTTATACGCTGGAAGAAATGAAGATGGTTCGCGAAACCAAAAAAATCTTTGGCGACGATTCCATCCAAGTTACCGCTACTTGCGTACGTATTCCGGTCGTTTACGGCCATTCGGAGTCGGTGTACGTCGAGTTGAAGAACGATTACGACCTTGAGGAAGTACGCGGCCTACTTTCCGATGCACCGGGCGTTACCTTGGTCGACGACCCGGCTTCGCAAAGCTACCCGCTCGCAACGGAAGCGGCCGGCAAACCGGATGTTTTCGTCGGGCGGCTGCGCCGGGACCTGGACCATCCTCGCGGACTGAATTTGTGGATCGTTTCGGATAACCTGCTTAAAGGAGCTGCCTGGAATGCGGTGCAAATCGCCGAGATTGTAGCGGCGGGCAAGGAATAATTCATAATTTGGACTTTCGGCTTGTTTTACTTAAATTGGAGGAATATCCATGCGCATTTTAGTGCAGAAATTCGGTGGCACTTCTCTCTCGTCTTCGGAAGCGAGAGAGAAGGTCATCTCACATATCCGCCGGGAACTGGATAACGGTTACCGGCTTGTCGTTGTGGTTTCCGCGATGGGCCGGAAGGGAGACCCGTATGCAACGGACACATTGCTTGATTTGATCGCTTCCGGCGGCGGCTCGCTGCCGTCTCGGGAACAAGATTTGCTGCTTTCTTGCGGGGAGATCATCTCCGCGTCCATGCTATGCAGCCTGCTCCAAAAAGTGTCGGTCAGTTCCGTCGTTCTGACCGGAGCCCAGGCCGGGTTTCGAACGGATAGCCAATACGGAAACGCCAGAATTCTGGACATCGTGCCGACGCGCGTGCTGGAGGAACTGGAGCGCTATGACGTCGTTATCGTTACGGGTTTCCAGGGACAGAACCAGCTCGGCGATTTTACCACGCTGGGACGCGGTGGCAGCGATACCTCGGCGACAGCGCTGGGTGCGGCGCTGCATGCAGAGATGGTCGATATATATACCGATGTGGACGGTATCCTGACCGCCGATCCTAGAATTGTCGAAGACGCCAAGCCGCTGGAGTACGTCAGCTATGCGGAGATTTGCAATATGGCCCACCAAGGCGCCAAGGTCATACACCCCCGGGCGGTGGAGATTGCGATGCAGTCCGGTATTCCGGTCCGGGTGCGGTCTACCTTTTCCCAGAGCGAAGGAACGCTGGTGGCGAATCCCGAAGGCTTTAAGGATGTGCAGATCGGTATCGTCGATCGTTATGTCACCGGGATCGCCTATGTGGCCAATGTGACGCAAATCAAGGTTGAATCTTCCGGCAAGGTTGCGGATAACCTGCAACTGAAGGTATTTAAAGCGATGGCGGAGAATGCAATCAGCGTTGATTTTATTAATGTGACCCCTTCGGGCGCAGTTTATACCGTATTCGACAGCGATGCGGTTAAAGCGCGTTCGGTTCTGGAGGGTTTAGGGTATGAGCCCGAGATTTTAAGCGGGTGCGCCAAAGTGTCCGTCATCGGCGGAGGGATCAACGGAGTGCCTGGGATTATGGCGAGAATTGTCGAAGCGTTGACGGAGCAGAATATTCAAATTCTTCAGTCCGCCGATTCCAATACCACGATCTGGGTGCTGGTCAACAAAGAGGATATGGTGCAAGCTCTCCGCGCCCTGCATGCCAAATTTGAGCTGGGCAAGTAGTCGGAGTAATGCTAGTGAATGCAGATGAGCCAAAGGAGGAGACGGCGTGGATTTCGGAAGATTGATTACGGCGATGGTGACCCCCTTCGACAGCGAGGAACGAATCGATTGGGAGCAAACCGGACGCTTAATGGATTATTTGATCGAAGAACAGAAGTCAGACAGTCTGGTGATTTGCGGGACGACAGGAGAATCTCCGACTTTGACCGACGAGGAAAAATTGGAGATGTTCGAATTTGCCGTCAAGCATGCGGCGGGACGCTGCAAAATCATCGCAGGGACGGGAAGCAACCATACCGCTCATTCCATCCACTTGTCTGTGGAAGCTGAAAAGCTGGGGGTTGACGCTCTGCTGATCGTAGCCCCTTACTATAACAAGCCGAACCAGGAAGGTTTGTATCGGCATTTTGCAAGTATCGCCAACGCGACCAAGCTTCCGGTTATGCTGTACAATGTACCGAGCCGGACGGTCGTCAGCCTCAGCAAAGAAACGACCCTGCGGTTGGCACAAATCCCGAACGTGGTGGCCACCAAGGAATGCGCCTCGCTGGAACAAGTGGCGGGAATCGCCGCCGAAGCTCCGGCCGGTTTCAAGGTGTATTCCGGAGACGATTCGGCGGCCCTTCCGGCCATGGCGGTCGGCGCTTATGGCGTCGTCAGCGTGGCAAGCCATATCGTGGGGCCGGCGATGAAGGAGATGCTGGATTCGTTCCTCGCCGGACGCGTCGATGCCGCGGCAAGGCTTCACCAGAAGCTTTTGCCGGTGTTTAAAGGCTTATTCGAGTGCCCTAATCCGGTAGCGGTAAAATATGCCTTGAACGAGTTGGGGCAGCATGTTGGACCCGTCCGTTTGCCCCTGGTGCCGCCGAGTGAAGAAGAGGCCGAAAGCATCAGACAACTGCTGCGATAAACCAATAATTTGCTGCATTTCCAAAAACCGATGCCCCATAAGAGGCATCGGTTTTTTCGCTGTAGAGAAAGTTAACGATATAAGGCGGTAGGCGGCTCACTTGTTTTTTGCCATTTTAATCATGTATAATGATTTCAAGTGACTGGGTGCGGTGAATTTTATTTGGAAGATATAAATGGATGAGAAGCACTGATCGGTGCGTTTTCCTTTACAAATTTACAACAAAAATTACGACGTCCAAAACATTTAGGAGGGTTAGATTCACTTGTCCAAAAAAATGAATAATGATAAACTGATGATCTTTGCCCTGGGCGGCGTCGCAGAAATCGGGAAGAACATGTATGTGGTTCAGTATGCCAACGACATCGTGGTCATCGATGCGGGACTTAAATTTCCGGAAGAGGACATGCTGGGCATCGACATCGTGATTCCCGATATCACTTACTTGACGGAAAACCGCGACAAAGTAAGGGGCATCGTGTTGACGCATGGTCACGAGGACCATATCGGGGGCTTGCCTTATGTGCTCAAGAATCTGAACGTTCCGGTTTACGGAACCAAACTGACCTTGGGCTTGGTGGAGAACAAACTGAAGGAAGCGGGGCTGCTCGGAGAAACCAAACGGATTTTAATCCACGCGGATTCCGAAATCCAGTTGGGTTCCACGATGAAAGCGACCTTCTTCCGCACGAACCACAGCATTCCGGACTCCGTTGGCGTGTGTATTGAAACGCCGGAAGGCAACGTCGTTCATACCGGTGACTTTAAATTCGATCATACACCAGTCAATGATCAATTTGCGGACTTGCACCGGATGGGCGAAATCGGGAAGAAAGGCGTGCTTGCTCTTCTTTCGGACAGCACCAATGCCGAGAAACCCGGATTCACGCCGTCGGAGAAAAATGTCGGGCTTGTGCTTGACGATATTTTCCGTAAAGCGGAACAGCGCGTTGTGGTCGCCACGTTCGCCTCGAACGTGCACCGGATCCAGCAGGTGATTGATGCGGCGTTCTCGACGGGCCGCAAAGTAACCATCATCGGCCGAAGCATGGTCAATGTCGTGACGATCGCTTCCGAGCTGGGCTATTTGAACGTACCGGACGGGATTATTATCGAGCCGGAAGAAGTCAACAAAATGGCCGCGGACCGGGTAGTTATTCTGTGTACGGGCAGTCAGGGCGAACCGATGTCCGCCTTGACGAGAATGGCGCGTTCCACGCATCGGAAAGTGGATATTTTGCCGGGAGATACCGTAATTATTGCGGCAACGCCGGTGCCGGGGAACGAGAAATACGTAGGCCGTACGATCGATGAATTGTTCCGCCTCGGTGCGGAAGTCATATACAGCGGTTCCAACTCCGGCGTCCATGTATCCGGTCACGGCAGTCAGGAAGAACTGAAGCTGATGCTGAACCTGATGCGTCCGAAGTACTTCATTCCGATTCACGGCGAGTACCGGATGCTGCGCAAGCACGCGTTGCTGGGCCAATCGGTCGGCGTGGAAGCGGACAATATTTTCCTCGTGGACATCGGGGATATCGTAGAAATTCAAGGTGGAGTTGCCCGCAAAGCGGGGAAAGTTCCCGCCGGGAACGTCCTGATCGACGGACTCGGGGTCGGGGATGTCGGGAATATCGTACTCCGCGACCGGAAGTTGCTGTCCCAGGACGGGATTTTGGTCGTGGTCGTCACCTTGAGCAAGCAGGACGGAAGTATCGTTTCCGGACCGGATATCATTTCGCGCGGCTTCGTATACGTTCGGGAGTCCGAGGGACTGCTGGATGAGGCGAACCGAATCGTATCCAGTACCTTGGAGAAATTGATGAGCGAAAATGTGAATGAATGGGCTTCGCTCAAAACCAGTGTGAAGGATTCGCTGGGCCGATTCCTTTACGAACAGACGCGCCGCAGACCGATGATCCTTCCGATTATTATGGAAGTGTGACGGGCGGCCGTTAAAGACCAGCCATACAATTGAATAATTGGGCACACAGTCGCCCTTTCTCCTGCCGGTAATATTGGACGGTTCCTTGCGGGAGAAGGGGCTTTTTTGCGTTTTCGCCAGGAAATCGGTGGCCCGAAAGAATAGAGGCGGACCGATAGTCGGCATACTAGCACATGACAGGCAGGGGAAGCAATCTCAGGGACAAGCGCCACCATAGATGTTAAAAGTCGATACCGCCCAAGCGGGTGAAAGGAAGCGTGATGAATTCATGAATAAACAGATCGGCAAAGGTTCCTCGGGGGACCAGGAGAATGAAATCCCGCCGGTTCAGCCCGATGGAGAGAAAAGACCGCCGGCCGTAACCGACATTATCCAGCAACTCGGTCAAACGGCCGTCCCTACTCAGGGGGAGTCCAATGTGTATTGCTTGACGATCATCGGACAGATCGAGGGTCATCTCGTCCTCCCCCCGCAAAATAAAACGACCAAATACGAGCATTTGATCCCTCAATTGGTGGCCGCGGAACAAAATCCGCGGATCGAAGGGCTGCTGATCATTCTTAATACCGTCGGAGGCGATGTGGAAGCCGGCTTGGCGATTGCGGAGATGATCGCGTCCCTCTCCAAACCGACGGTTACGGTTGTCATCGGCGGCGGCCATAGCATCGGCGTACCGATCGCGGTCGCTTCGGACTTTTCCTTTATCGCCGAGAGCGCGACGATGACGATTCATCCGATCCGGATGACCGGTCTGGTGATCGGGGTTCCGCAAACCTTCGAATATATCGAGAAGATGCAGGAGCGCGTCGTCCGGTTTGTGACCGCCCACTCGCGAATCCCGGAAGAAACCTTTAAAGAATTGATGTTTAAAACCGGTGAACTCAATCGGGATATCGGTACGGCCGTCGGTGGGAATGACGCCGTCAAATACGGGTTGATCGATGACATCGGCGGGATCGGTGAAGGGCTAAGCAAGTTGAACGCTCTGATCGAATCGCGCAGGGCCGCGATGACGACGGGAGGGATGACGCAATGACCCATTATACGATCCTGCCGGAAGAGGCTTATTGGGAACAGCCAGAGGTCGCCGATATGTACAGCGAGATCGAGATTGGCGGCGTGTTGATGCAGGTGCGGATGGAACCGGGCAACCGGGCGACGATCGTAAGGCTTCTGCGCTGCGGACTGGATGATTATTTGAATCCCGCTTACGCCCCAGGTCGGCAAGTTGTGTTTTTGCCGCTGCTGCTGAAGTAAAAAAAGAGAACATCTGTATGGTACCCTCCAGCGAATATGGTATAATATTCAACTGGGGGGTGTTCCTGTTTTGGCACGCAAACGGAAGAAGAAAAAGGCAGCAATCGGCAGTATGCTCAAATACGAAATCTATGGGATCATCCTGATCACCTTATCCGTCATCGCCTTGTCCGGGGAGGCGGCCGTCGGACGCACCTTGTCCAAAATGTCGGCACTGCTCCTCGGCAAGTTTTATTTTGTAATTCCTTTAATCGGTATCTACGTCGGATTGGCGGTGATGATCGGACGAAAATGGCCGAATCGGTGGTCCACGCGAAAAACCGGTCTTCTGCTCGCCGCCTTGGCGTTCGTCCTCATGAGCACCATCTCGGCGATGAGCCAGAAACTGGCGTCGGTCGTTCCGATGACGTTCGGCAATATATTGGGCCAGATCCACCGGGATCTGCAGGGGTCCCTGTTTCATCCGTCCGCGGGAGATTCGGGGTTTAGCCTTCTATCGCTAAATATCAGCGGAGGTTACATAGGCGGGCTGGAATTCGCGCTGCTCTATTCCTTATTCGGTCTGGCCGGAGCCAAATTGATCATGATCGTGATGCTGGCGATCAGCTTTATGTTGGTGACCGGGCTGTCCTATGTGGATCTGGGCCGGATGCTCCGGGGCAAGATGGGGGGCTTGGGTGAACTGCTGGGCAAGAAGATCCGGATGCTCCGTCCGGTACCCGTGCCAAGCCAGGGAAAACGAGTCGCAAAACCGAGGATTCGCGAGGAGGAAGAAGAGGAGGAATTGGAGGCGGACATGCCTCCGGCTTCACCGATTTCCTCGGGTTCTCCTCGAAAAAGACCGGTATTTTTTCAACTGTTCGGATATAAAGGGCAAAACTCAACCGTAACGGCGGACGAGGCCGTTTCCGGAGAGACGGAGGACCTCTCCGCCGCACCGATATCGGGCATTCACGGTGGAGTAAATTGGAATGAGGTCGAATATGAGGGGAACGGAGGATCGGCCGGCCATCCGGAGAATGTTCGCGGTTACGATGAAGATGGGGGCCCGGGTTCTTTCGCCGACACCGGTCCGATCATCCGCGATTTCTTCGACCACATCCAGCGGGAGGGGCACTCCGCGGAGGAAGAAACGGAGTGGGACGAGGCCCGGCCGATGGAAGGCGGTCCGGCAGCCGGGGATGCCGATCCTCCGGCAGCCGGGGATGCCGATCCTCCGGCAGCGGAAGAAGAAGCCGGAGGACAGCCCGATAACGGCTTGGAGACGCCGCTTCGGGAAGGAGGCTCTCCGGAGGCGGGAGGGCCTGAAGAGGCGGCCGAAATGCCGCCGGCCCCGCCCAAACCGGCACCTAAGCCGTACAAGCTGCCGCCGTTCCGGCTGCTGTCCAAGCCGGCCGGCGGGGGAAAATCCGGCGATCAGGCGGATTATATGCAAACGGCGAGAAAGCTGGAGGCCACGCTGGAGAGCTTCGGCGTAAGGGCCCGCGTGCTGGAAGTCGTACGCGGCCCGGCGGTGACGAGGTACGAAATACAACCCGATATCGGCGTCAAGGTGAGCCGGATTGTCAATTTGACCGACGATATCGCGCTCGCGCTGGCTGCCAAGGATATCCGGATGGAAGCCCCGATCCCGGGGAAATCGGCTATCGGGATCGAGGTGCCGAATAATGAAGTATCCCTGGTGACGATGCGGGAGGTTATGGAGACGCCTACGTTCGTGGAAGCCGAGTCCAAGTTGTCCATCGCTTTCGGACGGGACATTTCCGGACAGACGATCGTCGGCAATCTGGCCAAAATGCCCCATTTGCTCGTTGCCGGCGCTACCGGCTCCGGGAAATCCGTTTGTATTAACGGAATCATCACGAGCATTCTGTATAAGGCCAAGCCGGACGAAGTGAAATTTATGATGGTCGATCCGAAAATGGTCGAATTGAACGTCTATAACGGCATTCCTCACCTGCTGACCCCGGTGGTCACGGATCCCAAACGCGCATCGCTCGCCTTGAAGAAAATTGTAGTCGAGATGGAGAAACGCTACGAGCTGTTCTCCAAATCCGGCTCCCGCAATATCGAGGGGTATAACTTGATGATGAAGGACAATCCGGACGCAGTGTTGCCTTATATTGTCGTCATCGTGGACGAGCTCGCCGATTTGATGATGGTTGCCGCCAATGACGTGGAGGACGCGATCGCCCGGCTGGCCCAAATGGCCCGGGCTGCGGGGATCCACTTGATCATTGCGACGCAGCGCCCGTCCGTGGATGTCATCACGGGGGTCATCAAAGCGAACATCCCTTCGCGGATCGCTTTTGGCGTATCCTCGCAGGTCGACTCGCGCACGATTCTCGATATGGCCGGGGCCGAGAAGCTGCTGGGCCGCGGCGATATGCTGTTCATGCCGATGGGCGCCTCGAAACCGGTTCGCGTTCAAGGGGCATTCATGAGCGATCAGGAGGTTGAAGCGATCGTCAATTATGTTCGCGAGCAGGGGCAAGCGGAATATGACGAAAGCCTGGTGCCTGAGGTCGAAGAGGAGACGGCGGATCATGAGGAAGTTCTGGACGAGCTGTATGACCAGGCCGTACAGATTGTGCTCGAAGCCAAACAGGCTTCGGTATCGCTGCTGCAGCGGCGCATGCGCGTCGGATATACCCGCGCCGCGCGCCTGATCGATTCCATGGAGGCAAGAGGAGTCGTCGGCCCTTACGAAGGCAGTAAGCCGCGTGAAGTGCTGATGACGATCGAGCAATTTAAACAAGGGAAGATTCCGTCCTAGTTTAGTCCGAAGTTAACGGTTTTTCATGGATTGAAAGCTTCCGCCGGTAAATGGCGGGAGCTTTTTTGTGTATTGCATCGCTTTAAGCCCGGCAGAGTGATTTTTGCGCCGAAGCCTTTTGGTTGGGGTGCATAGGAAGAGCCTGGTCTTGTCATAATAAGGTCAGCCAACTATGTTAATTCCACAAAAGAAAGGTAGAGCTAAACATATGAAGAACATGAAAATATGGTTTGCCGCCGGTTTAGTGCTGCTTTTGTTCGGGATCGTTTACGGGGTCAGTCAATTCGGGCGATCGAACGAGGATGTAAGCACCCATGACGAGAAGCCAAAGCATGCCGTACCGGTTTTCAGCGATCAGGTGATCGATTACGGAGCGTTTGGCAAGGACGTTTACGAGCTTCAAGGACGGCTGGGTTTTCTCGGTTTTTACCACGGGAAGCTTGACAGCTACTTTGGGCCGAAAACAAGAGATGCGCTGAAATGGTTTCAGTCGGAGTTTGGCATGGAGGTAGACGGATTAGCCGGACCGAAGACCAAGCTGAAGCTGTATAACGCCACCAAGGATTGGAAGCCGGGCATGGAATATGCGACCGGGCAAGAAGGCGAACAGCAGGAGAGCGGCGCTCAGGGTCAGACCGCGGAAGGCGGAACGGCCGGGGCCGGCAATAATCAGGGGCAAACAGAGGGTGGCGACAGCGATAATCTGACGCCGGCCAGTGCGATGGGATTGTCCGAAAACGATTTGAAAATTATGGCCAACGCGGTTTACGGGGAATCCCGCGGGGAACCTTTTGAAGGACAGGTTGCGGTCGCGGCCGTGATTTTGAACCGGGTAAAATCGCCGAGTTTCCCCAATACGGCATCCGGCGTTATTTTTCAGCCGGGCGCGTTTACGGCGGTGGCCGACGGTCAAATTTGGCTGGAGCCCAACGAAACCGCGCGAAAGGCGGTTCAGCAGGCATTGAATGGCTGGGATCCGTCCGGTGGATGTCTGTATTATTTCAACCCCGAGACCGCGACTTCAAAGTGGATCTGGACACGTCCGCAAGTAAAAACGATCGGGAAACATATCTTCTGTATGTAATTCAGAAATGGAAGGAAGCAGCCGCATGACGCCAGGTTGCTTCTTTCCTTTGGATTGGTATAGAATGGAACTGAATTTCTCTTTGAATCGTGCACCACAGTCTTTCGTAAAGGAGTTTTGGTCTTGAACAAGACGATATTTGAACGCGGCAGCGCGGGCCATATTCGGATTCATGTTTTGCCAACCAACCGCTTCAAGACGTTTGCCGTTTCCCTCTATGCGGGAATTCCGCTGGATAGCGAGACGGTCACAACGACGGCACTGACCCCATTCGTACTGAGAAGGGGGACGGTTTCTTATCCGGAAACGATTCAGTTCCGGGAGCAGTTGGAGTTAATGTACGGCGCCGGTTTCGGGTTTGATGTATATAAACGCGGCAATTATCAGATCGTTCAAATCCGGATGGATACGATTAATGATTCTTTTGTACAAAGCCAGGAGTCGCTGCTTGCCAAAACTTTCGCGTTTCTGGGAGAGGTCGTGACCAAGCCCGTTATGGAGAATAACGGTTTTCGCGCCGCCTATGTCACCACGGAACGGGAAAATGTCCGCAAGAAGCTGGAGAGCATCATTAACGATAAAATCCGCTACGCGGCGGAACGCTGTATAGAAGTCATGTTCGAGGGAGATCCATACCGACTTCACCCGCTTGGGCAGCGCGCCGATTTGGATAACATTACGCCTGAAACGCTGTATGAAGCTTATCGGAATTGGCTGCGCCAGGCCAGTCTGGATCTTTATGTGGTCGGTGACACCACGCTTGCCGAGGTGCAGGAATTGGTGGAGAAGATGTTCGACCTGAACCGGTCGGATACGCCGAACTACGCTCCCGCGGAGAAGAATACGCAGCCTAAAGAAGTGCGTACGGTGAAAGAACGTCTGGACGTCAATCAAGGCAAGCTGAACCTCGGGCTTCGCACATCGATTACCTACAGGGATGACCAATATGCGTCCGCGCTTCTTTACAGCGGGATATTGGGCAGTTATCCGCATTCCAAGCTGTTCATGAACGTGCGCGAAAAAGAAAGCCTCGCTTATTACGCAGCTTCCCGTTACGACGGCCACAAAGGGCTGATGACGATCCAATCGGGCATCGAGATTGCCAATTATGAGAAGGCGCTCCGCATCATCCGGGAGCAATTGGACAGTATGCGTGCCGGCGATATCAGCGAATTGGAAATGACGCAGACCAAGGCGATGATTCGTAACAGCCTGCAAGAGATGCAGGATTCGGCGTTTGAGATGATCGCTTATGATTTCAACCGGGTTCTCTCCGGCAAAGAACGTCCGGTCGAGGATCTGCTCGCCCAGGTAGAGAAGGTCACCGCGGCGGATGTCGTTCAAGCGGCCGAGACGTTCCAACTGGACACGATTTACTTTCTGACAGGGCCAAAGGAGGAATGACCGGTGGAAGCAATCCGCTACGACGCATTACAGGAAACCCTATACCGAGAAACGATGGATAATGGACTGCAGGTTTATGTTTTACCGAAACCGGGATTTCAGAAAACCTATGCCACTTTCTCCACGAAATACGGCTCCATCGACAACCGATTTCAGGTGGAGGGCCAGGAAGAAATATCGGTGCCGGACGGCATCGCCCATTTTCTCGAGCATAAGATGTTTGAGGAGCCCGAAGGCGACATTTTTGCCAAATTCGCTTCCCAGGGAGCTTCGGCGAACGCGTTCACGAGCTTTGATCAGACGGTCTATCTGTTTTCGGCCACCGAGAATATTTCCGATAACCTTGAAACTCTGATCAATTTTGTGCAGCATCCCTATTTTACGGATCAGAATGTGGAGAAAGAAAAAGGGATCATCGGGCAGGAAATCGGCATGTACCGCGACAATCCGGATTGGAGAGTATATTTTGGCTTGATCGAAGCGATGTACAAGGTTCATCCGGTTCATATCGATATTGCGGGGACGGTCGAGTCCATCGGGACGATTACGAAAGAGACGCTTTATACTTGCTATAATGCATTTTATCACCCCAGCAATATGCTGCTGTTCGTGGTCGGAGGGGTGGATCCGGAGGAAGTGTTCCGACTCGTGCGGGAAAACCAGGCCAAAAAGGATTACCCGCCGCAAGGGACGATCGAAAGAAAGTTTGATCCGGAGCCGAGCGGCGTAAACGAAGCCCGCAGGGAATGCAAACTTCCGGTTTCGCTGCCGAAATGCCTGTTCGGGTTCAAGGAAACCAAGCTTGGGTTTAGCGGGGCGGAGCTGCTCCGTAGGGATCTGGCCACCAAGCTGGCGCTCGATTTGCTGCTGGGGGCGAGTACGAAGTTGTATCAAAAGCTGTATGATATGGATTTGATCTCCGACAGCTTTTCACATGAATACAATAGCAATCCGAACTACGCGTTTTCCGCGATCGGCGGAGATACGAAGGATCCGGATAAGCTGCTGCAGGTCATTACCGAGGAGATCAAGAACGTGACCGCTTCCGGTTTCCGGGCGGAAGATTTCGAACGGGCCCGCAAGAAAAAAATCGGCGGCTACTTAAGAATGCTGAATTCACCGGAGAACATCGCCCACGAGTTCACGCGTTACCGTTTCCGGGGCGGTGATCTTTTCGACGTACTGCCGGTTTATGAATCGCTCTCCTTGGATGAGGTGAACGCGCGGCTGCGTGAGCACATCGATTGGAACCAGCTTGCCGTTTCGCTGGTGGTGAGTCCTTAACATGGCTTGGGAGCATGGGATCGAGAAGAACATCGGAGATTTGACCGTGCTTATTACGGGGGCAAGCCGGGGAATCGGCGCGGAAATTGCGTTGCGCTTTGCCTCCGTCGGGATGAATGTGGTGATTCATTACATGAACTCGCACGAAGCCGCCAATGAAGTCGCCCGCAAATGTTTGGAACTTGGCGCGAGAGCCTACACGGTATCCGCGGATTTGAGAAGCAAGGAGCAGATTCTCCGGATGAAGGAAAAACTGGAGAGTCACGGATTCCGGCCCGACATCCTGGTCAATAACGCGGGCATCTCCCACTACGGCATGCTGGCTGATGTGGAGGAAGCCCAGTGGGACGACGTCATGAGCGTGAACCTGAAAAGCGTGTTCTTATGCAGTCAGGCCTTTATGCCTTATATGGTAGCGCAGCGGTTCGGTCGAATTATCAACGTCTCATCGATCTGGGGAATCTCCGGCGGTTCCTGCGAGGTCGTATATTCCGCGGCCAAAGGCGGCGTCAACGCGTTTACGAAAGCGTTGGCCAAAGAACTGGCTCCCTCGGGGGTAACGGTGAACGCCGTAGCGCCCGGAGCCGTTAAAACGGAGATGATGGCCCGCTTCGATGCGGAAGAAATGAGGCAGCTCGAGGAGGAAATTCCCGCGGGAAGACTAGCGTCTCCCGGGGAGATCGCCTCCTTGGTTTATTTTCTTGCGCTGCCTGAATCCGGCTATATAACGGGACAGATTATCAGCCCGAACGGCGGCTGGGTGACCTGATGTTTTTCCCTTGGCGGCGACATGAATAAAGATCGGTGATAAGTGACATATTACGACTGTTGATTTTAAATCGCCAACCGAAGGAGGATTTAAAAAATGTCAACAGTACTCAAAAATTTTGATACTTGGAAAAAGTTCCTCGGGGACCGCGTCAAACACGCGGAAAACGCAGGGATGAGCGAGGAAGCGATCACGAACCTCGCCTATGAAATCGGCGGATTTCTTGACGACAAGGTCGATCCTCAAAACGAATCCAACCGCGCCCTAAAGGAAATTTGGGACGTGGGGGATGAAGAGGAACGGAAAACCATCGCTCGTCTGATGGTGAAATTGGCGAAGAGAAACGCATAGTTAGGCTTTGAAAAGCTCCCTACCCGGGAGCTTTTCTCCCATTTCCCCCCTCGGCTTGCCTTTCATTTCTATTTTATATATCATAAAACACGTATTGATGATTTCGTTTTTGACCGCCTTGAAAGAAAGTTGAAAAACGAATACGTTGAAAAAGCAGGAATATAGACCTATTTTGTCGAATGACGGTAAAGAGATTAATGAGGTGGGAGTATGGAGCCGAAACAATGGTATTTAGAATATAAGATACATAATAACCGCCCTGGGCTGCTCGGGGATATCGCCTCCATGCTGGGGATGCTGGAGGTTAATATTTTGACCATCAACGGAGTTGAGGGAGAGACCCGCGGCCTTCTTCTGGAGAGCGATGACGATGCCAAGATCGCTTTGATCGACCAGATGCTGCGCAAAGCGGACAGCATTACGGTAACCGCCCTGCGGAGCCCGCGCCTCGTCGACCTATTGGCGGTCCGGCACGGCCGGTATATCGTCAGGGACTCCGATGATCATAAAACGTTCCGTTTTACAAGGGATGAGCTTGGGTTGCTTGTCGATTTTTTGGGTGAATTATTTAAGAGGGAAGGACATCAGGTTATCGGCCTTCGCGGCATGCCGCGAGTCGGCAAAACGGAATCCATTATCGCCGGAAGCGTCTGCGCGATGAAGCGATGGACCTTCGTATCTTCGACCCTGCTGCGACAAACCGTGCGGAGCCAGCTTTCCGAGGAGGAAATGAATCCGCACAACGTATTTATTATCGATGGTATTATCAGCACGCTGCGTTCGAACGAAAAGCATTATCAGCTTCTCCAGGAATTAATGGGAAGCCCTTCTACGATCGTGATCGAACACCCCGACGTGTTCGTGAAAGAAACGGAATACAGTTATGACGATTTTGACATAATTATCGAATTACGTAACAATCCTGACGAGCAAATCGTTTATGATACGTTTACTACAATTTATTCCGACGATCTATAAGCGGCCTCAAGGCCGTTCAATATAGTTATATTACATGTACTACTTACAGGAGGTGATGGTTGTGTCGGATTTGGGCCAGCAATTAAAGGAAGCCCGCCTAGCCAGAGGTTTGTCTCTGGACGACGTTCAGGAAATGACTAAAATTCGCAAAAGGTACTTGGAAGCCATCGAATCGGGGGATTACAAGGTGCTTCCGGGGAGTTTTTATGTTCGCGCATTTATCAAAACCTATGCCGAAACGGTCGGGGTCGACGCGGATGAACTGCTGACGGAACACAAGCAGCAGGTGCCGGACGTAGATCCGGAACCGACGATGGAACCGGTGCTGCAGAAGCGGAGAAGCTCCCGGGTCGCGGAGCGCAATTCCAAGTGGTTGTCGACGACATTAATGTGGTCGTTCGCCGTACTGATCCTGGTCGTTATTTACATGTATTTTGCCGTGTGGGGTAAAAACACCGACCAAGCGAAAGGGGATCAGCCGGATCCGACTCCCGTAACCGATGTTCGCCAGGAGGGAAGTACGAATAACGCCGGAAAAGCGGCTGGCCAGAACGGAACGGACGGCACGGCCGCCGGTGACAATCCCGGGGGAACCGCCACGCCGCCGAATGCCAGCAGCGACGGCGTGAACACGGACGGCGGCACGAATGCAGGCAATGAAGGTACCGGAACGGGCGGGGAGACCGGCCAGCAGGGCGTGGTGGTTACACCTGACGGAAAGGAAGGGAGCACGACCAAATTTTTGGTTCAGGCTTCGGGAAGCGAGCCGGTAAAGGTGGTTATTACGGCGTCTGGAAAGAGCTGGGTTGAAGTCCGCAAGGGGGATCGCCGCGGGGAAAAGCTGTACTATGAAAATACGTCCGAGGGCGATGTTCTGACGTATGATCTCGGTCCGGAGGGCCTCTATGTTAAGTCGGGCGCGTCCTCGAACACGGTCATTACGGTGGGCGGTCAGGTCGTGACGGACGGGAAATCCACCACCAAGATTCAGCTTAATCTCGGGACTGCCGACTCGGGCTCGACGAGCGGGGATCAAGGCACCGCGGGAAACGGAGAGGCCGACGGCGCCGGCGATCAAGGCGGGGAAGGTTAGCACAGCGAAGAAACCTTAGAAATAACCTTAGGGGCGTCTCTGCCGAAAACGGCATGGGCGCCTCTTCTTTTTTCAACCGGGAAGCGACTCGACTTTGGGAAAAAGTTTACATATAATTAAGAAATATAAGATGATGGGAAAGGATTGTGGATTATGGCTTCCGAAAGCTCATTCGATATTGTTTCCAAGATGGACATGCAGGAATTAACGAACGCGATTGACCAGACGGAACGGGAAATCGCCAACCGGTTCGATTTTAAGGGGACCAAGAGCGAATTGAAAGTCGAAAAGGACGTATTGGTGATTGTCTCGGACGACGAGTATAAGCTGGGTGCGCTCATTGACATTTTGCAATCGAAAATGATCAAGCGCGGTCTGCCGATCAAAAACCTGGATTACGGAAAAGTGGAGCCCGCTTCCTTGGGAACCGTGCGTCAACGGATTAATTTGAAACAGGGGATCGATCAGGAGAACGCCAAGAAGATCAACGTGCTGATTCGCGATTCGAAGCTTAAAGTCAAAAGCCAGATTCAAGGCGATCAAATCCGGGTGACCGGGAAGAGCCGGGATGATCTGCAGCAAATTATCCAACTGCTCAAGAAAGCCGATCTGACCGTCGATCTGCAGTTTACTAATTTTAAATAGCTGCGCTCAAAGTCTCTCGCCGCAACCTCCGGGTGCAGCGCGGGACTTTTTCATCATTTTGACAGGGCTAATGCTTAAATATTATACTTAATTAGGTTTTAATCAACGGAAATTAACGGCAGTATGGCGCTATAGCAATGGGGGATCGAACTCATGACGGAAAAAGTGAAAATCGTTACACTGGGCTGTGAGAAGAATCTCGTTGACTCGGAGATCATGTCGGGGTTGATCGATGCGCGGGGATATCGTTTGGTGGAACAGCCGGAGGACGCCACGGTGATCATCGTCAATACCTGCGGTTTTATCGATGCCGCCAAAGAAGAATCCGTGAATACGATTCTGGACCTTGCGGAATTAAAGGAGACGGCGAAGCTGAAAGCGCTGATCGTATCCGGCTGTCTGACACAGCGTTACAAGCAGGCGTTGATGGAGGAAATGCCGGAAATCGACGGGATCGTCGGAACGGGAGATTTTTATAATATCAATCAAATCGTGGACGAAGCTCTGAAAGGAAAAAAGCCGATTCAAGTCGGAAATCCTGTGTTTAATTATGAGGAGAGCTTGCCGCGGAAGCTGTCCACGGCACGGCATACGACCTATGTCAAAATAGCCGAGGGTTGCGATAACAACTGCACGTTTTGCAGCATACCCATGATGCGCGGGAAATTCCGCAGCCGGTCTATGGAATCGATATTGGCCGAAGTGCAGCAACTCGCCGAGCAGGGCGTGAAGGAAGTCAGCCTGATTGCCCAGGATTCCACCAATTACGGAACGGATCTTTACGGGGAATACAAATTGGCGGAGTTGATGAACCGGGTGAGTGAAGTGCCGGGAATCGAGTGGGTTCGGTTGCATTATGCTTATCCCGGTTTTTTTACGGACGAGCTGATCGAGACGATCGCCTCCAATCCGAAAATTTGCAAGTATGTGGATATGCCGCTGCAGCATAGTGAAGATACCGTATTGAAGCGGATGCGCCGGCCAGGCCGGAATCGCGATATCCGGGAGTTGATCGCCAAAATCAGAGACAGAATTCCGGGGGTATCGCTCCGTACTTCTCTGATTGTCGGATTCCCCGGGGAGACCGAAGAGGAGTTCAATGCCTTGTGCGATTTCGTCCGCGAGATTAAATTTGACAGATTGGGCGTATTTACATACTCCAAGGAGGAGGACACTCCCGCTTCGCGTTTGCCGGGCCAGATTGACGAGGAAGTCAAAGAATGGCGGGCCAATACGCTGATGGAAATTCAACGCGAGGTCGCGAACGAAAACAGCGGCAAATACGTCGGCAAGGTTCTCGATGTGTTGGTGGAACGTTATGACGGACGTAGCGACGTCTTTGTGGGACGCTCCCAATACGACGCCCCGGAAATCGACGGGGAGGTCTACGTAACCAATTATTCCTCCGGTATCGGGGAAATCACCAAAGTGCGCATTACGCACGCTTATGAATATGATCTGTCAGGGGAGGCTGTCTCGTGAATCTGCCGAATCGGATTACACTGGCCCGGATTTTTATGATCCCGCTGATGCTGTTGTTTTTGCTTCTCGATGTTGAGTGGTTGGCTTATGAGCTAAAGATCGGGTCTTTCTCGCTTCCGCTGAATCAACTGATCGGGGCGATTCTGTTCATCGTGGCCGCCAGCACCGACGGCATCGACGGGTATATCGCCCGCAAACACAACTTAGTGACGAATCTGGGGAAACTGCTGGATCCGCTGGCGGACAAACTGCTCGTTGCGGCCGTGCTCATCTCTCTGGTGGCGATGGGCAAGTGCGACGCCTGGATTGCCGTGGTCATCATCAGCCGGGAGTTTGCGGTGACGGGCCTTCGCGAGGTTGCGCTGCTTGAAGGTTCGGTAATCGCCGCCAGCAATTGGGGAAAAGCGAAGACGATTACGCAAATCGTCGCCATTTCGGCGCTGTTGCTGAACAATTTTCCCTTCGAATGGATTCATTTCCCGTTTGACGAGGTCGCCATCTGGCTCGCGGCGCTCATTACGATTTACTCGGGTATCGATTATTTTGTGAAGAACAAAAATGTGCTCAATTTTTCCAAGATGTAAACGGACAGCTACCCTCCCGAAGGAGATATGACGAATGAAAGCAGAAATCATCGCAGTCGGGACCGAGCTCCTGCTCGGTCAAATCGTAAATACGAACGCGCAGTATTTGTCCCGGGAGTTGGCCGCTCTCGGGATAGACGTATATTATCAGACCGTGGTCGGCGATAATTTGAACCGGCTTTCCCAAGCGATCCGTACCGCGCTGGAACGGGCGGACCTGCTGATTTTAACCGGCGGGCTCGGCCCGACCCAGGACGACCTGACGAAGGATGCGGTCGCCGCGGTATTGGGCAGATCGCTGCATATCGACCGGATGGCGATGGACCATGTGGACCGGTTTTTTGAGGGACGGGGCATCCCGATGACGGAGAACAACCGGCGTCAGGCGCTGGTCGTCGACGGGGGAACTCCGCTGCCGAACGAAACGGGCCTTGCCGTCGGCAACGCCATCGCGCATGAAGGGAAGTTCTACATTTTGCTGCCGGGGCCTCCGTCGGAGCTGAAGCCGATGTTCGAACGGCAGGCCAAGCCATGGCTGCTGCAGCATGTGCTGACGCAGGAGGAGCCGCTGTATTCCAAAATGCTGAAGTTCGCCGGGATTGGAGAATCCGGGCTTGAGACCAGGCTGATGGATTTGGTGGAGAATCAAACGGACCCAACGCTCGCTCCTTATGCCAAGGAGAGCGAAGTGACGGTGCGCATCTCCACCAAAGCGCGCACGGAGAGCGAGGCCATGGCGAAGCTGGATAAGCTCGAAGCTGAGATTGCCGCGCGCCTGCCCGACCACCTCTATGCGAATGAAGATGTACCGATCGAAAAAACCATCGTGGATATGATGACCGAAATGGGATTGACGGTAAGCGCGGCCGAGAGCTGCACGGGCGGGCTGCTGATGCAGTCCATCACCAGTATCCCGGGCAGCGCCACGGTATTTCTCGGCGGCATCGTCTGCTATTCCAATGCGATGAAGGAGAAGCTGCTGAACGTTCCGCACGACCTGCTTGAGGGCGAGAACGCTCCCGGCGCCGTCAGCGCGGAAACCGCCCAGGTGCTGGCGGAACAGGTGCGGATGATCGTTGACACCGATTTCGGTCTGTCGATTACAGGGGTGGCTGGGCCGGGATACTCGGAGCGCAAGCCGGTAGGCCTCGTCTATATCGGTATTTCCCGCCGCGGCGGCGAAACCGAGGTTTACGAGCTTAACCTGAAGGGGAATCGCGAGACGATCCGCTTGCGTTCGGCCAAGACGGTGCTGTACCACCTTTGGAAGCGGCTAAAAGCCGAACAGGCTGCGAAGTAAGCCGGGATTTTCAGTCGGGCATCCCCTTGCCATTCGCTGATCGGGGATATATAATGGACTTACGGAAGAACCGTAGCAAACTGATTAGTTTTGCTGCGGTTTTTTTTTTGTTTTCAGTCTTTAAGCGGATGATGAAAACTCCGAATGCCTTGCGATGCCGCTCGATTTAGAAAATAAAGGTTAACCATGCGGATGGAAAGGGGGTTCGAAAAAATTACGAATGTATGTTCGAAAAAACGCTTGGCAAACGTTCCAAAACAAGGTACAATTATAAATGTAAGAAGAATTCCTTTATAATTATATTTAAGGATGTGAGCTGATTGTCAGATCGTCGTGCTGCGCTGGAAATGGCGCTTCGTCAAATAGAAAAACAATTCGGTAAAGGTTCGATCATGAAGCTGGGAGAATCCACCCATATGCAGGTGGAAATCGTTCCTAGCGGATCGTTGGCATTAGATATAGCACTCGGTACGGGAGGACTTCCTCGCGGCCGGATCATCGAAGTATACGGACCGGAATCTTCCGGTAAGACGACGGTGGCGCTTCATGCGATCGCCGAAGTTCAGAAAATCGGCGGACAAGCCGCGTTCATCGATGCGGAGCATGCGCTCGATCCTTCCTACGCCAACAAGCTTGGCGTAAACATCGACGAGTTGCTGTTGTCCCAGCCGGATACGGGCGAACAAGCCCTCGAAATCGCCGAAGCTCTCGTGCGAAGCGGTGCGGTGGATATTATCGTTATTGACTCCGTAGCCGCGTTGGTTCCTAAGGCTGAAATCGAAGGCGAAATGGGGGACTCCCATGTCGGTCTTCAAGCCCGCCTCATGTCCCAGGCTCTCCGCAAATTGTCCGGTGCGATCAGCAAATCAAAGACGATTGCGATTTTCATCAACCAGTTGCGTGAGAAGGTTGGCGTTATGTTCGGGAACCCTGAGACCACACCGGGCGGCCGTGCCCTCAAGTTCTATTCGACGGTCCGTCTTGATGTACGCCGGGTGGAAACGATCAAGATGGGCAATGACATGGTAGGTAACCGTACACGGGTTAAAGTCGTCAAGAATAAAGTCGCGCCTCCTTTTAAACAGGCGGAAATCGATATTATGTATGGTGAGGGGATTTCCAAGGAAGGCAGCATTATCGATATCGGCGTAGAGCTGGATATTGTGGACAAGAGCGGCGCATGGTATTCCTATGCGGGCGAACGCTTGGGTCAAGGGCGCGAGAACGCGAAGCAATATCTTAAAGAGCACTCGGAAATCGCCGATGTGATCGAACAGAAGATTCGTGAAGCCAGCAACCTGACGACCACGGTGGCTCCTGCTTCGTCCGGTGATTTGGAAGCTGAAGCACAGGAAGAGCAGGCGCTTTTCGAAGAATAATACACGTTTGCTGATGAAGCGCCCTGGGACCGGAACCTACCGGGACAGGGCGTTTTTCTTTAATATGCAGAATTCACCTTGGATTAGGGGGCCGAACAGAAGATGCAGAGACGCTGGGGCGGAGGGGGAAACCGACATCCCCAAAGCCGGGAGAAGGAAGAAGCGGGGGAAATTGTAGACATCTCGGAGGAAGGATTTTGGGAAGAAGCCAAAGGCCGCCGTTCGGAGGGACCGACCACCAGGGGGCGTGATGGTTCCCTATCGGAAGCAGGCGGCATCGATCGTTTTCCGGAGGACACCGAGCTGACGATTACTTCCGTATTGCTGCTGAAACGTCCCAAATTCCGTTACCGGATATCGTTCGGTCCTTACGCGCTGGAAGTCCATGAAGATGTCATGATTAAATACAGGATGATCAAGGGCGCGGTTTTTACCAAAAGCGAGCTGGAAGAGATCGTCCTCGCCGATGAAAGGCAGCGCGCCTATGCGGATGCGCTTCAATATCTCGGCCGGAAGCCCCGGACGGCTTACGAAATGACCCTCCGATTAGGCGAAAAGGGATGGAACGAAGAGACCGTCGCCGGGGTCGTTGGCCGACTGATGGAAGAAGGGCTGTTGAACGATGCCGCATACGCCCAGGAATGGGCCGGACAGCGTGTCCGCAACCGCGGCAAGGGAAAGATGTGGGTCAAGCAAGAACTGCGCCAGAAAGGGATATCCAAGCCGCTGATCGAGGACGCCCTCGGCGCTGTCAGCGAAGAGGATGAATACGCGAGCGCCAAGGAATTGGCCGTCAAGAAATGGCGGACATCCACGGGCGAGACGGCCGACAGGAAGCGGAAGACCGGGGTGTTTTTGCTGCGGCGGGGGTTTTCCGGCTCTTTGGTTTCGAGGGTAGTCCGCGAGCTTGCCCAGGGTGACGGGATGTCCGAAGAAGAGGAATGGGAAGATATCTAAACGGGACGAGGAATGTGACATTCGCTTGACAATATCTTTCGCCAAATAATAAAATGAACATGAATCTATTTTTGTCGGGACCTTTTTTTCCTTCCAAAAATTCGGGGCCCGGGATGGATTCATTTTTTCAAACATGAAGGCCAATATTCCGTTTGTGGCTGTTGCGGAGTATGCATCATTCACACATGGAGAGCTTTGCCTAACCGGCCTGTAATGAATTCTTTGTATGATGATGATTGAGAAAATTACAACTGCAAACATCCCAAGGAATGCCTTGGAGGAAACAACGAGGAGGTGAACAGATGAATGCAGGAATCTGGATCGTTCTCGTTGCAGCCGCTTTATTCTTTGGGTTCGGGATCGGGTATTTTATTCGCAAATCTCTTGTGGAAGCTAAAATTTCCAGTGCGGAGAAAGACGCGACCTTAATCCTGGAAAATGCCAGGAAAGACGCGGAAGCACTGAAAAAGGAAACGGTTCTGGAAGCGAAGGACGAAGTCCATAAGCTGAGAACCGAAGCTGATAAAGACATTCGTGAACGTCGGAATGAAATTCAACGACAAGAAAGACGATTGTTGCAAAAAGAAGAGTCGCTGGATAAAAAATTGGAATCGCTGGAACGTAAAGAAGAGCAAGTGGCCGGCAAAGAGAAACGAATTGAAGAAACCCAGCAGCAAATTGATCAGATTTACAAAAGTCAGGTTCAGGAACTTGAACGGATTTCGAATTTGACGATGGAGGATGCCCGCACCATTATTTTGAACAATGTGGAGCAGGAAGTCCGCCATGAAACGGCTCAGATGATCAAGGATATCGAACAGCAAGCGAAGGAAGAAGCGGATAAGAAATCGCGCGAAATCATTACGCTGGCCATTCAACGCTGCGCGGCGGATCACGTTGCGGAGACGACGGTCTCGGTTGTTACGTTGCCGAATGAGGAAATGAAGGGACGGATCATCGGCCGGGAGGGCCGGAATATCCGGGCGCTGGAAACCCTCACGGGGATCGACCTGATCATCGACGATACGCCGGAAGCTGTTATTTTGTCGGGCTTTGATCCGATTCGTCGGGAAATTGCGCGCACGGCACTGGAGAAACTGGTGGCGGACGGCAGAATTCATCCGGCCCGGATCGAAGAGATGGTGGAGAAATCCCGCCGTGAAGTCGACGAACGGATTCGTGAATACGGGGAGCAGGCCACCTTTGAGGTGGGCGTGCATGCCTTGCATCCGGATTTGATCAAAATCCTGGGTCGTCTGAAGTTCCGGACAAGCTACGGACAGAATGTGTTGAAGCACTCCATGGAGGTGGCTTATCTGGCCGGTTTGATGGCCGGAGAGCTTGGTGAAGATATTACGCTCGCCAAACGCGCCGGGTTGCTTCACGATATCGGTAAAGCGCTTGATCATGAAGTGGAAGGATCTCATGTCGAAATCGGCGTGGAACTGGCTAAGAAATACAAAGAGCATCCGGTTGTCATCAACAGTATCGCCTCCCATCACGGGGATTGCGAAGCGACCTCGGTCATCGCCATGTTGGTCGGTGCGGCTGACGCCCTGTCGGCGGCAAGACCAGGCGCGCGCCGGGAAACGCTGGAAACGTATATCCGGCGTTTGGAGAAGCTGGAGGAAATATCCGAATCGTTCGAAGGCGTGGAGAAATCCTTTGCCATTCAAGCGGGCCGCGAGGTTCGCGTTATGGTGCAGCCTGAGAAGATCGATGACGCGGAAGCGTTCCGCCTGGCGAGAGACATTACGAAGACCATTGAGAGTGAACTGGATTATCCGGGACATATCAAGGTTACCGTGATTCGCGAGACGCGGGCGGTTGAATACGCCAAGTAAAGGTTATGCTGAAAAGTGGCCCCCTGCGGGCCGCTTTTTCATTCTAACGAGTATACGAAGACAGAGGAGGAAATACCATTAAAGTTCTGTTTATCGGCGATATCGTAGGGAATACGGGGCGAAAAGCCCTCAAAGAGACGCTGCCTCACCTTAAATCAAAATATAACCCGGATATCATTATCGCAAATGGAGAAAACGCCGCTTCCGGACGGGGGATCACGGCCAAAATTGCCAAGGAGTTTTTTGAGCTGGGCATTCACGGCCTGACGATGGGGAACCACACCTGGGACAATAAAGAAATCTTTGATTTTATCGATGATGAAGCGCGTATGGTGCGGCCCGCGAATTATCCGCCCGGAACGCCAGGGCAGGGGTATACGGTCATCAAGGCGAATGGAAAAGAGCTGGCCCTTGTCAATTTGATGGGACGCACCTTCCTGCCTCCGCTCGAAGATCCGTTCCGGATGGCGGACGAAATCGTGGGGAGCTTGTCCAAGAAAACGAAGTGCATCTTGGTTGATTTCCATGCGGAAGCGACCTCCGAGAAAATTGCGATGGGCTGGCATTTGGACGGGCGTGTGTCGCTGGTCGTAGGGACCCATACTCATGTGCAGAGCAATGATGATACCATTTTGCCGCAAGGAACGGCCTATCTCACGGATGCGGGGATGGTCGGTTCCCGGGAAGGGATTTTGGGGATGGAGAGAACGGCCGTATTGCGGAAGTTCACGACCCAATTGCCGGTTCGGTTTCAGGTATGTGAGGGCAAGTGGCAGTTTCATGGATGCTTCGTGGAACTCGACGAATCGACGGGTCGGGCTAAAAGCATCCAAAAGATACGCCTGCTGGAAGATGAGTGGATCATGAGCTGATTCCGTCGTAGTAACCCTGGGAAAAAAGAAGGAATTTTTTGAATTCCCCCGAATATCTTCTAAGTAGTGGGATCAATCAAACCATTATTCCCAGGAGGTACTTACCATGGAAGTATTAAAAGTTTCAGCAAAATCCAATCCTAACTCCGTCGCCGGTGCGCTTGCTGGAGTATTAAGAGAACGTGGCGCTGCTGAACTTCAGGCCATTGGAGCGGGTGCACTGAACCAAGCCATTAAAGCGGTAGCGATTGCCCGGGGATTTGTGGCGCCTAGCGGCGTCGATTTGATTTGCATCCCGGCCTTTACGGATATCGTCATCGACGGTGAAGATCGAACCGCGATTAAACTGATTGTAGAACCTAGATAAAACAAGAATAGATGCGAATGATGCCTGTTTACGTTCAAGTAGACAGGTTTTTTTGCATGGGTTCGGACAAAAGGGGTAATAGAATCATAGGGGCGGAGGGAAGCGGATGAAACCGGAAATTTGGGATTTTCATTGCGATGTCCTTAGCAAGATGCAAATGGACGAGAGTTTGGACTTTCTCGAAGACGACCGTCTGGACGTAAATGTTGCGCGCATGGGACAGGGCGGCGTGAAAGCGCAGTGTTTTGCGATCTTTTTATCCGAAAAAGCGGGAAAGCCGAGATTTGAATCCATTCTGAATCAGATCGATATCTTTCGGCAAAAGGTCGTGCCCGCCGGCCTGGTTCCATTACTCTCGGCGGATGACCTCGATAAGGTGGAAGGATCGGGGCAGCTTGGAGCGCTACTCTCGCTGGAAGGGGCGGATGGTCTGGAAGCCAATATGCATTACCTGCAGCTCTGCTACGAACGAGGTGTACGGCTTCTCGGGCTGACGTGGAATTTCGGCAATTGGGCGGCCGACGGTATTCTGGAGCCCCGTGGAGGAGGCCTCACGCCCCAAGGGGTGGAACTCGTTAAAGCTTGCCACAGGTTGGGGATCATCCTCGATGTGTCGCATCTGTCGGTAAAAGGATTTTGGGAAATGGCCGAATTGGCGGAAAAGGCCGGCATCCCCTTCCTGGCTTCCCATTCCAACGCCTACAGCGTCTGTTCGCATGTGAGGAACCTGCGGGACGATCAAATAGAAGCGATCCTCTCCCTGGAGGGAAGAATCGGGTTAACCTTTGTCCCCTGGTTTGTTAAGAAGGCGCCTCAAGTGAACGCGTCCGATCTTTTGCCGCACATCGATCATATTTGCAGCCTGGGTGGGGAGAACATCCTGATGCTGGGCTCGGATTTCGACGGCATCGATGCCCATATCGAAGGTTTGAACCATGCCGGCCAGCTGGGGGAATTTGCTAATCTCCTTTTAAAACACTATCCAGAAAAACTGGTAAATGGGTGGTTGTCCGGGAACGGGCGGACGTTTTTAAAGAAGTGGCTCCCTCAAAATAAGTAAGCGCTTTAATTAATCCAATAACGAGATTGATTTCATCGAAAACTACTATACGAAAAAGGGTAGAAAACGCTTGCTTTTTACACTCCGGAGACATAAAATTGACATGACTCTGAAACAGAATGTTCACAAATATCAGGGATTTCTATACGATCTCTCATAGGTTTTCATTCTGTTAGCACTACTATTCGCTAAATTAAGGTGCGATACATTAAAGGGGTGGGCGATCTTGATTAGTCAATTGTCTTGGAAGATCGGTGGACAGCAAGGTGAAGGCGTTGAAAGTACTGACCGGATTTTTTCGACGGCCTTAAACCGGTTGGGTTATTATCTGTACGGTTATCGGCATTTCTCTTCCCGTATTAAAGGCGGACATACGAATAATAAAATCCGGATCAGCACCAAGCCGATTCGCGCGATTTCCGACGACTTGGACATTTTAGTCGCTTTCGACCAGGAAAGTATCGATCTGAACGCGCATGAGCTCCGCAGCGGCGGGGTGATTGTGGCGGACGCCAAATTTAATCCGGTCGTTCCGGAAGGAACGGATGCGAAGCTGTTTGCGGTTCCGATTACGAGCATCGCGGAAGAGCTGGGCACTTCATTGATGAAAAATATGGTTGCTTCCGGGGCATCCTGGGCTCTCCTGGGATTGCCGCTCGAAGTATTCAATAAAGCGGTTGAGGAAGAGTTCGGCCGAAAAGGCCCGGCCATCGTCGAGAAGAACATCGAAGCGGTTAAGCGCGGTGCGGATTATGTTCTTGAACTCGCGGGCGGGCCGCTGGAGGAATTTAAGCTGGAGCCGGCCGACGGCAAGCAGAAGCTGTTTATGATCGGCAACGATGCGATCGGCTTAGGGGCCGTGGCGGCGGGATGCCGAATCATGAGCGCCTATCCGATCACTCCGGCTTCGGAAATTATGGAATATCTGATCAAGAAGCTGCCGAAATTCGGCGGCACGGTAGTCCAAACGGAAGATGAAATTGCGGCCATTACGATGGCGATCGGTTCCAGCTATGCGGGCGTACGCACGATGACCGCTTCGGCCGGACCGGGGCTCTCGCTGATGATGGAAGCCATCGGTCTGGCGGGGATGACGGAAATTCCGGTCGTGATTGTGGATACGCAGCGCGGCGGCCCGAGTACGGGGCTTCCGACGAAGCAGGAGCAGAGCGATATCAGCGCGCTCATTTACGGCACGCACGGGGAAATTCCGAAAATCGTGCTGGCTCCAAGCTCCATTGAGGAGTGTTTCTACGATACGGTTCAAGCGTTTAATCTCGCGGACAAATATCAGGTTCCGGTCATTTTGGCTACGGATCTGCAGTTGTCGCTAGGCAAGCAGTCCTGTGAATTGCTCGATTTTGACAAGGTTCAAATCGACCGCGGATATATCGTCAAGGATATCCCGGATCGCGAGGATTCCAGCATGTTCAACCGCTACGCCTTTACGGAGAACGGAATCTCCCCTCGGGTTCTCCCCGGAGAGAAGAACGGGATTCACCATGTGACCGGCGTCGAACACGATGAAGCCGGACGTCCGTCGGAAAGTCCGATCAACCGGAAGAAGATGATGGATAAACGCCTTCGCAAGCTGGCGAAGCTGGAAGTGGAGAATCCGATCCACCTGCATGCGCCGCATGCCGAGCCGGATCTGTTGATCGTAGGGATGGGTTCGACGGGCGGAACGATCGACCAAGCTCGTTTGCGCCTGAACGGCGAAGGCATCACATCGAACCATATGACGATCCGTCTGCTACATCCTTTCCCGGTTGACGAGGTCCGGGAGCAGATGGAGAAGGCCAAGAAAATCGTGGTCATTGAAAACAACGCCACGGGTCAACTGGCCAATCTGATTAAATTGAATGTCGGACACCACGACAAAATCATAAATCTCTTGAAATACGACGGGAATCCGTTCCTTCCAGCAGAAGTGTTCGAACGATGCAAAAATGCAGCCGGCAACAAAGCACAGGAGGAGTTGGTGAAGAATGGCAACCTTTAAAGAGTTCCGCAATAACATCAAACCAAACTGGTGTCCGGGATGCGGCGATTTCTCCATCCAGGCGGCAATCCAGCGCGCGGCTGCAGCGGTAGGGCTCGAGCCGGAGAATCTGGCTGTTATTTCGGGGATCGGCTGCTCCGGCCGCATCTCCGGTTACATTAACGCTTACGGCCTTCACGGCATCCATGGCCGCGCTCTTCCGATCGCCCAAGGGGTTAAGCTGGCGAACCGCGATTTGACGGTGATCGCTTCCGGTGGCGACGGAGACGGATTTGCGATCGGGATGGGCCATACCGTCCATGCGATCCGCCGCAATATCAACATCACCTATATCGTTATGGATAACCAAATCTACGGGTTGACCAAAGGCCAAACTTCTCCCCGCAGCGGAGAAGGCTTCAAAACGAAGAGTACGCCGGAAGGTTCGGTGGAATCCACGCTTTCGCCGCTCGAAATCGCGCTGGCCTCCGGAGCGACCTTTGTGGCCCAATCGTTCTCGAGCGATCTGAAGCAGTTGACCTCCCTGATCGAGCAGGGGATTCAGCATGAAGGATTCTCTTTGATCAATGTATTCAGCCCTTGCGTCACTTTCAACAAAGTGAACACCTATGACTGGTTCAAAGAGAATATCATCAACCTGGATACGATTCCGGATTATGATCCGAGCAACCGCGCCATGGCGATGGCGAAGCTGATGGAAACGGGCAGTATGATCACCGGACTCATTTACCAGAACAAAGAAAAGAAGAGCTATGAGAACATGGTGCACGGGTTCAAGCCCGAACCGCTGGCCCATCAGTCCCTCGCTTTGGAGAAGAGCGAGTTTGACAATCTTGTTGCAGAATTCGTATAAGCGCAAAAAAGATGTCCGTCTACTGCGGACATCTTTTTGTTTTTGTTTGAAATAGGTGTATAATGGGTAACGATGTGAATCGTCATCGATATAGAGAATATACGAGGAGTGTTTTAAACATGAGCAAAACTGTACCAGTCGGCGTATCGGCACGTCATATCCATCTGACTCAAGAGCATATCGAGGCTTTGTTCGGAGCCGGTTATCAGCTTACCGAATTCAAACCGCTGTCCCAACCCGGACAATTCGCGGCAAATGAAACGGTTGCGGTCATCGGACCGAAGGGACAATTCGACAAGGTTCGAATTTTGGGGCCGGCTCGTTCCGCATCCCAATTGGAAATTTCCCGCACGGACTCGTTTGCCATCGGCGTGAAAGCGCCTGTTCGGGAGTCGGGGAATATTGAAGGAACTCCGGGAATCAAAGTGAAAGGCCCTGCCGGTGAAATCGAACTCGAACAAGGCGTGATCGTGGCGGCGCGTCATATTCACTTCCATACCTCCGATGCCGAGAAATGGGGCATCGCCGACAAG
Source organism: Paenibacillus faecis (assembly GCF_008084145.1). Classification (GTDB taxonomy): domain Bacteria; phylum Bacillota; class Bacilli; order Paenibacillales; family Paenibacillaceae; genus Fontibacillus; species Fontibacillus faecis. Next base: position 197,866 of record NZ_VSDO01000001.1, on the reverse strand, counting down.
CAATTGCTCAAAGTGCGTTTGGGCGGAGAGCGGGGTCTCGTCCTTGAGAACGTGATTGCCCGCGTTTCGGATTCGTTTGCATTAGACATGCACATCGACACGGATGAAGCGAACGCTGCCGGTGCCAGCACTGGCGATACGGCGGAAATCGTAGAATAGATATAAGAAGCAACGACCTTACAAGGTTAAAGATCGATCCCACTTTTACGAAGGTGGGGTCTTTTTATTTATCCGGCACATCCGAGGATTGGATGTGATCCTCAAACAAATCGATGTACAATTGTCCGTTTCCCTGGATTTGGCACAGGTTAACCTGCTCCGGGGATATGCCTTGTTGCTTCAACTGCTCAAAAAGCCACGGCCGTTCCTTCCCGCTAGCCGCTAACTGATCATCCAAGATCTTTCCGTCCATAATGACGGTTTTCGGTTCGGGTGAGGACGGAGGTTTCATTCCCAGGTCGGAGGGGGTGAGTGGCTGATGCTCTTTTTTTAACTGCATGTTGATACTTCCGTCGGGTTCGATCAGCGCAAATTCCACCTGTGCGGCGTCGAACACATTCTTCTTTCTCAGTTGCTCGAGCAGTTCGTCGTTGGTCAGCTTCTCTTTCTTCAGATTGTCCTCCAACACTTTGCCTTCTTTGATAAGAATCGTGGACTTGCTTTCAATCCAGTCGCGGGCCTTTTTGCTCTTGATTTGAATATACTCGATGCCCAGTGAAACGAGAAACCAGACCACCATCGAAACAATGCCCAAATACCAATGGGTGTCTACGTCCAGCGAGAGATAAGCCGTGATGCTCCCGATCGTGATCCCCGTAATATACTCAAAGAATGACAATTGCGAAATCTGCCTCTTGCCGAGCAATCGGGTCAATATAAAGAGAATTACGGCAGAGGACAGCGTTCTAAAAATGACTTCCAGCCATATGGGCATTTATACTCCTCCGATCCTGATGTTAAGTAAAAACTTGTTTGTTTATTTCAATTATGCGCATCCGTAATGTTTTTATTTAGGAAATACTTCCCACTCCCGCCTTGTTCCGACCCTTTCATTCTGGATATCGACTTTGAATCATGATATAATTTGGTGTAATGCATTTTTTGAAGTGTAAACAACGATGAAGTGTAACAGTGAGATAGATAGGTAAGGGAGTGAGCCGACACCATGGCCAAGGAGACGAAGGATTACTCCAAGTATTTTGATTTCTCGGACGCCAAAGTCATTTCGGAGGACGAACGGGGGAAGAAAATCAGAATTCGCGGAAGAGAGATTCAGATTCTTTCAGAGCCGAATCACCGCATTGAGAAGCAGCGCGGTAAAGAAGAAGTCCAAGTATTATACGAAAATGCCGTACCCGAGGAAATGAAGACGATCGGGATCGGCAAGCATTATATCGTATACACTTTCGGCTGCCAGATGAACGAGCATGATTCGGAAACGATCAAAGGACTTCTGGAACAGATGGGTTACACGCCTACGGAGGACCGTAAGGAAGCCGATATTATTCTTTTGAACACGTGCGCGATTCGTGAGAATGCCGAAGATAAGGTATTCGGCGAACTCGGGCACTTGAAGGGCCTGAAAACGGAAAAACCCGGCCTCCTGCTGGGGGTATGCGGATGTATGTCACAGGAAGAAGGCGTCGTTAACCGGATTCTGCAAAAGCACGGTTTCGTCGATTTAATCTTTGGGACGCACAATATCCATAGGCTGCCTCACTTGATTCAAGAGGCGTTGTTCAGCAAGGAAATGGTCGTCGAAGTCTGGTCCAAGGAAGGCGACATTATCGAGAATTTGCCGAAGAAACGCGAAGGCATGCGCGCTTGGGTCAACATCATGTATGGCTGCGATAAGTTCTGCACCTACTGCATCGTGCCGTTTACCAGGGGCAAAGAGCGCAGCCGCCGTCCGGAGGATGTCATAGCCGAGGTGCGCGAACTGGCCCGTCAGGGCTTCAAGGAAATCACGCTGCTGGGTCAGAACGTGAACGCTTATGGGAAGGATTTTACCGACATCCATTATACGTTCGCCAATCTGATGGACGATATCCGCAAAATCGATATCCCGCGCGTGCGGTTCACGACTTCGCATCCGCGTGATTTTGACGATCATCTGATCGAAGTGCTTGCCAAGGGCGGCAATTTGGTCGAACATATTCATCTGCCGGTACAGTCCGGCAGCAGTGAAGTGCTCAAGAAGATGAGCCGGAAATATACGCGCGAGCAGTATTTGGAACTTGTCCGCAAAATCAAGGCGGCCATTCCGAACGTTGTGCTGACGACGGATATCATCGTGGGATTTCCCGGGGAAACGGAGGAGCAGTTCCAGGAAACACTGTCCCTGGTCCGGGAAGTGCGGTACGATTCCGCCTTTACCTTCATCTATTCTCCTCGGGAAGGCACGCCGGCGGCGGTGATGGAGGACAATGTGCCGATGGAAGTGAAGAAGGAGCGCTTGCAGCGGCTTAATGAAATGATTAATGAGCACAGCCGCCTGAGTAACGATACGATGCTTGGACAAGTGGTCGAAGTATTGGTGGAAGGCGAAAGCAAGAACAATGCGAAGGTTCTGGCCGGTCGGACGCGCAGCAATAAACTTGTCCACTTTGAGGGCAGCGCGGATCTTATCGGACAGTTTGTCAAGGTTGAAATCACGGACCCTATGACATGGTATATCAAGGGGAATATCGTACCGGAGGCGGTTTCTCTGGCTTAACAAGCAAGCCTATTCGGTGAATTCGTTTCTGTATGAGGAGGGAGAACCTTGGGAGAACAACATCAGCATCATGAGCATACGGATTGCGGGATACCGAAATTCGATTCCCGTGATTTGGTCATTCGCGAGGATATTATGGCGAAAGCCAAGGAATTGGCCGCTCTGATCGGCACCAGTGAAGAGGTCCGGCAATTTCAGAAAGCCGAGAAAATGATACAAAACCACGAACGGGTACAAACCCTGATCAGTGCGATCAAGAAGAAGCAGAAAGAGATCGTGGCATTCGAGTCGTTCCAGAACAAAGCGATGGTGGAAAAAATCGAGCGCGAAATCGAGGAACTCCAGGATGAACTGGACAACATTCCGCTGGTTACCGAGTTTCAGCAGAGCCAAACCGATATCAATTATTTGCTGCAGTTGGTTATCTCTGTCATTCGGGATACGGTCTCCGAAAAAGTGAACGTGGAGCAGGGCGGCGAGCCGGCAGCGACTTCCGGCTATGGCGAGTAACGAGGCGAGTCGGTGCGGGAGTTTACTTCCGCACCTTTTTATGCATTCAGCGGTCGAATCGATGCCGGACATAATCTAAGGACAGAAGGGGCAAGGTTGTAGTACATAAATGCCCAAATCAGGACGGAGGTATGCGATTCATGGATTGGAATGAGATGTTGCGGAAGGAAGAGAATTCATTTTGGGGGCTGCTCGGCATGCGATTCATCTCGGCCGACCCGACCCGCGTGGAGCTCGGACTTACGGCGGGGGACTCCCATTTAAACTCGATGGGGATCGTTCATGGCGGGGTATTGTCTTCCCTGATGGATCAAGCGATGGGTACCTTGGTCGCGGTAATCAAGGACGGCGTCTTTGGCGTAACCACCCATTTGAACGTCAACTTTTTAAACGCCATGCGTAAAGGGGAACTTGTAGCCTCGGCCTATCCCGTGCATGAAAGCCGCCGGACGATGACGGTAAGAGCCGAAGTGCGCAACGCCGAGGGTGTGCTCGGCTGTATGGCCACGGCCACGTTCCGGCTGCCTCGTCAGACGGAGCGGTAACACAAAATAAGGTGTTAAATTATTCATAGCGTGAAATAGATGGAACGCCTGACGGGATAGACTGCAGGGCGGGCGTTATCAAATACTGATGTGGTGATTCGTATGAGCAATGAGGGACAGCAAGCCCAATCGAATGATGAAGTAAAGACCTACCGGACTCCGGATGGCATCCCGGCGGACATCGTGATGTTTACGCTGACGCGACAGGAACGTAAAGCCTCGACCAAATCGCTTCCTCGCTTCGATCTTAAAGTGATGTTGATCCGCCGCCGCAGTTGGCCTTTTGCCGGGGCTTGGGCGCTGCCGGGCGGCTTTTCCCAAGAGGATGAATCCTTATATGAGACGGCCCGGCGCGAACTCAAAGAGGAGACGGGCGTAGACGGCCGCCACCTGGAGTATCTGGGCGTGTATAGCAAGCCGGGACGTGATCCTCGGGGCTGGATCATTTCACACGCTTTTTTTGCCCTGGTGGAGGAGTGGGTGCTTGAGAAGCGCCAGTCCGCCGACGACGCGCAGGAGGTCGGGCTTTTTACCGTGAGCGAAGCTTTGGAGGAACTTGACCTCGCCTTTGATCACCGAGAAATTTTGGAGGATGCTTACCGGCGGATTCAGCAGCAGATGCTGCAGACGACCATCGCCAAGCAGTTTTTGCCTCCGCATTTTACATTGGGAGAGCTGTATCAGGTGATTCAGACGGTCGTGCCCGATTTCGCCGAACTGAACTTCATCCGTAAAATCACCTCCACCCGAAGCCGGCAGGGCATCTTGGAGGAAGTTCGGGACGAGAACGGCAGGCCGATGCTTTCCAACCAATATTCGCAGCGGCCGGCGCAGCTCTATCGTTTTACCGACTACACGCCAAGGCTTTCCATTTACACCTGAAGCACAGGCGTTTCACTGCTTTACATGTCAGGAGAGGAAGAGAGAGAACCATGCGAAGTGAACATTTGGCGCTCCATACCGATAAATACCAGATCAACATGATCTATGCCCACTGGATCAATGGGACCCACGAGCGCAGAACGGTGTTTGAAGCTTATTTCCGCAAACTGCCCTTCGGCAACGGATACGCGGTTTTTGCGGGCCTGGAGCGGATCGTGGAGTATATCCGGCATCTGCGCTTTTCGGAACGCGATTTGGATTATCTCGCCCGGCAGGAAGAGAATTATAAACCGGAGTTTCTGGAACTGCTGCGGAATTTCCGTTTCAGAGGCACGCTGTTGTCCTATAAAGAAGGGGATCTCTGCTTTCCGAACGAACCGTTGATCCGGGTGGAAGGGTCGATCATGGAGACGCAGTTGGTGGAGACGGCCCTGCTTAACTTTATGAATTTTCAGACGCTGATCGCCACCAAGGCTTCGCGGATCAAGCGGGTCGCGGAGAGAGACGTCCTGCTGGAATTCGGCTCGCGCCGGGCCCAGGAAGCCGACGCGGCGGTTTGGGGAGCCCGGGCGGCCTACATCTCCGGTTTCGATGCAACCTCGAATCTGCTGGCGGGCGAGACGTTTGGAATTCCGACGAAGGGAACGCATGCGCATTCCTGGGTACAGATTTTCGATTCCGAGCAGGAAGCTTTTGAACTTTACGCCAAGGCGCTGCCGGATTATGTTTCCCTGCTCGTCGATACGTTCGACACGCTGGAGAGCGGGGTGCCTCACGCCATCCGGACCGCCAAACAGCTCGAAGCGGCCGGCAAGCGCCTCGGCAGCATCCGGCTTGACAGCGGCGACCTGGCGTATCTGTCGATCCAGGCCCGCAAGATGCTGGATGAAGCGGGCCTGGATTACGTTAAAATCGTGGCGTCCAACGACCTGGACGAAAACACGATTTTCAACTTGAAGGCCCAGGGGGCGAAAATCGATATTTGGGGCGTGGGAACCCAGCTCATCACGGCGGCGGATCAGCCGGCATTAGGCGGGGTTTATAAACTGGTGGAGCGCGAGCGGAACGGGGTGATGGAACCGACCATCAAAATTTCCGGCAACCCCGAGAAAGTGACCTCGCCGGGCAAGAAGGACGTCCTTCGCATCGTAAGCAAGGAGAGCGGGAAAGCGATCGCGGATTACGTCTGCTTCCCTCATGAGGAGCAGGCCAGAACCGGCGGCAAGCTGCGACTGTTCGATCCGGTCCATCCTTATTTGAAAAAATCGGTCAAGGATTACGAGGCGGTTCCGATGCTGCAGCCGATTTTCGTGGACGGCGAATTGGTTTACGAACTTCCGACGCTGGAGGAAATCCGCCATCATCATGAGGGCCAGCTGCACATGTTTTGGCCTGAATATTTGCGCAAGCTGAACCCGGAAATTTACCGGGTCAACCTGAGCCAGGAAGCTTGGGAGCTCAAACAGAGAATGATCGAAGAACACATGAGTCATCTGGAGGAATGAGCGCCTGCGCAACAATAAAGTCTTCGGCTCATTGATAGAATGTATGTCCATAAAGCGGGTTGGATTGGGGATTTCCCGTCCGGCCCGCTTTTTTCGTGTTTATAAATATTTCTCGGGAAAGCGCAGGAATCGAGTTTTTCGGAGCGCTTTCTTCGGCCTATTTCGACAATGAGGGCTTTTCGTGACAATCGGTAACGCAAGGCCCGTTTGAGATTGTCCATATGACATTTGTTACATTCATCACACTCTTACTGTGATAAATTGAAAAATTAAGCAAGGCTTATTTTTCTGTGACTTATTTTACTATTTCAACGTCGTTATGATTTCGTAGAACGCGAAGAAGGGAGTCAAGCGCGTGGTACAATTGCCGAAACTGAACGAATTGGGTTTTTATGAAATCCGCCTGGAGTCTATTGGAGGGCTAGGGGCCAATCTGGCCGGAAAAATGCTGGCCGAATCCGGCGTGGAGGGCGCGGGGCTGAACGGAGTCAGTTTTTCTTCCTACGGCTCGGAGAAGAAGGGGTCACCGGTCAAGGCGCATATCCGCTTTTGCGATTTGGACACGCCGATCCGTGATACCTCACCGGTGGAAAGGCCGCATCTGGTTGGGATTTTTCAAGAAGCGCTGGCCAAGACGGTCAACGTCATCAGCGGAATTTACGAGGACAGCACCGTGCTGGTAAACTCCCGCAAAACGCCGGAGCAGTTGAAGGATTTCATGAAGCTTGCGGGCGGCACGATCGCGGTGGTCGACGCTACGGGGATCGCGCTCGAGGAGAAGAATCGGGTCAACATGGCCATGCTCGGCGCTTTGTTCCGGCTGTGCCCTTTCCTCGATCCCGAGACGATGAAGAGCGTCATCCGCAAATCGCTGGAGAAAAAATACCCGCAAACGGTGGCTCCGGCTTTGGCGACCTTCGACCGGGGATACCGCGAAGTGACTTTCCAGACCTTTGCCCTCCCGGAAGGCTTGACCATGCCGGAGTTCGTCCGCGCCGACACGCCGGTTCTGGGTTTCGAAACCCAACCTCTCGGCGGGCTCGTGTCCAATCCGGGCAACAGCATCCTGAAGGATTTGAGCATCTCCCGCTCGGGGATGATGCCTCACTTCAAGGCGGAATCCTGCATCCACTGCGCCCAGTGCGACAACGTATGCCCCGACAATTGTTTTGTCTGGCAGGAGCTTCCCGACAAGAAAGGGCGTCCGCAGATGTTTTTGCAAGGGATCGATTATCAATACTGCAAGGGCTGCCTGAAATGCATCCATGCCTGTCCGACGGACGCGTTATCCGGCGAGCGGGAAGAGGACGGGTACGCGGAGGAGCACCGGGTTCCTCATCTTTTCGAGTTGGCGGTTCAATAAATTGTTTTGGAAAGGGCGGTATACCTAGATGGCGATAAACATGGAAAAAGAGCGCAGGATGGCCAAAGTGGAGCAGCGCGTCGTTTACGAGTCGGGTAACGAAATGGCGGCTTACGCCGCCCAACAGATTAACTATCATATCATGGGATATTTTCCGATTTCTCCGTCCACGGAGGTCGCCCAATTCCTCGATTTAATGAAGGCGGGCGGACAGCATGAAATCAAGTTGATCCCGTCGGATGGCGAACACAGCTCCGCCGGGATTTGCTACGGGGCGTCGACGGCCGGCGGGCGCGTATTTAACGCCACCAGCGCCAACGGGTATATGTACATGCTGGAGCAAATGCCGGTGCAATCGGGAACCCGGTTCCCGATGGTAATGAACCTGGTCTGCCGTTCCGTATCGGGACCGTTGGACATCCACGGCGATCATTCGGACTTGTATTTTGCCCTCAACACCGGCTGGCCGATTTTGATGTGCCGGGATCCGCAGGCCGTTTATGATATGAATATTCTGGCGCTCAAGCTGGCGGAGGATCCGGAAGTCCGGCTCCCGGTGCTCGTCGCCTCGGACGGCTATTTTACGTCGCATCAGAAACGCCGCGTACACACTTTTGCCCATAGAGAAGATGTGCTGAAGTTTGTGGGAGAGCGTCCGCCGGGGGGATTTCCGCACACGCTGGACCGGAACAATCCGATTACGGTAGGTCCATACATGAACGAGCCGGATTACATCAACAATAAATATCAGCAATCCCAGGCCATGTATAAAGCGGAGACCGTTTTTGAGCGGATCGCCGGCGAATATGCCGAATTGACCGGACGGGAATACCCGATGCTGGACTTGTACCGGATGGAGGATGCGGAAGTCGCGGTATTCCTTATGAACTCCGCCTCCGAGATTATCAAGGATGTCGTGGACGACTTGCGGCGTCAAGGCATTAAAGCGGGATCGATCGCGCCGAACGTGATTCGTCCGTTCCCGCAGCGGCAAATCGCGGAGGCACTTAAATCGGTCAAAGCCGTAACCATCGGCGACCGGGCCGATTCTTACGGGGCCTACGGCGGCAATATGAGCAATGAAATCAAGGCGGCGCTGTTTACTTACGGCAACCGGACGACGCAGGTGATCAGCCGGGTCTACGGGCTGGGCGGCAAAGAGTTCTATGCCGAGGACGGACGCCACTTCTTCGCGCTCGCTATGGAAGCGGCCGAGAAGGGCAAGGTTGACGTGCCATTTGATTATTACGGACATACGCCGGGCGATGCGGGAAAGGCTCCGAAAAGGGTGCTCCAGCCGCTGCGCTTCGAAGATCTGAAAACCGGGCTGATCACCGTGACGCGCAATGAAGAAACCGGCAAACTGGGCGTCCGCATCCCGCCGCTCAGGGCGTTGACCAAGAAACCGAAACGGATTGCACCGGGACACGGCGCCTGCCCGGGATGCGGCATTTTCTCCGGGCTGGAGCTGTTTTTTAAAGGGATCGAGGGAGACATCGTGGCATTATTCCATACCGGCTGCGCCATGGTTACGACCACCGGATATCCATACTCCTCCCACAAGGCGACGTATATCCATAACCTGTTCCAAAACGGGGCGGCCACCTTGTCCGGCGTGGTGGAGATGTTCTGGGAACGCAAGCGCCGTGGAGAACTGGACGATCTCGGGCTGAAGGATGATTTTACCTTCGTTATGGTCACCGGGGACGGCGGCATGGATATCGGCATGGGTCCGGCGATCGGGGCGGCGCTCCGCAATCATCGGATGATCATCGTCGAGTACGATAACGAAGGTTATATGAATACGGGGGCGCAGCTGTCCTATTCCACTCCGCTTGGACACCGGACCTCGACATCCAACATCGGGGGGACCCAGCAGGGCAAGGTGTTCCATCATAAGGACACGGCGCAGATTATGGCGGCCACCAATATCCCGTACGTTTTCACCGGCAGCGAGGCCTATCCCCAAGACTTGGTGAAAAAGGCCGCAAAAGCCCAATGGTATGCGCAGAATGAAGGCCTGGTTTATGGTAAAATATTGATAGCCTGTCCGCTCAACTGGATCAGCAAGGATGACGAGGGCACAAACATTGTGGACGCGGCCGTGAATTCCTGCTTTTTCCCGCTCTATGAAGTGGAACGCGGGCAGACGAGCATCACTTATAACCCGGAGGAAAAGGGTAAGCGGGTTCCGCTGACCGAATGGCTGAAAACGATGGGCAAGACCCGCCATTTGCTTAAGCCGGAAAATGCGGAAGCGCTCCGGGCTTTTGAAGAGGAAGTGGATCGGCGCTGGCAAATCCTGCTGGCGAAGCATGAGCATCCGTTCCTTTAATCAACGAAACATAATTAGAACCATCAGGTCTTAGACTCGAGGAGGAAGCACCTTGGAGAAATTTCAAGCTTTTCGCGTGCATCAGAATGAACAAGGGTTTCGGTCGGGGGTGGAATGGGTTACCCTGGAAGACCTTCCGGAAGGCGACGTTACGGTGGAAGTTCATTATTCCGGCGTAAACTATAAAGACGGGCTGGCTTCGATTCCTGAGGGAAAAATTGTACGCAGTTACCCGTTTATCCCCGGCATTGATCTGGCCGGGGAGGTTAAGGAATCCCGGGACGAGCGGTTTCGTCCGGGCGATCGTGTGCTCTGTACCGGCTATGGGCTCGGAGTAAGCCATGAAGGCGGCTACGCCAAGTTCGCCAGGGTTCCAGGCGAATGGCTGGTTCCGCTGCCGGAGGGGCTGACTCCGCTGGAGGCGATGGGGATCGGCACAGCCGGTTTCACGGCGGCGCTGTCGATCGAGCGCCTGCTGGACAACGGGCTCCGCCCGTCCGGCGGTCCGGTGCTGGTCGCCGGGGCCACGGGCGGAGTCGGCAGCATGGCCGTGAGCATGCTGGCGCGGCTGGGCTTTGAGGTGACCGCCGTCACGGGCAAAACGGACTTGGCCGGGAAGCTGCAGGCCCTCGGCGCCGCGGCTGTGCTAAGCCGCGAGGAGGCGGCTTCCGGCGCCAAAGGAGCCCTCGGGAAGGAGCGCTGGGCCGCCGTGGTTGACCCCGTGGGCGGCGCGGTCACCGGCGATCTGCTTAAAAGCGTGAAGTACGGCGGTTCCGCCGCCTTGTCCGGCATGGCGGCGGGCGGCAATTTCGACGCCACCGTGTATCCGTTCATTTTGCGGGGAGTCAATCTGCTGGGCATCGACTCCGTCTATTGCCCGATGGAACTCAGACAAGAGCTGTGGCGGAAGCTGGCTGGCGAGTGGAAGCCGGAGTCTGCGTTGAAAGACTGGATTACGGTATCCCCGCTGGACGGACTTCCGGAGGCGTTAACGACCATTTTGGGCGGTAAAGCCATCGGACGCCAGGTGATCAAGCTGGTATAATCCGCCCGGTGCTGAGCCATTCTAACACCATCTATTAGCAACCGATCCATGGAAAAAGGAGAAGGAATAGCGATGAGATGGTGGGCTTTGGGCTTGAGCGCGTTGGCGGCCTTCACCTTCACCGCCGGATGCAGCGATAGTCAGCGGCGGATGGTGCGGGAAGAAGTGGATAAATACAATATGAAGTCCTACAATGAAGGGAACGCCCGGCAGTTAAACCGGGGGGCGACACTGAACGTTCCTCTGTTAAAGGCGCTGCGACACGAATGCTCCGCGCGCGGCATCCGACTGACGCATGAGACTTACGCGGAAGGGCTAAACGGCAACATTACTTACAGCTACTTTATCAACGGGGATGCGCGTCATTTTATACTGGTCCATGTGTATCCCAGCGAAAGCGAACGAGTCGAGGAAATGAAGGAAATGTACGGAGCCAGAAACGGCTCGGTGCAAATCGCGGCCGCGGAGGAAACCTCGGTCATCGCCCAAAAAGGGAAAGCCGCGCTCGTTTATGCTTCCAGCCGAAACAGAATGAACGAGTACCGCGATGACCTTGAAGAGGTATTTGACAACGTGTTGGCTCGCATGAATGTGCAGGATCCTTCGTAAAGAAACAGAAGCAACCCCTTTGCCGGAAGATGCAGCTTGGTCTCAAGCTCGGTCACCGGCGAAGGGGTTTTTTGGGCTGAGTAGATCGTTACTTGTAAATTTCCCGCATCACATGCCGCAATTCGGGAAGAATGATTTTTTCCATCGCGAGCTGCACCGCTCCCTGGGAACCCGGCATGGAGAACACGGCCATATTGCCGATGGTTCCGGCGATGGCGCGGCTGAGGATCGCGGCCGGGCCGATATCTTCGGTATAACTGAGGAACCGAAATATTTCGCCAAAGCCCGGCAGTTCTTTGTTCAGCAGGCTGCGGACCGCTTCATAAGTCGTATCGCGAGGTGCGATACCCGTTCCCCCGCTGAGCAGCACCGCTTCGACTTCCCGGCTGGATACCGCTTCGCGCAGCAACTGGCGGATTCCGTCATAGTCGTCTTTGACGATCGCATATTTCACGACGGTATAGCCCGCTTCCTTGAGGAGCCGGATCATCAATTGACCGCTTAAGTCGATCTCTTCCGTGCGGGTGTCGGACACGGTGACCACCATGCAGGCCACCTGCTTCGGAGCTTCATTGCGGTGTTCATCTACGGATTTGATCATCGCTCGTAATCCTTTCTGTTTTTCGTTTTTTCTATACTATACTTTACCACAAATCGCTCCATTCCCTTAGGCCTTCCGTCAACGCTTGAGTCCGCTACAAAGTTGCGCGATCGTTCAGGTTGGTGTAAACTCGCTTTCATGGAAAAAGAGCGAAAGATGGAGGATACATAAGATGGAGAAACGGAGTAAGGCCACACCTATATATATGCTGTCCGGATTTTTGGGCAGCGGAAAAACAACGCTGCTGCAGCGCCTTTTGGCTTATTGGAAAGAGCAAGGTTTGCGCCCCGCCGTCGTTATGAACGAGCTGGGAGAAGTGAATCTGGACGGGGTGATGGTCGGCGAAGAAGTTCCGATGACCGAGATGCTGGGCGGCTGTATTTGCTGTTCGATCCGCTCCGATCTCAGCGCGCAGCTGTACGAGCTGATCCGGGAGGAACGACCGGATTTGGTCGTGATCGAAGCGACCGGGGCGGCCAATCCTTTGGAAATGTTCGACGCCGTGACGGAGTCGTCCCTTTACCTGGAGCTGGATATCCGGCCGATGATCACCGTGGTGGACGCGGCTCATTTGGCGGAATTGTACGCAAAGCAGCAGGGGAAAACATACCGTTTGATGGTGGAGCAGATCCGCTGCGGCTCCGATTTGATTTTGAATAAAATCGACCGGATCGGCCAAGAGCAGCAGCAAGAAATGCGGGAACTGCTTGAGAGGTTGAATCCCTATGCCAGAATCATACCGGCCGTCCGCTGTGAAGTGGATCCGGTTTATTTGCTGGGTGACGGGAAACGGGTAGAGACGGGGAACCCGGCTATGAACATGGCCGAAAGGAAACGCGAATCGCTTCACGCGGGGGATGCCGGCAAGGGGCATGATTCTGCCGACGAACCTCACTCGCATCACCACTCGCATGACCATGTGACGGTTTATACGCATTATTTTACCGGACCGGTCGACAGCGTTGAATTCGAAAACTTCATCGCCGAATTGCCCCGCGAAATTTACCGGGGAAAAGGGATACTGTCCTTCTCCGACACCGCCAGCCGGTTTCTGTTTCAATATGCGTACAGGGAAGCCGACTACCTAAAAATCACACCGCAAGGGGAGGTCCCCGATGTCGTGGTGTTTATCGGAGAGCACTTCGATAAAACCAAGCTGGCCGAAACCTTGTCCGCGCTAGAAGGACGCACCGATCGGGCCTGACGCTGCTGTTTCATCAAGCCGGGTTCATGGTAATACATCGAAAGAGCCTGTTTACCAAAGCAAAACTGGATAGGGAGGTAGGATCGATGATCCAGGAAAAATACCGGGAGTGCATTGAAGCTTGTATTTCCTGCATGAACGCTTGTAATTATTGCTATGTTTCCAGCTTGAAGGAATATGAACTGGCCATGCTGCGGGACTGCATCCGGCTCGACCGGGAGTGCGCCGAAATTTGCGCGTTTACGGCGGAAGCGTTGTCCAGAAGCACCTTGTTCGCCAAGGAGATCTGCGAGTTGTGCGCCAAAGCTTGCGAAGCCTGCGCCGAGGAATGCTCGAAGCATGGGCATCAGCATTGTAAGGACTGTGCGGACGCTTGCCTCCGATGCGCGGAAATTTGCCGCAAGATGAGCGCTGCCGCAGCCTAAAGCCTAGCGGAATGCAAAATGCTGCAACCTTTTGCGGAACGGCTGCGTCTAGGGGGCAGAGGTGATGCAAAATGAAAAATAAAAAATTCAAAGCGGCGGCGGCGTTGCTCATGTCCGGATCTTTGCTGCTCGCGTCTTCGGCTTCGGCTTTTAGCGACGTGGAGGGACAGGACGCCAAAATTACGGAGTCGCTTCAGAAAAAAGGAATCATTCAAGGCGTGACGGCGGAGAAATTTGCTCCGCGCAGCAAGTTGACGGGCGCACAGGGCGTTTATATGGCCGTGCACGCGTTGGGGCTTGAGGCCAAAAACGACGGCGGGAAAAAAGGGCAGGGCAAAACGCCTTGGTACTCCACCGCTCAAAAGATCGCCGAAGACAACGGAATCAAGCTGCCTAAGGACTTTAAGTGGACCGGAGAAATGACGAAGGAGCAGTTTGCTTACATTTTGGATCAAGCGATCTCCGCGACCGGCAATTATCCAATGATCAAAATGTATATCGAGGTGGCTGATTCCGACAAGGGGAATCCGCTTTATTCCGGAAGCATCCAAAGACTCCTGCTGATGAAAATTACCGAGCTGGACAAGGATCGCAACTTCCAGCCGAAAGCGTCGATAACGCGGATCGAAGCGGCCCGCATGGTTTATAAAGCGGCCGAATTCGTTGAGGCTCATAAGGACGATGCCCAGCAGGTGAACGACAACGTATCGTTCAAGCTTCACAAAGTGAATGACGAGGTGAACAAAGTCGAACTGACCCGCCATGATCAGCCGAATCCGGGGTACGGCATCCGGGTAGCCAAGGTGGAGTTCCCGAACGAGAAGAAGGCGGTTGTGTACTATGAACTGACTTCTCCCAACCCGGACAGCGCCTATGCCCAAGTCATCACGGATTCGAAAACCGAAACGTTCGTACCAAGCCGTTACACCGTTGAAATCGCCCCGTTGAACTAAAAGGGCTAAAAAAGAGGGCCCCAAAGTAAACTTTGGAATACCTTCACCAGCTAAATTAGGATGTATTCGTAAAAACCAAGGAGTTAAGCGGTCCGTTCCCGCCTAGCTCCTTGGTTTTTGGCGTGGTTCTCGGCAATTTCCCCGACTTCGCTGCTACTTGCCTATCGGCGTAAAGCGATTTTCCAGAGAAATACTGGAGAACTTCGCGTAATTGAGTTGTTCCAACTTATTGGCGACATCATTGCTGTCGACGGCAAATCCGACAAATACCGAACCCTCCATGACCATTTTTCTTTCGCCGATCCGCGACCATTCCTTTCCGTCGGGTGAGCCATACGCAAAGATTGTATCTCCCTGACGGCCCAGTTTAAGCCAATACCCTTGCGGGACGCCGTTCAACTTGAACGGGATGTCCGGAAGCAGTGGAATACCGGCTTTTTCGGCGGCGGATACGCTGTCCAAGGTTTCCGTCAATTCATCAAATGGTCCGCCCTTATCGTTTCTTCCGGCCAGATAAGCTGACCAGCTGGTTTCTTTGGATAACTTCACCCAGGAGAGGCCCAGGGCCGCGGCGGCACTGTCTTCTTTCAAGTCGTCCCGGATCATCAGCCCGGCAAAAGCGTGATTGTCGACGGCTCCCATGTCCTCCAGCTTGGCGGTTAATTCGAAGTCGCCGTTCAACTCCTTATATACGAAATGGAAATCGTCTTTCGACGCTTGGTACGATTCGGAGCCTTTTACGCTGCCTTCGCTCATGCCAAGTTTTCCGTTGCCTTTAACGGTGATCGTACCGCCAGTCATGCTGCCGGAACCTTGAATGTCCGGTTCGCCGATATCAGCGGATGTCCAACCCGCCTCGGCCAAGGTGGCGGGGGAGTTATTGACATGGATGATGGCGGCGGAAGTTTGCGTCCCGTTCCCTTCCGTATCCGTCACTCTTGCCGAGATATAATACGAAGCGTCCTTTAATCCCTTGATCTTATACGTATAATGGCTTCCTTTTTTGACGGCGTCCCCCAGATATTCGGACCCGTTATAAACAGCCACTTTCTTGATTTTATGTCCGAATTTGGAGGACGCTTTAATCTTGACCTCGATTTCTTTCCCAGAAACAAATCGGTCGTTATTTTTAGGGGCCACCAGCATGGCTTCGGGGTTTTCGGCGGCATGGTTCATATCGACAAGCCCGTTAATATAAAGCTCTAACCAGGTATAACCACTGTTAGTCACCGTCTTATATGCGTCTTTGATCCCCCAGATTTTATGTTTCTTTTCCCATTTGTCGTCGATCCCGTTCAGATTCGTGTCAAATGGATCGTCACGCCGTTTCTCTATGATCCCGAAATCCGAGATATAGCCCCCGACCTCATGTTCCCTGTTGATATATCTGCCCAAGCCTTGTTCCACTTCCGCCACAATTCTCGCATCGATCGCGTCGCGACGGGGATAGGTGGCGCCCGCCTGTTGCAGGATGCTTCTTAGCAGAGGTTCATTGGCCTGTTTTATGCCGGTCTTCACGTAAGCGTCGAACGCTTTATTGGTGACGCCGTGATTAACCCCCAAGCTGTCCGCCGATAGGTACGGCTTGGATGCAAAGGTGGTGGCATGTTCGCCGCTGTCGGCGCCGGAAAATTTAACGTATTCCGAAGACCCGTCCAGCAATCCTGTAAGTTTGCCATTAATTCGGTTCCCGTTGACGTGAAAACCCCCTACCTTGGTGGATTCTCCGGCATCGAGCACCCGGTTCAGCACGTTATCCCTTGTTCCGGGACCGGCAATTTCGATATTGTTCATAAAATTCGTAAATGTGAAGCCCCCGCCGTAAGTGCCGTTAAAGCCCCAGTTGTAAATGACGTTGTTGGAGAACTGAACAACCGCCACATGATCGGCATCCGCGGAACCGGCATAGCCGCCGCCGAGTCTGGGATTTCGGGAAGTATGATTCGCGTATAAATTGTGATGGAACGTCGTTTTATCACCGCCGGAAATACCGCCATACCCATGTCTTCCTTTGGAATGCCCGGATAGCGTCAGGCTTTCCGAAATGATGGACCATTGGATCGTTCCGTTCTCGCCTCTGTATAAAGACAAGGTTTCATCCGTATTCCAACTGAAAGAACAATGGTCGATGATAAAAGTGTCGTTGTCTCTTCCCCAAAGCGCGTCCATTGAATCGCTGCCGTTATAAACATGGGTGGCGCCCAGCCGGAAGGCGAGATACCTGAGGATGATATTTTCCGAATCGCTGATGTTGGTATCCCAGCCGGCAATGGTGATTCCGTTCCCCGGCGCGGTTTGCCCGGCGATGGTCAGGTTTTTAATGTTTTTAAACCGCAGGGTGCTTTTCAGTTCGATCGTTCCGGAAACGTGAAAAACGATCGTACGCCCTTCTTTGGGCGTAGATAGAACCCCATACCGCAGCGATCCTTCAATAGGTTTGTCTTTTTCGCCGTAATCTTCCAGAGTCGTTACGATGTAGACATCGCCGCCCCGGCCTCCGCTGGCATAGGCACCGCCGCCTTCAGCACCCGGAAAAGCAACGACAGGGGCAGATTTCTTATCGGGATTCGCCTGTTCTGAGGCCTCGAGACTCGGGTTCCCCAATATTGAAAGCGCTACCGAAAAACTCAAAAAAACGGAAGCCGCCTTCCTGAATCTTTTATCTTTCCATTTCATGTTTGACGTATAACAAAGATCCCCCCGTAATCGATCGACAGAGGATCCTGCTATACTTCCTCCTTTCAGTGGAATGTTATGGTCCTCGGCTCTACTTTAAAGCTTTTAGGACTTCATTACCTGCCAAAACCGCCGCTTTTTTGTGCCAATTATTGCTCTTGGTCCTTGTACCGCATGGAGCAAATCCATAATATATTCTTAATACGGCAGAACCCCGCTGCTTGAGATAGGCAAGATGCCGATAGGGAGGAAGCTATGAAAATAAAATATCAGCATCGCGACCAGGCGTTTCATTCCTTTATTTCCACCAATAACACCTATCCTCTGCATCTCCATAAAAATATTGAAATCGCGACGGTCTTGACAGGCAGCATTCATATCCACATCAATGGCAGAGAATATGTTTTATCCGCGGGAGACGTGGCGATCATATTCCCCAATCAGCCCCATAGCTACAAAACCACAGAGAAGAACGAGATCCTGTTGATCTTTTTTGACGCCACATTTCCAGGAGATTATACGGGGGACTTGCTTCACCATATCCCGGACCATTCCGTAGCCGCTAATCATCCGTTGCTGCCTGATCTCACGACAACGTTGTATAAACTATATCAAGAACAGCGCGATCAACGTCTGCTCAAGGCTTACATTTCGGTCATACTAGGACATGCTCTGCCATTATTGTCCTTGAAAAAAATAGATTACAAGAAAGACATGGAGCTCATTCCCAAAATTCTGACTTATATCGACATGCATTTTTTAGAACCCATCAACCTGAACAAGCTGTCCATCGAGCTGGGTATCAGCAAATTCATGATTTCCCGCATCTTCTCCGAGCAATTCCGCATCTCTTTTCGCGATTACATCAACGGCCAACGGGCAGCCTTCGCACATATGCTGCTGGTATCCACTACAAATCCGGTCACCGATATCGCGTTTGATTCCGGCTTCAACAGCTTGCGCTCATTCTATCGCGTGTTCAAAAAAGAATACGGAGTAACCCCCAATGAATTCCGACGTAAGGAGTTTTAGAGGTCATTTTTCGAATTGAAGATAATGGTGGATTCACAATTTATTTGTAAGATCAAGTCGAAATGAAGAAGGGGTTTGAGCGGAAAGCGGAGAACTATTTACTGTAAGCTGCAGGGAATAAGTACAATTCGTAATTTTGGGGGTACGAAACATATGGAAAACTGCTTCCTTGCGGAGATACGTCGGCGTTGTTTGGCAAACGGAATGCAACCAACAGATATCCCGTCTCCCTTAACGACCGTGTCTGAAGAACATCTACAAAAGCAAAAAAGCCGATATGCCGACATTTTAGAGGTGACGAAAGTTCTTGGAGAGAACACCATTAAGTTGCTCAACGGTCAAATGGTGTTATTTCTGGTCACCGATGATGAAGGGGTGGTGATTGATTCCTTCGGTGATCGGATCATGAAAGAAAATCTGTCGCAGTTAAACATTAAAGAAGGGAGTTTGATGCTTGAACGGGAAGTGGGCATTTGCGCGACGCTGATCGCCCTGGACAAGAAGATTCCTTTTCAAACCGTGGGCAAGGATCATTTCCATCTGGTATTGCACGATTCCGCCTGCCAAAGCGTTCCTTTTTCATTTCCGAGCGATCATGGGGTCTTGGAAGGAACCATCTCCCTGATGACGAGCGTTGTCGATTTCAGCAAGTACCAGCTTGCTATGTTGGTCAATATGGTGGAATCGATGAGGCGGGAGCTCATCCTCAGAAAAACGAACCAGCGCCAATTAAATTTGCACCATCTGATGGTAAATAACCTGGATACCGGTATTCTCTTGGTCGATCAATGCGGTGTGATCGTAGATGTTAACCATATCGCGCAATCCATGATTCCGGACCTGGTTGCGGTAGGACAGTCCGCTCTTCCTATCTCGGAGCTTGGACCGCATATCGCGGAAACGATTGCGAAGGGACAGCGGCAGCGGGGCATCGAGGTCCACTATAATGTCAGAGGGATCCATACCGTTTGTCTTGTTGACATTATACCTATTTTTGAAAATGGCGTCCTTCAAGGTGCTTATGCTCAGCTTCGGGATATTACCGAGCGCTATTTACTGGAGCAGCAGGTGATTGTCAGCGAGAAACTGTCCGCGATCGGCAAATTGGCGGCCGGTTTGGCACACGAAATACGCAACCCGCTTACCGTGATTATGGGCTTTGTGCAAATGATTCGGTCGCAGCGGCTCGATCCCCTAACCGCGAAATATATGGGATATGTCTATGAAGAACTGGAGCGCGTCAAGAACCTCGTTTCCGACTTTGTCACGATGTCCAAACCTTCTGTCCCGATCGTGAAGCCGATTAAAATCAATGAGTTTCTTGACAATGTGCTTCGTGTGATGGAAGGACAGGCTGCGCTGCACGATATCCGGTATGTCCGGGATTATCAAACCACCGACGAGGATATTTTATTTGCGGATGCCGCGCAGATCAAACAGGTCTTGATCAATATTTTGCAAAACGCCGTCGAAGCTTCGCAGCCTAACGAGGCCGTAACCTTAAAAACGCGGAAAAATCGTAACCATTTAATCATAACCATTTCAGACAACGGCAGCGGGATTAGTCCAGAGAACCTGACCAAAATCCAAAATCCTTTCTTTACCACGAAGGAACATGGAACGGGGCTAGGGCTGTCGGTTTCCTACCGGATTATCAATAATCATCACGGAGAAATTACTATCGATTCTATATTGGGTACAGGGACGGATTTCAATATTCATTTACCTTTGACAAATATATTAGAGGAGTGTTCTTTGTGAAAAACGTTGTCCAGCTCTTAGTTGAGACCTTAGTTAATCTTGGCATAAAACACGCTTTTGGAATTCCGGGTAAATCGATAGCTCCTTTGATATTGGAATTCGGGAACCAGGATATCGAATTTATTTTGGGAAGGCATGAGAGCGGGTCGGGATTTAGTGCGGGGGGCTATGCATTTACGAACCATAAGTTAGGCGTGGTCGTCGCAACTTCCGGTCCGGGCGGCACCAATCTCGTCACTGCCGCAGCGCACGCCAAAATGAACGGTTTACCCGTGCTCTTTATAACGGGTCATCAATCGGCGGCCGAATTAGGGATTCCGCAATGCCAAGATTCTTCGCAATACGGCATCGATTTGGCGGAAATCATGAAGCCGGTCACTTTGTTCAGTACAATGGTTACGCGAGGCGATACTTTTCCCGCCATCCTGACCTATGCTTTGCGCGAGGCGATGACCGGCAGAAAAGGACCGGTTCACCTTTGCATTCCATTTGATGTTATGATCTCTCCCGTCAGCGACTCGTTGGTGCAGCTACCATCCGGGAATGTGAATTACATAGCCACCAATTTGGAGGAGGCGATTCTTCGGCTTCGAAAGGCCCGTAAACCGGTAATTCTTGCGGGTAAAGGTGTGGTGCTTTCCGGAGCGCAGAAGGAATTGGCGGCATTTGCCGAGACTTTTCATATCCCCATTGTCACGACTCCCGGAGGAAAGGGAAGTGTTTATTCCGCGCACCCTCTTTATTACGGACCCTTTGGTTTAGGCGGACATCAAAAGGCCAAGGATTTATTGAAATCCGGCGTCGACTTGCTTTTGGTGATGGGGTCGCGCCTTAGCGATACCGCTTTAGCAGGCTTGGACCGTTCCTATTATCCCGGGGAGATCATCCAATTCGATATTGCCCATGAGTTTATGGGAGGAATTATAAAGTCGAAATACCTTCATATATTCGGAGACCTACGAACCAATCTGGAGGAGATTTTACGTTTATATCCTAATGAGCCCGCCAAAGTACATACAGCGAAGACTTATCACGACCCGTTGCCTGTGTTGCAAAATCTCTCCGTTGCCGAAGTCTGCCAAGCGGTCGGTGATATGATCCCCGAAAACACGATGGTTTTCGCCGATGACGGCGCCCACGGTTACCATGCCGTCCGTTGGCTGGATTTAAAGCCCGGCGTGAAATTTTTCTTCGATTCCTATTTCGCTTCCATGGCGAATGCCATCGGAATGGCGATTGGGGCGAGATTCGCCGATCAAGAACAAAACGTTATCTGTCTGACGGGAGACGGCTGTGTATTTATGTTGGGCTCCGAAATCAACACCTGTGTGGCGGAGCAGCTGCCGGTCATTTTTATCGTCATCAATAACGGACAACTGGATATGGCGTTGAAAGGGATGAGACAGTTTACCGGTCGAACGGACGGCACGATTTTCAAACAACCGCTTGATGTTGCCGCATACGCGGCTTCGATGGGGGCGGACAGCGCAGCTTGTTCGACGCTTGACGAATTTAAACAGGTGTTTAAACGGGCATTGGGTTCCAACAAGCCTTTCGTAATCGACGTCCTCGTGGATAAAGAAGAAATTCCGTCATCTTTGGCACGCGAAATGAAGCTGGACTAATGAAAAAGAGGGTCGTCCCCGGTCATCGTTGATGACTTTGGGGACACCCTCTTTTTGATTCGTTAAATGCGGCCGGTGGCCGGTTCCGTTATATGTCCGGGAAGTCCGCCGAGCGCCGGGGTATCGCCGCCCGCTTGCAGCCGATACATCTGATAATATCGGCCGCCGAGCGCAAGCAGTTCGTCGTGCGTTCCGCGCTCCACGATTTCACCTCGATGCAGCACGAGAATGAGGTCCGCGCTGCGGATCGTGGACAGCCGGTGGGCGATAATGAAGGTGGTCCGCCCCCGTTTGAGCACCTCGAGCGCCGACTGGATCAGCGCCTCGGTCTCCGTATCGATGTTGGCGGTCGCCTCATCGAGGATCAGGATCGCCGGATCGAAGGCGAGCGCCCGGGCGAAGGAGATCAATTGGCGTTCCCCCGCGGACAAGGTGCTGCCCTTCTCAACTACCGGTTCATCCAGCCCCTTCGGCAAATGGGCGAGGATCCGGTCGGCCCCGACATCCTTCAACGCTTTCTCGATCGTCTCCCGGGAAATCCGTTCATCGCCCAGGCTGACATTGGAAGCGATCGTTCCGGTGAACAGGTACGGATCCTGCAGAACGATTCCCATATGCTGCCTGATCCACTGTTTAGGCAGGTCCTTGACGGGCTGGCCGTCGATGGTGATCGTTCCCTTTTGCGGGTCGTAAAACCGGAACAGCAAGTTGATGATCGAGCTTTTTCCCGATCCGGTGTGGCCCACGAGGGCGACGGTTTGACCTTGTTTCGCCTCGAAGGAGATATTCTTCAACACGTTATCCTTCTTGTAAGCGAAGGAGACGTCCTTAAACTCGACGTTCCCTTTATAACGCGGCATGGAGCCGTCGGTAACGGCTTCGCCCGGTTCATCCATCAGGGCGAACACGCGGCCCGCGGATACCATCGACGAATCGAGAGCCGCCAATTGGTTCACCATTCCGGTAATCGGCTGGAACAGCCGTCCCAGCACATCGACGAATGCGTACAGCACGCCCAGCGAGATTACGCTTGAACCCGTGATCTGCGCCGATCCGAAATACCAGAGCACGAGGGCGAAGGCAAGGTTGCGGATAACATTGACCAGGTTATGCGAGGTAAAAGCGTTCAAATTCAGCATCTTGTTCTGATAGGTCATGTAATCGTCGTTCAACTTCTCGAACTCCGCCTTGGTTTGGGATTGCCGGCGGAAAATCCGGATGATCGACATCCCTTGAATCGACTCGTTGATAATCGCGTTGATTTCGCTGAGCCGGGAACGAATAATCGTGTTGTACTTCGTGGCGAACTTCCGATAGAGCACGACCCAAGCCCAAATAATCGGCACGACAAACAAACAGATCATGCCGAGCCGGACGTCGAGCAGGAAGAGGGCCACATAAACCCCGAGCATGTTGATGACGCCCGAGAAGAAGTTGGAGAGGACGGCGATAAATAAATCTTTCACGGCTTCGGTGTCGTTTGTGACGCGGGACACCACCTTTCCCGCCGGCAGATTGTCAAAGAAGTTCACCGGAAGCCGCGAGATGTGGGCATAGACGTCGATCCGCAGCTTCTGGATAACTTTGTTGGCCGAAGATTGCAGCCAGTAGGTCTTGCCGAATTCCATCACGATGGAGATCGCCAGGAACACGAAGTACCAGCCGACCAGCGTCAAAATCCCCGGGATTTCGGGGCGGTAGAACGCGAACACTTCCGCGGCGTTCAGCTTCCGGGCCGGATATTCGGTAACCTGGCCGGACTTCGTTAAGATCAGCGTACCGTCGCGGTAGCTTCGTTCGCCGGACACGTCGCCCATCTCCGCTTCCACGAAGACGAAGGAGGTGCCGACTTGAAGGATCCGGACTTCGGGTCCGCGGGCTTCTCCTTCGGTGAACCTGTCGCCGCGCTTGAAGGTTCGCCCGTCGTAGTTGACGGTGGACTCTCCGGCAGCGGCGGTTTCATAGTACGGCTTCTCGATGGCCAGCATATGGTCGTCGATCATGGACCGGGCGATAAACGGCCCGGCCAGTTCGGCGGCCACGCCGATGGCCAGCATGACGAGAGCCAGAATAAATGTATTTTTCGCCGTCAGGGCGTATTTGAGCAGTGATTTTCCCGTGTTCGAGTGCATCCGAGAGGCACCTCCTTAGTCCGTCAGATTGGATTCAACCTGCTGACGTTCGTATTGTTCCCGGTACCAGCCGCCGCGCTGCAGCAGCGTTTCATGGGTACCTTCTTCGATGACACGCCCCTTCTCCAGCACGACGATCCAGTCGGCATGTTCGATCGCCGACAGACGGTGCGTGGAGATCAGCGTCGTTTTGCCGGAGCGCTTGTTCCGGATATTCTCGATAATCCGCGCTTCCGTCCGGGCGTCGACCGCGGACAGGGCATCATCGAGAATCAGGATGTCGGGGTCGGCGATAAAGGCCCGGGCCAGCGATACGCGCTGTTTCTGCCCGCCCGAGAGGGCGACGCCTTTCTCGCCGACCAGCGTATCCAGACCGTCGGACAGCGTGCCGAGGTCCTGATCGAACGCGGCGGTCCGGATCGCCTCCATGATGATCTCGTCCGGCGCGTCGGGACGGCCGAACTGGATATTTTGCCGGACCGTCTTGGAGAAGAGCACCTGCTCCTGCGGAACGTAGCCGATCCAGCTGTGCAGGCGGTCCAGCGCGATCCGGTCGATCGGCACGTCGGAAATCGTAAGCTCTCCGGTCCCCAATGGGTACTCATGGAGCAGTTGCTTGAGCAGTGTCGACTTGCCGCTTCCGGTCCGGCCGACGACGCCGAGCGTCGCTCCCCGCGGAATGCGGAGATGAATGTGTTCCAGGTTGTTCACGGTCGAAGTCGGATAGCGGAACGTGAAGTCTTTAAACTCGATCGTGTCGGGCTGCCGGACATCGGCGGGTTCCGCCGGGTCCGCGACGTCGGGACGGACGTTCAGGGTTTCGTTGACCCGGTCGAGCGAGGCGCCGCCGCGCTGCATAATGTTGATGAGTTCACCGATGGCGAACATCGGCCAGATCATCATCCCCAGGTACATGTTGAAAGAAACGAGATCACCCAGGGTCAATTCATTGTGAAACACGAGATAAATGCCGTAGGTCAGGCCGATCGCATAGCTGAGCCCGACGCAGAAGCGGATCGTCGGTTCGAAGAAAGCGTCGACCTTGGCGACCGCCAGATTTTTTCGGTACACATCGTTCGTTATGGCTTCGAACCGCTTTTCATCGTTGCGTTCCTGAACGTAGGCGCGGATGACCCGAATGCCGGCGACCGATTCGAGCACCTGGTCGTTCATATCGCCGAAGGCGTCCTGCGCCTCGGTATAGCGCTCATGGATGATCTTTCCGTAAATTTTCATCGCGATGGCGATGAAGGGGAGCGGAATGACCGCGGCCAGCGTCAGCTTCCAGCTGATCAAGGTGCTCATGGCGACGAAGATAACCGTCAAGTAAGCCGTGGAATCAGTGAGCGTCAGCATGCCGAACCCGACGGTGGTGGCCACGGAGCGAAGATCGTTGGTGGCTCGGGCCATCAGGTCGCCGGTACGGTTGCGTTCGAAGAAAGGCGGGGTCATGCCGAGCAGATGGTTCATAAACCGGGTGCGCAGCAGGCGCTCCACCAGGTTGGAACCCCCGAACAGCGAATGCATCCATATGTACGTGACAAAATAGATCAGGGCCAGGAGCGCGATAATCAGCAGAATATAAGTGGTCAGCGATCCCCAGGTGATCGTGCCGGCCACGATGCTGTCGATCGCGTTGCCGATCAGTTTCGGGGGAGCCAGCTCCACGACGCCGACCAGAATGAGGACGACAAGACCGATGGTGTATCGCTTCTTTTCCCGCCTAAAAAACCACCCCAGATTTTGGAGAACAGAAAACATGATAAAGGTTTCCTCCTTTTTCTCTTTATTCGTTTGGATCGAATCGACTGTGCAGGATTGTACGGACCGTTTTTCGGTCCCGTGAAAACAGCAAAAAAGGCATGACGTCCGTAAACGTATGCCTTAAGTTTCTTTAACATATGTCGCGTACGCTACTTGACTGTGCAAGTAACCGCCGCAAAATCATGAAAGGCTGCTTCCAATCGCGTCAACGGGCGCGAAGGGGATCAACAAAAAACTCGCTTGAAACCTGCAGGGTTACTACGGTATTCGGTTGTGTGCGGTCTGCATCGCGAAATGCAGTCAAGTATACAATCGTAAACACCGTCTTCACCCCTTTCAAATGGTAATTAATGCAAAATGCGATCTCGTATGTTGACGATTTTATCATCGGCTTCGGGAAAGTGTCAATTTATTTTTTGCAAAATCCATTCTTTCGTCTACAATAAGGAGTGTACAGGAGGAGATGCAGATGATCGAAGTAACGAAGGAAGCGGCCCTTTGGTTCAAGAAGGAGCTGGGGCTGCAGGAGGGGGATGCGGTTCGATTGTTCGCCCGGTACAGTGCAGGAGGACAAATCCATCCGGGATTCTCGCTCGGCATCCAGTCGGACAAACCCGTGTCGCCGGGCATTTCCGTCATGGAAGCGGGGATTACCTTCTTTATGGAAGAGCAGGACAAGTGGTACCTGGAAGGCCATCGGCTAAAGGTCACTTATAATGCGGCGGAAGACGATATCGAATACCGATACGAACCATTGGCATAATGTTCAAAAAAGCACGGAATTTACAGACCGGGATCTGTAGTTCCGTGCTTTTGCATCAGTTTTGATTAAAAAAGATATTGTCCTCCATCGCGAATTCGAAGTCTCCGATATCGTAGATTTGTACCGGGGCTTCGGCTTCAAGAATCCGGCGGATCAGCTCCAATTGGTCCGTCAGGATCGGCGCATTTTCGCGCTGGGCGGCGAGGACGATTTCCGTTTCGATCGGATCGAGCAGTTCCCCATACTGCTCGTTATCCACGGCGTTGACGACGGTCCAGGAGACATGGTCGCCGAACAAGATGGCCGGGCTTTTGGACCAGGGAACCGAGAGGGCGCGCTCGAGCTTTTTCCGGTTGAGCGGCTCTTCCAGATAAGCGATCAATTCGCCGATTTTGCGTTTGACATGGCTGTCATCCAGCGGATCGTTCATCAGGGGTTCCGGGCTTTTCTGAAATTCATAGAGTTCCATGACGGTGGTGTAAGGGACGATATATTCCACAGGCGCAGACGGCACCAACAATTCACCGTAAATTGCCACCATCACGGCTTCAATCACAAATCGACGCGACATGGTTATCCTCCTAAAGCGGGCTGTTGCTATTCGTGCCTGTTTCCTTGCTATACCCCGCCCATAGACACAGGAACGGCGTATCATTTTCCGCAATGACAGGCAGTGACATGTTAATATGGAGTATATCATTAATGGGGTTACAAATACAGCTTTACGCAAAAAACAAGCGTTTATCCCGGCGTTCGAAAGGACGCCGGACGTTGGCTTGAATTACGAAGAAGAGGGATGTGCAGCTGAGTTGAAGCAATGGAAAGCGTATTTTAAGTTTGTCCGGCCTTATGCGAAATGGATCGTACTCACGTTGTTTATCGGAATTTTAAAGTTCGGCATTCCGTCTTTGCTGCCGTTGGTCCAAAAGTATGTGGTGGACGATATTCTGCTTAATCCCGCAGCCGATTTCGGCCAAAAGGTAGACCGCCTCCTTATCGTCCTCGGCGGTACGCTATTTCTGTTTGTCATTGTCCGCGGTCCGGTGGAATATGCCCGTCAATATTTTGCCCAGTTGATCACCGCCCGGATTTTGTACGATCTTCGCAACAAACTGTACGGGCATCTTCAGCGGTTATCGCTCAGGTACTACCAGAACACGAAAGTCGGCGAGGTCATTTCCCGGTTTATCAACGATGCCGAACAGACGAAAAACATCGTGGAAGTCGGAATGATGAACATCTGGCTAGATCTGTTTACGCTGATATTCGTCCTGGGCTTCATGTTGTATTTAAACCCGCTCCTGACGCTGGTGGCGATCGCGATATTTCCCCTCTACGCCATCGCGGTGAAGGTGCTCTACAAACGGTTGAAGAAGCTGACAAAAGACCGTTCGGCGGCGCTTGCCGGGATTCAGGCTTATCTGCACGAACGGATTCAAGGCATTTCCGTCATCCGCAGCTTCGCTTTGGAGCGGCATGAAGCCCGCCAGTTCACGGGAATCAACGGAACGTACCTGAACAAAGCGATGGCCCACAGCCGCTGGAACGCCTGGACGTTCGCCGTGATCAACACCTTGACGGATATCGCGCCGCTGCTTGTCATCGGGTATGGCGGCTACCAAGTCATCCAGCATCATTTGACGCTAGGTACGTTTGTCGCGTTTTTTGGCTATCTGGACCGGCTTTACGCTCCGTTAAAGCGGCTGATCAATTCTTCCACGGTGCTTACGCAGGCGTCGGCCTCGTGGGAACGGGTGCTTGAGCTGTTTGAGGAGCCTTACGATATGACCGACCGGAAGGACGCGGAGATCATGCCCGGCGGGATGCACGGCATCGGCTTCCGCAACGTGTGGTTTAAATACCATGAGGAAGGGAATTGGGTGCTGAAAAATATTACCCTGCAGGTGCATCCCGGCCAAACGGTCGCGTTCGTCGGCATGAGCGGGGGCGGAAAATCCTCGCTGGTAGGCTTGATTCCCCGTTTCTACGATGTGCAGAAAGGGATGATTACGGTCGGCGGGAAGGACGTCCGCGACTGGACGATGGAGAGCCTGCGCAGCCGGATCGGCATGGTGCTGCAGGACAACTTCCTGTTTAGCGGCAGCGTCCGCGACAACATCAAGCTTGGCGACCCCGAGGCCGATGAAGAAGCGGTCATCGCCGCGGCGAAGGCGGCGAACGCGCATGATTTCATCATGCAGCTGCCGCAAGGGTACGACACTGAGGTCGGGGAGCGCGGAGTGAAGCTTTCCGGCGGACAGAAACAGCGGATCGCCATCGCCCGCGTGTTCCTGAAGGACCCGCCGATTCTTATTCTGGACGAAGCGACGTCGGCGCTGGACCTCGAATCGGAGCACCTGATCCAGCAGTCCCTGCAGGATCTTTCGCAAAGCCGGACGACGCTTATCGTCGCCCACCGGTTGTCTACGATCACCCATGCCGATCTGATCGTCGTGATGAAGAACGGCTCGGTGGCCGAGCGCGGCACCCACGAACAATTAATGGCGAAAGAGGACGGCGTTTACGCGCAGCTGTATAACATTCAAAATCTGAATCCGTCGGAGTAAGCGGCCCAGAGTTTGCCCATGTTCAAGCGGAAACACCTCCTTGTTGGATCCATTCTAAAAAAAGAGGTTTCCCTTTCCGAATTACGGGAGGGAAACCTCTTTTGCATAAAACGTCAGGTTGGCTGTACGGTCACAGTTTCCCGATGATCAACGACAGAATGCCGGCCGCGATCAGGGGGCCGACGGGGACGCCGCGGAACAGGGCGACGCCGAGCACCGTGCCGATGAGCAGACCGGCCACCACGGTCGGCTGGCTACCCATCAACGCCGCCCCGCGGCCGCCGAGCCAGGCGACCAGCATGCCGACCGCGATGGCGAGCAGGGACTTCCAGTGAAAAAAGGAGGCCCACAGGGTCTGCAGCGTAAGCTTGCCGCTGGCCAGCGGCGTCATAACGCCGATGGTCAGAATGATGATTCCGACGGTCAGGCCGTACTTTTCCAACCAGGGAAAAGCAAAGTGCAGATGCAGGACGCGGATGAGCAGCAGCACGATCATGGCGACGGTAATCGGCATGTTGCCGCTGAATATCCCCAGCGCCGCCAGGAAAAGCAGGACCAGTGAGATCGTGTCGATTTGGTTCATTAATTTAACTCCTTATGTCGGCCGGGAATACCGGTTCCAATTAGCCGCGTTCTTTCAACAGTTCGGTAATATGGTCCGCGATCAGCCGGCCGTGACCCCGGCCGCTTTCGATAAATACCTCGTTGGCATTCCGGCCGGAGGCAATGACGCCTGCGACGTAAATGCCGGGCACGTTCGTTTCCATCGTCTCCGGGTTGAACACCGGTTTCTCCATCTCCCCGGACATCTCCACGCCGGCTTCGAGCATCAGTTTGCGATCCGGCCGGAAACCCGTCAGGGCCAGCACGAAATCGTTCGGCAGGGAGGTTGACTTCGCGTCGTTTAAGGACTCGACCACGATTTCTTTCTCCTTGATGCCGATCACTCGTGATTGCAGCAGCAGCTTGATTTTTCCTTTATTCACCATGCTTTCGAACACCGGCTTCACCCAAGGCTTGACCGATTCGGACATGGCCTCGCCCCGGTATACGACGGTGACCTCCGCATCGACGCGAACGAGTTCCATTGCGGCGTCCACGGCGGAATTGCTGCCGCCGATCACGGCGACCTTCATCCCCGCGTAAGGGTGGGCTTCCTGGAAGTAGTGGGAGACTTTATCCATATCTTCCCCGGGGATTCCCAGCATATTCGGATGGTCAAAGTACCCTGTGGAAATCACGACGTACCGAGCCGGGTACTCCCATTTCTCCCCGCTGCGCGTAACGGAATGCACGACGAAGGTGCCGTCCGCTTTACGCTCGATGCGGGTGGCTTCTTCGTAGGAAGCGATCTGAACGCCATAATGGGCGCTGACTCTGCGATAGTAGGCAAGCGCTTCATGACGGTAGGGCTTCTCGTTCGGGGAGACAAACGGGATGTCGCCGATTTCCAGCATCTCCGGCGTGCTGAAGAACTGCATATACGTTGGATAGGAGTATATGGAGTGGACGAGGCAATTTTTTTCGATGATGAGCGTATGTAAACCGCGCCGTTGGCATTCGATGGCTGCGGACAGTCCGCAAGGACCCGCTCCGATGATGATGACGTCTTGCATGAGAGTCCTCCTAAAAATATTTAGTAACTGAACATAATTCATCCTACCGCAAAAAGAAAAGAATATCCAGAGACGGGCAGGTAAGCGGCTGGTTCCGATTATGTCGAATATATGAAATCTGGTCGGAATCGCGTTCAAAAACGGTGAATAAGGATATAATAGTATTGTAAGCGCTTCCTGTTAATGTATCTTGAAGTTGGGAGGTTATGCTCATGCTGTTATGGTTGAAAAATCGCCGCAGACAACGCCAGGCTGCCAAAGTCCCTTCTTCCGTGCAGGTCTCGCTGGAAGAGGTAAAGAAAGCCGTTCTACAGTACGAAGCGGAGATGCCGGACGGCATCAACCGCAAAACGCTCGTCCTGCCGGACGGAAGCTTGGATTTGAAACGACTTGCCCGGTATTTGGGCGGATACAGTGACCAGAAGTTTTATTTGTCCCGGGAAACGTATGAGATTTTTGAGGAAGCAGACCGTGAAATTCCTTATTACTTGGATATGGTCCAGGTCGCGGTCGATCATTATGTGGAACGGACCGGCAAGCTCCCCGTACTGGGACCCGAGCAGCCGGATCAGGTGGATTTCCGGCTGCTCATGAGAGAGCGATATCTGAAGGAACTCCCGCCGTTTCCCCTCTACATTACGGACCAGGAAATGCTCCTCACCCATCGGCAGAAACATGTGATGTAACTTGCCCTCCGATCTCGCCATTGACAATATCCTATACAATAGAGATAGAGAATGACGAGAACGGAGGAGTATCATGGAGCAAATCAAAGCGGTATTATTCGATTTGGACAACACGTTAATGGACCGGGACTGGACTTTCCGGCGGTTCGCAGAGCAGCTTGTCCGTGAATGTTTGCGGGTCTCCGAGCCCGAGGAGCAGCAAGCCATCGTGGAATATATGATAGAGAGTGACGCGGACGGGTATCGCCCGAAGGAAGGTTTTTTTCGGGAGCTGATCGATAAATTGCCCTGGGCTTCCAAGCCGGATTTGACCGAATTAAAGGCTTACTACGACCGGAATTATATGTCCCACGCGCGGGTTATGAATCATACGGAAGAAGCGCTTAAGGCGTGCAAAGCGCTCGGCCTGAAGCTGGGGATCATCACCAATGGCTTCAGCCATCTGCAGCATGGAAAAATCGACCGCCTTGCGCTGCGGGGACATTTTGACGAAATTATCGTTTCCGGGGATCTCGGCATCAAGAAGCCGGATGAACGGATTTACCGCATTGCCCTTGACCGGCTCGGGACCCCTAGTGAGGAGACCGTGATCATCGGTGACCATCCCGTTAACGATATTTGGGGGGCTGCCCAGGTCGGCATTCGCGGGATTTGGCTGCTCCGCAAACATGCCTGGCCCGAAGATCTGGAAGGGGGTAAACCTTGGCGAACCATCAGGGAACTGAACGAGGTTGAGCCAAGCCTTAAAGAGTTCGTTTCGGGCTGTGTAGCCAATTAGCAAATAACGGGTTGACAAATGTTGGCGGGTACCCTATGATGTAAACAAATCTTTTGAAGGAGGCTGGTAATTATGTACGAAGTATACGGAATTGTTTCTTTCGCTGCTCAACATAAGTTTACGGTCTCCACTCGGAATTCGTTCATTTAAGGCGCAATCATTCCATTCAACACAATATGGAGCGATGCTTCGCCTTGGAAGAGGAAATGTTACCGCGGGACCGTAAAGGTCCTGCGGTTTTTTTGCGTCCCGCGATCGGTATTCTCTGTGGGCGTGAAAGTTTATTTAGACGCAGGCTAATGCCTTGCGTCTTTTTTTTCATTTCCAAAGCGTTCTACATTTCGATTAATATGGAGGAATTTGAATTGACATTAAAACCAAACTTGGAGTCTTACCATGAACATGAAAAAAACGGTCTGTATACTTACGGCTGGAGCCCTGATTGGCAAACGGCTTTTGACGAACTGGAGTTGGCGGAGGCGTCCCCGGGAAGAGTGATTGCCGACCATGGTCATAAATACCGCATCGTGACCTCGCGAGGAGAAGGCTGGGCGGAATTGTCGGGACGGATTCAGCACGAATTGGGGGATCGCAGCGCCTTTCCCGCCGTCGGTGACTGGATTGCGGTAAGGTTTATGGCGGAAGGGGGGAACGATGGAATCATCCACGGCATTTTGCCCCGGGCGAGCCGGATATCACGCCGGGCGGCGGGTTCCGTACCTACGGAGCAAATGATAGCGGCGAATGTGGATGTGTTGCTGCTGGTAGCCGCCTTAAATCTAGATTTTAACTTGCGGCGGCTGGAACGCTACCTCGTCATGGCCTGGAACAGCGGGGCAAATCCCGTCATCCTGCTCAGCAAAGCCGACCTTTGCGATGATCCCGAGCGGTATGTCCGTGAAACGGAAAGTATCGCGCCCGGCGTCCCGGTCATCGCGGTCAGCGCCAAGGAGGACCAAGGCCGGGAGCAGCTGGAAGCCTTGCTTCGACCAGGGATGACCGTGGCGCTTACGGGCTCATCGGGGGCGGGCAAATCGACGATTCTCAACTGGCTTGCCGGCGAGGAGATTCAGGATACGCAGGAAATCCGCGAGGGCGACAGCCGCGGCCGCCATACGACCACGCACCGGGAGCTGTTCATCCTGCCGCAAGGCGCGGTGATGATCGATACGCCCGGAATGCGCGAGCTCGGGCTTTGGGAAGATGGCGGCGGGTGGTCCGAAGCGTTTACGGACATCGAAGAGCTTGGCCGGAATTGCCGGTTTGCCGACTGCCGGCATGAGCGGGAAGAGGGATGTGCGGTAAAAGCGGCGGTAGACAGCGGTGAGCTGGACCCGAAGCGATTGGAGAACTACCGCAAGACGGAACGGGAGCTGAAATATCAGGCTTCGAAAGAGCAGGTGCGCCAGAGAAACGACCGCAAGGGCAAGGGTAAAAAAGACGCCCGCCGCGGCAAAGGGGAAGAGCGGAGGCGCCTGACGCTGGAAAGGGATTAGCCTTAGAGGCTAATCCCTTATTTTTTTAGGGGAAGCCACTTCAGAACATCCTGTATTTTGGCGTCCCAGTAGGCCCAATCATGATCGCCCGGACCCTCGTCGTATGTCAAAGCCAAGCCGGCCTGGTGACAAGCGTCCCGGAAAACGAGATTGTCCTGGTACAAGAAATCCTCGGTTCCGCAGCATTGGTACAGGCGGGGCGCCTGGTCCTGAGTCCCGTTTTCTTCGTACTTACGCAGCAGAGCGAGCAAATCATCCTCGGTGCCGAGCGGCCCCTTCTCTCCGAAGATCCGCTGAAATAAAGCGCTGAGCTCCCGGGGACCGCGGACATGCTCGAGAAAATCGCGGTGAATATCCAGGGCGCCCGACAGGCTGGCCGCGGCGGCGAACGTCTCCGGCTTGCGCAGCGCCAGCTTAAAGGCGCCGTAGCCGCCCATGGATAAGCCGGCGACGAAATTGTCCTCACGGCGGTCGGATAAAGGAAAGAACGACCGGCAGATGTTCGGCAGTTCTTCGCTGATGAACGTCCAGTACCGGTTCCCGTGCGCCATGTCGGTGTAAAAGCTCAGGTCCGCCTGAGGCATAACTACGGCGAGGCCGAGATCGGCCACATAGCGTTCGATCGAGGTTCTCCGCAGCCAAATCGTGTCATCGTCGGACATGCCGTGCAGCAAATAGAGGGTCGGATAAGGACCGGGCCGGGCGGAGCCGGGCATGCCGATTTGCGAGGGGGCGGACTGGGGCAGGATGACGGTCATGGAAGTGCTGAGCCCAAGCACTTCCGAAAAGAAACGGCATTGCAGAAGAGCCATGATGAAAACACCCTTTCCTAATAAGTTGAAGTCTGAAAGCGTAACCAGGAAACACTATGTACATTATATCGTGTTTAGGCGTGAACGGGCAGATGTTCCCTCGTAAACTCCCGTAAAGTGGTACAATAGAACAATAGCTGTCCATTCGGGGAAAAAACGATGCAGGGTGGTGGAACATTTGGGATTCCCCTGGAAACGAAATTTGTACGTGTTGTGGTTGGGTGTCTTTTTTTGCAGTACCGCGTATTCGATGTCGATTCCTTTCATGTCGCTTTTTTTGGCTCATGATCTGGGCGTGACGAAGAATGTCGCGCTTTGGTCGGGTTTTGCGTTCGGCATTACCTTTTTGGCCGGCGCCTTGATCTCGCCTTACTGGGGTTCGCTCGCGGATAAGTACGGCCGTAAACCGATGCTCTTGCGCTCCGGCTTTGCGCTTTGCGTCGTTTATATTCTGAATTCGCTGGTCCAGACGCCGTTTCAACTGATCGCCGTCCGGATCTTATCGGGGCTTCTGGCCGGTTATGTCCCCGCGGCCATCGCGCTTGTAGCGACGAATACCCCGGAGAAGCGCGTCGGCTTTTCCCTAGGCATCATGTCGACGGCCGGCGCGGCGGGCGGTATAATCGGGCCTATGATCGGGGGCGTGGTCAGCAAATTTCTCGGGTATCGGGAATCCTTCCTGATGGCCGGAGCTGTGGTATTCATCTCCGCGATGATTGCTCTGGTCTTCGTCAGGGAACAGAATTTCGACCGTACCAAGGAACGTTCTCATGTACTGGACGATCTTAAGCAGGCGAAAGCCAACGGGCCGTTTATGCGATATTTGGGGATCGTTATGATCGTAACGGCGTCCGTTATGGTTCTCGAACCGCTATTGTCCCTCTATGTGCTTGATCTGGGGGCTGCGGCGTCGGACGCCTCGCTTAGCTCCGGCATCATTTTCTCGGCCGTGGGGGTAGCAACGGTGCTGGCGGCACCGTTCTGGGGCAAGATCGGGGAAAAAATCGGATACCAGAACACCCTGTTGATCGGACTGCTCGGAGGGGCCCTGGGCAATATGTTGCAGTTATTTTTTCACAGCCTTGCGGGCTTCGGAATTTTGCGTTTCATCTATGGATTATTCTTTGCGGCTGTCTTTCCGGCACTTAACGCGCTGATCGTGAAGACAACGGACCCCGATTTCCGGGGAAGGGCCTTCAGCTTGAACCAGTCGTCCAGCCAACTCGGGAACATGGCGGGTCCGATAGCCGGGGGAGCGCTGGCGGGCTATGTGCCGATTCCGGCGGTATTTGTGCTGAACGGGGTGCTTTTGGCCGGAGTGGCTGTATATATGTTCACGAGCCGGGGCCGATTTTCGAAGATAAAGAGAACTTCTGTCGAAGCGGCGAAATCCTTGTCGGATCGGGGTTAAAGACCGTTTAATCCTCCAAAAAGTGGTTTATTTAGAAGTAGGAGAGGCAGGAAAATAGTTCCTGCGGGACTTTCAAATGACCTGCGTGGAGGTAAAGGATGATGGCGATCGACCGATTTATTATTAAAAAAATTCAAACCTGCACCTATGAACCCATGCGGCAAAATCTGCTCAGACTGCTATTGATTCGGATTCAGAAGGCCATAAACGAAGAAGAGGCCAGGTCGTCAGTTTGATAACTGCAGCCATGGCCTCTCTATGTGTGTGATTCAAAATTGCCAAAGGATTAACCTGCCGGGAACCCGCAAGATCAATAGAGCGATAACGCCAAGGAGTCAAACTCGCTCTTGCTGTGCAGAATGGCCTCCGAGCCTTCGATTTCGATGCTGATCAAGGAGTTTAAACATTTCTTCAAGGCTTGCTTTCCGTTGCGGAATTTGTTCTCCAACGCGCTGGTCAGCAGCTTCAGAGTCCGTTGAACGGGTTGTTTGGTATCGGTGTTGAAATATACAGGCACTTGATTGTCTTGGAAAGTAATGATAATTCTCATAGTTAATCACCTCTATACAGTGGTCTCATAATGCCATTCTAATGTACTTAGCTTAAAAATAGATTAAGATAACATTATAATTCAATTAAGGATTTGTGACAGGCAGAATGATGGGGTTCTTCGTCATTCTGCTTTTCTATTGTATCTACGATTTTGAGCGGAAATAAGTTTCAAAACGAGAAAAAAATATGATTCAGCTCACGCTATTTTGGGTAGATGGTATTAGATTGCCATTTTTTTCAAACCGTCGATGCGGTAGAAGAGTGGTATGATTACAACAAACCTTTAAATTTTACGGATTAAGTCGAAACTATACACAGAGAGAAATGGAGCTAAATCCATGTATGAAGGAGGTAAGCAGATGATCTTGGCTGACACATTACAACAAAGCGCCTGGACGTTGAACGCGAATGAAATCTTTTATCTTGCCGATATGCTGGGAGCGAAGAGCCTGCTTGACATGGACAATCCACTGATAGGGTATTTGCGAAGCGGAGAGAATAACGGCTGGAACGAGGCGCAATATTCGCTGAAATCAAAAGGGGCACTTAACGGAGAGGCGGCTCGCGAAAGGATCACGGAGCCGCTGCTGTCGAGTTTGTCGGCTGCCTTCGATGCGGATAAGGCTTGCTGGGTGAAATACCATACCGAAATCGGGCCGCATGAGCAGTTTTTGCATATCACCGAGGAAACGGTCGTTTCTTTGGAGAGAACGGGCGAAAATCCGACCCTTTATCGCATCGATGAGATCGGTTGTTTTTACCAGGCTTGCGGTATTCTTGCCGGCAAAATGAAATGGAATACGCACACCCTAGGGGACATTCCCGCATTGCTGCTTTCGAAGCGTACTTTTGAGGAGATTCTTGTCCGTCTGGATGAGATGGATTTGGAGGAAATAATAGCCCGGCTCGGCAAAGTATCCGATGACCAAGAGGGAATTATCGCCCTGGCGAAATGTATGAAGACCCGGGTTGCGCACGGGAGTCTGCGATTATACACCCGTGGTCCGGACGGATGGGAGAACCAATGCGCCCAGTTTATTAACAACCATCATATGAACTGGCTCATACGCAGCAGCACCAGGAAAGAAGAGGATTGGCTGATTGCCACGCCAACGCCGGATGAAGCGTTCAAGGAGACGATGCGTCATTGGTTTCAGCATCCGAGCGAAGCATGGGGCGCCATGAAACAGCAAACGAGTTAATCTGAAAGCTCCGTGACCGGAGCTTATTTTTTTTGCTCAACTATTGAACTTATCGTATACATTGTGTATATTGTATATATACATTAGCGACGGGGATGGACGCAAAGGAAGGTGAATCATGAAAATTTTGCTGTCCCCTTCATCGGGGGAGCCGATTTATATGCAGATCGTAAGGCAAATCCGCGGGAGCATATTACAAGGGGAGCTTCCAGCAGGTACACCGCTGCCTTCCATACGCCAGTTGGCGAAGGAGCTTCAGATCAGCGTTATCACCACAAAGCGGGCATACAACGAATTGGAGCAGGAAGGGCTCATCGACTCCGTTGTCGGTAAGGGCTCTTTCGTATCCGGCGGGAACCAGGAATTCATCCGGGAACAGCGGATGCGCATGGTGGAGGAGAAGATCAGAGAGCTGCTTGCGGAATGCCGGAATATCCCGGTTAGTGTAGATGAGTTAATCGAATGGATCAAAATGTTGGATCACGATGGAGGTCATGAAGAATGAATGCGATCGATGTGCAAGGGTTATCGAAAAGCTACGGTTCCTACTACAACCTGACGGATGTGTCCTTTTCGGTCCCGAAAGGGTACATTACCGGGTTGATCGGTCCGAACGGCGCCGGAAAAAGCACCATTATCAAAGCGATTATGGGAATGGTGGTTCCCGACGGAGGAAAGATCGAAGTGTTTGGCCGGAGCGCGGGCTCCTCGGCGGGCGAATACAAGCAGAATATCGGTTATATTTCGGATGAAAACATCTATTACGACTATTTGTCGCTGGAAGAGATGAAGCGGATTATCGCGCCTTTTTATTCAGACTGGAATGAAGAGAAATTTAGAAAGTACATGGATTTGTTCGAGCTCCCCTCGCGTAAAAAAATCAAAGATTGCTCCAAGGGGATGAAGACGAAATTTTCGATCGCCATCGCCCTGGCCCATCATCCGTCCCTTCTGATCATGGATGAGCCTACGGCCGGTCTGGACCCGGTGTTCCGGCGGGAACTGCTGGATTTGTTGGCGGATTATATTTTGGAGGAAGCCAATACGGTCTTGTTCTCGACGCATTTGACGACGGATTTGGACAGGGTGGCGGATTATGTGACGTTCATAAACAAAGGGCGGATCGTTTTCACCGACAATAAGGAAGACGTTCTGGAAAGATACGTAATCGTCAAAGGGGGAGGAGAACTGCTGGACCAGGACATCCGCCGCGAACTTTTGGGCCTTCGCGAAACGAGCTTCGGGTTTGAAGGGCTCTCGCCGAATCGGGCCAAGGCGTCGGAACTGTTCGGCGACAAGGTGCTGTATCAGCAGCCTACCCTGGAGGATATTATGTATTTTACCGCCAAAGGAGGAAAACTGCGTGCCTAAACTCATTTGTCTTGTAAGAAAGGATCTATTGCTCGTCCGCCGTTACTTGTGGCTGTTAGTGATTTATGCGGTCATTTTCTCGGGATTTATCCAAAGCAGCAATTCTACGCTAATTTACGGGATCTTGCCCGGCATGGTGATGATTCTGGCCATCGGTTCGGACATGCGCCAGTCGAACCAGCAATTTCTGGTGAGCCTGCCGGTAAAGCGGGGTTATTTGGTCTTATCGAAATACGTTTCCTCTCTGGTATTGCTCGTCGTTGCCGTTGTGTTCTGCGTGCTCGTCAGCGGAGCCGCGGATATGGTTCATCATGGAACTTTTCAAGTCGATAAAGTCCTAGTGCTGGGCACTTTGGTTTCCATGGTCTTATTCCTGTCCGTCTATTTGCCGCTGTACTTCTGGCTCGGAATCAAAGGAGCCCAATATCTGAACGTGGCTATGATGGTCATCATTTTGGGCGGAAACGGTTTGATTGCGAGTTTGTTGAACAACAGCGATATGGCGTTCGTCATAAATTGGTTCTCGGGTCATCCCGTGGCCAGCGGGGTATTTGCGGTTGGCGTACTTGCGCTGGCGGGGATCGTTTCCTATTTCATCTCCCGAGCCATCTTCGTCAAACGGGATTTGTAATTAGAAAGTGATTAAAACGCCCCTCTTTTTGGGTAATCTTGAGACAGGTACTTACCATGTCCTTAACCCATGAATAGGAGCGTGTGTCATATGGCTGATAATCACTATAACCGCCAGCGGTTTCAGGGAAAGACGGCGATCGTTACCGGGGCGGGCTCCGGCATCGGCAAAGCTGCGGCGATCAGGCTGGCTAAGGAAGGGGCCAAAGTCGCGCTCTTTGATCTGATGGACGAACGTACGAGAAGTACGGAGCATCAAATTAACAATATTTATCGCGGGGTTTCCCGATCCTTTGATGTCGACGTTTCCGATCCCGTGCGGATGGAGAAGGCGGTGAGTGAAGTCGCCGATGTGTTCGGCGGCATCGATATCGTATTTGCAAACGCGGGTATCAACGGGGTGTTGGCTCCCGTCGACGAAATGACGCTGGACGATTGGGAGAAAACGCTGAAAGTCAACCTGAACGGAACGTTCCTGACCGTAAAATATACGGTTCCTTACTTGAAGAAGCGGGGGGGCGGCAGCATTATTATCACCAGCTCCATCAACGGGAACGACCGGTTTTCCGGGTTCGGTATGTCGGCTTACAGCACGACGAAGGCCGGACAGGTGGCATTTATGAAAATGACCGCGCTGGAGCTGGCCAAATTCAAAATCAGAGTCAACGCGATTTGTCCCGGTGCCATTGCCACCAATATCGATTCGTCGACGGAGGTCAGCGAAGAACTGGAAGAGATCATCATCCCGGTGGAATATCCGGAAGGGGCCCAGCCGCTTGCGGACGGGCCGGGTCAACCGGAGAACGTCGCGGATTTGGTAGCGTTCCTGGCCTCCGACGAATCCGTGCACGTCACGGGGGCGCGGATCGTCATCGATGGAGCGGAATCCCTGCTCTAAAACAAAAGAAGCGCGGGTTGCCGAGGGTTCGCCCACGGTATCCCGCGCTTCTTTTTTTAAGAAAATATCAGGCCGAAGCTAAAAATTCAAGGTCCTGTTCACTTAAATAATAAGGATGCTTCGCAATCCGCTCCATCGAGAAATTCCGGATCAGCTCTTTGGCGGCAACCGGCTCATACCGGTCGATCAACCCGCTGATCTTGGCGAGCCAGCCGATGATCGACTCCGGATGCATTCCCTTTGCCCGCAGGGAGGATATGCTTAAATCTCCGTGCCTTTTGGCCAGCCGCCGGCCATCCTCACCCAGCAGGAGAGGAGCGTGCGAGAAAGCCGGGGCTGCATACCCGAGAGCCCGGTACAATTCAAGCTGACGCGGCGTTGAGTCCAGCAGATCCCCGCCACGAAGAACGTCGGTAACCCCCATTAAGGCGTCATCGACCGTGACGGCCAATTGATAAGAGAACAGGCCGTCCGCACGGCGAACCACGAAATCGCCGCCGCTGCCGGGCGGAAACGATTGAGGACCGGCGATGCCATCTACGAAACGGATCGGTTCCGCTTCAATGGCAAATCGCAGCGAGGGGGATTTGTGCTTTTCGCGCGCTTTCCGCTGCTCGGGGTCAAGATGCCGGCAGGTACCCGCGTAGGGGGCTCCTTCCGAAGCCAAACCGTGAGGAGCGCCGGCCATGGACAATAATTCCGCCCTGCTGCAATAACAGGGATACAGCCTGCCGGTTTCTTTAAGCCGGGTCAAGGCATCCTCGTAATAGGCCAAACGCAAACTCTGCGAATAAGGGCCCAGACCGTCGTCCGCTCCCGGTCCGAAATCCCAGTCCAGCCCCAGCCAACGGAGGTCTTCCGGAATCCTCTCCGCAATGTCGGGTCTGGACCGCTGCGTATCGATATCTTCGATTCGCAGGATAAACTCCCCTCGCTCGGAGCGTATCTGCAACCAGGCCAGCAACGCAATCTTGGCATTGCCCAGATGCATCTCGCCGGAGGGCGTGGGGGCAAATCGTCCGCGTTTCATAAACGTTCACTTCCTTAAACTATCTAAATTAATTGAACTATTGATTTACATGTACGGCCGCGGTGTGAAATGTTCTGCCGATCGCTGTCGGATGTCTGCTGGGGCAATAGGCAGAGGTGTAGAAATTTCTTTTCACACTCTAGTGTTGCATTAAAACTGATATGGGTGCTGCCTATCCGCCATCTTTCTTGCCGCCTGTTATAATAGCGGCCTTTTGGGCCGTTATTTCAACCCAATTTGCGTTTTCGGGAAGAATAGCGGCCAAAAAGGGCCTTATTTCTCTGGTGTGAGCCCAAAAATCAGGTTTTTGCCCGACTTTCTCTAAAATAAGGCCCCAAAAGACCGCTATTTCACGGCAAATAGCCAAATTCGACAAAAATAGCGCCGCAAAAGACCCTTATCCACCAGCCAGAGTTCAAAGAGAGGCGGTTACGGCCTAGCAGAAGACCCTTCGGGTTAATGCAGCGCTAGTGGTATATCGGCTAGAAGGCCGAACGGTTGGGCTTTATATGTCGGAACGTATCTCCGAAACGATTTCAAATCCTTCCACAGCGCCAATTCTTTAGTTCAACCTATATAGGTTGAAATCGTTATAATTGCGAATGGTTGAATTCACCGGCTTCCTCGACCTTTTCGATCTCAATTTTTCGAATCCGGCTGCCTTCGCTTTCAAGCACTGTAAATGAAAAATCGCCATATTGAAGGCGGGTGCCTTCGGCAATATCCGTATCATGACCGTACACCCAGCCGCCGATCGTGTCGGTTTCTTCCTCCTCCAGGTCCGTGGACAGCAGGTCGTTGATCCGGACGATCGACACTTTGCCGTCCACAATGAGATGATTCTCGCTCAGTACGGTGATTTCCTGCTCTTCCTCGAGATCGAACTCATCGCGGATATCCCCGACGATTTCCTCCAGGAGATCCTCGATCGTTACCATGCCCGAGGTGCCGCCGTATTCGTCGATCAGCAGAGCGATATGGGACCGTTCTTTCTGCATCCGGGACAGGAGGGAGGTTAAAGGGATATTCTCCGGAGCCGTCATTACGGGACGAACCAGGGACGCCAGCGGCAAATCCGGCTGATCCCCATGGGTGAGGAACAGCTGCTTTGTGTTGATGACGCCGATGATATCATCCTTGTTTTCCCGAATGACCGGAAAACGCGTATATTGTTCGGTTTTGATAATTTCCAGATTTTCTTCCCGGCTTTTATTAGCGTACAGGCATACCATATCCGTTCGGGGAACCATGATATCCTTGGCGGTGAGCTCGTCAAACGCGAAGATCCGGCTCATGTAGCGATATTCGTCGGTGGTGATCTCCCCGTGCTTAAAACTTTGGCTGATCAGGGCTTGAAGTTCTTCTTCGGAATGCGCTTCACCGTCACCTGGCCCCCCTTTCAGTCCGAGCAAGGAGACGATCCGCCCGGAAGAGACATTAAGCAGCCAAACCAGCGGGGACATGAGTCCCGTAAACCACAGCAGCGGACGCGAGGCGGCCAGGGCGAAGGTTTCGCCTTTTTGGGCGGCGAGAACCCGCGGAACCAGCGCGCCGAGCACAACGTGCAGATACGTGATGACGAGAAACGCGATAATAAAGGCCAAGATGCTTTCCAGCCGGTTTGGCAGAGTAAAGAACCGAAAGAGCGGATGAAGCCAAGCCTTCGCGAGCGGTTGCGCGAGCCAGCCGAGAAACAGCGACGTCATGGTGACGCCCAACTGGCATGCCGAAAGCGCCTGCTGCGGCCGCTGC
Organism: Paenibacillus faecis; assembly: GCF_008084145.1. Taxonomy (GTDB): domain Bacteria; phylum Bacillota; class Bacilli; order Paenibacillales; family Paenibacillaceae; genus Fontibacillus; species Fontibacillus faecis. The sequence continues at coordinate 154,619 of NZ_VSDO01000001.1, read as the reverse complement.
ATCAATCGCGCGAGCGGAACCGCGGATCTGCGGTTCTCCCGTACCAGGGAATTGACCCTGCCGGGACGAAGCCCGCGGAGTGAGTATTCCGTAACGACAAAAAATGAAGTTAGTGCCACCAGCACCAGAATTAGCAAGAGATTAACCCATGTACCGCTCGGACTCATGATTTTCCGATAACCTCCCTGATTCAGAGACCATTTAATTATACAAAGGGGAACTGCCCGCTTCAAAGTGCGCCTTCCGAGGAAGGGATATGTTAAAATTGAATTCACGCAAGGACGTTTCGTAGTGACGACTTGGAGTATAGTGTAACCCCGATAGGAGAGAAAGATGAGAAAACAAGCGATGCCTATAGATGTAGTTCTTCCGGAGCTGAAAAACGCCCTGGAGAGCCGAGGGACGGCTGTCCTGCTGGCCGAACCGGGAGCGGGCAAAACGACGAGAACGTCCCTGGAACTTCTTCAGGAGCCCTGGCTAGCGAGACAACAAATTCTGCTGCTGGAGCCGCGGCGGCTGGCAGCGAGAGCGGCAGCTTTCTACATGGCCAAGCAGCTGAATGAGCCGGTGGGAGAAACGGTAGGGTACCGGATCCGGACGGAAGCCCGGGTTTCTTCACGGACGCGGATTACGGTCGTGACGGAGGGGATTTTGACCCGGATGCTGCAGCGGGACCCGACATTGGACGGAACGGGGCTCGTGATCTTCGACGAATTTCATGAGCGCAGCATCCATGCCGATTTGGGGCTGGCTCTTGTTTTGCAGAGCCGCCAGCTGCTGCGCGAGGATTTGCGCGTCCTCGTCATGTCCGCCACGCTGGACGCGGAGCCGGTGTCGGCGCTGCTCGGAGATGCGCCGGTGGTGCGAAGCCGGGGACGGATGTACCCGGTGGAAACGGTATTTGTTCCCCGTTCGCGTGAGGAAACGCCGGAGGCGGCGGTGGTGCGGACGGTACAGCGGGCGCTGGCCGAGCAGGATGGCGGCCTGCTCGTGTTCCTGCCCGGCGCGCGGGAAATCCGCCGGGTTCAGTCGACCTTGGCGGGACGCGTTCCGGGGAACGTGATCGTCGCTCCGCTGTTCGGGGCGCTGCCGCAGGATCAGCAGCAGCGCGCGATCGAACCTGCGCCGGACGGGCAGCGCAAGGTCGTTCTGGCGACGTCGATCGCCGAGACGAGCCTGACCGTGTCCGGCATCACGGTGGTCATCGACACGGGGCTGCGCCGGACCTCGCTGTTTTCGCCGCGCACCGGCATGAGCCGGCTCGTCACGGTGCGGGCGGCCCGCGACGCGGCCGATCAGCGGCGCGGCCGCGCGGGGCGCACCGCACCCGGGGTCTGCTACCGCCTGTGGAGCGAGGCGGAGGACCGGGTGCTGCCCGAGAGCACGCCTCCGGAAATGCTGGAGGCGGACCTGACGCCGCTGGCGCTGGAGCTCGCGGCCTGGGGAGCGGCTGCGCCGGACGAGCTGGCCTGGCTCGATCCGCCGCCGGCCGCGCCGTACTCGCAAGCGGTGGGGCTCCTGCGGCAGCTCGGCGCGCTGGACGGGGCCGGCCGGATCACCGGCCACGGCCGGCGCATGGCCGAGCTCGGCCTGCACCCGCGGCTCGCGCATATGCTGCTGCGCGCGCAGCCGCTCGGCCTCGGGCGGGCCGCCTGCCGCCTGGCCGCGCTGCTGGAGGAGCCCGGTCTGCTCAAAGACCGGGCCGGGAGCGGCGACGGCGACCTGCGCAGCCGGCTCGCCGTGCTCATGGCCGCGGCCGGAGAGCCCGGCCCGCGGGAGGGCGGCGCGCCCGCCGGGGACGAGCCGGCAGGCGGCGGGGACATCGAGCGGCTGCTGACGGTCAGCCGCCAGTGGGAGCGCAGCCTGGCGTCGTTCTCCGCCGGCACCCCATCGCCCGGCGAGGAGCGGGACTACCGGAGGTATTGCGGGCTGCTCGTTTCCTTCGCTTACCCGGATCGGATCGCCATGCGCCGGGCGGACGGACGCTACCTGCTGCGGAGCGGCAGGGGGGCCGTTTTTGCCCGACCGCCACAGACCTTGGCGGCCGAACCGTTCCTGGCGATCGCCGATGTGGACGACGAAGGGGCCGAGGGCCGGATTCGGCTGGCCGCCCCGTTCGAGGAGAGCTGGCTGGCCGATTATTACGCGGATGACCTGCAGGTCGAAAGATCCGCGGAGTGGGATGATGCGGCCGGCGCGGTGCGCGCCCGGGTCCGGCATAGGTTCGGCGCCATCGTGCTGAAGGAACTGCCGGATCCCAAGCCTTCTTCCGAGATGATCACCAAGGCGCTCCTGCGCGTCGTGGCGGAACAAGGGTCGCGGATCCTGCCCTGGAACTCCAAAAACCGGCAGCTCCAGGCGCGAATCCTGTTTCTCCGCCGGCTTGACGAAAGCTGGCCCGATGTGTCGGACGAAGCGCTTGCCGCCGAGGCGGAGGACTGGTTCGGGCCGTATCTCTCCGGTTTTCGGAAAAAATCCGATCTAAAGACTTTGCCCCTTTCGGCCATACTGGAAAACCGGTTAGGCTGGCAGCGAACGCAGGAACTGAATAAAGAGGCTCCCACGCATCTGGTCGTCCCCAGCGGGTCGCGAATTCCGGTGCAATACGAGGGACCGCAAGCTCCATATGTCGCCGTTCGTCTGCAGGAGGTGTTCGGTCTTCTGGAGACGCCACGGATCGGCTTCGGCAAAGTGCCCGTCACCCTGCACCTTCTGTCTCCCGCAAGCAGGCCCGTCCAGGTTACCTCGGATTTGAGAAGCTTCTGGGAAGGCACTTACTTTGAAGTCAAAAAAGATCTCAAAGGGCGTTATCCGAAGCATTATTGGCCGGACGACCCCTTTGCGGCGACCGCGACCCGGCGGGTTCGACCGGAAGGCGGAGTGAAATAGACGGCTGGTGGTTAAAATCCCTGTTCCTCGGGTAATGAAAGGGAAACCAGGAACTCAAGGAGGCTGATCACCATGAGCAAAAAAATAGTTGGCGTATTCGATAACGAAAGAGAAGCGACGGCAGCGATAGAGTCCTTGCAGCGACAAGGGTTTTCGGCGGAAGAAATCTCCGTGCTTTCCCGCGACCGCCGGGATCGTGAAGCGATTCAGGACGAAACCGGAAGCAAGGCGCCTGAAGGTGTAGCCGTGGGGGCGACAACAGGCGGCGTGCTGGGCGGCGTCGCGGGGTTGCTGGCAGGGATCGGCGCGCTCGCCATTCCCGGCATCGGCCCGGTTGTGGCGGCGGGACCGATCGCGGCCGCGTTGACCGGCATGGCGGCCGGCGCCGGTGCGGGAGGCTTGGCCGGCGGCCTGATTGGCCTCGGCATCCCGGAAGACGAGGCCAAAGCCTACGAGAATTATCTCGACGAAGGAAAGATTCTGGTGCTGGTCGATGAAGATGAGCGCAGCGTGGGCGTATACGACACGTTCCGGACCAACCGTTCGCTGAATTCCGATATTTACGCTTCAGGTTTGGCGGACCCGTATCGCGAAGATCCTTCCAGCCGCTTGTAATATTTGATTCCTTCCATTGTGATATTTAATAAATGAGTCATACACCGGCGTTATTCAGCCGCCTTGTTCACCGAAAGACAACGCTTTCAAAAAACGGTTGACGAACGCAGACCCTTGATCTATGATAATAACAAATCATAAAACCGATTTCATACGGCGTGTTACCGTTAATGAACTAATGGGCATAAGCCAAGAGAAGTTAACCTAATTTTTAGGTTTCTTCTCTTGGCTTTTTTTGTTGCCTGAGGGAATGCATACCGGGAACCGTTGGACATAATACTAGTTCATGTCATGATGCGATCGGGAATTAAGCTTACGGCTAAGGAGCGGTCGCTCCGCGCCTTGAACCGGGCGGGATAGGAGAGATTTGATATGTTCGCAAAATGGAGAAAAAAATCTGCTGAGAGCAAAACGGTTGAGGTTTGCGCCCCTTTAACGGGCCGGGCTGTTCCCTTGTCGGAAGTACCCGATGAAGCTTTTGCCGGAGGTTATATGGGTCAGGGGGTGGCGATCGAACCTACGGTAGGGGTCCTTATCGCGCCGTTTAACGGAAAGGTTGCGCATGTCATCAAGTCCAATCATGCCGTTATGCTCGAAAACGAAAGCGGTCTGCAATTTTTGTTCCACCTGGGCATCAATACGGTTTCTTTGAAAGGGGAGGGGTTTACATCCCACGTGGCTGTGGGAGATCGGGTGAAGACCGGCGACACGCTGATCGAATTCGATCTCGACAAAATGAAAAACGCCGGTTTTCCGGTGATTTCACCGATCATCGTGACGAACGCCGCGGAGACGACGACTCATTTGGAGATGTTCACCGGACCTGTGACGGCAGGCAAAGACGTCGTGCTTAAGGCGGCATTGAAATCCTAATTTATTATAAGGAAGGATGATTGCTTTATGCTGGCTTTTCTCCAAAAGATAGGGAAGTCCTTAATGCTGCCGGTCGCCACCTTACCTGCGGCGGCCATATTGCTTCGATTCGGGAGTATCGATTACATTAAAGACTTTCATATGGGGGGAGGGGTCGGAGGATTTCTTAACACTTATGTCGCCCCGTTCCTGGCAGCCGGCGGGGGAACGATTTTCGATAACCTGCCCTTAATCTTCGCGGTAGGGGTAGCGATAGGTTTGGCGGGAGACGCGGTTGCGGCTCTATCGGCCGTGATCGGGCAGTTGATTCTGCTGAATGTCCTGGAACGTGTTCCTGGTATTTTTCCGGAATTAATGAATTCCCCGGACACCAAACTGAATATGGGGGTGCTGGGCGGGATTCTCGTCGGCTGTATCTCGGCTTATCTTTACAAAAAGTATCATAATATCAAGCTGCCGGATTGGCTGGGCTTCTTTGGGGGGAAACGGTTTGTCCCTATGATAACGGCGCTGACCATGGTTGTGGTCGGACTGATATGCGGTCTCATCTGGGGGCCGATCCAAAGTGCGCTCGATGTGTTCGGCAATTGGGTGACAGGTCTTGGAGGGATCGGCTCGGCGGTCCATATTATCGCCAATCGCCTGCTTGTCCCCTTCGGCCTGCATCACATTATCAACTCGATTGTCTGGTTCCAGATCGGCGATTTTACGAACGCGGCCGGAGAAGTGGTCCATGGCGACCTGACCCGATTCTTTGCCGGAGATAAAACCGCCGGGATGTTTATGACCGGTTTCTTCCCCGTTATGATGTTCGGGCTTCCGGCCGCCGCTTTTGCCATGATCCATACGGCGAAGCCGGAAAGACGCAAAACCGTGGCCTCGATCTTTATCGGCACCGCCTTTGCTTCGTTCCTTACCGGGATTACGGAGCCGCTCGAATTCGCGTTTATGTTCGTAGCTCCCGTGTTGTATGGAGTACATGTGGTGCTTTCGGGTCTGGCCGCTTACGTAACCTACGCGCTTGGGATGAAGCTCGGTTTCGGGTTCTCGGCCGGTTTTATCGATTACGCCATCAACTATCAGCTTTCGACCAAGCCGCTGTTGTTGATTCCGGTAGGTTTGGTTTTTGCCATCCTGTACTATGTACTTTTCAGGTTCCTCATTGTTAAAATGGATCTGAAAACACCAGGTCGGGAGGATGAAATTTTGGAATCGGAAGCCAATCAAGATCGATCCGCAACTATCGGGGACAGCCGCGCCGCTAAAATTTTGACAGAGATCGGCGGGCCGTCCAATATTGAGTCCGTGGATGCGTGCATTACCCGTCTGCGGTTAGTGGTGAAGGACGATAAGGCCGTCAACGACGCCGCATTGAAACTGCTCGGCGCCTCCGGGGTCATGAGACTCGGCAAGGGAGCGGTCCAGGTAGTGTTCGGACCCCAGTCCGAAGCGATCAAAGACGAAATCAAAAAAATGCTTTAAACGTGCAAAAGGGGGAGTTCCGAATGTGAATTGGGAACTCCCCCGCAATCTTTCTCCTTGGAAAAAAACTTGACGATATGCTATAATGCATGCGACTATGACGATGCGTTACAAATTGCCAAGTTGTTTGCCGATGGAGGATAGGATTCGATGGACACTTCAGATGAGTTGAAACCGTTATATCGTATTATTTCCGATAAAATAAATCACGATATACGGGAAGGAAAATATTCGGATCATTTGCCTCCTCAAAATGAGCTTGCGATCATTTACGAGGTGGGCCGAAGCACCATAAGAGAATCTCTTCGTCACCTGGAAGAACAGGGGATTATTCAGGTCAGACACGGGGCCAGTACGAAAATACTGGTTTCGGGCCCCGCTTGCAAACTTAAGCCCGGACTTGAATCGTTCATCGGCGTATCGAAAGTGATCGAGGATTCAGGGTTTGTGCCTTCCACCTCGTATATGAATTTACGAAGAACACATGCTTCCAAGCTGTTTTTTCCGGATTTTTCCGGCATGTCGGTGATTGTATTGGAGCGCGTCAGAACCGCCGACGGCAAACCCGTCGTATTCTCGATTGATGTTTTTAAAGATGAGGGACTGGCGATAGATGAGCTGGAAACTTATCTGAAGAATGGCTCGCTATTGGAGTACTTAAAGGGAAAAGGTTTGTTGATCAGCTTTGCGGAAACAACCGTCCGGGCGATGGCGGCGGACCAAACGGTCAGTCAAAGGCTTGATATTCGCCTAGGCGAACCTGTTTTATTGTTGGAAGAGGTTTGCTACGACTCCAACGGAAATATTGCGATAACGTCAAATGATTACTATCATCCGCAGTCGGTTAATTTCAGAGTGATTCGCCGTGCCGAGAACATGAAGTAGAACCCCAATCTTTCAACGATTTGAAGCCAAAGCCGCGTGAGCGGCTTTTTTTGTTGCCAAAAAAATGTTGCAGAGAAAAGGAATCATGATATAATCAACTCATCTGAAGAGTTTAAGATTATAGATTCTTTAGACATCATATTTGTAATGTCGCTAAAAGAAAAAACCAGTGAGGGAGGGACAGCCGTGTAGATCGTTCAAGTCCTGGTGAAAGCGGTAACATTTTTTGGGCCATATTGAAAGGGGGATTCGTATGAGTGAACTTAAGAAGAATGCAATAAGTTGGCCGGGTGCCATCGCCATGTCGATTGCGATTATGGCTCCCGCTGCAGGAATGATGTTTGCCCCGCAGGTTGTCGCACAACGAGCCGGCGGTGCTGTGCCCCTCGCATTTATTGTTTCGTTAATCGGCTCTCTCTTTGTCGCTAATACAATCGTTCAATTTGCCAAAAGATTGCCCCATGCCGGCTCATTTTTCGCCTATAATTCGGCGGGACTCGGCAAAGTTGCCGGATTTGTCTCAGGTTGGCTGTTGTTCAGCGGATATTTTGTATTTTATCCCCAAAATTTGCTGGCCGCGGCATTTTTCACGTCTTCCGTATGCAAGTCGCTGCTCGGCATTGAGCTCAACTGGATTTTAGTCGCTCTACTGTTTGCTGGGATCATTTGGTGGTTATCGCTGCGGGGGATAAGCAACTCGATGAAAACGGATATGTTTTTCGTTGCCTTTGAGGTGTTGGTTCTCCTCCTCTTGGCGGTTTTCATTATTGTCAAAGGCGGGGCGGAAGGAAACACCTTGTCCGTATTTACGCCGCAGCATTCGCCGACAAGCTGGGGTGGCGTTTTCTTCGGAATGATCTTCGCCATGATGACCTTTATGGGGTTTGAATCGGCGGCTACCGTTGCCGAAGAAACGTCGAATCCGCGTAAAAATATTCCCAAGGCGATCTGGGGCTCGGTAATCGGGGTCGGCATTTTCTATATCTTTATGACTTATGCGATGGCCATCGGCTATGGCCCAAGCAAGGGGGCGGACTTTGCCGCAGCGACCATCCCGATGGAGGACCTGGCAAGCAGATACGTCGGCTCGGGCATGCGCTGGGCGGTCGATATAGCGGGAATTCTCAGCGCCTTTGCCGTAAGTTTGGCACTAAACAATGCGACGGTGCGAGTGATTTTTGCCATGGGACGCGACGGTGTTCTGCCGAAATTTTTCGGCAAAATCGATCCCAAACTCTCGGCCCCCAAAAATTCAATTCATACGGTATCCCTGTGTACGATCATCCTGGCTCTTACGATCGGCATTTTATTCGGCCCCTATCCAAATGGCTACGGCTTTCTGGGATCTTTTGGAACATTGCCTATTTTGCTCTTATATGTGATTGCTTCCATTTCGTTATACCGATTTATGAAAAGGCACGATCCCTTACATTTTAATTGGTGGATTCATGCCATCACACCGGGGATCGGCGGATTGTTCATGCTGCTGCCGATTTACGGAACTTTATTTCCACTGCCGACTTGGCCTTATAATCTGATTTTACTGCTAGTCGCAATTTACATTGCGGTCGGAGTGATTTGCGGCTTCTTGTTGAGAAAGAAGGGCGGAGACATGCTGGACCGCCTTGAGAAGATCATGAACCATGCGGGGGATGAACGACCTGATGAACTTGAAGGATTCAAAAAAAATGATACAAGAATCAACCCGGAAGCATGAAGTTTTGTATGGTGTGGTTGATATCGGAGGCACAAAAATAATAGCGGGAATTGCTTCCGACGACGCTCTTTTAGCGACGAAACGCATCTCTACGGATGCTTTGAAAGGCCCCGACGATATTACCAAGCGTATCGCCGCCACTCTTACCGAGCTTAAAGAGGAATTGAATCTGTCCGGCAGTACCTTGTCGGGAATCGGCGTCAGTGTGCCGGGGCCGCTAAACACGAAAGAAGGAATCGTGCATTTTACCGGAAATCTGAAGTGGGTCAACTATCCGGTGGCTGAGCGGCTCCGGGCGGAGTGCGGCGGAATTAGCGTGCACATCGACGACGACGGGAATTGCGCCGGCCTCGGTGAAGCCTGGTACGGTGCGGGCCGAGGTATGAAGCAAATGGTGTATATCACGGTAAGTACGGGGATCGGCGGAGCTGTGATTATAGACGGCCAAGTGTACCGCGGCCACCAGGATTTGGCGGGGGAAATCGGGCATATGACGATAATCCCTAACGGTCCTTTATGCTCCTGCGGAAATTATGGTTGTTTGGAGGCGATAGCTTCGGGCACCGCGATCGGGCTGCAAGGTAAACAACTGCTTTTGCAAGGGAAATCGGATATCGTCGCGAGTTTGTCCAACGGCCGGATGGATGAGGTGTCGGCAGAGACCGTTTTTTTAGCGGCCGAACAAGGGGATTCGGCATGTCAGACCATTATCCGGAATGCAGGAACATATCTGGGGATTGCAGCAGCCAATTTGGCGCATGTGCTAAACCCTGAAGCCATCATTTTCGGAGGGGGGGTGATGCAGCAGAGCGCCGTGCTGTTTCCGATTATTGCCTCCGAAATGAACAGACATTTATTTAAGATTCAGCAGGACCGAATTCAGGTAAAAGCTGCGGAGCTGGGAGATAAGAGCGGGTTATGGGGAGCGAAACGACTCATTGCGAGTTTAACTAAAAAAATATAATGGAGGAAAAACAAGATGAACATAATTCAAACCTATGGCGAATTCTTGATGGAGCACTTGAAGGAGGCGGTTCTTAACCAGCAGGAAAATATCCTGCAAGCGGCGCAAATCGTGAAAAAGTCGATACTGGCCGGAGGACGATTTTACGTTTTCGGCAGCGGACATTCTCATATGATTGCGGAAGAACTGTATAACAGAGCGGGCGGTTTGGCATTAATTAAAGCGATTCTGGAACCCAGTTTGATGCTCCATGAAGAGCCCAATAAGAGCACTTATCTGGAACGCCTTGAAGGATATGCCGAGGTGCTGCTCAAGCTGAAAGAAGTCGGAAACCAGGATACGGTTATGATCGTCTCCAATTCCGGCCGGAACCCTGTCGTCGTGGAAATGGCCATCAAAGCGCGCGAAATGGGGGCGGCCGTTATTGCCATGACCAGCATGTCGCATTCTTCGCAAGTCACTTCGCGCCATCAAAGCGGCAAGAAATTGTATGAATTAGCCGATGTCATTTTGGACAACGGCGCCGAAAAGGGCGACGCCGCATTCCGCGTGAACGGGTTGGAAACGCCTACGGGGCCGACATCCAGCTTTGCCGGCATCGCATTGGCGCAAACCCTGTTGGTGACGATTTTAAATGAATTGGTGGAAGCGGGGTTCGAGCCGCCCGTTTTTAAGAGCAGCAATTTAGATGGTGCCGACCAATACAACGATCAATTGTTTAAAACCTACGTAAAGTGAGGCCGGGTTAAGTGAAAACTGCGATTATACTTGCTGCTGGAAAGGGCTCCAAGCTATGGCCCTACAATGAATATTGGCCGAAAGCCGCTTTGCCGGTTGCCGGCCAGTCTGTTCTCTCGCGAATGATCGGTCATCTGAAGAGTCTGTCTATGGAACGCATTATCGTTGCGGCGGACTATCTCGACAAGCGTTTGAAATCGCTGTGCCACGGAATCGAAGGTGTAGAAGTAGTGTCGGTGTCGGCTCCGCAAGGGACGGCGGACACGTTGGAACGGTTGCTGCCGATGGTTACTGACGAAAAGGTGCTGATTGTTTACGGGGATATCGTTACGACGCAAGCGGCAATGCAAAAGTTTATTCGTCAATCGTCCGATTCCGGAAGCGATGCGGATCTTCTGGTTAAACCGCTGGATCAGGAGCGGACGCAAGATTGGTTCTGCGCCAACGTCAGCGACAAGGAGGTGCTGCAGATTTATGGACATCCGCGTCCGCACTACGTAAATCATCGGTTATTGGGTGTTTATGCAGCCAGAACGGCGGCTCTGCAATCCGCACTAACTCAAAATCCCGGGTTTATGACCCATGTGAATGTCGGTATGATGCCGCCGATGGAAGCGGCGCTTGAGCAGTCGTTACAGATCATGATCGAAGCCGGTTGTCGCGTAACCGCGCATTGCGCAGAAACCGCCGTGATCGATATAGATAAACCGTGGCATTTATTGCAGGCCGCTCATCTTGTATTGGACCACGAAATTAAAACTCTCATGGAGAGCAGCATCCCGGATTCCGCCGTCATTCATCCGTCTGCCGAGATCAAAGGACAGGTTATCCTGGGCGAAGGGGTGATTGTTGGCAGGAACGTGCAAATTAAAGGAAATGCCGTCATCGGTAAGGGAACGATTATCGAGAATGGAGCGATTATAGGCGCCAATTCGGTAATCGGCGCCGACTGCGTTATTACGGACTACTGTAAAATCGGGGATTTCAGCGTTATCGGCAACCGGAATCGTATCGGTCATTGCGCCGAATTTGAAGGAATCACGTTTGATAATGTGAGCTTTACTCACTATGGGGAAGTTTTCGGCGTTGTCGGCACTTCCACCGATATCGCGGCCGGGGTTACGATCGGCGTACTGCGTTTTGACGATTTGCCGCAAATGCAGAAGGTGCAAGGCAGAACGGAGTTTCCGGAAAAGTTCGGAAATGCCGTTTATTTTGGCGACTATACAAGGACAGGTATCGCGTCGCTATATATGCCCGGTGTCAAAATCGGTTCCAACAGCGTGATCGGACCGGCTGTGCTGGTGGAGCAGGATGTTCCGTCGCGCACCTTGCTTCACCTGGATCAACAACAGCTCGTAAAAAAAGCATGGGGCCCTCATCGTTATGGCTGGTAACACCCCCAGGATGGATCTTTGCCTTTTGTGAGAATCACGCTTATGGCGGTGATCGGGATTAAACTGAAGACAGGTCATGTGCGACCTGCAGCGATAACTGGTCAGCGGAAGGTCCGGCGGAAGCGACCGGCAGAATGTTAAATCAAAAAGCGCGGATCGCCAAGGAAACAGGTTGGCGTCCGCGCTTTTAGTATGGCTTTTTAGCTGTATCCCAGCTCTCGTTTGGCCTGATCGGTGCCCCGGGTTTGCCGACGCCCCCTTTCATTTTGAGCAGGCCCAAAAGGGACGTGGGCTAGAAAGTGGCATGCAGGACGAAAAAGGCAATCGGAACGACTATTGTGATATTAATCACTTGAACGAAGCTGTTTTTATGAACCCGGACGATTTTCTATTTATATAATTTCAATATATGAAAAATTCATAATAGAAAAACAGACCTAAACGTATCCAGCAACTTCGATTTTAACAGTTCCTATCCACGTACCTTGAAAACTTACATCTACAGTAATAACAGCGCAGCTTCCCCGGTTGTACAAATTTTACACTTCAGTTATATTGGTCATAAGAAACAGGGGTGAGGGCTATGGCATTTATGATTGCACAGCGGGCTTACTTGAAATTATTTTTGATCACGAAAGTGGAGCAGCGCAGGGGATACGGTTATCAAATGCTGGAGGAACTAAAAGAAGAGTTCAAACCGTTTGGCTATGTGCCGCCGCAGAGTGAAATTTACCGGGCCCTTCACGAATTGGTGCAGGAGGGGATTCTTTACCGGACCAAGCATTTGAAAGGCAATGATCCCAGCGTCGATTTTCAGGAAATCGTGCTGTACCATTTTACCGATGACGGGGCGGAAAAAGCCAAGCTTTACAAAAAGCAGGTCAAAACGGATCTCGACCGCTGTATCGGTATGCTTAATAAAGCGGTAGCGGATAATTTTAATTAATATAGTAGATTCCGATAAGATTACTGTTGAATTATGCCGTAACATCCGTTAGTATTTAGTTCATACTTAAAAATTGCATAATGTGGGAAGAGGTGCTTCAGCCGCGGTTGAAGCTTAAAAGGGAAGACCGGTGAAATGCCGGCGCGGTCCCGCCACTGTAACGGAGGAGCCGCCATGCGTGAAATGGCCACTGGTGTCGGAAAGACACTGGGAAGGCTGCATGGTCGGCGCTAAACTCCGAAGCCAGGAGACCTGCCTCTTTCGGCAACACTGCTGTACCTACGGGAGATAGGGAGGTGTTAAAGATTCGAACCATCGGACAACTATACGAAGGTCTTCTTTAGCATAGCCTAGAGAAGGCCTTTTTTATTTTACCGCGTTAACGCATTTACTATCATTTATCGAGAGACTAGTTGAGGAGGCTTTATATTATGAGTAGAATTACGAGCGGAAATTTGGGTTTCCCCAGAATCGGCAAGCAGCGGGAATGGAAAAAAGCGATCGAGGCGTACTGGAGCGGAAAGCTAGAGGAGGCGGAGCTTCACCGGCAGTTGGCCGAAATCCGCAGCGAGCATTGGAAGTTGCAAAAGAATAAAGGGATTGATTGGATCCCGGTCGGTGACTTTTCCTATTATGATCAGGTATTGGACACTGCCGTGATGTTTGGGCTCGTCCCCGAACGTTTCGAATACGACGGAGGACCGGTTCCGCTCGAGACCTACTATGCGGTGGCCAGAGGCAGCAAAACCGCCGCGGCCAGCGAGATGACCAAATGGTTTAATACGAACTACCATTATATCGTCCCCGAGCTCGGGAACAGGGAACCTGAGCTTACGGCCAATCTTCCGCTGCAGGCCTATCGTGAAGCCAAAGAGAAGTTGGGGATCGACGGCAAGCCGGTCGTTCTCGGATTGTACTCTTTCCTGAAGCTGTCCAAAGGGGCGTCCGGCAACCTGCGGGAATGGAGCCAAAAATTGTTGCCGTTGTATGTCCGCGTTTTGCGCGAGCTGGAGCAGGAAGGAGCCGCGTGGATCCAAGTCGACGAACCGGGGCTTGTAACCTTCGTATCGGATGAGGACCTGGCGCTGCTTCAGGATATCTATCGGACGATTTCGGCGGAGGTACCGCAAGCGCGGATTCTGCTGCAAACCTATTTTGACGCCGTTGAACGCTACGAGGAAATCGTCGCTCTCCCGGTGCGCGGGATTGGGCTGGATTTCGTGCATGGCCGGGAAGGGAACCTGCAGGCTCTGCGGCAGCATGGTTTTCCGGGCGGCAAGACGCTGGCGGCGGGAGTGGTGGACGGCCGCAACATTTGGCGGTCCGATCTGCCGGCCGTGCAGGCTTTTATCGACGAGATCGCCGGGCTGCTGGCGGACGATTCCGACCTGATCATACAGCCTTCCTGCAGTCTCTTGCATGTACCGGTATCGGCACAAGGAGAAGACGGTTTGCCTGGGGTGCTTAAGGATGCCATGGCCTTTGCGGAAGAGAAGCTGGAGGAAATCGCGGCTTTACGCCAAGCGCTGCATGGCGAAAACCCGGCCTTGCTGGCCGAAAGCCGCCAGGCCCTGGAACGCTTGAACGCGGACCCTTCGCGCAGCCGCAAGAACGTCCAGGAGGCGGTGAACCGTATCGCGCAGCAGCCGGCCGAACGGCTCAGCCCGTTTGAAATTCGCCACACGGAGCAGCAGCGCGTATGGAACCTGCCGCTTCTGCCGACCACGACGATCGGGAGCTTTCCGCAAACCGCCGAAGTGCGCGCGGCCCGCCAAAAGTGGCGCAAAGGCGAATGGACGACCGAGCGGTATGACGAATTCATCCGGGAGGAGATCCGGACCTGGATCGGGATTCAAGAGGACATCGGCCTGGACGTACTGGTTCACGGAGAGTTTGAGCGGACGGATATGGTTGAGTTTTTCGGGGAAAAACTGCCGGGGTTTGCGTTTACCAAGGGAGGTTGGGTCCAATCCTACGGTACCCGCTGCGTGAAGCCCCCGCTCATTTACGGCGACGTGGAGTTCGACCGTCCGATGACGGTCAAGGAGACCGCATTCGCCCAGTCATTGACCTCGAAACCGGTCAAAGGCATGCTGACGGGGCCAGTCACGGTATTGAATTGGTCGTTTGTCCGCAGCGACTTACCGCGTGAGACGGTAGCTTATCAGATCGCCCTGGCGCTTCGCAAAGAAGTGGAGGCTTTGGAAGAGGCCGGGATTACGATGATCCAGGTCGATGAACCCGCGCTCCGGGAGGGATTCCCGCTGAAGCCGGCCGACCGTGGGGCCTATATCGACTGGGCGGTAAAAGCGTTCAAAATCACGACATCTTCAGTTCGGGATACTACGCAAATTCATACGCACATGTGTTATTGCGAGTTCCACGACATGATCGATGCGATTCGGGATCTGGATGCCGACGTGATCTCCATCGAGACGTCACGCAGTCACGGAGAGCTGATTCAGAGCTTCGAAGAGAATACTTATCCGCTCGGCATCGGGCTTGGAGTGTATGATATCCACAGTCCGCGGGTGCCTTCCGAAGAGGAAATGATGGCGATGGTCCGCCGGGCGCTGCAAGTGCTTGATCCGAAGCTGTTCTGGATCAATCCGGATTGCGGGCTGAAAACCCGCGGAAGGGAAGAAACCGTAGCGGCGCTGAAAAATATGGTTTCGGCCGCCAAGCGCAGCCGGGAAGCGATCGGTTCGTCCATCCCCGTTAATTAAGTTATGACAAACAACATTTGACATAGTGGATATTGCTCTGTTACTATACTAAATATAGTACAAGAATATTAGTTAGTTTAAATATTTTTTTGGAGGGAAACCATTATGTCACATGTTTTGTTTGTTAAAGCCAATAACCGCCCGGCCGAACAGTCGGCAACGGTCAAGTTGTATGAAAGCTTCCTGAAAACGTACCGTGAGACGCATCCCGATGATCTGATTACCGAACTGAACTTGTTCGAAGCCGAACTTCCATACTACGACAACGATATGTTGAACGGATTGTTCAAGCTGGGCAAGGGAATGCCGGTTACTCCGGAAGAACAGAAAGCGGCCGATTTGGCAAACACATACCTGGATCAGTTCTTGAACGCCGAAAAAGTCGTTTTCGCTTTCCCGTTGTGGAACTTCACGATTCCGGCTCAACTGCTGACCTACCTGTTCTATTTGAATCAAGCGGGCAAAACGTTTAAATATACGGAGCAAGGACCTGTCGGTCTGGTAGGAGACAAGAAAGTTGCCCTCCTGCAGGCGCGCGGCGGCGTTTATTCCGAAGGTCCGGCAGCGGCGGCGGAAATGTCCATGAAGTACATGCTGACCACGCTGGGCTTCTGGGGCATTCAAAACCCGGAAACCGTAATTGTGGAAGGGCACAACCAATTCCCCGATCGCGCGGAGTCCATTATCCAGGACGGTGTGAAACGTGCGGCTGAGCTGGCTGCCAAATTCTAATTTAACATTGAAAAGGGCCTATCCGCTCGAGATGTGATCTCGGCGGATAGGCCTTTTTTTCATTTTGACGAGACAATGCGATCATATGTTTGGTATAATCCACTTTACAATCATGGATAAGCTTGGAGGAATTCGTTTTATGTTGCAGAAAACCCATAGTCTTGCCGGTCTGCTTGCCGCCGAAGGTGTGCTGGCCTATTATCATCAGCCGTTGTTTAGCTGGGAAGGCGCGGCGGCGCTGACGATCGGCTGCCTTGCCGGACCGTTGGCGGATATCGACAAGAAAGGATCGACGATGGCCAAGCTGCTGCTGCCTTTGTCCTGGATTCTCCAATTGGCTAAGGTTAAGCACAGAACGTTGACGCACTCGCTTCTGTTCATTTTGGCGCTTGGCAGTCTTTTGTCCGCTTTACCAGCGTTCTTCTTCTGGACTTTTATTCTTGCTTACGCTTCCCACACCCTGATCGATATGTTCAACGATCAAGGTGTTGCGCTGCTTTGGCCCTGGAACCGGAAATTTCGGCTTGTTCCCAAATTCCTGGCGATCGAGACCGGGTCTTTCACCGAAGGCGTCTTCCGTTTGCTGCTCGGGGCAGCGGTTGTGATCTATCCGGTTCTCAACTACGCTTCCGTCCTATAAGCAGGATCAGATCGACGGTTACGGTGAGACGGTCCAGCTTGGCGGCCTTGCGGCGAGCTTCGGAATCGGCCCCCCAGGACAGCGGGGTCATGGCGATCAGATGCTCGAGCAAAGGCGGTTGAACCTCACGTCGATACGTCAAGCGGGAGGACTCCTCCAGCCGGAAGAGGTTTTGCAGCCGATGCCGGGTTTCGGCCTCTAGGCTGGATTCTTTGCGGCTGCCCGGATGAAGAAGTTCCCGCAGTTCCCGAAGATAGTCGGGACCGGGAATCACCTTGACCAGCAGGCCACCCTGGGTAAGGACCCGGTGAAACTCCCCGTAATTGGATGGGGAGAGGATGTTGAGAACGCCGTCGAAGCTGCGGTCGGAGAGCGGGCTTTCCGCCAAGTTGGCCACGAACCAGGTAAGTCCGCTATGCCGCTTGGCGGCAAGCGCGATGCCTTCTTTGGAAATGTCCAGCCCGACTCCTGTCACCTGTTGGTCGCTTAAGGCGGAAATTTGCTCGGCGATGGCCGCCAAATGCGAACCTTCCCCGCACCCGGCGTCAAGAAGTGAAAGGCCCCTGCGTTGGTTCGGCAGAGTTTCCAGCAGCATCGCGGAGATGCGACCGGTTAACGGGGCGAACCATCCGCTTCGGCTAACCTCCGCCCGCGAGGTAAACAAGGCGTTCCCGTATTTGGTTTCTATAGGTTTTCGTAAAAAGTTTACATAGCCGTATTTGGATATATCAAAGGTATGTTTTTGTTGACAGATCAAGCTCTTTCCGCCGGCGACATGAAGCGGCTCCCGGCAAACCGGGCAGCGGAGAAGCGAAACTTGGCCGGAGAGCCGTCCTGCGGCTAACTCCTGCTTTTGCGATGGACTCACGTATATGCACCCCATTCATTCGTTTAATTGAACGAAAAAGGCACAGTCAAATAAACCGGGCATAATTTACAAAAATACCCAGCTTGTTCGATCTGCACCTTTTATCGACGATAACGAATGAATTGAATGATCATGGCGAATCTCCGTTCTATAATATTGATGGCATATTAGCCCCATCTATTATAACACTAGTGCTCCGTCTGACAAATCTTAATGTCCGGCAAAAATAACTTCTTGGCAAGCTCTCCCAAGTTGACTATGATGAAAAAAGGGCTTTTTACACTAAGGAAAGTTATGGGATCGTGTCATGAATTGAAACCATCCGACATGATTTTCGTAACATAACATAGCTTAACGAAAGGGAAGGGGAGTATTGATGGAAAACAACATGAGTGTCAAAATGTTCGAGAAGTTGCCTGACGGCGAGATTCAGCAAATCGACGAGCGCGTTTGGACTCCGGTTATGATTACCGCATTGGAGCATGCGAACTATATAGTGGTTGGCGGCAGGGAATTTGAAGCTGTCGAGGGACGGCTGAACGTCGATGAAGGAAAACTGGAGCTCCTGCTGGTGCCAGTCCGAAACGAGTAGGCTTTGGGAAAGGAGGAATTCGTTTTGGCAGAAGATAAAAAAAAGGTAGCGGAAGCCGCCGAATCCAAACTGTTGACGCCGGACGGTAAACCGCTTCGCGTCTTGTCGACTTCGCTGGGAATCGCGCTGCTGGCGAACGCTTTTCTTGTCCCCGCGGGTACCGCCGAGGCGACCGGGGCAGCGAGCGGCGACGAACCCAAGCTTGTGGCTTGGTCGACCGAAGAGGTCAAGGCGTACTTTGACAAGAACGTCGACTGGAATCTTCCGATTCCGTTCGAGGAGGAAGAGCGCAAGGAGGCTCCGGCAGGCTCCGGAGACAGCAGCACAGGTTCCGGCGGAACGACGGTCATTAACAATTACGGAGGGTATGGAACCGGCTTCGGCTGGGACGATATGCTCCTTTACCACCTGTTGTTTAACAGCGGTTCCAACTACTCATCGAGCGGTTGGCACAAGAATCATGGCGGGTACTACGCGGGTACGTCCACCCCGTATAAACCCCGTTCCTATTCCAGCGGCGCTTTCCAGAACAAACCTGTAGCCGGTTCGGTGGTCCCTCCGAAAACATCGACTTCAACGAAGGGTTCGATCGTACGGCGTTCGACATCTTCAAGTCCGGGCGGAATCGGCGGTAAATCCAGCGGCCTTGGATCATCTTCCAGTTCGAAATCCAGCAGCAAAAGCTCCATATCGGGATCCTCCAGCAGATCGAGTTCGGGCAAAGGATTTTTTGGCGGATGACCGACAGAGTATTCGAAGTAACGGGCGAGCCGGATCCCGATCGGGCCGGGCGGGTAAAACAGCTTTACGAGCTCGGGTTTACCTGGGCGGATTTGGAGGACGAAGCTTACTGGATCGACCAGATCGTTTGGATGAGGCAACCCGTTTATGAAGAATTGATGCATGCTTCCCGCATGCTGTGGATGATCCTTGATAAAGCGGTCCGATATGTGCACCGCAGACCGGATCTTTACGGACTGCTCGGCATTCCGCCTTTGCTGTGGGAAATGCTCGACGGCGAGCTTTTGGCCGAACCCGGGTTAATCAGCAGGTACGCAAGGTTCGATTTTGCCGTGGCTCACGACGGGAGTATCAAGCTGCTGGAGCTGAATGCGGATACGCCGACCGGCTATGTGGAGGCTTCGATCGCCACCCCTTGGATTTTGAGCCAGGCGGGGGCTTCCTCACCGAATGAGGTGATGAAAGATCTGGTGGCGGCGGCATGGGCCGTCGAGGAACCGGAAAGTGCGGCGTGCGTCGCTTATGGCAGTCATTTGGAGGACTCGGGAACGATCGAGGCTTTGGTTCGGCACAGCGGGCGAACGATGACTTGCGAGGATTGCTTGGAATTATGGTTCGATAACGGCTATTTGAAAAATAAGGACGGAAAAGTGATAAACCGTCTGTTCGCATTGTATCCCAAAGAATGGATGGCGGTGGACGATGCGGGGGAAGCGATGGCCTATGCGATCGAATCCGGCCGTCTGACCTTGTTCAACCCGCCTCACAGCCTGCTGCTCCAATCCAAGGGGCTGCTTGCCGCGGTCTGGGGTCTTTACGAGCTCGGGCTGCTGTTTGATGAGGAAGAGCGCCAAGCCATCGAAGCATATATGCTGCCGACATACAACAAGCCGGTATTCTCCGGAAACTTCGTATCCAAATCGATGTTCGGGCGGGAGGGCGGCTCCGTCCGCATGTTTGACGAGACCGGACATCTGGAGATTGAGGATGAAGAAGGGTTTGACAGCAGCGTGTTGTTCCCTTCGGTTTATCAGAAGCGGGCGGAGCTCGCCAAAATCGAAACGGCTGAAGGAGAGCTGCATTTGTTGACCGGTGTGTTTGTGATCAACGGCACCCCTTGCGGTTTGCTGGGCCGTGCGGGCGGTCCGATTACGGGCAATGCCAGTCATTTTATTGCGATAGGAGTGAAATAAATGAGGTTCAAGCGTTTGCTGGGATGGGTTCTGACCGGATGCATGTTCCTGGTTCTGCTCAGCGCCTGCGGAGGGCAATCCAGCGTTTTCCATACGGATTCGGGGGCCGAGTCCACACTGACTTCTGTTCGGGTTCCTTGGGATTACAGAATTCAGGAAGGGACCGTTGGAGATTTAGTGGGCAGCGATATGACGGTACTCCCCGACAACGAACTGCTGCCGAACGACAATAACTACGGGACAGGGGACAAAGTTTGGGTCCTGCAGTTTATGGACGCCGAGCTGACGACGGATGAGAACCAGAAGAATGAAGTCCGTTTGTCCGCCTGGAATACGATCAAGTCTTATCCCGATAAGGCGGCCGCCGATAAAGACCTCGCGGAACTCAAAGTATCCGTCACGACGAATGTGAATCTGGTCGGCGTTTACAAGACCGAGTATCAAGGGAAAACCAGAAATTTCGCCGTCTTGGAACTCCCTTCCGGAAACCGGATCAAGCAGCCGATTGACGACGCCAGATACAAAGCTTTGGAAAAAGCAAAAACAGCCTCGGTGATTCTGGAGGAAGTTCACGATTTTGCCGATTATGATTCGGCTTTTGCGAAATTTAGGGGGTGGGCAAAGTGATGACGATTGTTATTAATATTCTCGTAAGCGTTGCGGTAATCATCGGGCTGCAATTGCTTGGCATGCTGATTTTCAGCTGGATGACGCCTTATAAAGATATGGAAGAGCTGAAGAAGGGGAATAAAGCGGCCGCACTGGCGATGGGCGGCAAGTTTATGGGCACGGCGATCGTTTTGGGGATCGCCGCTTATACGAATACGTCCATTTGGTTCATGATCCTTTGGTTTGCCGTAGGATACGTTTGTCTGATCGCAGCCTACTGGATTTTTGAACTGGTCACCCCGGGCTTTAAAATATCCGAGCAATTACAGCAAGGTAATGTGGCCGTAGGAATTTTTCTCTGCCTGGTGTTTATCGGAACCGCATTTGCCGTCAGCAGCCTTATCATCTGACGGAAACATTCGGGGAGGGGCATGGACGTGCACTTTTTTCTTCGAATAACTACGAAGCTGATGCGCATGCCAAAGACAACCATCGGTATGGTCATCCTGGGCTTCGTTCTGTTTAGCGCTACCGTCGCTTATCTGTTGGAGCCCGGTACATTTGGAACCTGGTTTAACGCGGCCTATTGGGTCTTAACGACCATGGCGACGGTGGGATACGGCGATTATTTTGCGAAAACCGTGGCGGGAAAAGTATTTACGATCTTTTTGTATATCTTCGGTATTGGACTGCTCAGTCTGGTCATCGGCAGAACCATCGATTCCATGGGCAGTATCCAACGGCAGAGAGGAGCCGGGACTTTGAGCTATCGGGGCAGCCATCATATTATTCTGATTAATTGGAACAAAAAGGCGCAAGCGGCGGTAGAGGAAATCATGAGCTACACGCCTGCCGGCCAAATCGTCATCATCGACGAAAGCAGCCGACATCCTCTGGAGCATCTGCATCAGGTTCATTTTATCAGTGGTGATCCCTCGTCCGACGAGATTCTGGCAAAGGCTAACCTTTCGGAAGCCAGGGCGGCGATTATTTTTGCGGATTCGCGGATTGAGGAAGCGTCGTTGATCGACGGAAAGTCCTTGCTGGTGGCTTCCAGCATCGAGCGCATTGCCCCTCATGTACATACCACAGTAGAAATCACGCAGGAGAAAAATATTCAAAATTTTAGACATGTTCAAATCAACGAATTCGTACTATCGCACGATGCGATTTCCCGGTTAGCGGTAAGGTCGGCCCTGCAGGAAGGCAATCCCGAGGTAATTCGGCAGCTGCTTAGCCGCCAGCATGGCGCCGATATTTATGAAGTTCCGGGAAACACGAAGTGGAAAACATACCGGGACGCCTTCATGGACCTCCTGAGCCAGGGTGCGACCTTGTTGGCGGACCGCAACGACTTGGCGATCAACCGCAAGCTGGATGAGCCGATTCCACCGGAGGCGAGGCTGTATATCGTCGCGGATGAGGCGACGTTTCGCCGGATTTCAGGCGTATAACACGATTCAATAATACACAGCGTTCTCTATAGCCCCCCGGCAAAAAAGCCGGGGGGATTTTGCTGGGTGAAATATATCAAGCAAATTGGGTAAAAGTACAGGGAACCAAATGTATTTGCGTCAAAATACCGAATACAATTATACTCACTCTATATGCTTAAGGAGATGTACCCCTATGGAACAAGTGGATTACGAAATGATGTTTAAACTCTGTATGGCCTTGTTGTTCGGCCTTTTTATCGGGATTGACCGCCAGCTTAAACAAAAACCGCTCGGGATCAAGACTTGCATGGTCATTTGTATCGCAAGCTGTCTCGTTACGATCGTCTCGATCGAAGCGTTTGAAAAATTCGCCGGACCGGATCATCCCAATATGGACCCGATGCGGCTCGCCGCACAAGTCGTAAGCGGGATCGGTTTCCTCGGGGCGGGCGCCATTCTGCGCAGAAGCAACGAGGGGATTTCGGGATTGACTTCGGCCGCCATGATCTGGGCGGCTTCCGGCATCGGAATCGCCATCGGTACGGGCTTTTATTGGGAGGCGGCGCTTGCCGTCGTTTTATTGATGCTGTCCGTCAACTTCATCCCTTCGCTGATCAAGTGGATCGGTCCTTACAAGCTGAATCAGCGGGATGTTTCCATTAAAGTCATCATGGAAGACCATGGCGATGTGGCGGAACTGATCCGGATCATCGGAGGGAAAGATCAGGAGACGGAGAGCAGACGAAAACGGAACCAGCACCGGATTCGCCGCCTTAAAATCAAGGATCTTGAGGAAGGACGCCAACGCGTCGATATGGTCATCACCGCTTCCGAAAAAGAATATACCACCGAGCTGTATCACTTTATCCGGCACATCGATCATGTGGTCAGCGTGGAAGTGGAAAATCTCTAGCATTTTAGAAATCCCAGTTTATTTATAGTTTAAAAAGCGTTGCTATTCTTTTTCCTGAGCTTGACGGCGGTGAAGGCTCCGAACAGGAAAGGGGAAGGAACATGCAAACGGAAGCTATCAAAAAAGGATCTTTTTATCGGTTAATGCGCGAAACCAAGCCTTCGGTCGGCTTGATGATCTTGGCTATATTCCTGAGCGTCGTTTCGACGCTGGTAGGTTTGGTCATTCCGATGTTTACGAAAAATTTGGTGGACGGCTTTTCGCTCGCCGCCTTGGACAGGAACCAGATTTTGGCGCTGGCCGGTGCGTTCGCCGCTCAGACGGTCGCGTCCGGTACGGGAATCTTCCTGCTGAACTATATCGGCCAGAAGATGGTGGCTTCGCTGAGGGACCGTCTGTGGAAGAAGCTGCTGCGTTTACCGGTGGCGTACTTCGACAACAACCGGACGGGCGAGTCGGTCAGCCGGATGACGAACGATACCGGTGTGATCAAGACGCTGATTTCGGAACATGTCGCCAGTTTTTTCAGCGGCATCATCTCCGTGATCGGATCGATCGCGGTTCTGCTGTACTTGAACTGGAAGATGACGCTGATCATGTTTATCGTGATTCCGCTCGCGGCGCTGGTGCTGTATCCGCTGGGCCGGAAAATGTACAAGATTTCACTGGGGATGCAGGACGAGACGGCTACTTTTACAGCCACCTTAAGTCAGGTCATCTCGGAAATCCGCCTCGTGAAATCGTCCAACGCGGAAGAACGGGAGTATGACACGGGCAGAAAAGGCATATTGAACCTGCTGAAATTCGGGGTTCAGGAAGGGCTTGTCATGGCCTGGATCAGCCCGCTCATGTCCGTGGTGTTAATGATGCTGCTCGTGGTCGTGATCGGGTACGGCGGGATGCAGGTTTCTTCCGGGGCGCTGACGGCGGGCGAATTGGTCGCGTTTATTCTATATCTCATTCAGATCGTTATGCCGATGACGCAGCTGTCGACCTTTTTCACGCAATTGCAAAAGGCCAAAGGGGCGACCGAGCGGATTATCGAAACGTTGGATGCCGACGAAGAATCGTTCCATTCGGGCAAACCCGTGAGCACCACCCAGCTCCCGGTCCAGGTTGACCGTCTTACTTTCGGATACAAGCCGGATGAGCCGGTGCTGAAAGAAGTGAGCTTCCGCATGGATCCGGGAACCGTGACCGCGGTTGTAGGGCCCAGCGGCAGCGGAAAAACGACGCTCTTCTCCATGCTCGAGCGTTTTTATCTCCCGCAGGCGGGGGAGATTCGGCTGGGGGATGAGCCGATCGGCGCCTTCTCGCTTAAATCATGGCGCGGGGTCATCGGATATGTGTCCCAGGACAGCCCGATGATCGCCGGAACGATCCGGGAAAATCTCTGCTATGGCGTGGAGCGGGAGGTCAGCGACCATGAGCTGGCGGAGGCGGCCAAGATGGCGTATGCCGACGGGTTTATCGCGGAGCTGCCGCAGGGGTACGATACGGATGTGGGCGAGCGGGGCGTGAAATTGTCCGGCGGACAACGGCAACGGCTCGCGATCGCCCGGGCGCTGCTCAGGGATCCGAAAATCCTCATGCTCGACGAGGCGACCTCCAGTCTGGACAGCCGTTCGGAGCATGTAGTTCAGCAGGCCCTCAACAACTTGATGGCAGGCCGAACGACCATTGTCATTGCGCACAGACTTTCCACGGTGGTGAGAGCGAATCAGATCATTTTTATCGACAAAGGCAGAGTAACCGGCAGCGGCAAGCATGAAGAACTGCTGAAAAGCCACGAAATGTACCGGGAGTTTGCCGCTCAGCAGTTGCAAATTGCCGAAGAACGGGAAGTTGATTATGAAACCGGAGAATGAGGCGAATGGCTAAAATTTTGATCGTGGACGATGACCCGCATATTCGCGAATTGGTGCGGGTCTTTCTGGAAGAGGCGGGGATGGAAACCGAAGAGGCTATCGACGGCCTGGACGCCTTAAGAAGGCTGGAACAGAGCAAGTCCGATCTGGCGATTCTGGATGTCATGATGCCGAACCTGGACGGCTGGGAGCTATGTCGGGAATTGCGACGCTTGTACGAGATGCCCGTGTTGATGCTGACGGCCAAAGGGGAGACGCGGCAGATCGTGAAGGGCTTCGATTTGGGCGCTGACGATTATCTCGTCAAACCTTTTCAACCGGCGGAGTTGGTGGCCCGGGTCCGGGCGCTGCTGAAAAGATATCAGATCATCGCTTCCCAGTCGGTGGAGATCGGGAATCTCCGCATGAACCGGCGGACATTTGAGGCCGGAACCGCCGATGAAACGTATCATTTGCCGCTGAAGGAGTTTGAGCTTCTGTTCCGCCTCGGCAGCAATTCGGGCAGAACGTTGACAAGGGAACAACTGATTGAGGAAATTTGGGGATATGATTACGAAGGAAACGAGCGGACTCTGGACGTTCACATCAACCGGCTCCGGGAGAAGTTTCCCGAAGAGAAGCACGGATTCCGCATCCGGGCGGTGCGCGGCCTTGGTTACCGGCTGGAGGTGAACGGAGGTTGAATTCCCGGGTACGCCATGCGCTGAAGCTAACATGGAAAGTGATCAGCCAAACGCTTCAGTTGGCGGGGATGATTCTCAGTCTGGCCGTATGCTGGACGGGCGCCACTTATATCAGCCGATATTTGTATCGGTATGTGGGAACCCCTTCGGCTTATTTTGCGCAACTGATCGACGTTATTTTGGGCGTCACGATTTTTATCATTTGTTTGTCCGTCCTGGCTCTGTATTTTCGGCATAAAGAGCTGGCTTTGCTGGCCGCGATTATCGACGCGATGCGGCGGATTTCCAAAGGGGACTTTTCGGTCAAGCTGGATTTCCCGACCCGACAGTCGGAATTTCAGACAATCGTGGAAAGTATTAATGAAATGGCCGGCGAACTGAATCGGATGGAGACGATGCGCCAGGATTTTATCTCCAATGTATCCCACGAAATTCAGTCGCCTCTAACTTCGATCCAAGGATTCACCGCGGCTTTGAGGAATTCCGCCCTGCCGGTGGACAAGAGGAATCACTACCTCGATATCATCGAACGGGAAAGCCGCAGATTATCGCAGATGAGCGAAAATCTCCTGAAACTGTCGTCGTTGGAGAGCGACCGGTCCGATTTCGAGACCAGCCGCTTCAGAGTAGACCGCCAATGGCGAACCGTCGTGCTGGCCAGCGAGCCGCAATGGCTGGCGAAGGAGCTTCAGGTGGATCTGGAGCTTGAAAAGGTCGAGGTCGAAGGAGTCGAGGATTTGCTCGGTCAGGTATGGGTAAACCTGCTGCATAACAGCATCAAGTTTACGCCGAACGGGGGAAGAATCGGCATTTCTCTGACAAAGGCCAATGACAATGCCGTGATTCGAATCTCGGACTCGGGGATCGGGATTGGCGAAAAGGATCTGCCGCATTTGTTCGAACGCTTTTATAAGGCCGACCGATCCCGGAATCGCAGCGACGGGGGCAGCGGTTTAGGGTTGTCGATCGTCAAACGGATCGTCGATATTCACCGGGGAGATGTCGGCGTAACATCGGCTCCGGAAGAGGGGACGAGCTTTACGGTCCGGATTCCCTGCCATTGGGCCGACGGACCCGAAGTTCGCCGAAAGAAAGGCTAAAGCCGCTTCGTAATCACTTCGTCATCCTTTTTTAACCTTTTAGTTGGTTTTTGAGCTTTGACGCCATGGTATGATGTTATAGAGTGAAACTAGCATGCGTTAAAAAGGATGAGTATAAATTATGAGCAAACGGATATTAATCGTGGATGACGATGAGAAAATCGCGAAACTGATAGAAATTTACATGCTGAATGAAGGCTACACCGTACACCGGGCGGATAACGGGCTGTTAGCCCTGGAGATGATGGAGAAGGAAGCGATCGATCTGGTCGTGCTGGACGTCATGATGCCCGGACTCGACGGGATATCGGTGTGCCTGAAAATTCGGGAAACTCGAACGACCCCGATTCTGATGTTAAGCGCGAAGGACGGGGACATGGACAAAATTACCGGCCTGATGACGGGGGCGGACGATTACATGGTCAAGCCGTTTAATCCGTTGGAATTGGTCGCCAGAGTGAAATCTTTGCTGCGGCGTTCTTCGTACTCGGCGACGCCGCCGCAGGCTCCACAGGATCACTTGATCAAGCTGGGTTCCCTGCAGATCGATAAGGAGACGCATACGGCGGCCGTCGACGGCCGCCCGGTCAAGCTGACCCCGATCGAATTCGGCATTTTGTTCCTGCTGGCCAGTCATCCCGGAAGGGTGTTCGGATCGGAGGAAATCTTCGAGCTGATCTGGAAGGATAAGTATTTCGAAAGCAGCAACTCGGTCACCGTGCATATCAGCCGGCTCCGGGACAAGCTGGAAAAGGAAATGGACGGGGAGAAGCTGATCCGCACGGTATGGGGGGTAGGCTACAAAATTGAAGGCTAGTCTCCGTTTTTTGGCCTGGCTGTTCTGGACGGTCGTGGCTTCGCTGGCGTCTTTGCTCGTGCTGGTTCTTTTGGCGCGGGCGTTCTATTTGTTTTACCCCACGGTGACATTCTATACGTTTATCTATTGGGTCAACCGCAATATCGGTTTTCCCGACGCCTATTACCTGTCAGGCGTTCCGCTGATGCTGCTGTTTGCGTTATATTTCTATCGGCGTTCCGTGCGCCGCCATGAGCAAAAATACCTTAAGCTGCTGATCGAGGAAGTGCATAAAATCGAGGAAGGTTCCGCCTCCAAAATTCCGGTGGAGAATGTCGGGCAGCTCGGACAGCTGGCCACGGACATCAACCGGATGCTTGAACGGCTCCGCACTTCCATGGAGGAGGAGCGAAGGGCGGAACAGACTAAAAATGACCTGATCACGAATGTTTCGCATGATCTGCGGACGCCGCTGACTTCGATTACCGGTTATCTGGGCTTGATTGAACAGGACCGCTACCGGGACGAGGTGGAGCTCCGATACTATGTCAATATGGCGTATGAGGAATCGCTGCGCTTGAAGCAGCTGCTGCAGGATCTTTTCGAATATACCCGGATGCAGAACAAAGAGATGAAGCTTCACAAGAGCCGGATTAATCTCGCGGAAATGCTGTACCAGATATCCGCCCATTTCGGATGGCAATTGCAGGAGAGCGGGATGGAATGCCGGTTGTTCTTCAGGGACCAGCAGGGGTTGTTTGTCATCGGAGACGGCGACAAGCTGCGGCGGGTATACGAAAACCTCATCACCAACGCCATCCGTTACGGCAGTGAAGGCCGTCTGCTGGACATTCGCGGCTGGGTCGACGGCAATGAAGTCGTTACGGAGATTATCAATTACGGCGAGCGAATTCCGGAATCGGATCTTCCGCATTTGTTCGACCGGTTTTATCGCGTGGAGAAATCGCGCGCCGCTCATACCGGAGGTTCCGGGATCGGCCTGGCCATTGCGAAACATATCGTGGATTTGCACGACGGCGTCATTTCCGCCGATAGCGATGACGACCGGACCGTATTTACGGTCCGCTTAAAACAAGAGAGTGCCGAGGCGGCGCTCCATCCCCGAACTTAAACACAAAGGCTGGATCAAGGATAACCTTGCATCCGGCTTTTTTTATTTCGCGGGTCCCCGTTCTGCCGATAATCCACCTGGTGAAGTGAACGAAAAATCCACCTTTTAAGGAAAATGCATTGAAATCTTAAGATAATCTTAAGGTTTTCTTAGCCGTGGCGAAAGCTATGGACTTCATAATAAAGAGGTATACTACGGAGTTCGAGCAATCTGAAGGAGATGTCGGCGGGTTTGAAGAGGACAAAATGGATCATCGGATTGCTTGTCTTTACATTGATTCTGATGGCGGTGGAAAAGCAGCCGTTGGAACAGGTACGGGAAAAAGGGGCGGCGCTGGTTGCGCGGGTCGAGGAAAAAATCCGCAGCCTTCGCCATTCCGACATCCCCGGGCTTGAGGGTGACGCCGTGCTGGTGATGGACCGGAACACGGGTAAAGTTATATACAGCGAGCAAGCGAAAAAAAGAATGTACCCGGCGAGTACAACGAAAATATTAACGGCTTTAATCTTGCTGGAAAAGAGCCGTCCGGATGCAACGGTCACGGTTGGGAATGAAGTGCTCCTGCTTGCCGCGGACGAAAGCTCGGCCGGGCTCGTTCCGGGGGAAACGCTGACGGTGAAAGAGCTTGTGGCGGCGATGCTGCTCCCTTCGGGAAACGATGCGGCCAGAACGGCGGCGGCCTATGTGACGCGGCTGGAAACCGGGAAGGAACCTGGGCCGGAGGAAGCGAACGCTCTGTTCGCCGAGTTGATGAATAAGCGAGCGAAGGAGATCGGGGCTAAACGAAGTCATTTCGTCAATCCGCACGGAATGCATGATCCGCAGCATTACACGACGGCCTATGATATGGCGCTGATTGCGCGGGAAGCGATGGATAACGCCGAGTTTCGGGCGATCGTATCGGAAACCCGCTACGTTGCGGCATCCGACGCACGGTACGTCCGGCCATTTGAAAATCGCAATAAACTGTTGAACCCCGGGGAGGATTGGTACTTTCAAGGCGCCAACGGCATCAAAACCGGGTACACCGAAAAAGCAGGCTACTGCCTCGTCGGCTCGGCCGTTCAAGACGGGAAAGAGCTGATTACGGTGGTGCTGCATTCCAGCGAACAAGGCGTATGGTCCGACACCGTCAAGCTGCTGGAGTACGGCTTCAGAAATTGAGGAGGTTCATCATGAATAATTCATCCATGGATTTAATCTACCGTGAATATAAAAATGACGTTTACCGGTATCTGTTCTATTTGTGCCGGGATCATCACAATGCCGAGGATCTGATGCAGGAAACGTTCTGCAGAGCCTGCGGGAAGCTGAACGAGTTCGAAGGAAAGAAGACGAAAGCCTGGCTGCTCCGGGTGGCCCACAACGCATATATCGACCGGCTGCGCAAAGAGAGCCGTTCCTCCTCATACGAGAACGAGTTCTTTTACAATGTCGCGAGCGAGGATACGCCCGAGGAAAGCTTAATTTCCGTGGAAAGCCGTGAGGAGCTGTTGAAGATGCTTTCCCTGCTTCCGCCGAATCAACAGCATGCCGTGTTGTTGTATGATGTCCATGGCTTTACATACCAGGAGTCGGCTGACCTGATGGGCGTGGCGCTCTCCCATTTTAAAATTTTGCTGTATCGGGCCAGACAAAGATTGCGGAAAGAAAAACAAACGGCATAATTCCTTTATACACCGGGCCGGGAGCGAATTCTCCCGGTCTCTTTGGCATGCCCGCACACGTTTGGATACGCTTTTAAGGACGTTTTAAAGTCGTTGTCTTTTAATCGGACGCCGCCTACCATGGAAACTGTAAAACCATAGCCGTAACAGTATTCAACGATCTAATGAGGTGATGGGATGAAAACGGTAACCGAACTGGAAGATGCGCTCAGCACGCCTTCCGAACGATTGATCGGGGATTTGGCGGGATTGGACGGGGACATCCTTGTTTTAGGGGTCGGCGGAAAAATGGGGCCAAGCCTGGCGAAGCTGGCCAAACGGGCCTTGAAGGCCGCGGGTAAACCGGGCAGTGTCATCGGCGTGTCGCGGTTCTCCTCGGGCGGGTTGCAGCAGGAACTTGAAGCTGAAGGCATCGAGACCATTGCGGCCGATTTGTTGTCGGAAGAAGCGTTAAAACAGCTTCCGGACGCGCGGAATGTCATTTACATGGCCGGCAATAAATTCGGTACGACCGGAAGGGAGTATTTCACCTGGGCGATGAATGCCTATCTGCCTGGACGCGTCGCCGAAAAATTCAAGGATGCCAGGATCGTGGCTTTTTCCTCCGGAAATATCTATCCGTTCACCCCATTATCCCGGGGGGGCGCCACGGAACTGACGCCGCCTTCGCCGGTCGGCGAGTATGCGCAGTCCTGTCTCGGACGGGAACGGGTCTTTGAATATTTTTCCCGAAAAAACGGGACACCGCTGTTGAACTTCCGGTTAAACTACGCCATCGATCTGCGCTATGGCATTCTGCTGGAGGTAGCGAGCGCGGTGAAGGAGGGCCGGCCGATCGATTTAAACATGGGCATGGTCAATGTCATTTGGCAGGGAGACGCGAACGAAATGGCAATCCGGTCTCTGCTGCTTTGCGATTCGCCGCCGGTCACGCTTAATGTGACGGGACCGGAAACGGTGTCGGTCCGCTGGCTGGCCGAACGGTTCGGTGAGATGCTGGGAACCGAACCGGTATTGGTCGGCGAAGAGGGTCCGACGGCTTTGCTCAATAACGCCTCCGTCAGCCATCGGCTGCTCGGCTATCCCCAAGTGACGCTGCGGCAAATGATGGAGTGGACGGCCGGGTGGGTGGACTCGGGCGGCGAAACCTTGGGCAAGCCGACGCATTTTCAGGAAAGGGAGGGGGCGTTCTGATGAATGCGGTCAAGGAACTAAGCCGGGAAGCCCGCGAGCTGCTCATGGGCGGCACCGTCATTCCCGCGCACCCGCTTGCGCTCGATGCTTCCCGCCGGTTGGATGAGGCAAGGCAGCGGGCGTTGACGAAATACTATCTCGCTTCCGGAGCCGGCGGGATCGCGGTGGGCGTACACACCACGCAATTTGAAATCCGGGAACCGCAGATTGGGCTATATGAACCGGTGCTGCGGCTTGCCGCGGAGGAGGTGAGCGCGGCCCATCTGGACCGGCCCTTTCTAAAGATCGCCGGCATCTGCGGCCCGACGAAGCAGGCGCTCGCCGAGGCGGAGCTGGCGGCCTCGCTCGGCTACGAGCTCGGGCTGGTCAGCATGGGCGGCTTGGACGATTGGAGCGAAGAACAGCTGCTGGAACGCGTGCAAGCGATCACGGAGGTTATACCGGTGTTCGGTTTTTATTTGCAGCCAGCGGTCGGGGGGCGTCTGCTGTCTTATTCCTTCTGGCGCAGCCTGGCGGATCTTCCGGGCGTTGCGGCGATCAAGATCGCTCCGTTTAACCGCTATCAGACCCTGGATGTCGTGCGGGCGGTTTGCGGATCGGAGCGGCGGGACGAAATCGCCTTATACACGGGCAATGACGACAACATCGTGGCCGATTTGCTGACGAAGTACACCTTCCGCTTCGGCGGTGTGACGGTGGAGAAGGAGATTGTCGGCGGTCTCCTCGGCCACTGGGCGGTTTGGACCTCCAAGGCGGTCGAATTGCTGGAGGAAATTAAAGCGCTGCGGCGTGAAGGGGGAAACGCGGCGATTCCCCTTGAGCTGCTGACGCGCGGTCAGGAGATTACGGATGTCAACGCGGCGCTGTTTGATCCTGCGCATCGGTTTCGCGGCAGCATCGCGGGCATCCATGAAGTTTTGCGGCGTCAAGGGTTGCTGGAGGGCCGCTGGTGCCTGAATCCGCAAGAGGAGTTGTCCCCCGGTCAGTTGGAGGAAATCGACCGGGTCTATGCGGCTTACCCGCATCTGAACGATGACACGTTTATCGGCCGTCATCTTGATGCGTGGCTGGAAGGAGCGAAACGATGAAGTCGTCGGCGACAAGAGAACGCCGCTTTTTTTGGGAGCCGCGGGATCGCGGTTTTATCGTGTCAACGGTAATGAAGGAGTGGCCAGATGAAGTTCGGGAAGTTTTGCATCGGGCCGATCTGGCGTGCGAACGCACTTTTATTTTTACCCATCGCTGGGACATGGAACGCTGTGAGACGGAGGTAGAGTTTCCGGACGGCATCGATTGGACTTACCGGTACCGAGGGGACATCGAATGGATGGTCATGCTGAACCGGGCCCGTTATATGAGCGAATTGGGGCAGGCTTACTGGCTGACGGAGGACGAGAAATATGTGCGGGGCTTCATCAGCTTGATGAAAGATTGGCTGAAACAAAACCCGCTCACGGAACAGGAGGTTCGGGCCAGCGCGGACCGGGCTTATAATGTGAAGGATACGTGGCGCAAGCTGGACAGCGGTATCCGGATCGCCAACTGGTTGAAGGGATATCACTGCGTCAACGTATCGGCGTTGTGGCGGGACGAAGAAGAAGAATTGTTCCGGGAAGCCGTTAAGCTTCACGGCATGTATCTAAACATCGCCTACACCCCGCATGACCGGCAAAGCAACTGGGGGTTCCTGGAGACGAACGGGTTGTTCCAAATCGCCCTGCTGTATCCGGAGCTGGACGTTTCGGAAGCCTGGCTGGACACAGCGGTAAAGCGGCTTGTCGAGATGTGCGCGGTACAGGTGTTCGAGGACGGCATGCACAACGAGCAGTGTACCATGTACCACCATGAAGTACTGCATTGCCTGTTCGAACCGGTTTGGCTCGCCGAACGGAACGGGATTGAACTGCCCGCCGAGTTGAAGCGGACGCTGCAACGGATGTACACGGCCTCCTTGGCGCTGATTCAGCCGGACGGCCGCCAGCCGATGCTGGGGGACAGCGACGGGACCGATATCCGTGACGTGCTAAGTCGAGGCGCCGTCTTGTTCGGCCGAGGCGATTTAAAAAGAATGGGGTATGCTACGCTTGATTATGAAGGTATATGGTTCTTCGGCGAATCGGGTTACGATCGCTATGCACGAATTCAGACGGCAAACCCGCCGTTCGACTCTCTGGAACTCCCGCAAAGCGGTTATGCCGTGATGCGGACCGGCTGGCATCCGGAGGCCGGTTATTTGCTGTTCGACGCCGGACATATGGACGCCATCCGGGCGCATGGCCATGACGACCTGCTGCATATCAGCCTGTTCGCGGGCGGCCGGGAGTTTCTGACCGACCCCGGTCGATACACGTACATGGAGGATGAATTCAGGCGTTATTTTAAGGAATCCTTGCAGCATAACACCGTAGGCGTCGACGGAGCCACCATTTCCACCTACCTCGACTCCTGGAAATGGGACGAAGTGGCGAATCCGCTGGATCGCTGGTGGTCGGCGACCGATTCCTTCGACTACGTCCAAGGCAGCCATGACGGCTACTTCCGTCTCGAAGACCCGGTACAGGTCCGTCGGCAAATTTTGTTTGTCAAACCGGATTATTGGATTGTCGTCGATACTTGCAAATCGCGGGAGCCGCATGACTACACATTGCCGTTTCACTTTGCCGAAGGCTTGGAAGTCCGGCTGGAAGCGGATGGAAGTGTGACGGCGGCGGACACCGACAAGGAAACCGCTTTGCGGATTATCCCGGTATTGCCGGCTGACGAGAAAATCGAATCCGCCTGGGTGTCGCGTCATTACAATCGGAAAGAGCCTACCGTCAGAGCGGTGTTTACGCAAACCGGAAGCGGACTTACCCGATTCGTGTCGCTGCTGTATCCGCAAAAACTGCGGGAAGAGCAGGCACCTCAGATTGAAACGATCGAGGTGCTGGACAGCTACGGACAACCGATTTCTTCCGACAAGGTTACAGCCATTTCCGTCCGGCGGGGGGAGAAGCGGGAGTATGCGGTCTTTTCCCATCAAGGGGTCCGCGGATATCGGTTTGCCGGAAACCATCTTACAGGCGAAGTGCTGCTTGTCAAGGAAGACGGGACCGGGGGAGCGCCGCAAACATATTTGGTAAAAATCTAGAATACGGTCTTATTAAGGACGTTGACCTTTAATTCCGGTTCCCTTATTTTAGGGTTAAGTTCACAAATTAGACACATCAAGGGAACGATTTAAAATTTCGGAGGAGAGAAATCATACCTGACATGTTTTGTTAGCGCTTTATTTTTTTAAGGATCATCATTTATGGGGGGTCATGCGATGAAAGGCAAGCTGAAATCATGGGGAACCTTACTGCTCAGTCTGACACTGGTAACGGCTATGCTCCTGACGGCGTGTTCCGGCGGGAATGGAGGGAAGTCGAACGGAGGAAATGCCGAAAGTCCCGGAGCGGGCGGGGATGACAAGGGGAAGGCGGAACAGGCGGAAAAAGTGGAACTCAGGCTTGGCTTCTATTCCTCGGCCCAGTCCGACGACAAAATGCAGGAGCTGATCGACAAGTTCCAGGTGAAACATCCGAATATTACGATTAAAACGGAATCATCCCCCTATAATCAGTTTTTTCAAAAGCTGGATACGCAAATCGCCGCCGAAAGCGCCCCGGATCTCTGGCTCTCCGACGGCGTGCTCGTTCCGAAGTACGCGGAGCGCGGCGTGCTGAAAGACTTGACGCCCCTCATCGAACAAGACCTGAACAAAGACGATTACTTCGGGCTGGATTTCAACAAGGATGCGAACGGGAAGTATTGGGGGGTTCCGCAAGGCATTCAAATCGCGGTCCTATATTATAACAAGGATATGTTCGATGAGGCCAAAGTGGAATATCCCACCGCCGATTGGACCTGGGACGACCTGAAGAGCGCCGCCGAGAAGCTGACGAAGGATTCCACCGGAAAGTTTGCGACCGACCCCGCTTTCGACAAGAACAAGATCAGCCAGTACGGGTTGACGTTCTTCAGCATTACGGAAGGCTGGATGACGGTACTCAAGTCGTTCGGAGGAGGCGTACTGGACGAAACGTTGACGAAGTCGGTGATCAACAGCCCGGAAAACAAAAAGGCGCTGGATTGGATCGTCGACGGCATGAACCGGGAACTGTTGACGACGCCTTCGGATCTCAAGAGCTTCCAGAGCAATATGGCTCCGTTTCCGAGCAAAGCGGCGGCCATGCGGATCGGCATCTACGCCCGCACGATCGACGCCAACGCGGCCGAACTGAACTACGATGTAACCATACTGCCTAAGGGGCCGGAAGGGAAGCGGTTCTCGCCGGTGATCGCCAACTCCTGGGTGATCAATAAAAAGGCGGAAGGCGCCAAAGGCGACGCGGCTTGGGAATGGATCAAATATTGGGCCACCGAGGACGAAGTACAGAAGGAATGGGCCTCCCTCGGCGAAGCGGTTCCGGTTAAAAAATCGGTCGCCAATTCCAGCGAGTTTTTAAGCGGCAAGCCCGAAAACAAACAGGCGTTTCTCGACAGCTTCGAATTCGCCGGCACCCTGGACGTCAACGCCGTCTGGAGCGAATGGGTCGGCAAATTCAACGACAACATCAACCGGGCGTTCGAAGGAGAGGTTCCCGTCGACGAAGCTTTAAAGAAGGCGGACACCGAAGTACAGCAAGTGCTGGACGAATTCTACAAGAAATAGAAATAACGCCACAAAGCGCCGTTCACTAATGGCTGGCCTGGTCGGGGCTCCGCCGTCAAGCAGCTCTCGGCAAGAGGACTGCGGCGGAAGTCCCCGCCCTCCAAATCGCTAACAGAAAGTGTGATGACCATGGTGGAAAATACGGAAACTGTCTTGTCAAAAAGAACGGGCGGCGATCTGCCGGCCATAAAGCGGAAAAAACGGCTGGATAGCGACGGCAAGTGGGGCCTCCTGATGGTGACCCCTTATCTTGTTCACTTTATCGTTTTTGTGCTGGGCTCTTTGCTGGCCTCGCTATACTTCAGTTTCTCGGACTACGATATTCTGAACCCGCCGAAATGGACGGGGCTGGACAACTACGCAAAACTGTTTAATGAGTCCGTATTTTGGAAAGCGCTCTGGAATACCGTTTATTTTACCATTTTGTTCGTCCCGCTTCAGACGATCCTTGCCCTCATTCTTGCCGTGGCCTTAAATCAGAAACTACGGGTGCTGAAGCTGTTTCGGCTGGCGCATTTTCTGCCCGTCATCTCTTCCTGGACCGTTATTATGTACGTGTCGGACGCGATCTTCAATCCCCGGTTCGGGTTCGCCAACGCGTTCCTGATCAAGCTGGGCCTCGATCCGCAAAAATGGCTGCAGGATGCGCATCTCGTCATTCCGCTGCTGGTGATGATCGCGGTCTGGAAGGGCATCGGCTATATCATGGTGATTTTCCTTGCGGGGCTGCAAAATGTGCCGTCCGATGTGTACGAAGCTGCGGAAATCGATGGGGCCGGGACCTTGCGGAAATTCCGGCATATTACCGTTCCGCTGATTTCCGGAACGACCTTTCTCGTGCTTATTCTAAGCACCATTTCCACGTTTCAGGCGTTTGAGCAGATCTATGTCATGACCGGCGGAGCGATGGACGCTTCTTCCGCGGGAGGGCCCAACAAGGCCAGCCTGGTGCTGATGATTTATTTGTATCAGGAAGGATTCTCGTTCCTGCGGATGGGTTACGCCTCGGCGATCGCTTGGGTACTGTTCGTGATCCTGTTCCTGCTGACGGTGGTTCAAGTCGTGCTGCAAAAAAAATGGGTGCATTACGAATGAGTCCAAAGAGAAAGGAGGGAACGGTATGAAGATAAACCGGATGCGAAAGATCGCCGGGTATACGGTGATTATTGCCAGCTCGCTCATCATGACCTTGCCGTTTTTAACGACGATTTTCAATTCACTGAAATCTTACGCCCAGTACACCCGCGTACCGCCGGAGTGGATTCCCAATCCGGTCAAGTGGGACAACTACGCCGAGGTATGGAAATTGGGTCCCTTCGGACAATACACGACCAATAGTGTCATCGTAACCGTGCTGTCCGTCATCGGGGCCTTGCTCTCTTGTTCGATGGTGGCCTACGCGTTTGCCAGATTGAGATTTCCCTTAAAAAACACGCTGTTTCTCGTTGTGCTCGGCACGATGATGATTCCTCCGGTGGTGCTGATCATTCCGCAATTCGTCATCTTCAAGTCGCTGCATATGCTGGATACGCTCACTCCGCTCTGGCTGATCGAATGGTTGGCCCAGCCTTTCGGCATCTTCCTGATGCGGCAGGCGTTCCTCGCGATCCCCAAAGATTACGAGGAATCGGCCAAGCTGGACGGATGCAATCCGTTTCAGATCTACTGGCGGATCTTTTTGCCCATGTGCAAGCCGACGTTCGCGACGCTGGCCGTGTTTACGTTCATGACCAAATGGAATGAAATTTTGTCCCCGGCTATCTTCCTGACCTCCAAGGAGAACTTCACCTTGCCGATTGGGATTTTGTCCATGGCGGGGCAATGGTCCGGCAATGAGCAGTACATGGTGGCCGCCGCGCTGATGAGCCTGATCCCGATCCTGCTCGTGTTCCTGTTCGCGGAGAAATATTTTGTGCAGGGCAGCAACTCCGCCGGGATTAAGTAACCCGAGGACGTTGTGCCAGGGCAGCAACTCCGCAGGGATCAAGTGACCCGAGGAAATCCGGCCGGGGGGTGGCTTCACCTGGGAAATGAGCACGGTGTTGCACTAAAACTCTAACATGGGGGGCGCCTATTTAAGACTTTTCGTCTCGGCGTAGCGGGTTAAACTGGCGCGCAGGATTAGATCTAGCCGCTATCTCTGACCGATTCGGTTCCACGAGAACCATAGCGGCCAAAAAAGGCCTAATTACCGGCGTTGCATGAACACGATGCTGCCTATCCGCTATCTCACTTGCCGCCCATTTCAATAGCGGCATTTTAGGCCGTTATTTCGGCCAAATTCGCTTTCACTGCCAAAATAGCGGCCAAAAAGGGTCTTATTTTTCCGATGTGAGCCCAAAAATCGGTTTTCTGCCCGCTTTTCCCAAAAATAAGGCCTTTTATGACCTCTATTTCTCCCCGAAGAGCCAAATTCGACAAAATAGCGGCCCAAAAGACCCTTATCCACCGGCCCGGATTCAAAGAGAGGTGGTCACAGCGACTAGATCCCTCGGGTTAATGCAACAATAGTGCCTCGAAGGCCGAATTCGATAAAATTACGGCACAAATGCCTCTTATTTGCCTCCCCAGGCTGTAAAAGGGTATCGGGCAACACCAGAAAGGTGGATTCTATTGATCTGAAACTGCAGGAGTCAAGGAGGAATCAGGAACGATTAGGAACGATCGTGAACGAGTCATCAACTTGCTAGTTCCGAACAGAAAATATGAACAAGGCATTCCATGCAAGCAGGGTTGTCTGATGAAGCACTAGAGGAGGGAACGACATGAGATATCGCGTAGCTCTGATCGGCGGCGGCATCATCGCGCGCAATCATCTGGACGCGGTGGGGCGGCTCGACAAGCTGGAGGCGGCGGCCGTGGCCGACACGGACGAGGGCAAAGGGAGAGCGCTGGCGGAGGAATACGGCATCTCCTACTACCGCGATTACCGGGAAATGGTGCTGCGAGAAAGGCCGGATATCGCCGTCATCGCGCTTCCGCATTACTTGCACGCCCCCTGTGCGGTATGGTGCGCGGAGCAGGGATGCCACCTGCTGCTTGAAAAGCCGATGGCGCTCAATACCGCGCAGTGCGACGATATTTTGGCCGCGGTTAAGCATGCCGGGGTCAAGCTGATGGTGGGACATACCCAGCATTACAAGCCGGCCAATATACTGGCCAAACGGCTGATCCAAAGCGGTGAGCTCGGGCGGCTGCTGGCGATTCACGACACGCGGCATCAGTACTATTACCGGGATAACCGGCCCGGATGGTTTTTGGAAAAGGAAAAATCCGGCGGCGGCATCCTGATGAATCTTGGCGCCCACTCGATCGACAAGGTTCAGTGGCTGACCGACAGCCGGGTCCGGCGAGTCAAAGCCAAAGTGACCTACGAAGGCCCCCGGGGGGATGTGGAAGGCAGCGGCTGTCTGTTTTTGGAAACGGACAGCGGCCTGTGCGCCGTCATCTTACAGTCGGGGTATGAGGGGGTGGCGCGGGACGAGACGGAGCTGATCTTTACCCGGGGGATGGCGAAGCTGGTTTCCTCCGAAGGACTTTGGGTGAGCGTAGGCGGGAAATACGAACAGGTGCAGCCTCTCCCTGAGGAAGACCCGTTTATATTGCAGTTCGAGGATTTGCTGCGGGCCATCGAACTGGGCGTGGAGCCGGACAGCAGCGGCGAATACGCCAGGTCCGTGATCGCGGCGTTGGAGGCCGTTTATACATCGGACCGGACGGGGGTGGAGCAGGATGTTGGACCATAGCGAGGCGGATGGCTGGAACCGGGGGAAAGAGCCGGACCTGAAGTTCAGCTTCTGTTCTACGGGGCTGAAAGAAGAACCCTTGGAAAACGTGCTGAACTTGGCGGAGGAAATCGGGCTGCAGGGGGTCGAACTTTGGGCCGGGCATATCCGGGGCTTCCTGGACGGCGGCGGTTCCCTCAGCCAACTGCGCACGCTGCTGGAACAGCGCCGGCTCCACGTTCCGGCGATTAGCGAATACACCTGTTTCTCCAAGGGGAAGCAAGAATCGGCAAGTGAGCTCAGACGTATCCGAACGGCCGCCGTCTGGGCGCGGGAGCTCGGCTGCCCGCGGATCCGGAGCTTCGCCGGACATCGGCCGTCCCGCTCCGTCCTCGCGGAGGAATGGGACGCGGTCGTCTCCGGCCTGACGGAAGCGGCCAAGATATGCCGCTCCGAGGGAGTCCGGCTCGCGGTGGAGATCCACAACAATACGCTGGCCGATACGGCCGAAAGCCTGGCGGCGCTCGTCCGCGACATCCCGGCTCCCGGCATCGAACTGATTTACGACGGATTTAATCTGTTCGTCGACCATCTGGACCCGGTGCCGGTCCTGAAGCGTTTTTTTACTGACATCGGCCATGTTCACTTCAAGGATTACCATTGGAATCATGAGGACTGGAGCCGGAGCGAGCCGGTGCCGATTTTTCAGGGAGACGCCGACCATAAAACGATTTTTCGGACGCTACTGGAATTGGGGTATGGCGGCTTTATTTCTTTCGAGTACATGGGAAACACGGACCAGGTGGTCAGCAACACGAAAAGGTCATTGGCCGAAATTCGACACTTTGCCATGGAGCAACAACCGGAACGGAACGGATAAGAAGCGGGAGGTGGCGGATGATGACGATCAAGCTGCGGGTCGCGGTGATCGGTCCCTTGGATTTGGTGGAAACGGTGTTGGAGTTCGGGTATTTTTTTGCGGAGCTGGCGATGTTTCCGGCCCCATACCGGCATGAACGGGAAACGCTCGAGATCATCGACCGGGTGAGGGACAAGGCGGATATTCTGCTGTTTACCGGGCCGATACCTTACCGGATCGCGCTCGCGGCCGCCCCCGATAAACCGATGGTGCATGTGTACTATTCCGGAACCGCCCTTTACAAGGTGCTGTTCGACTTATACCGGCACGGGGTTCAGGGGCTGGAAGACCAATTGCGTATCAGCGTGGACGTCCTGCAGCGCAAGGAGGTGGAGGAGCCGTTAAACGAACTCGGTCTGCCGGCCCGAGACCTGCACGTCATTCCGTATGAATTCGGCATGAGCAACGAAGAGCTGGTGGCTTATCATCACGGGCTGTGGGAACAGGGGCGGGTGTCGGCGACGGTCACCTGCGTAACCTCGGTCTATCACCGTTTAAAAGAGCTGGGTGTGCCGGCCTACCGGGTGGTACCGACCCATTCGGCGATCCGCGACTGTCTGAACCGGGCTCTTCTTGAGGGAAAAAGCCTGCGTTTTTGCAGTTCACAGATCGCCGTCGGCATTATGAATATCGACAATTTTGCCAAAGTGGCCAAGGAGGCTTCCTCCGAATACGAAATTCAGCGCAAGAAGATCATCCTTCAGCAAATTCTCGTGGACTTCGGGGAAGAGACGCAGTCGCTGATCAAATGGAGCGATTCGAATGAGGTTTCTTTCGTGACGACGCGAGGCATCATCGAGCAGGTGACCCGCAAATTTCAGGACGCCCCCCTGCTCCTGGAAATCCTGGAACGGCTGCAGTGGCATGCCAGCATCGGAATCGGGATCGGACGCACCGCAAACGAGGCCGAGGGGAAAGCGCGGGAAGCGCTGATGAAAGCCAAATCGGGAGGGGGCGGCAACTGCTACTTGATCATGCAGGACGGAATCGTATACGGTCCGATGGGTTCCGAAATGACGCTGGAATATTCGGCCCGTAGCGAGAACCCCGAGCTGATTTCGATGGCGAAAAAAGCCGGGCTCAGCGTCGGAACGATCAACAAGCTGATGTCGCTGTGCCGGCGTTTGGGAACGTCCACTTTCACGGCCTCGCAGCTTGCCGAGGGGTTCGGCATTACCCTTCGCAGCGCAAGGCGCATCATGGCCGCGCTGGAGCGGTATGAAATGGCCAGCATCGTCGGGGAGGAGCAGCCGGCGGGCCGGGGACGGCCT
The DNA here is from genome assembly GCF_008084145.1 of Paenibacillus faecis. Lineage (GTDB taxonomy): Bacteria > Bacillota > Bacilli > Paenibacillales > Paenibacillaceae > Fontibacillus > Fontibacillus faecis. The sequence goes on along the minus strand of NZ_VSDO01000001.1, from coordinate 112,612 downwards.
AGGCAGATTTATACTCTGAATCTGGAGGAAGCGCACTATGATTGAAAGTAATTTTCGAGAGCTGGCCGTCGCCCATAGGGATGAAATCATCTCGGTGCGCCGGCATCTGCACCAGTATCCCGAGCTGGGCTTCCGGGAACAGCTCACCTCCGCGTTCGTCGCCGACGCTTTGACGCGGCTGGGATTGAGCGTGCGGCAGGGCGTGGCCGGGACAGGGGTCGTCGCCCTGCTGGAAACGGGACGGCCGGGTCCCTGCCTCGCCGTGCGCGCCGATATGGATGCGCTTCCGTTAACGGAGGCGACGGGCCTGCCCTTTGCTTCGCAGCATGACGGCGTGATGCACGCCTGCTGCCATGACGGGCATATGGCCATGGTGCTCGGCGCGGCCCGGATGCTGACCGCCGCCCGGGAGGAGTTGTGCGGGACGGTCAAGTTCATCTTTCAGCCGGCCGAGGAAATGCTGGGCGGAGCCCGGCATATGGTCGAGGCCGGCGTGCTGGAGTCGCCGCGCGTGGACGGCATCGTCGGCCTCCATCTGTGGCCGGACCTGGCGACCGGGCGCTTCGGCGTCCGGCCCGGGACCGTGATGGCGAGCATGGACCATGTCGACATCACGGTCCACGGCAAAGCCGGGCACGGCGCCGCCCCGCATCAGGGCGTCGACGCCATTCTGGCGGCCGCGCATGTGCTCGCGGCGCTGCAGGCGCTGGTCAGCCGCGAGAGCGATCCCGCCGAGCCCGTGGTGCTCAGCATGGGCTCGATTCGCGGCGGCAGCCTGCCCAACATCATCGCGGATCGCGTCGAGATCCGCGGCACCGTGCGCGCCGTCAGCAGCGAAGCGCGCGAGCACATGCAGCGCCGGATCGCGGCGCTGGCCGAGGCGGTCGCCGGCGGGCTGAACGCCCGGGCCGAGGTCGCTTACGAGCTCGGCTACCCGCCGACCGTCAACGACCCCGGCCTGATCCGGCGCGCCGAAGCCTCCCTCCTGAACCTGTTCGGCCAGGAGGCGGTGGCCCCGCTGGACCGGTCCCCGATGACCAGCGAGGATATGGCGTTTTACATGGAGCAAGTGCCCGGCGCTTTTTTGCTCGTCGGCGCCAAAGGGGCGGGGGAAGGAAACTACCCGCTTCACCACCCGCAGATGACCATCGATGAGCGGGCGCTGGAGTACGGCGCGGCTTTTCTGGCGGAATTCGCCCGGGATTTTTTGCGGACCCGCTGAAAAAACGGGTCTTTCGGGCAGGACAGTTCCAAGCGGCTGTTGAATAAACTCTTCATGGGGAACCATCTCCAGGGAGGATGAGCCGCATGGGAGGGATGAAGATGCGCAACAGCCTGATACTGCCCGACCGTCCCTTGCTGGACAGCAGGGACGTTTCCCGGATCCGCGAGGACTACGAACGTTTCCGCGAGGGACTGCCGGAGCGGATCGAAACTTATTTGCTTGAAACCTATGGCCTGGACGTCTCTGCCCGCTACGGTCTCCGCGCGATTCGGAATCCGTTCGGCAAGGCGTCGGGCCAATTGTCGTTGAACGTCCGGCAGGTTCAGGAGGACTGCCGCGCCCGGCTCGGGTTTGTCGTACTCAAGACGGTCATCGCCGAGGATGCCGACGGAAGAAGGTCCATGGAAGAATGGGCCGTGAAAGAGACCCGGATGGTGGTCGGAAAGATCACCGGCAAGGAAACGGGGGAAACCGGCTGGAATGTCACCTGGCAAGGACGCGGGTGGCACGGCTCGTTCGGGGATTATCTCGCTTTTTTTCGCAAAGCTCTGGACATCGGGAGAGAGCATGGCACGGTGATCGTCCCCTCTTGCAAATACCATTTGCCCGGCGGAGAGGCGGAGGAATTCCGGCTGGAAGAGTACGAATATACGACCCGCCGGCTGCATGGCGTCTGGAGGGAATCCGGGGCGGAGGGGCCGCTGCAAATGGAAAAAGACTTTAGTCCGACGCTGGCCGGTTCGGGACGGGCCCGGCAGCAATGCGCGGTCCTCCGCTGGCTGCGCGAGGTGCCGGTCAAGATCAAATCGTCGCTTCCTCCGGGGGAGATCGTTCTCGGAATCAAGCTGATGAACGCGATGTTTGCCGACGAGTTCCAGATTGGGGCATTGCGAACCTTGATCGAGGGCAGCTTCACCCCGCCGGACTATATCATCTACGCAAACCGGCTGTACGATCAAACCCGTGAATTTGCCGGGAAAATCGGGGCCGCATACGGCGGACCCGACTTAAGCCGGAGAAATCTGCGGATGCTTACCCTGCTTCGCAAGCTGGAGCTTGCGGAGGGGCTCGCCCGCCCGATTCCGCCGCTGTCCGGTACGGGAAACGTCTGTACGGGAAAAATGGCGCTGGAATACGCGCTGCGCGGCGTAAAAAGCTTGCAGATGCACACGATCTTCCAAAAACCGGCCGGCGCTTACGGTATGCGCAAAGGCGCAAAAACAGAGCGTGCGCTGCATGATCTGTATTTTCACCCCGAACACGGGCTAGTCCCTTGGATGCTGCATTTGCGGCACGCGGAGGAGATTCGCAACCCGGAAGGAGTCACCTCCTTTATGGATATTACGGAATGGTACCGGGATCGGGGGAAAAACTGGTTTTTGGAGCAAGAGGGATAATTAAAATATGAGGAAAAGAGAGGGAAAATAGAAGGAAATAGAGCGAAAATAGAGGGAATACATAAACGGGAAAGGGGAAACGGGAATGACGGAGATCACGCACAAGGTTGTCCGGGTGAAAGAACGGCTGCATGGCGGCCTGGTTCCGGCGGTTCCGGTGACCAGATACCGGAATGGCGTCGTTCACGCCGAGGCTCAGCGCAGCTACGCGGCGTATCTGTGCGCCCAAAACATCGCGGGCGTTTCGGTATGGGTTCATACCGGCCGGGGACTGCATCTGTCACGGGATGAAAGGGCGATTGTCATCGATTCGTGGAAAGAGTTCTTGAAGCCGGATCAAATCCTGGTTGCCGGAGCCGGGGCACTACCCGACCCAACGCTCGCCGGGCCCCGCCGAAGGGAGGTTTGGCGGCGGGACAGCCGGCTTATGGCCGAAGAGGCAAGCCGGGCGGGAGCGGACGCGCTGCTGGTGTTCCCGCCGGTCATTTTTGGCGACCTGGGAGAACGGGAACGCAACGACGCGATTGTGGAGTACCATCGCGAGCTGGCGGAGGCGGGCTTGCCCCTGATTCTTTTTTATTTATACGAGGAAGCGGGGGGAGTCAGATATTCGGCCGAGGTGCTCCGGGAACTGCTGGCTTTGCCTCAGGTGGCCGGGATGAAAATGGCTGCGCTCGATAGCGTGATGACGCTGCAGGATGTGGCGTCTCTGATCCGACGCGAGTTCCCCGACAAATTGCTGATTACCGGGGAAGACCGGATGTTCGGTTATTCCCTGATGTGCGGAGCGGCCGGAGCGCTTGTCGGCTTGGGGGCGGCCTTTCCGAATATCCAGAGCGACATGATCACGGCTTACATGGCAAAGGAGTACGCGCGGTTCGTGGAGCTGAGCGCCAGAGTGGACGGGTACGCCCAGGCGGTCTTTACAGCCCCGATGGACAAATATGTGCTGCGGCTGCTGGCTTGCCTCGGATCGGAAGGCATCCTCCCGGAAGAGGCGGTCCACGATATCGCCGGCTTTGAAATGCGAGCGGACGAGATCGAGCGGCTGCGCTCGGCCATTCAACAATACGGAATATATTAAGCGGCTTTCCATTTGTAACAAAGTCATTCATAATATATAGTTGGAAAAACGAACCCAAAACCCAAGGAGGAAATGATCCATGCCCAAAAATTTGCAGGATACTGTAAAGCTTAATAATGGTGTGCATATGCCGTGGTTTGGTTTAGGGGTCTACAAAGCCCAAGAAGGCGATGAAGTCGTTTCGGCGGTCAAAGCGGCGATCCGCGCCGGTTACCGCAGCATCGACACCGCCGCAGCCTACAACAATGAAGAGGGCGTCGGACAAGCGGTAAGAGAAGCGATGGAAGAGAACGGCCTTCGCCGCGATCAATTGTTCATTACATCCAAAGTATGGAATTCGAATCAAGGGTATGAGACGACGCTGCAGGCGTTCGAAACGAGTTTGAACAAACTAAACCTGGAATATATCGACCTTTTCCTCGTTCATTGGCCTGTCAAAGGCAAGTATAAAGAAACCTGGCGCGCCCTCGAAAAGGTATATAAAGAAGGGAAGGTACGCGCCATCGGCGTCAGCAACTTCCAAATCCATCATTTGGAGGACCTGCTGTCGGAGGCCGAAGTGGTGCCCGCCGTCAACCAGGTGGAACTCCACCCGCAGCTGACGCAAAAAGAACTGCTGACCTACTGCCAGGGCAAAGGCATCCAGTTGGAGGCCTGGTCCCCGTTGGGGCAAGGCCATCTGCTTAAGAACGATACGCTGGTCTCCATCGGCAAAAAATACGGCAAAACCGCAGCCCAGGTCATTTTGCGCTGGGATTTGCAAGTCGGCGTCATCACAATTCCAAAGTCGGTCAACGAAGGGCGGATTATCGAAAACGCCGATATTTTCGATTTCGAGCTGAGCGCGGAAGATATCGCGGCCATCGATGGCTTGAATCAAAATAAACGCTTCGGTTCAGACCCGGATAATTTTAATTTTTAAAATTTCTAAGGTTATCGTATGAGATGGTTTTCTTAATTAACGGGAAAATCTCCCGTTATTTTACCGCTATAGGCCCATGGATCGGATTTAGCTGGAAAAACTCCATCTATTTCGCGGCGTTATTGCTAATATACTCAATTTCAGTCGAATTAGCGGGAGGTTCTCCAGCTAATTGGCCTCTACAGTAGCATACGTGCCAAATTTATACGAAAATGAATTTGTTGCTTCACAGCGCGAAATTAAAATTGACTTTAAAGCATCCCTTAAATGATTTTTGCCTTTTTTTAAAAACTAATATTTAAGCAGTCTCGGTTAGTTCGACGTGGTAACCTAGCTTTTGTAGCTTCTTCACAAGGGACTCTGCTACTTTTTTGTCGGAAACTAAATACTCGCGCCCTAATTCTTCATAAGGCACTTTATCACGAAGCATTACATAAATGATTCGTATCATCAAATGGGCGATCGCCATGTTAGCCTTCTGTGTGCCTGCCCTCTTTGCAATTCGGGAGTACACTGCTGTAAACCGGCTATCCTTCTTTTTTATCGCTGCCCATGCCGCTTGGCATAACACGGACTTTATATGCTTGTTTCCGCGGTTGTTCTTTTTTCTTTTTTTTTACCGGCACTCTCATGGTTGGCTGGACAAACGCCTGCCCAAGAGGCTAAGTGAGCTTCACTTGGGAAATGCGCCATATCGGTACCTATTTCCGCTACGATGCTCGCCGCAGCATCGAAGTCAATTCCCGGAATCGTATCGAGCAACTGTATTTCCCTCATGTGAGGCTCTACTGCCGATTCAATCTCAGCCTCGAGTTCCTGAATCTGCTTTTCTAAATAATGTATATGTTCCAAGTGCCGCTTGATCATGTTTCGGTGATGCAAGCGCAGGCGACCATTCAGTGCTTCAACCAGCAACGGGACCTTCATCTTCAGCCGGGTGTGTACCATTTTGCGTACCTCATGTACGTCAAGGACTTCCCCGTTGACGATGGATCCCAGTAAGGCACGTCCAGAAACACCGAACAGGTCCGAGATGAACGTGGTTAGTTTGATATTTGCATCCTGAAGAATTTTGTGGATTCGGTTTTTTTCCTGAGTAAGGTTTTGAATGAGTTTTCGACGGTAGCGAGTAAGATCCCGCAAATCTCGTATGGATTCATCCGGGACGAAGCTACCATCGATGAGCCCACAACGGTGTAATCCCGCAATCCATTCCGCATCGTTTACATCCGTCTTCTTGCCAGGAACGTTTTTGATATGTTGCGAATTTGCCAAGGTTAAAGTACAGGTGCCCTCAAGTATGTTCCACACCGGCTTCCAATAAACTCCTGTGCTTTCCATGGCAACCTCTGTGCATTCGTGCTTTACGAGCCAGTCTTGTAACCGCAAGAGCTCTCGTGTAGTGGTACCGAATGTTTCAATAACAGACTTGGGCTTCTTATGAAGCGGCCCGCTCAGCAGGCAAGCTACTACAGTTTCCTGGTGGACATCCAGTCCAGCACAACATTCGCGTATGGCGTCCATATTATCCCTCCAGTTGCAGTATGGGTGTGAATCATGCAACCTTTTGAGGAGAAAATTTATACACGTGCTCAAGGCAACACTCGGCGATCCTCATGGCTGCAGTTGGTCCGATTAACGGACGGGGTAGATCCCCAATATTTGGCCGACCTATGACTCACACTTTAAATGTAACAGAAAAGTAGGTGAATGACCGTACCATTTTCATTACTGGCGGTGGCCGCTAGGCCATGTTTGATTAACGGGAGAAATTCCCGTTAATTGCGTTAATAGGTGCCGGGCGCGACCGCGTTCAACTTATATAGAGACGGATGGGGAGATAAAAATGAGTCAAACAACAGCAGGCAAGTCCATACCGCGGACGGCAACGGTATTTCCCATTCTGTTTGCCATCAGCATGGTGCATTTGCTGAACGATACGATGCAGTCGGCCATTCCCGCCTTGTTTCCGATTTTGCGGGATTCGCTGACGCTCAGTTACGGACAGATCGGTTGGATTTCGTTCGCTATGAACATCACGGCATCCGTGTTTCAACCGCTGGTCGGACTGTATTCGGACATACGTCCGCGTCCCTACATCTTGCCCCTCGGGGTCTGTTTTACGCTCATCGGGATCGTCATGCTGGCTTTTGCGCCCGCTTACAGTATCATTCTGCTGGCGGTTACATGCATCGGGCTCGGCTCTTCGATCTTTCATCCGGAATCGTCCCGCGTCGCATACCTTGCGGCGGGGGAACGTCGGGGGCTGGCCCAGTCGATTTTTCAGGTCGGCGGGAATATCGGGACCTCGCTCGGACCGCTGATGACGGCGTTGATTTTTATCCCGCTCGGCCAGCATAGTGTCGTCTGGTTCGCTTTAGCGGCGATTGCGGCGATCGTGATCCAGTTTTATGTAGCCCGTTGGTATGCGTCGCTGGACATTCGCCCGCGGCCGCGGAAATCGGCGGTTCACCCCGGGGCGGAAGTAAGATCCGGTTTAAGCAGGGGGAAGATCGGCCTGGCAATCACGATTTTGGTGCTGCTGTTGTTTTCGAAAAATGTCTACTCCATCAGCATCTCCAGCTTTTATGCGTTCTTCATGATCGATCATTACGGCGTCGGCAAGAGCGCGGCGCAATGGTATGTGTTCGCGTTTCTCGCGGCGGCCGCCGTCGGCACGTTTTTCGGCGGACCGATGGCCGACCGGTACGGACGCAAAAATATTATCTGGCTGTCGATTCTCGGCGCGGCCCCATTCTCGCTGCTGCTGCCTTACGCCAACCTGTTCTGGTCCGGCGTGCTCGTCGTGTTGGCCGGCTTCATCATGTCTTCGTCGTTTTCGATTATCGTCGTCTACGCGCAGGAATTGCTCCCCGGCAAAGTGGGGCTGGTCTCCGGGCTGTTTTTCGGCCTTTCCTTCGGGCTTGGCGGACTCGGTTCGGCCTTGCTCGGCCACTTTGCCGACCAATGGGGAATCCGGTTCGTCATGCAGCTTTGCTCGTATTTGCCGCTGCTCGGTCTGTTGACCGTGCTGCTACCGAAGGATGAGGCGCTGAGGGCTTGAGTCAAGTAGAGAGTTAAGCGCGGAGAGTCAAGGAACCAAAGAGTCACACATGCTGTGGCTCTTTTTGCTGTATGATAGCAGCCTAATGATGTAACTGAGCCAGCCGGTTACGCAATTGAGGTTACGGCAGAGCCCCTTGTTCACAGACCGGAGTGTTTTTCTGAAGCGGGGTTAATGACAAAGCCTGGTTAGAGATAGGTCTCGTCTTACCCTGCTATAGTCGCTTGCGGCGAAGATATGATATCTTAGAAAAAGAACCGCGAGCTTAGCGGAATACGGGGAGGTCCTATGCGTTTCATCCGCAGTTTGCTGCAATTCGCCTGGCTTCAGGCGCTGTCGTGCATTTTTCCGGTCATTATTTTCGGGACTCTCGGTTTAACCAAAATCGTGGAAATTCCCGGCGTGCCCCGTTATGACTTGATTCTGGTCGTGTGCCTGCTGGCTCAAGTCGGTATGGTCGCCTTTAAATTGGAGACGATCGATGAGCTGAAGGTCATCTGCGTGTTTCACTTGATCGGATTGGCTCTCGAACTCTACAAAGTTCATATGGGTTCGTGGTCTTATCCCGGGGAAGGCTGGAGCAAAGTGTTCGGCGTTCCGCTTTACAGCGGGTTCATGTACGCCAGTGTGGCCAGTTACATTTGCCAGGCTTGGCGGAGGCTTGACCTGCGGATGACCGACTGGCCCGCGGCTTATTATGTCGTTCCGCTTTGCGCGGCCATTTATTTCAATTTTTTCACGCATCATTATATCGGGGACTACCGCTGGGGGTTGACGGCGATTTTGATTATCGTCTTTTTCAAGACCCGGGTTCATTTCACCCTGCTCGGGAGAACGTATTGGCTGCCGTTGACCCTGTCCTTTTTGCTGATCGCTTTCTTTATCTGGGTTGCCGAAAATATATCGACCTTCCTGGGGGCTTGGAGCTATCCCGACCAAGAGCAAATCTGGCGGGTGGTGCATCTCGGCAAAATCAGTTCCTGGTTTCTGCTGGTGGTGATCAGCATCATTATCGTCGCACAGTTAAAGCGGGTTAAAGCGGGAATCGGGGCAGGCCCCCAAAACGCGAACCCCGATCCGAATATCGATAATCCGAAAACCATAGATAGAGGGGCTAAATGATGAATAAATCCAAGGGGTATTTTTACTATGCGCTATGGACGTTGGGGGCGCTTGTACTGCTCTATTACGGAAATCGCTTCGTGGGGATGATGGAGCAAAATCCGGACAAATTTCTTAAAATCAGCTACAAACAACTGGGCAATATGCTTTATGGGTTGGTGCTCGGCGCCTACGTAAGCTTGCTGGGCGGATTGCCGAACCGCCGGGCGTTTACGCGTCCGTTGTTTTTTTTCGTATTTCTCCCGGCGCTCCTTCTGCTGCTTTACCCGGTGGCGGACCTGTATCTAAATATGCCCTATTCCTCGTTATATAAAAGTATAGCGGCTCATGAAGGACAGTTTTACATTGCGATGCTGTGCGGGCTCAGCCTGATGAAAAGTCTGTTCGACAGCCGCTGATAAAAGATGTATACAGGAGGTCGAAACGTATGGGCAAAGTGTTGGTGCTTGGCGGAACGCGATATTTCGGCAAAAGATTGGTTGATCTGCTCCTGCAGGATGGCGTTCACGAGGTTACAGTGGCGACCCGGGGAACAACGAAGGCGGCGTTTGACCACCCCGTGATCCGGAGAACCGTGGACCGGACGGATGAAGGCTCGCTTCGCAGCGTGGCCGCGGCCGGACCTTGGGATGTGGTGTTCGATAATATCTGCTATTCGCCCGGTGAAGCCGAAGCGGCGATTCGGGCATTTGACGGGCATGTGGGGCGATACATCCTGACGTCTACCTTGTCGGTTTACGGGTTTGGGGCGTCCCCGCTGGTTGAGGAGGACTTTGATCCTTATACCTATGAACGGAAGAGCGGGGATCGGGATGACTTTGATTACGGGGAAGGAAAGAGGCAGGCGGAAGCGGCCTTTTTTCAACTGGCGGAATTTCCGGTGGCCGCCATGCGGATTCCGATCGTTCTGGGGCCGGATGACTACACCCGGCGGCTCCATTTTCATATCGAACGGGTAATGAAGGGGACGCCGATTGGCATGCCCAATCCGGAGGCGGCGATGTCGTTTATTTCCTCGGCCGAGACGGCCTCCTTTTTGCGATGGCTCGGCGGCTCGGAACTGCGTGGACCGATCAATGCGAGCTCGGAAGGGACGATTACTTTGCGCAGCTTAATGGAGCTGATCGAGCGGGAAACCGGCAAGCCGGCGCTGCTCCAAGCGGTAACGGATCCGGGCGACGCCTCGCCGTTTGGGGTCGGCGCCTCCTGGTATATGGATATTTCCAAAGCCCGGGCGGCGGGTTACCGCTTTAGTTCCCTGCAGGAATGGCTGCCGGACCTGATTCGGAATATAGCCCAAGGTCGGGGTTGAACTGGAAGGGGGGCTTTGCGTGGCAAAGCACCCTTTTTTAGTTCAGCGGGCATTTTGACAGAAAATCAAGAACCGCTTGATTAAATTCATTCGATGCCTCAATAAATGGGAGGTGACCACAGTCTTCCAGGATTATTTTTGAGGATGATTTAATATTTTTATGTAAAGTTTCCGCAGACTTCTTGTTGAATGAATGATCCTGATCCGAAATGATGATGAGAGTCGGTATGTTTATTTCATGCAATCGATGAAAAGCATAAGGCTTAACTGCAACTGAAAGACTGGGGGAGAACCTGCAGAAGTTGTTGGGATTACTGACATTGTTGATCAATTTTGTTCGGGCTTCTTTTTTTCTTGCGGAAGGAAAGAAGTATTGCCAGTAAGGATTAGCTATGAATGAATCAATGGCCTTCTTCCGTCCTTTCAAACGAAGGTTGATAAAATTCTTAGTTCCTTGCCACATCATCATTTTTGGATATGGAATGCCGTTTATGGAAGGCGCCACCAAAATCAGGTTTTTGACTAAATGAGGATAAGTCAGAGTAAAGTCTGTAGCAATGCCGCCCCCCATGGAAGAGCCAACCAATGTAACGTTACGGAGCTTCAGAAAATCAATCAGTGTCTTTAAATCTTCTATATTGGAGAAGGAGGTATTTGGCGTACTGGAAAGACCATATCCTCTTAAATCATACCGGACTAATTTGTAATGTGCGGCAAAAGAGTCAGCTTGTTCATTCCAGATGTGATGATCATTAAAATTTCCATGGATCAGAACAACGGGATCACCTTCTCCGGAAACCTGGTAAAAAAGGTGTCCACCATCCATGTTTAAAGTGTCTTCTGCCATAACATGAACCTCCTCCTACAACCACGAGTTCATAATAGATCGGCTTTATGAAGGTTGTCTTCGATAATGGATCGCAATACTTCGGAGACAGAATAATCTCCTCTGTGACAGTACCGGTCTATTTCTTTCCAGCATTCCTGCGGTAAAGTCAATGAAATTTTTCTAGTTACGCCTATGGGCTTGCGGCCCGCTCCTTTCCGGTTACCTCCCCTATTGCTAGCGGAACGATCCGTATTTTCCGTATTCACCAACTTCGTCATTTCATCACCCTATTTCATGATTTCATAATCACAATTCATAGTCAATTTGTGTTACTTTAATCAAACCTCATTTCTTCGAATCCATCACTTCTATATAGGTCCGCCGGAGTCTACACCATTAACGGGAAAATATCCTGTTAATGTACCGATCTTGGCTCTTCCATCGGATTTAGCTGGAAATATTCCAGCTATTTATCGGCCCTATTGCCGATATACACCATTTCAGGCGAATTAGCGGGAGGTTTTCCAGCTAATTCGCCTCTGCAGCCGATTACGCACCAAATTAACGGGAAGAATTCCCTTTAATTCGAACCAAACCCTTAGTTGCAGGTCAAGAGTGTGATAAGAACTCTTTATACCGCTGTCTAATATGCAAATCAACAGTTCAACCTGTATGGTTATAAAAACACGTTCGTGACCGGCGCCCACCTGGTGGTGGACGGCGGCATGACGCACAAGATGATCTATGAGGAGTAAAGGGATCAAAGGGAAGTCAGCAGGCCTAGCAGCAGGCCGCCCGCGGCGCCGGCCACGACGGCGGTCCAGGGCGGCAGCTTCCACCAGGCCAGCATGGCGAACAGCAGCAAAGCCAGGCTGAAATCGCCGGCATTCCGGACCGAGGTCGTCCAGATCGGATCATACAGCGCGGCGAGAAGTAGGCCTACCACGGCGGCGTTAACGCCGTGCAGGGCGCTTTGGGCCCGCGCATGCCGGGACAGGCGGCTCCAGAACGGGAGTGCGCCGAGGATCAGCAGAAACGCGGGCAGGAAAATCGCCAGGGTGGCGAGCATCGCACCCGGGATGCCGCCCCACACGGCGCCGAGATACGAGGCGAACGTGAACAAGGGGCCGGGCATGGCCTGCACCATGCCGTACCCGGCCAGGAAATCGTCCCCGCCGATTACACCGGCGGGGACGATTTCGCTTTCCAGCAGCGGCAGGACGACATGACCGCCGCCGAACACGAGCGAGCCCGCGCGGTAGAAGCTGTCGACCAGCCGCAGCGATTCCCCGCCCGCGCCGGCTCCCGCTCCCGCCAGCCGCGTGAAGAGCGGCAGCAGCAGGAGCAGGGCGAAGAACAGCGCCAGGCTGAACAGGGCGGCTCCGCATTGCAGCGGCGGTTGAGGCGCGGGCGCATCGGCGCCGCCGCTTGGGCCGGCGGCCTCGGTCCCGCCGCCGCGGAACAGCCACAGCCCGGCCAGCCCCGCCGCGGCGATCGCGGCCACCTGGCCGAAGGCCCCCGGCCAGAGCAGCGCCAGCGCGCAGGCCAGCACGGCGATCGCGGCGCGGCTCGGGCCTGCCGCGAGTTTGCGGCCCATGCTCCACACGGCATGGGCCACGACCGCCACGGCGGTCAGCTTCAGGCCGTGCAGCCAGGCGGAGCCGCTCACGTCCATCCCCCGCAGCGCCAGGGCGAACAGGGCCATCGCCGCCGCGGACGGCAGGGTGAAGCCGAGCCAGGCGGCGACAGCTCCGGCCAGCCCGCCGCGCTGCAGGCCGATGCCGATGCCGACCTGGCTGCTCGCCGGTCCCGGCAAAAACTGGGCCAGCGCGACCAGCTCGGCGTAGCTTTGTTCGCTTATCCATTTGCGTTTGTTCACGTATTCTTCGTGAAAGTAGCCCAAATGCGCGATCGGCCCCCCGAAGGAGGTCAGCCCCAATTTGGCGGAGACCGCCAAGATTTCACCGAAGCGGCGGATTCTCCGCGGTAACGGGATACGGGTTGAAGTGTGTTTGTTCATGAGACACTCCCTTAAGGTCAAGATTCGAGTTATTATAGCATTGGACTGTAAACGCAGATCCACGTTATAGTAATATTAATATCATTAATATAATTTGAATGAGTAGGAAGGGTTTAAACGATGAGACCGATTTGATGTTCTAGCTGCAACTCTTGGCCACTGGACTTAGGAAATTGGATAATTGAAAATGCATAAGGAGAAACAAAGAGATGTTCAAACGATCTTTTTACGTATTATGGGGTTCACAGACGCTGTCGAACAGCGCCGACGTGCTTTATTTGGTTGCGCTGACCACCTTCGTGCTGGAACGGACGAATTCGGTCGTGTTCGCCACGCTGGTTCCTTTTTTGAGAGTCACCTCGCAATTGTTTAGCGGGTTCATCGCCCCGCTGATGATCGACAAGTATAGGCTGCCCTTTTTGCTGACCTTGTCGCAGTTCGGGCAATTTGCCCTCTTCGGCTTGCTGGCGGGCTATGTTTCTCCATGGTTTGGCGGGGAAGAGATGCTCCCGGTATATGGGCTCATCATCGGCATTTCGTTTCTGGACGGCTGGACGACACCGGCTCGGAATGCGCTGATTCCGCGGCTTACCGACGACCGGGTTCTTATGAAAGCCAACGGTTTGATCGCCACGACCGATCAGATCGTTCAGTTCGCGGGTTGGGCGATCAGCGGCGTCCTGGTCGCCTCATTCGGAGCTTATCCGGTTCTGCTTGGCGTTGCGGTATGTTACGGGGCGGCAATGTTAGCTACGATCTGGATCGAGGATCCGACTGAACCCGCCCGTCGAAGTCTCTGGGATATCCGAACAGGATCCCGTTCGAATGGGGGAGCCGATAACGGCTCCGCTTCCCGGTGGGATACTTTAAAGGAAGGATGGGTGACGCTGTGGAAATCTCCGCGGCTTCGTTCGCTGACTTTTATGGATGCCACGGATATGCTGGGAGGTTCGGTTTGGGCCGGCGCGTTTCTGCTGGTGTTCGTTAACGAAATTCTGATGAAGGATGAGAAGTGGTGGGGCTATATTAACGCGAGTTATTTTGCCGGGGCCGTACTCGGCGGGCTGGTCGTCGTCGCTCTCGTGGAGCGGCTGGAGAAGCGGATATTTCCGGCGATGCTGGCGGGAATGCTGGGTTATGCCGCGTTTACGGCATGGTTCGCGCTCAATCAGTATGCCCCGTTGACACTGCTGATCGTTCTGCTGACCGGGCCGTTTACGGAGCTGGCCGCCGTGTCCCGGAGAACGCTCATTCAGCGCAGTGTGGGAGCGGAGATGCTGCCCAAAGTTTTTTCGGCGCAATCGACGCTGCTGAATACGATTTTTGGCCTGTCGCTGCTGTTTATGAGCGGTGTAGCCGAATGGTTCGGCATCGTGAATATGTATCTGTTCGCTGCGGTCATAAGCTTGCTGGCGGCCGGAGTGGGCTGGATGCATCGAAAATCCTTTGAAACGGCGGTGGAAGCTAAGTAGGGTTGGTGCGGGCATGCTGCGGCAGGCCCGTTTTTAGGGTATAAGTTGGCCTTTAAATAATTGTTTACTGCTGTATTTGATGGGAGAGAGAAATTGGAGTGGAGTATATTGCAGGGGGCGTATTTTTAATTACTTTGGTGTTTGTCATCTGGCAGCCGAGAGGACTCGGCATCGGCTGGTCTGCCGCCGGAGGGGCCGCACTGGCTTTGATGTTTGGGGTTGTCAGTTTCGCCGATGTCGGCGACGTGACCCGGATTGTCTGGAATGCGACGCTGGCCTTTGTGGCCATTATCATCATCTCCATTTTGCTGGATGAGATCGGGTTCTTCGAATGGTCTGCGCTCCACATGGCAAGGCTGGCTCGAGGAAGCGGGCGGCGTATGTTTATTTATGTCATTCTGCTTGGGGCGGCCGTCGCGGCACTGTTTGCCAACGACGGGGCGGCTTTGATCCTGACCCCGATCGTCCTGGCGATGGTTCGGGCCTTACGCTTCGATGAACGCAAAGTGCTGCCGTTTATCATGGCGGGCGGATTTATCGCCGACACAACGTCCTTGCCGCTGGTGGTCAGCAATCTAGTGAATATCGTATCCGCCGATTATTTCGGCATCGGCTTTACGGAATATGCCTCGCGCATGATTGTGCCGAGCTTGGTTTCTTTGGGCGCAAGTATGCTGGTCCTGTATTTGTTTTTTCGGAAAGACATTCCGGCTGACTATGATCTGCGGCAATTGAAAAAACCGCGCGAAGCCGTTAAGGATCCGGCGATGTTCCGGTTGTCGTGGTTTATCCTTGGATTGCTGGTGGCCGCCTATTTATCCGCCGAGTTCATCGGAATTCCCGTGTCTTTGGCGGCAGGGGCCGTAGCCTTGTTGTTCATCCTGGCAACCCGGCGCAGCCCCGCGGTCCATACCCGGCGCGTGATCAAGGAGGCGCCTTGGTCGATCGTCGTGTTCTCCATCGGGATGTATGTGGTGGTTTACGGGCTTCGGAATGCAGGTCTGACCGATTATCTCGGCGCCGCGATTCAGCGGGTTGCCGAGGGCGGAATGTATACCGCGACGGTAGGAATGGGTTTTCTGGCCGCCATTCTGTCATCCGTAATGAATAACCTGCCTACCGTGATGATCGATGCGCTGGCTATCGACAGTACCCCTACCGAAGGTCTAATCCGAGAAGCCTTGATCTATGCCAACGTGATCGGTTCGGATCTCGGGCCGAAGATTACGCCGATCGGATCGCTGGCGACCTTGCTTTGGCTGCACGTTCTGGCCAAAAAAGGAGTCCGGATTACATGGGGCCGTTATTTTAAAACCGGCATTTTGCTGACGGTCCCGACACTGTTGATAACACTATCGGGACTATACGCGTGGCTGCTGATCGCTTCTTAAAGTTCTGCCCGGTTGTTTCCAACCCGAACGCCACCCGCTGGCATTAGGGATTTGGGGGATCCGTAACGGAAAGCAAATAAATCCTATAGCCGGAAATAACGGAAGGCGTTTATAATTCCAGTTATTCCGGCTTTTTTCATCCCTATTCTTCATTGTTATGCTCACCCGAATACTTCACGATGATTTCCATGCGAGTTTACACGGATTCACCCGTGTGCCAAAATGAAAGGGACTTGGAATTTTTTACATAGGAGGAGAATCTTCATGCGAATCGGAATTATCGGGCTCGGCGATATCGCCCAAAAGGCGTATCTGCCGGTTATTGCGGCAATGGAGGACATCCAGCCGGTACTCTGCACGCGAAATCGGGAGACGTTGCGGAGGCTTGCGGCCAAGTATCGGGTAGCGGAGGCCGTTCAGAGCGTGGAAGAGTTAATCGGCTTAAATATCGATGCGGCGTTTATACATGCGTCGACCGAGTCGCACGCCCTTATTGCCGAGCAATTGCTGCGGAGCGGAGTTCACGTTTATATCGACAAGCCGATATCTTATGATTACGAGGAGTCCGAACGGCTTACGGCGCTCGCGGAGCAGGCCGGCCGCATCCTGATGGTCGGGTTCAACCGCCGTTTTGCACCGATGCTTGCCGCGTTGGAGGAGCAAAGGGACAGGCACGCGATTTTGCTGCAAAAGAACCGGCTGTTCTCGCCGGACTTCGCCCGCCGCTTCATATATGACGATTTTATCCATGTCGTGGATACGATCCGCTTCCTGGCCCCCGGCCCAATTACCGAAGAGCCCGGGATTTTCACCCGCGTCCGGGAAGGGAAGTTGGTGCATGTGCAGCTGCAGCTTCAAGGGGACGGCTTTATTTGTACGGGGATCATGAACCGGGATTCGGGAGCCAACGATGAAATTGTGGAGGTCATGAGTCCGGGGAATAAATGGGTGGTACATGGGCTCAACACAACCGTGCATTTTTCGGCGGGAGGGGAGCGGCATCATCACTTCAAGGATTGGGATTCGGTTTTGTTCCGCAGAGGATTTGTTGCGATCGTCGAGCATTTCATCGCCTGTGTACGCGAGAACAGGCCGCCAGCCATTTCTCCGAAGGATGCCCTGGAGAGCCACCGGGTTTGTGAGCTTATCGTTAGGCAGGCAGAGGCGGTCGGCGCTTTTGCGTTTGATCAACAGGCGTAGGGGCGGCTAATGAAGCTGGTTTTTTACCGGATCGCCTTCGGCATGCTGCTTGTGTTGCTGGATTTGCACGCCCCCATTGATGTGCTTCCGGACCCTCTCGGATATCTGTTAATTTTCCACGAGTTGAAGGCCCTTCGCCGGAAGGAAAAGGTGTTTCGTTGGGGATGTTATGCTGCGGGTTTGCTTGTCGTCATTTCGGCAGTCACTTTTTTTCGTCCACTTTACTTCAAAGCGGACGCATCCGGTTTGTTGCCGAATGACGATCCGGTTCTGGATTATGCCTCCGGTTTACTGCAGCTTGTGTTGTTCTATAGCCTTTGCTTGGGAACAAGGGAACTAGCGTTGCTGAGGGGAAGAAGCGATCTGGCTTCATCGCTGCGTTTCCGCTGGCGTCTCTATTTCGGCAGCACCGCCGCGTATTTGGCGGCTGTGCCGGTTGCACGCTATGTCGATATCGAACCGTGGATTCAACTTATGACGATGTGTTCCATCGTGGCTTATTTCTTGATCTTTATGGTGATGCGAAGAGCGGGGAGAGAGTTGGAACATCCGTTTAATCCAAGAAGTTAAATTTTATTTTTCCGGACAAGAGGGGGATCCCAATGTTTGAAAATCTGAACGAGCGTTTGGCGGAAGTGAAGGAGAAGGGGCGCCGCAAAGAAAAATGGGAGCATCGACTCCAAAAGCTGCAGGAAGAGTTGTCCGGCTTGGAGCAGGCCAGAAAGGCCGCGGCTGGCCGGCTTGCGGGCGAAGAGGAGGATGTGGCCCGTTTAACGGGAATGTCCTTGACCAATTTGCTGTTTACGATGACGGGTAAAAAAGCGGAGAAGCTCGACAAGGAGGAGCGGGAGGTGATCTCGGCCCGGCTGAAATACGAGGAAGCCGATCGGGCCGTTCGGGATACGCGGGAACAAATCGCCTTTCTCGAACGCCAGTTGGGGGCAGTCCGTAACTGGAAACGGGAATACGATGCGATTTTTGAAGCCAAAGAGAAGATCGTTCTTGAGAACAACGAGCCGCTTCGGGAGTCGGCCGAACGGCAGGCTGTTCTGACCGTGGAGTTGAGAGAGCTGGAAGAAGCGATTCGTGCGGGGCAATCCGTACGGCACGACCTGGAGCTGGCGGAGGAAGACTTGCGGTCAGCCAGAAATTGGGGAACCTATGACATGCTTGGCGGGGGCATGCTGTCCACGCATCTCAAGCATAGCCGGCTCGATGAAGCCCTAGAGCATATGTATGCGGCCCAGACGAACTTGCGCCGCTTCGAAAAGGAACTCCAGGATGTAGGCGGCAGCGATTTTACTTCAGGGCTGGAGATTTCGGGAGTTCTCCGCTTCTCCGATTATTTCTTTGACGGACTGATCGCCGATTGGCTCGTCCAGGGGCGGATCCATGAACTGCATGATCAGGTGAAGCTGCGTTTGGCCGAGGTAAATAAAGCGGTCAACGGGCTGGAGTCGGCCACACGTCGGGTCGAACAAGAATTGGGTGATGTGCGGCGGAAATACGTGCAGGAAGTGGAGAATTATTTGTAAGCAGCAGTTGTTTTCATTTCAATCCTTCGAAGGAGCCATTGGGATGAACAAAGTTAAAAGCGCTTTCAATCGTTTGCCGATTCATCGTAAGATGATCCTTCTTATTTCGCTTTTAATGCTGTTTTGCTTTGGCTTTTACTTGTCCGTGCTTCAATACGTATTCCAGATTTACGACAGACAAATCTACGAGAAATCCTCCCAGGTTTTGAATCTGTCCTCGGTGGGGATTGAAAACCAACTGCGGGAAATGGCGAATCTCTCGTTTAAAGTGATGTCCGACGAACAACTGCAGAGGTATTTGCTGGAGCTTGCGAAAGCAGACACGGCTTATGCCAAAACGGCCCTCCGCAAAAAGATCACCAACCGCCTCGTCGCATACGCCGGATCGGAGAAATACGTTTATTCCATGCTGCTGATCGACAATGAGAATACGGTTATGGCCGCGGGCAACCGGGAAGGGCTTCCGGTTTCCATGCTCCCTGAGCTCGTATCGCTCGGACAACAGCACGCCGGCTCCAATTCCTGGTACACCGGGGGAGACCGTCAGGCCCGGCTGCTGTCGGTCCGGCAAATCCGGTCATTTACGGAGGGAGCCTTTACGCTGGAGCAGCTCGGCACGCTGGTGATCCGCATTCGGGTCGACCGGATCGTGGAGGACCAGATGCAGGAGCCGGGGGAAGGCTCCCGGCTGGTCATCAGCGACGGCACGGAGGTGGTCTACCCGTCGGATTCCCCGGTGGATCAAAGGGAGATTTTGTCCGAGATGAACCGGACGGAGCCTTACGGGATCGCGCATTTCGCACAGGGGCGCTACTTCGTGGCGCGGACCTTCTCCACGTATACGAATTGGGTGTATTTTTACATGACGCCCTTCGACGAAATGTTCAAGCAGACTCAATGGGTGAAGCGGCTCGTGATCGTCATTTTCGTGGCGATTCTGTTGACGGCGCTGACTGTCGGCGCCCGATTTGCCCGCAGCATCACCAGCCCGATCGCGCTATTGATCAAGAAGATGCGCAAGATCGAAAAGGGGGATCTGGACAAACTCGAGGAGGCGGCCCTCGGTCCCCTTCCCGGCTCCCTCCAGGACGAAGTAGGCCAACTCTACCGTACTTTTATGATGATGATGCAGCGGATTCGCGAGCTGATTTACGAGAACTACGCCAAGCAGCTGGTGATCCGGGAGACGGAGCTTAAGGCGCTGCAGGCGCAGATTAA
Organism: Paenibacillus faecis; assembly: GCF_008084145.1. Classification (GTDB taxonomy): domain Bacteria; phylum Bacillota; class Bacilli; order Paenibacillales; family Paenibacillaceae; genus Fontibacillus; species Fontibacillus faecis. Next base: position 92,821 of record NZ_VSDO01000001.1, on the reverse strand, counting down.
TCCGCATTTTTTGTACAATACGCTGGAATCGATCAACTGGTTGGCCAAAATGCATAAACAGCGCCAAATCTCCGAAATGGTGGAGGCTTTAGGTTTCCTGTTAAGGAATTCCTCCAATATGTCTGAAAAATGGATCACGCTGGAGAAGGAGCTGGATATCGTGCGAAATTATGTGATCATTCAGCGTTTTCGTTATGAGGAGAGGCTGGATTTCGAGATGGAGGTGGACTCCGCCTCCACCGCCGCCCTTATCCCTAAGCTTATCCTGCAGCCGCTAGTGGAAAATGCGATCCATTACGGATTGGAGCCCCGGGTCGAGCCCTGCCAAATTCGAATTCGGGTGACGACCGAAGGCAAGCGGGTCATTTTAGAGGTGAAGGACAACGGCCCGGGAATGACCGCCGAATTTTTGGAGCAGCTGCGTGTCGGAAACGTCCGGACCCGGGGACAGGGAATCGGCCTGACCAACATTCGGGAACGCCTCAAGCTGGCCTACGGCGAAGCGGGGGTGTTTCACATCGAAAGCCGCTCTGGAGAAGGAACGACCGTGACAATCCGCATACCTTGGATCGAGGAGGGAGTGACCGATGTACAAAGTCATGTTGGTGGATGACGAGCGTGTTATTTTGGAGGGGATGTCCCTGGTGGTCGACTGGGAAGCCGTCGGCGCCGAGCTGGTGGATACGGCCAAAAACGGTCTGGAAGCTTTGGACAAGATGAGCCATTCCCGGCCCGATGTCGTAATCACGGATATTTCTATGCCGGGCCTGGACGGTCTCGGCCTGATCGAGCAAGCTTCGGCCGCATATCCTCGAACGCGGTTTATCATGCTGTCCGGTTACAGGGAGTTTGATTACGCCCGCCGGGCGATGCGGTATGGGGTTAAACATTATTTATTGAAGCCCTGCAACGAGAACCAGATTCAGAGTGCTTTAGCGGAGCTCCTTCAGGAAAGACGGCGAATGGAGCGGCAGGAGATGGAGGAAGGACAGATCAAACAGCGCTTCCAGCGCGTTCTGCCTCATGTGAAAGAACAGGTTTTGCTCGAGTTCATTACGAACCGGACGTACGGTCCCCTGGAAGTCAAGTACTATCAGGAAATGTTCAATCTGGAACTGGAGGACCATCCGATTCGGCTGCTGCTATTGCGGATTGCGGGCGGCTACGACTTCAGCCATCTGTTCGCTCTAAAAAATATCGCCGGCGACTTCCTGCCAAACGCGCTGATGAGTACGACCCTGGAGGGAAATCTGCTGCTCCTGTTGTCCGATCACACCGACCTGGACCGGCTAAAGGCCGAGGTCGATCTGGCCAGAAATACGTTCACCCGGCTGTACAAACTGGAAGTGACGGCGGTTCTAAGCGAAGCCGACCGTATCGTCCATTCCCGGCAGCTGTATAAACAGGCGCTGCTGTGTCTGGACCGTTCATACGGACTCGGCGGGGGGCAGCTGATCGTACAAGAGGATACCATGTCAAGCCGTCATACCTCGGTCGTGGAGAAGATGATCGAAATTGTAACCCGCCACTATCGGGAGGCGAACCTGACCCTGAACGGCGTAGCCCAACAGATGCTCTATATGAACCCGGATTATCTCGGAAAGATGTTTAAAAAAGGGACGGGCGAGAACTTCTCCCATTACTTGAACCGATACCGGATCGAACGGGCATGCGAGCAGATTCGCAGAGACGGGGATGTAAAAGTGTTCGAGTTGGCCGAAAACTACGGGTTCGGCGGAAATGCCCAATATTTTAGCCAGGTCTTTAAAAAATGGACGGGAATGACTCCGACGGAGTACCGAAAGTGCGAAACGGAGGAGAGGTGAGTCTCCTCTGTTTTTTGAACGATCAAGCCGGTTTTTTGTATTCAACCGGAAGCGTACTTTTGCGAAAATGACGGTATAGCCAATTTGGAAGCGCTGTCATAATATTCGCGAAATCAACGTGAAAGGGAGAGATGGCATGAGAAAGAAGGGAAAATGGATCGTACTTGCACTTTTGTTGGCGATGGCCACGGCCTGCAGCTCGGGCGGAGGAAAGGGGGGCTCGTCGGCCGATGGTCAGACTACCCTGCGGATCGCCTGGTGGGGTTCGGATACGCGGCACGAGTACACGCAAAAAGTCATCGATCTGTATATGGAGAAGAACCCGAACGTCAAAGTGGACGTGGAGTACGCTTCGTTCGATGATTACTGGAAGAAGCTGGCCCCTCAAGCGGCGGCCAACCAGCTGCCCGATATCGTTCAAATGGATATTTCCTATATTAGCCAGTACGCCAAAAACGGCCAGTTGGAGGATTTGGCCCCTTATGCCGGCAAGCAGATCAATCTAGGCGATGTCAGCGAGAACGTGATCAGCACGGGGGTGGTTAACGGCAAACAGTACGGTATCCCTTCCGGGGTAAATGTGCTCGGTTTCCATTATGACCCGGCCACTCTGAAAAAGGCGGGGATCGACTCGCTGCCGGAGGAGATGACCTGGGATACCTACGAGAAGACCGCGCTTCAAGCGGCCGCGAACAAGATTTATTTTGACAGCGGTGTAGCCCCCGATATCTTCTTCCATTATTATCTCCGCACCAAGGGACAATCCTTGTATAACGCCGACGGGACGGCTCTCGGGTATGAGGACGACGCTTTGTTCGTGGATTTCTTCGGGCGCATGGCCCGTCTAATCGAGAAGGGAGCCGCTCCGTCGCCGGATCTGACCAACCAGACCAAAGGCATTATTGAAGAATCGGAACTGGTTAAAGGCAAGGGAATCGGGATCTGGCAGTGGTCCAATCAATTCGTCGCCCTGCAGCAGGTGGCGAACCGTCCGCTTGAAATCGCGCCGATGCCGGGACCGGATATGGAGAAAGGGCTGTATATGCAGCCAAGTATGTATTGGGCCGTGACTTCCAATTCCAAGCATAAGGAAGAGGCGGCCAAGTTTATCGATTTTTGGGTGAATGACGTGGAAGCCAACAAGCTGATTAAGGGGGAACGCGGGGTGCCGATTTCCGGCAAAATCAAGGAGGCCATTGCTTCGGAGTTAAGCGAACCGACCCGTCAGGTGTTCGACTTCGTTGCGGCCATGGAGCCGAAGGCTTCGCCGATGAGCCCGCCGCCGCCGGTCGGTTCGCCTGAGGTGATCGCTTCCCTGACGGATATCGTGGAGGAACTCAACTTCGGAAAGATTACGGCGGAGCAGGCGGCCAAAACCTTCCGCGACAGCGCGAACGCCGTCCTGGCCAAAAACAAATAGCGCAGCGGCTCCCGGAAACGGGGGCTTTCCGCAAGGGAGGGATTCGACTTGAGGCGGTATTCTTCTTTGCGAAGCGAGCTGACGGGATATGCTTTCATCAGTCCGTTTATCATCGGCTTCATCGCGTTCACGCTTATTCCGATGTTCGTTTCGCTGTATATGTCATTTACCAGCTACAACTTGTTTACCGCGCCGGAATGGATCGGCCTGGAGAATTTCAAGAAGATGTTTTTCGGCGACCCGAAGTACTGGAACTCGGTCCGCGTCACGCTGCTTTACGTTTTCATCGGCGTCCCGCTCAGGCTGGTATTCGCCTTGTTTGTGGCCATGATTCTGAATACGGGCTCCAGGATGGTAGGCACGTACCGAACGCTCTATTATCTGCCGTCGATCATCGGGGGAAGTGTGGCCGTATCCATCATGTGGCGGAATATTTTCAGCAACGAGGGAGTGATCAACCATGTCCTGACGATCATCGGCATCGGGCCGGTCAGTTGGTTCGGCGATCCCGACGCGGCGCTGGTGATGCTGATCTCCTTGTCGATCTGGCAGTTCGGCTCTTCCATGCTGATTTTTTTGGCGGGGCTAAAAAATATTTCCCCCGAGATGTACGAGGCGGCCAGCGTCGACGGCGCGAACCCGGTGCGCAAGTTTTTCCGCATTACGCTGCCGCTGCTGAGTCCGATTATTCTGTTCAACCTGATTATGCAGACGATAAGCGCCTTTATGACGTTCGTTCCGGCCTACATTATTTCCAAAGGGGAAGGCGGACCGATGGAAGGTACGATGCTGTATTCGCTGTATTTGTTCCGGCAGGCCTTTATGTTCAACAACATGGGCTACGCGTCCGCGATGGCATGGGTAATGTTGTTGATCGTCAGTTTGTTGACGGCGGTTTTGTTCCTGACGTCCCGGTTCTGGGTGTTCTATGAAAATGAGGGAGGGAAGTGACGATGCGAACCTGGAAAGCTGCAAAATGGCCGGTATATCACGTGTTCGTTGCCGCGCTAGCCTTTCTGATGCTGTACCCCGTGCTGTGGATGTTGTTCAGTTCTTTCAAAGAAAGCCGGACGATCTTTGTAACGGCCAACCGGTTGATTCCGGACAGCTGGATTTGGAGCAATTATGCCGCAGGCTGGGCCGGAACGGCGGGATATCCTTTTTGGCATTACATTGGCAACTCCATGGTCATCGTGGTCATCTCGACGATCGGGGCGGTCCTCTCTTCCTCGCTGATCGCCTTCGGCTTCGGCAGGTTGAAATTCCGGGGGCGCGGCCTCTGGTTCGCCCTCATGATGATGACCCTGATGCTGCCGCATGATGTCGTACTGGTGCCGCAGTATATCATTTTCACCAAGCTCGGCTGGCTGAACACGATTTTACCGATCGTGGTCCCTACCTTTTTCGGCATGCCGTTCTTTATATTTCTGATGGTGCAGTTTATCCGGACGATTCCCAAGGAACTGGACGAAGCGGCCACGATCGACGGGTGCGGGAAATTCAGATTGTATCTGCAAATCATTATGCCGCTCATTAAATCTTCTTTGGCGACCGCCGCCATTTTCTCGTTCTACTGGCGTTGGGAGGATTTGCTCGGCCCGGTCTTGTACCTAAATTCGCCGGAGAAATATACCGTTTCGATGGCTTTAAAAATGTTCCTGGACAGCGAGTCCGCCTCCAATTGGGGCGCCATGTTCGCCATGTCCATCGTGAGTCTGGTTCCGGTCGTGATGGTATTCTTTATCTTCCAAAAACAAATTGTGCAAGGGATGAGCACCAGCGGGCTGAAGGGATAAAACGGGGAGTTCCCGCGTCTATATTATAGGGGGTGAATATGCAGCATGGCGCTATATGAACGACCGCTCAGCTTCAAGTTCGATTTCGGCCCGGGCCCCTGTGCGGAAGGATATGTCAAAGTCGATCCGGGGACCCGTTACGACCCCCAACTGGGGTACGGCTTTGAAACGCATGCCCGCGTTTACGGGAAACAAAGGACGGATGTTCCGGGGGGATATCCGGGGGCGGCGGATCCGTTAAAGCAGAGCTTCTGCATTCCGCTCGGCGCCAGCTTTGTCGTGGACGTTCCGGGCGGTACATACCGTGTCAAACTGTTGGCGGGGGATGCTCTGGCCGAAACCGTGACGAACGTCAAGGCGGGGGAAGGAAGGCAGATGCTGCCGCCGGTGCACGCCGCGGCGGGACAGTGGCTGGAGGCCATGTTTTCGGTTGTTGTCCGGGGAGATGGCCGGCTGCGGCTTACTTTCACGGGCCCGGCGCCCAGAATCAACGCGCTGGAAATTTGGCCGGCGAACGGGACGCTGACCGTGTTTTTGGCCGGGGATTCCACGGTGACGGATCAGCCGGAGAGCGGGTATCCTTACTGCGGATGGGGACAGATGCTCCCGGCCTTCTTTAAGCATGACGTCGCCGTCGACAATCATGCCCGGTCGGGCCATAGCTCCTTGAGTTTTGTAAAGGAAGGCCTCCTTGATCCGATCATGGAACGGATCAAGCCCGGGGATTTCCTGTTCCTCCAATTCGGCCACAACGACGAGAAGCCGGACGCGGCCCGCCGAACGGAACCGTTCAGCACCTTCCAGGGCCAGCTGAAATTGTATTTGGAGGCCGCCCGGAGCAAACAAGCGACTCCCGTGCTGGTTACCCCCGTGCATCGGCGTTACTTCAAGGAAGACGGTACGCTGCAGGATACGCACGGGGACTATATCACGGCGATCCGTGAGCTGGCCGCGCAGGAAGCGGTCCCGCTGATCGATCTCGCCGAGCGCAGCCGCCGCCTGTTTGAGCAAGCGGGAGTCGAGGGAACTAAGGACGACTTTATGTGGGTGCTTCCCGGGGAATTTATCCATTTCCCGGCGGGTGTGGAGGATAATACGCATTTTCAGGAGCGGGGAGCCCGGCGTTTGGCCGCCCAGGTGGCGGAAGCCATCCGTGAGCTGCAATTGCAGCCGTTACAAATGTTTTTGCGGTAATTCGGCTTTTGAATCTTTGACTTAGGGAGGAGAAGATAGGATGCCTGCACTTCAATTTGACGAAGAGGAAATCAAGCAAATCATCGATCGCGTCGTAGACCGTACCTTTCGGATGGACTTCAGCTGGGATTGGCCGGGGGGCGTCGCATTTTACGGGGTGTGCGAAGCTTATGACGCAACGGGAAATAAAGCCTACTTGGATCAGCTCAAAGCCTGGGTGGACGAGAATATCGAGGACGGTTTGCCGAAATTGTCGGTGAACGGCGTGTCCATTGGACATTGTTTGCTGACGCTTTACGAGGCGACGGGTGAAGAGAAGTACATGGAAATCGCCAAAGAGATGGCCGAATTTCTGACGCATCAAGCGGAGCGGTTCGCCGAGGGGGTTTTTCAGCATACCGTGAACTCGCTGCATGATGTTTTTCCGCAGCAGGCCTGGGTGGACACGATGTTTATGGCCGGTTACTTTTTGCTGCGAATCGGGAAGCGTCTGGGCAATAAGGAGTATTTCGAGGACGGATTAAAGCAGTATCACGGGCATGAGAAATACCTTCAAGATCCCGATACCCATCTGTATTATCACGGGTGGGACCATGTGAATCAGAACTGGATGTCCGGCATTTATTGGGCAAGGGGAAATTCCTGGGCCGCGCTGACGATGTCCAAGGCACTGCGATTGATCGAGGTCCAGCATCCGTCCTATATGGTGATCGACGGTTCCCTCCGGGACCAATTAAGCGCGCTTGTAAGGCTGCAGTCGCCGGAAGGGCTGTGGCATACCATCGTCAATGACGAAGACTCTTACCTGGAAACCTCCGGCTCGGCCGGGATTGCGACCGCCTTGCTGATGCAGGGACGTTTGTACAACAAGTACGCCCAAAAGGCGATCGACGGCATCCTCGCCCGGATCAAGCCGGACGGTACGGTTACCGGCGTATCCGCCGGCACAGCGGTCATGCATGATGCGGAAGGTTATCGTAATGTGCCGTGCAAACGCATTCAGGGATGGGGACAAGGGCTGACGTTGGCTTTTCTGGGCCAATTGCTGCGAACCAAGGAGAATCCGTATGGATAACGGATACAGGGCAATCGGTCACACGTACTGGGTCATCCCGGACGGGTACATCCCGCCGGACAGCAGCGGCCGCCTGGAAAGTCATGAAAGCGTATGCGTGCTCAATACGGGAACGGAGGAGGCCGAGCTGCAAGTAACGGTATACTTCGAAGACCGCGAACCTCTCGAAGGAATCGTATGCCGGGTCCCGGCCCGGCGTACGAAGCATATTCGAACCGCCTCCCTCCAAGCCGGAGATGAACGGATTCCAGCGGGGGTACCGTACGCTATGACGATCACCAGCAATGTTCCGGTGATCGTGCAGTACAGCCGGCTCGATACGACACAGTCCGAGTTGGCATTAATGAGCGTAATGGCTTATCCGGCGGAAGAAGGATAGGGCGAAGGGTTTGCATGAATTTCTTAAAACAGGTCGCTGCAGGGAAGCTGCAGCGACCTGTTTTTTTGCGTCCGGCGGGATTGACTTTTTGGCAATTGTGCTATAATAAGAGCGATTTTTCATTGACATCATAAGAATACATAATCGTGAAGGTGCTGATGCTACGCTATGAATACCCGTCAAAAAGAAATCCTTCGCATGCTGCTGTCCGCTCCCCGTACCCCTTTCGTAGTACGGGATATCGCCATGCGGTTAAATTGTTCGGAGAAGACGATCCGCAACGATTTCGATGAAATCGAGCGGGATTTATCCGAGGTCTCCCAGGCCAGACTCGTCCGGAAGCCCGGGATCGGGGTCGTCCTGAATGCGGAGGAACAAGAAAGAGCGAAAATTGCAGATCACTTCCTTTGGTCCGCTCGGGAGAAGGATGACCCGGAGGATAAAGACCGGATGGCCGCGATCGCATACCGGCTATTGATGGAAACGAAGCCCGTGACTCTGCAAGAGCTTGCTGACGCACACTTTGTGAACAAAGCGGTCATTAAGAAAGAATTGGACAGCCTGGGTCCCTGGTTGGAACAGTATGGCCTTACCGTCGTTTCCAAACAGAAGGTAGGGATTACGCTAGAAGGGAAGGAATGGGATAAGCGTGCCGCGTTGTCCAAACTTACCCTATTAACCACCGATTCGGGACATTCCTATATAAAAAAGCAGTTTTCCCCGCATGAAGTCGAGCTCGTCGCCCGGGAACTCAAGGAGCTGGAACAGCGTGTTCAGCTGTTTTTTACGGATGAAGCGTTCGACAATTTGCTGATCCATACCTTGCTGATGATCCGGAGAACCAAGCTGAAGCAGCCGATCCATTTTTCCGAACAGGAGAAAGGGTTTGTCCGCGGCAAACCGGAGTACGGCAGAATGAAGGAGTTTACCGGGGAGTTGGAACGCAGGTTTGCCGTTCGCTTCAACGAGGATGAAGTCGCCTATTTGACGGCTCATATGATGGGCGCCAAAATCCGGTCCCAGGCTCGGATCGACGCTGTGGACTCAGGCGAGGACCAGGCCCAGGACAGAACCCGGGCGAGAGAGTTTGCGGAGAGGTTAATCCGAAGAGTATCCGCCTTAACCCTGGTCGATTTTTCCAGTGACCCCGATTTGGCGGAAGGGTTGAGTATTCATTTGTACTCCACGATCAACCGGCTGCTTTACGGGCTTACCGTTTCCAATCCGATGCTGCACGACATCAAAAAAATGTACCCTTACATGTTTGATATGGTCATTTACGCGGCGAAAGAGGCCGGTGCCGACTACCCCTTCGTTCTTCCCGAAGAGGAGGCGGCTTATTTGACGCTCCATTTTCAAGCGGCTGCCGAACGTATGAACAAGCCGGCGGATCGCACGAAACAAGTCATCACCGTATGTCATATGGGCGTGGGCATGTCGCAAATTCTGCGGAGCAAGCTGGAGCGCAAGTTCCCCGACTTGCACGTATTGGATTCCGTACGCAAGGCCGACTTGCCGAAGTATTTGCCCCGCCGCCGGGTGGATTTTATCGTATCGACGACACCGTTGGAACAGGTCGGTGTGCCGTACATTCAAGTGTCTCCCCTGCTGGAAGCGGGTGAGGTCAAAAAAATAGCGGAATTTATCGAAATGTTGGAGGAGTCCGCGACTCCCGCAAACGCGTCGGGTTCCATATTGCAAATGTACACCTCCCCCTCGCTGATTTTCCCGCATGTGAAGGTGGACCACCGCTATGAGTTGATTGAGATGCTGGCGAACGAGCTATATACCCAGGGATTCGTCGAACAGGACTATGCCCATCAGGCGCTGCTTAGGGAAAGGCTTTCATCCACCTCCATAGGGGGAGGCATCGCGATTCCGCATGGAGATCCGAACTTGATCAGGGAGTCGCGGATCGCGGTCGCTACTTTAAAAGAGCCGTTGGATTGGAAAGAAGAGAACGTGTCCGTCGTCTTCATGCTGGCGCTGGGGCCTGGAGATCAAGAGCATCTGAAGAAGCTGTTTCAGCGTCTATCCCTGCTTAGCGAACAGCCCTCGACGATCGAGCGGTTGGTTCAGGCGGCCACGCCCGAGGCGTTGCTGCGTTCCCTATAAACATCCGGCAAATAATCCGTTTTTTCCGGAGCTGCGGTAATAATAAAAGATTTTCCGCCGTCTTATCCGCGTTAATATAAGAATGCAAGCGGTTACTACAATTCAGAATAAGGGGATAGAGCTATGAAACTGTTGGCCATTACCTCATGTCCGAATGGGATTGCCCACACGTATATGGCGGCGGAAAATTTGCAAAAAGCCGCGGATAAATTAGGCGTCAGCATGAAGGTCGAAACGCAGGGTTCGATCGGCGTGGAAAATCAATTTACCGCAGAAGAGATCCGCGAGGCGGACGGTATCATCATCGCGGCGGATAAATCGGTTGACAAAAGCCGGTTTATCGGCAAGAAGCTGTTGGTCGCCGGCGTGCAGGAGGGGATCCGCAACCCGGAAGGACTGATTCAAAAAATGATCACCGGCGAGGCGACGGTGTATCGCGGTCAAAGAGACGGGGAGAACGGCAGTACCCCGCAGCCAGCCGCGAAACAACAAAATACATTTTATCGCCATTTGATGAGCGGCGTGTCTTACATGATTCCGTTCATCGTGGTCGGAGGGCTGCTGATCGCGATCGCGCTCTCGATCGGCGGCGTACCGACGCCGGGCGGATTGCAAATTCCGGAGGATTCGTTCTGGAAAACGATCGAAAGGTTGGGGGCGGCGTCCTTCACATTCATGGTTCCGATACTGGCGGGATTTATCGCTTTTAGTATCGCGGACAGACCGGGTCTGGCGCCGGGGATTGTCGGCGGTTACATCGCCGCGAACGGCAGCTTCTACGGCAGTGAGGCCGGAGCCGGATTTCTCGGCGGGATCGTCGCCGGTTTTCTTGCGGGCTATGTGGCGCTTTGGATCAAGAAATGGAAAGTTCCAAAAGCGATTACCCCGATTATGCCGATTATCATCATTCCGGTTCTGTCTTCGTTAATTGTCGGTTTGGCTTTCATTTACCTGCTCGGCGGTTCGATCGCGCAAGTTTTTGAGATGTTGACCAACTGGCTGGCTGGGATGCAGGGAACAAGTTCCATTCTGCTGGCTTTGATCTTGGGGGCGATGATCTCGTTCGATATGGGCGGACCGGTCAATAAGGTAGCGTTCATGTTCGGCTCCGCCATGATTGCGGAAGGCAACTACGAAATCATGGGTCCGATCGCCGTAGCGATCTGTGTCCCGCCGATCGGGCTGGGGCTGGCTACGTTCCTGTTCAAACGCAAGTTTCACAATGCGGAAAGAGAGTCCGGCAAGGCGGCGTTTACGATGGGCTTATTCGGGATTACCGAGGGAGCGATTCCGTTTGCGACGCAGGATCCTTTGCGCGTGATCCCGAGTATCATGATCGGGTCCATGACCGGCTCCGTCATCGCCATGTTCGGGAATGTCGGAGACCGGGTGGCGCACGGCGGACCGATCGTTGCCGTCCTGGGAGCGGTGGATAACGTAACGATGTTCTTTGTGGCGGTAATCGTCGGCTCCATCGTGACGGCTTTGATGATTAAGTTGTTGAAAAAAGACCAGGCGGCGCCCCGGTTGGCCGGGAATCAAGGAGCCGAGGTTGAAGCGGCCGCCGCGGTGGAACCGGTACTCACAAGCCGTGCAGTATCATCCCCATCCGATGAGTCCCACCGGACGGTTAGAAAACTGACGGACATCATCAACCTGGACTTGATCGATACTTCGCTTGCGGGAAAAACCCGAGATGAAGTGATCGATGCGATGATCGGAAAATTGGATGCCCAAGGGGTGCTCACTTCGCCTGGCGAATTTAAAACCGCCATTCTGAACCGTGAAGCAGAGAGCTCTACGGGGATCGGGATGAATGTGGCGGTCCCTCACGGGAAATCGGCCGCCGTGCTGAAGCCGCGGGTCGTATTCGGGCTGAAGCCGGAGGGCGTCGATTGGAACAGTGCGGACGGCGAGCCCGCCAAGCTGATCTTTATGATCGCTGTTCCCGCAGAGAACAAGGGCAACGAGCATCTGAAAATTTTGCAGATGCTGTCCCGCAAGCTGATGGATGATAATTTCAGAGAACAGCTTATGAAAGTGAAGTCCAAACAAGAGGCCTTCAGCCTGTTGGATCAGATTCATTAATAAAGAAGGACCGTGCCAAGCCGCAAAAGCGGCCGAGCGCGGTCCTTTTTGGTCGCTGAACTAGCTGGTGCCCCCGTCAAACCAACTTGATAACAGCGAATTCCTGCAAATATGCATGCTTTTTTCTTGTTCGGAACACAAATTTGCAAATTCCTGCGATTCTGCAGGAATTTTCGACGAAACCGGCTCGTTTCTCTAAAATCGCTGGAAATACCTGCAGATTTGCTTCTTTTCATCGAATTCCCTTGGGGATCTGCTTAAAAACCTGCAGATTTGCATCTTTTTTGAGTTGGGCGTGTTGGGCGTGTTGGTCGGGAGCTTCAGAAGTCTAAACGTTGTGTTCCGACAGGAAAATCAGGCAACTATCCGGGAAGAATTCTTCATAGAGCGAGGCGATTATTTGACGGTACACTAGTCATTGGCGTTAAATTTATGATCTTTCAAGGACTCCAATGCCGTCTTCGTTTTCCGCTTCGCCGGGGCGGCCGGGCGGGAGACGGGCGGCTCCGGTTGCTCCGTTCGTTCCAGCAGAACTTCAAGGTAATACCGGTTTTCGTCGGTTCGGTCAAGTATTTCGGCCAAGGCCAGAAATACGATACCCGCCAAGAAGCCGCTTAGAATAGAGGCAAGGGCGGGAATCCAGCCGTCTCCGTAGATCGCACTAAAGATAGCCCATAGCAAGCCCCCTATAAAAAACACCGTTCCTATGATTTTTAACAGTTTGTTCAATGTTCGTCCCTCCTGTAGCTGGTTGTACATCCATTATAAACCGTTATTTTGTTGCGGACACCGTTCTGTTTCCAAAGAAATGCAGGATATCGCGCGGTTTCGGGTATGTTATACATATGGAATCCGAGACAAAGGAGGCGTCGCAGCAATGAATCCCAAATGGTGGAAGGAGAGCGTGGTCTACCAGATTTATCCGATCAGCTTCATGGATTCGAATGGAGACGGGATCGGTGATCTTCGCGGCATTATATCCAAGCTGGATTATTTGAAAGACCTTGGCGTCGACGTAATCTGGGTATGCCCGATCTATAAATCCCCCAATCATGACAACGGTTACGACATTAGCGATTATTGCGACATCATGAAGGAATTCGGCACCATGGAAGATTTTGATCTGATGCTGAAGGAAATCCATCTCCGCGGCATGAAGCTGATGATGGATCTGGTGCTGAACCACACGTCCCATGAGCACCCGTGGTTTCAAGAGTCCCGGAAATCCAAGGATAATCCGAAACGGGATTTCTACATATGGCGCAAAGGGAAAAACGGGGGCCCGCCGAACAACTGGGAATCTTACTTCAGCGGCTCGGTATGGGAGTATGACGAAGCGACCGACGAATACTACCTGCACCTTTATTCCAAATATCAGCCCGATTTAAACTGGGAACATCCCGAGGTTGTCGCGAAACTCCACGATATGGTCGAGTGGTGGCTGAAAAAAGGCGTGGACGGTTTCCGTTTCGACGCCATCGCGCACATTGTGAAGCAGCAGGGGCTTCCAGACGCCGACAATCCGCATCAGACCACGACGGTAAGGGCGTACGAGATGTTTTCCAATCTGGACGATGTGCATACCCTGCTGCAAAACTTGTATGACAAGGTACTCTATTTTTACGATATTATGACGGTGGGAGAAACTTCGGGACTCGGTCCCGAACAGGCGCTGGATTACGTGGGCGACGGACGACGCGAGTTAAACATGACCTTTCAGTTTGAGCATATGTTTCTCGACGCCGCTTCCGCGGGCAGCGGAAAGTGGGACACCGTGCCATGGAATCTGATCGAGCTGAAAAAAGTGATGAGCAACTGGCAGACGGTTCTCCATAACCGCGGATGGAACGCCAATTATTTGTGCAACCATGATCAGCCGCGATCGGTATCCCGCTTCGGCGACGATGTGACCTGCCGGGTACCTTCGGCAAAAATGCTCGCGACCTTTATTCATACGCTGGAAGGTACGCCGTATATATATCAGGGAGAAGAAATCGGCATGACCAACGTGGCCTTCGATTCCATCGACGAATACCGGGATGTGGAAACGCTGAATTACTATGAGGAGAAGCGGACAAGCGGAGTGCCGGAAGCAGAGATCATGCGGGCGATTCACAAGAAAAGCCGGGATAACGCCCGGACGCCGATGCAATGGGATGCCACCGAACACGCCGGTTTTACCGAGGGGACCCCTTGGATTAAAGTGAATTCCAATTATATGGAGATCAACGTGGTCCAAGCGATGAAGGACCCTGACTCGATTTATCATTATTACAAAAGGCTGATTCAACTGCGCAAGAAGTTCAAGGTTATCGTTTACGGAGAATATAGGCTGCTGCTACCGCTTCATGAGGAGATTTATGCCTATACCCGTACGCTTGATAATGAGGTTCTGCTTGTTATTTTGAATTTCTTCGGCAAAGAGCCGATCTTCGAAATGCCCGAAGGGCTCGATCTCCAAGGGATGGAACTGCTTATCTCCAATTACGAGCCGAGAAAGGGAGAGGACTTGGCCCGATTGAAACTGCGCCCGTTCGAGGCGCGGGTCTATTTGAAAAAGCTATAAGGGGTTAAGAAGGGGGCGTGCGTATGAGAATCGGAGTTGTGTCCGACACGCATATGCCGAAAAAGGGGAAGGAACTTCCGCCCGCGCTTTTGGCGGCTTTCCGGCGGCTTGATTTAATTATTCATCTGGGCGATTGGACCTCGCTTCTGGTGTATGACCAGTTGGCGGCTCTGGCCCCTGTCGAGGGAATTGCCGGGAACAACGACCCTGGGGAGATCGTCAGGCGGTTTGGTTACCGGAAAATATTGACCTTGGGCCACGGCCGGGTGAGAGTCGGATTAACCCACGGCCATTTGCCGGAAGGGCGGGGGACGGCCCGGGAAAAAGCGGGGCGGGCTTTCCCCAACGAACGGCTGGACGCGATTTTGTTCGGGCATTCCCATAAGCCGCTATTGGAGCGGGAAAACGGGATTTTGCTGTTCAATCCGGGATCCCCGACAGACAAACGGAAGCAGAAGTACTACTCGGCTGGAATCCTCGATGTGACGAATTCGGGGTTAACGGCCAAGCATCTCTATTTTGAACGAAGCAACTGAGCCCGGGCGGGGCTCTTTTTTTCTTATAACTAGGAGGGTCAAACCCGTTGACGTATAATTGACCACCATTTAATATAGGAATAATACTTGCTTTAATACTTTCATCTATAAAAGCGGTAATAGGTTCGCGGTCTAAACAGTTGAAGCGACAAATTACTAAAAGGGAGAGGGGATCTAGAAATGAAGTTCAGGAAGAAGGTCAGTATGTTTTTGGCGGTATCGGCTTTATTGGTAGGTGTTGTAGGCTGCGGTAACAACGGGGGAAACAACGCGGCATCGGGAGCTAAGGGCGGTGAAGCCGCTCCGGCCAATTCCGGGGCCGCGGTGGAGACGGAAGGCAAAACGTACAAAATCGCGATCTCGCAATATGTGGAGCATCCGTCTTTGGACGCGACGCGCGAGGGTTTCATGGCGGCGCTGAAGGATGCCGGGCTGGTAGAGAACGAAAACCTGAAGGTGGATTACAACAACGCGCAGGCCGACCCGACCAATAATATGTCCATCGCGCAAAAAATCGCCGGCGAAAAATATGATTTGGTGCTTGCCATCGCTACGCCGCCGGCCATCGCGGTAGCGAGTCAGGTCAAAGAATCGCCGATCCTGTTTGCGGCGGTCACCGATCCGCTCGATGCTAAGCTTGTTAAAAACTTGGAGAAGCCGGGCGGCAACATCTCCGGCGCTTCCGATACGAACCCCGAGGCGATTTCCAAGCTTATGGATTTTATCGCCACCAACTTCAAGGATGTCAAAAATGTCGGCGTCGTCATGAATCAAGGGGAGCCGAACGCCGTCGTTATGACCGGATTGGCGGAAAAGGCGCTCGAGAAGCACGGGATTAAGCTTGTGAAAGCTTCCGTCACCAACACGTCCGAAGTGAAGCAGGCGGCCGAATCGCTCGTGGGACGCGTGGACGCCATTTACATTACCCTCGACAACACCGTTGTTGAAGCGGTTAATACGGTGATTCAGGTCGCTAACGAGCATGATATTCCTTTCTTCTCCAGCGACCGTGACACGGTAGAGAACGGAGCTTTTGCCACCGTCGGATTCAAGTATTACGATCACGGCTACCAAGTCGGCCAAATGGCGGTCGAGGTCTTGAAGAACGGCAAGAACGTCGGCGATATGAAAGTGACGATGCCGGATAAGCTGGATGTGATCATGAACCTGAAAGCGGCCTCCGAACAAGGCATTGAAGTAACCGACGCGATGAAGGACCAGGTTCAGGACAAGGAGAACAACATCATCGAATAGGTGCGGACGTTTTGCTGAATATTTAGGAGGTAATCACCATGATGAACTCATTACTCGGGGCCGTGGAATCGGGCTTGATTTATGCGCTGATGGCACTTGGCGTATACATTACTTTCCGGATTCTGGACTTTCCGGATTTGACCGTTGACGGGAGCTTTACGACCGGGGGCGCGATCGCCGCGGTTATGATCTCGGGGGGGAGCTCCCCCTGGATCGCTTCGATCTGCGCCATGTTGGGGGGATTTGTTGCCGGCGCCGTGACGGGCCTGCTGCATACCAAAGGCAAAATTAACGGTCTGTTGTCGGGGATCTTGATGATGATCGCCTTGCATTCCATCAATATGCGGATTATGAATAGTCCGAACGTCAGCTTGCTAGGGGAAAGTACGGTTTTCGAATCGATCAAGCCGCTCGTTCTCATGCCGATCATCGTCATCCTCGTCAAGGTGCTGCTCGACCTGTTTCTTCGCACGGAGCTGGGGCTTGCTCTCCGCGCGACGGGCGATAATCAGCGGATGATCCGCAGCTTCGGCACCCACACGGACAATACGATCATTTTGGGTCTCAGCCTTTCCAATGGCCTTGTCGCGTTGTCCGGCGCTTTTATCGCCCAGCAGTCCGGCTTTGCCGACATCTCTTCGGGGATCGGCATGATCGTCATCGGCTTGGCGTCGGTCATCATCGGAGAAGCGATTTTCGGCGCGAGAACCGTATTTTTCGCCACGCTTGCGGCGGTACTGGGCTCGATCGTATATCGCATCGTCGTGGCTTTGGCCTTGCGGATCGAATGGATGGAGCAAACCGACTTGAAGCTGATTACGGCCGTCATCGTCGTATTCGCTCTGGTGGTACCGACCGTCCGCCGCTCCTGGAAACAGAAAGGTCTGGCCCGCAAAAGAACGCTGGAGATTGTGTCCGGGGCCGAGCAGAAACAGATTGGAGGGGGTCTCTGATGCTGAAGCTATCGAGCGTATCCAAGCTGTTTCATCCCGGTTCGCCGGACGAGAAGATCGCCTTGGTCAATGTGAACCTGCATTTGCAGCCGGGTGATTTTGTGACCGTCATCGGAAGTAACGGGGCCGGCAAGTCGACGCTGATGAACATGATCTCCGGCGTCCTTAAACCGGATGCCGGGCAGATCCTGATAGGCGGCCGGGATATCGGCCATCTGCCGGAGTACAAGCGGAGCCGCTGGATCGGCCGCGTCTTCCAGGATCCGATGGCCGGGACGGCCCCGCACATGACCATCGAGGAGAATCTCGCGATGGCCTATTCCCGGGGGAAATCCCGCGGCCTGCGGATCGGCGTCTCGGCCAAGCGCCGCGGCATGTTCCGCGACGAACTCAGCCGCCTGGGCATCGGCCTGGAAGGGCGGCTGAAGGCGAAGGTCGGTACGTTGTCCGGCGGTGAGCGCCAGGCGCTAAGCCTGCTGATGGCGACGTTTACGAAGCCGGAAATTTTGCTCCTTGACGAGCATACGGCCGCGCTCGATCCGGCCCGGGCCGAACTGGTCACGCGCCTGACGCAGTCGATCGTCAGCGAACTGAAACTGACGACTTTGATGGTCACCCATAACATGGAGCAGGCGATCCGACTCGGCAACCGCCTGATTATGATGGACCGCGGCCGCATCATTCTCGACATCGACGAGAAAACGAAGCGCGACCTGACCATGGAACGGTTAATCGGGGAGTTTGAGCGGATCAGCGGTCACAAGCTGTCCGACGACCGGGTCGTCCTCGGCTCCTGACCACATAAAACAGCCTATTGTATGCGTGGCGTTTCCCTATCGCATACAATAGGCTTATTTTATTTCCTTATAATGAGGAATCCATAAGGAGATTAACGGACCCTCATATTCTCATCGCGGCGGATTCCGTCCTTAAGCAGCCAAATATGGAATGCGTATTCAAACAGCCCCAAGACCAGAGCGATCAAGAATATTTCACCCATGGAGAGCGTCCAGCCGGCATTGGCGGAGATCGCCCAAATGAACGCGAAGGCCAGGACAAAGTCGGAGAGGCTGGCGACGATATTGTTGGTTCGAGGCAGGATGAACAAATCGCCCAACAAATAAGCCAATGCGGACAGCGCAACGGCCGTCAGAAGCGAACCGATAAAAGAGGCATTGCTGAGAAGCATCATCATAGCGACGACGATGACCCCGTTCCCGAGCAGCTTTACCAAAATTTTATCCATGATTTCACCTCCTTTGAATTGAAACCTGATTTTACTGTTTATATAGAACCTAGGCTTCCCTGCTACATTACCTCATATGCGGGATGCATGAAACAGGAGGGAGATAAACAATATTAGTAAAGGCGCAACGGGTTTAAAAACGACAATACGAAATTATAAGGAGCGGAGATAAACATGGTACAGGATTGTATCATCGTAGGTGGAGGGATAGCCGGGCTGCAGGCGGCGATTCAGTTGGGACGGTATGACGTTCACCGAATTCTCGTGCTTGACGCTGAGCGGGGGAGGTCCGTGCTCTGCCGGAATTACCGGAACATTCTCGGATTTCCGGAAGGGATATCGGGCCCGGAGCTGCGAAAAAGAGGGCGGTTGCAGGCCGAATCCCTGGGAGTGCTCTTTCAGACAGCGGAAGTGGTCAAGGCGGAACGGGCGGAGGAGACGTTTAAGCTGACCGATCAGGCGGGGAACACCTATATTACGCGAACGCTGCTGCTCGCCACCGGAATCACCGATCGTATTCCCGGGATTGCCGGTATGGCCGACGTGCTGGGCTCCACGGTCTATATTTGTCCAGACTGCGACGGCCATGAGATTCAGGACCGGGACACGGTGTTGATGGGCGCCGGAGATGCGGGAGCGGACATGGCTCTAGTATTGGCGGAACGCGCCCGTTCCTTAGTGTACATTAACCATGAAGCCATCCGGGTCACGGAGGACCGAATGGCCAAGCTGCGGGCAGCCGGCATACGATACGAAACCGGGATCATTTCTGAAGTCGTGGCCAAGCAAGGCGACCGGATCGATGCGGTTATTTTGGAAGATGGGCGAACCTTTGCCGCCGAGCGGGGATTTATCGCGTTTGGAGGCAACCGGGTTCATTCGGATCTGGCGGGGCAGTTAGGCGTTGAACTTAGCGGAAACCGGCATGTGCTGACCGATCCGCGGAGCAAAAAAACAAATGTGGAGGGCGTGTTTGCTGCCGGAGATCTGGGAGTTCACGCGGAGCAGGTGACCGTCGCCATGGGCGAGGGATCGCTCGCGGCGATTTGGATACATAAAGCGCTCCGTCCGTGATATAATCAGAAATCGGAGGGGATGACCATGATATTGGAAGTAGCCGAGCTGAATGTCAAGCCGGGTTTAATCAATGAATTTGAGAGCAATTTCCGCCAAGCTTCCAAAATCATTTCGCAAATGCCCGGGTACATAGAGCATGAGCTCCACAAATGCGTGGAAACGGCGGATAAGTATCTGCTGCTCGTCAAGTGGCATTCGATTACCGATCACGAAGTAGGCTTCCGCAAATCGCCGCAATATGAGGAGTGGAAGGCTTTGCTGCATCATTTCTACGATCCTTTTCCAACGGTCGAGCATTATGTCCAGATCCGAATTTAAAGACTATATGATCGATGACGCGACGTTGGAGGATTTGAAGGAGATCGTGGAGATCTATAACGAAACGATTGCGGGCCGGATGGTTACCGCCGATTTGGAACCGATTACCGTGGAGAGCCGGCTTGGCTGGTTTAAGGAGCATTCGCCCGATTTTCGTCCACTGTGGGTGATGAGAGCGAACGGAAAGGTCATCGCGTGGCTTAGTTTTCAATCCTTCTACGGAAGGCCGGCTTATTTGGCAACGGCTGAAATCAGTATTTACATCTCGGGCGAATACCGTTCCCGGGGAATCGGCAGTATCTTGCTGAGGAGGGCATTGGCGTATTGTCCGCGAATTGCCGTCAAGACGGTTTTGGGATTTGTGTTTGCCCATAATGGACCTAGCCTGGCTCTTCTGGAGAAGCACGGCTTTGAGAAGTGGGCCTTTTTGCCCCGCGTAGCCAATATGGATGGGGTGGAACGAGATTTGGTCATTCTGGGGAGAAGAGTCGAACCAGGCGACGGAATGGGGAACGAAGGCGTTGAACGAGCTTATTGAACATTTCACCGGATGGCTGTTGGAAATTACCGGACTTACGGGCTTCGGTATTCTGTTGATTACGCTTCCCCTGGCCCTGATTCAAGGGATCGTGGGAGTTTTTCCTTTTGCTACTTTAGTTATGCTGCATATTTCCGTGCTGGGTGTCAAGGAAGGATTGCTGGCCAGTTGGGTTGCCGGATCTTTCGCCGGCATGGTGGTATATCTGCTCTGTAAATTTTTGTTTGCCGACCGGTTTCACCGCAGATGGTTGTCCAAACTGAACAAATACGAAAAATGGCAAAAAAGCCTGGACAGATACGGCGTATGGGCCGTTATTTTTCTTCGTACTATCCCGATCATGCCCAACAACCTGATCTCGTTCATGTCCGCCATTTCCAACATCAAAACGCGTTCGTACACCTGGTCGAATATCGTAGGCAATTTGTCGAGTATTTGGCTGTTCGGCATCCTCAGCGCTTCCATCGTTTTTCCCGGCATGGATTTGCGAATCCTGATACTTTCCTACCTTGTTTTCTTGATCGTCCTGCTGGCGTTGTTCTTTGTCCGGCAGCGGCTGCTGATTAAGAAAGACCGGGGAATGTCCGCGCAAGCGAAATAAAAGCTGCGTTTCCCTATCAGGGAGGCGCAGCTTTTTGGTGTAAGCTTATTTTTTGTGAAAAGATTAGCATTATTTGCTAAAATAAGTAGCAAGCTATACATACGTGTATAACATGCTGACAAGTGGGGGAGACATTTATGAATTCTGCGGAAACGCCGGCTAAGCCGGGGCAGCGAAAGCTGCTCTTCAGCGCCGGACTCAGCTGGATGTTCGATGCGATGGATGTCGGCATCATTTCATTTATTGCGGCCGCTCTGGCTACCGAGTGGAGCTTGACGCCGCAGCAAACCGGGTTATTCACCAGTATGAACTCCGTCGGGATGGCTGTAGGGGCCGCGATCGCCGGAATTATGGCCGATAAATACGGAAGGAGAGCGGTGCTGCTTTGGACGCTGCTGATCTTCTCCATCGCCAGCGGATTATCGGCCGCGGCCACCAGTTTTGCGGTGTTGCTGCTGCTTCGCTTTATTGCCGGTTTTGGGCTCGGCGGAGAGTTACCTGTGGCCTCCACGCTCGTTTCCGAATCCGTCCCGGTGAAAGACCGGGGGAGGGCGGTGGTCCTGCTGGAAAGTTTTTGGGCCGCCGGATGGATCGCCGCCGCTCTAATCGCCTATTTCGTCATCCCGAAATACGGCTGGCAGACCGCCTTTATCATCGGTGCCGTTCCAGCGCTCTATGCGCTCTATTTGCGCAAATCGATTCAAGACCCGCCGCGGTTTAAGGAGCAGGCCCGCGCCGGCGCCGCGGCAAGACTGTCCGTCCGGGAGCGCTTCGTATCGGTATGGGCAAGCCCGCACCGAAAATCCACGATCATGCTGTGGGTTCTCTGGTTTACGGTGGTATTTTCCTATTACGGCATGTTTCTGTGGCTGCCCAATGTGATGCTGCTTAAAGGCTTCAGTTTGGTAAAAAGCTTCGAGTACGTGCTGATTATGACGCTGGCCCAATTGCCGGGCTACTTTACGGCGGCTTACTTCATCGAGAAGTTTGGCCGTAAATTCGTCCTGGTCGTCTATTTGCTCCTGACCGCGGCCAGTGCCGCATGGTTCGGCAATTCGACCAGCGAGGGAATGCTGATCGCCGCCGGCATTTGCCTTTCCTTCTTCAACCTGGGAGCATGGGGCGGCATGTACGCTTATACCCCGGAGCTGTATCCGACCCGCGTGCGATCCACGGGAGTGGGCTTGGCCGCCTCCTTTGGCCGGATCGGCGGGATTATCGGGCCTTATCTGGTGGGCATGCTCGTCGCCCGGGAGGTCGCGATCGGGGCGATTTTCTGGATTTTCTTCGCCGCGATTCTCATTGGGGCCGCGGCGGTGTTGTGGCTGGGAACCGAAACCAAAGGCCGGGAATTAACCGACTGAAAAAAGCAATGCTAAAAAGTCTCCATCGCTCATATAAAAAGGAGCGTGGAGACTTTTTAGCATGCCGTGTCAGCTCCAGGAATCGGTGTCGAGACTCTCGCCCGGCTTCAGGGCATGCCCTTGAATTTGGAGCTTGCCGAGGCGGTTCACGAATTGTTCGCCGTCTTGGGCGATCAACCCGAACGTGTTGTAATGGACGGGAACGACGTGTTTAGGCTCCAGCCATTCGGCCGCAATGAGCGCTTCTTCCGGCCCCATGGTAAAGTAATCGCCGATCGGGAGAAACGCGAGATTGATCGAATGGCGCATCTTGATCAGCTTCATGTCGCTGAACAGAGCGGTATCTCCCGCGTGATAAATAATAAAGCCGTTCAGGTCAAGCACGATGCCCGCCGCAACGCCAAGGTAAACATTCGTTCCGTTTATCACTACGGAGGAACTATGCAGGGCGGGGGTGAATGTCAAGCGGCCGAAGGGAAACTGAAACGATCCGCCGAGATTCATCCCGACCGTGGTCAATCCCTTCGCTTTAAAGTAGTCCGCCAGCTCCACGATGCCCACGATCGTAGCCCCGGTGTGTTTGGCGATGGCCTCGGCATCCCCGAGATGGTCGAAGTGACCGTGAGTGAGCAGCACGTAATCCGCTTCGATCTCGTCAGCTTTCGCTGCGGCGGCAGGATTTCCGGTCAGGAAAGGATCAATAATCAACCGGTACTGGCCTGTGTCGATGTGTACGCAGGAATGTCCCAAATAGGTCAATTTCATCATGGATCGCTCCTTTACTCATTGGAATTACACTCTTTTCCATTATAAACGGAGCGATCCAAACTCTCAAAATCTAGGATTACCCCCCCGGTCAGTTTTCCGGCCAGGATACCGTAGCGATGTGCGGGCGGTCATAGGCGGAGGCCCAATAATATCCGCCGGCCACGATCCGCTGAGGCCAGAAACCGACCATGCCGGAGGCAGGCGGGAGTGCTTCGGAGGTCGCCGTGGCGTAGCCGTCGGCATCGGTCTGCAGATCCACGTATTTGCCGCCGTTATAAACAAAGCGGCCATGCACCTCTGCGGGGATGCCTTCGCCGGTTTCCAGATCGATCACCTGCAGGGTGACTTTCGCCCGGGTACCGTCAAACGTAACGTTCATGTCGCCGACGATCATCGGGCGCAGATAGGTGGAGGTGGTGACGGATGCCACCTCGGCGGAAGCCGGGCCGATATTTCCGCTGATGTCCACCGCCGCCACTCTGTAGTAATAAACGGTATCCGGAAGCAGCCCGGAATCCCGGTAAGACAAATCGCGGGATCTGCCCCCGATAAGAGAGTCGTCCGGTACGAATCCGGGCTCCGTGCTGCGATAAATGATATATTCTTCGATATCGGAATCGTCGGTGGCGCGGCCGTAATTCAAATCGATGGAGCTATGATTGACCGTCGAAGCCGTAGGGTCTCCGTTCAAGGGAGAAGGCGGCGAAACGTCGGGCGGATCCATCGTCCACTTGAAGCCGCCGGGCCCCCATTCGGAGGGAAGCCAGCGAATGGAATCGTAATGGTGCATGGCGATACCGCCAAACGCCGGATGCTCCGCAAATGCGGCGTACACCTTATCCAGCTCCGCTTCCATATAGGTTCTGCCTTCCTCGCGGAACGTGATCGTTTCGGGATCTCCGCTGTTGGCGATATCGAGCGTTTCCACGCCGACGACGACCGAACCGGGTTTCCCGATAGAAGCCGCGTAATCCAGTTCGCCTTGCGCCTGAACGATAATGCCCGCGCTGCCATCCGCGGTGTCCCGGTAATCCATGATCGAGATGTAATCGCTCATATCCTGAACATGCTCGGAGAGCCATTTGGTTTCACCGTTCCAGGTGATATCCTGGGCGACATCGCTGCTGTCGAACCAGCGGGGAATAGCGGGACCGAAGGGAAGGTGAATCCCGGCCGTATCCCTGCGTTCAATCATTTTTTGCAGAATGTCCAGGTATTGAAGCTGTACTTCCGGTTTTTGCGCACGGAATTCGGGCAGAATATAAGGCTCGATATCGACATTGACCCCGTCAAACCGCTCTTCGGGTGCGGAGGACAGATTGTAGTTGATCACCTTCTCCATCTCGCGGATGGCATAGCCGTGAAAGGGAGCGAGCGCGCCATAGTAGGGAGGAACGGTCCCCCCGGCGATACAGGCATGCACCTGATAACCGTTGTCGTGGGCCCATTTCACAAATTCCCGGACCCGTTCCGGCTCATCTTCAAGAATATCCACGCCTTCATACGGGAACACTCCGATGTAAAACGTGGTGATCGGATCGGACCCGAAGGTGTCCGTATCGTCCGCAAGCGCTTTCAATGCATGTTTCGAACCGGGATTCAAAAAGAGATTATACGCGGCTTTTTCCCAAATCCAGATCGCCCGGTCTTGAGGTTGGAGCGTATTAGGCTCCACATTCTTCAGTCCCGTGTAAACATACGAGGTCGTGCTGCGGCCTTCGTTTCCGTATTCATCGATCGCTCTGGCTTCGATGCTGAAGGTTTCGTTCTTGGATTTCTTGGTGTTCCAAATGTACTCGTACTGCCCTTTTCGGGGCAGAGCCGTTGCCCAGGGACCGCCGTTGATCCGGACCTCGACACGATCGATGTCGTTTTTGGCGTCTACCCGGACTTTGACGGGAAGCTTCGTGGATCTTTTGATTTTTGACCCGTCTTCGGGACTGACAATTTGCACCTGCGGGATGCTAACCTGCGGATTATCCACGTAGACGGCAGTGGTGGCACTGGATACGCCGTAACGGGTGGAGGTCTGGGTGCCTTTGGCCACAAGGGAGATCGTTCCATCGAACCTGGAGGTGTCGAGATCGGCAAACCACGTGCCGCTTTCCGAGCCATAGGTGGCTTCCATGACGGTGGGGATTTGCCGGAGCCCGTTCACGACCAGCTTGATATCATAGGTTTCGGAATACTGCCCGCTAATCCTGACTATACCCGGGGGAAGCTGTTCACCCTCCGCAGGGGAATCTAGAGTCAGTCTGGATTCGGCAAAAGCGCTTGGAGCCGGTATTGCGATCAGAGGGACGAGACAGAGGAAGATACAAGCAAACAACCACCTGAACCGAAAGACGCCGGAGAAACGGTGAAGCACAACCTGTTCACGTCTTGGCATAGGGAACCCTCTCTTTCCGGAGCGGCAGCATCGGTCGTTTCCGTTTAGGGGATATGAAAGATAGTGGATACGCTCCAACATCTAATTTTGTAATATTGTGATGCACTTTTTTTGCAGTTGCAATAACCTTAAATTGTCCTTTTTTTGTCAAACATTGATAAAAATATAAAACCCCGTTCCAGCCGGAAGATCAGGACTGAAGATCGGGGTTTTGTTAACCTATTGCTTATTGCGCTACTTTTTGAAGGGCGAGGTCCATCCAACCGACGAGGTCATGGACGGCGATCCCGCCGAAGGAGGAATGTGAGCCGCCCATTTGTTCCAGCAGGACGAGCTGTTCGTTCAATACATCAATGCCTTCTTCGTAAAAAGTAATGGAATTCCCTTCTTTTGAAGGTTTGGTTTCGACACCGGTGTAGATTTTCTTGTTCATGCCTTCACCTTCGGCAAACTCCGTTTTGGCCGTATCGTAGATCGCTTTGGCGCTGTCCCGGTAGGACATGAGAGTGACGCTATCGAATTTGGAGATCATCCAGGAACTTAACGATTGCTCGCTGTCCGGCACTTTGTAATTATCCAGCCAGAAAGGAAGCGCGGCCGAAAGCGGAAGACCTATGTCCGAAGCCTGGGCGACCAGTTGATTGATATTATTCTGCCACTGGTTCACCAGGGCGGCGTAATCCGTTTTCCAGATCGGCAGCAGATAAGGTTCGATGTCTACTTGGATTCCTGCCAGCTTTTCTTCCGGGGCTGCACTTCGTTGATAATCGCGAATCCATGTCATAAACGCGTCCAATTTCGGACGGCTTGTTTCGAGCGCCCAATCCGGGGCGCCGTTCAAGGCATGAATCTCAATGCCCATTTCCGTGGCCTGGCGAATAAAAGAACGGTAGGAGGCAAGATCCACTTTCGTACTGATTTGCAGATACAGGATTCCGACGCCTTGGGACTTTGCAAAGTCAAGCAATTCGGACGAGTCAGTCTGGATAAGAGCGGTGTGCCACAACCAGGTCGTTCTCGCTTTGGAGACGCTCCCGGATTCAGCGTGAACGAACGGGCCGACCAGAAGCGAGCAAAGCAGAAGAGCAGCAAGCAGCACGGCAAATTTGCGGGGGGTAGCGATAGTTTTCACGGAAGATGTACACTCCTTTATTGATCTTCGAGTTGTGGAATTGCGACTAGGAGTAGCGGACGACACAAAAAGGGAACAGATGGAACTCCAGGCCTTACCTCCCGCAAAAGAAAGTCCTCCAGTCTTTAGGTCGAATATCCCTGAATGTCGAGGGAATTATGACTTAAGAAAGGGTTATGCTCATATTTTCGTCAGGATTGTCGAATTTTGACATAGGTCAAAAGGATTATTTTTGCTAAAAAAATAGAAATATTAACAGGGGTATCCAGTTTTCGACGGGTTCACCGGGAACTATAGGCCGGTGGTCCGGTTTATGCGATATAATGAAAAGAAGCTTCAAAGGCCTACAGGTCGGTTATCATAGAAATAAAGGATTTTAAAAGGAGCGGGGCGAAATGAAAATTATCATCACCCAAAGCGAAGCGGTGGAAAGAGGGATCTGGAAACAGGTGATGGAAGCGTTCGGCATCTCTTCCGAAGACGAGATTTGGGAGACGGAACAATTCATTCTGACGGAGGATCAGGCCAGGGAGATGGGGCTGATTCGGTAACACAACGACACTCCCGCATGAAAATAAGGAGTACGCTGGGAAAACATAAGGAGGAGCTAATGCATGAAGGTGGAAATTTGGTCGGACTATGCTTGTCCGTTTTGCTATTTGGGGAAAAGACGATTTGAAAAAGCGCTTGATCTCTTCAAACATAAAGACGAAGTCGAAGTGATCTTCCGCAGTTTTGAGCTTGATCCCTCCATGTCCAAGGAGGTTCAATCGAGCATGCAGGAACTGTTGGCGGCCAAATACGGAATGTCGCTGGAGGAGGCCAAAGCCGCCAATGACCGGGTAGCGGAACAGGCGGAGCAAGAAGGGTTGGTATACAGATTTGCCACGATGATCCCTACCAATACCTTCGATGCGCACCGTTTAACGCAGTATGCCAAAAAGCAAGGGAAGATGGCGGAGATTTCCGAGCGGTTGTTTAAAGCGTATTTTACGGACTCCTTGCATATCGGAGATACCGAAACGTTAATTTTCCTGGCGCAAGGGGCAGGTCTAAACGGGGAAGAGGTGAGCGACCTGCTTAAATCGGACGATTACGGCGAACAGGTGCGTGCGGATGAGAGGCTAGCCGGGGAGTTGGGGATCCGTGCGGTGCCTTGCTTCGTGCTGGACGGAAAATATGCCGTGACGGGAGCCCAGCCCACAGAGGTGTTCCTGAATACGCTGGAACAGGTTTGGGCCGATCGCGAACCCGTGTAAATGGAGTTTCTTTCAGAGGAGTTTACGAAAGAGGGGAACAAAAAACGCTGGTCCCAGGGACCAGCGTATATTATCATTCATAAAAAATAATCTTGTAAAATAACATTAAATGTGTTAGAATGACGGATAGTCAAATAAAAGGCAAATCAATTCAACATTGCTTATATAATAGCATAATAGCACTAATTTGTCAAATAGGGTATGCCGTCGTTAGAAAAAAAATTGTTACTGTTTTCCATTACTAGGGTGGGGGTCTGAGCCATGACAGAGGATTTGACAAAAGGCAGTGAACTTGATTTTACAGATGACCTGAGTCTGCCGCCGGGCGTCAAAATTGATGATCCGGTTCGCATGTATCTTAAAGAAATCGGGCGCGTCCCCCTTTTGTCCGCGGATGAAGAAATTCAGCTTGCCCAGCGTATCGAGCAGGGGGACGAAGATGCCAAACGCCGTCTCGCCGAGGCGAATCTCCGGCTCGTTGTCAGCATCGCCCGGCGCTATGTTGGCCGAGGTATGGTATTCCTGGATCTGATCCAAGAGGGGAATATGGGCTTGATTAAAGCGGTGGAGAAGTTCGACTATTCCAAAGGCTTTAAATTCAGCACCTATGCCACCTGGTGGATTCGTCAGGCGATCACGCGGGCGATTGCGGACCAGGCAAGAACGATCCGGATCCCGGTTCATATGGTGGAAACGATCAATAAACTGATCCGGGTATCTCGGCAATTGCTGCAGGAGATCGGCCGCGAACCGACTCCGGAGGAAATCGCCAAGGAGATGGATCTTACGCCCGAGAAAGTGCGCGAAATTATGAAAATCGCGCAAGAGCCGGTATCGTTGGAAACGCCGATCGGCGAGGAGAACGATTCCAATTTGGGCGACTTTATCGAGGATCACGATGCTCCGGCTCCCGCTGAAGCCGCGGCTTACGAGCTGCTGAAGGAACAGCTGGAAGAAGTGCTGGACACGTTGACCGAGCGGGAAGAGAACGTGCTTCGCTTGCGTTTTGGCATGGACGACGGACGGACTCGTACGCTCGAAGAAGTGGGTAAAGAGTTTGGAGTTACCCGCGAACGGATCCGTCAGATTGAAGCCAAAGCGCTGCGGAAGCTGAGACATCCGAGCCGCAGCAAACGACTGAAGGATTTTATGGAATAAACCGCAGCTTGAAACAAAAAAGCTCCCTCCAGGACCCCGTCCTGGAGAGAGCTTTTTTTATTTTGTCTTTTTTCCAACGGTTCGGCATTTTCGGGGACGCAGAGATTTGATGATTTTCCCCGATAAGGGTTGTACGCACATAAACTTTTGCTTGCTTCCGCGTCCCGGGGAGTTAAGCTGGCATTTTCGGGCCGATGCGACGCGGGTCCCAAATACCCGCATGAACCAATCCACCGGGTAAGCGATCGACAACCGCCCTTCATCCGATCCGGCAAAATTGACCGCAGCGGCCAGGTTTCCGCACCGCGTCAGCCAGACGGACCCCGAATCCCCGCTTAAGGAAACAGGGCGTTTTCCGCGGATCACGCTTTGGTTTTTGAAAGTGATTGTCCCTAGCCCTCCGTAATCCCCGTAGTCAACCTGGATATCCGTATGGATCGACTCCACCGTCCCCGTCACGACACCGGTCGTACGGCCGACTTTTTTCAATTTGTCGCCGATTTTGTAGGTCCGCACATAGCCGGGAACGCGTCCGAACACGGCGTATTCCGGACGAAGCAGGCTGCGGCGAAACGGCTTGGAAGTAGCGGCGTCAAGGAAGTTGGGTTTCGTCTTCCGCAGCCGGACAAACCGGTCCATCACGCCGATTTGATCGCGTGGTAGCGTCCCGCCGTCGGCGCCGCCGGGCTGAAGCGTAAGGGAGCGGCGGTCCGTGTTCTCGTTTACGAGCACATGGTTGTTGCTGAGGATATATCGGCTCTTCGGACAGCCTTTGTCGCTAATGATGAGTCCCGCCGTTCCGGAAACATTCGGGGTTCCGACACTGTAACCGGCAATCACCGGGCGAATGCGCCGTCTAAATTTTAATCCGTCTAAGCCGTGTTTACGAAACTTGCCTGTTCGTACGATACGAACCGGGACTGCCGATTTTAATTTGGCCGGCAAAACCACCGCGCGAGTGGATTTGGCTTTTCCACGTTTTCGCCCGGCGGCGGCAGAGGTGGCGGCATCCGCATAAACGATGACCGCCGCCCCTTTCCGGGGCTTGGCCGGATCTTTGAAACCGACGCCGATCCCGTGAACGCCGAGCTGTTTAAGCATCCGTGCGGCGTAGCGCTGCTTGAGCAAGTAGGCCTTACGATAGCTGGACAATGGCATCACCTTTTCTTTGGAGTTGCTTTATTCTATGCGCGGAGGGCGAATAGGGGATGATGGAACCAAGTTTATTGACGGGCCTGATTGCATGGGATAAACTATTCTGGTTTACTGCGCTGAAATGTATTTATTTTGGAGGAAAAAAGGGGCGTTTACATATGAAACTAAACAAAGGGCGCGCCTGGAGAGGAAAATCGGCGGATCCGCTTTCGTATGCGGCTTATCCGGGCTCGTTTCTAAAATGGCTGCTGCTGGGGAGCGCGGTCGGCGTTATGGCGGGAAGCGCATCGGCGGTTTTTTTGCTAAGTCTCGATTTTGTTACGGGGCAACGGGTAAGACATGAGTGGCTGCTCTATCTGCTTCCGGCCGGGGGCGCGATGATCAGCTATTTGTATATGAAATTCGGTAACAATAGCGGCAAAGGTAATAATTTAATTCTTGAACGCATTCAAGACGGAACCGAACGGATCCCGCTTCGCATGGCCCCATTGGTGCTGCTGGGTACGCTTGGAACCCACCTGTTCGGCGGATCGGCGGGAAGGGAAGGAACCGCGGTACAGATGGGCGGGAGTCTGGCCGAGTGGTTTGGAAACATGATAAAGATTAATGAACCGGAACGAAAAATTCTCTTGATGTGCGGCATAAGCGGCGGTTTCGGCTCGGTGTTCGGCACTCCGCTGGCCGGAACCGTATTTGGGCTGGAGGTGGCCGCGTTCGGGCTGATCAGTCATCGCGCATTAGTTCCTTGTTTTGCCGCCAGTTTTGTAGGTGACCTGATTGCTACTGAGATCTGGGGAGTACATCATTTGCATTACGGGATGGGCCCCGTCCCGGCTTTGTCGGCTGCGGTATTGCTGAAGGTGGTGTTGGCCTCGATCCTGTTCGGGCTCGCCGCCTTAAGCTTTAGCGGGCTTACGCATGCTTTGAAGCGCCAGTTCACCAGGTTGTTGCCGAATCCGGTGCTGAAAAGCGCGGTGGGCGGTATTCTGATTATCGCGTTCGTTTACGTACTGGGAACCCGCGATTATTTGGGGCTGGGGACTTCCCTGATCGCGGATTCTTTTCAAAGTGAGGGTGGTGTTATATCGCCGCTCGCATTCCTTTGGAAACTTCTGTTTACCGCGTTGACTCTGGGCACCGGATTTCAGGGAGGGGAAGTGACCCCGCTGTTCGCTATCGGATCGACTCTGGGGCATTCCTTGGCGGGATGGCTGCATTTATATGCTCCTTTTCTCGCCGCGTTGGGATTTGTCGCGGTTTTTAGCGGGGCCGCAAATACGCCGTTGGCTTGTTTTATTATGGGGATCGAGCTGTTCGGTTCCGAAGGGGCGCTCTATCTTTTTATCGCCTGTATGGTCAGTTACGTCTTCTCGGGACACAGCGGGATTTACAGTTCCCAGCAAATCGGCTCCTCCAAAAGCGGCCGATGGCCGATGGCCGAAGGCATGACCCTGGCGGCGTGGAAGAATCGCAAAAATAAATAACGCCATAAAGAAGAAGGATCCGGTCGAGCCGGATCCTCTTTGCATTGCTGCATATTAGGGGGCATCCATTAAGTGATAATGGTGATCGACGGAGCCGAAATGGTCGGCTGCGTCGTAATCGCCGAGGTTACGCCGGCAAAGCTGGAGATTTCCAGTTGAACCGGGACTCCGGGAGTCAGGTCCGTCGTGGCCAATACCAGGCTTGCCGTAGTCAATGTCGAAAGGGAAGCTTGCTGAAGGACGCCGTTGATATACACGTTGAAGTAATCGCTGGCCGTCAACGCGGGGAGTGTCGTAACGGCCCCGTCCGCATCGTCGACAAAGCTGGCGGCGGGAATCGTCGTCTCCGTGGCTCCGATCATACCCGCCGTGATCGTGGCAAAAAACCGGCTGGTTTCGGGAGTTACCGTAGTGGTGACGGCTCCCCCGGTGGCAACCGGTGCCGTAGCTACGGCTGTAAATACGGGCTTGATTACAGGCATGCTGTTCACCTCCTTGTCGGAAGGGGATATCGAAACGATTTTCGACTCCATTTATTAAATGTTTCTTTCTCGGCGGTGAGACGGCGGTTTTCCCTTGCCAGTAGTCTCTTTTTCATAACAGAAGGTCACTCGCCTATCCCGCGGTTGGGTGAACGGCATATGATAAGGAGCAGAGGAATCAAACGGAGGTGGCAGCTTGATGGGAAAAACCGCAAGACGGAAAAGGATAAGACTTCTCAAGCGATGCCGGCGCCGCCGCCCGACACGGCCCCTGAAAAAAAGGAGAACTTGTCGAGTCAGGCGCTCCCGAAAACATTTGACGAATCCGGAAGGATCGCCGAATGGCGGAGGAGGACAGGGCTCGTCTGGGTACAGCTCTCCCCCCGGCACTCCGGGGAGCCCCGGGGCCGACGGGCCGCGGGGGAGCGAGGGAGCGATAGGGGCTGCGGGCCCGGATGGAAAGCAGGGTCCACCGGGGGAGAAGGGCCATGCGGGAGCGCCGGGTCAGCCGGGACCGCATGGCCTTCCAGGGCACGCGGGACCGGTAGGACCGGCGGGGATGGAAGGCAGGCAGGGTCCGCCGGGAAACGCGGGCCATGCGGGAGCGCCGGGTCAGCCGGGACCGCAAGGAGTTCCAGGGCACCCGGGATCGGTAGGACCGGCGGGGATGGAAGGCAGGCAAGGGCCTCCAGGGAACGCGGGTCCCGCGGGAGCGCCGGGTCAGCCGGGACCGCAAGGGCCTCCAGGGCCCTCGGGGCCGGTAGGACCGGCGGGGATGGAAGGCAGGCAAGGGCCGCCAGGGAACGCGGGCACCGCGGGGGAGCCGGGTCAGGCCGGACCGCAAGGACCGCCGGGAGCTGCAGGACCGATGGGACCGACGGGTCCGATGGGTCCGGTAGGTCCCCAAGGCACACCTGGCCCGGCAGGCCCTGAAGGGCCGGAAGGACCAACCGGTCCGCCGGGTCCACCGGGAGGCGACTTCACGGTTGTACCTGCCGTCTATCGATATTTTTATTTGCCGGAGGAGAATCTCCATTCCCAAATCACGATTCAGGCCAATCAATTTACGGATGATGAAGGGAAGACCGCAGCGGCTTTCGCCGGGTTATCCGAGAGCAGTTACACCAATTTATTCATCAATGGCGTTTTGCAGGAAAAACGTCTGTATTCCATCTCCTCCACGGCTTTGACGCTGGACCTTGGTTCGGATATCATACTCGCGGGGACTCCTGTTATTATAGAGAACGTGGAAATGAAAGTACTTATTAAGTCGGGGTAAATAGGCAATTTCCGGGGGCCGGGAATTTCCCGGTCCTGAAGACACCAAGGAGAAGGAGATTAGAGGCAGGCATGAGCATTCAGGGCATCAATCATTTTTGTTTTTCCGTTTCCGACTTGGAGAGGTCCATCACATTTTACCGCCAGGTTTTCGAGGCTAAGCTGCTTGCGAAAGGAAGGTCGTTGGCATATTTTGACCTCAACGGCCATTGGTTGGCGCTTAATCGGGAGGAGGTTGAGCGGAACGAAGCTCCCCGCACATACACCCATATCGCTTTTTCCGTTAAAGACGAAGATTGGGCGCATGTTCTGGAACGGCTTCGGACAGCGGGGGCGGAAATCCTGCCAGGTCGAACGCGGGACGAGCGGGACGGCAAATCGGTTTATTTTTTGGATCCGGACGGGCATATGTTCGAGTTCCATACGGGGACGCTCGCCGACAGGCTGGCCTACTACAAGGCGGACAAGCCGCATATCGAGTTTTTCGATTAGTTTACGATAAATTTTTCGGGTTGGGCCAAACGGAAAAATACGCTACACTGATAAGGATAGTAATCAAGCCACCATTATGAAGAGAAGCAGGTTATAGCCATCATGAAAAAGTTCAAGAAGTTCTACATCGAGACGACCAGCATTTGCAATTTGGCGTGCAGCTTCTGTCCGCCGACTCAGCGGCAAGCTCAATTTATCAAGCTTGAGGATTTCCGTAAAATTTTGGACGAGATTAAGCCCCATACCGACTATATTTATTTTCACGTGAAAGGGGAGCCGCTGCTGCATCCCAAAATCGATCAACTGCTGGATGTCAGCCATGAAAAAGGATTTAAAGTCAATATTACGACAAACGGAACGCTGCTGCATAAAGCCGCACATAAGCTGCTGGGCAAGCCCGCCTTGAGGCAGATCAACTTTTCGCTGCACAGCTTTGACGGACATGAAGGCTCCACGGACCGGGAAGAGTATATCACGAGCGTGTTGTCCTTTGTTCGCGAGGCCACGGCCATATCGGATCTGATCGTCTCTTTCCGGTTATGGAATCTGACGCAGGATAATGAGACGAATCTGCAGAGAAGCCGCAACCGCGCCACATTGGAGCTGATTGAACGGGAGTTTGGGCTGGATTTTCGCATTGAAGAAAAGGTCATCCCCGGCAGCGGCATCAAGCTGGCCGAACGCGTCTATTTGAACCAGGACCACGAATTTGACTGGCCAAGTCTAACCGCCCCGGAAGACGACGGCCGGGGGTTTTGCCATGCGCTGCGCAATCAGGCGGGGATTCTGGTGGACGGAACGGTCATTCCCTGCTGCCTGGATGGAGAAGGCGTGATCAATTTGGGGAATGTGCACAACATCCCATTCTCCGAAATTATCGAGGGCGAGCGGGCCACCCGGTTGTATGAAGGGTTTTCCCAGCGGATCGCCGTGGAGGAGTTATGCCGGAAGTGCGGATACCGTAAACGTTTTGGAGGGGCAGAGTGAAAGGGATTACTACCTTCGGCTGTGGCACCCGTATTTTGCTTTTAGTGCCAATCTGTATTTCCTTTGAAAGCTGGGCAGGGGAATCGTGATAAAAGCTTTTTAAACCGCGATTTTGTCGAATTCGGCTTAGCGCCGGGAAATAGCGGCTTTTTAGGGCCTTATTTTAGGGGAAAACGGGCCGAAAACCGATTTTTGGACTCGCATCAGAGAAATAAGGCCTTTTTTAGCCACTAGCGTTGCATTAAGTAATTTGATTATGAATAATTCCCCTAAATTTACTTTTAATCAATATTTTTACATTATGTTTTTCTTGGTTAAACAAAAAAAGCTAAGGGGGAAAAGGCCCTACGCATTATCCTTTTTTTTGAAAATTACTATTCCTGTTCATTTGTCATTAGCGTATGATCAGTCTCGGCTCCATTGACTTCTTTGCTTTTTTTGGTGGCCTGCCATTTCGCTTGGTTCGCCCCTTCGAGGTTCGTGTTGGCTTGCGGTAGAGGGCTTTCATCAGATCTTCCCACGGCTTTTCCGCATAGATACGAATCAGTTGAAGAAGATCCCACATCGATTTTTTACAGTCCAGGGTCAACTTGACGAGCAAGCATAAAGCATAGGCGATTAAAGCGATATACATTTGGTTCCAGATGACTTCTGGCGTATATCCATGTGGTTTAACTAATCGAATATGCTGTTTGACCCACTTAAAAAACAACTCGATGTGCCAACGATTTCGGTAAATCTCAGCGATTTGGTGTGCAGACAAGTCAAAACGGTTCGTTACAAGGCGATAAGTACGCTTCTGGTCATCATAAAACTCAATTAGGCGAAAAACCCCAGGCAAGCCCGGAAGCTTCACATCAGCATCACGGATGAAACCCTTCTGTCTTTTGGGCAGTTCCCTTTCCCGGATGATCGTTAGCCGGCTATTTTCCTTGACGCGACATACAAATTTGATCTTGTCCTCTAGCCATTGTTGAAAATGCTCGTACACTTGGTAACCACGATCCATCACATAAGTCGCGTCTTTGTCGACCGTGAATTCAAGAGCCACTTCATGGTCCGCGATATCCTTGGTGGAGGCGATGATTTTACCCGGATACATGGTTTTGGAGTCCACCACGACCAAGGAGGTGTGCATCTTCGCGCCGTGATTGGTTTCTGAACAGTAGCACCATTTTGCGAGAATAGGTGGCAGAGTAACTCCCGTCGAATCTAAGAGATTTAGTTTACCAATACCCGGAGTAATTCCCTTCAAGTTCTTCGTTTGCTGCTTGATTCGTTCCATGATCGAGAAAAAGAGCGTTTGAAGATTTGCCATAGGCAGTTGCTTCATTTTTCGTGATAACTGGGCAGCACTGATACTTTCGAGTTGAAGGAATTTCTGAAAATCGCGATTGGCGGCTAAATGCTCTGCTATCACTTTATAGGAACCGCGCTGGTGCAACTGAGCCTCAATAAACAGAAGAGTCGCAGAACCGACAAAAAATTTCCGGGCACGATAATCCAAAGATGTATTACGAGAAGGGTCCACATTTAATAACTTTAGACATTGACAAATGACAGTTTGATTAGGTACGTTATCCATAGTCATCTCCTTATTGTTGAGGCGTTTTTATGGATAACGCGAGGGTAACTCAACAATAGGAGATGTCTTCTTTTTTGTCTGCGAAATTTAATGCAACGCTAGTGTTTTTTAGCCGCTATTTTTCCCGAAAAAGCGAATTTGGGTGAAATAGCAGCCCAAAAGGCCGCTATATAACGGGCGGCAAGTGAGATTGCGGGATGGGCAACACCATGTCAGGTTTAAAACAACGCCAGTGCTTTTTGACCGCTATTTTCTCAGTGGAGGCGAATCCGACCGGAATAACGGCCCAAAATGCCGCTAAGTCAGCAACAGCGGGAGCTGGGGAAATTGTGGTGGGGGCTTGAAGAATTGAGTCCGCTAAGCCGAGGCGAAAAATCTTAAAAAAACTCCTACTACAATGGGTGCTGGCAATAGGTGGAATACCTCCGGATAATCAACGAGGCGGTGTATCGTTATAATCCTCAAAGGGATATGAAATCAGATCTTATATGTAAAAAAGAAATGGCGACCATTTGGTCGCCATTTTGAACTAGTGCCCCATCAGATAACCTTGTTAACATAGAATTCCTGCAAATATGCATGCTTTTTCTTGTGCGAGAACAAAAAATGGAAAATTCCTGCGATTCTGCAGGAATTTTCGGCGAAACCGGCTCGTTTCTCTAAAATCGCAGGAAATGCCTGCAGATTTGCATCTTTTTTCGCAATCCCTCGTGAATCAGCCTAAAATACCTGCAGATTTGCATCTTTTTTTGGAGTTGGAGATGTTGGAAAGTTCGCCATGCACCTTGATCGGCGTGAGCCAATACGACTTGGATGTCTATGGGCGTGAAATTGCGTTTTTATCGAGCACCTCACTCCAAAGCATAGTTGTATTAGCGACATATTCTCATTTTCTCCACTACGATGTCTGATGAGGTATTAGAGCGAATCTCGTTATCTAACCAACATCCAAGGGGAATTTTTAATTTACTTTAACAAGGCGAGGTCCACTTCGGGCACCAAACCTTCGCGCGCGGCACGCGCCAACAGCGCGGTTACCGCAGCGTAGCCGTCCTCTCCCAGGTTTGCCGTGTATTCGTTAACGTATAAGTCGATGTGCGCGCGGGTTACGTCCGGCGACATCTCCTGGGCGTGCTCCAAAACGTAAACCGCGGAGGCTTCCGGATGCGCCCAGGCGTATTCGACCGAAGCGCGAATCCAGGCGGAAAGGGAAGCGAGATCCAAATCCCGCCGCGCGATAATCGCACCGAGCGGGATCGGAAGTCCCGTATCGGCTTCCCACCAGCTGCCGAGATCGGCCAGCATTTGGAGGCCATACGACGGATAGGTGAACCGCGCTTCGTGGATGACAAGACCGGCGTCGATGGAGCCGTTTTGCACGGCCGGCATGATTTCGTCGAACGGAAGGACGACGATTTCTCCAATCCCGCCGGGCACATGGCGCGCGGCCCACAGCCGGAACAGCAGGTAAGCGGTGGAACGCTCGCTCGGCACCGCGACGCGTTTACCGGCGAGGCTCTCGGCTCCTTGACCCTTCTCCCGGGTCAGGACCAGCGGGCCGCAGCCGCGGCCGAGCGCGCCTCCGCAGGGGAGAAGAGCGTATTTGTCCAACACCCAGGGGAGAGCGGCATAAGATATTTTAAGAATTTCGGGTCCCTGGCCTTCGGCCGCCAGACCGTTGGTAATGTCGATATCCGCATAGGTGACGTCGAACTCCGGGGCACCCGGAATCAGCCCATGCACCAGGGCATGAAAAACAAACGTGTCGTTCGGACACGGAGAAAACGCGATATTCATGATTGCAGCACCTCCGGTAAGTATGAGCAGGCCAGTTCCAACGCCTGCAGGGCGTCGCCGATCTTCCACAGCTCGCGCTGACGGGGGCCGACGGCGTTGGAAATCGCGCGGATTTCCAGCACGGGGAGGCCCAAACGCCGGGCCGCTACGGCCACGCCGAAGCCTTCCATCGCTTCGGCCGCAGCGCCGGGCACCCGCGCGGCCAGCAGTTCGGCGGTGGCGGCCGTGCCGGTAACCGTCGACAGCGTCAGCACGGGCCCGCTGCACACGGGCAGGCCGGCGGACTCTAGCGCCGCCGTCCAGCGCGCAGCCAGCCCTTCGGTGACCGGCACGCGTGCCGAGCCGAAGCCGAGCTCGTCCACGGCGGCGAAGCCGTCCGCCGTCTCCGCGCCCAGGTCGGCGGCGACGATGTCGCTCGCGACGACGAGCGAGCCGACGGGCGCGCGGCCGGGGAAGCCGCCGCCGATGCCGGCGCAGACGACGAGCTCATAGCCGCCGTCCGCGGCTAGCTCGGCGGCCGTCGCTGCGGCCGCCAGCGCGGAGCCGACGCCGGCGAGCCGCACGTCGAAAGCGGGCCCCCCGTCACGGGCGGGGGCCGAAGCTGCGCCGCCGCGGCTCAGCCCGCGCAGCACCGCGTTCCGCTCCGCTTCGACCGCGGTCATGATCAGCACGCGCCGCGGAGCACCCCCCTGCGGGGCCGCCGTTTCCTGCGTAGTGGAATCCTTCATCAGCTTTCTTCACTCCTTAGCATTGTCTTTGTTCCTTGCTACTCCTTGCTATGATTCCACTGCCAAACGGCCTAGGCCCGGCCATACGGCGCAGGCCGGTCGATCTCGGCCCCAAGCTCCTTGGCGGCGTTCCAGGCCCAGTAGGGGTTTCTCAACAGCTCGCGGCCGAGAAACACCAGGTCGGCCCGTCCGTTGCCGAGGATTTCTTCGGCTTGTGCGGCGGTCGTGATCAAGCCGACGGCACCGGTGGCTATGCCGGCCTGTTTGCGGATTTGATCGGCCAAATCGACCTGGTAACCCGGGAAAACCTCGATTTTGGCGGGAACGACCCCGCCGGAGCTGCAGTCGATCAGATCTACGCCCTGGGCTTTCATTTTACGGGAGTACTCGATATACTGCTCCAGCGAGTTTCCGCGATCGTCGTACTCCTTGGCGGAAAGACGGACGAAGATCGGTCCGTCCCAAACCGTTTGGACCGCGTCGATGATCTCGCCGAGCAGCCGGTACCGGTTCTCCGGCGTCCCGCCGTACTCGTCCTCGCGTTGGTTCACCAGCGGGGACAAAAACTGGTTGATCAAGTAGCCGTGCGCAGCATGCAGTTCGATAATATCGAAACCGGCTTCCTTGGCGCGGCGGGCGCCCTCCCGAAACCCGGCGATCACTTCGCGGATCTGTTCCCGGCTTGCCGGGGCGGGCATCTTCATTTCCGGAAACGGAACCGCCGACGGGGCGATAATCGGCTCTTCCAGCTTGGCTTTACGGCCGGCATGAGCCAATTGAATCGCCGCTTTGGCTCCATGCTGGTGGATCAAATCCACCACATTTTTCAGCCCGGGAATATGGTCGTCGGTCCAAATGCCGAGGTCGCGATAGGAGATACGGCCCTCCGGCAGGACCGCCGTGGCTTCCACAACAATTAGTCCCACCCCGCCGACAGCGCGGGTGGCGTAGTGGATCCGGTGCCAGTCGGCCACCTTCCCGTCATGATTCGGGGAAGAGTACATGCACATCGGCGACATGACGATCCGATTTTTTAGGGTAACGTTCCTCAGCGTGTACGGAGCAAACAGTTTGGCCATGTTGATTCCACTCCCTTTTTCACGAAATATATATTCAAAACGTGATTTTCTTCTCCTTGTATATGTTAGATCAAACCAAATACTTGTACAAGTCGAAGGGACAGCTAGCGCTGGGACCTTGACCTATGGCGCCCGGTCGTGTATTATATATTTCACTTTGTTCCCTAGGGTTCCGCGGCGACGCTTGCGCCGGTCCGGTCCGAGAGGGAGC
This sequence comes from Paenibacillus faecis, assembly GCF_008084145.1. Classification (GTDB taxonomy): domain Bacteria; phylum Bacillota; class Bacilli; order Paenibacillales; family Paenibacillaceae; genus Fontibacillus; species Fontibacillus faecis. The sequence goes on along the minus strand of NZ_VSDO01000001.1, from coordinate 52,491 downwards.
GTGCGGCGAATACGCCGCGGACACGGAGGGATAAAAGCCCGGGAGGATATCGAAGGAGATATCTTCCCGGGTTTTTCGCTGCATGTGAATGAGAACAATTTTTAAAGGCAAAGAGGAGGGGGAGCTTGTGAATCGTTACTGGAATTTGATCTGGATCGCGGGTGCTTTGGAAATCGGATGGGTGATCGGGCTGAAGCATTCCTATAACGTCTGGACTTGGGGAGGAACGATCCTCGCTTTGGCGCTGAGTACCTATCTGTTAATCCGGTCGACCGCCAAGCTGCCGGTGGGGACGGCGTATGCGGTATTCACGGGGATTGGCACGGCGGGGACGGTGTTGGCCGAGATGGTCATTTTCGGCGAGCCGTTCCGTATTCTGAAAATTTTACTGATTTTGCTGCTTGTATCCGGAGTAATCGGATTAAAAGTCGTTACAGCCGACGGCGGCCCGGAATCGGGGCCTGAGGCTGAGCCGGGAGGGGGAAGATAAGATGGCTTGGTTATTATTGGTTTTGGCCGGCATGGGCGAGGTCATCGGCGTAGCCGGAATCAGCCGGTTAAATCGTTCCCGCGATCCGCTGTCCTTTGTTCTGCTGATCGGCGGCTTTGTCCTTAGTTTAACGTTTCTGTCGATCGCGATGCAGTCCATTTCGATGGGAACGGCCTATGCGGTTTGGACCGGCATGGGAACGGTGGGGAGCACGCTGGTCGGGATGTTTTTGTACGGGGAATCCAAGGACGCGAGGAGACTCCTGTTCATCGCCATGGTTTTGTCGGCGGCGGTAGGTTTGAAGTTAATCGCCTGAATTACCGAGTCATGTGGGAAGCATAACCACCCGTCAAACGTGGTTTGCTCTTAGGCTATAAGCCTTTATTACCGGTTCGAGTTTAAAGGCGCTAGCATTCACTTCGTTCAAGCTACTATGCCATTGCCGCTTTTGCCTACCCCGTCAGACAACCTTGATAATATACAATTCCGCATATGTGCATGTTTTTTTCTTGTTCAGGGCCTAACATTTCAAAATTCCTGCAAATCTGCAGGAATTTTTGACGAAACCGGCTCGTTTCTCTAAAATCGCTGGAAATTCCTGCTGATTTGCATCTTTTTTCGCATTCCCGTGGGGACCGGCCAGAAATACCTGCAGATTTGCATCTTTTTGGAGTTGGAAGCTTGGAAGCAAGCACACTAGGCGCCTCTTTGTATGTGACATCTCACTTCGATTAGTCATTAAGCCACCTTTTCGTTTCGGTATAAATAGTAGCTTGAACACTCCTATGATAACCAATCCATTAGCTGGTTTTTTGCTGCAAGCATCACTACGCACGCTTCGCGTGCTCAACTGGCTAATGCCAAACAAAAATAGCCCGTCCAGTGTCCCGGACGGACTATTCACCTGGCGGCCGCTAGGCTAGGCTCTCTTCGTGGCCTGGGCGAACCGGTCCTTGATCTGCTTGTTATTGCGCTTCATCGCCGTGCGCTGCTCGCGAAGGATTTGCGACGAGTTTTTCGACGCGGGAGCGAACAATAGCGCTTCTTTAGGCTGGGCTCCTACGGCTTTGCTGACCCGACCGTTTTTGGATACGAACACTCCGGCACTCATGGCTGCATTCCTCCCAAGCATAATTTGATCAATTCGATGATGAGCGGATTTTTACTCATTATAGCATGGTTGATACTCTCTTTGTAGTGGATGAATTTCTTATAATTCCAGTCCGGATCGGCCGGATAATGCAAGGTGATTACATAGGAGCCGGATCGGATACAGTGGTAGAACATTTTTTTCGCTTCTTTAAAAAACACCTGTTCACCAGGGTCCCCCAAGTCCAGCGTCAGTACGGCGTACGAACTTTTGTCGTCCAGTGAAAAGGCCGGTACGGATGCCGCATCGCCCGTTTTGGCGACCAAGCATAGTTCTCTATCCCGCAGTACATAAAGGGTTGCGGCGCAGCAATCCTCGTATCGGCCGACGCATTCGGACATATAGGGGCCGTAACGCTGCTCGATATCTCCGCCCTCCAGTTTGCCCACGACGAGCCCAAGAAATTTATCCGGTTGCCGAAGACCCGTAATATGAAGGGCGGGGAGTAATCCGGCCAGCAATTCAAAGGCTGCGTCAAAATCATCCAGCCTTGCGGCGTTCTGCTCAATGGACTCTTCCAAAGGAAGCAGGAGGGAGCCCCGGCGAAGCAAATCGCTGAAATAAGCTTTCCAGTCGATCGTTACGCCTAACGACAAGTCGTCGATATAGACCTTCCGCATCATCATGTCTTGGAGAAAATACCAAACGTAGGGATCGATCTCCCGGGGAACGCGCTCATCCCGCTTTAGCATTTCCATCATATGAGGCGGGGAGGGAAAACGGTCCTCCTTGGCAATGGATTGATCGATGTAGTGGTCCAGCAGAGGCTTCACCCGGCCGAAAAAAGCGGACTTCACTTCGACATCGCCGAACACGAGGATGGTTTTCTCCTGTTCGTAAGCTTTAATGAACTCCATATGGGTTATCGTTCGCATCGCTTTGGAATCGTATGTACCCGCCTTGCCGCCGATAAAGAGCAGATAAATGTCGCACTCCGCAACCGCTTCCAAACATCGGACCACCGGGTCGACATGGGCTGGCCAAGGCCCGAGATTCTCCTCCCACATCAGAGGCTCGTGTCCCATAGCCTCCAGCTCCTTGAATACTTTGCGACGAAGCGGTTTAAGACCATCTTCGTTGACGGAGCTGATGAATATTTTGGTTCTTGCCATCAGCAAGCTCCCTTCCATCGCTATTTCTCCCATTATAACCCAAATTCAACTGCCCGTTGAGATTAAAGTTTTTCAAAAAATAGACTTGCAAACCAAAAATAATTTAAGTAATATAATAACGTCAGCTACTAAATAAATGTAAGTATGAGTGGTACGAGTGAGCGGATGAAGATTAATCCTGGGCTCACTGGGTAAACTAACCTAAAATATCGAAGGAGAGATTGAAGAAATGAGCGAATTTTTGAATGCGATCAAAAAAAGACGCAGCGTATATGCGTTGAACCAAGAAATCCCGGTTTCCGAGGACCGGATTGAGGAAATCGTCAAGGAAGCCGTACTGCACACGCCGTCTTCCTTTAACTCGCAAAGCGCTAGAGCGGTCGTTTTGTTTGGCGAGCAGCACCACAAGCTTTGGGACTTGACCAAAGAGACGCTGCGCAAGGTCGTACCGGCCGACAGCTTTGCACCGACGGAAGAAAAGATGGCCTCTTTCCGCAGTGCCCGCGGTACGGTGTTGTTCTTTGAAGACCAAACGGTCATCAAAGGGCTTCAGGACCAATTTGCGGCCTACGCCGAAAACTTCCCGATCTGGTCCCAACAATCCAACGGCATGCTTCAATTTGTGGTATGGACGGCGTTGGCGCAAGAGGGCGTAGGCGCTTCCCTCCAGCACTACAACCCGTTGATCGACGAAGAAGTGAGCAAAGAATGGAATGTGCCGGCCAGCTGGAAGCTGATCGCGCAAATGCCTTTCGGCGGAATCGCCGCAGCGCCTGGAGATAAGGACTTCGCGCCGCTGGACACTCGCTTGAAAGTATTCAAATAAATTCGAGAAAAAAAGTTTCGAGCCTGCAAGGATCCGTACGGATTCTGCAGGCTCTTTGCGTTCGGACCAGGGAAGCCCGCCAGTTCTAATACGGGGAGATCCGGGAAAAATTTAGGCTGGAGCCGCATCCGGCTTCTCCGCCGTCGTCAGCCAAATGTTTTTAAAATCCATCCACCCCAAGTTATTAATGACGATCCCCCGGACGGAAGGATGGACGTAGGTATTCAATTGCCGGTGAACCAGGAACAGGATTTGCGCTTCCTCCTGCAGCCGGATTTCGATCTGCTCCAGCAGAGCCCGGCGTTTTTCTTTGGAGGGGCTCGCGTAAATATCGTTCACAACCTGATGAATCCACCTGCGGAGCCCGGGGGCGAGATGTTGGAAGATGACGCTGTTTTGCTGCAGTAAGCTCTCCAACTCGCAGATCTCGTCGTCGGCAAAAACGAGGCATATTAGCTGGGCGTCCGCTTCCTGAGCCGTTTCGATCCGCGCCAGCATGCCCCTGTCTCCGTAACGGATCTCCACCGGTATACCGATCGAAGCACATTGGCTGGCAATCCACTCGGCTTCATCCCGTTCCGCTTCGGACGCGATCAGCCGGATGGGGGACCCGTCGTAACCGGACTGTGCCAGCAGCTGCTTGGCCGCCTCCGGGTCGGGCCGGCGGTAACCGAGTGCGGCTTCTCCCATAGGCAGAAAGCCGCGGGCGGGATAACCGGGTCTACCCGTGCTTCGGATCAAATCGGACCGGTCGATGATCAGATTGACGGCCTGACGGAAGGAAAGGGACTCCTGCGGCCCGCCTTTGTTCCGGTTCCAACTGATCAGACTGCACCCTTGGCTGAGCGTTTCGATCCGCTGCCAGTCGCCTCCCGCATCGGCCGGTACCCTTGCGTCATTGGCGATCAACTGCTCCCATTTTAGTCGGGAAAGGTTCGGAATATTCTCCGGCATAAAAATCAGCTTAACCCCATCCAGATAAGGCCTGCCGAGGAAATAGCGCGTATGGACCTCCAGCTCGATTCCATTGCTGCCCCAATGGGTAATCCGAAAAGGTCCCGTTCCGCTCGGGAGCCGCCAGAAGCTGCTCTCGTCCAACCCGTTCAGGTCCGACGGGATAATGGAGGCGCAGGAAGAGCAGAGCAGGCGGGGGAACAGCCAGTTCGGCTGGCGCAGTGCAATTCGAACCGTGCGCGAATCGATCGCCGTTACGGTCTCCATCGTCTCCATCATCCAGGCGTTCATGGTTCCGTTCCGCAGCCGCTCCAACGTATAAACGACATCTTCCGCCGTCAGCACTTTTCCGTGGTGAAAGAGAACGCCTTTTCGAAGGTAAAACGTCCATAGACTGCCCGTGTCGTCGCTCTCCCAATGGTGGGCCAGCATCGGCTTGATTCTTTGCTGGTCCGAGTCATACTCCATCAGGCGGTCGAAACATTGCCTCACCAGATGGGAATCGAAGCCGAAGTACAGCTTCGACGGATCGAGCGTGAGCGGAGCGCGATAGACCGGGAGGCGGAACACATCCTTCGCCTGGGTTTCGGCCCCGACTTTTTCCATGCCGAATTGGCCGTTCAGCCATTGGAGGAACTGATCCAACACCGCCCGGTCCTCCTCGTGCTGATACAGGAATTCAAACGCGGAGCGGTATTCCCCTTTTTCCGTCAACCGTTTGGCGTACTCCAGCAAAAAAAGGTCGCGTTTGACCAGAAAGCGGATTTTCGACTTGTTTCCCCGGCCTCTGCCGGGCAGCCACTCAATCCAATGCTCATCCTGTAACCTGCGGACGATCAATTTGACATTTCGTTCCGTACAGTGGAAGAGCCTCGTCAGTTCCTCGAGCGCCACTTCGTACTCCTCCTGTTCCCGTGGAGCCGGCCCTACAAAATGATTGATCAAAGCCATGTAGCGTTCGGCCGACAACATGACACATCTCACCTCCGGTACACCGCCTTTCCCACTAAAAGGGGAAAATCGTTTTTCATAGTGTACACTTTTTCTTCCTATTTTCAAAGGGGATAATGAGACCAAGATCACACCCGGCCGGCAAAAGAAAGGGAGAGAGCAGGAATGAATTACGAAGAGCATTTCCGCAGGGAACTGGAATTACAAAAATTTCATCAGGCCATTCATGAGCCGTTTGCCTTTCATATCGGAAAGAGCGAAGCGGGAACTCCCCGGCTGATCAAAAAGAAAACCTGGATCACCAGGTTTTGGAAGGCGGTTATTGACGTGAAAGGGTCTGTTTGAATTCACGGGTTAAAAGGGGAACCACTTCGAACAAATCCCCCACGATTCCGTAATCGGCGATCTTGAAAATCGGCGCTTCGGGATCTTTGTTAATGGCGATGATGATCCGCGATTGGCTCATCCCGGCCAAATGCTGGATGGCACCGCTGATACCGCAGGCGATGTACAGCTCGGGGGTCACAACCTTTCCGGTCTGCCCGATTTGCAGCGCATAATCGCAGTAGCCGGCGTCGCATGCCCCGCGGGAGGCTCCGACCGCGCCTTGCAGCACCTCGGCAAGCTCCTCCAGCGGTTTAAAACCGTCCGCGCTCTTCACGCCCCGCCCGCCCGACACGACGACCTTGGCCTCGGTGAGGTCCACCTTGCCTGTCGTCTTGCGGACGATATCCCGGATTACGGTTTGAAGCGGGGTTCCCGACACCGTATCGCCGGCCGGCACGATTTCCGCGGGACTCGCGACCGGCCCGGCGGGAGGCAGGTTGTTGGGCCGCAGCGTGACGACGCCCCGGCTTCCGGTAAGCCGCTTCTTCTCGAACGCTTTACCGGCAAACAGCGGGCGGGTGAACAGGGCGCCCTCATCCGTTATTTCGAGCGCGGTCACATCGGAGATTTGACCGGCATCGAGCCGCGCGGCGAGTTGAGGGGCTAGGTCCCGCCCAACCGCCGTATGCCCGAGCAGGACGAGATCGGGCTGGTCCTCGTCGAGCAGCCGGGAAAAAGCGAGGTAGTAAGCCTCGGCCGAGTAGGTCTTTAAATCCGGGTGGTCCAATGTAATCACCCGGCCTTCGACGTGCCCGGCGAGTTCGCGGGCGGGAGCGTCAAGCCCGTGTCCCGGGAGGACGGCGATGATCTCGTCACCTTCCTCTTTGAGGGTGTAGGCCGCATGAAGCGCTTCCAAAGAAACCTGCCGCAGTTTTCCGTCCTTCGTCTCCGCCACGACCATCATCCGTTTACCCATCGTAAGTCCCTCCTTGATTTTCGGCTAAATCCGCCTATCGGCTCACATGAATTTGGCTTCGGTTTTTAACAGCGAAACCAGCTCGACCGCCTGTTCGTTCGGCGTTCCTTCCAGCATCCGTCCGGCTTGGCGTTTCGGGGGAGCGAAGAGGAGCGTGCGCTCCGTTTTCGGGGCGAGGTCCGCGGCGCTTACCCCAAGATCGCCCGGTTCGAGCCGCTGAAAAGGTTTCTTCTTGGCCTTCATAATCCCGGGCAGGGAAGGGTAGCGGGGTTCGTTCAACCCTTGCTGGGCGGTAAACAGCGCCGGCAGCGGGAGTTCGACCGTTTCCGAATCCCCCTCGGCGTCGCGGACCGCGACCGCTCGATCGCCGGAAACATCGAGCTTGACGATCGCCGACACATGGGGGATTCCGAGCAGCCGGGCCAACCGGACGGCCACCTGACCGGCGCCGTTGTCGACCGAAAAATAGCCGCCCAGGATGAAGTCGAAGCGCCGATCCCGGAAGTAGGCGGCCAACAATGCGGCGACGCCGGATTCGTCCGTCCGGATCCCGTCGTCCGAGATCAGCACGGCTTCATCGGCGCCCATGGCGAGAGCCGTCCGCAACGCTTCCGCGGCGCGTTCGGGACCGACGGACACCGCCGTCACGGTTCCGCCGTGCCGTTCTTTCAGGCGGATCGCCTCCTCCACGGCGTATTCGTCATAAGGGTTGATGATATGCTTCACACCGTCTTCACGGATTTCGCCGCCTTCTATCGTAATCTTTTCCTCCGTGTCAAAAGTTTGCTTCAGGATTACATAAAGATCCATCGTCGATTCTCCTTTCAACCTCGTATGGAGTGACCTTCGTTACTTTAAGCCCCTCAGGAAAAAATCCACCGTCTTGTCAACCTGGGCGGACAAGGAGTATTTCCGCCCGGAAATCAGCCAGGAGGTCACGACCTCGTCCATCGCGCCGAACAGAAGATGCCGGGTCAGCTTCGTATCGAGATCCGCGCGAAAGCTCTTTTCCGCGATGCCCCGAATCAAAATATTCTCGATCAGTTGGATGTAAGGCTTCACCGATAAGCCGATCGCTTTACGCAGTTCGAGTGAGCTTTGACGAAGTTCGATCTGCGTCACATAAGCCAGGTTGACATTTTGTTCGAGCTGGGTGAAGTGGATCTCACACACTTTGCGCAAGGCTTCGGCGGCCGTGCTCGATTCCTCGATGCTCGCGTTAAACAAAGCGACCAGTTTCCCCAGCCGATCTTCAAACAGCGAAATCAGAATGTCTTCTTTTTTCTTGAAATATAAGTAAATCGTACCGTCCGCAACTCCAGCCTCCTTGGCGATTTTGGAAACCTGGGATCCGTGGAACCCGTTTTCGGCAATGACTTTCTCCGCCGCATCCAAAATCATTTCAAATTTTTCCTGTTTCCTACTTGTCATGACGACACCTCAATGCTAAAATTTAAAACAACTGAATGAATACTCATTCATTTTCTATATCTTAGGAAAAACCGAGCGCTTTGTCAATAGAAGCGCCTTATAAAATCAAAGCATTGTAAACGCTTACCGGCGCTTGTCTATCTCAGTTTCATGCATTCATTTTTGACGGCTTATTTCATTAAGGAAAGGCGGGAGCAAAAATGGTGTGGCCGTTGATTCAATTCATGCTGTTTTTAGGCGTAACGGGAGTCGCTATCTATCTGTTCTGGAGAGTCGTGTATCACCGTTATTTGTATGTGCGGTCTGGACGTCCTTTCGATTTCCGCAGTCGCATGAAGGGAGGGGGGCGGGAGTTCGCAACTCAGGTTTTCGGTCAAAGCAAGCTGTTGAAGGACCCGAGGAGCGGGATCATGCACGCGGTGGTCTTTTACGGGTTCATCATTTTGCAGTTTGGAGCGGTTGACTTGATCGTTAAAGGGCTGACGCAAGGCGGGCATCTTCCGCTGCCGGCCTATGAGGCGTTCGGGTTCCTGCAGGAGTTAACCGTCCTGCTTGTTCTGGCGGCTATGGGCTACGCCGCTTATCGCCGTTACGGGGAGCGGCTTCCCCGGTTAAAACGAGGCTGGAAACCCAGTATCGTCATCCTCTTTATTTTCGCTTTAATGCTCACCGTCATCCTTTCCCTGGGTTTCGAGCGGCTGTGGCTCGGCATGGAGCCTTCCGCGCTCGCTCCGCTATCCTCGTTCATTGCGGCTGCGTTTGCCGGGTTTTCCGCTTCCGGCGCGGAAATCGCGTTCTATGTGTTCTGGTGGCTGCATCTGCTGACCTTGCTTTCCTTTCTCGTCTATGTCCCGCAATCGAAACACTTTCATCTCATCACGGCACCGCTCAATATCGGGCTCCGGAGGAGAGAGCCTGCCGGACGGCTCGTTTCGCTCGATCTGGAAGATGAGGAGGCGGAAAGCTTCGGTGCCGGAAAAATCGAAGATTTTACCCAAAAGCAAATGCTGGATTTCTACGCTTGCGTGGAGTGCGGACGGTGTACTAACGTCTGTCCCGCTTCGAATACGGGCAAGACGCTGTCCCCGATGCACCTGATCACGAAGCTGCGCGATCATTTGACGGAAAAAGGCGCAGTGCTCACCGGTAAACCGCCGTGGTCGCCGGGATTCGTCTTTTCGCCAGAGGGAGCCGTCACGCATGGCGTCTCGGCGGAAAACGCCTCTTCCGTCGATTGGGCGGAACCGGCTGAAGGGATCACCGATATCCGGCCGACCCTCGCCTGGCAGATGCGAAGCTGGGCGAAACGGGAATCCGGCACGGACCCCGCCGGCCTGGAATTGATCGGCGACGTGATGACGGAGGACGAAATCTGGTCGTGCACCACCTGCCGCAACTGCGAGGATCAATGCCCCGTCGGCAACGAACATGTCGATAAAATCATCGACCTGCGCCGCCATCTGGTATTGATGCAGGGGAGCGTCCCCCAGGAAGGGCAGCGGGCGCTGATGAACATCGAGCGTCAGGGCAACCCCTGGGGCATCAGCCGGAGCGACAGGGCCGAGTGGACGGGCGAAGTGGAAGGCCTTAAAGTGCCGACCGTCAAAGAACGCCCCGATTTTGAGTATCTGTTTTTCGTCGGTTCCATGGGCTCCTACGACCTGCGCAGCCGTAAAGTCACCCGGGCGTTTGTCCGGCTTCTGCAGCGGGCGGACGTGAGTTTCGCCATCCTGGGGAACGAGGAGAAGAACTCGGGCGATACGCCGCGGCGCATGGGCAATGAGTTGCTGTTCCAGCAGCTGTGCCGGGAGAACATCGACCTTTTTCGGAAATATGGCGTCAAAAAGATCGTCACGGCCTGCCCGCATACCTTTAATACGTTCAAAAACGAATATCCGGAATTCGGATTGGAGGGGGTGGAGGTGCTGCATCATTCGCAGCTGCTGGACCAGTTGATTCAAGCTGGCCGGCTGCGCCCCCAATATGAAATAAAGGAGCGAATTACCTATCATGATTCCTGTTATCTGGGGCGTTACAACAGCGTCTATGAACCGCCGCGAAATGTCCTGCGGGCGATCCCGGGCGCCGAATTGGTGGAGATGGCGCGTTCCAGGGAGAACGCCATGTGCTGCGGGGCCGGCGGCGGACTGATGTGGATGGAGGAAAGCGGCGGCAAACGGATCAATCTGGCCCGCACGGAGCAGGCGCTGGAAGCCAAGCCGGGCGTCATCAGCAGCGCTTGCCCTTACTGCCTGACCATGCTGGAGGACGGGACGAAAATGAAGGAGGTGGAAATGAACGTTCAAGCGAAGGATATCGCCGAACTGCTGGAGTTATCCGTATTCGGCTTCGGCGAAAGCTCCAAACCAAATTGAGTCCATTCATTAGAACGGAGGGTTCATGAATATGATGAGAACAATTCGGCAAGCCGCCGTTATCGGGTCCGGCATCATGGGGTCGGGCATCGCCGCCCAGTTGGCGAACGCGGGCATCCCCTGCCTGCTCGTCGATCTTGCGCCGACCGGGCTGACCCCGGAGGGGGAGGCCCGCGGCTGCACACTGCAGCAGCCCGCCGTGCGAAACCGGCTGGCCATTTCGGCGATCGAGCGGTTGACGAAGGCGTCCCCCGCTCCCTTGTACGACCGTGATTTTGCCGGCCGGATCACTCCGGGAAATCTGGAGGACGATCTTGCCCGGATCGGGGAGGCGGATTGGGTTATTGAAGCGGTGATCGAGAACCTGAGCGTCAAAAAAGAGCTCTTCTCCAAGCTGGAACCGCATCTGCGTCCGGGCACCATCATCAGCACGAACACTTCGGGAATTTCCGTCAATGCCATGGCCGAAGGGAGGTCTCCGGAATTCCGCAAGCATTTTCTCGGGACGCATTTTTTTAATCCGCCCAGATATATGCAGCTGCTCGAAATCATTCCCGGGGAGTCGACCGATCCCGGCCTGGTCAAGGAATTGAGCGCTTTTTGCGAATCCAGGCTGGGAAAAACCGTGGTGCGGGCCAAAGACACCCCGAATTTCATCGCCAACCGGATCGGCACCTACGGTTTATTAATGACGCTTAAAATCATGCTGGAAAAAGGCTACACCGTGGAGGAGGTCGATGCGGTGACGGGGCCGGCGCTGGGGCGGCCCAAAAGCGCGACCTTCCGCACGCTGGATTTGGTCGGGCTCGATACGTTTCTTCATGTAGTGAACAATGTGCATGCGAATACGGCCGACCCGGATGAAAAAGCTGCCTTTGCGGTCCCCGAGCTGATAAAGAGCATGGTAGCGCAGGGACGGCTGGGGGAGAAAGCGGGCCAAGGGTTTTACCGGAAGGAAAAGGGACCGGGCGGAAGCCGAATCCTGGCGCTCGATTTGAACAGCTTGGATTACCGGCCGCAAAGCAGGCCGGCCTCGGGTTCGTTGAAGGCGGCCAAATTGGCGAAAGGGGCTGCGGCCAAAACCGCCGCATTATTGGCCGGAAAAGACCGCTATTCGGAATTGGCCTGGGAAGTGCTGAAGCCGGTGCTGATCTACGCCGCCGGGAAACTCGGAGAGATCGCGGACAGTGTCCGGGATATCGATGAAGCGATGAAGTGGGGGTTCAATTGGGAAATGGGCCCGTTCGAACTATGGGACGCCATCGGATTGGAGCGCTCCGCTTCCCGGATGGAAGCGGAAGGGGCGGTACTTCCCGCCTGGGTGAAGGAATGGATTGCCGCCGGAAACCGTTCGTTTTACAAACGGGAAGACGGCAAGCTGTTCCACGTCAGCGAGGGCCGCTACAAAAGTGTGGAATTTCCGCCGGAGGTCATCTCATTGCGGGAGCTGAGGGAACGGAACAAGGTGGTCAAGTCGAATAGCGGCGCAAGTCTCATCGACTTGGGCGACGGGGTGGCCTGCCTGGAGTTTCACTCGCCGAACAATGCGATCGGAGCGGATATCCTGACGATGATTACGCAAAGCGTGGAGGAGGTTCGGCGGAATTTTACGGGCCTGGTCATCGCCAATCAGGGCAAAAATTTCTGCGTCGGAGCCAACTTGATGCTGCTGCTGATGGAGGCTCAGGACGAAGAATGGGATGAAGTGGATGAGATCATCCGGCTGTTCCAGAACACGATGTACCGGTTGAAGCGGTTCGAGAAGCCGGTCGTGGCCGCTCCGCACCGGATGACGCTGGGCGGCGGTGTCGAAGCCTGCATGCCCGCGGATCAGGTGATCGCGGCAGCGGAGACTTACTACGGCTTGGTGGAGGTTGGTGTCGGCCTCATCCCCGCCGGAGGCGGCTGCAAGGAAATGGCGCTGCGGGCCAGCGAGCGGGTCGGACTTCCCGAAGCGGATCTGCAGCCCTATCTCAGCCGGATTTTCGAGACGATCGGGACGGCGAAGGTGTCCACCAGCGGCCATGACGCCATCAAGCTCGGTTACTTGCGGGAAACCGACCGGGTCGTGATGCATCCGGACCACCGCATTTACGAAGCGAAGCGGGCGGTGCTGCGGATGGCCGCCGCGGGTTACGAGCCTATCCCCGAGAAGAAGATCCGCGTTATCGGTTCCGAAGGCAAGGCGGTGCTTCGCCTCGGCGCACTCGGCATGAGAGAAAGCGGGTTTATCAGCGATCATGATCTGCTGATCGCGGGCAAGCTGGCGCATGTACTCTCCGGGGGGGATGTTCCCGCAGGGTCCCTGGTGACGGAGCAGTATTTGCTCGATCTGGAGCGGGAAGCGTTCTTGAGTCTTTGCGGCGAACCGAAAACAAGAGAGCGGATGCAGCATATGCTTGCCAAGGGAAAGCCGCTGCGGAATTGATTAGTTTGGGGAGGATGATGAGATGAAGGAAGCGGTTATTGTTTCGCTGGCCCGGACTGCGGTAGGGAAGGCGAAGAGGGGCAGCCTGGCGCAAACCCGTGCGGACGATCTGGGCAAGGCGGTGCTGGAGGCGGTGATCGAGCGGGCGCCGGGGTTGGAGAAGGCCGACGTGGAGGATATCATTATCGGCTGTGCCATGCCGGAAGGAGAGCAGGGGCTGAATTTTGCCCGGATCATGTCGCTGTATGCCGGGTTTCCGGTAACCGTTCCGGCTATTACGATCAACCGGTTCTGCTCCTCGGGCCTCCAGTCGATCGCGTTCGCGGCGGAGCGGATCATGCTGGGGCACGCGGAGGTCGTTATCGCCGGCGGGGTGGAAAGCATGAGCCACGTGCCGATGACGGGGTTCAAGGTGTCGCCGAATCCGAGAATCGTGGATCAGATGCCGGAGGTATACATGGCGATGGGGCATACCGCGGAACGTGTGGCCGAACGCTTCGGCATCACCCGCGAGGACCAAGACCGGTTCGCGCTCCGCTCGCATCAGAAGGCCGCCACGGCGATTGCCGAAGGCAAGTTCAAGGAGGAGATCGTGCCGTTTCAGGCGGAATTTACGCAGATCGGCGATGCTGGAAAACCGGTGAAGAAGACGCTGACGTTCGATACGGACGAAGGCGTTCGTCCGGACACGTCCTTGGACGCTTTGGCGAAGCTAAAGCCGGGATTTAAAGCGGGCGGGACGGTGACGGCGGGGAATACGTCGCAGATGAGCGACTGCGCCGCGGCGGTCGCCGTGATGAGCCGGGAACGCGCCGATCGGCTGGGACTCCGGCCGCTGGCGACCTTTCGTTCCTTCGCCCTGTCCGGGGTGGAGCCGGAACTGATGGGCGTCGGGCCGGTCGAAGCGATTCCCAAGGCGCTGCGGCTGGCCGGCATCGGGCTTCAAGACGTTTCGCTGTTTGAAATTAACGAGGCCTTTGCCTCCCAAAGCCTGCATATTATCCGCGAGTTAAACCTTGACGAGGACAAAGTCAACGTCAACGGCGGAGCGATTGCGCTCGGTCATCCGCTCGGATGTACCGGCACGAAGCTGAGCGCCACCCTGATTCAGGAGCTGCGCCGCCGCGGGGGCGGTTACGGTGTGGTCTCCATGTGTATCGGCGGCGGTATGGGAGCCGCCGGCGTGTTTGAGGTTCATAGTTAATCCGAGACGAAGGAGAGGATCATGATGAATCATGAGACGATGAGCAAGGTGCTGGGCGGAAGCTTTGTCATTGAAGACGGCGATTACCGAAGCGTTGTCGTTCCCGAGGATTTTACCGAGGAGCAGCGCATGATTGCGGATACGACGGTGCAGTTCGTCGAGGGGGAGATCGTTCCCAGGGACGAGGCGATCGAGAATCTCGACTATGGGCTGACGGTCGAACTGCTCCGCAAGGCCGGGGATTTGGGGCTGCTCGGCGCCGATGTTCCCGAGGCCTATGGCGGGCTCGGATTGGATAAGGTCAGCACCACGCTGATCAACGAGAAGCTGACCAAAGCCTCCTCGTTTGCGTTATCCTTCGGCGCCCATGTCGGGATCGGCACGCTGCCGATCGTATATTTCGGGACGGAGGCCCAGAAACGGAAATACTTGCCGGAGCTAGCCAGCGGCGCCAAAATCGCCGCCTACTGCCTGACCGAGCCCTCTTCCGGCTCGGATGCGCTCGGGGCCAAAGCGACGGCGAAGCTGGCGGAAGACGGCACCCATTACGTGCTGAACGGAACGAAGCAGTTCATTACGAACGCGGGATTTGCCGATATCTTTATCGTTTATGCCAAAGTGGACGGGAAAGACTTCAGCACGTTCATCGTCGAGCGGGAGATGGAAGGCGTCAGCGTCGGACCGGAGGAAAAGAAAATGGGCATCAAGGGTTCGTCCACGTGCCCGCTGATTCTGGAGGATGTCAAAGTGCCTGCGGAGAACCTGCTGTGGGAGGTCGGCAAAGGTCATTTGATCGCCTTCAACATCCTGAACATCGGCCGCTTTAAGCTGGCGGCGGGCTGCGTGGGCACGGCGAAGGACGCCATCGAGCTTAGCGCCGCATATGCTAATGAACGGACCCAGTTCGGCCGGAGTCTCTCTTCATTCCCGCTCGTCGGAAGAAAGCTGGCCGAGATGAATATCCGCACCTTCGTCATGGAGAGCATGGTCTATCGGACCGCCGGGCTGTTCGATATCGGGCTGGCCGAGGTGAATTATGAAAGCCCGGACGTCGGATACCAATCGGCCAAAGCGATCGCGGAATATCAGCTCGAGTGCTCGATCAATAAAGTGTTCGCTTCGGAAGCGCTGGATTTCGTGGCGGACGAAGGCGTTCAAATCCATGGGGGATACGGGTTTACCCGGGAATACCGCATCGAGCGGATCTACCGCGATTCCAGGATCAACCGGATCTTCGAAGGGACGAATGAGATCAATCGTCTGCTGATCCCCGGGGCCCTGATCAAACGGGCGATGAAAGGGGAGCTTCCGCTGATGGAAAAGGCTCTGAAACTGCAGGCCGAACTGATGGAGCCGCTGCCCGCCAGGTCCTTTGAAGGAACGCTGGAACAGGAAACGCATCTGCTGGCCATGGCGAAAAAAATCTTCCTGATGGCCGGAGCCCAAGCGGTCCAGAAATACCAGACGAAACTGGATCAGGAGCAGGAAATTCTGGCGCATCTGGCGGATATGATGATTGCGATCTACGCGATGGAAAGCGCTCTCTTCCGAACCCGGAAAATGATCGACCGGTCCGGAGAGGATAAGGCGCGGCTGGCCATCCAAATGACAACCGCCTTCGTTCACGACCAGTTTGGCCTGATCGCAAGCGGTGCGAGGGAGGTGCTGTCGGCGATGGAAAGCGGGGACACCTTGCGAACCCAGTTGTCCATCCTCAAAAAACTGGCGAAGCAGCCGGCCGTGGATCTGCTGCATTTAAAACGGTCCATCGCCGAGCAGGTCGTCCGCGCGGAGAAATATGTGGTATAGAAGGAAGCTGATCTACGGGAGGGAAGGCGATGTTGTTCGACAAGCCCTGGTTAAGACATTATCCCGCCGAAGTACCACCGACCTACGCTTATCCTGAGCAAAATTTGGCCCAATTTCTTGTGCAATCCGCCGAAGCGAATCCGAAAGGATGCGCGCTTGATTTTTTCGGTAAAAAAACGACTTACGCCCGTCTGCTGGAACAGAGTTACCGCTTTGCCCGGGCGCTGCTGCGCCTCGGGATCGTCAAAGGGGACCGGGTGGCCGTGATGCTCCCGAATTGCCCCCAAGCCGCTATCGCCTATTACGGCACCTTGCTGATGGGCGGTATCGTGGTGATGACCAATCCGCTGTATATGCCCCGGGAACTGGAGCATCAACTCACGGATTCGGGGGCGCGTCTCATCGTGACGCTCGACGTTCTGGTCTCCAGAGTGAAATCGTCCATGCGGGATCGTCCGCTGGAGAAGATCATCGTTACCCGGTTGCAGGACTACCTGCCTTTCCCCAAAAATGCGCTATACCCGCTTAAGGCCCGCAAAGAAGGGATGAAAGCCGATGTGGAATACGGTGAAAAGGTGCTCTCCTTCACGGCCTTGTTAAGGCAATCCTCGCCCGACCCTGTCGAGGTGCCGCTAAAGCCGGCCGAGGATTTGGCGCTCCTGCAGTATACGGGCGGAACGACCGGTTATGCCAAGGGGGTCATGCTGACCCACAGCAACCTGGTCGCCAACACCTTGCAAACCCGGCTGTGGTTTTACCGCTCCCGGGCTGGGCGCGAACGGTATATGGCGGCGCTCCCCTTTTTTCATGTGTTCGGTATGACCGTTCTGCTTAACCAGGCCATTTCGCTGGGCTGTACCCTCCTGCTTGTCCCGCGCTTTGAAGTCGGGCAGGTGCTGCGGTTGATCGACCGAAAGAAACCGACGGTTTTTCCCGGAGCGCCCACGATGTACGTGGCTATGATCCATCACCCCGACATCGGCCGATACGATTTGTCTTCGATCCGGGTGTGCATCAGCGGGGCGGCGTCGCTGCCCCTTGAAGTGCAGTCCCGGTTCGAGTCGCTGTCCGGCGGGAAACTGATCGAAGGGTACGGATTAACGGAGGCCTCGCCGGTGACGCATGCCAATAATATCTGGGAGAAGCGCAAGAACGGTTCCATCGGCATTCCTTTCCCCGACACGGAGGCCAAGATCGTCGAGCCGGATACGTTAACGGAAGTGGCGCCCGGGGAGATCGGCGAACTGGCCGTGAAGGGCCCGCAAGTGATGAAGGGGTACTGGAATCAGCCGGAGGAAACCTATAAATGCCTGAAGGACGGCTGGCTTTTGACCGGGGACTTGGGGAGGATGGACGAGGACGGGTTCTTTTATATATTGGACCGGAGGAAGGACCTCATTATTGCCGGCGGCTATAACATCTATCCCCGGGAAGTGGAGGAAGTGCTGTTCGAGCATCCCGCCGTGGAGGAAGCCATTGTCGCGGGGGTGTATGATCCCTATCGCGGCGAAACGGTGAAGGCTTATATCGTACCGCGGGCCGGCGCCGTTCCCGATGAGGAAGAGCTGAAGCTGTGGTGCAAAGGCAAGCTTGCGGCTTACAAGGTCCCCAAAATCTACGAGTTTCGGGAGAGTCTTCCCAAGACGCTGGCCGGAAAGGTGCTCCGCCGTAAATTGGTCGAGGAAGAAGCCGCAAGGCTGCAAGGACCGAGCGACGATGAAATGGAGCGGAAAGGAGGGTGATGTTATGAAAACGAATACAGAAGGGCGGCATCCGGATTGGGAGATATGGGATAAAGCCGCTAAGGGCACTTTATGGGAGCTGCTCGGCTGCAAGCTGGAAGCCGCGGATGACCGGAAAGTTGTCGCTACGCTCGAGATTCAGCCGCATCACTTGAACATGATCGGAATACTGCACGGCGGGGTTCACGCGGCGATGATGGACTCGACGATGGGGCTGCTGGCGATGATCTTGAAACCGGGCGCGAGCGTCGTGACGACCAATCTCAATCTTAACTATGTGGCCAAGGCGGAGTCCGGACAGGGGCCGGTTACCGTCACGGCCGAGGCGATCCATGTTTCGCGCAAATCGGTTACCGCCCAAGCAACGCTTCATACGAGGGATGGGGACTTGTGCGCCTTTGGTACGGGGACGTTTCGGGTAACTTAGCGTCACTACTAGACTCGTCGGTCTTATGCCGAACGGGTCTTTTATTTGTGGCTTTAACCAGTTGAACTCGCGAAGCGTGCGAAACAAGAAAACACCTGCTATGTGGGTGGTATAGTGCTGCTAATAGCAAAAACACCTGATGGGGTCGTTATCAAAGGAGTGTTCAAGCTACGATGTATAACGAAAGGAAAAGGTGGCTTAATGGCTAATCGAAGTGATATGTCACATCCAAAGAGGCGCCTAGTGTGCTTGCTTCCAAGCTTCCAACGCTAAAGATGCAATCTGCAGGAATTTAGGCCGTTCCCCGAGGGGAAAGGTCTAATGGCCGTAATCTCGCCACCCTTAGAAGCCGGGCGAGTGATAAGGGCTTTTTGAGGCGCTATTTTGTCGAATTCGTCCCTTCGGCGAGAAATAGCGGTCCTTTGGGGCCTTATTTTAAGGAAAAGCGGGTCGAAAACCGATTTTTGGACTCGCACCAGAGAAATAAAGCCCTTTTTAGCCGCTATTTTCCCCGAAAAAGCGAATTTGGGCGAAATAGCAGCCCAAAACGCCGCTATTTTAACGGGCGGCAAGTGAGATTGCGGGGTCGGCAACACTATGTCAGGTTTAATGCAACGACAGTGGCAGATTTGCAGGAATTATGAAATTTTTGGCCCCAAACAAAAAAACATGCACATCATATGCAGGAATTTTATGTCGAGGTTGTCTGACGGGGTACCAGTATAATCGATCCCTGCAGGGGTAGGCAAAGCGGCAACGGCATAGTAGCTTGAACGTAGTAGAGCTAGCGCCTTTAGGCGCGAGCCGGTAATAAAGGCTTATAGCCTTAGAGCAAACCGCCCGTCAGATGGGGGGATGATTTTGACCTTCGCCGTTGACGGAATTAGTTGCTTTTGTTATAGTTGTTTAAGCAACTAATTTAAGAGAGGACGTTCTGTATGGAAGCGCAGGATACTCATCTGGCTATCGGTTTTATTATGGGCGTCACTTACCGGAAAATTGCTGGCCTCCTGCAAAGCAGGCTGCGGGAATACGATATCACGCCGGAACAGTGGTCCGTCCTGTTTCAGATCGACCGTGCCGAAGGCCTGATTCAGCGGGAAATCGCCCGCCGTACGGGAAAAGACAAGCCAACCACCACCCGGATTCTCGATCATCTGGAGACGAAGGGGTTGGTCCACAAAAAGGCGGGAATACAGGATCGCCGCTCCTTTCTCGTCTTCAGCACGGAACGGGGCAAGGCGCTGATCCGGGACACGATCGCCATTGAGGCCGGAGTCACCGAGGACGTAAAGGCGTGTATGACCGAGGAGGAATACGGGCAATTGCTCGAACTTCTCCTGCGGATTAACCGTCATGTAGGCAGCCTGATCGAGGCCGAAGGTACTTCTTAGACAAGATAGAGTGGGAGAGATCAACTTGAATCAAGAGTTACACGGGGACAGGCTATGGGGCAAATCGTTCATATCCTTGACGGTATGCTCCTTTTTATTGTTCTTGAATTTGCAAATGCTGTTGTCGTCGTTTCCAGCCTATGTCAAAAATGAATTTCATGCCGGGGATTTGCAGGTCAGTCTGGTCACGAGCGTTTTTGCGCTCTCGGCCATCCTTACTCGTTTCCTGACGGCGGCGATGTTAAAAAGATGGTCCAGAAACGCGCTGCTGTTTGCCGGTCTGATCATCGCCGCCGTCACGACAGGGATCTATGTATGGGCCGGGTCGGTCGAAAGCCTGCTGCTGATGCGCGCCGGTTACGGGGTTGGGTTCGGCATGGCCAGTACCATTTTACCGACCCTTGTTTCGCAAATCATCCCTCTTCGTCGTATGGGGGAGGGGATCGGCTATTTCGGCCTGTCCACGAGCCTGGCGATGTCGATCGGGCCGATGGTCGGTTTGAATGTGATGAAGCAGGCCGGATTCGGTACGCTTAGTGCGGCCGGTACGGTCACGGTCGCTTTGATCCTGCCGATCTTGCTGCTGACCCGCTCGATTCCCCCGGCCCCGCAGATCTCGAGTCCCGGAGGGGAGGCAGGGGAAAGAAAGCCGGCCAAATTCAACACGGAACTGCTGCTGCCGGCCCTGCTCAATGTGACGTTATCGATTACTTATAGCGGTTTGTTGAGTTTTATCGCTCTATACGGCGATTTCAGGCACCTTGCTCAAGTCGGATTGTTCTTTCTGTTTAACGCGGTGACGATCATCGTCATTCGGCCGGTTTCGGGACGCGTGTTTGACCGCAGAGGCCCCGCGGCGGTGCTGATACCGGCCGCGATCCTGGTCGTGGCGAGCATGACTGTGTTGTCGTACGCGGGATCGATGCCGCTGTTGATTCTGTCGGCGCTCCTTTACGGCTTGGGCTTCGGCGCCATTCAGCCGACGATTCAAGCCTGGATGCTTCGCTCTTCGGCTCCCGAGCAGTACGGCACGGCGAACAGTATGTTCTACAATTCCACGGATTTTGGAGTGGCCATTGGCGCCTTGATCCTCGGGGCGATTGCTTCCGCGACCGATTATGCGGTTATGTATCGTTATTCCGCCGGTTTTATGGTACTTTTTCTTGTGATGTTTCTGGCCTTTATGCTGGTCACCAGAAGTAAAAAGTCAGCTTGATTCCATCATCATCCAGAGCATGGATTACCCGCCCGCCGAATGCCTTTCGTTCCTGGCTCGGCGGGCTTTTCGTACTCGGGCGGCGAGCTGGGCCGCGGCGAAGCTGAGGCAGATGAACACCCCTACGGTGAGCGTGTCGATCCACGCCGCCTCGTAATACATAGCGGTGGATTTCCGAAACAGGCCTGAAACGGCCAGTCCCAAGGCCTGAACGGCATAGATCAGCAGCGTATCCACAAGCGGGCGGAACCAGCGCCGGGTAGCTCTCCAATACCTGCCGAAGATAAAGAGCGCGACCGTATTGATCAAGATGAACGTAAACGATGGCGAATTTTCCGAGAATACGTCTTCGGCCACCTCCCAATTCGGCATCCATAAGGCGGCGATCAGCAGGTTGACCATGAGAAGAACCAAATATAAAGGTTTAAACCATTTCTTATCGTGCTGTTGTCGCTTTAATTCCCGGGCCTGTTCCATTTCCGGACTGCGCCAAGCCGGGAGGTCTTTTCTTGTAATCGTTCCGATGTCATTCAAATCGGCTTCGCCCGCGTAAGATTGTTTCTCCAATTGCCCGTAACCGGTTTGGTAATCCGCAGGAGCGGCCAGGGAGACATTTGCGGTGGAAGTCATCACGGTCACCCCCTGGCTCAAAAATCGCCCGACCCATTGAATTACCTCCTCTTTGTTCTCCATCCCGAAAAAAGCGTAATCCGTTTCCCCACGCTTATCCTCCCACTGGATGATCATCTGGGCGCCAATACGGTAGGATCCCGGCCTGTTCCCGCCGGTGGGGAGATAGCGTGTTTTTCGGGCAATCAAAACCTCTCTCATGCTGCCGTAGGGAATCAGATGCTTCCTTTCCGTTCCTTGTTTCAGATCCTTGTAATAGCTGAAGAATCCCTCGTCATTCAGCCCCGTTTCAAACCGGTGATCGGTATATAATTTGCTGTTCTTCCATGTGAACCAGGCCGCCCAGGAGATAACGGCGCCGGTAACCAGGGACAGCAGCGCGCCGCCCCACAACCCCGTCCAAAGCAGATAAGCGCCTAATCCGAAGCCGCCGAGACTCAACAGGGCCAGAAAGAAGAAAATCACGAGATGTGCGATCTTCGCCCAGCCCGGAATCTGATTGGAGTAATTCAAACTGTCGCCTTTGCGCATTTCAATCACGGATCATTCTCTCCCTTTGACTTGTGTTGTTTCCATCTGATTATAACATTAATAGCGCTTGGCTTTTGAAGAATACCGTCGAAAGAGTGGGGTATATTACAAAATACGACAAATGCGGAAAGGGTAAGGGGTAATGGTGGGTAAAGGAAACCAGGATTCCAACGAAAACCTTCCTTCGGATCTATCGCAAAGCGTTGAGATCTTCCGGAACCGCCTGGGCAAAAGCTCCGATTTTAAAGCCCGGGAGATCATCTTGCCCGGAGAAAGCTCTCCCGTCGCGGCGATTTGTTATTTCAACGGGCTGGTGGACCTGAAGAGCATCAATAAAATGATAGCCACCGTCAACGATTTTTTACTGGGGGAAAATCAAGGGAAACCTTCCCCTTCCTCCATCGTGGATATCATCCCAGGTGATTTGAGAAAGTCGGGCAACATCGATAACTTGATTCAGGCCGTCCTTGACGGTTCAACGGTCATGTTGATCGACGGAATTCCGAGCGCGGCGATCGTTTCACTTCCAGGGGGAAGGAGGAGATCCGTAGAGGAACCTTCTTCGCAAACGGTGATCCGTGGCCCCAAGGAGGGATTTACGGAGGACGTCGCAACCAACATTGCGCTGATCCGGCGAAAAATCCGATCCCCGGAGTTAAGATTTGAAGACCGCACGATCGGACGCGTGACGAAAACGCGGGTCTCGGTGGCTTATATCAATGGGATCGCTAAAGATGAAGTCGTAAAAGAAGTGTTGACCCGGCTCGATCGTATTGATGTGGATAGTATCCTGGAAAGCGGGTATATCGAGGAGTATATCCAAGACACGACGGCTACGCCTTTTCCGACGCTTATTAACACGGAGCGTCCGGATGCCGTCGCGGGAAATCTTCTGGACGGTCAGGTCGCCATTCTGGTGGACGGCAGTCCATTTGTGTTGGTTGCTCCCGTGACTTTCTTCAAGTTCTTTCTTGCGAGTGAGGACTACTACCAGCGTTATGATATTTCCAGCTTTCTCCGTCTGATCCGGCTTTTTTCCTTCTTGGTGGCTTTGCTGCTGCCCTCGCTCTATATCGCGGTGACGACATTTCAGCAGGAAATGATTCCGACCACGCTGCTGATCAGTCTCGCCGCCCAGCGGGAGGGAACGCCGCTGCCGGCCTTGCTTGAAGCTTTGCTGATGGAGCTGACTTTCGAAGTCATCCGCGAAGCCGGCGTACGCATGCCTAGGGTGGTCGGGCCGGCCATTTCCATTGTCGGCGCGCTCGTATTAGGGCAGGCCGCCGTACAGGCGGGGCTCGTGTCCGCCGCGATGGTTATTATCGTTTCCTTTACGGCGATCTCGAATTTTGTGATCCCTTACTTCAGTATGTCCGCGGCGGTCCGGCTCGTCCGCTTCGCGCTGATGCTGCTTGCCGGCACTTTCGGACTGTACGGAATTCTGGCGGGCGGGATTCCCTTATTGATACACATGGTTTCGCTGAAATCGTTTGGAGTTCCCTATTTCCTGCCCCTTGCTCCGTTAAGCTTTACAAATCTGAAGGATGTGTTGATCCGGGCGCCTTGGCCGCTGCTTAAAACGCGTCCGTCCTACATTAGCTCGGATAATCGGGACCGCCAAGCCTCCAAAAAGCAAAGCAAGAATTCAAAATAAGGAGAACCTCAGATGCGCAGGATCCGAACTTGTTGCCTATTGGTGCTGTTATCCTTGTTTGTAACCGGATGTTGGAACCGGACGGAACTGAACGAACTGGGGATCACGGTTGCCACCGGATTCGACCGGGAGAACGGGAAATGGTCGATGTCGTATCAGATCGCCGTGCCGTCGGCGATGGGAACCGCTCAGAGCGGGAGCGGCGGTGGAGGTGGGGGAGGAAAGCCCAGCGTCCATGTATTTACGACCGTAGGCTCTTCAATTAGGGAGGCGGCGGATTTGGGATATGTGGAAAATCCGCGCAGACTGTATTTCGCCCATACGGATCTTTTGGTGATTGGACGAGAAGCGGCCGAATTCGGCATCAGTGAGATTTTGGGACTCTACTTTCGGAACAATGATGCGCGGGAGACGGTATTGGTCGCCCTGACGGACGGTAAAGCCCGCGATATTTTAACTAAAGTCGTACCTTCCGAAACGATGCCGGGTACGGCCTTGGCCGAAATTATTCAAAAAGAAAGCAACTTTTCCTCCATTTTTCCTAAAGTCAAAGTATATGAGCTCGCCCAAAAGGTACTTTCGGACGCGGGGGCGGCGGGCGTCCCCGTGTTAGAATTCACCGGCAAAGGACAAAGCGGGATGGAATCGTTGGAGCAGACGACATCTTCACCGGGTACGTTAAAACTCACCCGGCTGGGTGTGTTTCACCGCGATCGTTTCGTAGGCTGGATGAACCGGGAGGAGAGCTTCGGCATTTCCTGGCTATCCGATCACGTCAAAGGGAGTACATTGGCATTTGGTTGTTCTGAAGGGAGTCAGGAAAAAAAGCAGTCATCATTCCGGATCACCAACGCGAAAACAACCGTCACGCCGATCAAGTCCGGGGAGCATTTCAAAATGAAGATCAAGGTAAAAGCCAAAGGAGATTTACTGGAGTTCCAATGCAATGGCGATTTGACCAAACCGGAAGTGATCCGCAAGATCGAAAAAACGCTGGAAGAAGACATTCTCGCAATTATACAGGCCGGGTGGAAAGCAAGCAAACGGATGCGTGTCGATCTGCCGGGATTCGCCGATAAAGTACATCGTAAATACCCGAAAACATGGAGAGAGATCAAGGCTACCTGGGAAGACGAATTGGCTCACATCGAACTGGATACGGAAGTCCATGTTTCCGTACAGCGACCGGGACTCATCAAAAAATCGTTCGAGCAGCTTCAAAAAGAGACCGGAGAGCAGGACAGATAACAAGGTGGAAGAGGGGGGAGTAGGATGAACGAAGAGAGCAGATTAGCCGAATTGATCGCCTGTTTTATCCTCTTTGAAATCGGCAGCACCACCCTGTTTCAGATGGCTGCGGATGCCGGCCAGGATGCCTGGCTCTCCATGCTGATCGGGTCCGCCGTCGGCTTTATGCTGCTTCTTTTGTATCTCTGGATCCACAAGATGAATCCGAATCGAAGCCTTTACGAACTGTGCATCCACTTTTTGGGAAAGTGGATTGGTAAGGGCGTCGGTTTCATGTTGGTGTTCTACTTTGCCTACGAGTCCTCCCGGAACTTACGCGACCTAGGAGAGCTTGCCGCATTTGCGCTGTTGAATCGGACTCCGTTGGCGGTCCTCATGTTAATCGGAATTCTCGTCGTGGGCAACAGTGTCCGTTACGGGCCCCATATTGTATTTTTAGTTTGTCTCGCTCTGCTGCCTACCGTAATTTTAAGCTATCTGCTGCTGATCTTTATGATCATAGGAAAAGGAATGGTTCATCTTGAATTTATGCAGCCCGTTCTCGAGAACGGGTTAGGACCGGTTATTTCGGCGGCTTTACCTGAAACGGTCTCGTTTCCGTTCGGGCAGAGCTTGCTGTTCCTCGTCTTCTTCCCGTTGGTAAAGAAAGGTAAAAGCTTGGGAAAAGCCATGATGATCTCGTATATCTGCACCGCGATCGGGTTGACGATCATCAATCAAATCAATATTTTGGTGATGGGGCCGGCATTGACAAAAGTAATTATGTTTCCGCTGCTTCAAGTCGTGCAATTAATCGAAGCTGCGGAGGTTTTTGAACGAATGGACGTGCTGTTTGTCATCGTCCTGTTTGTCGGGTTGGGGGTTAAAATTCTCATGTTCTATATCGGAGCCGTTACAGGACTTGCTCAAATTACAAAAATCGGATACCGGAAATGGGTGATCCCGACCGGGCTGCTGATTTTTGCCGCATCCTTTGCCTCCCCGAACTTTTCGCACCATCTTTGGCTCGGCATCGACGTGGTCGTAAACCGGGTGGACCCCTATTTTCAGTTCGGGATGCCGCTTGTTCTGCTTAGCGTCATGCTGCTGCGGCGGAAAAAAAGAATGCAGAAATAACGCCGCCTAGTCGGGTTAGTTATTTGCCTTTTCGGGTGAGTTCCGTGAGGCGGTCCCACTCTTCTTTGGACAGCTCGGCGAGGTCGTTGAACTGGCCCGCTCCCCTCAACCATTCGCCGCCGTCGATGGCGATAACTTCGCCATTGATGTAAGAAGCGGCGTCGGAAACCAGGAAAGCGGCGAGATCCGCCAATTCGCCGGGCGAACCGGTTCGGCCGAGAGGCAGGCGCGCCCTCATTTTGGCCTCCAGCTCGGGGGTCGGGGAGAGGCGGGAGCCCGCGCCTTCCGTAGGGAAGACCCCGGGAGCGATGGCGACCTGGCGAATGCCGTAGGGCGCCCACTCGACCGCGAGGGAGCGGGTCAGGGCGAGGACGCCGGCTTTAGCCGCAGCGGACGGGACCACATAAGCGGAGCCCGTCATGGCGTAGGTCGTGACGATGTTCAGCATCACGCCTTGGCGTCGTTGCCCGATCCAGCGCTTGCCGACTTCCAGCGCCGTGTAAAAAGTCCCGTGCAGGACGATGCCCAGCACGGCGTCGACCGCCCTGGGGGACAGGCGCTCCGTGGGACTGATGAAGTTGCCCGCCGCATTGTTCACGAGCACATCGATGCCACCGTAACGGGTTTCCACCGCTTCCACCAGTTCTCTAACCTGATCCGGCTCCCTTACATCGCATGTCTTATAGAAAACGGGGCTGCCGTTTCGGGCTTCAAGCTCCTCGGCTGCCTGGCGCAGGACTTCTTCCCGTCGGCCGCAAATGGCCAGCCTTGCCCCCAGTTCCAAAAACCGGTTCCCCATCTCCAATCCAAGCCCGGTTCCGCCCCCGGTCACCAAGACGACTTTGCCTTGCAGCAGATTTTCCTGAAAGACGCCCATCTAAAGCTCCCCTTTCGGATTAAATTCGCATATTCTAGAAGTATTCGATCCGAAGGCGCTTTAAACCTTTATGAGTCATCCGAGTTTGCAACGAAAAAACCGCCCCGGAAGGATCTTCCGAGACGGCCTGGCCAAAGCGAGCTTATTCTTTTGCGGACTTGGAATCGGTAAAGGCTACCGGCTTGGCAACCCATTCATCGGCTTCCGGTTCGATATCCACACCGTTTTCCATCTTCTTCTTTTCTGCCATAGAATCTCCTTGATGCGGCTTATTGCGAAGTTCGGATTCATCGTGATATCGGTTATTCTCCTGATTAGGCATGGTCAAATCCTCCTTTAGGTGTCGGTTTCTGGGGTGACTCCTTATTTATAGTTACCCGTTCCGACTATTTACAAACATCTTTTCGATTCAAGATAAAAGCGCTTTAACTTTCGGTAAAAATGGTATATAATACCTTTGTAGGACATCCTTGTTAACACAGAATTCCGCCCTGCAGTTTCTATTATGAACACTTAAGGAGGAATGATCATGGTAAGGTCAAGGACAAATGGTACGAGACACGGCAAGAGGCAATGGAAGTGGATGAAAATTTTGTTGATGGTGGTGCTGCTTGTGCCAACGGTTTCTTTTTTATCCGAGAATGACGCCCAAGCTGCCGCGCCTAACCGGCCGTTTCCCCAGCAAGTGGATTACCCCGGCATCATAAAACCCGCCCACGTCACGCAGAGCGACATGAATCGATCCGTTTCCGCTTACTATGATTACTGGAAGTCCAAGTATTTGAAGCATGATTTGAAATCATTGCCCGGAGGGTTTTACGTCAAAGGCAATATAACCGGCGATCCCGACGGATTTAAGGCGTTAGGCTCGTCCGAAGGCCAAGGCTACGGGATGATCATCGCCGCCCTGATGGCCGGACACGATCCGGAGGCTCAAACGATCTACAATGGACTATTCAAAACTGCACGCGCTTACAAGAGCTCGGGAAATCCCAACCTGATGGGTTGGATCGTAGCCGATGACGTTCGGGCTCAAGGCCATTTCGGTTCCGCCACGGATGGGGACCTGGATATCGCTTATTCGTTGATCCTGGCCCATTATCAATGGGGATCGGACGGTGAGATCCATTATTTGAACGAAGCGCGGAAAATGATCAACGAAGGAATTAAAGCAAGCTACGTAACGAACCAGCGCCGGGTCAATCTTGGGGATTGGGATAGTAAGAACGCCTTGAATACCCGGCCGTCGGATTGGATGCTGAGCCATTTCCGGGCTTTTCACGAGGTTACCGGAGACCCGGTTTGGATCGAAGTGATCGATAATCTTTATCAGGTTTACAATCAATTCAGCTCGCGGTATTCCTCCGCAACCGGCCTGATTTCCGATTTTGTCGTCGAAGATCCGCCCAAACCGGCTCCGGAATATTACTTGGATGAATTTAAAGAAACGAACCAATATTACTATAATGCGAGCCGTTTTCCGCTTCGGATTGTGATGGACTACGCTTTCTACGGAGATCCCAGAGGGAAGGCCGTGGCGGACAAGCTGGCCAACTGGATCAAGTCCAAGAGCGGCAATAAGCCGGCCAATGTGAAGAACGGGTACAAGATGGACGGGACGCCGATCGGCGACTATGCGACCGCCGTGTTTGTCTCTCCGCTGATCGCCGCGGGAACGGCGAACGGGGCGCATCAAACCTGGGTAAATGCCGGTTGGGATTGGATGAAGAATAAGAAAGAGGATTACTTCAGCGACACTTATAATCTGCTGTGCATGCTTTATTTGTCCGGCAACTGGTGGATTCCGTCAGGGCAAGCCCCGGAGCCGGTCGAGAACCTGGCGCTGAACAAACCCGCGTTCGCCAGTTCGATCGAGGGAACGGGATTTGAAGCGGGCAAAGCGTTCGACGGCAATCTGGTTTCCCGCTGGGCCAGCAACGAAGGGACGGATCCCGAATGGATCTATGTGGACTTGGGCAGCACCCGCTCCGTTTCCGGCGTAAAGTTGAAATGGGAGGACGCTTACGCTATCCAATTTAAAATTCAGGTATCTTCCGATGCCGGCGGAACACCGGTTCATTGGACCGATGCGGCTACGATCTCTAATGGGGATGGAGGGGAGGACGAGATTACCTTCACTCCGCAAAACGCCAGGTATGTAAGAATGTATGGAATCCAGCGGGGGACGCCGTATGGCTATTCGCTGTACGAGTTTGAGGTGTACGGAGAAAACTAAAGATGTGAAAGAATCAGGAAGTCGGGCGCTAACGTCCGGCTTCCTTTGCATTTGCGGGAATGTTCCCGTGAGTCACGCCTAGCATGGCATCCCGATACCGGGACGGAGATAAGCCGGTTACACGCTTAAACATTTTTGAAAAGAGGAGCGGGTCGCTGTAGCCGACGGAGCGAGCGACATCGGCGATGGACAGGTTTAGCGACTCCAGCAGTTCCTTCGCTTTGTTCATGCGAAATTGCAGTAAATATTTCTGGGGCGATATCTTCATTCTTTCTTTGAACAAGGTGGAAAGGTAAACCCGGTCGATCCCGATGATCCGGGCGAGCTCGGTGATGCTGACCGGATTGGAGTAGTTCATCCGGATATATTCGATCGTCCGGTCCACATAGCGGGTTTTGGAAGCCGGTTGGGAGGCGTTTCCGACGCTCGAGAGCATTTCTCCCAACCAGTCGGCGAAAAAACGGTATAACCCGCTGCGCAGGGCCAATCCGCAGATCGGCTCGGGTCTGGCGGCGGCCGCCGCGAATTCGTCCAAATACGTATCGAACCAGGCGGGACGGGAGCAGGCGAATACGGGACGCTCCCGGCATAATCCCGCAGCCGAGAGCATCGTCTCCGCGTCTTCCCCCTCGAAGGCGATCCAGGAATAAACCCAAGGATCCGCTTCGTCCGCCCGCATGCAGCAGATCTGCCCGGGATAAACGGCAAATCCCGCTCCTTTTGCGAGTTCGTAGGTGTGACCGTTAAAGTCGTACCGGCCCTTCCCCTCATGGATGAACAGCAGCTTGTACTGCTCTTTGATGCCCGGGCCCCAGCAATATCCGCGCTCACAGTGCTGCTTGCCGTGGTAGCAGTAAGTTATCTCGTATTGCGTCGTCATGATTTGTACGCTCCTGTTCTTGAAGTGTAATTACATTATGCCATGAAGATTCAACATGCGGATATTTATTTATCGGCTTATTGCCCGGTATAATCAGGATGTAAACGTTTTTCTTATTAATATGATGACATGCGAAAAAGATCCTCCGGGGAGGATCTGAGTCATGCGGAGGTACATGAATAAGATCGCTCCGGGGAGGATCTGGGTCATGGGGGTGACTATGCCATCAGGGGAGTAAAGTGCCTAGCGCACTTTCAACCCTTCCAACTCCAAAAAGATGCAAATCTGCAGGTATTTAGGCCCGATCGACGAGGGAATGAGAAAAAAGATGCAAATCTGCAGGCATTTCTAGCGATTTTAGAGAAACGAGCCCGTTTTGTCGAAAATTCCTGCAGATTTGCAGGAATTTTCGAATTTTTGTTCCGAACAAGAAAAAAACATGCAGAAATGCAGGAATTAGAGCCTAGCTGTCGTTGCAATATCGGCATTTTGGGCCGTTATTCCGGCCCGATTCGCCTCCACTGAGAAAATAGCGGTAAAAAAAGGTCTTATTTCCTGCTTCAGGGGCCGATAATCAGGTTTTGACCCGCTTTTTCCTAAAATAGGGCCCTAAAATGCCGCTAATTCCCGGATCTAAGCCCAATTCGACAAAATAGGGGCGTAAAAGGCCGTAAAAGGCCGTAAAAGGCTTTTATCACGGTTCACCTACCCGGTTTTCAAAAGGAAAATGGGCTTAGGATAGGTTTTTGGCCTAGAGTTGCAGCGTGCAGAAATTTTACGCAAAACAAGGTTATCCGATGGATCCTTAGATCCTCCGGGGAGGATCTAGATCATAAGGATTTCGCGGATTTCTTGTTCCGTGAGACTGGACAAGGCTTCCTGGCCGGGCTCGATCACTTCGTCGATGAGGTCTCTTTTCTTCTGCTGAAGCTCGTACATTTTCTCTTCGACCGTATTTTCGGTGATCAGCCGAATGACTTGAACGACATTTTTCTGGCCCATGCGATGGGCCCGGTCGGCCGCTTGCTGCTCGACAGCCGGGTTCCACCAAAGATCGTAAAGAATCACGGTATCGGCTCCGGTCAGATTGAGCCCGGTGCCTCCGGCTTTCAAGGAGATCAGGAAGATGTCGCGCTCGCCTTCGTTAAAACGGGAACATAGCTCGACGCGTTCGGCAGGTGGCGTTTTACCGTCCAGATAGAAAAAGGGAGCGCCGCGATACCCCAATTCTTTGCCGATCATCCCGAGCATTTCGGTAAACTGCGAGAAGATCAGCAACCTTCTGCCGGCGCCGAGACACTCTTCCGTAATTTCCAGCAGCTGCTCGAACTTGGCTGAGCCGCCTTCGTAATCCTCGACGAACAAGGAGGGATGGCAGCACAGCTGACGGAGCCGGGTCAGGCCGGCCAGGATACGGATCCGGTTCTTCTGGAAGCTCTCTTCGTTCAGATGTTTTAAGGTTTCCTGCTGCAGTTGGGCCAAAAGGGCGGCATACAGCTTCTTCTGGTCCGGAAGCAGTTCCGAAGTTTGCACGGTTTCAATTTTTTCGGGAAGCTCCTTCAGGACATCGGTTTTCAAACGCCGGAGCAGGAACGGTCGGATCATTCTGGCGATCTGCTCCCGGCTTAACTCGTGAAACTGCTGGCGGCTCTGGAACAGGGACGGGAACACGACGTCATAGATCGACCAAAGCTCTTCCAGTTTGTTTTCCACCGGCGTTCCGGTTAAGGCAAAGCGATGCTTGGCCTGCAGCGCTTTGACTGCCTGCGCCGTTTGAGTAGCGTAATTCTTGAACGTTTGCGCCTCATCGAGAAACATGCTGTGGAACGCATGCTTGGCAAACTGCTCAATATCCATGCGCAGGACCGGGTAGGAAACGATCAGCACGTCGGTTGTCCCGGCTCGCTTAAGTACATCCAGCCTGTCGCTTTTGCTCCCGTCGGCTACCTCGCAACGGATGTCCGGAGCGAATTTGCGCAGCTCGTTCCTCCAGTTATATACGAGGGAGGCGGGAGCTACGATGAGAGCCGGCTGCTGTTGATCCCGAATTTCCGGAAGGACCGAGACGAGAAAAGCGATGCTTTGCAGGGTTTTCCCAAGGCCCATGTCATCGGCGAGAATGCCGCCGAACCGGTAATGGGCCAGCATTTTCATCCACTGGTACCCGTAAGCCTGATAATCGCGGAGCACGGACGACAGTTGCGGGGGAACCGGGAAATCGAGACTGTCCGGATTTTTGATGTGATGCAAGAGCAGACGGAAGTTCTTGTCCAGTTTGATGGAGCTGCCGTACTTGTGCTCGTCCAGCAGGTGCAAGCCCTTGGTCACCGGGACGCGAAATTCGTTTCCGGCTTCGCCGATCAGGTGTGGCCCCAAATCGTTCATCAGCGCGACGATTTGTTTGAAATTGTCATGATCCAACGGCAGCAAGGCGCCTTCGGGAAGCCGGTAGTATTTTCTTTTTACGGCCAAGGCCTGAATCACTCCCCGGATTTCCTGTTCCGATATCCCGCTTAAATCAATGGAGACCTCGAGCCAGTCCGTGCGCTCTCCCAGTTGAACCGAAACCTTCGGCGGGGCGGAAACCGGTACGATGCGGGTCTTTACCGCCGAGGTGGCATATACTTCAAGCAGTTGTTCGAGCCGGGGGACGATATGCACCAGGAAATCGTATTCCGCATCTTCATCGTCCAGAAAGTAGCCGCTCTCCGTTTTAACGAAGGAGCTTTCATCCATCATTTGCAGGATCCGGCTTTCCTGCTCTTCGTCGCGCATCAAAATGAGGTCGCTGCCACGGGCGGTTCCGCTTTCGAGCGGGTTGAGTACGATATCGCCGTACTGGAATTCCAATCCGGCCAGCAGCCGGTTGCGAACCCGATCCAGGTAAAGCCGGGCTTTCAGCGGGGATCTCACCATCCGCTCGGTAACGGCATCCGCGATTTGAACGGAGCCCATCCTTTGCAAACCCGGCAGAACCCGCTGCATGAACGGTTCCATTTGTTCGGCGGCGATATGGATATGATTCCTTCGGGAAGCCTCCAGCATGTTTTTGAGTTCCCGCAAGCGCCGGCATCGGTCGACCTGGAGATTCCGAAGGATGCCGTCCGCGAGAACCAGTCCGTAGCTTTCCAAGATTTTCAAATCGGCAAGCCCCTCGACATCGAGGCGGTAGCCGCCGTCTTCGGCCCGATCGAATCTATAATTCACCGGGAGCGGATCGTCCGAAATCACGAACGGCCGGGGCTTTCCGTGTCCGGGATCCAGCTTGACGGACGAGGGGGACGCCCGGAAGCCGCGGAGCAGCTCGGCCCAGGCGTAGGGAGGCAGGAGCAGGGTTCGGTTCTCCTTGTTGCGCCTTGCGGCTCCGCCGCTCCATCTGGCCTCTTCCTGGTAAAGCCGCTCGTTTCGCGATATCTCGATCAGTTGGCGCAGGATGACGTCCTGGCTTGGTTCGAAGCTATGTTGCGCCGGGTCATAACTGAACTGTTCGGAGAACGGATAGCTCTCCCCGCGTTCAAGATGGTCGAGAAAGTCGCGGATATGTTTGACAATATAAAGCCTGCCACCGCCGATCTTGAGTTCGACCCCGAACACGTACAGATTGGGTCCGATATACGAGGTTTTGAGAATAAATTCGGCTTGCAGCTGGATTCGGGCGTCAAAACGGGAACCCGCCGTTTTCCTGCGCACTCCGCCTTGCTCGAACAGACCCATCACATCCCGGGTTAACCACACATCCCGGGAGGAGCCGCCGGAACGGCGGCCGGACGGGTCGTACCGCTCCGTCAAGCCGGTGAAGGTACCGCCCGAAGGCCGGCCTTCGGGATGCAGCAGGGAAACGGATCGCGCCGGCATCCGGGAGCCGGCTTGCTGCTCCCGGATGCCGAGCAGGACGGCGGCGATATGTTTGCAATGGTTGTTATATAAAGCGTAAGCGGGACATTGGCATTCGGCGGACACATCGCCGTTCAGGTCGATATGAACGAACACGCGGTAACTGTCGGTTCCGCGGACGATGGCCTGATAATGACCGGTCTCCGGTTCGGTATGGGTGAAGGAGACTCTCTTCTGCCGGAAGTAGGCCTCGCCGCGATCGTACGCGATGCGGCCGCACAGCAGTTTGATCAGCCGCTCGGTTAAGGGTGAGCTCACAGGCGTACCCTCCTTAAAACCAGTAATTTAGACACTATTTCATATTACCAGAAACGCCGCGAGATGGAAGGGTGGTGATACTAACAGTTTGTCCGATGTAGAACGGCGGTATAGGCATTATGTTTTCGTTATAAAATGATGAGGAGTGAAAAAACATGAAATACAGCTATTTGGGGCGTTCGGGCTTAAAAGTGAGCCGCCTTTGCTTGGGGACGATGAATTTCGGGGTGGACACGGAAGAGCGCGAAGCGTTTAAAATCATGGATGCCGCGGTAGACGCGGGGATTAATTTTTTCGATACGGCCAACATCTATGGGTGGGGCGAAAACGCGGGCAGAACCGAGGAAATCATCGGAAAATGGTTCGCCCAAGGCGGGGGCCGGAGAGAGAAAGTCGTTCTGGCCACCAAGTTTCACGGGGAGATGGCCGACCCGAACGACGGGCCCAACAAAGCACCCGGGCTGTCCGCCTATAAGATGCGCCGCCATTTGGAGGGTTCGCTCCGGCGGCTGCAGACGGATCACATCGAGCTGTATCAAATGCACCATGTGGATCGCAACGTGTCATGGGACGAACTGTGGGAAGGCTTTAACGTAGCTTTGTACCAGGGAAAAATCGGGTACGTCGGCTCCAGCAATTTCGCCGGCCGAGACCTGGTGAAGGCGCAGTACGAAGCGAAGGCGAAAGGCATGCTCGGACTGGTGTCCGAGCAGCACAAATTCAGCCTGCTCTGCAGATTGCCGGAGCTGGAAGTGCTTCCGGCCGCCGAGGAGCAGGGCATCGGCGTGATCGCCTGGAGCCCGCTGGACGGCGGCCTGCTGAGCGGGCATGCGCTGCGCCCGGTGCCGGGCTCGAAGCGCGCGAACGATCCCGCCCGCGTGGAGAAGCATCGCGGGCAGTTGGAGGCGTTCGAGCGGTTTTGCCGCGAGCTCGGCGAAAGCGAGGCCAATGTGGCGCTGGCCTGGACGCTCACGCGTCCGGCCATGACCGCGCCGATCATCGGCCCGCGGACGCTGGAGCAGCTGGAGTCCGCGCTGCGGGTAGCGGACATCCAACTGGGCGATGCGGAGCTCCGGCGGCTGGATGAAATCTTTCCGGGGCCGGGCGGGGAAGCGCCGCAAGCTTACGCCTGGTAGGCGGCCATCCCGTAAGACGGCACTTGTGCCCGTCGGAGGTTCTTCCCGGCATCCTCTTGGATGCGGGAAGGACTTCTTTTTTTGCCTTCATGCCTAAAAAGTTGGAAAATAGGTTGACCTTCACGTAACGTTAAAGTGTACATTGAATTTGTCGGGAGGAGATCACATGGAATACACCATTCAGAAGCTCGGGCAGTTAGCGGGAGTCAGCACCCGGACCTTAAGGTATTATGATGAAATCGGCATTCTTAGGCCGGCCAGAATCAATTCGTCGGGATACCGGATATACGGTCGGGAGGAAGTGGATCGGCTGCAGCAGATTTTGTTCTACCGGGAGCTCGGTTTTTCCCTGGAACAGATCGGATCCATTGTCAATGACCCCTCCTTTGACGGGACCCGCGCTCTGATCGAGCACCGTGAACGACTCCTGGAACGAAGACAGCAACTCGACGCGTTGATTGCCAATGTGGATAAAACGATTGCGATGAAGGAAGGGAGATTCAAGATGACGGATCGGGAAAAATTCGAGGGCTTCAAGAAGAAGCTGGTTGAGGATAATGAAAGGAAATACGGCGAGGAAATCCGCGAGAAATACGGCGTGGATACGATGAACCGTTCAAACGCCAAGGTATTGAACATGACGGAAGAGGAGCATCATGAATTGCAGCGTCTGGAGCGGGAGATGTTCTCGGCCCTGCAAGCGGGAATGGAGGCCGGGGATCCGGCAGGCGAGGCGGCGCAAAAAGCGGCGGATTTGCATAAACGTTGGCTTACCTTTTTCTGGGACTCTTATTCCCCGGAAGCGCATGCCGGATTGGTTGAAATGTACGTGGCCGACGAGCGTTTTAAAGCGTATTACGACAATCAGGGTTCCGGAACGGCCGAGTTTCTGCGCGACGCCGTACTCATTTACACCGGAGCGAAAAACTGACGATTTGCTGAACCGCCGACCGATTATTCGCGATATCATTGTTTCCGCCTCCTCCTTTGGGTTATGATATTAGTTGGATTGTGAAAGAGTTCTCTAATCGAGGTGGAAGTCCATTGAAAACGGTCGTGATCATCGGCGGCGGAATTACCGGTCTGTCCGCGGCTTATTATTTACAGAAAGACATACGTTCCCTGGGGCTTGAAGCCCGGGTTGTATTGATCGAAGCCAGTGAACGGCTCGGCGGGAAGATTCATACGGTACGCCAAAACGGTTTTTTTATGGAAGCCGGCGCCGATTCGATCGTCGCCCGGAAGACAAATACGGCCCCTCTTGTGGAAGATCTGGGCCTGGCTGAAGAAGTTGTCTATAATGCTACGGGCAAATCTTACATTTATACCGAAGGCCGATTGAAGCTGATTCCGGAGGAAGCGGTCTTCGGGATACCGCTCAGCCTGGAAGCACTGGCCAATAGCGAGCTGATCTCGGCGGAAGGCAAGGTTGAAGCGTTGAAAGATTTTTACACCCCGAATGAGACGTTTACGAAAAACGACTCGGTGGGGAGTTTTCTGGAAGCCTTCCTGGGCAAGGAAATGGTGGAGAAACAAATCGCGCCGGTGTTATCCGGGGTGTATTCCGGTAAGCTGAGCGAACTCACGCTGGCTTCCACTTTGCCCTACCTCCTGGATTATAAGAACGAGTACGGCAGCATCATGAAAGGCCTGGCCGAAAACCGTCAGACCTTTAAGGGAAGCGGGGACAGGAAATTCTTCTCCTTTCGGGACGGCGTTTCCGCGTTGGTGGATCGGATCGAAGACAAGCTGGAGGATGTGGAACTGCTGAAGGGGATTTCGGCGCAAGCGATTTCCCGTGCCGGGGGCCGCTATCAGCTCCGGCTTTCGGACGGGAGCGAGAGGGAAGCCGATTTTGTTGTGGTCGCCACGCCGCACACCGCGGCTCAGGCTTTACTCAAGGATGGCCTGCTTGACGAGGATTTTTCCGGAATGCGCAGCAGTTCCATGATTAGTGTCTATTTGGGCTTCGATCTCCCCGACGGGGAATTGAAGGTCGACGGAACCGGCTTTATCGTGTCGCAATCTCCGGATGTCGTTTGTGATGCCTGCACATGGACCAGCCGGAAATGGAAGCATACGTCAAGGGACGGCCGTCTGCTGGTCCGGTTGTTTTACAAAAGTTCCGGACCGTCCTTCGAATGGCTTCAAAGTCTTTCGGAGGATGAACTTCTGGACACGGCTCTTAAAGATGTGGCCGCCAGCTTGGGTATTCGCAGCGAGCCGGTTACCCACATCGTAACCAAATGGCTGGATGCCATGCCGAATTACCATATTCGGCACCACGAGCTGGTACAGTCGCTGGAGCGAAAAATCGCCACCGCCTATCCCGGCGTTTACTTGGCGGGATGCTCTTATTACGGGGTCGGCATTCCAGATTGCATTGCCAACGGGAAACAAATCGCCGGTGAAATCGCCGGACGGATGGCTGAACGGGGGACGGTCTGAAATTTTTTATGGAAATATCGATATTCCCGTTTCATCCGCCTGGGGCGGGGTAAAGTAATAACAAGTGGGAAGTGGTAAAAGGAAAACACCAGACGGATGTCATGTTCCATGTCGATCCGGAAAGGCAGTTGATTTACCATGAACTCTCTTGCAAAAAGGAAGAGACGAAAGAAACTGCTTCGTTTCTTGTCGGGTAGAATACCCTAGCCTTTGGAAGATTGCTTAACATTTAAATATCGCTTCCCACAACAGAGGACTCTGCGGTTTTCAATCGCGGAGTCTTCTTCATGTTTGGGCGATCGCGCAGGACGAGGCTATTTCATCAATTTCGCCGCCCCCGTAACTTGGCGGGGCAAGCTCGAATATGATCAAATATGGCGGTACAGGCGAAGCGGGAGGTGAGCGTCTAGGGATATGAAAGACCTGCTTTTGTATGACGTGGAGTGGTGGATACTCGGAAAAACGGCAAAAACGATCCAGCGGCATCATCCCGCCCTCGATATCATGTCCGCCAGGGAACTGGACGATTATCTCCGGGAAAAGGGCAGTGCCGCTTTAAATGCGGAGTATCGGACGATTTCCGCGATGTGTCTCGGGATCGCCGCGTACGCCATCTTTAAACATGTGCGTATCGATTCCTCCGCAGCCGTCTCTTATTACTACTTCAGTAAAAACTACGAAACTTATCGGGAGTGGCAGGATGAACTGATTCCGGATCCGGAATTTTTGCGGCTGGTGATCCCGAGAATTTCCAAGATCGGCAGCATGAACCACAGGCTCGCGGAGAAGTTGAAGCAACTGGCGCCTCGGGCTGATATTGAGTATATCGGTCATTTTGTGGACCATGGCCTGTTTCGTCCCGACGAGCGTCCGAGATCTTCGGACGAACCTCTGGTTGTCGGGTGGGCGGGAGATCGGAACAAACGGTCCAAGAATTACGATACTTTGTTCGTCCCCATTCGCCGCCATTTTGAGCGGGATGCCATGGTGCGGTTTTTGGATACCCCGGGCCGGTATGCCCATGAGGATATGCCTTCCTTTTATCATTCCATCGATCTTCTTCTGATCACGTCCTCGAACGAGGGAGGCGGGGCCACGGCGCTGGAGGCGTTTGCCTGCGGCAAGCCGGTCCTTTCCACGGATGTCGGTTACATCCGGGAAGCCGCGCCTTCCGCCGCTCACGAACTGATCCTTCGCAGCGACAGCCCGGAGGCTTACATCGGGACAATTGACCGGTATAAAAAGGAGAGAACGGCTCTGCAAAACCTGGGTTTACGATGCCGGCAACAGATCGAAGACCATTGGAGAATTGATCAGGGGGCAGCCCGATGGATCCGGGTCCTGTTCGGTTTATGACGAATTACGGCGTATTACTATATGGAAACGGGGAGGATGACATTGACTGCCGAACAATACGTTACGACCGAGGTACCTATCGAGCTGGTGTTTACGGATGTGGATGTACGCACGGCGAAAAAAGAGTACACGATCCCCTCTTTTACGGAAGAGTGGTTTACCCACCATAAACTCCATTCCGACATCTCGTTGATGCGGATGGAGCCTCATCGAGAGTTGTTCCGCTATTTTTACGGCGAGTCCGGAGCCTCACCCGAACCCTATTTGGCTTGGTACGAGCGCATTCACCACCTTAGAGGCGTCGCGCCGCCGATGGACCGGGAAGGCCTGCTAAATCAGAAGCGGATGGAATACGTAAATATGCGCTCCTATCTGCAAAACGACCCGGGCTATTTCACGGAGAATCCTCCGCTCGTTACCTATCGTACGCCGGGGAGATTTAATATTCAAGACGGTCATCATCGGGCTGTTTTTCTGTATTGTTCCGGTTTAAGGCGAATCCCGGTCCGGATGACCCGTGCGGATTATGAAACCTGGCTGAACCCCGAGGCACTGGAAGACACGGTGCAGATGGTAGCTTTGCAGCAAAGGAATCTCATTTATACGCCGATCCTGCATCCCCATTTCTACGGAAAGAGAAGCGAGCGGGATGAATTTTATAAAACCAGGCTGGATGTAATTCTGGAGTACCTGGGCTCCCGGGACTTGAAACGAACGAAGGTGCTTGATATCGGCTGCAATATCGGTTATTATGCCCGTCACTTCACGCGTGAAGGCGCTCAGGTGACCGGCATTGAGCCCGACCCGCTGCATGCGGAATTGCTGATGCGGTTGAACCGGTTGGAGCGGGCTGAATTTGAACTGGTTCGCGAACCATTCGAGCGTCTCGTCGGACTTCAGGGATACGAAATCGGGATTCTGCATACGGTATTTTACCACTTAATGGGGGATTCCGGCCTCAGCGAACGATTTCTTAGTACGCTAGATTGTGCGGTTCATGGATTGCTGTTCTGGGAATCCGGTGACCGGATCGAAGAGGAGAAATCCCTGTTGTTCAAGCATACGGGGTTTGAAGAGTACGTAAAGCTGGCGGATACGTTCGGAACGGGAAAGTACCGCGAACTCGGTGTCTTTCTGAAGCGGCCGAGATAAGTTTGGAGGGATGGACATATGTTTCAGGATGTATCCGTACTGATGCCGTATAAGCCGGATGACGGGCCTAGAGATCAGGCCTTTCAATATGTCAGGCGGTTCTATGAACGCATGCTGCCGGGGGCGCAGTTATGCATCGGCGAAGACTTGGATGAACCTTTCAGCAGATCAAAGGCGATCAATCGCGCCGCTTCTCAAGCCAAAGGACGTGTTTTTGTCATCGCGGACAACGACCTTGTCTATAATCCCGAGCTTCTGCTTCAATCTGTGCAGCTCCTGAGTGCGGACCGTTGGGTCATTCCGTTTGCGCGAATCAACCGTCTGTCCAAAGACGTTTCGCATCGGCTCGTACTGGAAGGGAGCGGCAGTTGGCCGCTGCCGGTTCAACCCGATACAAAACCGGCCGAAGCGTCTTATTTCGTAGGCGGGATGAACGTGCTGCTGAGGCAATCCTTTGAAAGCGTTGGCGGTTATGATGAGCGCTTTATCGGTTGGGGCGGTGAGGATGAAGCGTTTGCCTACTCCGTGGATACTATGGTAGGCAAACACATACGCCTGGAAGGGGAATTGTTTCATTTCTGGCATCCCTTTGTCGGCCCCGGCGGGAATCCGCACTATGACGAGAACTACAAGCTTTACTTGCGTTATAAAGCCGCGTGGGGGAATGAGAGGGAGATGCGCCTGCTGCTTGAGGAGAAACGCAAAAACATGTAGAAGAAAAGGAGCAGATGGGGAAGATGGGAATGAAATTATCGGTGATTGTTCCTGTCCTGAATGAAGCTACGTTCGTTCCGCTGTATTTGGAGAGCGTGGGCGCTTATGCCGATGAGATCATTATGGTCGACGGAGGCAGCACGGACGGCACGCTTGACATTATTGAAAGCTTTCAACAACGGAGTTATCCGATCGAATTGTTCGCTATGCCGCAAACCGGTCTTCCTTATACGGAAGATTGGGATGAATCGCGGGTGCGCAATTTTTTGATCGATCAGGCCACCGGAGACTGGATCATGAATTTGGATATCGATGAAATCGTGGATGACCGGTTTAAGGAAGCACTTCCGGAATTGATGAGCCGCCAGGAGGTGCATATCTACCAGTTTCCCTTCGTGAATTTCTGGGGAGATCCCCAGACGCTGCGCGTGAACAGTCCCGGGGATGAAAGATGGTCGAATGATATTACCCGGATGTGGCGTTCCGGCATCGGCATCCGTTACCGCGACGAGAAGCACCATTGTACGCTTGAGGGACCCGGAGGCCAAAGCATTTGGCAGATTCCGCGAGGCAGGGTCGAAATCCCCATTTACCATTACCATTACGCCTTGGGGAAAAAAATCAAGTTTAACGATAACCGGCGCGGCGACGTCAATCTGCATGAGAATCAGGGCGAAGCGGATTGGAATTACGCCCATCCCGAGTATACGATTGCCACCACGGAATTTAAAGGGGAGCACCCGGCTGTGATTCGGCGTTATTTGCAGCAGTCGGTCCACGATAGCTAATCGAATCGAAAGAGAGTAAAGCCCTCCAGCGTATAGGATTGCCGTTTTGGCAAATAAACGCGCCGGAGGGTTTTCGCATTTAGCTGGAGCTTTGAACCAAGGGGCGGAATTCGAGCGCTTCCTCCTTTAGCCGTCGGGCAAAATCGGCCGGATCGCGGAACACCCATCGCTCCAAGTCGGGCAGGGCGGCGGAGAGTAGTCCGAGCCGGTCTTCGGGATAGGCGAAGCTGTCGGCGATAAGACGTTTGGCTCTAACGGGGATCGGTGCCGGCTCGCCGCAGTAGATCACGGCGTCCAGGTTCGCTTCCGCCAGCAAATCCATCCGGTTCGTCAAATAAAGCAGATGCCCGCCTTTTCGAAAGCCCATGATAGACCGGTTATAATGGCGGAGGGTGTTAATAATCAGGAGACAGTTTTGACTCGAAGCGAGCTCCCTGACGAGGTATTGCCATCGCGCGGCCTGCGCCGTCCATTTATTTTCACCTAAAATCAGAATGCAGGGGACGCCGGCCTCACGGATTCGTTCCGCTGTCTGACCGGGAGTTTCCGTCAAAGCGAAGAGGTTGTCTGGCCGCGAAGGAGTCCGCCAGGCTTTGCCCCATTTCCGCTCGAAATAGCTTTTGTTTTTCTCCCAAAGTTCGTTATAGACATCCGGCTGCATTTTCCGCATGGTGGCGCTCCCGTGGTGATACACAAAGGCATCCTCCACCACAACCAGACGA
This sequence comes from Paenibacillus faecis, assembly GCF_008084145.1. GTDB lineage: Bacteria > Bacillota > Bacilli > Paenibacillales > Paenibacillaceae > Fontibacillus > Fontibacillus faecis. The sequence continues at coordinate 10,039 of NZ_VSDO01000001.1, read as the reverse complement.
TATCCGGCGGCCCGCACCCGCTCGCAGTAATCGTCATCTTCGAACATCCCGATGCCGTAGCCGGTATCCAGCGGACCGACCTTCTCCCAAACCTCCCGTTTCATAGCCACGCAAAAAAATCCCAGCAAATCGGTGGCTCTTGCGCGTCCCTGGTTAAAGCGGTAAAAATCCTGAAGCCAATCGGGATGGGCTCCGGAGGCCGGGTTCCCCACGAAATGGTCCAGCGCCTGGTCATTGCCGACAAAGTTGGACATCGGCCCGGTCATTCCGACGTCGGGATGTTCCCGCAGTGGACGGAGGAGGCGGGTAATCCAAGTGCCATCCGGGACGATCGTATCGTTATTGAGCAAAATGTAGTATTTTCCCGTCGCCAGCTCGATTCCCCGGGAATTTCCCGCGGCGAAGCCCAAATTCCGCTTCGAAAGTATGATTTTAATTCGGCGGTCCCGAATCCCTCCCAATCGCTGGGCAGTTTGATCGGTGGAGGCGTTGTCAACCACGACGATCTCCAGATTGGGATAATGTCCGGGGCGGAGAAGGCTGCGCAAACACTGCTGGGTATACGACCAATTGTTGTGGGTCACGACAATGACGCTAACTTTGGGATACATTTGTTGAACGATGAGTTCGTGAATGTCCGCGTAACGCTGCTCCCAGGAATGCCTGCGGGCAAACTCCCGGCACTCCTTCTCCCGTTCGGCGGTTTTGTTTCTCAATGCGGTTTGAATGGCCTGCTCGAAAGAGACCGGGTCCGCAGCCATCTCGACGAGTTGGGGGGACACCGCAGCGACCTCGGGCAGTTCCGTGGAAACGACCGGTTTGCCTGCCGCCAGATATTCATAAAGCTTGACCGGGTTGGTCGCCTTCGTCAGACGGTTCTGTTTAAAAGGGATCATCGCAACATCGAATCGGCGCAGATACCCGGGGAGTTGGTCATAAGGTTTTTCGCCGAGCAGCAAAACATTCTTCAAACGCTCCACTTTTGAAATATCGCAGCCGAAGGTATGCCCGATGAGGATGAAAGTCCAATCTTTTCTTTTTTCCGCCAATTCCCGAATCAGATCGATGTCAAACCAGTCGGAGATGGCGCCGTAGTAGCCGATCACCGGGCCGCGGATCTCTTCCAGTTCGGCAGCCGTCGGAACCTGGGCCGTCTGGGCAAAATGGCCGACATCCGCCGCATTGCGAAGCAGGGACGCATCGGGACGGAGACTTTGAAGCTTCTCCAGAAGTCCTTGAGAGGAGGCAAGCACCAAGTCGGCGCGGCGGATCATTCTTTCCTCTAGTTGCAGCATGGAAGCAGCGTTTGTGGAGAACCCCTCATGGTCGTCCATGCAATCATAAACGGTCGTGTGCTGCGTCAAATTTTCAACGAGCGGTAACCAAAACGGAAGATCCACGATGGACACCATCTCGGTGATGCCGAACTTCTCCTTGACGACTTCGACGGACAGACGCAAAAAATCCACGTCCCTTGGACTCATTTGGTCCTGATACAGGTTGAGTCTGGCGTGGGAGCAAAGGGTTACGTTCCACACTCTCGGCGCGATTTTTTTGATTTTGACATAGCGTGCGAGTTCCTCTTTGGTTACGGCTTCCAAAGGGAGCGGAATCATTTCCGTCGTGACGTAAAAAACGCGATGCCCCTGGTTGGCAAACTGTCGGGATATCTGCTGCGGACGCTGCCATCGGAAATGCCAATCAATCACCGGGAAGCGAAAAACATCATACAGCTCGCTAGTTGTACCGCCGCGGTTCCCGGATAAAGGGGGAGATATTGCCGGAGGGACGGCGTGCGGGACGGTCTCCCGCGGAAGTATTTCTCCGGCTCCTGCCCTTAAGTGCGCCGATATCCCGGCTTTCATGGAAAGTTGGTTTCGAACCGGTTCGCCGATGCGAGTTTCTTTTGTATTCAACAGAGCTCTCCTCCCTAAACCAATGTCTAAGTTAAATTATGAGGGAAGCGGAGTCTCCGCATGGGGCGAAAGCCCGCCTGCCTAAAATATCCGGCAATTCACTCCCCGCAATTCACTTCGCGCTTAGGCCTTTTCCTTATCTTTGCCAAGATAGGTTGCCGTACGGAGGCGAATGACATAAGTTACCGTATCAAAGTGAGGAGGTAGGAAACGTGAGAGTGTTATGGGGGAAAACGCATGTTTCGGATTACGGAAAACCGGAACACAAGAGACGGATATTGAAGCGTAAACCCAAACTGGGGATATGGACGGGGAAACGCGGCAAAGTTCGTCATAGTCTAAAGCGCAAATTTATTCGCCTAAAGTTGCAGGTCGGTCAACTTAACGGAAATGTGAGTGAACTGAACGTCCGGGTGAACACCTTGCAAACGCAGGTCAGCCAGTTGGCGGCCCAAACCGCGGCCAAACCGCAGCCGCCGTCTCCTCCAGCACAGGCACCGGGCACAGGAGCAGGAACCGGAGCGGGGACGACTACCGGCGGAAACGCCGTTCAACATACGGGAAAAACGAACGATAGCTTAACACGTGGAGGAGGCGGCGCTCAAGACTCACTGGAAAACGCAAATGCCCGGATTACCGCATTGCATCAATTAGTCGACGGCATCCTTCGGCAAGTTAATTCGCAGCAGCGGCAAATCGATGACGCTTTTTCCAACATCAACGCCTTGAGACAGCAGGTTCAACAATATACGGGGCCAGAGGAAGAATACGAGGGGCTCATTACTTTGCTGACTCCTTTGTTAAATACAAGCATAACGATCGACACCGCCGCCGGCCCGATTTTCGGTACCTTGGTGGCGATCGGGTTGGACTATATCGAAATTGTGGAACCGGACGGCAGCATTGTTCTCATTCCGTTTGATCAAGTTTTATCGGTATCTTAAGTGGTGAAATAGAGGAGGGCGTAAAGCGAATGGATTTCGAACAAAGGTTAAGTGCATTTATCGGAAGATCAATTGAGGTGATCTTCACCAACCAATTTTTGCAGGGTCAGATTCTGAATGTTTTCGACGAGACGTTTGTCGTCCAGGCCGAGAGCTCCAATTATATTCCCGAGCCTCGTCAGGTCACCGTGGTCTCGAACAATGTGATTTTCGTGCGGATTCCGCAGTAGTGCATAAAGAGCTTATTCCACTAATAGAAGTCCAACTTATCCCGCATCCAGGACTCCCATTTAATGTAGGTCTCTTGCCGCTGCCGATGCGTAATGCTCCCTCTTCTAATCCGTCTGTGATAAAGAGGTTTGGGGACAAAGGAAACTGGAGATTGCCGCACGATGCGAAGGAGCAGCTCCAGATCTTCGTAAAGTCGTCCGGCAAACGGGGCTGCCGTGTTCCAGCCTCCGAGCTCTCTTAACATCGCGGTTTTGAGCAGTCGCGGAGCCAAAGGTTCCGCCCGGATCAACAGATCTTCGGGCTCATGACGGGAGCTTGCCGGGAAACGGAACGAAGCACCAGCTGTTTGTTCGCCCGCTCCTGCCATTGTACATGCTGCGCCCAAACGACGGCAGCGTCCGGCATCGCTTCGGCTCCTTCAAGCAATTCGGCGCAGCACCCGGGCGCAAGCCAATCGTCGGCGTCCAGTTCAAGAACCCATTCTCCTCGAGCTTCTCGGAGAGCTTGATTCAGCGCATGCGACTTACCTCGATTTTCGGGCAATGTAAGCCCGCGAATCCGCGAGGTGATCCCGGAAAGCCGCTGGATGATTTGAGCCGTATCATCGGTCGATCCGTCATCCACGAGGATCAGCTCCCATTCCGAGAAGGATTGGGCCAGCACGGAACGTACGGACCAAGGCAAATAGGCACCGTCATTATAGGAGGAGATGACGATACTGATTCGCGGGGGTTGGCGGTGGGAGTCGTGGCCCACCGTCTCATCGTCGTGATCATTAGCGAGCAGGAGCGGGAGAATCCATTTTCGCGTTTCGGGCTCTTTAAGCCAAGGAGGCGGCGGCAATGGACTCGGGATCAAGAGCTCTTCGCGGAGCGGCCGCCATTTCCATTTTTGGGAAACTTGATGCTGCTTATCGATGAAAAGATACTGATCGAACGGGCATTCGGACCGGGTTGGAAATCCGGGGAAATGGCCGCTCCAAACCGCTTCTTTTCGCCAAAGTACAGGACCGCGGGGAACGGATGCTTCCGGAAGGAAACTCGAGGGGCTTCCTGAAGCATCGTCCAGAACCGCTCCCGCCGTATCGCTATGAACGGTACGGAGCCAGTGTTCCAATTGTCCGGCCAACGCCGGCTTGACGATTTCTCCGGCAATGAACGTAAGGAACCAGTCTTCGCCGGATGCGGCCAAGGCGTTGTTGATTTGTTCCCCGCAGTCCCCGCCTTGAACCGTCGAGATGACGATAATCTTGATCCCGGGCAGAACAGAGAGCAGGGAACGTTCGGTCTGCCGATATAGATAAGGCGGTGTATCTCTCGCTAATATAAACGCCAGCATCGATGTCACCTTTGTATTGTTTTTTTCAGGATATGCATATATCGACAGGGATGCCCCCGCCCCAACCGGTTTAATTCGGGATTCAACCTAAAAAAAAGATCATGATTAACGCTAATCTTAGGGATCAGGCGTTACATGATCTTTTTTGGTTAGAGCAGCGGCTAAAGCATTATGCCCAGTTTCCTTTGCGGAATACAGGCTCGATCGTACCGTCTTGAAGTTCGCCGTCGATCTCAAGCTCGGCCGATCCAATCATGAAGTCGACGTGAGTCAAACTGACATTGGCCCCTTTTTGCAGCAGTTCTTCTTTGGTGAGCTTTGTCCCCCCCTTGATATTGACGGGGTAGGAGCTCCCTAAGGCAAAGTGGCAAGAGGCGTTCTCGTCGATCCCCGTATTGTAGAAAACCCGGTTCATTAAAGAAATCGGGGAATGATGGGGCACCAGGGCCACTTCGCCCAGATAGGAGGCGCCGTCGTCCGTAGCCAAGAGGGCGGTTAGATGCTCACGCCCGGTTTCGGCATCATATTCCGTGACCTTACCGTCCTTGAAGGTCAAGCGAATGCCTTCAACCAACCGTCCGTTTAAATTCAGCGGGAGCGTGCTCGTCACCGTCCCGTTTACTCCGGTTCTGAGCGGCATCGAATAAATTTCCTCCGTAGGCATGTTGGCCACGAAGTATACGCCGGATTCGTTATGGTCTCCTCCGCCAAGCCATAGATGTCCTTCGGGCAGTTCGACCTTCAGGTCCGTTCCCGGCGCGCGGTAATGCAGGCTCTTATACCGCTTTTTGTTCATATACTCCTGTCTTTCCTTAAGTTCGGCAATATGTCTTCGCCAAGCCTCAATGGGATTTTCGTTTTCGCTGACACGGTTCATCCGGAAGATCGCTTCCCACATCGCCTCAATCCGTTCGTTTTCGGGCAGGTCGGCGAACACCTTGTTGGCCCAGGCCCGAGTCGGAGCTTTGATCAGCGACCAGCTGATTTTGTTGGTTCGGATATAGCCCTGGAATTTCTCGCGAGCCACCGCCGCTGCTTTTACGGCTGCAGCGACTTTGCTGCCGTCCACGCCGCTGAGCAGCATCGGGTCGGGAACCTTGATGTTCAGCAAAGCGCCGCCTCCCTCGGCCAATTGTTCAACCATGTCCGCCTGCCATTTCGGATAGTAGCCGAAGGAATCGTCAGGCGCTTTCTCGTAACGCATTTTGGTAATTGCCTCGTCATCCCATTCCACCTGGACGTATTTTGCCCCGGATTCATAGGCTTTGGCGACGACCAGGCGGGTAAATTCAACGGTCTCCAACGGTGCTTGAACAATCAAAACCTGACCGGGCTGTATATTCACGCCCACTTTTACAACCAGTTCGGCGTATTTCTCCAGTAAAACTTCAAAATTCTTCACAGATGTGTCCTCCCCGATAATTCTTCTATCCAATCCATTATATAGGAAAGGGGAGAGGCGTAGCAAAATAGGGCATTCAGGAATTACTCCCGTTGTTCATTGGAGTTATAATGGTAGGTAACCCGGACACCGAGCGTGTAGTAACTTTCCTCACGGTAATGGCCGTCCGGGCATTTTTTGACGTGGCATACGGGTTCCCGGTCTGCGGCGAGCGGTTTTTGGCATACGGGACATTTGGGGGCAAACCATTTTTTGAACAGACCGGACATCCGTTAATTCCTCTTTTCTGATTAATTTACTTGGTATTATTATAACGGATTCGATTCGGTTCGTATATGGCTTTTATAAGGGACGTGATCAGCATTTTATTACTACTTGTCATGGTTCTGCTTGGAGTGGCGGGATCGTTTCTGGCGGGCATGTTCGGGATCGGCGGGGCGATCATCAATTATCCTTTGCTGCTTTTTGTACCTCCGGCTCTGGGGCTTGCCGGGTTTACCACGCTGGAAGTTTCGGCGATCAGTATGTTTCAGGTGTTCTTTTCCGCCTTGTCAGGAGTTTTTGCTGTGCAACTAACGCGTAGAAAGAAGCCGGAGTCTCCGGGAGTTCACCGAAAACTTGTAATTTATATGGGAACGAGCATACTGGCCGGAAGTTTGCTGGGCGGACTAGCCTCCGGTTTTGTTGCCGGGAATCTTATTAATCTAACCTATGGCATACTTGCAATTTTGGCTATGGCCTTGATGTTGGTCCCACCGAGGGGAAACGCTCCGGAGATCGGGGAAAACGCGGATTTTCCCGCATATGTAGCCATGGTTCTGGCCTTTCTCGTCGGGATTGCCTCGGGGATCGTGGGGGCCGGCGGGGCGTTCCTGCTCATTCCGATTATGCTGACCGTTCTGAACATACCGGTACGGACAGCGATAGCCTCCTCGTTGGCGATTGTCTTGTTGTCGGCCGTAGGCGGAGTTGCCGGAAAGCTAGCGGCGGGCGGAATCCCGGTCCTGCCCACCGTATTTTCGGTTATCGGCTGTTTGATCGGGGCGCCGCTCGGCTCCCGGGTTGCGGCCAAAATGGATACCGGCGTCCTTCGGTACGGCTTGGTGGCCATCATCGCCGTCACCGCCGTAAAAGTGTGGTCCTCCGTTCTTTTTTAAAAGGGTATAATCCGCGCCGGTTTGCTTCAAATTAGGATTACAGGATGAACCAAATCCATATCCTTAGGAGGCTATAATGAAAGAAAATCCCTTTTCCAGTTTGCAATCGCAGAACCCGATTTCGCAGGCTCAGGAATCCGTCGAAAATGTGCGTCGCGCTGTAAATCAGGCACAGTCCCATCCGAGAGAGGAGACGATTCAAAACGCCCGCAACGCGATTAAAAAGGCGGAAAACGCCATCGCACAAGCCGAGGGACGCATGAACCAGGAACCGATCGATCGGGCGAAGGAAAGTCTGGAGCAAGACCGCGCGGATTTGGAACATGTGGAAAATCAGTTTAAATAAATGTATGATAGCCGTGGATACCTTAAATGAAGGAGTGTGAAATTCATGGCTCTACAGTTGAATTCCTATTTAACCATGGATGGTAGTGCGAGGGAAGCGATTGCCTTCTATATACAAGCGCTGAAAGCCGAGGTGCTTTTCATCCAAAGCTTTGGTGAGATGCCGGAAAATCCCGAGTTCCCGCTGCCGGAGGAAGTGAAGGAACGCATTTCGCATGCGACCTTAAAGGTAGGAGACTCGGTCCTGATGTTCTCCGACTCTTTTCCCGGCAATCCCCCGCAAAAAGGAAGCATGCTTTCCATCTGTATAACAACGGATGATTATGCGGAGTCCGAACGGATCTTTAACGCGCTTCAAGAAGGCGGAGAGGTGGAGATGCCGCTGCAGCAAACGTTTTTCAGTCCGGGCTACGCCATGGTTACCGATAAGTTCGGCGTACTGTTCCAAATCTTTACCAAGAGTCCGCAATAGGACTTGAAGCAAGAGGGGACTGTAGGACAAACTGTCCGAAAAATCCGCGGGTAACGCGGATTTTTTGCGTTTTATGCTTTTTATTGAAAAAAAGAGTTGCTTAGGGAGGAAGGATCAGGTAATATAAAATCAAAATTAGTGATTGGTCAATCAATAACAATTCCGGCGAGTTGCATTAACTCAGGAATGAAGGAGGTACCAAACCATGGCAAAGAGAGCGGCCTCGGCCAATCGGCGCACCGACATTGTTAACGCAGCGATTGAAGTATTTGCGGAAATCGGGTATTACCGGGCAACCACCGCGCAAGTGGCGGAACGGGCGGAGATTTCGCAGCCGTATGTTTTCCGTTTTTTTAATAAGGAGACGTTGATGGTCGCCGCGTTGGAAGTTTCATTTCAAAGGATACAGCAGGCTTTTGAGCGTACCATTCAATCGGCGGGTAAAGAGCATTTGGAGGCAGGCTTAATCCGGGACTATGAAGGAATTATGGAGAGACATCGGAATGAGATCCTGCTCCAGATGCAGGCGCAGACGATTCAGGAGGAACCGATCCGCGAAGCGATGCGTAAAGGGATGGCGGAAATCCATCACATAGTTTTGCGTGCGTTTGAAGAAGCGGGAATCGAGCAGCCGCAATGGCGAACCGAAAATTTTATGGCCAGAGGCTTGTTGTGTAATTTGACGATGGCTTTGGATCTTCCGCAGCTGATGAAAAAAGATCTTGGTTGAGGGGATCTTTTTTAAAAGAATTTGTGATTGATCAATCACTAACAAAAATTATATATCAATTGAAGGGAGTAATGTTAAGATGAAAAAAGCGATTGTATTGGGTGCGACCGGGGGCGTAGGCCATCCATTAACCGCCGAGTTGGTCAAACGGGGAGTAGAAACTATTGCGTTCGGGAGATCGATGGAGAAATTGAAGAGACTCGAACAAGAGATCGGTCCTACCCCTTTGTTGAGTTTGTATACTGGGGATGCGTTTCGGACGGAGGACATCGTGAAGGCTGCCGACGGGGCGGATATTATTTTTCATAGTGCCAACATCCCCTATCATGAGATGGAGACCCGCCTGCTGCCTTTGGGCGAAGCGGTAATGCAGTCCGCCGAACGTCTGGAGGCTAAAGTGGTGGTTGTCGACGGGATATACCCTTACGGCAGAAGAACCGTGGAAAAAGCGACGGAAGAACACCCCAAAAATCCGCATACCCGCAAGGGGAAGACCCGTCTAGCCTATGAGAAGATGATTCTAAGTTCACGTTGGGAAAAAGCTCGCCCGCTGATCGTCCGGCTGCCCGATTATTACGGGCCCACAGCTCAAGCTTCATATCTTTCCTTAACCATGCAGGCCATTGCGGCCGGTAAGGGTACCGTTTTTATCGGTAACATGAAGGTCCCTCGGGAATATGTTTACCTGCCCGACGCGGCTAACATGATCGTAAATATTGCGGAGCGGGATGCCTCTTACGGACAAAACTGGCACATTCCCGGACCGGGGCTGCTTTCGGGGCGCGAGCTGGTCGGATTCGCCCAGAACGCCAGCGGACGAAAAAAATCGGTGGTTCCGATGGGGAGGATTAGCCTGACCCTGGCGGGGTGGTTTAATCCGGTGATGAAAGAGGTTGTTGAGATGCTTTATTTGACGGAAGAGCCGTTTGTCCTGAGCGGGGAAAAATATGAAAAGCATATCGGACCTCTCGTTTGGACCCCTCACGAAAAAGCGATTCGCGATACCATTGTGGCGCTACAGGAGCAGTTGTAAAAAACAAACGCGGTAAATTATGAATCATTTTCCTTGGATATCTTTATATATGGATATCCTTTTTTGTTCGTGGTAAGATAAGTGTCCGGTCGGTTGTGGCGAAGCTTTTAGGAACGATTTGAAGCATCGAAACTGAACCTTCTGGAAAAAGTTATCACTTGTAGGTGGTTGCGGAATATGATATATTATTACTCCGGCCGCTTCGACGGCGGCACGGTAAGCAAACTGGTAAGAATTAGTTCTTGCAATCAGGTTTGCTGATGTGATAAGATATAAAAGTTGCCGCTGATGAGGCGATAACGAAATGAACGAAGTTGATCTTTGAAAACTGAACAACGAGTGAGTATTAAATGAGAATTAAAATTCTCGTCAGTTTTTTAAATGAGCAAGTCAAACACTTTATTGGAGAGTTTGATCCTGGCTCAGGACGAACGCTGGCGGCGTGCCTAATACATGCAAGTCGAGCGGAGT